>CAWFZZ010000020.1:0-127855 GCA_963820405.1 Bryobacterales bacterium | reverse complement strand
CGTGGTGTGCGGCCCCAGCCACGCCGACGCCGGGCCGTGGCAGTTCTCGCAGCCCACCCCGTCGGTGAGGTCAAACGTGCGGGCGCGCTCATCGGGCGGAACGTCCCAGGCATGGCAAGCCAGGCACCTGGGCGCCGTGTCGGGGCTGGGCAGCCCCATGATTTTCGCAATGCGCACTCCCACCGGGTTGGTGAGGTTCACATAAGCGTGGGCATGCTTGTCGCGCACCACCCAGGTGCTGTATTCGTTCTGCAGCACCGTGGTCTGATCGCGCGCCTGCACCCCGCCGTGGCAGCTGGGCGAACTGCACCGACCCGGGTCCGTTGTATTTGGAGGGCGCCCCGTTGTCCGCCGCACCCAACATGATTGCACCGCACGTGATGGTAGCGACCATTACAAAACAGTTTTTCATGTTCCTCTTTTGCTTCAGTCTAGGTTACCAGATGCGGCGGCCGTTTTTACGGCTATAATGTAACCTCGTGATCGCAATCGGGAGGGTCGAACGTTGATCTTTGACGACCTCAGAGAGATCCAATCCCAGTACGGCTATTTCCCGCCCGAACAATTGCAGGAGCTCTCCCAGCGCACCGGGACTCCGCTGTATCGCATCCATGGCGTCGCCGATTTTTTTCCACATTTTCATCTCAGCCGTCCGCCCAAAGTCACGATGAGCGTCTGCGCGGACATGTCCTGCCATTTGCTGGGCGCACGACTGAAGGGCTCTTTGCAGCAGCGTTTCCACGGCATGAGCGAGAAGGATATCCTGGTGGGCGACGTTTCCTGCCTGGGCCAATGCGACGGCGCGCCGGCGATATCGATCAACGATCACATCTATCGCAGCGTCACCACCGCGCAGGCTGAGGCGTTGGTGTTCACTGCGCTCGGCGGCAGCGAACTTCCCGAGATGCCGCCGTCGATGAAAAGACCGGACCTCGGATCCGATCCTTACCGGACGGCGAACATTATGGAGCGCTGCGGAAATTGATGGTTTCGCGCGAACGGGACGGCGTGATCGCGAAACTGAAAGCCAGCGGGCTGCAGGGCTGGGCGGCGCGGGATTCCCACCGGCATGAAATGGGAGATTGTGCGCAAGGAGCGCGAGCCTATCAAGTACGTGGTGTGCAACGCCGATGAGAGCGAGCCCGGCACCATCAAAGACCGCTTCATCATGCAGCATCTGCCGAACCTGGTGATCGAGGGCATGATCATCGCGGGTATCGTGACCGGCGCGCAAAAGGGCATCCTGTACCTTCGACACGAGTACGGACATCAGGAACATATTCTCGATCACGAGATCGAGCACTGCTATAAAGAAGGCCTGCTGGGGGAAAACATTCTGGGATCGGGCCTGGGCTTTGATCTGGAGTTATTCATCAGCCCCGGCGGATACATTTGCGGAGAAGAGAGCGCGCTGATTGAAGCCATCGAGGGCCACCGCGCCGAGCCGCGCAACAAGCCGCCGTTTCCGGTGGTGCAGGGCGTTTTTCACAAACCCACCGCGTTGAACAATGTGGAAACGTTCGCCAACGTGCCGCAGATTTTAGTGAATGGCGTGGAGTGGTATAAGTCACAGGGCCTGGGCGGGGCGGCCGGTTTGAAGTTTGTGGGCATCAGCGGCGACGTGGTGCGGCCCGGCGTGTTCGAGATCCCGATGGGCCTGCCGATGTCGGAAGTGATCTTCAACCTGGCGGGCGGAATCGTGGACGGAAAGAAGCTGAAGGCCTTTGCGCCGTCGGGTCCCTCGTCGGGATATTTGCCCGCTTCAACGGTGGATGTGCGGCTGGATTTTAAGTCGCTCGCGGCCATTGGGTCGATGCTCGGCTCGGGCGCCATTGTAGTGTGCGCCGAAGGCCGCTGCATGCTCGACATGGCCTTGAACGCGGTGAAGTTTTTCCGCAATGAATCGTGCGGCAAGTGCGTCCCCTGCCGCATGGGCTCGCAGAAAATGGTGGATATTCTGACCGGCTGGACGCACGGCAAGGGAACGGCCGCCGACATGGTGCTGATTGACGACCTGACCGAAGCCCTGAAGCTGACCTCCATTTGCGGGCTGGGGCAGTTCGCCCACTCGCCCTTGAGCTCGGTGCTGCTGCACTTCCGCGACGAGATCGAGGCGCACGTTCACAACCACCGGTGTCCTGAAGGAGTCTGTCCTATGCGCGAGGTTTACGCTTGAGTAATGTAGAACTGACCATTGACGGAATGAAGGTTTCGGTACCGGAAGGAACCACGGTGTTCGATGCCGCCCGTTCCAACGGCATCCCGATTCCGACGCTCTGCCATCAGCAGAACGAAACGCCGGTGGGCGTTTGCCGGGTGTGCGTGGTGGACATTGAGAAAGCCCGCGTATTGCAGGCTTCCTGCGTGCGTCCGGCCGAGAACAACATGGTGGTGACCACCAACTCGGCACGAGTCCAACAGACGCGCCGCACGCTGGTCGAGATGCTGATGGCCGATCATCCCAGCCCCTGCGCGCGGCAGCGCCAGTCCAACGATTGTGAGCTGGAAACACTGGCGCGCAACGAAGGCATCGGCACGCCGCGCTTTCCGCGCCGCATCTCGCCGCGCGGCCAGGACAGCTCGTCGCTCGCCATCGCGGTCGATCACGAGGCGTGCATTTTGTGCGACCGCTGCATTCGGGGCTGCGATGAGATTCGCCACAACGACGTTTTCGGCCGCCGCGGCAAAGGCTTCATGGCCGGGATCGCGTTCGACACCAACCTGCCGATGGGCAACTCGTCCTGCGTATCGTGCGGGGAGTGCATGGTGTCGTGCCCCACCGGCGCCCTCACCAACAAGAGCGTAGTCAAAACCGTGCTGCCGGGCGAGCCGGTCAACGTCGAAGAACTGCAGCAGCTTTCTTATTTCCAGAAAGTCTCGGGAACGTTTCTGGAGTTGAACAAGAACGCGGTGGTGCGCAGGCATTATCGCAAAGGCGACATCGTGTGCCGGGAAGGCGAGTATGGCCGGACGGCGTTTTATATCGTCGAAGGCGAGGCCGAGGTTTTTCTTTCGACGCCCATGGCGCACGTAAACACGGCCTCGAGCGGCTGGGCTTCCTCACCAAGCTGACCAGCCGGTTGTTTGGTCGGCATGAGGAGCACCGGACTGAAGAAGGCCACCGCACCACCATCCCGATCGATGGGCCGGTGGATCTTGCCCTACGATCATCCGGTGGCGACGCTGCACCCGGGCGATCTGTTCGGCGAGATGACCTGCATCAGCCTCTATCCGCGCTCGGCGACTGTCCGAGCCTCGACCGATTGCGTGATGTACGAGATGCTGCGCAACGTGCTCGATATCATCCAGCGCAACAAGACGCTCAAGGCGCAGCTGGATGCCGGTTATCGCAAGCGCGCGCTGGACGATCATCTGCGCAGCGTGCCGATGTTCGCCTCCCTGAGCCAGGAGTTTATCGATGTGCTGCGCAATAAAGTGGAGCTGGTGCGCTACACCAAGGGCGACGTGATTTGCAGCCAGGGCGACGTGGCCGACAGCTTTTATCTGGTCCGGCTGGGCTTCGTCAAAGTCTCGGAACCCCATCCGGGCGGCGAGCTGGTGCTGGCGTATCTGGGGCGCGGCGGATATTTCGGCGAGATCGGGCTGCTGGGCGGAGGAACCCGCACCGCCACCTGCACCGCGCTCGATCACGTGGAGCTGGTGCGCATCCATGCGGAAGAGTTTTATCAGATGGTGAATCAGTTCCCTAGCGTTCGCGAGAGCCTGGAGAAGCTGGTCTATGAGCGCCAGGAGCAGAACCGGCAGCGGCTGGCGACGGCCACCAGCACGCCGCTCGATGCATTCCTGACGCGCGGGATCATGGAAGCGCAGAGTTTGCTGGTGATGGATTTGCAGCGCTGCACCCGCTGCGATGCCTGCGTGCGGGCCTGCGCCGACGCGCACGACGGAGTGACGCGGCTGATACGGGAAGGCCAGCGCTTCGATAAATATTTAGTCGCCACCTCCTGCCGCCACTGCCGCGATCCGTTGTGCATGCCGGGCTGCCCGGTGGGCGCTATCGGGCGGCGCAATTCGCTCGAAGTGATTATCGAGAACTGGTGCATCGGATGCGGCATGTGCGCCAAGAACTGCCCATATGGCAACATCAACATGCATCCGTTCACGATGATGGAAAACGATCCCATGAACGCCGGTCATCAGAAGGCGGTGATCAAACAGAAGGCCACTTCCTGCGACCTGTGCACCGATCTGGCCGAGCCCAGCTGCGTGTACGCCTGCCCGCACGACGCGGCGCACCGGGTGGAGCCGAACGAGTTTTTCCGCTGGGTGGGGACGCCGCTTGGCCGGACTGAAGAAACCGTGCAAAGAAACTGACGAGGCCCCGATGCGCATCGACCGGACACACCGCCCCTGGGTGATTGCGACCGTAGCGCTCGCAATCGTGAGCACGATCGCCTACATTCTCTATGCCGTCGAAACGCCCGGCGGTCCGAGGGGCGGAAGCGCGCTGGGCCTCACGTTTGGAATCGTGGGCTACGCGATGATGCTGTTCGCCGGGCTTCTCGGCGCGCGCAAGCGAGTGCCGACGTGGCGCCTGGGAAGGGCGCAGAACTGGCTACGCGGGCACATCTGGCTCGGATTGCTGAGCCTGCTGCTGATCCTCTATCACGGCGGATTCGCGTTTCGCGGACCGCTGACGCTGCTGATGATGATCCTGTTCTTCATCGTGATCGGGAGCGGCATTCTGGGCGCCGCGATCCAGCACTATATTCCGAGTTTCATGACCGCGCGGGTGCCGCTCGAGACCATCTACGAAGAGATCCCGCACGTGCGGGCGCAGCTGCGCGAGGAAGCCGATCAGCTGGCCATCGCGATTTGTGGACCCTTGGATAAAGGGCCGCAGGCGGAAGCCGAAACCGACGAGCAGGCCCAGACGGTGCTGGTGGAGATCGAGTATGACGATCGCGAGCGGTTCCGCGAAGTTTACTTGCACAAGGTGCGGCCGTATTTCGAGGATCCCGAGATGCCCAACGCCGAGCTCGCCAATCCCTTGCGGTCGGGAGAAACGTTTGAAGCGCTGCGCCGTTTGCTCGGCCCACCCATGCATACTGTCCTGGACGATCTGCAGAACATCTGTGAAGAAGAGCAGCAGTTGAGCCGGCAGATTCGCATTTATCGTTGGCTGCACGGCTGGCTGCTGGTGCACGTTCCACTTTCAATCGCCCTGCTGGTGTTGGGCGCGGTACACGCCGTGATGGCGCTGAGATACTAATGGCCGGACGAACACGCACCCAAAAAAAACTCGCGCAGCGCATCAATCTGGATTACTTCAAGACGCTGCACGGCATTCCGCGCTGGCGGCGGATTCTCGCCGGGATATTCGTGATTGTGGGCCTGGGATGGCTGGCCTGGCATGCGGTGGCGGGGAGCCCGACGCCCTATAACGCCGGTCCGCTCTCGCAGTCGCACGCCATTCTCACGCAAAACTGCAAGGCCTGTCACGTGGGGCAGGCGAGCTTTCAAAAGAGCGCCACCGATCAGGCTTGCCTGGGGTGCCACGATGGTCCGATCCACGAAGCCGACCAGATGTTCTCGCCCTCCTGCTCCAGCTGCCATGTGGACCATCAAGGCACGCTGCGCCTCGCCAGCACTTCCGATCGCGCCTGCACCCAATGCCATGCCGATTTGAAAACCACCCAAGGGCCCTCGAAGTTAGTCTCAAACATCACCGGGTTCAATAGCAGCCATCCTGAGTTCGCGGTGCTGCGGCCCGGCGCATCGGACCCTGGGACCATCAAGTTCAACCACAACGTGCACCTGAAAGAAGATCTGCGAGGACCCAACGGCCCGACGCAGTTAAAGTGCGCCGACTGCCATCAGCTGGCTCCGTCAGAAACAACAACCATGCAGCCGGTGGACTACGAAAAGCACTGCGCCTCCTGCCACACCCTGCAGTTTGACCGGCGCTTCAGCGAATCGGTTCCCCACAAAGAGCCGCAGGTGGTCTACGATTTTGCGCATGCCAAGCTCGCCGCCTACATCGCCGCGCATCCGGCCGAGATCCCGTTGGTCGATGAGCCAGACAAGCGCTTGCCGTCGCGTCCGCCGCAGCCGCCGGCGCGCAATGCCGCCGAATGGGTCCAGCAGCGCATGACCGACGCGCAGCTGCTGCTGTGGCGCAAGTCCTGCAAGGAGTGCCACGCGCTGAGCTATCCCAATGGCTTCGAGGCGCTGCCCACGGTAGCCAAAGCTTCGATTACGAAGCGCTGGCTGCCGCACGCCGAGTTCGATCACAAGGCCCATCAGATGGTGGAATGCGTGTCCTGCCACGCCAAAGCGAACCAGAGCCGCGAAACCTCCGACGTGCTGCTGCCGGGCGTTCAAAGCTGCCGGCAGTGCCATCACTCGGGCAAGGATGCGGCCGAAGCGCGCTGCTTTGAATGCCACGCTTATCACGACTGGAGCAAGGAAAAACCGGTCGCCGGAAAGTTCACGATTAAACAACTGGCGGAGTAGTTTGGCCACAGAACTGTGGCGCACGCACTCTTGCGTGCCGTGTTGGCACTCGTGCCAACACCTCGGGAGTCCTTAAAAACGTTCACACGAGTGTGAACGCAGCACGCAAGAGTGCGCAATGCCGCTTAGTTTTTTGTGCGCGAACATTTTAAAGGACTTATGTTTGATTGCAGCAGGCAGCATCCTGCGCCATGGTACGCCAATCTCGCAAGCCAGCGTCGGCATGATTGCCGACGCGGCACGCAGGAGTGCGTGCGCCACAATGCTTTCAATACTTTACTGAGCCTCGCCGAAAACTAAGTGACATTGCGCAAGAGTGCGTGCGCCACACACCAGACAGAGCATTTTCTTATCTGGCTGGGGCTAAAATGGCTGTCAGGGCTGTAGGCCGGGCGCTACGTAGGTATAAAACAACGCGATCAGGCCGATCACGCATGCCAGAAACGCGCTGTGCTTTAGGGTAAAGCGGAACAGCTTGGCCTCTTCGTCCGGGGGCATGTTGGTGGCCGCAGCCGCTACGGCAATGCTCGACAGGCTGATCATCTTGCCCATCACGCCGCCGGCTGAATTGGCGGACGCCATCAGTACCGGATTGAAGCCGAGCTTGGAAGCAGTGACTACTTGCAGATTGCCGAAGAGCGCGTTGGCGGAAGTATCGGAGCCGGTGAGGAAGACGCCCAGCCAGCCGAGAATCGCGCTGAAAAATGGAAATGACGCGCCGGTGGCCGCGAACGCCAGCCCCAGCGTTCCAGTGGCGCCTGAGTAATTCATCAAGTACGCCAAGCCAAGCACACAGCCAAGCGTGATCAGCGAGAAGGTGAGCTGCCGCATGGTGCTCAAGAAGATCTTTAGCGCCTGGAGCGGCGGGATACGCAGAACGAAGCACGAAAGAATGCAGGCGATCATGCAGGATGTTCCGGAGGCCGATAGCCAATTGAGATTAAAAATCGCGGGGTAGGGCGACACCTTGGCGGTGACGGGCGGAATGCGCGCGATCAAGTTGTGCAAGCCCGGCCATTGAATCGGGATGGTCACCGAGTTCAAAGGTTTTAACATGGGCTGCCAGCCCCACAGGAGGACGCAGACTACCAGCAAGAAGTACGGGCTCCAGGCCAGGAACACTTGTCCGGTGGAATGTTCCGAAGTTTCGGCGGCCTTTGCGGCTGCGTTGAGCTCGTATTTTTCGCTGTCTTTCGGCTTCCAAACCATGAACAACGCCACCAGAACGCCCATGGCGCACAGCGACGCGATCAGGTCGGTAAGCTGGGGACCGACAAAGTTGGAGATGGCGAATTGCAAGCCTGCAAAGGTGACACCGCACAGCAATGCGGCTGGAAACACGCGGGAGAGCGCTCCCCAACCGCCCATCACAACCACTAAGTAAGCAGGGACGATGAGGGAAACGGGAGCGCATATGCGACCGACGCCGGCGCTCAAGCGCAGCAGCGGCAAGCCGGTAATTCCGGCCAGTGTAACGATGGGAATGGCGATGGACCCAAACGCGACGGGCGCGGTGTTCGCGAGCAAGCAAATGGCAGCAGCGTGAAACGGCGAAAAACCTAACCCGGCGAGCATGGCTGCGGCCACCGCGACGGGGGTTCCGAATCCGGCCGCACCTTCCAAGAAAGCTCCGAACGCGAACGCGATCAGCAAGGTTTGCAGCCTGGGGTCGCGCGTCAGGCTGCGGAGCGAATGTTTGATGGTTTCAAACTTGCCCGTGTCGAGCGTCAGTCGATACAGGTATACGGCCCAGATCACAATCCAACCGATGGGGAACAATCCATAGGCGGCACCGTAGGCGGCCGCGGATACGATGCGCTCGACAGGCATTCCATACAGAAAGAACGAAACCAAGGCCGTAGTCCCGAGCCCGAAAATCGCCGCGATCCAAGCAGGCGAGCGCCGCACGCCCAGCAAAAACAAAAGTACGAATATGGGCAGCGCTGCGACGAGGGAGGAAAGCAGCAAGCTTCCATGGATGGGCGTGTAGTTGTGTTGCCACATGGCGAACGTCATATATACCAGAGACAGCGTGCCGGGTTCAAGTGGCGCGTGTGAGGGTCATGGCAGCCGGTCCCAAAATATGTTGCAATTCTGGACCACAACCTTCCGGGAGTAGACTTGCGACAAGCCAAGCATGGTAAACTTTTCGTCGTCTTCGTCGTTGCAGGACTCCACCGTGTCGAACATTTTGGCTTGGACACGTTTGGCAAACTCCGCTCTGGGAACGATGTGCATTAAAGCGGCCACAGCAGGCGGCAAGTTCAGCTTTTGCGAATCCGGAAACTCCAGGCCCGATGGAGGGGTGCGGCGCGTCAGGAAATAAATTTGCTCGTCGGCTAACAGCGGCGCGCGTGGCGCGGTTACCTGATCCACCTGGTTCGCGACCTCTTCAAGATCCGGCCAGGTATAAGAATCGCGTCGCTCATAGATCTCCCTCGCGAGTCCCAGGAACAGCAGGACAGTCACTACAACGACCGGCCAAAACCCCCGACCGCCGGTATCGAGCCGCGAGGCGATCTCATAAAATCCGACGGAGGCGAGAATACCGAGGAACGGCACCAGCAGTAGAAAATAGCGTTCAAAGGTGGGATGAGCCGTGGAAATGTAGAGCGCCAAAGCGGCGGCCAGCCAGCAACACAAGACCAATTCGTCTCGCCATCGGCGATCCTGCCGGCTTTGGATGGTGAACAGCACCCCAGCCGCCGCCAACAGTGCGAGGAGCAGGGCTGGCGTCGAGTCGACCCAGGCGGTAAGCACTTCCAGGTCGTGTTGAACAGAATTGTCCCAATCCACGCTGCGGTAGAACAAATGGTATTGGATCAAGTTGAACAGCACCTGGCGCGGTGCCTCCGCGAATAGCCAAAACAGGGGTATCAACGCAGCCATCGCTCCAGCTATAAAGCCGGCGAATTTGCGCAGGCTGCTTCCAATTCGGTTATGCAGCATCATCCAAAGGAGCAGTACCGGAGCGACAGGCGCCGTTAGCAGCGAAGATCCTGCCGCCGCAGCGGCGAGAAAGCCAGCCAAGGCGGCCCACCACGCACTATTTCGATCCACGGCCAATATCGAGAGACGAAATGCGGCGACGATCAGGAACAAGCACATTCCGTAAGCCTGGCCCACGGTGGCGAACTGAACGACCATTCCGTTCAGACCAATTAGCAATGCGGCGACCAGCGCGGCGGCGAACCGCCCATCAGGCGCGGGGAAGCGGACGAAAACAAAATCCGCGGCCAGCGCGATGGCTCCAGCTGTGAGGAGTGCGGCAAGCGAATGCACGACGCGCCAACTGTCGCCAAAGATGCGCATCCAGCCCGCATTCCAGTAAGCATTCAGTGGAGTTTGCGGGAAGCAGAAGTCGAGATAGGGTGTCTTTCCGGCCTTGATCAGCTGGGCGGCGAGCAGGTGAAAGCCCTCGTCCCATGCCAGAGCTTGGGTCTGTGAATAGACTAGGAGCCCCGCAGTAAGAGCCGCGAGGACTGCGCATAACCAGAGGAATGGTCTTTGGCGGCGGGGGAAATTAGTCATGTCGGAAAGTCAGGGCGTTCACACGATTGTGAACGCGGCACGCAAGAGTGCGTGCGCCACGAGAGTGAGGCACTGGATAAGAGACTCATGGCGGGAGGTTCAGCTAGCCGGCCGGGGATTCGAAGATCACTACCGCGAGCGGAGGCAGCGTGATGGAAAGGCTGTGATAGTGGCCGTTGTAGGAGACGGGCTCGGAGCCCACATAACCGCCGTTGCCCATGTTGCTGCCGCCCCAAAACTCGGAGTCACCATTGAGTATTTCGCGGTACACGCCGGGGTCGGGAACGCCCACACGATAGTTCAGGCGCGGGACCGGTGTGAAGTTGCACACGACGAGCACAAAGGGCTTGCCGGATCTCGGCCGGCGAATAAAAGAGATGGTGGAATGATCCACATCCCGGAAATCCACCCACTCGAAGCCGGCCCAATGAAAATCGACCTCATAAAAGGCCGGGTAGGCGCGGTAAACACGGTTCAGCTCGGCGACGAAGGCCTGCAGCTTGCGATGAAAATCGTAATGCAGAATTTCCCACGGCAAACCGTGCTCGCTATACCACTCGTCCCATACGCCGATCTCGGCACCCATAAAAAGCAGCTTCTTTCCGGGATGGGCGTACATGTAAGCCAGAAACGCGCGCACGTTGGCAAACCTCTGCCACTGGTCGCCGGGCATTTTACTGAGCAGCGCCTTCTTGCCGTGAACCACTTCGTCATGAGAAATCGGCAGAATGAAATTCTCGGTGAAAGCGTACAGCATGCTGAAGGTGATGTTGTTTTGTTGATACTTGCGATGCACGGGATCGGTGGCGAAATAATTCAGCATGTCGTGCATCCATCCCATGTTCCACTTCATGGTGAAACCGAGGCCATTCAGATAGGTGGGACGCGAAACACCGGTGAAAGAAGTGGACTCCTCGGCGGTGGTGATGGCGCCGGGAACCTGGTGCGCCAGCTCGTTGAAGCGCCGTAGAAAGTCGATGGCCTCCAGGTTTTCGTTGCCGCCGTACATGTTGGGAAGCCATTCGCCGGGCTTGCGAGAGTAATCCAAGTACAGCATGGACGCCACCGCATCGACACGCAGCCCATCGATGTGATAAACCTTCATCCAAAATAGAGCGTTGGATATTAGAAAGGTTCGCACTTCGTTACGGCCGTAGTTAAAGATCAGCGTGCCCCACTCTTTGTGCTCGCCGCGGCGCGGATCGGCGTGCTCGTAGAGCGCGGTGCCATCGAAATGAGCGAGCCCATGCGCATCCTTGGGAAAGTGGCCCGGAACCCAGTCGACCAGGACGCCGACGCCGGCCTGATGGCAGCGGTCTACGAAATACATGAAGTCCTGGGGAGTGCCGAAACGCGATGTGGGCGCATAGTAGCCGACGATCTGATAGCCCCAGGAACCAGAGAACGGATGTTCCATGATGGGCAGCAGCTCCAGGTGCGTGTAGCCCATGTGTACGGCGTATTCGACTAACTTGTCGGCGAGTTGGCGGTAGCTCAAATACGAATTGTGAGGGCCGCGCAGCCAGGAGCCGAGATGGACTTCATAGATGGAGATGGGCGCTTTGAGCTGCTCGGTGTGAGCGCGGGTGTCCATCCACTGCTGATCGTTCCACTGATAAGCGTCGAGATCGCACACGATGGAAGCGGATTTGGGCGGCAATTCCATGGCAAAGCCGTAGGGATCGGCCTTTTGCTGGCGAAAAGCGCGCGACGGCGCTCGCACGGAATACTTGTAATTGGTACCGGGGCCAACTGCTGGAAGAAAGATTTCCCAGACGCCGCCAGTGCGGAGACGCATGGGATGCCGGCGCTCGTCCCACTCGTTGAAATCACCCACCACGCTGACCACTTCGGCGTTGGGAGCCCACACCACGAAGCGAACGCCCTGGACGCCCTGGCACTCGACGATATGCGCACCCATGGTGCGGTAGCTCTCATACTGCGTTCCCTCAGCGTGAATATGGAGGTCGAAATCGGAGACCAGAGGCGGAAATCTGTAGGGGTCTTCGATATGGGCGGTGGAACCGTTCCAGAGCGTGAGAAGTAGCTTGTAGTCCGCCGGATCGACCGGGAGCGTGGCTACGAAAAATCCTTCCGAGCGCGTTTTGCGCATGGGATGCGCGATGCCACCCACGATGGCCGCGGCATCCATAGCCTGCGGAAGAAACGCGCGCACCTCCCAGCCATCCACTTTGGAATCATCCTCGGTAGTTTGATGGGGTCCCAGCACGGAAAAAGGGTCTCCATGTGTACCGTTGAGGATGGCTTCGAGCTCTTGCGGAGTCATGCACAGCTATTATGGCAGAGGGTTGTAATCGGACTGGAGTTAGGAACCATTTTGCGGACATGAAAAAGGCGGAACTGCACGTTCACCTGGAGGGATCGATTGAGCCTGAAACATTGATGGCGATTGATCCATCGCTCAGGCGCGAGGACATTGAGGCGAATTTGACCTGCAGCTCGTTCGCACAATTCCTGCAGGGTTACATATGGGTGAATAAGAAACTGGAAAAGCCGGAGCATTATGCCTTGGCAACGCGCCACTTACTCGATTCGCTGGCCGGGCAAGGCGTGACTTATGCCGAGGTTACTTTGTCGGCTGGAGTGGTGTTGTGGAAAGAGCAGGATTTGGCGGCTGTTTACGACGCAGTGTGGCGCGAATCCCAGCGCTCTTCCGTGCGGACGTACTGGATTCTGGATGCGATCCGGCAATTCGGGCCGGAAAAAGGGATGGAGGTCGCACGGTTTGCCCTTTCCCGGCGCGATCAAGGGATCATCGCCTATGGGATCGGCGGCGATGAGGTGCGGGGTCCGGCGCATTGGTTTCGCGACGTCTTCGCTTATGCTCGCGACGGCGGGCTGCACCTGGTATGTCATGCCGGAGAAACCGCGGGGCCGGAGTCGGTGTGGGGCGCGCTGGCAATCGGAGCGGAGCGTATCGGGCACGGCATCGCGGCAGCCCGGGATACTCGATTGATGGCGCAGCTTCGGGAGGACAACGTGCCGCTCGAGGTTTGTATCTCGAGCAATGTTTCGACTGGCGTGGTGGAGTGCCTGGAGGCCCATCCGGTGCGGACGCTATACGATGCTGGCGTCGCGATCACCATTCATACGGACGATCCGGCGTTTTTTCGCACTACGCTGACGCGCGAGTACGAGCTGGCGGAGAAGGTTTTCGGATTGTCGGCGGAGGAATTGGCGGCTAATAGTTTGCGTTATGCGTTCACACGAGTGTGAACGCGGCACGCAAGAGTGCGTGCGCCACACTGAGCTAGATGGCGCCTTCGTCGCCTAAACGAACGCGGATGTTCATCGTCTTGCCGTTGCGGAAGATGGTCAACTCCAGCGTGTCGCCGGTGCGTTTGGTGGAAAGCGCACGGCTGATGGCGTCGTCGCGATCCACCGGCTTGCCGTCGATGGACATGATGAGATCGCCGCCGATCAACAGCTCGGCGTTGCCGATCTGCACCTCTTGCCGGCCACCTCGCAGGCCCGCATGGGCGGCTGTGGAATCGGGGTCCACTTCCTGGATCAGCAGGCCACCCTGAGTGGGGAGCCTTAGTGCGTCGGCATAGTCGCCAGCGATCGGCACAACCGAAACGCCCAGCTTCGGACGTTTTCTGCCCGCCTGGAAATCGTCCAGCATTAGTTTGGCGCGATTGATGGGCATGGCAAACCCGATGCCTATATTGCCGTTCGGTCCCAGGATCGCGGTGTTGATGCCGACTACATTGCCCGCCGAATCGAGCAGCGGACCACCGCTATTGCCCGGATTGATGGCGGCGTCGGTCTGAATCAAGCCTTCGAGCGTCCGTTCGTTTTCGCCGCGGATGCTGCGCCCGAGCGAGCTGACGATGCCCACCGTCAAGGTGCCTTCCAGACCGAAGGGGTTGCCAATGGCGAGGACCTTCTGGCCCACTTGCAGCGCGTCGGAATCGCCCAGGTGAAGCGCGGGAAGCTTGCCCCGCGGGGTGATCTGCAGTAGAGCGAGGTCGTTGGTTTCGTCGCGGCTCAACAACCGCGCCTGATAGCGGGATTGATCGGTCAGCGTTACTTCGAGCTGGCGCTCATTGGCGACCACGTGATTGTTGGTGAGGATCTTGCCGTCGGCACTGATCAGAAAGCCCGAGCCCTGATCTTTGGCGGGATAAACTTCAAAGAAACTCCGGCGATAGACGGTGCTGGTAATGTTCACCGTGGCGAGATGCGACGACTTGTAGATGTCGATATTGTTGGTCTCATCCGAACTCAGGCCGGTGGCATGCGTGGACAACGGCCCGGACCACAGCGGCGCGGCGCTGGAGACTGGAGCCAGGATGCGGCGCTGCCCCCAATCGGTCTTGGTGGTGACGAGAAGAAATCCGCTCACCAGAAGAGCGGTGACGACAATGATGCGGGATAATCTCATGCTGTTAAACTCCGCCCCTTAAGCTCCGCAAAGCAGCGTAGACCTTTTGCACTTGCTCGAGCGTTGCTTCCTTTGGTCCCGAGGTATCGATGACATAATCGGCCACTCGTAACTTCTCCGCCAAAGGCAACTGCCGGCTCAAACGGGCCAGAATCTCCTCCACGTTATACGAACCTCGCTCCAGGGCGCGTTCCATCTGCTGTTCGGCAGTGCAAGTGACGACAATCAGACGATCGAAACTCTTATACCTACCAGTTTCAACCAGAATGGCCGCTTCCACAACTACGATGGCGTCGGGGTCGGCCCGGGCGATTTCAGCCATGCTGATTTCCTCGCGCTGCTGAACCGGCGGATGGACCAGGCTATTGAGCTTTTCCAGGCGCTCGGGATTATTCCACACGATGCCGCTCAGTTTGCGGCGGCTGATGCGGCCCTCGGCATCGAGGATGGTGGGACCGAACTCGCGCAGGATGGCAGCGTAGGCTTCGGCGCCCGGCAGCATCACCTGGTGGCCCAGCTTGTCCGCTTCAATCAGGTAGCAGCCGAGAGCGGCGAGCGCGCGGCCAACGAAGGTTTTGCCTGAGGCGAGGCCGCCCGTTAAGCCTACTCGGAGCACGGGGCACTTAGGTGCTGTTCGGCGAGCTCCACTGTGTTCGCCATCAACATCGCAATCGTCAAAGGTCCGACGCCGCCCGGCACCGGCGTGTACGCGCTGGCTAGCGCCTTGGCATCCTCGGGGTTGACGTCGCCGGCCAGTTTGCCGTCGGCTTTGCGATTCATGCCGACATCGACGATGACTGCGCCGGGCTGGATGAAGTCGCGAGTGATCAGATGAGCCCTTCCGATGGCCGCCACAAGAATGTCGGCGCGGCGGCACTCCTCCGCCAGATTGGATGTTTTGGAGTGGCAGATGGTGACAGTAGCGTTGGCGTGCAGCAACAGCAGCGCCATGGGTTTTCCAACGATGTCGCTGCGCCCCACTACGACAGCGTGGCGTCCCGAAACTGGAATGTTGTAGCGGCGCAGCATTTCCATGATGCCGACGGGCGTACAGGCGCGCGGTCCGGGAATATTTTCCACGAGCGCTCCGACATTGAGGGGATGAAACCCGTCGACATCTTTGTCAGGCTTCAAGGATCGCAAAACCCGGTCCTTGTCCACCTGGGTTGGAAGCGGAGTTTGGACCAGGATGCCGTCGATCTCGGGCCGCTGATTCAGTCCTTCAATGATTCCGAGGAGTTCGGAGGTGCTGACGCTATCCGGTCGCTCGATCTTTTCGCTATAGATGCCGAGTTCGCCGCAGGTCTTGATTTTGAGGCGAACATAAATCTCAGAACCGGGATCGTTTCCCACCAGGATCACGGCCAGGCCGGGAGGCCGATGAGAAGCGGTGAGCTTTTCGACGCGCGGTTTCAGCTCGGCGAAGATCTGATCGCGCACCCATTTTCCATCCAGAACCAGCGGCGCGGTTTCTTTCGGATGCATGCTTGGAGAAGCATAGCAGGCAGGGGGCGGGGGAGCAATCTGAACTTGACCCCTACCAGGGCGCGGGCACTTCGGGCGAGGATGCGACCCGAGCGCCGGCTCAGTGGCCGGAATGGCGGGGCAGCTCAGCCAAGGCGCGATCAGGATCTTCGCGCAACGACTTGACGACGTCTTTTGCGAATAGCCCGTGATTCCGCCTGTCGAATCCACGAAGAAGACATACCCGTCGGCTTCCTCGTCTTCGTCCCCCGATTCCGCTACCGTCCTTGAAAAAGACGATGAAGCTCTTTTCGGCCATGGTCGCCAGTCTACAGCGACAGTTATTCCGGCGGAGTGCGATAGATCCCAGGGGTTTGGGGGCCGCGCGCCAATCAAGCCCAATCAGGACTCAAATGGGTCGACCTTCAACGCCGCCCTGAGACGCCCGCGAGGGCCTGGAACCACCCAGCCAACAGCCAATCCGTGAAACCCGGGGCGCGCCGGACCGTCTGTTACTATGACAATCGTGCGCGTAAAGGTGCTGTTTTTTGGCATGTTAAAGGATATCGTCGGCCGCGCGGAAGACCACATCGAAGTGGCTGATGACGCGCGTTTGGAGTCCGTTTTCACGCGTTACGCGCGCCAGTTTCCACGGCTCACCGAGTTGGAATCGAGCATTGTGCTGGCGTGCAATCAGGAGTTCTGCGAGCGCTCGGCCGTGATTCGGGAAGGGGACGAAATCGCGTTCCTGCCGCCGGTGAGTGGAGGCTCCGGCCGGTACACGCACGAGATTCACGACGAGGAGACCGGCTGCTTTTTTGCGCTGACGCGCGAGACCATCGACACGCCGGCGATCGGGCGGCAATTGTTGCGCGGCGAAGACGGGGCGCTGGTGGATTTCGAAGGCGTGGTGAGAAACAACACGAAAGGCCGTGCTACGAAATTTCTGGATTATGAGTGCTACGAGCCGATGGCGGTAAAAATGATGGCCGAGATCGGACGCGAGATCGCGGGCACGCATGCCATCGGCCGCATCGCGATGGTGCATCGGCTGGGGCGTCTCGAAATTGGTGAAGCGAGCGTGGCCATCGTGGTCACGGCGCCGCATCGCAAGCCCGCGTTTGAAGCGGCGCTGGAAGGCATCAACCGGCTGAAACGCATGGTGCCGATCTGGAAGAAGGAACACTTCGCCGACGGCGAAGTTTGGGTGGAAGGGGAATGGGACGAGTCGGTCCTCAAAAAGTGATCCGCCCGGCCTTCTGTTTTTTCCTGGCAGCGCTCGGCCTGTCGTGGCAGGCATACGCGCAGGATCCGGTCATCAAAGTAAATGTCCGGCTGGTGCGGATGCTGGTTAGCGTGAAAGACGCCGCAGGCCAGCTGATCGGCTCGCTCAACAAAAGCGACTTCACCATTTACGACAACGGCGCGAAGCAGGACATCGCCGTTTTCGATCGCGAGACCGAGCAACCGCTGTCGGTGGCCATGCTAGTGGATACCAGCGCGTCGACGGGCATAGAGCTGCATTACGAACTGGATTCGGTGAGCCGGTTTCTCAAGGTGCTGTTGGGCGAAGGCAATCCCGAAGACACGGTCGCGCTCTACAACTTCAACAGCGATGTGACCCAGCACGGCGGCTACACGCGACGCTTCGCTCGTGTGGATCAAATGTTGAAGCAGCTGAAGTCGGGAGGCGGCACGTCTTTATATGACGCGGTGTTTCTAGCGTCGCATGAGCTGGAATACCGCAAGGGCCGGCACGTGATGGTGCTGGTGACGGACGGCGGAGACACTACCAGCACCGTCGATTATCACCAGGCGCTGGAGGCCGCGCAACTGGCCGACACCATTCTGTATCCAGTGTTGGTGGTGCCCATCACCAACGACGCGGGACGCAACATCGGAGGCGAAAATGCGCTCACTACGCTGGCAGCCGGCACGGGCGGCCACGTTTTTACTCCCAATCTGGGCGCGCAGCTGGATCGTGCGTTCGACGACATCCTGCGCGAACTCCGTACGCAATACCTGATCGGGTTTTATCCCAAGGACGCGCCGCCCAGCAAAGATCGCTTTCATACGTTGAAGGTGACGGTGCAGACTGCTTCGACCAATCGCGGTTTGCGAGTTAGCACGCGCAGCGGATACTATGGTGAAGCTAATGAGGGTCGACCGGGATTTGGGCAATGACGCGGAGGAAGCGGTGAGCAAAGCGAAAACGAAGGCTCCGGAGCAGACCTTCGAGGAAGTGAAGTACCTTCGCTACCTAATCGAAAAAGGCATTCCGGTGCGGATCCGTCTGAGCAGCAATGAAGAAGTGGCGGGCATAATCGAGTTCTACGATTCGAACTTCATCCGCGTCACGCGGGACGGCGCTCCCAACCTGTTTCTGTACAAACACGACATCAAATATATGTACGAAGAGCCGGAAGCCTGACTTACCTAGAAATCAGCGAAGAAATTGCGCGCGAAGCTGGAGCGCTGCTGCACGGCTATTTCGAGCGCCATATCGGCTTTGAGCTGAAAGGCGAATTCGATCTGGTGACGGAGGCCGACCGTGCGTCGGAGAAGCTGGTGATCGAGCGGCTGCAGAAGCATTTCCCCACCCACTCGATCGTCGCCGAGGAGAGCGGCGGCCACCAGGGCGCGTCGTCG
The DNA here is from genome assembly GCA_963820405.1 of Bryobacterales bacterium. Lineage (GTDB taxonomy): Bacteria > Acidobacteriota > Terriglobia > Bryobacterales > Bryobacteraceae > Palsa-89. Next base: position 109,326 of record CAWFZZ010000020.1, on the reverse strand, counting down.
GAGTATTGCTGGTACGTGGATCCGTTGGACGGAACCACGAATTTCGCGCACGGCTTTCCGATGTACAACGTGACGCTGGCGCTTGAAAAGGCCGGGGAGATCGTCGCGGGAGTGATTTTCGATCCCGAGCGCAACGAAATGTTCCGGTGCGAGCGAGGCTCGGGCTCGCAGTTGAACGGCCAGCCGATTCACGTTTCGCGCGTCGGCAAGCTCGAAGAGACGCTGGTGGCCACCGGATTTCCCAGCCTCCGGCGGCATAAGAACGTCAACGTGCATTTCTACTATCAGCTGGCAATGATCACCCACGGAGTGCGGCGCGCGGGGTCCGCGGCGTTGGATTTGGCCTATGTAGCGAGCGGGCGGCTGGACGCATTTTGGGAGTTTGGCCTCAATCCGTGGGATATGGCGGCGGGGATTTTGTTGATCACCGAAGCGGGCGGCCAGTGTTCGGACATGCACGGAGCGCCGGCGAACTTGCGCGGTCCCCACTTATTGGCCGACAACGGCGCGGTTCATGAGGCGATGCTGGGGATCTTTGGCGAAGTGTTTCGATGCGAGTACCGACATCCGATGCCTGTCATCGAAAAAATGCCAGTTATTCGGAACTAGTGGCGTGTGTCGCAGCGAGTCCGCCCGGAGCGTTCACACGAGTGTGAACGCGGCACGCAGGAGTGCGTGCGCCACAATTGCATCCTGGTAACTAGCTTAGGGCCATAGAGCTAGTGATCTTGGAGAAGATGGTGCTAACCGAAGGCATAACGGCCGGTGGAAGAAAACCCGCGACAACAATCGCGATAGTAGCCGCCAGCAGTGCATACTCGATCAAATCCTGCCCGCGCTGGTCCTTCCATAGTAATAACAACCATCCGCACATATTCTTCATCCGCTTGGCCCTCCAACGGGATACTTTCATCTTGAACCAGATGCGGGCTACGAGCAACTAAGAAAAGCCCGTAGATAGGTCGGTAAACGACCTTAATACTTATGATCTATTGGGCTATCCGATAGGAGCAGGTCAGAGTGTCGGTGGATTGAGGCACCACTGTTATGAAGGTAATCACCGCGCCGCTGAGCGTGTAGTCCACCGCGGCGGAGAGCAGGAGGCCATTCCGAAAAACTTCCAGACTGGTGCTGGGACTGGGCGTGTGGCTGAGCGTGAACGTGCCGTTGGCGCCGTTGATGGCGCCGCTGGGCGTTTCCTGATCGATGAACCCGACGCCAGGAATGGTCACCGAAAGCCGATAGAACGCCGTCAAGATATCGCTGGTCTGGGGAACGGCACCCGTCACAAAGGTGATCGTATTTCCGGACAGCGTGTAATCGCCGCCCTGCCTCATCAGCAGCCCGTTTCGATAGAGAGCCAGGCTGGCGGGTGGATTTGGCACGTAGGCCAGAGTGAACGCGGCGTTGGAACCGTTGACTGCTCCGGCGGGAACCTCGGCGTCAATGAATGTGGTGGATGCGCCGGTGCCGCTGCCGCAGGGGCCTGAAGTCCCATCCACGTGCAAGCAGTCGGACAGGTTGCCGGCGGCCGCATCGATGGCGCCAGTGGCGTCGATCACCGCGGATCGGGAGACGCCGAAGGCGGTGCCCTCGGGAGGCCGAACGTTGAGGGCATTCTGGAGGCCGGTGACGTCGGCGATGCTGATAATGGTGGTTACCGCGGGAGCCGATCCGCTCACCGATCCAGCCGGCAGCAGCACATCGCGCACGCGCAAGGGAATATCGCTGGGGGGCACGGCCCAAGCCTGGGTGAATTCGGTGACGCCCAAACTGTCGTATTGAACGGTGTACACGGCAGCGCTGTCGGCATTTGTAGTGGGGACCAATTGGACGAACAAGACGCCATTTTTGATGGGGACGTTCAGGTTCTCGGCCGCGACATTGGAAGTATCCGACGCTTCGAAACTGGGCCATGAGATGATAACAACGCCGTTAAAGAGCGTTCCGTCCGCGTTGAAGAGCGTATCGCTAATGGTGGTGAGAGGCGGCGTAGCGGCCAGTTTCGAGCTGAGCGCAAGAACGCACAGCAGGCACAATCGCAGACGGAACATTCGACCTCCAGGCAAACCGCGGAATCCGGCTCCAGAGTACTCACCACCGGCGCGGGCGAGGAGGCTGCCGCACGAGTTAGAGCGAATCAACTTTCAGCCTGGCAAAGACTTCGGACGGTAGGAATTTTAGTGGAAGGTCTGTGACTCGGCCACCAGGCGTTCGGCGCCGACATAGGGACGAAGAACCTCAGGCACGACGACGCTGCCGTCGGCCTGCTGATAATTTTCTACGATGGCGACCCAGGTGCGACCGACCGCCAACCCGCTGCCGTTGAGCGTGTGAACGAACTCGGTCTTCCCCTTGCCCGCTTTGGCGCGAATGGAAGCGCGCCGCGCCTGGTAGGCTTCGTAGTTGGAGCAGGAGGAGATTTCTTTGTAGGCGTTCTGGCCGGGAAGCCAGACTTCGAGGTCGTACGTCTTCGCCGAAGCAGCGCCCAAGTCGCCGGTGGAGAGGACCACCGTGCGGAACGGCAAACCGAGCCGCTTCAGGATATCTTCGGCGTCGGCGGTCAGCTTCTCGAGTTGCTCCCAGCTCTGCTCGGGGAGAGTGAACTTCACCAGCTCCACTTTCTGGAACTGATGCTGGCGGATGATGCCGCGCACGTCGCGTCCGTAAGACCCGGCTTCGCTGCGGAAGCAGGGCGTGTAGGCGCAAAGTGAAATGGGAAGATCGGCGGCGTTCAAAAATTCGTCACGGAAAAGATTCGTAACGGGAACCTCGGCCGTGGGAGCCAGCCAGAAATCGGTGTTCTCGATCTTGAACAGATCTTCCTTGAACTTGGGGAGTTGGCCGGTGCCGAACAGGCTGGCCGAGTTGATCAGGAACGGCGGGAGCACTTCGGTGTAGCCGTGCTCGCGGGTGTGAACGTCGAGAAAAAAGTTGATCAGCGCGCGTTCCAGACGCGCGCCCATGCCCCAGTAAACGGCGAACCGAGCGCCGGTGATTTTGGTGGCGCGCTCCAGGTCCAGGATCTTCAGGTCCGCGCCCAGATCCCAATGCGCTTTGGGCGCGAAATCGAACTGGCGGGGTTGTCCCCAGCGGCGGATTTCGACGTTGTCCTCCGCGCCTTTGCCCACCGGCACGGATTCATGCGGAAGGTTTGGAACACCCGCTATCAGATCGCGAAAAGATTCGTCGACGGCCTTGGCCTTTTCGTCCAGCAGCTTGATCTGATCGCCTAGAGCGCGGCTCTCCTGCTGGATGGCCGAGATATCTTTGCCTTCCGCGCGCAGCTTGGGAATCTGCGCGCTCTTCGCGTTGACCTGCGCTTTGAGTTGTTCGGCTCCTGTCAGGGCCGCCCGGCGCTCGGTATCCAACGCGCGGAACTGCTCCACATCGAGTTGATACCCGCGCGTGGCCAGACGCTGGGCGATGGTATCCAGATTCGTCCGGAAGAAGGAGAGATCATGCATGAGGGGAAGTGTTCAGCCACAGATAAACTCAGATGAACTCAGATAAAACATCGCTCGGCATCAGTGTTCATCTGCGTTCATCTGTGGCCATTACCTTTCGCCGATTGGAATCCACTTTTCTCCGACTGGCTTGCCGGTGTAATCCGCGCGCGGACGGATCAGCCGGTTGTTGCGGTACTGCTCCAGCACATGCGCGGTCCAACCCGACATCCGGCTAACGGCAAAGATGGGAGTGAACAGGTCGATCGGAATTCCCAGCGAATAGTAAGTCGACGCCGAATAGAAATCGACGTTGGCATTGAGTTTCTTCTGGTCCTTGATGGTCTCTTCGATCTTCTTGGAGGTGAGATACAGATCCAGGTGCCCGGTGCGGTGGCCCAGCTCTTCCGACAATGCCCGCAGGTGTGTAGCGCGGGGATCTTCCGTGCGATAGACGCGATGGCCGAAACCAGGAATCTTCTTCTTATTGGTCAGCATGCTCTGCACGTGCGCCAGCGCCGTGCGTTCGTCGCCGGCATCGAGCAGCATGCGGATCACTTCTTCATTGGCGCCGCCATGCAGCGGACCCTTCAATGCTCCAATGCCCGCGGTAACTGCGGAATAAATATCGGACAACGTCGCCGCCACCACACGCGCCGCGAACGTGGACGCGTTCAGTTCGTGATCGGCGTGCAGCGTGAGCGCGACGTCGAACACGTGCTGCATCACGTCATCCGGCTTCTTGGCGGTCAGCGTGTAGAGGAAGTTGGCCGCGAAGCTAAGCTTGGGATCTGGGTCCAGGGGGGCCTTGCCGGTCCGGAGCCGATCGAAGGTGGTGACGATGGTCGCGGTCTGCGCCATCAAGCGCGCTGACTTCTCGACATTGGCCTCGATGGAGTTATCGCGCGCCTTGGGATCGTAAAGGCCTAACATGGAAACTGCCGTGCGCAGCACATCCATGGGCGGCTTGTCCGACACTTTCCCCAGGAACTCGACCACTTCTTTGGGTATGGGCCGGTAGCGCACCAGGTCCGCTTTGAGCGCGTCCAATTCCGATTGCTTGGGCAGCTTACCGTGCCACAGCAGGTAGATCACTTCCTCAAACGTCGCGTGGTCGGCCAGGGTGTGGATGTTGTAACCCTGGTAGCTCAGGATTCCCAAATCTCCATCGATGAAACAGATATTCGACTCGGCGGCAACAATCCCTTCGAGTCCCGCTTGTGTGACTGCCATTGAATTCCTAAACTCCTGTAAAAGTAAGTAACGGCTTCCTCGCCGGGCCAATGAGAGTCGCGGCGTGAAATTTCATTTTACAGAATTCAGCTCATCGGTGCGTTAGCGGTGTAGGGCCGACTTTATCCGATTGGAGATAACATTGAGGTATGCATCGCTTCGTGCTTCACAACAACAACATTCTGGACGCGCATGAAAAAAGCCTGAGCGCGGGTCAAGTGGGTTTGCTGAATGGCTGGGGCGTATTCAGCACGTTGCGCGTCGCCGAAGGCGTGCCGTTCGCTTATGAGCGTCATTGGGAGCGCATGCAGCGCGATGCCGCCAAGGTTCACGTTCCCTTCCCCGCCAGTGCGGCGGATTTGAGGGCGCAGCTGCTGCGATTGGTGGAGGCCAATTCGGCATGGAACGCGACTCTCCGGGTTGCAGTGGTTCGCAATCGGGGTGGGTTGTTCGAAGGACCGGACCTGGAGCGGGATTTCGACGTGATCGCGTTCACCACGGACTTGAATCCGTGGGGAAACAGCGTCCGGCTGGCCATGAAATCCGAACGCCCGCTACGCGGCCAACGAATTTTCCGGATGCAAGATATTGTCGTGGTCCCAAAACCTCACCTGGTATGAGGAAGCGCATCAGCAGGGACTCGACGAGGCCGTGCTGTTGAACGAACGCGGTGAAGTCAGCGAATGCACATCGGCGAATATTTTTGCCGCCGTGGGAGGCGAGATTTACACTCCACCGCTCGATTCCGGCTGCCTGCCCGGTGTAACTCGCGAGTTGTTGTTGGACGTGGTGCAGGCGCCAGGCATTAAAGTGATGGAGCGGGCGCTCAAACCGCAAGATCTGGAGCGAGCCGATCAGGTGTTCATCACTTCCACAACACGGGATCTGCTGCCGGCCGTGTTCATCGAAGGCCTGAAAATCCGCAACGTGGGGGATGTTGTCGATTGGTTGGTGAAGGCATTGGAAGATTACCGGATCGAGTATGTGAGGCGCAACGCGGTAGCGTTCACACGAGTGTGAACGCGGCACGCAGGAGTGCGTGCGCCACGATATTCAAAATCAGAATGGTATTTGAGAAGAAAAAAAGAAAAGGTTCCAAGTGACCCAGTCGGCAATCCGCTCCCCGGCCGGCATGCGCGGCCAGAGCATAGCATGCAGCGTGTCGGAAGCCGTATTCTCTTGCTCCCCGCAACCGTCTTTTTTTGACCGGCTACGGTTCAGCGCTCCAGAATTCGCTTGCCATTCCACCTGCTAGAAGCCAACGTCTCGAAACAGCCTTTCGCTCGCCCGCAACGACTGTTCCCCTTCGAGAACCACCGCGGCGAGGTCAACGCTCCTGGCCTATCTCTTCGACGAAATTCTAAGCTTTTCTTCCAGCCCGTTCGGTTCCGAGCTCCCATCCTCTGCCACGCTCTTCACGCGGCTGGGGATGATCGTCGCTCAAAACCCGTTGCCGTCTCGCAAGCCCAGAACCCTCAAACGTCCATCCAACTTTCGCTCCCCTTCGGGACTTTCATCCCTGCTGGATCGCAGCGCTCAGCTAGCGGATCGATCTGAGAAGCTTACCTTTGTGCTCGGCCCGATAACCTATCGCTCCCCGAACGCGTTAATTAGTCTTATTAACTAAGCGCGCTCGGATCACCGCTCCAGGTTCGCTACCGTTCACCAGGCTTACTGCTCTCTGAACCTCTTGGAACCAGGTCCATGATTGCGCGAAAGGCTACGGGAGTCAACTGTTAAATGTCTATGAAAAAGCTTTTTCCAAAGCTTTTATATATTGCGGAATCAATGGCTTATGGGATTTCAGCGGTGGACAACATGTGGATAAAACAACAGCTGTTGTAGATGTTTTTGGGCGTGCCTCACTCGATCAGCTTTAGAATGGCGCCGGTGTCGGTGGCCACCCATATGTGCTGTGAGTCGGGCGCCGCAATCACGGCGCGCTGCGCCACCACGCGATAGTCGACATCCATTTCCCGCCACACTTTGAGATTGGCGCTCTCGAGCATTTTGAGCTTGCCCGGAATCGGAACCTGCGTGGAATTTCCGGGCGGTTCGATGGTTGCGAGCACAGCACTGCCGTCGCCCAGCAGGGCGATATCGGTGACGGCGCGGTCGCGCTCGGCAAAAATGACGCGTCCGTCCGGGGATCCCAACGGGGTCTTGAAGACAGCCGAGCTTACTGGATATTTGGGATCCGGATACAGGATGACCGAAACGATGAAGCCCCGGTTGGAGATTCTCAACTGAGCCAGTTCTCCATACATCGGGATGGTGCCGTAAGCCCAATTCTTGCCGCCATTCTGGGTTTCCAGCACGGCTAATTTCCCAGTTGAAGACAACTCCGAGCCCGGATTGGAGAGAACGGGCGCGGATCCGTCGGGCATGCCCACGATAATGCCGTGCGCGCCTTGAAACGAGACTATGTCGTAGTTCAACGACTGTGCGTTGGGGGCTTTCTCACCGGATTCCAACTGAACCCAGGTCTTGCCGCCGTCTTTGGTCTCCTGAACCAAGCCCTTCAGTCCGGCGATGTAGCCGTGATCGGCGTCGAGGAACCAGGCCTGCAGGATCCCTTTGCGAGATTCTATTTTGATCCAGGCGCGCCCCCCTTCCACCGTCGACCAAAGACCGCGATCGGTGACCATCCAGCCCAGGCCGTCGTTCAGGAAGAAGAGAGAGACCGGATGTTCCTTCACCTCATATTGCGACCAATGCAAGCCGCCGTCGCTCGAGACAACAACGGCGCCCTGTTCGTGTCCCTTCTTGTCGTCGATCATACCGGCCGCAACGCAGTGCTCGACGGTGGGACATTTCAGATCTTCAATGGCGAAGTTGGAATCGGCACGATCGTACAGGAACTGGATGTTCCAGCGCGGGGCGGCGGAGAGCGGAGAGAGAATCAGCCACAGATAAACATAGATGAACTCAGATGAAAATCCGGCCGGAAATCTGCGTTGATCTGGGTTCATCTGTGGCCAATAGAATTTAGCTGCTAGCGCGTTACCAGATCCGGGCTTTTATCGGCTGCCGTCTCGGTTCGCGAAAGCATCAACAAACAGCCCAGTTGCTCGCCGACGCTGGCGAGCAGCTCCATCTCGATTCCGGTATGGGAATGGGGATCGCGATGCTGCACGTTGATGACACCTTCCACACCACGGCGCGAAAGCACCGGGGCGGAGAGGAAGGCCTCGTAGGTGTCCTCAGGAAGATCGCTAAAGAATTTGAAGCGCGGATCCCGAAAAGCCTCCCGAGAGATGGCGAGCAGGCGCTTCTCGCGGGCCACCCAGCCCGTCAAGCCCTCGTTCATCGCCAGCTTTACGTTGCCCACCGAAGAAGGGCCAATCGCGGAGGGACGATTGCTGGCCCGCAGCACCAGCTCGCCATTATCCAGCAAGTACAGCAGGCAAGAGTCGCAATCCATGAACTCCACCACCAGCGTCACCACGCCATCGAGAGCATCCTGGAGTTTGGTCTGCCGCACCAGATAACGGCTGATCTTCTGGAGCAGACGCAGCTGCTGTTCGGTGCGCTCCAGGCGCTGTTCTAGTTCTCTTCCTCTCGACACGACTTTCATTATCCCATGGGGGCGCCGGAAACCAACATCGGCGTTAAATCTGGCCGCCCCGGCAATGTAATCGCCAAAACACCCTGAAGTGGACCACATAAATTGCCGATGACAGAGTGCAGGGACCGTAGTACGATGGTTGCATCCATACTGGGTAGTACTATAGTGCAACACGTTATGATTGAACGAGATTGAATCAAGGAGAGCTTCCGAATGTGGAACAAACGGAAAGAAGACGAGTATCCGCCGAAATCGCCCGCGACGCCGGCCGCGCCTGCGAGCCAAATCAAGGAGAACGCCCCTATGTCGACGAATCCCGCTCCTAGCCATCATGCCACCGACTCCCGAGGACCGGCCGTCATCGGGAAGTCTGTCATGATCAAAGGACAGATTTTTAGCCGCGAGGACCTGACGATTGATGGAGAGATCGATGGTTCCGTTGAACTGCATGAGCACCGCCTTACGGTTGGGCCCAATGGCAAGCTCCAGGCCGGTGTGAAGGCGCGCGAAGTGGTGGTGCTGGGCACCATTCACGGAAATGTCGAAGCCTCCGATAAAATTGACATTCGCAAGGATGCCAAGCTGGTGGGCGACATCAAGACGGCTCGCATCGTGATCGAGGATGGGGCATATTTCAAGGGCAGCATTGACATCGCGCGGCCGGAAGCCGCTCGAACGCCGGCGCCTGCTCAACCGGCTGCTCAACCGAAAGCGCAGTCTGCCAGCTCCGCCTCTTCCGCCGCGGCATCAACTCCAGTGACCGCAGCCGCCGGCGATTCGCGTTAATTGCCTCATCACCGGGGCAAGGTGGGTAATGAGGTCTAAGGAAGGAGTGGAGCTTTGCTGAAAGACCGGTTGAGATCTGAACCGTCTTCACCCTCGCTTCACTCACCCCCCAAGAAATCGGGGGCCGGGCAGCCCCAGAATCGCGCCAGCAATGGGCTGGATCAGTTCTTCGCTTCACTGCAGGATCAAGAGGGCCTCTCCATTCTGGACTTTTCCGGCGCCAGCCAGGCGAACATCAGCTACATCACTTCGATGGGGCACCGGATTTATTCCAACGATGCCCTGCGGACCATGGAAGAAGCGTTCGGAAGCGGCGGCGACTTCATCGCCAATCAATCCGATCCGGAACGCGCCGCGCTGTTTCTGCGCGAGAATCTGGAATTTGGCGATCGCAGTTTTGACGGCGCGCTCATCTGGGACACTTTGCAGTTTCTGGCGCCGCCGCTGCTGCAGGATACCGTGGACCAGCTGTATCGCATACTGCGGCCCCAGTCCTCATTGCTCGCCTTCTTCCACGCCGAAGAGAAAGCGCAAACCGCGCCGCTTTATTCCTACCGCATTGTCGAGTCGAAGATCATGTCGCTGACGCCGCGCAACCAGGAGCGGCCCGTTCAATATTTCAACAATCGCAGCCTGGAGAAACTGTTCCAGAAGTTTAGTTCGGTGAAATTTTTCCTGACCCGAGACCACTTGCGCGAAGTGATCGTTCGGCGCTAGGTCCGCCCGCTGGTAGATGCGGCTTCAGCCGCGTTCCGCCGTTGAATACCAACGCGGCTGAAGCCGCGTGTACCGTGTCTTATTGGACACTACACTACGGCAACACGTAAGTCATTCCGATCGTCAACTGCAGTGAATTCTTACGGAAGCTGGGAGGCGGATTGTTGAGATACGAATCGATGAAACCCGCCGACGCATTTAGCCGCTTATAAACCGGCATAGTCAGCAACGCGTTGAAGGCTCCCGAATAGGCATTGGTGTTGTTCCAGGCCGGTATCAGAGTAAGATGCTGATCGAAAGTCAGCCCGTGTTTAAACTTACGATTGAACGCCTCCGCGAAGATGGAACCAATCAAGTCTTCATTAGCAGCGCCTGAAAATTGTTGGCGGATAAAGCTGACGCTGGTTTTCACATCCAGAGTTTCATTGTCGCGGTGAATAATCGTTAAGCCAATCCCGCCGCTGTAGGTCTGCTGCAGATCCAAGCCCTGCGAAAAATTGTGGTCGAAGGCGCCCTGCCCGAAGACGTAGAAGCGCGGGCTGAAATACTCATCGCGTTCGGCGTCGCCGTGAAAAATAGACGTCTTGATGGTGGGCGTGGAGGGCTGCGTCACCTCACCGTAGGCAGCGTTGAGATTCAAGATGGTCCGGTTGCGGGGCTCCAGCCAGTTCTCGGTAGGGATGGCTCGCACCAGGCTGACCGCTCCTGTGAACGATTCGCTGTTCTGGGTGGCGCGCACCGCCGCGGCGCCAATGGTGAGGGTCCCCTTCCAGTCCTGGAAAAATCCCGGCTCGTGCGAAAGCGCATTCTCGAAACCCGCCTGATCGACAATGAGCCCGGCGTCAGCCACGGGAATGGTTCGCGGCGGCTCGGCAGCCAGGTGCACCTGCTGATCTTGGACCGACAGCGTGCCCTGCGGGATGGTAGCGGCGTCTTGCCGTTTGCGGAGCCGCGCGCCCTTGGGAATAACAGCTACTTTCGCCGAGCTCTGCAGCTCTTTCACTTTGGTCCAATCGACTGTGATTTCACCGAGCGCGTCGCTTTTGAACGTCAGTGCTGAGCCGGACGATTTCACAAAGTGCCCGGTGAGCCTCTCGCCGTCGGTAAACAGAAGCACGTCGGGATCGGGCTTGGTCTGGGCGTGGAGACCCCCGTGCAGACCAAAGACAAAACAAAGAACACCACCGCAAGCCCGCCAGCCCGCGCGATTGCGAAAGATCATTAGCATGTTTCGATGGTCACTCTTTAAGATAGCGTCGCAGTTCTTCGGGACGGAAGCAACGCGCCACGGCTGTTTCGCGGCTGATCCGCCCGGTTCGCACCATCTCGGCGAGGGATTGTTCCATGGTGATCATCCCCTCGCCGCGTCCGGTGGAAATGGCGCTGTAGAGCTGGTGATCTTCCCCCTTGCGGATCAAGCTGCGAATTCCGCTGCTGGCCATCAGGATTTCAACCGCCGGATAACGGGCTGCCTTATCGCCGGACGGAATCAGTTGTTGGGCCACCACGGCAAGCAAAGCCAGCGAGAATTGCTGACGGATTTGGGCTTGATTGGCCGCTGGGAACGAATCAAGGATCCGAGAGACGGCTTGCGACGTATCGTTGGTGTGGAGCGTGGAAAGCACCAGGTGGCCCGTTTCGGCCGCCGTCAAAACCGTTGCGATGGTTTCCGGATCGCGCATCTCACCCACTAGAATCACGTCCGGATTTTGGCGCAGAATGCTGCGGACGGAGCTGGCGAAATCGGGTGCATCCCGGCCCACTTCAATCTGTTCGATGATGGACAGCCGGTTGGTGTGGAGAAATTCGACTGGATCCTCGATGGTCACGACATGATCGTGACGATGGGTATTCACCAAATCCAGCAGCGCGGCGAGCGTGGAGCTTTTTCCGCAGCCGGTGGGTCCGGTGACCAGTATCAGCCCTTGCCGCGCTTCGGACAGCCGGCGCAGCAGCGGCGGCAGGTTCAGCGATTCGAGCGTCGGAATCTTCTCGGGCAGCAAACGCAAGCTCCCGGCCAGCGTCCCGCGCTGGTAGTGGATGTTCGCCCGAAAGCGGCCGATGCCTTCCCGATGGAAGCAGAGATCCACGGAGCGGCTGCGCTGCAGCTCCTGGGTCTGCGCGGGAGTCAGCACCGAAAGCAGCAGACTGCGGGTGTCCTCGGCGTCCAACGGGGGACCGCCGGGTTTAGAAAGCTCTCCGCCGATGCGCAGAGTGACGGGGGCGCCTGCGATGAGCAGGAGATCCGACGCGGCTTGTCGTACGGCATACATTAATAGCTGGTCCAAGGATTCCAGGTTTCCGGGGTTCTCGGGCGGCGCCACCTCCCTCGACTCGCGAGGGCCGGGGGCAGCGCGGTTCAACTCTGCAACGATTTGCGCCAGTTCCTTCTCGTAATAGGGCACTTTACCACCAGGATGGGTTAATGTTTTTAATGAGCATTAAGTACTCTAAGGTGTACCTGCTGGAGCCTGGCCGCGTCCATTGGTAGTGAGCACAGAAAGGAACCGCCATGAAGCAAACCCGGGCAGTTTCAGGTTATCAAATCGCGCGCCAGTCGATCGCGCTGACGTTGTCGGTCCTACTTATTCCGTTCGCGTCCGGAAATCTGAACGCGCAAGGGGGCGGCTACGCGCCGCTCGATCCCGTGGCGCTGGATCAGCTGGTGGCGCCCATCGCCCTCTACCCAGACTCGCTGGTAGCGCAAATTTTGACGGCTTCCACTTATCCCCAGCAAGTGAGCGATGCGGATAACTGGTCCCAGCAAAACGCGGGGATGCCGCCGCAACAACGGGCCGATATCGCCAATGGCATGCCTTGGGACCCCAGTGTCAAGGCACTCACGGCTTTTCCTACCGTGCTGGATAACATGGCGCGGAACGCGAACTGGACCTCCTCACTCGGCAACGCCTACTACAACCAGCCGGGCGATGTGATGAACGCCGTCCAAGCCGCGCGCGTGCAGGCGCAGCAGGCGGGTTATTTGCGATCGACGCCCCAGGAGCGCGTGGTTTATGAAGGCGGCTTGATTACCATTGTTCCGGTGAATCCCGAGGTGGTGTATGTGCCCTACTATAATCCCTGGCGCGTTTACGGCGGATGGGTTTCGCCCTATGCAGGCTTTTATGTAGCCCCTCCGCCCTTCGGAGTAGCGCTCGGTCTGGGAATCGGATTTGCGGCGGTCGGCATTTCGATTGGATTATTTGGCCACTACGGCTGGGGTTATCACTCCTGGGAACCCAACTGGCGGGGCGGCGTGGTGGTCTATAACCACAACACGTACATTTCCAATAGTAGGACGGTCTACAATAGCGGCCACTTTGGCGGATACAATCGCGGCGTATTTGAGCATGGCGGGCCGGGTGTTCCGGCTAACTTCCGCCCTCCAGTAACGAATGCCACGGCCAGCTTTAGGCGCGGTGGGAACGTCGATCGACCTGCTCCCGGCGCGTTCAACCGTCCGGCTCCAGCCGGGGGATTCAATCGTCCCGCCGGGGGCGCCAACGAGGGGCGGCCGGCGCCGGGGGCGTTCAATCGTCCCGCCACGGGCGCCAACGAGGGGCGGCCAGTGCCGGGGGCGTTCAATCGTCCCGCAACGGGCGCCAACGAGGGGCGGCCGGCGCCGGGGGCGTTCAATCGTCCCGCCCCAGGTGCTGTCAATCGTCCAGCGCCCGCCGCCGCAGCCAGACCGGCAGGCGGTGAGTTCTCAAATCGGCCATTGACCTTGCAGCATTCCCCGGCTGCAGCTGCCCGTGCACAAGGGGCGCGTCCAGCGGAAGCACCACGTGCGCAAGCGCCACGCGCCGAGGCCGCGCGACCTGCGCCACGCTCCGAAGGCGGAGGCAACCGTCCTCAAGCCCACGCCGCACCGGCTCGGCAAGCCCCGCAGGGACATGCGGAGGGACATGCCGAGGGGCATGACCACAAATAGCATTTCAGGGCTTTTGGGTTAAGAGCTCGAGTTCTTCGGGAGTCCGCGGCCAGTCCTCGCGCAGAAGACGCGAGAGCGCGCGATCGGCCAGCAGCTTTCCGTTGGTCTGGCAGTGTGGGCAGTAGTTGGTCTCGTTGGAGGCGTAACGGATGCGCTGGATTTTCGCGCCGCAGCGCAAGCAAGGCTCCTTATAGCGGCCATGCGCGGCCATGTTCTCGCGGAAGGCGGTGACTTTTTCCGGAAAGCCCTCGCCGGTTTCGGCGCGCAGCTGGTCCACCCAACCCGTGAGCGTGGTCCTTATGGCCAGAAACAGGCGCTCGATCTCGTCGCGTTTGAGCTTTTGCGTTAGCGCCAGTGGCGAGAGCCGGGCTTCGAACAGGATCTCGTCGGAATACGCGTTGCCGATGCCGCTGAACAGCCTGGGATCGGTGAGGGCGCGCTTCAGGGTATGATTGGCTGAGGTGAGTACGGCGGCGAAACGATCGAGATCCGTGTCCAGTACTTCCAGGCCGCCTGGATCCAGGGCGTTCAGCCCGGCCGCGCCGCGCACGACGTGCAGAGAGGCTCGCTTCTTTGACCCGGCCTCGGTCCACAGCAAGGTTCCGTTCGGGAAATCGAACGCAGCCAGGCCGCGCGGCCGCGCCACTTTGGCGCCGCGCTTTTGCCAGTGCAATCGCCCCGCGATCATGAGGTGCAGCACCAGCCAAAAATCATCATCCAAACCGATCGCGATGCGCTTGCCAATTCTGCGGATCTCGCGAACGCGCTTGCCTTCCACACTGGCGAGCGGCGGATCGGCGGTGCGCAGCAGGAATGGGCTGACCAGACGGGTCTTCTCGAGCACCCGAGCGAGAATGCGCCTCTCCAGCGCTTCTGTATAGACGACGATATCCGGGAGTTCGGGCACGGCGGGATAAATCCATGGTACATGCCAACGCGGGGATTGGCTTTTTTGAGTAAGGTTGCGATAAACTAAGACATCAAGCTTGCCGCGTCGCCAAGATTGAGTTTCCCCCGTTGGCCTCTGGAACTCTAATGAAGATCGACCGGCTTATCTTCTTGTTTACGGCAGCCGCCGCGGCTGGGACTCATGGCCAGCGACCCGACCTGAAATCGGTCCAGCATCCGATGTCGGAGTTGCACGCGATCGCGAAGTTCTCGATCCCCGGATCTCCGGACTGGGTGGCCATCGGCGACAGGGTCTGGATCTCCAATAACCCCAAAAACAATATTTCGCAGCTGGACGCAGCCACTAATAAGGTAGGCGCGGTGATCGCGGTTGCAAAGACGCCGTGCTCGGGGTTGGCGATTGCGTTCGGCAGCGTCTGGGTGCCGATCTGTAGCGATAAATCGGTGGAGCGCGTGGATGTCAAGTCGCAAAAGATCGTCGCCTCTATCCCTTCGGGTGTCGCGAACACGGAAGGCGGCATCACCGCGGGCGCGGGTAGCATCTGGATGCCTTCCGATGCGAGCGGGGTGCTCTCGCGGATCGATCCGGCAACGAACAAGGTGGTTTCCAAGATTGCTATATCGCCGGGTTCTTTCACCGCTGCATTCGATGCAGGCGCGGTCTGGATCACCAGCACGAAAAACAATCTCCTGAGCCGCGTGGACGCTAAGACCGAGAAGGTGGTTGCGACGATTTCGGTAGGGCCAACGCCGCGATTCCTGGCCACTGGCTTTGGCAGCGTCTGGACCCTCAACCAGGGCGACGGCAGCGTGTCGCGTGTAGATCCGGCCACGAACAAGGTGTCGGCGACCATCCAGGTGGGCGTGCCCGGCGCCGGCGGCGATATCGCGGTAGGAGAAGGCGCCGTGTGGGTGACGGCCATCGGCAAGCCGCTTTCGAAGATCGATCCGAATACCAACCGCGTCGTCACGCAGTACGTTGGAAAAGGCGGGGATGCGCTGCGAGTGGGCCTCGGTTCGCTGTGGCTGTCCAATCACGAGTTTCATGAAGTCTGGAGGATAGATCCAAAGGGTCTCTGACATGAAGTACGCCATTCTATCTGCTATCTGCGTGGTTTCCTCGTTTGCCCAGGTGCCTGCGGCGACGCCGTCATCGCCTGCTTTGGCGCCCGACTTCTTCGAGAACAAAGTGCGGCCGGTTTTGGCGGAAAATTGCTACGACTGCCACACGTCGGCCGAAATGGGAGGCCTGCGCGTGGACTCCCGAGAGCGGCTGCTGCAAGGCGGCAAGTCCGGGCCGGCCGTAATGCCCGGAGATCCCGACAAGAGCCTGTTGATCCAGGCAGTGCGGCAGAGCGGCGATCTCAAAATGCCGAAGGGCGGGAAGCTGAAGCCGGCCGAGGTGCAAGCGCTCACGGACTGGGTAAAGGCGGGCGCACCGTGGCCGGAAGCCAAAGTGACTGCAGCGCCGAGCACGCCCAACAAGGTGATCACACCCGAACAGCGCGCATTCTGGTCCTTCCAGCCATTGAAGGATGAAGCCATTCCGGCGGTGAAAGAAAAATCCTGGGCCAAAACAAATATCGATCATTTTGTGTTGGCCAAGCTGGAAGCCAAAGACATGAAGCCGGTGGCTCCGGCCGACCGGCGGGCGCTGATCCGCCGCGTTACGCTGGATCTGATCGGCCTGCCGCCCACGCCCGAGGAAGTGGAAGCGTTCGTCAGCGACAAATCGCCGAATGCCTACGAGAAAGTAGTGGACCGACTGCTTGCATCGCCGCGTTATGGCGAGCGTTGGGGCCGTCACTGGCTGGATGTGGCGCGGTATGCCGAGGACGACGTGCGCGGACTGGATCCTAAGGATCGTGGCTACATGCCATTCTCGGGCGCGTATGTTTATCGCGACTGGGTGATTCAGGCGTTCAACGACGACATGTCTTACGACCGCTTCATCAAAGCCCAGCTGGCCGGAGACCTGCTGGATGACAAGACCCGCGATAAAACGGTTGCGGGCACAGCGATCATGGGACAAGGTCCATGGTGGTGGGATCAGGCGGAGCCGGTGCAAGGACGCGCTGACGAGCGCAACGAGCGGATCGATATGGTGACGCGCGGGATGCTGGGCCTCACGGTGGCCTGCGCGCGCTGCCACGATCACAAGTACGATCCAATCTCGCAAAAGGATTATTACTCGTTGGCGGCCGTTTTCTTGAACACCACCTATCACGAATACCCGGCAACGTCGCCCGCCGAAATGGCGGTTTGGGAGAAGCAGCAGAAGATCATCGATGACAAGGAAGAGGTGCTCGAGAATTTCATGGAGCAGCAAAGCACCTTGTATTCGGAGATGCTGGCACAAAAGACCTCCAAGTACCTGGTGGCTGCCTGGCAAGTGACCGGAGAGCCGAAGAAGAAGATCGCTGAAGCCGCGGTGGATCAAAAAGTGGATCCCGAGATGCTTGAGCGATGGATCAAGTTCCTGGCCAAACCACCCAAGCACTATTCTTACCTGCGCGACTGGCAGGACCTGGTGAAGTGCGGCGGCACGCTGGAGCAGGCGCAGTTTTTGGCGGACTATTTCCAGAACCTGGTCCTGACGGTGGCCAGGGAAGCGGCCGCGCTCAAGGAAGAAAACGACATCATCAAGGCCAAGGCCGGGGTTCGCAAAAAACCGCGCCGGGATTCTTATCCCAATGAGTTCGAAACCAACGATCAATTCTGCCCGGGCTGCGACCTGGAACTGAAGACCATGCCGATTGAGCGGACGAATCTGTATCTCGACGTGTACAAGGCGGACCAGGATTCGGAAAGCGATACACGTCCCGATCCGGGGCTTCTGTCGCTGCGCGATTGGGCTCTGGAGAGGCATTTTTCCGCTGAAACGGCCGAGCATGTGGCGACGCTGCGAGCCGAAATCGAGGCGCTCAAAAAGGCCCAGGTCCCGTATCCATTCCTGCACGGCGCCAGCGACGCCAAGACCCTGCAACAGATGCACGTAAATGTGCGCGGCAACCCGCATACGCTGGGCGACCCGGTGCCGGAACGTTTTCTGGCCGTTTTGTCACCGCCCGACCCCAAGCCGTTTTCAAAAGGCAGCGGGCGCCTGGAGCTGGCCGAAGACATCGCCGCCAGCCCGCTCGCGGCGCGCGTGCTGGTCAACCGCGTTTGGAAATGGCACTTCGGATCCGGCATCGTGGAAACCCCGGACAATTTCGGCAAGATGGGCGATCCGCCTTCCGACCGGGAGCTGCTGGATTATCTGGCCGGCACGTTCGTCAAGAACGGCATGTCGATCAAAAAGCTGCATCGCGAGATTTTGCTTTCTTCGACCTATCAACTCAGCACGGAGTCGTCGGCGGAGAATGCGGAAAAGGATGGCGCTAACCGGCTGTATTGGCGTGCCAACCGGCAGCGCCTGGATGCCGAGGCCATTCGCGATTCGCTGCTCTTCGTCTCGGGATCGCTGGACCTGAAGAAGGTAGGCGGACCATCCACCGATTTTGCTGACGACAATAACCGCCGCACGGTCTACTGCAAGATCAGCCGTTACAGGCTTGACAATTTTCTACAGGTATTCGATTACCCCAATCCTTCGTTTACCGCGGAGCAGCGCTTCACCACGAACGTCCCGCTGCAACGGCTGTATTTCATGAACAGCAGTTTTGTTTACAAGCAGGCGGAGACGTTCGCCAAGCGCGTGTACGACGAAGCCAACGACACGGCGCGGATTCAGAAAGCCTATCGCATTTTGTTTGGGCGCGCGCCGAGCGAAGCGGAAGCCAAGGCCGGCCTGGAGTTCTTAGCGGCCCATCCGGAAACACCTGGGGAACAGGTGGCCGGGCAGCCTACCACGGCCTGGAATGAGTATTCTCGGGTGCTGTTGAGTTCGAATGAATTTGAGTTTGTGAATTAGGAAAGGAACCAAAACAATGTTGCATTTACCGGCGCGCCAGCCGCTTTCGCGGCGCGAAGCATTGTGCAGGATGGGTAGCGGCTTCGGCATGCTCAGTTTTGCCAGTCTGATTGGCGAGTCGCTGGCCAAGGCCGACGCGACTCCCGCCCAAGGAGTGGCTAGCGCGCGCATTCCAAATTTCAAGCCCAAAGCCAAACACGTCATTTTCCTGTTCATGAACGGCGGCGCGTCGCAGATTGACACCTTCGACTACAAGCCGATGCTGGAGAAGTACAACGGCCAGCCGCTGCCAGGCGCCATTCCGGATCACGAGCGTAAAACCGGCAACCTCATGCGCTCGCCGTTTTCGTTCAAGAAATACGGCCAGAGCGGAATAGAAGTCAGCGAGGTGTTCCCGCAGCTGGGCGAGTGCGTGGACGACATGTGCCTGATCAAGTCGATGTACACCGACATCCCCAATCACGAACCTTCGCTGCTGATGATGAACGTGGGCCATATCCAGCCGGGGCGGCCATCCATGGGCGCGTGGCTGACCTACGGATTGGGCACGGAAAACAAGAATCTGCCCGGCTTCGTGGTGCTATGTCCGGAGGTGCCCACCACCGTTGGGCCGCCGCTGTGGAACTCGGCATTTCTTCCTCCCATGTTCCAGGGAACGTATATTTCCGACAACGTTCGCGACAAGAAATTCGACCCTCAAAAGTTGATCCCCAACATCCGCAACGAAAAGTTCGATCTGAAGCAGCAACAGAGTGAGCTGGATCTGCTGAGCAAGCTGGATCGCCTGCAAATGCAGCAGGAGCGCGCCGATGATCCGCAGTTGGACGCCACGCTGCAATCCATGGAAACCGCCTACCGGATGCAGACCGAAGCACCGGACGTTTTCGATGTCCGCAAAGAGAGCGAAGCCACCATTAAGCTGTACGGCGAGGGAAGCACGGCGCGGGGCTGTTTGACGGCGGCGCGCCTGATCGAGCGCGGAGTCCGCATGGTGCAGGTGTATTACGCCAAGGGCGATCCCTGGGACCATCATTTCGACATCGAACTGCATCGCAAGACCGGCAAGGATTCCGACCAGCCGTTCGCCGCGCTCATCAAGGATTTGAAATCGCGCGGACTGTTGGACGAGACGCTCATCGTGTGCGGCTCGGAGTTCGGCCGAACCCCGGTGGTGGAAGTGGGCAGCGGATTCATGGGAGGCCAGGTCCATAACGGGCGCGATCATAACCCTCACGGCTTCACGGTCTGGCTGGCCGGCGGAGGCGTGAAGGGTGGCATGACGTATGGAACTACCGATGATTTCGGATGGAAGGGCGTCGACAAGCGGGTGCACGTGCATGATTTGCATGCCACCATCCTCTACTTGATGGGCATCGACCATACCAAGCTTACCTATCGCTATAGCGGGCGCGATTTTCGCTTGACGGACGTGGCCGGAAACGTAATCCATGACATCGTTGCTTAACACTAAGAACGTCATAATTCCGGGCTTAGTACTTTCGACATAAAACTGGCATCAAACCGCTTGACAGGGCGGTGAACCGGCATGATAATTAAAAAACTGCCGTGTGGGGTTCCTGAGTTCGAAGTGTTTTTTCGTGCGGATTTCTTAGCTTCGCACTAGCCCCGCAGTTGAAATAACTCAACGATTGAGTTCCTCTTGCCGCACCGCCTCGCGGCCCTTCGCCTTGTCGGCGTAGCATCGCTCCGCGTTTCATTTTCAAACCTTGAGTTGGAGGAGACGTCATGTTGACGAGGACTTTCGTACGGAGTTCCAGGCGAACTCTTTTGGCGGCACTCGGCCTGGTGTCCGCGGTGTCACTGGTTCAGGCGCAATCCAGCAGTTCGCTGCACGGCGTGGTCACCGATGCGCAGAACGCTGTGATCCCGGCTGCGGTGGTTGCCTTGAATAGTCCGAGTACGGGAGCCGCCAGGCAGGTGGTTACCGACAACTCGGGGGAGTACCAGTTCCTCCAAATGATGCCGGGTGAGTACACCTTGAGCGTCACCAAGCCGGGCTTTGCGACGGCGACGCGAGAGCATGTGGTGCTACAGATCAACGTTCCGGCGACCCTCAATGTGTCCCTGGAAGTAGGAACCACGGGCCAAACGGTGAACGTCACCGCTGAAACGTCGCTGGTGAGCACATCCGACGCCTCGGTGGGCAATGCGTTTACGGAGCATTCGATCCGGCAATTGCCGCTCGACACGCGCAACGTGGTCGAACTTCTAAGCCTGCAGCCGGGCGTAACATCCAGCGGCGAGGTAATGGGATCGAGGCGCGATCAGAACAACATCGTCCTCGACGGCGTGGATGTGAACGATAACGAGAACTCAGGTATTGGCGGCGTGGCCGACTTCGGATCCACGCAAGGTTCCAACACCCAACCCTCCTCAGCGGACTCGCCCATCTCCGGTTTCAACTCGGTGCTACCGATTCCCCTCGATTCGGTGCAGGAGTTTCGCGTCACCGTGGCTGGCCAGGGCGCCGACGAAGGCCGCTCTTCGGGCGGCCAAGTAGTGCTGGTGACCAAGAGCGGCACCAATCAATTGCATGGTTCGGCGTACGAATATAATCGCAACACTATTACCGCTGCCAACAGTTGGTTCAACAATCGCGATGGAGTGGGCATCACGCCGCTGAATCGCAATCAATTCGGTGCATCGCTGGGAGGCCCCGTTAAGAAGGATCGCATCTTCTTTTTCTTTAACTACGAGCGCCGGATCGACGCGAGTTCACAAGCCGTGGAACGCATGGTGCCGACCGAAAACCTGAAACAAGGCATCTTAACGTTCGCCGACACGAACGGAAACAACTATACGCTCGGGCCGGCAGAGATCAAACAGGTGGATCCGCTCGGCATCGGCCTCAATCAAGGATATCTGAACATCTTGAAGCAATACCCGGTGGGCAACGATCCCGCTTATGGAGCGGACGGTGGATTGAATTTCACCGGCTTCCGCTTCAATGCGCCCGATGCGTTGGACAACCGGGCGTATGTGGGCAAGATGGACTTCATTCTCGATCGCGCCGCCAAGCACACGGTTGCGGTCCGAGGCACCCTATCGAACGCGAATCAAGATCAGCCGAATGCTCTCGCACAATTTCCCGGCCAGCAGCCCGCCAGTGAACTCTTAAACAACAGCAAGGGAATCTCGGCCACCTACACCGCTATTTTGGCGCCGACCCTGATCAACAACTTCACCTTCGGCTACACGCGACAAGGCTTGGCCTTCTCAGGAGTACCGGGTGACTCGTTCACGCTGGGGCCCCTGAACCCGTTGGAAAACTTCAATGCACGAGCCAACGGCCGTATCTTGCCGGTGAAGAACATCGTGGACACGCTCACCTGGACCAAAGGGAAACAGACCATCACCACGGGTATCAATTTCCGCGTCATGACGAACAACAAGTTCACCTACTCGCAGTCTTACCCGAGCTATGGGTTCAACGACAACGTGGCGGTGGGACTGGGCGAAGACATTCAGACCGGCCTTACCAATTTCATGGCGGCAAAGACTGGCAACGCCAACTTCGCGCTCAACGATCCATATAACGATGCGTCCGCTCTCGGCGTCCTGCTCGGATTGGTCAACAATACGCAGATCACCTACCAGGTTGGGAAGGGAGGCACCCTCCTGCCCCAAGGAGTGGCCGATGCGCGAAAGTTTTCCATGCGTGAGTACGAGGCTTTCGTCAGCGATCAGTGGCGCGTGTCGCGAGAATTGACCCTCACGCTTGGCTTGCGTTACAGCAATGACCCACCGCCCTACGAGGCGAACGGCCTGCAAGTGGCGCCCAACATCGGGCTGAATCAATATTTCGCTCAACGCGATTATTTGGGATCACAGGGCGTTCCTTCCAACGCGATGCCCAATTCCATCCTCACTTACTCGCTGAATGGTCCGGTGAATGGTAAGTCGAGCTGGTATAACCCCGACGACAACAACTTCGGACCGCGATTTTCCTTGGCCTACAGCCCCAAGGACCGCGGGGGACTGCTGCAAAAGATTTTCGGCAATGGCGGCGTCTTCCGTGCGGGCGGCGCGATGCTTTATGACCGCTTTGGCAGCGAACTGATTACCGAGTTCGATCAGTTCGGTTCGTTTGGCTTAGCGACGACGCTCAACAATCCCGTCTCCTATACTTTCTCGACATCGCCGCGCTACAACGGCAGCGTACCCACGCTCCCCGCAGCTCCAACCACCGGCTTTCCCTATACTCCACCAGACGTCAACGGGATCGTCGGCGAGTTCCAGGGGATCTACCCGAACTTGAAGTCGCCGTACTCGATTCTTTTGAATGCGTCGTTCGCGCGCGAGCTGCCGGGCAAATTAACATTGGAAGTCTCCTACGCCGGCAGGCTTTCCCGCAAGCTGCTCCTGCAGGGCGACGTTTACACGCCGCTCGAAAATCTCAAG
Source organism: Bryobacterales bacterium (assembly GCA_963820405.1). Lineage (GTDB taxonomy): Bacteria > Acidobacteriota > Terriglobia > Bryobacterales > Bryobacteraceae > Palsa-89. The sequence continues at coordinate 86,401 of CAWFZZ010000020.1, read as the reverse complement.
GACACCGCATCCGGCCAGACTTGGCTAACCAGCATGACGTCGATCCGCAATACCTACAACAGCGTCTGCGCATCGCTGGGTAATAACACGCAAAATTGCGATCCAGCCTCCGCGGCCCAGGCAGTAATGAACAATCCTTCGTTGGTTCCGAACAATCCGTACATCCAGAATATGTTCGCGCCAGTCGCAAACGCCTTCTTCCCAGGCAGCGCTTCAGCTAACTATTTCTATGGCATCTACGGCATCTACGGCGGCAGCTATTTAGACATGCTGCACTCGGTGGACCGTATTCAAGGCCAGTACACTGCCCCTGGCACGTGCGCCTCCAAGTTCGGCTGCTACACATTCTTTGCCCCGCAAGGGAGCTCGATGCCCACTTGGATGAACGCAGGGGATGCCAACTATCACGCCATGACCGTCAGCTTGCGGCACGCTTTCAGCGAGGGCGTCTCCTTCGATTTCAACTACACGCTTTCGCATTCCATCGACAACGCCTCCGCAGCCGAGGGCTCCTCCGGCCAAGATGGCGCGGTGATCCAAAACATATTCAATCCCGGGGAATTCCGCGGTTCATCCGATTTCGACATTCGCAATCAGGTGAACGTCGATGTGGTGTACGAATTGCCAATCGGCAAGGGCAAGCCGTTCTGGAGCAGCGCGCCGGGTTGGGCCAATGAAATTTTCGGTGGCTGGCAGGTTTCCAGCATCATGCGCTTTTCGAGCGGGCTGCCCAGCGTGATCCAAGGCAACACGACCTGGGACACAAATTACTGGCAGGGTACCCTCGCTATCCCCACCGGCGCCTTCAAAACCCAGAATGCGTTAGACTCCCTTGGCAACCCCAGCTTGTTCGCCAGCACCAATGCGGTGAATAATTTTGCGGATGCGTATCCAGGGAACGTTGGTACGCGCGCACTGGTGCGATTGGCTGGCCTGGTCAATTTCGATATCGGCGTAGCCAAGTCGTTTCCGCTGCCTTGGGAAGGACACCGCATCCAGTTCCGTGCCGAAGCTTATAATGCCTTTAACAACGTGAACTTCATCCAACCCAGCCTGGCGCTGAACAATCCGGCGACTTTTGGCGAGTATCAAAATACGACGCCGCCCCGCGAGATGCAGTTCGCTTTGCGTTATGAGTTCTGAGCAACCGTGAGGAAGCGGTCCCTATTCCTTGGTCTCCTGGCCCTGAGTGGCGTGCTTCTGCGCGCCACGACGGTTCTCGATTACATCCCGCTCTCTATCGACGGCAAGCCTCTACCGCTCGCCACCTACCGCGGCAAGGTACTGCTCATCGTAAATGTGGCCAGCCACAGCAACTTCACATCGCAGTACGAGGGCCTGGAGGCCCTGTTTCAAAAGTACAAAGATCAAGGACTGATGGTCTTGGGATTTCCCAGCGACGACTTCGGCAAGGAAGAACCCGATGGCAATGACGCCATCAAGAAGTTCGCGGCCGAAAAGTACAAGATCACGTTCCCGATTTTCTCCAAGGTTCCCCTGGCAGGCGAGCACATGGCGCCGCTCTATCAGTTTCTGACCGACAAGCAGGCCAATCCCACTACGGGCGGCCCGATTCGTTGGAACTTCACCAAATTCCTGGTAAATCGTGAAGGCAAGGTGGTGCAGCGCTTCGAGCCGGATGTGACGCCGGATTCGCCGGAGCTGGCCGAGGCCATTGAAAAAGCGCTGCGCGGAGAAAAGGAGAAGAAAGAGAGCGACAGAGCCAGCGACGGCTGTGGCCGGTATCTTTGCGATATACTGGGAAATCCTACCGGCCATGTCGCCATCTAGTACTGTGCTGCACGGACGGTTGAGATGCGACGATTTTTAGTAACCTTATCCGCACTACTTCTGCTGGCGCTCTCTTTGAGCGCAGCCGGAAACCCTCCTTCATTCACTCTCGGCTGGTCTGTCTACGCTGGCTGGGATCCTTACCAGTACATGGCGAAGTCCGGCCTGCTCAAGAAATGGGCGGATAAGTACGGCGTCGCGATCAAAGTGCAGCGCTTCGACTATGCGCCATCGCTGGACGCTTTCGTGGCCAAGAATATAGACGCCTGCGCGATGACGAACATGGAGGCGCTCGACATGCCCGCCGCGGCCGGCGTCGACACCACGTCTATCATTGTGGGCGATTACTCCAATGGCAACGACGCCGTGCTGGTGCGTCACAACCTCACGTTGGCCCAGATTCCGGGTAAGCGCGTGCTTCTGGTGGAGAAAACGGTGTCGCAATACCTGTTCGAGCGGGCCATGGCGATTCACAATCTCGCGGGCGATCTGAAGCGCGTGAAATACGTGAATACTTCGGACTCCGACATTGCGGGTGCGTTCCTGAGCGATCAAAGCCAGGACGTGGCGGTCACCTGGAAGCCGCTGGTCTCGCAGATCCTCAAAGGTAAAGGGATTACGGAAGTCTTCGACTCGTCGAAGATTCCGGGCGAGATTCTGGACCTGATGGTGGTTCGCACTGAAGTGCTCAGCCGGCCAGACGGCTCCGGGCAGCGATTCGCGAAAGCGATCGCAGGCGCCTGGTACGAACTGACGGCTCAAATGGCTAAACCCGGCCCACAGGGCGACAAAGTGTTGTCGTCCATCGCGGAGGTTTCTGAAGACACGCTGGCATCCTACAAAGAGCAGCTGGCCACCACGCATTTGTTTTACACCGCGCCATCGGCGCTGGAGATGACGAAATCGGATCAACTCAAGAAGACCATGGAGTTGGTCCGCCAGTTCTGTTTCTCGCATGGACTGCTGGGTGATAAGACCAGTTCGCCAGATGATGTGGCCATTCGCTTCCCGGATGGTTCCATCCAGGGCAAGAAGGATCGCGTACGCCTGCGATTCGACGCATCCTATATGCAACTGGCTGCTGAAGGGAAACTGTGAGCATCCTTCAGATTCATGCGCAGCCGTCTCGCACCACGGTCTGGATTCTTTCCTGGTTCTTGTTTGCCACGGGCGTGGCGAGTTACTTCTGGGTCTCTCGCGGCCGCCATCTGGACAATCCGGACGATCGTGTGATGCCCACCTTGCGGCAGATGGGCCGCGCTTTCGCCGACGCTACTCTGAAGCCGGCGGAGGACGATGAGGTGGCGGCGAATGCCGATCAACAATCGCTCGCGACCAAGATTCACAACAGCATGCTGTGGAAGGACACCATGGCAACGGGCCGGCGTTTCCTGATCAGCATGGCGCTGCTATTTCCGGCGGTTCTGCTTGGGCTCCATATGGGGATGTTCCCCTATGTAGGATCGTTTTTTCTGCGCTTCGTGCTGTTCTTCGATAAGATTGTCGCGCTCTCGCTGCTGCCGATTCTGTTCATCGCGTTTGGCATTGACGAGCTGGCGAAGGTGATGCTGATCGTGGTGGGCGTAGCGCCGACCATCATCCTGGATGCCTTCAATCTCACGCGCGGCGTGCCGAAGGAGCAGATTGTGAAGGGATTCACTTTAGGCGCTGGGGATTTCTCCATCACCTATCGGATCGTTTTCAAGCAAATCTGGCCGCGTGTGTTGAACAGCATCCGACTCAACTTGAAAGCGGTGATGCTGTTCCTGTTTGCCGGCGAAATGATCGCCTCACAAGACGGACTGGCCTATCGGATCGCCCTGCTGCGCCGGCACATGGGAATGGACACCATCATTCCGTATGTGTTGTGGGTGGCGCTGCTGCTGTTCTTAATCGATTTTGGGATGCGAACCTTGAATCGCAAGCTGCATCCCTGGTTTCAGGAGGCATAGACCAAGCGTGGCCACCGCACGAATGGTTGAGGACAAGATTGCTGATCCTGCCGGCCCGGCGGGCGAGGCAATTATTGGCATCCAGGAAGTGGTCGTCGAGTACGGCCAGCCAGGCAAACCCCCGAAACGAATTTTGAATAGCGTTAGCCTGGACATCCTGGCGGGCGAATTCATCTCCATCGTTGGGCAAACGGGCTGTGGAAAGTCTACCTTGCTTCGGCTGGTGCTGGCGGAGGAAATGCCGACGACCGGGCAGGTCCTGGTAGAGGGCAGTCCACGCAAACAGCCGGATCGGCGCTGCGGGTACGTGCCGCAGAAGTACTCGCTGTTCCCGGATCGCACGGTGCTTCAGAACATCACGTTCGGGCTGGAAGTGACCGAGATCGGAATCTTCGGCGGCTTTTCGCCGGCCAAGCGCGTCCGCCGCCATGAATTTCAATCCGAGGCCATCGGTTACCTACGGCGCATGGGTCTGCGCGAGTCGGATGCGTCCAAATATCCGCATCAACTTTCGGGTGGGATGCAGCAACGCGTCGCAATCGCGCAAGCGCTGATCATGCGGCCCAAAATTCTGTTGATGGATGAAGCCTTCAGCGCGCTCGATCCCGGCACGCGGGCAGGAATGCAGAAGCTGATCAAGGACCTGTGGCGCGAGACCGGGACCACTATTCTTTTCGTGACCCACAACCCGCGCGAGGCGGTGACCCTGGCGACGCGCGTCATCGCTCTGGGGCGCCGCGGCGGGGACGAAGAGGGAGCGAATATCGTTCTGGACCTCTCGGTGCCCGATAATGACGACGAGCAACAAATCGCGGGAATGATCCGGCGAGTGGAAGAGACCACCTTCCCCGGCGGCGCGGAGAGCGACGAGCAGCCCGGCGCCCCGGAAGTCTAAAACCCAGCCTAAACTAGAAAGGTAAGCCCTACAAATCAAGCTCCATGTCCTTCTACAAGAGCCATGCCCCGAAGCATCGGGAACACACCAGAGAATTGAAACTTCCGGAACTCGAGGGGATGAAAGCGCTTCTCGAAGAGGGGAAGATTCCTTCGCGACAGTGGGAGGCCGAGGTCCGGCGCGGGAAGGAGTTTGGCCTGGAGTGCGTGGATTCCATCCAGGACAAAACCGAGATCAGCTGTTTTCAGCGCGGCGAGCTGCCGCACTGGTCCGGCATCAACACGTTTTTGAAGATGCCGTATCTGGAAGACGTGCGCAAGGTGGGCGAGTACGACGTCGCTTTTGTCGGTGTGCCATTTGACATCGGTACCACCTATCGCGCCGGCACGCGGTTCGGGCCGCAGGGCATCCGGAGGATTTCATCGCTCTACACGACTTACAATTTCGAGTTGGGTGTGGATCTGCGCGAGTCGCTCAAGATATGCGATGTAGGCGATATATTTTGCCCCGCGAACATAACGAAGAGTCACGATCAGATTACTAAAGGCGTCGCGCACATTCTTTCGCAGGGAACGCTGCCGATGATCATGGGCGGCGATCATTCCATCGGCTTTCCGTGCGCGCGCGGCGTGGCGCAATGCGTGGAAGGCAAGGTCGGCATTATTCATCTGGATCGGCACATCGACACGCAGGAAAAAGACATGGACGAGATCATGCACACCTGTCCATGGTTCCATGCGACCAATATTCCGAATTGTCCGCCGACGAATCTGGTGCAAGTTGGAATCGGCGGCTGGCAGGTGCCGCGGCCCGGCGTAAAGAAAGGCCGCGAGCGTGGATCGACGGTGCTGACGATTCAGGACATCGAGCGCATAGGAATCGATAAGACCATTGAGATCGCGCTGGAAGTGGCTTGGAAAGGCGCCAGCGCCGTTTATCTTTCTTTCGACGTGGACTCGGTGGATGCTGGATTTGTTCCCGGCACTGGGTGGCCCGAACCGGGCGGCTTCCTGCCTCGGGAAGCTCTCGCGATTTTGAAGGGCGTGGCCAAGGAAGGGATCGCCGCGATGGAAGCGGTGGAGGTCTCGCCGCCTTATGATATTTCCGATATCACGGCGCTGGTTGCGGTGCGCGCGATGGTGGACGTGTTGGCCACCATGACCAAGCATGGCCGGATCGGCGGGAAACTCCACTGACGCCGTCGTTCATCCTCGCTTCGGATCAAATTTGCGGGGAGACTCCGGCGGTGGCCCAAGCCTGCCAATCGATCTTAGGCTTCCTGCCCGACTTACGCGCGGTTGCCATCGATTCCCTGGCTGGCGCCATTACCCAGATTGCCGAACAAGGCGCGACCGAAGTATTTGTGCTTCCGGCCGCGCTTGATCTCAATCTTTTACAACGCGAGAGAATCGGTCAAAACCTCGCCGAGGCACGGCGAAATCACCCGCAAATTGCCGTGCATCACGATGATGTGGATCCGGGCCATCCTTTGTTGGTCCAAGCCCTGGCCGATCAAGTGTCTCGCGCGATCCCGCCGGAGACGCGATCCTTGCAGCATGTCGGACTGATCCTTGCCGCCAGCGGGCACGGGGACGCGAGCAGCCGCGCGAACAGTTATCGCTTGATGCGCCTGGTTTGGGAGCAGCTGGGCCTGGCCGCCGGCGAGGTTGGATTTGTCCGGCATGCCCAGCCCTTCCTCGGCCACACTTTCGAGAAATGCATCGCGCGGCCGCTCGATTGGATCATCCTTCCCGAAACCATTTGGAAAACCGAGCACGTTGAGTACGCCGCCGTGATTCTCGAGAACTTCCAGCGCGCGCACCCGGAGGCCGGCACGTGGCGCATGGCGGAGCCGCCGGGCGACCATCCGGCGATTACGGCTTGGTTCACGCAACGAATCACGCGTTTATGGAACGAGAAGCGCACGCGAGACTCCGTCCGAGTCGCGTCGCCGAAACGGAATTCCGCTCCTGAGGCGGCAGCTTGGACGATCAGTTCCGGAGTCATCGCGTCCGTTACCGATTGTGGCCGCATGTCCGGTGTCCTGGAACAAATCTTGCCGGCTGGCAAACCGGAGCGCGTGCTCGTCAAAGTCACTTGGCATGGCTACGCTACCGGAACCTACACGGACCCGGCCGCTCTCGACCTGTTGCTCAGTGCCCTGCCCGCTCGCGCGATCATTCTCGAAGGGTACACGTCTTCCAGGAATCTGGAGCCCGCGGGATTCAATTGGGAAACCGAGGCGCGCGAACATCGCTCCTGGATTCGCCAACAGGACGCCGAATACCTGCGCCGAACCGGCCTCGCCGATGTGATTGCCAAGCATCACGCGCAATATGTTAACGTAACCGAAGCCTTTTGGGACGAAGGGAGCGATGTGACGCCGTGCGATTACATCCCCCGAGTCCTGCTCGACTACACCGGCTGCCCGATGATCAGCTTCGCGAAATTCAAAGGTCCGACGCGGCTTACAATCTCGAATCTATTCGGCTTGATTCCAGATCCCTTGCGCTCCGCCTGGCACGGACCCAACATCACGTACTTCGCGCGCGTGTGTTGCAATCTAGCCAAATTGTACGGGGCTCGTTTTCCGCTGAGCGGCTTGAACGAAGCGCTCTACTCGGCGGTGCGATGGAATCGAAAAGGACTTTATCGCAGCCGCTGGGGCAACTACGATTTAATTTCCAATGCCGGATACGTGGCCGCCAGCAGCAATCTCGCCACTGCCGACATCCTGGCTAGCCGGTTGCAAGGGCAAGATGTGAATCGCAGCGGTTTCTTTGACGTGGTTCGCGAGGAACTCGACTGGGATGAAGCCGCGGCGGCCGATTCCCTGCCCCAAGCCGTCCAGTGCCTGTTCGCATGATGCTTTCCCTGCTTCAACTCCAGCAGCTCGCCGACAGCGCTTTTCCGATTGGCGGCGCAGCCCACTCGTTCGGGCTCGAATCTCTGGTGGATGCCGGGTTCCTGAAGGTGGATAACCTGGAAACGTTCCTGGAAGATTACCTCTACGAAACCGGATCGCTTGAGGCGGCGTACTGCGCGGCCAGTTGCCGCTGCCGAGACATCGCCGACTGGCTGCGATTGAATGCCGAACTTGGCGCACGCAAGCTGGCCCGCGAATCGCGCGATGGTTCGGCTGCCATGGGGCGGAGATTCTTGCGCCTGGCCGCGAACATTTCGGGCGATGAGCTGTTGGCCCAGGCATCCGAATCCGGAACCGAAGTTCACCTGGCGGTCTGTTTTGGTCTTGTCGCGGGTGCCTTCGGGATCCAGCCTCAAATCGCCGCCGCGGCTTATCTCCAACAATCGATGACGGCGTTGATTTCCGCTTGCCAGCGCTTGCTGCCGCTGGGGCAAACGCAAGCACATCAGATTCTTTGGAACCTCAAACTTGCGATTCTTGCGGCCGTGGATCAAGTTGGCGATCCTGCGATTACACGCTCTTTCACGCCACTCCTCGACATTGCTTCGGCGCGGCACGCCACCTTGTATACACGCCTGTTCATGAGTTGAGCGATGCCCGAAGCTTCGAAACTCCATTTGGCCTTTGAAGCCGACGACGCAGGTGGGACCATCCTGCGCGTCCCACGGCAGCAGCCGCCCTGGCGCGTGGTGCGCGGCTTTCGCACTCCTTCCGGAGAGACCCTGGCCCACGTGCATAATGTGTCTGGAGGAATTCTGGACACCGATTCGCTTTCCTGGCAGCTCGACGTGGGGCCGCGCGCGCAAGCGCAGGTCACATCCACCGGCGCTACGCGCGTGTATCGCAGCCGAACGCCCGCGAGGCGTGCTTCGCAGCGCATGCAGGTGAACGTCGCAGCGAATGCGTATTTGGAATATTTGCCCGATCAATTGATCCCGTTTGCCGGTTCCCGCTACGATCAAATCGCGCGCGTGGAGATAGAGCGCGGCGCTTCACTGATTTGGTGGGATCGGGTGGCGCCCGGCCGGGAAGCGTCGGACGAGATCTTCCGCTTTGAATCGCTCACCTCGCACTTCGAATTGATCGTAGAAGGTGAACCCATCGCGGTCGAACGATGGACATTGGCGCCGCTGGTTCAGCGCTTGGATTCCGTGGTGAGGCTCGGGGGGTTCCGTCATTTCGCTTCGTGCTATGTTTCGAAAGCCGGGGAGCCAGCCAGCTATTGGAAGAACTTCGAATCGAAGTTGCAACCTGTCGCTGACCAGGTTTCCGGCGCTGAAGTAATATGGGGAGTGACCTCGCTCCGGGCGCAGGGTCTGGTGATTCGCGGTGTTGCGGTCAGCGGGCGTTCACTCGCGGGTGGGTTGGTCGAGATCTGGAAAGCCGCCAAGTGGTTGCTCTGTGGCCGAGTCGCCACGCTTCCCCGAAAAGTTCACTAATTTAAGGAGGGTAGCCGGTGCATCTGACTCCGCGCGAGCAGGAAAAGCTCATGATCTTTGTGGCCTCCGAGTTGGCCAAGAAGCGGCGCGCGCGCGGACTGAAGCTGAACTATCCGGAGGCCATGGCGATCCTCTCGGCGGAAATTCTGGAAGCGGCGCGCGACGGCAAAAGCGTTTCGGACATCATGGGCTTCGGCGCAACCATCCTCAAGCGCGCGGACGTGATGGACGGTGTCGCCGAGATGATCCACGAGGTTCAGGTAGAGGCGACGTTTCCGGATGGAACTAAGCTGGTGACGATTCACGACCCGATTCAATAGGAGCGTAATGCACCCCGGTGAATACTTTCTCGACGATGACGAAATTGAATTGAATCGCGGACGCGCCACGGCGCGGGTGGTGGTGAGCAACCGCGGCGATCGCCCGGTCCAGGTTGGAAGCCACTTTCACTTCTTTGAAGTGAATTCCGCACTCGATTTCGACCGGGCCGCGGCTTACGGCATGCGTCTGGATATTGCGGCCGGCACCGCGATCCGCTTTGAGCCAGGCGAAGAAAAGGAAGTTCCGCTGGTGGCGTTGGCGGGCCGGGGCGCCGTATACGGACACAATGGAAAAGTAAATGGGGCTTTGACGAAATGACCACGCAGAGGTGTTGGTATGAGTGCCAACATGGCACGCAAGAGTGCGTGCGCCACATCGCTAACGCTAGAAGAACTTGTGGCGCACGCACTCTTGCGTGCAGCGTTCACACTCGTGTGAACGGTTCCGTGAATGGGGCTTTGACGAAATGAGTGTAAAGATTCCACGCCGCACTTACGCCGATTTGTATGGACCCACGCGCGGCGATCGCGTGCGTCTGGCTGACACCGAGTTGATCGCTGAAGTAGAGCAGGACTACGCCGTTTACGGCGACGAGATCACGTTTGGCGGCGGCAAAGTGATTCGCGACGGTATGGGCCAAAGCTCCACGGCGACGCGCGAGTCCGAGCATGGCGCGCTGGATCTGGTGATCACCAACGCACTGATCATCGATCACTGGGGCATCGTGAAAGCCGACATCGGGGTGCGGAACGGGCGCATCGTGAAAATCGGCAAGGCTGGAAATCCGGATACGCAAGCGGGCGTGGATCCCGACCTGGTGGTGGGCGCGTCCACCGAAGTGATCGCGGGTGAAGGGAAGATCGTGACGGCCGGCGCCATCGACAGTCATATCCACTTCATCTCGCCACAGCAAATCTACGAAGCTCTTTCGAACGGCACCACAACGATGCTCGGAGGCGGAACAGGGCCCGCCACCGGAACCAACGCAACTACCTGCGTGCCGGGCCGCTGGAATCTGGAGCAAATGTTTCGCGCTGTTGAGGCGTGGCCCGTAAACTTTGGTTTTCTCGGCAAGGGAAATGCAGCCACGCGCGAGCCTCTTGCGGAACAGGTGCTGGCGGGCGTTTGCGGCCTGAAGCTGCACGAGGATTGGGGCACCACGCCGGCGGCAATCGATGCGTGTCTGCGCGTGGCCGACGAGTTTGACATCCAGGTGGCAATCCATACCGATACGCTGAACGAAGCCGGTTTCGTCGACGATACCATCGCCGCCATCGGCGGGCGAACCATTCATACCTATCACACCGAAGGAGCGGGCGGCGGCCACGCGCCGGATATCATCAAGATCGCCGGGTTACCCAACATCCTTCCGTCTTCGACCAACCCCACGAGACCGCTGACGGTAAACACGATCGCCGAGCATCTGGACATGCTCATGGTCTGCCACCATCTGAATCCGCAGGTGCCGGAAGATGTTGCGTTCGCCGAAAGCCGCATCCGGCAGGAGACCATCGCGGCCGAAGACATCCTGCACGATCTGGGCGTAATCAGCATGATGTCGAGCGATTCGCAAGCCATGGGGCGCATCGGTGAAGTGGTTACGCGCACCTGGCAGACCGCGCATAAGATGAAGGTGCAGCGCGGAGCACTGGCCGGCGATTCGTCCCGCAGCGACAACCGACGCATTAAACGCTACGTTGCCAAGTACACCATCAATCCAGCCATCGCGCACGGAATCTCAAACGAGGTGGGATCCATCGAGTCCGGAAAGCTGGCGGACCTGGTGCTGTGGAACCCTGCATTCTTCGGCGTCAAACCGGAAATGGTGATCAAGGGCGGCTTCATCGCCTGGAGCGTGATGGGCGACGCCAACGCCTCCATTCCGACGCCGCAGCCGGTACTTTATCGCCCGATGTTCGGATCGTTCGGCGCGGCGCCACAATCCACAGGCGTCACATTTATTTCGCTCGCCTCGCTGCAGAACGTCGAAAAACTTGGTCTAAAGAAGCGGCTGGTGCCAGTGCAAAACTGCCGGAAGATCGGAAAGGCCGATATGATACACAATTCTGCGACGCCCAAGATCGAAGTGGATCCGGAAACCTACGAGGTTCACGCCGACGGCGAGCTTCTCACCTGTGAGCCGGCCAGCGTTCTGCCGTTGGCGCAGCGGTACTTCCTATTCTAAATTTATGAACCATAATCACAACCAGCGCGCATTTCGCATTGGCGTCGCCGGACCAGTGGGCAGCGGGAAGACGGCGCTGGTTCACGTGCTGAGCCAGAGCCTGTGGCCGGCGGTGAACCTGGCCGTGGTTACCAACGACATCTACACCCGCGAGGATGCGGAATTTCTCATCCGTCAAGGCGTCCTGCCGCCCGAGCGCGTGACGGGCGTCGAGACCGGCGGCTGCCCGCATTCCGCGATCCGGGAAGATGCGTCGATGAATCTGGAAGCCATCGAGGAGTTGGAGCGCGCGCACGCGGGCCTGGAGTTGGTCTTCATCGAAAGCGGCGGCGACAATCTCGCGGCCTCCTTCAGCCCGGAGCTGGTTGACGTTGCAATCTACGTGATCGACGTGGCGGGCGGCGATAAGATCCCACGGAAAGGCGGACCGGGAATCATCCGATCGGACCTGCTGGTGATCAATAAAATCGACCTGGCGCCCTACGTTGGAGCTTCGCTCGAGGTGATGGAGCGGGATGCACGCAAGATGCGAGGCGATCGGCCGTTTTTGTTCACGAATCTGCGCGCCGGGGTGGGCGTCCCTGAACTAAAGGCTTGGGTGGAGAAGAAGATGAGCCTGCCGTTGGAAGCGCGACATCAGGTGGTCACCGCCGAAGACCTTCGCGGGCGGCCTGTTCGCCATTCGCACTCCCACACCCACTAGGGGGCTGTCTGCGGACAATCTTCACCGTGTGTGGCGCAGGCACCCTTGCGTCTGCGTTCACATTCGTAGGAACGTTTCGGAGATTCTCGCACATGTGTTAGCACGAGTGCCAACACGGCACGCAGGAGTGCTTGCGCCACGTTTAGCAGTAGAACTAGGGCATGCACTGCCCCACTTCAGCGCGCCCGGACCAGCGCGTTTTGCACCGCCGCGGCTTCGGAAGCCCCCAGTTCCAGCGGACCTGAGGTCAATTCGCGCGGCGTGAATGCGGATTGCGCTACGCCGTCGTGCCCATGCACCGAGGTGTCGGCGACAATATGATACAACTCGTGTGCCAGGACCCTGCCCATGGCCCGGCCGAGCAGAACGTTTCCTCGTATCTGATTCCCGTTACTGATCGCGGATTCCACGGCGCCGCGGAGGTTGTCGCAAGCCAGATTGCTGAAAGGGAGCATCCTACCATCCACTTCATGCGCCCACCCGAGCGGGCCAGGGACCAGAAAGGCCGGTGATCCGTCCATATCGCAACGGCCCACCAGCTTGACCACTATCAGGGTCCCGCTGACAGATTGAGGAGGAATACCGATGCGCCAGCGTAGCGAAACTCCCGACTGTTTCAGAATGTGGGCCGCCTCGCGACCCATTTCACGTATGGCTACCTTGGAGTATCGTGCTTCAGGGAGCACCACGGCGGTCACCGGGGTTGACGGCTGGCCGGCGAGAAGAGGGGCAGCGGACAAGATGGCCGCGCCAAAAAACAAAAAAAACGCACAACGAACGTGGTATAGCGTCACAATTTCCCTCGACAAAGAGGCTTCGGAGCTTACAGAGCTCCGTGCTGATTATACATGCAATAATGATCGGTTGCTCAACGTCCGAAGTTTACGAGCACTCGATCCGGTCGCGACTTCTAACCGCTACTTCTGGATCCTCGCTGCGCTGACCGCTATCCTTCTCCTCGCGCCGATCCGCGCGGGCGATCTCGCTGGGTATGACGACGCACGCTACGCTTTAGTTGCGAAACACGTAGTTTTATCGGGCCATTGGCTCGAGATTGAGAGCAATGGAGGTCCCGCGCTGGAGCATCCGCCCCTGTTTTCATGGATGCAGGCGGCTCTGTTTATCCCCTTTGGGTTCTCCGATCCGCTGGCGAAGCTTCCCTCGGCCCTGTGCGGGCTTGGAATTGTTCTCCTGGTTGCCTGGCTCGGACGCCGGCTGACGGGCGATCCGTTCACCGGAGTGCTGGCCATGTTCGTGATGGCGACCAGCGTTTATTTTGTGAAATATGCCGCGCGCGCCATGACGGACGTTCCGTTCACGTTCTTCTTTCTGGCCGCGGTCTGCGCGTGGCTGCTCGGCGAAGACGATCCGCGCTGGTTACTGGCGGCGGGCGCATTCGCCGCTATGGCCCAGTTGACGCGCGCCTTGGCCGGAATTAGCATTCCTCTGCTCTTCGCGATCGACTTAACGGTAAATCGACGGCGTCCGCCGCTGCGCTATTTAATCGGAGCGGCATTGATCGCTTTCGTTCCCCCGGTGGCGTGGTACGCGCAATGGATTTACCGGTATGGCGAAGAGTTTTTCGTACGCCATTCGATGTACATGAACCAGGAAGTAACTGGGGAGCTGTCCCCTGCCTGGCGGCGCTACACCGGGGCATTCGAGTATCTCTGGATGATCTCGAAATCCTATTGGCCGTGGCTACCGGCGATGATCGCAGGGTTGGTCCTTGTTATTCGCAAGAGGGATCGCAAATTGCGCATACTGATTCTCTGGGTGGCGGTGGTCTACGTGCTTTGCGCGATCACGAAAAGCCGCGTCTTGCGTTACATGCTGCCGGCCTATCCAGCCTTCGCGATTCTTTCCGCCATCGGCCTCTTGTGGATGTTGCCGGAGCGTACCGTGCGCAATGGGCTGCGAGTATTGACGCCATTGCTCGCGCTCCTGGTGGTGGGAATCGCGATCCGGCCGCCCGTCAATCTGCATGCCATCGATACGCGAGCGATCGCGCGAGCATCCACCGCCGCGACGGCCCCTGGGGAACGAATCACTTTTTACGACGACGGCGCGCCGCGCTTCGACGAGATGAACGAGATGCTTTGGTACGGCGATCGTTACTTTATCGCGGTCTTGGATTCCGGCAAATTGCCCGATGCGCTCGAAAAACCGCAGACCCGAGTTTTCATCTTGGACGTGAATACATTTCGAGCGCAGGTGGAATCCCGCATCCCAATCCAGATCATCGCCCGCGCCGGCCACCTGATCTGCTTTCGCTTGCTCGGTACACGCGGCTTTAGCCGCGTTGGTATAGTCAACGGCAGAACGCGGCTGAAGCCGCGTCTACCTGCCGTCACTGAACGGTAATGGTGACGGGCGCGCTTTGCTGCCCGCTCACGGATAGGGTCATCGTCGCGTTGCCCGACGGCAGTCCAGCCGGGATCTGAACGTTCACCTGGTAAAGCTGCACGTATGCCGGCGTCAATCCAGCAAACGAAGCCACTTGTGGCGGAGCGGAGCCAATTGTCACAGTCACCGGATTCACGGTGTGCGATAGCGGTGACAAGGGAGTCGGGCTTCCTGCTGTGACGGGCGGATCCACAGCACCCAGACCGGTACAGTAGAGAATGATCACGTCTCCTGCGCTGACGGGACTGTTCTCCGGCAAGGGAGTGCCATCCGCCTTGAACACCTGGGTAAACGCCGCGGCTGGATTGCTGGGCTGAGTAAGGACAGTCGGCTGCGCGGCCGCGATAATCACCGGCTGGGGAATAGAGATCGCGTTTCCGTTCTGCACCACCAGTTGCTGAGTGGTGTTGACGGGGACATCATAGGGCACCACCACGTTAATCTGATTCGCGCTGGTGAAGTAAAGCGGCAGTTGCTTGCCCCCCAAAATCACCGAGGTGCCTCCCAGCTGAAGGCTGAAAGGATACCCAGCGGACACGTTGAGACCTTCGCTTAGATTCGATCCGTAGATAGCGCCGTATGCTCCTGGCGCCAGCGGTTGATTCGCGACGGAATTGAAGACGCCGATCACGCCTCCCGATGAGACGGCCGGTGCGGCTGCATTCGCTTGCAACGCGCCCCCAATGTACGCAGATCCGGTCAGCGCCGGCTGGACCTCCTGCGCATGCGCTGTGATGGTCACTCCGGTGGCGGAATGCGTCGGGTTCCAGGTCCCGGTCCAGTGTCCATTATTAAGCGAATTCAGCGCCAGAGTCGGATCGCCGGAAGAAAATGTCGTGTTGACGCTGCCCGAGGTAAGCGGCGTTCCGCAATCGTCCACCACCGTTACGTCGATCGCCGTCGGCCACGCCACCGCAGCCGTGAAGCCCGTGCCTAGCAGCGTGAAGACCGGCAAAAGCTGGGTAGGCGTGCAGCCGGCTGCGTGCGGCCGAAGCGAACCACCGGTCGGAAGCGCAGTGCCCGCTGGCAACACGATGAACAGGACCTCGATATGGTACACCTGCGGCGGGGCCGTGCTAGGGGTTGTACTCGTGGACGACACAATCGTGACCGCCAGGTCACCTGTATATACTCCCGCGGCAAGCCCGCTCAAAGTCGGTTGTACGCTCACCGTGGCGGGTTGCGTAGCGCTGACGATTCCCGAAGACGGTGTCGCCGTGAACCAGTTCAAGCCGCTCGTGCCGCTGCCACTACTGCCATTACTATTCGAAAAAGATGTCACCAGGTACGTCAGCGCATCCGGAGATGGATTGGTAATCGCTATCGTCTGCGCAGAGGGGTCCGTTCCGCCCGCGGCGCCGACGAATATCAGTCCGGTAGGCTGCACAAAAGCGCCGGGGCTATTAGCCGGCGAGAGTACATTCAGCACTACCGACGCCACTTGCGGGGAATTCGCCGCGGCGGAGGCCGCAAACTGAATCGTCCCGTAGTAATCGCCGGGCTGCAATGTCGCTGGATTCACACTGACCGTAACCGAACCCGCCGACGAGGCGGTGCTGGTACCGGAAGCCGGGGACACATTCAGCCAATTCCCGCCTGAAATCGTGGACACTGCGGCCGCGAAGTTCAGCGTTCCTCCACCGGAATTGAGTACCGTGATGGACTGCGGCGACGTCGCGGTTCCGCCGGAGACGGCCTGGAATCGCAGTCCGTTTTGAGAGAGCTGAATGTTCGGCTGCGAACTCGATACTACCGCTAGTACCGAGATGCCGAACGTCTGGCCGCCAGCATTAATAGTGATGGCGCCGGAATACGTTCCGGGCGTCAAGTGGGATGGGTCGGCGTTGATGGCCAGAGCCGTCGACTGGTAGGCGCCAACCGAACCCGTCGGGGAAAGCGACAGCCAATTTCCCCCGGAGTTGGTTGTCGCCGAAGCGGAAAACGACGCAGCTTGACCGCCATGATTGGCGATTGTCACCGATTCCGCCACGGGCGCCGCGTTTGCCGTCAGGTTGAAGCTAAGCGCGGAAGAATCGACGCTCACTTGCGGACCAGAGTAGGGTGTCACGACGAACACGGCCGGGTTCGGGGTTGACTCGCTGAAAATAGTCATACCCTGGGCCCCGAACGATATCGAGATCGTGAAGGAGAAATCAAACGTCCCAGCGGTAGTGAGCGTGCCGCTGAACACGCCACTCGGGCTAAGGGTCAAACCCGGAGGCAGACTTCCGCCTGTCGCGGCGAAACTATATTTGAAGAAAAGCCCGTCTATGCCACTATATTGGGCGAAGACGGCGACAAGCGGGTCATATACTTGGCCCAAGTCGTAGTAGAAGGAAGTTCCCTGGGGGCACGTGATCGTGCCTGTGTCTCCGCTGACGGAAGTGGTACACAGCGGAGGAGGGGCCGGGATACTCTGAGCGTGGAGCGCGGTGGTGCACCCCAAAAAAACAAGCATTGAGAGAACAAATCCCCGGAGTACCATAGAGTTTCCCCGATTGTATCAGGGATCTTCCTGTTCACTCGTGGCGTACGCACTCCTGCGTGCCGTGTTGGCAGTCGTGCCAACGCTTTTGCGGGCCTCCCGAAACCGTTCACACGAGTGTGAACGCGGCACGAATGCGTGCGCCACATCTAATTCGCGGCGCCTTGCATCGCCAGTTGCGGCTCGGGCTGGAGGGGGATAGCCTCCGGCTCAAAGCGCACCGACACCAGCTTCGACACGCCCGGCTCCTGCATGGTGACGCCGTAGAGGGACTGGGCCGCTTCCATGGTCCGCTTGGCGTGGGTGATCACGATGAACTGCGTCTGGGTCGACATGGTTTTGATCAGCCGCGTCAGCCGTTCGATGTTCGGTTCGTCGAGCGGCGCGTCCACCTCGTCGAGAATACAGAACGGACTCGGCGTGTACTGGAAAATCGCCATCAGAAGCGCCATCGCTGTTAAAGA
Organism: Bryobacterales bacterium; assembly: GCA_963820405.1. Taxonomy (GTDB): domain Bacteria; phylum Acidobacteriota; class Terriglobia; order Bryobacterales; family Bryobacteraceae; genus Palsa-89. Next base: position 68,834 of record CAWFZZ010000020.1, on the reverse strand, counting down.
CTTCTCGCCGCCCGATAGCAACAGGACGCTTTGCAGCCGCTTGCCGGGAGGCGAAGCGACGATGTCAATCCCGGACTCGGCGATGTTGGTCTCGTCGGTGAGACGCATCTCGCCGATGCCGCCGCCAAACAGGGTGCGAAACATCTCGCGGAAGAAGCCATTCACCGCCTCGAAGGCCTGCGTGAATCTCTTACGCGATTCCACATCGATATCGTGAATCGCCGTCTCGGTATCGCGGATGGAATCGAGCAGGTCCTGGCGCTGCGCGTTGAGGAAATCGTAGCGCTGCTGGGCTTCCTGAAACTCTTCGAGCGCCTGCGGATTCACCGGGCCTAGCGCTTCAATCCGCGCCTTCACTTCCTGATACTTCTGCTCGGCTTCGATCAGGGCCGCTTCATCCAGCACGGACTCTTCGCCCTGCGCCAATTCGTCGGCCGGAACGCCCAGCTCCTTACGGCTGGTTTCATCCAGAAACTTCAGTTCGGCCTGCTTGCGGACCAAATCCAATTCAATCTGCGAGCGCCGCTCCTGGGCCGCCTGCACCGTCATGCGCAGCTGCTTCAGCATTTCATCCAAAGCCAACAGGCTCGCCCGCTGCGTAGTCTCTCGAGCGGCCAGCTCGGCCACGCTCTCTTCGGAAGCGCGGATCAGCTCTATCAGCTCGCTGGCGCGCCGGTCCAATTCGATGTTGTCGGAAAGCAGCCGCGCCCGCTCCACTCCCAGCCGCTCCATCTCGGCCGCGATTTCGCGCTGCCGCGCCACCGCCGCCGCGATCCCGGCTTCATGCCGCATCTGGGTGGCACGCTCGGAACGCTGCCGCTCTTCAAATTGAGCCAGTTCGGCCCGCAACTCCGCGTGTTCCTCGGCCAGCCCATGGGCTTGCGCTTGCAGCTCTTCGAAATCGGCGCGCGACTGTTCCAGAACCTGTTCCTCGATAGACCGCGCGGTTTCGCGCTCGTCGAGAAGACGCTGATCGCGCTCCTGCTGCTCCTTGGCACGGCCGCCTTCCTGCCGCAGCCGCTCCAGTTCCAAGCGCGCCACCGACAGCCGGGATTGAGCGCGCGCGAATTCCTCAGCCAACTGCCGATGCTCGTGATCCAGCGCCAGTGCTTCCTTTTCCTGGCTCTGTTGCAGCGACCGCAGGCTCTCCAGATCCTCGCTCAATCCGGCGATCTCGCGCTCTAATTGATCGAGCGCGGTGGCCGTGCCTTCCACCGCGCGCTGCTTCACTTGTACTTCTCCGGTCAACTCGCGCAATTCACGCTTCAATGCCAATGGGCCGCTGCCGGTCTTCTTGCCGCCGCTCACCGCGTGGCCGTGATAGCTGACGCCATCCGGCAGCAGGAAGAAAAATTCCGGATGCTCGGTGGATAACCGCTGCGCCGCCGGGCGATCCTTGGCCAAAAAACAATGCGCCAGCCGAGGCAGCAAATCCCGCGGGGCGCTGGCAAAACCATTGGTGAAACGCAGATGATCGCTGAGCCGGCCGATCACGCCTTCGTCATTCGACAGCTTGTCGATGGCCCGCGTTTGTTCGCCCGCATCCGGATGCACCAGGAAGGTGGCGCGGCCGTCCAGGTCCGTACGCATCAGGTCGATGCCACGCTCGGCGTCGCTCCAGTTCTGCACCACCACGTATTCCAGCTCTTCGTGCAGGAATTCTTCGGTGGCCTTTTCGTAAACCGGCTCCACTTCCACGAAATCGGCCAGCACGCCGGCGGCGTGAAACTCCTCGGCCTCGCCGCGCTCGATCGCGGTGAACAACCGTTTGACGCTCTCGGCGGTATAGGCGCGATGCGAAAGAATCTCTTCGAGCGAATCCTTGCGCGCCTTCAATCGCGACGCATCGGTGCGCAATTGATCCAGCAGTTTTCTGGCTTCCCCGGCCTGGGTCTTGCGAACGGCCAGTTCGTCTTCCACGCGCCGCCGCTTGTCGGCAGTGGACTCGAGCTCCATCTGTCCGGCCGACATCTTGCGCGACAATTCAGTTTTCACCAAAGCATGCCGCTCCAGATCGATCCCGGCCGATTGCTCATCGCGCAGGCAGCGCGCCGAATCACGATCGACGGCCGATAGATATTCGCCGATCTGCACCAACTGGTTTTTGAGCGCCGACGATTCGCCCAGCAGTCGCAGCACATTCTGGCGCCCGGTCTCAAGAGTTTTCGCGCGCTGCTGCAGCGCCTGTTGAATCTGTTCGCGCTCCGCTGCCTTGGCCGACAAGCGCTCCCGCGCCGACTGGATTTCCGATTCCAGCTGCACCACCGATTCGAGATGCGCGTCCAGCTCCTGCCGCACCTGTGCGTGCCGCTTCTCCAGCTCCTGCGATTCCGTCTCTCCGTGGGAGAGCCGCTGCTCCATCGCGCCGATCTGTTGGGCCTGGGAATCCAGCCGGCCGCGCGTGCGCTCCTGCTCCAGTTGCAGATCGGCAAGGTGACGACGCGCCTCGGCCAGTTCCGCATCGTTGCGATAGCAGGCCTCCTGCAAGGCGCCGTGCTCCTGCTCGCGCTCAGTCACCTGGGTCGACAGATTCTGGAACTCCGCGTTCGCCAGGTTTAAATCCAGGGCGGTTTTGGCTGCGTCGCGCTCCAGCATTCGAAACCGCGCCGTCAACGATCCGCGCAGGTGCGCGATCATCTCGGTCTTCAGCTCTTCGTAGCGACGGGCCTTGGAAGCTTGCCGCTTCAACGAATTTACCTGCCGGCCCACTTCTTCCAAAATGTCGAACACGCGCGATAGATTCTGTTTGGCGCCCTCCAGCTTGGCTTCCGCCAGCCGCTTCTTGGTTTTGAATTTGCCGATGCCCGCGGCTTCTTCGATGATCGCCCGCCGGTCCTGCGGCTTGTTGCTGAGGATCTGCCCGATGCGGCCCTGCTCGATGATGGCGTAGCTCTCCGGGCCCAAGCCGGTGCCGATAAAAAGGTCCTGGATATCGCGCAAGCGCGCAACTTTGCCGTCGATCAGGTATTCACTTTCCCCCGAACGGAAAAGCCGCCGCGTGATGGTGACTTCGCTCGGCCGGTGGTGGCCGTTAGCATGCCCATTGCCGTTGCCATTTTCCTGATGCGCCTCTTCGGCGCTGGGATCCACCAACGTCATGGTGACGGAGGCCAGGCCCAGCGGCTTGCGGTCGCGCGTTCCGGCGAAGATCACGTCTTCCATCCTGGCGCCGCGCAGGCTCTTGGCGGACTGCTCGCCCAGCACCCAGCTCATCGCATCGCTCAGATTGGATTTTCCACAACCGTTGGGACCAACGATTGCCGCGATTCCCGAACCGGTGAACTTCATCTCGGTCCGGTCGAAGAACGACTTAAAACCTTGTATTTCGACCCGCTTCAGCTTTAACAAAATAGCTTCCCCTTCCATTATCGTCTCGGGGGATGGGTCTATGGTAACCGCCTTGGCGGGGAAAGTAAAGCGGGTCTTCGACTATATCTTGAGGGTACGCATAGAACTATACAATCACTAGGGTTATTGACGCCACGCCGCTGGGGGTCGCATCTGTTGTTGAGGATACACTGGAGCTGGTTCAGTGTCCAGACCCGTTGAGTGGCTTGCCGTTCGGAACGGGCGCCATCCCGGGCATCTGGCGCTTGGTGATGACGCGGTCGATCATCCCGTATTCCATGGCCTGCTTCGAATCCATAATGTAGTCGCGATCCACGTCGCGCTCGATCTTTTCCAAAGGCTGCCCGGTAGCGCTTGCCAAAATGTTATTCAGAATATCCCGGGTGCGCAGGATTTCGCGCGCCTGGATGTCGATGTCCGTCGCCTGCCCGCCCAGGCCGCTGGAATGCGGCTGATGGATGAGGATCCGCGAATACGGCAGGCTGTAGCGTTTCCCTTTGGTCCCGCAAGCCAGCAATACGGCAGCCATGGAAGCCGCCTGACCTACGCAATAGGTCACGATATCCGGCTCCACCAGGTTCATGGTGTCCAAAATCGCCATTCCCGATGTGGTGACACCGCCCGGTGAATTGATGTACAAGGAAATATCCTTCTCGGGATCTTCGGCCGCCAGAAAAAGCATCTGCGCGATGACCAGGTTCGCGACGTTATCGTCAATCGGCGTGCCAACGAAAACGATATTTTCTTTTAATAAGCGAGAATAGATGTCGAACGCGCGCTCGCCGCGCGAAGTCTGCTCCACCACCATAGGCACCATATTCAACTCCTAGACCACCGCCAGCAACTGCGCGGAGGCATGGGCTAAGAAGCGCGATGCGCAGGTCTCCACGCCAGCCGCATCCCAGCCGCGATGAATCAGCGTGACGCGCGTTCCGTCCGCTTCCACCGAGAACTCGATCTCGACCGTTTGATCGCCGCGATCACGCGTTCCCGGATGCCACGTCAACTCCAGGCGCCTGGGACGATCCCAAGCGGTAACGGATCCCCACTCGCGTTCCTCACCGGAACGGGTCTGCTCAAAAAGGCGTCCGCCAACCCAAGGCTCTAGCCTGCAGGCGGCGGCTTCCTCTCCGCTCATCGAATACCAGGCTAAGGGCCACCAGTCCGTGAACCCATCGACGAAGAGCCGGAAAGCGTCCTCAATGGGACAATCGACGTGGACGCTTTGCCGGATGGGCGGTTGCTTTTCTTTTGCTTGCGGCATGCGGAACAGTCTCCTTTTTTGCGAAATCAGAAAACGAGGTCAAGGCGTCTCGCCACATGGAATCGATGTGGGCGCGCAAATCTGCCAGGGTCTTGGGATTCAGGCGAAAGTAGTGGCGAGTTCCGCGCCGGTCTTCTTCCACCAGGCCCACCGACTTCAGCACTCGAAGATGCTGCGATACGGCGGGACGGCTCACGGGAAGCCGGCTGGCGATCTCGCCGACGGTAGCGGGGCGCTCCCTCAGCAAATTAAGAACGGTCTGGCGAGTCGGATCCGAGAACGCCCCCAGCATCTCCGATCGGTCGGCCATACCTTACGGTAAGCCTGTACTTACCAAAAGTCAAGAGGGTTTGGAAGTAGACTGGATCTACGCCTGTGATTGTTCGCTAAACGCTGATCCAATTCCTTCGAGGACGACCGCGGGAGTTGTGTGCCCGTCAATTCAACAATTGGAGCGAACTAATGACACAGCTATTTTCGAGCACCGATATGGCGCTGGCGCGCAGAGTGGAAGCCGGGCATGCGCACTCGGCGACGGCTTCCTCGAGCGGCGTTTCCGTGGAAGTGATCGCAGGCGGTTGGGCGATATTCCATCAGGTGGATTCCCCGGTAACTCAGGCCATCGGTATCGGTTTGAGTGGAGGCATGGATCCCGCCGATTTGGATCGACTGGAAGCTTCTTATCATGACCGGGGATCGGCGGCCGTCATCGACCTCTGCACGCTTGCCGACTCGAGCCTGCTACCGATGTTTCAAGAGCGTGGCTACGTGATTCGAGAGATCAGCAATGTTCTGGTGCGGCGTGTCGATGGGACGGAGGAGTTTGAGATGGGGGCCGGGAGTTGGGGTCGAGCCGGTGGCAGGATCCGAATATCCATCCTGGGCGCGCTTGGTGGTGCAAGGTTTTGCGGGGGAAACTGACGTCCCAGAGGAGCAAATGGCGATGGTGGCATCCCCAGATCCGAGGATTGAAGCATTCTTCGGTTTGTGGGAGTCGACGCGTGGCGCGGGCGCGGCGATGGACGTTCATGCCGGGCTGGCGACATTTTTCGGCGATGCCACACTGGTTCCAGCTCGGGGCCATGGACTACAAGTCGCGCTGATCCGTCAGCGCTTGCGAAGAGCCGCGGAACTCGGCTGCGATCTCGCAACGGCGTCGGTGGTGCCTGGCAGCAGTTCCCATCGGAATTACGAGCGGGCCGGGTTTCAGCTGGTCTATGGGCGAGTGATGGTGGCCCTAGCACCCGGCAAGTTATCCTAGTTCAGAAACTCATGGGAACCGACGATCCGTCCGGTCTCTGCGATTACAGTGCCGACGGTGTGGATCTTACGCTGATCCGTTGGATGCTTTCGCTTACGCCCGCCGAGCGCCTCGAATACCTTGAAGAGCGCGTAAACGACATCATATCGATTCGCGAATTGAATGCCGGAACGTAAGCTGATCGCGACGCTCCGTGCTCTACACGATGGCGGCGTCGAATTTATTCTCGTCGGTGGCCTGGCGGCAGTGCTGCAAGGCGCTCCCATCGACACATTCGATATTGATGTGGTCCACTCGCGCGATGTGGCCAATATCGCTCGCCTCCAACCGGTGTTGGAAGCGCTCGACACTGTTTTTCGCACCTCATCTCGTCTCGCTTCAGCCGGCCATTTGAAACTGATTACGCGGTATGGACCTTTGGACCTTCTCGATCTTGGATACAGAGAACTGCTGCCACACTCTGTCGACGTGGATATTAGGGAAGGCCTCCGCATCCGGGTCCTCGATCTGGAGACGCTCATTGCACTCAAGGAGGACCTGGCGGGCGAGAATGAGCGCGCGGTGCTCCCCATCCTGCGACGCACATTGGAAGAGAAGCGAAAGCGTTAAACCGTGGGCATGTCACGGGACGCGGCAGAGGTTTTGAAAGACACGCTGGCCCTGTCGGCTGTGGACAGTCTGGACACCGAAGTTGATGAAGATGCCGAAGAAGCCTGGCGCGGGGAAATCCATCGACGATTGCAAGAAATCGACAGCGGAGCTACGAAGTTGGTTCAGTGGGATGAGGCCCGCCGTCGTCTCTTTGGTCGCCTCTAGCGGAGTAGATCCTTCGTAGGAACCCTGCATCATGGCAGCGGTTCGTCATCTGACAATTCGAATACGGTACCGCAGCCGCTGGAAGAAGGGGGACACGTAGAGTTGAGCGTCCCGCCCACATAAGTTACGCCATAGAGTGCGCTATTTTCTCCAAGTGTCAATGTCTGAGCGGGCTGAGCTCCGCCGCTGCCACCCTCAAAGCTGTACACTTTGGTGTGGGTCCAACCGGCGCCCGGTGATACCGGCGGCGTCAACTTAAACACGGTTCCTTGATTCGCAGCTCCGCCAGTAGTGGTTATGCCGGCGATCGCTCCATGGGGGAGGACCACAATTCCGGAAGCAGCACCACCGTCGTTGCCTCCCAAGAAGCTATAAAGCACGTCGAATTTCCAGCCTTGTCCTGCCGCCGCCGCTGCGGCTGTTGGTGGGCTTAACTTGAATGCCATTCCCTGGGGGTTGACGGTGTGTCCGGAGGCTGTCCCGTAGAGATCTCCCGTTCCATTTCCTGCAAAGACAAGCGCCGCGTAGGGAAAAGCATCGTCCCCCTCTCCCGAAAAAGTGTATAGCAGTTCGAACGTCCATGCTTCGCCCGCCACTGTTGGCGGCGTCAATTTGAAAACGGTGCCGCAGCCGTTCCCCCCGCACCCTGAGCCACCGCCCTTCACCGTAGTGCCGTAAAGCGACCCATCGCTGCCGCGGATCAACGTTGCCTGAGGGCTGTTTCCATCGGGACCGCTAAAGCTGTGAAGAACCGTCTCTTTCCACGGTCCTCCTGCCACTGCTGGTGGTGTCAATTCGAATACCGTACCGCAGCCGATAATAGTGCAAGAACCGCCACCTCCGCTGACAGTCGTACCATAAAGCATCCCATTGCTGGTACGAAGTAAACCCGCAGCGGGATTCGACCCGTCAGTTTTTCCCTTGAATCGGTAGAGCACCGCCTCTTTCCAACTGGCGCCGGGTTCTGCGGGCGGAGTCAACTTAAATACCGTGCCGTGTTCGGGATATGTTCCGCCGGTAAACGTTGTCCCGTAGAGATCTCCGTTGTTTGCAAGCGCCAGACCTCCGTTCGGAGAAGCGCCATCCGGGCCACCGTGCAAGCCCGTAAAAGTGTATAGTATGTTCTCTGTCCAAACGCCACCAGCCACCGCGGGTGGGACCAATTCGAAGACAATTCCTCCCGCGGCGCTCCCGCCTTCTATCGTCGTGCCGTAGAGCACTCCATTCGGCCCAAGGGTCAAATTTCCGTCCGGCAACGCCCCATCGCCATTCTCGCCCGTGAAACTATAGAGCGTCTGAAGCGTAAGCTGGGCTGGCTGCGCAGGGATATAAAACCCCGAAATAGTTAGAGCAAGCAATAGTGCTCCAATCGATCTGCTTGGCACCGCCACCATGATCGGTCGAATGAGTGTTCGCGTAAAGAGATCCTCCCGGAGACGCTTAATTTTACTTTGATCACAGGTGAAATAAGTTGCTTGTTCTGACGAATCGTACCAGCCAATTGTTTGCGATGTACTAAGGGTAATGGTGCGGTTTAGCTGGAACAGAATTAGAAAAGCGTCGTCCTAACTGCTATTCAGGAGCCTGTTAACTCGACGTCAGAGAGAGGTCGCTGATGGCGGTCCTTTGCGACGAAAGCAATGAATTAGGTCGCGACCGAAGATAAATGCCGGCCCGAGAAGCCAGCAAAAAACAGCGGTCAATGCAGGAGCCTCCCACTGCCACGGCATGTCAGCAACATCAACTCTTTTCTCAATCCACATGAAGTACGGGCCGAGCGCGATCAGCGCCAGATCGGCCGTTACTCGTAGTGGCTTCCAGGTGAATAGAGGAAGTGTCTTTCGCTTCTGCCAATAATCTATGCTTAATCCGATTAAGTACCAGAACACGCCGATTGCTGCGACGAATAGCGCGTCGGACCATGGGTAATCCACGTAGTTGAACCAAGCGCTTCGCAGCAAAGCCGCCGGGGGATTGATGAGGACTAGGAGGTCGAAAGCCGGCGTCCTGCCGAAGTTCATATGCGCGGCGGTGAGTTCCCGGCGGCTCAGCCAGATTAGAGCAACCGCTAGCGCCATCTGGGCCAGCGATAACGCAAACTTAATCCTCATACGCACGTCGTAACAGTTGAAACACGCGGGGGCCGTGTGCAGATGCCGTCGGGCAACCGGTCGCCACCGAAGGCTAGCCCGTGAGCAGGTCGACCAGCTCGCCCACCAAACGCGACTCCGGGTGGCCGAGGGCGCTTTCGCCCAGGTCCAGCCACTGCTTGCGGCGAGTGTTCTGGACAAAGAATACTTCGTCGACGCGGAACGTCTTGGGGACCGTGCTCTCGGCCCAGCGCGTACGCGCCACGCGGGCCAACTCGTCCACTTCGTCGCCCTTCAGATCTTGCGCCAGCGTAATGTGCGGGAGGTAGGGATAAGGCTCGGCGAATTTCAGCCCGTCTACGTTCAGCGCTGCATGCAGGGGCTCCAGATCTTCCCGGCCGCGGCCGATGCCAATATGGATTACATCGGAAACCGGAAACACCTCTACTTCAGTCAATTCAACATCAAAGGGAGCAAACCGCGGGGCCAGAGTGCGGACGGTTTTCCAGGCAGCCTCCGGCGAGGAGCAAATCGGACGGGGCGGCAAGATCGTCACGTGGGCCCGTAAGAAGCAGTTCGGAACCAACTCCTGCCGCAGCCGATCCAGAAAACCCGCCAATGGTTCGGGGATATAGCTGACCAGCGCGAAGGAGTTGATCCGATCCCACGCGGCGGGATCGTTATACATACTCTGTTAATCCTATGTTACCGCCACTGGCTCCCCCATGGCGTTCGGAGTTGGTTCTGGTACGTACCAGCGTGCTTCTTCAAAGCCTATGTATTTGAGAATACGAAGTTCACCTCCGGGCGCGTCGGTGGCTACTTCGATAAGATCGCCTACGGCGAGCGCGTTGTCACTCTCGCGCAAGGCCAGCCACAGGGCATAGGGGCTGGCGGCCTCAATGACGGACCCCTCTTCATAATCTTTCAACTTGACGATGGTGACGCCCGGAGTATGCGGCGCCCAGCGAAACTGCTGGCGCTGCGTTTCCTTCAAACGGTGAATTCGATATGCCGGCATGCCAGATCTATTCTCGCTCAAAACAATTCGTAATGGAATGTTTTATTGCGGCGCCCTGGGCCTCCCCCGCCCGAATCCAGGCTTCGGCATTGGCGCGGGTCCAGTGCAGGGATTCTAGCGGCGGACCGAGCAACTTCGGAGGAGCCAGGCGAACTACCTCGATCCCCGTTGGAACCGCGGCGCGAAAGGGCGAAATCATACGGATGGCGCCCACCACAACTCGCGCCACCGTGCCGGGCGCGGTGGGAAGAACATCAATGACCAGCGCTTTGGTGGCGCCCATTTCTGCGGCGGCCCAAAGCGGAACGGCGGAAAGCAGGCCGCCGTCGGAATAGATGCGCCCGCCCAGACGCACCTGATCGAACAGACCGAGGATGGCGGTGCTGGCCACCATATGTTGCCAGGTCACTTCATGGCCCGGAATAATGCGGGGGCGCAGCTTTATAAGATCGGTAACCACCATGGCGAAGGGCACGCGCGGCCGGAAGGATTCATAGACGTCGCGGATCATGACTTGCAGCGGCGTAGTGTCGAACAGGCCATGCACGGGACTGCGCGGGAATTTCCAGCGATAGCGGGCGGCGGCGTCGAGATGCAACCAACGGTCCACCAATTCATCGGGATCGCAATCGCCCGCGATGGCCCAGCCGTTGAGGGCGCCAATGGAGGCGCCGACCACCAGGTCGGGGTGAATGGTATCAGCCAGCGCTTTCCATGCCCCGGCCTGATAAGCGCCGTACATGCCACCGGCGGATAGAACCAGCGCCGTCACTGCCGTGCCGGGGAACGTTCACACGAGTGTCGGCCAGGGGCATGCACTACGCCAATACTTGTCAGCGGACAAGCAGGGGCGTGGAGAAGGCCTGTAGCCGGCAGCACGCAGGAGTGCGTGCGCCACCTCAACTGATTAGCCTCGCGGCCGCTTTGTCGAGAAACCAGATCACGCCTTCGCCGTTGTAAGTGGTGATCTGGGACGGATACTTCTTGGGATCGTAGGGCTGCTCGAGAACCGCTTTGAGCGGCTCGGCCTTATCGTCGCCGGCGGCCAACATGAGCGTATTTCGCGCGGCCTCCAGTACGGCCGGCAAAAGAGTGACGCGCCATTGATGAAATTTTTCCGCGTAAACCGGGGCCACCAGGTTGCGGTGATCGTCGATCAGCGGCTCGCCCGGAAACAAGCTGGCCGTGTGCGCGTCGGGCCCCATGCCGCGGTGAATGATGTCGAACTTTGGCGCTGAACCGGGTGACAACTGGAAGAACGACCGGATGTCATCTTCATAAACCTTCGCGGCTTCCTTGGGCGGCAGCTCGCCCTGAATGCGGTGGACGTTGGCAGGGGGGAAGTGCGCCGCATCGATGAAGTTGTCCTTGGTCAACTTATAGTTGCTTTGAGAGTCGGCAGGTGGGACCAGGCGTTCGTCCACCCAAAAAAGGTGGACGTTATTCCAGTCGAACCTGGCTTTTGCCATTACGGCGAACATCAATTTGGGAGTGGTGCCGCCGGAGACGGCCAGTGAGGCGCGCGGCTGGGTGGAGAGCGCGCGTCCCAGCAGTTCGATGATTTTGCTGGCGCAGGCTTCCGAGGCCGCCTGGGCATTTTCATATACAAACGATTGTGCGGTCATAAGCGCGCCGGAACGGGCACTTCGTCATGCTAGAATAATTCTGACCTTCCACACAACTTGCAGTTTCAAGTTTTCAGGTAACACACATTCAGAGGGAGCAAGCGGCAAGAGCAGGCGTGTAGTATTTTATGCAGAAGCACGGTAAGAAGAAGATCCTGGCAGTGGTGGAAGATCTGTTGTTCACCGTCAAGATTAGCGACGCGGCCAAGCGGGCGGGCCTGGAAGTGGAATTCGTGAAGTCCGAAAGGGACGTCATCGAGAAGGCCACCAGCGAGAAGCCGCTGCTGATCATCCTGGATCTGAACTTCAGTTCGGTTCAGCCGCTCAAGTTGATCACCAAGCTGAAAAGCAATAGCGATATCAAGCAGATCAGCTTGATCGGGTACTTATCCCACGTGCAAGGCGAGCTCAAGCAGCAGGCGCAGGAAGCCGGGGCGAACATCGTGATGGCGCGCTCGGCATTTTCGCAAAACCTGCCGCAGATTTTGAAACGGCATTCGGGCGTGGTTTGAACGAGTGTGTTTCCTACCCCCAAAGTGGGGGAGAAAACGCGTGAGATGTATGCGATCAAGAACGCACTTCACAAGTTCCTCGCCAAGCTCTCTGCCACAGTAGAGTGCTTTTCAATTCTCCGACGGAATCGGCTGCATCCCTTTCTTCTCTGGCCCCTTGGATACTGCACACAACCTATAACTTCACATTTTGAGGGTTGCGGCTAGCGGGAATTCAGGCCGCATTCTACTCCCTGCCGTTTGGTGCTACGTGTGCATAATGCCCGGCCGTAGTCCCTAGGTAGTTCAAAGTGATTACCCAGAGCGCGGGCAAGACTGCCGCACTCGATCAGCCGCGCACCGGTCCGGATAGCGCTTGGAGTTTCTCTGAAAGGACCGCCACACCATGGCTGCATCTATCCGTGTACCCAGCGCGCCCGCTGCAAACGAAGACAAGAATGACACCGAGGATAACGAACAGCGCGGCCCCGTCGATTGGCCGGGGCTGGTGATGCGAATCAAACGGGGAGACGAAAGCGGGATGGAAGATTTGTACCAGCTGTTTGCGCGCGGCATTCGCTTCTACTTGTGCCGGCAATTGGGGCTACAGGAGCTGGATGACAAAGTTCACGATACTTTTCTGATTGTGGTGCAAGCCATCCGGCGTGGAGATCTGCGCGAGCCGGATCGCCTGATGGGTTTTGTCCGGACGGTGGTAAGGCGACAGGTGGCGGCGCACATTGATCAAGTAGTGCACAGCCGACGCGACGAGCTGCATCTGGACGTCGGCGTGCGGGTGGTGGATGGGAGGCGCAACCCTGAGCAGAACATGGCGTTGCAACAAAAAGTGGACTTTATGGTTGAGATCCTGAATCAGCTGTCCGAACGGGATCGGGAGATCCTGACCCGGTTTTATCTGCACGAGGATACACAAGAGGAAATTTGCGAAGAGATGAACCTGACGGAGACGCAGTTCCGTCTGCTCAAGTCACGCGCCAAGGCTCGTTTTGGCGACCTGGGTAAGCGCAAACTGCAACAGAAGATGCTGGTTCCTTTTTTTTCGAGAATTTCCGCCCGGCAGCCACACTAGAACGGCGATCGGGGATGGTTCCTTCCCCAAGAAAGGTTCTTGTCATGAACGCTAGCCGCGATCGACACTTTTCCGCGGAGGCCTGGGAAGAATATGCCAGGGGCATGCCATCCGAAGAGGACTCGAAACCGTTGGAGGAACATCTGCTCGTTTGCCTCGCGTGCCAGGATTCTCTCGCCGGATCGGATGAATACATTCGAGTCGTCAAAGCTGCGATGTCGAGAACGCGAAGGCGCGGGGCGAAACCGGTGGCCTCGGCCGTGACTCTGGCTTCCCAAACGTAAGTGGCCACAGATGAACACTGATCAACACAGATTTTAAAACAAAGAACTTGAGTTGGCGTTATCGGTGTTCATCGGTGTTTATCTGTGGCTAAAATACCCTCCGGTGGAGGCGCGCGATTGTAAACTTGGCGGTGTCGGCGATCGCCATCACGGCCATCACCCCCGCTTGCACCGGATCTGATACCACCAGATCGGCGGCTTCCGGCACGCTGCCGGCCATATTCAAGCTGATGACGAGCAATCCTTGCGCGCGCACTTCGCGCACCGCCCTCTCGATGTCGCCGCCCATCAGCGCTCCGGCCAGCACCAAGGCACGGGCGCGCGACAATCGTCCCACCGCGCGGACGGCATCCGCCAGCACCTGCTCGCCCACCAGCGGAATGGTATCCACCGAGATGTGCTCGCCGCGAATGTTGTGACGGTCCGCCTCCGAGATCGCGCCAATCGCCACTTGCCCCACTTGCGCGCCGCCGCCGACGATGATGATCCGTTTGCCGTAGACCTTCTGGAGCGTCTTGACGATATCCACCTGCCGGACAATGGGAAGCTTCACCAGATCGGCTTGCAAAATTTCCGGCGCTTCCGGAAGATTGATCTCGAAGTAGATGCGTGATTCCGGCTGCTCCTCGATAATCGAGACCGACGCAATGTCGCCTTTATGATCCGCGATCACGCCGGTCAATTCGTGAAGCACTCCCGGGCCTGACCGCGCCACGACCACGATTCCGGTGGGTTCGCCGGTCATTTTACGACCTCGTATTTTCGCAGCAGATCGTCCCAGTGGCCCTGCGCCCTAAGCAGCAGTTCGCAGACTTCGCGCACCGCGCCCTGTCCGCCCGCGCTCTGGGTGACGTGCTGGACCGAGCGCTTCACCTCCGGACGCGCATTGGCCGGCGCGATGCTAAGGCCGACGCGATTCATCACCACCACGTCCGTCAAATCGTCGCCGATGTAGGCCACTTGCGCGGCGGCAATTCCGGAGTGCTGCAAAATCTCTTCCACGATGGGAATCTTTTCAATGTGTCCTTGATAGACGTAGGTCATGTTGCACTGTTTCGCGCGGGCTTCGGTGGCGGGTGAGACCCGTCCGCTGATTACGCCGGTCACGAGACCCTTCCAGGAGAGCCATTGCAGCGCGATGCCGTCCTGGGTGTCAAAGCCTTTGGTCTCGACGATGGCGCCCGAAGGGTCTGGCACGCCGAATACTTTTCCGTCGGTGAGCACGCCGTCGACGTCCATGAGAAGCATCCGAATGTTCGCTGCCACATCGTTCACCGCGGACATGTTCTTCATGGTAACCCACGTAGTCCTGAAAGCGTTCACACGAGCGTGAACGCGGCACGCAGGAGTGCGTGCGCCACGGAGCGATAACTGATAAGCTTGAGACGCAGTTGTTTTCCCGCCCGCATCCGGCCAGGTGGAAGTCTTTCCTAGTCAAGATTGGAGTCCGAAAATGTCCAAAATGGGTGGCGATTCTGCTCGATTCAATAAGATCAAAACCAAGCGAAACGTAAAGCGCGCTAAGATGCGCGTGCTACGCGCGGAGATTGCGGCACGCAAGGCGCCGAAGGCGTAGGATGAAGCACAGCCACGGGCAGCTTTACCGCGCCAAGATTGCTCCGTTTAGCGGGCCCACCGAGTACGGCGAGTGGTTCGGCAGCGAGGCAGCGCTGCGGGTCGCGATGCGGGAAGTGGCTCGCAATATTGGAAGCCGGTACTATTGTGAGACCAAGGCGATAAGCTGCCCTGAATGCGAAGTGGATGAAAAGCCCAAGGTGATCGCGGCGCTGTAGATCACTTGGTAGCGTGGACGGTTTCCGCAAAAACAGCGCGCGCTTGGCCATAAGCCCAATCGAGCCACGGGACGAGCGCCTGGATGTCGGAAGTTTCAACCGTGGCGCCACCCCAAATTCGCAGGCCCACGGGCGCATCGCGATAGGCCCCGATGTCGTAGGCGGCGCGCTCTTTCTCAAGGCTCGACACGATGGATTTGACGTGCAGGTTCTGGTCGTCCGGGGCGAGCGAAGTAAAGAGCGGATCCTTGATCTTGAGGCAAATGGAAGTATTCGATCGCGCGGATTTGTCTTCGGCCAGGAAGGCGGCCCAAGTGGATTGCGCAACCCAATCTTCAATACATTTCAGGTTCGCTTTGGAACGGGCGATGAGGGCCGGCAAACCGCCGATGGATTCGGCCCACTTTAAGCCGTCCAGCGCATCTTCGACGCACAACATGGAAGGCGTGTTAATGGTTTCGCCCTCGAAAATTCCCGCGATTAATTTGCCGCTTTTCGTCATTTGAAAAATTTTGGGCAGCGGGCGATTCGGCGTGAAGGTTTCCAGGCGCTGCACGGCTCTGGGGCTCAGCGCGATCATGCCATGCGCGCCTTCGCCGCCCAGCACCTTCTGCCAGGACCAGGTGACCACGTCCAGCTTGTCCCACGGCATTTCCATCGCAAAGACGGCCGAGGTTGCGTCGCAGATGGTGAGTCCGGGCCTGTCCGCGGCGATCCAATAGCCGTTGGGAATTCGCACGCCGGAGGTGGTTCCGTTCCAGGCGAAGACCACATCCCGAGCCCAGTCCACTTGATGCAGATCGGGAAGTTTGCCGTAATCGGCTTTCAAGACGCGCAGATCTTTCAACTGCAGCTGGCTCTTGCAGTCGGTGGCCCAGCCGCTGCTGAAACTTTCCCAAGCGAGCACGTCGACACCGCGCTCCCCGAGCAGCGACCATAGCGCCATTTCTACCGCGCCGGTATCGGAGGCGGGAACAATGCCGAGCTGGTACGCATCGGGGATACCCAGAATCTTTTTGCTACGCGCGATGACGTCGGCGAGCTTATTCTTGCCGATCTTTGCGCGGTGCGAGCGCCCGAGCGCTGCGTCTTTCAGCGCGTCGAGGCTCCAGCCGGGGCGCTTGGCGCAAGGTCCGGAGGAGAAGCAGGGGTTGTTAGGAATTTGAGTGGGTTTCATTTGTGCAAATCGTCCGGCGGTGGAGGCGGAGGCGCGCCGAACGGAGGCGGCGGGGCTGCTGCTTCAGGCATGGGCGTCTTTCCGTCCAACTCGAATACGAACAGGAGCGGGGGATGGTCCACCGGGGCATCGTTCGGCGCTACGGTGGTAGCAGCACGGCCGAGCCCGCCCATCAGGGCCACATACTGTTTTCCATCCACCTGATAGGTGATCGGCGGACCCATGCCAGTGCGGCCGGTCTGCAGCTCGAAGAGCTTCTCTCCCTTGTCAGCGCTGTAGGCGAGCAGGCGGCCATCGTTAATCACCTGGAAGACCAGGTTGCCGGCGGTGGTGACCACGCCGCCACCGATACCGCCGCCACCCGGCGTGCGCCAGACCAGCTTTTGATTGACGGGGTCCCAGGCTTGGAGCACACCGCGTTCCTTGTCCAATGGCTCTGGTCCCAGGAAAGGCAGCGAGTTCGGACGCGGGGCAAGAAAACCGGGCGCGAGGCCCGTGTCGCCATAGGGCGCGTAAATCACCTTGTCGCCGGCGGCGTAGGTCCAGCTTCCGTAAGTGGTGGGAATGTACACCAGACTCGTCAAAGGATCGAAGGACATCGGCGACCAATTGTGGCCGCCGCCCGCGGTCGGAAAAATCGTGATGGGCTCTTTGTCGTAGAAGGCTTGCGGGTGCACTTGCGGCCGGCCCGACTTGTCGAAGCCCTTTAACCAGTTCACCTGCGTGTAAGCTTGTCCGGAGATGAATTCGCCGCTGATACGATCCAGCACATAGAAGATGCCGTCCTTGGCCGCCTGCATCAGCACCTTGCGCGGGCGGCCGTGGATGGTCAGGTCGGCGAGAATCATCTGCTGAACGTTGTCGTAATCCCAGTTGTCGTTGGGAACCGCCTGGTAGTGCCACTTCAGCTCGCCGGTGGACACTTTCACGGCCAGGATGGACGCGGTGTAGAGGTTGTCCATATCTTTGGCGCCGCGAAACTTCTGCGTCCAGGGTTCGGCGTTGCCGGTGCCGACGTAAAGGAGATCGGCGTCGGGATCATATGCCATGCCGTCCCAGACCGATCCGCCACCGCCCATTTTGTAGAAATCGCCGCCCCAGGTTTTCGCCGCTGCGCGCATGGCATCGTTTTCGGGCGGATCAGCGGGATTGCCGGGGACGGTGTAGAAGCGCCAGGCACGGCGGCCGGTCTCGGCTTCATAGGCATCGAAGAAGCCGCGGGTGGGATGGTCGCCGCCGGAGACGCCAACGATGACCTTGCCGTTGGCGATGCGCGGAGCCATGGTTAGCGAGTAGTAGTCCTGCGGATAGGCTACGCGCGATTCCCAGATCACTTTGCCGGTGAGCGCGTTCAAAGCTTCCAGCCGGCCATCGATGACGGGGGCGAAGAGCATGCCGTTGTAGATCGCGAGGCCCCTGTTGACGATGCCGCAGCAGACCTTGGGGCGGACCGCCGGCTGATTCACCTCCGGGTCCCAGCGCCAAAGCTCCTTGCCAGTTCGCGCATCCAGGGCAAAGACGACGCTCCAGGTGGTGATGCCGTACAGGGTATTGTTCCAGACCACGGGGGTGCCTTCCTGATTGCCGCCGCCGGCGCCGAGCGTATAGGTCCAGGAAAGGCCGAGCCGGTTGACGTTGGAAGTATCGATCTGGCGCAAGGGGCTGAAGCGCGTCTCGCCCTGGGACCGGCCGTAGCTGAGCCAGTCGCCCGGGAGAGCGTCCTGCGGAGTGCCGGCATTCTTCAATACAGTGGCGTCGACATTTGTTCGCAGGGCGGGCTGTTGCGCGACGCCCATGGGCGCCAGGACGGCGACCGCGAGCGCCGTGATTGCGCGTACAGCGATCCCCTGGTGTTTCAACCTACCCATGAGGAATCTCCTTTTGATCCTTCGGAAGCGGGAAGTGAGCTTTATTCAGGCTATCAAATGCAATGGCGGCGGGGCGAATGACGTATCAGACTTCGCGGGCGAGCCACACGGATCCGTAGCTTTGTGGCGCATGCACTCCTGCGTACCGCGTTCACAATCGTTGTGTTGGCACGAGTGCCACTACAGCACGCAGGAGTGCGTGCGCCACGTTTGACTAGAAAGCATCGATCAGTTCGTTCCACGCTAAGGCATGTCCCAGTGCGCGTTTGACCTCGGAATGACGACGGGGCGAAAGCTGCCCGATCCGCTTGGTCAGGACCGAACGGGGGACGGTCCGCATGTTATCGCAGTTTGCCACGCATTTCGTGGGGAGCCCTTCGCCGCGGCCGAGTGGAACTTCCACCGCTATGTGTCGAATGGTGGAGGTAACTTCCACTGCGGCGAACTTATTCAGGTAGGAATACGCTGCATCTCGGCTTAGAAGCAAAACCGGGCGGCGGCCAGCCGGCTCCGGGAGTGACGCCCACCACAGTTCGTATTGCTTCATGCGTCACGCTGCTTCATGATTTCCATTGCTCGGCGGAGGACCAATCGTCGGCCTCGGCCTCCGAATCCGGCTGTTCCAGATACGCCCGCCGCGTACGTTCCTCTTCGGTCTCTTGAATGGCCTTTCGGATGGCGCTTCGAACAAATTCCGCTCTTTGACGCTTCGCGGCCGGGGCAATCCGGTTCAGTGCGCGATAGGTGGGTTCATCTAGTTGAACTAGCAGCGATTTCATATAATTACACTATATCAATTCTATATATAGACCGACGCGGGGCCCCGGGAGGTAGATGACCCTGTTGGTGGCGCGGCGAATCAAGCGGATTGAACAATTATTCACACGGCGATGCGTTTGTCCGATACGTTAGACAGGCTGGTCCAATCTGGCTGCCATGAAAGGAACATTCAAGAATGCGATTTACCGCTGTAGCATTGGGCTTGATGGCGATGTTTTTGGCCGCGGCAGAGCTAAGTGCGCAGGCCACGCGTACGTTTGTATCCGGAGTGGGCGATGATGCGAATCCATGTAGCCGCACCAATCCATGCAAGACGTTCGCCGGCGCCATCAGCAAGACGACCGCCGGTGGCGAGATCAACGTATTGGATCCAGGGGGGTTTGGGGCAGTGACCATTACCAAGGCCTTAACTATTGACGCCACTGGGGTGGAAGCAGGTGTGCTGATTGGCGGCACGAACGGTATCAGGGTGGCGGCTGGTGCAACGGATAGCGTGTTTCTGCGGGGCCTGGACTTTGTCGGGCTTGGAACGGGCATCGATGGCATCGAATTTTCGTCCGGTCTCCTGCTGACGGTGGAGAATTGCAGGATCTCGGGTTTCGCGCATCGCGGCATCAGCATCGAAAGCAGCACCGCTAACGCCCAGGCCTACATTTCGAAAACGGTGGTCCGCGATCAACTCGACAATGGCATCGTCATTAGCCCTCCGAGCGTTACGAATTCCGTGATGCTGGACCATGTTCTGGTGATCAATAGCGCGCAAGCCGGATTGGGTCTTGATCCTGGAAGCACCGCGTACGTGAGGGACTCGGAGTTCAGTCATAACGGTGCCAGCGGCATATTGGCAACCGGGGCTGCGTTCCTGTTTTTCGATTCCAATGACGTTTCTTCCAATGGCGTGGGCCTAACGCTACTGAGCGGCGCCAGTGCCCGACTGTCCGGGAATAATGTGACAGGCAACACGGTAGGTTTTAATACCTCGGGTGGAGTGATCCACTCGTTCGGGAACAATCAAACCGCCGGCAACGAGGATGGCGCCCAACCTACTATGGTCCTTGTTAACCAGCTCTAGTTCGAGCGCTAGAGAGCGTGGGCGGAGACTGCGGGAAGCGGCGTCAGACTGACGCCACCGATCCAGGCCGCGCAGCCAATGAGCAGTATTGCTCAGAAGGCAATTTAGTTAATGCACTCTGCGGTGCTGAGCAGCAAGATCGTCGGTTTTGCTGTCCAATCTGGCTGTAACAGTCCAGAATTCCGAGCAGGATATGTCTAAAAGGAGCATTCAGAATGCGATTTACTGCTGTAGCAGTGGGTTTGATGGCGATTTTCTTAGCTGCGGCACAATTAAGTGCGCAGGCCACGCGTACGTGGGTATCTGGAGTTGGAGACGATGCGAATCCCTGTAGCCGAACCGCTCCATGCCAGACTTTCGCCGGCGCGATAGTCAAGACGGCCGCGGGTGGCGAGATCAATGTATTGGACCCAGGTGATTTTGGGGCAGTCACCATTCCCAGGGCGATGACGATTGACGCTACTGGTGTGGAAGCAGGCGTCATGGTGACCACCGGTAACGCGATCACGGTGGCGGCTGGTGCAACGGATAGCGTATTTCTGAGGGGCCTGGACTTGGTCGGGTCTGGAACCGGCATCGATGGCATCGAATTCTCTTCCGGGCTCAAGCTCACGGTTGAGAATTGCAGGATCTCGGGTTTCGAGGCGCGCGGTATCAGCATCCAGAGCGGCACCGCTAACGCGGCGGCCTTCATTTCGAATACGGTGGTCCACGATCAACTCAACTATGGCATCGTCATTGACCCCCCCAGCGTTACGAATTCAGTAGTGATAGACCACGTTCAAGTGATCAATAGCGGGCAAAATGGATTGGGCCTTTACCCGGGAGGCACTGCTTACGTTAAGGGCTCCGAGTTCAGCCAGAGCGGTGGCAGCGGCGTACTAGCAACCGGTGCTGCATTCCTGTTTTTCGATTCCAACGATGTTTCTTCCAATGGAGTGGGCCTGACGCTAGCGGGCGGCGCCAGCGCCCGCCTGTCCAAGAACAACCTGACAGGCAACACGGTAGGATTCAATACGGCGGGAGGAGTGGTCCACTCGTTCGGGAACAATCAAACCTTTGGCAACAGTGATGGAGCCCAGCCGAGCATGGTCCTACTTGGCCAGCGCTAATCGGTGACTGCGGGGAAACGACATTATCGCATGGAGAATCATCAGGATTGAGCAATTTTGCTCAGACAGCGATTCATTTGTCCTGTACAATCGAAGCGTTTGTCGTGCATTACGCGGTGCTCAGCGGCAATACTGTTGGCCTTGCTGTTCAGTCTGGCTGGCACGGCCCAGGAGATTGACCCGCACACTATCAAGTCGAATCTTGAATACCGGCTTACCCGGGGGGACCTTCCTAAGCTTTCGTTCGGCGTCGAGCATCCGAAGAACGTCGAGATCATCGGCGGCAGCGAAGAGTTGTTGCAGGATTGTTTGACCGATCCGGTAACGTGGTCCCAGGACCCGTTGTTGTTTCGGTTGGCGCATACTCACCCCGCGTCTATCCAAAGCTGCCGTGAAAATAGATCACCTTCCATGCACGTCATCTTTCGAAGAGTTGGGGACGAACCGCTCCAGGCATGGGTTCATTTGGATGGACATGGGGCTCAAACCACGGGGAGCCGAATGGCCCATATGGGCGAATTCTTGTATCACAAGATTACATTTCAGAACAATGACCAGCAGCGGATGTTTGAAAATCTCGAGCGATCGTTTTCAAACCCGCTGGGGATCAGCGCCGCGCCGGCAGCCCCGTTTACGGTGCGCGACCGGCTGACTCTGTTCAGCGACAAAACAGTAACGAGGGTTCAGCCGTATGTCGCTACGCTGGTTTCTTCGGCCGCTTTGCTGCTGATCACTTCCAGTCATATATGGGGCCAAGGCACGGACGGGTATACCAACCATCTGGTCGCCTCCTTCAGCCATAGGCTGGTGACGTACGGTATGCAAAGTGGCGCGGCGGCCGCTCTGCATGAGGACTTACGGTATCGGCCTGCATTGAGCAGCAACGTGTGGAAGCGCTCCGAGCACGCACTACTCAGCACTCTGGTGATAGAAACGCCTCGCGGCAACGACGTCGCGCTGGCCAACGTGGTGGCTGCGTTTAGCAGCGCGGCGATCCTGAACGCCACCTTGCCAGGGCGAGAAACCTCCAGACATCCCGATATCTGGTGTCTGGCTGGAGAGAATCTCTTAGGATTTGCCGAAGCCAATCTGTGGAATGAGTTTAAACCCGACTTAAAGAATCTGCTTCGGCGGCGGCTTCATCGACCCTGAACTCCGCGTCAAAATCGCGGCTCGGTCCATCCTAGAAAGGTTCTATCGTGCCGTTGAAGCGGTAACCGACCCACGGCTCGGTGGTGACCAATTCAGGATGGTCGGGATCGGATTCGATCTTCTTTCGCAGATTGCGGATGAACACGCGCAGATAATCCACTTGATCGCCGTAATCGGGGCCCCAGACGGCTTGCAGAAGTTCGCGGTGAGCCACGGCTTCATTGGGGTGGCTGGTGAGATAACGCACCAGGTCGAGCTCCTTGGGGGTGAGATGGCTGGTGCGATCGCCGTTGAAGGCGGTGCGGGCGGTGAAATCGATGACCAGCTGACCGGCGCGAATGCGAGCGGGAGAAGATTGCGCAGACGCGGGAACCCGTCGCAGCGCCGCACGGATCCGAGCCAGCAGCTCGGGCGTGCTGAACGGTTTGTTGATGAAGTCGTCGGCGCCCGCATCCAGAGCTTCCACTTTGTCGGCTTCGGTATTCCGCACGGTGAGCATGATGATTCCCACGCCGGTGCCGGCGCGGATCTCGCGGCAGGTCGCCAGGCCGCCCATGCCCGGCATGTTCATGTCGAGCAGCACCAGGTCAGGATGATACTCGCGCAGTTTCGCGAGCGCCTCTTCGCCGGTTTTGGCGTCGTCCACCTCGTAGCCGGCGCCGGTGAGAGTGGTGCGCATGATGCGGCGGATCTGGGGTTCGTCGTCCACTACCAGGATGCGTCCGGCGCTCATCGCGGCGTTCCTTTTTGATCCAGCGGGCAAAGTCACGCGAAAAGTTGTTTCTCCGGAGCGGCTATCTACGGTGAGTTGTCCGTGATGGGCCTGCACGATGCTATTGGCGATGGCGAGGCCAAGACCGAAGCCGGGGACTTGATTCTTGACGGATGGGCTGCGATAAAAGCGCTCAAACACGCGGCCCTGTTCCTGTTCCGGGATCCCCGGGCCGCGATCGGTGACTTCGAAATTGACCGTGTTAGCGCTATTGGAGACGCGAATCGCGATGGGAGATCGCGGCGGGGAATATTTCAGTGCGTTGTCGAGCACCTGTTTGAGCGCCAGCTTCAACAGCCGGCGATCGAGGGAGAGTTCGGGCAGCGAGCGCTCCGGCGCGAATCTCCACAGGCCGGTTATCAATCTGGGTATGGAGCGATGCCACCACCTCCTCGATGAACGCTTTGGGATCGGTGAGTTCCCGCCGCAACTGAATATGGTCGGACTCCAGGCGCGCCATATCCACTGCGTCGTCAATGAGCGATCTGCAGGTGCCTGGGCCTCCTCGTCGGCCACCTCGAGCAGTTCGGTGCGGCTCTCAATGGGCTGATCGGGCGACGACAAAAGCGACGTGGTGGCGGCGCGGATGGAAGTGAGCGGCGTCTTGAATTCGTGCGCCATGGCGTCGATCAGCGTGGTACGAAGCTGCTCGCTGCGGCGCGCGGCCTCCACTTGATGGGCCAGGTCCTGCGCGCGGGCCCGCTCCAGTCCGATAGCGATTAGATTACTGATGCCCTGCAAAACCGAGTCTTGCATGAATGCGCCCTGGATGGCAAAACTGGCGATAGGTTCCGAGCCCAGGCGGACCGCGGTGATGACGCGTTTGTGGTCCGGATCGAAGAAGGATGTGCCCTGGGAGGCGGCGTCGCGCAACTGGGCATCGTATCGAGGCAGGCCATCGAAGTCCGCGGGTCCGGCGCGGTGGATCTCTCCGCTACGCCGGTCGAAGAGCACCGCAGCGCTCGAGGTCCGAAAACTTCCGCCAGCTTGCGCGCCAGCTGTTTGGCGACGGGCTCCATGGGATCGATGAGCAGGATGGCGCGGCTGAAGGTGTAGAGCCGCTCGATGTCACGCTGGCGAACGACAGCGTCCAGAGCCTGCTTCTTGACGCGCGCCGAGAGCCGGCTGGTGATGAGCGCGGTGGCGAGAAAGCTGAAAAGCGCGACCCAGTTCTCCGGATCGGAAATGGTGAACTTTCCAATCGGCGGTATAAAAGAAGAGGTTGAAGGCGAGCGTGGCGGCAATGGAAGCCAGCGTTGCTTCGGCCAGGCCCCAGGTGCTCGCGATCACCAACACCAGAAGACAGGTAGGCGAAGCCGACCGTGGTAAGATTGTGCGGAATTATGGAATAAGCGATGTACGTAATGATAGCCACGCCCGCCAGCGAAACGCAGCAGGCGCAGCGCAAGCCGGACAAATTGCGGCATCCCCGGCTGTTATTTTATTCAACGCCGCGCCAATTTCCTGGCAGACTTGATCGCAGGTGGCGGGGGCGAGCAAGATACCGTTGCGATAGTGGCCATATGCCAACCATAGCCGGCTAGAGGCGAGGCGTCCGATTTGCGGGACGGTGGCGGTGGCGGGACGGAACCCGATCCAGGCCGATTCGGGTTCTGAGCGGCGCCAGCGCGGGAACCAGCGCGGCCGCGCGCGCCACTATCCCAGAAACAATTTTGGGGTCGATGCTGCGATCGTAGCCGGCGTCTTCGGTGGAAGATCCTGCGATGGTAAAACCGTCCAAGCGCTGAAAAACGTAGGTATGATCGTGGCGGACGGTGGCGGCGAGCGACCGAGCGGGGAGGCGGTAACCGAGCAGGTGGCCTTTCACGGGAAAGCAGCGGGGGAGTGGGCAGGGCTGCTTGTTGATGCTGACGTTCATAGCACCGCTCCAGGCGCCGGCAGCCAGGACCGCGAAGGCCGCGTGCATTTGTCCGGTTTTCCAGCGAAACGCGGGTGGATGTGCCATCGGCGGCAATCGACATGAACCCTCGATTCCTCTTCAATGACTACGCCACGCGCCAGGCAGGCGGCGCGAAGGGCGGCGATCAGGACGCGGGGGTCGATGATTGCCTCGTCGGTATAGTGGACGGCGCCGATCGCATCGGTATTCGACCAAGGGCGCCAGCGCGCGGAGTTCGTCACGCGTCAAAACCGTGGAGGGAATGCCGGCGGACCGTTGGGAAGCGGCGCGTTGAGAGAGCGATTCAAGTTCGGCAGCGGTGATACGCGAGCTGGACCGCGCCAGTGTGCTGGAGTTCGACCCGCAAGCCGCTGTCGGCTTCCAGCGCGGCGACGAAGTCGATCGTAGTTCGCGAAACTGCGGAGCGCGAAATCGAGCAAAGGCGAATGCTGGTCGAATTCTCCGCCCGGCGCGAGCATTCCGGCTGCGGCGGAGCTAGCTTCGGAGCCGATTTTCGCGGCATCCAGAAGCAGGACGCGGACCTGGTTGTGGGCCAGGCGCCAGGCGATGGATGCGCCGATGACGCCGCCGCCGACGATGATGACGTCGTAATCTGCGGGCACGGGAATTTTTACTCTTCGGGCAAACCGACGAAATGCTTATCGCCGTTCATGCACTTCGTCGCGGGTCATGCGCTTGGATGCGTCGATGGGCACTCCCAGATCATGGGGCAAACTCTTCCACTCTTCGTAAGCGCGCCAGTGGGAGGCGCGCATATCCTTTTCGAGCAACCGGCCGAGAAGCTGGGAAACCGAAGTGTTTTCGTCCGCGGCTTTGTGACGCGCCCAACGGGCGACCTCGGGATCGAGGCTGATTGTGACGTTCTTCAACACAGGATTAGTGTAACAGGCGGACCTCGAAAGGTCCGCCTGCGATTCTTGCGTTTGCCTGCAGTTCTTTTTCGCCGAGCACTGACAGGATGTGGTGCGGATTGCGCGCACCGAGCGCTTGTCCGGCCGGTCCCGGAAGTTCGGCCCATTCAGATCTGAGGAGATTCGACGCCATTGTCGTTCAGCGCTACAATCGATAAAGACTTCTTAAGAACTAGAGCGTGCCGAGATCTCAAAGGCCATTTGACTTCATTTGTACTTTTAGCTATTATTACAGTTTAAATGGATCTCATCAAACTAAGGTCCCTCTACAGCGGCGACTTGTCGGCACGCTTGCTCCTGGATCGCTGGTCCCAGCGGCAGAGGCGTACTTCCGTGAGCCAAGTCAGCGGCCTCCTACGCGATTCGCAAGTGAAGGACGCAGGAATTGGACGGGGGGATATAGTACGTGTTCTTAAAGCACTTGAGTCTTGTGGATGTGGTCGCTTCGTGGCCGGACGGCGCGGCAGAGATAGTAGGTTTATATGGACGGACGATTTTATTCGAGTTGGACAAGCTTCAAAGGACGTTTCCAACGATTCAACAACAGATTTGGCGGCAAACGATCAGCGCGTTGTATCCAATGCAACTGCGTTGACTGAGCGGAATTTGCTCGCGCCTAACGAAAATGGAACTTTGGCGGTAGAGCTAGGTCAGGTGCCTCTGGGACATCAACGAATCGTCGTTTCATACCGTGATAGCGCGGATCACGGCCTTCCGAAGAGGAAGGCCTTCATTGGTAAGTGGATCATTCCGCCTGATGATCCCGTTCACTACCAAGATGAAAGCGGACAGGTCGAGAGTAGTTACTCCGTGGCAATCACCGCTAAGAAGAACGTCGTCGTCCACGCATGGGATACAGACAGCGATCGCGCGCGTTTTAATGAGTATTTCCGCGTGTTCAACTCATTCGACCAGGCGGCAGCCGCAGATGAAATGTTAAATGCCGCGATTACAGCCGCGATCGAGAGGATGGGAGTTGAAGTCGAAGAGTTAGATATCTAGCAAGGAGCAGAGGAGCAAGAACAATGACCATTCAGGGGTTGGAGAGAAAGATATACAGGTTCGAGGGACTACGTGTGCGGATACTTCATCCAAACGGGCGTGACGTTCGTTCGAACAAAGAGATTGGGCAGCGCTATCCGTACCGAAACCGAGCGTCTCGATCAATGTCGGTCTCAAATTGGCTAAGAAATCGTTTTGAACCAAACTTTCCGAACTTTCGTTGCGAAGTTCTGGATCAGGGCAGACACCCAGTTCACGGGCGTACGCAACTTTGGAAGGTCCGAGAAAGCTAAGGGCGCCGAAGCACCACGCCCGGCGCTCTTAGCCCTTATGCGATTACTCGGCGAGCGCCGGCTCTTCGCCGGGCTCTTCGGTTAAGCCGCCCGCGTAGATGCTGCGGGCCTCGTCTTCGTAGCCGCCGAGGTCGCCGGTGAGCGAAACTTCTTCCGCGATGGGCTCTTCTTCCACCACGTCTTCGCCCGCGATCTTGACGCCGCGATAATATTCCATGCCGGTGCCGGCGGGAATCAAGCGGCCCATGATCACGTTTTCCTTCAGGCCGCGCAGGTAATCCACCTTGCCGTTAATGGCGGCTTCGGTGAGCACTCGCGTGGTTTCCTGAAAGGACGCAGCCGAGATGAACGAGTCTGTCGAGAGCGATGCCTTGGTAATTCCGAGCAACACCGGTTTTCCGGTGGCCGGACGGCCGCCAGCATCCACCACGCGCGCATTCTCTTCGCGGAACTTGAACTTGTCCACCACCTCTTCGGGGAGGAACTCGGTGTCGCCGATGTCGTCCACTTTCACCCAGCGCATCATCTGCCGGGAGATGACTTCCAGGTGCTTATCGTTGATATTGACGCCCTGCAGACGATACACTTCCTGGATTTCGTTGACCAGGTATTTCTGCAGTTCTTTTTCGCCGAGCACGGCCAGGATGTCGTGCGGATTGCGCGGACCGTCCATCAAAGGATCGCCCGCCTTCACCCGCTCACCCTCCTGCACGTTGATGTGTACGCCGCGCGGAATGCTGTACTCTTTCTGCTCTCCGTCATCGGCGGTGATGCTGATCTTGCGCATGCCCTTGGCAACTTCTCCGTAGCGCACGATCCCGTTGATCTCGGCAATGATGGCCGTCTCGCGAGGCTTGCGGGCCTCGAACAGCTCCACCACGCGCGGCAGACCGCCGGTGATGTCTTTGGTCTTGGTAGTGGCGCGGGGGATCTTCGCGATCACGTCGCCCGCGTGTGCGTCTTCGCCATCGGTCACCATCAGGTGAGCGTGGGTGGGCATGAGGTAGCGTTTTTCGTCGGAGCGGGAGCCGCCTTCGGGCCGCATGATGACGGTGGGGATGCGTTTCTCATCGATCGAATCGGTGACCACCCACTGCGACATGCCGGTGATTTCGTCCACCTGCTCCTGCAGCGTGGTGCCTTCAGTGAGGTCCTTGAAATGAACCTTCCCGCTGACTTCGGTGAGGATCGAGAAGGTGTACGGATCCCATTCGAGCAGGATGTCGTTGTTCTTCACCCGGGCGCCGTCTTCAAACAGCACCTTGGCGCCGTACACAACGGGGTAGCGTTCCTTCTCGCGGCCCTTGTCGTCGATGATGGCGAGAATGCCGTTGCGGTTCATCGCAATCAGCTCGCCCTTGGCGTTGCGCACCGTGGTGACGCCGAGGAACTTGATGAAACCGTCCGAGTTGGCGTCTTGCTTGGATTGCTCGCTCGATCCGGTGGCCGTTCCGCCGACGTGGAAGGTACGCATAGTGAGCTGCGTTCCCGGCTCGCCGATGGACTGTGCCGAGATGATGCCGACCGCTTCGCCGCGCTCCACCATTCTGCCGGTGGCCAAGTTACGGCCGTAGCAGAGCTGGCAAACGCCGCGCTTCGATTCGCAGGTGAGCACCGAGCGGATCTTCACGCGCTCGATACCGGCAGCCTGGATTGCGCCCGCCAGGTCTTCGGTAATTTCCTTGTTGAGCCCGACAATCAAGCTGCCTTCATAATCGAACTGGTCTTCGAGCGCCACGCGGCCGACGATACGGTCGCGCAACGGCTCGATGATTTCGCCCGATTCGATGATGGGCTCGACGTAAATGCCGTCGCTGGTGCCGCAATCGGTTTCGGTGATGATTACGTCCTGCGCCACGTCGCACAGGCGGCGGGTGAGGTAGCCGGAGTCGGCTGTTTTGAGCGCGGTATCCGCCAAGCCTTTGCGCGCGCCGTGCGTGGAGATGAAGTACTGCAGCACGTCCAGGCCTTCGCGGAAGTTGGCGGTGATGGGCTGCTCGATGATTTCGCCCGAGGGCTTGGCCATCAAGCCGCGCATGCCGGAGAGCTGGCGGATCTGCTGTTTCGATCCGCGGGCGCCGGAGTCGGCCATGATGTAAATAGGATTGAGGTAGCGGCCGGTGCGGTCGTCTTCCTCCATCGATTTGAACATTTCCTCGGCCACGCGTTCGGTGACCTTGGACCAAATTTCGATGATCTTGTTATAGCGCTCGCCCTGCGTGATGGCGCCTTCCTGATACTGCTGCTGGACTTCGATGACCGCCTTTTCGGCGTCACTGCACCAGCTTGGGCTTTTCTTCCGGCACCACCATGTCGTCGATTCCGATGGAAATCCCGGCGCGCGTGGCGTAGAGGAAGCCGAGCTTCTTCACCTCGTCCAGCATCTGGACGGTGATCTGCAGCCCGTACTTGAGGTAGCAATACTGCACCAGCTGGCTGAGACCCTTCTTCTTGAGCAGGCCGTTGATGAAGGGCATCTGGTCCGGCAGCACATCGTTTAAGATGACGCGGCCGACGGTGGTGTCCATGTACTGCTTGTTGAATTCGATGGGTTCGGTATGGATGACGTTCTGGTTGTCGAACGCCTTGATGAGATCGATCACGCGGCCGGTGTGGCGCAGTTTGATCGGCGACAGGGTTTCCACTTCGCCCATTTCGAGCGCGATGAGCACGTCGTCGCTGGAAGCGAAGGTGCGGCCTTCGCCCTTAGTGCCGGGGCGCGCTTTGGTGAGGTAGTAAAGGCCCAGAACCATGTCCTGGGTGGGCACCGCGATGGGCGCGCCATGCGCGGGCGACAAGATATTGTTGGACGCCAGCATCAAAGTGGATGCTTCGATCTGCGCTTCCGGCGACAACGGAATATGAACGGCCATCTGGTCGCCATCGAAGTCGGCGTTGAAGGCGGTGCAAGTGAGCGGGTGCAGCTTGATGGCCTTGCCTTCGACCAGCACGGGCTCAAAAGCCTGGATGCCGAGCCGGTGCAGCGTGGGCGCGCGGTTGAGCAGAATGGGGTGGTCTTTGATGACCTCTTCAAGAATGTCCCAAACCACCGGGTCCTGCTGCTCCACCAGTTCTTTCGCTTGCTTGATGGTGGTGCAATGGCCGCGCTGTTCCAGGCGATGATAGATGAACGGCTTGAACAGCTCGAGCGCCATCTTCTTGGGCAGGCCGCACTGGTGAAGCTTCAGCTCGGGACCAACCACGATAACGGATCGTCCGGAATAATCCACGCGCTTGCCGAGCAGGTTCTGGCGGAAGCGGCCCTGCTTGCCTTTCAGCGTATCGGACAGCGACTTGAGCGGGCGGTTGTTGGCGCCGCGCAAAACGCGGCCGCGGCGGCCATTGTCGAACAACGCATCCACGGCTTCCTGCAGCATGCGCTTTTCGTTGCGAACGATGACGTCGGGCGCGTGCAGCTCGATCAGCTTTTTGAGCCGGTTGTTGCGGTTGATGACGCGGCGGTATAGATCGTTCAAATCGGACGTGGCGAAACGGCCGCCATCGAGCGGCACCAGGGGGCGCAGCTCCGGCGGGATCACCGGGATGACGTCCAGGATCATCCACTCAGGTTTGTTACCGGACTTACGGAAACTTTCGACCACGCGCAGGCGCTTGGCGTACTTCAGCTTTTTCTGCTGCGACACCTCGGTCTTCATGCGCTCGCGGATTTCCAGGCTCAACGATTCGACGTCGACCTTCTTGAGCAGTTCCTTGATTCCCTCGGCACCCATCATGGCGACGAACTTTCCGGGGAACTCCTGATCGAGCGCGCGCTTGCGCTCGTCGGTGATCACTTCACCGCGCGAGAGCTCGGCCACTTCGCCCGGGTCGACAATCACGAAAGCTTCGAAATAAAGGACGCGCTCCAGCTCGCGCAGCGTGATGTCGAGCAGGTAGCCGATGCGGCTGGGCAATCCCTTGAAAAACCAGACATGCGAACAGGGGCTGGCCAGCTCGATGTGCCCCAGGCGCTCGCGGCGGACGCGCGACAGCGTTACTTCGACGCCGCACTTGTCGCAGATCACTCCGCGGTGCTTCATCCGCTTGTACTTTCCGCACAAGCATTCCCAGTCGGCGATGGGGCCGAAGATGCGGGCGCAGAACAATCCATCGCGCTCCGGCTTGAAAGTCCGGTAATTGATAGTTTCCGGCTTAGTGACTTCCCCATGCGACCAGCTTCGAATCTTTTCCGGAGAGGCGAGACTGATCCGGATGGAATCGAAGTCGGCGATCAAATTTGCTCTGTCATACGGAGAGGAACGATACATAAAATCTCCTATAAAAGCGAATTCAGAAGTCAGAATCCAGAATGGTGGTGGCGGCCATTCTGAATTCTGAATTCTTGAATTCTGAATTCTTCATCAATTAATCTGCCGCGAGCGCCGTATCCAGGATCTCCCGCGGCTTCTTCATCAACTCCACATCCAGACACAGCGACTGCAGCTCGCGGATCAGGACGTTGAATGATTCCGGCACGCCCGGTTCGGCGGCCGCTTCTCCCTTGACGATCGCTTCATAAATTTTGGCGCGTCCGTACACGTCGTCGGACTTGGCGGTCAGCAATTCCTGCAGAACGTAGGCGGCGCCGTAAGCTTCCAGCGCCCACACTTCCATTTCTCCGAAGCGCTGCCCGCCAAACTGGGCCTTGCCGCCCAGCGGCTGTTGCGTGATCAGTGAATAAGGACCGATGGACCGGGCGTGGATCTTGTCGTCCACTAAGTGCGAGAGCTTGAGCATGTAGATATAGCCCACGGTCACGGGTTGTTCGAATGCGAGGCCGGAGAGGCCGTCCCAAAGCTGGACCTTGCCGGAACTCGGCAGCTCGGCCTGCTTCAGCTGAGCCTTGATGTCTTTTTCGGTAGCGCCGTCAAATACGGGCGTGGCGAAGTGCAGGCCTAAGGCGTGCGCCGCCCAGCCCAGGTGCGTTTCGAGAATCTGGCCGACGTTCATACGCGAAGGAACGCCCAGTGGATTCAGGACGATTTCCACCGGCGTGCCGTCGGGCAGATACGGCATGTCCTCTTCAGGAACGATGCGCGCGATCACGCCCTTGTTGCCGTGCCGGCCGGCCATCTTGTCGCCCACCGAAAGCTTGCGCTTCATGGCAATGTAGCATTTCACCAGCTTGATGACGCCGGGAGGCAGTTCGTCGCCCTTGCGCAGCTTCGCTATCTTCTCTTCAGTGATCTTTTCGAGCACCGCGATCTGGCGCGAGGTCATCTCCTCGATTTCGTCGATCTGCTCGTTCAGCCGAACGTCTTTGTTGGCGAACTTGACGCGCTTCAAATCGCGCGCGCGCAGCTTTTCAACTACGTCGCGGCTTAGCGCCAGGCCCTTCGACACCAGCTTCTTGTTGGTCTTTTCATCGTGCAGGTCGGCCAGCACTTCTTTGCCTTCCAGCAGATCGGTGAGGCGCTTGGCGCGCTCGTCATTCAAAATGCGCTTTTCATCTTCTAAGTTGCGATGCAGACGCTCCACCTGCCATTCCAAAATGGACTTGGAGCGCTCGTCGAGATCCGCGCCCTTGCGGGAGAAGACCTTGCAATCCACCACCGTGCCTTCGATGCCAGGCGGGCAGTACAGCGAGGCGTCTTTCACGTCGCCGGCCTTTTCGCCGAATATAGCCCGCAGCAATTTTTCTTCCGGCGTGAGCTGGGTTTCGCCCTTGGGCGTCACTTTGCCGACCAGGATGTCGCCAGGCTTCACGGTTGCGCCGATCCGAATGATGCCGCTTTCGTCCAGATTGCGGAGAAACGCCTCGGCGATATTCGGAATGTCGCGCGTGATTTCCTCGGGGCCCAGTTTGGTGTCCCGAGCTTCGATTTCGAATTCTTCGATATGGATCGAAGTGTAGTAGTCTTCCTTGACCAGCTTCTCCGACACCACGATGGCGTCTTCGAAGTTGTAACCGCGCCAAGGCATGAACGCAACCAGGACATTTCGTCCTAAAGCCAGCTCGCCCATGTCAGTGCAAGGACCGTCGGCCAACACGTCGCCCTTCTTCACTCGCTGGCCCTGAGCCACGATGGGCTTCTGGCTGATGCAGGTGTTCTGGTTCGAGCGCTTGAATTTGGTGAGCTGATAAATGTCGGCGCCTACTTCGCGCGACAGCTGACCCTCGTGCGCCCCGCCGCCTTCCACGCGGACGATGATGCGTTCGGAATCCACCGAATCCACTACGCCCGAGCGTTTGCAGATGACCACCGCGCCTGAATCGCGTGCGGTGACGTTCTCCATGCCGGTGCCAACGTAGGGCGTTTCAGCGCGCAGCAGCGGCACGGCTTGCCGTTGCATGTTCGATCCCATCAGGGCGCGGTTGGCGTCGTCGTTTTCAAGGAACGGAATGAGACTGGCTGCCACCGAGACCAACTGCTTGGGACTGACGTCCATGTACTCCACTTCGTCCTTATGCTTGAGCACGAAGTTACCGGCCTGCCGCGCGTTGACGAGTTCGGGAACGATGTGACCCTTTTCGTCCAGCTGAACATTGGCCTGGGCGATGAGGTACTTATCTTCTTCCCATGCCGAAAGGTAATCGCAGTGGGCTTCCAGCTCAATAGGCTGCTTTTTGGCGCCTAGGTCACGGTTGGCCTTGTCCACTTCGGCGCGCGTCAGAACGTCGCCGACTTTATAGGAAGAATCGCCCGGGTTCAGAATTCTGATTTCATCGATCACCGTGCCCTTCAGCACCCGCCGATAGGGGCTCTCGATGAATCCATACTCATTGATGCGGGCGAAGCAGGAGAGCGACGAGATCAATCCGATGTTCGGACCTTCCGGCGTCTCGATGGGGCAGATGCGGCCGTAGTGCGTGGGATGCACGTCGCGGACTTCGAATCCTGCCCTTTCACGGGAGAGCCCGCCTGGTCCAAGAGCCGAGAGACGGCGCTTGTGCGTGATCTCAGACAGCGGGTTGGTCTGATCCATGAACTGCGAGAGCTGGCTCGAGCCAAAGAACTCGCGGATGGCCGCCATCACGGGCTTGGCGTTCACCAGGTCGTGCGGCATGGCCGTCGACATTTCCTGGTACACCGACATCTTCTCTTTAATGGCGCGCTCCATGCGAACCAAACCGATGCGGAACTGGTTTTCGAGCAGTTCGCCCACCGCACGAACGCGGCGGTTGCCCAGGTGATCGATGTCGTCGACGGCGCCGATGCCGCGGCGCAGCT
The DNA here is from genome assembly GCA_963820405.1 of Bryobacterales bacterium. Classification (GTDB taxonomy): domain Bacteria; phylum Acidobacteriota; class Terriglobia; order Bryobacterales; family Bryobacteraceae; genus Palsa-89. Next base: position 34,519 of record CAWFZZ010000020.1, on the reverse strand, counting down.
TCAGCAGGTACTTAATGGTGTCGATGAAGTCCTTCTGATCGAGCGTCCGTTTGTCGAGCGGAGCGGCGTCGATCTTGTCGTACAGCTTGATGTTGAACTTCATGCGGCCGACGCGCGAAAAATCGTATTTGCGCGGGTCGAAGAACATGCCCTGGAATAACTGGGTCGCGGTGTCGAGAGTGGGCGGATCGCCCGGACGCAGCTTGCGGTAGATCTCGAGCAGCGCGTCGTTCTGGCTCTTCACCGGATCTTTTCGCAGCGTGACGGAAACCACGTTGCCGGCGTCGTCGCGCTCGGGGAAAAAGACTTCAAAAGCAGTGATGCCGTTGTCCAGCACCTTGTCGACATTGACCAGTTCCTGGTTGGCTTCCACCAGAACTTCGCCCGTGGACATGTCGATCACGTCGGCGGCGATATAGGCGCCCTGCAGATCGGTGCGGTCGATCTCCACCTGCTCGATCTTAGCCTTGAGAATGGCTTCGTACAGGGACTTAGTAATCTTGCGTCCCTGGGGAACCACGGTGTCGTTCTTGGTGCCGATGGCTTTCGATAGCTTCAGGCCGACCAGGCTGTCGGAGACCTTCCAGAACAGCTTCTTGTCCTTGACGGCGATTTCGCTGACGTTGTAGAACGCCTTCAGGATTTCGGCGTCGGTCTTGAGCCCTAAAGCGCGCAGGAACACGGTGCCGTAGAACTTGCGCTTGCGGTCGATACGGACATACAGCAGATTCTTGTTGTCGTACTCAAACTCCACCCAGCTTCCACGGTAAGGAATGATCTTGCCGAGGAAATAGCCTTGCGCCGGAACGCGCTCGAAGAACACGCCGGGCGAGCGGTGCAGCTGCGATACGATGACGCGCTCGGTACCGTTGATAATGAAGGTGCCGTTGTCGGTCATCAGCGGGATTTCGCCGAAGAAGACCTCTTGCTCCTTGATGTCGCGGACCGTCTTGACGCCGGTTTCGGCATCCTTGTCGTAAACCGTCAGCCGGATGGTCACCTTGAGCGGGGCAGCGTAGGTCATGCCGCGCTCTTCGCACTCGGCCACGTCGTATTTCAACTGCAGGCCTACCGGATCGCCGCAGCGGTTGCAGAAGGTGACGATATTCTTGTTGAACGTTCCGCAGCGGTGGCACAGCACATCGCCGACGTGGAACGGATCGGTTTTGATGGTGGCGCCGCAACTGGGATTGCGGCAGGTGGAACGCAGGTGATGCAGCCCCTTCAGGTTGCCGCACTTGCACTCCCAGTTTCCGATCGCGTAGTCGACGAACTCCAGCTGGCTCAGCCCGCGGAAATCGGAAATCGGAAACACCGAATTGAACACGCTCTGCAGGCCGGTATCTTCCCGTTCGCCGGGAAGCAGGTCCATCTGCAAAAACCGCTCGTATGATTTCTTTTGAACTTCGATCAAATTAGGGATGGGGATGGACGTCTTGATACGTGAGAAATCCATTCGCTCGCGCGTGACGACACTAGCCTGATTTTCCATTTTTACTCCTACGGCCGATGGTCTCTCGACTCATTCGCCGGATCAGTCGGCGAAGAAAAAAACAACCGCTGCCGCCTTCCCACCCTCGCTCAAGGACGCCCCGGCCCGGATCGCGAGCCAAAGGCAGTAGGGGAAGATTGAAAGCAGCGGGACATTAGATAACCAGCGACGGAAGACCGTAGCCATACACGCCGGGTGCGGCAAAAATGAGCATGGCAAAGCCTTGTGCCCCTCCCAGGAGAAGGCACACCAAATCCACAGGATGTTTGGTTCACAAGAGCAAGAATCCGGTCGGTCTCCGGGCCAGTAACAATCTAACTTTAACAGACCGATCTAACCTTCGTCAAATCGGCCCGAGTCTCAGCAAATGCTACGGGATGGCTGGCGCCCCCGGCTGTGTCCGCCGGTTCAGCGCAAGCCCCGCCATCCCAATAAGTTACGGTGCAAGCTGCCGAGCTGGCAGCTACTTCACTTCGACTGTCGCCCCGGCGTCGGTGAACTTCTTCCGGATGCTCTCGGCTTCGTCCTTGTTGACGCCCTCTTTGATCGGCTTAGGCGCGCCGTCCACCAGATCCTTGGCTTCCTTGAGCCCCAGGCTGGTGACTTCGCGAACCGCTTTGATAACGTTGATCTTGTTGGCGCCTGCCGCAGTCAGGATCACGTTAAACTCGGTCTTCTCCTCAGCTGCGGGCGCAGCCGCCGCTCCACCACCGCCCGCCGGAGCCGCCGCCACGGTAGCCGCCGCAGCCGAGACGCCCAGCTTTTCCTCGAGCAATTTAACCAGCTGAGATGCTTCGAGCAGCGTCAGCCCTTGAATCTGTTCCGCAATCGCGTTGATGTCCGCCATGATCTTCTCTTTCTACTCCCTTGTGCAAATCTGCTTATTGTGAAAACTTGTTTTCCTTAACCGCCTGATCCACCACCACCGCAAGGTTCCGGCCCACGCCCGCGAGCGATGTAACCAACCTCTGCGCCGATGCCTGAATCAGGAAAAGAACTTTCGACAAAATCTCTTCGCGCGAAGGTAAAGACGCCAGCTCCTGAATCGACTTAACGTCGATCACCCGGCCCTCCACCATTCCAGCCTTGAAAGTGAACGTCGGGTTGGTCTTGGCGTAGCCTGTCAGCGCCTTGGCCAGAGCCACCGGATCCTTCGTCGTGTAGGCCATCGACGTCATGCCCACCAGCTTGTTCATGATGTCTTCGGCTGGAGTGCCCTCGGAAGCCTTCGCGGCCAGGTTATTTTTAACGACCTTATAGTTGCCGCCCGCGCCCCGCACGGTTTTGCGCAATTCGAAATCCTGCTGAACGGTAAGCTTCTCGAAGCTGGTAACGAAGATGTTCTGCGCCTTTTCGAAATCCTTCTTCAGCGCTTCGAGATCTTTTTCTTTGTCCGACTTTTTCTTCATGGATAGTGCTTCCTCTTAAACCAGCTCGGGTCAGATCTGCTTCGCGTTGAACGACGTGACGTCCAAATGGACGCCCGGTCCCATGGTGGAGCAGAGGGTTACGCTCTTGACGTATTTGCCCTTGGCAGCAGCCGGTTTGGCCTTGATCACCGCCTGGATCAAGCTGTCGGCGTTTTCGAGCAGCTTGCCGGTCTCAAAACTCACTTTGCCGACGGGAACGTGTATGACCCCGGTCTTGTCGACGCGAAATTCCACTTTACCGGCCTTCACTTCCCGCACCGCTGTGGCGATGTCGGTAGTGACCGTGCCGGTTTTAGGATTGGGCATCAGTCCGCGCGGACCGAGCACCTTGCCCAGGCGACCGACGGACCGCATCATGTCGGGCGTGGCGATGACGGCGTCAAAATCCGTCCAGCCTTCCCCTTGAATCTTGGCGACCATTTCTTCGCCGCCGAACAAGTCGGCGCCGGCCGCCTCAGCCTCACGCAGCTTGTCGCCCGAGGCGATGACCAGGACTTTCTTGGATTTGCCCAGTCCATTGGGAAGGACCACGGTACCGCGCACCATCTGGTCGGCATGCTTGGGATCAACGCCCAGGCGCATGTGCAGCTCCACCGTCTCGTCGAACTTGGTGAACTTTACCTTTTGAACCAGGGGGACGGCGTCGTGGAGGGTGTAGGGGCGTTGCTCTACTTGTTTGGACGCAGCTTCAAACTTCTTACCGTGTTTCGACATGCTCCCTCATTGGTGCAGACGGCAGAGACTGACAGCTTAAAGACCCCTGCCTCCCACTGAGATTTAAAATGTATTGCGTTTTAGCGCTTCTATAACGTTACCAGACTGAAACCAGGTTTGTCCAGGAGGGTACATCGCCGTTTATCCGTGGCCAGATTGCCTTCAGGCCGCCACCGTCGCAGCGGCTGTGATGAACTTCAGCGGGTCGGCGTTAATGGTATCCGGTTCCGTGGTGGGCATACCATGCGGAAAGTTTTAGTAGCTTATATATAAAGGTCCCGTGCTTCAGCACCTGAGCGGACCGGCCGCGGCATAAGGCACGATCTGATCCTCGCTGTGCATCACCAAGACCGGAACGTTGATCTTCTTGAGATCTTCCGTAAAATCCGTTTGGGAAAAAGCCACGATACCGTCGTAATGCGTTTTGGCTCCCCATCATGCCCTGGCGCCGAACGATTCGGCCAGCTGCGCCTTTGCAAACCATCGAACACTTCCTTGGGAAGGCCCGGCGGATTGGCAGGCGTTTTCACCATGAGCGGCGGCACCGCGCTGATCAGCGCTGCCTTGCTTACCCGGCTTTCGCCATGCCGCGCCAGATAATGCGTCACCTCGCCGCCACCGGTGGAATGGCCGACATGGATGGCGTTTTTCAGGTCGAGATGGTCTGTAAGCGCCGCCAGGTCATCGGCATAAGGGTCCATATCATGCCCATCGGCGGTCTGAGAGGAACGGCCGTGGCCGCGCCGATCATGGGCGATAACCCGATAGCCATGCGCCAGGAAGAACAACATCTGGTTGTCCCAATCGTCCGCGCTCAGCGGCCAACCATGGCTGAAAACGATGGGCTGTCCTTTACCCCAGTCCTTGTAGAAAATCTCTATACCGTCTTTGGTCTGAATTGTGGGCATGAATTCACTGTGCCGCATCGCCGAAAGGAAAACGTGACCAGAAGGCGTGGTTCTTTACCAACACGAAGGTTTGCGCAACAAGTAACCCTTCCTTAGGTAGCCCGGACCACCCTTTCCGGGCCGCTGAGTGTCATACTTGACAAACGAAACCCCCAGGAGGAAACGAAAGATGCATAAGAGCTTCGTTGCTGCTGCCACAATGCTCCTCACAATTGCCGGCCTGTGCCTGGCGCAACCACCCGGCATCACTCGCGAAATGATCGAGCGGTCGTTGCCCCTGGAAGGTGCTCCGCTGGCGGAGCCGGGACCCTACCAAGTCACGTCCGAACGCGTGCCCGGCTATCTCGTTTTTCGTCCGACGACGCTGGACAAATTTCCAAAGAAGGACACCTTGCCCGTGATGGTATGGGGCAACGGCGGTTGTGCCATCGACAGCACGCGCTACTCGGGCTTTCTAACCACCATCGCATCGCACGGCTTCCTGGTAATGGGCACCGTCCCTCAGGAAGGCGCGGCACGACGACAGGCTACCGCCGATGACCTGCGCGGCGCGATCGACTGGGCCGATAAAGAAAACGCCCGCGCCGGATCGCCGCTCGAAGGCAAGATCGCCCTGGACAAGGTGGCGGTTATGGGTCAGTCCTGTGGAGGATTCCTATCGATCGCGCTCGGCGCCGATCCCAGAGTCAAAACCATCGGCGTGTTTAATTCCGGCGTGCAGAAGCCGGCGCCCGGCGCTCCGGCGTCGCCGTATCCCACTGCGGATGCCCTGCCGAAACTACACGGGCCCGTGTTGCTCATCAACGGTAGCGATCCCGATTTCATGCTGGCGACATCGTTAGCCACGTTCGACATGATCAATAACGAACCGGCGTTCTATGGCGCCCGGCACAACGCCGGCCACACCGCCACCGTCTTTCACCCGGGCGGCGGCGAGTTCGCCAATGTCGCGTCGAACTGGCTCCTGTGGACCTTCAAAGGCGATAAAAAGGCCGGCCGGATGTTCGCCGGCAAGAACTGCGGCCTCTGCACGAATTCGAACTGGGACGTGCGCCAAAAAGGCATCAAGGAATGAAATCGCAGATCGCTCTCGCGGTGCTCGCTGGCTGCGCCGCAGGGGTCATCTCCGCGCAGAGTCCTGCGTCTTCGTACCCACGCGGGAGCAGCCTGCAGAGTTGGCAGAATCCCGGGCTAAAGAGCACGCTCGCGAAGTGCAAGAATCCGCCTAAGCCCTTCTCGATTGGCGGCGGCCAGTCGGCCAACGCGAACGCAGCGCCGCCGGCTCCGGCGCTTCCACCCACCACCGCAATTCCCGGCGTTCTTGCCGCGGGCCAGTCGTGGAAGGTCGTCTGGTCGTGGGAGGGCAATAACGTGGACGGCCCCATTGCCGGAGACCACGGCACGGTGTTGTTCGCCAACAACGACGCGAGCAACGTGATGCAGCTCGACCCTGCTACCGGCCTGGCGAAGATTCTCTACCGCGACACCAACACCGGCGGCGCGGTCTCGCGCGGCAAGAACGGCGCGCTGTTCGTCGCCGAACGCGGGCTCGGGTCGGCCATCGAAGAGCTGGAGCCACAGCGCAAGATGTTCGCCAATTCATTCCACGGCGAGCCGCTCGAATGCGTCGGCGGCGTGATTAACGATTTGATCGCCGATGCGCGCGGCGGCGTCTACTTCTCGGTTACCGGCGCCACGGGCAGCGGAGTGTTCTACGCCGATCCGAAGGGCGTGGTTTCGCAGTATGGGAAGGACGTTCCGCTCGCCAACGGCATCATCCTGAGCCCGGATGAAAAGACGCTTTACGTCACCAACGACGCGGTGGTGTTCGCGTTCGACGTAAAGCCCGACGGGTCGCTCGCCAATCAGCGCGAGTTCGGCAAACTGCGGGGCGGTGAGGGCGGCGACGGTTCGGCCGTCGATCAGCAGGGCCGCGTCTATGTTGCGACGGGCAAGTCGGTGGATGTCTTTGCGCCGGACGGAAAGTTCCTCGGCAGCATCCCCGGACCGCAGGGCCTGCACGGCACGGCCTTCGGCGGACGCGACAAGAAGACGCTCTTCGCCATCGTGTTTTACGGCGGATGGGGAACGCCGAGCGCGCGCAACGAGATCATCGCGATTCCGGTGCTCGCGCAGGGTTATACCGGACGCGCGAAGTAGTTCCACTTGATTCATCCACGCCGCAAATACGTGGACGGACGGGGCGCGGAATGGCAATCTCGATACCACGGATAAGGTATATTTCTTCTAACTAGGCTGGTTACTCGATCACCCTTCCATGTCGTGATTCCACAGACCCATAATCGGCATAGATTAGTGATGCCTTGTCTCCTAAAGGAGGAACCAAAATGAATAGGATCACTTTGCTGCTGGCTGCCGTTGTAATACTGGCAGGTATTGTCGCGTTTACGGAGCCCGCGTCTATACACGCCGATGACTCGGCCGCCCCGATCTTCGTAACAACAATTCCCCCCGGATACCGAGACTGGAGGTTGATCTCCGTCTCCCACGAAGCAGGCAGCCTGAACAGTATTGGCGCCGTTTTGGGCAACGATGTGGCGATTAAGGCCTACCGCGAGGGGAAGCCTCCGTACCCGGATGGCACCATCATTGCCGCTCTTCACTACCAACACGCCCCGTCGGCGGAAAACAACAAGGTCTTTGGCCAGGCCCAATCTTTCGTCGCTGGCAAACCCACGAACATTCAGTTTATGGTCAAGGACTCAAAGAAGTACGCCGCGACGGGCGGTTGGGGGTTCGCTACCTTCGTAGACGGCAAACCCGCCTCCGCGGCGTCCATGAAATCCTGCTTCCCCTGCCACAATCAGGCCAGGGCTAGCGACCTCGTCTTCACGCATTACGCACCCTAAATACGGCTGTGGGCCAGCATGAGGCTTGACGTGGCTGAACCAGTCGCATAAAGTACAGGACAGCTTCGATAGAGCGGTGCCTGGGCAGGGTTTATCGGGAGGTGTCGCGATGAGACCCAAACGAGTTGTTTGGATGGTGGCCGTGAGTTTACTGTTCGTGCCAACGGCGGTTCTCGCGCATCATCAGTTGGACGCGCAGTTCGACACGACAAAAACGATCACCCTAACCGGTGCAATCGACAGAATTGACTGGAGGAATCCCCATGTGCGCCTGTATCTGGAGGTAAAAGATGCGAGCAATACGGTGACTTGGGAGGTGGACATGGGCCCTCCTAACCAGCAACTTATGCACGGCTGGAAGATCGACACCTACAGGCCCGGTGACCGAGTGAGTATAGACATCTATCCTGCTAAGGATGGCTCGAAGGTCGGATATGGAAGGAAAGTCACAGCCCTGCAGAGGTGAATATCATCCACGTGCTTTGGGCCGCCCGGCAATAGAGATGGTGTCTGAGCTAGCCGTTTTCGACGCGCGCTTTTATATCCGTGTATGCCGCTTCAATGAGCCTTCTTAAGGCTGCGACGTTCGTGGCCGTTCCCGGCCTCAGCTTCACATGGCGCATGAACTTGCCCGTGCCTTGGAGCAAACGGTCCGGGTCCGCCAGCGACGCGCCCTGAAAGAACCCCACGTTTACGTGCGAAGCGAATACATTGACGTAGCCGAAGGGCGCATCTCCCAGACATGCAGTCGGACAGCCGTCGTGCAATGCCTCCCGGACTTCGTCCCCGCATTTTCGCATCACCTCAAACCACTGCTGCGCCATGGCTCCCAATTCACCAGCATGCTCGGTCATCCACGCATCGATAGCGGGATCACGCTCGACGGCGCCGTTGAATCGCAGCAACTCCGTTCTCATCGAAAACGCGCCGCGCTTACTTCACCATATGGGCGCGATCCTTCTCGTTTTGCGTGCAGAACCTTTCGAAGATGTCGTAGTTGGGAATCAGATCGTAGGAAATCTTCACCGTGAACGTCCGCTTGTACAGAGTAGGATCATCGAACGTCAACTCGGTGTCCAGATGCCCAAAGTCGCGGCGATGGTAACGCTCCGTCACATGCATTGCTTCGCTACGGGGATGTCCCATTCCGTCGATCGGTGTGCGGTCGTTGAATCCCCGCGTTTCGACCACGAAAGTGTCGCCCTCCCAGCGGCCGATGGAATATCCAAGGTAGGCCGGAAACTCGAAGGTGGCCGGAAATTCGCGCCCATCCACGAAAATCTGCCGGTGCAGTCCGTCCACTTCGTACAGAATCATGGTCTCTTTGGGCGCCTGAACGATTTTGAACGGTTCGGCCAGCAGCCCCGCCACGGGCCAGCCATATTCGCCATGGCAGACATTGTCCACCCGCTGCTGGGCGGCCCGCTGCTTCATCGCCGCCTCTCCCGCGGGCGTAAGAAAGGACTCACCCGGCTGCATGTCGGCGAAGACGTTGAGCCCGTACTTGTGCACCACTTCGAGTTCCATCCCCAGCAGCGCGGATTTCGATTCCCTCTCGTACGCGGGGCCGAGAATGCGCTTGAACTCTGCGGCGGAAGTGCGCTCATGCGCCCAGACGCCCGTCAGATCCGGCTTGCCGTCGGCGCCACGAGGAGCGGGCGCGGAAAGATTGGGCTTCCCATCTTTCATAGGCGTACCGGACGGGGAATAATTAAGCCACTGAGCTTGCGCGCCACCGGGCAGGAGGACAGCCGCGACGAGAAGCCACCGAACCATCATTCTTGATTGTCCAAGATTCGATTCTATCAAGGGCAGTGCTGCTGGAACTAAAGTACCCCCGGCTGACGTCGACCAAGATGTTACGCTGGAATTACCCCCATGTCTCTTTCGGATTCCTTTTTTGGCCAGAAGTTTGGCATCACGGAGCATGATCTCGAGTCGTACCTGTCTGAAGCGCTCGCCGCCGGTGGCGAATACGCGGATTTGTACTTCGAATACCTGGCATCCAGCCAACTCAGCATCGACGAGTCCATCGTGAAAAGCGCGGTGCAAGGCGTGTCGCTGGGGGTGGGCGTGCGCGTGATATCGGGCGAGCGTACCGGTTACGCCTATAGCGACGATTTGAGTCCCGAGAAGATCCGGAAGGCGGCCCGCGTGGCGGCCTGCATCGCCAATGGCCCTTCGAAAGTGGACAAAACGGGTTTCGAACAGGCGCGCCCGCGCGATCTTTACCCGATTGTGACGGCGCCCAGCCTGGCCGAGCGCGTGGAACTTGTCAAGCGGGCCGACCGCGTCGCTCGTGCGGCCGATCGGCGCGTGTTTCAAGTGCAAGCCAGCTATGTCGACAGCTTACGCCAGGTGCTGGTTGCAACCAGCGATGGCGTGCTCAGTACGGACCGGCAGCCGTTGGCTCGCTTGGGCGTCTCGGTGCTGGCGCGCGAAGGCGATGGCGTCGCACAGCGCGGTTATTCGGGCGGCGGCGGACGCGTGGGCCTGGACTTTTTCGAGACCGAGAAGACGCCGGAACATTTCGCGCGGGAAGCGGTTCGACAGGCCATCGTGCAATTGAATGCGGCGCCCGCCCCGGCGGGCGAGATGACGGTGGTGCTGGGACCCGGATGGCCGGGAGTCTTGTTGCACGAAGCGGTGGGCCACGGCTTGGAGGCGGATTTTAATCGTAAAAACGTTTCAGCCTTCAGCGGCCGGATCGGGCAGCAGGTGGCCAGTCCGCTATGCACGGTAATCGACGATGGCACCATTCGCAACCGCCGCGGGTCGCTGAATGTCGACGACGAAGGCGTGACTTCGCAGGAAAACGTCCTGATCGAAAAAGGTGTTTTGCGCGGCTACCTGTTCGACAAATTATCCAGCCGCCTGTTGGGATCGAAACCCACCGGCAGTGGCCGGCGCGAAAGTTATCAGCACATTCCGATGCCGCGCATGACAAATACGTTCATGCTAGCGGGCGACAGCGACCCCGAAGATATTATTCGTTCCACCCAGCGCGGCCTGTATTGCGCCAATTTCGGCGGCGGCCAGGTGGATATCACCAGCGGCAATTTCGTGTTCAACGCGTCGGAGAGCTATCTGATCGAAGACGGCCGCATCACGCGCCCCGTGCGCGGCGCCATGCTAACGGGCAACGGGCCCGAAGCGCTCAAGCACGTAAGCATGGTGGGACATGATTTGAAGCTCGACGAGGGCATGGGCATGTGCGGCAAAGAGGGGCAGAGCGTGCCGGTGGGAGTGGGGATTCCAACCATCAAAATCGATCGCATGACGGTAGGCGGCACAGCTGCATGATTGCTCAAAATGATTGACCCGGAGTTGGCGCGCCAGGCCGTCCGCCTGGCTATCGAACGCGGCGCCACCGATGCCGAATGCACGCTCGCCGAAGGCCAGGAATTTTCGGCCCAGGTGCGGATGCGCGCTCTGGAAACTTTAAAGGACGCCGGCTCGCGACGGGTGGGTCTGCGCGTTTTGGTTGGCAAGCGCGTTGGATCGGCCCATACTTCCGATCTTTCAAGCGAGGGCGTGCGGCAGATGGTGGAATCGGCGCTGGCCATCGCCGCCATCTCAACCGAAGATCCGTTTGCCGGCCTGCCGCATGCCTCCGAGTTGGGATCGCTCGATGGCGATCTCGAGCTCTACTCGGACGACATTCTCGGCATCGACACGCCGGCGCGCATTCAAGCGGCGCTCGAAACCGAGGAGGCCGCGCTCTCCTGGGACCCCCGCATCACGAATTCTGAAGGCGCTTCGTTCAGCGCATATTCCGGTCAGCGCGTTTTTGCAAACTCACGCGGTTTCCTGGGCGCTTATCGAACCAGCAGCTGCTCGTTGAGCACCACGCCGGTCGCGCGCCAGGGCGATGCAATGGAACGCGACTTTTGGTATTCATCGGCGCGCAGCCATTCCAGGCTCGACAGCCCGGCCGCCGTGGGACGCCGCGCGGCCGAACGCACGGTACGACGTTTGGGCGCCCGCAAAGTGGCAACCCAGAAAGTGCCGGTGATCTTCGATTCAGTCACCGCGCGATCGCTGATCAGTAATATCTTCGAAGCCGTTGAGGGCGATTCCATTTATCGCAAAGCGTCCATCCTGGCCGGGAAGATCGGTGAGCGCGTGGCGTCCGAAAATGTAACCATCATCGACGACGGTGGCCTGCCGGGACTGTTCGGCACCTCGCCGTTCGATGACGAAGGCGTCCCGTCGCGGCGCACCGTCGTGATCGATCGCGGGGTGTTGCAAAGCTACTTGCTCAATAGCTACACGGCGCGCAAGCTGGGCATGCGCACCACCGGCAACGCGGCGCGCGGCATCACCGGAAACGCCGGCGTGGGACACGGCAATTTCTTTCTCGAAAAAGGCCACCGGTCGCCGGAAGAAATCATTCGCGGAATTCGTCAGGGCTTGTATGTCACCGAATTAATCGGCCATGGCGTGAATATCGTAACCGGCGACTATTCGCGCGGCGCCGCGGGCCTGTGGATTGAGAACGGGGAGTTCGCGTATCCTGTTTCAGAGATCACCATCGCGGCGAATCTGCAACAGATGTTGATGGACGTGGAGGCGGTGGGCTCCGACCTGGAATTTCGGGGCTCGGTGGCATCGCCGACCCTGCTGATCCGGGAGATGACCGTAAGTGGGCAGTAAAACCGGCCTCTACACTTTTCTGGCGATCGCGCTGGCACTGGCCGGCGGCCTGATCTGGTTCGTCAATCGGCCGAAAGCCGTGGCCGCAGGGGCGCCGCTTTCAGCCGATGCCAAGGCGTACGTTCGGAACTTGCAGCTCACCGACGTAAGCATGAAGGCCACCGAGAGTTATGTCGGGCAAACGGTAACGGAGATCGAAGGTAAGATCGCCAACTCGGGCAGCCGCACCGTCGAGCATGCCGATGTGTACTGCGTCTTCTACGATTCTTATGGCCAGGTAATCCTGCGTGAGCGCGTTCCCATTGTGGCGACGGCGCTGAAACCCGGCGAAACGCGGGCGTTTCGCCTGCCGTTCGATGCCATCCCCGGGGGCTGGAACAATCAGATGCCGCAACTGGTGATCGCCCGCATTGAGTTCGCCTGATGGCTCGCATTCTGGTGGTGGAAGACGACGCCAGTCAGTTGGAAATTCGCAAACAAGTTCTGGAACACGCCGGGCACGAAGTGGTCACCGCGCGCGATGCATCGGAAGCGCTGGAGCGCTGGCCGGGCTGTCCAATCGTAGTAATGGACCTGCGTATCCCGGATCCAGAAGACGGATCGCGATTGATTCAAGCGATTGCCGGACAGGCGCGCATCATTGTACTTTCCGGCGGACACGTGGACCCCACGCTGCCGGTGGACGAGTTTCTCACGAAGCCTTGCCCATCGAAGCGGCTGCTTGCGGCGATCGAAAAATGGGGTAGCTCAGCAAGCTGACGCCGGCCGCGAGGGTGGCGAGCGAAATCCACTGGGTGTAAGAAAGCCCGAAGTGCAGGCCCTGCTCGTGGAAGCGAAAGAACTCAATGACGAAGCGCGCGGCCGAATAAAGCGCGAGATACCAGCCAAGAATGGATCCGGCAGCGTGCGCCTTGCCAATCCGAAAATATAGGAATCCAAATATGAGCGCGTCGGCAACGCACTCATAAAGCTGCGTGGGATGCAGTGGAACGCCCAGCGGCACTCCGGTCAAATCATGCGCCGCCTGGCTGTGGAATGTGGTGGCCCAGGGAACGTGAGTCTCGATACCCCAACAGCAACCCGCCGAAAGACAGCCGAGGCGGCCGATGGCTTGGCCGAGCGCGATGCCGGGCGCAAATATATCGCAGGTGGCGAGGAGCGGCAAATGCTGGCGGCGCATGTACAGAATGGCCGTCACGAACGCCACCAGGAAGCCACCTTGATAAACGCCGGCGGCTTGCAGCGTTTCCATTGAAAAAAGCTGCTGACGGCCGCTCCAATAGTCGCTGAAATCGAACAGGATCATGAACAGCTTCGCGCCTGCGAGGCCAGCGAGCGCGCAATAGATGGCCAGATTGGTAATGAGCTCAGAAGGCAGGCTGGCACGTTTAGCCAGGCGTGTGACAATCCACAACGCCGCTAGAAATCCGAGGGCGACCAGCGTTCCATAGGTCGGAATAAAAAAACTACCGATCGATATTAACTTCGGAAGCATGACTTACTTTTCGCTCCTTGGCCCACCACATATCCAGCAGCAGCAGGCAAGCGCCAACGGTAATGGCGCTGTCGGCCACGTTGAAGGCCGGGAAATAATGCTGGCCGGCGTGGACTTCGACAAAATCGGTCACGGTACCGTTGACAATTCGATCATACAGGTTTCCGAACGCGCCGCCCAGTATGAAGGCGAGAGCGGTGCGCAGCATGGCATCGCGCTGGGTGCCGGGGCGCAGAAGCATGGCAGCTATCGCGATCAGAACGGCAGCGGAGAATCCGATGAGCAATATGCTCCGCCAGGGGCCGGTGGCATTGGAGAGCATGCCGAAGGCAATGCCTGGATTCTCGGTGTGGACGATGTTGAACAGCCCGGGAATCAAGGTGATGGTGTCGTAGGCGCCGATGTGGGTCTTGATGCTGTCCTTAGTTAAACGATCGAGCAGCACCAGGACCGCGGCGATCAGAAAGGGAACCGCCCGATGCCGCATTACTTGATGGCGTCGCTGCAGGCGGCGCAGAGCGTGGGGAATTCCGGATCGCTACCGACGTCGAGCGTGTATTTCCAGCAGCGTTCACACTTGGTCCCTTCGGCTCGCTGGATTTCGACGGTGAGGCCTGCGCTCGTTCCCTCATCTACCTGGACCTGCGAGACGATGAACACCGCCGGCAACTGGGCGGCGTACTCGCTGAGCAGCGGGTAAAGATCAGGACCCGCAGTTAAGATGACACGCGCTTCGAGCGACTTTCCGATGCGCTTGTCTTCACGGGCAACTTCGAGCGACTTCAAAACCTGATCGCGGACCAGCATCAGCTGCTCCAAGTTCGCGAGCCGTTCGCGTTGTGGAATGGTGATCCCTTGCGTCAGTTCGCTGGGTTCCGGCAACAACGCGAGGTGGACGCTCGCGGGGCTGCCGGCGGGCTTGCATAAATAGCCCCAGACCTCTTCGGCAGTGAAGGACAACAAGGGCGCAAGCAGGCGAACCAGCGCGTAGGCGATCCGATAAAGGGCAGTTTGGGCAGAGCGGCGCGCGAGCGACTGGGCGCCAGCGGTGTACAAGCGGTCTTTCGCAATATCCACCCATACGGCGCTCAGATCGGTGGCGGCGAAGTCGTAAACGGCGCGGTAGACTTTGTGGAATGCGTATTCGTCATACCAGGCTCGGGATTTCGCAACTAATTCCTCGGTTTTCAGAAGAATCCACTGATCGATTTCCTGCAACCGGTCGAACGAGACGGCGTCGGCCTCCGGATTAAAATCGTAAAGATTTCCCAGCGCGTTGCGGAATATGTTATTTCGAAACTTTACGTAAGCTTCACTCAGCCTTTTGAGGATCGTGTCTGAGAGACGAACGTCCTCGACGAAATCGACCGAAGAGACCCACAAGCGCAGCACGTCGGCGCCGTGTTTGGCTATGACTTCCTCGGGCTCGACACCGATACCGAGCGATTTGGACATGGCACGGCCTTTATCATCCAGGGTCCAACCGTTGGTGGCGCACTCGCGATAGGGGGCGGCGCCTTTGAGCGCTACACCCACCAACAGCGAGCTATGGAACCAGCCGCGGTATTGATCGCCGCCCTCGAGATACATATTGGATGGCCACGGCAAACCGTTTTCCGGCGTCAGCACGGCCAGATGACTTGATCCGGAATCAAACCAAACGTCGAGAATATCGGTCTCTTTGCGGAATTCGCCTTGTCCGCAACGCGTGCAGGCGACGCCCGGACCAACCAACTCGGCCGCCGAGCGATCATACCAGGCATCCGCGGTGTGGACGCGAAAAAGCTCAACCACGCGGTCGAGGACCTTGCGGTCCGTCATCGGCTCCTGGCAATTTTCGCAATAAAAGGCGATGATCGGAACGCCCCACACGCGCTGACGCGAGATGCACCAATCGGGACGAGTGGCGATCATGTTGGACATGCGCTCCTCGCCCCAGGCGGGCATCCACTTCACGTCCTTAATGGCCTTCAGAGTTCGCGAGCGCAGATCGTTGCGGTCCATGCCAACGAACCATTGTTCCGTGGCGCGGAAAATGGTGGAGTTGTGGCAACGCCAGCAATGCGGATAGCTGTGCTTGATCTTCTCCTCGCCAAGCAGCGCGCCGTGCGACTTCAGAATTTCGCTGACGATTGGATTCGCCTGCCACACCGTTTTTCCGATGATCGATTCCGGGAGACGGCCGGCGGCGCCTTCGGCGTGATAGAAGCGGCCAGCCGGATCGACCGGGCAATAGATGGGCAGGCCGTATTTGACGCCGACTTCGAAATCCTCCTGGCCGTGGCCGGGAGCGGTGTGAACGGCGCCAGTTCCCTGCTCCAGCGTGACATGATCCGCTAGAACGCCGAGCGAATCGCGATCGAGAAAAGGATGACGAAAGACGGCGCCCTCGAGCTTCGCGCCGGGAAAAGCGGCGATCGTCTTGGGGTTGTCCCAGCCGAGTTTCTCAGCGGTGACCTGCAGTAATTCGAGCGCAACGATATATACTGCGGCACCCGACTCCCCGGGCACCTCTACAGCCACATATTCGAATTTCGGATGAAACGCGATGGCGACGTTAGCCGGGATGGTCCAAGGCGTGGTGGTCCAGATGAGGCCGTAAACGTTGCGGCCGGCGAGCGCGGGGGCGATAGACGCAGGGTCCGATGTCAGGCGAAAGCGCACCCAGATGGAAGGGCTCGAGTGATCCTCGTATTCGATTTCGGCCTCGGCCAGGGCGGTGCGATCGTGCATGCACCAGTTCACCGTTTTCAGGCCTTTATATACGTAGCCGCGATCCAGGAAATCGACGAACGCGCCGGCGATCACCGCTTCGTACTGCGGGCTCATGGTTAGATACGGATCCTGCCACTGGCCGAGGATGCCGAGGCGAATGAAATCCCTGCGCTGCGAATCGACATACTTGGCGGCGTACTTACGGCACTCGGCGCGGATCTGGGCGGTGGTCATCTGCGCTTTTCGGGGGCCGAGCTCGTTGTCGACCTTGATCTCGATGGGGAGGCCGTGACAATCCCAGCCGGGGATGTAGGGCGAATCGTAGCCCTGCATGGTCTTGAGCTTGACGATGAAATCCTTCAGGATTTTGTTGAGCGCGTGGCCCAGGTGGATGTCGCCGTTGGCGTAGGGCGGGCCATCGTGCAGCACATACATGGGACGGCCGGCGCGGGCGGCGCGAATTTTCGCGTAGAGGTCCTCCGTCTCCCAGCGAAGCAGCGTCTTGGGCTCCATTTGGGCCAGATTCGCCTTCATCGGGAAATCGGTTTTGGGAAGGTTGACAGTTTTCTTCACGTCCACGCTTGCGGCGCCCATGGGGATACTTTCATCGTAACCGATTGGGCGAGAGCGGCTGGTGGCTGGTGGCTGGTGGCTGGTGGCTGGTGGCTGGTGAAGCAGCTTACGCATTGGGAGGCGCAAGTGGGGGAAAATGTGCGTGCGAGGTGGCGCATTTTCTTTTTTGAAAAACGAAGCCAATTTGAAGCGAAAAAGGAGCATCTGGCGCAATGTGGCGTTCGATTCGAGAGTAATACGGAAGAATCCGGATGGGACGTGGACGGAACGGGAAGTGGTTGAGTGAAGGGAAAATGAAAGTCGAAGTGGTTGGTGACTGGTCTTAGCGCGGGTACTGGCGTTAGCGCCGCTTCAGTGCCCTTCCCGAATGATTCTATTGCGTGGATACGCAGTGATCTTTAGGCTTAGAGAGGCGGTTCGCTCGCGTGGTCTGGCGATCAGGATTGATGTGACAGAATTGGCTGTTGAGTATACTGTGGATAGGACTCCACAATGGAAACCATACAGGTGGTTCTCGACATAAAGCTCCTGAAAGCGGCGGACGTTGCAGCCAAGCGGCAGAAGGTGAATCGATCCGCGCTCATTCGTCAGGCTCTTCAGGAGCATCTGAAGCGTTTGCGTGTTTTGGATCTCGAGGAGCGTGACCGGCAGGGCTATCAAGCCAAGCCGCAGTGTATCGAAGAATATCTTCCCTGGGAGGAGGCGGCGGCTTGGCCGACGGATTGAGGCGCGGTGATGTTTACCTTTGCCGATTTGCGCCGCCCGACAAGCAGCGGCCGGTCCTCATACTCACTCGCTATAGCGCCATTAGCCATCTTTCGACCGTAACGGTGGCTCCAATTACCTCCACAGTCCGGGATGTGCCATCGGAAGTGGTGTTGGACATAGATGACGGCATGAAGCGTCGATGTGCGGTGAACCTGCACCATGTGGTCACAATTTCGCAAGAACGTCTGGGGAAACGGGTCTCCAGTTTGAGTCAGCAACGGATGCGGGAGGTTTGCGCAGCCCTCCGATTTTCGCTCGAGTGCGGTTGAGCCGGATGGGCAGAGCGCGTTGAAACCCTACGCTGCCAGGCGTTCACACGAGTGTGAACGCGGCACGCAAGAGTGCGTGCGCCACGAGTTGCCAAGACCTGCATTCCGGCAATTGGGGTAGGAGTATTGTCAAGACCTGCCCTGCTATGTGGTGATCATTCCAGTTAGAGTTGGGTGGCTTTTAGCGCTAGTCCCTGGGCTACCGAGGTGAACTCCATTCCGGTCCGGATTCGATCCAGGCCGAATCGCCGTTCAAAAATCCGGCGGACCACCGGGACAAATGACGAGCCGCCAGTCAGGAACACCATATTCACTTGGGCTGGCTGAACGCCCGAACGCTCGAGCAGAGCATCCACGCATGCTTCGATCGCGGCTATTTCCACCTCTACCCAGCTTTCGAAGGAAGACCGCTCGGCGACGGCGTCCAATTCCAGGAAGCCATCCGAGAGGTGGAATGGGGCGGCATCATCCGTCGAAAGATCGCACTTGGTCTTTTGGACGGCTTGATGCAAGTGATATCCGAGATCCT
Organism: Bryobacterales bacterium; assembly: GCA_963820405.1. Classification (GTDB taxonomy): domain Bacteria; phylum Acidobacteriota; class Terriglobia; order Bryobacterales; family Bryobacteraceae; genus Palsa-89. Next base: position 16,100 of record CAWFZZ010000020.1, on the reverse strand, counting down.
CGTTCACCAAATGAATTAAAGCTTCAATTTTGCGCGGCTCCAGCGCTTGCGCCTTCACGCTGGCCAGCATGTTCATCGTATCCTTCGCTTTTAGAAAAGACAGGTGGTGCCAGCGTTCGAGCTTGGCATACACCCAGGTGGGAACCGGCAGAATTTTGTTCATGGACCGCATCTGGGTGCCTGAACCGAGATGCGGGGAAACCAGATTCCTCACGATCCTGGCGTCGAACGCGTCGCCGGCAATACCGACACCGGCGTTGCCCAGCAGATCGGCCGGGGTGCGCCCTCGGCGGCGAATGGTGGGACCGACGCGAATCAAAGAGAAATCGCTGGTGCCGCCACCGAAGTCTCCAATCAGAATCAGTTCGTCGCGTTGAAGCGTGGACTCGTAATAATGGGCCGCGGCCACGGGCTCCATTTCGAATTGGATTGCTTCGAACCCGGCGAGCTGATAAGCGCTCCTGAGGCGGCTTTCGGCATACCGATTGTCTTCTTCGGTCTCAGCTCCGACAAAATTCACGGGGCGTCCGGCGACTGCCGAAGTGATCGGGACTCCGAACTGCTGTTCCGCTTTTTCCCGCAGATCACGAAGAATGCGCGCGATGAGATCCTCAATTTTTACGCGCCGGCCGAATACTTCAGTACTTTGCAGCGTCCGGCTGGTGAGAAAAGACTTGAGCGACTGGATCAGGCGGCCCGGGGTTTCCCGCGATAAATAATGTTCGATGCCGGCCGGCCCAGTCCAGGAAACGAGCTTGTTTTTCCCCTGCTGGCGGACGTTTTCCAGATATAACAGCGAGCGATACGATTCGGTAGTTCCACCCAAGAACGGAAATTGCACAACCTCGACCGATGAGGAATGATGGATCGAGCGCGCAATGGAGCTGTTGGTGGTCCCGAAATCGATGCCAACCGAACTACCCGCCATCACCTATTCTATTCGGAAAGACACGATTCTCGTTCGCAGGCGTCCAAGCATCAGGGGTCTAACCAGGCGAATGCGCCGGCTGACGTTTACCTTCTTCGTTCTCACGTCGTGTGCGCTTACTCAGACTTCCGAAGGACCCCTTGCGCCGCCTTCCGTTTCCGAAAAATGGAATTTGTTTGAAAGCGAAACCTTCGCGCCCATGACGCTGGGCGCCGCCGCTTTCAACGCCGCCGTTTCACAAGCGGCGGACTCTACGCCCCTATACGGAAGGAGGATTTGGCCGGCCTATCCGGAGCGCTTCGGATCCGCTGTGGGCGACATTATGAGCCAGAACTTTTTTGGCGATTTTCTTCTCGCTTCCGCCTTTCACGAAGATACGCGATACATCCGCCGCGGGCCGGAGCACAAACTGCTGCCACGCATTAGTTACGCGATCAGCCGTTCGGTGATCACCCAGACTGACTCGGGTGGGACGACGTTCAACGGGTCCAACGTATTGGGAACTGCCATGAGCGCCGCCCTCTCGAACGCGTATTATCCAGCAGCCAGCAGGACCGCACGCGCGGCGGCCGTGAATTGGGGCACCGGCGTCGCCGGGTCGGGGTTCGCCAATCTTCTACCGGAGTTCTGGCCCGATTTCCGCGCGTGGGTCAAGCGACGTCTGCGATTTTTCCGTCCGTGACGGACGACTCCGAGCTAGGGCTGCACGGCCGGAAGCAACGTCTGATCTCCCGTATTCAGGCACTTGGGATGGCCGAAACCAGAGGCGCTGGTCCCAACGCCGCCGGAGCCGCTGGGGCTTTGGCCTGTGCCGCCCGTGCCGTCCGGATTGGCAACGATGTCGTAAATGATGTTGTCGGGACGGTTCGCATCGGGGGAAACTCCACCAACTCCCAATAGATGATCCAGCCCGAGGTTGTGGCGAACGCGCCAGGCAATATCATGATCCGCGCAAGAAGTGTCTCCGCTGACTCCGACGCCGCCGACGATCACCTTACCGGAAGCATAGAGCGCGAGCCCGCCCCCGAAAACGTTGACGCCGCCGATCTTGTCACCGACCATGGGATCGAACGGAGTGCCATAAAACGACGATAGGCCGCCATACGCGACTGCCGTATCCACTGGGTTACTCTCCTGAAGACCGAAGAGGCTGCCGCCCGGCTGCACGGCCGAAAACAGGTTCGCAGTAGAAAGCGCGAGGCCGCTGGCTTGGCCGGAGCCGCCGGAGTTGGAAGAGGCGTCCAGGCTAAACGCATTGGCGGTGTTGGCTTTCTGAGCCGATATTGCGCGGCTGCCAGGCCACTGCGCTCCGCGATTCACACCGGAAAACGCAACCGCGCAAACCACTCCGTCGCGATCGACAATGGTGGCCCACATCTGATTGTTCAGCCCGCTGGTCTCGGCGGCGGTGGCGGAAGCGAGCGCGCTTTGCAGGGCCGCGAAGCCCGGCAGCTTGAAACACTCGTGTCCTTGCGCAGCAAGGTTCAGCGCGCCAAGCCCGACGGACAGCGCAAGAACCAACAACCGGGTCGGATACTTCTTCATGGGGGGTCTCCTCCTGGAGTTGAATGTACATCGAAGTGGGACCAGTTGCGGCCAAATTCATTACTTACACTTAATTCGTTACTTACTTACGAAGAGAGTCGTAGGGTACGTCCAAGAGCAAGAAACGTTCACACGAGTGTGAACGCAGCACGCAGGAGTGCGTGCGCCACAGGTGTTATTTCGCGGCTTGGGATCGCCGCCACGCGTAGTAACCGTCCAGCACCTGCAGTTTCTCGAGATTCGGAACGGGTATGGTTTTGGAGGGATGGTCCAGGTTCATTACTTGGGTATTGGAGGTGGTGAAGGCGGGCCAGCCGGGGTCGCCGGTCTTGGCGAAGTTGACCCAGTAGGAGGACATTTCGTCGGAGACCGCGCGATCGGCTGGCGTGGCAGGCATCCCGGGAGCGAAGTTGCCAAAGACATATGCGATCTCTCCCCCATGGGCCGCGCCCCAATTCTTGAACTCCGGCGCGTCGGGATAGGGCGGCCGATGGCTGAAATAGTAGACGTAAACTTTGCCTTTGCCGGTCTGGGACTGTAGCCGCGCCCAGGTCCAGGTGGGCCAGGCAAAAGCAGTATCGCGGAAGAGGTCGCGGGCAGAACGGAGAGCTTCGGCGTCGGAACCGGCGGGATAAGCGGCCAGAATCTTGCCGGCGTACTCGCCATAACCAGAACGAACGGTGCCTTGATAAGCGGCGGCAGTGATGGCTGGGATGAAAAGCGCGCCTTCGTCGGAATTGGTCCCGATCAAAACCGGCGTGTCGTTGTAGCGACCTGCTTGGTAAAGCTTGTACTGATCACCCAAGAGCACGTAGCCGTCGAAAATGGGCCATGCGCCGCCCAAGCCGGGAGGCGAACTTTTCAGGACGGCCTGCGCGGATTTGGTCCGCGCATCGGCTATCGAAGAGGCACCGAGCTTGGCGAGGAGAGCGACGCCGTTCTTCTCGGCGGTGGCGAGGGAATCCATGTTCTCGCCACCCTCCTGGGCGTGGCGCTGCGGCGCGAAGTTTCCCCCGCTCTCCGAAATAGCGCCGTGGAACAATCCTTTTGCGAGAGGTGACGCGGCCAGCATGCTGACGGCAATTCCTCCCGCCGATTCTCCGAAAATCGTAACGCGGTTCGGATCTCCTCCGAATGCAGCGATGTTGCGCTTCACCCACTGCAATCCGGCGATTTGATCCAGGAGTCCATAGTTGCCGGAATGTCCGCCTTGCTCAGCGGTCAGCTGGGGATGAGCCATGAAGCCGAACGCTCCCAGCCGATACGCCACGCTGACGACCACGACGCCCTTCTTCGCCAGATTCATTCCGTCGTAAGACGCCATCGAAGTGCTACCGATGGTGAAGCCTCCGCCGTAGATCCAGACCATCACGGCCAGCCGGTCGTTAGGGGACTTCGCGGGCGTCCAGATGTTGAGATAGAGACAATCCTCGCTGGTCTCGACGGCGTCCAAGCCAAGAGTCGCGTTGACGATCGGGACCTGCATGCACGCGGGAGCAAATTTATCGGCATTGCGCGGTCCGGCCCAATCGGCGGCTGGCTGAGGAGCCCGCCAGCGCAAAGCGGCCAGGGGAGGCGCCGCGAAGGGAATGCCTTTGTATACGGAAATGCCGTCTACTGATGCACCTTGCACAAGGCCCGATTGCGTGCGGACAGGCTTGGGCGTCGGGGCCGGTAGCGCAGATACGCTGGCCAGAGCGACCACAATGATGCTAGTTCTCATTTGCATTGAGTTTAGAACATTTTAAGAACACGTTCACACGAGTGTGAACGCTGCACGCAGGAGTGCGTGCGCCACACAGTTGGTAGAATAGCGTTATCCAACGGCAATGGCAGTTCATCGCCAGTCTGGTCTCCATTGTGCTCGTGGACCTGACGTTAAGCGGCGACAACGCGGTAGTGATCGCGGCGGCGGCCAAGTCGCTGCCGGGGCGCCTCCGCAAACGCGCGATGATTGCGGGCGCCGCTTGCGCGGTGGTCGCGCTGGTGGCCGCGACTTCTTTCGCGACTCGATTATTGCAGGTGAAGTTTTTGCAAATCGTGGGCGGCGCGGCCGTCTTGTGGATCGCCATCGGACTGTTTCGCGAAGAACCGCCGCTCCAAGGTTCCGCCGGGCAGCTCACCAGTTTCTGGAAGGCGATGTGGTTCATCATCGTGGCGGACGTTACGATGTCCACCGATAATATCCTGGCGGTTGCGGCGCTGGCCCGGGGGAACCTGGCGCTGCTTTTATTCGGGCTCGGCGTGAGCATTCCCCTGGTGGTTTTCGCGAGCGGACTGCTGGCGAACCTGATGGACAAGTATCCGGTGATCGTTTATATCGGAGCGGCGCTGCTGGGAAGGGTGGCGGGACAAATGATCATGACGGATGCTTTCGTGGAGCAAAGATTTGCGCCCTCGACGACGCTGATTTATTGGGTTGAAGCGGCCGGGACGATCGGCGTGCTGGTTGCAGGATGGTGGCTGAAACGGCGTCACAAACCCGAAAACTCGCTGGAAGTGCCGCCGGCGGCAGGCACGTAGCACTTCAGCGTGTAGTCCATCACCATGCGATTGGCGTTGAAGCGCCAGCCCAGCGTTCGGATGGTGCGTTTCATGCGCTTGATCCAGCCGCGAGGGAGACCGTCGCGGTCACGCTGGTAATACAGAGGAATCACTTCTTCGCGGAGCGTGCGGTACAGATCCTCGCCGTCGCGGGTGTCGTGAACATTCATATTGGAATGCGTTCTCCCGGTTCCGATGGCGAAGCCGTTGAGACCGTCGTACGCTTCCGCCCACCAGCCGTCCAGCACGGAAAGATTCAGGCCGCCATTCAAGACCACTTTCTGACCGCTGGTGCCGGAGGCTTCGAGCGGACGGCGCGGATTGTTCAGCCACACGTCGACGCCCTGGACGAAGAGCCTTCCAACGTTGATGTCGTAGTCTTCGACGAAAACGAATTTGTCGGCAAACTGATGGATCACGCATCAACTGAGCGATCTGCTGCAAGACGCGCTTTCCGGGTTCGTCGCGGGGATGGGCCTTGCCGGCGAAGACGAACTGCACGGGACGCTTGGGATCGTTGACCATGGACTGGCGAGTTTTTCGATATCGGCCAGGATGAGGTTGGCGCGCTTGTAGGTGGCGAAGCGGCGCGCAAAGCCGATGGTGAGCGCATCCGGGCTGAGGACGCGGCTGAGCCTCTGCAAAGTTTCAGGCGATTCGCCGCGGCGCTGAGATTGTTCCACGGCGCGACGGCGCACAAACTCGAGCAGCCGCAGCTTGAGGGCGCCGTGCGTTTCCCACAGCTCGCCGTCGTCGATATTCTCGATACCCTCCCAGGTACGCGATTCGCCGCTGTGTTCGAGCCAGCCCGTGCCCAGGTGTCGATCATAGATGCGAAACATTTGCGGGGCGAGCCAGGTGGGCACGTGCACGCCGTTGGTGATGTGGCCGATGGGCACCTCGTCCTCGAGCTTGCCGGGATAAAGGCCGGTCCACATGGCGCGCGAGACCTCGCCATGGAGCGCGGAGACGGCATTGGCGCGGCGCGATAATTTCAGGCCGAGGACGGTCATACAAAACTCTTCGAACTCGTTGCCGGAAATTTCGCGGCCCAGGTCCATGAGCTGACGGTCGGAAAGGCCAAGGCGGTCGCGCAGAGGACCCAGATGCTCCTCGATCAGGCCGGCGTTAAAGCGGTCGTGGCCGGCGGGCACCGGTGTGTGCGTGGTGAAAACCACTTCGCGAGAGACGCGGGGAACAGCCTGCTCGAAGGAGATGCCTTCCTCCTGCATGCGGTTGGCGATGGCTTCGAAGACGGCGAATCCGCTGTGTCCTTCATTGAGGTGCAGAACGGCGGGCGTGATGCCCATGGCTTTCAAGGCGCGAAATCCGCCGACGCCGAGCAGCAGCTCCTGACGAATGCGCACGCGGCCGTCGCCGCCATAGAGTCGCGAGGTAAGTTCGCGGTCTTCCGGAGCGTTGCCGTCCACGTTGGAATCCAAAAGCAGCAGGTCGCAGCGGCCCACTTTGACCCGCCAGACTTTCGCGTAAATTACGCCGCTACGGGTTACCAGCTCCACTGCCACTGGCTCGCCGTTCTTTCCGATGGCCGGCTCCATGGGAAGCTGACTGACGTCGGTTTGCAGATATTGTTCCTGCTGCCAGCCATCGCGATCCAGACGCTGGCGGAAGTAGCCCTGGCTGTAGAAGAGACCGATTCCGATCAAGGGAATGTCCAGATCGGAAGCGCTCTTGATGTGATCGCCGGCGAGAACCCCCAAGCCGCCCGAGTAAATCGGCAGAGACTCGTGCAGTCCGAACTCAGCCGAGAAGTACGCCACCGGCCGCGGGCGCAGAACGCCGGCATGGGTTGCGCCCCAGGTGCGATCCGCGCGCAGGTACTCCTGCTGACGGCGGTACGCGTAGTTGATGCGGCCGTGCAAAACCAATTCTCCGGCGCGGCGTTCGAGCTTGGCGAGCGGGATTTCCGACAACAGCGCGATCGGGTTGTGGTTTAACTGGCGGAAACGGACCGGGTCCAGATCGCGGAACAGGCTGGTGGAATCGTTGTCCCAGCTCCACCACAAGTTGCGAGCGAGGGCCCAGAGGCGCTCCTGCACGGGCGCAATGAAGCGATCGAGGGCGCGCGCTTCGCTGACCACAGGCGCCACCTGCGCGGCGGCCTCTACCAGCATCTGCACCTCTTCGTCGGTGAAGGCGCGAGGTTCGATGGTTTGCACCACCAGCACGCCCTGCAACACGCCTTGATCGATGAGTGGGACGCCGCAAAACGACTGGTAGGACTCTTCGCCGGCATCCTTGAAGTATTTGAAGCGCGGATGACTGGTGGCGTGTTCGACAGCTACCGGGCGCACCTGCTCGGCGACCAAACCCGCGAGTCCCTCGGTGAGCGCCATGCGTAGTGTGCCGATGGTCTGGGGGCGAAGTCCGATGGTGGCGGCCATCACCAGGTTGGCGCGATCGGGCTCCAGCAGGTAGACGGAGCACACATCGGTCTGGAAACGGGCGGCGATCAACGCTACCACGTTCATGAGCGTTTCAGCCGGCTTGCCGCCCTCGGCCGCCAGATGGCCGATCTCTTCCAAAGTGAGGACGTAATTAGCAGCACGAGCGCTGGCTGCTTGAGTCATAACATTGCTCTCCCGTTGCAGGACCGATCGCTTGTCGTCAAACAACAGGGTTACGACATTACCAGTCTATGCGGATCGGCGGCTTGCGGCAAATCGCCGAGCTCATTTCGTCGACCTCATTTGGTCAATCTGGCGCGATCCTTGGCGGCTTGCGCGAGGGTCCGCCAGCGAAGGTTGCCCTTGTTATCGACGATGACGTAACCGGGACAGGCGCCGCGCACTGAACTAGTGGTGGGGCAGGGGTGCTTGGAGCGAAATGCACGGAGGGGCGCGAGTTGCGGTGAGATGCCTTTGCCCAAGTCGCGCACGCAGTCTATGCAGGACGGCGTGTGAACGTTACGCGGCGCGGGCAATTTTTGAAACAGGGTCATTTGCGCATTCAGCAGGGTGCATGCCGCGAAGGCGAGCGCCGCGATGCGGATCGAAGGCATCGCCGATAGTGTGCACGTTGGGTGCCTTGGAGGAACCGCATTGGTTTGTACTTAAGGGCGAATCTGCCTGTCGGAAAATCGACTTTTTCCGACGAGTTCCCGACGCTTGATGATGTACTAAGCTGGAGGAGTAGTTTTCGCCGCGCCCCGTGGAGCGAGCCAACCGGAGCTGAACACGATGCCTGGCGTCGCCCCCACCACTACTGCACGCGGTTCGGAACTGATCCGCTACATCAATTTGAAGCTCGCGGCGCTAGGGCAGCCGACCAGCCGGAGCACGGCGGACCCGGAGTTCCTGGAGATCGCCGGGCCGCTGCTGCGCAACTACCATCAGAAGGATCAGCTGCTCGGAAACCGGCTGTGCCCGGCGGACACGCGGATTCAATCGTTCCTCGATAGCTACTTGCGCGAGGTTTCGCCGCAGGGCGCCGCGCGGCTGCCGGTGGATGGCTTCGTGCTGGATCGCGAAGGCATGGCGCGCATCATGTCGCTGCCAGCGAGCGCGGACGTTTTTTCATCACCGTGCCTCAAGTCCTATCGCATCGCCCAAGGCGTGCTGCACAATCCGAAGAGCGACAAGCGCACCACGCAGGGTATCTTTCATATCGCAGAAGGCGGACTGCCGGTTCCGGCCGACAAGATCGCGGTGCCGAAGCAGGTGTTCGCGGCGTTGTGGGCCGCGGCGCTCCGTCCGCCGGACAGCATGCTGGTGCTGCCGTTCACCGCCGATCAGGACGAAGACGTGCGCTGTTTCGTATCGCTGCTGCTGCGGCCGCTGGTGTGCCCGGCTGCGGGGCGCGATCCCGCGAAGACCATGGAGATTCGGTTCGTCGCGCCGGGCAGCCTGGTGAGCAATCTGGATTTCGTCGAAAGCATTTTTGGAAATGCGGGCGATCCATATCTTCCCGAGAACGACGCCGCGCTGGACGTTTTGCATTGGACCGGGCATACGGGGTGCGTGGTGCTGGCGCCGCATTTAGTTGGGATCAAAAAGAAAGACCTAGGATCGCCGCACGCGAGCGAGGCCAGCGAGCGACAGCGCCGCGATGGGATGTGCTGGCAAAACGAAGATGAGCTTTACAACAATGGCTCAGCGTTCAAGATCACCTGCCGCGATCAGCGCGGCGTAATGGTGACCATTCTGGCTGACAATTATTACGGCTATTGCAAGAAAGAAGTGAAGACACAGATCAGCTTCGCGGCCAACCTGTTCGGGATTTGCGAGGAGGAGCACGCGGGCGGCGCCATCGCTTTCGCGACGTATGTACTGGGCCAGGAATTTCACGCCGGCCGGACCGTCAGCTTGAAGAAAGCGAAATACACGGATGCGATCCGGCTGCTGGATGATCTGGTGGAAGTGATGCCGGAAGGCTATGGGAGGGACAAGCGCTTCTCCGATATTTATTACGTGCCGGAAGATTCCGTGTTTGACGTACTGCGCGGGAACATTACCTGGCGGAAGAGCGATCGGGATGAGCGGCTGACGTTGCGCAAAGATGCCACGTACTTCCTTCCGAACGGGTTTCGCATCCGTTTGGAGAAGCAGACGGGCGGGACGGCCTGGCGATTGGTGGGCGCGCGGCCGCGTGGCACGCTGTGTCACAAACCATGCACTGTGTCAGGCGGCGGCAAGTCAGAAATTTCGAAGTCCATCGCGAACGCGGTGCTTAAGGGTCCGGTGTTCGTCAAGGATTATCACCGCGATATGGACCAGGTGGCAGAGATTTTCGGGCGCGATTTTTCGGGCATCTATCGCGGTAGAAGTCCGGACGCGCGGAGCCGCCGGCCGATCCTGAACGCGGAGCGTACCCTCGGCTCGGTGATCCAACTCATGACGCCGTCGCCCGAGTACAACGACGAACATAACGCGTGGGTGCGCGCGCTTCCGCAAACGATCCGCCAGCTTTTATTCACCGTGAAGCGATATTATCAGCCGGAGTGGGGGGACAACTGGCGCGAGCACTTCACGGTGGATCGGGTGAATGGCTTTCTCGGGCATGAGTTGAAATTTGAGAACCAGCTGCTGGTGAGCAATTATCTGCGGGTGGGCTTCGATCCAGACGGCTCGTGGCGGATTTACAAACTGCGGCCCGATTTCCACCCCGCCGACAAGGTTCCGGTGGAGGACGATATCACTGCTTCGGTGGTACTGCCGCGCAGAGAGCTTGAGCGATCTGGACCCGGAATATCCGAACCCGAGCGTCAAGCTGGTGGCCAATTGCGAACGCCGGTTGTTCCAAAGACCGGACGACGCGATTCGCCGCGGAGCAGACCGGCAAGCGGAATCTGACATCGCGAGTGCGGGCAATTTCTTTTCGAACTTTGAAGCCTTCGACAGGGAGCAGGCCCGCGCGCTGGTGGATCACGTGGCGGAGTTCGATCGATATACGGAGCCGATGAAACAACGGCTGGAGAGTTTCGTCGACGACCCGCAGACTGAGTATGTTGTCTCGTCGGCGCATCCACGCATGGTAAATGGAGCTCCTTCCACCAATCCGCGCTATTTGCAGCCGCGGCCCGATCTGACGAATCCGCGCGACTTTTATCTGGCGGAGATCGCGGCGCGGCTGGAGCGGGAAATTCCGGCGGTGCGTCCGGTTTATCAGCCGGTGAACGCCGTACTGGCGGGGCGCAGAAACAGTCCCGCGGATCCTAAAAGCGGCACACCGCCGCTGGCAGTGTACGGGCCGGTGCATTATCAGGAATTGCCCGAGCTGTTCATGGACTTCGTGGCCAGCTTGACCGGCAAGTCGCCCGCGACCACTGGATTCGGCAGCGAAGGCGCACTGACCAAGGGTCCGTTCAACGCCTTGTGGCCGGTGGTGGATCTGAACAACGCGCTGGTGTCGGCGATTGTGACGGGATACGCGGGTTTTACCACGTCGGCCGGCTATGCGGGTCCGAAATTTCGCATGGATCATGACGTGAGCCTGCTGGTTCCTGAGATCTGGTGCCGCATGCGCGTGCATGAGCGCGATCCAGGAGTTCCTGAAGGCCCACGGGTATCTGGAACCGATCTGCGATTTTTGGCTGGACGGCCACACCGTGCTGGCCAGCCGCCTAGGCTACCGGATCACCGAGTTGTTCGTGGATCATTTTCTGGGACGCATTTTCGAGACGCCCGATGCGGTGTTTCCGGATCAAATGCTGCGGCCCGAGAAACAGGATCTGGCGCAGTTCGCCGCGGGTGTGGATGCGATTGTCGAGACGCAGACGCGCGTGGCCCTGCAATATTTTGAAGACGGCAGCGTGGACGCCGCGTGCCCGCCGCTCAAGGCGCTGCTGCACATCATGGCGCATGGTTCGTATCAAGGCATGGGCGTGGATGCTGCGGAAATTCGCGGGTTGTTTTCGCGCGAAGCGATGCTGGCGAGTGAGTGGTATCGCGAGCGATTGGTGGTTAAACAGGAACGGGACGTGGCGTTATGGACGCGGCATTTGCGAGCACTGGAAGATGCGCGGATTAACGGACCCCGGTTCGAAGAAGCGCGTTTGCAATTGGCGCGAGTGAGTGCGATCGAGTACTTGGTTGAGTTGCAAGGGACGATCGGGGCTGATCCGTTTCATATGCAAACGGGCGTTCACACGAGTGTGAACACGCACGAGTGCGTGCGCCACGAGTTACACTGACGCGAACACTAAATGAATGAAACGGTTCGTTCAGCACTTCAGGAACTAGAGAAAGCTACACTGACGCGATCACTAAATGAATGAAATGCACTTTGGCGACGGCTGGACGGGGGAGCGCGAACGGATAGAGATCGGGCTGGCCCATGCTGCGAGATAGTTCGTTCAGCACGGCCGAGAGGGCGATCCAGGCATTCAGGAACGAGAGAAAGCGCTTGGCGCCGGGGTCGTTTGGCCGGTACAGAACGTCGCGGCTGAACGGGTCAATTTCCATTTCCAGGCGGCGAGTATCCAAACCAAAGCCGAGCGCGGTATCGAGCGTGTCCACCATGTGCAGATAATGCGCCCAGGTTTCCGCCCAGTCTTCCCAGGGATGCACGCTGGCGTAAGCGCTGACGTGCCTTTGCTCCCAGCCGGGCAGCGGTCCCTGCTGGTAATTGCGCTGTAGCGCGGCGGTGTAATCCTGCCGCTCGTCGCCAAATACCTCGCGGAAATCTTCCAGCCAGGACGTTCCGGCGATCAGACGGTCCCAGTAATAATGCCCTACTTCGTGCCGCAGGTGACCGAGCAGGGTGCGATATTGCTCGTGCATCTCTTCGCGAATACGCTCGCGCGCGGAATTGTCGGCTTCCTCGATGTTGACTGTGATGATGCCATCGGCATGGCCCGTCAGCACTCGCGGTCCGCCCGGGGGCGAGTGCAGAAAATCGAATGCCAGGCCGCGCTGGGGGTCCTGGTCCACGCGCGAGTCCACGGGAAGATGGAGCGCCAGCAGCGACGATACCAGCCGGCGTTTGGCGCCTTCAAGGCGGCCCCACAACACACCATTCTCGGGCACGGAGAGATCGGGGATGGTCCGGTCGAGCCGGCAGGCGATGCAAAACAGACGCGGGTTGCCATCCCTGTCGCGCTCGTCGATTAGCCAGTTGCAGGCTGACGGCGATTCCAGATTCGCGCATCGGCGGTATTTTCCGGCGCTCACGTCGCCGATCGCGAGTTCCCAAATATCAGGCTCGGAGGTTGGTGCTAAAGGATAAACTTGCCGCAGATGCGGTTCGTAGCCGAGCGGTGTTCTGCAAGCCAGGCAAACGCTATTGCGGAAGAAAACCGGTCTCCCGCAGCGGCAGAAATAAGCGCGGCCGGCGGCTACCGGCCTGCGTTTTTTCTTCGGCGCGAACTTATCGAACACGGACTGCATGGGGGAAGCTCGTTAGTTAGATGCGCCAGTCGAGATTTCGTAACCGCGGCGTTCACACGAGTGTGAACGCGGCACGCAGGAGTGCGTGCGTCACATCCATTTGCATCAAGTTGGGGGTGACACGTCTACCTCTACGCTGATCACTTGCTCGCCGCCACCCAGCGCTACGCCTTTCACGGGCGTGACGTCGGAATAATCGCGGCCCCAGGCCACGGTGAAATGGCCAGCGCCCGGCATGACGTTGTTGGTGGGATCGAAATCCTTCCAGCCAAAAACCGGGCACCATACCGAAACCCAGGCGTGCGATGCCCCATGTCCCTCAAAGCGGCTGCCGCTGCGGAGGTAGCCGCTCACGTAGCGCGCGGGCAACCCGAGCGATCGCAGGCAGGCGATCATCACGTGGGCGAAATCCTGACACACGCCCCGTCGCAAGGCGAGCACTTCATCCACCGGAGTCCCGATCGTTGTCGCGCGACGATCGTAGTGGAACTCAGTGAAGATGCGGCGCGACAGATCTTCGACGGCGCTGAGCAATGGACGGCCCGCGGTAAAAGAAGCAGCAGCGTAGGTTCGAAACGGCGCGCCAACCTGAATGGAAGGCGATTCGAAAATAAACTGCCCCGCTTCGAACGTTTCGGGCGTGTCGCGTTTGGATGATTCCTCGCGCACCTGCTCCCAGGGGGGCGATAGGTCGAGGGCGGGCGGAGTGGAGGCTTCCAGATTGGCCAGGCAGCGCGAGGTAATGACCAGCTCGCGATGCGGCTCGGCGATGGAGAAGAAGGTCACCTGGTTGCCGAAGTAATCTTCACGCGAGAGCAAGGAATCGGGCGTGGGATTGACCTCGAGCTCGTATTCAAGAATAGTTTGATTCTCACGCGGGCGCGGATGCAGATGCACCTCGGTATTGCACATGGAAACAGCGCCAGAGTACAAATAGCGGGTGAGGTGCGTGGCTAGCAGCTTCATAGGCGACGGGACTGCGCGGCGTGGCTGAAGTAGGCGCGGCTGAGTGTGTCGGAGAGGACGCTCAGGTCCGCGATCAATTTGCCCAGCAGACCTTCGCGAGCTTCGGCCGCCGCGCGCTCCCCGGCGCGCGCCATCTCGCGCACATCGATGAGCTGCACGGTGTTAAGCAGCGACAGGGCCATGCGCTCTTCGGCAGGACGGCGGATGGAAGTCTTACTACCAGGAAGTTCACCAATATGCTCGCGCAGCCGCGCCAGCTGAAAGGCGATGGATCGGGGGTTGGCTTCGTCCACCAGCAAAAGATCCAGCACCAAGTCCACTTGCACGGAGGTCAGGTAGCGCGAGCGATAGGTGATGGAGCTGTCGGCCATCTCCAAAATCGCTTCCAGCACGCCGACTCCGCCGAAAGCTTCCTTCGGCAAACCATTGCGCAGCAGCTCCACCATTTGTATGGCACGTTCCAGGCGGCGGCCGATGTCCAGGAAGCGCCAGCCATCGCCGCGAGTCATACTCTCCATCACCAGGCCGCCGAAGGCCGAAAGCGTGATGATGGCGTGGTTCAAGCGGTCCTGCGCGGCGGTGACGCGAAATTCATCGGAGGGCGGCTGCGCGGAGAACTGCTGGTCCAACTGGTTGAGCATGAGCCACGCGTCCACTGAGATGCGATCGCGGAGCAGCCAGGCCACGCGGCGCACTTGATGAATATTCCAGACCAAGCCGCTGGATTCGGCCGGATCGTAAATCATGGAGAGCACTTCCTGTTCGGCGGCGGCCGGTTTTTCTCCCTCGATGTAGCCCAACGCGGCAAGAATCTCGAGGCCCGCTTTCAAACCGGAGGCGCGGGTGGCGCCCTCTTCCTGGAAGAAGCGCGAAAGAATAGCGCGCGTGATTCGCACGGTAGCTTCCACGCGTTCGGTGTAGCGGCCGAGCCAAAACAGGTTGTCGGCGATGCGGCTGGAAAGATCGAAGGTGGCGCGGCTGACATCCAGGGGATGGGTGGCCGGACGCAGCAGCGTGAAGGGAGGCGCGGGCCCGTCGCCCAGCACCCAGGTATCCTTGCTGCCGCCGCCGCGCTGGATGGACACCACCATGCTGTCGAGAGAAGTGGAGACGCGCGTCAAACCACCCGGCATCACGGCATAGCTTCCGCCGGACGGCACCGCATACACGCGAACCACCATGTGGCGGGGATGGAGCGGACCGTCCTCCCACACCGGCACGGTGGAAAGCGCGACGCGCTCCTGCGCGACGTAACGGCCGGGTTCGGCGCGCACGCGATCGAGCAATGCCTCCCGTTCCTTGGCACTGAGAGCCGCGCCGAAGATGGGATCGCCGCGCGTGCCAGCGAAAGTGGACTTCAACACCAGGTCGCTTAAGTGATCGAGCACATATTGGAGCGGCTCTTCCTGGCCGCACCACCAGGTGGCGACCGTGGGAATTTTCAAGTCCTGATCCAGCAAAAGGCGGCTGAGTCCGGGAAGGAACGCGGCATAGGCGGGCGACTCCGCCAGGCCCGATCCCAGTGCGTTGGCGATGGCCACATTGCCGGAGCGCACCGCCTGGAGCAGCGCGGGCACACCCAGCATGGAATCGGCGCGCAATTCGAGCGGGTCGCAGAACTGGTCATCCTGACGGCGCACGATGACGTCCACCGGAAGCAGGCCGCCCAGCGTCTTCATGAAAACGCGATTGTCGCGTACCGTGAGATCGCCGCCTTCCACCAGCGTGTAGCCGAGATAGCGGGCGAGGAAGGCGTGCTCGAAATAAGTCTCGTTATAAGGACCGGGCGTCAGGAGCACGATGCGCGGATTCTCGCGATTGGCGGGCACCAGGCGCTGCAGAGCGTCGCGATAGGTCTGGAAGAAATTGGCGAGGCGGCGGATGTGGGAGGCGCGGAATACATCCGGCAGCACGCGCGTGGTGACCAGACGATTTTCGAGCGCGTAGCCGGCGCCGGAAGGCGATTGCGTGCGATCGGCCAGCACCCACCATTGCCCGTCGGGCGAGCGCGCCAGATCGGCGGCGTACATGTGCAGGAACACGCCGCCGGGAGGCTGGATGCCCCAGCAGGGGCGCAGAAAAGCGGGGTTGGGAAAAACCAACTCGGCCGGAAGCATCTTCTCGCGCAGCAGGCGCTGCGGCCCGTAGAGATCGGCCAGGATGGAGTTGAACAGCATGGCGCGCTGGATGACGGCGGCTTCGATGGTTTTCCATTCGGCCGGATCCATCATCAGCGGCACCGGATCGAGCGGCCAGGGGCGCGAGGTGCT
>CAWFZZ010000019.1:0-164575 GCA_963820405.1 Bryobacterales bacterium | reverse complement strand
CGCCCGCCACGGCGAACGCACCGCTGCCGGCAGCCCGTATTCGTAGCGCAGCATCATGCGCACCCAGCGATCGCGGCTCGCTGTGACCGCCGCCACCACCCGCTTGAGAAGACCACCTGCGACCCCGAGTCCCCGCAGTATCTCGGATACTTCTTCGCGTTCACCCGCGGGAAAGGTCTTGATATGGCGGCGCTCAACGGCCTCCGCATGATCGAATTCCTCGCGCTCCGACCATCGCGAAACCATCCGCAATCAAATTGGCGCCTCCCAGGATCATGATGACGCGCGGTGAAAGGTGAGCCCAACAACTCCAGCAGATCGCGAATGTCGTCGCGGTACCGTCGATGCCGCCATAGACCCAATCCCTGAGATAGCTTTGCTCAGGTTCCGGCCGCAAACCGTTAGTGAATGGCTTCTCGGGTGTGCTCGTGTTCATTCGGCATTCTCGTTCCTAGTCCGTCTTCAATAGAGCAACTGCCGTTCCTCTGTGACTGAGAGCACCGTTGACAGTAAAGAATGTCACGAGCACTTTGCAATATCCTGACAAGGGCAACTGGGGAATATACCCCAGCGTGCACGTAGTTTCACCCACCTTGTTGACTTAACCCAATGAATACAAGGCCAGACCTGTGGTGATAACGTGCCTTTCGACACTGCTCTGAAAAAGGCAAACGAGAAATGAGATGAATCCGTAGCTAGCAGTACCAAAGTGTTGTCGAGCGTGTACGAACCGATAAGGATCACAAATGAAGCGGCTTTCTTTCGTAGGACGGATGGCGGCGTTTACCGCGCTCATTGCCCTCTGCGTCACTGGTCAGACCAAGAAGCATGCATTTACCCCGCATGATAAAGCTTTCTATGCGAGTAAGGCCCTGCTTGATTTCGTGAACCCTGGCTTCACCATCACTATCAATTCGGCAGCCATCGCCTCCGATGGCACGATCACAGTCACCTATACGCTCACCGATCCCAATGGGTTGCCGCTGGATGCGACCGGGGCCACGACACCGGGCGTGATTTCGTTGGCATATGTGGCCGCTTACATCCCCAAGGGCCAGGAACAATATGTGGCCTATACGACCGCGCAGGCGACGGGCAAGGTGCTGGGCACCATTACCCGCCCGGATTTCGAGATTGGGCGGGCACCGCCACACAGGTAGCGCCGGGACAATACCAATACACTTTCACTGCCAAGGCCCCCTCGGGATTTGACCCCACCGTGACCAATACCGTCGCGGTCGACTGGCAACCGGAATCTTACGCATTCAATCTGGGTACGAACTACGCCGGCGCGACCTTCAACTTTGTTCCCAATGGCTCGCCGGTTACTGTCACGCGCGATGTGATCCGCACCGAGAGTTGCAACGCTTGCCACGACCAGTTGGCGTTCCACGGCGGTTATGCCCATGGCATGGAGATGTGTGTCCTCTGCCACCAGCCGCAAAACGCCGATCCGATCACGGGCAACTCGCTGGACGCCAAGGTATTCTTTCACAGCCTGCACATGGGTTCATCGTTGCCCACCGTGGTTGGCACCGCGACCACGCCGGGCGTGCCTTATCAGATTGCCGGCTACATGGATTCCATCAGCAACTTTTCTACCGTGATCGATCCCGCCATGACCCAACGCTGCGAAGTTTGCCATAGCCAAACCACCGGCGCGGCACAAGCTAAGGCGTTCCTGTCGAAACCGAGCAGGGCTGCTTGCGGCGGCTGCCACAACGACATCGATTTCGCAACTGGCTTTTCCACTGGTCCGGAGGTCAACCACCCAGGTGGACCCCAGGCGGACGACACCCAGTGCATGAACTGCCATATCCCGCAAGGCGAGATTCCCTTCGATGCCTCCATCATGGGCGCGCACGTGGTGGCCAATGACACGCCGGCCACTTACCCGCAGAATCCGGATACGCTCATATCGAGCATCGTGGTAACAATCACCGGCGTAACGAACACGAACGCCGGACAGAAGCCCGTGGTCGCCTTTACAGTAAAAGACATCAACGGCAAAACGATCGCCCTGAACGACCCGACCCTGGAAGACCTTCAGTTCACCATGGCCGGACCGACCACCGACTACGGCTACACCAGCTTCGGCAGTGACGTTACTACGCCGGGTTACGTCGGCGAGGACGGGACGCAGGGGACCTGCGACTCCAGCGGCAACTGCACGTATACCTTCCAGCACGCTATCCCGGCGGGAGCCACCGGTACCTACGCCATCGGCGTGGAATCCGAACGACTGGAGAACGTGCTGGCGGGCACCACGCTGGCGCAACAGGTGGAAAGCGGGACACCGAACCAGGTTTTCTACTTCTCCGTGGACGGTTCCGCAGTGGCGCCGCGCCGTACGGTGGTCGCGGAGACCAACTGCAATCAATGCCACGTGCATCTTACGCTGCACGGAAATCGGCGGAACGAGCCCCAGTACTGCGTCCTTTGTCACAATCCGTCCGACACCGATGCGGCCACGCGCGCCACCTCGACCAACGCTAAACTCAAGGCCGAGCCGCCGGAAACCATCAATTTCGCTTTTATGGTTCACCGCATTCACGACGGCGTGAATGCCGCGGCCGACAATCCCAAGAATCCTTACATCGTCGTGGGCCACGGCGGGAACCCGAGCGACTTCACCGGCGTCCTTTATCCGGCCATGAACGGAGCGGGAGACGCCACCGATCTGCAAAATTGTTCGCTGTGCCACGTCAATAGCACGGAGCAGAACGACTTGCCGGCAATGGGCAACCTGAATCCGGTCGTCGATCCGCAAGGCTGGATTAATCCGGTGCAGCCTATTGCTTCTGCTTGCAGCGGATGCCATGTCTCCAAGCCCGCGGGGGCGCATTTTCTCGCCAATACCGACTCATTGGGCGAGAGCTGCACTGTTTGCCATGCCGCTGGCGCGCAGTTCGCCGTTGACGCTGTACACGCTCAATAATGTTTGCCAAAAAGCGCTACCATGCCGCCCGGCGCTGACGATGCCATAAACGAAAGGAAATCCTAACGATGACATTACGCTCCGGCGTCTATATCGTCCCCACCAACCGCTGGTATATCGAACGCACCGTCTGGTTGATCGCCGGAGTGGTTTTATTAGCAAGCACTGCTATGGCATTGTTGCTGAATCCGTTGTGGATCTTGGGAGTCATTGCCACGGGGCTGGTTTCCATCAATGTTGCTTTTACTGGTTTTTGCCCGGTAGGCAGCGTTCTGCGCCTGTTTGGTTTCACTCCCATGCTCGGGTCGGAGACCTCCGGACGCTGGAACCTATACCGTATGCAGACGGACAAATGGTATCTGGAGCGCCGCATCTATCTCGCAGTGGGAATCAATATTTCCGTCGCGTCGGTACTGATGCTCGCATACAGCGCCTGGTTTAGTCTGTTCACGCTTTTTGTTGGCGGCGCCATGGTGTGGTTTGCCGTGACGGGCTTTTGTGTGATGGCAAATGGGCTTTACTGGCTCGGCGCCGAACCGCGCCTGGCGCCGGAAGCTCTGCCATCAGCCCGGTGCACGGAATGTCCAAAGTCGGGCGAGTGTCTGGGTGGACATCCAATCCTGGCGCGAGGAGATATTATCGAGCCGTCGGCAGCTCCCTTGACCAACGGCATACCTGCGCGGATATTGACTGATCAGGCGCACGAAAGCGTGAATGCCGGGGGGAGGCGTAACGGCGCACAGTTTGCCAGCGACGCAGTACCCGCGCAATAATGATGCCCGACATCCAGTGATGACGCAAACGCGCTCGCTCCTGCTCGGTTTATTTTTGGCTGCGGTTGCCAGTCCCCGGGCAGCCGCACAAACCCTTCCCAAGGGCTACGCAGGCTCGGATACCTGCAAGGTCTGTCACGAGGACATCTATAACGGGCTCGCCAAGAACGCGCATCACGTGCTGGCCGACAATGCAAAGAAGGGATGGGTGGGCCGCGAGTGCGAGGCCTGTCACGGGCCCGGCCAGGCGCATACCGAGGGACCGTCCGCCAGCAATATTCAGAATCCGGCGAACCTGCCGGCCGCGGCGGCCGACAAAATCTGTCTAACCTGTCATCTGAATCAACCAACCCAGGTCGGACGACTCGAAAGCAGCCACGCCCACAACGAAATTTCGTGCACCGCCTGCCACAAGATGCACTCCAGCGAACAGCCGCTGGTGGTTCACAAGGCGGATGCAACCAATAAGCAGTGCGCCAGCTGTCACCTCAACGAGTGGGCACAATTCCAGCGGCCGTTCCATCACAAGCTTCCCGAAGGTGTGATGAGCTGCGTGGATTGCCACAATCCGCACGGCAGTATCCGGCCCGCCATGCTCCAAAGCTTCGCAGCCAACGAGCCGGGGTGCTTCAAATGCCACGGCGACAAACGGGGTCCGTTTACGTTCGAACATGCCCCGGTGCGTTTTGAAGGCTGCCAAGCCTGTCACGAGCCGCATGGCTCGTCGAATCCGAGAATGCTGACGCGGGCCGACGTCCGGTTCGTCTGCCTGGAATGCCATGCAAACCTTCCTAACACGCCAGTAAAAGTGATGGGCGTCGTGCCACCCGCGTTTCACGATTTGAGATCGCCCGTGTTTCAGAACTGCACCGTGTGTCATCAGAAGATTCACGGCAGCCACGTGGATAGGAATCTGTTGAAATGAAGGCGCTGCTGTTCATTCTCGGGAGCTTGCCCTTGCTCGCGCAACAGCCCGCGGCGCCTGTACCTGCTACAACCCCGGCACCGGCCAAGACACCGGCGCCGGCTGTGGCCGCTGCCACGAGCGATGCAGCTTCGCCCGTGCCAGCCACCGAACCCTTCCTCGCCGGTTGGGTTGATCTGGGCTACGTCTGGAACACCGGTGTCGGGGGAAGCTACGATACCTATCGCAGCATTATCGACATTCACTCGGGTCCCAAGCTGCTAGGTGCGGACTTCACCCTCACCGATCCGAAACACCGCTGGTTCGACACCATTCAGGTGCGCGCCACCACCTGGGGCGCTGAACCAGCCGAGTCGCTCCACATTGAAGCGAAGAAGTCCGGCATCTACGATTTCAACGCCGATTATCGCGACTTCGCCTACTTCAACAACCTGCCTTCCTTCGCCGATCCGCTGCTCGGCCAAGGCGTGGTGTTGGACGAACAATCGTTCAATACCCGGCGCAAAATCGCGGCGCTCTCGCTCGACCTCCTGCCCGGCCATTGGTGGTCTCCCTATTTCGGCTGGGATCATGATTCCGATTCCGGCACGGGCGTGTCCGCGTTTGTCAGCGACAGCAATGAATATCCGGCACCCACTTCACTCTTTGATTCCACCGACGTGTACCGCGGCGGCGTTCGCTTCGAGAAACCGCATTTTCACCTGACGCTGGAAGAGGGCGGCACCGCATTCAAGAGCGATCAGAGCCTCTATCAGGCGCCTGGCTCTGTAAATAACGGCAATTTTTCAGCGCCGATTTTCGGCGAAACTTTGAACCTCACCAGCCTCCTGGCCGCTTACGGCATCGGCGGATCGAGCGCGTACAGCAAAGCTTACCTGACGGCCAATCCCACCAGTTGGCTGGATATTTATGGCCAGTTTCTTTACAGCCAGCCCAACACCAACGTTCACTATCAGCAGTACGACAACGGCAATCTTTATTTGCAGAGCCAGATCCTGTTCTATTCGAGCGAACAGGAAATCATCAACGCCGCAGCCGAACAGCCGCACACCACCGGAAGTATCGGCGCCGAAATCCGGCCGTTCCAGCACGTGCGCATCGTCGAGAGCTGGATGACGGACCGGTTGCACGACGCCGGATCGTCCGCCTCTCTCGACACGCTGCTCGTCGCCGGGTCGCCCCTGGCGCTTGGTGCGCTGCTGGATTCCACTTTAGCGACGAACTATAGCCAGGAGTCGCTCGACGTCTTCTATGACGCCTCCGCCAAACTCACGCTACGCGGTGGTTATCGCTATGTGTGGGGCAACGCGCAGTACGCCTTCCTGCCGGCCGCGGGCCTGGTCAGTTCCGATCACGAGCAACTGAGGCAAAACGTCGGGATCGGCTCGGTCACGTTCCGGCCCTCGCAGAAAATCTCGCTGACCGGGGAAGTGGAGGGCGCGTCGTCGAGCGGGGTTTACTTCCGTACCAGTCTGTATAACTATCAGAAGGTGCGGGCGCAGGTGCATTATCAACCCTTGCAGACGCTCAGTATTTCCGGCGATTTCACCCTGCTGGACAACCAGAATCCGCTATCCGGAACGAACTACAAGTACACGTCTCATCAGGAGTCGCTGTCGTTTTACTGGTCGCCAAAGAACAGCACAATGTTCGACATCCAGGGCTCCTACACGCGGGGCGATCTGGTTTCCAACATTGGGATCCTCGATCCCGGCACCCTTTCTCCGCAATTATCGCGTTATGTCGACGATTCCCACACCGGCACCGCTCTCTTCGATGTGGCGTGGCCGCATGGCAAGCGTTTTTCCCCGAAGCTATCGGCCGGCGGATCGTTCTTTCATCTCTTCCGGCAGCCGGCCCACCAGCTACTATCAGCCCGTGGTGAAGCTTTGGGTGCCGCTCGGAAAGCACGTGACTTGGTTCAGCAATTGGGAGTATTACGGATACGGCGAAGCTTTCTATCTTTATGAGGGATTCCGGACTAATCTGGTGACCACCGGACTGAGGTTAACCCGATGAGCATGACCAACCGCACGCTGTTTGTTCTGCTGGCCTCCACGCTCATGGCTCAAGCCGCGGATTTCACGGCCGATTCGGCGCGCGGCCAGCGTCTGTTTGAAACGCTGTCTTGCGTCCAGTGCCACAGTGTGAATGGAAAGGGCGGGACCACAGCGCCCGATCTGGGGCTCCGCATCGATCGCGACTTCACGCCGGCGTCGCTCGCGGCCACCATGTGGAATCACGCGCCAGGGATGTGGGCCGCCATGCGCGATCGGCAGATCACCGCCGGCGAACTGGACGAGCAGGCCGCTCAGGACTTGATGGCTTTCTTCTACGCCGCGCGCTTCTTTGAAAAACCGGGCGATGCGGGGCGCGGCAAGCGGGCCTTCGAAAAGCTTGGCTGCCAAGGGTGCCATGGACTGACCGAGTCTGCTAACGGCAATGCAAAGCCAGTCAGTCAATGGCAGGCCCTAACCGATCCGATCGCTCTGCTCGACGCAATGTGGAACCATCGGTCGGACATGCTGGCCGCTACCGCGTCCAAGGGCGTCGCTCTTCCGCAACTCAGCGCGCAGCAGCTTACCGACATGCTCGTATATCTTCGCAACCAACCGGGCACGCGCGGACAAACTGGCGTCTTTCGTATTGACGCGGGCGGTTCCGGCGCGCAGGTGTTCCAATCGGCGGGGTGTGCCCAGTGCCATCAAACTGTCGAAGCATTGGCTAACGCGGTTCAAGGCCAGACACTCACTGAAATCGCAGCCGAGATGTGGAACCACGTACCCGTGATGGCCAAAGCCGGTGCTCCAGCCGTCAAACTTGATCCGGGTCAGATGCGCGACTTAGTCAGCTCGTTCTGGGCTGCGAAATTCTTCCAAGACGCCGGGCATCCGGCCTCCGGTAGCCGGGTCTTTGCGGGCAAAAACTGCACGGTCTGCCACAACGATGCTTCGAGCGGCGCGCCGCGCCTGCCCATTCAAGGGCGCGACTTCAGCGGAGCCGCCATGATTTCTGCGCTTTGGCGCCACGGGCCGCGCATGTTGGATCAGATGAAGACCAAGGGGCTTGAGTGGCCCAGATTTGAAGGCACCCAGATGGCCGATCTGATCGCCTACCTGGACTACATCAAGCCAGGACATCCATGAACAAACGTCCTATTCTCGTCTTACTCACCAGCAGTTGGATCAGCATGTTGGGTGCGACGCTGGTCACGCTCGCGGGATTTTCGTGGCTCTTCGTACTGCCGCTGAACGTCAGCGGCAAAGGCGTGAGTAATCCCTATATCGGCCTGCTGCTCTTCATCGCCATCCCGATTGTGTTCTTCGTGGGGCTGGCATTGATCCCCATTGGCATCGCGCTGGCCAAGCGAAAAGTTGTGGCGAGTTTGAACGAACTCGAAGACCGGCGGCTCGCCTGGCGACGGGCGGGCATCTTCTTCGCCGTGATGACGGTTGCAAACGTGATCATCGCGAGCCAGCTCAGCTATCGTGCAGTGGAGCAGATGGACACCGTTCAGTTTTGCGGCGCCACCTGCCACGTCATGAAGCCCGAGTTCACGGCTCACGCGGCAACGCCGCCTCATCAGGCCGTAGCCTGCGCCTCGTGCCACATCGCACCGGGCGCTACCGGATGGCTGAAAGCCAAAATGGCGGGCACCAATCAACTGTTCGCCGTGATGTTCAACACCTTTCCACGGCCCATCGAGTCCGCCATGGAGAACAACAAGCTGGTCTCCTCCGCCGAAACCTGCGAACAGTGCCACGAGCGTGATAAGCCGATCTCGCCACGCCTGCGCGTGATTCCATCCTATAAGGACGACGCAGCCAACACCCGCACCAGCACGGTCTTGTTGATGCGCATCGCTACTATTCATGCGGCGCATCTCGGGCCGGGCATCCGCATCCGCTACGCGGCCGGCGACAAAAAGCGCCAGACTATTCCTTGGGTGGAATACACCAATCAAGGTGCCACGCGTTCCTATCTGGCCAGTGGCGCGAAAGCGGACTCGGTCCGTACATTGCCCACCTTCGAGATGCAATGCGTCGATTGCCACAACCGAGCCTCACACGCGTTCGAACTACCGGACCGTGCCGTCAATCAAGCCATGGCTCTGGGCCAGATCGCGCCTAGTTTGCCTTTCGCAAAGAAAGAGGGCCTCGAAGTGCTCAAGGCCAGCTACTCGAGCGGTGACGAGGCCGCGCAGAAGATCCCAGGCGCCTTGAGCACCTTCTATCTGCAGAAATACCCGGACGCCGCTGCCAAGCAGGGTGCTGCGATTCAGGCGGCGGGACAAACGCTAGTAGCGATTTACCAGCGCAATGTGTTCCCGGACCTCAAAGTCACTTGGGGCACGTATCCGAACAATCTCGGTCACACCGACGATCCGGGCTGCTTCCGCTGCCACGACGACTCGCACCTCGCAGCCGACAAGAAGACTATCTCGCAGGACTGCAACGGTTGCCACCAAACCGTGGCCATGGACGAAGCCTCGCCGGACATTTTGAAAACCCTCGAATTGACACCGACACAAAACCATTAAGGAGATCTATCAATGCGCTTACTATTAATCGTTCTCGGGCTCGCTGCTGCCGGCGTGACTGCTGTATACGCCGCCGATGCCACCGCTGGGAAGGCCGCCTACGATAAATCCTGCAAATCCTGCCACGGCCCGGACGGCACCGCCAACCCCGCGGTAGCCAAGATGATGAAGGTTGACATGCGGGACCTGAAATCTCCCGATGTCCAGTCGATGAGTGACGACGATCTGAAGAAGATCATCACCGACGGCAAAGGCAAAATGAAGCCCGTTGCCAGCGCCTCCGGCTCCGCGGCTGACGTGATCGCCTACATTCGAACCTGGAAGAAGTAGGACCTACAAGGCTTGCGTATACTCACGCAGGGCTGAGCTAAGTTGCTCATGGTGGCCGCACACTAGTTGAAAACTCTAGGGCTCCCTTGGGCCTTCATGTGCAAGTCCCACGGATGGAATCGTACCCTGGGGGGGGCTCCGGAGAGGACCTGAGTTATGAAAGTCCAAACTGTCATGGTAAAGGGTGCCCGCTTCTGCAAACCGGACACAAATCTGGCGACCGTTGCGGAAATCTTTTGGGAGCAAGGATGCGGCGCGTTACCGGTGGTGGAAGGTGCTCGTGTGATCGGTATAATTACCGATCGTGATATTTCCATTGCGCTCGGCACTCGCAATGCGAAAGCCGGCGAGACGTTTGTGCGAGATGTCACGTTACCCAAAGTGTTCTTCTGCCAGCCCGGGGATGACATTCACAGCGCGCTTCAAACCATGCGTGCGCAGCAAGTGCGGCGCCTGCCCGTGGTGGATCATCAAGGCGCGCTTGCGGGCATCCTCAGTCTGGATGATGTAGTGCTTTTCGCCGGCGAAAAGCCCACAGACGAACTGACCTACAGTGATGTCGTTAACACGATGAAGTCGATTTTTGAGCGCCCGGCTCCAGCCCGGGAGCTGGCGGTCGCGCATTAGAATTCTGCTGCTGAGTCTAGATCCACTTCTTGCGCAGCAACCAGTCTTTGATTGTCTGAGTAAGGATCATATAGCTGAGCAGGGTCAGCCCGCAAGTGGGGAATACGGCAACCACATGACGAAAGCCATCATGGAGAATGTGGTAACGGCGAACTCGCGCGCCGGTTTGAAATAACGATGTGCGGGATGGGTCCCAACAATTGGAAAACCAGAGGATAACGAACAACGTCGCACAGCAAGGCAAATGACGCTCTGCTTGTCAGCCGGCGTTCAGGGCGAAGCGGCTTCCGGCAGAGTCAACTCGCGACGATGGTGATGGAGGGGGATCCCACACACGTGCACCTCAGCAGTACGATCCGCCGGCGCTACAGGCTATTTGTGAACCAGCCAGGCCTGATACAGATAAAGCGCAGCCATGGCAAGGCCTGCCGTGACGGTAATCACGGTTAGGATTTTGCCCCAGCGATCAATGCCCTTCAGTTTCGCAGCTAGAGCGACCTGCTCAGGAATGTGACGCTCCTCTCCGGGGCCCAAGTGGACCAAGTCCTCTTCGCTGGCCGAGACCAGCTTCCGGTACAGCGCCAACCCGAGGGTTGCGATGGACAGAACCGCCCAAATCACTACTGCTGGTGTCAGATTGAAGCCAAACATTAACCACCTCCGCCAGGAATAGGGCAATCTTGCAACCACTCAGATCTTCACAGGCATAGGCGATTCCCACGGCGATACTAGGACGTTGGCGGCAGTCCTGCCCAAGGAATTGTGGTATTTCACGCATCGCAGTGAGTCGCCTCCCCCATCGCGCCATGCCGTCGACCATGATCGCTGATTCTCTTTTGGTTTTCCGCGTGCTGCATTAATTGCTTCACTCACCAGGAGGGAGTTCAGATGGGACAGATCGTTGCAGCCATGGCGACCATGCACGCTCCGCAGCTTTTCACACGGCCGCCCGAGGAGGAGCCCAAACAGCTCAATGCAGGGATCGCGGCCATGCGCCGGCTCGGAAAACTGCTGGATGAAACCAAACCGGACGCCCTGATCATCTTCGCCAGCGATCATATGGAGACCTTCTTTTTGAAGAGCGTCCCGACGTTCGCGATCATGTCGTGTGAAAACGCCACGGCGGCGTTCGCCGGCCGATCTTGGAATCCGCCGATCCATCAGGGGCTCGCCGAAACTATCCTGGAGCAACTGGTTGCGCGTGACTTCGATATGGCGTATTCACAAGAAGCCGAGCTCGGACATTCGTTCGCCGCCATATTCGAATGGGTACTTGAAAATCGCACTATTCCAGTGGTTCCGATCTTCATCAATACCTATTTACCCCCGTTACCCAGCGCCCGTCGCTGTGCGGCGCTCGGCAAGGCCATCCGAGAGATCGTGGCGTCACTGCCCGAGCGCGTCGCAGTGCTTGCCAGCGGTGGCATGTCGCACTACCCGGGCACCTGGAAATACTACAAGCCCGCTTATGATTTCGATCGCTGGTGCATTCACGAGTTGGAGAACAGCCATAGCGACTCTTTCATCAATCTGAGCGCGGAGCAACTCGACGAAGTGGGAAACACGGAGATGTTGCCTTGGGCCGCGGTGCTCGGCGCGGTGGGACCCCAGCATACCGAGCTGCTCTCCTATCAAGAGACCACGCACCACGGCCACGGCGTCGCGATCTTCCATCCGGGCGAAAAGCTCAATGCCGATCCTCCGCAGCCGTATACGTTCCACAATCATCCGTACCACTTCTACAACCATCCGCCGCTTGCGGCTTACAAACTAAACAAGCTGCTTTATGATCTGCGATTCAAACCCAGTCTGCGGGCGCGTGCCTTACAGGATGTAACTCCGATTACGTTCGAATACGGCCTGAGCAAGGAACATGCCAGAGCGTTGCGGGAAACGTTTCTGTTTCTTCACATCAATAGTGACAGGCCGGGACGGGACGCCGATCCGCTCGCATTGGTTGGCGCGCATCCCATCGGCGCCCTGATGGCCGTACACACGTTGCAGCAAGAGAAGCGGAAGCTGGGAGTCAAAGAGTCTGTATTAGCGTAAGTTGCGCCTTGCGTGGCGTCCAGCGAGCCGACCCGTCCAGCTTTCTCTTTGGGTTGTCCCTTTATCTCATGAAGCTTGCCTTTGAGTTGGTCTTTCGTGCTAACGATGCTTTGGAACCTTGATTGCCACCACATCCGGTCAGAGAGACAGAATTGAGCTCAAGACTCCTAATCCAGTAGGACAGGGAGAAAATATGCACTCCGCAGCCTCCCCGGCACAGAGCCGCCCGTGGCTCTTAGACAAGAACGTCGACAACCAGGCTAGGGCAGACACCTTTGAGGAAATAGTAGGAAGGAGTGCGGCTATCCAGCGGGTTTTGGGAGAGATCGAAACCGTTGCTCCCACCAATGCGACCGTGCTGATTCTGGGAGAAACCGGTACCGGAAAAGAGTTGATCGCACGCGCCGTTCACAAAATGAGTGCGCGCAAGGATCATCCTTTTGTCACTTTGAACTGTGCCGCCATTCCCACCGGCCTTCTCGAAAGCGAGTTGTTCGGCTATGAAAAAGGAGCCTTCACCGGAGCTTTGGGGCAAAAGATCGGCCGGTTTGAAATGGCGCATCGGGGAACCCTGTTTCTGGATGAGGTGGGCGACATCCCGTTGGACCTGCAGCCGAAATTGCTGCGAGCGTTGCAGGAGAAGGCGTTTGAGAGGTTGGGCGGTACCAGAACGATCCCCATTGACGTCCGGCTGGTGGCTGCCACCAACCGTAATCTGAAACAAATGATGAGCGACAAGCTCTTCAGGAGCGATCTCTATTATCGGCTGAAGGTGTTTCCGATCACCACGCCTCCTCTGCGCGATCACCCCGAGGACATACCAGTGCTCGCCCGGCACTTTACCCAAAAATATGCCCGGGAAATGAATAGGCGAGTGGAAACGATTCCGACGGACACAATGCCGGCTTTGGTGAGTTGGCCCTGGCCCGGGAATGTTCGGGAGCTTGAGAACTTCATTGAACGGTCGGTCATCCTTTCGCCGGGCTCCACCCTCCGTGTTCCCTTGGCTGAACTGCGGGCCGATACGGCGGAAATTGCGGATGGCACTTTGGCGGAGATGGAACGCGAATATATCATCCGCGTCCTGCGGAACACCGGTGGCGTGATCAGCGCCGCCGCCATCCGTCTCGGGGTGCCACGCACGACCTTGAATGCCTTGATGCGGAAGCTGGGGATCACGCGCGAGGATCTTTGATCCTGTGGATTAGTTCGAGGAAGAGTAAGACCGCCTAAAGGACGAAAGGCCTGTCTATGCCGCCGATACACTAACCCGAGATCCCGATTCCTCGGCAGTCACAGAGAAGCTAAGCAGGGGACTCGGATCTCCTCTTTTCCAACGACTCAACTTCCACTCCACCCGGATGTACCGCACTTCGGGATACTTGGCTAGATTGAGCAGGATCGAATATATACCAGGGTGCTCCTTTCGAGTAAAGGAGACCAGGGGTTTGTTGTCCCAATTGGTCTTGTCTGTCGATCCGGAAACGTAGACGATTAAGGTTGCTCTTTCGATGGCACAGGTGATTGCCAGCGTCAGGACGAGTAACTTGCCGCGATCCGTTCCAACGTCGATTACTGGCCCTAGACCGTCCTCATGCGCTACACACTCAGGAACTAAGTGTTTGACGGCTCTCGTTCCGCGCCCTGTCGGGCCCGTTGCATTAGGATGCTCCGAAATCATGGACACCTCCGAGAAATTTCAAAATATCAGGGATTAAGTTTCTGAGGACCTAGATATAGTGCTAGGAAGCTCGGTTCCAACAGCAGCTAACAGCAGCTGCGCGTCTGGCCCGCCCGCGCGGATTATCCCGCAGCCGCGGAGGCCTGCTTGGAGTCTGAGGTTTGGAGGTTGTGCTTTTTCACCTTATATCGCAGCCTGTCACGACTGATACTCAGAATGCGCGCCGCGCGGGTCTGATTACCGCCGGCTTTTTCCAGAGCCCGCATAATTAGCAGCTTCTCCTGACTTTTGAGCACGTCCGCCGGCCGTGAGGCAATCGACAATGCCGTGTGTTCTCTGGGACCCGACTGGGCCTGTAAGTAAGGAGGCAGGTCTTCGATGTCGATCATGTCGGTCATCGTCATCATGGCGGCGCAGCCAATAACGTTTTCAAGCTCCCGTACATTTCCCGGCCACGAGTGCTGCGAGAGCCAAATCTGCGCGCGATCAGTCAGTCCCCGAATCTCTTTGCCGTATTTTGCGGCGAACCCGGCAACAAAATACCTTTCCAGCAAAGACAGGTCGTCCTGGCGGTCGGCCAGCCGTGGCGTCTCAATCTCCACCATGGAGAGGCGGTAGTAGAGATCCTCCCGAAAACGCTTCTCAGCGATCGCGGCACGCAAGTCGTGATTGGTTGCGGCCACCACATGCACGTCCACCTTAACGCCATTGAGCGCGCCCACTCGCTGCAACTCTTGGCTCTGCAACACGCGGAGGAGCTTTGCCTGCGTGCTGGGCGGCATATCGGCGATCTCGTCCAGGAATAGCGTGCCCCCGTTAGCGTGTTCGAAGAAACCCTGCTTATCTTGGGTAGCTCCGGTGAAGGAGCCTTTCACGTGTCCAAACAACTCGCTTTCAAACAGCGTCTCCACCACGGCGGAACAATTGAGCACTACATAAGGTCCCGACGCCACAGGACTAAGCCGATGAAGCGCGTGGGCCACCAAGTCCTTCCCTGTACCCGTCTCCCCGACGATGAGCGCCGTACGGTAGTAAGGCGCCACGCGCCGGACGCGCGACAACATTTCGTACATCGGCCGGCTGGAGCCAACAATCCCGTCGAATTCTGAATTCGTTCGCAATTCATCTTCGAGCTGCCGGGAACGTTTGCGCTTCCTGGCTTCTTCTACGAACTTGCCGATCTGCTCGCGCATTAAACCGAGCGAAACTGGCTTGTTCCAGCAATCACTGGCACCCTTCTTGATAGCCTCCACGACGCACTGGGTGGAATATTCTGCCGTCATGAGGATCACATGCGTGGCAGGATCGGTGTCCATGATCTGCTTCAGCATTTGCATGCCATCCATGCACGGCATCGTTAGCTCAGTGACAACGATCTGCGGGCGTCGGCTGCAAAACAGATCCAGTCCCTCCTCAGAACTGGACGCCGTGAGAATCCCAAGGCCAGGCCGAGCCAGCGCGTTGGAGAGCAGTTCCAGGCTGCCCGGGTCAGCGTCGATGATCAGAAGCAAACTCGCGGATTGGGCGGCGTCGGTCATTGGGCATTCTCGCTACAGCACGCGCTCCATAGCACCCATCAGATTCTTTCGGGCAGCGGACAGAACGCTCTGTTTTCAGCGCCGCGTCTCAGGCTCGCGCTCGCCCCTTCAAAGACTTGACAGTATCAGGGTCGGGCTTCCGAGGGGACCTAGATAAAGTACTAGGTCGCCGTTGTTGCGGGAAGGCCTCTGAACTAAACCAGTCTGAACTAAACCAGTCTAATCTAAACGAGGCCCTGTTCGATGGCGTGTTTGGTCAATTCGGCAGTGGTGCGTAAGCCCAGCTTCCTCTTAATGTTTTCACGATGAAAGGCGACGGTTTTGATGGAAATGTTCAGAACGTGGGCAACCTCCTTAGCCGAACGGCCTTCGGCGATGAGTTGGAGAATCTCCCGCTCCCGCATACTGAGGCGAAGACTTGCGGCGGCACGGGAAGGGTCCTGAAATCGCTCCAAGTGTTCGCTCGAAAGCGCCGGGCTTACATAGATGCGGCCGTCCATAACAGTCTGGATAGCCTCAAGAAGCTCTTCCCGGGCGGCAGATTTCAGTACATACCCATTTCCTCCCGCGCTTAGCGCGGCCTCCAGGTACGCCGGGTTCACGTGCATTGTGACAAACAATAGTTTCACTTTGGGCAGACTTTTCCTGATCTGGACTGCGGCATCGACGCCGTTTAATAGCGGCATGGTGATGTCCAGGAGAATCAGGTCTGGATTCAAGCGGAGCGCTGCATCAACCAAGGCTCGCCCGTCCAGTACCATCCCGACGATTTCGTGATGTGGTTCTATAACGGCACGAATGCCTTCGAGCGTCAGCGTGTGGTCATCCGCCAGGATGATCCGAGCCCGTTTCATGATTGAGGGGTCGATAACAGGACTTCGAGTGCAATCCGAGTGCCGTGCCCCGGCCTTGCCGCGATGGAAAGCTTCCCATTGATCAATCGCGCGCGCTCCTCCATACCGATGAATCCGAGCCCGCCCCTCCCTTTGATTGCCTCAAGGTCAAAACCGGCACCATCATCTGCGACGGTCAGCACTACGTTCGCCTTGCGCAAGGTGAGCGCGACTGAGACGCGTTTGGCGCCAGAGTGTTTGGCTATGTTCTCCAGACTCTCCTGCGTGACACGGTACAAACACGACGCTATTTCGCGTGGCACATTGGGTGGCATGGCAACGCTGGTGAATTCCACCGGTATCTTCGTCCGCTCGGAAAACTCTTTGCACATACTCTGTAGGGAAGCCACCAAACCCAAGTCATCGAGGACGGAGGGGTGCAGCTCATATGCAATATGGCGGGTCTCTTCCGATACCTTGGTTATGCGGGCCCGCAAATCCGCGACACGGCTTTGCGCGCCCTCGGGAGGCGGGAAATCCGCCACGAGCCCGCCAATGTCAATGGCCAAGGACGCAAGTTGCTGGCAGATCTGATCGTGCAACTCGCGGGACACTCTTCGCCGCTCCTCTTCCTGAGCTGTCAGCAGACTTGCTGCCAGGGCCTGAACTTCCTCCGCGCGTGCACGCGCAGCCTGCTCCATGTGCTTCCGCTGGGTGATATCGCTCACAAAAGCGACCCCGAGCTTGCCCCCAGACGTCGCGATGACACTCAGACCAATTTCGACCGGAAAAGTTGCACCATCCTTGCGGCGGCCTTCCAAATCGAGGCCAGTGCCCATGGGCCGGGTTTGCATGTTGGCAAAGTAAACGCGGTGATATTCAGAGTGACGCTGCCGGGCGTTTTCCGGAATCAGAATTTGGAGCGGATGGCCGATCAGTTCGTCCGGGCGGTAGCCGAACATTTTTTCCGTGGTTCCATTGGCGAGTACAATCTTTTCGTCCGCACTCACACCGATGACGGACTGAGGAGTAGACTCCAGCAGGGAACGGATCGTGGACTCGCTCAATTTCAGCTCCGCGCGGGCAGCGTCGCGGGATCTTTGGGCCTCGTCTCGCGCGCGAGAAATCAAATCCGTGTCCAGGAACACCACGATGACACCTTGGATCTTGTTGTCGGTGCTTTTGTAAGGACGCACGCGCATAGAATACCGATGGCCGTCCCGGCTGCTGACCTCACGCTCGATCGATTGCCCCTTACTGGTCACTTCCGCAAACAGCTCCTTCCAATCGGCAACGTCCAAATTGGAAGCGATATTAGTGAACGGGCGGCCTACGTCGCCTGGGATCAGGTTTAGCAGTGTCTCCGCCATCGGAGTAAACCGCCGGATACGCAGCCCAGCGTCCAGAACCAGGACAGGGATGTCGACGCCCACCAGCAAGTTCGTCAGGTCGTGCGTCAGAACGTTCAACTCTGCATTGCTGTGCTGCAACTCATCGTTCAGGGTGATGAGTTCCTCATTGGAGGACTGCAGCTCCTCCTTCGCCGTTTCCAGTTCCTCATTGGTGCTCTGCAACTCCTCGTTACTCGATAGAACCTCTTCGTTCGCCGCCTTCAATTCCTCTTGCGCGGATTCGTGTTCCTCAATCAGGACACGCATGCGGTCCTTTATGGAGGCTTGGTGTTCGAGCCCTCCCGCTTTCCCGGCAGTGTGTTTCTTGCCTGCGGCTGTTTTCCGCGCTCCATCCACGCCCTGAGCCAGGTTCGCGGGCTCGACCTTTTGAAATATTACAAGGAGATCTTTTTGCTTGCCAGTCCGCTTCTTGAGTGGCCGTACTTCCAGCCTTACCGCGGCAGGTTGGCCCTGATTCCTGAACTCTACAGCGTCTTTAAGGACAGCGATGCCTTCTCGCCTGGCTTTGTAAATGGCTGCGCGCACATCCACCACCAACTCAGGACGCACCATCTTCAGTAAGTGAAAACTGGCCTGTCCTGTCGCCGGCGCTAAGTACGGGCTTGTATCGCCCTGGAAACGCACAATATGAAGATCAGGATCGACGATGACTGCTGGCGGCGCATAGTGCTCCAGTAGAATCCCTTCCGCCTCCTTCCCTAAATCGACGGCCACGCCAGGGGCGGTAGCCTTCGGCTCCGTGGAATCCGCTTCTAGAAGGCGATCTGGTGGTGAGTTGACCTCGCGAAAAGCAGCCACTGTCGGCTTGCGCAAGAAAATGCGATGCTTGCGGTCCTCCGCGGTGAAGACGTCGGAGTAGTCGCTGATCGATTCTGAGCTTCCTAGGAAGAGAAATCCTCCGGCCTTGAGCGCATACTGGAACATCGACAATATTCTCTTTTGCAGCGCCGGACCTAAATAGATCAGCACGTTGCGGCAACTGATGAGATCGAGTTTGGAAAACGGTGGATCCTTGGCCAAATCATGCCGCGCGAAAACGCAGAGTTCGCGGACGAACTTCTGGATCTGATACCCTTGATCAGCCTTGACGAAGAAGCGTTTCAGACGCGCCGGAGACACCCCGGTGGTAGCCGCCTCGGTGTAGATGCCGGCTCGGGCATTTTCTACGGCACGTTCCTGGATGTCGGTCCCGAAGATCTGAATCTTGGTTCGATTGGCCTTCTCACCCAGTTCCTCGAGCAGCAACATCGCAATGGAGTAGACCTCCTCTCCGGTGGAGCATCCTGCCACCCAGATGCGAAGCGGATTGCCGGCGGGTCTCTTTACGCATAACTTGGCCAGGACCCGTTTTCGCAAGGCCTGAAAACACTCTGGATCGCGAAAGAAACTGGTCACGTGGATGAAAATGTCGTCCGCTAGGGCTTGTGCTTCTCCCGGATGCTGCTTGAGGAATTGCGCATACTTGTTCAGCGATACGATCTTTTGGAGAGCCATCCTTCGCGCGATGCGCCGCTGGACGGTGGCTTGCTTATATAAACGGAAATCAACTCCCACCGAGGAAAGGAGAATCAGGCAAATTTTATCCAGATCGCTGCCAACGGGCGCTTCCCGAGCCTCCGCCAGGTAGGGGTGGCGGCCCATGCGCGCCAGTTCGGCCGCGATGCGTTTGGGCGCCAGGACGAAATCGACAGCGCCGGCCGTAATCGCGTTGGTCGGCATGGCGGGCCATTGGGCCGTTCTTGGATCTTGAGCGAACGTCACGCCGCCGGTTGCCTTGATGGTTTTCAGCCCATACGTGCCGTCCGATCCCGTCCCTGAGAGGACAACGCCAATGGCGGCATTGCCTTGTTCCTCCGCCAAGGCGATCGAGAACTCGTCAATCGGCCGTTGCAGCCCGGAGGCCTCCAATCGAGGCGTCAGCCGCAGGTTTCCCTTACGGATGGTCATGTTCTTGTTCGGGGGGATGACGTATACGTGGTTCGGCAGTACGGCCAGTCCGTCGGATACTTCGACCACCGGCATGCTGGTCGCTTTCGACAAGAGGTTGGACAGTGCGCTTGCATGCTTGGGCTCCAAGTGTTGGATCAGCACGAACGCCATTCCGGATTTTGACGGCAGCGCTCTTAGTAATGCGGTGAAGGCTGCCAGACCTCCGGCCGAAGCGCCAATTGCAACGACGGGGAATGAGAGCCCTGGCCGCGCAGTTGGACTTTCATTTCCCCTGCTTGCTCTCCGATCGGTCCTGTTACGCTTTGCACCAGCCGCGCGAGATTTGGGGGCCGCTTTTCTTGGCGTCATATTCAAAGCCTTTCAGAGAGGATGACTGCAAGATACCACTGCTCCAATATCCTGCCAGATAGCGTCCGTCCTGCAACATCGGCTACGATCGCAGTATGAAACAGTTCACTGGATGTCGGCTCGACCACAAGACGGGGCGATCCTGATGAGTACAGGGAGCGAGATTCGCTGTTATGACTACGTAAATCATCCCTATGGGCAAGTCCGCGATGTGCTGAGCAAGGACGCGCTTGGGATATTCCAGGCGGCTACTGCAGCCGCCACTTCCCGTGCGCGCTCGATCGCCTCCGAACTGCGCGTCGATATCGGCGGAATCGGGGTGGAAGCCGATATCGTCATCTCCGTCAAGAAGATCGAGGAACAGACCTCTGAAATGACGCCTCCCGTCACGCGATTGCAGCTTGAATGGCAAGCGGCGAAAATGCCGAGCCTCTTCCCGCTGATGAAAGCGGAACTCTCGATCTATCCTTTGACTGCCCACGAAACGCAATTAGATTTCTCAGGCCTTTACGAACCGCCATTCGGAGCCGTGGGAAAGGCTATGAACGCGATTGTCGGCCACCGCATCGCGGAAGTGTCCGTGCATCGCTTTGTTAGCGACGTGACGGCATACCTCAGACAGGTTCTTGCAAATTAGTTGCGGGTAACATCACGGATCAAAAACCACACTACACAGACCGCTCTTAATCACTGAGCCGGGCGACAATGGCCTCCTTTCTGCCCCCGATATTTGCTCCTGACAGTGTCATGGCCCGGAGGGCGACGGTCTCATGCCGCACGCTCAAGGTCCATCCCCTGGATTTGACGCTCATTTCCGCGCGCTACGGAGGAACGTTTCCGTTGATATGGATCGAGCGGACCATTTCCGGTGAAGAAGAACTGCCGCGGGGCATGAGCCAGTGCCGGCGCGGGGCCGGTTTTTTCGCAAGTCGACCGCGACCGCGACCTCGGACGGTTTCGAGTCGACAACATGGCGGCCTACCTCCGGGATTTCAAAGCAGGTAATCACGCGCGTTCTGAGTCAAGACACTCATTCAGTGAGCGAGGTCCCGCAGGCAATAAGAGATCCACAGAGCTTTCAAGAGAAAGGGTTGGAATATCAATTGCAGCTTTGAGCGTGTTTCTTAAGTATTTCGGCTTGGGAAGAGAAACCGATTCCAACCGTGGGCCAGGCGAGGCCGTGATCCAGGTAGGGCTCACTTCGATCTGCTGAAAAGCAGGAAGGAGGACTCGTGTTTGAACAAAGTTTCTTATCGAATGGCAAGACGCGCCGGCCGTGGACCGTCCTGGTTGCGTTTGGTGGCCAACTCACCGCCATCGGCATTTTGGTTGCGAGTCCACTTTTCTTCGTTGACGCGCCTCCGGTGACGCAATTCACAGCTATGCTTCTGGCTCCGCCGCCACCGCCTCCCCCACCTCCACCTCCTGCGCCCGTGCAAGTCGCGCCCAGGCAGACGCATATGCCCTCGCGCCAGTTTGACGCTAGCCGGCTGATCGCGCCCAGGACAATACCGGCGCAGGTGGCGACGATCAAGGATCAGGAGATGGCGCCGCCGTCGGTCGGTAGCGGAGTGGTCGGTGGAGTGCCGGGTGGGGTGCCCGGCGGAGTCGTGGGCGGCGTTATCGGCGGCCTTCTCATGGCCGCGCCACCACCACCGCCGCCACCTCCACCTCCACCCGCGGACGTGCCTAAGCCGCCGACACGGATTCGGATTGGCGGAAACGTTCAAGCTGCGCTCCTGATTCACGAAGTAAAGCCCGTATATCCGATGGTGGCCAGACAGGCTCGTGTCGCCGGAGTGGTGGAGTTGAAAGCCATCATAGGCCGAGATGGAACTGTACAGAACCTCGTCTTGGTCAGCGGCCAACCGCTGCTTGTGGCGGCCGCTATGCAGGCCGTCAAACAGTGGGTCTACAAGCCGACCTATTTGGACGGAGTTGCAGTGGAGGTGGTGACCGAAGTGAGCGTGAATTTTCACCTGACCTAGCTCTCACTGTTTCTCCCAACGCAAACACCCTGCGCCCGGTTGCGGAGCGGGGAAGGGTTTCTGCTTCGCTAACCAGCAATCCTCAGCCATGACATTGGCGCCCTTGCATCGCTTTGAGAATATTCGACTAATCGAAGAATATGTCGCTAGTGGGCGTCATCTGGGGCGGCCACATCCAGGCACATCCGGGTTATGTCGCGGAGACGCAGTTGGCTCTGGAAGGCCTCTGGACGAAGGGCCAGATCCGTCCCGAAGTGTCGAACACGTGGCCCCTCGCCGAACTTCCGCAAGCCTACACTCCCTAAACGCGCGCAAGGTATTTGGCAAGGCGGTGTTGCTACTTGGATTCGTCAGGTCTTCTTCTCAGCGGTGAACGTTCCGGCGCCAAGCTGTCCATAGACCACGCTGCCCTTCATTTTGCCTGCGCCATCGAGCACGCCTTTATATGAAATTTTGCCCGCCTGGCCGCTATCGAATGACCACTCAGCCTGGTCGCCCTTCACCGTGCCTGTAACCTGTGCCTCGCCGAGCGTTCCGGAATACATCCCGGAGAGCGCCTCACCGGTCTGCTTAAAGGTGAAGGTGGCGATGCCGCTACCCGCGTCGAGCACCACGGAGGCCGCCCAGGTACCGGTCAAGTCGGCGCCCCGCAGTGTGAGCGCCTCCAACAGCAGAACTGTCAGGATCGTGAGTTTCTTCATGATTGGCCCCTCAGAACGAAAACCGCGCTCCCACTTGAATGGCGCGCGGGCCGCCGGAACCGAACACCTGCTCGACGCGGTCCGTGGGCTGTCCGAAGGCAAAGGTCTGCCCTCTAGCGTTAACGGGGTCCAACGTGAAGTTGCTGTAGCTCAGGTTCGAGATGTTGAAGAGATTGAAAAATTCTCCGAACACGGAGAAGCGGAAGCGCTCCTTGAACACGAACTCCTTGGTCAGGCGCACATCCTGAGTAATGATCGGCGCGCCTAAGCTGTAGTTGGAGGGCAGAACCAAAGTGGGAATCGTTACCCCGTTCATGGCTTTCTGTCCCGCCACGTGCGAGTTCCAATAGCTTACGGCGTTTACCAGGTCCTGTTTGCCGCACCCCACGTTAAAGCAATCGTAAGGGAGATTCGGGACGGCCAAGGAAAGCGGGAAATCGCTGGTGTTTCCGGAGCCGTTCAGGTCCACTCCGGCGATGGACGGCTCCATGGGCAGAGCGCTGGTCATTGAGGAGTTGAGGCTGAGCTTGAATCCCCAGGGCAGCTCAGCAGTGCCCGCGATATTCAGATTCTGGCGGGGAAGCGCAGCGCTGTTGCCATAACTGGCGAAATAGTTGTTGAGATCCGGTACCGGGTTGGTCAATCCGGCCCCCGCGTTCACTTGAACCAGCTTTTGCAGCGCATACGAAACGATGAACTGATAGTGGTTGGAGAAACGCTTCTGGAACTTCACCAGCAGAGCGTCATAGACCGAGCGGCCCTCCGGCGTCCAGAACGTAATGGAGCCGGTGGAGCATTCCGCCCCAGGATTGGTAACTTGCGCGGCCGACGTGCATACCGGAATAATCGGCGAAAGGCCGTCGGCAGTCCGGCCGAAATGGTTTAAATCCAATTCGCCCAGATTAACGTTTTCGCCTTGGACGCGAGCCCAATCCACACTCAACAGCATATTGTTGCCGAACTGATGCTGCACTCCGATGTTACTCTGATAGCTTCGCAGCAGCGGGAACCTCGAGGGGTAAATCTCGATGCCCTGTTTCGCAATATTGATACCGGCGTATGGATACGGTCCGCTGGCCGGCGGCGTAGGGGTCAACACCGCTTGGAGCCCCGGCAGCTCCTGATTGACGATCTGAATGAACTGCCCGAACGTCATGGTGGTCAAAGCGCCGAGCGGGATGGGCGCACCGACGGGCAGAACCGACTGCGTGCTCAGGTTGAAGATCCCCGGGATGGTATTGGTGAAGGCGCTGGCTGCCAGCGTGCTCCTGCCATCGCCGGGCGGCCCGATGGAAGCACCCTCGCGGAAATGCTGCCAGATGGGCTGGGTGTCCCAATACAGGCCGCCTCCAGCACGAATGACGGTCTTGCCGCTCTTGCCGGGGGACCAGGCGAAGCCGATTTGGGGCGAGAAATCCAATTTGTTGGGCTGCGTGGCGCCCAGTCCGGTTGCCACAGTCTGGCTATGCACGATCGGCGCCAGATACTGCGGGAGCGGGAGGTTGGAATAAAACAGGCCGGTCTCCACGTCGTATCCAAGGCCCAAGTTGATGGTCAGGTTCGATTTCACTTTCCAGGTATCGGCCACCCAAGGATGAATCCTCTGGTTCGCAGCGCCTTGCCCGTGTTGGTAGAATCCGGGGAAAGTGCCGTTGCCGATTCCGGTGCCGCTATAGATCGACTGAGGCAGATTCAGAATGGGCAAGTTGAGCAGATCGGCCGTCGAGTTTATCGTAGTCGGGAGAGTGGGGAAAAAGAGTTTGGTCGCTGGGCCTAAGATGCCTTCGACGAATTCGGGCGAATACACGTAGTCGCAGCCCGGGTCGCAGAAATCCCAGGGCGCGTTTTTGACCTTGTTGTATTCGTAGTCGATTCCGAACTGGAGACGGTGGGTTCCTTTCTGCCAACTCAGCGTGTCGATGGCCTCATAGGCACGGTCCTGGCGAAATTGAGGCGAGTTGACGTTGGCGCCGGTGTAGAAAGTGCTGGAGCCGAGCATGGTGACGATGGACGGCAGTCCGAAGCCGATACAGGGGTAGATGCAATTGGACGCCACGGCGTCAGTCACGTTGTTTTCCCAGAATTTGTACTGGAAGCGGGCGTCGTTTACCAAGGCGGGCGTCAGAACGCTGGTCCAGCCGATGATGCTTTGATCGGACCAGTTGTAGTTGTAATTGAAGCTCGCGGGTTGGGGTGTCAAGGCGTAAGGACCGAAGCCTTCGTTGCCATCGTGCGAATAGCGGAGGAAGATGCTGTTCTTGGTCGACAGGTGGTAATCGAGGCGGACGTTGTACAGGTTGTAGTGATACGGCTCAGGCCAGATGCCGCTCAAGCCCTGAACGGAGGGAAGGTCTTCCTGCTCGGCGAGCACCGAGGTTTGCTTGAGGTACTCGTAGTTAAAGAAGAAAAACAGCTTGTCCTTTTTGATGGGACCGCCGAGGGAGACGCCGGGATTCTTGCGCTGGAAAAACGGACTCGGAAACAGCGGGCTGCGCCCCAGGCCGGGATAGGCAGCCATGTTGTGGTCGCGATAGAAGAAGTAGACACTCGCCATGAAAATCGTTGCTGCCGGAGCGGGTGACGATGTTGACGGCGCCCTTGGCGCCGATGCCGGTGGAGGTGTCGAAGTTGGTGGTGGAGATCTGGAACTCCTGCACCACCTCCTGCGAAAAGTTCATCGACGTGCCGCCTTCCATTTCGTCGTTGATGGTGCCGCCGTCCATGGTCAGGCGCGTTCCAACGCCGCTGCCCGCGGTGGCGCCCGCGGTGGCTCCGAATACGCTGACGTTGAACATCGCGTTGAATTGCGAAACGCTGCCGGGCACCACCGACACGCCGGGTTCGATCGCCGCGAGTTGCAACGCCGAGCGTCCGTTCAACGGAAGATCCTGAATGGTGCCGCGCTCGATGACGCCTCCCACCGAGTGGGTGTCATACTCCACTTGAGCCGCCGAGGTCTCCACGACCACCGTCTCGTTGGGTGCGCCGGGCGCGATGGCAAGATTGCGAGTCGCCGTGCCCCCGGCGACCACTTCAACCACGGACACGATGGTGCGAAAGCCAGGCTTGACCACGCGCACTTCGTATTCACCCGGCAAGAGCGCGGGAGCGCTATACAAACCCTCGGCGTTGGTGACGGCGGTTCGCGCCGCGCCGGTGCCCTTGTTGGTGATGGTTATGGTGGCGTCTGGAACCACCGCCCCTGAGGCATCGGTAATGGTTCCTGAAATGATCCCCGTCGGTTCCTGCGCCGGGGCGGAAACTGTGGCCCACAACAGTAGACAAGCGGCTACGGAGCTTGAAACTAGATAGCGCAATCGCATCGCGGTTAACCTCCTGAGGTCCTCGAATCGTTAAAACCTATCGACCGGTAGGGAGATGATATGGAAGGGGTGTTCCCGTGTCAAGGGGGTTCGAAGCGCTGTGTCGTTAGT
Source organism: Bryobacterales bacterium (assembly GCA_963820405.1). Classification (GTDB taxonomy): domain Bacteria; phylum Acidobacteriota; class Terriglobia; order Bryobacterales; family Bryobacteraceae; genus Palsa-89. The sequence goes on along the minus strand of CAWFZZ010000019.1, from coordinate 138,508 downwards.
ATGTGATTTGTCCGGTCGAATGAATTCGTGATCTGTCCGCTCAACCAAGCGGCGGCGATGCTGGGGATTGACAAACCCGGGATCGATAAGCGCTGCAGCACTGGAGCGGATGATGAAGCTACAAGACGTAATTTTGAAGGCGATGGCCAAGAAGATCAGCTGGATGGAGGCAGCTGAGATCGCGGGGGTAACCGACCGAACGATGCGGCGGATGAGAGAGCGATATCAGGAGTTCGGCTATAACGGACTGTTCGATCAGCGACGCGGAAAGCGGAGCATGCATCGGGTTCCGATGGAGACGGCCGAGGAGGTACTGCGGCTGTACAGGGAAGTGTATTTCGATCTGAACATGCGGCACTTTCACGAGAAACTACGGGACGAACACCAGATCCATCTGAGCTACACCTGGGTGCAGCAGGCCCTGCAGGGAGCCGGGTTAGTGGCCAAGCGGCGTAAGCGTGGGCCGCACCGTCGCCGGCGACCGCGCCGGCCGCTGGCAGGGATGCTGCTGCACATCGATGGCAGCAAACATCGCTGGCTCAATAACGATCGCTGGTATGACCTGATCGTGATTCTGGACGACGCCACCAGCGAGATTTACTACGCGCAACTGGTGGAGGAGGAATCGACCCGAACGGTGATGGCGGGCTTACGGGAAGTGATCGAAACCAGGGGCTTGTTCTGCGCCCTGTATAGCGACCGAGGGAGCCATTTCTTTGTGACAACGAAGGCTGGCGAGAAGGTCGATAAGCACCGCCTGACGCAGGTGGGGCGGGCGATGAAGGAGTTGGGAGTGCAGATGATTCCGGCCTACTCGCCGCAAGCCCGCGGGCGGAGCGAGCGCAGCTTCGGGACCTGGCAGGGGCGCTTGCCACAAGAACTTCGCCTGGCACACGTGACCACGGTGGAAGGAGCCAACCAGTTCCTGCGGGAGCACTATATAGCCCGCTTCAACGGGCAGTTCACGGTGCCGGCCCAGGAGCAAGCCACGGCATTTCGGCGGACCAGCCGGACGGATCTGAACTGGATCTTTACGGTCCAGACCGAGCGGGTGGTGGCGAAAGACAACACGGTGGCCATCGGAGACCGCACTTGGCAGATCGACAAGACACGCTTTCGCAGCAGCTTGGCGGGGAGCACGGTAACCATCCATGAGCATCTGGATGAAACGGTGTCGATCCGCTACGGACCTCACGTCGTCGGACGCTACAGCAACACGGGAGAGTCGTTGGTGGGCGCGAAAACTCCGAAGCGCCGTGGAAAAGGCGGGAGCATGGAAACCGGCGAAAACCAAAAGCAGGTTTCCACCGCTTCCCACACTCCCTTGGAAATCTCGCCAAGTGCGCGAGATTCCCACTTTCCCACCGCGCCGGCGGCTGCTTCTATCTCCAAGACCAAGGCCCAAGCCAACGCAAAGGCCAAACCCCAAACCAAGGTGGCGGCCTGACGGCCGCATCACTTTGTTTCACAAACCGGACAGATCACCTGTGAATCAAACCGGACATCTTGACTTGTTAACGACAGGGGGTTCGAAGCGCTGGCGGTTCGAACTACTTCGGCTTACGCGCGGATGTCAGGCGCCCGCTCGATCATAGTGGAGCTTTCGGCGACGTTTGGCCGGTGCGCGTTGCGCATTTTCTGAAGTGGGCGCGGAATAGGCGATTGGGAACGTGACGGATGAGCTTGCCGCGGACGATGGCCTCCAGGAGTTGGGATCTGCCGCCGCGCCGGTCAAATAAATGTTCGCAAACAACCCGCCGATCTGATCGGGCGATAAAGGTCCATTGGGCCGGAACCACACCAAGACGCGGTTCAACAGTCCCAGGAGAGCAAGACAAAGATACTTGACTGGTACATCCTCACGTAATGCGCCCGCCGTCTGCGCGTCATCCAAAACAGATCGTGCCAGGCTTTCATACGCATCCCGGAGGGCTGTTACTTCGTCCAGGCGTTCGGTGGACAAGCAGGACATCTCCGTCAAGGCTGCCGAATGCTTTTCGTAATCCCGCAGCATACTTTCGATGTGGGTGCGAATCAGTATCTCTGTTCGTTTGAGAGGATCCGAAACTTCGCGGAGAGCGGCTTCGACGTCCTCTCGGATTTTTGTCAGCGTCGACTTACAAATATCGTAGAGCAGATCTTCCTTGGTTTCGATGTGATAATACAGCGAAGCCTTATTAATACCGACCTCGGCCGCGATTTCTCGAGTGCTGGTCAGGTCGTAGCCCTTTTTGGCGAACAAAGCGGCGGCGGTGTCCAGGAGTGTTGAAGCGGCTTTCCGCGATGCTCTGGGCGGCTTGCGCCTCCGCGGCGCCAGGTTCCGAGAGCCCGGTCGCAGATGGGGAAATACCAGGGAAAGGCGTCCCTCGGATGTGGTTGCGCCCTGCATGTAAGTACGTGCGAAGATTTCAGCCAGTTGACGCGCTGAAAGCGCATCGTCGTCGCGAAACCAGAGAATGGCCCAATTGAGAATATTGAGGAGCGCCAGGCACAGATATTTCGCCGGAATATCCGCTCGAACCGAGCCGATACTCTGCGCCTGCTCGAGGACCGACAAAACCAGCTTCTCGTACCGCTTCCGGAGTGCGAGCACTTGCCTGCGGCGCGTGCCAGAGAGTGCGCGCAGTTCGGTGAGCATGAGGGCGTGCCTGGTCCGGTACTTGAGCAGTGTATTGAGATGAGCATGAACCAGGATGCCGATCCGGCCTTCGGGACTGTTGGCTCCGCTCACGGCGGACTGCACCTCTTGCAGGAGTTGCTCGAGCGACGTCACACACAGTTGGTGAAGTAAATTTTCCTTGCTGGCGACATGGTGGTAGAGCGATGCCTGCCGTATCCCCAAGCTGGCGGCAATTTCACGCGTGGTGGTGGCAGCATACCCCTTTCTCCAAAACAACTCGGCAGCCCGGTCTAGTACTCGTTCCTGGGTAGACGCTGCCTCAGCCTGATCAGTGGTGTCGGGAGTTGGCAACAAAGCACGGCTCAGGCGCATGGGTGAATCGACCATTATCGCGCACGGAGTACGAGGCGCTTCAATGGTTCTCTCTATCGTCTGGATTTATGAAATCTATCAGGCTATCGATTACTCCGATTTCCTGGCCTGCGTCGCTAACTCCGTCTTGAGGAACTTCAGCAACTCCCGGTTGAAGATTTCGGGAACTTCAATATGCGGGACATGGCCTGCGTTTGGAATTAAGACTAATTCCGCCGCTGGAATTGTGTCGGCGATGTGCTTGGCCCGCGCCGGGAAGTCCGGGCCATCCTTGTCGCCGCCCAAAACCAAAGTCTTGGCGCGGATTTTCGGCCAGTCGTAGACCACCGGGTCCAGGTAGGTAATTTGCTGGTAGATGGCGCGGACCATGGCAAGTCTCGGCCACTCGCCGCCCAGAGTTGGCGCGTAGAGAATTCGAACGTACTTTTCGTATTCGGGCTTCCAGGCGCCGGGCGACGGAAAATAACGGCGGATATTCGCATAAAAGGCCTGGTAGAGCTGGTCGTGAGTTTGCGCCATGGTGGTTTTGTAAGCATCGTCCGCCGTGCGCCACGCGGTTTGATAGCGGGGGTCTGTCAACCCGATCGGATTGTAGATGACCAGGCGCTCAGTGATGTCTGGATAGGAGGCGGCAAACCGCGCGGCGAGCATCCCGCCCATGGAGTGTCCCACGACGGCAGCGTTGGTGATTCCGAGCGACTCGAGGAGCTTGCGCGTGTTTCGCGCCATGTCGTGAAAGTTGTACGGGATGATCGGTTTCGATGACCGCCCGAAGCCGATCTGATCGGGTACTACGACGCGGAATCCGGCATTGCGTAGCAATTCAATCGGCCCGCTGAAATAGAATCCGCCGAAGTTCATGCCGTGCAGCAGGAGCACCGTCCGCCCGTTGGGCGCGCCGGCCGGCGGAACATCCATGTAGGCCATGCGCACGTCCTGCCCATAAAGGGTCAGCGGGAGGTAGGATACAGGATATGGGTAGGGAACGTCATCGTAAGTGATGCTACCTGGTTGGACGTCAGAAGGAGCTTTCGGCAGAGCCTCGGTTGGTTGCGCGTTGGAGTACACCGCAAGCCCACAGAGGAGAAGAAAAGTTGCTTGGAAAACCTGCCACGATGTTCGGTTCGCGTGTCCCATACAACGTATGATAAGCTATTGTAGCCTACCGGGCGACAGGTTAGAAGCCAGCATGGGTAGCAAGGCGTTTTGAGGAGGATTAGGATGCGTCTAGCACTTCCGGGTTTATGCATGCGGAATTTGGGGATGAGCGTCCTGGCGGCAACAGCTTTGGCGGCGCTTTCCACTCCGTCCATGGCGGCGGAGTCGACCAAGACGGAGTTGGCCAACCGGTCGATCACCTTCACCAGGGACATCGCGCCGATCTTTCAGGAAAAGTGCCAGAATTGCCATCGCAAAGGCGAGATGGCGCCGATGTCGCTGGTCACCTATGCAGAGAGCCGGCCGTGGGCTAAGGCCATCAAGGAACGGGTTGTCACCCGCCAGATGCCGCCGTGGCATCTGGACAAGACGGTGGGCATCAAGGATTTCCAAAACGACATTTCGCTGAGCGACGGGCAGATCGCCATGATTGCCCGTTGGGTAGACTCGGGCGCTCCTCAAGGCGACCCCAAAGACATGCCTGCGCCTAAGGTGTGGCCGAACACCGATGGCTGGCAACTGGCCAGACAATTTGGCCCCCCGGATTTCATTTTGAAGTCGGAAGCATATACCATGCCGGCCAAGGGTCAGGATCAATGGTTCAGACCCGTCACCCCAATCCCGGTAACGGAACCGCGCTGGGTTCGCGCTGTCGAGATGCGGCCGGCCACACAGGCCGGACGCAGGATTACGCATCACGCCCTGGCTTATCTGCAGCAGGACGAAGGGGGCAATTCGGGCAGCGTCGGAGCCATGAACCAGGGACTTCTCATGGAGTGGGCGGTGAATAAGCAATTCGATATTTATCGTCCCAACACCGGCAAACTGCTGGTGCCCGGAGCGCAGATCTCGTGGGAGGTGCATTATCACGCGGTGGGCGACGAGATCCGAGACCATGTCGAATTGGCTGTGTATCTCTATCCCAAAAACGAAACGCCGAAGTATCGGACTCGCTTGCAGCTTTTCCCCGGAACGGCAGTTCGTAATGGCGCATACGTGTTGGACATCTCCCCCAATGCAATCGTGCAGACCGAAGGCAATACAACGCTGCGCTCAGCCGCACGTCTGGAGAATTTCCAACCCCATATGCACTTGCGCGGCAAGGCGATGTTGCTCGAAGCCATACTTCCCGATGGAACCAAGCGCACGCTCAGCTACGTGGATCACTTTAACTTCAACTGGATGACTAACTACATTTACGCCGACGATGCGGCGCCAGTGCTGCCGAAGGGTACGATTATCCACGTGGTGGCGTGGCACGATAATACGGCAGCCAGCCCCAACAATCCCGATCCGGAGCAGTGGGTGGGATGGGGCGATCGTACCGTCGATGAAATGGCGCATGCCTGGGTCAATGTCACTGATATCAGCGATGAGGACTATAAGCAGTGGGTGGCAAATCATCCGCAGCCGGCGCCGGATGCTCGGCAGAGCCGGAACTAACGCATATCCGGCCATCCTGCTCATGAAACGCCACGTCAGCTTCCTGGCAGCAGGCGCCATGATGTGTTGTGTTCTGTTGTGTGCTCAGCAGCAATTGAGGGTAGAGCCGCCGCACGATTCGGGGCAAGGTGTTACTCCAGCATACGAAGGCTATTTTGAGAATCCGGACGGAAGCCTCAGTATCCTGTTCGGCTACTACAACCGGAACCTCAAGGAAAATTTGGATATCCCCGTGGGACCGGAAAACCGTATCGAACCGGGTGGGCCGGACCGCGGCCAGCCCACGCATTTTCTCACCGCCCGCCAATGGGGGGTCTTCACCGTTATAGTGCCGAAGGGCTTCAGCGACAGGCTCACCTGGAGTTTGACCGCCAATGGGAAGACGTCGGTGGTTCCCGCCAATCTGAATCCGTTGTATCTGTTGTCCCCCTTCAAAGACGCTACCGACAATACTCCTCCGTTTATCGGTTTTGCGGAGACCGGTCCGTTTGTGCAAGGGCCGCGCGGGCAGAGCACCTCGCTCACGACCACTCTGCCCAGTCCGGTGCTACTGAACCTGTGGGTGGCCGACGACGCCAGTGTCGCGCCGGGCGCCAGGCGTCTGAGCACTCCGCCGGTCACCATTTCCCTGAGCAAATATCGCGGCCCGGGTTCGGTGACCTTCAATCCGGAGCGGCCCGTGGCGGAAAAAGTTGAATTCAAAGCGCCGCCCACTGCTGTCTTTACGGGGAAGGTGACGGCGAGTGCAATGTTCAGCGAGCCGGGAGAGTATATTGTTCGCGTGGTGGCCAACGATTGGTCCGGTGTCGGCGGCGCTGGATTCCAGTGTTGCTGGACCAATGCTCAAATCAAAGTTTCCGTCAGCCCGGCAGCTTCAGCAGGCCGGTAACTCCACGAGGAGGGTATATGCATAAGATCAAAATGCTGTTCGCGGGAGTGGCGTTCATGACCGCAATGGCTTATGGCCAACAGCCGTCGACCAAAAACGGAGAGTGGCCGCATTATACGGCGGATCTGAAGGGCACTAAGTATTCGCCGCTCGATCAGATCAATGCATCCAACTTCAACAAGCTCGAAGTCGCATGGCGCTTCAAGACCGACAATCTGGGCACGCGGCCCGAATACAAACTGGAAGGCACGCCCATCATGGTGAAGGGCGTACTGTACACAACCGCGGGCACGCGCCGCTCGGTGGTCGCATTGGATGCGAAGACCGGAGAGCTGATGTGGGTCTACAGCCTACGCGAAGGCCAACGCGCGGCAATCGCACCACGCCAACTGTCGGGCCGGGGCCTCTCGTACTGGACCGACGGCCAAGGCGACGATCGCGTGCTCTTCGTGACCACCGGCTACCGCCTGGTGGCGTTGAACGCACATACCGGCCAGCCCATCAGCGGCTTCGGGAAAAACGGAATGGTGGACCTGAAGGAAGGCATGGTAACCGGTACCGGCCAGCAGATCGACCTGGAGACCGGCGAGGCGGGCCTGCACTCCACACCACTGGTGGTGAAAGATGTAGTGATCGTCGGATCGTCCTTTAAAGAAGGCATGACGGTAGTCACTCACAACAACACCAAGGGCCTGGTGCGGGCTTTTGATGTTAGGACCGGCAAGCTGCTGTGGACCTTCAACACCATTCCACGGCCGGGCGAATTCGGCAATGAGACCTGGGAAAACAACTCCTGGGCGACCAACGGCAACACCGGCGTGTGGACCCAGATGACAGTGGATGAGGATCTGGGGCTGGTATACCTGCCGGTGGAATCGCCGACGTCGGATTTCTACGGCGGTGAGCGGCCTGGCGACAATCTCTTTGGCGAGAGTCTGGTATGCGTCGACCTGAAGACCGGCAAGCGGAAATGGCACTTCCAGATCGTGCATCATCCAATCTGGGACTACGATCTTTCTTCGGCTCCCATCCTGGCCGACATCAACGTGAACGGAAAAGCCATCAAGGCCGTGGCGCTGCCCACCAAAGAATCGTACTTGTACGTATTTGATCGCGTGACCGGCCAGCCGGTGTGGCCGATCGAGGAGCGCCCCGTGCCCCAGTCAGATGTGCCGGGAGAAAAGACCTCGCCCACCCAGCCCTTTCCCACCAAGCCTCCGGCTTATGGGCGTAACTACCTCAAGATACCGGACGATCTGATCGACTTCACTCCGGAACTGCGAGCGCAAGCCAAGGATGCCGTGGCGCGCTACAAGACAGGACCCATGTTTCTGCCGCCGGTAATCGGCAATTCCAACTCGCTGGGCGCGCTGAATCTGGGTAACGCGAGCGGGGGCACCAACTGGCCTGGCGCGGGCTACGATCCGGAAACGCACATTGTGTATGCGCAAGCGCATCAGGCGGCGCTGTTTCCCATTTCGCTGCGCACCCCTCCGGCGGGATTCTCCGATATCCGCTACGTGATGGGCCGTAATGACACCGAATTCCGCGAGTCTGAAGGGCCGGGGTTTGGCAGCGCCGCCGATGCTCCTCAGCCCAAGCGCGCGCCGGTTCGCGCGCCCGCGGCTCCGCCAACGCCAGCCCCAGCGGTGGGAGGCTTAACGGTGCAGGGCCTGTCCATCGTCAAACCTCCCTACGGAGTGATCTCGGCCATCGATCTCGATCGTGGCGATCTCAAGTGGCAGGTGCCCTATGGCGAGACTCCGGATGCGGTTCGGAATAATCCCGCGCTGAAAGGGATGAATATTCCGAACACCGGGCAGCCCGGAAGCGTCGGCCTGGTAGTGACCAAGACTCTGGTGATTCTGGGCGACAGCCAGGTGACCACCACCCCCAGTCATCCTCGGGGAGCTATGCTGCGCGCTTATGATAAAGCTACCGGGAAAGAAGTGGGAGCAGTTTATATGCCCGCGCCGCAGAGCGGCTCGCCGATGACTTACATGGTGAATGGCAAGCAGTACATTGTGGTTGCGGTCAGCGGCGGCGCTTACTCGGGCGAGTACATCGCGTATAGCCTTCCGACTGAGGAGTGATTCTGAAAATTCTTGTGTTGGCTTCGGTCGCCATTGTCATCAGCGCTCAATCAGCGGAGCGATCCGTTTGGGACGGCGTCTACACGGTCGAGCAGGCCAAGCGCGGCGAGACATTTTATGCCAACAACTGCGCATCCTGCCACGGCAGCGCGCTGGGCGGTGGCGAATCCGCCCCTGCGTTGACAGGTGGCGAATTTTTCGCCAATTGGAACGGGCTCACCTTGGGCGATTTGTTCGACCGGATTCGAGTATCGATGCCGGCGGATCGGCCCGGGAAACTGAGCCGCGAACAGAACGCCGACGTCCTGGCGTTCATGCTCAGTGTGAGCCAGTTTCCGGCGGGCAAGACGGAACTGGAGCACCAGTCTGAAATCCTCAAACAGATCCGGTTTGAGTCGGAAAAGCCGACGAAGTAGGTGGAGAGCCATGACAACTCTGAATCGCGTGAAAGTGCTGGTTAGCGCGGCTACTCTTTGGACGGTGTCATTCGCCACTGCGCAAACAGACGCAGTTCCGAATTCGCAACCGAATCCTTACGTCACCGTGGAGCATTGGGCGAAACTTCCTGAGGGAAGAACGTGGGGATCGACCAGCGCGGTGGATGTGGATCGTGACGGTAAGAGCATCTGGGTAGCCGAGCGCTGTGGCGCCAACAGCTGCGCCGGAAAGAATGACGCCTCAATTCTGAAATTTGATGCCTCGGGCAAGCTGGTCAAGGCCTTCGGCGAGGGCCTGTTGATTTTTCCGCACGGCATCTATGTGGATCAGGAAGACAACGTCTGGGTGACCGACGGCCAGGGCGCAAATGGCAAAGGCCATCAGGTGATCAAGTTCAGCCCCGACGGAAAGGTCCTGATGACCCTGGGCAAAGCCGGAGTCCCAGGCGATGGCCCTGACACTTTCAACCAGCCCGACGATGTTGTGGTCGCCCCGAATGGCGACATTTTCGTGGCCGATGGCCACACCCCGAATACCGGCAACGCGCGAATCGTCAAATTTACGAAAGACGGAAAGTTCATCAAGCAATGGGGCGGGCACGGATCGGGACCGGGCCAGTTCGAGGTGCCCCATGCGCTGGCCTTCGATTCCCAGGGACGGCTTTTCGTAGGCGACCGCGCCAATAATCGCATTCAGATTTTCGATCAGGATGGCAATTTCATCGCGCAGTGGAAGCAATTCGGACGGCCCAGTGGGATTTTCATCGACCGGAACGATGTACTCTACGTCACCGATTCGGAGTCAACCGACCGCGACGGCTACGGGCATAACCCCGGTTATAAGCGCGGCATCCGCGTTGGAAGCGCTAAAGACGGCACGGTGACGGCCTTCATTCCCGACCCTCTCGCGCCCGACGCTTCCGGTAAGTTGCCCGCCACCAGCATCTCGGAAGGCGTGGCGGCCGACGCGATGGGCAACATCTATGGAGCCGAAGTTGGCCCCAAGGACCTGAAGAAATACGTCAAGCAGTAGACCAATCCGGGGCCATGTCGGGCGGCATTTTTCCGCGAGCAGTGATATAAAGGGTATTGTCTGATCACGCATGCTTGGTGTCTTCCCAGGACGGAAGCGCCAAACCAGACCTCGCCAAACTGCGACAGTCTCAATAGGGGGCAGTCTATGGGAAGATTCACATTCGCAGCGATCACCGGATTCTTATTGTTGGCGCAAGCATCCGCGCAGGAGGCGTCTGCATCCCACGCGTGGAGTCCGGCGAAAGCCGCGGCGTACCTGGACAAAAGGTCGACATGGTGGATTTCATGGCCAACGGCCTCCTATGAGCAGGGGACGTTCTGCGTGTCCTGCCATACGGCGACGCCGTTTTCGCTGAGCAGAGCCGCGCTGCGCGGTCCCTTGGGCGAATCGGCCGCTTCTGCCAATGAGCAGAAAGTGGTGGATAGCGTAACCAAGCGCGTCCGTATGTGGCACGACATCGGTCCCTTCTATAGCGATCAGGCCCGCGGCCTTCCCAAGACGTCGGAATCAAGAGGCACGGAATCGATCCTCAATTCCCTGATCCTGGTGTGGCACGATGCACCCACCGGTCACCTCAGCGCGGATGCCAAGCTGGCCCTCGGCAACATGTGGGCACTTCAGATCAAAGCTCCCGACATGAATGGAGCATGGGCCTGGCTTCAGTTTCATAACGCGCCGTTCGAGGGGGATTCGCAGTTTTACGGCAACTGTCTGGCGGCCATCGCCATCGGCTCCGCGCCTGGAAATTATCAGTCCGAGCCGGAAATTCAGGGCGGCATTAAATTGCTGAGCGCGTGGTTGGTCAAGAACATGGATGCGCAGAAGCCGCTCGATCGTGTGGAGCTGCTGTGGGCGTCCACGAAGCTGAACGGACTTCTGACGCGTGACCAACAAAACAAGATTGTCGAAGAGACGCTAGCCAAACAACGCGAGGACGGGGGCTTCAGTATGTCGCAGATGATCGGCCCCTGGAAACGTCATGACGATACGCCTCTCGATACCTCGAGCGATGGTTATGCAACCGGCCTGATTGCATACGCATTGGAGCAGGTGCAGGCGCCACAGGCTCAGGCGCCGCTGAAACGGGCGCTCGCGTGGCTGAGCAGGAGCCAGATCGCCTCAGATGGCCGCTGGCCGGCGGTTTCGCTCAACAACAACCGGCCCGTGTTGTCCGATACGGGACTCTTCATGAGCGACGCAGCCACCGCTTACGCTGTACTGGCTTTGACGAACGCGCCCGGCCCGATAGGCAGTAAGTAATCCCGTCGCAAGCGGTCGTTAGGCGTAAGATATCCTTATGCGCAAAACGACCTTGTTGCCGTTTTTGATGGCCTGGATTCTGGCAGGCCAGCAGGCACCGCGTGTGGACGATGGCGTTCTGAAGAATGCTGCAAAAAGCGGGGAAGAGTGGCTGACCTACGGGCAGAATCCTGGAGAAACCCGCTACAGCCCACTCAGCCAGATTGACGCCACGAATGTGAGCCGGTTGGGATTGGCTTGGTCGTACGACGTTGGCCAGGGCGGCGGCAATCAGGAAGCCACTCCGCTGGTCTGGAACGGCACGCTCTATGGCATCACGAACTGGAGCGTGGTTTTCGCCGTCGATGCGCGTACCGGCAAAGAGCGCTGGCGATGGGATCCGGAAGTAAACCAGACCGCTGTGTTCCCGAGAATCTGCTGCGGAGTTGTGAATCGCGGCTTGGCGATCTACCAGAACAAGATCATCGCGCCCATCATCGATGGAAGGCTCGAAGCGCTGGACGCCGAAACGGGGAAGCCGGTGTGGGAATCGCGAGTCTCTTATCCGCAGGACAACTACTCCATCACCATGGCTCCGCGAATCGCGAAAGGGAAAGTAATCATTGGGGTCAGCGGCTCCGAGTATCCCGTGCGTGGATTTTTCGCCGCCTTCGATGCGAACACGGGACATTTTGCATGGAAGTTTTATACCGTGCCCGGCGATCCGTCCAAGCCTTTCGAAAATGAGGCCATGAAGAAAGCTGCCGAGACGTGGTCGCCTGAAGCGTGGAAGATGGGCGGCGGCGCCACGGTTTGGGACGGGATGGCGTGGGATCCTGAATCCGATCTGATATACATCGGCACTGGCAACGCCGGACCGTGGCCCGAACAGCTTCGAAATTCGAAGGGGCAACGAAGCCAAGATAACCTGTATGCCTGCTCAGTGCTTGCCGTCCGGCCGGACACTGGCGAATTGAAATGGTATTTCCAGATGGTTCCTGGCGACTCCTGGGACTATGACAGCGTGCAGCAGTTGATGCTTGCGAATCTCACCATCAAAGGACAGCAACGGAAAGTCCTGATGCAGGCCAACAAAGACGGCTTCTATTACGTACTCGATCGCGTCACCGGACAGTTCATTTCCGGCCAGCCCTGGGTACAGGTGAACTGGGCTAAGGGCCTGGATGAAGTGACCGGGCGGCCGATCGTAAATGAAGAAGCGCACTACGGCCGCGAGACGGTGATGCTGACACCGGGACCGGGCGGCGGACACAACTGGTCTCCCATGTCGTTCAATCCGAGCACCGGTCTGGTCTATGTTCCCACTTCCAGTGGCGGCCTCAGCTCATACACGGCGGATGAAAATTTTGTCTACAAGCCGGGTGAAAAGAACCTGGGCATCATCCGGCCGAAGGTACAGACTGCCGCAACCGGGGACGCAGCCGGCGCCCCCGCCGCATCGCAGGCGGCTCCGATAACCAGACCGACGCCGCCCTCCATTGGGCCAACTCCGCCGGAAGGGCAGCGGGGAATTCTGGTCGCCTGGGATCCGGTGACTCAGAAGGAGCGCTGGCACGCGTCGGGTGGCGGCGCGCTCGGTGGCGGGACTGTCTCCACTGCTGGGAATCTGGTCTTCGAAGTGATTCCTGACGGCCGGCTCGTGGCCTATCGCGCCGATACTGGAGAGAAGCTCCTGGATCTCAAGACCGGCCTGACAGGCGGCATGGGTCCGCCGATCACATACCAGGTCGACGGCAAGCAGTACATCTCTCTGATGGGCGGCACCGGTAAGGTGATACCATCCGTTGGACTCCCTGGGCCCCCGCCCTCGTCGACGCCGCCCGGCTTGCCCAAGTTGTTGACGTTCGTTCTGGACGGCGCGCCGATCGCGAGTGCAGGCCAGTAGGTCGAGTCGGCGGAAACGCCTGCGGCCTTTTCAGCCGTTGCCAACGGGTCTTCAATCTCAATCCACGCATCGAGCGACTTTTCGCTCATGTGGTTTCGCTGCAGGGCGTTTGTCTGGAGCGATGTTATGGGTGGAAGCCGAGAAGGCCTTAGGTTGGTACTTCGCCACCGAATTTCCAAGTAGCGACACGGTGTCAAGCCCCCTAGAACCTATTGGCCGCAATCCATTCGGCCACCTCATCGGCCACCGAGAAGCGTGTGGTGGGGTCTTTTTCAAAGCGCTCTCCAAGACCATAAGCATTTCGTTCCAGCGGTATCCCATCGTATCCGCCTTCCGCCAGAAATCCGCGAACATACAGAGCGGAAAAATTCGAGACATCAAGCTGTCGGTATTGCTCAACATGAACCAGTTCGTGAAAAAGTAGCCCATCGGTGAACGGCCCATGTGACACCACCGTGTCCACGAAAGTTATGGCTCCCATCGTGGACTGATCGGGTAGATTGTTGAAGCCCAGAGTCCTCAACATGGGATAAAAATCAGGATTGACCACCCGCTCTCCGTCCATCATGAGTAAGCGAGCGCTATCCAGTAGCTCCGGCGAGAAAAACGCGGCCATCGCTCTCTTGTCTTTAGCCGACAATGGAAGAGCCCTGGGCAGATACTTCGCGCGTTGGACCGTGATGTATTCCGCCACGAGAGCGGATACTAGACTCACTTGTTCGCTGGTAAGACTCGGGATCGCCATGAAGAAGGTCCTAGACACTCATTGTCGGACAGTTTATGCTCAAACGCGCTGCGGGTCTCTGCAGATGCTCCGAATCGCCATGGGAAGCCTCAGCTGACAACGGGGCTCGCGGCGACCAAACAATCGTAAAATGTGCGTGTGGGTGGTGCCGGCAAAGTCAACAGGATCGCAAGAGTAGCAATGCTGATTCTGCTTTCTCCAGCGATTCTGACCTTTATTCTAACCTCCATAATTGTTCTGACACCCTCTTCCATCCTTGATCGCAGACGAAGAGTTCGGCGTCAAAAGAGCTTTGCTACCCAAATGGAAGCCGCAGGCAGGGTTATACCGTGGGCCGAACTCCGTTCGCAGCTTGATTCTAACTCCCAGGGCACCCTAATTGAGGAAGACGCAGAGGATGACCTGTACAACATCTGGTGGACACCAGAAGATATCGCAACGCTGAGCCCGCATCCCTGCTGCATCGATGAACCATGCTCACAGACAATGCCAAACATGGAAGGGTTCCGTCCTTTTTTCGAGTGGTGTCGCTCTCGGTTTACGAGCCCGGAATCTGGAAAAGCACTGCTAGTCGACGTGGGAAAAGATTTCTGGAGTTTCTGCGAGGGCACTAGGGGCCGCCCACGCGTTCACATTAAGCGCCTTCCCTAGGTCGATGTGCTACGCCAGACCGCGAAATAAAGGACGCTACGTCGCGCAGCCCGCAGCGATCACGTCATGTTATCGCCTACTAAGAAATCACCATTGCCTCGAGGCACCTGGACGGATATCGGCCTATGCGTAGATATGGCGTGCACCTTGTCGCGAGGTCGTGTCTTCAGGAACGCGCAATAGCGAGCGCGGGCCAGTCGCTCGAGTCACAGCGGACCGCTCATCCACATTGACACGATGTTCCGCGTTGCTGTACACTCCTGTAGACTACCAAAAGGAGCTGCCATGGACCACAAACTGGACCTGCTGCACGGTTCGCTCGTGCTGATGGTGCTGCGGACCTTGGACACGCTGGGTCCAATGCACGGATGGGGCATCGCACGGCGCATCGAGCAGACGAGCGGCGATCTGCTGGCGTTGAATCAGGGAACGCTGTACCCCGCGCTCTTGCGGCTGGAGCAAGTGGGATGGATCACCTCGAAGTGGGGGGTGTCCGACAACAACCGGCGGGCTAAATTTTACTCCATAACGCGGGCGGGCAAGAAGCAACTCGCTGCCGAAGCTAAGAACTGGGAGCGGATCACCGGTGTAGTGGCGCGGTTTATGAAGCCGGCGCGAGGATCCGCATGACCACGCTGCGTGCTCTCTGGAGCCGCGTTTCGGGCCTCTTTCGTCAGGGAAAGCTGGAGAGCGATTTCGATGACGAGCTCGGATTCCACACGCAGATGGAAATCGCGGAGAACATTCGCCAAGGGATGACCGAAGGAGAAGCGCGGTCAGCGGCGGCGCGTCGCTTCGGAAGCGTGGCCCAGGTGAAAGAAGCGTACCGCGAGACTCGCGGGCTGCCGGCTCTGGAAGTGTTGTGGCAGGATTTGCGGTACGGTTTGCGGACGCTGCGGCGGAGTCCGGGTTTTTCGATTCTGGCGATCCTGTGCCTGACGCTCGGCATCGGCGCAACCACCGCGGTGTTCAGTTGGATCGAAGGCGTGCTGCTGCGTCCGTTTCCGTTGGTTGCCCATCAGGAACGGATGATGGCCATCGCGGGAACAGATCGTGGCGTGGCGGGCGAGGCGGGGGACTCGACCGACCTTTCGTGGCCGGACTTTCTGGATTTTCAAAAGAACTGCACACTCTTTGACGCGTTCCTCCTGGACCGCATTACCGGCACCACGCTAGCCATCGGGGACCGCGCCGACCGCACCACCATGAGCATTGTCTCGGCCAACTATTTCGATGCCCTGGCCGTGCACCCCATCCTGGGGCGCGGGTTCGACCCGGCGGAAGATTCCGGCCGCAACGCTCATCCGGTGGTCGTGATCAGCTACCAGATGTGGAAGGAACGCTTTCGCGGCGATCCGGCGATTATCGGCAAGACCCAAATGTTGAACGGCATGCCGCACCAAATCATTGGCGTTGCTCCCCAGGGATTTTATGGGACGTTCGTGGGCTGGGCCATGCAGCTCTGGGTGCCGGCCTCGATGCAGGAACGGTTCGACCAAGGCGGATACAAACTCGAAGATCGCGGCGCGCGATGGATGGAAGGCTACGTACGGTTAAAGCCGGGCGTGACCGCGGAGCAGGCGCAGGCAGAGATTTCCGCTGTCGCGAAGCGATTGGAAAACGATTATCCCGCGACCAATCGCGGCCGCGGTGTCCGGCTGTTCCCGCTGTGGAAGACTCCGTTCAACAATGCCGGAACGCTGTTTCCGACACTTTCCGTCGCGCTTGCGGTAGTGAGCTTTGTGCTGCTGATCGCGTGTGCCAACGTGGGGAATCTGCTGCTGGTCCGGGCCTTCGGGCGGCGGCACGAGATGACGGTCCGGCTGGCAATCGGCGCAGGTCGCGGCCGTTTGCTGAAGCAACTGCTCACGGAGGAGCTTGATCCTGGCGACGCAGGCCGCGGGCGGTGGGCTGCTGGTGGCCAGCATCTGCCGGAACCTTCTTCCGCTGGTGTTTCCGGCGCGCGGCGGCGTCACCATGCGATTGCCGGGCGAGATCGATTGGCGGGTCCTGGTGCTGAGTGCCGGCGTTGGCTTGATCTCCGTCGTGATCTTCGGCCTGGTACCGGCCATCCAGAATAGCCAGGTCGATTTGGTGTCGGCCTTGAAAGCGGAATCGGGCGGCGTAGTGGGTGGAAGGCGCAAGGCGGTCTTGCGTTGGAGCCTGGTGGTGCTACAAGTATCGTTGAGCTTTGTTTTGCTGGTTGGCGCGGGGCTACTGCTGAAGAGCTTGCGCGCGATTCAAAATACAAGCCCCGGATTTTCCACGCACAATGTGCTGAACTCGTGGGTCGATTTGGTGGCCGCCGGATACGATGCGCAACGGATCAAGGATTTTGACGATGCGCTCACCGACCGGCTGTCGGCGCTGGGTGGCGTCCAGTCGGTGGCTTTCTCGCAATTGACGCCGTTCACGAACCGCGCTGCAAGTTCGGCTTCGATCGCCGTGGATGGCTATGAAACCGCCCGCGACGAGGTGCCCGAAGTGGAGTACAACGAAGTGGGTCCCGGATACTTTGCCACGCTGGGCATCCCGATATTGTCGGGGCGCGAGTTCACTCGTGCGGACAACGAAACGGCGCGACCGGTGGCAATAGTGAACCAGGCGATGGCGGCGCAATACTGGCCCGGTCGCGATCCTGTGGGTAGCCGGCTGCAGGTGAAGGGACGGTGGCTGGCAGTGGTGGGAATCGCCAGGATGTCCAAATATCGGAAACTTTCGGAGGCGCCGAAGCCGTTTTTCTACGTGGCCACGCGCCAGAATAGCAACGGGTCGGCTTTTTATATCCGGACATCGCTCTCGCCTGAAGCGATGACCCAGGCATTGGTCCGCGAGGTCCATAAGCTGGATGCGAACCTGGCGCCCGGCGAAGTGCTCACTATGCAGGAAGTAGTGGACCGGACGACTGCCGTGCAGCGGGCGGCCGTGATGATGCTGGGCGTGTTCGGCGCATTGGCGATGGTGCTGGCCGCCATTGGATTGTACGGCGTGATGTCGTACAGCGTGTCGCAGAGGACCCGGGAACTGGGGTTGCGGATGGCGCTGGGCGCGGACGCATCGAATGTAATGCGGCTGGTGATGTCGCACGGCCTGGTGTTGACGGCCGGGGGCGTGGCGCTGGGCTTGGCTGTGGCGCTTGGGACGACACAGCTGATGGGAAACCTGCTGTATCAGGTGAGCCCTCGCGACCCGCTGGCGTTCGCGTCGGCGCTGGCGGTGATGACCATCGCATCGCTTGCGGCCTGTTTTTTGCCGGCCTGGCGCGCCACGCGGACCGATCCAGTGCGGGCCTTGCGAGATTGAACCTACGTCCCCGGCACCGGCATCAGAAAACGCGTCCCATCCTGATCTGGGAAGCGTCCACGGACTGGGGGTGAATTACTCCTGGTAAGTCGCCTCCACATCAGTTGACCTAAAACCGGCAAACCGCAGATCCGCCAATCACCAGATCCAAAAGTCCGGTTGGGAAACTTGGAAATCGGAGGACCGGGCGTGGCTTCGTTTTCGCAAAACACCGCTCACGGAAGTCCAACCAAGACGAGTCCGGCGGGGAGTGCCCCCGAATCAAAGTTCATTCGCCTTTTCCACTCATCCATTTCCAAGCCCCCTCCATCCTAATTCCTTCGCTTCACGTGTATTCTGAATCCGATGTCTCCCCAATCGAAGTCCCGCAGCAGCAGGCCCGCCGGGGCTGGCTTCGTTTTTGAAAAATTAAGAAATAACGCCGCCGCGCACAAAAATACACCAGATGCGCCGCCCGACTGTCTTCAATCTTACTCAACGCCGGCCCCTATAGACGGATTACGGCCTATGCGTAGATATGTCCCGCACTTTTTCGCGAAGTCGCGTCTTTCAGGACCATCGCGTCGCTTGCGCCGTGTTTTTTGCCGGCCTGGCGCGCCACGCGGACCGATCCAGTGCGGGCCTTGCGAGATTGAATCCTACGTCCCCGGCACCGGCATCAGAAAACGCGTCCCGTCCCCGGAGGTGTTCGGCGCCACGTCCCAGAACAGCACGGCAGACGGCACCTTGAATAGAGCTTTCGCGGTTCCCGCTTGAAACGCGCTTCCCGTCTTCACTTCCATAGCCATCACAGTCCCATCCGGGGCGACGTAAAACAGCTCTTTGCCATCGCCGCTCCAGACTGGCGTCCTGCCGCCTCCGCTAGTCACGGTCACGGGTTTTCCCACGGACCCGGTGGCAGCGTCGAACGGCCGCACGGCAACCTCGTTCGTGCCGGATTCGTTGGAGCTGTAAACAATCCAGCGACCGTCCGGCGAGAATCTTCCCGTGATGCTATTGAACTGTGAGTCGACAACAGGCACCGCCGCGCGGTCCGCCGGTCCACTCACCGCCAGCAGC
The DNA here is from genome assembly GCA_963820405.1 of Bryobacterales bacterium. GTDB lineage: Bacteria > Acidobacteriota > Terriglobia > Bryobacterales > Bryobacteraceae > Palsa-89. The sequence continues at coordinate 119,557 of CAWFZZ010000019.1, read as the reverse complement.
CGCAAGTGGGTGGGTTGCCCAAGGCTGTAGTAAACCAAAAACTTCCCATCGGGCGACCAACTGGTGGGGCCTTTCCCTTCGCTCGACTTGTACAGCAGTTCCTCGCTTCCCGCGCCGCTCGAAGCCTTCTGGTACAAGTCGAATACTCCGCCCCGGTTGGAGGTGAAAATGATCCGGCTTCCGTCCGGGGAAAATAACGGAAAGGCTTCCCAGCCGGGATTTGAGGTAAATCGAGTACTGGCCCCGCTTGCCACGTCCAGCAGCCAGATGTCGCGATTCTGGGTCTGGGGATCGGTGCGCTCAGCGGCGACCCGTTTCCCATCCGGCGAAATGGTGAGAGTGCGGTACACACCCGGCTCTCCCACTGTGCCAACCTTGTTGCCTTGCCGATCAAACCACGTCAGGCGGCCCTCAACTTGGCCTCTGGGGGCTGGTTGCTGTGCAGGGATGGCGGCCGACACCAACAAAAGGGAAAAAAGCTTTCGCGTCACAGCCTGCCAGTCTATCAAAGGCTAATCGAATACAATAAATTAGCGTGGAGGGGCAGAGCGTGCAACCTTTACTAAAGCTGTTACTTGCGTCGCTGTTCTTAGCCATACCTGGCTTCGCGGCCACTTCCGGCTCGTCGGTAGCGGACGCGGTCATGAACGGCGACAGAGATTTCCTCCGCTCTTTGCCGGCCAACCGCGAGAGCGTCAATGCTCCACAACCGGATGGCACCACGGCGTTGCATTGGGCCGTTCGGCGCGAGGATCTCGCGGCGGTGGAAGCTCTGATCAAGGCCGGCGCTGACGTAAAGGCCGCAAACCGCTACGGCGTAACGCCAATGAACCTCGCGGCCATCAATGGAAGTGCGGCCATTATCCGCAGGCTGCTGGACGCCGGCGTCGATCCGAACACAGCCAATCCGGGCGGCGAAACTGCTCTCATGACCGCGGCGCGCTCCGGCAAGTTGGATGCGATTACACTACTTTTCGATCGGGGCGCGAACGTCAACGCGAAAGACACTGTGCACGCGCAAACTGCGCTCATGTGGGCCGTGCTCGAAAATCACACCGACGTTGTGAAGCTGCTGATCGCACGGGGCGCCGACATCAACGCCCATACCAACGCCACGATGCCCAAAGGCGAGTATGTGCCTGCTCGCGCAGGTGGAGCGTCCGGGAACGGGATCATCCGGCAGCGCGCCTTGCCCACCGCTGATGGCGGGATGACGCCGCTGCTATTTGCGATTCGTGACGGAAACGCCGAAATGGCGCGGCTGCTGTTGGATCGCGGCGCCGATCTTAGCCAGACATCCGGTAATCACACTACGCCGTTGCTGATCGCGCTGCTCAACGGACAAGTCGGGCTCGCCACCGAACTGCTTGCCAAGGGCGCCGATCCGAATGCGGCCGATGACTATCATCGCGCCGCCCTCTTCGCGGCTATCGATCTGCGCAACTTCAACCACGATAAATATGGCGACCTTCCCACCGACGGACGCGACCCTCTAGACCTGATCAAAGCCATCCTGAAGAAAGGAGCCGATTCCAACCTCAGAACCAATACGGTTCCCGTCCATGGACTGATGCAATTTGATGCTTCCTGGGTGAACTTCGATGGCGAGACGCCGTTCGTGCGCGCCGCCCTTTCGGGCGACATTGAGGTGATGCGGTTGCTGCTCGCGAGCGGCGCCGATCCGAACATTGCCACCACCCAAGGCACCACCGCGCTGATGGCCGCGGCCGGTATCAATTGGATCCCTGCCCAAACCTACACTCGCAGCGAGGCGGATTACATCGAAGCCGTCAAACTGTGCCTGGATCGCGGCGCTCCCGTGAACGCCCGAAATTCGCTGGGTCTCACGGCCATGCATGGCGCGGCCAATCGCGGATGGGTGTCGGTGATGCAAATACTGGCGGACCACGGCGCGAAGGTAGACGAAAAAGATAACGAAGGACGCACGCCCATGACCTTTGCGAAAGGAATCTTTCTGGCCGTGCGGCCTCCGGTGGCAAAGCCGGAGGCCATGGCGTTACTCGAGAAGTTATCCGGCGCATCCCCCAAACAATGATCCGATCTTTCATCCTTGGCATCGCCGCGGTTGTGGCGATGAGCGCGCAAGAGCCGCAGGCGATGCTGAACCAATATTGCATCACCTGCCACAACGCAAAATTGAAGACCGGCGGCCTGGCGCTCGATCAGTTCAGTCTTCAGCGCGTCGAGTCCGACGCCGAAACCTGGGAGAAAGTGGTGCGCAAGATTCGGGCCGGGATGATGCCGCCCGCGGGTGCGCGCCGGCCGGATCGGCAGGTTTTAGACGCGCTTGCTGGCTCCGTGGAAGACGCGCTGGACCGCGCCGCTGCCGCGAATCCCAATCCCGGCCGGACGCCGCTGCATCGCATGAACCGCGCCGAGTATGCCAACGCAATTCGGGACCTGCTCGCGGTGGACGTGGACCCTGCCACGCTGTTGCCGGCCGATGATTCCAGCAATGGCTTCGACAACATCGCCGATGTCTTGGGCGTGTCGCCGGCCCTGCTGGAACGCTACGTCTCCGCAGCCGCCAAAATCAGCCGGCTTGCGGTTGGAGATCCGGACACCGCGCCCCTGGACGTCACCTACACCGTGAAAGGCGATCTTTCGCAGACCGAAACGCTGGATGGCCTGCCGCCCGGAACGCGCGGCGGCATGCTGATCCGGCACAACTTCCCGCTGAACGGCGAGTACCTGATTAAGCTGTCGCTGCAGAAGTTGAGTTTCGGCCAGGTATTCGGTGAGGGCGCGGAGGGCCAGGAACTCGAGGTCACTCTGAATGGCGAGCGTGTGAAGTTGTACAAGCTGGACGAAGTGCCCATGTTCTTCATGAAGGAAAGTCCAGGCCCCGCGCCGCCTCAACAGCCGCTCAGCGATCCGGCCGAAGAACGGGTCAAGATGACTCCAAACATTCGTCTCGAGTTCCGTTTAAACGTCCAGGCCGGCCCGCAAACCATGGGCGTGGCATTTCTCGAGAAGAATTATGACGCCATTGAGGATCTGGTTCATCGCCCCGGGGCCAGCACCTTCGATGCGAACATCGGCATGCAGTACGGGTACAGCACTGTGCCGCATCTAGCCAGGGTCGACATCACGGGTCCCTATAAAGCGACGGGCCCGGGCGACACACCCAGCCGGCGTCGCATCTTTGTGTGTCATCCCAGCGCGCCCGCCGACGAAATTCCGTGCGCTCGACAGATCCTCTCCAACCTGCTTCGCCGGGCTTTTCGAAGGGCTCCCACGGATGGCGATATCGAGTCGCTATTGAGCTTCTATCAACAGGAGCGGAACCGCACGGGGAGGTTTGAAGCGGGTATTGAAATGTCCCTGCGCCGCATCCTGGCTGATCCCGAATTTGTCTTCCGCTTCGAGCCCCCGCCAGCCGATGTTCCGCCCGGTGGAATTTATCGAATCAGCGACACGGAGCTGGCTTCGCGCCTGTCGTTTTTCCTGTGGTCCAGCATACCGGACGATGAACTGTTGAAGCTGGCGATTCAAGGCAAGCTGCACGAACCGGCCATCCTGGAACGCGAGACGCGCCGCATGCTGGCGGATGATCGGGCGCGCGCGCTGGTCACCAGTTTCGCGGATCAATGGCTTTATCTTCGGGAATTGAAGAACACCAATCCCGATTCGCGCGAGTTTCCCGATTTCGACGATAACTTGCGCCAGGCGTTCCAGCGGGAAACGGAAATGCTTTTCGAGAGCATTCTGCGCGAGGACCGCTCCGTATTGGACCTTCTCGACGCCAACTATACTTTCGTAAACGAGCGCCTGGCTAAACACTATGGCATCGCCAACATCTATGGTCCGGACTTCCGGCGCGTTCCCGTTCCAAGCGATGCCCGGCGCGGTCTGCTGGGACAAGGAAGTATGCTGCTGGTGACCTCCAACGCAAATCGCACTTCTCCGGTGCAGCGGGGAAAATGGATTCTGGAAAATCTTCTTGGCAGCCCGCCTCCCTTGCCTCCGCCCAACGTTCCGCCCCTCAAGGAGAATGCGAACGCCACAGCGGCGACATCGGTTCGCGAGCGCATGGAGGCGCACCGCTCCAATCCCGCGTGTGCCGGGTGTCATAAGATTATGGACCCAATCGGGCTCGCACTCGAGAATTTCGATGGAGTGGGCCAATGGCGTACCTTGGATGCCGGCTTCCGCATCGACGCGTCCGGCCAGCTGGTGGATGGCACTCCGATCGATGGTCCGGCCAGCCTGCGGAAAGCCTTGCTCGCAAGGCCCGAGGCGTTTGTCGGCGCCATGACGGAAAAGTTGCTCATGTATGGAGTGGGACGCGAAACCAGGTATTACGACATGCCAGTGGTTCGCGCGGTGATGCGGGACGCCGCTCGCGATCGGTACCGGTTCTCCGATCTGGTGTTGGGAATTGTACAGAGCGCTCCGTTTCAGATGAGAATGAAAGAAGCGGATAGCGTCAGCAGCCGCAAGGCGGATTGAGGGAGTGGAGCAATGATGTTCATTAGCAAGAAACATTTGCCGCGGCGCACGTTTTTGCGCGGCGTGGGCGTGACGCTCGCATTACCGCTACTGGACTCCATGGTTCCGGCGCAAACGCCCGTAGGCAAGACCGCCGCGGCGCCCCACAGCCGGTTCTGCGGTATCTATGTGCCGCACGGCGCCACCATGGACAAATGGACGCCCGCGCAGGAAGGCGCCGGCTTCGAATTCCCCGAAACCCTGAAGCCGCTGGAAAAACTGCGCGATCGTCTTTGCGTGGTGAGCAACCTGGCCCATCCGGCAGCCAGCGGCGTCGGCTCCGATGCCGGAGCGGATCACGCCCGTTCCGCCGCCGTGTTCCTGAGCGGTGCGCACCCCGAGAAGGGTTCCGTGCACAACGGCATGACTCTGGACCAGGTGTTGGCCCAACACATCGGCCAGGACACGCCGCTGCCATCCATTGAACTGGGGATCGAGGAAGTTGGCTTGAATTGCGGCTCAGGCTACGGTTGCGCTTATTACAACACCATCTCGTGGCGTACGCCGACGCTTCCACTGCCCATGGAAAACAGCCCGCAGGTGGTCTTCGAGCGCCTGTTTGGCGATGGCGCCAACTCGGCGCAGCGCCTCACGCGGAAAAGGCAGGACAGCAGCATTCTCGATTCCGTCACCGACAAGGTGGCGCGCCTCGAGGGGAAGCTCGATCCCAGCGACCGCGTCCGCCTGACCGAATACCTCGACGATATCCGTGAAATCGAGCGTCGCATCCAGAAAGCCACGGCGCAATCCGCCAATGATCCCAGCGTTCCTGAAGCCCCGGTGGGAATTCCCGAGGCGTTCGAGGATCACATCAAGCTGATGTACGACTTATTGGTGCTCGCCTGGCGCTCCGAGACTACTCGCATCGCGACCATGATGTACGCGCGCGACACCAGCGGAGCCACCTATCCCGCCAGCGGGGTGCGCGACGGGTTCCATGGCGCGTCGCACCACTCCAACGTTCGCGCCAACATGGACCGCTTTGCGCTCATCAACAAATATCACGTGCAAATGCTCGGCTACTTTCTGGAAAAGCTGCGCGCCACGCCCGACGGCGACGGCAATCTGCTGGACCATTCCACAGTCCTCTACGGCAGCAGCATGAGCAACGGCAATCAGCACGATCACGACCCGCTCCCCATCCTGCTGGCGGGCGGCGGTGCCGGCAATTTGAAAGGCGGCCGCCACCTGTCGTTTCCCGCGCATACGCCCATGTCGAATTTGATGCTGGCGCTGCTCGACAAACTGGGTGTTCATCAGGACAGCTTCGGCGACAGCACGGCGTTGCTGGAAGTCTGAAACGTGGCGCACGCACTCCTGCGTGCCGTGTTGGCACTCGTGCCAACACCTCTCTCGAAAATCTCCGAAACGTTCACAGGAGTGCGTACGCAACACACACTACTTCGATTCCGACAGTTCCGCGTAAAACGCGTCCACCTTCGGAACTCTGAGCGACCATCCGATGTCATCCGTCTTGATCTGCGCCATTAACTGATCCTGAGGCACCCCCTTGTGGACCAGTTCCCTCGCTCTGGCAATCACCGTATCGAACTTCGTTTTGTATGCCTCGACGTCGACTTTCGTCAGAACGTCTCCATTGCCTGGAATGGCCGCGTCGAAATCCAGCTTCAGGATGCCCGCCAGCACGTTCGTCCAATCGGCCGCGCTTCCGCCGCCCGCGTAGTCGATCAGCGGACCGAGCTTGCCGGTGGTGACCGTATCGCTCAGCGCGACCACTTTCAGATCGGGGAAATACACGACAGTGTCTCCGTTCGTATGAGCGCGTCCGAAGTGGTGTAATTCAACCTTGGCGTCGCCCAGCTGAACCGTGTACTCGGCACCCGCATACGTAATGCTGGGCGGCGCGGGCTTCGGTTCAACCTGGTAAGTGACGAGATTCTTCTTCACATTTTCATGCGCGACGATTTGCACGCCGGCGTCCAGAAACCTCTGGTTGTTGCCGGAGTGATCGGCGTGGTGGTGAGTCACGATCAAGTACGTGACGGGCTGATCCGACACGCCCTTGATCAGCGCCATCAAAGCGTTATAGTTCGCCTCGCCGGGGAGTTTGCCGTCCACTACGATCAATCCCTGGCTCGTCACCCGGATAAGTGTATTGGCACCGGCGCCGGTGATCATATAGAGCTTGGGCTTGACTTGCTGGATGGCTTGCGGCTGGGGAGCGCGTCCCCCAGGCGCCGGCGCGGCCGGTTGTTGACCCTGTGCCAGCAAGGCGGCAGCCAGCATCGCGAAGGGAATTGATATGGTCAACCGCGGCATGTGATTTTCCATCTTAGCGCGACGCGCTCACCACTGCCTGCCATCGCCCCTCTCGACGCGCCCACACATCCGTGTAGCGACCTGATCCAGCTCCTCCGCCCGCCGTTTGGTAAAGTGTCCTGGCATGGATGATAGCGAAGTCCCCATTAAACGAACCACGACGTCATGGGCTTCCAGGTTCGAGATACCTGCCGGCACCGCCGTTTGTTTCGAGAGCTGCCCGCGATCCACCAAGGACCCGTCGGGGTTGCTGCACAGAAAGTCTTCCGCGAGATTCCGGTCGAACCAGGCAACATCGCATCGATCACGGTATCACAGACGGTGTGCCGGCGGCGCTTACCCCTAAGGAAGGCTAGTCTCCTGTCCCAGTGGTTCGTGAATTAAGTTTTGGATGGGACGCGAGTGTGCGGCGAGCAAATCGAGCAATGCTGTCCAGAATCTGATCAGCGGTTCTGGTCCATACGAAGGGCTTGGGATCTTCGTTGTGTACTTCGATAAACTCGCGAATCGCCGATTCAAGTTCCCTGACGCTGCGGAATGCACCGCGCCGGATGCGTTTGTTGGTGAGTTCAGCGAACCATCGCTCGACCAGATTCAGCCATGAGCCGTACGTCGGCGTGAAGTGGACATGGAACCGCGGACGCTTTGCCAACCAGTTCCGAATGATCGCCGTCTTGTGAGTGCCGTAGTTATCGAGGATGAGATGAACGTCCAGATCGACGGGGACCTGGGCCTCGATGACATCCAGAAACTTGCGAAACTCCACCGAACGATGACGCTGGTGGAACTGGCTGATGACACGGCTGGTCTTCAGGTCCAGAGCGGCAAACAAGGACGTGGTCCCGTTGCGTTTATAGTCGTGCGTGCCGCGCTCCAACTGCCCCGGCTGCATGGGCAGCAGCGGCTGAGTCCGGTCAAGCGCCTGAATCTGGCTCTTTTCGTCGACGCAGAGTACCAGCGCGTGATCGGGCGGATTCATATACAAACCAGCGATGTCGCGTACCTTTTCGATCAGCAGCGGATCCGGCGACAGCTTGAATGTATCCGTCCGGTGCGGTTGCAATCCGAAGGCGCGCCAAATGCGGCTGATGGTCATTCGGCTGAATCCGGTGGCTTCCGCCAGTCCTCGCGTACTCCAGTGCGTTTGTCCTCGCGGCGTGCTTTCTAATGTCTGTATGATGACTTTCTCCACCTGGTCATCCCCGATCTTGCGCGGCGCGCCCGGCCTCGGCTCGTCATACAGTCCTTCGAGACGGTCCTTCAGAAATCGGGCTCGCCATTTTCCCACCATTCCCAGGGATGCGCGTAACTTCCGCGCGACAGTCTGATTGTCCAGTCCATCGCCGCATGCCAATACCACCCGAGCTCGCCGCGCCAGCAGCGGCTGACTCCGTGCACGGTGCGCCATTGACTGCAGCCGATCCCGTTCTTGTTCGGTCAGCACTAACGCCTGTTTGGGTCGTCCAGTTCGCATCCAAGACTCCTAAATATCTTAGACGCACGATCAACTAACTTAGTTTATGTATTTCAGGGACAGGAGACTAGTGAGGCAGGGAAGTGTTCTCTGGGGGCCATTCGGGCCAGCGGTTTCCGGCCGTGGCCTCGATCGCAATTGGGCCTGTCAGCGAGAAACCAGGGACAACGCCGGGTGGCACAGGTCGAGACGGCTGGTCCGTGGCTGTAACGCATCGAAGTTCGTTCCATCCGACGTGACATGTGACGTGCTTATAAAACGTAGGCAGCTCGCCGTCGCCCCAGTCTTCGTGGAGGATGTTGAACTTCAGTATGCCGCCCTGCAATTCGAAGTCATCCAATGCCGCCATGGTGTAGGGGTTGTCACAAGTCCCGCAGACCATTCCGCGCAGCTTGTTGCCAACCTTGCGAATGATGAAGTATTGCTTGGGCGCACCGACGCCAAAACCGAGCCAAACTCCGATCACGTCTTTTTCGGTCAGCGTCGATTTCCACGGGCCGGGCTGAATGTAGCGCGGGCGCGGCGCTCCCACCCCTTGTTGGTTGATGGCCACGGCGGGAACTGGAGGAGCCTTGGGGAGTCTGGACACAATGATCGGCAGCGGATCTGGTCCTCTGGGATCTTTAATGAGCGTGCGCTTGAACTTGCCGCCGCCGGAGGCGCCACTGGTGCCGGTCACGATCAGATTGCCGTGCTCGAGCTTAGCGTTTCCAAGGTCCTGATATGCAGTGCTGCCGTTCGCATTTACATGCTTTACGACGAAATTGATGCCGTCCGCTCCGAATTTGCCATCGACAAAAGCCAGCGTGGTCGCATCCGCGCAATACGTGCAATAAATACCCCTGACCTTATCGCCGCGGATTGAAAACTCATAGGTGTGCGCCTCACCCTGGTCCGTCCTCCAGCCGCCGCGGTAATCGTCGGCGTTCTGGGCGGCTACGCACGTCGTCAGGAGCAAGGCTAAATGACTTTTTCGGATCATTCGCGAACACAGGTGTAGCTTGCCGCCGAGTTCTCCGTTCCCGCCGCTCCCGTGAACTTTGGCCATTTCGGCCATTCACACAGGGGCCGGGTGCGATTCGCTCCCTGATTCGCATCCATAGCGGTGAGGCCGCTGGGCGCTTGCCCTTTTTCGACCCAATTTTCGAGTGCAACCAGACTGTCGAACTTCGCATTGAACCTGCCAAACCCGTGGCCGAAACCGGGAATTACGTAAAACCGCAGGAAGCCATTCAAGCGCTCTAGACCAAACTGGGCGAGTTGCCGATTATAGTATTCGATCGAGTTATGTGGCGTGATGAAGTCATCCGCTGTGCCGTGGGTCAGGATGATCTTGCCGCCCTTGGCCCGGAATTTGTCCAGGCTCGCGTCTGTCACATCCATGATCGAGGCCACCGTCGCGAGTCGCTGTTGCCACTGTTTCGGATCGAATTTCATCGGATCGTAGCGTGGATCGCGCGTGATAATAAACTTCACCGTTTGATCGCCGGCGGAATAGAGCAGGGCTTCCTTGCCCGATAGCGGGTTAGACGGCTGGCGCACCTGCCCGAAGTTCGACGGACCCTGGAAAAGCGCGCCTTCGAGCAGAGCCCATTTCGGGAAGGTCTCGAAGCCGGCGATGGTGACGCCCGGTTGGTAGCTGGAAGTGATGGTCCGCACGGCCCTGATTTGCGCGTCCGAAAGACATGTGTCGCCCGTGTCCGCTCCATTCGCGCAACGGAGCGCCGCTACGTCGAATTGGGCGTCGCACCCGGCCACGTTGCTGATGATTCCATCTTTGGCGCCATCCAGAGCGTCGCATTTGGCGTAGACGGCATCACCGATCAGCTTGGTCTTGAGCGGATTAAGCCATCCGGCGCCGCCATCTGCGTATAAGGCTTTACCCACGTTCAGCGATCCCAGGTGCAGCATCGTGACGTTATACGCGGGGTAATGTGCCACCACGCCGTCATAGTCCTGCGGATAACGGGCGGCGGCATCCAGCGCTTCATGTCCGCCCTGCGAGCCCCCGATAAAGTAAAATCGATCGGGGCGCCGTCCATAGGCCTTGGAAATAATGGCCACAGCGGCGTCATGGGTTTTCTTCACCGACTGCTTCCCGAAGTTCAGCAATGCTTCGTCGTCCAGCCCAAAACTTCCGTCGAACCCGGGCTTGCCCTGATGGCCGCCGTCGCTGCCTAGCGTAACGTAGCCTTGCTTTAGGGGCGTATCGCCGGTCGGCGTTTGATTGGAATACAGAGTCAGACCGGTTACCAGAGAACCGTCGTATCCGCCGCCGCCCATCTGCAAGGCGCGGCGGTTCCAGGCAAGCGGGAGGTTTACCTCGAATTCGAGGTTCGGCGAAGTTGAGTTGCGGGGCTTGACGATGCCTGTCACCTTACAAAAATCGCCGTTGATGTTGCCCTTCTCTGACACTGCAACAGGCACCGCCGTCTGCACCAGGGCGCCTGAGGTCGGCAGTCCAATAGACGCTGCCGGAATGGAAAATCCCTGCAGGTGCGCGCAGGTCTCCTGAGACAAGCGGGCTGGTTCCTGGTTCCCGGAATCGCCTGCCATAACCAGCCCTACACCACCTGCGATAAGAAGCACGCGAGCGACAAACGCCTGAGCCAATGCAGCCATAGATACAACCCGTGCCATTTTCCCACAGTTATCCTAAAGACCGCCAGGAATCGTGTATCTGCGGCCTGTATCCCTCGCGAAAACATCCTACTATCGGCTCCGGCGTCAATACCGTCGCGATGAGATCTTTTGGCATCAGCTTGCGTTTCACATAATCCTCGGGCGTCCAAACCAGCAGCGAGTTTTGCCAGATAAGACATGCGCTACCGTCCAGCTGCACGAAGCAACCATCCGGCAACGAGCGTAGCGCCGCCTGGTACGTGACCTTTTTCCTTTGCCTGTCGATTCGCGCGGGATGCAGTTCCAAGTCCATTTCATCGGCGAAGGGCGGGTCAGCTAGTCGATGCGCCCGCTGCCAAGCGTCCTTGAAGGCATTGAACCGGTCCCGCCGGCACTCAGCACAAGGTCTATGCCCGGCGGCAAATGCGACGGTCTCATCAAGGAAAAACAGCTCTGTATACCGATTCTCGGACATTACTACCCGGTGGCGTCCCCGGAATTCCAGGACACAGGTGATCCAGCGCCTGCTCTTATATGGGCGGACGATCTCTTTGTTGCTGTTGTGCAGGGCGCCGCCCCGGTTGCCCATCATGGTGCCGCGCGCGGCCGTCCGAAAGATGTTACCGAAAGGGTCGACGCGGTTTTCGAGTGGCATTCTAATATATGTGATCCAATGAGCCAGCTTGCCAGGCGTCTCGGCCTGTTCGACGCCATCATGATCGTCATGGGAGGCATCGTCGGCTCGGGTATCTTCATCAATCCCTACATTGTCGCTCGTCAGTTGCGCCAGCCGTCGCTCATCCTGGCAGCCTGGACGCTGGGCGGCGTGATCGCCCTCACCGGCGGGTTCATCTGGGCGGAACTCGCAGCGAGACGGCCGCAACTCGGCGGCCAGTATGCGTACTTGCGCGAGGCGTATCATCCCTCGGTCGCCTTCATCTATGGCTGGACCTTGCTGCTGGTCACGCAAACGGGTGGAATGGCAGCGGTGGCCGTGACATTCGCGCGTTATTTTCTCGACTTGACGCACCTCGATATTGCCGAAGGAATGATCGCGATCCTGGTGCTGGCGTTTCTGACCATCATCAATTGCCTGGGCGTGCGCGCCGGAAGCACCGCTCAAAGTGTGCTGATGACCATGACGATCGCCGCCATCGCCGCCATTGTTGTTTGTGGGGCCCTATTCGCCGGCCACCCGCATCCAGTATCAAATGTGGAAACGCTCCGCTCCTGGAATCTGCTGAAGGCAGCCGGCGCTGCGTTAACCCCTATCGCGTTCTGTTACGGTGGCTGGCAGACCTCCAGTTTTATGTCGGCCGAGCTGCGCGATCCCCGTCGCGACCTGACGCGCGGGCTGCTGATCGGCGTGCTGGGCGTCGTTATTCTTTATCTCTCGATGAACCTCGTTTATCTGGGGGTTCTCGGTTCCGATGGTCTTCAAACGACCACGACGCCCGCCTCCGCGGCTATGCAGCTTGCCATTGGATCGCGGGGGGCCGCGCTCACCGCTGTCGTGATTGCAATCTCAACGCTTGGATTCTTGAGCCAGGGCATGCTCACGGCGCCGCGCGTCTATTTCGCCATGGCCGAAGACGGGCTGTTTTTTCGCAGCGTGGGTTTTGTGTCGAAGCGCACGCAGGCGCCCGTGGTGGCCATCGCCCTGCAAGGCCTGCTGGCCATCATTATTGCGCTCTCCGGCCGTTATGAACAGATTCTCAACTACGTCATTTCTTCCGACTTCATTTTCTTCGGGCTCACTGCGTCGACTCTGTTCGTATTTCGCAGGCGCGCACGTCCGGAGGAAGAAGTGGGATATCTGGTTCCCGGCCATCCCTGGACCACCGCGCTGTTCATCGCATCCAGCGCGCTGATCGTCATCGGCACCGTCTACAGCCACCCCAAGGAGAGTCTCATAGGTTGGATGATCCTGGCTTCCGGAATTCCGGTGTACTTATACTGGCGCCGCTTAGGACGAAAGGCGGTGAAAGAAAACGCATGAAGCGCGTGATGAGTTCCCCATACATGCAATGGGCGAAGAAAAGCTCGGGTTCCCGCTACAATCTCGCCACCAGCGGTGTCGCGAGCTATCCGCTGTCCGAGCTTCCCGTGACTGTCGAAGATCTCGATCCGCTTGCGCGCGCCGGCGATTACGGATATCCGCCGTTACAAAAGGCGCTGGCCGCGCACTCTGGTGTTGCGCCCGACAACGTGGTGACAGCCGCCGGTACTTCCATGGCCAACATGCTCGCCATGGCGGCCATCCTGGAGCCCGGCGACGAGGTGCTGGTGGAACATCCCACCTACGAATTGTTGCTGTCTGCGCTCGGATATTTGCAGGCCGATATTCACCGCTTTTCGCGTAGCGCTGAAACCGGCTTTGCGCTCGATCCGGCCGAAATCGAGCGCGCCATCACGCCCCGCACGCGGCTGATTGTCATTACCAATCTGCACAATCCTTCTAGCGCCTTTACGGCTGAAGAAACGCTGCGCACGGTTGGCGCTATAGCACGCAGCATGGGAGCCCGCGTTCTGTCGGATGAGGTGTACCTGGACGCGGCATTTAACACCTCAGGCACCGCGCTTCACCTGGGGCCTGAGTTTGTCGTCACCAGCAGTCTCACCAAGGTGTACGGACTGAGCGGCCTGCGCTGCGGCTGGATTCTGGCCGAGCCCGACCTGGCGCGCCGCATCTGGCAGCTCGACGACCTGTTCGACGTTAACATGGCCCATCCGGCCGAGCGCCTGAGCGTGATTGCGTTCCAGAATATCGAGCGGATACGCGAGCGGTCGCGCGCATTGCTCGAAACCAACCGAGCGCTGCTGAATCAGTTCCTGGCTAGCCGTGCCGATCTTGAAGTTCGGCCACTCGAATTTGGAACCACCGTGTTTCCTCGGTTGCTGTCGGGTTCAGTGGACAGCTTTTGCCGGCTTTTCCGCGACCAGTACCGCGGTACCGTTGTTCCCGGATCATTTTTCGAAATGCCCAATCACTTTCGGATCGGAATCGGCGGCGAAACAGCGCAACTCCGCGAAAGTCTGGCCCAGCTCAGCTCGGCATTGGACGAATTCCGGTCGTAGTCTACAGCGAACCTGCCGGGACCGTGGCCCCCGTGCCCGCCACGGTCCAGGCCCCCAGTGGCTGCCACCCGCTTTTGGTTCCCGATATGTCTACAGCGTTTAAATAAACGACCTTGGCCCCGGCGTAGGCCGGTTTGAAGGTCATCGCCAGATTCAAAGTCAAGGTGTTGCCGCTCAGAGTGACCGTCGATGCTGCCACATTCACCGAGCACTGGCTGTTCTGCAACGTCGACGCAGCCCCCAGGGTCGCCGGTTGGAAAACGGTCGCGCTATCGTTCAGCAAGTTGATCTGGTTGGTGGCAGTATTGTAGTACAACAGGCAGGCGTTGGTGGCGGGGTTGGCCAATGTAGCGTTGAAATACACCCACACCTGTTCGAGGCCTGACGCCCCGCCTGTGTCGGAATATTGCAGGCCGAAAGTCTGGCTCGTTCCGGACCCCGAACTCGGCGATACCGAGACACTGGACGGGGTTCCCGAGGGTAATGCCACCGTCCAAGTGCCCAAGGGCTGCCACCCGCTATTAGACCCCGACACATCCACGGCGCGCAGGTAGATGTTCTTGACCCCGGCGTAGGCCGTTTTGAACGTCATCGCCAGATTCAAAGTCAAGCTGTTGCCGCTCAGAGTGACCGTCGACGCTGCCACATTCAGCGAGCATTGGCTGTTTTGTAACGTCGACGCAGCCCCCAGTGTCGCCGGTTGGAATACCGTCGCGTTATCGTTCAACAAGTTGATCTGGTTGGTGGCAGTGTTGTAGTACAACATGCAGGCATTGCTGGCTGGATTGGCCAATGTAGCGTTGAAATACACCCACACCTGTTCGAGGCCTGACGCCCCGGCTGTGTCGGAATATTGCAGCGCGAAAGTCTGGTTCGTTCCGGTCCCCGAACCCGGGGTTACCGAGACCGTGGATGGCGTGCCTGAGGAGAACGCCACCGTCCAGGCGCCCAAGGGCTGCCACCCGCTAGTGGACCCCGACACATCCACGGCGTGCAGGTAAGTGTTCTTGGCTCCGGCGTAGGCCGATTTGAACGTCATGGGCACGTTCAACGTGAGGGTGTTAGAGCTCAGGGCCACCGTCGTGGACGCGACATTCAGCGAGCATTGGCTGTTTTGCAGCGTGGTCGCAGTTCCTACGGTGGCGGGCAGCCACAACGTTGCGTTATCGTTCAGCAAGTTGATCTGGTTGGTGGCAGTGTTGTAGTACAGCATGCAGGCATTGCTGGCCGGACTCGCCAACGTGGCGTTGAAATACACCCACACTTGCTTCAGACTCGCCGACCCAGCTGTGTCTGTGTATTGCAGCGCAAAAGTCTGACTCGTTCCCGATCCAGAACTCGGGGTTACTGAAACCGCCGCGACCTGCACATTGACGACGATCAATAGGTTCGCCGACGACGCGCTGAAAAGGGCGCTTCCCGCGTAGGTTGCCGTGATTGTATTGGTTCCCGAAGCCAACTGGCTTGCGTTTACCGACAGCGTCGCGATGGCAACACCTCCGGAGCCGGACAAGGACACCGCGCCAAGAATCTGGTGGCCGACGGCGAAAGTAACCGCTCCAGCCGGCGAGGTAGTCCCCGAAGCAGCCTTTACTGTAGCCGTCAAGACCGTCGAGCCTCCCGCGCTTAGAGTAGAAACCGTGTCGGCTAACGAGGTGGTTGTCGCGATGGGTTGGCTGCCATTCCACGCGATGACAAAGTTATAGACATCGAGCGAACCCAAACCGGTGGCCTGATCGTATCCGACACCGGCTTCATAACCGTACTGGCCGTTGGTGCATTCAGGACTGCCGCTCTGGCACGGGACGATGTTGCTTCCAACCGTAACATCGTGAAAAATCCCCGGCGTCGTTTGTGCCAGGCGGTAGAGCGCAGGATTTATGTTCCCCAGCCCAGGCTGAGATTGAGCGCCGCTCGACACCAGGTACTGGTTGAGCAAAGCCAGCAGACCGGAGAACACGGGGGTGGGGGCCGAAGTGCCTCCGACATACAAAGTCGCTCCGCTGGTGTAGATTTGGTAAGGATCGTGGGCCACGGCCGCAGCAAAAGCGATGTCTGGAACATGACGAGCGCTGTCAGCGGGGACTCCGGCGCCGCTCTGCCATTCCGGTTTTGCAAAGAATATGCTAGCCCCGCCGCCGGTAGCCACAAGTGCTCCCATGGCTGCCGTTTCGTTCCAGGATATTTCAGGTATGTAGGATAAGGCAGAGCTCCCATTGCTGTTGTTGGTGGAATTCCAATAATTACCGCTTCCTTCCGCGAACTCGGTGCCGCCCACCCCGGTGACTTCCGGAATGCTGGCAGGCAGGTCCACCGCCAACCCTTGCGTTGCCACCTGTTCGGAGGTAAAGTCACAATCGGCTGCTCCAGTATCGCCCGAAGAAGCTACCCAGGTGATGCCCATGGAATTGGCCTGTTGGGCTAGGGACTGAAGATAGGCTGCCGCGGAAGCGGGAGTGCTCGATATTTGAGGCTCGCAATAACCATAGCTGGAACTGATCACTGGCGCCAGATCCTGATCGACGGCGAATTCAATAGAAGTCCAAACGTTGGTCGAATACACGAAGAGGATGGTTGCGTTGGGCGCCATGCCGCCTGCATATTCCAAATCAAGGTCGGATTCGACCAGATCGTTCGCGCTAATTCCCGGGTCCGGGCTTCCCGTCACCAGCACTAACTGGGGATCATTCATGGGCAGTCCATCCTGGCTGCGGAAATGCTCAATATCGGAAAGTTGAATATCCGTCTGGCCTACCACGGCAACTTTCTGGCCCGAGCCGGTGATGCCGCGCTGATAGAGCGGTTGAACATCGTAGATGGTCGCCAGGTCCCCGGGGACCAAGGCGTGGAATCCGCCTGACACGCTGAAGTCAGCGACCGGCACGCCGTTGATCCTTTTTGGTTCGGTACGAAAATCATCCAGTCCCCGGATTAGTAAGACCACCGGATCGAGCGCCGCGGGAATGGAGGGGTCCTGAGCGTTGGCGTAATGGAGTTCCCCCCTTCGTTGTAGCGGTGGATTTCGGTGTGGAACGCCTTCAGCACTTGTCCGGCGGTTCCACTGAACATGATCCACGACCTGCCGCGCGCAACGTAGTCTATGCTGAAGCTTTCGGTTTGTAGCCAGGAGATCACCTGGCCAAAGTCATCTGAACTAAGCCCAAAGCGGCCGGCATACTGTTCCGGTGTGAGCCAGGCGCGATAGTAGGGCGAGGATAGATCCCGCTGTTGGTGAAGCAGATCCTCGAGATCGCCTGCTTGATCGGGCGAAGGTTTTAAGATCAGTGTGATGCCGCTGATCCGGTCAAAGGGATTGAGGGGTCCCTGGTCGTTTTCCTGCTGCGCCCTGCGGGTCCGGTTGCCAATCAGGACTTTTGTCTTCGACACATCCAACGGAGCAGTGATTCGGGACGGTTGCGCCAGGGCTTGGGAAATCGACAGGGACAACCAGGCGAAGACGAGAGCCCAATGTCTCACGGCAGGTGGTAGGCCTGGAATTGTCATGCTCGAGGGCTCGATCGAAACTCCAGCCCGGCAGTTCGACGAACAGATTACCGCTACAACAGTTCGGCTTTCGAGTTACCGGACAAAATAAATCTCTTGCGATAGGCTCCTGCGACCTGTCACTTACTAACTAGGATGGGACTAGAACTACTAGTATACCCCACTTGGCCAGTGCCTAATCTCCTAAAGTGAGCTGAATTACAAGGCGGCCGCTACCCTCGAGGGCTACGCGCCACGAAGGCCATGCTAGGATGCGGCTGTTAATAAATGGACGTTGTCACCGGTAATTTAGGCTGGATCGAAGCCATCTGCGGTCCGATGTTTTCAGGCAAGAGCGATGAGCTGATGCGGCGGCTTGGGCGTTCCATCATCGCCCGGAAACGCGTGCAGGTCTTCAAACCCTCATCGACGATCGCTATTCGAGTGACGAAATCGTTTCGCACAACGATCTGCGGATGAAATCGCAGGCCATCCCGACGGCCGCCGACATTCTGCCGAATCTGGATTCTCGCAGCGAGGTGGTAGGCATCGACGAATCGAACTTCTTCGGCCCGGACCTGGTCCAGGTGGCATGGCATCTTGCCGGCAGCGGAAAACAGGTGCTGATCGCCGGCCTGGATACCGATTATATGGGCCGGCCCTTTCCGCCCATGTCCGAGCTGCTCAGTCTGGCCGAATCGATCACCAAGACGCTCGCCATCTGCATGCACTGCGGCAACCCTGCCAAGCATACCCAGAGGCTGGTAGAGTCCACCGACCTGATCGTGGTGGGCGCCCGGGGAATGTACGAGGCGCGCTGACGCCGTTGCTTTGAGCCGGGCATGCCCAACAAACGTTCCTGGAGTTCGCGGCTCCCAGGGCGAAGCCTACCACCGGAAGTTAACTCCGAATTCCGTCTTGATGTGCCTTGACGTAAGCGAAGAGGCGCTCGAAAAGTTCGCCCTTCTCATAGAATTGGACGTCGCAACGCTCCAGTGCCCGCTTCCGTTGTACGCTCTCCGTGGCCATGGCAACCTCGATTGCGTCCACGCTCAATTTAGGAAGCTCCAGCGAATCCAGCGCCTGTTGCGTTATGTCAGCAATTTCCGTGCAGCCGATTCTGACCAGATCGTTCACGATCGCGGGTGCAAAGCGTCGCGACAATTTATGGAAGAACTGGTCATATCCACCATTGTTCACCTCCCTCGACAAAGCCATTACGGAGCGAACATCCGCTCGACGCCGGTTATTTTGAGCGGCCCCATGGCCTTTACCTTCGCTTTAATTGCCTCTTCCAAGGCGAACAATAGGTTATGGATCCCATCCGTGCCTTCGTACGAGAGTATTTCGTCCACGGTTTGACCGGAATACCCCTGCAACCACCCCAGCTCTGCGAGGGAATACCTTGTTTCGCCGACTTTCGCTGCAGCGCGCCAAGCTTTCACCATGGCCCTTCTCGACGCGTGCGAACCCGCGAAAGATTCGACGGCTTCGCGCGCCAGTTCGCCCACGCTCTGCCCTTACAGTGTTCCGAGCGCTTCCAAACGCCGCGCTACCACTTCCGGCACCTCAATCGTCAAACTCGCCATTGGGACCTTCCAACCGACTATCGGCAGATCGGCGTTGAAACCGGCGAATCGATCCATCCATCCAAGGGGTTATATAACTGGTAATCTAAGCAGAGGTCAAATGTCCATTTTCCCCAATCCCAGCCCAGGATCAGGTTCTGAGCCGCCTTATTCGCCTCCGCCCGCTCCTCCCCCGCCGCCCTCAGCCCCACCTCCGCCAGGAGCCGCCGGCTATTATCAGCCGCCTCCGCAGTATTACGCGCCACCGCCTCCTCCGGCGCCGGCCAGCGAAGGATTGGGATGGAAATTTGGAATCCTGATTGCAGCCGTGGTTGCCCTGATCGGTGCCAATGTCTACCTGTACATGCAGTTAGACAAAGTGAAGAAAGACCTCGTGGCAGCCAACGATACAGCGCAATCGCGTTTGGACAAACTGGAAGAAGCTGCCTCGGTAAGTACACGCAGCAATCGCCGAACGGTGGAAGAACTGCGCGACCAACTGGAGCGCGCTCGCCGCCAAGCCAACCTGGCCGCCGGACAGGCCAAGGATGAGGCGCTCAAGAAAGTGGACGAGACGCGCGCCGAGTTGGAAGCAGCGCAAGAGCGATCCAAGCAGCAACTATCCTCCGACATTTCGAAAGTACAGGAGTCGACGGATTCGAAGTTCTCACAGGTTGGCAACGAAGTTACTTCCGTAAAGGGCGACGTAGCCAGCACCAAGTCGGAACTCGAGAAGACAGTGGCCGATCTCAAACGAGCTACGGGCGAACTTGACGGACATAGCGTCCTGATCGCCACCAACCAGAAGGAACTGTCGGCCCTGCAGGCGCTCGGCGACCGCAACTACGTTCAATTCACGATCGTAAAGGCCAAGCAACCGCAAAAGGTGGGCGACGTGATGATCCGTTTGACCAAGGCTGACCCCAAGAAGTTCCGCTACACGATCGAGCTGACTGCCGATGACAAGACCACGGAGAAAAAAGATAGAACCGTCAATGAACCGCTGCAGTTCATGACGTCCAAGGCTAAGCAGCCCTATGAAATCGTGGTGAACGACGTGAAGAAGGACACCATTGTCGGCTATGTGTCCATTCCGAAAGTATTGAACACTCGGAATTGAGGCAGCGGAACTAGACGCGAACGTAGGCCAGAGCCACAACTTTATCGAGCGCCGGTGAATACGCCGCCGACGTGATCTCGGTGGTGCCGTCCTCTAATTTGGCGCCGGGCGCCGGCGGCTCCTTCGTATCCAGAATCAGCGGCTTCAGTACGCGATGGATCTGGCCGCGCGACCGGACCCGCTCTACAATCTCCTGCCCCAGGTAGCAGCCTTTGCTGAAGTGCAGCGCGTGGGGTTGATTTGCTTCCTGGGCCAGAAACCGCTCGCTGATATCTTCGCTATAGCGCGGCTTGCCATGCTCCAGCCGGACCACCCGAGCTGCTTCCGCGTCGGCAGACACTGCGCCCGCGGCTACCAGACGCCCGATCAGCGCTGCCTTCTCGGCGACTGGCGCAAAAATGAAGAACCCCAGGCTGCCGGTAGAGTTGAGCCGCGCCACGACGGAATCGTTCCAAGCCATGCTTGAATACTCTGTCCCGGGAACTGGCGCGCCCGCTCGTTCCAGCACGTCCACCGCTTCTGGACCTTCCACCGCGATGGTCGCGGTCGAGTCGGTGATATCTTCGAGCGTGACATCGTCGGCGATGATGAAGCGATCCAGATGTTGGTACAGGGGCCCGCGCGTTTCCGGCTCCACATCCAGCAAAAAATAGTCTGGACGGCATAAGACATTCGCGTCGGCTATGACGCGGCCCTTATCGTTCAAGAAAAACGCGTAGCACCCCGTGCCCGGCGTAAGCTGCTGGATGTGATTGGTGGTCATGGCGTGCAGCAGGCGCGCCCGGTCCTCACCGCTGAGTTTGATTTTTCCGCGCGCCGAAAGATCCATCCACGCGGCGCGATTGCGGAGTGCTTCGTATCCCTTCATGGAAGAGACAAATGCCTCAAATAAGCGGCAATCGCGACGACCACCAAGCCGGAAATCGCAATGCTCAGCGCCGTTCGATTGCGTTTCGCTTCGTTCGATTCGCGCACCGCATAGAGGATCGCCGACGCCGTGATGTGCAGCACGAACAGCAACTTGATTCCCATCCACATGTGATACATGGGCGGATAGCTGGCCTTCGTCGCGTAATTATATATGCCGGATCCCAGCGCCAGGATCAGCGCCGTGACCAGCAACGGGCGAAAAGCGCTCACTGCTTTCGAACCAGCCGACTCCCGCTCCGCCGTTGGAAGCGAAGCCAGCGCCGGAGCCAGCACGAAGCGGGCATAAATGAACCCGCCGATCAAGGTAACGACGGACGCGATGTGGATCCATCGCAGGCACACGCCGAGCACCGCGCGTAAAGTTGGGTCCATAATTCGAGTATACGATTATGATCCATGAAATCCTGCCGGTTGGCCCGCTGCAGTGCAACTGCTCGATCTTCGGCGATGAGACGAGCGGCGAGGCCATCGTGATCGATCCCGGCGACGAAATCGGGCGCATCACCGCGATTCTCGGGAAACACCACCTGAGGGTAAAGGCGAT
Organism: Bryobacterales bacterium; assembly: GCA_963820405.1. Taxonomy (GTDB): domain Bacteria; phylum Acidobacteriota; class Terriglobia; order Bryobacterales; family Bryobacteraceae; genus Palsa-89. The sequence continues at coordinate 97,946 of CAWFZZ010000019.1, read as the reverse complement.
CATCGTCACGCACGCCCATATCGATCACATCGGCGGCGCGCAGAAGCTGAAGGCCCTCACCGGCGCTCCGGTTTACATGAACTTCCACGATCAGGAGCTATACGATCACATCGATCAACAGGCCCAATGGCTGGGCGTGTCCACTCCCGAGAAGACCACCATCGATGTGAATGCGCGGGAGGGTGAAAGCGTCCAACTGGGTGCGGCCGAGTTTCAAGTGCTGGAGACGCCGGGACACACGCAGGGCAGCGTCAGCATCTGGATTCCAGCCGAAAACAAACTGGTAGCCGGCGACACCCTGTTTATGGGCAGCATTGGTCGGACGGATTTGCCGGGCGGCAATTCGCGGCAGATTTTACGATCCATTCACGACAAGCTGCTGCCGCTGGACGACGCGGTTGTAGTGGTTCCTGGGCATGGTGAAAGCACCACCATCGGCCGCGAGCGCGAGAGAAATCCGTTCTTGCAAGGACTATGACGGGAGACGCTGCCCGTCTCTATGTCACAATGAAGAGGGACATCTTAGTTAACATCCAAAGCCCATGCCATCCACAAAGCGAGCACACGTCGTCCTGCCCGAAGATCTGGTGCGAGAAATTGACAAGATCGCCGGCTCACGGGGCAGAAGTGCTTTTCTCGCGGACCTGGCAAGGCGTGAGATAAAACGACAGCATCTTCTGGAACTATTCAAGCGCAAAGAGCCGATTTGGAAGGACCAAGATCATCCGGAGCTAAAGCAGGGAGCCGCGGCCTGGGTTCGCAAGATGCGCGCCGAAAACGAAGCCCGCTTCCGGACGATTCAAAAGGGCCGAAATCGCAAGTGATGGCGATTTACCTGCTGGACACATCGGTCATTATCGACGTGCTGAATCAAAAACGCGGACGCTGGCAATTGCTCGCATCCCTGGTCGAAGCCGGCGACACGCTCGCTTGTTCAGTGCTGACGGTGACGGAGGTCTACGCTGGCATTCGGCCAAAGGAAATGGCTCTTACTGAGCGCTTTCTGGAAGGTCTCGAACAGTATGAATTAGACTCGAACTTGGCTCGATTTGCGGGTCTGCTGAAGAATGAATGGACCAGGAAGGGGCGAACGCTTGGCGTCGTAGACCTGATCATCGCAGCTACGGCGCTGGCTCACAATTTGGTTTTGATGACAGACAATCGCAAGGATTTCCCGATGCCGCAACTCGCCCTTTACCCGCTGCCTTAAGAACTACACCTGCGACGCTATACTTGAATCGAGTTATGGCCGACCCCGAAAAACCGCCAGGCTACCAACCCACCACCGGCCGCAAGCTTTTCATGTTCGGATTGTGCGTCGCCGGGTTGATCTTCGTCTGGACCTATTACTACTTCGCCACCCGCGGCCACTGATCCGTTTTCAATCAACCCGCGGGCTGTGACTTCCGCTTCAGTTCCCCCATCACATCCGCCACCAGTTCCTTGGCGTCAGTCAGGCATTTCGAGATCATCTGGATGTCCATGGCGGGTTTGCCGGGCTGCCGCGCGCTCTGGCAATATACGCCGTGCTGGCCTACCAGCACCAAGGCGTCGGTGAGCAGGTCTAACGTCACAGACAGCCGCCCGCGTTCGGTACCCATCATAAACTCTTGCTGTTCCAGCTCTTCGCGGCGCTCGTCGTATACAGACATGTTGTTTCTATTGTAGTTGCGGGAGGCCTAAAGTCCTGGGCCGAAGCGGCCGATAGTACCTGCTAGGAGACGTCCTATGTTTGCAACCCGCCAGCTTCTGATTTCCGCCCTCCTCTTCGCGGCCGTGCCCCCGGCTGCTGTCCACGGAGCGTCCGACAGGGTCCAATATGTCGGCGGAACGGTCAAGTCGATTCCGGTGAATTCCGCCGGCACCTTTAACTTTGAAGATGCCAAGGAATTTCGCTTCACCTACAACGGCTCGGTGTTCAAGTTGCCCTACGACCAAATCACCAGCACCAACATCGAGAGAGCCGACTTCCGGCGTGTCTGGCACGTCTTCCCGGCAGTGTCCCCCGTCGCCAGCCGTCGCAAGCAGACGCTGGTTATCAACTACACTGACGCCGCCGGCGCCACCGGAACGCTGAATTTCGAGTTAATGGCCTATCGGGCCATCGATGCTCAGGAGACCCTGGCGGCCAAGAGATCGCCAATATCAGCTGCGGCCGCCGCTGCGGCGACGAATGTATGGTGGGGGGATGAGTATTGGAGAACGAAGCGCAATCAGCCCCTTTGGGACGCAAAGGATGCCCAGATCGCGCAGTCCGCACAGTCCGCCCAGAATGCCCCAGCCGCGCCAGCCCAGCTTGGCCAAGCTGCTCCCGGCGGAACTAAGTAACGAGCCACTGCTCAACAGAGTGCGTACGAGGCACGGGGGATTAACCCGTGCCTCGCCTTTTCAGGTTGTAACTGAGCTGACATTGAACTAACTCCACTTTTGGCGGTCCGGATGCTAGTCTGATATGCGTAGCCGGAGGCTAGCATGTCGTCCACCGCCCGCGTTATAAGTCCAGCGCTCCAGCAACGGCTGGATTCCGCGCGCCAACTCACTGACTCAATCTTTAGCCTTCTCAAGCCTGAGGCCTTCTACTCGCGTCCCATCCCGGAGCGGCATCGCCTGATCTTCTACCTGGGCCATTTGGAGGCATTCGACTGGAATCTGATCTGTCGGAAAACGGTGGGTGTCGACTCATTGAGTCCACAGTTCGACACTTTGTTCGAATTTGGCATTGACCCGCCGCTTGGCCAGGCCGCTTCGGATCAACCATCAGACTGGCCGAGTATCGAGGAAATCCAAACCTACAACTGGCGGGTTCGCGCGCGTATTGATGAATTTCTCGATCAGGTGCCGGAACCAATCGTTCTGGTCGCGCTCGAACATCGGCTGATGCACGCTGAGACCCTGGCGTATTTGCTGCACAACCTGCCCTATGACCAAAAGGTGTCGAACGCCGCGCCAGTGTTTCACTCCACCAAGCCACTGACCAATCCACTGATCGAAATCGCCCCCGGCGCGGCAACCCTTGGACAAAAAAGCGGTAAATTCGGTTGGGATAACGAGTTCGACGAGCACCAGGTAAATGTGTCCGGCTTCCGCGTCGGCAAGTACAAAATTACGAACGGCCAGTATCTCGATTTTGTGCGCCAGGGTGCCCCGGCGCCTCATTTCTGGACCCAACGCGGCGCGAGCTTCATCTATCGCGGTATGTTCTCGGAAATGCCCCTACCGTTGAACGCGCCGGTTTATGTCACGCACGCCGAAGCAACCGCCTACGCGCGCTGGGCCGGCAAGCAGCTTCCTACCGAAGAACAATTTCATCGAGCCGCGTACGAAACACCGGCCGGCTTCGAGCGTCCTTATCCGTGGGGAAGCGCTCCGCCAGATGAAGCTCGGGGCAATTTTGATTTCTATCATTGGGATCCCGTGGACGTAAACGCAAATCCTGCCGGCGACAGCGCCTCCGGCGTAGCGCAGCTGATAGGCAACGGCTGGGAGTGGACCGCCACGAAGTTCGGTCCCTTTCCGGGATTTCAGCCCATGCCGTTCTATCCAGGTTATTCCCAGAATTTCTTTGACGAGGAGCACTACGTGATGAAAGGCGGGTCGCCCGTCACGGCTGCCTGCATGCTGCGCCGCTCTTTCCGCAATTGGTTCCGTCCCAACTATCCTTATGTCTACGCAAGCTTTCGCGTCGTCGAAGATTAAAGCTGAGGAGAACGCCAACGCCCGGGTGCGCCAGTTTGCGTCCGACGTGCGCAGCGGCCTCGCGAAGCCTCAAAAAGAGCTGCATTCCAAGTATCTGTATGACGAACTGGGCAGCTCCCTTTTTGAGGCCATTACCCATCTTCCTGAATATGGCCTCACTCGCGCGGATGAAGGTCTGTTGCGGCGGCACGCCGACGATATGGCAGGCCTGGTTCCTTCACGCGTAGCGGTTATCGAACTGGGCAGCGGCGTAGGACAGAAGACACGGCATCTGCTCCAAGCCATTGGCGGAGACCATCTCCGCTACTATCCCATCGACGTATCGGCGGACGCACTGGCGCGCTGCGAGCGCGATTTGTCGGACATCGCCGAGGTGCATCCGCTCGTACAGTCCTATCTTGACGGGATGGCGCGCGCCACGGCCGAACGGCAGGCCGGTGAATCGTTCCTGGTGATGTTCCTCGGCAGTACCATCGGCAATTTCGAGCGTAAGTGCGCGCTGGAATTTCTGCGCGACCTGCGCGCCTCGCTGCTTCCCGGCGACATGCTGCTGATCGGCGCCGATTTGGTGAAGGAACCCGGCCGCATGCTGGTGGCCTACGACGACCCCACCGGTGTCACCGGTGCCTTCAATCTCAACCTGCTCGGGCGCATCAATCGCGAGCTCGGCGGCGATTTCCAACTGCGGGACTTCGAGCATCAGGCGCGCTGGAACGAACAGCAGCGCCGCATCGAAATGCACCTGCGATCGCGCTTGAATCAGACCGCCTTCATCGCGGAGGCCGACCTTACGGTGAGCTTCCGCGCCGGCGAGACCATCTGGACCGAGTCCTCGCATAAATTCCACCTTTCCGAGCTGGACGGCATGGCGGAGCAGGCCGGCTTCAGCGTCGAAGGTCAGTGGATCGATCGCGATTGGCCGTTCGCGGAAAATCTTTGGGCAGTTCGTTGAGCGCCGTAGACGCGAACTCCCCCACTGGCTCCGCCACGCTCGAGTTTTACCAAGTCTCCTACAGCATCGACGATCGTCTGATCCTGGACGACCTGAATTTCCGCATCCAGCCCGGCCGTACACTCGTATTGCTCGGCCGCAGCGGCTGCGGTAAAACAACCGCGCTGAAAATGCTGAATGGTCTGCTGTTTCCCACCTCAGGCAGCGTGTGGGTCGAGCACCGCGCCACCACCGATTGGGATCTCATCGAGCTCCGCCGCAGCATCGGCTACGTCATTCAGGAAGTCGGCCTTTTCCCGCACTTCACCATCGGAGAAAATGTCGGCCTGGTGCCGCGCTTGAAGGGCTGGACGCCCGAGCGTGTCTCGGCCCGCGTAGCCGAACTGCTCGATCAGGTCGGCCTGGAACCTGCCCAATTTAACGATCGTTACCCGCGCCAGCTATCCGGCGGTCAGCGACAGCGCGTCGGCGTCGCGCGTGCCTTGGCCGCTGAACCAAAGTTGCTCCTGTTCGACGAACCGTTCGGTGCTCTCGACCCTGTAACGCGCGTCGAGCTGCAGGACCAGTTCCTCGAACTGCGTGATCGCGTAAGGAAAACTTCCATCTTCGTCACCCATGACGTGCGTGAAGCCCTTCGTCTGGGAACCGAAATCGGGCTCCTACATCGTGGCAAACTGGAAGTTCTGACAACAGCGTCCGAGTTCCTGAATTCGAGCGGCCCGGAAGCGCGCGCCTTCTTGTCAACACTATGATTCCCCCCTACCTGTGGCAGGAGATGGCGCAGTTGACCGGCGAGCATCTTCTGCTGGTGGTCACCTCCATGGCCATCGCTGTCGGCGCCGGACTTCCGCTCGGCGTTTTGCTCACGCGGCGCGCGGCGCTGCGCACTCCCCTCCTCGGTTTCGCGAACGTAATGCAAACCATCCCCAGTCTTGCCCTCTTCGGGTTCTTGATCCCGATTCCGTTCATCGGCGGCATCGGCAAGCGGAGCGCGATCGTCGCCCTGGTGCTCTACGCGCTGCTGCCCATTCTTCGCAACACCCTGGCCGGAATACTGGGCGTGGATCGAGCGGTGCGCGAGTCGGCGGTCGCAATGGGGATGACTGGCCGGCAACTGCTGTGGGAAGTTGAGCTGCCTCTGGCCGCGCCCACCATCATCGCCGGCGTTCGCATCGCCACCGTCACCACCATCGGAACGGCAACCATCGCGGCGGCCATCGGAGGCGGCGGGCTCGGCGTGTTCATCTTCCGAGGCATCGCGTCGGTGGACACTACACAGATTCTGGCGGGTGCCATCCCCGCCGCGCTACTCGCACTTCTCTCCGACGGAGGATTCAGTTGGATCGAACGACGATTCTCTGTTGCGTAACGGCGGCAGGGCTGCTCACCGGTTGCGGCGCGCGCAACCACATCGTCGTCGGCTCCAAGAACTTTACCGAGCAGTTGATTCTCGGCGAGATCATCGCGCAGCACCTCGAGGCGCGGATGCATCAGCCGGTGGAGCGCAAACTGGATCTGGGTGGAACGCTACTCGCGCACCAGGCCCTGCTGTCAAAGGATATCGACATGTACCCCGAGTACACTGGCACCGCGTTCACCAACGTGCTGAAGCGCAGCGGCGTCACCGATCCGGCGGTGGTTCTGGAACAGGTGCGCGCCGAATATTCCAGCGGCTTCCATCTCGACTGGCTGGATCCGTTGGGTTTTGAAAATTCGTTCGCGATGACCATTCGCGGCGAGGACGCGCGCACCCGGCATCTGGCAACCTTGAGCGATGCGGCGACCGATCCCATGGGCTTCGCACTCGGCGCGGGCTACGAATTCCTGACGCGCCCCGACGCGTATGGCGCGTTGAATCGAGCGTATTCCATCAAGTGGACCGCGGCTCCCAAGAGCATGGACCTGGGCCTCCTCTACCAGGCGCTCGAACAGAAACAGGTGAGCATGGCCGCCGCCAACACCACCGATGGGCTGTTGAATAAGCTGGATGTCGTCGTCCTCAAGGACGACAAACACGTGTTTCCGCCCTATCAGGCCTGCATCGTGGTCCGCCAGGAGGCACTGGCGGAGTATCCAAATCTTCGCCAGATCCTCTCGGAACTATCAGGCAAAATCTCCAATACGGAAATGCGCAAAATGAATTATGCCGTCGACGCCGAGCATCGTCCCGCTCGCGACGTTGCCAAAGACTTTCTGCAGAATTCTAAACTGATGCCGCCTTCTGCCGCACCCGCGAAATAGCCCGCACCAGTTTCCGATACGGAACTTGATCCAGCGCCGGAAACCCGATCCACTCCCCATCGCTCCAGGTCGAATAGTGCCAGCGAGCGAGCAGAGCGAGATGTTCCTGCTTCTCGGCCAGCGGCGGCATCACCGGCTGTATCGCCCCCACTAGCTCCCGCAATCGTTGATCCAGCGAAACCAGCGACGTGAGCGGAAATCGCACCGGCGCTTGCCACGCACCCTGGCAAACGAACCACAGCAGCACGCTGTCCTCGATCAGGCACGGCGCCACCGCCACTCCGTACAGACGATCGATATCGCACACCAGATCCCCGCGCAGAGCGAGTACCGCTTGGATCCGCTCCAAACGCTTGTGCTGGCGCGCCGCCTCTTCGAAGTTCATCTCGCCGCTCAGCTGGTCGCGCGCCGCCGAGGCCACGCTGATCAGCGCGGCGCCGTTACCGGTCAGGAATTCCCCGACACGTTGCGCTTCGCTCAAATATTCTTCGCGGCTCACCACTTGCTGGCAGGGGCGCAGGCACCGGTTCATCTCGCCGTAAATGCAGCCCGGATGCTGCGGGCTCGGCTCCAGATTCTCCTGACAGCGCCGAATCTGAAACAAATCCAGAAACTGGTCTTCAAACAATTCAGCCGCCGCTCGCGATTGGAATGGCCCGTAATGTAGGGTGCGGCTCGCGCTCAGGCGCATGCTCACCTGTGTGCGCGGAAATTCGTTCGCCAAAATCAGCTTCACGTAGGCCGGCATCTGCAGCTTCACCATGCGCAGATAATCTTCCGGGAAATAGCGGCGGGCCAGGGCGTAATGCAGCAGCATCGATTCAAAGCGCGACGCCGTTGGCCAGCACTCCAGGCGTGTAGCCACTTCGCGCAGATTCAGCGAACGCCGCGGCGAGTCCGTCGCTTTGAAGATCCGCAGCAACCGTCGCCGCAGCATGCTGGTCTTGGCCAGGTACGCCGACCGGTCGCCCGCCCAAACCACGAACACCGCATCCGCATTGGAAACTTCGCCGACGCCTGCATCCAAATCTTCGCGCTCAAGAATCGTTGGATCTGGAACCTGCATCCGTATCCAGTGTCTCGCATGTTCGGAAATCGGCAACCGGAACGGAAACCACAACATCCAACAAAATAGCAGTTGAGGCTGCCGTATGACATTCGAACAACACGTAGTAACTGCAATGATTGGGGTAGCCCTCGTCACTGTGACACCTGGATTTTCGTCCTCCATTCCCGCCGCCCCGGGCGCGCCGACTCAAATGGTGATCACCGCGCTTCCGCCATCAAGGGGCAGTTTGGAACCGTCCGACTTGATGGTGCAGCAGGGCGATACGCGTCTGCCTGTGGCTCGTTTAGAGCGCTTGGCGGGCGGTTTCGCGGATATGCAGCTCTTCATTTTGCTGGACGATTCCACGCGGTCATCCAGCCTCGGCATCCAATTGCCCCAGTTGAAGACCTTTCTCGAAGCCCTGCCTGCTACCACGGAAGTAGCGGTCGGTTACATGCACAACGGGACGTTCGCTCTGGCACAGGCCTTCACCCTCGATCATCAGAAAGCCGCCGGTGCCCTCCGCCTCCCAATGGCCATTCCCGGGGAAAACGGTAGCCCCTACTTTGCGCTTTCCGATCTCGCCAAGCATTGGCCGTCCCAAGAATCAACTGACCGCCGGGCAGTGCTCATGTTAACGGATGGTGTAGACCGCTACTTCGGCACCGCAATTGTGGACGATCCTTACGTCGACGCGGCCATTCACGAGGCCCTGAAGGACCGCGTGATGGTCTATTCGATCTATCTTCGCGGCGCCGGTTCCTATGGCCAAGGCGAACTAGGAACCAACATTGCGCAGTCCCGTCTGCTTGAGGTCAGCGAGGAAACCGGAGGCTATGCCTACTTCCAGGATTTCACCGATCCGGTGTCGATTTCGCCGTTCTTGAACGATTTTCAAGATCGCCTCGATAATCAGTACCAGGTGACCATCGAAACACCGAACGGCAAGGGCGTCCAACCGGTGAAGGTGCGGACCGAGTTGACCGGTCTAAAGATCCAGGCCCCCACGCGCATTTATCTGCGCTAGTGGTGCTGTCCGGGCTGAATCTTTACCACGCGGGGCTCTGGCGCGAAAGAATGCTTTGATCTAGTTCGCTAGCGCTTCTGGCGCCTCGTACGCTTGCTGGGAAAGTGTTGCCCAATTGCCAGAGCGCGGACTGCGCGGTGACCGGTCTTTTGCGGATCATTGCCGAAATTTACCGAACATACTGGCCATTCTTGGCGCACTCGGTGCCGATGGCCCGCTAGCGTTCTGGCTTAAGGTAACGCTTCCGCATTTTGGCGACGATGGTGAATTCCGGATCCACGACGTTGGCGATCTCGGATTCCATCGCCTGACCCATGAGGAGCGACGATCCACGCTCGTCGAACCCATAATCTGTCATCAGCCAGCGCTGCATTTCGGTGTTGGCGTGCTGCAGAGCCTCGACGAACGAGCGCGAACTACCCAGCACCATGATGTAATCCTCATTTTCCAGGCGCGGCCATGCGATCTTCTTGCCCTTCTGCAATTCCACCGAGAATTCGACATCAAGCGAGGTTTCGATCGCGCCGCCCGTCACTTCACCGTCGCCTTGCCGTGCGTGGCCGTCGCCCAGGAAAAATAGCGCGCCCGGCTCGAAAACTGGGAGCATCAACGTGACGCCCGCGTTCATGCCGTTGTAGTCCATGTTCCCGCCAAAGTTGTCGGGTGTTGACGTCGGAATCGCTGCTTTCCCTGCCGGCGCGGTGCCGACGCAACCGAGCATGGGGCGCAGGGGCAATTCAAGCCGTCCGGGCTTGAAGTCTGCAGACTCTAGCCGAGCCATACCCATTTTCTTATCCAGTTGCCAGACCAGAGTCTTCGGTTCACGAAGTCCTTCCGCGCGCAGGAAAGCAGGATCGGCAGCATAAGGAGCGAGAAGTGTTCCGGAATACCCTGTAGTGCGATTGGTCTCGAGACGGAGCAGATGTACAATCAGCGTGTCGCCCGGCTCGGCTCCTTCTATGAAAAAGGGACCCGTTTCCGGGTTGGGACCCTGTGCCCGCTTCATGCCGGCAGAGTCGGTCCCACTGGCATCGAGGGTAGAGGTGATGACGTGATCGCCGGGCTTGATGGTGAGAACGGGCTGATGCGCCCCGAAGGTATTGTGGAACTCTTTGGGCTCGAAGTGGTAAGTTTCAGCGCAGGCAATGCCTCCGAGCGATACCGCCAAGACGGCGCGAAGGAGCGTTTCCATAAGCGATTGTACTACGGTGCGAGGGCGTCCGACCCGTCTTCGTCCACCAATGTCCGAGGTATGAGCCGAGGCACTGAAGGTATAACTTTCGCTAGGCTTGTGGCATCTTAATTAGCGAGGGCGGCGACAGTAATGCCATCAGGGCGGCAGGTCGCCCCAGCAGTGTGGGTGTGAGTATTATAGAGACTTTCCAGCGGTTCAAGGGGCGACAAGCATGAGCACGAATGCCATTGACGGCACCGCGCGGGAAGTTCGCGAAGAAAGCGACAGTCTCGGTAAAGTAGAGGTCCCCGCGCAGAAACTCTGGGGCGCGCAGACACAGCGTTCTCTGGAGCACTTCAGCATTGGAAAAGACCTGATGCCACGGGAGATGATTGCGGCTTATGCCACGCTGAAAAAAGCCGCCGCCAATGCGAACCATTCCCCAGGGCGTCTCGATGACAAACATCACGAATTGATGGTCGAAGCTTGTGACGAAATCCTTGCCGGCCGCCATGACGATATGTTCCCCCTCCATGTATGGATGACGGGAAGCGGCACGCAGTTCAACATGAACGTGAACGAGGTGATCTCGAATCGTTGCTGCCAACTCGCCGGAACGCCGCTGGGAAGCAAGACACCGGTTCACCCCAATGACCACGTGAACATGTCGCAATCCTCGAACGATTCCTTTCCCTCAGCGATGAACATTGCGGCTGCGGTGAGTGTGAAGCAACGGCTGATACCTGCGGTCAAGGCGCTCCAGGATTCGATCTCGGCAAAGGCTGAAGAGTGGAAAGACATCGTAAAGATTGGACGAACGCATATGCAGGACGCCACTCCGCTCACGCTGGGCGAGGAATGGTCGGGATATGCGGGGATGCTCGCGGACAACATCCCGCGAATCGAGGATGCCTTGAAGGGCGTGTATCGCCTCGCCCTCGGCGGCACAGCGGTGGGCAACGGCATTAACGCCGCTCCTGGATTCGGAGCAGCGGCGGCAGCCGAAATCGCCAAACTTACGAACCTGCCGTTCGTTAGCGCACCGAACAAATTCGCTGTGCAGGGTGCGCACGACGACCTCGTACAGCTTTCCGGGGCACTTCGAACGCTGGCGGTATCACTTTACAAAATCGCGAACGACATTCGCCTGATGTCCTGCGGTCCGCGAGCGGGTTTGGCCGAACTGCACATCCCGGAGAACGAGCCCGGCTCCTCGATCATGCCCGGCAAGGTAAACCCAACCCAAGCTGAGGCCTTGACCATGATCGCTGTGCAGGTGATGTCCAACGACGTTGCGGTTGGTTTCGGCGGCGCTGGCGGCTATCTCGAAATGAACGTTTACAAGCCGCTGATCATCTTCAACATTATGCACTCCATCACGATCCTGACGGACGGATGCACGAACTTCCGGAAATTCCTGATCGAAGGGACGAAACCGAATCTGAAAAAGATCCAGGAATACGTAGACCGCTCCCTGATGTTGGTGACCGCGCTCTCGCCCGTCATCGGCTACGACCAAGCGTCCAAGATTGCGCACTACGCATTGGACAACGATCTGACGCTAAAGCAAGCCGCGCTGAAGCTCGGGTTGGTTACGGAAAACGAGTTCGACCGAGTGGTCGATCCAGCAAAGATGGTCCATCCGAACGTTGCGAGCACGGATTAAACCGCAACCAAAGACACGAAACGAAATAACGATTATGCCGATCAATAACAGAAAACCAGTCGGACGTCGTTGTTGTGGGCGCCGGGATCCTGAGCGCCACCTTGGCAGTCCTGCTGAAAGAGTTGCTGCCCGATCTGAACATTTTCATTTTCGAGAAGCTGGGGAGCGCCGCGCAAGAAAGCTCCAATGCCTGGAACAACGCCGGCACAGGCCGTGCGGCGCTTGGCGAGCTGAACTATACGCCACAACGAAGCGACGGAAGCATCCGGTGTAAAGACGATATGCGCGAATCATTGTCGGGCCGGACGGAAATTCCCATGTGGAAACAGGAAGGCATTAGTGGCGGTGAATTGGCGCAGGCGGAATCGCTCCTCTTCAAAGAAACGCCGGCCCATTCCTGGTTTGACTTGCACAACGATCCCATCCCTCAATACGTCATCACGTTGGCTGGCGTACTTGAATTTTGCAACGGTTGGCGAGAGACATTCACCATCCATCCGGGCGACGTCCTGCTGGCGGAAGATCACACCGGCTCGGGCATAAGTGGCCTTTAACCAACGATGACCCGTGGAAGCGAGCTTACGTGGTCTTCAAGAAAGGCTCGAATACGCGTTTCGTGCCTCAAGCTACGGCGAATCAAAAGGAGAGGGTCGCCGCGAAATGATCGAGTCGACGGAGCGATCTTGGAGGAACATTCCAAGTCGAACGCAGGACTCCAGCTTCCCTCAAGGATTGCTTCGGACGTTACTCAGTGAAGGTCGCCCTGCGTCTTAACAGGGGCGGCATATGGATGTGATATCTTGGCCTTGCGCCTGCGCTCAGGGAGATGTGCCAAGTGAAATCAAAGCTATGCCTGCTGGTGTTTTGTGGAGGGTTGCTGGCTTCGACGCCCGTACTGGCTCACCACTCTTTTGCGGCTGAGTATGATCGCGGAAAGGTGGTAAAAGTTAGCGGCGTTGTGACAAAGTTCGATCTTTCCAATCCGCATTCGTGGATTTATCTGGATGTCAAAGGCGCCGACGGTTCGGTAGTAAGCTGGGCGTTTGAAACGGGTGCGGCGGGAGTGTTGTACAAGCGGGGTATCCGCAAGAATACTTTGCAGCCTGGCATGCTGATCACCATTACCGGCTATGGCGCCAAAGACAATTCGAACACCGCCGACGCGCAGCAGTTGACCATGCCGGATGGAACCGTGATGACGCTTGGGACGGAAGCCAATCCCGGCTAGTATGGTGTCGCTTCGTTTCTTTGCTGCGGTGGCAATGGCGGCCGTGTTCTTACCTTCCGCGTTCGCGCAGGCCGATGCCGGCAAGGCTCCGCGCATGCCGGATGGCAAGCCCGATCTGCAGGGAATATGGGAAACGCGGAATGCAGCCTCCTTTGACGTCAGCGAAATCGCGGAAGGGCATGAGATCCCTTATCTGCCGGCCGCGCTCGAGAGAGAACAAAAAGGCCCGCGCGTGGATCCGATCATCCATTGCATGATGCCGGGAGTTCCCCGCATCAGTTACATGCCCTTCCCCATTCAGATTCTGCAGCATCCCGGGGTGGTGATTTTCATGTATGAATATTTGCACGACATCCGGTATGTGACTACCAACTCGCGTCCGCATCTGGACGGGATCGATTTTGGCATGGGCGACTCGGTGGGTCATTGGGACGGCGATACGCTGGTGGTGGATGTGACCGATTTCAACGACAAAACCTGGCTGGATTCGGCACGGCATACCCACAGCGACCAACTGCATGTAGTGGAGCGCTACACCCGCTTAGGCCCCAACACAATCAGCTACGGAGCCACCATCGAAGATCCCAAGACTTACAGCCGTCCGTGGAAAATCAGCATGCTGCTGCACCGCAATACGGAGCCGGGCTTTGAACTCAAGGAGCAGGAATGCACGGAAGCCGACAATGGCCGCGCCATCCATCCTCCTTATCGCGAACGGCCCGAGGGTGACATTTTTGAATTTGTGCGGCCTTATCCCGCGAGCAAGGAACAGCCCCGATGATAGCCATGAGATCCAGTTTGTTTGCCTTGCTGGCGAGTAGCGCGGCGTTCACATTGATGGCGGCGGACGGGCCGCCGGACATCGAAGGGACCTGGCAGCCCCGGGCCGGCGGCGCCGCTTATTCGGTTCTTCCGCACGCCGGCGGTTTCTTCCTTGGCTCCGAATCGAAGACCGGGATCGTAGAGGGCGGCGAGTTGCCTTATCAGCCTTGGGCCGCCGAAGAAGTGAAGCATCTGACCGAGCATATGGAGCTGGATCCCACCGGGCATTGCCACTATGAGGGGATACCGCATGCCCTGTACTTCGGCTTCAAGATTATTCAAACTCCGAAGTTCATCGCCTTTCTGCACGACAATATGCATGCGCGGCGGCTGGTTTACATGGACGGGAAACCGCATCCTCAGGGGTATTCGGCGTGGATGGGAGATTCGCGCGGGCACTGGGAAGGGAACACGCTAGTAGTGGATGTCGCCGACAACAACGATAAGTCGGTCTTTGATATGGCGGGACATTTTCACAGCGATGCTCTGCACGTTGTGGAAAGGTTCACGCTGGTCGACAAAGACACCATGGATTACGAAGCGACGTTTGACGATCCCAAGGTGTTCACGCGTCCATTCAAAATGAAATATCAAATGAAGAAATCGGCCCATCCTGAGGAGCCCTTCGAATCGGACTGTTTCGGCGGTGAACGCGACCAGGAGCATATCGTCAATGGCCTTGCCAATTTGAAGGATCACTACTACTCGAAGTAAGCAGTTCTCGATATGCGAGTAAGTTTTGGTATCGCGATCTTCAGCCTGTCGCTCGTCTCCGCGCTGGCGCACCATTCCACCGCCGGCTACGATCTGATTCACGGAACGATCATTAGTGGAGTGGTGACGCGGTTTGACTGGCAGAATCCACATGCACAACTTTGGCTGGACGTCGCTACCGACGGGGAAGCGGAGCACTGGAGCATCGAAATGGAGAGCCCGGTGATCTTGACCCGGCTGGGCTGGACGAAAGATTCGCTCAAGCCCGGCGACAGGATTTCAGTGATCGGGAGCCGCGCGAAAGACCAGAGTTTCAGAATGCGAGCCGGGTATGTTCAATGGCCGGACGGACACAAATTGCCGACCCTTCCTTCGGATAGCTGACGAGTTTACTGCCCGCCGGGACCACGTGCCGGGCCTGTGAGGAGAGGTAGGTCCTGGTTGTTTTCCTGGCAGATGTACTCCAACAGTTCCGTACCTGGCATGAGAGTCGCCTTGCCGATGGTGGTAAACGGCTTGGTGTAGGCGCCCGGATCGTCAATCGTAACCTCGATCGACATGTGTCCCAGGTCCGTGCGTGTGTAGCGCTCGATGGTGTGAAGCTTTTCGGTGTGGGGATGGCCCTTATAGTCGAACCAGAACTTGTCGTTGAACCCAATCGTGTCAACCACCAGCGTGTTTCCTTCCCAGTGGCCCACCGAATGGCCGTACCAGGTGGGATCGGGATCGTCGGGATGCTTGCCGTTCATGAAGATCTGCCGGTAGCTGTGGATGTTGCCTTCGTAAAGAATGAAGTAGTGGGTTGGGGTTTGCACGATCCTCCACGGATACGGCGATCCGCGCGGAATGCCCGCCGGCAGACAGTTCGCCTCTGGATCTTCCTTCGATTGGCGGTGCTTGACCACCTCCTGCGCCCATGGCAGCATGCTGACCTGATCTCCCGGTTTCAGCGACCTGGGATTGGAGATATCGGCGTCACTCCCGCCGCTGCCCAGCCAGACTCCCGACAGATCGGGCGTTCCATCGGCGAGCTTGGCGGCGGGACCGGTGGGCGCCAAAGGCTGATTTCGATACAGCCCTAACTGCCCAGTTTTCTGCGCTTCCTGCCCGTAAAGCAGGAAAGTTGCCAGCAGCGCTAGAGTAAGGAGCCTCATTTGGCAGGATCATCGGCCGACAAAAAAGTCAATTTGTGCCCATCGGGAAACGTAATCACTGCAGCGCTGCCGATAGTCGGACTATCCTTCGCTCGAACCCCGGTTACGTTGACCATATCTCCGGGTTTAATCGAGTTCCTTTTCCAGCCATTCCGGATCAAGACATTCGGGCTGGCCAGTTCCAGGTTCCAATTCGCCACGCTGCCGTTGGCGTCTTTCACATCCATATAGAAGTGGGCGTGCGGATTGGTCCACTCCACTTTAGTTACTACGCCGGTCAAGTCGATCTTCTTGTTAGAGTCAAACTCCGCGGCGCCGGAATGATGCGCGAGCGCCGGTAATCCCGAAGCCAACCACAGCGCGAACACCAGGGCGCAAGAGAGCATGAATCTCATCCGCTTACCCCGCGCAGGAATTGCTGTATTTCCGCAAGGGTCTCGTGGGGCGCGCTCTCCTGCAGAGAGTGGTTGCCTGGCAGGCCCTTGCCGGCGACGTTCACGCCCTCGTCCTTCCAGATGGCGAGCACGTCGTATAACTTGCCCATGGCGCCGTTGGCCGCCCAAATGGTCAACAACGGGCACTGGATCTTTTTGCCGGCCTTGATATCGGCCGCGTCAATTTCCAGGTCGATGGAGGCCGAGGCCCGATAATCCTCGCACATGGCGTGAATACTGAGCGGGTTCGTCATGGTGCGCAGGTATTCGCGCTGCACATCGTTGGTGGTTCGCGCGAGCGCGGCATCATTGGCCGCCTTGAGCTCGTTCTCGGGCCCAGGCGCGGGCCGAAGGTAATTGAACCAGTGAAAATAAGCCTGCACGAAATCGATGGTGACGTGGGAATAGAGATAATGCGCCGGCACGATATCCATCACGATGAGTTTTTGCACGCGGTCGGGATGGTCGAGCGCCATTCGCCGGCCAACGCGCCCGCCGCGGTCGTGGCCCACCATCAGGAATTGGCGATAGCCGAGGTGCTCCATCACTTCCACCCCATCCAGAGCCATCGGACGCTTGGACTGGCTGGCGTGCTTGGGCAGATCTTCGGGCTTGCTGGAATCGCCGTAGCCGCGCAAATCGCACATCACGAGCGTGAAATCCTTGGCCAGATCGGGTGCGATGAGACGCCAGGTGATCACCGACTGGGGCGCACCGTGAAACAGCAGGACCGGTGGGCCGGCGCCGCCAATCACTGCGTTGATCTCGGCTCCAGAGGTTTTGATTTTTTCGTTACGGAACCCGGGCGGGAAAAAGTGCATACAGGGCGGCTGCTCACTGGAGGCACCCCCGGTTTGCGCGTCGGCGTGCGCACCAACCAGCGCAGCTGCACCGGCGGCTAAGGCGGTTTTCTGCAGCAACGCCCGTCTCGTTTGCGTGTTGTCTTTCTGGATTTTCTTAGTCATTTTGCGGTCAAATGCGGCGCGTCCTGTTCGTTTTCCTGGCAAACGAACTCGATGATTTCGCTATCCACCATAATCTGCTGATGCACCCAGACAGTCCAGGGTTTGGTGTAGGCTTTGGGATCGTCAATGGTGACTTCGATGTCCAGGTGTCCGAAATCGGGCCGGTGGAAGCGCTCGATGACGTGGCCAGTGTCGGTCAATGGGCTGCCCTCGACATCCAGCCACCCGAGGTCGCGGAACCCAGCCGATTGGACCACCAGCGTGTCGCCCTCCCAATGGCCCGTCGAGTAGCCGTACCACCACGGGTCCGGATCCTTGGGCAAGGGCCGTCCATCCAGGAAGATTTGCCGTATGCCTGCGTTGGCTTCATAAAGGATCACGATCACCTGTGAAGTCTGGATCATCTTGCGAGGTTCAGGATGATTGTGAAACTGCATGATTCCCATCGGGAGGCAATGCGCGTCCGGATTGTCCTTGTTATTGTCGGCGACGCGTTGCCCGTGCAGCTCCGCGGCCCAGGGCTGAAAGGGCAGACCATCTTTAAACGATGCGCCGAGATTCCAGAACGGGCTGCGCCTGGCAGCCGCCAGGAAATCATCGTTGGTCACCGGGCCCTTCAGATCAACCGAGGTTTTCGGATTCCGCGCCGCGGCTGAGGCTGGCGCCCAGGCGGTTTCCCAGATGCCGGTAAGGTCCGGTTTGCCGTCCGGCGTCTTGGGAGCGGGAGCGCTCAGGTTCGGCTTTCCATCGGGAGTTCTAGGGACGCCTGGGGTAGGGTAAGACGGCCATTGAGCGAAAAGCGCCGCAGGCGCGGCGGCCATCAGAACGACTGCGAAAAAACTAAGGGTCCGCGAGTTCACTTCCCTACCATGTGTACAAAGTCCCTCTCGTTCTCCAGGCAATAATAATCCAGGAGCTCGCTATCCAGCACGAGAGGGTCTGAGAGTGTTACGGTCCACGGCGCGGTGTAGGCCTTCGGATCGTCTATAGTGATTTCGATTTCCAGAGTTCCGAAATTCGGGCGCCGGATTTTTTCCGTTACTTTGGCGGCGTTGGTGAGCGGGTTCCCGTAGGAGTCTAACCATAGATCGTCGCGGAAACCGATCGTATGGACCACCAGGGCATCTCCTTCCCATTTCGCCGTAGAGTAGCCGTTCCAGGTGGGGTTCGGATCCACCGGAAGGGGCCGCCCGTCGGTGAAAATCTGGCGATACTGCATATTGCGTTCGGTTAGGACTATCAAGCGTCCCGGAGTTTGAATGATCCTCTTGTAGTAATCGTCGGTCCAAATTCTGAGAGCGCCGCGCGGCATACAGCGGACGTTGGGATCGTCCTTCATGTTGTCCGCTCTCCGTTTCTTCACCAGTTCAGCCGACCACGGCTGATAAGGTGGGCCTGCTTTGAGGGTGTTCGCGAGGTTCATAAACTCGGGTGAAATTTGCAGGTCCGAACAGTGTGCGCCGCAGGGCTTGCCAAACGGGTTCCAGCCCCACATTCCGGAGAGATCCGGTTTGCCGTCGGCGGTGCGCGGGGCCGGCGCGGAGAGGTTGGGTTTGCCGTCGGGCGTGCGCGGTAACCCGGCCGTCGGGTAATCCAGCCACTGCGCGGACAGCGCCGGCGTGACCGCGGCTAAGATCAATGCGGCCGCTGCTTGGTGCAAGCACGATCGACTTGGCATGAGCCTGCTCCTCTCGTAGATCTTCATGTTAGTGCCTAAGGCAGGACGGCTGTCAAGGTCGCTCCACTTGGCAAGCAAGAGCATTAGAGACGATGGTATTGGAAAGCCTGCTCTAGTTCTTGCATGCAGCGAGAAACTTACCCGCTTCGAATGAGATAAAATGGCCGAGCCACTCGCTTTGCGCCGCTCCGAAAAGTAAGGCAGCTTCGCTTCAAGCGGTTAGCATATAGTTTGACGCCTCGCAAGAAATATGATCGTTAAGCTCAATCACCTCCAAGGTAAAGCGGCGGCTACCAGCGCCCAGGATGTCATCGGAACGGTCTATGCGCTTCTGGAGGAAGGACACATAGAAAAATCCCAGTTTGCCCGCCTCCAGATTGAACTGGACTGGATCCAATACAAACAGAATTTTCGCGAAGTGGTGATTGCGACCCATGGCTACAACGAACAGGGCCAGCAGGTACCGATCATGGACGTGCATGTCGACACGCGTCAAGTGGTCCCGGGGTGCCTTCGCGCCGCGCTTCTGCGCGCTTTGGCCCACAGTAATGCTCCGGAGCCGCAAAATCAGGACCGGCTGCCGCTGGAACAATTCCAATCCATGCGCTCCAGCATCGTTTGGGAGTTTAACAAACTCTATTGGAACCGCTTGAAGGACTGGGAGATGGCCACGGGCAAGGGATACGAGCAGGCGCTGCCGGGCGGCGCATCCGACGGCCATAATCCCGAAGCCATCGCCGAGAGTGTGGCAGATTTTTGGACCTTATTGCGCGATTTGGAATCTAAGAATCAGCTACCCCCGGAAATCTATCTGCTTGAAATCGGCGTCGGAACCGGGACGCGCTGTGGCATGTGGCTCACAAAATTTCGATCGGTGGATCAAGAGCGGGGAACCGACTATTATCCCAAGCTCCGGATGCTGCTGGGCGACTATTCGCTTGGCACGCTGGATATGTCGAAGCCGGCTGTAGAAGAGCACGCCGATCTGTGCAGCTTTCTGGTGCTGGACGCAATGAATCCGCTGAAGACGCTGTCGTTCCTGCGGCACAAGATCATGCAGGTGCACACCACCAATGTCTACGACAACCTGCCGGATGAAGAAGTGGTGCGCCGCGACGGCAAACTATATTTTGTCCAGGTGCGGGCTTATATTCCCATGGCCGAGGTGGTGCGGCTCTCTACGGAGTTCGAGATTCCCGTGGATAAGCTTCGCGCGACGGTGAGCCGTCTGCTTTCCGGTAATGCCGATTTCCTGGGCGATCCGGCGCGCGGGGTAGCGTTCTGGATGGACCTTTGGAGCACCATTCGTTTGGAAGAACGGCTGGTGCTGGTGGAGGATCTTCCCGATTTCCCTTTTCCGCAGGGACTGGACGCAACCAAAGTAGAGGACATCCTCAAAGAAGCGCCCAGTGATTTTCGTTTTCACTTGAGTTCGGGGGCGCTGGCGAGTTTTCTGAACACGCTTCCGCTGCTTCATCCGCGCGGATATCTGCAGGTGCAGGATATTTTCGTCACCGATCTGGATCAGTATCGCTTGGGCTTTTACGGCCCCGGAAAATTGGATGGTTCGCTAATGAACTGGGTGAATGGTGCTCTACTAAAGGAAGTGGCGGAGCGCGCCGGATATAACGTGCGCTTCGCTCCCTTCCACTACCGCAAAGGATCGCGCACTTCCATTCTCTATACGACGCGCCGAGATTAAATGAATCCCACTCTCCCTATCACGATGGTCGGCAGCTACGCCATGCCGGGCTGGCTGGAGCGCCTGAAGACCGAATATTTCGCCCGGCGAATCAGCCGTCACGATCTGGACGAGATCTATGACGCGGCGGCTAAGGCTGCGATCAAGGATCAGGAAATCGCCGGGTTGGACATTGTCACCGACGGCGAGCCGCGCCGCGACAATATGGTCGACTACTTCGTGGAACGGCTCCCCGGAGTGCAGATCGATCGGTCGTCCAAGAAGTTCTATTACGATTTCTACGACAGCGTGGTGCAGGGCAAGCTTCCCATGGCGTCGCTCGGCCTGGTGCCGGATTTAAACTTCCTGCAAGCCTTTACCGAGCGGCAGACCAAGATCTGCATCACCGGTCCGCATTGCCTGAGCAAGCGAATTCGCAATCAGTATTACCCCAGCGAGGAAGCGCTCGCGAGCGACATCGCCAAAGTGATGAACCTGGAGTTGAAGGCGCTGGTGAAGGCCGGAGCGAAATATATCCAGATCGACGAGCCTTATTATTCAGGCTTTCCGGAAGATCTCCCGTGGTGCGTGACGGCGTTGAATACCATGGTGGAGGGCGTGGAAGCCAAGATCGCCGTGCATATCTGCTACGGAAACCGCTATGGCAAGCCTTCCTGGGAAGGCAGCTACCGGTATTTATTCCCGACCATCATGGGAGCCAAAGTGGATCAGTTGACCATGGAATTTGCGCGGCGCGGCGGCGAGGATCTGGATCTGTTCAAGGAGTTCAATACAAGTTTTGAGTTGGGCGTCGGCGTGATCGATGTGAAGACCGACGACATCGAGACGCCGGAGATGGTGGCGGAGCGGATTCGCAAAGCGTTGAAGGTGCTGCCGCCGGAGAGGATCTTCATTCTTCCCGACTGCGGGCTGTTCCATCTCTCGCACGACGTTGCGTTCGCCAAGCTGAAGGCCATGGTCGACGGCACGCGCATTGTCCGCAAGGAGTTGGGCAAATAGAATGGCGTCTCGGAATCCACTTCGAGAAGCGCTCACCAGCGGCCGTTTCTGCTACATGGTGGAAATGGTAGCGAGCGCCTCGATGGCGGAGGCGAAGCTGTGGGAGATCGCAGCGGGCTTGGCGCAGATCCCGGAGGTAGTGGGAGCGGGGATCACCAGCTACGCGGGTGGCTCGGCCGGTCACGATCCAATTCGCGTGGCTGAAGGCGCTCGTGAGCAGGGTTTGAATCCCAACGTTCACCTGACCTGCGTGAATCACGATCCAGCGGGAATTCGCGATGCGCTCGATCGTCTCATCGCGCTCGGGATGGAAAACGTCTTCGCCATTTCCGGCGATTGGCCGAAGGGCGCGGCTCCGGAGACGGTTCAATTCGCAGGCGATTCGGTGCAGTTGGTGGAGACGATCCATGAAGTGCGGCAGTCCACGCGTTGGCCGTTCTACATTTCCGTGGCCGTTTCCCCGTTCAAATATACGGAAGCCGATTGCGCATATCAGTATTTGAAGCTGGAGAAAAAAATTGCCGCGGGGGCGGACTTCGCGATTACACAGCTCGGTTTCGACTCCCGCAAGCAACGGGAGCTGAAGCGCTACCTGAACGAGCGCGGATTGAAGACGCCGGTATTCGGCAACGTCTATGTTCTGCCACCTAAAGCGGCGGAGCGGATGTCGAAAGGCGAGCCTCCCGGATGCTGGGTGTCGCCAGAGCTGCTGGCGAAAATTCAAGAGGAAGCGAAGGCCGAGGATAAAGGCTTGGCCGCGCGGCTGGAGCGGGCTGCGAAGATGGCGGCGATCTCTCGTGGGCTGGGCTACGCGGGCGCCTACATCGGGGGCACGCACAACCCCGAGCATATCCGTGAAATCATCCGTAGGGCCGAAGAGCTCGCTCCGCAATGGGAAGAGCTTGCCGAGGAAATCAGCTACGGTGAAAAGGGCGGGTTCTTTCTCTACGACTCGCCGGCGCGCGCAGCGAAGCCGCGCGAATTCACCCAGAAACTTTTCGATGTCATCGAGCCCGCCAACACGCCAAGGCCACTCCGCAAGGTTTTGACCGGCGTCATGAGTTGGATCGACAAGCATCCGTCCGCCGCCCACGGTTTGGAAAAGGCTGAGCTGGCTTTCAAGAAGCCGGTCTTTGGATGCCAGGCTTGCGGCAATTGCGTTCTCGGCTTGATGGAATACGTCTGCCCGATGACCTGTCCGAAGAACATGCGCAACGGACCCTGTGGCGGCACTTCGAACGGCCAGTGCGAGGTGATTCCGGAGCAGGCCTGTATCTGGGTGGAAGTGTACGAGCGCGCCAAGTCGGCCCACCGCGTGGACGAATTGAAGGTTTACATTCCGCCCCGCGACCGCGCTTTAGAAGGCACCAGTTCGTACATTAACTACTTCCTCAATCGCGACAGCCGGCCGGATCACCCGAAGCCGTTGATCACGATTGACACGGTGAAGCCGGCAGGGTCGCACGAGTCAGCCGCGGCCGTGGTCAAGAAATAGAGCCTTTCAGGTCCAATACCAGTCGCAGTCCGGCATCCACCGATGCTTGAACGCGCTCTGGAATCTTGCCGACGTGATCGGTGAGGAAGCTGCGATCAATAGCTACCAGCTGGGAAATGTTAATGACGGAGTCCGCTGGGAGCCCGGACACGCGACGCGGCAGCGGAACATTGCCTGGCGCATCCGCGAGCGCTACGTTACTGGTGATCGCGGCAATGATGACTGTGCTGATGCGGCTTTGATTGAAGGTATGCGCCTGGACAATGAGGACTGGTCGCCGAAGTCCCGGGCCCGAACCGCGCGGCTCTGGCAAGTCCGCCCACCAGATCTCGCCGCGTCGCAAGTCCGACATCTACTACCAACGATCTTTGGCGAGCGTTTCAAGCGCCGCACGCTTCAGCCCAGGGTCGAGCTTGGACTCGTACTTGGAATAGAATTTATTGAGCCGTTCCGTCACGGAATCGGAATGCTGGCGATCCAGGAATTCCGACAAAGCAGTGGCGTAGAGCTTGCTGCGTGACAGGCGCAATTTCTTCGCAGTCGCTTCTGCCTGGCGGAAAAGTTCATCAGGGAGCGAAACGGCGGTCTTCATGCAACCAGTATAACTCGAGTTATACCGTACGACTAGCGCGCCGCTGTTCTAGAATGGTGGATTGCCATGCCGCATAAGCTAAAGAACATCCTGAAGCGTGTGCCCAGCGATATCGAAATCGCGCAAGCTGCCACGCCTATTCCCATCGACCAGATCGCGTCGGAAGCCGGTATCCTTCCAGAAGAATTGGACCTCTACGGCAAGACCAAAGCCAAGGTACACCTCTCGATTCGCGACCGGCTGAAGAACTCGACCAACGGAAAATACATCGTTGTGACCGCGATCACGCCCACGCCCTTAGGCGAGGGGAAGACCACCACCACCGTCGGTCTCAGCCAGGCGCTCGGCGCACACCTGGGAAAGAGGGTGTTCACTTGCATTCGCCAACCCAGCCAGGGTCCCACGTTTGGTATTAAGGGCGGGGCGGCGGGCGGCGGCTACAGCCAGATCATTCCGATGGAGGAGTTCAACCTCCACCTTACCGGCGACATTCACGCCATCATCGCAGCGAATAATCTTCTGGCGGCGGCCATCGATGCGCGCATGTTTCATGAACAGAGCGCTGATGACACGCAGATGTTTGAGCGGCTATGCCCGGCGGGCAAAGACGGCAGCCGCAAGTTTTCTCCGGTGATGCTGCGCCGCCTGCGCAAGCTCGGTATTTCGAAAACCGACCCAAACGAATTGACGCCCGAAGAGCGCAGCCGCTTCGCTCGGTTGGACATCGACCCAGCTAGCATCACGTGGCGGCGCGTGCTCGACACCAATGACCGTATGCTGCGGCAAATCACGATCGGTGAGGGGCCCGAGGAGAAAGGCTTCAGGCGCGTCACGGGATTCGACATTGCGGTGGCCAGCGAGATCATGGCGGTCCTGGCGCTGGCGACCGACTTGAACGACATGCGCGATCGATTAGGCCGCATGGTGATCGGCAGTAACAAGGCCGGCGAGCCGATTACCGCCGACGATATCGGCGCGAGCGGCGCGCTGACGGTGCTGATGAAGGACACCATCATGCCCAATCTGATGCAGACCATTGAGGGCACGCCCGCCTTCGTGCATGCCGGACCGTTCGCCAATATCGCTCACGGCAATTCGTCGATTGTCGCCGATCAGATCGCGCTGAAGCTGGTTGGACCCGATGGCTATGTGCTCACCGAGGCCGGCTTCGGCGCCGACATGGGGTTCGAAAAATTTTGCAATATTAAGTGCCGCTACAGCGGGCTGAAACCGGATGGCGCGGTGCTGGTGGCGACCATTCGCGCTTTGAAGATGCACGGCGGCGGAGCGAAGGTGGTGGCCGGGAAACCGCTCGCGAACGAGTATACTCAGGAGAATCTCGACCTGCTCGAAAAGGGCTGCAGCAATCTGCTGCGGCTGATTGCAAACGTGCGATCGTTCGGCATTCCGGTGGTCGTCGCCGTCAATCGCTTCAAGGATGACACCGACAACGAGGTTGCATTAGTGCGTCGTCTGGCTATTGGAGCGGGCGCCGCGGATGCCGTTGTTTCGAACCATTGGGCGGAGGGCGGGGCGGGGGCCGTGGAACTCGGCAAGGCCGTGATTACTGCCTGCGAAAAGAAAAGCGATTTCCATTTCCTCTATTCGCTGGATCTGAGCATCAAGCAGAAGATCGAGAAGATCGTGAAAGAAATGTACGGTGGCGCGGGCGTCGAGTATTCGCCCGAAGCGGAGAAGAAAGTGGAGCTGTATACGCGGCAAGGCTTTGACAAGCTGCCCATCTGCATGGCTAAGACGCAATACAGCTTGAGCCACGATCCGAATCTGAAAGGCGCTCCCAGCGGTTTTACCGTCCCGGTGCGAGACATTCGCGCCAGCGTAGGCGCGGGTTTTCTCTATCCGTTGCTCGGAACCATGGCCACCATGCCCGGACTGTCCACTCGACCCGGTTACTACGACGTCGACTTGGACACGGCGACGGGTAGAATTATCGGACTCTCGTAAAGCGGTAATGTCCGATTCGATCTGGACCTCCACGCTCGAAGCCTTTCGCGATCGCATAGCCAGTCGCGAACCGGTGCCGGCGGGAGTGGCCGTGGCGGCCGTCAGTTCCGCCTTCGCGCTCGCGTTATTATCCAAAGTTCTCCAGGTGACGCGGAACCGTAAGGATTTCGCCGGCGATGCGGATCTGCTCAGCCAGCTTCTCGCCGATAGCCTTTCTACGTCCCAAACACTGTCGCGCCTGGCTGACGATGATGTCGCGGCTTTCCGGGAATTCATGGCCTGTTCCAAGGATCCCGCCGCCAGCGCTGACCAGCGTGACGCCGCCCTGAAAAGCTCCATCAACGTACCTTTGGACGTCGCGCGCATGGCTAGCTTTGGCATGGAACTCTGCGAGAAGGCCAAGGGTCACATCCACTGGGTGCTTGCGCCCGACCTCGGCATCGCCGCGGGACTTCTCGCTGGTGCGGTTCGCGCGACACTGCTGACCGTGAATTCCAACCTGGAGCATCTTCCCGAACACCATCCGTTTCGGCTCGAGGCATCGGCTGAGGCGGGCAGGCTGGCGATATAAGAAGCCGGGATGGCCTCACCCGGCGCAAATTCACGTTAGACTATCCCCATGATTCAAAGAGTGGCCCGGACGGCGGGATTGGTCCTATTAGGCGCCTGCTCTGGATTGTCGGATGTTACTTGGCACTATGTCACCACCATGAAATTTGCGCCTTTCTTTCCGCAGCAGATCGCTGCCGCAACCCAAAAGCAAATCTCTGCCGACAATATGGGGGACAGTGTCACGCGAATTAAGGGTGATAAGGTGTCTGTCACGCTTGGTGTCGTGGTGGTAATTACAGATTTTAGCCAAAATGAGATTATCCTTCTCAATACCAAGACCAAGCAATTCGCCAAAGCCCACTTGAACGATTACCCCAATTATTTCGCGATCGCCTCCGCCGGAGGAGGTTCACTGGCTCTGCAGCTGATGCAGATATCGAAACTAGATCAGCCGATAGTCAAGACGGGAAACGTCGCCACGATGTTCGGAATCCGGGGAGAGGAGTTTAAGGTCATCATAACCATGCAAAATCCGGCGATCGCTAATGGCACCAATGATATGCGGGAAGAGAGGCATTACTGGGTGGTCCCTTCAGATGAGATCCTTCGAGTACCCGGACTTAAGGAACTCGCGGACTACACTGCACGTCAGCGCCGTGCCTTCGATCTCCCGAAGGCTGTGGGCGAAACCTTGTCGCGAATCTTTACGAACGACGAAGCGCTTGAGGCCGCCCAGATGATCGCGAGGCTCGACGGCAGTTACTTTCTCAAAATGCATAGCTTCGTGTACGCTCCCGCGTTAACGAAGATGATGCAGACATTGCCAGCGGTGTTTCCGAATGTCGATCCAAACGCTCCATTCGCTGAATACGAAACAGCCGTCGATGAGATTTCGACTGATTCGGTGCCCGATTCCGTATTTATGGTTCCGGCCGATTACGCGCTGGCGCCATTCCAAGAGATTGCGAACGCTGTGCCACACCTAAAACCGGTCGCCCCCATCACAAAGCCTGGACAACCGTAGGAACAGAGCACAGGCAATCGCGCTTGCACGCAATTGGGTGGGGCAGCCAGGGGGACTGCCCCACGATTTCAGTGCAGAGATTTAAGCGGCTTTGGCTGCCAGTCCGTTGGGATCGATAACGAATTTCTTCGCCGCGCCCTTGTCGAAATCCTGATAGCCTTGCGGTGCTTTGTCGAGCGGAATGATGGTGGCGTTCACAGCCTTCGCGATATGCACCTTGTCGTGCAGAATCGCCATCATCAGCTGGCGGTTGTACTTCAATACCGGGCATTGGCCGGTGTAGAACGAATGCGACTTCGCCCACCCGAGACCAATGCGGATTTGAAGATTACCAACCTTCGCGTTCGCATCCACGCCGCCGGGATCGCCCGTGACGTAGAGGCCCGGGATGCCGATGGCGCCCCCGGCACGCGTGATTTCCATCACCGAGTTGAGCACCGTCGCCGGCTGCTCCTTAACCGCGTCGTGCCCATGGCCGCGAGCTTCAAACCCGACGCAATCGACGGCCGAATCCACTTCGGGAGTCCCGACGATCTGCGCGATTTGATCGGCCAGCGACGCATCTTTCTTGAGATCGATGGTTTCGCAGCCGAAGCTTTTGGCTTGCGCCAGCCGTTCCGGAATCATGTCCCCCACGATCACCACTGCCGCGCCCAGCAGGTGGCAGGATGCCGCGCAGGCTAATCCAACCGGTCCCGCGCCTGCGACATAAACTACCGATCCCGTTCCCACGCCTGCCGTAACAGCGCCGTGATAGCCGGTCGGGAAAATATCCGACAGCATGGTCAGATCTTTGATCTTGACCATGGCCTTGGCTTTGTCGGGAAACTTGATGAGGTTGAAATCGGCGTACGGCACCAGAACATATTCGGCCTGGCCGCCCACCCATCCGCCCATGTCCACATAGCCGTAAGCGGCGCCGGGACGCGCCGGATTCACGGTTAAGCAGATTCCGGTCTTGCCTTCCCGGCAATTGCGGCAGCGCCCGCACGCGATATTAAACGGCACCGTGACCAGGTCTCCAACGTTGAGGAACTCTACGTCGCTGCCCTTTTCGAGCACCTCGCCCGTAATCTCGTGACCCAGCACCAGCCCGGACGGCGCGGTGGTTCTGCCGCGCACCATGTGCTGATCGCTGCCACAAATATTGGTGGTGACGATCTTCAGGATGACGCCGTGATCGATCTTCTTTCCCGCCGGGTTCTGCAATTTCGGGAAGTCGATGGATTGGATTTCGACTTTGCCCGGTCCGAGATACACTACACCTCGATTACTTGCCATTAGAATCTCCTTTTCGACTGCTTGGTCAAAATTAGAATGCGGCCGCGCCCGCTTCAGCCACGGCATGGTCTTGATCACCCGAGCCGCCGCTGACGCCTATGGCGCCCACAACTTTTCCGCCCTTCTTCAGCGGAATGCCGCCGGCAAAGATCATGATCTTGCCGTTGTTGGAAGCGTGGATTCCGAAGAACTGCTGGCCGGACTGCGAGTGACCGGCCAGGTCCTTGGTCGCGATGTCAAATGCGCGCGAGGTATAGGCTTTCTTCTGTGAAATATCGATACTCCCGATCCATGCCCCGTCCATGCGGACATGCGATACCAGGTTGCCGCCTTCGTCGGCCACCGCAATGTTCATGGGCTGTCCGATTTCCGCAGCCTTCTTTTCCGCCGCGGCAATTACGCGTCGTGCATCTGCCAAACTAACCATCGTCTCTCCTTGTAGTCCTAATCTGATGTGTGGGAATTTTGTTTGCCTGATTGGCCTCAGCAATTATACATCAGGCATATCAACTGCACTACCCGATTTGATGAATTGTACTGCATCGAGGACGGATGCCGCACCTGTCACGGTGAAAGCTGTAGGGATGAAAACGAAAGCGCTCACGGGTGGGTTACCCCATGAGCGCCGGCTGGTAAGGAAATCGATTCTGCGCGCCGAAGATTCCGGCAAGAGCTAACTACTGCGCGGGAGCAGCGGGAGGTTCCATTGCTGGCTCCGTCATACCGCGATGGCAAGTGTAGCAACTGACATGACGTTTTCCATCGGGAAACTTTGAATTAATATCCCGCGCCATCATCAGCATCATGCGCGCGGTTTCCTTCTTGGGATTATCGTCACTCGCAAAATCGCCTTGAACGTGGCAGAATACGCATTGTTGGCCGAGCGCAGCAGCAAACGCACGCATCGTCGTTCGGAGCTGGTCGGGAGTGTCGCCGGTCAGAATTTTCAGATTCTTCGGCGTAGCAAACGGGTTCGCCTTTCCTGCCTTCTCTTGGGCGCTGAGACAGACGGGGACAAGCAGCAGCACAACCGCGAGTATTAAACGCATGCGCAATGCTAACATGCGTCAAAAAAGCTGTCAACAGTTTCCAGCGTTCGATCTGATACGTCAGCGACCGCATTTTCACGCTGGCGGGCGCGGCTTAGCCGGAGCGCATGCGAGTCGAGTGAACAGCATGTGTCCCTGCACGGTTCCAATGGCGAGCTCTGTCTGACATATCACAATCCGCGCTATAATATCCGCCAACGCCCAGGTTTCCGGATGGCAGATGGATCTGCATTTACTTTCGCACGGCCCAGGCCATGCCATCGGGACCGTTGCCCGTAGCGATGTGTCCAGCGACAGTGAGGGTCTTCAGATCGATGACGGCGATATCGTTTGCGCCCTCTTGCGCCACGTAGGCGCGCGAGCTGTCGGGTGTGATCTGAATCCCCTCCGGATAGCGGCCCAACTTCAGGCGGGCGCGCTCCTTGCGGGTCGCTCGATCCAGCACTAACAGTTGATCGCCGTCGCGGTCGGAAAGCAGAACCAGCTTGCTGTCCGGCGTAAATTTCAAACGATTGGTACGCTTGGAGCCGACTCGCAGGGTCTCGGTCACTTTCTTGGAAGCAACATCGATAATGGACACGCTGCCATCGGCGCCAGTTGCGGTCCACACTTCTTTACCATCGGGAGACCAGTCAATCCCTTCGGGCCCCTGGCCTACCGGAATTGTGGTCTCGCTCCAACCAGCCGCGCCAGCGCTGCGTTCGATGGCCGAGACGCTGTTCGATCCGATATTCGCGGTGAAGATCAAACTGCCGTCGGAATTGGCCACCAGCATGTGCGTGGTCGCCTGGCCCGTGCCCAACATCCAGTCCACCAGATTGGCCACCGGATCGTAGCGCGCGATCAGGCGGTTGGTCTCGGCCGTAAAGTAAACCTTGCCGTTCACGACGAGGATCCCGTGCGGGCGACGCAGCGGGCCGAGATCCACGCGGTGCAGTTCCGCCTGCGCGGGTAGATCGATTACTGAAATTGTATTGCCCGGCGTCTGCTGGCCGTAGTTGCTGACGTAGGCGAAGTGGCCGTCCGCCGCTGCGGCCACTTCATGAGGACCTTCGCCGACGCCGATGCGCGCGACAACTTTTCCCGTCGCCGGATCCACAATTGCGAGGGTCCGGTCTGCTTTGTTCAGTACCAGCAGGGCGGGGGATGGCGTTTCGGCAGCTGTGCCTCCCCAGACCAGGGTCAGGCAGAGAATGCAAAGCTTCGTAAAACTCACTCGTTTATTCTCTCTCGAATGAACGCGCCTGATACAATCGGGAGCGTACAATTTGGAGGGCCTAGCAGTCTGCCTACGATCTGCCAGGAACGTGCTCGCCTGCTCCGCAAGTACTCGGATGCGGTTAACGACTATGCCAAAAGTGTCCGCGCGATGGCCGACCTGGTGATGTCCGGCGAAGAAGTGCGCGCGAGCGAAGCCCGACGCATCTGCCGGACAGGGTGGGATGGCGCCGAACAGTCCCGCTTAGCCTTGTATCGGCACGAAGTCGATCACAGCTGCGCCAGCGCGGCCAACGGGGTTAACATTTCGGAGTCTTAGACCCGCGGGCTCGGCCTAGCCGTTCGCGGTCGCCAAATTTGAAGCCACTTCGCGCCAGCGCTCCGCTTCTTCCGGGTGTCCCGACTGCTCTTCGGCCAGAGCCAGCATCTGGAGGGCCTGCGCCAGGGGCTGTCCTCCATTACGCTCCAAAACGCCGACCGCGTGATTCAGCAGCTCCTTGGCAGGCCCGATCCGCCCAGCCCGCAGATAAAGACCGGCCAGCCTCACCTGCGTCTCCGCGTTTTCCAGAGGATTCACGCCCACCTGCCGTGAGCGCAATGCTAGCAAGCGTTCGAACTCGCCGGCCGCGCCGTTGGGATCTCCGGATTCTTCGAGTGAGGCTGCCAATTGATATAACCCGTGTGTCGCCTCGTGCGAATCGAGTCCAGAGGCGCCGCGATGAATATCGAGCGCGCGTCGCAGGAAAACCTGCGCTTGGGCGTGTTCGCCATGCTGGCGGTGCAGCATCCCGAGTTCCGCAAAACTTTGGGCGGTCTCGGCGTGCGCGGCTCCGAAGGCTCGTTCGGACAGATCGGCCGCCTGGCGGAATGCTTCCATTGCCTCCGCAGGCCGCTCGCTTTTGAGACGCGCAGTCCCCAGCTTCCGATAGCATCTTGCCAGGCGCGCGCCATCCGGCCGGCTCTCGGCTTGCTCGGTCCGCAGAATCTCGGCGATACTCTGCTCCGCCTCCGGGTATCGACCCTGCTCCAGTTGAATATCCACCAGCGCGTCCTGCGCGCGGGCCCGCAGCGAACGGCTTGGGGCGATCCCTAGCGCCGCCGCCGCCGACTGCTCGGCTTCCCCAAGTTTCCGTTGCCGCCGTTGCGCTTGTTCCAGGTTGAGCAACAGCTCGCACTGCCGCTGGTTGGAATGACGCCGCTCGGCGAGCGCCAGCGTGAAATGCTTCTCAGCCTCGGCCCAATTGTGGGAATCCAGGTGACGCTGGCCTTCGGTTCGATTCAGATGACGTTGCCGGTGCCATTCCTTAACGTGCGGTTCAGCCCAGCGGGCCACCCGCATGGTGAGACGGAAGATTCGCGTGACGCTGATCATAATCCCCCTCTCGGTGCATCGGGTGGGGATCGAATAGACTTTAGGTGGTGATTGCGCCGGCCATGTTTTTGCTCAGCGTCTGCCAGTGGGTGGACAGTACGCGGTTGAGCGCCATCATCCGCCAGTCGAATTGGCTATTCTCCACTCTCGACACCATCCACACGCTCGGCATCGTCCTGGTGGCGGGCACTATCATGCTAATGGATTTTCGGCTGCTGGGGCTGGGCTTGCGGAGCGTCCCGGTAGCGCAGATTGTTGCGCGCATCGTGCCGGCGACGTGGGGGGGCTTCGCGTTGATGTTCCTGAGCGGCGGCTTGCTGTTTTCATCAGAGGCGGTGAAGATGTATTACAGTCCGGCCTTTCGCATCAAAATGCTTCTGCTGTCCCTCGCGGGACTCAACGCGCTAATCTTCCACCGGACCATTTACCGCGATGTCGCCAACTGGGACCCGGCTTCCGCGCCCCCGGCTCGCGCACGGCTAGCCGGCCTGCTGTCGCTGGTCTTCTGGATTGCCATCATCGCGGCGGGACGCGCCATCGCTTACGCGCCCGGCTACGATCTGGGATGATGGCATCGCTCTTGCCGGCCTTCGAGTGGCTGCAGCAAAGCTACCTCGGCGAAACCATCCGCCACTCGGCCTCACTCATCGCGCTGCTCGAGATCGTTCACCTGATCGGTCTGACGCTTCTACTGGGAACCATTCTGATGGTGGATTTGAGTCTGCTGGGCCTGGGAATTCCGGGCCAGCCGGTTTCGCGCGTTGCGCGGGAACTGAAACTGTTTACGGCGATCGGCCTCGCCATCATGCTGGCTAGCGGCCCTCTGATTCTTTGTTCGGAGGCGGTCCGGTGTTATAAGACCCCAGCCTTCTGGGTGAAGATGGCGCTGCTCGCGATCGCGATCGCTTTTCATTTCACCATTCACCGGAGGGCCACGCTGGCGGAGCATCCCCACCACGCCAGCCTGGTTGCAGTTCTGTCGCTAACGCTGTGGTTCGGTGTGGGGCTGGCCGGCAAAGGAATCGCGATCTTCCAGCCGGCCTAAGCGATGGCCTGAATTACGCCGCCATCCACCCGCAGCGCGGCGCCGTTCGTAGCCGAGGATACCGGACTGCACACATACGCCACCATCGCGGCAACTTCGTCGACGCGTGCGAAGCGCTTCAGCAGGGACGATGGACGCACACTGCGGAAGAATTCCTTCTCCACTTCTTCCCGAGTGATATTTCGCGCGGCTGCCATCTGATCGACAAACGTCTCAACGCCTTCAGACTCCGTGGGTCCCGGCAGAACGGTGTTCACGGTGACGTTGCTGCCGGCCG
Organism: Bryobacterales bacterium; assembly: GCA_963820405.1. Classification (GTDB taxonomy): domain Bacteria; phylum Acidobacteriota; class Terriglobia; order Bryobacterales; family Bryobacteraceae; genus Palsa-89. The sequence continues at coordinate 64,576 of CAWFZZ010000019.1, read as the reverse complement.
TGGTCTCGGCCAAACCGCGCGCAATGGCAAGTTGCGCGGTCTTAGTCATGCCGTAGTGAATCATTTCCTTGGGGATTTGTAGCGCCGATTCGCTCGAAATGAAGACGATCCGGCCCCAGTTGCGTTCCTTCATGCGGGGCAGATAGTGGCGGCTGAGGCGCACTCCGCTCAGCACATTGACCTCGAAGAAGCGAAACCAATCCTCGTCCGTAATTTGCTCGAAAGGTTTTGGTTCAAAGATGCCGAGATTATTGACCAGGATTTCGACATCCGGGTATTTGGCGACAATCTGGTTCACGCCGTCGCTGGTTCCAAGGTCAGCGGCGAATCCCTCGACTTTGCCGCCTAATTTCCGAACTGCGGCGTCCACGCGAGCCTGGGTGCGGCCGTTCAAAATGACGCGCGCGCCTTGGTTGGCGAGCGCTTCCACGATGGCATAGCCGATGCCGGCAGTCGATCCACTTACGAGCGCGAGTTTGCCCTCCAGTTGCAGGTCCATGTCTACTCGACGAACTCCACCTGGTATTCTTCGATCACCGGATTAGCCAGTACATCGCGCGCGATTTGATCGATCTCGGCTCCGGCTTTGGAGCGATCCGTCCCTGGCTCGAGCGTAATTTCGAAAAACTTGCCCTGGCGCACTGCGGCGATGGAAGTGTGGCCCAAGCCCGCCAGCGCCGACCGTATGGTCTGCCCCTGGGGATCGAGGACGGTTGGTTTCATCGAGACGTATACCCGTGCTTTCATGAGATCTCATTGTAGCTGTGTGGCCTTGTCCACAGGCAAAGGCGACAGTTAAATGAAGGTAAGATATGGCGCCTCTCGATTGGTCTCCATGTCCGGCCGTGGAGAGCATTCCCGGCAAGCGCAGCGGCGCGTATGTGTTCAAGGGCACTCGGACGCCGGTCTCGACAGTATTCGAGAACCTTCAAGATATGACCGTCGATGGATTGGTAGAAGAGTTCGGCGTGACCCGCGAACAGGTTGAGGCCGTCCTAAAATTCGCAGCGCGCAGCGCCGAAGTGTCAGCCCTGGCCTCGTCCCGCCCCTAGATGCTCGTTCTGTTTGATAACGGAACGCCGCGCAATCTTGCCCGATATCTGATCGATCATCATACAGTCACGGAAGCCCGCGCTCGGGGCTCGGACAAACTGGAAAACGGCGCACTCCTGACGGCCTCCGAAGCCGCAGGCTTCGAGGTGATCCTCACGACAGACCGGAATCTTCGCTACCAGCAGAACCTTGCCGGCCGGAAGATCGCGGTGGTCGCATTAGGCAAAGGTTGTCGCCGCCGTCAACGCGGCGACCTCGGGGAGCTATGCCGAGGTACAGATACCAGAAGAGAAATAGCTTGACGACAGTGGCGCGCAGACGAAAACTCCAACGTTAGCAATGTGATAAAATCCAGTCGCGACTAGTGTTCGCGAGACTAGGGTGTGGTGTCGCCGAAAGTTCAGGTAAATTACTCAGCATGAGCAACATGCAAGGCTGGGATGCCGAGCGGGCTCAGGTCCGTATTCGGGAATTGGAGCGTCTGCCGGGCGCCCTGCTTCCGATCCTGCATGCATTGCAAGACGAGTTCGGATATATCCATCCCGAAGCTACGCCGCTGATCGCCACCGCGCTGAATCTGTCGCGCGCCGAAGTGCATGGCGTCATCAGTTTCTATCACGATTTTCGCCACGCGGCTCCTGGGCGCCACGTGCTCAAGATCTGCCGCGCGGAATCGTGCCAATCCATGGGTTGCGATTCTCTCATCGACCATGTGGAGAAGCGAGCAGGCGTCAAGCTTGGTGAGACCACTCCGGATGGCAGTCTCACTGTCGAACAAGTGTTCTGCCTTGGAAATTGCGCGCTGTCGCCGGCCGTGATGCTGGATGGACAGCCTTATGGCCGCGTGTCGCCCAGCGTTGCCGACTTCCTGATCGATGACGCCCGGAGGCGGCAATGAGCGTGAAGGTGTACGTTCCACGCGACTCCGCGGCGCTCTCGGTGGGCGCTGAGGGCGTGGCGCGAGCTATCGCCACCGAAGCATCGGCGCGCGGGCTCGATATCACGCTGGTCCGCAATGGTTCTCGCGGGTTGTTTTGGCTGGAGCCTCTAGTCGAAGTCGAGACGCCCGGCGGCCGAATCGCTTACGGGCCTGTTTCACGCGAAGCCGTCGCGGGTTTGTTCGACGCCGGTCTATTAGAAGGCAAGGCACACGCTTTATGCCTTGGGCCCACGGAAGAGATTCCCTATCTCAAGCAGCAGGAGCGGCTAACCTTCGCCCGCTGCGGCATCGTGGACCCTTTGTCGCTGCCCGATTACGTCGCGCACAGCGGATACCGCGGGTTAGAGCGCGCGCTGAGCCTGACCCAGGAACAGATCGTCACCGAGGTCACCAACTCCGGGCTACGCGGCCGTGGCGGCGCCGGATTCCCAACCGGTATCAAGTGGAACACGGTTCTGTCGGCTCAGGCCGATCAGAAATACATCTGCTGCAATGCCGACGAAGGCGATAGCGGCACTTATGCCGACCGCATGATCATGGAAGGCGATCCATTCGTCTTGATTGAAGGAATGACCATTGCCGCCATCGCCGTGGGCGCGACGGAGGGTTACATTTACTGCCGCTCCGAATACCCGCACGCCTTCCGCACTATGCAGCGCGCGATCGCGATCGCGCAGGAAAACGGCTATCTGGGCGGGAACATCGCGGGCAGCGGCAAGCGATTCGATCTGGAAGTGAGACTCGGCGCAGGCGCCTACATCTGCGGTGAAGAGACCTCGATGCTCGAGAGCCTGGAAGGCCGTCGCGGCCAAATCCGGCCGAAGCCTCCACTGCCGGCGCTCGAAGGACTCTTCGGGAAACCGACCGTAGTCAACAACCTTGTCACGCTAGCCACCGTCCCGATCATTTTGGATAAAGGCGCGGAATATTATCGCGATTTCGGCATCGGAAGATCGCGTGGGACCTTGACGATTCAGCTGGCCGGCAACATCAAGCACGGCGGGTTGGTAGAGACAGCCTTCGGCATCACGCTGGACGACGCCATTTACAAGTTCGGCGGCGGCACCGCGACCGGGCGTCCATTGCGGGCCGTGCAAGTGGGCGGGCCGCTGGGCGCATATTTCCCCGCATCCTTTCTCGACACGCCGCTTGATTACGAAGCTTTCACCGCTCGCAAGGGCATGCTCGGCCACGGCGGCATTGTGGTGTTCGACGACACTGTGGATCTAGCGAAACAAGCCCGTTTCGCCATGGAATTCTGCGCCATCGAAAGCTGCGGCAAGTGCACGCCATGCCGGGTGGGATCCACGCGCGGCGTGGAAGTGATCGATCGCATCATTGCGAACCACAACCGCACGCAGAATTTACGATTGTTGGACGACTTGTGTGAATTGATGATCGACGGATCGCTGTGCGCGCTAGGCGGATTGATCCCGCTACCAGTGCTGAGCGCGATCCGGAATTTTCCCGAGGATTTTGACAAACCGGCGCCGGTTCCGCCGGGGCTTTTGGATTTGCAGGTGGACACTTATGGCGCTGATACAAGAAACTGACTACGGCACTCCCGCGCGGATCGCCGAAACACTCGTCACGCTGGAGATCGACGGCAAGCCGGTCACGGTGTCCAGGGGCACGTCGGTGATGCGCGCCGCGGTCGAAGCCGGCGTGCAAGTTCCAAAGCTGTGCGCTACCGACAACATGGAAGCGTTCGGCTCCTGCCGCCTGTGTCTGGTCGAGATTGAAGGACGCCGCGGCACGCCTGCCTCTTGCACCACTCTCGCTGAGCCCGGAATGAAGGTGCGCACGCAATCGCCCAAAATCGCCAAGCTGCGGCGCGGCGTGATGGAGTTGTACATCTCCGATCATCCGCTCGATTGCCTGACGTGCGCCGCGAACGGGGATTGCGAATTGCAGGATATGGCGGGCGTGGTGGGGTTGCGCGAAGTCCGTTACGGTTACGAAGGGCACAATCATCTCAACGCTTCCAAGGACAAGTCGAATCCTTATTTCACCTTCGACGCTTCCAAGTGCATTGTGTGCTCGCGCTGCGTGCGGGCTTGCGAAGAAGTGCAGGGGACGTTCGCGCTCACTATCCAGGGCCGCGGCTTCGAGTCCAAGGTGGCGTCCGGTCCCACCAATTTTCTGGATTCGGAATGCGTTTCGTGCGGCGCTTGCGTGCAGGCCTGCCCCACCGCGACATTGATGGAAAAGACCGTTATCGAGAATGGCTTGCCCGAGCACAGCGTGGTCACCACCTGCGCGTACTGCGGCGTGGGCTGCGCATTCAAGGCCGAAATGCAGGGGAACGAAGTGGTGCGCATGTCTCCCTACAAAGACGGCAAAGCCAATCACGGTCACTCCTGCGTGAAGGGCCGTTTTGCGTGGGGCTATGCGACGCACAAGGATCGCATTACCAAGCCCATGATCCGCGCCAAGATTACCGATCCGTGGCAGGAAGTTTCCTGGGAAGTCGCGATCAACCACGCGGCCAGCGAATTCAAGCGCATCCAGGCCCAGTATGGGCGCGATTCCATTGGCGGAATCACTTCTTCGCGCTGCACCAACGAAGAGACCTACCTGGTGCAGAAGATGATCCGCGCGGCGTTCGGCAACAATAATGTGGACACCTGCGCCCGCGTCTGCCACTCGCCCACCGGATACGGGTTGAAATCGACCTTCGGAACTTCGGCCGGCACGCAGGATTTTGATTCCGTGGATGCCACCGACGTCATCATGGTGATCGGCGCCAATCCCACCGACGCGCATCCGGTCTTCGCTTCCCATATGAAGCGCCGGCTGCGTGAAGGCGCACGGTTGATTGTGGTCGATCCCCGCCGCATCGACCTGGTGAAGAGCCCGCACGTCCAAGCCGATTATCATTTGCCTCTGCTGCCCGGAACAAACGTCGCCGTCATCAATGCCATCGCGCATGTGATCGTCACCGAAGGCCTGGTGGATGAGCAATTTGTCCGCGAGCGCTGCGAGACGGAAGCCTTCGAGCAGTGGCGCAAATTCATCGCCGAAGAGCGCAATTCGCCCGAGGCAACCGAAGCCATTAGCGGGGTTCCGGCGGCCGACCTGCGCGCCGCCGCTCGGCTCTACGCTACCGGCGGCAACGCGGCGATTTACTACGGACTCGGCGTCACCGAGCACAGCCAGGGATCCACCATGGTGATGGGCATGGCCAATCTCGCCATGGCAACCGGCAACATCGGCAAACGCGGCGTGGGCGTGAATCCCCTGCGCGGCCAGAACAACGTGCAAGGCGCCTGCGACATGGGATCGTTCCCGCACGAATTCTCCGGATATCGGCATGTCTCCGACGATACGGCGCGCAAACTGTTCGAAGAAGCCTGGCATGTGCCGCTGCAAAACGAGCCCGGGCTGCGCATCTCCAACATGCTGGATGCCGCCTGCGAGGGAACGTTCAAGGGCATGTACATTGAGGGCGAGGACATTGTCCAGTCCGATCCCAACACGCAACACGTCACGGCCGGGATGACCGCGATGGAATGCGTGGTGGTCCAGGACCTTTTCCTGAACGAGACCGCCAGTTACGCCCACGTCTTTTTCCCCGGATCGTCGTTCCTTGAAAAAGACGGGACCTTTACCAACGCCGAGCGCCGCATCAGCCGCGTGCGCAAGGCGATTCCGCCTATGGCAGGCATGGCGGATTGGGAAATCACCATGGCGCTGTCGGCGGCTCTCGGTTATCCGATGCCGTACCAGCATCCATCGGAAATCATGGACGAGATCGCGCGGCTCACTCCCACCTTCACGGGAGTCAGTTTCGACAAGATCGACGAGCTCGGCAGCATCCAGTGGCCATGCAACGCCAAGGCGCCGGAAGGCACGCCCGTGATGCACATCGGCGGCTTCGTTCGCGGCAAGGGTCATTTCATGATCACCCAGTTTGTGCCCACCGACGAGCGCACCACCGGCCATTTCCCCTTGATTCTGACCACCGGCCGCATCCTCACGCAATACAACGTCGGCGCGCAGACCGCTCGCACCGAGAACAATGTTTGGCACGCCGAAGACGTGCTCGAAATTCATCCCTTCGACGCGGAGAATCGCGGCATTCGGGAGGGCGATCGTGTTTCTCTGGCCAGCCGCGCCGGCGAAACCACGCTGCACGCGCGGATCTCCGAGCGCATGCAGCCGGGCGTGGTCTACACCACGTTCCATCATGGATTCACGGGCGCGAACGTCGTCACGACGGAGTTTGAGGATTGGGCCACCGGTTGTCCCGAGTACAAAGTGACGGCCGTGGAAGTGACCTTGGCGAAAAAGATGTCGGAATGGCAGGAGCACTACCTGGAGACGCGCCGGCAGACCACTCAGATTCTCACCGGCGCCGCAGGCGATTAGAGCATGGAATCGGACCGCATGGTTCATCGGGCGAACCAGATCGCTCTTTTCTTTGCCGGCTATCCGCACGACGAAGCGGTAGCAGGCGTTCTCGATCACTTGAAAAAGTTTTGGGAACACCGCATGCGAGATCAGATCGTCGCGTATGTCGCAGAGGGCGGCAAAGGTTTGCACGAATTGGCGCTCGAAGCCGTAAAACAGTTGCAATAGCTTGTGGCACAGTGCCCCTGCGGGGCAAACAATGTTCGTGAAAACAGAAAGGCGTTCTGCCGTTGTAGTATTTCGGATTATCGAGTCTGAAAACACTACAAGGAGAACGCCGTGCAACAGTTTATCGAAAAATATGGCGATCGGATCGCGGGAGTGCTGTCCGGGTTCGATCGACTGGTACTACGAGGTTCACCGCGCCGGTTGGATATAAGTTACTGGGACCCCACCCGGCACGTGATGGTGTCCAAGGGGATGGAAGAATTCCTTTGGCAAAATGGAGTTCTGTTCAAACATTACGGCGACTACCTGAAGAAGACCAGTGAGCGGGTGAAGGAGGCTTCTACGAGGGCCGTTCGCCAAGCTGGACTCCCGGTGATTTATGTGCGAGAGGCCGGGGTGGACAAGGACGAGTATGCGCGGCGGGTGGCTGCTGAGCGGGGAATCCGTAGCGGGCCAGTATGTGTGCTGAGCGTGCTGGAGCCGTGTCCGACGTTCGAATATGTGCAGTCGAAGATCGTACGGCGGAAGCGGCCCTGCCATGTGCTCTATCACTATGGATGGGACCAGAGGCTGGGGTGGATGTACGCGCGGATTCAGACCTGGTTCCCATTCCACATCCAGATCGGCATCAATGGTCGGGAATGGCTGGCGCAGCAGATGCGGCAAGCGGGGCTAGCGTTCCAACAGGAGAAAAACTGCTTTACGCGGATCGCCGATTTTCCACGCGCGCAGGAGATGCTGAACCAGCAACTGCGAACCGATTGGGTGGATCTGCTCACCGGCTTCGCTAAGCGGCTGAACCCCATCCACGAAGAGATTTTCGCGAAGTATCCAACGCCGTATTACTGGACCTGTTACCAAAGCGAATGGGCCACCGACATCGTATTCCCTAGCGGGGCAGAGCTGAAACGATTGATGCCGGCCTTCATTGCCCATGGAATGCTGAGCTTCCACAGCCGCGATGTTCTCCGATTCTTCGGGAAACGACTGACGAAATCCGGCCAGATCCCCCGGAACTTTCATGGCGAACTCCAGACCAGTTGCAAGGAGTACGAAGAAGGCGAGCGCATCAAGTTCTGGATGGACGGCAACTCGACCAAGGCCTATAGCAAGGTAATCCTGGCCGACGCGGCGGTGTTGAGGGCGGCGGAAACGACCATCAACAACGTCGACGTGTTTCGCACCTATCGACCCGCCGAGGGCGGCCCGGAGGAGAATCTGCAATGGCGGAAAATGCGCAAAGGGATTGCCGATCTGCACCGCAGAGCCGAGGTCTCCCAGCAGACCAACAACCGGCTCATCGACGCTTTGGCCAGCGTCGACGACAGCCGCAGATTGGAGGAACTGATCGCCGACATCCAAAAGCCGGTGAACTGGCAAGGGCGCCGCGTACGGGCCTTGCGCCCCTTGGGGGATGACCGGCCATTGCTGGAGGCGATCAATGACGGCGATTTCGTGCTGAATGGATTCCGCAACCGCGACCTACAGACCCTCTTTTACGACACCCCCGCTCATTCCGCCGCCGAAAAACTTCGCCGTTCGGCCGCCATCAGCCGACGGCTCCGGATGCTGCGCGCGCACGACTTAATCCGGAAAGTGCCGCATACCCATCGCTACCAAGTCAGTCCCGATGCGCGTACCCTTCTGGTAGCCATCCAAACGGCGGCGAGAACAACGCTCAACCAAGTCAACCAGTTGAGGACTGCGGCTTGAAAAATCGACGCAGCACGCGAAGATTCTTATCGTTAGCAATGCACGCACTCCTGCGTGCCGCGTCGGCAATCGTGCCGACGCCGGCTGCCGATCGCGTGTGCAACTAGGCGACGTCACGCTAACCGCTCACATCACACCGGGCGACACCAAGAGCTGCACCACCTGGACCATGCCAGTATCCGAGGACGGCGGGCGAAATTATTTCTTGATCGGCGCCGGCGGAGGAGGAGGCGGCGGCAACGGCACTGCGTTGACGTATCCGCGCGATCCATCCGGACGAATCGGTCCAGGACCGAATCCCAAATGCTCCCGGTCCACGCTGTTCTCCGCGCACGAGTATTCGCCCAGGCGCTGGCCCGGCTCACCCGCTTCCCAGGTTCTGGAATAGGTAAAGGTCTTGGTGTAGAACTTCGGATCTTCGATGGTGGTGTCCACGTGGATGTGCTTTGGATCGGGCCGCGTCCAGCGCTCGATCACGTGCAGCGCATCGCTATGCGGACTCCCGTTTTCATCGGCCCACACCTGCGTGTCCTTGAATCCCACCGAATCGATCACGAACGCGTCGCCGTCCCAGTGCCCCACTTCGTCGCCAAAGAACGACGGGTCCGGGTCTACTTCCTGCTTGCGCCCGTCGGTAGGAATCAGCCGGTAATAGCTGTAGAAATAGAGAATCGCCACAAACTGGGGAGTCTGCATTATCATGAACGGCAGACCGCTCGCATTGTGGCGCGGGATGCCCCCCAGAATGCAAATCGCCTCCGGATCCACGGTGGCGGTGGTGTTGTGCTTCCAGGCCGCTTCGCCGGCGGGAGTGAGAGGCAGCTTGAGCCCCGGAAGATCCTTGGCAATGTTCCCCACCGGCTTGGTGTCCTTGGTACCCTTCCAAAATCCATTCAGGTCCGGGTGCCCATCGGCGGTGCGCGGAACTTGAGCGGCCACAGGCGCCGAAGCTATCGTCATCGCCAGCAGCAGGGTCGGCAAAATTCGCATCTCGATGATAGAGTATATCAGGAGCGCACAGCGCGGGACACCGCGTTGTGCGCGATGTGAATTGGAGGAACTCCATCATGAAGACTAAGCTGGCGGCGCTCCTTGGCATCGCATTGGCGGCAACCGTGTTGCCCATCGCAGCGCATCATTCCTTCGCGGCTGAATACGACGCGAGCAAAGCGATCCGGATCACGGGCCTAATCAGCAAAGTGGAATGGACCAATCCGCACTCCTACCTGTACATCGATGTGAAGGACGATCAAGGAAAGTTCATCACCTGGACTTGCGAAGGCGGCGCTCCGAACACCTTATCGCGCCGGGGTTTCAGGAAAAACGATATCAAGATCGGCGACACCGTCACCATCGATGGCTACGGCGCCAAAGACGGCTCGCATCTTCTCGACGCGCGGCGCATCACCTTGAGCGATGGGCGGATGTTTTACAGCGGCTCGCCAGGGGACGGCGGCCCGGGCGATCCGGGCAAATCCGAATAGTCTACGCTTGCTCGCGCGTCATCTCAGGCATTTCCGCGGCATGCCGCACGGCGTTCCGTTGACCCCGCATCATAAGCCAATAAGTTACGGACGCGACCAGAAATCCGACAAACCAGGCGTAGTCGTACAGCCAGCGCAGCGGAGGCACCAGCAGGCCGATGAGCGCTACGATTACGCCGGCCACTAGCGCGACGATGGACCGGTAGTTCACGCCGTTTCCGTAGCGATAAATGCCGCGCGGGTTGTACAGTTCACCGACATCGAGATAGGTACGGCGCAATAGAAAATAATCCGTGATCATGATGCCGGCCACCGGACCGAGCAGACCCGAATATCCGACCAGCCAGCCGAAAATATAGCTCTGGAAATCCGTTAGCAGTTTCCACGGCATCATGAGCACGCCCACCACGCCCGTGATCAAGCCGCCGGTGCGAAAAGAAATCAGGCGTGGATTCAAATTCGAAAAATCGTTCGAAGGCGAGACTACGTTCGCCGCGACATTGGTGTTCAAAGTGGCCACCAGCAGCGCGACCAAGGCGATGGAAGCGATCACCGGCTCGTGAAAGCGCGCCAGCAGAGCAACCGGGTCCCAGATCGCTTGGCCAAACAGGATCACCGACGCCGACGTGACCGCGACGCCGATGAACGAGTAGATCGTCATGGATGCTGGAAGACCCAGCGCCTGGCCGATCATCTGCGCCTTTTGCGATCGAGCGTAGCGCGTGAAGTCGGGAATGTTCAGCGCCACCGTGGCCCAGAAGCCCACCATGCCGGTCAAGGAGGGAATGAAGAAGCGCATGAACTCGCCGGTGGTTTGAAACTTACTCGGCGTATGCAGCACCGGCCCCAGTCCACCAGCCTTGCGCGCGATCCACCACAGCAACAGCAGACCAACGGCCAGCATGAACGGCGCTCCGATGCCTTCCAGAAACTTGATGGTGTCGATTCCGCGCCAGATCACCGCCATGGTGAGCAGCCAAAACAAATAGAAACAGATCCAGGGCGTCCACACGCTCGAAGCCGCTGCCGGCCACAACACCTGGAGCATGGTATAAATGGCCTGGCCGCCGATCCAGGACTGAATCCCGAACCATCCGCAAGCCACCAGCGCCCGCAACACGGCGGGTACGTTCGCTCCCCGCGTTCCGAACGAAGCCCGCACCAGGACCGGAAACGGAATGCCGTACTTGGCGCCCGCGTGCGCGTTGAGAATCATCGGAATCAGCACAATGACATTGCCGAGCAGAATTGTTCCAATGGCCTGTTTCCAGCTCATGCCGCCGGCGATCAGGCCGGAAGCCAGCATGTAGGTCGGAATGCAGACGCTCATCGCCACCCATAGCGATGCGTAGTTGTAGATCCCCCAAGTGCGCTTCTCCATCGGCACGGGAGCAAGGTCTTTGTTATAGAGAGACGATTCGCGCGGATCGCCTAGGTCCATGCTCCTCCTCTCGCCGCCCGCCGCAAATATTGTCCGCGGCCGGCGCGCCCGACGTATTCTCCGTTCTCGACAATCAACTCTCCGCGCGAAAACACCTGCCTGGCGTTGCCTTGCACTTGGAAGCCTTCGAACATCGAGTAATCGACGCGCATGTGGTGCGTCTTAGCGCTGATCAAATGCTCGGCTTTCGGATCCCACACCACGATGTCGGCATCGCTTCCCGGTGCGATAGCCCCTTTCTTGGGATACATGCCGAAGATGCGCGCGGGGGCGGTGGACACGATCTCAACAAATCGATTCAGCGTAATCTTCCCCGCGCTCACTCCGTGATGATGCAAAAGCTGTAGACGATTCTCAATCCCCGGGCCGCCATTGGGGATCTTCGTGAAATCGTCTTTGCCCAGCGCCTTCTGGTCTTCGAAGCAGAATGGGCAATGGTCGGTGGAGACCACTTGCAGATTGTCGCCCTTCAGCCCATCCCACAGTTTCGGAAGATTCTTCTTTTCGCGCAGCGGCGGCGTGAACACGTACTTCGCGCTCTCGAACCCGGGACGCTTCATCTCGTCGATCGATAGCAAAAGGTACTGCGGGCAAGTCTCGGCAAAGGCGGGCAAGCCCCGGTCGCGCGCTTCGCGAACCTGATTTAAGGCATCTTCCGACGACAGGTGCACGATGTAAATAGGAACGCCCGCCATCTCAGCCAGCGCGATGGCTCGATGCACGGCTTCGGCTTCGGCCAGCGTAGGGCGAGTGAGCGCGTGATAGATGGGCGCGGTCTTGCCCTCGGCCAGCGCCTGACGCACCATCACATCGATCACGCTGCCGTTCTCTGCGTGCATACAGATCAGCGCGCCGTTTTTGGAAGTCTGCTGCAGCGCGCGAAAAATAGTGGCGTCGTCCACCATCAGCACGTTCGGATACGCCATGAACAGCTTGAAGCTGGCCACGCCTTCGCGCACCATGTCGTCCATATCTTCCAGGCCCGCTTCAGGGAGATCGGTGACGATCATGTGCAGCCCATAATCGATGCATGCCTTCCCCTCCGCTTTCTTCCACCAGGTGTCCAGAGCGTCGCGCATCCTGGTGCCGCGGGCTTGGATGGCGAAGTCCACCAGAGTTGTAGTGCCGCCGATGGCCGCCGCGCGCGTTCCGGTTTCAAAATCGTCGCTCGATGTCGTGCCGCCGAACGGCATGTCGAGATGCGTGTGCGCGTCGATGCCGCCAGGCAATAGCAGCATGCCCGTGGCGTCCACCACTTTATGGACCGGCTCGGCCGGGATTCCGGGACGCACTTCCCGGATCGTCTCGCCGTCCATCAACACGTCCGCCGCGAAAGTTTTGTCAGCGGTTACCACCGTCCCGTTCTTAATGAGGAGTCCCATTGACCAATTCTTCCCAGGTCGTGCGAGGCAAATGATTTTCCACACGTTCCATCGTGATGCAATTCTCCACCGGACAAACCAGCGCACAGAGATTACAGCCTACGCACTCCTCTTCATCCACTCGCGGCACGCGCGTTACTGCAGCCTTCGACCCCGCCTCTCCATCCAGCTTTGGAATCGGCGTCATCGAGATCCGGGCGCGGCTGGCAGCTTCGATCATGGGCGGTGTGGCGTGGGTTCCATTCAAATGAATACATTGGTGCGCGCCATCCCAACAAGCGATGTAGCACAGCTCGCATCCAATGCACTTCTCCTCATGAATGCGCGCCACGATCTTGAAATTCAGGTTCAGGTGATTCCAATCGGTGATCTTAGGTGCGCTCAAGCCACGGAATTCCTCAATGCTCGCGTAGCCCTTTTCGCGCATCCAGTTTTCGAGGCCGTCGATCATGTCCTCGACAATGCGATAGCCGTAATGCATCGCTGCGGTGCAAACTTGCACCGTGCCGCAGCCCAGCAGAATGAATTCGGCCGCGTCGCGCCAGGTGCCGATGCCGCCAATGCCCGAGATGGGCAGTCGCGAAGGTTCGTCGTTCTGCAGCTGATGGACCATGTTCAGCGCGATCGGCTTCACCGCTGGCCCGCAGTAACCGCCATGCGAAGAGAGCCCGTCCACATTCGGCCGCGGTTCCAAGGTGTCGAGATCGATGCCGGTGATGGAGTTAATCGTGTTGATGGCCGAGAGCCCATCGGCTCCCGCTCGCTTGGCCGCGCGCGCAATCATGCGGATGTCGGTGATGTTAGGCGTCAGCTTCACCAGCACCGGCGTTCGGGCCTTCTCCTTCACCCAGCCGGTGATCATTTCCGTATACTCCGGCACCTGACCCACGGCGCTCCCCATGCCGCGCTCCGACATTCCATGGGGACACCCGAAGTTCAGCTCCAGCCCATCGGCGCCCGCGTCTTCCGATCGCTGCACAATGTCGTGCCAGGCCTCGCGTGTGGACTCCACCATCAACGAAGCGATCACCGCGTGCTGGGGGTAACGCTTCTTCACTTCGGCGATCTCGCGCAGATTGGTTTCGATGGGCCGGTCCGAAATCAGCTCGATATTGTTCAGACCCATCATGCGCTGGCCATTCCAGTCGACTGACGAATAGCGCGAAGAGACATTCCTGATAGGCTCGCCGATGGTCTTCCACACTGCGCCGCCCCATCCGGCGTCGAACGCGCGCATGATCTGTTCGCCGCAGTTGGTGGGTGGCGCCGATGCGAGCCAAAACGGGTTGGGGCAGCGAATGCCTCCGGCGAATGTCGTGGAAAGATCAGGCATGCGCTTCCTCGAAGGACTTCGCGATCGCCACTGCCGCTCGTTTCCCATCCGCCACGGCATCCACCACCTCGCGCCCGCCATTGACGCAGTCGCCGCCCGAAAAATACTTGGGACCACGGCAGCGCTCCAGGAACCATCCCACCGGAGCTTGCCCGATGGCGGGGATCACCATGTCGCACGAGAGGTGAAAATTCGATCCCCTACGTACGCATTCGAGCGACACCATGCCGCCCGACACTGGATCGGTGTGAATCGCCACGGGTTGAGCCTGCCACTCAAATACCACGCCCTCCTGTTTCGCATGCTCGTACTCGAAGCCGAAGGCCGGCAGATCGCGTTCGGTTCGCCGGTAAACGATGGTGACGTGAGCCGCTCCCAAGCGCCGCGCGGCATTGGCGGCATCGATGGCCGTGTTGCCGGCGCCCACCACCACAACGTTGTTCCCCACCTTCAGATCGCCCGCCGTCTTATATCGCGCGATGAACTCCAGCGCGTCGACTACGTCCGGATGATCGGCGCCCGGAATCCGTAGCTCATTCATCGCGCCCAGTCCGACTCCCACGAAGATCGCGTCGTATTCCCTTTCCAGTGCCGCCAAGTCGTCTTCATCCTCAACCCAGATTCCGAAGCGGAACTCGACGCCCAGTTCGCCGATCATTGCCACCTCGCGCAGACTGTCGGGCGGCCGCAGTTTGTACTCCGCGACACCGTACGTATTCAGACCGCCGGGCAGGGCACTGCGCTCCAGCACGGTGACGGAGAATCCCCGCTGCGCAAGTTCGGCCGCGCAAGCGAGCGACGCCGGGCCCGCTCCGATGCACACGATCTTTTCACTGCGTTTCTCGCGTGATTTCTTAGGCAGGCGCCCGCTTCGTTCCACAAAATGATCCATGGCGTGTCTCTGGAGCCGGCCGATGGCGATGGGTAATTTGTTGTAGCGCAGCATCACGCAGGCGCCTTCGCACAGCACTTCCACCGGGCAGACCCGCGAACAACTTGCACCCAGAATGTTCGCGTCCAGGATGGTCAGCGCCGAGCCCATCAGGTTTTCCGTAGCGATTTTCTTGATGAACCGCGGAACGTCGATGTGGGTTGGACAAGCCGCCGCGCAGGGAGCGTCGAAACAATTCAGACACCGGTTGGCCTCCGTTAGTGCCTCCTGCCGATTGAAGGCGGGATGCAGATCGGGGAACCGGCGGGCGATCTCCGCGTTGTCGTGGAAAACAAAAGGAAGCGGCGCGCCCATCCCCTAGGTCTACCAGACGAATGGCCGTTCCGTCCAATTGCCCGCTACAATGCTCTACGGAAAGCCAATCATGAGTCTTGACCCAAAACGAACAGTCGCCGAATTAAAGGAACTCCGCGCGTTGACCGCTGATGGGAATGGCGCGCAGCGCGTCGCGTGGACGGACACCTGGCTCAAAGCGCGCGAGTGGTTTCAGTCCAAGATCAAGGGCCTTCCGGTGGAGCACCACTACGATGCCGCGGGAAATAGCTGGACCACGCTCGCGGGAGCATCCGAGAAGGCGCTCCTCATCGGAGGTCATCTGGATTCGGTTCCGAACGGCGGATGGCTGGATGGATGCCTGGACTTCCTGGCCGGTCTGGAAGTGCTGCGCCGCTTCGCGGAAGAGTTCGACGGCCGTCCACCCATCACGGTCCGTTTAGTTGATTGGGCCGACGAAGAAGGCGCGCGCTTTGGACGCAGTCTGCTGGGATCGTCGGCATTCGCCGGCACCTCGAGCATCGAAGCCGACCGCGGCCGCACCGACAAGGACGGCATCCGCCTGGAAGACGCGGTCGCACGCTGCGGCTTTCCCATCGATCGTTTTCCGGAATCGACGCGCGAGCAGAAGAATGCGGCCGCTTACATCGAATTGCATATCGAGCAAGGCCCCGTTCTTGAGCGCATGCAATTGCCGCTGGGCGTTGTGTTGGGAACGAAAGGTGTGGAGCGCCACGCCATCACCTTCTTCGGACAGGAAGCGCACTCCGGATCGACACCCATGGACGCGCGCCACGATGCCCTGGCGGCTGCCGCGAAGCTGGCGCTCGAAATCCGCTCCATCGCCGGCAAGCATAAAGACGCGGTTTGCACCATGGGCAGCGTCAAAACCTTTCCGGGGATCGTGACGGCAGTGGTGGGGCGCTGCGAAACCACGCTCGATCAGCGCGATTTAGACGCCCAGATCCTGGCCGGCATGTACCAGCGAGGCGCAGGAAGCCAGCCAGCGTTTCGCAAGCGAGGAGAAGTGTAGCGTGGAATGGTCGCGCATCTGGAACATTGAGCCGATCGCGTTCCACCCCGCGCTGCTCGGCTTTTGCGAAGAGGCCGTGCGCGAGGTCGCCGGCGTCAGCGCATCGTCTGCCGTCCGGCCCGCTGCACGACGCCGCGGAAGTTGCTCGCGCCGGCATCCCCACTGTCATGATGTTCGTGCAATCCCTCGGAGGGATCAGCCACAACAAGATTGAAGACACCAGGGAAGAGCACCTGGAGATGTCGGTGCGCGCTCTCGATCGGTTGGCCACGAAAGCCGCTCGCTGGATTCTCGATTCCGCCGCAGCTTAACGAGCCGCCAGCAGTGCCTCAGTCAGCGCTTCCGGCTGGTCCAGCATCACATCGTGGCCGCATTCAATGCTGAGCGTCTTCCAGCCCTTTGTTTTCGCCTGATCGTAAAACGGCCGGAATGGCGTTGGACCCCAGCCGCTCGCCAGGATAAAAGTGACATTCTTAAGCCGGTCGATTGCTCCCGTCAAGCGCAGCGGCTGCTGAAAGGTGGCCAGCGGTTGCATGGTGCATTGCCGGTTCACCCAATCGCGATCTTTGGCGTTGACGTTGAACACTTCGGCGGGTATCGGCGGCACCTTCCAGTCCTCGCCCAGCTGACCGGCCGGAAGAGTACCCAGAACAGACTGGCCGTTCTGAGTACGAACGCATCCAGATAGACCAGCGCGCTGATGCGATCAGGAATGCGATCCGCCACGCCGCTGATCACAGCGCCCCCGTAGGAGTGGCCGCATAACACCACTTCGGAAAGCTCCTCCCACAGCATGAGATTCGCCACGTCGGTGATATGCGTTTCCAGGTTCACTTCGCGAGATAACAGGTGCGAGCGATCCGCAACGCCGGTCAGAGTCGGCGTGAACACTTGGTGCCCTTGCGCCTGGAGCGCCCCGCGGACTCGCTTCCAACACCAGCCTCCGTGCCACGCTCCGTGAACCAGGACAAATGTCGACATGCATGACCTCCGGTGAATATTCTACTTCCGAAGTCCGCGGATGATGATTCGCAGTCCTTGTTCGAACTGCTCGTCGAACTTGTACATCTCCTTGCCAGCCGCCAGCGTGAGAGGAAACTGCTCGCGACCGATCCGTTCCGTCCGCTTGGGCGGATCGTAGCGTGGATCGCGTTTGCCGGGCCGTGGAACAACCGCTTGCTCCTCAATCGCAAAACCAACTGCGTAGCAATAGATAGTCCGGTACGCGTAAACCGCCTCACGCAATGAGAAGCCGGCATCCACCAACTTGTGCAGAGCCGATTCCATCCCTGCGTATAAACTGCTGTCGGTAAGATAGGTACCGCTGATCATCTTGGCGCCATCGCGATAACGCAAGAGCATCCTCCGGACTCCATTGCCGAAGTACACACCCCACGCCGGCCAATCTCCGCCTTCACCCGGTAACATTTCGCGCATGGAATCGGCCAATACCCGCGTAGCCATTTCATCCAGGAGTTCCTGTTTGTTCTTGAAATGCCAATACAATGCGGGCGCCTGCACATGAAGTTCGGTGGCCAGACGGCGTAAGGTCAACCCTTCGAGGCCCACTTTGTCGAGCAGCCTTAATGCGGCACGCACAACCTTTCCACGATCCAGAGCCATCTGCGCCTCCCGCCGAAGATTATCCTTGACAGCTTAACACTGTTAAGGTATTCTTGCGCGTAGTCCTTAACAATGTTAAGGAGTGAGCCGCAGGAGGAAGAAACCATGAGCTTGAATGATCTCAGCATGGCCTGCATTGGGCTGGGCCGGATGGGCGTCGGAATCGCACAGAACGTCCAGGCTTCCGGCTGCCGGTTCATAGTGTACAATCGCACCTCGGAGAAGATGCAGCCGTTCGTGGCCGCGGGCGCAAAGTCCGCGCGCAGCCCGCAGGAGGCAGCGTCATCCGCCGATATAGTCATAACGTCTTTATTGGACGACCAGTCCGTATTCGACACGTTATTAGGCGAACATGGCATGCTCGCGGGGATGCGCGCCGGCGCGATTCACATCGGTACCAGCACCGTATCGCCAGGCTGCAGCACACGTTGTGCGGAGCTTCATTCCGCGCAGGGGAGCCACTATCTGGCCGCTCCCGTCGCGGGACGCCCCCACGCCGCGGCTGCCGGAAAGCTGTTCACGTTCGTAGCAGGAGAGACGGAGGTTATCGAGCGCGCCCGGCCGGCGTTAGCCAGCTACACGCAAGCTGTCATCGAGCTGGGTCCAGATCCGGCAGCTGCGGCGAGCCTGAAGCTGGCCGTAAACTTTTTCGCCGCTAGTCTGCTGGAGGCGCTGGGCCAAGCCTTCGCGTTCGCTGAGAAACGAGGGGTTCTGGCGCCCATGAGCGGTATGATGAAAGGCTTTCTGCCGCCGATGGAGGAATACATCGACCGGATCGCAAACCGCCGCTACGCGGAACCAGGCTTTACGCTAGACGCTGGGCTCAAAGACGTTGGGCTGATGCTGAGTGCGGCGGGTGAGGTTCGCGTGCCCCTTCCCTTGGCCAGCCTGATTCGCGACAAATGCCTGGCCGCCCAAGCGCACGGACTGAGCGATCAGGATTGGTGTGCGTTTACCGAAATGGCCCGTCTGGAAGCAGGCCAGCCGGCGCTGGCAATGGATCGATCCTCAAGCACAGCGCCCGACTTGGCCCATGGCGCCCTGGGCTAGGCAAGTAAGTCCCGCTCACAGGACGGACAGCGCACTGTCAGCCGCGAGGGGTCAATCTACCGACGGCTTACGTCCGTTGTAGTGTGAGGTATTGCTATGTTCCATCGGTTTCTCTTCCTGATCGCAACCGTTCTATTTCTGGCGAGCGGGCTGCCGGTTCTCGCGCATCACTCCTTTTCCAATGAATTTGATGAGTCCAAGCCCATGCGCTGGAAGGCGTGGTGACTCGTGTCGACTGGGAGAATCCACACGTGCATTATTTCGTGGATGTCATCCAGCCCGACGGCACCGTGGTGAATTGGTCGTGTGAAACCGGCGGACCGAACCGGCTCGCCAAACGGGGATGGATGCGCGATTCGCTCAAGCCCGGAGACAAGGTGATCGTTCACGGGTTCCCTGCTAAAGACGCATCGCACGCCGCCGACGGGCGCAAGGTCACGCTCGCAGACGGCCGCACCATCGGGACCGAGCCGAATCCCTAACCGCGTTCGGCAATCCGCAGCAAGTGTGCCTGAAGAATTTCCGGGATCTCGATCATATTTTCTTCGCGACGTCGCTCCCGCTCCTGGCGCGAACGGTCGAACGGCATGCGGACGGGCGGAGCCGCCGGCGATGGGCCGCGCAGACCGCACCGCTTCACCGAAAGCCGACACATTCTCGCGAAATGTCTCCGTTGGTCCCATCAGGTCCGGCCGCATCGTCACGATGAGGTAGCCGAAGCCTGCCAGTTCTCCGCGGAATCGGTGGCGATCCCGCCAGGATGCCAAGAAGCTGCACCGCGATGCCGAGGCCGGAGCCCTTGTGCCCACCCCAAGCCGCGAAGGCGCCAGCGAGCGCGGCAGCGGGATCGCGGGTGGGCAGGCCGTCGCGGTCGAACGCCACGTTCTCAGGCAGATCGTTGCCCAAACGGCGCGCAAGCGTTACCTCGGCGTGGATGATCGCCGATGTGCCGATGTCGAAAATGACCGGGTCGTCCGCGCTCGGGAAACCAAAACAGATGGGGTTCGTGCCCAGCCGGCCCTCCGTCGCGCCGTGGGGCGCCACCCAGGGTGACGCATTCGACGCGGTGATGCTCACCAGGCCCCGGGCAGCGGCCATCTCCGCATAGTAAGACAGCATGCCCGTGTACCAGGTGTCGCTGGCGCCTACCACCGCAATCCCGGCCGCTCTCGGCCTTCTCGATGGCCAGGGTCGTCGCGCGCTGCGCGACAACATAGCCGATGTGATCGCCGCCATCCAGGCGTGCGGAGACTGGCGTCTCGTGCAGCGATGCGAATCGGGCGACGGCTGTCGCCTTTGCGCTCGAACCGCTCGGCGATACTGATGGCCCGCGCCAGTCCGCCGTAAACCTGCCCGCGCAGCTCGCAATCGATCAGGTGATCCGCAATCAACGCGGCGTCCGCAGCATCGTGGCCAAGCTTCGCCATGACACGCGCCACCAGTTGATGCGCTTCTGGAATGGTTAGTCGCACTGGTGTAGACTACAGCCGTCGCCTATCTGCTCGTCTTGAAAATGCTTTTGGGGATCATGCCATGCACGCCCTTGGTCCCATCCACCAGCTGAGTGATTTCGAAATCCACCGCCACGCTGGCCAGCATGTAAGCGTCCTCGCGGGTCATCTTCTTCTCGCTCATCAGGAAATCGAGCGTCTCATGCACCGCGATCCTGGTCGCTTCCGTCAAATCCGGATCCATTCCCATGGTGATCCAGTGCGTGGGCGTTTCCGCGCGCGGCCATTTGAGATGCATGTCCTTATGCAGGACGAATTGGAACACGCCGGTGAGCGAGGTCTCCATCGCCGTGATGTCCACTTCTCCGTTGCCCATGCCTGCGTGGCCGTCGCCGACCTCGAACAGCGCGCCGCGCGCATGCACTGGAATGAATAGCGTGGTTCCGGCCACCAGTTCCTTGTTATCCAGGTTGCCGGCGTGAATACCCGGCGGAGCGCTATTCACTTTGCCCGCCGCTTCGGGTGGAGCGATGCCCATGCTGCCGAAAAACGGTTTGAGCGGAAGCTCGATCCCCGGCGCGAAGGTTCCGATTTTGCGCACTCGGTCCAAAGGAATGATCTTCATCTTGGTGCCCTCGAACTCATCCGGCAGGAAACCCGAGCCTTTGCGAAAGGTGTTATAGGCGAACGGAACATCCATGCGGATTTCGCGGATGCGCACCTCCAGCACGTCGCCGGGTTCGGCGCCCTCGATCGCCACCGGTCCGGTCAGCAAATGGCCGCCGGGTCCGCGCTGATCCTGCGGGATCTCTTTGTAAATGGTCCGCAGCGCGGCCGGGATTTGGTCCGCCGGCACGCCGGCCTGCTCCAGCCGCTCAGGATTTCCGGAAACGGTTTGGATCTCCACCGTATCGCCGGATCGAATGTTCAGTACCGGCTTCGCGGCCGACCAATAATATCCCCATGCGATGGTTTGTGGTGTGACTTTCAGAGTGTAGTCGGCCGCAGGAAGCAGCGAGCCTACGAGAAGAAGCAGGACGAGGCGCGGGAGCAAAGGTGTTTTCATAAATCATGTTTGCACAACTCAGGCGTCCTTGAACGGAACTTCTACTTCCACGTAGCTGCCGGGGTGCGCGGTATTAACGGCCGCAACAACCTTATCAGCAACGAGCTTCACCCTGGGCCATTGGGAATGCTCTAATACGACGAGCGATATTTTGCGAGCCTTAAGGTTCTGTTGATAGCGTATGTTTTGTCCGTCGTCACCAGGACTTCGAAGCCCGCTTGCTCGGCTACGTCGAGCAACTCGCCGTTTTGCGAGCTCCTCCCAACCTCGCACCCGCGCTCCCTCCACGGAATGACCATCGAGGAGCCGGGCAAGACCTCTCGGCGCGCCGTTGTCGAGACGAACCAGCATCCACGCGACGATCTAGCCAAAGGTAGGAGCTTTTTCGAGAGAACGCGACAAACGCCATCAGGCTCTCTAGTCGTTCACAAGTCAAAGGGAACTGTTCAATTACTTCGTCAATACTCATCCCCGCTTCGAGGTTCTCAAAAGGACCTTGACCGGCGTTCGAGTTCCGCGCAGCACCCACGCGCCGCTGACCTTGCCGGATTGCTCTCCACGGCGGGACATTGGGACCAATCGAGATTTGCCATGTTCTTACCCTCCTTGATCGGACCCCTTCCGCCGGGCCTCAAATCAAGGATCCTGCCGGGGCGTCGCCCGCGGTTGCGATTTTCGGTGTCTCGAATTTCCCACTTTCCTCGTTATAAGCCGTCACGGCGCCGGAGCCGATGTCGTACACCCAGCCATCGAGCGTAAGATCGCCATCAAGAAGGCGATTGGCGACGCTTGGATGCGAGCGCAGGTTCTTCAGTTGCGTCGACGACATTCTCTTCGGTCCGGGCTAAAAGGAATTGCTCGGTCGGATGGGCTTCGCGGGTTTGGACATTCGCATAGCGCAGCCAATTCCACACGGCGCCGAAGGAAACCAACGCATCGGGATGCAGCGCTCCCCGAATGACGCCACAATCGGTATGGCCGCAGACGATCACCTCCGCAACGCGCAGCACGCCCACCGCATATTCGATCGTGGCCGAAACTCCGCCCAGCGAATCGGGATAAGGCGGCACAATGTTGCCTATCACGCGGCAGATGAATAGCTCGCCCGGCTTGGTCTGGGTGAGCAGGCAAGGGTCGATACGGGAATCGGCGCAGGTGATGAACAGCGCTTCTGGATGCTGGCCCACCGCTAGTTTTTCGAAAAGATCCCGATTCTGCGGATAGACGTCTTGCTGGAATCGGAAGACGCCGCCCAGGAATTTTTCGACTGGCATCTTATCAAGGTACGCTATGACACATGGATCTTAAGAACGCAGTAGTTCTGATTACCGGCGGATCAAGCGGCATCGGCCGGGCCGCGGCCGAAGTGCTCGCGAAAGCGGGCGCGCGCGTCGCCATCACGGGGCGCGACCCCGCACGATTAGCCGAAGCCGCCCGCTCCCTCGGCGTCGTTGGCATACAGGCGGACGTTGCGAAGGAGGCTGACGTCCTGCGAACCTATCGCGAAGTCAAAGAGAAGCTCGGCGACCTGGATATCTTGATCAACAATGCCGGCGTCGGCGTATTCAAGGAACTGATCGAAATGGACCGTCGCCGGCTTCGACGCCGTCTTCGCCACCAACGTGACGGGCGTTATGCTCATGTCGCGTGAGGCGGCCAAGCTTTTCAAGGAGCGCAAACGCGGCAACTTGATCAACATTTCTTCCACCGCCTCGCTGCGCGGCGCGCCCAAAGGCACCGCTTACTACGCCAGCAAATTCGCCCTGCGCGGGATGACCGAGTGCTGGCGCGCCGAGCTCCGCAAGTACAACGTGCGCGTCTTCCTGGTTAATCCCAGCGAAGTGATCACCGATTTCGCGCGCCGCGCCGGTTTTCCGCAAGCCGCCAACAACCCCAGCAAGCTACAGAGCGAAGACATCGCCCACATGATCAAGGCGGTGCTCGAAATGGATGACCGCGGCTTCACTCCGGAACTTTCCGTTTTCGCTACGAATCCCGTGGATTGAGCGCAGATCCCAGCCTGCTAGGTCCATCTCCAAAGCGCGTGCGAAGCAGGCGGTTCATAGGCTCTGAGTAGAAGCGCGCCACGGCTTCACCGAATACGCCCGAAATGATCACAGCCCCGATGAAGAACGCGGGCACGCCCGCCATCGGCTTTCCGGCTGTTAGAAAAATCTGAAAGCAGGCGAAGACCACGAACATGTGCGTCAAGTAGACTTCGTAGCTGCGCTGGCCCATTCGGACCAACGGGCTGAGGACGCGGGGGCCGCGCCACTTCGCCTGTGCTGAGGCCGCGATGATCATCGACGCGCCTACCGCCAGGATCGTCATGTCAAGGCCAACGCGCCCCAGACCCAAACGATTCACCCATCCGGAGAAGCACAGGCTGAAGATCAGAATCGCCGTGCCGGCTCCGGAAAGAGTCCCCAAAAGCGGACGAGAAAATTTGGTCTTCGCGACAATCAGCGCGGTGAGACAGCCCAACGCGATGGCGTCCACGCCTCCCAGATACGAGTACTCCTCCCACACCGGATTCCCGTGAGCGAGCGCCGTGCGGCCGAAGGGGCCCAGCGCGACAAACGCCAGAAGAACTCCGATGAGCAGCTTGCCTCGGCCGAGCAGAACACAGAGCAGCGGAAAAAAGAGGTAGAACATCTCCTCAACGGATAGGGACCACAGAATATCCCAATTCGCCGGAAGATATCCGCGCTGAGCTTCGAGCAGATTGACGTGGAAGGTAAGCGCGGCGAGAAGCGCGCGGCCGAGCCCTCCAGTCTTTGCGGCGATCACGAAGAACTTCACATGCGCCAAATCCAAAACGCTCAGCACGCAGAGCAGCAGCAGAAACAGAGGCGCAATGCGGGCAAAACGCAGCAGGTAGAAATCGCGGATGCTGACGCGGGCCAGCGATCCCCAGCGCCGCAGCGAGGTGGACGTGATGAGGAATCCCGAGATGGTGAAGAATATCTGGACGCCCATCTGGCCATTCCAGACGAGGGAAGAAACCAACTGGTCGGGCAGGCCTTGGGTATAAGGCACGTGCTCCAATCGCAGCCGCATGTTGACGTGATTCATTAACACGAAAAAGATGGACAGGCCGCGGAGAACATCTACTCCGTCCAGTCTCGTCCAGCTTCGTGTCGGATTGGCGAATTCTGCCTTCGGCGTCACCTCGCCAATTCGTCCACCTTCTTCACGTCGTCGTCCAGACCCAGCAGCTCCCAGCGTTGCAGCGATAGCGGCACGTTCCCGTTGCTCCATACATAATCGTGAAACTCGCGCAGCGAAAATTTGCCGCCCTGCTGCAGACGCCGTTCCGCCAGCATCCGCTCGATCTGCAGCTTGCCGATTTCATATGCGATGCCCAGGCCCGGAGCGGTGGCAAAAGACGCCGCTTCGCCTTCGGCGGTTGCGCGGTCCATGGGCACGGTGCGCGCCAGGTAATCGGCCGCCTGAGCAATGGTGAACTGCCCGAGCGCGAGTTTTACGTCCACCTCCACGCGCAATGCCCGCAAACGCGCGAAAGTTGTAAATGATCTCGCGCGACCGCGGGCTGTCGTCGTACAGTCCGGCGTCCAGCATCATCTCTTCGGCGTAAAAGCCGATGCCTTCGTTCGCGCTTGAATCGTAGTACTGCCGCCGGATCGGATCGGGATTTCGCCAGGCCAACGACAATTGGAAAAAATGTCCCGGGCATGC
The DNA here is from genome assembly GCA_963820405.1 of Bryobacterales bacterium. GTDB lineage: Bacteria > Acidobacteriota > Terriglobia > Bryobacterales > Bryobacteraceae > Palsa-89. The sequence goes on along the minus strand of CAWFZZ010000019.1, from coordinate 39,502 downwards.
CTTCATGGACGCCCGTGGTTCGCGGATCTTGCGCGTAAGCTTTCCAGAAGTAAGGCAGATCGTTCGAGGGCGGCTGGATCCAGCGCACTCCATCCTGATGCAGGCGCGACGGTCCGGTGAAATCGTCCAGTTCGCCGAACCCATCGAAGGCTGCGATGTAGTCCGGCGCCGAGCTGGATGGTCCAATGCGGTAAATCGGGGGGAACCGTCAGGATCTGATGCTCCGTCAGATAGCGGCGAATGTTCGCCTCATCCTTTGCCATGCGAGCGGACTCTTCGTCCGCCGTTGCGGCTATCTTCAATTCCGGAGCGCGCAGGTCGCGCTGGTGCTCGTAGCTTTCCATTGCGAGGACGCGTTCGAAATCCTGGCGCGCCATCGCCAGCAATTGGTCGGGCGTGTAGGGCAACAGTGCAACCTGGTGGAGGAAAAATCCGTATGCCTTGTCGCCCAGAACGAAATCCTGGCGCATTCCGGGCAGTGTTCTGCTTCAGCCAATCACGATAGTCGATGAGTGCCTTGCTCGCCCCGGAAATCGCGCTTCGGAAACGCGCGCGCTGATCGTCTGCTAGCTTAACAACGGCGACACGCCGCGCTCCACACGCGTCAGGCGCGCGTCGATGTCTGAGAGACATCGCGATGGTTAATTGCGCAAACGGTGCAATCGCCTTCAGATTGATCCTGGCTTGTTCGAGGATGGCCGGAATGTTTTCCGTTCGCGCCACTATTTCCCGCGCCCGCGCGGCGCTAAACGGCGCCGGAGGCAGGAGCTCATCCTGCACCGCACCGACGGTCTGCTCCACGTAAAACGCCGGAGTCGCGCTGCCAGCGCGGATTTACATCCAATTCCCAACGGACGCGCGCCATGGCGGATCCCATCAGCCGGTAGTCCACCATGTCGTCCAACCGGCCAGTCCGCGGTGTCGACCGCTTTCCATCGGCGCTCGAATTCGGCCATTCCCTGCGCTGCTTTTGAACGGCTCGCCGCCGACCAGTCCCGCACGCCGGAAGTGTGCTCCATGCGGGGAACATCGTCACCCGTGAAGGGTCTATACGTCGCGCGCCACGTCCAGAAGTCGGACGCCAACTGGTCCAAAGCATCTGTTGTTGGCCTGTGCGAAGCAAATGGCCGACAGCAAGAACAAACCGGAAAACACTCGCCACATAGGAATCAAAGGATAGCAACTCCAGCGCCCGCGCCTCCGCCGATCTGCCGCGTCCGCAGCCCCTCGATCGGATGAGTCAGCAATTCCTTCGCTGCTGCCATGAATCGAACCGTGTGAGGCAATTGAGCGTGCAGCTCAAACGCAGCCTCATCCACCCACTCGGAATGAATCGTGAACACGAAGCGGCTCCCGGAGCGACTCAAATGCGTGGATAGCCAAACAGCCGGCCTCGGATCGACTAGCCTCCACCACCCGCAGCAATTCCCGCTGAAACTCCACATCCTTCCCCGGAAGCGGTTCCAACCGAACGAAAAAATGAACGGCCATGCGGCGCCTCCTGAGTGTCTGCTTCTCAGTGTTATGATACGCTGCAAGTCCGAGCGCGGAGCGTCCCAATGCCCGACGAACTCGATAACCCCAGCACCCAGTTCCTGGATCGCAAACTAGCGACTATTCTTTCCGCCGATGTGGCCGGATTCAGCCGTCTGATGGGCGAGGATGAAGAGCAGACGCTGAGAACATTTCGAGGTCACAAGGAAGTATTCGAGTCGCTGGTCGCCATGCACCGCGGACGCGTTTTTAATACCGCCGGCGATGCGATCTTGGCCGAGTTTCCTAGCGCCGTGGAAGCGGTACGGTGCGCCACCGACATCCAGTCCGCGCTGCGCACGCGCAACGATCAGTTGCCGCCTTCGCGCCAGGTGAGATTCCGAATCGGTATCAACCTGGGTGACGTCATGCTGCATGGCCAGGACCTGCTGGGGGATGGCGTTAACGTCGCGGCGCGCTTGCAGACGGCCGCCGAGCCTGGGGGGATCTGCATTTCCGGAAGCGTTCACGACCAGATCAGCAACAAACTGTCGCTCGCATTCCAGCCGCTCGGCGAAATGAATTTCAAGAACATCCAGCAGCCGGTCCGAACCTTCTCCATCACCGAGGCCGAGGGCGGCCGCGCTCTCCCCTCTGCGAAATCTCGCGGCTTCAGCCGTCCGGCAAAGTGGGTTGCTGCCGGTGCCCTGGTGCTACTGTTGGGCGGCGGTTATTGGGCTTACACCCGGGTTGAGCGGAATAAAGTTGAGCGGAGTAAAGCCGAAGCGCCTGCCCGGACGACGCCCGTTCAGCCACCGGCCAAGGCAGCGGAAGCGCCTGCTCCGCCGGCGATCTCAACTCCCGCGGCGAAACCTGCCGTCGGATCGGGCCGCTACGATGGCGTGTACGCCGGGCCAATTTGTTACGGAAAGACGCCCAAGCTGGCCCAGCGTTGCTTCCCGGCGATGGGCATCATAAGCGGGACCAAAATCGCAAGCCACTGGACCATGGGCCGCGAGAACAAGGTCAACATGGTCTTGGAAGGCGATGTTACCGGGTCCGGAGACGTCACGATGGAGCTTCAGGAATTCAGCGCGGCCGACGGCTCTCGCCAGGCGACAATCGATTTTGCGGGAACAGTGCGTGGTGGGCTGCTTAACGCCAGCGGCAGCTTTCGCATGGGGCGCCCGGCAACGCTGAACTGGCACAAGAATTTCGGCGCCTCTCACTGAAACCGCCGATTCCGTTCACTTAGTCGGCAGCACCAGCTCGCACGGCTCGGGATCCCACTTCGATCCATCCGGCTCGCGCCGATAGTGGCTGCTCACCACCCACGGGGCGTTCAGATATTTTGGATCTTCCACAATCTGAGTCTGCACCAGGTATTCGTCGTTGCCGCGCTTGTGAAGGTCGTAGTATTCGGTGAGAACCGCATTGGCGCTGAAGGGCACGCCATTATTGCGCAGGTATCCTGGCTTGATGTGGGTGGTCACCACCTTTAAGGTTCCGCCCAGCCGGCGCGTGTCCGGCGGAGGTGGCGGCGAAGCCATGCTGGCGTTCGCGAACCCCGGCGTGTTGGGATCTTGCGCCGAGATCTTGGAAGTGTAGGCTCGGATCGATTGCGGCGTCTGCCACAAAGCTACCGAAGTTCCCTGCATGGACGGCTCGCCGGGCGCGGGCGGCGGTCCAAACAAAAACATTCGAGTCTGTTTTCCCGCGTCGATCTCAATTTTGAGCGTGCTGTCGTCGGCCCAGGTGATGTGCAAACGCGCCGGTTCGCGCATGATGTTCGGCGCGCCGTAGCTCATGCACTGCTTGCCCGCCGCGATGTCCTTCGCCGGGTCCCAGGTGTCCGCCACGCGCTTGCCTTCCGCGTTCAGCGGGATGCTGTAGTAATCGCCCTTCGGCGCGTTGAGCATGCGATAGCGCCAGTCCTCTGTCACCAGCGATACCCAGTAGCCAGTAAGATCGACCGGAGCGCTCGCCTGCGGAGTCCTGAGCCTTGCAGCGCGCACGCCGGCACAACGTCATTGCAATCGCGATCCACCGGCCGTCTCATTTCGGCTGCTCCCAGGCTTTTGTAAACCGCTTCGACAAACATGTCCCCGGTCCACGCAGTGGTGCTGTATCGCCGATCGTAGTCCCGGCTCAATCTCGCCGCCTTCACTTCTTCCAGCGTCTTTCCCTTGTGCCGCATGTCTTGGACGCGATCGCGAATGATGGTGAGCATGTCGCGATAGTCGGTCACTTCCGACTCGTCGCACAGCCGCCCGTGTCCGGGAATCACCATCGTTCCGCCTTCCTGCATGGAGCGGGGAACTGTGAGATCGAGGATGTGGTTCAAGGCCCGGATCTCACCCTGGATGCTTCCGCCGCGCTCCAGGTCGATCACCGGGTAGCCCGTGGTTAGGAAAATATCGCCGGCGCTGAGAACGTTCGAGCCTCGAAACAGCACGATGCTGTCCCCATCGGTGTGCGCGGCTTTTTCGGCGAACATCTGAATGGCCTCGCCGTTGAACGCGAAGCTCTTCCCCTCCAGGTACGTGAGCGTCGGCCACACTCCCGAAGGCACGCCTGATCCATCGCGGCTCTCGCGCTGCAGCACGTTGTCCTGCGCGAAGAGCGCCACTTCGGCCTGCAAGCTGGTATCTCCGAGCAGGCTTTAGCAGCACTTCGTTCGAACCGATGTGATCCGCGTCCGCGCTGGTGTTGATGATGAAGCGCACCGGCTCGCTCGACAGCTTGCGGATCTCTGACAGCAGCGTCTCCCGCAGGCCGGGCGCTCCTGTATCCACCAGCAGCACGCCATCATGCCCTGCATCCTTGCCGATCTGAATGGTGACGTTCCCGAGCGTGCTGGCGAACATGTAGACGTTGCCTTGCACGTGCCGAACTTCATAGTCTTGGCCCCAGCCGAGCGATCGCGGCCAGAGCCACACAATAAGCGCGGCGATCCTCATTGCTTTGTCTCGGCTTGCTTCTTGTGTTCCTGCTCAAATTGAACGTCGAACACCTTGGCGCGTGGAATCGTCATTTGCTTGACCTTCTGTCGATACTCCGGATACATGGTCTCCGCGCCGCCCCGGCTGGCTTCAAATGGCACGCCGTATTCCTCGCGAAAATTCCCGGATCACGGTGTTGGTCCCCGGCAAGTGATGCGGCACCCAGCCGTAAGGCCGTGGAATCTCCGGAGTCGGCAGGCAGGAGCCATAGCCCGCGATCGGAGTAAAAACCTGGTATGGATTCCAAACCCAGCTCTCGGTGCGCACCAGCGGCTCGGTCAGGTAAACCGGATCCTCCGCGATGCTGGTCAGCGTCAGGTATTTGTCGTGCAGGTCCAGAAATTCGGTCAGCTTGGCTCGGTCCGAGAACGCGATGCCATTGCGCCGCAGATAGCCCGATTTGATGTGCGTGGTCTCGATGCGCAGCGTGTCGCCTTCCCAAACTCCCGTCGAGAAACCGGCCCAGGTATGCGGCGCGAATTGGGACGGATGCGCGCGGCCATCCATCCAGATGGTTCGCGGACCGGTGTATGTGCCGTCAATGATGAATGCGACGATTTCGCCCGACGCAGGGTCGTTGACGGTCGTGATCTTCAGAGCCGACGGTGCGCGCATGGCATAGACCGCCGAATGCGGGATGCACTGGTGCTGCAGCACCGAAACAAGATCGCCATCCCATGTATCGGCGCGCAGCCGCGCGTCGTCGTTGATCGGAATGCCCAGGTAATCGCCCGCCGGAGACCCCGGATCGGTGCGCTCCAGTTCATCCTCGTGATACATCGCGGTCCACACTCCGGATGGATTGAATCCCATGCCGCCCTGTGCGAAAGCCGGTCACTGGCGAGGCGATAGAAGACTAAAGCAATTCTGGAACCACCAGCGCGTATTGTATAACAGTGGCCGAAAAACAAGGAACAAGCGTACCCGCTCAACGTATCTTTTCCATGACTCCCTATCCCTTATCAATGGCCCTCTATCCATGACCTTTTTATCCACCACCCTCGTTTCCATGATCTTTGTGGCGCACGCACTCCTGCGTGCCGTGTTGGCACTCGTGCCAACACCTATTCGGGAACTCCACACCCGTTCACTCGAGTGCACGCGCCACAACTTCCTCTTCCAGCCATACTGAAAGAATCCTATGCCGAGCCGATTGCAAACCACGGTTTTAACCCTGTTCGTTCCGCTGTTATTGGCGGCCGATGCCTCCGCCCAATCGGAAATCAGCGTTCAGCCTCCCACGGGAGGTCTGGGCTGGCTTACGCATCCTTATCAAGCTTCGAGCGTTCCGCCCATCCGTTTGACCAACTCGCCGCGCCTCAATGATCTGATCCGGGCCGGAAACTTGTATCTGACCGCCGCGGACGTGGTCGCGCTGGCGATCGAAAATAACATCGACGTCGAAGTGCAGCGTTATGGGCCGCTCCTCGCCCAGCAGGTGCTGCGGCGCGCCGAGGGCGGCGGCGCTTTGCGAAGCGTCGGACTGGGCGTGGCCGCGGGCCCGGAAAGCGTCAGCCTGCAGGGCGTCAGCGTCAACAACTCCGGTTCGGTCGCGCTCTCGGGCGGCAACGGCGTGAGTTCGGGCGGCGGCATCGTGACGCAGTTGGGTCCCAGCATCCCTTCGCTCGATCCCTCGTTCTTCGCGTTTGCAAATTTCCAACACGCCACCGCGCCCCAAAGCAACACTTTTCTGACCGGCACCACCGCTCTGATCCAGAACGTACAGAAGCATCCAGGCGCAGTACCCGCAGAATTGGGATTTCGGACTGACCGCGCAAGTGACCTACGCCAGCAGCCATTTTCACCTCAATAGCCAGATATTTAGCCTGAACCCATACACTTCCGGCGATCTCGATCTTCAAATTACGCAAAACCTGCTGCAAGGATTCGGACGCGCCGTCAACGCCCGCAACATTCGCGTGCAGCGGAATAACCTGAAGGTGAGCGATCTGCAATTCAAGCAGCAGGTGATCACGACGGTATCGGCGCGCTTTGAATTTGTACTGGGATCTGGTCAGCTTCAACGAAGACGTGCGCGCGCGCCGGCAAGAAGTCGCCACCGCCCAGCAGCTTCTCGAGGACAACAAGCGACAGGTGCAGATTGGCGCGCTGGCGGAGATTGAAATCACGCGCGCCGAAGCGCAGCTCTACTCCAGCCAGCAGGATCTGGTGGTTTCGCAAACCAATCTGCAGCAACAGGAGATCGTTTTGAAGAACGCGCTGTGCCGCGATGGCATCTCAGCCGCCGGTCTTTCGACAACATTCACGTCGTGCCGCTCGACAAGATCCAGATTCCACCCAGCGACGATGTGCGGCCTCGTCCCGGAGCTGGTCAATCAGGCGCTCGGGAACCGAACTGAAATCGCGACGGCGCGCATCAATATCGAAAGCAATCAGATGAACCTGGTGGGCATCAAGAGCTCGCTGAAGCCCACGCTGCAAGCCTTTGCCGAGCTGACCAACAACGGCCTCAGTGGCGAGCTGACCGCTTTCGGCGCTACGCAACCCGGTTTCGACTATCTGGCCGGCGGCTACGGCAATCTGCTGGAACAGATCTCCCGGCGAAATTTCCCGAACTATTCCGCGGGCTTGTCGCTCAACATTCCGCTGCGCAATCGCGCGGCCCAGTCCGACTATGCCACCAGCCTGCTGGAGCTTCGCCAGAACGAGCTCAATCTGCGCAAGAACACCAATCAGGTGACGGTGGATGTGCAGAATGCCGTGATCGGTTTGCAGCAAGCCCGCGTGCGCTACGACGTCTGCCTCCAAAGCCAGACGAGCTTCAGGAACAGACGCTCGCGGCCGACCAGCGCCGCAATGCGCTGGGCGCCGCCACTGTTTTCCAGGTGGTCCAGGACCAGCGCGATCTGGCCACCAGCCAGAGCACCGAAGTGCAGGCCATGGCCAACTACACGCACGCGCGCATCGCCTTCGATCAGGCGCTTGGGACCACGCTGGAGGTAAATCACATCTCTCTGGACGAAGCCATGCGAGGGCGGCTGGCGCGGGACTCGGCGCTGCCGGAATCTGTTCCGGAGACAGGCAATGAGCCGGCCGATGACGTACAGACGAAAGTGGTCGACCCGGTGCTTTGCTCCTGGCGTCGCTTACGTCTGGGCGCAAGACATCGCACCCCATTACGTCACCGCACGCCCCCATCATCGTCGCGGCCGTATCTGCCCAGTCACCGTTCCGCCCATTCGCCTTGCGAATTCCGCAGCGGCTCGGCCAACTGGTCCGCGCCGGCATGCTGTACCTCACCGCGCAGGACGCCATTGCGCTGGCGCTCGAAAACAACATCGACATCGAGGTGAGCCGCTACAATCCGCTTCATCTCGGAATGGAACCTGGAGCGCGCCCAAGCGGGCGGTGCGTTGCCGGGCGTGCCCAGCGGAGCGTCGCAAGCCGGATCGGTTGCCAGCGGACAAGGCGTGGCAGGCAGCCAGGCCGCGGCGGGAGTCAGCGTTCCTGGAGGCGCGCTCCAATGGGTCCAGCTCCAACGCCACCGTCTCGCAGATCGGGCCCGTGACTCAGAACCTGGATCCGATCCGTGCAAGAGAACACCACCTTCAGCCATCTCAGCGCCCCGCAGCCCGACCAAGTGCAAAGCGGCGTGTTCAACCTGATTGAGACCACGCACGTTTACACCGGAAGCTACCAGCAGGGCTTCCTTGCTCGGCGGCATCGCCTCCGTCAACTACAGCGACCACTACCTGAGTGAGAACGCCTCCAGCGATTTGCTGAATCCCACCGTCGCTCCCAGTGTCAGCGTATCCCTGCAGCAAAATCTGTTGCGCGGGTTCGGAGTGGCCGCTAACGCCCGCACCATCACGGTGGCGCGGATGAATCTCAACACCACCGAACTCAACTTCAAGACGCAGGTGATCTCAGCCGGTCAGCCAGGTTCTGAATGACTGTATTACAACCTGGCCGCGGATTACGAAGACCTGCGGGCGAAACGCAGCGCCTCGGAAACCGCGCAAACCTTTGTGAACGACGTGAAGCGCCAGATCGAAATCGGATCGGTTGCGCCCACTGACCTGATCACCGCGGAGTACCCAGGCCGCCTCCAGCGCGCAGGCTGTGGTGGATTCCGACACTGCGGTGCGGCAGCAGGAGCTTTCGCTGAAGAACCTGATTAGCCGTACCGGCGCGGCCGATCCCGTGCTTGCGAACGTGCGCATCGTGCCCATCGATTCCATTGCCATTCCCCCCGCCGACGATCTTCTTCCCATCGACCAGATGGTCCGTCAGGCGCTCGCCAATCGCGCCGACCTGGCGTCTGAGCTGGCCGGCTGAAAAGGCCAACGAAGTAAACTCGCTCGGAACCAAGAACGGAATTCTTCCCACTCTGACGGCCTTCGCAGTGGAAGCGCAGCCGGATTGGCCGGCGTTCCGGGGACCGTTACCGTAGACGGGTTCACCGCAAGCGGGGATAAGTATTTCGCGGGCGGCATTGGCACGGCGCTCGGGCAGGTTTTCCGCCGCGACTTTCCTACCCAGTCGGGCGGCGCTTTCTATCAGCAGCCCATCCGCAACCGGCAGGCGCAAGCGGATTACTCCATCGATCTGCTGCAACTCCGGCAGACGCAGCTCACCAATCGCAAGGATCTCAATCAGGTGGAAGTGGATGTGCGCAGCGGCGTGGTGGCGTTGCAGCAGGCCCGCGCCCGCTTAGATGCCGCGCTCAGGAACCGGACTCTTCAGCAGCAGCTCTTCGACTCCGAACAGAAGCGCTTTCGCCTGGGCGCCTCCACGCCCTACAATGTCGCGCTCCAGCAGCGCGATTTATCAACGCGCAATCGTCGCACTAGTAGCCGCGATGGTCGCGTACAGCACCGCGCGGGTCACCCTGGACCAGACGCTCGGAATCACTCTGGAAGCCAATCACATCGACTATCAACGAAGCAAAGAGCGGAAAAGTCGCGCGGACTTCGCCAGTTCCGCCCGCCCCCGCGGCACCTAAGGCCGAATAAGTTCGCCCATAGCCTGCATAGAAACTTTGGATTGGTAATGCTTTCGCGCACTCTCTATAGAATATCGTAGAGTCCTGTCGGCTCCTCGCTGTTCCTCGTTGTAAACCCACAAACCTCGTTAGAAATCAAAAAGACATTTAGGAGGAAGTGTGTCTGACGATCCGATTCTTCGGAATCATCTGTTTTTCAGCGTCGCTATACGCGCAGTTCGCCTCCGCCCCGGCCAGGGTCAGCGGCGAGCTCCGGTCGCATGGCGATGCCGGATCGGGTGATTTCTTAGTGGAGCTCTATGATCCTCGCACCAATGCCATGATCGAGCGGGTACCCGTCAGCCAAGGGGAATTTGAGTTGGACCACGTGCCCGCCGGCTCCTTTCCGCTCCGGTGGTAACGGCGCCCGGAGGACCTCCATTGTGGAGGAGTTTCATGACTTCGAACCCGGCAGTGAGCCGCTGGTTCTGGAGCTGCCGGAAGTTCAGCCACCAAACCAATTTCGGGCCTGGTGTCGCTTCGCGAGTTGCTACATCCTATTGCGAAGAAAGCCATCCGGGAAGCTTACGAAGCGCAACAGTCTGCGCGCGCCAATAACCTTCCCAAAGCCATCGCCAAACTCGAAAAGGCAATCCGGATCGCCCCTGCGTATCGCGACGCCCACTTGAATCTTGGGGTGGAATACGCTCGCGTCGGACGCACCGCCGACGCCCGCGCGGAGTTTCAAAAGGCGCTGGACATCGGGCCCCCCGCGCGCCCATCTATGCCGACCTGGCGCTCACTTCCCTGGCCGTGCGCCAGTACCGCGAGGCCGAGGCATTCGCCCGCAAAGCCTTGGATCTGGACCGCGCCAACGCGGCGCACAACGGGCCCTCGAATACGCTTCAGCGCATTGATTTTAAGCGTCGATTTCCAGTGGTGTTCGAGGGTCGCGAACTGCTAAAATAAGACTTGCGAAACGCACCTGTTCCCGAGCGCTTCGCTCCTCTATTTTCAAGGAGTTAACCGTTGGCAGACCCCCAAGATCCCAAAGATCCGCGACTCCGCCCGGCGAGGCAGCCAGATGCCGCTCGGTGGCGACGGCAAGCAGAACCTGATCCCCATCAACATCGAAGACGAGATGCGGCGTTCGTATCTCGACTACGCCATGAGCGTGATCATCGGGCGCGCGCTGCCCGACATCCGCGATGGCTTGAAACCTGTGCATCGCCGCATTCTCTACGCGATGTCGGACATGGGGCTCGCGTTCAACCGCGCGTATCGCAAATGCGCGGGCATCGTCGGTGAAGTGCTGGGCAATTACCATCCGCATGGCGACGCATCGGTGTATGACGCCCTGGTTCGCATGGCGCAGGATTTCTCGCTGCGCTATCCGCTGGTGGATGGCCAGGGAAATTTCGGATCCGTGGATGGCGATCCGCCGGCGGCTTACCGGTACACCGAAGCGCGGCTCTCGCGCATCGACACCGCGCTGCTCGAAGACCTGGACAAGGAGACGGTCGATTTCCGGCCGAACTTCGATGAGCGGCGCGTCGAGCCCGAAGTCCTGCCAACGCGCGTTCCGAATCTGTTGATCAACGGATCGTCCGGGATCGCGGTCGGCATGGCCACCAACATCCCGCCCCACAACCTCACCGAGATCATCAACGCCACCATTCTTCTGGTACAGAAGCCCGACACGCACTTGAGCGAAATCGTGAATCTGGTGCAAGGTCCGGATTTCCCCACCGGCGGATTCATTCTCGGCCGCCAGGGCATTCTCGACTACTTCACCAAGGGCCGTGGCTCTCTGAAACTGCGCGCCAAAGCCGCGACGGAAAAAATCGGTAAGGACCGCGAGGCCATCATCGTCACCGAAATCCCTTACCAGGTGAACAAGGCCCGGCTCATCGAAACCACGGCCGGCCTGGTGAACGACAAAAAGATCGAAGGTATTTCCGAAATTCGCGACGAGAGCGATCGTGACGGCATGCGCATCGTCTTCGAGTTGAAGCGCGGCGAGCAGGCCGAAGTGATTCTCAACAATCTCTACAAGCACACCCAGCTGCAAGTGAACTTCGGCGTCATCATGCTGTCCATCGTGGGCGGCCAGCCGCGCGAGCTGGGTCTGGCCGACGTGCTCCGGCGCTTCATCGATCATCGCATCGACGTGGTTCGCCGCCGCACCGATTACCTGCTGCGCAAGGCGCGCGAGCGCGAGCACATTTTACTCGGCTTCAAGAAGGCCATCGAAAACCTCGACGCTGTGATCAAGCTGATCCGCGCGGCGAAAACGCCTCGCGAAGCGCGCGATGGATTGATCACTGCACGTTCGAATTCACCGAACGGCAGGCGCAAGCCATCATCGAGATGCAGTTGCAGCGCCTCACCGGCATGGAGATCGAGAAGATCCTCAAGGAACTGGCCGATATCCAGGTCGAGATCGCCGAATACCTGGAGATTCTGGCTTCCGACAAAAAGCTGCGCGGCATCATCGTGCAGGAATTGAAAGATGTCCAGAAGGAATTCGGCGACGAGCGCCGTACCCAGATCATCGAAGACACCGGCGAGATTCATCTCGAAGATCTGATCCAGGTAGAAGACGTAGCGGTCACGGTCACCCACGGTGGTTACTTGAAGCGCACCGCTGTCGACACCTACCGGCGTCAGTCCCGCGGCGGCAAGGGTCGCATCGGCATGGGTACGCGCACCGAGGATGTGGTCGAGCACCTGGTCGTCGCGTCCACGCACGCCTATCTGCTCGTGTTCACCACCATGGGCCGCGTCTTTTGGCTGAAGATCTATGAAATTCCCGACGCCGGCACCACCGGCAAGGGCAAGCACGTCTCCGGCCTGATCAATCTGCAGCCCGACGAAGCCGTAAGAACATTCCTGCCCGTAAAAGATTTTGTGCCCAATCAGTACATCGTGATGGTCACCAAGCAGGGCGTCATCAAGAAGTGCGAGCTCACCGAGTTCGACAATCCAATGGCCCGCGGAATCATTGCCCTCTCGTTGGATGAAGGCGATGAGTTGCTGGCCGCACGGCTCACCAACGGTGAGAACTACATCTTCCTTGGGACGCGCGAGGGTAAGGCCATCCGGTTCAAGGAAGGCGACGTTCGCGCCATGGGCCGCCCGGCCCGTGGTGTCAGAGCCATGGATTTAGCCGATGGCGATACAATTATCGGCGCCGAGGTAGTCGAGAAAGAGGGGCTGATCCTGTCGATTTCGGAAAACGGATTCGGCAAACGCACGCCGCTCGAAGATTATCGGCTCACGGCGCGCGGCGGCAAGGGCGTCATCAATATGAAGCTCGCGCCCAGGATCGGTAAGGTGGTAGCCATCCTTTCCGTCAAGGAAGACACCGACCTGATGATCATCACGCGCGACGGCAAGATCATCCGCCTGGAATCGGGCGAGATCCGCCAGGCGGGCCGCTCCACGCAAGGCGTCCGATTGGTTCGCATGGACGAAGGCGATCAGGTGGCCGCTGCGTCCGTCATACCGGCCGTGATTCCGGGTGAAGGCGAGGGCGACGGAAACGGCCAGAACGATCTGCCGCTCCAGTAGTTGGCTGTGGCGCACGCACCCCTGCGTGCCGTGTTGGCACTCGTGCCAACACCTTCGGGTACTATCGCCCACGAGACAGTTGTGGCGCTTAGCTCCCGATAGGTTTCCAATTTAACTTTTACGTTTTCCTTACGTTCCACTGAACATCAGGTTTGTGGGCACTTCAGAAACAAATCCCAAAACGATTGTTTCAAACATCTTTGTAACTGCTTGGTGATTGCGCCAACACTTTACTTGCGTAAGCTTGCCCCAGGATGCTAAGCAGGCGCGAACTCTGTCGCTTTCTTCTTCCCGCTTTCGGGCTGGCGAACACACTGAAGCGGGTGTGCGCAACCCTAGCCAACTCGCTCCTCGTCGACCGTCTCGTGGCCCAGAGCGAACTCGTGCTCCCCAATCCGGTGGTTCGAACCTATCGCGCCGACGTAGTGGTCACCCTGCTCGGGCTGCCCGTGTTTGCCCGCAAGGGCGTGGGCGGCGCATCCGCTGCCGTTCAGGAGGCCGCGGAGGGAAAGCGCAGGCTGGTAGCGCTCCGATTCGCGGGCGGGGCCAATCCCCAGCGGACTCACGGCTTCAAGTACGACGGTTCCTTGGAAGAAGTGATTCTGCAGGACGGACCCACGGTTCCTCAGGCGGCCTATTTCGGTTTCGTGACGTCCTCCACGAACGAAAGCTACGACCAGGCCCGTCAGCGAATCTTGGCCCGGCGCAAATCCCCCGATTCGTTCGTAGCGGCCGAAGGACTGCACATCGCCGGGCGCGCCCGCTGCGAAAAAGGCGCCTTCAGTTTGCCGGGCGAGGCAGTGCAAGATCGGAGTGAACTGAATCAGCGAATTCGCGCCTGCTTCCGCGACGCGGATCGGGCGGCGACGGAACTGCCTACCCCCGGCGGCGCCGCAGCGACAACATTCTTATACTCCGTCCTGACCGCCCTCCGCTCCGGCGACACGCGATCGCAGTTCGACTATGTCCACAACGCCAAAGCGTACCGGTTGGAATGGGAGCGAGCAGCGGATCCGCATCACGGAGACCTGACGCGTTTCACCTGCCACATCCAGGAACTCGCTACCCGCCAAGCCTCCACGTTCCGGCTCTGGCTGGATGATCGGCAATCCGACCTGCCTGAACGAATCGAATTTCAACCGCGCACCTATCTGCGAATCACCCTCGAATCCGAACTGGCGGACGCGACCAGCCGCCTCCTGGAGGAAAAATGAGACATTCGAAGATCCACTGGCTTTGGCGCGATCGCTCGGTGCCCCAACGATTCCGCACCGGGCTGTCGCTGCACAGCCACAGCCAGCATTCCGAAGAGAGCCTGGCCTTCATTCCGCGTTACACCGCCGGAATCCCGCTGGTTGGCGCAGCGATCCGGAGACAGGAGCAGATCTATCGCGAGTGGTGCGGCCAAGCGCTCGACTTCTCGCGCGCGTTCTGGCGCCCGCCGCTCGCCCCGCACCAGGCATACGAGCTGGAGAGAAGCCAACTCCAGCGGCTGGATGTTGAGCCGTTAGTGTCCCTAACCGATCACGACAATATCCAAGCCGGTCGCATGCTGCGCATCGTCGACCCGCAGGCGCCGATCTCAGTGGAATGGACCATCCCGTTCGGGCCCTCCTTTTTCCACCTCGGCATCCACAACCTACCGCCGCATCGAGCGCAAGGGATTATGTCGGAGCTGGCCGAATTTACCGCGGCCCCCTCCAGGAAGCGCCTGCCCGAACTGTTGGCCGCTTTGCACGAACTCAGGGACGTGCTGATCGTCATGAACCACCCGCTCTGGGACGAAGCCCGTGTCGGAGCGCTGGAGCATGCGCAGTTGGTGGGAAGGTTTCTGGAGCGCTTCGGCGAGCACGTACAAGCTCTGGAGCTGAACGGCCTGCGGCCCTGGCGCGAGAACCGGCGCGTAATGTCATTGGCCGAATATTCGGGACACGTACTGGTGTCGGGAGGCGACCGCCATGGGCTGGAGCCGAACGCCAACGTGAACCTCACCAACACGCACACGTTCGCCGAGTTTGTCGCCGAATTGCGCGCAGAAGGGATTAGCGACATCCTCTTCATGCCGCAATACCGCGAGCCCCTGCGAGTGCGCATGATCGAAACCATGTGCGACATCGTGCGTGACTATCCGGATCTACCCAACAGTCGCCGGTGGAGCGACCGCGTATTTTATAAAGACCACGACGGAGCGGTCAAGCCGCTTTCCGCTTTCTGGCAGGGTGATGAACCCTGGCCGGTGAAATGCTTCCTAGGCGCGCTACGCGCCGTCACCAGCCGGCAGGTGCGTGCGGCTCTACGCCTCGCACTCGCCGATCCGCAGGAGGTACCCCTGTGATCCCACGTATCGCATTTTTCACCGATTCGTTTCACGAAGTGAACGGCGTGGCGCACACCAGCCGGCACTTCGACGCGTTCGCACGCAAGCGCGCGCTGCCATTCCTCAGCATCCACGCCGGACCGCGCACCGAGCTTCGCCAGGAAGGCCCGGTCTGGACCATGGAGCTGAAACGCGGCGGGACGGCTTTCAGCCTGGAAACGGACATGTCCTTCGACCTCTTGTTCACGCGCTACCGGCGGCGCATGCGCGAGCTCTTGAAGACCTTCCGAGCCGACCTGGTACACATCACTGGCCCGAGCGATGTCGGAATCCTGGGCGCATTGCTGGCGCACGATCTGAAGCTTCCGCTGGTGGCCTCCTGGCATACCAATATTCACGAGTTCGGAGCGCGGCGACTGTCGAAGCTGCTGGCGTTCCTTCCGGCTGGCGCTCGCGACGGCATTGCGCGGTTCACCGAGCAGCAGATCATTCTCGCGCTCAGCCTCAAGTACTATCGCCTGGGCCGGGTGCTCCTGGCGCCCAACCCCGAGTTAGTCGACCTTCTGAACCGCGGCGCCGGCCGTCCGACGTTCTTAATGCAGCGCGGCGTCGATACGGAATTCTTTGCGCCCGAGAAGCGCACCCGCTGCGACGGCCAGTTGGTTATCGGCTATGTGGGCCGCCTCTCGCCCGAAAAAAGCGTTCGTACTTTGCGCGACGTCGAGCAAGCTTTGCTCTCGGCGGGCATCGGCAATTTCCGCATCTCCGTGGTCGGCGATGGCCATGAGCAGGCATGGCTCCGAGCCAATATGCGGCACGTTGAGCTCACCGGTGTGCTGCGCGGAGAGGAACTGGCGGCAGCTTATGCCAACATGGACATCTTCGCGTTCCCGTCTCACACCGACACCTACGGCAACGTGGTCCTGGAAGCGCTGGCATCGGGCGTTCCCGTTGTCGTGACAGCAGACGGAGGGCTGAAATATCTCGTAACGCAGGGGGGCACGGGACTGGTATCGGCGGATACACAAGCCTTCATCGCCAATGTGCTGGCGTTGGCCCGCGATCCGGGCGCGGTGCAACGGATGCGGGTGCGCGCGCGGGAGTTCGCTCTGTGCCGATACTGGCATCGGATTTTCGAGCAAGTCTATGACGCCTACGAGTATTGTCTCCGCGCAGGCCGGCACGTACCGTTACGGCCGGCGGCGTCGGCGAAACCGAAGCCGACCTGGGCGTGAGCGAAGCAAGGCAGCTCTTTTCAGCGCAACGTTGCGAGCAGTTTATCGTGCCGCGGGTCATCTTTGCGAGACGAAAAACGGGCGCCACGGGAAACTGCCCGGCGGGTGCATGCGCCATGAACGAGTCAATTCCCCGCGTTGCCTGGTCCCCCTACTGCTTCCCGATTGTCGCCTGCGCGACGCTCTCCAGTTCCGTCGCGCGGTGCAGATCCTCTCGTGCACCCATTACATCCCCCGTCGCCCTTCTTAGCGACCGACCGGTTGACATAGGCATTCGCGTAGCTTGGATTCAAGCGGATCGCCTGGCTGCAATCATCCATCGCGCCCTGGTAGTTCCGAAGCCGCAGTTGCGCGTATCCGCGCGCGTTGAGCGCGAGCGCGTGCGTAGGATCGATCTGGAGCGCTTGATCGAACGCCCGCACCGCCTCCTCAAAATTCTCCTGTTCGGACAAATAGCGCCCCTGCCGATAGAATCGGTTTGCATCGCGCGCAGTCTTCGGAACGGACGCGGCCACAACTTGTGGCGGCTTTAGGTGGGCCGGAGTCGCCGTAGGCTGGCGAGGGCTTCTGCGACAACTGTGGCGCTGCCACAGGCGGCTTAACCACAGGCGCAGGCGCTGCCACCACCACGGGAGCAGCAGGCGGTGCCGTGACTGGGACCGGCGGTTTACCAGGCGCAAGCGTGAGACGGCGGGGGGGCCGGCGCGCGGCAGTCAAAGGTGGACGCGCTTCCGCCACCACGGCGGCCGCTTGTGGTCGGCGTTTGGTATCAATCATTTGTCTGCGCGGCACTGAGCAAATTCGCCGCTTCGGCTGGATTCTGTCCGATCAGCATGGCGCGATTGATATCTTCAATCGCCGGCTGCGCGGCTCCCGTCGCCAGATAAAATTGCGCCCGGCACACATACGCCGCGCTGTCCGCCGGATTGAGCTGGATGGCCTTGGAGCAGTCCGCGAGCGACTGCGGAATCTGCCCGTGCGTGCGCAGAATCGCAGCTCGCCCCAAGTACGCTTTGGCGGACTCAGGAGCCAGTTGGATGGCTTGGCTGTAATCGGTCAACGCTTCCTGCGCGCTGGCCGATCTGCTGATGAAAGTTCGCGCGCAGCAGATAGTTTTCCGCATTGCGCGGATCGCGCTGGATGGCCTGCGTAGCGTCGGCGATCGCATCGCCGGTCCGGCCGCTCGCGGCCAGCGCGGACGCCCGCATAGCATACGCACGCGAATTGTTGGGCTGCAGCTCAATCGAATGGCTGATATCGGAAATGGCCATGGCGAAGTCGCCCAGATAGAAGTGCGCATATCCGCGATGCAGGAACGCGGAGTCGTTCTTCGGATCCAGATCGATGGCCTCGGTGAAAGATTCGATGGCCGATCCGTAGGCCTTCAAATCTTCCGAACGCCGCCCGCGCTGATAGGCGTCCTGCGCGCGCTGCCAGGCGGACTCGCCGCTTTCACCGCCGGCGGCGGCCTCGCTGCCAGCCGGGATCTGCGCGGGCGCGCGGTTGATTTTTTCCTTCCTGGCTTCCTTGGCTTCCCGCGCCAGCTCTTTCACCGACGATTGCAGGTCTTTGATCTGGGTTTGAAGCTGCGAAAGTGTGGATTGGAGATTCTGGATTGCCGCCCCTAAGTCCGGCTTAGGGATTTCATCGCTGTAGACCCATCCGCCGAAAATCAAGAGCACCACGACGGGCAGAATATAGCGAAGACGATACAACATTTCAATTCTATGTCGGACGCTTTTGAAAATCGAGTATAACATTTCAAGTGCGCGAAACGGCATCTAAAAATGGACCTACCGAAGGCCGGCATCGCCAATCAGTGACGCTAAGGTGTTCGCCCGCATTGCTATACTCTCGAAACGACAGGAGCGAAATGGGACAAAACAGCAGATCGTTCGAAGCATTGTATGCGGCCATCGGGCGCGGAGACATTCCGTTACGTCATAGGGATCCTCGATCCGCAAATCGTGTGGAATGAGGCCGAAAACTTCGTTTACGCCGATAAGAGCCCCTATATCGGCGTGGATGCGGTGCTTGAACGGCCTTTTTGCCCGGCTGGGAGCGGATGGGATGGTTTTTCCGCCGTTCCGCACGAGATCGTCGACGGCGGCGAAACCGTGGTCGCCCTGGGGCGCTACGGCGGCGTCTACAAAGCCACCGGGGTCAAAGTGAACGCCCAGTTCGTGCATGTGTTCAAGTTCAAGGACGGCAAGATCGCCGCCTTCCAGCAATATACCGACACGGCGCAGTTCAAGGACGCGGTTACCCGCCGCGCCGGAGCCTAGTCGCACACGGCCTTCCGGGCCCGGAGTACGCGCGCTCCACTCTCGCGATTCGTAGCTCGTAGTGCTGGTACCATTCGCGCTTTCCACGCTCCTGCGCCATGACATGTTCTGAATAGCGCCGCCAATTCCGGATGGATGCCTCGTCGCGCCAATAAGAAACCGTGATGCCGAAGCCGTCAGCCGAGCGCGCGCTTTCCATCCCGAGGAACCCCGGCATGGTCCGGGCCAGTCCCGCCATCAGCCGCGCGGTTTCCTCATAATCTCGATCGCCGGCCGTCCGCAAGGACGGAAAGATCACGGCATAGTAGGGCGGCTTCAGATCGAGCGCGAACGGAGAGGAGGCCATGAGTTTTTGATTCTAGCAAGCCAATGGCTAATGGCCAAACAGCCAATGGCCAATAGCCAACCAACCAATCGCCAGCGATCAGGTTCCCAGCTCTTGCCGGATCTCCTGAGCCACCGCGCGAGCCCGGTCCGCGGCGCCGATCTCGAAGCTGATGGCGCCAACGCGCGGGTGGCCGCCGCCGCCGTAGCGCTCGCAGATGCTCGCCAGGTTGTGCGCTACCGGCTCCGTCGCCCAGGGATTGGAACCCACCGAAACCTTGGTCCGGAAGCTGGAAGTGCTCACCGACACCGTGTAGGTGGAGTCCGGGAACAAATAATACGGGATGAACTTGTTGTAGCCTTCCAGATTGTCTCCGATCAAATCGAAAAACACCACTCCGTCGCCGGTCTGCGCGCGCTTCTTGATCAGATCGATGGATCGCACATGCCGCTCGTACAAAGGCGCGTAGAGCTGCTGGATCTCAGGCTGCTGGACAATCTCGCCCAGCTTGCAGCGCCGCATCCAGCCGATGATCTTGTGGATGATCTCGGAGCCCTGCGCCCCTTCGATCACTAGCGTCAGCTTCATGGCCGGCGCCTTCAGCTCCACTGCCTCCTGCGCGCTCCCGTAGCGCGCCCCATCGATGATGTCGGCCCATTGCACCAGCTCCGCCAGATCCGGCGCATCGTATCCGAACCGTTGGCGCGCCACGTCGGCGATGAACATGGTGCAGGAGCTGTAGGACGGATCGTAAAGCTTGTGGCCGCTATGGTCGCGCCGGAAGTGCTCGGCGTCCTCCGGGCTCAGGAACGCGCTCTGGTGATGATCGAACCACCAGGTCAGCCGCGGATTGGGCGAATACTTGAAATCGACGATCGCGTTGACGTCCCCGTCGAACAGGACGTCTTCAAACAGCTGGGAAGCTTTGTGAGCCAGGCCGGTGAATTCAAAATCGGCGTCGGGAGCGTATTTTCCTTCGTAAAAGCGGCTAAAATAAGCCGCTGAAGCCGCACCGTCGAAACAGTGATCGTGATAGAGAACTCTCACCCGCATGAATTCATGTCCGCGCCACGTGGAAAACTATCCAGCTTGCCTCAATTGAGGGGGTAAAAGCAAGTGCGCCGCTATTCGAGGTTGTAATCGTTGCGCAATGCTTCCAGATTCTTCAGCGCTAGCGAACGGAATGGCGAGTCCATCTCCGCGCACTGCTTGCTGAACTTTACCGCTTCGAAAGCGCGGCCCTTGTCGGTCAGTTCGCCCGCCAGCGCGTAGTTGGCGTAACCCAGATAAAAGTACGCTGCGGCGAGCAAGCGCTGATCGCGTCCTGGATGTAGTTCAGTGCCATTCGCAGATAGCGGTCCGACAATCCGTAGCGCGCCTGCTTGCCATATACCACTCCGGCCATCCAGCTTGCCCAGCCGATAAACTTGGCTTTCTTCTTTTCCCATTCAGGCGGAGTGATATCGGCGGGCTGCGGTGTGCCCTGCACCAGTTCCAGAATGTGCAGCGAGTAGGCGAGAACCTGCGGCAGGTTCTTCTCCAGGTTCATATTGTGGTCCGCGATGGTCATCAGGAAATCGATGTTATCCGGATCTTTAACCAGGCCCTCTTCAGCCAATTGGATAGCCTTCTGCGGATTCAGCGTCGCCAGCTCGATCACGGTAGCCTTTTTAGTCAACGCCAGGAACTTGCTCTGCGGATTGCGCTGTTCCAGCGCCAGCGCCAGCTCGGCGCGCTTCAGGTCGTCGGTTTGCACGGCGGCCAGACTCGCCAGCGTGTATTCGGAATAATCCAGGACCTCTCGAGCGAACGCCCTCTGCTTGGTCCATTCCGGCAGATCGTCCGGATCGGATGGTTTGGGAGCTTTGCAGGGTGCGCGCGGCGAGGTCCCACGCTAATTCAGCATATTTGATCCTCAACTCGGGGTTGTTCTGCGCCTCGGCCGCTTTCATTCCATCATGCGCGGAGTCGAGATCGTTGGGATCCCTTGCCAGCAGCCCATCGGCGGTCGCGATCACGCTGTCCCACTGGTTCGCCTCCATGTAAATAGGAAGCAGTTGCTCGTAAACCCAGACAATGGGGGCCGCTTCGGGATATTCAACCACATACTTTTCGAGCAGCGCCAGCTTGCGTGGTTGCGTGGGCTCCTGTTCGATCCTCTGCAGCAGGATGCCGTCCTCGCTTTCCGGATCGACATCCAGCTTGTGCCGGTCCGCTCCCAAGACTCCAGCGGCCAGCAACACGGCGAGCACCGGAACAGAGATCTTCATGAATCCCATCTCCAGGTGAATTCGGAATCTTTAAGGGGGAACTTTAGCGTTCTACCTTAGTACCTTGGGGCCACAGAATCGCGTAGGCGAAGGCTGTACGCGGCTTCAGGATGGGAGATTTAACTGGCTGGAAAGCGTTCGCACCAATTGGTCGAGCGCCTCTTTGGACGGCAAGCTTCCCTGGGCCAGCGCCGCGTTGCCGCCGCCGCGCCCGCCATTCTCGGCCAGTACACGTTTGAGCAGATCGCCGGCAGTGAACGCCGCTGTCTTTAGAAGCGGCCAGCAAAATAGAAGGCGGGTTTTCGACCACCGCCAGGAAAATGGCTGGCCCCGAAGCGGTGAAGCTTTGAGCCTCGGCTCGCGATTCCTCGGACAGCGATTCCACGCGACGCAACGCCCGTCGAATGCCATCGGGACCGGGCGGCGTCTCGGCAAATAATGCCCGGCCGCTGGCTTGCGCCAGTTCAGTGGCCAGGCGCCGCCGCATCCGGTCGGCTTCCTGGAGTTTCTCGCGCTGCGCCTCCACCATGGCCGGCGCATCATCCAACGGGCGCCGAAAAAACGCGTGCGATTTCCGAGAGCGCGTCAAAATCGGCGCGAGCTCGCGCCACGGCCCGCCCGCCGCACAGAAACTCGATGCGCAGATTGCCGCGGATGCGATCCAGCTTGCGCAGCAGGATGGGGCCAATTTCGCCGGTGGCGCGAACATGCGTTCCGCCGCAAGCGCTGCGGTCCAGATCCTGGATCGAAATGATGCGAACCTCACCCTCGCGTTCGGTCGGTTTGCGCAACCCCAGATCTTCGGAGGAATGCTGGAAGCTGATGGTCACCGGCCGATTCTCAAAAACAATTTGATTGGCGCGGCGCTCGGCCATCGCGAAGCTGCGCCGCTTCCAACGCGCCGGCCACATCGATGGTCGCACGCTTCCGCGCCCAGATGAAAACTGACCGTCGGCGCGCTCGAACATTTCCAGCAGCACCGCCGACAGCAAATGCTGGCCGGTGTGCTGCTGCATGTGATCGAAGCGGCGGGATAGATCGATTCGGCCGTCCACCTCGCTTGCTGTCAAGACTTTCGCTCAGAATATGCGCGATGCGATCCCCTTCGTCGATCACTTCGACCACCTTCACGCCACCCAGTTGCCCGATATCGAATGGTTGGCCGCCGGACGTGGGATAAAATGCGGTGCGATCCAGATAGATGCGCTGCTGGTCCGGACTCGCGTCCACCACGCGAGCCCGGAATTCGGTGAGGTAGCTGTCCTGGTAATAGAGGCGCTCCGTCACTGGGCGCGGCTGTCATTGTACAGCAAGCGGGACCGGGGTCGCTCTCAATATTATTCACCAGGATACAGTGACATCGTATTATTGCCGCTTGAGATGCCCGACGGAATGGTGACGTTGATCTGATACAGCCCGACGTAACCCGGCGTCAAGCCCGCAAATGATGGGCGTGGCGCAAGGCGCCTGGTAGAACGGCGTCTCCACCCCGAAGCAAACCTTGGTGGTCCCCGGCACATCTCGCCAAGGGCTGGAGGGCGATGCGGTTCCGGACGGAACCGGCGGCGAAGTTGGCCCCAGGCCGATGGCATAGATCACGATCGTGTCGCCCACCTTTACCGGATTCGAAGGAATGCCGGTCAACGCGCCCGCGGGCGTGGTCATGATGCCGTATCCACCGTTCAGACGATGAAGCGCGGCACTTGCGCGTTGATGTCCACATAGACCAGATTCCCCGCCGTGCCGTTGCGAACCACCTGGACCGTGCCGTCGCCGGTGGCCGCATCAATGGGAATCTCGAAATTGATTTGGCCGGGAGAGACGTAATAGAGCGGCGCGGCGGTGCCGTTCACCAGCACCTGGATTCCGTCCAGTGTGGTCTGGAGAGGCACGCTTGGTAGCCGACTGCGGAGCATCGAAGTCGAATTGATTGCCGAATACCGCGGCGATGTCGCCTTGGGCCAGTGGCTCTCCACCCGCGAAGGTTCCATTGTTGACCACGCCTCCGGCAGATGCGACGGGCGGCCCTTGCGCTTCGACCGTGAGTTCCACCGGGATCACCACATTGCCGTTGACGCCGTTGCTCGCGATCGTAACCGTGCCCGTATAAGTGCCCGGCGAGAAGCCCGGTGGGATCGGCTGTAACCGAGATGCCTCCATTTACCGTGGCGGCGGTAAGCCAGGTACCGCTGCTGGCGGCCGTCGCTGTGACGCTCGAGACAGTCAGCGTCCCCTGCCCGGCATCCGTCACGCCACGGTATGGTCTGCGCCTTGGTCCCTTGCGCGATGTTGAACGAGAGCGAGCTGCTGCTGGCTTGCGCAATAGGCTGTGTGGTGACATTCAGCGTCACCGAGATCTGCTTGTTGTCGGGTGCGAATGACGAGCCGCGTGATCGTGATGGTCCCGTTGTAATCGGTAGCGGCCATGCTGCTTCCCGCAGTGGCGGTGACGGTGGTTACATAGTCGCCATTGGCCGTATTCGCGGAGGTGGACGTGGTGAGCCAGGGAGCATTGCTCACTTTGGCGGTAATCGGCCCGTTAGTGGTGAATGTGGCCGATGTGGAGCTACCGGGCGCCAGATAGAACGTAAGATTGGTTGGAACGTCCCCGCCTACCTGCGCGGTCACGGTGAATGTTTTGCGGAGAATCGACGGCATTGGGGTCTGAGAGAGTGACCATTCCGGTGTACGTGCCCGCGGTCAGCGAAGCGGTCTGAAACGCGATTGTCACCGGGATAACATCCGCCCCGCAATCCGCATACCTGTCGATGTGCCGACAGTGGGAACCAGCCAGGGCACCGAGGAAGAAGCCTGCAGATTCAAAGTGCCGCTGCCAATATTGAATGTGTCCAGAGTTTAACTTGGGGCCGTTCGTTCCCAGTGGGGACTGAAACGGTGAGAGAGGTTTGAATAGATTCAGGCGGGGCGCGGCGCTCAGGCCCGATACGAACAGCAGCGGCAAAAAAAATCGCACGCTCAAAGTATTCTTAAGAATCACGGAAGCTCCTTAGCCTTTTCGGGAGTGTGTGTTAAATCCAGGGGACGCGGGCGGCGCAAGCCGATCATGCAGGCCGAATACCATTGTTGTAAATCATCGGCTCTGTCATGAGACGCACAACGCGCGTCGGATGTGTACAGCCACAATGCATGGGGCAAAGAGAAACACTTCGGCCCCACCATGGGAGCGATCTCATTCTTGTTGGCGACGTGATCTGGAAGTCCGCCTTCAAGAATTGCCAGTCCGGGAGTTCATAAACGCGCAGCTTGGTGGGAACTTCCACCGTCACATCCTTTAATTCGCTGGGCCCCAGACTAGAAACCTGCGCGGGAAAGCTGATCAGCGGCGGATCGCCGGGCTTGGCGGCAGTGGTTCCCAGATTGATGGTCATCTTCACATCGCCCACATCGGCTTCCGAGTGGTTGACGACACCGAACTGGACGATCAGATGCCCCTTACTTCTTTCGGTGACCCGAAAGCCAACCAACTCGATGTACTTGGCGATTGGATTGGAGGTATTGCTCGCCGTAAAGTGCGCCGGAACCGCAGGGCGCTGCTTTGGTTTGCTTGTTGGACGAAGAGGAAGAGGAACAACCAGCCAGAAACACTGCGAGGAAGAGCCAACCGAGCCGCATCGCATTCATGATGCCATACTGCGTGGTGAAATAATGAGTGTCATGCTGCGAATCGTTGTCCCGGCCGCGCTTCTGTTCAGCGCAATTCTGCTCGCGGATTCTGGCGCCGGAGTCCGCTGGACCATGCCTGCCGAATTGGAAGGCCGAAGCCCAGCGGCCCATGCGCCTGGCCACCTACACCGTGACGCCGGGCGGCGAATGCGGCGTGTACTTCTTCGGTTCCGGCCAAGGCGGCAGCGTGGATGCGAACCTGGATCGCTGGATCGGCCAGTTTCTCCAAGCGGACGGAAAGCCGTCGAAAGCGGCGGCCAAGATCGCGAAGCGAACCATCCACGGATGGCCGTTGACTACGGTGGATGTCTCGGGCGCCTATACCGGAATGGGCGGACCCACCGCGCAACCAGGGCCCGCCAGTGCCCGGCTACCGGCATGCTGGGAGCCATCGTGGAAGGGCCGCAAGGCTCGATTTTCTTTAAATTTACGGGGCCTGCCAAGACCGTGGCAGCCAATCGGGCGGCGTTCGACAAAATGCTCGAATCGCTCGGAGCCGGTGAGATAATCAAACCATAGCAGTATGTTTCGGGCCATCCGGGAACAGATCGATACCGTTTACCACGGCGATCCAGCCGCCAAGAGCACGCTGGAGATCTTCTTCTGCTATCCCGGCTTTCATTCCATCCTGCTGCATCGCGCGGCTCACAAGCTGCACGTAGCGGGCTTCACTTTCATGGCGCGGCATGGTTTCGCAGTTCAATCGAAGCGTCACCGGGATCGAAATCCATCCCGGCGCCACCATCGGACGGCGGTGTTTTATCGATCACGGCATGGGCGTGGTGATCGGCGAAACGGCGGAGATCGGCGACGATGCGCTGCTCTATCAAGGCGTGACGCTGGGCGGAACGGGCAAGGAGAAGGGCAAGCGGCATCCCACCATCGGAAACAATGTCGTGATTGGAACTGGCGCGAAGATCCTCGGCAATATCACGATCGGCGACCACACCAAGATCGGCGCCGGGTCGGTAGTGATCCGCTCGGTGCCGGATCACTCCACCGTAGTGGGCGTGCCGGGGCGCGTGGTACGCTCGCGCGTGGACACGGGAGGCGATTATCTCGAACACGGCATTCTTCCCGATCCCGAGGGCCAATTGATCGACGATCTCACCAAGCGCATCGAGCAACTGGAGGCGCAGATCAAGTTGCTGGCGGAAGATCGGCTCGCGGAAAGACGATGAACTTAGCGCGCCTTCTTGCGTTTTGTCTTATCGCCTCGGCGCTATTTGCCGCCCCCATGCAATACACCTATTGGGTGCAGCCCTGTACCGACCCGGCGTCGTTGTGCCAGCCCGACGATCCACAATTGGCCGAGTGGGCTTTCGAGGCCTGGCAGAAAGCATCCGGCGGGGAAATTGAATTCACGCGCGTGAAGGATCGCGATCGCGCCCGCATTCGTTTGTACTGGGCCTCGGCCGAGCAGGGCATGTACGGCGAAACGCGGCCCATGGCTTTCCAAGGGCACCTGGGCGCGGAGGTTTACGTGCGGCCGTCCCCGCTGCCGGTGAACGGCGACCGGCTGCTGCGCGACGCCATCGTGTATCTGACCTGTCTGCATGAATCCGGACATGCGCTCGGCTTGCCGCACACCGCCGTGTTCGCCGACATCATGTACAGTTTCCAATACGGCGGCGACATCCAGGAATACTTCGGGCGTTACCGCAGAAAGCTGGAAACGAGGGGGGACATCGCAAAGAATTCAGGCATGTCACCCGCGGACCGGACCAGGCTGATGGAAGCTCTGAACAACCATTTCTAAAACCAGTTGGTTCCTGCCAAGAACTAACCACCAACAACCAATCACTATTTAGTGCGCCGCCGGCGAGTCTTCCATTTCGGCCTTCAGCGGATAATGCGCCCCCGGCGGGATAGGCGCAAGCATGTTTTCCTTGCGGTAGATCAGCGTGGAAACGTTGTAGCTCGCGATTTCAAAACCGTGCCCGTGCGTGATGGCATCCGTGGGACAGGCTTCCACGCAATAGCCGCAAAAAATGCAGCGCGAATAGTCGATGTTATACACCTTGGCGTAGCGCTCGCCGCCGCTGATGCGCAGCGTTTCGGTATTTTCGGCAGCTTCGATATAAATGCAGTCGGCCGGGCAGGCCGCCGCGCACAGGAAGCACGCCACGCACTTCTCCAGACCGTTTTCGTCGCGCTGCAGCACATGCGCGCCGCGAAAGCGCTCCTGAAACTAGGAGCTGAATCCGGATAATTCTCGGTGATAGTGGGGTTCATCATCTCACCGAGGGTGATGGACATACCCTTGGCGATGGCTGCGGCGGATCCGAATGCTTCAGAGATTTTGGAGGCCATTTGGAATTTCCATTATCGCAGGTCTCGGACCGAGACCTCAGTTTTTGGAGCCTCAACCGGCTTTCCATTCCGGCACATGATCGTCGGGGCCGAAGGGTGAAACGCCGGCGCGCGCGCCGATCTCCTCGAAATCGCGCTTCGAGAATCCGTGGAAGGCGCGGGCGATGGTGCCGTCGCGTTCCACCAGAAACAGCGACGGCACCGATGTGATGCCGTAAGCATTGCTGGCGGGATAATCTTCGCTCGACAAATCCAGCAGCGTGGGAAACGTAACGCCGAAGCGATGCATAAAGCCGCGTGTAGCGGCGCCATCGTCCTGAGAGATCCCGATCACCTGAATTGCGTTGTTGGCCGCCAGCCGCTCTAAGTAAGGAGCGGTGAGCTGGCAGACCGGGCAACTGATTTTGTAAAAAGCCAGAAGCGCGGGTCCACGTTCCAAGATATCGGCGAGCGATCGCGCGGATTGGTCCAGGCCGATGAGCTTGAAGGGAGGCGCCTGGGCGCCCGCTTCCACCAGCACTTTCTTGCGACGGCCGAACATGCCGGCGGCTTACGCGCCGCCTTCCTTGTGCTGCTGCACGAAGCTGAGAATGTCGAAATGCTTGATCTCGCGATCCGGGAAGAAGCTGTTGATGGCTTCCTGCTCCTCGTTGAAGATCTGGAACACCGTCGACAGCTTGGTCAACAGCACCAGCTCCAGATTCCGTCGGTTCAGGCTGCAAAGTTTTAGCGAGCCGCCGGCTTTTTGCACCGCCATAAAGCAAATCACCAGGGTGCCTAGGCCCGTGCTATCGATGTATTCCACGTCCTTCAGGTTCAAGAGCTGCCGTAAACTGCCTGCAGCAGTTTCCGCGCTGACCTTTTCGCGCAGATCGGAAGCCCCGCCCACTGCCAGCTTGCCGCTCAGGTCGAGGATCTTGACGCCTTCTTTTTCGCGGGATGAAATATCAAGGTGCGCTGCCATGCGTGTCTTTTTAGTGTACCCGCTCGGCGACGGGCGCGGCCGAAGTTTCTGGCGGCGACATCGCCCAGCGTCCCACCGGCAGCGATACCGTGAAGCGCGTCCCTTCCTGCAATGTACTTTCCACAGTCACCGCGCCGCCGTGCGCTTTGGCGATCCATGCGACGAAGCTGAGGCCCAGGCCGAGTCCTTTCTCCGGGTCCGCCGAGGGTACCCGGTAGAACCGATCGAAAATGTGCGGCAAATGGCTGGGCGAAATGCCGACCCCGGTATCTTCCACGATCAGCTTTACGTAATCGAAGCTCGGAATAAGACCCACTTTCACCGTACCTCCCGCCGGCGTATATTTAATCGCATTGCCCAATAGATTGGAGAGCAGCCGCTCGATCTGAATGCGGTCGGCGATTAATGCGCAATGCGTGGGGAGTGTCGCTGAAAGCCGGACGCCCTCGGCTTCGGCGGGAATCTGGTGCTGATCCACCAGGTCGCGAACCAGCTCGGCCAGGTCGATCTCCGTCTTTTGCAGCGCCAGTTGCCCGGATTCAGCCTGCGAGAGCATCAACAGCGCACGCACAATGTTGGAGAGCCGCTCCACCCCTTCCAGCGCGTCGGCCATGGCTTCGCGATATTGATCCACGGTCTGCGCGGTAAACAGCGCCACTTCCAGCTGCCCGCGAACCACCGTGAGCGGCGTCCGAAGCTCATGCGACACATCGGTGGAAAACTGGCGGATCTGCTCGAAGGAATGGTTCAACCGCGTCATCATGTGGTTGAAGGCTTCGATCAATCTGTCCAGTTCATCGTTGGCATGGCGCACCGGAATCTGCACGTCCAGATTGGAATGCGTGATTTGTTGAGCCGCTTCGGCCACTGAATTTACCGGACCCAGCGCCCGGCCGGCCAGGAACCATCCGAGCAGTCCGCTTAACACGATCACCAGAGGGACCCAGGCAAAGTAATCCCAAGTGAATTTTCTGATCACCTGATCGTTGTAATCGAGAGCGCGCCCGATCGCCAGGTAATACTTGTGGCCATCGTGATCCACCCACAGGCCGGAACGAATCATGAAGGGAACGCCGCCCGGGTCCTTTCGCAGCGCGGATGGAGGGTTTACCGGACTGCAGAGTGGAGCGAATCTCAGACGGCGGATCGATCCCTAGCGATTTGTAGATTTCGGAGTACTGCAGCGGCTGGCCCTGCGTATCGGCCAGCATGTAGACTCGCTGCACGCGGCGGACGGTGAAGCTTTCATCCGGGTCCTTTTCGTCGAAAACCCAATCCGGTCCTTCCGGGCCGGTGCGCAAATAACCCTTGGCCGCGCCCCACTCCTCATCCAGCACGCTTTCCATCTGGGATTGAAACGTGCCGCTCAAGATTTGGCGGAACAGCGTGCCGAGCAACAGCGCCAGGATGCTGAAGAAGATGACGTAGCTCAAAGCCAGACGGAAGCGGAGTCCGCGCGTCCAGCCGAGAGCTTTGCCTGGGGTGATCATAGTGGGGTAATCATGAACCCTCGCGGCTCATGTCACCTGTTCCAGCGGCGTCTCCACGGCCTTTTCAGGCGTGTCCAGCATGTAGCCGATGCCGCGCACGGTGTGGATCATCTTGGCTGGAAATTTGTCGTCGATTTTGCTGCGCAGGTGGCGGATGTAGACGTCGACGATGTTGGTGAGCCCGTCGTAATCCATGTCCCAGACGTGTTCGACGATCATGGTGCGGCTGAGCGGGCGGCCGCGGTTGCGCATCAGGTATTCCAGGATGCTGAATTCCTTGGGCGCCAGCTCGATGTTTTCGTTGGAGCGCGTCACCTTGCGGCGGATGCAATCGAGCAGCAGGTCGCCCACCTGCAACCGTTCCGGCATGGGCTGGCCGCGGCGCAGGCGCGCCCGGACGCGAGCCAGCAATTCGACAAACGCAAACGGCTTCACCAGGTAATCGTCGGCGCCCAGTTCCAGGCCTTTTACGCGATCGTCCACGGCATCGCGCGCGCTAAGGATCAAAACCGGCGGGCTGGACTTGCGGTTGCGAATCTTCTGCAGCACCGTGAGGCCGTCCATGTCGGGGAGCATCAAGTCCAGAATGATGAGGTCATACTCAGCGCCATGCACCAGATCGACAGCGGTGGCGCCGTTGCCGGCCACATCGACTGCGTAGCCCGCGCTTTCCAAACCACGGGACAAGAAGTCCTGAATGCGTTTTTCGTCCTCGACCACCAGTATTCTCATAAGCTTGGGCTTGTCTACCTTTATTAAACCATTGGAGCAACAGGAATGACCGGCCAGGCGTCCCACTCCTGGGAGCAACCATGAAGAAACTGTGCGCGGTGGCGGGAATTTCGATTGGTATTTTTATGGCGGCGGGCTGCACCCGTCAGGACACGGACCGGGCCAGGTCCGAGAGCCGGGAAGCGACCGACAAGGCGCAAAGGCAGTTGGACGAGGCGAAAGTGAAACTGCGCGAGGGCTTGAAAAAGGCCGATGCGCAGACCCGCGAGGATCTCGAAAAGGCGCGCGACCAGTTGCATCATGCCTTGAACCAGTCGGAGACCGACGCCGATAAAGCGCGGGACAGGCTTCGCGAAAAGACTGAGCGCGACGATAGTCATCAGTAAACGTCAAAATCGGCCGTCCGCTTCAGATCGTTCGCGGTTATTTCCAACTGATAAGATCCAGTCGCCAGGGAATCGGTCGGCAGCTTGCCGCCATTGCTTTTGGCTGTGAGCGTCACTGATCCGCCATCCCATTTCTGCTCCCCGGTCTTGCGATCCAGCACTCGCACGTGAGCACGCGCCCCGGCCGCCCCAGCCCCGTAAACCTCAAAATAAAAGTAAGCCGGCTGCGATTTCGCGAATTGCCAGGAACCCGAAGGAATCACTTGCACACCGTCGGCCACCAGCGGCGTCCGCCCTTCCAGTCCCAAACTAAGCCCCAGGTCGGCCGCCGGATGAGTCTCCCGGCTGAGAGCCACGCCGCTCAAGCCGAACTCGCCGGTCCAGGGCTCGATCGCTAGCGGCATTTGTACTTTTCCAAAACTCGCGTCACCTTGCGTGAACGCGATGGTAAAGGTGTACTGACCTGGAACGATCTTAAATTCCTTCTCGTAATGCAGCGATTTTCCCTTCAGATTTTCGATCTGCGATGGATTGTCGAAATCGAGCTTAAGAGCGTCGCTGAAGCGTGCCCGCACTTCTCCGTCGGCGCCGGCTGCGATGCCCAGAAAGTTCAGCTCGGCATGCTGCCTGCCTTTCCTGTTCTCGAATTTCAGCTTGTCGGCCTGAATCTCCATGGCCACCTGCACTCGTGCCACGTTGGGCGCAGTGTAGAAATACGGCAGCTCAATGGAAGCACCGATGTCGCCGCTTTGGGGCGCGGCCGCGCGTTGGTCCAACTCCTTGGCCGCCGCGGTTCCCGCCAACAGGTCCAGCGGCTTCGAGGTGCAATAGTTGGTGCGCGAACGGACCGTGGTCCCCTTGCGGTCCACCTTCACCCGGATGGAGTGGCAGGTCCCCTCCTTCGATTCCGGAGCCACATAAGTGAGAGCGTAATACTGCTCCTGCTCTTGTGCGATTTTTTGCAGCTCTGCCAAAAGATCGGACGTGTTGCGCACCACGAACCCGCCCGTGCCGTTGGCGAGCCCAAACAGGAGCTGTTGGCTGTTGGAGCCGGAATCTGAAACGGGCGAGCCGAGGTCGTCCGCATCGCCCTGGGGCCCGCCGCCTGGGCCGGCGCTCCCTCGTTGCATGTAGGGCCCGCGCGGTACCGGCGCTGGCGCTCCGCCGGGATCGGTTTGCGCGAAAACCGGCCGCACATCCACCGGATAGAAGGCCACGCCGGACTTATTCGCAGCCTCAACGGCGTCCCGCAGTTCCGATTTCGGATCGGTACTGGACACCAGCGTCCCGGTAAACACCACCACGATCTTCCGGCCGGGAAGCACGTCCAGGCTCCTTCCCAGATCGCCCAGGGCATGCAGCATATTGCGCACTCCCATGGAGGTGGCAAGCGATGTGCCGGTCGCGTGTCCCACCAGGCGATCTTCCTCAGTCCGGCTGGGGTCGTGCGATCGATCGCTGTCGGCGGCGCTAGGCGCCAGCCCGTGAAAGCTGGCTTGGGCCAAAGCGTCCTTCAGCCGTCCGGCGTTGTTGGTGAAGTTTTGAGCCACTCGCACAGAACCGTTGAAGGTGACGACGGCCATCATATGGTTGGGCGCGGCTTCCGCATCGATAAAACTGGCGGCAGCCTGGCGGGCCTGGATCTGATCTCGTGCTTCCATGCTGGTTTCGTCGAAAAACAGAATGAGAGAGCGGGGCTGAGCGGCGGCGGATGCCGATTCCAATTCGAAGCCCTTGATGGTTTGCTCCTTACCGTCTTGCGAAACACGAAAATCCTTGGCGCTGAGATCGCGGATGTAGGCGCCATTCTTGGCGGTGACGATTGCGTCCACCAGCACTTCGCGCGTTTCCGTTTGAATAACTGGCGTGGGCTGAGCGCTTAACCCGTCAGCCAGGCAGAGCAAAATTGTTGTCAGCTTCATGGAATTTCCACGCTCCCGTTCTTAGCACTGGTGTGGCCTTCCCCGTCGCGCACCACCAGGCGAATAACATAGCGCCCCGGAGCCGCCACGTTGAAGTTTTCCTGCATATTGATGCCGGTGCTCTCTAATGTTGCCAGGGTCTGATCGCGAAGATGCATGTTCACCCGGCGCTCAATCCCGGAGATGTAGTTTCCGTTGGCGTCGAATAAGCCGGTAACCATGGTCAGGGTGTCATTGTTGCGATCGTTTGCTTTTCGAAACCGCAGGGCTTGAACATTCAGGCGCGCCGAAACGGTCAGTTCGGCCTGAAAGTCTCCGGTCTTGAAGAACTCGGTCTCGAGATCGACGGGAATCTCTTGCATTTCTTCCCGCGAAAACACAGTCTCCTGGATTTCCTCTTTAGCCGCCTCGTCCCCATCGACAGCATGCTTCGGCGCCCAGTAACCACGGCGCGCCTGGATGGTCAAACTGGCCGAATTCTTCACGGCCACTTTCGAAGCCACTTTTAAGGAATGATAAGCGCCGTCATATTTCAGTTCCTGCGGAGAAAATCCCAGAACATAAACATATTCGGGCCGGGCCGCGATGAGATTGAGCCCGCCTTTGAGGTCGTTATCGTTGTGGAAGAATGTGCCGCCGGTGCTGTAGGCCAGTTCCGCCAGCACGTCACCGGCCTGCGTGGCGGCTGCCTGATTGGCTTGGTCCAGGAAAGTCGCTCCACCGGCGGTGTTGTAACGCTGGCCGTCTATTGTCCCTCCGGGTACCATCGTGAACAGCCCTCGCATGTCGATCGTATTGATGACGACATTGGCCTTGATCGCGCGTTCAAAAAGATCATACTCATTCGAGCGATGATCCCTGGTGAGCAGGAAACCGGGCGAAACCAGCAGCAGGTTCCGGGTGCCGGGCATGATCGAGAGCTTGCGTATGATGTCCCGCAGCGCTCCCAGACCGAGCGAGGTCTCGTGGTCTCCATAGGTCAGGGCCAGTCGCGCCGCCTCTCTCAGTTTGGTTAGATATTCTTCTTCGCAGATTGGCAAACCAGTCAAGTCGTCTTTGCCAGCGGAGCTGCATTTTTCGCACGCCTTCGCTTCCTGAAAAGCGGCGGTCAGCTCCCGCTCCGCGCCGCTGTTAATAACTTGATCGAGCTGCTGGTCCGGGAACAGACGGCCATCCAGATACATTTTCTGGTTCACCAGCAGATCGGCCACGTAATGGCTGATGTAGGGACAATCCTGTTGCGGATCGATGCCACTGGTATAAGGCAGAAGTCTGTTCACGGCGTCGTGCAACTTCGCGCGGTCGGCAGTGAAATCGGCCAGGGTCACACCGCTGGTGGTGAAGATGGCCGCGCGGCTGGCGGGTTCGAGCGATACGTCCAGATGGCGATGCATCGCTTGCTTTGTGTTCAACAGATCGCCGCGCTGCAGGTGGACGTCGTCCACCAGGTAGGCGACGTAGTTTTCTGGCAGGCTGGACTTCGGAATCGGAGTCGGCGCGTTTCCATCCGGGGCGCCTGGGGCTTCAGGCTCACCCGCCGCAGCCTCCGTTTTCTCGACGGAAAACCTGGTGATGACTTGCAGTTTGCCTTTATCAAAGACCTGAAAGTCTTCCTTGCGGAGGTTTCCGACCGCTCGCCCTTCGCGATCGCGAACCACCACCGGCACCGAGATCAGATTCACTCGGCTGCTGAAGGTAATAGGCGTTTCCTGGGAAGCAATCTCGGGCTGGTCTTGCGCGGAACCAGCACATACGCCGATCAGCAGGGCTGCGAAGCTGACGATGGCTCGAATGAGAGCGCCTCCTACTTCCATAGTATTCTGTGAGGACGTGTCCGAGCCGATGCTGATCGATACTGACACCGCGTCCGACGATGCCGTGGCGTTGATCATGGCACTGCGCTCGAAAAGCGCGCGTGTAATTGCCATCACCACTGTGGCTGGCAACGTCCCCGTCGAGCAGGCCACGCGGAATGCCTTGCTTACCTCCGAACTTTGCGGTTCGAGCACGCCGGTATTCCAGGGAGCGGAGAAGCCGTTGGCACGCCGTCTGATCACCGCGGAGTGGTTCCATGGCCATGACGGATTAGGCGATCACGGCTATCCTCCAGCGCGGCGCGGCCCCGAGCAGCAGCACGCTGTCGAAGCGATCATCTCGACGGTCCGAAACAGCCCAGGGCTTTTGCTGGTCACTCTCGGCCCTTTGACAAACATTGCGCTCGCGCTAGCTCAAGCGCCGGATCTGGCCTCCGATGTTGGGCGCTGCGTGATCATGGGCGGAGCGCCGTGCTGCGAAGGCAACGTGACGCCCGCCGCCGAATACAACATGTGGGTGGATCCAGAGGCCGCTCGCATGGTATTTCGCAGCGCTTTGCCGATTGAGTTGGTTGGCTGGCAGCTATGCCGCGGCCCGGCCGTCATTGCCCCGCCGGATATTCAGTTTATAACTCAGATCGGCACCCAGCTTTCCAACTTCGCTGTGGAATCGAACAGCCATGCGCGCGACGCCTACCGCAAGCAGACCGGCGAGGACGGCATTTCCCTCCCGGACCCGGTAGCGATGTCGATAGCGCTCGATCCCTCCATCGGCACCGAGTCGAGCCGGCACTATGTCGATATCGAGACCGCGACGGAGCTGACGCGCGGCATGACTGTTGTGGATCGCCTCGGTGTCGCGGCCGACGATCGGAATCGCGCCACATGGGCGGAACTCGTCGATGCGGGCTCTCAAGCCAAGGTGTATTGGTCCATCGATGCGGCGCGTTGGAAGCAAGCCTTGTACCGAGCTTTGACCTAAGTAGCGCACGCACTCATGCGTGTTCACACTCGTGTGAACACCTCAGTCTTTGCCCATCCCGGAGTATAATCAACACTGGTCTCCCCCCGGTCCGCGGATGCTTATTTTTATCTAACCATGCCCATCCGCGTCGCGCTCCATCACCGCACTATCTATCATTACGATCGGCTGGTCGGATTGTCTCCTCAGACCATCCGCCTTCGGCCCGCGCCTCACTGCCGCACGCCCATCACCGCTTACTCGCTGAAGGTTGAACCGAAGCCCCATTTTTTGAACTGGCAGCAGGACCCGCAGAGTAACTTTCTGGCCCGCGTCGTCTTCCCGCAGCCTGTCCGCTACTTCTCGGTCGATGTCGACTTGATCGCGGAAATGACCGTGATTAATCCCTTCGATTTTTTCCTCGAGCCCTACGCCGAAAAATATCCATTCAGTTATGAGCCCGCGCTCGAGCGCGAGCTCGCCCCATTCCTCCAGGTGCGCCCGGCCGAACCTGGGCTAGCCGCGTATCTCAAAACTATCGATCTCACCGAGCGCCGTTCCATCGATTTTTTTGTCGACCTGAACCAGCAGTTGTCGCGCCACGTCCGCTACCTGATTCGCATGGAGCCGGGCGTCCAGTCGAGCGAAGAGACCCTCACGCTGGGATGCGGATCATGCCGCGACAGCGCCTGGCTGCTGGTCGAAATCCTGCGTCATCTTGGATTCGCGGCGCGCTTCGTTTCCGGCTATCTGATCCAGTTGAAGCCCGACCAAAAACCGCTCCAAGGCCAACCCGGGCCGACCTCGGACTTTACTGACCTGCACGCCTGGACTGAAGTCTATCTGCCCGGCGCCGGATGGATTGGTCTGGACCCCACCTCGGGACTCATGGCAGGCGAGGGTCACATTCCACTCGCGGCCACACCCGAATCTTCGTCCGCCGCGCCCATCTCCGGAGCCGTCGATCAGTGCGAAGTGACGTTCACGCACGAGATGTCGGTGACCCGCATTTACGAAGATCCGCGCGTTACGCTGCCTTATACCGATGCACAATGGCAGCGCATCCAGGCCCTGGGATCGCGCATCGATCAGGACATTTGCGCGGGCGACATGCGCCTCACCATGGGCGGCGAACCGACCTTCGTCTCCATCGACAACATGGATGGCGCGGAGTGGAACACGGTCGCTTTGGGCGCCGAAAAGCGCAAGCTTGCCGAAGAGCTGCTGGAGCGTCTGCGAAAGCGCTATGCCCCGCAGGGGCTGCTTCATTTCGGGCAAGGCAAATGGTATCCGGGCGAGCCGCTGCCGCGCTGGGCCCTGGCTTGCTACTGGCGGGCGGATGGCATTCCGCTCTGGCGCGATCGCGCGCTCCTGGCTTCCGAAAAACCCGGCAAGGGGTCCAGCCCTTTTGAAGCGCGAACTTTCTCCGAAGCCCTGGCGCGCCGATTGGGACTCGCTCCCGGCTACCTGATCCCGGCCTTCGAAGACGATTTTTACTACTTGCAAAAAGAACGCCAGCTTCCAGTCAACGTCGATCCGCTGGACAGCCGGCTCCCGGATGCAATCGAGCGCGAGCGCCTCCACCACATCTTCGAACGTGGACTCGATATGCCCGTAGGCTTCGTGCTTCCCATCGAGCGTGCTGAAGGAGAATGGCGAACCGGCCCCTGGGCGCTGCGCGGCGACAAACTGTTATTGACGCCTGGCGATTCTCCCATCGGTCTCCGCCTGCCGCTCTCCAGCTTGCCGTGGATGGCGCAGTCCGATGAACCGGTCGATCTTCCGGTGGATCCTACGGAGGATCGTGCACCCATCCCGGTGCGATTATCTTCCGCCGATTCTGTGGCCGTAATGTCGCAGCGGCAATCGAGCGCGGATCGCAAGCCCGAAGTCGGCGAGTCCGCGCCCTGGATCGTGCGCAAGGCTTTATGTGTGGAGGCTCGCGACGGCCGCTTGCATGTTTTCATGCCACCTCTGACGTTGGCCGAAGATTATGTTGAACTGCTGGCCGCCATCGAGGACAGCGCCGCGCATCTTCAAATGCCGGTCGTCATTGAAGGCTATCCTCCGCCCGACGATCCGCGTTTTCGCCAGATCAAGGTGACGCCCGATCCTGGCGTCATCGAAGTGAACGTGCAGCCCGCCGCCAACTGGCAGGAAATGGTTTCCAATACCACCGCTCTTTACGAGGATGCGCGCCAATCGCGCTTGGGCGCCGAGAAATTCATGCTGGACGGCCGCCACACCGGCACCGGCGGCGGCAATCATTTCGTTTTGGGTGGCGCTACCCCGGCCGACAGCCCGTTCCTGCGCCGGCCCGATCTGCTTCGCAGCATGATTGGCTATTGGCTGAATCATCCCGCGCTCTCGTATGCTTTCTCCAGCATTTTCATCGGACCCACGAGCCAGGCCCCGCGCGTCGACGAAACGCGCGCCGACAGTCTGTACGAATTGGAGATCGCGTTCGGGCTGATTCCCGGTCCCGAGCAAGGCCCGGTCGCGCCCTGGCTGGTGGATCGCATCTTGCGGCATCTTCTCGTGGATGTTACCGGCAACACCCATCGCGCCGAATTTTGTATCGACAAACTGTATTCGCCGGATTCCGCTACCGGCCGCCTCGGCCTGCTCGAACTACGAGGATTCGAAATGCCGCCGCACGCGCGCATGAGCCTCACCCAACAGTTGCTGGTCCGCGCGCTGCTCGCCTGGTTTTGGAAGCAGCCCTACACCGAGCGCCCCATCCACTGGGGAACGCGCCTGCACGATCGCTTCATGCTGCCGCATTTTGTCGCGCAGGATTTTCGCGACGTGCTCAGCGATCTGAGCCGCGCCGGCTATCCGTTCGAAGCGGAATGGTTCGCTCCGCACTTCGAGTTTCGTTATCCCGGTTTTCGGTCACGCCCATCACGCCGGCGTCGATATTGAAGTGCGCCAGGCCACCGAGCCCTGGTATGTGCTCGGCGAAGAAGGCAGCCCTGGCGGCACGGCGCGCTACGTCGATTCCTCCGTCGAGCGCTTGCAGATCAAGACCCAGGGCCTGGTGGAAGGCCGTTATGTGATCGCCTGCAATGGCCGCCGGATGCCGCTGCACTCTACCGGCAAACAAGGCGAATGGGTGGCCGGCGTGCGCTTTCGCGCCTGGCAGCCGGCTTCCTGCCTGCACCCCACCATTCCGGTCCACTCGCCGCTGACCTTCGATCTGGTGGATACCTGGACGGGTCGTTCGGTGGGCGGCTGCTCCTATCATGTCTCGCATCCCGGCGGTCGCAGCCACGACTCGTTCCCCGTAAATGCCAACGAAGCGGAGGCGCGGCGTGGCTCTCGCTTCTTCCCGTTTGGCCACACTGCGGGACCAATGCCCATCCCGGCTCTCGAAGAAAATCCCGAGTTCCCCCTGACGCTGGACTTACGCCGCCCGCCCCCCACCCCCTCGAACGGCCCCTTGTGACCCTCACCCGCTCTATGTGCAACACTAAAAACATATTCTTGCGTTCCTGGTTTTGCTGAGATGCCAGAGGCTGTGGAGGTATAAGGTGCGCTTGTGGCGCACGCACTCCTGCGTGCCGCGTTCCTGGTTTTGCTGAGATGACGGACAAGCTCACAGCGCTGGCTCCCCTATGGAGCTATGAAGCCACGCCCGGCTTCTACGACGAAGTTCTGGACTCGCGCAAACAACTCCGCCCGCAATGGGCTGCACTGTCGGAATCGCTCACCTCGATGGGCAACCAGGGCTTCACGCGCCGCTGGCGGGAAGGGCAGCGGCTGATCCACGACAACGGGATCACCTACAACGTCTATAGCGATCCGGAAA
>CAWFZZ010000018.1:0-418668 GCA_963820405.1 Bryobacterales bacterium | reverse complement strand
GATACCAGGTTCGATAATGATAACCGCGGCGGCAACGCATATCGGACCCTGTCGATCCACGACCTGGACGGTTCGGTGACCGGCATCCCCGATTCCCACATCATGCTCAACGATGGTGAGAACGACAGCGTCGTCACCGACAACACCTGTGAAATCCATCCCACCTGGAACGCCTCTGTGTGCAAGGGTGATGTCGGTCGCCTGAATCTCTCCGACAGCAGAGGAGAACTTCCAGGCAAAGTCGATCTCGAATCGCGGACCGCCCGGTTCGCTTTGCTCTCTACGATCGGTCCGAATGCACCAGACACTCCCCTCGTTCGGGCCCAACGTGCCGCTATGTTTTCTCGTCGTGCTCCGCAGGCGCCCATCGCGCTTGTTCGCAACGGCAAGGAATTCAAGATCTCCGGCGACCAGAGCACTGTGAAGGCCGGCACCGAGATCCTGGTGAAGACCGAAAGACAGAAAGTCTCTCTCAGTCTGGCCGAAATGGACCAGGGGTCATGGGTCATATTTGAGCTGCCGGGTTTCACCAAAGCAGCCTCCGGAACGGAACAGCCCAGCATGGACGCATTGCGCAAGGCGAACGCGACGTCTTATTTCAGGGGCGGGGATGCCCTCTGGGTCAAACTGGTCGTGACCAAGCCTCCGTTGCCGATTGTTCGTCCAACGGATCTGCAAGCCAGTATAGCGGTCAGCAGATAAGTACGTTTTTCGCGAACGGAACGAAGCCCTCGGTGCAAGCCGGGGGCTTTTTTTGTGCGGCGGATAAGTCCGTTCAAAATCGACCTTTCGCGACGTTGAGATGGAATGAGGCTGGAGCCACCATGGATGATGACGCTATCTTGCCAAATGTTATACGCAATAAGGAGCTTGATGGGTTCGAGCGGGGCCGGTAGAGAGTCACTGCTTTTGTCTGGAAACACGCGAACTTCCTTTCGGCCACATCGTTAGGTGCCTTGTTTGAAGGCTCGAATCCCCGCGAGGAAACACGCGGGCCGTCCCCATGTTTCCCAGAGCGCACGCAACACGGATTCGCGGGGAACCGTTCGCAGCGTAGCGAGAATGGGCGGAATGCCGTTTGCGGGATTAGCGATGGGCACGGCTATGGATGCATGACAAACAGCGGTGTAGGGTCAATGCTGGTCAGCAATGGGGGGCAGAGTCTGAAGTACGGAACGTAATTGCTCAGCCTCCTTGGGATGGTGCTGCTTGAGGTAGGCTATTCTGCCACTGACGCTTCGGTAATTGGTGCCATAGAATGCAGTGCCGCGCTCTGCCAAAGGGGTATTTTCAAGTTTGTTGACCGCGGCTCTGATGGCTGATCGCTTCTCCGTGGCTAGGGCGGTTTTGACGTTTACGACAAGTTTCGTTGTGACCTGCCGGTCGCCCGCCCGTGCGATGGTTTGCTTGACGGCGTTGAGTTTAAGCCCCTTGCGATGGGCCATCGCATGCAGGGCGGCGATAATCTTCGTTGTCTCTGAGGTGGAAAGGTCAGACTTGCTGGAGCATGTTATATCATCTATCAGCCGTGAATAGGTAATACCGCGTTCGTGAAGTTCGCCAACCAGTTTCCATTCTTCGTCCCAGAAAACGAGGTTGGAGAGTAACGGACTGGTCTTGGTTCCTTGAGGCAGGAGACCGTCTTTGGTTGTAAGCTTGGTCAGGAGCTTGGCCACAACAGGGGGAAAGCAGAAGAATTTGTGCCAAATGTCGAAAACGATCTGGCTTCGCACATTGGGAAAGAACTGCTTAACGTCCTCGGTAATCAACATCCGCTTACGTGTATGCATAGCGGCATTTGCTTTCTGCCCGCGTGGGGAAATCAAGTCCTTGATGCTGCCCTGTAGATAGATGGGATACGTGACGAGATTCAGAATCTTACATTGGATGCGAGCCTGAATGCTCTTCAATTCCCCCAGAGCGTCGTAGCAGATCCTAACAGTCCCGTCTGGCTTGCGCTCGAATTTCCCAATCTTATAACGCCGGTCTGCTGTCGCGGCGATGTGCTGCAACTCTGGTATGGAGTGCTTGAGAATGCGCGCCAACGTGGCCAACGTTCCGATTGGGCGCGCGCTAAAAAAGGTTGTCGGTGGTTGGCAGGCGGAGCAGTTCAAGTGCGGCACGGCTCAGTTTCTCCTTGAGTTCATCGCTTATCCCGGCAAGTTCTTTCGTGTCAGCCGCAAGAAAAACCAGAACATTAAGAGGCATGCCGAACGCGTTTGCTAGAGCTTGCATCGCGCTCATGGAAGCATCGCGCTTGTTGTGCTCAATCATGCTCAGATGAGAGACGGCCATTCCCGAGCGTTTGCTGAGATCGCGAAGCGTCCAGCCTTTTTGAGAACGGCAAAGTTTGATGGCCCGACCAATATCCAAAGAAGGCGTCCTTAAATTTTGATTGTAAAAGTAGTTTGTCTGCATCACGTGCCAAAACGCTTAACCAACTCCGCTATCGCACCCGCGCACGTCAGGATGTCGCTTAAAACTGCTAGCGCCCCCAAAGCCGCCTGGGCCACGTTCAGCTCGGTTTGATCGCCCTCAGCCATACAGCGCTCTAACTTGGCAATAGCCTCGTCAAGCGCCGCCAAAATACAGGGATCAGCATCACTCTGCATGCTGCGCCGGACGTCTTTCAACGCGACGACGCACTCTAACAGGTTGTTCATTAGTAGACGCTCCTTTTAGCGTCGGTCCCACGCCTCAGGTCGTCTTAATGGAAATGATGCTGAAACAAACTACCATACACACCCCAGAAAAACGGTCAAAAAACACAGCTTGAACGCTAAATTGGGAGACCGGATTATCACCAGTGAGGTCTAGTTCTAGACGTTGCCGGGTGACTCTTCCCTGCGTCTTCGAGAGGCCCCGTACGAGCCGCGACGGAAACGAGTTCAGTCGCTAACTGCTTCGACCTGAGCAATGAACATAAGCTGTCAAAGAGCAACTAATCAGTATCGATTAGCCAGATTCAGTATGGATGTGGAAGGCCGCTTTCGTCAAGTACTAATTTTCACTGTCAGTGAAACTGCTTCGTGCCAGTACCACTGTATATAGTGGTATCTATCTTGGTTAGCACTGTAGAAAGTTGTGATTTGAGTATAATATATCCATAGGGGAAAAAGCCTAATTCGTGATCTTCACCGAGTCCGCGTCTGCGCCTCCCGAGATGCGGTGATCCGCTCAACGTGGGATGAAGCGTTTGCAACGGTCTCAATTTCCTTCTTCGGTTGCAATCCGTGCAGGTAGTCACATGCCTTCTGGGCATGGGATGCCGGCGGCTTGCTTGTAGGTGCAGAACCGAGGGTCCGTGTAGCCGCGGCGCATGCTGGAAATCATGAGGGCGAGAACATTGCCGCCACGGTAGGGTTTGTTGGTCGTGGGATTGTAGGGCATCCTGCCGGCCTCGCCTGCTTCCCAGAGACGTTGCCAGGGCGCCGTACCGGATTCGGGATTCAGTATCTTCGGTATCGGTACGATTTGCTAAGGGGAATGCGGGGGAATGCGGGGGGGAATGCGGGGGGGAATGCGGGACAGACGGACATTTATCGCAATACCATGATCACGTGGCGTGTGAAACTGATAAATCTCCGTCTGTCCCGCAATACCTCCACATCTCCCCAAAGTGAGAGGCCTTTGAAGCGCCTATCCGTTTCACGCTATCCTGTACGGCTAGATCGTGGTCATTTTTCAAGTATCAGAGGTTCATGTCATGAGGAAGAAGAATCGCTCGTTCCTTCTGATGTCGTTGATTTCAGCATCGTTGCTCGTCAGCGTGTTCACTATCGTGCAGGCCCAGAATTCTGGAGCGACGGCAGCGAAGGCGACGAAGTGGTCTGATCCGGCGACCTGGCCCAACCGCAAGGTGCCCGTGGCAGGCGACAAGGTCACCATCGACGCCGGCAAAGAAGTGGTGCTCGACGTCAACACCCCGCCGCTGAACGGTCTGACGATCAACGGCAAGCTGAGCTTCGCAAACAATAAGGACGTTGAACTCACCACCGAGTGGATCATGTTGCACGGCGAGTTGGAGATCGGCACGGAAAAGGCCCCTCACACCCGCAAGGCCACCATCACCTTCACCGACAACGTCAAAGACGAAGACATCAGTGGAGTGGGTGGAACGACGGACCGCGTGGACCGCGGGATCCTGCTCATGGGCGGAACCCTCAATCTTCACGGTGACCGGACCAATTCCTGGACGAAGCTGTCCAGCACAGCGAACGCCGGCGCCACCTCGATCCAGGTCCTGAACGCTGCCGGCTGGCGCGTCGGCGACGAGATCGTTCTCGCATCCACGGATTTCGATCCCCGGCAGGCAGAACGACGCAACATTGCGGCCATCAGCGGAAACACGATCACGCTCGACAAGGAGCTCGACTACATGCACTTCGGCAAGATCACCTTCGACGTGGATGAACGCGGCGAAGTCGGCTTGCTGACTCGCAACATCAAACTCCAGGCATCGGCCGAC
Source organism: Bryobacterales bacterium (assembly GCA_963820405.1). Lineage (GTDB taxonomy): Bacteria > Acidobacteriota > Terriglobia > Bryobacterales > Bryobacteraceae > Palsa-89. The sequence continues at coordinate 414,200 of CAWFZZ010000018.1, read as the reverse complement.
GCGGAACAGTCCTTCTACGGCGGGCACGTCATGGCGATGGTCGGAAGCAAGATGTTTGTCGAGGGCGTCGAATTCAATCGAATGGGCCAGAACATGACTCTCGCCCGATATCCGATCCACTGGCATCTGATCGGCGACGCGCAGGGGCAGTACATCAAGAACTCTTCGCTTCATGACACCTACAACCGCTGTGTGACCGTGCATGGCACGAATTTCCTGCACGTCGAAAACAACGTGACCTACAACACCGTCGGTCACTGCTTCTTCCTCGAAGACGGCGCGGAGCACGGTAACCAGTTCGTGCACAACCTGGCGATCCAGATCAAGTGCCATACCTCCAAGGCCTGCATGCCGACCAATCTCGCCCCAAACGGAGAGAACATGGGAAGTAATCCGCTGAATCGCGCGACCTACCGGGCGGCCAGCATGTCCGGCAAGGACACCCTGCTGCCTTCGGACAACACGGTGGCGGCTTACTGGATCACCAATCCGGACAATGTCTTCATCGACAACGTGGCAGCGGGTTCCGATGAGAATGGCTTCTGGTGGTCGTTGCCGGAACACCCGCAAGGGAAGTTCGAAGGTACGGAGATCAGCAAGGCCACCTGGCCGCGTCGAACCAGGATGGCGGAATTCAGGGGCAACGTTGCCCACTCCAACTTCGACGGGTTCATGCTGGACCGGAACATCAATCGGGAAAACGTCTTCGGGTTGGCCGGCCCCTCGCACATCGCCAAGGAAAATCCCGCTGACGAAAACAGCCAGAGCGTGGAATCGCTCCTCGCGGATCTCACCGCTTACAAGAACCGCAATGGCGGCGTCTGGAGCCGCGGCGAGCTGCACATCTTCCGGAATCTGAAGGCGGCGGACAATGCCATCGGGTTCACGAGTTCAACGGGTTCCTTCGGCGCTGACACATTTACCTCACTGGTGGTTGATTCGCTGTTCGTGGGCGAAACCGACAACATCGGCAACCCCGTAACGCCGGAAGAAAAGGCCTACGGCCGCAGCCTGCCGAAACGCCTGATTCCGGATTACCCGATCCGCGCCTACGAGTACTACGACTATCGCCATGACGTGGTCAACACGACATTCGTGAATTTCCAGGACAACAAACAGCGCGGATCAGGAGCGCTTTCCTGGCTGTTGTTTACAGGCGCCGGGGTTACCACCGAAAACACCGTCAAGAGTGCGAAATACATCAATGCCAAGCCCGTGTATTTCCCGAAGATCGACCCCAGGTTCGACAGTGACAACCGGGGTGGTGTGGCCTACCGGAGCCTGGCGATCCACGATCTGGACGGATCGACGACCGGCATCCCTGATTCCTATGTTCTGCTCCAGGACGGCGAGAACGACAGCGTCGCCACGGACGACACCTGCGAGATTCATCCCACCTGGAACGCCTCAGTGTGCAAGGGTGATATCGGACGCATTCAGTTCCGCATCAGGAGGGCCGGACCCACAAGGGGTGCTGGTCTTGCGCTGAAAGATGTTCCTTTGCGGTCAGCTGGTCCTGCGCGGGCGGCTGGTCCTGCGCGGGCGGCTGCTCCTGAAAAACCAATTACCCTGAGCCGCAATGGCAAGGACTTCAAGATCACGGCCAATCAGAGCACTGTGCGCGCCGGTACCGAGATCCGTGTGAAGACCGAAAGACCGGAAGTTACTATCAGCTTGAGCGAAATGGCCAAAGACTCATGGGTCGTGTTCGAGCTGCCGGGTTTCGCCAACGCGACCTCCGGGAAGCAGCAGGACAGCATCGACGCCCTGCGCAAGGCGACCGAGACTTCGTATTTCAAGGGTCCGGATGCCGTCTGGGTGAAACTGGTAATCCCGACCGCCCCCAAGGGCATTGGCATCGATCAGTTTGGCCCGTTGGATATTCAAACCAGCATTACGGTAAGGCGATAAGCACCTTATTCGCGAACTGAAACAAAGCCCCCGGCGCGAGAGCCGGGGGCTTTTTTGTGCGGCGGATAGTCCGTTCAAAATCGATCTTTCGCGACGTTGAGATGGAATGAGGCTGGAGGGGCTGCATCGCCGAAACGCGTCTTGAAACGCCTATCCGCGTCCGTTTCACGCTTATCCTGTACGGCTAGATCGTGGTCATTTTTCAAGTATCGGAGGTTCATGTTATGAGGAAGAAGAATCGCTCGTTCTTTCTGATGTCGTTAGTTTCAGCATCGTTGCTCGTCAGCGTGTTCACTATGGTGCAGGCCCAGAGCCCTGCACCGCCGGTATCAGATTGGATGGAACTGATATCTTATGTACTTGTGTGCGCCGTATGCTTCAAAGTACCTTTAGACATTTGGCTGTTGAGCCCTGAACTGAACAAGCCGTGAAAACAGCGCCGCGCGCCCCCTTCTGAACTCTTCGAGGTCTGCCTTCACCGATCCAAACGTATCATCTGCCGAGATCAAAATACTGAGATGGGCCATGCAGAGCCAGAGGAAATGCTGGACGACATCGCGCTTGAGATGATCCTTGTGAATGTCTTGGTATGTGAAGAGCGCACTACCGGGCTCGGGGTTGGTGACGATATGCCGTAGGAAAGTGAGTCCGCTGGTATGGGACAGACGCGAAGCGAGGTCGTAGTGATCATAAAGGGTCTTGAGGATCGGAACGGTTTGCGGGAATAGGATTTTGGTCTTGAAAGTTTCGCGGGCCTTCTTCGCGGCTGCTGGAGTTCCGTCGTCACTGCTGAAAATGCGGAAGGCGGCCATGTCGTTCACGATCAGGCGAGCGACGCCAGCCGCTTCAACCGCAGCGCGGCTCTCTCGGTACATTTGGGCTGAATAGAGGCGCATCAGGGAGAGTGCGCCAAGCACGAGATGCTTCCTGCAAACGATGAATAGCGCAGCGGCGGCTTTGTGCTGGACAGCGACTAAGTAGGGGTCGATAGCGTCAGAATGCATGACGTACAGGCCATGAACTCCATCGGCAAAACGCACGGCCTCTGCGCATTCTCTGGAGATCCCAGAGAAATTGTCACGGTCCATTCCTTCGACAATCGCAAGTTCCGACGCTTTGCTTGGCACAAAGTAAGTTTAGCGCCTCAACCCTTATGAATACGGGTGTCGAAGCCAGATTTATCGGCTTTGATCGATGCAGCGATCTGTATCGACGAAGAGTAGGCATTTTCGGCTGTTGCAACGAGAGTTAGGACAAGGGTGCCGGAAGCTCCGCGAATGTCCTGAAGGCCATATTGACCGGGGAGTTGGAAATCCCAGCCCAAGTGCCCCACTCGGACAGTCACAACATTGGCGAACATAGTAGCCCCGCGAGGAATGTTTCGCGGCTTGAAGTCGTTGTTGGGCGGCCATGAGACTGGGCGCGCGTCGTATAGCAGCCCGTATCTAAACCGGCGTTTTCCAGTCGGTGGAAACATCTGACAGCAGATTTTGATTGGCGAGAAACTCGAACCACGGCGTGGGAATTCGCGGACCATGACGTGAAGAGGCCTTCAACAGCTCTCATGACAGCCAAAATCGCAAAAATAGCCTCGATAGCCCCGTCATGAGCCGCTCTGGGCTTGCCCGAGCCATACCTCGACCGCATCAAGAGGGCGAGATTGCATGCGGCGGCCTGAATCAGAAACTTCTTGTGCACGTTTTCCTTGCCTCGCACGTATAGCCGGTCCAGTCCGCCGGTGTCAAACTGATGCGCGAAGTTCCTCTCGATCCGCTCTCCCCGCTGGCGCTGCAGGCCCTTGCCGCGATCCCCCTCAATGCGCCGCCGATTGCCGTACACCGCTGCCTTCTCCGCCGCCTTGCCATCCCAGTTGCGCGTGCCACGATCGGGCTCGGCGATATACGTCCGCACTTCCTGCTCCGCCAGACCAAGCGCGACCTCGTTGCTGTGATAGCCCTTGTCCGCCACCACTTCTTGGACTCCGTCTGGATGCACATGATACTCGCCCTCCGACGTCTTTTCCGCGATCAAACCGGCCACTGCAATCGCTGCGTCAATCACGGTTTCCTGGATTGTCGCCGTGTCGGCCGCAGCTCCGCCGTGCGTGGTGACCGCCACGATGGCGCCGGTTTCCATGTCCACGGCGTTCTCGGCTTTATACGCCAGCGCCGTGCGTCCGTCTTTCAGTTTCGTGATCTCGGCGTCTTGGTCGCTCGGGCTTTTCCAGTCTTCATTGGATGTCTTCTTCTTCCGCTTTCGATCCATGCGGAGCAATGCCGCCGCGCCTTTGGCGTCGATTCCTTCGGCTTCGGCAAGGTGCTTCAAATACGCCATGTAGCTTTCGCCCGTATCGCGGCGCACGATCGACTTCATGGCCGCGTTCGCTTCCAGAGTGGTCGAATCTACGCCGATCGTTTTGCCCTTGATCAGACCGGCCTGCGCCAGCCGCTCCAGCACCCAACTGAAGATGCCTTGATGGGTTTCCGCCGTCGATCAGGCGTCGCGTGCGCGAGATGGTGACGTGATCCGGCGTCTTCTCGTCGAGTCCGATCGAAAGGAACTGCCGCAGCGTGAGCGAATCGGCCAGACGCCATGCGATGCCGCGTTCGCTATCGAGCCCTTCGAAGAAGCCGATCATCATGATGCGGAAATACTGGCCGGGAGGCAGGGACGGACGCCCCAATTTATGGTGATAGAAGCTAGCGCATTTGGTCTCGCAGAAGGGATCAAAACTTGGCCTCGTCGAGGATCTCGTTGAGCCGCTTGTAGAAGGGATGACCGGGCGCTGTGGGAAGTTCCCCGCCGTACCACAGCCCCTCTTGCCTTTCTCGCTTCTTCCGCGTGCCCATCGCCATATTTCGATTGTAAGAGCAAAACATTTTCAGTACCACATGTTTTTGGACTTTAGACACGGGCTGATAGCTCGTCTTCCGACAGTTTGCCAGCGATGATGCGCTGGATCGCAATTAGATAGATTTGGCAGTCTTTAGCTCCAATATATCCATACGATCTCCAGAAGCGCGGACCAGAGACCGAGACGCTGGCCCGTAGGTACTTTCTCGTGACATTAAGATCGGTGCCTTCCTGATGCGTTGAAGTGGACATGTAGGAATCGCTGCCGGGGTCGAAAGATAACTTCAGGCGTGGTCGCCCCAGCCACTGTGCGCCTCCGGTCGCCAACAGGGTGAGTAGAACGCCCAGAACGCCGCTGAAGAGCGTGATGTGCTCTACGAGAAATACTCTGAGTTGTTCGAGCATAGCTATGGTTCGGTCCTCCATTTGACGCCCTTCCCGAATTGCAGCCAGATGATGTTGTCAGCTACCTTTACGGGTGCGGGGAAGGCATAGCTCCGCTTGACGGAGGTGAACATCCCGCGCAGATCATCGAACACTGTCTCGGCTCCAGGCTGATCGGCTAGGGCATGAAATATGAGGGTGCCGTCGATAAGTCCTTCGGAAATCTTAGCCTCCACATCTTGCCCCGGAACGCCTATGTTGCGGAGATTGCCATTTGGGCATCGTGCTGCTGGTACGCCAGCCGAAATCACGGTCATCGAGATGTTGCCCATGCCGGGGATGATTGTTTCAGATGGCTCCGTCGTCAAGATCCAGCAATGGGCGCCGGGGCCGATTGCATGGCGGAAGTTCATGAAGGTTGAAGTGATTCCCGTAAGGAGCTTGAATTCTGGGTCTTGAAAGTTCGGCTCGTAGACTTTCTTGACGAACCTGCTGTTGAGAGTGGTTATCTCGGCGTTCTGGGCCCGCGTCTTGACCACCAGGTTGTAGTGGTCTGTCCACAGCTCGCTGACGGCTGCCCATGAAAAGATCGCGCCATAAATTAGAACGAAAGCGATAGCTGACGGCAGTATCGTCAGACTGAAAACGTCTTTGACGTGCGCGCGGAATCCACTCCGTCCCTCTTTCCACACTCGAACTGTCAGGGCGATGATGAAAGTAAGGGCGATTGCGATAAATGGTGCGAAATAACCAAGAAAGGTCGTTCCTAAAGAAGATGTGTAATGCAGAAACACGCGACCGGCGAAATGCCATGCATGCAGACGCATAGCCGCGCCGGTGTCCAAGTAATTCTGCATTTAGTCAGCCTAGCAGAACTGTCATACATCTCGGCCGCGCCGTTTCTCCACGTGCATATGGTGCTTCTTGGTGGCGTTGAGCTTGGTTCGGCGAGGTGGCGGGCCGAGCGGCGCCGGGGGATCGAAGCACAGGGTCTCTGCATTCACGCAGCCTCGGTTTTGCTGGGCTCGCTCGTCGCAACTGAGAGGGCAATGCGATCATTGTGCTGCTTAGCATCTCGACTTTCACCATTGGCCCGAAATGTTCCGGCAGGAGATGATTCTCTTTCATCCATGCGAATCCGGCGCGGGCGGCGGCGTTCGGTGTCGGTGCGCGAACCTCGACGGTGCGTCTCATCTCGTAGCATCAGGAGGGCCGGACCCACAAGGGGTGCTGGTCTTGCGCTGAAAGATGTTCCTTTGCGGTCAGCTGGTCCTGCGCGGGCGGCTGGTCCTGCGCGGGCGGCTGCTCCTGAAAAACCAATTACCCTGAGCCGCAATGGCAAGGACTTCAAGATCACGGCCAATCAGAGCACTGTGCGCGCCGGTACCGAGATCCGTGTGAAGACCGAAAGACCGGAAGTTACTATCAGCTTGAGCGAAATGGCCAAAGACTCATGGGTCGTGTTCGAGCTGCCGGGTTTCGCCAACGCGATCTCCGGGAAGCAGCAGGACAGCATCGACGCCCTGCGCAAGGCGACCGAGACTTCGTATTTCAAGGGTCCGGATGCCGTCTGGGTGAAACTGGTAATCCCGACCGCCCCCAAGGGCATTGGCATCGATCAGTTTGGCCCGTTGGATATTCAAACCAGCATTACGGTAAGGCGATAAGCACCTTATTCGCGAACTGATCGCCGAGGTCCTGAAATCCTCAGTTATCGCTGGCTGAAAGGATCGAGGCAGGTCAATACATTCCCGTGCTTACCCGATAGAGCGGTGGTGTTTCGCTGGCGCGCATCGTTCAAGGTAGCGCGAGCCCTTCGGGTGTATCGTCAGAGACTCGGAGAAAGGGTCCGCCCGAATCCCCTGTGCCGTGCTCATCCCGTCACTTGACGGAAAACGGCCTATGCGCGGCTGTGGCGCCGACTTTAAGTGCAGGTTAGTCGGCTTCGGTCGCCAGGGGACAACCTTGCATTAGAGCCGAGGGCCGCAAGTGGGGGGCGGGCTGTAGTCCGCCTCTCCAGCCCAGCGGAGTGTGGCAAGGAAGGACGGATTCATTGCCACCCTTCGCCGGAGCAAGACCGATTAGGGTAGCGGGGGCCTGAAGATCGGAATCCCATGCGGCTCAAATCCCGGGGAGCGAGCAGTCCGCACTATGAGCGGCGCACTATTAAGGTATTGACCTGGCGCGCCTGGTCCGGAAACTCGCACAACGGGCCGCACTGGACGCTACGTCTGCCGCTATTTCTGCGCCTCGTCGGTCGGTTCAAATAGCTCAAGATCACTTACCGAACAGCGAATTAAAGTCGGGCGCGAATGCCAAACCGTGCGGGGCGTTCAAAGTGGTTCCGCCTGCGGTAGTAATAAAGGGAGTGGCCGTGCCGGTCGGCAGATCCACGCTCGACACGGCGTTCTCACTTCCAACGGACGCGTAGAGGGACATCGGGGTTAGCCCGGTGACATCTACTTTGAGAACTCGATTGTTGCCTGTATCGGAGACATAAAAGCTCCCTGACGGCGACAAAACAAAAACAGCGTCATCCAAATTCGTGACATTCTTACCCGTGGTGTCCAGGACTTGGAGAAAGCTGACGGAAGGGGTGGGATTCTCCAAATTGTTGACGAAGATCAATTGTCCATCGGATGAGCTGGTGAGCATAAGTCCACCGAAGGGAGTAACCACTAGCGAATCGGAATCGGTATCCGTGGTCGGCTGATTGGTCTGCCCCGTGGCCAGATTGGTACCCGTGGCGCCCATGGTTAGTATCGTGGCGAAGGTTACCGGATTCACCCCGGTCATGTACTGAATGGTGGCATCACTCGCGTTGACCGGATTGGTGTAGCTCATGAATATCGCGCCGTTCAGGAAGGCAACGTCGTCATAGCCATGCGTAGAACTCTTAACGGCATAAGCGTAGTTTGTCTGGTTGCCCTTGAGATCGATCAGCGTCAGAACTGAATTTCCATCCTGATTCTGAAGAACCCAGATTAAGCCTCTTTCGTCGTCGTACCGCAGACCGTCTACATATCCCGGAAAACTTAGCTTTTGCAAAAGTTTCCCCGTGTAGTCGTACTGCGCGACTACGCTGCTGCCGCTTAAGCCAGTGGAGTCGGCGCCATCGTTGTATGCAATCCAAACACTATCATGAGTGAGAGCGATGGCATCAGGAGCAGTAGCGTTGACCGCCGTCCCGGAGGCGAACGTCGTGGTGTTCGTGATGGTAACTGCAGCCTTCAAGGGAATAAGAGCGGCCAGGGAAAGTGCGATAAATAGAAGCGGCCTCTTCAATCGAATATCTCTACGGAACACGAACGTCGCAGTTTTCATGGCAGAGAGTCTATCATTCGATGGTTACGCCTCAATGACAGCGATGACTATCGTCAAGAATTGATGATCAGGTTTGTCGGGGCTTTGTGAACTCAGCGCGACACTGAAGAGTTCTGCCCGTGGAGAACGGTTGTAAACATCAGAGCAAGCACGCCGAATATGAACCGAGTTGGTGCCTGCTGGATGAACCGTCGGCTAGAATTTACGAATCGCGGAAGGGCGAGCCCACTAAACGGCCATGTCGCGTATGTGACTTCGCGCATCACCCGCAGTCTCTTGCAGCGGTAATCTACAAAGACACTGCGGCCTGCATCATTCATAGCGCAACGCCACGATTGGATCGACGCTTGTTGCACGGCGGGCGGGCACCCAGACAGCGAACAAGGCCACGGCAATCATGAGAACAGGCACGGATGCGAAGACCAGTGGGTCCCAGGGCCTAACGCCAAAAAGGAGAGTGGTGATGAGACGGGTGAAGCCGAACGATGCACCGATCCCTATCACGACACCAATCAGCGTCAGCCGCATACCTTGGAATACCACCATATTGCGCACGTTGTTCGCTTCGGCCCCCAATGCCAAACGAATTCCTATTTCCCGTGTGCGCTGCTGGACTGAATAAGCGATAAGTCCGTAGATTCCGATGGCTGCGAGCAGCAGTGCCGAGCATCCGAAAATGCTCATGAATAGCGTATTTAATTGTGCACGGGCGGTCGACTGCGCGTCGACTTCGTCCATGGAACGAACGCGGGCCACAGGCTGGCCGGTGCTCTTGCGCAACCGCTCCTGAATGGCTGAGCTGAGCGAATGCGGCTCTACGGCGGTGCGAACAATCCAGGCCACGGGCAAGAGCCGGAGATTGAGTGCGTTAATTCCGTCGGGCAGTTGAGCGGTCGGGATATAAACCTCCGGCCGCGCTTCGCGATTCAGGCCGACGGCGCGGACATCACTGACAATGCCGACGATTTGGCGGATCGGATCTTTTTCGTACTCCGGGCGCATGCCCCTGCCAAGAAGAAGACGATCTCTGAGAGGATCGCTCTTGGGCCATTCCTGTCGAGCCATCGTCTCGTTGATGATGGCCACTCCCGGCGCTGCGGCGTCGTCGCGTTCGGTGAACGCACGGCCTCGTAACACGGGAATTCGAAACGCGTCGAAGTATTCGGGCGACACAAACGTCCAACCGGAGATGCCATGAAAGCGGCCGTTCAGTGGACGGCCGTAAATAATGAAGAAATTCTGCCAAACCGTTTCCAAAGGCAAGCAGCAGGACATGGCGGCGGCTGTGACACCTGGTAGGGAGTGGACACTCTGGACTCCATCCCGAACCAGCCGGTCAATTTCGGAAGTCTTTTCGAAATGACCGCCCGCCAGAGACATTTGCATGACCAGTACATTGTGGGAGTCGAATCCGGGATTGACGGTTTGCAATGCGGCGAACGAACGAATCAGCAGCGCAGCTCCAACAAGCAGGATCAAGGCGAGAGCCATTTCGCCGATCACCAGCAGCGAACGCGTCTTGTTCTGGCGCAAACCTGAGCCGGAGCGCCCGCCGCTTTCTCTGAGAGTGGTGCCGAGATCAGTGCGGGAGGCCTGGAGCGCGGGAATCAGCCCGAACAATACGCCGGCGATCAGAGAAATAAGAAATGTGAATGCCAGGACGCGCCAATCGAGCGTTATAGCAGATCCGCCTTCGCTGATCTGCGGAATATGAACCATATTCAAGGGCGCCTGCAAAGGATTGCTCGGGTACGACCTGAGAATGGCCCGAATACCCGCGAGCCCGATCAGCAGACCGAGCGCGCCGCCAGACAGGGAGAGGATCACGCTCTCGGTGAGCAAAAGCCGGACAAGGCGGCCTCTGCTGGCGCCCAAGGCGGCTCGAACGGCGAACTCGCGTTCCCTGCCAGTAGCGCGGACAAGCAGAAGACTGGCTACGTTGGTGCACGCGATTAGAAGCACAAAGATCACAGCGCCACCGAGAATCATGAACAATGGGCGTACATCGCCTACCATCGCATCTTTCAGTGGCTCGACAACGAACCCGATGGTAAAAGGACTGGGACTGGGAAATTCCCGCTGGAAGTTCTCAGCGACCAGCTTAAGCCGGGTATTCGCCATCGCGAGCGAGAGACCGGGTCTAAGGCTGCCAACGACACGACAATAGCAAGCGCCTTCGCTGCTGTTCGGGTCCATCTGAAATGGAATATACAAATCGGGGGGCTGTTCAAATTGCTCAGAGTTGAATCGGGGCCCGATGATACCGACCACGGCGTAGGGTTCTCCGCTCAGAGATATCGTCTGGCCCACGAGATCGGGACTCCTGCCGAACCTGGTGCTCCACAGGCCATAGCTCAGAACAGCTACGTGCCGACCGCCAAAGCGGTCCTCCTCCGAGTTAAACGCGCGTCCGCTCACCACCGGGGCGCCAAAAAGATGAAAGAATTCAGTGCTGACTCGGGCCGCCGTCACCTGCTGCGGCTCACCACTTCCAGTTAAATTCAATAGTTCAACACGGAGGGCGGAAACGTCCTGGAAGATTCCAGTTTGCTGTTTCCGGTAATAAAACTGGTGTGCTGAGCTGCCAGAACCTGAACGTCCACGGAAACTGAGCTTTAGTTCCACCATCCGATCGGCGCCGGGCACGTTCAGCGGCTTAAGTAAGAGGGTATTGACTAGCGAAAAGACCGCAGTGTTTGCTCCTATGCCGAGCGCGAGGGCGGCCAAGGCCGCAAAGGTGAACGCGCGGTTGATTAGAAGCGCCCTAAGAGACTGCTGGATGTCTCGAAGAGAGTCTTCCATAGCGATGACTTTTTAAGCTTAGCCCTTTGTTCGGGCGCCTGTTTGAGTTGCCAGCATGGATCGTGGTCCCCAAGAGCATTGGGGGAGATAGATCGGCGTTCCCGCGTCCCCACTCCTGGGGTGCCAGGCTGGGTAACACCCATACCGCCCTTGTTTCCCCCTCCATATCAATAACGTGGCTTCCGTGCGGCTGGTGCTGCTATATCCGGGCTGCTACTATCGAGCTTCATCGCTACCCACCTGCCTGCTTGTCCCACTTCTTCACCAAAAGATCAGAAAAAATGCGTCACCAAACACAAAAATACCCCTGATGCGCCTCCCGAATCCCCAACAGGCCCAAATGAAAAAATAATGCCGCACCGACGCACTACACACCCCCACCCCCCCGGCCACCAGCCACCGGCCACCGCCACCAGCCACCGGCCACCGGCCACAAGCCCCCAGCCACCGGCCACCGGCCACAAGCCCCCAGCCACCGGCCACCCCACCCACCAGCCACCAGCCACCAGCCACCAGCCACCAGCCACCGATGTATCCTTATCTAAGACCTCCCATGTCCGTTCCCCCGCCGCGCCGGCTCCTGATCGTGGACGATGACCCGTCCATTCATGAACTCGTCCAGGCCATGCTCGCGGACGCGCGCTGGGAGGCCTACAGCGCCTCGAACGCAGACGAAGCGCTCGCGCACCTGGAAACCAATTCCTCCTACGATGTCTTCCTCGTTGACATCCTGATGCCGGGCATGGACGGGCTTACCCTCCTCGGCCGTTTGCGCTTCCGTTATCCGAACATCCCGGTGGTCATCATGACCGTCAAGAACACGCCCGAGCATGTCCTGGGATCTCTGCGGCGCGAAGCTGCCGCCTACATCGGCAAGCCATTTTCCCGCGACGCGCTTCTCACTACACTTCACAACGCGTTATCCGCTTCCGTAGATGGTGACGACATCAAGGTCCTTTCCGACAAGCCCAATTGGATTTCGCTGCAGATCCGCTGCCGGCTTGCCACCGCCGACCGCCTGGCCCAGTTCGTTCGTGAATTGCCCAGCGATCTGGATCCCGAGCTACGCGAACAGATCGCGACTGCGTTCCGCGAGCTGCTCATGAATGCCGTCGAGCACGGCGGTCATCTGGACCCCAACAAGACCGTCGATCTCAGCTACATCCGAACCGCGCGCACCATCGTTTATTACATCCGCGACCCAGGCGAAGGTTTCTCCATGGATACACTGGCCCACGCCGCCATTGCGAACACCGCGGAGGAGCCGATGCGCCATTTACAATTGCGCAGCCAAATGGGCATCCGGCCCGGCGGATTCGGGCTGCTGATGACCAAAAGCTTCGCCGACGAGCTGATCTACAGCGCCAAGGGCAACGAAGTGATTCTCATAAAATATCTGCAAACCTGAGACGGAGGAACCTCTATGAACGCAGTCTTTTCGAACGATGGAGCGGTGGCGCACGATGCCGGCGCCGATTCAAGTCCCGGAAACATCGACAAGATCCGCGACATTCTCTTCGGCTCCAACATGCGCGATTACGAGCAGCGTTTCGCGCGCCTGGAAGAAGCCTTGAAAAAGGAATCCTCGGATTTGCGCGAGACCACGCGCCGCCACCTGGAATCTCTGGAGGCGTTTGTCCACAAAGAACTCGCAGCCCTGGAAGTGCGTCTGAATGCCGAGCGCGACCAGCGTTCCGAGGCCGCCTCCTCCATCCTCAAGAAGATCGGCGAAATGGAAAATTACGAAGCGCAGGCCAAGCGCGAAATTCGCAACGATCTTCTGCAGCAATCCAAGGAACTGACCGACGCCATTCGCAACAAGGGCGAGGAGCTCATCGCGCTGCTGGAACACCGCTCGCAAGAGTTGCAGCATTCCAAGACCGATCGCGCCGCCCTGGCCGGTCTGTTCAATGAGGTGGCTCTGCGGCTCACCGACCAGTTCAAGGTCACGAGCGCCGACTAGTGTGGTGTCCCATTGCTTGTCAATAGTTGCTCAGCATGTGTGGCGCACGCACTCCTGCGTGCCGCGTTCACACTCATGTGAACGCCTGCCGAGGGACATAGTAATCCATGCCTTCTGACCGTGATCAACCCCTCGCCGAGCTCCGCGCGATTCTCTTAGGACCCGACCGCGTAGCGTGGGAGTCCATGCGCCAGAGGCTGGACAATCCGTCTCGTCGAGCCGAAGATGTGGCCAGCGTGCTGGCCGAAGCGGTGCGCCTCAGGTCCCGCGGGACGTCCGATGTCAAGCTGCGCCGCGCTCTGCAGCCGCTGCTGGAAGAAGCGCTCCAACTTTCCGTGCGATCCAATCCAGGCATGCTGGCGGAAGCGCTGTTTCCCATCTTCGGCAAAGCCATTCGCAAGGCTATCGCATCCGAGTTGGACGGAATGCTTCAGTCCCTTACCCAGACGCTCGAACAAAGCTTCTCCTGGCGCAGCCTGCAATGGCGCTGGGAGTCGCTCACCACCGGCAAGCCGTACGCCGAGATTGTGGTGTTGCGAAGTTTGCTGTACCGTGTCGAGCAGGTGTTCCTGATTCATCGCAGCTCGGGCTTGCTGCTGCAGCATGCGGCGGCCGATTCCGTAGCGGCCGCGGAAACAAAAGATCCGGAAATGGTTTCCGGCATGCTCACCGCGCTTCAGGATTTCGCGCGCGATTCGATTCGGGGAGCCGGCAGTGAGCCTCTGGAGAACTTTCGTTTAGGCGAAATCGAAGTAGTGCTGGCTTACGGACCCCAGGCCATCCTGGCCGGCTTCGTTCGCGGTGTCGCGCCCCGCAAGCTGAACCGCGTATTTCAGAACGCGCTGGATACCATCGAGCAGAAGAAAGCGGAAGCCCTCCACGCGTTCTCCGGCGATGCTTCGCCATTCGATAGCTGCCGCCCGCAGGTTGAAGCCTGTCTCCTCGGCCGGGGCCAGCCGGACCAGCATACGTCCACCTCCTGGGGTGCTCGCGCGCTCCTGTTTGGAGTGCCGGCTCTGCTGCTGTTGGCTCTCGCCGGCTGGTGGATTTACACCGCCGCTAACCAGCGCCGCTGGAGCGATTTTGCGCAGCGCTTGGAGCGCGAGCCTGGCATCCTGCTCACTCATACCGAAAAGCGCGGCTCGAAGTTCTACATTTCGGGATTGCGCGATCCGCTCGCCGCCGATCCCGCCTCTCTCCTGCCCGCCGGCTTGTCATCGAGCGCTGCCGAGTTCCATTTCGAGCAATATAATTCACTCGTTCCGCGCTTTGCCGCGGAGCGCCGGCTGGCGGAATTAAAGGACCAGGTAGAGAAGCGCTCGTTTCGCTTCATGACCGCCAGCGCCGATGTCCCGCCCGAACAGCGCTTCCTTCTCGAAGACGTCGGTTCCCAAATGATCTCGTTGATCCAGGCCGCCGCTGCTTTGGGCCGGACCATCCAGATCCAGGTGCGCGGCAATCACGATCCGGTTGGCACCGAACAGGTGAATGCTACGCTCTCGCGATCGCGCGCCGAGAACGTGCGCGCGGCGCTCATCTCTTTAGGGGTTCCCGCCGCCCGCCTGGTCGCCATTCCGGAGGATCTTGAGCAGGAAACGTGTTCCGCCGTCAAGGAAGAAGAACGAATGTTCTGCCGCAGCGCCACCTTTCGGGTTATTGAGCCGCGACCGTGAGCGAATGGAAGAAAAAAATCTGCATGGTCGGCCAGTTCGGCGTCGGCAAAACCAGCTTGGTGCGCCGCTTTGTCGACAGCATGTTCGACGAGCGCTATCTCACCACCATCGGCGTGAAGATCGATCGCAAGGACGTGACCGTCGGATCGGACTCCGTGACCCTGATGCTCTGGGACCTGGCCGGTGAAGACGATCTCGCCCAGCTCAAGGTTTCGCATCTCCGGGGCGCTTCCGGATACATCCTGGTGGTGGACGGTTGCCGCGCATCGTCGCTCGCGAAAGCAGTCGAGTTGCAGACGCGCATCGTCGATCAACTCGGCCCTTTGCCGTTCGTTTTGGCATTGAATAAAGCCGATCTTCGGGATCAGTGGGAAGTCCAAAGCGTAGCCGTCGCCGAACTCGGCTGGCCTATATTTGAAACCAGCGCCAAGGCCGGCGCCGGCGTCGAAGAGATGTTTCTCGCCCTGGCAGGGAAGCTGCTCGAATGAGTGTACTCGCTGCTTTGGGTTATGCGGTCTTCGAGCGGACCGACGACGCGTCGTTTAGGCTGTCTGAGCCGGCGCCCGATTGGCTCCCGTCGGGTCCTTTGCTCGACGCCTTTCCATTCCTGGAAGTCTTCCTCCCCGATGCCGAAGATTTCTGGGCTAGTCCCGGCGGCCGCTCGGCTGTGTACTCCGATCTTTGGACTCAAAACGAGCTTCACTTCTGCGCCATTGCGATCGCTGGAGAGCGCAAGTTCCTGCTGATTGAGTGCGCCGAACAGCGCTTTCGCCAGACCCAGAGCTTCGTCCAATACGCGCATGAAGCCGCCCTCGCCCGCGATCAGATTGCCAAGCTCACCGCGGCCAAGAGCGAATTTCTGGCGCGCATGAGCCACGAAATCCGCACGCCCATGAATGCGCTACTGGGAATGGCGGAATTGTTGTCGGAAACCCCGCTCAACGACGAACAGAGCGAATACGTCCGCGTGTTTCGCCGTGCGGGCGACAATCTGTTAAACGTCATCAACGACATTCTCGACTTTTCAAAAGTGGAGGCCGGGCAGATCGAAATCGAAAGCATCCAATTCGATCTCGCCGAGGTGGTTGGGGACGCACTCGAAATTGCAGGCGTCCGGGCGCGTGCCAAGGGTCTCGCGCTGAGCAGCCGGATTCCGCCCAACGTGCCCCCGTGCCTGATCGGCGATCCGGGCCGCCTCCGGCAAATCCTGTTAAACCTGCTCGGCAATGCCACGAAATTTACGGAGCGGGGCGAACTCACCGTAGCTGTGGAACTGGACTCGGTTCCCGCCACCCTGCACTTTGCTGTCTCGGATACCGGGATCGGGATTCCGGCCGACAGCCTTTCCTCCATCTTCGACAGTTTCTCGCAGGCCGATGTTTCCACCACGCGCAAGTACGGCGGCACCGGCCTGGGACTGGCCATCTCCAAACGGTTCGTTGAATTGATGGGCGGACGAATCTGGGCCGAGAGCACCGTTGGCACGGGCAGCACGATGCATTTCACCGCGCGTTTCGAAGTCGGTTCCGCCCCCGGTCCCTCAACGACCGCGCTTCCTCAGCCGGCTCTAAAGAGCCGCTCGCTGCGAGTTCTCCTGGCCGACGATTCCGACGAGAATCGCTTCCTCATCCGCGGCTACCTGAAAGGCTCCGGCTGCATCATTGATGAAGTTGAGAACGGTGCGCTGGCCGTCGAAAAATTCAAGCAAGGCTCCTACGACGTCGTCCTGATGGACGCCGAGATGCCTGTCCTGGATGGTTATTCCGCCACGCGCGAGATCCGCGCGCTCGGCTCCACGCCCATTCTTCTGCTGACCGCCCATGCCTTCCGGGAGGCTAGAGACCGCGCTTTTGCGGCCGGCTGCACGGACCATTTAACGAAACCCATCAAGAAGGCCACGCTGCTCGAAGCGATCAACAAGTTTGTTCCCACCGGCGACCGGATTCACGTGTCCGTCGAGTCGTGGCTGAAGCCCGTGGTGGGCGGTTATCTTGAAAAGCGCCGCGGCGATGTGGAAAAGCTGCGCGCTGCCCTCGATCGCGGCGACTACGCCACCATCCGGACGCTCGGCCATCAGATGGCCGGCACCGGCGGCGGCTACGGTTTCGATACGATCACCGAAATTGGCAGTGCGCTCGAAGAGTCGGCTCTAGCTAATGACGCCGCGCGGATACGCGCGAGTATTGAGAACCTGGATCAGTATCTGAGCGCTGTCGAGGTCACGTAAGGTGTAGAATCAATCGCGATGAAACATCTGAAGCTGGCCCTGATTCTGATTGGCGCGAGCACGGTCCGCGCGGCGCCTGTCGATTGCGATCGCGATTGCCTGCGCGGATTCATCACCCAATATCTAGCCGCGCTTGTCGCCCACAATCCCGGCGTGCTGCCGCTCGACAAGAAAGTAAGATTCACCGAAGACAGCGTGGAAATGCCTTTAGGAAGTGCCGGTCTCTGGAAAGACGCTTCGCGCATCCGGTCCTACCGTCAGGATCTTCTCGATACCCCGCAAGGCGTGGCAGCGTCGCAGGTGGTGGTGGAAGAGGCAGGCTCGCCTGTCCTGTTGATGCTGCGCTTAAAAGTCGCCAAAAAGAAAATCACCGAAGTGGAGACCATGGTGACTCGCACCCAGAAAGAAGGCGGGCTCTTTAAAGTCGACGCCCTTCAGACCGCGGACAAGAACATCGCGCTGGTCCCCGACAAATCGCAGCTCCCGTCCCGCGAGGATGTCATCCGCATCGCTCAGCTCTACCCGGCTGGTCTCAAAATCGGAAGCTTCGTCACCGTCGACGCTCCTTTCGCTCCCGACGCCTATCGCATCGAGAACGGCGTCATCACGGCCGGTCCCGGCTGCTCCCGGCCCGGCTGCGAGGACATCAAGACGCAAAAGATCATGGAGCACCCTTTCATCACCACTCGCGTCGTTGCGGTGGATGAAGATCTTGGCATCGCGCTCCTGCGCATGAATTTCGGTCAAACCAATTCCTACGGCGCCGGCAACGCGCTCATCGTATGGGAAGAATTCAAAATATACGGCGGCCAGATCCACGCCGTGGAAGCGTTCATGAAGATCATGCCCGCCAGCATGCCCTCCGGCTGGGACTAGTGAATGCAATTGTGGCGCACGCACTCCTGCGACCCGCGTTCACACTCGTGTGAACGCAGTATGTTCTCCCCACTACGTGTAGATTCCCGGCGCCTCGTGCCCGGTTTTCTCCACATACTCGACGTACGAACCCAAATACACGTGCGGATTGCGATCCCGCCCCGTATCCCCGCCGAGTTCCAGCACGCGCGAACTCAGCCCCCGCAGAAAGGTGCGATCGTGCGAGACGAAAATCATGGTGCCTTCGAACTCCTTCAGCGCTTGTACCAGCATTTGCTTGGTCGCCAGGTCCAGATGATTGGTGGGCTCATCCAGCACCAGAAAATTCGGCGGATTGTATAGCATGCGCGCCATCGCCAGCCGCGACTTCTCGCCGCCCGAAAGCGCGCGGATGCTTTTGTCGACGTCGTCGCCTGAAAATTGAAACGCGCCCGCCAGCGTCCGCAGCGACCCGAGGCCGTCCTGCGGAAAATCCTTCTGCAGCTGCTCGATGACCGTCAGTTCGGGATCCAGCACGTCCAGCGATTGTTGCGCGAAATATCCCATGCTCAAGCTCGCGCCCAGCCGCACGCTGCCCGAGTCCGGTGCGGTGGCGCCCGCGATCATTTTCAGCAGCGTAGACTTGCCCGCGCCGTTTTTGCCCATCACGGCCCAACGCTCGCCCCGCCGCACCGTCAGGCTGAACCCGTCGTAAATCACGCGCGAGCCAAAACGTTTGTGCAGGTCCTCGATCACCGCCACCTGATCGCCCGAGCGCGGCGGCACGCGAAACTCGAACTTCACCACCTGGCGCTTCTTCGGCAATTCCACCTTCTCGATCTTGTCGAGCGCCTTGATGCGGCTCTGCACCTGCGCGGCTTTCGCGGCGTGCGTCCGGAAGCGATCGATGAAGCGCTGTTCCTTGGCGAGCATGGCTTGCTGGCGCGCGAAGGCGGCCTGCTGGTTGGCCTCCCGAATGGCGCACTCGCGCTCATAGAAATCGTAATTGCCCGAATACGTCACGATTTCGCCCGCATCAATGTCGGCGATCTTGGTTACCACGCGGTTCATGAAATCGCGGTCGTGCGAAGTCATCATCAAGGCGCCTTGAAAAGTCTTGAGAAACTGCTCCAGCCAGATGATCGATTCGATATCCAGATGATTGGTCGGCTCGTCCATCAACAGCACGTCCGGCCGCCCCAGCAGCACTCGCGCCAGCGCCACCCGCATCTTCCAACCGCCCGACAGCGCGCCGACGTCCCCGTCAATCTGATCGTCTTCAAAGCCCAGGCCATGCAGCACCTCGCGCGCCTGCGCCTCCAGCGCGTATCCGCCCAAATGCTCGTATTCTTCCTGCACCTCGCCGAAGCGTTCCAGCACGCGATCCATCTCACTAACGCGCTCGGGATCCTCCATGGCGCGCTGCAACTCTTCTAGTTCATGATGCAGATCGCCCGCGCGTCCGCTTCCAGCGATAGCCTCGTCCAGCACCGATCGGCCTTGCATCTCCTCCACGTCCTGGCGGAAATAACCGATATGGAGGCGCTTGGGAACCGTGACCGCGCCGTCGTCCGGCTCCTCCTCGCCCACGATCATGCGGAACAACGTGGTCTTGCCGGCGCCGTTGGGGCCAACCAGCCCCACCTTCTCGCCGGGGTTCAATTGAAACGAAGCGTCGACAAAAATCAACTGCTTGCCGTACTGCTTATTGATGTTGGAAAACGATATCACGCACCACTAAGCTAACATCCAGCGTCTTACTCGATCCGTAGAGCGTGGAGTGGGTCGGCGATGGCGGAACGCCGCGCCGGGCGCAGGCTCGCTATAAAGCCGAGGCCCAATAGCAGTGCGGCCGCGCTTAGATAAGTGACCGGATCGGTGTGACTAGTCTCATAGAGCAGGCTGGAAAGAAGGCGGCTAAGGAGAAGTGCGGCAAGTACGCCCATAAACAGCCCTGCGGTCAGCGGAACCATCGCGCCGCGTAGAACCAGCGCAGCGATATCTCGCGGCTTAGCCCCCAGAGCTACGCGAATACCGACCTCCTTCTTCTTCAGAGCCGCGGTGTACGCGACCACGCTGTAAATTCCAGCCGAGGTCAAAACCAAAGCCAAGCCACCGAGCGCGGCGAAGATCCACGCGGAGAAGCGTGGTCGCCAGATGGAATTGGCTACCACACCGTCCATCGTTTCAATCTTCAGGACGGGTTCGTCTGGATCCACGGACCAGATTTGCTTGCGAAGTATGTCGGCCAGCGCCAGCGGATCGCCCGACGTTCGCGCGACAATGGTCGACAAAAATGTTCCGAAGATGAATTTACGGTAGTAAATGTAGACTTCGCCGGCCGCTGGTTGGTCGTACCTTCTCTGCCAGGCATTCGCGACCACCCCGATGACCATGGCTTTTGAATCATCGGAAGGCAATGTTAGTCCAATCGGATTTCGATCCGGAAACAATTGCCGGGCCAGGTGTTCATTGATAACCACTCCGTCTTGATATTGTTCGGAAAAAATACGTCCCTGCAGCAAACGGATTCCCATGACGGCGAAATATTGTTCGCTGATGGTTCGGGTCATTACCGGCAGCGCCCCACCATCGGGTCCGCGATAGACCGTTGTGGTATTTGCCTCCGACAGTGGCAAATTGTTTACTACGGCCACCGCGCGAACGCCTGGAACAATCGCCAGCCGATCCAAAACCTGCCTGTAAAATTCGATCTGCCGCGCCCGCGTATCGTATTTCCCTGCGGGATTCGACTGCATCTGCGTGCCGATGGGAACTCGCATTGTCAGCACATGATCGGTGTGAAAACCAGTATCGGCGCTCTGCAAGCGGATCAAGCTGCGAATCAGCAGACCCGAACCCGCCAACAGCAGGAACGCGAAAGCGGCTTCCGCGGCGATGAGCACGGAAAACAGCCGCGCCGATCGCTTTCCCGTGTCTCCGGCGCCGCCGCGCAGCACGTTTTGTACATCGGTTCGCGACGCGAATACCACCGGCGCCAACGTGCATACGCACGCCAGAAGGATGCACACCGCGCCGTTAAATACCAGCGCGCGTCCGTTCAATCCCACACGTTGCAGGTGCGGAAGGGCAAACGGAAGCGCGGTCAATTGGCGCAGCAGGAGTTGCAACAATCCGCGCGCGACGGCGAGTCCAGCGACGCTCCCCATCACAGCCAGGATCAGGCTTTCGGCGAGCAACTCGCGGGCGACGTGCCAAAACCCCGCGCCCAGCGAAACACGAATGGCGATCTCTCGCTGCCGTTGAACGGCGCGGCTTAGCAGCAGGCTGCTCACGTTGGCGCAAGCGATCAGCAGGACCATCCCGACCGCCGCCAGGATCAATATGCTCGAATGTTCGTAGTTTTCATTGAGTGCTTCCTTCCACGGCGATACGACGATACGCAGTCCGGCTTTCTTCACCGGATCGCGGCGCTTCAACTCGCGCGCCACCACCTGCATTGCGCCTTGCGCTTGACCGGCCGTAACACCCTCCCGTAGCCGTGCCACCACCTCTAGTGCCCCCGTGGACCCGGCATGCAATCGCAACGGAACCCACATCTCCTCTTGCGACAACGGAAACTCGAATTCTGGCGGCATCACGCCCACAATGCTGAACGCTTCGCCGGAGACCTCGATCACGCGGCCAATCACGCCAGGGTCGGCGTCGAATTTACGCCGCCAAAGCCGGTCGCTGATTACGGCGGAATTCGCGCCATTGGGTGAATCATCGGAATCGAGCAGCGTGCGCCCCAAGCTAGCTCGCACGCCCAACACCGAGAACATTTGCGCCGCAGTTCGAACCGTGAAGACCTGATCGGGATCGCCCGCGTTCGTCAGGGTGACGATGTCCCGCCGATAAGGAATGGTCTTCTCGAAAAGATCGCGCCGATCCGCCCAAACCAGGTAGTCGTCCGCCGAAATAATGCTCATCACCCACTTCGGCGTGGTTTGTTCGATAGTCACCAACCGCGCTGCTGCTTGATAGGGCGGCGGTCGAAGCAGAACGGCGTCCGCGATGCTGAAGACTGCGGTATTCGCCCCGATTCCCAGCGCGAGAATCGCGATGACAGCTAGCAGGAACCATGGACTTTTCGCAAGCCGCCGCAGCGCGTGGACGAGATCTGCCGCCATAGCTCGATTAGACACCTCGCGGCTTGTATTTGTTCCACCCCGGTCAGCCGGCTAGCATCATCTCAGAAAGCTTCAGTATCGTCGCCCAGTTTCTTGCGGTGCTGATGGTGGAGAGCTTGGAATCGAAGTAAGCGTTGGTCAATTTGCTACGCCCCATGCCGTTTGGAAGGTGCAGATAGATTTCTCGCCCTCGCACGTGAAAAACGTCGGGCGCCGACCGCGCAGGATCCAATCCGGCAATGGCGCGGGCGTTCGGAGCATCGGCGAGGAAATAGACGTGGAGCCACCTTTGATCCGCCACCGCGGGCAGAAACGGGTTGTCCCGGATGGTCTTGAGCAACTGCTGGGAGGTGCGAAGAATAACCGGAATTCGAAAGCCAAAGCGCTTCGCGATAGCCGCGGCAACCTTATCCCCAATCCCTGGCGCCCCGGCTGGCGCTTCGAAAATCACGTTGCCGCTCTGGATGTAGGTGCGCACCTTCGTACCTCCGGCGTCGCTGAACATCTGGACGAGATCTTTCATCGGCAGCGTGTTCTTGCCGCCGACGTTAATACCGCGCAGCAGCGCGACGTGTGTCATGGCCTGATGTATACTTTTTTAGCAGACTACCATGCAAGACGGCCACGTTTTTGAAATCCGCACCTACACCGCCGAACCGGGAAAGCTGGAGGCAATGCACGCCCGCTTTCGCGATCACGTGTTGCGACTCTTCGCGAAGCACGGAATTACCAACGTAGGTTATTTCGCGCCCACCGACGAGCAGCTCTCGAAGAACACGTTGATTTACATCCTGTCGTTTCCGAGCCGCGAAGCCGCTAAGAAATCCTGGGAGGAATTCAGGAACGACCCCGAGTGGCAGAAGGTCCGGCAGGAGTCGGAAGTCAACGGGAAGCTGGTGGCTAAAATGGAGTCGGTTTTCGTCGAGCCAACCGACTATTCACCGCTGAAGTAATAAGATTTCCGCGGAAGTCACCAATCCGAGAGTCATCACCAGACCTCTCGCCTTCCGACGAGCCGAAATCTATCTCGTCGGTGAATATTGTCCTTGGTGATCCTCTTCAGAAGATCATCCAGGTTGCAATTCTTTTCGCGAACTGGCTCAATAACGATTCGGCCAGCCTCGTCGCGGATGTCCACTTCTTCGTGGTTTTGCACGTGTGCGGCTTTCAGCACCTTATCGACGGTATGGCACGCGCTCGTGTCTGGCTCAAGAGTGACCATCCGTTCCTAGTTGCTTTCTCCGCTCGCTCAATCACTTCGCGCTCACAGCCCCTTCTACCCGCCTCGGTCCGTACTAGTCTCGAATCGAATGCCTCAGGACGGCCAAATCGCGCCAAGCCCTCCTTTCCGCTCAGACTGGCTTCGTTTTTGAAGAAAAGGAAATCGCCACACGCGAATACACAAGCCACCAGCCACCAGCCACCCTGCGCCTTCCGTTTCGCCCTTCAAAATGATATATTTACCAAGCGGAGGTCTGGATGCGATACGTGTCTGCGGTGGTGGGTTTAGCCCTCTCGGCGCCCCTTTTATTCCCCGCCGAGGCGCCGCATGTCTTCACTCCCGCTCAGAAGAACTATTGGGCCTTCCAGCCGGTGAAGAAGTCGCCGCTGCCGGCGGTGAAGAACAAAGCCTGGGTCAAGACCCCGATCGACGCCTTCATTCTCGCCAAGCTCGAAGAGAAGAACCTCCAGCCCAATCCGCCCGCCGACAAGGTCACGCTTTTAAAACGCGCCACCATCGACATGACTGGCCTCCCCGCCACCCAGGAGGAGATCCAACAGTTCCTGGCCGACCAATCGCCCAACGCGTGGGAAAAAGTGGTGGACCGGTTACTGGCCTCGCCCGCTTACGGCGAGCGCTGGGGTCGCCATTGGCTGGATGTCGCGCGCTACGCCGACAGTAACGGCTTCAAAGCGGATGAGACCCGTCCCAATGTCTGGCGCTATCGCGACTATGTGATCAAGGCCTTCAACGACGACAAGCCCTACGATCGATTCGTGAAGGAACAAATCGCCGGCGACGAGCTTTATCCCGGCAATACCGAAGCGCTGGTCGCGATGGGATTCAACCGGCACTGGATCGACGAAACCAACGCGCCCGATCTGTTCGAACGCCGCCATCAGACGCTGGATGACATGACGCAGGTAACGGGCGTCGCTTTCCTCGGCATGACTTTCGGCTGCGCGCGCTGCCACGATCACAAGTTCGATCCGATCCTGACCAAGGATTACTACCGCCTCGAAGCCTTCTTCGCCAACACGGCGTTCGGCGACGGCCCGCTGCCTCTGGCCGATCCGGAGGCCAAGCGCAAGTACGAAGAGCAATATGCGGCGTGGGACGCGAAGACCAAGGACATCCGCGCCGAGATGGAAAAGATCATGGCGCCGATTTTACAAGAGCGCAAGAAGCATTCAGCCACTGTGATGACGGACGAGGTGCAGGCCGTGGTTGCCAAGGATGCCGCTCTGCGGACTCCACTCGAGCAGCAGGTTTATCACATTGCTGAGACGCGCTTCGGCGGCCTGGGTAACCCAGTGAGATCTCTCAAGGGCGAAAATGCAAAGCGCTATGCCGAGCTCGAGGCCCAGTTAGCGACGTTCGAATCCCTCAAGCCGCCGCCGCTGCCCGAAGGCCAGTTCATGAGGGATCTGAATGCCACCGCGCCGCCAACCTACATATTACGCGGCGGCAGCCGTTTGGCCGAAGGGGACGAAGTGCAGCCGGGATTCCTTTCGATTCTCGATCCAAGTGATGCGAAAATCACGCCGCCGGCGGGCGTGAATTCCACCGGACGCCGCAGCGCGTTGGCTGGCTGGCTCACGGATCCCGCGAATCCGCTGCCCGCGCGCGTGATGGTGAATCGGATCTGGCATTATCATTTTGGGCGCGGCATCGTCGCCACGCCAGGCGATTTCGGCCGCATGGGAGCGCATCCCACTCATCCTGAGCTGCTGGATTATCTGGCCAGCTATTTTGTCGACAATGGCTGGAGCATGAAGAAGGTGCATCGCCTGATCCTGCTCTCGAATGTGTATCAGGAAGCGTCGGACTTTGACGCGAAGATCGCTCTAGCCGATCCCGACAACCAGCTGTTGTGGCGCTACCCGCGTCATCGCATGGAGGCCGAAGCGATTCGCGATTCCATGCTGGCCACCAGCGGCCTGTTGAATCCGCAGATGGGTGGGCCGGGTGTGTATCCGCCAGTGCCTCCCGGCATGCTCTCGGAGCTATCCGCCACCGCGGTAGCCGGCGGGTGGAGAACCGAGAAGGATCCGGCGCAGAGCGATCGCCGCAGCGTCTACATTTTTGTTCGACGCAACCTGCCTTATCCGCTGCTCCAGGAATTCGACGCCGCCAACACGTTTGAGAGCTGCGATTACCGCAAGAACACGGTGACGCCGCCGCAGTCGCTGGATCTTTTGAATAATGAACTGGTGCTGGATTGGGCACGCTCGCTGGCGGGCCGCGTATTCAATGACAGCGGACTGGCGCCCGCCGCGCAGGTGGATCGGGCTTTCCGATTGGCTTATGGCCGCGCTGCCAGCGCTGAAGAGCAGAACATGGCTGAAGATTTTCTGGCCAAGCAGACTCCGGTGATGGTTGCGCGTTTAGCGAGCAACGATCGCAAGCCGCCGCTGCCAACCAATTTGCCGCAGGGAATGGATCAGGCGCGGGCTGCGGCTTTCGTCGACCTGTGCCATATGCTGCTGGATTCGAACGAATTTCTGTATATCAATTGAGAGCGCTTCTATGTTAGACAAGCTCCAGCATCATTGGAACGTGGGTAGCCGCCGCGAGTTTTTCACCCGGGCTGGTAGCGGTCTTGCGGCTATCGCGCTGGCCGCCATGCTCGATCAGGACGGATACGGTGCAACCGCTGTCGATCCGTTGGCTCCCAAGAAACCGCACATCACGCCGCGCGCCAAGTCCGTCATCTGGTGCTTCATGGAAGGCGCACCCAGCCATGTGGATCTGTTTGATCCCAAGCCGGCGCTAATGAAATATGCCGGCCAGCCAGTGCCGCCGTCTTATCACCCCGAAACATTGCAAAGCGCCTTTGGAACCACGCACAACGGCCTTTATCCCACTCGCCACACCTTCAAGCAGTATGGCGAAAGCGGTCTTTGGGTTTCCGACTGGCTGCCAAACATCGCCGAGCACATGGACGACATCGCCGTGCTGCGATCCTGCCAGGCGGATGGCGTCAATCACGTGGGCGCGGTCTGCCAGATGAACACCGGCGAGATCCTGGCTGGACGCCCATGCATGGGAGCGTGGGTCACTTATGGTTTGGGCAGCGCGAACCAAAACCTTCCCACCTTCGTCGTCATGCAGGACGACAAGGAGATTTTGGGCGGGGTCCAGAATTACAGCTCCGGTTTTCTGCCGGCCACCTATCAAGGCACGCTGTTCCGCAAAGGCGACACGCCGATTCTGAACCTGAAGCCGCCCACCGGTCTGACGGACGCGCAGGAGCGCAACAAGCTGGAATTTCTGCAGGCCATCAACGACCGGTTCGGCCGCGATAAACAGGACGACACCGAACTGGACGCTCGCACGCGATCGTATGAACTGGCTTATCGCATGCAGTCGGCCGCGCCCGAAGCGGTTGATCTGAGCTCGGAATCGGAAGCCACCAAGAAGCTGTATGGGATGGACGATCCTCTTACGTCGGTGTATGGAACCAATCTCCTGCTCGCACGCCGGTTAGTGGAACGAGGTGTTCGATTTGTGGAATGCTACAGCGGTTCGGGATCGCGCTGGGATGCGCATAGCAGCCTGGAAGCGAATCACACCGAGAATTGCAAATCGTGCGACAAACCGGTGGCCGGTCTGCTCGCGGATTTGAAAGCGCGGGGCATGCTGGAGGACACGCTGGTAGTGTGGGGTGGGGAATTCGGCCGCACGCCGTACGTGCAAGGCAGCCCGAACGACGAGAAGGCCGGGCGCGATCATAATCCATGGGGCTTCACCATTTGGATGGCGGGCGGCGGCGTGAAAGGCGGGCAAGTGATCGGGAGCACCGACGAGATTGGGCTGCGCGCGCTGGAGGAGCCGCATCACGTTCACGATATTCACGCGTCTATCCTGAATCTGCTGGGCCTGGACCACCTGCGCACCACCTACATGCACAACGGCCGCGCCGAACGGCCCACCGGAACCGCCGGAGCGTTGATCCCGAAACTGTGGGCGTGAAGTTTTTCCTGCTTTGCTTGATTGCGTTGGGCGCGTGCGCCCAAACTTTGCCCGACGGCCCGGGCAAAGAAACATTCCAGATGGTCTGCAGCATGTGCCATTCGCCCGATGCGGTGATCGGCCAGCAAGGAACCAGGCAATGGTGGCAATCTAAAGTGACCGAGATGCTGCAGGAGGTGACGGATGTTCCCGAGTCCGACGTCGAGAGCATCGTCACGTATTTGGCAAAAAATTTTCCGGTCGTCAAAATCAACGTAAACAAGGCGACGGCCAAAGATCTTGAGACTGGCCTGGAGTTGGGCGCCAAGGAATCGGAAGCGATGGTCCAGTATCGCGAAGCGCACGGCAACTTTAAAACGCTGGACGATCTGAAGAAAGTACCCGGGTTGGACGCGGTAAAGATCGAATCGAAAAAGGATCGTCTGGAATTCTAATGACAACGGAACGGTTGATAGTCGTCTCCAACGACGGCGTTGAGATATCGATGCAGAAAGCCGGCTCGGGTCCGGCGCTGCTGCTCATTCATGGCGCACTTTTGAACGGCTCACTTTCGTGGGGAGCAGTGCTCGCGAAACTGGCCGAGCGTTTCACCGTCTACGCCATGGACCGGCGGGGCCGCGCTCCGAGCGGCGATGCGAAGGAATATTCGATCTCGAAGGAAGCGGATGACATTGCCGCTGTGGTGGACGCGATCGGTGGACCGGTTGTGGTGCTGGCTCATTCCTATGGCGCGCTGGCTACACTCGAAGCATTGGATCGACTGAAGACGATTTCTCAATTGATGCTTTATGAGCCTCCTGTCACGTTGCAGCCAGTGGAGAGCGACGCGGTGGCGAACATGGAGCGGGCGTTAGCAGCCAACGATTACGACGAGCTGGTAACTGCGTTTCTGCGGGACCAGATTCGAGTGCCTCCCGAGAACATCGCGAGGATGAAGTCTTCACCGATCTGGCCGATCGTGCTCCAGATCTCTCCGACCTTGCCGCGCGAATCGCGTGCCGTCAACACGCATCGCCTGGCGCACGAGCGCCTCGTAAGTTGGAAGGTTCCCACCACCGTGCTGCTCGGCAGCGTGACCGCGGGCATGCTCAAAGACGCGGCATTTTTCGTGCGCGACACCATCCCCGGCTGCCGCATGGTTGTTCTGGAGGGCCAAGGTCACGGCGCGATGTTGGATGCGCCTGATTTCTTCGCCGCCAAGATCCTGGAGATCGCATGACGCCTCTGCTCTCAGTGGCGGTGTTGTTCGCTCAGCTTTCACCGCAAGCCAACTGGGCCGCCCGCTCGGCGAGCGATTATGACGTGGTGCTCACCACCGTGCTACTCGGCAGCGTGACCGCCGGCATGCTCAAAGATGCGGCCTTTTTCCTGCGCGATACCCTCCCCGGTTGCCGCATAGTTGTTCTGGAGGGCCAAGGTCACGGCGCGATGTTGGATGCGCCTGACTTCTTCGCCGCCAAGATCCTGGAGATCGCATGACGCCTCTGCTCTCAGTCGCGGTATTGTTCTTTCAGCTTTCACCGCAAGCCAACTGGGCCGCTCGCTCCGCGAGCGATTACGACGTGGTGCCCAATGTGACTTATGTCGTTGCGGGAAACACCGAAGTGAAGCTCGACATCTACCGGCGGCGCAATGTCACCACTCCGCAGCCTACGGTGATCCACTTTCACGGCGGCTTTTGGGCCGCCGGCACGAAAGAGGCATCGCAGATGTATCTCATCCCGTGGTTTGAAATGGGCTGGAACGTGGTGAACGTGGAGTATCGGCTGGCTCGCGTTGCGCTGGCTCCGGCCGCGGTGGAGGATTGCCTGTGCGCCCTGCGCTTTGTCGCCGCGCAGGCCAAGATGTACAACTTCGACGTGAACCGCATCGTGTCGATGGGCGAATCCGCCGGCGGTCATCTGGCTTTGACCACGGGAATGATTCCCGAAAGCGCGGGCTTGGCGCGTGAATGCGAAGGCGCGCCGCTGCCCAAAGTGGCAGCGATCATCAATTGGTATGGCGTGGCCGATGTGGGCGATGTGATCGATGGGCCGCATAAGGCGAATCTCGCGGTGCAATGGTTCGGCAGCCTGCCCAATCGCGACGAATTAGCACGCCGCTTGTCGCCGCTCACTTATATCCGAGCCGATCAGCCGCCGGTGCTGACCATCCATGGTGATGCCGATACAACCGTGAACTATCAGCAGGCGGTGCGGTTACAGGGAGCGCTCACCAAGGCGGGCGTACAGAATCAATTGCTGACCATCCCGGGCGGCCATCACGGAAACTTTTCGGCGGACGAACGCACCAGGATCTACGTGACCATCAAAGAATTCCTGAGGAAGAACAACCTTCCGGCCGGCGACTAGGCTATTGCTCCCAGCCGCTTTTGGTTCCGTAGGGCAGGCTGGTTCCCACGGTTTCGATCTCGTGAATCTTGCCGCCGCGGATTTTAAAGATCTCTCCCATTTGCATGTTCGAAGTCCCGCCGTTCATGTGGATCACATCCACGCCTGGCACGCCCTTGATCCGGATGTCATGAACAGCGCCGCGGTGCTGGAACATCGGAAACGAATAAAGCAAGCCCTTCTGTTCATCTACCAGCCCTATACCCCGCGGCCACAGACGCGTAATGAAGCTCATGACCTGACTGTTGAGTTGAGCGCTGCAACTTAAGGTGCCGATGATGGCCATGGCGTGGTCGGCTTCCGGTGAACCCATCGGTACGGGCCACGGCACGGAGGCAGCGTTGTGCGTGGTCTGGGCGCCATTTTCATGCCGCTCGCAATCCTCGGCGAAGGGCGCGAGCTCGCCGTCGTTGTGCTCGATGGCTTCGAAATAAGAGTTGGCGGCATTCATCATTTCGTCGCGCGGGGTGCGCTCGGAGGCGGGAACGTCCTCGAGAAATGCGGCGCGGGGGGTGATCAGATTCTGCATCCGGTCGGGACGCATGTTGCGCGCGAGCACGTGCTCGATTTCGGTGATCTCGCCATCGACAACCTTGAGCCGCAGCGCGATGATCAGCGGCCGGTTGTTTTCCTTCATGACGCCATAGAAGCCGACCTGGTTCGATGCGGGATCGACGGCGTAGATCTTGAAAGTGGTGGGAGCTTCCGACGCTCCCACCCACAGGCCGTCGCCAATCCGAATTTCGGCGGTATTTTCGGTGAATCGCACGCCTTTCGAAAGGGGCAAGCCGGCCGGATCGTGCTTCACCAGCGCGGCGAGATATTGATCCGTGAGCGCGATCATGCAGGCGCGCTCGCAACGGTGCGTTTCGGCCCAGGCGGTCGAACAGAGGACAGCGCAGGCGATCCAATATTTAATCACGCTGGTATATTCTCCATAGCATCGGATTGACTCCGTAGCGATCGGCTGGATCGAAATGCGGGCTGGGCAGCCGGCCTTCCAAATAACCTTGCAACGCATAGTGTATCAGCGGCGCAACGCCGCGCGCCTTGAGATCGGGGTTATGAGAGAGGTAATACCGGGCATTGAAACTCTCGGCAAGACGACGCCGTTTTTCGGGATGGAAGTAGATGCCGCCTAGCAGGCTCAGGTTTCTAAGCTTTAAGCCGAGGTTTCGAGGCGAGAGCAATAAAAGTGTAGTGGTGAAAAATCTGCTGAAACGGCTGGGCAATTCTTCCGTTACCGGGGTGGTATGGGCTAGCGTTGGTTCGAATGTGCTGTTGGTTGCCGCGCATTCGAAAAGTTGCGCCATGCGGTTACCCATTTCTTCCAGTGTGAAGCGCTCGCAAATTCGTTCTCGAGATCGCGAGGCCATGGAACGGCGCAAGTCCGGATCGGTCAATAATCGTTCCAGCGCATCGGCGTACTCCACTTCCTGCGAAGCCCCCGGCTTTATCAGAATGCCGCAATCGGCCGTAACGAGTTCGGCTTGGCCGCCAACATCGGCGGCGACGGGCGGGATCGTCATCGACATGGCTTCGAATAGCGTCAAGGCGATGCCTTCGTCTTCCGACGGCATGAAGTACAGATCGCTGATCGCCAGTATTTCGCGCACCTGTTCGCTCGGGATTGCTCCCAGAAGCTTTATTTCAGGGAGACGATGCTTGGAAACGAACTTTTCGAGCCACGGCTTGTAATCTCCCTCGCCGGCGACCAGGCATACGAATTCCAGGCCTCGGTCGCGGATGGTCTTGAGCACTGTGGCCATCACGTCGGGCTGTTTTTGCCGGCACAATCGAGCAACGAAAGCGATTACGGGAACGCTCTCAGCGACGCCGTATTTTGCCCGGATGGAAGGCTTGTCGAAATCGGAACTGTTCCAGAGTTGAGGGTCGATATTGGTGGTGGCTACGTGGATGCGGTTCGGATTCCCGCCCGCTTCGATCAGGCGCTGCTTCAAGTACTCGGACGAAACAATGGTGGCATCGAGGTAGGAAGCGTAGCGGAGGGAGAGCCGCGGATAACTTTGCTGGTCCCAATCTTCCATATGAAGATAGTCGTGGAAGGAAGGCCCGCCGGCTGTTCGCAAGAGTGGAAGCAACTGGTAAGCGATCCGGCAATTCGTAATAAGGACTGTGTCGGGCTTTCTGGTCTGGATGAAATTCGAAATGAATTGCGAATAATCTTCTACGGGAAGGATTTCGTGGAGTATGAAAACGTCCGGCGTCAAGCGCTCGAAGTGCTCCCGCCAGCGGTGCGGGCTGGAGCGAGTGGTTATGATCGAGACTTCGTAGTTGTGATCCTGCTGAAGGCGCTGGATGAGATCCAGGTTGAATTTGTCGGCGCCTCCGATCTCGAGATGGGGCGCGAGCATCAGCAACCGTGGCAAGTTCTATTCTACCGGTTGAAATCCAACCGGCTGGTGGTAATGGGCCATGCGCGGGTGGCGACGATCGTCCGGAAGTTCGTGATTTATCGTGCGATCGCTGTTGGCACCGGGAATGCATTATGAGCGCGGGTCAGGAGGAACGATTGATGAAAACGAAATTGCTTGCTCTGTTGTTTTTTGTTGGAACGGCGGCATTCGCTGCACCGCGCGTGGTGGTGGGTGTTGGAGTGGGTGTCGGCCCGGCCTATGGCTACGCCGCTCCGGTAGTTCCGGCGCCAGTGGTTCCTTACGTTGCGCCTGCCCCGGTTTATGGCGTGGGCGTCGGTTATTGGGGTCCGCGTGCATATTATGGTCCTCGCTGGGTTGCTCCCCGCTACTACGGGCCTCGTTACTTCGGGCGTCGCGGGTATTGGCGCCGGTAATGGCGTTCACACGAGTGTGAACGCGGCACGCAGGAGTGCGTGCGCCACAAAATTAGGCCGGACGTTGGCCTTCGAAGGCATCCTGCAGTAATGCCCGGATGCCTTCGCGCGTAATGGGGCGCGGATTGTAGTAGGGGTTTTGGACGGCGAGGTCGGCGGCTTTTTCGAGGTCGGCGGCCTTAAGCCCGAGAGCTGCCAGGGACATTGGCGCACCGAGCGCCGAGGCTAGATCGAAGAGACCTTGCGCCGCCGATTTCGTACCGAGCGCTCGCGCAATCCGCGACATGGCTTCCGGAGCGGCGGACGCGGTATAAGCGGTGGCATGCGGCAAAACCACAGTGTGCGTCTCGGCATGCGGAAGATTGAAGCTGCCACCGAGCGTGTGGCACAACTTGTGATGCAGCGCCATGCCCACCGCGCCTAACGACATGCCGCCTAGCCACGCGCCATAGAGTGAGCTGGAGCGAGCTTCGAGATTCGCCGGGTGCTTGACCACTACCGGCAGCCCTTCGGCCAAAGCGCGAATGCCTTCTTCGGCCATCAACGAGACGATGGGATTGACGTCCTTCGAATACAGCGCTTCCACGCAATGCGCGATGGAGTTCATGCCGCTGGTGGCGGAAAGGATGGGCGGCATACTGATAGTGAGCGTTGGATCGTAGAGCACCGTCTTCGGAAGCACGCGCGAATCGCGGCCGGTCTTCTTGATGCCGCTTTCGGTGAGGCCCCAGATGGGCGTCATCTCCGATCCGGCGTACGTAGTCGGGATCGCGAGAATGGGAAGCGTGGATACCAGCGCGATGGCTTTCGCCAAGCCGGTTGTAGAACCGCCGCCAATGGCGACGCAACAATCCGCGCCCAGCGCCTTGGCTCGCTCTCTAGCCTGCTGGGCAATCTCGATGGGGACGTGCATCACGGCCCGGTCGAAAAGGCCGGCGGCGAGCGAGCCCAAACGATCCACTATGCGCTGCCCATCTTTGTGCTGCTCGGGCGTGGAGAGCACGAGAGCGCGGTGTGCACCCAGGCGCTCGATTTCCTCGGGTAATTTGTCGAGGCAGCCGACTCCGAATACGACACGCGACGGGAGCATGTCGTAGGTGAAGGCGAGCATCAGGCCTGTCCGGCGTGAGCGCGGGCGGTGCGCTCGTTCAGATCCCGAAGCACCTGTAGTTCGGTTTCAGTGGGAGGTTCGGTATTGGCGAGTTTCGGCGCCACCTTCAGAGGCCAGCCGGTAGACTCGATCACCTTCTCCACCGCGACGCCGGGATGGATGCTGGTCAAGGTCAGCTCCTTGGTGGTCGGGTCCGGAGTCAGGATGCCGAGATCGGTAATTACGGCGCTGGGACCTTTGCCAGGGAGATTCATTTTCGCGCGACTGTCGCCTCCGGTGAAGTAGCCGCCGGAGGTGACGAAGTCCAGCTTCTCGATAAACGCACGCTTGCTCTGGCGCAGCGTGATGAGCACTTCTTTAGACGAGGCCGCGATTTCCGGGGCTCCGCCGGCGCCGGGCAGACGCACCGATGGTTTGTAATAATCGCCGATCACGGTGGTATTGATGTTGGCGAAGCGGTCGATTTGGGCGGCGCCGAGAAATCCAAGGTCGATGCGGCCGCCTTGCAGCCAGTAGGCGAATATTTCGGGAATGGAAACCACGGCGTCGGCGGTTTCTGAAAGCTCGCCATCGCCGATGGAGAGCGGCAGCACGGTGGGCTTGGCGCCGATGCATCCCGATTCGTAAATCAGAACGGTGTCCGGGGCATGCGTGAGGCGCGCCAGGTTGGCGGCCGCGCTGGGAAGGCCGATGCCCACAAAACAGGAAGCGCCGTTGCGGATCATGCGGGCGGCGGCGATGGTCATCATTTCATCGGAGGTGTATTTAGCTTCAGGCATGAGTCACCACCGAGTCCAGACTGCGCTTGAACTCGTCGAAATCCCTGGTGCCGAGCACGTGACGCTGCATCCAGGCTTGGAACGTTTCGCGTTCGCGCGCGATGGGGTCCCATTGTTTGTAGAAGGCGTTGTTGCGTGGATAATAACCTTGCGCGTAGGACGGAAACGCACCACCCTTCACTTCGCACACCGCGCCCACTACCCAGGAAGGCAGCACCACGGAGTTGGGCGGGGCATTGAGCTGGTCGACGATCTCTTCCACCGTGACTATGGCTCGCTTGGCCGCGAGCACCGCTTCCTTTTGGACGCCCACCACGCCCCACATCAGCACGTTGCCTTTGCGGTCGGCTTTCTGGGCGTGAATTACGGTGACATCGGGCCGGATGGCGGGTACGGCGGCCAGACGCTCGCCGGTGAACGGACATTCGATAAACTTTACGTGATTGTATTTGGGAAGATCGGTCCCTAAATATCCTCGCAGCACGCCGAACGGAAGATGCGACGCGCCGGCAGCGTAGGCGGCCGCCATACCGGCATGCGCGTTCTCTTCGAGCGCGAGAGGCGCGGGCCAGCCTTGCTCCACCGCGTCGCGCAGACGATGCAGCGATCCCACGCCGGGATTGCCGCCCCACGAAAAAATGAGCTTCGACGCGCAGCCTGAGCCGATTAGTTGATCGTAGATCAAATCCGGCGTCATCCGGATAAGCGTCAAATTGCGCCTCCCCTGCCGGATGATTTCGTGGCCGGCGGCGAAAGGGATGAGGTGCGTGAAGCCTTCCAGCGCCAGGATGTCGCCATCGTGAACCATTTCCTGGATGGCTTGTTGGAGTGAAAGAATGTGCGTCAAACTGTGATTATACCGAGCGTTCACACGAGTGTGAACGCGGCACGCAGGAGTGCGTGCGCCACAGTTGCCCCGGCCACTTGAGGGAATGCAGGCATTTTGAGAATTAGATAGCATGATCTGGTAATGACTCGGAGATGGCTGATCCCAATCGCGTGCCTGCTCGGGCGGGCTTTATTGGCCCAAGATAGCTGGGACACTATTCCGAAACCCGGCGATCCTGATCCCTTCCGGCCGGGTGAGAAAGCGGGTGCGATGCCGCGCACTCGCGAAGGGAAACCGGATCTTTCCGGAATCTGGCAGGAACGCACGCTGGCTGCCTGGGACGTGGTTAAACACCGGGGCGATTATGGGTATCCGGGCGGCCCAGGGATTGTCGAAGGCGACAAGATTCCGTATCAGGACTGGGCGCTTGCGAAGCGCGCTGAACTGGCGAAGGCGCAATCGCACTGCGGACTTCCGGGCGTGCCGCGCATCACACATATGCCGTACGCGTTTGAGATCGTCGAGACTGCCGGGAAGATTCATGTGGACTATGAGTACATGCACGCCTGGCGCATTTTCCATCTGGATCGGACCAGTCATCCCGAGGCGGCGGAGTCATCTGACGGCGATTCTATCGCGCATTGGGAAGGCGACACGCTGGTGGTGGACGTCAAGGGTTTGAACGACAAGACGTGGCTTGATATGGCCGGCGATTTTCATAGCAATCAATTGCACGTGATGGAGCGCTACACGCCGATTGACGCCAATACCATCTGGTACGAAGCCACGCTCGAGGATCCCAAGGTTTATACGCGTCCCTGGAAGATGCGTCTGCCGCTGCACCGTCAAGCGAAGAACTTCGAGTTGATGGAGTACGAGTGCGACGGATCAAGCGCCTCGGGGCAGTAATTCTCGGTTTGGCCCGGTGCGCGTGTGTTTTCGCGCAGGCGGCAGGTGAAGAACCCATCCGCGTGGACGTCAACGTGGTGAACGTTCTGTGCACGGTTTCCGATAAGCGCGGGGCGCTGGTAACCGATCTGCACAAGGAAGATTTTGAGATCCGCGAGAATGGCCGCAAGCAACAGATTCGATATTTCGCTCGCGACACCGATCTTCCGCTCACCATTGCCATGCTGATGGACGTGAGCGGCAGCGTGCGGCAGGCCATTGAAGCGGAGCGCGAGGCGGCGGGGAGATTCTTCGATGCCGTCATACGACCGACGGACCACGCGCTGCTGCTGGGTTTCTCGAGCACTCTGGTGTTGTGGCAAGACTATACATCCTCCACCGTGCGTCTTCGCAAGGCGCTGGCCGAGCTTCACGCGATACCATTCCGGGGGCTGCCTGCCGAGGGGCAAGCCATGCCCGGCACACTGCTCTACGACGCGGTTTACCAAACGGCCATAGGGAAGCTGCAGGGTGTTCCGGGGCGCAAGATGATGCTGATTGTTTCAGACGGCCTGGACAACGGCAGCCGGATGCACATGGAAGAGGCGCTACAGGCGGCTCAGGAAACCAACACGATTGTCTATGCGATTTGCTACGACCAAAAATTCTTCGGCTGCGAATTCCTGAAAGGCCTGGCCGAGCCAACAGGCGGACGCATGTTTGATGCGGGAAAGAAGCGGATGTCGCTGGGCGAGATTTATCAAACCATCGAGGATGAGCTGCGCAGCCAGTACGCGATCGGTTACGTGCCGAGCAATGAACAGCAGGACGGCAAGTTTCGCAAGCTGGCGGTGAAGGTGAGTTCGCCTGGTTTGCGGGTTTCGGTGCGGCGCGGATATTACGCGCCGGGTAATAGGGACGGAACGAAAGAAGTGAAGTGAAGGGGTGGGAGGCGCCACGATTGCGGTGATCTCCTTTTGTTATTCTAGTTGCGTGTCGCAGCGAGTTCGTTAGCATCGGGAGAAATGCCCGGTGCGTTCACAAGAGTGTGAACGCGGCACGCAGGAGTGCGTGCGCCACAATTGCAGCGCCACTAGTCCTCGACAAACTCGCGCAGCCGGCCGAGAGCGTTGTCCCACTGCTTGGAAATGAGATCGAGGTAGTGTCGAGCGTCATCCAGGCGCCGCCGATCCAATTGCCAAAGCTTTTCCCGGCCGTGCCGCATGCCGTGCACCAGCCGCGCCTGCTCCAGGACGCGCAGATGTTTGGTGATGGCTTGTCGAGTGATTTTGGATCCCGCGGTGAGTTTGGCGATGGACACCGGTCCTGCGCGCAGGCGGAAGACCAGCCGCAAGCGGGTTTCGTCGCCCAGGGCCGCAAATAGCGCCGCCGAGTTTTTGCTAGGGCGTGCGGACAAGGTAGGCCTCGACCAGTTTCACTTGCATGCTCCACCCTTGCTCGTTCGCCAGGAACGCCTGGGCACGGCGCGCCAGCGGAATTTGATCGAATCCGGATTCAGTGACGGTGAGCAGGACGCCTGCGGCCACTTCCTCGAGCGTGAATGACACGAGCGTGGTTGGCTCGGCGGAATAGTCGACGGCACTTTCAATAGCGAAAGGATGCCAGCGGAACGAGAACAGCCGTTCCGGTTCGAGCTGCTCGACTGTAATTTGAAACGGCGTGCCTTCGTGCTTCTTCTGGGCCCTGGCCACTTCGGGATCCATGATTGTGGGGACAATGACTCCGCGCAGGGAGGCGCCCGGCTGGAATGGGCCATCGAACTTCACGCCGAACCAGAGGCCGAACTCGGCGGAATCGGTTAACGCTCGCCAAACTCGTTTGAGGGGAGCATGGAGCAGGATCTGTTTCTCGATGCGGTCTGTAGTCATGAGCAACCTAATGGTTGCATGTTAGCACAACCCCAAAAGGTGTTGGCACGAGTGCCAACACGGCACGCAGGAGTGCGTGCGCC
This sequence comes from Bryobacterales bacterium, assembly GCA_963820405.1. Taxonomy (GTDB): domain Bacteria; phylum Acidobacteriota; class Terriglobia; order Bryobacterales; family Bryobacteraceae; genus Palsa-89. The sequence continues at coordinate 376,097 of CAWFZZ010000018.1, read as the reverse complement.
ACACACCAGCGTGAGCAAGGTTGAGAAAGAGAGGTTTATTGGGCGCGGCTTTGCAGGGCCGAGAGCGTTGCGTTGCCGGGATATATCCCCAGGCCGGCGGTAATGACGTTGCGGGCCTGATCGGCGTCGCCGCTCTGGCGGAAGCTGAGTGCGATCTGAGCCAGGGTGACGGGAGATTCTTTGAAGGCCGCGATTCCGAGGCGCTTGTAGAGGTCGGCGATGGGCGCGTATTTTCGCTCGCTAAAGTAGAGCTGTACCAGATACTGACCGGCAAACGTATTGGCGGGGTTTTGATCCAGAGCCTGGCGGAAATAATCCGCAGCCGCGGCGTCGTTCTTTTGCGAGGTGTCTTCGAGTGCACGCATGTAAGCCGCTACGCCCGGCCGTCCTAAGGCCTGAGTATCCGAGAGAAAGTAAAGCGGCAGGTCGCTCTTGGCCGCCGAGATTCGCAGCGGCATGTTGGCCGAGGCCAGCACCGCGGGACTACCGGCCACCCGCAGATTCACGATCAAACGATAGTCGCCGTTGTCGAGATCGTTCACGGCGATGGTCTTGGACTTGAGAAGCCGTCCATCTTTGAATTCGGAATGCGGGATCTCCTCGGTGCTGGTGCGGCGGCCGTCTTTCTCGAGCGGCGGCGAGACGATGTACTCCATCTCATAATTGGCGGTGGCACCAGGCGGTTCATGGAGCTCGAACAGCAGCCGCAGCGGGTCCGGGTGATTGATTTCGTGACGCGCGGCGGGATGGAACTGGACGCCGAAATATTCAAACGGCTGGAAGGGGTTGGGCCGCGCCACGCGTTCGATCGAAGTGGTCACCAAGGGACCTGAGAAGGAGGCCTGCTTGGAGGGTCCCACGGCTACCGTAGTTTCGCCTTTATAGGTTTGCTGCGCTCCCCGGTTGGTGACTTCCACCATCAGCTTGTAAGCTCCGGGCTCAATGGGAAGGCGGCCGGCGACCAGGAATGGCGCGAATTGTTTCACGCCCGAAGGTGTGTCTTCGAAGGCGGCGTAGGCGCGATCTTCGGTGTTTTCGAGGATGGTTTCACCGGACGCGGTAGTCAGGTGGTAGGCGATGCTGAGCTTCAACTGCGAACCATCGCGCTGGCCCAGCTTGGGGTCGTCGATCAACACGCCAAAATCGAGCCAATACTTCCCCACCGGATCTGCGAGAACGAGAGAATTGATCTCAACCGGCCGGTCTTGATTCACCAGGAAATACGAGTCGACCCTAGCGTGTAGGGAACGCATCTCGCGAAGCTTGCTGACATTGAAAGGATTGTTCGCGAAATTCTCGATCCTGGCGAGTAGCATGTCGCTGGACATGTCCGGCTGAAAGTTCACCGTGTCGACGGGCTCGCTCGGCACCAGCGACATAATGGCATGGGCCACGTCGCCGCCCATGGGCTTTAGAAACTTGTAGACATCGGCGTTGGAGTTGAACTGAGAGCCGCGCACCAGCTTCATGGGGCCATCCAGGAAGGGGCGATAGAACTTGTAGTCGCCGATATCGCCGTTGATGTAGAACAACAGATAAAAGAACGCGGGCAGGGCCGGAGAACTGGTGTTGTTCTCATAAAACCAGAGCTCCATGGGATAGATCTGGCTGTAGCCCACAAAAGGATGGCGCGAGGTGGGCGGTCCAAAGAGGATATAAGCGCGCCCCATGTCCGTCATCCAGCCGGGGGTGGTGGACTCATGGCCGAAGTTCTTATTGGCGTATTCGATGCGCGCGTAGTGTTCTTCCTTGAGCGGGTTGCGGTCTGAGCCATGCAGCGGGTTGCGAATGGCCCAGAAACTATCCTCGAACTTATCGCGCTCCTCATCGGTGGAGAGGGCCAGGAATGCCTTTCGCTCCTCGTCGGTGATGATATAGATCACGTCCTGGTCGAGCCACTTTTTGTATTGAGCGGGGAGCTGGGGTTTCTTGGTGGCCGCGGAAAGATGGAGGCAGAAGGATAGAGCGATCAAGACCAAGGCAGTGCGATGCATATTGCTATTTCTATTTTCGTACAAAAACAAAAGGGGAGGTCCCAGGGTTTGACCCGAAAGACCTCCCCGATGCGATGAGCGAGTTTAGTTAGAACTCGAAGCGAACTGCTAAACGGGCGTTGAACGGATTTTCATAAGGATCGGCGAACTGTTGGAGACCCGGTTTCAGGAAATCCGGATTGTTTGCGCCTCCATTGAGCTGCGACCACTGGTTGGGGCGGATGTCCTTCTGCTCATTAAACACATTGAACAGATCGGCGACGAACTTCACGCGCATACGCTCGCCGATTTTGATGGTGTAGTCGCCATGCAGGTTGAAGTCGAAGGTCCACGGAGTACGGCCTTCGGCGCCACGCGGTCCGCCAGCGCAGGTGAACGTCCCGTCCGGGCATACCGGGATTTCACCAGCGTTCAAGTAGGCTGGGTGAGCCAGCAAATCGGTAATCGGAGTACCGGAGGTCGGAAGCCAGCTGGCGCCCACGTTGAAGTTACGCCATATGTAGTTGCCGAACAGTTTGAATTGGTGCCTGCGATCGCTGTTCAGAACACCGGGAATATCCTGACCGGTCAAGACGCCGTCGGAATTGGTGAAATCGAACATGGAACTGATGTTAGGATCCTGCTGGCCATTGTCGCTGCGGTAGGAGCCCTGGTAGTTGCCGTACAACTTGGACAGCACGTAGCTTCCGTAAAATTGAACATTCGAGAAGCGCTTGTTGACGATGAACTCCGCGGACTTGTAGATACGGCTCGCATTGGGGAAGCCATCCGGGATGCCGTCAGGACCGTTGGGGGTGCCGTTCGCGAAATTGGTGTAACCGGTGTTGAGATTGCAATTCGGTCCGGAGGAGCAGGGGAAGGTATTTTGGAAGATATCCAACTTGGCCGACGGATTGCCAACCACGTAAATCTGCGGCACGCCGTGGAGAGCCTGGGTGACGTTGGTCCCGGACATGTCCTCGATGATCCGTCGAAGATCGCGATAGATGAAGCGACCGGTGAAGGTGAGATTGTGAGCGAATTCGTGCTCGTAGCCTCCCGTGATTTCATCCTGGTACTGCGCGCCGGTTCCGGGGGCGACGTTCTCGATACACAATGCGCAGCCGCCCTGGAATGCGATACTTCCGCCCGGCACGTAGTTGCTGGGCGACAAGTTCGGCTGCTGGCCCGGCCCGGGGTCCGCATACCACGCTCCCGGTAATACTGAGCTGAGAGGACAAGGCGCGGACGGAGATGTCGGCGGGAACATGCTCAAAGAACCGGCCGAAGCTGGCGTCGATCTTGGTCTTGTGATTGTTAAACGGATCGACGATGAGCCCCAGGCGCGGAGCCCAGTTGTGAGACAAAATGTAATGCGTTTGATTACCGATCAGGCTTTGTTGCTCGAATCGGACACCGGGTTTCAACGTGAATCGGCCGAAGGTCCAGGAGTCCTGGAAGTAGCCGCTCTGATACCGCGAATCGGTGGAAGTATAAGGCGGGGAGTAGAGCCCGCGCTCATACACCAGCACGATGGGTGTGCTTGGATCATTGGGATTTTCGTGCGTGCGAAGGAACTGTCCGCCATAGGACGTCTGGTCCGGCCGCCGGGCCGAATGCCGGAATGTTGGGAAACTGTGAAGTTTGCGCCCGTGTAAAGTCCGAAAGCGTCGTTGTAAACGTCGTCCTCGAACTGGTATCCGTATGTAATGGTGTGGCCACCCCAGAGGCGGAAGATGTGGGTGCTGGAAACGGCGAACTGATTCACCTTCGACTCGCTCTAGCTCATTGAAGCCAACGCCGCCATAGGTGATCTGGCCGCCCGTGCCTGCCTGCGCCGCGGTTTCGTCATAATCTGATAGCCGTTTTCGAGTGGGGTGTTGGTGAAGCTGTTGTAATAATTGCTGTAGTTCACCGTGAGCGCCCAGTTAGGGCTCAACGTACCGTTGTAGCGGCCGGTCCAGGTGCGGGTCCCGAAATTCAGGCTTGCTCTCCATCGCTGGTATCGATAGGACCGGGAGCGGGAACGGTGCTGACGGGCTGATTGAACGTCATGGGAGTGCTGGACGGATCGCCGAACACGGAACCTTCGAACTGGTGCTTGGTACCCAGGTTGTAGTTGATCTTGCCGGTGTAGTCTATGGTCCTGATGGTGCGGGCGACCACGCCCAGCGCGTTGTTGGCGTAGAAAGGATCAGCTTCCTTGTAGTTGGTGTTGTGCAGTGGATTGATACCGCCGTAGAAGAATAACTTGTCCTTCAGGATGTACCCACCGAAGTCTCCACCGTAGTCGAGCGATCCCTGGTGGACCAGATAGTCGAATTTGCTGACCAACAGGGGGTTGGCATCGGTGCGGGTGGCTTCAAACTGTTGGGGCCCAAAATAACCGTACGCGTCGCCATGATACTGGTTGGTGCCGCTTTTGGTGACCACGTTGATGATGCCACCGAGCGCTTGACCGTATTGCGCTTCAAAGCCACCAGTCTGCACCTGGACTTCCTGAACAAAGTCGAAATTGATGCCGTTGCCAAGAGGCCCGTACGCCCGGCTGTAAGTGCCGAAGCCGCCAAAACCAGGATCGGTAGTGTTCGCGCCATTGACGATGTATTCGTTTTCGAGGCCCGAAGCGCCATTGATAGACGGGTTCGCAGCGCCCGCGCCGACGCTATCGGAAACGCCGGGAGCCATCGCCATCACGGCTGAAATATTCCGGCCAACGGGCACGTTCCTGAACAAGCTTTCATCGATGTTGGCGCCGGTGTTGGTGGTGCTCAGATCGATGGCGGTGGTGTCTGCCGTCACATCCACGGTTTGGGTGGCGGTTCCTACCTCGAGGTTAATGTCGGCGGTGGTGGTCCCATTGATTGCAACCATGATGTTGCGCTGTGTCGCGGCCGAAAATCCAGGTTGGTTGACAGTGATGCTGTAGCCAGGGCCCGCGACAAGGCTTTGAAAACTATACGCGCCGCGCGCCGTTGGTGGTGGTCTCGCGGTCGCCAAAAGGCGACGTCAGCTTGACCGGGGCGCCCGGAACTACGGCGCCGCTCGCGTCGCGGACGACACCCGCGATGGCTCCTTTGGTGATGTCCTGCGCTTCTAAGCAGGTAAGCGCCATCAGCGCCAGGATCAAAGTCCTATTTATGTATCTCATTCTTCCTTCTCCTCAATTTGGTGGCACGCCAGTACGGCGTACACAGATCCTCTGATCAGCGGGCTTCCCCCGTTATGGGAAGGCGCAAAACGGCAGGGGTGAGCTGCCCCTAGAAAGTAACCTTCATAGACAACGACATCTGTCTCGGATTGCTCGAGAACGCCTGACTCGGATCCCCGAAGATGCTCGAGCTCGGAATCAGGAAATTATGCACCAGAGTCGTAGTCGGACTACTGTTCGTGCCAGGAAGCGCGGCGCCGGCGGGAGCCACATCGCTGATGAAGCCGCCGACGTATTGCGGATGGTTGAACAGGTTGAACACACGCGCGGCAAACTGAACCTTGAACTTTTCGGTTACGTTGAAGTTCTTTGCCAAGCGTGATGTCGATATCATCGATCGGCGGCAACATGCCCGGTGTTGCGGCCGCCGTTTGGGAAAGTGCCCTTGGGCGCCGTGATGTACCGCGCGTTCGGATTATTCACCAGATAGGCGACCGTTTGGCCAGCGCTATTCGTCAGGGCCGTGGTTCCAGAACCAACGCCGGGATTTCCGCTGCCGTTCACGAACGCGCGGTCGCCCGCCGTGTCGCCGTTCAGATTGGCGTCAGCAGCCGCTTTGCACGTCGTAGAGCGTACCGGTTTGATATTGATACACCGGCGCGATCTCCCAGTTGCCGACGACGTTCTTCATGAGCCAGTTCCCGTTCTTGAACGGATTGAAGTCGTAAATCGATTCGACGCTGAAGCGCTGCCGGTGGTCGAGCGCCGAACTCGAGCGATCGAGCGGCCAGATCCTGCGCGTTCTCGGGCCGCCGCGGTGTTACGTAGGTGGAGAAGACTTCCGCGGTGGAATCGTCGATGTTGTGGCTCCAGGTATAGGCTCCGATAAGCTGCCAGCCATTGGAGAATCGCCGGGTCAAAGTATTCGCCCAGCCATTGTAACTGGAGTTGCCCCAGGGCTGGTAGGAAGTGATGATGCCCGTGAAGCCCGCAGCGAGATATCCCGGGAGGATGTTGCCGCCCGCGGCCAGTTCAGCGCCGTCAAGACCGGAAAGCGTGCTCGTCAAGCGAATTGAGAGTGCGCCTGGCTCGGCATGCTGTAATACAGCGGCAGGGCATTGGACGGCATTCACCACCGGTTGGCGGTTGAGCTGAATTTGCACCGGCAGGTAGACGCCGTGGGTGCCGATGTAGTTGCTTTCGAACGTGTAGTCATTCGCAAACACATGCTGAACGCCAATGTTCCATTGAACGGCCTCGGGACGCGTTTGGTTGGGCACGTAGCCGCCGGTGCCGGCGCGCAGGTCGGCCAGGCTCGGGACGCTGACAGTGCTGTTCGGCTTAATGCCGCCGTTGGCCAGGAATCCGCCTCCCGGTCCGCCGGCCTGCGAACAGCCGGTCTGTCGGGCCGCCGGTGCAATCCACGGTGGTTGTGGATTGCGGCGGCTCCGTCAGTAGGCCGAAATTGTCGGGCAGTACATCGAAGTTCCGGCCAAACCCAGCGCGAATTACAGTCTTGCCGCTGGTGCCAGGCGAATACGCGATACCGATGCGAGGCATGAACGCGAAGCCCATGGGTTGCGGCTTGTTGAACGTCAATCAAACCCGGAACGTTCGAAACGGCTGATTGCAGGGTTCTGCAGCTTGCTCGCCGATCGGCACCGTCAAATATTCATAGCGAAGACCGATATTGATGGTCAGGTTCGGGCTGCATCTTCCAGCTATCGTTGCCATAGAAGCCGTACAGATATTGATTGCCTGAGTACTCCTGACCACCCAGAGACCGCTGAGCGATGTAGTCGGGATAGTAGTCGAACATGTAATCCGACAGGAAACTCCATTCGTAGTCGCCGCGCGAGCGTTGCACGAATGACTGCGGCGATATCCAGCTGATACCCATCAAAACCGAAATGGAAATTGTGCTTGCCTTTGGTCCAGTTCACGCCATCGTTGATCTGATAGGTGTTTTGGATAGTCGTACTGCGGAGCGTTCCCGTCCGGCCCAAAGATAGAACCGAAATTACCCTCATACACGTTGCATGCTGGGAAACTGATCCAGGCCTGGAAATGAAATGGTGAGGCACCGGTGTAATCGTTAAGATAGCGATTGAACCCGAGCCGCAGCTCATTGGTGAGGTTGGGCGAAAAGTTATGATATTCGGAAATGGTGGCCAGATAGTAGTTATAGGGGATGGTCTTAAAGAAGGCCTGCGGAAAACCGGCAGTGTCGATAGATCCCGTGCGCTCCAGAACAAAACGCCCGCGCAGCTGATCTTTGTCCGAGATGGAGTAATCGATGGAGGCCAGGCCCGTGTTGTAGTTCTGGTAATTCGGAAGCGACGAGGAAATCGTGCCCGCGGGAATGGCAACCGTGCCCGGTACGAGTCCTCCACCCGCCGTGGTGAGCGCCGGCGAGCGAAGTCGCGGCTCCAGTTCCGCCCAGATAGACGTTCGGATTCACATAGAATGTCTCCGAGGCCGCTTGGCGCCGCTCCCAAATACTTCTGATACTGCTGCAGGTTGGTCATGCTGATGCCCGGAATCGCAGCCCAGCATGCTGTATCCGGCAGCGGTGGGAGCATCGTAGCCGGTAGTTGAGGACTGGCCGATCGGGTTGTACTCCCAGTCGACAAAAAAGAAGAGTTTATCCTTCTTGATAGGGCCCGCCGAAGTTTCCGCCGAAGCGGTTGTTGTCGTAACGCGGATGCAGGGGGTTTCCCTCGACGGCAGTTCAGATTGTCGGCGGCATTCAGATCGCGATTTTTAAAGTACTCATACAGCATTCCGTGAAACTGATTCGTGCCGCTCTTTACTATCTGATTAAACTGTCCGCCGGAGGAGTGGCCATACTCGGGTGAAAACTGGTTCGCAATTACCGTAAATTCCGAAACGGCGTCGTTGGGAACCTGCACCAACGGCCCGGTTACGGCCTTATTGTTATTATCGATTCCTTCGATTGTGAAATTGTTGTTGCGGGGGCGCTGACCGCCGACCGAAGGACCAGTTCCCACCCCGACCGCGCCACCGGTTGCAACTCCTGCCTGCAGCAGTGAAGTATTTATCACTCCGGACCCGCCGGAAACCATTGGAAGATTCTCCAGCTGCTCCGAACTGTACGTATTTTGCAACTGCGCTGTGGTGGTATCGATCACCGCCGCCTTCGGCCGAGACCTCCACCGTCTGGGTGGACTGCCCAACCTCCAGCGTGATATTCGCCGTCGCCACTTGGTTCAATGTCACGTCCACGCCCTTCAGTTCGGACTTGGTAAACCCAGTTGCGACGACGGTAATGTCGTACTTGCCTACTAGGAGATTATTGATGCGGTACTGTCCGGCGGGGGTGTCGTGGTGGTGGATGCAAGGTCGGTGCTTTCGCTCAGTAGCCGTCACCATGGCGTTAGGAACCACCGCGCCGGTTGCGTCAAACACCGTGCCAGTCAGTTCTCCCGAGGTGGTTTGTGCGAAGCTCGAAAGGCTCAGGGCCGTAAATACCACGGCGCCGACGACGATCCGCGCCATAAACTTTGGCAGTAGAGTACTTTTCATTTCGTAGTTTCCTCTCCGGCTCGCTAAGCCCACCGCACCGTGTCGGTGTTTAGTGAAATTGCCCATATCCTGCGGCCGCCGCGATGTGAGCGCCAGGATCATACCCCCGGGTGAACGTGTCAATTGCGTTTCTCCTCTTAGTAGTGCGCCGGTACAGCGTACACCTATCCTCTGATCAGCGGGCTTCCCCCGTTATGGGAAGCCGCAAAACGGCGGGGTCGGGCTATCACCCCAAAAAGCAGACCTGGCGTTCAGAATCCCCGAAAAACCCAACTAGGGCGTGCTGCAAACAGCACTACCTTGCATTCCCACTACCAGACGCAATTACAGCGGGGTTAACAAACTCGTTAATTATACACCATAGACTTACGAGCTACCAGTAGTAACCTAAATACATTTTCCAGAAGAAATTAGCTCCAGGATCTATTGGAAACGGAAGGAGCACCACCTTGGGGCGGTGGTGGCTGGAGCGGCGGGAAGGCTCTCAATCCAAAGAAAAAGGGAGCCCGAGGCCCTCCACAATCTGCCGGAAGGCGCTCGCGGGCGAGAAGTTCGCTCCATCAGCATGCTGCCAGTTTCTTTCGGGCGGTTCTTCCCTCCGGAAAGCCTCTTCCTCCTATAATTCAAACAGGACCTATTTCGAAGAGCTATGCGAAAGAGAGTGATGTTCGGGTCGGCGGTGGTGCTGCTCAGCATCCTGGCCTCGCTGGTGATCTCGCAGGGTTCCTTTAACCTGGGAGCCTTTGCTCCGGCGCCCTCCACGATCCAACAAACCTACCTGTTTTGGGCCGTTTCCACGCTGATTTTCATTCTCACGGTCACGCTGGGTTTCATGCTGTTCCGGACCGTGGTGAAGCTCTACATCGAGCGGCAGACCAACCGTCCCGGTTCGCACATCAAGTCGAAGCTGATCGGGGGCGCGCTGGCGCTCAGTGTGCTGCCGATATTCTTTCTGGTCCTGTGGAGCGTGTCGGTGCTGAATCGAAATCTGGACAAGTGGTTCAGCCGGCCCGCCACCACGATCAACATCGATCTGGTGCAGATCTCGGCCGCCTTAAATCAGGAGGAGGAAGACAAACTGACCGCGCTGGCTCACTGGTTGGCTTCCGAACCCGCCCAGAGCGCCGATTTCTATGAGCGCTTCTGCCAGGAGAATCAGATCGAGAAGGCGGAAATCGAGCACACCGACGGCAGCCGGCGCATTCTTTGCTCGGTTTCGGCGTCGCATCAGGGCGATCTCTTTAAGGCCAGTATCCGGACGGAGGAAGGCAGCCTGGTGCTGGCAGCGAGGATGCCGCTGGATCTGGCGGCCAAGCAGCGTGAAATCAATCGTGCGGTGGCCGATTATGACCGGCTGTCAGTGGACAAGAAAGCCTTCCGCCGGGAGTACCTGCTGCTGCTGTCTTTGATCACGCTGTTCATTCTGTTTTTCGCCATCTGGATTGCGCGCTACATGGCCGGACAAATCAGCACGCCCATCACGGCGCTACTGGGGGCGGCCGAGCAGATTCGCAAGGGCAATCTGAGCTACCGCATCCGGGTGGACGCGATCGATGAAATGGCTACGCTGGTGCGCGCCTTCAACGAAATGACGGAGGCGCTGGAAACCAACAGCAAGGAACTGGAAGCCCGGCGGCGATTCACCGAAGCGATTCTGGAGAGCATTCCCACGGGCGTCATCTCACTGACCTCCGACGGACGCATCCAGAGGGTGAACCGCGCGCTGCTGGGGATCTTCCCCGAGGAGCAGGTGGCGCGAGCAGCCCGCTTGAGCGACTTGTTCTCGCGCGAGGACACCGACGAAATCCGATACCTGATGAACAGCGCGCGCCGTAAGGCGGTGGCAGGCTCGCAGATCGAATACAAGGCCGAGCGGCGGGTGCTGCAGCTGTCGCTGACGGTGGCCGCGCTGGATGAGCGGCGCAGCTCCGGTTTCGTCCTGGTGGTGGAGGACACCAGCGAGCTGTTGCGGGCCCAGAAGGCCGAGGCCTGGCACGAGGTGGCGCGCCGGGTGGCGCATGAAATCAAGAACCCCCTCACGCCGATCGCATTGTGCGCCGATCGTATCGCACGACACTTGGGACGCGCGGAGCAAACCGCCGACACGCGACGTATTTTACAGGAGTGTTCGGCGACCATCGCGCGCGAGGTGGAAAGCGTGCGCACGCTAGTGGATGAGTTCTCGCAGTTCACGCGCTTCCCGGCGGCGCAGCCGGTGCCGTCGGATTTGAATCAGATCGTGAACAACGCCGTATCGGTGTTCGAGGGGCGGCTGGACGGGATCCATGTGGATAAGGATTTGGCGCCGGAGCTGCCGTTGGTGCAGGCGGATCGCGAGCAATTCAAGCGCGTGGTGGTGAATCTGGTGGATAACGCGGCCGAGGCGATGCAGGATTCGCTGGTGAAACGGCTGTACATTGGAACGCGGTCGACGGATGGCGATGCAGTGGAGTTGATCGTCGCCGACACGGGTTGCGGTGTGTCGCGGGAGGACAAAGAAAAGCTCTTTCTGCCATATTTTTCGACCAAGGGGAGGGGAACCGGGCTAGGCCTGGCGATCGTGAACCGGATACTGGGCGATCACGGAGCCACTATCCGCGTGGAGGACAACCTGCCCACCGGGGCTCGTTTCATCGTGGAACTGCCGATCCGAACCGTCGACGAGCTGCAGGCCAAAGCCGCGGCTAAGGCCGCCGAAGCCAAAGCTAAGGCTGTGGAAGTGGCGGCTTCGGCGGAGAGCCGTTCGTGAAGCCGGCGCACATTCTGATCGTGGATGACGAGCCGGGGATCCGGCAGTCGCTGGCCGGCGTTCTGGAAGACGAAGGGTACCAAACACACGCCGTGGCGACCGGCGAGGAATGCTTTGCCGAGATCGCGCGCAACCAGTATGACCTGATCCTTCTGGACGTTTGGCTGCCGGGGATGGATGGCCTGGAGACGCTGGCCCGTCTGGAAGACATCGCTTTCGCCAATCGGCCCGTGGTGGTGATCATCTCGGGCCACGGGACCATCGAAACCGCCGTGAAGGCCACCAAGCTGGGCGCGTTCGATTTTCTGGAAAAGCCGCTCACCATTGAGAAGGTAAGCGTGGTGGTGAAGAACGCGCTGCAGCAGCGCAAGCTGGAATTGGAGCTGGAGCGGTTGAAGGAGGACGGCCGGCGAGACTTGCAGATCATCGGAGAGAGCGTTCCGATGAAGGCGCTGCGGCAGCAGCTGGCGTTGATGGCCGCCACCAACGGGCGGGTGCTGATCTACGGCGAGAGCGGAAGCGGCAAGGAACTGGTGGCGCATGCGATTCACAACAGCAGCGCTCGCGCCGCCGAAGCATTCGTCGAAGTGAACTGCGCGGCAATTCCTGAGGACCTGATTGAAAGCGAGCTGTTCGGGCATCGCAAGGGCAGCTTTCCCGGCGCCACCGAAGATAAGACCGGCAAGCTGCAGAAAGCCGATGGCGGCACGCTGTTCCTGGACGAAGTGGGCGATATGAGTTTGAAGACCCAGGCCAAGGTGCTGCGATCGCTGGAAGAGCAGCGCTTCGAGCCGGTGGGGGCGGAGACGTCCATCCAGGTGGATGTGCGCGTGGTGGCGGCCACCAATAAGAACCTGGAAGAAGAGATCGAGCGCGGGAATTTTCGCGAAGATCTGTTTTATCGCCTGAACGTGATTCCGTTCTATGTTCCGCCGCTGAGGGAACGGACCGAAGATATTCCGCTTTTGGCCGAGCACTTCCTGAAGGAGTTCACCACCGCCTACGGACGCCGGCCCAAGGAATTGACGCCGGAAGCCTATGAAGTGCTGAAGGAGCACCGCTGGCCGGGCAACGTGCGTGAGCTGCGCAATCTGATGGAGCGCATCGTCATCATGAGTCCGCAGGTGCGCATTGATGCGCGGCATATTCCACTGATTCCGGGCAAGCGCGCGGTGTTTGAGCGGTCGGCGGATCGCTTGGGCAGCTTGCATGAAGTGCGTGCGGCAGCCGAGCGCGAGTACATCCTCAAGACCTTGGATGAAACCAAGGGAAATGTGACCAAGACCGCCGAGCTGCTGGGTCTGGAGCGCAGCAATCTTTACCGCAAGATGAAAGCGCTAGGCATCGGACCTAAGGAATGACCCGGCGTGCAGGCGCGCTAATTTTTACCTAGTGGCATGTGGCGGGAGAAATACCCGGCGCGTTCACACGAGTGTGAACGCGGCACGCAGGAGTGCGTGCGCCACAATTGCATCCTGGAGGCCACTAAACGGTTCCTGAATCACGCCGGCCGATCGGGCGCGCATTATTTGTGACGCTTCAAAACCACGGACGCCGTCGTCCAAGTGAACTTTCAACTGTTATGATCGCCGATGTTCGCGCTGGTGTTGACTAGAGGTGGGCACGCATTCGCGGATGCAACTGAGTGTCCAGCGAGTAAGTCGCAAGTAAGTCAATGTTTGTGTGAGCTCAGGATTGGCTCTTGCGGAGCACATGTGTGCGTGCGGTTCACTCGCTCTCCAATTGGCCGCGCGCGGCAGCGGTGGCCAGCTCGTCGCAGCGATTGTTGTCGGCGTGCGAAGCGTGGCCCTTGGTCCAGGACCAGGTGGTCTTGTGCCGCGAGTTTTGCTCGTCCAACTCATGCCACAAATCCTGATTGGCCACGGCTTTCTTCCCGCCCGTTTGCCAGCCGTTGCGCTTCCACTTGTGAATCCACTCCGTGATGCCGTTCTTCAGATAATTCGAATCGGTCACGATCTCTACCTGGCACGTTTCTTTCAGCGCACGCAGGCCCTCTACCGCGGCCTTCAGCTCCATGCGATTGTTGGTGGTCTCAGGCTCGGAGCCGTACATCTCACGCGTCTTGTCGCCATAGCGGAGGATGCAGGCCCAGCCGCCGGGACCGGGGTTGCCGATACACGCCCCGTCTGTGATTACCTGGACTTTTTTCAGGCCGGCACTCCGGCTAACTCGCACTCAAAGAACGCATCCACGCGATTGAGGATTTCGGCGGCGTCGGTGGTCCTGTAAATCTCGACGCGCAGCTTCGATCCGTTGCGCACGCCGTGTGTGAAGTAAGTGGCGAACTGTTTCATCTTGCCCACCGTATCCGGTTCGCCGCGATCACACAGCATCCGAAAGTAAGTGCGCATCAAGTCGTAGCGCTGGCGCTCGGTAGGATGTTCGTAACTTCCGGTGGCAAGATACTGCTGAATCTGGCGGAAGATCCAGGGATTGGACGAGGCGGTGCGGCCGATCATCACTGCATCGCAGCCCGTTTCGCGAACCATGCGGACCGCATCTTCCGGAGTTACGATATCGCCGTTGCCGATTACGGCAATGTGTCGCACCGCGGCTTTCACTTCAGCAATGCGCGTCCAATCCGCCTTGCCGCTATAACCCTGCTCGCGCGTGCGTGGATGCAGAGCGACGGCCTGCAGCCCGCAATCTTCGGCCAGCTGAGCCATTTTCGCGGTCACCAACTCCTGATCGTTCCACCCGGCGCGGAACTTCATGGTGAACGGAATCGAGATGGCAGCCCGCACTTTGCGCAGGATCTCTTCCACCAACGGCAGATCGCGCAACAGCCCTGAACCGCCGTTGCACTTCACCACTTTGTTAACCGGGCAGCCGAAGTTGATATCGACGATATCGAATCCAAAATCCTGGCAGGCCTTGGCGGCGTCGGCCATCACCTGAGGGTCGGAGCCAAACAGTTGCGCTGAGATGGGGTGCTCCTCCGGCTCGAAATAAAGGTAGCGAAACGCCTTAGTGGGCTTCCTGGTTTTGAGCGCGTTGGCCCGCAGCGAATTCACCACGCCGTGCGAACTGGTGAACTCGGTCATGATGAGACCGCATCCGCCCTGATCCCGGATCAGCCGCCGGAAGACGGTATCGGTGACTCCCGCCATCGGCGCCAGCACGGTGGCAGGCGCGATTCGGATTGGACCGATCTGAAACTCGTGGGGAAAACCGTGCATCCTAAGCTATTTTAACGGCTCAGGCTCCGAAACGTAAATGAGACCTCCTGCGTTTAAACTAATAAGCGCGGAGGGCTGGGCGTGAACTTGAATTGGAAACTGGCGTCGGCTTTTGCCACCGGAGCCGTGCTGGCTTCAGGGATCGTGTATTTTGCCGTCAGCCCGGTGAGTGTTGGCAGCGTGGATGCTCCGAAGCCGGCAGCGAGGCCCGCGATTGCTCCCAGACCTGTCGAACCTGTCGCGCCTGCCGCGGCGGCCGAAATCGCCTCGGCGCCCGCTCCGCCGGCGGAGATCGCCCCGGCGCCTGCTCCCGTAGCAGGCGTACCTGAGCACCTCTCGCGAATTCCGGTTCGGGAAAAGCCCTCGCCGATGCCGCCCCCGGTCCGACGTGTAAAACAAGTGGCTGTGGCGAAGAATGAACCGCCGCCAGCCCCTGCTGCTGAAATTCCGCTGCCGGCACCTGCGGCACAAGCGGCTCAGGTAGTGGCACCGCCCGCGCCGGCTCCCGCACCGGTCCCGTTGCAAAACGTTTCTCTGCCTGCGCCGAATGTTGAGGTTCGCGTGCCCCACACCGTAACTCTTGCTGAGGGCACCTTGCTGGCGGTTCGTATTGGCGAAACACTTTCGTCCGCCCGCAATCAGCGGGGGGACACGTTCCTTGCGACGCTCACCCAGCCGTTGGTGATCGACGGATTCGTCATTGCGGAACGCGGGGCTCGGCTGGAAGGCAAGGTGGTGGAGGCTTTTCAAGCGGGCCGCGCTTCGGGTTCATCGCGATTGCGAATCTCTGTGGTGGGTCTGGAGACGGCCGATGGCCAGAACATCCGCATTCGCACGGTGCCGTTCACCCAGAACGCCGCGACTTTCACCGGAACCGACGCCGCGAAAATTGGCGGGGGCGCAGCCATTGGCGCCATTATTGGAGGGATCGCAGGCGGCGGCAGAGGCGCGGCCATCGGAGCGGGTGCGGGAGGGGCCATCGGCGCTGGTGATGTTCTGCTAACGCGCGGGCAGCCCGCCGAGATCAAGGTAGAGACCCGGGTCAAGTTTTACGTTCAGGATTCGATCACGATCACGGAGCGGTTGGACTAACCACTATTACGCTCCGAGCTTCGAAGCCAAATCCAGCATGCCGGTGGAGACCACATCGAAATCTCCCGGCTTGGCATCGTCGGCCTTACGCGCGGGGCCGTATTCGTTGGGCCGGTGGATAAATCCGGTGCGCAGCCCGAAGCTGCGCGCGGACCTCAGATCGCCCGAGTGAGCGGCGCACATCATCACTTCTTCGGGCTTCAGCTCCAAGAGACTTACGGCAGTGAGATAGGCTTCGCGGTCGGGCTTGTAATGCCTGGCTAGCTCGGCGGAAAGGATGAGATCCCACGGAATGCCGGCGTGCTTGGCCATATCGGCGAGAAGCGCGACGTTGCCATTGGACAGCGGCGCGATGGTGTACTTTTTCTTGAGGCGCGCGAGACCGGCGACGGAATCGGGCCATGGCTTCAGGCGGTGCCAGACGCGGTTCCAATGGTCCTTTTCCGCTTCAGACAGACCGTCGATGTGAAACTCCTGGAGCAGATCTTCCAGCAGCGCGCGATGCAGTTGGTCGAGGTTGGTCCAGGGCATTTGGCCCTTTCGCACCTTTTCCATGGAAGGCGCGTAGCCGGCCCGCCAATGATCGGCGAAGCGCCCCCAATCGACGGTGATGCCCTTGGTTTTTCCCCAGGCCGTGCCTTCCTCGATGATCGATCCACGCCAGTCGACCACGGTGCCGAAGGTGTCGAAGACGAGCGCCTTCACAGGGGGCGGGGAATCTTGCGCGCGTAGGGCGAATGCGGCGGCAGTCATCCCGGCGGATATCACAATTTTTCTGCGGGTCATCGTCACGCTCCTGGGGGGATAGTGTACTAAAACTCTTGCGTTCACACGAGTGTGAACGCGGAGGAGTGCGTGCGCCACAGCTCAGCGGAATCCGATGTCTTCCTTCACCGTTTCCATCCAGTTGTAGACGATGGGACAGTAGCCGACGCGATCGAGGAATTGCCACATACGGCTCGCAATGGATCCGGCGCCGCGCACCACATGGGGGAAGTTGGCGCAGTTCAGCGGCCGCGCTGCATAGACGCTGCACAGATTGCCCTCCAAAAATACGCAGCCAGCTGCATTGCGTTTTAGAATGATTGCGCCGGAGTTATCGAGCGCCGTGAATTGCTCCATAAACTCGGTTTCGCTGACGCCGACGAATTTAGCCAGCTTCTCGATATCTTTCTCCGTGATGCCGACCTCGGTGACGCGGCAGCAATTGGCGCACGCGGTGCAATCGATCTCCGCTTCAATCTGTTCGCCGAAACGGCGCAGACGCCTATCCGAGTGCCGGTGGTTTTTCAAATAGGCGCGAAACTTGGCGTTCTCGCTACGCTGCTGTTGTTCCAGGCGCCGGATCTGGACTAGGTCTGTGAGCATTCTCTAAAATCAATTATGGCTACATCGGAAGAGTTTTACCGCATCCAGAAACTGCCGCCCTACGTGTTCGCCGTCATCAACGAGATGAAGGCCAAGGCGCGAGCGGCGCAAAAGGATGTGGTGGACCTTGGCATGGGCAATCCGGATGGCTCCACGCCCGAGCCGGTCGTCAAGAAATTGATCGATGCGGTCAAGAATCCCCGCAATCATCGTTACTCGATGTCGCGCGGAATTCCGCGGCTGCGCGCGGAAATTGTGAAGCGTTATCGCGCCAAATACGGCGTCGAGCTGGATTCGGAGACCGAAGCGATTGTCACCATCGGGGCCAAGGATGCGCTGGCCCATTTGCTCTTCGCGGTGATCGGCCCGGGCGATGCCGTGGTGTCGCCGAACCCCGCATATCCGATCCATCAATACGGCGTGATCATGGCCGAAGGGCACGCGTGCATGCTTCCCATGCCGACGCCCGCGGAATTCCTCAATCGCCTGGAGCACCTGTACAAGACGTCGTCGCGCGAGCCGAGGATGATCCTGATTTCATTTCCTCATAATCCCACCACGCAATGCGTCGACCTGCAGTTTTTCCGCGATATTGTTGCGCTGGCGGCGCGGCATGGCACCATGATCGTGCATGATTTCGCTTATGCCGACTTGGGATTCGACGGCTATGAGCCTCCCAGCATTCTCGAAGTGGAGGGCGCCAAAGAAATCGCGGTCGAGATTTATTCCATGTCGAAGAGCTTCAACATGGCGGGCTGGCGGGTGGGATTTTGTCTGGGGAACAAGAAAATGATCGGAGCGCTGGCGCGCATCAAAAGCTATCTCGACTACGGTGTCTTCCAGCCTATCCAGATCGCTTCCATCATTGCGCTGCGGGAGTGCGCCAAGGACACCGAGAAGATCCGGAACGTCTATCAGAAGCGCCGTGACGCGCTCATCAGCGGTCTGGATCGCGCGGGCTGGCCGGTAGAGCCGCCGCGGGGGACAATGTTCGTCTGGGCGCCAATTCCAGAGAAGCATCGCGCCAAAGGTTCGCTCGAATTTTCAAAGTTGCTGCTCGAAAAAGCGCTGGTCGCGGTGTCGCCCGGTATCGGATTCGGGCCGCTCGGTGAAGGCCACGTGCGTTTCGCTCTGATCGAGAATCAACACCGGACGCGGCAGGCCACTAAAGCGATTCAGCAGTTCTTGAAGAAGTAATGCGAGCGTTCGCAATGCGCGAGTACACCGCGTAGGTGCCCTGGTCGAAGAGAATCAGCAAGACATCGTGAACCTGACATTCGGTGGCTCCCAGCCGCGCGGCGATGGTTTCGAGTGCAATCCCGGCCGCTTCTTCGAGCGGATAGCCGTAGGCGCCCGTGCTGATGGCCGGAAAGCTGATGGTGCGGACGCCATGCTGCTCCGCCAGGTCCAGACATTTTCTATAGCAACTGGCGAGCTGTTCGGGTTCGTCCTGGGTTCCGTTGCGGTAGATGGGACCTACCGCGTGAAAAACAAATTGTGCGGGAAGCGAGCCGGCACTGGTGGCGACGGCGCTACCCGTGGGACATCCGCCCGCATTCTTGCGAATTTCATCCAACTCGCGCATGATCGCCGGTCCGCCTGCGCGATGGATCGCACCGTCGACGCCACCTCCTCCGCGAAGCCCGGAATTAGCCGCGTTCACGATGGCGTCCACGCGGATCCTGGTGATGTCGCCGACGATTAAGCGGAGTTTCTTGCCGCCCGGGAAATTGATCTCCATATCGCTATAGTAAAAGTTGAAACAATCCGATGCACTCGTGCTATTTGACATCGACGGCACGCTGATTCGCCGTGCCGGCCCCCATCACCGCGAAGCTCTGGTGGAGGCGATCCGGCGTACCGCGCACGTCGAGACTACCACTGAGGGAGTTCCGGTGGCGGGCATGCTGGATCGCGACATCCTGACGTCGATGATGTTGAGCGCGGGCATGTCGCGCAGGTCGATCCAACGAGCGATGCCGGAGGTGGTTGCGCGCGCGCAATCCATTTATGTGCGCCGCGTACCGGACATTTCGAGAAAAGTCTGTCCCGGCGTACGCAGCCTTTTGCAGCGCCTGACTGCTCGCGGTGTGGTGATCGGACTGGTCACCGGCAATCTCTCGCGCATCGGGTGGCGAAAGATGGAGCGTGCGGGACTGAAACCGTATTTCCGATTTGGCGCATTTGCCGAGCTGGCGCGCGACCGGGCCGGGCTGGTCCGGGTTGCGATCCGGCGCGCTCGCCGCGAACGATGGATCGGCCGTGAGAGCGCCATCACGCTGATCGGCGATCATCCCAACGATGTGCTCGCCGCGAAGGCCAATCACATTCGCGCTATCGCCGTGGGCACGGGAATCGTTTCACTGGAAGAGCTGCAATCGCACTCGCCGCTCATCGCTGTTCCGGATCTGAGATCGCTTAAATTGGGTGATTTGTTGTAAGACATTTGTAATGGAATCCTTTGATCCGCATGGGACAATCGGAAAGTGTTGCTATCCGCGATCAATCTGACGATCTTGTCGCTGTTACTTCTGCCACTCCGCCTGACGGCTCAATCCGACGCGCCTACGCCCGACGGGAATGCCTCGGCCGCCGATCCCGAGACCTGGAATCTCTACTATCAGGCCACTTCCATTGGCCAGAATCACGGAACGTTCACCTCTCCTTATGCGGGTCCGCTGAGTCTGGAGGCCAATCCCGAACGCGACGTCTCACTCACCACGACATTGTTCTTCGCTCTTCGGCTTAGCAGGAACACACAGTTTGTCTTTGATCCCGAAATCGCGGGAGGGCGCGGGTTTAGCCACGTGGATGGACTCGCCAATCCCTCCAACGGCGAACTGCCGCGAGTGGCCTCCGCTACTCCCAAGCCGTACATCGCACGGCTTTATGTTTCGCATGATTTCGGTTTCGGTGACGGGGTGGAGCACGTGGAGAGCGACGAGAATCAACTGGCGGGCGATCGTCCCGATGGTCCGCTACACGATCACAGCCGGGCGGTTTTCCTTCAGCGATTTTTTCGACGACAACAACTACACCCATGACCCGCGCACGCAGTTCATGGCGTGGGGGATGATGTACAACGGCGCCTGGGACTATCCGGCGGACACGCGCGGCTACACCTGGGGCATCGTCAATGAGTTTCATACCAAGAACTGGTCTTTCCGATATGGAGTGGCCGCTGAGCCTTCGGTCGCCAACGGCGGAAGGTTTGACCGGCGGCTTTTTGTCGATCAAGGCCAGACGTTCGAGGAAGAGCGGCGATATTCGATCGCCGAGTCACGCCGGCGCCATCCGGTGGCTGCAATATCTGAATCGCACCCGATCCGGCAGCTATGTGGAAGCGGTGCGCCTGGCGGAGCAAACCGGCACTGTCCCCGTCGTCCAAGCTATCCGCCGCCCTGGGACGCTCAAATACGGCACCGGCATAAGCTTCGACCAGGAGCTCACTCGCGACGTCGGTGTTTTCTCGCGGTTGGGCTGGAACGACGGCAAGACCGAAGACTTTGCGTTCACCGCCATCGATCGGCTGGCGGAAGGCGGCGTGTCGGTGAAGGGGACGCGCTGGAAGAGAAAGGACGACGTGGTCGCCACTTCGTTTGCGGCTGCGGGAATCTCGGGCGTGCACGCGGTCTATCTGGCCATGGGTGGGCTCGATTTCCTGATCGGAGATGGGAAGCTTAACTACGCGCCCGAATATCTTTGGGAAAGCTACTACACCGCGCGAGTGGTTCGCGGCTTTTACGCGACTTTTGACGTGCAGCATTACAACAATCCGGCCTACAATCACGATCGCGGTCCGGTGTGGGTGGAGTCCGTGCGGCTGCACATTGAGTTTGGTATCAAGCCGCTTGCGGCGAAGTGATCTGCAGTAGGCTTATGAAATGAGCTCATCGGATTCCGCACGTCAATTGCTGCGCCACACACTGGCGACGCTGGCTTATCGAGGCGGCAAAGCGGTACGCGGGGCGCCCGACAGCTTCGCCGAGTTTCACGCAGCGCCAGACGCGCGGACGCCCGGGCAGATCCTGGCTCACATCGGCGATCTTCTGGATTGGGCTTTGTCGACGGCGCGCGGCCGGCAGCAATGGCACGATTCTACGCAGCTACCGTGGCCCGAGGAAGTGCACCGCTTCTTTGCCGCGCTGGAGGCGTTGGATGCCTATCTGGCTTCGGATGGCCCGCTCCAAGCGCCGGCCGAAAAGCTCTTCCAAGCGCCGATTGCCGATGCTCTTACGCATGTGGGGCAGATCGCGATGCTGCGGCGGCTGGCGGGTGTGCCAGTGCGCGGGGAAAATTATTACGTCGCCAAGATCGCGATCGGGACCGTCGGCGCCGATCAGCCCGCGCCGGTGAAAGAATTCAGTTAGCCTGTTCAGTTAAGCTGTTCGCGTCTGGCTTCCGCTTCCACGGCGCGCATCAGGCGCAGAGTATTCCCGCCATAGATTTTGCGAATGTCCTCGGCCGAATAGCCTTTCTCGAGAAGGGCGCGCGTCAGGTTGGGGAATTTTGACACGTCTTCCAGGCCGCGCGGCGTACAGAACACGCCATCGAAATCGCTGCCGATTCCCACCGCGTCGATGCCACCGATCTTCACCGCATGATCGATGTGCGCGACCACGTCTTCGAGCGTGGCGGGAGGGACTTTTTTTCGATACTCGGCGATGGTGGCATCTTCGCCCTGCGCACCCGGCAGCGTGCTATCCTGCACGGTCTTCCCGGCCGCCGCCGACTTCTCCGACAGGAACCCGCAGTTGAAGTTGATCTGAATCACGCCGCCTTTCTTGCCCAGCGCAGCGATCATCTCGTCCGTCATATTGCGCGGAACGTTGCACAGCGCCCGGCAGGAAGAATGCGAGGCGAAGATGGGCGCGCGGCTTTCCGCCAGAGCGTCCCAAAACGTTTTGTCGGCGGTGTGCGAAATATCCACCAGCATCCCGAGCCGGTTCATCTCATGGACCACCTGCTTGCCGAACGGCGTGAGCCCGTTGTGATGCTGGACGCCGGCTTTGTCCACGTCGCCCGAGGAATCCGCCCAACTGTTGGTGTTGGTGTGGGTCAAAGTCATATAACGGATGCCGAGGTCGAAGTAGTCGCGCAGCAAGCCCAGGCTGTCTTCGATGGCATGGCCGCCTTCGATGCCCATCAGAGCCGCAATCTTGCCCTGCTTGTGGATTCGCTCGATATCGTCGGCCGTGACGGCGAGCGCGAAGTCATTGGGGTATCGCTCGACGATGCCGTGGCGGACGGTATCGATCATATCGAGCGTGCGGTGCGCGGAATGATTTCCATTGACGTAACTCGACGAAACGTACACGGCGAAGAATTGGGCGCCCACACCGCCTGCTTTGAGCGAGGTGACGTTGGTGTGGCCGTCATTCTTGCTTTTGCCGATGTCGTAGCCGTCGACCGTGCGGCTGGTGATGTCGTTGTGGGTGTCGATCAGGATCGCGGAATGATGGACGCGCTGGACCTCGGCGTCGGTGACGGAGTGGGTTTGCGCGAAGCACATCGAGAGGACGACAAGAAGGAGACAGAACGCTCGCATGCCATAATATAGCGCACGGCGATACCATCCAGGTGGGGCAAATGTGGCGCGGAAGCACAGCGTTCACACGATTGTGAACGCGGCACGCAGGAGTGCGTGCGCCACTAACGGAAAATCTGCCACCACTTGCGCTTGGCGAGTCTGGGTTGTGGTGGTTCCGGGGTTAGGTCGAGGGAGTCGGAGTATGGCATGAGGTAGGGGTCGACCTTGTGCTCGCACTCCAAACAGCCGACCTCAAGACGGGCATCGAGCATCTGCTCTTCCCCTTTAGTGACGGTCACAGTTAGCAGACGGGGGTTGAAGCCACGCACGGTCACCCGCAAACGGGAAAAGCCTAATGGAAGATCCGGCCAAACACTTTCGCCCGCGTCGTTGGCCACTTCTGTACGGGTTGGTTGATCGTCGGCTCCTAGGAGAGAGACCGTTGCCATCGGGATCGCGGAGCCGAGAATGTCGATCACGCGGATCCGGACGCGACCGGTTTGGGCCCAAAGCGGTGTGACGACGGTGAGGAGCGCGCCAACCAGGATCGCTCGACGGCTGCGCCGTTCAGCCATGCGATCATTCTATCCCAAGCCCCCAACCTACAGAAATCATTGAGTTCTGTCGATCAATGACTAGGGGAAATGGAGCCGGGCCACAACAATCGGTTGGTGATTTTGATTCCAGTTTTCAATGACTGGCACTCCGTGGCGTTGCTCCTGCCCGCGTTGGATCACGCGCTTGAAAACTCCCGGACGCCGATTGATGTACTGCTGGTGGACGATGGGTCGACCGAGGCGCCGGAGCCGGGCCTGTTGGCTCTAAACTTGCGCCGCCTGAGTTCGGTCGAAGTGCTGCACATGCGGCGGAACCTGGGCCATCAGCGCGCCATCGCCGTCGGCTTGGTTCATGTTTATTTGCACGAGCCCTGCCTGGGGGTGGTGGTGATGGATGGGGACGGACAGGACCGGCCGGGCGATGTCCCTGGTCTCATCGAAGAGTTCGAACGCCGCGGCCAGGACGCTATCATTTTCGCCGAGCGCACCAAACGGCTGGAGAGTTTTACCTTCCGGCTCTGTTACCGCCTGTACTGCGCCCTGCACTGGCTGCTTACAGGGGTGCGCGTACGGGTGGGTAACTTCAGCATCGTGCCGTGGCAGGCGGTGGAGCGCCTGGTGGTGGTGTCCGAGATCTGGAATCACTATGCCGCGGCGATCTTTCGCGCCCGCCTGCCGTACTTCACCATCCCGATGCATCGCGGCCGCCGGATGACGGGCGAGTCGCAGATGAATTTTGCGTCGCTGCTGGTCCACGGGCTGAGCGCCATTTCGGTTTTTAGCGACATTGTCAGCGCCCGGCTGCTGGTTATGGCGTGCGCTCTAGGGGTTCTGGTGGCAGGCGCGGCCGCTACCGTGGCCGGGTTGAGATTCGCGATCCATTTCGCCATTCCAGGCTGGGCCGGTTACGCCGCCGCCGTGCTCATCATTTTGCTTTCGCAGGCTTTGTTGGGAGCCTTCCTGCTGGTGTTCATCATTAGCAGCGCGCGGGCCAACATGAGCTTTATCCCGCTGCGGGATGCACCCAATTTTGTCGATCGCAAGGAGCGAGTGTTCCCCCTTGACACCCTATCGATACGCCGGCTCCGAGCTGGAAATCTTTGAGAAGGCGCACAATTGGAAGGCCTACCTGCGCCGCTCGATGGAGCCGTATTTGCGCGGCTCGGTGCTCGAAGTGGGAGCGGGGCTGGGCGCCAATACCCGGCAGTTCGCTGCTCTCGGCTTCGAGCGTTGGACGTGCCTGGAACCGGACCTGGTCCTGCTGGAGCAGATAGAACTAGGCACCGCGCCACTCGATCGGCACGAGTTGATTGCCGGGGACCTTGCCGCGCTTGATCCAGCCCGCCGATTTGATGCCATCTTGTACGTCGACGTGCTGGAACATATTGAAGACGACTCGGGCGAACTGTGTCGGGCCTCCTTGCACTTGAGCCCTGGCGGTGCGCTGATTGTGCTATCGCCGGCGCACCCCTGGCTATACACGCCGTTCGACCGGGCCATTGGCCATTACCGACGTTACACCAAGGAATCCTTGCAGGCTGTGGCGCCGCCGCACTTGCAGCGGGAGAAGCTGGTCTACCTGGATGCGTTCGGATGGTTGGCTTCCGCCGGCAATCGGCTGCTGCTCCAGAGCAGCATGCCCAGTTCTGCTCAGATTCGCACGTGGGACAGCGTGCTGGTGCCGTGCTCGCGTTTGTTCGACCCCTTGCTATGCGGCGCAGTCGGGAAATCGGTGCTGGGAGTTTGGCGAAATGGATAATCGGATCTCGCGAGTGGTGCCGCTCGCGGTATTTGCCGGCGTGGTTCTGCTTTTGTGGCCGCTCTATGGAGACCGGTTGTTTCTCGGAACCAACGATGAGGGCATTTATCTGGACGCCGCCGAGCGTATCCTGCACGGCCAAAAGCCCTATGTGGATTTCTTCGGCTATATGAGCCCGGGCAGTTTTTGGATGCAGGCCCTGGCGTTTCGGCTGTTCGGCGTCACACTAGAGGCTGGGCGCGTGCTGGTGATCGGGTATGCGGCGCTCGAATGCGCGCTGATTTATTGGCTGGTGGAGCGCTACGCCACGCGAACCGCTGCCATCGTCACGACGCTATTCTTTCTGGCCTTTGAGATTGCCGATCCTAGCATTCTCACGGCGCAGCATCGCTGGGATAGCGGGGCGCTGGCGCTGGCGTCCATCGCGCTGTGCGTTGCCGCGCAATCTGGGTCGCGCGATCGTTGGCTGGTGGTTTCCGGAATTCTCGCCGGTTGCGCTGCATTGGCGACGCCCTCTATCGGGCTGGTTGCTCTGGTGACTTTGGCCTGGCTGGGCAGGCGTGCGGCGTGGTATCTGCTCGGGCTCGCGATGGCCGGGACTTCGGCCGGCGCCGCGCTCTGGCTGAATGGATCACTGGCTGCGTTGCTTCGGCAATTGCAGTGGCTCTCCCAAAACTATGCCACGGTAAATGCGATGCCGTACGGCTCGATCATCGGCGGATACGCGGCGCTGTTTAAAGACGCCTCCAGTTGGGAGCTCGCCGTCCGAGGCTGCGTGGTCCTGTGCCTGGCACTCCCGGCCGTGCTGCCGGTTGTGGCGATCGCGGGCGGGGGCTTCCTTCTGGCGCAGCAGCGGAAATCGGGGAGCGATCCGCTGCGATCCGTGCTTCCGTATCTGCTGCTCTCGATTGCCGCACTGGCTGCATCCGCGCATCCGCGCTCCGATGTCGCGCACCTGGCGTATGTCGCGGCCTTGCCTTATGCCGTGGTCAGCATTCTGGTTCATCGCTGGCTGGCGCCCCGGCCGCGTGCGTGGGTCACCATTGCGATTGCCGTGTGGGCAGCCGTATTTGCCTGGCAGGCCAAGCCGCCTGGGAGCCTGAGACGATTGGATACGCCAGCCGGTAACGTCCGAGCCACCGCCGCGCAAATCCAGGTGGTGGAGGAAGTGTTGTCGCGGGTGCATCCGGATCAGTCGTTGTTCGTGTATCCCTATAAACCGCTGCTCTATTTTCTAACGCAGGCAGAGAATCCAACCCGCTACTCTTATCTTTCGCCCGGAATGATGACCGCCGAAGATGCCCGCCTGGCTCTTTGCGAATTGCAAGCGCGTCCGCCCGAGTGGGTGCTCTTTATGGACTTGGACCGCTCCGAATTCGAACGCATCTTTCCGTTCGCCAAGGTGCAGGAGACACACTTTCCAGAGATCGAGAGCTGGATTCAGGCGAACTACCGCGCCTGGGATGGCCCGCCGCTGGCTGGATATTCTTTGCTGCGCCGCGCCGTCTCCCGATAGCGTTCACACGAGTGTGAACGCGGCACGCAGGAGTGCGTGCGCCACAATTACTAGATGGTCAGCATGCCGGTGCTATCGCCGAGGGAACCCTTCTCGATGCCGGCCTTCTCAAGAAGGCCGAGCAGCAGATTCGACATCGGCGTGCGCTCGGGGAACTTCAGGTGGCGGCCGCCTTCGAGCTTGCCGCAGGCGCCTCCGGCGACGAGCAGCGGCAGCGGAAAATGGTTGTGTTCGTTCGGATTGCTCATGGAACTGCCGTACAGGATCATGGAATGATCCAGCAGGTTGCCGTCGCCATCGGGTGTGGCGCGCAGTTTTTCGAGGAAGAAAGCCAGCAGCGTGGCGTGATAGGTGTTGATCTTTTCGAGCTTCGCGATCATGGCGGGATTGTTGCCGTGATGCGAGACGGAATGGTGCGGTTCAGGCACGCCGATCTGGGGGAAGGTACGCTGGCTCAAGTCGCGGGCCACCATGAACGTTGAGACGCGAGTGATTTCTGCCTGATAGGCGAGCACCTGCAGCTCGTACATGAGCTTCGCGTGCTCGTCGAACGAATCGGGCACGCCGATGGGCGTTTCAGGCACATTCACATTTAAGCTGGCGCGTTTCTCGGCCATCTGGATGCGGCGTTCGATCTCGCGAATGTTGTCGAGATAATCGCTGATCTTGCCGCGGTCGCGCGTGCCGAGCCCGGTCTGGAGATGCGAAACTTCGCCCGTGATGGAATCGAGAATACTGCGATCTTCCTGCTTGCGGGCCAGCCGATCGGCGGCATTGCCGCCATCTCCAAACAGGCGCTCAAAAACCACGCGCGGATTGATTTCCATGGGAAGCGGCTGGGTGGGAGAGCGCCACGAAATGGAATTCATGTAGGCGCAGCTATAGCCGACGTCGCAGACCCCGACTAAGCCGGTGTCTTCGGTGCCGAGCTCGAGTGAAGGCAGCGGCGTATCCTGGCTGATTTTTTTCGCCGCGATTTGATCGATGGTGGTGCCGGCGCGAACATCCTCGCCCTCGGTGCGCAGCGGGTGAATACCGCTCAGGTAAGAGGGCGCGCTGCGGGCATGATCGCCGCCGCCGTCGCCTTGGGATTCCGCGGCTTTGTTGGCGAGTCCGGTGACGATCGAGTAATTGCTGGCGGAATGGTTCCAGGGGCTTCAGGATGGGGGTGAATTCGAAGCCCGCGCCTTCGGTGGCGGGCGTCCATTGGTCCATCACGGCGCCGTGCGGGACATAGACGAAGCCGAGGCGAGTCCTGGGACTGGCCGCTGTTTTGGTGGCGGCCGTGAGGGCCGGGATCATGGAGTCCAGCAGTGGGAGCGCGATGGAGGTTCCCACCAGACCGCGCAAAAACGTGCGGCGAGGCAAATGTTTCTTGGTGACGATCATTGCGATCTCCTATTTTCGGCGACGGAAGTTGCCGGAGCGGTGCCAGCGGTCCTGCGAGCGGCGCATCTGGAAAGGCGTGCTCTCAACGATTCCAAGAATCAAGGATGAGAAGCGGTAATTGTTCGGCGCGGCCTGGTGGGTGACGGCGCGCACGGCGGGCATGTCGTAATACTCGAGCCCGCGGCCGAGCGCGTAGGTCATCAGCTTCTCGGTCATGGTGCCGGCGAAGACGTTGGGGCGGCTGAGGAGCGCCTGGCGCAGCGTAGCCACTCCATCCACTTTGGTGCCGTCGGCGAGAACGCCCGAGGCATCGATCTTGTCGCCCGACTCGCTGACGACGCGCCACTGTCCCACTGCGTCAAAATTATCGAGCGCGAATCCGAGCGGGTCCAGGATTTTGTGGCAGCCCGCGCACGCCGGACTTGCGCGATGGGCTTCCATGAGCTGACGCACGGAAAGCTGCTTTGCTCCGGTCTTATTTTCTTTCAGCGGCGGCACGTTCGCGGGCGGGGGATTGGGCGGCGTACCCAGCACGTTTTCGAGCAGCCATTTCCCGCGCTGCACCGGCGAAGTGCGCGTGGCGATGGACGTCACTGTAAGGATGCTTCCCTGTCCCAGCAGACCCCGGCGCGGGCTGTCTTCGGGCCACGATATACGGCGGAACTGGCTGCCATACACGTTCGGGACACCATAATGCCTGGCGAGGCGCTCATTTACGAAGGTGTAGTCGGCATTCAGGAGATCGATGACGCTGCGGTCTTCGTGGATGATGCTGCCAAAGAAAAGCTCGGTCTCGCGCTTGAAAGCCTGGCGCAGATTGTCGTCGAAATTGGGGAAGGCTTCCAGGTCGGGCACCACGCCGCGCAGGTTGCGCAGGTACAGCCACTGGTCGGCGAAATTGGAGACTAGGGAATCTGCGCGCGGGTCGGCGAGCATGCGGCGAACCTGATGTTCGAGCATGGCGTGATCGTGCAGCTTACCGCCGGCGGCCACGTCTAAAAGTTCGTCGTCGGGAATGCTGCTCCACAAGAAGAACGAGAGGCGCGAAGCGAGTTCCAGATCGCTGACACGGTAGGACGCGTCGGGAGCGACGCTCGCGGGATCGCGCTCGAAGCGGTAGACAAACTGCGGGTCGGAGAGAATGCGCCGCAGCGCCATTTCAATGCCCGATTCGAAATTGCCTTTATTTCGAGCCGATTGGTAGAAGCTGAGCAGCGTTTCGAGATCGGTGTCGGTGACGGGGCGGCGATAGGCGTGACGCGCCAGGGTGGAAATGATTTTTCTGGCGCAAGGCAGTTCGTCGCTTTCGCTCGAGGGGTGGCAGACGAAAATCTTGCGGCGGCTAGGCGTGTCGCCGGATCCGGTGGCGTTGAATGGTCCGCCAATGGCGACGCTGAGGACGTGCGGCAGGCCTTTGGGATCGCTGGGATCGAAGGTGCTGCGGTCGATGGGCTCCATCAGGTCCTGCGCCGGGCCGTAGCTGCGCTGCACGAACGCGACGGTCACCGTTTGCGGACCCGCGTTCACATGAACGCGCGCCTCCAGATTGTCCTTGGGCTGCGACATGCTCAGTTTGGTGGCAGCCGCGGGATCGAAGCCGTCTTTGGGCTTTTGCGATTTGTCGTCCACGGGCGCGGGCGGCGGTGCAACCACTTTGGGATTGATGCTGAGAGTTTGGACGCGCTCGCCATTGAGGGCGATTTCGAGCAACTGATCCTGAGCATTGTTGCCGAATAGCAGGTCGACTGTGGATTTGAGCAGCTTTACTTTGATGACGTAGTCGCCATCAAGGGGGAAATCGTGATGAATGAGGACGCCGCCGCGGGTGCCGAGGGGCAGTCCGTCAATGTGCTCGTTCTGGGTAAGGTCGGCACGGACGCGATAGGTATCGACGATGGGATCGATTTTCGGATCGCCGACGGCCAGGCGGCTGATCTTACCGGAGGCGAGCAGATAGCGCTCCAGTAGCGCGGGCGAAACGCCCAGGACGCTGGCGATGTTGTCGAAGCCGAAGCTGGCGTCGTCGGTAGGGAGCAGATCGGATGCGTCGACATCGAGCGCCAGCAGATCGCGAATGGCGTTGGCGTATTCGGTGCGATTCAAACGATGCAGGACAGGCTGGCCGGGATTGGGCGCGACACGGGCGGCGCTGTCGAGCGCGGTTTCAATGGAGGCGGCGAGCGAATCCATGGTGGCGCGGTCGGGACGCGGCATGCCTTGGGGCGGCATGGCTCCGACGCGGAGCTTGCGCACAACTTTTTCCCAGGTTTCGGCGTGCGGGCCGACATTATCGACATCCAGTTTGTCGAGCATCAGGCCAGCCGTTTTGGCTTTTTCGTTGTGACAAGTGACGCAATACTGATTGATTAGAGCGCGTTGCGGCGAGTGCTGCTGTGCACTGGCTGGGGCTGCATGCAGAAGAGCGATCAGGCTAGTGGTGGCGGCAATACCCAACCTGCGCCACGCTCCCATCGCCATAGCTTTAATTGTATTGCCATGAGACTGGAAAATGCAATACGATAGATCATATGTCCATGCACCGGAAGGGACTTTGCATAGCCGCGCTTATGGCAGCCATCAGCTTTGGGGCCACCACCGGCGACACGCGAGTGGCGGATGCGGCAATGAATCAGGACCAGCAATCGGTCCGTTCCTTGTTGCAGTTGCATGCAGACGTAAACGCAGCCCAAGCCGATGGCACTACCGCGATCGATTGGGCGGCTCGCTGGAATGATTTGGAGATGGCGGATCTGCTGCTCGGCGCGGGCGCAAACGTAAAGGCGGCAAACCGTTTTGGGGCCACGCCGCTGTCTTTGGCGTGCATCAATGGGAACGCGGCTATGATCCAGAAAATCCTGAAGGCCGGGGAGGATCCGAACCGGGTGGCATCGGCCGCGGGCGATACGGCGTTGATGCTGGCGGCGCGGACGGGCAAGCCCGATGCACTGAAGGCTTTGTTGGAGCATGGCGCCGATGTGAATAAGACCAATCTGGAGGGTCAGACGGCGCTGATGTGGGCTGTAGCGGAGAGGAATGCGGCGGCAGCGAAGACGCTGATCGAGCATGGGGCCGAGGTGAACGCTCAAACGCACAAGCTGCCTCCTCCAACGATGTTTCAAACCATCTTTTCCGCCCCATTTCCGGCCGGCGGAATGACAGCGCTGCTTTATGCGGCGAGGCAGAACGATCTGGAGTCGGCGCGGATTTTGATAGAGGCGAACGCGAACGTCATAGAGAATGCGGCCGATGGAAGCAGCCCGCTGTTGGTGGCGGTGATTAACGAGCACTATGCGCTGGCGAAGTTTTTTCTGGAGCACGGCGCCGACGCGAACGCCTTCGACGACAAAGGACGCGGGCCGTTGTACGCGGCGATCGATATGCGGAATCTGGAATGGTCGACGCGCCCCGCGCCACCGGAGAAAGATACGCTGAGCGATCTGGAGTTGATCAAGGCGCTGCTGGATCACGGGGCGAATCCCAACGCGCGCCTGACCAAGAAAATTCCCTTGCGCGGGCAGCCGTCGTTCGATGGCCGGTGGGCCAATCAGATTGGGGCGACAGCTTTCTGGCGAGCGGCGCAATCAGACGACGTCACGGTGATGAAGCTGTTGGTGGAGCGGGGAGCGGATCCGCTGATCGCGACCAACGACCACACCACTCCGCTCATGGTGGCGGCGGGGGTGGGCTGGTCCGACGGGCAGAGCCACGGATCGCAGGCCGATGCACCGGAAGCGCTGAAGCTTTGTCTGCAATGGGGCGGCGATGTAAACGCGGTGAACGATGAAGGCTACACGGCGCTGCACGGCGCATCGTTCCGCGGGGCCAACGACGTGATCCAGTTCCTGGTGGAACACGGCGCGAAGATGGACGTGAAGAACAAAGAGGGACGCCTGCCGGTGAACATGGCTGAGGGCATGCATATTGGTCCGGGCGGTTGGGTGGAACACGATGACACCGTGGCGCTGTTCCACAAATTGATGGCGCAGAAGCAGTAGACTGTTCCCATGCGGACTTGCGGGATCGCCTTGGTTGGCGCGGCCCTATGGGGTGTGTGCGCCGCAGCTGAAATGCCGCGCACGGCGGATGGCAAGCCCGATTTCAACGGATCGTGGAATCTTCCGTACACGCCGAACATGGCCAAGGACATCGGCGAGCTTCCTTTCACCACGGAAGGGAAGGCGGCCTATAGCAAGATCAACACGGCTTACGATCCGACCGGTTTCTGCCTGCTTCCAGGCGTGCCGCGCATGAACAATTCGCCCTTTCCGATGCGGATGATTCAGACCCGCGATTCGGTCGTGTTTTTGTACGAGTACATGACCACGTTCCGAGCGATCCCGCTGGATGGGCGGGAGCATTCGAAGAAAATCGATCCGACGTTCATGGGCGAATCCATTGGTAAATGGGATGGAGATGCGCTGGTGATCGATACGGTAGGGTTCAACGACAGGACCTGGCTGGATACGGCCGGGCATCCGCACAGCGATGTTTTGCATGTGACCGAGCGATACCAACTGAGCGATGCGAACCACATTGGGTACGATGTGACGGTGGACGATGCCAAGATGTACACCAAGCCGTGGAGCAATCATCGGGTGCTGGATCGGTTGAAGCCTGGCGATCATCTGATGGAGTATTCGTGCGACGAGAACAATCTGGATCGCGATCAGGGACATCTGAGACCGGGGCCGACGGTGGTTCCGTTCAATCAACGCTAGAAAAACCGCTTCGTTCGGTCCGGGCTATTCTTAAGGTATGAGACCAGTAGCCGTCGTTGGCATCGGGAAGACTGCGTTCGGCGCGTTCCCGGATCGCGATCTTCGTTCGCTCGCGGTAGAGGCCGGACAAAAAGCGTTGGAGAACGGACACGCAAACACGTCGCAAGTGGAGGCATTCTATCTCGGGAATTTCGCCGGGCCTTCCTTCACCGGGCAGAATCATCTGGCGCCGTATATTTCAACGGCGATTGGGATCAAGGGCGTCCCGGCGACGCGCTTTGAAGCGGCTTGCGCGTCCAGCGGATCGGCTTTCTTCCATGCCGTCTCGGCGGTCGGGGCCGGGCTGTACGACATCGTGCTGGTGGCGGGCGTGGAGAAGATGACTTCGCAGCCCACGCCGAAGGTGACCGAGATCCTGGCGGGGGCGGGCGATCTGTGTGGCGAAGTGCGCGCCGGGGCGACGTTTCCCGCACTGTTCGCCATGATTGCGCGGCGTCATATGTATCAGTACGGAACGACGCGCGAGCAGCTGGCGGCGGTGGCGGTGAAGAATCATCAGAACGGCGCGAAGAATCCGCTGGCGCATATGCGCAAGGTGATCACGATGGAGCAGGCGCTGGCCGGCAAGCCGATCGCGGAGCCGCTCACGGTGTATGACTGCTCGCTCATCAGCGATGGCGCGGCGGCAGTGCTGATTATGCCGCTGGAGCGGGCAGCGGAGTTTACAGACAAACCGGTGCGCGTGCTTGGCATCGCACAGACGTCGGACAACGTGGCGCTGGATGAAAAAGACGACATTACAACATTGCGCGCGGTGAAAACGTCGGCCGAAAAGGCTTACAAAATGGCCGGCGTCCAAGCGGCGGATATCCAATTCGCTGAAGTACACGACTGCTTTACCATCGCCGAGATCCTTGCGATCGAAGACCTGGGCTTCGTTCCGAAGGGCGAGGGCGGTCCTTACAGTTTGGCGGGCGGCACGTGTTTGCACGGCGAGCGGCCGGTGAACGCAAGCGGCGGGTTGAAATCCAAAGGCCATCCGGTGGGCGCTACGGGAGTGGGACAGATTTGCGACGTGGTGGAACAGATTCGCGGGCAGGCGGGCGAGCGGCAGGTGAAGCGCAACACGCTGGGCCTGGCGCAGAATCTGGGAGGATCTGGCGCTACCAGCGTCATCACGATTCTGGGGGCCGCATGAAAGATTTAGGAGCGGGCACGATTTATACTGAGACGGTGGTTTACTCGCCGCCTGAAGCGTACGTCAACGATGTACCGTATCAACTGGCGATTGTCGAACTCACCGGCGGCCGGCGGGTGACGGGACGCGTGGACGGGGAGCGCGCCCACATCGGCGATCGCGTGCAATTCGCCGAATTTCGCAACAACGTTCCATTCTTTCGAAAAACATCATGAAACTAGCTGAGCGGATGAGCCGCATAGGCGTGGAAACCGCCTTCGAAGTGCTGGTGCGCGCAAGGGCGCTTGAAGCGCAAGGGCGCGACATCATCCACCTGGAAATCGGTGAGCCGGATTTTGACACACCGCGCCATATCGTGGAGGCGGGCAAACGGGCGCTGGATGAAGGCTGGACGCATTACGGGCCGACGCAGGGGCTGCCGGAGCTGCGCGAGGCGATTGCATCGTACATTTGCCGCACGCGCGGAATCCGCGTAGGCGCGGAGCATGTGTGTGTGGTGCCGGGCGGAAAGCCGATCATCTTTTTTCCGTTGATGGCGCTGCTGGAGCCGGGCGATGAAGTGATTTATCCCAATCCGGGCTTTCCGATTTACGAATCGATGATCAATTTTCTGGGCGCGAAGCCGGTGCCGATTCCGCTGGTAGAGGATCGCGGCTTTTCGTTCGACTTGAATGTGTTCAAGGACAGCCTGTCACCGAAGACCAAGATGGTGATCCTGAATTCGCCGCACAATCCGACGGGCGGCGTGATTCCCGCGGCCGATGTGCGCGCGATTGCCGATATGGTGCGCGATCGGGATTTGGTGATTCTGTCGGATGAGATTTACACGCGGATCTACTTTGATGAAGAGCCGCTGTCGATCACGACGCTGCCGGGCATGCTGGAGAAGACGATTATTCTGGATGGCTTTTCGAAGACCTACGCGATGACTGGCTGGCGCATGGGTTATGGCGTGATGCCGACGTGGCTGGTTGATCCGGTGAATAAGCTGATGGTGAACTCGAACTCGTGCACCGCGAGCTTCACGCAGCGCGCCGGAATCGCCGCGCTGAACGGGCCGCAGGATGACGTGGTGAAAATGGTAGAGGAGTTTCGCCGCCGCCGCGACGCTTTCTGCTCGGCGTTGAACACCGTGCCGGGATTCCGCTGTCCGATTCCGGGCGGGGCCTTTTACGCCTTTCCGAACATTCAGGGGACTGGGTGGAAATCGAAGGAACTGGCCGATGCGCTGCTGCAAAAGGCGGGCGTGGCGTGTTTGAGCGGCACGGCGTTTGGGGCCTACGGGGATGGATATCTGAGGTTCAGCATCGCGAATTCGTTTGAGAAGCTGATGGATGCGGTGGAACGGATACGGAAGTTCTTGGCGGCTGATTAGCGCGAGCTGGCAACGAAATGGCCGAGCCATTCACCATCCGTATATATGTGCCTGATGGAGATCCGGAAGGTGTCCGTCTCATCGATCGGATGGGGTGGACGGGGCTGGGGTTGGTCTTTCCTCGTTCTAAATGGGCGGACGTTCTCCCAAGGACAGAACTCACACGACCAGGCATATACATCCTCGTTGGCTATGCAGAAGGAGAAGACGACTTACCAACAATTTACATCGGGCAAACAGACGGTGTAAAGAATCGCATTGAAGCTCACCTCCAAGGTATGGATTTTTGGGACCGAGCAATCATATTTGTTTCACAGACCGGCTGGCTCAATCGTGCGCATGTGACTTGGCTGGAACACTCCTTGATCAAGAGTGCGACTGAGGCATCGCGCAGTCATCGCATCAACCGCAATGCCCCGCAGGAGCCTTCTTTGGCCGAAGCTGAGAAGGCTGACATACGGGGATTCTTGAAGGAAATACTCCAGATTCTCCCTTTCGTAGGGCTTCGCTGTTTCGAGGTCCCGAGACCAGTGGTTGAACCCAAGGCCTCAACGGTGGGCGTCTCTCCTACGCCACAAACCGATGGATCAGACACCGTCATCATAGTCCCGGCACAAAGGGACAACTTTGAAAAACTATTTCTCCATGAGGATTGTTGGCATGCAATCCGGATCGCAGGCGGGAAGCTCGACAGAATAAGATACATTGCGGCCTATCAGACGCAGCCGGTCGCTGCTGTCACACATTATGCCCCTGTGGACCGCATAGAGCCTTACGGTGAAGAAGGCAAGTATAAGGTGATCTTCTCTGAGAAGGCAAAGCCGATCAATCAGATTCCTTTCGGGGACGCTCCGCGAGCCGCCATTATGGGACCACGTTACACCACCTTTGCTCAGTTGATGACTGGAAAAAAGCTCACGGACCTCATAGGAAAGTGAGGGAATTCCTGTCGGAAAAGCTCTATCGAGCTCGGATGCCCTTTGGCGACACGATCACGAGACGACCGGTCAGACTTATCGACAAGAGGTCGGGTAAGGCTTTTTGAACGAAGCTCAGCACCTCCCGACGACCGGAACTCGATGGGCGAAATAGAACGATCCCTGGATACAGAGCGGGAGGAAAGAGCCGAATATCGGCGATACCCTTGTCCATGGTAAGCAGAATCTGATTCTCGATCTGAACCTGTTGTAGGATTCTTAGATCGTTTGCTCCGGTCAATCCCTCACTTTGCACTGAATCAATCTCGTGGCCTGCGCCTCGGAATGCATCCGCGATTTCAAGCGGAAGATTCTCGTCCAACTTGAACTTCATTCCATCCGCAATGGCAAAAGAGACTCTTCGTGCGCAAGCTCGGCCGCGTAGGACAGAGCAGCCTGGATATGTTCGGGTTTCAAACTCGGGTAGCTGCGAAGGATTTCCGCCTGGGTTGCGCCTTCAGCCAAGCTGTCCAGGATATTAGTGACCAAGACGCGGGTTCCTTTGGCGCATAGTTCCCCCGCGCAGATGCTGGGGTCGGTGCTGAGGAAGTTGCGCCAATCGGTCATAATGCAATGGTAACAAGTGGTCACAATGAAAAACCCGACCCGGGGAGCCGGATCGGGTTCTAGAACTACTGGGCGCACCCGATATCAGGCGACGTGTTGCGTCCGATAACGGCTTATGATCTGGTTCATCTGATCTTTCAACTGCAGTTTGACTTTCTTCAGCCGATGCTCCTCCACTTCCTCTTGGGGAGTGAGGTGCGATTTGGCTTCCAATGCCTCCAACTGCTCATGGTAGCGAGCGTGTCGTTCAGCCAGTTGACGAAACTCGTCGTCCGACTGCATCAGGTGCGTCTTCAAATCTTCTTGCGTGTTCTCCATCAGGCTTCTGTCTCCTTTGTGAGGTTGCCACGCCGAGTCTATAGGATTAACTTGCTCGGTGGGTAAATGAATGAATGGTTGCATTCGTCGCGGCGGTCACCGATGGCCCCCGCATCTGTGACAGTATCATGAAAGAATCCTCATGACAATCCCCGTCTCGGGGGGATTTTCATAATAATTTGGCCGCTCCCCGACGGCTTGAAAACCCAGACCTTCGTACAGCCTGCGGGCTGCGGCGTTGGACTGGCGCACCTCCAGAAAATGGACGCCCGGGCAGCGGGAAAGCTCGGCCTGGAGCAGTTCGGTGGCGATGTGCTGGCGCCGGAAGTCGGGGTGAATGGCGATGTTCAGTATCTCGCGCTCCTTTTCACCCACCGAGCGGGAAACCAGGAATCCGGCAATGCGGTTCTCGAGCAGCGCTACCTGGCAATCGAACGCGAGATAGTCCTGGGTTTCCCATTGCGAGGATTCGGGGGCCGTGTGTTGGATTCGAGTGATGTGGGGCAGATCGCGCTCCTGGGCGGGTCGAATGTGCAGGCGCGAAGGCAGCAACTCGCGAAGCAGCGCTCGCTGGCGGGCGCCGATGTGGGGCCAGCCGTAATTCCGCTCCACGTGGACGCGGCCGGCAGCGGCGATCCGGCGGCGAAGTGGAGCGTCGTGGAACAGAGCCTGGATGGCAAGGGCGAAATCTTCCGGCTGGTCTGCGATCCAGACGTTGACCGAGTGCTCCAACCCGAGCCCTGCGCAACCGGAGGAGGTGGAGACGACCGCGCGATCCATGGCCATCGCTTCCAGGACTTTGAGATTCGTGCCGGCCGATACGAGCGTGGGAACGATGGCGAGGTTGGCTTCAATATATAGCGGACGGACGTCGGAGACAAATTCGCGCAGATGGATGCGATCGTCTGAAGGGATGGAAGAGAGCTCGGTGTGCTCGCGCCAGTAGAGCCGGGGATTGGGGCCTGCGACTACCGTGCAGGTGATGTGGGGCGAATGTTCTCGGAGGATGGGCCAAACCTGCTCGACGAAAAATCGATAGGCGACGATGTTGGGGAAATGGCGGAACGATCCGATGAACAGCAAGCGCTGGCCGGGGCGCTCGATTTCCGGCGTGAAGCGCGCCAGATCTACGCCGTTAGCGATGACGGAGATGTTCGGCGTGTCGAGCAGTGCACGATCCTGATCGGACATGACAACCACTTTGCGATAGCGCTGAATCCATTTTTTCTCGAAGCGCTGCCAGCGCCACAAATCCCAGCGCTGGGAGATGCCGGGATTTCGGTCGCGAATCTGCCGATAGAACGCAAAAGTGACGTCGTGTTCCACAAGCACGTCGCCACGATATGGCGCGAGCATGGTGTATTCCACTTGCAGGGCCTCGATCTTATATTCGGCACGGATGCGAGCCAGCGCAGCGGCCATGGCGGGCGAATGGAACTCGTGGACCTCGGGCGGCGCGAGGGTGGACCAGCGGGGTTCGCGATAGCGCGGCTTGTCGATCAGGACCACACGCGCGCATAAATCCAGAAGCGGCTGGAGGTCGTCGGCGGTTTCAGCGTCGCGGAAAGCGAACAGGAAAATGTCGAACTCGCCGGACATTTCGCGCAGCAGGTTGAAGATCCGCACGACGCCGCCGTGCGCGAGAGGGAACGGGAAATAGGGAGTAAGCACTGCTAGGCGGCGACGGCGTGCCGACATCGGCCGTCCTTCGATTTCCCGGACTTTGGAGGGATAAATCGAACGATCCTTTTTCCAGGGGACGAGCCATTTCGGACGAAGGAAGATACGATCGAGCGGCACGCCGGTGACAAAAAGAAAGGACGCGATCGCGGTTCCGACGCTCAGTTGATGGCGTTCCAGGCGCGCGTTGTATGCGAGAACTTTGGTTGGTGCGTATAGAAACACCGCGCGGCGCAAGGCATAATATCGCGGATCGCGATCCAATAATAGCGGGGCTTGGCCGATGCGATAGGTGCGAAATCGCCGGCGAAGCTGGCGGTAGATTTGTAGCGTGGACTGCCTGTCGAAATCGCCGGGCTCTACCAGGAAGTGGCGGCGGTCCGGCACCAGGCGCTGGATCTCGGCGAACATGCGCTCAGCCAGTGCGGGGTCGCCTGAAGCGAAAGTAACGACGATTGCTTCTGGATCTTTTCGTAATAGACGGAAGATGAATTTCTTAAGGGCTACCCTCAATGGAATTCGATCGAAGTGGCAACGCCAGCTGTGTGCAGCTTGGCATCCGGATTCGCTGTGTAATGCACCACCACCTGGCGCGCGTTTTTCTGCGCACCACAGACTAATGTCTGGTCGCCCGTGCCTCCGGTAGTGATTTGCGAAGGATCGGACATCAGAAGCTGCACGGTTTTTCCGTCCCCTGTCTGAATCACCAGGCGCGCCCCTTGACTGAGGCAGTCCAAACGTTGAAAGATGCCCTGCACGCTGGGGCCCGCGTTGTTCTCCTGGTACCAAACTTCGGCTTTGGGTGGCACGGCGCCATTCGGATTCATTTTCTTGCGGGCTGCGTCTTCTGCGGCGTGGATAGCGGCTTCGCTCTGGTTCTTGACGCGCTGAAGATCGGCTTCGCGCTCATCCTTTAAACGCTTGCGCTCGGCTGCTTCGTAGTCGAAGCTCTTCTCCTGAACCTGCAAGCGAACCTGGCGGATATGCTCGCGTTCTTCGTCGTTGGCGGCAGCGCGCTCGGCTCCCGCCCACGCTTTCTGGGCTTCGGTGAAATCCTTGGCGGCGATGTCGGTCTTCGCCAGCGCTTGCCAATAATCCATGTTACGGGGGTCGAGAGCGGCAGCCTTCTTCAGCAGCGCGGCGCGTTGCTCGAGATTTACCTTGTCGATGGCCGGGTTCAG
Organism: Bryobacterales bacterium; assembly: GCA_963820405.1. Taxonomy (GTDB): domain Bacteria; phylum Acidobacteriota; class Terriglobia; order Bryobacterales; family Bryobacteraceae; genus Palsa-89. The sequence goes on along the minus strand of CAWFZZ010000018.1, from coordinate 336,253 downwards.
TTCCGCCAACTGGAAGTACGGCTCGGCCCAGCGCGGATTCAGCTCGCTGGCCTTCTTGAGTTGATCGGAATCGGACTTCAAGCGGCCCAATTCGAGCCACGCGCGAGCGCTCTTGCTGCCCGAGTCGATGGCATCCTGGAGGGCGGCCTGCGCGTCGTTGTCCTTTTGCTGGTCAAGCTCGATGAGCGCGAGCCCTTCCGACGCCGCGGGCCCTTCGAGAGCTTTGTACGCCGTAGTGGCTTCGGCAATGTGGCCGCTGGCGTACAGCAAATCAGCATGCGCGATGCGCACGTCGTCCGCTCCTAATTGCACCGCCTTAAAATCGCGAGTCATGCTCAGCGCGCGTCCGGAAATGACGGTGGTGCCGAAGTTTCCCGCCTTGAGATACGCGTCGGCCTGCTGCTGGATTTGCGCGCCGCTCTTTTCGAAAGCGTTGTGACAAGCGGCTTCAAAATCGCCGCTTTGCTCGAGATTGGAAATCATGACGCGCGAGCGGCCGGCATATTCCGGATTCCCTGTCACCAGGTGCATGAGCGCCCAACCGGGTGAGCGCTCCGCTTCCGGAACGGGGGCGCCGAGAGTGATGCGCGGGCCATCGATCTGGACAGTGGAAACAAGTTCGATCAGGCCTTGCTCCACCTGAGGCGGCAGGCGATTGGTGTTTTCATAGAGCAAGAGGCGAGCCAGCTCCTTCAAGTTGTCCCGCGAAAATGCGGTCGGTTCCGTTACCTCGATCATGCGCGTGTCGCGACCCAAAGCGAATGGCTTGGGGGCGGAAGGTATTTCGGCCGCGTTCTTCACAATCAGAACGCGCACCGGCCAAACCAGACGTATTTCTTCCTTTCCGGTGATCACGCGCAAGGTCTCGCGGAATTGCTCCAGCACCATCAGCTTTTCGCGCGCCGGGCGTTCGCCGACGCTGCTGTAGACTTCGAACGGGCCGGATTTCAGAGCGATCCAATGGTCTTCGGCCGCGAGCAGCACGGGAACCATCAGAACAAGAAGGAGCCGGAAGGCCACGATTAAATGTTATCTCGACTGCGAGTTCCCTGTTATGATCCGAGACAGTGGGTAAGATCATCGCTCTGATAATGCTGGTTGCGTTAATCGCGACTCCGATTGCAACACTGTTCTTTCTGTCGTCCCACACCAAGCTGGCATTCGATCCACAACCGAAAGACATCGGGGCGAATACGCCGGTGGCGGTTCGCTTTTCGAACCCGCATGGACTGCGCCGATTTACTGCGTCGATTGAGCAGAACGGCGCAAGTACGCCGCTGATCGAAACCAAGAACCCCGCGGATCGGCTGAAATTCTGGCTGGCGCAGGTTCCCGAGCAAGATATCCGGTTCAACGCCGGGAGCAAGGAAGCGCCAAATCTGAAGGAAGGCAAAGCGCGGCTGGTGGTGGAAGCGCAGTCCAATGACTTCCGCGGCGCCACCGATACGATTTCGACGGATGTAGACGTGGTTCTGCGCCCGCCCGCGGTGTCCGCCGACGGGTTCCAGCACTACATTAATCAAGGCGGCTCGGAGATGGTACTGTTGACGCCTTCGGGTTCCTGGAGCGAAGCAGGCGTGCGAGTAGCGAAAGACACGTACCGCAGTTTTCCAATCGCCGGAAGTACGCAGCGGTTGGTGCTTTTCGCATATCCCAGGGACACGCCGATTGACACGGCGCCCGTTGTGTTCGCGAAAAATTCCGCAGGCACTGAGGCGACCGCGCGGTTCTGGTTCAAGATTTTTCCGAAGAAATTCCGGATGCGCGATCTGCCCATCGACGATAAGTTTCTCGACAAAGTTGTGAATCAGATCGATCCGGGCGGCTCGGGCGACCTGCTGACGCGCTTTCTTAAGATCAACGGGGAAATGCGGCGCGCTAATAATAAGACGCTGGCCGATCTGCGCTTCAAGACCGCGGACAGATTTTTGTGGACCGAACCATTTCAACAGCTGGCTAATTCGAAGGTTGAGTCCGAGTTCGCCGACGTGCGCAGCTACATCTACAAAGGCAAGAAGGTGGATCAGCAAACTCATCTGGGGTTCGACCTGGCGGTTTCGGCGCACACCCCGGTGGTGGCTTCCAACGACGGCAAGGTGGTGTGGGCGGCACTGCTTGGAATATACGGCAATTGCATCGTGGTGGATCATGGCTACGGTTTGCAATCGATTTACGGGCACTTGAGTTCGATCGCTGTGAAGGAAGGCGACATGGTGAAGCGTGGCGAGGAGATGGGCAAGAGCGGATCCACGGGCCTGGCGGGTGGCGATCATTTGCATTATTCGATGCAGGTGGAAGGCGTGGAAGTGAATCCGGTGGAGTGGTGGGACGCGCACTGGATCAAGGACCATGTGCAGAATCGGTTGAAGCAGCAATGAAGCCCCAAGAGCGTTCACACGAGTGTGAACGCGGCACGCAGGAGTGCGTGCGCCACATTATTGGAATTGATACCCGGGCTTTAGCTCGCAGCGGTAGAGTTTGGTTTGATCCGCGGCGACCTGCAGAGTGCATTCGGCCCACGAGAGCTGAAGCGCGGGTCCTAACGGAAACACGATCTCGCCGCCGCCAAGGTCGGCTTCGATGCTGGGGCCTTCGGCGGTGGCCGGAAGCGTGAAACTCATGGAACGGCCGTAAATGGCCGGGTAGGCTTGGCGAATGGCGTCGCTCGGCAGGTCGCGAGTAACTTCGGCTTCCACGAGAAAGGTCACCGTGTCGGACCAATCGCGCGCCATCACGGTGATGGTGCGGCCCGGGCTGGGAGTGGCGCCGGTTTCGATCTTGGTGAATGGGCACGGCCCGGCAATGCAGGAGACACGCGCATTTTTGAATTGCTGCCCTTGTCCGGCATCGATGGTCACACCGCCCACCGCGGCTTTCCATTTGCCGTCCAGCGAACAGGGCGGGTGCCCGGCGCAAGGGACATTGCCGGTGTTGGTCACAGTAAACGTCTTGGCAGTGCTGCCGACATTGACGGAGCTCAAAGTTTTTTCCGCGTACCGCATGCGTACGTCCTTGATGGCGACTTCATGCGCGCCTGGCGGAGCGGCGGCCAGGGTTGGAACGGGCTTCATTCGCACGACGTACAAATCGCCGGCCATATCGCCTTCGGGGGGCGGCGCGAGGTCCATCGGCTGATAATCGGGATGCCGGAATTCGAGCGACACTGGCTGCTCACGCCAGCCGCCGTTGGGCAGCTTCAGCCGGAAGAGCCCCGAAGAATCTGATACGCCCTCGACACTCCGTTCGCCTTCCGTTGCCGTAATCTTCACATCTGGGATCGGAAGCTGCTTCCTGGGGTCCGGATCCTGCCGAAGAACCACTCCGCTCAGCGTCACACCGGCATGCCGCGCTTCGATGATAAGCGCCAAGGCGACCGCGACTAGCGCTACCGCCAGCGTGATCAAAATCGCGACCCTCCGCGCACTGATTCGCATCCGCCGATTTCAGGATAGCCGCCAGACGCTTTACATTGAAAGTGGTGGGAAACGCGTGACGCGCAGAATGCTACTGCAGGGAATGGCCGCCGCGGGTGTGCTGGCCGGCGCCCCGATCGCCGGTCCGAATATGGCGCTTGCGGCGGAAGACGACGCTTTCCTGGACGAAGTGGAGAAGGCCAGTTTTCTCTATTTCTGGGAGCAGGCCCATCCCGATACCGGACTGGTGAAGGACCGGTCCAAAGCCAACACGTCCGATAACGGCGTGGTGGCCAGCATCGCGGCAACGGGTTTTGGTCTAACCGCGCTTTGTATTGGCGAAAAACGCGGCTGGGTCTCCGGATCGGATTCGGGCGACCGCGTGGAGGCGACGCTCAACTTCCTGGCTCACAAGATGCCCGTGCACCGCGGCTTCTTTTTTCACTGGGCCAACATCACCAGCGGCGAGAGAATCTGGGACGCGGAAGTGTCTTCGGTGGACACCGCGATTCTGCTCTGCGGCATCCTTACGGCGCGACAGCATTTCCGAACCGCCGAGATCATTCGCCTGGCGTCTGAGATTTTCGCCCGCGTGGACTGGAGCTGGCTTTCCGAAGACACCATCCTGCTGCCGCACGGCTGGACCCCGGAATTCGGATTCCTGCCTTATCGCTGGGATTATTACAGCGAGCTGATGATGATCTACCTGCTGGGCTTGGGATCGGAAGCTCATCCGCTACCGCCGGATGCCTGGAATGCCTGGAAACGAACCACATTTGAGTACGATGGGCTGCGCTATATCGGATCCTACGCGCCTCTGTTCGTGCATCAATATTCGCAGGCCTGGTTCGATTTTCGCGGTAAGCGCGATCGCTATGCGGATTATTTCAAGAACTCCGGCATAGCTACCGAGGCTCATCGCCGATTCTGTCTGGAATTGAGCAAGCAATTTCCCGACTATAGCGATGCTTTGTGGGGCATCACGGCGTCGGATTCCCAGAATGGGTACGTGGTGTGGGGCGGTCCGCCGGAGACCGGGCCGATTGACGGGACTGTCGTGCCCAGCGCGGCCGGTGGATCGCTTCCGTTTCTGCCGCAAGCGACGCTGCGGGTTCTGAAGAACATCCGGCAGCGTTACGGCACGCGGGCCTGGAGCCGCTATGGATTTGTCAATGCGTTTAATCCGCTAAAGAACTGGTACGACACCGACGTGATCGGGATCGATACCGGCATCACGATGCTGATGGCTGAAAATCTGCGAACGGGATTTGTGTGGGAGACGTATATGAAGAATCCAGAGGCTCAGCGCGGACTGCAACGCGCGGGATTCATGAATTATTAAGAGATCTCAAGAAGCGTCGACGTTTTCCGCACTCGATTCCGGGTATTATCCGGTGACTTCAGATAATATTACGACTCCAGCTTTAGGCTAGTACGGCCACAAACCATCGGCCTGCGAGCAGCGTCTGGCCGGCGCCCAGTTCGGCAAGCATCTGTTGTGGAGTGAAGTAGCGCTTATAGACTACGTACCGCGAGCCGTCGTTCAGCACCCGTTGCTGATACTCTTCGGGCGGGACATCTTCACGCTGGGCTGCGTCAATCATGAGGAGCGATTTCGAAACGCGCCGTGCTTCGGCCAGAAAGAGGAGGCGAGCGGTGGCGTCCAGATGCCCGTAGAAGTGGGCCGTTACAAGACAATCGAAATGTCCCGATCGGAAGGGCATGGCCAAGGCATCGCCGTGAACGAAGGATGCCCCCGGCAGACGGGAGCGCGCCAGCGCCAGCATGGACGCGCTTTGATCTAATCCGGTGACCATTCCTTTCAGGCTCCCGGTGAGAAAACCCGTGCCGCAAGCCACGTCCAGGAGGGACGTAAACCGGAGCGCTTCCAGCGTGGCTCTCAGGGTAGCGAGTTCTTCCGCCCACCCCGGACGGACCCTGTGCTCAAACTGCCCCTGGCCTAAGTACCAATCGTCATATTCCGGGGCCCGCCGGTCATAATACTTACGCTCAGTCTCGGTCATATTTTCATAATCGCACCGCGAACGAAGCCTTGACACATTTTTGTAATCAGGCCATAATAAGCAGCAGTTTAGTCCCAACTTTTTGCACTGTAACCGATCCATGCGGATCATCGGTTGATGGATGAGGTTTCGCCCCGTCAAGTGCGCAACCTTCCGAGCACTCTACCGTACCTGATCGTCACTGGAGGAAGTATGCAGCGTGCAACAACATTTCTTTGGTTTGTTCTGATCGTTTCGGCGGCTTATGGACAGACCTTCCGAGGAGCCATTAACGGCATCGTGACCGACCCTTCGGGCTCGGCTGTCATCGCGGCGACGGTCACTGCTACGGATACCTCGACCAATATCGCGCACAGCATGGCTACCACCAGCGATGGCCAGTTCTCCTTTCAAGACCTGCCGCCAGGCACGTATGCGGTGGCGGTTGTGGCCAATGGTTTTCAAAAGACCACCGTGTCGAACGTAGTGGTATCCGCCGGCAGCGTGTTTACGGTACCGGTGCAACTGGCTGTGGGGCAGCAGGCAGCGACGGTGGAGGTTACCGCGGCGGCGGTAGCCGTGGATGCCACCACTTCCACACAGAGCGACACGCTGCCGACAAGTTCCATACAGGATCTTCCGTTGAACGGGCGCGATTTCACCCAAATGATTGCGGTGACGCCCGGCTATGGCGGCTATTCGGTGGGCGGCTACGGCTCGCTCAACGGGACGCGCGCCAATCAAATGAATTGGCAGATCGACGGAACGGACAACAACGACTTCTGGCATAACATTCCCGCGGTGAATCAGGGCGGCGTCTCAGGAATCGCGGGTACCGTGATGCCCATTGACGCCATCGACGAATTTTCGGCTCAAACCCAGTCCAATGCGGAGACGGGGCGAAGCGCAGGCGGCACCGTAAACCTCACCATCAAGAGCGGAACGAATCAATTCCACGGCAGCGGCTATTACTACAATCGCAACGAATTCTATGCCGCCACTTCGCCCTTCTTCGCTCCTACTCCCGAAAACTCAAAACCCCCGAGACTCCGGAACTATAATGCGGGACTCACCTTGGGCGGCCCGATCATCAAAGACAAGACGTTCTTTTTTATCGCTTTTGAAAAACAGGAATACATTATCGGCTTGAGCGGCCTGGCCACCGAACCTTCGAATGCGTGGGTAAGTCAAGCCGAAACGTTGCTCACCAATGCCGGCGGCAAATATGGGTCGTATGCGCCAGTTCCGGTGAGCACTTTGTCAATGAATCTTCTTTCGAATCTTTATCCAGGCTACATCGCCGGGCTGCCGGCAACCCCTAACAACTACTTTGCCGGCATTCCTTCAACCGGCTACAGCTATAACGGCGTCGCGAAGGTAGACCACAATTTCAACGACAAGGAGCGCTTATCATTCCACTACTTTGTCGGACAGGGAAGCCAGACAGCGCCGCCAGGAGCCAGTCTCGCGACCTCCACCGCCAGCTCGAACCTCGGCGAGTATTTCGAGGTTGCTCCGCTGCATGTCCAGAACTATTCCATCGTGCTGAACTCTGTGATATCGCCCCGGTTCACTAATCAGCTACTCGCCGGCGTCAGCTATTTCAACCAAGTCTTTCACGATGAGAACAACAGTTTCGACATGAAGGCTTTGGGCTTGTATTTAAGCCCGGACGCCACCATCAACGGCAAACCGATTCAAGGCGCCTCCCAGATTTTTATCGGTCCGTTCGATCGGGTGGGTGTAACGCCGCCTGAGGGCCGCAGTGACATTACCGGCCACCTGACAGATATCGTCTCCTACATCAGTGGCGCCCACCAGTTCCGCTTTGGTGGTGAGTTCCGTCAAGGAAGGGTGAACGAATTCTACTTTCGCGCGTCGACCGGACAGTTCAAGTTTGATGGGTCCCAAGGACCATGGGCAGCCGGCTGCAGCGCCAACCCCAATCTCAGTGGTTGTGATTCGTACACCACAGCGCTGGCCGATTTCCTGGCCGGTAATGTCAGTACCTCTTCGATCGCCGTCGGAGACGCCGAGCGATTCGTGCTGGTGAACGGATTCGATGTCTTTGGCCAGGACGACTGGCAAGTAACGTCCAAGTTGAATCTCAACTATGGCCTTCGCTACGAATACTTTGGACCGCTTCATGCCAACAATAATGGACCAAATGACCTTGGAGAATTTATACCGGGGCAGGGACTGGTTGTTCCAGGGTCGCTTTTCAAACCCGATCGCAACAACTTCGCGCCGCGATTGGGCTTCGCCTATCAGCCTGTGAACGGCTTCGTGGTGCGAGGCGGATTCGGCGTTTTCTTCGATCAAATCAATATCAATCCGTTCCTGGATTTCCGTCCTCCGATCGGCGCGGCGGATGGTCTGGAGGACAATCCTATCGGCCCGCATCCCGTGGATAGCTATACCCGGAGCGGTTACAACTGGCAAGCCGTTCAAGCCGGAGGGGCCTCGATTTTTCCGGGCGTGACAACGTGTCTGGGCAACAACGCCACAGATCCTAACTGCCAAGGCGAGACGTTTAACGTGTTCGGAATAAACCCCAACCTCCGTGCTCCCTATATCTACAACTACAACCTGAACCTGGAGAAGTCTCTGGGCGGTTCGGTGGTCCTGCAGGTAGGCTATGTAGGGAGCGACGCTCACAAACTGTCCGTGATGCAAAGCATCAATCAGAATGGCGCGTTCAGCGCACAGTACCCGAATTTTGGTTCCATACTGCAACTGAACGGCCAAGGCACATCCAACTACAACTCGCTGCAGAGCACCCTCAAGATTCGGATGTGGCACGGGCTGGCCGGACAATTCGCTTTTACCTGGTCGCATGCATTGGACGAACTAACCGAATATCGCGGCTCAATCCCGCACGACACTTTCGACCTGGCTGCGGATTACGGCAACAGCGACTTCGATACGCGCCTCAACTTTACTACGTTCCTAAGCTGGGAGGTCCCAGGCTCTTCCCATGGACCCAAGTGGCTCACGCACGGCTGGGAACTAAGCACGTTGATTTCACTGCATAGCGGCCAGCCGTTTAATCCGCAGACCGGAACCGATGCTTCGGGTACGCAGCGTCCTGGTTTGAACGTGATCTCCAGTCCCTACGCAGGAATCAGTCAGACTTTCAACCTCGCGAATGGGGGGGAACAGTGGATTAATCCAGCGGCCTTCTGCATCCCGGGTCCAGGCTGTGCGGGTCCAACGAATCCGATGGGGGACCTGGGCCGGAACGTATTAGTGGGTCCGGGTTTTGCGGACGTCGATCTGACCGTCTTAAAGAACTTCACGATCAAAGAGCGATTCCGGGTCCAACTGCGCGCGGAGATGTTTAACTTATTCAACCGGATCAACCTCGCTTCGGGCGCCTTCTCGGTGGGTCCCAATGGAGTGGTTGGAGATACCATCGGCGACTTCAACGGAGCGCCCGGCATCGGTCCCGGCGAGCCGTTCAACATGCAGTTGGTTGGCAAGGTCATCTTTTAGCAGCCAGACTGGATGCCATTGAATCGCAGACAGTTGCGCTTTGTCGTGGTTTAGCGTTTGCGCCTTGGGTGCATGCCGCCTCGCTAAGGCCCAACATTGTGTTCATGCCGGACTCTGGCACGGCCAATGATTCCGAGGCCATCTGCACGGCGGTGATCGCGCGTATCGCTCCCGATGCTTATCACGAATCTCACGCATCAGGTGACCCAGTTCCAGGTCGAAGGCGCGCACTTTCTTGCGGCCGTCTCAACGTATGATCCAGCCGATACGATCTTTCCCGGCGGATGGATCCAGGCGTAGGCACGGCGCGCAAAAGCCATCATCACCGAGGCAAAAAGGGTCGAATATTCGCGGCGCACGACGATGGACCGCTCACGCCGGTGATCGGCCGCGATGAACTGGAATCGGCCCACGAGATCGCAAATCCCGACTAGATGCTGCCCGGGATTTCCCGTACGTCGCACGGGCGCAATGTCTTCTCCCCCGCCGCCCACTTGGCCGCGGGCTGGGACGTCACGCAAGCGGGTCGGTGAGCGCGGGGCTGAATTCGACTTTCGGTCGAAAATGTCACGGCAACGGCCGAACGAATTCGCGGTGACATTATCGGCTGGACGATCCTTTCGGTTCGCTCATCACCGACATTCCCGGCCGAAGAATTCAAAAAGTTGGGATAAAACATTGGCGATGAGGTCACGCTTCGCGTGAACAATAAGTGAGTGACGATGCCTTACATGAAGAGGTTCCTGGCGTCAAGATAGCCGGGCCCGAACTTTTTCACTGAGCGTCTTCCCGTCGACGCGGTTTCCTGCCAGCTTAGCATGTGCGGCCTTCATCACCACGCCCATCTGCTTGGCCGACGTTGCACCAGTTTCCGACATGGCGGCCGCAATGGCGTCGTCGATCTCCTTCTCACTTGGCGCGGCCGGCATGTAGGACTCAATCAGCTTCAGTTCGGCCTCCTCCTTGTCGGCCAGCTCGGCGCGGTCGCCTTTGCGAAACATGTCGGCCGCTTCGCGCCGCTGCTTGATCAGCGTGCCGAGAATCTGCATCTCGGTGGCTTCGTCCAGCGGCTTCATGGAATCCACTTCATGCTTCTTGAGCGCAGTCTTGATCATGCGGATCGCATTGAGCTTCATCTCTTCTTTGGCGCGCATCGCGGCTACCATGTCAATCTGAATACGGTCGAGTAGAGCCATCGTTTGTTATCCTGAATTTTTAGCTTAATACCCTACACACAAACATGCGAATCCTGATTGCCGAGTCGCTGGCTCCTGGAGCCGTGAAACTGCTTCAGCAACAGCCCGGATGGGAAGTCGTCGTTTCCAATCCAAAAGAGTATACGCAGCACTTGGCGGGCGCCGACGCGCTGATCGTACGCAGCGCCGTCACGGTGGATAAAGCCGTGCTGGCTGCGGCGCCGAAGCTGCGCGTGATTGGGCGCGCGGGCGTGGGGATCGATAATGTCGATCTGCCTGCGGCTACGGCCGCCGGGGTGCTTGTGATGAATACGCCGGGCGGCAACGCGGTCTCGGTGGCGGAGCACACCCTGGCGCTGATGTTGTCGCTGGCGCGCTCCATTCCCAATGCCAGCGCTTCGGTGAAGTCGGGCAAGTGGGAGAAGCGGAAGTTCATGGGAACGGAACTGCGCGCCAAGACCGTGGGCGTGATCGGGCTGGGGAGCATTGGACGCGAGGTGGTGAAACGCGCCGCGGCGTTTGAGATGCGCATCATCGCTCACGATCCTTACGTCCATTCGCAAACCGCCAAAGACGTGGGCGTGGCCCTGGTAGACCTGCCGACGCTATTCGCCGAGAGCGACTACATCACGCTGCATACCGCGCTGACGCCCGAATCGTTCCGGCTGCTCTCGCGCGACGCGTTCGCCAAGATGAAGAAGGGCGTGCGGATCGTGAATTGCGCGCGCGGCGAGCTGATCGATCAGGAAGCGCTGCGTGAGGCGCTGGCATCGGGCCAAGTGGGCGGCGCCGCATTAGATGTTTTCGAGAGCGAACCCCCGTCGCCCAGCGATCCGCTTTTCGCCATCGAGACCCTGGTGGCCACGCCGCACATCGGAGGATCGACTGAAGAAGCGCAGGAGACGGTGGGAATTCGAATCGCGCAGCAGATTGTCGAGTACCTGCAGAATGGCGCGGCGCTGCACGCCGTGAACTTGCCCGCGCTCACGCCGGAGCAATATAAAACGCTAGGGCCGTATGGCAGGCTGGCCGAGCGTCTGGGCCGTTTCGCGTCCTATATTTCCACTGGCAATCCGAAGGCCGTGCGGCTGGTCTATTTCGGAAAGATCGCCGAGTTCAATACGCATTTGGTCCGTAACGCGGGCCTGGCGGGCGTGCTTCAGCGATCGCTGGCGCGGAACGCAAATTCGATTAACGCCATGCAAATTGCAGGCGACCGTGGTCTCACTGTGGCGGAGCGCCACGAGAAACGGGTGGCGCACATCGACTCGGTCCGCTTGGATCTGGAGACCGACACCGGAGTCACTTCGGTGGAAGGCGCGGTCATGATGGAAGAACCCCGCCTGATCCAGATCGACGGCACGCACTGCGAAGCGACGCTGGAAGGCAATCTCACGTTCGTCGTGAGCGAGGATGTGCCGGGGGTGATCGGATACATCGGCGACGTTTTCGGCAAGAGCGGCGTGAACATCGCGACGTTTTCCCTGGGCCGCAGGGAGGCCGGGACTGAGGCCATTTCAGTGATCCAGACCGATCAGCCGGTGGGCGACAACGTGGTGTCGGAGCTGCTGAAGAATTCCGCCGTCAAGGTGGCGCGACCGGTGAAAATCAACGGCTAGGTGGCTGGTGATTGGTGACTGGTGGCTGGTTGCAAATTCAGGGGCGGTGCGTGGATCGTGAAACGTTTGTTCGGTGGCGCCGGTTTGGTGGCGCGGCCGGTGAAAATCAACGGTTGAGGGGCTGGTGGTTGGTTGCGAATTCAGCTGCGGCGCTGGAATTCTTGAGCACGGCTTCGAGCAGAGCGCGCGTATCGGCGGTGCGTGGATCGCGAAACATTTGTTCGGTAGCGCCGGTTTCGACGATCCGGCCGCGCTGCAGAATCGCGAGGCGCGAGCACAGCGAAGCCACCGCCAGCAGATCGTGCGAGACGAACAGCATCGCCATGTTGAGCTCGCGATTTAAGCTGCGGAACAGGTCCAGGATTTCCGATTGCGTGATGGCGTCGAGCGCGCTGGTAGGCTCGTCGGCGATCAGCAGCCGGGGTTTGTGTAACACCGCCATGGCGATCAGGACACGCTGGGCTTGTCCCACGCTTAACTGCCGCGGATAGCGGTCCAGAAAAGATTCTTCAGCGGGCAGGCTGACACGCTCGAAGAGCTCCAGCGCACGGGTTTTCCATTGCTTGGCCGCCGCGCCGGATAGGTGCGCGCGCCAGGTCTCCGCCATTTGCGTTCCGATGCGCAGGGCGGGGTTGAGCGACGCCAGCGGGCTTTGAAGCACCAGGGCCATGTCGCGCCCGCGAATCCGGCGCATTTCGCTTTCTCGCAAGCGCAGCAGGTCCCGTCCGGCGAAGACGAGTTCGCCTTGGATGGACGCGCCCTTGTGTCCTAGCAGCCGCAACAGCGCCAGAGCGATGGTGCTCTTGCCCGATCCGCTTTCGCCTACCAGGCCGAGGATCTCGCCTTCGCCGACTTCGATTTCGACGTCGCGCAGCACTCCCGGCTTGTTGGGGTAGTCGACGGACAGGCGTGCGTGAAGAAGGCTGGTCATCGCCGGCTCACGAGCGTTCCGCCAACTTGCAAACGCTCGGCGTTCCAATAAGTCTGCGGGTCCAACACGGCGGGTGCCGCGTTTTTCACGTTGGGCGCGACCGCCGACAGAGCATTCGGATTCACCAGGAACAGCAGGGGGGCTTGCTCCGCCACAATCCGCTGTACCTGATCGAAATAGACTTTGCGCTGGTTCGGATCCTGGGAGGCGTTCTGCGCCAGCATCAATTTGTCGATCTCGGCCTCCCATGCGGTCTGGGGCGCTTTCTCGCTCGGATTCCATTGATGATTGGCCGCCGAACTGAGCCAGATGTTCATCTGCGCGCTCGGATCGAGGTCGATCGAGGTCCAGGCCATCAGCACTGACTCGTAGTTGTACGTGCGGCTGATGCGTTCGACCAGCGACGGGAAATCCAGCGCCACGACATTGAGCTGGATACAGATGCGCGCCAGATCCTGCTGGATCAGCGCCAGCATCCGCTCATGCAGCTTATTGCCCGCGTTGGTGATCATGGAGAACTCCACCTTGTTGCCGGCGCTATCGACGAGCGTGCTTCCCGATCGCCGGAAGCCAGAGCGCTGCAGCATTTCGATCGCGGCGGAGTCCGTTCCCGAGGCGGCCTTCACGGCCGGATTCAACCAGAAATGGTTCGCCACCGAGACGGGACCGGCAGCCGGGCGGGCGTGCCCGTGATAAACGATACGGACGATGTCATCGCGGCGGATGGCTTCGGAAATCGCGCGGCGGAAATCGCTCGATCGGAACCAGCGGCGCTTGTATTCGGGCAAGGGAGAATTCTGAACCTGATTGAAGAAGATGGTCTCCCAATCGAGCGACGGCCCGGCGTCCACCACCGATCGCGGCATCTCCGCATACAGCCGGTCGAACATCTCCGGATCGAGCTTATTGATGAGATCGAGTTCACCGCGCCGGAAGCGCAGCAACTCGAGTTCGCGATTCTGCTGGATCTCAAGCCGGATGGAATCCAGATAAGGCAGCGCATGACCGTTGGCGTCGCGCTTCCAATAGTTGGGATTGCGCCGCAGCAAGACGTAGGAGCCGGGCTTGTACTCGCCCAACTCAAAAGGGCCGAGCCCGGCGGATTCTTTCTTCGGCGAGAGCGCGGATAGGACGGCCACTTGATCGAACTGCGTGGCCAAAGCGGCCACGGGCGCAGGGAAGCGCACCGTCGCACGGGAGGGCGATGCACACGCGGTCTCTACTTCGCCCGGCGCCGAGCGGAAAGCATCGCCCACCGGGGAGTGCAACGCTGGATCCATTAACTGGCGCATGGTAAAGGCGACATCCTCGCAAGTGAACGGCGTGCCATCGGAGAAACGCACTCCATGGCGCAGCTCGAAATCGATGCGCCGGCCGTTTTCGGAAACCTTCCATTTGGTGGCCAGTTCTGCTTCCAATTCCTGCGTGTAGCGATTCAGGCGGATCAGCACGCCGCCCGTCAAGTAGCGAATGGCGGAGGAAGACTCATCCTCCACCAGCAGCGGATTGAAGGTCTTGGGATCGGTGCGCAGGCAGAAGCGCAGCTCGTTTGCCGCGCTCGCCGCTAAAGCGCCCGCCAGTAACAATACGATCGCCGAACGGATCAACATGACGCACTTTCCTCGGTTCCGAGCAGGAGTTGCAGACAACTAACCACCACCACCAGCAAAACTGCGGGCGCCAGCATCCAGGGATTCTGAAGCACGGCCGAGTAGTTCTCCAGTTCCCGCAACATCGCGCCCCAGGAGGGCAGCGGCTCCGACACACCCAGTCCCAGCAGGCCGAGATTGGCCTCGCTCAAGATGAAGACGGGCACTGAAATCCAGAATTGAGCCAGCAGAATCGGTTGCAAATTAGGCAGCAGGTGACGCCAAAAAAGCCGCCATCGCGAAATTCCGCTGGCGCTGGCCTGCACCAGATAGTCGGAGTTGACGAGCGTTCGGGCGCCGGCGCGAATGATGCGCGCGGGGCCGGCCCAGCCCAGACATCCGAGCAGCAGAAACGTGATCACGACCGACGTAACGGGCGACGTGTTTAATGGCAGCAAGGCCCGCACGGCCAGCAGCAGGAACAGCCACGGGAGCGAGAGAAACAGATCGACCACCGCGGTGACGACGCGCTCCCAACGACCGCCCAGGTAACCCGCTGCGCCTCCCACGAGGCCGGCCAGCAGAGTGGAAAGCAGTGCCGCCGCCGGGGCGAGCAGCAGGGAAATTCGCGTCCCGTAGAGCAGGCGTGCAAAGCGATCACGACCGAGTTCGTCGGTGCCCAGCCAAAATTGGGCCGACGGAGGCGCGCTGATGACTTCGCGCGACTGCTCGGCATAGGAATGTTGCGCAACCAAACCGGCTGCCAGCGCGGCCGCTACGGCTATCGCCAGGACCGTCACTGCGATTGTTCGTTTGAGATTCATTGGGCCGCGCCTGGCTTCCAGGCGGTGAGGGCGATATCGGCCACGCTATTCACTACCAGCGTCATCAGGGCGACAAGAACCGTGATGGTGACCAGCAGCGGGAGGTCGCGATCGAGAGCCGCGCGCCAGGCCAGTTGCCCGACCCCAGGCGTATCGCAAATCACCTCAATGGGGATGGACGCGCCAAAGGCCAGACTCACCGAGATGCCGGCCAAGGCCGCCAGTTGCGGGGCCGCCGGAGTGAAAATATGCGCCCACAGGACCCGCCAGCCGCTCAATCCCTTGGCCTGGGCCGCCAGCACATGCGGCGATTGCGACGTAGCGACCAATTGATTTTTGGCGTAGCGATAGACGTGCGGAAACACCACCAGCGCGATGGCCCAGCGGCTGGCTTCACCGATCCAGGGGCCCAGCCACAGGAAAACCAGCGCGATCACCGCCGCCGGCGCAGCCAGGCACAGGCCGCTGACGACGGCAGGCACGATATCGGCGCCTGGAGCGCGCCACCAAACGGTGAGCAGCGCCAGGGCCAGTCCAATGGAAACGCCGGCCAGGACGCCGTAACCGAGCGAGAGCATGGTGAGGGGCAGGCGCTGCTTCAGGAGTTCGGAGACGGGGCGGTTGAGCGACCGCGAAAATCCGAAGTCGCCGTGCACTAACCCCGTCAAATAGCGGAAGTAAAACGCCGCGATGTTGTTGTCGCGAGCGCGCTCGCTGCGAATCGCCTGCTGGCTCGCGGCGCTCAAGCGGCTATCGAGTTCCCTCTCATCGACGCCGAAACCGGGGCCCAGCCGCACCAGCGTCGCGCCCAGCAATCCGCCGAGCAACGCCGTCAGCAGGATTCGCCGGGCCTGACGGGATACTTGGCGCAACACTTGGGGCAACCAGACAGCCGCGACCATTCGCCGTCTACCAGGCGCCGGTAGGCTCAAAGGCGAAGCCGCGCGGGGTGCCACCTACCACGCTGAGCTTTTCCTTCTGCTTGGCGACATACATACGCCGGTCCGCCTCACTGAGCAGCCGATCGGCATCCGCGCCGTCTTCAGGAAACATCGAATGGCCGATGCTGAGCGAAATGGTCTCCTGGGGGAAGATTTCACGGCCGGCGTCCGCGGTAATGGCTTTCAGCCGCTCGATTTTCTGCGCCAGCTGGTCGGGTTGCAAACCCGGCAGCACCAGCACGAATTCATCGCCGCCCATGCGCGCCACATAGTCGTACTCGCGGCAAGACTCCTTCAGCTTTTTCGCCACTGAATGCAGCAGGCGGTTGCCTTCCAGGTGTCCGTACTTGTCGTTCACCTTTTTGAAGCCGTTCATGTCGCAAACCAGAACCACCAGGGGCGAATTCAGGCGCCGGCAGCGCCCCACTTCCCCGTCCAGGTGAAGAAACAGCGAGCGAGCATTGGGCAGCCCGGTCATATAATCGGTGGATGCCGAGCTCTCCGCTTGCTGGAACCGCAACGCGTTCTCGATGGAAAGCGCGAGCTTGGGAACAATCGCGAGCAAAATGCGCAAATGATCGTTGGTGAAGGCGTCCCGCTCGGCTTGGTACAGCGTCAGGACACTTACCGTTCCGTTCAATCCGATCAGCGGCACAGCCAACGCGCTGCGCATGGTGGTGAACTTAGTCTCGTCATCCAGGTAACCGGGTTCCACCGAAGGATTGCCGTTGACGATCGGCTTGCGCTTTTCCGCCACCCATCCCGATAAGCCCTGGCCAAGCGGAATCTCGAGTGAAGAGAACAGACGGAAGTTCTCGCCGTTCACGTATTCGGCGCGCAACCGGTCGTCACGCAGAACATAGATAGCCAGCGAATCGTACGGGATCATGCGCTTCAGGCGCAGTGCCAACAGCGATAGCGTCTCGTTCAGGCTGAGTGAATTGCCCAGGTCCTGGGCAAGTTCAAAGAGGTTCTGCACCTCCTGGCGCGCCGAAGCGATGGAGGTGAGGAAGTTGTCGGCCGGTTCGGAAATAACGGGGCAACTGGCGCTATCGAATCCAGACGCGGGATCGAGCCTGCGCTGGACCTTGACGTTAGCGGAAGGCTGGCCGGCCGCCACTTGCGAAACGCTCGCGATGGCTTCCAACTCGATATAGCGGCGCTGCAGCACCTCCACCACCTCAGGATCGAACGCCTTTCCGGCTTCGGCCGCCACCTTGTTCATGGCTTCCTCCAGTGGGAGGGCCCGCCGGTATTGCCGGTGCGAGGCCAGGGCGTCCAAGGAGTCCACGGCGGCCAGAATGCGTGCCCCAATGGGAATGCCGCGGCCTCGCAGACCGTCCGGATATCCAGTACCGTCCCAGCGCTCATGATGGGACCGCACGATTGGCGTCACGGGGTGGGGGAAGCGCACGCGCTCCAGGATTTCGGCCCCTACCACGGGATGGATCTTCATCTTCTCGAACTCTTCGCGGGTCAACTTGCCGGGTTTCGAGATGATGTGCTCAGGCACTGCCAGTTTTCCTATGTCATGCAAGACCGCGGCCGCGCGCAGCGCCTCCAGTTGAGATTCGTCCAGCCCCAGCTCCCTGCCCACCTCCACCGCGTAGATCTGCACGCGCCGCAAATGATCGTCGGTGATATTATCCTTAGCCTCAATGGCCAGAGCGAGAGCTTCAATGGTCCGAAGATGCAGCGCAGCCATCTCTTCGGCGTGCTTCTTGCCCTCCTCCATCCGGCCTAGATAGAGGTAGTACGAACGGTAGATCAAATACACGATGGGAATACCCAGTGAAGCAGTCTGCCAACCAAAATGTCGATTGACGGCGCTGGCCGCGCCCACGATGATCGCGCCCAGCAGATAGTAGGGGAACGACCATATGTAGCATTCCCGCCAGACGCCGCGCAGAGACCGGCGTTCGGTGAGGGCGATGGCGCCAGCCACTGGAAACGTGTTCATCAGGAAGAACACCGTGGCGGTCACCACCAAACGCAGCGCAGGTTCCACGTGCCCCTGGATGGAGAGGGCATGATAAACCGACCCGGCGGCAACCACCGTGATCGCCATACTCCCCAGATTGAAGAGTACTTGATGCCACTTGGGCCGCTGCCGGTAATTCCACAAGCATTGCATCAGAATGGCCGAGCAGCCGATGAACAGCGCTTCAGGCAGCGACAGCTCCACAATGGCGAACAGAATGAAGATAAAAAGCACCGAAAGCGCGCCGCTGATGCCGGGCAGCGACACTTTCAGGCGCGAAGCCACGATGGCCAACACCAAATAACACAGGAAGCGGACCAAGTCCTGCGATCCCCAATGGGCTAACTCGGTGATGGTGAAAGCAGCGCCGATCACTACGATCGCCGAAACGTAGATCTTGGCAATTAAGGACATTCAGTTCCTGTGGTCAACACTGGCATGCGTAACGCTGCGAATGCAGCTCCGATGCCAAAGGCTGACGTCGCTATCCAGTTGATACATCGGCGTGAGCCAGCCGGACCGTTAGGCGAGACAGCCAAATTGTCGCGACGGATTCGCCAACTTTGAGACATTGTGTCCGGGCGCGGCAGTAGCTTTGGGGCGCGTCATCAGTAGTTTTTCCGAGCCATCCAGCACCGAAGTACTATGCTGCACGCCGGGGAAAGAGTCGAATTGCGAAAGAGTGTCTCTCTATCCCCAGGCAAAGACTTTTCTAGGCATGCCCGCCGTCATTTCAAGCCCGGGGATGCGACAACTCATCGAGCTTGCCGAGCGAATCGCGCAGAGCAACGTGGCCGTTCTGATCACCGGGGAAAGCGGCTCCGGCAAAGAGTTGATCGCCCGGGCCGTCCATCATTACTCGCTGCGCTGCTCCAAACCCTGGGTGGACGTCAGTTGCGCCGCACTGCCGGAGCATCTGGTGGAAAGCGAGCTGTTTGGCTACGAAAAAGGAGCTTTCAGCGGCGCCGACAGCCCCAAGCCAGGTCTGTTTGAGCTGGCGCACCACGGGACGCTATTCCTGGACGAGGTTGGTGAATTGGAGCCTCGCATGCAGGTAAAGCTGCTGCGTGTGTTGGATGGCGTGGCATACTACCGGTTAGGGGGAACGCGAAAAGTAACCGTGGATGTGCGCATCGTGGCAGCCACCAATCAGGATCTGGAAAAAATGGTCGAAAACGGCACCTTCCGCGGCGATTTGTATCATCGGCTGGGCCAGATCTGTTTGCGTGTGCCGCCGCTGCGCGAACGTCCGGAAGACATCGTGCCTCTGGCCGAGCATTTCCTCAAACAAACCAACCCTCGCCTGAGATTCTCCGGTGAAGCGCTCCAGATCCTGGAAGGACATCGCTGGCCGGGGAATGTGCGCGAGTTGCGAAATGTGGTCACCAAAGCCGCCGTGCTGTCGCGCGAACTCGAAATCGGCACCGGTGACCTGCTGCTGACGGCGCCTCGTTCATCGGCCGCCATCCCTATCGTGAGCGTCCCGTTGGTTGGCTCCCCGGCAGGCAGCACCGCCGGCTCCTCTGCAAATCTGGATGGCATGGAAAAGACCCAAATCCTGCGGGTGCTGGCTCAGACGAACGGCCACCAGCAGAAGGCCGCGGAGTTGCTGGGCATCTCCCGGCGCACACTGAGCCGCAAGTTGAAACTCTATGGAAGGGAGGCCGTCGGGCAGTCCTACGCTTCCTAAAGCGGAACTGCTCGCCCGATTCCAATGTCAGCCGCCGACCGCCGGACCGAACGCCGTTACCGGGGCCAAGGGCCTCTCAAACTCTCGTTCGACGATCCCTCGCCGCAAGAAATCGTTGGGCGCCTGTTGGACTACAGCAAGAGCGGCTTTCGCGCCGTTCACGCCTATGCGGCGCTGCACACCGGCCAAGTGGTCGCCTTCCAGCATGCCATTGCGGGCGGCAAAGCGCGGGTGATGTGGAACCGCATCGCCGACGATCGCGTGGAAACCGGGTTCTTTGTGATTCAGTAGCGAAAAACAAATATCCGCTAATTGACCATGCGGCGAGGCAGTAAGACTTCGCGTTGCTGCGAACCTTGGCGAATGGTGATGAGCGCTCCCTCAAACTGGGAATCACCCAGCAGACTGGGCTCCAGTGCTTCATACATCGCTTGCGCGTTCGGACCGTAATAAATCAAGGTGGAACATTCCGGGCCGCGGATAAGGCCCTGCCAATCCCCGAGGTCTTGTTCTTGAAGCATTTCGTAGAGGCAACGTCCGAGCTTTGCGATCTTCTCTTCGGTGGATTTAGCGCGCAGCCCGCCTTCGAGCTCGACGAGAAGTGCGCCTTCGGCCAACTTGACGTCCGCGTAGTCCTCACGATTGAAGGACGGAATTTCAGCAGCGGTTTTACGAACGGTTTTGATCCGTTCCTCAACGGCAAGGGCCTCGTCAGTACGGTTCAGGTGGCTGAGGGCGGCCGCCTCGTACTCGAGCTCCTCGATCACATTCTCGAGGTTGGGGCTCAGCTGGTTCTCAAACTCGGCGCAGGCTCGCCGGAACCAATCGACCGATTCGAAGTGGCGGCCTTCATCTCGGAGGATCATTCCTTTTGTTCCCAGAGATGACGCGAGCGTATTTCGGTCGTTAGGTCCAAGCGCTCCTGGTTTGGCGAGGATATCGATGGCGCGCCCGATTGCCTGATGGGCCTCGGCGAAGCGCGCCATCTTCCGGTAGCAGCTGGCCATATTGTTATAAAGGCCTCCGATCCGAACTACAGGAGTGCCGGGTGACGATTCCCGGACACGGCGCACCCGCTCATAGTAATTGATCGCTTCTTCGAACCGCCCCTGATCGGAGCAAACAATAGCGAGGTTCGACCAGGCGGGGGTGGCGGATTCGAGTTGACCCTTCTTTTCCCACAAAGCGGCGGCCTCCTTATAAAGCCCTTCCGCCTCCGAGGGGGCGGATTTCCGAATCGCATTGCCAAGGGCGAGGAGCACCACCGGAAGTCTGGGATCCGCAGTTTCATTGCGGAAAATGCGTAGCGCCCCGCGGTAAGCGATCGCAGCATGATCCCGGAGGCCGATCCGCGAATAACAACCGCCAATCTTCCAGAGCAAGTCGGCGGTTCGGACGGATTCCTTCGATTCCACCGCAATGGCCAATGCGCGCTCCCCGAACGCGATGGCGCGGCGCTGTTCGCCGAGCTCGATCAAGATGTCGAACATCAAGTGCTGGAACGAGTCGATGGAATCGCAAATCTGGGACTGGTCGAGCAGGGTACTCGCCTTGGAGCGCATTTCCGGAGTCACGCTGCCGGGTGATTGGCGGGATTGTATGAGCAGCGCGCAGTAACACGGAGCGGCTAGAAAGCCGTCGCGGAGCTCCTCGGGCATTTCGGCGGCATTCACCAGCGCGAACCCGAGCGCCTGTTTGGCCTTGTCGAGGCGGCCATTTCGGGATTCCCGGAGGGCTAGGAAGCACAACCCGATGCAGTCTTCCAAGAGTTCTGGCGCTGCCGTGGGCATGGGCTTTGATCGGCAAATCCAGTGCGGCGCTTTACGATCGGCGGTTATGGCTCGCTCATGAGTCGTGCAGCTTGCGTGAGAAGGTAATTGCGCTCCGGAAGGCTTCCGGTTTTGCCCGCCGCGGCCCGATAATGCACGGCAGCGCCCTGGCGGTCTCCAGTGAGTTCCAACAGATGGGCTCGCACCGCATCCCAGCGGTGATGATGCGCGAGGCGGGCGTCGGCCTTCAGGCCGTCCAGCAATTCGAGGCCTTTCATGGGGCCATGCACCATGGCCGCCGCGATCGCGTAATTCAACATCACCATGGGATTTTCGGACATGCGCCGCAGCAAATCGTAAAGCGCCAGGATCTGCGGCCAATCGGTATCTTCGCCACGGGTCGCTTCATCGTGAATCGCAGCGATGGCGGCCTGCAATTGGTAAGGGCCGACCGATCCCTTGGGTAACGTCGCCGAGATGAGCGCCACTCCCTCCGCGATCTGCTGCTTATCCCAGAGCGCTCTGTCTTGCTCCGCCAGCGGAATCAACTCGCCAACGGCGCTGGTGCGCGCCAGACGGCGAGCATCCGTCAGGAGCATGAGCGCGAGTAATCCGGCGACCTCTGTGTCGTCAGGCTGTAGCTGGTGGACGATCCGCGTCAGGCGCATGGCCTCATGCGACAGGTCATCCCTGCGCAAATCGGGTCCGGCGCTGCTGGTGTAGCCTTCATTGAAGATGAGATACAGGACATGCAGCACGGCGCGCAGGCGCTCGACTCGCTCTTGCGAGGTCGGCAGTTGGAACGGAATCCCCGAGATTTTGATGGTTTGCTTGGCCCTGCTGATCCGCTGCGCCATGCTGGCCTCGGGCACCAGGAAGGAGTGGGCGATCTCCGCCGTAGTCAATCCGCCCACCGCGCGCAACGTCAGCGCAATAGCCGAAGCGGGAGTCAAGGCAGGATGGCAGCACATGAAGAACAGGGCGAGCGTGTCGTCCTGGGGACCGGTTTCGACGGCCGCCGGCTCCACGGTTCGAGCCGCTTCCAGCGCTGTCTCCTGTTCACGAACGCGGCGAGCAGATTCGCTGCGAATGTGGTCGGCCATGCGCCGGAAAGCGACCTGCGTCAGCCATGCGCGGGGATTCGCCGGCAGTCCATCGTGCGGCCACTGCATTGCTGCTGCAAGAAGCGCCTCCTGAACGGCGTCCTCGGAAGCGGCGAAGTCGCGGAACCTGCGCACCACCGTTCCGAGGACCTGCGGGGTTAATTCCCGCAAGAGCTGCTCTATCACCGCCCCAGTTCTTCCGGTGCGCCACCGAGCACCTGGCGCACCTCGACGGCCATGTTGTCCGGCATTCCCGCGGGCCGCGGACCAGCCGATAGCCGGGCGGCAATCTTGTAAGCGTGCTCCGGGCTCTCCACATTGACGATCCAGTAACCGGCCAGGAACTCCTTCGATTCGGGAAAAACCCCATCGGTAATGGGTTCGCCGGCGGGTCCGGCGCGAACGATCTTAGCTTGATCGGGGAATGCCAATCCTTCGGTGGCGACGAAAACTCCGGAATCCTTAAGCTCCTTGCTAAAGGCGCGCATGAAAGCCATACTCGCCTGGAGGTCTTCTTTCGACCACTTGGTATAAGAGTCAATGTCGGCCTTGGTGCCAGCCATCAGAAGCATATACTTCATTTCATTTTGCTCCCTGCGACGCTTCGGCCCGGCCGTTCATTAGCTGCCGGACTTCGATTGGCATGTTGGTCGGAACTCCCCCGGGTCCCGGCCCAGCCGATAACCGGGCGGCGATCTCATAAGCCCGTTCCGGGCTGTCGACGTCGACGATCCAGTAGCCGAGTAGAAACTCCTTGGCTTCCGGAAATACGCCGTCAGTGATCGGGGCACCGTCCTTCCCGGCTCGAACGATCCTGGCTTCATCCGGCCCGGCTAAGGGCTGGGTGCTCACGAACTCTCCAGATTCGGTCAAGTCCTGTTTGAAGCGGCTCAAAAATGCGAAGTGCGCCTCCACGGCTTTTGGGGGCCACGCCTTATACGTGTCGACGCCCGTTTTGATGCTGGCCATCATCAGAATGTACTTCATGATCTTGGCTCCTTTCATAGGATAGTCGGAGCACGGGGCGGATTCTCGACACAGTGAAGAATTCAGAATTCAGAATTCAAAACCAGAATTCAGAATCCAGAATTCAGAATCCAGAATGCAGGTGCAGGCGAAGCGCCTGTTCTATTCTGACTCCTGAATCTCCCTCCGGTGGGCGTGGGAAGTCAGAGACTAGATTTCAGAACGCTGGTGATGCTATTTGACCGGCGTTGCGCTGGCTTCATTGGACGGCGCGCTGGTTCCCCCCGGATCCACGGCCGCCACCTTGAAGAAATAAGTCTGGCCGTTGGTGAGGGTGGTGCTGGTGTAAGAAGCCGTGGTGATTCCGGTTGCGATGGGTGTTGCGCTTTCAGCGTCCGCCGCCGTTCCGCGATACACTTTGTAGGATTTCGCGCCGGCGCTGGGGGTCCAGCTCAGCTTCACGCGAGCGTTGCCGGGCGTGGCAGTCAGTCCGGTAGGCGGGGCGGGAACGCTGACCTCGGGTTTAGCGGAGACTTCGTTTGAAAGTGCGCTGGTCCCGGCCGCGTTCACCGCAGCAACCTTATAGAAATATGGGTATTTGGCACCGTTGGTCACGGCGGAGTCCACATACGACGTGGCGGTGATGTTGGTGGCTAGGGGAGTGGGGCTTTCGCCGCCGGCGGATCTTCCACGATATACGTTGTAGGATGCGGCTCCCGAGCTCGCGCTCCAGCTCAGGCTGACCTTGCCATTACCTGGTTGGGCGGTCAAGCCCGCCGGCGCGGGCGGGACTTGCTGCTTTGAAATCGTGATGGAACCGGCCGATCCGTTCCAGTAATAATTGTGCGACCAGGTGGCATCGAACACGCCGATGTCCACCGAGTATGTGCCGATGGCCAGGCCGGCGGGAGAATTCCAGGTGTAGGCGAACTGCAGCGTCTGGCCCGCGGCGAAATTCTGGCCGGTCCAATACGTCGTCATCGTGGCATTTCCGGATGCATCGAAAACCTGCAATTCGACAATCGAATTGGAAAGCGCGGTGGTGCCGGTATCGGTGATGGACACTCGGATGTTGGTGGTGGCTCCGGGCGCGAAGGTCCCGGGATTCGGAGTCGCGGACGACTTGAAAGTTAGATTCGAGTTTACGGTGAAGGTGGCAGCTGAGGAATTCCAATTCCACAATTGATAGGTGGAGCTGAATACGCCAATCTCGACGGTGTAAGTACCCGCCAACGAGGGAATAAGGTTGACCTGATAGGGGAGCGATTGCCCGGAAGCGAAGTTCTGGCCGGCGAAGTTCTGGGTGAGCGCCGTGGCCCCGGTGGGATCCAGAACCATGATCTGTACCACGCCATTTGTCAATGTATTCGCAGTGTCCTTGACGGTTGCGTTGATGCTGGTGGAGACCCCTTGGGCTACCGGATTAGGATTCGCGGCGGCCGCAGAAGTGAAGGTTGGCGGAACAAGAGGAGTGGCTGCGAGTACAGCCGAGTTGGGGCTGGGTCCGGCCGAATTTGCGCCCGCTACCACGTAGTAGTAAGTGGTGCCGTTGGTAAGACCTGAATCCGTGAAACTGGTCGGGGAACTGCCCAGGGTGGCGACGGCCGCGAAGGGACCGCCGCTTGTGTTCCCGCGTTTCACGATGTAACTGGTCGCGCCGCCGGCTGCATTCCAGGTCAGGGTCACCGTGCCATTGCCCACTGTGGCCGCGAGGCCCGTAGGCGCCGTGGGAGCCGCAAGCGTGTTGCCCGCCGGAATGACGAACAGCGTGATGCTCTGCGAAGGCACGCTAGTCGAAACCGAGTTGTTCGCGATGCTCACGTCAGCCAGGCGGGTGATGGACGTTTGGGACGCCGAATTGATTTGCCAGGCCTGCGCCGTCGCGGCAGTGGAAAAGTTCGCCAGGCTCACAGTTACCGGCGTGCTGCCTTGCTGCTTATTAATCACCATCACGGTGAGCGCGCCGTCGGAGTCGCGTACCGACGCAAACGCCGAGAGATTGTCGGGGTTGGCTACGTCAACCTCCACGCTGGTGTCGCCGAATGTCGATTTGTTGCCATCATAGTTCCGGTAGATCTGGCTGGCGAGATACGTGACGTAATAGGTGGTTGGACTGGTGCTCGTATTGGTGGCCACCGTCCAGCGGGTTGCCAGGTCAAATCCTTCCCGCCCATAAATACCGAGCACGTCGGCCTGGGTGGTGGCGCCGTTGAGATTCGGTTCGTCGCCCCAGTTATATTCCGTGCAGCCGATTTCGAGGCCCGGATAATATTGGCTCACCATGGCCTTCAGGGTAGGAATCCAGTTGATGACGCGGCCGTTGATGCCGATGTCGCCATACCAGGAAGGATCTTGGAAGGTGGGGTCCCATAGGATGCGTGTTTCCCGATTGCGATACTGCTGGCCAGAGACAGAATCGTCGCTACTGCCAGGCGCGCCGTTATAGCAGTGGACGGTGAGCACATCGAGAAGCTGCGTTCCGGTCTGCTGCTTATAGGCATATAGTTGCTGCAGCAGCCAGGGATAGTAATAGGTTTGATTATGGGTGTTGTAATCCGAGTTGGCCGCGCTGAATCCGTTGGCCTGGTCGAACCCGCTGGCATACATCGCCCACCAGCTCCATTCCTCCGGGCCGACGATCTTTGCGGCAGGATCGGCGGCCCGGATGACGCTGGCGTAGGCCACGATTTTGTCGTACATCTCCTGATAGGTGGAAGGGTTGGGATGAACGTCGCGATGAGTGGAATACCATAACGATGGCTCATTGTCCAAAATGTAGTATTTGATGCCGGTGGAAGTGGAAGCGGAGCCATAGGTAGACACAAAATGCTGCAGCCAGCCCTGCTGGATGGCGGCGCTGTTGGCGACGCCGGTGTCCAGCGGATTGTTGCCGGTGATGTTCTTACCGGTAGAGGAGCTGACGCCGTTGCCCGCATCCGAATTCCAAGGGTCGGCCGATTGCTGCGGCCCGTACTTCTTTACCGAAAAACCTTCCAGCGTGCTTCGATTCGGCCCCAGGTTCGCCAGGTAATCGATCATGGGAATGGTGAACAGGGGTTCCGCACCGACGTTGGCGCGCGTGGTGGCGACATAAGCGTCGGCCGATCCGGCGGGCGTGCCGCTACCGTCGGAGTAGGTTTCGAAATACCAGTCCGCGCCGGCCGAGTGTGCGTCGATCAGCCAGTTGTACCGGCTGGTGGCGTCGCCGCCCCAGCGGTTGAGCGGGGCGTTCAAGGTTGTCATGTCGTGCGAGTCCCCGTAGGCGATGCCGTATATGTTGGGATTAATGGCGTGCCGGTTGGCGTTGGCGTCGACATTCACCGTCGTGGCTGGATTCTGCGCGAAGCCTTGCATCGCACTAAATAAGATGATCGAGGACAGACTGAGTCGAGTGGTAAACATCGCGATGATACTCGGTCAATCGTAGTTCTAGGACTTCGAGCAATCAATAGAACTAAATACTTAGAGTTCGGTCGAGGGATTTGACCTAGCAGGGTGCTGAGAAAAGCAATCTGGCCACAGATAAACGCTGATGAACACCGATAATGCCAACTCAAATCAATGCGCGCCGATCTGCTTGACGATGCCGTTCACCATCCCGTTCGGAATCGGAACCGAAAGGTTGTACTGCGCGATCTTCCATGAACCGCCCAGCAAGACAAGGACGCCGGATCCGCGGCACACACCCAGGTCCAGCGTATTCAGCATCTCGTCGAACCAGGCAGTTTTGCCATCCGCTGAAAACTCGATGTGGCGGTCGCGAGCTTTGAAGGTCCAAGTCTTCTTCGATTGGAAGCGCGGCTTCGCCCATGCCCGGAATTCAGCGACGGTCCAGCGCTCGGTGGGGTCCGTACCCATATAGATGCCGTTGGGCGCGAAGTAGCCGAAATAGCGGGCTTCGTCGGCGACAGAGGCGGCCTGATGCCAATCGTCGAGCACGGCTGCAATCTTTTGCGCGGCGGGTTGAGCAGGGGCGACTAATGCGGCGAACGCGAAGATTCCCATGAGTCGGATCATTATCCTGGGAGAATACCATGGAGCCCCGACCTTCTTCCACAGCGTTCACATGAGTGTGAACGCGGCACGCAGGAGTGCGTGCGCCACATTCAGTGTAGTTGAACTTCGTCGAGTGAGATCTGCGGGAAATACAATCCGTGCGGTTCACGACTCCACCAATTCCCGGTGGCACGGCGGGTCGCGAAATTAGTAAATGAATAATCGAACAGTTCCGCGCGCACGTACTTGGGAGGTGCATGGGGAAAGGGATTTTTCTTGAGCAATCCCAAAACATCGGGCGAACCCTGGAGCAGGCGCACCATGAAATTGGTGAACCAGGGCGTGGCGCGATAGTCGGAAAGGGCCGCGAACCACATCTGCCAGTCGAGCCGAGGCTGATAGGGCGCTACCCAGTGCGGGGCTTGCCGCAAATCGCCCGGCTTGTAGGGAAACTCATATGCGAGCCAGGTGACGCCGTCGTTGGATCCTTCGACAATGATCTCGGGGCGCGTAATCGTCATGGAGGCAAACAGGCCGTAGGTGTTGGCGATTTGAAAAGGCCCGGCAGTTCTGACCAGCGCGTTTTCCGAGTCGAAGGGCGCCTGGAAGAACATCTGGTGGAGTTCGGAAATGCTCAGAAATAAGACGATGGCCGTCACGGCCACGACGGCGGCGCGGCTGGTTCGCCCGCTGCGCGCCGACAATCGAAATTTTTCAAAAACCCGATCGTCCAGCAGAAACACGCACAGCGAGATCGTCAGCAAATTGAAGAACGTGTAATTTCCCGTCAGGAAAATCAGAACCTGCAAGAATACAGCGAAACACGCCCCCACGAATCGCCACGGCCGAAACGCGAAAAATAAAAACGGAATCGCGATTTCGACAAACAACGTGAAGGCAGTGGAGAAGCGCTGGAATCCCAGCGGCAACTGATACATGAACCAGGCGAGCGGCGTTGGCAGCGGCTGTGTCAGGTAGTGAAACGCCAGAGCGGTCCAATTGTTCCAGACCGGGTCCTGGCTGGTCAGCTTCACTACTCCCGAGAGAAACACCAGCCGGAACAGCAGCCACCGAAACAACAGCACCACCATTTTGGAATCGCCGAGGAAGATGGCCAGGAACCCGGTTTCGAGCAGCAGCAAGTCCCACTGGAACGAGAGGAAATCCTGGCCGCCGGTACAGAGCGAAAGATACAGGATGTACAAACCAATCAGCACCGCCCGTTCCCAGGCAGCTTTGAGTATTCCGGACAACAGCACAATCGCGAGTGCGGCGCCAGCGATGGAAGCCGCTTGGATGAACCAATCGCCGTGCGCCAGCCAAAAGATGGTGGGCATGGACCAATAACCGCGCACTCCGAGTGTCTTGGTGACAGCGGCCAGATACCCACCCAGCGGCAAAATCCCGCGAGCGCCGATCAATCCCGTGATCTGGGCGGCGAGGGAGGCGAAGGCAGTGAGATAAATGATCGCCAGAAGCCGCAGGAAAATCCATTCGACCCGGGCGAACTGCAATGGCAGGACCCGTCCTCCGAAGGTGAACCGCGTCAACTGGAAAAACAACGAGCGATGGCTCGCAATCAGCCGGTAGGCGGCCTCGGTGGCGGGGGCAAAGCCGGGCACGTGATCGTAGACCCATAACAACGCCCTGAACAACCCAGTCATCCCGCGCGCATAGGTTAACGTTACAAAGACGGCGTGGGCCCCATTGATCGCATCGCCGCCCGGCAGCACTAACTGCACGGATTCACTGAAGTTCTTCGCTGGAATCTGAGGGTACAGATGTCCGACGTCTTGGGACGCGACATAGGCGACGCGTCCGCCTGTAATCGCTTGCCAGTACTCGATCCAGATGCGGCAAAAGCCGCAATGTCCGTCGAAGATTACGAGCGGTTCCTCAGGCATGCCCTGCCTATACAGTTTTTCATAGATGCTTCCTTGAGAATCCGGAAGTGCTAGAATTGACAATGAGTATAGTGCAACTTTTGTGTAGCGCGGGAACGTCTACCAACTGAGCGTGATTGAGGCGCAGTAGAAGATATGTCTGCTCACGACCAACCAATCTACCCGGGTGGCAATCCGTCGAATAACCCGGACGATCTTCATCTTCTTTTGAGCTCCAAGATCGACGAGCCCTTCTTTAAGTCTCTCGCCCGGAGCATCAAGGAAATCATTCATCCACCGAAGCTGCCCCCCTTGGTGCTGACGTCTAAGCCGGTCGCAGTCAGGGAAATCTGGGGATTCTACGGGGGACAAGGCAAGCGCGCCGGGACGACATCGTTCCTGGTCCACGTCGGCGTTATCGCGTTGCTGTTTCTACTAGGCACCAACAAAGTGGTGCAGCAGGTGGTGAAGCAGCAGGTCGACCTGATCGCACCTGATATCGCGCCTTACAAGCCGACCGTCAAAAAGGACGCCATGCATGGCGGCGGCGGCGGTGGGGACCGCTCTCCTACCCCGGTAAGCAAGGGAAAGCTCCCGAAACTCGCTAATAAACAGTTCGTGCCTCCCATGATCAGCCACGTGGAGAATCCCAAATTGGTGATGGATCCAACGTTGATCATTCAGCCGGACGCCAACATCCCCAAGGTGAATATGGACCAGTTGGGCGATCCGCTGGCGAAGTCCGGTCTCGCGTCGAACGGTTTCGGCTCGGGCGGCGGTATGGGCAGTGGACGCAACGGCGGCGTCGGGCCAGGCTCCGGTCCAGGCTTTGGTCCCGGGCAGGGGGGCAATATGGGAGGCGGCGCTTACCGGATCGGCGGCGGCGTATCTCCACCCAGCATCCTCTATAAAGTGGAGCCCGAATATTCCGAAGAAGCTCGCAAAGCCAAGTTCCAGGGCACCGTTCTGCTGTTTGTTGTAGTGGATGAGAAGGGCAACCCGCGCGACATTAAGATCATTCGGCCGCTCGGTTTAGGCCTGGATCAGAAGGCCGTGGAAGCA
This sequence comes from Bryobacterales bacterium, assembly GCA_963820405.1. GTDB lineage: Bacteria > Acidobacteriota > Terriglobia > Bryobacterales > Bryobacteraceae > Palsa-89. The sequence continues at coordinate 305,792 of CAWFZZ010000018.1, read as the reverse complement.
GTCGAAAAGTGGAAGTTCAGCCCTGGCAAGAAGGACGGCAAACCTGTGGCCGTGCAGGCGCAGATCGAAGTGAATTTCCGGCTGCTGTAAACTACTTCCCAGTCGTACACTTTTGGTCAGTCGGCTCCCAATCGACGATATCGATCGGAATTCCTTGTTTGCATGCGCTGTGTCCCTGGTGTGCCTTGCCTTGGATCGTGATCACGGTATCCAGGTCTGGCTTAGGCGTGGCGATGAAGCTATAAGTGGTGCTGCCGTCCAGCGTCTGGAGCAACAGGCACTGGCTCTCTGCGATGCGGCGGACACAGCCGGTGGCTCGCACTTCAGTAATCTCGAACTTGGGCTTCTGCTGCTGCGCCATCACAGCGCTCAATAGTATAAGAACGAACATCTTCCTCCAGTCTCGCACTAAACTAAACAGATGCCAGTCGCCATGGTCACCGGAGCCAGCCGGGGCGTGGGGCGAGGTGTCGTGATCGCACTCGCTGACGCGGGATTCCAGGTGTTCGCAACAGGGCGAACGATCGCCAGTGCAGATCTGCCCGCCACCGTCAGCAGAATCGCATGCGATCACTTGGATGATTCGCAAACCCGAGTAGCGTTCGAGCGACTCCCTGCCCAGATCGATATTCTTGTCAACTCCGCGTGGGGCGGTTACGAACGAATGGTGGAAGACGGCCAGTTCACATGGCCACTACCGTTTTGGGAACAGCCCCAGCACCGCTGGACCAGCATGCTGGATGCCGGTGTGCGCACCGCTTTTGTCGCTTCGTCGCTGGCTGCCCGGAAGATGATCCCGTACCGGCAGGGGCTCATCGTGAATATCAGCTCTTGGGCCGCGCGCAAGTATATAGGAAACGTGATTTACGGGGTTTCAAAAGCCGCCACCGACAAAATGTCGCGAGACATGGCGGAGGAGCTGCGCCCGCACGGCGTCAGCGCCATTTCGCTCTATCCCGGACTGGTGCGCACCGAAGCCGTATTAGGCTCGAACTGGTTCGATTTGTCCAACAGCGAAAGCCCGGAGTTCATCGGCCGTGTGATTGCGGCGCTGTGGCGGGATCCGGCGCTGCTCCAACGCTCAGGCCAGACGCTGGTGGCCGCGGCGGTGGCATCCGAGCTCGGCGTTCGAGATGTGGACGGCAAACTACCCGTCCCGCTTACACTTGAAACCACCTGAAACGCTGTTGAGGCGCTGTACGTTAGTATTCAGGTAGGTGTTCGAATGCTTCGAGCCGTTTATCTCCTCGTTCTGGCCTGCGCTCTGGGAATCGGGTTGTCGGCGGGCGACGACGATCTGGTATTTCGCAGCGACGTGTCTCTGGTGCGGGTGGACGCCCAGGTAGTCGATTCCAGCAATCGCGCCATCACGCACCTGCACGCCGGCGACTTTGTGCTGCGCGAGGACGGCAAGGTGGTGCCCATTCGAAATTTCGCCAGCGAAAACATGCCCGTGGATGTGCTCTTCCTGCTGGACGTCAGTGCGAGCATGCGGCCGCACGTGCAGCGCATCGCGGATGCGTCCGGACAGGCGCTGACGGTGCTCGGCAAAGACGACCGCATGGGGATCATGGTCTTCGATCGCAACACGCGCGTTCGGATGGCGTTCAACAGTAACCGTCAAGACGTCCAGCGCGAATTCGATCGCCTGCTGCGCGACGAGCGCTTCAATGGTGGAACCGATATCACGCGCGCCATGCTGGACGCCGCGGATTATATCCACAACAACGGCCGTCGCGACGCCCGCCGCGCCATTGTCATCCTGACCGACGATCAGACCGAATTCGACCGTGACGACGAGGGCGTAGGGCGGGCGTTGGCGCGCGCCGACGCGGTGATGTGCGCGCTGATCGCTCCCGACGCCATGCAGAACAGAGGAAGCCGGGGCGGCGGCGGACAACGTCCTGGAGGTTGGGGCAGTGGAGGCGGATTGGGCGGAGGACTGGGCGGGATAATCTTCGGCCCGCGCGGCGGTGGCGGCGGCCGCTATCCAGGTGGGGCAGGAGGCGGCGGAGGGGCGCACACCAAATCAGCCGGCACTTCCGAGATCGCACGCGATTCGGGTGGCGACAGCATGTCTGTGAACGATGCCGAGGCGCTGGAAGACACGCTGGCTCGCCTGCGCCAGCGCTACACTTTGTACTTTAATCTTCCCGAAGGCGTGCAGCCCGGGCAGGAGCGCAATATCGCGGTGGATCTCACGCCCGAAATGCGACGGCGTTTTTCGGATGCCGAGGTACGGTACCGCCGGGCATTTATGTCAGCCAATGGTGGACGCGACAACACGCCCATCCAGGTGACTCACGCGCATGGGAACGATGGCCTGTCCAATGCAAGTGATGCCCCGGCGACGGATTCCACGACGCCCACGGTTCATCGCCGCCGCGTCGCGGTGAACGAGGATGGCACGCCGATCGCATCGCCGGACCCGCAACAGTGACACTCAGGCTCTTCCTGGCCGCACTACCGGTTTTCATCTATCCAATTTCCGCACAGACCACTCAGACGCTCGATCTACACACGCAGCATTCGAGAAGCTCGTACTATGTCGTATTGGCGTCCCGTGGCGGCAGCGCGACGGGCCATGCATTCGTCGTTTGGGGTATCGAGGACGCCCGGCAGCATCGAACCACGGTCCGGGCTCGAGGACTCTATCCGGAGGGCAACGGCACAAACTGCAGCGCGCTGGTACGAAACGTTCCCGGAGGCATGTTGGACGAGTTGCAAACGCATAGCTTCCAAGGTATAGATCAAGCGCTAATCGTGCGCGTGGATGAAGCAGCCTACTGGCGTTCCTGGCAGGTGGCTCAAGAGTGGGATTGCCGCCACGAATTCTCTCTGCTCAGCCACGATTGCGTGGAGTTCTTGAGAGCGGTGGGTCTGTCGCTGGGTCTTGATATGCCTCAACGCGGGGTGACTCGCTGGACGCCGCACGCTTATGTCCGCGCATTGATTAGCCACAGATGAACACGGATCTGTGTTTCTCTTCAGCAAACAGCCAGCAGTTTTTCCTTGAGTTCCGCTTGCAGGTCGGGCGACAGCTTCTGGCCATCGTGCGCCACATAAAATACGTCGATCGCGCGATGCCCCTTGGTGTCGATCAGCACCACATCGATATTGCATGCGGAGGAGGAGAACACGGTCGCCAGGTTGTACAACAAGCCCGGCCGATCCTCGGCGACAATCTCGACCAGGGTTGCGGTGTCGCAGACGTCGGAGTCAAATTGCACTTGCGGGGGCGCGCCGCGCTTCTTGGGATCGGCCTGGGCGCGACTACGCAGCAGCCGCTGTCCATCCGTCTTGCCGAGGGCCACCCTGCGGATCAAATCCAGCAGCCGTTCGGATTCGGAAGGGTTCAGCTCGAGCGTGCGCTGCGGGTCGGCGAAAACAAAGGTATCCAGGATCATGCCGCGGGCGTTGGAGAACGCTTCGGCTTTCAGGATGTCCAAGCCGAAGCTTGAGATGGCTCCGGCGAAAGAAGCAAACAACGCGGGCATATCGCGCGCCATGACGGTCAGCCGATAGGCGCCTTCGATGCGATCGAGTTGGACGGCCACGCCGGTTGGACGGCTCTCTTCATACAGCCGCATGTGCTCTTCGATTTCGATGGGCGAATGCGCGCGCAGATAGCGAACGGGAAAGCCCTTTAGAAAAGCCGGGCGGCCAGGCACGCTGTCGGGCACTTCTTGAATGCGTTCGGTCTCAAGTTCGCGCGTCAGCTCGTGCTGCGTCACTTCGTAAGCGCGCCACAGCCGTTCCACTCTCCAAGGCGTCATGGCGTCGGAACTCACGGCCGCCAGATCGCCGTAGGTCATCACGGTGAGCAGCTTCAAGCGCTCGATGGTCCCTACCCGTTCGGCCAGCTGACGGGCCGTGGCGGGGTCGTCCACGTCGCGGCCGCTCATCACCTCGGCCAGATCCAACTGGTGCTCGATCAGAAAATTCACTTCGTGTTGTTCTTCGCCGGGCATGCGGATGCGCTCCATGGCCTGGCGGGCGAGCGTCATCGAAAGTTGCAGCGGATCGCCCGCCGCCGGGCGCTTGCCGGAACTGTGGAACAGCAATGCAAACACCAGCACGGCCGGATTTTCGATCTCCGAAAGAAGCTGCGCGAACCGCTGCCGCGTGGGATCGGTGTTGTATCCCAACTCGGTGGCGCGCTCCACGGTCATCAACGTGTGCTCGTCGACGGTGTAGCGATGCTCGGGTTCGGTATCCACCAGATCCAGCATGGGAGCCCACTCGGGGAACAGCGCCGCCAACAGTCCCGCGCGCTGCAGGGTGCGGAGCGCCAGTGCGGCGCGAGGCAGAGAAAGAACGCTTTCGAGCGTGGCCCACATAGGCCGCGGCTGAGCGCAATACGCCGCGAACGAAGACTTGGCCGCTTCCAAACGCCGCTCGGTTTCGGGCGCCGGCAGAATACCGTGGCGGCCGATGAACTCAAGCAGCCGCAGCAGCACCGCCGGGTCGCTTTCGAGCTGTGCGGGGTTGCGCAGAAAGAGTCGTTCGCGCGAAACGGTAAATTCGCTGTTGGAAAGGCGCGACCGCCAGTCCCGAATATTTCCCGCCAGCGTACTCTCGGCCTTGTCGATGGCGCCTAACGCCCAGCGCGCTTCGTTGAAGATCATCCCAGCGTGCCGGAAGTATTCGCGCATCCATTCTGAAATATTCTGGGCGCGGCTAAACGGTTGCGCAAGCAATCGCTCCTGTGCTTCCACATCCAGCAGATTGCGGTCGCTTTGGGCCTGGTAATGCAGAAAGCAGCGCACCGCGGAAAGGAACTCACCGGCCTGCTTGAGTTCACCGCCCATGTGAGTTTCCCGGCCATCCAGGCGCGACAGCCATCCGATCAGGTTCCAATCGCGCAATCCGCCGGGACTGTCCTTGATATCGGGCTCGCGGTGGTGGACGGTGTTCTGAAACTTGGCATGCCGCACGCGGCTGTGCTGGGCAAGATGCTGGCCCAGTTTCAAGCCGTTCTTCTCCAGGAAGGCCGGCCACTTATTATCGAAGCGTGTATGCAGCGCCTGGTCGCCGGCCAGATAGCGCACGTCCAGAAGATTGATGTCGAGATCGATATTTTCGTCGCGAAACTCCAGACATTCCGAGATGGTGCGGACTGTGTGATTGAGCCGCAATCCGGCGTCCCACAGCAAGCGCACGCACTCCGCCAAAGGTTCCCGAAGAGACACCCAGGGCGATTCGCCTTCGAGTAAAACCAAGATGTCCACAGTGGCATAGGGAAACAATTCCTGTTTTCCGTATCCGCCTGCAGCCAGCATCACCGCGCCTTGCGGAAGAACCGGCTGGATGGTGGCGCGGTATGCGTCCACGGCGATCGCGTCGATCATGCGCGTCAGAGCGCTCTGGACGTCGGCGGCGCATCCGGTTTTGAAAAACTCGTCCTGCGCCTGACGCCACGCAGCGCTGGAGTGTAGTTTCGGCAAGCTGCGCCCGCTCGCGTCCGGCGTTCGTTCCATCACATTGCTCAAGATTCAGTATTACGCAGCAGGGTCTGGCGCGGAAGGCGTTATGAGATCAATCCAAATTATCTATTGCGAAGACTAGAATTTGAAGATTACGCCCACGGCCAAATGAAATTGGCTGCTCCGGGTTCCATTGTCATATGCACCCACTCGAAAGGAGTGGTCGAATCTGAGTTCGGGGCGTAGCAAAATCGTGCTCCCCACCCAGTGTCCCCACATCAAAGTGCCCTCCGTATAGGCGTATTAAAGCCGGTCCGCTGGCCCATCAAGTCATCGAGGAAATCCGTTCGAATGGACAGATAGTTTTTGTCCGAGAGCTGCTTTTCGACGTAATTTACGGCAGCCCACTCAGGGGCAAAGCAGCGCACCTGGCCGGCGGAACAGAATGCGCCCCTGGCCCTGTTTCCAAAGCGAGTGGTCCGGCCACATTCGGCATGTCCTTTTCATACATGTACCAGGAGTTGGACTGATGCGATGTGCTGAGGTTCAAACTGCCTTCGAACCAGCCATAGATTTTGACCCGGCTGTCTTCCCAAGCCTTGCCGCTTGGCCCCCGTAGAGCGCTGCCATGAGCGGGGGCACGTTGGAGTCGGGTACTCCGATGTCTGGAGCGCCGCCATAGGACCAGTCGGCGTTTGGAAACGGCGGCGAGTTGAGCGGCGACGGGGGTGCGCGACGCGCCGGTTCGGGTCCACTGGCGGTGGTCCCCTTCCAGTCGTCTGCGTAAGCACGAAACAAGCGCTTCATAAACCCGTTTTGTAAGGCGTTTCAGGCCAAGTGTGAGAGTCAGATCCAGTGCCTGGCCGGGCGCCAGTTCCACGGCTGATACGGAGGAGTTGGCGAAACCCGGCTGGGTGGCCGTCAACTGATAGTGGCTAGGCGTCAGGTTCCCGATGCCGGAGGTCCCATCGGGGCCGGCAGTGATGCTCTGATCCACTTTACCCTCGACGTAATGCACCAGGACTGGTGACGCCAGCGGCCGGCATCCCCTCCGTAGTTCTCACTGTGACTTGCAAGCTGGCGGGGGCCGATTGGCCGAATGCGGATACCCAGACGAAGCGCGACGATTGGAAGGAGCAAGGACACGCCTTGATCGCGGCGAACTCCCGAAAGGCGTTATGGGAGAGATCCAATTATCTGTTGGCGTAAGCTGTACCGACGCTTTGGCGGGACAATTACCGGCGTTGACGTCCACGCCAACGGGCACGGAACGGCTATACTGAATTCTCCGCTCAGGAGCTGTCTTTGGAACCCAATGCAGGAGATTTGAAGCGCCATTACGCCTCACTGTCAGACGAGGCGTTGCGGGCCGTGGAAAGGTCCGATCTCACCCCAATCGCCCAGACCTGCTATGACGAGGAGCTCGCCCAACGAGAGATTGCTCCAGGGCAGGGGAAGGGGGCGGACGGAGAAGACGAACCGGATTGGATCGAGGACTCCGTATGTGCCTGTTCCTTCGATTCGTTCCCGGGAAACAACTCGGCTCCCGATTTGGAGGAAGCTCGCAATATTTTAGAGTCGGTTGAGATTCCCTGCTATGTAAGGGTCAAACCTGTGAATGAGTCGGGGGGAGGCCCTCAACCTCACTTGCTTTTGGAGTTGCTGGTTCCGGGCGGGTTCAACCTATCGGCGACTAGCGTTTTGGATAAGGAATTTTTCAACCCGCGGCTCGAAGCTGAGTGGCGAATCCATTTGCAAGAACTGTCGGATGAAGATTTCGATGCCCTGAATCTCGAAGATCTCACGGCCGGCTTGATGGATCGAGTTGATCGGCTGGCGCGAGCTTACACCGAGGAGCAGGAGCGCCGCAACGGTTAGCGCTGCCAGAAATCTTCGTTGTGCGTCATGAAGCCCGGATAAGCGCGGCGCCCAGATCGTACAAATCCATGCCTTGGCATTCACCTTCTACCGCCACGCGTTGCGGAGAGACTTGATCGAGGAGCCAGTTCAATCCGTGCGTCGGCGGCAGAATGAATCCGAGGTGTGGGGCAGTAGCGCGATGGCCGCCGGCACAATCATCCATCCTGCCACCAGCAATCAGAAACCGATCAGCTTCATGAAAAATTGGTTCATTATCGCAACGCGAGCCTAGTCCGCGGCTGGCTATGCGTTAATAAAGTCATGACCGATGTAGCAGAACAGCCGTTTCAAAGCATTGAGAGCGCGCACGATTTCATGCTGGTATTGGAAAACGTGATCGTAGACGCGCAAGGCGAGCTGCAGAGGATGCTCGACGACGCGAACAATGCCACTGACGATCGCCGGACTGAAGCCGTGCGTCTGGCGCTGTTCAAAATCTCTCAGCTCGAAATCCACACCCGCAAGAGCCGGCGCATTCTGAACGATCTGGGACTTATCCGATCGTTGCTGGCGCGGGGATAGCCCGTCCCGCAATCGTTGAACATTCCTTTGCGCCCCTGCGTATAGACTTGAGACATTGGTATGGCTGCCGGAAAAGCAATGCTCGAAGTGAGCGAACTTAGGAAAAGCTTCGGGAACCTGGTGGCCGTGAATGGAGTGTCCCTGCACGCCGGTGAGGGCGAGACTGTCGGGCTGCTGGGGCCGAACGGAGCGGGCAAAACCACCACCGTCTCGATGATCGCCGGGCTGGTCCGCCCCGATTCAGGTTCGGTCGAAATCGATGGCCGCCGGTTAGCCGGCGATACCGATCCCAACAAGCGGCGCATCGGACTGGTGCCGCAGGATCTCGCGCTCTTCGACGAACTGACGGCCGAAGCCAATCTTCGGCTTTTCGCGGCGCTCTATGATCTGGATGGAGCGGCCGCCACCCGTGCCATCGGCGAAACACTCGAACTGGTGGGTCTCGTGGACCGGGCGCACGACCGCGTTAAGAACTATAGCGGCGGTATGAAGCGGCGCCTGAACCTGGCGTCCGCGCTGCTGCATGATCCGCAGATCCTGCTTCTCGACGAGCCAACGGTGGGGGTGGACCCCCAGAGCCGGAACGCCATTTTCGACAACCTCGAGGTCCTCAAGAGTCGCGGCAAGACGCTGCTCTACACTACGCACTACATGGAAGAGGCCGAGCGTCTCTGCGATCGTCTCATCATCATGGACCACGGCAAGGTGGTCGCCAATGACACCTTGCAAGGCCTCTATCGCCTGCTGCCGGTAACGAACCTGATATTGGTGGAGCTCGATAACGGGCAGGACGGCCTTCGCCTGGACGAACTGCAGGCGCTGCCGGGCGTCCATTCCGCGAAATTTGAAGCCGGGACGTTACGGGTGGGCGTTCAGGATGTGGCCACCGGAACCCCGCGCCTATTGCAGTGGCTGGTGGAGCGAGGCCATCTCTATCACCATGTGGCGAGCGAGCGCGCCGATCTGGAAACCGTATTCCTGACGCTGACTGGAAGGAGCCTGCGCGACTCATGATGATCTCGTTTCGAGCTTTAGTACGTAAAGATATCCAGTTGTTTTTCGTGGACCGGCGCGCCCTGCTGATGAGCTTTGCGATCCCTATCGCCATCGGTTCCTTTTTCGGATACGTTCTGGGAGGCGCGGGCGATCAGGCTAACCAGAGCAAGATTCCTGTTTTGGCGGTAGACCAGGACCATAGCGCGATATCCCGCGACATCGTCGCCCGCTTGTCCGGAGAAAAGGCTCTGGAGGTGAAACCCTCCAATCCCAGCGACGCGCGCGCGGCCGTTCGCAAGGGAAGCGCCACGGTGGCCGTGATCATTCCCCCGAATTTCGGTCAGGACGCCGGGCGCGCGTTTTTCTCGCCGCGGCAGAAACCCGAAATCGCCGTGCTGTTCGATCCCTCCCATACCGCTGAGCGCGCCATGGTGACGGGGATTTTGGCCGGCGATGTCATGCAGGGCGTCAGCAAGGAAATGTTCACCGGCGCTACTGGGCGCGCGATGGTGAAAGATTCCCTAGCCCAGGTGCAGCAGATTCCGGGTTTGCCGGATGCGGACAAGAAGCCGCTCGAAGATTTGCTGCGCAGTGTGGACCGCTGGAACCAGTCCGGGCAGGGGACCGATGGCGCTCTCTCGCGTGGCTTGAGCATGCCCTTCGTCACGCGCGAGGAGGCGGTCACCGCGCGCCGGAACACTAAATACAACGGCTACGCTCACGCCTTTGCCGGGATGGTGGTGCAATTCGTCCTGTTCCTCGGTATCGACGTCGGCATCGGATTGCTGCAGCAGCGCCAGCGCGGTTTGTGGAAGCGGTTGCGCGCCGCGCCGTTGTCGCGCGGAGTTTTGCTCGGTAGCCGCGCGGCCAGTGCCGCCATTTTGGCGTTTTTGGTAGTGCAGGTGAACTTCCTGTTCGCCCGCCTGGTTTTCGGCGTGAAGGTAGAAGGAAGCATGCTGGGCTTTCTGGCAGTAAGTGCCGCTTTCGCGCTGATGACTGCGGGATTCGGCATGTTGGTCGCCAGCCTCGGAAAAACACCGGAAGCGACGCGCGGCCTCTCCATTTTCGCCACGCTGATTGTGGTGATGCTGGGCGGAGCCTGGATTCCCATGTTTCTCTTCCCGCAGTGGCTGCAGAAACTGACGGTGATTGTGCCCACGCGCTGGGCCATGGACGGATTCGAGGCCATGACTTGGCGGGGGCTGGGTTTGGAAGCAGCCCTGCCTCCGATCGGCGTGCTGCTGCTGTTTGCGGCGGTGTTTGGCATCCTCGCGGTGGCGCGTTTCCGCTGGGAAGTGGAAGGCTAGGCAGAATTCGTATACTGCAGTATGCGCTCCCTCCTTCCCGTACTCGCCTGGATGGCCGCCGTTGCTTCCGCTCAAACTATCACGGTGCGCTTCCCGGCCTCGCGCTCCGATAAGCCCCTGGACGGCCGCCTGCTACTGCTTCTGTCGAACGATCCCAAAGACGAGCCACGGAACCAGATCGACGACACGCTGAAGTCGCAGATGATTTTCGGCGTAACGGTGGATGGCTGGAAACCCGACCAGCCGCTAACCATCGGCGAGAACGCGCAAGGCTATCCGCGGGCGAGCCTGAAAGACGTACCGGCCGGCGAGTACACGGTGCAAGCGGTGCTGAACGTCTATGAGACTTTTCACCGCTCGGACGGCAAGACGGTGAAGCTGGCGCCGGACCGTGGGGAGGGCCAGCACTGGAACCTGGCGCCGGGCAATCTGCTCTCCAAGCCGCGCCTGGTTCATATAGGCGCCGGCGCGCCGGCGATTGACGTCTCACTCACCGACGTGATCCCGCCGATCAAGGCCGAGCCCGATACCAAGTACGTTCGACACCTGCGCATCGAGTCGAAGCTTCTCACGAAATTTTGGGGCCGGCCGATGTATCTCTCGGCCATCGTGCTTGTGCCGGAGGGCTTCGACGCCCATCCGGGGGCGCACTATCCACTGATCGTGTTCCATGATCACTTCGTGTCCGAGTTCAACGATTTTCGCGAGACTCCACCAGACCCGAATCTGAAACCGGATTACTCCGAACGCTTTCACCTCCCCGGCTACAATCGCATTCAGCAGCAGGAGGCGTACAAGAACTATCAAACGTGGATCGCGCCAGGCACGCCGCGCGTGCTGATCGTGAAGCTGCAACATGCGAATCCTTATTATGACGATTCGTACGCGGTGAATTCCGCTAACTTGGGGCCCTATGGAGACGCTATCGAGACCGAGCTGATCCCCGCCATCGATAGCCAATTTCGCGGCATCGGCCAGGGCTGGGCGCGCTTCATGTACGGAGGCTCAACCGGTGGCTGGGAATCGCTGGCAGTGCAGATGTTTTATCCCGAGCACTATAACGGCGCGTTCGTCGCCTGCCCGGACCCGGTGGACTTCCACGCCTTCATGACTGCGGATCTGTACAAGCAGGACAATGTGTTCTATCTCGAAGGAGCCAACAAGAAAGTGGAGCAGCCGGCCATGCGCGATTATCTTGGTCACACCCTGATCTCAATGCGGGACAATGTCGCCTACGAAGCTGCGCTGGGCGATCATGGACGGTCTGGCGAGCAGTTCGACATCTGGCAGGCGGTGTATTCTCCTACGGGCGAGGACGGGTATCCGCAGGCGATTTTCGACAAGCAGACCGGCGCGATCAATCACAAAACGGCCGATTACTGGCGCGAGCACTACGATCTGGACGCGATCCTTCAGAGGGATTGGACGACGCTGGGGCCGAAGTTGCAGGGCAAGCTCCACCTCTATGTGGGCTCCGACGACACCTATTTCCTCAACGATGCGGTTTACCTGATGGAAGATTTCTTAAAGGAAACTGGCACTCCGGGACACGGCGTGCCCTATGAGGGAGAAGTTCGCTACGGACCGCGCGCCGAGCATTGCTGGAACGGTGATCCGGAGAAGCCGAACTGGTACTCCCGGCTGCACTACGATCAAATGTTTTTGCCGCAGATTATGGAACGCATCCAGAAGACCGCGCCGCCCGGAGCGGACCTGACGAGTTGGCGATATTGATCGGCGGAAGACGCGCGGTGGGATAATCCAACCATGATCGTGACACTCGACGCGAAGCGACGCCTTACCGTCCCGGCTGCCCTTGCTCTGACTTCACTCGGGGACCATTTCGAAGCACGCTTCGACGCCGAGCAAGATGCGTTCGTGTTTCGACGCCTTGTGGTCTAAGAAAACTGGCTTACCGTGCTCAAAGCTTGTCCTGTCAGCCCGAACGATGTACCGCGGCGACGCACCGCTCCACCCCGGCGCCGCAGGTTCTAAGCTGGCTGCGTATCCTGCGAATATCAATTGCGCGTTCCGAGGACGAACGAACCGATCGTTAATCCCAATTGCTGAGGAACTCAGCGCGGTTCTGCATTTTCGCTGCTGTTGTGCTCGCGCGAAGTCGCAAGATCCGGCGCAACTGTTCACCAACCGAGAAGCGCTGTTGGGGCGCCAGAATCAAACCCGCATGCTCTCGGTGTGAATCGGCCCATTGCGTGTGGAGTCGATAGAAATCGCAGACGTTAAACGTGTAGAGGGAACACCCACGCTCGGTCGCGACCGCCAATTGATCCTCGTCGGACCTTCCGATCAGGCCTGCGTCTAGAGCGGTGACCGATTCGACACCTCGAAATCGAAGAGCCGCGACCAGATCACCGTCCATGGCGTCCTCGTCGAAGTATATTTTGAGCGGGCTCACGTCCGACGGTCAGCCGCGGTGTTGTTGCTCGAGAGCCTCTGTTTCCCGCGCCTCAGCTTCCAGGTCAGCGTCGATTTCCGCTTGGTTGGCGTGGTAGTAGGCAAGGGCCGCATGTATCTGGGCCAAAGAAAGGTGCCCGAACTTCCGCGCGATCTCTTCGGGAATCTCGCCCATGTTATGCCACTGAGCAATGCGCCGCACGGAGACGCCAGTGCCGGCGATACACGGCCGTCCCCCGCGAATGTCGGGGCGTCGAGAGATCAGGCCGCCAATCTCAGTTGCGGTTGCCATCCACCCAAGTATACCGCCTCAATGAAGCCCGACCGGATCTTCTATCTGGTATGATTGGCCCGTCCATTCAAAAATCAGGATATTTCTATGTCTACAGTCCGGCTGATATTGGTTGTGGGAACGGCGGCTTGGATTGCAATCCCTCTAGCCGCTCAGCACAGCTACGGTCCCGCCGATATCGAAGATGGAGGCAAGCTGTTTCGCGCCAACTGTGTCTCCTGTCATGGCCCGGAAGGCAATCTTGTGGACGGCGTGGATCTGGGACACGGCAAATTCCGTCGGGCTTCCACGGAAGACGGCGTCATCCGCATCATTGAAGACGGCATTCCAGGGACGGCGATGCCGCCACACAACTTTTCCGATTTTCAGGCGGGAACCATTCTGGCATATCTGCGTTTGGCGGCCACCAGCGGCCGGACTCCGGCGCCCAATGGAGATGCGGCGCGGGGTAAGGCAATCTTCGAAGGCAAAGGCGGGTGCGCGGGATGTCATCGCGTGTACGGAGTTGGTTCGCGAGTTGGACCGGATCTAAGCGACATCGGAGCTCTGCGCCGGGTGGCGGAGATCGAGCAATCGATGTTGGATCCGAACGCGGAAGTGCTGGCGCCGAATCGCTACTACCGCGTGATCACCAAGAGCGGCGAGACCATCACGGGACGCCTGCTGAACGAAGACGCATTCTCGGTGCAGCTCCTCGATACCAAAGAGCGGCTGCTGTCGTTCCAACGGACGGATTTGCGCCAGGCTGGATTCCTGAGTGAATCGCCGATGCCATCTTATCGGGAGAAGCTGACGAAAGCGGAAAGAGACGACGTGGTCACCTACTTGATTTCGTTGAAAGGGTTTTAAGTTATGACGCGACGCGCATTGTCGATCCTCTGGGTGGCTGGTTGCATTAGCGGGGCTGCTTGGGGCCAGGTTTCCTTCGATAGGATTCTGAATGCCAACCGAGAGCCGCAAAACTGGCTGACCTACTCCGGCTCAACGATGAGCCAGCGCTACAGCACGCTGGATCAGATCACGCCCGAAAACGTAAAGAACCTGGAATTGCAGTGGATGTTCCAGGCTCGCTCGCTCGAAAAATTCGAGGCTACGCCGCTGGTGGTGGATGGAATCTTGTACACCGTGCAGGCGCCCAATAACGTAGTCGCGCTGGATGCAGTAACGGGTCGCGTTTTCTGGACCTATCCTTACGTGCCGGACCGGGCAGCGCGTCCGTGCTGCGGACAGGTAAATCGCGGACTTGCGATCCTGGGCGACACGCTGTTCATGGGCACCATCGATGCGCATCTGATAGCTCTGGATGCCAAGAGCGGAAAGCCGATATGGAATGTGGCCGTAGCGAAAGCTGGCGCCGGATATGCGCTCACGCACGCGCCGCTGGTGATCAAGGACAAAGTAATTGTCGGGACGGCGGGAGGCGAGTACGGGATTCGTGGCTTCATCGCTGCGTACGACGTGAAGACCGGCAAAGAAGCCTGGCGCTTTTACACCATCCCCGGCAAGGGCGAGCCCGGCCACGAAAGCTGGAAGGGCGATTCCTGGCAGCACGGCGGCGCTTCGGTATGGGTGACCGGGTCTTACGATCCGGCGCTCAATCTCACCTATTGGGGAATTGGGAATCCGGGGCCGGACTGGAACGGGGACGAACGCGATGGCGACAATCTTTATAGCGATTGCGTGGTCGCTTTGGATCCGGATACCGGAAAGTTGAAATGGTATTTCCAGTTCACTCCGCACGACACTCTCGATTACGATGCGGTGCAGGTTCCAGTGCTTGCGGATATGGAGTGGCAAGGCCAGCCGCGCAAAGTGATGCTGTGGGCCAATCGCAACGGGTTCTATTATGTCCTGGATCGCGTGACGGGGCAGTTCTTGACCGGCAAGCCGTTTAGCACCGTGAATTGGGCCAAGGGCCTGGACGAAGCCGGCCGGCCGATGCGGGTGAATGGAAAGGAGCCGACTGCGGAGGGACAGCAAGTTTATCCTGGCGTGCAAGGCGCCACCAACTGGTATTCGCCATCCTACAGCCCGCGCACCGGCCTATTCTACATTCCGGCGTGGGACCAATATTCGTCGATATTCGTAAAGGTTCCCACCGAGTACACGGAGGGGAGGCGGTACGTGGGAACGTCGCCCCGGTCGGTGGTGGGTTTGCAGGGCGCAGCCGTCAATCAGCGGAAAGAGGAGGAGGGCTACGGTGCGGTTCGCGCCATCGATCCCAAGACTGGCCAGCAGAAGTGGGAGTTCAAGATGCTGGATGTCACCGACGCCGGCATCCTGACCACGGCTTCGGATTTGTTGTTTTCGGGCGGGCGCGAGGGATATTTCTTTGCGCTGGACGGGCGCAGCGGCGAGCTGCTGTGGAAGGCCAACGTAGGCGGAGGCGTGGCTTCGGGTCCGATTTCCTATTCGGTCAATGGGCGGCAGTATGTCTCAGTGACGGCCGGCAATTCGCTGCTCGTGTATGCACTGAAGCAATGAACCTCTGGACGAGAATCGCTGTTACGGCCTTCGCGTCCTTACTGTGCGTGGAAGCCTCCGCGCAGTGGATCAACTACCCCACCCGTGGAATTCCACGCACCGCGGACGGCAAGCCCAATCTCTCCGCGCCTGCTCCCAAGATGTCTGACGGCAAGCCCGATTTCTCGGGGGTCTGGGAGCACTTGAACGCTCGCGGCTCGGCCTATTATCTGAAGGGCATCGATATTCCGTGGCAACCTTGGGCCAAGGCGCTGTTCGATAAGAACACCAGGGAAAACCTGATCGACAACCCGGAGTCGCGTTGTCTTCCGCGCGGCGTGCCCAAAGCAGATGCGTTCGACCTCCACAAAATTATCCAGACTCCCGAATTAATCGTAATTCTCTACGAATATCAGACCACCTATCGCCAAATCTTCCTGGACGGCCGCGCGCTGCCCAAAGATCCCAACCCGAGTTGGGCGGGTTACTCGACCGGTCATTGGGAGGGTGACACGTTAGTGGTGGAATCGGGCGGCTTCAACGGGAAGGCCTGGCTATCCGGATTCGGCAATCCAACTACGGATGCGATGCATTTAACCGAGCGAATGCGCCGGCGCGACTTTGGGCACATGGACATTCAGCTCACCATCAACGATCCGAAAGCCTATACCAAGCCGTGGACGGCCGAGCTGCATCCGGAGCTGATCCCGGATACGGAGCTGATGGAGTTTATCTGCAACGAGAACGAAAGAGATTTACGCCACTTGACGGCGAAGTAAAGCGGACTCCGTGGCGCACGCACTCATGCGTGCAGCGTTCACAATCGTGTGAACGCACTCCCACACAAGTGTTGGCAAGAGTGCCAACACGGCACGCACGAGTGCGTGCGCCACATTAGCTACTTCTTGCGGACCGCCTTTCGTTCGCGATCTCCGGTATGGTAGGTGAATCCGGTGGCTGTGAATTCGATCCAGTCCCCGTTGGTGCGGGATACAAAGACGGTTTCCGAGTTCGCCACCAGCGGAAGTTTCAGCGGGTTGGCGCCCTCGCGCAGGAACAACAGATCGTTCTCGATTGTGATCTCGGCCGGGTTGCCAGGCGCATACTCATACGTCCCGGCATATTTTGAGAGGATCTCCGGGGCCAGCCTGGTGGTCTGAGTACCGCCGAGCATATGCGGGACCGAGCGGTCATTCTCGCATATGGTCTCCAGTAGCTCGGTGTCCGGCGCCAGTGTCTTGGGTATCTTGAGGGAAAACGGTCTGGTAAACGTTTTCGGATCGTCGATGGTGACGTCCAGGTCCATGTGTCCGAAATCGCGTCGATGGAAGCGTTCCGTGATGCGAAGCGCTTCGGTGTGAGGGTGCCCTTCCACGTCGAGCCAGCTTTTGTCATTGAACCCCGCAGTATCCACCACCAGCGTGTCTCCCTCCCAATGCCCCACCGAATATCCCAACCAAGTTGGATTGGGGTCCTTCGGAAGTTCGCGGCCGTCCGTAAAGATCGTTCGATAAATGCTATTGGTGCTGCCCTGATACAGAACCACGATCAGCCCCGGAGTTTGCACCATCCGTGCGAAGTCGGTGATGTGATAGTACAGAAAGGGATCAGGCAAGCAATTCGCGCGCGGCGCATCCTTGCCCATATTGCGGACGCGCTGCTGGTAAAGGGCCTCAGCCCACGGCTGAATGTCGCGGGGACTGAGGTCGCGCGCGATGTTCCGATCGTAGCCTCCCATCCCAGGTCCCTTCCAGATCCCAGACAGATCCGGTTTACCATCCGCTGTCCGAGGCGCGGGCGCGGCGAGGTTCGGTTTACCATCCGCTGTACGAGGGATGCCAGGCGAGGGGTAATTGAGCCACTGCCCGGCCAGTGGAACCGAGAGCCCGAACACGGCCAGCGCGAGGGCCAAGTACTTCGTGTTCATTTCAGATTCCATCTCAGTACACGCTCCCCGAACGACTCCCCCGCATAGATGTTTCCTTTCGAATCCGTAGCGATACTGTGTAAATGGTAGAACTGCCCGGTACCGTGTCCGCCATGGCCGCCCAGGAAGCCGACTACCTCCAGCGTTTCCCGATTCAGGATCTGCACCTTCTTATTGCTGCCGTCCGACACGTAGAGGAACTGCTGCCGCTGGTCCGCTGAAAAGGCGACGTCGAAAGCCGTGCCTTCGGGCGTGGATGTTTTCCGCTCGATGAATCCCTCTTTCACAAACTTGCCGTCCGGCGTGAACACCTGAATCCTATTATTTACCCGATCGCCTACGTAGACCAATCCATCGTTCGAGATCCGGATACCATGCACCGTATTGAACTGCTGCGGGCCCGGTCCATCAAAGGTTCGCGTGCGCGGAACGCTGTCGTCCGGCTCATTGCCGTAAGCGCCCCAGTGACGCTTGTAAGCTCCGGTGTCGGCATCGAAGACGATGACACGCCGGTTGCCGTAGCCATCCGCCACGAAGACCTCGTTGGTTTTGGGATACACACAGATTCCTGCCGGCCGGTTCAGGTTTTCGGTGTCGTTACTGCCGCCGGTTTTTCCATGATGACCGATTTGAAGGAGAAACTTGCCGGACTTCGAGAACTTCAGGATGTTGGTGTCCTTCGCGCTGTTGCCGCCGATCCAGACGTTGTCCTTGTAATCGACGAACATGCCGTGCTCGTTGTCGGGCCATTCGTAACCGGCTGATGGCCCACCCCAACCTTGAATGAGATTGCCGGCGGCGTCAAATTCCAGAACCGGCGGCGCCGGAATGCAGCAGTCGGCCTGGGGCGGGCTGAGAGCGGCGTATTTGTCGTTGTTATCGAGAGTTCTAGGGCGGCTGGTCACCCAAATGTGATCATGCGAATCGACGAAAATACCGCCCACCTGGCCGAGCATCCAGTTGTTGGGTAGTTGCTTGGGCCAGTATGGATCGGGTTCAAACTTCGGCACGCTCTGAGGGAGCGCGGTAAACGCGAGGGCGAAGAAAGCAACTGAAATTCTTGAATTCATGGCCGGTCACCTTCCAGCATCGAACAGGAATATAATCATACGCGAAATCGAAAGGCGGAGGTTATGCGAGCAAGATTTTGGATTTGTGTTGCGGGGGCGGCTCTCTGTACCTTACCCCTCTGCGCTCAGTGGAAGAATCTTCCCTCGAAAGGCAAAATCAATCTTGCGGCGCCGGCGCCGAAAAGCCCGGATGGTCATCCCGACCTCTCGGGTATCTGGGAGCCGAGCGCCAATCGGTATCTCCGCGATATCGCGGTTGATCTGAAACCCGGGGATGTCCCTTTTCAGCCGTGGGCTAAGGCCTTGTACGAGCAGCGCACCGACGGCTCGCATTCCAAGGAAGATCCCGATGCGAACTGTCTGCCGCAGGGCGTGCCTAAAATCGACGCGGCACCCGCGCCTTGGAAAATCGTCCAGACGCCGGGATTTATCGTGATCGTCTATGAAGCGTTCAATCTATGGCGGCAGGTATTTCTGGATGGACGCGAGCTGGAGCCTGACGCGAATCCCACTTGGATGGGCTATTCAACCGCCAAATGGGATGGAGACACGCTGGTGGTGGATTCGCGTGGGTTCAATGGAAAGGCGTGGCTGGACCAGTTGGGAAAGCCGTCGACCGAAGCGTTGCATGTGACCGAGCGCTTCCGGCGCAAGGACTTCGGCCACATGAACATTCAAATCACCATTGACGACCCCAAAGCTTACACGAAACCTTGGAGCGTCAACGAAGAAGTGCATCTGCTGACAGACACCGAACTACTGGAGTTCATTTGCAACGAAAATAACCGGGACGTGGGGCACCTGCCGGGCCAATGAAGGCGCCCCTGTGACCGCCCTAACGGGTGCGTTCCGGCGATTCCCGATTCAAAGCGTGTTCAAACTTCATCGCGATCGCTGGAGTTTTGAAGTCGCCCGTCAGAATTTCACGATTCGTGGCGTCGCGGCCATAGAGTTCCTTGTTGGTCGCCTCGTCCGGGCGCATGGTGGCCCCTTCCAGCGAAATGCCCGCGAACAATCCGTGCGACCGGGAATACGACAACATTTCCGCGTGCAGCATCGCGTCGGTCTGAGCACTTGCGTCGCGGCCAACGGGGCCCGCCGCCACGGTTGCCTCGGTACCGAGCGTAAATTTATCTTCCAGGAGATGCTTCATTCCTTTGTCACCATTCACCAGCAACACGATATCGGTGTCCGAGCCGCCAATCTGGAAGCCGAAACTGCCGCCCTCAGATCGTAACGCAGCCGGTGCGCTCCAGCCCACCCCGCCCTTCCGGCGGCAAACGGCAAACCCGCGGCCATACTTCGCGCCGACGATAAACCCGGCTTTTTTCATACCCGGTATCACGATGACGCAGCGTGCGTGATCTATGATCTCGTGGGGGATACCGTGGTCGGAAGCCCTCATCGCATCCATAAGCGTGTCGGCGGAAGCGTCCAGCCGGTCGTCGATCTTGGCTTCCCTTTCCGCCGCGAACGCGACGGTGCTCACGGCGCCGGCCATGGCCAGAACCCAGGCCGCATGTTTTACATTGATTCTCATAGACACCATCCCTTCCTCTCTTAGACGCAAATCAAGACTCGTTGTATCGGGGCAACTGTGAGTTAGACCTAAAAGTGATGGCCTCGGTTTCAAAAGCAACCGGGCTCACAGTCGATCGTAGTGTATCTAACAGCGCTACAGTAAATTAATCACGGATGGTCATCCATCGGGCCCTCGGAAGGTTATAGTTTCTTCAGAATCCCGTACGGCCGGTGATCGACTCATTCTAGTACATATAGTCTCGATACGGCTAGCTGCGTGACGCCTGGTACAATTCACCTCCATGCGATACCTATTGTCCTTCTGTACGGCCTGTTGCCTTTTTGCCCAGCCAAGCTCGGACCTTACACAGGCGCTGACCTCGTCCCGCCAGCATATTGACTCTATTGACAGCCAAATCGTCAAGCTGCTCAACGAGCGGGCGCAGGTGGTTCGCGAAGTCGGACTGATCAAGAAGCAATATCATGCGTCGGCCAGCGCACCGGGCCGGGAAGAGCAGGTTTTGCGCCGCGCCGCCGAAGAAGTCCGGACGCCGCTGACTCCCTCCGCCATCCAAGCGATCTACAAGGTGATTCTGCATGAAATGTCGTCAATGGAAGCGGCGGAAATGGCGAAGTAACCAACTTGCAAAGGCCCTGACAATAGGAATAGGATGGACTCGAGAAGAGAGGCGCTTCGATGAAGTTACTGCAGTCCGCGCGAACCAAAGTGTGCTGTGCCGCCCTGATGTTTGCGGGGATTTTCGGCGTGGCCAGTCCGGTTCTGGCACATCATTCGTTCACCATGTTCGATATGACGAAGCGACTGACCCTGGCCGGCTCGGTCACTTCATTTGAATGGACCAATCCGCACTCCTACATCGAGATCGACGTTCCGGACGACAAAGGCGGAATGAAGCATTGGAGCATTGAACTGGGCAGTCCCAGCATTCTCATGCAAAGTGGCTGGAAATTCAATAGCATTCACGCCGGCGACAAAGTCACCCTTATCATCAATCCCATGAAGAGTGGACAAAATGGCGGATTTCTGTCGACCGCGACTTTGCCGGACGGAAAGGTGCTCAGCAATGGACCGCGGCAGGAGCCTCAGCCTCCGCCAACGCAGAAATAATGTTTTGCGAAGAACCAGGGATGAAATTGAAAATGCTGCTGAGCGCCGCGCTCCTGCCCATCAGCTTAGGGATCGTCCACGCCCAGCCAGCCGGCCAGCCGCCGGATCTTGGCGGTGTCTGGGGCATATATCGAGGTGGGCCGGGGTCGGACCCGAAGTTTCGCCCCCCCGCGCCCAGCCCGTTGGTCCTGAAACCCGAGTACGACAAGCCATATCAGGAGCGGCGCGCCAGGGAGGCCGCGGCGGCACAGCGCGGCGAGCAATTGGACAGCACCGGCGTGCACTGCATCCCCTATGGCGTACCGACGATGATGTCCATCGCCATTTATCCCGTGGAATTTATTCAAACTCCCAAACAAATCACGATTATTTCTGAAGCGTTCAGCGAAGTGCGCCGTGTTTATCTCGACCGGCCGCAATGGAAAATCGAGGACGTTGCGCCCGGCTACTACGGCCGCTCGGTGGGGCACTGGGAGGGCGACACGCTGGTGGTGGACACGGTTGGCATTAAGCCCGCGGTTTCGGGCTATCGCGGCATGCCGCACAGCCCGCAGATGCGCGTTACGGAGCGGATCGCCCTGCTCTCGCCCGAAATCCTGCACGACCAAATCACCATTGACGACCCGGTGGTGCTGGAAAAACCGTTTACATACACGGTGGCTTTTAAGCGCATGCCCGCGGACTATGAGATGGTCGAGTTTGTGTGCGACAACAATCGTGAATATGTCGACGAAAAGGGCATTGTGCGCCTGAAGCTTCATGATAAATAGACGCTGGAAAAAGGAGCGACGAGTGCATCAATTTCGAGTGACGACGGTTCTCAGAGCGAGCATGTTTGTCATATCCGCCTGCAGCGTAATGGCGCAATCGACACCGCCGCCGCCCCAGCTCGGCGCGTTGGCGCCGTCGAATATCGCCAAGCCTCGGCCCAGCCCTCCGTTCGACATCACGGGAACCTGGCTGCACGCCTTTAGCCGCGACAACCCGTTCACTTTCTCCCCTCCGCCAGGCTTTAAGCTGACGCCGGAAGCGCAGGTGCAATACGACGCAGCCAAGAAGGCCCGGGCGGAAGGCAAGGCGTATCACGACGACATCGGCCAGTGCTGGCCCGCGGGATTGCCGGTGATCATGACGCGCGTCTGGCCCATCGCCATGATCCAGAAGCCCACGGTGATTTTCATGGTGAGCGGTTTCATGAACAGCACGCGTATCATTTATCTGGATGGCCGCAAGCATACCGATCCGGATCTTGTGATCCCCAGCTTTAACGGGGAATCGATCGGGCATTGGGAGGGCGACGCGCTGGTGGTGGATACCACTGGATTTGTGGATGACCATCATTGGCTCGACAACGGCATTCCCCTCAGCGATAAGGCGCACTTCGTGGAACGAATGCGTTTGATCAACGACGGAGCCACACTGGAGATTGAATACACGGCGTCCGATCCCAAGAATTGGGTCGGCGAGTGGAAATGGACGAAGCGCTGGAAGCGGGTGGACGACACTGATATTACCGAAGCTTCGTGCCTGCCGGATCTCAATGCGCATATGCCCAGTGTTACATCGAAATCCGTGAATATTCACTAATTATAAGGAAGGGATTTTATGAGACGATTACAGGTCGCGTGCGCCTGCCTGCTCGGAATGTGGATGTCCGGTGCCGCCTACGCGCACCATTCCATGGAAGGGTTCGATCGCGACAAGAACGTGACACTGGTCGGAACGGTGAAGCAATTCAAGTGGGCTAATCCGCATTCCTGGATCGAATTGGAAATCCCCAAAGATAATGGCGCGGTTGAAACCTGGAACATCGAGATGACGGCGCCGTTCGTGCTGATCCGCGCGGGCTGGAGAGCCACCTCCCTGAAGCCCGGCGACAAAGTCACTGTAGTTGGCCATCCGCAGAAGAGCGGCGAGCCTGGAGCTTTGTTCGTTTCAGTTACCTTGGCCAACGGTTCGACGCTGACGGACCGGCCTCCCACCGCTACGCCAGCGCCCGCCAAGTGAAGCTTCCGCTCAATCTTTGCGCCATCCTCTTGGCATGCGCGACGCTTGCCAGCGCGGGCGATTCGAAGAGCACCGCGTGCGATCGCGACTGTCTACGCGGCTTCATCACGCAATACCTGAATGCGATGATTGCCCATAAGCCGTCCGATCTTCCCGTGACCGGCCATGTCCGATTTACCGAAGATACCGTCGAGACGAAACTGGGCGAAAGCCCGTTATGGAGAAACGCCTCGCGACTGCGTCCTTACCGGCTCGACATTTTGGATGTTCGCGAGGGAGTGGCGGCTTCCCTAGCCATCGTTGAGGAGGCGGGTGTGCCGGTAATGCTGGCGCTTCGCCTCAAGATTACCGGCCGCAAGGTCGCTGAGGCGGAGACGCAGGTAACCAGGAATAAGGCCGAGGGTTCCCTCTTCAACCCGGACACACTCAAGACTCCGAGTGGGGCCATGCTGTTATTTCCGGATCTCTCGCGACACACTTCTCGCGAAGAAATGATCAAGGTTGCCGAGTTCTACCCTGCGGGCCTGAAAGCAGGCAGTTTCGTGACCGTAGGCGCACCCTTTGCCGCCAACGCATACCGTCTCGAGAACGGCCAACTCATGGCCGGCCCGGGCTGCACGTTTCGTCCCGGCTGCGAAGACATCAAAACACAAAAGATCCCAACGCTTTCAGGAATTACTTATCGATTGGCAGCCGTCGATGAGGACATGGGCATCGTGCTTCTTCGTATGGATTTTGGCCCGGGTTCCACGCGCGTTGCGGGCGACTCGCTCATCGTTTGGGAAGCCTTCAAAGTCTACGGCGATCAGATCCAGGCGGTGGAAGCTTTTATGAAGAACATACCGTTGGGCACGCCGTCAGGTTGGGACTCAGGCAGTGGAAAGTAAGGGTCATGCGTCTGTCGATAGCGACATTCGCACCCGGATCCTTCGTTGACACCCGCCCAAGCCATCGCGTTGATCAAGAATGGCGGAACAGCGAGCAATAACGGACGCCTGCATTTGATCGACGAGAAGCGATCATTGGCAGTGTTGAAAGAACGGGGGCGCTCTTGAAGGAACGGGCGCGCCGCTAGGCGCCGGGCGGAAGTCACTTGCCCGGAACGATGTGCTCCAGGTCCTGATTGTTCTCCTGGCACTCCGCCTCCATGATGCGCTCATCGCGCGGCGGGTGGCGAAGAATCAGCCTATACTGCCAGCTCCTGGTGAATACCTTGGGGTCCTCCATGGTGGCCTCGTACAAGATCGTATCGTTGGGCTGCAGCGAGTAGCGCTCCACGACGTGCAGATTCTCGCTATGAAAGTGCCCGGCTCCCGGCAGCCAGGTCTTGTCATTGAAACCAGTGACATCGACAACGAACGTGTCGCCATCCCAGCGGCCCACCGAATCGCCCATATACGTTGGATCGAGTTCAGCCGGGTGGGGGCGGCCATCCGTCGGAATGATGCGATAGATGTGGTTCGACTCATAGAGGATGTAAGTCTTCTTCGCTGTCTGGGCGATCTCGAACGGCACCGGAATTCCGGTAATGCGCGGCGTGCCCGACATCTTGCACTGCACATTGGGATCCTTGCGGTCGTCAGAGGCCAGTGCCTTCACTTTGCTCAGCGCCCACTCCTGGTAAGGAGGCGGCCCAGCGGGCGGTCCCCAGGTGCTGGAGCGGCCTTCGCCCGGACGTACTTCGCCGGTCTCGCCGAACAGGCTTACGCCGATACCCTGCCAGATTCCGGACAAATCGGGCCTTCCCAGGGCATCGCGGCGAACCTTAGCGGGAGATGACTTGTCTTGCGCAAATAAGCAAACTGCCAGCGCAGCGACAATAGGCAAGCGTGCTATCTTCATCCCGTGCTCTCCTTATTGCGCGGGCGGCCCCAGGAAAAGCTTCTTGCCGTCCGGGAGCGTCACCTCGCGCCCGGCGATTCGATTAGTGCCATCCTTCGACATCCAGCCGGTTACAGTGATGGTGTCCGTCTCCTTGAGCGCGCTTCGCGTCCAGCCGGTGCGACGCAACGTGTTGGGCGGGTGCCCTTCGAGCGCCCAGTTGACCAATTGGCCGCCGTCGCCCTTCACCGCCAGATAGATGTAGACGTGCGGGTTGGACCAGTCGATCCTGGTCACTACGCCGGTCAGCGTGATCGGCTTCGCGCTATCGTATTCCGCGCCGAAAGAGTGATGCGCGAAGATTGGTGCGCCGATCAGCAGGATACCGAAGAGGATCAAAAAACAGGTTCGCATCTTAATTGAGATCCCTCAACCCAGCCAGTATATGCGATTGTAACCGTACTTTCCGTGCAAACTCCTGCCGCTTGGCGCGTCATACTGTTTTTGGAGGTCTTGTGAATCAAACCACTGGCGGACAACTTGAGAATCTGTGTATCAATACCCTCCGCATCTTGTCGGCGGATGCGGTGCAAAACGCGAATTCAGGCCATCCCGGAATGCCGATGGGCGCGGCGGCCATGGCTTATACGCTGTGGACGCGATTTCTGAAACACAACCCGCGAAATCCGCAGTGGTTCGATCGCGACCGTTTCATCTTGTCGGCCGGACACGGCTCGATGCTGCTCTACAGCCTTTTGTTTCTGACCGGATACGATCTGTCACTCGACGAAATCAAGCGCTTCCGGCAGTGGGGCAGCAAGACGCCGGGCCATCCGGAGCGCCTCGACACGCCGGGCGTGGAGGTAACCACCGGGCCGCTGGGGCAGGGCTTCGCCAACGCTGTAGGTTTTGCGATCGCGGAGGCTTGGCTGGCGGCACGGTATAACCGTCCAGGCCACACCATCATCGATCATTACACCTATGGCATCTGCGGCGATGGCGATCTGATGGAAGGTGTAACTCAGGAAGCTGCGTCGCTGGCCGGCCACCTGCAGTTAGGCAAGCTGATTTTTCTTTACGATCAGAATCATATTACGCTCGCCGGAGCCACCGGGCTGGACTTCACCGAGAATGTCGCCAAGCGCTTCGACGCCGATGGCTGGCATACCCGGACCGTTTTGGATGGAAACGATACCGGTGACGTCGCAAAAGCGATCGAAGAAGCGAAAGCCGAGAAACAAAGGCCATCATTGATCCTGGTCCACACGCACATCGGATATGGCAGCCCTCACAAACAAGACAATTTCTCCTCGCATGGCAGCCCGCTCGGCGAAGAGGAGCTGAAAGCAACCAAGACCGCGCTGGGCTGGCCGACCATGGACAAGTTCTACCTTCCTCAAAACGCGGTTGATTCATTTCGCCAGGCGATTCCCGAGGGCTCCCGCGCCGAGGAGGAGTGGAAGAAGAAGTTCGAGGCGTATCGCAAGGATTTCCCCAAAGAAGCCTCCGAGTTCGAATCGCTGGTGAGCGGCAGCCTTCCCGATAACTGGTCCGCGGATCTTCCGACCTGGAAGCCGGGCGATAAGCCCATTGCCACACGCTCTGCCGGAGGCGCTGCGCTGAACGCGCTCGCAAAGCGCATACCCAACATCCTTGGCGGATCGGCGGACTTAAATCCTTCTACCGACACGGCGTTGAAAGGTTGGGGAGATTTTCAGCCTTCCGAGGAAAATGGGCCTGGAACGTTGGGCGCGGTGGGCGGAGTGTGGAGCTACGCCGGGCGTAACATCGCGTTTGGCGTTCGGGAGCACGCCATGGGCGCCGCGGTGAATGGAATGGCCGCGCACGGTGGCATTCTGCCGTTTAGCGCGACGTTTTTCACCTTCTCGGATTACATGAAGCCCGCGATTCGCCTGGGCGCGCTGAGCCGTTTGAAGGCGTTCTACGTATTTACGCACGACAGCATTGGGCTGGGAGAGGATGGTCCGACGCACGAGCCGGTGGAACAACTGGCTGCGCTGCGCGCGGTCCCAAATTTAACTGTGATCCGGCCGGCCGATCCGAACGAAACCTCCGAAGCCTGGGGTTTCGCTGTGCAACACGATGGTCCCACGGTGCTGGTGCTGACGCGGCAAGTGGTCCCTCATCTGGATCGGAGCACCGCCAAGCAACCCGGCGTGGCGCGCGGCGCCTACATTCTCGCCGAAGCGGAAGGCGGCGCTCCGGACGTGATTCTGATCGGGACCGGGTCTGAAGTGCAGTTGTGTGTGGAGGCGCGGAAAAAACTGGAGAATTACGGCGTGAAGGCTCGCGTGGTCAGCATGCCTAGCTGGGAACTGTTCGGGGCCCAAGACCCATCCTATCGAGAGGGCGTATTGCCGAAACGAGTGAAGGCACGCGTTACGGTGGAGGCCGCAGCGCCCCTCGGCTGGCATCGCTGGGCGGGGGATGAAGGCGCGGTAATCGGCCTGGAGCGCTTCGGCGCATCCGCGCCCGGCGAGCAAGTGCTCCAGCACCTGGGCTTCACACCCGAACACGTGGTGTCGGAAGCGCTGCGCGTTTTGGGCCGTACAGCCGAAGCGGCGAAAGAGTATTCCGCGGACGTCAACTTGGTCCACGCATAAAAAAGCATTCTGGCCACAGATAAACGCCGATGGACACCGATAATATCAACTCAAGTTCTTGGTTTTCAATCTGCGTTGATCTGTGTTCATCCGTGCCCAGCTAGGGGCGCTCGGTTACTGGTTTATCAGTGCGCGGAGGTAGAACGGACTTGGGGCCACCCTCAAGGATCGCTTCTAACGAGTGGTACTCGTAAATCGTTGGCGCATGATTTTGCATCAGCCCGCCGGTGTCGGCGGTGGGTCCGTAGGTGCTGTACAAGTCATGCCCCAGCATGCGCAGCATCGCCAGTAGTTGTCCTCGATGTGACGAGGTGTGGGTCATGCGGCGCGTCATCACCCAGGCGCGCGACCGTGGGACATCGAAGAAGGACACGGTTGCTTCCCACCACGGCTCAGCTTGCGCCTCGAGGACGATGAGACGTTTACCGCTGTCCTCGGCATATCGGGCCATGAATTCCCGGCGAGTTTCCCGCGCCGGGAGCGGCGGCGCGCCCACATCAATGCCGAGGATCGTCCTGAACCAGATATCCTCACTCACACACTGATGCACCATGTGTTCATGCACGCTTCGGCCGCGTGGATCCGATGAATTTAGCCGCACCTGCAGTTCCTCATCGCGGAACATGCTCCAAGCGCTGACCACCTTCACCCGCTCGGTGGCATAAGTATCGGTGAGAAAGCTATATTTCATCGCTGCCATAGAATCTGGCTCGCCTCCAGGGGAACGGATGCGCCGGCTTTGAACGGAACCACGCGAGGCGTATAGTCGCTCGCCGGGCGCGTTGCAGGCGCCGATGCCGAGTAGGCATAGCCGCCTTTAGCACCAAGCAGCTCGCGCCCACGCTGCATCTCTTGCCGGATCGGCTGATCGCCGTCCGCTCGATCGGCGTAGAGTTCGACGCGCACGGCATCGGGGCTCACATCGTCCAGATAGATCTGGACTTCGAAAACATGTTGACCGTCCCGCGTCTCGACGCGCGACTCTCCAAATCGAATGTGCTCCCAGTTCTCACTCAAAGCACGATGCCATTGGAGGAGTTCCACTGCCTTCTTGCCATGTTCCGCGGCTCTCGCGCAGTAGGCGGCGGCCCCCGGCAGATAGTGGTTCTCCGTATATTGCCGAACGGTTCGATTCGCCGAGAAAACCGGCGTGAGCCGCGCCATGCTTTCCCGCATCATCGCGATCCATTGCGTGGGGATACCCCGTTCATCGCGCTGATAGAATTTCGGAACGATTTCGCGCTCCAGCAGCTGGTACAAAGTCTCCGCTTCGGCGGCATCCACATTGGGGTCGTCGCCATGTTCCTTTCCATCACCGATGGCCCAACCGACCTCGGGCGAATAAGCTTCGGCCCACCACCCGTCCAGCTCCGACAAATTCATCCCGCCGTTCGCGAGAATTTTCATGCCGCTGGTTCCGCTGGCCTCCCACGGACGGCGCGGAGTATTGATCCAAAGATCGACGCCTTGCACCATTTGCTGGCTTAGCAGCATATCGTAGTCGGACAGGAAGGCGACATGCGACTGAACGTCCGGGCGCCTCAAAAACAGGTACCACTGCTGGATCATAGCTTGGCCAGCGAGGTCTGCCGGGTGCGCCTTACCAGCCAATACAAGTTGGACCGGACGCTCCCGATTGGTTAATATGCGCGCCAACCGGTCCGGATCGCGCAACAGAAGATTGGGTCGCTTGTAGGTGGCGAAACGCCGCGCAAATCCCATCGTTAGCGTGTCAAAGTTGAAGATCCGCTCGGCCGCGGCGATGTCTTCCGGCGGCAATCCACGGCTGGCACGGTCTCGCGCCAAACGCCGGCGCGTGTACTCGATCAGCCTTCTCGATCCGCCGGTTCGCAATTCCCAAAGATCGGTATCGGCAACGGCCCGCAGTTGCTGCGCGAGTTTGGCCGGGTCGCCGGCCGAGCGATCTGGTCCACTGGCCCGCTCCCAAACTGCATCCGTTTCCGGAGATTCCCAGGTACCCACGTGAACGCCGTTGGTGATGTGGCCCACCGGGACCTCTCTTTCCGGCCAGCGCGGAAACAGATTGCTGAACAGGTGGCGGCTGACCACGCCATGCAGACGGCTGACGCCATTGACAGCACCGCTTCCGCGCATGGCCAGGTAAGCCATATTAAATGGCTTCGATCGGCTGCTAGGATTTTGGCGGCCCAATGCTAGCAGCGTTTCCATTCCGATGCCAAGCTGGCTGGCGAGCACGTTCAAATACTTGGCGCAGAGTTCCGGTGAGAAGCGGTCAAAGCCTGCCTCCACCGCCGTGTGCGTAGTGAATAGATTGCCCGCGCGCGTCGCCTCCAGCGCCACGTCGAACGGCACGCTGTTGTCCGCCATGAAACAGCGCGCGCGCTCCAGGATCGCGAACGCGGCATGTCCTTCATTGAGGTGGCAAATCTCCGGACGTAGCTTCAAGGCTCGCAGCAGGCGCCAGCCGCCCACGCCAAGGATCAACTCCTGCTTGAGGCGAAGCTCCGAGTCGCCGCCATAAAGTTCGCTGGTAACGCCGCGGAATGCCGGAGGATTGGCGAGATCGTTCGAGTCCAGTAGATAAAGGCTATTTCGCCCGACCTCCACCTTCCAGCAGCGCAGCCAGAGCTTCACTCCCGGCGTCTCTATGAGAATCCGTAACCATTCGCCGTCCGGCTGGCGGAGCGGAGTGATGGGTAGCTGGCTCGGGTCGTTGTATGGATATAGCGCGTGCTGGACGCCGTGGGAATCGATCTCCTGGCGAAAATAGCCTTGTTGATACAGCAATCCGATCGCCGCCACCGGCACACCCAAGTCGCTCGCGGATTTGAGCTGGTCGCCCGCCACATTTCCCAAACCGCCCGAGTAAATGGGCAATGATTCGCTGAGCATGTATTCCATGCTGAAGTAGGCCACCAGGCTCAGCGGCGCGCCGGGATGCGCACTCTGATACCACGTAGGGCGCTCGAGGGACTCGCGCTTCTCGCGCACCAGTTCGTCGACTCTACGGACGAACGCAGGGTCCGCGCAGATTTCGGCCAGCC
The DNA here is from genome assembly GCA_963820405.1 of Bryobacterales bacterium. Lineage (GTDB taxonomy): Bacteria > Acidobacteriota > Terriglobia > Bryobacterales > Bryobacteraceae > Palsa-89. The sequence continues at coordinate 275,326 of CAWFZZ010000018.1, read as the reverse complement.
GCTTTCGGGAGGCAGTCTGAAGAACGGCCCAGGGATTTTGTGTCAGCTCCCAGAGATCGGGGTTTATCTTACCCCACAGTTCTTCGCTGGAATGATGCCAGTTCCATCGCAGATTCAGAGCCAGCTCCATCAGAGCATCGTATTGCGGATTTTCTGCCATATGCCTCCTAAGAGTATCGCGCCGGATCTTTGCGCCATAGTTACAGATGTCGATATTCGGACAATTCGAGTCGAATGCGACACTAGAAGAACCGGACGCCGAAGGCGCCCGCGGCTCCTTCATGCTGGATTACATCCAAGAGCACGTTCAGTTCCTTGTGCTGGCCTTCAGCTCGCTCATCTTTATTGTCGACCCCATCGCTACCATACCGACCTTCCTGGTATTGACCTCGGATGCGGAGGTGCACGAGCGCCGTCGCATGGCGAAACGCGCCGCCTGGACTTGTTTCCTCGTACTATCTGGCTTTGCGCTGGCCGGCACGGTGATCTTCAAGATGTTCGGCATCACGCTTCCGGCCTTTCGCATCGCTGGAGGGTTAATCATGATCCTGATTGGACTCGACATGGTCCAAGCCCGCCGGTCCCAAACCAAGGAGACGCCTTCGGAGACCCAGCAGGCGCTGGAGAAAGACGACGTCAGCATTGTCCCGCTGGGTGTCCCCATGCTGGCCGGGCCGGGTTCGATTTCCACCGTGATCGCGTTGATGGCCCAATCGACGAACTGGCAGCACAGCATATTGATCATTGTGGCCGTGGCTCTGACGGCGCTGATCTCTTACTGGACTCTGGCCGCCGCGGACCGTCTGGGCCGGCGCATGGGCGACACCGGCATTCACATCCTGACCCGATTCATGGGATTGCTGCTTATGGCCATCGCGGTTCAATTCATCCTGAGCGGCCTCACGGCGGCAGGTTTTGGAGGGGGGAGGAATTAAGAGAATTCAGAATTCAGAATTCAGAATTCAGAATGAACAAGACCCCACCGTTCGTCCGTCGCTAGAACACACACCCCATACGGCGCATTCTGGATTCTGAATTCAGTCGCAGGTTCGGCATTTGACGACACCGGGTCGAGCATTCGACACAGTTTCTTTGACACCAAGTGCTTTTTCAAGAGCTTACGGCTGGTAGCAAACTTGCATAATTCCGCCTCGGAACAGGAGCGATATGCCGAACCAACAGGAATTCGCCGAACTACTGCAACCCAACTTACTCCCGCTGAACCGCTTCGTCTTCGGAATGGTCGGCAATCAATTTGATGCCGAAGACATCGTACAGGAGACAGTGGTAAAAGCATTTATTCACTTCGCCGATTTTCGCGCCGAGTCGAAGTTCAAGACTTGGCTGATGAGCATCGCCGTAAATGAGGTGCGTACCAGGCGCCGATCGGAATTTCGTTCGCGCATGTCGTATTTCGATTTCGATCAACTGGAGCGGCTGACCAGCGCCACGTCAAACGATTCGCCCTTCCGCCAGTATCAGGAACAGGAGACCACCCGCCGGATTCAGAAAGCCATGGTTTCGCTGCATCCCGCTTACAAGGAAATGATCCGGCTACGCGCGATCGATGGACTGAATATCGCAGACACAGCGCGCCAACTTTCGATTTCCGTCCCAGCTGCTAAGGCGCGATATTATCGAGCGGTTCACCGCTTGTCGCATACGCTGGTGCGGCAGACTCGCAAGCCTATTCGTCGAGGCTACCGCAAGGCGGCGGCCTAACTTCCGGTCACTGAGCGCCCTGCGCCATCGCGGCAGCGGCTGATTGGATTTTCTCTCCAGCGTTTTCGAGCACCTTGCCCACGCGCACGGCCTGCTGTTCGGCCAATTTCCACTGCTTCTCTTCGATGCTCTCGCGGACGCCTGGCAACGTCTTCACACCGTAACCGGTGTAGAGCCCCGGCGCATAGATCTGGTTTCGATACCAGGGACGGCCCGGAAGTCCATCGGGTAGCGTGAGCGCGCGTTCCACTGCAATTAACTGCGCATTGACCGCCGGCAGGGGCGCTCGCGACAATCCCGCGGCATCGCCTTCCATGGCGTGGCCCAGCGTCTTTTCATATTGCTCGCTGGCGCGCTCCAATACAGCCAGGCCATTGCGGAGCGGCGCCAGATTCAAGAAGGGAGGCACGGGTTCCTTGGTGGGCGGAACGGTTGGACGCCGGGGATCGTTGGTGGCCGCGAATACGCCATCGTCGATTTCGCGATTGCGTTCCAGGATCTCAGCTCGCTGGGTTTGAGCCAGACGTTCGATCTCTTCCACGTAGCGCCGGATGGTGTCGGTGAAATCGGTGAAGTCGAAGGGAATGACTTGTGCGTCGGCCAGGCGCAGGACGGCCAGACCCGCGGTTTCCGCGAGCGTCCTGCCATAGCTGAAATCGGTATCCGCAAAGTGGGTATACCAATTGAAGTCGTCATAAACCGAATGATAGATTCCGCCTTCATCCTCCCCACCAAAACCGAGGTTCAGCGAGGCAATGCCAAGATGGTCGATGAAAGACGAATAGTCCGACCCGGAACCGAGGGCTCCGATGCGTAGATCGGCACGCTGGCGCGCGTCATTCCGGTCCTGCTGGCGATCCGGTTGTTGCGATCGAGTGGCGTCGGCCTGTTGAATCCGGCGCATCTGCAACCGCTTCCAAATGGTGAGACCGGTCTCAGGGTCTTTTACGTCGCGCGCCACTCCGTTGATAAATTTCTCGAGGGTGTGAGAACCCAACATATTCAGGAACCCTCGACCGTTTCCGTCCGAGTTGATATAAACGGCGGCCTTGCGCTCGAGCTCTTGGGCGTGATCTTCGGCCCACTCCGTGGAACCGAGCAGCGCTTCCTCCTCACCGTCCCAAACGCAATAAACGATGGTGCGCTTGGGTTTCCAGCCCTGGCTCAACAACGTGCCCAGGCCGCGCGCTTCCTCGAGTAGCGCAACCGTCCCGGCTACCGGATCTTCAGCGCCGTTTACCCACGCGTCGTGATGGTTGCCGCGGATAATCCATTCGTCAGGATATGTTGAGCCTGGAATGCGGGCAATCACGTCGTAGAGCGTCTTCATGTCCCAATTGAAGCTGACCTTCAGATGGACCTTGGAAGGGCCGGGACCTACGCGATAAGTGATCGGCAAGCCGCCCCGCCAGTTCTCCGGCGCAACGGGTCCGGTCAGAGCTGCCAGCAGAGGCTGCGCATCTCCATAGGAAATAGGAAGCGTCGGGATTTTCGTGAGAGTGGTCACTTCACTGAGCTTCAACCGCTTGGCGTCTTTCGTTGCGCCGACGCCGGGTGTCAACGGGTCGCCCGGGTAGACCGGCATATCCATGACGCTTCCACGCTGCACGCCGTCGGCGGGACGAAACGGACCAGCGGGATACGTTTCACCTTGGGCATAACCGTCGTCGCGCGGATCAGAATAGATGATGCAGCCCAGCGCCCCATGCTCGGCTGCCAGCTTCGGTTTGATACCGCGCCAAGTTTGCCCATAGCGCGCGATGACGATGGCGCCTTTTACCGAGACTCCCAAACGCTCCAATTCCTTGTAGTCGTCCTGAGCGCCGTAATTCACGTAGACCAGCGGCGCGGACACGTCGCCGTCGATCGAATATGCGTTGTAGGAAGGCAGCTGTTCGTCCTGCTGTGATGAGGTGGGATCGCCGCTCACCGCGGGCTCCTGCAACTTGGCTTTAAAATGCCCGGGTGCGATCAGCTCCAGCACCCGCTCTTTGGGCGTGGGAAATAAGGCATCGTAATTCTCCATTTTTGCGTCCCAACCCCATTCCTTGAACTTCCCGAGCATCCATTCGGCATTGTCTTTGTCGTAAGGCGAACCGACGTGGTGCGGATGCGCCGAAAGGCGCTGCATATATTGGCGCAGATTCGTGCGATCGGGAATGGCGCGGAACTTAGTCTCCACGTCGCGCTCGGTGCGCGCCGATTCGGTGGAGAAACCGGCCAACACGGGTGCGTCGGCGGGCATTACCGGAACCGCAATGAGAAAGATACCGAGCGGCGCCGTCAAAAGTCTTATAGTTCTCATTGGTTAATATCCGAGCTTCAGCATGCCTGTTTGCAGGCCGTTTATGGAACCCTTGGTCAGCCACTCGGCCGACGCTCCAAACAGGAGTAAGTGATTCTTCTCCCACATGGCGTTGTGCGAGGAACACGCCAGATCGACGAAGACCTTTCGCTCGGCGCCCAGGTCGGCGTACAAGTCGCGCACGCGATCCGGTGGAACCTGCTTGTCGTATTCCCCCGTCACCATCAGCGTGGGAGTTTTCGATTTGGCGACCACGGCGGCATTCCAGCCCCAAGTGGTGACCTGCGGAGCACGCCTGACACCCGTTCCCCACGTCGCTCCCACCGGGTCGGATGCGATCATCTGTTCCCACACCGAAGCGCTGGCCGCCGGGTCCACTTGATCCGGGCAGCCGGTCTGACGGGCCCAATTCGCGACGAACTCGTCATGAGACTGGGTGGTCATGGTGGTTCCGTCGGCCGGCAACTGCGCGGGCGTATCGGCGGCGCCCGCACGATTGTAGGCGGGCGCGAGTAACACTAACTGACTTACTTGTTCCGGATGCCGCGCAGTGTAGCCTGCGGCTCGCGGGCCGCCCAGCGACCACGCCACCAGGCTCACCTTTTCGACATGGCGCAACGAGCGCAAGTGGTCGATCACGGCGCCCAGATCGTTCCAGTCGGACGCGATGGTGGTCAAAGGATGCGGATAGCTTGGCGAACAGGGTGCGGGCATAAGGGCGGGGATAAATTGAGCTTGCTGCCCGCGCGAGACGTTGCAAGGGTCGTTCATGGGCGCAGGCCGCGTGGAGCGCCCGTAGCCCGTCATATCCATGGAAAATGCGTCGAAGCCCGCGTGCGCGAGATACGCCATCCAACTGTAATCCTGATAGGGAACATCGAACGACACTTCGGCGGGCGTGCCTGCGCCGTGCACAAAAAGCGCTACGCGGTCGGGCGCCGGCCCGCGCAACGCGATCCCGGCCTCGACTACTTCGCGCACATAAATCTGCGCTGTCTGACCCGTCATCGTGGGCACTGTGGAATGCACCCGAACATAATGATCCACGCGCAGAAGACGCGCGCTATCGTCGGCCAAGCACGCCGATCCGGCCGAAAGTACGACGGCGACTGCCAGGACATATCGCTCGCTATGGCGCATCAAGCCTCCTGCTTGGGGTCAGTATACTGGAGATTGGACGCCCCCGCATTTGGCTTGTCTCTGCATCCCTGCACCATCGGTTGGCGTGTTGCCTGGCCCAGACTTGCGCACCTGGCGGCTGAAACCGGTTACCAAGGCGCTGTCATTGCGAGAGATCAACCGCTCCCACTGGATTTGACCGGCCAGGTTCCTCTTCGCGCGACGGCCATGCAGCTACCAGTCGAGGTTCGCAAGGATGAAGCCGCGTTCGAGAGCACTTTCGGGAAGCTCGGAGACGCATGCAGATTTGCGGCGCAGGTCGGGTGTAGGGTCGCTCTCTTGGGAATTCCGCCGTCATCGGAGCAACCCAGGGCCGCGCAGTGCCAGATTTATCGCGACCGTTTGAAGAAATGTTGCGTCGTTCTGGATGAGTATTCCATTCGGCTGGCGCTGGAGTGTATCACGCCGCTGCACATGCGGCGCGCTCATTCATATGAGTTCATCTGGCACAACGGGGAGATGCTGGATTTCGGCCTTTCGGTGTCGCCGAATGCCGGGCTGATTCTGGATGCGTGGCACTGGCATCATGGCGGAAGCGATCCGGAGTCGATTCGAAGCGTTCCCGAAGATCGTATTCTGGACGTCCACCTTTCCGATAGTCCGCCCGATTCACCGGAAAATATTCGCGATTTCGAGCGCCTGCTTCCGGGCGAAGGGGTCATCGACTTCCCGCTGTTCCTTCAATTGCTCGACGAGAAGCGGTACTGTGGCGCATTTGCGGTGGAAGTATTCGGCGGCCCGATTCAGGAGCTCATGCCCACTGAGGCTGCGCGACTGGCCGCAGTGGCGACGCAAAGGGTCTTCGGATTCTAGTGTACTGTCCGCAAAATAGAGAAATAAGGGTAGACGCGGCTTCAGCCGCGTTCCGCCGTTGACAATACCAACGCGGCTAAAGCCGCGTGTACCGTGCCAATCTACACTAGCTAGCTAGTTGGTCTGAGTTCCAGCGGGAACTACCGCGTCGGCGGCGCGGTAGCGTTTCACGATGGCGGGCATCTTCACCACCTCCGCCGGGAGGGTGGTTGGAGCTTCCCCGAGACGGCGCTCGAGACAAGCCCGCATTCCGTGCTCCACTGCGGTGGCGAAGGCGCTCAACACAATCAAACTGGTCTCGATCCCCACATCGTGAAAAAAGTTAACCGTTCGAGCGTCGGCGAGCGGTATGCGCAACTCCCACAAATGCTTTGAATTGTCGCGTTGGAAGTCTTCGAAAACCAGGCCTTCGTAATTCATCCGAACGCCTTGGAATCCAAACTCGCGGCTGCCGGAGCGGATTCGGATCCAGCACTCCTCAATCCCGGTGGCACACGCCAGCTTCTTCTCGAACTCCACCAGACGAGTTTCGAAATCGATGATACGCCGGAATCCTCCGTGCAAGAACAGCCGGCCGGCCGTCGCGAATTCGGTGTAGCCCAAGTGTTGTATGCCCAGGCAGGCGAACGCGCAAAAGGCAATCACGATCAAGCCGCTGAACTGATTGCGAAGTGAACTGGCGACTAACGAGAGCACCGCCACCACGCCGCAGAATGCGTAAATGGTGAGGACGGCGCCGGTGGGGCTCAGGCCCCGCTCCAACAACTTATGGTGCATGTGTCCACGGTCGGCTTGGAAGATAGGCCGATTCGTCAAATAACGCCGCAAGATGGACAGAACAACTTCCAGGAGCGGCATCGAGACCGCCAGCAGCGGCACGGTCAGGGCCACCAAGGTGAGCGATTTCTCGCTCCACAACGCGCCGAAGCACCCCAGCAGAAATCCGATCAGCAGGCTGCCGCTGTCGCCCAGGAAGACCGATGCGGCATTGAAGTTGTATCGCAGGAACCCCAGCAGAGCGCCGGCCAGAGGCATGGTGGCCAGCGCCAGCGGCAAGTTGCCCTGGGTCAGCGCAGCGATCAGCATGGTGACCGTGGCCACCAGGCCCACGCCCGCCGCCAGGCCATCCATGCCGTCGATGAGATTGAACGCGTTGGTGCAGCCGACCAGCCAAATTACAGTCAGCGCAAATCCTAATCCGGGCCATGCCGGGAGGCTGTGGAGAATGTGAATATCCACGCGAATTCCGGCGGCGTAGGCTGCGACCGCGGCGCCCACGATTCCGATCAGTTTCTGCCAGGCGTTCAAGCGCAGCCGGTCATCCAGAACGCCTGTCGCGAACACCACCGAACCCGCCAGTGCGAGATGGAGAATGTGCGGCAACGCCCGGTGCAGCACATAGGTGTAGGTAAAGGGCAATGCGAACGCGATAGCGAATGTCGCGAGATACGCCACGGCAATCGCAATGCCGCCCACGCGCGGAACAGCTGCGGAATGCTTCTTGCGAATGCCATCGGGATGATCGAGAAACCCGAACTTTCCGACGCGATCCCGGACCAGCGGCGTGAGGATCAGCGCCAGAAAAACCGACAGGGCGCCCAATGTGAAAATGAGAAACATAGGTTCGTCCTTAATCAGTCATTGCCAGCGTTAGTTGCGGACTTAGCTGATCTCATTGAGCAACTCCCGGATTCGCAGCGTGTCTTCACGCGAGGGATGATTCGCCAGCGCGGCTTCGAGCTCCTTCCGCGCTACGCCTTTCTGGCCCTTTTGGAACAGCGCCAGCCCCAAGTGGTAGTGGAAGCTGGGGGACGCCGGATAGCGGTGCACGAGCGTGCTGAAGGATTGGATGGCGCTGTCCAGCATTCCTTTCTTCAGGTAAATGTAGCCGATGGTATCGGAGAAGCTGGGTTGCCCGGGAATCTTCGCCAAGGCGGTTTTCGCCAGCCGGAACGCCTCGTCCAGGTCGCCGCCGGTGTCGGCCAGAAAGAAGGCCGCATTGTTCAAAGCGGGAGCGTTTTCGGGGTGAGCCTTCGCGACGTCCTGATAGAGCGCTCGGGCTTCCTCAATGCGGTCCGCCCGCGCCAGCGCATCGGCCAGACTTACCTTCAGCGCGATGTCTTTTGGGGCCAGGAAAAGTGCGCGCCTATACTGCGCGATCGAGCGACCGTGGTCGCCCACCAGATCGTACACCTCGGCCAATTGCCGCCGCACGACGATCGAAGCCGGATCGGATGCCAGCAGCTGCTGGTATTGCGCCAGCGCCAGATCGTAATGTCCGGAAAGAAGCTCGGTGTTTGCGAGCTGTTCCTGGAGCACTGAAGCATTCGGCCACTTGGCGCGTCCTTCATTCAAAATCGCACGGGCCTGGTCAAACTGCTTTTCGTGGACATAGGCGTCGGCCAGAGCGGCAAATACTCGGGCATCGCCCTTGGCGCGCTCGGGGCCCAGGATGTCGATGGCCTGCGGGAAATTCCCCCCGGCCAGCGCTAAGAGGCCTAATTGCACCCGAGGTTCGGCGTCTTGAGGAAAATCCTTGATCAGCCGCGTGAATACGGCGCGCGCCCCATCGGCGTCGCCGGTTCCGATCAAGCCGCGTCCGTAAAGCAGGCGGGCCCGGCGGTCATTGGGCTGCGTAGTCAGGATCTCGCTGGCTTGCTCGACCGCCTCTTGCGGCCGATGCTGAAGCAAGCTGACATCCGCCAGTTCATAGTGCGCAGCAAGAAGATCAGGGCGCTGGTGGATGGCTTCCAGATACTGAGTTCGTGCCCTTTCCAAGTCTCCTTTCAGACGATAAGCGCGGCCCAATTGCATGCGCAGCGCAGGGTCGCTTGAATTCTGACTCGCCAGCGCCTGGAATTCTTTCACCACGACATCGCCATGGTCGCGTTGGCCCTGAGCCAGTAGAAGGTCGGCGTGGATGCGGAGGACGGCATTGTCCTTCGGATTCTGCTGCCGTAAGCGCTCGGTGAGGCGCAGGGCTTCCTCCTTACTGCCCTCGCTCAGCAGAGCCAAAACATTTCTGATCTCGTAAACAACCTTGGTCTTGGCTTCCCGACTCGTGTTCGCACCTTGCTGGTAATAGCTGATGGCTTCGGCGTAGTCACCGAGGCCGAGGTAGAAGTCGCCGACCCAGAGCCGGGCTTGGGGAAAATCATTGGGATCGTCCAAAAGACGCCGCAAGACTTCGGTCATTTCCGCGGGGTTCTGCACGCGGCTATAATGCCGAGCCAGCTGCAAAACGTAGTCGGCAATTTTTGGGTTGTTATTTACTTTCGCCTTGAGGATGTTCTCCGCTTCCACTGGCCGTTTGGCATTGAGATAGAAGCTGTACAGGAGGTCGTAAGCCGGGCCGTAGGAAGTCTTCTTTTCAAAGATCAGGCCGGTCGCCAGCCGTTCACCCTGTTGCGGTTCGCCATTCTGAATCAAAAGGTGCGCCAGTTCGGTGACCACGCCCGAATCCGCCGGGTTGACTTGAAGCGCTTGGCGGAAGTATTCGATCGCTTCCTGCGGCTTCTGGTCGGTGGAGGCTAGATAACCCTTCAGCATCAGGCCTTCATAGGATTTCCGATTTCTTGAGAGAAACTCGTCGGATAGTTCGCCGATTTGCGTGTAAAGCGCCTGGGAATGCTGTCGATCCGCCAGGTAGAGACCGAGGCAGACGTCGGCGAACTTCTTCTTGGCGTCCGCATTGTGGGGCAACAACTGAACGGCTCGAAGCAACGCCTGGTAAGCCGTCCGGCCTTGCTCCAGTTTGATGGCTGTCAGCCCCAGGCGGTAGTACGCTTCGCCGTAACCGACATCCTTCTGGATGGCGGCGCGGTAATTCAGAGCCGCATCTTGATACTTGCCTGCGGCGAAGAGCTTGTTCCCCTTCGTTACATAGGCCTGCTTCGTCGCGCTGCATCCGCACACTGCAACGAGCGAGACAACAACAATGCACGCGCACACAATTCTTCTCATGGTGCCGATTCTCCGATGGTCTTCGCGGTCTATGGTTGAAATCAGGAGGGCTTGCGGGCTAGGACACGCCTGGTCCAGCGCTCAGCGTCTCGAGTTTTGATCTGTCGAGTCTTGATCTAACGGTTTAGAACGTGGTCCTCATCGCGAGGACTAAGGCTTTGAGCCGCCATGCGCGTCACTTCTCTAAACGCCATCGCGACCAAGCACCAAGGCCGGTGAGCGGTAGTGGGCCTACTCTCCGCCCCGAGTTGAGAGTACCCACTACGCCATCTCTTGCATCACCGAAATCAAGACCGAAGATCAAGAATCAACGCACGAATTTGCGTCGTGCGATCGGCACCAAACCCAGAAGACCCGCGCAGAGGATCACTAAGGAGGGCTCAGGCGTAGCGATAGTGGAGAAGAGGTTCGTTACTGAACTTAGCGCCGAGCTGGTGTCAGGTGTGCCGCCCCCATAAACCAGAATATCTTTGGTTACGCTCAGCGAGGCCACAGGCATGAATGTCCCGGACCCGACGCCCGTAGTTACGTTCCCTACCGACGATTGAACCAGCCCGGTGCCTACTTGAGGCGACGTCTCGGCGACATTAACTATTCCGTCTCCCGTCTCACCCTCTCCTCCAATCTGCAGCACCCAATCGTTAATCGCGCATCCCGTGCAACTTACCTGGAAGTTGATCAACGAGTCTTCCAACTGAAATTGGCCCGCGGTCCATCCGGCGGCGAAGGTCAGTCCCGACTCAAGCCCGGAAATAGGATTCACCATTACCGAGGTAGCCGGCGGGGTGATGACGCTTCCAATCTCTGTCGGGGTATAGCTGAAGTTGCTGAACGTGAGGTCGCCAATGGTGCAACCGGTGGAACCCAATCCCTCATAGTCGGAGAGATGTTCAGGGGTGCACATGGGGACTGGCAAGGCCATTGCCGAGTAACTCACGCCAAAGAGTAATGGAATCAAGAGAAGTGTTTTCTTCACTAACCGGCCCTCCTTCAGGTACCAGTATTACTATTACCTGAAGTTTTCAGTCCGTCAATACGGAGTAGGTACGGGGGTACTACGGAAATAAGCCTTCTCTATAAACCAATTCTTCATTGATTCTAAAATAGATATCGGTTTCCAGTTAGAACTATCGCTGGCGAAGGTACGGGGTGCGGAGAATTTTGGCGAAGAGAAAAATGACCTAGGGCGCGTACTGTCTTGCGGCGAAGTGGGCGCAAAGTACTAAATTTCTATCAAAGTCGCCATGCAAAACCCAAATTAGTCAATCGCATAGGGAGAAATCGCACTTCGGGAATCGGTTCAATCGTCGGTCCGGGCGTGAACGCGACCGCCGCGGGTCAGCCGAGTTGATTTTGCAGAGATTCTCGGTCCAGCTCATGCTCCCAACGGGCCACTACCACCGTTGCGACGCCGTTGCCGACCATGTTGATGAGGGCTCGGAACATGCTCATGAAGCGATCGATTCCCAGGATCAGGGCCATCCCTGCCACCGGAATGGTGGGAATCACCATCATGGTTCCAACCAGCGCGATGAACGCCGCCCCCTGCACGCCGCTGGCACCTTTGGACGTAAGCACGGCTACCGCGAAAATGGTCAGTTGCTGCGTCAAGGTGAGGTGAGTGTTGGTTGCTTGCGCGACAAACAGAGCGGCCAGCGTCATATAGATGCTGGTGCCGTCCGTATTGAATGTATAGCCGGTGGGAACCACCAGACCGACCAGCGCCTGGGAGCAGCCGAGTTTCTCCATCTTTTCCATTAACGTCGGCAACGCCGGCTCGGAGGAACTAACTGCCAGCACCAGCAGAATCTCTTCCTTGATGTACAAAAGGAATTTGACGATATTGAAGCCGGCGAGCCATGCCACCGCGCCCAACACCACGAGCACGAACAAAATGCAAGTGATCCAGAAGATGGCGATCAGCTTCGCCAGAGGTCCGAGAGACGCCACACCGTAGCGGCCAATGGTAAACGCCATTGCGCCGAAAGCGCCGATGGGCGCAAGACGCATCAGGATATTGATGACGCCGAATACGGCGTGGGTCAGGGCGGCGAACACCTCCACAATCAGCTTGGAGCGCTGGCCGACGACCGATAGCGCGAACCCGAACAGGATTGCGAGCAGCAGCACCTGCAAGATGTCGCCTTTCGCGAAGGCGTCAATGACCGTGTTCGGAATGATGTGCATCACAAAGTCGGTGACGCTTTGCGCTTTGGCTTGGCCGGCATATTGGGCCACGGCTTTCGGATCGAGCGTGGCGGGATTGATGTTGAATCCAGCGCCTGGCTTCAGTACGTTCCCTACCACCAGACCAATCAGCAGAGCGATGGTGGATACAACTTCGAAGTAGAGCAGCGCTTTGCCGCCCACGCGCCCCACCTTCTTCATGTCCTGCATCCCGGCGATGCCCGAGACTACCGTGCAGAAGATCACCAGAGCGATGATCATGGTGATCAGACGGATGAATGCGTCGCCGAGCGGTTTCATGGCGATCGCCCTGGCCGGGCTGATGTAGCCTAAGGCGATAGCAACGGCGATGGCGAACAATACCTGAGCCGAGAGGCTTTTGTAGACCGGCCGCCTCTGCGGTTTCGTGCCAATCTCAGGTACGACGGTTGCCATGAATACACTGCGCTTAGAAGATTATCTTCAGTCCGAGTTGGATGGCGCGCGGGCCGCCCGATCCGAGCACTGCATTCGAACTGACGACGTCCGGGGTGGAAGGCTGGAAACCGAATCCCGCGCCGCCGGTGCCGCTGGGATCGGTGACTCCGCTTTCAAATCCACCCGGTCCGCCCTCCGGATTGGCAATATTCGCGTGGTTGAATATATTGAAGAATTCGGCGCGGAACTGGGCGGTGACGCGCTCTCCAAATCTAAAGACCTTCGTGACTGAGGCGTCCACGTTGTAGTACGGCATCCCGCGGAAAATGTTATTGCCCGTGGTGCCATAGCTTCCATACGGAGGAGGTACTAAAATCGACTTACCATTGGCGTAACACCCGAGGTTGGTGAGAGATGCCACGGCCAGGGGTCCCATGGCCGTGGACTGAGCGAGACAAGCCGGATTGCTGGTGCCCGCGTAATACGGGATCCCGGTGGTACAAGTCCCATTGCTACAGCCGTTGGTGTCGTTGAATGACTTCCTGGTCTGGAAGTCGCTTGGGTTGCCAAAGAAATCCCACTGTTCGCCATTGGAGCCTATGGGGTTGTTGATTTCATTGGTTCCGCTAAAGTCTGTGGTGATGTCGTTGATGGCCCAGGGTGCGCCGCTTTGGAACAGCATGATGGAATTGATGGACCAGCCTTCCAGGAGCTGGCTCCGAGTCTTCTTCCCCGGCAACAGGTAAGTTACGGAAACGGTGAAATGGTGTCGTATATCAAACATACTGTTCCCATAGATAGATCTCTGATTCTGGCTGTTGATGGGAACCACGTAACTCCAATTGTCGTAATTTTCAGCGAGCGAGTGCGAGTACGTGTAACCCAGCACGAACGATAAACCGTGCGACTGCCGCTGCGTCAGCGCGACTTGCATCGCGTTGTAATTGGAGATGTTGCTATTCTGCAGAAAATTGATCACGTTCAGGTACGGGAACTTCGCGTTGTAAGGCTGAGCGGCGACTTCAGCCGCGCCGTTCGGCGCGCAGTTGTTATAGCCGGCCGAAGCGCTGGCGAGACATTGTCCAGCGGCACTGTTGGGATTTGCCGGATTACCCCAACCGGCGCTAAACCCGCCAACCTGTTGAGGCTGATTCAGGTCGGTTACTCCGAATAATCGCTGAGCGTTGTTGCCGACATAGGAGACGTCCAAGGAGAGATTGTTCGTGAGAGCCCGTTGGATTCCCAGGTTATAGGTGGCGACGTAGGGCGCTTTGAGATTCTTGTCGATTCCAAGAATCGAACAGGGCTGCGGAGTAAAGCCGGTGGCGAGCGTTACGGTGCCATCGCCGCAAGCCGAACTGAGGGAGAAAATCGGGGTATTGGAACTATTGTGGTTATATCCGTACGAAACGCTTCCCGGCGTGCTGGGCGAGCCCAGCGATGAGCCCGAGTAGTTGATGGTAGCGACGTTAATGGATCCACCCGCGGTGGTCGGCGTGGGATTGCCATTTGCGTAAAGCGGCACACCGGTCGGGATGGTACGCAGGCCGTCGAGGTTCGCGACAGACATGAAGGCGTCAAAGCTAGCCTGGGCGTAATAAACGCCAGCGCCGCCGCGGACCACAGTCCTTCCATTTCCAGCAATGTCCCAGGCGAAACCCACCCGGGGTGCAAAGTCCTTGTGATCGCCGTTCATAACGTTGCCGAGCTGCGAAGTTCCCACCTGAGCGATTCCCGCCCCAGGAAGAAAATTGCCGAGCAAATTGTTGTTAGCAGAGACCACGGTGGTTAATTCGTACCGCAAGCCGAGGTTTATCGTGAGCTGCCGGCTGAGACGCCAGTCGTCCTGGAAGAACATGGCATAACCCTCGTCGCTCAAGCTTCGGGCCGTGTCGCCGCTGGTAATACGAGCGCTCTTGAGGTTGCCCAGAAAGAAGTTGTCTAAGCTTCTAAATGCCAGGGGCCCCTTGTTGTTGCTGGTGACGTTGTCGTCGCTTCGATTCAAAAGAACTTCCCCACCAAACTTGAGCGCGTGCTTGCCCTTCTGAACCGAAATCGAATCCGTGAATTGGTAAACGCTGTCGGGCCCGACAATCTTAGGCCAACTTACCGGTCCGCCCAATTGAAAGCTGGGAAAACCATTGATTTGGATTCGCGGAAAACCTCCGAAAGTAGGATCCGTCTGCCCAGTGTAGAGATGGTAGGTGGCGCCATTGTAAGAATAGTTGTCAGGATTCTGGCCTACATCGGGCGTCCCGAAGATCTGGTGGTAACGGGACAACCCAATCCTCAGGGAATTTACAACCGCCGGCGTTGCGACGTAAACCCAGTTGCCGGAGATCACTTGCGAACGGGCATATTGGGTTGTCAGCCACGGCTGAGCGATTTCGTGAATGGCATCGTCGACGAATGTTCCGGAGCCCGGGCTCATAAAAAACATCCCATTCAGCGAGTTCTTGTCGTTGATACGGTAATCCAGCCTGCCGACTCCCGAATAAATTGAGTTCGAACTGGACAGCGCCGTAGCAAATGTGCCGGTGGAGCTGGCAGGGAACAATCCGGGATAGTTGGACATGGGAGTGCAGGTGCTGCTGAGGCCCGCCAGTTGCGCGCTGACTGCGTTGAGGCTGCCGGCAGCCAGCGCGTTCTGGCAGGCGCCGATCAAGTTGTTTGAAGCGGATCCTGAACCAGGCGCGGTGTACGGCACGCTGTGGACAAATGGGCTGCCGACATTGTACTGCTGGGCCTCGAAATTGCCGAAAAAGAACAGCCTGTCCCTGAGGATGGGGCCGCCGACGCTGGCGCCATACTGTTCGAGCGCGAGAGGAGGAAGGGCCTGGCCCACTTCGTTGCTGAAAAAATTGTTGGCATCCCAGGCAGACGTGCGCCCGTACGCGTAGGCCGTTCCGTGGTAAGCGTTGCTGCCGGACTTGATCCCAACGTTCACCACCGCGCCAGGCTTCCAGCCGTATTCCGCGCGAGGATTCTGTTGGGTGGTGAATTCATTAATAGCGTCGATGGGGAGCATGGTGCCCGCGTCGCCGGCGGCCATTACCGCATTCATCATGCTCTGAGCCATCCACGGATCGTTGCTATTGATGCCATCCACCATGAAGAAATTGTCGTGCGGGCGCAAGCCGTTGGTGGCCTGAGTCCAGCCGGAATTGCCGGGATATTTCACCACGCCCGGACGCAGATCCAGCAGATTTTCAAAGTTTCGTCCATTCAACGGCAGATCGTTGATCACTTGATTGGAGAGCGATCCGCCGAGTTCGGCGTTGGTGGTGACCAGGGCCGCGGCTTCTTCGGTAACGGTCACTGTTTCGGTTTGATCGCCGGTCTGCATTGCCAGATCCACCCGCAGATCTGCGCCGACTTCGAGCAGGATGTCTCTTCGATCGGCGTTCTTAAAGCCCTGGAATTCGGCGCGGACGCTGTACGTGCCGGGGATCAGATTGGGGGCAGCGTATGACCCTGAAGTGTCGGTCGTCAGGACACGCGAGACATTTCGTTGAATGTCCGTCACCGTCACCTTGGCCATGGGAATCGCGGCGCCGCTCTGGTCGGTGACGGTACCTGAGATACGCCCTTCGGTGCCTTGCGAAAAGAGTGAAACCGGCGCAAGAAGCAATAGCAGGCCAGTGGTTCGCCAACTCAACATGGAGACCTCCCTCAATTACAACCTCTGAAATTTACCCCAAACAGTTCTAAGCGGATATAACAAGCTAACCTGAAAATTCCCTGAAAATGTCCACGCCTCTAAGTCAGACGTTGTCCGAACACACTTACAACCGTCGCCGGTCATTGTAAGCCGAGCGCGTCAACTATTCAGATAAAGAAACGACTTACTAACTCCCCACGTCTTCCCGGCACTTACTTCCAGGCTGAATAGACCGGCTTACTAACTAGAAACGCTTGGTTCACGCCTTGCCTGGGCCGGAATTTCTGTACCCTCCCGTTATCGACTTCCGCGACGTAAAAATTGCCATCCTGGTCCACGCTGAATCCGTGAACCCCCCAAAACCCTCCAGGAAAGTCGCCCCATGTGCCGAACGAATAAAGAAAGTGCCCTTCCAAGTCGTACTTCAGCATCTTGGAAGTTCCGCGGTCGAAGGCCCACAAGCTTCGGTCGGCCCCGATGTAGATCAGGTGGATGTCGGATGGCTCTCGCCCCATGCTGAAGTCATACAAAAACTTCCCGTTCTCGTCGAAGACTTGAATGCGATGATTGGCGCGGTCATTCACGAACACGTGCCGGGTCTGCGCATCTAAAGCCATGCCATGCACATTGTTCATATAGCCGGGCCGCTTTTCATTGGGAGGCGTGCCCTTCATGCCCCAGTCGAGTAGAAATTTACCGTCCTTATCGAACTTCGCGACTCGCGTGCCGTTGTACCCATCGGAAACAAACAGCGTGCTGTCCGGAAGCCAGTTCAGGAACGTCGGACGGTTGAAATGCGTTCCGTCGGCTCCCTTCACGGTGGGCGTTCCGAGGGTTTGCACCAAGGTCTTGCCGTCGTGGGTGAACTTGTAGATGGCGTGCATATGATCGTCCACCACCCAAACATGTTTTTCCGGATCGTATGGATTGATGGCTACGAAGTGCGGGCGTTTGAAAATCTTATCCCACTGTGTCCACTGTTCCTCGATGTTACCGTTGGCATCCACCACGGTGAGGCAATGTTCCCACTTGGCATCCACGCCCACGGTCCCCTTCCACAGCTTCGGTCCATCCTCGGGATCCTGGCCGCTGCCTCCGGCTCCTGGCAGCGCGGCGACAGTTGCGTCACGCCAGGGAAGCCGACCGATTGGAAACGAGAGACTCGGCCCAAACTCAGGAATCAATTTCGTTTGAGGCCGGGGAATGTTAGGTAGTTCGCCGCGGAACAACAGAAAAACGCGGTTCGGATTTTCCGCGTAAACGCTTTGGCCCGCGCCCCAGGTCCATTTCTCATTTCCCGCCAGGGTACTGATGTTCTTCGGCCAGTCCTTGACCACTTCGTAGGGACCAAAAATATCTTGAACGCCCATTTCTCCAGGGCTCGCGGCGAAACCCGTGCCGGGCTTGTCCTTAGCCTGCACGGGTGACAGCCTGGTGCCTGTCAGAAAGCCGGCTGCGAAAAAGCCGGCCGCGCAAACGGCCATGACGGCCAACAACGCTAAATATCTACGCACAGATTTCGCTCCTACGGGGTTAATCAAGATTGCGCACTTGGGAAACAACGATATCACCAGCGTCGAGGGCGTGCAAGCGTAAACTGATGGCTCAATAGAGCTAGCTGCGCAGCTTGGTCTAGCTTTGGTTCGAATTGATTCCAAGCAATTTAGACGCAGTGCCGCCCAGCATGGCCCGCTTTTCATTGGCGCTCAAACCGGGCGCGTTCAGAATGTGGTCGACGGCCGTGGTGGTCCATGGAAACGGCCAGTCCGTCCCCATGACTATTTGGCTGGCGCCGCATTCGGCCACCAAATGACGCAACGCTTCCGGCGTGAAGACCAAAGAATCGAAATAAAGCTGCCGCAAATATTCACTGGGGTGTTTTTTCAGCGGCGTTGGAGTGCAATCGGCCGGCGATGTCGCGCAGCCATGATCGGACCTCGCGGAATAGGAAGGCAGGTATCCGCCGCCGTGCGCCGCGCAGATCTTGAGACCGGGGAAGCGATCCAGTGTGCCATCGAAAATCAGATGAGACAGCGCCAGGGTGGTTTCGAGCGGATTGCCGATTACGTTGCTCAAGTAACCGTTCCCCTGGAAACGTTTCTGTAATTCGGGGATGCCTTGCGGGTGAATAAAAATAGGCGCCGCGAGTTCTTCGGCTTTGGCCCAAAACGGATCGAGGCGCCGTGACGATAGTTCTTCGCCATTCACGTTGCCTCCGATCGCAGCGCCGCGTAAACCCAGTTTCTTGCCATCTTCCAATTGCTGGGCGGCTAAGTCCGGATGCTGCAAAGCAACCGTCGCGAAAGCCACAAATCGATCGGGATACGCAGCGCACAACGCCGCCAGCTTCTCGTTCTGCAGTTGGATGATCCGGCTAGCCAGATCGCGCTCAGCGGCATACCAGAACGGATTGATGCTGAGCGCCTCCACATCGATCCCTTGCTGGTCCATGATCCGCAGGCGATCCGGGCCGATCATGAGCTGCGGACTATCCCAGCGCGCCGACGATCCGGCGGGAAGCCGCATTAATGCGAGCGCTTCCGGGACGGCACAATGCGAGTGGATATCTACGGTTTTGACGCGACGCCCACCAACCGTGACGGTCCGCCGGTGCGCCTCTGAGGGCTTGGTTGTTTGTCCCGCGACATCGAACACACTGCAGCCGGCGGCTACTACGCCAGTGGCGCCCGCCACAGCTTTCAGAAACCCGCGCCGATGGGGCATGCTGGTAACGTCTATTTCTTGGACTTGGCTTCGTTCTTCAAGAACTCGTCAAAGTTGACGTTGTCTTCGCAAACCATCTCCATGATGTTCCATTTGGGTCTCAATTGAAACGTGAGGGTTCCGCCCCAAGGCTTGGTGTAGGCCTTGGGATCCTCAATGGTGATCTCGTTGGTCATCGTGTTTGGATCCACTCGCCGGATGCGCTCCACCAGATGAAGATCGGTGCTGTGTGGATGGCCGGCGCGATCCAGCCACGTTTTGTCGTTGAACCCGATGGTGTCCACCACCAGCGTGTCGCTGTCCCAATGGCCGATGGAATCTCCCAGCCAGGTCGGGCCGAGATCGGTATTGTGCTTTCTCCCGTCGGTGTAAATCTGCCGAACAAAATGCGAGAACTCAAAAAACATGATCACGCGGCCAGGCGTCTGAATGATCTCGAAGGGAAACGGCTGCAGATAGAGTCGGGGCATGCCGGGCGGAAAGCAGCCCACTGCGCTGACCGTCGTCGGATTCACGGGATCGTTGGAGTCTTCTACAGCGCGCGGGCCGAAAGAAGGTTTCGTGGCTTTGAATTTCTCCAGCGCCCACGGCGTCATGGGCGGCTCATCTTTGCTGAACCCCCAGGACAGGTAGCGAGTGGCGGGATTTCCCTTAACGTTCCAAACTCCCGAGAGGTCAGGCGTCGGGCTCGCCGCGCTGGGGGCTTGCCCGAATGTAACAACCGGGCCTGCCAGCGCAGCCATCAGCAGTCCCCAAGACGGCAGGTTGCAAATTCTCATCTAGTTCCCCGCGCCCATCTTCAGCTCTTCTCCGTTGACGGAGATCTTGGTGATCCACATCGAATTGGCGCCGCTCTTGGCGCGATACCCGGTCATCGTCACCTGGTCGCCAGGCTTTAGCGTCACCGATGTCCAGCCGGCGCGGATCAAATGGTTTGGGCTGGTCAGTTCGCCCTGCCAGGCTTGCGTTTCACCTTTGTCGTCTTTCACATCGAGACCCACAATGGAGTGCGGGTTCACGAATTGAAATCCAGATATTGTTCCGCTCACGGTAACGGTTTCGGTGGTATTGTATCCGGCCTGGCCGTGGTGCGCCGACAGAGAGGCCGAAAACAGAACCATCCCAGCCGCCATCGCGAATAATTTTGTCGCATTCCGCATGATAGAGCGCATTTGGGGGTGACTATATCATCGCGATCTCCAGAGTGTCAATGCTTCCAAAGGGCTATGCGCGGCAGCAGCCTTTCCCTTCGGTGCGTCGAAGGTCTTGATTTCTTGGGCCACGGATGATCTAATTTCTTACCAGCAGGAGCGAAATCCTATGTCCTTCAGAACTTCCGCTGTCGGTCTCCCGGTATTGGCGATGGTCGCAACTGGCTGTTGGGGAGCCAGCAGCGTCGATGCAGGAAAGTCCGCTCCTCCTGCGTCCATTCCAACCATGTCCACCGCCGACGTTGCGCGGATCGGCTTTTTCTACGCGGGTGGGCACTACGTGGGCGAGCCTGGCAAAGAAATTATGGACGGCGCCGAATACGTGGAAGTCATGGTGCCGAAGAAGACGCGGCGCGCCTATCCGATCGTCTTCCTGCACGGCGCCGGTCAAACTGGAACGGACTGGCTGCAGACCCCCGATGGCCGCCCAGGCTGGGCTTATTATTTCCTCAAGCAAGGATATGTCGTCTATATGGTGGATTATCCGGCGCGCGGCCGCTCCGCTTATGTGCCCAGCGCCGACGGGGCGCTGACCATTCGAACAGCCCCGCAATTGGAGAAGATCTGGACGGATTTGCCCGAACTCGGCGATTGGCCGCAAGCTAAGAAATACACGCAATGGCCAAGCACCGCTCCGAACAAAGGCAAAATGGGCGATCCAGTTTTTGACGATTTCGCTAAAACGCAAGTGCAATTTCTGCAGGGCATCTCACAAGACAAGCTCAATCTGGACGCGCACATGGCGCTGCTGGACAGGATCGGCGCTCCAGTGATTCTTATCACCCACTCTCAGGGAGGCAACTTCGGCTGGGAGATCGCCGACGCTCGCCCGAAGCTGGTGAAAGCGATCATTACCGCCGAGCCTGGCGGTCCGCCTATCGAAAGCGTCGACACGGCCAAGCAGGTTTATAACGGGAAGGCTAATCCGTGGGGCTTGACCAGCTTGCCGCTGCATTACGATCCGCCCGCAAGCGATCCTTCCGAATTGCAAGTGCAGTTGGAAGCGAAAGCCGATGGCCCCGGCTTGGTTCCCTGCTGGTTGCAGAAGGAACCAGCGCGCAAGTTGGTCAACCTGCGCGACATTCCGGTGCTGGATGTTTCCGGCGAAGCCAGCTATCACCGGGTCTTCGATTCGTGTGTTCCCAAATGGCTCAACCAGGCGGGTGTGAAGACCACCTATGTGAAGCTCGAAGACGTCGGCCTCCCGGGCAACGCGCATGAAATGATGTTAGAGAAGAATAGCGACGGAATCGCCGCATTCTTTGAAAGCTGGATCGAGAAGAACGTTCACTAATGTCTCTCATAAACAAACCAATTGTGGAATCTTCAGCGGCCAGTGTCCCGCTCACCTCCAGCCAGAAGCGAGCCTTCTGGGCGGCCTGGGGAGGTTGGACCATGGACGGGATGGACTCGTTCATATTTTCTCTCGTGCTGGTGCCTGCCTTGCGAGATGTGCTGCCGAGCTCTGGCATTCCCGCTACCACCGCCAACGTGGGCTACTACAGTGGTCTGCTGTTCGCCCTCTTTATGGTGGGCTGGGGGGTGGCATTGGTTTGGGGACCGATCGCCGACCGCTTCGGTCGCGCTCGCACGTTAATGTTTTCGATCCTCTGGTTTTCCTTTTTCACTTTGCTCGCGGGCCTGTGCCACAACGTCTGGTCGCTGGCGATTGTCAGATTTATGGCCGGCGTGGGCATTGGCGGAGAATGGTCCATCGGTGCATCGCTGGTCTCGGAAGAGTGGCCCGAAACGAGGCGCACGTGGGGCGTGTGTTTGATGCACACCGGCTACTACATCGGCTTTGTGATCGCTGCCATAGCCAACTACTTCATCGGCAGCCAATATGGCTGGAGGTGGATGTTTGTGGTGGGGGGCGTGCCGGCCATACTGGTGGCCTTCTTTTATAACCGGCTGCATGAACCGGCCCGCTGGAAAAACCGCCGCGAAGAGGGTGGCGTCATTGCCATGCACCACGCTTTTTTCAAGCTCTTCACGTCGCAATATCGGCGGCGGACCATCCTGAATTCTCTTTACCTGGTGGCGTCCATTGTCGGTTTGTGGGCCGGTTCGGTATACGTGCCATCGGCGGTTACATACTTGTCGGAAAGGGCTGGGCAATCGACGCTTACCGGCGCTCGCTTGGCGTCCTATTCAACGGCCATTTTAGGAATCGGAACGGTACTCGGAGCCTTGATGACCCCCATACTCGCAAAACGGCTCGACCGGCGAGTCGTCCTGGGCATCTTTTTCGCTCTGATGCTGATCTTCCTGTGGCTAGCCTTCGGTTACGTGTTCTACATGCCGACCAATGCCATTATGTGGTTCCTGATCTGCACGTTTTTCCTCGGCATCGGCGGCGCGAACTTCGTCGTCTATTCGTTCTGGCTTCCGGAACAATACGCCACGGACTGCCGGGTGAGCGCGTTCGCGTTCACCACCAACGTCGGCCGCTTCGCGGGAGCGGGGCTGACGTTTCTAGTGGGCGCCATGATCCGGCATTATGGAACTCTGGGCACTCCGGTAGCACTCACGTCGATCGCGTTCGTGGTTGGGCTCTTGCTGCTGCCGTTCGGCGCTGAGACTCGAGGGAAGTCCCTGCCGGCATGAAGGCCATGGTTCTGCGAGCGCCCAGCGACCTGGCGCTCGATGATGTCGCGCTGCCCCCAGTCCCCCCAGGTCACGTTCTGGTCCGCATCACGCATAGCGGGCTTTGCGGGACAGACCTGAAGATCTACAAAGGCGCGATTCCCGCTCAGTATCCGCTTATCATGGGCCACGAAATGGTTGGGGAGCTGGCAGGCGGTGAGCGCGTGATCATCGATCCCGTCCTTTATTGCGGAACCTGCTTTCACTGCCGCATGGGACAAACCAATCTCTGTGCCGCCGGCGGATTGATTGGGCGCGAGACGAATGGCGGGTTCGCCGAATATGCTGCCGTTCCCGCGAGCCAAATTTTCCCGCTGCCGGATTCTCTCGACATGCGGATCGCGCCGCTGATCCAAGTGGCCACCACCTGCTTACACGCGCAACGCCTGGGTTCGGTGTCGCTGGGCGAATCGGTTGCGGTGCTGGGTCTCGGAGTGTCCGGTCAGCTGCACGTGCAACTCGCGAAGGCGCGCGGCGCGAGTAAAGTGATCGGGCTCAGCCGCAGCCGGTTCAAGAACCAGCTCGCGACGCAGCTTGGCGCGGACGTGGTGATCGAATCCGGCCCTTCAGCGGTGGCAAAAGTTTTGGATGCGACTGATGGCCGCGGCCCTGACGTCGTGATCGAGTGCACCGGCGTGATGACGTCCATCGCGGACGCGATCCGGATGGCGCGCTTTGGCGGGCGCATCCTGATGTTCGGCATTACTAGTACGACCAGCGGGACCTTGCCGTTCTATGATCTTTATTTCAAGGAACTGACGCTCATTAATAATCGCGCAGCCACGGCGCAGGATTTTCCGGTGATGATCGACCTAGTGGCTCGGGGTGTTGTTCGCCTGGAACCTCTCGTCACTCATCGCATGGCCCTGGACGAACTGGGAGCAGCCCTCGGAATGGTCGAAGACGGCGCCGAGCGGCGTCTGAAGATTATCCTGGATCATACGTGACAGCAAGAGCCGCAATCCTCTTCGCGCTGCCTGGGCTTCTCTTCAGCCAATGGCTGAATTATCCAACCGCCGGAGTGCCCCGGACGCCGGGCGGATTGCCGAACTTGGGCGCGCCCACGCCTAGAACGGCCGATGGCAAACCGGATCTTTCGGGAATGTGGGAAATCGAAAACACTGGAGGGTGTCCGCCCTATGGATGCCCGGATTTGCCGCTTTCGAAGGAATTCCTTAACATCGGAGCTCGTCTCGCGGGTGGCCTACCCTATCAGCCGTGGGCAGCGGAGGTGGTCAAGAAACGAATGGCCGACAACGGAAAAGACGACCCGGCGTCCCAATGTCAGCCATCGGGCGTGATTCGGTTGTTCACGTTTCCTCAATACCGAAAGATGGTCCAGTCCCCGGGACTGTTGGTGATGCTGTCCGAGCGCGATGTGACCTTCCGGCAAATATTCACGGACGGTCGGGAATTGCCGAAGGATCCGCAGCCATCCTTTCATGGATATTCGTCGGGAAGCTGGGATGGCGACACCTTGGTAGTTCGAACCAACGGCTTTCGAGATGGGATGTGGCTGGACCGCAGCGGCAGTCCGATGACCGACGCAGCAAAAATGACCGAGCGCTTCCGGCGCGTGAACTACGGGACCTTGGAAATCGAAATTACCGTAGACGATCCCAAGGCATACACCGCGCCGTGGACCGTGAAGCTCAACCAATTCATCGTCCTTAACACGGAATTGCTCCAATATTTTTGCCAGGAAAACGAAAAAGATCAGCCTCACTTGGTGGGAAAGTAGTTCCCGCCGCGATTTTGAGCCAAGCTAGCCGCGGCGCCCCTATAGCTCCAAATAGTCATCGTCCCTAGAACCGCATCCCATTGATCTATTAAGCAATTCTGCTAGCCTGGAAGGAGCGGGCGGGAGCTCGGGTAAAGCATGCCGGACATCACCTTAACTCTAAACGGAAATCCAACCACGGTAACTTACGAGCCGGGCATGGACTTCCTGGAGGTCCTGCGCGCTGAGTGCGGGCTGGTTTCGCCCAAGAATGGATGTGCTCCCGAAGGCGCGTGCGGATGCTGTGCGGTTTTAGTGGACGGCCAGCCCGTACTGGCGTGCTTACGCAAACCGGAACACATGGCTGGCCACGATGTGGTCACGCTGGAAGGCGTGCCGGAGGAGATGCGCCGGGTACTGAGCGAGGCGTTCCTGCTCGAAGGCGCGGTGCAGTGCGGCTTCTGCATTCCAGGGATTGTGATCCGCGCGGCTGGACTGCTGGAACACGGCCGCACACAGGATCGCGAGGCGGTCGCAAAATCGCTGGACGCTCATCTTTGCCGTTGCACCGGCTACGCGCGCATCATCGACGCTATCCAAACCGCGGGCGAGGCCTGGAACGATCATAAACAACTCCCCAGTGATCAACCTCGGCGGCATTCTTACTTCGGTGAAGAGTACGGATTGACTCGAAATCCCACGTTCCAGAATGGGAAGCGCGCGCATGGGATCGGGACGTCGCCTTCACGATACCTGGGAATCGAACAGGCGCTGGGCGAAAAGCCTTTCGTGGACGACATGCGGGTCCCTGGAATGCTGCACGGCGCCGCACTGATGAGTCCACACCCGCGCGCGAAAGTTCTGGCCATCGATACCTCCGCGGCGCAAGCCATCGAGGGTGTAGAGCGCATCTTCACCGCGAGTGATGTTCCTGGACAGCGCGGCACGGGTCTCGCGATTCCCGACTTGCCGATCTTTGTCGCGGTTGGCGAAACCACCTGTTGCGTGGGCGATATTCTCGCGCTGGTAGTAGCCGACACGGCATTCCACGCGCGCCAGGCCGCGGACAAAATCAAAGTCGATTACGAAGTGTATCAACCGGTGACGGACCCCTTCGCGGCCATGGCGGAGGACGCGCCGCAGGTGCATGCTCCCGGCAATTTGCACGTGCATCCGAACCTGCTCGACACCACCGCTTTCTCGCGAGGCGACGTGGATGCGGCCCTGGCGGCTTCGGCGCACGTGATTGAGCAGACCTTCCGGACGCAGCCGGTGGACCCGGCGTTCCTTGAGCCGGAGGCGTGTCTCGCGATTCCACAAGGAAATGGCCTGAAGGTCTTTTCGCAAAGCCAGGGATCCACGTTCGATCAAGCGCAGATCGCCCGCACATTGAATCTGCCCGCGGAACAAATAGAGATCGCTCTGGCCTCCAGTGGTGGATCGTTTGGCGCTAAGGAAGAACTCTCCATTCAAGTGCAAACGGCGCTGGCGGCGTATCTGATGGGACGCCCGGTGAAAACTGTGCTGACGCGCAAACAATCCGCGCAGCTTCATCCCAAGCGCCATCCGATGACGCTCAGCCTTACGGTGGGCGCCGACGCCGAGGGTCACTTGTTGGCCGTGCGCAGCCGCATCGTGGGAGACGTGGGCGGCTATGCCGGCACCAGCGCGAAATGCCTGCTGCGCGCCGCGTGTCACTCCTGCGGCCCGTATCGCGTCCCGAACGTGGATGCCGAGGCCAAGGCTGTCTTTACCAACAATCCGACCAGCGGCGCCATGCGCGGCTTCGGCACCAACCAGGCGCACTTCGCCATGGAAGGCATCATGGATATGCTTGCGGAACGCGTAGGCATCGATGGCTGGGACATTCGCGAGCGGAACATCCTGAATCCGGGCGACGCCTTCGCCACCGGGCAAATCATGCGCGAAAGCGTCGCGGGATTGCGGCGCAGTCTGGAAGCCGTCAAGGATATCTACAAGAGTGCCAAGTACGCGGGCATCGGCTGCGGCATCAAGAGCACCGGCATTGGCAATGGCACCATCGATAGCGGTCATGCCGCGATCCGGGTGCTGGAAGGCGGCCGTCTGGATATCCAGACCGGTTACACCGAGATGGGCCAGGGTCTCTTCACCACCATCCGCCAGGCGGTGTGCGAAGAAACCGGACTGCCTCCCGAGATCATGGCAGTGCGCTGGGAGAAGGCGCTGGGCGCTAAATGCGGCGAAACCTGGGCATCGCGCGCCACCACGCTGAGTTGCGCGGCGGCACAGCAAGCGGCAACGAAACTGGCGGAAGATCTTAAGCACTCCACGCTCGAACAACTGATTGGCCGCGAGTATACGGGCGAATACGTTTGCAATTTCACTACGCGCCCCGGCACTCCGGAAGCGTTGACCAATCCCACCACGCACATGACGTTCAGTTACGCCACGCAGGTGGTGATCCTGAATGACGAAGGCCGCATGGAGCGCGTGGTCGCGGCGCACGACGTTGGCCGGGCCATCAATCCCAAAGGTTGCGCGGGACAGGTGGAAGGTGGCGTCCACATGGGACTGGGCTATGCCCTTTCAGAAAACTTCACCAGCACGAACGCCACGCCGGACTCGCTCCTGTTGCGCGATTGCGGCATCCTGAAGGCCAAGGATACGCCGAAAATCGATGTCATCCTGATCGAGGTTCCCGACGAAGTGGGCGGCTACGGCGCCAAAGGCGCGGGCGAAATCGGATTGGTGCCAACAGCCGGGGCGGTGGCTGGCGCGCTGCACGCTTACGATGGAATCCGGCGCTTCAGTTTGCCGATGGATGACGCGCCCGCCGCTCTGCCGTCGGTGCCGAAGTCGCGCCGCAAGAAACACGTCCTGGTCGAAGCCTAGTGGCGCACGCACTCTTGCGTGCTGCGTTCACAATCGTGTGAACGTTTTCGGAGATCTCGCAGTGGTGTTGGCACGAGTGCCAACACGGCACGCAGGAGTGCGTGCGCCACGTTTAGCAGTAAAGAGTGTCCGCAGACAGCCAACTAGTGTGGGATCGGGCAGGGCCTCTGCCCACACTGACCATTGGGCGCGACAATAGAAGTCATGTCTGGAGTCACCCGCCGTTCGCTGTTGTGCAGCACCGCCCTGGGGAGCATCTCGCTATTCGGACAGAGGGCGCCGGGAAGTCCCAACATCGTCTTCATCATGGCGGACGATCTCGGCTATGCCGACGTGTCCTGTTACGGGCGTCCCGATATCAGCACTCCGAACATCGACGGCCTGGCGGCGAAGGGCGTGCGCTTCCTCCAAGCCTACGCGAACTCCGCGGTCTGTTCGGCGACGCGCACCGCGCTGATTACCGGTCGCTATCAATACCGGCTGCCGATCGGCCTGGAGGAGCCTTTAGCGGGACGCGATGTCGGCCTGCCGCCCGACCATCCCACCCTGCCGTCCTTGTTGAGGAAGGCCGGGTACAGCACCACGCTGGTCGGGAAGTGGCATCTGGGCGTGCTGCCGAAATTCGGTCCTCTGCAAAGCGGGTACGATCATTTCTACGGCTTCCGCGGCGGCGCTGTCGACTACTACCGGCATGCGGCCGCGAAAGACGATTTGTGGGACGACGATGTGCCGATCCATCAAATGGGATATCTGACGGAGATGCTCGGCAACCGCGCGGTGGATGTCGTGAATGGATACGCGAAGTCGGGCCGTCCCTTTCTGATGAGTCTGCACTTCAACGCGCCGCACTGGCCATGGGAGGCGCCGGGTGACGAGGCGGAATCGAAACGCCTCAGCTCAGGGGGCAGTAATCTCCGCGACTTCGACGGCGGCACACAGCAGACCTATCGGCGCATGATCCAAGCCATGGATCTTCAAATCGGCCGCGTTCTGGAAGCGCTGCAGACGAACGGTCTGGCGGACAATACGATCGTCGTTTTCACTAGCGACAACGGCGGCGAACGATTCGCCGATACGTGGCCGTTCACTGGCCGTAAGACGGAACTGCTGGAAGGCGGATTGCGGATCCCGGCAATCGTATCCTGGCCGGCGCGCATCCCGCAGGGTCAGACCATCAATCAAGTGGCCATTAGCATGGATTGGATGCCGACGCTTGTCGGGGCCGCTGGCATTTCAACCGATCCGGCGTTCCCTCCCGATGGCATCAACCTGCTGCCGATGCTGACTCAGAATCGAGCCGCAGTGGAGCGAAGGCTCTTCTGGCGTTATAAAGCGAATGCACAACGCGCGGCGCGAGACGGCGACTTCAAGTATTTGAAGATCCTCGACAACACATTTCTCTTCAATGTCGTTGAGGACCCCATGGAGCGCGCCAACCTGAAGGAGCGCCGCAAGGACATTTATGACCGGATCGTCAACGAGTGGCGCGCATGGAACGCTACCATGCTGCCGGAAATTGACGAGAGTTCCACCGACAACTTCAGTGGCGATGAACTTGCCGACCACATCGGCACCAAGAAAACGAGCGGCAAGGCGGACAATCAATGAATCGAATATGGACAGTCCTGATCACCTTTGGAGCGATACCGGCCTTAGCGCAGGCGCCCGCCGCCCTCACCGCCGCCGACTACGCCCGCGCCGAAAAGTTCATGGGCTACAACGTCAATCCCTTGGTGGACCATGGCAGCGTACGGCCCCACTGGTTGCCGGGCGATCGGTTCTGGTATCGCGATACGACTGGTGGCGGCAGCCAGTTCGTCGTGGTCGACGCCGCGGCTAGCGGAGCCCGCACGCCAGCTTTCGACCACACCAAGCTAGCTGCCGCGCTTTCGATGGCCGCGGGCACAGCTTTCGACTCGCACCGGTTGCCATTCACGGAAATCGAGTTTTCCGATGACCAGCAATCGGTCTCATTCAACGCGGCAGGGAAGCAGTGGAAATGCGGACGGGACGGAAGCGAATGTGTCGCGGAGAAATCCGTTGCGCGCGACGGCGCAATATCGCCGGACAAGAAGCGTACCGCCTTCATTCGCGATTACAATCTCTGGGTTCGCGACGTCGCTACCGGCAAGGAGACGCAGCTCACTAAGGATGGCGCCAAGGACTTCGGGTACGCCACCGACAACGCGGGCTGGAGCCACAGCGACCGCGCGATCGTGCGCTGGTCGCCCGATTCGAAGAAGATCGCGACGTTTCAGCAGGACCAGCGCGGCGTCGGCGAAATGGTTCTGATGGAGACGCGCGTGGGCCATCCCAAGGTGCTGGCTTGGAAATATCCGCTGCCGGGCGACCAGGTGATTACCACCATTCAACGCGTGATTCTTGACGTTGACGATCCCCACGTGGTCAGGCTGCAAATGCCGGCCGACCAACACCGCTCCACCCTGTGCGACGATCTCGCTTGCCGGGGCCCGTGGGAAGACGTGCAGTGGAGTCCCGATCATGCGCATCTGGCGTTCGTTTCGACTTCGCGCGATCACAAAAGCGCGCAGCTCCGCATCGCCGATGCGTTGACGGGCCAGGTTCGCGACGTGATGGAAGAGACCGTGCCCACGTTTTTCGAATCCGGAAATGGCCGCGTGAACTGGCGTTACCTGCCGGATTCCAATGAAGTCACCTGGTTCTCGGAGCGCGATAACTGGGGCCAGCTCTATCTTTACGATCTCGCGACCGGCAAGCTGAAGAACCAAATCACTGCCGGTGAGGGGAACGTAACTCAGTTGCTCAGGGTGGACGAAAAGAACCGGATGCTATATTTCCTGGGCGTCGGGCGCGAGAAGAATCGCGATCCGTATTTCGTTCACCTGTATCGTGTCGGCTTCGATGGAAAGAATCTCGCGCTGCTTACGCCGGAGGACGCGACGCACGAGATTTCGCTTTCCCCCTCCGGCCGCTATTTCGTGGACAGCTATTCCAAGCCCGATGTCGCGCCGGTCACAGTGCTGAAGGACGCGGACGGCAAGCTGATTTCGACGATTGAAAAGACCAACATCTCGCGATTGCTCGCGGCAGGCTGGAAGCCGCCCCAGCAGATTGTCGTAAAGGCGCGCGACGGCGTCACCGATCTGTATGGACTGCTGTTCAAGCCCGGGAACTTCGATCCATCCAAGAAGTATCCGATCGTGAATCACGTTTATCCTGGTCCCCAAACCGGCAGCGTGGGGAGCCGGAATTTCGCGGCGGCGCGCGGCGATGCGCAGGCTCTGGCGGAGATCGGATTCATCGTGGTGGAGATCGATGGGATGGGCACGCCCTGGCGCTCCAAGAAATTCCATGAAGCGTATTTCGGCGACCTGGGCGACAACACGCTGCCCGATCAGGTGGCCGGGATGAAGGAGCTGGCCGAGCGTTATCCCTGGATTGATATCGATCGCGCGGGAATCTGGGGACACTCAGGCGGCGGCTTCGCGGCAGCCGATGCGATGTTCCGCTACCCGGACTTTTTCAAGGTCGGGATTTCCGAAGCCGGCAATCACGATAACCGCGATTACGAGGACGATTGGGGAGAGAAATGGCAGGGCCTGCTGCAGCCCAAGCCCGGCGGCGGCGACAACTACGATAGCCAGGCGAATCAGAATATCGCCAGGAATCTGAAGGGCCACTTATTGCTTGCGCACGGCACCATGGACGATAACGTGCCGCCGTCTAACACGCTACTGGTGGTGAACGAATTGATCAAGGCGAACAAGGATTTCGATCTGATCATGCTGCCCAATCGCACGCACCGTTTCGCGAACGAACCGTACATGGTGCGCAAGCGCTGGGACTATTTTGTCCGCTACCTGCTCGGCGCGGAGCCGCCGCACGGCTACCAGTTGCAAACGCCGCCGCCCGAGCCTCCGCCGGAGCCGCTTGCCGGATCGTAAGAACTTGACCGAAGAAAATCTCTTGTACGATGTGCTCGTGGTGGGCGGCGGGAATGCAGCTCTTTGCGCGGCGCTGAGCGCGAGTGAGTGCGGCGCTCGAGTGCTGGTGGTGGAAGCCGCTCCGGCGGATTTTCGCGGGGGCAACAGTCGTCACACACGGAACATGCGATGCATGTCCGATTCCTATGGCGAGGACGAATATTGGACCGACCTGCTGCGTGTCACCGGCGGCCAGACCAACGAGCGCCTGGCGGGGATCGCGATTCGCTCCTCATCCGAATCGACGGTCTGGATGAAAAACCATGGCGCCCGTTTTCAGCCGGCTTTGGGTGGGACGCTGCACCTGGGGCGCACCAACGCGTTTTTTCTGGGCGGCGGCAAGGCGCTGATGAACTCGTACTATGAAACGGCGCGCAGGCGGGGAATCCGGATCTTGTATAACGCCGAGGTGGTCGGGATCAAGATGGATGGCGGCGTTTTCGAAAGCGCAACGGCGTTGGTGAATGGAGTTCTCGTGGAGCTGCGAGCCAAAACCGCGGTGTTTGCCGCCGGCGGCTTCGAAGCGAATATCGAGTGGCTCAAAGAAGCATGGGGCGAAGCGGCGGACAATTTTCTGATCCGCGGAACGCCGTTCAACACCGGCCGCGTGTTGAAACTTTTGCTCGATGCGGGCTCCGATCGGGTGGGCGATCCCAAGCAATGCCACGCGGTGGCGATCGACGCGCGCGCCCCGAAATTCGACGGAGGAATCGTCACGCGGCTGGATTGCCTGCCGCTCGGGATTGTCGTAAACCGGGAGGGCGTCCGTTTTTACGACGAGGGAGAAGACCTGTGGCCGAAGCGCTATGCCATCTGGGGACGCCTGGTCGCCGAGCAGCCGGGGCAAATCGCATGGTCCATCATCGATTCGAAAGTGGTGGGGCGATTCATACCCTCCGTTTTTCCCCCGGTTCGGGCGGATTCCATCGGCGAGCTTGCGGTCGCGCTCGGTTTGCCCAGTGAGACGGTTGAGTCGACCGTCAGGCGCTTCAACGAAGCAGTGAGGCCGGGGCGATTCGATCACAACCTGCTCGACGGTTGCCGCACTGAGGGTTTGACACCGCCCAAGTCGCATTGGGCGCAGGCCATCGATACCCCGCCGTTTCTGGCGTACCCATTGCGGCCGGGAATCACGTTCACCTATCTCGGCGTCAAGGTAAACGAAGGGGCGAACATCGTGATGCAGGGGAAACTGGCACGGAATATGTTTGCAGCCGGCGAACTGATGGCCGGTAACATCCTCGGCAAGGGTTATCTGGCGGGCTTTGGGATGACGATCGGAACCGGATTCGGCCGTATCGCGGGAAGGCAGGCCGTGCTTGCCGCAAACTGACCTGACTCGCGAGGGCGATCGTCTGATGACGATCTGCAATGCATGCCGTTATTGCGAGGGATTCTGCGCCGTATTTCCGGCCATGGAACGGCGGCTGCAGTTTTCCGCAGCCGATTTGAATTACCTTGCGAACCTCTGCCATAACTGCTCGGAGTGCTTCTACGCGTGCCAGTACGCTCCGCCGCACGAGTTCGCCGTCAATGTGCCGAAGGTGCTGGCGGAAATACGGGTGCAGTCGTATAAGAAGTATTCCTGGCTCGGCATCATTCGCAGCGGTTGGGTGGTCAGCGCCCTTGCCATTGTATTGGCGGCGCTGGCACTGGCGTTCACTCCTCGCACTCCTGGAAGCGATTTTTACGCGGCTATCCCGCACAACGCGATGGTTGGCTTCTTCGGCGCGCTTGGTCTGTTGGTTCTCGTCGCGTGGGGCATCGGCCTGGCTCGCTTCTGGAATGAAGATCCCAACCGGCCTCGGTTGCGTGTCGCCGCTTTCTTCGACGCCCTCAGAGATGTTCTGACGCTTTCCAATCTATCCAGCCATGGTGCGGGATGCACCTATCCTGACGAGCTCCATTCCACGTCGCGCCGCGTGTTTCATCACTTCACGTTCTATGGTTTCCTGCTGTGCTTCGCCTCTACCTCAGTCGCAGCCGTCTATGACAATTTCTTCGGATGGAAAGCGCCGTATGCCTATCTCAGCGTGCCGGTGGTGCTGGGCGCTGTGGGGGGACTGGGGCTGATTGTCGGGCCGCTTGGACTGCTGGCGCTCAAGATGCGTCGCGACGAAAGAATTGTCGATCCGCGGCAGGACGGAATGGATCTCGCCTTCATCGGCCTGCTTCTCGCGACGGCGATCACCGGTCTGGCGTTGATGATACTGCGCGCAACGCCGGCTATGAGTTCACTGCTGGCCATCCATCTGGCCGTGGTGGCAGCTCTATTTGTAACGCTCCCCTTCGGCAAGTTCGTACACGGGATTTACAGGTCGGCCGCGCTCTTCCGGAACGCTCTTGAGCAGCGCCACCGCGATCAGCGTGAGAATCGCCGCGGTGGATAGCCACAGCGCGGGCATGGCGCGGCTGCCTGTGAAGCCGATCAGCGCGGTGGAGATGGCGGGAGTGAAACCGCCGAAAATCGCCGTCGCGAGACTGAACGCCAATGAGTACCCAGTGGTCCGCACATTGGCGGGCATGATTTCAGTGAGAAATGGCACCATCGCGCCGCTGCAACTCGCAAATATCAATGAGAACCACAGTTCGACGAACAAGAGCTTTGGTACGGATGGCGCAGCCACCAGCCAGATGTAGAGCGGCGCGGCCGTGAGCAGCGCCAGAATCGCGGAAGCCGCCAGTTGCGGCCGGCGTCCCACTTTGTCCGACAGCGCGCCCATGGCCGGCACCAGCACGAAGTTGGACGCTCCCACCAATAGCGTCACCAGAAGGATCTGGCGGCTGGCAAGATGCAGGACGCTGCTCCCGAAGGTGGGTGTATACGCCGTAATCATGTAGAAGCTCACGGTGGTGAGCACGGACAGCAGCACGCCCAGCGCCACCAACCGCGCGTGAGAGAGGATGGTCGTCCATATCTCGCGGATGGAGGGATGATGTTTGCGCGCCAGGAACACTTTTGTTTCGAGCAGCGAGCTGCGCACCCAGAAAAGGAAGGGGATCAGAAGGCATCCGATGAGCAGCGGAGCACGCCATCCCCAGCGCGGCGCGACGAGAAGGCCCAAGAGCGCGGCGAACATCACTGCCATCTGCTGGCTGGCCGACTGCCAACTGGTGTAAAAACCGTTGTGCCCGGGAGTAGCGATTTCTGAGAGGTAGACCGAAGCCGCGCCTACCTCGACGCCGGCCGAAAAACCCTGCACCAGCCGTCCGGCGAGCACCAGTAATGGCGCAGCGATTCCGATGGTGGCGTAGCCGGGAGTGCAGGCTACCGACGCCGTGCCCGCGGCCATCAACCAGAGTGTGAGAATCAGCCCTCGGCGGCGTCCATGGCGGTCTATATAGTTGCCCAGAACGATCGCGCCCAAAGGCCGCATCAGGAACCCCGCGCCGAAGGTGGTGAGCGAGAGCATCAGCGACGCAAATGGATTCGAGCTGGGAAAGAAGGTTCTGCCGATGTCCGCGGCATAGTAGCCGAAGACCATGAAGTCGTACATCTCGAGGAAGTTCCCGATCGAGACGCGTACTACCGAACCGACTGCCGAATTGGACGGGAGCCCTGGCAAGCTTTAAGGCCGCCGTGGCTTCCATTTTTCGAGAAAAGCGCGAACCTCACCGGGGCCGATCTTCTCGGTGGCTTCGAACTCGCCATTCTTCTGCGCGTACACCACCTTTCCATCGGGCTCCAGCACGCCTAGGCTCGGAACGCCTTTATCCAGCGCCACGCCGAGCCGCGCCGCGAGATCGTTGTTGTCCTTCCCCTCGTCTCCGATGTTGATGTGGACCACCACGAAGTTTGCGTCCACCAGGGGCGCGAATTCCTGGGAGTGGAAAGTGGTATCCAGCACATGGCAGTCGTAGCACCAGTTGCCTCCGAACATTACCAGAACGCGTTTGTGTTCCAGTCGAGCCTTGGCGAGAGCCGCTTTCAGCTCCGCTTGCGCCTCGCGCGGATCAGAATACAGGCTTACGTTTGGCCTGGCAGGCTGCGGCAGAGTGCGCTTGGCTTCCTCGCCGAAAGCAGCGCTGCGCGTGGAGCTGACAATCTTCCACCCATCCGCCTCATGCGCCCATTCCTGGCGCATCCCGGCGACCAGATGCGCGCTGCCGGTAGTAGCCGAAATGCGTAAAACCACCTGGGTATGGCCGTGGACCGTGGTGAATTCCAGCACTCGTGGGAGGAACTCCGTCATGCCACTTTTTTTCAGACCCGCCCAGAACGCCCACTCATCCTCTAATGCGATACGGGTTTTTCCCGCCTGAGCAACGGCCTCCGGGTGGACGCTATAGAGTTTCGCGAGTGACGCTGGATCGCCATTCAACACCGCCGCTTTCCATGCATCGAGCGGTGCGAATGGTTTCTGGGCCGGCGCGGCGACCTGGGCGAGCAGGATTGCCGCGGCGATCCATATTGTTTTCGTCATCTTGACGTTCATCATAATCAAATTTCCCCACGGAAGTGGTAAAGATCCCGGCTCGCCACACTTGCTCCCATGAGTTTCAGATACAGGAACAATTGGTGCTTGTGGTTGATCAAGTGTTCCAAATTGCCCAGCAGAAGAGTCATCACCAGCTCACCACCTTCGACAAAAACGGTCGGTATTCGTTTAGCCAGGTCGCTGTCGTTCAGCAGCGCGAAACCCTCGTCGATGTGCTTCTGGAATAGAACCAGACCGTCGCGAGGATGGTCGACCCGCTCCTCGCGCAATCGCTGAAAATAGGCGAGCCGGTCGGGGTGAACCGCCATAAGCACGGCACAGATCCCGCCCAGACAATCCAGGAGATGGCCTAAGATCTGCGCCGTACACCATGCGCCGGGTATTTCGGGCGCCCAGTTCAATTGCTCGGGTGACAGGCGTCCGATGAGGCGATCGGTTCGCTCGATCTGTTCGTGGATCTTCGATAAGATCGCCTCGCACAGCGGTTCCAACTACGATCTTCCTTTCCGAGGATGGATGGTTTCCCACCGGCTCAACATCAGAACAAATTGTTCAATTTTGCTGGCGCGCGCCACAGGCTTGGTGGTGTGGTGAACGCGGTAAAGAATCGCGTAGCGATTGGCGCTGTCCAGTTTGGAGAATAGACGTTTGGCCTTGGGGTTGGCGTCCAGTGCGGCCTGTAGATCGCTGGGGACCGCGGCCTTGCTCTGTGGCGGATAAGCGGCTTTCCATCGTCCATCAGCCTTCGCCCGCTGCACCTCTTCCAGTCCGGCGGCTTTCATCCGGCCTGTGTCGAGGAGTGTCTGGACTTTGGCTTGGTTCACGCTCGACCACTTGCTCTTCGCCGAGCGGGGAGTGAAGCGAACCAGCCAGCAGCGCTCATCGAATTTTTGTAGTTGGCCGTCAATCCAGCCATAGCAGAGCGCGCCGTCGATGGCCTCTTGCCGGGACACGTTCTTGATCCCAGAGTCTTTCTTGGCGAGCTTTAACCAGACGCCTTTGGACGAACGCGGTTGCTTGGAAAGCCGCTGCTCCCAATCGGAAGCGGACGCGAAGGCCATGACGGGAAGGTCCACACGTCTACCCGTAAGAATTGCCATTCAAAACAAAATCGGACGTACCTGGTGACGTAGTCGGGAGCTCATCTGCATTGTGGCGAAGCAACTCGTGCCCCCAAATCTTGTCAGTTTCTTCGCGGCAATACCGCGCCATTGCCGATCCTATTACCTCGTATACGCCGAGACCAGCCCTCTTGAGATTTTCTGGTTCGCTCCATGCGCCCAAGATAAAGACTCGATCTCGAAGGGGCTCAGGAATTCTGTTCCTCGCGTCCTCCAGCCTCCCGTCGTGACGGTCGAAATCGATCAACAGAACAATAAATCGATTGGTGTAACGATTCATGTCCGCTATATGATCCGACTGGAGATGGTTTAACACCTCGTGCCAGCCGCCTACCTCTTCGAGCACCTGTATCCTCGTGAGAACGGCCGCACTCAGATCCAGCACGAACCCATTTGCCAATTGGCGATTGGCATCGTCTTCGGGTAGCACCAAGACGCGGGGCTGATATCTATTCACGCTCATGGCTGGACGTCGCCGCGAATCAACGCACCGACGAGATCACCGCTAACTTGAATTTCGTTTAGTGGACGGACTAACGTTGGCTCAAGATGGCTATTCCTGTATAGAAACAGTGTGTTCTCGTCGGAAAAACGGCGAATCGCCTCGGAGTTGTGCGACGTCGCGATGAGCTGACCGCCTGACTGAAAAGCCTTGCGTAAGGCCAGCACAAAATGGCCAACCTCGGAAAGAGCAAGATAATTGTCGGGTTCATCCCAGAAACAGAGCATCGGGCCATACGCGTCGCTGGCAGCGAGAACCAGAGCGCATATCATGAAGCATTTTTCGCCGTCGGATAGATCCTCGAAAGGGAGGCTTACACTGCCCTGTTCATTTGAAAACTGAACGACTAGGCTTCGAGAATCTTTGCCAATCACGGGGTTTTTGATGTCCTTGAAGTCAGGCATCACCTGCTTGAGATATTGGTCGACCTCGGAATAAACGGCCGGGGAGTAGGCCACAAGACCTGAAAACCAAGCGCCGAAATCCGTGACTTGAGGATTTGGTTCTAACGTCTCCGCTTTGGACTCGCCGAGGATCAAACTGGGCATCGGACGAAGGATGAGCATGCGAGCGAGCCATCGCTTTAAGACGGAGACGGGGTCGTTCGTTAACCGCTGCTGAATAATCGGTAGAGCCACGAGATGCCAGTCGATCGGAAACCCGGCCCCGCCGGCAGGGTGACGGAGATCGTTCTGCCGCATTTCGAGTTGCACTTGAGCAGTTTCGCGCGTATAAATGGCCTCACCACCAACTTTGAGTTTTTCTTCCAGTACGCGAAGTTCTTTGAATCCCTGCGGCAACTCGAGGGCGAGTGTGTATGAATATGTCGTGCCTCCTAATTCGACCTCGATTTCAAAACGCATGGGCACATCTTTGCGTCCGTGAGTAAGGTCCTCCGGCCTCACCAGTTCGCCTATTCGATTGGTACCTCGCCCGATCTCCTGAAGAATCTCCAGAGCCAATCCAACCGTTGTCTTGCCCGCGCCGTTTTTTCCGATCAAGAGCGTGGAGGGCCGGCGTGAGATGGGCAGCTCGAAGTTCTCCAGGCACCGGAAGTTATGAACGTAGAAGCGACGTATCACAACAAAATGATACACGCTTGACGGAAGGACCAACACCTATTGCGTGGCAACCACCTTGGAATCCACCTGGAACTTGCGATAGTTGTTCCAGGTGGTTTCTTCCTCGCCCGCCAGCTTCTTCACCAAGCCGAGCCGGGCCGCGCCCCGCACCAGCTCGCGTTTTGGCAGCCAGACTTCGTCGTTCAGGCGCTCCTGCTCGAAGACGAGCTTCGCGCCGGGATTTAACCGCGCGATAAACAGGCCAAATGAAATGGTCGCCGTGGTCTCGGCTTCCAAGCGCACCCACTGATACTCGGCCTTATCGATCCAAACCTTGGCTTGGACCTTCAGCAGCGGCTTCGCGTCGCCGCGCTTGGGCTGGGCGCCCGGCTTGGGTGTGGCCGAGATCACCCAGACGTCGTGGCCATCGATCTTCTCGTCGCCCAGCAGCTTGAAATCGAACAGGTCGGGAACCTCCCGCAGAAACTCCCGGTCCTTCTCGCGTTCTTTTTCGAACTCAGCCTGACGCCGCGCTCGCTGCTCGGGCGTTTCCTGCTCCCGCTTCGCCACAGCCTGGTCCAGTTTCGCCTGCTCCTTGCGCTGATCCTGGTCCGAAAGCGGCTTGCCATTGCGCTCCAGCATGCGGTGATGCGGTTCCCCGTAAATAACCACCGTCTCCCATTGCTCGGTCTTTTCCGATTTCACCTGGCCTTTTGAATCCAAGCTCCGCTCAGTTTGCAGCGCGATCCAGGTGTAGTCCTTCATGCGCTGCCAGTTGGATTGATCCAGTTCCACCGATTTGCGCACGATGTCGCGGGCGTCCTGACCGAACAGTGCGCCTGTCGCGGCGAGCAGCACCGCTAGGTGTTTAGCAGCTACTTGAGCGACCATTCGTGCCCCACGCGCGTCGCTACCACACGATCGGGATGGTTGCCGGCCGCCGCGATGAATCGCTCCACCGGCTCAAGATAAGGTTCGCGGCTCAGCCGGAACGTCTGGTGATGCACCGGCAGCAGATGTTCAGCCCCGCAATCGGCGCCCATGCGCCAGGCCTCCTCGGGATTGCAGTGCACATAAATCCAGGGATCGTACGCGCCAATCGGCATGATCGCCAGATCCACCGGCTTCTGCGCGCGGACTGCTTTGAACGAATCCGTCCAGGCCGTGTCTCCGCCGAACACCACGCGATGCCGCGGCGTCTCGATCAAGTATCCGTTGTAGCCGCGATGCACATCCGAGCGCATCCGCGCGCCCCAGTGTTTTACGCGCAGGCCTAAAATCGAAAGCGGGCCCACCCGAACCCGTTCATCCCAGCCCACCTCCTGGACGCTTTGATAGCGCTTCACACGAAGCAGATCGCTGGTATATTTCGCCGTCACCACCGCCGTTCCGGCACGTTCTAAACTACGCAGCGTGGCCAGATCGAAATGATCGAAATGCGCGTGCGAGAGTAAAATCAAATCGATGTGCGGCAATTGCGCGCGGGGCACCGCGGGTGCAACCAGCCGGCGCAGCCCTACAGTAACCGGACCCATCCGCACTCCGCAGCGCGCGCCCAGGATGGGGTCCGTCAAGATAGTAAATCCGTCGATCTTCAGCAGCACCGTGCTGTGGCCCAGCCATGCGGCGTGCAATCCGGTATCGGTCCAGCGCTTGGGATGCGGAGTAAAGGGCGCCGGCGGCACGGCACATTTGCGTTCCTCCCGATAGCGTTTGAAATATTCCGGCGCCGCTTTCCGCGCGTAGCGCGCCGCTCCAGCCCATTGCCCCAGTCTCGCGCTGCGAGCACTTCTGCCAGTCAATACATCACCAGCCAAAACGTTCTTCCTTCCACGGGTCGCCATGCATGTGGTACCCGTTGCGCTCCCAAAATCCAGCTTTGTCACGATCCAACAGCTCCAGGCCCGCGATCCACTTCGCGCTCTTCCAGGCGTACAACTGTGGCACGATCAACCGCGCCGGCCAGCCATGCTCTTGGGTCAGCGGTTGGCCATCGTGCAGAAAAGCCACCAGCGCGTCCTCGGCCAGAAAATCGGCCAGTGGAAGATTAGTACTGAATCCGGCATCGTAACCGCGCGCCAGCACGTATTCCGCCTCAGGCAGTGCGCCGCCCGCCAACTCCAGGAGTTTGCGTGTCGAAACGCCTTCCCAGGTATTGCCTAATCGCGACCAGCGCGTCACGCAATGGAAATCGGCGAAAACCTTCACGCGCTCCAGTTGCTGGAACTCCTGCCAGTTCCATTCGATGGGATGCGCCACCAGGCCGCCGATAGAAAACTTCCACCGCTCCAGCGTAATCGGCGGCGCGCCGCTGGTATCCAGAATGGGCCATTTCCTGGTACGGCTCTGCCCCGGAGGCACGCGATTCGCCCGCCGGGTGTCGGGACTCACGATCACCCCAGCTCCGGCATCCTCAGGGTTAAGAATACGCTCCTCTTGAGTTTTGTTTTGGTCCATGGCAAACATAGGCGCGAACATCCGGTGAGAACTTCCGTGGGATCGGACTACTTACGTCTTCAGTATGACATCCAAGAAACTAGCCGCGCTTGCGGTCCTCGTCTGCTCCGTACTTTCGGCCCGCAATCTGGGCGGCCGAGCCGAATACGTCGGTGGAACTGTGACTCAAATTCCCTTCGGTTGCCACGGAAGGGTGCAGGCGCTGGACGATCGCTTCTTGGTCTTTTACGCGGGAAAAGCGAGCTGGCGGGTACCTTACGAAAAGATTAACCTGGTGGAATACGGCGAAAAGGTCGACCGCCGTTATATCGCCGCCGTTCTCATCTCGCCGCTGTTCCTGCTCGCCAAGAAGCGGCAACATTTCCTGACTGTTGGCTACTCCGATGAAGAGGATCGCCAGCAGGCACTGATCTTCAAAATCAATAAGGACGACATCCGCACTACGCTCGTGGTTCTGGAGGCGCGCACCGGCCGCAAGGTGGAATTCCAGGACGACGATGCCCGCAAGAGCGGTAAAGGTTAGGCCATGCCGTGGTTGTTAACCGCCGTCCTATTGTTTGCGCCCTTCGCGGACCAGACGCCAGAAGAGGAAGCCGCCGAGCACCTGAGCAAGGTCCGCCGGATTTACATCGCCGTCCTCACCGGCGGCGATGCCGCTCTGCAGCTGCGCGATCTTCTGATGACCAGCCTGCACAATTCCAAGCAGTTCGTGATCACAGAAGACGAAGAAAAGGCCGATGCGACCCTCAAAGGCGCCGGCGACGACGATGTATTCACCGACACTTTCCAGTCGTCGGAAGGCATCAACGCGCACACGCAGATTGGATCCAGCAGCAGTGAGGGCCTGCGAAATTATGCCAATACCAGTAGCAGCCACTCCGGCGGACTCACCATCGGTGAAAACGACAGCCGCCGCGACGAGCAGCGCAAGCACGAGGCTATCGCCACCGTCCGGCTGGTGAGTAAGGACGGAGACGTGATCTGGTCGGCAACCGCCGAGAGCCTGGGCGCTAAATTCATGGGCGCGAGCGCCGATGTCGCCGATAAAATCGCCAAGCGCCTGGTCACCGATTACAAAGCCGCCAAGCTCGAAGTCGCAGGCCAGCCACCAGCCACCAGCCACCAGCCACCAGCCACCAAGTAACCGTCAAGCTTTTCGCGCCATCTGCCGATCAGCAGATTGGCATGTCCACGCTCGCGCCCGCCCAGCCCAGTGCCGGCAGTACCCAGCGGACCGAACGAGGTTTCCGCGGAGTCCTCATATTCTTCGCCGCCGTTGCTGCGCTCGGCATCGCGGGTCATTTGGGCATGCTCCTTTGGGCTCAAAACGGCTTCACCGGAGGCGAGTGTGTGGTCGCCGCCCATGCCAGCATGCTGGTCCACGATGGGACGCTTTATTACGACTTCCACCATTACCCCTACACAGTCGCTCCCTACACGCCATTGTTCTATCTTCTCGACGCCGGTCTTCAAAAGGCCGGCCTGCCCATCTACACGGCGGGCCGCGTCATTAGTTTCGCGGCTGCGCTCGGGATCGTCGCTCTGAGTTGGTATTTGACTCTGCTCTATACCAAGGAGCGTTACAGCGCTGCGCTGAGCGCCCTGCTCTGCGCCTCAAGCTCTCTGCTGTTTGTGTGGGGTACCGTCGGGCAAGTCGACGTCCTGGCGTTGTTCTGGGCGCTAGCAGCGTTCTATCTTTATTCTCGCTACACCCTGCTCGGCGAGAATACCCTGATTTGGGCCGGCGTCTGTGTTTTGCTGGCGTTCTTCACCAAGCAGACTATGCTGGCGTGCCCGGCGGCCATCTGTCTGCACCTCTTCTTCTCTGGCCGCAAAATGATCGCGGTGAAATTCGCCTTGAGTTGCCTGGCCGTCGCCGCTATGGTCGTCTTTTCGCTGGATGCAGCTCTGGGAGGCCGCTTCCTGGCCGATACAGTACGCGCCAACCTGAATCCTTACTCCATCAAAAAGCTGCTGTTACATCTCCGCTTCACGCTTCTCGTAGCCGGGCCGTTGTTTTTAGTTGTTGCGGCGGGCGCACGACAGGCGATTAGAAAAACCGGCGCGGCTCCTTTTATATACCTCGGCGTAGCTGGCTTGGTGTATCTCGGATCGGCGCCCAAGACGGGCTCCGACCTGAACTACCAACTTGAGTTCACCATCCTTTTGATCGTGTGTACCAGCTTGAGCCTCGATGCCCTCGATTTCTTTTCGCTCTCTTTTTCGCGCACTCGCACATGGGTGACGCTGCTGCAGCTTCCCTTGGGCGTATTTCTGGTGGTCAATGCCCGCACTACGGGTTCCTTGCTCTTGGTGCGCTACGTAGGTGAGCAGCAGTCTCGTGTCGAAGTAGCCGCGATCCAAAGCAGCCTCGCCGATGGCGGCCGTGTCCTCTCAGCCGACTTCAATGCCGTGGTTCGGCTGCGCGGCCGGCTGGACGTGGAAATGGCCTTTTACAACTTGCTGGTCTCGGTGGGCGCGGTGGACCCGGAGCCTCTACGGCGTGATATTGCGGCCTCCGCCTTCTCAACCATCATTCTGCTGGAAGACGTCCGCACCGATCACAGCCCGCTCGATATCGAAATATCGACGCTGCCTGCCGCGCAGCTCGCCGAGATCCGAAAACACTATTCGTTGGTGCAGCGCATCCCGGGGCCCGCCTTGGATGGCGTGTATGTTTACAAGCCGCGCTAGGCCGTTCCCCAGAACGTGTCCCACACGTACGCCGCGAAATTCCGCGTCTTTCGGAATCCCATCCGCTCATATAACCCAATCGCTTCGGTGTTCGATCCCGTCACCGTCAGCGTGACTTTACGGCATCCGTGTCTCACCAGGGACTCGAGCGACCTTCGGATCAGTTCGTAGCCGGTGCCCGTTGCTCGTGCCGACTTGGATACGCACACCTGCGTAACGTGCCCCACGTCCGCCTGCACCAGGCTCGCCAGACAGATCCCCGCCAGCCGGCCCGATCCGGGTTCGATCGCCACAAACGACGCCGGCTGAAAGAAGCTGCCACATCCGGGAAACTGCACGATGTTCATCAGAAACCGCCGCGCTCCGGCCGGCGAACGGTACTGATCGTTAATCTCGCTGTCTACGTGACCCTGATACGCGGTTGCAATCAGCGTTGCGGCTTCATCCTGCTTGCGCTCAGACCAGCTATCGAACCACACCGGCTGCGAGGGAGACCGCTCCAGGAGCCGGCCCGCCGTAGCGGCGTCGATTTCCATAAAATTCCGCACAAACGTTCGAACAAATTTGGCTTCCGGAAGCGTGATCGCGGGCCCCGTCCGAAGCATCATCAATTGTGACTCGATTCTTTTGATGAGCGGCGTCTTCATCAGCCCTTGCACCACCGAGGTTAGCAAGCGCTCCTCGTTTTCCACGCTGAGGAAATCCTTCATCACGTAGAGATCG
This sequence comes from Bryobacterales bacterium, assembly GCA_963820405.1. Taxonomy (GTDB): domain Bacteria; phylum Acidobacteriota; class Terriglobia; order Bryobacterales; family Bryobacteraceae; genus Palsa-89. Next base: position 230,942 of record CAWFZZ010000018.1, on the reverse strand, counting down.
CCGATCAGCCCCTTGCGCTCCTCGGCCACGTAGTAGCAATAGCCCACCGGATACCCGTTGATCAGCAGTGCGTAGCCATTGAGCGCCTGTATTTCCAGGAATCGGCGCACCAGGCCGGCCGAGCCGCGAAAATCCCAGTCCAGCGTATCGCGCCAGGCCTGCGTCTCTTCGTCCAGCAGCAGATCCAGGTCTCCACCACGCAAATGGCGCAGTTCCACCACGCGCGCCAGTGGGGAATCCGAAAGAGCCGCCATACGGTCAGCCTACACCCAAATCAGGCTGCTAATGCGGCAGGTCCCCCGCCGCCTTACCCGTGGTCACCTCGTTATAGGCGTCTTTGACCTGATCGGGCAGGGAATCGGCGCTCACCCAATTCTTCACCGAATCGGGCAGACGCAGCATGGCTACGTGCTTGCCATTGCTGGACTTCACCAGATCTTCCAGTTTCTTGCCGTTCGCCACTTCCGCCTGCACCGCCTTGCGCAGCTCAAGCATGAAGGCGCGCTGGCCCACCAGCACCTCTCTACCGCCCGCGCCGCCGTGACCCGGAAGCACGTGATCCACTTTCAGCTGCAGCGCCGCATCCAGCACTTTCGGCCAGTTGCCGATGTTTCCGTCGCCGGTGAAATTGTAAGGACCGTTCACCGCCGCATCGCCCGAGCAGAGCACCCGCTCGCGCGGTAAATAAACCATCCCATCTCCGCGGGTGTGCGCCCATCCGAAATGGTAGAACTCCACGCGCCGTGTTCCGTCAGTGATCACATGCGGGCTATCGGTGAACGTCTGCTGGGGCGGTTCCGGGGCGTCGCGATGCAGATCCGCCACGTCCTTGCGCTCTTTCATGGCCGCCTGCCAGCGCTTGGGTTCGTAGCGTTTCATCTCTTCGGCGACCCCTCGATACGCTATCGTGACAGCGCCCATGCCGGTCCAAACGGCGTTTCCGTAGCTGTGATCGCCGTGATGATGCGTATCGAAGACGAACTTGACCGGCTTCGATGAGACTTTCTTCGCGTCCTCCATCGCCAGCCGCGCCCCGCTCGGGAAATTGGCGTCGACGACGATCAGGTAGTCCTTCATTTCGATGAAGACATTGTTGCAGTGGTCCTGGTTCACCAGGTCGCCCTCGCGAAACCAGACGCCGGGCGCGATCTGTTTCACCGTGTTGGGCTGCGCATCGCCGCGCGTGATCGCGAATCCCAACGCAAGCAAGGCCACAAAGGCCGCCGCCAGCCACACCCGCAAGTGTTTCATGTTAGTGGATTGTAGCGCACGCCGGTTAGGTCTTAGGGCCGCCGGGTTTTTGGCCCGCGACATAGCCAATCAGTCCGTTGAGCTTGTCGGTGATCTCGGCCAGGTTCTGCTCGGTCCGGATTCGAAACTGCACCAGGTCGCGGAGATGCTCGGTCTGCGTTTTCTCAATATGGGCCATCACGACCATCGTGTCCTGAACTTCCCGGATGGCGTTCTGCATCTGCTCGCTGCTCATCGGCTTGTCCATTAGTTTAACGCGGCTTCTTCAGCCGTCTCTTCCGAACCGATCCGAGTCGATTCCGGTCGTGCAAGTCATGCTAGACTCACCCGCATGCCGGTTCTGGGATGGCTGCTCGACTCGGACCCCGCCATTCGCTGGCAGGTGTTGCGCGATCTTGTCCACGCGCCAGCGGAAACCATCGCGGCGGAACGCGCACGAGTGGCCACCGAGGGATGGGGCGCCAGGCTGCTGGCATTGCAGGGCAAGGACGGCCAGTGGGCGGGAGGCGCGTGTTTCCCAGCGCGGAGCCTCTACCCATGGAACACGGACCAGGGCCAGCCTTGGATCTCCACGCTGCCAACACTTCAACTGCTGCATGATTTCGGGATCGACCCACGCTCAGACCAGGTCTGCTGTGCGGTAACGCTGGTCCGGGACCACTGCCGGTGGGAGCACGCTGGGCAGCCCTTCTTCAGCGGCGAGGTCGAGCCACGCATCAATGGCAGGACCGTTACACTGGGCACCTACTTTCATCAGAATATGGATGGCCTGGTCGTTCGTCTGCTCGGTGAGCAGCTTGAAGATGGCGGGTGGAACTGCGAGGCGGAGAACGGCTCCGTCCGCTCCTCGTTCGCGACGACAATCAATGTCCTGGAAGGCTTGCTGGCGCACGAGCGCGCAACCGGTGGCTCTGCGGAATCCATCGCTGCGCGGCGGCGAGGCGAGGAGTATCTCCTCGAACGAAAGCTGCTTCGACGCAGGAGCACTGGCGAAGTCATCAAGCCGTCTTGGCTTCAATTCTCGTTTCCCACTCGCTGGCACTACGACATACTGCGCGCCCTGGAATACTTCCGCTCGGTGGGAGATGCGCCGGACTCGCGTATGGAGGAGGCGATCAATCTGCTCCGATCCAAGCAGCAGCCCGATGGCACCTGGCTCCTTGAGAATACGCATCCAGGAAAGGTCCACTTTCAGTTGGAGGAGGGCGACAACCGGCCTAGCCGATGGAACACGCTCCGGGCGCTGCGTGTCCTCAACTGGTACGAAAAATACTCTACCTGAGCTGCATGGACCGCTTCGCCCTGATGTTTAGTGGATTGAAGCGCAGGCCGGTTAGGTCTTAGTGCCGCCGGGTTTTTGGCCCGCGACATAGCCGATCAGTCCGTTGAGCTTGTCGGTGATCTCGGCCAGGTTCTCCTCGGTTCGGAGTCGAAACCTCTCCGACTGGATTCGAAACTGCACGAGCTCACGGAGATGCTCGCTCTGCGTTTTCTCAATATGGGCCATCACGATCACCGTGTCCTGAAGTTCCCGGATGGCGTTCTGCATCTGCTCGCTGCTCATCGGCTCGTCCATTATCGTATCGCGTCTCCGTACCCCACACGCTACAATGTAGTTTCAACGGAGGCTCAATGGCTGCACTTCCTCGGCGCACTTCTGTGCCCGTCAAAATCGGCGACGTGTGGGTAGGCGGCGACCACCCCATCGTGGTCCAGTCCATGACGAACACCGACACCGCCGACACCGCCGCCACCGTCAACCAGGTCATGGCGCTCGCCCAGGCCGGCTCCGAGCTGGTCCGCGTCACCGTCAATACCGAAGCAGCCGCTCAGGCCGTCCCTAAAATCGTCGACACGCTCGACAAATTCGGAGTCCGCGTCCCCGTCATCGGCGATTTCCACTACAACGGCCACATCCTCCTGAAGAAGTATCCCGACTGCGCTCGCGCTCTCGCCAAGTACCGCATCAATCCCGGCAACGTCAACATCGGCAAGAAGCACGACGACAATTTCCGCACCATGATCGAAGTTGCCATCGAGCACAATCGACCCGTGCGTATCGGCGTTAACTGGGGATCGCTCGATTCGGCTCTGCTGACGCGCATGATGGACGAAAACTCGGGCCTGGCTGAACCGTTAGACGCGATGGAGGTGACGATGAACGCCATCGTCGCCAGCGGCCTGTTAGCCGCCGAGGCCGCCGAACACTACGGGCTCGGCCGCGACAAGATCATCCTTAGCGCTAAGGTCAGCGGCGTACAGGATCTCATCATGGTGTACCGCAAGCTCGCCGCCCAGTGTGACTACGCGCTGCATCTCGGGCTCACCGAAGCCGGCCTCGGATCTAAGGGCATCGTCGCGACCACCGCTGCTCTCTCCGTGTTGTTGCAGGAAGGCATCGGCGATACCATTCGCGCCTCACTCACTCCGCTCCCCAATGGCGACCGCACCGACGAAGTGATCGTCTCCCAGCAGATCCTGCAGGCCCTGGGGCTGCGCAGCTTCACTCCGCAAGTCACCGCCTGCCCTGGCTGCGGCCGCACCACCAGCACGTTCTTCCAGGACATGGCCGACCAGATCCAAAACTATCTGCGCGACCAGATGCCAAATTGGAAGGAGCGCTACGCCGGCGTCGAAGAGATGAAGGTGGCGGTGATGGGCTGCGTGGTCAACGGCCCCGGCGAGTCCAAGCATTCGCACATCGGCATCTCGCTGCCCGGGACCTTTGAGGAGCCGGTCGCGCCGGTTTATATCGACGGCAAACTCTCCACCACGCTGCGCGGCGACCGCATTGTCGCCGAATTTATTGAAATCCTCAACAATTACGTCGACCGGCGCTATGCCGATCGTGTCGCCGAAACAACCCCGGTCTGAGGCTGGGCCGCGCCGGGGAAGCGCGCGTCCGCCGCTAAGTCGATCTATAGCACTCAGTGTTATACTGATGCTGGGCGAGCGTCCGGCATATTTGGTGCCCCGTGCGAATATTCAGGAACAAGGCGTTTACGCGCTTTGCGAAGAAGGCGGCCCTCGACGATACGGTGCTGTGCAAAGCGATCCGAGACGTCCAACCGGGATTGATCGGCGCCGACCTTGGAGGTGGCGTGATCAAGCAACGAATCGCGCGGCCCGGCCAGGGAAAGTCGGGCGGTTTTCGGACACTGATTATATTAAAGGCAGGTGCCCGCGCCTTCTTCGTTTACGGCTTCGCCAAGAATGAGAAGGACAATATCGGCAAGGACGAGCTGCGTGCGCTTAAGCCACTGGCTTCCGAGTTGCTGGCCTTAGAAGACAAAGCGATCGCTGGCGTGCTTGCGTCTGGAACTTTGACGGAGGTGATGTGCGATGAGGAAGCAATACCGTAGTCCCTTGATGGCGTCGATCCATGAGACCGCCGAAGGGCTACATGCCACCGGCGTCATGGACAAGCGCACGATGCGCGAATTCGACGACCTGTGCCTCACGCCGGTACGGCCGCTAAGGCCTCGGGAGATCCGCGCTCTGCGCCTGCGGGAAGGCGCGAGCCAGGCGGTCTTCGCCCGCTATCTCAACGTGACGACCGGGTTGGTGAGCCAATGGGAGCGGGGGAAAAGCATCCGCAAGGAGCATCCCTGAAACTTCTGGCTCTGGTCGCCAAGAATGGGCTTCAGGCGGTCGCCTGACCCTCTCAACGATGGTCCATCCGGATCTTCACCAGATCCAGAAAAGACATGATTCCCTGGCTCAGCCCTACCTTCGTCCCCTCCACGTTGGACCATCGCACCGGCACCTCCACCGTCCGCACGCCCAGTTTCTTTGCGATCAGCAGATCCTCCACGTCAAAGCTGAAACCATCCTGCTTCTGCCGTGAGAAGATTTGACGCGCCGCGCTCGCCTGATACAATTTGAACCCGCACTGCGTGTCCCGGAATGCCAGTCCCGTCACCAATCGCATCACCAGATTGAAGCACCGCCCTGACAGTTCGCGCAGCGCCGGTTGATGCACTTCCACCAAGCTTCGATCCACGGCTCGCGATCCGATTGCGATTCCCGCGTTCTGCTCGCGCGCCGCCCGGCACAGTTTCTCCAACTCGTCGATCGGGGCCGATAGATCCGCATCGGTGTACAGAATCCACTCGCCCTCCGCCTCCAGCATTCCGTGCCGCACCGCGTACCCTTTGCCGTGGTTGCCGGGATTCCGCACCAGGCGCAAACATTTGTTGTCCTGGGCGAACTCTTCCACCACGCGCGCGGTCCCATCGCGTGACCCGTCGTCCACCACGATCACTTCCAGGAACGAAAAATTGCCGCGCGCGAGCCAGTCCAGTACCAGCCGCAGGGTCTGCGGCAACCGGCTTTCCTCGTTGTAAGCAGGGATGACGATGGAGAGCGAGTCCAACCGTCAATTATACTTGTGGCACGAACCCATGTCTCTCGAAGACGATTTGTACGACCAACGCATCCAGCGCATTTCCGAAATCGAAGCGCTCGGCTTTCACCCTTACGGGCACCGCTTTGATTTCACGCATACTATTCCGCAGATTCTCGCTGAATATCGTGACAAAAGCGCCGAACAATTAGACCTGCGGGTCGAGGTTCGTATCGCCGGGCGCATTATGACCGTTCGCCGCATGGGCAAGGCCGGCTTCGCGCACCTGATGCAGAATGGCGAGCGACTCCAGATTTACGTGCGCCAGGATGCGGTCAGCGAAAAGGAATATGCGCTCTATCAACTCCTCGATTTAGGCGATCTGATCGGCGTCGAAGGCTACCTGTTCCGCACCCGGACCAATGAACTCAGCGTCCACGTCGAACACCTGGATTTCCTCGCCAAGACGCTGCTGTCGATGCCCGAAAAGTGGCACGGCCTGGAAGATGTCGAGACCCGTTATCGCCAGCGTTATCTCGATCTGATCGCGAACCCGGAAGTTCGCAAAGTATTCGTCACGCGCGCGAAGATTGTCGCATCGCTGCGCCGCGAGCTGGAATCGCGCGGCTTCCTGGAAGTGGAAACGCCCATGCTGCAAGCCATTTATGGAGGAGCCGCCGCCCGTCCATTCACCACGCATCACAATACGCTCGACATCGATCTTTATCTTCGTATCGCACCCGAACTCTATCTGAAGCGCCTGGTGGTGGGCGGCTTGGAGCGAGTTTACGAGATCAATCGCAACTTCCGCAACGAAGGCATTTCGACGCAGCACAACCCCGAATTCACGATGCTCGAGTTTTATCAGGCCTACACGGACTACCACGGCATGATGGATCTTTCCGCCGATCTGCTGCGGCAGGCCGCCATCGATGCAACCGGTGGAGCGGTGGTCGAATATCAGGGTCAGACGCTCGATTTCGGCAATATCCGGCGCGTGTCCATGCGCGAAGCCGTCGGCGACTCCAGCTTGAAGGGCCATGCGCTGGTGGAAGCCTTTGAGCGCGATGTCGAACCCAAGCTCTTCCAGCCGACCATGGTTTATGATTATCCGGTCGAAATCTCGCCGCTCTCCAAGAACAAAGCGGACGACCCGGATTTCGTGGAGCGCTTCGAAATTTTCGCCGGGTGCATGGAAATCGGGAACGCCTTTACCGAGCTGAACGATCCTCGTGAGCAGCGACGGCGCTTCGAAGGCCAGCTTGCCCTGCGCGAAACAGGAGATGACGAGGCGCATCAAATGGATGAGGATTATGTGCGTGCTCTTTCCTATGGCCTGCCCCCCACCGGCGGCGAAGGGATCGGTATCGACCGTTTGACCATGCTCCTCACCAATTCGCGATCCATCCGCGATGTAATCCTGTTCCCGCTGCTGCGTCCTCAATCATGAACTGATGACCACCCAAACCTTCGAGCTCTTCATCGCCAGCCGCTACCTGCGCGCCAAACGCAAGCAGGCCGTGATTTCGGTAATCACCTGGATTTCGGTGGCGGGCGTGGCGGCCGGGGTGGCGGCGCTGGTGATCGGCATCGCGATCAACAATGGATTTCGCGATACTCTTCAGCGCAGTCTGCTCGGCGCCACGGCCCACGTGATGGTTCTCGAAAAACAACCGGGCGATGGAATCGCCAACTGGCGGGAGCTCGATCCCAAGCTTCGCCGGCTTCCGCATGTAGTCAGCGTGGCTCCCAATCTTTACGGCCAGGTCTTCCTCGCGGGGCCGCTGGGTGGCAGCCAGGCGGGGGGCGCCGAACTGAAAGGCATCCCTATCGAAAACCCGCCGGACATGCTGCGGCATTTAAAACAGGGTTCTTTTGAAAAGCTGAAGGACTCCGGCGCTTTCCCGGGGATCATCCTTGGTTCACGCCTGGCCCAAAGCACCGGCATGCTGTTGGGCAGCGTGGTGAACATCATCAGCCCGCAGGGCGTCGAGCTGACTCCTTTCGGGCCGCGCATTCCGCCTCCGTTTCGCTTTCGCGTGGTCGGTATTTTCGAATCCGGCTTCTATGACATCGATTCCTTTTGGGCCTTCACCTCTCTCGGCTCGGCCCAAAAAGTCTTTAGCGTTGGGGACGTCGTGAATTCCATCGAGCTGCAGCTCGACGATATTTACCAGGCTCCCGAGGTTGCCAAGATGGCCGATAAAGTTACCGGTCCCAAGCTCGCCGCAAATACCTGGATGGAACAGTATCACCAGATCCTGGGCGCCCTCAGCACGGAGCGCAAAGTCACCATCGTTACTATCGGCTTGATCGGATTGGTGGCCGCTCTTAACATCCTGATCACGCTGATCATGATGGTGATGGAGAAGAACCGTGATATCGCGGTGCTGATGTCCATGGGCGCAAAGCGCCGTCAGATCCGCAAAATCTTCATGCTGCAAGGCGTGTTGATCGGAGTGGTTGGGACCGCGATAGGCCTTACGCTGGGCTACTCGCTGTCTCTACTCGCCGATCATTACCGTTGGCTGCGTTTGAATGAAGATGTGTATTCGCTCAGCTACGTGCCTTTCAACCCGCGCTGGGAGGATGCCATTTGGATCGCCGCCGCCGCGATTTTTGTGAGCTTGATCGCGACGCTGTATCCGGCCAAAGCAGCTACAGCGATCGCTCCCGTGGAAGCTTTGCGATATGAGTAAGCGCGAAAAGGGTTAGGGCAAGAACCGGTATCCCACTCCATGCACGGTAAGAAAATGGCGCGGCCGGGCAGCCTCGGGTTCCAGCTTCTGGCGTAGCCGCACCACATGCGCGTCTACGGTTCGCGTGTGAAGCGAGTAATCGTACCCCCAAACGGAATTGAGAATTGAGTCGCGCGTCAGCACACGGTCGGGATTCTGAAGAAAGCAGGTCAGCAGATTGTACTCGGCGCGCGTTAGCTTTAATTCCTGGCCCGCTCTCCGGACCACGCGCCGCGTCAGATCCACCTCCACTTCTCCGAACTCGAGCACTTTCGTTTCTTCAGGCGACGCCCGGCGCAGCACCGCACGGATGCGGGCCAGCAATTCGCGGACGCCGAAGGGCTTCACCAGGTAGTCGTCGGCGCCGATATCCAGGAGCTGCACTTTATCGAGCTCTGCCGAGGCTGCGCTCAGCACGATGAGCGGCGTCTTCATTCCGCGCGCCCGCAGTTGTTTGCAAACCTCGGTCCCGCTTAACCGCGGCATGCGTAGATCTACCAGGATCAGATGCGGCTTCAGTGCGATGGCGCGCTCGAAACCGGAGCGGCCGTCCGGGGCCAGTACGGCTTGGAACCCTTCGCGTTCCAGCATGACGCCCAGTGTGTCGCGAAGACTGGGGTCGTCATCGATCACAAGAATCGTTTCCATGCCGGACTCATCGAAACTCTAACAGAAGGCTGCGGCCCCGGTCCCTGAAATTATTAGCATTGGCGCAATGTTTACAAGATTTTTACAACCTCTTTGCACCGCGATAAACTAAAACTGTAGGCAACTTCATGGCCTGGCCGGTGTTATTGCTGGCCCGCGAGTTGGATCTCGGGGGCAGCGAGCGCCAGATGACCGAGATCGCGAAGACGCTGGATCGTTCGCGATTTACTCCGCACGTCGGATGCTTCCGCCCGCACGGGATCCGCAAGCCGGAACTCGCCGTAGCAGGTGTGCCCATCGTTCACTTTCCGGTGGATTCGTTCGGATCGTTCGGAGCGCTTGCGGAAGCTTGGAAGCTCGGGAGCTACATCCGGAGTCATAAAATCCGGCTGGTGCACACATTCGACTATCCACTTACGCTGTTTGCCGTCCCCGCCGCGCGCTGGTTAACACGCGTGGTGGTGGTATCCAGCCAGCGATCGCACCGTTCCTTGATACCGAGAAAATACCGGCGATTAGTTCGAATGACGGATCATATTGCGGACGCTGTGGTGGTGAATTGTGAATTTGTGCGGCAACACCTGCAGAATAATGAAGGCGTTTCCTGCAGACGAATTCGACTTTGTTCGAACGGCGTGGATCTGGAACAGTTTCAGCCCCGCGATACTCGGGATTCGCCCTCGCAAAATACAATAACCATCGGGGTGGTCTGCGCACTGCGGCCGGAGAAGGATCTGAAAACGTTGATCGCAGCATTCGCTCGGGTCCGGCGTTCGGGATTGAAGCTGCTCATCGTCGGGAGCGGGTCTATGCTGGGCAACCTGCGTTGGCAGGCCGCCGCGTGCGGACTGGCCGGCGATTGTACCTTCGTTCCGGCTACCGGACAGGTCGCCGAATGGCTGCAGGCGATCGACATTTTTGTCTTACCGTCACAATCGGAGGCCCTGTCCAATTCGCTCCTCGAGGCGATGGCGTGCGGTTGTTGTCCGGTGGCTTCGAGAGTAGGCGGAAATCCGGAACTGGTGCGCCACGGCGAGAATGGGATGTTATTCGAGGCGGGCAACGTCGAGCAACTGAGCGAAGTTCTTGAAACGCTGGTGGAACTCCGGGTACTGCGCGAACAGCTGGCTGCCAGGGCCAGATGTACGGCCGAGCAGTTTTCGATGGATGCCTCGGCGCGGCGCATGGAGCAGATCTACACGCAATTGATCGAAGCGTCAAGCCGCCGCTGAAAAATACACGGCCAGCCATTGTGGTCCAATTTCAGACCACGCATACCTGGCGCACCGGGCTCGGGCGTTGGCCGCGAGACGTGCTGCGAGGCCGGGCTCTTCGAGCAGGCGAAGGGCACAGGCGGCCATGGCCTGGTGATCGTTGACCGCGAACAGCAGGCCGTTCACTTGATCCTGGACCATATTGGGGATGCCGCCGGCGTCGCTTGAAACCACGGGCAATCCAGCGGCGAAACACTCGAGCAGCGAGAGCGGCATGTTGTCGGCATTCGGGCTCATGACATAGATGTCGGCGGAGTCGTACAGCGCCGCCATATACCCGCGCGAAACAGAACCGACAAATTGTGTTTGACGCAGGCCCAGGGATTGGGCTAAGTCTTCGAGCGCGGGCCGCAGCGGTCCATCGTGCGCGATGGTGAGCCTGGCGTCGGGGTAGCGTTGCTGAACAATCGAAAACGCTCGCAACGTGCAGGCCGGGTTGTACTCGCTGGCGAGGCCGCGGTTGTGAAGGAAAACGGGGCGGGGGCGAACCCGGTCGCGACAAGGAAGCGGCTGCGTTTCGCCGACATTGTGAATGCGTGTGGCGGCCAGCCCGAAGCGGCCGAAGACATCCACCAGATGATCCGAGGGCACGACAATCGTGGTGGCCAGGCGCATCAGGCGGCGCGCCAAGGGCCAGGCTGCCAAGTGATTCCCGGCCCGTCCGTCGTGATAGTTGAGGATGGCCGGCTTCCCAAAAAGTCGCGCGACTAACAGAGCAGGAGCGGGCGCCAGGTAGAACGCGAGGTACCCGGGAGTAAAAATGTGCAGGACATCCACGCGGCCAATGCTGGCCGACAGCCGCAGCAGATAAAGAGCGAGAGTAATCAGGGTTCGCAGGTACTTCCTGCTCAGCGCGGAAGGTAGCCGCGGATTTACCGGGAGAAATTCAACTTGAATGGAGGGATCCTTTGCCAGGCACCGCAATAACTGATCGGCCTGAACGGATTGGCCTCCGATGATTCTGAGCGAAGGCGCGATCAGCAAAACGCGGACGGAATCCCTGACGTGGCGAGTGTCGTGGCTGGCGTTCGCCAAAACAGTGGGTTTCGCCTTTAGCATCGTGTTACCGCTGCTGCTGGTCCGGCGCATGGACCGCGAGCAGTACGGGCTTTACAAACAGGCATTTCTTCTCGTCACGACGGCGATGATCGTGCTTCCCATGGGCGTCCCGATGAGCGCGTTCTATTTCCTGCCCCGCGATAACACACGGGGACAAGAAACTGTTTTGAACATTGTGCTGTTTCATGTTGTGGTGGGCGCGCTCGCCTGCTGCGCGTTGGTGCGGTATCCCTCCATCCTGACCATCGTCTTTCATGACACGCGGCTGGCGCCGTATTCGGCTTGGATCGGCGTCACGATTCTGCTTTGGATCACGGGAGCTTTTCTCGACGTGGTGGCGCTGGCCAATGACGAGGTTCGGCTGGCCTCGGCGTTTATCATCGGAATCCAGGCCTCGCGCGCGCTCATCTTCGTCGGAGTGGTGTTGCTTTTCGGAACGCTTGGGTCGCTGCTCGCGGCCGCGGTTCTGCATGGTTTGATCCAGACCGTCGTGCTGGCCTGTTACCTCCAATCGCGCTTTCGGGGATTTTGGCGCGCCTTGGATTGGCGGATGCTGCGCGATCAGTTGTCCTACGCCGTTCCGCTCGGCGCCGCCGGCCTTCTGATGATCGCGCAGACCGATCTGCACAACTACTTCGTCTCGAATCATTTCGGGCCGGCTCGGTTCGCTGTGTATTCGATCGGCACGCTGCAACTGCCCTTGATGGGGTTGCTCTGGGAGGCCACCAATTCGGTTCTCATCACGCGCGTCAGCGTTTTGCAGCAGCGCAACGAACCTCGCGAGATTGTCCTGCTGATAGCGCGTGCGGCGCGCAAACTCGCGGCAGTTTACTTTCCCGTATATGCCTTTCTGCTGATAGCTGGACGCGAGTTCATCCAGGTAGTGTTCACGGCGCGTTTCGCGGATAGCTGGCCGATCTTCGCCGTGAACTTGACGCTGCTGCCGCTGGGCATCGTTTTGCTGGATCCACTGTACCGGGCCTTTGAACGCGAGCGGTACTTCTTGTTGCGGCTTCGTCTGGTACTGGCCGCGATACTGCTCCTGTCGCTGTGGTTCTTTACGGCGCGTCTCGGATTGCGGGGTGTGATCGGGTTGGTTGTCGCAGTCGCTACGCTCGAACGGGCAGTAATGGCGAGCCATTTCTGCCGCTTGCTGGGCGTCACCGCGCGAGATGTGGTTTTGCTGCGCGATATCGGCAAGCTGGCGATCGCCGCGCTGGCCGCGGGCGTAGTGGCCAGCCTGGTCCGGTGGTTGCTCGAGGTTTTGCTCGCGACGAGCGGTGCCTTGATACTCTTGGCGGGGGGCGGCGCAGCTTTTGCAGTCGTCTACCTTTTCTTGGCGAGAGGCGTTCTGACAAGCAAAGCAACTTCGGCGGCTGTGAGTTCGCGATAACGTCCGATAGGAAGGTCTCCAATCCGCAGGCCTCCGATCGCAGTACGGACCAACTTCAACACTTTGCTCCCCACCGCTTCCAGCATCCGCCGCACCTGCCGATTCCGGCCTTCGTGCAAAGTGATTTCGATAAACGAATACTTCGCCGAATCGCGGATACGCTTCACATCCGCCGGCTGAGTGGGGCCGTCGCTCAACAGCACGCCGTCGCGTAATTGCTGCACCTGAACCTCCGCGAGCAATGTGGATGTCTTCACCAGATATGTTTTTGGAACTTTGTAATCGGGATTGGTCACCCGCTCGGCAAAGCGCGTGTCGCTGGTGAGCAGCAGCAACCCGCTGGTGTCCAGATCGAGGCGGCCGACGGGAACCACCCAGCGTCCGGCATCCTGGATGAGATCGTAAACCGTAGGGCGGCCTTCGGGATCTTTGAAGGTGGTGAGGTAGCCGGTGGGCTTGTAAAGAAGCAAGTAGATCTGTTCCGACGCTTTGACCAGTTGGTTGTCGAGAGTGACTTTGTCGCGCCCCAGATCCACCCACAGATCGGGGGTCTGGATCAATTTTCCGTTCACTTTGACGCGACCTGCGCCGATCCACTTGCGGGCGTCCGACCGCGATCCCAAGCCCGCTTTCGAAAGCACGCGCTCCAATGTTTTGAGCGGGCGCTGGCCGGGCGGCGGCTTCTTCACGCCAATACACTAGCATGCGTTGTAGTTCAGAATCGGGCCGATTTTTCTCGCCACTGTTGTAGGCTGAAGGTGCAGCCCTCCTGAAATGCGGAAAGTCACGCTGATCCGGGGCGCGCGGCAGTTGCTGACATTGCGCGGGCCCAGCGGTCCCCGTCGCGGGGCCGATCTCCGGAAACTGGGAATCATTCAAGATGGCGCGGTACTGATTGCCGACGGCCTGATCGCCGAAGTGGGACCCAGCCGGCGGGTGGAGAATCTCGCGCTGGCGCGGGGCGCCGAAGAGATCGACGCCAGCGGATGCGTGGTGATGCCGGGCTTTGTCGACAGCCATGTCCACGTGGTGAAGGGAACACCCCTGGAGCTGTCGCCACGCGCGCTGAAAGCGCTCGCGCTACGCACGGTGGATGAAGCGGTGCGGCACGGGACCACTGCGATGGAAGCGGAGGCGAGGGAGCTGAAAATCCTGCGGGTGCACGCGGCGCTGCGAGAACTTCCGCTGACTTTTGTCTCGACGTTTGTCGCTGCCGGCCTTCCCCTGGAAGCCGCGGACCGGCTATTGCCGATCGTGCGCCGGCGCAATCTGGCGGAATTTGCAGAGATCGGCTGTGACGACGCCGCAATTCTGGCCAAGGCGCGGCAGCTTGGATGGCGAGTGAAGCTGCGCGCCGGGGCCGCGCCACATGCCATCGCGACGGCCGTCGAGATAGGAGCAACCGGTGTCAGCGACGTGGCGGCCGTCACCGAGCGCGACGCCGTTTTATTGGCGCAATCGGAGACCATTGCCACGCTGTCGCCGGCTGTGAAGTTCGATCGCGGCGCCGAGTGCTATCCACCCGCGCGCATGTTGATCGATCGTGGCGCGGCCATCGCATTGGGGAGCGGAGTGAACCCGCCCAACATGCAGATGACGGTTGCGCTGGCGTGCCATGCGATGAACATGACGGCCGCGGAAGCCATCGCGGCGTCCACCATCAATGGGGCGCATGCCTTGGGGCGGCCGGCAAACGTCGGTTCCATCGAAACCGGAAAGAGCGCGGACATAGCCATTCTGGGCGTGCCGGATTATCGGGAGTTACCGTATCATCTTGGAGTGAACCTGGTGAACCTGGTGATGATCCAAGGGGTGGTGCGGGTGGAAAGGCCGGAGGTGAAGTGGCCGGCCCGCTAATTGCCCCGTTGATCGAATGCGTCGCCAATTTTTCCGAAGGGCGGGATGCGGCCACGGTGCGCACGATCGAAGATGCGATTGCTTCCTCGGCTGGCGTGCTGGTGCTGCGCTCGGAAATGGACGCCGATCACAATCGATCTGTCATCACGTTTGCGGGGCCGCCGGAAGCGGTGTCCGAAGGCGCGCTGCGAGGAATCGCGGTGGCGGTGGAGCGCATCGATCTGCGCAAGCACCAGGGCGCACATCCGAGAATGGGCGCGGCGGATGTGGTGCCGTTCGTCCCTCTGGAAGACGCGACGTTGGCCGATTGCATAGCCATCGCTCATCACACCGGCGAAGAGGTTTGGAGGCGGCTGGGAGTCCCGGTGTATTTTTATGAGGCTGCGGCCTTGAGTCCGGATCGCCGCCACCTCGAGAATTGCCGGCGTGGAGGCTTCGAGTGTCCGAACATGACACCGGATTTGGGCGGGCCTGCGCTCCATCCATCGGCGGGGGCTTCTATTATCGGGGCGCGGAAGCTGCTGATCGCGTTCAATATTAATCTGCAGACCGACGACGTGAAGGTGGCGCGGGAAATCGCGCGAACCATCCGCGCTTCGTCCGGCGGAATGCCGTTCGTGAAGGCGCTGGGACTGCCGTTGGCTAATCGCGGGCTGACTCAGGTGTCCATGAATCTCACGGATTTCGAGCAGACTCCACTGCACGAGGTGTTCGACGCGGTGCAGCGTGAGGCGGCGGCCCGCGGCGTAGCCATCGCTGGGAGCGAGATCATCGGCCTGGTGCCGAAGAAGGCGCTCGAAGACGCCGCGGCGCATTACCTGAAGTGCGAGAACTTCGAGAGCGGGCTGGTGCTGGAGAATCGGCTGGCGCGCGCCCGGAGGGCGCTGGATGATGTCGGGCGGGCGGTAGAATAAGGTCAGTGCTGGTTTCCATCAATCCCCAACCGCAAAGGCCCCCCTGGCTGCGCGCGCCCGCGCCTTCCGGCGACAACTATCACGAGCTGAAGCGTCTGGTGCGGCAGCTGAATCTGCACACCGTGTGCGAGAGCGCGGCGTGTCCCAATGTGGGCGAATGCTGGAATCAACGCACGGCGACCTTTATGATCCTGGGCAATGTCTGCACGCGGCGCTGCGGTTTTTGCGCGGTGCAGAAAGGTCCCCCGATGGCGGTGGATTATGACGAGCCTCGGCGAGTTGCAAAGGCGGTGGAGACATTGGGATTGAAGTACGCGGTGGTCACCAGCGTGAATCGGGACGACCGCAAGGATGGGGGCGCGGAACTGTTCGCGCTGACCATCGAAGCGATTCGCGAGCGGATTCCCGGCTGCAAGGTGGAAGTGCTGGTGCCGGATTTCCAGGGTTCGCACGCGGCCATGGACATCGTCATGCAGGCCCATCCCGATGTGCTGAATCACAACACAGAGACGGTGCCGCGGCTTTACCGGCAAGTGCGGTTGGGAGCGCGCTATGAGCGTTCGCTCGACATGCTGGCCTATGCCAAAGACAGCTGTCCCGAAGTACCGACTAAGTCGGGATTAATGCTGGGACTGGGCGAGACCGACGACGAAGTCCGGCAGGTGATGCGGGATCTGCGCGCGCATCGGGTGGATATTTTGACGCTTGGACAATATCTGCGGCCATCTCTGAAGCATTTGCCGATTATTCGCTATGTGCCGCTCGAAGAGTTCAGCGAATTCAAGCGGTTCGGCTATGAACTTGGGTTCTCGCATGTAGAGTCAGGCCCGCTGGTGCGGAGTTCCTATCACGCCAGCGACGCGGTCTAGCGCCAATACTGTTCACTTTATGAGACCCTGGTACACGCGACTCTTAGTCGCGTTAACGCGGCTGAAGCCGCGCGTACCTTTGGCACGGTCTAGCGACATGTTCCGAATCGCGGTTTGCGCGCTGGCTCTGGCGCTCGCGTCGCCCGGCCAGAACGTCGTAATTCATTACGACACGGTCGCAGTGGACGATATCAATCGCCGGCTCGGGGAGTTCAAGAACACAAACACGAAGCGAGAACAAGAGCTGCGCGCTCTGTTTGAAGAGGTGGGCTGCAGCGGCGATCATCTGAGCGAACAGGCGGTCAAGCACTCGCACGATCCGAACGTTATCTGCGTTTTGCCGGGGCAATCCGATTCCAGGATCGTGGTGGGTGGTCATTTCGATTTTGTGGACCGCGGCCAGGGTGTCGTGGACAACTGGAGCGGATGCTCGCTACTTCCCAGTCTTTATCAAAGCCTCAAGAATTTTCCGCGGCGTCATGCGTTCGTTTTTGTGGGTTTCACCGATGAAGAGAAGGGGTTGGTGGGATCGGCGTTTTATGTGCACCAGATGAGCAAACAGGAAGTGGCTGGCATTAGCGCCATGGTGAACATGGATTCGCTGGGAACCACGCCGACGAAGTTGGATTTAACTCGCGGCGACAAGCGGCTGGCGGATGCTTTCGCGTCAGTTTCTCATTCCACCCAGTTGCCATTCAGCGTAATGAACGTAGGTCAAGCGGGACGGTCGGACTCCGATTCCTTTCGCGATCGCGGTGTTCCGGCGATCACGGTTCATTCGATGACGAACGAGACCTGGCCGATTCTGCATTCCCCGCGCGACCAGATGTCAGAGATTCACCAGAGCGACTATTACGACACTTACCGGCTGATGGCTGCGTACCTGGCCTACCTGGATGTCACCCTGGACGCTTCCAGCGCCCCGGCAAACTAAGACACATTCAGGGCGTTTTTGCGTACGGCGCTTGACGTGTACGGTACACCCGTACATGATAGAAGTGAAGGGATCAAATGCAACTTGTCGGCTTTCGCCACAAGGGGCTAAGGCAGCTTTATGAGGAGGGAAGGCTACGGGTTTACCTCCCCGATGGTCGACAAGCTGCGTAAACTTCTACTGGCGCTCGAAACCGCACATGCGCTGGAAGATCTAAACCGGTTTCCTGGCTGGAGGCTGCGTGCGTTGAAGGGCGACCTGAAAGGATTCTGAAGCTTGACCGTGACTGGAAACTGGCGGCTTACTTTCCTTTACGACAAAGAGGCAGCCACGGCCAGTGGTATCGATTTGGTCGACTAGCATTAGGAGTTACGTAAAATGCCGATGAAAAATCCGCCCCATCCGGGTGACCTCATAAGAACTGAGATCATCGAAGTCCTCGGCCTCAACGTATCGAGGGCTGCGGCGATTTTGAAAGTGCGCCGCGCCACGCTGTCCGATCTTCTGCACGGCAAAGCCGCGCTGACGCCTGAAATGGCCCTCCGAATCGAAAAGGCTTTCGGACCGGATATGGATCACCTTCTTCGAATCCAGCTCGCTTACGACATCGCGCAGACGCGGCAGCATTCCAGAGACATCGCCGTAAAGAGATATGTGCCGGCCTGACGGGTGATCGCGGCGAATTACTTCACTTCCGCGGGCGTGGACGTGGCCGGGCCCATCCCCACGATTTCGAGCGTGACCTCTTCATCCTTCGCTCCGTCGTAGTGGATCTGCTTGCCGTAGTGCGTCACAAAGCTGCCGGCCGGGATCGGCGTGGTGCTGTCGGGATCGTACTTGGTGCCGGTACCGACCCACCAGGTTCCCGAAATCACGTAAATGAAACGGTCATTGGGATGAAAGTGGGGATGGCTCATATGGTGCGGAGTCCACTTGGTGAGGACGACGTAAAGACCCGGTTTCGACGGATCGCCGGCCATGACCGCTTGCAGGGCGCCGCCGCCGTTGCCAGTCCAATGGATCTTGTCGGGTAATTGATAAGCCAGCACCTTGGGGTCAGGCGCGGCCGCGTTTACGGAAAAGACGCCCGCGAACATGGTTGCAGCGGCGATCGCGAGCAGGGCGCGAAAAGCAATACGTTGGCTTTGCATGCTGCTCATTCTATCGCTCTTGTCAAGAGTGAATGATTTGATAGGATGGCCCCATGGCAACCCCTGAAGTACGCCGCCTGCGTTTCGAAGCACCCTCAGGCGAATTCAATTTAAGCCGGCTGGAGCGCGTGATTTACGGACCGGGCAAGATCCGAGCGTTGAAAGACGAGATGGAGCGGCGCAGCCTGAAGCGCGCTGTAGTAGTGACCACCGACGTAGTGGCGAAACTGCCGATACTGAATGACGTGACCGGAGCATTGGGATCGCGCTGTGCGTCCGTGTTCATGGGCATCATCCAGCACGTGCCGCGGGGCACTGTGAACGCCCTCGAAAAGGAGATCGAGCGCGTGGACGCCGATTGCCTGGTCAGCCTGGGAGGCGGCAGCCCGATCGATTCGAGCAAGGTGGCGATCTATGGTCTGCTGGATCGCCGCGAACTGGTTCACATCGCGGTGCCGACCACGCTATCGGCCGCCGAATATACGCACGCCGGCGGCGTGACGGACGAGACCACGCGCGTGAAGAGCGGCGTCTACGATATGCGCGTCCTGCCGCGCACCGTGATCAACGATCCGGCGCTGACGCTTGCGACGCCGGACTGGCTGTGGGTATCTACCGGGATTCGCGCGCTGGATCATGCCATTGAGTGCGCCTACGCTATCCGGCACCAGCCCATCAGCGATACGCTGGCAGCCAAATCAATTGCGCTCTTCGTCGAGCATCTGCATCCTTCCATCGCGACGAAAGGCGATGAACAGCTCGCACATCGCGGCCACTGCCAGTTCGCGTCCTGGTACTCGATTTATGGCGCGATGAATACGCGGTTTGGGCTTTCGCACCTGCTGGGGCATCAGATCGGGCCGCGCTGGAACGTACCGCACGGAATCACGTCCTGCATTACGCTGCCGAACGCGATGCGGTTTATGGCGGAGCTTGCGGCCCAGCGGTTTGGGCCGGTGGCGGAAGGCTACGGAATTCCATTCGACCCTTCCAATCCCAAACCGGCGGCGCTGAAGTGCGCCGATCGCACGGAGGAGTTCATCGCTCAATTCGATGTTCCGAAGAGGCTGCGGGACGCCGGGGTGCCGCGCGATGAAATCGGCGAGATCGTAGAGCCCATCACGCATGAACTGGAGCACAACGGCGTGGTGGACCGGCCGATGACGCGGCAAGAAGTGCTGGCCCTGCTCGAAGCTTGTTATTGAGGGCGGAGTTTGATCCGCCCTAGCGCTGCTCAGTCCCTGAAAAAAGTAATTGCGGAGTTCGCCGTCATAGCTCCCGGTTTTGAAGCAGCAATTCTTAAAATCTACGCCCGGATCCACAGGGACAAAGGTCGTTCCGTCTAAGTTTTTCCAGAAGTTCCTTGTCGCCATTGACAATCCGGAGACCGCGCTTGACGCGCGTTTCGGACGGGAATCCTTTGCGGCGCTTGCTACTGCGCTCGAAAGGAGGATTGGTTGATATTGGTCGGTTGCATGTTGAGCCTCCTCAAACTCCACCAGGATACCATCGGTGTGGTCTTTCAATGACGCAATCCACCGTGAAGCGCGCCGGAGCTGCGGTACTTGCGATTGCCGCCTGCAAGCTCCTTTTGTACTTTTACACAGGACGGCATTACGGCTATTTCGTCGACGAGTTGTACTATCTCGCCTGTAGCAGGCACTTAGCTCCGGGATACGTGGATCAGCCGCCGCTGATTGCGTTGATCGCCTGGATGGTGCGAGTGTCGCTGGGGCAGTCGCTTTGGGCCATCCGTTTGCTGCCGGCGTTGGCGGGAGCGGCGGAAGTGGTGCTGACGGCGCTGATGGCTCGCGAACTCGGCGGGAAGCGCTTTGCACAAGCGCTGGCGGCCATGTCGGCGCTCATCGCTCCCGGCATTCTGGGCGCCGACGGCCTCTTTACGATGAACGCGTTCGAGCCGCTGTTTTGGATAGGCTGTGCCTATCTGCTGATCCGCATGATCAAAACCGGGAACACAAAGCTGTGGATCTGGTTTGGTGTTTTGGCGGGGCTCGGTCTCGAAAACAAGTATTCGATGCTGATCTTCGGCGCTGGGCTGGTGCTAGGGCTGCTGCTGAGCAGCGAGCGACGGCTACTCTCAAATCGCTGGCTGTGGGTGGGCGGAGCGATCGCGTTTCTGATCTTCCTGCCCAACTTGATGTGGAACGTCCAGCATCATTTTCCATTTCTGGATGTGCAGGCGAATATTCGCGCGAGTGGCCGGGACGTTCCGTTGGGACCGCTGGCATTCTTCGGGCAAGAAATTCTGCTGATGCATCCGCTGACGCTGCCCGTCTGGCTCAGCGGACTGTGGTTTTACTTTTGCACTGAGGCCGGAAGGCGTTTTCGCTTCATGGGATGGGCCTGGATTTTTGCGGCTCTGGTCATCGTCGTAATGAGTCCCAGGGTCTATTACTTGTTTCCTGCGTTTCCGGTGCTATTCGCCGGCGGCGGTGTGTTGTGGGAACATTTGCTGGCGCGGCCGCGATGGGCATGGGTCAAAACCGCATATCCGGTATTGATGCTGCTCGGTGGCGCTGTGCTGGCGCCGCTCGCGATTCCGGTGCTGCCGCCCGAATCATACATCCGATATACCAAGGCACTCGGTCTGGAACAGCCCAGGATCGAGACACACCAGCTGGGGCCGCTGCCGCAGATTTTCGCCGATCAGTTCGGATGGGATGAGATGGCGGCGACGGTGGCGCGGGCCTACAACAGTCTGCCGCCGGACGTTCGATCGCGTACCGCGATTTTCGCTCAGAGCTACGGGCAGGCCGGCGCCATCGATCTGTTCGGTCCCAAGTATGGATTGCCGCCGGCCATCAGCGGGCATCAGAACTATTTTCTTTGGGGGCCTCGGGGATACACGGGCGAGAGCATGATCGTCCTGGCTGACAGCCGGGAGAATCTCGAGCGCCTGTTTACCAGTGTGCAAAACGTGGGGCACACAGATCATCGGTATTCGATGCCCTATAACCATTTCGATGTTTTCTATTGCCAGGGCCTACGCGAGCCGCTGTCGCAATTATGGCCGCGCTTGAAGAAGTGGAACTGAGCTAGTGTGGCGTCCAATGAATAACTAGACGCTCACCGGATTGGCACGGTACACGCGGCTTTTTAGCCGCGTTGGTATTGTCAACGGCGGAACGCGACTGAAGCCGCGTCTACCCTTATTTCTGTCTAGTTATTTTGCGGACACTAAACTAGCGCTGCTCGGAGACGGATTTTTCGGCGAGATCGCCCAGGATCGGCAGCTTGTACATGGTGTCTTGCGAGGTTTTAATGATCATGAAGATCCAGGCTCCGAAGATGACGGCCTTCATGAGGCCGGGGAAGAACTGGTGGAACGGCGGACCCCAGAACGCGAATCCGAACATGGGGCTGAGCACCCAGTCCACCAGGAGCCACGCGACGAACAAGTAGAGACCCTGGAAGGCATGGAAGCGGACGCGGCCATCGTCGCGGAAACGAGCGGAGGCCAGCACCACGATCGACACGATCCAGCCCAGAATCGGTATGTAGCAGAGCAGGGAAGCGGTGCGGGGGCTGATGCCGTGCATATAGTCGATCGGCGGCGCAAAGGCCGAGGTGGGTTGGCGAGCGCCGCATACGCCACAATAGGCGTCCCGGTCGCCGACGGACTTTCCGCATAGGCAGCAGTAAGGCATCGCTAGCTCTTTTTACTTCCTCAACGTCCTAATCATTATTACGTTACGATTTCACGGCATGTTCCGGCAATATGGCAAGGCTGTGATACGATGCGGAGCAAATGCGAACCCTGAGCCCGCGCTGGGCCTTCTTTGCGCTTCTGCTTTCCATATCCGCGCCCTGCGCGATCGCCAGGCCGCTTGAAATCTTTTTTGTTGACGTAGAGGGCGGGCAGGCGACACTGATCGTCAGCCCGTCCGGCCAATCATTGCTGATCGATACGGGATGGCGGGGATTTGAAGGTCGCGACGCGGATCGGATCGTCCAGGCTGCCAAGGCGGCCAAGGTCAAGCAGATCGATTATTTGCTGATCACGCACTACCATCGCGACCACGTGGGAGGCGTGACGCAGCTAGCCGATCAGATAAAGATTCTAAATTTCCTCGATCACGGCCCGAACACGGAAGACTCGAAGGTAACGAAAGAGGATTACAGCGACTACGTCCGGGTGATCCAGCGCGGCGAGCATACGGTCTTGAAACCGGGCGACGCCGTGCCGATCAAAGGCCTCGCGGTGAAAGTGCTGGCGGCCAACGGAGATCACATCCAAACGCCACTGGAAGGCGCGGGGCAGCCGAACTCGTACTGTGCCACCACACCCAAACGCGAGGCCGATCCGACCGAGAACGCGCGATCTTTGGGCGTGCTGATCACCTTCGAGAAGTTTCGGTTCCTGGACCTGGGCGACCTGACCTGGAACAAAGAGCTGGAGCTGATGTGCCCGAACAATCCGATTGGAACCGTGGACGTATTGCTGGTGTCGCATCACGGCCTGAATCAGTCCAATTCCCCGGCGCTGGTGGATGCGGTCCATCCCCGCGTGGCGATCATGAATAACGGCGCGCGCAAGGGAGCCAGTCCCGACGCATGGCAGATCGTGAAGGATTCACCCGGCTTGGAAGACCTGTGGCAGTTGCACTACGCGGAGGAAGGCGGCAAGGAGCACAACGTCGCGGATTCCTTTATTGCGAATGTCGACGAGCACGGTACCGGGCAATATATCAAGCTGACGGCCGAAGGGAATGGATCGTTCACGGTTTGGAACCAGCGGAACAAATTCACCAAGGTTTATAAGGCCGGCGGGAAGTAGCTGGGTACTGAGCGCCAAGAAATCTGGCGAGCCGCGCGGAGCAGCGGGGGAGGTTGACTGCGTCCCTCGTGAAGTGGTTACTCCGTGCGGCTCATAGGCTACGACAGGTAACTACGTTGTTCTCCGTCGCTTTCTGGTGAGTGTGGTCTGGAACGCCCCACGTTTCCGGCCAACGGGTTTTCTCCGATTACGAGCGAAGGCTCTGACCACCGGGGCCGCTATGCGCTTGCCGCAGCCTAGACTCGTACAGATCCGGTCATCCGCACTCTGGCGATAGCAGTGGGGGCATATCGTTTTCAGTAAGGCCATGAATTCCTCGATCTATCGAAAGGAAAGCATGCCACTGTTCGGTCGGTAAAGGAATACGCGCCGGGCTAAAAGCGTACCATTATCGCGGGCATTCTGTACTGGAGGTTCTAACATGCAGGCGCGGATTCAAATCCAGTACGCTGTGCCCTGCTGGATATTCGCGCCGGGCGGGAGCGCGAGGCGATGGGGTTGGAGCAGTGGTAATGAAACCCTGGAGTTTCAGGCAACCCCTTGCCACCGTGCTGCGTCCTTTCCTGGCAAGACGTCCCCTTGACCGATGCTCCCGTAGGGCCTAGAATGATAGCAGATTCGATTCTCGTCTGGCGGTGAATTGTATGAAAATAAAGCACTTTGCTTTCTCCTGTGCTGCATTAGCGGTGGGTTTGGCCGGTGCTTACCTAGTGGCGGCGCCACAAGCCGCGTCCCAACCGGCTAGCGACGATCAGAAGCCGGCTGCTTCGAAACGGGACACGGTTGCGAAACCAATGACCGAGAAGCAGAAGAAAAGGCAGGAAGAGAAGCTGCGCAAAGAGCTGGAAACGCCCTACCGCAAGTGGCTGAATGAGGACGTCTCTTATATCATCACGGACGAAGAGCGCAAGGCATTCAAGAGGCTGAGCACCGACGACGAGCGTGAGAACTTCATCGAGGCTTTCTGGCTGCGGCGCGACCCCACGCCGGACACCGAAGAGAACGAGTTCAAGGAAGAGCATTATCGCCGCATCGCGTATGCCAACGAGCGCTTCGCTTCGGGCATTCCGGGATGGAAAACGGACCGTGGGCGCATCTACATCGTGTATGGCCCTCCCGACGAAATCGACGATCATTCTTCCGGCGGCACCTACGACCGTCCCATTGAAGAGGGCGGCGGAACGACGTCCACCTTCCCGTTTGTTGATTGGACCTACCGCTACATCGAAGGCGTGGGCAGCAACATAAAGATCGAGTTCGTCGACCCCTCGATGAGCGGTGAGTTCCGCATGACGATGGACCCATCGGAAAAAGACGCGCTGACGTATGTTCCAGGGGCCGGTCTGACGCTATCCGAGCAAATGGGATTATCCACCCAGGCGCAACGCTTTACCCGCACCGACGGCACGACGCTCGGAACAGGCAACCAGCCGCTACCGGCCAGCATGAACGAGTTCGAGCGGTTATCGCAGTTCGCGAATCTGCAAAAGGCTCCGCAGGTTAAGTTCAAGGATTTGCAAGCGGTGGTCAGTTCCAACATCCGATACAACAATCTGCCGTTCAAATCGCGTGCGGATTACATCAAGATCACCGATTCCACTATTCTGACGACGGTGACCATCGAGTTCCAGCGCCGCGATCTGCAGTTCCAGCAGAAGGACAACGTTTCCAAGGCCACCGTGAACATTTTCGGGCGCATCACCTCCATAACCGGAAAGGTGGTCAATACTTTTGAAGATCCCGTGTCAATCGAGGTTCCCGCGGATATGCTGCAAAAAGCCCTGGACGGGGTATCCATCTATCAGAAGTCAATACCGCTGGCGCCGGGGATGTACCGGCTGAACATCGTCTGCAAGGATGTGGTGGGCGGGAACATGACCACCTATCCGATGGCACTCAGCGTTCCTCATTTTGACGACGAGAAGCTGGCGTCGAGCAGCTTGATCCTGGCGGACCTGATCGAGAAGGTCCCGACCAAGAGCATCGGGACCGGGCAGTTCGTGATCGGCGACACCAAGGTTCGGCCACGCCTGACCGATACATTCGAGCGGGCCGAGAAGCTGGGAATTTACACCCAATTTTACAACTTCTCCCCCGACGAAAAGACCAAGAAGCCCAATGGATCCATTGAATACGACATTACCAAAAACGGCTCGAAAGACTCGGTTTTGCACTACACCGAGGAAGTGAATACGATTCCAGGAGCGTCCTCGCAGCAGGTGACGGTGGAAAAGCTTTTGCCGCTGCAATCCCTGGAGCCGGGCCAGTATACCTTGAAGATGAAGGTAACGGACAACAACAGTAATCAGACGTTAACTCCCAGCGCCAGTTTTACGGTAAAGTAAATGTTAGGAGGACGGGGTGGTACTTCCGTCCTTTGAAGCCTGTACGGAACGATGACGGGTCAGCCTAAACTCGCTGTTAGCGTGATAGCCGCGTTGATCTTGTCAACGCCCGCGGCGTTCCCGGCGACCAGTACGCCGCTTTCGGGAAGTATCGCCGGCGTGGTCCGGAACTCCAGCGGTGTGCCGCAGATGGGCGCGACCGTTTTTCTGTTCAATCGCTCGGAAAAGCTGCTGGGGCGTGTTCTTACCAACGAGCGCGGTCTGTTTGGGTTCGGCCTTCTGACTCCCGATCTCTACTCGGTACGCGTATCCCTGGCCAGCTTTGTGCCGGCCATGAAGCAAAAAATCGCCGTGCAGCCGGGCATGCAGAGCCTGTTGTATGTCGATCTGGCAAGCGTTCTCAGCTCCATCGAGCTGGTATATGCCAAGCCCGGAGAGGGCGCTCTGATGAGCGACGACTGGAAGTGGGTTCTGAAGGAATCCGCAGCCACGCGGCCAGTCTTGAGAGTGCTGCCCGCCGATAGCAGTTCGGACCCCCGTCAGCGCCAAGCTTCGAACCAGGCAGGGGCAGGCAGCGTTTTCTCCGATACCAAGGGCGTATTGAACCTTTCGGCGGGCGATCCGGGATCGCTCGGGTCGGCGTCCTCGCAAGCCGATTTGGGAACGGCGTTCGCAGTGGCCACTTCGCTCTTCGGTCATAATGAGCTGCAGTTGAGCGGCAACGTCGGCTACAGCCCACATGATGGCCTCCCCACGGAGGGCTTCCGTACCAGCTTCAGCCGCGACGGCTTGGGCCCGGAAGTAGCAGTGACGGTACAGCAAATCTATCTGCCCTCTCGAGGCACTCTGGCTGGCCCTGCCGGACAGGTTGACGGGGCGCCGGCGCTGCGAACCATGTCGGTTTCCATGCACGACAGTATAGCCCTTACCGATGACCTGCGCCTGGATTATGGCGGGTCGCTCGATTCGGTAAGCTATATGAACCACGTCAACTCGCTCAACCAGTTTGCGCGTCTGACGTATGATTTCGGTGCAGCGGGGAAGGTGAAAATCGCCTACAGTTCGGGCGCGCCCCCGATCGAGCTAGCCATGCAGCCGCGCGACGGCGAGGGGCGTGTTCCCGGGGACTCGGAAGCTCTGGCGCAGGATCTGGCGGCGCTGGCCACGCTGCCGCGTCTATCCTTGCTGGACGGGCATGCAGCCATCCAGCGGTCCCAGGACGCTGAGATCGGCTACGAGAAGAAGATTCGTGCCACCACCTTTAACTTGAGCGCATATCACGAGAGAGTGAGCAACGACGCGATGACCGTGGTGGCGCCCAACGGAACGTTTGCACAGGGCGATTTGCTACCCGACATTTCATCTCAGAACAGCATTTTCGACGCCGGCAGCTATCACCGTTCCGGGCTTGCGGCCTCGGTGTCGCGAGCACTTGGCGATCGAGTGGAGATAGGTTCCTCGTTTGGAAGCGGCGGCGCTTTGGCTCCCCCCGGAGATGATCTGACGGCCAGCTCCGCGGAGGCGTTGCGCTCCCGGCTGCAGACCGTGCGGCGTTTTTGGGCTTCGGCGAGAGCTTCGGCCAGACTTCCCCTCACCGGTACCATTATCACCGGCAGTTATCAGTGGATGGATTACAACAATACCATCATGCCGGATCATTTCTACCTTACGCAGAGTCCTTACACCGAGCCGGGCTTGAACGTTCGTGTGCGGCAGCCGATTCCTTCGGTGCCCGGGATGCCGGGGCGCCTGGAAGCCACAGCCGAGCTGCAGAACGGATTGGCGCAGGGCTATCTGCCCGTTACCGAGGGCGGCCAGCGGGTGACGCTGGTGCAATCGCCACGCGCGCTGCGCGGCGGGTTGAGTTTCATTTTTTAGTTTCCACGTTCAGCCGATACCGATGCTCATATTGAGCAGCAGATCGTTTACATCCTTGTCGAAAGGCGGGGTGGAAGCCAGCCCATAGAGCTTCCCGCCCTCCTCAATATCGCTGGCCAGCCGTTCTTCGAGGGTTTTGAACTGATGCTCGAAAGCGCTCGCCAGCTCGCGCATGGCTTGACGGAAATCGTGGGACCCTGCGTAGCGGCAGGCCAGTTGATAGTGGATCTCCGACGCCAGGGCCGATTCCGGCGCCGCCAGCCGCAGTCCGCGTTCCAGGTAGAAGCGCGACCGCACCGGGTCCGACGGCGCGTATATGCGCCCGAATCCAAGGTACAAACCCGCTAGCGACGAGCTGGCGTGCGCGTAGGCTACTACTTCCAGATAAGCCGCCATGCTTTCGTCCTGCATCAGCTCGAACCGTGCGGGTTCGTTCAAAGGGCGCTCTTCGTAGCCCGCAAGGCGAGCGGTGATTTCGGCGATCTGGGTCTCCCAGCGGGTGGGACTGGCGGGGGCAGGCGCGGCCGTCATCTGGCTCAACCGTTGCTCCGTTTCTTCCTGCAGCTCACGAAGGTCGCCCATGGCCAGGCCGATCTGATCCTGAATGTGGCCGATGGTTTGATCGGCCTGCCGGGCGAAGCTGGTGGCGCTGAAATAGGAAGACGCGACAAACACGATGGCGTAGAGGCCGGAGGTGCCGAGCAGTATCAGGACCAGCAGTTCCATATCGCCGACGCGCTTGGTGAGCAGATCCATGCGGTCTGCGAGGAGGCGCGCGCGGGCGCCGGTGCTCAAGCCGGGTTCATTCCGGGGCGAATAAACCCACTGACGGTAGTTCCACAGCTCCCAGGACGCCATCAGCAGGACCCCGACCGCCGCGAATAGCAACAGGCCGAGCGCAATTTTGCGAAGTGCCGCCATTTCTACAGCTACAGTCTACAGCCGCGCAGCGTTTTTTCGAGGCGGGGAAAGTACTAGAAGTTACGCGGCCCAGGGAGTACTATTTGCGCGCTCCCCGTTGCGGCTTTTTCAACCTGGACTGCCTGAGTTTGGGGCGCTTGCGCTTGGGTTTGCTGATGATGAAGGTCCCACTACCGTGGGCCTCGGCTGAATACAACTTCTCGTCTACCATAAAGGTTCATTGTCGCATGAAACGCCTATTCTCCCTTCTGACGGCTTGGGCGCTGGTTTGGCCGGTCCACGCGCAAGAGCTGTTCGCCAACATCGGCCATATCAAGGAGGGATTGTCCGCGATCACCGGGCTCGAGTTCCAGCACAACGTTCCCTACGCGCTGATCACCAAGGACGAGCTGCGTAAGTACCTGGAAAAAAGGCTCCAGGAAACCATGAAGCCGGAGGAGGCGCGGGCCGAGGAGCTGACCTTGAAAATGCTCGGCCTGGCGCCCGCCGATTTCGATCTGCGGAAGAACACGCTGGATTTGCTGACTGAGCAGGCAGCCGCATTCTACGACTACAACCAGAAGAAACTGTTCGTGCTGGAAGGAGGCGGCCAAGGCGAGGAGGAGCGCGTTGCACTGGTTCATGAATTGGCGCACGCGCTGGCCGACCAGCACTTTCACCTGGCCAAATACATACATGAAGGGCTGCGGAGCGACGATAGCGCCACGGCGCGGCAGGCGGTGATGGAGGGGCAGGCCACCTGGCTGATGGCGGCTTATATCTCGCGCGAAGGCGGGGGGAAGCCGGAAGTCCCCGAGGCGGTGCTGGACATGATGAAGAAGAGCATCGAAGGATCGGCCGCGCAGCAATACCCGGTGTTTTCGCAAGCGCCGCTGTACATCCGCGAGTCGCTGGTGTTTCCGTACGCCGACGGTCTGGCGTTTCAGGATGCGGTGTTTCGGAAGCTCGGCAAGCAGGCATTTTCGGAGGTTTTCCTGCGGCCGCCGGGGAGCAGCGGACAGATCTTGCATCCGGAGCGGTACCTGGGCCACGGGGGAGTTGTGATTCCGAATTCGCCGCTGTTACCTGAGACGCGGGAATTTCGCAAACTGGCCGATGGCACACTGGGCGAACTCGATTTCCGGGTCCTGCTGTCGCAATACACCACGGCGGCGGAGGGTGAGGCTCTGGCGTCCCGTCTCTTAGGCGGTTCTTATCAACTGGTCGAGAACAAGCGCGAGAAGTTTCCAGTGCTGGGAGTGGCGTCGACGTGGGATTCGCGGGAGTCGGCGCGAAAGTATTTCGAGCAGTATCGTCACGTGATGGAAGGCAAGTGGAAGAAGGTCGAGATCGGGAAAGAGACGCCGGAGCTGGTGGAAGGGCTGGGTGACTCGGGTTATTTCCGCGTTTGGATGGACGGTGAGACAGTAAACCAGATTGAGGGCTGGAAAACGCCTGTGCCGTAAGGCGTCAGGCGCCCTCGTTAAACAGGTATTCGTGTTGGCCGTCACGGATGATCAGTACGCGCTTGCCGCCGCGCTCAGCGGCCACGAACTCGTACCCGTCAACGGCGGGATCGATGGTGATGAAAGAGATGGTGCCGTCGTCGTTCTTGCGCGACGCTACCGTGCTCTTCCACTCGCCGAAGTCGAAAATAATGGACGAGCCTAACCGGCGGACGGTGAGATCGCCGAGCGAACTGCTGAGGTAGTGCGTGGCGAGCTTCGCTACTTCCGCGCCATCGGCCGGCACCACCAGCCGTTCCCGGTCTTTGGCGATGTTAGCCTTGTGAGTTGCGGCCCGGCCATCCACGTCTCCTACCGCTTCTGGTTTCCCATCGAATAGCACCTCCAGCAGACGCCGCATGAACGGCCGCAGAAGCAACTGCCCATTGTCGGCGTTGGTCAGCAGCACTGCGCCGACGCCGTAATCCGGTAGGAAAATCAAATCGGTTTTGAAACCCGCCATGCTGCCGCCGTGGTGAATTACAGTAACGCCCCAGGTCTTGTCCACCATGAGGCCCATTCCGTAATATTGGTCTTCTCCAATGCTGATCTGTGGTTTCCGCCGCATCAGCAGGTTTTCCTCGGAGACCAGCCGCTTCCCGTTGGGGAGCTTGCCAAGCGCGAGTTCGAGCTGGACATAGCGAATCAAGTCGTGCGCTGACGTCCACACGCCTCCAGCGGGACGGGCGGGAACCATGGAGTAATTGAAGGCCATGTCGGCGACGCCGGGTTTGCCGTCCACATCGTCGCCATGCGGCCAGGCATGATCGCCCTTTTGGGCGCGTTCCATATCGAATGTAGTCGAGTTCATTCCCAGCGGCGTGAAGATCTTCTTCTGCATCGCATCGTCGTAAGCGGCGCCGAGCTCGCGGGAAGGATCGTACAAATGGGCGCCGATATAGCCGGCCGCCGATGCCATGAGGTTGCTGTATTGGAAGACTTCACCGAAACGGCTGGTCGGTTGCATGGTCCCGAGCAAAGCTAGCTCGGAAGCGGGAGTGGCCTGCTTGAACTCGAATAGCCACTCCAGGTCTTGCCGCGGCAGGCCAGTGCACGCGCAGACCAGGTGGTGTACCAGGACCTGCCGCGTGGTGTCCGCGTCGCCCAGCTTAAAGTTCGGATAAACCTGGGTGACGGGCTCATCCCATTGAAGCTTTTTCTCATCGGCCAGCATGGCCAGCAGCAGCGTGGTCATCCCTTTGGTGTTGGAGGCGGCCATGAACAGCGTATTGGCGTCCACCTGGTCGGGTTGGCCTAGTTCGCGCACTCCAAACCCGCCCTCGTACACTACTCGGCCGCCATTGATGAGCGCCATGGAGGCTCCGGGAACGCCGAGCTTCGGCATCGAAGTCTCGACGAACGATTTCAGTTCTTCAATCCGCTCCGGGTTCAACGACAGCGCCTTGCGGCCCACGAACGACTCGCGCTGGTAGCCCTTGGGGCGCAGGCTCTGGATGATCAGCGAGAGTTGCGCGCCGCGCTTTTCGAAGGTTGGCTCCGTTCCATCGATGATGGCGACGGTCCATGAGTCGCCGGACCGCAGCGCGATAGCCTCCACGGCCGCGCGCTCGTTGGGCGACGTCTCATAATCGAACGTGCGGCGCTCGTCCCAGCCGTTGCGCGCCGGACTGGGCGTGGCCAATTTGAGGGGCCGCTTCGCATCCGGGCGATAGGCCGCCCAAGCTCCGGCGACAGCTGCCGAGGCGTCGCTGGCGTGGACATCCACGATGGCTACGTGTGAGTCCCGCTCCGGCGCATCCAGGACAGCGGCGGACGCTCCGACAACAATCGACCATCCTCCCGGGGCGGTGAATGTCGCACCGCCGGGAGCGGCTCGCCGGGTATCCGCGGACAATCGCTCGGGACCGGACTGCGCTGGCGCCTGTGGCCCTACCAGCACTGCCATGGTTAGGAATCTTAAGAGCGCGGCTTTCATGGTTTTCGATTATAGCGCCCTACTCAGCGCGCAGCGCGTGGATGGGGTCCACCGTGGCGGCGCGGCGCGAGGGTAGATAACAAGCGATACAGGCCGTGGCCAGAACGCCGGCCGTGACGGCGGCGTAGGTCACCGGATCCACCGGGCTGACATTGAACAGCAGCGACGACATCAGACGCATGGCCGCAAAGGATGCCAGCAGACCGCACGCAATCCCAACGCCGCTCAGCCATAGTCCATCGCGCACAAACAACGCGGTGACGCTCTGCCGTTCAGCGCCCAGCGCCATGCGAATTCCGATCTCGCGCGTGCGCTGCGACACCGAATAGGAGATGACGCCGTAAATGCCAACGATGCCGAGCAGCAAAGCCATGCCTCCCGCGACGGCCAGCATGATCAGGGTGAACGAAGTCCGGGCCATCGATTTCGTATAAAAGTACCCGACGGTGTGAACGTCGGCCAGCGGTAGATTCGGATCCACCGACCATACCGCTTGCTGGATTTCCTTCCTGAAAGCTTCCGAGCCGGCCCGCGGACTACGAATGGCAAAAGCCAGGTCGCGGCGGACATTCTCTTTTTGACCTTCAAAACGGTCCATCAGGATGGGCCAATACACGGATACGGGCGCCGGCTTATTCACGCCGTCATCGTGCACATCGGTGACTACGCCGACCACTTCGCGCCAGTCGTCCGTACTGCCCGCGCGGATTTGCTTGCCGAGCGCGCCGGCAGCACTGTGCCAATACTCTCGCGCGAAATTCTCAGAGACCAGCGCGACCGGAATTCTCTTGTAGATGTCCGTCCAGCTCAGATCCCTGCCGGCCACCAGCGGAATGCCGACCGAGGCGAAGAAGCCAGGCGATATAAACTTGAAGCGCCGCACCGGGGGAATCTCGCCTTGCCTGTACACGCGATCCCGCGCCACCAGTACATCGTTGGAATTGCGTCCGTCCATGGGAATGGCGCTGGACAAGCTAACTGCCGAAACACTGGGGATCGCCGCGATCTTGTTGAGCATTTCCTGTTCCATGCGGACCAGGCGCTCGCCCTCGGAATCCGGTATCTGGGTCTCGGGGACATAGTGACGGGCGGTCTGGATGGTGTCCGGCGCCGTGAATCCGGGAGGCACGTGCATCAAGGCTCGAAAGGTGCGAATCATCAGTCCCGAACAAATCAGCAGGACCAGCGCCAGTGCAACCTGCAAGATCACCAGAGCGTTGCGCGCCCGGTGCCGTTCGCGGCTCTGGCTCAGCGCCCGGCCGCCTTCGCGAAGGCCGGTGTTCACGCGCCCGCCCGCATACTTGACGATCGGGATCGCCCCGATGAGAACACTGGTGAAAAGGGCCAGCGCAAAAGTGAACAGCAGCACCGGCACATCGATGCCGATTTCGTGGATCCGCGGAAGACCGGTGGGCGCCAGAGCGATCAAAACGCGCAGCGCTTCATCGGCGAGCGCCAGTCCCAAAAGGCTCCCCAGCAGGCCCAGAACCAGACTCTCGGACAGCAGATCCGCCGCAATCTGCATAGCTCCCGCGCCCAGTGCGGAGCGAATGGCCAACTCCTGACGGCGGCCTTCCACGCGCACCAGCAGAAGATTCGCGACGTTGGCGCAAGCGACGAGAAGCACAATGGCGATGGATCCCATAAGCACCCATAAGACGCTGCCTATATCGCCGACCACATCCTGCTTCAGCGGGCGGAGGTTGGGAGCAAGGTGCGCGTTCTGGAACAGCTCCAGACTAAAACCCGGCGGCGGCTGAAAGCTTCGCATGAGAATGGGAAGCAGCCGCGCCATGTCGGCACTGGCCTGTGCCAGCGTGACTCCAGGCTTCAACCGGGCCAGAGCGTAATAACTGAAGTTCCCTAGATTTAACTTGCTGCGATCCCACTGGAAGGGAACGACGAGAGCTACGTCTTCGAAATCGAGAAAGTGAAATCCCTGGGGCAACACACCGATGATTTGCCGCGGCTTTCCATCCACCGTAATAGAACGCCCCAGCACGGAAGAAGCAGAGCTAAACTTCTCGCGCCAGTAGGCGTTGGACAACAGGACGGTTGCCGCGGCGCCTGGCGAATCGTCCTGGCGGGTAAACAATCGCCCGAGCGCGGGCACTACGCCCAGCAGGGGCAGCGTGCCATCGGTAACGTCCAGCCCGCGTACATGCTCGGGTTCGCCCGCCCCCGTAATATTGAACGAGTCAATGTCGTAGGCCCCGATATCCTGGAAGGTAGCGCTTTGCTCGCGGTCGATAAAGTAGTTCGACGGCGCCATGTTGAGGTCTTTGAAACCAATGCCCGGAGCGGTATGCCACACCCCGATCAACTGCTCGGCATGCGGATACGGCAGCGGTTTCAGCAACACTCCTTCGACCACGCTGAAAATCACCGTGTTAGCGCCCACGCCCACGGCCAGCGTGATCAACGTTACAGCGGTAAACAACGGCGCGCGGCCCAGCCTTCGCAACACCTGCTTGAATTGGTCCATGCTTCCCCTGTCATCGTGGTACGTTGCGAGGCGCCGAAAAGTTCCTGTCGCGCAATTGTGGCGCACGCACTCGTGCGTGCCGCGTTCACACTCGTGTGAACGCTCCGGCTTTTATGGTTGCGGTTCTTTTGGCGGGAAGCGCCACTGGCCGGGATCGGGCGGCGGTTTGAACTCGTCGGTGCTGAACACGCGCAGTTCCTGGCCCACGCCCGCCACCTTCAATACCAGCGCAACTTGCCATTTCGGTCCTTGAAAATAGGACACGCGAATGCGGTGCAGGCCACCGGCCAGGTCCACCTCGCCGGTCTTTTCCAAGGGCGCGTGGACGCCGTCGTTGTCGACGATGACTTTATCGTCTATGTAAAGCTTCGAACCATCGTCGGAGAGCAGTGAAAACGTGTACATGCCCGGATCGGCGATCCAGAACCTTCCGCTGTAATCGATGGCGAACCATTCGGTACGTTTGGTGACCCCGGGAAAACCCTGCTTGAAGTCCTGCGGCGGCAAGTTGAGAGAGGAGGTGTAGATGGCGGGACCTGCCGGCTTCAGTTTCTCGAAATTGGGGAGTTCGGTCCTGTTGTGGTGGATGTGATAGACCAGGCCGCGCAGACCCGAAGGAATAACCACCGTGGTGCCGAATACGGGAATGGGTTCCTCTTGAGCGACCAGCGCCCCGATGCTAGTGATGCAAGTGAGGCAAGTGATCGCCGCGAGTAGTAAAGCCGGGCGCATAAGCTAAACGGGGGCAACCGACGCGGCTGGGGCTGGAAACAGTTTGCCAAACCAAAACGCGTGCGGTGACGCGCCGTGGGCGCGATAGTGCTCCAGGCGCTGGCGTGCTTCTTCGAGATTCGGAATGTGTCCCTCCCGCACCCACCACAGAACGTAGTGCGCCTGGGTTGGCTTCTCGAACCATCCGGATCGTTTCAGGACGTATTCCAGGTGGCCCGAGCGATAGACGAACTGCTTCAGATCTTCGGCGCTCTTCCAAACCGACATGTTGACCAGCATGAAAGGTTCGCGCGACCAGGGATGTTGGACATCGGTGGCGTTGCCGGAGTCCGTTTGCAAGCGCCAAACGAAGCCGGGCCATCGGTCGGCCAACGCATTGATGTGGTCCAGGCCATCCACGAATTCCCGGATTTGGGGATGGTCCAGTGGATGGAGGAGCCGCCCGATGTTCAACTGGGCGAGATGGAAGTCCATGCAAGCATCGTAGCGCAGCCAATTACGATATAATTTGGGCGTAAACTAGAAGTAAAGGAGTTGTTGGATGCGCTTAGCCTGTGCAACCCTCTTGCTATTGGCCGGGGTCGGATTAAATGCGGCGACGCCTAAAGCGGAAGCCCCGAAATCGGAAGCTCCGCCGGTGCTGCGGAAATCGCCCGAGTTTGTCATCAAGTTCGTGGATGGCCAGCAGATGCTGCTGAGCAGCTTGAAAGGCAAGGTGGTGGCGCTCTTGATGGTCCACACCACTTGCCCGCATTGCCAGCACACCTCGCAGGTGTTCACGCAGTTTTACCAGGAGTACGGAGCGCGCGGATTTCAGCCGGTGGATGCGGCCTTCAACACCATGGCCAACATGTACGTGGCCGACTTCGTGAAGAACTTCCGCATTGGCTACCCGGTGGGTTACAGCAGTCCCGAAGAGGTGATGGCGTACCTTGGCTACAACATCATGGAGCGCTACACGGTGCCGCAGATTGTGTGGATCGACCGCAAGGGGAACATTCGATCACAGACGCCCGCCGCGGGCGACGATCAGACGCTTTACACCGAAAGCTATTGGCGCAACATGATCGAGACGCTTTTGAAGGAACCAGCCACCGCTCCGGCGACCCATCACACGAGCGCGGCGAAGGCCCATCCGGTAGCGGCCAAATAAAACGGCCAGCACACCGCGCGATGGTTATAATAGCCCCAGGGCGCCCGTAGCTCAGTCTGGATAGAGCGTTTGCCTCCGGAGCAAAAGGTCGTAAGTTCGAATCTTACCGGGCGTACCAATCTTTTCTCAGCGCCACCACTCTGATCGCAGCTCCTCCCCTGCGATGACCTCCGAAGGAACCCCCGGCGTCGGCGACCAGAGTTTCAGTCCGTCTACCGCCCAGATCTTCTCGATAGGCTGCTTCCAGGGGTGCAGCGCCAGATCGAATAGTCCCCAGTGAATCGGCATGAGCAGACCCTGACTGCGCAGGGCACGAAAGCTGCGCACGGCGCCTTCCGGTCCCATGTGAATATCCGCCCACAACGGGTCGAACGCGCCAATCTCAAGCATCGCCAGGTCGAAAGGCCCAAACTGCTCCCCAATCTCGGGGAAGCCCGCCCACTCCCCGGAATCGGCCCCATAATACACGCGGTGCTGCGGTCCAGCCAATGCAAACGAGGCCCACAGCGTTTCGAAGCGATCAAAAAGGCTGCGGCCGGAAAAATGCCGCGCCGGCAAAGCCGTCAACCGCACCGCGCCCACTTGCGTGCTGTCCATCCAGTTCAGTTCGAAGCAATGCGCCGCCGGCACACCGAGATGCTTCAGCAGCGCGCTTACTCCCAGCGGCATAATCCATTGCGCTCTCTCCACCGCGGCCAGCTGCGCCATCGCGCGGATCGTGTTCGCGCCCAGGTGATCGTAGTGATTGTGCGAAACGATCACCGCGTCGATGGCTGGCAGATCGCTCAATCCTAGAGGCGCTGGGAAAAAGCGCTTGGGCCCGCTCCAGTTCGTCGGTGCCGCGCGCTCGTCCCATACCGGATCGATCAGGATGCGCACCCCATCCATCTCGATGATCGACGTAGCATGTCCCATCCAGGTGATGCGAAGTCCGGAACGCGGCTGGGTGGCGTAAATCGAAGGGTCCGTATGAAATGGGCCCAGCGGCCGGCGCGGCGAGCGTGCTTTAGCACCCAGAAAGAACCGCGGCCCTACCTTGAAGATGAGCGAGAGCCCACCGATCTTGGTCGGTACAGGATTAAGATATCGGCGACCGTCCCGCCGTGCCGGCTGAAGCAGCATTAGCGCCAACCGAGAGCGGGAGCGACAGTGGTCAGAATTGCCTCCATAACGTGCGCATTGTAGGCCACGCCTAGTTGATTTGGGATGGTGAGCAATAGCGTATCGGCCTCCGCGATCGCCTCGTCGTTCCTAAGCTCTTCGATAAGGACATCCGGCTCGCCAGCGTAGCTACGGCCGAAGATCGCCCGTGTGTTTTCGTCCAGGAAGCCGATCTTGTCCTCTTCCTGGCCTCCTCGTCCGAAATAGACGCGATCACGGTCGTCGATCAACGCGAAGATACTGCGGCTAACCGAAATGCGCGGAGTGCGAGCGTGGCCAGCCTCCATCCAGGCTGCGCGAAACGCGCGAATCTGGGCGGCTTGTTGGATATGGAGCGGCTCACCGGTCTCATCGAATTTGAGGGTTGAGGTTTGCAGGTTCATTCCGAGCTTCCCGGCCCAGGCAGCCGTCGCGTTGGAAGCCGCCCCCCACCAGATACGATCACGCAATCCTTCCGAGTACGGCTCCAGACGCAACAGCCCCGGCGGATTGGGAAACATGGGACGTGGGTTCGGCTGAGCGAAGCCCTTGCCGCGCAGCAGCTCGAGAAATTCTTCGGCGTGCCGACGGCCCATGCCTGCATCGTCCTCGCCTTCAATCGGGAGGTGGCCAAAATAACGCCAACCCTCGATCACCTGTTCGGGGGAGCCGCGGCTGATTCCCAACTGCAGGCGCCCGCCGGCGATCAGATCCGCAGCGCCGGCGTCCTCCGCCATATAGTGAGGGTTCTCATACCGCATGTCGATCACTGCGGTGCCAATTTCAATCCTTCGGGTTTTAGCGCCGACTGCCGCGAGCAGCGGGAAAGGTGATCCCAGTTGCCGCGCGAAGTGATGAACGCGGAAGTAGGCTCCGTCCATTCCCAGGCGCTCGGCCTCCACGGCGAGGTCAATGGACTGCAGGAGCGCGTCAGCCGCAGACCGCGTTCGCGACTGCGGTGACGGGGTCCAATGGCCGAAGGAGAGGAAGCCGATTTTCTTCATTAAGATTAAGTGTACTGTTCGGGTTCGAAGCTGTACCCATTTCTCGCTAAAGCTAGTTCTCACGAGCTGTTGATACAAGCCATTCAAACTGGTTTGGAACCTTCCCTTGAGTGCGTCGTCTACAGGTGCGGCGAGGGCTGCGGCACGCGTACTCCAGAGGGGCGCGGTTCCAACCGCGACTACCAGGTACGCTTCTTCGACGCGAGTGTCGATCGAGTGTCAAACACTGGTGCGACTTTTCCTCTATCGGGCAGCATCGTCATCAACCCGAAATGGCCTCTCACGTGCCCTCAAACCAAAGTGCTCGGGAGCGGAGTCATGCTGAAAGGGTGAAATTAATCGCGTGCATGCGCGGCCAATCTGCCGGTTCAGACAAGGAGAGTGAAGAATGAAATACCGGAAGCTGGGAAATACCGGGCTCATCGTAAGTGAGGTGGCTCTGGGTACGATGCAGTTCGGCGGCAAGATGAAGATGGGCAACCTGGGCCAGGAGCAAACCACGCAGATGGTGCAACTGGCTCTGGACAACGGCATCAATTTCATTGACACGGCGGACGTTTACAGTCTGGGGGAAAGTGAAACGCTGCTAGGAAACGCCTTGAAGGGCGTCAGAGAAGAAATCGTTCTGGCCACCAAGGTCCGGCTGCCCATGGGTGAAAACTTCAATCGGAGTGGCGCTACCCGCGTGAACATCATGCGCGAAGTAGAGGCTAGTCTGCGACGATTACAGACCGACTATATCGACCTCTACCAAGTGCACGGATGGGACAGCAACACGCCTTTGGAGGAAACGCTGCGG
This sequence comes from Bryobacterales bacterium, assembly GCA_963820405.1. GTDB lineage: Bacteria > Acidobacteriota > Terriglobia > Bryobacterales > Bryobacteraceae > Palsa-89. The sequence continues at coordinate 191,834 of CAWFZZ010000018.1, read as the reverse complement.
ACCCTGAACGATCTCGTGCGCCACGGAAAAGTCCGCTACATCGGGCTCTCCAACCTGATGTCCTGGCAGGCTGCGACGGCGGTGATGCTTCAGGAGCGTCTCGGCCTTGAAAAATATGTGACGGCTCAGATGTACTACAGCCTCGTCGGCCGGGGACTTGAGTACGAATTCCAATCCTTTGCCGAGTACCACAACATCGGCATACTGGTCTGGAGCGCGCTGGCCGGAGGATTCCTCAGCGGCAAGTACAGCCGCAACAATCCGGCACCCGACGGGACACGCTACGCGGAGGCCGGTCAGTTCGTGCCTTTCGATAAGGAAAACGGCTACAAAATCGTCGATGTATTGAAAGAAGTCGCCAAACGGCACGACGCCAGCGCTGCCCGCGTGGCCCTCGCGTGGGTGCTGGGACGCCCGGCCGTGAGCAGTGTGATAGTCGCTGCCCGAAAACCTGAGCAATTGGAAGACAACATCCACGCCGTTGAGCTTCGGCTCTCGAGTGACGATGTGCGGCTGCTCGACGAGGTCTCGGACCCCGGTGTTCCCTACCCGAAGTGGATGGTCCTTCAGCTCGACACCGCGGAAGATCCGCGTCCAAAAGTGCTGCACCCCGAAAATTATGGAGAAGACGGACGTTGGAAGGACCTTCGCGGCAGCCGGTGGTCCGGCTGAGCCGTGCTGCCCTTCCGCTTTTGCCTGAAACCAACGTTTTCCAGTTCTCCATGCTGATGCGGTCCGGCCTTGGCATCTGGTGGAACCAGCATTGTGCCGGCCCACAATTTGCTTGCCCCGGTTCTCGCATGCGTAATCGCGGTGGCGCGGGTCATGCCCGATGTCTGTGGTGTATTCAAATCCAGTTGATCCGAATGCACGATCTTGACTCCCCGTTTTGCCCAATCCATCGGTAAGCCCTCGCCCTTTCTGATCGGCGATCATTCTGTCCACTTAAAGTCCACTTTTCCGGTGGTGGGCCGGTGAACCTTGTGCATTTCCCTCGGGCCGCATCCGCACCTCGTGATCGGCCGACATGCTCACGGGATTTTCTTTCCTCCGCTGCCGCGGCGCTGGCGCAGGGAAACTACGCAATCCAAGCCTATCCGTCCGAGAACCAGGACCCGGGCGCCACGATGCTTGAGTTGCATAGCAACTTCACCATTGAGGGCAGCGGGTGGGCCATCACATTCGGCTGCGGGTAAGAGTGCCCGAGTCTTGGCACTGGCCCGTGGGTGTCAGCCTGTCCGACGCTGCAGATCCGTCCGATTATCGACAAGCAGATGGGCCGAGCGTAAGCCAAGGCGTAGTTTTCTCCCCAAACTTCAAGGCTGGTTTCGACATCACGAAACAGGTCAATGCGGGCTTGGAATATTGCCCCAGCCTGGGTCCGCTAGGAAACTTCGATCCGTTGTGCCAACAGGAGCGGCAGATCGTGCCAGCCGGGGATTTGATTCAACTTCGGCGTTGGCATCGCCCGCGGAACCGATCATTGCTCGTAAAGATGATCTTGGGCCGGAGGTTTGGCAGGACAAAAAGCGGCAATTAGGCTTCATTCATAGCCGAAAAGTCCCGGGTGAGGCAAAGTCCTGGTACGACTCCCCGGTAGGCCATAACCAACGGCTCATTGTCGGCATACGGGGCGCCACGTAATCTGGGTCCGCTATGAAAAGTAAACCAATCCTCGGAGCCGGATTCGCACTTCTATTTATTACTTTCGGGGCGACTGCGGGAACCGTAACCCTCGATAGAATCTACTACAACTTTCCCCTCGCTGGTGGCGGAGGCGGAGCAACGGGCACCCTGAATGGCGTGCCGATTGAAATGTTCTGCGATGATTTCAGCAACGACATCGGTGCTGGGAACAGCTACTCGGCTGACGTAACGCAGCTTTCAACCAGCGCAAACTTGAGCGAGACCAGGTTTGGCGGTATCGCATCTAACGGCTGGACCTCCATAAACATCAGTGACGGCAATACCTCGCTCGACATGCTCGATAATGCGTTCTTTAACTCGGGGCCCGGAACAAGCTCCCTGGCGCGCTACGAAATGGCGGCTTACCTGGTCTCCCTGTTCAACATCAGTCTGGGGAATAACACCTCCAATAACCAGATTCAGGAAGCCATTTGGACCATGTTGGACCCCAAGACAATCGCACCCTATAATCCTGCAGGTGTGAATGACGCTGCCTACCTGGAACAGGCGGCGAGCTGGTACAACGGCATGAGCACGAATCAAACCGCCCTCAATAGCTTCTTGTCGCAATTCGAAATCGTCAGCCCGGCGAATATGACTTTTACCAACGGACTGGGTATCGGCGGGTTTCAGGAGCAGATCGTGGAGACTCCAGAGCCGCGCGGAGGCGTATGGGTACTTCTCTCTCTGCTGTTGGGTAGCTGCTTGGTGATCCGGCGCAATCGAAACCGCCGCACTGCGGACATCCAGCCAGTGGCGTTTTAGTTCTGAGGCCATGCAAATTTCGTCCGAAGGAGCGATCTGAATCAAGTTCGCTCCTGACGAAATTCTCGGAAGGTTTGAAGTGATAGAGCTCTTTGTTAGTCTGGCTTCGGCTTATTCTTACTGCCCTTCGGTCTTCCGCGACGCTTCACTTCCGTCAGCCGCTTCGGCGGCCTGCCCCTTCGCTTTCCTCCAATGGTCAGACGTTCCAGCACCACAATAGCCTCTGAGATTTGCTCTCGCTCCAACCGAAGGTCGGCCAACATTTTGTTGATGTCCATTTTTCAAGCGTATCTGAGACTATCGCGCCTGTCATGAACGCTTTTGGCGCACCCCTCGATTTTCACCTCTGCTGAGCTTTCCTGATCTCCTTCCGCGCGTGCGGATCTACGTCTAAAGTGCCGCCTGAGCCGCAGGAACGATAAAATACCGCGCTGAGGGCCAGGATACCCAAAACGAACAACGAGATCATCGTGATCTTCACGCTTGGAACAATCTTACAGCGCGATGTTCGGGGAGCTGCAAAAACTGGGGTGTCGAATAGGTACGATATTACAGACTCTTACAATTTGAAGTGGATCAAAAGAGGGCAGATGGCTCTTTGGAGCTATGGCCACAAGGTGGCGCCCAAATCGTGTAACGAACCGGAGTATGCTGTCGTTAGTAACACTAGGACCATCACTCTCGGATTATGAAGGACGCTACGCCAACTGTGCTCGAAACCGCCCCTGCCTTGGAACCGGCCCCTTTAGAGCGGCCCCCCCACGGGCCAACCGGTGCCCGCAGCACTCCGCCGCAACCGCCCGCCAGGCGTGGATGGATCTGGTGGTTGCTGCTGCTGGTGCTGGTAGGGATCGGCTATTGGCAGTGGCCCAGGCTCAAGACTTTTTTGCCGAGCGGCGACGCGGCTTCGCAAGCCACAGCGAAGGGCGGCAGGGGCCGGCGCGGGGCGGGCGGCGGCGCTTCGCAAGTGGTGGCAGCGCGGGCAACCAAGGGCGACATTAAAGTCTATGTGACGGGTCTGGGCGCGGTGACGCCCATTTACACCGTGACAGTGAATTCCCGCGTGACCGGGCAGTTGATGAAGGTTCAGTTCAAAGAAGGGCAGATCGTACACCAAGGCGACTTGTTGCTGGAGATCGATCCGCGGCCTTATGAGGTGCAGTTGGAGCAGGCCGAAGGTCAACTGGTTCACGATGAGGCGCTGCTAAAGAACGCGAACCTGGATCTGGAACGATATAAGACGCTGATGAAGCAGGATGCGATTCCTCAGCAGCAGCTCGATACTCAGACCGCGCTGGTCACTCAGTATGAAGGCACCATCCGGACGGATAAATCGCAGGTCGACAACGCCAAGCTGAATCTGGTCTATTGCCACATCACTTCGCCGATCACCGGCTTGGTGGGGTTGCGGCTGGTGGATCCGGGCAACATTGTGCAATCCACGTCCAACACCGGGCTGGTGGTGATTACACAACTCGACCCGATCAGCGTAATTTTCACCACGGCTGAGGATCAGCTACCGCCGATTCTTCAGCGCCTGCACGCGGGCCAGCAGCTGACGGTGGAGGCCTGGGATCGCGAGAACAAGAACAAGCTGGCGGAAGGCAAGCTGGAGACCGTTGACAATCAAATCGATCCCACCACCGGCACCTTGAAGCTGCGGGCCGTTTTCGCCAACGGCGATGGCAAGCTATACCCCAGCCAGTTCGTAAATTCGCGGTTGCTGGTGCAACAGAAACAGAATATTACGTTGCTGCAGAACGCCGGCATTCAACGGAATTCGCAAGGAACCTATGTTTGGCTGGTGAAGCCCGATCAAACCGTTACGGTACGGCCGATAACGTTGGGAACCACCGAGGGCGATGTATCCGAAGTCACCGCCGGCCTGGAACCGGGCGATGCCGTGGTCACGGTAGGCGTGGACCGGCTGGAAGAAGGCGGCAAGGTAAACGCGCAAATTGCCGGCGAGAATCCGGGTGCGGGGAAGCGGGGCGGCGGCAAGCCTTTCAGTGGCAGGCCTTTCGATGGCAAATCGGGCGGAGGAAGGCCGCACAAGCGCGGCGCCGAACCCGCGTCGTGAGCCGTCAACTGTCATGAACCCGTCTCGGACGTTTATTGTCCGGCCCGTTGCCACCTCACTGTTGATGGCCGGAATTCTGTTGGTGGGCGCGGTAGCCTACAAACAACTCCCCGTGTCGGCGCTTCCCGAGGTCGACTATCCCACCATCCAGATCATCACCTTCTACCCGGGTGCGAGTCCGGACGTAATGGCGTCGGCGGTCACCGCGCCGCTCGAACGCCAATTCGGCGAGGTGCCCGGACTCCAGCAGATGACGTCCACCAGCTCCGATGGAAGCTCGGTGATTACGCTCGAATTCAATTTGAGCTTGAACATCGACGTGGCCGAGCAGGAAGTGCAGCAGTCCATTAATGCGTCCGGTACTTACCTGCCGGCGGATCTGCCCGTGCCTCCCATTTACGCCAAGGTGAATCCCGCAGACACCCCCATCCTGACCCTGGCGCTGATGTCCGATGCTCTCGCGCTTTCCAAGGTGGAAGATCTCGCCGACACCCGTTTGGTGCCAAAGATCTCGCAGTTGCCCGGCGTGGGCCTGGTCAGCATCAGCGGAGGCCAAAAGCCCGCAGTGCGAATTCAAGCCAATCCGACGGCTCTCGGCTCGTATGGCCTGAACCTGGAAGACCTGCGCAACGCCATCGCCGCCGCCAACGTGAACCAGGCCAAAGGTAATTTCGACGGCGCCCATCAGGCTTACCAGATCGGCGCCAACGATCAGATGCTTTCGAGCGGTGACTACGCAACCATGATCGTCGCTTATCGCAACAACTCGCCGGTGCGCGTGAGCGATATAGCCACCGTGGTGGACGATGTCGAGAACGTCCGTCAGGCGGCCTGGATCAACCAGACGCCGGCGGTGATTGTGAACATCCAGCGGCAGCCAGGCGCGAACATCATCGCGGTAGTGGATCGCATCAAGGCCCTGCTTCCCCAGTTGCAAGCGTCGCTGCCCTCGTCGATAAAAGTCAAGATTCTGACCGATCGAACCAACACCATCCGGGCCTCGGTGAGCGATGTTCAGTTCGAGCTGATGCTGACCATCGGCTTGGTGGTTTTGGTGATCTTCCTGTTTCTCAGGAATTTGTCGGCCACCATTATTCCCAGCGTCGCGGTGCCGTTGTCCTTGGTGGGCACGTTCGGCGTGATGTACCTGCTCGGCTACAGTCTGAACAATCTCTCGTTGATGGCGCTCACCATTTCGACCGGCTTCGTGGTGGACGACGCGATCGTGATGATCGAGAATATCTCGCGTTATCTCGAAGAGGGCAAGCGTCCGCTCCAGGCCGCGCTGCTTGGCTCCGAGCAGATTGGCTTCACCATCGTTTCGCTCACCGTATCGTTGATCGCGGTGCTGATTCCGCTCCTGTTCATGGGCGACATTGTGGGGCGCCTGTTCCGCGAGTTTGCAGTGACACTGAGCGTGACCATCCTGGTATCGGCGATCGTTTCCCTCACGCTGACGCCGATGATGTGCGCCAAGATTCTGAAGCACACGCCCCAGAGCCAGCAGGGTTGGTTTTACCGCGCTTCCGAACGTGGCTTCGAGGCTGTGATTGCGTTCTATGCCAAGACGCTGCGCTGGGTGCTGCGCAATCAGCCGCTCACCTTGCTGGTGGCCGCGGCGACGCTGGCTTTCACGTTTATTTTATTCATCAAGATTCCGAAGGGTTTCTTTCCGGTTCAAGATACGGGCGTGATTCAGGGAGTTTCCGAAGCCGAGCAGACCATCTCGTTCCGCGCCATGTCGCAGCGGCAGCAAGCCCTGGCCAAGGTGATTTTAGAGGATCCGGCAGTGGAGAGTCTGTCATCGTTCATTGGCATCGATGGAACCAACACTACCCTGAACACGGGACGCATCCAGATCAACCTGAAGCCGCTGGAGGTGCGCAAGATCAACGCCAGCGACGTGATCCGGCGCATTCAGCCGACCCTAACCAAAGTGGCCGGCATCACGCTGTATATGCAGCCGGTGCAAGATCTGACGGTAGAAGATCGCGTGAGCCGCACGCAGTATCAGTACACCCTTGAGGATCCCAACGCAGCGGAGCTGAATTCTTTCGTTCCCAAGATGGTGGAGCGCCTGAAGGAAATCCCCGAGCTGCGCGACGTGGCAACCGATCAGCAGGTGAACGGTTTGCGGGTGCGCGTGGTCTTCGATCGCGACACCGCTTCGCGCCTGGGAATCACCCCATCCACCATCGACAACACCCTTTACGACGCTTACGGCCAGCGCGAAGTATCTACCATGTTCACGCAGTTGAACCAGTATCACGTGGTGCTGGAGGTGAAGCCTGGCTTCCAAAACAATCCCGTGGACTTGCGGAATTTGTTCATCCGATCATCCGCGGGGTCCGGGGGATCCGGGGTGGTATCGGGAGGCTCCACCAACACGGTGGGCTTTGGCCCGTCCAGCCAATCGGTGGCGCAGGCCACCGCCGGCCAATCGATAGGCGGACCGGTGGGTGGTTCGTCCAGCGGGGCCTTCAATGGCGGAGTGTCGGCATCGTCACTGGTATTCACCAACGGAAGCCAGGTCCCATTAAGCGCGTTCACGCACATCGAACAGACCACCGTTCCGATAACGGTGAACCATCAGGGCCAGTTCCCGGTAGTCACGCTGTCGTTCAATCTTGCGCCCGGCGCTTCGCTGGGCGATGCGGTGAACGACATCAACAAAGTGAAAGAGGACCTGCAGATGCCGGCCAGCATCCAGGGCGCGTTTCAAGGAACAGCCGAGGCGTTTCAGGCCTCCCTCGCCAATGAGCCGATCTTGATCCTGGCGGCGTTGATCACCGTTTACATCGTCCTGGGCGTGCTCTATGAGAGCTACATCCATCCCATCACCATTCTCTCCACGCTGCCCTCGGCGGGCGTGGGCGCGCTTCTTGCGCTGTTCATTTGCCGGCAGGATTTCAGTGTCATCGCGCTGATCGGCATTATTCTGTTGATCGGCATTGTGAAGAAGAACGGGATTATGATGATCGATTTCGCCCTCGATGCCGAGCGCACCCAGGGCATGCAGCCGCACGAGGCTATTTATCAAGCTTGTCTCTTACGATTCAGGCCCATCATGATGACTACCATGGCGGCTCTTCTGGGCGGTTTGCCGCTCGCGCTCGGCACCGGAGTGGGTTCGGAGCTGCGGCGGCCGCTCGGAATCACGATGGTGGGTGGACTGATCTTCAGCCAACTCTTGACGTTGTACACCACGCCCGTGATCTACCTTTGGTTCGACCGGTTGGCGCACCGCAAACGCACCGCGCCCGCCATGGACCCGCATCTGGCGCCGGAGATGGGAGATTGAGTAGCGCACGCACTCCTGCGAACACTGTGAAAGACCAATGAATATCTCAGAGCCGTTTATTCATCGGCCCGTAGCGACCACGCTGTTGACCATCGCAATCGCCATGGCGGGCGTCGTGGCGTATAACCTCCTCCCCGTTTCGCCACTGCCGCAAGTGGATTTCCCGACCATTAACGTCCAGGCGAATCTTCCCGGCGCAAGTCCGGAGACCATGGCGTCCTCGGTGGCCACGCCGCTGGAGCGCCAGTTCGGCCGCATCGCGGCGATCACGGAAATGACGTCCACCAGCACGCTGGGCGGCACCGGCATCACCCTGCAGTTCGAATTGAATCGCGACATCAACGCTGCAGCGCGCGATGTGGAGGCCGCCATTAATGCCGCGCGCGGTTATCTGCCCACCAATCTTCCCAGCAACCCCAGTTACCGCAAGGTCAATCCCGCCGAGCAGCAAATCTTTCAAATAGCGCTCACTTCCAACGTGCTCGATCGCGGTCAACTCTACGACGCCGCTTCCACCATCATTGTGCAGAAGCTTTCGCAGATCAAGGGAGTGGGGCAGGTGAATGCCCAGGGCGGCGCGTTGCCGGGCGTGCGAGTGGAACTGAATCCGATGGCGCTGAACAAGTACGGCATCGGACTGGAACAGGTGCGCGGCGTTTTGAACAGCTCCAACGCGAATGTTCCCAAAGGACATTTTTCCGATGGCTTTCACCTCTGGGAAGTGGGCGCCAACGATCAGATGTTCAAGGCCAAGGATTATCAGCCGCTGATCGTCGCCTACAACAAAGGCGCGCCGGTGCGGCTGAGCGATATCGCGGAGGTGAACGATGCCGTCGAGGATCTCCGCAACATGGGCATCGCGAACGGCCAGCCTTCGGTGAACGTCGCGATCAATCGGCAGCCGGGCGCGAACATCATCGAGACCGTGGACCGGATCCGCGCGGCGCTCCCGCAGCTCAGGGCCGCGATTCCTCACTCCATCAAGTTGAACGTCACTCAGGACCAGACCGTCACCATTCGTGCATCGGTGCGCGATATAGAAAGAACGCTCCTCATATCCATACTGCTGGTGGTCCTGGTGGTGTTTGTATTCTTGAGAAGTCCCCGCACCACCTTGATTCCAAGCGTGGCCGTCCCGGTTTCGCTGGTTGGCACTTTCGGGGTGATGTATCTGTGCGGCTACAGCCTGGACAACCTTTCTCTGATGGCTCTGACCATCGGCACTGGTTTCGTGGTGGACGACGCCATCGTGGTGATCGAGAACATCACGCGCTACCTGGAGCAGGGCATGCAGCCCTTCGCCGCGGCGCTGCGGGGGGCCAAAGAAATCGGCTCAACCGTCTTCACCATCAGCGTGTCGCTGATAGCGGTGTTTATTCCGCTGCTGATGATGGGCGGAATTGTGGGCCGTCTGTTCCGCGAATTCGCAGTGACCATGTCGGTGGCCATCGCGATTTCAATGGCCATTTCGTTGACCACTACGCCCATGATGTGCGCGCATCTGCTCAAGGAGCATACCTCGCACGGCTGGATGTACCGGACCAGCGAACGCGCCTTCAATTGGATCGTGAGCCTGTACGGGCGCACGCTCGCGCGCGTCCTGCGGCATCCCGCCATTACTCTGGGCGTACTCGCCGCCACCATCGGTCTCAACGTATATCTCTTCATTCACGTGCCCAAGGGATTCTTTCCGCAGCAGGACAACGGGCGCTTGAACGGGACCATCATCGCCGATCAGGACACCTCCTTCCAAGCCATGGAAAGGAACCTGAATCAGATGGTGAAGATCGTCCAGCAGGATCCGGCCGTGGAGACGGTAGCCGGTTATACCGGAGGCAGCGGCGGGTATGGAAACACGCTGAACACGGCGCGCATGCAAATCCAGTTGAAGCCGCTGGCGGAACGTAAGGTCTCGGTGTACGACGTGATCGAGCGGCTGCGGCCCAAGCTCACCGTCATTCGCGGGTCCACCAACTATATGCAAGCCAACCAGGACGTGCGCGTAGGCGGACGCAACAGCGCATCGCTTTATCAATTCACCATGCGCGGCGATAACGTCCAGGATCTAACTAAATATGGTCCGCCCATGCTTTCGGCTTTGCGGCACCTCCGCTTGATCACCGACGTCAATACCGATCAGCAGAATAGCGGCTTGCAAGCCGTGGTTCAGTACGATCGCGACACCGCCGCGCGCTTTGGGATTTCCTCCCAGCTCATCGACAACGTGCTGTATGACGCGTTTGGCCAGCGTCAGGTCTCCACCATGTACACGGCCCTCAATCAGTATCACGTGGTGATGGAAGCGGCGCCGCGCTTTTGGCAGGACCCCGAGTTCTTGAAGCAGATCTATGTACACGATACCCGCGGCGGTACCGTGCCGCTCAACACTATCAGTCATTACTCGTCTTCGGTGGCTCCGCTGGGGGTGAATCATCAGGGCCTGTTTCCGGCGGTGACCATTTCGTTTAATCTGGCGCCAGGCGTAGCGTTGGGCGACGCAGTGGATGCCATTCAGGCCACCGCGCGCAAGGTGGGCCTCCCGGATACCATCCAGACCTTTTTCGCCGGAACCGCGCAGGCCTATCAGGACTCGTTGCGCAATGAGCCCATCCTGATCGCCGCGGCGCTGGCTACGGTCTACATCGTGCTGGGTATGCTGTATGAGAGTTGCTGGCATCCCATCACCATTCTCTCGACGCTGCCATCGGCCGGCGTCGGCGCCATGCTGGCCTTGCTGATTTCGAAAACCGATCTGAGCATCATTGCCATGATCGGGATCATTCTGCTGATCGGCATCGTCAAGAAGAACGCCATCATGATGATCGATTTCGCGATCGAGGCCGAGCGTGCCGAAGGGTTGTCTCCGCGCGACGCAATCTACAAGGCGTGCCTGCTCCGCTTCCGGCCCATTCTGATGACGACCATGTCCGCGATGCTCGGCGCGTTGCCGCTGGCGATCGGGCATGGCGTGGGAAGCGAACTACGCAGGCCGCTAGGCATCACCATCATCGGCGGGTTGATTGTCAGCCAGCTCCTGACGCTGTATACCACGCCGGTGGTTTACCTTTCGCTCGATCGAATGCGGCTGCGGTTTACGAGGCTTTCTTGACGACAAACTCGAAGGGCATTCCCGCGGCCTCGCCCGAAATCTTGATCTCATCGGCCGCCACCACGCCCTTGTAGGTCAGTTTCAAGTCGTTTCCGCCCAAATCCAGACTGAGCCAGAACGAAATGTTGGCGCCATCGATCATTCCGTCTTTAATGGCAATGTCGCCGCCGTCCGGGCCCGCCATGGAGCCGTTCAGCATGGCGCCGTCCGCTTTGAAATTGAACGACACCGGAAAGTCGCCGTTCGGGGTTGAGACGCTGCCAGTCCATTTGCCGTCTACATCGGCGGCGAAAGCGGAAAACGCCAGCAGCAACAGCGCTGCGACGGGTGCAAAGAATTTCATGGGAGCCTCCTGGGGAAAGTGTTTTGATCATCGTACCAAATGTCAGTGCGTCATCGCGTACATCACGTAGTTGACACCGGTGCGAATGCCAAGCGCCGAGTATCGTTCCGGGTAAGTGGGGTCGTCGGCCCACTCCCAGGAATCGCCTGTGTCGTGATTGAAGAGCACCGCTACCATGATGCGTCCCCGATCGTCGTAAATGGCGCGCCAATGCGGATCGCGGCCGCCGTTCAAGTAGGGCATGCCGCCCAGGCTCCATTGGCCCGATACCTGATAGCGCTGGTCGAGATCGAAGACGGTGTGGAAGATAGCATCGCTGTTCTCAATCTCGACGATCGGCCGGCCGGGGAGCAGCTTATTCATATTGCGCTGAAAATAAGCCCAGTCCTGCTCGCCCCAGAAGTCGTCGCCCAGCAGGAATCCACCGCGCGCCAGATAATCGCGGACTTTGGCGAGCTCGGCGTCGCTCATGTTCCATTGATCCGGTCCCACGCAGTAAAGGAAAGGCCAGTTGTAAATGTCATCGCCATCGTCGGGGCTGACGGGTTGCTCCACGCTCCGCACATCGAGGCGAGTGAGGCGGCGGAGCGCCAGTACGAAATGCCGGTCGGCGCGGGGATAATCGTTGGTCCAGGCGCTGCGGCCCGCACGCCAATCGAAGCGGTAGAGCCATCCGAAGATGCCCCAGTTACCCTGCGGGTACATCAGGCGGGCGAAGATGAACTCGGTCTTGTCGCGGTAGTCCTGAGGCAGCGGGAAATCGTTGTATTCCTGCCCCGCATACTCGCGGAACGGCATCTGAAAAGCGCACAACACTCCGGCGGCTGCGAGTCCGAAAGCCAGGAAAGCAACTCGCCTGCAGAACACACCATCATGCTAACACCGTGCCGCACGCACTCCTGCGTGCCGCGTTCACACTCGTGGGAACGCCCGGTGGTTCGGACGAAAAACGTGTCCGCATGAGTGCAAACACGGCCCGCACGAGTGCGCCACATTTGCCTCAGCTCCCCCGTGTTAAATTTCAATGAGGAGTCCCGCCCGCTGTGCGAGGTTTTGTAGCTGTCTTTTGCGCCTGCGCCACTGTGTTGCTTGGCCAGTCCGACACCCTCAAGGACACCACCGCGTTTCGCGCCGATTCGACGCTGGTCCTGGTTCCCGTTTCCGTCACCGATCCGTCCAACCGGTATGTTCTCGGGCTGGAAAAGGAAGACCTGCGCCTGTTTGAAGACGGCGTGGAGCAAAAGGTCACGCATTTCTCCAACGAAGATGCGCCGTTGTCGATCGGTCTGCTGGTAGACACCAGCGGCAGCATGGGCGCCAAGCTGGAGACTTCGCGTCGCGCGGTGTCGGAGTTCATGAAGACCTTAAACACGGCCGACGAAGCCTTCCTTGTCGAGTTCAGCGATCAGTCCAAACTGGCCGTGCCTCTGACCAACGATGCCGGCGCCATCGAGAGCGCCATGACCTCGGCCACTTCCGGCGGGCTCACCGCGCTGCTGGACGCCGTAAACATGGGATTGCTCGAGATGAAGCGCGCCAAGAACCCGCGCAAGGCTCTGCTGATTATTTCCGACGGCGGCGACAACAACAGCCGCTATACATCCACCCAGATCTCCGATCTGGTGCGGGAAGCGGATGTGCAGATTTACGCCATGGGTGTGTTCGAACCGACTCTGTCATTTGGTTTAAAGGGGCTGAGCGCCGGCAGATTGGGCACCGCCGAACTGGATGGGCCGAGGCTTCTGTCCGCGATCGCCGACCAGACTGGCGGGCGGGCGCTGGCTGCCAGCAATTTGCGCGATCTTCCCGGAATTGCCGAGCGCATCGGGATCGAACTTCGCAATCAATATGTGCTGGCTTATTCGCCCCAAAACCCCAGCCGCGACGGCAAGTATCGAAAGATCGAGGTAAAGCTGCAGCAGCCCAAAGCGCTTCCGCCGTTGAAAGCTCGCTGGAGACTGGGATACTACGCGCCGGCTGAGTGAATGCTAGCGATGGCCGCCGACGGCGTGAATCCCGCCCATGCCAGGGCGCCCCACTCCGATTCCTACGCCAGTGTGCACGCTCCCAATAGAACGCGTCGGACTATAGCCATAGCGCCCTGGGTTGGTGGTTAGTCCGCGATAGACGTAGGTCGGATAATACGATCCGTAATGTCGATACAAAGGCATTCCGTAGACGAACGCTGGACTCAATGGGCCGTACAGGGGCGAACCATACAGGGGTGAACCATAAAGAGGAGACCCGTAAAGACCGGAACCGTAGAGCCCTGAGCCGTAGAGCCCGGAACCATAAAGTCCAGGGCCATAGAGACCGGAGCCATAGCCATACGACCCGTAGCCAGGGGGCGGGACCATGCTCGACATCCCAGGAATGTAGGGAGGAATGCCGAGCGACTGCAGGACGGCGTCCGGGTTATTTTGCCAGCCGTCGATCGTGCTGGAAAGGTCGGATGTGTTTGCCGCGTCCAGGTTATTTTGGTCCACCGAGTTGCCGCGCGCCGTGTTCCAGTTGTCCAGGTCGTCGCCAGGTTTGCTCGAAGCTGAATCGTTCAGAAGCTTGCGAGCCGTGAGCTTGCCCTCGAAAGGAACCACATAGCCTGGGCCGGCCTCGATCGACTTCCCGTCGGCCGTCACCTCGGCATCGCCGCTCTCCATCTTCACTTGTGGCGGGGCGGAATCAAAGCGGTAGCGCCCGGCCTTCTTGATGTGAACTTGATCGAGGTTATAGAGGATTGTGACCGAGGTGTCCGCCAGCGTGTCGGATCCCTGGTCGAGAACCGCCGAGCCGCTTAACAGTTCAACCCGTGTGTCATCGAGTTGGTTGGAGAGCATGCGGATGGCGCTGTTTGCGCCCAGGCGTAGAAATGTTCCTGGAGTGAGCAGCACTTCGGCGCGCCCGTCCTGGGTGCGCAGCTCCGAACCATTGTTCATCTGGTCGAACTTGCCGGCTTTCTGTTCCAGGCGCTGGTCGTCCAAAAAGACCGAGCCTTCGGAAAAATGAACCAGGCCCGAGTGAGCCGAGATGACGGATTGGGCCGAAGCAGGGAGGCCGACCAACGGAGTCAAAGTCCAGAAGACAATCCACCGGTGCGACATGATAGCGGGACTCCTTTGAATAATGGTAACCGTTTCCGGGCGCGTGTCAAGCGGCCTGGCCGCTTGGGAGCAAGTGAATCTACATGGGGGAGGGGGTGGGTGTATGTTGTCGGGGTGGCGACAAATTTCGGCTCAGTGGTGATTGGTGATTGGTGGTTGGTCATTGGTAGTGGATCATGGGCGGGAAATGGCGAATTGGGGACGCCAGGCTGTTGAAATGGAGGACCTTATCCATGCGGGAGGCGCATCAGGGCTATTTTTGTGTCTGGTGGCGCATTTTTTTGGTTGGGGGAAAGTGGCTGGTGAAGGGTGGCTAGTGACTGGACGGAATTGGCATGCTGATGGAAGAATAGCGCTGGGAACTGCGGTACAGCGGGTGAAAAGCGTGCAAGGTGGTGTGCAGGAAGGGAAGTAAGCGCTGGTTTGCGCGGTGATTGGGCTTTGCCGCTCTTGTTCCAAGACGCAAGCCCGCAGGCACCGCATGTGACGCGATAGCGAGTTCCCAGGGGAATCACGGGCACCAGGAACGCAGTAAACCGTCTCTTAACCGCGCGGCGGCCCGGTGAAAGATCGGCCGCTGGCGACCTGACACCAATCTGTTTGGCACCGCCGACTCTGCCCGCGCCGCATCCTGCCTTCTTCCCGCGCGATACCGAGCGACGGGTCACTGTAACCAATCTAAGTCGGGATTGACCCTTGAGAAAATACTGAGGTCCTGCTTTTCCTTGACATAGGCAGGAATCTCGCTCTGCGCGATTTCGAATATCGACGATCGCAGTTCGCATCCGTCTTTCAGTGGCCCGTCAACCAATGACAGCTCATGCAATCCGCAAAATTCGCCGCCATTTTGGCGCGCCCATGAGAGACCGTTATCCGCCGCAGACGAGGCCGCACTGTCGGGCTCAGGAGCGTACATCAGGACAACTCTCTCTAAGGCCCCTCCGTCAATCGAGGCGCAGGCGGAGGCACTAAAGACCTGTTCAGCTGCGTACCAATGATTGGACTCGTAGAGTTTGAGATTCTCCTGGTCCATCGCCCTACCGACATATGCTGGTCCCGCCGGAGAGAACGCTCGGAGACTTTCCAGTGGAGCAACGGCAGCTTGGGTTGGGTGGTGTTTGGCAGGCGTACGTCGTACGTCAATCTGAGTTCCGTGCCTTAGATCGCCCTGTACTCGGACGATGTCCTTGAGGCCAAGAAAGTGAAACCCACGATAGATCTCGACATTTGAGGGATGCAGAAAGGGAGATACCTGGCCATCAGGCTGATCTTGCAATCTAGTGGACGGTGGCTCCAACTCTATCCCCAGTTCACGCAATGCTCCCGGCTCTCCGCTCAACCAACTTTGACCAAAGCTCCCGACCTCGGCACCTAGTTGTAGCGCCTTTAGATACACCTCGTCGGGATCTTCGGCCTCCAGGAGGATCAAGTCCTCCTGGAGGCGTGTCGGGTCCCCAGACGGCCCATCCTGATTCCCTAGATCGTAAACGAGGTATGTCGCGTACCACATGAAGCGCCACTCTTTCCAGTAATCAATGAGGATCCAAGTGTGTGGGTCTACAGCCCGCAAACTTCTCTGCCGCCTTAACTTTCAACCTTTCAACGGCGCTGGTTGCATTCTTGTATGCTTGTCTGAGATAATCGCACAACCTTGGCAAGTCATTTGGCCCCTTGTATTTGACCGCAACCTTCGCGGCATCTAAAATCTCGTTGGTTTGCGATGCGAAATTGGTAGATAATCCAAGCCGCTTCTGCCGTTGCCGCGACACCACCGACAGTTATCGCAACGGTTCCTAGGCTTATTTCGCCAATGGTAATTGCAATGCCGTCAATCGTCGCGGCGCCCCCGGCACCAATGGAGATGGCCCCGCCAGCCAGGAAACTGTTGAATGCGTTCGCTGACAAGGAGGGTCACTTCGGCATCACCAATACCTTCCCATTCTTGTCCAGTAACGCCAGCTTGCCCGAGATCCGCCCCGAGAGTGCATCCCGAATCATGACCAGATCGGCAATTGCGGTATTTCCTTGTGGCGCCCGGAAGACGAGTCCCCAGTCATCGTCTGAGGTGGACGGGACGTCCGACTGGATGAAGCCGAGCATTACTCTGCCCTCCCACTTGTTATCGCTCATAGCCAAGATGGGCCGATCGCCTAACCCTTCCACTCGGAGTGTGAGCCGGATTTTTGAGTCAGTCCCTAACATATTCAGGAAGGGAGAGTCCGTCTGCGTCAGGCCGAGAGTCGCGGCTTCGTTTCGCTTTGAGTTCAAGAAGCGAAGTATCGGCTTTTGTCCGTCCCCTGTTCCAAGGTACGCCAACAGCTTCCCGTTGTTGTCGATGAGCTCGATGCGCTCCGCCTGAATCAGTTTCCCGGCTGCAGCTGCGACCGGAACATTGTCGGTCCGGATCCAGCCGCCGACGAAGCCAGCTATCAATGCCGCAAGGATTCTGAGCGTCTCGGTCTTGGTTAGCCTAGTCATGTACCCTCCCCCAAATCGGTTGTCCGCCGCACTCCTTCACTGTAAGGCCGAGGGCAACGTAGAGTCTGTTTTCTTGCAGTCGTTACTAAGCCAATCAGTGATATCGATAGTCCCCCCGTGAATCTGCTGCAGACCATAAGCTGCAAAATTAGAAAATATCTCTACATCGTTCCACTCTGTGTATCCGTGGAGTGCCTCGTGCAGCAGCGCGTTTTCCTGGAAGGTTGAGTTGGTGTTGGTGAAATAGTTTGGCCCGAGCAGAACAGCGGTTCCTTGCGGCCCCCAGATGGTCGTTGCATCCCATCCATAAGGTACGGAGCCGCTCAAGGTTGTGGATACTCCGTTCCCGACAGCTTGATTCTGCGTCAGCTTGCTGTACGGACCTCCACGCGCAGCATAGAATGTGTCGCTTTGGGCATCGCTTGTGAAGTCGCTGGTGCTAAAGCCTTGAATAACTTTGGCAAAGATTTTTGCGCAATTCGACGATGCGAAATTCTGCAAGCGTGCGTTTAATTGCGTCCTTGCTTGAAAATCAGTGACGAAGCCGGCCATGGCGGCGTTTACTGCGACGTTGGCGAATTGAGCCTGAGCTGCCCCCGCGGCGGCGTAATAGCTCCCTCCCGTAGCGCCGTATGAGGTGTACGCTGAGAACGTCTGGTAGTCCAGCGCGGTATATATGCCATACACGGTCACGCTATCGTCCATTCCGTTCGGATCGTAGCGGTTAACGGGATCTCCTCGCGTGTACGCGTACCTGTTCCAGCTTTGCGGATCCGTCAATCGGCCGCTGTTGGTATACGGGTCCGGGGTCATGAAGCGGCCAGCGATGCTGGTGTAGTAGCGATTGTTCGCGTAATCCAGTCCGGTGGTCGAATCTTGCCAATACGTGGCGAAGTTCCAGGTGTCCTGCGGATTGTAGCCGCCTTTGGCCTCGCCCCACGGAAAGCTCGGTGGGAGTCGCTTCCGGCTGCGATTCCCCGAACGCGCCGAGCACCAGCTCCCGCACGCATTCGCCCGGCGTCACTCCCCGCTGTGCCGCCAGCGCTTCCAGCTTCGCGTATTCTTCTTCGGTCAGCTTCGTTCCCACCGACCGCGTGCGACGCGCCTCGCCCATACGCCGATTCTACAGGTTACCGGCGAGTACCCGGTCCGCTCCTCCGCAGCACCCGCGCCGGGGTGACGTGTCACCCCTACTCCAGCCGCCATCGGCGGCTTTCCGCTACCCGTCCGGTACTCTTCGGTAACCAGCGAAGACACTCGCGAATGTAGCCAACGGCGAGGTTTCACTGGGCACGATTCGCTCTCGAACGCTCATACTCCTCATAACGCAGCCAGGCGGAAAGCGCGTGTTGCACGTAGTCGATGCGGACTTCAGACACACTTCGGGCGGACCGGGGAGAACCAGTTGCTACCACCGCTCCCGGCATTCCTCCCGCATATTGCCCCGACGTTATCTGGGCATTGAGAAGGAATGCGATTCCGCGTTGCACTGCCGTTTCGATTCGCGCGCGGAGATCTCCGTCGCTCTTTGGCAGAAACTCCAGGGCCGCCAGCAGACCTTCCAAACGAATAGCGGTAGGGGTCGTTCGACCGCCCGCGTCAAAACCCCCATTCAGCCTGACATCAGATGCACCGGTAACTTGCTCACGTAGAAATCGCTCACAAATGCGCGCGGCGTGGCGTACAAGGTCACCGCGCGACACCGGGCAGGCGCTCTGCGCATAGTATGGAAAAAACTTAGCCGTCGCGATGAGCGCCCAATGGTCCGGTGGGACCTCTTGCGCTCCCTCGCGGCTTTTGGCGAGATAGGCCAAGCCTTTTCCCGCAGCGACCAGCCACCTTTGCGAGTGATCGAGCTCATAAAGGCTGACCAGGCCCAGCACAGCCTCACCGGGATAGTAAAGGCTCTTCCAATCGGGATCTAATCCCTTGTCGGCGTAGTATCTGGAATAAAAGCTCCCGTCGGGCTTTTGCAGGAACAGCACGAACTTTCCCAGACCTTGCAACTCGGCAAGGGGAATGCTGTGCTGCCGTGACTGCTCAACGCCAGTCAGAGCAATGAGTCCGAGTCCCGTTGCGCCGAGCTCGGCTTTCGTGTTCGCGGGCGGCGGCTGCGACCAAACAGCGAGTGCGCTCGAACGAGCGTCCGGCGCGAGGCAGTTCGCGCGCATGAAATTGGCCGCCCGAACCATGGCGTTGACGGCATCCGTATCGGGATGGACCCGGTTAAACATCGCGAGCGAGTAGATCGCGCCAGCATGACGCACGATGTTGTATGAGGGCGAGATCTTTCCCGAATCGGTGTCCACGAGATACGCGAACCTGCCGCTTGGATCGCAGCTTCGCTTCAGATATTGGACTGCTGAACTGATGGCTTGCGAGATTTGGTCGGATCGATGACGCGGCAAATCAACTGCCGCTCTTGAAGGGCTGTAGCGTAACGGTTGCGCACCGATAATTGGTAGCCGAAACGGAAGCCAGAGTGCGACGACGAAGAATCCTACTCTGCGGTGACTCGCTGAGTCCATAGTTGGCGTTCGCCTGGATTTATCGCGACCACTATGGCGGCGTCCCGAGGGGTCTCATGCTGCGAACAGTACTGAATAGTACCGCTTCGAACGTGGGGCCTTTGGGATCATGCGCGGGGTACATCAGATGAGCTACAAAACGCTTTTCCCGGAATTCCCAGAAAATATTGACGCGATGTTCCGACTGATCGTCTGGGCCATATGTCGCACTGTCATAAGAGGAAACTACCGCCGTATCGACGTGCGTTTCTGGGGGCATATCGAAGGGATGTATCGAAGGGATTTGAGCCGAAACACCTCGTGCGTCAGCGGCTGCCCAAGCAGACAAGTCGCCGGTGTGCGGCCCAGGTAACGCGTCCTGAGCCAACACAGAGATCACCGCACCACCCTTTGGAAGCTGCGCCTGCTGATTGAACTCCGCTGCTTCCGACGGAGAAAAACTGAAAAATATCGGGGTGTCCTTTACCGGATCAACCAACCATCTAGGTGGAACTCCTATGGAGAAGCCATACTTCTGGCTGACAAAGCGTCTGGCTTTCCCCTTTCCTTCCAACTTCCCCTCGCCAGACATTGTCAAAACTAGGGCGAACGCCATCGCTAGGACAACCGTCAGTTGACTTACTCGGGACATGGGAAAGCCAAATTGTTAGGATTACCTGGTGTCAAATGAGCCGCCGAGTCCCCCAACTGCGAAGAGAGGAAACCCGAGATCGTCACGCCGGCAGCTTGACAGTCGGCAATTCCCTGCGCATTACTCCCATAACAATAGGCAGGATATTGAAGGACCTGCCAAGGCTTGCCGGGAACGGTCACAAATCCGGCCCCGCTGTATAGGGCGGATACGCTGGTTTCACCGTAGCTGTTAATGAGTTTCTGGAGCGTACTGCCCTCGGCCCCGATTGCGGCCTGTGGGCTTCCGTATTGCTTGCTTCCTTTCTGGCCTAGACCGAAGGGGTTGTTATTGTTGAATTTCGTACCGTGGGCGGACTCTAAGGTTGCGATTGATGCAAAGAGCCGGGGATCAATGCCGACCAATATTCCTTCGGCCACGAGCTGCATTGCGAGGTTCGGATCCCATGCTAAAAGAGAGGCATCGTTCTTCTGAAGAAAGGTTTGCAGATTTCGTGTTAGCAGCTGATCGCAATCGGGTGGTGGCGTCTTTTGGCGCTGAGGTTGGGACGGTGGCGGCTGCCCACCACCGCCATCATCGTCGTCATCATCGTCACCATCTTCACCCGCTGCGTAAAGTCCAGTCGGATCGGTCATGTTGACCGGATCGCCATTGACGTAGGCGTAGAAATTCCAACTTTGGGGATTTTTGGGGTCCGCGTTCGATGTTGACGGGTCCGGCGTCATGAACCGGCCATAGGCATTGGAGTAGTAGCGGTTGTTCGCGTAATCCAGCGCGGTGGTCGAATCTTGCCAATACGTCGCGAAATTCCAGGTGTCCTGCGGATTGTAACCGCCTTTGGCCTCGCCCCACGGAAAGAATGACGACCCAGAGCTCGACAGGCTCGATCCCAACTGGTCTATCGTTGCCAGCCGGCGGGCGCCGAAATATTTGTCGGTGGAGGTGAGTGTCACCTGGAGGATCGGGACGATAGCCCCACCGTTGGTCGTAGTCGCTGGCACGAACAGGTACGCGCCCAGCTTCTGGCCGCTCGGCGTGTACGCGTTCACCGTATAGCTGGTGGTGTTGTTGAGCGAATCCTGTGTGCCTGGCCAGCTCCAGATGCGGCGGTTCTGGGTGTCGTAGCCGTAATACTCAAGCGTTTCGCCGAGTGGACTATAGTAAATGCTGCTCAGACGGTTTTCGGCGTCGTAGCCAAGGTTGTAGCTATTGCCATTATTGGTGGCCGTTCCCGTGTTGCCGTTGTTGTCGTAGGAACCGCCTACGATTTGATTGTTGGCATTGACGGCTTGCGACAGGCTCGGCCCCGATCCTCCAGTGACATTCTTCGTGGTCAGGTTTCCGAATGGATCGAAGGTGTACTGTTCAGCCCATTGCACGGTCCCCGGTGGGCAGCCTGACACGTTGGTGCAGTCTGAAGCTGTCGATAGGCGATTGAGCGAATCGTAGGTGTAGGTGATCGTTTCGCCGCTCACTGCGTTGTACATCGAACCGATCTTGCCGTTGTTGGCGCCGGCGGGGTAGTTGTATGTCAGGTTTTCGACGCTGCCCGACGTTATATTGGTCAACTGGTTGAGGACGTTGTAGCTGCGCGTCTCGCCGTTCATCGTCAGCAGCTGGTTGGCTGCGTTATAGGTGACGTTATTGACGATCGTGTTGTTGTTCGAATCAGTCATGCCGCTGAGCCGGTACGTGCTGTCGTAAGAATAATTATAGGCCGGGCCAAGTATATACGGGCTTTTGATCCTCCGTTACCAGGAAAGGGGTCTCGGTATCCGGGTAAATCACGGACGTAATGTGGAGCCGTTGGCTTTTTCTATCTTGTTGTGAAGCCGTCTCAAGATTTTCGCTGCGCCTTAAACCTGCGCGCCTTCATCCGGTTTCCGCACAGCTTCATATCGCACCATCGCCGGGTATGGTTCTTGCTCGTATCCAGGAACAGCCAGCGGCACTCCGGGTTGCCGCAGGCGCGCACCCGATCTATAGCATCGGACGTCATGAGATCCGCCGCGCCCTGGGCGAGGGCCCACAAGGGAAGCGCAGGGTCGCGTTCTGTCGCGGGCCACTCCCATTCAACCGGCGATTGCTTCCAATTAAGCTTTTGACGGAGGCGCGCCTCCTTCGCATGTCGCTCCAGGGTTCTGCGTGCCGCGGCACTCGGCCGGCCTCCATCCAAGCGGGCATAAAGGATCTCAGCCAGTGCCTCGCGGAGTTCCTTCGAGCCTTCCAGCGCCAGGTCGGAACGCCGGAGGCGATGCGCCGTCAGCAGCTTGGATTGCTCCGTGAACCGAAGAAGATCCTGGTAGCTCTTCAGCAGCTCTTCGGCCCCCTCTTCCCGAAATCGCCAATCCAGGGTATTCACCAGATCGAGCGCCGGGTGGCCGGCCACTAAGAGGAACTTCGTGATCATTTACCTGGTAACCCTCAAATCTATCTTGACAGGTTACCTGCCGCCTGTAAAGATGGTAACCAGCAATGGCGCTTACAACGGTTATCGGATCTCCCGCTCCAGCTGCATCGAAACGGCTCGATATCCGCGTCCTGCTGGCGTTCTTCGCCATCTACGTTCTGTGGGGCACCTCCTTCCTGGCCATTCGGATCGCAGTGCTGGAGGTGCCGCCGCTCTTCGCCGCCGGAACCCGCTTCTTTATCGCGGGGGTATTGCTCTTCGGCTTGATGCGATTCCGCGGGCGGCCCAATCCAACCGCATCGCAATGGCGCAGCCTGGCCCTCATTGGATTGCTCATGTTCGTGGCCGAGTATGGTCCTCTGTTCTGGGCGGAGAAATACGTGCCGTCCGGCATCGCATCGGTGCTCGAAGCCACGCTGCCACTCATCACCATGGCGCTCGAAACGTGGGTCTTTCGGAGGCACCCCTTCCACTGGCCGCTGCTGGCCTCCATATTGCTTGGGTTTTGCGGAGTCGGAATACTGCTGTTCCGCAATGGAGCAGAGCACTACGGCGTCATCCCGTGTCTTGCGATTCTCGCCGGCGCCACCGCCTGGTCGCTGGGGTCGGTGCTCAACCGCTCGCTGGACTTGCCGGATTCACGCGCTTTGACCTCCGGCGCGGCCATGGTGCTGGGCGGTGGAATGTTGCTGCTGTTGTCCGCTTCGTTCGGGGAGCTTCACCCGTTTCCGCATGTTTCCCTACGCGCCGCGGGGGCCCTGCTCTATTTGGTGGTGTGCGGATCCCTGCTCGGCTTCACGGCGTTTGTCTGGCTGCTGGCGCGCATGCCGGCCACTCGCGTGTCGAGTCACGCTTACGTCAATCCGGTGGTGGCGGTGGCGCTAGGCTACTTCGTGGCAGGCGAAATCGTGACCACGCGCACCATGCTCGGAACCGCCCTGGTTCTTGCCAGCGTCGTTCTGATATTGCGTAAGCAGAAGGTGTGAAACAGCGTCAGTCGGGTTGTTCGCGATCACTCATGGGCCCCGCTAGTTGCGTGTCGGAGCGAACTCGTTAGCATCGGGAGAAATACCCGGCGCGTTCACACGATTGTGAACGCGGCACGCAGGAGTGCGTGCGCCACAATTGCATCCTGGTGACGATTTCTCTGCTTCACTCTTATAAAACGCTTCCCGCTCCCGCCTTGCTATCCTGTTAATTCGTGCGTCGCCTTCTGCTTACCCTTGTTTTCGCGCTCCCCTTGGCTGCCGCTTCGGCTCCCTCTCTGCTGGACATCCTCAGCGATGAATTGCAGCGCAATTTCAGCATTCTGAAGCAAAAGGGCGATCCTGCTCCCTATTACATGGACTATACGGTCACCGATCAGGAGACCCAGTCCTTGTCGGCGACGTTCGGCACCATCGATTCCCGCAAGAAGGACCATTTGCGTTTTCTGGATGTCACCCTGCGCGTCGGCGCGCCGCAGCTGGATAACTACCATTCGCTGAACGGAAAAAAAGGTCAGTTCACGCGCGGCGAAATCCTTCCTTTGGACGACGTGCCCGACGCCATCCGGCGGAGACTCTGGCTGGACACCGACCGAACGTACAAGCTGGCCGCGCCCCGACTGATCGAAATTAAGTCCGACCAGCAAGTGAAAGTGAAGGACGCCGATGGCTCCGCTGATTTTTCGAGCGAGCCGCCCGCGGTGTACCAGGAGCCGCCTCCGCCCGTCGGAAACATTGATGAGCAATGGGCCGAGCGCGCGCGGAAGTGGTCGGCCGCGGTGGCCGACTATCCTGACGTTCTGTACTCCACCGTCAGCCTGGCCACCGAGCGAATCTCCAAGTACATGGTCAGCACGGAGGGTACGCGGCTGCTGCACGGGCGCGACTTCGTCAACTTGTCCATTGTGGCGCGCGGGAAGGCCATCGACGGCATGGATCTGGTGGCGCTTGAGGATTTCCAGGTGGCCGACCTGGCGCACTTGCCTCCAGCGCCGGAAATTGAGGCGGCGGCCAAACGCGTGGGACACAATATCGCGGACCTGGTCCAGGCGCCGGCGGTTGAGCCGTTCGTCGGTCCCGCCATCCTGTCCGGACGCGCCGCGGCGGTTTTCTTCCACGAGATCTTTGGGCACCGCATTGAGGGACATCGCCAGAAAGACGAAGCCGAGGGCCAGACTTTCACCAAAGCGGTCGGGACCCAGGTGTTGCCCGGTTTTCTTTCCGTAGTATTCGATCCCACGCGCAAGACGCTCGATGGCATCGATCTCAACGGCTTCTACACCTACGATGACGAGGGCGTGAAAGCCAGGCCCGTGACGGTGGTGGAGAACGGGGTGCTGAAAACGTTCCTGATGTCGCGCTCTCCGATTGCCGGGGTGGATCATTCCAATGGGCACGGGCGCCGGGAGCCTGGACTGGAAGTCGTCTCGCGGCAGTCCAACCTGATTGTGGAGTCCAAGAAGCAGGTTTCCGAGCAAGCTTTACGGGCGATGTTGATTGCCGAGGTCAAACGTCAGAACAAGCCGTACGGATTGTTCTTCGATGAGATCACCGGAGGATACACCACCACGCAGCGCCGCGGCCTGCAGGCATTCACCGTGATGCCGCTGATGGTTTATCGCGTTTTTGCCGACGGCCGTCCCGACGAACTGGTGCGCGGCGTCGACATCGTGGGAACGCCGCTCTCTAGTTTCGCGAAGATCCTGGCAACCTCGGATAAATCGCAAGTGTTCAACGGCTACTGCGGCGCTGAATCGGGGCAAGTGCCGGTGTCCGCCAGTTCGCCCGCTATTTTGGTTTCCGAGATCGAAGTGCAGAAAAAGCAGCATTCCCAGGATCGGCCGCCGTTCCTGGGCCGGCCCATTGACATCGGAGCTTCAAAGTGAAGAGCCGCCGCGAAGTGAAGTTTTCCTTCTTGGCTGTTTGCCCTTGGTTATTAGCCGGAGCCGCGCTGGCTCAGAGCACCACCGCTCAAGGGACCAAGGGCCAAAACCCAAATGCCAATGGCGACGACCTGCTGCGTGCCATGAAGGATGAGATCAAGCGCGTAAGCTCTCTGATCCGGCTGGGGCTCGATCCTCCTTATTACACCGAGTATCGGGTGGAGGACACCGTTAGCCATACCATCACCGCTTCGTTTGGGGCGTTGGTGGATGAAAACGATTCGGCTTTTCGCGTTCCTTCGGTTCAAATGCGCGTTGGAACCGCCACCTTCGACAACACCGATCACGTCTTTAGTGAGGCCTTCGTGGGCAATCGCTACGATCCTGTGTTGCTTCCGCTGGACAACAACTATCTGGCTTTCCGCGAGGTATTTTGGCTCGCCACCGATCGCGCCTATAAGACCGCCGAAGAGTCCATTGCCCGCAAGCGCTCGTCACTGAAGAACATGAGCCAGACGGAGGTGCAGCCGGACTTTTCCGCCGCTCCAGCCGCGCATTTGATTTTGCCGATCGAACGGAAACCGTTTGCCTCCGCTAGCTGGAAGAGTGAAGTGATCCGCTTGTCGGCTATCCTCGACGCGTACCCGAAAGTATATAGCTCGGGCGTCGAGATCCAGAGCTCGCAATCTACCAACTACGTCGTCACCTCGGAAGGCGCCGAACTGCGGACTCCCGAGGACCTGACTTACGTTCGCGTGTCCGGGCACGGGATGACCTCCAATGGAACACCGGTGCGAGACGGGCTGGTTTTTCAGGCCTTCAGTCCGGACGGCCTGCCATCTGAAGACGCGCTGGCGCGCTCAATCAAGGCGCTGGGCGAACATGTCACTGCGCTGAGCGAAGCTCCCCCCGGCGAAGCTTACGATGGCCCGGTGCTGTTTGAGGCGCCGGCCGCGGCGCAGTTGTTCGGCCAACTGCTGGGCGACAACCTGAAGATCACGCGCAGACCGGTGAGCGATCCCGGGCGGCCTACGCGCTACTCGCCGAGCGAGCTGGAAAGCAAGGTCGGCGCGCGCATTCTGCCGGAGTGGATGGACGTAGTGGATGATCCCACCCAAACGCAATATCAAGGCCACACGCTGCTGGGACATTACGTTTACGACATGGAAGGCGTGGCTCCCAAGCCTTTGACGCTGGTTGAGAAAGGCGTGTTGAAGAATTTTCTCTTGACGCGGACGCCGGTGTTCAAGGACTTCCCGGGCCCCAATGGCCACGCACGCCTGACCGGGCGCTACGGCGCGCGCGCGCCAGGGTTCGGCAATGTTTTTATTCGCGCCTCTCAGACTGTTCCCGCAGCCGACATGAAGAAGAAGCTGATCGACCTGTGCCGTGCCGCTAACAAGCCCTACGGAATCCTGGTTCGCAAGCTCGACTATCCCTCGACGGCGTCGAAGGATGAATTGGACCAGGTGGCGCAGGCCGCCGGCGGAACCCATCTCCTGGTTCCTCCGCTGCTGGCCTACAAAATCTATCCGGATGGCCGTGAGGAACTGGTGCGCGGCCTGCTGTTTCATGGAGTATCTACCCGGTCCTTTAAGGACATTGTGGCAGCCTCCGATGAAAACTACGTGTTCGACATGATCGATTCGAACGCGCCCTTCGCATTGGTGGGCGCGGGCTCGTTTACCACTACGTCTTCAGTGATTGCCCCGGCGGTGCTTTTTGAAGAAATGGAACTGGAGCCGGGCAAAGAAGAAACTCTGAAACCACCCATGGTGCCGCCGCCCCCCCTCACCGTTTCAGGGAGCAGTCAGTAAACATGGGCCTGCTGTTTCGGGCGATTTTTCGCGAAGTCGCCAAGAACGCAATTTTTGGCGCGGCGCTCTTTACGTTCGTGCTGTTCTTGCAGCGCGTCGGAAAGCTCTTCGAAATCCTGGTGCGGAGCTCGGCCTCGCCCTCCATCGTCGCTCACTTGTTCGTGTTGGCGATTCCCTTCACGCTGTCGTTCACCATGCCCCTCGGCGTGCTGTGCGGGGTTCTGATCGCCCTGAGCCGGATGTCGAGCGACGGCGAGATCATCGCCATGCGCGCGGCCGGAGTTCCCAGCCGCAAGGTGATCGCGCCCGTGTTGTTGTCGGCTACCCTCGCGATGTTGCTCACGTTCACCGCCTCGCTATGGCTGACACCCTACGCAACGTGGAGAACATACAAGGTTCTCAACCAACTGACAGCGGCCGAGCTGACTTCCGAAGTGCAGTCGCAGGTCTTCAACGAAGACTTTCCTAATCGGGTTCTCTACATCAGCGATGTGACTTCCGGGGCGCCCAATCACTGGCGCAATGTGTTTATCGCCGATACAACCCCGGTGGACGACCAGAAGAAAACCGATCACGACCGGGGCGAGGGTCCCACCGTCACAGTGGCCGCTCGCGCCATCGCAGTTCCGGACGTGCCGCACAACCAGATCCAGCTTTCATTGCAGAATGGCGCCACCTACGACGTAGGGAAAGATCCCACGGATTACTACACTTCGTCCGCGCCGACGGGCGCACAGGTTCTCGAAGCAACCAAGCCCAACGAAGTGCACGCCAAAGGCTACACCGAGATCGACACCATTCCGCTTTACCGCCTGTCTTATCACGACAAAACGCTCGATCACGACAACGTGATCCAAGCCCGTATCGAACTGCACCGCCGGCTGGCGTTGCCTCCGGCCTGTTTCCTGCTCGCCCTTATTGGAATTCCGCTGGGAGTTTCTTCGCGCAAGGGCGGCAAGTCCGGCGCCTTCGTGATTACCGTGGCTCTGGCGTTCGTTTACTGGATGGGGTTGATCGCGGGCCAACGGCTGGGCCAGACAGGAAAGCTTCCAGTGGGGGTCGCGATGTGGATCCCCAACGCCGTATTCGCCCTGGTTGGCGTGCTGCTGCTGGCGCGCATGGAACGGCCGGGCGATCGCGACCTGATTGCCGCTGTTACCGGATGGTTCTCTTCCGCCTGGAACAGCCTGCGCCGGAAGCTGCCTTTGGCCGCTGCCCAAGCGCGCTCGCGCAGCCGCGGCTGGCGAATGTTCCTGGTGCCCCAGGTGGTGGACCGCTACGTACTGCAGAGCTTCCTGTTCTGGTGCGTGTTGCTGCTGGTGGGCTTCGTGCTCATGACGCACGTCTACGAGTTCTTCGATCTGCTGAGCGACATCGTCAAGAACAACATTGCGATGACGCGTGTAATTACCTACCTCTTCTTCCGCACGCCCGAGCTTGTCTTCGAGCTTGCGCCCATGAGCGTTCTGGTGGCGGTCCTCATCACCTTCGGTATTTTGACCAAGCACAACGAAATCACGGCCATGAAAGCCTCTGGCGTTAGTCTGTACCGGCTGGCGGTCCCGGTTTTGGCAGCGGCGCTATTGATGAGCGGCGGGCTGTTCGCTTTCGCGCATTACTACGTGCCGGACGCCAATCGCAAACAGGACGCCATTCGCAAGGAGATCAAGGGCAAGCCGGTGCAGACCTATCTGCATCCGGACCGCAAGTGGGTGTTCGACCCGGGATCGAACAACGATCCGAAGGTTTTCTATTTCAAGTATATTGACGGGGCGCAAAAGTTGATGTCGGGTCCGCAAGTCTTTGAGCTGGATCCGGCCAATTTCCGCGTTCTTAAGCATATCTCCGCGGAGAAGGCGCGTTGGGAGCCGGCGCTCGAAACCTGGGTTTTCGAGAACGGCTGGAGCCGCGAGGATCCCGGGGGCCGGCACGAGAAATTCGAAAACTTCACGGGGAAGGCCGCCACTTTTCAGGAGCTGGACGAGAAGCCCGACTATTTCCTGCAGGAGGTGCTGCAGGATCAGCAGATGAATTACCAGCAGTTAGCGGCGTACATTCGCGAACTGCAGCGCAGCGGCATCGACACCATCACGTTGCAGGTAAGTTTTTACCGCAAGTTCGCTGTGCCGCTGTTCGCGCTGGTGATGGCGCTGATCTCCGTGCCCTTCGCGTTCCTGGCCGGGAACAAGGGCGCCATGGCGGGTGTGGGCGTCAGTTTTGCCATCGCCATTGCCTACTGGACCATCGGCAAGCTGTTCGAGCAACTCGGCGATGTGAATTTGCTGCCAGCCATGTTGGCCGCCTGGTCGCCGGACGTAATCTTTGCAATGGCCGGGCTCTACTTTTTCACTCGCATGCGGACATAGCGTAGTGTCCACACCCTGGTACACGCGGCTTTCTAGCCGCGTTGGTATTGTAAACGGCGGAACGCGGCTGAAGCCGCGCCTACCTTACTGCGCTTGCTTGGCTGGTCCAATCGGCGTCCCGATAATATCGCCCGAGACCACCATCTCCACCCGTCGGTTCTTCTGACGTCCTGCGGCCGTATCGTTGGATGCCACCGGATTGTCCTTACCGAAACCCCTCGCGGTTACGTTGTCGGGCGCGATGCCTTCGCCTAGCAGATAATCGCGCACGCCACCGGCGCGGTGATCGGACAGCTTCAGGTTGTAGTCTTCGCTGCCAATGCTGTCGGTGTAGCCATCCACTTCCAGGCGCAGACCCGGATGCGAAAGTATGATGCCGGAGATTTTGGCCAGCTTTTCACGCGCCGCCGGTCGCAAGGTGTACTTGTTGAAATCGAACAACACGTCCGACATGTTCACGATCAGCCCGCGCGCGGTGTCGCGCGTTTCCAGGATCACGTTGAACTGCTCCAGCAATTGCTGACGCAGCTGCTGCTGGGCTTGTTCGGCCTGGGCGCGCAAGCGATCCGCTTCCTGCGCCTTTTGCTCGGCCTGCTGCGCCTGCAATTTGGCGGCATCGGCCAGGCGCTGCTGTTCCTCCGCGCTCAGCTTGGCTTGTTCCGCCCGCAGCCGCTCGGCCTGTTCTTGCGACCGCGCTGCTTCTGCCGCTGCTCTGTCTTCGGCAGCCTTTCGCGCCTGTTCAGCGGCCATACGGGCCGACTCCGCTGCCTGTGCATCTGCCACCGCCTTCTGGCGAGCTGCTTCGCTGGCCGCGGCATTGGCGGCCGCTTCCCGATCCGCGGCGGCCTGCTTTTCGCGCGCGATCCGTTCGGCCTCTTGGCGCTTCAGCGATAGCAATCGGGCCGTCTCGGCGTTCTGCACGGCCTCACGCGACGTCATGATCACGGGCTTGCTGCCGGCCTTGCGTGCCTGGTAGTCCTCCGCCTGACGCAGCAAATTGTCGGCGCTGTCATAGGTGTCCTTGGCGTATTGGTCCGCGTTGGCAACCTGTGCGATTTCGACCGCGTTCTGTGCCTCCAGCAACTGCAGCGGCACCGCCTTATCGGTCTTCACCGGGTGGTATTTTCCGGGTGTCCCGACCATGGTGTAGGATCCGCGCTGCAACAAATCGTATTTCACGCTGGTCTGTTCGATCTTCCCGACCGTGTCCTCGCGGATAATGTTCTCCATCACCACCACGTCGCTCGGCTGGCTGACGCCAAAATACGGTTCGGCGGTCACAATCAGAGCGAAAGCCTGCAAGTCCGTGGTGACATCGAGGTGCGAGCTCCCGCCATCCAAAACCACTTCGCCCAGGTTTTTCGAACGGCCCTCGGGAGTGATCGCCCACAGCACATAGGTCAGATATTCGGGCCCATACTGCGACGCGGGCAGCAACTTGTGCATTTCCGTCTTCACTTCGATGTATCCCGGACGGCTGTTCACGTCGGCATGTCCGGTGGCGTCCGGCGCCAGCGGTGTACCCCGCAGATCCACTTTGGTCCACCCACTGCGATGGCGATAGCTCACCGCGTTCGTGGTCCGCTCCACAACAGTCACGCGGAAAATTGGCTGGCCACCGCTGTTTTGTGGCGGCTCCGGGGCTTGCGCCACGAGGCCTGCCGGAATGAAACAGCTTACGACAAGTAGTCCTATCGCACTTAGCTTATTCATCTTGGTACCTCCGCCTTGTTCACGAACACTAAGCGCAAAGTCTTGCAACTACCGTGCCAATGCGGAAGGTCCTTATTTTGAACGGCTGGGCTCGGATGCCGCAATGCTATCTTGCAATTTCTTCCTGCTCGTCGAACTGGAAGGTGCTCTCTTTGCCGGTGGAAGAATATTCAAATTCTCATATTCAGGCGGTGTAGGCGATGTTATACTGATAAAAAGTTGTAGTTTAGGCGGGTGAATTTACGGTGGCGCGCGGTTTAGCACGGGTTGGAAGTTTCGGCCTTCTGGCATCGCTCATCCCCGTTGTCGTCTTGCAAGTCGTTGCGCCAACGGTCAGTTCGGCCGATGACGACAAAGTCTCCATCACCCCTCGCTCCAAAAGCACCGATCCAGATCCTAAAGCGGTGGTCATTGAGTCGCGTCCCGGAACCATCCGGGTCGACACCACCCTGGTTCAGATCAATGTGACGGTCACCGATCCGCTGAACCGCTTCGTTACCGGCCTCGAAAAGGAGCACTTCCGCCTCTTCGAAGACAAGATCGAACAGAAGATTCGGGACTTCTCGAGCGAAGATGCGCCGCTTTCCATCGGGCTGGTGTTCGATACCAGCGGTAGCATGGGGCCTAAACTGCAAAAATCGAGGCAGGCCGCGGTGCAGTTCTTCAAGACTGCCAATCCGGAGGACGAATTCTTCCTGGTTGAGTTTAACGACCGGCCGGAGCTGGTGGTTCCTTTCACCGCCGACACCGACGATATTCAGAACCGCCTGCAGTTCGCGCAATCCAAGGGAAAAACCGCGCTGTTGGACGGCGTTTACATGGCGATGAACCAGATGAAGAAGGCGCGCAACCCGCGCAAGGCTATTCTGATCATCTCTGATGGCGGGGACAACAACAGCCGTTATACTGAAAGTGAGATCAAAAACGCGGTCCGCGAAGCTGACGTGCAGATCTATGGAATTGGCATCTTTGAGCCCATTGGATCGCGCGGCAGAACTCCGGAAGAGCAGATGGGCCCGGGTCTGCTCAGCGAAGTGGCCGAGCTGACCGGCGGCCGCAGTTATAATGTGGAGAATCTGAACGAACTTGCCGACATCGCAGCAAAAATCGGAATCGAACTTCGCAATCAATACGTGCTCTACTACAGCTCCACCAATCAGGCGCGCGATGGCAAGTATCGTCACGTCACGGTCAAGCTGGCGCAGCCGCGCGGTCTTCCTCCGCTCAAGGCGTTTTTCCGCCTCGGGTATTATGCGCCCTCTCAGTAGTTTCGTTGCCCTGTTCTGGCTGGCTTCCTCCTGCTTTGTTTGGGCCCAGACGCCTTCTCAGTCCGCGACTCCCGAAGAGCCCACCTTTAGCGTAGGCACCCGCCTGGTAGTGCTGCCGGTGAGTGTTCTGGATAAGGGCGGGAAGCTGGTGACGGACCTGCAGCAGAAGGCCTTCAAGGTTTTTGAAAACGGCATCGAACAGCCCATCAAGATCTTCCGCCGCGAGGACGTCCCCATTTCACTGGGCATCATCATCGATAACAGCGGCAGCATGCGTGAAAAACGCCAGAGGGTGGAGGCCGCTTCGCTCGATCTGGTGAAGGCTTCCAACCCTCAGGACGAAGTCTTCATCGTCAACTTCAATGACGACGCTTTTCTGGACGTTCCTCTCACCAGCGACATCAAGAAAATGGAAGAAGGTGTAGCGCGCATCGATTCTCGCGGCGGAACGGCCATGCGCGATGCCATCGACATGTCCATGACCTACCTCAAGAAGGAAGGCCATCGGCAGAAGAAGGTTCTGCTGGTGATTACCGACGGCAACGATAACGCCAGCAACATCAGCCTCGAAAAGCTGGTGAATCGCGCGCAGCAGAATGAAGTATTGGTCTATTCGATCGGCTTGTTGAACGAAGAGGAGCGGCGCGAGGCGCGCTTGGCCAAACGGGCGCTCGATTCCATCACGCGCGATTCGGGCGGGCTCTCGTTTTATCCCAAAGGTCCATCCGAGGTGGACGCCATCGCGCTGCAGGTGGCGCACGAAATCCGCAATCAGTACACTATCGCCTACTCACCGACAGTGCCGGAGATGGACGGCAGCTTTCGCCAGATCAAAGTAACGGTGAATAGCCCCGGACACCCCCAAGTCCGCACGCGCACCGGCTACTACGCAACTCCTGACACGTCGAAGAAAGCCCTGAGCCAGCTGCGCTGATGTTCCTGTGGCGCGCCACCACTTTCATGTGGAGTGCCACGAGGGGATATCGCTTCTGTCCCTGGCGCAGCCCCTACTTGCGTTGGCGCATGGAAACCTACTGGGGTATTCAGGCCGGCCAAATTGGATTTGGCGACTTCTGGCGCTTTATCTGGCAGCATCGCCGCGATCTGGCGCGCTTCCTGGCGTGGGCCGGGCGTATGCGATAAAAGCTGCCGCCCCCCGTTATTTCTTGGGTGCGGGCATGGGCAGCGTTTGTGGGCCGTTCGATTGTTCTTTGCCAAAGTAGGCGTCGTTCAGCGTCACCGGCGTATGCGCCTTCAGCTGGTCCATGGCTTCCTTCGCCAGCTTAGGCTTTAGGTCTCTTTCGATTTGCGCCTTGCTCTCATCGAAGCTCTTGGCGCTGCGTGACGTGACCTTAATGATGTGATAGCCGAACTGCGTCTTCACCGGCTCACTGAGCTGGTCCACGGGCAAAGAGAACGCCGCCTGATCGAAGGCCGGGACCATCTGGCCATGCTTGAAGGTACCCAAATCGCCGCCCTTCGCGCCGGAACCTGCGTCATCCGATTCGGCCTTCGCCAGCGTGGCGAAGTCGGCGCCGGCCAATATCTTCTTTCGAATGTCCTGCGCCTTGGCCAGCGCTTCTTCGTCGCTGAGGTCCTTCTCATTCGGCTTCAACGGAACCGACGATCCCTTAAAGCGAATCAAGATATGGCTCCCCTTCGCTTCTTCAAACTCATTTTTATGAGAGTCGTAATAAGAACGGAGATCGAGTTCCGTGAAGTGGGTGTCGTCGGAAATTTTCTTTGCCAAAGTATTGGCGAGAAAACTGTCGCCTTGGATCACCATCATCTGTTTGACTTCGGGGCTCTCATCCAGCTTGCGCTGGCGGGCTTCCTGAGCCATCGTTTCCAGTTCGGCATACTGCTCCGCCACTTGCCGCTTGGCAGCGGGACTAGTCGCCGGCCGGCCGTTCATAGCCAATGCCGCCAACAGTACCTCGAATTGAGCGCGCGTCATCGTCAGATTGCCGACCGTGAGTACCACGGCGTCGGGCCCGAGATTACTCTCGGGAGCGGTCACTGGCGCCAACGCCGGAGCGGCAGGCTTCGCAGGCGTGGCGGGGGAAGGCTGCTGCGCCAGAGCGGGGGCTGCGGCCAAGCCGAAAACGGCCAATACGCGGGCAAATTCGGATAATTTCATGGATACTCCTATTGTACAAGGTCGCCGCCCCGAATTGCTATTTGGAACCCGCGTAAACTGGACTCATGCCGCGTCTGGGCGGAATCGAAGCCGGGGGTTCGAAGTTCAAGTGCGCCGCCGGGAGCGGCCCTGGAGACGCCGAGATCGCCGAGTTTCCCACTACTAACCCCCAAGAAACCATCGGGCGCGTGGCGGAATTCTTTAGAACTCGCGAGCCGGTGGAATCCGTTGGCATTGCTTCCTTCGGCCCCATCGATCCCAATCCGCAATCGCCTACGTTTGGTTACATCACCTCCACGCCGAAGCCCGGCTGGCGGAACTTCGACTTCGCCGGGGCCGTGAAGGACGCACTCGGAATCCCGGTCGCCTTTGATACCGACGTAAACGCCGCGGCGCTGGCCGAATCCCGGTGGGGCGCCGCGCGCGGCTTGCGGAGCTTCCTCTACATCACCGTTGGCACTGGCATAGGCGGAGGTGCGTTCATCGATGGCCGCTTGCTGCACGGCCGGCTGCATCCCGAGATGGGCCACTTACGGGTCCCTCACGATCGCCTGCGCGATCCGTTTGCCGGCCATTGCCCCTATCACGGCGATTGCCTGGAGGGGCTGGCCGCCGGCCCAGCTATCCAGGCGCGCTGGGGCCTGGCGGGGCATCTGCTTCCCGATGGGCACCCGGCCTGGGACTTGGAGGGGGATTACCTGGCGCTCGGCGTCGTCAGCTGGACCTGCGTACTCTCGCCCGAGCGCATTGTGCTCGGTGGCGGTGTCATGCAGCGCGAGGAGCTGTTCCCTAAGATCCGTCTACGGGTAGGCGAGTTGTTGAACGGATATCTGGAGTCCCCCGAAATAGTACCTCCCGAACTGGGCACGCGCGCGGGAGTACTAGGCGCCATCGCCCTGGCAGGCGAGTGGAGTGCGGCATGAAACTGGTACACGCGGCTTCAGCCGCGTTTTGGCGTCGCGTGAGAAGTTTCTGTGGTCGAACCACTATTCGGCTATGGACTTCCATCGCCGGCTGGAACATTCCTCGCGCCCGGGCTCGGCGTATTTCGTGACCTGGCGGCTGGATGGTTCTCTTCCGGTCACCCGGGTGACCGACTTTTGGACTAGTGACGGACCCAAATTCGTCGAATTGGATCAACTCCTCGACGCGGTGTCGACCGGACCGAGATGGCTGGAGCGGCACGACGTGGCTGGTGTAGTCGCCGATGCCCTGTGGAAAGGAGTGGGGGAGTCCAGGTATGAATTGGGCGCCTGGATGCTGATGCCCAATCACGTACACATCGCGCTTCGCCCGCTGGGCGATCAGGATCTCGCTTCTACGGTCAGGAGCATTAAGGGCAGCAGCGCACACGCAGCAAATCGGCTACTGAATCGGAGCGGTTCCCGATTCTGGGCAAAAGATTACTTTGACCGTAGAATTCGCGACAGGGACCACGAGGGACGCGTCACCCGGTACATTGAAAATAATCCGGTGAAAGCCGGACTGTGCGGCAACGTGCAAGACTGGCCCTGGTCGAGCGCAGGGAAAACGCGGCTTGAAGCCGCGTGTACCCAATGCGCGGCCCCAGCGGGTCCTATGTCGCACACCCCTTGCACGCCGCGACCAGCTTTCGCGTCATAATTGTTGATATGGTGCAGCTTCCGAAACGCCGCCGCGCACGCGGTTTCTCGCTGATCGAGCTTTTGATCGTGATCGCCATCATCTTGATTATTCTGGCGATCGCCGTTCCCAAACTGGGAAGCGCGCGCATGAACGCCAACGAAATGGCCGTGATCCGCGAGTTACAGACCATCAACACCATGCAGGTCCAGTACATGTCCCAGTTCCAGAGGTTTGCAACTACGCTCGCCGAGTTGGGGCCGCCCGCCAGCGGCGGACCTGGCCCTCAAGCAGCCGATCTGATTCCCTCCGCGCTGTCAGTCGGTGATAAGGACGGATACATCTTCACCATGACAGCGACGCCTTCCGGCTACACGCTCAATGCAAATCCCAAGGTGTTCAATACCTCCGGCCGCCGCACGTTCTATACCGACCAGAACGGACTCATTCACCAGAATTGGTCCGCCGAAGCGGCCAACGCCAGCAGCCCCGAATTCAAGTAGCCGTAACTTTTCTGGTACGCGTTTAACCTCGTTATATAAATCATTTCCGCATGGTCGCGTTCACTTTTGGGAAGTGGTGTCCGTCCTTGGGAATCATACGGTTCCAGCAATTTTTTGCAAACGAAAACGCCGTGCGGCGCGTACAACATTGCATGAGTGCTCGTGAATTAGTCTCCACGCCAAGTAGTCTTTGTCCCGTGACGGACGCCGCTGGAAGCACCATCCGCCGCCGCGACATCGCAGGATTTTCTCTCACTGAAGCTCTCTATGCCGAAGGAGTGTCACTGCCTCGGCATTGCCACGCCAACTCCTATCTCACGTTAGTTCTCTCGGGGACTTATACCGAGAACTACGGGGATCGTGAATTTCGCTGGAGCGAAGGAGCATTGCATCTTCTACCGGCCGGTGAGCGCCACGAAAATCGTTTCGAAACCGCCACACGTCTTCTACGAGTGAAAATCGAACCGTCCGCGATTCAAAAGTTGGGTGAAGAACGCGCGAGCTGCTTTTCCGAGCCGCGGGAAATCACCGGGCCTCTGGCATCCTGGCTCGCCAATCGGATGATTCGCGAGTTCATGGCGCAAGACGACGCTTCCCCGGTGGCCATGGAAGGCGTACTGCTCGAGATACTCGCCGAGAGCGCGCGCTCTTCCGATGAAACGCATGGATCCAGCGCGCCGAGCTGGCTAAGACGGGTGCGCGAGCTGCTGCAGGATTCCTATCTTGATGCCCCCGGCCTGGCTGCGTTGGCGAACATTGCCGGAGTGCATCCGGTGCATCTTTCGCGCGAGTTCCACAGGCACTTTCACATGACGGTCGGAGAATACATTCGCAAGCGTCGCATCGAGCATGCTTCCGAACTTCTCTCCAATTCGGATCTTTCGATGACGGAAATCGCGAACACCTGTGGGTTTTCCGATCAAAGCCACTTCTGCGCTCTCTTCAAGAGGCACTCGGGCATGACGCCGGGAAAGTTTCGCGATGTGTCGGCGCTGGCCCGGCCCTTTCGGCAGCGATCTAAACCCACCACGCTTGGGCCGGCTGCTCTTTGATCACGATTTCATTGAGGAACCGGGCGGCTTTGCCGAGCCCTTCTTCGGGCGACATCAGCGAGTCCTCGTGCTCGATGGACAGCACGTAATCGTAGCCGTACATCCGCAGCGTGGAAATAAACTCCTTCCACCAGCCATAGGCGTGCCCATAGCCTACCGTCCGAAAGACCCAGGACCTGTTCCGTTCGTCGGTGTATTTTTTCGTATCCAGCACGCCGGTTTTCGGAAGATTGGCGGCGTAAATCTGGGTGTCCTTGGCGTGCACGTGAAAGATGGAATCGCCCAGTACTCGGATGGCTGCAATCGGGTCAATGGCCTGCCAGAACATGTGGCTTGGATCGTAGTTGCAGCCGATGGTCGGGCCCGCGATGGAGCGCAGCTTCAGCAGAGTCTCGGGACTATAAGCGACGAAGCCGGGATGCATCTCGATGGCGATCTTGACGCCGTGATCTTTGGCGAACTGCGCGTGCCGGGTCCAGTATGGCGCTACCTTCTTCTCCCACTGCCAATCCAGCACCTGCAAGTATTCGGGAGGCCAAGGACACGTCACCCAGTTTGGGTACTTCGCGCCGTTGCTATCGCCTGGACAGCCGGAAAAGTCAATGACGATAGGCACGCCAAGCTTTTCGGCCAGGCGGACGGTCTTCCGGCTGGTCTCCTGGTAGGCATTGGCGATGGATGCGTTCGGATGCAGCGGATTCCCATGCGAGCTCAGCGCGCTAATGGTAAAACCGCGATCTTCGAGTTTCAGCTTAAACTCCCGCAGCGCAACGCGATCGTTGAGCATGGACAAAGGGCAGTGCGGATCGCCCGGGTAGTTGCCCGTGCCCAGTTCCACGGTGTGGATATCCAGGCTGTGCAGCTTCTCAAGAACCTGGACCAGCGGAAGCTTGCTCAATAACGCGGTGAAGACGCCAATTCTCATCGAAATAGCATGACAGAAACGCCTAGGGAAGGGAGGCGCCGCCAAGCCCGGTCCGACGTGACGACGGTTGCATGAAGTTGCTTCGCTAAAGTGAGACAGGCCCGATCGCCAAGCGAGAGACCATGCGATTTATTGAACTGAGAAAACTCCCCGCTTTGATAGGCCAGATCTTCTGACCAATCTTCTACTGTGAGCTCCAAGTGGGCAAGAAGCGATCGCACCGCATCTACTGTAGGGACCTTTTGAATTAACTTGTTTATGGTTTCAGCCAGATTGATGGCACTAATCGAAGACCGGCTGATCAATTCTGCGACACGCTGATAACCAGGTTCCAGGCTCACCACGGCAATGAGGGCCGAGGAGTCCAAAACATATTCAGTCCTTGAGCTCACGTCGCGCCTCTTCGCGCCGCTCTTCTATCAATTCGTCCGACCAAAGCTTATCGCCCTTTTTGCGAAACTTGGAAAAGTATTCCTGGGCTTCTCGGAGAGCCTGGGCCCGAGTCCACAGGATAAGTTGCTCCTTCTCCAAACGCCCGATCACCACCGCGCCCTTCTCGAGTTTCAGCTCTTTGCGTACCTTGACGGGAAGCAAGATTCTGCCCGAGCCATCCAGCTTCACCTTAAATGTTTCCATACGTCAAGTTTATCAAATCTGGCAAGTTCGCCAAATCTGCCAGATCTGGCACGGTACATGCGGCTTGAGCCGCGTTGGTATTGTCAACGGCGGAACGCGCCTGAAGCCGCGTTTACCCTTATGCGCTGCGATGCTCGATCCCCAATTGCTGGCACTTCTTGTATAGATGGCTCCGCTCAAGCCCTAGCGCCTTCGCGGTATCCGTCATCTTGTAGTTGTGCTTCTTCAGCTCGGCTACGATAATCTCGCGCTCGTGCGAATCCATTCGCTCCGCTAGCGGACCATGCTCCGATGCAGACGACGCCTGGTTCGAATCGAGGGGAAGCGCCAGGCGCGCGGTGGCGGCGTCCACGTTGTCATCGGCCAACAACAACAGGCGCTCGACCACATTCCGCAGTTCTCGCACATTGCCCGGCCACGCATAACGCTCGAGCTCCGCATATGCCTCTGGTGCGATTTCGCGCGGCTTCCAATCGTTCTGTTCCGCCACGGCCTGCGCAAAGAAATCCACCAGCAGCCGGATATCTTCACGACGCTCGCGCAGCGGAGGCAGCAGAATCGGAAACACAAACACGCGATGATAAAGATCCTGGCGAAACTCGCCTTTGCGAACCAATTCATCCAGGTTGCGATGCGTGGCGACGATCACGCGCACGTCCACGGTTATGGGCCGGTCGCCGCCGATCCGCTCCACTTCCTTCTGCTCCAGAACCCGCAGCAGCTTGGCCTGCATCATGGGCGGCATGTCGCCAATCTCGTCCAGGAAGAGCGTGCCGCCATGCGCCTGTTCGAACTTGCCGGTGTGACGCGTGGCCGCTCCGGTGAACGCGCCTTTCTCATGGCCGAACAGTTCCGATTCGATCAGCTCAGCGGGCACGGCCGCGCAGTTGAGCGTAATGAACGGACCATTGCGGCGCTGGCTCTTCTCGTGCAGCGTGCGCGCGATCAGCTCCTTGCCCGCTCCCGTTTCGCCCAGTATCGCGACCCGGGTTTCGCTCGCCGCCACGCGCTCCACTTTCGCCATGACGTTCTGCATCACGGCCGATTTCCAGATCAGTTCCTGCTTGCCGGCGCGCTGGCGGAGCCGTTTGTTTTCGTCCTCCAGACGCGCCAGTTTCACCGTGTTTTCAACCGTCATTAACAGCTTTTCGGTGGAGAGCGGTTTTTCCAGGAAGTCTACCGCGCCCAAACGCGTGGCTCGCACCGCCATCTCGATGCTGGCCTGCCCGGAGATCATCACCACCGGCGCCGCCACGCCCGCCGCCTTCAATTCCGCCAGTAGCGTGAGCCCGTCCTTGCCCGGCATCACGACATCGGAGAGGATTACATCGAAGCGCTGCGCCTTCGCCAGTTCGAGCGCGCGGTCGGCTTGATCGCACACCACCGCCTCATGTCCCGCCAGGCGAAAAGCGCGCGCCAGCGATGCCAGCGTATTGGCGTCGTCATCCACCAGCAGCAGTTTGCTCATGTCGTCAACTCGATGCGAAATGTCGTCCCTTGGCCCGGCTCGCTATGCACCGTGATCGTGCCTTTATGATCGCTCACCACCGATTGCACGATGGCCAAGCCGAGTCCCGTGCCGTGCCGCTTGGTGGTGTAGTAAGGCGTGAACAAACGGTCGCACTCTTCGGGCGTAAGCCCTTCGCCCGTGTCCGACACTTCAACCGCCACTTTGCCGTCGTGCCGCGACGTTCGCACCACAAGCGTTCCGCCCTGAGGCATGGCGTCCAGCGCGTTCAGAACCAGATTTCGCAGTGCGCGGCGTAACTGATCAGGATCGGCCGGGACCAAGCCTGGATCCGCGTCGAGTTGTAATCTGGTTTCCACCGCGGGCTGCCCGGGGGCCCGGAGCTGCGCTTCGAAAAGCTGCAGCACCTCGCGCGCCACTTGATTGATGTCTACCGGTTCCAGCTGCGGCGCGGGCATCTTGGCGAAATCGCTGAAGCGTCCGATGATGGTCTTCAAGTGTCCCAATTCGGCGAGGAGCGTGGTGGTGCTCTCGCGAAACACCTCGTCGAACTGCTCCGGTGTTGCGTCTCGCGAGCGCTGCAAATTTTCGATGGTGATCTGCAAAGGAAACAGCGGATTCTTCAACTCGTGAGCCAAGCGGCGCGCCAACTCGCGCCACGCCGCAACCCTCTCGGCCTGGATCATGCGATCGCGCTGCTCCCTCAATTGCTCCGTCATGCCGTTGAAATCGCGCGCCAATTGTCCCACTTCGTCGGATGAAACCACGCTGGCGCGCGTGTCCCAATTGCCCCCAGCGACGTCTCGCACACTGGATGCCAAATCGCGCAATGGACGCGTCACGCGCGATGCGGTCCAAAAGCTCAGCAGGAGTGCCAGCACGACGCCGGCCACACCTACGGCTGCCGCCGTCCCTTGAATATACTTCTTGAGGCTGGCCAGCTCCGCGCGAGAATTTTCGATCAGCAGAATCGCAAGCAATTGGTTATCCCGGCCGCGCAGGGGGATGGCCGTGATGGTAGCGGCGTCGCTCACACGCGTCAATTCCCGAGGTTGCCGGCGGACCTCTTTCACCAAATCGGCCGCGAGCTTCGATCCAAAGGGCTCGGGCGAAGGCAGCGGTTCGAAATTACGATAGAGCTGTAGGCGCATGCCCTCGGATACGGGCAGCGATTCCAGAAATTCCTTATCCAGCCGCTGTCCTCCCACCACGTAAAGCGTCCCCTCGCCCGCCTTGACCGCCCTCACTGTGATTAAACCCAGGGCCGAGCCATCCGCCAGTTCTTCCTTTTTCAAGAAGAAGCCTTGCGTCTTCCAATCCACCGGCTGTGCCAGCCAGTCCTCCTTGTATCCGAAGCGGGCTGGCCACTCGGCCGAACTGATGATCGCTGCGTCCGGCCCCACCAGCTCCAGGAAATCGAGCGATTGCTCTTGCGCCAGCGTTTGCGCCTCCGAGAAGTACTGCGCGGTGTCGAGGTGTGCTCCCAGGTTCACAGCCAGGCGTTGCACTTCGTCGGAGCCGGCAACGGCTTCCACGCGCCGCGCTACGTCCGCCCCCCGTCGATCGAATTCGCGCTGCAGTTGGCTTACTAGAGCTCGGGTGCGCTGTGCGTCTCTGCGCTCGAACGATTGCGTCACTAGTGTTGAAACCACCCATGCGACGATCCACACGGCGAGAACCACCGTGCCCGTAATACTAAGGAAGACTTTGGTTCGAAAGCTCACGGCTGTAACCAGGCATCTTCCAGATGCAACGTAAATGGATCGGAGGCTGATGGTTGGAAGTGAACTCGCGGTGCGATGCCATAGGTCTCGCGCAAATAAACCAGCGGAATGATGCGATGTTCCTCCAGCAACGATCGTTCCAGCTCATACCAGGTTTCAGGCCTTGCGGCATCCAGGCGGTTGGCGCGGTCGCCGGCGCCCATCAGTTCCGCGATGCGCTTCAGGCCTTCGGCGGCGTCGGTCGATTCGATCGGCCATTCCAGCAAGCGCAGATTACCGTTGGCTCCGGGCGTGGGCCGAATCGTGATCCCCGCATCGCGGGCGTTCAGTGCCACGCGTTCGGCCAGCGATCGCAGGAACATATCGTTCGGCGGGTAGCTCAGCCTCATCGGTTCCAGGCGCAGCTGAGAAGCGAGCTGCCTGGCCCGCATCACATCCGGCGTGGATTGAAAAAGGAATGCGTAGCCGCTGAGCCACTGGGGAAGCAGGCCGAAAGCCGCGTCTCCCTTGTGCTGCGCGAGTACGTTCACGATCGGCGCACGATCAATCGCGAGCGCCAGCGCCGGCAGCACCGGATCCGCGTTGGCTCCTAGAATCGCCACCAGCGTTCGCGGCTCCGACGACCATGTCGCCAGGCCTTCCGGAAGTATCCGCCGCGCCGGGCCAACCGGGATATCGAACAGGTCAGCGTGCCCGCGTGCGCTGGCGAACTCGATGGAAACAGCATCCAGAAAGGGCCGCCCACCCCAGTAGTCATCGAACGCCGAGAGCATCATGCGACGGCCCGGTTCCCACGCCGTCACGCGGAAAGGCCCGGTTCCAATCGTCGCGCCGGCGTCGCCCTTGCGCGAGACCGCCGAAGCCTGCAATGCGAGTACTTGCAGTAGCTCTGGCATGGCATGCTCGGATTGCACCACGATGGCTTGCCCACCGGCCTCAATCGACACGTCCGTGTACTTTTGTTTCAATGCCGCAAGCAGCGATGGTACGGCTCTGGCACCGGTGAGCGCTTCGCCATCGTGGAACGTGACTTTCGGTCGTAATGAAAATCGCCAGCGCTTGAAATCGGGATCGTGTTGCCAGGCAACTGCCAACCATGGCTCATTCTGACCCCGCGCGTTGACGCGAACCAGCGTCTCGGCAATCGGAATCGACAGCGCGGTTCCACTATCCGGGGTCGAAAACTCGACGGTCAGCGTTCCGCCATAGTGAGGACGTGTTTCCCCCACCAGCGGGCCTAAAATCAGGCTACTGAGAGCAAGCCAAGCCCAGCCGGGAAGCCTCATACTCTCCAGTTTGCAAGTTATGGACCACCATTGTCGCCTGAGCCTGCGATTCCCCGGGCCATAGAGCGGTCACCGGCCCTGGCAGCGGCGCGGCGTCGCTGGCCGGCGTGGCCTGCCCGTTCGCGAGCTCGAATGCGCGTATCGCTTCTCGCTCTGCGCTCGCACTGCTGGCGATCAATGCGGATCCAGCTACCCCACAAGGATCGGCGATACCCACGATGTCGCTGCCCCAACCGTCGGAGCCAGGGATCGGCTGCCCGGCGCGATCCTCCACGCGGCCATCCGGCATCGCAAACACCCCGCCGGCGGTCGCATAAAACGTCGCTTTCATTGCTTCCGATTCCAGCTCGTTACGATCCGGCACCCAATGGGCCTGTGCATCTGGCCAGGTAGCCGTTCCATTCGAGCACGTCAGCGTGAGTTCGGGTTTCCAGGTTCCCTCGCACGTCGCGGCTGGCAGGTATGCGCGGAATCGGTCCGCGGTCGCTTCCAGCCGTCCGCGTGGGTCGCGAGGCAGTGGCCGCGGCAACACCAGGGACGCGGTCGCCGATGGCGTCCACTTGTCCCCCATCGAGCGATAGATCGAGACGGAAGTTGCGCTCAAAGCCAGCATCTCGGAACCCGAATCTACCAGCAGGATGTCGAGAATCGGCTCCGGCTGCGCCCAGAGAACTCTCCGGGTGATACTAATGCGCGGTTTGGTCTGGGGCGAGGATGGCAAGTTCCACGGCAGCATGACGATTTGCCGATTCTCGCCACTGAAAACCTCAGCCACGAAAAGCAGGCCGCGCGCGTCGTCGGACAACGTGACGCGCACCCGCGCTTCAGGCTGCGCCGCCGCTGTCTCCAAGCCCGCCTTGCGCAACTCTTCCTGCAACAAACTGCGGAAGCTCGACCACTCGGCCGCCGGGAGCGGCGTCTGGTTCTGCAATTCGAGCGAAACGGTTGCGCGGCGCGGCAGCAGGGAGGATGTACGGGCCGCCAGTTGCGCCGCTGCCCCGCTCAGAGTCAATTCCGGCGTCTGGGCTGGCAGTAACAGCGCGGAACCAATGAATATAACGAAAGTGACGCGGCGCACGGTTCAAATTACGGTCAACGGTCACATTATACTGTTGCCGC
The DNA here is from genome assembly GCA_963820405.1 of Bryobacterales bacterium. GTDB lineage: Bacteria > Acidobacteriota > Terriglobia > Bryobacterales > Bryobacteraceae > Palsa-89. The sequence goes on along the minus strand of CAWFZZ010000018.1, from coordinate 146,917 downwards.
GTCATCAGTCCCACCAATGTCCGAAGACAAAGGAACCCGAGAGCGAGCGCGCACCCGAAGCTGAAGGCCAGCACCAGCGCGGCCTCCGTGAAGTCTCCCAGCACGCTCAGGAACATTATTCGAAGCCTCCAGAAATTCTTAGATCGGCTGCCGCAGCCTTGGCCTGTAGATGTTCCGGCGTAGTTTCATCGATCAAATCCACCTCGTCCCCCACCCGGACCAGTTCAAACAATTCTTCTACATCCTGATTTCGCATCCGGATGCACCCGTGCGACGCCGCGTGACCTATAGATTCGGGATGATTTGTTCCGTGCAGGCCATAACCCTTGTAGCCCAGGCTCATCCAACGCGTGCCCACCGGATTCGCCGGTCCCGGCCCCACCACTTTGCCGGCATGCGAATAGGTCGGGTTCACCACGTGGCTGGCGATGTGGAAGGTGCCTCTCGGACTGGGCGTGCTGTTCTTTCCCACCGCCACCGGATACACCTTGACGACTTTGCCGTCCTCCACCAGCGCAATCTTGCGTGCTGAAATGTTCACGATCAGCCGCCGCGTGGGTGCGCTCTCAGCGGCCATCTCGGTTGCGGCCGCCACCAGGATCGCGAAGAACTTGATGATCTGCATCGCTTTTTCCCCTCTTCACGGAAGAGAAATGCAGATCGGTGGCCGACTTATAAATGAATGATTATAAATGAGATATTGTCATCTCGCCGTGTTCGGCCCGACACGGCGTGTCAAATAGCACACGCTCATTTCCATGCCATACTCCGCCGGCGCGTCATCGCGTGGTACACCCCGAAAAACGCCGCGCTGTTCACCATGCAGAAGTAGAACGGAAGCCGCAGCGCTCTGGGGCGCAGCCGTCCAGTTAGTCCCAAGGCGGCCAGCGCGTAAAACAGAAGTTGCGCGCCGAGCAGCGCGCGGTACGCCGGTTCTATCAAGTAGAGATTCGCCGCTAGAGCCGTGAGCATCGCGAACGGGACCAACAGCCGAACCACTTTGTGCGACAGGAAGAAGAACAACGGAAGGGGCCGCCACGGCCATAGAAACTGGCCCAGATGGCGGAGCTGCTGGAGGTTGCCCGCCACAATCCGGACCCTCCGTCCGAATCCGGTCATTTCCCGCGCTTCTTCAAAGACCACGGCCGCCGGCTCGTAAATCGCGCGGAAGCCTCGCCCCAGCACCGACAGTGGAATTACGTAATCGTCGTTAATTGTTTCATCGGGCGGGTAGGGATAAAGCTCTTTGCGAATGGCGTGCAAGTGGCCATGCGCGCCGAGCGTCGACGCCAGCCGGGACTCCTGGGTCTTCAGAAATGCCTCGTACTTCCAGTAAAGGTCTTCGGACGCCCCGATATTCACTTCATTCGGTTTGACAACCCGGTAGCGGCCGCTTACCGCCCCCACTGACGAATCGGCGAAGTTTTCCACCAGGCGCCGTACCGCATCGGGCCCGAGCATCGCGGAAGCATCGGAAAAAACGATGATCTCGCCACCGAGGCCCGCGACTGCCGCATTCAGGGCCGCCACTTTGCCGCGATTCTGGGGGAGCGCCAACACCAGGACCCCTCCCGCCGACCGCGCGATGTTCACGGTCTCGTCCGACGATCCGTCCGAGACGATGACGATTTCAATCCGATCCCGCGGGTAATCGAGCGCCCGTGAGTTTTCAATCTTGCGCGCGATTACGCGTGCCTCGTTGAACGCTGGAATCAACAGCGACACGAACGGCCGAATGGGCGCTTTTCTCACTTCGCGGTGAATCGCCAACCGTAACGCGAGCAGCACCAACGGGTAGCCCACGAACGCGTAGAGCGGGATGCCAACGGCGATCCAGAAAACCAATTCCGCCGGCATAAATCAAACCACGCAAACTTCCGCCGGCGTCACGTTGGTTCGGCGCCTGCCGTCCTCTTGGAACCACAATTCGAGCATCAGCAGCTTCCACAAATGATGATGATTGTCGCGGCGTCCGCTATCGTGTTCCTTCAGCAGATGCCGCACAAATTCGGGCGAGACCATCTGGCGATCGAGGAACGAGCGGCTGGTCAGGTGATCCCACACAAAGCTGCGCAGCGGGCCGCGCAGCCAGATCGCCAATGGTACTCCGAAACCTCGCTTGGGCTGGCGTATCAGTTCAGGCGGTAGCCGATGCCCGACGGCGCGAATGAAGATGTCCTTCCCCCGGCCGTTCTTGAGCTTCCAGGCGTGCGGGATGCGAGCCGCCAGCTCCGCCAGTTCATGGTCCAGCATCGGGCAGCGGACTTCGAGCGAATTCGCCATCGACATGCGATCCACTTTGACCAGCATGTCTCCGGTGAGCTTCGCCGTGGCTTCGAAGTACAGCGCCTGTGTGAGCGCGTGGGTGCCCTCGGGAAGCAGCGCGTGCGCCATTTTTTGACTAAGGAAGGCGGCGTCGGCGGGCGGCATCCATTCTGGCGCGAGCAACCGCTCTAAAAGATAATGCGGCGACGCACCCTCGAAGTAGCGTTCCAGCGCCGATGGCCGGCTGATCATCCGCAAATAGTTTTTTCCGTAGGCCGAATAGGGAACCAAGTCCGCGATCCACGAAACCAACGCTCGCAGCGCCAAAGGAACGTAATCCAAAAGCCGCAGCCGCTGCACGTCCAAGAAATTGTCGTAACCCGCGAACAGCTCGTCGCCCCCGTCGCCAGAGAGCGCGACTTTCACGTGCTGGGCCGCAAATTCGGAAACCAGATAGGTCGGAATGGCCGACGAATCTCCAAAAGGCTCGTCAAAGTGCCGCACCAGCTTTGACACCAGGTCCACCGAATCGGGACGAACGATCAGCTCATGATGCTCGGTCCGGTTTTTCCTCGCCACGGCGGCGGCAAGGGGAAGCTCGTTGAATCCCGGTTCTTCAAATCCAATCGAAAATGTTTTGACAGGCTCGGGGCTTTGCAGCGCCATGGACGCTACTACCGAGCCGGAATCGATTCCGCCGCTCAGAAAAGCGCCTATCGGAACATCCGAGACCAGGCGCATTTGGACCGCCTGGTCGAATGTATTGCGCACATATTCGCTAGCCTCCAGTTCGCTGAATCCGGTGGAAACGCGTTCCGCCGGCGCGGGCAGGGTCCAATAACGGCCCTCCTCGATCCGGCCGCCGGCGTCACAGCGCAGCCACCCGCCTGGCGTGAGTTTGCGGATCGTCAGGTACGGCGTCCAGGGATCGGGAACATAGCCCAGCAGGAAGTAAAGCTGCAGCGCTTCGCGATCGTGTTCCAGCGGAACCCCGGCTGCGCACAGGCACTTCAGCTCGCTTCCAAAATAGACGCCTTCCGTGAGTGCCGCGTAGTAGAGCGGCTTCTTCCCGAACCGATCGCGCGCCAGCAGCAGCGATCGCTCACGCGAATTCCAGATCGCGCAGGCGAACATGCCACGCAGACGACGCAGGCCGTCCACGCCCTCTTCTTCGTAGAGGTGAACCAGTACCTCGGTATCGCTGTAGGTGCGGAAACGATGTCCACTGCGTATCAATGATGCACGCAGCTCGCGATAATTGTAGATCTCGCCGTTGGAGACTACCCAAATAGTTCCGTCTTCATTCGCGATCGGCTGACGCCCGGTCGCCAGATCGATAATGCTGAGACGACGCATACCCAGCCCCATACGCCCGTCAATCCGGTAGCCTTCATCCTCCGGCCCGCGGTGCCGGATCTCGTCGCACATGGCTTGTACTCGGGAGAAATCGGCGTTTCTCGATCGCAGAAAATATCCCGCTATTCCGCACATAGAGATTTGAAACTCTTATCCCGCGCCCGCCAGGAACTGGTCAACGTGATTCTCACTGCGCTACCACCCGCGCCCAGGTTCGCGCCGCCCCAGTCCATACTTCCCCACTTCGGCCCCGATTGTGCGCAGCAAACCATCGATCTCGCCTGTCAGATCCGGCGCCACCAGTTTCCAATTCTGGGCGCGACCATCGATGCCGGTCCCGATATCCGCTGGCGCCGCGACTATCTGCGCGGTATTGAAACCGGTCTCTGCTACTTTCGCCGCATTCCGTATCTCGACACCTCGCGCGCGGGCGACCACAAAGTGATCTGGGAATTGAACCGCCATCAGCACCTGATCGTTCTGGCGCAGGCCTATTTGTTGACGGGCGACACGTGCAACCTGGACGAAATTCGCGCGCAACTCGAAAGCTGGATCGCCGGCAACCCGTTTCATCGTGGAACCAACTGGGCCAGCACGCTCGAAGTAGCGTTTCGCGCGTTGTCGTGGATCTGGGTCTATCACCTGGTTGGCTGCGAAATGCCTCGCGACTTCCGTGAACGATGGCTCCATACGCTGTATCTACATGGTTGCCACTTGGCGAATAACCTCTCGTTCTATTTCTCGCCGAACAATCATCTGGTGGGCGAAGCGTTGGCGCTGCACGCGCTGGGGCTGTTTTTCGCGGACGTTCCCAAAAGACCCGCTCACTGGCAGCAACTCGGCAGCCGCGTGATGCGCGAGCAGATGGATCGCCAGATCCGCGCCGACGGCAGCAGCTTTGAGCAATCCACCTACTATCAGCTTTATCTTCTCGATATGTTTCGGCTGCACGCGGCCTTGGCTGCACCCGGCGCTGAGTATCTCGCCAAGCTGGAGAGCATGGCCGAGTATCTGGACGCGGCCACTGGGCCTTCCGGCCTGCCGCCCATGCTCGGCGACGATGACGGCGGGCATCTGTTTTATCCCTACAGGCCGGCGCACGGGGCAGGGGAGCGCAAATCCCGCCTCTTTCCCGATGCCGGCATCGCCGTGATGACCTGCGGGACCACGCACGCCATCGTCGACGCTGGTCCCTTCGGCGCGCTTCACTCCGGCCACAGCCATTCCGACACGTTGAGTATCATTCTTCGGTCCGGCGCCGACGAGATACTGATCGATCCCGGCACCTACACCTACACCGCCGAGCCGGAATGGCGCGACTGGTTCCGTGGAAGCAGCGCGCACAACACCATCCGAATCGACCGTCGCGATCAGGCGGTCATGTCCGGTCCCTTCCGTTGGACCCACCAGCCCGAAGTCGCAATCCTGGATTGGCGGACCAATTCAGATCGCGATATTCTCGAAGCCGAATGCCGCTACTGGGGGTTCACGCACCGCCGCCGGGTCGAGTTTCAGAAGCCGGATGTTTTTCTGATTACCGATGACGTCAGCGGGCCGCCGGGTCAACATGAGATCGAGCAGTTCTGGCACCTCGGTTCGCTCGCGGCAAAATCCAAGCTGATCCTGCCGGCCGATGCCGAACTCAGCGATAGCTGGCGATCCACCACGTTTGGTGAAAAGCAGCCATCGCCCATGCTGCGTGTTCATCGGCGTTGTGCGCTACCGCTGCGCCTGGAAACTCGAATCGAACTTACTCGCTGAGCAAGTGCAACACGACGCTCCGGCGATGCGGCTGTACCCGATGCTCAAACAAATAAACACCCTGCCACGTCCCCAGCGCCAGCTTCCCTTTATGAATCGGAATCGATAACTGCGTCTGCGTCAGCGCCGACCGGATGTGCGACGTCATATCGTCCGGCCCTTCGGCGGTATGCCGGTACAACCGCGTGTCCTCCGGAACCAGGCGCGTAAGAAAATCCGCCAGATCGGCCACCACATCGGGATCGGCGTTCTCTTGAATCACTAGCGACGCCGAAGTGTGCTGGCAAAAGACGGTCAGCAGTCCGGTGTGTATTTCGTGGCCGCGCAGCCAGCTTTCAATCTCCCGAGTGAAATCGTACAACCCTTTGCCGTGCGTCGCGATGTGAATCTGATGAGTGAACTGCTTCACTCAACTGTCACGCTCTTGGCCAGATTCCTCGGCTGATCGACATCGCAGCCCCGGCGCACCGCAATGTGATACGCCAGCAGTTGCAGCGGCACCACCTCGAGAATCGGCAGCAGCAATTCGCTGGTAGCGGGAATCGCGATCGTGTAGTCCGCAACCTTACCCACCTCTTCGGCGTCCTGGTCGCACACCACCGCGATCACAATGCCGTTGCGCGCCTTCACTTCCTGAATATTCGAGAGCGTTTTCTCAAACCTGATGCGGCTATCGTCGCTCGACGGGTCGCGCGTCGCAATCACCACCACCGGAAGATTCTCGTCGATCAGGGCGTTCGGCCCGTGCTTCATCTCACCGGCCGGGTAGCCTTCGGCGTGGATATAGGAGATTTCCTTCAGCTTGAGCGCGCCTTCCAGCGCAATCGGAAAGTGGATGCCTCGGCCCAGGAACAGGAAATCCGTCGAACGGAACAGCTTCTTCACCAGTTCGTCGTAGATGCCATCATGGCTTAGCACCGTCTCGAGTCTTCCCGGCAGCTTCACTAATTCCTGCACCAGGCAGCCCGATTCTTCAGCCGACAGCGTCTCCCGCACCTGCCCCAAATACATCGCCAGGATGAACAGCGCCGTGAGCTGAGAAGTAAACGCTTTGGTCGACGCCACGCCGATCTCCGGCCCCGCGTGCGTCATCAACGTCCCCGCCGCTTCGCGCGTTATCATGGACCCCACAACATTGCAGATGGCTAATGTTTTGGATCCATGCTGCTTGGCCTCGCGCTGCGCCGCGATGGTGTCCGCGGTCTCGCCGGACTGCGAGATCAACACCGTCAACATGTCGCTCGAAACAATCGGATCGCGGTATCGGAACTCGCTGCCATAATCCACTTCCACCGGAATCCTCGCCAGCTTCTCGATCATGAACTTGCCAACCAGCGCCGCGTGCCAGGCGGTTCCACACCCGATAATCTTGAGCGATTTGAATTCCTGGAAGGCTTTCGGGTTGATGTCCATCTCGTCCAGGAACACGCGCCCGCTCTCTTGCCCCACCCGCCCCAGCACGGTATCGCGCACCGCGCGCGGCTGCTCAAAAATCTCTTTGAGCATGAAATGTTTGTAGCCGCCCTTTTCCGCCAGGATCGGATCCCACAGAATGTGCTGCACCTGGCGCTTGATGGCGCGCCCGTTGAAATCAGTTAAATGGACGCCGTCCGGAGTCAGCACGGCGATGTCGCCGTCGCCCAGAAAGAACATGTCGCGCGTGTGGCTCAGGATCGCCGGCACGTCGGAAGCCACGAAGTATTCGCCATCGCCCAGCCCGATGACCACCGGAGGACCCATGCGCGCCGCGACAATCTTGTTCGGGTCCGAACTGGCAATCACGCTCAGAGCGAATACGCCGCGGAGTTCTCTGACCGCGCGCCGGACCGCCTCCTCCAGATTGCCTTCGTTGTACTTTTCCACCAGGTGCGCAATCACCTCGGTGTCGGTTTCGGTAACGAACTTATGCCCCTCCAGTTGCAGCTGGTGCTTGAGCTGAAGATAATTCTCGACGATGCCGTTGTGGACTACGACAATGTCGCCCGTACAGTCCCGATGCGGGTGCGCGTTCTCTTCGGTGGGACGGCCGTGCGTCGCCCAGCGCGTGTGCCCGATGCCGTAAGGCCCGTCCATCGGGTTCACCCGGATCGCGTCTTCCAGGTTGCGTAGCTTGCCGGATGCGCGTCGAACCGACAGATGATTGTCACCGTTCAGGACTGCAATCCCGGCCGAGTCATAGCCGCGGTATTCGAGCCGGCGCAGGCCATCCAGAATGATAGGGACGGCTCTTCTGTTCCCGATATAGCCGACGATGCCACACATATAACCAGCATACAGGGAACCCGGCTAAACTTAGGTACTGGCTTGGCACGGTACACGCGGTTTTAGCCGCGTTGCTATTGTCAACGGCGGAACGCGGCTGAAGCCACGTCTACCATTTTGCGGACACTAGCGCCCTTGCGATGAGATACGTAGCGCCAATCAGGAACCCAATCAACGCCTGGTATTCGCGGTTGCGAACATACAGATCGAATCGAAAACGCTCCGGCCGTTGCGCCGGCGTTAACGTCGGCCACAGCGCGGGCACGCGTTCCGCATAAGCCGCGAAATCAGGGAACAATTTCCGCAAGTGTTGTTCCTCCAATTCGATCGCCGGCAGATAAATGAACAGAAACACCACGCCAAACAGCACTGCCAGCCCCCATTGTCGCGACGCGATTGCGAATCCGGCCGCGGTCAGCAAAGTCCCGACATACAGCGGATTGCGCACGTAGGCGTAAGGGCCACTTTCAGCCAATCGGATGTTTTTCTCCACATGCCCGGTGGCCCAGGCGCGCAGCGCAATCCCCAGCGCCGACACAGGCAAGCCCCAAGCCAACGATCGCGCATCGGGCCGTGAGAACCAGACGAAGGCCGCCACCATGAGGAACCCGCACGTCACGCGCAGACGCGCCACCAGGTCGGCGTACGGCTTCGGAAACAAGCTCAGCGGTCCTTGGGCGCGGCCAGCTTCTGCGCTGACAGGATCGGTTCCAGCGCCTCGAAAACCTGATCGGATGTGATCTCGCGCATGCTGGCATCGGGATCCGCAGTCCGGCTATAACTGGTCACCGCGTCGGGACGGCGCAGCACCGCGATCGTGCCGCCGTAGGGTCCATGACGCGCCGGATCGGTTGGACCGTAAATCCCGACGCCCTGCTTGCCGAGCGCTGCCGCCAGATGCAGCGGCCCGCTATCCAGACCCACCACCGCCGTAGCGCGCCGTGTGGCGTAAATCAACCCCGCCAGGCTCGAAACGTGCGTCTGGGCGCCCTGCACCTGCACTGAATAAGGACCATCCAGCACCAGCGGCATCCCACATTCACGCTGCAGCCGTTCGGCCAGTTTCGCGTAGTGTTCGAGCGGCCATTGTTTGGCGCCCCAGCCTGCCAGCGGACTGGCCAGCACGAAGTCCCCCTCCGGCAGTTTGGCCTGGCACTCACCCGGCGGCAAAGGAAATGTGCGCAGAATATTGGACGCGCCGGCCGCCGCCGCCAGATCCAGATTCCGTTCCACGGCGTGATACGAGCGGATGGGTACTTTGGTCGAGTAGAACCACGAAGCCGCCGACTCGCGGGCGTACTCGGCGTTGAATCCGAAAATGCGCTCCGGGCGCGCCAGCGTGGCCACCAGGGCCGATTTCACCAGCCCCTGGAAGTCCACCGCAAAATCGTATCGGTCCGCTCGCAGCGTGCGCCAGGCATTCCGCAATCCCGTGAATGTGCGCCGGTCCAGATGCACCACCGAGTCGACATACGGATTGCCTTTGAGCAGCAGGCTCCATTTCGGATCGATCACCCAGGTGATCTTCGAGTGCGGGATGCTGTGCTTCAGGCTCGCAACCGCGGGCAGCGCGGCGATTACGTCTCCCATGGACCCCAGCCGGACCACCAGAATGCGCGGAGGATTCGTCATCAGCGCGTTTCCTGGCGGTGGCGCTGTAGCACGCGCTCGATAAAATGCTCCGTGATATCGGCATCGGCGCTTGCTTCCCCGTCGCCTAGCACCACAAAATCCACCAGCGCTAATGCCGCCACTAATTCAGCCCGCGCGCGTTGCGCTAGCAGCGGCTGGGCCGGATTCGTCACTTTCACCACCAGGAGCCGCCCCGGCTCCCGCGCCTCCGCCAGCCTGCGGGTATGTTCAGCCAACAGTGGATCGAAATGACCCGATATCCAGGAAGCGGCACGGCTTCCGAGGCGCTCTGCGATTTCGTGGAGCGGGACTATCTTCGTTCTGGTATCCAAAAACAAAGTCTAACAGTTACGTGGCGCCTTTGAGCGCTTCCCAGCCTTGGGATAAGCTGGACGAGAAAAAGTTTTCGAGTCTTGTCGATCTGGCTGCCCTTGGTTCGACGCGTTCATAGAGCCGGGAAAAAACCCGCACAAAGGAGAAATCAAATGCGATTCATGATGATCTACAAGCCCGCCAATGTGAAGGACATGGAAGCGGGCGTTCCCCCTACTCAAGAGCACATGGCCGCCATGGGAAAGTTGATTGGGGAATTGATCCAGAGCGGCGAGTTGCTTGCTACCGACGGGCTGATGCCCAGTTCCAAGGGCGCGCGCGTCAAGCAATCGGACGGAAAAGTCGTCGTTACCGATGGCCCTTTCACCGAAACCAAGGAGCTGATTGGGGGCTTCGCGATCTTCCAATTGCAGTCCAAAGCAGAGGCCATTGAATTGACCAGGCGCTTCCTCCAGACGGCCGGCGACGGTGAAGTGGAGATTCGCCAGATGCCCGACAAAGCGGCCTACGCCAGGAGTTGATGCACATGCGGAAAACTGTCTGGGCCGGTCGCATCGTCAGTGCTGTCGCCGTCCTGTTCCTGGTGCTGGACGGTGTCACCCATTTGATGAAACCGGCGCCCGTCGCCGAAGCGTTCCAGAGGCTTGCATTTCCCTTGAGCCTTAGTGTCGAGTTGGGAATCATCGAACTGGTGTGCGTGGTTGTCTATGTGATTCCGCGCACGTCGATACTCGGCGCAATTTTGCTGACCGGCTATCTTGGCGGCGCCGTGGCCACCCACTTGCGCGTTCTCGATCCGGTCTTCGACACGATCTTTCCGATTATTATTGGCGCGCTCGCCTGGGGCGGGCTGTATTTAATGGATCCCCGGCTGCGCGCGCTTATTCCGTTCAAAACCAAATAAGTTCTAAGGAGACATAACAATGACATTCATGATGCTGATGATCCCCAAAGACTACGGGCAGGTCGCGCCTGGCACCATCCCCGATAGGGAAGCCGTAGCCAACATGATGAAATACAACGAATCCCTGCAAAAGGCCGGAATTCTGCTCTCGCTCAATGGCCTGCATCCGCTCTCCGAGGGAGCGCGCATCTCGTTCTCGGGAGGAAAGCCGAAGGTAACCGACGGGCCTTTTACCGAGGCCAAGGAAGTGATTGGCGGCTACTGGATGATTCAGGTGAAGTCCAAGGAGGAAGCCATCGAATGGGCCTCCCGCTGCCCGGCTGCGGACCACGAAACCATCGAGGTTCGGCAGCTGTTTGAGCTGTCGGAGTTTCCGCCGGATGTCCAGGAGGCTGTCACCACCCAACGCCAGCGCGCTGGCCGTTAATCGATCGCTTGCAATAACGGAGCCGAAGGTGGTGTGATCGGTAGCGGATGACCGCTATCGACACCCACCGGGCCGACGTCCACAAAGCCATCGACGCTGTCTGGAGGATCGAGTCGGCGAGGCTCATCGCTGGACTCGCGCGGATGGTGCGCGATATTGGCGTGGCTGAAGAGCTCGCGCAGGACGCTCTGGTCGCCGCGCTTGAGCAATGGCCCGCTTCGGGAGTTCCGCGCAACCCGGGCGCCTGGCTGATGGCGGCCGCCAAGCATCGCGCGATCGATCTCCTGCGGCGAAACAAGCTACTCGAGCGCAAGCACGGCGAACTGGGTTATCAGCTGGAAGCGGAGCAGATGGCCGCGCCGGATTTCGAAACCTCAATGGACGATCCCGTGAGCGACGACCTGCTGCGGCTCATCTTTACCGCCTGCCATCCGGTGCTCTCCGCCGAGGCCCGCGTGGCGCTCACTTTGCGCTTGATCGGCGGTCTCACCACCGCTGAGATCGCACGTGCCTTCCTGGTCTCGGAACCAACCATTGCGCAGCGAATCGTGCGAGCCAAACGGGCGCTGGCCGAGGCTGGCGTGCCTTTCGAAGTTCCACGCGGGGCCGAGCTCAACGCGCGTCTTTCCTCGGTGCTGGAAGTTCTTTACCTCATCTTCAACGAAGGCTATTCAGCCACGGCTGGTGAGGACTGGATGCGGCCGGCTCTTTGTCAGGATGCGCTGCGCCTGGGCCGCATCCTGGCGGAACTTGTTCCACACGAGCCCGAGGTCCACGGCTTAGTCGCGCTCATGGAGATCCAGGCGTCGCGCTCCAACGCGCGCATCGGTCCGGGGGGCCAGCCCATCTTGCTCTTGGATCAAAACCGCGCTCTTTGGGATCAGCTCCTCATCCGCCGTGGCCTCGCCGCGCTGAAGCGCTCGGAAGAAGTGAGCGCCGGCCGCGGCCCCTACGCGCTCCAGGCCGCCATAGCCGCTTGCCACGCCACAGCGCGCGTAGCGGAGGAGACCGACTGGGAGCGCATCGCTTCTCTTTATGAGACGCTGGCCGAGGTGGCCGCGTCCCCCGTCGTGGAACTAAACCGGGCGGTTGCCGTCGCCATGGCATTCGGTCCGGCAGCGGGCCTCGAGCGGGTCGATGCGCTCGCGTCGGAGCCTTCTTTGGAAAATTACCACCTCTTGCCCAGCGTGCGTGGCGACTTCCTCTTCAAGCTTGGCCGTACCGCTGAAGCCCAACAGGAGTTTCAACGCGCTGCATCGCTCACCCACAACTCCCGCGAGCGAGAGCTACTGCTGAATCGCGCCCGCGAATGCGCCAACGGTCAATAACTATGTGCAGAAACATCAAAACCCTTTTCAATTTCGATCCACCCGTGACGGACGACGAAGTTCGCGCCGCGTCCCTGCAATTCGTCCGCAAGATCAGCGGGTTTAACAAACCATCCAAGGCCAACGAAAAGTTGTTTCAGGATGCAGTGGATGAAATCGCCGGCGTATCCGCTCGCCTGCTGCGTTCGCTTGAAACCATTGCGCCGCCCAAGAATCGCGAAGAAGAGGCCGCGAAGGCCAAAGCGCGCTCCGCGGAACGGTTCGGAGATTAGAGAACGATCAGTAGTCCGCTAAATGTCGGTTCATGCGGGCATAGGGGGAGAGGGTGTTGGCTCGGGATCAGGCACACTCTCCACAAAAAAACGGAAAGGGCATAGGTCAGAAGGGCCACCGATTACCTCATCAATAAGACCTAGCCAGCAGGCATCTGCGGCGGTCAACTCGCAGTCTTCATCTTGCAAACAGTGGCAGAGGCTACCAAGAAAAGCCACAACGGTCGCACGAGCGGCTTAACCCTCTTGTACATCTCAGCGGTTCGCTCTTCTTCGCCCTCTATGGCGTCTAATTCCTCTACCTCGGCACGTGCCAAGAAGTGGACACCCCAGTTATCACACAATCGCGTCAGTGGATCGCCGTCGTAGTTGTTGAGGTACTCGCGCACCAATAGAAAATCATTTGTCGCCTGCCGCAGGCCCTTCCCTGCGTATGTCCAATTGGCGTCCTTATTCTTAGATTTCTCGAAGTCGATAATGCTTTTTATGATTACGGCTTCTGTGTCGGCAGTCCTCTTGGGATTTTTAAAGATTCGACTTCGAGCGACTGTTCGCATTACGTGATCCACCAAGGCTTCATAGCGCCCGGTGCGCTCTTGCGCCCGTGCCATTACCTCCATGCCGCCACCCGATAATTTTTCAGAGATGAGGCCCGTAAAACACGCTAAGTCTGAATGCGGTTTGGAAGTTCGAGTTCGATACTCCTCGAAATAACCACGCATCCATGCGTATCTGAATCCAAGGCGCCGAACAGACTTATCCGCTAGGGCAATTGCATATCGCTCATTTGTTCTTTCAGCGATTCGGCGATATTCGATGCTACCGTGATAGTGATTTCCTGGCCCGAGCGCCGTACACCGTGAAAAAAGATCGTGCAGCCCGCATGAGCAATCGCGTATCCACCAGAACACAAAAGATCCGCTGCTGCGCTTGCAGCAAGGCCCGTGGCGATGGTGATTATGCGGCAAGATTTGGCATCATCCTGATCGGATGCTTCCAGTAAATCGAGCAGTGACTCGGCATACCAAATGGCGCCACCTTCGCTGTCAATGTAGACTGTTATCGGTTCGCGGCTTTCGTGTTGAAGACGAATAATCTCCGGCGTCAGACGCTGGACAAGTTGGCGATTGATTTCGCCGTGAACGAAGACGGCCCGGTTCGGATTCGGACGATAGTCTTAATTCGGAACAATCAACGATCAGGTCGCGTTTCCTTGTCGCTATTCGTAGGTTGTAATGGTTGGTGCGCGGGTCGCTGCAACTCGCTCTGTACTTTCTTGAAGAATGCAGGTAGATCCGTTCCGTAGGCATCATGGACCCGCTGAATCGCGGCGTCTATGTCCTTCTCTACGGCGCTAAGCTTTCTCGTACTGTGCTGTTTGTCTCGCGACATAAATGGCTCCAGTCTGTTAGATGCTCGCAGCGTCACTCCTGATCCTATATCGCTTTCCAACCAAGAAACTTTAGCATAGTTCATTCAGAAGCGGATGTCACTTGCCTCCTTTGTCTCTAGCCTTTGGCCATCTGGCGTTTACGGCCTTGCGGTCACTGTCACTGCGCTCTTGTGGGTAAGGTCCTCTGCCCGCGCCTTGCCCCGAGCGCGCCGCCCTTCCGTCCCATTCGGACAAAGAATTCCCTGACCTCAGCTGGAAGCTTTCTTTTTCAGCATGGTCGCATTATACGTCCTCCGGTACGAACCCCAAGCAATTGGTAGGTTGCTGGCCAAAAAGCGGACGAGACCGGCGTCTCTATTGTGCCCTTTATCTCCTATGGTTCTATCTCGTAATGTGCTATGTTTTCAATGCGTAGGAGCCTTTCCGCTGTGGCCCAGAACACCGTCAACGCGATCAACCAAGATTTAGCGGACCAGCGAACGATCAACGCAGCGCGGTGCGATACTCATCTTATGTCTCTTCGGAAAAGCCGTCTCATCACCCTCCTCTTGGCCGTAGCTGCCAGCGCCACAGTCCCTGCGTTTGCCGAGACCGACGTCAAGGCAATCGTACTGAAGCATTTGAAAATATCGCGCGATTTTACGCTGAAGGTTGCGGGCCAGATGCCGGAATCGAGCTACGATTTCAAGCTCACGCCTCCGCAGATGAGTTTCGCCGGGCAGATGGTCCATCTATCGCAGTCCCTGTCGGTCTTTACTGCGCCCTTCTCGGGTCAACAGCCGACACAGGCGAAGCCCGCGTCCATGAGCAAGAAAGACGTGCTCGCATTCATGAGCAAATCCTTCGACAACGCTATCGACCAGGTGTCAAAGTTGACGCCGGAGCAACTCTCGAAAACGTACCAGAGTGAGGAGGGGAGCATGACTGGCTTGGAATTGCTCATGGCCATGCTCGATCACAATACTCACCATCGCGCATCAGCGGAAATGTACCTGCGTGCCAAGGGCCTCACACCGGCCGAATACCAGTTCTAAACTGACGGTATTGCCGCTACTCATCTCGCAGGGCGCGCATGGGATCGATCAACGAAGCACGCCGCGCCGGAATGTATGCGGCCACGAGCGTCACCAGAACAAGCGGCACTGCAACCTCCGGCAGCAGCGCGTAGTTCATTCGGCCGGCGAGAATCCAGAGCGCCGATGTCAGCGCGCGGCTGACTAGAAAACTCAGGATCAGGCCAACGCCGGCGCCGATCGATCCCAGCACCAGTCCTTGCCGCAGCACCATGCGAAGCACGCCTTGCCGATCGGCTCCCAGCGCCATGCGGATGCCAATCTCGCGCGAACGGCGGCTCACCGAATAGGCCACCAGCGCGTACAGGCCCACCATCGCCAGCAGCAGGCCCATCAATCCCAGGCTGCTGCTAACTTCAACCAAAATGTTGGGAGTCTTCACCGCGCGCTGCGTGAAGAAATCCTGCATGGTCCGCGCACCCACCACGGGCATGGACGGATCAATCTTGCGGATCACCTCCCGCACCACCGGCGCCAGCGCTGCCGCGTCCGGTCCGCTCGATTCTGCAAACACAGTCAGCGCGTTAACGTTGTACTGCATGTAGGGAAGGTAAACGAAGTCCAGCGGCGGCTCAGACACCCAGACGTATTTTCCTGTTTCGGCAATGCCCACGATTTCCATCATCGGCCCCGCTGGATCATGCAGATGGAACCGCTTTCCAATTGCGTCCTGTTGCGGCCAGTAATGCTTGGCAAATTGCGTATTCACCACCGCCACCCGCGGAGCGTCGGCTTGATCGGTCTTCTGGAAGCCACGCCCTTTCAGGATTCGAACTCCTAACGTCGCAAAGTAGTTGTCGCTCACGTAATAGTTCAGTGTGTTGAAAGCTTGCTGGCCCGCCGGCAACGAATATCCCTCAGGAACCACCCCAATGTTCGATTGGTTCACTCCCAACGGAACATCCGACGCCAGCGCCGCCGACTGGACGCCCGGCGCGGAGCGCGTCTGATCCAGAACGTCCTTATAAAATTTCCGCGTCTGTTCCTCGGAGTAATGAATCGGTTGCGTATTGAAAGCGGTTAGATATAAATGATCGGTCCGGAAGCCGGGCCCTTGTGCCAATTGGTCTCGGAAACCCTGCCACATTACAGCGGAAATAACCAACAATAATAGCGAGAGCGCCACTTGGCCAGTGACGATCAGATTCCTGCCCCACAGACGCCTTCGTCCGCCGCTATCGGCATCCATAGCCTTGAGCGCTGGAACCAGGTCGACGCGCGTGGTTTGGAGAGCGGGCGCCAGACCGAATAGAAATGTACTCAAAATGGAAGCGGCCAGCGTGAAGAGCAAAACGCGCTGGTCGATCGCGGCCTTCAAAGAGACCGGGACATCGGTCGGGATCGGAATGGCGTTGAAAAAATCCGTCATGGAGTAGGCCAAAAGAATGCCTGCCACACCGCCCGCTAGCGCCAGCAGAAGATTTTCCATCACTAGTTGCCGGACCAGCGCTCCACGCCCCGCGCCGATCGCCAGCCGCACCGCCATCTCCCGTGATCGCGCCCGGGCGCGGCTCAGCAGCAGACCGGCCACATTGGCGCAAGCCACCAGCAAAACGCACAGCGCCAGCACGCTCTGCATTACGGCCAGTGCGGCCTGAGGCGGAACCTGTTTCACCCGAAACTGAAGTTCGGTTTCAACCTGGACCTTCTGGTTGCGGTTAGTCTGAGGGTATAGTTCTTCCAGCCTCGCCGCGATAGCGCCCAGATCCGCATTTGCTTGCGCCACGCTGACGCCGGGCTTCAGCCGGCCCTTCACGGTAAACCATCGCAGATTGCGCTTCTCCCTGGGATCGTCACCCGACAAGCGAGGAAACATCGCCATGGGAACGAACAGGCCGGGTCGGATCATGTGGTCGAGGCCGATAAACCCCTCAGGTGCGACACCGATAATCCGGCACTCAATGCCGTTCAGCCGCATGCTGGAGCCGATCACCCCGGGACTCGAATTGAACTGACTAACCCAGAAGTCATGGCCCAGCACCACCACCGCATCCCGTCCTGGGGCCTGGTCTTCGGAGTCGAGAAATCCTCTGCCAATAGACGGCTGCACGCGAAGTACATGAAAGAAGTTTCCCGACACGTAGGTCCCATAGATGACTTTCGGTCGGGCGGTGGCATCCGGGCTGAAACCGAAGGGTGCGAAATTGGAGGCAACCAAACCCTCGAAGGTGCGATTCTGGTCGCGGAAATCCCGGTAGTCCGGATAGGAAATTTCCGAGTTGGCCCCAAAGGCGCCCTGATTTGCCGGCGTCACCGAAACCACTCGACTCGGCTCCAGAACGGGCAGCGGACGCAGCATCAATACGTCAGCGATGCTGAAACTGGCCGATGTCGCTCCGATCCCGATTGCTAGCGAACCCACCGCAACTAGTGTGAAGCCGGGGCTCTTGCGCAATATCCGCAAAGCGTGGCGTAGGGATCTGAACATGGGGTGTCCTCTACAGGCAAGTGTTTTACCGTGCAAAGCCCGTTGAAAACGCGGAGCTTTGTTTTAAAGGATAGAACGGAATTGGGATCAGCCGTCCGGGTTCGGAACAACGTCCGCTGGCCGACGCCAACCAAGGCTGGTGGTAGAGAACCAGCCAATAAAATAAAAACTAGCGTGTTATCAGTGGTTTGCGAATTGCCATTCGAATGCTTTCTAGGAGGGTGAACTTGGAGGTTCAAAATGAAATCCACCCTGACTCGTTTCAAATTTGCGGTGTCCACTCTGCTGATGGGAGCACTGATGCTGGCTACTCCCAGCGTGATCTTTGCACAGCATCGCGGCGGCGGCGGTGGCGGCGGTCACTTTTCTGGCGGGGGCGGCGGTCACTTTTCTGGCGGGGGCGGAGGACGAGGCTTCTCTGGCGGGGGCGGAGGACGAGGCTTCTCTGGCGGGGGCGGAGCGCGGGGCTATGCTGGCGGCGGAGCGAGGGGCTATGTTGGCGGCGGGGGCTATGCCGGCGGCGGCGCGCGGGGCTATGGCGGCCGCGGAGGCGGCTACTACGGTGGTCGCGATCACGATCGTGGCTACGGGTACGGATACGGTCCCGGTTTTTACGGCGGCTTCGGTTATTACGGCGGAGGCGCCTATTGCAGCCCCGGCTACTATGACCAATTCGGCAACTGGATTCCCGGTTGCGGCGGATACCCATACGGCTACGGCTACGGATATTAGCTAAATGTGGCGCACGCACTCCTGCGTGCCGTGTTGGCACTCGTGCCAACACACGATTGTGGACGCGTGCGCCACACTAGTCGTCGATCGCCTGCCTCATGCCGTTCGCCATCGCCCGTAAACGATGAACACCAGAAGCAGGCCTACCGCGAGTGGCATGAGCGCCATGGCCACTCCCGTAGTCATTACGGTGATCACCGTTGCGCCGATCATGATTCCGATCAGCCCCGCGGGCCAACGGCGTCAACCGTGGCTGAATACGCAGGAGTCCCGGCAGAATGAGACCTATCGCCCCCAGCAGTTCGCAGACTCCGACAAATCGCAAGAACCCGGCCGATAGCATCGGCGTCTCCTTCGTCAGCGCGTCCACGGGAAGCACCAGTTTCACTCCGCCGGCAAAGAGAAACACCATCGCAAGCAGTATCTGAATAATCCACAACACGCGAGTCTTTGTCACCCTTGCACCTCTTCGGCCAGGCGATCCAGCGCCATGCTCCAGCCCTGTTCCATGCCCGCCAGGTGCGGCGCTGCTTCACCCTTTACTTTCGACACGCTCGCATGCACCGTCAGTTTCGTTTTACCGCCTTCTTCGGAAAACGTCACCGTGTTCAGCACTTCAAACAGCGGCTCGCCGTTAGCGTCTAGCGCCGCGCTGAGGAACACCAGGCGTTCTGGTTCCACCACTTCGACAAACGTCCCGGTCATCGGATAAACCACGCCATCCGGGGCGCGCATATCGATCCGAATCGCGCCGCCCGGCCGCGCATCCACTTCGCACACCGGGTTGGTGAAACCCTTTGGCCCCCACCAGCGCTTCAGACGCTTAGGGTCGGTCCACGCCTGGAAGACCACTTCGCGCGGCGCGTCGAATATTCGCGTGGCGATCAGCTGCTGCATCTTCTTCAACTGCTCGCCAAAGCGGTCGAACGTCTGGTTCCCTCCCTCGATCGCGTTGTGTTTCTTGACCACTCCGTCGCGTGCCTTAGCGGACTGGAACACCATTCGCATCGTGAGCCTGGTCTTGCCGGCTAGATCTTCGAACGTCACCGTCACCTGCGCCTCCGCCCCGCCGTGATCGTACACCAGGCGCTCCGGCTTTACGACTTCGAGATAGGCGATTTTGTTCTGATAGTCGACCCCATCCGGCCCATGCATCGTGAGCCGCCAGACGCCGCCGGGCCGTACGTCCATCTCGTGCGTCGTGGTCGTAAATCCTCGTGGCCCCCACCAGTTCCCGACGTGCTTCGCATCGGTCCAAGCGTCGAAAACTAGAGTGCGCGGCGCATCGAAAACCCGCGTGATAACGATGGACCGAGCTGCCTCAGGCAGGTAGTCGGCGAGAACATCCAGTGCGCTGTTCCATCCAACCTTGTGGCCATCGCGCGATTCCACGGACGGAAAGCCGGTCTGCTGCAGCGTAACCTCGGTCTTGCCGTCGCGCTCGGCGAATGTGATGGTCACCAGCGTTTCTTTGCCCGGCTTTCGGTCGGCGTCCAGCCAGACATGCGTGAACACCAGCCGCTCCGGCTTCGTAATCTCGCGATAGCCGCCCTCCAGCCAACTGTCCACGCCTTCCGGCGAGCGCATGCAAATCCGAAAGAATCCGCCCGCTCGAATGTCGGATTCAGACGACGTCACCCGAAATCCGCGCGGCGCTCCTTGCCAGTGCTGCAGGTGCTGGGTCTCGGTCCAACATTCGAAGACCAGTTCACGCGGCGCATCGAACAGGCGCGTAATCACCAACTCGGCGTCGCTAGCTTTTGCGAAGCTTACGGACATGTTTCTTCTTCTCCTTGATCTCTTTGGCTTTCAATTCCGCGAGGTAAACATCCAGACGATCGAAGCTTTCTTCCCAGAACCGGCGATAGTTCTCCACCCAGTTGGAGACGTCCCTGAGCGGACCCGCCTCCAGCCGGCACGGCCTCCATTGGGCTTCCCGCCCGCGCGCGATCAGCCCGGCGCGCTCCAGAACTTTGAGGTGCTTGGAAATGGCCGGCATGCTCATCTCAAACGGTTCGGCCAGCTTGGTCACTGAAATCTCCCCGGAAGCGAGACGCGCCAGGATCGCGCGCCGCGTGGGGTCGGCCAGGGCGGAGAAAGTGGCGCTCAGCGCATCGGGCGAGGCTTGTTGTAAACCCATCGGTTAAATAACCACCGAGTTAAATATACAGCGCCCTGGCCGTCCTGTCAAGGTTGTAGCGCACGCACTCCTGCGTGCTGCGTTCACACTCGTGTGAACGTTCCGGAGAGCAGTTGCAACGCTTCTTTCACCACCCGCTCAGCGCTCACCCCGGTCATGCATCGATGATCGATCGGGCATTCGCGCAGCAGGCACGGGCTGCATTCCACCTGATGCCGAACCACGCACGCATTCGATCCGGTGGGACCGGTGGTAGTATCGTCGGTCGCTCCGAAAATCGCGACCGTCGGCACGCCCAACGCCGAAGCAATGTGCATGGACCCGGAATCGTTCGTCAGGAACACCTCGCAGCCCGCAGCCAGATCGATAAATTGGGCCAGCGTCGTCTGGCCGGCATAGTTGGTGACCTGTTGCCCCTTCAGGCGCAGTGCCACTTCATCGCAAAGTTCGCGTTCGCTCTTCGACCCAAAGAGCGCGATGGAAGCTCCGCGTGCCGTGGCCAGCGCACCGGCGGCTTCGGCAAATCGCTCGGGGAGCCAGCGTTTGGCGGTCCCGTACGCCGCGCCCGGGCTCACTCCGATCACTCGTTTGCCGTTCGGAATCGAATTTCGATGCAATCGGATTTCGCCGCTCACGGGCAGCGCATCGATTAAACCAGCTCGCCGCAGTAGTTCTAAATAATAGAAGCGCTCATGCCGGGGAATCTCGCCGGGCTTTGGCACGTCCACCGCGCGGGTCAAGAGCAGTTGCCGGCCATCGCGCTTGTAGCCGATGCGTATAGGGATCCTGGCCAGCCACGCAATCCAGGCCGCTTCGAAGGCGTTTTGCAAAAGAATGGCGCAATCAAACCGCCGCCCGCGCAACTCATGGCCGGTGCGCCAAGGCGATTCGCCGCTATAGAGGATGATCTCGTCGATGAACGACTCACGCCCATACAAATCCGCCACCCACGGCTTGGCCAGCACCGATATCCGGGCTGTGGAAAACCGCTCGCGAATTGCTCGCAGAGCGGGGAGCGACATGACTGCATCGCCGACCCAGTTGGTGGCGCGGACTAGAATGTTGGAGAACTCCAAGTATTCAGCGTAGCTTAATAAGGCAACAATCACGGCGCATCGAATGCGTAGGGATAAGTACAAAGCCATACTTCGGTCCCACCAGTTGGCTTCTTGCCACTTATGACGAACCTTACGAAGGTGATCGTCGAAAAGCCATCAGGGAGCATCGTGCCTTCGATTCTTCGAGCACCCGGACGCGTGTCTTTCCGGGAACGGTTATGGATGGAGCTTTTGCCATTGCATCAAGGAATTCCCTGTGCCCCGGTAGCATCTGATCCGGGTGATGTATGAGATCGCTAGTGTGCTGGAGCCTTTCTCCAGAGTTGTGGCTCTCCCGATAAAATCGATCCGCTTCGTCTCGTCTTTTCTCCTCTTCGCTGATCAGTTTTCGAATCTCCGGGCTATCGACCACTGTGCTAATAGGTCCTCGGGAACGAGACCAATGGGCACCAACCGTTGCGCTTGGAGAGTCGCCGAGAACACTACGCACAGTAAAGAAAGTGTCCTGGCCATTGCAGTGACCTTATGAGCCGTCAACTACCTTGTGCCTTAATAAGCCTCGGTCCACACCCTTCTAAGCGTAAGGCCGCATACAAAACTGTCCAGAATTGGCTAAACGCGCTTGCGCGTACCCTGAATACCCTCAAAAGAGTCGGGGCAACCACTCATGGGTACTATAGTAAAAACTAAACTCAAGCTTAATAATTACATTTACCTAGTACGAAGGGTGGGGAACGATTCTATGGATCTCGTTACTGAAAACCGGCCAGAGACCTGTTCCAGCTTAGGACTGGATTGCGGCACTTGTGTACAGCGCAGCGCCACAACCGCCGCTGCCATCTGCCCAGATGTTCAACCCGCCGGTGTCCATCGGATCTTCTTCCAGCTTTACTCTTCGCCAGGCTGCCATCCCATGGCCCATGCGTTCCTGCGGGCTTATGGCGATGCCGCGAGGCCTTCGAAGCCCATGGTGGTAGCCGCGCGAGCCACGGCGGCCGCAGCCGCCTGAAGGTGCGATTGGGCATTGGTTATTGGCTATTAGCCAAAAGCTCCAAGAACCAATAGCCAATCGCCAATTACCAAGAACCAACCGCCAACAGCTAGAATAGCAATCGTATGCTGGTGGAGATCGAGGGCGTTACTCTTCATCTCGCTCATCCTGACGAACTCACTGTAACCTGGGTGGGCCAGGAAGAAGTTATGCGCCAGTTGCTCGCCGCATGGCTGGTAGTGGATTCCGCCGACGTTCCCATGAACCCGCGGCTGCTCGGCAAGCCGGGCGTTGGCAAAACCACGCTGGCCTACGCAGCTGCCAAGCGGCTGAACCGCGAGGTCTACATCATGCAAGCCACGGTAGACACCCGTCCCGAGGACTTGCTGGTAACGCCCGTGATCGAAGGCCAATCCCGGCTGCGTTACGTCGCTTCGCCGCTGGTCACGGCCATGCTGCGCGGCGGCGTGGTAATTCTGGACGAAGGCAACCGCATGAGCGAGAAGAGCTGGGCCTCGCTCGCGCCTTTGCTTGATAATCGCCGCTACGTGGAATCCATCGTCACCGGGATTAAAATCAAAGCCCATCCGCTATTCCGCCTGGTGGCCACCATGAACGACGACGCGTCCACTTTCGATTTGCCCGAATACATCCATTCGCGGCTGCAACCGCAGCTCACCATCGATTTTCCCGAGCGCCACGAAGAGTACGCGATTTTGAAGGAAAACGTGCCCTTCGGCGAAGATCACATCCTGAACTATGTCACCGAGTTCCTGCAGCAGGCGCACTCGGCCGACGAACGTTACACGGTGCGCGATGGCATCAATATCGCCCGCTTTGTGATGAAGCTGAAAAGCCTGGACGAAGGTCTTACGCCGTCCAGTCGAAGCGACGAGCGTTTTCTGATGCGCACGGCCATTCTCGAAACGCTCGGGGACGAGGCGTTGCGGTATGTCCCTCGACCCTAGGCTGCCGCCGTCCCCCGACGACGCCGCCAGTCTGCGGCGCGGTAATTTCACGTATTTCCCGGTAATTCCCGGCCGGCTCGAATTCGCCATCGAAGTGCGGCGTGCAATTTTGCGCGATCGGCCGAGAATTGTCGCGGTCGAGCTGCCCGGTTCGCTCGAAGACGTCTACCTCCAGACCTTGGCGCGGCTGCCCGAGATGACGGTGATCCTTTATCCGGATCCTAAGAGACGACGAGCGCGCCATCTACGTGCCCGTGGAGCCCTGCGATCCTTTCACCGAAGCCGTGCGCACCGCGCTCGAAATAGACGCGGAGGTGATCTTCATCGAGCCTGATTCGGGCGACCGGCCGCATCTACCCGATAGCTATCCCGACCCATACTCCATTCACTACATCGGCCTGAACAAATACATCGAAGCCTATCGTGTTTACCCGCAAACCCGCAGCGAGGAAACCGCGGCGCACGCAGCCGGCATGGCGTGGAAACTCCAAGGCGCCGACCCGTTGGCGGGAGTATTTGTGGTGCTCTCGCTCAATCTGCTGGATCCGGTGCTGGATGCCATGGAAGTCCCCCAAGAAGCCCCGCGCCAAACTGCGCTGCCCGATATCCGGCTCCTGAACCCGCACCCCGATTGTCTGGCCGAGATCACCGTCGAATATCCGTACTTGCAAGATCGCTATGAATTGTTCCGGCCGCAGTTGGGGCCAGACTGGTCGGTGGATCGGCCCAAAGTCCAATTCGATTTGCTGCGGGAAGCCGAGAAGGAATACATCAAGAATACCGGCGACAAAGTGGAATACTGGCAGCGCCGCATGATGGCCCGCTTCACGCGAAATCTGGCTTCGATCAACGCCGATTTGATGGCCGGCGTCTTCGATCTGGTGGTGGCCGCGCGCTCCGTGGTGGATGACAACTACGCTTATGAAGTCTGGCAGATGGCCAATCGCTATCCCGCGCAAAAGCCCAGTAGCGATTTGATGGAGACTGTGAATCTTTCGAGCCAGGAGATCTGGTTCAACACCAAAAAACTGCGCCTCCGCCGCCGTCTTCCGCGCCCCAAGCAGCGGCTGGTTCCACGCGGGCTGAAGGAGCGCAAGAAAGAAAAGTTCGATGGCGAATGGGCGCGCCAAACCGATGGATCGGCCATCTGCTCCTATCCGCCGGAAGACCTGCTCATCGAGGATTACGGCCGTTTCTTGAAGCGCAAGGCCAAGAGCATGCTGTCGGAAGAGCGCTCGCGGACCGAGCCGTTCACCACCTCCATTCTCGACGGCATTGACCTGCGCGAAACCATCCGCAACTGGCATGAGGCCAAGATCTATGTGCGGCAGCTCGATCGGGTCGCTGGCGAAGTGGGCGCCACGGTGGTTATTTTCGACGATGATCCCACCGATCGCTATCAATATCTGACCACCTGGCTGGGCGAGCATCAGAACGAATCGGACATGGCGTTTTATTCCACGCATCCCTTCCAGCATTTGGTAGGCCCTGGGATCGGCCGCGCCGAGTATGGTGGATTTCTGATGGCGCTGCCCCCGCGCCGCATGCTGGATGTGTGGACCGATCCCGATTACGAATTCGCGCAGAACAAGCCGGAACGTTTATTGATGGCCGCTCTGGATTATTCCAAACAGCGCTTCGTGGTGTATGTGGCCTCCAAGCCGCCGCGCTCCATTTTCCGTTCGATTGCTGCGCACTTAAACCGGCGCATCATTTACATTCCCATCGGCGCGCTGAATCCCGCGCGGTTGAAAAAGCTCCGCGTCGTTCACGTGCTCGATAGCTATGAGCGCCGCGATGAAGCCAAGGATTACATCTGGTGAGCGAGAATGGCTTCCACTAGCCCGTCCAGCGTGAATTGCCTGGCTTCGGCGTCCACTGTGAGGCCGTGCGCGCACACGGTGGCCGAAGTCACCGGACCAATCGAGGCGATCCGGACGCCTTGTAGCGCCTCGGGTCCCGCGATTGCAAGCAGGTTCTTGACGGTGGAGGAGCTGGTGAACGTGATCCAATCGGGCCTTTTCTCGCTGGAGAAAATTTCGCGCGCGCGCGCAGTAGCGTTGAGTGGAACAACGTTGCGATAGGCTTCCACAACTTCCACCTGCGCCCCTAGTTTTGCCAATTCGACGGGAATCACGTCGCGGGCCACGGCCGCGCGTGGCAGCAGGACGCGTTTGCCGGCGAGATTTTCGGAAGCAAATGCTTTCACCAGACTCTCGGCGATGTATTCCGCCGGCATCAGATCTACTTTGAGATGCAGTTCTTCAACGGCCTTTCTGGTCGCCGGTCCGATGGCGCAGATGCGCGCTTTGAGCGAACGCAAATCATGCCGCGATTTGTCCAGCCGGTCCAGGAAGAATCGAACGCCGTTGGCGCTGGTGAAAATAAGCCAGTCGTAGGTGGCCAGATGATCGATAGCCCGGTCGAGCCCCGCCGGATCGGCGGGCGGATCGAGTGCGATTACCGGCAATTCGATGGCATCCGCTCCGAGCGCGCGCAAACGATCGGAGAGTTCAGCGGCCTGATCGGCGGCGCGTGTCACCACGATTTTGCTTCCGAACAAGGGCAGCTTTTCGAACCAGTCAATTTTGTCGCGCAGCGCAACCACCTCGCCGATAATCACGGTTGCGGGCGGCTTCAAGCCGGCTTGTTCAATGCGATCGGCAATGGTGGCAAGAGTCCCAGTCACGGTTTGCTGATCGGGCCGTGTTCCCCATCGAACCGCGACCGCGGGCGTCTCGCCGGAGCGTCCATGCCGCATAATCTCGGCCGCGATCTCGCCAATCGAGAAAATGCCCATGAAAATCACCAGCGTTTCGGTTTGGCCGATCTTGCTCCAATCGATACCGTGAACATCGTGGCCGGTGACGAACGTCAGCACTTTGTTATGCGCTCGATGGGTGAGCGGAATTCCGCTATAGGCCGCGATCCCGAGCGGCGAAGTGACGCCAGGCACCACTTCAAACGCCACGCCGGCATCGGCCAACGCTTCCAGTTCTTCACCGCCGCGCCCGAAGATGAATGGGTCGCCGCCTTTGAGGCGAACCACGTTGAGGCCGCGGCGCGCGCGATCGATCAGCATGGCGCAAATTTCTTCCTGTGGAAATGCGTGCACCGATTTCTTCTTGCCAACGTACAGGCGCTCGGCGTGCTTGGGCGCGAGATCGAGCAGGTGCTCGTTGGCGAGGTTGTCGTAGAGGATGGAGTCCGCAATGGCCAGCAGTTTGCGGCCTTTCCAGGTGATGAGGCCGGGGTCGCCGGGGCCCGCGCCGATGAGATAAACCTTGTTCCGCTCCCTCACGGTCGCGGCTCAGTCGCATAAACGGCGTCCAGGATTTGCTTTCCACCCTCGGAGAGGAGTTGTTCCGCCAGCGCGCGACCGAGAGATGCGGCGTCGGCAATGGATCCATGTTTCGCGTGGCGGATTAACTGCTTGCCGTCCGGAGAAATGATCATCGCAATGACGTAAAGCGTGCCGTCGTTAATATAAGAGTAGGCTCCCATCGGAGCCTGACACCCGCCGCCGAGCGCAGCCAGCACGGCGCGTTCGGCAGTTACTACGGCACGGGCTTCCGGATTCTCCAGGCGCTGGGCAATTTGAAATGCGTGGCCGCCATCGTCTCGAGTCTCCACCGCCAGAGCGCCTTGTCCCACCGCTGGACACATTACGCTGGGGTTGAAAAGCTCCGTGATTCGACTCTCCAAGCCCAGGCGCCGCAGCCCGGCCGAGGCTAGAACGATGGCATCGTAGCGGCCTTCATCCAATTTGCGTAAGCGCGTGTCGACGTTCCCTCGAATGTCTTCAATCTGCAGATCGGGACGCCGCGCGCGAAGCTGCGCGGAGCGGCGTAAGCTGCCGGTGCCCACGCGAGCGCCTTGCGCCAGATCCTCCAGCGCACGCCCAACCAGCGCATCGCGTGGATCTTCGCGTTCGGGAATGGCGGCCAGCGTAAGCCCGGCCGGCAAATCGGTCGGCATATCCTTAAGGCTGTGCACGGCGACATCGATCGCGCCGGCCAGCAGCGCCTCCTCAATTTCCTTGGTGAACAGACCTTTCGAGCCCACTTGCGAAAGCGCCACGTCAGTGATCTTGTCGCCGGTGGTTTTAATAATTTCGATGCGCGATTCCTGGCCAAGTTTCTCCAGCCGGGCTTGAATCCAGTGCGCCTGCCAGAGGGCAAGCTGGGAACCTCGGGAGCCGATGGTCAACATGGCTAATCCAGCCGAAAGACCTTTCGGACGGCGCTGATGATGTGGTGCCCATCCGGCTGCGAGGCTTGTTTCCGAATTTCCGATATCGGCCCGTGGGCGATCTTGTTCATCATGCTTTTGGTGAAAGATTCGATGGCCTGTTCCTGCTCCGGAGTCAGCGTGCCGAGCTTGGATCGCCAGCGCGCAATTTCAGTGGCACGCAGACGCTCCAGTTCCTCCTGCAGCTTGACGATGGTGGGCGCCACTTCGCGAGCTTTCAGGCGCGCCACCATGCGCTCAACTTCCTCATGAATGATGGCCTCGGCATCTTCGGCCGAGTCCATGCGGCCCTGCAGATTGTTCTCGATCACCTTCTGCAGGTCGTCGATGTCGTACAGGAAGACGTTGTCGAGCTCGTTGACGGTGGGTTCAATGTTGCGCGGCACCGCGATGTCGATCAGGAACATCGGCTTGTTACGGCGCGCTTCCAGCACCTTCTTCATGTCATCGCGAACGATGATGTAATGCGGGGCGCCGCTCGAAGCGATGACGATGTCCACTTCGGGCAGGGCCGAGAGGAAGCGCGTGTAATCCACCAGCTTGCCGTCGAACAGCTCCACCATTTCAAGAGCCCGTTCGTGCGTGCGGTTGGTGACCAGGATTTGGCCCGCGCCGCTGCGCCGCAAATGCCGGGCCGCCAGCTCCGACATCTTGCCCGCGCCCACGATCATGATCTTCTTGCCGGATAGCGAGCCGAAAATTTCGCGCGCCAGCTCCACCGCCGCATAACTGATGGAAACCGCGTTCTCGCCGATATCGGTTTCGGACCTGACGCGCTTGGCTACGTTGAAGGCGCGGGTGAGCAGCGTGTCCATGAATCCGCTGACCGCGCCATGTTCCTTGGCGAGCGAATATGCCGACTTGAGCTGTCCCAGAATCTGCGGCTCTCCGATGACCATTGAATCGAGGCTCGCTGCTACGCGGAACAAATGCCGGATGGCATCGCTGTCTTCGAAGTGGTAAAGGTAGGGCGTCACCCACTCGCGCTGGACGTGGCGGGTATCGGCCAGAAACTGGTCCACCGCGACGGCTGAATTTCCGTGCTCCTCACAAGTGAGGGCCACTTCCACGCGATTGCAGGTGGAAAGAATCATGCCTTCGCAAAAACCGGGCCGGCCTTTCAGCGCCACGAGCGCCTGGGACAAGGCGCTTTCGTCGAACGCCAGGCGCTCACGCACCTCTACCGGCGCGCTCTTGTGATTCACGCCAGTGATGGAGAATTTCATTTCGCGAGTAAGGAACGCAAGCCCACGTGCGCCGCCCAGGTGAGTCCCGAGCAGCACAGCACTGCTACCGCCATGAGCGCGGCCTTGCGGCCTCTCCATCCGGCAGTCTGGCGGAGGAAGACCATGGTGAGATAGAAGCCCCAGGTGATGAAGGCGAGCGCGATGCGCGGATCGCGAATCCAGGCCGTGCCGGCGTCGATGAACGCCCAGGTGCTGCCCGCGATCACGCCGAGCGTGATAAAGACGAAGCCGAAGCTCATCGCGTTGGTGATCAGGTTGTCGAGCGTCGCGAGCGGCGGCAGGCGCTTGAAAAGCTGCGCGACATACTCGGGAATTTCGAGCGGCTTTTTTCGCTTGAGCTGGCGCTCCTGCAGCAAATAGAAGCAGGAGGCCACGGCGGTGAGCAGCAGCGACGCATAGCCCAGCAGCACCATCATGACGTGCACCAGCAGCAAAGCGCGCACGTTGGTGCTGGGCCAGGAGCCGATGGGCGTTTCCATCGCACCGACTTGTGTGAGCACGAAGACCAGCGGAAAAATGCAGACGCTGAGGCTGGCGGCGTCGTAGCGCCAATAGACGAAGAGAAACAGAACCGCGATCAGGAACGCGCACACGGTGGCGGATTCAAAGAATGTGTCCACTGGCAGGTGGCCGAGAGAGACGGTCATCTCCACGATCGCGACAAAATGGAGGACGGCTGCGACCAGAAAAGCGAAAAGCGCGGGCTTTAGAAAGCCTTCACGGCGGCGCAGCAGGACCGCCATGACGTGCAGGAGTCCAACCCCGTAGAGCGCCGTGGCCATACGGAGCCAGAAAACGGCCATTTCGTGCATCTGAATCAAGTATAGCGGCTTGCGTTGCCAGCCCATCAGCCGTTGAGTCTCTAACGGCAAGCGGGCCTACCGAATCAATTCCAGCCCCCAACTGGTGAAGTAGCTTACGGAGCTGGCGGCGCAAGAGGGGTGTTTTTGTGTGCGCGAGGTCGCGATTTCTCTTTTTTACAAAAACGAAGCCACTTTTATTGGAGCGAAGAAAGGGATATCCGGCGCGACGTGGCATTCGAATCGAGAGTAATACGGAACTAGGCAGGTGGACGTGGGTTGCGCCGTAAGTGGTTGAGCGACAGGAAAAAGTAAATCGGGGTGGATGGTCACTGGGGTGGCGGAGCAACTGGATAGACCCAGCCATTGCTTCGGATCGGTGTCTGGAAAACGCGTTTCTCGTTCTCGATCCAGGACCTCCGTCTCTGACTCGCCGCCTATCCCACTTTCCGGTTTACGCGTGATACGGACGAATTGATACGGTTAGCGGTCACAAGCCGACTTATCATTACTAATGGCCAACTTCATTAGAACGCCGTTTCTGGGCAACTTCCGAATTGCCGATTTGGCCGAAGTGCGCACGCACGATGGCCAAGGCTTCTGACTTTGGCTCGACGAGTTCCTGCGCGAACGCATGCCAAACCTTTCCCTTTTCTGGCGGCGGAATAAGAGTAAAGCGAGCCTTCTTTCCTGCCCACTTACGAACATTCGCGGAGACCGAACGGCCCACTCCGAACCTGCCTACGCATTGTCGCTCCAACTAGCCAATCGAAATGAGCCCTCCCTGACGCAGTGAGAGTATTAAACCGAGGTGTTCGGTAGGCAGCGAGTAGGAGGCAGCAGTTTCCAAACACTTTGCGTTGAAGCGTCGCTGCTTTCCGAAGCGACTGTTCTGAAACGTCGTCAGCCGGGGGGTTCCTCTTGTTTGAGGTCGCGAGGCCGCCCGCGTGGATCGCGCTGTTAAGTTTGTGTGATGCTTGCTTCAACTCGTCAACAGCAGTCAGTGCCAGACCCGAAGGGTCCCCCGACATGAGTTCGCGGACGTATTCTACGTAGTGACTGAGTTCCCGATGCGCCGCGTACGCGATGGGCTTTCTAAAATCGGCTGCAAAGCCTCCGCCAGTCGAAGTCTTAAATTCATGCCACTCAATGGGATGATCGGTGAAGTATATGGTCCATAGGAGGAGCTCAACAAATCGTCGTAGTTCGACGATCGCGACAGACTCCTGACCGGCGGCTACAAGGAGAGGGAGTCTTAGAACAATCGAGCGAGCACTAACCAACCGCGGCCTGAGTTTTGGTGTATCAAGCGCGGCAAGTACAACATCAGTCGAAAGAGAGATGTGAAAAATCTCCAAGAATGCCGTCGACGCCTTAACGGTGCTCAAGGATGTCTGAATAAGCGTGAGGGCGTCGCTCACGTATTTGTCCGTCTGTCGGCGAATCTCAGCAGAACTAGGGGTGACAGCACTCACGACCGAGAGCCTTTTATGACATTAATCCAGCCTTGAGTCTGACTCTCCGCTCCACCAGTGAGCTTGCCAACGATTTGGGATTGTCGCTGAACCGTTTGCTGAAGAATGGCGTCGGCCACTCTGCTTGCGAGACGTTCGCGGCTCTCTTTGTGGCGGGGTTCAATGCTCAGGCCGATTTCTTTAGCGAATTGAAGAATCGATTGAGTGCTCGCAAAGCGCGGCTGCTGTTGCAGCATCGAAACCAAACTCGGTTTTTGAGTAAGACCTGATGTGGTGTCTTGTCGCTCTGCTTTTCGCGCCAGATCTCTGGGCCCATTACTCGATGACGCTCGTGATTCCTTAAATACGGAAGTTTTGCCTGCCTCACGCGACAGCGCTCGCAGCGCTTCCTGTAAATGTGGAGTTAGTCCGTGATACTCGCTGGCACGGGCGAAATCTTCAGACGTGTGCGTGCTAAGCAGACGGTGGACATCACTGAGAGTCGCGTGGACATTCGAATTTTTCATGATTTGTTCTTCTTCGCTGGAATAGTTTGCAACTTTGCAATACGCTCAAGCAGTTCATCTGCGATTTTCGTGGTTGGAACACGAGCTTTGTCCTGAGCCCAAAGGGTGGCGAAGATCGGGGTTTGGTCCTTGACGGATCTGATGAACGAATTGGAATACTTGAGGGACGACGAGAATGAATAGGTCCCGTCTTTCGTTGCAGCCGCTTGAATTTCGTCCATCGCATCGGTTTCGACCTGCGATTGACCTGTCACTTGGGTGAACACAACGCCGAGAACCTTGACCTTGTGTGGGTCGAGGGTATTTGCGCGAAACGTCTTGATTGTTTCGTTCAGGTTGGCGAAACCCAATATAGAAAATCTATCTGGTCGCATCGGGATTAACAAGTAATCGGAAGAGCCCAGTGCCATTGTCGTAAGGACAGAGTCAGTTGGCGCACAATCGATGAAGACATAGTCGTAGTCCTCCCGAAGTGTCGATAGCACCTTTTCGAGCTTGTATTCCATTTGCGCCGGATTCTTGACAACCCATGCAAGCCTCAGTTCGGCTGGAAGGAGGTCGAATCTTTTGGCCCCGGTAGTCTGAACGCGATGGAGAGTGGTCTTCGGATTCCTCTTGACCTTCTTCAGGCGCAAGTCAAGCGTGGCCGGGTCGATTAGTAGGTCGGCGATGGTACCGGCTTGCTTCGTGTGTTTTATGAACGCCGTGTAGCTCATCACGTATTGCGTCGCGTTGAATTGAGGGTCGAGGTCCACGAGAAGAACGTTTTTGTTCTCCACGGCGTGAAGGTACCACGCCAGGTTCACAGCGAGCGTAGTCTTACCAACTCCGCCCTTCATGTTGAGGAGTGCAATTGTTGTAGTCACTCGATATCCTCGATCTGGCGCAAACGCTGAAAACTCTACCGGTTCGCTGAATGCTCAACTCAGTATATCGAGCACGGCCCCGACGAGTTGGCTAGTGCCCGGGGTTATAAAGAGCCCTGGGGTGCCCGGAAAGCTGTCCGGGGTGCAGAGCGGGGCAGAACTGCGATCCTACAGGGAGATCCCGCGTGGTCGTCCGCCACCCAGCGTTGATGACCGAAGGGACTTATGACGGGGGCGGGAAGTCTGTTCGAAGAAGCTTCGCCGGATTAGTGCCGGTAAACGCGCTTGCGTCAGCGAACGGCTACTCCGGGTGAATTGTCCCCTATACGGACATTGCGATGAGAGTTTTCCTGCTTGACACAAATGTAGCGTCAACTCTATTTGAAGCCGGACTAGTCCTCTATCGCACCCCGAGAAGGGCCATCGGCGAAGTCCGACCGTATTCGGTCAGATGACCCCGCGCGGTCGTTTTGACGATGCTCAGGGTCTTGGGCCGTCGTCGACCCCATAATTACGGGCGAACGACAACCACGGCGCGATGATGATAATGGCGGCGATGATGACGATGATAAGTCCTAACAACAACTACCTGGGCCATTAGAGGCTGCAAGACCGCCATGCTCGCTCCGGCAAGAAATACCAGTGCAATTAAACGCTTCATGATTTGTTCTCCTGGCATGGAGCAGGCACTTGAGACGCCAAACCGCTGACTAACGCATACTTAGTTCACAGAAGGAGAAACCATGTGGAATTGGATATGGCTGGCGCTTG
The DNA here is from genome assembly GCA_963820405.1 of Bryobacterales bacterium. GTDB lineage: Bacteria > Acidobacteriota > Terriglobia > Bryobacterales > Bryobacteraceae > Palsa-89. Next base: position 113,678 of record CAWFZZ010000018.1, on the reverse strand, counting down.
CCCTGGCGCCCGCGCTCGCGCAGGAGAAGAAAGCCGCCACTTTGACGGCGATGGATTATATCGAGATTCAGCAGTTGGTCAATAAGTACGGTCAGAACATCGATACCTGCGCCAACAACGGATACGATTACGCCGATCTCTACACCGCCGACGGCGTGTTCATCGACAAATACTCGGACGACGGGTTCAAGAAGGGCGGAGCACAGCGGGCCAAAGGGCGCGACGAGCTGGCGGCTGCTTCCTGGGGCGGATCGAAAGGCTGCAAGAACATGCCGTGGAATGGCTGGACCCATTTGATGGGCGATCTGGTGATTACGCCGACGGCCGAAGGCGCCAAAGGCCGATGCTATCTGATCATGCTGGGGGAAAAAGGACCCGGCAGCGTGAATCGTGACGGCGGCTATGAGGACACTTATGTGAAAACTCCACAAGGCTGGCGCATCAAGACTCGCAAGCACGTGCGGAGCAAGGAGTGGAGTAATCCACTCTTGCAGAGCGCGGATCGCCAATAATGAAACGAGTTTTGCTGGTTGTTCTGGCGCTGGGCGTGTCGTTCGCGCAACCGCCGGCCGAGCGTCCGTTCAAGATTATTCGACTCGATCCGGCGCTCGATGAAATCATTTCACCCGACGCCAAACTTGAACCGCTCGGCGATCATTTCGGTTTGACCGAAGGCCCGGTGTGGGTCGAACACGGCGGCGACGGATATCTTTTGTTCAGCGACAATGCGGGCAACGAGATTTATAAATGGTCGCCGCACGCGCCCCTTTCGGTGTTCTTACAAAAGAGCGGATATACCGGCAACGATGTGATGAACGCCGGCGCGCAGACCGAATCAGGCGGCGGAGTTGCGATCCTGTTGATCGGCTCCAATGGGCTGACGCTCGATCCCGAAGGCCGGCTGATCATCACTGCCATGACGGATCGCTCGGTGGTGCGCCTGGAAAAAGACGGTACGCGAACGGTGCTGGCGGATCGGTATCAGGGCAAGCGATTCAATGGCCCGAACGACATTGTGACCAAGTCCGACGGCGCGATTTACTTTACCGATACCGTGTGGGGGATGCGTGGCGCGGAGAAGAGTCCGGACCGCGAGCTGCCGTACAGCGGTTTTTTTCTGATTAAAGACGGCAGAGTGAGCCTTCTGGGAGGTGATAAAGATGCCCCCGGCGATGGTCCGAATGGCATTGCGTTGTCGCCCGATGAAAAGCGCCTGTACGTCACGGCGGGCCTGTCCAAGACCATGCGCTACGATGTTCTGCCCGACGATACGGTGGCGAATCCGGTGAAGTTTTTGGACGCTGGAATCGACGGCATCAAAGTGGACCGGAAGGGCAACGTGTACTCCACCGTGCGGGGCAGCGAGATTTGGATTACTTCGCCCGAAGGGAAGCGGCTGGGCGTTCTTCAAATGCCGCAGATCGCGACGGAGCCCAGGCCGCGCATTGTCGCCACGAACCTTGCGTTTGGCGACGCCGATAGCAAGACGCTGTACATTACCGCTTGCACGCATCTGTTTCGAATTCGATTGAAAGTGGCGGGAATCAGGCCCGGGCCACAAAATTAGCTTTATCCGGGGATGATTGCGGCGTAGTCTTGTTTTCGCGCCAGACCGGCCAAGGCCTTGTCGAGCGTCACCAGGGTCGCCCCGCTCTCTCTCGCGAAAGCCAATAGATAACAGTCTCCGATCCACCTGGGTGCCCGTTGATTGGCGAAAGGCTCAGTTGCTTCGCGAAACGTCGAGCCGAGACGTTGCGGTTCGGCGTATCCGTCCGACCAACCCAGGTCAGGGGCGAACGGCTTTCCATTTGGCCGGTCGAGTTAGACTCGTTTGAGTGTCGCTGTCACGCTCCCCAGCCTAGGGTAGATCAATGCTGTAGAATATCGGCCACGGGAATTCGCCATTCATGGGACTACATTGGAGGTGCCAGACATGCGGCAACCAGGCGTAAGCCCTGCAGTGCTCGGCGCCGCGGAAGCAGAATCGGCAGATCGCCGTCGCAAGTGGCGTTGGTTTTTTGTTTCGATGTCGCTGGCGCTGCTTGCCGTTGTTGTCGTCGGCTTTGCACCGACTTTCTTCCTGCGAGGATACTTCGGAACCGCGCGGCTTCCCCCAGGCCTGCGGACTTTCCCAGTGTATCTGTGGGTTCATGGCGTCGTCCTCACGTCGTGTTCTTGTTGTTCTTTGCTCAGACTGTTCTTGTCGCATCCCACCGCACGGGCCTCCATCGGCGCTTGGGCGTTTTCGGCGCGGTACTCGCCATGGCGGTGGTCCTAGTTAGTGCAAACGTGCTGATTCGAAAGATTCACGGACCATCCTTAAACGGCACTTCGGAAGACGCTTTGCCCGGAGTGATTGGCGCCGGGAGCGGGGACTTGCTAAGCTTTTTTTTCCTGGTTGCAGCCGGTTTCTATTTTCGAAAGCAACCCGAGATCCACAAGAGGCTGATGTTTCTAGCGAGTTTCGGTGCCGTCGGCGCAGCGATTGGCCGCTTACCGGGCCCCGTTATCCTTCCCGTAACCGTGCTCTTCCTGCTGGCTCTACCTTTGTACGACATTGTCTGCAACCGGCGCCGCATCCATCGCGCCACTGGCTGGGGACTGCTAGTGGGAATCGTCGTCCACATGGTGACTGCGATCTTGGCAAATGGTACCGCTGGGCGAACTTTGATTCGCGCGCTGAGGTAGGCCTAACGCTAGGCTCGACAGGCATTGATTTGAGCATTGGCCGCGGGCCCACTTGTCTCCGGGCGCTTCGGCCGTGCTGTGCCGGCCGGCAGGATTGCTACTGCAGTTCCCAACGCAATCAGCATTGCACGCGTACGTTTCATCCAAGTACCAACGCACCAGCTTAACGAAGCGTACTAATAAAGGAAGCCCAACCGTATCCATCAGACGAACTCTCGTCCGGTGCCTGATGGCATCCAATGAGCGGGGGTAAGCAAAGCGACCTCGGAATGCTTTCTACCGCTCATGCCGGGCAAAACAGCGAGCAGGTATTCTTTGACCGGCACCCGTAGCCGGCGGCAGGATTCCACAACCGAGAGGATTGCCGCGATCTTTGGGCCGGACCAGGCGCAGCCAACGTGCAGCCAGTTCTTCCGGCCCAGCGCCACCGGCCGCATGGAGTTCTCGGCGACATTGTTGGACAAAGACAGCTCGTTGAGCCAGCGCCAAGCGTCGATGCTGTGTGAATGCTTGGTAAAAGATAACGCCAGCCACACGTTCAAATCAGGAAAAAACGAGGTCCTGCGGGTTCTCGTCCTTGGGGAACAAGGGCCCAAGCTTGGCCCCTCGCTTGCCCTTGATGAGAGGACCCGTGACGTACCTGCCTTTAGGGCGGGTGCTGTACGCCTGTTCAAGCGCCTGAATGATGAGGGCGCGCATGGAAGTACCGTTCTGCGAGGCACGCTTGCGAAGCTGATTGTGCAAAAGCTCGGGGAGGTCTACCGTCGTTCGCATCACCGGAGGGCTTTCAGCTCAGGCTGAGCGCCGTCGGGGAGCGGGTAGCCATCGACATTGAGCAGCATCGAGACGAATTGGTAGTAGCCCACGACACCCATCAGGTCGACCACGCCGCGCTCGCCGAATTTTTCTTTCGCGGCTTGGAAAGCTGCGTCGCTGGCGTGCTTCGTGGTGAGCACCTCAGTGCAGAAGTTGTAGACGGCCTCTTCGTCCGGCTGCATGGACGGCGGGCGTTTGCCTGCGGCGAGCGCGTCGATGAGAGCCGGGCTAAGGCCAGCGGCCAGCGCGTTCCGGTGATGCGCCTGCCATTCAAACTGTGCGGTCCAATGCCGGGCGGTGATCAGGATGGCGAATTCGTTCAGCCGGGGTGGAATCGAGGAGTGGAAGCGCATCTGGGCGCCGAACTTTTGCGCCAGGTCGCCCATCTCGGGACTGCGCAGCAGCACGTTGAACGGCCCGTCCAGCGAAGTTCGTGGCCCGGCCAGGATACTGTCGGCGAGCTTCTTTTGCTCCGGCGTCATAGTGTTGTAACTGAGCGGCTGGAAGCGTCCGCCGCGCAGATGCAGGTCGCGAGTAGAGGTGGGGGCTTGGGCGTTCACAATGCCCAGGATACCGAGAATGATACCGAGAATTCCGGCACATAAAGCTGGCAGGCGCATTTAGTGTTCCTTTCGCTGAAGTTGATTGTATGCGAAGGCGCGATTCGGTGCATCATTCCGGCCACTTTGTGCGTCTCACCGGTTATGAAGTATGTGTTGTTGATCCCGCTGCTGGTAGTATGCGCGTGGGCGCGGTCCGGACCAGGCAAAGAGATTGGCAGCGGCGCCGGCGACATCGGCAAGGGCGCAGCCAAGGGCGTGGGCCATCTGGCGAAAGGAACCGGCAAGGGCGCTCTGGATCTGGTGACGCTGCATCCCATTAACGCCGCGACGTCGCTCGGCAAAGGTGCGGGCGAAGGCGGCAAGGATGTGGTCGTCGGCGCCGTCAAAGGCACCGGCAAGATCGGTATAGGTATCGGCAAGGCGTTTAAGAAGTTATTCTAATGTGATCGGAGAAACCTAATGGCACAAACCAACAATCAACCGTTTCTGACGGATGTTCAAGAGCTGCGCAAGCGCGCGCGCGCCAATCTCGACAAGGGCGCTGTGACACCGGCGTACCAGGCGGATGTGAAGCAGACCATCGACATTCTGCAGTCGGTGCTGGCCACCGAAATCGTGTGCGTTCTGCGCTACACCATGAACGCAGTGGCGGCTACCGGCATTTCGAGTGACAGCGTAAAGGAAGAATTCGAACAGCACGCGAAAGAAGAGCAAGGTCACATGCGGGAGGTGGCGGATCGCATAAACCAACTGGGCGGAACGCCCAACTTCAATCCCGAAGGCCTCTTGTCCCGCTCCGCTTCCGAGTATTCAGTGGGCGCGAACCTGGTGGAGATGATCAAGGAGAATCTGGTGGCCGAACGGATCGCGTGCGAGCATTATCGCGAGCTGATTCGCTACTTCGCCGACAAGGACCCCACCACGCGAGTAATGATGGAAGGCATTCTGGTCAATGAAGAGGAACACGCCAACGACATGCACGACTTGCTGGTGGCGCATGAAGGCAAACCTATGCTCGCGAAGGCGTAGCCGAAATACTTTTGTTGTCCCACGGCAGTGACATCTGGCTTCGTTCCAGCCCGAGCAGGAATTCTTTCCTGGGTAGCCCGCCGCCATAGCCCGTCAGCTTCCCGTTGCTGCCGATCACGCGGTGGCACGGAATCACGATCGCGATAGGATTGGCTCCGTTCGCCCGTCCTACTGCGCGCGAGGCGTTGGGCGACCCGATGCGCCGCGCCAGTTCGCCGTAAGAGATCGTTTCGCCATAAGGAATATTGCCGAGCTCGCGCCAGACGCGTTGCTGGAAGGCCGGCCCTTCGGGCGCCAGAGCTAAATCGAAATCCCGGAGTTCGCCGGCAAACCAGGCGCGCAACTGGCGGATGGTTTCGCCGAGCGGCGTCTCACTGGCGCGCCAGTTGGGACGAGGCGTCGCGGGTTCGCGTCCATCCGCGAAGAGGATATAACGCAGGCCGGCGTCATCCCCCGCCAGCAGCAGCCTTCCGGTGGGGCTTTCCATCCACGTGTAGCAAATTGATTGTTCCATCCTTCACTCCTTGCCAAAGGTGCATGGCGGCGTAGGCGCGCCATGGCCGCCAACGCTCGGCGTAACGCTCCATTTCCGCCGCGGTCTTCATGCCGGACGCGCGCAGTAGAACCAGATCGCCTGCGGGGAATGCATCCGGGTCCGATAGAGCGCGCATCGCAACGTACTGTGCGGTCCAGGGTCCGAGGCCGCGAAGGGCCGTTAGTCGTTCTACGAAAGCGGCTGACTGGGAGCCATCAAATGCCAGGATTCCCGTAGCGACAGCCCTCGCAAATTCCCGGAGCGCTGCGGCGCGTGAGGCCGGAATGCCGATGGCTAGATCCGCTTCGACCAGTTCCTCGGCAGTCGGAAAACTGCAGGCCAGGCCGTCGATTTGGAACGGCAGAGGAGGCCCGAACCTGGAGGCCAATCGTGCGGTGAGCGTGGAAGCGCCGGCGACACTGACTTGTTGGCCGAGAATCGCGCGCACGCCCAGCTCGAAGCCGTCCCACGCGCCGGGGACGCGCAGCCCGGCGCGCGCTTTGATCAGCTTTCCGAGCAGAGGGTCGCGCCTGAGACTCGAATTGATGGCGAGCGGGTCGGCATCCAGATCGAACATGCGCCGCACTCGGGCCACCGCATGCAAAAGGCGGTTGGGTCCGACCAGGTTGACGCGCAGAGTCAGCGCGTGCGAGGCGCTCGGCCGTACCTCAAGCCAACCGGCGTGGCCGTCCAGCACAAAGCTTCTACGGTAGACGTCGCCATGAATATATTCGACGCCGGCGATCGCGCGCTTGGCGAGAAAGTGCAGCAGCGCGTCGTAGTCATAGGGCGGTCGAAAGCGGAGTTGCAGCGTGCACGCGCCGGAGATGGACGCGCGTCTGGATGCGCGCCGCAATTCGCGCGGGCTGCGTCCATAGGTAGCTTGAAAGGCGGCATTGAAGCGGCGAATGCTGCCATAGCGCGAGGCCAGGGCAATGCTCGTTAGGGGCAGCGTGGTCTCGTCAATCAGCTTCTTGGCGGAGAGCAGACGCTGCGCTTGCGCGACAGCGATCGGCGTGGCCCCCAGGTGCTGGAAAAACAAGCGGCGCAGATGCCTGGATCCGATACCGAGGCGTTCCGCCAGGGCGTCGACATTGGAATCTTCGCCATCGCCGTCCAAAGCCCCTTCGTGGATCAGCCGCAGTGCGCGAGCCACCGTGGTTGAAGTTCCATCCCACACCGCAGTGCCCCAACTTTCAGGACGGCAGCGCAGGCACGGCCGAAAGCCCGCTTGGAGGGCTGCGGCGGCCGACGGATAATAGTCGATGTTCTCCTCTTTCGGCGACCGCGCAGGGCACACCGGTCGGCAGAAGACGCGAGTGGTCCGCACGGCGATGAAGAATTTCCCGTCGAAACGCGGGTCGCGCGATAAGCGGGCAGTCCGGCAGATTACGCGATTCAATTCCACAACTGCATTGATCATAGCGTTGACTGCGCCGGCGAACTAGCCGTTTTCGGACATGTATGATGGGGGGACTCGCCGGCGGTACCATAACAACGGATGCGTGTTGCGCTGGGTTGTGGTTTGGCCGTACTGGCAGTAAGCGCGGTGGTTTTCGCGGATCGTTTAGAAGATACCTTCTACGTTCCCCTCGACGATCCGGCCATTCAATACGCCGGTCCCGTTTCGGACCCGATCGCGCACCTCGAAAAGCAGCTCGAAAGCGGAAAAACCAAGCTCGAATACGCGCCCAACGGTTGGGGCTACCTGCCCGCCGTCTTGAAACAACTGAACATCAACATCGATTCGCAAGTGCTGGTGTTTTCGCGCACCAGTATTCAGACCTCGCACATCTCGCCTCGAACGCCGCGCGCGATTTACTTTAACGACGACACGGCCGTAGGGTTTGTCCAAAACGGCGAGGTGTTGGAGCTGTCCGCCATCGATCCCAGGCAGGGCGCGATTTTTTATAGCCTGGACACCGAGAAATCCGATCGGCCCGAATTTGCCCGCCGCGACGATTGTCTGCGCTGTCATCAAGGCGCGCCCACCATGGGCATTCCTGGAATCATGGTGAGTTCGGTGCATCCGGTGAACGACCCCGAAGCGCGCGAGTCGCACGGCAGCGCGTTCATCACCGATGGCCGGACCAGTTTTAGCGAGCGCTGGGGTGGCTGGTACGTCACGGGAACGCACGGGTCGCAGGTGCATTTGGGGAACAACCCGGAGCTAACCGACCCGTTGAATCCGGGGCGATCATCCAAGGATGGCACACAGAATGTGACCAGCCTTGAAGATCGATTCAATACGTCCCGGTACCTCGCGCCCACCAGCGATATCGTGGCGCTCATGACCTTGGAGCATCAGACCCGCATGACCAACTTGATGACGCGCATCGGATGGGACGCGCGCATTGCGCTGCGGGAAGGGAAGGGTACACTCGACCAGGCGTCGCGCGAGCGCATCAATGCCGAAATCGAGGAGATGCTCGGCTACATGCTTTTCGTGGATGAAGCGCCCTTGAAAGAGCCAGTCCAGGGCGTCTCGATGTTCACCAAGACGTTCCCTGAGCGTGGGCCTCGAGATGGCAAGGGCCGGTCGCTGCGGGATTTTGACCTGCAGAAGCGGCTGTTCCGTTACCCCTTGTCGTATTTGATCTACAGCGCGGCGTTCGATGGGATGCCGGACGTAGTGCGGGAGCGCGTCTACAGGCGGCTCTACGAGGTCCTAACTGGTCAGGATAAGAGCAAGACCTTCGGCGGTATCTCACCCGGTGACCGGCAAGCGGTGCTCGAGATCGTCCGCGCCACCAAATCGAATCTTCCTAAATACTGGCTGGCTGCGAACTAAAGCGGAGTAACAATAGAATGAATGAGTTCGTCATTCTAAGAGGCCAGCGCTGGAGTCGGAGAGGCCGTTCCGTCCGGAACAAGTGCAATATCAGTAGGATGGCGACATTCTCCGTTACAGGCCGGTGCGGGGGTTGCCCCAAAGAGATCCATGACGATACGGTTCGCTATCGGTTGCATCGCGACTGTCACTGCACTTGCCGCCCAAACCGCGCCCACCCCCACCCAAGTTACCGATGCGCCGGCCGAACGCGCCCTTCTCAACCAATACTGCGTCATCTGTCATAACCAAAAGCTGAAGACCGCGAATCTGGAGTTGGACCAGCTGGACACCGCGCACGTCGCCGATCACGCCGAAAAGTGGGAGCTGGTAGTGCGAAAGCTGCGGTCCGGCATGATGCCGCCCTCTGGGATGCCGCGGCCGAGCTGGACCACCTATGAATCGATGATCACCTGGCTCGAAGGCGAGCTGGACAAGAACGCGTCCACGCATCTGCCGCCTCCCGGTCTGCATCGCCTGAATCGAACTGAATATGCAAACGTCATCCACGACCTGCTGGCGCTGGATATCGATCCGACCAAGTATCTGCCATCCGACGATTCCACGCGCGGATTCGACAATATCGCCGGAGCGTTAGCGTTGTCGCCCGCGCTGCTGGAAGGCTACACCACGGCGGCGGCCAAGATCAGCCGCATCGCGCTGGGAGACGTGAACGACCCGGCCTTAGCCACCTATCGCGTGGCGTCCGACACAACGCAGGATTATCACATCGAGGGACTGCCGTTCGGCACGCGCGGCGGATTGGTGGTGCAGCACGAGTTCCCCGCGGATGGCGACTATGTATTCAAGGTTTTCCCCATTAACAAAGGGCTGATGGACAACAGCACCGCGTTCGGAGAGATGACCGGCGAGAAGCTGGAGTTGCTGGTGGATGGGCAACGGATCCACATTTACGATTGGGACAAGGAAATCGCGCACGGCAAGGCGGTGCACGGCGGAACGGCGGATGTTCATTTCCAGGTGAAGGCGGGCCCGCACACGGTGGGCGTTACGTTCCTGGCAACGCAGCTTGCGCCCAGCCAGGATCTGGATGAGCATTTCTTGCGCAGCACCATCGAGACCGGCGGGTTGCCGGGATTCAAGTTTTATCCGCACGTCGGCAAGATGGAGATTCTGGGGCCGTTCAAGCCATCCGGCGCCAGCGAGTCGCCCAGCGTGAAAAAGATTTATGTTTGCCGTCCGGCCAACCCCTCTGAGGAGACTGCGTGCGCGAAGAAAATCGTGGATACTCTGGCGCGCCACGCTTTCCGCCGTCCGGTGACCCCGCAGGACACCGAGACGCTGATGACTTTCTATCAGCAGGGGCGCAACGGGGGAAGCTTCGAGACCGGTGTCGAGCGAGCGCTGCAGCGTATCTTAGCCGATCCCGAGTTTGTGTTCCGCAAAGAAGCTGAGCCGGAGAGTCTTGCGCCCGGTCAGAGCTATCACATCAGCGACCTGGAACTGGCGTCGCGGCTATCGTTCTTTTTGTGGAGCAGCATCCCGGATGACGAATTGATCGAGGTGGCGGCGAAGAACCAGCTGCATCAGCCGGCGGTGCTGGAAGAACAGGTGCGGCGCATGCTCGCCGATTCTCGAGCCGACCGGTTGGTGATCAATTTCGCCGGCCAGTGGCTGAACCTGCGGGCCTTGCAGACCTGGGCGCCGACGGTTTCTCTGTTTCCCGATTTCGATGACAATCTGCGGCTGGCGATGCGCAAGGAAACCGAGCTGTTTGTCGGAAGCATTGTGCACGAAGACCGCAGCGTGACGGATCTTTTGGACGCCAAATACACGTTCCTCAATGAGCGGCTAGCCAAGCATTACGGTATCCCGGGTGTGTATGGCAGCAATTTTCGCCGCGTGGAGCTGACGCCCGAGTTCGATATGCGCCGCGGGTTGTTAGGGCAAGCCAGCGTGGAAACCATTTCGTCGTATCCGCAGCGCACTACGCCCACCGTCCGCGGTAAAACGATTATGCAGATTTTTCTAGGCGTGAGCCCGCCGGATCCGCCACCCAACGTTCCGCAGCTAAAGGATCAGGGTGCGGCAGTGCACGGCGGAGCCAAGCCCACCATGCGGCAGCAGATGGAAATGCATCGCAAGAATCCGCCGTGTTCGACCTGCCACAAGATCATGGACCCGATCGGATTCTCGATGGAGAATTTCGACGCCGTGGGCGCCTGGCGTACCAGCGATAACGGCAGCCCCATCGATCCTTCCGGCACCCTGGTGGATGGCTCGAAGCTGGATGGCGTCCAGGGCATGCGCGCGGCGCTGCTGCGCTATTCGCCGCAGTTTGTTCGAGTTGTGACCGAGAAGTTGTTTATTTATGCCCTGGGCCGAGGGACCGAATATTACGACATGCCTTTAATTCGGTCTATTGTACGCGATTCCGAGTCCAAGGGTTATCGGTTTTCATCACTAATATTAGGCATTGTGAAAAGCGAACCCTTCCAGGTGAACCAGAAGCAGGAAATCACTTCGAACGGGCCAAGCTCGCTGCGGGCAGCAGCTAGCCCGCGACCGTGAGAAAGCGGTCTAAAAGAGAACGGATTCAATGTTCATTACTAAGAAGCACATATCCCGACGCACGCTGTTACGGGGAGCCGGCATTGCGCTGGCGCTGCCGCTGCTCGACTCCATGATTCCCGCGCAGACCTTGCTTCGCAAGACGGCTGCCAATCCCAAGACTCGCTTCACCGGTATCTTTATTCCCCACGGCGCGGCGCCCGGATGGTGGGTGCCCGAAGCCGGCGGTCCTGGCGAGCCGAAGCGGGCGCCGGGCGCGAAAGATTTCAAGTACCCGATGATTTTTGAGCCCCTGGAACCTTTCCGCGAGCACACCGTGATCATGAGCGGGCTGTGGTCGAAATCGGCCGAGCCGCCTCCCGGACAAACCGGCGCCGATCACTGGGTGGCGGCGGCGTTCCTGTGCGCGAACAAGCCCAAGAAGACCACCGGCGCCGACATCTACGACGGAACGACCATCGATCAGATCATCGCGCAGCATGTTGGACAAGGATCGCTGCTGCCGTCGCTGCAACTGGCGCTCGAGGATCCGGGCGCGAATTCGAGCAACTGCGGCGAAGGCTATAGCTGCACTTACTCCAATACCATTTCGTGGTCCACTCCGACCCAGCCGCTGCCGATGGAGCTGGATCCTCAAGTTGCTTTCGAACGCTTATTCGGCGCGGGCGGCAACGCGGCCGATCGCGCGGCTCGGCGCGAGCAGGACCGCAGCATTCTCGATTCGGTCACAGCCAAGCTGGCCAGCTTCAAGCGGGACCTGGATCCGAGCGATCGGTCCAAGCTGGATGAATATGAGACCGACATTCGAGAGCTGGAGCGGCGGCTGGCCATCGCCAAGAAGGCCACCGGCGCCATCTCCACCGATGGCGTGGTGATTCCGGCCGGCGTTCCCGAATCGTTCGACGAGCATGTGAAGCTGCATTTCGATCTGCAGCGGCTGGCATTCCAGGCCGACATCACGCGGGTTTCAACGGTTCTCTATGCGCGCGATTTGACGTCCCGCTCGTATCCGGAAAGCGGGGTGCACGATGGCTTCCACGGGATCTCGCATCATGCCGAGAATCCGGATACCATCGCGCGCTACGCCAGGCTGAACCAGTATCACATCAAGTGCCTGGCTTATTTTGTCGAGAAAATGAAGAACACGCCCGATGGGGACGGCTCACTGCTGGATCATTCCCTCATCCTCTATGGCACCAATATGGGCGACTCAAATCAGCACCTGCACTATGACGTGCCGCACGTACTGATCGGGGGAGCATCCGGGCAGCTCCAGGGAAATCGCCATCTGGCATATCCCTCGAAGACCGTTCCCACCGGCAATCTATTGGCGAGCATTCTCGATCTGTACGGGGTGCACGAAGACAGCATCGGCGACAGCACCGGCCGTCTGCCGGGTTTGGTGTAATAAATCCGATATGCAGGCGCGAACCATCGTCCCAGTTTGTGCCGCAGCACTGGCTTTGTGTCTGAGCGCTTTCGCCGCCAGCAGTAGTGCTGTGGCGGACGCGGCCATGAGAGGCGATCGCGCGGCAGTCCAATCGCTACTCGAACAGAAGGCCGACGTGAACGCTGCGCAGGCCGACGGAGCGACCGCCATCCAGTGGGCCGTTTATCGCGGCGATTTGCAAATGGCCGACATGTTGATAGCGGCCGGCGCCGATATAAAGCTGGCAAATCGCGAAGGCGCTACGCCGCTGTATCTGGCATCGCTGGAAGGCAGCGCGCCCATGCTCGAGAAGGTGCTGAAGGCGGGGGCCGATCCGAATGCACTCGGGCCGGAGGGCGAGACGCCGCTGATGCTGGCCGCGCGCACCGGCAACATCGCTGCCATGCAGGTCCTGCTGGATCATCATGCCGACGTAAATGCAAAAGACCGGCTACGTTCTACCACGGCTCTCATGTGGGCCACCGAGCAGTCGCATCCCGAGGCTGTAAAATTGCTCGTCGAGCACGGCGCCGCGGTTGGCGCGCAGACCGGGATCGACACCCGGAACGCGCGCAACAACCTGGCGAATACCGTGAAGCAGCGTTTGCATTCCAGCTTCGGCGCTTTTGGCAAGAGAGGACCTGGCAACGATGGCACTCCTCCCTTACCGGAGGTTGCCGCTGCTCCCAAAACCACCGCGCCCAAGCACGAAGCGCCGGTTGCGCCCACTGGCCAACGAGTGGTTGCATCCAAGACTCCGCCGGCGAGCGAAGCCAACCCGGAGGATGATTTTGCGGCCTTTTTCCGGCGCCCCGCCAAGAAAGACGGCGGTGGTCTGACGGCGCTGGTGTATGCCGCGCGTGAAGATTGCATCGAGTGCGCCAAGACCTTGATTGCAGCGGGCGCGGATGTGAATCAGCGAACGTTTTATGGTTGGACGCCGCTTCTCGTCGCGACGCAGAACCGGCACTATAAGCTGGCCGCGTATTTGCTGGACCATGGCGCAAATCCGAACACGCCGAATAAGGGCGGATGGACGCCGCTGTATCTGGCCACCGATAATCGCAACATCGAAGGCGGCGACTATCCGGTGCGCTCGCCCGACATGGATCACCTGGATTTCATCAAGCTGCTGATCGCCAAAGGGGCCAACGTCAACGCTCGCATCTGCGGCGCCGAATCGACGCCTGAGGAATGCAAGGGCGACAGCACCGAGACGCGGACCAACTTCACCATGCAATGGCTCTTCGAGGATGGCGCGACGCCGTTTCTGCGCGCGGCTCAATCGGGCGATGTCGAGCTGATGAAACTGCTGCTCGCGCATGGTGCGGATCCCAAGATTTTCACGGCGCATAATGTGACGCCGCTCGCGGCAGCCTCGGGAATCGGCTGGGTGGAAGGCGTGACGTTCGAGTGGTCGCCGGAGGAAAATCTCGAAGCGGTCAAGATGTGCCTGGACCTCGGAATCGATCCAAATGTCACCGACGACGAAGGCCGCACGGCGCTGCACGGCGCGGCGCACAAAGGCCGTGTCGAAGTGATTCAACTATTGGTGGACCACGGCGCCAACCTGGAAGCGCATGACGGTGGAAGCCGCGATAGCGTGAACGGCGCCCTGCTAGGAAAGACTTGGATTCCGCTCGATTGGGCGCGCGGATTGGTGCGCGTAGGCGTGCAATCGGCTATTGCGCACCCGGAAGCCGCGGCGTTGCTCACCAAGCTGATGACCGAGCGCGGTCTTCCGATACCACCGCCCCCTACGTCATCCATTTGTTTGACGGAAGGCCTGAACGGCTGCAAATAGCAGCCTTCAGTCTAGGTGGCCGATATTATCGGTGTTCATCGGCGTTTATCTGTGGCCAGATTGCTTTAAAGATTGAATCTGTTGTCGGAAACGAATGCCGGATTCCACTGCACCTTAGCGGGCTCTTTGAATTCGGGGTTCTCTTCCTTGAGCAGCGCCACCGTCGCCACTACGGCAGCGTCCTTGGCTTCTTCCTCATCCACGGCGGTGATCTCGGCCTCGTGGTGATTGTCGCCGAGCAACTGCAGCCTCCAGGTGGAGTCTCCGGAAGCCTCCAGCAGCAGCCAATAGGGCCCCAAACGAGTTGTGAGTTTACGAACCAAGGTCGGAAATAGAGAAGCGGACGCGCGCCTTACCAGCGCGGTCCCTTGCTGCGTCCACCGCCGCCACCACCACGATTGAAGCCGCCACCGCCTGCGCGGTTACCGCCACCACCGCCCGGACGTCCACCACCGCCGGAGCGCTCTTCGCGGGGGCGCGCTTCGTTGACATTCAGATCACGGCCGTTCATATTGCGGCCATTCAAACCTGCTATTGCATTGGACGCTTCATTACGGTTGGTCATTTCGACGAACGCGAAGCCACGGGGCTGGCCGGTGTCCCGATCGCGCACGATATTTACACGTTCCACGGCGCCAAATTCATTAAATGCTGCTTCCAGATCTTCCTGGGATGTTTCGTAGGAAAGATTGCCTACAAAAATATTGGTCATGCGGACACTCCTTAGCTGCGGGGCACTGGCAGCGTGGTTCACGGTTACAGGCGAGCTGGCGTACGCCGGAACGCGAGGCGAAGTCGCGAGCAAAATTAGCTGGTTTTCATAGTAGCATGGCGATTGGCGGAAACCCTACGTCCTTACGGTTAGGGCTGGTCCTCTATGATGGTTTGTCATGAGGCAAATTTCAGGCGTCTGCTTGTTGATCGGCTTGGCGATGATCGCTCGGGCGCAGACTGCCGACACCATCCTTATTAACGGCAAGGTCCTGACGGTCGATGCGAAAGATTCCGTTGTTGAGGCCGTGGCCATCACGAACGGCAAAATTGTCGCGGTGGGATCGAGCGTGGACATCCAGCGGCGAGCCGGCCCCGCCACGCGCGTCATCGATCTCCACGGTCTTACCGCTACTCCCGGTTTAATCGACACGCACGGCCACTTCGCCGCGAGTGGCGTCGACGAGCTGTATAGCGTGGTTTTGAACGACGTCCAAAAAGTGAGCGACGCGGTGGCGAGAATCCGCGAGAAGGCGGCCACTCTAAAGCCCGGCGAATGGTTGGTGGGGGCTGGATGGGACGAAGGCAAACTGGCTGAACACCGTTACCTGCTGGCTTCCGACCTCGACCCAGTGACACCTAACAATCCGGTGTGGCTGATGCACACCACCGGGCACTACGGAGTCGCCAACAGTTACGCCCTGAAGTTGGCGCACATCACCGCCTCGACGCCCGATCCGCCGGCCGGCACCATCGATCGCGACGCCCAAGGCCGGCCCACCGGTGTATTGAAAGAATCGGCTAAGGACTTGATGGTGAGCCTGACTCCTGCTCCCACGCCCGAGCAATGGCGGCGTGGAATCCTGCACAGCATCGAGGGCTTGCATCGTGAGGGCATGACCGCCGTGAAAGATCCGGATTTAACCCCACCCATGTGGGATGCCTACCGCGAATTGCTGAACGAGAAAAAGCTGGACGAGCGCGTCTTCATCCTGTGGCACGCCGGCAGCACGATGGAGTCGGCGCGTCAGGCTCTGGCCAGCATTTCCGCGCTTCCCAAACCTCCCGGCTCGCTGGGCGATGGCCTGTTGCTTTCCGGCGGCGCCAAGATCTACATGGACGGCAGCGGCGGCGCGCGAACGGCTTGGATGTACCAGCCGTGGAACAAGAACCGCACCGAAGTGGACGGAACGAACGCAGGTTATCCGGCCACGGATCCGGAAATCTATCGCCAGATGGTCCGCATGTTCCATCAGGCCGGCGTGCACGTCGGCACGCACGCCATTGGAGATCGCGCCATTGATTGGGTGGTGGATACTTACGCCCTAGTTCTGAAGGAAAAGCCCACGCACGGGCTGCGGCACAGTATCATCCACTGCAACCTCCCGACCGATCACGCCATCGCTGTAATGGCGTCGCTCGAGAAACAATACGACGCCGGTTATCCCGAGGCGCAAGCCCCGTTCATGTGGTGGATCGGCGATACCTACGCGGGCAATTTCGGGCCCCAACGCTCCCAGCGCCTGGAGCCCTTCAAGACCTGGCTCGCCAAGGGCGTCCAGTGGGGCGGAGGTTCCGACTACGACGTCACTCCTTTTGCGGCGCGCTACGGAATCTGGGCCTCGATCGAACGCGAGACGCTCAAGGGTGTGTACGGCCCGCATCCTTTTGGGACGGCGGAAGCCATCGACGTCCATACCGCGCTGCGCTCCTACACCGCGTGGGCCGCCCGGCAATTGTTTCTCGAAGACAAGATCGGAACCATCGAGCCGGGCAAGCAAGCCGACATCGCGGTCTGGGATCACGATCTGTACAGCATGCCCGCGGCGGACATCAAGAACCTGAAGTGCGAGCTGACGCTGTTCGGCGGCCGGGTGGTGTACCGAGGCGCGTTACTTCCTTGATGGCGCAATCATGAACGGTTCGATGGTTAGCGGCAGTTGGAACGGGAGCGTCTGCGGCGCCTCGCACACTCGGTCGCTGCACTGCTGAAAACGGATCTGACCGGATAACAGCACCTGGCCGGCATCCATAGGAAATTTGAGCAACAGCGAACCTATCCCCTCGAGGGAACCGCTGTACACGGGGAGCGTTTCGCCGAGCGCGGCAATCTCCATCGGCGTGGCCTCGGGAAGCGTAAACGATTGGCGAATGATATTAGGATCGTCGAAGGCCACGTGCGCGGCCGTGATGTGCCATCCCGGCTCCAGCTGGAACTTCGCAAAGAAAGCGATTTCCTGCCCCGCAAAAGCCCTTGCTCCATTTGACCACCGCCCCACCGGACGGGGATGTAACCTGGAGCGACTGTGCCACAAGCGAGCAGAGCGGAACGCACAAGAGCAAGAGCGTACGAACGTTATTCATCGCCTGATCCCCCGCACTCGAACTGGAACATCGAGCTTGAGGTCCCCGTAAGTGATCGTGATTTTTGCCGACCCTGTCGTTACGGGCGTCACGATGCCTTGAGCCTGCACGGTGGCGATCCCTGGTGCGCTCGAAACGTACTTGATCTGGCTGGATTGTGTGAGATCTGCCGTCGTCTTGTCAGCGTAAACTCCGGTCACCTGCAAATAGCGTTTTTGATCCATCGTAAAATCCGCGACGAGCGGGTATACGCTGATGCTCACCGGTGAATCAACGCGTTCGACGAGGATGTCGATGGGATCGGAATATATGAACTTTTTGGAGAAAGTAATTCCCAGGGCAGTAAGTGCGTACCTGTCCGGCCTGATGCTGTCGGGTATGTGAACGGTGAATCTGTAAGGGGGCGCATTCAGCCCCGCCCTGACATCGCCTATGGGGGTCGTTGCAATTACGGTAACCGTCTCGAACACGCCTTCGGGTGGAGAGACGTCTACCGTTACGGCCAGCGCCTTGCCTCGAGGGACCGTAGTCCCATCCGCAGGCGAAGTGATCCGGACGCTGGGTTGTGCTTCGAGAAATCCAGTCAGAGCATACAATGAGATCAGAAGTCTGACAAGTTGCGTCAAACCGGATTTGGTCTGTGAGTTCACATGAGCCTCCTACGGGAGCGCCATAAATGACGAGTTATGAACCGACGCATTCAATGCGTTAATGACGATCATTTGAATAGTGTTGATGCTGTCAAGTGGATCAAGTTCGCCAGGGCCCGTAAAATCGAGATCCTCCAATCCTGCCGAGTGGATGATGCCGCTAACCTGCAAGACGCTAGAAACACCGTTGAGCTGACTAGTTAGCGGGACAATCGCGTCGCTGGGCTGTCCTCCAAACACATTGGGCCAGCTCAAGGGGCCAAGGTTTGCCGCCAAAGCACTGCCGGGACAGTTGCGGATGGTGGCGGCATTACAGTTCGAACAGGCTAAACCGCTCGTGTTACTCGGGGGATTCAGAGAGGCAATCATTACTCCGGCAATCGGCAATGTCGGCACTTCACTAGGCGTAGGGTTCTGGATGTTGAGCAGCGCAGGGCTTAAAGGGCCATTGGTGAGTCCGGATCCCTGAAGATCACCGACCCCCCCGTTTGCCGCCGCCCCACTCAGGGTCGCTGTGGTGATCGCGAATCTTCCCTCGTGCGCAAAGGCATTGCGCACACAAATATCCTGCAGCAGCTGGTTCGCCAGTGGGCTGCCCAAGTGAGGTGTTCCGATGGTGATGAGCTTGTGCACATTCCCTATGCCGAACGATGAGTTATCGGTATATCCGGACAAATACTCTAGAGTTCGGGCGATCGTTCCACCCATACTGTGGGCAATCAAGTCCACCTGGGTCGCGGCGGCCTGCCTCGCTTGGCGGAAGTCGTTGATGGTTGTCTGGATCTCGTCTAAAACCAAAGGAGCATTGAATGCGAACCCCAACGAATTTGTGCGTGCCGTGGACAGGGACAGCGAAAACGGCGTAACGTTGGACAGAGCGCCGTTCGTGGGGTAATTGTAGTTCGCCCGCCGAACGGAAAACTGGGAATCGCTAAACCGTGAGTCGGTGATGAACGGGGTGAAATTGTTCCAATCGGAAGGATCTCCCCAAAGACCATGCACCAGAACCACCGGCGGACGCCAAATGGTGAAAGGCGCCGTCACCAGGTTCGGCGGTCCTGACGCCGATGCGAGCTGGAAACTGACGGGTCGGCTGGGCGAGTTGTCGTCCACGACGGGGCCAGACGGGTCCGTTCCTGGCCTGTCGAAATCGATTGGAGGTTCATACAGGGCGAAGGCCATCGGGCCCTCCAGAGTATTCACGGCGGTCAGTTGCAGTTGACCCGCGGCGGGTGTCCCGTTGGTGGTCGCTAAGGTGCCGTCAGCAGTGGCGGACGAGCTCACGCCTCCCTGATCGTTGAGCAGGGACAAAGTAATGGACTGGCCGGCTTGAGCAGCCCGAATTCGAAGCACAACCCGAGCGGCGCCATCGGCCGCAATGCCGGTGACCGGCGTTCCCAGAGTTGCCAAGGAATCAGGGTCCGAGAGAATTTGGTTCCCTTGCTGCAGGTCCGGGACGGGATCGAGAATGTCCATCGATCCTCCGGCGCTAAAGCTACCCCAGACCGAGCTCGTATAACTCGGCACTACGTCGGTAATCGAGAATTGAAGGGTCGCGTCGGCCGACTGGGTGGCGCCCGAGACATCGACTGTCTTGGTTACAGTGCGCCCCCCACACTTCACCCATTTCGACGATTTGGAAAAGCGCCCAACCCGATCCTGCGGTGCTCGATGGGCGCGTTGTACCGTCGGCTGTCAGCGTCTCAGTATCCGACACTCCGGGGCCGCTTAGAGTGACTGTTATCGTATTCTTGCAAAAATTGCCTCCGCAGATGATGAAGTCCGGATTGTCCCAGTACCAGCCTTCTTGATATCGCAGCGTCAGAACAGGCTGATAACGCGGAACCGTAATATTCATCGTGCAAGTGAACGTCCCGGTCGCTCCCTCGGTCTGAACGTAGACACTTCCAACGGCACTGTACGGGTTGGGATTCTGACCGCTTATCGGGGCTCCGCCCGCCCCATTGCAGTCCTGAGCGAGCGCCGCTGGTGCAAGAAGAATAACGAGAACAACGATCAAAATCACAGATGCGCGTGTCATTTAAACGTAATAATCCTCTCGGGAACGTTGATTGAAGATGGGTACGACCACTGTCTGCCCCGGCGGAGGGAAGGCTACATAGAACAACCGGTAACGCAAACAAAGCCTGCTACGGATGGTCATTTATCTTGGTCTGTCTTCGGAACTTCGTTGCGTTCTTGGGATTAGTGGCGGGCAGGCGCCAAATGAGATTACTCCTCCTGTAACTCCCTTGCAACTTGCCGCAAATCACTTCAATTCATCTGAAGATTTAGGTAATATTTAGGATATTGGAAGTCATGCTACGGGTCAAGAGAAATCTGTGACACGCTAGCTTAATTGTCCAATTCGGGTTGGCGTGATAAGCGTCGGGTTTCAGTTGGCCAGCAACGAATGAAACTGTTTCGCGACCGAATTGCTTAAATTAACGCCTCGTCAGAAAAATTCGTGGGGCGTGGGCCGCCCGGCAATTGTTTGTCGAAGACAAGATCGGAACGATCGAGGAGCCCGGCAAGCAAGCCGACATCGCGGTCTGGGATCACGATCTGTACAGCATGCCCGCGGCGGACATTAAGAACCTGAAGTGCGAGCTGACCATGTTCGGCGGCCGGGTGGTGTATCAGGATGCCGCCGCGCCGATCGCCATTCGAAAGTAGGCGCGTTATTTCCTTGAAGCCGGAATCATAAACGGTTCGATGGTCAGCGGTAGTTGGAACGCGAGCGTCTGAGGCGCCTCGCACACTCGGTCGCTGCACTGCTGAAAACGAATCTGACCGGATAACAGCACCTCGCCCGCGTCGATCGGAAATTTGAGCAACAACGAACCTCGCCCCTGGAATGAACCGCTGTACGCTGGGAGCGTTTCGCCCAGCGCGGCATTCTCCATCTGCTCGGCGTGGGGAAGCGTAAACGATTGGCGAATGATATTCGGATCGTCGAAGATCACCTGCGCGGCGGTGTATGCGGCGGACAGAGGAGTACCGTAGATGTGCCATCCCGGCTCCAACTGGAACTTCGCAAAGAATGCGATTTCCTGCCCCGCAAAAGCCTTGGCTCCAGAAAGGCCAATTTTCACGGTGAGCGCGCCGTCCTGGAGAGTGATCGCCGAAGCGTCTTTATCTACCGATCCGAATTCTTCGAGAACGATGGCGGACGCAGTCACCCGATGCTGGTAATTCTCAACGAAGTATTTTCGGATCACGATCCCGTCCGGCGCCACCAGATAGTCCACCGGATGCGGCACCCCGTGCGCTCTGAGGCCAGGGGCAATGTTGGTGTTGAAGATTCCGAAGCGGCGGATTACGGAACTATCCTGATCGGAGAGCAGCGGAAATCCGATGCCGTATTGGTCCGCAAACCCTCGCAGAATTTCCTGCGAATCATAACTGACGGCTGCGATGTGCACCCCATTTTTCTCCAGCATCAAACGGGATTGTTCCAACTCGACCAGTTGGGAGCGGCAATACGGTCACCAATTGGCGCTGCGATGAAAAACCAGCAGCAAGCCGTGGGGGCCGGTAAGATCGGGGAGCGATCTCAAAACGCCTTTCTGATCCGGAAGGGCGAAATCGGGGATGCGCTGGCCAGGCTCGGGTCCAGTTGTGTAGCGGTCATTGGTTGCGTTTACGTGCTGCGCGTATAACTCGGCGGAAACTGGTTCCCCGGCGGCGCGGCGCCGTCCAAACTCGCGCATGATCGCGGCTTTCTCCGCCAGGTCTGCCGGTAATTCAAGGTCCATCGAAGATCCTCCCAGTCCATTATCAATGATCGACTGGGGAGTATAATTTCAAGCCAGGAGGCCAAACCATGTCGATGAATCGCCGCCAGCTGCTTACTCGCACCAGTTGCATCGCTCTTCTGCTTCCCGAAATCACACGGGGCCGTCTTTGGGCCGCTGTCGATTCCACGGTTGAGACCGCGTACGGAAAAGTTCGCGGCAGAAGCATCGCCGGCATTCACAGTTTTCTTGGGCTGCGTTACGGCGCGTCCACGGATGGCCGCAACCGGTTCATGCCGCCGAAAAAGCCGCAGCCTTGGGCGGGCATTCAAGACGCCTTTTCGTATGGCAACACCGCCCCGCAGAGCAACCCCGCGCGACGCGACGCCGCAGCCGCGCGCGGGGAAATCGGCCGGCTCTTGAACGGCACAAACGATCCACCGCCTGCCGAAAGTGAAGACTGCCTCTTTCTGAACGTGTGGACGCCGGGCGTCAACGACAACGGGAAACGGCCGGTGATGTTCTGGCTGCATGGCGGCGGATTCACCTCCGGGTCGGACTCGAGCGCGCTCTACATCGGCGCTAATCTCGCGCGGCGCGGCGATGTGGTGGTGGTCGGCATCAACCATCGTTTGGGCGCGCTGGGTTTCACGCACCTGGGCGACCTGGGCGGTGAAGCGTTCTTACATTCCGGTAACGTCGGGATGCTGGATGCGGTGGCGGCGCTGGAGTGGGTCCGCGACAATATCGAGCGCTTCGGCGGCGATCCGAATCGCGTCATGATCTTCGGCGAATCGGGCGGGGGGCAGAAGGTTTCCATGTTGCTGGGCGCGCCGCCGGCCAAGGGCTTGTTCCACCGCGCGGTCATCGAGAGTGGACCTGGGCCCAAGATGATGGAGCGCGATCGCGCTACCGAGATTGCCCGCATGCTGCTGGCTGAAGTTGGGCTGGATGCCAAACGCGTTTCCGAGCTCCAGTCTCTGCCGATGGAAAAGATCCTGGCGGCGCAATTCGCGGTGTCGGCCAAGGTGAATGGCAAGCCCGGGTTCATCGATGGATTTGGGCCGGTGCTGGATCCCACCGTCCTGCCCGCGCATCCGTTCTATCCTCACGCCACCGAAGTGTCCGCGGATGTTCCGGTGATCATCGGGAACAACCGCACCGAGATGACGCTGTTTGCCGATCCCGCCGCGTTCTCGCTGGATGAAAATGGAATGAAAGCCCGGGCGAAAAACCTGTTTGGCGGGCGCGCCGAGGAAGTGATTGACGTCTACCGGCGAGCCAATCCCAAAGCCACTCCGTCCGATCTGTACTTCTTGATGTGGACCGACGATCCAACCACGATATTCAGTAACAATATTGCGGAACGGCGGGCTGCGCTGGGCAAGGCCCCCACTTATCGATACCGTTTCGATTGGGAGACTCCAGCGTTGGATGGCAGATTGATGAGCCCGCACACGCTCGAAATGCCGTTCGTGTTCGACAATGTTCAAGTTGCCCCTGGGTTGACGGGTGGCGCCAGCCCTGCGGCCGTGGCGCTGGCCGCGCGAGTCAGTGAAGCCTGGATCGCTTTCGCCACTCGGGGCAATCCGGATTCCAAGAAGAGTGGACTGCCGCCCTGGCCCGCTTATGATTCCGAGCGGCGCGCCACCATGCTCTTCAACAATGAAAGTAAGGTTGTGAATGACCCCGCGGGCGAAGAACGGAAAATCATGGATGGTATTCTCAAATCTTGATCATGTGTGGCGCACGCACTCCTGCGTGCCGTGTTGGCACTCGTGCCAACACCTCTGCGAGAATCTCCGAAACGTTCACACGATTGTGAACGCAGCACGCAAGAGTGCGTGCGCCACGTGAAAAATACTCCGCTGGAAGACATCACAGTCCTCGATTTAACCACCGCTCTGGCCGGCCCTTTTGCCACGCTGCTGCTGGCAGGCCTGGGAGCCAAAGTCATCAAGATCGAGAACCCCACCGGCGGCGGCGATACCTGCCGCTCGAATGCGCCGTATCTCGGCTCCGAGGGCGGAACTCTGGCCCGGCAGCATGAAGACGACATTTCCGTCTCCGCGCTCAACCGGCTTCGCAACAAGCTGGGCGTAACGTTGAATCTGAAGCATCCCGCGGCGAGGGGCGTCTATGCCGACCTGGTTAAAACCGCCGACGTAATCGTCGAAAATTTCAGTCGAGGTACGCTGGAGCGCCTGGGCGCAGGCTACGCATTTGCGCAGCAAACGAATCCGCGAATCGTTTACTGTTCCATCACCGGTTTTGGCAGCGAGGGTGAACCTGGCACGGGCAAAGCAATGGATGCGATCATTCAGGCGCTGAGTGGCGTGATGATGACATCCGGCGGCCCCAATGATCCTCCGGTACGCATCGGCGTGCCGTTCGCCGATCTTACGGCGCCGTTGTTCGGAGTGATCGGCGTACTGGCGGCCATCCATCAAGCGCAGCGCACGGGAATCGGGCAGCACGTCGACGTGTCCATGCTCGGCGTCATGACCATGATGGTGTCGGGAGAGCCTTTCGATCTGCTGGAGCGCTGCGGCGTTCCGCAACGAACCGGTCTCACCGTCCCGCGCCTGGCTCCCTTCGGAATGTATCGCACACTGGACGGCTACGTTTCGATCTGCGCACCCACCGAAGCCTTTGCGCAATCTCTATTTCAAGCCATTGGCCGGCCGGAACTGACCACCGATCCGCGCTTCGCCAAGCGCGATGACCGCGTGGTGAATGTATCGGACCTGGATGCGATCATCGAAGCCTTCACCATTGGCAGCACCAGCGCGGAAGTAATCGCGGCGCTCGAAGCATGGGATGTCCCGGCCGCCGAAGTGCGCGACCCGACGGACGCGGTGCGCGATCCGCGTGTGGTGTCCCGAGGCGAGACGGTTCCGTTGGTTCATCCCAAGTACGGCGCAGTAGAGGAGGTCTACGGAATGGGGCTGCCGATTAAATTCTCCCGCGCGCAGGCCGGTTTCGACCAGCCTCCGCCCGGCCTGGGCGAGCACAATCACGCCGTATATTGCGGCTTGCTGGGTTATTCCGAAGAGCGCTTGGAAGAGTTGAAATCGCAGCGGGTGATCTGAATCTCGACACTGATTGAGGTCTACAAAGAGCGAGCGATTCCCCCCGGCGACCTGCCAGTCATTGGCGTGACGTCCAATACCGTGCCCTGGGAGTTGTTGCGAGCGGCCGGATTCCAGCCTGTTCTTCTGAGTCCTCTGCGGAAGCATACGCCACTCGCCGACCGCTATATGGAAGATGTTTTCAGCGCGCGGATGAAGGCCATCTTTGACTTCCTGATCTCTCCCGATGCCGCGTTGCTAAGTGCGGTGGTGATTCCCAGAACTTCGGAACAGGAGCACAAACTCTACCTGTATTTGCGCGAGGTGGTTCGCCAGGGCGTGGAACGCGCGCCCCAGCCGATCCTCTACAACCTGCTGCACGCCAGATCGCCGGAAGCTGAAGCTTACGGACTGGAACGAACCAGGGAATTGGAGCGATTCATTGGCCGCAGTATCGAACCCGAGGCGCTCCGAGCAGCGATCACCGAAGGGAACGCTGCTCGCCACGCGATCCGCGCGCTATTGCAGCAGAGAGAAGGGACCGCTCCGAGGTTGTCTGGATCGGAAGCTTTGGCGCTGATCGGAGCGTGGTATTTCATGGATCGCACCGAGTACGCGCGGTTGGCTCGGCAAGCGCTCGATCAAATCCAGACGCACGCGCCGCTCCAAGGGCCGAGGCTTCTGATCAAAGGGCCGCCCCTCGACAATCCCGATTTTTGCTCGGCTGTAGAGGCGCATGGCGCGATCGTGGTGGCGGAAGACGACTGGTGGGGCTCACGTGCCGCGGGACTCGACATCGACACCGCCCGAGATCCGATCCGCGCCATTTTCGAGAAATACTATTTCGATGCTCCCAGCCCTCGCATCTTTCCTTCTGAGATTGCGGATGATTGGTTTCGTCAGAAGGCCTCCGAAGTGGACGGTGTCATCTTTTATCTGCCGCAGGAGGACGACGTCATCGGCTGGGACTATCCCCGCCTGCGCGCATTTCTCGACCAGCGCGCTATTCCGCATCTGATGTTGCGCACCCAGTCTGCAGAACAAATCGGAGATTTTATCGCAAGGCTCGGACATGGCTGAGAAGCAACTGGAATCCACCGTTCGCGCCGCGGCGTATCAGAAAGCCTGGTTCGCTCAACTGCGTGAAGACGTTTTCGAAAAGCAGAAGCCTTACGCCATCGTGCAAGCCGACATGCCGCTCGAGCTATTCCATGCCATGGACGTTCCGGTGGTGAGCAATCAGTGGTGGGCCGCGATGGTCTCCGCCAAAAGGCTGGCGCCACACTATCTCGACGGCCTCAACGCCCTCGGCTACCACGATGGTTTGTGCCGCTACTGCAGCCTGTCACTTGCGTCCACCCTCGTCGGAGATCCTGCCCAAGCGCCTTGGGGCGGACTGCCAAAACCCGCGCTCATTTCCGCCCGGCTCACTTGCGATTGCATCCAGCGCGTTTTCGAAATCTGGGCGGCCAAATTCGGATGCCCGTTCATTCCTCTTGACGCACCCGGCGCGGCCGAGCTTCCGCCGCGCTGGTGGGAACTGAGCCGCTATCGCTGGCGCGAGCTGTATGAACCCCATCGCCTCCATTTCATGGTTGCGCAGTTTCGTTCGCTCATCGGGACACTGGAACGGATCACAGGAAACACGTTCGACGTGAACAGGCTGCGCACTTTAATGGAAGGCGTCAACCAGCAGGAGCAGTATTTCGAAGAAGTCCGCGAGATGATTTGCGGCGCCCCCAAGACGCCGGTCCGAATGCACGAGCAGGTCAGCAACGTGATGGCGGCGCAGTGGCTACGCGGCAGCGATTGGGCCATTTCGCACGCTCGCGCGTTTCGCGATGAAGTGAAGGCGCGCGTCGACTCGGGCGTCGCGGCATGCCCCTCCGAGCGCCTGCGTCTGATGTGGGTGGGCGCGGGGTTATGGCACGATACCGATTTCTACACCGCTTTCGAAGAACAGTACGGTGCGGTATTTGTGTGGTCCATGTACCTGGCGTTCGGGCCGGATGGCTATATCCGCTATGGTCTGGAGGATGATCCTTTGCTGGCGCTCGCCAGCCGCACGGTCAGCTTTAACGAACAGCTTCACAATCCGCCCTGGGCCAACGAATGGATCGTCGATCAGGCCAGGCGGCATCGGATCGATGCGGCTCTGGTGCTCGAGCCGCTCGGGACGCGCCCTTCGGCCACTGGAAATCGATTCATCGAGCGGGCACTCGAAGCCAGCGGCATTCCCGTCCTTCCGATTGTCGCCGACATGGTGGATGCACGGTCGTGGAATGGCGCCGAAATGCGCCAGAAAGTAAGTCAGTTTCTCGAAGGAGTTAATTCCAGAGCCGCGCGCGACCGGGCATAACGCCGCAGGAACACGATTTCAATCAGAGATAGGACCACCCCGAAAGCGACGAAATACCAACCGGCCGTGAATCCTCCCGTGCGGTCCCGCAACATTCCCAGAACCTGCGGACCAACATATCCGAAGAGGCCCCCGCCCAGCCCGACCACGCCCATCACCGGACCGATCTCGCTTCTTCCCACCACCTCTCCGGCCAGCGCGAAGATCTGATTCGTCGCGCAGAGCCCGAGCGAGATCACAAGCGCGGTGGCGATGCGGAAGACCAGAAGATTCGGGATCATCATCGCGAAGCAGGAGGGAACCAGAAGCACCGCCAGCCCGATCATCATGTCCCAGCGATCAAACCGATCGCACAGGTAACCGAACAGTACATTGACGAAGATGGCGACAATGTAGCTGGTGCTGATGAGAATGCGCTTTCTAGCGCATTCAAGTGGAAGGTGGTCTTCACCGCCGATGGCACGAAGAAGGTTGCACTGAAACCTCCCATGTTGATCAGCCCCAGCAGAACCATGCTCCATACCACCGGCGTGCGGAACGCGCTCCTGCTTGGCGCGGACGGGCCATGGCCTTGGAACGAACTTTCGCCGCCACCCGCGCTCGAGCTGTAACCGAACCAGAATATGACCGCGCCCACCAGCGCCATGACGGCGAAACCGATGATCCCGCCGCGCCATCCGAAAGGTTCGGCGATGATGGTGCCGAAAGGCGCACCGATCACCGAAGCCAGCGATGCCATCGCACCCAAAATACCCATCGCTCGGCTGCGATAATCGGGCGGCGCCACCAACGCGATGGACGTCATCACGCAAACAAACGCCACTCGATATCCGACCAGCCACACCGCGCGAGCACCCAAAGCCCAATCGAACTTCGACGCCTGGCTGAGCAGCAAAAGCCCCAGGGCAACGCCTAACAATCCTCCGGTAAGCGCGAGCTTTTCTCCCACGCGCTTGGCCAGAATGCCGGCGGGCACGCTCACCGCCATGGCCACCAGACCGTGCAGACCGGTAAACAGCCCGATCTGCGAATAGCTAAGGCTGAAGTCTTTCTGGATCGCGGGCAGCAGTGGCGAGAAGCCCAGGCTCGACATTTGAATCGCCATCATCGCGACGATGGTGGCGGCGAAGGAGGGAACCCAGCTCTTAGCTTGAGCGGACACAGGCTCCATCCTACACGGGAAAACACTCCCGCAGAAGTTTCTTGAAACTCGAGCATCGGCGCGGTCTGCTTCCCTCTGCGGTGTGCCACCACCAGGCTGACCACCGGCGCCGACGTCCATGCCAGGGCCTTCACTACCACGCCGTGTGGAAGAATCGACGCCGCGTAATCGGGAAGCAGCGCGAAGCCAATGCCGGCGCGAATCATATTCAGGTTCCCCAAAACGTTGTCGGCCTGTTGTACCACGCGCGGATGCAAGCCCGAACGTTCACAAAAAGTCTGCACTGCGTC
This sequence comes from Bryobacterales bacterium, assembly GCA_963820405.1. Lineage (GTDB taxonomy): Bacteria > Acidobacteriota > Terriglobia > Bryobacterales > Bryobacteraceae > Palsa-89. The sequence continues at coordinate 85,108 of CAWFZZ010000018.1, read as the reverse complement.
GTGCAATTCGGGCGAGCCTTTGCGGGACACCATAATGAACGGGACCTCGTTCAATTGGCGCAGGGAAACCGTTTTCTTGCGCGCCAACGCATGGCCGGCGGGAAGGCCCGCGACGAGTTTCTCCCAAAGGATGTGTTCTACTTCCAGGCGCGGATCTTCGAGCGGTCCCCGCAGCAGGCCGATGTCCAGCGATCCGGTTGCCAGCATCCTCTTCTGTTCGGCCGACGGCATATTGTGGAACACCAGGCGAACTTTCGGAAGGCGCCGCTCCACCAGCGGAATCAGTTTTGGCAGAATCTTAATCTCAGCTGCGGGCACAACTCCGATGCTGAGCTCCGTGAATTTCCGTTGCTGCGCGCGCGCCGCACGCTGCACCGCGCGATCCAGACGCGCCAAAATCTCCTTGGCATCCACCAGGAAGACCTTGCCACCCTGGGTGAGTGCCACGTGACGCTTGCTGCGATCCAAAAGCGGAACGCCAACCTCCCGCTCCAGTTGCTTGATCTGCTGGCTGAGCGAGGGCTGCGCGGTATTCAGCTGCTGAGCCGCACGCGTAAAGTTCAGCTCTTCCGCCACGGCCACGAAGTAACGCAGGTGCCGCAGCTCCATGGCGCCTAGTTTAGACGTGCCACGTCTTAAAACACAACCGGGCACATCTTTCCGCGGGGACCCTTGCTTCGACTAAACTCCAAACGATGGACCCACACCTGGGTGACGACTTCGATCCCCTCGCCGCCGAAGATCTCACCAGCGCGCACAACCTGTATCGCGACATGCGTGCGCGATGCCCGGTAGCGCACAGCAGCGCGTGGAATGGATTCTGGGCGTTGCTCCGATATAGCGATGTGGTGAGCGCCTTGCGTCAGCCGGACACCTTCATCACGTCGGTTCAAAATGTTGTCCCCAAGGTGGCGTTCACTGGCCGGCGCCCTCCGCTCCACTTCGATCCTCCTGACCACACGCCCTACCGCCGCGCTCTGAATCCGTTCTTCACCGATAAAAAGATGCAGTGCCTGGAACCGGCGGTGCGCGCCATCACCATCCGGCTGCTGGAGCCGCTCATTGAGGCCGGTGGAGGCGAGGTGTGCTCCGAATTCACCCGCAAACTGCCCGGTCACGTATTTGCCGAGTTCTTTCATCTTTCTCCTGAGCTTTCCATGTCCATCAAGGAAACCAGCGTCATCTACAACCAGGCGCTGCAGGAAGCCAACGACGACCTGGTGAAGGAAACCAGTTTACGGCTCTATGAGTTGGCCCGACTGATCATCGAAACACGCAAAGCCGAGCCGTGGGATCCAGCCGACGATCCCACCAGCGCTCTGCTCCAGGCGCGTGGCAACGATGGTGAGCTTTTGCCCGAAAATCTGGTCCTGGGGACCATACGCCAGATGATCGTGGTTGGTATGATCGCGCCTAGCGTCATGATCGGGTGTATTCTAGTTCACCTGGCGCAGCATCCCGAGGTGGAGGGCAAATTACGAAACGAACCCAATTTCATCCCGGCTGCCGTCGAAGAATACCTGCGTTTGTTTACGCCCTATCGCGGATTCGCCCGAACAGCCAAGCAAGATGTCGAATTCGGCGGACGAACCATTCGCAAGGATGAACCGATCGCCCTGGTATACGCTTCGGCTAATCGGGATGAAGCCATATTCGAAGATCCGGATGAGTTTATTTTGAACCGGCCCAACATCGACAAACACATTGCGTTCGGGCTGGGACCGCACCGTTGCGCCGGCGCGCCATTGGGCCGCATGATGCTGCGAGTCACTCTGGAGGAACTGCTGAGCCGCGCCAAGGTGAAGGGCTTGGCGGGAGAGGTGGTCATGACGCGTTGGCCCGAGTGGGGCGTTCTCTCGGCTCCCGTAGAGCTTGAGCGCCTATGACTGCCGAACGACGATGGCTGGCTCCCTACGTGGCAACCCTGTTCGCCATGATCGCGCTGCAGATGTCGAATCTTGGATTCTCGCCGCTGCTTCCGGCCATCCGCGGTGCGTTCCACATGAGCTTCGCGCAGATGGGGCTGTTCGCGGGAATGTATGGGCTGCTCTCGGTGGTGTGGAGCGTGCCGGCCGGCCTGCTTGCCAAGCGATTTGGAGAAAAGGTAATTCTCGCCTCAGGTCTGGGGACCGTAGCCATCGGATTAGCGGCGCTCAGCCAGGCGCCAGGTTTTGTCACCGCGTTCGGGGCACGAGCGCTTTGGCTCACCGGATATCGGTTTACATTCGTGTGCGTAATGGTGGCCGTCGCGTTGACGTGTCCGCCTGCGGTGCGTGGGGCGTCCATGGGAATTCTCGGTGCCGTTTCCGCTTTCGCATCCGTGATCGGCGCGCCTTTGGGAGGAATCATCGGGCGGGATTTCGGGTGGAGGAATGGAATCCTGTCCTATGCCGGGGTGGCGCTGGCGGGGGCTTTGGTATTTATCGTTTTCTATCGGAGCAACCCGGACATTCCGAGACGTCCGGTGCACGGCGAGGTCGCCGCCAGCGCGTTCCGTAGTCCCTTGCTCTGGTCGCTCGCGCTGCTATCCGGCCTGGCCGGAATGGGAAGCCTGAGTGCGAACTTCTTTGTCCCCTCCGCTGCGCAGGCCCTGTTTCATCTCGATGCGGTGGGTGCGTCTTACCTGATCAGTACGGGATTCGCGCTGGCCATTTTCGTAAATCTGCTATTCGGATTTCTCATGGATCGCTTCCATCGATGGAAAGTAATGGCGGCTCTGGCCGGGCTGGGAGTGGCGGGAGGGATCGCGATGACCTCGCACGATCTGCTGGTTTTTCGCATCGGAACCGCACTGGTCCTGGCATTAGGACATGCCGGAATTCAGCAATCTTACACGCTGGCGGGCGATGTCCTGCGCGGCCGCGAGACGGGCAACGTCATGGGTGTGGTGAGCATGGTTGCGGGCGTGTTCTCCTACCTTGGACCACAGATGCTCGGCTTGCTGCGGGATTGGAGCGGGAGCTTTGTCGCGGGCTGGTATTTCATCATTGCCGCCGCGGCTGTAACTCTATTGCTGGTGCTCGCGTTGTGGAGTTATTCATCGCGCGCGATTAGGCAGAGCGTGGCTGTGGCCGGCGTTCTTTTGGCCATCTTACTCGTCTCGCCTCTGCGAGCAAATGATCGCTGGATCGAACCCGGCAAGGGCGGCATAATTCCCGCCGCGGTTCAATTCGACGATGCTCTCGGGCGACTGGGAATTGTGAATGCTACCGGCGCCGTGGACACCAAAGGGCATCCATTCTTTGAGCCGCTGGGCGCGAATGGCCGCGCTTGCGTCACATGCCATCAGCCTGCGTACGCCATGACTATTTCGGTCGCCGCGATTCGGGAGCGATGGAGCGCAACTCAAGGAAAAGACCCGCTGTTTGCCGCGGTAGACGGCTCCAACTGTCCCGATCTTCCCCAGGAGAAGGAAAGCTCTCACTCGCTGCTGCTGAATCGCGGGCTGATCCGGTTAGCGCTTCCGTGGCCGCCGGCAAAAAGAAAAGCGGAGTTTTCGATTGAGGTGGTGAGCGATCCTACCGGCTGTAATACCAGCGCTCAATACGGGCTTCACAGCGCCAGCCCCACCGTGTCCGTTTTCAGGCGTCCACGCATGGCGGCGAACTTGAAGTACGTTACCAATCCCACCCCGCAGTTCGCACTGAAGCTGGGCGGCCTGGCTGAAGTGGATCCAGAAACTGGAAAACCAGTGAGCATGAATTTCATGGCCGATGCGCGCGAGCCGAGTCTCAGGTCGCAGGCGCGAAACGCCGCGCTCCAACACGGTGAACGGCACGGGCCATTGGCGGAGGCGCGCTTAGAGCACATTGTGGATTTCGAGAGCCAGATCTACGTGGCGCAGATTTTCGATAATCAAGCGGGCAACCTGGCGGAGCAGGGTGGCCCCCCGGCGCTCGGCCCACGCGCCATGGCGGAGCATCGTCCCGGAGTTCTTGGCGACAACGACTACGATCCGGTCTTTCAGTTGTTCGACATGTGGAAGAAGCCGCAGCCGCTGAAATCGGCGCAGGCCGAGTTTCGCGCCTCGGTTGCGCGTGGGAACGACATCTTCATGTTCCGCCAATTCTGGCTGCGCGATGCGACACACATCAACTCGATCGGACTGGGAAATCCTCTCAAGAGGACCTGCGCCACTTGTCATAACGCGCAGATGACCGGTCAGGATCTATCGGCGGGTTGGGTGGATGTCGGCACCACCAACTATCCAACCTGGACCGAGCCTCCGCTTTACAGTGAAGAGCGCGAATTACCCGTGTTCAAAATCACGTGCGATAAAGATGCCCCGCCGCACCCCTACCTCGGCCGCGTGATTTATACCAGCGATCCGGGCCGCGCGCTGATTTCAGGCCGCTGTGTGGATGTAGGATCCATTGTCATGAATCAATTTCGCGGGCTAGCCGCGCGCGCTCCGTATTTTTCGAACGGTTCCATGAAGTCACTGCGAGAGCTGGTGGACTTTTACGATCGCCGCTTCGATATGAAACTAACAGAGCAGGAAAAGCAGGACTTGGTGAATTTTCTGGGTGTACTCTAATGAAACTCCTCCTGGCGCTGGCGATCGCAATTCCCTCTTTGGCTCAGGTGAATTTTGTAGCGTGTCCCATTGTACGCGACACCAAAACTGTTCCGTGCTTTCTCGCCGAATACCAGGGAGAAACATACTTCTTGGGCATCCAGCAGGACATTACCGCGGCGTTCTATCCGCCGCAATTGTTGCACGAGGTGCTGGTGGAGGGAACCGTGGTCCCCGGGCCGCGCGTGTGCGGCGGAATCCCGTTGAAGCCCTTGCACACGTCTGTGCTCCAGGAAGTGAATCGGGCCTGCAATACTCTACTGCCCGCCGAGCCTGGAATCGATGCCCCGCCGGCCAAGCGCCCGGCCGGACCATCTACACGTCGGGCTCCAGTATCCACCGCCGAAGCGCCGCCTAAGAAACCAGAAGCGCCGTTCCTCGAACGCGAGTTCACCATTCATTACGATTTCGATAGCGATTTTCTATTTGCCCGCAATACACGGGAGCTTACCGACATCGCTGAGTATGCCCGGGTGTCCAAAGCGAAAGCAGTGGACGTGACCGGCTACCGCGCGTCAACGCTACTCTCCAATGGAAAGTTGTTGATCGAAGGGGCCAATGTGTCACGGCTGCGTGCGGAACGCGTCGCGGAAGTTTTGAAAGGACTCGGCACGCCCGCGTCTGAAGTGCGGTGGATCTCTGAATCGGCGGCCGCGAACGGCGCCGCGGACTACGAGAATCGCCGCGTTACAGTGCGGATTGTACCGTAAGGCCTTACCATGGGTATCAGAGGAACGAACCATGACCCTGCTGGAATCTCTCAAAAAGTACACGACGGTAGTAGCGGATACCGGTGATATTGAGGCCATTGCGCGCCACAAGCCCCAGGACGCCACCACCAATCCTTCGCTTCTGTTTCAAGCCGCCCAGATGCCCGGTTACCGGCGCCTGGTGGACGAGGCTACCGAACTTGCGCAGGAGCGCGGCGGAAGTCACGAACAGATGGCTGAGGAGTTTATCGATCGTCTTTTCGTCGGGTTCGGATCAGAGATTCTCAAGGTAATCCCGGGCCGTGTATCTACCGAGGTTGCGGCCAGCTTGAGCTTTGACACCGATGCGACCATCGCCAAGGCACGCAAGCTGATCTCGCTGTATGAGAAGAAGGGCGTGGCGCGCCAGCGCATCCTGATCAAGATTGCCAGCACCTGGGAGGGCATTCGGGCCGCCGAACTGCTCGAGAAGGAAGGCATCCACTGCAATCTGACGCTGCTCTTCAGCTTCGCCCAGGCAGTGGCGTGCGCGGAAGCTCAAGTCACCTTGATCTCGCCCTTCGTCGGTCGCATTTACGATTGGTATAAAAAGGAGGGCGGCGGCAAGGAGATTCCCGCCGACCAGGATCCGGGTGTTGCGTCGGTGACGCGCATCTACAACTACTACAAAAAATACGGCTACAAAACCCAGGTGATGGGCGCGAGCTTCCGCAACGTCAATCAGATTGAGCGGCTGGCCGGGTGCGACCTGCTTACCATCAGTCCGGAGCTTCTCGACAAATTAGGACAATCCGAGGGGGCTCTGGATCGCCAACTCGATCCCGCCAAAGCGGCTGCGATCAAGGAAGATAAACTGCATCTGGATGAGAAGACCTTCCGTTGGATGCACAACGAAGACGCCATGGCGACCGACAAGCTGGCCGAAGGCATCCGCAAATTCAATAGCGACGCCCGCCATTTGGAAGATTACGCGCTGTCCCAGGTTGCCGAAAAAGTCGGCTGAACGAATTTGAGTTGGCGTTATCGGTGTTCATCCGTGTTTATCTGTGGCTAGATTGCTTTTTTCGGCCGGAGTAAGACCACAATCGACCTCGGAGCCACCACAGTTTTCACCCGCTCGACGGGCAAACCGCTCTCCGAGAAATCGCCGGGACTCGGCGCGGCGGTGTCGACAATTCTCTTCCACTCCTGTGGCGTCCCCTCCTGGAGTTCGAAGACCAGCTCCTCCCAATACGCATTGATCATCACGTAGAGGTCGTCATCGCCTTGAGAATCGCCGTGCAGGCAGAACGCCAGGCTGTGCGAGTCGTGCGATAGATCGGCGTGGGGACCAGTCCCGTACCAGGCCACGTCCTCGCGCCAGAATCTACTCCTGCCCAGGGAAGGATGAGCTTTCCGAAACGCAATCATACTCTTGAAGAAACGGAAAATGTCACCATTCGTCTGCAACTGGCTCCAGTCCAGCCATCCGGTTTCGTTGTCCTGGTTGTAAGGGTTGTTGTTGCCGAATTGCGTGTTGAGGAATTCATCCCCGGCCCGAAACATGGGCGTCCCATTGGACAGAAACAGCAGGCAGCAGAAATTCTTAACTTGCTGGCGGCGCAGAGCCAGCACCGCTGCTGGCACCGCGTCGCCCCCTTCGTACCCGCAGTTCCAGCTATGGTTGTCGTCCATGCCATCCTGATTTTGATGGCCGTTGGCCCAGTTTCGCTTGTGATCGTAGGAGACCAGATCGTACAGCGTGAAGCCGTCGTGGGAAGTTACGTAGTTCAGGCTCTGATAGGCGTGATAGGCGTCGGCGCGGGTGTCGGGAAACAAGTCGTCACTGCCATAGATGCGCCGCATCACGTCGGGAATGATTCCAGGGTCGCTCTTGACGAAGCGCCGCATATCGTCCCGAAAACGTCCGTTCCACTGGATCCAGGTGACGCCCGGGAATCCGCGGCCGAGTTGAAAAGCGCCCGTATCCCAAGGTTCGGCGATCAAACGTAGCCGCCCCAATTCCGGATCGGCGCCAATTTCGCTAAAGATGGGAGCGTCCCCCCAGTTGAGAGATCCATCCGCGTTGCGGCTAAACACCGATGCCAGATCAAAGCGGAAGCCGTTGATGTGCATCTCTTGTTTCCAATAACGCAGGCTGTCCATCACCATCTTGCGGACGTGTCCCTGGCCAAAATTCAAAGTATTTCCCGTGCCTGAGTAATTGGCGTATGGGCTGGACGGGTCGGACGACAATATGTAATATCCGGGAGCGTCGATCCCCTTGTAAATATAGATGGGTCCCCGATGGTCGCCTTCACAGGTGTGGTTGTACACCACGTCCAGGATGATTCCGATGCCCGCCTGATGAAAAGCCTTCACCATGTTTTTGAATTCGCGATGCAGTTCGGCGCCCGGCTGAGTGCTCGCGTACTGCGCGTGAGGAGCGAAGAAGTTCAAAGGCATGTAGCCCCAGTAGTCGCCCTCTTGTGGATCGCGCTGAAACACCGGCATCAGCTCGACGATCGTTATTCCGAGTTCTTTCAGATAGGGAATCTTTTCAACCAGACCGGCATACGTGCCGGCACGCGAAGAATCGACGCCGGAGTTCGGGTTCCTGGTGAAGCCCTTGACGTGCAGCTCGTAGATGATCGCATCCGATTCGTGATGCTGTGGCGGGTCGCCTTCCCAGTCAAATGTGGAACCGTGACCGATGAGCGCTCCCAAAGGCGCCCGGCCGGCGTTGGATCCTTCCCGCATCGCCGCGTCGCGATCGAAATCGGGTGGAAAGAAAATGCACTTCGCATACGGATCGAGAAGTACTTTTTGCGGGTCAAAGCTGTGAAGTGGAGGGGCGGTTTGTCCCGATACCGAATACGCGTAGTATTCTGCGTCGCCGATTTCTGCAAGGGGCAGGCGGCAGTGCCATATCCGGCCTGATTTGTTACGCAGAAAATCGAAGCGGTACGCCAGGTGTGGATTTACCAGATCGGAGGGTGAATAAAGCAACAGCGTGACACTCTCCGCATGTTCGGCGTGCAGGGCGAAGTTGTAGGCCTGCTCTGCTTCCATCCATGTGGCGCCGAGCGGCAAGGCGCTGCCCTCCCCCTGTTCCCAGGTTTGTCGCTTAACTGCGGGCGTCATACTACGTCAATTTCACCGGCTGGCCGGTCTCGGCGGAACGAAGCAGCGCTTCAATGACGCGCACATCCGCTAAACCATCTTCACCGGACGCGAGCGGATCGCGCCCCTGGAGCACGCACTCTGAGAATTCAGCCAGTTCCTGCGCGAACTGATCCTGGTGGGTGAACGCCCGTTCGCTCTTTTCGCCTTCGATGTTGAGGTACAGCTGAACCACCCCGGCGCGCTGGAATGCGGGATCGTTTCGCAAGACTCCTTTGGCGCCCACTACCTCATAAACCGCCTCACGCGCTGCCCCGAAACTGCATGTGAACGCTGCCAGACGGCCTTCGGAGAAACGAAGTATCGCGCTCGTGGTCTCGTCAACTTCCGCGAATCTCGGATCGTCCATGCTTGCGCCGATGGCCGAAACCTCGCTCGGTTCCTCGCCAAACAAGCGACGAGCGGCGTTGATGCAATAAATGCCAATGTCGTAGAGCGGTCCGCCGCCCAGCTTCTTGTCCAGACGTGAATTTCCTGCTTTGACTTGCAGGGTGAACACGGAACTAAAAATCCGTGGAGCGCCCAGCTGGCCGGATGCCACTATTGTGACGGCCTCCAGATGGGAGCTGTCAAATTGCAAACGATTGGCGATCATCAGCCTGATTTTGTGCTGGCGCGCTTCGCGGATCATGCGCTTGCACTCCTCTTCCGTCACGGCCATGGGCTTTTCGCACAACACGTGAATTCCCGCTCGGGCGGCGGCCGTCGAGTATTCGCAGTGCATGCTGTTAGGGAGCGCGATATAGACCGCATCCACTTCTCCACTCTGCAAACAATCCTGATATTGCTCATACGAATATGTCAGAGGGACCTGATAGCTCTGGCTCAGTTCCTTCAATTTGGTTGGATCGCTGGAGACCAGCGCTCGTAATTCGGAATTTTCCTGGGCGTGCGCGAAGGCTGGGAGGATTGCTACCTTCGCGATGTGGCCGAGCCCGACCACAGCGTAACGGACTCCTTGGCTCATGAAGCCGCTTCCAGGCGTTCACACGAGTGTGAACGCGGCACGCATGAGTGCGTGCGCCACGGTGCTTCAGCAGCTATTGTCAAGTAATTCATACTCGCCGCTTAGAACTCGCGGTCAAATCCAGCAGCCCTTGAAAAATCGCCGGAGTCAGCATCTCTTCAGAGTAGCGCCATCCCCAGTTCCCACCCGGACTGCCAGGCACATTCATCCGCGCTTCGCGTCCCAAGTTAAGAACATCCTGGAGCGGAGCAATGGCCAACGCGGCCACCGACGACCATGCCAGGCGCAGCATGGCCGGAGCAGCTTCCGTGCTCTCGCCGGGCGCGCGCTTCAGGTAGTTCCAAAAATGTTGCCGCTGGTCGCCCGGCAATTCTTCGTACCATTGGCGCGTGGTGGGGTTGTCGTGAGTGCCCGTGTACACCACCGCGTTAGGGACGAAGTTTTCCGGAAGGTAGGGATTATCCGGATGCCCGTCGAAGGCGAATTGAAGGACCCGGGTTCCCGGCACTTCAAACTGGTCGCGCAGAGCCCGCACATCGGGCGTGATCAGGCCCAGGTCCTCGGCGATGAACGGTAGACATCCCAGCTCGCTTTGTACTGCCTGGAAGAAGCCGGCGCCCGGCCCAGGAACCCATTGGCCAGACTGAGCCGTGGTTGCGCCCGCTGGAATGTGCCACGCGGCGGCGAACCCACGAAAGTGATCCAGCCGAATTACATCGACGTGCGACAAAAGCGCGCGCAGCCGATCGATCGACCATCGATAACCGGTGGAACGAAGGGCGTTCCAGTTGTAGACGGGATTACCCCACAACTGTCCCGTAGCGCTGAAGTAATCGGGAGGAACCCCAGCGACGAAGCGCGGCCGGCGCTGTTCGTCCAGCAGGAACAACTCGGGGTTGGCCCAAACGTCGCTGGAATCGGGTGAAACAAAAAATGGCAAGTCGCCGATTAAGCCGACACCCTTGGAGTGAGCGTGCTGCTTGAGTTGATCCGCCTGGCGGAGCAGCAGGAATTGCGCGAAGCGAACCTGATCGATTTGATTTGCCAATTCCGCACGCGCCGCCGTGAGCGCGCCCGGGCTGCGCTGGACCAACTCGAGCGGCCATTCCAGATAATAGGCATCGCGATACTTGCCTTTCAACGCCCGGAATAAAGCATAATCCTCCAGCCAGTGAGCCTCGTTCGCGCAGAACTGGTCGTAGGCCGGACGCAGGTCACTGCGCTCGCCGGCTTGAAAGTAGGTCCACGCCTTTTCGAGTAGCTGGTGTTTGAACGGAATCACGGAGGCGTAGTCGACCGCGTCCGATGGGAAGTGAGACTCACAATCGTTCGCCCGTAGCAGCCCATCCGCGATCAGGCTGGCGGGACTAATCAGCAGTCCATTGCCGGCAAAGGATGACAGCGATTGATAGGGCGAATTGCCGTAACCGGTTGGACCGAGCGGTAGCGACTGCCACCACGTTTGGCCAGCCTGCTGGAGGCGATCGATCCACGAGACGGCGGACGGTCCCACGTCGCCGACGCCATAGCGTGAGGGTAGGGACGTGACATGCAGCAGTAAGCCCGAAGCTCGGTATTCCCGGGGAAAAGGTGGAACGCGGGGTGCTCCGGGGGTTTGATTCATCGCTCTCGACGTATATCCTATATATATTCTCAATGTCGCAAAAACTATTCTGTCTATTCGGCGCGGCGTGCCTGGTGTTGGCCCAGGGGCCACCGCCGCGCCCTCCCATGCGGCCGGCGCCTAAGGCCGGAGTCTGTCCGCTGCCGATCCTGCCGGCACTGCCCACTCTCACCGATACGGCCTTCTTCGCCAAGGTTGACGTACCGCACGGGAAGGTGGAGCAAGCGGCTTATAAGAATTACAAGGCCGTCGAGAAGCGAATGCACGTGTACCTGCCGCCGGACTATGCCGGCAACGCGAGATATCCGGTGTTGTATTTGAATCACGGCGGAGGCGGCGATGATTCCAGCTGGACGTCGGACGATCCGAAACGCGGCGGCAACGCGCAGTTCATCCTGGACAATCTGCTGGTGGCCGGCAAGGCCAAGCCGATGATCCTTGTAATGCCTAATACCAGCACTTGCGCCAGCTATACTCCGTCGGCGCCGGGCAAAGACGACGCCTGCACCGAGGAATATTTGAAGGACATCATTCCCTACGTGGACAGCCATTATCGGACCAAGGCCAACCGCGAAAACCGTGCGATCGCCGGACTCTCGATGGGTGGTTTTGTGGTAATGCACACCGGCCTCCCGCATCTGGATACGTTCAGCGAGCTATACGTGTACAGTTCGGGCCATATCAGCCCGGAAACGCTGAAGCAGTTCGATGACAACTTCGCATCGGTGCTGAAGGATCCAAAAACCAACGACCTGTTTCGTGTGCCGTTTTACATGGCGGCGGGCGAAACCGATATCGCTTTGAACAACGGCCAGAAGGATCTGGCGCTTTTCAACCAATACGGGATTCGCAACTTTTGGGTCTTGAGCACTGGCGGTCACGAATGGGCCAATTGGCGTCGATATTTGTATCAAACGGCGCAGATCATGTTTCCAGATTGCGGAGGCAATTAGATGCGATTCCTCAGACTCGGCTGCGTCGCGGTCTTTGCGGTTGGAACTCTCGCGGCAGGCGGCATTCACCAGCCGGTGAGCGTCGAAGGCGGGCTCGTTTCCGGTGTTCCCGGCAGAGATCCATCGATTCAGACATTCAAAGGAATCCCGTTCGCCGCTCCGCCGGTCGGCGACTTGCGCTGGCGCGCACCGAAGCCGGTTTTGTCATGGAAGGGCGTGCGCCGGGCGGACAAGTTCTCCGCGAGCTGCATTCAGAACATCGTGGCGGAACGCAAACCGTGGACTTTTGAGTTCATGACGCACGGCGAAATCAGCGAGGATTGCCTGTACCTCAATGTTTGGACCGCTGCGAAATCGGAAGCCGAAAAGCGGCCGGTATTCGTGTATCTGTACGGCGGAGGCTTCGCGGAAGGGTCGGCGGCGGTGCCGGTCTACGACGGCGAGGGCTTGGCAAAGAAAGGCCTGGTCGTAGTGACGCTCAACTACCGTACGGGTGTGTTGGGATTCCTGGCTCATCCCGAATTGACCAGCGAGTCAGACCACCGGGCGTCGGGCAACTACGGGCTGTTGGACCAGATCGCCGCGCTCGAGTGGGTGCATGAGAACATCGCCCATTTTGGCGGCGACCCCAAGCGCGTGACCATCGCCGGGCAGTCGGCCGGTGGAATGTCCGTGCATGATCTGACAGCGTCGCCGCTCGGGAAGGGTTTGTTTCAACGCGCGATTGTGGAAAGCGGTGGTTCGAGCATCGACCGGGTTGGCATCACTCTCAACGCCCGCTCGCTCGCTGAAGCCGAAACAGCGGGACGGAAGTTCGCGGAGTCGAAAGGAGCTAAATCGCTCAAGGAGCTGCGCGCCATGAGCTGGAAAATGCTGGCGGATTCGGAATCGGGCCCCGGTCTGCGTTTCGCACCGATTGTGGACGGTTATTTATTGCCGGCGCAAGTTCGCGAGATCATTGCGCAAGGCAAGCAGAATGACGTACCGACATTGACCGGCGCCAATAGCGGGGAGCTGGGCGGCTTTGGTCCGCCCCAGGGGCAACAGCAGTACGGAGCAGCAGCGAATGAATTCCTGAAACTGTATCCCGCTTCGAGCGAGCGTGAAAGTGTCCGCGATCGGGCGCTCGTCTCGATGTACCTGTGGGCGAGGGAGCGGTCCAAGACGGCGAAGACCAAGGTGTACGAATATCTGTGGGACCATGCGCTGCCCGGCCCCGACGCCGAGCGCTTCGGGGCTTTCCACACTTCGGAGGTCCCCTACGTTCTGGACACACTGTACATGTCGGATCGTCCGTTCACGGATCGAGACCGGAAAATCGCCGGCATGATGTCGTCCTATTGGGCGAACTTCGCCGCCACCGGCGATCCGAACGGGAAGGGGCTGGCTGCCTGGGCCGCGGTGTCGGAGAAGCCTGAAATCATGGAAGTGGGTGACAAGACGCAGCCCATCGCGGTGGCGGGAAGCCCGGCGAAGTTTCATTTCTTCGAGGCGTATCTGACCAAATAGGGCAGGGAAGAGTGGAGGGCCCGACACAACTCGAATCTGTGACTCGGCGCTTTCGGATCAATCCGACGAGAGCTAAAACGCTGATTCGGTTCGACGGGTTTGAGCCAAAAACAAGCCAAGATGCTCGGATTGAGGCAGAAAAAGCCAAATTCGCCGGCCCGTAACTTGAGAACAACATGCGCTCGAATCCTGTCGGTAAAATGAAGAAGAATCTGGCGGTCTTGAAGAGGCCGATTTGAAGCACGCGAGAGAAGACGTTATAATTGGATCACCCGAGAGGCTAACATGTCCAACGCCGTTGCCAATAGAATCCGAGCCCAGGTGTTGAAATACCTTGACGGTCGCGAGCCCGTGAAGCTAAGCAGCATGGCCGCGGATCTACGCCAAAGCCAGGCTAACCTGAGCGGCGTTCGTGATGCTGATGTGCGGGATGTTGTTCAACCTATGATCGCGACGGGAGAGCTCAGCTACGCTCCCGGTCTTAAGATCAAGCTTGTCAAGGCAAAGTAGAAAGCATCACAGGCGCGCCAAGCGTCGCCGCGCAGCAGGTTCCGAAGATCGTTTTTATCCGGAACGTGCCGCCGATAGTCGTTCCCCCGCTCAGCGAGATCGTGATCGAATCCTCTACTCGGGGGCTTTCGCTAGGCTTGCCGAGATAACTCAGGTTGTATCGCCTGAACGGGGGTACGTCTTTCACAACCGGCTGACGCATTCTTTGAAGGTTGGTCAGATCGCCAGGCGTCTCGCGGAGTATTTTAATCGAGACCAGGCCGCCGTCGTAGAGAAGTTAGGTGGCCTTGATCCTGACACCGCCGAGGCAGCGGGACTGGCGCATGATCTTGGTCATCCTCCTTTTGGTCACATCGCCGAAGAACAATTGAATGAGTTAGTGCGGGATGCCAACGTGCGCGATGGCTACGAAGGTAACGCGCAGTCCTTTCGTATCGTGACTCGCCTGGCGAGCAGCGACGCCCGCGATTTGAACCAGCGTTCCATAGCTGGCCTCAACCTTACGAGAACAACTCTCGACGGAATCCTGAAGTACCCTTGGGCTTCGGGAGATACGGAGTATCCGAGCAAGTGGGGCTTCTATGAAGGAGAAACCGAGGTCTTCGAGTGGGCGCGTGAGGGCAAGAAGCCCCGGCAACGTAGTGCCGTCGCCGAAGTGATGGACTGGGCAGACGATATTACCTTCGCGCTCCATGATCTCTTGGATTTCTATTGCGCAGGGAAAATTCCAATCGATCGTTGTAAGAGGCCAGGAAGCGCGGAGCGTGAACGATTGGTCGCTGGCATGTTCGAACGCAAACCCGCTTGGACAGCCAACAAGAGCAAGTACATCGAAGCGCTTGACTCGATTTTAGAGCTGTTTCCATTTGAACCGGAGGAACGGTACAGCGATTCGTCGGAGGACCGAGCTAAGCTGTTTGCTTTCTCCACAGGATTAATCCGATTTTTTGTGAACTCCTGCCACCTGACCTCAGACGGTGCAAGTCCCTCCTTCCTGTCCATCGAACCTTCCGCCAAGAGCACGGCTGAGGTTCTGAAGCAGTTCATATGGGAATACATCATCGAGAATCCAGAGTTGGCGGTGCCCCAGAATGGACAACGTGTGGCGATCCGATGCGTTTTTGAGCTCCTTGCGAACGCAGCGGCAAAAAAGAAGTACTATCTCTTTCCGACGGCCTCTAGCGAAGCCATTCGTAGAGCAAAGAACAAGGGCGAACAGATCCGCGTGGTAGCGGACTGCGTCGCCGGTATGACCGAGAAAGAACTCATGCATTTTCATCGCTCTTTGCAGGGGCTGGGGGTATAGTTTTGCATAGGAATTCCAGCTGCCGTTTTTCCCAGGAAGTGCGCGCGCGAACGGTCCTGTGCGCATGTGCGGTTCCACGAGGGGGCATTAGAAGGACACCGGAGGACGGACGATCACGATCCGAACCACATTCTTGACGGCTTCTCGGTGCGCTCTGGTGTCTCCCACGCGTTCAGGCGAGCAATCACGGAGTACTTCCCAGTGGCGAATTTGAAGGCAGGAGTGGTCGGTTCTCCACTCCAGTTGCTTGTTCAGGGCCGAGGCGCGTGTCTGGATTCGTGGCGCGACTTTAACCCAAACAGACTAAAGTACATGGTGGGCCCGACAGAACTCGAATCTGTGACCTCTACCGTGTCAAGGTAGCGCTCTAACCAACTGAGCTACGGGCCCTTAGTACAGCGAGGAAGGCATTCCCAATATAACATTCCCGCCCTGCACCGGGCGCATGATTCAACCGATAGAGTATTAGACATGCGACGTGTTCTCGCCACTCTTGTTCTCGCCATTCTGCTGGCGCCCCTGGCTGCGATGGGCCAATCCGAGCCCTCGCTGTGGCGGTTTGTGAACCCTAATACCAAGGCGCTGATCGGCATCGATTGGGCGCGCATCCGGCCGCTTCCAGCGGGTGCGTTTATTCGCGAGAAGTGGCTCACGGCAGGCGTCCTGGGGGCCATCCCGGGCCTGGAACTTCTGGATGATATCGATCGCGTGCTGATCTCATCGCCGGGCAGGAATTCACCTGAGGATTCCGCCGAGTCGCCCCTTCTCATCGTCATTCATGGACACTTCGACGCGGCCAAAGTTCGCCAGGTCTTCACCCGCGTGAGTGCCAGGCCCCAGGCTTACAATTCTTTCCAGGTTTACCGGCCGCTGGGCAAGGATCGGCAGGGCAACTCCGCCAAGGACACGGCATGGGTTCTGTTCGACGCCGAGACGATTCTGTATGGCGATGCGCCGTCGGTCTTCGCCACGCTCGATCGCAACCATTTTGCGGCAGCGTCGCCGCAGCCGGCTCCAGCATCCGGATCCATTGTGGCTCGCGCCGTCGAAATGGACGCCAGCTACGAACTCTGGGCGATTATGGACGCTGCGGAAATGCTGTCCAGCGACCAAATCGCGGACCTCCTCCCGAGCCTTGAATGGGCATCCGAGGCGGAGGACTTCGAAGCGGGTGTCAATCTGCGTGCCGGCCTGGCTGCGGACATTACCGTACGTTTCTCGTCCGATGTTGCTGCCAAACGCGTGACCTCCGAATTGACCCGCACTCTGAATTTGGCGACCAGGGACAAGAGCGCCGATGCGCAACTGCAGAAGTTCGCGAAGAAGCTGAAGGTCAATGTGGATGGCACGGCCGCCAAGGTCAGCTTCCGTCTGACCGAACAGGAAATGGAACAGAGCGCGATGGCGTTTGCTGCGGGACAGAAAGCCGGGGCGCTCGCTACTGCGGCCAGCGCCAATCCCCTACCGGCGCCGATTCCTGTAGCGAAGCCCTCGATGCCCGCCGTGATCCGGATTGAAGGGCTGGACGAAGGAACGCGCGAGATCCCATATCAGGACCTACCGCAGCACTGACCGCAGCGCGGCAACGAGCGGGTACGCTAGTATTGCCCTATGGCCAAAGGCAAACGCCAGCTTGTGGAAGTGCGCTGCCCGTGCTGCGAAGCGATACTTCAGATCGACCCGGAACTCAAAGCGGTGATCAGCTTTGAGGAGCACAAGAAGCCACCGGCCATCGAGGACATTGGCGCCGCCGTTCAAAAGCTGAAAGGCGAAGAGGCGCGGCGCGGTGAGGTGTTTCAGAAGTCGTTCGATCAGCATAAGGGCCATCAAAAAGTGCTGGAACGGAAATTCGACGAACTTCTCAAGCAGGCCAAGGACAATCCCGACGCTCCCAAACCCAAGAGACCGTTCGACTTCGACTAGAGTAGAACTAGCGACATTAGGTGTACTACTGAAAAACACTACGCCGGTTCAGGTAATAACCCCAGCACCCTTACCGTAATTCCCCCTGGTTTCAATCCCCTGTTGGCTTCATACTATAGCCAAATGAGAAAAAGGCTACTGGTAGCGGTGGTGTTTGCAGCGGTAGGTCTCGCGGTGGCGCTTCCCCTGGGAGATCGATTTGGATACGGAGCTGTTCAATCGCTGATCGGATGCGGCGCGGCCGGGGCGTTCCTCGGCTACGTGGTCAGCATTTTCCTGGACATCTTCGTCGCAAATACACACGCCAGCGAATCCGAACACTAATCGCCGGTTCTGTGGCGCAGTGCGCCACGCCGCAGCTGCGATACACTGAGGGACTAAGTTCCCAAGGAGGATCGCGCTTGTCCGACTGGCAGTACGCCCAAGAGAAGCCCACCGAGCGGCTGTGCAAGATCGAGCATTACTCGATGCTCAAACCCCATGCCGGCGGCGACGTGGAGTTCCTGATTACAGTTCGGGAATACGTCAGCCCGCCCGATCCGGCGATGCGTTTTCTGGCTGAAGCCGATAAGCAAACCAATCAGAAGACCGCGCCCTATACGCCGATGGGTTGGGGATCCTCGCTTCTGCAGGCACTTGCCGAATGCATGAAAGGTATTCGAAAATTTCCTTATGAGCCATAGAAACCGCGCGACATTGCTTACGATTTTGGGGCTGGCTTGCTGGAGCTGTTGGGCTCAGGAAGCAGCCTCCGACCCCTGGAGGTCCGGTGAGCTGCTGCAGCCGGCCGACCTGGCGAAGGCCATTCAATCGGGCAAAGCGCCCATCGTTTTGTCAGTTGCGTTTCCGGTGCTGTATAAGGGCAAGCATATTGTGCATGCCATCAATGCAGGTCCGACGTCGAAGCCGGAGGGCATTGAAGCGTTGAAAGACGCTGTGGCAAAGTTGCCCAAGGACGCCGATCTTGTGATTTACTGCGGTTGCTGCCCGATGGTGAAGTGTCCCAACATCCGGCCAGCGTACCGCACGCTCAAGGAGCTTGGATTCACGCACGTTCGCGTGCTGAGCCTGGCTACGAACCTGCACACCGACTGGGTGAGCAAAGACTTTCCCGTTGAGGGATCGAATTAAGCGCCGCCGCCGAAGATCTGTCCCTTGCGCTCCTTGCCTGCCGCCGTTACGATCGCGGCCAACGCGAAAACGGTCACGGCCGTGAGTGCCATGGCGGTTGCGTAACTCATGGTCCTCGCAAACACCGCTTCGATATAGACCACCGAACTAGCCACCAACACCCCGCACTGATACGCAAATCCGGGCAGGAATCCGCGGACCGAGTCGGGCGAAAGCTCCGACAAATGCGCGGGGATGATGCCCCACGAGCCCTGCACCATGAACTGGATCAGAAACGCGCCCAATGCCAGGAGCGCGGTGGTCGGCGCGAATACCCACAAAGGCACCATAATGATTCCGCCCAAAAGAGCGATGATCATCGCGCGGCGGCGGCCGTAGCGGTCTGACACAAGCCCCATTACGAGGCTCCCCACGATCGCACCGACCATCGAAATGCCGGTGAACAACGAGCGCTCGGATGGCCCGAAGTGCCATTGGCGTTCCAGAAAGGTGGGGTACATGTCTTGCGTGCCATGCGATACGAAGTTCATCATGGTCATCAACAAGGTGATGTACAAGAAAAGCTTCCAGTGCGAGGCGATTGCGCGGCCGAGTCCGCTCCAGGTTTTTTCGTGAGTCTTCTTCCAGACTTCGGATTCCTTCACGCGGAAGCGCACGAAAAGAGCGAGCAGCGCCGGTAATCCTCCCAGGAAGAACAGAGGCCGCCAGCCCCAGCGCTGGAACAAGAAGAAGTACACGATGGCTGCCAGCAGATTGCCGGTGGCGTAACCCTGTTGCAGCAATCCGGACAACACGCCGCGCAGCCGCGGAGGAACTTTCTCCATGGCGAGCGACGCGCCGACGCCCCACTCGCCGCCCATGCCGATGCCGAACAGCGCGCGCAGAATCAGGAAGGTGGTGTAGTTTGGAGCGAGCCCGGTGGCCACCTCGCAGATGGAAAAGAACACCAGGTCGATCATCAGCGGAAGGCGGCGGCCGTAGCGATCCGCCAGCAATCCGAAGAGGAAGGCGCCTACCGGCCGGAAGGCGAGCGTGGCGGTGATGGAAAGCGCAATGGCCGAATCGGACTTATGAAACTCTTTTCCGATGGCGGTGAGGCACAGCGTGACCAGAAAGAAATCGAAGGCGTCCAGCGTCCAGCCGAGGAATCCGGCGGTGAGCGCTGAGCGATGATCGGAGGCCTGGGCTATCACGGACGCAGTATAGCAATCAGGGCCTTCGCCAATGGTATTCTCGGGATGGGTGCCACCGATGATCCGGCGAAGAGCTGCGTGTTTGCTGGGATGCGGCCTCGTTTTCCTCGGCGCGCTCTGTGCGTTCCAGAAACCTTTCCGCCAGCTTCCCGGCGTCGAATATTTCAACTTTGAACTGACGCCGGACTGGCAGGTGCCGGGCGAATGGGCCTTTGCGCGGCTGATGTTTCCGCCCGGGCCGAATGACGGCTATGCGGGCCGCTTCGACGGCGATTTCCGCCAAGGCTTGTCGCTCTGGACCCAGGATTATCCCCGCGCCGACCGCCATTTTTCGCAGGCCGTCCGGCGTTTGACGCGCATTCAAGTCCGGAGCGTCGAGCAGCCCGTCATGATGGAAGACGGTGACGAGGCGTTCAACTGGCCCTGGATCTATGCCGTGCAGGTGGGTGAATGGGGGTTCACCGAACAGGAAGCCAAGGTGATGCGCGAGTATCTGTTGCGCGGCGGCTTCTTCATGGCGGACGATTTTCACGGCGACTACGAATGGGAGATGTTCCTCAAGCGCATTCGGTTCGTGTTTCCGGACCGTCCCATCGTCGATATTCCGGATAGCGACGCCATCTTTCACACCGTTTTCGATCTGGACGATCGCTTTCAGATTCCAGGCGCGGCGCATCTGTATCAAGGCTGCAAGAACTGCGGCGAGGGCGGACACGGCGCGCACTGGCGCGGCATCTACGACGACAAAGGCCGGATCATGGTGGCGATCTCGTACAACTCCGACGTTGGCGACGCGTGGGAATTTGCCGACGATCCGAACTATCCGGAGAAGTTTTCAGGATTGGCTATTCGCGTCGGCGTAGATTATGTGGTCTACGCCATGACTCACTAGAGCGGGCTGGATTCAGAAGTCAGAAGTCAGAAGTCAGAAGTCAGAATTCAGAATTCAGGAGAGAGGAAGGGGCCTTACGGCCCACGAGTTCACTTGGAAAGGGCGTCCGCCCTACCGTCAGCTCTTCGCCAGCTCGTCTTGCCGGGCGCGCATCTCGGCCTGAGCTTCGCGATGAATGTCGCCCATCTTCGCGCCGGAAGCCACCAATGCGACAAACCCAACGATCAGGAGGGGCACCGTAACGACGGCAAAGAGAATAGCGGCGAAGCGCCGCGCCGTGGCTACTGGAACGCCGAATAACGTGAGAACCAGCGTGGACACCACTTGAAACAGCCCGATGTTGCCGGGCGCTTGCGGCAGCACCGTACCTAGGCGCAGCAAGACCATGAGCGCGCCGGCCTGCGCCCAGGAGACCCCATCGAAACCATAAGCCTGCATGATCGCGTAGATGGGAACAATCTGGATGAGCAGATAAGGAATGCTGACTGCCGCTGAGAAATACAGATAGCGGGAGTGGCCGATACGATGGAGATCTTCGATGAACACATGCACCCAGGAGAACAAAGGCGCGTCGAGCAGGGCATCCAGCGTTTGCTCTCGCCAGTACATCGCGACGGCCAGCAGCGCCGCGCAAACGAAAAGCAGGATCGCAAGAAAGATACTGCCCGTCGTAATGACCTCGATGGCCCGATGATGGCCGCTGCTCAAAGGGAAATGCCGGATGAAGCGCAGAGAGAGGAACAGGCCGATAATCAGCAGCACGCCGTCGAAAATACGCTCGATCAGTGCCGAAGCCAGGGTCACCGAGATTGGAATCTTGCTCCAGCGGCCCATCAAAAAGCAGCGGATCAATTCGCCTACGTGCAACGGCAAGACTTCATTGGCAAACAAACCGACATAGATCGCGCCCACCGAGGCCCAGGGAGATACCGGAGCAACCGGGAGCAGGAGCAGGCTCCAGCGCCAACCCTGCACGACATAAATCAGGAGATCGGCGATGGCCGCCACGCTGACCCAACGCCAGTCCAGCTCGCGAATATCTTCCCAAAGTTCGGTCCAGCTTACTCCCTGCAGCGCCCACGCCAGGCAAGCCACGGAGAGCACCAGCGTGACGGCCGTGAATATAGTGGCTCGTTTGGAGCGGGGCGAGGGAGGCGACATGCTGACCAAGAACCATGATACCCGCGGCCGCATTATGACGGCGTGAAGAAGGTCATCTTAGAGGTGCAGGTTTTCGGAAAGGAAACCCGCGCGAAAGAAGTACGCTGGGGCCGCGGGTTGGGTACACGCGGCGTCAAGCCGCGAGTACCCGGGTATGGATTTAGCTATTTCACTTTCATGTCGCACACCCATCATCTTAGATAGAACAGGCTCAACCGGGGCAATGCCCGAGACTCAAGCAACTGCCGCTCCAGGTATTGCTTTTCGAGCATGGCCAGCTGCGGTGCGGTCATCTTTCCGCGATAGGGGCGAAGCTGAAGATCGAGTTCGCGGCGGGCGCGAAGCAGGTCCTCTTCACTTTGACGCGAGCGGGCGAGGGCGATCATCTTGTCTTCGAGCGCGGTGAGGCGTTGTTCCAGATCTTCCAGATCATGAAAAAGCGCGGCGGCTTCCGACGCCAGGCGATCCACTGCGGCGGCGATCTCCTCGAAACCCGGCTGCTCGCGGATTTGTTTGGCGTTCTCGCCGAGGTACCTTTCGAGATCGTCTATGTTGAACGGGGGCGCGGATTCTTTGCGGCCCCGCGCCGGCGCGACTCCGGCCATGGCTTGAGCCTCAGCCAGAACGGCCTGCGAACAATAGGCCACTGAGTTTACGTTGTGGCCGCGCTTCTTCTTAGCGCGCCATTTTTCGAATGCCGCGTCGATGCCGCGCAGCGCCGCTTCCAAAGGTACACCCGCGTTTTTCCAGGTTTCCACCAGCGCCCAATCCAGCGGCGACATCAGAAACAGGCCTGTCCCACGCGCTTTTTGAAAATGCTCTTCCACTTCCGTGAAATAGTTAAAGTAATTGGAAGGCCAGTTTTCTTCTTGTTTCACTTCTTCCGGTTGCGGCGCCATATGATTTCCAGGCCTTCGAGCGTCAAATCTTCGTTGATCTGTTGTACCGAGCGAGCCGCGCGCGCGATCAACTGCGCCTGGCCGCCGGTAGCGATAACCTTGGTACTGCTGCCCAGCTCGGCCACCACGCGGCCGACGATTCCGTCGATCAATCCTGCGAATCCATAGTACAGTCCCGATTGAATACTCGTCACCGTGGTTTTGCCGATGAGGCGCTCGGGTTCGCGGAGATCCACCATGGGCAAGCGTGCGGTTTTGGCGAAGAGGCCGCTAATCGACATGCCAATGCCTGGGCAGATCATACCGCCCAGGTACTCCGCGTTAGCGGAAACAATATCGAAGTTAATTGTTGTTCCGAGATCCACCACGACGGAGGGGCCGCCGTAGCGATGGAACGCGGCGACGCCGTTGACCACGCGATCGGCTCCCACTTCGCGCGGGTTTTCGTAGAGCACTTTCAGGCCGATGTCGGTATCGGGCGTCACAAAGAGCGGCGTGGTCTGAAAATAGCGCTGCGCCATGGCGTGCAGCGGTGCATCGAGTGTCGGTACGACGCTCGCGATGATGATGCCATCCACCCGCGCCAGATCGAGCGACGCCAGCGCAAACAGATTGCGCATCAACACGCCCCATTCGTCGGCAGTCTGCTCATGAATAGTGCGGAGCCGCCAGCGGCCAATCAGCTTCGTCTCCTCGAAAGCGCCAATGGTGATGTTGCTGTTGCCCGCGTCCAGAGCTAAGAGCATGGGCGCACTCCTCCCGCGACGATTACGTTGTTGGCTCCGTCGTCGCCTCGAAGAATCAGGAAGCCGGAGTCGTTCAGGCCGGCCGTGGTGCCGCGCAGCAGGGCGCCGTCTTGATCCACACACACGCGGCGGCCGGAAACGTAGCTGGAAGTGCGCGCAAACATTTCAATCACCGGTTCGCGGCCGTGCTTTTCAAGCAAGTCGCAGTACTGGTCGACACTCGCCAGCAGGTGCAGAAGCAGCTGTTCGCGCGAATGCACGCGGCCGCCGGCGATGCGCAGCGAGGTTGCGATATTAGCCAGTTCCACCGGGAACATGGAATGATTCACATTGATGCCGATGCCTGCAATGATAGCCGAGGATTCAAGCTGGGTGAGGATACCGGCGCACTTCTTGGAATCGATGAGCACGTCGTTGGGCCAGCGCAGGTCGCACGCCAGATCGGCGCCGCTGAGGATGGCTTGGCGCACTGCGAGTCCGAGCGCCAGCGTAACCACAGGCAAGGTCGCTGGATGGAATCGGCGCCGCAGAATGATGGAGACGTACAGCCCCAGGCCGGGCTCGGAATGCCACGATCGCCCATGACGGCCGCGTCCGGCGGTCTGTTCTTCGGCGCCGACGACGGTGCCTGAGGCGGCGCCCAGGGAGGCCAATCGGCTGGCTTCGGTCATGGTGGATCCGATGGTGTTATGCCACTCGATGCGGCGACCGGGCAGTTGCGATCGCAGCCACTCAGAGTCCATTGAGCGTGTCGCGATTGTTGTTAATCTGATTGACGTATTCGGCGCGCTTGGCTCGCATAGATGCCACCACCTGAGGCGGTGCCCCGTTTATGAACTCTTCGTTTTCGAGCTGCCGATCGAGATTTAAGACTATTTTTTCGAGCTTGGCGATCTCTTTTGTCAGCCGCTGGCGCAGCAGGTCGTGATCCACTTCAGGGAGCTGCAACGAAAGATCGAAATGGGGAGTTGAGCGAACCGCGCCCGTTAACGCCGGCGCCGCGCCAGTGCGGACGTCGAGCAGATAGAGTTGCGGCCATCGGAGTTTGCCAAATTCAGGGTTGCCGGACTCAGGCTTGCCGGATTCAGTGCTTGAATTAAGGCGAAGCATTATCTAATACTAAAGGATCGAGTACGACCATTGCAGGCCCTCGAAAGCCCACATAATCAAGGCAAGTCACTTCACGAAGGGCTGGTTTAATGACATCGCGAAGACGGATGCCGTCCGAGCCCCTTAAATCTCTTCGAGCGGGCGGTACTCCTGTGGGTACGGCATCGGGTCGGGGCAAATCCACGGACGCCCAAGAGGTAAGGGGTTCATGAAATAACGGACGCGCTTTACGATTACGGCCTAAATAGGTCTTCTCCTGAGATGACGCGGTGACGGCCCGTGAGCGTGGTTTTGATGCACCAGTTGGTTGTTGCGAGGCCTCATCAGTGCTATTCACGTTCTAATTAAACCGGACATATCGTAAGCTAACCGCATCTTTCTTTTAACGTTCCGAAACTCAGAGGCCGGGAGCAAGTATAATCTACGAATGACCACGCTTTCGAGCAGCGGAAAACGCCATCCGCCGCCTGCGCTGTTCTGGTCGGCCGCATTGGTGTTCGCTCTCCTGCTGATCTGGGTCGTCCTTCCCGGCAGGAGCGTCGGGTTTACATCCGATGATTTGCTCGACTTGGTCGAAAGCACAAATATGCCTTGGTACGCCGGCGCCAACCACTTAAGCCGGCCGATCCGCAACGCGCTTTTTAGGCTCTTGCCGGCAATTTTCGGTCTGAATCCTCTGCCTTACCGGGTGATGTCTTTTGTCATTTATTGCGCGGCGGTTCTCCTGTTGTATCGATTTGTCCGCCAGATTGGGAGAGGGCCGGTTTCCGCGCTCGCTGTGACGGTTCTGTTCGCCTTCTTCCCTCGTAACCACGAGAGCTTGTTTTGGTTTGACTCGATTCAGGACATCGTCATTTCCACTTGCATTCTTTTTGCCTGCCTCGCATGGCTATCCTATTTGCGAACGCGACGCCTGGCGTCTTTTGTGGCGGCTCACATCGCCTACCTCGTTGCTTTGGGATTTAAGGAGACTGCCATCGGTCTGCCGGTGGTGCTGCTGTGCCTCGAACTTTGCACCTCGCCCCAGTTTTCCAGCTGGCGCGACCTCCGGTGGAAGCTGCTGAAGCGATACCTGCTATTCATCCCGATTGCGGCGGGGCTTGTCACCTATGCTTTCTGGCTTGCCACCCGGCCCGTCCACCAGACCTACTACGTTGGGACCTTCCACGTCGTTCTGCCGCTTCTGAGAATGTTCGTAAATGTGATTCTGCAATTCTCACTGGCAACGAGAATTGTCCCGCCTTCCATCGTGGCTTTGGGATGTGCTGTTATCGCATTCGCGGTTTGGATTTCAACGAATCGCAAACTGGCCTGGTTCGGGCTTTGCTGGTTGCTGATCTTCGCGCTTCCCCCCGCGGCCTTCAGCCCTCTGAACGGGGACCGCTATTTGATGCTGCCCTATATTGGCCTTCTCTTCATTGTTGCCGGAGCGCTGGACCGCATCGATCTATTCACTGGTTGGCCGGCCACGGCTTGGCAAGCCGCCTTGCTTGCGGCTGCCCTGGTTTACGCCGTCGCGGGCGGGTTACGCCTGGCGCACTTTCGCGAAGCTTACCGACAAGCCGCGGACGAGATCAGTCGCCTGGGCGATCAAGCCGCCCGCCTGATCGACTTGCCGGCGGTTTCTTCGCAGGCCGAGCTCGTCTTCGTGGCCATGGACCCAGAGACCGAGGTCAACGTGCTGAACAACGGCATCAGAGGCCTGCTCATGACAAGAGGTATGTCGCGCCAAGTTCCCCTGGCTTACACTTTCATTTGGCCGTCGGCTCCGGATTCGGAGAACGCCCTCCTCCAGTCCTTGGAATCTTGCGCCACGAAGCGGGGGCCCGCGACGGACACACGCGTCCTAATGAGGTTGGACGGGGACTTGGTAGATGTCAGTGGAACGTGCGCGCTGAAGGTCGTTGCGGCCGATCGCCACAACCGGCCGCGGCAATGGTTTGGCACCCACATTCCTCTGACCAATCGTTGAAACGTCTTAAGCCGCGCCTGGCTCCCGTCCCCATTGGCTCGTGACATAAAGCAGGACGGCGGGAGGGCGCCTGCCTCCTCGGGAAAGCGATTTTTATTGTTTCCAAGCGTCCATGGGACTCCTCAATACGGCTCAGTCTACACCCGGCCGAACTCTTGGACTAAATTGTCTGCCATTGCTTCGAGGGAGGGCACCGCGCTCGTATGTGCTAAAAGATCCGACTGCATTGCCGTGGATGCGTCCGGGAATATCTATATCGGCGACTCGGGGAACAATAGGTTCGAAAGGTCTGACCAACCGGCTTCATCACGACAAGTGGCGGGAACTGGAACCACCGGCTACTCGGGCGACGGCGCTCTGCTTCTTTGTGCAGCGCCATGGCGTCGTCCAGGTCCCCGCGAGCTTGGTGGATCAACGCCCCAGCGCAGGTCGCACGCCAGATCGGCGCCGCTTAGGATCCCTTCGCGCACAGCCAGTCCCAGCGCCAGCGTAACCACAGGCAAGGTCGCTGGATTGAATCGGCGCCGCAGAATGATGGAAACGTACAGCCCCAGGCCGGGCTCGGAATGCCACGATCGCCCATGACGGCCGCGTCCGGCGGTCTGTTCTTCGGCGCCGACGACGGTGCCTGAGGCGGCGCCCAGGGAGGCCAATCGGCTGGCTTCGGTCATGGTGGATCCGATGGTGTTATGCCACTCGATGCGGCGATCGGGCAGTTGCGATCGCAGCCACTCAGAGTCCATTGAGCGTGTCGCGATTGTTGTTAATCTGATTGACGTATTCGGCGCGCTTGGCTCGCATGGATGCCACCACCTGAGGCGGTGCCCCGTTTATGAACTCTTCGTTTTCGAGCTGCCGATCGAGATTAAAGACTATTTTTTCGAGCTTGGCGATCTCTTTTGTCAGCCGCTGGCGCAGCAGGTCGTGATCCACTTCAGGGAGCTGCAACGAAAGATCGAAATGGGGAGTTGAGCGAACCGCGCCCGTTAGCGCCGGCGCCGCGCCAGTGCGGACGTCGAGCTTCACCTTGCCGAGCCGTTCCAGCACCGACAGTTCGACGTTCGATGCTCCGTTGCGGCAATAGAGCACGCCAGCGAGCTCCTGCTTATCGTCAACTCCGTTGTCGGCCTTCAGTTTTCGCGCCGCGGTCACCATGTCCTGCAGTAAGCTCATCTCGCGTTCGGCGGCTTCATCGATGGCGCCCGCCTGAGGATAGGGCGCTAAGGCAATCGACGTATTCTGGCCGAAGCGATGCCACAGTTCCTCCGTGATGAATGGCAGGATGGGATGCTGCAAACGGAGATATGCGCTGAACACAGCGAGCAAATTGCGCCAGTCATTGGTGAGGCCGGACCCAGGAGCCAGACGCAATTTCTTGATTTCGAGATACCAATCGCAAAAATCGTGCCAGAAAAATTGCCACAACTGTTCGGCCACTTCGTGATAACGATGCTGCTCGAACTCGCGATTGGCAAATTCGACTGTGCGGCTGAGCCGGCTGAAAATCCAGCGATCCTCCAGAGTTTCCAGTTGGCCCGGCTCGGGCAGGGAAGGCTCAATGCCGGCGCTCTCCATGTTCATGAGCAGCATTCGCGCCGCGTTCCACAGCTTGTTCGCAAACTGACGCGCGGATTTCAGCTGGTCGTCGTTGTAAGTGATGTCGGTGCCGGGCGCCGCGGCCCTGAGAAGCCACAAACGGCAGGCATCGGTTCCGTACTTATCGTTGATGTCGAGCGGGTCTACCACGTTGCCCTTGGTCTTCGACATTTTCTGGCGATAGGGATCGCGCACCAGGCCATGCATATGTACCTGGCGGAAGGGCACATCGCCGGTCAGTTCGATCCCCATCATCATCATGCGGGCCACCCAGAAGAACAGGATGTCGAAGCCGGTGATCATCAGGCTGGTGGGATAGTAAGCGCGCAGATCTTCGGTGTCGCCCGGCCAGCCGAGAGTCGAAAACGGCCAAAGGCTGGAACTGAACCAGGTGTCGAGCACGTCGGGGTCTTGGGTCAATTCGGCCGACTGGCAGTTGGGACAAGCCGCGGGCGCCTCACGCGCCACGGTGATCTTTTTGCAGTTGGCGCAATGCCACGCCGGAATGCGATGGCCCCACCAGAGCTGGCGCGAGATGCACCAATCGCGGATGTTCTCCATCCAATTGAAGAACGTCTTGTTCCAGTTATCGGGCACGAACTGGATGCGGCCTTCGTTGACCGCGGCCAAAGCCTTTTCGGCCAGCGGTTTGGTTTTGACAAACCACTGGGTAGAGATGAGAGGTTCCACGATGGTGCTGCAGCGATCGCATTTGCTGAGCGCCAGCGTGTATTGCTCCACCTTTTCAAGCAGGCCCTGTTTTTCAAGATCGGCGACGATACGCTTGCGCGCTTCAAAGCGATCGAGTCCCGCGTAAGGGCCGGCCTCGGCGGTCATGCGCGCGTCTTCGCCGATCACCTTGATCTGTGGCAGGTGGTGACGCTTGCCCGCTTCCAGATCGTTCGGATCGTGCGCGGGAGTCACTTTCACCACGCCGGTGCCGAACTGCGGATCGGCGATTTCATCGAA
Organism: Bryobacterales bacterium; assembly: GCA_963820405.1. Taxonomy (GTDB): domain Bacteria; phylum Acidobacteriota; class Terriglobia; order Bryobacterales; family Bryobacteraceae; genus Palsa-89. The sequence continues at coordinate 56,199 of CAWFZZ010000018.1, read as the reverse complement.
GATGACGGGGATCGGGCGATTCATCAGCGGGAGGGTGACGGTTTGACCGGCCAGATCCTGATAGCGCGGATCGGCTGGATTCACGGCCACCGCGGTATCGCCGAGCATGGTTTCCGGACGCGTGGTGGCTACGATCAAATAGCGGGCGCTGTTATTCACCGGGTAGCGGATGTGCCACAGGTTGCCTTGTGTGTCTTCGTGCTTCACCTCCAGATCGGAAAGCGCGGTGGCGCAACGCGGGCACCAGTTCACCATATACGTTCCGCGATAGATGAGGCCACGTTCGTACAGGCGCACGAAGGCTTCCAGCACTGCGCGCGAAAGATCGGGATTCAGCGTGAAGCGCTCCCGGCTCCAATCGCAACTGTCGCCGATACGCTTCATCTGCGAGGTGATGCGGTGGCCGTACTTCTCTTTCCACTCCCACACGCGGCGCACGAATTCTTCTCGGCCGATTTGCTGTCGCGTGATCCCCTCGGCGGCCAGGCTGCGCTCCACCAGCATTTGCGTGGCGATTCCGGCGTGATCGGTGCCGGGAAGGAACAACGTGTTGTCGCTGCGCATGCGATGCCAGCGCGTCGCGGTGTCGATCACGGTGTGGTCGAGCATGTGGCCGATGTGCAGCGATCCGGTAACGTTGGGCGGCGGGACGGCGAGGGAAAATCTGGTCCCCGGCGCGTGCGGATCGGCGTGAAAAATGCCGGACTCCACCCACCATTCGGCCCAACGGGGCTCGAAGCGCTGCGGCTCGTATGTCTTTTCCAATTCCATGGGGAACTTTCAGTTTAGCAAGCGGGCAAAATTTGACAGCGTAGAAGCAGGATGCTGTAATGAAGGGGAAGTAACCTGCCTGCCTTGCTCCTCAGTAGCTCAATGGTAGAGCATTCGGCTGTTAACCGAAGGGTTGTAGGTTCGAGTCCTACCTGAGGAGCCAAACTTCCAGCGTTCTCGACTGCCCGCCGGCTCTGAGCTCGGCGAGTTCCCGATAGGTGTGTACCGTGCCTTCGCCGAGGCGGATCTTTGCCCCGGACCCTGCGTCACGGCACATGCTCTGGTTCTTCATCGTCGGGGAAGTGATGGGCATCGGTTCCATTATTCTCAGCTTTTTCGTACCGAGGCATTGGCCCTTGCGAAGAGATTGCAAGAGCTTCGCCCGTCGCTGCGCCTTCCTGACCCCCGTCCGGCGCTCGTCCGGGTGTCGCTCGAATTGCATGATGGGATGTGCCAGGAACTGGGTTCATTGGCCCCCGCCCGTCCAGTGTGCAGCGCCCGCGGAGCCAAACAAGCTCTCGCTCTCAACGCATCCTAGGCCGTCTCCCTCTCAGAGAGCGGTGGCGCATTAATAAGGACAGGAACCGGGGCGGTTTGCGTTAAATAACGCAAAATAGGCCAAAGTTGGTGCCCAGGACCCAGGCGGGAGAGCGCCCTGGGTTCCGGTAAGTAGCTGTGACCTTGAGGCTTCCGTGCGACACGCGCGTTCACCTCGCAGGCGGGAGTGCGGGAAGCCCCGCGTCAAGCCCGCGTTATTTTTTGCGTTATTTCGCGTTATATTTTGCGTTTCCTTGCGTCATCGCTCACGTTGCTCTCCACTTGCGTTTCACTCGGACATCGAGCGTTCATGAACAGTGAAGGTAAACGCCGGGAGCGGTCCAACCCTTCCCGGCTGAAAGAGGGAAACCCATGAACGAGGAACTGAGGAAAGAGATCGAAAAGTTGCGGCGCGAGAAGACCAAGGCGCTCCGGGCGCGGTATTTCGAGCTGTTCGGCGAGGAGTCGAAATCGTCCAACCAGGCCCATTTATTCCGACGGGTTGCATGGCGGTTGCAGGCGTTATCGGAAGGAGACTTGAGCCAACGGGCGCGCGACCGCGCCACCGCGCTGGCCGTGGACGTCGATCTTCGGCTGCGGGCGCCGCACAAGTTTTGGCGCGAGTTGGCCGCCGAGTCGCCAGGACCGGTTCGCGACCCACGTCTGCCTGCCATCGGAAAAACGCTAGTGCGGCGGTATGACGACCGAAACATTACCGTGAAGATTCTCGCGGATGGTTTTGAATACGACGGCAAGATCTATGAATCGCTGAGTTCGATCGCATCGTTGGTGACTGGAACGCGTTGGAACGGCTTCGCCTTCTTTCAATTGAACAAGAAGGGTGCGGCATGACGGAAACACGCCCCCTGCGCTGCGCCATCTACACCCGTAAGTCGACCGAAGAGGGATTGGATCAGGCTTTTAATTCCTTACAGGCGCAGCGGGAATCGGGCGAAGCGTATATCGCCAGCCAGCAGGCGCGAGGTTGGACACTGATCCCTGAACAATATAATGATGGCGGTTTTAGTGGCTCGCACCTCGAACGACCTGCCTTGCAACGGCTTCTCAACGACCTCCAGGCCGGCGGCATCGATTGCGTATTGGTTTATAAGGTAGACCGGCTGAGCCGGTCTTTGCTCGACTTTGCACGGCTCATGGAACGGTTCGATCGCGCCGGTGTGAGCTTTGTATCGGTGACCCAGGAGTTTAACACCACGACGTCGATGGGTCGTCTGACCCTCAACATTCTTCTTTCCTTCGCCCATTATGTGGAGCGCGGGATTATGCAAAGCGGCAGTGCTGAAATGCCCGTGTTGCTTGCATTTCGTTGCTGTTTTACTCCGCATAATCCCGGCTCAAAAAGAGAGGCGATCAGCGCGTCGGGCGCCTGGAATCGGCCCCGACGCAGCCCCACTGGGAGGACGGCTTCAACGGCTTCCAGTTTTTCTGAAGGATCCACTCGTAGGTAAACCTCTGTCGTGCGGACATCGGAATGGCCGAGCCACAGCGCCACCTTGCGAATGTCTTTGGTCGCCTGGAGCATGGTGAGTGCGCAGCTATGGCGCAGTTGATGCGGCGAAACAGAGCGTCCCGTTAATGAGGAGCAGCGTTTGGCTGCCTCACTAACATGCTTGTTGAGGATGTATTCGAAGCCGGCCCGGGTCATTGCCGTACCCTCGGCATTTACAAATAATTCGGGTACACGCATGGCCCCCCGCACCGCCAGCCACGCTCGGAGGTCGGCCGCAGTTTCTTTCCAGAGTGGCAGACATCGCTCCTTCCGGCCCTTGCCGAACACTCGAATGCTCGGCGGGGGTTGTAGCGACAAGTTCTCCAGCGGAAGTCCCACCAGTTCCGAGACGCGCAATCCCGCTGCGAAGCAGAGATGCAGCATGGCACGGTCCCGGATTCCGAGTCGTGTGGTGACGTCCGGCACCTTGAGAATAGCCCGAACTTCCTCTCTTGTAAGGTGGCGTATTAGATTCTGATCATGGCGTTTGGCAGCGATCCCGTGAATCTGCCGCACCTGTGCTAAGGCTGATGGGACACGGAACTCGACAAAGCGCATGAAGGCTTTAATCGCTGCGAGTCGCACGTTACGCGTGGCCGGGCAGTTGCCGCGTTGTTCCTCGATATCGGCGAGGAAGTCGAGAACCAGCGGCGTATCGATCTGGTCAAGACAGATCTCGGAGGGCCTGATCCCCAGCCGCTTACTGGCGAAAAGGAACAACAGCCGCAGGGCGTGCGCATAGGTTTCACAGGTGTGTGGACTACAGCCGTGCTCAATGGGCATGTGTTCACGGAGAAAGCTGGTGACCAAGGGGGCGATGGGTGTCATGGGGCCTCCTCGGTGAAGAGGGCTTGGCTGGCGGCCGCAATCCCAGCCAGCAGCTGCGGTGTCGCCTCCAGGTACCAATAGGTATGGACGATATCGGAGTGGCCCATGTAAGTCGATAACGCAACGAAATGGCGCGCGACAGCTTCGCGCTGAGTGGAACATTGTTCCAGGGCTCGGGTGGCAAACGTGTGTCTCTTATGCCGCTAGCGGCATAACAGACATCGTGCCGACTCCCCGATTATGCCGACTTTCTCCAAAGGGGACTCGCCTGCGTGCCGTCTGGCGCGGAGTTCCGTGTCAAGCTGACCGGTCGAAGTCGGCATAATCCGGGTGTCTTCTCCCTAGCTGGCATGAAGCTAGTAAAGGAGAAGATTAATGCCGAAAGATTCTTTTGAACACCTCGAGACAGACCCACGCCTGCGAGACAACCCACTGGTTTCGCACCTCGCACCGTTTGCAACTTCGCTGGTTGAAAACGGCTATGTGAAGTCGACCATGCAGTCGAAACTGAATTTGCTGTCGAGTTTTGGCCAGTGGTTGGAGCGGCGACGATTATCAATCACAGATTTCGACGAGCAAGTTGGCTGAGAGATTCATCGCTTACAAACGGCGGAAGGGCCGAGTCCACAGGGGCAATCGAGAAACGCTTTTGCAGTTTCTGGATCATCTTCGAAAGCGTGACGTGATTCCCGCTCCGACTCCGACTTGCGATGACTCTCCGTTGGCCGCCATTCTGACGCGGTACGAAAGGCATTTGCGGTCCGAACGCGGGCTGGCCGCCGCAACCGTCATCAATTACTTGCCGTGCATTCGCAAGTTTCTGATCGAACGCTTTCGGAGAGAAGCCGCTAGTCATCCGCGAAGTCAGATCCTCAGATGTTTCCGGCTTTATTTTGCGGCATGCACCGACCATGAGTCCTCGAAGGGCACAACTGGTGACCGCCGCTTTCCGCTCTTTCTTCCGCTTCCTTTTTCAAAACGGGGAACTGCAGGTCAACCTGGCCCTTTCGGTACCCTCCGTCGCCGATCGGCGCCTGGCCACCATACCCAAGTACCTGAGCCCCGATCAGGTTGAACGTGTGCTTGGCACCTGCAACCGTCAAACCGCCACTGGCCGCCGCGACTACGCGATCCTTCTCTTGCTGGCCCGCCTCGGCCTGCGTGCCGGAGAGGTAGTGTCACTCCAACTCGATGACGTTGACTGGCGAGCCGGCGAGTTGCTCGTTCGAGGTAAGGGGTTATTGCATGATCGGATGCCCTTGCCTGTCGATGTCGGGGAGGCCCTCACATCCTACCTGCGCATGGATCGTCCCCCATGCAAAACGCGGCGGGTGTTCGTTTGCATGAAGGCGCCGCGTTCTGGCTTTGCTGGACCTTCGACATTGACCACGATCGTTCGCCGCGCGCTCGATCGAGCGGATTTATATCCGGCGTTAAGGGGCGCCCACGTGCTGAGACACAGTCTCGCCACGACGATGCTTCGTTCTGGCGCAAGCATGAATGAAATCGGAGAAATTCTTCGACATCGAACCCCCAGCACAACGGAAATCTACGCCAAGCTCGACTTCGATGGTCTGCGCTCACTGGCGCACCCTTGGCCCAGCGTTGGAGGCGGACGATGAACTCGCTCGATCTGGCATTGAACGAATACATCGCGATTCGCCGCGCTCTTGGGTTCGAACTCCGGGAAGTGGCTGGCTGTTTGCGAAACTTTGTCGCCTTTCTCAAAACTCGAAGGCGCCTCCTACATCACGAAGGAGTTGGCGCTCCGCTGGGCGACCCAACCCGCGGACGCTCAGCCTTACACGTGGGCCTGGCGTTTGGGTATGGTCCGGCGCTTCGCCGCGTGGCACAGTGCGACGGAACCGCGAACAGAGGTCCCGGCTCCCGGCCTTCTTCCTCATCGGTATCAACGAAAGACGCCCCACATCTATAGCGACGAAGAGATCGCGAGCCTGCTTCGCAGCGCCACGCAGCTTCCATCGGCGAAAGGACTTCGGGCCCCCACCTACACTACTCTCTTCGGCCTTCTCGCAGTTACTGGAATGCGGGTGAATGAGGCTTTACATCTGGACAGGCCAGATGTGGACCTCGATCAAGGGATTCTCACCATACGCCGCACAAAGTTTGGCAAGTCGCGCCACGTGCCGGTTCATCCATCGACGGTGGACGCGCTGAAAGAGTACGCTGAGAAGAGAGACCGCATCCTTGCTAGCACCGACCCAAGCCTTCTTCCTCTCCGAGCGTGGCACGCGGATCACGGAATGGATAGCGCGCTACACCTTCGCCAAGCTATCTCAACAACTCGGTTTCCGTCGCAAGGCAAAGGGCCATGGACGTGGTCCCCGGCTCCATGACATGCGTCACCGATTTGCCGCTCGCACGTTGGTCCAGTGGTATCGACAGGGACTCGATGTCGAACGAGAACTCCCGAAGCTGGCCACCTACCTCGGACACGTCCATATCAATGAAACGTACTGGTACCTGGAGGCGGTGCCGGAACTCCTTCAGTTGGCCACGGATCGTCTCTTGGACAACGGGAAGGAGGCTCGACGATAGTGGCCGGCCTTCCCTCTCTGCTTCAAGCGTTCTTTACAGATCGACTGCTTCGGCAACGGCGAGCAAGTCCCAATACAATCGCGGGGTATCGCGATTCCTTCCGTCTGCTCTTCCATTTTGCAAAAGAACGGCTCAGTAAAGCACCCTCGAATCTCACGATCGAGGACTTGAACGTGTCCTTCATTGGTGATTTCCTCGATCATCTCGAGAACCGCCGAAAGAATAGCGCTCGCACCCGCAATATCCGCCTGGCGGCGATTCATTCCTTCTTTCAGTACGTGGCTTTCGAGGAACCGGCCCATGCGTTGCTTTGTCAGCGAATCCTCGCGATGCCCACCAAACGCCACGAACGGCGGCCCATCGAATTTCTGAATCGGGAAGAGATCGACGCCCTTCTGGGGGCAACCGACCTTTCCACCTGGATAGGGCGCCGCGACCGGACCTTGCTTCTGCTCACCGTTCAGACTGGCCTTCGGGTTTCCGAGTTGACAAGCCTGACTTGCCAGGACGTTGTTTTGGGAACGGGTGCCCATGTCCACTGCCAGGGAAAGGGCAGAAAACATCGATGCACGCCTCTCCGTCCAGAAACGGCAAAAATGCTGGAAGCCTGGATGCGGGAACGCCATGGCCGTCCCGACGATCCGCTCTTTGCCAGCATCCGAGGCGGAAAGCTCAGCCGCGATGCCGTTGAACGCCTGGTGGAGAAATACATCTCCATCGCCGCAGAAAAATGCCAATCCCTTAAGCGGAAGAACGTAAGTCCACATGCGCTTCGACATTCCGCAGCCATGGACCTTCTCCAGAATGGCGTCGACCGTTCCGTGATTGCTCTCTGGCTTGGACACGAATCAGTCGAGACCACTCAGATCTATCTGCATGCCGACATGAAGTTGAAGGAAAAAGCGCTCTCGCGCACCCCGCCTCTTGGTGTCAAACCAGGACGATACCGGCCCGACGACCAACTGCTGGCCTTCCTGGAGAGCCTCTGATTATGCCGAATCCCAACTCGCCGCGAGCGCCTCCTACAAGGGCGCCGTGCGAGAAGTCGGCATGATCGGGGAGTCGGCACGATGTCTCAGATCATGAATGCGCGGGCGCCGTGATTGAGTGGTGGCAATGCCGGCAAGCTTCCGAACGCGGTCGAAGGTGTACCACGCCAGGGAACTGTGAATCCGCCGATTTCCCGCGGACAAAAACACGTGATCATCGGTAACAGCCAGCTGGCAGCGATCTTCCAGGTAAACATCCAGGGCAGTCGCCGCTGTGGGATGTAGGGGGACTAAACGGCTCTTTCCAAACTTGGTTTGCCGGATCTGCAGGATGCCATCGGGCAGAACGTCGTGTAGGCGCAGGTTGAGCGCTTCCGAAAGGCGGAGACCGGTTGCCGCCATCAGCCCGATCATCGTGGTGTAGACTTGGCGACGAAGCGGGTAGGACTCGCGCAGACGCCGGGCCGCTTGCATGAGCTGCAAAATCTCCTGCGGGGCGTATATATAAGGTAGGCGGCGATGCAAGGGTAGGTGGAACAGATCGGATGGGATCTGGTGCTGGGGATCTTCCGCGTGCAGGAAGCGAGCCAGACGGGCGACATCTCTCATCCGAATGTGCCGGACGAATGGAGAAGACGCCCCGGCAGCCCAGTCCTCGGCGGTGGAAACGCGGACATGTGCCTCGCCGCGATCGGCAGCGAACTTCGCAAATCCGCGGAGGTTCCTCGCCAGGTCGTCCAGCTTATAGCCGAGTGTCTGGCGCAGTGATATGTACCGTTCAACCTGGGCGATTAGCATGAGGTCCCGTCCGGCCACGGTTGAGCGATCTCCGAAAGGAGGCAAAAATCGACCTTGGCGTAGTGGGCTGTCGTCATCGGAGAGCGGTGCCGCAGAACCGCACCAACGCTGGCCAGCAAGGCACCATTGCGGAGCATGGAAGTAGCCGCGGAGTGCCGTAGGAGGTGAGCACCGTTGACTGGCGCTTTGATCCCCGCCCGTCCCAGTGCACTGCGCACAATCTGGGTGACAGCCGCGCGAGTCAACGGCCGAATCGGAGCGAGAACGGAAGTGAATATCTCCGAAACTCGCAGGGGCGGCCTGCTCTGCTTCAGGTACAGCAGAATCGCATTGCCGACTTCTTGGGGTAACGGTAGCGAATCCCTGCGGCGCGCCTTCCCACACACGGTGATACATCCGTTGCGCCAATCAATATCGGTGAACTTGAGTTGAGCGACCTCGCTGGCGCGCAATCCCAGCCGGGCCAAAAGCAGGAGCACTGCCTTGTCCCGCAATCCGAAGATGTAGCTTGCACAAGAACCGATCACTCGCTCAACATCTTCCGCGGGTAGAAATCGAGGAACAGATGAGAGCTGCCAGCAAGCAAAGCTGGGGATGGCGTGTTCCAGACCTAGAGTGCATCGCCCCGTTAGGGCGAGGAAGCGAAGAAACGCCCGGACCGCCACGACAATACTCTTTTCGCGTTCAATGCCGTGCGGTCGTGCCCGATCGAGGACAAAGTCGCGCAAGGCCTCGGCGGAGTAGGCATGGGTCTCAGCGCCGAGAGTGTCGAGAAGAGCTACTAGGGTGTACTGATACGCATCTATCGTCGTGTCTGTCAGTCCGCGGTTTCTATGCATCCACAAACGGAACTCCCCTAGAATCGGCCAGCGCTCCGCGACGGATGGTGGAATTATCGGCGTCGGGAGCGCGCCGTGGCTTTGCAGGAATCGGATGAACAGCGCGGCAGCGGTCAGAGAATGCTGATTCGGCCCGCGGCTGTGGAGAACACGCGGTTGCTTCTGCAGTGCCGACTTGCATGCCTCGAAGCCTGCCAGCAGGTCTCGCGCTGTGAATCCCGAGGCGCACATCCAGTCCGTCCAGCCGGCGAGCGAGCGCAGCGAATGGGCGATGGAGATCGGCTTGTATCCCTGGAGATGCAGCCAATCGGCAAAAGCGTCTACGTGATCGGCGGCGGGCCCGCTGCGAAGTCGCCGCAGAGTTACAGGTGAACTTAAGTGTGTTTCTAACATTTTGAACCTCCCTTGTTTCGGGAGAGGCTTTCCTATGATCTCGCCCTCTCACAAAAATGACCAGTGCTTATGGCCCTGTGGGCGTTCGTTCACGGGCTGGGTTCTGGTTTCAGCTCAGTCGCTTTTCCGCACCCCGTAGCCAAGGAAAGCGCGCGTCGAGGAGCGCGATACTTTTCGCGGCCGTGGTGGGACACGTCGCAGGTGGCGGGATGGCTTTGGGTGACGTCGCCAGAAGTGCTTGCCGGGCCCGCTGGTTGCGGGCGTACGCTCTGCCGCCACGCGCTCCCAGACGGCGTAGCTGTTCTGGGGATTTATTAAAGGTATAGAAGCGGTCGCTCATGGCATGGCTTGCGGACACCACATTCATTAGCTCTGGTGGAGGACACAAGCAAGTCGAAAGTGGTCTCCTGGCATGACCGGCCCATTGAAATGCGGACAACCCCGAGAAGCTGCCCGACGCGCTGATCGCCTCTCTTTTTGAGCCGGGATTATGCGGAGTAAAACAGCAACGAAATGCAAGCAACACGGGCATTTCAGCACTGCCGCTTTGCATAATCCTGCGCTCCACATAATGCGCGAACGACAAGAGGATGTTGAGCGTCAGCCGGCCCATCGACGTCGTGGTGTTAAACTCCTGCGTGACAGAAACGAAGCTGATCCCTCGTCGCTCGAACCGCTCCATGAGCCGCGCAAAATCGAGCAAGGAGCGGCTGAGCCGATCGACCTTGTACACCACCACGCAATCCACCTGGCCAGTGTCCACGGATGCGAGCAGACGCTGCAACGCTGGCCGTTCCATGTGAGCACCCGTAAACCCACCGTCGTCGTAGTGTTCCTCGACCGCGACCCAGCCCCGGGTTTGTTGGCTAGCGATAAAGGCTTCACCAGCCTCGCGTTGTGCGTCGAGCGAATTAAAGGACTGCGCTAATCCCTCTTCGGTCGATTTCCGCGTGTAAATCGCGCAGCGGAGGGGGCAGGGAACACTAGTCACGTTGTACCTTCTTATTCAGACCGAAGAATGCGAAGCCATTCCATCGCGTACCGGTCGCGACGGAGGCGATCGAGCTGAGGGAATCGTAGATCTTGCCCGCGTATTCAAAGCCATCATCGAGGATCTTGACCGAGACGGTTTGGCCATGATAGTCGCGGTCCAGAACCACCCCTGACGCCCGGCAAACGTCGGTCTCGTTCCGGCTGCTTTGCCTTTTCGTCCAACTCACGCCAAAACTGGCGTGGAGCGCGGAGCCGCAAGTCGGCATCGGCGGCAAGTGCTATGGCTCGCTCACGGGCCCTCTGGGTGAGGTCACCCTCGGCGAGGGCTTGCAGCCGCCACGCAACTCGACGGAACAGGTGGGCATGGTTCGAGGAGCTTGACTCCTCACCAAAGAGCTCGCGGTAACGTGCCTTCAGCGCCTTGGTCTTCGCTGTTCGCAGTTGCTCGATTTCGTTTCTGATCTGTGCCGGCCGGCGCAGTGGAATCCAGCTTCTTTTCGGTCTATGGGGTCGGGCCGATGTTGGGTCGTGGTTTCTTTCCCCAGGAAGATGAAACAGGACATGGAAACGTCGTAGTGCTCAGCTATAATTTTTGGCGCAATCGCTTTGCGTCGAATCCCAAGATTGTTGGGCAGAGGATGACGCTCAATGGTGGGCCTATACGATCGTCGGCGTGATGGGACCCAGGTTTCGCAGTCCTGACTGGGCAAAGATCTGGACTCCGCTTGCATGGACGGATAAGGAAACGTGCAGTTCGAGGCGAACATCACTTTCTTGTGGTTGCGCGCCTGCAGGGCGGCGTCAACTTGAAGCAGGCGCAGACAGAAATGGATATCATTTCTGGCCGGCTCCAGAAACAGTATCCGGAAGATGACAACGGATGGGGAGCGGTCATCGTTCCACTGCGGGAGCAGATGGTAGGTAATGTTCGGCCAGCCCTGCTTGTTCTGCTGGGCGCAGTGGCCTTCGTCCTGCTAATCGCCTGCGCCAACATTTCGAACCTAGTACTAGCAAGAACCATGGTGAGGCGTAAAGAAATGGCGATCCGCGCCGCTCTGGGTGCAAGCCGTAGCCGAATCGTGCAGCACGTCCTTGCCGAGGCGGTCACGCTCTCCCTATTGGGGGGCGCTCTGGGCCTCGCGATAGCAACCCGTGGCGTACATTTTCTCTCAATTCTGCTGGCGGGAAAACTGCCTCAGTTGATCGAGATCCGTATCGACGGTTGGGTGCTCGGATTCACGGTTGTCATTTCTATGGGTACAGGAATACTCGCAGGTTTGCTGCCCGCCTGGCGTTTCAGCCGAATCAATTTGGATAGCGCGCTGAAGCAAGGCATGGGCAAGACGGATGCGGATTCCGGGGCCAGCGCAGTCTGAACGCATTGGTGGTGTCCGAAGTTGCACTGTGTCTCATGCTCTTGATCGGAGCGGGTCTGATGATCCGCAGCCTGGCGAACTTGCGTAACGTCAATCCTGGGGTGGATTCGCGCAACGTCCTGACCATGACGATTTCTGTTGCTCCGACGAAATTCGCAGGGCCATTACAAGAGAATGCTTTCTTCGAGCGGGTCATCAAGCGCGTCCGCACGTTACCTGGCATCGAATCTGCCGCTGTAATCGATTCCTTGCCCGTTAGTGGCAACGGTTCCACGCAACCTATCGCGATCGCCGGTCGGCCTGCCGCTGCAATGGCGGATCAACCAGAGGTGGCGGTTCGCGTCATCAGTCCCGATTATCTTCGCGCGATGCGGATACCGATCCTGCGTGGGCGCGCCTTGAGCAATGTGGATAACGCGGAGTCCCAGCACACTGTGCTCGTCAGCGAGTCGTTGGCAAACCGCTTCTGGCCGGGGCAAGATCCGATTGGCCGCCGTCTGACGCTGACCTTTTCGCCCCAATACGTGCGGGAAGTCGCCGGCGTGGTTGGAGATGTGAAGCAGGACGGGCTGGATGTCGTTCAGCCGGTTGCTACAATCTATTCTCCTTTGGCTCAGCTTTCCGAGTCGAGGCCGGGGGGATGGCGATCTTTTCCGCTGTCGATGGTAGTTCGCACGAGTTCGCTGGCGGGAACCTCAAAAGAGGAGGTGATCCGCGCGGTGCACGAAGTGGATCCCAGCGCTCCAGTGCTCGACGTCATAGCCATGGACGATCTGCTGGCCGATTCACTATCCCAGCGGCGACTGAATATGGAACTGTTGGCAGGGTTGGCTGTCCTGGCCCTCGTATTGGCTGCAACCGGTATCTACAGCGTGTTGTCGTACGGCGTGAGACGGCGCGTCCGAGAGATCGGTGTTCGCATGGCGCTGGGCGCTCGAACACAACAGGTGCTGCGCATGGTCGTCATGCAAGGATTGAAAATGACAGCAATCGGCCTGGCGATTGGAATCGCTGCCGCGCTTGCGCTCGGCCGCGTTCTGGCGAGTCTTCTCTATGGGGTCAGCGCCGCTGACATCACAACCTTCGCAGCCGTTTCGTTTTTGCTCGGCTGCATCGCTCTGCTTGCGAGCGCCATTCCGGCTTATCGCGCCACCCGCGTAGATCCAATCAAGACACTACGCGACGAATAGAGAGGGCGGGACGGTGCTGAGAGTCGCGGTGGCTTCACGCTGTGGATTAGTAGCTGTGGATTAGTAGTGGGTGGTCGTTAGCCTTGATCGGGAGTGCTTCGGGGAGAATTGTCGGGGGAGCAGGAGGTAGCCCGGGCCGAAGCACTTTCGATAAGGAGACTTGAAGGAAGCTGCTGGCAGGGCGGACGAGTATGGAGCTACAAGCGTGTTTGGAGACAGCCGAAGTGAACCGACGACTGCGGGGTACGACGGAAAGGCCGCTCATTGCTGCTTTCGAGAGGGCCGGTGGTGATATGGGAGAGCCTGAAAGTGCTGGGAGCAGGCAGCGGCGCGGCACTTGTTAGCCGATAGGCACACGAGCACGCCGGCACGCGAACGCATGTCATCGGGCCGGTTGGAGCGGCGTCTAGGAGCTGTCGAAGAAATTGCAACGGGAGGCCAACTCCACTGGGCTGAGGGGAACGCCGATTCTCATCGGCTCCCCACAGCGTGGACAGTTCCAGGTACGAGCCTCCGAAGCAACCGGAGCACTGGGTGGTTTGCGGGGTTGAGGAAGAAGTTCCCGGATAAGGCGCAGCCGAGCGGTACGACAGCTATTGGCCAGGAAGCCGAACTGTCGAATACGCACGAATCCGCGCGGAAGCACATGTTGCAGGAAGCGCCGCAGGAACTCGGTGGCGGTGAGCGTCATCTGCCGTTGCTTGTTGCCGCGCGCGTAATCCTTCCAGCGGAAGGTGACGCGCTCACCGTCGAAAGCCAGCAGGCGATGATTGCTGATGGCAACACGGTGGGTGTACCGGCCGAGGTAGCGCAATACCTTGCGAGCGCCGCCGAAAGCTGGCTTGGCATAAACGACCCAGTCCTCCCGGAACAACGTACGGAGAAAACGCAGAAACAGCTTGGGCTGTTCCAGCGCCGATCCTATGTCCAGAGAGATGCCGGGCGCACTGGTGAAAAAACTCCCGAGACTAACAGACTGCAGGAATTCTGGGAGTGGAGATTGAAGGACTCGAAGGAAGCCGAAGAGTTGAAGGAGTTCGGATGGTGGGTCAGGGAAGGAAAATTCAATGCTGAATGGATGCTTGGTCGCCTGATCGAGACGCTGGAGAAGACTGGTGGCGACATCGAAGCCGATTTTCACGTATTGAGCGTATTGCTTGCGCTGTCGGCCAAGCATCCACAACTGTGTGCCAAGGCGCTCTCTCTCATCGTTCGCGCAAGCTCTGCAGACCGCTTGACGCTTGGTCATGACGAGAATATTCCCCGCATTCTGGCCGCGCTGTACTCGACCGGTGACGCCGCAGCCATCGGTCTTGCGGAGAATATCATCGACCACCTCACCAAGTTGGGATTCGAGACCTTCAGGAAAATTCCGCAGACGGAGCGAAAATCCCTCGAACTAGAGGATCAGAAATTTTAGTCCTGACACCAGGTGACATCATAGATTTCGAATTCATCGAAAAAGATTTGATCGAAGACCGCGACAAGTTTCAGGTGGCGGAATTCCCCTACGATCCGTACCAAGCGACGGAGCTCGCCACTCGAATGATGAAGGAGGGTCTGCCTATGATTGAGGTCGGGGCGACGGTGCGAAACTTCTCCGAGGCCATGAAATCTCTGGACGCGCTGATCCTCTCGAGCGGAATTTTTCACAATGGTGATCCCATGCTCGATTGGATGATCGGTAACGTGTACGGGAACAAGGACTCGAAGGACAATGTTTACCCGCGCAAGATCAGGAACGAGAACAAGATTGACGGCGCCGTCGCGTTGATCATGGCTTTGGGGCGGGACATGGTCAGCGCGGCCGGCGAACAGAGTGCGGCTATCGAGGTTTGGTGATGCACTTAATGCAAATGGCGGCAGTTGGTGAGTCTGAGAATGTAAAAGTGCGCAAGGTGGGTATGCGCTGCCGCTAGCGCATAGGCGAGTAATGGCAGGCATGGAGAAATTAATAGGACAAAGACAGGTTCATGTCAGAGCACCTTGTGTTTCCTTGCCGCCAGGCAACCACAAAATTGCGACAGGGACCGGCATGTTTGTTAACGGAGTTTCGAGGCCAGATTCTTTGAGAAAAACGGCAGGACCGTCGACTCAATCCTCTCGGGAATCTTATTGGCGTGCTCGCCTTCGTAGGTTTCGAACGTGTGCGTGATTCCGAAATCGGTCATCATTTGATCCAGCTCTTTGTTCTGGCCAGCCAGACCATCTTGCAATCCTACGTCCGCCATAATGGCATGATATTTCCTTAGATTCGTCACGTACTGATCGATCATGGCCAGTGGCGAAGCGGCGTGCCATTTTGCGATTACCAGCGGCTGCGGTTGGCCGTCCTTTGTCGGCTCGTCGAAATAGCTCGGTGGATTCTTCGGGTCGGGCGAAAAAGCAGCCGACCACGCGGAGATGATCTGCAAGGCGCCAGACCCGCCTGTTGTATTGTTCTGCTTGGAATTCGCGGGCGGCGCGGGAAGGGGATTGTTGATCAGGCAGCACGCACTCATTATGTAGAGGCTCGAAAAGACATCCGGACGCTTCATTCCGATTCGAATCGCGCCGTAACCGCCCATCGAGTGGCCGGCCAGTCCGCGGCTCAGCCGTTCCGGAACCGTCCGGTAGTGGGTGTCTACATCGGCTACGAGGTCTTCGGCGATATACGTTTCCCAATCGCCGGTGGTGACCGAACTGGAATACATGCTACCGGCATATACGCTATAAGCGTTTGGCATCACGACGATCATCGGTTTCGCCTCGCTGTGCGCGATCAGGTTGTCCATCGTGGCGGGCACGTTCGCGCCTGGCATGTTGACGCCCGGACCGGAGACTCCGGTGCCAGTCCAATACTCGTCCGTCAGAAGATAGCCGTGCAGCAGGTATACGACAGGATATCGCTGGTGGCGGCTTACATCGTAGCCCGGCGGCAAGTAGATGGTAACGTCCCGGTCCGGCGAATCTCCTTCGAGGTTTCCCTCAAGAGATTTGCCATGAACCTTAATGCGTTGAACGGTTCCCTTCGGCTGCGGTTTCGCTTCTGCGAACAGCAAGGCCGTCGCTGCAACGATCAATGCGATGAATTTCATCACGTCATTTCACTTATGTTCTGACTTGGCCGCCGCTGCCTCGGATTCGGCCACCCGGGCCCCACGCAGGATCCCGCCCAGGGCGTAGTTGTTCTCGTGACAGGCGTACTCGAACATCCGCTCCTTGCTGGCCGCCCACGTATACTCGCCAGTCCACGGCCGCGCCCACGTATGCGGGTCTTCGACGGTGAAGCGATACAGCAGCGTGTTGGCGTCGAGCCGCGTGAACCGCTCGGTGACCTTATTCTGCTCGACCCGCGGAACCGCGTCTTGTCCGTGAAATTGGTCGTCTCTACCACTAGGGTATCGCCTTCCCAATGGCCGACCGAGTCGCCGAGCCACTTGCGGATGCTCGACGGCGGGTGTTTACCGCCGATCCGGACGATGCGCGCGTCATGGATCATCTCGGTCTCGATCATTATTTCAGTCGGCGTTTGAACGATCTGCTTCAGGTTGTTGTACAAATAATTCGGCAGTATCGGTGTGCCCGAGGTCCATCCGAAGCCGAGCAGACAGCGCTCGGAGTTGGCGCTCGCCTCCGGATCGTCGAAGGCGTCCGGCCTCGGGCCCCGGCGTTCGAGCACATCGGTCCGCCCGGCCAAACCACCGTGCCTATCGTCGCGCGCGTTCCCCTCTTCCGTCATCGGCGGAATCTTGCCGTCGGGAGGATCGATGACGATCGAGCTGCGTTTCTCTCCTCCGATGGTGACCACGCGGTTGCCAAAGCTCTTCCAGAAGTCGTCGTAGCTCTTCCCGGCCAGGGTATTACCGGCCTTTGGCGCCTTCCGATTCGGGTCGCTCGGCTTGTCAGCCTCCTCATCCCGGGTCGCCTGAGCGCGCAAAAGATCAGCCGCTTCCTGATCGGTCAGGGCTTCCCGACCACCATACTTCGCCGGCCGCTCAATCTGTGTGAGGGTGTTGGCGTCGTAGATGCCGGTCAGATCCGGCCGGCCGTCAGCCGTGCGAGGAATCCCGCCACCTTCCTGGCTAGCAGCAGGGAGGCCCATCATCAGGATCAGCCCCGCTAACGCGAAAAGTTGAACACGCATAGAGTATTCTCCTCCGCAGCGCTTTCAGTGAGCGCCGCCACCGATTACTTTTGGGACTCGCTCGGAGGCTCGGCTTCGCCTGGGGCGCCGGTGCCGCGTGAGGATCCCAAATTGAGTTTCCGGCCATCGGGTAACGTGATGTCGCTGCCGTTGGCGCGGTTGGTGTGGTCCTTGGCCTGGTAGCCGTCGACTACTACCTCAACGCCGATGGGCAGCGTGGCCTTCGTGACGCCTTTGCGCAGCAGCGTGTTGGGCGAGCCGCCCTCGACCATCCAGACTTCTTTACTACCGTCCGGCTTCGTAACCTCGATATGAATCCAGGCGTGTGGGTTCACCAGCTCGACCTTCACGATCTTGCCTTTGAGGAGCACCGGACGGTTTGCATCGAACTCAGCGGGGAAGGCGTGGTGTGCCACGACGGGCGGCGCGAGGGCGACTGTCAGTGCCGTGCAGGCACCCAGGATCATTAGTTTGCTTCCTATCAGCATCGCTTTCTTATCTCCAGGTTATCTTCAGGGTTAGCGCGGCAGCGGCTTCTTGCGCCACTGTCCGAACATCAGTTCCTCTACGAACTCGACGCACTTGAACTCCATCAACTGCGCGTCTTGCTCGATGCGACGGTAGAGCGGCATGCTTATCTTCCACGGCCGGGTGAACGTGTCCTTGTCGTCGATGGTCGCTTCGTAAAGCAGGTGATCCGGCGAGGTCCGCGTGAACCGCTCGGTGACCTTCACGTTCTCGCTGGTGAAGTTCCCCGAACGGTCGAGCCACGCCATCCCGTTGAGCCCCGTAGTCTCGATCACGAACGCCTCGCCTTCCCAGTGTCCGACCGACTGCCCCATCCAAGAATCGGCGGGCGCCGGCCCTGGGTCCTTCAGCAGGATATTGCGGACCGCCCCGGCGTACTCGTACACGATCGCGAACGCGCTGCGGTTCTGAAGGATCCGGAACGGGTAGGGCATGTAAGTGGCGCGCGGCACTCCCGGCAGGTAGCACTTGATCTCCGGATCGCGCTCCAGCCACTTCTCGCGGTTCTCGTTGCGAATCTTCAACGCCTCGGGCTTATACGGAATCATGCCGCCTTCCACGACGCCCATGCCGCCGGGCACCGCGCCCACCGCCCCGAGGTACAGTACCTCTTTAGCGGGCACCGGGCCGTGCGGCCCCGGCCGGAGCGCCATTGCGTGTCGCGCGGAGTGGGGCTCGATGTCGTAGTTAGCGCTGTTCAGCGCCTGCCAGATTCCGTTGAAGTCCGGGTGCCCGTCGGCCGCGCGCGACGTCCCATTTGCCTGTTTCTGAACCTGCGCCTGAGTGTTGGCCGGCACAACGAGAATCAGCAACGCCAGGACTCCGAAGACTAGACTCAGCGCGGTCGTTCCGCCGTGTTTCGACATGTGTACCGATTGTCTTCTCCCAGGGCCTGATTGGATAGTTTCCAGTGCATATGCGGAGGTGTCAAGGGTAGAACTGAAGAATGAGGGGCCAGAAGGACTGCGTAGGGACAAAGTGCGGGCTAGCCGAGAAAACCGATACCTCGGCCCGCAAGGCCGACGCCAAACCAGAGGCACAGTGCAACGGTAGCGGAGATTTTCCCGCTAATGGGCGCGACCTTGTCTTCCGACGCCACCGTGCGGTTGTAGATTGTGAACTGAAACGCCAACGCGGCGAACAAGAACAACATTTTGACCCGAAATGAAGTATTGCCGTAGCACTTCATCGCCTCAGACAAAAACAGCAAAATGCCAGAGACCAACATCACTGCCAGACTCCAGCGGTTCCAGGGACGAAGCGCGCCGGCGACCTCAGAAATGGGTTGTGTTTTGTAGATCAGGCCGAACTGGCGCAGCGACAGCACTACCAGTGAACCGAGCAACACCGTGAGAGCGAACAGGTGGAAGTTCTCGATGATGGGAAATGCCACTCGCGAGTTGCGGATCATCTGGGAGACGAACGTGTCGTCGCACCATTGGAAGAAAGGGGCTAAGGATGACATGGGTACTGAGCCTCAAAAAGTATAAGCCATGGTCCGGCCGCAAGTGATGATGGCGGCCCACAGAATCAGCGAAGCCCATCCTGCGAGGCGGGCTTCCCGAGGGGGCACAAGTGCGTTGTCCCATTTGTCCACTTTGCGATAAATGCCGCGTTCGAATGCGATGACATTGATGGCCGCCACGACAAGCAGAATGACCTTGGTCTTGAAGAAGATGCTGTTGTAAGCCTTCACCGCCTGGCACCAGAACAGGAAGATCCCGGTGATGGTCATGATCGCGAAGCCCGTGAACATCCACGGCTTGATTTGTTCGTAGACTTCCGTCACGGGACGGCGCTTCATTATGTATCCCATGAGACGCAAATCGGAAACCAGCAACAGACCGACCGAGATGGACAAGGCGAGCACGTGCGTGCCTTCGATGATCGGAAAAGTCCAGATCGACTCGCGGATAGACGTGCCGATGGAGGTGTCCTGCAGCCACTGGCATGCGCTCAAGATCGACATAGCTATAGAAGCTCCTCTGAGACTAACCAGACGAGTTTAGCGGACCCGAGTCAGCGACACGTTGAGTCTAACCGGGAGCATGGGACCAACAGCCTGTCCCTGGGACAAAGCGGAATGCACACCTACCGCTGCAACCGCCCCCGGTGTTTCCGGCTGAGCCGGAGGACCGTGCCATCGTGCAGCGTCAGATCAAAGTCGCCGTGGCTGGCGGCCACGATGTTTCGAATGCGGTCGATCTGCACGATGGTCGAGCGGTGAATGCGGACAAACATAGATGGATCGAGCCGCTGCTCGAGCTCCTGCATCGTCATTCGGACTAGATGAGTCCGGCCCGCGGCGTGGATCTCCGCATAGTTCCCGCACGCTTGAATGTGATCGATGTCGCGCACTCGCACCAGCCTCATGCCGCGATGGTGCTTCACAGCAAACCGAACGAGGTATCCCTTTCCCTGATCTGCCGGTGACCGGCTGCGATCATTCAACATCGTTACCAGCCCGCGCCGCGCGGATGGGTCGTCGGCATTCGCAAAGACCGCCCGCGCTCGCTGCAGCGCCGCCTGGAAGCGATCTCGGGTGAACGGCTTCAGCAGGTAGTCGAGGGCATGGGTATCGAACGCCTTCAGTGCGTAGCGATCATAGGCGGTGACGAATACGACGATCGGCAGCCAAGTTGGGGCCACCCGGTCCAACACCTCGAAGCCGTCAATACCGGGCATTTGAACGTCCAGGAACACGACATCGGGAAGCGCCTTGGCGATGAGCGCAACGGCCTCGCTCCCTGTGGCCGCTTCGCCGACCACGTCAATATCGGGCTCGTCGCGCAACCGAAGGCGGATGGCATCACGGGCCAGAGGCTCGTCATCAACGATCACTGTGCGGATTCGATCGTGTTCCGATTTCACTTCTGTTGTCCTAGCACTTGGGGCCGCCCGAGTTCGCTTGCGCCCGCTTCATGCCCTTCTTCGTGACCGGCAACCCGGTCTCGGGGCGCGATAGGGGTAGAGTGGAAGGGGATCGATATGCGGACTGAAGCGCCGCCGCCCGGCAGGTTCCCGTACTCGAACCGGCATCGGTTCCCGTACAGTTCTTGCACTCGCGCACGCGTGTTCGCCAGACCAATGCCTTCCTTCTGCAGCCCAAGCGCGAATCCGGGACCCGCGTCGGATAGTTCCAGCAGGAGATCATTACCGCAGCGTGAGACGGCGATATTCAAGGAGATTGACCCCTCATTTTCCGCTGCGCCATACTGGATGGCGTTTTCGAGAATAGGCTGTAGTACTAGCGAAGGAACAAAGGCGTCGAGCGTGTCGGGTGCAATCGCCTTGTGTATGTGGAAGCGGTCGCCGAATCGGACGCATTGGATAGCGAGGTAGTCGTCAGCGAACGCGAGCTCGGCCGAGAGCCGCACTTCCTGCGCCTGCTCGTCGAGCGCGGTGCGCATCAGGTCACCCAGGCGTCCGACAACCTCCGCGACATCGTCGCGCCGGCCCTGGAGCGCAAGGGTCGAAACCGCATTCAGCGTATTGAAGAAGAAGTGTGGGTTGAGCTGTGCCCTCAAGGCCGCGAGACGCGCGTCGGCCAGTTGCGCGCGCAGGTCAGCGTGGTGGAGAGCCAGGTACATGGCTAGGAGGGCGCCGTAGGCCAGGACGTCTTGGTAGAAGAGGTACGCCAGTGTCGTGCGATAGTTGCTGGCGAATCCTCCGAGCGCAGGCGCCTCGGGTGCGAGCAAGAACGTGTAAATGACGGTTAGAGATGTGTTATGAACGAACGCGAAGACGAGGCCCGCCGCGACATGAACCGCGGCGCTTCGCGCGCGGTTTTGTGGCGCAAACGTGTACGTCCGCGCCAGCCGTACGAAAAGCGGCCAGCATACAGCCATCAGAGTCCACGTCGGCAGCATGAGCGCAATTGCCAATCGCCAGGTGCCGCGGCCCTGCCAAAACGTGTAAACGTTGGCGCTCTGACTGATGGCCAGCAGTGCGCAGGCGACCGCTGTCACGACTGCATTCACAGGGAACCAGCGATGCTGGGGCGATCCCGATCCGGGCATGGACGTATTAAAGCACAACCTCCCGTGCCGGGGACCGCTAAATCCGACCGAAGGGACGGCATGACCCCTTCGTCCCTGTCCAGCGCGTTTCGTCACGCTCAAGGCAGCAAAGTTTCTGGCGACCATACAAAGGCTCAGCATTAAAACGCAAACTGTGGGATCAGAAGGACTCTGTAGGGACGAAATCGAGCACCGACGAGCGGACTGCGTGATAGACTCCACACATTCTCTTTGCTCGCACGATAGCGGAATACACAAAGGGGCAAGTGTTTCGGGAGACTTTACAGGGATTTTACGGGTAGCCAGTGCTTGGGTTTCGGCCACGATCACTGCCATCTCCCAAGCAGATCGCGGTACTTCCAGAACAGTCCGGCTCGGGCTTTAGGCAGAGGGGGGAATGAGATTCATCTCAGGAGGGTGTATGCGTAACGTGATCTGGCGCCTTATGGCAAGCGCGTCAGCAATGATCATTTTTCCGGCGCTGGGCCTTGCCCAGTTCGGCTCGATTGCGGGCACCGTGAGGGACGCCAGTGGAGCCGTCATTCAGGGCGCAACGGTTGAAGCCGCGAGTCCAGCGCTGATCGAGAAGTCCCGCACGGCTGTCAGCGACGCTTCCGGCCAATACAGGATTGAAGAGTTGCGTGCCGGTACGTACAGCGTCACCTTTACGAAGACCGGCTTCAGCACAGTCAAGCAAGAAGGCATCGAAATTTCCGCGGGCTTCACCGCGCCGGTTAACGCCGACCTAAGAGTCGGAGGCGTCCAAGATACGATAACTGTTGAGGCCCAGGCGCCGGTGGTGGACGTGCAGAACGCCACCGAGGAGAAGACGCTGGTCAAGGATGAGGTCGATTCGCTGCCGACGGCCAAGTCGTTCGCGACGCTTGGGACCGTGCTACCGAGCGTGAGCCAGAACCAGAATGACGTGGGTGGGTCGCAAGGCGAACGCGGAAACGTCTTATTTGCCCACGGCGGCCTTGGGGCTGATATGTCGCTCCAGGTCGACGGGGTTCCGTTCTCCATCATGGCAACGGTCACCAGCTTGGGCAATGCCAATTCGACGTTTTCGCTCAACGATGCGGGTGTCCAGGAGATGCAATACGAAACAAGTGCGATTTCCATGCAATCGGCCAGTGGCGGCGTCTATGTGAACGTGATTCCACGGGAAGGGAGCAACGCATTCCACTTAGAGGCCTATGGCAATTATGCGAACAGTTCTATGGAGGCAAGCAATTTCACCTCCTCCCTGAAAGCGCAGGGGCTCACCTCGGTTCCCAGGTACAACTTACTCCACGATGAGAGCGTCGGGTTCGGCGGCCCGATCATAAAAGACCGTGTGTGGTTCTGGTATGCGCAGCGTTACCGCGTCAACGACACCATCGACGTGAATTCGTTTTACTCGATTGACCCTGTTAGCCCCCTGTTCGATCCGAACCGCGCGAAGCCAGGGCATAGTGGTGGCTTTGATGGGGACAACCAGTTGCGCGTAACGGCGCAAGTTACGCAGCGCAACAAGTTGTCCTTCTTCTTCGACAAAGCCGATAAATGCAATTGTCCAACTATTCTTGACAATCCGGTCTTTACAGCCGAGGCACAAAGCCGGTTGACGTATCCCAGCATCTGGTTAGGAGCCATCAGTTGGCAGGCCCTCATCACCCCGAAGCTGATCTTGGACGTTTCAGTGTCCTACAACCACCAGGACGACCTGTTTATTCCTCTCGCTCCTACTGTGAGCACGACGTCACCGATTTCTCTGTTGGATGTGAATGGCGTCCATATTTTGCGGGCGCCGACGCCCGGTACTTTCACGGGCGGCGAGTATCAACGCCAGGCTTATGCGATTGCGGCGCTCTCTTATACCACCGGACGTCATGACCTCAAGGTCGGGATGAACTATCACTGGGGCCACCGTGCCAGCCCAACCTACGAGACCAGCGATGACGTTTCGTATACCACCTTCAACGGCGTTCCGCTCTCGGTCACGTTGTACGACGCTCCGTACGTGCAGTCTCAGAACATTAACGCCGACCTGGGCGTTTACGCCCAGGACAAGTGGACGCTACGCCGTCTTACGCTTACTGGAGGGATCAGATGGGATTACTTCAATAGCAGCATTCCCGCTCAGACAACACCGGCGGATATTTGGATTCCCGCGCGCAGCTTTGCGGCTGTGCCCAACGTTCCGAACTGGAACGACATCGACCCGCGGTTTGGTGCGGCATACGACTTGTTTGGGAACCATAAGACGGCGCTAAAAGCGAGCGTCAGCCGCTATGTGAGCACCAACATCTACACGTTCGGCTACAACATCAATCCCATCTCGGCCGGCGGCGGGAACACCTTGACCCGCTCCGTACTCCCCACCACCAACATTAACGCCCCTCCTATTGGCAATCCGCTGAACACGGCGCCCAATGGTGACTATTCGGGCCCAGGCGCCTCAAACTTCGGCCAATCGATCCTTACGACCACTTACGACCCGAATTTGAGCTCTGGCTGGGGGAAACGGCCGGATAGCTGGGAGTACACTGCGCAAGTGCAGCACCAATTGGCGCCCAACATCTCCATCGACGGAGGATATTTCCGGCGGACGTTCGGTAACCAAACCGTCACGAACAACCTTGACATTACGCCAGCCAACTTCGACACGTTCTGTGTCACCCTACCGTCCGCCACGGGATTTGGCAGCTTTGCGGCGGGCTCCAAAGCACTGGCCACCCTCCCCGGTAGCCAGCTTTGCGGCCTCGCTGATATCAATCCCGCGTTTGCCAGCCTCACGAATCACCAGCAAGTCACGTTCGCGAACCATTTTCCTGGGCAGAACAGCCAGGTATACAATGGCTTCGACCTCAACGTGAACGCACACCCAACCGGGCGATTTTTCCTGCTGGCCGGGCTCAGCATCGGCCGGACCATCAGCAACAGCTACGCACTGGCAGGTCCAACGACCCCAGTTATCCAGATGTGCTCTGTCGTAGACAATCCGATGAACCAATTGTTCTGCCAGAGCCGCCAGCCGTTCCAGGGACAGTACCGCGTCACGGGCGGCTACACGTTCCCCTGGAAGATTCAGTTCAGTGCTGTCTATCAAAGCATCCCTCCTGCCAGTTTCCAGCCGTATTACACGGTAACCAATAAATCCCAGACCACACTCGGTCGGCCAATCGTGGAGGGCTCGCTTAACGTTCCGGTGGCTGCGCAATACGCGTTTCTTACCGACCGCGTCAACCAGGTGGACATCCGCGTGACTAAGACTATTACATTCGAGGCGAAACGCCTCAAGGGCCGTTTGGATCTCATGGCCGACGTCTACAACGTCTTTAATACCAGCCCCGTCACGGCCCGGAACGCGGCGATTGGGCCCACGTTTTACACACCGACGGCAGTCCTTCAAGGGGCTTTCCTGAAGGTCGGCGGGCGAGTCGCGTTCTAGTGCAGTGCAATCGAGGATGGCGGTAAAGGAGAGATCGAAAACGACGAGTCGGTGTATGACGCGGATGTTTGCCGCCACTGGTCTGGTCATCCTATGGATTGGGATTAGCCTGGCCAGTGGTCAAACCGCATCTTCGATTCCAAGAATGGCCGGCAAGCCCAATTTAAACGGAATTTGGGAATCTCTGAGCACGGCGAATTGGGATCTCCAGGATCACTCGGCGTATGCCGGGCCGATGTGGGAAACCGGGACGATCGGCGCCGCTCCTGCCGGACAGGGCGTTGTAGAAGGCGGGTTGATCCCATACCTGCCTGCAGCGGCCGAGAAGCGCAAGCAGAACTTTGCGAATCGAAGGTCAGCTGATCCGGAAGCGAAGTGCTATCTCCCAGGCATTCCGCGAGCCACTTACCTCCCCTACCCGTTTCAGATCGTCCAATCCGATAAGGACATTCTGTTCGTTTACGAATTTGCAACCGCAAATCGACAGGTGAACATGGGAAAGCCACGTGAGGCTGGCGCCGATAGCTGGATGGGGATGTCGAACGGACATTGGGAAGGCGACACACTGGTCGTTGATGTCACGGGCCTCAACGGCAAAGCGTGGTTAGATCGCGCCGGCGATTTCTCGAGCGACGGACTTCACGTGGTGGAACGCTACACGCTCACGGATCATGACCACGTCGCGTACGAGGCGACAGTGGAAGATTCCAAGACTTTCGCACGGCCCTGGAAAATCCACTTGACGCTCTACCGGCGTGTCGAAAAAGCTTTCCAGTTGCTGGAATTCAAGTGCATACCGTTCTCTGAGGAACTCCTTTACGGTCAGTTCCGCAAACAGACAGGAAAGTGAGCGAGGAGGTCCAATGAGATTTCGATATCCCCTGATCGCGCTATCGGTATTTGCCGCGATGGCAATGGCGGTTTCTGCGCAACCCGTCGCCAAAACAGCAACGGCACCCAAGCCGTGGAAACAGCCCATGACTCCCTGGGGCGATCCGGATCTGCAGGGCGTGTGGCCTAGCACCAGCATGATCCAGACTCCCATGGAGCGCGATCCCAAGCTGGGCACGCGCGCCGTTCTCAATGACGAGGAAGTGGCCGCGAAAGTGAACCGAAATAAGCAATTCCGCCAGATCGAAACAGGGAATTCGAAAGGAATCGTTCCTTTGGCGGCCGGCTGGTTCGATTATGGAAGGGCGAATCGCCAGGCGTCTCTCGTGATCGATCCTCCGGATGGCCGGATTCCGCCACTCACGGCAGAGGCGCAGGTGCGCGAAGCCGCGCGTAAGAAACACTGGAACGAAAAGAAAGATTCGCCGGATACTTGGCTGGATCTCACCACTTGGGACCGTTGCATCACCCTGGGCACGGTCGGCTCGGTCTTGCCGTTCGCCTATAACAATGGGCAGCAGATTGAACAGGGTCCAGGGTATGTGGTTTTTCGCAATGAGATGATTCACGAAGCGCGCGTGATCCCCCTGGATGGTCGGCCTCATATCAGTCCGGAGATTCGCACCTGGATGGGTGATTCCCGCGGGCATTGGGAAGGCAACACATTGGTAGTGGACACGACCAACTTCAATGGGCAGGTCTTCATCGGGTCGCAAGGCGGTGGCTTTGGAGATTCGGGCGCGGTAGCGACGGACCAATTGCATCTCGTGGAGCGTTTCACGCGAGTTGACCAGGACACCATCCAATACGAAGTTACCGTCCAAGACCCGCAAACCTGGACGGCTCCCTGGAAAATCGCGTTTCCTCTGCGGCGCGAGCCCGATTACGACTACATCTACGAGTACTCGTGCCACGAGGGCAACATCTTCATGCACGACGCGCTGGCTGGCGCGCGCGCAACTGAGAAGAAGGCCGCGGAGGCAGCGGCGCAAAAGGGAGCGAATTAGTCAACATGAAAAAACTCGTAGGATTTGTTTTTGCGGGTCTCTGTATGTGGGCTCCGGCGTGGGCCCACCATTCATTTACTGCTCAGTTCGATGCCAAGAAGCCCATCACTCTGAAGGGGACCGTAACTGATATGGAGTGGATCAACCCCCACGCTTGGATCCATATGGATGTGAAGGGGGACGACGGAAAGGTCGTTAGCTGGATGGTGGAGACCGGCAGCCCGAATATTCTCTTGCGCCGCGGCTTCACAAAGAAATCCTTAGAGCCGGGAACCGAAATTGTGGTCCAGGGCTACATGGCGAAGGACGGCGAAAACAAGATCAACGGCGGCTCCGTCACGTTCCCGGACGGGAAGCGGCTTTTCCTCGGCGGTTCTAATCCGGACCAACCGGCGCCGACTCAATAGCGAACTACGATCCGGCGATCCACGTATGAGCCATTTTAGATACCTCATGACGCGGTCTCATTTGATCGCATTCACATTTTTGGTTGGCTCGCTCTGGGCTGCCGACCCCGATGGCCCCGCGCTGTACCAAGCACACTGCGCCGGCTGTCACGATAGCGGCAGCGAGGATGGACACATACCGAAACGCGAGCAGATAGCTGCGCGATCGCCCGAAGCGGTCGTGAATGCGATGTTCGAGGGCGCCATGATCGTTCAGTCGTCCGGGTTGGGCCTTGACGAAGGGCGCGCCATCGCACGATTTATCACCGGGAAAGAGTTTTCCTCGGGTTCCATCGTTCCTAAGGGAAAGTGTGAGGAGCCCGCGAAAGAGCTTTCACTTGGACCCGCCGATTGGAACGGATGGAGCGTCGAACTCGACAACTCTCGTTATCAGGCTAAGCCCGGGCTGAGCGCCGCCGATGTTCCCAGGCTCAAGGTGAAGTGGGCTTTCGGCTTCCCCGGAGATAGCCGGGCATATGCCCAACCTACCGTGGCTGGCGGACGCGTATTCGTGGGTAGCGCCATCGGGACGGTGTACTCACTGGACGCAGCTACCGGCTGCACGTATTGGAGTTTCAAGGCCGACGGTAGCGTTCGTACCGCCATCAGCATCGGCCGACAAAAGACCGGCGGCCGTTACATGGCGTACTTTGGCGATCTGCGTGGAACGGCTTACGCGGTCGATGCCAGGACAGGCGCACTGATCTGGAAAGTGAAGCTGGACAACCATCCCTACGCGCGCATTACCGGCTCGCCGGTTTTTTATGACGGCCGGTTATTCGTGCCCATGGCGTCCTTTGAAGAAGCAGCGGGGTTGGACCCCAAGTCCACCTACGAGTGCTGCACGTTCCGTGGGAGCCTGACTGCCCTCGATGCCGAGACCGGGCGCCAGCTTTGGAAATCGTTCACCGTGCTCGACCCACCCAAGGCCTACAAGAAGAACAAAATCGGCGGGCAAAAGTACGGCCCTGCCGGTGCGGGAGTCTGGTCGGCTCCCACCATCGACGCCAAACGCAAGCTTGTTTATGTGGCCACTGGAGATTCTTACACCGACGTTGAAATCAACACCAGCGACGCGATATTGGCGCTTAACATCGACAACGGAAGTTTGGTGTGGACCAGCCAAGTAACCCCGAAGGACAATTTCATCGTGGGCTGTCCAAGATCGCCGAATTGTCCCGATGAAGTGGGTCCCGATTATGATTTTGGCAGTTCTGCAATTCTGCGCACCATCGGTGGAAAGCAGATCATTGTCGCCGCCCAGAAATCGGGTATCGTTTGGGGTCTCGATCCGGACCAAAAAGGAAAGGTGCTTTGGAATACGAAGCTCGGTGCCGGGAGTGTACAGGGCGGAGTGGAATGGGGGCACAGCGCTGATAACGAGAACACCTACGTCGCTGTCTCCGATATCGCCGCCCGTGAGGGCGCGCAGCCTGGCATCTCGGCGCTGAAGCTCGCAACCGGCGAAAAGGTATGGAGTACGCCCGCTCCCAAAGTGACTTGTGCGACCAAGGCCGGATGCTCTCCGGCTCAAGCGGCGGCCGTGTCGGTGATTCCAGGCGTGGTCTTCTCAGGGGCAACAAACGGTCATTTCCGGGCCTATTCGACCAAGACCGGCGAGATCATTTGGGATTTCGATACGGTGCGACCTTTCGACACGGTCAATCAGGTTCCCGGCAATGGGGGATCGATCAACGGCGGAGGCCCGGTTATAGTGAACGGCATGGTGTTCACCGGCTCCGGCTACGGATCCTACGGCCAATCGGACGGCAACGTCCTGCTCGCGTTTTCGGTGGATGGGAAGTAAGATTTAACGCGCGCGGTTGTGCGATCGCCGACGCGGTCGCGCCGCGTTATTCGTGAAACTCGGGCGCTTTCTTTTGCTTGTTGAAGGTCGGCATGTCGTGCTCGATCCACAACTGCGCCCCCGTCTTCTTGACGAACGCCTCCATGGCCGCGCGGCTCGCGAGCGACTGGTCGTGGTTGAACTCAAAGGTCGGCGTCTTGTCGGTATTGCGCTCTTCGGGGTAGTGATAAAGATCGCCGGCCAGCAGCACAGGACCGGTCTTGGCCAGTTTCACAAACACTACCTGGTGGCCTTGTGTGTGACCCGGAGCGTACTTGATCACCACCGTGCCGTCGCCAAACACATCGTAGTCATCGCTCGGCAGAATTTTAGTCTTGGCTGTTTTAAGTGCGCTATAGCTGGCCGGCTGAACGCCACTCGTGTGCGCATCGGAAAACATAAAGTCGCGCTCGGCCTGATGCACCAGCCAGGTGGAACCGGCAAAGGAGTTGGCGTTGGCCGTGTGGTCAGCGTGGTAGTGAGAAAGACCCAGATAGTTTATGTCGGCTGGTGTATATCCAACGGCAGCCAATTGGGGCAGGAGCGGCTTGGTCGCAGTCATGACTCCTTGTGTCACCGGGGAACCATCCGGCTGAAAGGCAGCGTCCGGAATCTCGCCCGTGTCCCACAGCAACGTTCCCTTCGGGTGGACGATCAGGTAACTCACGACGACAAAGTCCGCCTCGGCAAGGTCTTCTTTCTTGAAGTGGAACATGCCCGGATTGATGCCTTTGATGGTGCCGCAATCGAACACGTAAACGCGTACGGATTTTGGCGGTTTCGGCGGCTTCTGCGCGGGGGCCGAAGGCGCCATGAAGGCAGCGGCTATCGCGAAAAGACCAAGTGTTCCCACTCGCGCTGGCTTGCGGTTCATAATCAGATTCCTTTACACGGATTGTACTCTTACACGGATTGTACTCTCAGATAAGCGTGAAGGCGTCTGTACAGTCGCAGGATCGTCTAACGTTCCCCTGATTTTCCTGCAGATCCGGATTCGATCCTCCGACAAACAACCTTCGGCCATCCTTGAACGTGATACTGCTGGCGTTGGCCCTGAAGGAGCCGCTTTTGGCCTGATAGCCCTGCGCGATCACCTCGGTTCCAACCTCGAGGGATTTCTTGGTGAACCCTCGACGAATCAAAATTCCCGGCGGACCGCATTCGACCATCCAGTTCGTGACGTTACCGTCTGGGCCAACGACATCGATATGGATCCAGGCGTGGGGATTGATCCACTCCATCTCGGTCACCTTGCCCTCAAGCCGCACCGGCTTGTTCGTGTCGAACTCGGCTGAGAACGAGTGATGAGCGACAAGCGGTAGCGCAGTAAAGAGGACGGCGACGCAAAGGGCCACGTACACCGCGTTGAATCGTCTCACTTCGCTGTTTTCCTGTCGCCCTCGGCGGCTGTCTTTCCGGTATAGACCCCCGCCAAAATGTCTTCCAGGGCGTAGTTACCTTCGTGACAGGCATACTCGACCATCTGGTAATTCGGCTCCAGATGCAACGGGAAGGCTATTTTCCACGGTCTCGTATAGATTTTTGGGTCGTTGACGAGCGCTTCGTAATTCAGCGTATCTTCGGAAACGCGCGTGAAGCGTTCGGTAAGAACCAAATCGTCGCTGTAGGGGGCGCCAGCGCCGTTGCTCAGCAATCCGAGTGTGCCGCCCAAAAAATTAGTGGTCTCAACCACGAGCGTCTTGCCCTCCCAGTGTCCCCTTGGATCGCCCATATATGTACGAACGAGTGGGCCGACGTGCGGACGGACGTCGAGGGGAATCACGCGAGCCTCGTGGATCATCTCGTAGCGAATCACCACAAAGCCCGGCCCCTGAATGATCTGATTGCCGAGGTTATACCCGCCCGGCTCGCCCGGCACAATGGAGCCGATCACCCCCCGTGAGATGCAGCGGTCGAAGAGACTACTTTCATAGGGTTCCACGACAAGCGCCAACATATCGTCAATCCAGGAGTCGTTCGAGCCGTGGATCTTTCTATCGACTCCATACGTGAGACGGAACTTGGCATCCCGAGCTTCGCCCAGCTTAATCGCCTCTTGGGTAAGTGGAGGAATCCTCCCGTCGGCCGGGTCGACGATCAGAGATGCCTGCCGCGTCGGCTTGCCTCGCTCCAGCCACCAGATAGGCGAGCCGACGATGCTACTCGGTAATTCCTTCGCATCGTCCCCAACCAGCTTAGCCCGTGCCTGCTTTTGCGCATATTCCTCGTCAGTAAGGAGCGCACGGGTGCCAAGCTTCGGATCGCGTTGCAGGGGCGTTCCAAGCAGGGCCGTACCAGGCCACATGCCCTGGATGTCCGGATCGCCCCAACTGGTCTTCGACGGCGTCCAGAGTCGAACCGGCCGATTTCTCCCAGCCTTTTGCGCCGCCGATGACGGCGGTTCACTGAAAGAGGGCCAGATCGTAGTCCACGCTACAACTGCGATCAAGAAAGCCCTGCTGGCGCAACCCAATGCCGTCTTTGAGTAGCCCAAATCGCCCTTCCCGATACCAATAGCGAATTCTCAGATTACGGAGAACTATTTCGAGAGAGTCAACTGGATCTTTTTGTTGATGTCGACCATAAACGTGACAGTACAAATCTGCATTTCATCCGTCGATTGTTCTCCCCAATGTACTGCTTTAGTCGGATCGGGGTTGTAACGGTTGTTTGCTGAATTATCGTACCAGGCGTCGGTCACGATTTTGGTGCCTTTCGGCATGTACTTCGTCTTTGCGAGAAAATATGTGAGCTGCCAATTGAAGTCATACCTTGCCTTGAGGAGCGTTTCTTCTTCTCCGGTCGGATAGATGGCGCGTACTTCCCAAGCTTTCGCGCGCAAGTGCGCATGGGGATAGATGCTGTAGAGCTCGCCGTCGAAATTCATCGTGGCTGAAGCTTCCACTTTGTAATCCGGGTCGCCGGGAGGAATGACGAAAGTCGGATTCATCGGGTTCAGTGAATAGTACCTCTTGTCCGGCGGGGTGTCGCTGAAGATGAGACCGATCCTCGTACTGTTCGAAGTCGCCTTGCCGTTTGGCGTGTAGTGGATCTGAAAGACTATATCCGAACCGGCTTTCACGAGAGTCGCAAAATGAGAATCGATCGGCTTGAGAACACTACCAGGCTCGTACTGGGCAAAGTACGTCCCGCCGCCACTTTGAGGGCTCCCAGCAAGCCTGGCTCCGCGCTCTAGATCGAGGCCCCCTGCAAAATATTCACCATATTTTTTGTCAGCCATCCATGGGTTCCCCGGCTCACGAATCGCAACTACAATGTGATGCACCACCGAGCGCTCAGTCGGCCTGACTTCGGCGGAGACCACCCATTTGTCTTCTTTCAGATGGGTGGGGACGATCACCCACTGATAGGGAATCTCGCCCGTTGCCGGCACATTGAAGGGGACGGGCGTCTCCACAACAAGATCCGGCTTACCCGCAATCCATCCTTCCGCGAATTGACGCGGAGCAGGGGCATCGTGCGGATTACCTTCTGGCGCACCAGCGTCCACCCATGCTACGAGGGTATCGATGTCAGACTGCGTGAGAGAGCGCTCATTGGCGAACTTCCCGTAGTGCGGATCGGCAAACCAAGGCGGCATCTTCTTCGTCAATACTGCCTGACGGATCGATTTTGCCCATGGGCGCGCATCCTGGTAGCTAAGGAGCGACATCGGGGCAACCTCGCCAGGACGATGACACTCCTGACAGTGGTTCTGCAAAATTGGCAGGACTCCCTTGTTGAAAGTAACGGGTGCTGTCGCAGCGCTACTGACCACAACCACAACGGATGCTGCCACGCTCACGATTAAGGAACGCGCCATGGATGAAAACACGAACCGTTGGAAGTGCATACCGAACCCTCCTCTGCAGCGCTATCAGTGAGCGCCTCAACAAAACTGCATGAAATATCGATGCGCCAAGGCATAGTGACGCTTTTGTCATGCTGATGTAGTATTGGTTCGACGCAATCGCAGTGTCAAGGGGAGAACCGAGGTGTCTGGGACCAACCGGACATATCAGGGACAAAGTGGGAGTGCAGACTTGGCGGCTATCTGACCCAAGACCGCAGCTGCTAGGCTAATCAGATTCAAAGACTTCCCCTCACTGTTGCTCCGCTGCTCGTCGTTTCGTCCTGTCCAGGCGTTGCTCATCACAAAATCGAGCGAAACGGCAGAAGAGCGATCGATTGCATGCCGCCATCGAGATCTTTCCTTGTATATTGAGAGCATTGTCGAGAATATCGCGTGCTCCGGGAAGTTACGGAGGTGTGGCCTCACTCCAACGTGAGGAACCGGAGTAGCGCGTCGGGTCATGAAATAGCGATCAACAATGGAACGGGGGCAAAGAAGAGATGGTCGATCGTAGGAGCGTTTTGAAATTTGGCGCGGCAGGCGTGGCGGGGGCTCTTGTCGGCGTGCACGTTCCGGTGCTTGGCGCGGCCAGGACCGATTCCCCCGGCCTGCTCCATGGCGCTGTTTTCAGTGCGCGATTCCAGCAGGGAGTAGCGTTCGCGGAGCAACTGCAACGCAGGCATGTCGTCACTTTCAGCGCCGGAAATGACATCGCCAAGCTCTGGTATAGCGACCTCGAAGGCGGGATGAGTCAAACCGGCGGGCTAATTGCCGGATTAACCGATCGCGTCACTTTGTTTTGCCTGGAAGAGCTGGCGCGCAGCGCAGGCATGAGGGTGTTGTACCGGGTCGATCACGTTATTGATAAGCATGGAAACGTAGAACACACTGCCGCCGGGCCGGCCTCAATCGCGGAAGCAACGCGCAAACTCGGGCCGACATCGGGATTTGGGCGTGAAATGGCTATTCTCGCGAGCCAGTTCGAACTCCGTGAGCCTCAAAATACCGCCGCTCTTAAGCACACAGGGCCGTTCTCTCCTGAAAACAAAGTGGCTCTGGTTTCGTGGGTGATTGCCTAGAAAAAATCAAGGGGATTCCAAATGGTTCTGCCACCAAATGTAAGTGAAGCAGACTTTAACGCCGCCCTGAACGAATTCCGCTCGGCCGTGGGTGAGAGCTCGGTGTTCACCTCAGACGAAGACGTCGCTCTTTATCGCGATTCCTACTCGATCTACTGGGGCGAGCCGGAAGAGAGGGTTGCCTCCGCCGCCGTCGCTCCGGTGAAAGTGGAGGAAGTACAGCAGGTGGTTCGCACGGCCAACAAGTACCGCATCCCGTTGTATCCCATCTCCACGGGGCGCAACCTTACCTATGGCGGCTCAGCGCCCACGATGCGCGGAAGCGTGGTCGTCGACCTGAAGCGCATGAACCGCATTATCGAGGTGGACGAAAAGCGAGCGTTCGCACTGGTCGAACCCGGCGTTTCGTATTTCGATCTCTACAACTACGTCCGCGAGCGTAACTTGAAGGTCATGATCGACGTGCCGGACCCCGGCTGGGGTAGCCCCGTGGGCAACAGCCTGGATCACGGCTGCGGCTACACCACCGTCCACTACCGCGATCATTTTGGATCGCACTGCGGCATGGAAGTGGTGACTCCCGAGGGGGACTTAGTTCGCACGGGCATGGGCGCCCTACCCAACTCGGAAACCTGGCAGGAGTTTCGCTACGGCACCGGCCCGTATATCGACGGTATTTTCACGCAATCCAACTTCGGCATCGTCACCAAGATGGGTTTCTGGCTGATGCCCATGCCGGAAAACTACCTGAGCGGAACTATCACCGTGCCGCGTTACCAGGATTTCGAGCCGCTGATTCAAGAAGTCAGCTACTTCGAAGATCTGGGCCTGATCGGTATGCCCAATTACGGGAGTCCCGTAGGCGGCGGGTTCATGGGACCTCCCTCGCCTGCCTTGGCGGCGTTGATGCAAAACGGATGGCCCAGCATGGACGCGCTGGAAAATTACGTTGCAGCGCAGAAGCGGCCCGCTTGGTCGGTGGAACTGAATTTTTATGGCCCAGAAGAAACTGTGCGCGCCAACTGGCAAGCCGCCAAGCGGCGTTTTGCGAAGGCGATTCCAGGCGCGGCGTTTCAGGATGGCGAACTGCTGGCGATGCCCATTCCGAAAGAAAAAGAGGCGGCACAGGGGGATAAGCCGCGCCTGGGCATCCCGGCGCTGGAAATTTTCATGATGGTGGCGCGCAATCCCGTGACCGACGCAGACCCCGCCGATGGCCACGCGGATTTCTTTGCCTATGTTCCACGCAAGGCCTCCGCAGTTTGGGACGCCGCGCGCCTGATGTATGAAACCTACCGGGAAATGGGTGCGCCGCCCATGCACCATCCCTTCTTCACGCCCATAAACTATTACTCGCGCTGCTTCATCGTGGCCACGGTGGTTCCCACGTATCGCAATGCCGCCAAGAACGCCCGCAGCCGCGAACTGTTCGCTAAAGTAATGGACCGCTGCGCCGAACACGGTTGGGGCTGCTATCGCACCAGCCCCGCGTTCCAGGATCGATTGATGAGCAAGTACTCGTTCAACAACAATGCTCTGCTGCGTTTTCATCAAAAGATCAAGGACGGTATCGATCCCAATGGCATCATCTCGCCGGGCCGCTATGGAATCTGGCCCTCCAACATGAGGGGGAAGCGCGCATGAAACGGACGCTGCTTCTTCTCATCTCGATGGGCGGTTCCTTGCTGGCGCAAACGCCTTCTGAGAAAAATGCCCAAGTCATCTTTGACAAATGGTGCGAGCCGTGCCACGGAGCCATAGCTCCCAAGCGCGGAATGCTGGTCGGTGGTGGTGCATTACCCGGCACGGCTGCGCTGGCTGTCAAATACAAAGGCAGGGTTCCCGCCGTATTGGAGCAGCGAACCGATCTCAAACCGGCTTACATCAAGACCGTGGTCCGGCATGGATTGTACGGCATGCCGATTACGCGCAAGACTGAAATCAGCGACGCGGAACTCGATGACTTGGTGGCGTATTTGACAGGAAATCGAAAGAGGTGAGGGATTGGTATGCGATTTGCCCCCGCTTTGCTCTTGGCAGTGACTTTGCTCAAAGGCAGTTTGCTGGCCGGCACGTGCGAGAGCATCGCTAGGTTGCACCTTCCAGACACTGCGATCACGACAGCCCAGACCGTTTCGGCTGGTGAGTTCGCAGCTCCCGAAAGAACGGCAACTGCCTCGCAGGAAGCGGAGTTTAGGAAGTTGCCTGCGTTCTGCCGAGTGCAAGGGGCAATCCGTCCTTCTAGCGACTCTAATATCAACTTTGAAGTTTGGATGCCGATCTCCGGCTGGAATGGGAGATATCTCGGCGTCGGCAATGGCGGTTTCGCCGGTTCGATCAATTATTTCTCTGCGACCGGGAATGCGCCTAGTATGGCGCAGGCGATCGCCGCCGGATATGCGGCTTCGTCCACCGACACTGGACACAAGGCCGCCATCACCGATGCGGACTGGGCTGTCGGGCACCCGGAGAAGGTCATCGATTACGGCTACCGGGCTGTTCATGCCACTGCTGTGGACGCGAAGAACATCATCGCTGCCTTTTACAGCAAGCAACCAACGTCGTATTTCAGCAGTTGCTCGAACGGTGGACGACAAGCGCTGATGGAGGCCCAGCGTTATCCCGACGATTATGCCGGCATCGTCGCCGGAGATCCTGCTTGGTATGCGACCCATCTAGCCGCCGCCCAGATATGGAACCAACAAGCGATTATGGCGAATCAGGATAGCTATGTTCCCGCCGGCAAAATCTCGGCGATCGCAACTGCCGTGCTCGACAAATGTGACGCACTTGATGGTGTGAAGGACGGCGTGATCGATAATCCGCAGAAATGTCATTTCGACCCAGCTGTACTGCTTTGCAAAGGCAGCGATTCGGATACCTGTCTCACTGGACCGCAAGTAGAGGCGCTGAAAAAGATCTATGCTGGTCCGACGAACGCCACCGGTCAGCAGATATTTCCGGGAATCTTCCCAGGCAGCGAAGCCGGACCAGGAGGCTGGGGCCTGTGGGTCCTAGGTGCTCAGCCCGGAAGAAGCTTAGACTATGCATTTGGTGTTGGTGGTCTGGCCAAGATCGTTTATCAAGATCCCTCGTGGGATTTCCGACGTTTTAGCTTCGATCGCGATGTCGCGTTTCTAGACGACAAGCTCGGGCCCGTACGCAATGCCACGAACGCAAATCTCAGACCGTTCAAAGATGCGGGCGGTAAGCTGATCCTGTATCACGGCTGGAGCGATCCCGATATCGCACCGCTCAGCACCATCAATTACTACGAGAGCGTCACGTCAAAAATGAGCGATCGAACCGCCCGTGAGTTCGTGCGAATGTACATGGTGCCGGGAATGCAACATTGCGGCGGCGGCGCTGGTGCGACCGTGCTCGGCTCGGTCCCAAATTCGGGCGCCGAGGGCCAAAACGGCCTCCAGGCAGTACTGGAGCGCTGGGTAGAGAAAGGCAGTGCGCCCGGAGAGATCATCGCCACGAAGTACAAGCCGGGTGGCACGCAAGATAACGTGGCCGGCACCAGGCCCATTTGTCCCTACCCAACGGTCGCTCGCTACAATGGCGTGGGAAGTAAGGATGAAGCCAGTAATTACTCGTGTGTAAATGAACGCTAAGAACATGTTGAGCACTGATCCGGCGTGTGTGGGACCAACGAATGCGACGTCTTCGAGTACCGATTGCCAGGTCGGGGAATTCCCGATAATCAGCTCAAACCGGCGATTTTCGTTCTCGCGACGCCCCAAGTAAGATGTTGCGGCTCTGCGCAGGAATCTGTGGAAGCCCGCATTTTAGGCTGCTTTCCTGAAGACGACGAATTCGGTCTTGGTGGCCGCTATCCGTTGCGCTTTCAGCAGGAGGTAACGCAGATTCTTATAGCCCCGACCGCGCCGTAACAGTGATTTGATGTTCCCATTCACCGATTCCACGACTCCCATCGGCACTTTGGTTCGGCAGTAGTTCAGAATCCCTTCCAGGTGATCCACCAACATCTGGGCCAGCTTTTCAAACGGTTTCAACCTTTGCCATCGCAGCTGATCCATCCAGTTGTGCAGATACCGCATCATGGCGCCTTCGTAGCGATAGGTCCAGAGTCGGTCCAAGCTTTCCTTTAACAGATACGCCTTCAGGACCCGCCGGTTGAGCGCGAACAGCTGATTCAACTGCTGCTTTTTGCCGGTCTCCAGGTTGACCCATCGGCTCAGCAATAGCCAACGCTTGCCCTTCACCACGTTCCTCATCCGTCCACCCTTGCGGAAGAACTCCGCCCTCCGCACTTCATCTACCGCTTGGTTGGCGTGCTGCATGATGTGGAACTTGTCATAGATGATCTGGCAGTGAGGGGCCCATTGCTCGATGCTCAACCGATAGGGCTTCCACATATCCAAGCAGGCCGCCTGAATCCCACGCCGTTGCCTGGCGCTGAGCTCGGTTTGAAAGAATCCATCCAAGGTCTCCTTCTTCCGCTCTTGCCCGAACCACAAGGGTTCGCCCGTCTCCAGGTTGCACACCACGCTGAGGAACTTTTGTTTCTTCCCCAGATAGATTTCATCCACCCCCATCTGCCGCAACGCTGGTTTGCGTCGCGCTGCATTCCAGCGCTCCAAGTACCTCAGATCAATCGCCCTCACGGTGCTGGCGGGCAACCCGAACTGGCGTGCCACCTGTCTGGCTGAAGCCATCTCACACGCCAGTCCCACGGCGTCCTCAAACCTCTTAGAAAACGGCGCCTTGCTCGGCAACAACGGCACCTTCTCCCGCTTCACACCGCAGTCCGGGCACTTCACCCGGTAAATCTCGATGAACACCGTCGCCGTAAACGCGCTCCAGGGAAGATCCCGTACCGCCCGCTCGCTGGTGTCGTACAGTTCTCCGAACTTACGCCCGCAACCGGAGCACTCGATCTTTCGATTTCCTCGTTTGCGCCGTATCCACAGTTTCAGCGTCTTCGCTTTTTCGTCAATCTCATGTTGATAGACCTGGTATCCCGGCCAAGCCAAGATCCTGGTGAACTCGTTATCCGTCGGCAAACTGCGAGTTTAGCCCAAGTTCAGCAATTCCGGCACCTCCCACGAATTCCTGCGCAGAGCCCAAATAACTTTGGCCCCCGTTGACTCAGCGTTAGAGCGGGTTTAACATTGCCAACAGCAGCTTCTGCAGGTGTGGGTTATCGTGACAGGAACATCCAGTCATTGGGGTGAATAGGGTGCAAACACTTTTCCGATAACTCGTCTCTCCCTTGCTAAAGGTACTCATCCGACGACTGCAGCACCGTTGATCATGAAGCACAGGCAAGCGCAAAGGTCCTTCGCGGGGTTCAGCACTTTCGCAATGCCGGAGAGGCTCGGATGGCGATCCACGACGAAAAAGTAATTCTTAGGAGACTTATGCTTTCCTCACGGTTCGGACGCCATACTTCCAAATGGAACCATGGAGAGCCCAGGATTGAGAGCTCTGGAGTCGACAAGGGAGTCGAACTTGGGGTACGCCAGAGCACGAGTGCCAGGAATTTCTTAGAAGGCCGGACACCAGCTTCAGAGCGTTTCGGCCGTCATAAGCCTAGATCTTTACACCCTTCTTATGATCTACTTACACCGTCCTTAGTTATCGAGAATACTTGCAATGCATATACAAATTTCAGATTGGACGCAGTTATTGACTAACTCTACACCCGGGAAATACTTTATGAATAGACACTGGTTAGCGGCCGTCACTATATCTCTGGGGGTGGCACTCAATCTAGCTTCCGTTCACGCGGAGTCGCTTCTGGGAGCCGTCCATGGAGTTACGGCGAAAGATGGTACTCCTGTGGCTGAAGCGCAAGTAGTAATTCATCGAGATGAAGACCATAGCGAGGTCATCGTCACAAGTGATCCCGATGGCGCGTTCGCGGTGTCGAATCTCAAGCCTGGCCAGTACGCTGTCACGGCCAGCAAAGGGGGATTGCTGAGCAAGCCAGCCACGGTATATGTGGCGGCCCAACAGGACCTTAAAGTGGAGCTCTCACTATCAGCGTCGGCGGACGACATCAGCCCGGCTGTCGCCAGGAAGTTGGAAGCCATGCTGGCGCGGATCGAGCAACTGGAGTCGGAACTGAAAAGCAAGAGCGCGCCGGAACAGCAAGCTTCCCCGGCGCCGCGTGGAGAACTTCTTGCCACGCTGGCTAAGGATCCCAGCCAAATCCCGATCGCGCCTGCGACTCTGGCAAAGCCCGACATGAGCAAAGCGGTGGCGTCCGCCACCGGGCCGAACGGTCAGCAGACGGCATCGGCGGCCCCACCTCCTGCCGCGCCGCAAATAGACAACCAAACCCCGTTCGCTTACGGCGACTTCACCTGGCTCAATGGCTCACCCCGCAACAAGGATGAGGCCTTCGATTCTCCTTTCTTCACCCCAGAAGTCCGCTTTGACACTCACTACATGGAAGATTTCAATCAACCGAAGGATCATACGATCGTCGGCGCGACTGAGAGTTTCCGGTCTGGCGAAGTCCAAGTAGAGCAGGCCAGCGTCGGCGGTGACTTTCATTGGCAGAATGTGCGTGGCAGGATCTTGTTCATGCAGGGATTATTTGCCACCACCACGACGCGCAACGACGCGAGCTCGGCGACTGGCTCCGGAAATGGCAATACCGGCGGAGTCGGCCAGTGGGACCTTCAGAATGCGTACAAGTATGTATCGGAAGCCTACGGTGGATATCATTTCAACGTGCAGCACGGACTCAACGTCGACGCCGGGATTTTCGTGTCGTATATCGGCCTGTTCAGTTACTACAATTTCGATAACTGGACTTACCAGCCGTCGTATGTGTCGTCCAATACGCCGTGGTTCTTTAATGGCGTTCGCGTTCAGTGGTTTCCCACTAACAAGCTGAAGATCGAGCCCTGGTTCATCAACGGGTGGCAATCCTACGCCAAGTTCAATGGCCATCCTGGGCTTGGGGGACAACTCCTATGGGAGCCGAAAGAATGGTTTAAACTGGTGGCGAACCAGTATGGCTATGGACAGGATAATCTCGGCCTTCCCCACACCGAACGCATTCACACCGACGATAGCATTGAGGTCAGATACTACAATAACGATGAGAGCAACGGCATCAGCAAAATGGCGTTCTCTCTCACCGGAGACGCGGGCGCCCAGTACGGTGGTGGACTTTGCGGAACTTGCGCATCGAGCAAGGGAAAGGACTCGTTTGTGGGCTGGATGCTCTACAACCGCATCTGGTTTCACAAGGACCTGTTAGGCCTTACGCTGGGCGGCGGAGAGATGAGCAACTGGGGCCGCTACTTGACCCTGCTGCCGCCGATCGATGGAGCCTGGGCTGCGTCCGGTACCCCTTACTTTACGGAGAATCCCGGGCAACGGGCTCACATGTGGGACAGCACGGTGACTTTACAGTATATGCCGAAACAATACATCACGTGGTGGGCGGAGGTCGGATATCGCCATTCAGATGTTCCGTATTTCGCGGGCCGCGGTGGTGTTACTCCCCCGGGCGGAAACAACGGCTTTCCTCAGTACTACACATGCATGAATGGCGCCACGTCCGGAACAGGCGTCTTAGCGGCGGCGCAAGCGGCGTGCGGTGGCGCGGGTAACGTTTGGTTCCCGGACCTCCGCAGAAGTGAAGCCAAGCTGAGCGTCGGCGTCATGGTGAAGTTCTAATTCGCATAGAGGAAGGGCAGCGTTTTCGGCGCTGCCCGCATTCTTTATCGGGGGTGATGCGTGAAGGCGGGCCGCGTTCTAGTGGCGAGTAGCGCCTTCGAGTTGCGGAGAGAACTGCGAACTGCGTTGGAGTTTGAAGGCCACCTTGTGGTGGAAGCTGAAACGGCTAGTCAAACAATCGAAGAAACATTCTCGGGCGTGCACGACGTCCTTATCTTGGACGCTGCGCTCGAGCGAGTGGGGCCGTGCGAGTTATGCCGCGCCATCCGTCCCAAATCGGATTTGGGAATCATTCTGCTCAGCCAAGACGATAGCAGGCAAAGCCGCATCGATGCACTCAACGCCGGAGCCGATGATTATGTTCCGGATCGATTCGTGCTCGCCGAGCTATTGGCGCGCGTCCGAGCCATATTACGCCGCGTGATGCGCTCGAGCGTAGAACGGCATCTCGTCCGATTACAAGACCGGGCGATCGATTTTCAGTCTCACCAGATCAAGGGACCCGATGGACGCGTGGCCCATCTAACTCCTAAAGAATGCCTGGTCTTACAACACCTAGTGACTAACGCAAACCACCCACTTACTCCGCGGCGTCTCGCACAGACAGTCTGGCAGCGCGATGGAAGCGGTCAGATCGAATACGTCCGTATTGTCGTCAAGCAACTGCGGCGAAAGCTGGAACCGGATCCGGATAATCCCCGATACATCTTGACGCAGCGTTCGGTCGGCTATCAGTTTCAGATGCCGGCCTAGGTAAGGACTTATGCACCGAATACTATTGTTTTGGCTGATTTCCTGTGCGGTTTTGCTTATCGCCGAGGAGCCGACCTGGAAGAATAGACCTATCGTCGATTGGACCGAAGCAGATGCCCGTCAGATCCTTGTGCAATCTCCTTGGGCTAAGACTGTGGTTGCTGGCATTGCCCGCCGGCAGACCGAGGATGAACGCAGAGAGGGTGGCAATATGGGCCAACCTACCGGTGTCGGCTATGACGGCGTACAGGACAAGAAAATTCCCGTGCGCGATAAAATCGGCGATCCCTTTATCGTAGGTCAACCTTTGCCATCGACGGCCCCTACCATCCGATTGTTAGTTCGCTGGGAGAGCGCCCTTCCGGTCCGCGCGGCGGAATTCAAGGTCCATGAAGACCCGCCGCCCACTCTCTCCGATGATGGCTACAGCATCGCGGTCTATGGCGTTCCAGCCAGCTTTGCGAAGGGCGACCCAACCAGTTTGGGCAAACCTCTCAGGGAGATGGCGGCCCTGAGGCGCGAGGGGAAGAAAGATGTCCTGCCTATCAGAGCTGAGGTGTTCCAGTTGGAAAACAGCGTGGTAGTAGCATACTTGTTCCCACTATCGGCGGAAATCGGCAGAAAAGACGACGTCGTTGAATTCAGCGCGTTGATCGGACGGCTTCAAGTGTCCCAGCACTTCCTGGTTGGAGAGATGCAGTTTCAAGGCAAGCTTGAACTCTGAACGGAGCGCTCCCTTACGCTGGCGGCTCATAATCGAGTCGTGCGCGTATTCAGCTAAGGCAAGTGAAAGCGATAGCCCAGCCAAGGCTCTGTAAGTATGTAACGCGGGTGCGCGGGATTGGGCTCGATCTTCTTCCGAAGTTGATTCACAAATACTCTAAGATACTCGACCTCGTCGCCATAGTCCGGCCCCCAAACGGCCTGAAGCACTCTGTCGTGCGGCAACACCATGTTGGGATGAGTGACGAAATAGTTGAGCAAATCCTGTTCAGTAGGAGTAAGTCGCATCGTGCGCCCGTTCACCTTCACCTGTCGATCGCGAAAGCTGATCTCCACGTCGTCCAGGCGCAGAATATCCGACTGACCGAGAACCGACGCCGGCGCACGGCGCAAGGTGGCCCGAATACGGGCTAACAGCTCGTTCACATCAAACGGTTTGGTGACATAGCCGTCGGCGCCAGCATCCAGCGCCTTAATCTTGTCCGGGGATCGATCGCGGACGGTCAACATGATGATGCTGACGTCCGATCTGGAACGAATGGCGCGGTAGGTTTCCAGACCGCTAAGCCCAGGCATATTGATGTCCAGCAGAATGAGGTCGAACTTCTCCTCCCGCACTTTGTCGATTGCGGCCTCCCCACTATCCGCGTCGCCCACGACGAATCCCAGCGCGGACAAGGTAGATCGCAGGGCGCGACGCATTTGAGGCTCGTCGTCCACCACCAGGATGCGGCTACCGTTCAAAGCAAATTCCCCTTTTGGCAACTGCTGTGCAATACGGGCAGCGAGAACGAAAACACTGTCCCGTAGCCGGGCTCGCCCTCAGCCCACACATGCCCGTGCTGACCGGCCGCGATGGTTTTTACGATGGACAAACCGAGGCCCGTGCCCGAAGAACGGTCCTGGGCTCCGGGTGCCCGATAGAATCGCTCGAAGACGCGTTTGCGATCGGCTGTCGATAGGACTAAACCCTCGCTGCGCAGCGAGAGAATGACGGAAGTCTCGTTGGCCTTCAATTCCACGTCGATCACGGAGCCGCGCACGGAATATTTGAGCGCATTGTCGACCAGCTGGACGAGAGCAGTAAGGATCAGTTCGCGATCGGCAAACACCGGAGGTTCGTGGGCGGGGAGTGAAAACCGAAATCGATCGCGATCGGGTCGGGGTTCGATCTCTTGAAGAGCGGACCTCATCAGGCGGGACAGAAGCAGGGGCTCTGGCTGGGGCTGAAACTCGGCAGACTCCAGCATCGGCGCTCCCACCAAACGCGACGCCAGATCGCTCAACTTCCTGGCTTCCTGATCGATCAGGCTAACCAATTCCGTTTGTTTTTCACAGAGGCCGCCGGCCGCTGGAAGCCCCGAACTCGCGGTCCGTATCACCGTCAAAGGAGTCTTGATTTGATGCGCCAAAGCATCTAACACCGCGGTTCGCAATCGTTCGGCCTGACGCGCGGACTCGGCGTGATAGTGCTTCTCGAGCGTGCGCGCCCGTTCCAAAGCGATGGCGACCAGTGACGCCAGAGCGGCAGCGGCGAGCGGCCTCATC
The DNA here is from genome assembly GCA_963820405.1 of Bryobacterales bacterium. Taxonomy (GTDB): domain Bacteria; phylum Acidobacteriota; class Terriglobia; order Bryobacterales; family Bryobacteraceae; genus Palsa-89. Next base: position 11,496 of record CAWFZZ010000018.1, on the reverse strand, counting down.
TCGGTGCCGCAGAGAGCTAGGGCGCCGGCTGGCTTTCCTCCAACGCGAAGAACACAGAACCAGCTCTTGTGATTGGAATCGAAAGAGTCGTTATTGGCCAAAAAGGCCTCGCGGGTTTGACGTTCGGCGTCAGGTGTGGGGTGGCCGCTTTCATAAGACGCAGCCGAGTGAGCGTCAAACAGGACCACTCCCCGAATCTCAAATGTTGCACGAATCAATGACGAGACCAGGTTACCCACGTTTCCTCGACTATCCAAGAGCAGCATACGCCGCGCCGACTGATACAGCCGGTCGGTGTCGCGGCGCTCCGCAATCGCCTCCACTGCCCGGAGATGAGCGCGGTTGGAGAGCTGACTGATCACCAGAGCCGTGAACTCGAAGGCGCCCAGTTCCATCCAGTTGGACAGTCTGCCGACGCTGAAGCTGAAAATGGGTTGATCGAAGAAATAATCGAGACAAGCGACGGCAATCACGGAGACCAGAGTCGCCTGGCGGAATCCGCCATAGAACGCCGCGAGAACCACAAAAATGAGATAGAGAAATCCGACTGTCCCTAGAATCAATCCGAGGCGGAAGGATATCCAGGTGCAAACAACAACTCCGGCCAGTGAAAGAAGACACGGTAGAACAGAGACAAACAGCTGGCGGTTAGTCGCGCTTACTTCCCTTTACTTTAGAGGGCCTCCCATCACAATGGCATAAAGATTCCGTGTGTAATGCGTAAGGGAAGAGGCTGATCTTCCTATCGATCACAGTCGCTTATGGGGGCGAATCAAGAAACCTTTGAAACATCTAACAGGTTCCTTATGCCTTCCTTGGTTACGCACTCTTACACTTGAATCTGGCTTCCCATTCTGGATGCCGGCAAGACGATCTTGCCCGCTATGGATTGGAGTTTCGTATGAAAAGCAAGTCTTTCACCTCCGGTGTTCTCCTCGTCGCGATTGCTTCTGTGCTGGGATTGGAGGGCTGTCGTAGCGTACATGCGCAAGCAGATGTAACTGCGGCGGAGATGCCTCCCGAGGCCAAGGTCGTTCCGGCCCCAGAGGCCAGCCTGTTTACTGTCAATCATCCGGAACAATTTCCGCTCGCCTCGGCGACGGAGCATGCGACCACTTCCGAACTCGTGGTCACCGGCACGGTCACACCCGACGTATCCCGCAACGTCCCGGTGGTTTCGCTAGCTTCCGGCCGTGTCGTGGCCATCCACACAAAGCTGGGAGATACCGTCCAGAAAGGTCAATTGCTGATGACCATTCGCAGCGACGATATATCCGGCGGCTATTCGACCTATAAGATGGCCGTCGCGGATGAGATTCTCGCCCGGGCTCAGTATGACCGCGGCAGGGATCTGTATGAGCACGGCGCAATTGCGCTGAATGATCTGCAGGTCGCGCAGGACACCGAGGACAAGGCGAAAATAGCAGTGGAGACTGCGGCTGAGCATCTAAAGCTGCTCGGCAACGACCCCGAGAAGCAGAATTTCATGGTGGATATTTTCGCGCCAACCTCGGGTGTGATTACCGATCAGCAAGTCACCAACGGGTCGCTGGTGCAGGCTTACAACACGCCGTATCCCTTCACCATTTCAGATCTCTCGACAACCTGGGTTATCTGTGACGTCTATGAGAACGACTTGTCCACTGTAAAGATCGGCGACCTGGCGGACATCACTTTGAACGCGTATCCCGATCATATGTTCAAAGGGAGGGTTAGCAACATTGGCTCTATTCTGGATCCGAACATTCGCACGGCCAAGGTCCGCATAGAAGTTTCAAATCCCGGGATCATGCGGCTGGGGATGTTCGTTAAGGCTACCTTCCGCGGCCAGACCAGGGAGATGCACACGATTGTCCCGGCATCCGCCGTCCTGCACATGCACGATCGCGATTTTGTGTTCGTTCCCGCACCCGACAGGAAGTTTCGCCGCGTGGAAGTGGTTGGCGGAGACCTCGTGCAGGAGAATACAAATCTGCAAGAAATCAAGTCGGGGCTCGCACCAGGGCAACAGGTGGTTACGAACGCGCTGGTCTTAGACCACGTGCTCGCCCAATGACGTTCAGCCAGCCTTTAAGCAGAGCAGGTAACAGAAAATGATACGCGCTCTCGTAGACTTTGCGCTAAACAATAAGTTTGTCGTGCTGGCCATGGCCCTGCTGTTGATCGGTTGGGGAGCAATCTCTTTTCATAACTTGCCAGTGGAAGCTTATCCCGACATCGCCGACAACTACGCGACGGTGATCACCCAATGGCCGGGCCGCTCCGCTGAAGAAGTGGAGCAGCAGGTCACAATACCGATCGAAAAGCAGATGTCCGGGATGCCGCACCTTACCTATCTGCGATCCGAGTCCATTTTCGGCCTGTCGTTCGTGATTATGATCTTCGACGACAGCTCCGTCAATGATTGGAACCGCCAGAAGGTGCTGGAAAGACTTACGCAGGTCAGTCTGCCCCAAGGCCTTCAGCCCCAAATCGGCACGGACTGGAGCACTACCGGCCAGATTTATTGGTACACGCTGAGAAGCTCCAATCCACGCTATGACCTGATGGAGCTGAGATCTCTCGAAGATTGGGTGCTCCAGAAGCAGTTCAAGTCCGTTCCTGACGTCGTGGATGTTTCCGATTTCGGCGGCGTGGAGCGCGAGTACCAGGTGCGCGTCGATCCGAACAAGCTGGTCTCCTACGGTTTGAGCATCGGCCAAGTGGAACAGCAGCTCTCCAGTAACAACATCAATGCCGGCGGCAGTTTCGTAGAAGTCGGGTTGCAGCAGATGAATGTTCGTGCGCTCGGGCTCTTCAACACCACGCGCGACATCGAACAGACCGTCTTAAAAACCCAATCGGGAACCGCTCTTCGGGTGAAGGACATTGCCGACGTGAGTCAGGGTCCCAAAATCCGATTGGGACACATGGCGCGAGCCAACCACCTGCAGGACGGGCGCATTATCGATGAATCCGATGTCATTCAGGGCGCGGTATACATGCGCAAGGGCGCTGAAGAGCAGCCGACGCTGGATGCCATTCACAAGAAGGTGTACGATCTCAACCACGGAATTCTGCCGCCTGGTGTGGAGGTTGTTCCCATGCTGGATCGCAGCGACCTGCTGCATTTCACCTTGCACACCGTGATGCACAATCTGGTCGAAGGCATGATCCTGGTAACGGTCATCCTCTTCCTGTTCCTACTCAACGCGCGAGCGGCTTTCATCGTCGCGCTAACGATTCCGTTCTCTCTGCTCTTTGCCTCCATCTTCCTGGACTTGAGCCACATTCCCGCGAATCTCCTCTCCCTGGGTGCGCTCGATTTTGGAATGGTGGTGGATGGAACAGTGGTGATGGTGGAGAACATCATCCGCCACCTGCACCGGGGACGCGACGGCTCCTTCACGGACGCCTCGAAAACGACCGCTGAGAAGATTCGCGAGGCATGCCATGAAGTACAACGGCCCGTGTTTTATGCCATCGCCATCATCATCACCGCTTATATGCCGATCTTCACGCTCCAACGCGTGGAGGGCCGTTTGTTCCGGCCCATGGCCTGGACTGTGGCCTTCGCTCTGCTGGGCGCCATGACGTTCTCCATCCTCATCGCGCCCGTGCTGGCAGCTACCTTCTTCCGCAACGGCGTCCGGGAAGTGCGCAATGTGGTGATGGATTTTCTCACCGAACAGTATCGCAGGCGGCTGCGCTGGGCCGTACAACATCGCTGGGTTGTGCTCTTCATCGGAGTTGTCGCTCTGGCTGGAACCATTTACCTGGGTTTTGGCGGAGTTATCGGCGCGGAGTTCTTGCCGCATCTCGATGAAGGCGCCATCTGGGCTCGCGGCACGCTCGCAAACAGCACGAGTCTTTCGGAGGGCGAAAAATTCACGACCAACGAGCGCTATGTCTTTGCGTCTTTCCCGGAAGTGAGCAAAGTCGTTTCGGAAGTCGGCCGGCCCGACGATGGAACCGACACCGGAGGGTTCGGCAACACCGAGTATTTTGTCGACTTGAAGCCGCACGACGAATGGCGTCCGATATTTCACAAGAACAAAGAGGAACTGATCGCAGCCATGAACCGCGCGGTGCAGAAATACCCCGGAGCGATCTGGAACTTCTCCCAGCCGATTGAAGATAACGTCGGCGAAACCATGACAGGCACAAAAGGTTCGCTCGCGCTAAAAATTTTCGGCGATGACCTGAAGCTACTCGAACAGAAGGGCGAAGAAGTAACTGCTGTCATGTCGGGCATTCCGGGCATGCATGACGTGAAACTGCTGCGCGATTTCGGCCAGCCGAATCTCGACTTGACCATTGACCGCCGCCTGGCGGCCCGCTTTGGAATTAACGTGGCGGACATCCAAGACGCGGTCCAGACGGCCGTAGGCGGCAACGCCGTGAGCCAAGTGCTGATCGGCGAACAAGTCTACGACCTCGTGGTTCGCTACCAGGCGCCCTATCGCAATACCGCGAGGGCCATTCAGAACGTTCGACTGCTTTCTCCTAGCGGAGAGCGGGTATCTCTAGCGCAATTGACGAAAGTAGAGGTCCGGGATGGCGCGTACGACATCTACCGCGAAGGCAACCAGCGCTATGTCGCAGTCACCTTCAACGTGCGAGGCCGCGATCTGGGAACCACAGTTGGAGACTCGATTAAACGGATCGGTCAAAAAGTGAAGATGCCGCCGGGCTACACCGTCGGTTGGTCTGGCGAATATGAAAGCGAACAACGCGCTGAAGCGCGGCTGGCTATTATCGTCCCGCTGACAATCCTGGTCATTTTCATCATTCTCTACACCATGTTTCGCTCGTTCAAGTGGTCGCTGCTGATCCTGCTCAACGTCGCCCTGGCTCGTGTGGGTGGCTTTCTGGCTCTCCTGGTCACGGGAACCTTCCTCAGCGTTTCCTCGGGCGTCGGGATGTTGGCGCTCTTTGGCGTATCGGTGCAGACGGGCGTCATCATGCTCGAATACATCAACCAGCTTCGAGCCAAGGGCTACACCATCCAGGATGCCGCTGTGGAGGGGGCCGTGCTCAGGCTTCGTCCCATCATGATGACTATGCTGGTGGCTACTCTTGGGCTGCTGCCCGCCGCGATGTCGCACGACATCGGATCCGATTCGCAGCGTCCATTCGCGATTGTAATCGTGGGCGGCCTGATTTCCGACCTGCTGCTAAGCATCGTCCTGTTGCCCACCTTTTACGCGTGGATTGCCAGGCCCGGCGATGTCCTTCCCGAACCGGAGGTGGCCGTTGAAGGTTAAAAGTATAACCGCAGCCTGCCTGGTACTGAGTTGCGGATCTTTTGCGAATTTGGCTGACGGACAATCTGCCGCTGGGCCTACGAAGATCACTCTTGAGCAAGCCATTGAACTGGCTCGCCAGCACAATCATGGCCTGCTGGCTCTGCGCACCACCATCCTGCAGAACCAAGCTCAGGAAGTTCAGGCCAACCTCCGGCCCAATCCTACGTTCTTCGCCGATTGGGATTACCTCCCACTTTCCTCCCCGCCGGGCATCAGCTTTCTGGATTATCTCCACGACTCCACCGAAGGCGACGTCGGGCTGAGTTACCTGTTTGAGCGCGGCCAAAAACGCCAGCATCGCCTGGAAGCAGCCCAAGATGCGACGGCCGTCACGCGCTCACAGGTGTCGGATAACGAACGAACGCTCGGCTTTCAGGTAGCACAGCTTTTCATAAACGCTCAATTGGCGGAATCGTCGCTCGATCTGGCGCGGCAGGATCTGAAAAGCTTCCAGGATACGGTGAATATCAGCCAGCGGCAGCGTGACATCGGCGCAATGTCTGAAAACGATTTCCTGCAAATCAAGATCCAGTTGGTGCAGTTTCAGACCGACGTAGAGCAGGCGGAGTTGTCGAAGGCTCAGGCGCTCTCCGATCTCCGGCAGCAGTTGGGCTACGACTCGGTGCCTGCCGAGTACGATATCGCCGACGAACTGGAATACCGTCCGGTGGTCCTCAAACTCGAAGACCTGCAAAAGAGGGCTCTCGAGAATCGTCCGGATTTAAAGGCAGCGCAACTCGGGATCACGGCAGCCAATAGCCAGTACACTCTAGCCAAAGCAAACGGCAAGCAGGACTTCACCATTCAGGGCAATTATTCGCATGTAAACAGCATCAGCGCACTCTCGTTCTCGTTCAGCATTCCGCTCCCGATTTTCGATCGCAACCAAGGCACGATCGCTCAAACTCGCTATGCCATCGCACAGGCGCGAGAACAGCAGCTGGCGACCAACGGCCAAGTGCTTACCGATGTACGGGACGCTTACTTAGGGCTCCAGTCGAACGAACGCGTGGTGCAGATTTATCGCAATGGTCCGCTCGACGACGCCAAACGAAGCCGCGACATCAGCGAGTACGCATATAGGCGGGGGGCCATCGCTCTCCTCGATTTTCTAAACGCCGAGCGCAATTATCGCTCGACGCAGCTCGCCTACCGGCAGGCCGTGGCCGCTTATGTCACCTCGCTCGAGCAATTGCGCCAAGCCGTCGGCTCAAGGAGTTTGCCGTAATGGCGTCAACGAGGATAATTTTCGCGGCTCCTACCGAGCCGGAGGCAACCAATAAATGATCCGGAAGTTGCTAACGCTTGTTCTCGGATTGTCGATGTTCTGCGCCGCGGAAGTATCCATACAACGCCCCGCGCAAGTGGTTCACACCGAGCGCGTGGATTTCCCTTCTGGCGGAACCATACGTCTGAACGATTCCTTTGGCGACCTCTACGTCGAGGGCTGGGATCAGCCTGCGGTTGAGATGACTCTCATCAGGGAGGTGATGGACTACGACGTACCGGAGGACGTCTCCGAACGCCTGGATCGCGTCCGCTTCACCACCGAACATCCTTCCGCCAACGAACTCTTCATCGGAACCACCGTTCCATCGCGCAGCTTCTTTCGGCATCCGTTCGGCGGCAAGGGCGACGTGTCGGTTCGGTACGAGCTTCGCGTACCGCGCGACTCGAACCTAGCGATACGGCACGCCGGCGGCAACATACTGATCGACAATGTTACCGGGGGTGTCGATGCCACCAACAGGGACGGCGACATTATTCTGATGCTGCCGGGTCCTGGGCCGTATTCAATTGATGCCAAGAGCACGATGGGGATGGTGATTTCCGATTTCTCTCGCAAGGCCCATGTACGGCACTTCGTCGGCGAGGCGTTTTCTGGAGCGAATGAGTCCGCCGCGCATCCCATTCATCTGCGTGTAGGATTCGGCGGGATCACAATTAAGGAAATGGCGCCTGAAGCGCGACCGTGACCCGGCTCCTTGGACCATTCCTGATTTATGTCGTCATGTTTTTGGCATGGACCGGCGTGGGGCTGTTCATGCTGCTGGCGCCCGGCCACTTCGGAAACTTCCTTCACATGAACGTGGGTGTTTTTCCGGAAGTCCAAAAGGCGGACTGGGGCAAGAAGTTATTCCTACGCCTGGTGGGAGCCGGCTTGCTTGCCTTCGCGGTCCACTTTGCTCTTGGCGTAGCCAATCTCATTCAGCAGTCCCGTTTACCGTCCTGATCGCGGGATGAAGACCTTCAGTGCGTGCACGATTCTGGCTCACTGCGAGTGGCCCCACAAATCTGACAGCGGCGTTCGTCCGCAGAAGACCGCGTTCCAGCGCGGTGTTCGTCAAACCGCCGGAAGAGACGCCTCGCCGCGGAAATCGCGGCCGTAATTCGCCATTCGTCATTCCTGTGGGCTGACGCAGACCCGGCTTCCAGACGCGCGCACAGCTTGCGGGCGCTGGCGAGCAAGGGCTCGCAAGATTCGATGCTTCCGTTTAAATGGTTGGCACGAAGCCGCACTTGATTGTCCAGAATTCCGATGATCGCCTGAAGCTGTTCGGCGACATTAGTTCTTTTGAGGTCCCTCACGCTGGAGATCGCTGGCGGAGGCTGCTCCACTTCGGGCGCGGATGCGATCGAAGGCATCAACCGTATAGGCGCCGTTACCGCAGCCTGGGGCGCAAGGGAGTTCCTCTGCAACGGTTCATCGAACCGGACCCGTTTAAAAAACGGATGCCCCGGAATAATGGCACTTACATAGCCTTCTCTTACGGCGCTAATTCGCCAAGCGGTCAGGATCTGCCCCATCCGCTGCCGTCCCAGACCGTAGCGTTCGGCGATGTCGTCCATCGACCATCCCCGCGCAAAGTACAGGATCACGATCTTCCGTTGCAGGTCTGGCTGCGATTGCCTCTCAAATGCTGGAATCTGCGCCGGGAAGCTAACCAGGTTCTCCTGCACCGCCTTTCGCAGCGCGCGGTTCTCCAGGTCGCTGAGATCCTGAGCCGCACTTATCGGGAAGACCAGTCCGGTTGTGCCAATTCTGGTTTTGCTCGGGAGGTTCACACGATCAGCCACGAAATAAATTACCGGTTACCGTGCGACTAAGTCACGATCCCGAAAACGATAACCGATCTGGATATCTGTTAACAGATACTTAGGCGATGCCGGATTGTCTTCTACCTTCTTGCGCAACTGACGTACGAATGTTCGGAGGTACTCGACCTCGTCATCGTATTCCGGCCCCCAAACAGCATTCAGTAAACGTCCGTGCGTAATCGGGAGCCCGGCATGCGCCATAAGATAATGCAGAAGATCGAACTCTTTAGGAGTCATGTGAATCAGGACGCCTGCTTTCTTAAGTTCGCGGCGCGCAGGGTCTAGATCGATGTCGCCAATGCAAATCGCAGCATTGGTATCTCCTTCCAGGACCTCCGCACGGCGGACGGCAGCCCGGACCCGTGCTGTCAACTCGCGAATGTGAAAAGGTTTGGTGACATAATCGTCGGCGCCAGCCTCCAGCGCCGCCACCTTGTCTTCCTCGCTGTCCCGAACGCTGAGCATTAAAATGGCAATCCGGGGGAATTGTTTGCGGAGGCGGCGACATGTTTCCAAGCCGTCCATCCCAGGCATGTTTATGTCCAAAAGCACGACGTCGAAAGCAACCACGCGGGCTAAGACCAGTGCCTCCTCGCCGCCCGACGCTTCGGAAGTGCCGAAACCGAGGGTTTGCAGAGTGGCGTGAAGCGCGCGGCGAACCGAAGCGTCGTCGTCCACAATCAGAATGGCGGCTTGACCGAGATGTGCGGAAGAATGCGCGGAAGGGCCAGACATCGGTTTCTCGCCGGAGAAAAGCGGGTTGTTGTCGCACATTCTGGAAGTTCTTGCTGGCCGTTGAGCCCAAGACGCTGCCGGTGCTCTGGAAGCCCATGAGAAAGGCATTTACCCTCAATCAATAAGAAGTGCGTAATCCGCCGGAACCTTAGAAGCGAGTATAGGGTCGACAACGTAAGGAACGCATAAAGCGATTGATCGGACTTTTTTGGGGCCCCCATTCAGATTTCCTTTAGACGCGTCAGGATAAAGTGATATTGAAGCAAGGATTGTATAAGGATTAGGGACGCTTTTAGTCCTGCGAAGCTAGTAACTCACGAAGAACTGCTTACTTCTCGAAACCGATACCCGATGTGCGAATCCGTGAGCAGATACTTGGGGAGGGCCGCGTCATCCTCCAACTTCTTGCGCAGCTGGCGGATGAAAGTGCGAAGATACTCTACCTCATTGCCGTACTCTGGACCCCAGACAGCACTTAGGAGTCGCGCATGCATCATCGGCATCCCCGCGTGCTTCATTAAGTAATGCAGGAGGTCGAATTCCTTGGGGGTGAGGTGAACGGTCGTGCCGTTTTTTTGAACCAGGCGGCGCAAGGGATCCAGGGTGATCTGACCAATCGCAATGGGCGCGCCTCCGCTGCTAGGTGGAGTCTGCGCCCGCCGAACCGCGGCGCGAACGCGCGCGACTAACTCGCGGATCGGAAACGGCTTGGTAACGTAGTCGTCAGCTCCCGCTTCCAGTGCCTCCACTTTGTCGTCCTCACTATCTCGTACGGTTAACATGAGGACCGCCTGACTCGGGAATTGCCGGCGAATTTCCCGGCAAGCCTCGAATCCGCCCATTCCGGGCATATTAACGTCCAGCAATACGGTGTCGAAATTGGCTTCCCGCAGCAACAGGAGTGCCTGTTCGCCGGTCATGGCTTCGGCAGTGTCGAAGCCGAGTGTTCCGAAAGTCGTGCGGAGCGCTCGGCGGATGGACGGCTCATCGTCCACGATCAGTACTTTGGCTTGTGGCTTGTTCATTTGAATCTCCGTTCCGTGCGCGGCAGCGAAAGAAAAAAGGTAGTGCCTTTGCTCTTTTCGCTATGCACCCAGACGCGCCCTTGATGCGCTTCGGCAGCCTCCTTCGTAATCGAGAGACCTAGCCCGGTTCCCGGTGCACGATGGTTCGCTCCCGGGCTGCGGTAGAAACGCTGGAAGATCCGTTCACGATCTTCTTGTCGAACCTCGGATCCCTCATTGTGAACTGAGATGAGGATTTCACCCTCGCGATCGTCTACCCCGATCGTGATGGGAGATCCGGGTGTTGAGTACTTGGCCGCGTTGTCGATAAATTGGATGATGGCCGTACCAAGTAACTCCCGGTCTCCATAGGTAGTGCAATGTCGATTGGCGATCGAAACCTCCGTCGGATGGCCATCCAGGTGAGCCGAAAATTCCGACAGGACCTGTTCAATCAGTTGCGGAATCGCCACCGTTTCTTTGTGAAGCCTGGTCTCGGATGCATCCAGTTTTGCCGTTTGCAGCAAGCGAGAGCTGAGATTGGTGAGCCTGTCAGACTGTTCGTCGATCAGCGTTACTAAGTCTTCCTGCGCCGGGCCCAGCCCACCCGCTTCCAGCAAACCTGAGCTCGCCGTGCGAATTGCGGTCAGAGGCGTCTTGAAAGCATGAGCCAGAGCATCCAGTACCGCGGTGCGGAGTTGTTCGCTCTGGCGCGCTGCCTCGGCGTGGCTTTGTTTTTCGAAGGAGCGGGCGCGTTCCAGAGCGATGGCGCTCAGCGACGCGATGGCGTCAGCCATGAGCGGATTCAAGCCCACGCCGCGCAGTACGATCGCACCGGTGGAACGAGTGCCTGGGCGAAGCGTTCGCCGCCATGTGTTTGCCGCCGGGTCGTCTTGGTTCCGGTCTTGCAGGTAGGTATCTCGGACTAGCGTTTCCAGATCCGGGCCGGCGAGTCCGGCCGTGTCCAGATGTGCCCGCGCGGCATCAAACAGAGCTACCTCCTCCACTTGAATGACATCCCGAATCTGAGCGACAATTTGCGCTCCCGGCGATTGCTGAGGATTCATCAGAAGAGTCCGGCGGCTGAGTTCATACAGCTTTTCCATGCCCCGACGCTCCTGGATTGCTGTCCGAGCCTGCTTTCCCCTTTGTATGGACAGCCGGCTGACCAGCAAAGCTGTGGACTCAAAGGTGAGTAGTGCCACCCAATTCTGTGGATCCGCAACGTAGAAAGTATAGACCGGCGGGACAAAGAAGTAGTTCAAACACGTGAGGGCCACAAGCGAAGTCACTGTGGCTTCCCAGAAGCCGGACCACATCGCGACCAGAACAACTACCAACAAGTGAAAAAAGCCCGTTGTGGAGAAATT
>CAWFZZ010000017.1:0-121934 GCA_963820405.1 Bryobacterales bacterium | reverse complement strand
GTTCACCGCAGTCACCAACAGCTCCGGTGAATACTTGTTCCCCCAGCTGCCTGTAGGAGTTTATTCCCTGTCCGTAACGGCTCCCAATTTTAAACAATCCACGTTGCCACGGTTCGACGTCCACGCAAGCGATCGGCTCAGGCGCGACTTCGCCCTGCAGCTGGGCGAGAGAAGCGAGGTTGTTATAGTTCAGATCGAGACGGGGAACGTGCAGATGGAGTCCGCCGAAATCCGGGATGTCATAGGCCATCAGCAAGTGATCGACTTGCCCGTGAAGAGCCGCCAGTTCCTCGATCTCGCGATGCTCAGCCCTGGTGTTGTCCGGCCGCCGGGGGGCACGCGGGGCGACGCTATGCAGCAGGCCGGCAACCTCATCAACGTTCTCGGCCAGCGCAGCGGCCACAATCTCTACTTGCTGGATGGTGTCGCGATTACCGATGAACACTTCAACAACATGGTCATCGCCCCATCGATCGATGCCATCGAGGAGTTCAACATCGAGAAGACGTCATATGCCCCGGAATTTGGCGGCAAGTCCGGTGCTGTGATCAACGTTGTGACTAGATCGGGATCGAACAATGTTCACGGCACCCTATTCGAGTTCGTCCGCAACGACGCCTTCGATGCGAAAAATTTCTTCGACTCCAGTTTCGAGCCATTTCTCCTTCCGCCAGAACCAGTTCGGCGGAAGCATAGGAGGTCCGCTCCGGAAGAATAGGACGTTTTTTTCCTGAGTTATGAGGGCCAGTCCGTAAGTCCGTGACTCAGACGTTTTCGGTCCCACAGTCGCTATGCGCAGAGGTGACTTCTCCGGCCTGCCGGCGATTTATGATCCGACCACGATCAGTGGTGGGCAGCGCCAGCCATTTCCAAATAATCGGATCACGCGCTTAGATCCAGTAGCTGTCGCCCTGCTCGCCCAAATACCGCTTCCAAACCTCCCCGGTATTGCGCAGAACCTGCTTGCCACAGGGAATCAAGCGATCAACCAAAATCAATACAGCGCACGCCTCGACCATCAGTTCTCGAGCCGTGATACAGCATACCTTCGTAGCTCCATTTTCGACGCACGCCAAGCCGATCCCTTCGGATCGAGCGTGCTACAGGAGAGTCTACTGCCCGGTTTTGGCCGCAATCTGAGCACACACGCTATTAACGGCGTAGCGGGTTGGACGCATACGTTCAGCTCAAACATTCTAAATGAATCGCGCTTTGGGTTTCTCACCGTGGCTGGAGGACAGACGAGCCCAAACCGTGGGAATACATTTGCTGCGCAGACGGGGTTGCAAGGCGTAGCAACGAATCCCCTGGATCTCGGATATCCGCAGATCTCCTTCGGAGGCCAGTTCTCGACTATGGGCGATCCCACATTGTTCACGTTTCGCAACAACCGTGACTTTGAATTCTACGACAACGTGATCTGGCACACTGGTAGGCACACCGTGAAGTTCGGCGGCTCTTTCACGCACTACAATCTTCAGCCGGTGAATCCGAATGGCGCGCGCGGAATATTTTCATTTACTCCGAGGTGGACCTCGTCGGCGCCTGGTCTGGCTGATGGGAACGCGTTCGCGGACTTCCTGCTCGGCGATCCAACGACGGCTCAGGTTGGTCTTGGCCGGGCCGCGATGAATGCAAGCTCGGATTGGGCCCATTTCTATCTTCAAGACAACTGGCAGATCACTCCGAACCTGAAGGTCGACGCTGGAATTCGTTACGAATACAACCGAAACATGACAGACGCGAACAATGAGATCGCGGCGATCGATACTTCCGTTCCAGGCGGCCGGTTCGTTGTCGCGAGCGACGGGTCTGGGAACATTTCACCCGCGGCCGCGGCGCTGCTACCGTTGCTTCCGATTGCTTATGTTCCATCTTCGGTCGCGGGTTGGAACAACAGCCTCCTTGTGCCGAGGCCCCTCCGCCTCGCGCCGCGGGCGGGGATCGCGTGGAGCCTTCCCAGCATAAAGACAGTGGTGCGCGCTGGTGTCGGCATCTACCCCAATCAGGCCGCCTATAGCATTGTCACCAATTTGGCTCAGAACCTGCCTTTCTTTGTCACGAAGACTGTGAATTCGGCGGCGGCCGCGCTCTCGCCATCCTTTACAACTGAGAATGCGTTGACAGCAAATACGGTGGGTACGGTAGGCGGCAACAACCTCGACCATAATTTCAAGATCGAATACAACGAGGTTTGGAACGTGAATATCGAGCGAGAACTGAGCCCGAGCACCGTGTTCTCACTAGCCTACATTGGATCACGCACGGTCCATGCCGATAGTGGGACCGTTTTGAACGTTCCGCTCCCTGGCCCGGGAGCGATCGCGGCCCGTCGGCCCATCCCCCAGCTAAGTCAAATCAGCGATATTCGCTGGAATGGATGGGCGACGTATCACGCGCTGACGTTAAGCGCGAAGCGCCGCTTGGCCAAGGGTCTGATGTTCGATGCGAACTGGACATGGTCTCATTCGATCGACGATGCTTCCGATCCGGGCGCAACATTAAACGAGACCAATCTCCCGCAAAACGTTTATGACCTCGGTGCAGAGAAAGCCAGCTCCAGTTTCGACCATCGTCACCGGGTGGTAGTGAGCGTCCTCTACCGGCTTCCGTTCGCGAAAGACACACCCATTTGGGCGCGGCGGGTCTTCGGGCATTGGCAAGCGGGTGGGTACTTCACAGCGCAATCGGGAGCGCCCTTCACCGTGAACATCGCCAGCGATCAGGCAAATATAGGCTCTGGACCCGCGCAGCGGCCCAACATCTCGGGCGATCCGAACGCCGGACCGAAAACGCCACAGCAATGGTTCAATACGACGGTCTTCTCGTTGCCGGCGCTCTATACATTTGGAAACTCCCTTCGTAATGTCGTGATCGGGCCCGGACTCCAAGAATTCGACTCCTCACTTCAGAAGGACATGCAGTTGACTGAGGCCGCCAAGCTCCAGTTCAGAGCCGAGGCGTACAACGTCTTCAATCACCCCAATTTCAACATCCCGAACCGGACGGCGTTTACCGCGAATTTCGGCAGCATTTCCAGCGCACAGGATTCCCGCCAACTTCAGTTTGCGCTCAAGCTTCTTTTCTAGTTGCCTCACTACCATCGCTCATTCATCGGAGATCTCGCCGCGCTGGTCGCACACGTGTGTGTTTTGACATTGATGGCGTTCGGAATAGTGAGAATCAGGGGCCTTCGGAAACATTGTCCCAGGCGTGTTGACGCCCGTCCTGGCCAAGTCGGGAACATTCGAATCGGGTTTTACTGCTAGAGGTCGTCTACGCCTACGGCTCGGGTTGGTGGACCTAAAGGGGGAATCTTCTCAAAAGTCATGGCACGTGCGTCCCGGGAACAGAAGACTGACGGTTGCCTCAGCCTGTCACTCAGACTTTGCAATTCGCATTAGCGCTTCTTTCTCGGTGCCTCCACCGACCTCTCGTTCGCTAGCGTCCGTGGCCCCGGGTCTTCTCGCGTTCATGTCTCTTGGTTACGCTTGGAGTTTCAAGAATGGTCACGGCGTCTCGAAGCGCCTTCTGATACCGACCCAGCCATCCATCCCAGCCATCATCCTGGGGGACGATGCCGCAGCGGATTAGACATTGCCCGATCTCCCGCAGCTGGAGGGTGTCGCGCAAGATGGCCTCTGCATCGCCCATGTCATCTATTTCCAGCGCGGGGTGGCTCCCTGCAGTCGACTTTCGAAGTTGAACGAAAGAATTCGTGCGTAGCCCCCCGCGATTTCGGGCCGCTTCGATTTCGGGGGGGTAGTGGACATAGTGGACTTGCGCGTCTGTTCCTTCGAGTATGAGGTACCTGCGTCCGGAGGACTCCTCCTCGCCGTGGACCAGGACCCTGCCTTCCAGGGCCGTAAGGCTTCGAACGTCGAGCACGGTCATCTGAAGTCGCTCATCGGACAAGAGTGCTCCGTGTGCTGCCAGAGTCTTTTGACGGTCAGCGCTGCGCTGCATGGCTCCAAGTACGTTCACGAAGTCCCGCCGTACGCGCCAAGTCTTCGGACCGGTGGACTCGGCCAATCCGATGGATTCGAGGACCATCAGCCGCTCCGCTGTGCGCCTTTCGATCAGCGATGTACTTGGACCGAGCCCGGCGCGGCTTGGGTCCTTGTTGACCGTGAAGAAAGGGGACTCAGCGGCTTCGGCTCCGTCAGCATCCCGCTGGATGATCCGGTCAAGCGACGTGTAACGATGTTGATGTACTTCGCGACGTTGCGCGTCAGCGGCATCCAAATCCGTGCGATGCCCAAGCTGGCGCGTGCACAGATCTTCCGCGATACGGCGGATGCCCTCCCGAACGAAATCGCGGCTGAGACGGACTGGTCGCCCTTCTGCGCCGATGCCTCGCAGTGCAACATGAACATGCGGGTGCTCGGTATTGAAATGGGCCACTGCGACCCATTCGAGCCGCATGCCGAGGTCCCCCTCAATCTCTGCCATAAGATCGCGAGTCAAATGTTTCAGGTCAACTTGGTCCCCAAGCTCGGGAGACACGATCAGCTTCCAGAGACGTTCGTCGCGCGCCTTCTGCCAACCCTCCAGGCGCGTTGCGATGTCGATTGATTCTTCGGCTCCGTTGAATCCGACTCCGCCTTCCGTAGCGCTCTCGCGCGTAATGTAGCGTCCGTGTGCTCGCCACTGCCCCTTACTCGTGTTTTTGGAGTACATCATCCGAACTGCACATCGTTGGGAATATGGTCGGGCGTGAGTCGCACCCGTGCCGAACCCAACTGCGCGGTGCTTCCGCACGCCGCTCATGCGGGCGCGATGCATGATGATCCTACACGCTGACGCGTAAACCCGGCGTTCATGTCGCGCTGGCGGCTTCGCTGGCCGAAGCCGGAACTCTCGCTCCTCATCCTTACTTTTCCCCACGGCTTATCAAGTCCTCCATCGCTACCATCGAGTCACTGAGCATCGCGTGGCCCGCATTGGTGAGCAGCCGGGCGTGGCGGTTTCGCGCCTCTCCGAGTGCGGTCTGCATAGCTTCGCCACGGGGCTCTGGCACACAAGTGACGAAGATCTTCGCGAAGCTATCCACCAAAGCAAATAAGGCCTGTTGAGCTCGTTCAACGCGGCGCACGTCCTGACGCACTTCCCTGATGTAGCCCAGAATTTGTTCATTGGCCGGAGAGCCCACATCAGGCTCGTTCAGCTCTTTCTTGATCGCGGCTCGAAGGAAGGCACTCGGGGTCGAGTAGCCTCGTTGCTTGGCGGCGGATTGAATTCGCTGATCGATTGCATCGGTCAGTCGGATCGATCGTTTTGGCATTGGTTCCTCGCCCTATAAAGGAAATGGCGGAGGGGGTGCGGGACGGCATTATTTTTGTCGAAAAATTAGGCGTCCGACGAACGCCGGACAGAGATAGCAAATTGTCGGACGCGTGAAGGCGCGTGCGATCAGTGCGATAGACAAACAAAACACACAACCTGTCCCCCTTTATGTTCCACTACCCATGTTTGTTGTCTTCGCCTCGGTTGAAATACGTCGAAGAACGTCGAACGGTCCGTTGCGTTGTCGAAATTCGTTGAATTATGTCGAAAAGCAGCGCAAACTGTTGGTGCTATGGCGAAAGCCAAGGAATACACAAAAGCCGAGCAACAATGGATCACTGAGACCAAAGACCGCCTCGCACAACGGCGCGGGAAAAAGCCTGCCACCAAGGCCGGCCAGTTGCGCGCCCTGTGGCCTGAGATCCGAACTGCCAAAGCCGAAGGGCAAAGCTTGGCGACGATCCGCCAATGGCTTGAGGAGGACGCCGGGATCGTTGTCAGTGTCCAAAGCCTAGGTTCCTACATCACCCGCATTCGGCGGAAAGAACGAGCGACTTCGACCGCACCCCTTCCTCCACCGGCGACCGCCCTTTCGAAAAAAACCGTCTCAAGCACGCGAGCGAAGATTCCGGTAACACTAAGAAAACCACTGGGTTCGAGTATCCTCCGGGGCCACCGGACGAAAGCAAACTCATCTGAGTTCAGACTGATCGAAAAATTTTACCGTCCCGCACCCCCTCCGCCATTTCCTTTATAAGGTGACAGCGCGGCTTTTATGGCGAGACAGCCTGGAGCACACGACACTCGTGTTCGCAAAAGATATTTGTGTTTCGGCGTCTCGAACGGGCTTCGCGATTCCCTTAAAGGGTAGAAGGACTCGAACTCAAGGAGGAACGATGTCCAGGAACGTTGAACATCTTGACGAACGAACGTCAACGATTCATCTCACACTACAGGGCAAAGGAGGCGTCGGCAAGAGTTTGGTCGCCAGCATTCTTGCCCAATACTTCCGCCATCACGGTCGGGAGATCCACTGCATTGACAGCGATCCGGTGAACCAGACCTTCTCGCAATATGCCGAACTGGGCGCCGAGCACCTGGCGCTCATGCGCGACGGCCGCATTGATTCGGGTGGCTTCGACATTTTGTTACACCGGCTGCTCACCGAAGAGGGAACCTTCATTGTCGACAATGGAGCGTCCACTTTCGTTCCGCTCTGGAGCTTCATCGTCGAAAGCAATGCCCTGGAGATGCTCTCCGATGCGGGGCGAAAGCTGTACGTTCACACGATCATAACGGGCGGACAGGCGCTCGGGGACACGCTCAAGGGGTTCAAGAGTCTCGCCGATAGCAGCGCCGAACGAAACATCGTGGTCTGGCTGAACGAGTATTTCGGTGTCATCGAGCGTGACGGTAAGACGTTCACCGACATGCAGGCCTACAAAGATAGCGCGTCCAAAGTCTTCGGCCTCGTTCACATTCCGAAGAGGAACCCGGACACGTTCGGGCGCGATGTTGAAGAGGTCATCACCCGCAAGAGGACGTTCGAGGATGCCATCCGCAACGGAACCGCTACAGTCATGAGCAAACAGCGGTTGAAGATGGTCCAGCGGGACCTGTTCGAGCAGTTAGACCAGCTGTCACTTTTGTAGGGAGAGCAGATGTATGCCTGACATGAAACAAATGATCAGCGAAGTCTTCGCCGAGAACGACATCCGCATTGAGCCCGGCGACCCGCTATTTGCACTGGTGACGATGAACCGCATGGTGTTTGAGGAGGCAGAGCAAAGGTATTACGAATCGAACCAAAAGCTGATTGCAGAATTCAATGAGTCGATGAAGAGGGCCGAAATGCGTGCCGGGAGTATGCTCGCCAAGATGGTGAAGGAATCAGCGGAGAAGATGCGGGAGGGTCTCCAGGGCGATATTCACATCGCCGGCCTGAAAGCGCGCGAATACGTACACGAGGTCAACGAGGCCCACCGTCGTCCTGCAATTGTACGTTGGGTGTCCGTTGGGTTAGTGGCTGCCGCAGTGATCTTCTCCTCAGGCGTGTGGTTTGGGCCGTGTTTCCACCTAGCCAGATGACCAGGGAGCCTTTCTCCGCGCTATCCGGGGGGCGGTTGGGAGCATCGGGGCGACAAAGGAAGAAATGACATGATCACCTCGACGGTGTTTAATGGAGGCATCGGTAGGCGGCTCCTGAATGTCAGGGAGACGGCCCAATACCTCGGCCTCGAAGTGGACACGGTCTACAAGAAAGCCCGGTTGCGGGAGCTTCCCTGCGTCAAGGTTGGTCGAGCGTTGCGGTTCGATTTGAAAGCGCTGGAGCGCTTCGTTGAACAGCACACGATCGAAACCATTGACTGAAAGGAGAAGCATTGAAGTGTCCATTCACAAAATGTCGGATGGAGTGTTTGAAGTTCGCTGGAGGGAAGGAGGTAGAAACAAGAGCCTGTGGGTGCATGGATCTTATGAACTGGCCAGGAAGATCGAGCGGAAAAAGATGTCGGTGCGCGATGAGAACCGGCATCTCGATGTCAAACGGGAGGTCAACTTTCGGATGTCGGCGCTGATTGATCGGTACTGGACGCATTACGGAGCCAAAAAGCGTTCGGCGGGCCGGGAGAAAAGCATTCTGGAGGGCATTCGCGATGAGCTGGGTAGCCGCTTTGTGCGGGAAGTTGACGGCGTGGCCGTCTCAGGCTGGTACGAAAAACTGACCGCGCTTCGCGAGCTCTCAGCAGGAACGGCCGTGCGGCACTTCAACGTCATGCACCACATGATGGAGAAGGCCGCGACGATCTGGTCGAAGGAAACCGGCATTGACCGGAACCCGGCCGACCAGGTCGAGGTCAAGCGGCCGGACGATCAACGCGACCGTTACCTCTCGGCTGAGGAACTTGGCAGGCTCAAGCAAGCGCTCGATGAAAGAACGTACCGCAAGGGTACGAAAGCAATCAACAAGACGTTCTATCGGCTCAGGCTGATTGTGCTTATCGCCGTTACCACGGGGATGCGTGCTTCAGAAATATTTCGCTCTGAGTTGGAGCGACGTGATGTACAACGAAGGGCTGTTGGCGGTGAGGGCGAAGCTGAAGGGCGGCAAGATGCGTTATGTCCCGATGCTTCCCGAACTCGCCGGCGAGCTGCGGCGGTTTCCCGCCGTGATTGGAGAAGATCGGATTTTTCCGCCGAAACCAGGTGCAACGAGCAACGGCAACGCGTGGAAGGAAGTTTCGAGGACCTGCTGAAGCGGCAAAGATCGAGGATTTCCGCTTTCACGATCTGCGCCACACGTTTGCGTCCTGGTTCATGATGAACGGCGGCGATCTTTACGAGCTCGCGAAAATCCTCGGCCACTCGAATATCAAGATGACCGAACGCTATGCCAAGCTGGCGCGGCAGCACATCGCCAGGACCGGAAGCACGGCGCGGGAAATCTGGAAACTGATGGAAGTGAATATTGCCGACAAAACGAACGCCGGTTGAGGATGTTCGGTTATTGTTCGGTTGACTGAAACCTTAGCTCTTTGGCTGCTGCTAAGTGTTTCGTTTTGTGGTGGCCAGGGACGGAATCGAACCGCCGACGCCAGCCTTTTCAGGGCTGCGCTCTACCAGCTGAGCTACCTGGCCCGAGACAAAATTAATTCTACCAGACAGGTCACGCCTGTTGCAGTTCGGCGAGCTTGGCGCCGGTCTCGCGCTCCACGCTCGCGTGCAGGCTGTTGCCGTGCGCGTCCATAGTGACGATGGCGGCAAAGTTATTCACGCGCAGATGCCACATCGCTTCGGGAATTCCGAACTCGATGAGATGCACGCCCAGCACTCTCTCCACCGTGCGCGCATAAAATTGCGCGGCGCCGCCGATGGCGTTCAGATAAACCGCGCCGGACTTTTCGAGCTCGGCCAGCGTCTTCTGTCCCATGCCGCCTTTGCCGATTACGGCCCGCACTCCGTACTTCTCGATGATGGTGGCTTGATACGGCTCTTCGCGGATGCTGGTGGTGGGGCCGGCCGCCTTCACCACCCAGCCGTCGCCTTGCTTCAGCATCACCGGACCGCAGTGATAAAGGATGGAACCGCGCAAGTCCACCGGCGGCGCGTTTTTCATTAAGTACGCGTGCACCGCATCGCGTCCGGTGAAGACCTCGCCCGAGATCAGCACCACGTCGCCCACGCGCAAGCTCCGCACCTGTTCATCGGACAGCGGCGCGCGCAACACCACTTCCCGGCCGGTCAACGGAAATCCTTCGGACTGCGCCATGCGATGCCGACCGCGCGATTGGGATCGCGATACAGCCAACTCGTGATAGCGCCGCTGGATGCATCCAATCGGACGCCGAGGCGGCGGAAAGCCCAACAGTCATAGGCCACCGATACGAAAAAACTCGCGGGCAATCGGTTCGCGGCGCAAATCTTGCAACCGATGAGCGACACTTTGCCGCCGAAGCCCATCGCGCCCACGCCGATGCGATTCGCCTCATCCATGATCTCGGCCTCGAGCTTCGGCCAGCTCCGGAACCGGGTTCACATCGTCCAGCGTGCGGAACAGCTGCCCCTTGGCCAGATCATATCCATGCGCGCGATCGCTGCCGATGCACACGCCTACCGCGCCCGGCGCGCAACCCTGTCCCTGCGCCTGCCATACCGCATGCAAGATGCATTTGCGAACGCCTTCCAGATTCCGGTCGGCGCGCCCCAGGTGATCCAGCTCCGAAGGGCAGAGAATACTGGATGTTCTTGTTCTCGCAGCCGCCGCCTTTCAAGATGAGCTTGACCTCAATCTCGTCCTGCTCCCACTGCTCGAAATGAATCACCGGCGTCTCTTCGCCCAAATTGTCGCCGCTATTTTTGCCGGTAAGCGAATCCACCGAGTTCGGCCGCAGCTTGCCCCGCCGCGTGGCTTCGGCGACGGCTTCTCGAATCGCGCGCTTCACTTGCAGTTGATTCACTCCCACGGGCGTGTGCACCACGAAGGTCGGCATCCCGGTGTCCTGGCAGATCGGCCCGACATCTTCCTGCGCCATATCGATATTGGTGGCGATAATTCCGAGCGCCTGCGCGGCTTGCGTGCCAGCCACTTCGGTTTCCAGAGCCACGCCCATGGCGGCGCGGACGTCCGGGGGAAGGTTGGTGGAAGTCTGGGTGATCAGCTCGATCAAACTATCTTTCAAAAACGTCATTAGTTCTAGATTAGCGTGCTACTCGCGGCAGACGAAGTTGCTGGCATCGTTGGGATCGCCCTGGCCTCTGAACTGAGCATGTTGGGGATAGGGACATAATGGGCGGCTCCGGCCTGGGAACGCGGGTCCGGTAGCGACTACGCGATCCGGAGCGACGCCCTTCTCCACCCAGTCCACGAGAGCGCTCAGCATGTCGAAACGGTCCAGCGTCGCGCTTCCACCTTGGCAATGTCCCATGCCCGGCACCAGGTAGATGCGGCTCCAGGAGGCAACTGAAGCGACACCTGTATCGTGGGACATTTTCTCGTAATAGCGCGAGCGTGTCGAGCGGCGAAAACCAGGGGTCGCTCAGGCCGTGGTAGAACAGCAGCTTTCCGCCGTGGCCGGCGAAACTGCTGAGATTGGTCCAGGTGCTGTCGCCAAGTAGCGCGGTTGCATTGGCCTCCACGCGGGCAGCTTCGCGATCGGCGTCGAAGTGCGCGAAATCCGCGCCCGTGGCCACCGGGATGACAGGGCCGTTCAACAGACCCGGAAGGCCGCCCGTATCGGCGATTCCGGCGTCATAAGGCATCCCGGGATAAATTGAATCTCCACGCGCCGATTTCGGGCCCGCAAAGGCTTTCTTCAATGCGTCTGCTTGTGCCTTGGTCAAACAACCATCGGACTTGGAACCCGAACACACCAGCGTCGAGGGATCGAACTCGCACGCCCGCAAGTTAAATATCATTCCGTCCTTCAAGCCATCCTTGGCATCGCAGGCTTTCAGCACCGAGTTGACGATCAGCTTGCGATCTGAAGCTGAGAAAAACTTCTTAGGATCAGGCTGGAAGACCGCCGTCATGAACCCGAGCGCGAGATTGGAGTGGCCGGTGCGGATGGCCGGATCGCCCGAAACGATGCCGTCGAAATATTCCGGATAGCGCTGCGACATGATCATCGCTTCACGGCCGCCCGTGGAGCAGCCGTCGAAATAGGAATGCTGCGCGGGACGCCCATAGTACGACGCGATCATCTCTTTAGCCAGCCGCGCGACGCGCCCGATGGCGATGTAATAGAAGTCCAGGCTGGCCTGCTGATCGCGGAAAAAGCTGCCATCGAATCCGCTGCCCTGGTGGCCGCTGTCGGTAGTGACGACTGCGAATCCTCGCGCCAGCGCCGGCATATCGCCGGCCGCTTGAGAACCCAAGGGCAGGGCCACGCTGCCGTTCAATCCACCCCCGCCTTGAAACAGGAATCGTCCATTCCACTGATCGGGCAGCGCGAGGGCAAAACCGATCCCGTAAGGTTTTCCGTCCACGCCGGAGCGGTGATCGATCACGCCCTCCACGCGGCAGAACGACGGGACGGCGGCGGCCACAGTTCCTGGAAAGTTGGGCGAAATGCGGAGAGTGCCAGGCGCCGAGGCCGGCACCGAATCCGCCTTCGCGATGGTGAGCGCCAGCCCGGGTGCATGGTACTTCAACATATCGGCGCACTGAGCGAACAGGAGGGGCGCGGCCGCCACGAGCAAGAGGAGAGACGGGATTTCTCGCATGGTGGTGCCATTGTATACTCGATGCTGCATGCAACACCAGGTTCTCGGATTAAGCTTACTTGCGTGTGTGTCTTTGTCCGCGCAACCCACCGCCCAACCTCCTGCTTTTACGTCGCCTGAAGTGACGCCGGACAGGCACATCGCATTTCGCATTTTCGCTCCCAAGGCACAGGCAGTCCGGGTTTTCAGCACCGACATTTTCGGCATCACTCCCAAAGGCGAAATGACCAGGGCCGAGAACGGCGTGTGGGAAATCACCATTGGCCCGATCGATCCGGGTGCCTACCGGTACGACTTCAACGTGGATGGCGTGTCGGTGATGGATCCGCGCAGCGCCTCGGTGAGCGAATCGAATGGGAATGCCTGGAGCATGGTGTATGTTCCCGGCGCCGATTTCATGGAAACGAAGGACGTGCCGCATGGAGCTGTCGCCAGCGTGACGTATTACTCGAAGAGCCTGGCGAAGTTCCGGCGCATGCACGTGTATACCCCGCCCGGCTACGAAACCGGCTCGCAAAAGTACCCGATCTTTTATCTCCTGCACGGCGCGGGCGATTGCGACGATTCGTGGACCTCCGTGGGCCGCGCGGGCTTCATCATCGACAACCTGATTGCGGCCAAGAAAGCCAAACCGATGGTGATCGTAATGCCGGCCGGTCACACCGAGCCATCGCGCCCTCGCGCGCTCCGCTCCCGATTTCGATGACGATTTCGTGAAGGATTTCGTCGACGACATCATGCCCTACGCCGAGACGCACTATCGCGTTTTGCGCGACCAGAAGCATCGCGCCATCGCGGGACTTTCGATGGGCGGCGCGCAGACGCTCAATATCGCCATCCCGCATGCCGGACGAGTTTGCCTACGTGGGGGTTACAGCTCGGGCATTTTCGGGATTGTTCCCATCGGTGGTCCGGCGGCGGCGCTCGATCCGCCGGCCGGGCCCAGTTGGGAGCAGCAGCACCTGGCCGAACTAGACAACGCGGCGGCGAAGAAAGGCCTGAAGCTGTTTTGGTTCTGCGACCGGGAAAGACGATTTCGTGTTGAACACCACCAAGGCCACGGTGGAGCTATTCCAGAAACACGGCTACCAGCCGGTGTTTCAGCAGAGCGCCGGAGCTCACACCTGGACCAACTGGCGCGAGTATCTCAACGAGTTCGCGCCGCAATTGTTTCAATAGGGGACTCTGATACAATCCAGGTTTATGTTTCAAGGACTGGAACACACTGCCATTGCGTCTCCCGATCCCAAACGGCTGGCGGAATGGTACGTTCAAAATCTGGATTTTCGTATCAACTATACGTACGGCGGCAATTATTTTGTGCGCGCAAAGAACGGTACCCTGATCGAGTTCATTCCTTCGGAGGGCGTTCGCGCGCCGCAGCAGATGAAAGATCCAGGCATTCGTCACCTGGCAATCAGTGTGGATGATTTCGACGCCGCCATGGAGGAGTTGCGCAAGCGCGGCGTTGAGTTTCTCACCCAGCCCACCGCGGTCCAAGGCAATCGGCTGATTTTTTTCAGCGACGGCGATGGCAATATCGTGCACCTGATTCACCGCCAACAGCCGCTTCCCTAACCGGATGTTGCATTGCCGGGCCTCACAGTGATCAGCCGGGTCTTCAAGGCTTTCGCCTACCGCGACTTCCGCCTCATGTGGTTTGGCGCGTGCACTTCCAGCATCGGCACCTTGATGCAGACCTTCGCGCAAGCCTGGCTGGTTCTGGAGCATCACCAAATCGCCCTTCATGCTCGGTTTAGATTCGTTCCTGGGCAGCATTCCAATCGTTCTATTTTCACTGGTGGGCGGCGTGTCTCGCCGACCGCACCGAGCGGCAGAAGCTGCTGCTCGGATCGCAATTCGTCCAGATGGCCTGTGCGTTCCTGCTGGCGGGCCTGTTCGCGGCGGGAATGAGGGAAGATGTGGCCCATCCTGACTCTTTCCTTTATAGTTGGGACGGCGCAATCCTTCGGTGGACCCGCTTACTCGGCGTTGATTCCAACGCTGGTGAAGACGGAAGATCTGCCGAACGCGATCGCGCTGAACTCCATTCAGTTCAATGTTGCGCGAGTGGTGGGTCCCACCGTCGGCGGCGTGGCGCTGACCGCTGCTGGGGGCCTCATGGTGCTTTGGCCTCAACGGCGTTTCCTTTATCGCCGTGATTATTTCGCTGCTGATTATCCATCCCCACTTCGTGCCTACCAAGAGCCGCGAGTCGGTATTGACGAGCATGAAGGAGGGATTTCAGTTCATTCGCAACCAGGGAGCCATGCAAGCTTTGATTGTGCTGGCGTTCATGATGACACTCTTGGCGTTCCCCTTGATCGTGTTCTTGCCGGTGTTCGCGAAAGACGTATTTCATGGCGGCCCCAATTTGTATACCATCCTGCTGGTTTGTTCCGGCGTCGGATCCATCTGTGGCGCTCTGACGGTGGCGGCACTCGGCAAACATAAGCACATGGGCCTGTTGGTCCTGCTGATGATGCTTGGCCTGGGCGTATTCATTGGCGGCTTCGCTCTCTCCCGGAACTTTGTGCTGAGCTGCATACTCATTTTCATCACCGGGGCGCTGATCCTGGCGGTCTTCACCAGCATCACTTCCCTGGTTCAGTTGATCGCGCCCGACAACATGCGCGGCCGGGTGATCAGTGTCCAAAATGTGGCGTTTCGCGGCGGGATGCCGGTGGGAAGCCTGGTAGTGGGAGCGTTGGTAAAACAATTCACGGCGCCGCGTGGTGCTCACCGTGGAACGGCGGCCTTCTTACGTTGTTATCGCTTTATTTTCTGTTGGTTCATCGAAAAGTTGCAACGCTCTAGAGTGGTGGGCGTCCTAATCATAACGGTATGAAATGTCTGGTTCTATTTTGCGCTTTAGCAGCTCTGGGGCGGAACGCTGGACGATTCGGATCTGCTAAAAGCCCGGGACCACCAGGATCGCGCGGCGCTGGAAAAGATCGCGGCCGAATGGCGCGCCGGCGCCGACAAACAGCCGAACGATGCGGCAGCGCAATACCACTTGGCGTTGGCGGAATCCTACTGCGGCCGAAGTCGCCATCGAATTGCATGACAAAGCAGCCGCTAAGAATGCGGCACAAGCCGGCATGGACGCCGCCAATAAAGCCGTCAGCATGAAGCCCGATTCGGCCGAGTATCAGCGGATCCTGGGGACTCTTTGCGGGCAGATGGTTTCCAGCAGTTCCCTGGCCGGGCTGAAATACGGAAAGTGCGCTCTGGATTCGGTGAACAAAGCCATTGAGCTGGATCCCAAATCGTCGATGGCTTACTTGAGCCACGGCGTCGGGAACTACTATCTGCCGCAAGCGTTCGGTGGCGGGATCGATCTCGCGATCAAGGACTTCCGCAAGGCCATCGAGCTCAATCCGAAGAATGCGGATGCCTGGCTATGGCTGGGTGTGGCGCTGCGCAAGCTCCAATCAGCCGGCCGAAGCGGAAAAGGCGTTTACGCAATCGCTCCAAATCAATCCCAACCGCGTGTGGGCCCGGCAGCAGCTCGAAAAAACACCGGGTTCGTAATCCCTTCGGAACGGAAACTATCGCGGGCCTGGACTGTCTAACCAGCGGGAGTTAATACCATGCCCGGCACTTTACAGGATTTTGCCCAAGCGGTTGATAACGTAATTTCCAGCTGCCGTGATGCCGAACAAGGCTTTCGCGGGGCGGCGCAGGCCGTGAAGGACCCGGCGATCAAGGAAATGTTCGAGCAATACTCCGCGCAGCGCGCTCAGTTCGCAGTCGAATTACAGGCAGCGGTGAAGGCGCTGGGTTTTGAGGCTACCGATCCTCAAGGACTGGGCGGAATGATGCACGCCAGCTGGATCAGTTTGAAAAGCATGGTCACCGGACATGACGTACACGGCATCCTGGTGGAAACCGAGCGAGGCGAGGATTGGTCCCTGAAGACGTATCGCACGGCGCTTAGCATCACGCTGCCGCCTGAGATCGGTGCGATCATTCAGAAACAACTGGATCAAGTGCAGGCGGCGCACGATCGCATCAAGAGTCTGCGCGAGTCCACCGAGCCGCCGCCTGAACCGTCGAAAGACGCGGCTACGCCCGCTTCCGAGATCTCGCACACCAATGCGCCACGCGGTAATTGACTATTCAACCGAACTAGATTCTCAGCTTCGCAAGGCCGCCCGGTGTCCAAAGGGGAATGGTCCGCCGCGTCCTCCAGGAATCTCTACGGAAGCAAGAGGTAGAGCGCAACCCAAAACGGGCGACCTATAGAATGTTTCCATCCCGCCACGCTATACTGAGACTCCAGAAACATTGAATCGACGGGCGAAAGCGCTCCAATCCGGCCGTTTACGCGCGGAGATGGTCGTGTTCGCCATAGGAGGTCTTGGCGATGAAACCACTCGGGATGATGACGTGCGCAATCGTCTGCCAAACATTTTTGGCGGCGCAAACGACCAACGACAAGATTACACCGGTTTGTTCCGTCATTCCCGGCGCAATCCAGGCCGGCCAAACTTCCAGCGCGCTGGTGTTATGCGCGAACGGAAATGTCTCTTCGACCCAGCAGATTCAAAGCGGCGATGCGTTCACGGTCCAATTCAATATTGCGGACGGACAAATCACGGCGCTGATTCCGGCTGTTGTAGTAAATTCTTCCACCCTTAATCCGGCTGACTTCGTCGTCGCTCTTGGATCAGCTCCCAATACGCTGGTGGTTACCTACGCCGGAGCCGCCAAGACATTCGCTCCCGGCGACAGCGTCGCGGTGGAATTATCCATCATCGCGCCGAGCAAACTTGGCAGCGGAACAATTACTTTTCAATTTCCCACGTCGGCCGCATACAACGCTCCCGTTCCGGCGTTCGTGTCTTTCCCCGCCACGGACTTTCCACTAGCGCCGCCCGGGCCGCAGGGCCCCGCCGGACCGCCGGGGCCGGAGCCTCCGTTCATACCGCAAGGCCCGCCAGGTCCAGCTGGCGCCGCCGGCAATCAGGGGCCAGTTGGCAAGACAGGACCGGCTGGGCCTGCGGGGCCTCCAGGCCAGAACGGATTTGAAGGTCCGCCGGGCTTCCCCGGACCGGTTGGGGCCGCCGGACCACAAGGACCGGCTGGACCCGCCGGAATCTCTTCCGCGATTGGTGTGAATGAAGGGTCGTTCACTGCCACCGGAGCGAATATAAACTCCAGCGGCAGGAACCAGGTACATGTGTCCCCTGGTGCAACTGTGACGGTAAGCTTCGACTGGACGATTAACAGGAACGGTTATTGCCCAGGCTGTATAGAGCAGTTTTTGGCAGGGATCGTGAACTTCAACACGACCGTCGTGCCCGGATCGATAACCGCGGCTTCGTGTAACAGCGTAGCTGGTCCAGGTCCATTTGGGGGGAACCAAACGTTCACCCTGACTGCGCCGACGACATTCGGGACATACTACATTGGGCTCTACTCGATGTTAGACTACGACTGCACCGCCACGCCGCCTCCGACGACAGGAGCACTCTATTCCACCCCGGCCAACTTGGGGCTGAACACGTTCATAGGGGCGATTACCGTCTATTAGTGGGGAGGTGAAACCAGCGGAATGTCATCCCCGATTCTCGGTTTATGCGACTTGTGCCATCGTCCACTAGCGCTACTGAACGGCCATCCAAATGTTGCTGACGCTGTTCTGGCCAGCCACGGACACCGTGACCGGAACCTGGTTGCCGGCCGCAACGCCATCCGGAACCACGGCATTCACTTGGTATAGTCCGACAAAACCGGGGGTCAAGCCGGCAAAGAGCACCCGCGCCTGCTGGCCGCCAATAGTGACGGAGGCGGACGCCGTCGTGTAGCTCAGCGGGCCGTTCAGGGGAGCGCCAGAGCCGGCCGGAACCGCTGGGGCCACGTTTCCGAGACCGGCGCAATACATCACCAGCACATCACCTGCGGAGGCCGGCGACTGAGCATCCGCCAATATGGAGTTGGCTCCGGTGATCCGATATATGTGCCCTTGCCCGCTACCGGACCCGCTGGTGGAAAGAATGGCGGGCTCCGCCGCCAGAATGCTGATCGGCACGGGAACGGAGATGGCCGAACCGCGCTGCACGAGCAACTGATACTGCCTTTTCGGCGTGAGGTCGTAAGGAATAACCACGTTAATCTGGTTTCCGCTGACATACAAGATGGGCAATTCTTCGCCGCCAGCAAGAACCGTCGAGGCGCCCAGCTGGGTGGGCAACGGCACTCCCGACGCCGATGCGGTTGCGTCCGACAACTCAGAGCCGAAGATCGAAACCAATAATCCTAGCGCCGGGGAGCTGATGTAGTCCGCCGCGCTTAGCACGCCGAGGGGGTTCACCACCGGCACCTTCGGATTCTGGGGAACCTGCCCGGTAACTTGAATGCTTCCCTGCAAGGGGGGCTGAGCGAGCTGTGCCGTACTGGTGATGCCGAAGCCTTGACCGCTGTGGCCCGGGACCCAGGTGGCGGTCCAGTTACCGTCGCCGAGGGAAAGCAGCGATAGCGCGGGATCGCCATTGCCGAACGATACTCTTACTGCGCCAGTGGTGAGAGGGTTAGTGCAATCGTCCACTACATTCACAACCAGGGGCGTGGGCCAAGCGGCCGGCGCAGAAAACCCGGTGGCGAGGGTGGTGAAAACAGGCAGCAAGACCGTGGGCGTGCAGCCGGACGCCGCAGCGCTGCGAAGATCCTTCCGTAAGCTCGAGGTCTGACTGGGAACGGGAGCGATGACCAGAAGCACGTCTACAACCTGCGTGGTGGTGTCAGTGAACGCCAGATTGACCGAGCCGCGATAGACCCCGACGGCCAGGTTGGCAACATTAACGGCGACCGAAAAAGTCCCGGTCTGGCCGGCTGGGACAACTACGAATTTAGGCGTAAAACTCAACCAGGGCGGGGATCCTGGAGCGGTGAGGGTAGCTCCGAGGGCGTGCGAAGTGACATTAGAGATGGAAACGATTTGGGAAGCTGGAGCGGTGCCGGGCGTTGCCAGGAACACTAATCCGGTGGGGTTCACAGACGCAGGCGCGGCGGTATTGGGCGGCACGATATCCAACACCACGGAAATACTCACTGCGGGATGCAGGCCGTCCTGAGGAGTGAGCGTGACGATGCCGTAGTAGACTCCTGCCATCAGGGCGGAGGGGTTGGCGGCAATGGTCATCGCAACCGGAGTGGCCGCGCTGCTGGTGGCGCTCGGCGGATTGGTGGACAGCCAGCTACCCCCGCCGTAAGTGGTCACGGACGCATTCCAAGAGATCGGCGTTGAACTGAGAACGAGGATGTTCTGCGACACCGCCTGACTGTTGCTCGCCGCAACGCGGAAGGTCAGTCCAGTTTGTGACGTGACCAGTCCCTGCGACACGGCGGTGTACAGCTCGGCGGACGCCAGATCAGTTTGCCCCCCAAAGCCTCCGGTTACCAGAACGCGTCCGTCAAACAAAAGCGTGGCAGCGAATTCGTCTCTGGCCGCCGCCATGCTTCCGGTAGCAACAAAAGCGCCGGAGTTCGGATCGTAGAGTTCCGCCGTCGCCGTGATAGCGGGACCGCCCCCCGTGAACCCGCCGGCGATCAGCACCTGTCCGCTGGAAAGCAGCGTCGCTGTTGCGGCGCCTCGCGCTACGGTCATACTGCCGGTAAAAGTAAAAGTTCCATCCGATGGGTCGAAGAGTTCCGCGGTGATTTCGGGAAAACCCCCGCCAACAAGTACTTTACCCGTGGCTAGAAGTACCGCGTAGTGGGTGTAGCGTGGGATGGCCATGAGGTGAGGATCGGGTGTAAACGTTGCAGTGGCGGGATCGTAGGTCTCGGCGCTATTCAATGCATTGCCGCCCCCGCCTGAAACTTGTATACCCCCGGCCACCAAGACGCGGCCATCGGGAAGAAGCGTCGCGGTATGACCTTCGCGATCGGTGGAGAGAGAGCCGGTGGGCGTGAAGCTACCAGAAGCGGGATCGTAGATCTCGGCTACCGCGCTGCTTGCCCCTCCGGCATTGAGTCCGCCAGCGATCAATACGCGTCCATCGGTCATCAGGGTGGCGGTGTGGTAGCTGTGTGGGGCTTTAGTCGACGTGGAAGCGATGAAGCGGTCCGTAATCGGATCGAAGAGCTCCGCGTTGGAGGGCGCGTAGGTTCCCCCGACGATCAAAACCTGCCCGCTTTTCAGCAGCGTTGCGGTAAGGCCCTGGCCGTGCAGGTACCGCATCGCGCCAGCCGAAGCAAATCTTCCGGCAGAGGGATCGTACAGCTCCGCTGTGCTGGTGACGTAGCCTGCGACCAGGACCTTGCCGTTGGGTAGCAGCACTGCGGCGTGATCGCGCCTGGCGAAGCCCATGGAACCAGTCGGCCGCCACGTGGAGTCCGCAAGCGCGCCAGTAACCAGGAAAAGGCCAATGAGACACAGCTTGAGTAGCCTGGGCATGCTCGGCGAAAAGATGAACCCTTATGATAGACGATGCGGTCGAACTCTGAACCGGACTCCCAGCTTGCGGCAGCCAATCCTCAGCGGGTAAGGTCGATGCCGAATTTCTTCAGCTCTTCGGCGTAATAGCGCCGGTGCAGCAGATCCCACTCCTCGGTGCCTTCCGGGATCTCTTTCTTTTGCGAATGGATTTTGGTGCGCGCGGCGCGTTCCGCTTTCTCTTCCACGCCCAGCAGCTCGGTCATGGAATGCACAACCTCCAGCCGCACGTCATTCGGATCTTTCTTGAGGCGAAACTCGCGCGATTTACGAAAGGCGGCTACCATCTTGTGGGAGATATCGTTGATCTTGTCGCGTGAGAGCTTCATATTGTCGCCGGTGTCGCGGCCCGACGCCCGGATCACCTTGCGCTGCGAAATCAGGGTGTTCTTGATCCGGCGGAACATCTCCTGATAGCTGACGCCTTCGCGCCGCATGTAATCGCTATACTGGCTGAGCAGATCGCGCACCTCATCGTTGAGACGATCCTCCACCTGCAATTCTTCCTCGATCAGATGGCTGATCATCTCGGCAGCCGATTCGTTGCTGCTCGTCTCGATGATCTGCGGGGTCATCCGGCTCACCAGTTGCCGCGACAGATAGCTAATGAATTCTCTACTCAGCAGCATGCAATTTTATGAGGTGCGAGCCCACTCTGCCGCCCCCTGACAATTCCCCAATTTTCGCACATTCAGTTAGGCAACTCGCCGCGATGATGTTCGAGAAACCCTGAGTCAATGGGCTTGCGGCCCCGGAATCCCTCGTTCATACCGTGCCAGAACCCGATGCCAGCTTCGCCCAGTTTCCAGCAAAGGTAGACTTCTTCTCCTTGGAACAGCGTCGGGAAGTCGATGAGTCCGATGTCCAGATCCTTCACCAGGCAACCGAACTCGTGAACTTTGTCGACGGCTTGTTTGAGAGCGAGAGCGGCCTCTTCTCGGCAGTTCTTTTGTTCCATCATGCGGCCGCGATCTACTCTCATGCCTCCCATAACGGACACTCGCTGGGAGAAGTTCTGCCAGTCCGATTCCACGCGTTCGTACTCACTCTTCAGAGCAATAGCCTCGCGGATAGCCGAAGCCACGTCGGGGAGCACTTTTTCAGCTTGCTGTAGAGTGAAAAACCTTGGCATCGTCCCACGGTTAGGCACGGAAGGCGAAAGACACGGTAACTCAATCGATTATAGCAGCGTCAAAAGTCCGTGCCCTGGAATGGGAAATGGTGTAGTCCGCGATAATGAAATGGTGAAGTTGCTTCGGGTAATTGGTTTGATGGCCGTGTTGTCGGCCGGGTCTGCTTTTGGACAATCCATCAATAGCGGCACCTTGTCGGGCCAGGTGACCGATCCCTCTGGCGCGCTTATAGCGGGCGCGAAGGTGCGGCTCACCAACGCCGTGACCGGTTTTGAGCAGGAGGTTGTTACCGACACCAGCGGAACGTTTCGCTTCAACAGTGTTCCGGTGAACAACTACCATCTGGAGGTAAGCTCGTCGGGCTTCAACACGGTCCAACAAAACGTGGATGTGCGCAACTCAGTGCCGGTGGTAGCGAACATTGCACTGAAGATCGCAACCGAGTCGAGCACGGTAACTGTGCAAGCCACCGCGGCGGCGGTAGAAACCGACACAGCGGCGCATCAAGACGTGGATTCGAGCGCGTTCTCCAAACTGCCGGTGCTTAGCCCCGGCGCCGGAATGAGCGACGCGATTACTTACAGCACGGGAGCGGTGGCAGCCGACGCCAACGGATTCTTTCATCCTCTGGGCGATCATGCCCAGACCACCTTCGTGATCGACGGGCAGCCGGTGAGCGATCAGCAGAGCAAGCTTTTTTCCACGCAGATTCCACTGAACGCTCTGCAAGGCATGGAACTGATCACTGGATCGCCCGATGCACAGTACGGTGACAAGACCAGCCTGGTGGTGAATGCCACCACCCGGTCCGGATTAGGAGCAACTAAGCCTTTCGGCAGCTTTGATTCCAGCTGGGGATCGTTTGGCACGTGGTCCGGAAGCGCCACTCTGGGATTTGGAACGCCGAATTTCGGTAACTTCCTGGCGCTCAACGTAAGCCGTTCCGGCCGCTTTCTGGACACGCCGGAATTTCTGCCTATCCACGACATCGGGAATAACGGGAGTATCTTTGACCGCATTGACTGGCAGCCCGGCCCACAGGACATCTTCCATTTGGATCTGTTCACCGCGCGGAATTGGTTCCAGGTGCCCAACAGCTACGATCAATTGACCCAGGACCAGAAGCAGCGCGTGATCAGCTGGAGCGTCGCGCCGGGTTATCAGCACACTTTCAACGACCACACTTTGCTGACGGTAAATCCGTTTGTGCGCCGCGACCAGCTGAACTACTACCCGAGCCGGGATCCGTTCGACGATACGCCCGTGACCGCGTCGCAGAATCGCATCCTGATGAATTACGGGGTAAAGGTCGATCTGGCATACACGCACGGGCATCATGAAATCAAAGTGGGGACTCAAATCCAGCAAACCCGGCTGCTCGAGAATTTCCAGTTCGCGATCACCGATCCCACGTATAATCCGGTGTGCCTGGATAGCGAAGGAAATCCGCTGCTGCTGCCGAGCGTCACCAATCCGGCTGACTGCTCGGCTGCCAATCTCAATTTATGTGCCGAATCCGAACCTATTGCCCGGAATTGTTCCTTACGATCTGACGCGGGGTGGATCGCCTTTCAATTTTCACGCCACCCACAACATCAATGAATATGCGTTTTATCGTCATGGACACCATTACGCTGGGCCATCTGACGATCAACGCTGGATTGCGGGACGATCAATACAACGGCGTCACGTCCTCGAACGGGGTTCAGCCGCGCTTGGGCCTCTCTTATCTTTTGCCCACGAATACGGTGTTGCGAGCCTCATACGCGCGCACGTTTGAAACGCCCTTTAACGAGAACCTGCTTCTATCGAGACGCCGGCAGGAACGGGCGGGCTGGAGAAGAACCTGTTTGGATCGGTATCCACTCCCATCCGGCCAGGCAACCGGAACGACTTTCGACACCGGGATTTCAGCAAGGCATTGGCAAATGGCTGATCATCGATGCGGATTATTTCTGGAAGTACACGCATAATGCTTACGATTTCGCTGTGCTGTTCAACACGCCGATCACTTTTCCGATCGCCTGGAACAATTCCAAAGTGGACGGCGTGTCCGGGCGGTTGAGCACCATCAATCTGCATGGATTTCAGGCTTACATGACGCTGGGGCACACTCGCGCGCGCTATTTCCCTCCGGAAACCGGCGGCTTGATTGCGCTGGGCGGTATCCCGACCGGCGTTTTCAGGATCGATCACGATCAAGCCTATCAGCAGAACGTGAACCTGCGCTATCAGCGCCACAAGAACGAGGAGTGGATCGATTTCACCTGGCGATTTGATAGCGGACTGGTGGTCAGCGGCGTGCCGGATGTGGCGGCCGCTCTAGACGCTGACGCCCTCCCAGCAAGTGGACATCGGATTTATGTGCAATGGAGTTCCGGCCACTCTTGGAGCGCCGATCCGGACCTGCAGCGGCGCAGGAACTTCCACGTTGCTGACGTCTGCCGCAGACCGGAACCGAAAATGACGACCACAATCCGGATCGGGTGAAAGCCGCACAGTCTGTTCGATGTCGGCATCGGCACCGACAACTTGTTCCACAAGGAAAGCGGACCGCGCTGGACGCTGCGATTCACAGTGGAAAACGCCACCAACAAAGTGGCTCTTTACAATTTTCTTTCCACCTTCAGCGGCACGCATTTCATTGAGCCGCGCACCTATCAGGCCACCGCCGGCTACGTGTTTTAGGTGGCGCACGCACTCCTCGATGCCGCGTTCACACTCGTGTGAACGCAGGATTCTTGAGTCTCGATATTCTTCGCAAGGAGCCAGGCGTCGACACGATTGTCGACGCGGCAAGCACGAGTGCTTGCGCCACAATAACGGGGGTCAGCAAAAACTAAGTGAAGGTGGGATAGTTACGGCTGATACTCCAGGACCAGCATCGTGATGTCGTCCTCCTGCTCGGAAGCTTCGCTGAAATCTTCCACTGCCTCCACCAGCTTCGCCGTGCAGCTCGGCGCAGCCGATGCCGGCGTGGGCA
Organism: Bryobacterales bacterium; assembly: GCA_963820405.1. GTDB lineage: Bacteria > Acidobacteriota > Terriglobia > Bryobacterales > Bryobacteraceae > Palsa-89. Next base: position 97,369 of record CAWFZZ010000017.1, on the reverse strand, counting down.
CAAAGAAATTCCTTCAGCGCTTTCTTCTCGAAGAACTCGCCGTCCGCATTGGCCGCTTCGGTAAGTCCATCGCTGAATAACACCAATTTGTCGCCGGGTTGCAGTTGGATGGTTTTCACTTCGTAGGAGGCAACATCCAGCATGCCGATCGGCAAACCGGTGCTGTCCAGCAATTGCAGCTCTCCGCGTCGCGCGCACCAGAATCGGTTTGGGATGGCCGGCGTTGGACCAGCGCAGCTCTCCGCTCCGGTCGATCGTGCAGTAGACCACCGTGGCGTATTTTTCGCCGCGCGCGCGCTCGATCAGGAAGCGGTTCACTCGCGACATCACGTCGTCAATTTGCAGAGCTCCTTCGGACGCGAAAACAAAAGCGCCTTGCAGTAGCGCGGCCAGCAGCGCGGCGCTGACGCCTTTGCCCGACACGTCCGCGATGACGCACGCATACATGTCGGGACTCACCCGGCGCACGTCAAAATAGTCGCCGCCCACCTGGCGCGATGCGATGCTCGATCCGACGGCGCGAAACCAGCCTTCGGTGGGCAGCTCGCTCGGCAACAAACCGGTTTGGATGGTCCGGGCGATGTTCAGCTCTTCTTCCAGGTGCTGCTTGGCGCGCTCTTCTTCGAGCAGCCGCGCATTCTCGAGAATGGTGGAGGCTTCGAGCGCCAGCGTCTGGAGAATTTCGCGATTGCCGGATGAAAGATCGGCCGCGGTCTCGCGCGAATCCATGTAGAGCACGCCCACGGTGTTATTGAGCGAAGTGGCCACGGTGTCCTGCATCGAGCCGGTCCGCACCTGAATCAGCGGAACGCAAACGACGCTGCGCAGCTCCAGGTCCGCCACCGACATTTCGGGGCGGAATCCGTCGGCGCCGAGCGGGTCGAAAGTCATCGAAAGCAAATCGCGGCGGGTGCGGAGCGATCGATTGATCAGCGACCTCGGAACGCCCAGGTCCGAGGTGTCGAGCGGCGCGCCGCGCCGGTCACGCGCCACCCTCACTTCGAGCAGATCGTCCTTGCCAAGCAGTAGAAAGCCGCGCTCGGCACCGGTCACCGAGAGAGCGGCATCCACCACGGCGGCGAGCACATCGCTGGTCGACAACGAGCTTTGCAGCGCGCGGGCCACTTCCACCAGCGATCGGAGCTTGGAGAGATTGTTGGCGCCGGTTCCGGCCGGAGCCGCCATCTGGCCCAGACACGCGATTCATCTCGTCTTCCTTCAACGTGTACGCCAGACGGTAGGAATCCGGAAAGCCAAAATCGATCCGGTCGCCGTCCTTCAGCTTGTGATGTTTCACACGCTGGCCGTTCACAAAAACGCCGTGGCGGCTGTCCAGATCTTCGACCACATACTCGCCGCGCTCCACCGAAATCCGGGCGTGACTGCGCGAGATGCGGTTGTCTCTGCAGGACCAGATTATTTTCGCCTTGCCGGCCGATCAGGAAGGGCACTGGATCGATGGTGACGCGGCTGCGATTCCCGGACGGGTTGGTGACGGCCAATGCAGGCGCCCGGCCGGAGACGGTGGGCGATCCACCGGCCACCACGGGCGATCCCTCGGACGACGACATCAGCGGCTCCGGGCCATCATCGACTCCGAGAATGCCGCGCCCGGTCGGTAGCGGCAGCCGGCTCCGGTACGGCTACTTCGGTCAATTCGTTCGCCCGCAGAACCTGGCAGTGGGAACAGTACCCGCCCACCTCGGTCCGCGACAGGACGATCTCGAATCCGAAATGAGTCTCGATCTGCTCCCGCATCTTCTTCAGCAGATCGCCAAAGAACTCTTCGATTTTGCCGCAGCGCAGGCAAATCACATGGGCATGTTCCTGTTTCAGGCGCGTCTCGTAGTAATGCTGGTCGCCATCGTGATGCATCAGGTCCAGTTCGTCCACCAATCCGCCTGCCTTGAGGAGCTTCAGCGTCCGGTAAACGGTGACGCGGTTCAGCTTAGGGTCTTTTTCACGCGCCAGCGTGAACAGGCGTTCGGCATCCAGATGCTGGCCGGATTGATCGATCAGATCGAGCAGGATCTTGCGCTGGCGCGTGAGCCGGACGCCTTGTTGTTTCAGCGAATCTTTAATGCCGGAAACCGCCATGGGAAGGGTCTGAGAACTAGCGTAACAAAACGGGAGAGCACCGGCTCGCCCTGAATCTGGCGAGCGAATCTAATTGGCGAGCTTGGAGGCGCGATTGATGCTGCGAATCACCAGTCGCCGGGGATCGAGAAGGTGCTGTGGCTTAAAGTGTCGCGCGGACCACTTGCAACCGGGGTCAAATTCGATTCCCAGGAAGTATCCGATCTCGCGGTACACACAGTACCGAACTTTGCCGATGAGCTCGCCCTTGGGGTAGCTGATGCGAAGATCGGTCTGGAGAGGGACGGGCTGGTCGAATTGAAGACAGGCTCCGGACAGCGAGATGTCTTCGAGATTAGCGACACCCTTGCGAAGGCGCCCGGACTTATCCTTCCACTGGACGTCCACCATATCCGCACACAACATCCGGGGTTCTATGCGCCTGTCGAACATACACTTCTTATCGGCGAGCCAAAGGGTAATGATTATGAGGGGTCTGCCGCCAAAATCGCCCTAACCCTGCGTAAGGTCCTAACCGCACAGTCTGTAACGACAGGGTACCATGTCTCCTTCTCGAAGTACTAGCCGACTCACGATTCCGCCGTCTTGGATTCTTGTGTCCAAGATCGGACTCTGGCGCAGACCTTGTCCAGATCCCGGCGCTCAAGTTTTGAGTTTGGTCGTCTGGAGTTGGATGCTAGGATGCGGTTTTTCGCTCAGGTGTCTCGCATTTCCGATCCTGGTAGGGCGGCAAAGGAGGGTTCATTTTTGCCCGAAAAACTCAACGGAATCTGTGAGATCACTAACTTGACACCGCCGTTCGCGGCCTGTCATACTGCCTTTGCAATGGGCGCACAAGCGGTAACGGGGACAGCTACGTCTGTGTCGGACGCGGCATGGAAAGCAATTGAAGGCGGTTATGATTTACAGGTTCACGTAGCGCCGGACGTCATCGAGAGGCGCATCGACGACATCGATCTGGCGCACGAATTTCTGAAGCGCGGTCTCAAGGGATTCGTTCTTAAGTCGCACTACTTTCCTACCGCGGAGCGTGCCCAGGTAGTGACGAAAGCGGTGCCCGGCATACAAGCTTTCGGCGCCATCACGCTGAATCACAGCGTCGGTGGATTGAATCCCGTGGCTGTTGAGCTCTCCGGCCGCTCCGGCGCAAAGATGGTCTGGATGCCCACTGTGGATGCCGCCAACGAAACCGCCGGCCGCGTGGATGGGCCTAACACCAAGCTGCCGTTCTGGGCCAAGATCCAGCGCGAGTTGGCCGCGATGGGAATCGCGCCACCGCCGCTGACGGTGCTGGATGACAAGGGCCATTTGAACGAAGCTGCTAGAAGGTGTCTGGAGATCATTCGCAATCACAATATGATCATGGCCACCGGCCATCTGGGACGGAAAGAGATCTTCGCTCTGGTGCGCGGTGCGCGCGAAATGAAGCTGAAGCGCGTGCTGGTGACGCACGCCGAGTTTCCTTCGCAGAATCTCAGCGCCGACGAGCAGGCCGAACTGGCGAAAGAAGGCGCACTCATCGAACACTGCTTCACCACCATGCACACCGGCAAAGCGCCCTGGGATGAAGTGATGGTGAGCATCCGCAAGGCGGGTCCGGAGCATTGCGTTCTTTCGACCGACCTGGGCCAGACGATCAATCCGCCGGTGTCCGACGGCTTTGCGATGTTCGCCCAGACCCTCATGGACGGCGGGTTTTCGGCTGCCGACATTACGCGCATGGCGGTGACGAATCCCGCCGCGCTGGTGAACTGAAAGTTCTATCTCCTATGGATTCCCAAAAAACCGTTCTGGTAGTGAGCGCCCATGCGGCCGATTTTGTGTGGCGCGCGGGCGGGGCAATCGCGTTGTACGCGCAAAAGGGCTATCGCGTTCGAATTTTGTGTTTATCGTACGGCGAGCGCGGCGAGTCCGAGCGATTGTGGAAGATGGAGGGCATGACGCTCGAATGCGTGAAGCAGGAGCGGCAAAAGGAATCCGAGCGCGCGGCGGGAATATTGGGCGCTGAGATTCGTTTCTTCGACTCCGGCGACTATCCTATTAAAGCGTCTGAGGAAACCATTCACGAAATGGTGGTGGAGTACCGCAAGCTGCAGCCCGAAGTGATCCTGACGCATTCCTACGAAGATCCCTATAATCCCGATCATCCCTACGCCAACATGCTCACTCTGCAAACGCGCGTGTACGCGCAGGCGGCGGGTTATCCGGCGGAAGGCAAGCAGCTCGGCGCGCCACCGGTATTCATCTTTGAACCGCACCAGCCGGAACAGTGCGAGTTCAAACCGCAAGTGCTGCTCGACATCACGCCAGTGTACGAGATCAAAGAGAAAGCCATGGAGTCGATGGAGGCGCAGGAGCACCTGTGGAATTACTATCGCGACTTGGCCAAGCGCCGCGGGACGCAGGCGGTGCGCAACTCCGGGAAAAAGGGAATCAAATACGCCGAGGCTTATCAGCGCGTGTATCCGCAAGTGGCTAGCGAATTTTCCTAAAGCGATCACGATGGCGCACAAGATTGTCCGCAATATCCCGCGTCCCGATGTCGAGGCCGTCAAGTTGCTCGGTGGGTTGGGCGTCGCCACCATTCATGAAGCTCAGGGCCGTACCGGCGCGATGCTGCCTTATATGCGGCCCATCTACCCGTCGGCCCGAGTGTCGGGTCCAGCGGTAACGGTTTCCTGCCATCCTGGCGACAATCTGATGATCCACGCCGCGGTGGAGGTCTGCAAACCCGGCGACGTTTTGGTGGTGGTCACCCACTCGGAGTCGACAGATGGGATGTTCGGCGACTTGCTCGGCACTTCCTGCCAGGCTCACGGCGTTGCCGGCTTGATCATCGACGCGGGAGTTCGCGATACAGCGGAACTTACCGAGATGAATTTTCCGGTGTGGGCCAAGGCGATTTCCCCACAAGGCACGGTGAAGGCGAGCCCCGGTTCGGTGAACGTCCCGGTGGTATGCGCGGGCATGCTGGTGAACCCGGGCGACGTAATTGTGGGCGATGCCGACGGCGTAGTGGTGGTGCCGCGCGCCACTGCGTCCGCCGCCGCCAAAGCGGGCCAGCAACGCATCGCCAAGGAAGAGAAAACCCGCGAGCGTCTCGCCAAAGGCGAACTGGGTGTCGATTTTTATGGTCTCCGCGCCAAGCTGAAGGAACTCGGAGTCGAGTACGTGGATGAGCTCGTCGAAGAGACTTCGGAAAATGTACGGAGCGTTGTAAGGAGTTAACACATGGGAGAAATCGTATTCGCAGCGGCCACGGTTCACGCGCCGCAGCTTTTCACCTATCCGCCGAGCGAGGACAAAGCGCAGCTGGATGCCGATATCGCCGCAATGCGCGAGCTTGGCAAGAATCTGGACGAAATCAAGCCCGACGCGGTAATGGTGATCGGTAGCGACCACCTGGAGACATTTTTCCTGTCCGCCGTCCCGACCTTCGCCATCGTGGGCGGAGAGAAATCCAAAGCTGCTTTCGCCCGCAAGAGCTACGCGCTCCCAATTCATCCCTTCACCGAAGAAATCCTGAATGACCTGGTCGCGGACGGATTCGATCTCACGTACTCGCAGGATGCGGAGTTGGGCCATGCCTTCGCCGCCGTGTACGAATGGGTGATCGAGGGCCGCTCGGTCCCGGTGATTCCAGTTTTCGTCAATACCTACCTGCCCCCGCTGCCTACCGCCCGCCGCTGCGCGCAGTTGGGCGCGGCCATCCGGGATGCCATTCTGAAATCGCCGTACAAGATCGCGATCGTCGCCAGCGGTGGCATGTCGCACTATCCGGGCGCGTGGAAATATCCGCAGCCTGCGTTCGATTTTGACTGGTGGGCCATCGCCCATATGGAGCGCGGCAACAATAACGCGCTGCTGGAACTGAATAACGAACAGTTGGACGAAGTGGGCAACACGGAGATGCTGCCCTGGATGATTCTGTTCGGCGCAATCGGCCAGCAGCCGGGCGAGCTAATTACGTATCAGCCCACCTGGCATCACGGCCACGCGGTAATGCGCTTCATTCCCAACCGGAATGGTGTTCCCACCACGCCCGAGCCTGCGCCCAAGTTCAACTTCGGCAGCGCGGAAGGATATCAGTTCTACCGGCATCCCGATCCGTCGGTGTATCCGCTGAACAAGCTGCTGTACGATCTCAGGTTCAGCCAGTCGCTGCGCCGGCGCTTGTTCGAAAATACGCCCGCTCTGGCGTCTGAGTACGGGCTCACTGCGGAGCAGGCGGTGGTGCTCGAAACCATGAAGGACGAAAGCATCGACGCCGTCCGATCGCTCAAGCCGCACCCCTTGGTGGACGCGGGCGCGCATCCGCTAGGGATGTGGATGTCCATCATCACGGTTCAAGCTGAGCAGCGCCGCATGCGTGCGGAACAAGCGCAAGCAACCGCGGTCAAGTAGGAGTTCCATGGCCACCGCGACAGCTCCTCCGGCCACCATCACCGCAGCGCGTGTGAAGTGGCTGCCGCTGCTGCTCGCCATCGCCATCGGCCTTGCGATTTTCTTAATGCCGGCGCAGCACGGGCTTACGCGGGCTGGGCAAACCGCGCTCGCCATCACCGCGTTCACCATTGTGCTGTGGGCCTTCGGTGTGATGAACAACGGTGTGGCGTCCGTACTCATGATGGCGCTAATGATCCCGGCAGGCGCTAAGCCGGGGCTCGTTTTCAGTGGATTTGCGAGCGGCTCCTGGTGGATTTTGCTGGCCGTTCTTTATTACGGCTTCGCCATGCAAAAGACGGGACTCGCCGCGCGAGTCTCGTATTACATTCTGTCGCTCTTCCCGGCCTCGTACTCCGGCATCCTCGCCGCGTTCTTCGTCATCGGCACGCTGCTTTCACTCGGCATTCCGTCCATGACGGTGCGCACCGCCATTATGGTTCCCATCGCCTGGGCCGTGGTGAAATCGCTGGATTTGAAACCGCGCAGCAAAGGCTCGGCGCTAATCATGCTGACCACCATCGAGATGGCCGTGGTGCCCGGACTCGGATTGCTATACGGTTCTCTCGATGGCCCTGTCGTTGCGTCGGTATTCGAGTTGAAGCATCTTCCTCTGAGCTATCTCGCGTACGCTCGCATACTTTACCTACCGGTGCTGGTGCTATGCGCCCTGATCCTGTTCGGCAATCAATGGGTGCTGAAGCCGGAGCGCGCGTTGGACGCCTCCCGGGAATTCGTACGAAACAAGCTGCGCGAACTGGGCTCGTTCAAGCGCGATGAAATGGTCACTGCGTTTATTGTGGTCTGCTCCATCGTGTTTTGGTCCACCGACCGCTGGCATCACTTACCGAGCTTCTTCATCGGCATGGTCGGACTTGCGGTTTTCGCGCTGGCTGGTATCGTCGGGAATGCCGATATCGCGGGCGGCATTTCCTGGACTTTGTTGCTGTTCATGGGCGGAATTTTCAGCCTGCAAAACGTCCTCACCGAATACAAACTCACCGATTGGCTGGCCGGATACTTCGTACCCATCACTCAACATCTGACGTTCAGCACAATGGTTGTGCTGCTAGCGGTTGGCGTCGCAACGCTTGCGCTGCGGTTCCTCGATCCCAGCGGCTTCATCGCGATCGTGGTCCTCTTCGTTCCCATTGTCGATACCACCAGCCTGGCCGGAATTCCGCCGTTGGTTTTGACCGCCGCGCTGCTGATTCCATCGGTGCCGTTCTGGGCCACGTATCAAAACATCTGGGTTGCGATGGGCGAAGGCATCACGGAAGGTATGGCATTCACTGGCGCCGAGCGCGTTCGTCTGGCGAGCATGTACGCTGTGTTCGCGCTCCTGACCGTGGCCGCGTCCACCGTTTACTGGAAGCTCATCGGAGCATTGTGATATCGGAGCTATTGTAGTGAGGATTGGATTTGTCGGATTCGGTGAAGCGGCCTATCATATTGCGAAAGGTCTCCAACAACCGGGCATCGCTTCGATCACCGCTTTCGATATCAACGTCACTGACCAGCTCCGGCAACGCGCTCGGGAAGCGGCGACGCGACTGGTGGAGGCCAATCAGGAACTGGCCGAATCGTGCGACATCATGCTGTCCGCCGTGACGGCCAACCAGGCAGCTAACGCCGCCGAGCAGAACGCGCCGTACTTAACAGCGGCTCATATTTATGCCGACCTGAATTCCGTGTCACCGGGCTTGAAGCAATCCATCGCGCGAGTCATTGAAGCCTCCGGCGCCCTCTTCGCCGAAATAGCGATGATGGCTCCCGTCCCTCCGTACGGCCACAAAGTGCCGATGCTCGCCGGTGGCGGGGGCGCACCGGAATTTGTCGAAAAGCTCGGGCCGTTTGGAATCTCGGCCGAGATCGTTTCCAGCGAAGTGGGCACGGCTGCCGCCACAAAAATGTTCCGCAGCATCATCGTAAAAGGCCTGGAAGCGCTCCTCACCGAGTGTGTGCTGGGCGCGAGCCGCTACAACGCCGACGAACGCGTCTTCGCGTCGCTCGCGGAAAGTTTTCCGGGCATCAATTGGAAACAGCTGGCCGACTACATGGTCGGCCGCGTGGTGGTCCATGGCGAACGCCGCGCCCGCGAGATGGAGGAAGTGGCGGCCACGCTGCGTGAGATCGAGATCGAACCCATCATGGCCGAAGCTATCGTGCGGCGCATGGACTGGAGCGTCGAGGCAGGCTTGAAACAGCTTTTCGGGGGCGAAGCGCCCAAAAGTTATCGCGACGTGGTGGACGCCGCAGCCAAGAAGCCGGTTGGAGCAGACTGAAGTCTGCCCCGGTTCTTTCTCATCGTTGCCGCTTGGTCCGCGGGCGCCGGTCTTTGTCCTGGCGTCGATCTGAAACCGGAAACCATCCAGGCTTTCGATCGCTATATAGCAAGTACGGACGCGAGGATGCAGCCCCGTTGGAGCGGCGAGCATTTCCTCTGGTTTGACGACTCGCCCGACATTCGGGCTCGCCTGCTCGCTGGTGCGGTAGTGGCGCAGCCCGTCCAAGGCAGCGGTATTGTGACGCTTCCGGGTGGTCTCATTCAGGACTGGATCGGAGCCGTCTTTGTCCCCAACACCACGCTCCAGGAAACAATCAGAACGGTTCAGGACTATCCGCAACACGCCGAGATCTACAAGCCCGACGTCACCGATGTAAAAGTTCTATCCCATGCCGGCGACGATTATACGATTCGAACGCGCGTGGTCAAATCGAAGTTCTTCATCTCCGACGTCGTCGATATCGATAATCAGATTCACTTCGTTTCGCTCGATTCCAAACGAGTCTACAGCCGTTCCGCGAGCCAGAGGGTAGTCGAAATCAGCAATGCGGGAAAGCCGAACGAGCGCGAACTGCCGGTCGGTCACGATCGTGGGCTGGTGTGGCGCGTCAACGGCTATTGGTTTTTCGAGGAAAGCGACGGCGGCGTCTTCATCACCTGTGAATCCATCACCCTGACGCGCGAGATCCCCTTCTTACTCTCCAAGATGCTCAGCCCCATCCTGCACGAGCTTCCACAGGAAGCCCTGAAGAATAGTTTGGAAGAGACGCGAAAAGCGATTGTGAATCAACCCAGATTGACCAAGTAAAGCAGTCGTTCACACGAGTGTGAACGCTGCACGCACGAGTGCGTGCGCCACAAGTTACGCCTCGGCGCTGACTTCCGTTACGGCCGGAAGCTCAATGGTGAATTGTTTGCGCGAGTAGGTTTTCCCCTGTGTCTTGCGCGCGCGGAAGTAAGGCTCCAGGCGCTCGATGGCTCGCTGCATGCTTGTGATCACATGGTCCCGCATGGCAGCCGCGGACGCATCTCGATCCATTCCCACCAGCACTTCCATCAGGTCCTGATGGCGGCGCGAGGGTCCATTGAACGCCCTTCCCACGCACAGCCAGGTCGACGACAGCGCGCGCGTTCTTTCGATGGCGTCGCACAGCGCCGGGCAGCGCGTGCATTCCGAGATGCGGCGATGCAGTTTCTCGTGGAGATTCAGGTAGTAGAAGCGATTGGTTTCCGGCTGTGAGCGCATGGCGTCCACGCGCAAACCCAGTTTGAGCAGCTCAGACCGTTCCTCGGGTGTCGCCATCTCCGGTGAACAGCCGCGCCGCCTCCACCTCCAGAGCTTCACGCACCAGATAGTGCCCGCGCACATCCTCGCGGCTGGGAATGCGCACGCGCGTTCCGGCGCGAGGTCGGCTTTCGAGCAGGCCTTCGAATTCCAACCGAAGAAACGCTTCAGAAACGGGCAGGAAACTCATGCCCAGCTCGGCCGCTATTTTGCGACGGGAAATCACTTGGCCGATAGCTACTTCGCCCCGGAGAATTCGCTCGCGAATGATAACGTAGGCTTCACCCGCGAGGTCCGAGGCCCCGGAAGAGCGGTCTTTCATAAGTCCCCAATACTCAAGTCCGCAGGATGTGTAAATCTTCCTTATGCTATCACAAGGTTAGCGGGTTCCAGTACACTGGGCGAGGGCATGAAAAACAATCGCAGCCGCGAATGGTTTCAAGCCCCGGAATATTACGGCTTCGGCCGGCGCGCCTGGCTTCGATCGGAAGGCTTTCCGGCCGACGTGTTCGACGGGAAGCCAGTGGTCGGCATCTGCAATTCCTGGAGCGAGCTCAACAATTGCAATGCGCATCTGCGCGATGTCGCGACGGCAGTGAAGCGCGGCGTGTGGGCGGCCGGTGGAGTGCCGCTCGAATTCCCCACCATTTCGCTGGGCGAAATGTTCATGCGGCCCACCACCATGATGTATCGCAACCTGATGGCGATGGACGTGGAAGAATCCATCCGCGCCAATCCGCTGGATGCCGTGGTGCTGTTATGCGGCTGCGACAAAACCACGCCCGCGCAACTGATGGGTGCGGCCAGCGCTGATATTCCCGCCATTGTTGTTCCGGGCGGCCCCATGCTGGCGGGTGAGTGGCGGGGACAACGGCTTGGCTCCGGCACCGACGGCAAGAAGCTGTTCGATCAATACCGCACCGGGCGTCTCAGCGAGGAGGAGTGGTGCGAAATCGAAGGCTGCATCGCGCGAACCGCCGGCCATTGCACTGTGATGGGCACGGCGTCCACCATGACCAGTCTGGCTGAAGCGCTGGGTATGACCTTGCCCGGGCAGCGCCAACATTCCAGCGCCCGATTCGCGGCGGATGGCGATGGCCGAACTGAGCGGCAGAGCCGTGGTCGGGATGATCGAGCCGGGGCTGCGGCCCTCCCGTATCCTGACGCGCGCCGCTTTCGAAAACGCGATCACTGTTTTGATGGCGCTGGGCGGATCCACCAACGCGGTGATTCATCTGATCGCCATCGCCGGCCGTCTGGGCATCCGGCTGACGCTAGAAGATTTCGATCGCGCCTCGCGGCGCACGGCCTGCATCGTGAACGTCAAGCCGTCGGGCGAGTATCTGATGGAAGATTTGTTTCACGCGGGCGGAATTCCGGCTGTCATGAACCGGATACAGGATCTTCTGCAGGGCGATTGCGAGACAGTCAACGGCAAAACCATCGCTGAGAACCTCCGCAACGCGCATCCGCTGAACGACACCGTAATTCGATCGCGCGATGGCGCGTTGTCTCCGGAAGGCGGCATCGCTGTATTGTATGGCAATCTCGCGCCGAATGGCGCGGTGATCAAGCAGACTACGGCTTCACCGCGTCTGATGCAGCATCGCGGGCGGGCTTTTGTTTTTGAAACCCGCGATCAGATGCTTGCGCAAATCGACCGCGACGATCTCCCCGTTGATCAGGAGACGGTGCTCGTGATGCGCAACTGCGGCCCCAAGGGTGCACCGGGTTTCCCGGAATGGGGCCACATCCCGATGCCGCGCAAGCTCCTGAATGAGGGCGTGACGGACATGGTCCGAATCTCCGATGCCCGCATGAGCGGAACGTCTTATGGCACGGTAGTGCTGCACGTGGCGCCCGAATCGGCTATCGGTGGCCCGCTCGCGCTGGTCAAGACCGGTGACGAAATCCTGCTGGATGTTCCGAAGCGCAAGCTCGAGCTGCTGGTTGCACCGGAAGAGCTGGAGCGCCGGGCGCGTTTGTTCACGCCGCCGCCGCGTCACTATGATCGAGGCTACGGCCGTTTATTCCTCGATCATGTCACGCAAGCGGATCTAGGCTGCGATTTCGATTTCCTGATGCCCGAGTATCGGTAGCTATTTATTACTGTAACGTTTGGTCGCGACGATCGTAGTCTTATTTTCGGTCACTCGATACTTGTCTTTCGCAGGGTGCTTCTTGTGTAGACGAACAGACGGTGATTGCGAAGCCAAGGCTACACGCTGATCCTCCGTTATATGCTGCGACTGCGTCGCGGGCTGTTGCGCCATTAACATACCGCCCATCAATAATAGTCCCACTGTTAAGCTTTTCATTGTTGCTCCTTCCGATTTCACAGCTGCAATTTCCAGGCCGGTTCTGAAGTTGAACGCAATCAACATAGGCGGATCAGATGTGTAATGGTGCCAAGGCGGCACTGAGGAAAAATGACCGCGTGACGCTCCGGTAACACCCGATGTAAGCTGATAGAGGCCGAGTTAACCTCGCGGTAGCCTTATCTGGATGCCATAAATGAAATCTACGGTCCATGCAATCTTGGCGGCGTTCATTCTTGCCGCAATCCCAACCACACTCTGGGCGCAGTGGCCGCCTTATCCGTCCCCCGGAGTTCCTAAACTCGCCGACGGTAAACCGAATATGGAGGGCCCCACGCCCCGCACCGCCGATGGCAAGCCGGATTTTTCCGGCATCTGGCAATTCGAAGGAAAACGACGGCGTCCACCGGCAACCCCCGGCGTGATCGCCGGGTCGGGACCTGGTCCTGCACACCGGCCGCGCTCCGCCTGCGCCCCGGTCCACCGCCGGCGGGAGGCGTCGGCCTTGGTCCACGCCCACCCGGCATCAGCGAATTCTTCGACATCGGCTCCACCGTCCCGGGCGGCCTTCCATTCACGCCGTGGGCAGCTGCGCTGCGGAAAGAACGCAAGGACAACAACAATAAAGACAATCCCGATGCGCACTGTCTGCCTTTGGGCCTCACGCAATTGCACATGCATCCGCAGCCTAGAAAAATCATTCAGACGCCCAAATTGATCGTGATCTTATACGAAGCCCAGGGCGGTGTCCGGCAGATTTTCATGGATGGCCGCAAGTTACCGGGCCCCGATGCGGAACCATGGTGGTATGGCTACTCGATCGGCCATTGGGAGGGCGACACTCTGGTGGTGGAGACCAATGGCTTCCGTGACGACGTATGGCTGGATGTGGAAGGCAGCCCGCTGACCAACACCGGAAAAATGACCGAGCGCTTCCGCCGCCCCAGCTTCGGACACCTCGAAATGGAGATCACCATCGAAGATCCGAAGTCCTACACGCATCCGTGGACTGTCAAGATGAAGCAGCGCCTCCTGCTCGATACGGATCTGATCGAGTTCATCTGCAACGAAAATGAAAAATCCGACGCGCATCTGGTCGGCAAATAAATGGATGAGCCGCATGGACAACGAACAGCGCAAGTCAGTGGCGATCGGAATATCTCAAAGCGCTGGATAACGGCGGCGTGACGTCATCCGGCGGGTCGATCTTCGATTTGTTCGCGCCTGACGCCCAGGTTTACTTCCCCAAGTGGGGCGTGGCGAAGGGCCGGCAGCAAATCGAAATAGCTTTTCTTGGACGTGGGCAGTAAGCTCAAATCGATCACTCACCACTATTCCGGCATGAACTGGATATTCTCGGGCGGTGACACCATCGTTTGCGAAGGCACCAGCCACGGCCAGCACGCGGGCGGTCCGTGGCGCGCCGGGGATCCCGATTGGGGCGCAGGCCGCTTTTGCGACGTCTTTGAGATCCGCGATGGGTTGATCCAGCGCTGCTTCATCTACCTGGATCCTGATTACGCGGGTAAGGATACGGAGCGCTATCCGTGGATCAAGACGCGGCGATGATCTCGTCGATCTTCTTAATCTTGCCGTCCGCGAAAGTGAACCATTGAACCCCGCGAACGCTATATGGCTGGCCGTTGGATTTGAAGATCCCTTTTTCTTTTAACAAAACAGCGATGCGATCGCCTTCCGAGATCATGCTCTCGATCTCGGGCTTTTGCTCGCCTAACAGGGCAAAGTTCTTCCGAGTGGCGGCAATCACCGCCTCGCGTCCACTCCATGATCCGTCCAGTGCGCCAAATCCACTAATGTTCAGTTCCACGTCTTCTGCTACTGACTGGCCGAAAGCGTCGAAGTTCCCTTGGATGATGGCATCGAAGGCCGCGTGAAGAACGGTCTGCGGGGCAGTGGCTTCCTTGGTGGCGGCGCTGCCCGTCGTCCGCAACAAGTTATCCGAATATGCGCGGTCCATGCGCACAGAATAATATATTCCTGGATCAGCCGCTCTGGATCAAGTCCAGCAGTTGTTGCTCCGTCACTATTTTGATGCCCAGTTCCTGGGCCTTGTCCAGCTTGGAGCCGGCGTCGGATCCTGCCACCACGTAATCGGTCTTCTTGCTGACCGTGCCGGTCACTTTCCCGCCAGCCGCCTCGATCCTGCTCTTGGCTTCGTCGCGGCTCAGGTTGGGCAGCGTGCCGGTGAGCACGAACGTCAATCCCTTGAACGGCCCGGCCTTGGGACGCGTAGTCTGATATTCGAACTGGAGCCCGGCGGCGCGTAACCGCTCAATCAACTTCTGGTTGTGCGGCTCCCGCAAGAATTGAAATACGCTCTCGGCAACTTTGGGGCCCACCTCCTCTGCCTGCTGCAGTTCTTCCAGGCTCGCCTTAGCGATGGCATCCATGCTGCCGAACGCCTCGGCTAGAAATACGGCAGTCCGCTCGCCCACAAAGCGAATGCCCAACGCGGTAAGCACTCGGGGAAGCGGATTCTTCTTGGAATTATCGATGTTGCGGATGATATTTCCCGCGGACTTCTTGCCCATGCGCTCGAGCGTCAGCAGCTTGTCCACCGTAAGATCGTAAATATCGGCGACGCTCTTTACCATGCCGTGATCGACAAGCTGGTCGACAAGCGCATCTCCCACGCCATCGATGTTCATCACGCCGCGCGAGGCGAAGTGCAAAATGGATTCCTTCAGGCGCGCGGGACAATTTGCGTTGATACAGCGGCGCGCCGCTTCCCCTTCCTCGCGGACCACGGCGCCGCCGCACACGGGGCAGTGCGCGGGCATGCGAAATTTTCTGCGCTGGGCGCCCTCGGCAAAGACGCGCACCACCTTCGGAATCACGTCGCCGCTGCGCTCGATCACCACCTCGTCACCGGCTTCGAGGTTCAATCGTTCGATTTCGTCTTCGTTGTGCAAGGTAGCGCGCGATACCGTGACGCCGCTCACTTCCACCGGCTTCAGCCGCGCTACCGGAGTCAAGGCGCCGGTGCGGCCCACCTGGACCTCGATACTCTCTACGGTGGTGACGGCTTGCCGGGCGGGATATTTGTAGGCGATGGCCCAGCGCGGGGCCTTAGCGGTGAATCCCAGCCGCTGCTGCTGCGGCGACCGAGTCCACTTTCACTACCACGCCATCGATCTCGTACGGCAGTTCTTCGCGGCGCGCCTCCCAGTACGCGCAAAATTCCACCACTTCCTGGATGCCGGTGCAAAGCTTGCGATGAGGATTCACTTTGAACCCCATGTTCCGCAGCTCTTCCAGGGATTCCCAGTGGCTCTCCTCGGCGAACCGGCCGCCGGTCAGCAAGAAATACGTATAGTAATCGAGACGCCGCGACGCCGTGATCTGCGGTTCCAGGACACGCAAAGAACCTGCGGCCGCGTTGCGCGGGTTGGCGAAGCGGGGCAGGCCGCGTTCATCGCGCTCGGCGTTGAGCCGCTCGAACGCCTGCCGATTCAGCACGGTTTCGCCGCGCACTTCGAATTCGTCGAACTTGCCTTTGGTGCGCAGCGGCAGCGAGCGGATGGTGCGCGCGTTTTCGGTGACCTCCTCGCCCACGGTCCCGTCGCCGCGCGTCACGGCTTGCACGAACTGGTTGCCGCGGTAGTGCGCGGCCATGGAAAGCCCGTCCATCTTGAGTTCGGTGACGTAGCGATACTTGGCGCCCTCCAGCAGTTCACCGACGCGGCGATCGAAGGCCACCAGTTCGGCTTCGTTCAGAGCGTTGTCCAGGCTTAACATCGGGGAGCTGTGCCGCACCTTCACGAAGCCTTCGCGCGGCTTGCCGCCGACGCGCCGCGTGGGGGAGTCTGGGGTCGCCAGCTCGGGGTGGAGCGCCTCGAGCTCCTGAAGACGCCGCATCAGGGCGTCATATTCGGCATCGGAGATTTCAGGTGCGTCCAGGACGTAGTAAAGATGTTCGTGGCGGCGCAGCTCCTCGCGAAGCTTTTCCACTTCCCGCGCGGGATCTTTCATGGGGGCCAATCTATAATTTAGCGAATGGCCCAAACGATCGCAGCGCGTTTGGCGACACGCCGGGGTGTGTCCGGCCAGTCGCTTGGCATCGGTTGAGAAACGCGACTTCAAGCGATTCTTGATCGGGCGGCGTAGCTCAACTGGCAGAGCAACTGACTCTTAATCAGTAGGTTGTAGGTTCGATTCCTACCGCGCTCACCGCTCCAATCAAGCTCGACAAAAGCACACCCGTGCCGATGGTAGTCGCGCCGATACTGGCGCCAGCCCTGCATACGATCTAGGTCAGTTTATTGACCAGCCCAAAATATATGAGTTTTCTTCCAAACCGCCAGTGGCGGAGGTGAAGCCGAGAAACGCATTTGTGCCGCCGCTGTCCAGGAACAACAGCATGCTCAGGTTAACTGGGGCGCTGACGACGAAATTACCATCCACAAAGACACTCAGGGTGCCTACCCCGTCGTACGTGATGGTTGCGTTGTGAACATCGCCGTCCGCGAAAGCAACCTGGACCGGTCCGCCGCCGAGGTTCGCGCCGGTCGCGGTGTTGTGATCCGGCGAATTCGGCTGCTTTCCGCGGCTCTGAATGGCGATATGGGCGCCAACGGGATCGTCGTACCCGTCGGGGGCTGGGCCCGCGTTCTGGTAGGTATCGAATTCGATGGCGATGCTATTCGGAATGCCAGCATACCCAATATACATTCCAAGCCCGATCGTTCCCAGAGTAGCGGTCCCGTTCGGGGGGGTGGTTCCACTCTGGGCCTGGATCACAAAAGCGAATCCGTCGGCTATCGTGTTGGCGCCTTCCCAAGCGGGGGTAATCTGGAAGTCGAATGACGTTGAGAAACCGGAAGCGACCGGTTGCTCGTTCGTCAACCACGCCGAAGAGGTCTCGCCGCCCATGTCGTTGGTGAGCTGCAGCGCCGTTCCGCTCAAGAGTGCCACCGGAGCCGCCGAGCCGTTCGGCACGAGGGTCGTGAAGTCGATGCTGGGCTCGATGTTGGCCGCTATCGTGGCGGTGTTCGAAGACAGCACGTAGTTGCCTGCGACCGGTCCAGCCAGGCTCACGGTAGCCGTCACTTGGCCCGCGCCCACGCTGGCCGAGGCAAACGTCGCTCCGCTGGCTATGCAAGTCACGTTGCCTACATCGGCTGGCGCGACGTTTGCCAGCGTGCAACTCGTAATGGTTGCCAAGGTGGTTCCGTCGTAGGGCTTGTTCGCCGCGGTGATCGTCGCCGTCACCGGTGTCGGGCTGGCGGGCGCGGCCGGATTCACAGTCAGTAGCATGGTTCCGGTCACTCCTCCCAAGGCTGCCGAGATCGTCGTCGTACCCGGGACGCCGCCAGTCGCCTGACCGGCGGCGCTGATCGTAGCGACACCTGTCGCCGAGGAATTCCAGGTCACTAAATTGGTCAGAGGTTGAGTGCTGGAATCCGAATAGGTCCCGGTAGCCGTGAACTGCAACATGTTTGTCCCGGAGATGTAGGGAAGCGCGGGCGTTACCGCGATCGACACCAGCGCCGGGACGGTGACCGTTGTTGAGCCGGTAAGTCCGGAAAGTAAAGGACCGTAGCCCGCTGAAATCGTGCTGCTGCCCGTCGCCACGCCGGTTGCAATACCCGTCACAGGGTCGATTGTCACGCTAGGGCTCATGGAGCTCCAGGTCACCCCGGTCAAAGCTATGCTTAAGGGCGTGATGCCACTGGTGTAGTTTCCGGTCGCCGTGAACTGCTCTGTGCCCCCTGCCGGAAGTCCATAAGGGGAAGAAAGGGGAGAGGCCGCGAACTGTACGTTGACCGAAACAGAAGTTCCGGCAGGGATCGTGGAGGTGGAAAGAAAATTGATATAGACGTCATTGCCGTCAAAGGAGAGCTGAGTGGTAGCGCCTGTGCTGTTTGAAACAGGTGTGACGCTCGCAATGGACACCAGGGGATCGGTGATGACCAGCCCGTCGAAGCTCACAGGTGTCGTGTTGACGTCCCATGCGTTGTTGAACGTTACCGTAATATTGGTGCCGGTTACCTTCACACTAATGCCACCGTCGGCGACGTTGAACGTCGTCCCGACCGCCGTCACGAGCGCGCTTCCACCGGGGGCCAGCACGCTGCCTTGGCCAGGCCAGTCGTAATTCACCCAAACCGTGTCACCGGTGTAGGAGGTATTCGCTGTCGGCGCGACCGTAATCGAGGTCAGCAGCGGCAGAACTGTGGCTGCGGCGCTCCCGACGAAGTTCGTATCGCCGCCGTAAGTGGCCGTAATAGACTCAGACGGCGTGGGCGGCGCGGTGAGAGGAAAGGTCAGCATGCAGCCCCCCGTGGCGCTCGAATTCAAGGCGCTGTCCGACAGCGTCACAGGACAGGCGAGCGCTGCCGGCGTGGAACCGACGGCGACTGTTTGGGTCGGGCCTGCGCCGGCCGCCACAGTGGTAGTCGGAGCAACTGTGACCGTCACGGTTGCCGGTACCCCGGGGATCCCTGCTGGCGACGGGACCGAGGTGATGGTCGTGGTGGTATTCGCTTTACTGATTACGCCCCTCGGAGTGCTGGATACGAGTGTGGTAGGGGCAGTGGGGGTGATGTAGTTGCTGCCGCCATTGCCGTCGATGATCGTGTAGGCCGAAACGCTGAGCGTTAGACCGCTGCCGGCGTTTGCCGTGTTGTAAGTCTCGGCAAGACCGGTCACCGTGTCGCCGTAGCCAGCCTGCGTTTGCAGGCCGGTAATTGCTGGCGGGTTCGTCAGGGGGGCGCTCGGGGTACCGTCGTACGTCTTCGTCTCGGCCGCCGCCATGATCGTTAGCGACGCCTGGTTGATGGTCAAACTGCCCTGGGTGACAGGCCCGCCTAGTGACGCTGGATAGTTGAGCGACAGCATGGGAGGGGTAAGGTACGTCACGCCAACCGCAGACCCCGGGATTGCGGGGGGCCCGGAGCAGCTGATAGTGTAGGTGCCCGCGTTCCTGGGCGGACTTGAATAGGCGCAGCTCACCGAATTCGGTCCGCTCGTGGGTACCGTATACGGGAAGGCCGAGGAGTTAGGCGGGTACTGCGTATAGGTCGGGGCCGGGAACGGCAGAGCTGTCGCGCCATACGTTACTGTCGGTTGAGGATTGGCGGCGATGAACGCCTGGTACACTTCGCTGCTCGCTATGTTCGCGGCGCACCCAGTGGTTGTGGGGCTGCAGGTCTCAATGGTCTGGCCCGCAACTGTCTCAACTTCCCCGATGTAAAAGTTGTAGGGCGTGTTGTAGCAAATGCTGCCTGTCGGGCAAGTCGTGCCGGCGTGGGTGAAATCGTTGACAGGGACGGTGTAAGAAGAGCCTGGGCCAGGGCTCGCGATCGGAGTCCCCGCAGGAGTGCAAGCTCCGGCCGTAGCATTGCAGGCATAGATGTTATACCCCGATGCCACTCCCGAGGTGGAAGGCGTCCAGGTAAAGAGGATACCCGTCGCGCCAGCGTATGGAGGGATGGTGGGGGAGCTGGGGGGCTGTGGGGTGGCGTTTGCTGTCAGCCCGGTGGGAGCAGCGGCGCCGCCCGACAACAGCACGCTGTCAAGGTCTGGATCACCCAGGGCGTCTTGGCCCAATGCCGACGTGCCGGCGTCCGATATCCCGATCTGGGATAGACCGATCTGGGATAGGCCGATTTGGGATAGGCCGATCTGGGATAGACCGATCTGGGATAGACCGATCTGGGATAGACCGATCTGCGATAGGCCGATCTGGGATAGACCGAGATTCGACGAAAATCCATCCGCACCCGCCCGCGCCGACACTTGCTGAAGATTGATACTGATCCAGTCGGGTGAATCAAAGAAGGTCTCGTTGGTGATGATCCCGGGGTTGTTGCCGGTGGTGGTGCCGTCGTCGTTGATGTCGAGGGGCAGAAGCTTGGTTCCTGAAGGAACCGTGCCGTTGCTCCAGTCAGGCGTGGAGATAGAGGGCCATTCCAAACGGACGTAGGATTGCCCGGGCTCCGATGGATATCCGGTGGTGCAATAAGCTTTGGAAGCCTGGTTGGGCGAATTGGCAAGCGGACTATTGGGAATACTATTGAGCGGACCGAAATATCGGACACGGTAAAGTTGAATGCCCATTGGGATCTTCAGGGATAGATCGTTCTCGAGGAGCGGCAGCAGCAGCCCGTAGGAATAATCGAGGTGCTCGTTGCCTGCGGAATCCGTCAGTCCGGCCACCTGGTACAGATAATTCATGACGCTGGCATAGTTCGGCATGCAGTTTGGTGTGTCGTGCCACCCGGCGTGCGATAGATCGAGGTTGTGACCCAGTTCGTGCATCAGCGTGCCGGCCTGCTGCAGCACAGTTCCCACCTGATCCACTGCGGGAACGCCGGATCGCCACAAGCCAAGCGTAACCAGGATGTCTCCGCCTGGATGGTCGGCAACACCCGAGACGCTGCCGGCCTCGCCCATGCTCAAAGGTGTGGTCGCGGCCAAGGCATGGCCAAAGAGGGCGTAGTGAACAGTGTCTTTTTCGTCTTGCGGGAAAAGTTGCGGCAGTAGGAGGCTTGGATCTCCGTCCCTGATTGCGTCAAAGCCGAACTTCCAGCCGAGTACCGAGTACAGGTTGGATTGAAGCGGAAAAGCGCAGTTTTGCGCCTGCGTTACCAGGTTGGGACACAGAAGAGGATTGTTGGGATAGTTGGATTCATTGACCGCGTTGCCTCCGTGAGCGTACGCACCGGGAATGATGTAGGGCGAATTTTGCGACTGATAATTGCATTGCACTGGGAAGGTGCCATTGGCAGCTTGGCAGTAGGGGGAACTGTCGTTGCCGACGTCGAAATGCAGATTGATGCCGTGCGCTTTGAAGACATCGCCGACCATCTTGAGTGCGGCGAACTGCGGGTTATGGCTGTGCGGAGGGTTGGGGGGATTCCCGTCTGTGTTGGGCGTACTTATCGAGTCGTACATCCAATCGACTTGCACAAAAATGTCGGGAACGAACGGCTTCGCTCCCATGGCCGGCAGGTTCAGGCAGCTGTTCGGGTATTGCTGGCAAGTGCCGAAAGTGGCCGGCGTGGGCGCCGGTGAAGCTAGCGGGACCACACCGTCGTACCGCACGCCTGGATCAAAGTAAAGGCCGTACTCTTCCGCTATGTCCGGAATGCCGTCAAAATCCGAATCCTGGACGTTAACACTGGTAATGATTGCGGCCCACGTCAGGCAGTCCGAGTTAAGTATTACTTTAGTTTGAACCGATGAAGCGTTCGCCGCGAGATTGTAGTTGAATGTGTCAACATCCCAACCGGGTCCCTGGTCTCCGTCGATTGGCGTGCCCGACTGGCCCGACGGAATGCTGCCGTTTACGGTAAGCGTTTCCTTAAAACCCTCTTCTCCGTTGCCAACCATGTGCGTCATTTTAGCCGGAGGGTTTTGGTTCTTCGCAGCCTGAATAGGGCCGAATATGGTTTGGTTCAAGCCTGCGGCGGGAGTACCGGTGAAGGAGCCATCGTAAATCACAACGGATCGCAGCGGCGCGATTCTGGGGTTCCCGGGCGTTACCAGACGATAAACCACGACCAGGGTCGCGCCGACGAATTGCGTATTAGCCGAGCTGCTGGTGAGTGTGAAAGTCTGCGTCCCATTGGCGACGCGCACATTCGCGGTGTTATTTATGGGGAGGAACCTGAGAACATCGGCGCGATAGACGCGGGCGTATTCATTTGCTTGCGTGCCGCCGCGGGCCGCGCACGCGGCGACAGTAGGATTGCCCAACTCAACGCCGCTGAAAGTGTTTGCGGAGCCATCGAAGGAACCGTTCCCTGAACTCCCGCATTGGACCGGCGTGCAGGGTGCCGTGTTCTCGATGGTCTGCCAGTACAGAAACGCAGCAATGACGTCGGCCGGAACGGCTCCCGTAGCGGAGCACGGGATGACGCTCGCGAATAATCCGGGCCCGCTGGTGCAAGGCACTCCGCTGAAGTTGATCGAGTCTGCTACCGTGAGCGTTTGCGTCGGAGGGGTTCCGGAGAGGGAGACAGTCGGCTTCACATTCGCCAAGCTTACGCCCGCAGCGACGTAATCCCCGGTCACAAGGTAGTTCTTGAAATAACTGAGCTGGACCTGGGCTCGCATGAGAGGTGAGACCAGCGCGAGCAACACAAGCGTTACCGCGGTTCTTAAACAAACACTTGCAGTGCGTTTGGTTGCCATCGATCGACAATTCCCCATACTTCCGAGTGCTTTCTCGCAGCCGCCCGTTACACGCTCAGCGCAAAAAGCGGGCTCGAAACTACTCCAGTTCTTGTAAGGACTCGTTCAGTATGGCCACAGCCCGGCCAATAGGTCAAGCAAAAAACGGGGCGTGAAATCGAACTGAAACTAATGACGCAGAGGATAGTTGAAGTACTGCTAGTACCATTCGTCTCCCGGCCTACAGGACCGTCGGTTATTACCGGAGTCGGCGTCTGGCGTCGGCCACCAGCGGGTCTTCCCCTGCCTGACCACGAATGCTCAGATACTTCTGGTAGGATCCGGCGAAAGTAGGACTCTTCAAACCTTCTCGAACGCGTCCTTGATAATAGTACACGGGTGGGAAAAATCCGTATGTCGGCACTTCATCCAGGAATAGCGCTAAAGCCTCGCCTCGGCGCCTCAGGCACCGGTCGAACTCAGAATCGGCTTCCGTAAAGGCGCCGGCATCGAAATAAGCACGACCCAAATCGAATCGGCCAATCCAGGTGTCAAGGATATTGTTCGCTTCCGTGAACAGCTTGACGGCGCCATGACTGTCGCTGTTTTTCAGCGCGATCTCGCCTTCGATCAGTTTTCCGTAAGCCTGAGGTTCCAACTGGAACGCGGAAGAAAGTGCGGCGCCCAACTCCTGCGCCTTGGCGGTCTCGCCCAGGGCGACGTAGTCTCGCGCCGCCAGAAATCTGGTTTTCACGGCTTTGCTGAGATCGAGGGCGTTGTTCAGAGCTGCAAGCGCCGCACTCTTCTGTCCGCGCAGCACCTGGACGTCGGCTAGCGCCGAGTACTTGTCGGCGGCCTCATCCGGGCTATGCGCCGCCTTGTCGTCGTTCGCGCCCTTTTCCAGCAGTTTCACTGCCTCGCCGTACTGGCCGTTATAGATGGCCAGATCGGCCTTTCCAGCGGCGGCCAGCGAAGGCTTCGAGGGTACGATCTTTTGATAATCGCCTGCAGCCCGATTCGGATCGTCCTGCAATAAGCTGGCGAACGCCTGCGCCTCGAAGGCGTACGGAAAACCGGGCTGCAACTGCAGCGTCACGGCGGCTTCCTTTGCTGTGGATTGAGAATCGCCGCCGTAGGCCGAATATAAGGCAATGTTTGCGTGATAAAGAGCTCGTTTGGGCAGAATGTCCGCCGCGCGCCGCACTGACTCAACGGCCTTGGGAAAGTTGCGTAGATGCGACAAGCAATCCGCCATATTGTTGAGACTGGCGGTATCGGATGGATATCGTTGAAGCAAGGCTCCGTACTCGTCCACGCACTTCTGGTTGTCGTCACCGAGGTAGTACGAGTAGGCGCGGGTGCGATATCGCTCGCGCTCCGTCATGTGATCAATGTGGCTGAGCGCCAGTTTGATGTACTTTTCGGCATCCTGTTGTCGGGAGATGTTATGTGAGGCGGCTGCCATCCCGGCATAGGCCAAGCCGAAGTTCGAATCCAGATCTACGGCCTGCGAGAAGTGTTTCAAAGCATCTTCAAACTGGGCCTTGGATAAATCGTCCTGAGCGATCGCATATTCGTGAACTGCTTCGAGCGAAGCAGCCGTGAGGGTCTCCATCGAGAACCACTTGACCGAATCCGTGGCATCGCCGAGCGCTTTGCGGAGATTCGCCCCTAATTTGCCCACGGCGAATAAGACTTGATCCTTGCTGGCGGCGGTCTCTTCGGCATTAGTAATGCTTCTGCCGGTGACGGTCTGAACCGCGCGCAGTGTCAACTGGTAGGTTGCGCCCTGTCGGTCGATCGCGCCGGAAACCACCACGTTCAAGCCTTGGCTGGCGGCAATCTGCTGAGCTTTGGAATCGTCCAGCGGGCCGTCGATGGCTTTGACGCCCAGATCGCGCATCCTGGTGCGATCGTAGGCATTAATAAAGGACGCGCCTTCCAGCGCCAGCTTCAGCGTGGACTCCAGCGTTCCAGTGAAGACCGGGTCTCCGGTATGGTTGTTGAAATCCGCGATCATCACCGTCATCGGCGCCACAGGAGCAACTGTTCTGTGGAGCCAGCGGTCCACGCCATAGCTCCAGCCGCGACGATCGCGGCGCAGAGTAGGGCCAAGGCGATCCACCTTTTGGTGTGCGACTCCGCCATCATCGCCACGCGCGGAGTGACGATGGCCTTGGCAAGGGTGCCTTCCTGCCAGTCATGCAGGTCCTGGTCCATGAGGGCCGCGCTCTGATAGCGATCCTGGGGATCCACAGCCAGTGATTTCTGCACCAGGTCGTTCAAGGCCTGCGGAATGGCTGGATTAATCTCAACGGATGGAGTGGGAGGGCCCTGGGTGCGAAGCAGCATGCTGGCGAGCGCCGAGTCAGCCTTGTAGGGGACCACGCCGGTCAACATCTGGTAGGCGATGATGCCGAGCGAGAACAGGTCCGAGCGTTCATCGGCGGGCATGCCCTTGGCTTGCTCGGGAGACATGTAGGCCGGGGTGCCCATCACCGTTCCAGCCTGGGTCATTCCAGTGGCTTCCATGGAGCGTGCCAGCCCGAAATCCATGACGCAGATCCGGCCACCCTCGCCGATCATGATGTTTTGCGGCTTCAAATCCCGGTGAACGACACCCTCGGAGTGTGCTGCTTGGAGCGCGGCGCAAACCTGGCGGAGTATTTTAACGGTCTCCTCGGTCGTATACTTGCGTCCTTCGTCAAGCAGGGACGAAAGATCCTGTCCCTCGACGAATTCCATAGTGATGAATCGCAACCCACCGGCCACGCCCAAGTCGAAAATACGGATGATATTGCGATGCGTGATTTTGCGAGCGAGGAGCAACTCCTGCTTGAATCTCTGAAGAATGCTGGGATTGCCCGCTAATTCCGGGCGGATCACCTTCAATGCCACTAGACGGTCGAGCTCGCGATCCCTGGCCTTGTATACCGCGCCCATACCGCCTTGGCCCAGCATTTTAAGGATTTCGTAGCGCTCGGCAATTACGCTGCCCTCTTCGAGCGACGTTGAAGGGCCGTCAAAAGACCCCGGCGAACCTGTGTTGCGCGACCAATTGGGGGCCACGGCCGCGTTGGTCAACATTGTGGCGTCGGCCATCAGCGTGGCATCGACATTTCCAAACGCGGTATCGCAGGCGACGCACCGGGAGGTCCCCGGCGCGTTGCTGTGGTGGCAATGCGGACACTCAGGACCTTTTACTGGCGCCTCCATCGAGTCTTTACCCTATGATATGACATTGCGCCAAGAAATTGCGCCAAGATGATGAGCGCTCCTTAGAGATCACCGTGGTCTTTCAGCAGTTGCTTCAGGACGGCCCCGAGCTTCAAAAACTCTTCGTAGTTCGGCGGCTTGCGGAAATACCCGGCGCCTAACTCGGCAGCCCGGCTTCGATCAACAGGCGAATCCGAAGAACTGACAATCAGCACGGGAATGTTCTTTGAACTTCTCGCTGGCGCGAAGCCGCCGGAGGATGTCGAATCCATCCACTTTGGGAAGATTCAAATCCAGCAGCAGTAACTGCGGGCAAGGTGCGTCCGGATCGGTCTCCGCTCTGGCAATAAACTCGATCGCCTGTTGGCCGTCCGGCGCAACATGGACTTCCAGCGGCAGGTTTTCCATGCGGATCGCTTCGCGCACCAGCAAAGCATCCGGAAGATTATCTTCAGCCAGGAGAAGAATCCGGCGCGGTGGTGCGGACGGATGGGGCGCGTCGGGGGACGGTGAAGAAGAAGGTCGCTCCCTTCCCTGGTTCGGATTCGACCCAGATTCTTCCGCCATAGCGCTCAACCACCCGCTGGCAAATAGCCAGTCCGATGCCGGTCCCGCTATATGTTCTGTCATGATGGAGCCGCTTGAATACGCCAAAGATTTTCTCCTTGTACTGAGGGTCGATTCCGATACCATTGTCTGCGACTGAAAAACGCCAAACGGCGCCCTGGCTGACCGCGGAGACATGGATGAGAGGCGGGTTTTCGTTGCGATATTTCAGCGCATTGCCGATGAGATTCTGCAAAACTTGCTGCAGGTGAGCCTCGCCCATGTAGACTTCCGGAAGCGCGTCATAGGTCACCTTCCCATTACTTTCCCGGATCGCTTCCGCCAGGCTGGCGAGGGAGTGGTTTAAGACCACCGATGAATCCACCGGTGTCTCATTGAGCTCTGCGGTGCCCGCTCTGGTATAGGCCAGCAGGTCGTTGACGAGTGTTGCCAAACGGCGTCCGCCTTCCTTCAAGAATCCCAGGAATTGCTGTCCATCGGCGTCTAACACGCTATGGTAGCGCTTCGCCACGATTTCGCTATACACCGCCACATTCCGGATCGGCTCCTGCAGATCGTGACTGGCGGAATAAGCAAACTGCTGGAGGTCGTCGTTGGCCCTTCTGAGGGCCTCTTCTTTTTCCTTCTGCTCGTGAATATCGGTGTTGGAGCCGATCCACATCGAAATGTCCCCATTCGCATCGCGCATGGCGTGAGCCCGGCTCAGATGCCAGCAGGTACTTTCCATCCGCGCGACGAAAACGGTGCTCAAAGTTAAACGGCTCACCGGTATCAATGGAGTGCCGCCAGGCGCGCACGTTTTCTTCCAGGTCGTCGGGATGAACGAATTGCGTCCAGCCCCAGTTCTTGATCTGCGTAAAAGAAAGTCCGGTGAACTCCAGCCATTGACGATTGAAATAGTCTACATCGCCGGTGGGTGTCGCGGTGAAAATTTTTTGTGGCATGGATTCCGCCATAAAGCGAAACCGTTCCCGCTCTCTCTTCAGTTCCTTCATCCCGAGACTGGATACCGGCCAGCATCTCGTTGAATCGATCCACCAGGACCCCCAACTCATCGCCCGAAAGTTTTTCCGCGCGCGTGCTATAGTCGCCTGTCTCGGAAACCGATGTTGTGGCGCGGACCAGCTGCGAGATGGGCGTCGCTATCACGGCGCGCAGCTGGGATGCGAGCGCAAAGGCCAGCAGACTGGAAGCCAACAGAACCGCAAAGACAGTGCTTCCATACAGTGTGATTCGTTCGGAGATTTCGCCGAGATCGTAGAGCAGCATCAAGGTCCCGATCCGGCGGCCGCTCAGAAGAATGGGTTGCGAGACGATCACGCCCTGGCTGGTGAATCGAATTTGAGCCTGGCCATCGGCCGGCGGACATCCGGAAGAGCCTTTGCGCGAGTATCTGGCCAGGATCGTTCCGTTCGGCCGGTAGATACAAGCGCCGACCACGTGAGGCCTGGCCCGCAGCGCTCCCAGCGTTTCCGCGGCCGAGTTTGGATCGTTGAAAGCCAATGCGGCCGTGGAATTGTCGGCGATGATGCTGGCCAGCGCGGAAAGGTCGCGCCGCAGATAACCGCGAAAAAGGACCGAGTCCGTGAGGACAATCCCGAAGCCAGCCAGTAACAGCGCCGCTGCGGTGATCCCCATGATGATGACCACCAGCTTTTGCTTGATCGGTATGTTGCGGAAAGTACGCATGTCCAACCCCGGGTCCCCGATCCTATTTTTCGATAGACCTCGCTACGCTCAACAGTTTGGAACTCAACTTCAGCGCCGCATTTTCCGCCGCGGCTTGATTAATATCGAAACGCACCCTTCGATTCTCAATCACGAAAGCGATTATCCCGCCCTGGCGAACAAAATCATCCCCTTCGCCAACCGTGAGTACGCCCCGGCCCAGGCCGCTCGGTGTTTTGGTTACGTCCTTGGCCGGTCCCATCGGCGAAGACCACCTGGCAGAGCTGAGGTGCGGGAAGCTGGCTCACTCTTCGTACGATCAGCTTTCGTCCGTTGGCCACCTCTCCTTGAACCAGCTCATCAATGGTGCGTCCGAAGGGGTCCTTGCCAAGAATGCAGATAGCGATCGGGCGAAGCCGGCGTCGGCAAAGGCGCTGGAGGGCCACTCGACGAACTTCGCAAAATTCAGCAGAAAAGCCGCCTTGACCTGATATTCAAGATCGGTTTGCGCTTCGATGTCGAAGGGCAACAGATATAAGGCGCTTGCCACGGCCAGCGCGCACCGGCAGGACTCGCGAAATTCGTCCTGGTTTGCTCCGTCGACCCCATCTTTTACTTGGTTACCCAGTACAGAGCTCGCGTAGACGCTCCGCCGGATTCCAACCAGCCCGCTGGATCGCCGATATATTCCACGTGAGCGGGCTGGAACAGATTTCGCCCCACCAGGGAAAACCCCAGATGCCTGCTGAGCTGATATCCGATGCGCGCGTCGCCGGTGGAGTAGGCACGAACGCTCTGAGCGGGCAGGGCGCTCGACGTAACGAAAAATCAGATCGAGCTGGACCTTCTTCGAGATATCAAATGAAGAGTCGAAACTCGTCTGATGCTGCGGACTCGATCCTGTTATCGCTCGCTGCTCCTAGCCCGGTTTCGTTGGTGGTAGGCGCCTGTTTCAGAGATATACGCAGAAACGAGTAGGATCCGCGCAGCCGCCAGAATTTCGTCGGCCGCCATTCGGGAGCGATTTCACCGCCGTAGGTGGCGCCGTACAAGTCGTTTTGGAACTGAGCCGGAAGTAACAGATAAGCCGGACGGCGCAGCGGGGCGGGGAACGGCAGCGTGGTTTGGATGGAAAATCCGCCCGTGATGTCCTCGCTGAACAGGTCATGGTAGTGGTTGAAGAAACCCGCCAGGTCGAGATAAACGTTTTTGCCGATCAGCTGCCGATACCCGACTTCGTAGCCGTTGAGCTGCTCCGGGGCGAAATTCCGATTGGCATTGAATCGGGCGAAGAGCGGCGTTCCGTTCCGCGTCTCGCCGATCAAACTCGACAGATAGAAATCGTCTTCGGCATCCGAAGGAGTGCGCAGCGCATGCGTAAACGAGGCCCAGAAGGTTTGCTTGGTCCGTTGGGCGTCCACATCAACCGGACGCTCGGCTCGAACTTGAACCCGGTGTAATTGGTGCGCAGCAGCTTGCTGCCGAGAGTCAACATCAATTTGTTATTCACCAGATTGATGTCGTCTTCCAGAAACGCCGGAGATCAGATAGTCGGTTTGGTGGAACGGAAAGAACACCAGGCCTGAAACCACCTCGTCAAAGCGTCCGTCGCTTACCCGCGCTCCCGCTCCGTACAGCAGTTGCTGGCGAGCCCCCATTTCGTTCTGCGCCAGAAAATCTATATCGCCCGTATCGCGATTCTCGCCCGAGGTTCGGCTCCAGCCGGTTTGTGCGGTCATAATACGCCTGCAGCTGAAAGTTGTTGCCGTCGCTCAACGTTCGCGTCCACTTGAAAAGAACATTCCCGCCCGAGAGTTCTTCGTACCCATCCACGTTCTGCGTCAATGGCGGAGCTGTAAGTAGTGACCGACACCTGCTCGCCGTCCTCCTGCTTATAGACGTCGCCCTGCAGGTGAAAGCGTCGCGCCCTCCGCTTGCCCAGTCCATTCGGAACCCGCCCTGGATGCCGCGCCAAGCGTCGAAATTGTTCCTGATCGGGATGGTCTTCCGGGCCGCGCGTGAATCCCTTGGCGTAGACGCGATATGTTAGTCCGCCGTCGCTGCCCCCGCCGTAGCGGAAATTGAAAAAGCCCTGCTCCACGTTGCCGCCACCCGTGGATGCAAACACTCCCTTGGTGTCCTTGGTGCTTTTGGTGATGATGTTGATCACGCCGTCCACTGCGTTCGGCCCCCAAATCGTGCCGCCAGGGCCGCGAATCACTTCGATGCGGTCGATATCTTCGAGCAGCGTGTCCTGAACCTCCCAATATGTGCCGGCGAAAAGAGGCGTATAGACCGTCCGCCCATCGATCAGCACCAGAACCGATCGCGAGAGCCGCGTTCCGAAACCGCGAATCCCGATCGACCATTTGCTGCCGTCGATCTGGGCGACCTCCACGCCCGGCGCCAGCCGCAACGCATCCGGAATCGTGGTCACGCCCGACCGGCGAATGTCTTCACCCGGTGATCACGTAGATCGCCACCGGTGAACGGAACGCAGGCGTTGGTTCTTTTGACGGAGAAGTCACCTCGATTTGCGAAAGCTCTTCCAGGCTTAGGCTCTTGAGCGCCGGGTGGCCTGTCTGGCCCGTCGCCCCTAGGCCAGCCGACATAACAAGCAAATACCCACCCAATCTCTAGCCACTTAAAACTGTGAGCGCATATTGAATGACAACTTTCGAGTGTACTGCAAAGAAACTTCCTGGCTTGAGCGATCTACTTGCGGTACGGTTCGCTTCAGCTGTCGAGAACGCATCTGACGATTCCCTGTTCGACGCGGGATACACTGAATGTTAATGTCGATGACAATACACCTGGAAGAGCCGCTCTACTGGCGGCTATGCATTCCCGCATTCGTTCTGCCGCCGGCTCCGCCCTCAGGAAAGGATGCGGAAATCCGCATCTTGTGCTCCAACGGCATCCGCGCAGCCATGGAGAAACTGCTGCCGGAATACCAGCGCACCACGGGGACGCGGTTGAAAGTACAATACGGAACCTCCGCCACCTCCAGGCGGTCCATTGAAAGCGGCGAGCCATTCGATCTGACGATACTAACGCCACAACTCGTTCGAGACCTCATCGAAAGAGGGCAAGATCGCGGCCGGGGTCAAAAGTGGATCTCGCGACCAGCGGTATT
The DNA here is from genome assembly GCA_963820405.1 of Bryobacterales bacterium. Lineage (GTDB taxonomy): Bacteria > Acidobacteriota > Terriglobia > Bryobacterales > Bryobacteraceae > Palsa-89. The sequence continues at coordinate 66,212 of CAWFZZ010000017.1, read as the reverse complement.
GGCGTCGCTTTCGCGCAGGCTCGCCGAAACCCGACGTCGCCACGCTGGAAGCCATCAAACGGCGCTGCTCAAGGCAAAATCAATTGGCTATGTGAAGGAAGGCGCTTCCGCCGCGGCCATAGCGGACTTGTTCCATCATCCTGGGGATCGACGCCGGAGCTCCAAAATAAAGTCGTGTTTCAACCGGGGGCGGAGCGAAACATGGCAAGCGTCGCAGCCGGCCAGGCCGAAGTCGCATTTGGGCTGATCAGTGAAATAGTGCCTGCTCCCGGCGTGCAGTTGGCCGGTCCATTCCCCCCCAATTCCAAAGGCCGATCGCTATGTCTGCCGGAATCGCCAGTTCGACAAAGAACCGCGAAGTCGCTGGAAAAATCATTCAGTCGTTAACAAGCGCGGAGGCCTCCAGCACGATCAAAGCAACAGGACTCGAACCGGCGTCAGCCGCCAAATCCCGCCCTTGAGCTGAGTCGCTTGCCGGTGTAACACAGAGTTAACTCGCGCGCAAAACTCGCAAAAAATTACTGCGAACCTCCCGACTTTTGCTATCCTATTGGGTATTCTAAAAAGCTAATTCGAAATCAAAGTGGGCTTCATAAGGTGTGGAGTTGGCTCCGCATCGGAAAGAATGTTCGTCCATGAGTTTTCGTTTACTGGTGGTTTGGTTGGTGATAGCAAGCGCATCGCCCGGTCAAACGGTTCACGCGATAAGCGATATCTTTAAGCCCATGGCATCCCCAGCCCTGGCCGTGCGGGATCTTTCCTATCTGGTGTTCGCCATCTGCGGCGCCATCTTCGTGATAGTTGGCGGCCTGCTCGCCTACGCCGTGATTCGATTCCGCCGGCGTGCCCACCACGACAATATCGAACCGCCGCAAGTATACGGAAGTAACCAGATTGAAATTGCCTGGACCGTAATTCCCATCCTGATCGTGTTTGTGCTGACCATGGCTACCGCGCGCGTGATCGCCGCTCTCCAGGATAAGTCTCAGCCGCCGAACGCGGTACAGGTCACCGTGATCGGACATCAATGGTGGTGGGAGTTCCGATACCCCGCCTTGAATGTAATCACGGCGAACGAGATGCACGTCCCGGTCAGCCCGGCCGGAAAAGAAAGGCCGGCATTTTTGACGCTGGAGTCCGCCGACGTCGCACACAGCTTCTGGGTCCCGCAACTGTCCGGGAAAACCGACGTCATCCCGAATCGCGAGAACCATATGTGGCTGGACCCGCACGAAACGGGCATCTATTATGGCAACTGCGCCGAATACTGTGGGACGCAGCACGCGAACATGTTGATCCGCATCATTGTCGATTCCCCCGAGGATTTTGACAAGTGGGTGGCGCAGCAACAGTCACCGGCAGTCGCCGACCCAAAAGTTTCGCAAGCGCGGGATGCTTTTCTCGGCATGTCCTGCATCACCTGCCACACCGTGCGGGGCACGCCCGCGCATGGGACCTTCGGACCCGATCTTACGCATCTGATGAGCCGGCGCACACTCGCCTCGGGAATGATCCCGAACACGGAGGGGAATGTGTTCGCCTGGGTCAGCCATCCACAAGTTATCAAGCCCGGTAATCTGATGCCGGACATGCAACTGAACAATCAGGAGCTGGCCCAGGTGGCTTCCTACCTGGCCACGCTTCGATGATTCGCCCAAAGGGGATTTCATGGCATCCGTAGCCTATCCGGTAGATGAACACGGCGTGAAAGCGCTGGGTCTTCCGTCGGCGCTGCACGAGTGGGTGATCACGGTCGACCACAAGCGCCTCGGCATTATGTACATGATCATGACGCTGGTGTTCTTCATGATCGCGGGTTCGCTCGCCGTGGTAATGCGGACGCAGCTCTCCATCCCGAACAATTCACTGGTCCCGCCGGAGGTGTTCAACCGGCTGTTCACGGTGCATGGCACCACCATGGTGTTCTTCGTCGGGATGCCGTTCTTCGCCGGCCTGGCGAATTATCTGGTCCCGCTGATGATAGGCGCGCGCGACATGGCGTTTCCGCGACTGAACGCATTCGGTTTCTGGATCACGCTGTTCGGCGGGATTCTGTTGTATTCGAGCTACATCGCGGGCGAGGGCCTGGCCGGTCATGGCACCGCGCCGGACGTTGGCTGGTTCGCCTACGCTCCGCTCACCGAGCGGGCGTTTTCGCGAGGAACCAGCACCGATTATTGGATTCTCAGCATCCTGCTGAGCGGCATCGGCAGCACCATCACCGCGATTAACGTATTAGCGACCGCGATGAGCCTGCGCACCAAGGGGATGACGCTGGCCAAGATGCCCCTGTTTGTGTGGATGATGTGCGTGGTTTCGTTCCAGGTTTTGGTGGCCCTTCCGGCCCTCACCGCGGGTCAGGTCATGTTGCTGATGGACCGTTATTTGGGCGCCCACTTCTTCGACACGCAAGCCGGAGGCGACGCCGTGCTCTGGCAGCATTTTTTCTGGTTTTTCGGCCACCCGGAAGTGTACATCCTCATCATCCCGGGCTTCGCCTGCATTTCCGAGATCGTGCCTGTGTTCTCCCGCAAACCGATGTTCGGGCGCATAGCGATGATCGGCGCCACCGTTGCCATCGGGTTCATAAGCCTCAGCGTCTGGGCTCATCACATGTTCGCGGTCGGCTTGTCGTCGCAGGCCAACACGTTCTTCGCGGCGTCCACCATGCTGATCGGCGTGCCCACCGGCATCAAGATCTTCAATTGGCTGGGCACCATGTGGGGCGGCCACATCCGCTTCGACACCCCCATGCTCTTCTGTATCGCGTTCCTGTTCCAATTTCTCATCGCCGGGCTCACGGGCATCATGCTGGGCGTCGCGCCGCTGGACTGGCAGTTGACGGACTCTTATTTCGTAGTGGCGCACTTCCACTACACGCTCATGGGCGGAACGGTGTTCGCGCTCTTTGGCGGCTTCTATTACTGGTTCCCCAAAGCCACCGGCCGGATGCTCAGCGAAACGCTTGGAAAATGGCACTTCTGGCTGCTCGTCCTCGGCTTCCATCTGACCTTCGATCCACAGCATTTCGCCGGGCTCCTCGGCATGCCCCGGCGTATCTACACCTACGCGGAAGGGCGCGGGTGGGAAGGGTTCAATCTGGTGAGCTCCGTAGGCGCCGCCGTGCAGGGGATCGCCATTCTGATTTTGGCCGTCAATATCATCGTCAGTTTGCGCCGGGGACGCTTGGCGGGCAACGACCCCTGGGACGCCTGGTCGCTCGAATGGGCCACCGCATCGCCGCCCGCTGAATACAATTTCGAAACCCTTCCGGAAGTTCGCAGCACGCGTCCGCTATGGGATCTGAAGCATCCCGAAGACCCGGATTGGAAGTTCGAGTAGAGGAGACGCCTATGCCTGAAGCCACCGCCATCGCGCTGCCTCCTCTGGAAGAGACGACGCTCATCGACCGCGGGAAGGTCGGTCTGATCTGCCTGATCTTTACCGAGATCGCGCTTTTCAGCATCTTCGTCACGGCTTATGTCTTTTACATTGGAAAGAGTCTCAACGGTCCTTATCCCAAGGATGTCCTCACTCTGCCGATTTGGGCCACGATCTGCCTTTTGTCGAGCAGCGCAACGGTGGAAATGGCGATTCGTTCGCTGCGCAGAGATCATTTGGGAGCTTTCAAACTCTGGCTGGGATTTACGATCTTGCTGGGCGCCGAGTTCCTGCATCAGACTGCGGTGGAGTGGCACAAGCTGATTACCCAGGATCATCTCACCATCGCCACCAATCTTTTCGGAACCACTTATTATTCGCTGGTGGGGCTGCACGCCAGTCACGTTGTGATCGGTCTCTCGCTGTTGATTTTAGTGTTTATCATCGCACTGAGCGGCGTCAATCTGGAGGGCGCTCAGGAGCGGCGCGTCGAACTGCTGAGCTGGTATTGGCATTTCGTTGACGCAGTGTGGGTGGTAGTGTTTACGGTGGTCTATGTCGTCGGACGGTGAGCAATCATGACGGATGAATCACGAACCAACTCTCCTCAAACAATCGCCATGCCGGCGCCGACGGCTTGGCCCATGGTGCTGGCGGCCGCGATCGTCCTGGTTTTCGCCGGTCTGGTAACCAACGGTTATGTCAGCGTGGTTGGCGGCGCTCTTATGGTGTTCGCCGCGGTGGGCTGGTGGCGCGAGGTGCTGCCGCACGAGCATCATGTCGAAGTCCCACTGGAGCGCGCGCCGGACGCCGTTACGCACGTCACGTCCAGGAGGGTGGAGCGTCTGCGCCTGGGGCAGGAAGGGCACCGGGTTCGAATTCCCGCCGAAATAAAGCCGTATTCGTCGGGCGTCAAGGGCGGGTTAGTCGGCGCGGCCGCCATGGCCGTGGTCGCGATTCTTTTCGGAATCATCAGCCAGGGCAGCGTCTGGTATCCCATCAATCTGCTGGCGGGCGCGGCGCTACCGGATATGGCCACCGCCAGCACCGAACAACTGCGGCAATTCAATGCGCTCGCGCTTTTGCTCGGAACCGTGGTGCATCTCGCCACCTCCATCCTGGTCGGCCTGCTTTACGCGGTGATGCTGCCCATGTTCCCCAAGCGCGCGTGGCTGTGGGCGGGATGGCTGGTTCCGATTCTGTGGACCGGCTTAATCGCCTCCACCCTGGACGTGGTGAATCCGGCCTTGAATGCACGCATCGATTGGCGCTGGTTCATCGCCTCGCAGCTCGCCTTCGGCGTGATCGGCGGCTACGTCATCGCACGCTCGCAGAGTATCGAAACGATGCAGAGCTGGCCGTTGGCGGCGCGAGCCGGCATCGAAGGTCCAACGGACAGGGAAGAATGACGACCTCTAGCAAGCTACTTGCTTTGTTCTTGCTTATCGCCTCCGCTGGTTGCACGATTAGGACAGAAGAGTACCTCCGTCCAGATCAAGTCACCGATTTCAAGACGCTTTATTCGGAAAATTGCTCCGGCTGCCACGGCGACGATGGACGTATGGGCGCCGCCCTGGCGCTGAACGATCCTCTCTTTCAGCATCTGGCGCCTAAGGATTTTGTTCGAAAGACCATCGCCGACGGTATTCCCGGGCATCTGATGCCGGGAGCGGCGAAGAGCGCGGGCGGATTCCTGACGGACCAGCAGATCGACATTCTGGTCGACGGCATGCAGCAAAACTGGGGCCGCCCCGGCGATTTCGGAAACCCTCCGCAGTTGCTCGTGCAAGGCGCTGCTCCGGGCGATGCGCAGCGTGGCGAGGCCGCCTACAAGACCTTTTGTTCCAGTTGTCATGGCCCCGACGGCGCGGGCGGCAAAGCCGGATCCATCGTCGATCCCCAATACCTGGCGATTGCGACCGACCAGTATTTTCGCACTACGGCCATCGTCGGACGTCCCGATCTGAATATTCCCGACTGGCGCGGCTATGTGTCCGGCCGTCCCATGACCGGCCAGGAGGTTTCCGACGTCGTGGCGTGGATTGCATCCCATCGCCCAGCGCCGACGCTGATCACTCGCGAACAACCCCACGATCAGCCCAAGGAGAACCAATAGAACATGGAGGAGCTGAAGACTATTTCTCCCGCGCCGCCCGCAGCGCCGGCGCCGCACGATCCCTGCGCCGAACATCATCGGCCCGCGCCACCGCTCTCTTCGCGCCGCGCCTGGATGTTCAGGCTCGGCATCGCCTTCAATGCGGTGGCCGGCATTCTCATCGGCGTTCCTATTCTGGGCTACGTCTTGTCCGGCCTGTTGGGCAAGAAAAACGATAGCGCCTGGATCAACCTTGGTCCCATTGGCGGCTTCCCGGAAGATCAGACCCGGCTGGCCACCTACAAGAACCCCTTCACGCAGCCCTGGGATGGAGAAACCGGCAACATTCCTTGCTGGGTCCGCCATATCGAGGGAGACAATTTCCAGGTCTTCGCCATCAATTGCACGCACCTGGGTTGTCCCATCCGCTGGTTCCAGGAATCGCGATTATTCATGTGTCCCTGCCATGGTGGCGTCTTCTATGAAAACGGCGAGCGCGCCTCCGGACCTCCGCCGCGCGGTCTGTACGTGTACCAGCACAAAATCGAAAACGGCCAGCTCATGATCTACGGCGGTCATCTGCCAACGCTCGCGAAACCCGCGTAGGCCAGGAGGAACTCGATGCTACGATCCATCGCGCTTTGGATTGACGACCGGCTCAAGATCTCGAAACTGTTCGCCGCCACCGCCGGCCACACCGTCCCGGCCAACACCGGCAGTTGGTTCTACGTGTTTGGCAGCGGCACTCTGCTTTGCTTCATCCTACAGATCATTACCGGAGTGTGCCTGGCCTTCGTCTACGTTCCTTCGGCCGCTCAAGCCTGGACCAGTCTCCAACACTTGAACAATGGCCAGTATCTCGGCTGGTTCCTGCGCGCGATCCATTATTGGGGATCCAACTTCATGGTGGCGATCATGACCTTGCACATGATCCAGGTGTTCCTGTTCGGCGCCTACAAATATCCTCGCGAGATGACGTGGCTCAGCGGTTGCTTCCTGCTGTTCTGCACTTTGGGAATGGCCTTTACCGGCCAGGTGCTGCGCTTCGATCAGGACTCCTATTGGGGCCTGGGCATCGGCGCCGCTATCACCGGCCGGGTGCCTTTCCTCGGCGCGCAACTGGTCGATTTTCTGCTCGCCGGGCCAATCATCGGCGGCGAGACGCTATCGCGCTTCTTTACCTTTCACGTCTTCATGATTCCCGGCCTGCTGCTGGCCTTCATCGCGCTGCATCTGCGGCTGGTGCTCGCGAGGGGCATCAATGCGTTCCCGGCGGCCGGAAAGCCCGTGATCAAAGCCACCTACGATCGCGACTACGAAGAGCTGTTGGACAAGGAAGGATTGCCGTTCGTTCCGCATCTCATCGGCAAAGATTTGATGTTCGCAGGTATCGTCATGGTGGGCATTCTGGTTTGCTCGGTGGTGTTCGGTCCGAAGGGTCCCGGCGGACCACCCGATCCGACGCTCATCTCAACCATGCCGAAGCCGGATTACTATTTCCTGCCGGTTTTCGCCGGACTCGCTCTGTTGCCGGCCTATACCGAGACGGTGCTGCTACTGACGCTGCCCGTGGTAATGATCGCCATCCTGATGGCGCTACCGTTCGTTTCAAACCAGGGCGAGCAAGCCGCCAGCCGGCGTCCGTTCTCCGTGCTTCTGGTGATCTTCGTGATGCTCTCGCTCTATGTTCTTGCCAATCTCGGTCTCACGTCGCCATGGTCGCCGCATATGTCGGCCTGGAGCGGACAGCCCGTTCCGCCCAAGTATCTCGCAGGCCGCACGCCGCTCCAGATCCGCGGCGCATTGGTGCTCCAGAATAAAGACTGCCGCAATTGTCATAGCCTGGACCACGGCGGCGGCGAGCGCGGTCCGGCTCTGGATGGCGTCGCGACGCGGCTGACCGCCGATCAAATGGTGCGGCAGGTGATCCAGGGCGGCGGCAACATGCCCGCGTATGGAAAGAACCTGAAACCAGCCGAGGTGACGGCGCTGGTGGCGTTCATGGAGACGCTGCGTCCGGATTACGAACCGGCGGTTCACGATGCCGCCGCTCCACCCGCACCCGGTTCTCGCGAGCAACAAGTGGCCAAGTGATCGATGCGGTAGCGGCTGCGGTATTCGAATCCTGGAGGCTGGACCTCCGGATGATATTCGCGCTGCTCGCCTCCGCGTGGATCTACGTTCGGGGTTGGCGCCAGCTTCACCGCCAGATGCCATCCCGTTATACCGCCAATCGCCTGATTCTTTTTCTAAGCGGCCTGGGAGCGATTTTCATCGCGCTGGCATCGCCTCTGGACGCCTTCGGCAATCTGCTGTTAGCGGCGCATATGGTCCAGCACCTGCTGCTGCTCATGATCGCGCCGCTGCTGATTCTGACTGGCCAGCCGGTGCTTCCGCTGCTGCGCGGATTGCCGCATGGCCTGATGAAGAATGGACTCGGTCCGTTCCTCCGCTGGCGCGCTTTACGGAACGTGGGCGGCGCGCTCGTGGGCCCCGTGGTCGCTTTCTGCGCGATGTCTCTGGCGGTGATCTTTTGGCATCTTCCGCGCTTCTACGAGTTGGGCTTGCGCTCCCAGGGCTGGCACCAGACGGAACACGCCTGCTTCTTCTTCAGCGCGCTGTTGTTCTGGTGGCCGGTGGTGGAGGTGTGGCCGGGTCATTCGCATACGCCGCGCTGGGCGATGATTCCTTACCTGCTTCTCGCCGACCTGGTGAATACTGGACTGTCCGCGTTTCTGATCTTCTCGAAGCACGTCGTCTACCCAACCTACGAGTTCGCGCCGCGACTGTGGGGAATTTCCGCGCTGGCCGATCAAGCCATCGCCGGCGGCATCATGTGGGTACCGGGGTCCATCGTTTTCCTGATTCCTGCCGTTGCGGTCGCGATGAAGGCGCTCGATTCGGGCCGCGCCGTCCGGCCGCCGCTGCGAGTGGCGCAGCGCACGCCCAGTCCTGGAAAAAAACCCTGGGATCTCCTGCGCACGCCGATCCTCGGGTCTCTGCTGCGCCATACGTATTTCAGGCGCACCGCGCAAGCTGTCATGTTCCTGCTGGCGGCCGCCATCGTCGCCGACGGACTGTTCGGTCCACAAGTCAGCGCGATGAATCTCGCGGGCGTCTTGCCGTGGACCCATTGGCGCGCGCTCGCAGTCCTCGCGTTGCTGATCGGCGGTAATTTCTTCTGCATGGCATGCCCGTTCACCCTGCCGCGCGACTTCGCCCGTCGCTTTCTGCCCGCCCGCCGCCTGTGGCCGAAGCAACTGCGTTCGAAGTGGATTGCCGTCGGTTTGACAGTGTTGTATTTGTGGGCCTACGAAGCCTTCAGCCTTTGGGATAGCCCCTGGTGGACTGCGTGGATCATCGTCGGTTACTTCGCCACTGCTCTGCTGGTGGATGGTCTGTTCCAAGGCGCTAGTTTTTGCAAATACGTCTGTCCGATCGGGCAGTTTCATTTTGTCAATTCCATGGTGTCTCCGCTCGAAGTAAGAGTGCGCGAGCCAAAGGTTTGCGGCTCCTGCCAGACCCACGATTGCCTGCACGGCAACGCTCGACAGCGTGGCTGCGAGTTGTACCTGTTCCAACCGAAAAAAGCCGGCAACTTCGATTGCACCTTCTGCTTCGACTGCGTGCACGCGTGTCCGAGCGACAACGTCGGCATCCTCGCTACAGTGCCGGATCGCGCGTTCGGACGTCTGGCGCGGCTGGACGTCGCGGCGCTGGTGTTGCTGCTGGTGTTCGGCGCGTTTGTGAATGCGGCGGCCATGACGGTGCCGGCGATCCAATGGATGAAGGAGTGGCAAGCCAGGCTCGGCTTCGCATCGCGTGCCCCGATGGTGGCCGCGTTTTATTTCGTTGGACTCTTGATTCCGATAGTCTTGGTCTGCGTCCTTGCGCGGCCCCGCTGGCGAGACCCTGGAATCAGCTTTGCGCTGACGCCGGTGCCGCTCGGATTCAGCATGTGGATCGCGCACTTCTGGTTTCATTACCTGACGGCATGGAGCGCGATCGTTCCCGCATTCCGTATCGCCTGGGTTGCATCGTCGAACATGCAGGTCCCGGGTTGGTGGCCTCCCGCCGAGATCCTGCTGCTCGACGCGGGTCTCTTATGGACGCTGTACCTCGGTTGGCGGCTTGCGGACAGAACGGGACGCGCGCTGGCCTGGTTGACATCGTGGGCGATACTGGCTGTGTTGCTCTATGCATCCGGCCTGTGGATTCTGTTCCAACCGATGCAGATGCGCGGAATGCTGATGTCGTAATGCTCGCCTTTCGACCTGTGTGCGCGCTAGCCGTTCTAACCACGCCACTCTTCGCCGACGGTGGAGCGGTTCTCTCGCGCCAGGAATCGTCGCCCTTCGTGATCACCGTTTTCGCCGCGCCAGTCCCGCTGCGCTCAGGGCCCATCGATCTAACGGTCCTGGTCCAGACGCGTGTCGCACTGGAACCGGTCCTCGATGCGAACGTTTCCATTCGGCTGGACGGCGATTCTCAAATCGTAGCTGCTGCCACGAGGTCCCAGGCGCAAAATAAACTTCTGTACGCCGCTACGCTCAATCTTCCGCACCCTGGTACCTGGAAGTACACGGTCTCTGTCAAAAGCCGCGCGGGGCAAGTCACCATTTCCGGCGGGTTCCAAGCCGCCGATCCCGCGCCGCCGCTGGCCGCCTACGCGTTTTATTTGGGGATTCCACCCGTATTGATCGCGATTTTCGTGCTGCATCAATGGTTGTCGCGAAGGTCAGCGCCCGGGCGGGTAGCTTCCTAAGACGCGCAGAAAATCGGCGATCTCGCTCAAGTGCCGGAGCGCGTTCTGCACGCGCGGTTCATTCTCGCGCCCCAGCAGATCCAAGTAAAACAAGTACTCCCACGGCTTGCCGCGCAGTGGGCGCGATTCGATCTTGGTTAGATTCAAGTCGCGCAGGGCGAACGCGCTCAAGCCGCGGAACAGAGCGCCTGGAACATTGCGCGTCGTGAACACGAGCGATGTCTTCCATTCCTTCGCCCGCCGTGGAGGCGGCAGCTTCTTCGACGGATACAGCAAAAAGAAGCGCGTGAAATTTCGCCGGTCGTCCTCAATGGATCGCTTGAGGATCGTTCCGCCGTAAATGGTGGCGGCCACATCAGAGGCGATCGCGGCGGCTTCCGGCCCATTCTTCTCCATCACCATCTTGACGCTGCCGGCGGTGTCGTAGAAAGGGACGCGCTCCAGCTTGGGATATCGGGCGAAAAATTTGAGGCACTGGTTCAGCGCCACCGGGTGGGAGTAGACCTTGCGTAGATCCCGGAAACGGACCCCCGGCGGCGCGATCAAGTTATGCACGATGCGGACGTTGGTTTCCGCGGCGATCCGAACATCGAACTGAAGAAGATGATCGTAGTTCTCGTGGACTGATCCCGCCAGGGTGTTTTCCATCGGTATGACCGCCGAGTCAATCTTTCCAGCGCGCAAGGCGACGAATACAGACTCGAATGTCGGGTAGGGAACCACTTCTGATTTGGAGCCCAGCAATTGGTGGATGGCCTCCTGGCTGAAAGCTCCCAGTTCACCCTGAAACCCCGTGCGCTGCGATTTCATGCGTTCTCACCACCCTTCTCTCTGGTTTTTCACGTAATTCCCGGCCCTATCTTGCGATCACTACTCTTCTTTTGATAACTGCGCGATAACCGTGTTTTTCTCAAAACCGATCACAGGGGTCGTCCGAAGCGCCTTTCCGCTAACGATAAACCGTTGCAATGTCGGGCGGCTGTTCGGAAAACCGAACAAAGGACGCTTTCTGAACTTGCTCTTTGTTGCTTTGACCGCTACAATTCAACCCGGTAGAATAACTTACGAAAGCTTCGACGCGCCCCGGCGTTTTTTTGTAGGCGCTGGGAGAGCATCATACCATGGAGGATTCTGGACAGAAACTGCGGCGCATCAGAGAGCGGCTCAATTTACGGGTGCGAGACGTGGAACTGGCCAGTCTCAAAATTGCAGACAAATACCACAACGACGATTTTGCGGTCCTGATTAACCGCATCTCGGAGATCGAGAATCGCAATCTTGTTCCTACCATCCATAAGCTATATTCGCTGTGCGCGATCTATCGCCTGGATTTTCAAGAGGTTCTCGAATGGTACGGCATCTCGCTAGGAGCCCTGCCCTCCGACGCCGCTTCGGTGGAGGTCCCACAGACTCACGTGCTTTCTTTTCATAGCAATACCGGTCACGGAAGCGTTTCCAGCGAAGTGCTTTTGCCTTTGGCGCTGGATCCAGGCCTGGATCTGCGCCGCACCACTTATCTCACTCGCATGATCCAGCGTTGGGGCAAGCTGCCGCTCCTATTTCTTGAATCGCTCAACCTCAAGGAACAGCGCTATGCTCTGATCGGAACCGACGATTGGTTCATGTATCCCTTGTTGCTACCGGGCACCTTTGTCTCTATCGACGAGACGCAACGCAAGATCGCCAACTCCGGCTGGACCAACGAGTTCGAACGCCCGATCTATTTCTTCGAGCATCGCCAGGGTTTTGCCTGCGGATGGGCCAGCCAAAACGGGGATCAGTTGGTCCTCGTTCCCCACCCCTTGTCTTCGAGTAGCCCGCAGGTTTACAAATATCCCACTGACATCGATCTAATCGGCCAAATTTCCGGAATCGCTATGCGTCTGGATCAGGCAAAGCGACGCCATACGCGCCCCGCAGCAGTTCCAAAAGGGCTGTGAAGTCAGCGAGATAGAGACGCCGCTCCACGCCCCGGACGGAAGCGGGAAGCAAGTTCTGGTACGGCGCCAGCCGGATCCAGGTCTCTACCACTACCCGTTTGTCCTCGAACAAGGTCGAGATATAAAGATCCAAATCCGCCTTCTGCTGCTCCAGGTTGAACGATAGCCACTCGGCGAATACCGAGGTGTGGCTGCTTTTCAGCGCCTTGTTTGCCTCTTCTTCGCCGAACACCATGGCTAACCCGTGATGTTCATAGCAGCCGTTGTTAGAGTTTCGCAACGACGCCAAGTAGACCAACCTTCCAAAAACAGAAGGGATTTGCGAGATTGTATTCCGCCAGAGATCGGCGGACGCACTTCGGTCAAAGGCAACCCCTGCAATTCTTTCGCCTCTCATACGGACTTCTGAAATCATACACCGGATCTTCCCGGAAGAAAAGGCGGAGTGTTTCGGGATCCGCAGCCACGCCATGTTCTGGTTTCCGAAAGGCTCTCGCCATTTTCGCTTCGGTCGGGCGCCACAGCTTAATCTTCTCTGGAGTCGGGAATTCCCCGAATTCAATTTCGAATTAAGAGGAGATTTGAACATGCTGACTAAGCTTTTTTTGCTTGCAGGTGTTGCACTTGCGCTGGCCACCGCGGTTTCCGCCGAGATTCCTGTACCGCCCTGTGATCCTTGTATGGTCGCGACCGGGATCGCTCGCTGATCCGGCTACCTGATAGAGGCTGGTGCTAGACTAATTTCGGTTGATGCACCAGCTACCCATCGAGCAGCAGATCCTGCTAGTTGCACAAATCGTGGCTCTGATGGCTCTGTGCGCTAGATTGTGGTGGGACGGGCTATACAAGATCTACACGTGGTTTTTCGGCTATTTGGTTGTGGAACTGTTGCAGACGCTGGTCCCGTTGTTTGTACCTTTCAATAGTCCAACGTATCGGGATTACTACGTAGCCAGCCAAGCCTTGGCTATTTGTTTCTCCGCGCTGGTCATCCTGGAGTTGTATTCCATTATTTTGCGCGGTCTGGCGGGAATAGAGAAGGTTTCGCGGCGCTATATCAAGGTAACCTTGCTGTTGGCCATCCTGGTCTCGTTACTTCCCTCATGGTTGGAGAAGACGTCCAACACCCTGACCGGGTATCTTTTCGTATTTGAGCGCCTCATGATGTCCAGCCTGTTCATTCTTATTTTATTGATCGCGGGTTTTCTGGTTTACTATCCCATACCGATCGGACGTAACGTACTTGTTTACCTGGTAGGATTCGCTGTCTACTTCGTCGCCACTGGCACCACCGTATTTATCAGAAATCTCGGCCATTACTGGGGCCGGCCGATGAGTGACGTATATATGGGTGTGTACTTTAGCAGCCTGGCGCTCTGGTTGTTTGCTCTCAACCGCAAGGGAGAAACCAAGAGCGTGGTAGTGGGACATCAGTGGAACCCATCTGACGAACGGCGATTGCTGGCCCAACTGGAAGCCATCAATGCCAGTCTTTTGCGTTCTGCAAGAAAATAATGGAGATCTCGATCTTGCCGAAATGCGATAAAAATGTGTTTGCATTGATTGGAATGATCCTATATGATGAGACGTGCAATTGCCATTGATCCTTCCCCTTGCACTCGTTCTGGTACTCTTGGCCGCTTGTTTTGTCGGCCTTTTCTGGAGACTCGCGTCTCGCTTTGACGCGCAGCACTGCACATCCGAATGGCTGGACGGCTTTTCTCTAGACAGCTACGTTCCCATGGAGCGACTGCTCGAGAGTCGCGATCTCGAGTTTCTCGCGTCGCAAGCCGGATACCGCGGTGAAATCGCGAAACGCCTGATGGCGGAGCGCCGCAGGATTTTCGCCGGATATCTGGGACACTTAGTCCGCGACTTTAATCAATTGGTCAGGATAGGAAAGCTGATGATTGTCTATTCCACAGAGGACCGGCAGGAATTCGCGCGCCGGTTGTGGCGTCAGCAGGTCCGGTTTTACGCGGGTGTTTGCTCGGTGCGGCTGCAACTGGCGCTGTATCCTTTGGGGTGGACTGCCACCGATCCGCATCAGTTGGTGGCGGCCCTTGCGGCCATGCGCAATCAGGTGCAGCTACTCGCGTCCGTCAGCCAAACCCAGTTCGAGCCCGTCTAGGCGCCGCTACAAACGGTCTTCAGAACCTGCTTGGCTTCCTTGAGCTGCGGAAATTGCTTTTCCGCATCCTTGAACTCACGGGTATGCACGCAGCGGCGCGCCCCCTGATGTTCCACGGGGAATTGTAAATGAAGCATCTCATGGAACAGAATGTATTCCACGGCTAATCTTGGAACACCAGGCCGGTCCAGCAGACGGCTCAGTATAATTGCATTGTGCGAGGGATCGTAATGGCCCAGCATCACGCGCGAAGGCTGCCGGCTCCAGCCCAGCAGCGGTTGCGCTATCAGACCGTGAAAATGCGCCTGATTCAGCTCCTCGAAGATGGCCTGCAGATCGTAGGAATGACCTTGCGGGCCTGACACGAACTTTCGCCCGCGCGTCTGCTTTACCAATTGAAGGCTACGGCGCATCTCCTTGCGATTCAGGTACCGGCGGTAGCGCTCGGCGTAAGTTCGCGGCGACGGCCGGCGCAAAAGTTTGCACATCAGAATATGCGCGAGCGATTCAAGAATTGCCGAGGGCGCTCCTTCCAGGACGTCTGTAATACGGAATTCAAGACCGTTCTCGTCCCACCGCGCCGAGCTGTTCGCGTTGGCGAACTTGCAGAATCGCAGTCGAACCGTTGGAACGGGCGTGCGCGGCTTCAGCTCCCTGAATACGCGTATGAAGATCTCTTCGGGTGTCTCAAAAAAAATCGCGCTCTGCAGCACTTCCTTCAGAATACTACTGAGCGGATTCGTCCAGCAGCAAAATCTCAACGCGGCGATTCTCAGCCCGGCCTGTCTCAGTATCGTTCGAATCCTTGGGGTCGTTGGATCCATAGCTTTGTACCGAAAGACGCGACTCGGAGATGCCAAAGCGTGTGCTGAGGACCTCCAACAGGCTTACACTACGTGCGGCTGAGAGCTCCCAATTGTTTTGGAAGCGCTTATTGTGGATGGGGACGGAATCGGCATGTCCCACCAGTGCCACTTTGTTCGGAACGCTTTTGAGCACTTCGGCGATCTGCGAAACGATGGGAAACGCGGTGGGCATAACCCGATCCTCGCCGGAGGGAAACAAAATGGCCTGCGGCAAGCTGATCACCAGCCCGCGCTTCTCCAGATGTGAATCCAGACCTTCCTGCTTCAGCTTTTGGTCTGCTCCAGCCAGCGCCAGGCGGGAGTCCAGCAGCTTGGTTTCTGCGTTTTGGGCGGTTGGTTTAACTTGCGGCGGGCTGGACGGCTGGGTTGCCGAGTGGATGCCTTGCGCTGCGATGGCAACGAACAGAATCAGCAGAATGGTGACGAAATCGGTGTAGCTGATTAGCCAGCGCTCTCGTTGTCCGCCATGTTCGGATTCCAGATACTTTGGTTTGGGCTTAAGCTTCATGCGCCGCCGATGAACCTGCGTCGCGGATCTCGACATCCCGCTGGCGCATGTACGCGCTCAGACGTAAGCGGATCAGCGCCGGGTGTACATTATCGGTCAATGAGAGCACTCCTTCGATGATCAGTTCCTGGATCTCGAAGTTCTCGGCAACCCGGGCGCGAATACGATGCGCGGCCGGCAACAAAAACAAATTGGCTATTGCCAACCCGTAAATCGTGGAGACGAAGGCCGTCCCGATGCCGAATCCGACCGACTGCAGGTTTGCAAAGTGCCGTAGCACCTCGATCAGGCCCACCACAGTCCCGATGATCCCGATGGTGGGCGCGAAGCCACCGGCAACTTCCAGGGTCTTGGCATCTGTCTCGCCTTGACGCTCGCGCATGCGCAGTTCGGTTTCGAGCACGGCCTGTAACTCCGCGCGGTTGCCGACATCCAAAGCCAGTTGCAGGGCTTGTCCGAGAAACGGATGCGCGGCCTGAGGAACCAGCGGCTCCAGTGCCAGCAAACTGCCGCGACGCGCTACGCGCGCATAGAAGATGATCTCTTCAATCAACGTTTCGCGGTTCACTTCTTTAGAGGCAATGAGGTTTATGACGTGGCGGAACGAGTGGATAAGCGAATCTTTGGGCGTGGTGACCAGCATAACGCCGAGCGTGCCGCCAATTACGATGAATGCACCGGCCGGTTGGAAGAAATAAGTGATTGAGATGCCGGCTGCAGCCACGCCGGCCATCACCGCTCCCAGCGCTACCACCAGCCCCAGTACGAAAACCAGGTCGATGCGGCGGCGTGGGATAGCGCGGTCTTGAGCCGTGAACGCGCGCACTTCTTCAGTGAGAGCCGCTTGAGTTGAGGCCAATACAATTCTCCGAGGCCTCTCAAGTGCACCCGGAGGTCCAATCGGAAGTGATTGATCCGGCGTCTAAGCGGAACTGAAAAGCGGCAAAAATTCGACGATGCAAGAGTGCATTCGCGAGCCAATCAAGCAGGTAAAGCTGGAAGAATCAAGCCCCGGCACTCGCCCAGACCGATGCGACGAAAACCCGACGCTTCGCACCAGCCTCTGAGAATCACTTCGTCACCATCTTCCAGGAAAGCCCGCGTCTCGCCGTTTGGAAGCGGCAGCGGATCGGCGCCCCGATTGGTCAGTTCGAGCAGGCAGCCCTGATTCTGTTTTTCCGGGCCGGAAATTGTGCCGCTGCCAATCAGATCGCCCGGGAGTAGCGGGCAACCGTTGCTGGTGTGATGCGCGATCATCTGGCTCAGCGTCCAATATAGAGATGCGAAGTCACTCTGACTCATACGCACCGGCGTCGGAATTTTCGCCGTGCGGAGCCAAACCTCGAGAGTAATTCGAAATGCGCTATTACTGGACCCTTGAAGATGCGGAAGCGGTAGCGGGTCACCGTTGGGACGGACTGGGGCGGGAGAGCGAAAAGGCTCCAGTGCGTCCAGCGTGACAACCCACGGCGAGATGGAGGTCGCGAAATTCTTCGCCAGGAACGGGCCTAACGGTTGGTATTCCCAGCTCTGGATATCGCGCGCCGACCAATCGTTCAACAAGCACACGCCGAATAGATGATCTTCGGCGTTGGCGATCGGAATCGGTTGTCCCATGGGATTGCCCGGACCAAGGAACGCGCCGAGTTCCAATTCGTAGTCGAGCATTCGTGTCGGCGCATATAGCGGCGCAGCGCTGGATCCCAGCATGATTTGACCGCTGGGGCGATGGACAGGCGTGCCGCTCAAAACGATGGACGATGCGCGGCCGTGATATGCAATCGGCATCCACTTATAGTTCGGCGTGAGCGGTTTGTCGGTCCGAAACAGGTTGCCAACGTTGCTGGCGTGATGAATGGATGCGAAGAAATCGGTGTAATCCGGGATTGCACATGGCAGCAGCAGGTCGGCTTCGGACATGGGTAGGATCGCTCGCTCCGCTGTGGGGGAATGGTTCGCCAACAACTCGCTCAAGCGGCGCCGTAAACCTGTGTGCTCCGCGCGAGACATCGCCAGAACCGCGCTGAGGGACGGGATGGCGAGTGCCTGGCTTACATCCAGCAGCATGTCGCCGATGGCCACGCCAACTCGGGTCCGCTCCTCACCGCGCTTTCGAAAAGTGGCGTAGGGGAGGTTCTGAATGGGGAAATCATTATCGGGACGATTGGCGGATTCTATCCAGCTCTTCAGGTTTGGATCGTGAGTTGAATCCATACTGTCGATCATAATGGGAACGTGAGAGAGCTTTCACTCGCCCCAATGTGAGCCTACCGGGGCGTTTCAGCTGGCAGACCCGAAGGCTGTTCTGTCGTTGCTTGGGTACTGTTAGTGGACTGCTGAAAATTCAGCGACAGCCGGTAAAGATCGGATGCAACCGAGTTAGCAGCAGTGACCGAACTTTTCAGCGCCTCAAAGCAAGCGCCGTCGAGTGCGTGCGGAGCTTCCCGCTCCATCATCCCTAAGACGGTTTCAAGCGGGAGCGCGTCGCGATAAGGCCGCTTGGCCGCCAAAGCGTCATAGATATCGGAGACCACTAAAATGCGCGCGGGCAGCGAGAGACCATCTCCGTCGATGCCTCGAAAATATCCTGTACCGTCCAGCTTTTCGTGGTGTGCGCCGGCGATTTCGCTCAGCTCGCGGAAGTTTGGAATTCGCTTGAGGATCTCATAGGAATAAGCGGGATGTTTGCGGACAACTTCCCATTCCGCTTCCGTGAGTTTGTCGGGCTTGTCGAGAATTGTGTTGGACACGCTCAGCTTCCCGATGTCGTGCAGCAAGGCTGCCCGGCGAATCAGCGTGACCTCGGGTTCGCTCAACGCCAAGGTCCGCGCTATAGCCACCGCCGCGCCAGCCACTCCGGTGGAGTGCCGGTAGGTGAACGGGGACTTCGCGTCGATCACGTCCGCGAATGCGAGGCAAATGTTATCGAGCGTGGCTTCGTCGCTCGCGAGCACATCGTGGCGCGGCTCCAGATCCAGCACCTTGGTGCTTGCGTTTTGGACATTGATCCACACAGATTCATTCTTCGACAGCGAGCAAAAAGCTCGCACAAGATCTGGATCGAACCACCGGCCGCTCCGATCTTGGGCCACTTTCACGGCCGCTGCGGAGCCATATGCGCTATAAAATACCTCCGCCGTTTGCGCCAAGTTCAGAATGCGCGCCAGCAGCGGGATCTCCTCGCCTCTTAGTCCGATCGGATGGCCGCTCCCGTTCCAGAGTTCGTCCAGACTGTGAATCGCCGCTGCACTGGCATCGGACAAACCGATTCGCCGCGCGATGGCAGATCCCCGTTCGCAGCGGATTTGCACCATCTCCTGGGAGTTCTTCTTACGATGCAGCGCCATATCGAACAAGGCCCGCACCCGCTCCAGGAACGGCGCGCCGGTGCGCACGTGCGAAAGCGCATACTCGAGCGACTCCCAGCCCACGCGTGTCCAATCGGTGGTCTTTACGTCGCGCTTGGCCTGAATATCATCGGTGCCAAGAATCTGAAACATCCGGGAGGCGTTGGTGCTGCACCCGGCGTCCTTCATCAGCAGGGCATAGTACAGGTCGCCCTGCGAATCGAGCGGGAGTCCGATTTCTTTGGCAATGTGCATCCCGAAGACGCAGCTCCGGATGGAGTGGCCCACCGGCTGGCCTTCGGTGAGATCGAGCGCGTAGGACAGAGAGGAAATGACTTCGGATACCCGAATGGGAGCTTCTGGGAGTGCGCAGGGCGGCGCAGCGCCCCGCTGTGTGACGAAGTGTGTGGCCACTCCTCGAACTTGCCAGTTTCGGCGTGCCGAAACAATAGAGCAGCAGGTTGGAAAGCGTTAAGGTGCTTGGGTTGAATTCGCTCCGGGATTTACCTTAGAGTCGCATTCAATCACTTTTGCGAATCTGAGTCGTCGTGGTGCGATGCGCCGGCGCGGCACCGTTCAGGATCAGCTTCTGCACGCGCCAGTTCAAAATTTCGGCCGTGTAGATTTCGTTCTCCGACGGGCACGCCATTTCGTGCACCCAGCCGAACTGCTTCAGTTGGTGGCCCATGCTGCCGAAAACTCCGACCACTTTGCCATCCAGGGTCATCTTGTAGATTCGTCCAGGATAAGCGTCGGCGCTGAAGAGATACTGGGTGGGGCCCGGGCTAATACAAATGGCCCAGGGCGCGCCGTTCTGCATGGTGCCATTTTGCGGAGCCGCTCCGGCCGCGGCTGGGGGCGGGGGGGGATTGCCCATCCACATGTGGACCGTGGGCGGCAGCGGCACATCGATCTTGATCTGACGCAGCAATGTGCCGTCGGGATCGAAAACCTGGATGCGTCGGTTGCCGCGATCCGCCACGTAGATGTTGCCTTGGGCGTCGGAAGCTATGCTGTGCGGGGTGTTGAACTCGCCGGGACCGCTGCCGGGTGTGCCCCATTGCTTCACCCAGTCGCCGTTCTTGTCGAACTTGGCAACGCGCGAATTGATGTAGCCATCACTGATGAAGATGTTTCCCTGCGTGTCCCAGGTGACGTCGGTGGGCTGCCGGAATTGGCCGTTGATGGCCGGCCGCGGCGGGTTTACGTGCTTCCACGGCTCGGTTCCTTCGTCGGACGCTTCTTTTTTGCGCCCGAACACCATCACCACGCGTCCCTCCGGATTAAACTTGATCACCATGTCCGAGCCCTTGTCGATGGCCCACAGGTTATCGTCCTTGTCGAAGCGGATAGCGTGCGCGAAGGACCAGGCGTAAAGGTTATGGCCGATTTCGCGAATGTACGTCCCGTCCGGCCCGAATTCGAGAATTTGCGCAGCGCTGGCGCCATAGGCGGGGCCAGTGGTGTTACCGCGCGAAAAGACGAAGACGTGTTTTTTCGAGTTGACGGCCACGCCCGACGCCTCACCCAGATACAGGTTCGGTGGGAGCTTCAGGAAATGGGGAACCGACTCGAAAGGGATTTCGGGGACCTGCGTTCCAATCTCATCGCCCAACGCGATCGCAGTGAAGCATGTAAGCGCCAGAATCAGAGAACGTGTCATAACAACCTCCTCAGTACCGCAGAGCTACGATATCAAATCCGCAGGCATTCCGAAGCCAAACGCGGAAATCGCAGCTCCCATGATTCGGTCATGGAAGATCTTTGAGCCGGTATCCTCGCCTGCTGCTCCCGCCGCAACCAGCAGTGGGATCAGGTGTTCTTCGCGGGGATGCGCCCTGCGCGCGCCGGGTGCGTTTTTCCATTGCGCGAGTTTGGCTGCGCGAATTTCGGGGTCGGACGTGCCAGCCGCATCGGTGAGCCACGCGTCGAATCTGTCGGACTCCGGGTTGGGATCCAGCCCGAAATCGCCTAGGTTGTGATAGCTCATGCCGCTGCCAACCAGCAGGACTCCCTCGCGGCGCAGCGGCGCCAGCGCACCGCCAACCTGGATGTGCTCCGCTGGATCCAATCCCGATTTCAGTGAGAGCTGAACAATGGGTACATCGGCATTCGGATAAATAACTTTGAAGGGGATGAAGACGCCGTGATCGAAACCGCGCGCCGGGTCGCTTCACGCAACGATTTCTTTTTGAGCCAGCAATTCGTAGATTTCTCGCGCCAGTTCGGGAGCGCCGGGTGCGGGATATTGGATCCGGTAGGTGTGCTCGGGGAATCCGTAATAGTCGTAAATCAGAGGCGGGCAAGGATTGCTCGTCGCGCTGAAGGCATCGGCCTCCCAATGCCCCGAGATGACCACAACGGCCTTCGGGCGCTGGAGAGATGCACCTAACTTCTCCAGCCACGCCTTCAATTTGTCCCAGGTGTGCGGAGGGTTCCAATCCATGAAGAAGCAGGGTCCGCCGCCATGCGGAATGTAAAGCGTGGGCTGGGACATGAGTCCATGTTAGCTCCCACTCTGAGCATATCCACTCTGAACGCACCCCCGTGCCGTACAATGTGCTTTCGCATGGCGCGCACTCAGGTCGCAGTGGAACTAATCACGGTGGGAGTGCTGGCCGCGATTGCGCTAGGATTCGGCATCAACGGCGCGGGCATTGCGAGTGGCTATGTAGATCCGCTTCTGCACGCGGGTGCGCAGGACGAGGCCGTCTATGGTCACGCCGCGGCCAGAATGGTTCGCACGGGTCAGTGGATGACGCCGATCTTCCTGGACCGGTTCATGCTCAACAAGCCGCCACTGCTGATGTGGGCCGGTGCGGCCAACATGGGTTTGTTTGGGATCACTCCGGTAGCGCTGCGGGCGCCGGTGGTTTTCTCGGGGGTCCTCTGCTGCGTATTGGTCTATTGGTGGGTGAGGCGATCGCAGTCGATGGTGGCTGCACTTGCGGGAGCAGTGCTGTTACTGGGGACGTCACTCTTCCCCTCCATGTCTCGAAAATTTATGACCGATGTGCTGCTGACTTTGTTCGTTGTGGCGGCCATCTTTGTAGTGGCGGCTGATCCCCGCTGGGAACGGCGCAGCACAGCAATTCTATTCGGCGCGTTATCGGGCGCGGCGGTCATGACTAAGAGCGCGGCAGGCTTGCTCCCGCTGTTAATCCTCGCGGTTTACTGGATTTTCGCCGGTTCGAAGGATCGTCCGCCGTTACCAAGAGTTTTGGCGGCCTGCGCGGTGGCGGTGTTGGTGGCCGCGCCGTGGCATGTTTATGAATTTGTCGTTCACCAAGATTGGTTC
The DNA here is from genome assembly GCA_963820405.1 of Bryobacterales bacterium. Lineage (GTDB taxonomy): Bacteria > Acidobacteriota > Terriglobia > Bryobacterales > Bryobacteraceae > Palsa-89. The sequence goes on along the minus strand of CAWFZZ010000017.1, from coordinate 43,881 downwards.
GTCGCCGAGTACGTGCGATTTCAATTGCTCGGATCGGGCGTCACCGCGCCGTCGAGATATACCGGAGACACGAACCTTTGGTTTTATTTCAAAACCTTGTTGCGTACCGATCCCATCCTTCTGTTTCTGTGGGCGACTAGCATCCCGTGGATTGTGATCGGGTGGAAGCGCTCGCACGAGGCGCGCTTGCTCGCCGCGTGGGTTTTGACGGCGACGGCGTGTCTGCTCGTTTTTGGAACGCGCGCCGCCTATTATTTGATGCCTCTGTTGCCCGTGTTTGTATTGATGACCATCGAGTTTTCTCCGCTGCTCCGCGGCCGGTTCGCATGGCTTGCATTCGCGGTATTGATTGTGGGGTTCGGGATTCCAGCTAGCGATGCTATCTGGGGACGCTACTATGGCCCAAGAACCGTCCCGCCGGCCTCCGCTCTCGACAGCTACGCTCGCCTGCGCCGCACCAACGAGCTGCTGATTGTGTCGCCTGACGACGAATTTTACGCAGCAGTGGAGGATTTACCAAAGATCCGCTATGTCTACCTCACTCCCTTGGACGCCACCAAAACCACCGCGTTTTTTTATCGCCTCGGCATGATCCTGACGAGCGACGAGTTCTGTTCGCTGGAACGCTGGATGCCGGTATATGAGCAGCGGCTTCGAGCCTGGAAGTTGCCAGAGGGCTTGCATCCGGAAGCCACGCTTATCGATAGCGGGACAGTTGCGGAATTGGCTCGAGTGATCCGCTGCAGCCCGGATCGCGATTTTATGATTCCTGAAGCGTTCCGCGAGCTTGCCGTGGGCGCATCTGCCGCTACTCACACAGCTACCGGGACTCAAGCGGGAAGGTTCTTCCTGTTGTCCAGGAATTCCAGCCGACGGCCGCAGGGATCTAGGGCTCCGGGCGCGCTGGATCGAGACTGACCGCGATCGCGATTACACCCAGCTCGCGCGCATCGCCATTGACGCCCACGGCCGCTTTGTCCAATCGAAAGTTCACTGCAGCCAAGCCGGACCCCAGTGCCTCGGCGGGCACGTGAGCGGAGTAAACGTATTGATCCGGTTTCGACAAGCTAAGAGCTGGAAACTCCCGCCCGCTGATGTTTGCACGGATCGTGATCGGGCCGAGACTTCGGAGCTGAACCTCGGGAAGGACCAGTTTCAGTGTTAACTCCGCGCCGTTCCGTTCGGAACCGGGCGGAGGCTTGAGCAGAATAGAGAAGTTCTTGGCGGTCCAACGCCATTTACCCGCTTCGATCGTATACACGCCACTCAACAGTTGCCCGGTCTGTGATGTATCGGCCATATCCACTCGGCTCGCGGCTTGGGGATCTGATGTTTTGCGGTAAAGATCGTAGGACTCGAATTCAAAGACGCCGGTCTGCCAGAAAGTGGCGCCATCGAAGTGTCGCGTGAGACTGTACCCCAGCAGGTGGAGCAGATCGGCCCAGCGCTGCTTCTCGGGCAGCGCTTTATAACCAACCATTACCAACTCGCGCCGGTCAGAACCGATCAATGCCACCGGATCATCGGCGGTGTTCCGCTTGGACCAGTCCCAGTAAGCTTGCGGCGCTCCCCCGTGAAAATCGGAGTAGAGGTTCGCGGAAAAGTAGGGCTGGAGAGCGGTGCTCGAATAGCCGGTTGCGTAGAGTCCACCGGATGGCAGGCCAGCTTGCCGAAAATATTGGGCTGCCGCCAGGCTTCCCGAATATGCATGCCCCCAGTCGTAACGGATCGCGGCGGTGGTCCAGTAACATTGAAATCCGATAGCTGCGGTTAGGGCCAGGAGCGTGGGGGCAGTTACTCGGGTCTTATATGCCGAAATCCAGATCGCAAACACCCAAGCTAAGAAAAGAACGCCGAAGTGCCACAATTGCGTGTAGACAATGGTTCCGAAGAGGAAAAAAGCCGCGCTTGCCAGTGCGAAGAAAAACAATCCGCCGCCTCGCCACAGGAGCGGCAACGAGAGCGCAATCAAGACCAGCGACGTGATCCAGTAGCCGGTAAAAGCTCCCGCCAGTCCGGCCTTGGCGACATCGGGAAATAAATGCAGGTTCGCAAGCCCGCGGTGCTCGGCGAAGGCGACGTCTTTCGCGGGCCACGCGCAAATCATAAAGAAAACCAGAATGCACCAGTAAGTGAGTCCCCCGATTACAAGCTTCATCCGTTCCGAAGCTTCGATCCGTCCCAATCCTAAAAGCTGCGGCCCGTAAAGAGTAACCCAAATGCAGGCGGAGACCAGAAAGCCGTGTACGCTGACGCCCGCCAGCAGCGCCAGTAACACGGTCATCAAGGCTGGTCTGCGCGGCGCTTGCGTATAAAAAACTGCAATTGCAAATAGTAAGGGCGCTATAAGAGCATAGCTGCGCGCAATAACTGCATATTGGTAACAGAGATAGTAAGTGAATGGCAACGATATACGAATGAAAAGGGGCAGTGGTGCATATCTAACCAGAAGAACTACCGCCGCGAACCCCAGGCCGGCTGAAACGAAATTGTAAGCCGAGTAAGGCAGGCCCAGCCGAATCAGCGCATGTACCAAGGTTTGCCAAAGCCCGGGGGTTCCTTCATAGCGCAGCAAGTGGCCCCAGAGCTGAGCCAGGCTAGTGTCGCGCCCAAGCAACCAAGACTGTGCCTCGTCGGCCCATGGCTCATGGCGACGGATGGCGAGTGCCACCATTAAAGCATACGCAGTCACGGCGATCGCGACCAGCGCGTGCGTGCGCGCCTTTGCTGAGGGCGGGGTGGGAAGCGCCGTTGTAGGGATGTCACCCACAGTAACCGTCTTTGAGGCCATCGCGTGGTCTTATTCTAGACGCCATGGAGGCGAAAAGTGTTAACAAAAAAAGGAAACTTTTGTGTCCGCGTGGACTTCTATGGTGAGATAGATAAAGGGAAGTCGTCAGATTGTTCTGCAAGCCGATTGTATCCGCTAAATTTCTCCTATGACTGATCCTTGCCGATGACGAATACTTCGGGTGGGACCGCCGTAATCATTGGCGCGGGACCGGCTGGTTTAACCGCCGCGCTGGAGCTTTTGCGGCGAACCGGCATTAAGCCCGTGGTGCTCGAGAAGAGCGCTTATATGGGCGGCATCTCGCGCACGGTTGCTTACAAGGGAAATCGCATCGATATCGGCGGGCACCGATTTTTTTCAAAATCCGATCGGGTAATGAATTGGTGGATTTCGATGCTGCCAGTGGAGCATACCAGCGAGGCCAACCACCGGCTGGTTTATCAAAGCCAGGAGCGGGCCATTGCCGCAAAGACGTCCTCGAACGGCCATGCACCGAACCCCGAGATCGACGATCTGGTGATGCTGGTGCGGCCTCGCAAGTCGCGCATCTTCTACTTGCGAAAGTTTTTCGACTATCCGCTGAAGCTGGATGTCGCGACGCTGCGAAATCTGGGCGTGGCGCGGACAGCCAAGGCGGGGCTCAGCTATATAGCCAGCAGTATGCGCCCTATCCGTCCCGAGAAGACGCTCGAGGATTTTTTCATCAATCGCTTCGGCCGGCATTTCTATCAGACGTTCTTCAAGAGCTACACCGAAAAAGTGTGGGGCGTGCCTTGCGATCAAATCAGCGCGGAGTTTGGCGCTCAACGCATTAAGGGCCTTTCTCTGCGCAAGGCCTTGGCCCATCATTTCAAGAAGCTCCTCGGCGGGCGTTCCAATGAAATCGGACAGAAGAATACGGAGACCTCGCTGATCGAAAAGTTCCTCTACCCGAAACTCGGTCCCGGCCAATTGTGGGAAGAAGTAGCGAGCAGGGTGGTCGCCGGCGGCGGCGAAGTTCTCACCGGGTGGACCGCATGCGGCATTCACGCCTCGGACGATCGCGTCACCGGTGTCACCGCGTGCAACGCTGCCGGTGAGCGGCGCTTTTTTCCGGCGCAGTATGTGTTCTCCACCATGCCGGTCAAGGAACTGCTTCAGGCTTTCGATCTGCCGCCTCCCGCGGAAGTGTCGGAGGTGAGCGACGGCCTCTTGTATCGCGACTTCATCACGGTGGGGTTACTGCTCAAACGTCTCAACATCCAGGAACAAGGGGAGCCGCTATTGAAGGACAACTGGATCTACATTCAGGAGCCCGATGTGCTGGTGGGCCGTATGCAGATCTTCAACAATTGGAGCCCTTACATGGTGAGCGACCCGGAGAGGGTCTGGATCGGACTGGAGTATTTTTGTAACGATACCGATGAGCTGTGGCGCAAGTCCGATCGCGATATGATCGCTCTCGCGCTCCATGAACTCGAAAAGATGGGGATCGCTTCAAGCGCGGACTACCTTGACGCCACAGTCATCCGCATGGAGAAGACTTATCCGGCCTACTTTGGAACATACGATCGCTTTCACGTCATACGCGACTTTGTGGATCGCTACCACAACCTGTTCCTGGTCGGCCGCAACGGCATGCACAAGTACAACAATCAGGACCATTCCATGCTCACCGCCATGACGGCAGTGGACAACATCGTCGAAGGTAGACGCGACAAAGCCAATATCTGGGCAGTCAATACCGAGATGGACTACCACGAATCCCGCAGCGATATGCCTAATGACGGCAGCCGGGAACGCGCCGCAACTGCTGTTTAAGTCAGCGGCTTTTCTGGGACAATAGGCTCGGGCCTGTCGTACGGGTGATCGCTCGCTGTCCAGTTTACTGGCCGGCGGGAGGAAAGTCCGGTCTCCACAGGGCAGCATGCCGGCTAACGGCCGGGGGGGTTCGCTCAAAGCGGATTTCACGGAAAGTGCCACAGAAAATATACCGCCGGGAATCGGGCGCAAGCTTCGTTTTCGGTAAGGGTGAAAAGGTGCGGTAAGAGCGCACCGCGGATGGAGTGATCCGTCCGGCAGGGCAAACCCCATGCGGAGCAAGACCAAATAGGGGAGGAGGAGCGGCCCGCTCCGTTCGACTTCCGGGTAGGTTGCTAGAGCTTGGCAGTAATGCCTTGCCCAGAAGAATGATCGCCGCCCTTCGGGGTACAGAAACCGGCTTACAGTGCGGCAGGCCCAATAAAATTGTCAGCGTCAATTGCAACGGCTGGAGGGCGCGCCGGCTCCATCCGAGCCGTGAAATGGAACGTGCTGCCCTGGCCCTCCTTGCTCTGCACCCAAATTCGTCCGCCCATCATCTGAACCAAACGGCTGGCAATGGTTAGACCGAGGCCCGTTCCGCCAAATCTCCGCGTGAAAGAGCCGTCCACCTGAGTGAATGCTTCGAAAATCACAGATTGCTTTTCGGCCGGGATACCAATTCCTGAGTCGCGCACTGAAAAGTGCAGGGCGTCCGGGCCATCGGCGGAGCGCTCAATTGCGACTACCACTTCACCCCGCGCGGTGAATTTGATGGCGTTCCCCGTTAGATTGACCAGAATCTGCCGGAGCCGTCCAGGATCGCCCTGGACCAGCGTCGGAACATCCGGCTCAACGTTGCACACCAGACTCAGGCCCTTGGCGCTTGCGGGTACTTTCAGGCCCTTCAGCGTGTCGAGAACTACCTCGCGGAGATCGAACTCCCGTATTTCCATGCTCAGCTTGCCGGCTTCAATCTTGGACACGTCGAGGATGTCGTTGATGATGGTGAGAAGCGATGCCGACGACTCGCGAACCAGCGTCAGATACTCGCGCTGTTCAGCGTCCAGGGTCGTATCCAGCAGAACCTCGGTCAGTCCGATAATGCCATTCATCGGAGTGCGGATCTCATGGCTCATGTTGGCCAGGAACTCACTCTTGGCGCGGCTGGCGGATTCGGCGGCCTCCTTAGCGTTCACCAACTCCGCTTCAGCCTGCTGGCGTGCCGTGATATCCACCCCATGGCCGACGATGTTCGAGACCACCCCCTGCGAGTCGAGGAGCGGACGAAACGTAAAATCGATGATCATCCGCCCGTCGCGACCGAGAACCTGGGTTTCGGAACGCACCACTTCGCCCTGCGCCGCGCGCATCATCATATCCCTCACCCGCGCCCGCTCGTTGGGGTCATGGTTCCAGCCCGGAGTTTCCCAGAACGGCTTGCCCAGCACATCCTCCATACGAAGTCCTTCGGCTTCAATGGGCGCCCGGTTGCAGTCGATCAGCCTGCCATCTAACGAGAAGAGGCCGACGAATCCGAGCAGAGCGTCGATGATATCACGGAGCCGTTTCTCGCTCGCGGCCAGCTTGGCTGCCGACTCTAAACGCTGCGTCATGTCGCCAATAGCGCCGACAATGCGAACGGGCGCGCCCTTCTCGTTGCGGACAATGCGCCCGCGCGAAACCACCCAGCGATACGTTCCGTCGCGATGCTTCAGTCTCAGCTCGTCGGCGAATCGGTCTTGGCCGAGATCCTCGCTATAGCGTTGCCTGGCTTCGGCCATTCGAGCGCTATCGTCGGGATGAATGCGCCCGAAGAAGGAGTTAGGACCGTTAGGCAGCTCGTCGTCGCGATATCCCAGAATCTCCTTGTAGCGCGGTGACAGATAGTAAACGTCGGTCACGATATTCCAATCGAAAATGCCTTCGTGGATGGCTTCCGTTACCAGCGCGTAGCGTGCTTCGCTCTCATGCCGTGCGGCCTCCGCCGCAATCCGCTTGGAAATGTTGCGGCCATTCCACAGCAGGTGGCTGCAATTCCCTTGCTGGTCTATCACCGGATAGAGGGAAACCTCCAGCGCGTCGCGCAGCTCGGAGGGTGGAGTGTCGAAGCGAAGACTGGTCCTCTCTTCAGCCGCTTGACGGTAAACCATGCGGCGGACCTTGATGTCTTCGGCCGACATTCCAGTGGCGGCGAGAAGCTCGCCGAAATCCTTGCCCAGAAAGTCCGCCGCGGCTTTTCCCATTCTGGACTGAAAGTTTTCGGTCAAGGCGCGATTCACCGCCTCGGTAATGAATATATAGTCAGGCTCAACCCGGAACAGCCCCTGCAAATCCGAAGTGGAGTTAAAGATGACCTTCTGTCTCGCTTCGCTTTCCCGCAGAGCCGCTTCAGCCAGTTTGCGTTCAGTGATATCGAAGCAGTATCCGGCGATTTCCACCGGGTCGCCGGCCTCGTCCCTCACCAGGCGGATTTCTTCGTGCGTCCAGCGATACTCGCCGCTCTTAGTCCGGAACCGGTAGTCGTATCGGCCAGGTTCGCCTCCGAGCACCCGGTCAAGATGGCCGCAGAAGCTGCTCAAGTCATCGGGATGGACGCGGTCTCTCCAGAATCTGGGTTGCTGCAGGAAGTCCTCGGGCTCGTATCCCCAAAGCGCCCTCACTCCCGCAGTAACGAATGTGGTGGAGAAGTCGCCGCCTGCTTTGCAGGTGTACATGGCGACGGGGCTGGAATTGACCAGCGATTCCAGCCGCCCAAGTTTTGTTTGCCCCGCCTCCAGGCTCTGCGCCAGCGATGTCAAAGAGGTCTCCATGACTAGCCCGGACCAGCCGTCCGGCTCGCGTGTATCCAATTCGATCTAAAGTACATGGATCGACCTATCCAGTTACAAATCGGCCAACTGAGCTCCGGTCTTTAGGACCAATACCGCCAGAGCTCGCGCTGTGCCATCTTGGAAGGAGTGTTGAGACCTTGGCCCTGGCTTCGCTCCGCGCTCGACCACGGCACACGCCAACAGGTGACTCGCCTGGGTCTGTTGTTCACCTTGACGTGCGTCTTGGTGTCGCTGGCGGCGTTCGTTTCGGCGAACAATTTGCTTTTCCTGATCCTGGCGCTGTTGCTGGCCACGTGGATCGTGTCGGGATTTATCGGCCGCCTTTCCCTGGCCGGACTAGAACTGGATTTTCTGTTGCCCGAACATCTGTGCGCCGGCCGCAAGCTGATGGGGCGCGTCGTTCTCCGCAATACCAAGCGCTGGATGGCGTCGTTCTCCATCCACGTGGCCGGATCCAGCGACAGCGGGCTCTCCGAGGCGCTCTATTTCCCCGTCATTCCTGGTGGAACGCGGATCGAGGCGCCGGTGGAGCTTTTCTTCGCGCACCGGGGCGCCTATCGGCAGAACAGTTTTCGCTTCTCCACCCGCTTCCCGTTTGGTTTCGCCGAGCGGCGCATCAACGTGCGCCTGGTGCGCGACATTGTCGTGTATCCGTCCATCGATCCACAAGCCGGTTTCGAGGAACTGCTGATCTCCTTGCAGGGTGAAATTGCCTCGTTTTATCGAGGGCAGGGAAACGATTTCTATCGCATCCGGCCGTACGAAGCGCTCGAAAGCGCTCATCATGTGGATTGGAAAGCCACCGCGCACACGGGCGACCTCCAGGTCCGCGAATTTGCGCGGGAACGGGAACAGGCCGTGGCGTTTTTCCTCGATCTGGACACCCCTGCGTCAGAGGCCGTATGGTTCGAATCTGCCGTGGACCGCTGCGCCTTTCTGGCTTGGAACCTTTCCCAGCGCGGCTCGCGAATCCGATTTTGCACCCAGGAAGTGGATTGGCAGCTTCCCGAAGAGGCCGATGTTTATACCATTCTGAAGTACCTCGCGATCGTCTCTCCGCGGCAGGGCAGGCGGTTGGCCGCATCGCAGGATCGAAACGTGTTTCAGATTGTTTTCTGCGCGTCACCCGAGCGGCTCGCCGAAGCGGGCTGGGAACTGGGCGGAAGCAATATGCGCCTGCTGACCCCCGAACCCGCGCCAGTTGAACAAGTACAATAAAAATCTATGAGGCCTCTCCGTCCATTCAAAACCTGCGCTCTTTGTTTCGCGCTCACACTGCCCGTATTCGCGGCGGGGCCGGCGCTGTTGGTGGATCGCGGTTTGCCACAGGCCAATCTGAATAACGCGTCCGGCGACTACCGCAGTAACGTCCGCTGGAGCTCCTATGCCGGCGGATTCCTGGGCGATGATTTCACTGTCGGGGCGCTCGGAGAATCCTGGGTGATCGATACCATCCGGGTCTGGACCGTGCCGGGCGTCAGCGAGGTTGATCCCGATCATCTCGGCGACTTCTACCAGGATGTCCGGTTGTACTTTGGCGCCTCCGATGACAGCGTCAGTCCCATTGTCACCGGCTTGCTGAAGCTCGGCGACGACCAGACCAGCAATCCCAATATCCTGATCTCCGACGCCACGGCGGCCGGCGCGGTTCCCTATGACGATTTCGGAACCAACATGCACGTGTGGCAAATCGATTTCACTCAATTGAACCTCAATGTACAAGGCGGCGTGAAGCTTCGTTTCGCCGCATGGGGCCTGGGCCGGTCGATACCCAACAAGGCCAGCAGATCCTACGCATGGTTCAATGCGGCATCCAATGCTGAACTTGCCGGCGCCAGACAGGACGGCGCCGACGGAGCGATGCTGATGTTCACTTCCGGAGGCGAATTCAGGAACGTTTTTGATGGCAAGGGCGCCGGGTGGGACAAGACTTCCGATATCAATGTGGAAGTCTTCGGACACCGTCTCGAAGAGCCCGCGAAACGTCCATAACGGACCGTCTAGAAAATCAACTTGAGTCCGAACTGAATCTGCCGCGACGTCGTCGCCGTGGTGGTGATCAAACCAGCCGTCGGGCTGATCGCCCCGTTCGAAAAGACGGTCGCGTTCGGCGTCCCCAGGTTGGTATGGTTCAGCACATTGAAAAACTCCGCCCGGAATTGCAAATTGGTGCGCTCGGTAATGGCTGTGGTCTTGAACAGCGAAGCGTCCACTCCAGCCAGGGCCGGTCCGCTATAAACGCCCCGGCCTAAATTCCCGTACGTGCCAGCCGTGGGCAGCTTGAACGCGGCCGGATTGAACCACTGATTTGGACTGCCTAACACCACCGGTCCGGAGAAAGCGGGATTGAGAGATGGACGATCGGGATTTCTTGTATCGCCGTCGCCGGATCGATTCGATCCAATTTGCGGGGTAAATGGGAACCCATCCAGCAGCGAGACAATGGTATTGAATTGCCAGCCGCTCACCACACGATTTCCAAAGCCTCCCAGATTGTTGGCCCACGCCCTGCCTTTGCCGAACGGCAGCTCGTAAGTACCCGAAATGCTCGCCTGATTAGGAATGTTATACGCCGACGGTCCCCAATCACGGTGCAGATCGTAGGTGTCCAGCACCATCTGCGCTTGATTGTTAGCCTGTGCGCCGGTGAGCGCCGAGTTGATATCCAGATCCTTCGACCAGGTGTAGTTGGCGCGAAATTGCAGTCCCTTGCTGAAGCGGTGGCTCACGTCCACCTGCAGCGCGTTGTAGCTGCTGTTCCCTTCCGTGTACCAGAAAAATCCAGCACCAAGATTGGGATTCGGTAACGATGCGCCAGGGCCAGGAATGTATTGGGCTCCCATCGGCACTGTGTGAGGAATCTTGGCCAAGCTGGCCGCGGTAGCCACCCCGCCTGCCAAACAGCCGCTTGCGTTGGAACAAATCTGAGTGGGAATGGCGTTCGGATCGACACTCAACAAACCGTGATATCCGAATGAGCCGACATACGCCACCCGCAGCACCGTATCGTGACTCAGTTGTTGCTCCACAGTGAAATTCCATTCCTGAACGGTCGGAGTCTTAGCGTTCGGCTGCACCCCCTGCGGAGCATAAATGGTGCCGGGTCCCGGAGGCACGCCAGGAGTTATCGGAACCAGCGATGGCAGAGATCCCTTTAATGAAACCGAGCCGTTGTAGGGAGGGAGCGAGTTGAGCAGGAAACTCAAATTGTCGATCAAAGAATAGTACATGCCATATCCGGCCCGTACGGCGGTTTTTCCGTTTCCAAAAACGTCCCAAGCCAGGCCCGTCCTGGGGCCCAGTAGGTGAGTCGCATTATTCCGGGTGAACACGGATCCACTCACGATCGGATTCGTCTCCAGAATTCCGTTCGGCCCCGTAATATAGTTGGATGCCCTCCCCGATTCTTCGTTCCAGCCCGTCGTGAACTCGTAGCGCAGTCCGGCCTGAAAGGTCAGGTTCGGGCGCAATTTGATCGCATCTTCGAAGTAGGCGGCGCCAAACAGGCTGCGAAAGCCAAGCTCATTGGCGTCCGGCACCACCTGAAAGGATGTCACGGTGCCTTGCAGCAAAGTAGTCAAACTTGCGAAGGTAGCTTGCCCCAGCTGGCGCGATGCGGTGTTCTCGTTTTCCTGAATCCGCTGGAACCAGACGCCGGCGGTGATCTGGTGCTGTCCTTTAATGATCTGCAAGCCATCCGAGTACGTGAACAGATTTCTGCGGGTGGCCACGTTCGAGGCGTTGTTGGGACCGGCGGAAGTAATGGCGCCTCCGCTGGATGTGGTCACGCCGCCGCCGACCACGATACCGCCCGGGCCCAATCCGGTCACAAACGAAGTGCTCGCCGGAAACGGAACCAGATCCCGAGGGGCAAAGCTCCAGGCGGCGCGCGAAAACCCCGCGCGGAACGTGTTCAAAATTTCGGGCGAAATCACATGCGTTTCTTCCAGGCTGGCGATCTGGCTCCGCAGCCTTTCATACCCGCCGAACAACGGATCAGCCTGCGGAAACAAACCGTCGCCATCGTCGACGGTGTAAGCGGCTGAAAAAGTGTCCCGCTCGCTTAGCAGGTAATCCGTTCGCAGAGTGCCAAAATCCTCCCGGATATTCTCCTTGGGATTGTTGTAGGAGAGCGCGGTCCCGCTGGGTAGGCCACCCACCTTCAGCTCCTGGCCATTCACAGCCGGCCAGAGCTGCATATATTGGAGCATCGCGGTGTTGAGCTTGGACACGGGCTTATACACGCCCGCGGCGTTGGGAAGTAATCCCTGCCGAGCTTGGTTGTCCGGAACCTCGCTCACGTTGGTCTCCGCCAGCACTTGCCGAAATCCTTCATAGTTGCCAAACAGGAACCACTTGTCTTTCTTGACAGGTCCTCCCAGCGCGCCGCCGAACTGATTACGACGGAACGGTGGAACCGATGCAAGGTCGAAAAAGTTACGAGCGTCCAGATCGCTGTTACGGAGAAACTCAAACAGCGAGCCGTGCAACTGATTGGTTCCCGATTGAGTGACTACGTTGACCTGCGCGCCGGCGCGCTTTCCATACTCGGCGCCGTAGGTGTCTGTGAGCACGTTGAACTCGCGAATGGCGTCGATTCCCAGTAGTTCCCCGCTAACGCCGCCGGGACTGACGGCGAGTTGGCTCGCGCCCGTATACTCGATTCCATTCATCAGGAAGAGATTTTCATAGGTTCGCCGCCCATCTACCGTAAACGTATTTCCATCGCTGGTCGTGGTGCCCGCGCTCTTCATCGCGCTGTAGTTCGCCGCGCCGGGATTCAGGGTGATGAGATTGTCGAAGCTCCGTCCGTTGAGCGGCAGCTCCTTGACCTGCCGCTCGCCCACCACGCCCGATACCGACGAAGTGGTGGTATTCACCACCGGCGTTCGGTCCGTAACGGTCAGGACCTCAATCTCTTTGCCGACTTCGAGACTGAAATTCACCACGGCTTCCTGTCCGACTACCAAGGTGACCCGGATGGGGACCAGGGGATTAAAGCCGGGCTTAACAGCCGTCAGCTCCTGCGGGCCCGGCGACAAGCCGAGCACGGTGTAGTCGCCGGAGTCATCGGTGGTCACCGTTCGCGAGGCTCCAGTTTCGATGCTCCTCACGGTGACCATCGCGCCGGCGACGACGGCTCCAGAAGGATCCAGCACTCTCCCGGAGATGGCGGCGCTCACTTGCGCATTGGAGGGCAAGCCAATCCCCAGTACAAACAAAACAAGCGCCAGACTCGGGAACTTGTACAAACAGCCCTCCTGCCACACGATGGATTAGCGAAACGGTACTCCGATTATATGCGAGACTCCGATTCCTGGGAACTAACCAAAATCGTCAATCGTAGTCTAAGAAGCAATGCGATCTATCGGGAAAGACATTCAATTTGCGCTGCGAGCCTTTCGCAAATCTCCAGTATTCACGGCGGTCGCCCTACTGTCACTGGCTCTCGGCATCGGCGCAAACACCGCCATCTTCACTCTCCTCGATCAAGTGTTGTTGCGCCTCATGCCGGTGAAAAACCCGCAGGAGTTGGTCCTGCTCCATATGGAAGGCTTCCACTACGGCAGCAATTGGGGCGAACACTCCCTCTCTTATCCCATGTATCGCGACTTCAGCTCCCACAACGCGGTTTTTTCCGGTATGTTCTGCCGCCACGCAGACCAATTCAGCCTGGGCTTCAATGGAACAACGGAACGGGCCAACGGCGAACTGGTGTCGGGCACCTACTTCCCGGTGCTCGGCGTGGGCGCCGCCCTGGGCCGTACCTTCACGCCAGACGACGATCGCATTCCCGGCGGCCATCCCGTGGCCATGCTCAGCTACGCCTACTGGCAGTCGCGATTCGCTGCCGACCGCTCGATCATCGGAAAAACCGTCGCGGTGAACGGGCACAATTTCAACGTCGTGGGAGTGGCCGAGAAAGGCTTCGATGGAGTGGAGCTCGGCAGCGCGAGCCAGATATTTGTTCCCATGATGATGCGGCCGCAACTAATGCCGCTGTTCAATGAACAGCTCGACTTCAACAATCGCCGTACTCGCTGGGTGAATGTATTTGGACGTTTGAAGCCCGGAGTTTCGCGTCAACAGGCGCAGGCCTCGCTGCAGCCTTATTTCCACGCCATGCTCGAGATGGAAGTGAAGGAAGCGGCCTTCAACAAAGCGTCCGCGGAAGTGCGAGCGCGATTCCTAAAAAATGTGATTCAAACGCTGCCCGGCTCGCAGGGCAAATCGCGTTTCCGGGAACTTCTCGCCACGCCGCTTTGGGTGTTGATGGCTTTAACTGGCGGGGTCCTGTTGATTGCCTGCGCCAATGTCGCCAGCCTGCTCGTCGCGCGCGCTGCATCGCGGCAGAAAGAAATTGCCATCCGGCTCGCCATCGGCGCCGGACGCTTCCGTATCGTCCGCCAACTGCTGGTGGAAAGCCTGCTGCTTTCTGTTGCTGGCGGAGTGTTGGGGCTGGTCCTCGCCCTTTGGACCGATAGCGCTCTGCTGGCCTTCCTGCCTCCCGAAACGGTCTCTCTCAAATTATCTACTTCGCCGGACATGCGGATTCTGCTGTTCGCCACCGCCGTGTCGCTCCTCACCGGGATCCTCTTCGGTCTAGTCCCGGCGCTGCAATCCACCAAACCGGACGTCGCGCCCACTCTGAAAGACACGGTGGGGGGAATCGTCGGTGGTGGAACCCATGTGCGCGTTCGCAAAGCCCTGGTAGCGGCGCAGGTGATGCTATCGTTGCTGCTTCTGATCGGCGCGGGCCTGTTTATTCGCAGCTTGCGCAACTTGCGCGATATGGGCCCAGGATTCACCACCGGCAATCTGGTTGCCTTCGACCTGGATCCATCCCTGAACGGCTACAATCCGGACCGTTGCAAGTTGTTTTACCGCCAACTCACCGCCGAGTTGAATGCCATCCCTGGAGTCCGCTCAGTGGGGGCCGCGTCCGTGAGGATACTCGAAAACAACGAATGGGATAACTGGCTGACCATTGAGGGCTATCATCCCAAAGCGACCGAAACACCGGACGCATTCATGAATTCCATCAGCCCGGGGTATTTCTCAACGCTTGGCGTCCCGGTTCTGGCCGGCCGCGATTTCACGGATCGCGACACCCAGATGCAGCAGCATGGGGACAAACCGGACGATACCGAGCCGCGCGTGGCAATCGTCAATGAGAAATTCGCCAAGCGATTCTTTGGGTCGGTAGGCAATGCGATCGGACGCCATGTCGGGCACGGCATCGATCCCGGCACCAAGACGGACATGGAAATCATCGGTGTGGTGAAGGACATCAAATACACCACTTTGCGCGATGACGTCCCCATTCAGATGTTTGAGCCGTACCTCGCGAGCGATTTTGTCAGCGGCATGACCGTGTATGCTCGCAGCGCCATGAATCCCGATCAGTTTTTTTCGGTGGTGCGCTCCAAAGTTCGCGGATTGGATGCCAATCTGCCGCTGTACGGCATGCGCACCATGGACGATCAGATCTCAAATTCTCTTCTCACTGAGCGCCTAATCGCGAGTTTGTCAGCGGTGTTTGGTTTCCTGGCCACCTTGCTCGCCATCATCGGCTTATATGGCGTCATGGCTTATACCGTGGCCCGCCGCACCCGTGAAATTGGAATCCGCATGGCTTTGGGAGCTTTTCAAGGCGACGTGATCTGGATGGTGATGCGTGAAGTTCTGATCCTAGTTTGCGTTGGCGTGGCGGCCGGCTTGGCGGGGGCATTCATTCTCGCGAAGCTCATCCAAACCGAGCTTTACGGAGTTACCGGCCACGATCCGGCTACAGCCGCTCTGGCCGCGCTAGGCTTAGCGGCCGTGGCGTGTGCGGCCGGCTATATTCCAGCCCTGCGAGCCAGCCGCATCGACGCCATGCGCGCTTTGCGTTACGAGTAAGAGATCCTCTTAGCGTTGCGAACGCAACGAATATGGCCGATCCCACAGCGCCCTATTCCCAATGCTATCGCCGTAGATAATCACTTCCACTCGTCGATTCTGCTCGCGCCCATACGCGGTTGCCTTCGATGCGATAGGCCGCGCATTGCCGTATCCCACAGCGATAATCGAATCCGGCCGCGTGCCACGTGCGATCAATGCGGCTCGAACAGACTGCGCGCGTCCCTCCGATAATCCTTCCACGTCCGAGTAGCCTTCCACCCGCACGCTTAGACCGGGATGCGTGGCCAGGATTGCTGCGATGTTGCTTAGGCGAGATCCGGCATCCCGGCGTAGCGCATAATTGCCAGATTCAAACATCGTATCGCCGAGCGTCACTACCAATCCCCGAGGAGTGTCGCGTGTCATCAACGTTCCATTCAACTGCGCCAGTAGCTGCGCACGAAATTGTTGCCTCGCGTTGTCCGGAGGAACGCCTGGCGCTAGCACGACGACCCGGCGTTGTACCGGGGGCGGCGGAGCCGGGGCCAGGACGGCCTGTTGCGCGGCTCTAGCCTCCGCTTGCGCCTCCTGTGCCTGTTGACGCGCCTGAGCGGCCTGCTGTGCTTCGGCGTCCGCCTCGGCCCGTGCCTGCGCAGCATCTTGTTCCGCCTTACGCCGCAGTTCGCTGTCATTTTCGGACCGCTGGATTTCCTGCGCCTGGCGCTGTTCATCCCGGTGCTTCACCGCGATGGTGCGGGCGTCTTCCGCCATCTGCGTGGCCTCCCGCGCGGCCGACACAATGGCGTGCGTATCCATTTTGCGCGCGTTCATGTCTTCCGCTTGAGTAAGCAGCGCGGTCGCTTTGGCGACGGAATCAGGCGCATACTGATCGGCGCCCAAAGACCGCGCAATCTGGACCGCATTCTCCGCTTGGTAGAGCTCCAGAACAGCCTCGTACCGGTCGTAGGAAAGTATTTCTCCTTTTCCTTCCATCGAGCGCAATTGAGCAGCCTGTAAATTCAGCGTGTACTGTCCGCGCGGCATCAACTCGTATTTCGCGGTCACCAGTTCACGCGCGCCAATGGTGTCGGGACGCACCACATTCTCAGCCACTACCACGTCGCTGGGTAGCGTCACCGAGTAATAAGGCTCGGCCGTAATCATCAGTCCGAAGGCTTGCAGATCGGTAGTCACCTTCAGGTGCGCCTTGTCTGACGAATCTACCAAGATCTCGCCCAGATTCTTAGGACGCCCTTCCGGCGAAATCGCCCACAGTACATAGGTCAGGTATTCGCGGCCGAAGCGGGTGGGCGCTTCCAGGTGCTCGAATTTCGCGTCGATCGAAACACTGCCGCGATGGCTCTCCACAATAGCCGTGCCCTTGACATGCGGAAGCAGCACGGTGCCTTGAAAATCAATGGGTGTGGGACCACCCCGGTGCTCGTAGTTCACCGCTTCCAAGCTGCGTGAAACCACCGTGACCCGATAAATCGGCTGCGGGTCGGGTTGAATTGGAGTTTGAGCTATAAGCTGCGCGGAACGGACCCCCAACAACATTCCCGCGCACAAACCAGCGCAGAGTATTGCTTTCATGCTTGCACCTCCATAGAGCTTCCGGAGGTGCAAATTCGTAACCGCCAATCACTGTAATGAGACTGCAAGAAGAACAATTACTTAGGCCTCGGTGACAAAACGTGACTCCCGGGACCCTTGTAATAGTGACCTAGGCCGGGTCCTCGATGCGTTCGTGCGCCTCCGCTGCACGCCGCTTCGGAATCCACGATTCCTGGCAGTTGAACGCGGGCTTTCCATTGGCGGGTTTTTTTCGCACATAGGAGCCGTCCGCAAGCATCCGCCGTGCTTTCGCTGTATCGCTGAGGTAGCGCGCCAGCATTTCATCGCGTACCCGCGCGATCAGTTTGTTGTCAGCCAGCGGAAACAGAATCTCAACGCGATGATCCAGATTGCGCGGCATCAGATCCGCGCTGCCCAGATACACTTCCTCGCCCCCGCCGTTATGGAAATAATAGATCCGGCTGTGTTCCAGAAAGCGGCCGATCACGCTGGTCACTTCGATGTGCTCGCTGATCCCCGGCAGGCCGGGCCGTAAACAGCAGATTCCTCGGACCAGCAATTGGACTCGCACGCCGGCTTGCGACGCGCGGTACAGCAATCGAATCATTTCCGGATCCACCAGCGCATTGGTCTTGAAAATCAGATGGCCTTTGCGCCCTTGTTTCTGATGTTCGATCTCGCGCTCAATCATGGCTTCAAAGCGTGAACGCAGGTTCACGGGCGCGACGAGAAGGCGTTTGTAGTCGGTCTTGGCCGAGTAGCCCGTCAGATAATTGAACAGATGCGTGGCGTCGTCGGCCACTTCTTCGCTGGCCGTAAGCATCCCCAGGTCGGTGTATAAGTGCGCGGTGACGGCGTTGTAATTACCGGTGGAAAGATGCACATAGCGCGCGATGCGATCGCCTTCCCGCCGCACCACCAGCGTTATTTTGCAATGAATCTTCAGGCCAATCAGCCCATAGACGACGTGCACGCCCTCAGCTTCCAGCGCTTTCGCCCATTCAATGTTGCTCTCTTCGTCGAAGCGTGCCTTTAGTTCCACCAGCGTGGCTACCTGTTTTTCCTCCTCCGCCGCTTCCAGCAGCGCCTGGACGATCGGCGAATGGCGGCCCGTGCGATACAAGCAGCTCTTGATCGCCAGTACGTTGGAATCGTGCGCGGCGTTTTTCAGAAAATCGATCACCGGCTGGAACGATTCGTAAGGATGATAGAGCAGGATATCCTGGCGGCTGATCAACGCGAATAGATCCTCGTCCTGGCCGGCCTGCGCCAATGCGGCCGGAAGAGCGGGGACAAACGGGGTATCTTTCAGATCGGGCCGGTCCAGATTATACAGATGCATTAACCGGCTCAGCGAAAGAGGCCCGCTAATGCGATAGATTTCGCTCGGCGCCACCTCCAGATTGGTCATTAGGATGTCCAGGATGTGCGGTGGCATGTCTTCGCCCACCATCAGTCGCACCACGTCCCCGAAGCGCCTCTGACGGACGCCCGCTTCGATGCTTTCGAGCAGGTCCTCCGCTTCCAGTTCCTTGATCTCGATGTCGGCATCGCGGGTCACATGAAAAGAATGCGTCTCCAGGACTTGCATTCCGGGGAACAGCGAACCCAGGTGAGCCGCGATCACTTGCTCCAGCCACACAAACTCGAGATGGCTTTGCGAACGCCGGCGCTTTTGCTTCGGCGTTGCGGCGCGGTTTACGGGAATCAGCGGCGGCAAAGAATCCGGAACTTTGATGCGCGCGAATCGTTCGTTGCCCTGCGTGTCGCGGATCAGTACGGCCAGATTCAGGCTGAGGTTGGAAATGTGCGGGAACGGACGGCCAGGATCGAAGGCTAGCGGAGTCAAAACAGGAAACGCCGCTTCGGTAAAGTAATTCGCGGCCACTCGCAAGTGCACTTCGCTCAAATCGGCGTAGTCGACAATTCGGATGCCCGCTTCCTCCAACTCCGGCCTCAGACCGGCCAGGCACTTGTAAGCGTCCCCAATCAGCCGCTTGATTTCGCGACGGATGGCGATCAATTGCGCGCGCGGGGGCATTCCGTCCGGACCCGTCTCCGTAATGCCTGCCTCCATCTGGCTCAGCAGGCCGGCCACGCGCACCATGAAAAACTCGTTCAGGTTGGAGCCTAAAATGGCCAGGAACTTCACGCGCTCCAGCAGTGGATTCCCTCTATCCTCGGCCTCTTCCAGAACGCGCCGCTGAAAAGCCAGCAGGCCAAGCTCCCGATTGATATAGAGGCCAGGGTCGGTCAGATGAACCGGGTGCGCATCGGGTGGGGCCGCTGCCGCTTTCTTGCGCTTCTTTTCCATGCTGAGGGAAGCCAATAGCGTGGCATCCGCGTGTTACAGCAGCGTTGCGCGTGGAACAATATTGGATTGCAATGGGCGGTGAAGCTACCTGGTAATCACACCGCAAGCGATTCGCGCGCCCGCGTTGCCTGCCGGGTCGCTCTTCATATCGTCAGCTTTTTCATGGATCATCAGCGCCGATCCACCATTCGCGAACACGGAGTGGGGGTTGTCATCCAGGTTGACCCGTTCATCCATCACCGTTGTTTTAGCGGTTCCGTTCGCTTTGACGGTGAAGTTTTTCATGTCGCCGGCGTGCGGGCCGTCGGGATTTTCCAGCCCGTGTTTTTTCATGTCGGGGTTGAAATGGCCTCCCGCTGAGGTGAAGGGCGGTTCGCACTTCGCAACCTGGTGGATATGGATGGCATGCTCGCCCGGAGGCAGGTTCTTGAGATTCAGCTTAATCTTCACGCCGCCGTTGCTATCGCTGAGCATGGCAGTGCCGACGCTCTCGCCCTTGGCGTCCTTCAGTTCGACAGTAACAGGCTTGCTCGCGGCATCTAAAGCTGTAGCCATCAGTACGGCTGCCGCGGTAACAACCAGAATTTTTGATATCATCTTCCGTTCTCCCTCCAATGAATCTTCTCGCTATTTGGACCTGTGCGTCAAAGGCACAGGTGTGAAATCAATACCAATCAGCAAAACGTGCCAGCGGCCACTCCAGTATGGCATCCTAGGGTATCCGCAGAACTTACTTGTTTCGCGGGGGTTTGTTTCTATTTCGCATTATGACAATTAGGCAATTTTTTGCGCCCCTCACGTTGGGGCTTCTTTCTTTGAGTTGCGCCTGGAGCCAGCAATACACCATCAACACGGTGGCCGGTAACAGGACCACCGGCTTCGCTGGCGATGGCGGCGCGCCCACCAGCGCCGAATTTAGTTCACCCTTGGGTCTGGCTTTGGATTCTTCGAACAATCTGTATATCGTCGATTCGGTAAACGAGCGCATCCGCAAAATATCCGGCGGCGCTATTAACACCGTGGCGGGCAACGGAACCGGCGGTTACTCCGGAAATGGCAGCGCTGCCACCAGCGCCGAGATGCTCAACCCCACGGCTGTTGCGCTCGATTCATCCGGCAATCTTTATATCGCAGACACCAACAACCATGTCATACGCATGGTTACCTCCGGAGGCACCATCAGCACCTTCGCGGGCAACAACACCGGCGGCTATGCTGGCGATGGCGGGCTAGCCATTAATGCGGAGCTGGATTTACCCACTGGCGTCGCCGTGGACAAATCCGGCAACGTGTACATCGCCGACTCCGCGAACAACGTGATCCGCGAGGTCTCCGGCGGCAATATCAACACCGTCGTCGGAGGCTTCGCCGGGCAATTTTTGAACGATCCCGAATCGGTGCTGGTCGATTCTTTCGGCAATCTTTACATCTCCGAGCAGAGTGGATATCGGATCTCGAAGTTTTCCAATGGGAACTTGACCGTGCTTGCGGGCAACGGTTCCATCGGGTTCTCGGGCGACAATGGGCCGGGCACCCGCGCGTCACTCAACGAGCCCACCGGCATCGCGTTAGACGCCCAAGGTTATCTGTACATTTGCGACACCATCAACAGCCGAATTCGTAAGCTTTCACCGGACGGAATCATCACCACCATTGCTGGGCTGGGGAACCCGGGTTATTTCGGCGACGGCGGCCCCGCGACGGGTGCGCTCCTGTTCTTTCCCCGTGGCATTGTCGTCGATCCTTCCGGGAATGTGTATTTTTCCGATACCGGGAACAACATCGTGCGCGAATTGCAGCCCGTAACTCCGGCCATCGCGACCGGCGGAGTTGTCAACGCCGCCAGCTTTACCGCGCAGCTTTCTCCCGGCGCGCTCGCTTCCATTTTTGGATCCAACTTCACTGGAACCGGTCTGGACGCAAGCGCCGAGCTTCCACTCCCCTCCAGTTTGGGCGGCGTCTCCGTCCTGGTGAATGGCAAAGCGGCTCCGGTGCTCTACGCCAGCTCGAATCAGATCAACTTTCAGATACCCTGGGAAACTAAAACAGGATCGGCAACGGTGGCCGTCAGCGTCAATGGCCTGGCCAGCAGTAAGGTGGATATTACCCTGTTGGCCGCTGCCCCAGGTCTCTTTTTCCAGGACTCGCACGCAGTGGTGCAGAATTCAGATTTCAGTCTCAACAGCTCCAGCAATCCGGCTAAAGTAGGCGGCACCATCATCGCTTACTTGACCGGCGCGGGGCCCGTGAGCAATCAGCCCGCTGATGGAGCCGCAGCCGGGTCCAGCCCTCTTTCCCAAGTGACTTCGACGGTGACCGCCTCCATCGGAGGCCAGCCCGCTACCGTATCGTTCGCTGGACTGACCCCGGACTTTGTCGGTCTTTGGCAGGCGAATATCGTAGTACCGTCCGGTTTGACCCAGGGCAGTTTCCCGCTGACCGTTACCGTTGGCGGCCAAACCAGCAACGCGGCGAACGTAAGCGTCACGCCATAAGTGAGCCGGTAGCGAAACAACTCCTACGCCTCATAGGTCACACTGAAAGCAAGTGGCGATCAACAATCCTACGACCCTCCCCGACTCGGACCCGCTCTGGTACAAAGACGCAGTCATCTATGAGGTCCACGTCCGCGCATTCTTCGACAGCGACGAGGACGGAATGGGCGACTTTCGCGGCCTCACCAAAAAGCTTGAATATCTTCAGGATCTCGGCATTACGGCCATCTGGCTCTTGCCGTTCTTTCCCTCGCCCTGGCGCGACGATGGTTACGACATCTCCGACTACAACAACGTCCATCCCTCCTACGGGACGCTCCGCGATTTCCAAAATTTCCTAAAGCAGGCCCATCACTTTGGGATCCGCGTCTTAACTGAAGTGGTGCTGAACCATACCTCCGATCAGCACCCCTGGTTTCAGCGCTCGCGCCTGGCCGCTCCCGGAACGCGCTGGCGCGATTTTTATGTCTGGAGCGACACCGCGGAAAAATACCCTGACGCGCGCATCATTTTCAAGGATTTTGAAACCTCCAACTGGACTTGGGACCCGGTCGCCAAAGCGTATTACTGGCATCGTTTCTATGCGCATCAGCCCGACCTTAACTTCGACAATCCCAACGTGCGCGAGGCAGTGCTCGGGGTCATCGATTTTTGGTTCGATCTCGGGGTCGACGGATTCCGCCTGGACGCGGTGCCGTATCTTTACGAACGCGAAGGCACCAACTGCGAGAACCTTGCGGAAACTCATGCATTCCTAAAGCAGCTGCGCGCGCACGTCGATTCCAAATACCAGGACCGCATCCTGCTCGCCGAAGCCAACCAGTGGCCCGAGGACGCTGTCGCCTATTTTGCCGACGGCGCCGAATGCCAAATGGCCTTTCACTTCCCGCTCATGCCGCGCCTGTTCATGGCCATCCGCATGGAGGATCGCTTTCCGGTGATGGAGATCCTGCAAGAGACCCCGGCCATACCGTCCAATTGCCAGTGGGCGCTATTCCTGCGCAATCACGATGAACTCACGCTCGAAATGGTGACCGACGAAGAGCGCGATTACATGTACCGCGTCTATGCGCATGACCGCCGGATGCGCATCAATCTCGGCATTCGCCGCCGCCTGGCCCCCTTGCTGGAGAACGACCGCCGCAAAATCGAGCTGATGAACGCGCTGTTATTTTCACTACCCGGTACACCGGTTATCTACTACGGCGACGAAATTGGCATGGGCGACAACATCTATCTCGGCGACCGCAACGGCGTCCGTACTCCCATGCAATGGAGCGCCGATCGCAACGCTGGTTTCTCCCGCGCCAATCCGCAGAAGTTATACATGCCCATCACCATCGACCCGGCCTATCATTATGAGGCCATCAACGTGGAGGGTCAGCAGAACAATCCCCACTCGCTGCTGTGGTGGACCAAGCACTTGATTGAGCAGCGCAAGCAGTTCAAGGCGCTGGGCCGCGGCACGCTCGAATTTCTGCGTCCGTCGAATCGCAAAGTGCTCGCCTTTTTTCGCCGCTATGAGGATGAGATTGTGCTCGTGATCGCGAATCTTTCGCGCTTTCCGCAGCACGTTGAGCTTGAGCTCGCTGACGTCAAAGGGATGACGCCCATCGAAATCTTCGGGCGCGCCGAATTTCCGCCGGTCAACGACCAGCCGTATCAAATCACGCTCGGTTCCCTGGGTTTCTACTGGTTCGCGTTCCAAGCCAAGCAGGCGCATCAGGAGTCCATCGAAACGCCCGAGACGCCGTCCGGCTTGCCCCTCATCGTCGTCGAATCCTGGGCGCAGGTCTTTCAAGGCCGCAGCCTCGCGATTCTGCTCCGCCGCCTACCCGCCTATCTCAAAACCCGCCGCTGGTTCCAGGGCAAGGACCGCGTCATCCGAACCATCGATGCTCTCGATACCATTCCCATTCCGGATACCTCCGCTCAACTGCTCTTGGGACAGGTGGAATATACGGACGGCGATCCGGAGATCTACGTCTTGCCTGGTTCGGTTGCCACCGGCGAGACGGCCGAGCAGGTAAAGGCCAAGCTGTCCGATGTCTCGGTGGCGCAATTGCACGCCGAGGACGGTAACCGTGGCGTTCTTTACAGCGCGATTTTCGATCCAGCCTTTGGCAACGCGCTCTTCAGCGCCATTCTTCGGCGGCGTCGCTTTCGCGGGCGATCCGGTGAACTGGTTGGCTCGCATACGCGCGCCTTTCGCGCCGCTTGGGGCGAGAGCCATCCCGACCTCGGACCGGCTGTATTGAAGGCCGAACAATCCAACACCTCCATTGTCTTTGGCAACCGGTTCATCCTCAAGATCTATCGCCGCGTCGAGCCCGGTATCCATCCGGAAGTGGAGATCGGCACTTTCCTCACCGAGAGGAACTTTCCTTATAGCGCCCCGCTCACCGGCGTCATCGACTACCGGCCGAATGACGGAGAAACAATTACCATAGCCTCTCTCCACGCCTTCGTGCAAAACCAGCAGGGCGACGTTTGGAACTTCACGCTGGACTCCCTCAGCCAATTTTTCGAAGCGGCGTTAGCTCGCAGGGAGAGCGACTTCTCCGGTCCCGACGGCAGCCATCACCCCTTCGACCTCCGCAAAGTCGACATTCCCGCCCACGCGCATGAATCGATCGGCAGTTATCTCGACTCGGCGCAGCTTTTGGGCCGTCGTGTAGCGGATCTGCATCTCGCGCTGAGTTCGGATCCCACGGATCCACAGTTTGCTCCCGAACCCTTCACGGACCATTATCGCCATGCAATATTTCATGGCCTGATGGGTCTGTCCACGGAAGCCTTTCAGCTCTTGCGTCAACGCCTGAAATCACTTCCCGCTTCCACGCAAGCCGAGGCCCAGTTGATTTTGGATCGGCGGGATGACATTCGCGCTCGTGCCCGCCTGATCTCAGAGCGTCGCATCTCCGCGCTACGCATCCGCCTGCACGATGACCTCGGGTTGAACCGCGTGCTGCATACCGGCAAGGACTTCGTGTTCATCGGTTTTGACGGCCCACCCGACCGCACTTTGGGCGGGCGAAGAATTAAGCGCTCGCCTCTGCGCGACATCGCCAGCATGCTCTTGTCGTTCCAATATGCGGCCCAGGCCGTGTTCTTCGATCAGCTTCCGGGCGTAACCCGCCGCCCCGAAATCATGAACGCGCTGGAATTCTGGTCGCGGTACTGGTCGGATTGGGTGTCGGCAACGTTTCTAAGAGCCTATCTCGAAGCTCTGGGCCAAAGTGACGCGCTTGGCCAAAGCCCCCTGATTCCACAGAATGACTCGGACCTCCGATTGCTGCTGGACCACTGTCTGTTGGAACAGGCACTCGAAGGAGCCAGTGAGGAGCTTCGGGGACGCCCGGACTGGGCCCGAGTGGCCATCGGAATGCTCCTGCGGCTTCTAACCTGAAATCTTATGCGCCCGCCGGAGTCCATGAGAGGGGGCCGGACCCCATGGTCCTGCGAGGACAAGTGGCCCGGCTCTCCGCCAATCTATGAAGCGCCGCGAAACTCAACCGGTTTACACGCCCTCCGCGACGTATCGCCTCCAGTTCAACCAGGCATTTACCTTCAAAGACGCGACCGGCCTGGTGGATTACCTCGACGAGCTGGGAATCACCGACATCTACGCTTCACCCTTCTTGATGGCGAGGCCTGGAAGCGTTCACGGCTACGACGTCACCGATCATTCGCGTTTCAATCCCGAGATTGGGGATCAGGCGTCGTTCGTGCGGCTCTCCCAAGCGCTGCAGCAACACAACATGGGGCTGATTGCCGATGTGGTTCCCAACCACATGTGCATCACCCATCCCTCCAACGCGTGGTGGTGGGACGTGCTGGAGAACGGTCCCAGCAGTCCCTTCGCACGGCACTTCGATATTGACTGGCATCCCCCCAAAGAAGAACTGGTGAACAAGGTACTGTTGCCGATGTTGGGGGATCAGTACGGCCGCATCCTGGAAAACCAGGAGATCCAGCTAGCTTACGGCGACGGGCAATTTCACGTTTCCGTTTACGACACTCCGCTGCCACTGGCGCCGCGCACTTGGACCATGATCCTGGAACCGGCGGTAGCGAGGTTGCGTGAGAAGCTGGGCGCCGACAACGAGCACGTAGCCGAAATGGAGAGTATCGTTACGTCGCTCGGACATCTGCCCGGCCACACCGAAACAGACGATGCAAAGGTCCGCGAGCGCCAACGGGAGAAGGAGATCGTCAAGCGCAGGCTGTCCGGTTTGCTCGAAGCCAGCCCGCAAGCCGGGCAAGCCATCGACGCGGCCCTGCTCGAAATCAACGGCCGTCGCGGCGAGCCCCGCAGCTTCGATCGCCTGGAAAGGCTGCTCGAAAGCGAGGCCTATCGCCTCAGCTTCTGGCGCGTGGCCATGGATGAGATCAATTACCGGCGCTTTTTCGACATTAACGATCTGGCGGCCATTCGCGTGGAAGATCCCGAGGTCTTCTCCGCGGTCCACGCTCTGATATTCGAACTGGTGCGTCAAGGCCATATTCGCGGACTGCGCGTGGATCACCCCGACGGACTCTTCGAGCCGGAGAAATATTTCCGCTTTCTGCAGGACGCCTGCCAGGCCTGGAGAGCGGCTTCGAACGGCCATGCCAAGCCGGACACCGGCAAGGGGACCTTCTATATCGTCGCCGAAAAAATTCTGAACGGTAACGAGCCTCTGCGAACCGAATGGGCCGTGGAAGGCACCACCGGCTACGGTTTTCTGAACCTGGTGAATGGGGTTTTCGTCGATCACACCAAGGACAAAGCGTTTCAACTGCTCTATCGCCGCTTCACCGGATGGACCACCGCGTTCGATGATCTAGTCTGCGACAGCAAGCGGCTTATCCTGCAAGTGGCCATGTCGAGCGAGCTGAATGTCCTGGCCCGCCGCCTGGATCATATTTCCGAGCAGAATCGCTGGTCGCGCGATTTTACCCTCGAGAGCCTGCGCGACGGGTTGCGCGAAGTGCTGGCGGCGTTTCCGGTTTACCGCACCTACGTTCGCAGCGATCAGACTGAAGTGGACGCGCAGGACCGGCGTCAGGTGAACATCGCAATTCGGGAGGCTAAGCTCCGCAATCCCGCCATCAGCGAATCGGTGTTCGATTTCATCCAAAGCGTTCTTTTGCTGGAGCACCCCGACGGCGTCGATGACGCTCAGCGTGCCGAGTGGCAAATGTTCGCCATGCGCTTCCAGCAGCTCTCCTCGCCCGTAACGGCCAAAGGCGTCGAAGACACGGCCTTCTATCGCTACTATCCGCTCGCGTCTCTGAACGAAGTGGGTGGCAATCCGTCACGCTTTGGCGTCTCGGTGAATGCGTTCCATCGCCGCAATCTCATCCGGCGCGAGACTTGGCCCAACAGCATGAGCGCCAGCTCCACCCACGACACCAAGCGTGGCGAAGATGTCCGTGCGCGCATCAATGTGCTGTCGGAAACGCCCGGGGAATGGTATCGTGCGATTCGCCGCTGGCGCGAGTTGAATCGACCCGCTAAAACCCGGGTGGACGACCGCCATGCGCCGGACTCCAACGAAGAGTACCTGCTGTATCAAACTCTGGTCGGCACCTGGCCCCTGTATCCAATGAATGCCGAGGAGCATGCAGCCTACATTCGTAGAATCGATGGCTACATGCAGAAGGCGCTGCATGAAGCTAAGGTCCACACCAGTTGGGTGAATCCAAACAGCGAGTATGAGCGGGCCGTAACCAGGTTTGTCGAGCGCGTGCTCGAGGCCTCGCCTGGCAACCTGTTCTTAGAGGAGCTGAAGCAGTTTCAAGCGCCGATTGCCAGGGCCGGAATGTGGAACTCGATCGGGCAGCTTGTGCTGAAAATCGCTTCGCCCGGCGTGGCCGATTTCTACCAGGGCAACGACCTTTGGGCCTTCGACCTGGTGGACCCCGACAACCGGCGCGCCGTGAATTATGACGTCCGTCGTCAGATGCTGAAGAGTTTTGAGGAGCAGGCCGCGCGGAATCGAGTAGCGCTGGTTGACCGCCTGCGCGAGAATCCCTGCGATGGCGCGATCAAGCTGTATGTCACCAGGCAGGCATTGAGATTCCGCCGGGACCATCGCGATCTGTTCGCGCAAGGCTCCTACACCGCCCTGGCAGCGGAAGGAATCCGCGCCCGCAACGTGGTTGCTTTTTCACGCGCTTTGGCTAATCAAACCCTAATCGCTTTGACCGGCCGTTTCTTCCTGAAGTTGTGCAACTCCCATGGCAAACCAATCGGCGAGGTGTGGGGCAACACAACTATCCAGCTTCCAAAAAAAACCGGGCACCAGAGCTTTCGGGACATCTTAACCGGCGAAACCATCACCGCTGAGCAGCGCGAAGACGGCCTGTTTCTCCCGGTGGCCAAAGTCTTCTCGCACTGCCCCGTCGCACTCCTGTTTGCCGAGAGCTCGGGTTAATGGAGCACGGCGCAACTCCTCTCAACAACGGCGGCGTCCAGTTTCGCGTCTGGGCTCCCGACCTGAGCTCTTTAGCTCTTCAGCTATCCGGCCGGTCTCCACTCACCATGCAGCGCGATGGCGAAGACTTCGAACTCATGGTTCCTGACGCTCGACCAGGCGACACCTATTCGTTCCTTTTCGAAGACGGCCGCCTGCGACCGGACCCGGTTTCGCGATCGCAGCCCCACGGCGTGCATGGCCCCTCCGAAGTCATCGACCCGGACGCCTTCGTTTGGTCCGATCAGGCTTGGAAGGGCATCCCGCTCGCCGATTACATCTTATACGAGCTGCACATCGGCACGTTTACGCTGGAAGGCTCCTTCGCCGCCGCCATCTCAAAGCTTCGCCACTTGAAGGATCTCGGAATCACCGCCGTCGAACTGATGCCGGTAGGCGAATTTCCCGGCGGCCGCAACTGGGGCTACGATCAGGTGGATTTATATGCTCCGCACTCGGCCTACGGCGGCCCCGACGGATTGAAGAGCTTGGTGGATGCCTGCCATCAAGCCGGCCTAGCCGTGGTGCTCGATGTCATTTACAACCACGTCGGCCCGGAAGGAAACTACCTGGCGGAATTCGCGCCCTTACTTCACTGACCAATACCGGACCCCCTGGGGACGCGCCATGAACTACGATCGGCCCGTTCAGCGATGGAGTCCGCCGCTTCGTCATCGACAATGCTCTCTATTGGCTCACCGAGTATCACATCGACGCGCTGCGGCTGGACGCGATCCACGGAATTTTCGATTTCAGCGCCCGCCACATTCTAGCCGAACTTCGCGACCGTTTTCATGCCCAAGCCGCGCACCTGGGCCGCCAGGCGTGGATTATTGCCGAAAGCGATCTCAACGATGTCCGCGTCCTCAACTCGCAAGGCGAAGGCGGCCACGCCATCGACGCTCAATGGCTCGATGAATTCCATCATTCGATTCGCACTTACTTAACGGGCGCGAATCGCGCGTATCTCGCCGGGTTTGGCGACCTGCGGCATATTCAAAAAGCCATTACCGAAGGCTTTGTTTACGACGGCTGCTACTCGTCGTATCGAAAGCGCGATTTTGGAAGTTCCTCGCGAGATCTACCGGGACACCGCTTCGTTGCGTTCATTCAAAATCACGATCAGATTGCGAATACCAGCCAGGGCGCTCCGTCTCTCCCATCTCATCCCGATGGAGCAGTACAAGATTGCCGTTGCGCTGCTGTTGTGTTCCCCTTGCTTGCCATTGCTATTCATGGGAGAGGAGTTCGCGGAAACCAATCCATTCCTATATTTCACCAGCCACGGCGACCCAGGCCTGTCGCGATCGGTCAGTGAAGGGAGGTGGAAGGAATTTGAGGAGTTTACGGTGGCAGGCGACTTCGTGGATCCTCAGGCGCGCGAAGCTTTCGAGCGGTCGAAGCTCAGTTGGAATCTCAGACTCAGACGTTCTCAATCTGTATTGCGAACTCATTGGACTACGCAAGCGCTGGCCCTGCCTTCACAATGGCCGAAAGGACTTAACTCACGTCGATTTTGACGAGGCTGCTCACTGGCTCCGCATGGAACGCGGCGACCCGTCCGGCTGCCGTACCGTACTGTTTTGCAATTTCTCAAACATCGAAGCCAAACCCGCTCTCGACGTTGCGTGCGAATGGACACGCGCCATATCCACCGGTCCGGGATGCTGCAGCGCCTCCCTTTACCTGGCCGATCCCTAGGCCTTCGTCGCTATGGTCCGCGACCTCGGACGGTCACTAGCCGCAAAGTCGGCCTTAGCTTCCGTCGTCGCCGAGACATCTTCAGCGCCGGTCTGGACCAAAATTTCCCGCGCCGTCTTCACCCACTCGCGATCGTCGCAATGGACCGAAAGCAGGATGCCACCCTTCCGGATTCGGCCCTCATAACGCTTGGCTTCGTACTCAGGCGTTCCCAAACCAGCTATAGCCCCCGCCACTCCGCCCAGCACACCGCCCACGCCGATGCCGCTCAACATAGCCATAATCGGCCCGGCTGCCACGAAAAGCCCCAACCCCGGGATCGCCAGCAGACCAACTCCGGCCAGCCAGCCCAAAATGCCGCCCACCACTGCACCGCCCCCCGCGCCGGCGGCCGTACCTTCAGGCGCTTTTGTATTCCGTTCCAATGCCAGATCCTTGGTACCCGTATTGTCCGGGAACAGGATCGATATGTCCGTGCTGCGAAAGCCCGCCAGTTTCAGCCCGTGTACCGCGTTTTCCGCGTCCAACTGGCTGATATAGATGCCGAAAACCGCTCGATTCTTTGCCGACATGACCGACTCCTTCGTGATGTGGTCTAAGTGCGTGCCTGCTAAATTCTTCATTTGACGGACCACGCCCTCACCCACCAGGACGCGGTTCCCGGCACACTTGTTAATTCCTCTTAATCCTACAGCAAGCGAATGGCCTTAGTACCAGTCCAGCCTGACCCCACGTTACTGGCGCGGGGATTCCATTTCGCATAGAAAAAATACGCTGTTGGACGCTCGCAGGGAAAATTCTTCCCGCTTCTCACGGTTTCATCAGCTCCCGTAGAATTCCACGCCCGCGATGCATCTATACAATGAACATGGACAAAAGTGCACACAATCCCAGGGGATTCAGGCTAACAAGCTTGCTCCGGCCCCATTTGAAGCTGCTACTGATCGGTTTCCTCGGGGTTGTCGGTGAGGCCGTGGCAAATCTGCTTGAGCCGTGGCCGCTAAAAGTTGTCCTGGACAACGTACTCCGCTCCAAACCCACCCAGGGCTGGTTGAATATTTGGATTCTCTCCACGTTCGGCGATAACAAACTGGGCGTCCTGAAGTTCGCCGCGCTCGCCGTGCTGGTAATCGCCATAATCGGCGCCGCGTGCTCCTACGTCGAAAAATACGTCACCACCACCGTCGGCCAATGGGTGACGCATGACCTGCGTCGGACGCTCTACTCGCACATCCAGCGTCTTTCGCTGGCTTATCACGATCACAAACAAACCGGCGATCTCATCAGCCGCGTCACCGGCGATATCGATGCCATTCAAAGCTTCATTGTCTCCGGCCTGCTAGACGCCCTGATCAACATTCTGACGCTGTTGGGAATGTTGGGCGTAATGCTCTATTTGAATTGGAAATTCACTCTCATCGCCCTATCGGTAACGCCGTTTCTGTTTCTGGTGGTTTTTTCCTACACCCGCCGGATCAAAAAAGCCTCGCGCGAGGTCCGCAAGAAAGAGGGTGAAATCGTCTCGGTCATGCAAGAGGTGCTTTCCTCCATCCACGTGGTGAAGGCGTTCGCTCGCGAGGACTACGAACAGAAGCGGTTGGAAGAGGAGAGCCTGGAAGGCGTCGAAATTGGGCTGCGGGCGCGATCGCTCAAGGCCAAACTCGCCCCGCTGGTGGAAGTGATCGTAGCCGTCGGCACTTGCCTGGTTTTGTGGTTTGGTGCGCGCATGGTGTTGAGCGGAGCGCTGTCGGCAGGATCGCTGGTCCTGTTCATCTGGTATCTCGGCAAGATGTACAAGCCCATGCAACAGCTCTCTAAGATGACCGATGCGTATTCGAAGGCGGTGGTTGGATATGAGCGCATCCGCGAGATTTTCGAGACGGACAATGAGGTTAAGGATCTGCCTGGAGCCCGCCGCGCGCCGCAATTTAAAGGTGGAATCGGATTCGACGACGTAAGTTTCGGTTATGAGCCGGCCACTCTGGTTCTGAAGGATGTCAGTTTCGAGATCCAGTCGGGGCAAGTGGCGGCGCTGGTCGGTCCCACGGGAGCCGGTAAAAGCACTATCATCAGCCTGATCCCACGCTTCTATGATCCCACCTCAGGCGTGGTGAAGGTCGATGGTCAGGATGTTCGCCGCTTCCAGCAGAAGTCGCTGCGACAGCAGATCAGCTTCGTGCTGCAGGAAACTCTGCTGTTCCACGGACCCATTTGGAACAACATCGCCTACGGGAAGCCCGAAGCAACGCGCGCCGAGATTTTGCGCGCGGCGGAAATGGCCAACGCGAACGAATTTATCGATAAGCTTCCGGATGGCTACAACACCATTCTCGGCGAGCGCGGCGTCACACTCTCTGGGGGCCAGCGGCAGAGGATTGCCATCGCTCGGGCCATCATCCGCAATACTCCAATCCTGATCCTGGACGAGCCCAGCTCCGGCCTGGACGCGGCTTCCGAAAAACTTGTGTTCGAAGCGCTGGATCGATTAATGGAAGGCAAGACTTCCATCGTAATCGCTCACCGGCTCGCCACCATCCGTCGCGCAAACTGCATCTTCGTGCTGGACGGCGGGACCATAGTCGAGCGCGGCACTCACGATGAACTCATACGTGCGGGAGGCCTTTATTCGGATCTGCACGCTATTCAATTCGCGCAGGACGAACCGCAGCTTACCGATCCGCGCTGACCGACCCCAAGTAACGGAACCGCGACCGAGAGAGAGAGTTCCTACAACTTCTTCAATTCTGCGACTCTTTGTTCAAAATCGGAGGTAAAGCTATCCAGCTCTTCACCTTCATATCCGCCCGCTCGGAACGCATCGCGGATTTGCCGGCGTGAAAGCTGGCCCAGCATGTCACCGATCCAGCGTGCATGTTGACGAGGAACGTCCCGTCCAATCCAGCGCAGCCCCAGACGGCTGAAGAATTCGTGCGGATTAAACATAACCAACAGGGCGGGGCGGCTAGGCGCGTTGAAATCCACAAATTGCGGCCCCACTCTCTTAATAAACTTGGACCGACTGTAGGACCGCAGGTTCCCTTTTGACTTGGTATGCGACAGCCCGCGGCCCGTGGTTCCAAAACTCGCGCCGAGGTCGGAGACTTCGTAGACGCGCTTGTCGACGTCGTCCTTGCGATTCTCCTTCCGGATTGCGTTGTTCTCGTCTTTAAGATCCCAATTGTTGAGGACCGCCATCATCACCCGCAACCCGTCTAATTCGCGCGTTCCGACAAATGGGTTATCGCGCCAGCGCCAAATGTCTATCTTCTTTTCGTCTTGCGTTCTCTTTAGCCGCACGTTGCGCATGACGCCGCCGGCCTGGATTAACTTTTGGCCGCGACGAAGGTGCCTCGGCAGCCCCGTTACCCGAACATCCGGAAGGAAGTAGTCTTCGTCCGCGTGATACCCCACTGCCCAAACAAAACGCGAAGCAACCGTTTCGGGACGAGTTTCCGCCCCCAACTTGATTTTCCATTTGACGCCGTCCTCGTCCCGAACGTCGTACTTCGGATTGGTACCGTCCAGATCCTCCTTGACGAAGCTGAAAGGACCGTGTGGTTCATGATTCTTGCCGCCCGGGCCGTAAAGCAGGTTTTCCGCACGAATGTCTTTTGGCTGCCGCCACAGTTCGGTAAGGACGGCTTGGGTGGTTGTTCCGGCCGCAGCAGGTGCAATGTAACGATTTTGCGCAAAAACACGGGCCAAACGGCTGCGGCAGTCAGGCAGCAAATCGCCGTTAGTCTCTTTCCGCTATTGCGTAGAGGCACGTTTATAGGCCCTTCAGTGCATCCACCCGCTTCTGAAACTCAACAGCAAATTCAGCCACATCGAGTCCCTCATAGCCAGCGGAGCGAAATGCATCCCGAATCTGATCCTGTGACAACTGCCCCAGCAGATCGCCGATCCAGCGCGCGCTTTGACGAGGAATATTCTCGCCGATCCACCGCATGCCCAGGCGACTGGCATATTCGTGCGGATTGAAGGCTATAATCATCTCCGGGCGGCTGGGCAAGTCGAAACTGACAGTGGTAGGCCCAACCTTGGTGATGAATGTAGATCTGGCATATGAGGTCAAATTGCCCTTCGACTTGCTGTGAGAAAGCTCCCGCCGGGTAGTGCCAAAGCTCGCGCCCAGATCGCTTACGTAGTATTCGCGCGTATCGCCATCCTCGTCCCCGTTCTTAAAGTCCCGGATGGCGTTGTTTTCGTCCTTCAGATCCCAGTTGTTGACGACCGCCATCATCACGCGCAGACCATCCAATTCGCGCGTGCCCGCGAACGGATTGTTGCGCCAGCTCCAGTTACCCACCTTCTTCCCTAGATCCTCGCGCTTGACGCGCACGTTGCGCATAACGCCACCCGGCTCGATTAAATCTTTACCCCGATGGACGTGCGCAGGCATCCCGTTCACCTGAACTTCAGGCATGAAATAATCCTGGTCGGAATGGTAGCCGATCGCCCAAACAAAACGAGACGCCACTGTTTCGGGCCGTGCCTCCGCCCCTAGCTTGATCTTCCACTTCACGCCATCTTGGTCGCGAACGTTGTACTTGGGGTTGGTCCCATCCAGATCCTCATCTTCAAAGGTGAAGGGTCCGTGCGGTTCGTGCTCTTGGCCACCCCGCCCGTAGAACAGATTTTCAGAGGGAATGTCTTTCGGCTGCCGCCACAGCTCAGTGAGCGCCGGCTGTGTAATTTCTCCCGCCACCGTCGGCGCGATGTAACCTTTTTGGGCAAATGTTACCGCAACACCCATCCACCCAACGAACCCGCAAACTACCGTAAGTCTCTTTCCGCTAATAGGCATAGAGGCCCTCCGCCGAAATGGCATTCATTCTGATAGAGCAAGAGTGATGCCAGGCAATCTGAAACTGTTGGTCCAACCCGGCGACGGGGTCGCGCCCCTGGTGGACGCCATCAATGGAGCCAAAACTCGCGTGGAGATCGCCATATTTCGCTTCGACCGCGGCGAAATCGAGAAGGCCTTGGCGGACGCCGCCGCCCGGGGCGTGTTTGTGCATGCGCTCATCGCCTACACCAATCGAGGCGGTGAGCGGAATCTGCGGAAACTCGAGATGCGCCTTTTGGCGGCAGGCATTACGGTGGCGCGCACCGCGGACGACCTCATCCGTTACCACGACAAGTTTCTCATCGTCGACCGCCGTCAACTGTTTCTTCTGTCCTTCAATTTTACGCACCTGGACATCGATCACAGCCGCTGTTTCGGCCTGGTGACCAGCAATCCCAAGCTGGTTGCCGAAGCGGTGAAGCTTTTCGAAGCCGATACCACCCGTCAGCCTTATGTGCCTGGTCTGGCGTCCTTCGTGGTCAGCCCGCTGAATGCGCGCAAGCAGCTCGCGGCGTTTCTAAAAGGAGCGAAAAAAGAGCTGCTGATCTACGACCCTGAGATCAGCGATCCAGCGATGTTGCGACTTCTTGATGCGCGGGCGCAGGCCGGAGTGAATATCCAGGTGATCGGCCGCGTCAGCCGTGCCGCATCGAACCTCACGGTGCGCAAGCTGTCGATCATGCGGCTTCACACCCGCACGATAATCCGGGACGGCAACCAGGCCTTTGTTGGAAGCCAGAGCCTCCGCGAGATGGAGCTCGGTTCCCGGCGAGAGTTGGGCCTCATCTTCCGCGACAAGAAAATCGTCGGCAAACTCGCCAAAACCTTCCATGACGATTGGGATGCCATCGAACGCGCCAGCCAGCAACCGGCGCAGGAAGCTCCCGTGCGCGACGACGCCGCTGACCCAGCTAAGGTCGCCAAAAGAGTGGCTAAGGCGATCGCGAAAGACCTTCCTCCGGTAGCCCCGGTGCTCGAAGTCGTCGTCAAGGAGCTGGACCTGGATGCCACTGTTGTGGAAGAGAGCATCAAAGAAGCGATCAAAGAAGCGATCCGCGACGCTGTGGAAAACGCGGTGGAACAAAACGGCGCCGGTGTCAACCACTAAGAGGTGTGTCACCCTGGAGTTGAGGAGCCCGCCATGGCCACAAACCCGGGCGCTGGTCAACCGGCGCAAGCATCGAATCTGGTCAACGTTCCCAAGCTCGTCACGGCCTTTTTCGCGGACCGTCCCGATCCGAAAATCCCTGAACAGCGCGTCATCTTTGGAACCAGCGGCCACCGCGGCTCTTCGCTCCATCGTGCGTTCAATGAGTGGCATATCCTTGCGGTCACACAAGCTATTTGCGCCTATCGCAAGGAGAAGGGAATCGATGGGCCGCTCTTCCTGGGCATCGATACGCACGCGCTTTCCGAGCCCGCCTTCGCCACTGCGCTCGAGGTACTCGCGGCCAACGAAGTTCACGTTCGCATTGCGCCCAACGGCGCGTACACGCCCACTCCCGCCGTCTCTCGCGCCATTCTCAATTTCAATCGGGACAGAAAAATGGGTCTGGCCGACGGCATTGTGATCACTCCTTCGCATAATCCGCCCGAAGACGGCGGCTTTAAATACGACCCGCCGCACGGCGGCCCGGCCGACACCGATATCACGGGCTTCATCCAGCAGCGCGCCAACCAGCTGCTCGAAAACGGCCTGGACGGCGTCAAGCGAATTTTATTCAGCAGCGCACTCCACAAATCCACGACCGAAACACACGATTTCATGACCGAGTATGTCGCCGATCTTAGCCGGGTGATCGACTTCGATGTGATTCGTGGCGCGAAATTGAATCTGGGCGTGGATCCTCTGGGTGGCGCGAGCGTCCATTATTGGGGACCCATCCGCGAAAAGTACGGATTGAATTTGACAGTGGTCAACGACGCTATCGACCCCACGTTTCGCTTTATGACTCTCGATTGGGATGGCCGCATCCGCATGGATCCTTCGTCTCCCTACGCCATGCGTCGCTTGATTGGTTTGAAGGACAAATTCGATGTCGCGTTCGCGTGCGACACGGACGCCGATCGGCACGGCATTGTCACGCGCAGCTCCGGCTTACTCCCTCCCAATCACTACCTGGCGGTTTGCGCCCATTATCTTTTTGCCAATCGCACCGGATGGCGCAAGGATGCAGCGGTAGGCAAAACTGTTGTTTCGAGCAGCATAATCGATCGCGTCACCGCCAAGCTCGGCCGGAAGTTGTTCGAAGTTCCGGTCGGATTTAAATGGTTCGTGGACGGCCTGCTGCGTGGATCGCTCGGTTTTGGGGGCGAAGAAAGCGCCGGCGCTTCCTTCCTGTGCCGCGATGGTTCGCCCTGGACCACCGACAAAGACGGCCTGATCCCGGCCCTGCTCTCGGCCGAAATCACGGCGCGCGTGGGGCGCGATCCGGGCGAGATCTACGCTGAGTTGGAACATGAATTTGGCGTCTCGTCGTATGAGCGAATCGACGCGCCGGCCAATGCCGGTCAGCGGGCCGCCCTCGCCAAACTCTCGCCCCACGACATCACCAGCACGCAACTGGCGGGCGAAAAAATTCAGAATATTCTGACTACCGCGCCTGGCGATGGCAATGCGATCGGCGGCATAAAGGTCATTGCCGAGAACGGGTGGTTCGCCGCCCGCCCATCCGGCACCGAAGATGTGTACAAGATCTACGCCGAAACTTTCCGCGGCCCCGAGCAGCTGACAAAAATCCAGGAAGAAGCTCAGGCCATGGTCGGCGCGGTCTTGGGAGCCGGGGCGTTGAAACTTTCCGCCCCATAATTCAGCAAGTCGCCGATCCTCTCCACACTGATGTCGGCCGGTGGATACTTCTTGAAAATCTCGGGATCGTGCGCATAATGCCCTTGCCGCACGAAGACGGTAGTGACGCGCGATTTCCAAATCTCCTTGATCGCGTGCAGAATACGCAGCTTATCGTCCACCAGCACATAGTGTTCGGCCGGATAGCGCTGCTCCACGTCTTCCAGTTCCTGCTCCTTGTGAATATAAATCAGCACGTTGCCCTCGAACTGCTCGAAAAGCCCGGAGCGAAACACCTTGTGCGGCTGAAATACAACGTCGCCATCGGAAAGAATCACGGGCTGCCCCCACTGCCCAACGTATTCGACCGCGTCCAGCGAATTTGGAAACAGGCGATTCGCGAACGGATAGCTCATTAAGAAATACGAGACCGTCAGAAGATTTGGATCGTGTGGATAATCGAAGCGGTAGCGCTGCAGTGCTCCCAGATAATCGGCGTACCCGAGTTCGGATCGGATTTCTTCGAACCGCTGCCAATAGCGCTGCGACCGATCCAAGCCGACGTGGGATTGAAGATGGCGTTTCAAGTCGGCGGTAACGTGATCGTTGTCGAGCAGCGTGTTGTCCACGTCGAAGAGAAATACGGTCTTTTGGTCCGGCATGTTCGGTCCTTACACGGGCTGCGGCTGCTGCCTGTTGGCTCGATCGGCCGCGATAGTGACTTGCATGTCCCGCGCCAAGTGTACCACTTGCTGCACCAGGCTTCTGCGGGACAAAGCGGGCCATTGGCTGGGCTGCGGCCGGGCCAGGAACAGATGCGTCACGCCGTTCAGATGCGCGAACTCGACCAACGTCTTGGCGACATCCTGCCCTTGCAGTACACGCGTCTCGATGTGCAGGTTGCGCGCGAAGTTCAAATGGTGCTCCACCAGCTCGCGATCGCGGGCCGGCATATCATGCAGGTCGATTTCGCGCGAGATCGCCACGGCGAAACAGTCGGCGTGCAGATAGTCCGCTACGCGCTTGCCCCGCCGAATCAACATGGCGGTGGCCGGATCGGGCGTCACCAGAATCAAGATGCGGTCGGTGTTTTCGGACGGTTGTTCGGCCTCGCCGCTAAACCCGAGTTCCGGCTCAAATTCGGGAGCATCGTAATCCACTTGCCGGATTTCGACTTCGTGCGCGGTTTGTCGCAGCGCCAGCTCGCGCAAAACCACCAGCGTGGATTCCCGAAAGAAATTCTCAAGCGCCTTTTGAGCTTTCTCCTGCGAATACACTACCCCGCGCGACAGCCGGTTTAAGCAGCGCGCGCGGCGTCAGATCCACCATTACCACTTGATCAGCCTGTTGCATTACCCAATCGGGGATCGTCTCCCGAACGCGAATCCCGGTAATGTTCCAGATCTGATCGTTCAAGCTTTCCAGATGCTGGATGTTCATGGTGGTCAGAACGTTGATGCCGGCGTCCAGCAAGACCTGCACGTCCTGCCAGCGTTTCAATCGCTCGGAACCCGGAACGTTGGTGTGCGGAAACTCGTCCACCACACACAGTTCGGGATGGCGTCGAAGGATCGCGTCGGTGTCCATTTCCTCGAAGAGCCCGCCCCGGTAGTCGACCTTGCGGCGCTGAATAATCTCCAGGCCCTCGATCTTCGCGATGGTGTCCTTGCGGCCGTGCGGCTCGAAATAGCCGATTACAACGTCGATGCCCTCACGCTTGGCTTCCTGCGCCTCTTCCAGCATCTGATACGTCTTGCCGACGCCTGCGGCGTATCCCAGAAAAATCTTCAATTTTCCAAGCGGAGGGCGATCCGGCATGGCTAGTGAGGAAACACTCGCACGTCGATGTCGTTGGCCCCGCGAATCAATCGGTCCAGCGGCGTGCCAGTGAACCGCTCCCACCATTGCTCGCGCGTGCTGTGCCCTACAAAAATCTGCGTGACGCCATGTTGATGGGCGAACTTCAGCAGGGTCTCGATAGGATCTTGTCCATCCAGGATTTCGATGCGCGCTCCCGACGCGCGCGCGATGGCGAGGTTGCGCTCCAAAGCCTCCTGATCACTGCTGGATATTTCGGCCTGGCGCACATACGCGACTGTGAGGTCGCCATGAAACCGATCGGCATTGCGCTTGCCGCTGGATATCATAGGCGCCGCGTTGGCTCGCGGGGTAATACAAACCATGATCCGCTCCTGCGCGCCAAAAGTTTGTGGCAGCCCATTGCGCTGGAGGTAAGCTTCCAGCTGCTTGTCTACCACGTCGGCCGCCAACAGCAACGCGATTTCCCGAAGCTCGGAAAGCTTTTGCTGCGGACCGGCCGTCCCACCCCTCATCTGACCGTCCCGGGCGATGCACATCTCCGGTGGTGCGTCGACGACGACGATTTCGTCCGCCGAATTTATAAAACTGCGCGGCACTGCTTGCGTCACGATCTTGCCCGTGATCCGCTGGACGCGCTCCCGGAGGTCATCAATGTATTGAATATTGACGGAGGTGAGGACGGAGATGCCCGCGTCGAGAAGTTCGCTGACATCTTCCCAACGGCTGGCGTGGGTGGATCCAGGCGGGTTATCGTAAGCCAACCCGTCCACCAGGCAAACGCTGGGGTGGCGCTTGAGAATGGCCGGCGTGTCCATCACCAAGACCCCATTCACTTCTCGCAGTGGAACCACTTCCAGCTTGCTCAGGATCGCTTCGATCTCGGGCGAGGTCTTGGGTTGAATTGCGCCCACCACTACATCCTGGCCGCGTTCCCGCCGGCGCCGCCCTTCGTCCAACATGCGAAAGGATTTGCCCACTCCCGACGCGTATCCCAGGAAGACCTTTAGCCGTCCGCGACGCTCGTAGTCCTCTTCGGCCTGGAGCTGTTGCAGCAATTCTTCCGGAGTGCGGCGTCGAATCGCGCTAGGCATGGTTTAATTCCATTATTGCTTAACCTGGCGCGCTGACTCTTGGGGAAAATGTGGCACACGCACTCCTGCGTGGATAGCGTCGGGATAAACCGGCGTGAAGTAATGAATGAAAGAGTCATACAGGAAAGGAGTAGCGAACCATCCTGACCCCTACTCATGGGAGGGCGGCTGAGAGGCCGAACTTGAAGCGTTGGGAAGGGGCACATGCAGGCTGGGTATCCCTGAAGTAGATGAGCTCCGAAATAGCGAAAACCAGAGTGCCGACGGTGTCACGCAATCCGGAAGGCAACACGGCGGCGCGCGAAAGCGCGAGTGCGCGGCCGACTCTGCGGAGTCGTAGACCCCAGGCATGCATGGAAACTTCACGCACGAGAACCGAGAGACCCCGTTGCCATCCGCGGCCCGCAAGGTGGCGGATCGGAGGGAGAAGGCGATGAGCCATAAGTCCCACATGCACGGCAGCGGGGAGTCGTACAGCGGCATATTACCAGTGAAGCGGTCGAACGAAGGCCAGGGAGGGCCGAAGGAGATCGTGGAGGAAAGGCCGCTGGCCAAGGAGAACATGGAAGAGCACAACCCGTACCGGACACAAAGCCGGGAAAGCGGGCCAAACGGGCTGGACCGTGTGCGTCAAGCAGCAAAAGGGAACCAGGAGCTTAAGTTCACCGCCCTGCTGCATCACGTGAATGTCGATCTGCTGCGAAGCAGCTACCACGGCTTGAAAAAGCACGCTGCGGCTGGAGTGGATGGCGTCACGTGGCAAGAATATGGAAACGGACTGGAGGGACGGTTAGCCGACCTGCATGGACGGATCCATCGCGGGGCATAGCATGCCAAACCGTCGCGAAGAGTCTGGATACCGAAACCGGATGGGCGGCAACGGCCATTGGGCATCGCGGCGCTGGAGGACAAAGTCGTCCAGCACGCGGTGGTGGAGGTTCTCAACCAGATCTGGGAAGAGGACTTTCTGGATTTTTCGTACGGTTTCCGGCCGGGGCGCAGCCAGCATGATGCGCTGGATGCGCTGTACATCGGAATCACGCAACGCAGGTGAACTACGTACTGGATCTTGACATTCGGTCATTCTTCGACAAAGTGGGGCATGACCATCTGGAGAGATTCATACGGCACCGGATAGGAGACGAACGGCTGGTCCGTCTGATTCTGAAATGGATGAGGGCGGGCGTGATGGAGGATGGACAGTGGTTCGAGACCAAGGAAGGGACGCCGCAAGGGGCGGTGATTACCCCTCGAACGCAAACGATAACTTCTCGTTTGAGCGGGCAGTGAGGTATCGATGAAGCTCTTGGGCGACGGCTTGTTTTATGTCATATATAGTTGTATGTTTATGACATATGGGTCGCGCCGACGACATCGAAAAGGCGGAGCGCCTCAACCGGGCTCGTCAATTGCTCGAGCAGTTCGATCATCTGCGCGATGCTGTCGAGGAGATGGTGCGGGATTGCAGGATATCTCCGCGTCAGGCATACCGCTATCTGCAACAGGCACGACGGTTGAAGCAACCCGTGGTTGTGGGCGATCCCAAAGTGGCCTTCACAGTCAAGCTGTCCAAACGTTGGTGGAGCGTGTACGGTCTCACGCCAGCGTGTCAGGACTTTCGCTGAGCGAAATTGTGAGTCGGGCTCTGGTAGCGCTGCTGGCGCGGAGACGAGGGCGTGGCTGAGCGGCGCCCAGGCCGACCTTGCACGATTCATCTGGAATGTCGATTTGATCGTTTGCTGCCTGACAAACTGGAGCAGGCTTACGAGCTTCTGGTGCCTGATCGGCGTCGGCCGATTGATCTATCCCATCCACCCTTACGCAGGAGAATCTGAATGAACAAGCCCGCGGCCATTTACGCGCGAGTCTCCTCAGACCGGCAGAAGGAGAATCACACGATTGCGAGCCAAACGACGGCCTTGATCGAGTACGCCGGAACCCACGGATACGCCGTGCCGCCGGAATGGATCTTCCAAGATGAAGGGTATAGCGGGGCCAGCCTGGCGCGGCCGGGCCTCGAATCGCTGCGCGACCTGGCGGCGGAAGGCCAGATTGTCGCGGCCTTGATTTTTCGCCGGACCGGCTTAGTCGCAAGTATGCCTATCAGGTCTTATTGGCCGAGGAGCTATCGCGTTGCGGCGTCGAGGTGATCTTCCTTAAGTCACCGGCAGGAGCGACTCCAGAAGACCAACTGGTGGTTCAATTCCAAGGCATGATTGCCGAGTATGAGCGTGCACAGATTGCGGAGCGGAGCCGCCGCGGGAAGCGCCACAAGGCCCAACAGGGTGTGGTGAATGTACTGTCGGGTGCGCCCTACGGGTACCAGTATGTGAAGAAGAGCGAAACCTCAGCCGCCTACTACGAAGTGATAGAGCAGGAAGCAGACGTAGTGCGGATGGTGTTTGCGATGTACACTCAGCAAGACCTGAGCATCAATGCGATTGCACATTCGCTAAACCAACAGCGGATCCCCACCAAGACCAAGAACACGCGGTGGGAGCGATCGACCATCTGGGGTATGCTACGCAACCCGGCGTACCAGGGCAAGGCCTGTTATGGCAAGACAGAACTGCGGCCTCGCCAGCGCATCACGCGACCACTGCGGCAACGCAACAGACTGCCGAATCGCAATAGCGCCAATCATGAGCGTCCGCGAGAGGAATGGATCGAGGTGATGGTGCCAGCGCTGGTCAGCGAACAGGTGTTTGCGTTGGCGCAGGAGCAGTTGAAGAAGAACAGACAGTATTCTCCACGGAGGACGAAAAAGCCGACCTTGCTCAAGGGAATACTGGTCTGCCAACAATGCGGCTATGCCTTGTGCCGGGCTTCTGGAAGGAAGCCGAACCGGCGAGTCTATTATTACCGATGCATTGGCTCAGATGGGTACCGCCGGCTCAACGGCCCGCTGTGTACGAATCGTCCTGTGCGGCAGGATCATCTCGATGCGGTGGTCTGGGAGCAGATCATTCGTTTGTTGGAGGATGACAGGTTCATCCAGTCGGAGATCGAGCGCCGCCGAGAACTGGCTCAAACGACCAACCCTCTCCGCAAACGCGAGGAAGGATTGCGGCGAGAACAAGCTCGTTTGGAAAATCATGTCGAACGGCTGGTGACTGCCTACCAGGAGGGATTGGTCACTCTGGCACAACTGCGGCAAAGAATGCCCGACCTGCAACAGCGCACGCAAGCTGTGGCATCGGAACTACAATCATTGGAAATGGCGGCCGTGGACCAAACTCGTTATCTCCAACTGGCCGAGACCCTCAACGGATTTCGAATTAAGCTGTGCGCCCGTGCCGAGACCTTGGACATCAAAGAGCGCCAGCAGATCGTACGTCTGCTTGTCAAAGAGATCCTCGTTGGCGCCGATACCCTCATCATCCGCCATTCGATTCCGATCCCTCCCGGTGACTCTGGTTCAAACGGTTCCTCTCCGCCCGATAACGGCCCTTCAGGACCATGCAATCCTCCTAGTTATCGTTTGCGTTCGAGGGGTAA
>CAWFZZ010000016.1:0-403682 GCA_963820405.1 Bryobacterales bacterium | reverse complement strand
AGGCCAAGGTAGAAAATGCGGTTCTGTTGGCCGAGCGTTGGATCATCGCCGCTCTGCGCCACCACAAGTTTCATGCGTTGGCGGAGCTGAATGAAGCCATCTCCGAGTTACTGGAAAAACTCAACCATCGCCCTTTTCGCAAGCGCGAAGGATCGCGCGCCAGCTTGTTCGCTGAACTGGATCGACCGGCATTGCAGTCGTTACCCGCCCAACGCTACATCCTGGCCCACTGGAAGACGGTTCGCGCCTCCATCGATTACCACGTCGAGGTGGACCGTCATTATTACAGCGTCCCTTACCAACTGGCCGGCCAAAAGCTGGAGGCCCGTTCGACCGCCGCCACCGTGGAGATCTTCCATGGCGGAAAACGGATCGCTTCGCATATACGCGGCAGCGCCGCTCATCGCCATACCACCGTCTCCGATCACATGCCGAAAAGCCACCAGGCCCATCTGGAATGGACTCCCTCGCGGTTGATCCATTGGGCCGAAGGTGTCGGCGTGGCCACCGCCGAAGTGGTCCGCACCATCCTGGAACGCAAGCCGCACCCGGAGATGGGTTACCGCGCCTGCCTGGGCATTCTGAGTCTGGAGAAGATCTACACCAAGACCAGACTGGAAGCTGCCAGCCAGCGCGCCGTCCAACTCCAGGCCTTTTCGTATCAGAGTCTGAAATCGATTCTGAAACGCTCACTCGACCGCCAACTGGTGCTCGATTCGGAGGCCGTTCCTCCCGGCCCTCGCCATGAAAACTTGCGCGGACCTCTTTACTACGATCCGCCCACCAAGCTGGTGC
Organism: Bryobacterales bacterium; assembly: GCA_963820405.1. Lineage (GTDB taxonomy): Bacteria > Acidobacteriota > Terriglobia > Bryobacterales > Bryobacteraceae > Palsa-89. The sequence goes on along the minus strand of CAWFZZ010000016.1, from coordinate 402,887 downwards.
AGTAGCGCCGGGCTTGAGATCTCAAAAAGGACTTTCCATGTTGAACCAACAAACTATCGAAAAACTGCACGCTATGAAACTGCACGGACTCGCCGACGCCTTCCGTGCACAACTGGAAACCACCGAAGCCAGCCAGCTCAGCTTCGAAGAACGCTTTGCCCTGCTGGTCGATCAGCAGTGGCTGTGGAAGGAGAATCGCGCCTTGGCACGGCGGCTACGAGCCGCCCACTTGAAGGAACGGGGCGTGATCGAAGATGTCGATTACCAACACCCCCGTGGCCTGGATCGGAAGTTAGTGCGAACCCTCTGTTCCAGCGATTGGGTACGCCAGCATCAGAGTATCCTCCTGCTCGGACCCACCGGCATAGGCAAAAGTTGGTTGGCTTGTGCGCTGGCGCAGAAAGCCTGCCGCGATGGCTTCTCCATATTGCACAAACGGACCTCGGAACTGTTTCGCGAGCTGGCCGTGGCGCACGCCGATGGCAGCATCGGCCGATTCCTGGTCCGGCTCTCCCGCATCGATATCCTTCTGCTGGACGACTTCGCCATGGCGCCCTTGAAAGACGCCGAGCGCCGCGACTTCCTGGAGATCTGCGACGACCGCTACCAGCGCCGCTCGCTCATCCTGACTTCGCAGATGCCAGTGGCGCATTGGCATGAGCAGATCGGAGACCCCAGCATCGCTGACAGCATCCTGGATCGTCTGATTCACAACGCGTATCGCGTCGAGTTGAAGGGCGAATCGATGAGGAAAAAACGGCGCAAGCCCGGAGAGGACGAACCACAATGATCACCGGCATACAATACCCGAACAGCCCCCTTCCCCTTCTTCGCCATCTTTCAGAACGGTCCTCGCCGTCCAGGGTCCGCTCCGCCGCGCAAAACCCGCGCGCCCTGGACCGCTCCGGGCCGTTCCGAACACGCACCTTAGAGAAGGGAAAGGGGGCAACTGCAAAGGCAAAACCATTCTCAGTTTGCGACCCTGTGCTGCCTCCCGCTGGTCGGCCCCGACCGAAAATCCGCTCTCCCTCTTGACGATGTGAATAACCTTCAGGCATGATTGCTAGTGCCAGCGTCGCTCGCTTCGACGGTTTATTCAGATCGTCGGAACGCTCTATTCACATCGCCGGAATACGCAATTTTCAAGTAGAGGCGTTTCCCCATAGCCTCAACATCAGCTCTGCCGGTTCAAACCTCCGCGTGCAGTTTCAAACTGACCCGCGCTACGGCGAGTTTGTCGAACGCGCCTCCATCCGCGAGGTGCTTGGCCTCCAACTTCCGGTAGCTGCGGTCGAGGACGTGCTGCAAGGCAAGATTTGGGCGGCTTTGCACCCGGACCGGCGATCTACAAAGCGCAAGAAAGATCTGCTCGACATCGAACGTCTCCTCGAATCGTACCCTGCCCTAAAGACGCACGTTCCCGATGGGTTACTTTAGTGCCATATATGGTACCCTATATGGCGTGACCAAGACCACCGTCTATCTCGATTCCGACACCGTCCTTGCTCTCCGCCAAATGGCCGAAACTCAGGGACGCAGCCGGGCGGAACTCATCCGCGATGCCTTGGAAGCCTACACGCGCAAAGCAAAGCGCCCCAAAATACCTGGGATCGGTGAATTCGACAGCGGCCACACCGATACATCCGAATGCGCCGAACAGCTCTTGAGTAGCGCCGCTGCCAAGCGCGGCCGATGGCGCTGATCGCCGATTCTGGCGCCGTCTACGCTCTGTATGACGCCCGGGACCGCCATCACTCTGCCGTAACCCAAGTGGTCAAAGATGAAAGAGGACCCATCGTCGTTCCCATGGCCATCCTCGCTGAAATCGACTACCTGCTTCGAATCCGGCTAGGCAACCGCGCCGTCGCCAGGTTTCTCGAAGGCATCGCGGTCGGCGGATTTACGCTCGAACCGTTTACCTCAATTGATCTGAGCCGTTGCCAGGCGCTATTGGAGACCTACGCGGATCTTGACCTCGGTCTCGCCGACGCATCGGTCATTGCCACTGCTGAACGAAAAAACGTGCGCCGGATTCTCACGGTAGACGAACGGGATTTTCGTGCAGTTCGCAGCGTCGATGGCAAGCCCTTCACGCTCCTACCCGCCGACGCTCAGTAATTAAGCAACCGCTCCGCTTCCGCCGCCAGATTCTCCACCTGCGGCAGAATCTCGTTTTCAAGCTGCGGATTGTACCCCACCCAAGTATCCAGCGCCCCCACCCGGCCCACCGGCGCATCCAACCGATCGAACAATTCATTCGCAACACGCGCCGCGATCTCCGCCCCATAACCCCACGACAGGCAATCCTCGTGCGCCACCATCACGCGATTGGTCTTTTCCACCGACGCGCGAATTGTCTCCCAATCGTACGGCGAAAGCGTACGCAGATCGATTACCTCGATCGTTTTATCGGGATTCCGCTGCTCCACCTGCAGCGCCGCCTGCAGCATCTTCTGCACCACAGCTCCATAAGTAATCACCGTCAGACTCTGCCCGCTCTTCACCACGCTCGCCTTGCCGAACGGAATCGTGTAGTCGGCGCCCGGATGCTGCGAACGATTATACAACTCGCGATAAAGCTTCTTATGCTCCAAAAACAGCACCGGATCGTCGGAGCGAATTGCAGTCCGCAACAGCCCGCACGCGTCCAAAGCATTGGAAGGCATCACCACGCGCAGCCCCGGCATGTGCGTGAAAATCACCTCACCGCATTGGCTATGATAAATCGCGCCGCCGCTGAGATACCCCCCGATCGCCACCCGCACCACCACCGGCGCGCTGAACGCATTGTGCGACCGCCAGCGCAGCGTGGCAAGCTCCGCGCGCAACTGCATCATCGCCGGCCAAATATAGTCGAAGAACTGAATTTCCACCACCGGCTTCAGCCCGCGCTCAGCCAGCCCGATCGCCCTGCCAATAATCCCCGCCTCTGCCAGCGGACTGTTGAAGCAGCGCTCGCTGCCGTACTTGATCTGCAACCCCGAAGTCGCTTTGAAGACGCCGCCCTTGCCTTTCACTTCCGCCAGGTTCGCTTCCCGGCTGCAATCCGCCACGTCTTCGCCGAACACCACGATGCGCGAATTTCGCCGCATCTCTTCATGCATCGTGAGATTGATCTCATCCAGCATGGTGCGCGATTCGCCGCTAAACTGCGGCTCGGCTTCGAATTCAACCGACGTCGGGTCGATCGAGTCGGAATAAAGAAACTGCAGCGCCGAACCCTTTGCCGGCGGGTCCGCGCGCAGCACACGGTCGGTCGCCTGCTGGATCTCCTGATCCACCTCGTGCACGAGGATTTGCAGCCCCTGCCGGTCCAAAATGCCTTCCGCGATCAGCCATTCGGGGAAACGCAGCAGCGGATCGCGCGCTTCCTCGGCTTCGCGCTCGGCCTTGGTCTTATAAAAGCGCTCGTCGTCGGAAAGCGAGTGCGAATACGGACGCGTCACCATCGCATGCACCAGCGCCGGACCCTTCCGCTCTCGCGCATACACCGCCGCGTCACTGAGCGCGTGATAGGACGCAACGAAGTCCGTCCCGTCCACTTCGATCCGCTTCAGATTCGGGAAACCACTCACCAGTTGCGAAACATTCCCGCCCGCGGTCTGCTTCTCCACTGGCACCGAGATGGCGTATCCGTTGTCTTCAATCAGGAACACCAGCGGCAGATTCTCCAGGCTGGCCGCGTTCATCGCTTCCCAAAACTCGCCCTCGCTGGTGGCGCCTTCGCCGCTCGAAACCAGCGTCACTTCGTCCGAATCCGGATCCAGATAACGGTAGGCCTGCGCGCAGCCTGCGGCCTGCAGATACTGGGTCCCGGTGGCAGACGACCGCGATGCGATGTGCAGCGCGGCATCGGTCCAATGCGAAGGCATCTGCCGGCCCCCCGAAGCCGGATCCAACCCCGCCCCCACGGCTCCCAGTAGCATCTGCTCGGCCGTCACGCCCAGCGTCAGCGCCAGTGTCCGGTCCCGATAATAAAGATAGAACCAGTCATGCGCGGGCCGGAACACCAACCCCGCCGCCGCCTGCACCGCTTCGTGTCCCGCGCCGCTGATCTGAAAGAAGATACGGTTCTGCCGCTTGAGCAGGATCTCGCGATCGTCCAGCCGCCGCGCCGTGTACATCGCGCGATACGCCCGAATAAGCTGCTCATGCGAGATCGAGATATTGGTTGGAGTTTGAACGCGGGTGGGCGTCGCCATCGTTTGTTAGATGCTTTCCCCGCTCCTAGTTTATCAGCCCTTGTGGCACAGTGCCCCTGCGGGGCAAACAATGTTCGTGAAAACAGAAAGGCGTTCTGCCGTTGTAGTATTTCGGATTATCGAGTCTGAAAACACTACAAGGAGAACGCCGTGCAACAGTTTATCGAAAAATATGGCGATCGGATCGCGGGAGTGCTGTCCGGGTTCGATCGACTGGTACTACGAGGTTCACCGCGCCGGTTGGATATAAGTTACTGGGACCCCACCCGGCACGTGATGGTGTCCAAGGGGATGGAAGAATTCCTTTGGCAAAATGGAGTTCTGTTCAAACATTACGGCGACTACCTGAAGAAGACCAGTGAGCGGGTGAAGGAGGCTTCTACGAGGGCCGTTCGCCAAGCTGGACTCCCGGTGATTTATGTGCGAGAGGCCGGGGTGGACAAGGACGAGTATGCGCGGCGGGTGGCTGCTGAGCGGGGAATCCGTAGCGGGCCAGTATGTGTGCTGAGCGTGCTGGAGCCGTGTCCGACGTTCGAATATGTGCAGTCGAAGATCGTACGGCGGAAGCGGCCCTGCCATGTGCTCTATCACTATGGATAGGACCAGAGGCTGGGGTGGATGTACGCGCGGATTCAGACCTGGTTCCCATTCCACATCCAGATCGGCATCAATGGTCGGGAATGGCTGGCGCAGCAGATGCGGCAAGCGGGGCTAGCGTTCCAACAGGAGAAAAACTGCTTTACGCGGATCGCCGATTTTCCACGCGCGCAGGAGATGCTGAACCAGCAACTGCGAACCGATTGGGTGGATCTGCTCACCGGCTTCGCTAAGCGGCTGAACCCCATCCACGAAGAGATTTTCGCGAAGTATCCAACGCCGTATTACTGGACCTGTTACCAAAGCGAATGGGCCACCGACATCGTATTCCCTAGCGGGGCAGAGCTGAAACGATTGATGCCGGCCTTCATTGCCCATGGAATGCTGAGCTTCCACAGCCGCGATGTTCTCCGATTCTTCGGGAAACGACTGACGAAATCCGGCCAGATCCCCCGGAACTTTCATGGCGAACTCCAGACCAGTTGCAAGGAGTACGAAGAAGGCGAGCGCATCAAGTTCTGGATGGACGGCAACTCGACCAAGGCCTATAGCAAGGTAATCCTGGCCGACGCGGCGGTGTTGAGGGCGGCGGAAACGACCATCAACAACGTCGACGTGTTTCGCACCTATCGACCCGCCGAGGGCGGCCCGGAGGAGAATCTGCAATGGCGGAAAATGCGCAAAGGGATTGCCGATCTGCACCGCAGAGCCGAGGTCTCCCAGCAGACCAACAACCGGCTCATCGACGCTTTGGCCAGCGTCGACGACAGCCGCAGATTGGAGGAACTGATCGCCGACATCCAAAAGCCGGTGAACTGGCAAGGGCGCCGCGTACGGGCCTTGCGCCCCTTGGGGGATGACCGGCCATTGCTGGAGGCGATCAATGACGGCGATTTCGTGCTGAATGGATTCCGCAACCGCGACCTACAGACCCTCTTTTACGACACCCCCGCTCATTCCGCCGCCGAAAAACTTCGCCGTTCGGCCGCCATCAGCCGACGGCTCCGGATGCTGCGCGCGCACGGCTTAATCCGGAAAGTGCCGCATACCCATCGCTACCAAGTCAGTCCCGATGCGCGTACCCTTCTGGTAGCCATCCAAACGGCGGCGAGAACAACGCTCAACCAAGTCAACCAGTTGAGGACTGCGGCTTGAAAAATCGACGCAGCACGCGAAGATTCTTATCGTTAGCAATGCACGCACTCCAGGAGTGCTTGCCGCGTTCACAATCGTGTGAACGCCGTACGCCACTCGTGCCGATGCTTGGCAGGATTGCCAATTTTATCGAGGGACACCACCCCAGACGCCATTATTGGAACGGAACCCGGTCACGCAGCACCCAGAAGACACCTGTCTGCGATAGCTTCGCAAAAAGGAACCAAGCGCTGGCTTCGTTTTCCCGAACTTCCCGAGCGATCGCGGCGGTTCTTTACATTGCGCGATCACCGTCCCAACTGATCCGGTTTTCCACAAAACTCAAGAACTTACCATCCCGCCCCCACCGCAGCTCCCGAGCGCCTGTTACCCTCGAACCAAAGCGCATGGCCCTCGCCACGCGCGATCCACGCCCCGCCGCCTGCCTTCTTTCAAACAAAGATACGAAAAAATGCGTCACCAAACACAAAAACTACCCTGATGCGCCTCCCTACCCGTCACCATGGACCGCCGGTCTCCAATTTCAAAAAAAAAAGCGCCACACCTGATAGAACACCCCTCCCCTCCCCAGCCAATCACCAACCACCAATCACCAACCACCAACCCCCCCTTTCGTCCATAATGGAGAATATGAAGTTGCTTGTACCCCTCCTGGTGCTTGGATCAAGCGGTGTGTGCGTCCTCGGTTTACTTGCGGCCGACACCGCTGTTGTGGAAGAGATCGTCGCCAAATGCAATGGCGATATCGTCACCCGAGGCGACCTTGATCGCAGCCGCCGCGAACTCATCGAATCCCTGCGCGCCAGCGGCGTGGTAGGCGACGAACTGGAGAAGCAGTTAGCCGAGCGCGAGAAGAACCTCCTCAGAGACCGCATCGATCAGTTGATCCTGGCCCAGAAGGCCAAGGACCTCAACATAAATGTCGACAGCGAAGTCAGCAAGCAGATGAGCGCCATCCAGTCCGATTCCAAGATTCCCGACCCCGAGAAGTTCCAGGCCTACATCAAGGAACAAAGCGGCATGTCGTTTGAAGACTTCAAACAAGAGATGAAGAACCGCTTCCTCACCCAACGCGTCATTCGCGAAGAAGTCACCGAAAAGATGTCGGTGAAGCATGAAGACCTGGAAAAGTATTACAACGAGCACAAGTCGGCGTTCGTGCGTGAGGAACAAATCACTTTGCAGGAGATCCTGATCTCCACCGAGGGCAAAGACGAGGCGGGGGTAGCGGCCGCCGAAAAGAAGGCTAAGGATCTGGTGGCGCGCGCCCGTAAGGGAGAACGATTCGCGGAAATGGCTCGCGACAATTCCGACTCCATCAGCGCCAAGGGCATGGGCGAGCTTCCCCCTTACAAAAAGGGCGTTCTCAGCAAGAACTTGGAAGATTTGGTTTGGAGCCAGCCCAGGGGCTACATCACCGATCCCGTTCGCACCGCCAACGGATTTCTGATTCTTCGCGTGGAAGACCACCAGAAGTCCGGCCAGGCCGAGCTATCTGAAGTGGAAAACCGGATCAACGAGATACTGCTGGCGCCGCGCTTGGACGTCGCTGTTCGCGAGTACCTCAGCAAGCTCCGCAAAGATGCGTTCTTAGAGATCAAGGCCGATTACATTGACACCGGCGCCGCGGGCGGCAAGGACACCGCCTGGGTGGATCCGGCCCAACTCAAACCCGAAACGGTGAAGAAGGAAGAAGTTGAGAGCCACCTCAGGCACAAGCGACTGCTGTGGGCCATACCGGTTCCCGGCACCCAAACCCTAGCCACCAGTTCGTCGGCCCAGTAAGCGTGGCCGGTCTTCATGAAATCGCCCTACCTTAGCGATCTAAAGCCGAACCAGGTTTTCACCACTACTTTTCTTGTTCACGGCAAAGATGTCCGGCAGAAGAAATCGGGCGAGCCTTATCTTTCTCTGCAGCTGGGCGATCGCACTGGCGAAGTAGACGCCAAAATGTGGGACAACGTCGTCGAAGTGGTGGATACCTTCGAGCGCGACGATTTCGTCAAGGTGAAGGGCCTGCTCCAGATCTTCCAAAACCGGCTGCAGATGACCGTCCACAAGATGGCGCGCGTGCTGGATGCGGATGTCGACTTCGCCGATTTTTTTCCAGCCTCCACGCGCGATCCCATGGAAATGTTCGCCGAGTTGCGCGCCCTGGTGGCCGGCATGCGGAATCCGCATTTGCGCGCGTTGCTCGAAGCTTTCCTCGCCGACGAACCGCTGGCTCGCATGTACCGCACCGCCCCAGCCGCGAAACACGTGCATCACGCCTACCTCGGCGGCTTGATCGAACATGTGCTTTCCGTCTGCCGCTTGTGCCACCTTACTGCTTTGCATTACGGCAACCTGGACTCGGATTTGCTGCTAACCGGCGCCATTCTTCACGACGTGGGAAAGGTGGCCGAATTAACCTACGAGCGCAGCTTCGGTTATAGCACCGAAGGTCAACTGCTCGGGCACATTGTGATCGGTCTACGGATGTTGCACGACAAAATCCGTCAGTTGCCGGATTTCCCTCCCAAGCTCCAGGTTTTAGTCGAGCACCTCATTGTCAGCCACCACGGCGAGTTGGAGTACGGCTCTCCGAAAGTGCCGCTCTTTCCCGAAGCCATGCTCCTTCATCACATAGACAATCTCGATTCAAAGATGGAATGTATGCGCGCGCTGGCGGCCAACGATCGCCATATTGAAGGTTGCTGGACCGGTTATAGCCCGTCTCTGGAGCGTTCCATTCTCAAAAGAGCGAACTATTTGGCGGACCCGCCGCAGCGCGAGGTTCCGACCGTCACCCCCAGCTCTCTCGAACCGGTGTCCGCTGCCCCGGTATCCGAAATCCCACCACCGGCGCCCGTTCCTGAACATCAGCAGTCGCGGTTCACGCCGTCGGGATCTCCTTTCGCGGAGAAACTGCAACAAGCCTGGCGCAAAGATTCTTGACGCAACCCGGCTCCAGCGCTCCCATTCCGCCCGTTGGCAAAACCAGACTGCGGTTGTCCGTTCTGACGGGATTATTTATCGCGGCCTTCTTCCTGTTCTTCACCTGGCGCGGGCTTTTGCTCTACTTCACCGGCGACGACATGATGAATCTTTACACCTACTGGAGCAATCCAGTCAGCGCGCTGGTGAAGGGCAACATTTTCTTTTGGACGCCGTTTTATCGTCCGTTTGGCGGTGTCATTTATCGAACCCTGTTTGCGATTTTCGGTTTCAATCCCCACCCGCTGTACGTGCTGTTCTACTCCGCGATGCTGCTGAATCTCTGGCTAGCCTATCTGGTGTTTAAGAGGATTGGCGGATCTCGGGAAATCGGTGCGATTGCGACGCTGCTCTACGCCTTCCACGGCAAATTGGACTATCTCTATTACAACGCCGGATCGATGTATGACGTTTTTTGTTTCCTGTTTTTCTTTCTCGCCCTGCTGATCTACCTGAGAGCGCGGTTGGATGGCCGATTCCTGGGTATCTGGGAGACGCTTGGGTTTCTCGCGTGCTTGGTGTGTGCTCTCAACTCAAAGGAAATGGGAGCGACGCTGCCGGTTATCGTTCTGGTATATGAGCTGATCTTTCATACACCCGATTTCAGTAGCCTTCACGCACTCATTCGCTGGATCTTCCGGGAAGGAAGAATAGCGCTGCTGGGCGCTGTGTGCGTGTTGATCTACCTGCCGGCCAAGCTGGGATCCGCGGGCATTGCCCAGGACGAAGCCTATGTCCCTCTCTATACTTGGGCGCGCTGGCTCGCTGACACCGGGACGTATTTGGCGGAGTTGCTTTATCGCAACAGCTCCACCGGAGATCTCGGCGTCGCCCCCTTGACACTACTTGGCGTGGCTGCGTTTTTCGCCGCCCTCATCGCCATCGCGCTTTGGTTGCGATCCCGTGTGCTGTGGTTTGGGCTGCTGTTTTTCATCATTGCACTGCTGCCGGTATCGTTCATTCCCGCTCGGTCGGGCTTCGTCCTTTATCTGCCGCTGGCCGGCTTGGCGCTCTACGTAGCGGTTTGTCTGGTCCGCTTCAAGGAAGCTTTGTGGAGGCTCTTCTCGGAAGCGCTCGGCATTGGTGTGCCTGTCCGGTCGCCGGCGTCCGCGTCCATCGCGCTTTTCCTGGCGACGGCTCTGGTAATGGCAGTGGTCGACTTCCGTCATTCTCCGCCCGCGCCCGATCCCCGGTTTTCACCTTACAAAAACACCGTCGCCGATTTCGCGAAGCTCTATCCCAGCCTCCCGCACGGCTCCAAGCTGTTATTTGTCCACAGCGCTCTGGATGATAACTGGGATTTGGTGTTCCTTCTCAGGTTGTATTACCGCGATACCACTCTTTGGCTCACGCAGTTAAACGGTCCACCGGCACAACGCATTCCCCTCGATCGCTTGGGGCATTATGATCACATCTTCGACTTCGTCGACGGCCACTATGTGGAGCTCGAAAACGGCGATACTCTCCAAAGCTTGCAACTTCACATCCAAAAAGTGGCCGGCCAAAACAATGCCTTTGGTGAAGTCATGACCATTGGACGGCCGGGCGCCTTTCGTTACATCGTGAAGGGCGTACTGCTGGGCGATCCCAAAGCGGACGGCTATTGGACCCTCGATGAACCCGAGTTCCGGTTCCGGCTTTCTTCCGTTCAGCATCACGTGTTTCGGGAGCACTTCTATATTTCGCCCGACACGCTCAAGCAGACCGGCCCGCTCAAGGTCGACTTTTATGTAAACGGGCACTTGCTCGATCAAACCGTATTCGCCAAAGATGGCGACGTGAATTACCAGCACGATGTCCCGGTCGAGTGGTTAAAAACGGACAGTCTCACTACAGTGCAAATGCGGGTCCACAATCCGTACATCGCTCCGCGCGATGGCGCCCGGCTGGGTGTGCTGCTGCGCTCCGCCTTTTTTGCCTCATAGCTCATGAAGGTTTCGCCGCGCGCGCTCGAAAACGGCGCGAAACATCGGCTCGGTGAGTTTGCCGGTGGAGGTGTTCTGCTGGCTCGGATGGTAAGAACTAATCAGCACCGGCTGGTCTTGGCCCGTGCGATGTTCCGCATCGTGAGCGAATTTGAATGCGGATCGCCGCGCGCCCAGGATTCCAAGATAAACGTCGAAAGCCAGTCGGCCCAGTGCCACAACTACCTGAACATTTTTCAGCAGCTCCAGTTCGCGCTCCAGATACGGACGGCAAGTGCGAATTTCTTCGATCGTCGGTTTGTTGTCCGGCGGAGCGCAGCGGACCGCCGCGCTGATGTAGGCATCCGTCAGCTTCAGCCCGTCGTTTCGGGAAGTGCTCGTAGGCTGCGAGGCGAAGCCGGTAGCGAACAATACCTTATACAGGAAATCGCCCGAGCTGTCGCCGGTAAACATGCGTCCGGTGCGATTGGCGCCGTGGGCTCCCGGTGCGAGTCCGATAAGAAGCAGACGCGCCCGAGGATCGCCAAAGCCGGGCACCGGCTTCGCCCAATAATCCCAATCGCGATAAGCGCGGCGCTTGACGCGTCCCACTTCGGCGCGATAAGCCACCAGCCGCGGGCACAGCTCACAAGTGACAATCTTCCGCTGCAGAACTTCGAGTGAGTCCAATCTAAAAGGGTACAGTAAGCGGTGCGGGTTACCGGGAAACGGCGCTGCGCATGTTCTCGAGTGAGGCTTCCAGCGACGTCAGGTCCGCGCTAGGCTTGGTTTGAATGATGCTGGCGAACAGGGGGACTAATTCCGGATCGCGCCATCCCCGCCGCACTTCTTCTTCCATCACCGCAAACGATTCCTCCGGCGTCAGCGCCGGCTTGTAGGGACGCTCGGTTGTCAGCGCATCATATATATCGGCCACTTGCATAATCCGAGCCAGCAGTGGAATATCTTCGCCCGCCAATCCGTCCGGATAGCCGGTTCCATCCCAACGCTCGTGATGGCTGCGAATAATCGGCAGCACGGGCGCCAGGCTCCGCATCGGCCGACAGATTTCTTCGCCGCGGGTGGGATGGCTGTGCATGACTTTCCATTCCTCTTCGGTAAGGCCGCCCTGCTTGAAAAGTATGGTATCTGGAATGGCGATTTTCCCGATGTCGTGGAGATAGCCTCCCCGATAGAGCGCGGTGAGATCCTGGCTCCCCAGGCCCAACGCTTCGCCCAGAATCACCGATGCCACCGCCAGCCGCTGGCAATGCTTTCCGGTGTATTGGTCGCGATGCTCCACGGTCTGCGCCAGCGCCAGCAGAATGGTCTCGGCCTCTTCCAGCGAATCGATGAGCGATTTGTTGCGCAGCATGGCACGCACTCGCGTCCGCACCACGGCCGGATGCAGGGGCTTGATCAGAAACTCATCGGCGCCCGAGGAGATTCCGACAATCTCGTTCTCCACGCCCTGGAGATTGGTAACCATCAGGACCGGGATCAGTTGCGTCGAGCGGCGCGCCTTCATCCAACGGCAGAGCTCGGGTCCGCTCATTTCCGGCAGCATCAGGTCCAGAATCACCAAGTCGATTTTCTCGGACTGCAAGAGCGCCGTTGCTTCCGACGCCCGATGCGCCTCCAGGATCTTATAGGGCGTGGTTTTGAAGATAGCCTTCAACAGCCGGCGGTTGATCTCCTCGCTATCCACTACGAGAATTGTGGCCGGAAATTGCTGGTTGTCTTCCGTTTCAAAGAACGGAATGGGCGCAATTAGCGACGAACCATTGGGAGAACGCTCCACAGGGAGTTATCGTCTGAACAGAGCAAAAGGTTTAAGATGCAACGCCCGAACTGTTAAATTTTAAGTTCCTGAATCTAAATAACTTACAGGCGTTACTTCTTTGTTGCTTTGGCCTGGATGTCGGTCACGTAGTTCTGGGTTTCTGGAATTTGCGGAATCCCCCCGTCCTTATCCACGCGCCCCGCGCCCGCGTTGTAGGCTGCCAGCGCTAGACTGACATCATTGTTGTATTTGACTAGCAATTGCTTCAGCAGCTTGGTGCCTGCCTCCACGTTTTGCCGCGGATCGAAAGGGTCTTTCACGCCAAATTGTTCCGACGTGGCGGGCATCAATTGCATGATCCCCTGAGCGCCTTTCCCCGACACCGCGCACGGCCGGGCGCCCGATTCCTCAGCGATCACAGCGCGGATCAATTCCGGCTTCACACCCTGCTGCTGCGAGTTTTCTTCAACCAGCTTGTCCAAATCGGCTGCCGGCATAGGGTCGCAGGGCGGCATCGGCGCACTGATCGAAGCTGGCGTGTCCACCCATGGCACAGTAAAGAAGGAGGATGCAGGCGCAGGCGCTTTGCCCATTACACCCTCCACTTGCTTTAGGATGGCGGCGCGCTGCTTAGCAATTGACTCGGGCTGCTGGGCCCAGGCCATGGCCCCGGCCATCGCACCGGCGAACAAAACCTGCCTCATCTACACCCTATCGGCGGCAATGGCCGAATTCCCGATAGCAGCACGCTATAGTAAAGCTTCTGCATGAGAATCATCGCCGAGGCGCCTTGCCGCGTTGACCTGGCTGGCGGCACCCTCGATATCTGGCCTTTGTACCTCTTCCATCCGGGCGCGGTCACCGTCAACTTCGCGATCAACCGATTCACGCGCTGCGCGATCGAAACTCTGGATTCACCCGAGATCCGGCTGCGTTCGAGCGACCTCCAGGCGGCTGAAAGCTACTCCTCACTCGAAACTCTGGACCAAGCCATCCGGCCGGCCCTGCCGCTCGGGACCTACCTGCTGCGATACTTCCGTCCGCGAGCCGGCCTGGCGCTACAAACCGATTCGGAATCGCCCGCGGGCGCCGGGATCGCCGGATCGTCGGCGCTGATGATTGCAGCGGCGTGCGCGCTGAACCGCTTCACCGGCGCCGGCCACAGTCTGGAGAAAATCCGCGAGATTGCGCAAAACGTCGAAGCGCAGATCATTCGCGTGCCCACTGGCGTGCAGGATTACTACCCGGCACTTTATGGCGGCGTCGGCGCCATCGAACTTGGGGCGGCCGGGGTGCGGCGCGTCGCGATTCCAGTGGATCTTGAGGATTTCAACCGCCGGATCGTGCTCTGCTATACGGGCGCGCCCCGTAATTCCGGCATTAACAACTGGGAAGTGACCAAAGCGTACATCAACGGGGATCGCAAGGTGCAGCGCAATTTCGGGCACATTGCCGCGGTTGCCGCCGGCATGCGCGTGGCCGTGGAGAAAGCCGATTGGGTGGAAGCCGGCCGCTTGCTGCGCGAAGACTGGTCGCATCGCCGCGGGAACGTGCCAGGTATTTCCACACCAGCGATCGACCGCTTAATCGCATTGGCCAGGCGCGCCGGATCGCTGGGCGCTAAAGTCTGCGGCGCAGGCGGAGGCGGCTGTGTCTTTTTTCTGGTGGAATGCGGCGCTCAAGAGCGCGTCTCGCGGGCCATCGCGAAGGCGGGCGCTGAAATCCTGCCTGTGCAAGTGGCCGCGCGCGGTGTCACAATTCGAAAGAGTCCAGGAAAGGACTGAGGAGGTAGATGGAAGCGCTGCGAGCGGCAATTCAGGACCAGCCGGAGGGCCGTCTGGACGTGGCGGCGCTCGAAATCGCTTCCATCGAGACACCGGATCTGGATCCAGAACCATATCTGGGGGTTCTGGATAGAATCGCATCCGGAATCTCTGAACGGATACCCGCTTCCGCCGATGGACGCGGGTTTGTGCGTGTGGCCAACGACTATTTTTTCGGCGATCTGGGTTTCCGCGGCAATGAAATCGACTACAACGATCCGCGCAACAGTTGCCTCAACTATGTTTTGGATCGGCACACCGGAATCCCGATCGCGCTTTCGGTGGTTTACATCGAGGTGGCGCGGCGACTGGGACGGCCGGTTGCGGGAGTCGGATTGCCCGGCCACTTTATTGTCCAATATAACGACGGGGAATTCGCGACGTATATCGATCCGTTTCATTCCGGCCAGCTGCTTACCGAGGAAGACTGCCTGCAGCTGGCGCGCGACCGGACTGGATCAGCCGCCGACTCGACGGCTCTGGCGCCGGTGGGCACTCGCTATATCCTGGTGCGCATGTTGAACAATCTGCGCTCGGCTTATTTTCGCGGCAAACAATTCGACAAGATGGTGGCGGTGACCGATCTGCTGATTGAAGCCTTTCCGCGAAACCCGGAGTACTACAAGGCGCGCGGCGTGGCCCGCTTGCGGATGCGGCAATTTCGCAGCGCTCAAAAAGATCTGGAGCTGTACTTGAAATATTCGCCTGACGCCGAAGACCGGGAGCAGATCACGCAGCAGTTGGGGACGATTCATCGGTGGTTGGGGAGGCTGAACTGAAGCAAGAATTCAGAATCCAGAATTCAGAATTCAGAAGGGAGGAGCGCCGCGGCGGCGGTCTTCCCGAGTTTCTTAAAACAAGCGCACTCCCCTTCTGTCGGGTTTGCCCGTTAAGTGGACCGTGTCGCGAAAGTTTACCGTGTTGGGATGGGACGTCATCACTAGAGAATGCGTCCTGTGGCCGGTGCCGAAGAAGCGGACGCCTTGCAGTAGATTTCCCGGCGTGACGCCGCAGGCGGCGAAGATGATCTTCTTGCCGGGAGCCAGGTCCTGGGCGCGATAGATCTTGCGCGGATCCTGGATGCCCATCTTTTGCATCCGACGCTCCATCTCTTTGTTGCCCACCACCAGGCGGCCCAACATCTCGCCGTGCAGGCAGCGCATGGCCGCTGCCGTGATCACACCTTCGGGAGCGCCGCCGATGCCCATCACCGCGTGTACGCCCGCGCCACTTACCGCCGCGGCGATTCCGGCCGACAAATCGCCATCGCTAATCAAACGAATGCGGGCTCCCGCTTTGCGAATCCTGGCGATCAGGTCTTCATGACGCGGGCGGTCCAGCACCATCACGACGAGATCCTCGACATCGCGATCCAATCGTTTCGCGATGGCCTTGAGGTTGTCTTCCGGTGGAGCGTCCAAGTCCAGCGCGCCCTGACAGCCGGGTCCCGCGATAATCTTTTCCATGTAGCAATCCGGCGCGTGCAGCAGACCGCCGGCTTCGGAAGCCGCCAGCACGGCGATGGAGTTGGCGGCGCCGGTAGCGCACAGGTTCGTGCCTTCCAACGGATCCACGGCAATGTCGACGGCGGGATATTCCAGGCCCGGAGGAGGCGTGGCGCCAACCCGCTCTCCGATATACAACATCGGCGCCTCATCGCGCTCCCCTTCGCCGATTACGATGTTCCCGGCGATGTGGACATGTTCGAAGGCGCGGCGCATGGCCTGTACGGCGGCATGATCGGAACCCGGGCTGTCGCCTTGTCCCATGGTGCGTGCCGAAGCGACCGCCGCTTCCTCCACCACACGCGCCATCTCGAACGCCAAATGCTCCGCTAAGTGCTGTTCTCCGTTCGCCGAATTGCGCGATTTTCCTGCCATTGCTGCCCTCCGAGCAGGACGATCATAGCACGCCCCCAGCAACGTTCACACGAGTGTGAACGCAGCACGCACGAGTGCGTGCGCCACGGCACGCGGGAGTGATGTGTTACGGCAAGCAGGGCATGCTGGAATGGCTGCGCCACGGTTGCTCCATGATATGCTGATACATTCCAAGGAGAAACACTCATGAGAAACGCACTGTTGTTGATGGCGAGCCTGGGCATGGCCTTTGCGCAGCAAAAGGCCGGAGGCCCCCCGCCCGGTCCTGGCCTCACTCTCACGTCGCCTGATTTTGAAGACGGCGGCGTCATTCCGAACAAGTACACGCAGGCCGATCCGATGGCCGTTTCACCGAAACTGGAGTGGACCCACGTGCCCATGGGCACGGTCAGCTTCACGCTGATCCTGCACGATCCCGACGTGGCCCTGATGCGCAAGACCGACGATGTTCTGCACTGGATGATCTTCGATATCCCCGGCACCGCGACGGGTCTTCCCGGTGGCGTTCCCGCCAACGCGAAGCTTGAGGACGGCGCTATCAACGCCAAGAACCTGCGCGGCGGGGTGGGCTATATGGGACCGGGCGCTCCTCCGGCCGGGCCGTATCATCACTACACCTTCGAGTTGTTTGCTCTGGATACGAAACTCGACCTCGGACCAGATGCCACGCGCGCCGAAGTTCTCGCCGCCATGCAGGGTCACATCCTCGGGAAGGGTGTGTTGGAAGGCCGTTTCCATCGCTAAGTGAAAACGCGGATCGTATGCCTGATCGCCGCCTCCGCTCTGCTTCGAGCCGACGATCTTCCCGACGGTAAAGGCAAAGATCTAATCCTTCGCGCGTGTGTCGGCTGCCATAAGGCGAAGGAGATTGCGGTCTACCGTTTCACTAAGGACGAATACAAGACCATTGTTTACCGCATGAGCGACCGCGGCGCACAGGCTACGCCGGCCGAACTGGACGTGATCGCCGCTTATCTTTTTGAGCATTTTCCCAAAATCGAAGACGCCACCAAAATCAACGTAAACCAAGCCACGGCTCAGGAGATCTCTAAGGGGCTGGCTTTAACGAGCGAAGAAGCCGAAGCGGTGGTGAAATATCGCGAGCGCCACGGCGACTTTCACGCCTGGGGCGACCTGCTCATTATTTACGGCGTGGACGGCAGGAAGATCGCCGCCGCCAAAGACAAGATTAGTTTTTAGACGGCCGTGCGGGAAGTCATCCTCAAGACAGGCGCCCGCGATGAAGGCGGCGACGCCAACGCAGCACACGCCGGGGAACTCGCAGCCAGGGGCGCCAGGGAGGACGCGCGGCGCATGTCAGTTTTTAGACGGCTTGTCGCTGGCCGAGAGTGCGCTGACCGCGGGTAGCTGTGAGTTGTCCCATCCGCCGCCCAGCGCTTCCACCAACAGGACGCTCGACACCATGCGCCGCGTCAACAGATCCACCAGGGCCTTTTGCTCGGCGAACAGCGCCGTTTGCTGAGTTTCCACTTGCAGATAAGTGGCGGTTCCGGCCTTATATTGGGCGACTGTGATGTCGAGCGCGGTTTGAGCGGCTTGCACGGTTTCCATGGTTGCGCCGGTTTCCTGTTCGAGAATTCGCAGAGCCGCCATCTCGTCCTCTACTTGCTGAAACGCGTTCAAAACGGTCTGGCGGTAGTTTGCCATGCCAGCATCGAAATCGGCCTTGGCGAGGTTGACTTGCCCGCGGCGCTTCCCGGCGTCGAACAGGGTTTCCGAGAGCGTGCCGCCCGCAGTCCAGAACCGTCCCGCCCAGGTAAACAGATGCACGAAACTCGAACTGGCCAAGCCGGCGCCCCCGGTGAGGGCCAGTGAAGGATAATAGGCAGCGTCTGCGATTCCGATCTGTTCGTTCAACGCCGCCATCTGGCGCTCCGACAGGGCGATATCGGGCCGTCTTTCAAGCAGCGTGGAGGGCATCGCCACCGGCACTTGCGGCGGTTCGGCCATGTTTGTCTGGGGTGCGATGGACAACTCGGCGGGGGGCTTGCCGATTAGAATCGCAATGGCGTGTTCGTACTGCGCCCGGGCCACACCCAGGTCGATCAGCTGCTCCTTGGCCGAGTCCAGCTGGGTTTGGGCTTGCGCCACATCGGCGCCGGAAGCGATGCCGGAGTCATGCCGGGCCTGCGTGAGCTTTAGAAAGCCGGCGTACGAATCGACGGTGGATTGCAATAATGCGACGTCGCCATCGGTGCCGTGCAACTGAAAATAGTCCTGCGCCAGATCGGCCTGGTAGGTGAGCTTGACGTTTTCGAGCTGCGCCTCGGTGGCTTGCGCGGTCTCCGCGTTGGCCCGAATGTTGCGGCGGATGCTGCCCCACAGGTCTACCTGATAGGAGACATCAAAAGGAATTTGATAGGTGGTGTGAACGCCATTGGCGGCCGCTACCTGATTGGATGAAACACCGCCGGAACCTTGACTGACCCCTAACGTGGGTCCGGCCGTGAGAGTGGGAAACCGCGCGGCCCGCGCAATCTGGACCTCGGCGCGGGCCGCGCGGTAATTGGCTTCGGCCGCCAGCACGTTCTGATTTGAAATGCTCACCTGCTCTTCGAGCGCATTGAGCTTTGGGTCGTTGTAAATCTCCCACCACTTCCCTTTTAGCGCCGTGTCGTTGGGCTGCGCTTCCTTCCAACCCTGTGGCGGACCTTCCTTGAATGCGGGGGGCACGGGAGCCGGGGGGCGTTTGTAGTTTGGGCCGACCATGCAACTGGTGGAAACCAGGAAGGCGCAGAGTAGGGCGACCAGGCGTTCACACGAGTGTGAACGCGGCACGCAGGAGTGCGTGCGCCACACGGGGCACGAGTGGGTGAGGCACACGGGGACACTAGTCTTCTGATTCATCGTTTTCTCTTACAATCCAGCGCCGTATATAAATCGGGCAATTCACCAGCCGCACGCCGCCTCGAAACTGCTCGGCGAAAAACTGCGCCGCGGCCGGGTCCAGGAGGGTCACTTCGCTCAAATCCAGTATTACTTTTTCATGATCGCGCCTGCCATGATCGATCAGCAAGGCGATCTCAGGGAGCGCCTCGTGGCTCACCTTGCCGGAGATGGCCAGAGTAAGAGAGTCGGACTGGGTGGAGGAGATGGTGGCTGTAAACATCACACCTCCGAGATGGCGAGCCGCCGGCGCTCGACGCGCTTCCGTTCGCGCCACTGCTGCAGCCGGTCGAAGTAGAGATAGACCACGGGCGTGGTGTAGAGAGTGAGCATCTGGCTGAAGATCAGGCCGCCGATAATGGTGATTCCGAGCGGACGCCGCAGCTCCGATCCGGTGCCGGTGCCAAGCGCCAGCGGCAGCGCGCCCAACAAGGCCGCCATGGTCGTCATCAGAATGGGCCGGAAGCGCAGCATGCACGCCTCGAAAATAGCGTCGCGCGAGTTCTTGCCCTCGTTGCGTTCCGCCGCAATGGCGAAATCGATCATGAGAATGGCGTTCTTCTTCACGATGCCAATCAGCAGAATGATCCCGATGATGGCGATCACGCTGAGGTCGGTGCGCGTCAGTTCCAGGGCCAGCAAGGCGCCTACTCCGGCGGAAGGAAGCGTCGACAGAATGGTCACCGGATGGATGTAGCTTTCGTACAGCATGCCAAGCACGATGTAGACCGTGGCCAAGGCGGTAGCGATCAACAGGGGTTCACTGCCGAGCGAATCCTGATAGGCCTGTGCCGTTCCGGCGAATCCGGTCTGAATGGTGGCGGGCAGCCCGATCTTTCTGGCCGACGCCGCGATGTCATTTACCGCGGTACCCAGCGCCACGCCGGGCCGCAGGTTGAACGACAGGGTGATGGCGGGAAACAATCCTTGATGGGTCACCGACAGCGGCGCGGTGGCGGTTTCGGTTTTCGCGATGGCGCTTAAGGGAACTTCCTTGCCATCGGGCGCGGCGACGTAGACCTGATGGAGCGTGTTGGGATTCTGCCAGTATTGCGGCGCGGCCTCCATGACGACGTGATATTGATTGAGCGAGGAATACATGGTGGACACCTGCCGCTGGCCGAAAGCGTCGTAGAGCACGGCGTCGATCAGGGCCGGCGAAATGTTGAATCGCGCGGCGGTCTTGCGGTCGTACTCCACCATGGCTTGCAGACCCCGGTCCTGTTGATCGCTGTTGGTGTCTGTGATGTCCGGGATGGTTCTCAACTCGGCCAGCATGCGCGGAGCGTAAGTGATCAGATCGCTCAAGTTGTCGCCGCGCATGGTGTATTGATACTGCGCGTTGCTGGACCGGCCGCCTACACGCACATCCTGCACGGCCTGCAAATAGAGGGTGGCCCCGGGCACTTTCGCCAGTTGGGGCCGCAGGCGCTGGATGATCTGGTCGGCGTCGACTTTGCGTTCATTGAGCGGCTTCAGGGAAATGAACATGCGCGCCGTATTGGTGGTGGTGCCTCCGCCTCCGCCGGAGAAGGCGTTCACGGTGTCGATGGCCGGATCGCGGTCGATGATGTTCACCATGGTCAACAGGGTCTTGTCCATGGTCTGGAACGAGGTGTCCTGATCGGCCTGGATCTGGCCACTCAACCGGCCGGTGTCCTGCTGGGGAAAGAATCCTTTGGGCACCTGAATGTACAGGTAGATGGTGAGGGCCAGGGTGGCCAGCAGGCTGGCCAGCGTCAGCGCGGGATGCCGCAAGACGATGGAAAGCGTCCGGCCGTAGAGATTCACTACCCAGGTGAAAAACTGCTCGCTTTTCCGGTAGAACCAGCCGTGCTCGTGCTCCACCTGCAAAAGATGGGCGCACATCATGGGCGTGGTGGTGAGAGAGATCACCATGGAAACCAGGATTGCAACCGATAGCGTAATCGCGAACTCGCGCAACAAGCGCCCCACGATGCCGCCCATCAGCAGCAAGGGAATGAAGACCGCGGTGAGCGAGATGCTAATGGTGAACACCGTGAACCCGATCTCCTGCGCGCCCTTCAGCGCGGCCTGGAACGGCTGCATTCCATGCTCGATGTAGCGCGTGATGTTTTCGATCACCACGATGGCGTCGTCCACCACGAATCCGGTGGAGATGGTAAGCGCCATCAACGAGAGATTGTCGATGCTGAAGCCCGCCAGATACATCACGCCGAAGGTACCCAGCAGCGAAACCGGAACTGCGATGCTGGGGATAAAAGTGGTCCGCCCGCTCCTCAGGAAGGCGAACACCACCAGGATCACCAGTGCGATCGAAATCAGCAGGGTGATCTCGACATCCTGCACCGAGGCGCGGATGGTGACGGTTTGATCCATGGCCACTCGCACATTGATGGCGCGCGGGATGGACGCTTCCAGCTGCGGCAAGGCGGCGCGGATCTGGTCGACGGTATCGATAATGTTGGCGCCGGGCTGCCGGAATATGATCACCAGCACCGATGGCTTGCCATTGGCGTAGCCTGAGTTGCGCAAGTCCTGCACCGAATCAACGGCCTCGCCGACGTCGGAGACGTGAACCGCGGAGCCATTGTGATAAGCGATCACCAGCGGCTGATAGTCGATGGCATGGAAGATTTGATCGCTCGCGCCGAGTTCGAAGCGCCTTTTGCCGTCCTGAAAATCTCCTTTGGGTGTATTCGAATTCGACCCGGCCAGAAAGGTGCGTACCTGTTCGAACCCAATCCCGTACTTGTTCAACTGCGAAGGATTCAGCTCGATGCGCACGCCGGGCAGCGCGCTTCCTCCCACGGTGACCTGGCCCACACCGGTGATCTGCGACAGCTTCTGCGCCATGATGGTGGACGCGGCGTCATACATCTGGCCTTTGCTCAATTGGTCGGACGTGAGCGCCAGCATGAAGATGGGCGCGTCGGCCGGATTGACCTTGCGGTAGCTGGGATTGCTCGGCAGATTGGCGGGCAAGTATCCGCGCGCTGCGTTGATGGCCGCCTGCACATCGCGCGCCGCCGCGTCGATGTTGCGGTTCAGATCGAACTGCAGGGTGATGCCGGTGGCTCCCAGCGTGCTGGACGATGTCATCTCCGTCACCGACGCGATGTGACCGAACTGTCGCTCGAGCGGAGTGGCCACCGACGATGCCATAGTCTCAGGACTAGCGCCCGGCAAGGACGCCGATACCGAGATGGTGGGGAAGTCCACCTGGGGGAGCGGCGACACGGGCAGCAGCCGGAACGCCACGGCGCCAGCCAGGGCCACAGCCGCTGTCAACAGCGTGGTTGCGATGGGCCGGCGGATGAATGGTTCGGAGATATTCATGGCTATTGAGCGGGACTTGGCTCGGGCGTTGGGCCGCCACCTGGAGAAGACGCGGGAGCGGCCCCGGAGCGCAGGTCGCGATGCTTCCGGGAGAATCGGATGGCCAGCCGGTCAAAGAACAGATAAATCACAGGCGTGGTGTAGAGCGTGAGCATTTGGCTGAAGATGAGGCCGCCGACAATAGTGATACCGAGCGGCCGCCGCAGCTCGGAGCCCACGCCGGTGCCGAGCGCGAGGGGAACGCCGCCCAACAGCGCCGCCATGGTGGTCATCATGATGGGGCGGAAGCGCAGCAGGCAGGCTTGGAAAATGGCGTCCTCCGGAGACTTGCCTTCGTGCCGTTCTGCTTCGAGCGCAAAATCGATCATCATGATGGCGTTCTTCTTCACAATGCCGATGAGCAGCACGATGCCGATGAGCGCAATGACGCTGAAGTCGCTGTGGGTGATGAAGAGCGCCAGCAGCGCGCCCACGCCCGCCGACGGCAGCGTGGAAAGAATGGTGATGGGGTGGATGTAGCTTTCATACAGAACGCCCAGCACGATGTAGACGGTCACCAGCGCGGCTAGAATCAACACCGGTTCGTTCGAGAGCGAAGCCTGGAAGGCTTCCGCGGTTCCCTGAAAAGCCGCTTGAATGCTGGGTGGCAGGCCGACTTCGTCCTTGGCTTTGTTCACTGCCGCCACAGCCTCTCCGAGCGACGCATTGGGAGCGAGATTGAACGACAGAGTCGCCACCGGAAATTGGCCCTGGTGGTTGATCGCGATGGGCGCGCTGTGGGTTTCAATGGTGCTGAACGCGGCTAGCGGGACTTGGCCGCCGTTCGGAAATGCCTTGGTGGATGCAATCGGCGCTGAGCCATTGGCGTTGCTCGATCCAGTGGAATTGAGGCTGTTCTGCGACGAGGTAGCGGAACTGACGGGACCGCTGCTGACCGCCGTGCCCGTGCCTCCCGACACTGCTCCACCTGATCCGCTGGAGGTGGCGGCACCAGTGCGGACGAAGAGCCCGCGCAGATCGAGAGGCTTTTGGTGGTATTCCGGCTTCACCTCCAGAATGACGTGGTATTGGTTGAGCTGCGTGAACATGGTGGAGACCTGGCGCTGGCCGTAGGCGTCATAGAGCGTCTGATCGATCGCCGAGGCTGTTATTCCCAGGCGCGAAGCGGTCACCCGGTCGTACACCAGGCGCGTTTGCAGCCCCAGCACCTGCTGATCGCTGGCGGCGTCGCGCAACTCAGGCAATTGCTGCAGCCTGGCCAGCAGCTTGGGTGCGTAGACGTTCAATTCGTCCTGGCTCGGATCCTCGAGCGTGTATTGAAATTCCGTTCGGCTGACACGATCCTCGACGGTCAGATCCTGCACCGGCTGCATGTACAAGGTGATGCCGGAAATCTGAGCGAGTTTGGGCTGCAGGCGCGTAATCACGTCGGTGGCGCTGATCTTGCGGGTGGCCAGCGGCTTCAGGTTGATCAAAATGCGTCCGCTGTTGAGGGTGGTGTTGGTGCCATCCACGCCAATGAATGACGACAGGCTCTCTACCGCCGGGTCCTGGAGGATCACCTCGGTCAACTGCTGCTGCTGGCGCGACATCTCGGTGAACGATACGGTTTGTGCGGCTTCAGAAATTCCCTGAATCACGCCGGTGTCCTGAATAGGAAAGAAGCCTTTGGGGATTTCGTAAAAAAGCAGGATGGTCACGGCCAAAGTGGCCACCGCCACCAGCAAGGTCGCGGTTTGACGCTGTAACACCCATGCCAAGGTCTTCTCGTATAACCCGATCACCCACAGCCAGCCTTTTTCGGAGACGCGGTAGAAGCGGCCCTGCTCGGCTTCCGGCGTGTGCTTCAGCAGTTTTGAACACATCATCGGCGTCAGCGTGAGTGAGACCACCGCCGACATCAGAATGGTGATGGAGAGCGTGACTGCGAACTCGCGGAACAAACGGCCGACGATGTCGCCCATGAACAGCAGCGGAATGAGAACGGCGACGAGCGAAACGGTGAGGGAGATGATGGTGAATCCAATTTGTTCGGCGCCTTTCAGCGCGGCGCGCAGGGGATGTTCGCCTTCTTCGATGTAGCGGACGATGTTCTCGATCATCACGATGGCGTCGTCCACCACAAATCCGGTGGAGATGGTCAAAGCCATCAGCGTCAGGTTGTTCAGGCTGTAGCCCAGCAGATACATGACGCCGAAGGTCCCAACCAGCGACAGCGGCACCGCGACGCTCGGGATAATGGTGGCCGACAGATTTCTCAGAAACAAAAAGATGACCATTACCACCAGCGCAATGGTGAGCATCAATTCGAACTCCACGTCGCGTACTGACGCGCGGATGGTAGTGGTGAGGTCGGTGAGGATCTTTACCTGGATGGCTTCGGGGAGCGTGGAGGTGAGCTGCGGAAGAAGCTTGGTGATGCTGTCCACCACCGAGATGATGTTGGCGCCCGGCTGGCGTTGAATGTTCACGATTACGGCGGG
The DNA here is from genome assembly GCA_963820405.1 of Bryobacterales bacterium. Lineage (GTDB taxonomy): Bacteria > Acidobacteriota > Terriglobia > Bryobacterales > Bryobacteraceae > Palsa-89. The sequence continues at coordinate 377,856 of CAWFZZ010000016.1, read as the reverse complement.
CGTCTTGTTCATCCACGCGGCTTCGTGGATGTCCTCCACGCTATCGACTACGTCGGCCACCTTGGTCATTTCGACCGGCGCGCCGTTCTTATAAGCGACCACCAGGTTGGCGTAGTCGGAACTGGAAAGCAGCTGATCGTTGGCGCCAATCTGGTAGCTCTGGCGCGGTCCATCGAAGTTGCCCTTGGCTTGATTGACATTGGCGGCGATGATGGCGCTGCGCATGTCCTCCATGTTGATGCCGTAGGCGGCGAGCTGGGAGGGGTTGGCCTGGATGCGGACCGCGGGTTTTTGACCGCCGCTGATGCTGACCAGGCCAACGCCAGGAAGCTGCGAGATCTTGGGAGCCAAGCGCGTGTCGGCCAGGTCTTCGACTTTCGAAAGCGGCAAAGTGCTGGAGGAGAGAGCGAGGGTGAGAATCGGCGTGTCGGCGGGATTGGTTTTGCTGTAAAGCGGGGGCGTGGGAAGGTCCGCGGGTAAATAGGTTCCCGAGGCGTTGATGGATTGTTGGACCTCCTGCTCGGCGACATCGATGTTGAGACTTAAGTTGAACTCGAGCGTGATGACCGACAGCCCCTCGGAGCTGATGGAGGTCATCTGCTGCAGGCCGGGCACCTGGCCGAATTGACGTTCGAGCGGCGCCGTAACCGACGACGCCATGACGTCTGGATTGGCGCCCGGATAAGTAGTTGTCACCTGGATGGTGGGGTAATCGACCTCCGGCAATGCCGAAACGGGCAGCTGCTTGTAGGCGACCGCTCCGACCAGCAGAATGCCGACCATCAGGAGCGTAGTGGCCACTGGCCGCAAAATAAAGGTGCGTGAAGGGCTCACTTGGACTTCTTTCCCGTTTTGCCTGTTTTCGCAGCAGGTGTCGCGGACGCCGCGGCTGGAGCCGGCGCGCCATCCATGTGCACCGTCACTTTGCTTCCTTCTACTAACTTGTCGACGCCCGTCAGCACCACGACGTCGCCCTGGTTGATCCCCGACGTGATCTCGGTGCTGTTGTCGTCACTGGTGCCTGTCTTGATCTGGCGCACCGTGACAGTGGAATCCGGCTTCACCACGTATACATAGGTACTATTCGAATTGCGCTGCACGGCTGCGGACGGGATCAGCACTACTCCAGTTTTTTCCTGCTGCAGCAGGCGCGCATTCACGAACTGGTTTGGGAAAAGTTCATTGTGAGAATTGTCGAAGGTGGCGCGCAGCTTGACCGTGCCCGTGGTTTGATCGATTTCGTTGTCAATGGTGGTGAGCGCGCCCGACGCCAGCTTTTTCTTCATGTCGCGATCGAAGGCATCCACCGGCAGCTTCTGTCCGGCGTTGTGCTTGGCATACACGACCGGCAATTGATCCTCCGCGATGGTGAATATGACGCTGATGGGCTGGAGCTGGGTAATGACGAGGAGCCCGGTGGTGTCGCTGGTTTGGACGATATTGCCGGGATCCACCAGACGCAGGCCGATGCGTCCGGTGATGGGCGCCGTAATGGTGCAATAAATGAGATTCACCTTCACGCTGTCGATCAGGCCTTGATCGTTCTTGACCGTTCCTTCGTCCTGTTTGACCAGTGCGATCTGGGTGGCAAGCTGCTGTTCGGGGATGGCGTTCTGTTTGATGAGCGTTTCATAACGCGCCTGATCGATGCGCGCGTTGTCGAGCAGGGCTTGATCGCGGATGAGCTGCCCTTCGTACTGCGTCAACTGGGCTTGATACGGCCGGGGATCGATTTCGGCTAGCTTGTCGCCCTTCTGCACCAGGTCGCCCTCTTTGTAGAGGACCTGCATCAATTCGCCGTTGACGCGGGTGTGAATCGTTACGGTGTAGATGGGGGTGACGGCGCCGAGCCCGGTGACATATACGCCGATATTGCCCTTGACCGCTTTAGCGGCATCCACCGGAGCGGCCGCGTTCGCGCCTTGTCCTTTTTGTCCGCCGGCTTTTCCAGTAGCCGCTGGGGCGGGCGGCTTCGACCAGAAGTAGTAGCCGCCCGCAGCCAGCACCACCAGAAGGAGGAGCCAAATCCATAGACGACTCCGCCGGCGGGGCGGGGGAGCGTTGGGCGGCCGGTCTTTCCTTGGGGACTTGGGCGCAGGTAGGTTTGGCGCGATGGGAGTCATGTGTTCTACGGAGGCCTGCGCGCTGGGCGGTTGATCCATCGTGATTCCACATCCATGATGGAAGAGAGACGGAACTGGCGCGACTGCCGAAGTGCCGCCTCGCAACTATGCCGTTTGGCAGGGGAAGAAAAGGCGAGAGTTCGTAGCACTAAAGGGCCGAGTATCATTAACTCTCCTTGGAGCGTCTTTACTATCGTGCTTCGATTCAGATGGATCGGTGTCTGTTTTGCGCTGGTATTGTTAGCCGGGTTACCGGCGACGGCTCTTGACCCTGGCCGGAGGCTGACCCAGTATCTCCAGCGAATCTGGCAGACGCGGCAAGGTCTACCGCAATCCAGTATTCTTGCGATCCATCAAACCAGGGATGGCTACCTGTGGCTGGGGACCGACGATGGCCTGGTGCGCTTCGATGGCGTGCGGTTCACTACGCCTGGAGACTTGGACGGTTTAGCGCTTCCGAAGATGTCGGTACGCCAGTTGGCCGAGGATTCACGCGGTGGACTTTGGATCGCCACCAGCAACGCGGGGCTGTTCCTGATCGAGAACGGATCGGTGGCACGATTTTCCGAGAGCGACGGTCTACCTTCCGACCATGTCGCGTGCTTGTTCCCGGGCCAGGACGGGGGTCTTTGGGCGTGCACCGATGGCGGCCTGGCTCGCATCAGGGACGGGAAAATTCATGTCCTCACTAGCCCGGGCGGCGAACCGATCCGAGCGGCGGCGCAAAGAAAAGACGGCGCCATATGGGTGGGAGGGGATGGACCCGGCCTGGCCATTTGGAACGGGACCCGATTCACCAGCTATACGCTCCATTCCGCGCCGCGTTATGCACGAGTGCAGGCGATGTTTTCCGATTCTACGGATGCGTTATGGATAGGAACCACGGCCGGCTTGATTCGTTTGCAGGATGGCCGGGAACGACGATTCACGAAAGGCGATGGCCTGGCCAACGATTCAGTGCTTTCGCTGGCCGAGGGGCGGAATGGGTCGATATGGATTGGCACCGATGGTGGTTTCAGCCGGTGGCGCAATGGCGAAGTAGAAAGCTTTCTTCCAAACAACGGTTTGTCGCAGAGCACGGTGGCCGCGTTGTATGAGGATCGCGAAGGAAGTTTATGGGTGGGCACCAAGCGCGGGCTGAATCAATTCCTGGATCGCCGCACGCTGCCTTTTACAACGGCCGAAGGTCTTCCGAGCAACGACACGGGCCCGGTGTTTCAGGATCCGCGTGGAGTGATCTGGGTGGGGACGCTGGGCGCGGGACTGGCGCGCTTCGATGGCCGGAGATCGAGCGTGCTGACCAAGCAGGATGGGCTTTCGAGCAACTCCATTCTGGCCCTGGCCGGGGACGCGAAGGGGACATTGTGGGTGGGAACCGAGGCCGGATTGGATCAGATTCGGGATGGCAGGGTTCGGGCGATCTTCCCAGGCGTGGTTCGGAGTTTGTATCAAGACGGCGAAGGAACTTTGTGGATCGGAGGGTCGAAAGGTCTGGCGGTGTTGCGCGCCGGCAGTATCGTGCGTTTGAATGCCTCAGAAGGCGCGGCGTCATTTGTAGAGGCGGATGGCAAGATTCTGACGGCGGTGGAAGGCATCGGAATCGAGGCCTATGACGAGCGGACCTTGCGCCAGGTGGCCAGCCCGAGTCTCGCAATTCGCGACGCCGACACGCTGTATCGCGATGCGGAAGGGCGCGTTTGGATCGGTGGTGTTGGCAGCGGGTTGCATCTGGTGGACGGCGACAGGCAGATCGATTTCTCGATGAAAGACGGATTGTTCGACGACGAAATCTACGGGATCGCCGCGGACCGCCAGGATCGATTGTGGCTGGCCAGCAGTAAAGGTATTTTTTCGGTGAACCGGCCTGAACTTATCAGGTTCGCAGAGGGACAGATTGCGAGCGTGGCCAGTACACCTTTTAGCCCGCTGGATGGACTGCAGACGGTGGAGTGCAAACCCGGCGTGCAGCCGGCTGTGTGGCGCATGCGGGATGGACGGCTTTCGTTCTCGACCATACGGGGGCTGATCGCCATCGATCCGGATCAAACGCAGTTGAAGATGGATCCGCCGCCGGTGGTGATCGAGAGCGTGGCCATCGCTGGCCGGAGCCAGAGCCTGTCAAACATGCGTCAACTTGCGCCGGGCGACGAGAATCTGGAGTTCCGCTACACCGCATTAAGCCTGCGCGCTCCGCAACGCATAACATTCCGCTACAAGCTGGAGGGCTTCGATCGCGACTGGGTGGACGCAGGCACGCGCCGTCAAGCGTTTTATACCAACCTGCGCCCGGGAGATTACCGGTTTCGCGTGAACGCGTGCAACGCCGATGGGACTTGCAACCAAGCCGGGACGTCGCTGGACTTTGTTCTGCCGGCGCGTTTCTATCAACAAACCTGGTTTTATGTTGCTTGCGCGGTAATGCTGGCTTTGCTGGCGCGCTTTGGGTACGTTTTTCGCATCCGGCATATGGAGCGGCAATTCGGAGCGATTCTGGCGGAGCGAAGCAGGATCGCGCGAGAGTTGCACGACACGCTGCTACAGGGATTTTCCGGAGTCACCATGGAAATGCAAGCGCTGGCCGGCCGGCTGCCAGATGGATCGCGTGACGAGCTGCGAGGGATCATCCACGACGCGGCGAATTGTCTCACCGAAGCGCGTCGATCGGTGTCGGAGCTGCGAAGGAATCGGGGGGCGAGTCCGGGATTGGCCGCGGAGCTTTCTGAAAGCGCGCGGCAGTTGACGGCTCAGGGCGAGGCGCGCTTAGAGCTTGCGGTGGAGCGGCCGGCCCAGGGCTTGCCGGCGTATGTGGAATACAGTCTTTTGCGAATCGCGCAGGAGGCCATCATCAACGCGGTGAAACATGCCGGTGCGCGAACTATTGAAGTGACATTGCAGATGCTGCCGGAAGGGCTGCGGATCGCGGTGGGGGACGACGGGTCCGGCTTCATACCGGGAGAACCCGCGGCGGATCACTTTGGGATGATGGGAATGCAGGAGAGAGCCAAAGAAATCGGCGCCGAGTTGCGGGTGATGAGCGCGCCGAAAATGGGAACTACCATCGTGGTGGATTTCCCTCTCAGGAAAATGGGCGAGGCGGAACTTTAAAATGGCAACGGTTGAGTCAGGGCAGGTAATTCGGGTTTTATGCGTGGACGATCATCCCCTGGTGCGCAAAGGGATTGCATCGCTATTAGCCAATGAAAGCGACCTGGAATTGGTGGCGGAAGCGGCCAGCGGCCGGGAAGCCGTGGAGCTGCATCGCGCTTTAAGGCCCGACGTGACTTTGATGGATTTGAAGCTCCCCGATCTAAGCGGCGTCACCGCCACGCGGATGATACGGGAAGAATTCCCGCAGGCGAGGATCATCGCTTTGACGAGCTACGACGGAGATCAAGACATTTACCAGGCGCTCGAAGCAGGCGCGCGCGGATATCTGCTGAAGGAGATGGTCCACAGCGACGTGCTACGCGCCATCCGCGTGGTGCATTCCGGGAAGCGTCTCATCCCGCCCGAAGTTGCGGAACGGTTGAGCGAGTTCTTTCCACAGATTGTGTTGACGGAGCGCGAAGTGCAGGTGCTATCGTTTGTGGCCAGGGGCATGGCGAACAAAGACATCGCCGACCGGCTGGGCACGGCCAGCGGCACGATCAAGATGCACGTCCAGAATATTTTGAGCAAACTTGAAGCGGCAGACCGCACGCACGCGGTGACCATCGCGCTGGAGCGCGGCATTCTACATCTGAATTGGTAGCGGACTACTTGGCGGTTTTTTTCTTCGGAATCTTAGCGCCTGATTTGCGCGCTTCGCTCAGCGCAATTGCAACGGCCTGTTTACGGCTTGTCACTTTCTTTTTGCCGCCCGACTTCAGGGTGCCCTTTTTATATTCATGCATGACCTTCTCGGTCTTGGCACGACCCTTCTTTTTTGTCGCCATGATACTCCTCACAGGCTAGATACACGGCGGGGGGGAAGTGTTTCGGTGTTCCGCCGTTGACAATACCAACGCGGCTAAAGCCGCATGTACCGTGCCAATCTGTTGAGAATGTTTCGGTGTAACAGAATGGACAGGCGGGCCATCCTTAGTGAAAGAAGCTATGACCACCACGAATTCCTGGTTTGCGAAAATGGCTCAGAAGGCCGCAAAAGTCACAGGGTCGAGTCCGGCCTTTCTCACGGTCTGTTTACTCACTGTGCTGTGGCTGAGGAGTGGTCCGTTGTTTCACTGGAGCGACACCTGGCAGCTGGTGATCAATACCATTTCGAACATTGTGGCGATGCTCATGCTGTTCCTGATACAAAACACGCAAAATCGGGAAAGCGCCGCCTTGCAATTGAAGGCGGATGAACTGCTGCGCGCGGTGCGAGGCGCTCAAAACGCATTCATCAATCTGGAAGAGCTCAGCGAGGAAGACTTGGTCATTATCAAAGAGAGATATGCGAAAATGGCCGAAATGGCACGCACAAAGGCCGGGTTGCATTCCGCGTCCGATCCCACGCCCGCCGTGCTGCCGGAATAGGCGGCGAACAGGTAATAATTGCCAGTAACCGTCTAGCGCCAGGACGACTAAGCGCTGGAAAATCATTGCTTTATCGTTTGGCCATTAATCGGCAGTGACCGAGCTCAGAGTTGTGCGCGCGTGGTTACCGATTTACCAAAGATCGTAGAAGGCTGGTTTGTAAGTTTTTTCGAATGGTTCGGTGAACTCGGGCTGTTTTGCGTCCGTGTCGCCCGGGCGAGCTTCGGCGCTCCCTGGGAGGGACGCGAATTGGTCCGGCAAATGGATGCCATCGGGTCGAAATCTTTCCCCTTAGTGGCACTGGCCGGAGCGGCTACGGGGGTGGTGCTCTCCCTTCAGACTCGCGACAGCTTGACGCGCTTCGGCGCACAGGCCATGCTGCCCGCGGTGATCGTGTTTTCACTCCTCAAGGAAAGCGGGCCGGTGATTACGGCCTTAATCGTCAGCGGCCGCGTGGGAGCGGGGATCGGTGCCGAGTTGGGATCCATGCGCGTCACAGAGCAGATTGACGCAATGGAAGTCTCGGCGGTGAATCCGTACAAATTTCTGGCATCCACCCGCGTGCTGGCGTGCCTGTGCATGCTCCCTTTGCTGACGCTGGCCGCCGATGCTTCCGGCATCTTCATGGGATGGGTCTCGATAACGCTCGCACACCCCATGACGTTTCGTTTCTTTCTGAACAGCGGCCTGAAGGAGGCGGCGATGAACGATTTCCTTCCACCCACCTTCAAAACCGCGATATTCGGCCTGATTATTGGCGTAGTTTCCTGCTTTGAAGGGATGCGGACGAAAGGCGGGACCGCCGGCGTGGGGCGCTCGGCGACCAGTTCGGTGGTGCTTTCATCGCTGTTTATCATCCTGGCCGATGTGATTCTGGTGCGGCTGATTCAGGTGTTTTTTCCGTCATGATCTCGACTGCTGAAAAACCCATCGCGGACCAAACGAAACAGGCCACGGCCGAGGCGCCGCTGGTGGTGAGCGGTGTGCACAAATCGTTCGGCTCGCAAAAAGTTCTGGACGGAGTGGATCTCAAGGCCGAGCGTGGCGAGACCATCGTGGTGTTGGGGAAGAGCGGGACGGGCAAAAGTGTCTTGCTGAAACTCATGGTTGGACTGCAGAAGCCGGACTCGGGTTCCATTCGAATTCTGGGACAGGAAATCGTGGGTCTTGAGATGGACCACTTGAACGAGATCCGAAAGAAAATCGGATTTTTGTTTCAGCAGGCTGCGTTGTATGACTCGCTCACGGTGGCAGAGAATGTCGATTTTCCCTTGAACCGCCACACCACGCTGCCGAATGCCGAGCGGCGGGAGAAAGTCCGGACACTGCTAGCGAGCGTCGGCATGGAGGAGGCCTTAAACAAGCTGCCCTCCGACATTTCCGGCGGGATGCAAAAGCGGGTGGGACTGGCAAGGGCCCTGGCGCTGGACCCCGAGATTCTGCTCTTCGACGAGCCCACTTCGGGCCTGGATCCGATTACTTCCGCTGAGATCGGCGAGCTGATTGTGAAACTCCGGAAGGAGCGGAATCTGACGTCGGTGGTGGTTACGCACGATATCCATGGCGCGAAATCTTTTGCCGACCGATTTGTTCTGCTGCGGGAAGGAAAAGTCGTGATTGACGGGACCTTTTCTCAACTGGAACAGAGCTCCGATTCATTTGTCGTCCAATTTCTGAAGGACGCTGGTTAGGGAGGCGTTATGTCGCAGGCATTTCGGCTTGGTTTGTTCATGGTGGCGGGCTTGACGGTGCTAGTGATCGGAGTCTTCCTCATTGGAAGCAGAGAGTCCATGTTCCAGTCCACCTATCAAGTAAAGACGGAATTTCAGAACGTGGCCGGTCTCAGCGACGGCGCCAGCGTGCGCGTGGGAGGACTGCACCAAGGCAGCATAACGCATATCCAGCTGCCCAATCGGCCGGACGGGAAGGTAACCGTCACCATGGATCTGGACAAAGCCACGCGCGACGTCCTCAAGAAAGACTCCGTCGCGACCATCAAGTCGGAAGGATTAATCGGCGACAGATATGTCGAGATTACGTTCGGCTCCGATGACGCAGCCCGATTGAAGGATGGCGACACCATCGCCAGCGAAGCGCCGATCGACATGTCCAATCTGGTCAAGAAGGCGGAGCAGCTTCTGGACACCGCCCAAGGCGCAGTCACGGACCTGGATGGGACAGCCAGCAATTTGAAATCGATCAGCGCCAAAATTAACAACGGCCAAGGCACCGTGGGCGCACTGATCAATGACAAAACCATCTACGAAAAGGCTAATGCCGGAGCTACCGCGCTGAGCGAAGATATGGAAGCGCTGAAGCACAACTTCCTGCTGCGCGGATTCTTCAAGAAGCGGGGTTACGAGGACGCTTCGGATCTGACAAAACATGCCATCGCGGATCTTCCGCAGGGCGAACCAGCGAAGGTCTTTGAGTATGACGGGCAAAAAATCTTCAATGAGCAGGCCAAGCTTAAGGATGAGAAAGCGTTGAAAGAGGCCGGCGACTACCTGCAGAACAATAAGTTCGGTGTGGCGGTGGTCGCGGTTTCTACCGGCATGAAGGGTGAGACAGGCAAAGACCGAGTGTTATCGGAAGGGCGGGCAACCGCCGTCCGCGACTATCTCGCGAAGAATTTCCGCTTGGATGACACACGGATCAAGACTCTTGGCCTGGGCAAAACTCCCGACAACGGCGATAACGGGAAGGCAGAGATCCTGGTATATCCCGCGTCCGCTTCCTCGGGCGCCCCGGCCCCCGCGGTGTCCCGTAAAGAGGCCAATTAAGCAGGCCACCCAATTGCCGTTCTGGTGCTATTTCACTTGCGGAGTCCACGCGATCTGGGTGACGTCGGGAGTCCCCTCTAAAGTGCGCATCAACGAAACGCAGGAAGAGACCTCGAATCCCGCTTGCGGGCGGCTGGCGGGAATCTCGTGTTCAGCAGTGGATCACACTCCCAGGCGTCGGCACGATTGCCGACGCGGCACGCATGAGTGCGTGCGCCACGATGCTAAGCAACGATTGTCAAATAATCGACGGGGTTTGTAGGCTCCAATGGCTACTAATCTGCCGGTACCTACCAAGCAAAATCGAGTTGAATTGTTTTTTGCGGATTTGGGACCGGGACTAATCACCGGCTGTGCGGACGACGATCCTTCCGGCATCTCGACTTATTCGATGGGCGGCGCCCTCTTCGGCTACGGCCTACTTTGGACTGCGCTGCTTTCTTTTCCGCTTATGGTCGGGGTCCAGATGATGTGCGGGCGGCTAGGCATGGTCACAGGCCGCGGCCTGGCTGGCGTGGTTCGGCGGCGCCACCCCAAATGGATCCTTTGGTCTGCGTGCGGGCTATTGATCGTCGCCAACGTAGTGAACATTGCGGCGGACCTGGGCGGTATGGCGGATGCCACGCAAATGATTACGGGCGTCAACTCTCTGGTGTGGACCCCGCTTTACACGGCCCTGATCGTGGGTTTTTTATTCTGGTCGTCCTACCGTCAGATTGCGCGGATCTTCAAGTGGATCACGCTGGTGCTGCTGGCCTATGTGGTTACCGCGTTCTTCGCCAGCGTGGATTGGCGGCAGGCACTGCTCGCAACGCTGGTGCCGCGGCCGGTTTGGTCGCGCGACTATTTAGAAGTGCTGGTGGGCATTCTCGGCACCACCATCTCTCCCTACCTCTTTTTCTGGCAGGCATCGGAGGAGGTTGAAGAGGAGCGCGCCATGGGAAGAAGCCTGGCGGAGCGCAAAGGCGCCACCGATGCGGAAATTCGAAGGCTGCGGACGGATGTGCTGATAGGCATGTTTGCTTCCAACTTCGTGATGTATTTCATTATCCTCACCACCGCCGCCACTTTGCTCGCTCACGGCGTCGTAAAGATCGAAACTGCGAAACAGGCTGCGGAAGCGCTCCGGCCGCTGGCCGGAAACGCAGCTTACCTGCTTTTCACTTTGGGATTGATTGGAACAGGAATGCTGGGAGTCCCGGTTCTTGCCGGATCGTGCGCTTACGCCATCTCGGAAGCCGCCGCCTGGCGCGGATCTCTGGAGAGAAAGCCACGCAGCGCGAGAAAGTTCTACACCGTGCTGGGCGTCGCCATGGGGTTAGGGCTGGTTATTAACTATGCGGGGCTGGACGCGATAAAAATGCTCTTTTGGTCGGCGGTCACCAATGGAGTGCTTGCGCCGCCGCTTATTCTTCTCATCCTGCTTCTCACCAGCGATCCCCAGATCATGGGTGACCGGGTTAGTTCCAGAACCGAGCGAACACTGGGGTGGTTCACTTTGGTATTGATGACGGGCGCGGCCGTCGCAATGTTCGCCGCCTAATCACTTGGCGTATTTCTTGTCGAACGCCTCGATTCCTTTTTTGATAATCGCCATGGCGCGTTTGGGGCCGCCCTGGTTCTGCAACTTGAACTTTTTCCCACGCAGCTTGTTGTAAGAAACGAAGAACTGCTCGATCTGATCGAGAATCGACGGATTCAGCTGATCGAGCGAGGAGACATGCTCGTGTTGGTAGGAATGAATGGCTACCGCCAGCAGCCGGTCGTTCGTTTCCGCCTCGCCGTCCTGAGTCTGTTTCGCCTCAATAACGCCGATGACCCTTACGTCCACCAGACAACCGACATGAGCCGGCTCGTCCATCAGGACCATCACGTCCAGCGGATCGCCGCCCCGCCCAGGGTACTCGGCACAAATCCAAAATCGAAGGGGAACATCATCCCCTCCGGCAGCAGGCCGCCCAGCTTGAACAAGTTCGACTCAGGGTCGTAATCGAACTTGTTCCGGCGATTCTTAGGCGTTTCAATGATCGCGCAGCACTCACACTTCTTTCGGTCCCAGCGATTAGGAAACGCGCTCAGGTCGGCCATAATCTACTTTGGATTGTAAAAGTTACTTCTCGAACACTTTCTCGATTTGTCCGACTTTCTTCTGAATCTTACCGCCCAGCTTTTCGTCCTGGCCTTCGGCTTGTAGGTTGGGGTTATTGGTAAGTTTACCGGCCTGCTCCTTTATCTTGCCTTTGGTCTCATGTACCTTGCCTTGCACCTGGTCTTTTGTACTGTCTTTCATATGGTTCTCCTTCGCAGGTTTGCTTGCACTTGGAGCGCCGAACTGGCCCCGCGATATCCTAGGCTCTTGGCACCGCCCTCCCGCCGCCTTCAAATTACGGTCTGGCTCCTGCTTCCAATCGTCCTTCTGACACTCAACGTGGCCATTTCGGGCAAGCTCTTCGGCGTGGAATACTCCGCGTACCTGGAGTCGAACGAAGGTACTTTTATCGCGATTGCCCGGCAGATTGCGGAGCATCCCAGGGATCTGCTGTGGTGGCCCTTTTGGGATTGCGGCCTGCCGTTCCAGAATACCTACCTGCCGCTGCTGCACTTCCTGGTGGGATTTTTCAGCCGGATTACGGGACATTCAGCAGCGCTCTCGTTCCATCAGGTAACGGCCGCATTGTTCTGTCTAGGGCCCGTGTCCGCATATCTCATGGCTCTGGGCATAACTAGAAAGCCAGCCGCCAGCTTCTTCGCCTCACTGGCCTACTCGGTGATGTCGCCGTGCGCCCTGCTGATCCCAGCCATCCGGGCGGATGTAGGAGGGTTTCTAAATCTGCGGCGTCTGCAGATCCTCGGTTACTACGGTGAAGGCCCGCATACCGCCTCGCTGGCATTGATTCCTTTGGCAATCCTGTTCCTTTATCTGGCGATGACCAGCGGCAGGCTATGGCAAAAAATACTGGCCGGCGTGTTTATGAGCGCTGCCGTTCTGGCGAACGCTTTCGGCGCGATTATTCTGGCCGCCGCGGTGCTGGCTTTATTGGCCAGCTATTCGACGGACCGCTGGTGGAAGAATGCCGTACTAATTCTGGTGATTGGGGGACTGGCGTATGGCTGGATTTGCCCGCTGCTGCCCCCTTCGGTTATCGCCGCCATTCGGAAGAACTCGCCCACCGTAGACGGCGATTACGCTTTCACCTTGCGATCGGCGGCCGGCGCGGCCATTTTGGCCGTAGGGTTCCTGGGGCTGTGGTTACTCGCGAGCCGGTGGATCGGGTCGCGCCATGTGCGCTTCTTCCTATTGTTCGCCTGGCTCTCCACCGGGATCGTGGGCTTGGGTGTTTTCTGGCGCATCTACGTGGTGCCGCAACCACATCGCTATCAAATCGCAATGGACTTTGGGTTGTGCTTCCTAGTGATCTTTGGGGCCGCGGAATTTCTGGCGCGCGCCGGAAGACGAACCAGGATGGTCTTGGGGACTGTGCTGCTTCTGGCTTTAGTGATTCAAAGCCGGCACGCCGTTCGTTACGGGCGCCATCTGATCCGTTCCACCGATGTCACCCAGACATCGCCGTATCGCGTGGCGCAATGGGCGAACACCCATATGGATGGCGCCAGGGTGATGATCTCGGGTATCGATTCTTATTACTTCAACGATTTCACCGACACCCCGCAGTTGGACGGCGGCCATGATCCGATGCAGCCGAATTTCCTGCTCCGGATTGTTCCGTTTGCACTCTACACTGGCATGAATGCGGGCGCCGAGGATGGCAACATCAGCGTTCTGTGGCTCAAGGCGATGGGTGCCCACGCTATCTCGGTGCCAGGACCCGGCAGCGCCGTTTACAATAGGCCTTTCGTCAATCCGTCAAAATTCAATGGTCTGCTGCCGGTTCTTTGGGAAGGGGACGGCGAAACAATTTACGGCGTGCCGGCGCGGTCCAATTCCCTGGCGCATGTGTTGAATCCAGACGCGCTGGTCGATCACATGCCGATCAATGGTCTGGACATTCAGGAGGTAGAAAAATATGTGGATGCGCTCGAGGCCCCGGCCAATCGCGACGCGTCATGGAAGTGGAATACGTGGCACAGCGCGACCGTGCACGCAGTCGTGTCTGGGGGGCAAGTCATTTCGACGCAAGTGAGTTTCAACCCCGGTTGGCACGCTTCGGTGGACGGGAATCCACAGCAGGTGTATGCGGACGGCCTGGGATTTCTCGTGGTCAAGCCTGCTTGCCGGGGTGCCTGCGACGTCGCGCTGTGGTACGACGGTGGTCGGGAATGGTTCGTCACTTTGGCGATAAGCATGGCGACCATGCTGCTGGTGCTGCTTCTGGCCCTCCTGGCGAAGCCTCAACGGGGTGCTGAAGAAGGCAATCTGGCCACAGATAAACGCCGATGAACACCGATAATGCCAACTCAAGTTCATTGTTTTAAATCTGCGTTCATCGGCCTCTTAGGCCAGAGAGCCTGCTGGGTGCAAGAGGCGCTCGCGCAGTGCGTGCTTAGTGGGTTCTTCGACGAATGCCGCTTCGATCGCAGCGTGATTACAGGCCAGCAGATCGGCCGGCGTCCAGCCAAAATGTTCCTCTAGATTTCGATACTCTTCGGTCAGTGTGATGTTGGTGATGGTGCGCGTGTCGGTGCTGATGCTGAGCGGAACGCCCGCACGATATAAATCGTCGACGGCGTGCTCGTTGAAATCGCGCGAGATGCCGGTCTGCAGGTTGCTGGTGGGGCAGACCTCCAGATGAATGCGCTCGTGAATCAGATGTTGAACCAGATTCGGATCCTCGATACTTCGCACACCGTGTCCGATGCGGGACGGCTGGAACTCGCGCAGCGTTTCCCAAACGCTGGCCGGGCCGCGCGCCTCGCCGGCGTGAGCGGTGCGATGGAGGCCGCGGTCGATGGCGTATCGAAAGGCCGGAATTTGCGCATCAATCGGATATCCGGCTTCGTCGCCCGCGATGTCGAGCGCGACCACCCTGGAACCTCGAAATTGCTCTACCAGCTTGGCTGTCACAACGCCTTGTTCGGTATCGAAGTGGCGCAAGGTGCAAAGTATGAGCCGGGCATGGATGCCGCTGGATCGAATAGAGGCTTCGGTGGCGCGGTCGACCGCGGCAACTACCTGTTCGGGCGTCAATCCGCGCTCGAGGTGCAGCAGCGGCGCAAAGCGAATTTCGGCGTAGATGACCCCATCGGCGGAGAGCTGCTGGAAGAGATCCTCAACTACCAGAGCCAGCGCCGCTTCATCCTGCATCAGTTTGAAGCCGCGCGGCGCCCGCGTCAGAAAATCCGCCAAGCTGGTACAGCGACGCGGAGCGATGAACTCGCGCTGGTACTCTTCGAGCGATACGGAGTTATCGAGCTGGGCCACCGCGGCGAAGCTTAGCGAGCAGTCCAGATGGAGATGTAATTCGACCTTGGGGACTTGCTGCACACCGCTTAACTATTCGATGCCGAAGGCCAGCAGCACGTTTCCGACGTTGCCTGAAATGACGCCGTAGCCCGATCCGATGAACAACATTCCGTTCGCGATAGTCGGCCCGATAGACGCGATGGATCCGCCCTTGGCTTCCACCTTGTTCACGGTGTCGAACGACCGGCTGGTGTCATAGGACCAAATCTCGGAACCGTCGGCGGTACGAAGGGCGTGCAACTTGCCGTCCGTTCCGGCGATGAATACCACACCCGGCATGGCGGTAGCGGCAGCGGCGTTGTTCACGCGCTTGCCGGGTTCCGAGAGCGACTTCTGCCAAAGCTTCTCGCCGGTGGTCAATTGGATGGCGGTGATTCCACCGCCGGTAGCGCCGTAGTAGGCCGCCTTCTCGTCGAACGCGCCGCCCCAAACAATACCGCTTAAGCGGAACATGGGGGTTCCCGGCGGATTGTCAGCGACTTTCGTCTGCCATACCACGGCGCCCTTTTTGTCCGGATCCAGCGCAAACACTTTTCCATCTTTTGTTCCAGCCACCACGATGCTCCTGCCATCCGGCAGCGAACGCAGCACGGGAGAATTGCCGATGTCCAAATCCGGGCCGTTTTCGGTGGGGCAGTTGTCGGTCTTCTGCGGCCCGGTGCAGCCGCCGAGGAACGCGTCGCCGGCCTGCGCCTGGTAATACCAAAGCATTTTGCCGGTCTTCATATCCACGGCCATTACAGAGTCGGACATCTTGGCGGCAGGCTCGGTCTCGGAATCGCCAGTGCCGAAATAAACTGCGTGGCGCTTTTCGTCAATGGTGGGCGAATTCCATACCGAAGCTCCGGCCGGCGCATACTGCTGCACGCCTCTCGAATTCTTGCGCGTGGGCTTGGGGGTTTCCGGGACAACGTAAGTCTTCCAGGCCTGCTCGCCGGTGCTGGCGTTCAACTTCACGACGCTGCCGCGGGACGTGCAGCATGGATAATCGAGATTTGCGGCGGCGAATTCTTCTGACGATGACACCGGAACATATAGGTAGCCGTCGTACAACTTGGGTGACGCTGTGATGCGGGCCACAAAGTGATCGTCCACTTTTCTGGTCCAAAGCTCGTGGCCGGTCTGCGCGTCCACCGCATAAACGTTGGCGTGCGCATCGCCGAAGAACACCGCGTACTTGACGCCTTCGTGGCCTTTCACCGGCCCGACGCTGGGACCGCCGCGCACGTTGCCCTTGGCTTGATAGGACCAGTACACGCAGCCGGTCTTGGCATCGAGCGAATACACGTAGCCGATATCGCTGCCCACGAAGACGCGGCCCGCTGCGACGGCCGGCTGACCAAACGCCGAGACCCCGGTGGGATATCCGAAGGCCCACTTCAGCTTCAGATGCGGCACTTGATCGGCCGTCAATCCCGCGCCTTTCGCCGTCTGGAACCGGGTATTCGTAACGTCGGCGCTCCAGCCATTCCAGGACGGGCTGCCGGTTGGATCGCTCATCGGCGGATTCGCTTCGCAATGGTTCGGCATGTTCTTGGCGTCGCCCTGCTCGGCGCTGCCAAACGTCCGACCGCTCATGAAGACCGCGAGCATGCGCTTTTCGCCGTCGGCCAGGGATTGCCCTTGCACCTTCATCGGCCCAGTGGTGAGCGCTTCATAGATTTTCTCCGGCGGCAACTGACGGAGCGTTGCGGGATCGGGCACGCGTCCGGCCATGGTGGGGTTGCCATGACAGCCCATGCATTTGGTCTGGAAGACGGCGAACCCGGACTCGGTTCCCATGGACTGCACGGGCCGTGGCGCCGGCTCCTGCCCGGGAAGCAGCCACACGGGCATGGCTAGAGTAGCGAGCGCGACGAGGCGGAAATGCTTTTTCATATTGATTCCTTTACGATCCCACAGCATATCGAACGTTGCATGCAGGTAGCAAGGCGAACCACCCGTGGGAGGGACCGTTATCCGTTGGTAAAGATGGGTGCGAGAGCTCCGCCACAAAAAGGCGTTCACACGAGTGTGAACGCAGCACGCAGGAGTGCGTGCGCTACATTTGCCCCAGCCCGCAGGCGTTCTAAGATGTGACAAGACATGAAATATTTCGTGCTTGTTATCGTGTTCGCGTTGCGTCTGGCGGCTGCCACTCCTTGCGAGAGTCTGGCTAAGCTTGTCCTGCCTCACGCCACCGTCACATTGGCGGAGCTTGTGCCTGCCGGGCAGCTCACTTTGCCGGCGGGAGCTCCGAACTTCGGAAATTTACCCGCTATTTGCCGCGTAGCCGCCACGCTGGAACCGAGCAGCGATTCGGCGATACGGATCGAGGTTTGGATGCCTGCGTCCGGTTGGAACGGGAAGCTGGAATCGGTGGGCAACGGCGCTTGGGCGGGGAGCATTGTCTATCGTGATCTAGCGACCGCAGTCAAGGCCGGCTATGCCGCCGCCAGCACCGACACCGGACATTCCGAGACCACGGCGGCGTTTGTGGTCGGGCATCCTGAGAAGCTGATCGATTTCGCTTATCGCGCGGTGCATGAAATGACGCTGGCGGCGAAGGCCATCGCCGCGGCTTATTACGAGAAGGCTCCGGCACGCGCGTACTTTAATGGCTGTTCCACCGGCGGCCGGCAGGCGCTGGCCGAGGCGCAACGCTACCCTGACGATTACGACGGGATCGTCGCAGGTGCCGCGGCCAATTATCCGTCGCACTTGCAGGGCGCGCAGGTGTGGACCACCGAGATCACCAATCAGAGCGACGGCTACATTCCGCCGGCCAAATATCCGCTCATTCACAAGGCAGTGCTGGAAGCCTGCGACGCGTTGGATGGAGTGAAAGACGGCGTGCTCGAAGATCCACGCCAATGCCATTTCGATCCGCGGGCGATTGAATGTAAGGGGCCGGATGCTCCCACCTGTCTGACCGCTGCACAAGTGGAAGTGGCGCGGAAGGTTTATGCGGGACCTGGGGCGTCGCTTTTTCCCGGCCTGGAACGCGGCAGCGAACTTGGCTGGGCCAACCTCTCCGGACCCAAGCCCATGGCGCTGGCAGTGGAGACCTATCAATACCTGGTGTTCAAGGATCCGAATTGGGATTACCTGAAGTTCGATCCGGCGCGCGATATTGCGACGGCGGACAAGGTGATTGGTCCCACCATGAATTCCATTGATCCGAATCTCAAGCCATTTTTCAAGCATGGCGGGAAATTGCTGATGTATCACGGGTGGGCGGACCCCGGGATTGCTCCGCGAAATTCGGTGAATTATTTCACTAGCGTGGAAGACACCGTTGGCGGAAAGGCTGCAGCGGAGAATTCAGTTCGACTGTTCATGGTTCCTGGCATGGGACATTGCCGCGGCGGCGACGGCACTGACGATTTCTACGCCATCGGCGCGCTGGCGTCCTGGGTGGAAACGAACCGGGCGCCCGATCGCATTGCGGCCGTGCATAAGACCAAAGGCGTGGTGGATAAAACGCGTCCGCTGTGCCCTTATCCCGAGACTGCACACTATAGAGGATCGGGGAGCACCGACGAGGCGGTTAATTTCGTCTGCGCGGTACCTTGAAAGCGTTCACACGAGTGTGAACGCGGCACGCATGAGTGCGTGCGCCACAGTCAGGACCATTCTAGGATCACTTTGCCGGCGTTGCCGCTTTTCATCACTTCAAAAGCCTGCTCGAACTCCTGATACGGGAACCGGTGCGTGATTACCGGCCGTATATCCAATCCATTTTCCAGCATCACGTCCATCTTGTACCAGGTCTCGTACATCTCGCGTCCGTAGATGCCCTTGATGGTGAGCATATTGAACACCACGGTGGTCCAGTCGATGGCGATCTCCTGGGCCGGAATGCCGAGCATGGCAATCTTGGCGCCGTGGCTCATGTTGGCGATCATTTCGCGCAGCGCCGATGCGTGGCCCGACATTTCGAGACCTACGTCGAAGCCCTCCTGCATCCCCAATTCTTTTTGCACCTGCGCGAGGGAAGTTTGGGCCGTATCCACTGCGCGGGTGACGCCCATCTTGCCCGCAAGATCCAGCCGGTAGGGATTCTTGTCGGTGATGACCACGTGACGCGCGGCGGCGTAACGCACCACAGCGGCCGCCATGATTCCGATGGGCCCGGCGCCGGTGATCACGACATCCTCGCCCAATACGGGGAACGAGAGCGCGGTGTGGACGGCATTTCCGAGCGGATCGAAGATGGCGGCGACGTCCAGATCGATGTTTTCCTTGTGACGCCACAGGTTGGTGACCGGCATCGCGATGTAATCGGCAAACGCCCCGGGTCGGTTCACGCCGACGCCCTGGATGTGCGCGCACAAGTGCCGCCGGCCGGCCAGACAATTGCGGCAACGGCCGCAGACCACGTGACCCTCGCCGCTCACCAGATCGCCGGCGCGAAAGTCGCTGACGTTGGACCCTAGCTCAACAATCTCTCCAACGAATTCATGGCCGATCGCCATGGGCACGGGAATGGTGCGCTGCGCCCATTCGTCCCAGTTGTAGATGTGAACGTCGGTGCCGCAAACGCCGGCGCGCCGCACGCGAATCAAAACATCGTTGATGCCGATGGTGGGCGCGGGGATTTCTTCCAGCCACAACCCGGGTTCGCGCTTGCTCTTTATGAGTGCCTTCATGAGGGATTGAAGGGCAGCCGGAGAATCCCGGCCGCATTCTCATTGCACCACGAACTTGGGAATCGTTGCTTGAAGACCGTCCGAGTACGCGCGTCAGTGCGCGCCGTTGCCGGGGGATTTCAGCGAATCCACGAATTTTTGAACGGTATCGGCCAGACGCGCGACCTTTTCATCTGTCCGCTGCTGCGACTCCGCCAGACGCGCGAACGTTTCATCGGTTCGCCGTTGCGACTCCGCCAGACGCGCGAACGTTTCATCGGTTCGCCGTTGCGACTCCGCCAACTTTTCATCGGTTCGCTGCTGCGACTCAATGAGTTGCTGCATCTGCAAGTAAAGTCGGGCGTCGGAATCGATCAAAGCATCGATTCGCATCTGCTGGCTGACCACCATCGGGATGCCGCCCTTGACCAGATTCGCCGTCGCGAGAAGCTTCTTTTCGGCTTCAGCCAGGCGCCGGTCGAGCTGGTTCCACTGCTCTCGTTCGTAGGGCTCCATACCAGCCTTGATTTTACCGCCGTTCGCCGATTCCCAGCCGCCATTCGCCGATCTGGGGTCGAATGGCTTCAGGACGGCTGATAGGCTC
Source organism: Bryobacterales bacterium (assembly GCA_963820405.1). GTDB lineage: Bacteria > Acidobacteriota > Terriglobia > Bryobacterales > Bryobacteraceae > Palsa-89. The sequence continues at coordinate 357,796 of CAWFZZ010000016.1, read as the reverse complement.
AAAGCATGGATACGGATCGTTGGGAAGAAAAGCGGCAGCGCTGGGAGCAAAAGATGGACGCGCGGCGGACCCGCTGGGAAGATCGCATGTCCCGGCGGCGCTATCACTCGGGCAGCTCGGGTGTTTTCTTTGGCGCGATTGTGGTCGTTATCGGCTTACTGCTGTTGCTGGACAACCTGGGGATCTTCCGGTTCCATGATGTGTGGCAATACTGGCCCGTGCTTCTCGTGGCGTGGGGCGTGTCGCGCGTGGTGGATAGCCGGACGCCTTCCGGCTGGATTTGGGGCGCGGTGGTTACCCTGGTGGGCGCATTCTTTCTACTGGACAACCTGGGGATACTGGACTCGCTTGGCATCCGGGTCTTCGACTGGGCGGTGGTTTGGCCGGTTCTTCTGATTGCTTTTGGCGTGAGCGTGCTGGCCCGGGCTTTTGAACACCATGGAATCGGAGCCGGTGGAGGACCTCAGTATCCTTCCTCGCCCGTGGTCAATACGCAGGCCTTTTTCAGCGACAACAAGGGCGGCACCGATGCCAAGGATTTTCAAGGCGGGCAAGCGACCGCGGTATGCGGGGCAGCGCGGTTCGACCTGCGGAATGCTTCCATGACCGTGGATGAGGCGATCATCGATGTCAACGTGGTCTTCGGTGAAGCAGAGGTACGGATGCCGGAAACCTGGATTGTGATCAACCGGGCCGCGGTGGTTTTCGGCGGCGTCAACGACAAAACGAACCAACGTGCTCCGGATCCCAACGTCAAGACTCCCCGGCTGGTAATCACCGGATCGGTGCTTTTCGGCGGCCTGACGTTGCGCAACTAGCCGGACGATTCCGTCATGCATCCGCTCATCGCAGGGCAAGGCAGGCTATCACTGTACTTGCTGGCGTGGATCCCGCTAGCCCTTTTGCTGGCCTACCTATTAGTAATGACAGGCGGGCTGGCTTGGACGGAAGCGTGGTCGCTAAGCGCGCCATTGGCAGTATTTTACGCGCTGATCTGTCTGGCGCCGTGGTACATGTGCCGCGCGCTTCCTCTGGGTTCATCGAAGATCTTCAAGGTGCTGGGCAATCACTTGGCCGCGGCGATCGCCGCAGGGCTGATTTGGATCGTTCTGGCGAAGGGACTGGCCCTGGCGCTGGGACATTACGTCTTCGTACGTCTCAACGAGCGCTTTAGCCCGCAGCTCCCGCTGCTGTTTGGCATCGGCGTGCTGTTGTATCTGCTATCCGTGGCGCTGCACTATGTGCTGCTGTCCATGGAATCGTCCAAGGAGGCTGAGACGCGCGAACAGGAGGCGCTGACGCTGGCGCGGGAATCGGAATTGAAGGCTTTGAAAGCCCAGATCAATCCGCATTTCTTATTCAACAGCCTGAACTCGATCAGCGCGCTCGCTACCGTGGATGGACAGCGCGCCAGGGACATGTGCATCAAGCTCTCCGACTTTCTGCGAACCACGCTGAAACTGGGGGAGAAGCAACACATTACGCTGGCTGACGAACTGGCGCTGGCCAAGGCATATCTGGAAGTGGAGCAGGTGCGTTTCGGCGCCCGCCTGCGTGTCGAGATCGACGCCGATCCCGATTGCGGGCAATGCGTGGTGCCGTCGCTGGTGCTGCAGCCGCTGGTGGAGAACGCGGTGAAGCACGGGATCGCCGGGTTAGTGGACGGGGGAACCATTCGGCTGGAAGCACGCTGCCGGGATGGCTACCTGCAACTCAAGATTGAGAACGAATTCGATCCCGACTCGCCTGCGTCCAGCCGGCATGGGCTGGGGTTAAGGAACGTGCGCGACCGGCTGCGCGCGGTTTATGAGAACACCGCGCGCGTGGACACTCGGGCGAGCAGCGATCATTTTGTGGTGGAAATGGAGCTGCCCTGCCTTGAGCACGTGTAATGATGAGGTGATGGCTGACCCTCTCGGGATGGGATCAAGCATCGCGCATTACCGCGTGGTCTCGCGCCTGGGCGAAGGCGGCATGGGCGCCGTCTATTTGGCCGACGACACGCGCTTAGGGCGGCAGGCCGCTCTGAAGGTGCTGCCCGCCCAGGTAGCAGCGGATCCGGAGCGCATGCATCGTTTTGTGCAGGAAGCCAAGCTGGCGTCCGCGCTTACTCATCCCAATGTCGCGTATATCTACGAAATCGGGGAAGACGCCGGGCTCCGCTTTTTCGCCATGGAATATGTTGAGGGCGAGCCATTGAGCGTTCGACTGGGCAGGGGTCCGCTGGCGTTTTCCGAATTGCTCTCGTTCGGAACCCAGGTGGCCGACGCGCTGGACGACGCGCATTCCAAAGGCATCGTACATCGCGATATCAAGCCGTCTAATTTGATGCTGACGCGGCGAGGTTACGTCAAGGTGCTGGATTTCGGGCTCGCCAAGCTGGAAACGCTCAAGAATCTTGCAGACACGCAGGTGATGACCGGCACGGGCGTGGTGCTGGGCACGGTGGCTTACATGAGTCCGGAGCAAGCGCTGGGCCGCGAGGTGGATCACCGCACCGATCTGTTCAGCCTGGGAGTGGTGCTGTATGAGATGGCCACGGCGCGGCTGCCCTTTCCGGGCGCAACGCCGTCTGAAACCATGGCGCGCATTCTCGGCTCGCAACCCGACGCGATCGCTCGTTTCAATTACGAGGTTCCCGATGGCCTGGAGCGGGTGGTGCGGAAGTGCCTGGAGAAGGATCGCGAGCGGCGCTATCAATCGGCGCGCGAACTGCTGGTGGATCTGAAGAACCTGGAGCGGGATGCCGGGGGCGCGGCTCTAGGGGTATCCACAGCGGTACCCACCCAGCGCAAGTTCAGCGTGGTGATTGTGGATGATGAAGAGCTCGCGCGGGCACTGCTGCGCGAATACCTGGGCTCGTGCCCGGACATCGACATTGTCGCCGAATGCGCCAACGGTTTCGAAGCGGTGAAGGCGATCGGCGAGAAGAAGCCGGACCTGGTGTTTCTGGACGTCCAAATGCCGAAGCTGGACGGTTTTGAAGTTCTGGAACTGATCGGACAAGATGTCGCCGTGGTCTTCGTCACCGCCTACGATCAGTATGCGATGCGCGCGTTCGACAAACACGCGGTGGATTATCTGTTGAAGCCGTTCAGCCTGGAGCGATTTCAAAAGGCCCTGGAACGCGCTCGACTGCGGCGGGGCGAGACCCCGCGAGCCGAACGGACCGGGGTTGGGGAGCTGGCGCGCGCCGCGCGACCTCCGCAAGAGTTTCTGGAGCGCATCGTGGTGAAGGACGGGGCGCGAGTCCATATCATCCCCGTGGACCGGCTGGATTACGCCGAAGCGGAAGACGACTACGTCTCCCTGCATAGCCAGGGCAAGAGCTATTTGAAAGAGCAGACCATTTCGAGCCTGGAGGCGGCTCTCGATCCGCAGCGCTTTGTGCGCATACACCGTTCGGTGATTGTGAATCTGGAACGCGTCGCCAAGATCGAGCCGTACGCCAAGGATAGCCGCGTGGCGGTGTTGTCGGATGGATCGCAGCTTCCGGTGAGCCGGGCGGGATATGAGAGATTGCGGAGCCTTCTGGGAGACTGAACTAACTCTCTCTTTATGACTAACTATGCAGGGCCAAGCGCAGCTTGGCGGGGGCGGAGAACTCCAGACCTGCCCCATGCAACGCGACGTTTCCAGCGGCGACAATCACGGTGCCACCCGGCTGACCGAGTGGTGAGCGAATCGGCGATGTCCAGACCGCGGCCTCGATGAAACTGCCGTCCTTGCCTTGCAGCGAGCCACTCAGATCGAAGGGAAGCTCGTGCCCCACGATCTCATTGCGGGTCCAGCCAAACAGGCTTTCGGCGGCGCCATTCCAGTAAGTCACCAGGCCGTGGACGTCCAGGGCAAGAATGGCGAGCGGGGAAAAGTCGAGGAGCGGATGGCCCAATTCGGGAACCACGGCGATCAGCGCGCCGCTCAGATCCGCTCGCTTTTCGTCGTGCTCCATGAGCCGCAGATGAACCTTGGTAGCGGCCCGATCGACGCTGGAAGTCTTCAGGATGAGCGCCGCGAGAAGGTACAGGAGGGCACTGATCAGGTCCACCCAACCTTCCATGACGTGGAAGCGCGCGAAAACGGCGAAGCCGGAATCTTTCAGGATGCGGAGCGATTCGTAGATCGCGATGAGTCCCAAAAGGCCGGTCAGAATTTTGTCGAGGCCATTGCGCTGCCGGCGAGTTAACAGGATGCACCACAGAATGGTGGCGAGGCAAATGAGAAGTGCGAGCGCCGAGAGGGGGTTGGCGCGAAGTAATTGGGCCAGATACAAAGAGGTGCTCCCCGGCATTACTGCCGCACCCGTTGAATCGACTGGCATCGGGATAGCGATTAGACCGCAAGCGCTTACTTAGAGAAAGCGCTTCTGCTTAGGAAGGTTTGCGGAAGCGCCCTAGGGCTTAAGGGCGTTTGGAGGGCAGGAGTAAATGGAAGTGCTGCACCCGCTTGTAACAAGTTGCTTACCGGAAGGATTGTAACGCTAGCCACCCGCCCGCCTCTAACCAGCGAGTAGGCGTTAGAAGAGGGAGCAGGAGCGGCGATGACAAAACACGAAAGTTTTCCGATATTGGCGGCGGGAATTGGAATTGGAGTGGCGGCTACTTTATTGGTAATGAATCGGGAACTTCGAACTCGTTTAGCAGAGGCTTTGAGCAATGGGTCCCAGCGAATTTCAGAAGGAGGAGAAAAGGCAATGAGCGATATCAAGGACAAGTTGAAGAACAAAATCGATGACGCGGCGGACGCCAGCAAGAAGATGGTCGACCAAGTTGTGGACAAATCCAAGGACGCGGCGCACCAGGCCGGCAAACATTTGGAAAAGGGCGGCAAGCGCCTGCAGGACGCGTAGTAATAAAACCAAAGGAGAATAACATGGCAGGAAAAAACACAGCAGTTTTCGGCATTTATAAAACGGTGCCACAGGCCGAGTTGGCAGTGGACCGGATCATGGCGGCGGGTTTTACGAGCAACGACATTTCGGTGTTGCTGCCGGATAACCAGAGCACCAAAGATTTCGCTCACGAGAAGAACACCAAGGCGCCGGAGGGCACCACCACGGGTGTGACCACTGGAGGCGTAATTGGCGGCACACTCGGTCTGCTGGCCGGCATCGGCGCGCTGGCCATCCCTGGCGTCGGACCTTTTATCGCGGCTGGTCCCATCATGGGCGCGCTGGCGGGTTTGGGCGCCGGCGGGGCCGTAGGTGGATTCATCGGCGCTCTGGTTGGCATGGGAATGCCGGAGTATGAAGCGAAGCGCTATGAGGGCCGCGTGAAGGCGGGCGGAGTGCTGCTGTCGGTGCATTGCGATACGTCGAACGAAATCTCCCGGGCCAAGGATCTGCTCAAATCCACGGGCGCCGAAGACATTGCTTCGGCGGGAGAGAAAAGCGTCAGCACGCATGGAGTGGAGAGCGTCGGAACCCGTTAGGTTTTGAGCAGTCGTCTCTCTCTCGTCTCTTTTCCCCGTGGGGGTGGCGGAAAGCTGCCACCCCGCAAACTTCAATTCCCTCCCTGAACCATTGCCTGTACGATCCGGATCACCAGCGGAAGCAGCCAGGCCGGCGTGATGGCGAAGAAAGCCTTCCCTTTGGTGGTTTTAGCCAGATGGGCTAGCGCTATCGTCACCACGACCAGGTACCAAACCTCAAAAATCGAAAAGAAATTGACCAGCGCAAACAGCGCGCCGTGAATATCCTGAAGAAAAATGTCGAGCCCAAACGGCGGAGTGAGCTGTTCGGTGGTGGTGATCTCGTCGCCTTTGGCGTGCAGGACGATGTAGGACGCGACGGTTTGGAGCGACAGAATCAACCCACAAGAAGCCAGCAGCGAGACGATGTCGCGGAATTTGGCGCGCAATCCCGCGATAGATCCCATCACGCTCACCAGCCACCCAAATAGCAACAGGAATACGATCACGAACACGGGCGTTGCCAGGGGAAGGAATTGGTAGATCATGTGCACGATCTGTCTGCCGCGCTCGGCTTGTTCGGGTGACGCGTTTTGCTGGCTTATTTGCTGATTGATTCTCAAATCGATCAGGTTCATGGTGTAAGGGAGCATGAGATACCCGAACACCACGTAAATAATGGTCAGCGCGATGATTGGCCAGAGCCACGATAGCGGTGCGGGAACCCGTTTGGCCGTAGCCGCCGGATCCACGAAGGCGTTCAGCATTCCGATAAATCCGTCGCCGACGGTTAGATTTTGCTGTTCTTTGACGCCGAGCTTCTGCTCTTCCATGTCTACCTCCGTCACGGTCTGAGTTTTAGAATTTATATCACATCCCGGCCCCGGAACCCGTTCACACGAGTGTCGGCCAGGGGCATGCACTACGCCAATACTTGTCAGCGGACAAGCAGAGGCATGGAGAAGGCCTGTAGCCGGCTGCACGCACGAGTGCGTGCATTGCTAACGATAAGAATCTTCGCGTGCTGCGTCGATTTTTCAAGCCGCAGTCCTCAACTGGTTGACTTGGTTGAGCGTTGTTCTCGCCGCCGTTTGGATGGCTACCAGAAGGGTACGCGCATCGGGACTGACTTGGTAGCGATGGGTATGCGGCACTTTCCGGATTAAGCCGTGCGCGCGCAGCATCCGGAGCCGTCGGCTGATGGCGGCCGAACGGCGAAGTTTTTCGGCGGCGGAATGAGCGGGGGTGTCGTAAAAGAGGGTCTGTAGGTCGCGGTTGCGGAATCCATTCAGCACGAAATCGCCGTCATTGATCGCCTCCAGCAATGGCCGGTCATCCCCCAAGGGGCGCAAGGCCCGTACGCGGCGCCCTTGCCAGTTCACCGGCTTTTGGATGTCGGCGATCAGTTCCTCCAATCTGCGGCTGTCGTCGACGCTGGCCAAAGCGTCGATGAGCCGGTTGTTGGTCTGCTGGGAGACCTCGGCTCTGCGGTGCAGATCGGCAATCCCTTTGCGCATTTTCCGCCATTGCAGATTCTCCTCCGGGCCGCCCTCGGCGGGTCGATAGGTGCGAAACACGTCGACGTTGTTGATGGTCGTTTCCGCCGCCCTCAACACCGCCGCGTCGGCCAGGATTACCTTGCTATAGGCCTTGGTCGAGTTGCCGTCCATCCAGAACTTGATGCGCTCGCCTTCTTCGTACTCCTTGCAACTGGTCTGGAGTTCGCCATGAAAGTTCCGGGGGATCTGGCCGGATTTCGTCAGTCGTTTCCCGAAGAATCGGAGAACATCGCGGCTGTGGAAGCTCAGCATTCCATGGGCAATGAAGGCCGGCATCAATCGTTTCAGCTCTGCCCCGCTAGGGAATACGATGTCGGTGGCCCATTCGCTTTGGTAACAGGTCCAGTAATACGGCGTTGGATACTTCGCGAAAATCTCTTCGTGGATGGGGTTCAGCCGCTTAGCGAAGCCGGTGAGCAGATCCACCCAATCGGTTCGCAGTTGCTGGTTCAGCATCTCCTGCGCGCGTGGAAAATCGGCGATCCGCGTAAAGCAGTTTTTCTCCTGTTGGAACGCTAGCCCCGCTTGCCGCATCTGCTGCGCCAGCCATTCCCGACCATTGATGCCGATCTGGATGTGGAATGGGAACCAGGTCTGAATCCGCGCGTACATCCACCCCAGCCTCTGGTCCTATCCATAGTGATAGAGCACATGGCAGGGCCGCTTCCGCCGTACGATCTTCGACTGCACATATTCGAACGTCGGACACGGCTCCAGCACGCTCAGCACACATACTGGCCCGCTACGGATTCCCCGCTCAGCAGCCACCCGCCGCGCATACTCGTCCTTGTCCACCCCGGCCTCTCGCACATAAATCACCGGGAGTCCAGCTTGGCGAACGGCCCTCGTAGAAGCCTCCTTCACCCGCTCACTGGTCTTCTTCAGGTAGTCGCCGTAATGTTTGAACAGAACTCCATTTTGCCAAAGGAATTCTTCCATCCCCTTGGACACCATCACGTGCCGGGTGGGGTCCCAGTAACTTATATCCAACCGGCGCGGTGAACCTCGTAGTACCAGTCGATCGAACCCGGACAGCACTCCCGCGATCCGATCGCCATATTTTTCGATAAACTGTTGCACGGCGTTCTCCTTGTAGTGTTTTCAGACTCGATAATCCGAAATACTACAACGGCAGAACGCCTTTCTGTTTTCACGAACATTGTTTGCCCCGCAGGGGCACTGTGCCACAACGCGCTAGAATCAACTACACGCTATGCTCGCATCCGTGCGATTGATTGCGGTGCTCGTTTTCGCTAGTGCGGCATTCGCTCAAAATGGCGGCGCGATCGTCGGCACTGTTCTGGACCTGGCCGGTGAAAGGGTCGCGAACGCTCCGATTCAAATCACCAACCTGGCCACTCAAGCGGTTTACAAGGCGACTAGCTCCGACCAGGGCTCCTACACGCTGGCGCAGTTGCCGGCGGGCGCCTACGACGTAACGGTGGCCGCACCCGGGTACAATCCCTATGCCCAGAAAAACGTGACTATCGCGGCGGGACAAACATTACGCCTCGACATCCACCTCTTTGATTTTCAGTTGGGCACTTTAGGAGACGGCCCGGAATTCAGAAAGGACCAGGTAACTCCACATGCGACGCCCGACGGGCCGACGCCTCACACTCGAGATGGCAAACCGGACCTGACGGGGATCTGGTTCGCGCAGCGTACCGTGGATGCGGGGAAGCCCGAGCCCCTGCCTTGGGAAGAGAAGCTCTACCAGGAGAGTCTCGCGAACAACTCAAAAGACGCTCCCGGAGCGCATTGCCTCACCCGTGGTATCACAGCGGCCGGAGCTTTGTTTCCGTTTGAGCTGGTTCAAACCCCAACGCGTCTGGTAATGCTATTTGAGGACGATGTTCCCAGCCATCGCACCATCTACCTGGATGGGCGCGGCCATCCGAAGGATCCGAATCCGACTTGGATGGGACACTCGATTGGGCATTGGGAGGGGGATACGCTGGTGGTGGATACGGTGGGGTTCAACGATAAGACGTGGCTGGACAGCGCGGGCCATCGGCATTCCGAGATGTTGCACGTTATCGAACGCTTTCGCCGCCCTGATTTGGGACATTTGGAAATCGAGTTCACGATTGATGATCCGGGAGCTTATGCGAAGCCCTGGATCATCAAGCGCGTGGCCGATCTCGATGCCGGCGATGAGATCGGAGAGTACGTCTGCGCGGAGGGTGAACGAGACGCGGGACATCTGGTTGGCAAGTGAATCAGGGTTCCACCGAGAACGCGAGCAGCACGTTCCCTGGCAGCCCCCCTCTGGCCGGATAGCCTGAGACCGCAAACAGCATTCCGCCGGCAGCCACCGGCCCGGCCACGTCGATAGACCCTCCGCGTCCCGCCACACCGTTCACCGTCTTGAACTCCCGGGCTGTGTCATAATCCCAAACGATTTTTCCGCTCGCAGTGGAATAGGCCCGCAGGTGACCATCCTCGGAGCCGGAGAACACGGCTCCTGGAATCGCGCTGACGGCAGCGGATTGCGCGGGGCTGCAGGACGGCCGTTGGCCGCAGCCTGGCGGGGGCGTCTGCCACATACGCTCGCCGTTATCGATGCGCAGTGCGAACATTCCGCCGCCTTTCGTGGGGTCGAGTTGATAGGTGCGGTCGTTGCTGTCCGGCTTGCGCGCTACCTCAAAGCGAATGTCGGACAGAGCCACGTAAATGTTTCGGCCGTCGGTGGCCGGACCCCACTCAATCCCACCTACTGTTCCGCCTTCGCCGATCCGCGCCTGCCAAAGCGTCTGCCCCTTGCGGTCCGGATCCACGGCGTAAACGACAGCCGACTTCTGTCCCAGCAGAAGCGCGCGGTGTCCGTTGGGGAGCGAGACCAATGCGGCGGATGCGGCGAAATCGAAGTCCGGGCCGTCAGAGTCGGGACAGTTCACTTTGCCGGGAAGCTGGCAGGAACTGTTCCAGGCATCCTTGGCCGTAAATTGCCTGGACCAGAGAATCTCGCCAGAAGACAGCCGCACAGCGACGAGCGAATCGCTCATGGACGTTGACGGGTCGGAGTAGTTGTCGCCGGTAGTGACGTACATGGTGTCGTGTTCCGGGTCCAACGTAGGAGCGGTCCACACGGCGACTCCTGAAGGACCCCAGGCGGCCTTGTCATGCCGACCTTTCGGACGCTCCTTCGCGATCTCAGGAAGCATGTATCTCTTCCAAAGCACTTTCCCAGTGGCTGCGTCCACCGCCGTTTCACTTCCGCGGAAGGTACAGCAGGGGTACAACGTCGAAATGGAAAGCGCTTCCTCACGCGAAGCCGATCCCACATAGAGGCGCCCCTGATAGAAGACCGGTGTAGCCGTCACAGTGGACGCGGGGTGTTCATCGGGACGCATCTTCCACAGCTGTTTCCCGGTGGCGCCGTCGAGCGCGTAGACGTAACCGGCGGAGTCGCCGAAGAATAACGTGGGATTCGCGCCGATCTCTCCTATCGTGATCCCGGAGCGCACCTGAGACTGCACAGTGGTGGACCAATGGGTGCAGCCCGTGGCCACGTCCAAGGCGTAGATGCTTCCATCCTGGCCGCCCACGAATACCCGGCCGCGATAGACGGCAGGCTGGGAGCGCATGGTGGAGGTGTCGGGAAACGCGAAGGCCCATTTCAACTTCAAGTGGGCCAGATCGTCGGTCTGAAAGCCGGCGTCTTTCGCGGATTGAAAGCGCGTGTTGGCTAAGCTTCCGCCCCAACTGGCCCACGCCGAACCTTCGGTCCACAAGGCGCCGGCCGGGCACGGGTTCGCGATTTCCTCGCGCCGCCGCTCGGCAGTGACGGCTGTGCCGAGCAGGGTTGCGATCTTCTGGCGCTCGTCGGCGGAAAGCGGCGCAGCCTGCGTTTTCATGATTCCGCTTTCGAGCGTTTTCTGGATCGCAGCGGGGGTCATCGTTTTCAGCATGGAGACTTGTGGGACCCGCCCTTCGACGCCACTTGGGGAGTCATGACAGGAGGCGCAATGCTTTTTGAAAAGCTGCGCGGCGTACGGATCGTCGGCCGCCGACAGCATGAGGGGTGCGATCAGCAAAAGGTAAAAGAGTTTCATAAAGCTGCAACTCGCTTTCCGGCCAGGACGGTGGCAATGGGGAAGAGTCTCTGGCGACCGGTGCGGTTGTTCCCGAAATTATCGACGAATTCGAAGGATCCTTCTCTGAGCTCCAGCACTGCAATGTCGGCGGGCGCGCCCACTTTCAGCGTGCCCCGATTTTTGAAGACCGGAAATACGCGGGACGGATGGACGGTAGCGCAGGCCACCACCTGGTCGATGGGCATGCCGAGCATCAGAAACTTCGACATGACGTTCGGGAAGTTGATTACCTGGGCGGTGCGGCCTTCGGGAGTCCAGTCGGTGGAGAAAGTGTCGGGCAGAAAGCCGGCGTGGAGCACCTGTTCGGCAATATCCCACCGCAAATGTCCGGTGCGCCCATTTCCCAGGTCGAACCAAACGCCACGGCGGCGGGCGGCCAGCACCTCCGGCAGAATGTGCCCGGAGTCATCGATGATGCTGTTGGGCGGCGGCGCGAACATGTGGGTAACGACATCGCCAGGTTTGAGAAGAGCGAGAAGCTTCGGCAGGAGCGACACGGTCTGACCCATGTGGATCATCACGGGCAGATGGAACGACGAGGCTACCTCCTGCGCACGCTTGAGCACTTCAAAATCATTGGCGCCGGCGACGTCGCGCGACAGCCGCGCTTTCACCCCGACGATCATCTCGCGATCGCGCCCGATGGCTTCGCGCGCGGCGGCGACGTCGGCGCGGCTGAGGTCCATGGTGTCGCCTTCCGGCAGAATACCGGCACGGCCGATGTTAATCAGAACCCGGCACGTTTGCGGCGCCAATCTGGCGACGGCAATGGCGTCGGTGATGTGGTCCGCGCCCTGCGATCCCGCGTCGATTAGCCCGGTGACGCCGTCGGCGAGACAGAGTGGCGCTGCATCTTTGGACCGGGCAGCGTGGGTGTGGATATCAATCAAACCAGGGGCGACTATTTTGCCGCTGGCGTCGATTGTGTCGACGCCGTTAGTCGAGATACCGGCCTTGACCGCCGCGATATGCCCGTTCGCGATGGCCACGTCGAAGATCCCGTTCAGCTTGCCCGAGGGGTCGATCACGCGCCCGCCCTTGACGATGAGGTCGTATTTCGCCGGGCTTGCAGCGAGTAATGTCGAGGCGCCCGCAGCCGTGAAGATAAACTGGCGGCGGTTCACTTGGAACCTGCGGAAGCCGGGACGTGCTTCTCCAGCATTTTCCGGCGCACCACGCCACCGTAGACGTTGCCATCGGAATCCACACCCACGGCTTCGGCGCCACTGTGTTCTTCGGTGGTAGATTCCATGTCTTCTATAAAGAGGTCGACTTTGCCGGTTTTGGCGCTGCCGATGCGGATGCCTTTTTTCCAACCCGGCTCGTCGGGTCCCCAGGATTCCGAATCGGCGACGTAGAGCCGATCGTCCTTATCGATAAAGAGGCCGCTGGGACGGCCGAATTGCCGCCACTCGTCCAGGAAACGACCGTCCTGATCCATGATCACGATGCGATTGTTCCCGCGATCGGCGATGAAGAGCCGGCCTTGAGAATCGAACGCGAGGTTGTGCGGTCCCATCAGCTCGCCGGTGCCGCGCCCCTTCTTCGCAATGGTCTTGATGAGCTTGCCGTCTTTCGAAAACTTCACGAGGCGCGAGTTGCCATAGGTCGGAGAATGGCCTTCGGCGACGAAGATGTCGCCGTTCGGAACGATGGCGATGGAGGTGGGCTGATTGAAGCTGTCGGGAGCATCCACGGGCGCGCCTCCCCGGCCCAGCGTCATCAGGAGTTTTCCATCCTTGGTGAATTTGAAAACCTGGTTGCCTTTGGATCCTTCGGCCTGGGCGTCGGAAATCCAGATTGTGCCATCCTTTTCCACCTGGAAGCCGTGCGGGAAAAGGAACATGCCCGAGCCCCAGGAATCGAGCAGCTTGCCGGAGTGGGGATCGTAGATCAGAATGGGCGGTTCGGTGCGGCCGGCACAGGAATTTTCATGGCATCGGCCGAGGACATACAAGCGGCCGTCGGGACCTTGCTGGACGCCAGTTATCGCGGTCCAGGTCATGCCTTTGGGGAGTTCGGCCCAGTCCCGCAGCGTGCGATAGGGATTGGGGAGTTCGCTATTGGGTGGGTGGAAGGCTAAATTGGGGGCTTGTGCATAGGCCGCCACCTGGAACGCCAGCGCGGTGAGGACTGTGGAGTAAAGGCAGCATCGAGTCATATGTCGTCCCTGCCTATGTTGACGATAAAGTACTCGGCGCGGGTGGTTCCAACATTCTTCGCGTTGTGGATTTCGTTGGAACCGATGACGCCTACGTCGCCGGGACCTAGCCGGTAAGGATGGCCTGAAATGGTCAGCTCCATGGTTCCCAGTCGGACCAGCATCATCTCTTCGCGGAGATGCTGATGGGGAGGATGATTCACTTCGCCTGGCGCTATGTCGCTTTGGTGCGATTCCATCTTGAAGCCGGTGTGCGTTTTGGCGGTGAACATGCGGCGCGATTTGTTCTTGCCGTTGACGGTGACGGGGACTTCGTTGTAGAGGAAAGCCTGGGTCTTCATGACCGGCAGCTTCTCGACGGAATTTTCGGCGGTCTGGGCCGAGGCGGTTGCGGCTGCGAGAGCCGGAAGCAACAGACCCAAGTCTCTACGCGAGTACTTTGGCATGAACTGTCTCCTTTGACAGGCGGTTGCCGGAATCCCAACACTATACACCCGCGCTGCCGCAAAAAGGTGTTGGCACGAGTGCCAACACGGCACGCAGGAGTGCGTGCGCTACTTTGCTTCGAGGTGGGTTGCGTCTTTCTCGTTTTCGGCGCAGAAGGATTCAAGCAGGTCGGTGTCTGGAAGCAGGCGCTGCTTCAGGTTGATGGTGAATCGCTTGGTATAGGTCTTGGGATCGTCAATCGTGAGCTGCACGTCCATATGACCGAAGTCGGAGCGGAGAAATCGCTCGGTGAGGTGGAGGGACTCGCTATGGGTGTGGCCGCGGGCATCCAGCCAGCCGCGGTCATTGAAGCCGATGGTGTCGACCACGAGCGAATCGCCATCCCATTTGCCGACAGAGTACCCCAGCCAAGAGGGTTGAGGATCGTCCGGCAAACTTCGGCCGTCGGTAAAGACCTGGCGGTAAGTTGTATCTCTTTCATACAGCATTACTGTCATCCCTGGCGTCTGGATGATTTTGTAAGGAGCAGGCGCCATTTCGACCAGCGGCATGCCTTCCGGAAGACAGTGCGGGAGCGGAGATTCTTTGCTGAAGTTGCGCGCGCGTTCGCGGAATAGCTTGGCAGCTTCGGGTTGGATGGGCTCGTCTTCCGGCTTGAAATCGAAAAAGATGTTGATGAAGTACTGCGAGAGAGGTTCTTCACCCGCGCCGTTGGTGGTTCCCGGGATCAAGCGTTCCAGGATTTCCGGTGGTGCGCTCGCGGTCTGCCAGAGTCCAGAGAGATCGGGTTTTCCGTTGGCTGCGCGGGGCGTGGGGGCGAAAAGGTTCGGCTTGCCGGTGGAAGTGCGCGGGATCCCAGGGGTGGGATGGTTTATCCATTGAGCGGGGAGGAACGCCGGGGAGACAGCCAGGGCGGTCAGGACGACCAATTTGCTTTGATTAGCCATAGTTAGGGCGCGCAAAGATCCTCGGTACATACTTTCATAGTGACGATACCGGTGTAAACCATATTCGATGTGGGCGGCGCATTGAGGTGTTTTTTGTGTTGGGCAAGCTTTCTAAATACTCTTTTGAAAAAACGAAACTCTCATGACCGGGTTCCGTTCACCCCCGCCAATGAAAATGTGTGAGATTGTGGGCGAAGGCGGAGGAAAGCGGCCGGAATGGCTAATGGAGCGGTGGAACCGAAAACGAAACTGGCCGGGCCGACATGTTGAATCCCCGAATGGAGCAGTCGAGCCGAGGAAGAAGATAGTTCTGAAGATGTTGGCTATTCTTTCGCCGGGAAGGAGAACAGAAGAAGATGATTTCTGCAGCCATAGAGCGATGCGCCGGAATCGACGTGGGGAAGAGGTTCCTGGCGGTCTGCATTTTGACGGGGCCTTTGGAGGGAGAACCGCGCGTCGAGAGACGGCGATTCGGGACCATCACGGCGGAGTTGGAGTCGCTGCGGGACTGGCTGAAAGCGGAGGGCGTCACGCACGCGGTGATGGAATCGACCGGTTCCTACTGGAAGCCAGTATTCAACGTACTGGAGGGAAGCCTGAAAGTCTGCCTCGCCAACCCGCAGGAAGTGAAGAACCGCAAGGGCCACAAAACCGACGACAAGGATGGCTGGTGGCTGGCGCACCTGCTGCGGCACGCCATGATTTATCCCAGTTTCATTCCGCCACGGGCGATTCGGGAACTGCGCGATCTGACGAGAAGACGCAAGCGGCTGCTGGGCGACGCCACCGCCGAGAAGAACCGCGTCCAGAAGGTACTGGAGGACGCCAACGTGAAACTGGGCAATGTGCTGACGGACGTCTTCGGGGTGTCCGGGCAACTGATGCTGGATGCGTTGCTGGATGGAAAAGCGCAGCCGGCAGAGATTGCGCAGTTCGCAAAACGGGGAGCCAGGAAAAAGATTCCCGAGATCGTCCAGGCTTTGGAAGGACACCGGATGAGTGACCATCACCGGCAGATGATCCGCTACAGCCTGAAGCACATGCTGTTTCTGGAAGAGCAGATCGCAGAAATGGACCGTGACATTACGGCCAAGATCGAGGCGGCGGGGCTGGGCGCAGCCTGGCAACTGATGCAGACGGTTCCCGGCATACAAGACCGCAGCGCGGCCAACATTCTGGCTGAAACAGGAGCGGATATGCGGCAGTTTCCTTCGGCCAAGCATTTGAGTTCGTGGGCCGGCGTTTGTCCTGGGAACAACCGCAGCGCCGGCAAGAACAAGAGCAGCCACACCACCGGAGGCAATCCGTGGCTGCGCGGCGCGCTGACGGAGTGCGCCTGGGCGGCAGCAGCCACCAAGAACTGCTCTCTTCAGGACAAGTTCTGGCGTGTTGCGAGTCGATCCGGCGGCCAGAAAGCACCCGCCCTCATAGCCGTGGCGCATCTCATGCTGACCTTGATTTATCGCGTCCTAGAGACTCAGCAGCCTTTCGAAGACAGGAAGGCTCCACCGCTCGGTGAACCGCAGAGGCAGCGCATGATCCGGCATCACAATTCGCCGATTGGGGAAACTCGGCATTGCCATTCCCCGCGTCGCTTATGTCCCAGCTGTGGCCCAACCCTCCCCCTCCATGGACTGAAGGATTGAAAACAGGGGGGCACTATCGAATTTTCGGAAGAAGCCATGCTCGGCGGGCTCCCAGGAGGACCTCGCCGTTTGGATACCACGGGGGCTCGGCGGTCGGCGGCAGGGTTGGCAGGAGTTCGTTGGGAGCGTGGGAGATTGGGTGGAGGAAGGGGGGTGACTGGGTGGAATCATCGCCGCAGGGCGCGACCGGGTGCGACTCCCTCCACCAGCTTGCCGTCTCGAACAACCAAGACCCCTCCGACCAGCACGTACGGAATCCCTTCGGAATACTGGGCCGGGTTGTCGAAGGTGGCGCGATCGACTACCCGGTCCGGGTCAAACACGGTGATGTCGGCATCGGCTCCGACCTGCAGCCGGCCTTTGGACTGGATGCCGAGCCGCTGGGCCGGCATCAGGTTCATTTTGCGGATTGCGTCCATTAAAGACAAAGCATGTTGCTCCCGGACGTAGCGCGCCAGCACCCGCGCATAGGTGCCGGCCCCGCGCGGATGCCCCTTGCCGTTCTCGATAATGCCGTCACTGGCAATCAGTACCGTGGGGTTGGCGACGGCCAGACGCGATATTTCCTCGGGAATGTTGTGGATGATCACCATTCCGCCCTGTTTGCGATAGCGGGCGAAGGTGTCCGCCGTGAGACGCTCACCCGTAGCAGCCCATTGGAGATCGTGGTAGCTGATATCGCCAAATTGCCCCTGCCATCCTGGGTCGAAGATGGCGGCGGATAAATCAGTCATTGCTGCTGTGTAGGGGTAAGCCTCCGTTGTCACGTCGAGCCCGCGCCGTCGCGCACCGTCAATCATCCGAAGTAAAATCGGCGTTTGCCGCAAGCCCATGCTGGTAATGTGAACAACGTGCAGCGACGCGCCGGTAGCAACTGCGTCGGAAAGCATTTCCTGCAGGGCATCGATGGCCCCGGGCTCTACCGGCCCGCCGCTGCGGATGTGGACATAAATTGGTACACGCCGTTCGGAGGCGAGTTCGAACAGCTCCAGAATCTCGTCGCGGGACGCCGTGGGTGTGTACTCAATGCCCATTCCGATTCCGAGCCCGCCCTCATCCAGCCCCTGACGGACCAGCTCCAAAATCTGTTTTCTCTCGTCGGGCGTGGCGGTCCGGTTTGCAGCGGCGTCGCGCGGCAGCAATCCACCGGTATCGTGCATGACGGCCATTCGCGCGGGGATGTGGCCGGAAGTGGCGCCGAAGTTAATGAGCGCCTTCCCTTCGCGGGTGGCGTACCAAGCGGCGAGCGGGTTCACGCCAACTTCCATTTCAAGGGCGGTGGTAACTCCGTCGCGCGCCTTGAAGGCGTAGTTTTCCGGGTTCTGGCCGTGGGAATGGAGATCGATGAATCCAGCGGTCACAATGAGGCCCCGCGCATCCAGCACGGTGCGGCCTTGCAGTGTGGATGAAGAAACGGAAGCAATGCGGCCGCCAAGAATTCCGACGTTCCGGACGGCGTCGAGGTTGGTCTCCGGGTCCATCACCCTCCCGTTTGCCAGCACGATATCGTACGTCTGGGCCAAGGCTGTGGACGCCAGGAAGGTGAGGATGAGCAGCTTCATACCGAGTTCCCACGGCTTGGCGGCATAGCTTGTTTGCTGATTTTATCACCCGATAAACCGGCTGCAAAAGTGTTGGCATGATGTGAGGTGTTTTCGGTTCAAGATACCGAAAACGTCTCGGCAGCGCTTTCATAGGATCACATTTGCTTCTAGTGCTCCATGAGCCGCTTTACGTTTTCTAGGTAAAGAGCGCAGAACGGGCGGCGCAGTCCTTCGGCTTTCACGGGGCCGTCGCTGGTGAATTCAATATATGCGTTGAAGTTCGGCCAGGCCGGCAACTTGGCTCCGTTGGGATTGCCGGTTTTTGCGAAGTTCGTCCAGTATTCCTCGATGACCTGGGAGATCCCCTGATCGACGGCCGTGGGCGAATGGAGCGTGCCGAAGACGTACGGGACTTCGGCGCCATGGGGAGCGGCGCGGTCAAACTGGTATTCCCAGGCGGGGTTTCCAGCAGCCGCATGCCAGGACAGTTCGGCCACCACGGGACAGCGGTACATGGTATCCACTACCCATTGGGCGGCGGCGTCGCCATAGAGCGGATCTGCCGCATCGGGACGATAAAGGGCAAAGGCGCGAGGGGCGAGCGGTCCATACATTGCTTCCATCGCCTTGGTCAAATCGTCGGGCGTGGTGAGCGGCGAGCGTTCGCGCGAATTGTTTCCGGCCAGCAGAGGCACGCGATGTTCATGGCCGGTCGAGAATACTTCGGCCGGCTCCTGGGGAAGGACCCAGCCATCCACCTCGATTCCATTTGCAGGCCCGATACTCTTGCGCGGAGAGGCGGTAGCGTTCAGGATGGCCGCGGCCGGCAGTGCTCGCAGATAGCGCAAGCTATCAGTGGCTGGCGCTTGGAGCATCCGGACCAGTTCTTCGCCATTCTTCTCGGCCTCGGCAAGCGCCGGGGCGTCCGAGTAACTGACGGCTCCCTGCTTGACTGGCATTACGGGGCCAAGCGCGGTCATCGCTAAAGTGGCCGCATCGGGATTTCTGGTTACTGTTCCGCTTTCGGCAATGACTTTGTGAAACAGGCCCGCGGCGAGGGGCGACGTCATCAGGACGGTGGCATCCACCGCGCCGGCGGACTGGCCGAACATGGTGACATTGCCAGGGTCGCCGCCGAATCGCGCGATGTTGGCGCGCACCCATTGGAGCGCCGCAATCTGGTCCATTAGCCCGTAATTGCCGGATGCGTGGTGCGGGGATTCGCGGGTGAGCTCTGGATGCGCGAAGAAGCCAAAAGCAGTGAGCCTGTAGGCGGCGCTTACCAGCACCACGCCGTGACGGGCCAGGCTTTCGCCATCGAAATTGGGACTTCCGGTGGCGCCCGCATAATTGCCTCCGCCGTGCATCCAGAACATGACTGGCATGCGCTCGCGGGGCGGCCACCCAGGCGTCCACACATTAAGATAGAGACAGTCCTCGCTGCTCGTTTCGAGCATCCGGCCAGCGGAATTTTGGGAACACGGTGCGCCGAAAGAAGTGGCGGCGCGCACACCAGTCCACGATTTCACGGGCTGCGGCTCCCGCCAGCGGAGGGATTCGACAGGCGGCTGAGCAAAAGGAATGCCTTTGAATACCGCACCGCCGCGTTCGAGGGCGCTGCCTTGAATGCGCCCGCCGGTTACATCGACAGCGGGAGGGTTATCGGCGGACCAGATGGGAGCGGCGCAGAGCGCTGTGGAAACGGCCAGCCAGCGGAACAAAGCCGGCATGGCTACTTGCCCACCAGGTGCTCGAAATCCTTCTCGTTTTCGCAGACCCAGTCGAGCAGTTCGGTGTCCGCCATGAAGACCCACGGGATGGTCACGGTCCAAGGCCTGGTGTAGGTTTTCGGATCGTCGATCGTAATGCGCACTTCCATGTGGCCAAAGTCGGGGCGCCGGAACCGCTCGAGGATGTGGAGGGCATCGCTGTGAGGATGACCGGCGTCGTCGAGCCAGGTCTTGTTGTTGACTCCGACCGTATCCACTACCAGGGTGTCCCCTTCCCACTTGCCTACCGAGTAGCCGAACCACGCTGGATCGCGCTGTTCCGGCAGAGGCCGCCCGTCGGTGAATATCTGCCGGAAGGAATGATAACTCTCGAACAGCATCGCGAGCAGGCCGGGCGTTTGAATCAGCTTCTTGGGCATGAAATGAGCATCGAAATCGGTGAAGCTGTGAGGAAGGCATCGGCCGCTGGGTCGATCCTTTTGGTTGTTCTCCTGGCGTTCGTGGAAAAGCTTCGCCGCCCAGGGCTGCATGGGAATCTCAACTCCGTCGGCACCGAGGTTTGCGAGGTATTTGTCGCTGGCGGCTGCCCAGATGCCTGAAAAATCCGGCTGGCCGCCAGGCGTTCGGGGCGCCGGCGCCGCGAGGTTCGGCTTTCCATCCGCGGTCCTCGGTATTCCGGGAGTGGGGTAGTGGACCCATTGCGCCGCTAACGGGATGGCCGCGAACTGGAGAGCGAGCCAGAATATCCGCCTCATTGCGGCTCACCGCCTACACGCCGCACTCCCGGGCCCACGATGGTCTTGGGAGGCGGGGGCCCGTTTAGCGGATTCAAGCGTCCTCCGATCTTAAAGCTCCAGACCAGATCGCCTCGCGCTTCGGTGGACCCATCGCGGCTGCCTCCAGCGGCGATGGCGACGTACTGTTCGCCATCAATTTGGTAGGCCGCGGCTGGGGCATCGGCTCCGAAGCCGGTCTGGAAACGCCACAGCTCTTCGCCAGTTTTGGAATCGAATGCGCGGAAGTAACCGTCGGAGCCGCCATGGAAAATCAGCCCGCCGCCGGTAGCCAAGACCCCGCTTCCGAAGCCGGCGGGATAGGGGACTTCCTTTTGCCATACCTGCTTGTTGGTGCGCGAATCGAGCGCGGTGATCAAACCATATTCCCGAGTGCCCTCGATGGGAATTCGGGTGGCGAGGTTGAACTGGCGCGTGGCAACTTCGGTGGCGAAGAACAAATATCCAGACTGTGGGTCGTAAGCGCCGGGCGCCCAATCGCCGGCGGCGGATGGTTGAGCGATCTTGGTGTCGCTCCACTGCGGCGTGAACATGCAGCCACGTTCATACCCTTTGACAGCCTCGCCGCATTGGGGAGCGGTTGGATCGCCGGCGGGGATGGGCTGGGTAGCGACGGTTTTCTGCCGCGGCTCCTGCGGAACAGGCTTCTCTTCGACATCGATGAGCGGTTTGCCGGAGACGCGATCGAGGATGTAGACCCAGGCTTGCTTGGAATGAGCCGCGAGAGCGTGGCGCATTTCTCCGTGGTAGACCTGATCGAATAAAATCAGCGGCGTTGGCATGTCGAAGTCCCACAGATCGTGGTGGACGCTTTGAAAATGCCAGCGGTAGGTTCCCGTCATGGCATCCAGCGCGACTACCGAGTCGGTGAACAGGTTATTGCCGCCGCGCGTGGAACCGTTGTAATCGGGCCAGGGATTTCCAGTGTTCACATACAGGAGGCCGAGGTCAGGATCGAGCGCGGGCTGCACCCACATGGCTCCGCCGCCGGTCTTCCAGGAGTCGCCCTCCCAAGTGTCGTTGCCCGGCTCGCCCGGACCTGGAATCGCATTCCAACGCCATACCTGGTTGCCGGTTTTTGCGTCGTGCGCGGTCAAGCGTCCGCGCAGGCCACCGTCGCCGCCTGAGATGCTCATGTACACCAAACCTTTGTAGTAGAGCGGCGGCGCTGAGATGTATTTGCGGAAGCCCTTCGGAACGTCTTCGCCCAATTCGTGTTTCCACAGCAGCTTTCCGGTCTTTTGATCGAGAGCCAGCAAGTAAAGCACGGGCTCAACGCGGCCGGTGCCGGGAGCGGGCTTGCGGATGTCGGTGAGAACGCCGAACACCATTCCATCGCCCAGGCCAACTCCTCGCTTAGCTTTGTTGTCGGGCGTCTTTGGATCGGCTTGCGGGCGAAATTCCCAGATGAGGGCACCGGTCTTGGCATCGAGCGCGAAGATATCCTGCTGGCCGGTGGTGATGTACATCACGCCATCCTTGATGACGGGGGTGGCTTGCTGGGAGAATCCCGGGCCAAAGCCGGAATTCAAGCGCGCCATCCAGGCTCCCTTGAGAGTCTTCACGTTGGTTGGATTTATGCGGGAGAGCGGCGAGAAGCGCGTGTTTCCCCAATCCCCGCCCACCAACGGCCAGTCGGTGGATGGAGGCTTTCGGTAGTCGGGCGTTTGAGGGAAAGCGATGCCGCTCATCACTGCAAGGAGTGCGGCCAGGAGTGCGAGCTTGCCACAGATGCGCATGAGGTTCGACCCCGTTTATTCGTAGTATTGCGGAGACTTCTTCAATTTGCGGTTTCCGACGATATCGTGCTGGATCCAGAGTTGCGCTCCGGTGGTCTTGAGGAGCGCTTCGATCTTGGCCCGGGAAGCGACATTCTCCGCGTTGTTGACTTGAGGAACTGTGTGATACTGGCGTTCACCCGGGAAGTGGAAAAGGTCGCCGCTGAGCAGGACCGGGCCGGTCTTGGGGAGCCGCACTAAAAGACACTGATGGCCTGGCGTGTGCCCTGGCGTGGAGATGAGCGTGACTGATTTATCGCCGAAAACGTCGTAGTCGCCGTCGATGACGATGGTCTTACTGTCCTTCAGTTTGTTGTACTGGTCGGGCTTGGCCGACGTTTGAGCGGCCGCGTCGCTGAACATAAAGTCGCGCTCGGCTTTCTGAACGATCCAGGTAGAGCCGGCATAATCGTTCGCATTCCCGGTATGATCTCCGTGCGCGTGGGACATGGCCAAATAGGTGATGTCGGAAGGCTGGTATCCGATGGCTGCCAACTGGCTTCGGAGGGATTTATCAATCTTGTCGTGCTTGGGGCCTCCGCCCTCTGGACGATCGTACATCGCATCGTTCAGGCCGGTTTCCCACAATAATTTTCCCTTGGGATGAACGATGAGGAAACAGGGATCGGACATGTCGGTGGACGCAACCTGGTTCCGTTTGAGACCGTAGGCGGCGGGATCGCGGTCCTTCAGGGTGGCGCAATCGAAGACATACATCCGCAGGGGCGCTGGGGTTTGGGCATAGAGAGCGCCGCTGGCGAGGATGAGGGCGGATACAATCAGTCGGGTCATTTGCTTTGCATCGTGGAGTATATCCCAAATGTCGTTCACACGAGTGTGAACGCGGCACGCAGGAGTGCGTGCGCCACGATAGAATTGTTGGCCATGACGCGACTTGTTCCAATGCTTCTGGTTGTCGCACATCTGTGCGCTCAAGATCGAATGCCGCCGATCGCCGCGGAAAAGATGTCGGAGGCACAGAAGAAGGCGGTTCAAGATTACAAAGACCTGCGCAAACAGGATCTGACGGGGCCGCCATGGTCGGTAATTCTGCGAGTTCCGGATCTGGTGGTGCCTTCGCTGCAACTGCGGCTGCACAATCTCAACAACAGCGCCCTTAGTGGGAAGCTCACTGAGTTAGCCATCCTGATAGCGGCACGCCAGTGGACCAATAATTATGAGTGGGCCGCGCATAGTAGGCTGGCGGGAAGGGCGGGGCTTAGTCCCGCCATCCTGGCGGCGGTGGCGGATGGACGGCGGCCAGAGCACATGGCCGAGGACGAAGCGCTGATCTACGATTTCTGTACAGAGCTCTTGCACAATCAAAGCGTCAGCGATGCTACCTATGCGAGTATGCTGGCGAAATTCGGCGAGGCGGGGATCGTGGAGGCTGCGAGTCTGGAAGGATATTACACCTACTTGTCGATGATTATGAATACGGCGCGTTCACCGCTTGCGCCGGGTGCCAAGCCTGCGCTTACACCGTTCCCCAAATAGGCGGGTTCCTCAAGAGAAGGGATTGATGACTCGCACGCGTCCATATCGCTGGCGATCGGTCAGGTCTTCGGAGTAGACCGTGTCGGTTCCGAGCGCTTCAAACGGGTCATGCAAATCTTTCTCGGGACCATGTTTTCTTGCCAGGCCGCGCCTGCGATTGCCCGCTCAATTGCCGCAGGCCTCCGGACTCGATCTGGCCCTCATGCGCGGCGAGATTTGTCAGATATTGATGTGGCTGCGACAATAATCCTGGCGTTCACACGAGTGTGAACGCGGCACGCAAGAGTGCGTGCGCCACATGCTCGAGTGATTGAGCAACCATCAGGAAACAAGCAGGCGCTGGTAGAATGTTCCGCATGCACCCGATCCAGTACAACCTTCCACAGGACCGCATCCCGCGGGCCTGGTACAACATCCTTCCTGATCTGCCGCAGCCTTTGGCTCCGGTGCTGCACCCGGGCACTCTGAAACCCATCGGACCGGACGATCTGGCTCCATTGTTTCCGATGAGCCTGATTCTGCAAGAAGTGAGCATGGAACGCGAGATCGAGATTCCTGAAGAAGTGCGGCAAGTATATGCGCAGTGGCGCCCTACGCCGCTATTTCGAGCGCGCCGTTTGGAGAAAATTCTCGATACGCCGGCGAAGATTTACTACAAATACGAGGGTGTAAGCCCGGCGGGTTCGCATAAACCGAACACTGCGGTTCCCCAGGCTTACTACAACAAGAAGGAAGGTACCAAGCGCCTGGCGACGGAGACGGGAGCGGGACAATGGGGCTCGTCGCTGGCGATGGCGTGCTCGTTCTTCGGCCTGGAGTGCAAGGTCTATATGGTGCGGGTGAGCTATAACCAGAAGCCCTATCGCCGGGCCTTGATGGAGGTTTTCGGCGCATCGGTCACAGGGAGCCCGAGCGAGGAGACGGAGTCGGGCCGGGCCATTCTGGCGCAAGATCCGCGATCCAATGGATCGTTGGGCATCGCGATTTCGGAGGCGGTTGAAGTGGCTGCGAAGGATCCGCACACCAAGTACGCGCTGGGCAGCGTTTTGAATCACGTGCTGCTGCACCAGACGGTGATCGGGCAGGAAGCGATGGAGCAGATGAGCCTGGCGGGCGACGATCCCGATGTGATCGTGGGCTGCACGGGCGGCGGATCAAACTTCGCGGGTCTGGTGATGCCCTACCTGCGCCGTAAGATTCAAGGTGAAAGCGGCGCGCGCGTGATTGCCGTGGAGCCGGCGGCTTGTCCCAGCCTGACTAAGGGTAGATTCACGTACGATTTCGGCGATACGGGACACCTGACGCCACTGGTGAAAATGTTCACGCTGGGCAGCACGTTCATTCCGCCTGGAATCCACTCGGGCGGATTGCGCTACCACGGCATGGCGCCGCTGGTATCGCACGTAAAGGATCTGGGACTGGTGGAAGCCGTCGCGGTGCAGCAACTGGACGCGTTCGCGGCCGGGATTCAATTTGCCCGCGCCGAAGGTATTCTTCCGGCTCCTGAAGCAAACCATGCCATCGCGGGAGCCATCAGGGAAGCAGTGCGCGCCAAGGAAGAGGGAAAGCAGCGGACCATCCTCTTCAATCTGTGCGGGCACGGGCATTTCGACATGCAATCGTACATCGACTATCAGGCGGGAAAGTTGCAGAACTACGACTACCCGGCGGAAGAAATCGCGATGGCTCTGGCGGGTATTCCCGCTGTCGGTTGAGAAAACGATGGCCCCCATCAAGCCTTACACCGCCGTGGGACTGATCCCGACTGTGCGCGGAATACGCAAGCGCGCGGATATTCGCATTAACCTGGAGCACCTGAAGCACCTGGTGAAAGCGGCGGCATGGCTATCCAGCCTGGATCTGCCGGTGCGGCTGATCGCCATTCCCGAGGGAGCGCTGCAAGGATTCAACGACGAAGTTCTGGATCTGGATCATGTGCGGTTTGCTCGCGAAGGGGCCATCGACATTCCGGGCGAGGAGACCGAGTTCCTGGGCCAGCTGGCGCGCGAATACGACACCTACATCATTGCCCAGGCCAAGGCCCGGCATCCGGACTGGAAGGATCGATTCTTCAATGTGGGTTTCATCCTCGATCCCAGGGGCGATGTCATCCTGCGGCACTACAAGGTGTCGCCGCTGTTTCCCGTGGAGCACTCGGTGTGCCCACACGACATCTATGACTGGTGGGTGGAGAAATACGGGCGCACACTCGAGGCGTTCTGGCCGGTGGTGAATACCGACATCGGACGTTTGGGAATCATGATGGCCAACGAAGGTTCGTATCCTGAAAATGCGCGCGCGCTGGCCTTGAATGGCGCGGAGGTGATTTACCGTGCGTCCTATCCTCACCCTGCCACGGGGAACGACTATTTCGAAATTCAAAGCAGGGCGCGGGCGCTGGACAATAACGTTTACGTCGTTGCGCCCAATATGGGCACCTATTACCTGTTCGCGGAAGAGAACACTCCGATTGATACTTTTGGCGGGCGTTCCTTCATCATTAACTACCGGGGCCAGATCGTGGGCCGGCAAGACTATGGGGCCGGCTCAACCTATGTGGGCGGGGTGATCGATGTGGAAGCGCTGCGCGATCACCGGGCGCGCGCGCAATGGGATAACTGGTTAAAGGACCTGCGCACCGAGTTGTACCAAATTCTGTACGAGGCGCCGATTTATCCGAAGAACCTTTATATGGAGCGGGTGCCGATGAAGCATGCGGAGTATCGGGAAGAGGTGATTTTGAAACAGATCGCGCGGATGCAGCAGAGAGGGGTTTGGGTGAAACCGGGGGGATTAGGCAAGAATTCAGAATTCAGAAGTCAGAAGTCAGAAGTCAGAAGTCAGAAGAGAGGAGCGCCGGGGCGGCGGTCTTCGGAAAACTTGTAGTCTCAGGTGTTCTATAAATGCACAGGTGTTCTATGAATGCACGTAGATCGGAACAAAATGCAGCGAATGGCCGTCTATTGCCTTCGGGCCTTAGCGTGCAACATGGCGTTCACACGAGTGTGAACGCGGCACGCACGAGTGCGTGCGCCACGATTCTCAGCAGCTATTGTAAGGTTATGCAGCTAGCCTTGGCAGTTGCGGGTCTGATACTCAGCGCCTGCCACGCGTTTGGCCAGGAGTTCGAGGTGGCGTCCATTAAGCTCAACAAATCAGGGGACCGCCGGATCATGATCACGCCGGCCCGGGGCGGCAGATTCACTGCCACCAACATCCCCATGCAATTCTTCATTACTCAGGCATACAGCATCAAGGACTTTCAACTTTCCGGAGCGCCGGCCTGGCTGATGTCGGAAAGATACGATATTGAGGCTAAGGCCGAGGGGAATCCATCGATGAGCGAGATGCTCCCCATGATTCGGGCGCTGTTGGAAGACCGGCTGAAGCTCAAAGTTCACCGCGAATCTAAAGAGCAGCAGGTTTATGCGTTAATAGTCGCCAAAGCGGGGAAACTGCATGAGGCTGAGGGCGAATGCCCTCCGCGTCCCAGTACTCCGCCACCTCCGCCTGAACCGGGTAAGTTGCCTACCGGATTCTGCGGCGGGTTCTTCATGTTTCCGGGCCATCTCAGCGGCCAGAAGGTAGGGATAGCGCAGTTGATGGATCCGCTCTCGCGCTTCACTGGACGGGTGGTCCTGGATAAAACGAACCTGACGGGAAAGTACGATATCGATTTGCAATACACTCCTGACGCAGGCCAATTCCCAACGCCGCCAGGTGGTGGAGATCCCGGTCTGCCTCCACTGCCGCCGATAGATCCCAATGGCCCTTCTCTTTTCACCGCGCTTCAGGAGCAGCTTGGGCTGAAGTTGGAATCGCAAAAGGGCCCGGTGGAGATGATTGTCATCGATCACGTGGAGCGGCCTTCGGAGAACTGAGCGATGCGTCGATGGGCTGCAATCGCGAGTCTCTTGTTCACGTCATTGGGTGTGTTTGGGCAACCCGCTGCACTGCCTGAGTTCGAAGCGGTTTCCATTAAACCGAACAAATCCGGAGAGGTGCGTGCGAATTTTCATCCTTCTCCCGGCGGCAGGCTCAACGCCACCAACGTAACGGCCAAGGCGCTCATCGAATGGGCTTACGGGATTCGCGATTTTCAACTCTCAGGCGAACCCGGATGGGCGGACTCTGAGAGGTTTGACGTGGTAGCGAAGTCGGACGGCAATCCGAGATACGACTTCTTGAAGCCGGAGCTGGAAACGATGTTTCGGAGCGTGCTGGCGGATCGATTCAAGCTGGTTGTGCATCGGGACACCAAGGAGCTCCCAATTTACTGGCTGGTGATCGCCAAGAATGGGCCGAAAATTCACGCGGTGGATGAAGGAGATTGTCCGGAAGTTCCCACTCCTCAAAATCCCTGCCGTTCGCTACGGTCTAATCAATTTGGTCAGCTCACGGCTGTGAAGGCGCCCATGCCTGCCCTGGCACTGGTGCTGGTCGGCTTTATGAGACGGATGGTGGTAGACAAAACCGGTCTCACGGGCAGCTATAGCTATCAGCTCGATTGGAAAGCATATCTGCAATGGCCCCAACTTCCCGGGGGCGCCAATCAGCCGAACACGCCCGTGGCTTTCGATCCTGCGAGCATGGAACCTGCGATTGAAGCGGCTCTGGAGGAGCAGCTCGGCCTGAAATTAGAATCGGGCAAAGGTCCGGTGGAAATGATTGTCCTCGATCACTTAGAACGACCTTCCGAGAACTAGTGTTATGTCCCTCGAAAAAGGTGACAATGCTGCCAGGCGTTCACACGATTGTGAACGCGGCACGCACGAGTGCGTGCGCCACGGTGCTTCAGCAGCTGTTGTCAGGCAATAGATGGGACACCGCACTAGAGCGCGCGCCGTAATTGCTGCCGGGTTGGTGGCGATGAACCTCTTCGCATCGGAACAACATGGCGAAGTCACGTTCGGCGGGTTGCCGGTTCCGGGTGCGACAGTCGTCGCTACTCAAGGCGAGAAAAAGATCACTGCAGTGACCGATTCCGAGGGTGCATATTCTTTTCCCGATCTTACTGACGGAGTGTGGAGCATTCAAGTGGAGATGCTGGGCTTTGCGACCGTTAAGGGAGACGTCACGGCCGCGCCAGGAGCTTCCAGTGTGACGTGGGAATTGAAGATGCTGCCGCTGGATCAGATTCACGCGGAAGCGCAGTTGGCGGCGCCGCCGCCTAAGCCCGTGGCACCTCCCGAGAAAAAACGCGAGCCCCAGGCGGTGATCAGCGAAACAGAGCCGGTGCGCGATGAACTGGCGCAACAGTCCGCCGAGGGCCTGCTGATTAATGGAAGCCAGAACAACGGCGCCAGTTCACCGTTCGCACTATTCCCGGCCTTCGGCAACAATCGCAACGGAGGCCGGTCGCTCTACAACGGCGGCTTGGGAATATTCGTGGATAACTCCATTTGGGACGCGCGCCAGTTTTCCATAACAGGCCAGGACACGGCAAAGCCCGGTTACAACCACTTCACCGGCTCCGCTTATTTCGGTGGGCCGCTCACAATTCCTCACCTGCTCCGGAGAGGCCCCAACTTTTTCGTCAACTATCAGTGGATGCGCAACCGCAACGACACGATTGGCACCGCGCTTATGCCGACGGCGGCGCAGCGCATGGGCGAGGTTTCGCCAGGCCTCACCATTCCCAAAAGCCAGATCAGTCCCCAGGCCCTGGCGCTCTTGAAACTTTACCCGTTCCCAAACTTTTCAAATCCCGGCGCTTATAACTACCAGGTTCCGCTAGTGGGCGCCACTCATCAGGACAGCTTGCAATCCCGTTTAAGCCAAAGCATCGATCGCAAGAATCAAGTTTTCGGAAACCTCGCATTTCAGAACACGCGCCAGGATAATCCCAACGTCTTCGGCTTTCTGGATACAACCGACTCGCTGGGACTTACCGCGAGCGCCAACTGGTTTCACAGGTTCGGGCAGCGATTCTTTGGAACCTTCGGCTATCAGTTCAGCCGCTGGTCGATGGACCTGACTCCGTACTTCGAAAATCGGCAAAATGTCTCCAGCCTGGATAAGATTGCCGGTAACGATCAAAGTCCATTGGACTGGGGACCGCCCAACCTAAACTTCGTCAGCATCCAGTCTCTTTCCGATGCCGAGCAGGCCATCAACCATAATGAGACGAACGCGGTTTCCGCCACTTTCTTTTGGAATCGCGCGCGTCACAATTTTCAGTTTGGCGGCGACTTCAAGAGGCAGCAATTCAATATATTGGGGCAACAGAACGGACGGGGGACGTTTACGTTCACGGGCGCCGCCACTGGATCGGATTTCGGGGATTTTCTGATGGGTGTTCCCGACGCTGCCACGGTTGCGTTCGGCAACGCCGATAAATACTTTCGCGATTCGTTGTATGACGCGTTTTTCACCGACGATTGGCGCATCAGCTCCGCCTTCACATTGAATGCCGGAATGCGATGGGAATACGGTTCGCCCATCACGGAATTGTATGGGCGCCTGGTGAATCTCGACGTTGCTCCTGGATTTGCGAATGAAGCTCCGGTGGTGGGGAGCAATCCCATGGGCGCGCTGACGGGCCAGCGCTATCCCGATTCGCTGATCCATGCCGATAAGCGGACGTTCGAACCGCGCGTGGCCATCGCGTGGCGCCCACTTCCGGCTTCGTCGCTGGTGATCCGCGCCGGGTACGGAGTGTACTACGACACATCCGTTTATCAAACCCTGACGACGCAGATGGCGCAGCAGTACCCACTGTCGAAGAGCCTTACAGTGGGGAACACGCCCGCTAATCCGCTGACGCTGGCCGAGGGATTCAACGCGCCTCCCGCCAGCACTCCCAATACTTTTGGTATCGATCCCTACTTTCGCCCCGGCTACGCGCAGAACTGGACCGCCTCGATGCAACGCGATCTACCTGGATCGCTGCTAGTAACGGCGACATATCTGGGCATCAAAGGGACGCATGGAACGCAGGAATTTCTGCCGAATACTTATCCTGCTGGACTAACAGCCAACCCCTGTCCAGGGTGCCCGGCCGGCTATGAGTACGTGACATCGAACGGCAATTCCCATCGTGAGGCTGGGTCCATCCAGTTGCGCCGGCGCCTGCATAGCGGATTTACGGCGAGTGTGATGTACACGTTCGCAAAAGCAATCGACGATGACGCGGTGTTGGGAGGGCTGGGGGCAGCCGCGAGCACAAACCCGGCGGCATCCAGCGCGAGGAACCTGTTGGTGGCGCAGAATTGGCTGGACCTGAGCGCGGAGCGGGGCCTTTCTAATTTCGATCAACGCCACCTGGTGAACGCGACGATCCAGTACACCACCGGCATGGGAATGGCCGGAGGAACGCTGCTCAGCGGTTGGAGGGGCACGCTGTTCAAAGGGTGGATGTTCACGACCACCATCGCGGCCGGAAGCGGATTGCCGCTCACACCGGGGTATCTGGCGCCGGAGCAGGGCACAGGTGTCATTGGCGCTCTGCGGCCGAATTACACGGGAGCATCGGTCTACGCCGCACCGCCGGGTTTGTCGCTGAATCCCGCCGCTTATGCCGCGCCGCTCGCGGGTCAATATGGCGATGCGGGGCGGGACTCCATTACTGGACCCTCGCAATTTACTTTAAACGCGTCGGCGGGCCGCACGTTCCGACTGAGCGACCGGCTGAGCGGCGACCTGCGGATCGATTCGACGAACACGCTGAATCACGTCACCTTCCCGGGTTGGAACACCACGTTGGGCAGTGCGCAGTTCGGTCTTCCGGCCACGGCCAATGCCATGCGAAGCCTGACGACGGGGTTTATAGTGAGGTTTTAGAATGCTGCGAGCCGCACTTTTTTTTCTGATCATTCTGGCCGCCGATCCTCAGCAGATCGGACAGAATGCACCGGCCGGCGGCAATAGTCCGTCCACATTCTCGACCAGCAGCCAGTTGGTGATCGAAACAGTGAATGTGAAAGATAAAAGCGGCAAAGCTGTCGAAGGACTGACGGCGAAAGATTTTACCGTGACCGAAGACGGAGCCGAGCAAAGCATCCGTTTCTTCGAATTTCAGAAGATGCCCGAGGCAGCCGAGCCCGCGCCTCCCATTCCGACGCTCTCAGCGCCGCTCAAAAAGCTTCCCGAAACGCAGATTACGGGGGAGCGGCCCGGCGATACGCGCTATCAAAATCGCCGCCTGCTGGTGCTCTACTTCGACCTGACCGCCATGCCGCCGCCGGATCAACTGCGCGCCGTGACTGCCGCGCAGAAGTTTATAAGGACGCAGATGACGCCGGCGGATCGCGTGGCGCTGATGAGATTCGATGGCGGCGCTGTTCGGGTGATGTCGGATTTTACCGATAATCGAGAGCGCCTGAATAGCATCCTTGAAACTATGATCGTGGGCGAGGCGCAGGGTTTCGACGAGACAACCGCCGACGACAGCACGCCGGACACGGGAGCGGCTTTCGGACAGGACGACAGCGAATTCAACATCTTCAATACCAATCGCCAGCTCTCCGCGCTGCAGACCGCGGCTAAAATTCTAGGCCAGGTGAGTGAAAAGAAATCGCTGCTTTATTTTGCCAGCGGCATCAACCTCAACGGACTCGACAACCAGGCGCAATTGCACGCCACCATCAACGCCGCGGTTCGCGCGGGAGTATCGTTTTGGCCCATCGACTCGCGGGGGCTGGTGGCCCAGGCGCCTCTGGGCGATGCCACGCAAGGGTCGCCGGGCGGAAAAGGCATGTATACCGGGACTTCCGCGCTGGCAGTAACAACCCGTTTCCAGCAATCGCAAGATACCTTGTTCGCGCTGGCCGGCGACACGGGCGGAAAGGCGCTGCTGGACAACAACGACCTGGCGGTGGGAATCGTGCAGGCGCAGAATAGCGTATCGAGCTACTACATCCTCGGTTACTATGCGACGAACACTGCTTTGGACGGCAAGTTCCGGCGCATCAAGATTGCGCTGCGGGAGGGCCTGTCGGCGACGCTCGATTATCGCCAGGGCTACTTCGCGGGCAAGACATTTGGGAAGTTCACAACCGCCGAAAAAGAGCGGCAGCTCGAAGATGCGCTGATGCTGGGGGATCCCGTTACGGAGCTGACTATCGCGATGGAGATCGATTACTTCCAATTGAATCGCGCCGAGTATTTCGTTCCGGTGGTGGTGAAGATTCCAGGGCGCGAGCTGGCCTTGGCGCGCAAGGGAGGCGCCGAGCGCACGCTGATCGATTTCATCGGCGAAGTGAAGGACGATTATGGAAGTACCATCCAGAACGTTCGCGATAAAGCCGACATCAAACTGAGCGGCGAGACCGCAGCGAAGCTTGCCAAGCAGCCCATCGAATACGACACCGGCTTCACGCTGCTTCCGGGGAAGTACAAGATCAAGTTTCTAGCGCGCGACGCAGAGACGGGCCGCATGGGAACTTACGAAACCACATTCGTGATCCCCAACCTGAACAAGGAAGTAAAGCGGATTCCCGTCAGCTCGGTGGTGTTAAGCAGCCAGCGCGTGGATCTGAAGGAAGCCATCTACAATGCCTTGAAGACCAAAGATCAAGGCGAAGTCACGAACCCTCTGGTGCAAGAGGGACAGAAGCTGATTCCCAGCGTGACGCGCGTGTTCAGTAAGAGCCGCGAGATGTATGTCTATCTGCAAGCTTATGAGCCTGCCGCGACCACCACTCAGCCGCTGGTGGCCTTTGTGAGCTTCTATCGCGGACAATCCAAGGTTTTTGAAACTCCGCCGCGCTCAGTAACCGAAGGACTGAATAATCGATTGAAGACCATGCCGCTGCGATTCGATCTTTCTCTCGATCCGCTGACACCGGGCGCGTACAATTGCCAGGTGACGGTGCTGGATCCTACGGGGCAGAAGGCCGCATTCTGGCAGGCTCCGATCATGATTGTGCAATAAGCTGCTTGCGGATGGCCAGCAACTCACGGCGGCGTTCCGGGGTGCTCTTGGGGTAACTCATTTTGAGATCCTGGAGCGCGTCCAGGATGACCCTGGAAATGATCAAGCCCGTGTTCTCTTTGTCATCGGCGGGAACTACATACCAAGGTGAGTGGCGCGTGCTGGTGGCGCTGAGGCATTCCTCATAGGCCCGCATGTACTCTTTCCAGTATTTTCGCTCCTTGATGTCATCAGCGCTGAATTTCCAGTTCTTCTGCGGATCGTCGATCCGTTTGAGAAAGCGCTTTTTTTGCTCGTTCTTGGATAGGTGCAGGAAGAACTTGATGACACGCGTGCCGTTGAGGTGGAGATGATCCTCCAGGTTGACGATGGAACGATACCGGTCGCGCCAGAAGTGCTTCTTCTTGACCAGTTCCTCAGGCAGTTCTTCGTTGCTGAGAATCTCGCGATGCACGCGAACGATTAGCACTTCTTCGTAGTAGGACCGATTGAAAATGCCGATATGGCCGCGTTCGGGCAGCAGCCGCTCGGCCTTCCACAAGAAATCGTGTTGCAGCTCCTCGGTGCTGGGATGTTTGAAACTGAAAACCTGGCAGCCCTGGGGATTAATGCCCGACATCACGTGTTTGATTGAGCTGTCCTTCCCGGCCGCGTCCATGGCTTGGAAAATCAGCAGCAGGGCATAGCGGTTGGAAGCATAGAGCAGGTTTTGCTGTTCGCTCAGTTTTTCGACGTGGTCGCGGAGGATCTTGGCATACTCCTCTTTCGAGCTATAAACCGGTTTTCCTTTGGTGGGCCACTTTGACAGATCTACGTTCTTGTCGGGCGGCACGCGATAATCGTCGGGATTGATCTTCTTGATCGCCATTTCTTAATCATGCGCGAAATGCAGCGGGTCGCGCAGGTTTTGCAGCTCCCGGTAATAATACAGCGGAGCAGGCCGCCGGCCGTGGAACTTGAGGGTTTTGAGAAATTCGATTTCCTGCTCGGTCGCGTCGCCGCTGAGGGACTTGTCGTTGAGAAACTGTTCGAACCCCGGTTCCAAAGGAAGGGACTGCTGGGGCTCCTGTTCGGCAAACTCAAAGCGCTTACGGCTTCCGGGCGCCAGCCGGTTGTTCAGGACAACTTCCATGCCAAACGTTTTCAGGTCCATATCCCACGAGTCGATGATCGGATCCAGGAAAGCCACGCAATTCTCGACGGAAATATTGAAGACTTCCGTGTCGAGAAATTCCAGAATGGCGACGCGCATTTGCTGATAAGTGCGGCCGGCGGCTTGAGCCATGCGCCGCAGCCACTGCTCGCTGCTCAATTCCTCTTTGGCCACGCTCTGGGCGACGTCGAGAAGCTTCTGCGTCACCAGGCGTTCGAGCTCGCCAAACGGCTCCTTCTCAAAAATCCTGCGAATGTCTCTTTGTCTGTCGGACTGGCATTTGCGCAGGATCAACTCGCGGCACTCTTTAAAGAGCGGCCTGGGGGGCTCGGTTACACGCATCTTCAACTGCTCCCGGCGCTGAAGATCCGCCAGTCTCGAAAGTTCTCCAGGGGGAAGCTTCAAGAACTCGCCGATCTTATCGTAGATGTCGGTGCGGCCGGGCGCGGGAGGGGCTTTTTTTCGAGTCAGAAGCTGTGATACATAGGATTCAGTGACCTGAGTGGCGGAAGCTAGATCTCGCTGATCGAGACCCAGCTCATTCAACCGTTGTTTAATTACGAGGGAGACGTCCACAGAAACCCATTAACCAGGAACGGTAAACTACAATGGACATTTTGCCACTCTTTAGGTTGACTTGCAACCAATACTTAACTGATACTAGTGAATGACGAGGATCCCATGGACAAGCGATTAGCGAAACGACACAAGCGGCAAGTTTCGAGAGAACGAGAGCGGGTGAAAGTCTCGGAGCCCGATCTTCGCACGCCGGAACAAATCAAGGCGGCTCGGGAGGCTAGCCGCGCCACCCGAGGCGGCGGCAACGACAGTAGAATGGGGAACTCGACCCCTTCCTTCCGGAGCACTCATGTCCAGGGTACCGGGAGTGCGGCGAAAACCGACGGCTAGGAAAGAGGCGCAGAAGTTATGTTTTCCACGCAGTGCCCGCATTGCAAATCGGTTGATTTTCGAGGGGTGGGCGTTCGCAACGCCATGGAGCAAGCCATTCATTGGATTTTGTGGCCATATCGATGCACGCTTTGCGGTCACCACTTTTTCTTGTTGCGGTGGTTGGCTCCTATTGGTGGGACGGCGTAAGCTATTCGTCATCAGCCAGGCGTTGGCACGAGTGCCAACGCGGCACGCAAGAGTGCGTGCGCCACTCTACGCTGTGCAACTATTCAAGCAAATGGCAGCTATTCAAGTAAATAGCAGCTATTCAAGCATTAGCAGCTATTCAAGCAATCAATGAGGCTGTGATCGCGGCGAATGAGGCTACGCTAGCGGCGGCGACGCGCCGATCCTTTGCGCCGTGTCTCCATCATTTTGACTTCGGCGGAGAAGGATTGCTCCAGCAACTCGGCGAGTTCTTCCTGATGGCGTTTCAGCGAACCGGAGGCCGGACTGGCGCTAGGCGCCCGGCCCGCGTACCGCAATACGCGCTGTGTGGATTCGAGCACCGGCTGCATCTGCTCCTGCACGAACCGCCAGGCGCCCATGTTGCGCGGCTCTTCCTGCACCCAGACCACTTGGGCCGTTTCGGGATAACGCGCCAGGATGTCGCGCATCTGCGCGGTCGGGAAGGGGTACATCTGCTCCAGCCGAACGATGGCGACGTCGGGAATCTTGCGCTCCTCGCGCGCGGCCAGCACGTCGTAGTAAACCTGGCCCGAGCAAATCAGCACACGGCTGACGCGGGAAAGCTCGATGCCGGTAGTATCGTCGATCACCTCGCGGAATGAACCGCTCATCAAATCGCTCATGCTCGAAACGGCCTTAGGGTGGCGCAGCAGACGCTTGGGCGTAAATACGATCAAAGGTTTGCGCATACCACGGCGATCCACGCCGCCGTGCATCTGGCGGCGCAGCAGATGGAAATATTGCGCTGGCGTGGTGGCGTTCACCACTTGCAGGTTGTCTTCGGCGCATAGCGTGAGGAAGCGCTCGATGCGGGCGCTGGAATGCTCCGGGCCCTGGCCATCGTAACCGTGCGGCAACAGTAGCACCAAGCCGCTGGGCTGGCCCCATTTCGATTCGGCGCTGGCGATGAATTGATCGATCATGATCTGGGCGCCATTTGCGAAATCGCCGAACTGCGCCTCCCACAGCACCAGAGCCAGCGGGTCGGCCACGCTGTAGCCGAATTCAAAACCCATCACGGCGTACTCGCTGAGGGAACTGTCAACAACGTCGAAGCGTGCTTGATTGGGCGCCAGATGCTGCAGCGGGATATATCGTTGGCCGGTTTCGCTGTCGTACAGTTCCAGGTGCCTTTGGCTGAAGGTGCCACGTCCGCTATCCTGGCCGCTCAGCCGTACGGGCGTTCGTTCCAGCACCAGCGTGCCAAAAGCAAGTGTTTCCGCAGTGGCCCAATCCATGGGTGCGCCGCGCAGGATTTCCTGGCGCTTGTTGAGGAAGCCTTCGAGCTTGGGGTGCACATGGAAGTCGTCCGGGAAGGTGGTAATGGCGCGGACCACGCGCTCCAGCGCATCCCGCCCTACCGCTGTATTGGGACGCGGCGCGATCATCTCTTCCGGATCTACCGCGCTCAGTTCCTGAACTTCATAGTGCTCCCGATTCTTCTTGGACGCGTCATAGATCTCGTTGAGACGTTGGTTAATGCTCTTGTGGATCTGCGCCACGTAAGCGTCGTCGATCAGGCTCTCTCGAACCAAGGTCTCCGAATATATGGTGGCCACTGATGGATGGCTTCGAATCTTGCGATACAGAATAGGCTGCGTGTAGCTGGGGTCGTCGCCCTCATTGTGGCCCTGCCGCCGATAGCAGAACATGTCGATGACGACATCGCGCTTAAAGGCTTGGCGATAATCGTAAGCCATCTGCGCGACGCGAATGCAGGCGTCGGGATCGTCGCCATTGACATGGAAAATGGGCGCTTGCACCATGCGGGCCACATCGGTGGAATAAGGCGTGGAGCGTGCTTCGTTGGGATTGGTAGTGAATCCGATCTGGTTGTTGATCACTAAATGGATGGTGCCGCCGGTAGTGTAGCCTTCCAGCTGCGAAAGATTGAGCGTCTCCGCCACCACGCCCTGGCCGGCGAAGGCCGCGTCACCATGAATCAAAATGGGAATCACGCGCTCGCGAGCAGTATCGCCCAGCCGGTCCTGCTTGGGACGCACCAGACCTTCCACCACCGGGTCGACGGCTTCCAGATGGCTTGGATTGAACGCCACCGACACCACGATTTCGCGGCCGGACGAAGACTTTCTGACGCCGCTGGCGCCCAGATGATATTTGACGTCGCCCGATCCCTGGGTGCTGTCCGGGTCGATGCCTTCAAACTCCGAGAACACCTGCACCATCGATTTGCCGACGATATTCGCCAGCACGTTCAGACGCCCGCGATGAGCCATGCCAATCACCGCTTCATGGACGTTCATGGCAGCAGCGCGATCCAGAATTTCATCCAGAATCGCGATCGCCGCTTCGCCGCCCTCCAGCGAAAAACGCTTGTGGCCAATGAAGCGGGTGTGCAGAAAACGCTCGAACTCTTCCGCCTCAATGACGCGCTCGAGCGCCCGCAGCTTGGTTTGCGGATCCAGCGGCCAGCGGTTTCCGGTGGGCTCCATGCGGAGCTGCAGCCAGCGCTTCTGCTCCGGGATCTGGATGTTCATGTACTCGCATCCGATTTTTCCGCAATAGGTCTGGCGCAAGGTTTCCAGGATCTCGCGCAGCGTAGCCATCTTCTGCGGCTGGTCGTCCTCCGACATCAACGTGCCGGTCAGGAATTCGCGATCCAGATCCCAGATGGTGAGGCCATAGGTGGCCGGATCCAGCTCAGAATGATAAACCGGCTCGGAACCTAGGGGGTCAAAATCGGCAATCAGATGACCGCGCACCCGGTACGCGTTGATGAGCTGCAATACCGCCGCTTCCTTGACCACCTCGTCCTGCTGCCCTCGCAGGCCGGGAATTGAAACCGACCGATCGGGTTCCCAGTGAACCGGTTTGTGGGGAATTTTGAGGTCGCTAAAAATCTTCTCGTAAAATCCGTCTTCGCCTTCGAGCAAGGCCTGCAGACGACCCAGGAACGTCCCGGATTCGGCGCCCTGCACCACGCGATGATCGTAAGTGCAGGTGACTGACATCACTTTGCTCAGGCCCAGCTGCGCGCGCAGTTGGCCGGTGACGCCGTGATACTCGGCGGGATAGTCGATGGCGCCGGTGGCGATGATGGCGCCTTGGCCCGGCATCAGACGCGGCACCGATCCCAGCGTGCCAACGGTGCCGGGATTGGTGAGGGAAATGGTGGTGCCTTCAAAATCCGGTACCGTCAGTTTGTTATTGCGGGCGCGAAAAATGATGTCGTCGAACGCCGTGACGAACTGCGCGAAGTCCATGGAAGCGGCGTCCTTGATGTTGGGGACTTTCAGGGACCTGGAGCCGTCTTTACCCGCGACATCCACGGCGATTCCGATGTTCACCTGGTCGCGCACCACGCGGAACGGCTGGCCGTTGTTCTCGGCGTAAGCGTGATTCAGTGAAGGGTTGCTGCGAAGCGCCTTCACAATGGCCCAACCAATGATGTGCGTGTAGGAGATTTTGCTCTTACCGAGCAGGGCGCGATGCTCGTTGATCATGCGGCGATTTTCGTCGATCACCTTGACCGGCATTACACGCTGCGAAGTTGCCAGAGGGATGCTGAGGCTGGCGTTCATGTTTTCGGCGATGCGCGCGGCGGCGCCGCGTAGCGGCATCAACGTCTCACCGGCCACGGGCTGATGTTCGGGAACGGGAAGTGTCGAGACCGCCTGCTGCTGCGGATGCGAGCCATTCCCAGGCGTTGAAGCGGGCGCGCCCGCATCACTGCTACCGTTGGTCTCGAACACTTCCTTCCAACTTTCGTCAACGTTTTTGCGATCGCTCAAGTATTCCTGATACAGCTCATCTTCGAGCCAACTGTTTATACCTAGTTCTGGTGCACGTGGTTCTGACATGGAGATATTGATGAGGGCTTTCTTCTTCATCATAGCGTGCTTGGAGCTTCCGAGCTGGGCTACGCTAACTCCCGCAAGGTCAGAGGGTTGTGGGGGCGTAAATGTCTGTAATTCACGCAACTCGCCGTAGCGCTGCTACATCCGATTAGTTGGATAGAGAGAGGCACAGTGATATGAAAAGAACAATTCAGCACATAGCTTTAGCGTCAGCGCTGGCTTTTGGAGCGCTTCCCATGTTCGCGGGGACAAACAATCCGCCCGCTCAGGACCTGGCGAATCAAGTAAGGCACGAACTCGTCATGCTTCCGTACTACAACGTGTTCGACGATTTGAGCTACTCGGTGGACAAAGGTGTGGTGACATTATCAGGAGAGGTGACGCTGCCGGTGGTGAAGAGTGACGCCGAGCGGACGGTGAAGCATCTGGAGGGCGTAACGCAAGTAATTAACAATATCCGTGTTTTACCTTTATCGACTTTTGATAACCGCATCCGGATGGCGGAATATAGGTCGATTTACGGGTTTGGCGGGTTGTATCGCTACGGCCTGGGGACCCAGCCGTCGATTCATATCATCGTGGATAACGGGCACGTAACGCTGGTGGGCGTGGTGGATAACCAAGTTGACAAGAATCTCGCCAACATTCGAGCCAACACGGTTTTTGGAGTTTTCTCGGTGACCAATAATTTACGCGTCGCGGAGAAGAGTTAACAAAGAGAATTCAGAATCCAGAATTCAGAATTCAGAATTCAGAATAAGAGTGGCGCTTCGCCCCCACCTTGATTTTCAATTCAGGAGTCAGAATAGAGCAGGCGCTTCGCCTGCACCTTCATTCTGGATTCTGAATTCTGAATTCTCCGTGCGGTACTATTGATCCATGTGCGCGGAAGCCGCCCGAGTGCCGTTCCAAGTGGCGGATTCCCTCGAACTTACCGATCCCAGCCTCTATCTGAATCGTGAACTCAGCCACCTGGAGTTTCAGCGGCGAGTGCTTGAGGAAGCCCGCGATCGCCGCAATCCCCTGCTGGAGCGAGTGAAGTTTCTGTCGATTCTCGGCTCCAACATCGACGAGTTTTTCATGGTCCGGGTGGCGGGTGTGATGCAGCAGATCGAGAACGGGGTGCAGGAAACCGGCATGGATGGCAGAGGTCCCGGGGAAACGCTGGACGCAATTCGCCCGGCTGTCAGCCGGCTGGTCAACGGCGCGTATGATTTCTTTCGCGACGATCTGCTCCCCGCTCTGAAGGAGAATCAGGTTCACCTGCTCTCTTTGAACGAACTCGGCCCGGAGCAGCGGACGCAATTGGATACGTTTTTCGCCGAGAAAGTTTTTCCCGTCCTCACGCCTCTGGCCTTCGATCCGGGCCGGCCGTTTCCCCACATTTCGAACCTCAGTTTGAACATAGCGGTAGCGCTTCGCGAGCCAGGCGGCGGTCCCGAGCACTTTGCCCGCGTCAAGGTTCCCGACAGCTTGCCTCAATTGCTTCCCGTGGCGCTTGCTCCCGTGGCCGGGATGGCCAGTGGTCCGCGTGCGTACGGTTTTGTCTGGCTGGAACAACTCATCATCGCCAATCTGAACTACTTGTTTCCGGGTCTCGAAATTCTGCGGGCGCACCTGTTCCACCTCACTCGCGATGCGGAGGTGGCCATTAAGGAATTGGAAACGGACGATCTGCTCGAAACAATCGAGGAAGCGGTTTGGCGGCGGCGCTTTCGCGACGCAGTGCGCCTGCAGGTGGATTGGCGGATGCCGCCAGCGATGATCGAATTTCTGGCGGCCAAGCTGGAACTCGATGCCGCCAATATCTTCCGCATTCAGGGCCCGCTGGATTTAAGCCGGCTGCGCCATCTGCTTGCGTTGGATCGTCCCGATCTGAAAGACAAGCCATTTCTGGCGCATACCGCACCCGGCTTTGCATCGAAGGAGGACGATATTTTCGATGTGATCCGGCAGCAGGATCATTTGATCCATCATCCTTACGAATCTTTCCAGCCCGTGGTGGAATTCCTGCGGAAAGCGGCGAAAGACCCGGACGTGCTTGCGATCAAAATGACGCTCTATCGTCTGGGCCGTAATTCGCCCGTGGTTGAGGCGCTGCTCGAAGCGGTGGAGAACGGCAAACAGGTGGCCGTGGTGGTGGAGCTGAAGGCCCGCTTCGATGAAGAGAGCAACATCGAGTGGGCGCGGGCGCTGGAGCGCGAAGGCGTGCATGTGGTGTACGGTCTGCTGGGGCTGAAAGTGCACTCGAAAGTGATTCTGGTGGTGCGCCGCGAGGGGGATGCGATTCGCCGCTATTGTCATTTGGCGACCGGCAACTACAATCCGGCCACCGCGCGCCTCTATACCGATCTGGGCCTGTTCACTTGCGACGAAGAGATCGGCGCCGACGCGACGGATTTGTTTAACTACTTGACCGGCTATTCGCGCAAAAAGACTTTTCGAAAGCTATTGGTGGCTCCGCTCAATATGCGCCAGCGGATCGAAGAGATGATTCTGCGGGAGATCGACATCCAGCGCCAGGGAGGCCGCGGCAGAATGATTCTGAAGATGAACGCGCTGGAGGATGGTCCTATTATCAAGCTGCTCTATCAGGCTTCCCAAGCGGGCGTGACCACGGATTTGATCGTGCGCGGGGCGTGTTGTCTGCGGCCGCTGATGGCCGGGATCAGCGAGAACATTCGCGTGCGCAGCGTTCTGGGCCGCTTCCTGGAACACAGCCGGATCATTTACTTCCATAACAATGGCGCCGACGAATGTTACCTGGGCAGCGCGGATTTGATGCCGCGCAACCTCAATCGCCGGGTGGAAGTGCTGTTTCCGGTGACCCGTCCGGAGATTATCAAGCGGATCCGGTATGAAATTCTGCATTCGTACCTGCACGATGAGATCGGCTCTCGTCATATGTCCAAGGATGGATCTTATTCGGCGAAGTCACGCCGGGCGGGGTCGGACTGCCAGGCGTGGTTTTTGAATCAACGGACCATCCCGGCTTTGCGTTAAGCTGCCCCGCATACGGTGTTTGGCACGAGTGCCAACACGGCACGCAGGAGTGCGTGCGCCACAATGCTGAGCAGGGAAGAACGATTGGCGGGGCACACACTAGCAGGAGACACATTAGCAAGGGACACACACTAGCAGCGGTGTGCTTGAATTCTTCGGGCGCCGATGCCCGGCACGGCGCGCCACACTGGCAGCGGTGCGCTAAACTAAACAAATCCCGGTGGAAATGGATTTGCCGGAAGAACCAAGTCATGAGACTGGCCCTTTTCGGCGGCACTTTCGACCCGATTCACAATGCGCACCTTACGGTAGCGCGCGAAGCGGCCGGACAATTTCACCTGGACCAGGTGTGGTTCGTCCCGGCCGCTCACCCGCCGCACAAGTCCGATCAGAGCGGCGCACCTTATGAAGATCGTTTCCGCATGACCGAGCTGGCCTGCCAGGCGGACCCTCGCTTCGTAGCTTCCCGCCTGGAGGAGGGAGACGGCCAAAGCTATTCGTTGGACACGGTGGAACGCGTGCGCGAGCTGGGCGAACAGCCGTACTTCATCATTGGCGCTGATGCTTTCGCGGAAATCACGAGCTGGCATCGCTGGCAGGACTTGGTGCGCCTTACCGAGTTTATCGTGGTGACGCGGCCCGGCCACCGCTATGCGACGCCGCCAGGAGCGCGCGTCCACCGGCTGGAAACCGTGGCGCTGCCCGTATCCTCTTCAGAAATAAGGCAAAAGCTGGCCGCCGGAGAGATTCCGGCGGATTTGCCGCCAGCCGTCGGCCGTTATATAGCCGATCGCAAGTTATATCAACCTTCGGGAAAGCAAATCGAAGCGCGAAGTTTTTAGCCGCTTCAACCACCGTTAACCAGGCTGTAATGCAGCTGTAACGCAAATCGGGTTACCTTCAAGGAAAGGCCCATGAAGAAAATCGTCCTGATCGAAGATGATACCGACCTCTTCGCGCTGCTGAAATACAACCTGGAA
Organism: Bryobacterales bacterium; assembly: GCA_963820405.1. Lineage (GTDB taxonomy): Bacteria > Acidobacteriota > Terriglobia > Bryobacterales > Bryobacteraceae > Palsa-89. The sequence continues at coordinate 314,216 of CAWFZZ010000016.1, read as the reverse complement.
AAAGAAGGCTTCGCCGTCGCCGGTGCGCAGACGGGCCGGGGCGCTATCGAGCTATGCCGGCGCGAGCGTCCGGATCTGCTAATCCTCGACATTATGCTGCCGGATTCCGACGGCTTGGAGATCTGCAAAGGTCTGCGCAATCACTCCGAACTGGCGCACGTGCCGATTATTTTCCTGACCGCGCGCGCTTCGGAGACCGATCGCATTCTGGGCCTGGAGCTCGGAGCGAACGATTACATCGTCAAACCTTTTTTCATACGGGAGTTGATCGCGCGTGTCAAGAACCAGTTCCGAACGCAGAGCTCGCCGGCGCGTACGGTCAGGGCGGGGGAGTTGGAGTTGGATCGGGCCAGCTGCCGCGTCTCGCTGCATGGGGCCGAGGTTTCGCTCACCGCCACCGAGTTCCGTCTGCTCGAGTTTTTGATGAGCCGTCCCGGCGTGGTGTACAGCCGCGAGCAGCTTCTGGATGCGGTTTGGGGACACGACCGAGCGGTCACGGACCGGACGGTGGACGTGTACATTCTGCGTTTGCGGCAGAAGATCGAGCCCGATCCGACGAATCCTTCGTTCATCCGCGCGGTGCGGGGCTTCGGGTACAGTTTTAACGAACATACGGTGGAAGCGGCGGCTAAGACGTCGGCGGTGGTTTAAACTTGCCAATGCGTCGGCACGATTGCCGACGCGGCACGCACGAGTGCGTGCGCCACAATGCATCAAGTGACGGGGGATCAACACATCAGGTGATGGGGGATCCACTCGGGTGGGGGGCCACACGTCAGGTGACCGGGGGATCCACGCTGCCGATCGAAAAGAGTGAAAACTCATCTTCCGGCCACTGGGTTGGCCGGCCCTTTTCCTCGCGCATGTGATGGTATCGGCCGCCATAAAACAGCAGCGGCCTTCCTTCGTTGGCTTCAAAATGCTCTACGCGGCCTATGTAGAGAGTGTGGTCGCCCGCGGGATGAATGTCGACTACATCCACCAGGAAGTAAGCCACCGCCCCGCCGATCAACGGAAGACCGTTTCGATGGACATAGCGAACCTCGAGGCCAGCGGCCGGGCGTCCGGCGAAATGATTGCTTAGCGCATCCTGATCCTCAGCCAGCACGCTGATGCCGAAGCGCCGCACCTGAGGCAAGATGCGATGCATATTCGATCGATTGTCGAGCGAAACCAGAATGAGCGGCGGATCGAGCGAGACGGAGACGAATGCATTAGCGGTCATGCCGTGCGTCCGCTCTTCGAACTCCACCGAAAGAACGGTGACGCCGCTGGCGAAGCGACCTAATGCGTTACGGAATTGTCGGGTGTCGATCTGCACGAATGACGACGCGCAATCACTTGCGGCCGTTCTTCATTACAACACTAACATCGTTGGGATTGATCAGATCGGGCACGGTCCAGCCGTCCAGGTCGTACTCGACCATGCACTGCTCGGCGAAACCCTTGTACTTCGCGGACTGCCCCAACTGATCGGCCACCATCAACGTTTCAAAGCGAATGCTTTCGTGGTTGCCGAAGTAGTTGCGCTCGTAAAGCTCGTGCCGGCCGCCAAACTCAGTGCCCATCGCATCCCACATCAGCTTCATCAGCTTTACGCGATCCAGCGCCGAATAGCCGTTGGATCCGCGCACATAGGTCTCGAGATAATTGCGGATTTCGGGAACCTTGAAATCGTTGGCGTGCGACGGCAGATAGATCAGCGCGCTGGCGAGTACGTTCTCGATGATTTCCTTGAGGCGCGGATAAATCAGATTGGACGCCACGCGATAGGCCAGTCCGTAATCGAGATTGGGCAGCACATAGCCTGGTGTCCAAGGGGTGGTGGTGCGCGCCATGGCGTCGGTAAGGCCCCAGAACAAATTGCGCCACGCGAGCACTTCGCCAACTTGCGCCTGCACGCCGCGGAAGTCCTTGGAACCGGTGGCTTCCACGCCTTTGAGCAGCAGACCGGCGATGAAGTCCAGTTTCACGGCCAAGCGCACGCAGCCATGGAACATGAAACGCGGCAGGAAGCCGGAGCGCGGGAAAAAGTTATTCACCTTATCGATGTCGCCATACGCGAATACGTTCTCCCAAGGAACCAGGACCTTGTCGAATACGATGATGGAATCGTTTTCGTCCAGGCGGCTGGAAAGCGGGTAATCGAACGGGCTGCCCATGACCGCGGCGGTCATCTCATAGGATGGCCGGCAAAAAAGCTTCACGCCGGGAGCATCGGTGGCGACAATGCAGACGAACGCGAAATCCTTGGTCTTGATGGGCAGCGCGCCATTGTTGGCGATGAAATTGTAGTGCGTCAGCGTGGATGTGGTGGCCACCACCTTGGCGCCGCTGATCACTAGGCCGGCGTCGGTTTCTTTCTCCACGTGCATGTACACATCGCGCACTTCGGACAGTTCCTTATTGCGATCCACCGGAGGATTGACGATGGCGTGATTGACGAACGTCACTTCTTCCTGGACCTTTTTGTACCAGCGGCGCGCGTTTTCCTGGAACGGCGTGTAGAAGTCGGAATTGGCACCCAGGGTAGCCAGAAAAGCAGCCTTATAGTCAGGACTGCGGCCCATCCATCCATAGGTGACGCGCGCCCATTCCGCGATCGCGTCGCGCGATGCCACCATTTCCTCGACGTTATGCGGAGCTTTGAAAAAGTGGTGCGTATACCCGCCGCTGCCGGTGTCGGTGGGGGCGCATAGAATCGACTTGCGCTCATCGTGCAGCGCATCATAGAGGCGCCCCAGCATGCGGGTCGTATTGCGAAACGCGGGATGCGTAGTAACGTCCTTCACGCGCTCGCCATAAATCCAAATCTCGCGCCCGTCACGCAGGCTCTCCAGAAACTCCTGGGAGGTAAACGGCTTCGTGCGCGTGGCGCCGAAGATGGGTTTGGCTTCTGTGGACATGGTGGTCTCCTAAAGGGTCAGGCGAATTTCGTCCAATCGCGCTCAAATCGAAATACTTCTTTAGCGGGGGGCAGCGGCGCTTGCGTCTCAATCCAGCGGACGGCCTCCGAGCCGTTGTTGGCGAAGCTGTGGATGCAACCGACGCCGGTCCAGATGACGTCGCCCGGACCGAGGTCGTAGCTCTGGCCGTCCGCTACGGCGTGGACTCGACCGCCGACGATGAAATAGGACTCTTCAAACGTGTGATCGTGCGGGTCGATCTTCGCGCCTGGCGAATACTGAATCAAGAAGAGCGATTGGTGGGTGGCGCCGAACGATCGATCGACGAACATCTTGATGGCGACGCCGGTGGTGGGATTGAAGCCTTCCATTTGCGAAGCGCCGCCGGGCCGGGGCAATTGCGATTCATCGAAATGGCCTATTTGCAAAGGCGTCTCGGTGGCTCCATCGCTGGTGAAGAAAGTATCCTTGCCATAGTCTAAGGGGCGCGGCTGCGGAGCCTGCATTTCAAGCCAGCGGGCCGTAGCAGCGCCCGCGTTCTTCCACGAATGCGCCGTGCCGGTGGGGATCAATCCGAAATTTCCGGGACCGAGCGTGTGCGTCTTCTCACCGATCTGCACAGTCACGTCGCCTTCCAGAATATAGAAGCTCTCTTCAAACGAATGCAGGTGGGGTTGAATAGCGCCGCCGGCATCCAGAAAGCAGATGCCGGTTCCCATATGAACGGATCCCATGGCGCGATCCACATAGGTGGCGCGACGGAAACCGGTGCTGTGGTGCCGGTAAAGCTGGGGGGTAAGCGCGGCGGCTGGGTCGATCTTGGAGACAGCGTGCATGGCGTAGTGGATCTATTATGGCTCTTATTTACCCTACTGCGGCGGGCGGGAGGGTGCTATCGGGAAGCTCACTTTTGTGAACAGAATCGTGACTACTACTGGAGGAAGCCGGCGCTTTGCAGTCCTAGCGCAATAAAAAGGGCGCGATCAAGTTCTTTCGTTCTATCCAGTTTCAGCGACCCGACGTAGTTGGTGAGTGCCGCTTTGGCAAAGCTGACCAACTCATCGCGATGCACGCTGGAATCCTTCTTGAGGCCTTCGTCAGCGCCCACGCTAACCTAGGTATTTAGTCCGTCGTGTTGCGAGTATAGGGGAGCGCACTACAGAGGTAAATCGAGATTCAATTAGTGCTTGCCGGCTAACGACCAGGAATACGCGCTGTTTTCGTGGGTCTCTCGATCCCGCCTTTCGAACCAGCTAGAACTCACGCGCTTCACGGCAACTTCTGATATTCAAGCGTGTCTGCCGCTTCGCGGTTCAGGCGATCGGCATTTCGATCGATGATCTCGATGTCGCGACGGTCACGTTCCTCGCTTTCGAGGCGAGCCAGTTGGGCGCGTGCCGCGCGCTGCCCCCCAAAAGCGTTCACATGAGTGTGAACGCGGCACGCACGAGTGCGTGCGCCACAGGTGCGGGGTGACGCCCTTCCGGTGAGAGAGTTTAAAAGTGTCACACTGAAGGTGGATGCCGCTGGTTCCTCCGTATATCGAAGCGTTGCGTCCCTACGAGGCGGGGCGCAGCATTGAAGAAGTTCAGCGCGCCTATGGGCTGAGCCGCATCAGCAAACTGGCTTCGAACGAGAATCCGCTGGGCACTTCGCCACTAGCTATCGAAGCCATCCAGCGTTCGATGGGCGGGTTGAATCTTTATCCCAACAGCGGCCTGGATCTGCGCCGCGTCTTGGCGGAGAATTACGAAACGAAAGTCGAAAATGTGATTGCGGGCAGCGGGTCGGAGGGCATCATATCCAATATTATTCGCGCCTTCCTGTGCGATGAGGACGAGGTGCTCACCACCGAAGCGGCATTCATCGGGTTTCAGGTGCTGGCGAAATCGCGCGGCGTGGCGTATCGAACGGTGCCTTATCGCGACTGGCATTACGACCTGACGGCGCTGGCCGCCGCCATAACAGAGCGCACCAAAATCGTTTACCTGGCCAATCCCAACAACCCCACCGGCACCATCTTTTCGAAGCACGAGTTCGACGCCTTCTACCGGCACGTTCCCGAGCGCGTCCTGATTATTCTGGATGAAGCTTATTTTGAATATGCGAAGGACACGCCCCGCTATCCCGATTCGATGCACTATCGCTATGACAACGTCATCACCTTGCGGACGTTTTCGAAGGTTTACGGGCTGGCCGGCGTTCGCATCGGGTATGGATTCGCGCACGAACGCCTGATCACGAATTTGCTAAAGGTGAAGCTTCCGTTTGAGCCAGGCACGCTGGCGCAGGCGGCCGGTATTGGAGCGCTGGCGGATAAAGAGTTTCTGCACAAGTCGCTGGAGTTGAATGCGCACGGGCTGACGTTTCTCAGCAAGGCTCTGGGCGAGATTGGCCTCACGGTGGTGCCCTCGGAAGCGAACTTCCTGATGGTGGTACTCCCGGACGCGGAGCGCGCGGCGCAGCTTACTCGCGAGTTACTCAAACAAGGAATCATTATCCGGCCACTGGCCAGTTTCGGTCTGCCAAACTGCGTTCGCATCTCCACTGGCACGGCCGAAGACAACCAGCTCTGCGTGGATGCAATTCAGAAAATAGAGGTACCTTTGTCATGCAACAGTTAGTGGATCAACCCGTCCCAGAGAAAACCCCGGTCGATTTTCTTCCCCTGAATGGCACCGACTTTGTGCAGTTCTATGTGGGAAATGCCAAGCAGTCGGCCTATTACTATCGAGCAGCTTTCGGAATGAAGCTAGTTGCTTATCGCGGACCGGAGACCGGCACCAGGGACCGCGTAGACTATGTCCTTCAGCAAGGCAAGATTCGCTTTGTGCTGACGACGCCGTTGTTCGCAGACAGTGAGATTTCGCAGCACATCCGGAGGCATGGCGACGGCGTTAGGGAAATTGCACTTTGGGTGGACGATGCGGAGGCGGCCTATCGGGAGACCACGCGGCGCGGCGCTCGCGGTATCCAGGAGCCAACCGTACTCGAAGACAAGGATGGCCGCGTCCGCATCTCCACAATCGCGGCTTATGGCGATACCATCCACGCATTCATCGAGCGCAAGGATTATCGCGGCGCGTTCCTGCCCGGCTTCCGCGCCGTGAATGGCGCCGGCGACGACCCGATCGCCCGGCCGGTTGGCCTGCTGCATATCGACCATATGGTCGGAAACGTGGGCTGGGGACAAATGGATTCGTGGGTGGGCTTTTATCGCGATGTGATGGGTTTCCAGCTCTATCAGCATTTCGATGACAAGGACATCAGCACGGAGTATTCGGCGCTCATGTCGAAAGTAATGTCGAACGGAAATGGCCGCGTGAAATTTCCGATCAATGAGCCCGCGGTTGGCAAGAAGAAATCGCAGATCGAAGAGTACCTGGAGTATTACGGCGGCCCTGGCGTGCAACATATCGCCCTGGCGACTGATGATATTATCGCGACCGTGTCGAAGATGCGGGCCCAGGGCATCGAATTTCTGCGCGTGCCCGGCACGTACTACGACGATCTGGAGAACCGCTCCGGGAAGATTGACGAACCGGTCGGAGAACTGGCTGACTTAGGGATTCTGGTGGATCGCGACGACGAAGGCTACATGCTGCAAATCTTTACCAAACCGGTGGAAGACCGGCCGACGTTGTTCTACGAAGTGATTCAGCGCAAAGGAAGCCGCAGCTTCGGCAAAGGTAATTTCAAAGCTTTGTTCGAGGCGATTGAGCGGGAACAGGCCACTCGCGGCAACCTTTGATTTGCGGTTACTGAAAAAGCAAAGTAGCCACAGATAAACTCAGATGAACACCGATAATGCCCAAGCCGGAGTTACTTGGTGGCTACGGTCTTGGCTTTGTCGCCCTTGAGCTCTGCCGCCAGAATGGGCTTCAGCGCGGCGAGCGTCACCTCTCCGTTGTATTGCTTGCCGTTGATATAGAACGCCGGCGTTCCGTACACCCCGGCGGCTTCGCCATCGGCCAGGTCCTTCGCGACCATCGCTTTATACTTTCCAGTTGCCAGATCGGCCTTGAACTTGTCTACATCCAGACCGATCTCTTTGGCCCAAACCAGGATGTTATCGACCGACAAGCGCCGATAATTCTTGAAGAGCACGTCGTACATTTCCCAGAACTTGCCTTGATCGCGCGCGGCTAGCGATGCTTCGGCCGCCATCTCGGCGTGGGGATGCATGGAAAGAGGGAACTGTTTGTAGATCAGCTTCACATCCTTGGGATATGCCGCCATCACGATGTCCACCTGCTTCACAGCGGCGGAACAGAACGGGCATTCGAAATCGGAAAACTCAACCAGGGTGATGCGCGCGTCCGCCGGACCGCGCACCGGCGCCCCATCCACGGCAATCTTGATCGGGTCTTCCAGCAGCTTCGGCCGATGGGCCTTGGGTGACTGATCCATGAGCTTGCTGATCTCCATCAGGCTCTTGCCATCCTTCACGCCCTGGATGGCGATTTTGGCCAGCGCACGGCTGTAGGAGCAGTTTTGATCCTTCATGATGCATTCGGCAGTCTTCATTCCACACTGGCAGGAGCAATCCTCCTCGCGCAGGATCTTGAGCACGGCCTTTTTCTGCACCGGCGTTAAGCCTGAGAGATCGACATCGTTGAGGGTCTGAGAAGTTTTCCAGGCATCTGGTGACGGCGCCTGCGCCAGGAGCGTCAGGGCCCCCAGTGTGAGGGTGATGAAGCAGGGGACAGCTATGCGGAGTCGCATGCTCTTATTATTACTCGAATTCGAGTTGCGACCTTAGCCTGTCTGTTCCGTTGCTTCGCTGGCGTCCTTGTAGACCTCCTCCCGAATAATGCGTTCCGTGGCTTCATTCAGGTAAGAGTTCAGAGCCGCCTGCAATTCGAGGTATTCCGGCCAGAGCGTAAAGTCCACGAAGAATACTGGCGCGCGAACCATCACCGTAGTGTGACGTTGGCCTTTATAGCGATACGGTTCGAGCCCGTATCTTCGGCAAAGGGCGGTGAAAAGACGGCGCTGCCACTGATCCACCAGTGAGAACCGCAACTCAGGCAGTGGTTGCGTTTTGCTTGCGGCGTCGAGCGCTTGCCGGAGCCGTTCCATCGCCGCGGCCGCAGCCTGGCGTTCGCCGGGGGTGGCGGCGCCCTCGAATAAGGCTTTGATTTTGCGCAGCTTTTCGCGCAGCTGTTGTTCGGTTGTCACTCGCTCAAAGCTACTACGAAAGCTCGGCATGGAGGAAGCTTTTCAGATCCTCCTCATTGACCTCGGGTTCGCCCGGCGCCACATTGCTGAGTTTTCCGACTTTCATCCAGCTTTCGAGTTGATCCACCAGGCTGAACAGATGATCGAAAGAGTCAACTATAAATAGCAGCGGCTGGTAGTGGTTGATCTCAAAGCCCTGATTGATGGCCCACTCCAATTGGATGGGATAGCGCTGCACTTCCGGCGATTCGATGGCATGCGCGATCTCGCCGTAGGAACTGAGCAGGCCGCTGCCATAGACCTTCAACCCGTCCGCTCCCCGCATCAGCCCGAACTCGATGGTGAACCAAAAGAATCGGGCCATCGCTCGAATGACGCTGGTAAGGTAATGAGTCCGCGTGTCGGGCCCCCGAATTCCCGCAGCTATCTGAGCGGCGGTGTGCGCGCATTCCCCAAAGCGCACCAGCGCTTGAGCGAAATTTCGGTCGGTGTGCATGGGGACGTGACCCGCCACATCGTGAAAGATATCCGGCTCCGGCAGGTAATCCAATTTGTCGGAACGGCGAATGGTGACGGTGGTTGGGAAGGCGCGGTTGCGGAGGCAATCGAAGAAGACGAAGGAGGGTACGTAGCCGCTCACCGCTTTGGTCTGAAACCCTGTCAAAGGCCGGAGGAATCGATTCACGTCTGCGAGGTGCGGAATGCGCGTGGGATCCAGGCACAAAGAATGGATTCCCGTGAGGAAGTGCTCGTTTGCGTAGCGATCCCAGCGCGGGAGCATGCGCGCGTAGAGCTTGCGCCAAGCTTCGTGATTTTCTTCGGAGTAGAGTTCGTACGGCTGCTGGATATAGAGCTGCCCGCGCTGCCGCGCCTGCTCGATAAAAGACGAGTCATTTGTGGTCAGATGATTCGTCGTCATACTGGGGATTAGCGATGAGCTTTTCATAAGTAGCTCTCCACATTCATGATCGCTCCAAAGAGCACCACGTGCAAGTGGTGCATCCTGAGCGGGCGTTATACTGGAGGAGGAGAGCAATATGTATCCGCTCAAAAAAGGCAAAACCACCAATCAGGCCCATGTCGGCCTGCCCGAGGGGACATTCGAAGAAGAGCACGGGCGCAAAGGTTTCTACGGCAAATCCGCGCATCTTTACCACGCGCATCCTCCCACCGGATGGATTCGTTTTGAAGGCAAACTGCGGCCGCACTGCTTCGATCTGAATCAGCTGCAGCCGGCCGATTTGAACGATGCCGAAGGTCTGCCCGTTGCGTTCCTTGGAAACGACGATATCCGTCTCTCCGTATCGCGTCGCAGCGACCCGATGCCGTTTTACTTCCGCAATGCCGATGGCGACGAGCTGTACTTCGTCCATCGCGGGCACGGCAAAATCGAGACCGATTTCGGGCCGCTCGATTTTGAGCCGGGCGATTACATCAACATCCCGCGGGCGGTGACGTACCGAATCGTTCCGAAAACTCGCGACAATTTCTTTCTGATCATTCAATCCAAGCACGAGTTCGAGCAACCGGAGAAAGGGCTGCTGGGCCAGCACGCGCTGTACGATCCGGCGGCGATTACTACGCCCGAACCCGCGCCGATGCTGGACGACAATGCGGAGTGGGAGGTGCGGATCATGGCGGAGGACGAGATTTCGAAGGTGGTGTATCCGTTCAATCCCATGGACGTGGTCGGCTGGAAGGGCGACCTGACGGTGTGGAAGATCAACATGCGCGACATTCGGCCGGTGATGAGCCATCGCGCCCATCTGCCTCCCAGCGCGCACACCACATTCGTGACCGAAGGCGCCGTAGTGTGCAGTTTTCTGCCGCGTCCGCTCGAAGAAGACGAGGACGCGCTGCGAGTTCCGTTCTTCCATCGCAATACCGACTACGACGAGTTCATCTTCTATCACGACGGCGATTTCTTCAGCAAAGACAACATCAAGGCCGGCATGGCGACGCTGCATCCGCGCGGCATCCATCATGGGCCGCACCCCAAGGCGCTCGCCAATCAGAAAAAGAAGACGCACACCGACGAGTACGCAGTGATGCTGGACGGTCTGAATCCAATTCACGTGCTGCCGGCGGGTAAGGATGTAGAATGGAAGGACTATTGGGCAAGCTGGATGGAAAAGAAACCCGTGGAGACGCGCTGATTGATAGTTGACCCCTGTTCAACCGAGCCTTCCAGCGTCTACAAACTTCTGATCGGTTCGGTGGTTCCGCGTCCGATTGCTTTTGTTTCCACGCTAAATCCAGATGGCGGATTCAACGTGGCGCCTTTTAGTTTTTTCACGGTTGCCAGCTCGAATCCGCCTGTGCTGGTTTTTACGGTGGGGCTGCGCGCCACTCCGGATCCTCGCAAAGACACGCTGCGCAACATCACCACGGCGCGCGATTTCGTGGTGAACATTGTTTCTGAAGAAATCGGCGAGAAGATGAATCTATGCGCCGGCGACTATCCTCCGGAGGTGGACGAGTTTGAGCTCTCGGGTCTGACACCGATTCCGAGCGATCTGGTAAAAGCGCCGCGCGTGGCCGAATCCCACATCAACATGGAGTGCCGGCTGCTGTACACCATCGCGATGAGTGGGCTGGTGACTGGCGGAAACCTGGTGCTGGGCGAAGTGGTGCGATTCCACATCGACGACGCTTACTTCAACAATTTCCGGATCGACGCGGACAAGCTGCGTGCGATTGGCCGCATGGCAGGGAACAGCTACACGCGTACGCAGGATCGGTTTGATATGATCCGGCCGGCTTAAGCGTTCACATGAGTGTGAACGCGGCACGCAAGAGTGCGTGCGCCACACTAGGACAATAACTAATAGGCTAGCGACCTGGCCCGCTACACGATGGCACCCTGCGCGGAACCGCGGCAGTTGGGTTTTGGCTCACGGCCAGTAGGTGATTAGGTCAAGAATAGGCGGTCGAAGATTTGGCGTGTGTGGTTCTGGATCTTGGCCAGCTCAGCCTTGATCGGCTGGCCGTTGCGATGCTCGGGAGTCCAGCGATGCACCAATTCAGTCAGGATCTGCAGCTGCGCTTCCGAATTCGGCAGGCTGGCTTCAGCGTGACCGGAGCAGACGCGTAAGGCGTGATCCACCGCGCGATAAAAGGTGGCGGCGTCCAGCAGAAACTCCGCGTCGGCGCGCTCCAGATGGCCGGTGGCTTCGATGATATTGATGCGCTCCGGGGTGTTCAGGACCTTGTAAAAGAGTCCGCCCGCTTTCAAGCGCAAAAATAGCAGCGAAAAATCGATATCGTAGAATCCGCCGTGGCCGGCTTTGAGCGGGTGATCTGCACCCTGTTCCTTCTCCAGCCGCAGGCGCATCTGGCGCAGATCCTTCTTGGAACGGCCGCTCTGGCCGTAGCGCCGCCAGTCCACCTTCTGCAGCTCGTTGAGAAACGTGGTGGCGCGCTCGGTGTCGCCTGTCACGGCACGCGCCTTCATGTACGCGATGCCTTCCCAGGCCTCGGCGTGCCTGGCGAAATATTCCTTGTAAGCCGCTTCCGATTGCAGCAGCGCGCCCGCGCTCCCGTTGGGCCGCAGGCGCGTGTCCACCGTGAACATGACGCCCGAGCCGGTGTAGGCGGTGATCAAATCCACAATGCGCTCGGCCACTCGAGTCCAGAAGACGTGCTCCTCGTAATCTTCGTCCGGTAAGACGAACACCAGGTCCGCGTCCGAGGCCAGGTCGAACTCCCGCATTCCCAGCCGGCCCAGCGCGATCACCATGAGCTGCTGGCGCGGGTGATAACCGGGAGTGCTGGGAGGATGGGAGCCGGCGACATGGTCCAGCGCCATCCGGTAGCAAGCCGCGATCGCGGTGTCGGCCAGCTCGGAGGTCTGCTGCAGCGTTTCGAACACCGGCACGTGCTGGCAAATGCTGGCGGCCTGGATGCCAAACATCTCGCGGCGAAAATAGCGGCGCAGGTCCGAGATGTCCTCGTAGTGGGGCACGGATTTGCTGGGGGCGAACTCTTGAATCAGCTCAGGTACCCGCACCAGTTGTTCGGCGAAGTAGGGGCTGTGCTCAAAGATGTCGAGCGTAAAGCGAGCCACTTGCGCATCTGAATCGAGCAGCGTGAGCAATGGGGAATCCGGCATCAGCTTTTCCAGAAAGTGCTCAAACGCTCCCGCGCCGCGCCGCAGTTGCATGAGAGATACGGCCTGCGCCAAAGAGGGCGCGCGTTCGTCCAGAAATCGAATCAAATTGCTGGACGTGGGTTCCACCACCTCCGGTGCTTCGATTTGCGGCGCCACGGCGGGCGGCAGGCTGTAGTAGATGGGCCGTTGGGCGTGGATGACGCGCTCGTAAATCTCCTGCACCGCTTCAAGATGCGCGTTCAGATCTTGCAGCAGTTTCTCACCCTGGTTCTCTCCAGGCGACGCGCTGCCCAATCGCATGGCCGGCATTTTTCTGGCGAGAAGATCGAGCTCGCGCGGCGACGACGGCAGGGTATGGGTTTGACGATCCTCGGCGAATTGGAGCCGGTGTTCCAGATTGCGCAAAAAACGATAGGCGGCAATCAGACGTCCGAATTCCGCCGCCGAAAGCAGATCCTTCTGGCTGAGGCGCGAAAGCGCGAGCATGGTTCCGCCGTGCCGCAGCCACGGAACGCGGCCGCCGTGCAAGCGCTGCAAGCACTGCACCAGAAACTCGATGTCGCGGATGCCGCCGGGAGCGAGCTTGACGTCGAACGCGGATTTGCCTAGCTTGCGCTTGTTCAACTTTTCGCCGATGCGCTCGCGGGTGGCGGATACTTCTTCCACCGCCGAAAAATCGAGCGTGGTGGAGTAGATCAGCGGTTCCACGATGGCCAGCAGCTCGCGTCCCGCCTCAGGATCTCCGGCCGCCACGCGCGCCTTAATCAGCATCTGCAGCTCCCAATCGCGCGCGCGGGTTTGATAATAGCTTTTCGCGCCGTCGAGCGAAATGCAGACCTCGCCCAGGCTGCCATCCGGGCGGAGACGCAGATCCACGCGGTAGCACAGGCCTTCCGCCGTGTAGGTGGAAAGCAATTCGGTGTACTGATTGGCGACCTTTTTGTAAAATTCCTTGTTCGATATGGGATGCTCGCCGTCGGTCTCGCCGTTGGCCGCGTAAACGAACATCAGGTCGATGTCGGAGCTGTAGTTCAGCTCGCGGCCGCCCAGCTTGCCGAGCGCGATTACCGACATCCCGCATTCCCGTACTTCGCCGTCGGGGTCCACGTGGCGCGGCGTACCGTGCCTCGCCACCAGATCCGCGCGAATGCGCTTGTAGCTGATGTGGAGAATCGCGTCGGCCAGATTCGAGAGCTCTTCGGTGGTTTCCGACAAACTGCCGAACCCGAGCACGTCCCGGAGCAGGATACGCAGGATCTGCTGGCGGCGAAACAGCGCGAGCGACAAAGCCAGCGGCATTGTTTCCGGCTGATCTTTAAGAAACTTGCCCAGGCGCTTCTTGTACTCGCTGGCCGTCAGCACCCGGCTCATGCCGGCGACTTCCTCCAGCCACTTCGGGTTTTGCAAAATTTCTTCCGAAAGAAAGCGGCTGAAGGACGCCACCGTGAGCATGTACTTCAGAATGGCCGGCGTGTCGATCAGGCGGGCGAAAGCATCCGGCTGCTGTTGCTTCAAACTGACCAGGTAGTGGATGGCCGCATCGGGATCGGCCGCCGATGCCAACAACACTTTCACCTGATCTTGTTCTGGATTGGAGAGGCCGAGCGAAAGCAGGGCTGCCTCCCCGCGCGCAGGAGCGAGCTTGCGCGGCGGATGGGCATCGAGCAGGATTGGCATTCGTTAGACGACCTGGTCTATCAGTCCAATTATATCCTTTGGACGGACGATTCCGCCCCGCAGCACGCGCGCGTAGAATCCAGCCAGCCCCCAGCGAGGCGACGAAGCATCGTTGGCCTGTACCTGCGCGTCATAGACCGCCTTTATGATGGAAGGGCCGTAAACCTCGAGCGTAGTGCAGGGGGCGCGCATTTTCGTGAGCTCCAGCATTACGTCGCCGACGCGATAGCGCTGCCCGATCCGCATCTGGCGGCGGTCCAGTCCCAGGGTGGTCAAGTTCTCGCCCAGAGCGCCCGGGTAGAGCGGATAGCCCTGCGCGATTAGTTGACCGATTCCTTCGCTGGTGATGAGCAGCAGAGCCTGGTTGGGTCCACCGTGAATCTGCGGATGGGCCCAGGAGTCGCCGCGGATTCCTTCCAGCGTTACCTCGGCCTCCGCGATGGGCCTTTTGGGAACGCCGCCCGGCGAAATGTTGACTTGAACGATGGAACCGGTCATTACTTTATTCCCCCAGCCTTATTCTCTTTCCCCAGCTTGTCTACCTTACCTAGTGACGGAAACAGCCAATTCCACAAGACCACAATCGCGATGGTTCCCGCCCCGCCCAATATAACGGCTGGAACCGGGCCGAACCATTGGGCCGTGATCCCCGATTCGAATTGGCCCACTTCGTTGGACGCTCCGATGAACAGCATGTTCACCGCACTCACACGGCCGCGCATGTCATCGGGTGTCGTCAGCTGAACCAGCGTGGAGCGCACAATCACGCTGACCATATCGAACGCGCCGGTGAGCATCAGAGCGATCAGCGACAGCACCAGACTGTGCGATAGCCCGAAGACAATAGTGAACACGCCGAATCCAGCGACGCAGCACAGCATGCTGAGACCCGCTCTCCGCCGCAGCGGATAGTGCGCCAGCAGAATGGCAACCGTAACGGCGCCCAAGCCCGGAGCGGCGCGCAGCACTCCCAGCCCGTAGGGTCCAATGCGGAGGATTTCCCGCGCATAGACCGGGAGCAGCGCCACGGCGCCTCCCAGCAGCACCGCAAAAAGGTCGAGCGACATGCAGCCGAGAATCAACTTGTTGCGCCAGATGTAGCGCAGCCCGTTCAGAATAGCGCCAACCGGTTCCTCTAAACTGCTGCGTGGCGCGAGGTCAACGCGAATTGCCGATAACAAAAACAGCGCCGTCAAGTACGCGACCGTGGCGCATCCATAGACCGGCGCCGGACTTCCGGTGAAGCCGTAGATCAAACCTCCCGCCATGGGGCCGAGGATGGTAGCCGTCTGAAAGAAGGAGGAGCTCCAGGTCACCGCATTGGGAAAATGTTCGGGCTTGACGAGTTGTGGAAGAAAACTCTGGCCCGCCGATCCATTGAATGCCCGCACGGCGCCGTTAGCAAGCAGGACCGCATAGATGGGCCATACCGATGCCAATCCGCGGAATGTAAGCGCCAGCAGACCCACCGAACAAAGCGCGAACCCGCCGTAGCAAATCCGGAGTATGGATTGCCGCGGGTGCCGATCGGCCGTGTGTCCGGCCACTAAGAACAGCAAAACTCCGGGTGCGAATTGCGCCAGGCCTACCAGCCCAAGATCCAGCGGGCGATGCGTGAGCGCGTAAATCTGCCACCCTACGGCCACCGAAATCATCTCCGACGACACGATCGACAGGAATCGCGCCGTCATGAATAAGCGAAAGTTGGGGTAGCGGAACGCGACGCGGGCCAGGGACAAATCAGCCAATGACCAGGGTTACATAACGCGCGGCATGCTGGTGGCATTCCACGTGCACAACCCTTGCTTGGAGGAACTATGTCGAGACAAACCTGTAGAAATTTCCTGACCGGAGCGGCGGCCTTAGCTATGTTTGCCGGGTTGGGCTTCGCTGCCAATCACCGTGCAATGAATGGTACTTGGGAGCTAGTGCCGCAGCGAAGCGAGTTCCATGGGGAGCCGGCCATCCAGACTGGCACAGTGACCATTAATGATCGCGAACACAACATCTACGTGCAGCGCAATTTCAACTTTGATGGGGCAAACCAGTCGAACTCTACCAGCTTTAGCACCGACGCTCGCCAGGGTACATCTATCAAGGACAAAGAAGGTTTCAAGAGCAAGGCCAAATGGGATGGCGATGTCCTGAAGGTTGTGACCGCGCAGGACGGCGTTAATATCGTGGAGCGGTATAGTCTTCGCGACGACGGCACGATGATGCTGCAGATCGATCGGACGGGCCACCAGCCTGAGACGCTTTATTTCCAGCGGCAATAGCTAGACACTCGCCGGATTGGTACGGTACACGCGGTTTTCGCCGCGTTGGTATTGTCAACGGCGGAACGCGGCTGAAGCCGCGTCTACCCTAGATGTCGTAATAGAGAGCGAACTCGTACGGGTGCGGCCGTAACCGGATCGCATCCGCCTCATTCCGGCGCTTATAGTTGATAAAAGTCTCGATCAGCTCCTCGGTGAACACATCGCCTTTCAGCAGGAACGAATGGTCGTCCTCCAGGCAACTCAGGGCCTCTTCGAGTGAGGATGGCATGGAGGGAACCTTCTTCATCTCCTCGGCCGACAAATCGTAAATGTCTTTATCCAGCGGCTCGCCGGGATCCGCCTTGGTTAGGATTCCGTCGATGCCCGCCATCAGCATGGCCGCAAAAGCCATGTAAGGATTCGCAGACGGATCCGGCGGACGAAACTCCAGTCGCTTGGCCTTGGGGCTGGCCGAATACATCGGAATGCGTACTGCGGCCGAACGGTTACGGCGCGAGTAGGCCAGATTCACCGGTGCCTCGTAACCCGGCACCAGTCGCTTATAGCTATTGGTGGTGGGCGCGATGATCGCCGACAACGCTCGCGCGTGCTTCAACAATCCCGCGATGTAGTAGAGCGCCATCTGGCTCAAACCCGCGTATCCATCGCCTGCAAATAGCGGCTTGCCGTCCTTCCACAAGCTCTGGTGCGTATGCATCCCGCTGCCGTTGTCGCCGAACAGAGGCTTGGGCATGAACGTCACGGACTTGCCGTACTGATACGCCACGTTGCGGATCACATATTTGTACAGCATCATGTTGTCCGCCGATTTGATGAGCGTGTCGAAGCGCTGATCGATCTCGCATTGACCGCCGGTGGCTACTTCGTGATGATGGCACTCGATGTTGATGCCGCAGCGGATCATGGTCTCCACCATCTCGGCGCGCAGATCCTGATAATGATCGGTCGGTGGAACCGGGAAATAGCCTTCCTTGTAACGCGGCCGATAGCCCAGATTCTCGCCTTCGCGTCCCGAATTCCAGCGGCCTTCTTCGGCATCGATGAAGTAGAAACCGGAGTGCTGATTCTGATCGAACCGCACGTTGTCGAAAATAAAGAACTCGGCCTCCGCGCCAAAATAGGCGGTATCGGCCAGCCCGCTGTTCTTTAAGTAGCTTTCGGCTTTACGGGCGATCCAGCGCGGGTCACGCTCATAATGCTGCCGGGTAATGGGATCGATCACGTCGCTGGTCATCACTAAGGTGCGTATCTCACCAAAGGGATCGATGATCGCGGTGCTGGGGTCCGGGATGAGCAGCATGTCGCTCTCGTTGATGGCTGCCCAACCGCGAATGCTGGATCCATCAATGCCGAAGCCCTCTTCAAACGAGTCGGGAGTGAGCTGGGAGATGGGATAAGAGACGTGTTGCTGCAGACCGGGCAGATCCGTGAAGCGCAAATCGACTTGGCGCACTTCTTTGCTTTTCGCAAACTCTAAAACTTCCTGGGGATTCATTTTTTCTCCAGGGTCCAGGTTGACACGCGGCTGTCGCCAAAGCAACCATCGTTCGAGGTCCCATGGGCGACGATTTTGGCGACGGCGGCGATTTTGGAGATTTTGGAAACGGCGGCGGTGATGGCGGCGATGACGGCGGCTACGACGATCAGGACGATGGCCAGGACAATGGCGGTCCAGACGATCAGGGCGGGGACGATCAAAGCGGCGATGACGATCAAAACGGCGGGGACGATCAAAGTGACCCGGATCAAAACGGCGGCGATGACGGCGACAACCTGGACGACATGTTCGCCTCCGGCGACGATCTGCCGCCGGTGGATGACGATGTTTTTGGCAGCGCGGCCGATTTCCCGAATGCGGACGCCGCCGACTTTCAGGACGATGAGGGGGATTGGTCGGCGGCCGACTACCAGCAGTCCGCCGAAAACCTCTTCGGCGATCACCCGTTCTTTGGCGACACACTAATTCAGCAAAAGATCGACGAAGGCTTTCAGCCTTACGAGGACAACCGCTTCGATCAGGCCTTCGATCAGATGGCGCCCGGAACATCGGACACCGTTCAGTTGTTTGAACGC
This sequence comes from Bryobacterales bacterium, assembly GCA_963820405.1. Lineage (GTDB taxonomy): Bacteria > Acidobacteriota > Terriglobia > Bryobacterales > Bryobacteraceae > Palsa-89. The sequence continues at coordinate 295,989 of CAWFZZ010000016.1, read as the reverse complement.
GAGGGCAAGCTCTTGGCGTTCGGCGTAGTATCGCAAGCCGTACTCGAAATGTTGATGGCCCGCTACACCGGCATCGACTGGAACAATCTGGAAGTGGCCGTTCCGCCTAAAGGCGACGCAGTGCCGCCTCAACCACTGCCGCCCGCGTTCGCAAATGTCGCGGAGCAGGAAGCGGTGGATCTGCGCAAGTACTCTACGCCCATTGGCGATCAGGGCCAGACGGGCCGCTGTTCCGCATTCGCGTGGACGCATGCCATAGAGATGTCGCGAAACATTCTGAAGGAAGAGTCACCTCGATTGTCGCCCAATTTCACCATGCTCGAATTCCAACGCATGCAAGGTGACGCACGCGACTACCAGTATGCCTACCAAGGCGGCGACGGGACTATCAGTGGCCCCGACCCGGGCGAAGTCCTGGTCGAAAACGGAACGTGCCGTCAGGAATTATGGCCGGATGATCGTCCCAGCCCGCTCACGCGCGAGGAGCAACTCGAGGCTGACGCCCAGCGCTACAAGTTGGAAGGCGTTCCGCTGCCTATCGCTATCGATGATGTGAAAAAAGTTCTGAGCGGCGGCTGTCCGGTGCATGTCTCTATGAACACGGGAGCGGCTTTCTCGGATGTAGGCCGGGATGGCCGTTTCAACGCAGCCGAAGCGCCCTCTGGAATGCACGGCCGCCATGCAATGTTGATCGTCGGCTATGTTGGGAATTTCTTTACGTTGAAGAATTCGTGGGGAACGGATTGGGGCGACCAGGGCTACTGCTACGTTCCGAAGAATGTCCTGGCCGCCTCTGATCCGGATTTTGTGGCAGTGCTATTGAAGCGGCCTGCTTAGCGATCCCAGTCGGCGTGGTGTTCTCGATAATCCCGCAGCCGGCTCAAATCGTCGGTGAGGATATCGCGATCGCGCGGCGCCATGCGGTTGTCGCTCACTACACGCGACAGCACTCCGATTACGTCGTCCAGGTCGCGTTCGTCATAGACGTGGCTGGCAAGTTTTCCTTGTAGTTGGTTCAGTTCGTCGATAGTTCGGCCGAGGCGATATTGATCTCCTCCGCTGGGCCACGTCGTAGCCTGAACATGTTGAACGTCTTCTCGTACGTCGTCAAACAACCGGCCGCGCCAATGTTCATCATGAAAACGCGCGTCGCGACCGCTGTGATAAGAATCGTCGTCGCGAGGGCGATCCTGGGCCGTCGCCGATAGGGCGAAGATTAACAATCCCGCACCGGCCACGCTATTTAGTAGAATACTTTTTCTCATACGACATCCTCCTTGCCCGTTCGACGCGAGGCCGAAAGAGGATGCTTCGTTCGTGACCGTTACTCAACCGTTACGTTTACTTGCGCTCGATGCGCATGCCGTAGAACGACCGGTACACAAAGAAGAGGGCGACCGCCAGAAACAGCGCCGCGAGCACGTCTGTGAACATCGCGCTTTGATCGTGAGTCAGGGATACAGCCAGTTCGACCGCCAGCAAGCCGAAGAGCGTGGTGAACTTAATGATCGGGTTCAACGCCACTGAGGACGTATCTTTGAACGGATCGCCCACCGTGTCGCCCACTACCGTGGCATCGTGCAGTGGGGTGCCCTTCTGCCTCAACTCCGTCTCCACGATCTTTTTCGCGTTATCCCAAGCGCCGCCTGCGTTGGCCATAAAGATGGCTTGATACAAGCCGAACAGCGCGATGGAGATGAGATAGCCAATAAAGAAGTACGGCTCGGCGAACGCAAACGCCAGAGTTGCGAAGAATACCGTCAGGAAGATGTTGAACATGCCTTTCTGGGCGTACTGCGTACAGATCTCCACCACCTTCTTGCTGTCGGTCACCGACGCCTTGGTTACGCCTTCCAGCTTGATGTTGGCTTTGATGAATTCCACCGCTCGATAGGCGCCCGTCGTCACCGCTTGCATGGACGCGCCCGTGAACCAGTAAATGATCGCCCCGCCGGTGATCAAGCCCAACAGGAACGGCGCGTGCAGGATCGATATGTTCGCGAGCAGTTCCGGCTGTAGCTTGTTGGTCAGCGCCACGATGATCGAAAAGATCATCGTGGTGGCGCCCACCACGGCCGTTCCGATCAGAACCGGCTTGGCGGTGGCTTTAAAGGTGTTGCCGGCGCCGTCGTTCTCTTCGAGATTTTCTTTGCCCTTCTCAAAATCCGGCTTGAATCCGAAGTCCTTTTGGATTTCACCTGAGATGTTGGGAATGTTCTCGATGGTGGAAAGCTCAAAAACAGATTGAGCGTTGTCGGTCACCGGGCCATAAGAATCCACCGCAATGGTCACCGGGCCCATGCCCAGAAACCCGAACGCCACCAAGCCGAACGCGAACACCGCAGGAGCCACCATCAGCGCCCCGAAGCCGAAGCCGCTGATCCAGGCTCCAATCGCCATCAACGTCATCATGGCCAGTCCCAGCCAGAATGCGCTGAAGTTGCCGGCCACCAGCCCGGACAATATATTGAGCGAAGCCCCGCCTTCCTCAGACGAGATCACCACCTCGCGCACGTGCCGCGAGTTCATGGACGTAAAGACCTTGACCAGCTCCGGGATCACCGCACCCGCCAGAGTGCCGCAAGTGATCACCGACGAAAGCTTCCACCATAGCGTGGTGTCGCCGCCCAGAGTCGGAATAATTTGGCTGGACACCAGATACGTGGCGGCGATGGAAATCACCGAAGTCAGCCACACCAGCGAGGTGAGCGGGGCTTCGAAGTTCATCTTGGCTACATCTTTGTAGCGGTTCTTGGCGATCGCTTCGTTAATGAAGTAGGAAACCGCCGAGGAAATCACCATCACCACGCGCATCACGAAAATCCACACCAGCAGTTGCACCTGCACTAGAGGATCGTTGACGGCCAGCAGGATGAAGGTGATCAGCGCCACGCCGGTGACGCCGTACGTTTCGAAGCCGTCCGCGCTCGGCCCCACCGAATCGCCCGCATTGTCGCCGGTGCAGTCGGCAATGACGCCCGGGTTGCGCGCGTCGTCTTCCTTAATCTTGAACACGATCTTCATCAGGTCGGCGCCGATGTCGGCGATCTTGGTGAAGATGCCGCCCGCCACGCGCAAGGCTGCCGCGCCCAGCGACTCGCCGATCGCAAACCCGATGAAACAAGGGCCGGCGTAATCGCCCGGAATAAACAGCAAAATGAATAGCATCAAGACCAGCTCAATGCTGATCAGCATCATTCCGATGCTCATGCCCGCCTTCAGCGGAATCGCATTGCAAGGATACGCTTTGCCGGTCAGGCTGGCGAAGGCAGTGCGCGAGTTGGCGAACGTATTCACTCGGATTCCGAACCAAGCCACGCCATAACTGCCGGCGATACCGACTAAGCTGAAAAGGAGAATGATGGGCAGCGTCACTGCCACCGATTTGCCAGGCGCGGGCGCCAGCCAGCCAAAATACGCGCTGATGATTACGGCGATGAATATCCAGAGAAGCAGCAGAAACTTGCCTTGAGTGATCAGGTACGTTTTGCAAGTCTCGTAGATCAACTCCGAGATCTCGAGCATGGAGCGGTGTACCGGCAGATTTCGCAGTTGGGTGAACGTTGCCAGACCGAACAAGAGCCCCAACGCGCATACCAGTAGTCCCCACATCAGCAACGTGCGGCCGTTGGTGCCGCCCAGGAACGTAGCTTGCGACAAGTCAGGCAGCACCAGGTTAGCTTCACCTGCCGGCGCGGACTGCGCGAACGCCGGAGCCGGTAAGCTCATCAAAATCAAGGCCGCTAACACCAGCGACAAGATCAACGTGGCGCACCGACGAGCAGGCACGCAGACATTCAGCATTCGAACATTTCCTCCATGAAATCTCGGAAGTCTCCCTGCAAGGGCGACGAGCAGATGGGTATTACAAATCCCTAAATACCTCCGATCACCATACCGCACTGGGGGCCATGGCGCAACCGCAATAGGACCGCTAACGTCCGCAATCCCGGCGCAGTGGCCACTACGAGCGCGTTGGGTGCAAGAGCTGGGAGGGATCCGCTGGGTTTTGGGCCTCTGCCGCAAAACGTGTCCGCAAGAGTGCAGACACGGGTCGCGGTAGGGACGACCATTACTGATCGCCCCCCGCACAGATCCGTGCTGGCGCTACTAACGCACACGGTTCCTGCCTTGGATGTTCGTCCCGAAAGTCGGGTGGTTGAGCGCAAAGCGAACTTCAGGGTAGGGGTGCAGGATGGTGACTTCCGGAAGGTGGTTTCCGAGCCTCTCCTTAAATTTTTCCCACGTCCAGCGGCTGCGTTGACTCCGCCGCCGAAGCTGCCACAACCACATGCGCAGCACCTCTCGTCGAAAAGCTTTCAGTCGCTGCTCGTTGCGCGGCACCGCATGGTATTGAAAATATCCGCGAACCACTGCCTGGAGCCACTTCCTCGTGGTGTCGGTCGACTCATGCAGCCTGCGCCTCAGCTGTTGCCGAAGGTCTTTCAGCTTGGCTGCCATGCGCTTGCCAATGGTTTTCCGGTACACCAGAAAGTACCCCGTCTTGTGGTTCTTCCCACAGATGTGAGTGAAACCCAGAAAATTGAAGGTTTCCGCTTTCCCTTCCCCACGCTTTGCCCGCCGCTCAGCGGCATAGCGCCCAAACTCGATCAGGCGCGTCTTCTCCGGGTGTAATTCCAGTCCGAACTTCCGCAGCCGTTCCCGCAGGTCTGCCAGAAAGCGCTCCGCGTCTTCCCGATACTGAAACCCCAGCACTCCGTCATCGGCATACCGCACTACGATCATCTCGCCCTGCGCCAGCTTCTTCCGCCATGCCTTTACCCAGAGATCGAGAACGTAATGCAGGTAGAGATTTGCAAGCAGCGGCGATATCACCGCCCCTTGCGGCGTCCCTTCCTTGGTCTCGAACCACTGTCCATCCTCCATCACGCCCGCCCTCATCCATTTCAGAATCAGACGGACCAGCCGTTCGTCTCCTATCCGGTGCCGTATGAATCTCTCCAGATGGTCATGCCCCACTTTGTCGAAGAATGACCGAATGTCAAGATCCAGTACGTAGTTCACCTGCCGTTGCGTGATTCCGGTGTACAGCGCATCCAGCGCATCGTGTTGGCTGCGCCCCGGCCGGAAACCGTACGAAAAATCCAGAAAGTCCTCTTCCCAGATCTGGTTGAGAACCTCCACCACCGCGTGCTGGACGACTTTGTCCTCCAGCGCCGCGATGCCCAATGGCCGTTGCCGCCCATCCGGTTTCGGTATCCAGACTCTTCGCGACGGTTTGGCATGCTATGCCCCGCGATGGATCCGTCCATGCAGGTCGGCTAACCGTCCCTCCAGTCCGTTTCCATATTCTTGCCACGTGACGCCATCCACTCCAGCCGCAGCGTGCTTTTTCAAGCCGTGGTAGCTGCTTCGCAGCAGATCGACATTCACGTGATGCAGCAGGGCGGTGAACTTAAGCTCCTGGTTCCCTTTTGCTGCTTGACGCACACGGTCCAGCCCGTTTGGCCCGCTTTCCCGGCTTTGTGTCCGGTACGGGTTGTGCTCTTCCATGTTCTCCTTGGCCAGCGGCCTTTCCTCCACGATCTCCTTCGGCCCTCCCTGGCCTTCGTTCGACCGCTTCACTGGTAATATGCCGCTGTACGACTCCCCGCTGCCGTGCTTGTGGGACTTATGGCTCATCGCCTTCTCCCTCCGATCCGCCACCTTGCGGGCCGCGGATGGCAACGGGGTCTCTCGGTTCTCGTGCGTGAAGTTTCCATGCATGCCTGGGGTCTACGACTCCGCAGAGTCGGCCGCGCACTCGCGCTTTCGCGCGCCGCCGTGTTGCCTTCCGGATTGCGTGACACCGTCGGCACTCTGGTTTTCGCTATTTCGGAGCTCATCTACTTCAGGGATACCCAGCCTGCATGTGCCCCTTCCCAACGCTTCAAGTTCGGCCTCTCAGCCGCCCTCGCATGAGTAGGGGTCAGGATGGTTCGCTACTCCTTTCCTGTATGACTCTTTCATTCATTACTTCACGCCGGTTTATCCCGACGCTATCCACGCACGAGTGCGTGCGCCACATTTGCCACAGCAGTCAGATGACCTCCATAATCAGACATTTAAGGTACAGCGTTTCCGGTACCGTGAGTAAGACGGGATGGTCCTGGGCCTGCATGCGCCTTTCCAGCACTCGCAGCTTTCTTCCGGTATCGAGCGATGCCTTCGCCACAATCTCCAGGAGCGCCGCTTCGCTCAAATGATGCGAGCAGGAGCACGTCACGAGAATGCCGCCTGGGCCGAGCAGTTCGAGCGCTCGCCGATTGATCTCGCCGTAACCGCGAATGGCCGCGTCCAGGCTTTGGCGCGATTTCGCGAAGGCCGGAGGATCCAGGACGACGATATCGAAGTGCCGGTGCGCCTTGGCATACCCTGCCAGCAACTCGAAAACATCGGCTTCGCGAAGCTCGATATTTCCGATCCCATTGGCGTCGCAATTCATGCCGGCAACACGGAGGCTCGATTCTGAACTGTCCACCGCTTCCACGCTTTCGCAGCGCGCCGCCAGATGCAGGGCAAAGCACCCCGTGGATGTAAAACAATCCAGAGCCCGCCCGCGGCCGTAGCGGGCTGCGGCGATGTAATTCTCGCGCTGGTCGAGAAAGATCCCGGTCTTTTGTCCGTGCAACAGATCACAGTGCAGCTTCAAACCGTTCATTCGGACCGCTACCGTCTCGGGAACTTCACCGGCCAGCACGCCCGACTGCAAGGGCAGCGCTTCGCGCTTGCGAACCGCGGCATCGTTCCGCTCGGCTATCCCTTTAGGCGCAAAAAGCTCCTCCAAACAACTCACGATCTCGGCCTTGGCGCTATCCATTCCTTGATCCAGAGTTTGCAGGGTGAAATACTCGCCGTAGCGGTCGATTACAAGCCCGGGCAATCCGTCGCCTTCGCCGTGAACCAGACGATACGCTTCAGAATCCGCTACCACGCGCTTGCGATGCGCTTCGGCTGCGGCTATGCGGCGCAGATAAAATGCGCGGTCAATGGTTTCGACTCGTTCGGAAAGCAGGCGCAGCGATATCTGGGATGATTCGCTGTAATGCGCCGTCCCCAGCGCAGCCCCGCCCGGATCGGTTACAACGACAGCCTCGCCGGCAGTAGCCTGGCCGCGATCGAGAAGGTCGCTGGAGAAAATCCAGGGATGGCCGGATGCGACACGGTTGGCCCCTTTCCGATTAACCCGGACTGTGTGCAAGTTTTAAGTCTAGCGTCGTGTCAGGCACTCCGGCGCATGGCTTCCAGCCGCGCGATCCGATCTTCGGTGGACGGATGGGTCGAAAAAAGGCGCATGAAGGATTGGCCCGAGAATGGCTTGATGATGAACAAGTGCGCCGTCGCCGGGTTCACGTCCTGCATCGGAATCCGCTTGGACCAGCTCTCCAGCTTGCCGAGGGCTGAAATCAGTTCATCGGGATTGTGCGTCACATGCGCCGACGTCTCATCGGCCGAGTATTCGCGCGTCCGCGAAATGGCCATCTGTATCAGCATCGCCGCGATAGGCGCCAGGATCAGCATAGCCAGCGCTGCCCAAGGACTTCCGCGGTCTTCGTCGTCTCTGCTCCCGCCAAACCAAAAAGCCATGCGAGCCAGGAATGTAATCGCCGCAGCAATTGTGGCCGCCACCGAACTTGTAAGGATGTCGCGGTTCTTCACATGCCCGAGTTCGTGCGCCACCACGCCTTCCAGTTCCTGATTGTTCATTAACTGCAGGACACCGGCGGTAAACGCAACCGATGCATGCTCCGGATTGCGACCGGTTGCAAATGCATTGGGCGAAGGGTCTTGAATCAGCCACAGCTTCGGCATGGGCAAAGCCATGCGCTGGGTGAGGCTTTGAACGATGGGGAAAACTCGCGTGTAGACGTCGGGATTCTCTTGTGGCGTCACCGGCTGAGCCGAGTACATCGCAAGAGCCATCTTGTCCGAAAAGAAGTAGCTGAAAAAATTCAATGCCACCGCGATAACGAGCGCGATGGCGAGCCCATTCCGTCCTCCGAACATCTCGCCGCCTGCGAGCAGCAAGCCGCTGAGGATGCCCAGCAGAAGGATCGTTTTAACGCCGTTCATAACACCAACTTAGCAACTTGTGAAAAGCATGGGGCGGTCTTAGCCGCCCCGCACGCACAACTCAGTTGTTACTGATTTGCACTTTGATCGTTTTGGGCTTGGCGACTTCCTTCTTCGGTAGCGTGATCGTCAGCACTCCGGCTTCGTAGGACGCCTTAACATGCTCCGCATCCACTGTCTCTGGCACCGTGAAGATGCGAACGAACGTTCCGTAGTTCCGCTCCATCCTGTGGAAGCCCTTGTTCTTCTCTTCTTTCTCGAACTTCCGCTCGCCTTTCACGGTCAGGGTTCCGTTCTCGAGCTGGATGTCGATGTCCTTCAGCTCCACGCCGGGAACGTCGGCCTTAAGGACTAACTCGTTCTCTGTCTCCAGGATATCCACCGCAGGGGCCCACGGCCTGGTCTTGATGCTGTCGTCGCTCAATAAGCGATTAATGCTGTCCTGAAAGAGCCTCAGGCCAGTCGGAAAGTCTTCGGTATCCGCAAAAGGTGCATACTTTACAATCGGCATAGCAATTAATCTCCTTGTATCTAACTACAAGTCGATTATAAAATCTTAGTGTATAAATGTCAAGGTACATGCTCGAAAAATATTTTCGTGATTCAATATATCTACGACCAAAAAGGTCCTCTATAATGTGAGAGGATCTGTTGCCACGGAAACTTCCAGGTCCTTGACGTGCTATCCGGAGAGGCGGATACTGATTGATGCTGCAAATGAGTGTCAACAGCAATGCAGGCGCTGCGCCCCGCAGCGTACTTGCGCTTACCCTGGCGCAGCTGCCTGAGGGAGAGGCGGGTGTGCTCGACCACCTGGATCTGCCGGACGACATTGCTCGCCGCCTGATGGAGTTGGGTTTCCTGCCCGGCCACATTATTGTTCCAGCCCGCAGCGCGCCGGGTGGCGAACCGCGCGTGTATCAAGTGGACGGCTCAGAAGTGGCGTTGCGCCGGGAAACTGCATCGCACCTCATCCTTCGGCCAAAGGCGACCACACTATGAGCGATTGCCACGGCTGCGCCGGATGTGCGGTTGCCGAAGCGCAGCCTGCGTTGCACAAGAGCGTGCGGCCGCATGTGGTGGCCATCATCGGACCGCCCAACTCAGGCAAATCGACGCTCTTCAATCGCCTGACGGGCCTGCGGCAAAAGGTGGCCAACTTCCCGGGCGTCACCGTGGAACAGCGCGTTGGCAAGGCACGGATGCCGCATCAGCACGGCGAAGTTGTCCTGGTGGATCTGCCGGGCGTCTACAGTTTGAACCCGCGCTCAGAAGACGAACAGGTGACGCGCGACGTCCTGGCCGGCGCCATGCCCGGTATCCCCAAACCGGACGCGCTGCTGCTGATTCTGGATTCCACCAACCTGGGGCGCCATCTGGTGCTGGCCGCGCCGATCCTCAGCCTGAAATTGCCGACGCTGGTGATCCTCAATATGGCGGACGATCTCAAAAGTCGCGGCGGCCATGTGGACACCGCTGAGCTGGCCAGCGAATTAGGGTCGCCCGTTGCGCTCATTAGCGCATCCAAAGGCCAAGGCGTCGAAAAAGTCTTCCAGTTCATGGAGGGTACCGCGGCCGGTACCACGTCGCTAGCGCCTCCGCGTGTGGAGCTTCCGGTTTTGCAGGATATTCCGCGCTGCCGCCAATGGGCGCATGACGTAGGAACCGGCGCAGCCTATCGGGCCCCCGCGCCGCCTATATGGACGCGGCGCCTGGATTCGGTCTTCTTGCACCCGATCGTGGGCCCGCTGATCTTCCTTTTGGTGGTGGCGGGAGTTTTCCAGACGATTTTCACCGGCGCCAGGCCTTTGATGGATGGACTGCAGGATCTGATCCAGACTTCCGGCCAATGGATCGAACACGTCCTGCCGGCTTCTATCTTCCGTTCGCTCTTAGTGGACGGCGTGTGGAGCGGTGTCGGCGCGGTAATCGTTTTCCTGCCGCAAATTCTGCTTCTGTTCCTGTTCATTGGAATCCTGGAGGATTCCGGATACCTGGCTCGCGCTGCCCTGATTGCCGACCGCACCATGGCTAAGTTTGGCCTGCAGGGAAAATCGTTCATCCCGCTGATTTCCGCTTACGCCTGCGCGGTCCCGGCCATCATGGCCACCCGCACCATCGAAAACAAGCGCGATCGTCTGGCCACAATCCTGATCGCCCCGTTCATGACCTGTTCGGCCCGGCTTCCGGTTTACACGCTGATTATCGCCGCTTTCATCGCCGATCGCCCGATCCTGGGACATTTCTTCGGCGCTCAGGCCGCCGCGCTGCTGGGGCTGTACGTGCTGGGCTTTGTGGCGGCGGTGTTGACGGCGAAATTACTGAAATCGTCTATCTTGAAAAGCGAGCGCGTGCCGTTCGTTTTGGAAATGCCGCCTTACCGCTGGCCCACCCTGCGATCGCTTAGCCTGCGATTGATCGATCGTTCGAAAGTTTTCCTGCGCCGCGCAGGCACCGTGATCCTGCTGGTGATCGTGGTGCTCTGGGTGCTCGAAAACCTGCCGGTGAAAAACGGCCAACCGCCTGAGATCGCCGACAGCTTCGCCGGCATGATCGGCCACGCCGTGGAACCGGTGATCAAGCCTCTGGGATTCAATTGGAAGATCGGCATCGGGCTGGTCAGTTCCATCGCCGCGCGCGAGGTGATTGTAGGAACGCTCGGCACCATCTACGGCAAGGAAGGCACGTCGCAATCGATGGGCCTGCGCCAGGCGCTGCGCAGCGACCTAAGCCCGGGCGGCGCCATCGCGCTGCTGGTCTTCTTCGCGTTCGCCATGCAATGCATGTCCACGCTCGCCGTAGTGCGCCGCGAAACCGGCGGCTGGAGGTGGCCAGCCCTGCAGTTTTCTTATATGACGCTGCTGGCGTACCTGTGCGCACTGATCACCAATGAAGTGGTGCGCTCCGGCATTTTTGCATAGCGTGCAACAGAATAATCACTTGCTTGGGGCCATCGGCCTAGCTGGATTTGGAGTAGCCCTCCTAATTCACATCCTGGCGGTGCTGGGAATGGACGTGACTTCGCAGCTTCCCTACGTTTGGTCCATGCATTTCGCCGTTTTGTTGTACTACGCCGTGTCGGTGATTTATATTTGGGCTGCCGTGGGTATGCCACTTCGTTTCGACATAATCAGGGACCACCTTCCTGGATGGGTCACGCTGGGATGCGGAGCGTTGATGGCTTACTGTATTCTTAACTTTGTGCTCGCCGCCCGTCTGACTGGCTCCGGGAACGCATCCGTCGTCAGCGGCGAATATCTCCTCATGAGCCACGGGCACATTCTCGCTCATCTTAACGAGTCCGAGTATCACCTTCACAAGGCTTACGAGCTCCGTATGTTCTCAGGCGGCTGGATGCTGTTCTGGTTCCTGCCGTCAGCCTACTTTTTGTTCTGACAGCACCAACCAGTCAGATCTACAGATCGTTTGTTAGCATAAGAATTTCCATGCATAACGTCATCATCATCGGCTCCGGCTGCGCCGGGAATACCGCGGCCCTTTACGCCGCGCGAGCCAATCTAAAACCACTGGTGGTCGCCGGACACCACCCGGGCGGCCAGCTCTCGCTCACCACGCTGGTGGAAAACTTCCCCGGCTTTCCCGAGGGTATCGACGGCCCCTTGCTGGTGGAGAACATTAAGAAGCAGGCCGAGCATTTCGGCGCCGAGTACCTGCATGGCACGGTCGACGAGGCCGATTTGTCCGCGCGGCCGTTCCGCCTCAAAGTGGATCAGGAGTGGCTGGAGGCGCGCACGGTGATCATTGCCTCCGGCGCGTCGGCGCGCTGGCTGAATCTGCCCAACGAGCAAAAGCTGATCGGCCACGGCGTCAGCAGCTGCGCTACCTGCGACGGGTTCTTCTATCGCGGCAAAAAGATCATGGTGGTGGGTGGAGGCGACTCCGCCATGGAGGAGGCCAACTTCCTCACGCGCTTCGGCGAAGAGGTGGCGCTGGTACACCGGCGCGAGGACTTTCGTGCCTCCAAGATCATGCTGGAGCGCGCGCGCAACAATCCCAAGATCAAATTCTTCAACAACACGGTGGTCGAAGACGTCTATGATGCGACCCAGCACGTGGTCACCGGCGTGAAACTCCGCAACTTGCTGACGGATGAGGTTTGGGAGCGCGACGTGGACGGCTTCTTCGTAGCCATCGGCCACATTCCTAATTCGGCGCCGTTTGCCGGCCAGATCGATCTCGATCCCGACGGCTACATCATTTCCCATGGCGGCGCCCGTACCAACGTGAAGGGCGTTTTTCACGCCGGCGACGTCCAGGACCGGAGCTATCGCCAAGCCATCACCGCATCCGGCGCCGGGTGCATGGCGGCCATCGAAGTGGAGCGGTTCCTGGAAGCGGAAGGCCACTGAGCGCAGCGCGTCACTCTGCGCGTGTCAAAGTCTGGGATCTACGGGCTCACTCTCCATTGCCAATACTCCGAACACACATTCGTGAACGCGACGCAGAGGCTCTTGACGAACAAACCGCTCCAGCGCCTCAATTCCCAAAGCGAACTCGCGAAGGGCGAGCGAGCGTTTGGCTCCTAATCCACGCTGGCGCAATCTCTCCAAATGTTGCGGGCGGGTATACTCCGGACCATAGATAATTCGCAGGTATTCGCGTCCTCTGCACTTCACCGCCGGTTGTACCAGATCGCGCCGCCCTTTCTGAATGAACTGCCGCGGCTTCACTACCATACCCTCACCGCCAGCCTCCGTCAGCTCTTCCCACCAGTGCGCTGCCACAGCTTGGCTCGCTGCATCGGAGAGATTCACCTGCCGGAACGGAGTGGTCATTAACAAGGGCGCCCCGGCCTCCGCAGCACGGCGCAATATCTCCATGTGCCATATATGATCTTTGTCGGAATGTACCTGACCCTCGGAAGCAAGTAAGTGAAATGGAGCCAGACGCAGATCATCGACAGAATTCACGGGCCAGCAATACTGCCGGTATGCGTCTATATAGCGAAGGGCCAAATCGAGCCGCTCGCGATGTTCCGCAATGAGCGGAATCACTCCCGGGTTCTCGCGGGCAGCGGATTCGAGTGCCGCAATGGCTTGCGGAAGCGCCGCTCGCGCCGCGGCCCCAGTTGGAGCATACTGGCTCTTCAACAGTTCCTGCGCTTTGGCCGACCACGGCATGAGTTCGCAATCCAGGCAAACCCAGTCCGAATTGAGCTCCTCCCAAATACCGGCCGCGCTGAGGGCGGCGTGCACCCTGGAGAGAAGTTCAAGCTCTACGGCTTGATCTGTGAAAAACTGCCGGCCGGTCCGCGTGTAACAGATTCCAATTCCTTCGCCAACGACACCGAATCGCCTCGCCGATGTTTGCTCATCGCGGCAAACTACAAGAACGGCTCGCGATCCCATGTGCTTCTGTTGGCAGACCACCGTGTCTACGCCTTCGTGGCGGAAGTAGGCGAAGGCTTGGTCCGGATATTCGAGATAACCGTCCTTCGTGCTGGTTTCGGACGGAGACATGGTTGGCGGAAGATAGATCAACCACTTTGGATTCGCAGCGAACCGGCTCATCACCTCCAACGCTGCTGTCGCATTTTCCTCCCGGACGGTGATGGTTCGATGCAATCGGGTGCTGATGATCCGTTTGCCTAGCACATCCTCCAGATCGAGAAGATCATCGTGGCTCTGCTGGGCGGTAAGCGCGGGGGCCGGCGCGGCTTCTGCCATGAAAGGCCGCAGCGGCTCGTAATAGGCGTGATGAGCGGCAACGGAGACGAGCTCCCGTTCGGGATACCGCAATGCCGTCAGCTTTCCTCCGAACACGCAGCCGGTGTCAATATTAATAGTTCCATTCAGCCATTCCGGCTCAGCTACTGGAGTGTGCCCATAGACAACCATCGCCTTACCGCGATACTCCGCCGCCCAATTGAGACGAACCGGCAATCCGAACTCATCCGTTTCACCGGTAGTCTCACCATACAACGCGAAATCCCGAACCTTTCCCGACCCACGGCCTTGCATCTCCTGCTTCATCCCGGCGTGCGCCACCACCAGTTTGCCGTCGTCAAACACGTAGTGGCTCACCAAGCTGTCCAGGAACGCGGCTACTTGCTGGCGGAACTCGGGCTTCTCCGACTCTAGTTGTTGTAGCGAATCGGCCAATCCATGGGTGATCTGAACATCTCTTCCGCGCAACTTCCTCAGCAGCTTCATGTCATGATTCCCAGGCACGCAAAAAGCCGCTCCTGACGCCACCATTCGCATCACCAGCCGGAGAACTCCTGGAATACCAGGGCCACGGTCCACCAGATCTCCCACAAAGATCGCCTTCCTCCCGCTGGGCGGCACAACCCGCGGGCCATCAGCATCGGTATCAATTTGGTAGCCCAGCTTAGACAACAATTCGACCAATTCATCCAGACAGCCATGGACATCGCCAATAATGTCGAAAGGCCCATGGTCGGACTTGCGGTTGTTCCAGAGCGGCTGGCGGTCGATGATGGCGGCTTCCACTTCTTCCGGCGTTTTCAGAATGTGGACATGCCGGAATCCCTCGCGGTCCAGACCGCGAATCCCGCGGCGAAGCTCTTGTGACTGGTTGCGAACGACGTGCGGACCGAAGGTGCGGTCGGCCCGCGATTTGTTACGTTCGGCGCACAGTCGTTCCGGCAGATTCAGAACGATGGCCACCGGAAGCACATGATATTGGCGCGCCAGGGCGATAAGAGGCTTGCGCGATTCCGGCTGCACGTTGGTGGCGTCTACCACCGTCAGGCGCCCAGCTTCCAGCCGCTTGGACGCGATGAAGTGGAGGACCTCGAAGGCATCCTTCGTAGCGGACTGATCGTTCGGATCGTCGGAAACCAATCCGCGGCACGCATCGGAAGACAACACTTCTGTCGCCTTGAAGTGTTTGGCCGCGAAGGTGGACTTTCCGCACCCCGATGGTCCAATCATGACAACCAGCGAGAGGTCTGGAATAGTGAGGGTCATTTGCTGAAAACCCCCATTTGCGTCGGTGACCCGACCGCCGGGTCTTCAGGACCCACCGGCACAAAGGTCACGCTGTATCCAAAACGCTCTGCCACGCCCCTGGCCCAAGTAGCGAATTGTGCGCGTGTCCACTCGAAACGATGATCTTTGTGACGGAACTCGCCGGCCGGCAGGGTTGGAAATCGCACGTTGTACTCTGCATTGGGCGTTGTGATAACCGCAGACTTGGGCTGTGCGGCCTCAAATAGCACGCGCTCGAAAGCAGCCAAACGCGGGGCATCCAGATGCTCAATTACTTCCACCACCGCCGCCGCGTCGAATCCGCTCAAACGTTTGTCGCGATACATCAGCGACCCATGCAGCAATTCGATCCGCTTCCGTTGTACCGGCGGCAACTGATCCAGGTGAAGTCTTCGCTGCGCAGTCTCCAGAGTCCGCCAGGAGACGTCCATTCCGGTAATTCGCTCGAATGTCCGGTCTTGAAGAAGAGCTTTCAGCAGGCGGCCTTCCCCACATCCCAAATCAACCACACTCTTGGCGCCCGAGGCTCGGAGTGCAGACAGCACTGCTCCAAGGCGCTGTTCCCAGAGCTTCAGGGGCGCCTCGATTTCCACCTCTTCTCTCAGATGCTCCTGCTCGTTGGCTTCGGGGTCCGGAGTGTCTTCATCCAGAAGTTTCGCGAGCGCGCCCCGCGTGAGCCTGTGATCGTGGCGCAGGTAGCGTGTTGCGATGGCTTCTTTCTTGGGGTGCGCTGCCAGCCATCCCTCGCCCTTGCGGAGTAACTTATCGACTTCGTCATCTCCCACCCAGTAATGCTTCTCCGCATCCAGAACCGGAATCAAAACGTACAGGTGTGTAAGCAGATCTCGCAGACGCTTTCGGCCCCGAAGCCGAACTGTATAGTACGAGCTTTCTCCCCATTGGGGAAAGCGATCGTCCAGCGGATGATGTTCCGCTTCGATCTGATATTCGAGTGGTTCGAAGAGATCGCGCAAAAATGGCTCGCCGCCTCGGCACGGAATAACCGCAATTTCGGCTGTTAAATCGAGCTGCTTGTCGGCCAATGCCTGGCGTTCCTTGCTGCGCCCGCCCGTCGCCGACGCGAAAACACGCGACACAGCGACGCTCAGGAACGAGGACGCGATGTATGGCCGATCATTGACATATTGATCGAGAGTCCCCTCGCCACGCGATGAGGAACGGCCCCGAACCAGCGCGATCGGATCCAAATCCAGTAGCAGCGACGCCGCTGAACTCTCGTCACCGAGTTCGGGATAGAAAACATACGCTTTTCCGAATGCCAATGTAAATGAGTGCAATCGAGCAGGGTTCTTGTGCAGTAAATATCCCAAATCTGAACCCGAAATTGGGGCGCGAATCGTCAGGAGCACAGTTTCGAGTATACTGGCCGGACCGCACTCGGCCGAAAATTATACAATCGCTCCATGCGCAAGGTCATCCTCCTGGCCGGTATCACGCTCGATGGCTACCTCGCACGCCCCGACGACAGCATCGACTACCTCGAGATGACCAAGGAAGGCGGCCGCGATCTCGTCGCTCTATTCGCCTCCGCCGACACCATCGTCATGGGCCGCAAAACCTACCAGGTGTCCCTGAAGCTGTCCGGCGGGTCCTATCAGGCGCCCGGGCCCAAAGCCGAAACCTTCGTATTCTCCCGGACGCAGCCGCCAGGCGAACGCGGCGGCGTCATCTTCACCCGACAATCCCCCACCGCCTGGCTCAAACGAGTCCGAGGCAGCCGCGGCAAACACATCCTTCACATGGGCGGCGGCGAGCTGGCGCGCAGTTTTCTGCAGGCGGATTTGATCGACGAGCTTTTTCTGGGCATCGTTCCCATCCTGCTCGGCAATGGCATTCCGTTCTTCCCGGCGGCCTTCCCACAGCGCGACTTCACTTTGATAGAGAATAAGAATTACTCGAAGAGCCAGATCTGCCTGACGTATCGGCGCGTTCGTTCCAAGAGGAAACGTAAATGAAAAAGTCATTCTGCATCGCATTTGTTCTTTGTTGTGCGGCCATCGCGCAAACTTCGACGCCCACCGGCGCCATCACCGGCACTCTTTTCGACTCGATCGGCGATCCAGTGGATAACAACACCGTGCAGGCGAAGAATACCGTCTCCGGCGCCGTGTTCAAGGCCACCACGTCCGCCAAGGGCAAATATACGTTGGCTGATCTGCCGCCTGGCACCTACGACATTACCGGCTCCGCGCCCGGCCTCACAGCTTCTGAGAAAAAGGGCGTCTCGATCCAAGCTTCCCAAACCGTCTCGCTGGACATTCGCCTAGGCGATACCACACAGCTCAATACGCTAGGCGAAGATCGTTACCGGATTACCGCGGACACGAAGAGGCACGCGCCGCCTTCCGGCCCCACGCCGCGCACCGTGGACGGCAAGCCCGATCTCTCCGGCGTGTGGTGGCAGCCCCGCACCGTGGATCCCGGTAAACCCGAGTTTCTCCCGGCGGCGCTTGCGATCCAAAAGCAACGCCGCGATGCCAATGGCAAGGATAGCCCGCAGGCGCATTGCCTGCCATCCGGGCCGTTGCGCAACGGTCCGTTATGGGAGTTCGTGCAGAGCAAGGATTTTCTGGTTTATATTTCCGATGACGAGAGCCCCGGCTTCCATCAGATCTATCTGGATGGCCGCGGCCATCCAGCCGATCCCAACCCGGCTTGGTACGGGCACTCGATCGGGCGTTGGGACGGCGATACCCTGGTGGTGGATCGCGTCGGGTTCGACCCGAGAGTCTGGCTGGACATCGAATCACACCCTCACTCGGACAAACTGCATATCGTGGAGCGCTACCATCGCCCCGATCTCGGCCATCTCGAAATCGAAATTACGGTTGACGACCCCGGCGTGCTGGCGAAACCTTGGACCCAGAAACGCGTCGCCGACCTGGCGAATGAAGAGATCTTCGAGTTCATTTGCACGGAGAACAATCGGGACATTGAGCACCTAGTCGGCAAGTAGTCACTTGCGCGTGCTTTTTCACTCAAATCTCCGGATAGAACTCGAAGAATGCGTCGAGCGACTGCATCAGCTGCTTGCGAATCTCGTCTTCGCCGCCCTCCAACAGATGCATGGTGACCTGGGCCTTCTTTCCACTCTTGAGGGTGACTTCGGCGTCGCCGACCTTTTCGAGTTCGTCAGCGGGAAGCAGACGCATGCCGTAGATGAGCGCCAATTTGGCCATGCCTCATTCTAGCCGTGCGCGATCCCACGAGCGGTCGCTGGTAACGTCTGCGAGCCGGAAGCTGGTAGGGACGGGCAGATTCGAACTGCCGACCTGTCGCTTAGGAGGCGACCGGCACCATTATTCACATCGCGCACAACGGCTTCGCCTGTGCGCTCCCACGCGGTCGCTGGTATCGTCTGCGAGCCGGAATCTGGTAGGGACGGGCAGATTCGAACTGCCGACCTGTCGCTTAGGAGGCGACCGGCACCATTATTCACATCGCGCACAACGGCTTCGCCTGTGCGCTCCCACGCGGTCGCTGGTATCGTCTGCGAGCCGGAATCTGGTAGGGACGGGCAGATTCGAACTGCCGACCTGTCGCTTAGGAGGCGACCGCTCTATCCATCTGAGCTACGTCCCCGAGAGTACATTTCGATTCTATCAACCGGTTCGTTGGCCTACTGCGCCCCGGTCAGCGCTTTCAAATACCGATAGTAGAATTCTACCCCGTCATAAAACGAACTGATGCGCACGCGCTCATCTTTGCCATGCGCCCGTACATCGTCCTGATCCAGCGCGACGCCCGAAACGCCATAGGTCGGTATGCCCGCGGCGATGGTATAGACGCTATCCGACGCACCCGTCTCCATTTCTGGAATCACCGGCGCGCTGGGCCACATCGCATCGGTCACACGCTCCAGCGGTTGCATCACTTCAGGCGGCGGCAATACGGGTGCGAAGGCCTTCGTGTCGGGAGCTCGATCGGAAACATTATAGGAATTATCCACGTACTTCACGGTAATTTTCGGGTCGGCGAAGATCCTGATTAACTCCTCGCGAATTTCCTCGATGGCGTGCCCCGGCAGAATGCGGCAGTTCACGATGGCCTGCGCTTGCTGCGGCAACGCGTTATTGGCATGGCCGGCGCTCAAGCGGGTGGCGACGCAAGTTGTCCGCATCATCGAATTGAAGCGCGGGTCCATCGAAAGCCGCGCGATGGCTTCGGCATCCGGCGGAGTTCCGAGGATCGCTTTCATGTCGGAAGCGGTCCGCCCCGATTCGAGCGCGGCGCGTCGGTCGAAATAAGTTCGCGTGATCGGATTCAATTCAACCGGAAACGGTGCCTGCTCCAGGCGCGAGAGAGCGTCCGCGATATGGTAGATCGCATTGTCGGGAACCGGCAGCGAACTGTGGCCGCCCGGGTTGCTCGAGTCAACTTCGAAGTCGGCGTATAGCTTCTCGTTCGCTTCCACATCTACATTCAGTGGCTTGCCCTTCACCGTGGTAACGCCGCCTGCATCCGCGTTCAGGGCATACCCTGCGTCCACCAGTTCACGATGATTCTTCAAGAGCCAGTCGACTCCGTTTGATTTGCCTCCCTCTTCATCGGCGGTCAGCGCCAGGATGATGTCCCTATTCGAATGGTAGCCCTCGCGCTTGAAGCGAATGAAAGTGGTCACCAGGACGGCGTCGTTGACCTTCATATCCTGAGTGCCGCGGCCGTAAAAATAGCCGCCCTTTTCGACAAACTGAAATGGATCGGTGCTCCAATCCTCGCGCCGCGCCTCCACGACATCCAGATGCCCGATGATCAGAATCGGCTTCAACCCGGCGGAATTGGTTCCGCGATATCGCGCCACGAGATTGCCCTTGCGATCGTTGGGCCCGAGAACTTTGATGTCCTCGGCCGCAAAGCCGGCAGCGAGCAGCCGCTTGGCCATCGCCTCGGCGGCCACGGTGATGCTACCAACCGAATCGGTGGTATTGATTTCGATGAGCTGCTGAAAGATGTCGCGCGCCAGCTTGCGGGTTGCATCATCCAGAGGCGCGGCCACCAGCGAGCCTAGGAGAACGAAGACCGCAAAACGCAGTTTGTTCATGCTCGATGTTACCAGCGCTTTAGACCCTTTCGCCCAATGTCCTTGCGATAGTGCATGCCATCAAAATGGATCTTACGCACTTCGGAATAAGTGTTGCTCATCGCCAGGTCGAGTGTTGCTCCGCTCGCCGTCACCCCCAGGACACGCCCACCGGAGGTGACCACAACATTTTCATTCACTTTTGTGGCGGCGTGGAACACGGTCGCTTCGTGAACCTGATCCAGCCCCGTGATCGCGTCGCCCGTCCGCACCGCTCCCGGATATCCCGCTGCCGCCAGCACCACGCAAACGGACGGATCGGCTTTCCAGTCCAACGGCGTTTCATCGAGAGCGCCGTGCGCCGCCGCGAACAAAGGCTCCACAAAGTCGGACGCCATGCGATGCATCAGAACCTGGGTCTCCGGATCGCCCAATCGCGCGTTGAACTCCACCACCTTCGGTCCTTGCGCGGTCATCATCAGCCCGGCGTAAAGAAACCCCGTGAACGGCATGCCCTCGGAGCGCATCTGTGCGATCGCCGGCCGAATCACCTGAGCCATCACCAGTTCCTGGCGGAATGGATCGAGAATCCGGCCGTCACAATACGCTCCCATTCCACCGGTGTTTGGACCTTGGTCGCCATCGTTCACGGTCTTGTGATCCTGCGTCGGCTCGAGCGCCAGCACGTTGACGCCGTCGCTCAACACAATGAAGCTGACCTCTTCGCCGGCCAGGAATTCTTCGATCACCAACGCATTTCCTGGCACAATGCTCGATCCAATCGTCATTAGTTGATCGATCGCCCGGTTCGCTTCTTCGTGCGTGTTGGCGATGGCGACGCCCTTGCCGGCGGCCAGGCCGTCCGCCTTGATCACCACGGGCAGATCGAATTCGAGCAGCGCATCGCGTGCTTCTTCTGGGCTGTTCACCGCGGCGAATCGAGCGGTCGGAATTCCCGCGCGCAACATCAACTCTTTGGCGAACGCTTTGCTCGATTCCAAGCGCGCCGCAGCAGCTGTTGGACCCACAATCCGGCGGCCGTTGGCGCGAAATTTATCGACGATGCCGGCGGCCAGCGGAGTTTCCGGCCCGACCACGGTGAGGTCGGCATCGATCGACTCGGCGGCCGCAAGATAGTCCGTTGTCGCGAGACAGGTGGTCGCCACTTGTGCGATTCCTGGATTCCCCGGAGCAGCGTAGAGCGCGGATGTCTTCGGACTCTGCGCCAGTTTCCAGCAAAGCGCGTGTTCACGGCCGCCCGAGCCCACCACCAGGATCTTCATTTGGATAAATGGAAAGCTAAGTATGCCACACTAAAAAATGAACCATGAAGTCTTCGCGATATGACGTTGTAGTCGTGGGGGCCGGCCACGCCGGGTGTGAGGCCGCGCGGGCGTGCGCTCGCATGGGCCTGCGGACGGCGATGATCACGATGAACCTGGATTTAATCGCGCAGATGTCTTGCAATCCCGCGATCGGCGGCATTGCGAAGGGTCACCTGGTTCGTGAGATCGACGCGCTGGGCGGCGTAATGGGCGAAGTGACGGATGCAGTCGGTATTCAATTCCGCTTGTTAAACACCAGCCGCGGGCCCGCTGTCTGGTCGCCGCGCGCGCAATGCGACAAGAAGCAATATCGCATCAAGATGCGCGAGGTGTTGGAGCGTGAGCGGAATTTGTTCATTCTGCAGGCTGAAGTTGCGCAGTTAGTGATCGATAGCTCTCGCGTCAGTGGAGTTCTGCTTCGCGACGGTAGAACAATATCGAGTGATTGTGTTGTTGTCACTACCGGGACGTTCTTGAACGGCCTGGCGCATGTCGGGGAGATGAAGTACAGTTGCGGTCGAAATGGGGAGGCGTCGTCCAACCTGCTTGGCGATCAGTTGCGAACCCTGGGGTTGGCATGGACGCGGCTGAAAACCGGCACGCCGCCGCGCCTCGACGGGCGGACAATTGATTGGTCTCGGTTTGAGGCGCAGAGTGGGGACGCTGACCCAACGCCATTCTCGTTCCTGACTAGCAAGATCGAGCGTGACCAGATTAAATGTTATATATCGTACACTTCACAGCAAACGCTTCAGATTCTGCGAGATAGCATCGCCCGTTCACCACTGTATAGCGGACAAATCGAAGGTGTCGGACCGCGCTACTGCCCATCAATAGAAGACAAAGTGGTGAAGTTTCCAGACAAGGAGCGTCATCAGATCTTCCTGGAGCCCGAAGGCGTCGACACCAACGAAGTCTACGTCAATGGTATGTCGACCAGCATGCCCATCGACGTGCAGTCCGCGATGGTCGCTTCGATCCCGGGACTGGAAGAAGCTGAGATGATTCGTCCGGGCTACGCGATCGAGTACGACGCGATCGATCCCCGCGAGTTGAAGCACAGCCTGGAGGTGAAGTCGATCGACGGCTTGTTCCTGGCCGGTCAGATCAACGGAACGTCGGGATATGAGGAGGCCGGTTGCCAGGGCTTGATCGCCGGCATCAACGCTGCGCGCCGAGTTGGCCAACAAGAGGCGGTCATCATCGGACGAACGCAGGGATATACCGGAATCCTGATCGACGACTTGATCAGCAAGGGCGCGGACGAGCCGTATCGAATGTTCACATCCCGCGCCGAATTCCGTCTGCATTTGCGCATTGATAATGCCGATGAGCGGCTGACGCCTATCGGGCGCGAGGTCGGCTTGGTTGGCGATGATCGCTGGACGCTCTATTTGCGAAAGCAAAATCAGAAAGCGCGGCTGACAGCGTACTTAGAAGAGAAGCGGTTGCTTCAATGGCTTCGACGGCCAGAAGCCACGATCAATTCCTTAGCGAATTCCATCACGGAAGCCTTGGGCGAGGAGCCGATTCATGGGCTTTTGGCAACCGTGGAAACCGAGGTGAAGTATGCCGGCTATATCGCTCAACAGCAGCGACAAATTGAGCGGCTGCGCGAGTCAGATCTTCGGCGAATTCCATTGGGGTTTAGGTTCGAAGGAATTGCAGGTTTATCTACGGAAGCCAAGCAGAAACTGGAACGCGTCCGGCCGCAGACGCTCGGCCAAGCTGGGCGCATTCCTGGCATCACACCCGCCGCAGTCGCAGTCCTCGACGTCTACCTGAGCCTCGGTGCCCACCCCTGACTGGTTCTCCCAACTACTAAGTAGTGAAATCGGCGGGTGGGTTCGCCTGTCTGAATTACAGGTTGGCCAGCTCTACCAGCACTATGATTTGCTCATACGCTGGAACCAGCGTATGAATCTGACGACGGTGCAACCAGGCCGTGAGACGCTTATCCGGCACTACTGCGAATCGCTCTTCTTTGCCTTTCATTTGCCTGCTGACCGCGAACGGACGTCGGTTTTGGATTTGGGGTCCGGGGCTGGGTTTCCGGGTATTTGCCTGGCGGTATTGAAGCCGGAGTGGCATGTGACGCTTGTTGAATCCAGCCAGCGAAAGGCCGTATTCCTCCGCGAATCCAGCCGGCACTTGCAGAATGTAACGGTGCTAGCCGAACGGATGGAGAATGTCAGTGATCCGGGCGATTGGGTAGTTGCGAGAGCCGTAGATCCCTGGGAAATACTTGCTTTGGTTCCTCGTCTGGCTTCAAATGTTGGCCTCATGATAGTGGAAGATGATTTTTCAATAATTCGGCGTGATTCTCGCATTGCATGGGCCGAGCCAATTCGGTTACCTTGGGGAGACCGTAGACTCTGTGTCTATGGTTCCACGTGGAACGCTCGCCACGTGAGTTCCACGTGAAACATTCCAGTGGCAAAAGTCATAGCGATTGCAAATCAAAAGGGCGGTGTTGGCAAAACCACAACCGCCATTAACCTGGCTGCCTCGCTCGCAGCCAACGATCTTCGCGTTCTGCTGATCGATTCTGACCCCCAAGGTAACGCGACTACCGGCCTGGGCATCGCCAAAGGCGAGGAGCGACCGACGCTCTACCAAGTCCTATTGGGCGAGGTTGACATCCAGGCAGCCATCATTCCGACAGCGTTTGATGGCCTTGATATCCTGGCTTCGGACAAGAACCTGGTCGCGGCCAACTTGGAATTAGTGGAGCTGGAAAGCCGGGAGTTCAGACTCCGAGAGAAATTAGAAGCAGTTCGGGCACGATATCACTTCATCCTGATCGATTGCCCGCCAGCGCTGGATCTGCTTACGTTAAACGCCATGGTTGCCGCCGACTCCATCCTGATCCCGATTCAGTGCGAATTTTTCGCTTTGGAAGGGATTTCACAATTGATGGACACCATCGAACGAGTGCGCGGATCCTTTGGCAGCACGCTAAAGATCGAAGGCGTGCTACTCACCATGTACGATGATCGGACCAATTTGACCCGTCAAGTGGAACTTGATCTTCGCGGCTTCTTTGAAAACGCCGTGTTCGAAACCGTGATTCCCCGCAGCATCCGGTTGGCGGAAGCTCCTAGCTATGGCAAGCCAATTATTGCCTACGACGTTCGATCGCGAGGCGCCGAAAGCTATATTCAGTTAGCGAAGGAGGTCCTGGCTCGTGAACACAACGCCGGACAAGCAACGCAAAGCACTGGGTAGGGGCCTTTCTGCTCTTCTCCCTCAGAGGCCGACTCCCGCAGCAGTTCAAACAGCGCCGGATCCCATGACTGCGGGGCCACAAGTTGCCTCCCTATCGATAACCGACATCGAGCCAAATCCTTTGCAGCCGCGTTCGGTGTTCGACGCCACTCGCCTCCAGGAATTAGCTAACTCTATAGAAACACATGGGATAATTCAGCCAATCTTGGTGCGCCGAAGAGGTTCTCACTACGAATTGATTGCGGGGGAGCGGCGTCTTCGAGCCGCCAAACTAGCCGGCTTGGTGGAAGTTCCCGCCATCGTTCAGGACTACGCGGACGAGCGAATTCTGGAAATCGCCCTGATTGAGAACATCCAGCGCGAAGATCTGAATCCTATGGAGACGGCGCAGGCGTTGGAACGCCTTCACACGGAGATGAATCTGAGCCATGAGGAAATCGCGACGCGAACTGGCAAGGATCGGACCACCATCACGAACATGATCCGCTTGCTGCGGCTGCCTCGGGACGTGCAGCTCTTAGTGGCCGAGCGCCGTCTCTCGATGGGCCATGCGCGGGCGATTCTCGGCTTGGGCACGCCGGAGTTGCAGACTCAGGTTGCGGAGAAAGCGGCAGCGCAAGGCTTCTCTGTCCGACAGGTCGAGCGGCTGGTCAAGAAGGTGAATGAGCCACGGGTACCCTCGGAGGATCCTCTCCAGGACCCAAACATCAAGGCGGCGGTCGGTAATTTGGAAGCAGCCCTCGGGACGCGGGTACGGATCGTTGAGAAATCAGACCAACGAGGCAGAATTGAAATCGAATACTACTCGCAGGAAGAACTGCAAAGGCTCTACGAATCGATTGTGTCGACGGGATCAAGTCCGCCGAATTGATGGTGCCGGCGGCAGGACTCGAACCTGCGACCTGCGGATTATGAGACCGCCGCTCTAACCACCTGAGCTACACCGGCAACGCCTTTTCAAGGTTAGGCAGAGGTGCGATAGCCTGTCAACCAGCTGACGCTAAGTCATTAAAAGCCTTGACAAAACCTTGACATTAGTGATACTTAATAATTGGGTGCTGGAGGAATTCAGAGCCAGCCGTTCTGGTGAGCCTAGGAGGTTGATTATCGACTTCGAATACCTAGCAGGGCGGCTACCGGCTTCCTCGACGTGCTTCGCCGAAGGCGAAAACGCAGGGTGAGAGATTCTGCCTCACCAGTTTGCGGCGAGTCCACCGCATTACCAGCGCTTAGGCCGGCAAGCGGGGGTTGGCGGTCGCCTTGAATACCACGTTCCATTTGACACCTCCTTTTTCCCTCCAGTAGATTCGATTTAGTGCCGCAACCGATCGTCGAGTTCCGAAGTGTATCCAAGAACTACCCGATCTATTCTTCGCCTAGCGCGCGCCTGAAGGAGTTGCTGTGCCTGAATCGTATTTCTTTCCACCACGATTTCTCAGCTCTGGATGACGTCAGCTTCGAGATTCAGCGCGGCGAAACTTTCTGCGTAGTTGGCGAGAACGGCTCCGGCAAAAGTACTTTGCTGCAGATTGTCGCGGGCATACTTCATCCCTCTACTGGCGACGTGGTCGTCAGGGGCCGCGTGGCAGCACTGCTGGAACTAGGCACGGGATTCAATCCGGAATTCACCGGACGACAGAATGTCTACATGAATGCCGCGATTCTCGGCCTTTCGCGCAGAGAGATTGACGCGAAGTTTTCCGAGATTGAAGCGTTCGCCGAGATTGGCGAGTTCATCGATCAACCTGTCAAGACTTACTCGAGCGGCATGGGTGTGCGCCTGGCTTTTTCCGTTGCGATTCATGTGGAGCCGGAGATCCTATTGGTGGATGAAGCGCTATCGGTGGGCGATATCTATTTCCGGCAGCGCTGCATGCGCAAGGTCCACGAGATGCGCGACGCCGGCGTTACTATTCTGTTTGTGTCGCACGCTATCGCCGAAGTGAAGGCTTTGGGGGATCGCGCGATGTGGCTGGACGCCGGCCGTATCAAAGACATTGGGAACACTGACGTGGTAGTAACGCGATATA
The DNA here is from genome assembly GCA_963820405.1 of Bryobacterales bacterium. Classification (GTDB taxonomy): domain Bacteria; phylum Acidobacteriota; class Terriglobia; order Bryobacterales; family Bryobacteraceae; genus Palsa-89. The sequence goes on along the minus strand of CAWFZZ010000016.1, from coordinate 269,318 downwards.
TGGCCGCAATGGTTGAAAAAGACAACGCCTACCTGGCCAGCACGCACCGCAAAGCGCAGGACACTCCGCATGAAGCCGTGAAGGCGCCGGAGATTGTGGATACCATCCCGAATATCGATCATCGCTTCGGCGATGGCCGCGCGGAAGTGATCGGCATCGCGATCCTGGATGCCGCGGGACAACCCATTTATGTTCTAGAGCCGTCTTCCAGCATGGTAGTGCGCATCAGCGTGCGGGCCACAGAGGATATTACGCTACCCATCGTCGGATTCATGATGCGCAACCACATTGGGCTGGATTTCGCGGGCACCAATACGGCACGCGAAGCATTCGACCTTCCTCCCATGGCGGCCGGGGACATCTACACCGTCGACTTTCACTTGCAGCTCCCGGAACTTTACCCCTCGGCGTTTTCGTTTTCACCCGCCATCGCGGATGGAACATTGCATTCCTATCGCACCTGCGATTGGGTGGATAACGCCATCGTGCTGCAAATGGGGCCAGCCGACCGCGAAGTATATGGGCACGTTCATCTGCCGTGCCGCGTCGAACTGAATCGTTGTCTCGCCACTCGTCCGCCGGCCTTGTCCCATGCGGAGCCTTCCGTTGGTTGAATTCACCGGAGAGCGGGTGATTCCGGGCCAGGTGAACGATGACCTTTGGAGCGAGCATGTCGCCCGTTACGCGTTTGCCAGGCGGTATGCGGAAGGCAAGCGTGTCCTGGATGCCGGTTGCGGGACGGGCTATGGGTCCGCCGAACTTGCGCAATCTGCCGCCGAGGTAACGGGCGTGGACATTGCCGCGGAGGCCATCGAATATGCAATGGCGAATTATCCGATGGCTGGTTTGCACTTCATCAAATCATCCTGCACAGCAGTTCCCTTCCCGGCCAATTCCTTCGATCTCGTGGTGGCTTTCGAGGTGATCGAGCACCTGACGGACTATCGCGCGTTTCTCGATGAATGCGCGCGCCTGCTTACGCACGAAGGATTGTTCATTGTCTCTTCGCCGAATAAGCGCTACTATGCCGCCACTCGCGCCGCCAGCGGCCCCAATCAGTTCCACGAGCATGAGTTTGAAGCTGAGGAGTTTGTGCGGGAATTGGAACGGGTTTTTCCGAACGTTCGATTGCTGCTGCAAAATCGAGTGGAATCGTTCGCATTTCATCCGGTAGTCAGCTTCTGGCCGGCCGAAGCGCGCATCGATGGTGGTGGCGGCGGTGCGGACGACGCGCATTTCTTCATCGCGCTTTGTTCCCGCGGCCCGTTGCCCTCGCCCCAGTCGTTCGTCTATGTGCCAAAGGCCGCCAATATGCTGCGTGAGCGCGAATTGCACGTCCAGGCGCTGGAGCGGCAGCTCGCCGATATTAAAGCGGACCGCCAGGCTCTCCTCGAACTGTTCCGCCGGCAGACGCGCGAGCTCGAAGAGCGCAACGATTGGGCGCAGCGGTTAGATACAGATTTGAAGACGGCAGGAGATCGCATCGTCGCACTGCAAAACGAAGCAGCCGCGCTGGCCGCGGATTACCGCGCTCAATTTGCGCGGATGGAGCAAGAGGACCAGATCAAGACCGAATGGGCGCGCAAAGCTTCCGCTGAGCTGGAAGCCAAGTGCCAGGAGCTGGCCCATTGTGTCGGTCTTCTGGACATGGCGGAGGCGACGGTTCGCGAAAGGACCGTCTGGGCTCAAACGGCTGAAGCGGCTCGAGCGCAACTCGCGGCTCAAATGGAAATGCTTCGTCAATCGCGCTGGGTTAAGTTGGGCCGGACCGTGGGGCTTGGGCCTGATCTTTGAAAACCTTCCTGATCATCCTCTGGCGGTTCGTTAAGGCTCTTCCGCTGGTGCTTCTGTTCCCGATCCTGCTCGCGATCGCGGTAGTTGCGCTCGCGCTGGTGGACTTTGTCTCGGCTTTCCGCAATAAGAAACTTCCGGCGGATCAGCGGCCCAAGAACACGTCGGCGAGCGTGGTGATTCCGAACTGGAACGGGCGCGATCTTCTCGCAAAATACATCCCTTCCATTATCGAAGCGCTGAGCGGCAATCCCGATAACGAAATCCTGGTGGTAGATAACGGGTCAGAAGACGGCAGTGCGGAATTCCTCCGAGACCACTTCCCTTCCGTGCGCGTGCTGGCGCTCCATCGCAACCTTGGATTCGGCGGCGGCTCGAACCAGGGCTTTCGCGCGGCCAAGAACGACATCGTCGTGCTGCTGAATAGTGACATGCGCGTGGAGCGCGATTTTCTCGCTCCGCTGCTCGAAGCATTCACCGATGAGACGGTATTTTCGGTAGCCTGCCAAATCTTTTTCAGCGACCCGAACAAGCTGCGCGAAGAGACCGGCTTAACGCAATCGTGGTGGGAAAACGGAGCGTTGCGGGTGCGTCATCGCGACGACCCGGCTATCCAGGTTCCCTATCCATGCGCGTACGGCGGCGGAGGGTCGTGCGCGTTCGATCGGCGAAAGTTTCTGGAGCTGGGCGGGTTCGATGAGCTGCTTGCGCCTTTCTATCTGGAAGACACCGACATCGGTTACATGGCCTGGAAGCGCGGCTGGAAGGTGCTCTATCAGCCCCTCAGCGTGGTGTACCACGAGCATCGCGGAACCATCGGGAAGCGATTCTCAGCGGCACAAATCGAACAGGTATTGAAAAAGAATTTCGTACTGTTCTGCTGGAAGAACATTCACGAATGGCCACGCTTTGCGTCGCACTTCTTGTTCGCTTACGCCGGCGCGGTGGTGACGGTGCTTTTTGGAGAATCGCCGGAGCGGAGCAATTTCGCGGGATTGTGGCGGGCCTTCCGGCAATTGCCTGGGGCTATGGGATCCAGGGCGCGTGCACGGGATCTGGCCGTCATCGACGACACGGAAGCATTCCGGCGGCCGCTCGGCGGCTACTTCCGCGATCGTTTCGCGGAGCTTCCAAAAGATAACCAAAGGCTCAGCGTGCTGTTTGTTTCGCCTTATCCGATTTGTCCTCCGATCCACGGCGGCGGCGTATTCATGTATCAGACCGCGCTCGAATTGAGGCGGTTGTGTGAACTGCACTTGCTGATCCTGCTGGATTACGCCTGGCAGCGCGAGCCGCACCGGGAGCTGGAGCGCCAGGTGGCATCGGCGGAGTATCTGGTGCGAACGGAAGCCAAGGAGAAGCAGTTCGGTTCTATCCTGCCGCACGCAGTGCAGGAATTCGCCAGCCAGGATTTCGAATGGCGCCTACACCGGGAGATGTATCTGCGTGAGATCGACGTGGTGCAGCTCGAATATACGGTGCTCAGCCAATATGGCGGCGATTACCGCCGCCTGGGGTGCGTTCTGTTCGAGCACGACATCTACTTTCAATCAATCGCGCGCGGCTCAGCGAATCCGCGCGGCATGCTCGAAACTGCGAAGGCAGGTTACGAGTATCTGCGCGCGCTACGCTATGAGCTGCGCGTGCTGCCGCGCTTCGATCGCGTGCAGGTTTGCAGTCCGGAGAACGGCAATTACCTGCTATCGTTCTTGCCGGCCCTGCGCGGCCGCATCGACGACAACCGGGCAGGAATCGCAACGTCGCGGTACGAGTTTCATGCGAATGGGCGCGAGCCGGAAACCATGCTGTTTCTCGGGAGCTTTCGCCATCTTCCCAATCAGGAGGGGCTCCAGTGGTTCACCCAAAAAGTGCTCCCGGCGGTGCTGGAACATAAGCCGCGGGCCCGGTTGGTGATTGTAGGCTCGGAGCCGCCGCCCGGTCACTCGCTGCCGCATCTGCCGGATAACATCGAACTCAGAGGGTTTGTGGAGGACGTCCGCGAACCGCTGGGCCGCTACGCGGTGTTTGTTTGTCCGATCCTGAGCGGGTCAGGGATGCGGGTGAAACTGTTGGAAGCTTTCGCGGCGGGAATTCCAGTGGTTTCGACGCCGCTGGGCGCCGAGGGTTTAGCTGGAAAAGACGGCGAGGTCTGCGCCCTGGCTGAAGACCCGGTCGAGTTCGCACAAAAAATAGTGGAGTTATTCGATGATCCAGAGAGAGCGCGCAAACTGGCGTGCCGCGCACGGGAGCAGGTGGTGGCAACACGCGACATGCGGGTGTTGACCGAACGATTGGTGGAGAGCTATCGTGCGGTATTGCGGGAAAAAAGGGCGTCGCGATGAGTCGCGACGCGGCACGCACGAGTGCGTACGCCACAGCGGTTACCTGCTGGTGGCAACGCGCGACATGCGAGTGTTGACCGAACGATTGGTTGAGAGCTATCGCGACTCGTAAACAGAAGCGCTGCTAGTCTATTCGGCGGGCTTCTTGTCGGTCAGGTCGTCCCTTAGGTGCTTCACAACTCGCGCGGCGGTTTTGGTGAGCTCGCCGGGTGTTGTGTTTTTTGGGCGTTCGTAAACCGACCACAGCACGATCCGGCTATTTCGATCCACCACGAAGATATTGCCCTTGCTGCGGCCGAAGGAGCTGGTACGATTGCCGCCGCCCGAAAAATCGACTCCATCGAATGCGTCCTTTTTGGACGCTTTTGCCTCGGGAGCGCTGTCGCCGACATCGAGCGGCGTGCTGGAATCCGTTGCAGGCGTGGTAGCCGGGGGCGCTTTTGGCTTGGGCGGCGGTGCATATAAATCGTCGAGCTTCTTTTGGAACCCTTCGCCTACGTTGTCGGTCACGACGGCGTCGGCCGCCTTGGGGTCCGTTACCACCTCGAAGATGCCATCCTTCGTGAATTGGTTTGCCAGGAATTGGTCCATGCCACTGCCCATCGCGAGAATATATACGCGCTTCACCTGATGGAGTTGAGGGTTCACGGTGGCGAAAGCAGCAGCCGCAATAGCGGTTAAGGCGAAAAACAACTTCATGCGAATATGGTACCAGCGCCGGCGCCCGGCTCTCAGCCCCAACGTGTATAAGTCGCAAAGGATTACGGTAATCACTCCCTGTCTGAATGAGGAGCAAGGGATCGAACAGGTATTGCGCCGGATGCCGGATTTCGTGGATCAGGTGATCGTGGTGGATAACGGGTCGACGGACCGCACGTCGGACGTGGCGCGCTCCTTCGGCGCCGAGGTGATCCGCGAACCTGTGCGGGGCTACGGAAGGAGCTACAAGCGGGGATTCGCATCGGCCACCGGCGATATCATCATCACTTTGGATGGCGACCACAGCTATCCGCCCGACGCGATTTCCTATCTACTGGAGGCGCTGCTGCATCTGGACGTGGATTTTCTCAACGCCTCCCGTTTCCCGGTACGCGATCCGAAGGCCATGAGCATGAAGCACAGGTTCGGAAACTGGGTGCTGTCGCTGGCAATGTCGCTGCTATATTTTCGGTGGGTGCGCGATTCGCAGTCCGGGATGTGGGTCTTCCGGCGATCGATCCTGGAGAAGATGCATCTGGAGTCGAACAGCATGGCATTTTCGGAAGAGATTAAGATTGAAGCTCTCAAAAACAGCCGCATCCGGTTTGCGGAAATCTCGATTTTGTACACCTCGCGCCTGGGAGAGATCAAATTGAACCCTTGGCGGGATGGATTTTACAATCTGTATTTCTTAGTGAAGAAGCGCTTCTCGTAATGGAGCATGTTGCCATCATCATCCCCACCTGGAACCGCGCCTCGTTGTTGGCGCTGGCACTGGAGAATCTGGGGCGACAGACTTTTCCGGTCCAGCGTATCATCGTCGTGGATAACGGCAGCACGGATGAGTCGGTTGCCGTGGCTAAGCGTGCGGGAGCTGAGGTGATCTCGTTGGGTGCGAACGCCGGATTCGCTGCCGCGGTGAACCGCGGTATTCGCGAAGCTGCCGGGACTGAATGGATCGGCGTCCTCAATAACGACGTGACTCTGGAGCCGGATTGGCTGGCCCAGATTATGCGGAAGCTGGCAGCCGGCGTGGCAGTTGGTGAATTCTGGTTTGCTACGGGCAAACTTCTGGACGCGCAGGCTCGCGACCGGATTGAAGGCTCTTTCGACGCAGTCTGCCGGGGTGGGTGTGCCTGGAGGTGCGGACATGGTCGATTGGATTCACCGATGTGGAACCAGCCGAGAACCATGCAGTTAGCGCCGTTCACGGCTGCCGTGTTCCGAACTGCTACCTTCAATCGGGTGGGACTCTTGGATGAAAACTTCGAGTCGTATCTCGAGGATGTTGACTTCGGGCTGCGCTGCGCCCGAGCGGGGCTTAGCGGATTATACGTCCCCGAAGCGGTCGCCTATCACCAGGGCAGCGCGACGCTGGGTCGCTGGCACCCGGACACGGTGCGAAAGATCGCGCGCAATCAGCTACTCCTGGTGGCTAAACACTATCCCCAGAATTGGGTCTTACGCTATGGCTGGCAAGTCTTTGTCGCTCAGGGTTTATGGGGATTCGTCGCGCTCCGGCACGGTGCGCTGGTAAGTTATCTCGCGGGCAAGGTGGAGGGTCTCCGGCAGTTTCGCGAGGTCCGGGGAAAGCCTTGCGCAAACGCTCCTGCCATCGACCAGCTTCCAGCAATCCTAGAGAAAAGCGAGCGGGAGATCCGCGAAATCCAGCAACTGACCGGCTTCGATCTCTATTGGCGACTCTACTTCGCCTTAACATGACTCGGACGGGCATAGTAATCGTGACCTACAACTCGGCGGAAATGATCGAACGCTGCCTGAAATCCTGCGGCGACTTGCCGGTTGTGGTGGTAGACAATGCCTCGAAAGATGGCACATGCGACTTCGTTCGCCGTCGCAGCGTTGTAACATTGATCGCCAATCCGAGTAACTATGGGTTCGCGCATGCGGTGAACCAGGGTGTGGGGGCGCTCGAAGTGGAACTGGTCCTGCTATTGAATCCAGATACCGAGCTAAGAACGCCTCTGGGGGACTTGGAGGCGGCGTGTTTAGAGGAAGGAACCGGCTTAGCGGCGGGCCAGCTTGCCGATGAGCAAGGACAACCGCAGCGCGGCTTCACACTGCGCCGTTTTCCTACGGCTCCGACGTTGATTTTCGAGGTGCTCGGCCTGAACCGGTTGATTTCAGGCAACCCGCTTAACCGATCCTATCGATGTTTCGATCTGGATCTATCCCAAACGGCCGAAGCAGAACAACCAGCTGGCGCCTTCCTGATGTTCCGGCGCGAGGTGTGGCAGCGGCTGGGCGGTTTTGACACACAATTCTATCCACTTTGGTTTGAAGACGTAGACTTTTGCAAACGCGCCAGTGACTTAGGTCTGAAAATAAAGTATGTCCCGCAAGTTACAGCGTTTCATCAAGGTGGCCACAGTATTGCAGGACTGGACTGGGAATGCCGGGAGGTGTACTGGTATGTTAGCCTTCTTAAGTATGCCTCGAAGCACTTTCGCCCGCGTGGTTTCCGGTGGGTGAGCGCGGCAGTGGTGCTCGGTTCCTTGTTTCGAACGGCTCTCGGGGTGATGACGCGGCGAAGTCTCAGGCCAATCAGGGTATATTCAAGGATCGGCCGGCTCGCGGGGCGCAGTCTGATCTCTGGCCGTGTCAGTGAACTGAAATATTCGGGTTTCAGCGGTGGAGTAGAGAAACAAGAGCAGTAAAAATACAATAGAAAAGAATAGAGTCGCGACCCCCACATACATGTCATGTAACGATCGCGTTTCCGTCACAATCGTCACATTTAATAGCGGTCGATTCATTAAGCGGTGCCTGGAGTCGGTTCTCGCGCAGCGATACGCGAATAAGGAAATCATCATCATCGACAATGCCTCTACGGATGGCACGGCCGATATCCTGGAGCAGTTCGTGGACCGCTGCCGCGTGGTTTACAACGACGAGAACATCGGGTTCGCCGCAGCGCAGAATCAAGCCATCCGGATGAGCAGCGGGGAATGGGTTCTGACTTTGAATCCGGATGTACTGCTGCTTGAGAACTTTATCCAAGCCCTGGCCGATACCGGGCAAATGGATCGCAAGATCGGGACGGTTTGCGGCAAGCTGCTGACCATCCGCGCCAGCTTCGATCTACCTGACAAGCCGCTGGTGGATTCCACGGGGATCTATTTCACTCCCATGCTGCGCCACCTGGATCGCGGCAGCCAGGAAGTGGACAACGGACACTATCTCAATCATGAGTTTGTTTTTGGGGCCACCGCTGCCGCGGCTCTTTATCGCCGCCAGATGATCGACGACATCGCGGTGGACGACGAATTTTTCGATCCCGATTTTTTTGTATATCGCGAGGATGCGGACGTAGCCTGGCGGGCGCAATTGATGGGCTGGCGGTGCATCTACACGCCACATGCGCGGGGCTATCATGTCCGTAATGTCCTGCCCGGCAATCGAAGAGCGCTGCCGCCGGTGATCAACATGCATTCGGTGAAGAATCGCTTCCTGATGCGCATGAAAAACATCACAGGCGATCTGTACCGGCGCAACTGGTTTTCGATTACCGTGCGCGACCTGGTGGTGATCTCCTGCTGCCTGGTGCGGGAGCAGAGCTCGCTGAAAGCGTTCTGGTACATCGCGAAGAACTGGAAAAGAGTGATGGCCAAGCGGCGCGACATCATGAGCCGCAAACGAGTGGACGACGAGTACATCGCGCACTGGTTCCGCTATGAGCCGGTGAGCGCGCCCGCGAACAAGCCCAAGCCGACCAGCCGGACTTTGGCGAAATCGAAGGCGGCGCGAGGATAAGATATTTGGCTCAGCACATTGGCTGACATCGCAGTCTTGGGCACTCGCGGTATTCCCGCGCGGTATGGCGGGTTTGAGACATTCGCCGAGGAGCTTTCCACACGCCTGGCTGCCCGTGGACATCGGGTCACGGTTTATTGCCGCGAGCGGTATCGGGAACCGAGCTATTGCGGTGTTTTTCTGGTCTATCTGGCAACCTGGCGGCACAAGTATTTCGATACCATCGTTCACACTCTTTTCTCCACCATCCATCTGATTTTTCACCGAGCCGACGTGGCTCTTTACTGCAACGGCGCAAATGCGATTTTCACGCTGGCTCCGCGCCTATTCGGCATTCCGACCCTGTTGAACGTAGATGGTTTGGAGCGCAAGCGCAAGAAATGGAATCGGCTGGCCAAGGCCTGGTATGCGATTTCGGAGTGGCTGGCCACCTTTTGCCCGGCCGTAGTGATTACAGACGCGCAGCAGATCAAAGCATATTACTTGGAGCGTTATGGGAAGCGGACGGAGTTTATTCCCTACGGCGCCGACACCGGAAAGGTGGCGACGGCCGAGTCCCTCGTAAAACTTGGCCTCGAACCTGGCGCTTACTTTCTGTACGTCAGCCGGATGGAACCGGAAAATAACGCCCTGCTGGTGCGGGAGGCATTCGAGCGAGTTGCCACGCCGGTAAAGCTGGCTCTGATCGGCGACGCCCCTTACGCGCAGGAGTACATCGAGCGCGTCCGCGATACGCGGGACGCACGGGTAGTGATGCCGGGTGCGATTTATGGACTGGGGTATCGCGAGCTGCTGTCGCATTGCCTGGCTTACATCCATGCCACCGAAGTCGGCGGCACGCACCCGGCGCTGATTGAGGCGATGGGTCGTGGCGCGCTGGTCCTGTATTTGAACACCCCTGAGAACGCCGAGGTGGCGGGTGATGCAGGCATTGCGTTTGAGGCCACTAACCTCAAAGAAAAGCTGGATGAAGTTTTGACCATGTCCAACGGGCAGAGAGCGGATTGGGGCCGCCGCGCCATGGAACGCGTGGCCGAGCGCTATAGCTGGAAGACGGTAACCGATCAGTATGAGGCGCTGCTGGTGACGGGCCTTAATATGAAGTGATGGGTGCGTACGCCACCAGTTCTTTCGCATATCGGTCCTGGGTAGAGATTTCCCTCAGACAAATCGTCGAAAACTTCCGCGCAGTCCGCGAGGTAGTGGGCCCAGACGTAGAAGTGATGCCGGTAGTGAAGGCGGATGCGTATCGGCACGGGGCCGTGGAGGTTTCGCGCGCACTGGCCGGCGCCGGAGCGCGTTGGTTGGCGGTTAGCAACGTGGAGGAAGGCGTGATCCTGCGCGACCGGGGAATCACGGCGCGCATTTTAGTGATGGCGGATTTCCTGCCCGCCGAACGAGCCGGCCTTCTCGACTACAACCTGACGCCGGTGATTCATTCGCTCGGGGATGTTGCGGAATGGGATCGCCTGGTGAGCGCCCGGGGCATCACCGCCGACTATCACTTAAAGATCGATAGCGGCATGGGACGCCTGGGAACGCGCGGGACCGCATCCGAGATTCTGGCAGCGGTGGGCACGGCGAAACATGTCCGGCTGGAAGGACTCATGACGCACTTTGCGTCGGCGGCGAATTACGCAAGCACACAAACCGAAGAACAGGTGCACGTGTTTCAGGACATCTGCTCGGACTTGGCGCGCCAGGGCGTGCACCCGCCCTTCCTGCATCTGGCGAGCAGCACGCCCGTCGCGTATGGACGCAGGGAGGCCTGGCAGCGCATGGTGCGGCCCGGGCATGCAATCTACGGCTACGTTTCGCAAGTGGCAAAGGGCACTGCGCCGCCCCAGCTATTGGAGGTCCGTCCCGCGTTGGCTTGGAAGACAGCGGTGCTGGCGGTAAAGGATCTTCCCTCGGGCGCGCTAGTGGGCTACGGCGGGATGTACCGCACCACGCAACCAACGCGAATCGCGGTGTTGGCGGCGGGATATGCCGACGGCATCCCGCACCGCCTCTCGAACAAAGGCCGCGTCATCGTGAAAGGACATCTTGCACCGATCATCGGCGCGGTGTCGATGGACCTGACCACCATCGATATCACGCACTGCCCACCGCTGATCACGGGCGACGCCGTTACCCTGCTGGGCTCCGAGGGCGGCGTATCGATTGACGCGCAGCAGATCGCGCGTGTGGCGGGGACCATTTCTTATAGCGTGTTGTGCGGGATTCACGCACGAGTCAAGCGGATTTATATCGACAGCGCTCCTTAGGCCACTCGTCGAATCACTCGCGCGGGAAGAGTGATGATGGACCAAACCAACTCCAGCACGCCTCCCACGGCGATACCGACGATCCGGAATGGCAACAGAATCAGCCACACGATGGGATAGAGAAACAGGGCCGCCAACGCCAAGGGCCAGCACAAGATAAAAAGAACGCACCACAGCAGGAATCCAAGCATCGTGAGCCTCCAATATATAGGTACGAAGGAACGATAGGAAAATGTTCCGAATGGAATGGAGCGGGAGACCGGATTCGAACCGGCGACATCGACCTTGGCAAGGTCGCACTCTACCAGCTGAGTTACTCCCGCGAGGGGGACGACGACGAACTTTATTGTCGCGCGGTGGCTGGAGAACTGTCAAACGCGACGAGCGGGAGTGTAATGGCACGCCGGAAGCATCAGGAGGACTAGAACTCTCATCACCCTACGACTTTACCGAATAGTCACACTTAGTCCCGCAGGCCGATTGCAACAAATGGGGTGGTTCGTGTTTCAGTTAATTCTTCGTAAACAGTTGTAAGCAAAGGCAGAAAAAGCTTCAAAAAAGTCATTACACGTTTCTGTCGTTATGCTATGCTAGCACTGCTTCAAGAACGGAAGTAGTTAGTTTCCAGAGGGACCGCACGGCAGGGGTTGACGTCGGGCTGGCTCCTCCAATAGTACTAAACCTTGAATTTTATCTTTTCCACAGCTTGTGGAAAAAGTGTGCAAAAACTGCGCGGATTGTGACTGAAGAATGAATATCTGGGAGCGTATTAAGCAACAGATCTCGGGAAAAATCAGCACCGAGGCGTTCGATAACTGGCTGTCCAAGGCTGCTTTCGTCAAGGCCGAAGGGGATCGACTATGGGTTTCCGTTCCGGATACGCATACGCGGGACTGGATTCAGCAGGAGTATTCAGCCGACATCTGGTCGGCGGTGCGAGAGATGAATCTGTCGCTGCGAGAAATCGTTTATGAGATTCACGGCGCCTGGCAAGCGAGCGGCAACAAGAATCTGTTGGATGAAAAGCCCGAGAGTTTGTTCGCGCCCTCCATCACCCTGAATCCGCGGTTCACTTTCGACAGCTTCGTGGTGGGCTCCTGCAATCAATTCGCGCACGCCGCGGCGCAAGCGGTGGTGACGAATCCCTCGCGCACTTACAATCCGCTGTTCATCTACGGTGGAGTGGGCATGGGGAAGACCCATCTGATGCACGCCATCGGCCGGTCGATGGTGGATCAGCACGCTAGCATGCGAATTATCTACACCTCCAGCGAACGCTTCATGAACGAGATGATCACGTGCATCAAGAACGACCGGATGCAGCTCTTCCACCGGCATTATCGTTCAGCGGACGCGCTGCTGATCGACGACATACAAATCCTGGCCGGCAAGGAGCGCACGATGGAAGAGTTCTTTCACACTTTCAACGATCTGTTTGAGCACCAGAAGCAGATCGTAATTTCGAGCGATACCCCACCCAAAAATACTCCGGGGTTGGTGGAACGTTTACGGTCGCGCTTTGAGTGGGGGCTGATGGTTGACGTACAGCCTCCGGACCTGGAAACCAAGATGGCGATTCTCGACAAGAAAGCGGAAGCGGAGGGGGTGGCGCTACCGGAGGAGGTACGCATCTTCATCGCAACAAAAACCAAACAAAACGTTCGCGAATTAGAAGGCGCCTTGACTAAGCTGATTGCCTATTCCTCGGTGACCGGCGCTCCCATCACGCTTCCCATGGCACAGCAGGTGTTGAAACACCTGACAGTGGGCGGGGAGCGGCGCATCAGCATCGAATCGATCGTGAAGGCGGTGGCCGAAAAATTCTCTCTGCAGCCTTCGCAGCTCAAGCTGAAGACCAATGAGCAGAAGATCGCATACCCTCGCCAGATCGCCATGTACCTGGCCAAAGAGCTGACTCCGTCATCCTTACCCGAGATTGGAAAAGCATTCAACGGCAAGCATCACACCACAGTGCTGCATTCGGTTCAGAAGATCGATCGGCTGCGGCAGCTCAGTCCGGATTTGAACAGCCTCATCAACAGCCTAATTGACTCAATCCATTAGACTTATAAATTTTATCCACATGGGGACCCAGGCTAAGCCTGTGATGGCCTGTGGAAGAGAGCCGGAGCGATGAATTTTCCAGCCTCCAGAACCCAGCAATCCACAACTTCTAGTGGCAGGAAGTTTCTGATTTTTGTATAATTTAGAGAGAAATCAACATTTCAACAGACCCTACGATTACGGTTCTAGTTAGAGACTCATTTGAGAAAGCCCTAGAGCTATTCAAGCGGCGGGCGTCACCACCGAAGTTTTCCGGCGAGAGTCTTGCCGGCGGCAATCTGAGCGAGGGGAAATGATGGAGTTCACAGTCAGCAAAACGGACCTGGTTCGAGAATTGAATCTTTCGCAGGGCGTAGTTGAGAAGAAGACGACTATACCGATCTTGTCCAATGTGCTGGTGGAAGCGAGCGGGGATCGGATTAATTTGACGGCTACCGATCTGGAGCTCGGGATCCGGTCATCTTGTCCGGCGCGGGTGAAAAAGCAGGGAGCGGGAACTATTCCAGCGAAGCGGTTGCTGGATTACGTGCGGCTGCTGCCGGACGCCGATCTGGAAGTAAAGCTACAGGACAACCAGTGGGCGAGCCTGGTGTGCGGGCGATCCAGGACGCGCATCGCCGGCATGTCGCGCGAGAGTTTCCCCGAGTTGCCGCAAATGCCGGATGTAATGGCTCAGATTCCAGTAGCGGTGCTGGCGTCGATGATCTCGCGAACCATTTTTGCGATCTCGATGGAAGAGTCGCGCTTCACCCTGAACGGATCGCTCCTGCTGTTAAAGAGCAATGGACTGGCGATGGTAGCGACGGATGGGCATCGATTAGCGATGGTGGAGCATCCGGTGGATCTTCCCGGAGTGACCAACCCTTTTCGCGCGCTGCTACCGCGTAAGGCGATGGGCGAGATTTTGAAGCTAGGGCAGGAGTCGAACACAGACGCCACACTGGCGTTCTCAGGCGACGAGAATCATCTCTTCTTTCAGTTTGGAGAACGCCTGCTGCTGAGCCGCAAGCTGACCGGGAATTTTCCGGATTTTGAGCGCGTGCTGCCTAAGGATCATCCGCACTCGGTAGTGTTGGAGCGCGAGGAGCTGCGGAAGTCCATCGAGCGCGTCTCGCAATTTTCCGATGAGCGGTCGCGGGCTATCCGGCTGAGAGTGCAGGAAGGCGAACTGCACATTCATTCGTCGCTGTCGGAGACCGGTGAAAGCGAAGAGAGCTTGCCGGCGGAATACAACGGAAGCGCGGTGGAAATCGGATTCAACGCGAGCTATCTGCTGGACTTTCTCCGGGCGTCGAACGAGGACAAGGTCACATTTCATTTCAAGGACGCCAACAGCGCCGGAGAGCTGCGGCCCGCCGTGGATGGCGAAGCCGGCTACAAATACCGCTACGTCGTGATGCCGATGCGCATTTGAAGAAGTAAAGGAATTGAGTTTTACACATGGCAACAAAAGAAATAACTCCAGTCGAAGTTTACGATTCGAGTAGTATCAAGGTTCTGGAAGGTCTCGAAGCAGTACGGTTGCGGCCCGCGATGTATATCGGCTCCACTACCGAAAACGGCCTGCATCACCTGGTTTACGAAGTCGTGGATAATTCGGTTGATGAGGCGCTGGCCGGGCACTGCGACAGAGTGGATGTAACCATTCACCTGGACAACTCGCTCACCGTGGTGGACAACGGCCGCGGCATTCCCGTCGACATGCATGAAGACGAAGGTGTGTCGGCAGCGCAAGTGGTGATGACGAAACTGCACGCGGGCGGAAAATTTGACTCGAAGAGCTACAAAGTATCGGGCGGATTGCACGGCGTGGGCGTCAGTTGCGTGAATGCTCTGTCAGAGGTACTGCACCTTGAGATCTGGCGCGACGGCTACACCTGGGAACAGGAGTATAGGAAAGGGATTCCCCAGGCGCCGCTGGTGAAAGCAGGCAAGGCCGGCAAGAAGACCGGCACTAAGATCACGTTCAAGCCGGACGCCACCATCATGGACGCCCACGTGTTCAGCTTCGACACCCTGTCGCAACGGCTGCGCGAGCTCGCGTTCCTGAACAAAGGCCTCACGATTACGTTGACCGACGAGCGCGAGGACCCGGTGAAACAACACGAGTTTCACTATAGCGGCGGAATCGCTGAATTCATCCGGCATCTGAATAAGGGCAAAGCCGTACTGCACGAAAAGCCGATTTACATCGAAGGGGAGCGTGAGCTGCCGAACGGCGGTCTGCTGACGATGGAAGTGGCGCTGCAGTACAACGACGGCTATTCGGAAAGTATTTTCAGCTTCGCGAACAACATCAACACCGTGGACGGGGGTTCGCATTTGAGCGGCTTCCGCAGCGCCCTGACGCGAACCATCAACGCCTATGGGCAACAGGCCGGGCTGTTCAAGGACGTCAAAGAAAACCTCACGGGCGATGACGTGCGCGAGGGTCTCACCGCGGTGGTGAGTGTGAAGCTGCCGCAGCCGCAGTTTGAAGGACAGACCAAGGGCAAGCTGAATAGCGACATTCAAGGGTTTATCGTACAGCTGGTCAACGAAAAGCTAGGCGAGTTTTTCGACAAGAATCCGGCGGTGATGAAGAAGATCGTCTCCAAGGCCATCGACGCGGCGCGAGCGCGGGAGGCAGCCCGGAAGGCTCGGGATCTGACGCGTCGCAAAGGCGCGATGGACTCCGGCGGACTGCCCGGCAAGCTGTCCGATTGTCAGGAAAAGGACCCGGAACGCTGCGAGCTGTTCCTGGTGGAGGGCGAGTCGGCCGGCGGCACGGCGAAATCCGGCCGCGATCGGCGCTATCAGGCCATTCTGCCGCTCAAAGGCAAGATCCTGAACGTGGAGAAAGCCCGCTACGACAAGATGCTGGGGCATGAGGAAATTCGCTCCATGATCACGGCCATTGGGACTGGGATCGGGTTGACGGACTTCGACGCCGCGAAGCTGCGCTACCACAAGATCATCATCATGACGGACGCGGACGTGGACGGATCGCACATCCGCACGCTGCTGCTGACGTTTTTCTTCCGGCATATGCAGGAGTTGATCAAGCGCGGACACGTGTTCGTGGCGCAGCCGCCGCTCTACCTGATCAAGAAGGGCAAGACGCAGAAGTACATCAAGGACGACAAGGAATTCACGCGCGAGATTTTGCGGCGCGCGACGGAAAACCTGACGGTGGAAGCGAAAGATGGCGCCAAACTGGAGGGCGCCGAGCTGCGCACATTCCTGATTTCGCTCGACGAGTTCCAGCAGATCTCGCGCCGCATGGAGCGCCGGGTACGCGATGCGCGTGTGGTGGAGGTGCTGGCGAACGTCGACCTGAAAGTGGACACCAAGGCTGATTTCCAGGAGAAGAGCAACCTGGAACCGGTGGTGGCGGCGTTGACTGCGGCAAAGGTGACCGCCCGGCTGGAGCGTGAAGAAGAGCACGAGGCGTGGAAGGTGGTTTACCACGACCCCACCAACGCCGAACGCGGCATCACCATCGACTTAGCCCTGCAGCCCGAGTTCCGGCGCATGCGAACCATCGCGCGTCAGGTGTCGAAGTTCAATCGTCCGCCGTTCAAGATCGTGAAGGAAGGGAAAGCCGAAGCCGAGTCGCGAGCCACCTGGCGCGAACTGCTGGAACAGGTAAAGAGCGAGGGAACGCGCGAAGTTTCCATTCAACGCTACAAAGGGCTGGGCGAGATGAACGCCGAGCAGCTCTGGGCCACCACCATGAACGCAGAAACGCGGACGCTGCTGAAAGTGGATCTGCACGATCTGGCGGAGACGGAAACCATCTTTTCTACGCTGATGGGCGAGGACGTGGAGAGCCGGCGCAAATTTATCGAAGAGAATGCGCTGGACGTGCGGAATTTGGACGTCTAAAGCAGCGTTCGAACGCCGGCGCGCTTGGCTGCTTTGTTGAGCGCGGAGTCGCGCGAAGCAAGCGGAAGGTGTCTACGCAAAGCCAATTCGAGGTAGACTGCGTCGTATACCGACAGGGAATGTTCTTTCGCCAACGTAGAGACTTGGCTCAGGGCTAGGCGAGGCCCCTCTTCGTCTACTACAGATTCCAAAGCGGCAAGACTCCGACGCGCTCTGTCGTATTGTTCTTCGTGAATGATGCGCCGTCGCCACAGCACAAGTAGCGAATTTGCGACCTCGAAAGGCCAAAGTACCGGAACCACTGGAGAGTTGGCCAATATGTTTTCCAGCAATCCGACCGATTGCTCAGGAGCTTGCGACGGCACTGCCCACGCGATGGCGACCGATGAGTCGACCACGAATGCGGCAGTCATCTACGACCCTCGTTGATCGCATCCTTAATTTCCTTATCAGTAAGTGGCTTGAACCCTTTTCGTTGGGCGATTTCCTGGCGAAGCGCACGAAGATCTGCAATCGCCCGGCGGACGCCATCCAACGATTTCTTCCCTTCCGGCACAATGCGCGCCACGGGCTTATCGTGTCTGGTAATCACGATCTCCTCGCCACGTGCAACACGGTCCAGGAGTTGGCCAAAACGGGTCTTTGCTTCCAAGGCGGTGACTGTATTCATGGGGCAGCTCCTGCTAAAATGACTAGCTACTGACTAGTTAACCATGGGCGAAGAGAGGGGTCAACGAGACCTGGATTCGAAGGTCGCGGAATTCGTACGGACCTACGTGGAGGCCGCGCGCGGTGACGATTCATCGCAGGAGCAGGAAGCCTTGCGCTGGTTGTGCAGTGGGCTGGAATCGCTCCTCCAGCGACGACTGAAAGGCCGCGAAGGATCATCGGGGGTTGACCGCATTGTTGCGGCAACGGACATGCTACCGGACGCAATCACGGTGATCTCTGCTGTTGAGGTCAGCCTACGCGGCTGCGCGATTTGGGGCAAAGTTGCCAGAGGTCCCTTCTGGATCGAACCATTCTTCGGTATTGTGCGGATCTCGGAGAAAGGGGATTCCATCGTAGGCTACGGACTTCACTTTGCCGATGCGGCCCGGGGATTTGACAAGTTTCCCTGTGGCAAGCACGTGCGGCGGATGGATTGGTTCTTTCCACCTGAGTGGATGATGACGTTTTCAGAGGGCGTTTTCACGGAAGGCCATCTACAATAAGGCTTATGGCTCGTTTCCCCGGTGTCGACTACCTGCTGATCGATTCCCTATTCTCTGAGCAGGAACTGCTGGTGCGGCAAACCGCGCGGCAATTCGTAGAAGATCGTGTGATCCCGATCGTCCGCGACTGCTATCGCGATGGACGCTTTCCTAAAGAGCTGATTCCCGAAATCGGCGAGCTCGGATTCATGGGCGCAAATCTCGAAGGCTACGGCTGCGCGGGGCTGAGCAACGTGGAATACGGGCTGATCATGCAGGAAATTGAGCGCGGCGATTCGGGCCTGCGGAGCTTCGTTTCGGTGCAAGGCGCGCTGGTCATGTATCCGATTTACACCTATGGATCCGCCGAACAGAAGGACCGCTGGCTTCCGAAAATGCAGTCGGGCGAAGCGATCGGATGCTTTGGGCTCACCGAGCCCGGATTCGGATCGAATCCCGCGGGCATGCAGACGCGCGCGAAGCGGGACGGCAATCAGTGGATTTTGAACGGCGAGAAGACCTGGATCACAAACGGTTCCATGGCCGACGTCGCCCTGGTATGGGCGCGCACCGAGGAGGGCATTCGCGGGTTTCTGGTGGAGAAAGGCACGCCCGGGTTCACTACCTCCGATATTCACGGCAAGCTTTCGATGCGCGTATCGGTGACGTCCAGCCTGGCGCTCGCGGACTGCCGGGTTCCGGCGTCGGCGATGCTGCCTGGCGCGCAGGGGCTCAAGGGTCCGCTGAGCTGCCTGTCGCAGGCGCGCTACGGGATTGGATGGGGCGTGCTCGGAGCGGCGATGGATTGCTATGAGACCGCGCGCCAGTACTCGGTTGTGCGCAAGCAGTTCGACGGCCGTCCGATCGCAAGCCACCAACTGGTGCAGGAGAAACTGGCATGGATGATCACTGAGATCACCAAGGCGCAATTGCTCGCGATTCAGGCGGGGCGCATCAAGGATCAGGGCAAGATCGACCCGGCGCACATCTCCATGCTGAAGCGGAACAATGTCGCGATGGCGCTGGAGTGCGCGCGGCTGAGCCGCGATCTGCTGGGCGCCAACGGCATCATGGACGAATATCCGATCATGCGCCACATGTGCAATCTGGAGACGGTGAAAACCTACGAGGGGACAGATCACATCCACACGCTGGTTATCGGGGAACGGGTGACTGGGGTGGCGGCGTATAAGTGAGCAGGTGCGCGATCTGCGTTTCGGTGCGGCGAATCAGGCGTTCCCAGAGGGCATCGGGATCGGAGTGAAACACCGTTCCTGCATCGGCCGGCATGACGTGCCAGGCGCCCAAGTCAACTTCGTGCTCCAACTGGCCAGCTTTCCAACCCGCATAGCCGATGTAGGCATGAAACACGGAGGCCTCGGCGGGCGATGCCAACGTTCGTGCCAGCAAATTCTTGTTGCTGATTAGATAAACATCGCCGAACACCCGATCCGCGCCCTCCGGGGTGCTGGCCGATTTCAGTAGCGCCAGGACACTATTTAACTCCACGGGGCCGCCGATAAACACCGGGTCGTTGCGGCCGCTGGCTTCCTTCAGGTCGTGGAACACGCGCGAAATAGGGACGTCGGTACGCTTGTTGACCACCAAGCCAACCGCGCCCTGGTCTTGGTTGTAGTGCACCAGCAGGATGACCGTTTTCGAAAAGTTTGGATCGCCCAAATCGCGGCTGGCGACGAGCAGGCGGCCCACGGCGAGATCGTCAGTCTGGCAGAATCCCGGCATGCACGCAAATAACAGGAGTGCGCCGAGGAGTCGCGCCATGCTTCATTCTAATCCCGCGCCGACGATACAATGTAGCTGGAGGTTTTCCGCATGATCCTGGAAGCGATTCCGTCCTCCGAAAAGGAAACCAATCCGTGGGTTTCCGCAGAGACGCGCTTCAACGAAGCCGCCGAACTTTTGGGTTTGGACGAAGGCCTGCGCAAGATCCTGCGATCGCCGGCGCTGGAGCTGAAGGTCAGCGTTCCGGTGATGCTGGATGACGGACGCTACGAAGTTTTCACCGGGTATCGGGTGCAGCATTCCATCGTGCGGGGGCCGGCCAAAGGCGGTATCCGTTTCGCGCCTGACGTAACGCTGGATGAGGTGCGCGCGCTGGCGGCGTGGATGACGTGGAAATGCGCGGTTGTGAATATCCCGTTTGGAGGCGCCAAAGGGGGCGTGATTTGCGATCCGGATCTGCTTTCTCCCACCGAACTGGAGCGCATCACGCGCCGCTACACTTCCGAGATCATGGACATCATTGGTCCCGAACGCGACGTTCCGGCACCCGACATCAATACCAATCCACAGACCATGGCGTGGGTGATGGACACTTACTCGATGCACAAACGCCACACGGTGACGGGCGTTGTCACGGGCAAGCCGCTGGCGCTGGGGGGATCGCGCGGAAGAACCGAAGCCACCGGACGCGGCTGCATGATCGTTACCATGCAAGCCCTGCGGCGATTCGGCCTGGACGTGGCCAACACGCGGGTGGTGATCCAGGGCTTCGGCAATGTGGGTGGCATGTCGGCCAAACTGATGACGCGCTCCGGATTCAAGATCATCTGCATCATTGAATATGACGGCGCGGTCTACAATCCGGAGGGGTTGGATATCGACGCGCTGATGCAGCATAAGCACGATACCGGTTCCATCACTGGATTTGCCGGCGGCGAAGATATCGATCGTGAGTCGGCGTTTTTTCTCGATTGCGATGTGCTGCTGCCGGCCGCCAAGGAGAACGTGATCACCAGCGCCAATGCCGATCGCATCAAAGCCAGGATTATTTGCGAAGGCGCGAATGGGCCAACTACATCGGAAGCCGACGCGATTCTGGCCGACAAGAAGATCTTCGTGATCCCGGATATTCTAGCGAACGCGGGCGGCGTCACGGTGTCCTACTTTGAATGGGTGCAGGACCGCCAAGGGTTCTTCTGGAACGAGCAACTGGTGAACGGACGTCTGGAAGAGATCATGGTGAACAGTTTTCGAGACGTTGTGAGCTTCGCGGACAAGCACCAGGTGAACAACCGGCTGGCGGCCTACATGCTTGCAATCGATCGAGTGGCCTCGGCGTTGCAGACCCGCGGCCTGTATGCCTGAAGGCGACGAAGCCCTGTCCCAGACCACGCCGCTCATGCGGCAGTATCACGCCATCAAGCAGCAAGTTCCCAACGCGCTGCTGATGTTCCGGCTGGGCGATTTCTACGAGCTGTTCTACGAAGATGCCATCACTGCCGCGCGCGAGCTCGAAATCACGCTCACCGCGCGCAACAAAGAAAAGGGGCAAGCCATTCCGATGTGCGGCGTGCCTTATCACGCTGCTGAGGGTTATCTGGCGCGGCTGATTCAGAAAGGCTACCGGGTCGCGGTGTGCGATCAAATGGAAGAAGCCGGGCCAGGCAAGAAGCTGGTGAAGCGCGAGGTGACGCGCGTGGTGACTCCGGGAACTGCCACCGAATCGTCGCTGCTGCGCTCGCACGAGAACAATTATCTGGCGGCGGTTTGCCGCAACGGCACGCGGGCGGGCATCGCTCACGTCGACATTTCGACCGGCGAATTTCATGCCACGGAGCTCGATGTGTCGGACGTGAATGCGGCGCTTGAGAATTTAAATGTGCGCGAGGTGCTGGCGGCGGAGTCGGTAACGGATGTACCGGGATTGCGCACCGCACTCGAAGACTGGATCTTCAGCCTGGACTACGCGGACCGCGCGCTGCGTGAGCATTTTCACCTGCTGACACTGGATGGCTGCGGGCTGGGAGGAAGGACGCTCGCGGTTTCCGCGGCGGGCGCGATTCTGCATTATTTGCGGGACACGCAAAAATCGGCGCTGGACCATCTGGACCGGCCGTCGTTCTATGATCGCTCGGAAGCGATGATATTGGACGCGGTGACGGTGCGAAATCTGGAGTTGCTGGAACCGTTGTTCGCGGGTGAGACGCGCGAATCGACACTGATTCATGTTTTGGATCAAACCTGCACCGGAATGGGCGGGCGGATGTTGCGCGCGCGATTGCTGCGGCCGTGCTTGCAGCTGGATGAGATCGAGGCGCGGCTGGACGCGGTGCAGGCAGCCTTGGGAGCCACCATCGCGCGGTCGGAAACGCGCAAGCTGCTGGCGAATGTGTTGGACCTGGAGCGACTCCTGGCAAAGCTGACGCTGGGAACCGCCGGGCCTCGGGAATTGTTGGCGTTGGGGCGATCGCTCGCGCTGGTGCCGAAGCTGAAACAGCAAATAGGCGCTTTCGATGCCGACCGCACGCGGGCTATTGCCGGGCGCCTGGATGAGATTCCCGAGCTACGCGACCGGATACTGAATGCGATTGCAGAAGAACCGCCGGCGAATCTCGCCGATGGCGGTACCATCCGCATGGGTTACCACGCGGCGCTGGATGAGCTGCGCGACATCAGCCGCAACAGCCGCCAATATATCGCTCAGATCGAACTGCGCGAGCGCGCGCGCACCGGCATCCAGTCGCTGAAGGTGCGCTTCAACAATGTTTTCGGTTACTACATCGAGATCTCAAAGGCGAATCTGCAGCACGCGCCTGCCGATTACGAGCGCAAGCAGACACTGGTAAACGCCGAACGCTTCACCACGCCCGAGCTGAAGGAACTGGAAAGCAAAGTTCTGGACGCTGAAGATAAGATGCTCACTCTGGAGCGCGAAATTTTCCAGGAGCTGCGTCTGTTCGCCGCCGAGCATGCGGCACGCATCCGGCAAACCGCGGCAGCCGTAGCCGAATTGGATGTTACTTGCGCGCTGGCTCAAGTGGCGGCCGAGAATCGATATGTGCGGCCCAGCTTTACCCCTTCCGGTGAGATACGGATTGTCGCCGGGCGGCATCCGGTGATCGAGAAGCTGGCGGAGAAAGAGGCGCAGCGCTTCATCCCTAACGATCTTTATTTCGATTCCGAGTCGCAGTTCATCGCGGTAATCACTGGGCCCAACATGGGCGGCAAGTCGACCTATCTGCGGCAGGCCGCGGCAATCGTGATTCTGGCGCAAATGGGATGCTTCGTGCCCGCCGAATCGGCGGCGCTCAGCATTGTGGATCGCGTCTTCACGAGGATTGGCGCCGCGGACAATCTGGCGCGTGGCCGATCGACGTTCATGGTGGAGATGACCGAGACGGCCGTGATTTTGAACACCGCGACAGCGCGCAGCCTGGTGGTGTTGGATGAGATCGGACGCGGCACGGCCACCTATGATGGGTTGGCCCTGGCGTGGGCGGTGGTGGAGCACATTCATCAGCGAATTCGCGCACGCACGCTCTTCGCAACGCACTATCACGAGCTCACGGAGCTGGCCGATCAATTGCCCGGAGTCGCGAATCTGCATGTCTCGGTGAAGGAGGCGGGTGATCAAATAATCTTCCTGCGCAAGGTGGAACCGGGCCGCGCCGACCGCAGCTATGGAATCGAAGTAGCGCGGCTGGCGGGGCTGCCGATGTCGGTGGTGGAACGCGCGCGGGAAATTTTGACGCTGCACGAGAGATCGGAACAGGCGGTCACCGAAGAGCTGACGCCGCGCCCGTCGAGCCCCACGCAGATCCAATTATTCGAGCCGGTCAACTATCAAATCGCCGAGCGCATCCGCAATTTGAAACTGGACGAGTTAAGGCCCATCGACGCGCTGCAATTGCTGAGCGAGCTGCAGCGGGAGTTGAAGCGGTAGTGCGGGTGGCCGGTCTCATTAGCGGCACATCCGTGGATGGCATTGATGTCGCGGTAGTCGACATTGGTGATGACATCCGCGTGGTTCGAAGCACCACCGTGCCCTATCCGCCAGATGTGCGGGCGGCCATTCTTTCGGTTTCCAACGCCGCGACGCATACCAGCAAGATTGCGCGGCTCAATGTTCTGCTGGGCGAGCTCTTCGCCGAGGCGCTCGAAAACGCCGGCGTGCCGCTCGAAACCATTGAATTGATCGGATCGCATGGTCAAACGATCTTCCATGAAGGCGAGGCGGTGGAGTTTCTCGGCCGTAAAATCGCGAGCACTCTACAGATCGGAGAAGCATCGGTAATTGCCGAACGCACCGGTATCGAGACCATCGCCGATTTCCGTCCCAGCGACATGGCGGCGGGAGGCAAAGGCGCGCCATTGGTCCCGTTTCTCGATTATCAGCTTTTCCGGCATCCGGAACTGGCGCGTATCGCGCTGAATATCGGCGGCATCGCGAACATCACGGTAATTCCGGCTAATGCAAAACCGGAAGACGTTGTTGCGTTCGACACCGGGCCGGGCAACATGGTGATGGATGCGATTGCTCCGCCGTTTGATCGCGATGGCGAGCGCGCTCGCACGGGTCAACTGAATACCGCGCTGCTGGATCGATTGCTGACTGATCAGTATTACCGTCGCGCCCCGCCCAAATCCTGCGGCCGAGAACAGTATGGCGCGGAGTTTGTGCGCGAGACTGGCATCGACATCGCGACCGCCATGGAACTGACTGCGCGGACGATTGCCCTCGGGATCGGGCGCTACCCAAACACGCGAGAAGTGGTGGTCTCCGGCGGCGGTGCGCACAATCGCTACTTAATGGAGCGCCTGAGTGCGCTGACAGCGGCGCGAGTCACCACTACTGCAGAATTCGGCATCGGCGTGGACTGCAAGGAAGCGATCCTCTTCGCGCTGCTGGCGTACCAAACGTTCCACCTACGCGCGGGTAATTTACCATCGGCCACTGGGGCCCAGAAACCAATGATCTTAGGGAAGATTTCGTACGGAACAATCCCAAATCCGGGTTCGTAAACATACATAGAGGTGAAACTCGATGTTTTGCACCAGGTGCGGCTCGGAGCTTCGAGAGCAGGACAGGTTTTGTTCGGCCTGCGGAGTTGGGACAGCTCGGGGCGCAGCGCCGCCGCGTCCGGAAGCTCGGCTCAGCCGTCCGATGAGCGAGGCCAAGATCGCCGGCGTTTGCGCCGGATTCGCACGCTACTTCGGGGTCGATGTCACGCTCATCCGCGTGCTTTGGGTAGTGCTGACGGTCTTTCCGATGCCCTTCTTCGGCCTGGTGTCATACATCGTCGCCTGGATCGTAATGCCGAAGGATCCCGTGACGGCTGTAGTTCGCGTGCCCGCCACCAGCTAGTGTCGTGTCCAATAAATAACTAGACACCACCGGATTGGCACGGTACACGCGGCTTTTTAGCCGCGTTGGTATTGTCAACGGCGGAACGCGGCTGAAGCCGCGTCTACCCTTATTTCTGTCTAGTTATTTTGCGGACACTACTCTAACGCAACTGCTTCTCCACGTCCTCCAACCATTCCGGGCGCTTCAGCACTTCGCGCGGTTTGCTGCCGTCCGGGGGGCCGATGATGCCTTCGTGCTGCATCATGTCGAGAATTCGAGCCGCGCGCCCGTAGCCTAAACGCAAGCGGCGCTGCAGCGTGGATGTGGATGCCTTGCCCATTTCCAGCACCACGCGAACGGCGTCCTGATAAGCCGGATCGTCGCCGCCTTCAAACTCTCCTCCCTCCGGGTCCTCGTCATCGGCCGGAGGAGCCAGCAGGAACGTTTGATCGTAATCCGGACGGGCTTGCGCCTTCCAGCACTCGACGACGCGATTGATTTCGGCCTCGGTGACAAACGCGCCGTGAACGCGCGTGAGCCGCGACGATCCGGGCGGCAGGAATAGCATGTCGCCCTTGCCCAGCAAGTGCTCGGCGCCCATCACATCCAACACGGTGCGCGAATCAACACGAGTGGCCACGCGGAAGCTGATGCGCGACGGAAAATTCGCTTTGATCAGGCCGGTGATGACATCCACGCTGGGGCGCTGCGTCGCCAGTACCAGGTGCATTCCGACCGCGCGCGCCATCTGCGCCAGGCGAGCCACGGCCTCCTCCACATTGCCGCGCTCCAGCATCATCAGATCGGCCAACTCATCGATCACGATCAAGATGAACGGGAGCGGTTTCAGATCCTGGGCGGGGAGTTCGTCTTCTTCAAACAGGCTGCGCGGCTCGCTGGCCAGGGCGCGCACTTTTTTGTTGAACTGATCGATGTTGCGAACGCCCTGTCCAGCCAGCAGCTTCAAACGCCGCTCCATTTCGAGCACCGCGTTGCGCAGGGCATAGGTGGCTTTCTTGGGATCGGTGATCACCGGCGTCAACAGGTGCGGAATACCCTCATAAAGCCCCATCTCCAGGCGCTTGGGGTCGATCAGGATCATGCGCACCTCGTCCGGTGTGGACTTGTAGAGGATGGACATGATCATGGAATTGAGCATCACGCTTTTGCCCGCCCCGGTAGAGCCGGCGATCAAAAGGTGAGGCATCGATTCCAGGGGCGCCACTTTGATCCGCCCGCTGATGTCCTTGCCCAGACATATGGTCAGGCGCGAGTGGGAGTCGATGAACTCTTCCGACTCCAGAATCTGGCGCAGGCTGATCACTTCGCGGCGCGTGTTCGGCACCTCGATGCCAACCGTGGGTTTGCCCGGGATTCGTTCGATCAGGATGGATTCGGCCTGCAGGCCGAGGCAAAGATCTTCCGTCAGCGTGGTGATACGGCTATATTTGACCCCCGCCTCGGGTTTGAACTCGAATGTCGTGACCACCGGCCCGGGATTGATCTGCACCACGCCGCCATGCACGTTGAATTCTTCGAATTTGGACTTGATACGCGCGGCAATTTCCTTCAGCTCCAGCGAATCGAAGGGATTCCTGGCCGGCACTTCGTTGAGCAGCGCGGTGGAAGGCAGCCGGTAGGCCGGATGCTCGGTGATCTCGGGCGCGAGCTTCCTGGGTTTGCGAACGGGTGCGGGCGGCGCCGGTGCCGGCGCGGGTTCTTCCCAGGGCGCGCGAGAGGAAGAGGGCGGCGGAGGTTGGAATTCGAGTTCGTGGATCGGGATTTCGTGCTGAACCGGCGGCTCCGGCTCCTCCACCGGCGCGCTGTACGCGGGCGGGGGCGGCTCCAGTGGATCCACAACTGGGATGGGTGGTTCTTGTGCCGCCACTTCTTGGGTGGCCCTGATGGCCGCGCGCTGTTCGGCGCGTTCTCGCGCGAGCGCGTTTTTCTGTTCACGCCAACTGGTAAAACGCGCGTAGAGCCGCCCCAGCAAGCTGAGTGGCCCAGCCAGCCACCGCGCGAGAATCGCCATGGAGAAGCTGGAAATCAAGTACAGCGAGAGAATCAGGCAAATGCCGGTGAACAGCATCGTTCCCATCAGGTTGAGCTTCGCGAGGAGCGAATCGGCAATCAAGATTCCGACTACACCACCCGCCGAGAATGCTCCATTCCAGGGCCGCCAGAGGGGCCGGATGGAGAGCGCGGCGGAAATGCTGAGAAAGAGCACCACTGCGCCGAACACCTTCACTGTGGCGGCTTCAATAGGCTGAGAACGTATCCATTTCCACGCCAGCAGCCAGAGCAGAACGGGCAGGCTAAAGGCGCTGAGGCCCAGCAATTGGAAACAGAGATCCGCAATATACGATCCTGCCAGCCCCGTCAAGTTGAGCGCTCGCGTGGCGCCGGTCACCGAATTCCAGGAGGGATCTTGCGGGTGATAGGAGATCAGGCACAGGGTCAAAAAGAACCCGGTGAACAGATACACTAATCCTCCGGCTTCGTTGAGTCTGTGGAAGCGAGTCGGTCCTAAAATCTTCATCCCGCTGAGAAGCGGAAGAATGCAGCCAGAGCGATTACTATTATGCCAAAAACGATCCGATAGTACACGAACGGCATCAGGCTGCTGCGGCGGAGGTAACGGAGGAAGAAGGCGATCACGATGGCGCCGAGCACGCCCGACACCACGATTCCGACCACGATGGGCAGCTTCATGTCCGCCGGGACGCCTCCTTCTTTGTGGATGTCCCAGGCCTTCTTGGCCACGGCCGCGGCAATAGCCGGCGTGGAGAGGAGAAATGAAAAGCGCGCAGCAGTCTCGCGATTCATATTGCGGAACAGGCCCGCGCTGATGGTGGCGCCGCTGCGCGAAGTGCCGGGGATCACCGAAACGGCCTGCGCCAGGCCCACCGCGATACTGTCGCTCATTTGAATGGTGCTCATCGACTTGCTGCCGATGCGCCGCCGCTCGGCGATCCACATGACGATGCCGACCACGATGAGCATGGTTCCAATGACGTAGGGCTGGCGCCAGGTGGTATCGGCTTGCTTGTCGAATAGATACCCGATGACGCCAATCGGAATGGATGCGATGGCGAGCAGCCAAAGCAGATTACGATTCTGCTTTAGATCGGGATCGCGTCCGATATTCAAACCGAAGGCTTGGCCGATGATCTGGACCCAATCACGAAAGAAGTAAATGATCACCGCCACCAGCGTGCCGGCGTGCAGCGCGACATCGAACGTCAAGCCGCCGTCCTTCCAACCGAAGAGCCACGGGATCAGGACTAGATGCGCTGTACTGCTAATGGGCAGAAATTCGGTGAGCGCCTGCACAATGGCGAGGACAACCGCTTGGTAAATGGGCATGAACTAGCATCGTAGCAAGTCAGGCCCTGCCAAGCCGCGACGTGCGGACTACTGGGGGTGTTCGGTGGACGCGATCTTTTTGACGCCGACCAGCTCATGGGCGCGGTTCAGCATGGTCTTGGAAGCGGGAAGTGATCCCAAGCCTTTGAGAACCTCGGGATCGTTTTGGAACGCCAAACGGTCCGAATCTTCTTTGCTGAAGGCGGTGATAAACAACTCTTCGCGGAGGCGATCCCGAATCCAAGCCCGGTCGCGCTCAAACTCGGCGCCGGTAAAGGAAACGCCACGTTTCACAGCGAAGGCGCGGAAGTCTTCGAGCGCGGCGTCGTCCGGCGTCCATTCCTTGGTCAGCGGCGTGGTATGGACGGCGAAATATTGTGGGGCATAAAAGAAGAAGACCAATTCCTCGCTGAGCTGGG
The DNA here is from genome assembly GCA_963820405.1 of Bryobacterales bacterium. Lineage (GTDB taxonomy): Bacteria > Acidobacteriota > Terriglobia > Bryobacterales > Bryobacteraceae > Palsa-89. The sequence goes on along the minus strand of CAWFZZ010000016.1, from coordinate 240,446 downwards.
CTTCGAGCGCGGTCAAGCGGGGCGTCTGGTATTTCTCGTCGGGCGTAATGCCGTCGCCACCGTAGACGATCCGGCCGCTATCGGTCTTTTTCATGTCCTTGGGATTGATTTTGCCGTTTTCACGGCTCAGGTATTCGAACAGGCCCTGATGCTCATAGTCGCGCTGGATGAGACGACCGCTGGGAGTGTAGTACTTGGCGATGGTCAGCAGCAGAGCGCTATTGCCAGACAGCGGGAAGGGCGCCTGCACTAAGCCCTTGCCGAAAGTGCTCTCGCCCATGACCCAGGCGCGATCGTGATCCTGCAGTGCGCCGGTCAGAATCTCGGCGGCGGAAGCGGTGCCCCGATTGACCAGCACAACGATCGGGTATTCCTTGCCGCGCTCGCCGCGCTTGGCGATGAACTTGGTCTCGGCCGACGCGCGCCCATGATGCGAAACGATGAGCTGGCCCTTATGCAGGAACCGGTCGGCGACGTTGACGGCCTCTTGCACCAGGCCGCCGGGGTTGTCTCGCAGATCGAGAACCAGGCCGTCGATGGAGCTTTCAGGAAAACGCGCCAGCGCCTGGTCCACTTCGTGGCTGGTGGTTTCGTTAAAAGCTTCGACGCGCATATAGGCGATTCCGGGACGCAGCCAGAAGGCGTAATTTACGCTGCCACGCGGGACGTTATCGCGAACCAGGGAGAAGTGCATCGGCTCTTCATGCCCGGCGCGCCGCGCGCTGATACTCACCGGAGTCCCCTTAGGGCCCTTCAGCATACCCGACACTTGCGACACCGTGGAGTGCTCGGTATTAGTGTCGTCGACAGCGACGATCTGGTCGCCCGGCCGAAGACCGGCGCGGAACGCCGGCGAGTTCACGAACGGATACATCACGATCACTTTGCCTTCGGGCGAGCCGACATACATGCCGACGCCGAAGTAGTGGCCGGACTGGCCTTCGCGCATCAGCGCATAGGCTTTGGGATCGAAGAAATTCGAATGAGGATCGAGGGTACGAAGCATGTTGGGGATCGCGCCCTTAAACACCGTGTTGTCGGCATCCAGCTTGTTGGCGAAATTGCTTTCCACCGCTTCGTAGACCTGGGTGAACTTCTTCAGGCTGGCGTTAACGTCCGCTTCGGACTGCGCGGAAAGGGTCACAGGGAGCGAGCTTGCCAGCAGTAGGAAGCCCAGGAGCCAACGACGGGATGCCATGATGTTCGACCTCAGGTTCTTCTATCTTAGCAATATTGCGCCACGCCGCTTTAGCGAAGCCGGAAAGTCTCGACGGAAATGCGCCGGCCATCGGTGCGAACGGTGACCAGCCCGTCATGATCGGTGCGCAGAATTCGAGCGCGATGCTCTCGGAGGCGCTCCAGCACCTTGGGGTGAGGATGCCCGAAGGAGTTTTCAAAGCCATCGGAAATGATGGCGAACAGCGGTGAAACGACATCTAAGAACGGATCGATGCTTGAGGTATTGCTACCGTGATGGCCTACTTTGAGAATGTCGGCGCGTAGCGGCTGTCCGTCGCTAAGGGCGCGGCGCTCCATGGGTTTTTCCATATCGCCGGTAAGCAGGATGGAGCGTTGGCGATAGGTGATGCGGATCCCCAGTGAATCGTTGTTCATGGGACTGCGGGCTGGAACGTAGTCGCCGGGAGGTGAGATCACGTCAATGCGCGCTCCTCCGAAATCGAAGCTGCGGCCGCTTGAAAGCGCGACAATCTTCACTTTTTCCGCGCGAGCTTTGGAGCGAACGGCGAACCAGGCGGGGCTGGACGGTGTGGCGCCGGTCCACAGTTGGGCGGGATGGAAGTTCTCAATGATGGCGGGCAGACCACCGGCATGGTCATCGTGGGCATGCGTGAGCGCGACCACGTCGATCTTGCGGATGGAGCGACTCCAAAGATAAGGCGACACGACGTCCTCGCCAATGTCCAGGCGTTGGGTGGCCTGGCGCCCGTACGAGAGCACTCCGCCGCCGTCGATGAGCATCAGTTTGGAATCGGGGAATGAGACCAACAGGCTGTCGCCCTGCCCGACGTCGATGGCTGTGAGTTCGAGTTCGCCGCGATGGACCGCGGGCGGGAACGGATGCCAGAAGATGAGGGCGAAGAGCGCCAGTACGACCCCCAGGGCGCCTAGGGACCACCGGGTTGACCGGCGCATTGCATAGGCCAGAAGAATGAGCGCGGCGGTGAACGAAATCGCGAGCCAAAGCGGAGGAGCAAGCACACGCCACTGCGGCTCCAGGCGGGTGTGCCATGCTGCGATATGCTCGCTTACGCCGAGCAGCCATCCAGCCATCGCCGCCGGCACCTGCCACATGCTGAGGACCGCGATGAAGCCCAACGGAACCACCAGGGCGAGGAGGGGGACCACCAGAATATTGGCTGAGATGCCGGTGAGCGAGATGCGATGAAAGTAGATCGCCATGGGTAACGCCAGACCGATCTGGATGGCGGCCGAGATGACCGCGAGGTCATAGGCATAAAACAGGACTCGGGCGGCGAGCGCAAAAGCATGTTCCCACCAGGCTCGCGGGAACCGGATGTAGTAGCTGGTAGTCTCAGCCAACAGGCGCAACTCCAAGCGGAACTGAGCGGCGCGCGGCGGAAGGCGCGGAACGCGGCCAAGCTGGCTGATTCCCGCGAGACCGCGCGCATAGAGCGTTGAGGACGCATCGAGAACTGGTATTGCTAGAAGTCCAATAGCGGCTACGCAGAGGAACGACAGTTGAAAACCGGCTTCAAAAAGCTGGCTGGGGTCGTAAATCAGGTACACAATGGCGACGGCGGCCAGCAGATTGAGTAGACGGCCCCGGCGATAGAAGTACCGTGCGGCGACATACAGGGTGAATCCTCCCGCGGCGCGGATGGCGGGCGCGTTCCAACCGGAAACCAGCGCGTAAATCCACGCACCGGACGAGGTGATGACCAGCGCATTGATCTCGGGGAGAAAGCAGAGCCGCAGGAGAAACAGCAGAAACGCAGCCAGTACGGTGATGTGCAGGCCGTCGATCACCAGCATGTGGTACGTACCAGTACGGCGGAAGTGATCGGTCCAGAGGCGCTCCAGACGACTGGATTCACCGATGAGGGTAGCCTCCATCATGCCCATGGCATACGGATTCCCAGCGTAAAGGCGTTCAATCCTTCGTAAAGCGCCGGTGCGCAGAGCGAACACCGCGGCGACGAAGCGCGATCCGCAACGGCCGGGTTTTACAACCACGGAATTGACGCTGCCGGCGGCGGCTGTCCAATAGATGTCGCTGCGCGCGGAGAAACCTTCGTAATCGAACTCGCCCGGATTCTGGAAGTTGCGGATGCGGCGCACCCGGGCTTCGAATTCGACAAGCTGGCCGTAGCCGAGGTCGGGGGGCGTTTCGTGGTCTCGAATCGCCAGACTCACCCGTGCGCGAGCTCGGGGCGCAAGCTCAAGAACGAACTGGTCGCGGCTCTCGGAAAACACCGGGGGCGAGACGACGCAGCCGTTCAGGATCACTGTCTCGCGGGCGCCCGCGTCGATGGTGGGAGGCCTGCCGGGCCGGTGCAGGACCCCGAGAAAGGCGCCGCAAAACAGAAAAAAGAGCGAGGAGCAGACACACAGGATGCGCGTGGAACATTTCCACGCGAGGTAGGTTAGACACGTGAGAAGCGGCAGACTCCAGATGAAATCGTAGACCTGGAAATGGACAAACCGAGTGAGTACAATCCCCGAGGCTACGGCTAAGAGCGGGGTTAGTAACTTATTCTTCAAAACCTTCACGAATTCTTTATGTGGTTGCCGCGCACGCGGGAAATTCTCCAAGAAACGTAACGGAGATGGTTGTGGGGAGTCACAAAAGCTGAGTGGCTTTTACCATGGAGATCCTCTTAGTGGAGGACAATGCGGGTGACGCGGTGTTAATCCGGCAGATCCTCGCCGAGGCCGCCGTGCCGGTGAATCTGCACATTATGAGGGATGGCGAACAAGCCCTTACCTTGTTGAGCGACGCACACTTCCGGCCGGCGCTCATCATCCTGGATCTGAATATCCCGCGCATCTCCGGCTTGGCGCTCCTGGAGCGATGGAAATCGCAGAACGTCCCGGTGGTGGTCTTTAGCTCCTCGTTGAACGAGGCCGAACGGGCCCGGGTATTGGAACTGGGCGCACGGGAATTTGTTCAGAAGCCAACCGACATCAAGACCTTCATCGCAGTGGTTTCAGACCTGGTGGAGCGTTACGCAGGGCCGGGGAACTCGGCCGGCGGCGCTTGCGCCTGATCCACGCTTAAGATAAAGAAATGCAGATGCGAAGACTGGGTGCGAGCGATCTGGAAATCACGCCGATCGGGGTGGGCGCGTGGGCCATGGGAGGGGGCGGATGGCAGTTCGCCTGGGGCGCTCAGGACGATGGCGAGTCGGTGGATGCGATTCACGCGGCGCTCGACCAAGGCATCAACTGGATCGATACTGCGGCCATCTATGGCCTGGGGCATTCCGAAGAAGTAGTGGGCCGGGCGCTGGCGGGGCGGTCGAAGAAACCGCTGGTCTTCACCAAGTGCGGGATCGTTTGGGACGAGCGCCGCGAGACGCGACGGTCGCTTGAGCCTGAATCGATCCGCAAAGAAGTGGAGCAGAGCCTGAGCCGGCTCAAAGTGGATGTCATCGACCTGTATCAGATCCATTGGCCGGACCCGGACAACCTGGTGGAAGCAGCCTGGAGGATGATGGCGAAGCTCCAACAGGCAGGCAAGGTGAGGTACATCGGCGTGTCTAACTTCAATGTGGACCAGATGCGGCGGGCGCAACAGATAGCGCCCATCACGTCGCTGCAACCCCCGTACTCGATCATCTCGCCGGAGATCGAGAAGGAGATCCTGCCTTTCACGCAGGCCAACCATATTGGCGTGATTGTTTACTCGCCGATGAAGTCGGGCCTGCTCAGCGGTACTATGACGCGCGAGCGCATAGCCTCCATGCCGGAAGACGATTTCCGCAAGCGCGTGCCGCATTTCAAGGAGCCGCTGCTTTCGCGCAACCTGGAACTTGCGGAATTGCTCGGAACCATCGGCCGGCGTCACGGTAGAACGGCGGGCGAGGCGGCCATCGCGTGGACGCTGCGGCATCCGGCGGTGACGGGCGCGATTGTGGGGATGCGGTCGGCCAAGCAGGTGGAGGGCGTGATTGGGGCCGCGGAGTTTCGGCTCAGCGCGGACGAGATCGCCGAGATCGATCGTCTTCGCGCGGCAAGCGCGACGCCGGTAACGGCTTAGCACCGGGCGTTTTGAGGCAGGACTCGGCGAGGCGGGATTAGAATCGAGAGTGGCCATGACTCCCGCTTCGCCCAGCCTCTATCTGGAGCGCCCCGGCCCGGTCCAGCGCTTCTGGGGCTTATTCCATCAAGCCAGCCTTGCCGCGTACGAGGACAATTGCTTCGGTATCGCAAAGGGCGCCGCTTACTCATCGCTGCTGGCGTTTTTTCCGGTGCTGGCATCCGTGGCGGCCATCCTGGCGAGCGTCAACGCCGGCGCGGTGGCTCGCGTGTTTTCAAGGCTCTTGTATCAGATCATCCCGCCGGGCACTGAGGACCTGGTCAGGTACCAATTTACGGCCGGGAACCAGCGCTCCGGCTGGCTGATTCTGAGCGCCACGCTGCTTTCGACGTGGGCGGCTTCGGGCGCAATGATGACGCTGATGGAAGGATTCCAGGCGGCGTATCGGCTTCCGTCGGGCCGGCCCTTTTTGAAGCAGCGCGGCGTAGCGATTCTGCTGGTGTTCATCGCCGCTGTGCCGGCCGTGGGATCTTCGGTGTTGATCGTGTTCGGCGCGCGCATCGAGCAATGGATGCTGGCCACCATGGGCCTGGCGCCCGCGGAGGATTTGAGAGTCTCCTTGGTGCTGGCCTTTGGGCTGCTGCGCTATGTAGTGGCGCTGGGCGCGACTGTGCTGGTCACCGGGTTGATGTATTACACCGGCCCCAACCAGCCGATGAAGTTCCGCAACGTTTGGCCCGGAGCGATTCTTGCCACTGTGCTATGGCTGCTGGCCACCACGCTCTTTGCCTTGTATGTGCGGCATATCGCAAACTATAGCGTGCTGTACGGCAGCATTGGCGCGGTGATCGCGCTGCTGGTTTGGATGTACTTGCTGGCGGTAATTTCGCTGCTGGGCTGCGAGTACAATGCGGTGCGGGAGCGCCTGCTCGAAGACTAGAAACGCATGCCTCGGACGATTCCAGCGGTGGCGGCGTTCGGCGTGCGCGCGTAATCGACTGTTACTTGGGTCGCCGTTTGCGGGCCGCACACGAATTCGGGCGGCGCGTGGCGCATCTGCACGTGCTGCAAATCGGGAATGGCGAGTGTGACTAGCCTGCCTGCCGCTTCCACGCGAATGGTGGTAACGCTACCGCATTCAATCTCGCGCAGCAGCCCTTGGACGCTTTGGATGTCGTCGCTGGGCTCAATGAACGGGTTCCAATCGGATTGCTGTTGCGGCCTGCGAGTGGCTACCAGCCGGGAATGTCCCGAGGCATCACTTATGAACTGGACGGCGAGCTCAGTTTGCGCGATGTAGCTTTCTTCGGCAGCGCGGGTGCGCTCGGCGGACGTGGCGGCGTGTTCATTGGCGTGGCGAGCGGCGGACAGGGCTTCATCGCGCCGGCCCAATTCGTTGAATGTGTCCGCCAGCGCCAGCCAGTAAGCGTACGCTCGCGCCGGCGATACAACCCGCATGGCGTGGAACTCACGGAGGGCCGCTTCATAATGGCGGTCGTTCTTTTCGAGCAGGGCCAATTGGTAGTGGGCGTCGTCGAAATCGGGCTGTAATCGAAGCGCGTGCTCGAGCACCGAGCGAATATCCGCGGGGGGTAGGCCGGCCTGATCGGCGAGGAGCGCATATTGGTAGCAAAGCCGGCCGTCGGGGATGCCTTGATCGATGGCTCGTTTCCAGAAGCGGCTAGCACCCCCGGAATCGCCTTTGTGCAGGGCGATCATGCCGAGCGCGGCGGAGACGGCAGCGGACTCAGGCTCATCCTGCCTGAGCGCCTCGAAGAGCGTTTCCGCGCGGTCGAATTCGCCCGCAGCCAGAAGAAGCTTCGCTAGCAACAGCCGCAAGGCAAGAGGCTGGACACCCGACACCTGCGCCGGCACGAATTTGGCGACCACTTCGGGAAGCTGAAGGGGTTGGGGAATGCGCTTGGCGAGCCAAACGTGCAGATCTCGCGTAATTTCCTCACCGGACTTGGCGTAGGTTGCTTGGAACGCCTCCCAACTCGGCGATCCGGACCGAACCAGTGCCATAAACTTCTTGAATCCAGGAGCGTAGTCCGGGGAGAGCAGCAGCATTTCCGTGAGCGCCCAGCTTTCGGCGTAAAACAAATTTGCCGCAGCGCGTTCTTCGCGCCCACGGGATTCCTCAGATAGCGACATCAAATCCGCCACCGGCATCCAGGCACGGCTTTCGAGCGTCTGGACGCGGCCGGGCAGCGTGCCGCCCAGCGCGGTGGCATGCCCGGTGATGCGAAGCGTCGCGAAAAACTCAGCCAGGCCCTCGGTCAACCATGGCGGCAGCTGGAGATTCCACGCGCGCAGTGCCAGGTGAGCGTACTCGTGGGCCGCAAGGCCAAACTTGACCGGATCGTCGGCGCCCATGACGATGTAATCCTGGCTGCCACTTCCGACGTAGTAGGCATCGGCGGTGGATCGCAAGCGGTAGGGCTGGTATTGCCGATCGGATGCGAACACGATGACGCGAACGGGCGGTGACGACCCCATAGTCGTGCCGGACTGCTGCTCAAAGAAGGCTCGCAATTGTTCGAACCATGTCAGGATCGCCCGCGCGCGCGGGTCGCTCAATTGCGCGTAGACCTCGAAGTGCTCGCTTCTCGTAAGCCGCCATTGGGCGGCCGGCGCGGCCATGAGCGGGAAGGAGAGCGCGGCGAGTATGATTAGCCAGCGTTGGGAGTACACGCGCAATACTACGGTTCTCGGGAGCCGATCATGCTCATTACTGCGTCTTGATACTGGCCCTCACCCATTTGTCCTTCAGGAAAGATGGCATGTCGAGAAATCCACTGGGAGGACTCTTCGAACATCTGGCGAGTGTAGGGTTCAAATACGAGACGCTCGCCCGGTCCCCAGCGGCGCGTGTCCATCAACGAGTGGAATCGCTCCGGCATCTCTTTCTGGTAGTAGCGAGTATAGAGTTCGGGCCGAAGGTCGATGTCACGCTGGGCGAGGCGCAGCGCGCGGAAGTACCTGGCAACGTCTTGGGGATCGGGATCGCCCGTAATCATGGACGCCATCATGAACGTGGTGTCGATGACTTTGCGAAAACCCAGCTGTTCGAGAAAGTAGTACGGACCACTGAAGAGCGAGGCTGCCGGGACCTTGCCGTCGATCAACAACTCCATGCGTTTGAACAGCAGGCCGTCGGAGAACGATAGTTGGATCGCGCTTTGCGGCATGTATTGCTCGAGCGCCTGAATGGTTGCGTAGTGGCTCCCGGATTGATATCCCACCGAAATCGGCACGCCCTTCAGGTCGCCCGGCTCACGCACCGGTGAGTCAGGAGGAACGAAAACGCCCGCCGGAGACACCGAGTAAGCGTCCGCAAAGAGTTTTCCGTGCCCCTGGGCGGCGGCGACATTCACCGTCCAATGACACGCGCAGCTCACGTCGGTAGTGCGGCCTTTTTCGAAAGTCTGGTAGGCGCCCACTTTGTCGCCAAGATCGTGCCTCTTGCCATCCGCGGAGACGAGCTCATCGCGAAATTCGTAATCCAGGCCTTCTGCCGAGAAGTAACCTTTTTCCTCGGCAACCCATTCCTGAAGCCGCATATGGGGCGCTATGACAAATTTGGGCATACGGATCTCCTCTGGGGTCTATTCTATCCCTGGATCGCGGGCGGCCTCACCCATTGCGTTGCATACAGCGGTAAAATATAATCCTGACAGTAGATTTCTGCCCCAAGGAGGGTTTCGACATGTTGCGCATCTCAGTGGTTGGTCTGGCAATGGGGGTGGCCGCCCTTGCTGCCACGGGCTCCAGCTCGCCCACATTTAACAAAGACGTTCTTCCCATACTGCAGAAGAACTGCCAGGGTTGCCATCGGCCGGGCGAAGTGGCGCCGATGTCGCTGATCACTTACAAAGACGCGCGGCCGTGGGCCAAGGCCATGAAAGTGGCGGTGGTTACCCAAAAGATGCCGCCGTGGTTCGCCGAATACGGCCATTTCGCGAATGATCGCACCATGAGCGCAGCCGACATCAACACGCTTGTGGCCTGGGCCAACAACGGGGCGCCGGAGGGCGATGCCAAGGACGCGCCGCCGCCGCTGACGTTCCCCGAGGGTTGGCAGATCAAGCCCGACATGATTATCGAAATGCCCAAGCCCTTCCATGTGAAGGCCACCGGCACCATTAATTACCAGAACATCAAGGTGAAAGTTAATTTTCCCGAGGACACCTGGGTAGTGGCTGCCGAGATGCGCGCCGGAAATCCGAAGGTAGTGCATCACATGAGGGCCATTGTGACGCCGCCTGGAGCGACGTGGATGGCCCACGCAGTGTATGGCCAATCCTACGAAGAAGGCTCGGAAGCGATGACGGGTGCGAAGGAAGGCACCGATCTGCTGGGCAAATTCAATCCCGGGCTGGGCGCGCAGAGATTTGACGTGGACCAATCGGCGAAGTTTGTGCCGAAAGGCTCCGACATCGTGTTCAATATCCACTACACGGCGGTTGGAACGGAGCAGGACGACCTGTCCAAAGTGGGACTGGTGTTCGCCAAGACGCCTCCGAAGAAACGCTACTGGATGTCGCCCGGAACTCCCGCGGCTTTCAACCTGGTGATCCCGGCAGGAGATGAAAACGCCGAAGTGGTGAGTGAAGTGACTATTGGAGTGGACCACGCGGAGTTAGTTTACGTCCAGCCCCATATGCACCTGCGCGGGAAAGATTATGAGCTGCGCGCGATCTACCCAACCGGCGAAACTCAAGAGATCTTCAAGGGCAAGTGGAACTTCGACTGGCAGGTTGGCTATGAGCTCGAAAAGCCGCTGGCGATGCCGAAGGGTACGCGCCTGGTGGCGATCGCCCATTACGACAATTCGCTCAACAACAAGTACAATCCCGATGCTACGAAGGACATCCATTGGGGCGACCAGAACTGGGACGAAATGCAGTCCGGGTTCCTTGGTCTGGTGGTGGACAGGGATACGAACGTCGCCAAGATTTTCATCCCGTCGGGGCCGAGCCTGTTGCCGCGCGGAAAGTCCGGCCCGACGCTGGCTTCTGTGTTTGGGTTGACGAAGTAGCCTTAAGCAGCACTACAGCAGTGCGCTAGACTGAGCGGATGCGAAACTTTTTCGTATTCGCTCTTTTAGTTTCTGTCGCGCCGGTGGGCGCCCAAACGCCCGATTGGTCGAAAATTAACGACGAAGCCATGCGCCATTTTCAGGCGCTGGTGCAGATTGACAGCAGCGATCCGCCGGGAAACGAAACAAAAGTAGCCGAATACGTCAAGAAAACGCTGGAAGCCGAGGGCATCCCGGTGATGATGGTGGCCAAGGACCCGGCGCGCGCCAACATCATTGCGCGGTTGAAGGGCAACGGCTCGAAAAAGCCGCTGCTCATTATGGGTCACAGCGACGTCGTCCGCGTCGACCCGGCCAAGTGGACCTTCCCTCCGTTTAGCGCTACGCGGCAGGGCGGGTATGTGTACGGCCGAGGCACTCTCGACGACAAGAGCGATCTGCTGGCGACCATGATGACGATGCTGATGCTGAAGCGGCAGAATACGCCGCTCGATCGCGACGTGATCTTCGTGTCGGAAGCGGGCGAAGAGGCGGCCACCGGACCAGGCATCGAGTACCTGGTCAACGAACATTGGAAGGACATCGACGCGGAGTTCGCTCTCGCGGAATCGGGCGGAGTGCGGCTGAAAAATGGCCAGGCGCGCTACGCGCTGGTAGAGACTACGGAGAAGCAGCCTAGAGGCGCGCGCTTGGTCGCCAAAGGGGTGTCGGGACACGGATCGCGGCCGCTGCGAACCAATGCCGTGGTGCATCTGGCGAAGGCCGTTGAGACGATCGCGGCTTGGGATCCGCCGATGCGGTTTAACGATACGACGCGCTACTACTTCGAAAAAATGGCGACAGTAACCAGTCCCGATGACGCGGCGCGATTTAAAGGACTGTTCGATGCGCAAAAAGCACCGGCCGTTCGCGAGTATCTGGCGGAGCATGATCCCATCGCCTATTCCATGCTGCACACCTCCATTTCGCCCAACATCATCAAGGGCGGCTATCAGGTGAACGTGATTCCATCGGAAGCCGAGGCGACGCTCGACATCCGCGCGCTGCCGGACGAGAACATCGCCGCGTTCTACGATATGATGCGCAAAGTAATCAACGATCCGGCCGTCGAAGTGGTGCCTGAGACCGCCAATCAGCGACCAGGCGCGGTGCCGTCGCGGCTGGATACAGATGCATATAAGGCCGTCGAAGCAGCCTACAAAAACATCTACGGCGTGATTACGATTCCCTTGATGCAGACCGGCGCCACCGACCTGGCGTTCCTGCGGGCCAAGGGCGTCGAGTGCTACGGCGTGGGCGCGATGGTGGATGAAGAGGACGGGCCCAAGGGCTACGGACCGCACAGCGATCAGGAACGGATTCTGGAACAGGCGGTTTACAAACACGTGCAGTTTTTCTGGCAGGCGGTCAACTCGATCGCGGGCACGAAACACTAACGAATACGATAAACTGATGCGATGCGAAGCTGGATGCTATTTGCAGCGCTTGTAATGGCCGGACGTCTCGGCGCGCAAGACGCTCCAAAGCCAACACCTCCGTCTAAGCCTCCGGTGCCGCGTACGGCGGAAGGAAAGCCCGACCTGTCTGGGGTCTGGCAAGGGGGAGGAGCGAGCGGGCTGGCATTCGCCATCGGGTCCAGCAATGCGAAAGCTGCACGCCCTGGAGACGCAGCGGTTGCGGGCGCGCCGGCAGCGGTGGTGCCGAGCCGCGTCACCCCTCCCTATCAGGATTGGATACTTCCCAAGCTCAAGGAAATTCGCGACCGCAGGAACATCGACGATCCAAGCGCGCGCTGTTTGCTAGTGGGCGTGCCGCGCATCACCAACGAGCCGCTGCCCATCAAGATCATTCAGACCAAGGACGAGATCACGTTTTTATACGAAACATTTCATGCCTTTCGCGTGATCCCAACCGACGGGCGCAAGCATCCCGACGACATCGATCCTTCGTTCCTGGGCGATTCGGTGGCACGCTGGGAAGGCGACACGTTGGTGGTGGACGTGATCGGCTTCAATGACAAAACCTGGATAGGCGCGGGTGGCGCAACACTTCATAGCGACGCACTGCACGTGACGGAGCGCTACACGCGGGTGGATTACGACACCATCACCTACGAAGTGACGATCGACGATCCAAAGGTGTTTACCAAGCCCTGGAACCCGACTCCCACGTTCCTGTCGCTACGGCCCGGCGAGCGTCTGCATGAATACGAGTGCATCGAAAACAATGAGGACATCGTGCGTTTCGAGCAACTGCTGAAAAACGAGTCCTTGTTCCGTCGCCATCCCTAGGCGGGGGGTTTTCCCCAGCTGCAAGTGAAGCTGCTTCCATCGCTCGAGAGCGCCGAGCAGGTGGATATTTGTGGACTGCTGGAGGTGCCCGTCTTGTTGATTTCCACCCAGTTGACAGGCAGAAAACTTCCGATCGAGCCCGAGTTCGAGCTGTCGGTGGCGAAATTGGTGCCGGTGATAGCCGTACTGTCTTCACCGAAATTGGCCGTGCCGAAATTGGGCAACGGCAGGACCCCTCCCGAAGCCGTGCAGCAGGGCGCCTCTGCGATCCACTCGGCCGACGATCGATCTGCTCCCGACACCTTGGAGCTCGTGTTGTAGGATCGCCCCGTAGTTTGGTCGGTGATCTTGACGGTGAATTCTTGGGTACTGCTGTTGTAAACCACGGAAGCCGAGATAAGGTCGCCAGGAGTGACCCGGACGCTGGTAACTTTAACCATGGCTCTGGGGTAAAACTCATACCACGCGTAATAGGACGGGGTTTTTCCTAAGCAGACGGTCATCGTTCCGGTTTGCTCGACGGTGGACGAGTTATACCCGTCGATGCCCACCCAGAATGCGGCATATCGCTGCGCAGCGACACCATTGCAGTTGGCTGCCGGCACGATCCAGGAGCCCTCCGCCGAATTAAACGACGAGCCTTGCACCGCGTAGCCGCTCCAGTTAGTGCTCTCCGCGGTGCCGTTCCCGTGGTCGATCTTATCCTGGATCCTCCCGAGTTGAACCTGCGCGAATGCAGGCAAAAAGGCCAGCGCACCCAGTATTCCCAAACGTGTATAACGCATCAAAGGTGTATAACGCATCTATGGCTTCTCCTCCGAGCAGCAGTTTTGCGTCGGATTCCGGATACCTGCTTTGCTCGCGGTTTCCGACGCGCGTCCACGCCACCGTGATGGCGCGGGACTTCCTATTTGGCGATAAGCGATTATAAGCTCGACACGTCCGGATTGGAAGCTGGAAAACTATCTGAGCCGCGTACTAAGTACTTTCTTGAACCTAGATTCGGTACTAGCGGTACGGGCCGTCCCTTCAGCGCCGGGCCGGTGCAACCCAGTAAAATGGGATTCCCCCCTGCATTGGGTAAATATGAAGATCGCTCTGGCACAAACCAACAGCACCGTCGGCGATCTTTGCGGCAATGCGAAGCGCATCCTGGAGTTCTCAAGACGAGCGGCTGAATCCGGCGCCAACGTGGTGGTTTTTCCGGAGCTTTCCCTCACCGGTTATCCTCCGCGCGACCTGCTCGAAAAAGAGAGCTTCCTGAATCGTACGGAGCAGCATCTGGAGCGCCTGGCTTCGGACGCCGCCCCGCTCGATGTCAGCATCATTTGCGGAACAGTAACGCGTACCGGTTCGTCCACCGGTCTCGAAATCTACAACAGCGCGGCGGTGCTGGAAGGCGGAGGCATCAAGTTTCGACAGCATAAAATGCTGCTGCCGACGTACGATGTCTTCGATGAAGCGCGCTACTTCGAGCCGGCTGCGAAACAATCGCCACTGGCGCTGGGGGATGCCGTTTCCGCGCTCACCATTTGCGAAGACATTTGGAACGACAAGCAGTATTGGGAGCGCCGGCGCTACAGCCGCGATCCGGTGGAGGAGTTGGCTGCGGCAGGAGCGCGCATCCTGATCAGTATCAACGCCTCGCCGTATCACATGGGCAAGCGCCGCCAGCGGACTGAAATTTTCGCCGCTACAGCGCGCCATTTTCGCGTGCCGGTGGTGTACGTAAACCAGGTGGGCGGGAACGATCAGCTCCTCTTCGATGGAACCAGCTTCGCGATGAATCCGGAAGGCGAGGTGATTGCTTGCGCCGCTTCGTTTGAAGAAGATCTGGTGCTGATGGACACCGAGACGTTGACAGGCGACCGGCACGACAACTTGGCCGACGAATGTGAAGCCGTTTATCAGGCGCTGGCGATGGGGACGCGCGACTACATTCGCAAATGCGGCTTTGAGCGCGTGATTATCGGATTGAGCGGCGGTATCGATTCGGCGCTTACGGCGGCCATCGCCGTGGATGCGGTGGGCAAGGAAAACGTCATCGGCGTGGGGATGCCAGGTCCGTACTCTTCTGAGCACAGTGTTAGCGATGCACGCGATCTGGCTCGCAACCTTGGCATCCGGTTCGAGCTGATCCCGATCCAGGACCAATACGGGGCATTCCTGAACGTACTCAATCCCCTGTTCGGAGGAGCCAGCGTCGGCGTGACCGAGGAGAATCTGCAATCGCGCCTGCGCGGCGTCACACTCATGGCGCTCTCGAACAAATGGGGCGCGCTGGTGCTTACGACGGGCAACAAGAGCGAGCTGGCGGTGGGATATTGCACGCTCTACGGCGATATGTGCGGAGGACTGGCGGTGATCAGCGACGTGCCAAAGACGCTGGTGTATTCGCTCGCCCGGGTAGCCAATCAGCGCCACTCCGGCGCCATCCCGGAAAACACATTCACCAAGCCGCCGTCAGCCGAGCTGCGGCCCGATCAGAAAGATACCGACTCGCTGCCCCCCTACGAAACTCTGGATGGGATTCTGCGCCTCTACATCGAGAATAATGAGGAGCCGCAGCGGATCGCCGAGGCGCTTCATCTGCCTGTAACTTTAGTGCGGGACATTGTGAACAAGGTGGACCGCAACGAATACAAGCGCCAGCAGGCTGCGCCGGGCCTGAAGGTAACCACCAAGGCGTTCGGCATGGGCCGCCGCTTTCCAATCGCCCAGAGGTTTTCAGAATGAGATTCCACGTCCTGTTGGCCGCGTCTATTCTTATCGCAGCGGCGTTTCTCTCTTCCTCGCAGCCTCCGCCGCGCGAACAGGTAGGTCCGTTGGCGGACGGCGGCTTTTTGCTGAATAGCGGCTGGCGCGTGAAGCCGGCGGGCACCCAGGTCCCGCTCGATACGCTGCCCATGTCGTCAGTCTTATCGAAAGACGGCCGTTTCCTGATCGTGTTGAACGGGGGCTATAATCCGCCGTCGTTGAGCGTGCTGGACACCAAGGATGGACATGAGATCGGCCGCACTCCCGTAACGGACGCGTGGCTCGGCCTGTCGCTCGCGCCCAACGGACGGACGCTGTGGGTGGGTGGAGGATCGCAGGCCTCGGTTTACGAATTCTCGTTCGATGAAAACGGAAAGCTCGCCCCCACTCGGACGTTCGAAATGGTGAAAGGCGCGGCGCGGTCCGCGCGCGATTTCATCGGTGGCGTGGCGATCGCTCCGGATGGCCATCTGCTGTACGCCTGTGACCTGTATCACGACGCGATTGTGGTGGTGAATACGCAATCGGGCACTGTGATTGATCGATTCAAGACGGGCCGGCGGCCTTATCGCATTATGTTCAACCCCGACGGCAAATCGTTCTACGTGACCAGTTGGGCGGATGGTTCGCTGTATCATCACCAATCGAGCGATGGCGCACTGGTGCAGACGCTTCGGCTGGGCGCGCATCCCACGGACATGATCTGGCGCGATCGCGCCACTCGCGCCGAAGAGGGCGAGGAAGGCGCGCAACCCCGCTTCAAAGCTCGCATTTTCGTTTCCGCCGCCAATACGAATAGCGTTTATGCTGTCGGGGTCTCCGATAGTGGAGATCTGCGCGTGGTTGAAACCATCAATGTTTCCACGACGCCCAACCATCCGCTCGGTATGACGCCCAGCGCACTCGCCATCAGTGGCGATCAGAGCCGTTTGTATGTGGTCTGTTCAGACGCCAACGCTGTCGCTGTGGTAGACGTTACCGAAGCGCGCAGCCAGGTGCTCGGGTTCGTTCCCACCGGTTGGTATCCGACAGCCGCGAATGCCTTGGCCGATGGCCGCCTGGTGGTGCTGAATGGCAAAGGGTCGCGCAGCTATCCGAATCCGAACGGGCCCAATCCAACACATCGCCAGAGCAACATGACTATCCAATACGTCGCTCACACCCAGACTGGATCGGCGTCTTTCATTCCCGCGTTAACCGACGAATCGCTCGCCAGTTACACGGCCGAAGTGAAATCCAACTCGCCCTATAGCGACGAAAAGCTCGATGCGATTCCAGCCGGTATTCCCGCCTCTCTGCAGCATGTGCTCTATATCGTCAAAGAGAATCGCAGCTACGATCAGGTGTTGGGCGACATCGGCAAGGGCGAGAGCGATCCATCGCTTTGTCTCTTCAAGGAAAATGTCAGCCCGAACCATCACAAGCTGGCGCGCGAGTTTGTGCTGTTCGATAACTTCTACGTCAATAGCGATGTGAGCGCGGACGGCCATAACTGGTCGACATCGGCCATCGCCAACGATTTCGTGGCGAAGATGTGGCCGAGCAATTACGGTGGCCGTAACCGCAATTACGACTTCGAGGGAGGCGAGCCCGCGGCCTATCCGCCGGCGGGCTATTTGTGGACGAACGCTGCGTCGGCGCGCGTTTCGATGCGGAACTATGGCTACTGGGTGGAGAACAAAAAGGAGCCTGGCGCGGACGGCATTCAGGTGCAGGCGGTGCTCGACCCGGTTTTGGCCAAAGTCACTAACATGAAGTTTCGCAGCTTCGACCTGGATTATCCCGATGTAAAGCGCGCGCAAACATTCCTGGACGATCTTGCGCAATTTGAGCGCTCGAACCAGATGCCCGCGCTGATGTTCATGCGCCTGGGCAACGACCATACGTCCGCCACCGCAGCCGGCAAGATCGCGCCGCTCTCGGCCTTCGCCGATAACGACTACGCGCTGGGCATGATTGTGGAGGGAGTATCGCGCAGCAAATTCTGGGGCACTACAGCGATCTTCGTTCTGGAAGACGACGCGCAGAACGGCCCGGACCACGTGGATTCACACCGCTCGCCGGCGTTCCTCATCTCGCCCTATACGCGCCGGGGAACAGTGGACAGCAGCATGTACAACACCACGTCCATGCTGCGGACCATGGAGCTGATTCTGCATATGCATCCCATGACGCACTTCGACGCGGGCGCGCGGCCGATGATCGCCAGCTTTGCCGAGCAGCCCTCGACAGCGCCGTACCAGGCCGAGAAGCCGCGCATCTCACTCGAGGAGCGCAACCCGGCGAACTCGTCCACAGCCTCCCGTTCCGCGCGGCTCGATTTCAGCAAAGAGGATCTGAACGACGACGATGAGTTGAACGCCATCCTGTGGCGCGCCCTACGAGGCAGCGATCCGCCCCCTCCCGTTCGCAGCATATTCGGCCGATAACGGAAACAGTGGCTCGCGCAAATCTCTGCTTCGTCTGGCATATGCATCAGCCTTTATACAAGGATCTGGTGACCGGTGAATACCGCCTGCCTTGGACTCGTTTTCACGCCTTAAAGGATTACTACGGAATGGTGAAGGTACTGGAGGATTTTCCCAACATTCACCAGACCTTCAATCTGGTTCCGTCGATGCTGGTGCAGATTCAGGACTATGCCGCGGGCGCCGCGGCCGATCCGTTTCTACAATGCGCCGTCAAGCCAGCCGAGGAATTGACAGAGGCCGAGCGCGAATTCGTATTGCGCTACTTCTTTCAGGCCAACCCGGATCATTTGATCTATCGCTATCCGCGTTATGGAGAACTGCTGAACGTGTGGAAAGCCTGCGGCGCCAATCCCCAGGCGGCGCGCAAGCACTTCAGCGTCCAGGATCTGCGCGATCTGCAAGTGCTTTCGCAGGTGGCGTGGTTTGACGAAGAATTCCAGGCGCAAGATCAGGCGGTGATGGGCCTGATCGCTATGGGGCGCGACTATTCCCTCCACGATCAAGCGGTGATGGCGCGCAAGGAGCGGGAGATTCTGGGGCACGTGCTACCGGTCTACAAAGAATTTGCCGCGCGCGGACAGATCGAGATTGCCACCACCCCTTTCTATCATCCGATTCTGCCGCTGATTTGCGATTCCGATATTGCGGGCGTATCGCATCCGGGCGTCACGCTGCCGACCCGTTTTCAATATCCCCAAGACGCGCTCGAACAATTGAAGCGCGCGCGCGAATTTATGGCAAGCCAGTTCGGGCGGGCGCCCGTGGGCTTGTGGCCTTCGGAGGGCTCGGTATCCGACGAAGCACTGGCGCTGGCAGCTGAAGCGGGTTTCCAGTGGGCCGCGAGCGACAACGGGGTTTTGGCTCGGACCATCCATCAGGATGGCGGCCCGGAGGTGACCTACCGGTCCTATTTATGGCAGCAGAACGGCCGCGAGCTTCGCATGATCTTTCGGGATCATTTCCTAAGTGATCAAGTGGGGTTCGTCTATTCGGGGATGGGCGCGGAGGAAGCCGCCGGGCACTTTCTGGATCGCATTCGGGAGAACACGCGGCCGATGCTGGAGCGCGGCGCCGATGTGCTGGTTCCGATCATTCTGGATGGCGAGAACGCTTGGGAATACTACGATCATAACGGCCGGCCATTTCTGCGCGAACTGTATCGGCGAATCAGCGAATCGCAGGATCTGGCGGCCCTGACGGTCAGCGAGGCTCTGCAACTGGATCAACCGAGGACGCTCCATCACATCCATCCGGGGTCGTGGATCAATGCGAACTTCGACATCTGGATCGGCGCGGAGGAAGACAACATCGCGTGGGAATACCTGCTCAGAGCGCGGCGGAAATTCGATGAAATTGCGCCCGCGGTTTCCGAAGCGCAGCGCGGGTTAGCGTACGAAGAACTCCTGATCGCCGAAGGCAGCGACTGGAACTGGTGGTACGGCCACGAACATATTTCGGAGAATCGGATGGAGTTCGATGAATTGTATCGGCAGCATCTCTCTAATGTGTACAGCTCGCTCGGTCTCGCGCCGCCCGAAGAATTATCCCAGCCAATTCTCAAGTCCGGTGTTCCTAGCTTGAATCAGCCGCCCTCGCATCCCATTCATCCGGTGATCGACGGCGAGGTGACCTCCTATTTCGAATGGGTGGGCGCAGGGCGCTTCCAGCTCGACCACCGTTCGGGTTCGATGCACAGCAACGAGCCGAGGATTCGGGACGTTTACTACGGCGCCGACGGTGACGATCTTTACTTACGGCTGGATTTCGATGCGGGCTTCCAATTCGATTTGCTGGAGCTGCGCACCGAACAGAAGACCGTATCTTTGTTGGACAACCCCTCGGTTCAAATCGCGAAGAAGCGCATCACAGAGATCAGGGTGCCGTTCGCTATCTTGGGAGCGCCGAGCGAAAAACCATTTCTTTTTCAACTTTCGATCTCGAACCAGACCGTTCCGCCGGAGGGTTGGTTCGATCTTGCCATCCCGGCCTGAACTACTTGCGGCTTGAGTATTTGTCGAGCGTCGCGAGCAATTTGGCCGCGGCGGGCGGCGCAGGCGTGTCGCCCAGCACGATCTGTCTGTTGGTAAGCGGGGAGGCGTAGAGTTCGCTGTTCCAGTCCTCATCCGGGCGCAGCGTCGCGCCCTGGAGCGATATGCCGGCGAAAACCCCGCGCGCACGGGAGTACGTAAGGATTTCGGCGTGAAGTTGCGCGTCTGTTTCAGCCGATGATGTGCGCCCTACCGGACCCGCCGCAACCGACGCATCGGCGCCCAAGGTGAACTTGCTCGCCAGCAGCTTCTTTACGCCCGGCTCACTGTTCACCAGCATGACCACGTCGGTCTCCGAACCGCCGATCTGGAATCCGAAACTTCCGCCTTCGACGCGAATTGCAGCCGGCGCCGACCACCCCACGCCACTGGCCTTACGGCACAGCATGAATCCCTTGCCATATTTTGCCCCTACGATGAAGGCGCCCTTCTTGAGGCCGGGGACAAGAACCACGCATTGTGCCTTCCCCAGCAGATCCTGAGGAATTCCTTTGTCGGGAGCGGACATGATCTCGGTGAGCATGTCGGCGGAATCATTCAGCCGCTTGGCGGCGTCGCCAGCCGCATGTAGCAAGCTGCCGGGTACCAAGAAGAGAAGCGCTAAGTGAGTTATTCTCATCAATCTCCTTAAGCTCGATTTTAGCAGGCTTGATCTAAGTCGATAATGGAATTTGGGAGTGCGGATCTTGATTCTCGGCCTGGCCGCCTGGTTGCTTCGGGGCGCAGATCCCGCGGCGGTGAGCGTCAGCAAGAAGCTGGACCTCATCGAAAGCGGCAGGGTCAAACCCGGCGCGGTGGTTCGGTTCACATCCGCGGAGCTGAACGCTTGGGTGCGCGTGAAGGCTCCCACCATTGTCCACGATGGATTTCGCAAGCCGCAGCTGGTTCTGGGGAATGGCGAAGCCAGTGCGACGGCGCTGATCGATTTTCTCAAAGTCCGACATGCCAGCGGCTTGGAAACCAACTGGCTGGTCGCCAAATTGATTGAAGGCGAAAAGCTGGTGACGGTCAGGGCCGGCATGCGGTCCGCCCATGGCCAAGCTACGGTACATCTGCTGAGGGTGGAAATCGGCGGTTTGGCGGTTACGGGCGCACCGCTCGATTTTCTGGTGCGGAATTTCTTCTTGCCGTTTTATCCCAACGCCAAAATCGATGAGCCTTTCGAGCTGGCGGGCAATGTAGATCGGATCGAGGTCACGCCGGCTGAAGCTCGCGTTTATATCCGGCGATGATCTCGGTGGCGGCTTGCTGGCCCATGCGAACACAGTCTGGAATGCCGATTCCGTGATACGCATTGCCGGCGAGGTACAGGCCAGGGATCCGGCGCACCAGCTCTTCGATACGCGCCACGCGCTTTTCATGACCCACCGTATATTGCGCCATCGAATTTGGCCAGCGGGCGATGTTATGAAACACAGGCTCGGCTTCGAGTCCCATGATGCTGTGGAGATCTGAACGCGCGGCGTCGACCAGGGCTTCATCAGTGAGCGGCATGGCGTCCGCGCCGAGGAAACATCGCAGCACCACCATGTTGGCCGGCACTCGATAGTCGAATTTGTTGCCGACCCAGGTGCAGCCGAAAATGGTCTTGCGCTCCTTCTTGGGAACCAGGAATCCGTGGCCGATCAATGGATGGTCGGAAGTGTTTTTTCGATAACCGAGGGCCAGGGTGATCGAAGTCGTATAAGGGATGCATGCGAGGTGGCCAGCAAGCTCGGACCCCAGCAGCTCCGCTGCATCGTGCGCTGGCGTAGCGAGCACCACATGTTCGGCCTCCAGCCAATCGCCGTCCGCTCGCACGCGGAACCCCTCGCTGATTTGGTCCACTCTTTCGACGTGGGCTTGCACTACTTCGGCGTTCGGCCGTAACGCTTCGATCAGTTGGCCCAAGCCGCCTTTTAGCGTTTGCAAAAATGAACCACCGGGGTTGGGGGGCCGAGGTGCAGCAAGAGCACCGCGCGTGAGGCTGCCGTACTTGGCTTCCATCTCGACAAATCGTGCCAACACGCTGTTGGCGCTCATCTGGCGCGGATCGCCGCCGTAGACGCCGGCCAGCAAAGGCTCGGCCAGATAATCGATCGACTCCTCGCCATAGTGATCCAGCAGAAATTCGTAAACGGAACGGTCCGGCTGTGGACCGTGGGGCTGGCGGAAAATCTCCAGACCCATGCGGATCTTGGCGCCCCAGCTCAATAGGGGCGTTTCAACCAATGGCAGGAATTTGGTCGGGACCATCATCATGAGTCCCTCGGGCATGGGAACGAGCTTCCCCTTTTTGACAATGTAAGTGACGCGGGAATAATCGTTGGAGCCGATCACCTGGTCCGCCAGACCAAGTTCGCGGATCAGATTCATGGCCCACGGCTTGGCGGCCATGAATCCGTCGGGGCCCTCTTCGAGCACGCAGCCTTGTTGTACAGAGGTCTGGATCACACCGCCCACCCGCGGCCTGCGTTCCAGCAACGTCGGACGAATGCCCGCTTTCGAGAGGTAGTAAGCGGCGGAAAGACCGGAGATTCCGCCGCCGATGATCAGTGCCTTGTGCAACACACTACATCTTGAACTCGCGCACGAAATCCACCACGGCGCGGACGTTGTCAGGCGGAGTTTCGGGCAGAATTCCGTGCCCCAGATTGAAAATGTGACCGGGTCGCGAGCCGGTGCGCTTCAACAGCTCATGCACGCGCATCTTCAGTTCGGGCAGCGGCGCGAACAGTACGGCCGGATCCAGGTTGCCCTGCACTGCGGAACGATAGCTGATGTCCATCCAGGCCTGGTCGATATTGACGCGCCAGTCTACGCCCATCACGTCGCCGCCGGCGGCGTGCAGCTCACGGAAGAAGCCGGAAGCGCCGGTGCCGAAGTGGATCACCGGAACGCTGCCCGTGCGAATGCGTTCGATCAATGCGCGCGAATAGGGCGCTACAAAGCGAACGTAATCGTCGGGGCTGAGAGCGCCCACCCAGCTATCGAACACCTGAATGGCGCGGGCGCCGGCGGTCACCTGGCTGAGCGCGAAGGGCCCCAGCACGTCCACCAGCTTGCCCATCAGACGACGCCACAGCGTTTCATCGCGATACATCATCGATTTGGTGCGGACGAAGTTCTTCGAAGGGCCGCCTTCGATCATGTAGCTGGCCAGCGTGAACGGCGCGCCGACAAATCCGATCACCGGGACGCGCCCGGCCAGTTGCCGGACCACCAGCTGAATCGCTTCGCCGACGTAGTTGAGATCGTCGGTGTTAGAGATGGAGAGCGAATCGACATCGTCGGAGGTGCGGACGGGATTGTCGATGTGCGGGCCTTCGCCGGCGAGGAACTTCAGCTTCAGGCCCATCGGCTCAACCGGCAGCAGCAGGTCGGCGAAGATGATCGCTGCGTCAACATCCAGAAACTCAACCGGCTGCAGGGTCACCTGCGCAGCCAAGTCGGGCCGCTTGCAGATTTCCAGAATCCCGGCCTTGGCGCGGATGTCCCGGTATTGTTTCATGTAACGTCCAGCTTGCCGCATGAACCAGACCGGCCGAACATCGGTGGGCCGGCGGCGGCAGGCATCCAGAAAACGACTGTTCGTCGAGGTCATTCGCATCGATTTCCCGGCGTGAATTCGAGATTGAGCATGTGTGAGTGGGTGAACATCCAAGAGGCCTCGCGTTTACGGCCTAAATTATAGTAGCGCTTGGACCGAGGCTTGCTGTCAATAGTTTGGGCTAAATTTATTCCCGGGGACCGCCCTTTTTGATGCGCTTTAGCAGGTGCTCCATCCGGCCGCCGAGTTCGGTGGCAACGTCGGGTTCAAAATGCAGCTCTGGAACTCGAAATAGCTCCAGGCGGCGGGCCACTTCACGGCGCAGGAATGTGGCGGCATGCTCCAGGGCGGCCATTACCTCGGCGGCGTCCGCGTCGTCGTCCACCCTTACGCGTACCAGGGCGTGGCGCTTGTCGGGCGAAATCTCGATGCCGGTAACGGTGGCTGAGCTGAGGCGAGGGTCGGAGAGTTCATACCCGATCATCTCGGTCAGCTCTTCGCGGAGAGCTTCTGAAATACGTTCTGTGCGATGCTGGGGCATCACTCGATCCACTCCAGGGTGGTCCCTACCAACGCGCCGCCAAGCAGGTGAGCCGCTTCGCGTTCCACCGATTGGAGGACCTGTTCGGCGTGCGAATGATCGCCCGATACAGTGACCGCCGACACCAGCGACCGCTGCCAGATATCCTGATAATCGATTTCCGCGACAGCGACGTTGAATTTGCTGCGTAACCGGTCCTTCAGGCTTTTGACCGTGTGACGCTTTTCTTTGAGGGAATGCGCGCCTTCGATGTGCAGTTCGAGCGTCAATACTCCGACTGTTGCCATCTCATTACGCCATCGTCTCCACGGCGACCCGTTCGGTGGCGAAGGCCTCGATGATGTCGCCCGGCTTTACATCGGAGAAATTCCGCAGAGTGATACCGCATTCGAAGCCGTTCTTCACTTCGCTGGCGTCGTTCTTGAAGCGTTTTAGAGATTCGATCTTGCCGGTGAATACCACCACGTTATCGCGCAGCAGGCGGACTTCGCTGTCGCGCTTGAGCAGGCCGTCGATCACCAGGCAGCCGGCCACATTGCCGACCTTGCTGATGCGGAACACCTCGCGCACCGACGCCCGGCCCTGGTACACCTCTTTGAAAACCGGCTCCAGCATGCCGGTCATGGCGAGCTTCAATTCGTCGGTAAGTTCGTAAATGATGGTATGCAGCCGGATATCGACCTTTTCCTGCTCGGCGAGGGTGCTGGCGTTCCTTTCGGGGCGAACATTGAAACCCACGATAATCGCGTTGGAGGTAGAAGCCAGCAGCACGTCGCTTTCGTTGATGGCGCCCACCGCGCCACGCAATACACGGATGCGAACTTTATCGTTGGAAAGTTTCTGCATCATGTCGGACAGCACTTCAGCGGTTCCGCTGACGTCGGTCTTGAGAATGATGTTGAGCTCCTTGACCTCGCCTTCCTTCAACTGCTCGTGGAACTGTTCGAGCGTCATGCGGCCGCTCTTCGACATGGCGACGTCGCGCGCCTTGGCCTCGCGGTAAATGACGATCTGCTTGGCCTTGGCGGTGTCGGTCACCACCTGGAACATGTCTCCGACTTCGGGGAGCGAATCGAGCCCCAGAACTTCAACCGGCATGGATGGCTCGGCATCGCGCATCGGGCCGCCGCGATCGTCGAACATGGCGCGGACTTTGCCGAATACGGAGCCGCAGATAAAGTAATCGCCGACGTGCAGAGTGCCGTTGCGAACCAGCACGGTTGCCACGGGGCCGCGGCCGCGATCGAGATTCGCTTCGAGCACATTGCCGACGGCGGGACGATCGGGATTGGCCTTCAGGTCCAGCATGTCGGCCACCAGCAGGATCATTTCGAGCAGCAGATCGATCCCGGTCTTGGTCCTCGCCGAAACGGGCACCATGACTACATCACCACCCCAGTCTTCAGGCAACCAGGCCGCGATCGGAAAGCTGTTGCTTGATCCGTTCGGGCTGCGCGTCGGGCTTGTCCACTTTGTTGATGGCGACGATGATGGGCGCGCCGGCCGCTTTGGCGTGATCGATGGCCTCGATGGTCTGGGGCATTACGCCGTCGTCGGCGGCCACCACCAGAATGACGATGTCGGTGACTTTCGCGCCTCGGGCGCGCATGCGCGTGAACGCCTCATGGCCGGGCGTGTCGATAAACACGATTTTGCGGCCGTTCTTCTCGACGTAATACGCGCCGATGTGCTGCGTGATGCCGCCGGCTTCGCGATCGGCGACATGGGCGGAACGGATGGCATCCAGCAGCGACGTTTTGCCGTGATCGACGTGGCCCATGATGGTGACCACGGGTGCGCGCCGCACTTTGTCGGTAGTCACTTCGGCTTCGGTGATCTCCTGCGTGCTCTCTTCTTCGTAGCTAATCTTGTTGGTGGAAGCGCCGAACTCGCGCGCCAGATCTTCCGCCATCTTTACGTCCAGGTTCTGGTTGATGGTGGCGAAAATCTTCTTTTCCACCAGCTTCTTGATCACCAGATTGGCTTTGATGCCGAGCTTCTCGGACAGCTCTTTGACGGTGACGCCCTCCGAAATAGTGATCTCGCGATCGATCGGAGGCGGCGCCGCCATTTGCTCGCCGCGGCGCGAGGGCATCCGCAGCCTACCCTCTTCCTGCTCCACATCGCGATGGCGATCGCGCCCGGCCGGTTTGGCTTGATGACGCCGTTGCTGCTCGGTGGGTATCGGGGTGGCCGGTTCGGCTCGCAGAGGCGAGGTAGGATGCAATGTTCGTGGCCGGCGAAACGCTCCTGGGCCGCCTGGTGCGGGAGGCCCGCCGCCGACGCCGGGTCCGCGCATCACTGGCTGACCGGGACGAATGGGACCGCGATAGATAGGCTGGCCAGGGACGGGCGTCGAGCTGCGTGTGGGCATGCCAGGCCGGGGGGGCTGCTGCAGAACTTGTCCAGGAGCCGGACGGGTGCCCTGTTGCTGCAATCGCGCCACCATATCGGCGCGCGGCGGCACTATGGGACGAGCAGCGGGTTGTCCGGCGAGATTCGGGCGCTGCTGCGGCCGCAAAGGCGTTCCTGGAGTCGGCGACGCCAGTGGGGCCGACGCTTCGCTCGTCGCTGAGGACGCCGGCGGCGCGGAGCGGGCCACGGGCTGGGCAGGAAGCGTGACTGACGCCGGCGGCGGCATGGGCGGCGCGGGAATGGGCGACGGCAAGGGCTGCCGCGGTCCCGACAAAATTTGCCCGGGGCGAGGCGTAGGAACCGGACGCGCCGGAACGGGACCGGTGCGCAAAGGGGGATGCAGCGGTGCAGTGCCACCAGCCGACAGCGGCGGCCTCAAAGGCGCAGGCTTGCTGCGAAGCGGTTCTTCAACCAAACTGACGGGAGTGGAAACGGGGGCCTCCTGGGCGAGCGTTGTGGCAGGTGCTTCAAATTCGGGAACTGGGATTCTCGCGGGGTGCGTGGGATGCTCGGGTGCGGAGAGTGGAGAATGCTGCGGAGCGGATGGCTCATGCCGCGCCACCTCTTCGATCGGCTCCCGCTCGGCGACAGCGACGGAAGTATCGGCCTCGCGGCGCATTGCAGCGCCCGCTCCACCCTGCACCCTCTGACGGATTATTTCCGCTACTGGTTCATCAACGGAACTGGAGTGGGTCTTCTTCTCGGTAACGCCGAGCTCGGGCAACATGTCAATGATGGCGTGCGAGGGGACCTCAAGTTGCCTTGCGAGCTCATTGATTCGAATTTTACTCATAAATAACGGCAACACCGGATCGCGCTGCGCTTAACGGACCCCCTCCGAGTTCTCTATAGTATCAAATTCCTTTTTCTCATCCGAAGCGTTTGCGCCAGGAACATGGCTGGTTTCGAGCGATTCTTCGCCGCCCGAAGAGTCAGCGGACCCAGCCTCCAGCACAGGGCTAGAAGATTCTTCAGCGATTTCTTCGACTACTTCCTCCGACGCCGGCACCGCTTCTTCCGCCGCCTCACTTTGCTCGAACTGCGCGTAATACCCATTGACCGCGACCAGGATCTTCTCGACAATCGTAGACCCAATACTGGGAATGGCTTCCAGCTCCTCAGGCGTCATGGAGCCGAGCTGCTCGACTGTGGCCACGCCTGCCTCCAGCAGCTTCTCGACGATGTCCTCAGCCAGGCCGTGATCGATCAGCACCGACACCGGTGCGCCGGCGGGAACCAGGGCCGCCATGGCAGTTTCCACTTCCTGACGCTTTTCCTCTTCGCTCTTGATGTCGATCTTCCAGCCCAGAAGTTTAGCGGCGAGCCGAACGTTCTGGCCCTTTTTGCCGATTGCCAACGAAAGCTGCGTGTCATCGACGATCACTTCCATGTGCTTGTCCGCGGCGTCGACGATCGAAACGCGACTGATTTTGGCGGGACTGAGCGCGTGCGTGGCGAAGACCACCGAGTCCTCGGAGAATTCGATAATGTCGATTTTTTCTCCACGGAGTTCACGGATGATGGACTGCACGCGCATGCCCTTCATGCCCACGCAAGCGCCCACGCTGTCTACGTCGCGATCCCGGCTCACCACTGCGATCTTGGTCCGTTCGCCGGCTTCGCGGGCACAGCCTTTGATTACTACCGTGTTGTCGTAGATCTCGGGAACTTCCTGTTCGAACAGGCGCATCACCAGTTCCGGCGCGGCGCGGGAAACGATCACCCCCGCGTTCTTGCCGGCCTTCTCCACGCTGCGGATCACGCAGCGGCAGCGATCGCCTACGCTGAAGTTTTCCAGCTTGCTTTGTTCTTTCTTGAGCAAACGGGCTTCGGTCTTGCCCAGGTCAACCATCAGGTCCTGGCCTTCGATGCGCTTCACGGTGCAATTGACCAGCTCCCCAACGCGCCCCGAGTATTCCGAAAAAATGGTCTCCCGTTCGGCCTCGCGAACCTTTTGCAGAATTACCTGCTTGGCGGTTTGGGCCGAAATGCGCCCCAGGGACTCGGTGGGCTTGGGAAAACGAACTTCCGATTCCAATTGAGCAGCCGGATCGATGCGCTGCGCGTCGTCGAGCGAAATTTCCTTAACCGGGTCCAGGACGGACTCCACCACTTTTTTTACCCCATAGATTTCGAGCGCACCGGTGGCATCGTTAAAAGCAGCGACCAGATCTTCGGTGGTGCGAAAGTGCTTGCGGGCGGCCACCAGCATAGCGTCCTTCACCGCATCGATAACGATCTGCGGGTCGATGCCCTTCTCCTTGCTCAAAATCTCAATGGACTGATAGATACTAGCCACTGTTTCCTCTTCTTAAACTGTCTGGGAGTGAATTACCAGTCAAACTTCAGGTTGGCTTTTTGGACCTGCTCCAGCGGGAAGTGGATGACCCTTCCGGCGGCTGGCTCCAGCGCGGCGATTTCTAAAGCAATGATACCCTGCGAGAACCCGGCCAGCTTGCCTACCCAGCTACGCTGGTTTTCCACCGGCTCCCGCAACACTACTTTTGCCTTCTGACCCACGAATCTCTCGAAGTCCTTCGCTTTCGATAACTTACGCTCCAAGCCAGGCGAGCTGACCTCAAGCGTGTAACTGTCCCCAGGTATGACGTCCTCGATATCCAAAATAGTTCCTACCTGCTGCGAAATAAATTCGCAGTCGGCGTGCGAGACGCCGTGCGGACGGTCGGGCGTTGCCGCCGTGGCGGGCCGGTCGATAAAAATTCGCAGCAACCGGCCCCGGCCAGCGCCCAAAAGCTGCACGTCCACAATCTCGATTCCTTCTGGATCGGCGACTCTATCGGCGATTTCCGCAATCTTCGCGATAATTTCTTCTTTGTCAATGACAGCCATCTGATATTGCAATAAAAAAGTGGGCTTTCGCCCACTGGTCACTTTCGACAATTTCATTATACACGTATAAGATGTCAGGACGGTACTGGAGGAAGCAATTCCACAATTCCGGTCGGATAGTCCTTGGCCCTAGCAGTAGTGGCACCGCAGGGGCAGCGCTTAGCGAGCGATTCGCGGACGCCCGCCGAGCCGTCCGTTCGCCCGCACGGCAGCCAGCTTGGCGGCCGATCTCGAAGCGCCGCCGATGCGGCCGTCGGAAGCTACGGTATTGCGTTTCATAACGGTCGCGAACCCCCTTCCAAGTCCGTTAGCCGACGCTCATGCAGCGCAGCGATGCGGGCCAGCCCGCGAATATTTTCCGCGTCCAGCGTGGAGGCCTTCAGGAGATCCGCGGTCAGCTTCCCTAGCGCCTCTACTCGCTCCCCTTTGGTTTACTCAATAGGCAGGAGCTCGGCGATGAGGGTTGCTCCGCCCATTTCGGCCATTACGCTAGACACCTTCACCGGCGTACGGGTGTTCTTGGCAATCCAGACAGTGGATTTGTCTGGACCTCCGTCAGCGGAGGAGATCTCCACTTTGAAAGCCTCGAACGTCCCGGCTGGAACGGTCACGCTTTCCGTCCCGGCTACTTGCAACTGCCTCAACTTCACTTTCTGCAATTGCACATCGAAGTTGCGAAACGCGGTGCTGTATCCCTCTGCGAGGGGAAGACATCCGATGGCGAAATTCGCGCCTGCCGCATCGGCGAACAGCGCACCATCCAGATCCACTGAGATAGTCTTATCCTCGCCGTTCATCTCCATCGAGCCGACGGCCTTGCCGGCCGAAAACTCGAGGTAGATGGCTAGCGGACCTTGCTGAACGTGCCGCTTTTTGAGCGTAAGGTCGCCCTTCTCCAGCGTGGCTGTGTCCAGCATCTCGCCCATGGGAGTATCCAGGTTTTCCACCACCGTCCAGACGCCGTCGGCATTCGCAATGGTAGTGGAAAGCTTGAGCGCCATCTGTTGCTCGCCGATGGAGAGCTTAGCGTCATACCGGTAAGTGCCGGGCTTCAAATCCGCCGTCACTTTGGGGACGCCGACGGTGGATGGGTCCACGGTCTTTGAGAGCACGACGGTTTTCGGGTCCACCGTGATTTCATCCAGACGCTCCACTACCTGAGGCGAACCACCCTCCTGATAACGGCCGCCCAAGTGTCCAGCCAGAAACTTTTCAACGGCCATGAACATGGCAAGATTATTCACCGGCCGGGCGAAACCGTGGCCTTCGTCGGGCGCCAGCAGGTATTCCACGGGAAATCCGCGGTCGCGCAGCGCGATGACGATCTGCTCGGCCTCCCGACGGTTTACGCGAGGATCATTCGCGCCCTGCACCACCATTAGCGGCGTCTTGATTTTCGAGGCGGAATAGAGCGGCGAGCGTTCTTCCAGCCATTTCTTGCCGGCGGGCGTGTCAGGATCGGCCATACGGGCGTACATGATCTTCCGGCCGGCTTCCCAATAGGGAGGAATCGACTCGAGCAACGTCATCAGATTCGACGGTCCGACAATGTCAACGGCAGCGCGATACAAATCGGGAGTGAAGGCGACACCGGCCAGCGCCGCGTAGCCGCCGTAGGAACCTCCGAGTATGCCAATGCGTTTCGGGTCGGCGACGCCTTCTAACACCAGGTACTTGACGCCCCACGTGATGTCATCCTGCATCTTCATGCCCCACTCGGCATTGCCCGCGTTCAGAAACTTTTTGCCAAATCCGGTGGACCCGCGAAAATTGAGCATGAAGACCGCATAGCCGCGGTTGGCGAAGAACTGGGCGATCCCGTTGTAGCCCCACTCATCGCGCGCCCAGGGACCGCCATGCACTACAACCAGAGCCGGCAGATCTTTGGCTGGGAGACCCTTCGGAAGTGTCAAATACGCGGGAATCTCCAGGCCGTCGGAAGATTGGTAGCGGACCGCCTGCATGGGCGCCAGCGACTCGCGGGGCAGCTTTTCGCGAATTTTATATTGAAACGAGAGGTCGCGCGTTTTGCGGTCGAAAAGGTACGCTTCACCGGGCTCCGTGTCGCCATGCGCGGAAATTAGCCACTGACCATCATCTTGTGTGCTGGAGGCCACCGAAATCTCTTGGTCCGGGAGTTCCTGCTTCAGCCACTCGTAATCGGCCTTGAAGTAGTCGTCCTTGAAATAGCGCCGTTCGCGATCGTCGGAGTATTGCGTCTCGACCAGCTCCTCGGTGTCTTCGGAAAACCATGCGGAATCGAGATCGACGCGCCCGAGCGGATCCGATTCCACGATCTCGATCTGGCCTGTGGTGGGATCCAGCAGCGCCAGGGTCATCAGATCCAGGTCACCCTGATTGGTCTGAATATAAGCGCGCCCGGCATCTTTGTGGAACTGGATCACGTCGCAAGTCTCAAAGACATTGCACGTAAATATCGGCGTGAAACCACTGGCGTCCACTCGAAGGATTTCTTGATCGCCATTGTCCTGGACGCGCTGGGCCAGGCGCAGATTTCCATGCAGGTCGAAGATCCAAGCTGCGACGCGATCGGTGTTCTGGCGGATCAGCGCGCGCTCGCCGGTGGAGATCTTTAGTTTGTAAAGATCGTGCCAGGCTTTGTCGCGATCGTTGAGTCCGATATAGATGACGTCGGGATCGGACTTTGGCGCGCTGTAGAGCATAACCCGCACGCCCTTCAAGTTGGTGAGATCGCGCGAGGGCGGGGCGTCGGCGCCCGGCTCTGTCGCGGAGCGCGGGTCTACCGCGTAGACGTTGAAGTTTTCGTCACCGGCGTGGTCTTTGACGTACCCGATGAACTTGGCGTCGCGCGTCCAGATGTAGCCTGCCACGGGCCGCGCTGTTTCGGTTGTCATCAGGCGGGCGGAGCTGAAAGGCTCGCTGGTTTTCTTTACCCAAACGTTGCGCGTTTCCTTCCAGGGCTTGAGGAACGCGAGGTATTCACCGTCGGGCGAAAGCTGGGCTCCGGAAATTTCAGGATCGCCAAAAAGGAGTTCTCGATCGATTAGGGGTGGAAGACCTGGCATCTGTGATCCCAAGTTAGCGGATTTCAGCGTAGCGAGCGAGTGTGACGTTCGATTCTTCGATTGCCTGCCGGACCTCGGTGCTGGTGAGCGCATCTAATTCGCGACGCCGGCTTTCCTTCAGGCGCGTTTTGGCGCTTTGCAATTCCTGGGTGCAAAAACCGGGATGGCACATGAATTCAGTGCTGCCCTCGGGCAGCTGCCGGATCAGGCGCGCCAGTTCGGCCGCGTCATAGTGGCCAGTGAGCTGAAAGCCCGCAAAATGATCCGTGGTGCGGCAACCGTAGCGCTTCAAAACACGCTGAAAGCCTGCCCGCGCGAAGCCCAGGGTTTTGCTGACGGCCTGCCGCCGCCAGGGTACGCTGCCGCCGTCGAGCGGCAGATCGAACGGCCGGCGCACCCACGGAATTCGAAACTCAGAAGCAATGCGTGCCACAGCGTCCAGCACGGGCGGCAGCAGGTGCGTGTGTTTGTGTGTATCCAGGTGGGTGGGCTGAATGCCCGCGTTTTGCACTTTGCGGACTTGCGCGGCCAGTAGATCGTAAATGCGGATGCGGCGCCGGGCGATCTGCTCGATCAACCGGGCGACGGTGGGAGGGAAACCTTCGCTTCCCACCAGAACCAAATGCACGCCGACGTCGAGGGTGGGATTCTGGCGCGCGAGAGCCACTGCGTGGTCGAACGCAGCGCCGGTTGCCATGACCGTGGTGGCCGTGAGGATGCCCTGACGATGAGCGTGGATAATTCCTTCGTTCACGTCGCGCGTGTAGCCAAAGTCGTCGGCGTTAGGAATCAAGTATTTCAATCACAACTTCAGAAGATCGCTAGCTTGATGCGCAGAAACTTTTTGGGATTGGAACGGAAATCCTTCATCAGGAGGTGCATCTCGCGCGTGGCGCCGTTGAGGTTATCGTACAACTGCTGATTCACCAGCAATTGGCCGATGGTGCCCTGCCCGGAGTTCACCTTATCGATCACCGAATCGATCTTGGCGATGGTGTCTTTCAACTCGTTGCTCAGGTCGTCGCTCTTGAGGAGTTGTCCCGCGGTGCCCTTGCCGGCGTTCAGATCGTCGACCAGCTTATGGACGCCCTTGACCGTGTCTTGAACCTCGTTGTAGAGCGCCGGATCCTTGAGCAGCTTGCCCGCCGTCCCTTGTCCATCTTGTAATTGCCCCAGCATGGTGTCGACGCGGCCCAGAGTGGCGCGGAAGTTGTCGTAGAGCTCTCGATTATTCAGCAAGATCCCAATGGTGCCTTTGTCGCTGCTTAAGGTGTCGGCCAAACCTTTTACCTGATTCAGGATTTGCAACAGATTGTTGTAGAGCGTCTCGTCGACCAACAATTTCCCGATGCTGCCTTGCCCGTTTTCCACCAGGCCCACGATTTTGTCGACGCGCTGAACGGTATCCTGCAGCGAATTCATCACGCCAAAGCCCTGCTGCACCAGATCTTGAAGCTCTCCGGTGTTGACGCTGGGAAGTTCCTGGCCCGCGCCGACAGTGGTGGCGCTTTTTCCGGACTTGATATTGATGTATTTAGTCCCGAGCACGTTTGCGGAACTGATGGAGGCCAGCGAATCACTGGGAATATTCTTGAGCTCATGCTCCGGTATCTGCATGTCCAGGCGGACCAGCCGCATGGGGTCCTTGGAACCGGAAAGCGCAATGGTCTTCACCTTGCCGATCGGGATGCCATCCAGATTAACGGGCGCGCCGGTGGTTAATGCAGCGGCGTCGGCCATGAAGGTATAGATGGTGACGTTGGATTCAAAAAGATTCGTGTTGCCGGTGATCAGGAAAATGAGCACCGCTAGAATGGTCATCGCGAAGATCGACAGAATCCCCACTTTGAGTCGCGCCCAGGTGGCCCTGTTCTGAATCGCCATAAATAGTTAGGAAAGCTTTGGTACGAACTTTTGCACGTAATCGTCCTTGGACGCCTCTAGTTCGTGCTGGGCGCCCTCAAAGACCACCCGCCCATCTTTCATGACCATAAAGATAGTGCGCGTCGGATTGGAACCATTTCCTCCCCCGTTACTGGATACTGGCTCCAAATGTCCGTTGCTGCGATTGTATCGAAAGTTAGCCATCAATTGCCCGTCCTGATAGCGCTGCGTGACGATGAGGTTGGCGGTGTTCTTGGAATCGCGCTCTTTGGCGATGAGCGCCATGATGGTATTGGCGGTAATGGGATCCAGCCCCGCGGTGGGCGAGTCGTAGAGCACCAGGGGAGGTTCGCTTACCACTGCGCGAGCGATGCCAACACGCCGCCGCATTCCACCCGACAGCTCGCTCGGATACTGTTCCAGGGTTTGTTCCAACTCCACGAACCGCAAGGCTTCCTTGACTCTGGGTTCGGCTTCCTCTAGGGTTTCCGGATTTTGGGTCCGATTGAGCAGTGGATAGGCGACGTTTTCCTCAACCGTGACGGAGTCGAACAATCCACCTTCCTGAAACAGGACTCCGACGCCGGCGCGAATATGGAACAGTTGAGATTCCTGGAGGCCGGTGATCTCCTGGCCAAACAGGTAAATCTTTCCCGAGTCCGGGCGGATCAATCCGATGGCCGCCTTGAGTAACGTGGTCTTACCGCTGCCGGCCGCTCCCAGCACTACGCGCGAATCGCCGGCGTGCAGTTCGAACGAGACACTATTGAGCGCGACGATTTCATCGAAACGCAGGCTTACTTTTTCGAAACGTAAAAGGCAGTCAGTGACCGGAGGGCTGGGCGGATCGCTCATCGCGGTTTCGGGTCAGTGCAGATTCACAAAAATGCGCGTCAGCAACGAGGTGACCACGAACACCCAGACTGAGGCGGCGACCACTGCCTTGGTGGTGGCCAAGCCCACGCCCTGTGTGCCGCCCGTGGTTCTGAGACCATAGAAGCATCCAACCAGGGAAATGATAAAGGCAAAGACGAAAGGCTTCAGCAGGCCTTGCACGACGTCGTTGTATTCCAGCGCCTGGTAGGCGGTGGTCCAATACTGCGAGGTAGTGATGCCGATGGAGAAGTAGGCGATCGCGTAGCCGCCGATCAAGCCGACGAAATCGGCCACGATGGTTAGCAAGGGAAGCATTACGCAGGTCGCGATCATGCGGGGCGTCACTAGTTTTTGGATCGGATCGGTACCCAGGGCGCGCATGGCATCGATCTGCTCGGTGACCTTCATCGATCCCAACTCGCTCGCGATGCCCGACGCGTTGCGTCCCGCCACCAGCAGCGCCGTAAGTACCGGGCCCAATTCCCGAACCAGTGTGATCGCCACGATTTGGCCCACTTGATCGGTAGCGCCGTACTGCGCCAGGGCTCGCGACATCTGCATGGTGATCACGAAGCCGCTGAAGAAGCCGATGAGGAGAACGATCGGCAGGCTCCCTACGCCAATGATGTCCATCTGGATGGCGATGTCATCCACGTAGTGCGGGCCTCGAAAGAGGTTGCGGACCGCACGCCCGGAAAGAATGTAAAAATCCTGGATCGCGGCCACCGGCGGCTTCAGGAAATCGAGCAAACGGGCCCCCGCATCTCACGATGCTACCATGCCCTGCCCGGGTGCCGACGGTCGCGGCTGTCAGAGCCGCACGATTTTGGGCGACGGATGATTCTTGAGCGCGTTGCGCGTGTCCACGATGAGCTTGGCGCGTTCCACGATGGCCGGGTAATCGACGCCGCTGTGGTCGGTGACCACTACTACGCAATCGGCTTCGGCGGCCATGTCGATAGGATCTTGCGCGGTCAGCTCGTGATCGTTCAAAGCCAGCGTTGCAACGAACGGATCGCTGTATGTGACGCGCGATCCGCGGCGCTCCAGCAGCAGGATAATGTCCAGCGCCGGGGATTCGCGCACATCGTCGATGTTGCGCTTATACGCGGCGCCCAAAACATGCACATGCGAGCCTTTCAGGGGTTTGGAATGCTCGTTGAGCGCGGCTTGAATCTTGTCGACCACGAAATGCGGCATCTGTCCGTTGATGTAACCGGCGAGCTCGATAAAACGGGCCTCGATGCCGGCTTGCTTGGTCTTCCAGGAAAGATAAAACGGATCGATCGGAATGCAGTGACCGCCCAGGCCGGGTCCGGGATAAAACGGCATGAATCCGAACGGTTTGGTGGCCGCGGCGTCGATCACTTCCCATACGTTGATGCCCATGCGGTCGCACATGAGCGCCATTTCGTTGACCAGCCCGATATTGATCATGCGGAAGGTATTTTCGAGCAGTTTCACCATCTCTGCCACGCTGGTGGAGCTGACCGGCACCACCTTTTCAAGAGCTTGCGCATAAAACAGTGCGCCCAGCTTGGTACAGGCGGCCGTAATGCCTCCAACCACTTTGGGGATATTGGCGGTCTGAAATTGCGGGTTCCCAGGGTCCACGCGTTCGGGCGAAAAACAGAGAAAAAAGTCTTCGCCCACCTTCCAGCCGGATTCCTCCAGCATGGGTAGAACCAGCTCATCGGTGGTCCCCGGATAAGTTGTGGACTCTAGAATCACCAGCTTACCGGGCCTGAGATATTTTGCCGTTTCCTGACACGCGGACACGATGTAACTCATGTCCGGATCCTTTGTCTTGCGCAACGGAGTGGGCACGGCAATGTTGATGGTATCGAGGTCCAAAATGACTGAAAAGTCCGAAGTAGCGCGAAATTTTCCGCCGGACACCCACTTCTTTAACGTATCGGTGGGGACATCCTGGACGTAGGAGTCGCCGCGATTCAACTGCGAGACCTTGGATTCCTGAATGTCGATTCCAGTAACTGAAAATCCCGCCTTGGCGAACTCCATCGCCAGCGGCAGACCGACGTACCCGAGCCCTATGATTCCGACGCGCGCGGTCCGATTCCTGATTTTCTCTTCCAGCGCAGTTGCGGTGGCGGTTGTGGATGGCATGAAGGCTCTCCTTACTGTAACCCCAGGTCGTGCAGGTTCCCGCGGGCAAGGACTAACTGAAGATGGAAAAAGCTCATATCGCCGTACTCGGTCTTGGCTATGTCGGGTGCGTGACGGCTGCCTGTCTGGCGAGCCTGGGACATCGTGTTTTCGGGATCGACCGGGATCCACACAAAGTAAAAGAAGTTGAAAATGGGCGTGCGCCCTTCTACGAGCCTGGGCTGGAAGATCTGGTCCGGGAAAACATCCGGGCGGGGAGGCTGTCTGTGTCCACCTCCTCTGGCGCCATCGCCGGATCGGACATCGTATTGGTTTGTGTGGGTACGCCGTCGGAACGGAACGGCAACTTGGGATTGGCCCAACTGCGGAGAGCGGTTGCGGAAATCGCCGGGCATCTTTCGCCAGGCCGGAAGCGGCTCATTGTTGGCATTCGGAGCACCGTTTTTCCTGGGACCTGCGAGGAGCTGGTGCTGCCCGCCTTTGCGAACGACGTAGCGGTGAGCATTGTGTCGCATCCCGAGTTTCTGCGCGAAGGCTCCGCGGTTCGGGATTTCTTCGAGCCATCGCTGCTGGTGGTGGGCGGCAGCGATGCGGCGGCGGCCAAGGCGGTCGCCGATTTGTACCGGCCGCTGGGGGCAAATGCCGCTATCGTATCGCTGCGTACGGCGGAGATGATCAAGTATGCGTGCAATGCCTTCCATGCCGTGAAAATAACCTTTGCCAATGAAATCGGAGCGCTCAGCGGCCAGATAGGCGTGGACGGCGGCGAAGTGATGTCCACGCTGTGCCGGGACGTCAAGCTCAACAGCTCGGCGGCTTATCTGGAGCCGGGATTCGCCTTTGGAGGATCCTGCCTGCCGAAGGATTTGCGCGCGTTGGTATACCGCGCCGCCCATCTCGACCTGAGGCTGCCGCTTCTGGAATCCGCGCTTCCGAGCAACGACCAACATCTCAAGCGCGCCATCCACGCGGTTCTCGATTTGCCTGCGCAACGCATTGGCGTGCTCGGGCTGGCGTTCAAAGCAGGTACCGACGACTTGCGTGAGAGCCCCGCGGTGACACTTCTCGAACAACTGATTGGAAAGGGTCGGGAAGTGCAAGTTTTTGATCCGCACATCTGCTTGGATAAGATCTACGGATCGAATCGCAACTACATTCTTGAGAACATTCCACATATCGGGCGGCTTTTGACCCGGAGCCTGAACCAGATCTTGGGATGGGCCGATCATCTCGTACTAGCGCAAAAGCTGCCGCCCGGAACGGTCTGTCTAATTCAAGAGAGCGGCGTCCCGGTGCTGGACTTGATGAGCGGCGGTTGGGCGCCGCCGGGCCAGCGCGCGTTCCGCGCTGCCAGCTAATGCTTCGCTTGTTTGGCGTGAATGTTTCGAGCAGAATCGCCGCATTGCTGGCTTCGGAATTCATTCTGATCTATTCGTGTTATCTGGCCGCCACCTTGATTTGGTTGCGCAGAGATCTGCGCGCGGACGCGGAGGTGTTTCTGGTCGACGATCAAGGATGGTTGCGAATCCTTGCGGTGGTGCTCTGTTTGCTGCTAAGTCTTTACTTCCACGATTTGTACAGCAACCTGGGCACGCGTCCCAGAGAACTGCTCCAACAAGTGGGTGTGGTGGCGGGAACCGCGTTCTTAACGGAAGCCATGCTGGGCTACCTGAAGCTAAAACAACTGGTGGTTCCGGCCGGCCCCATGATAGCAGGCAGCGCGCTCAACATAATCGCCCTCATGGCATGGCGGATCTTCTTTAGCCGCGTGTTGCTGAGGAAGATGCGTTCGGAGCGCGTAATTTTTCTGGGCGATTCCCCCATGGTGCAAGAAATCGCCAGCCACCTGGAAGCGCACCCCGAAAAGGGGCTGACCCCCTTGGGATTTCTGGACGATTCAGATCCGCCTGGCGGAAAACGGCTGGGAGCAATTTCGGATCTCCGCGAAGTGGTGGACCGGCTGCATCCCGAGCGCATCGTGGTGGGCTTGCGGGAGCGCCGTTCCAATTTGCCCGTAACACAGCTCCTGGAGCTGCGGCTCTCCGGCATCCTGATCGAGGACGCGTTGAGCAGCTACGAAATGGCATTCGAACGGATCTCGACGCACGAGCTTCGCCCCTCACAGTTGATCTTTAGTTCCAATGAACTCGGGCCAAGCCGGACCGGAGTGCGTCTGCAAACTTCCTATTCGATGGTGATCGCGGCGTTGGCAGCGCTGGCCGCGGCGCCCTTGATGCTGCTGGTGGCGGCGCTGGTGAAGCTGACATCGCCCGGACCGGCCTTGCTCCGGCAGCCGCGCGTCGGAAAGAACGGCTGTATATTCACGCTTTATAAATTCCGCTCGATGGTGCGGGATGCAGAGGCCTACAGCGGCGCCGTTTGGGCCACCCGGAACGATCCACGCGTGACGCCGGTGGGGCGCTGGCTCCGCAAACTGCGGCTGGACGAGCTGCCGCAATTGTTCAACGTCTTGAAAGGCGACATGTCCGTCGTGGGTCCTCGGCCGGAGCGTCCGGAGTTCGTCGCAGCGCTGGAGAAGAAGATCCCGTTCTATCGCCAACGGCACTGCGTCAAACCAGGCATCACCGGGTGGGCGCAGATCAAGCACAAATACGGCGACACCATCGAAGACACCGTCGTGAAGCTGGAATACGATTTGTATTACATCAAAAACCTGGCGCCTGCATTGGATGCGGTGATCATGTTTCACACCGTGAAAGTAATGCTGTTATCGCGAGGAGCACAATAATTATGAAAGCCCAGCTAGCAAAAGCCAGAACCACTTCGGCGGGACTCGTTAGTGTTCCTGCCCGGACCCTTGAATGCTGCATCTATTTGATTCGAGGATACAGGGTCATGTTCGATTCCGACCTTGCAAATCTCTATCACGTGCCCACGAAGGTCTTAAACCAAGCCGTGAAGCGCAACCTCGATCGATTTCCCGAGGACTTCATGTTTGAAGTCACATCCGAAGAAGCCAAAGCTTTAAGGTCACAACTTGTGACCTTAAACGAGACCGGCGAGAAAGGGCGTGGCCAGCATCGCAAGTATGCTCCTTACGTCTTCACCGAGCATGGTATCGCGATGCTTTCCTCCGTTCTGCGGAGCCAGCGCGCCATCCAAATGAATATCCAAATTGTGCGCGCCTTTATTCGCATGCGCGAGATGCTGGTGGAACACAAGGATCTTGCCGGACGCGAGGACAAACTGGAGACCGCTCAAAAGCGTCATGTTGCGGTGATTAATCTGCTTGCCGACGAGATCCAGGAAATGAGAAACCCGCCCGAGCCATCCAAGCGCCGGATCGGCTTTCCGCACAGAGCGCGGCGATTAATCGTGCAGGATG
Source organism: Bryobacterales bacterium (assembly GCA_963820405.1). Lineage (GTDB taxonomy): Bacteria > Acidobacteriota > Terriglobia > Bryobacterales > Bryobacteraceae > Palsa-89. The sequence continues at coordinate 199,981 of CAWFZZ010000016.1, read as the reverse complement.
GGAAGCAGCTCGGGCTCGGCGGTTCCGCCTAAGTCCAAGTAGCGCGGGTCGAGTAAACGGCTCGGTTCCAAATTGCCCATGGCCGAGAGCAGCGTCTCTTTTAGATGCGGATAGTCCTTCTCGATTTCACTGAAGAGGCTCCGTATCGACTTGCGCACGGTGCCGGTTCGCTGCGAACAGCCGCAAGGCGTGATCGGCGCGCCGAGCGATTCGGCAAAACGTGCGGTGATGTCTTCCGTCACAAAAGCCAGCGGACGAATCAGCCGGAAGTCCTTTTCCCGAGAGTAAGTGATGGGAGGCAGCGCGCTCACGCGGCCGGTAAACATGGCGTTGCGAAGGAACGACTCGCAAAAGTCGTCGGCGGTATGGCCGAACGCGATCACATTGGCCCCCAAACCCCGGGCGATTTGATAGACCGCGCGACGCCGGAAGCGGCTGCACAGGTCGCAGCCATGATCGGGCTGCTCTTCGAGCAACCGCAGGGAGGGATTGTCGCGATGGTAGGTCCAGTTGACGCCGCGCGCCTTCAAGTATTCGCCCAACGGCTCAACCGGACGCAGGAATTTGCCCTGCTCCACGGTGAAGGCGCACACCGAGAACTGGATGGGCGCCCGTTTGGCCAACAGCAACAAGGCTTCCAGCAGCGTGAGCGAATCCTTGCCACCCGATAACGCCACCGCGACGCGATCGCCATCGCGAATCATTTTGAAGCGGCCCACCGCCTCGCCCACCTTGCGCAGAAGAAGCTTTTCGAGTTCCATCAACTTTCCGCCACGTATTTCCAGCGGCCGGTTTCAAACTCGAGATTGAAGTTCTCCCCCAGATAGACGCGGCGCACTTCGGAATCGCGGCCGAGCGCGTCGGGCGTGCCGGCGCGGAAGATTTTGCCGTTGTTGATGATATAAGCGCGATCCGTCACCGCCAGCGTTTCGCGAACGTTATGGTCGGTGACCAGAATGCCGATGCCGGAGTTCTTTAGATCGAAGATGATGCGCTGCAGCTCCAGCACCTGGATGGGATCGATACCGGAGAACGGTTCGTCCAGAAGCAGGAAGCTCGGCTCGATCACCAGCGAGCGCGCAATCTCAACGCGGCGCCGTTCACCGCCCGAAAGCGCGTAGCCTTTGTTGTGGCGCACGGTCTCCAGGCCGAGCTGCTCAATCAGCCGGTTCATTCGTTCGCGCCTCTCCCGCCCGCTCATGCGCAGCGTTTGCAGGATCGCCATCAGGTTGTCTTCCACGGTCAGCTTACGGAAAACCGAAGCTTCCTGGGGCAGATAGCTGATGCCGCGCCGCGCCCGCTGATACATCGGCATGCGGGTGATGTCTTCAGAACCGTCGCCATTACTCACCTGCACGCTGCCTGAATCCGGGCTGATCAGGCCCACGATCATGTAGAACGACGTAGTTTTCCCCGCGCCGTTCGGCCCCAACAGGCCGACCACCTCCCCCTGTTTCACCCACAGGGAAACGTTATCCACGACTTTTCGGCCGCTGTAGCTTTTGGAGATCTCGACAGTCTGGAGGGTGCGCATGGGAACTTACTTGGTTGTGGCGCCGGGGGTCTTACGGTGCAGCACGCTCTTCACCGGCTGCTGCGGCACACCGTTCACCACAAACTTGTCATCGGACGAATACCAAATCAATTTCTGACCTAGCGTGGTTCCGCGCGTGCTGTCTATAAGTCGCGGCTGACCTCCCTCTAGAATAACTTTGTCTTCGTCCACATAGTATTCGGCATGTGCGGAAGAGGCATCGCGAGTGCGGTCTAAGGCGGTCTCATGAACCTCTACGTGGCCGTCGGCCGTGGCATGATCGAGCGACGAATCCTTGCTGTTGTTGCGCAGGAACGCGTGAATATCCTGGCCTTTCACCATCATGTTTGGCCGCTCCAGAGTGGCCCCCCCGCTATAGTGCGCCAGCCGCGTGTCATCGTTGTAATCCAGGTCCGGCGCCCTCACAATCGTAAACACGCGGAGAGATGCTTTGGTTGCGGCTTTTGGCGGGGGGGCCGGCTTTCCATCCTTGGCGGCGTCGTCATCTTTTACTTTGTCGAGCAACTGGCTGAGGACGTGCCCGTGCGCTTTCAAGAGGTTGTTGTCGCGATCGATTTCGACGGTCTCCGCTTCTAGCCGGTCGGCGCCCTGCCAGAGTACTACATCGCCTTCATAGCGGATATCCAGATTGTTATCTTTGGAGATCATCTTCTTAGCCCGCGCGTGTAAAGGCTCGTCTTCCGATAGCATTCCGCCGCCGCTGGAATCGTCCTTTTTTTGGTCCGGCTGGCGCGTCGAGGTAACATGCCCTTCGGCAGTGAAGTCGCCCGACATTTGATTCATTACGATCTTGTCGGCGTCGGCCGAACCGGTGGAGTCCCAGATGCGCGCGCCGCCGATCAAATTGATGATGTTATTCGGCTGATCGAGCAAAGCGCGCTCCGCTTTGGCGTGGCGATCGCCTTCCTCATAGCGAAAATTGCCGGATTGATCCAAGCTGGCAAGCTGCGCCGAATTGGGCAGGAACGTCGCAACCAAGTCCTTGCTCCAGGTGAGCGCTGGCGCGGGCGTTTCCTTGGCGTCCTTGGCCTTGGGCTTCTCGGTGCGTGTAGTGGCAGCGATAGATCGAAAGCTCTGGATCGTATTCTTGGGTCCGTACCTCATCCACACGTGATCGCCATTCATCCAGCGGTGCGGCTGCTCCGCGCGGTTGGGGATGAACTCGATCGCGCCCGGGCCGTCGGTTTCTACCGTCTCGATCTCCTGGCCCCCGGGACGCATCTTGGTATGAATGGTGTCGCTCTTCAGCACCCGCGTTTCCGCGGCATCCACGCCCGGCTTGATCACCGGCTTCGATTCCATGATGCTGTGGCCCTGCGCCACGGCGGTTTGCAAAACGCTGTCCGTTTCGGTGGTCTCAAAACCCATGATCACGCGATCGGACGTAATGGTGGTCTGCGATGTGTCGCCTTTGGCCACCACGCTCGCCTGGTCCACGCCGGTTATCTTTTGAATCTGGTTGCTGTCGTTAAACTCCACAAACAGCTGATTGGCGCCGTATTCCAGGTTGCGGCCAGGACGCTGGTCGGTGCCCTTAGCCTGGGTAGTATCCACCATCTTGAGGTTGCCGTTCTGCAAGGTTACCGTCGCCGGGCCGGCATTTAACGTCAACGTGTCGCGGGTCAGCTTAGACCATGGTGTGAGGTAGACTTTCGCATTTCGCTCGTTGTAATTGAGCTGGGCGGTCTCGATCTTCATGGGAACGGTGCCCGGGTCGCTTCCCCGCCAGGTCATAGACACGCCATTGTGCAAATTGAGTTCGCGCGTGTTGGGATCGTAATCGGCGCCCACGGCTTGGCCATCACCGCGGTCGAACTCAAAGGTTGCTGGCCGATCGGTGTACGCCTTGCCGGTCTTGCTTTCCACGCTGACGCCCGAAGATTTGATCACCATCAGACGGCCGCTGGGCTGCTCGTCCTCTGGCACGTTCATGGTGATCTCGACTTCGCCTTCCGAATAGAGGATTCCCCGGCCGACGTCGAACTCGGCTTTGGCGGCCTTCACGTGGTCATACTTGTCGTCTTTGTTGTGGATATCCAGCGTAACGCCGGTGAGTTCGTCCTTCCCGTTCAGTTCCTGGAAGTCGTCGGAATGAACGGTGATTACGGTCTTCTCGCTGGAGGTGTGGCTGTAGGTCCAGCCATGGTAGGTAGCTGTTTGTCCTGGCGCGAGCTTGCGGGGTTTAACGGGCGTATTCGCCGCCTGCTCCTTGAGACGGACGTAATACGTCCTGCCAACGCCATATAGAATCGCGACGAAACCCAACAGTATCAATGGCGCCGCACGTCGCATGCATTTGTACCCAGAGGATACGTCTCCAGCATATCGAGAAGCTCAGAGCACTGTCCATTGAGTTTATGCCCAAATTTATTTCCTTAATATTCAATTACTTGAAGAGAAATCTTGTCACTCCTCCCAGGAGTCTGCTAATATTACGTGGGGCGGTGAGCCACCGCTCAATTCAAATCCCCATGTTAGAGGAGGTTCAAAACTATGAACATTCGACCGCTCTATGACCGGATCGTGGTGAAACGGATCGAGGAGCAAGAGACCAAGGTCGGTGGTCTGTTTATCCCGGATTCCGCCAAAGAGAAGCCGCAAGAAGGAGAAGTTGTCGCCGTCGGAAAGGGCAAGCGCCTGGAGGACGGTAAGGTGGTCCCGCTGGACGTGCAAAAAGGCGACCGCATCCTGTTCGGCAAGTACTCAGGCAGTGAGATCCGCATTGATGGCGAAGAATTCATGATCATGCGCGAGGACGAAGTCCTCGGAGTTCTGGAAGGCGCCCCCAAGAAAGCTACCAAAGTAGCCTAGGCGCAAAGTTTCTTTGAAAGGAGACATTTTCAATGGCAGCAAAACAGATTGTTTATAGCGAAAATTCCCGTCAAGCGATTCTGCGCGGCGTCAACCAGTTGGCTGATGCTGTGAAGGTCACGCTTGGCCCACGCGGTCGCAACGTAGTACTCGAGAAAAAGTTCGGCGGCCCAACCATCACCAAAGACGGCGTGACCGTGGCGAAAGAAGTAGAGCTAAAGGATCCGCTCGAGAATATGGGCGCCCAGATGGTGCGTGAGGTAGCTTCGAAGACCTCCGACACCGCCGGCGACGGCACCACCACCGCCACCATCCTGGCACAATCCATCTTCCGCGAAGGCGTGAAGGCCGTTGCAGCTGGAGCCAATCCGATGGCGCTGAAGCGCGGCATCGAGAAGTCGGTTGAGCTGGTGGTCAACGAAGTGAAGAAACTGTCCAAAGACGTGAAGGACAACGAGACCATCGCGCAGGTGGGAACCATTTCGGCGAACGGCGATTCCGACATCGGCAACACCATCGCCGAGGCGATGAAGAAGGTCGGCAAGGACGGCGTCATAACGGTGGAAGAGAGCCGGACCATGACCACCGAGCTGCAGACTGTGGACGGCATGCAGTTTGACCGTGGCTACCTCTCGCCCTATTTCATCAGCGATCCCGATCGCATGGAGTGCGTGCTGGAAGATCCCTACATCCTGATCCACGAAAAGAAGATCAGCAACATGAAGGATCTGCTTCCCCTCCTCGAGCAGATTGCCCGTTCCGGCAAACCGCTGCTGGTGATCGCCGAAGAAGTGGAAGGCGAAGCGCTGGCCACCCTGGTGGTCAATAAGCTGCGCGGCACGCTGAATGCTTGCGCGGTGAAGGCCCCTGGATTCGGAGATCGCCGCAAAGCGATGCTCGAAGACATCGGCGTCCTGACCGGCGGCAAGGCATTGATGGAAGAGACCGGCATCAAGTTGGAAGGTGTACGACTGGAAGACCTGGGCCGCGCCAAGCGCGTCACGGTTGACAAGGACAATACCACCATCATCGATGGCGCCGGCAACCAGAAGTCGATCGAAGGCCGCATCAAGCAGTTGCGCGCCCAGATTGACGAAACCACCAGCGATTACGACCGGGAAAAGCTGCAAGAACGTTTGGCCAAGCTGGCCGGCGGAGTTGCGGTGATCAAGGTTGGCGCAGCCACCGAGACCGAAATGAAAGAGAAGAAGGCTCGTGTGGAAGACGCGCTGCATGCTACCCGTGCGGCTGTCGAAGAAGGCATCGTTCCTGGCGGCGGCGTCGCGTTACTGCGCGCAGCCAAGGCTTTGGACGGTCTGAAGCTGGAAGGCGACGAGAAGATCGGCGTTGACATCATCCGGCGCGCTTGCGAAGAGCCCGTTCGCCAGATTGTTGGCAACGCCGGTTATGAAGGCGCGATCGTGATTGAAAAGATCCGTGTCAACAACGATTCTCACTTCGGTTTCAACGCTGCCACCGCGCAGTATGAAGACCTGGTGAAGGGTGGCGTTATCGATCCGACCAAGGTGACCCGCTCGGCTCTCCAGAACGCTTCTTCCATCGCGGCGCTCATGCTGACTACCGAAGCCATGATCGCTGAGATTCCGGAGAAGAAGCAGGCCCCGGCCCCCGGTGGGCACGGCGGTCCGGAGATGGATTACTAAGAAGAATTCAGAATTCGAGAAGTCAGAATTCGGAATGCGGCAAATTGGCTCGCCCTTCGGGGCGGGCCTTTTGTTTAAAATCCCCTACCGCCGCTTTTGTGATTTCATTGAAATATGCGGCACCTCCTTGTTGGCCTTGCTTTCGTGGCGTCCCTTCACGCCGCCTCGCCTTTATTCCATGGCTCCTTCGGCAGCACCAGCCCTGCCTGGACAGTCCTGCGTGGCACGGGCGTAACAGATCCCTCCGTCACACACGAAGGCCAGATGTCGATGCGCCTCGAATCGGGCAACACCGCTCGCGACGCCCGCGTCCAATCCGCGCCTATCGCGCTCACCATCGGCAAAAGCTACGAACTCACCGGCTGGATCCGCACCGACCAGCTCGCCGTCAGCGATCTGGATCGATCCCCCATCGCAACCGGGGCCGCGCTCAGCATGGCGTCCCTGCCGTTCGATGTGCAATCGGAATCGCTCGCCGGCACGCGCGACTGGACCCGCGTCCATCGCCGCTTCACCGCTACTCGCGCGCACGACAGCATCGTACTCACGGTGGCCTACGGTGGCGCCTTTAACGGAAAGGCGTGGTTCTCGGGCGTTACCGTGGACGAAGCGCAGGGCGTCGATTCGTGGCCCGCTCCCTCCGCAGTGACCACCTACGGGCCCGCCTATCGCTATCCAGTCGGCGGATGGATCTACGTCCACATCGAAGGCCAACCTTACGAGCGCGGTTATCAGCATGGGCATCTGATGGCCAAGGAAATTCCGCAATACATGGAACGCTGCGCAGCGGAGCTCGATCCCAAGAATAAGAACAAAAGTTGGAACCTGGCGCGCACCACCGCCACCGCTCTCTTTCTGCACGGTTTCGATCAGGAGATTCTCGAGGAAATGAAGGGTATCGCCGACGGCGCTTCCGACGCCGGTGCGCGTTGGGAAGGCCGCCCCATCGACCTTACCGACATCGTCGTTGTCAATACGACGGTTGAATTGTCGGATCTCAGTTCCGCGCTTAGCGTCACTCCGAACGGTCTGGAAGGCCTGCGGCTGGCTGCACCGAACTACGTCAATCGTAAACGCGGCGCGGCGCCGGACCATTGCAGCGCCTTCGCCGCCACGGGCCCAGCTACTCGCGATGGACGCATGGTCATCGGCCACACCACCTGGTGGCCGCTCACCCTGGCCGAGCAGACCAACGTGATGCTCGATATCAAGCCCGTCACCGGACATCGCGTCCTGATGCAGAGCTATCCCGGTGGCATCGAGAGCGGAACGGACTGGTATCAGAACGACGCCGGCATCGTGCTTACCGAAACCACCATTAACCAAAGTCCGTTCAACATCAATGGCACACCGATTGCTTTTCGCGCGCGCAAAGCCATTCAATATGGGGACGATATCGACAAGGTGGTCGAGATCCTGAGCACCAAGAACAATGGCCTGTACACCAATGAGTGGCTACTCGGCGATGCCAAAACTAACGAGATCGCGCTCTTTGAACTCGGGACGTACAAATCGCGTCTCTACCGTAGCTCCAAGAACGATTGGTTCGGAGGCACCACAGGCTTCTATTGGGGCGACAACAATGCCAAGGATCTGGGCGTTCGCCTGGAAGAAAGTCCCGATCCTAACGGCGCTCCCAGCTACGTCCCCTACGTCCCCACGGACCGCGACTTGAAATGGCAGGCGCTGTATCGCGAGTACAAAGGCAAGATCGACGAGCAGTTCGGATTCATGGCTTATCACACCGCGCCACTCGTGAGCGCCACCGCGATGGACGCAAAAGTAGTCACCGCCGACATGGCCTCGCGCATGATGGTATGGGCCGAATTCGGCAAACCGAATCAGCGCGAGCGGCTTCCGTCGAAAGACGATCTGGCAGAATACGCCGGTAATGACGGTCTTTATACCTCCGGCTATCGCTTGATTTCGAACCAGCCGGTGCCCGCCGGATCACCTCAAATAGCGAGCCGCGACGGTGCTGGAGCGTTGCAAAAGAATTACTATGACCGCCTGTGGAGCGGCTGGGTTCTGCCCGCGTCCGAGGCCGACATTTGGTTTGCCTCCGGCTCCGCGGCGTACTATGACGATCTGGATTCCCAAAATCTCACGAACGCGCTGGCGGCGCATTGGGCCGAGTACCGTGCGTTGAGCGTGCTCTCCGATCCCACCGCCAAGCAGCGCTTCGATCTCGAAACACAAAAGGGTGTGCTGTTCCTGGATCAACTCCGCCGCAATATGGGCGACGACCGCTTCTTCAAATTGATGGCCGATTTTTTCGCGACTCACAAGACCCAGCCCGTCGCCGCGCAGTTGTTCCTGGATGCCGCGGGCGTCAGCTTCGCTTTGCCGGCCGACCCGGGCGGCCCTATGTACAAGGCTTCCGATATTCGCGATCGCCTGAGCTCCGCGATTCTGGTGTACGGCACCAGGACCGACGCGGGAGCCAACCGCTATGCGGCCGAGCAACTGCAGAAGCATTTCTTCCAATGGCTCGAAAGCGCGGTTCCCATCCGCAAGGATTTCGAAGTGAGGGATGAAGAGTTGCGCACGCATGACGTCATTTTCGTAGGGCGCGCCGAAAGCAATTCAGCCCTCGCCCGGTGGCAAGACAAGATCGGCTTTGAGTCCTCTGGCGGACTATTCCGCATCGCCGGTCAGGATCACGCTTCGGAAACGGAAGCTCTGGTGTTCGCCGCCGTCAATCCCGGGGACCCGCATCACATGGTACTGGTGATGGCGGGAAACAGCGCGCTCCAAACGGTTCTGCTGACGAAACTTCATTCCACCGACACGCAGTATGCGATCTTTGACTCGGGAAAAGAAATGGCCGCCGGGTTCTTGAAATAAGGCGCAGCTACTTCTTCTTCTTGAGCAGGTCCATCACGCGCATCGCCATGCCGGTATCGGCGCCGGTGGCATCGCGGATTTTCTGAATGACCTGCGTGTACTGTTGCTGACGAAGCAGGTCGTCTATTTCGCTTCGCAGCGGATCTTTCAAGCTCGCGACAAGTTGGGCGGCCTTCTTTTGCGCCTCCGCATAGTCGACCAGTGTCTGGCGGAAGTACGCCATCCCTTTTTCGTTGGGACACGGAAAAATCTCATACCACGCGCCATTCGACTGCGCCAGAAAAATCACCATAATCTCGTCGAATTGATCGAACTGCAGGTTCAGGTCGTAGGTCGGCTGTACCGGAGTGTGGAAGCCATCTTCCGGTAAGAACGCTGGAAACGGCCCCGTCGTGGGAGCGAGTTTGGTGATGCGATATGGGCCGCTTCGCACCGGATCCATCAGGCGCTCCATCCCTACGTCAAAGAACTCTTGCGTGCTAGGGTTGATACAGGCGCGCACGGCCGGATGAAACAACCGCTCCAACCCGGCCTTATCTTTCGACCGTAACGCCTCCACCCACGGCTTCACGAACGTGCTTTGAATCGCCGCTTCGTCGGAAGCCGCGAACGCGCTGCCAGCCAAAAGCAGGAACGAAATCGCAAGTTTCCTCATTGGCATTATTCAACCATCGGCGCACCGGGGTAAAGCTTTAACCAGCATGCTATACTCGCCTGAGATCTTTTAAGCTGAACGGCGAGGGATGTTCGGGAAGGCGGTGTAAATCCGCCACTGCCCCGCAACTGTAAGCGGCAAAGTACCGGCCGAGGCGATCACTGCGCAAGCGGGAAGATCGCTTCATAACAAGGCCAGCCGCAAGTCAGGAGACCGGTTCCTCGCTTGGAAACCAATCCACGTTTTCGAGGGAGAAACGTACGATGCGAACCATCCTTCTATTGTCTCTGTCGCTCGGGCTATGCGCGGGCGAAAATTTGCAACTTCACGGAACTATTCTGGATCCGTCGGGCCGCCCGGTGGAAGCCGCGCGCGTCACGTGTCAAAATCAATCGGTCTACAGCAACGCTGAAGGCCGATTCACGCTGAACGGCATCGCCAGCAACGCCAACTGCACGGCGCATGTGGAGAAAACCGGCTTTAAGCCCCAAAGCGTGGATCTTGCCGCCGACTCCGATGCCAGGATCACGCTCCAAATCGCGGGGCCTGTGGAAAGCGTTGTGGTGTCAGCCAACCGCACGGAAACCACGCCCGAACAGGCCGTGGTTGGCGCCAACGTCATCACGGAGCAGCAACTGGCTGCGCGGCAATTTCCGATGCTGTTCGACATGCTGCGCGAAATTCCCGGCCTGCAGATCGACGCGTATGGGCCGCCCGGGGCGCTAGCCGAGGTCTTCACGCGCGGCGCCGATTATACCGGCACGCTGGTCTTGTTGGACGGCGTCCCTCTCAACGATCCCGGCGGGGAATTGCACCTGGAGAATCTCACTTCTGAAGGGCTTGAGCGCGTGGAAGTGGTGCGTGGGCCCGAGAGCGCGCTCTTCGGCGCCGAAGCCGCCGGAGGCGTGATTCAACTGTTCACCAAGCACGGCGATCCGGAGAACGCCGTTCCTCACGGGTCCTTTTCCTATGAGCGCGGAAGCTTCCAAACCGATCGCTGGATCGCCAACCTGAACGGCGGCTTTCCGTCGCGCCTCGATTATTCGTTGAGCGCATCCCAATTTCACACCGTCGGAGAGTGGCCTAACACGTTCAACCGGAACAATACCGGCACGGCCAACCTCGGCTACAAGATTTCGGACGCCACGCAACTGCGCGCCATCTTCCGGGTTTACGACGCGATCGCGGGTACGCCCGGCCAGATCGCTTACGGGATCGACGATCTGATTCCGAACGAACATGAGCGGGATGACACCGTCTCGCTGCGGCTGGATGACAGCCGGGGATCGAACTTCCGGCAGCAGTTTACCTTCGGTTTCCACCGTCTCACCGATCGCTATAACGACAACGAAGGCAACTACAGCCAGCAGCCGCTCGCGGCTTTGGTTCGGAATGTGGCTGGGCCTCCGCCGGCAGTGTATTTAGTTGCGCTGGTGAATCCCTATGCGCCGCCATCTGTAATTCCGCCCGGTCTCACGTTGGTTCAAACCTTCGCCTATTTCGGTGGCGACAACGATTCGCTCAATCTCACGGAACGAAAAATCGCCGGTTATCAGGGCACGTTTTCCTACCGTGGCGGCGCGCTGGTCTTCGGCTATGATTATCAGGATCAGACCGGCGAACTTTCGGGCGTCGCGGCAGCGCGCACCAATAACGGATTCTTCGCGAACGTGCAGCAGAACTTTGGTAAGCGAATTTTCTTGAGCGGCGGCGCCAGGGTAGAGCACAGCAGCGCGTTCGGGACCATCGGCTCCGGGCGGGGCGGCGCCAGCTTCCTACTGCTGGGCGAACACGGCCCGCTTTCCTCCACGTCGTTCCGTTTGAGCGCCGGGCGCGGCGTTACCGAACCCAGCTTGCTTGAAAACTACGCGCAATCGCCTTATTTCTTCGGCAATCCGGCGCTGCGCCCCGAAACCACCACTACCTACGAAGCCGCGCTGGTTTCGGAATGGTGGGGCCGGCGAGTCAGAACGGAAGTGGCGGCGTTCCGCAATTCGTTTCGCGATCTGATCGCTTTCGTCGGCGACACCTGGGAGAACATCGAAGCAAGCTGGGCGCGCGGTGTGGAAACTTCCGCTCAGGCGCGCGTCACACACAACATCCTGCTCACCGGCGCGTACATGCGTTTATACACCGATATCACTGCATCTACCACGCCTGAATCGTCCGATACCGGGATCGGTGAGCCCCTGGTCCGCCGCCCGCGCAATTCCGGTTCCCTTTCCATCGCTGTGACGCCCAAGCGCTGGTCGCTGGTGGTGGGCGGCAGCTTCGTCGGCGAGCGGCAGGACGCCGACTTTACGTTTGGGATCACGCGCAATCCCGGCTACCAAAATATTTACGCCAGCGCCTCTTATGACATCGCCAGGCATTTCACGCCGATTCTCAAAGTGGAGAATCTCCTCAACGAACGCTACCAGGAAGTGCTCGGGTACCAGGCGCTGTCGCGGGCAGTTCTGGGGGGCGTGCGGATACACTGGTGAAACGCGGGGTGAGATGATGGTCGTATGTCGTCCTCTCCGCAGACGCAGGCTCCTTCGCCCGCCATCATATTCGACACCCTGCAAGCGTACCAGCGCTCCGTAGCGCTTCGCGGCGGCATCGACCTGGATCTCTTTACCGCCATCGCCGAAGGCAACACATCCCTAAGCGCGATTGCCAAACGCATCCAGGCGTCGGAGAAGGGCACGCGGGTGCTTTGCGACTATTTAACGATGATCGGGTTTCTGGTCAAGCAACGCGGCGAATACACACTGACGCCAGACTCCGCCGCTTTTCTCAATCGCCATTCGCCGGCGTATATGGGAACCATGGCCAATTTCCTGATGAGTCCCCACGTGGCCGGCATGCTCGAAGACATTACGGCGGTTATCCGGCACGGGGGAGCGCTCCCTAGCGATCATGGCGCTCTGGAACCGGAGAATCCGATGTGGGTGGAGTTCGCGCGCTCCATGGCGCCCCTGATGCAAATGCCGGCGGAATTGATCGCGAAGATGTTCGCCGGTTCCAAGCCCATTAAAGTCCTCGATATCTCGGCCGGCCATGGCGTGTACGGAATCGCCTTCGCCAGGCACAACCCCAACGCGAAGGTGGTCGGCCTGGACTGGGCGAATGTACTGGAAGTGGCCAAGGAAAACGCCGCCAAGGCGAGCGTAGCGGATCGCTATTCGACCATCCCCGGCAGCGCCTTTGAAGTGGATTTCGGCTCCGGCTACGACATCGTCCTGATTCCGAATTTCTTGCACCACTTCGATCCGGGTACTAACGAGAAGCTGCTTCGCAAGGTGCATGCCGCGCTTGCGCCGGGCGGGATCGCCATCACGCCCGAATTCATTCCGAACGAAGATCGCATTTCTCCCCAGCGCGACGCCATGTTTAGCATGCAAATGCTGGGCACGCCCGCGGGCGACGCGTACACCTATTCGGAGCTTGAGAAGATGTTCCGCAATGCCGGGTTCGCGCGCAGCGAGATGCGCGAGCTGGCGCCGTTCCCGCAACGCCTGGTCGTGTCGAACAAATAACTTGACCAATAGACTGGTTTTCGAAAACCTGAAGCATCGTCCCGTGCGGACGCTGTTGGGCATAATCGCCATCAGCATCCAGGTGACGATGGTTCTGACGCTGGTTGGCTTGAGCGAAGGAATGCTGAGCGAGCAGGCCAGCCGCGCGCGCGGCGTGGGCGCGAATATTCTCATCCGTCCGCCGGGCGGCTCGATTATCGTTTCGGGCGGTCAAATGGACGCCAGGTTCATTCCGTTCATCGATAAGCAGCCCCACGTCACCGTCGCGACCGGCACGCTCATCTTCGGAAATGATCTGTTCAACTACATCACTGGCGTGGATTTGGCCACGTTCGATCGGCTCAATGGAGGATTTCGTTTGGTGCAGGGCGGTCCGTTTCAGTACCCCGATGATGTGCTGGTGGACGAGGTGTACGCCAACCAGCACAAACTTCACGTGGGCGACACGATCACAAACACGAACCACGCGTGGCGTGTATCGGGAATCTATGAGCCTGGAATGCTGGCGCGCATGGTAGTGCCGCTGGCCACGCTTCAGGATCTCACTGGGAACACTGGAAAAGTCAGCACCATGTACGTCAAGGTGGACAACGCTGCGAACGTCCCTGGCGTGATCGCCGAACTCTCGGACAAATTGAAAACCTACAAAGTTTATTCGATGGAAGACTACACCAGTCTCTTTTCTGCTAGCAACATTCCGATGCTGACCGACTTCATCTGGGTGGTGGTTGGCGTGGGCGTACTGGTTGGGTTCCTGGTGGTGTTCTTGTCCATGTACACCGCCGTATTGGAGCGCACGCGCGAGATCGGGGTCTTGAAGGCCCTGGGCGCGTCTCCGGGCTACATACTCAATATCCTGCTGCGGGAGACAGTCTTGCTCGCAATCGCCGGTTCCATTCTCGGCATCCTGCTTTCTTACGTTACTCGCTTCATCATTCGCGATCTGGTGCGAAGCTCGCTCATCCAAGCCATCGTCCCTCGCTGGTGGCTGCCCGCCGCGGCCATTGCGATCGTTGGTGCTTTGCTCGGCTGCCTGTATCCGGGGCTGAAGGCGGCGCGGCAGGATGCAATCGAGGCCCTCGCCTATGACTAATGGCGAGCCGATCATTTCCATTCGAGGGCTGCGAAAAACATACCATGCGGGCGAAGTGGACGTGCATGCGCTGCGGGGCGTGGATCTGGACGTGCAAGCGGGGGAATTCGTCTCGATCGTCGGGCCGTCGGGTTCCGGCAAGTCGACCCTGTTTCACATCGTGGGAGGGTTGACTCCGCCGACTTCAGGGACCATTCACATCGCCAACCGCGATCTGCTCGGCATGTCCGACTCCGAGCGCACTGAGCTACGCAAAACTACCGTCGGGTTCGTTTTTCAGAAATACAACCTCCTGCCGACGCTGACAGCCCGCAACAATATCGAGATCGCGCGCGACATCGCGCACAACCATGGCCCGCTCGATCCTCAGTTTCTGGAGATCCTGAAACTGCTCGGCATCGAGAGCCGCCTGGATCACAAGCCCCGCGCGCTTTCCGGCGGTGAGCAGCAGCGCGTCGCCATCGCTCGCGCCCTCGTCAATCGCCCGTCCATTTTGCTGGCGGATGAACCAACCGGTAATCTCGACACCGAGAATTCCAACGCCGTCCTCGGGTTGCTGCGCGATCTGAACGGCCGCCTGGGCCAAACCATTTTGATGATTACCCACAATCCCGAGGCCGCCTGCTACGGGCATCGCATTGTGCGGATGCGCGACGGGCACATCGAATAAATAGCGCCCTTGTGTCAAAAGTCAACCAGACCTATGATGGCCGCAGGAGGAGCATGTCATGAAGCCAGTAGATACGTTGGATTCTTTGCTCCGGTTCAAGGGCCGCCATGTGTGGTCCATCGCCCCAACGGCAACTGTTTACGAAGCAATTGCGCGCATGTCCGAAAAGAGCGTGGGGGCATTGCTAGTGTTGTCCGAGGGCCATCTGGCCGGCATCATTTCCGAGCGCGACTACGCCCGTAAAGTGATTTTGAAAGACAGATCGTCCAAAGAAACGCAGGTCTGGGAAATCATGACCGACCACGTGATTACCGCCAGCCCCGATAACACCGTGGAAGAATGCATGAGGTCGATGACGGAGCGCCACATAAGGCATCTGCCGGTTCTGGACGGCGACGACGTAGTCGGCATTGTGTCCATCGGCGATCTGGTGAATTGGACCATCAGCGCGCACGAAGAAACGATCGGCCAATTGCAGAGCTACATCGAAGGCCGCTATCCGGGCTAGCGCTGGTGCGTCAGGCGGGCGCGCGGCGTTCCAGTGGTGTCCCAGATCACGCGACCCTGAGCATCGAACAGGCGCAGCACGGCCATGCCCGAAGGGTCTATCTGCCACTCGCCACGCTTATGGCCAGACCCGTCCAGCAAAACGAAGTTCTTGCTGTGAAGAATCTCGACGCCAGGGTCCGGTCCCTGAGCGTAAACAGTCGTGAAGTGCGAGCCGATCGCAACGCCCAGGAAACCGGCGAACGCGGCTGCAACAAGGGTTGAAGTACGCATGAATATGAGCTCCTAGAGGATAAATGCCTCCAGGTTCTGAATCCTTGCAGGGTTGTGTGGCGCACGCACTCCTCTCCTGCGTGCTGCGTTCACAAGCGTGTCAACGTTTCGGAGATTTTCGCAAGGTGTTGGCACAGCTAGCAGTAAAGATTGTCCGCAGACAGCCACTAGTGCGTCATCGCGTACGTCACGTAATTCACGCCGATCCGAATCCCGAGCGCCGAGTAGCGCTCCGGGTATTCAGGCGCGTCGGCCCACTCCCACGAATCGCCTAAATCGGAATTCATGGTGATGGCCACCATCAGCCGGCCTTGATCGTCGAAGATGCCCTTCCAGTGCGCCACCCGGCCGTCGTTTTGATAGCCGCGTCCGTACAGACCCCAGGCGCCCGGCACCTGATAACGATCATCCAGATCGTAAATGGTGTGGAATATCGCGTTCGTGTTCTCGAGTTCAACGGCTTGCCGATCAGGAAAAACGCGCCCCATACTTTCCCAAAACACAGCCCACTCGGACGTGCCCCAAAAATCGTCAGCCATGAAGAACCCACCGCGCAGCAGATAGTCGCGGAGTTTATGGGCCTGCGCATCGGTGAGCTGCCATTCGCCGGGACGCACGGCATACAGCCACGGCCAGTTGTATACGTCGTCGCCATCGTCCAGATTCACGGGCTGCTCCACCGACCGCGCCTGAATGCGGGTTAGCCGGCGCAGCGCCAGCAGAAAGTGCCGATCGGCGCGCGGATAATCCTGCGTCCAGCTCGACATGCCTTCGGCCCAGCGCGGACCGGCGCGATCGAACATGGCAGTGGGCGCCGGTGGATACATCAAGCGCGCGAAAGCGAACTCGGTTTTTTCCTGGGCGTCCGCAGGCACCGGAAAATCATTGTATTCGATGGCCGGATATTCGCGGAACTGGCGTTGGAAAGCGAGTAGCGAACCGATGAGCAGCGAAAAGGCGCCCGCCACCAGCCAATGCGTTTTCCGCAGCTCAAGCATGAAAGAAGCTCCGTGCTTTCTCGCGAACATACACTGGCAGGGCGCGGCGCAGCATCGATCGCTTGAATTGCGCGCGCGTCAATGCGCCAGTGGCGAAGCGGGCCAGAAGGTCGGCGAGCACCGCGTGACGGCTGGCGGCCCTGACAATGCGGTCGATTCGCGCGGGATCCGCCAGCAGAAGCTTTTGGAGCCGAACGCTGTTCGCCAGCTCATCGCCGATTTCCTGCTTCCACGCGCGCTGGTAGCCGCGCAATTGAGTGCTCGCAAAATCTCCGGCCCGGATCGCGTGGATGGCGGTGCGCGCGGCCAGCTCTCCAGTGACCATGGCGTAATAGATTCCCTCCGCGGTGAGAGCGTTCACAAACCCGCCGGCATCGCCGGCCAGCAACACGCGGTCTGCATAGGTGCGCGCCAGAGGCCCCGAGATCGGCAGCGGAAATGCCTTGAAATTCGAGCGGTTCGATCGCCCAGTGAGCAAGTGCTTCGACTTCAGATCGTTCACGAAGGCCTGGTGGTGCGCGTAATGCTCGCCGCGCAAACTCGACAAATAGTAATCCAGCTTGAAACCGACGCCGACGTTCAGGTGACTCGCCTTCGGAAACACGTAGCCGTAGCCGTAATGGCTGCGAATCCGGTAATAAATGTACATGCGGTCGAGCTCTCGGATGCTCAGCTCCTGTTGCGGCGTCTCTTCCATCATGTCGATGGCGTAATCGCTTTGGATGCTGCCGGTACGGAGCCCGGAGGCGCGAGCGAGGATGCTGTTCGCGCCGTCGCAGCCGATGACCATGCGCGCGCGGTACTCATGAGTGCCGGTGCCGACGCTCACAGAATCGGGATGAACGGTCACTTTGCGAGCGAGGCCGGTTGCGATCTCGACGTGCGGCCTGGAAAGCCCAAACAGCAGATTGTCGAACTCGCACCGCCGGATCATCAAATACAAACGATCGGGCGATCGGTAATCGACCACAAAGCCGGACGGCGATTCGAAATGGACTTTGCTCACCCAGCTGGTGGGGATGCCGGCCAGCGCGTCAGTCAGATACGGAAAGCGCGCCAGGGCCCGCGCGCTGATTCCGCCGCCGCAGGCCTTGTCGCGCGGAAAGGCGCTTTTGTCCAGCAACACCGTCGAGACCCCGGCTTCGCCCAGGATTTTGGCAGCAGTTGCTCCCGCTGGCCCCGCGCCGGCGACAATGACATCGAAGATTGCCATTCACCTTGATTGTAAGCGTCGGAGTTCTGCGAAAAATGCTTGGATAAATTCGACGCCAATGTTTGTCACGGGCGCGACTACGCGTACTAGCTCGGTATCGGTTCGGTTATATCGCAGCGCGTCCCAGGCCGTAAACGCAGCGGCGCGATATTCGCTCGCCACCACGCGATCGCGCGATTGATACCAGTACAGCACCACAGCACGATCGTCGCCTTTCGTAACAACATAACGGTTGATTTCGATCGGCTGTGCGCGGCCGGTGATTTCCACCCGAATCGTGTCGGCCACCGACCAGGTCCAGCCCGAGCCCGGCAGGCAATTCTTCGGTGAATGCGGCGTTTGCCCGGCACGCTGCGATTGAAAATAAGCCACGAAGAGGTTCGCCGATTTTCCCGACGATGCGGCGTATTGCCGCGTCAAATAATCGTCGGCGCGAAGAACATCTTTGTCTTCCTGTTCAATGACGCCCACGCGCACCATCCGCCAATTGCCGACGACGGCCGGAAACTCCGCGAGCGGCTTCGACGATGGAATCAATTCGGCGCGCCGCGAAAGCCCATAAAATGCGGCTCCTTGAACCACCAGCAGCGCACTTAAGATGAGCGTCGCGCGATCAGGCGTCGGCATATTCCAAGATGATGAATTGTGACCAGCAGGCCGAGCGACACCACAAACAGCACCCAGCCCTCGAACAAATGAGAGACGCCTTCTAGGCCGAAGAGTCCCATCAACGTGATGCGCGCCGCGTTGGCTGCGATCGCTATGGGAATGGTAGCCGCCAGCAACGCCCATCGCATCCCCACCCTCTTGTCAAAGAAATAGGCGTAGACCAGCGACAAAAACGCCAGCGACAGCAGCGATCGGATGCCGCTGCACGCCTCCACCACCGAGAGCCGCTGGTGCGGAAGCTCGAGAATGTTGCCGGCCCGCAAGACCGGAATACCGATCCAATTCAAAACGGTTTCGGCCGTGGCCGAAGCGAAAATCTGCAATGGCAGCGTGATCCTGGCGTAGACTATCGCGGGAATCGGGAACAGGAACAACAACAGCAGGAGCGGAAATGCCAAAATCCTGAGCGCCCGCGTTCCTCCCAGGAACAGAACGGCGCCGGCTAACGACACCAGAAACGCGGTTCGCGCGATAAATATTTGCGCCCCCAGCGTTCCCAGCAGCATCTGTACCGCGCCGCACGCCACAATCGCGAGCCCCCACCAATTCGGTACCCGTGGAATGGCGGCCAGCTCCCCCCGCCTGCGCCATACCACCAAGGCCACCACCGGCAGCACGAAAAATCCGTGGGACATGTCCGGGTCCGTGCTCCATTGCCGTGCCAAACCGGCCAGCAGCGGAGCATAGACGGCAATCAACAGCAGGCCTGTCCACAACATTCCGACTCCCTTCTCCACCCACGGGCTAGAATGAAATAGTGGGAGTTTGCCGTTTCGTCATCTCACTATTTCTAGCGGCGAGTGTTTGGCCGCAGTTCGCAGCGGGGCAGATCGCCATCTACCCCTTGCGCGATGTCCGCGCCGGACAGCACGCTATAGGTAAAACTGTTTTCCAAGGCAACAAGATCGAGGAATTCCAGGTGGAGATTCTGGGGGTGCTGGAAAACGTGGGACCCCGCCAGTCCGTCATCCTGGCGCGCCTTTCGGGCGGCCCGCTGGCTGAAACGGGTGTCATGCAGGGCATGAGCGGCAGCCCGGTCTATGTGGACGGACGTCTGGTGGGCGCAGTGGCGCTGGCGTTCAACTTCTCCAAAGAGCCGATCGCGGGCATCCGGCCCATCGAAGAGATGCTGGCAGTGGGCGATTCAGGTCAGCCGGCGGCTGCTCCTAAGGTAGCCTCGAACAATGGCGACCCCCTAGCCTCAAAGCTCATTAATATCGCGACACCGGTTTCGTTCAGCGGCTTCACCGCCGGCACGCTGGACCAATTCGCGCCCCAGCTCAAGAAATTGGGCCTGGAGCCGCGCCAGGGCGTTTCGAGCGGCGGGAAGCTTCCTTCCCAGATGGGCGCGCCCGCGTCACTCCGGCCCGGCGACATGATCGCGGTCGAATTGCTGTCGGGCGACATGAGCATCGGCGCCGAAGGCACGGTTACAGCCGTGGACGGCAAGAGGATCTACGCGTTCGGACATCAGTTTATGTCGGTGGGAAACACGGAGCTTCCGTTCGCGCGCGCCGAAGTCCTGACGCTACTGCCGAACCTCAACTCGTCCTTCAAGATTTCATCGCCGCTGGAGTGGATGGGCGCCATCACCCAGGACCGCAGCACCAGCATCTACGGAGAATTGGGCCGTAAAGCCGACACCATTCCGGTTTCCATCACGGTGAAAGATGGACGCCGTGCGCCGCTCGCCTATCACATGCAGATGATCCAGGATCGGGTGCTCTCGCCCTACATCGTGCAGACCGCGGTGTATTCGGCGATGGACGCTACCGAACGAACCCTGGGGCTGGCCAGTTATTCGCTGCGCGGCGGCGTGGAATTCGTGAATGGCGCTCCTCCGCTGAGGCTCGATAACACCTATGCGGGCGATTTCAACGTGCCTCTGCAAGCATCGACGGGCGTGGCGTCTCCGCTGTCGTCGATTCTGGGCGCGGGCTTCGATGCGCTGAAAATCAAGAGCATCAATCTGGAGATTGAAGCGTCGGAGCACAAGCGATTTCTGCAGGTAGACCAAATCACGGCGTCGCCCAAGCAGGTTCATCCCGGCGGCACGGTGGAGTTGAGCGTTACCTTGACCGGCGAAAATGGGTTGGAAGTGCAGAAGGACGTCCGCTATCGCGTGCCCGTGGGCGCGCCCGCCGGCGTCTTGAGCTTCACCGTCTCCGACGGCTCCATGTCGAACGCGCTCGACTATCAGCAGATGGCGTCGGAAGCGCCGAAAAGCGCCACGCAGCTGGTCTCGTTTCTGAATAATCTCCGGCCCAACACCAACGCCTATGTGCGTGTCTGGCGAACCGACCCGGCCTTCCAGGTTCAAGGCCAGGACTTGCCGGATCCGCCCCCTTCGGTTGGTTTGATCCTGGCCAGAACTCAAGCGGCGCAGGGTGTCTGGGTGCCGCGCGGTTCAAAAATCGATGAATTGCAGATCCAGACCGGCGACGTCGTAGTAAGTGGATCGAAAACAGCGCAGGTGGAAATAACCGAATGACGAAGTTTTTCATCGCCGTCGCGCTGACCGTCTCCCTCCACGCGGCCACCACCGCCACTTGGGAGATGAACACCTATCAGGATTTCCTGAAGGGCCGCTTCCAGGGAATTTCGCTGGATCGCGATGGACGGCTGTCGCTCGCGCCCAAGCTGGAGACGGTGTTCACGTCCGGCCAGCCAACCATTTGGAGCATCGCGCGCGCGGCGGATGGATCCATTTATGCGGGCACGGGCCATCGCGGGCGCGTCTATCAGATCACGCCCACGGGTGCCGGCAATCTGATATGGACTTCCGATCAGCCGGAGGTCTTCGCGGTGGCTGTGGATCCGGACGGCGTTCTCTACGCCGCCACCTCGCCGGACGGTAAGGTTTATCGCATCGAAAAAGGAAAGGCCACCGTGTTCTTTGCGCCTCAGGCCAAATACATCTGGGCGCTCGCGTTTTCGAAAGACGGAACGCTGTTTGTGGGCGCCGGGAATCCCGCCAACATTTATCGCGTGGATAAAACCGGCAAGGCCGAGACGTACTACGAAACCGGGCAGTCCCACGTGACGGCGCTGGCATTCGATTCGCACAACAATGTGCTGGCGGGAACAGAGCCCAACGGCATCCTGTATCGCATCAGCGCCAAGGACAAGGCGTTCGTGCTCTACAACGCGAACTTGCCGGAAATCCGCTCCATTGTTCCCATGCCGGACGGCACCATATACGCGGCGGCGCTGGGCGGTTCCATCGCAAATCGCGCGGGACCGCTGACCACTTCGCTGACTTCCCCGCTCAGCGTCACGGTGACCGCGCCAACCACTTCCATCACAGTGACCGATTCCGCCAATTCGCAGGCCGAGACGGAGATCAAGCCCAAGGCCGACGCTCCCAAGGCCGCCACCGTCCAAGCCGTGCAGCAAGCAGCATCCGCGAGTCCCCTGGCCGAGATCCCTGGCGTCGACAAGTCGGCGGTGTACAAGATCAATCCCGACGACACGGTTGAGACTTTGTGGACTTCCAAGGAAGAGAATGTGTACAGCCTGCTCGCGCGGCCTCCCGTGGCCGGGACCAAAGGAGACCTGCTCTATTTCGCCACTGACGGCCAAGGCCGCCTCTATCGGTTGGGCGCGGATCGCAAGGCCACACTGATGGTGGAGACCAATGAAGGCGAAGCCACGCGGCTGCTTGAATCCCCGGATGGATTGGTCGCCGCTACCGGCGATATGGGCAAAGTTTTCCGGCTGGCGGATGCGGCAGGCGCGAGCGGCAGCTACGAATCGCCGGTACACGATTCGGGCTCGGTAGCGCGCTGGGGCCGTATTTCGTGGCGTGGGACTGCTAAGGTGCAACTCGCGACGCGATCGGGCAACTCCGCGCGTCCCGACAAAACCTGGAGCGATTGGTCAGAGCCGCTCACCGATGCTCGGGACTCGCTGATCCACAGCCCCAACGCCCGCTATATTCAATGGCGGGCATCCTTGGAGGGCCCGGGAGCCGCCGTCGAGAACGTCAGCCTCGCTTATCTGCCGCAGAACAATCCCCCCGTCATCCGAAGCATCAGCGTTTCTATGCAAGGCTCGGCGTCGAAGGCAGCAGGGTCCACCAGTTCCACCGCCGCTGCCTATAGCATCACCGTCACCGATACCGGCGAAACGTCCACGCCCGCGGGCACGCCGACGCAGACGCTTTCGCATGGGTCCGGATCGCAGGTGCAAGTGACCTGGCAAGCGGACGACCCGGATGGCGACCGCCTGCTGTACTCGCTGTATTTCCGCGGCGAAGACGAAAAGGAGTGGAAGCTGCTGCGTGCCAACATCGCTGAGAATTCCCTCCTGCTGGATGGCGACGTCCTGGCCGATGGCCGCTACTATTTCCGCGTCATCGCGTCCGACCAGCCTTCCAACGCAGCCAATGTCGCGCGTACCGATGAGCTGGTCTCTTCACCGGTGCTCATTGACAATACGCCGCCCGTGATTACGCTGACCGCGCCTCGCCGTTCCAACGATCGCGTGGAAGTGGATGCCGATGTCGTGGATCAGACCTCGCCCTTGCGCCGCTTCGAGTATTCGCTTGACGCAGGCCCATGGAACCCGGTGGAGGCGGCCGACGGCCTCACCGATTCGCCTCGCGAGCAGTATCACATGGCGATCGACCGGCTTCGCGCGGGCGAGCACCTGTTAGTGGTCCGGGCCTACGATACCGCCAACAATGCCGGCCTGGCCAAGGTAGTCATTCATTAACAGGCTGCCGAAAGCCAAGTTCATTGTTTTCAATCTGTGTTGATCGGTGTTCATCCGTGGCCACTTAACGGCCGAATTGACATTCCAACCCCGGTTGCGTACCCTGAAGGCACTTCGTAGTAGCATGCTCACCACCGATATTCTGTCCTGGAAACAGCTCTCGCAGCGCCAGCAGAAGCCCGTCCATTTGATCCTTTTCATTACCGATCACTGCAACGCCAAGTGCGGCACCTGCTTCTACTGGCAGAATCTGAATCAAGGAGAGGCGCTGCAACCGGAGCATATTCAGAAGATTTCCGAAGCCATGGGCGAGCTGGTCTGGCTCGATATTTCGGGCGGCGAGCCGTTCCTTCGCAAGGACATCGACCAGATCTGCCACCGCTTCGTCGACCACAACCAGGCCAAGTTCATCAATATCCCAACCAACGCGCTGCAAACCGACGTCATCCGGAAATCGGTGGAGGGAATCCTCGCCAATCCCAGCAAATTTCGGCTGAACATCGCCATTTCGCTCGATGGCATCGGCGAGGTTCATGACCGCATCCGAGGCGTTCCCGGTAATTACAAGCGAGCGCTAGCCACCATGGAGGCGCTCCGGGAAATTCGGACGCGCGATAAACGTTTGTCGCTGAGTGTGGTCACTACCGTGATGAGCAGCAACATCGAGGACGTGAAGCGGCTGCTCAACCTGGGCGTTACCGAGTGGGACCTGGATTATCATTCGCTCAACATCCTGCGCGGCAAGTGGATGGATGCGACGCTCTCGGCGCCTACGCCGGAGCAATACGCGGAAGTCTCAAAGCTTCAGTTGCAGCTCTGCCGGCGCTATTTCCACGGCCGCTGGGGCGGCATCGGCGGGTGGACGGCCACGGTGGGCCGCTTCATGCTGAACCGTTACTACATGCAGGAGATGAAGGGCCATCCGAAGAACATTTCCTGCAATGCGGGCGACGTGAGCTGCGTCATCGATGCCAACGGCGACGTTTCTTTCTGCGAGCTTCTGAAGCCGGTGGGAAATCTCAAAGCCTATAATTGGGATTTCAACCGCCTCTGGCACGATTTTCAAGCCGTCCAGCTTCGCCAGAAGGTCCAGAGCGGCTGCCACTGCACACACGAATGCTTCCAGACCAAAAACCTCATTTTCTCTCCCTGGCGCCTGGTATAAAACCAAAGGGAGCAGTAGCACTTGTTTAAACCGAAATTCCGGAAGCTGGTCCAGCCTTTCGTCCCCGCTTTCGTCCTTCGTTGGATAGATCCGTTTCATACCGAGCTTCTCGAACATCTCACCGTAGCCGCACGCAAGTTGCCGCCCGGAGCGCATGTGTTGGACGCCGGCGCGGGCGAGTGTCCACACGCTCCGCTTTTCGCGCACACCCGCTACGTCCGCCTGGACCGCGGCATCGGCGATAAGGCCTGGGACTACACGAAAATCGAAGTCCTGGGCGACATTTCTGAATTGCCCTTTCGCGATAACGCGTTTGACGCCGTCATCAACATTCAGGTCCTCGAGCATTTGAAGGAGCCGGGCATCGGCATCAATGAAATGGCGCGCGTGCTCAAGCCGGGCGGGCAGTTGATCCTCACCACCGTGCAGTGCTGGGAGATCCATCAGCATCCCAACGATTTTTTCCGTTACACGCGCTACGGGCTCACTTACCTGTTCGACAAAGCAGGTCTGCAAAGCCGCGTCGAAGCGCTCGGCGGGTTATTTTGGCTGATCGGCTTCCGCATGATGGCGATCCTGAGTTTCTTTCAACGTGGCTGGCGCTGGATCTTCTTCGTCATCCTGGCGCCCATCTTCGGCTTCGCGATTCCCGTGGTCTGCTATTTCCTCGATCCGGTGGATCGCCGCCGCGATTACACGCTCGGCTACTTCTGCTGGTGTCGGAAACCGTGACCAGTTCGCTCATAATCATTACTTTGAATCGCGCCGCACTCCTGGAACGTACGCTCCAGGGCCTGGCACGCCAGTCGCGCCAAATTGACGAGATCTTGGTGGTCGACAACGGCCCCACGGCGGAGACCGAACGAGTGGTCGACACCTTCCCGGCGCGCTATATCCCAGAACCGAAGCGAGGCTACGGGAATGCGCGGAATCGCGGGTTGGCCGAAGCAGGCGGCGACGTCATCTATTTCTTAGACGACGATTGCGTTCCGGAACCCGACTGGTCCGATGTCCTGTGGAACGTTCTCAATTCCGGCGACGCCGACCTCGCCAGCGGTTCCCGCACTCCGGGCCAACCGGGCCTTGCGGCGCGGCTCGAATATCTTTCTACCGACGGCCCCGTCTTGTCGCCCGGTCTCGCCGCCGGTCCCGCGCGGCATCTGTCCACTTCCAACCTGATCCTGCGCCGCGACGTGGTCGCGAAAGTCGGCTGTTTCGATACCACGCTTGCCATGTGCGAGGATCGCGATTTCACCACGCGCGCGCGCCAGCTCGGCTTTCGTCTGCGCTACGAACCCAAGGCTCGCGTCACGCACTATCCCGCCATTCACACGCTTTCCGATTACCTTGCTAAGATGCGTCACTACGGCACCGGAACGTCGCAGTATTTTCGCCGCTGGCGCGATGAAGAACCCCTGGCGCGCCTGTTCCCCGCAAGTCCCGCGCTGCGGCTGCTAATGTTGCCCGCGCTCTCCGCTGCCGGCACGGCCTATCTGGTGGCGCGCAACCTGCCGCAATGTCCTGACGCACTGCCGCTGAGTCCGCTATTGTTCGTGGGCCAGTGCTGGTGGCAGTGGGGCGGCTTCGAAGCTACGCGCAAACCATGCTGAATCGCAAAGTGGTGGCACTCGGCCGCAAGCTCATTCCCCGTTTCGTGCTGGATCAGATCAATCCATTCGACCGCTTTGTGGTGAACGCAGTCCGCGAATTCTCCGCGCTGCTGCCGCCCAATTCGCTGGTGCTGGATGCGGGAGCGGGAGAAGCGCAATACAGTCCCGACGTCGCGCGCGCCGGCCATCAGTACCGCGCCATCGACCTCGGCGTCGGCGAAGGCGACTGGAACTACGGCAAGATCGATGCCTGGGCGCGCGTGGAGGCGCTGCCCTTCCCGCCCCACACCTTCGACGGCATGTTGAGCGTCGCGGTGCTGGAGCACACGCCGTTCCCGCGCCAGACCCTGCACGAAATGGCGCGAGCCTTGAAACCCGGCGGCCAATTGATGATCATCGTGCCCACCATGTGGGAGGAACACCAGATGCCGCACGATTATTACCGCTTCACTCGTTACGGCGCCCAGCGTCTGCTGGAAGAAGCCGGATTCGCCGTGGATCAGGTCCGGCCGCTGGGCGGCTACTTCTGGTTCATGGGCCGGAAGTTTATCGACGTCCTCGAATTCTTCGAGCGCTTCCCGCGTGCCCTGCTCTGGCCTTTTCTAGTCATTCCATTCGGCTTCCTTTTGCCGATGCTCTGCACGCATCTGGATTGGCTCGATCGCGACAAATTCTACACCATCGGCCAGCTCTGTTACTGCCGCCGGGTCCGCGAGCCCGGCACTCCCGACGGACCCGGCATTCTGCCCTAAGGGACTCCAGTCCCGAATCACGCCAATCCCAAATCCCCAATCCCAAGACCGCACAGGTCCATTTGCAAAACTCCAATCCTTTCAATCACCATCCTTGGCCACACAACTGCCATGTTCACAAGCCATGCCAAAACTCCAACACACGCGCGAAATCCTGGCCGGCCCCCTGACCGGCGGCTATCTCCAGAGCAAGGCCAACGAAGGCTGGAAAGCCGTTGCCGTGATCTGGGAACGTGAGGTTCCAGACGATGCCCCGCCGCTAGCCGATATCACCCAGCCCGTGCCCTATGGGCTCAAGATCGCCGAGGACTGCGTGGCCCTGGAGCAAGACATGCGGGAGCGGGAAGCTTTGCTGTTCATGCTGGAGATGATCATCCAGGACAAGCCCCTGCGGGAAATCGCTGAAGAGCTCAACCGGCTTGGTTTCCGTACCCGCGCCAATTCAAACTGGACGCCTGGCACGGTGTTCGACATGCTCCCTCGCCTGATCGAAGTCGGCCCGCGAGTGTTTAGTACTCAGGAATGGGTGAGGCGCCGTGGCAAACTGATGAACGTGAGTTAGTCAGCGAAGAAAAGGCGAACATGTTACTGTGTCGCCGTATGGCCCGTCGACCAAGCTTGAATCCTCCCGACCAGCCCATGAGCGCCGGGGAGCTGAAGCGAATTTGCCGACCACCTAGCCATACTCACTCCCCATCATGTCAGCATCGAATATCAGCGGGTATATATGAGCTGCCGGATGTTCGGACAGTCGTTGCCTCCGCCCTCCTCCGTTCAGCAGCTGGTCCAGATTTACAAGCAATTGTGGAAGTGGCGCCGAAAGCGTTTATAAGACGCTGGCCTGATAGAACGCGCTTAACCTGCGCCGGTACTCAGCGCCGGCTGTTTCTAGAATGTTATTGTGGTCGGCTCCTGGAACGACCCAAAACGTTTTCGGTTCTGGCGCCGCGTCGAATAGCTTTTGTCCCAGCCTGAGCGGGATGGTTCCATCTCGATCCCCGTGGATGAAAAGCTTCGGCGCCCGAATCCCGCGCATCTTTGGAAGCGAGTTGTAGCTGCGAATGAGCAGCGGTCCTATGAACGGAACCAAGGAACCCGCAACATCGCTCGCCGAACTGAACGGAGCTTCCAGGATCAACGCCGCGCAAGGACGCCGCGATGCCAAGTCGATCGCCACCGCGCTCCCGAGTGACTGGCCATAAATAATAACCTGCTCAGCGCGAAACCCCTTGTCGAGCAAATAGAGGTAGCCGGCGTCGCTGTCGTGATATAAGCCCTGCTCGCTGGGGCTTCCGCTACTCTTGCCATAACCGCGGTAATCGATCATGAGAACCGACGATCCAGCAGCGATGGTCTCCTGGATGTATGGCGTGTAGTAGCTGATATTGTCCCCGTTACCGTGCAGAAACAAGGTCGCCAATGGGGAGTTCTCGCGTCGAACCCACCAGCCATGAATTCTGACGCTGTCGGAGGTTTCGAGCCACGCATCAGAGGCGCCCACCAGTTGTTGCGTATCCCAATATCCTTGCGGATATTTGGAAGGATGATAGAGGGCCCACCTGGCCAAAAGATAGAGGAACCGATGGCAACGGCCGACGCGATTGCCATACCAAGCGGGATCGGCACGCGCGGGTTCAGCGCGGAACTGCGCGGTCGTTTCGTAAAATGGCTCCGTCCTTCATTACGAAGATCACGCTCTGCGCCGCCTTGATATTCTCCATGGGATTTCCCGGCACCGCCACCACATCGGCGAGCATCCCCGATTTCAGCGCGCCCACCTTATCCTGCAACCCGAGCAACTCCGCGGCGGACCTGGTTCCAGCCATCAAAGATTGCGCGGGTGTCATGCCGTCCGCCACCATAAAGGCGAACTCGAGCGCGTTGTCTCCATGCGGATAAACGGCGGCGTCGGTGCCCAGCGCAATTTTCACGCCCAGCGCCAGCGCACGCTTCACCATGGCGTCCTGTTGTTTCACGGCGCGGGTGGCTTTGGCCTGCACCAGCGGCGGAAATTTCGACTCGGCCAGGCCAACGCGTGTCGCGAGCGTCGGCACCAGGAACGTCCCGCGATCGTGCATCATCCGCATGGCTTCGTCGTCCAGAAACGTTCCGTGCTCGATGGAATCGATGCCCGCGCGAATCGCCCGCTTGCTCGATTCGGCGCCGTGCGAGTGCGCGGCGGTTTTCCGGTGCAGCGTGTGCGCTTCATCCACCAGCGCGTCCAGTTCGGCCTGGGACAACTGTGGAACGTCCACATCGTCGGTGGGCGACAGCACGCCGCCGCTGGCGCAAGTCTTAATCACATCCGCGCCGTATTTGATGTTGAACCGCACCGCATAGCGGGCCTGTTCAGCCGAATTGATGACGCCGTCCTCTGGGCCCGTCTCATGGCCGAACAGGCCGAAACGAAAGCTGTCCCCGTCATCGCAATGTCCGCCCGTTGCTCCCAGCGCGTGGACCGAAACCAACATGCGGGGACCCGGTACGATGCCTGCGTTGATGGAATTGCGCAGGCCGACGTCGATGAAGTTCGACGACCCGACATCGCGAACTGTAGTGAAGCCCGCCATCACGGTCTTGCGCGCGTTGACAGTGGCGCGAATCGCGTGCTCGGAAATGGGGCGCTGCAGCGAGAGCAGAGCGCTCCCGTTGTAATCGGGATTGAACTCGTCGGATAAATGCACATGCGCGTCGATGAAGCCGGGAAGCAGTGTAGCATCGCCCAAGTCGAGGACCGTTGCGCCCGCCGGGGCGCTCCCACTGCCTACCGAGACAATCACGCCGTTTGACACCACCACCATCCCGGGTGTCGCCATCTGGCCGCTGATCCCATCGAAGAGGCGTGCGGCCTTCAAGACGTAGGTGTTGCTCTGGGCCGTCAGCCCATTCACGCACGCCACAAGCACGGCTACTATCCCGAGCGGTCTTCGAATTATCATAGGATGCAGGATAACAGAGGAGGCCAAGAAGATGAAGGTTGGTGTCGCCGGACAAGGCGCTTTCGGCGTGAAGCATATCGAAGCGATCCAGAACATCCCCGGCATTGAGATTATTACGTTGTCCGGCGGCAATCAGGCAGCCACCGAGGAAGTGGCGAAGAAGTTCAAGATTCCGCACTGGACCGGCGATCTGGGCGAGAGCCTGAAGCAACCGGGCCTGGAAGCCGTGATCCTCGCCACGCCCACGCAAATGCACGCCGATCAGGCCGTACAGTGCATGCAGGCCGGCAAGCACGTACAAGTGGAAATCCCCATGGCGGATTCCCTAGCCGATTCCGAGCGCATTCTGAAGGCGCAAAAAGAGACCGGACTGATTGCCATGGCGGGCCACACGCGCCGCTTCAATCCCAGCCATCAGTGGATTCACAAGCGCGTCAAGTCCGGCGAGCTGACCATCCAGCAGATGAATGTGCAAACTTATTTTTTCCGGCGCACGAACATGAACGCAGCCGGCAAGCCGCGCAGCTGGACGGATCATCTGCTGTGGCACCATGCCTGCCACACAGTGGATCTGTTCCAATACCAGACCGGCCAAAACATCTCCGAGTGCTATGCGCTCGAAGGCCCCCATCACCCGGAATTGAAGATCGCGATGGATATGAGCATCGGTCTGAAAGTGCCCTCCGGCGCCATCTGCACACTGTCTTTATCGTTTAACAACAAAGGACCGCAGGGCACGTTCTTCCGCTACATCGGCGATAGCGGCACGTACGTGGCGTACTACGACGATCTGGAGGATGGCGAGAAGAAGCCGATCGATCTGAGCAAAGTGGATGTTTCGATGAACGGCATCGAGCTGCAGGATCGCGAATTCTTCGCCGCTATCAAGGAGAAGCGCGAACCCAACGCCAGCGTTCAACAAACCATTTCCGCCATGCGAACGCTCGACCGGCTGGAGCGGATGCTCCACTCCAAGGTCGGGACATCGGCGTAGTGTCCAATAAATGACTAGACACTCATCGGATTGGCACGGTACACGCGGCTTTTTAGCCGCGTTTGCTATTGTCGACGGCCAAACGCGGCTGAAGCCGCGTCTACCTTTTTTCTGTCTAGTTATTTTACGGACACTGCACTACTAGGCGTGCATCGATTTCGCTGCCGGCTGCATGTGTCCAAGCACTTTGTGCGGCCGGTAGGGTTTCTCCAACGCCGCCACTTCATCGGCACTCAGTTTTAAATCGACCGACGCAATCAGGTCTCTAAGATGCTGTGTCTTGGTCGCTCCGATGATAGGCGCGGTCACACCCGGCGCCTGCAGCACCCAGGCGCAGGCCACCTGAGCCGCTGATACCCCGCGCTGCTTGGCCACCGCAGCCACTGCGTCCGCCACTTGAAAGTCGTCTTCGCTGTAGTACATGTCCTTGGCAAAGGTGTCCACTTGTGATCGCGTGGTGGAACCGCCATCGCGATTCCGCGTGCCAGTCAGGAAGCCGCGCGCCAGCGGACTCCACGGAATCACGCCCACGCCTCGATCCATGCACAGCGGAATCATCTCGCGCTCTTCTTCGCGGTACACCAGATTGTAGTGATTCTGCATGGCAATGAAGCGATGCCAGCCGTGCTCTTTCGCCAGATACAGGGCCTTGGAAAACTGCCACGCCGCCATGCTGCTGGCGCCCAGATAACGAACCTTGCCCGCTCGCACCAGCGAATCGAGCGCGTCCAGCGTTTCTTCGATCGGCGTATTGAAATCCCAACGATGGATTTGATACAGATCGATAAAATCCATACCCAGCCGGCGCAGCGAGTTATCGCAGCCTTCGATGATATGCTTGCGGCTCAGCCCCTTCTTGTTCGGGCTTTTGCCCATTGCGCCGCATACCTTGGTCGCGACGATGATTTCGTCGCGCGACGCCATCTCTTTCAAATACATCCCCGTGATCTCTTCGCTCAAGCCTGCGGAGTAGACATCGGCGGTATCGAAGAAATTGATTCCCGAATCGATTGCGATCTTGAAATGTTCGCGCGCGTCTTCCTTGTTGACATGCCAGCCCTTGGTGCCTAGCGCCCAGTCCGGCAGGTCGCCGCCGCCATAGCTCATGCATCCCAAACAAATGCGGGACACCGTGATTCCGGTTTTGCCTAGCAATGTGTATTGCATAAAAACTCAGTTTAACTTGTGCGCCCTCGCTCTGCTATACAATGTCCCGTGTGAAACACAGCACCGATCGCATTCTTACTACCCACGCCGGACGCCTGGATGGGCCGCGCGACCTGCGCGAGATGACCTTCAATTTCATGGCCGGGCGT
The DNA here is from genome assembly GCA_963820405.1 of Bryobacterales bacterium. GTDB lineage: Bacteria > Acidobacteriota > Terriglobia > Bryobacterales > Bryobacteraceae > Palsa-89. Next base: position 168,013 of record CAWFZZ010000016.1, on the reverse strand, counting down.
GGCCCCGATCTTCCGACCGTCATGGCTCGCGTGCAATCCGGGATCACCGAGACCATCCGAAAACAGGCCGACGCGGGCATCGACATTATCAGCGACGGCGAGCTGGGCAAGATTGGCTTCGGCTTTCCGTATTACGGCCGGAGGCTCTCAGGCCTGGCGACGCGCAAGCGCGAACCGGGCGAATCAGGTTGGATGGGCGGGAATACGGGCGAACGCGCGGAGTTCGCGGAATTTTACAAGGACTTGAACTTCGAACAGTTCCTGCCGCCCGAACGCACCATCTGCAACGGACCCATCGCTTATATCGGTCAGCAGGAAGTGGCCAACGATATCGCATTGTTCAAACGAGCGCTGGCCGAAGCCGGAGCGCGCGCCGAGGAGACCTTCCTGTGCGTCCTGGCGCCGGGCTGGCTGGAGCACTTTTTTCACAACGAATACTATTCGGACGACGAGCAGTATTTGTTCGCCCTGGCCGATGCCATGAAACACGAGTACAAGGCGATCGTGGACGCGGGCTTCATCCTGCAGTTGGACGATCCAGCGCTGCCCGACACCTACGACATGATCGTTCCCACGCCCACCATCGCCGAGTATCGTAAGTTCGCCGAGGTGCGGATCGATGCGCTGAATCATGCGCTCCAGGGGCTCCCGGAAGATCGCGTGCGCTATCACATCTGCTGGGGAAGCTGGCACGGTCCGCACACCCACGACCTGCCGCTCAAGCATGTGGTGGATCTGATGCTCAAGGTGAAGGCCGGCGCTTATTCCGTCGAAGCGGCCAATCCGCGCCATGAGCACGAATGGAAGGTCTGGAAGGAGGTGAAGCTGCCGGATGGCAAGATCCTGATCCCCGGCGTGGTCAGCCACGCGAGCAACGTGGTGGAGCATCCCGAGCTGGTGGCCGATCGCATCGCGCTGTACGCCGGTATAGTGGGACGCGAAAACGTGATCGCCGGCACCGATTGCGGGCTGGGCCTGCGCGTTCATCCGCAGATCGCGTGGGCCAAGCTGAAGGCGCTGTCGGAGGGCGCGGCGATGGCGAGCAAACAGCTTTGGGGATAACGCTTACCAGGGCACTCGACCTGCGTCGTTGAAATACCCGCCCGTGGGCCCATCCGGGCCGATGGTGGCGTATTCAATCGCGGCCACCGCTCCCTGCGCCGACGTGCGCGGCCCGCTGTTGCCATTGATGTCGGTGGCGCAATAGCCGGGGCAAATCGCGTTCACCTTGATCGGTGTGTCCTTGAGCTCTTTCGCGAATTGAATGGTCATGCTGTTGAGCGCCGATTTCGACGTGTTGTAGCCCAGAGCCAGGAAATCCGCGAAGGTCGATTTTGGGTCGCTGGAAAGCGTGAGCGAGCCCAGGCTGCTGGACACATTGACGATGCGGCCGTGCTTGGATTTCTTAAGCAGCGGAAGCATCGCCTGGATCAGCGCCACTGGACCGAAAAAATTCGTCTCGTAAACTTCGCGTACTTTGGACATAGCCACATCGCTCGGCTTGAATCCCCATTCGGCGATCCCGGCGTTGTTGATGAGGATGTCCAGCCGGCCGAATTCCTTTTCTATCCACTGGGCGGCGCGCTGGATGGTCCCTGCATCGGTGACATCCAGCTTTACGAAACGCGCGTCGGCGCCTTCCGCTTTCAATTTTCCAACGGCCGCCTGGCCCCGCTCTTCGTCCCGCGCCCCCACCAGCACCTTTATCTGTTTCGCGCCCAGACCGCGCGCGATCTCATAACCAATCCCCTTGTTCGCGCCGCTGATGAGCGCGATATCGCCTTGAAATAGTTCCACGTTTGCCATCATTCGTAAGTCTATACGATTAGGGGTGTGTAAACCCCGGCGCGGGAAACCCGTCTACAGCAACACCTATGCAAAAACAAATCCTTCGAACCACTGCACTTATGGCGTTCACAACAGTGCGCCTGCGCACAAACCAACACCCCACCAACACCTCCCAGTCCGGCCCAGATGGTCGCCAACCAGATGGCGCGGCTGATCACCCTGCTGGATTTGAACTCTACGCAGCAAGCCTCGGCGCCCGCCATCTTGACGACCGAGCAGACCGCGCTACCATCGCGGCTACTGGCGATAGCCTCCTTCAAGCGGGTCTTGCGCCTCAACCGTTCCCAACTGTACCCTTCCGCTGTGGTATTCCGTCTATATAGGAACTTTCTCTTCGTAAGAGACCACTCCGGGAAAAGGAGGACGCATGAAGCCCGCGTTTCTGCTCGCCATCACCGCATCTGTATTAGCCGCCCAGTTCGGCCAAATACCGGGAATCAATCCGCCTGGCCAGTACCCGCGCAATCCATCGGGTGGGAACCCCAACGGCTCGCCGGGGCGTGGCTCCCGGAAAACCACTCGCCAGGAGCAGCCTGCCACTCATACTGAGGTGGTCAGTGGCGTAGTACGAAAAGTGGACGCCGATTCGTTTGAACTCGAAGCCGAAGACACTCGCTTCCTGATCATTCAGTACTCATCCAGCGTGCCCAAGCCCGCGGACTTGCGCGTCGGCGACGGACTGGATGTGACGGCCAGCGGCGACGCGGATGGCATGTTTCACCTGGTGACCATGAAATCGAACAAGGCGATCGCCGACACGATTAATGAAAATGACAGCATCGGGCCGGAGCCCGGCGCCCCGGAACAAAGAACAGGACCGCCGCCCACTATTCTCGTTCGGCCCGACGCCAGGCCCGATAGCGACGATTCGGGACCTCCAGTACTGAAGCATGGTAAGCCTGCAGAGCGCGCTTCCACCCCCATTCCCGCCGACTCCGATAGCAGCCCTGCACGGCCCACTCGATCGAGGCCGGCCGTCCCCGCGGGCAATCCTCACATGGCCCTGATCGAACAGGCGCGCGAGGCCGCCGCGACGTTCCTGGAGGGATTGCCGAACTACGTCTGCCAGGAGCAGACCACCCGCTATATCAGCGAAACGCGCCAGCCGAGCTGGAACGTTGTCGACGTCGTTTCAGCCGAAGTAGTCTATGACGATCACCAGGAGAGCTACCGCAATCTCCAGATCAACGGAAAGCCTACCAAGAAGTCCCCGGAGGATTCAGGCGCCTGGTCCACCGGCGAATTCGGCACCATTCTGGGGAACCTTTTCGCGCCGCAGACCGCCGCCGAGTTCAAGTACGTGCAAGAGGACACCATCGCGCATCGCTCCACTTCCGTATTCGACTTCAAGGTGCTGCGGGTACGTTCCAACTGGAAGATCTGGGTGCCCGGCCAGTATGTCCTGCCAACCTACAAGGGCTCGGTGTGGATTGATAAGCAGACCGGGCAAGTGCTCCGGATCGAGATGCAGGCCAAAGAGATTCCTGAGGCGTTCCCGGAGATCACCGTTGAAACCGCGGTAGATTACGACAGTATCGGCTTGGGAACCGCCGACAAGTTCCTCTTGCCCGTGCATGCCGAGGCTTTGAGCTGCTGGCGCAATTCCAACGAATGCCAGCGGAACACCATCGAGTTCCGCAACTATCACAAGTTCGAGGGCGAGTCCGTTATCAAGTTCGAGCAGGAACAGAAGTAATCCCAAACAAGGGCAAATACTTCTCGGGAAGCTTCACTGGCCGCATATTGGCGCCCAGGAAGATGTGTTTCGTTGCGCCGGAGGCGAGCTCGCGGCCGTTCTCGGCGTTGCGAATGTCGTACTCGAACTCCACCATGCGCAGGGTCGCCTTCGCCACCCAGGTCTTCACGGCGATCTCTTCGTCATAGCGCGCCGGATGCAGATAACGGCAGTGTGCTTCCACCACGGCCAGCAAAACGCCATCGTTCGCTTCCATGTCCCGATAGCGGATGCCGGCCGCGCGGCAATACTCGGCGCGCCCGAGTTCCATCCAGACCAGGTAGTTGGCGTAGTAAACCACGCCCATCTGATCGGTCTCGGCGTAGCGCACCCGGAAACGGATCTCGGATGAACGGACTGCGCCATCCTCAGGCATTGGCCTTGTTCTTGCGCAGCTGCCTCATTTCCTTCGCCGAAAACAACATATCGCTGGGAGCCATTCTGCGCTCCCGGCAATAAGCCAGGTATAAATATCCGTAGCTGCGGGTGATGTAGTCCGCCGCCGAAAAGCCGAGCGCCTGCGCGGTCCTGTCAATCCAGCGAGGGCTGCCTTCGATCTCCAGATAATTGCCGATCGGCGTTTCATCCAGCAATACCTTGCCGCTGCCGGGTGGCTTGGCATATTCGGTGCGGAACTTCTCGTACCGAAAAATGGGATGATAGCCCAGTTCGTTGAAGATCTGCTCCACTTTGAAGGCATCCGGCAACACCAGTTCGATCTCGGGACGCTTCTTATAGCGGCTTTGCTCTGACGGGCCCTTGTAGGTAAGCAGCGTGTGAGTTCCCACCCGGCGCAGGCGGATGAGTTTTCCGTGGCTGCGCAGCACGCGGCTGGAAGTATCCAGCAGCACATTGTATTCGTGCCGCCGGCTCTTGGACACGCGGAAGCTCTGATCGCGCAAGGCGCGCCGGATCTTGCCCAGGTTTCCGGGCAGACGCAGTTTGATTTCGATTTCGAAGTTCACGGCTTTGAACTCATGTGGGGTTCCAGCCTTCTATGAAAGCAGAAGCGGGGCCGCTCTCACAAGCCGCAACAATTGTTTTGGACGCGAGTCTCACAGAAGGGGTGGCATACTGGAGTTATGGCGGGTCTCGTAAAACTGGCGGTCTCGCCGAAACTCGACTTGGGAAGCCTGAAGGCCAAGCAAGACCGGCTGTTCTCGATTCTGAAACCGATGCGCCGCGTCATCGTCGCGTACTCCGGGGGCGCCGATTCGGCGTATCTGGCATGGGCCGCGCACCGCGTGCTCGGCGAAGATGCGCTGGCCGTTACCGCGGATTCCGCCTCCATCCCCGGGTCTCACAAGAAGGACGCCGAGGCCTTCGCGCGCGAGTGCGGTTTCCGGCACGAATACATCGAAACGCGTGAGTTTGAAAATCCCGACTATATAAAGAACGACCCGAACCGCTGTTTCCACTGCAAGGATGAACTCTTCACCCGCCTGGAAGTGGTGGCGCGCGAACGCGGTATCGAGCACATCGCCTACGGGGTGAATGTGGATGACCTGGGCGATTACCGGCCCGGGCAGCACGCCGCCAAACTGCATCAAGCCCAAGCGCCGCTGGTGGACGCCGGCCTGACCAAAGCAGAAATCCGTGAGTTGTCGCGCCTCACCGGCCTGTCTACCTGGGACCGTCCCGCGGCCGCCTGCCTCAGCTCGCGCATCCCCTACGGAACCCCCGTGACGCTCGAAAACGTCAAGACAGTGGAACTCGGCGAAGAGGCCATCCGCAAATTGGGCTTTCACCAATACCGCGTGAGGTTCCATGGCAAGCTGGTCCGCATAGAAATCGCCAAGGAAGAACTAGCGCTGGCGCTAACACCCGAAATGGCGCAACGATTCGTGGAGATTTTCAAGCCCCTGGGCTTTCACTACGTGACCATCGATTTGGAAGGCTACCGGCAGGGCTCGCTAAACGCGGTTCTAAGTGACGCCGATCCGCAGTAATCTCAGTATCAGTTCCTGGTCCCGATGCTTTCCGTCCGCCCCGCCAGCGGCTTCACGATCGGGCCGCCGCATACCCCCACGCCCGTGTTCAGCAGCGCATTCAGCAGGTTGTAAAGCACCGCGTAAACCATCTGTTCGGTGACCGGCTGTTTGCCGGGCATGCGAAACGAGACCGGAAGCTCCTTTGAGATCTGCAGCCGAACCGAACCGGGCAGCATGCGTCCTGACCGGTCCTTTTGATTCGCCAGCGACATCGGCGTTTGCAGCACCGCCCCGCTCTTTCCGTCGACGTAAAACTGGCAGCGCGAAAACCAGCCCAGGTTCCCGGGATCTGCCGCATCGAATAAAAGCAGGGGCGCCTGGCGATCGGTAGCCGACAGGTGCAGGTTCATGGATCGCTCGCTTTCCTCAATGCGATACTCGAAACCCGCCTGCTTGGCGATACCAGCGATGAAATCGGGATCCAGCTCGAGCAGGAGGAATTTGTGCCCTCCCGCCAGCAACACCTGCATAAGGCCATTGTAGCCTTTGTGGCGCACGCACTCCTGCGTGCCGTGTTCGCACTCCTGCGAACACCTTTTTGGGCGTGAGCCACCAAGCGTCCCTGGAGCGGCGCCGATTACGAATGCGATCGCCACATTTGCCCAACCCTCGAGAACGGGTTGGGGGTGCGGCTTCGCGATATAATGGCAAAGGAGTCACCCATTTGTCCATCCGAAGCTTTTTGCGCTTGAGCGCCCATATTCAAATGCTGCCCGTGCTCGAGAGCGGCGAAGAAACGTTGGTGGGCGGGCAGGCCGTTATGGAAGGCGTCATGATGCGCGCCCCACACAGCTATTGTGTGGCCGTGCGCAAACCGAATGGCGAAATCGTCACCGAGCAGAGCCCGCTGCCGCGCATCTCCGAGAAGTATCCGATCTTCAAGCTGCCAATTTTGCGAGGCCTGGGGACGCTCGGCCATGCCATGACCCTGGGCATCAAGGCGCTGCAATTCTCGGCCAATGTAGCCCTGGGCGAAGTGGCAGGCAAAGACGGCGAAAAGCCGCCCGAGCTGAACGGCTGGATGATGGCCGCCCCGCTCGCGTTTTCGTTGCTGTTTTTCCTGTTCATGTACAAGTTCGTGCCGCTTTTCCTGGCCACCCAGCTCGGCAAGGCGGTTCCATCGCTGCACGGGCGTTTCGCGGTGAACATGATGGACGGCCTGATCCGCCTGGTCATTTTCCTCTCGTTCCTCATCATCATTTCGCGCATGAAAGACATCCGCCGGATGTTTCAATATCACGGCGCCGAGCACAAAGTGGTGTTCAATTTCGAATCGGGCCAGCCGGTGACGGTCGAAAACGCGCAGAAGTTCGTTACTTTCCATCCGCGTTGCGGGACCAGTTTCCTGCTGCTGGTGATGGTGCTGACAATTTTGATCTATCCGCTGCTCCCCTTCGATGGGTTTGCCGTGAAATTGATCGCCCGGATCGCGCTGCTCCCTTTGATCGTTGGCGTCAGCTATGAATTGATCCGCTACGCGGCGCGGCATCAGCAGGGCTTGATGGCCACGCTCACGGCGCCCGGCCTCTGGCTGCAGCGCGTGACCACGCAACAACCATCCGACGAGCAAGCGAGCGTAGCCATCCACGCGCTGGACGGCGCCATGCAGCTTGAAGAAGCACAGGGCGGCGAGCTAGTGATCGCATAACGCGAACATGCAATTTTCGCAAAAACTCGAGCAAATGGAAGCCCGGTTCGAAGAACTGAATCGTCAGATGTCGGACCCCACCGTCATTTCCGACGGTGAAAGCTATCGAAAAATCGCCAAGGAGCGGTCCGAAATCGAAGAGACCGTTGCCAAGTATCGCGACTATAAGCAAGCTAAGAACAACTGCGACGAGGCCCGGTCCATGGTGAACGATCCCGATCCGGAACTGCGGCAAATGGCCACTGATGAGATCGCGCGGCTGGAACCCGAGTTGGTCCGCATCGAGCAAGAGCTGAAGGTACTGCTGACTCCTAAAGACCCGCTCGACGACAAGAACATTGTGCTCGAAATCCGTGCCGGCACGGGCGGCGACGAAGCTACCTTGTTCGCGGCCGAAGTGTTTCGCATGTACACGCGCTACGCCGAATCGCAGAAATGGCGTGTGGAAGTGACGTCGGCCAGCGAGTCCGCTGTCGGCGGGCTCAAAGAAGTGATCGCGCTCATCAGCGGCAACAAGGTCTACAGCCATCTGAAGTACGAAAGCGGCGTGCATCGCGTGCAGCGCGTTCCGGCCACCGAGCAGCAGGGCCGCGTGCACACCTCGGCCATCACCGTCGCCGTGATGCCGGAAGCCGACGAAGTGGAAATCAAGCTCGAGGCCAAGGACATCCGCATCGATACGTTCTGTTCCTCGGGACCCGGCGGCCAGTCCGTCAACACAACCTACTCAGCCGTTCGCCTCACGCACCTGCCTACCGGATTGATCGTGTCCTGCCAGGACGAGAAATCGCAGATCAAGAATCGCGCCAAGGCTGAGCGCGTGCTGCGCTCGCGGCTCTACGAGTTAGAGTTGGAGAAGCAGCGCGAGCAGATCGGCGCCGAACGGCGCAGCATGGTGGGCACCGGCGATCGCAGCGAAAAGATCCGCACCTACAACTTCCCTCAGAACCGCGTCACCGACCATCGCATCGGTCTGACGCTGCACCAGCTCGACCTGGTGATGGAGGGCCGCTTGGATCCCCTGATCTCCGCGTTAACTAACCCTCCGCAGGGCGAAGCAGCCTAGTATTCTAATTCTGTGCCACACCGCTCTCCACTGTTGTGGCGCACGCACTCCTGCGTGCCGCGTTCACACTCGTGTGAACGCCCGGCGATCTGATGACCATCCTGACAGCACTCCTTCAGGGCACCCAGCTTCTCGAAGGCGAAGCCATCGCCGCCCCGCGTCTCACCGCCGAAGTTCTCTTAACGCACGCCTTACAACGCGAGCGCAGCTATCTCTACGCTCATCCCGAAGAGGAGCTCAGCGAGATCGCCTGGATCCACTACGGCCGCTATCTGCACGAGCGCATGCAAGGCAAGCCGACCCAATACATCACCGGCCGCCAGGAGTTTTACGGCCGCGACTTCCGCGTGACGTCGGACGTCCTGATCCCGCGCCCGGAGACCGAGCACCTGGTGGAAGCTTCCATCTCACGAATCCAACCGCGCGATCTGGTTGTCGATGTGGGCACTGGATCAGGCGCCATTGCGATTACATTAGCGCTCGAAACCGCTGCCCACGTTTTCGCCACCGATATCTCGACTGCTGCCTTGAACGTCGCTCAAAGCAACGCCCGCGAGCTCTCCGCCCACCTCGGTTTTCTATCCTGCGATCTGCTAAGCGCCTTCCATGCGGGCAGCATAAACGTCCTGGTCTCAAACCCGCCCTACGTACCCAAGACCGACCAGCCGAGCCTGCAACGCGAAGTCCGCGACTACGAGCCGCACGTCGCCCTCTTCGCCGGGCCCTCGGGCCTGGAGCTGTACGAACGTCTGATCGCCGACGCCGCGCGAGTCCTCAGACCCCATGGCTGGCTGCTGCTCGAACTCGGCTACAATTCCCTAGGCCCGGTGCGCGCGATGCTGGAACACGGGTGGACCGATATCGATGTCATCCCCGATCTGGCGGGCTTCCCTCGCGTCCTAGCCGCGCGGTTAGGCTGACAATGTGATTCCGACCGGATACAAAACGCGAATTCCCAAGACGCTTTCCTACCCGCTAGGAGCGAAGGCAATTTCCGACGCTCTGATCGGGGTACCTGAACGTGAGCTTCTGAAAATCAACTTTTGGTTCTGGAAGGGTTTCGCCAAGGATCGTGTGCCCGGAGCCCCATATCGTGTGTTGAGCGCCTCCTATTCCGGACCTGGGCGCATGTCGGGATGGATTGTCCGCGTTTATGCCGCTCCGCGCGCTTTGAAGCATAAAATCCAAAGTAAGCTTATCTCCGAAGCGCTGCCAAAGATGAGGGGATGGTTACGATCTAACTTTCACTCTTCAGAACGGGAGGGCGGCCATCAGCTCACCTTCTACTTCGACGAACTGAAGGACGAAATAACGTCGGAAGAGACTTCCTCGTCCGAATGGAACACGGAAAGAGCGTGATCTTTCGTAACGGCGCAATATGAAGACCTACTTCCACGTCGACATGGACGCCTTCTTCGTCTCCGTCGAAGAGCTCTTCGACCCAACGCTGAAAGGCAAACCCGTGGTCGTCGGTGGACAAGCCAATCAGCGCGGCGTGGTCTCCGCCGCATCCTACGCCGCCCGAACATTCGGAGTTCATTCCGCCATGCCGCTCCGCACCGCCTATCGGCTCTGCCCGCAAGCCATCTTCGTCGACGGTCATCCCACGCGGTATCGCGACTACTCGCGCAAGATCTATGAGGTACTCAAGAGTTTTTCGCCGCAAGTGGACATGGCCTCCGTGGACGAAGCCTACATGGATCTAACCGGCACCGAGCGCCTCCACGGGCCGCCACTCTCCGCCGCGCATCGCCTGCACGACGCCGTCAAACGCCATACCGACCTCAACTGTTCCATCGGCATCTCGGCCTCGCGCATGGTGGCCAAAGTCGCCTCCGATCAAGCCAAGCCCAACGGCGTGCTCTGGGTCCTGCCGGGCGAAGAGGCTCGCTTCCTGGCGCCGCTCGACGTCCGAAAGATCCCCGGCGTCGGCAAGGTCACCGAAAAGAATCTGCAAACCTGGGGCGTTCGCAAGGTCGGGGACCTGGCCGCGCTCGATGAAGACTTTCTGCGCCAGCATCTCGGCCAGTGGGGACTCGCGCTGGCCGGCAAATCGCGCGGCATGGACGCGGGCGGCTGGTTCGATCACGAGGTGGGCGACGACAACACGCCCAAATCCATCAGCCACGAGTTCACGTTTAACGAAGACACGGCCGATTCGGACGCGCTGGAATCCACGCTCGCGCGGCTGTCGGAAATGGTGGCCCGCCGCCTTCGCGAACATGATTTACACGCACGCACCATCCAATTGAAACTTCGCTACTCCGATTTTTCCACCATCACGCGCGCCCATTCTTTCGATCACGGCACGCAGCTCGACACCGAAATATTCCAGCAGGTGCGCGCCCTGTTTCGCGCCAATCGCAAGCCGTACGCCACCATCCGCCTCTTGGGCGTCCACGCCTCCGGCCTCAAAGCCACCGGCGGGCAACTCAACATGCTGGAGGAAGAGTCCACCAACCGCTGGCGCAAGGCGATGACAGCCGTGGATCGGCTGCGCGACAAATTCGGCGAAGACAGCGTCTCGCTCGCCACCGGACTCAAAGGGCGCTTCCGCGAGCGCGTCCACGAAAACCCCGCGGGTCTGCCGGGCAAAACGCCCCGCGAAGACAGCTAGCGCTAAACTACTAGCAGGCACACCTGGAAATGAAACAACTTATTGAAGACATCGCGAAGGCCCTTGTAGATTTGCCCGACCAGGTTAACGTCCATGAAGTCCAGGGCGAGCAGGTTACCGTCCTGGAGTTGCGTGTCGCGGCCAGCGACCTGGGCAAGGTCATCGGCAAACAGGGCCGCACCGCGCGATCCATCCGCACGCTCCTGGGCGCCGCAGGCATGAAACTCAACCGCCGGTTCACGCTGGAAATCCTGGAATAATCTGAAGCTCGTCACCATCGCACGTCTTCTTCGCGCGCGCGGGAACAAAGGGGAGTTGGCCGCCTTCCCGCTCACCAGTCAGCCCGATCGCCTGAGGAGCGTCTTCGTCAACCAAACCCCGATGGAAGTGGAGCGCACCTGGATGCATGGCGATCACCTGATCTTCAAGTTCCAGGGCGTCGACACCATTTCGGACGCCGAGAAGCTGGCCGGCGCCGAAGTTTCCATCCCTTTCGAGCAGCGCGCTACGCTGGCCGAAGACGAAGTTTACCAGTCCGACCTGATCGGCTGCGAGGTCCTCGATGCGACCGGCCGCTCGCTAGGCCTGATAACCGATTTCGAGGAAACCGGAGGCACGCCGCTACTCCATATTGGTGACCTGCTCATCCCCTTCGCCAACGCGATCTGCACCAAGATCGATCTCGAAAACAAACAAATCGTCGTAAATCTCCCGGACGGTCTCTTAGACCTAAACGTGCCAGGCCACCAACCACCAATCACCAACCCCCAGTAGCCATGGTTTTTCGCATCCTAACGATCTTCCCCGAATTCTTTGAAGGCCCTCTCCATTACGGCGTCGTCGCCAAAGCCGCCGAAGCTGGCTTGCTCCGCATCCACATCCACGACCTCCGCAACTGGACGCACGACCGGCATCGCACCGTCGACGATCGACCCTTTGGCGGCGGCGAAGGCATGCTGCTCAAACCCGCGCCCATCTTCGATGCCGTGGAAAGTATCTGGCCCGAACGCCAACCCAACCAGCGCCTCATCCTGCTTTCAGCGCAGGGCCAACGCTTCACCCAGCAAGCGGCCCGCCGCCTCAGCCAGTACGATGAGCTCCTCCTCGTCTGCGGCCGCTACGAAGGCGTGGACGAGCGCGTGGCGGAACACTTGGCCGACGAAGAGCTTTCCATCGGCGATTTTGTCCTCAGCGGAGGTGAACTCGGCGCCGCCATGGTGCTGGATTGCGTCGCCCGCCTGCTCCCCGGCGTCCTGGGGAACGAAGATTCCGCCCTCCAGGAATCCTTCAGTGATCCTGGCCTGCTGGATTGCCCGCAATACACCCGCCCGGCCGAATTCCGCGGCTGGAAAGTCCCAGAAGTACTATTGAGCGGCAATCACGAGGAGATCCGGAACTGGCGCCGCCAGGCCGCCCGGGACAAAACTGCGAAGAACCGCCCGGATCTACTACAATGAGAATTCAAGGATTTGTCACATGCCGAACCCCCTATTGACCAAAATCGTCGCCAAACACCTCCGCCCGGTGCCGGAATTCCGCCCTGGCGATACCATCCGTGTCCACGTCAAGATTAAAGAGGGCGACAAAGAGCGTCTGCAAGCCTTTGAAGGTACCGTAATTGCCCGCAATAACTCGGGGCTCGGCGAAACCGTCACCGTGAGGAAGGTCAGTTTTGGCCAAGGGGTGGAGCGTATTTTTCCGCTGCACGCCCCGGTCATCGACCATATCGACGTGGTCCGCACCGGCCGCGTGCGCCGCGCCAAGCTCTACTATCTGCGTGAGCTCAAGGGTAAAGCGGCACGTCTCCGGGAACGCGAGTAATCCGCGCTCTCACCGTGCACTCCTGAGTAATGAAGTGCCAGGGAAAATTCGAGCGCGATGCCCGATCCCAGGGTTTCGAGCGCATCGCCGGCGTGGATGAAGTAGGTCGCGGTGCGTTGTTCGGTCCCGTGTTCGCCGCCGCCGTAATTCTCTCGCCCGATCGCCCCATCCGTGGCCTGCGCGATAGCAAACTGCTGGACCGTGAACGCCGCGAGGTGTTGGCCATTCGGATTCGCGAGCGCGCCGTGGCGTGGTCCGTGGGCGCCGCTGACGCCTTCGAGATCGATCGTATCAACATCTTGCAAGCCTCCCGGCTGGCCATGCGCCGCGCCATCGAACGGCTGAATCCGGCGCCCGATTATCTGCTGGTAGATGCGGTTACGGTGGATCTGCCTCTCACCCAGCGCGCTCTCATCCACGGCGACGCGCTGTCGCAATGCATCGCTGCTGCCTCCATCCTGGCCAAGGTGGAACGCGACGCCTGCATGCGCGAGTGGGATCAAGTCTTCCCCCATTACGGCCTGAAGAATCACAAAGGCTATTCCACCGACGAGCATTGGAAGGCGCTCGAAACTCATGGCCCCACCCCCATGCATCGCTTCAGCTTTTGGCCGGTGCGCGAAAATTCACCGCACGCCCTCTGGACCGGTTATCCGCGCCAGGGCGATCTGTTCGTGGAGGGCGATGAAGCCGCCCAGGAGCTGGTTCAGGAAGCCGCATGCGCCCAGTAGAGCCGCGCTTCCCCGACGTTGAGGAACCCGATGAGCCGCCCGTGCACATCCGGCACACCTGGTACCACAAGCTAGGCGTTTTTCTTTTCATCATCGTCTGCTTCGAAGTTGGGGCTTTCCTGACCGTGTTCCCCTGGACGCCTCAATGGGACAGCAACTCGGTGGCGAGTTTCTTCCCCTGGCTGCACGATCTTTGGATCAGCTCCTATTTCCGCGGCGCTCTGAGCGGTTTGGGGCTGCTCAATATCTACATTTCGCTCGGCGAGGTGTCGCGTTTACGCCGCCCGCCTGCTGATAGACTAAAAGTATCGACGTTATGAAACCCACCTCAGATCGTGGCAAAGTGGCAGCGACGGCCGATCCGTCTTCGCCGCAGGCGACGTCACAGACCAAACCGTCCGTGAAGCCGGACCCGCCCCGCGGAACCATCGCCGAATGGACCATCACCATTCTGCTGTTGCTGTTCGGCACCACCACACTGGTTCAGGCTTTCGTGATTCCCACCGGATCCATGGAAGACACGCTGCTGATCGGCGACCATTTGCTGGTGGACAAGCTGGCCTATGCGCCGAAGGGAAGTTTCAGCAAGTACATCTTGCCCTATGAGGATCCTCGCGACGGCGACATTATCGTGTTCCGCTATCCGGTCGACATCTCTCAGACCTTCGTCAAGCGCGTGGTCGGCGTTCCCGGCGATCACATCAAGATTATCGAGCAGCAAGTCTACCGCAATGGCAAGAAGCTCACCGAACCCTATGCGGTGCACAAGAGTACTTATAGCGATTCGTTCCGCGATAACTTCCCCAACAGCGAGGCTAACTTCTCCCAGATGGACTCTGGCCGGGAAATGTTGGCGAACAACGTCCAGAACGGCGAAGTTGTGGTGCCGCCCGAATCCTATTTCGCCATGGGCGATAATCGCGATAATTCACTCGACAGCCGCTACTGGGGCTTCGTCCCGCGTGGGAACATCATCGGCAAGCCGCTCATCATCTACTGGTCTTACAATGCCAGCACCGAGAGCCTGGCCAGTTCGTCGGTAAACAATCTCGCGAGCCACTTCCTGGACCTGGCCGAGCATTTCTTCACTAAGACGCGCTGGGATCGAACATTCCGATTGATCCATGGCTACTACAACTACAACTAAGCCTGCCAAGCCCGATCCTCAAGCGGAGCTGCCCGCTCAGCGCCATTCGGTCGCCGAGTGGGCCATCACGATTTTGGTTCTTCTGTTCGGAACCTCAACCATCGCGCAGCCTTTTGTCATCCCCACCGCCTCCATGCACAACACTCTGCTGACGGGCGATCACTTGCTCGTCGATAAGCTGGCCTATTCGCCCAGCGATGCGGTGAGCAAACATCTTCTGCCCTATGAGGACGTCCAGCGCGGCGACATCATCGTGTTCCTGCACCCGACGCTCAACGTAAACTACGTAAAGCGCTGCATCGGATTGCCAGGCGATCATCTCAAGCTGATGAATAAGCAGGTCTTCATCAACGGTCGGCCGCTCCACGAACCCTACGTCATCCATCAGGCCGGTTTTGCGGAGTATCGCGACAATTTCCCGCTAGGCGATCCCGAATACGTCCAGGATCCCAAGATGGTGGAGCGCGCTCACCAAATGGTGCACGACGATGTGGTGGACGGTGAGCTTGTGATTCCCGAGGGCAGCTACTTCGCCATGGGAGACAACCGGGACGACTCGCTCGACAGCCGCTACTGGGGGTTGGTGCCGCGCGACAATATCATCGGCAAACCGCTCATCATCTTTTGGTCCTACGATGCCACTACCGAAGACCTGAAGGACTACAACCTGCATCACATGTTCGATCTGGCCACTCATTTCTTCACCAAGACTCGCTGGAACCGCACCTTGAAATTGATCCACGGTTATCGCAACTACACCCAAAGTTGATGCCGCGTCCGTCCAATTATTTTGGCCTCATTCTGGCCGGTGGTCGAGGTACGCGTTTCTGGCCTCGCAGCCGGCGCGCGCACTCCAAGCAAGTGCTGCGTTTCTTAGGGGAACGATCGCTGATCCAGCAGACCGTGGACCGGCTCAGCCCGGTGATCCCGCCGCATCATCTGTGGATTCTCACCAATGATCATCTGCGCGCCGAAATCATCCGGCAGTTGCCTGAGGTCCCGAAGAACCAGATCCTGGCCGAGCCGGCCCAGCGAAACACCGCGCCTGCCATCGGACTGGCCGCCCATATTCTGCAATCCATCGATCCGAGCGCGGTGATGGGCGTCTTTCCATCCGACCACGTGATCGCCAAACCCGCGCACTATCTTCGATTCATTCGTCCCGCCTTCAAAGCCGCCGCCAGTGGCAAGATCGTCGTGCTTGGTATCGAAGCCCGCTGGCCTGAGACCGGTTACGGATACATCGAGTTCCCCAAAAATGTACAGGCCGGATCGCGCCACCCCGTGCCCGTGCGCCGCTTTCGCGAAAAACCGGACCTGAAGACCGCGCGCCGCTACGTGAAAGCCGGCAACTTCTACTGGAACGCGGGGATGTTCTTCTGGAAGACCTCCGTGCTGCTCGAAGCGCTGCGCGAGTACCTCCCCAAGACTGCGACGCTGCTCGCCAGCCTGCCCGAATTCTCGAATCGCCGCTTCGCCTCAAAATTGAAGGAGGCGTTCCCCCACTGCGAGAACATTTCGATCGATTACGCGGTGCTCGAGAAATCGCCGCATGTGGTGGGTTTTGCCACCGACGATTTCGGCTGGAACGATGTCGGAAGCTGGAACGCGGTCTACGAGCTGCTGGCACGCGATGCCAATGGAAACGTGTTCCGGGGCGAAGCTCTGGCGCGCTCCAGTTCCGGCAACTACGTCGACGCGGAGGGCAAGCTCATCGCGCTCCTTGGCGTGAACGATCTGGTGGTAGTGGATACCCCCGACGCGCTGCTCATCGCCGACCGCTCCCGCTCCCAGGAAGTGGGCGACATCGTCAAGGAACTAGAAAAGCAACATCCCCATCTGCTCTAAGCTGCTGCTGAGATGCTGTGCCTGCCCTGAACTGCTGTGACTGGCCGGGCCTGCTGTGAACTGCTGTAACTGCCCTGAGCTGTGTGGCGCACGCACTCCTGCGTGCCGCGTTCACACTCGTGTGAACGCTCTTATTCCCCCATATTCTCACCAAACCACCGCACCACCCGCTCAAACCGGTCCCGAATATGCTGCGGATCGTGAAACCCGTGCCCCTCGCCGGGATACAACACAAACTCCGTTTTCACCCCCAGCGTCTTCAACGCATGCCAAAACTCATACGATTGCGGCGGCGGGCATTCGGCATCGCGATCGCCCACCATCACCAAGGTCGGGGTTTGCACGTTCTTGATAAAGTTAATCGGCGAGCTTTTCGCATACACCGCCGGATCGTCATACACCGAAGCGCCGAAATACGGAATCATCCACTGGTCGATCCCATTCTCTCCGTAATAGCTCTGCCAGTTCGCGATGCCGGCGCCGGCGAATGCCGCGCGGAAGCGATGGGTCTGCGTGACGGCCCACATGGTCATGTAGCCGCCGTAGCTCCAGCCCCCAATACCCACGCGCCTGTCGTCCACCGGATAGCTCTTCACCACTGCATCCACGCCGGCCAGAATATCCTCCAGATCGCCATGCCCAAAATCGTGCGCGTTGGCGCGTGTGAACGCTTCTCCTTGCCCATAGCTGCCGCGCGGATTCGGCATGAAGACGAAGTAGCCTTGTTCGGAAAACAGTTGCAGCGGCAGCCCCGGCCGCGCCCAACTGGCGCGCACCACCGACGCCGGACCGCCGTGCACGTCAACCAGCATTGGATAGCGCTTCGACGGATCGTACGGTTGCGGAAGAATCAACCAGCCTTGTACATCCAAGCCGCCATTCTTCCACTCAATGCTGCGCGCGTCTCCCCACGCTCGTTGTGAAGCATCGTGAACGCCGGGCTGCGAGTCATTGGAGCGCGTAATCTGTTGCCATTTGCCGGTAGCCCCGGCCCACACTTCCGGAGGCGCGCTCCACGAATTGCGAACCACCGCGCTCGAAGTGGCGTCACCCGAAAACCGTTCGCTCTCGGCGCCCTTCCACAATGTCTCCGTGCTCCCCGACGCCAGATCCAGCGTCGTAATCGCGGACCAGCCCGCAACATTCTCGCCGAACAGGATCTGCTTCGATGACGGAGACCATTGGAACCAATTTGGCGACGATTTTCGATTCTCAGTCAGGTCGCGCGCCGCGCCGCCCTCGGCCGGCAACGCATAAATGTCACCGCCGATCACCCCTTCATCGCTCATCAGCCCGCCGATAAATGCGATCGTCTTGCCATCCGGGGACCATCGCACGTTCGCCGCCTGCATGGCCGGATTCAACAGGTGTCGCACCTGGCCCGATGCCGCGTCGATGGCGTACAGCTCCGCAATATACCAGTTGTCGTCGCCATCGCCGGGCGCGGCCAGGTAAACAAGATTCTTACTGTCGGGGGACCAGTCAAACTCGTACACGTACATGTCGGCGGGGGAGATCGATCGCGCCACCCCAGTCGCCACGTTCACAATCGCAAGGCGCTGCTCCACGGTCTTGGAAGCGATGACGCCCGACTCCGGCGCCGTGGCCTCGGTTGGTCCAGGCAACCGCGTGATGCCTTCGATCCGAACCACCGCGATGCTCTTGCCATCGGGCGACCAATGCGGATCGGCCACATGGCCTTCCAAATTTCCGATCTGGCGGGCCTTGCCGCGCCCCGGCTTCTCCACCACGTACAACTGCATCTGGCCGTGCGTCTCGGAATCGGAGAGAAATGCGAGCCTGCCATCCTGCGACCATGCCAGCCCCTGCACCATAGGCGCCGGATCGCCAACACGTTTGGCGGGCGATGCTGGATCGTGCAGATCTTTGAGGTAGACGGAAGCCGAAACATTGGGCCGATCGGTATCACCCTTGCCGGGCGAAGTTTCAATCCACGCCACTCGTGAGTGATCCGGGGCCAGCGCCACCTCGCGAAATTCATGCAGCGACGAAAGCGAATCAAGCGCGGCATCGATCGCCGGAGGCGCAGCCGCGAGGCGCAGAGATCCAAAAAGCAGAAATGCCGGAACAATGATGGGGCGCAACTAACCGTAGTATAGCTTGCGCCTATTGAGCGGGCTCCGGGCCCCGTCGCATCATCGGCCGGCCTTCTTTCACCGTGTAATCGGATGGCACGGCAAACAGGGACGGATCCGGCTCCGCCCGCGTAATGGCGTTCAGCTGATATACCGACTCGCCAAAGCGCGGATCGCTGGTCTTGCTCATCACCACCACTTGCAAGTCCGGCGAATACCAGGTTTCGGTAACAATATCGATTTCCTTCTCGTTGCCTTCTTGCCCCGCGGGAATGGCGCGTGTGGTTCGCTTGCCCTGCGCGCTGACGCCTTGCATCACCTGCGTGCCCAGGTCCTCCATCTTCGCCGCTGCGGAACTTCTCTCCGGACGTGCGTGCGGGATCCCTGGCGCTGACCGCCCAGCGGGTATTTGCGTCGACCGGGCTGTATGGCTCCGCGCATCCAGCACATAGCTCTTGCTCGCCACCGGATCAAAGATCATTACAGTGCGAGCTCCGCCCCGTTCCGCGGAAAGCGCGCCGATAGCTCCGAATGAGCGTTCCGTACGCGTCCGCCCCTGGCTATCCCGCGCCATGGAAGCAGTGGTCGTGCGTTGAATATGATCCCCGTTCGCCAGCGTCTGCGTGAACTGCGTCACTGCCTGCGCCGAATAAGGCGCGCCTTGCACAACTTTATGGGAACCGCCGAACTCCGCGTGCATGAAGGCGAAATCGCCCCGCTCCATCCGCGGCCCCGGCCCCTGACCTAACAAGCTCGCGGTAATCCAACCAGCCACTGAAAAAATTAATAATCCACGGATCATATAAGTTTCCTTCCTATTCCACCAGACGCACGGCTCGCGCCAGACCGTCCTGTCCGAGCAACAGATCGGCTTCAACGTTCGAATCCGCGCTCTCTTCGCTGACTGGCACTCCCATCAACTGCAATGACGAAACCGGCAACTCAACCCGGACTACCATCGCGTTCTCTACGGCTGGCAGCGCTTCGGCTTCCGGCAATGGATAGAAGCCGTCGGTCTCTTCCTCGGCGACAGGAGCAATAGCTTGCGCTGCCGCGGTAGCCCTGGCCGGAGCCGGTCTGGGCGACTCGCTTCGAATCCACAGCAGCAGCGCCATCGCCGCGGCAGCCGCAACGCTAAATACAGGCACCCACGTCAGCAGGCTGCGATGCCGGTTTCGCCTCCGAAATTCCGCCTTAAGCCGTTCTTCGATGTACCTCGGCGCCTCGCGAGCGCCATCCGCAGCCAACTCCCGCAATCCATCCAACAGCTCGCGATTGTTTTCGTTCATACCGCACACCTCTCGCTCGCCCGCATCTTTTCCCCGAGCAGGGCCCGGGCGCGATGCAGCCGCGACCGTACCGTTCCAATCGCGCATCCCAGTGCGCTCGCCGCCTCGGCGTAGTCTCGTTCGTGCAAATCGCACAGCACCACCACTTCGCGGTAAGCCGGCGGCAGCGCCAGCACCGCCCTCCGCAGCGTTTCCACTCGTTCGCTATGCGCCAGGTCGCCGAAGATGTCCTGTTCCGCCGATGCTTCTCTGGGAAGTTCGTCCAGTCCGGACCTATAAGGTCTCTCCCGCTCCAAAGCACGGAGCACGAAATTCCTTGCGATCCCATAGAGGAACGCCGGCACCGAGCCTCGCTCGCTGTCGTATCGATCGGCCGACTTCATCACCACCACAAATACGTCCTGCGTGACCTCCTCGGCAATTTCCGCTTTCCCGCTCATCTGCAGCGCGAATCGATACACCACGCCTTGATGCTTGCGGTAAAACTCGATGAAAGCCTTTTCGTCGCCGCCTGACAGCAGCCGAAGCAGATCGCCATCACTATGGGACGGGGATTCCAGCATTAGTTGATTGCGGCGATCCGCATCGGCCTTTGATAAGGATTCTCCGCGCCGCATCGAAAGGTTCCAAATATTTGAGGCCATATTCACGGCTCCCGCAAGGTCACTACCGTCGCGCCCTATCCCCCGGCCTCCGCGGGAGCGTCCGAAAAGCTTGAAACGAAAGGCGTTTTACTCAAGATAGACCGCACCATCTCACGCTGCACCCCAATCCCCCGGCCGTGGATGATCCGAAGGGCGCGGAACCCCATCCGATACGCCTCTTCCAGATAGTTTTCCACCACCGGTCTAACTTCGCGCACCGGAACGGTGTGCAGATCAAAAACGTCGGTGACGGGAATACGAATCGGTTCCTCGTCCATAACTTGCTGTTAGCCTAGCATTGTGAGTCCTTTGGAAGAGTACCAGGCGCGCATCCGAGAGCGCCGCCGGGCATCCGAGCTCCTGGAAAAGCAGTTCCGGCGCATTGCCAATGCGCGCCTGGCCGCCGGAATCGCCTCGGTGCTGGCGGCTTTCTTGGTCTTTGGAGAAGTCTGGATTTCAGTATGGTGGCTGCTGCTCCCGGTTGCCGTCTTTGCGGCATTAGTTGTAGTACACGCCCGCATCGTGGAACGGCTGGAGCGCTCCCAACACGCCATCCAGTTCTACGAGCGCGGTTTGGCGCGCCTGGAGGACCGCTGGATCGGCACGGGAGAAAGCGGCGAGCGTTTTCGCAACCCCAGCCACCTCTATTCCGAGGATCTCGATCTGTTCGGCAAAGGTTCGCTCTTTGAGCTGCTGTCCAACGCTCGGACCCGCGCTGGTGAAGATTTTCTCGCTGGCTGGCTCCTGGCGCCTGCATCCAAAGAGGAAGTCGAAGCCCGGCACGAAGCCGTTAGGGAACTGCGAGGAATGCTCCACCTGCGCGAGGATCTGGCTGTCCTCGGCGTCACCGTCCGCTCGACGCTCGATCCCGAGGCCGCCGCCCGTTGGGGCGAAGCGCCTGAAGTCCAATTCCCGGCTGGCGCGCGGTACTTCGCCCCCGCGTTCGGTGCCGCGATAGTAATTGCCTTCGCGCTCTACATGGCAGGCGTCTTCACCCGGACGCCCTTTCTCGTCGTACTGTTGGCCGAAATGGGATACGCATTCTTTCTGGGCGCACAAACGTCGCGCGTTACCCATGCCGTGGAGTCGCCGTCGCA
The DNA here is from genome assembly GCA_963820405.1 of Bryobacterales bacterium. Classification (GTDB taxonomy): domain Bacteria; phylum Acidobacteriota; class Terriglobia; order Bryobacterales; family Bryobacteraceae; genus Palsa-89. Next base: position 146,435 of record CAWFZZ010000016.1, on the reverse strand, counting down.
CGACCTGGTTCTGCTGGCGGTGCTCCTCGAGCGCCTGGAAGTCGAAACTTTCCGCGCACCGCTGTTGCAACAACTGCATGCGCGTTTGAAGCAAGGAAACGAACCGAGCGCAGCATCAAAGATCGCCCACCTCGCGAGCCTCGGTGCACGCCTCGACTGGACAGAAAACAAAGTCTTCCAGCCCATCGCCTTTGCTTTGCTGTGGACGGCGCAAGTGGCCATGGCAGTCGAGCGATGGCGCCGTTCCTCAGGCCGCCGCATCCGCGCCTGGATCGACACTGCTGGAGAATTTGAGGCGCTCTGTTCCCTGGCGAGTTACAGCTACGAGCATCCCGCCGATGTTTTTCCGGACTTGGTCGACATCCCGGGCGGCTGGTTCGAAGCCGAAGCACTGGCGCATCCGCTGATGCCCGACGCCCTTTCCATCCGTAACAACGTCCTGTTAGGCGGCGAGACGAAGCTATGGATCGTCAGCGGCTCCAACATGTCGGGTAAGAGCACCCTGCTGCGCACCATCGGGATCTCGACCGTGCTGGCATGGGCTGGCGCTCCGGTGCGCGCCGCGCGCCTCAAAATTTCGCCGCTGAACTTGGGCGTTTCGATTCGCGTGCTGGATTCTCTACAGGACGGCCGTTCCCGCTTCTATGCCGAAATCACCCGTCTGCGCGAAATTATCGCACTCACCAGCGGCCCCCGCCCTGTTCTGTTCTTGCTGGATGAATTGCTGAGCGGCACCAACTCGCACGATCGCGCCATTGGCGCCGCCGCCATCGTCGAAGCTCTTATCGGCCACGGCGCCTTAGGGTTGATCACCACGCACGATCTCGCCCTGGCCCATATCGCCGACAAGCTTCCTGGCCGCGCCATTAACGTTCACTTCGCCGACACGCTCCAGAACGGCCAATTGCATTTCGATTACCGGCTGCAGCCTGGCATAGTGGAGCGAAGCAACGCTCTGGATCTGATGCGCTCGGTCGGCCTGCAAGTCTAAATCAGAGGTGTGAGTGTGGCGCACGCACTCGTGGAGTGTGTGCTACGTTCACACTGGTGTGAACGGGGCGTCATCAATTCCCAGCGGCTGTCGCGCCGACACCGGGAATCCAACGATCCAGCGCCTCCCGCAGCTTCTCCAAACCTACCGGCTTGCTGATGTAATCGTCCATGCCCGCAGCCAGACAGCGCTCCCGGTCCCCATCCATTGCGTTGGCCGTCAGCGCGCAGATGGTCTGGTGGCGGCTGCCGTTTTCGCGGCTTCGGATAACTGCCGTGGCCTCGAACCCGTCCATGTCCGGCATCTGGCAGTCCATAAGCACCAGATCGTACTTGCGCTTTTCGAGTGCTTCCACCGCTTCGCGGCCATTCACCACCGCGTCGGCGGACAGGCCAAGCTTTTGCAACAACCGCAGCGTGATCCGCTGGTTGATCTCATTATCTTCCGCCAGCAGAATCCGCAGGGACCCCTCCAGCTGAGAAGCCTGTTCAGCCGTTTGCGCGGCCGTGGCCGCAGGCTGCGCCGTCGCGGTCTGCGATTTTGCCGCTGTTACACGTGGCGGCGCCGTTTGGCTGACAGCCGCGATCGGTTTGGGCTTGGTTGACTTACCGAAGGTCGCCGTGAACCAGAACTTGCTCCCCTTCCCAGGTTCGCTCTCCAATCCAATCTCGCCGCCCAGCAGCTCCACCAACTGTTTCGAAATCGCGAGCCCCAGCCCGGTACCTCCGTATTTGCGCGTGTTCGATTCGTCCACTTGGGTGAAGCTGTCGAACAGCCGCCCTTGCTGCTCGGTTGGAATCCCGATACCGGTATCGTGCACGATAAACTTCAAACGGATTGCGTCCACCGTCTGGCTGGCCATCTCCGCCTTCAGCCCCACCATGCCTCGCTCGGTAAACTTGATGGCGTTGGCCAGCAAATTGGTCAGCACCTGCCGCAGCCGCCCCGGATCGCCCACGGCCGCCTCCGGAACGCCCGCTTCAATGGTGGATGTAAATTCCAAATCCTTGGCTCGCGCCTGCAGGGCGAACATTGAAGTTGTCTCCGCGATGGTCGCTTGCGGCGAAAAGTCCGTTTGGTCCAGACGCAGCTTCCCGGCCTCAATACGCGACAGATCCAGGATGTCGTTGATCAACAGCAGAAGCGAATCCGCCGAACGCTTGATCGACTCCGCGTATTCCTGCTGCTCCGGACTAAGAGCGGTCCCCAGCAAAAAGTCTGTCATCCCCAGTACGCCATTCATCGGCGTGCGGATTTCGTGGCTCATGTTCGCCAAAAACCGGCTCTTCATCCGCGTCGCGTCCCGGGCCGCTGTCAGCGCTTTTTCCAGTTCCTCGTTCTTTTGCTCTAATTCCTGCGCGTACTCCTTGACACGCTGCTCGCTCGCCTTACGTGCTGTGACGTTGCGAATTACCCCGATACACTGGTCCCAGTTGAGAGGCAGCACGCGCATCTCATAAACCTGCTCGCCTAGCTCGTCGGGGCACGCGAACTCCACAATCTCCATGTAATGGCTATTGCGGACTCTGGTTTGTGCTTCGCGAACCTGCACCAGCGCGCCCTGCGGCAGCAGATCCTGAAGATTCCGGCCGTGAAAATCGTCTGCGTTCAGGAATGAGCCCGGGCTCTGGCCACCCTTGGCATCCAACACCGTTTCGTCCTTATCCAAACGAAGGAAAAGATCGGGGAAAGCTTGAAACAGCGCCCGCAGTTCGGAGGCGTTTTGATAAGCCGAATCTTCGCTGTTCTTGCGGTCGGTGACGTCCACCGACGCCATCCTCATCCCCGCGATCGCTCCGTCGCTGCGCTTGAGCAATTGCTCGTGAACTTCCACCGTGATCTTGCGCCCGCTTTCGAGCGCGTACTGGCGCTGGTAGGTCACAAGCGCCGTGTGCCCCTCGATCTTGCGCTTGATTTGTTCGCGGTACCGTTCGCGCTCCATCTCCGGAATCAGGTCGGCGCAATGCACGCCCAGCATCGCGCTCTGATCGCGGCCCCGTAGCTTGCATTCCATGCGGTTCACCTTCCGGACGATCCCATTGCGGTCGATTTCCATGTACCCGATGGGCGCGGTTTCAAATAGGTTCCGGACGGCCTCGCTGTCAATTCCGCCTTCGGGCGCCGGGCGGCGACGCTGGACGGCTGGGCGTCGCGTGCGGATAAGGATCCACACCAGCGCGGCAACGCACAGCAAACCCGGGAGGAAAGCCATTCACGCGAGCTATCGTCAGAACCGCCCCTATCGTATAGTGCTGGTACGTTTACCGGTCTAATTCGCGATCAGATTGATGGCTCCGATACCGCCCCGAATGTCCAGATGCACCGTCGTCTTGGCGTGGCCATAAGAATCGTTAACATACCGGCCGTCCTGCCTTTCCAGGCCCGGCGCGTGAATGCCTCCGATGCCACCTTTCACATCGGCCTCGATCCCTACGCCGGCCGAGGCTTCAGGCAGATAAACCGTCGCCTCGCCGATGCCCCCGCGAATGCTTACCGAATAGTCGGTCTTAGGCATGCCCCGTAAGTCCATTTTTAGTTCGCCGACGCCCATCTCGACGTTCACTCGCCGCAGCGCCAGTTCTCCCAGATCCAGCCGGGATTCTCCTGCGCCACACTTCACGTCCAGGTCCAAGGGCTTCTGGTTGTTGAATTGTAAGTCCCAAGCATATCTTTGCGTTGCCGATCCAACGTGGCTGGGCTCCTGCACCACGAGATGCCCCCGAAAGCCGCCGGCGTTATAAGAAACTTCCGGTCTCAGCCGCAGCCGATTGTAAGTAAACCGGCCCTCCATCAACTTGTCCGCTCCCCCGCGAACCCGTAGTTCCCCCGCCCCCATCTTCAAATCCACCCGAACTTCTTCCGATTTATCCAGTTCGATGCTCCTCGTTTCCGTCCTCTCAGGCCCCGGGGGTCCCCAATCCCGGCCACAAGCGCTCAACAATATGCAGCTCACGCCCAACACGGGCATCAGTGATCGGGCGGAGGTCATCATCGGTTAAATACCTTAATCCAGCATACGAGTGAAACCATGGCCTATGTTCATTTCATTTGGCAGAATCCCAGAACCCCTAAGGTCGTTTCCCTAGACCTCTCGGCGCGAACTCCCATCTCCCTTGTATTCTTGCCTTAGTACATTTCATTGGGGCCGTCCTGTTGCTACACTGGGGGCATCGTGACAGCCAGTTCTACAGGCTGCTTGTATTGCCTCAAGCACATTGGTCCTCTGCGCAAGCTGAGGGACCGACATTTTTGTTGCAAGGACCATCGCAGCAAGTATTCCACCAGGTCTGCCCGAGCTCTTCGTGAAGCCGAAGATTTATATGGGTTTGACGCCGTTGTCAGGGTTAAGCCGGAGGATAAACCAGAACGGCGGATGGGGATGGGAACCAGCATTTTTATAGGTCTCATCGTCGCGGTTCTGGTGCTGGCGCTATCGCAATTTCCCATGCGTTCCGCTGGCCCCCGCGCCATTTCACCGCTCCCCGATACGACTCTGCACCCGAATCAAGGCGGCTTCGGACAATTGATAGGCAACCTGATCCAAAACAACACGTCGGGAACCTTGCGCGATGATTTTCACGGCGGCTTGAGCGGCTGGGAGGGCCTCCGATCATCCGCTTCGGACTGGAACCTGCAAGGTGGCGAAGTTCGCCCGACGTCCTTGCGGCTCTGGAAGCCGTCTACCTCGCTTTCCAACTACGAACTCGAGTTCTTGGGGCAGATCGATCACAAGAGCATGGACTGGGCCTTTCGCGCCGCCGACCTGCACAATTACTACGCCACCAAACTCGTGATAACCCGGCCTGGACCGCTCCCCAACGCCGGCCTGGTGCGCTTCGTGGTGCTGGATGGCCGGGAGCGCGAGCGCGTGGAGCTGCCGCTTCCACTCACGCTCGAGCGCGGTGTCGACTACAAAATTCGGGTCAGCGTGCGTGGGAATCGCTTCCTCACTTCAGTCAACGGCCAGTTGATCAGCTCCTGGATGGACAACAGCATCAGCCGGGGCGGTGTGGGCTTTTTCTCCGAGGACGGCGAATCGTCCGTACTGAAGTGGGTCAGCGTGTCGGAGCGCGATAGCTTCATCGCTCGGATTGCTTCGCACTTCTCATTGATCACATTCCCCACACCGCGTTAGCGTGGCGCACGCACTCCTGCGTGCCGCGTTCACAATCATGTGAACGCCAGGCTGCCGCGCGGCACCCATTAGCTCTCCCGTTCCTCGGATTCCTCCCCCTCCAGCGCGTCCAGTACTTCCGGCTGGCTCGCAAAGCGCTTCAACACCCGAATCGACTCTCCGGCTGAAAATCCCGCATAGCGCAGCCGCCGAAATGCCCCGGCCAAATTCTTGTCCTCGCTGAGAAACACTCCAAGTTCTTTGCCGCGATATTTGCGGCGCAGAAATTCCTCGATCAGATCCGCTTCATTGGTTTTCTTGTAAGTCTGCTCGGTCACTTGTTCGGCCAGCTTGGGCGCCACGCGCCGCTGGCGCAGGTCCCGCAATACCCGCATCTTTCCCAGGCCTTGATCCTGAAGGCGAGCGGAGGCGTAGTTCTCGGCGAAATTGCGGTCGTTCAGGTAGCCCGCTTCTTTCAGTTTCCCGAGGACAGCGTCTACGTCCTCGTTGTTTTGCGCACGGCGGCGAAGTTTCTCACGCAGCTCTCCCGAAGAATGCGCGCGTCCACCCAATGCGCGTAATGCAACGTTTAGGAGCTTATCGCGATCTAACGGTTGTGGCTGTCGTTTCGCCATAACACTGGAACACTAACAGATTCGAGACTGCTATTGTAGAGGAGAGTCTGAACTTATTGGAAAGAAAGGACGGCCAACAATGGACGACGACAACAAATTTTCGTACTTTTTTCTGGGGTTGGGACTGGGGGTTGCGGCGGGATTGCTGTTTGCTCCTAACTCCGGGCCCGAGACCAGGGATCTATTGCGGTCCAAAGCTGATGAAGGTAAGGAATACCTGAAGCGGCGGACTTCCGAATTGCAGGACCAGGCTACGGACGCGATCGAACGCGGCAAGTCAACCGTCACGCGCCAGCGCGACAATCTGGCGGCGGCGGTGGAGGCTGGCAAGCAAGCCTACCGGGAAGCGGTGAGCGTTCCCAACGACGCGGAACACATTTAGCTTCGCCGAAGGCCGACCATGAACGAGACTACTCTGCTCTACGTGATGACGGCATTCGTCATCATCTCCGCTGTTGCGCTGTGTATCCAGGCCGGCATGCTGGCCGGGATTTATAAGACCACCAAGGCGCTGCAGGAGAAGATCGATCCGCTCTTGCCGAAGGTGGACAATCTTGTCGCGATAGCGACTTCGACGGTAGAGCAGAGTAGCCGGCAAATCACCGAGATCACCTCGCGGACCAACGATATTCTGGATTCCACCAAGCGCCAATTGGCTATCGTGGAGGACGTGGTGGGCGACGCAGCGGTGCGCGCCAAATTGCAAATGGAGCGCGCAGAGCTGGTGCTGGACGATACGTTGAGCCGCGCCCACGAAACCGTTGCGGTGGTCCACGAAGGCATCATGCGGCCATTGCGTGAGGTCAACGGGATTGCCGCTGGCATTCGGGCCGCCCTGGGCGCCATGGCGCGCGGCAATCGGCCTACAGTGGATCGAGCCACCAGTGACGAAGAGATGTTTATCTAAAGCTACTGCGACGGCGGCGGGGTGGTCGGCGCGGCAGGCGCCCCTGAATTTGGGGAATTCGTGGGCGTGGAACTGAACGGACTGGACGAATTACCGCCCGGCGAATTACTTCCTGCTGGACTGCCGCCGAACGGACTGCTTCCTAGCGGATTATTAGCTCCGTTCTGCAGCATTTGCTGTACCTGTTGTTGTTGATTCACCGCCCCGGCTCCTACCATGGTCTTGTCTTTCTTCAGGTCGTAATAAAATTCCCACTCCTTGTACTTATTGTGATCGTTGATCACGTGAATTCCTCTGCCTTCCGCAGTGCTCGCAACTCCAGCGATCCCGCCCGTGTTTGCGCTGGTGAATCCGCCGTTGGAGGACGGAGGCTGCCGGGGGGTGGTCAGGATCTGTTGGATCAGGTTGGCCGCATTTTGGTTGGGTGCCGGCGCGCCTCCAGCCCCAGCTTGCCCTGATTGTCCCATTGGTTGTCCCGCTGATGGCCCAAAAGGTTGCCCAACTTGTTGCCCAAAAGGTTGCTGGTTAAAGGGCTGCCCGGCCGGCTGACTTGGCGTTTGCTGGAAACCAGGCGTTTGGACCAGATTAGCCCCCGGAGGCAGGGTCTGCGTTGGCAGCCCAGTCGGATTCGGAGGCTGCCCTGGAATCGGCTGTTGTCCTGGAACCGGTTGTTGTCCTGGAATGGCCGGCTGCAAGCCCCCATTCTGAGCCTGTGTTGGATCTTGCGGCGTCGTCGGCTGGTTGGGATCCGCCGGCTCCTGCCCGGGCTGCAATGGGTTGGCCTGAATCGGCTGCCCCGCCTGCCCCGTCTGTTGTTGGACCTGATTTGGGTCGGGCTCCGGCTCCTGAGGCTCCTCCGCAGCTGGTTCTGTACCCGTTGCGCCAGGCCCTCCGCCTCGCTGGATGCGGTCGCTCGGCCTCCTCAACGCCATGTTCAATGGATCCGGCGCCTGCGCATTGGGGTTATTGGGATCCACCGGCTGCGATCCATTGGCGGATTGCGCCGGAGCGCTCGGTGACGAACCAAAGGTTTGCGACGGGCCGGTCAAATTCGAACCGGTAGTGCTTCCCGGGAGCGGAGCCGGGGGTTGGACCAGCGAATCGGTGAGCTGTCCGGCCGGACCGACATGCAGCAAACGCCATTCTTTCCCCGTCAGTGGATCCAGGTAGCGGTGCCGCAGGAAACGGATATTGCGAGTCGTCTCCAAATCGTCCAGGGTTTGCGGGAACGTGTGATATTTCCGGTAGAAGAGCTGAATGGCGCGCTTGTATTGCAGGCCGCGATCGATGGCCATCTGCTCCCGGGCGCGCTGCGATTCAAATGCGATGCGCGGCACTTCCACGTACAGCGTAATCGCGATGGCCGCAGCCATTACGAATACCAGCAGCAACGCAAAGCCCGACTCACTCGGGCGGCGTTTCATCCGGCCAGCTCCGCTTCCAGCGGCAACGTCTGTTGATTGTTGCTCTTGAACTCGGTATCTTCCACCACCGCCGAATTCACGCCAATACGAACAATCTTGTAGCGCTTCTTGATGGTGTCGCCTTCCGCCGCAATGACGATATCCTCGCCGTCCAGAAAGAAAGCGCGCCTGTCCCCGACCTTCGTTTTGTTGACGAACCCGTAAAACTTGAGCGGAATGGGAGGCGCCTTGGGCTCGGGCGCCGGCCCCGGGGGCTTCTCCATGACCGGGCCCACAAACTTCGGCGCGATCGCGATCTTGGCCGGCTCAACGCCAACGCTCGCGGCCTTGATCTCCTCCGGCGGCGCGGCGCTGATCTCAAAGAGCGAACGAGTCGAGCCTTGAAAGTCTACAGTTTTGAGCTTCCGAAGCAGGTCCAGGCGCAATGTCGGATCGATGCTCGCGGTATCGATATTCTTGGGCTTTAATGACGGCTTGAACTCCTTAGCGTTCCCCGCGGCTTGCTGAGGTTGGCGGAAAGTGGACCGGATGGTGCGCGGCGCTGTAGCGGGCGTCGCAACCGGCGCACGGCCCACAATAGGCCCCGAGCCTCCACCCGAGTTGCTGCTGGAAAAATAGAAATAGGCGGCCAGCAGCACCAGACCGCCCAGGATGGCGATCTTCTTGGGGTCGGCGCCTAATTTGGATGGGACCAAGCTCATTGCGCCGAACCGTCCTCCTTTACGAATGTGTCCAGCTTCAGCATCACGTTCAACCGGCCGCCGGATTGCTGCGGCGTCGCGTTGAGGCTCTCAATGATCAATAGCCGGTCCGACTTGTCGAGCAGGTTGATGAAATGGATCAGATCCGGATACAAGCCTTCAAAATTGGCCGAAATCTGCATCATGTCCAGGGTGTCGCTTCCGTCCACCGCGTCCAGAGCCCAGGCGCTGTCGCGCGATGTAATCTTGGCTTGGCCGGCCAGATCGTTCAGCTCCGACATGATGGTGGAATACGCAGTGCGGCGCGGCAGGAAATAAGTGCCCATGAACGTGTCGCCTTCGCCGCGCCCGCTTTCGATTTTGCTGGCCAGCAGCCGCGTCCGGTCCAGCACGCCTTGCTGCTGCCGGATGGCCGAATGCATGTCGAGCGCCTGCTGCGCCAGTTCCTGCGTGGTACCTCCAATGGGACGAATCATGAAATACAGCGCCACCAGGTTGGCGGCCGCCAATATGCCCAGCCCCAGGCGGATCAGCGCGCGCGGGTTGTTGGGAGGCCACACATTGAAGCCTCTCCCCATGTCAAAGCGTCTCCCCATGTCAAAGCCGCTGGGCATAGCTCACCGTGACGTGATAACGATAGAAGGGATCGGTTTGCGAAGGCGGCGCCGACGATTGCACGCTGGTAGGGCCGAATTGGGGCGAGCCTTCCAGACGCTTCAACAGATCCAGAATGGGCGGGACCTCTTTTGCGCCCACCACCATGTCGAGCAGAACCTGGTTATTTGTATCCACCTCGGGAAGCCGCACCGAAACCAGCCGGACGTTGTACGGCATCACCTTTTCCAGGTCGGCAAAGATCTTGGTCCAACTGATGGCCTTGCGCTCAATAAGGGTATTTAGAAAGAGGCTGCGCTCCAGCACCTCCGCATTCTCCGGCCGGCGCAGCCTGGCGTTGAGCGCTGCTTGCTGGGCCGCAATCGTGCGCAGCTGCGCGTTCTGCCGGTCGATTGCGACTCGAATATCGGCCGCTTGATGCCGTTCGGAAACAATCGCCGTCACCTGATAGATCAACAGCAAACTCAGCACCACGGCCAGCGCCGCCGAACCCACCAGCAGCGGCCGGTCCCGTCGAAACGGTTCGCTCGCAAGATTAATGGGTACTCGCAGCGCCATAATTAAGCCACCGACTCCAAATATCCGAGCAACCCCACGTTGCCCGTTTCAGCCAAGCCGAACCGCGAGCGGACGGCCTCCACCGCGACGCCCCATTCTTTCTCCCAGCGCGGCCCCAATTGCTCCGTCTCCGGTCCGAACCCCGCCAGCCAGATCTGCTTCGGACGCCCCTTCAACTCGTCTTCGATATAAGCGATGGTGGGATGCAGCACGGACTCAATATCGTCCAGCCGGCCTCCCTCCATTTCAACGCAGCGCGCCAGGTTCACTGCGTTCTCCTGCAGCACCAGCACCGAGAGCACCCGCCCGCTCAGCTTTACCAGCAAAGTGATGCCGTCCGCGGCAAGCAGATTGAGCGCCGCGAGCGACGATGTGGTGACCAGGCCTGGATGAAAGCCGGCCGCTCGAAAGGGCGCCTCATATTGGACCACGATATCGGACGATATTACCGACGCCAGCACTTCCACTTTCCCGTTGCCTGCCCGCGGCTGCTCCACATAGCTGACTACCGCCGTGTCCACTTCGAACGGCACGCTCTTCTTTAGCCGAAAGCGAACCAGGGCCTGCTGCTCCCCCAGATCGGTTGGAAACGTGTCGAAATCGATCACCGCCACCCGGGCGCAGTAGTCCGGCAAAATCACGGCCGCGCGCCGCTTCCGATGTCCGTTCCCTGGCGCCAGCGACTGAATATGATCCAGCAGAACTTGCGGTTGTTGGATGTTGTCGTGCAAAGGCGAAACCAGCAGCACGCCAGGTTCAAAGCGCTCGAACCCGGCCAGCCCAGGCTCGGCCACGGGCGCGAACGCAATTCCGTCTTCTGAAAGCTCGAAGGCGTGCGTGGGCGGCGGATCCTGAAGAAGATTAGCGAAAACGCTCATAGCTGCTCAATGTTTCTACTTCCCACTCTGTTTCTACTTCCCCTGTCTCTGCTCTTAAGTGGCGCACGCACTCATGCGTGCCGCGTTCACACTCGTGTGAACGCCTGGTTCACCCTTCAATGAAGGTTACCTTGTTGATCTCCTTCAACGTCGTCACTCCCTCCCGCGCCTTGTCAATCGCCGAATCGCGCAGGAACGTCATGCCTTGCTCGCGCGCCGCGCGTTTGATTTCCGACGTCGGCCGTTTGTCCAGAATCATCTCGCGGATGTGCTCGCTCAGATCCAACAGCTCGTGAATCGCCGTACGGCCGCGGAATCCGGTGCCCCCGCACTCAAAGCAGCCGGGGCCTTCGTACAGCGTCACATCCCGCCATTCCTCCGGATTAAGGCCGCTCTCGATCAAATACGAATCGGGATACTGCACCGGCGCTTTGCAGTACACGCAGATTACGCGCACCAGCCGCTGCGCCAGGATGCAATTGAGCGCCGAGACAAAGTTGTACGGCTCCACCCCCATGTTCAGGAAACGGCCCAGCACATCCAGCACGTTGTTGGCGTGAACCGTGGTGAATACCAGGTGCCCGGTGAGCGCGGCGTTAATCGCGATCTGCGCGGTTTCCTGGTCGCGGATTTCGCCCACCATGATCTTATCGGGGTCATGTCGCAGGATGGAACGCAGCCCGCGCGCGAACGTGAGCCCCTTCTTTTCGTTCACCGGAATTTGCGTGATGCCTTTGATCTGGTACTCCACCGGATCTTCGATGGTGATGATCTTGTCTTCGTCGTTCTTGATCTCACTCACCCCGGCGTAGAGCGTCGTGGTCTTGCCCGAGCCCGTGGGACCGGTCACCAGCACCATCCCGTAAGGCTCCTTGATGTAGCGCCGGAACTTGACCAGATCGGATTCCGAAAAACCGACTACGTCGAGCGAAAGCTTGGCGAACTTCTCGCTCATGGACTCTTTGTCCAGCACGCGAAGCACGGCGTCTTCACCGTGAATGGTGGGCATGATGGAGACGCGGAAATCGATCAAGCGGCCCTTGTACCTGACCCGAAACCGGCCATCCTGCGGTGTGCGCCGCTCGGCGATATCCAGCTCGCTCATCACCTTGATGCGCGAAATGATGGTGGAGTGCCAGTCCTTCGAAATAGGCGGCATGGCATAATGCAACACACCATCAATCCGGTACTTGATGGCCACTTCCTGATCGCGCGTCTCGATGTGGATATCGCTGGCGCGCCGTTCCAGCGCGTTAAAAATCGTGGTGTCCACCAGCTTGATCACCGGCGCGATGTCGCTGTCGGCGGTCAGCTTGTCGATCGACAGCGTTTCGTCCTGGTTCTCTTCCTCGCCGATCATCACGTCCAGCGTGAAGCCCTCGGTCACCTCTTCCAGCACGCGCTGCGACTGCTCGGTCTTCTTGAGCAGATCGGAGATCTGCGACAGCGTGGCCACCTTCACGTGCAGCTTCTTCTGCAGCAGGATGGCCAACTCGTCGATCAGGTTGAGGTTGCGTGGATCGGCCAGCGCGATGTCCAGGTGCCCGTTTTGGGAATGGATGGGCACGAAGTTGTAGCGGAACATCAGGTCCACCGGGACGGAGTGGAACAGGTCGTGATCAATGCGCACCTCGCGCAGGTCGACAAAATCGCAGCGGTAGCGCGCCGCCAGCGTCTTGGCCTGCACGATCTCGTCGGCCGGTTGAACCACCTTGATAGAGTCTCTAGCGGCCATGGAAGGAACCTCGAGAAGAAGAATTCAGAATCCAGGGGGAAGAATTCAGAATCCAGAATTCAGAATTCAGAATGAAGCACAACCCCGGCTTCGGCTCCGCATTCTGGGCGGAATTCGAGGAATCCGCACCGCCGCCCGCTACCCGCAATTCTGGATTCTGAATTCTGAATTCTGAATTCTTTTTATTCATTTCAACGTGTCCGCTAAAGAGAAGATCGGCAAATACAGCGCCACCAATACGAACGTCACGAAACCGCCCATGCAAAGCATGATCGCCGGCTCGATGAGCGAAAGCGTCGCCGTCATCCGGGTGTTGACGTCGTCCTCGTAGAATTCAGCCACGCTCGCCAGCATCTGCGGCAGCGCGCCGGTCGATTCTCCCACCTCGATCATGTCGATGGACAGCCCGGGAAAGATACCTGTTTTCTGCAGCGACCCCGACAGCGCTTGGCCTTCCTTCACTCTTTGGCCGGCGTCGGCCAGGCTGTTTTTCAGCAACCGCGTTCCAAGCGAGCTGGACGCCGTATCCAGCGCCTGTAGCAGTGGAATTCCGCCCACCAGCAGCGTACCCAGCACGCGCGCGAATTGCGCCACTTGATATTTGATCCAGATCTCGCCCACAATCGGCGTCTTCAGCCGCCAGCGATCCAGGCGCTCCTCGCCCTTCTCGGTCTTGGCCCAAAAACGAAAGGCAATCGCCGCCAGGATCAAGCCGGCAACGCCAAACAGAATGTAATTCCGAGCCGTGGTTCCCACCGCGATCAGCAATTGCGTGGCGGCCGGCAACTGCGCCGACATGCTGCTGTACAGCTCGGCGAATTTCGGAACCACGAAGGTGATCAGGAACACCATCAGGCAGACCACCAGCACCAGCAGCAGGCATGGGTATACCATCGAAAGGACGATTTTCTTGCGCACCGCCAGCGCCAGCTTCTGATAGGTGATAAAACGATCCAGCACCTCGCCCAACGATCCGCTCTTTTCCCCCGCCAGAACCGACGTAACGTAGATGGGCGGAAACACTCCCTGCCGCGCGAAAGCGTCCGACAGCAGCGATCCGTTTTTCACCTCTTCCCTCACCGCTTTGATGTGCGGCGCCAGCTTGGTATCGGTGAGGCGCTCGGAAAGCAGGTCTAGAGCCTTCAAAATCGGCAGTCCCGCCCGAATCAGCGTGACAAACTGCTGATTGAAGATCAGGAACTTTTCCAGGTTGATCTTTTTCTTGCCGCCCCCGATCGACATCCCGGCTATCTCGCGGCGCGGTTTGACGGAATAGATCAGAAAGCCTTGCTGGGAATACCGGTCGCGCAGTTCCCTTTCTGAACCCGCTTCGGCCACCTGCTGGTGCATCTCGCCGCGAGGATCGGCGTATTTCAGAACAAATTCCGCCATTACTCGCTCCCCTCGGCGTCCACCAGAGTGGCGCCGGCCGGCATCTGAAACTTAAACAGCGCATCGTCCACGGGCGGGTTCAGCTTCTCGTCGTCCAACTGGAAGGTAAGGATCGAGAGATCCTGGCCATCGATGATCAAACGCTGGATCTGATAATCCCCGGTCACCAGCATCTGGATCTTCCCGTACAGAAGTTTGTCGCTCTTAGCCTTGGCTGTGATCAGGTATTGCGCGCCTTCCGGCTTGAGGTCGAAGTTGCGAAAATCCTTGGCGAAGTCCAGCTTGCCCAGCAGAAACGCCAGCGGCGCGCGCATATCGTCGCTGGCCTTGAGCTTGGTTTTCTCCACCCGATGCGCTTCGGGGGTGTAGAGGTAAACATCCTTGCCGTCGGATACGAATAGCTTCCCCGAGGGCATCGTGTAATCCCAGCGCATGCGTCCGGGCTTGCGGAGCGTCAGTTCGCCCGATTCGCTCTTCCGTGCCCGCCCTTGCACCATGTAAGACTCGACAAAATGCACCTGCAGGGTCTTGGCTCGGTTATAGTGTTGTTCAACGCCTTTCAGCAGCGCGCTCAAATCGGCGCCGGCGGCCGTCACTTGAATACAGAGGGAAACGCAGGCGAGAGACACACATAGCGCCGGTCGGGTCACATTATTTTAGACGCGGAAGCGCGGCCCGGCGTGCAGAATCAATTGGATAGCGGACTGAACCCGTAAAATACTGATTCAAATAGGAAAAACCGTCCGCACCAGGAAATCGGAGGTGGGAGCCGACACGGGAGCGACGCTCTCTTCTTCGCCAAAGGACGTCACCCATCCATATTGGCCGCCCTGTGGCTCGCGATGCACGATCAACCGCCGGCCCGTCACATCCAAAAGCCAGTATTCGATGATACCGGCTCGAGCGTAAAGCGAGGCCTTGGTCGTGAAATCAAAAACGAGTGTCGTATCCGCGATCTCAACCACGAGATCCAGGTCCTGGGGCTGCGGCCGGACAGACCGAAACCCAGAGTATTCCCGCGTCAAGACAATCAGGTCCGGCACCGGCTCATTGGTCGGATTGTCCTCCGGAGCCACATCGATAGGTGCCTCGAAATTCACCCGTCGAGATCCAAAGACTTGAATGAGCCAGCCGATTAGCAGGGCCGCTACATTCACGTGTTGGCGATTCTTACCCAGCTTGTCGATCAATTCCCCATCGATCAGCTCGACACGCTGCTGGTCGAAAAGGCCCCACGCCTCCAGCCTGTCGCATTCGGCACGAGCCCAACGCTTACGGGGAGGATTTTGAACGGCCGGGGGCGACGGTCGTTCGGTGACGGTGGCTGGCATAATGTCTTGTTTCAATTTTAGCGGCGATAATAGGGTGTGCCCAAATCGCCCCCGACCGAGGATGCACTCGCAGCGATCCATGCCATCCGCCACTCGCCTGAAAAGTACGATCTGCAGCGCGATTTAGCCCCTTTTCTGCGCCACAAGAGCAATCACGCCATAGCCGCCGCAGCGGCCGCAGCGGAACAGTTAGAAGCTGGAGCCTTGGCGCCGGACCTGGTGCGGGCCTTTGAGAAGCTCATGCGCGATCCAGCCAAACTCGATCCGGCCTGTAAGGCCACCACCGCGATTGTGCAGGCCCTGATTCAATTGGAGGACTCGGCCGCTCAAGTCTATTTCGCGGGCATCCGCCATGTCCAGCGCGAGGGCAGCTTCGGTCCGCCGGTGGACGCTGCGGCGCCTCTCAGAGGACTATGCGCCCGTGGCTTGGCGCGCATGGGGCATCCCGATGCATTGCTCGAATGCGTCACGCTGCTGGCGGATCCCGAAATCGCGGCGCGTACAGGAGCGATTCGCGCCATCGCCGACTCCGGCCGTCCGGATGGCGTCTTGCTGCTGCGCCTGAAGACCTTGCTGGGCGACCGGGAAATCGATGTGACCGGCGAATGTTTCGCGGCCCTGTTGAGCCTGGACCCGGCCGGCTCGGTCGATTTCGTCGCGAAGTTTCTGAATTCGAGCGCCGAAGGAATTGGCGAGCAGGCCGCCCTGGCGCTAGGCGAATCGCGGCTGCCGGCGGCGTTCGACGTGTTACGCGAGGCCTGGGAGCGCGGCGGAGCCGCTGAACGGCGGCGGACACTGCTGGTCGCGATCGCCATGCTGCGGATCGACGAAGCCCTCGAGTTCCTCCTAGCCCGCTTAGCGGACGAGAGTGGCCCCGTGGCCGCCGACGCACTCGCCGGATTGGCGTTCTACGCCCGCGATGAAGCCGTCCTCGCTCGCGTTGAGGAGATCATCCGGCAGCGCGGCGATAGTGCACTCGAAGCCATCTTCGCCCGGGAATTCGCACGCGCGTAAAGCCGTCCTGGTTCTATAAGCGCATACCCGTGGCGAAGAAGGAGTTGCATGTTATATAAATCCGATGAGGCCTGGACCGTCAAAAGGAAGCAAGTCTGCCGCCGATTCAAGCCGACAAAAACTTATTTTCTTATCCGCGTTCATCGGCGTTCATCAGTGGCCATCATTTCCTCCCCCCGCTCCACTCCAGGTAGGACTTGAATTCATCTCGCCCCGGCTCGCGCATCTGGAATTTGCCAACCATAGTCGATCCCTTCAATTCATAGCTAAGCCGGAATTGAGCTGAAAGAAACATAACGCTGGTGGGAGTGGGAAACGAAACGTTGTAGTGAATCACGTGCCCTTCATTGTCAAAGTAGATCGCCTTGTATGGCTGGCCTCCGGCATCCTGGTAAACGTACAGCAGATCTCCGTGCTCACAATCGAAGTCTCGCGGCCCCTTACATCCTGAGCCGCTCGAATGCCGCGCCAGCACATGGTCTCGCAATTCAAGCTGGAAGGAATAGCTTCCTGAACTTGCAGCCCCGGCCGCTCCTCCACGCGTTTTTGCCTCCCATGTTCCGATCAGAAATCGCAGCGGCTTCCATGCGTCACCGCCTGTCGGCGAAGCGCTTTGCGCCAGACCACTACTTGCGTACAGGAGCAGGAAGCAAACCTTTTTCCACCAGGACCGGCGGCCTCCGATGATGAGTTGCCTGCTCATATGCATAAGCCCACCCCAGCAAGTCTCCATCTTTCCACAGCCGCGCCGATATCTCCAAGCCGAATGGAAGCCCGCTGGGATAGAACCCACCGGGCACCACTACCGCCGGCACGCCGATCATGTTCACCCATCCAGTGGCGCTGTGGGGCCCCCCGCTGATCTTCCCGTCCTGTTCCATTGTTTCATCGGGCGGCGGCATCTGCGTCGCCGGATAAACCAGCCCGTCCAAGTGCAGCCGATCCAATACTTCGCTGTAGGCGTCGCGCGCTTTCCGGCTTGGACTAAGCACGTTAGCCTCGGCCTGAGGATCGCTCTCAAAGACGGCTTGAGTCAAGGTTCGCCGATCCTTTGGAGCCTTTGGGTCCTTACCCCCGATGATCGTGGCCGGCAAAGGAGACCCGACCGCCTTCTGATAATCCTCCGCCGAGTGGTACTGCGCCGGACCAAACTCAGCCAGGAACTTTTCGGTTCCTTCGCGGATGTACGGAACCGTGCCGACGCGGCCCACCGTCACGGCAAAACTATCGGGCAGGATGGAACCATCGAAAACAACCGTGGCGCCGGCGGCGCGCAGCCCATCCAGAGCCTTCATGAAAGCCTCGCGCGTTTCGGGTTGAAGCGGTAGTCGGGCCGCCTCGGTGTCCTTCTTCACCTCAGCCGGACTCTCGGAAGCCGGCATGCCCTGAAACGGAATGCCCGCTCCATCCAGAACGATCACCGGAACGCCGAAGCGCTTGCCCTTGAGCGCGTCCGCTTTCAAATACTGCGTATAAGGACCTGGCTCGGCCTTGGCGGCGGAACCGATGGTGCGGGGATCCAGGGGATCTTCCCCAGCCATGACGCCCAGCGCAATAGCAGTATCGGTAACGTCGCGGGCGATGGGCCCGGTGTTGTCGAGCAGCCAGTCGAGCGGCGCGATGCCCGCTATACTCACCAGGCCGCGTGTCGGGAACACCCCAACCACCGAGCTGGTGGCCGCCGGCATCCGGATCGAGTTGCCGGTATCGGTTCCGTTGCCAAGCAGCGCGAAGTTGGAAGTGACCGCCGTCACCGTACCGCCCGACGAACCGCCCGGGCTGAAGCGCACGTCGTAAGCATTTCCGGTCCGCCCATAAGCAGTGCTGCGATTGGTATCGCTGGCAGCAAAATCCGGCATATTGGTCTGCCCGATGATGACGGCTCCCGCCGCACGCAGCTTCGCCACAATGGTTGCATCCTTCGGCGCCACCAGCTCATGGCCGGCGATGGTGTAGCCCTTCCATCCATCGGTGGTGATCAGGCCTTTGACGCTGGTGTTCGCCTTCGTGACAATCGGAACACCCCACATCGGGCCGCGCACAAAACTCGCGCCTCCCGCTTTCGCCTCCGAGTCTTCACGCGCCGCCGTGGCGAGAGCTCCAGGGTCCAGATCCTGCACAGCCCGATAGATTCCGTTGTACTTCTCAATCCGCGCTACGTGCCAGCGCACCACTTGCTCGACGGTGTACTTATGGCTGCTGTACAACTGCTCCAACTGCGGGATCGTCACCTCCATCAGATCTCGATCCATAGCTTCTTGCGAATTGATGGCGGGCGCACGCGAACAGCCCACCACGACGGCGGCGAGACCCACCACAAGAACGCAAAATGTTGTACGCATCAATTAGAAGAGTATCTTCAATGCGATTTGCGTGTTGAATGGCTCGCCTGGGCCGATGCCGGGTGAACCGTTGTAGTCGCCGACTGTGTCGGAAGATTGCCCAAACCCGCCGCCTATGTAGCCGCTGGGAGGCGCCAGGTTGACGCGATTGAAAACGTTGAACAACTCGATGCGCAGCTGCGCGTGAAGCCTTTCCTTAATAGGTATGTTCTTGAGGAATGCAAGGTCGACGTCGCCGTAACCCGGTCCTTTCAAGGTGTTGCGACCCACCGATCCGAAGCTGCCCTGCGCCGGATCCACGAACGCGGCCGGGTTGATCCACTGCACCGGCTGGCCTTGCACTTGCGCGCGGTTCACCCCCGCATAGGGATTTGCCACTTGAACGCCGCGGGTTGTATTCTCACCAGTGCCGCTGGTATCGTAACTGGCGAATACAGTGAACGGCTCGCCGGTATGGAACTGCATCTTGGTAGTCGCTTCCCAACCGTGCGTCAGCCACTGCGGCCCCCAATGCGCTCCGGGAATATCGTAAACAACGTACCCGCCGAAGTTGTGACGGATGTCGAAATCAGAGTTGCCGTAATCGTTCTTGAAATTTGTGCTGTCCTGCGGGATCGCGCCGACGTACGCCGTGATCTCGTCCAGGCTGTGCGCCCAGGTGTAATTGAACTGCGTGGACACGCCGTGCCAGACTCGAGTCCGGAAGGTCACCTGAAGCGAATTGTAGTTCGATGTCCCCGAGCTCGAAATCTGATTGATGACCCCGAAATTCGGGTACTGCGAAAAGTAGGGCCGGCTGGTCTGTTGGAACGTGAACCCTTGCGCATTCGTTCCCGGAATATATCCGCTACCGAGCGCCGCCTCGTTAATATCTGTCACCACCAGCAGCCGCCTCGCCTCCATACCCACGTAGCCCACCTGAAGAACCGCATTCTTCCCCAGGCCCTTTTGGATATTCATGTTGTAACTCATGTCGTAGGCGGGCCGGAAATTGGGACTTACTGAGAATAAATTGACAACGTTATTTCCGGTGAGCGAAAGCGTCGACGGGAACAAGAGCTGGCCGGGTGTGATGGTGTAGTTATTCTCCTGAATCAGATAAACGGGTTTCGCCCCGGCTGGATTACCTTCTACGCCAATCGGTCCATTATTCTTGGTCGAGGGCGTCGCCAAGCTGAAGGAGTTATCGAGAAACGGGACAATAGCGGGAGTATCGAAGAAGATGCCGAACCCGGCTCGAATTACCAGATCGCTCTTGCCCGGTTGGTAAGCCAGGCCCACGCGCGGGCTCACTGCCTTCCAATATTTTGGATACAGATTACCAACCTGCTGTCCAACCACAGCCAGACCGCCCAGTGCGGGGTTGAAAACCGAGAGATCGTTGTTCCCATCGTGCAGTGGCCCTTCGTATTCGTAGCGCAGCCCGAGATTCACGTTTAACTTACGCGTTGCTTGCCACGAGTCCTGGGCGAATAGATTGAAACTGTTCATCTTCACCAGGCGCTCCTGGTTGCCTTCCATGATGGTGGACTGGTAAACATAACCAGCCATAAAATCGGCCAGCGACGCGATATTCGAATCGAAATTCGGGTTGTTCAACAAGCCGTTCCAGGGACCTTCCGAGCCATTGAAGAAGAAGGAACCGCGGCCGCCCGTGGTGTACATCGAATCGATGCGCGCCTGCCGGAACTCGCCTCCAAAGCGCAGTTGATGCTTTCCTTTTGTCATCGATAAAGCATCCGAAATATGACCCGTGATATCCTGACGCCCTGAGTCGGGAGTAAGCCCCGTCAAAGCGAAATTACCGATCGAGAGAAACGGAGCCCCAACCAGGTTCGAGGCGCTCACCCCCGTGTTCAGGCCCAGGGCGATGGGATTGATCGCCGTGTTGACATCCGAAAAGACCTGCTTGAAGTAACTGACGCCAAACAGCAGCTGATTGGAAACAGTAGGCGAAAGGATGGTGTTGTAAATCACCGAATAATTCTGTACGT
Source organism: Bryobacterales bacterium (assembly GCA_963820405.1). GTDB lineage: Bacteria > Acidobacteriota > Terriglobia > Bryobacterales > Bryobacteraceae > Palsa-89. The sequence goes on along the minus strand of CAWFZZ010000016.1, from coordinate 125,804 downwards.
GCATTGGCCCCACCTGGTAGTAGTAAGGCACGTAGGATCCTACCGGCGCCACCTGAATGCCTTGCCCCACGAACCAGCGGAACGAAAGCCGATTACTGCTGTTGAAGCTATGATCCAGCTTGACTAGCCCATTATGGCTGAAGCCGGTCTCGGGAACTCCCGAAAAGTAGTTGTTCGGAGTTCCGGCTCCAGTGAGCGCATTCGCCGGGTACAGCGCGTTGAGTAAGTTCACCGCGATCGGATTTACCGGGACATTGTATTGACTTAGTAACTGCAGTGCCTCCTGTTGATACGCCCCGGTTGGAGTGGTGGCCAGCGCCTGGGTACCAATCACGAACCTCTGCTCTTCGAACGTAGCAAAGTAAAAAGTCTTGTCCTTAATGATGGGACCACCGACCGAAAATCCGTAGTGTTGGTTTCGCAATTCATGTTTCGGAGAATCGGGAGGCGCGAAAGGCGACTGCGCGGCGAGCGCTTCATTGCGATTGTAATAGTAGGCGCTCCCGTGCAGTTGGTTGGTCCCCGATTTGATGATCAGATTGATGGTTCCGCCCGGGTTGCGTCCCGATTCCGGTCCGCCTTGGGTTTGCAGCGAGAATTCCTCCACCGAATCCAAAGGCAGCAGAACGCCAGGGATACTTTGAATCCCGCCCTGGTTCACGGCCATGATATTCCACCACTGATCGTTGTTATCGGTGCCTTCGATCTGCCAGTTCATTTGATTCGCCCGTGCGCCATCCACCGATCCGTTGGCGCCGGCCGCGTATCCGGAGAAGCCTGAAGACAATCCCACCATCTGGACAAAGTCCCGTCCGTTGATTGGAAGATCCTGCACCGTTTGCGTGTTGATGGTGGTGTTGAGAGTCGTCTCAGTGGACTCTACCGTCAGCGCCGCCGCCGACACCTCCACCGTCGACGCCACCTGCGCGACGTCCAGTTTGGCGGGCAGGTTGTACATGGAGCCGGCCGACACGCGCACTCCATTGACTGTCAGGACTGAAAATCCTGGTCGCGAAACCACCACTGTATAAGAGCCCAGCGGCAAATCGGCGAACGCGAATTCCCCGGCGCTGGAAGCCGTGGTTGAGTAAACTAAGCCCGTAGCGTCGTTGGTGGCCTTGACCGCAGCTTCGGGGACGATGGCCCCGGTCTGGTCCGTAACAATTCCGCTGATGCCGCCACGGAACGTCTGTGCATTACCGATCGCGCTAAACGCAATCAAAAGAAAACCAGCCAGCAGAGCGTGTCGCATATTCCTCCCTGAAAACTCGCATCAACGGGGATAACGCGACGGGGCAACTACGCTTGCGAGAGTGTCTCTAGAGGTATCATACGGGCGGCGAAAATGTCAATTTTCAAAATCTGTGTTTATCCGTGTTCATCAGTGGCTGGCAATTCCGGGCCGCTAATCCAGCAAATGCCCCATCTTCTGCTTCTTTGTCCTCAAATACCCTTCCGTCGATTCATGCGGCGCGATGATGCACGGAATCCGCTCGGCCACTCGAATCCCAGCGTTCTCGAGCGCCGCGATCTTATCCGGGTTATTGGAGAGCAGCCGCACGCTCTTCACCTTGAAATAGAGCAAAATATCGGCCGGCATCCGATAATCGCGCAGGTCGGCCTCAAAGCCCAGCCGCTCGTTGGCTTCCACGGTATCGGCGCCGCCGTCCTGCAGCTCATAGGCCCGCAGCTTGTTCAACAGCCCGATGCCGCGCCCTTCCTGGTGCTCGTAAATCAGCAGACCGCGCCCCTCTTCGGCGATCAGGTTCAGCGACAGCTCCAGTTGCGAGCGGCAGTCGCAGCGCAGGCTGTGAAACACGTCGCCCGTCAGGCATTGCGAGTGGATGCGCACCAGCGGCGGATCGCCGGAAGCCACATCTCCCAGCCGCAATACCACGCATTCTTCCACATCCTGCCCATACGAACCTTCGAAGCCATAAATGCGAAAATGGCCGAATCGGCTGGGAAAATTAGCTTCGGCTACCTTACTAAGCATGGGTTGGGGAGTCGCATTCATTATAATGACCCCAGGCGTCTCCATGGAACCCCAACAACTGTTGACCCCTCTGCTGCGGGTGGCGGTGGCGGCGTCCCTGGCCAGCATCCTTTCACGGTTTAGCGCGTTCCAACACACTTTGATGCGTGAGGACCGCACTTTGGTGCAACGCGTCCGGCTGGCCCTGATGTTCTGGGCGCTCTACGGATCAAGCGTCCTGTTCCGCGTGCTCAACCCGGCGAAGTACGACGCCGTGGACCTCGGCCTGGAAGGAAGCTTGCTGGCCGGAATGGTCGGAGGCTACGTTACCGGACTGCTTTCCGGCATCTTGATATCCATCCCAGCCGTCGCGAACCATCAGCCCATGACCATGCTGTTGTTCGCCGGCGTCGGCGTGCTCGGCGGATTGCTGCGAGACCTGGCGCCTGAAAAAGAAGATATCTGGCGTTTTTCACCGCTCTTCAGCTTAAATCCGCGCCGTTTGCGGCAACGGCCCTACCAGCTTCGGCTCATCTTTCAGTTGGGCTGCCTCTTCAGCATCCTCTTCAGCGGCCTTCTGCGTGTCGAGGTCTACCGCCTGCTGAAAGACGGCTTGTTCCTGGCGCCCATTTGGAAGGAGACTCACCCGGTAACGGTCCTGGCGGCCTACGCCAGCTCTGTCTTCGCCGTCATGATCCCGCTCAAGATCTGGAACAACACGCGCAACGAAAAGAAGCTCGAAGCGCAGCAACTGCGTTTGAATGAAGCCCGCCTCGCCGCTCTTACCAGCCAGATCAATCCCCACTTCCTGTTCAACACCCTCAACTCGGTGTCATCGCTGATCCGCACTAATCCCGAGCAGGCGCGCAGCGTCGTCTACCGGCTTTCGAGCATACTGCGCCGCCTTCTGCGCAAAACCGACAACCTGACGCCGCTGCGCGAAGAGCTCGCGTTCATCGACAATTACATGACCATCGAGATGGTGCGCTTCGGCGAGAAGCTGCGCTTCATCAAGGAAATCGACCCCCAGACTCTGGACCGCCTGGTGCCGAGCATGCTCCTGCAGCCGCTGATCGAAAACAGCATCCGACATGGGCTCGCCACGAAAGTAGATGGCGGGTTGATCCGCGTCCGTAGCTACCTGGCCGACGGTCGTCTGCACTTGGTGGTGGAGGATGACGGGGTCGGGATCCCCGAGACCCGGCTGGCCACCCTCTTCGAGCAGGGGATAGGCGTGAGTAACGTAAATGAACGTATGAAAGTGCTCTACGGCCCGGATTACCGCATGTGGATCGACAGCAAACCGGGCGAAGGCACCCGCACCGGTATTGAGATTCCGGACGTTCAGGTGGGCAGCGAAATCGGCCAGGAGATCCCGGCCGCCGGCTAACGTTTTCAGAAACCACACCTTCCTAAATGCCGTCCCCAACTATAGTGCGCATCCTGCTCGTCGCGATCCTCGCTGCTTCCGCGGCCATTGCGGCTCCCAATATTACGCAGCCAGCGATCAATCCGGTCATCGAACGCGGCTACACTCAGATGTACAACCTCAACTTCGAGGAAGCGCATAAAACCTTCGCGCAATGGGAGCGCGACCACCCCTCCGACCCTCTCGGGCCGGTCTCCAACGCCGCTGCGTACCTGTTCGCTGAGTTTGACCGGTTGAACATACTCCACTCGGAGTTTTTTGTCGACACCGGCCTGTTCCACCGTAGTCCAAAAGTAACGCCAGACCCGGTGGCTCGCCAGGCCTTCGATCAGGAGCTGGAAAAATCGGGCCATCTCTCCAATAACATCCTGGAAGGCGCGCCCGAAGATGCCGACGCGCTTTTCGCGAAAATCCTGACGCTGGGCTTGCGCGCCGACTATGTGGGGCTCATCGAACGCCACTACCTCGACGCCCTGAAGGTGATCAAGGACAGCCGCGCGACGGCGGAAAAACTGCTCCTGATCCAACCGAATTATTACGACGCCTATCTCGCGCTGGGCGTCGAAAATTATATGTTCAGCCTGAAGCCTGCCCCGGTGCGCTGGATATTGCAGGCCGGTGGCGCCCAAACCGATCGCGAAAAAGGAGTTGAGGATTTACGTTTGACCGCCGAAAGAGGGCTTTATCTCTCTCCGTACGCCCGGCTTCTGCTAGCCGTGGCTGCGTTGCGCAGCAAAGATGTACCTAAGGCGCGCGATCTGTTAGGCGCCCTGGCCCGCGAATATCCTCACAACCGCCTCTACGCGCAGGAGCTCGCTCAACTCCACTAACCTCATTCTGAATTCTGACTTCTGAATTCTGAATTCGTCTTCGGTAGAATACCCCCATGACCATCGCCGGAGTTGCCAGCGCGCTTCCTCAACACAAATACGACCAGCGCGTTCTGCTGCAGGCCCTGCAAAAGCATTGGGGGCCCAAGGTGGATAACCCGGTATTCCTGGAGCGTCTGCAAGCCCGCGTCGGCGTCGAAACCCGCCACTTGGCGCTTCCGCTCGAAGAATATTACGGGCTCACGCGCTGGGGCGACGCCAACAACAAATGGATCGACGTCGCGCAGGACCTCGGCCAGAAGGCGCTCTGCTGTGCGCTCTCCCGCTCGGGATTTTCCACCGAGGACCTGGGCGCGCTCTTCTTTGTTTCCGTCACCGGCATCTCCAGTCCTTCCATCGACGCCCGCCTGGTGAACCGCATGAATCTGCCGCTGAACATCAAGCGCGTGCCCATCTTCGGCCTGGGATGCGTGGCAGGCGCCGCCGGCATTTCGCGTGCCGCCGATTACGTGCTCGCCTATCCCAAGCAAGTGGCGGCGGTGCTCTCTGTAGAGCTGTGCTCGCTCACGTTGCAGCAGGAAGACATCTCCATCGCGAACATTATTTCGTCCGGCCTCTTTGGTGACGGCGCGGCTGCCGTCCTGGTCTCGGGCGCCGAACGCAAGGCCGAAGGCCCCGAGATTCTGGCCACGAAATCGATTTTCTATCCGAATTCCGAGCATGTCATGGGCTGGGATATCTCTGAAAAAGGTTTCCGCATCGTTCTCTCGCGCGAAGTCCCGGAAGTGGTGCAAAATCATCTGGCGTCGGACGTAGACGCGTTCCTCGAAGAGCAAGGGCTGTCGCGTTCCGATATTGGAGCCTGGGTGCTGCACACCGGCGGCCCGCGCGTCCTGGAAGCCACGGCGGCGGCGCTCGAATTGCCCGAAGGCGCGCTCCAGGCGTCCTGGGACTGCTTGCGCCGAACCGGCAACCTGTCGTCTGCATCCGTACTGTTCGTACTGGAAGAAGTGATGACCAAGCGGCGTCCGGCACCCGGAACGTACAGCATCCTCGCTGCCATGGGTCCCGGCTTCTGCTCCGAACTTGTTTTATTAAGGTGGTGATTTTGAGGTGGAGAGCCTGACGACTGATGTATTTATCGCCGGCGGCGGACCGGCCGGTTTGGCGGCAGCCATCGCAGCTCGCCTCAAAGGCTTCAACGTCATAGTCGCCGATGCCGCGCAACCACCCATTGACAAAGCTTGCGGCGAAGGCTTGATGCCGGACTCACTCGACGCGCTGCGCCGCCTGGACATAACTTTCGATCCCGAACAGTCGTTCGCGTTTCGCGGCATTCGCTTCATCGGCGAGGGTGGCGCCGTTGCAGCGGACTTCCCAGCCGAGCCCGGTATCGCCGTGCGGCGCATTCGCCTGCACCAGCTTTTGATCGATCGCGCGCAAGAGCTGGGTGTGAAGCTCCTCTGGCGCACTCGCGTGACAGGCCTTGATGAAATCCGCGCTCGTTGGATCATCGGGGCCGATGGCCAGAACTCCCGCGTTAGACACTGGGCCGGCCTGGACGCAGCGTATCGAGAATCTTTCCGTTATGGCTTCCGTCGGCATTATCGTGTTCGCGCCTGGACCGATTTCATGGAAATTTATTGGGGCGATCAATGCCAGATGTACGTCTCGCCTGTAGCCCGCGACGAGGTCTGCGTCGCCCTGATCACGCGCGATCCGCACGTGCGGCTGGATGCCTCCCTGCCTCGCTTCCCCGAATTGGAGCGGCGCTTTCATGGAGCCTCCGCCGTCAGCGAAGAGCGCGGCGCCGTTACGGTCACTCGCCGCTTGAAGCGCATCTATCGGGGCCGCACGGTACTGATCGGCGATGCCTCTGGTTCGGTCGATGCCATCACCGGCGAAGGCATGAGCTTGGCTTTTCGACAAGCCATCGCACTCGCCGATGCCCTGGTCGCTGACAACTTGGAGCTGTATCAATCGGCGCATCGCCGCATCGCACGCCGTCCGGCGTTTATGGCGCAACTGATGCTGGCGCTCGAGCGCTATCCGCGCCTCCGCCCGCTTGTGCTCCGCGCGTTCGCGGCCAAGCCCGTCCTATTCGAACGCCTGTTGGCAGTTCACGCCGGTGTCTGACGATCTGTTCATGCGCGAAGCGTTGACGCTGGCGCGAGAGGCTGCGGCGTACGACGAAGTTCCCGTCGGTGCCGTGGTGGTTTTCAATGGCGAAATCATCGGGCGCGGCTTCAATTCCCCGGTCCGCATCTCCGATCCCACCGCCCACGCGGAAATCCTCGCCCTGCGCGAGGCGGGCGCAACGATGCGCAACTATCGTTTGGAAGCTGCCACGCTCTACGCTACGCTGGAGCCTTGCGTGATGTGCGCCGGAGCGCTGGTGGCCGCGCGGGTCCAGCGTGTGGTATTTGGCGCTCGCGATCTGCGTTTCGGCGGCGTGCGCAGCAAATTCCATCTGGCCGATTCCGAGCTTCTGAATCATCGGGTGGAAATTGTGGAAGGCGTGCTGGCGGCCGAGTGCGTGGAGTTGCTAAAGATTTTCTTCGAACGACGGAGGTAGTGGCATGGAAATTTCCGGCAAAGTAGCGGTCGTGACGGGTGGAGCGTCGGGTTTGGGCGCGGCCACGGCAAAGATGATCATCGAGAACGGTGGCCACGTCGTCATCGTCGATTTGAACGATAAAACCGGCCAGGCGCTGGCGCACGAACTCGGCAACAAAGCGCGTTTCGTTCGCGCCGACGTGAGCGATCCAGCCCAAGCCCAAGCCGCCGTCGAGACTGCCGCCGATGCCTTCGGCGCACTCCACTTTTCGATCCAATGCGCGGGCATCGCCGACGCGCAGCGAGTGATCGGCAAGACCGGCCCGGCGGATCTCGCGCGCTTCTCGAAAACCATCGGCGTGAACTTGATCGGCACATTTAACGTCGCGCGGCTGGCGGCGTGGCTGATGTCGACCAATGCGCCCAATGACGATGGAGAACGAGGTGTAATCATCAATACCGCATCGGTTGCCGCCTTCGACGGACAAATCGGCCAAGCGGCTTACGCCGCGTCGAAAGGCGGAATCGCGGCCATGACGCTGCCGCTCGCACGCGATCTCTCGAGCGTCGGAATTCGCGTGATGGCAATCGCTCCGGGCATCTTCGACACCCCCATGCTGGCCGGGATGCCCGACGACGTCCGCGCATCTCTCGGCGCCATGGTCCCCTTCCCCAAGCGCCTCGGCCGTCCGTCCGAATACGCCCAACTAGCCCGCGACATCATCGGGAACCCGATGCTAAACGGCGAAGTAATCCGATTAGACGGTGCCATCCGCATGGCCCCGAAATAGTTCTACTCACAGCCTTACAAACCTGTGTTGTCCCTAACCAGAGCATTCCCATTCGTCCGGCCTAGGCATGTGGCCGTCTTCCTTGCCTTTGCGACTCACTACCCCGTTTTTGCCCAGACGGAAGGTGAAGTCATTATCTATGCGGTTGATCCCTCCGGTCGAACGATAGACTGCGGAATGACCAGCTTCGTTGGCACGACGAGCAAGAAAGATTTAAGCGCGAATTTTCATGGCCTCCGTGGCACTCATATTCCGTATGGAAGCTACATTTTCACGCTGTGGCAGAAGACCTTGCCACTACCTGGACCACCAATTGTGGGACGCGTCGATGTGCAGCTGCCAGAAACACTTTTCGTGGCGATGGGTACTAGATCCGTTCCTGCCTCTGGCGACATGGCGCCTCCGCAGGACTTCGTCATCTCCGGGAGGATCGTAGCGGTACGTGATCAATCGAGTCAGAACGAGTCTTCAGAGCCACTACGGATTCGGTTGAGTCCGCTGCTTTGGAATGGTCCAAATCTCGATGTTATTGTCAATTCCCAGGGTGATTTCCATGTTTATAAGGCCCTTGCTGGCCCGTTTTTGCTGTCGGTGATCCGCGGACCGCAACTTCTTCAGGTCAAGGAGGTGGATTTTGACCAAGGAAATTCCAGGCCTCAACCGATCTTAATCAATTTATCAGCAAGCCCTCCAGCGATTTTGCACGTTCGATAGAGCAGCCAGTCGCTACTACTCTAATGCCTACGGCAAGTTCATTACTTAATCCAAACCGTCTTAATGTTGCAAAACTCCCGAATCCCAAACTCGGCCAACTCGCGTCCGTACCCCGAATTTTTCACCCCGCCGAACGGCAGCCGTGGATCTGACGCCACCATCCCATTGACGAACACCGCTCCCGCTTCGATCTCCCCAATAAAACGCGCCCGCTCCGCCTCGTCGTTAGTCCACACGCTCGACGCCAGCCCGAAATCGGAATCGTTGGCAATCTCGATTGCTTCGTCGATCCCGCTCGCCTTGAACAGCATCGCCACCGGGCCAAAAATTTCCTCGTAGTAAACCGGGTTGCTTTTGGGGATGTTCGCCAGCACCGTCGGTTCGTAGAAGTTGCCCGGCCCGTTCACCCGCTTGCCGCCGGTGAGCAATTTCGCGCCGCTCGCAACCGCCCGCTGCACCTGTTCTTCCAACTCGGAAGCGCCTGCCGCCGTCGCGATCGGCCCCACTTCCGTCGCCAAGTCCATCGGATCGCCCACCTTTAACTTTTTCATGCCTTCGGTAAACTTTTTCTCGAATTCCCCATAGATGGATTCATGCACAATGAACCGCTTCGCCGAAATGCAGCTCTGCCCGTTATTGATGCAGCGCGCCCGCACCCCCGTCTGGACCGCTTCGTCCAGGTTCGCGCTCGGCATCACAATGAACGGATCGCTCCCGCCCAATTCCAGCACCGTCTTCTTGATCTGCTTCCCGCACTGGCTGGCCACTTCTCGCCCGGCCGGCTCGCTGCCGGTCAGCGTCGCGGCCACCACGCGCTTGTCATCCAACACACGCGCCACTTGCGACGAACCGATCAGCAGCGTCAGAAATTCGCCGTTGGAAAACCCGGCACGGCACAAAATCTCCTCAATCGCGAGTGCCGACTGCGGCACGTTCGAGGCATGCTTCAGCAGCCCCGTGTTGCCCGCCATCAGCGCCGGCGCGGCGAATCGAAACACCTGCCAAAACGGAAAATTCCACGGCATCACCGCCAGCACCACCCCCAGCGGTTGGTACGCGATGAAGCTTTTCCCCGCGTTCGTCGCCACCTCTTCGTTGGCTAGAAACTTCTCGGCGTTATCGGCGTAAAAGCGGCAAGCCCAGGCGCACTTCAGCGCCTCATCCCCCGCCGACTTCAGCGTCTTGCCCATCTCCGTGGTCATCACGCGAGCCCAGCGGTCTTTCTCCTGTTCCAGGATGTCCCCCGCTCGTCGCATTTTTGCGGCGCGGTCGGCGAACGAAGTGCGGCGCAGCGCATGAAACGCATCGTGCGCGGTTTGGATCTTGGCGTCCACCTCGGCGCTCGAAAGCGGCTCGAAGGTGCGGACGGTTTCACCGTTGGCGGGGTTAATAGTCGCGATAGGCATACACATGAGTTTTGACACCATTGGAGAAAAAAATCAACACTGGGTCATGCAGAGATTCGGATTGGTACTGCTTTTGACCGCCTTAGCGTGCGCTCAGACTGACATTTCAGGTGAACGCATGCGCGCCCACGTGAAGTTCCTGGCCAGCGATTTACTTGAGGGACGCGGCGTGGGAACGCGCGGCGGCGAACTGGCCACCGACTACATCGCGGCGCAATTCGCTCTGGTGGGCGCCAAGCCAGCCGGCGAAAACGGCACTTACTTCCAGCGCGTCCCCATGGTCGGCGCCACCACGTCACCCACCGCGTCCCTGGCTGCCGCTAGCGCCAATCAAACCATCTCTTTCAAATATCTGGATGATTTCGTCGGCGTCAGTGAGCAGCAGCAACCCACCGATCAGTTCGACGCCGAAGCCATCTTCGTTGGCCATGGCATCGTCGCCCCCGAATTTCACTGGGACGATTTCAAGGGCGTAGACGTGAAGGGCAAAGTCCTGGTCCTGTTCACCAATGAGCCGCCTTCCACCGATCCCAAGTTCTTCGGCGGCCGCGCGCTCACCTACTACGGCCGCTGGACCTATAAATATGAAGAAGCCGCGCGCATGGGCGCCAAGGCGGTACTGATCATCCACACCACGCCCACCGCGGGCTACGGCTACGATGTTGTCAAGAGCTCTTGGGGCAAAGAAGATCCGCAATTGAAGCTCCCCGCCGGACAACCCGCATTGGCATTCGCCGGCTGGCTCACCCAGGACGCTGGCGCTAAACTGCTCGCGTTATCCGGAAAAACCGTCGACCAGATGTTGACCGCCGCCAACTCGCGCGATTTCAAGCCCATTCCGCTTGGCATCCACATTCGCGGAAATATCCCGACCGAGATCCGGCAGATTCAATCCAACAACGTGATCGCGAAAGTAGAAGGCAGCGATGCGCAGCTCAAGTCCGAAGCGGTGATTTTCACCGCGCATTGGGATCACTTGGGAATCGGCCCGGCCGTGAATGGCGATTCAATTTACAACGGCGCCGTCGACAATGCCACGGGCTGCGCCATGATCATCGAAATGGCGCGCGCCTGGGCCGAGCTGGAGCACAAGCCGAAACGCTCAGCCATCTTCATGGCCGTCACCGCCGAAGAAGCCGGACTACGCGGGACTGAGTATTACGCCGCGCACCCGGTCGTCCCGCTCGCAAAGACGGCACTCGATCTGAATTTCGACGCTTTCTATCCTTTCGGACGCACCAAAGACGTTTCCGTCACCGGAGCCGAACGAACCACCGTGTGGCCCGTCGTCGAAGAAGCGGCGCATCGCATGGAACTTACCATCAAACCCGATGCCCAACCCGAGCAGGGGCACTTCTATCGCTCCGATCATTTCTCGCTCGCGCACGCCGGCGTGCCGGCTTTTTCAATCGACCTGGGCACCGAGTATTACGGCAAGCCCGCCGGCTACGGCGACAAGATTTTCGAAGAGTACAACGACAAGCACTATCATCAGCCGTCCGATGAGTATCACGACGATTGGGATTTCTCCGGAATGGAGGAGGCTGCGCGCTTCGGCTTCCTGATCGGGATGACAGTGGCAAATCAGTCCCAATTACCAACCTGGCACGCCGGCGACGAATTTCTCCCCGCGCGTTTAGCGGAGCCAAAATGACCGCCGCCGCGGCGCTCCTACTTCTGAATTCTGAATTCTGAATTCTTTCTTCCATCACTTCGCGTCTCGCCAGTTTTCGCCGATCCCCACGTCCACAATCAACGGCACATCCAGCTTGTGAACGTTCTCCATTTCGCGCTTCACCATCTTCGAAACGCTCTCCGCTTCCCCCGCTGGCGATTCGAACAGCAGCTCGTCATGCACCTGTAGCAGCATCCTGGTTTCCAGCTTCTCGCGCGTCAGAATCTCGTCGATCCGAATCATCGCCAGCTTAATAAGGTCCGCCGCCGTGCCTTGCAGCGGAGTATTCACGGCCGTGCGCTCGGCAAACGACCGCGCGTTCGGATTGCGGCTGTGCATATCCGGGATCGGGCGCTTGCGTCCGAACAACGTCGGCGCGAAACCGCTCTCCCGCACTTCCGCAATGGTCTTCTGGATAAACTTCTTCACGCCCGCGTGCAGCTCGAAATAAGTCTGGATGTACAGCTCCGCTTCCTTGCGATCGATTCCGAGCGAAGCCGCCAAACCAAACGGCGTCTGCCCGTACACGATCCCGAAATTCACCGCCTTGGCGTTGCGCCGCATGTCGGACGTCACCATCAGCGGCGGAACGCGGAAAACTTCGGCCGCCGTGCGGGTATGAATATCTTCGCCCCGCCGAAACGCATCCACCAACACCGGATCGTGCGACATATGCGCCAGTAGCCGCAGCTCGATCTGCGAGTAGTCAGCCACAATCAGCTTCCAGCCCTCGCGCGGCACGAACGCGGCGCGAATCTCGCGGCCCAGCTCGGTACGAATCGGAATGTTTTGCAGATTCGGATTGGAGGACGACAGCCGTCCCGTCGCCGCGCCCGTCTGATTGAACGTGGTGTGAAGTCGGCCGGTCTTGGGATCGATCAGCTCCGGCAGGGCGTCAATGTAAGTGCCCTTGAGCTTCGCCAACTGCCGGTACTCCAGCACCTTCCGCGCGATTTCATGTTCGGCCGCCAGTCCTTCCAACACATCCGCGGCGGTGGAAATCGTCTTACCTTTGCCATACTTCACCGGCGCGGGCAGATTCAGCTCTTCGAACAAAATCTTGCCGAGCTGTGCGGGCGAATTAATATTGAAGGGCTTTCCCGCCAGTTCGTAAATCTCGACCGACAATCGCTGGATGTCGGCCTCCAGTTCCCCCGACAGCACACGCAGCTGTGCCGGATCGATGCGAATGCCCAACTGCTCCATGCGCGCCAGTACGCCCGCCAGCGGCAGATCGATGGTCTCATAAAGTTCGCGGAAACCCTGCTCATCGATCTCCGGCGCCAGGCGTTCCGCCAGCGTCACGGCTAGGTCGGCGTGCTGCTCCGCCGCCGCTCCCAGCTTGCGATCCAGGTATCGTTCCGCCAGCACCGACGGCGAGCAAGCCGACGGATCGGCGCACAGCAGAAAAGCATACAGCATCACGTCATGCCGAAACCCGCGCGCCTCCACCCCGTGTTTCGCCAACTCGAGCGTCACCGCCTTCACGTCATGAGCGATCTTGGTCCTCCGCTCGTCTTCCAAAACCGGTTTCACCGCGTCTATAAAATCAATCGACAACGCGCGCGCCACTCCCGGCTCATACGACACGCCGAGCATCGTCAGCGGTAAACCGCCATCCATGGTGGACTCGATCGCAAAAGCAATCGCCTTCCCCGCATCGAGCGTGCCCAAGCTCTCCCCGTACTCCACAGCTTCTTCCCGGGTCGCGATGCTCGCGTAATCGCGCGTGTGCGAATCCTCGGTCGGCCCAACTTCCTTGAGCAGGCTATAGAACTCCAGCTCCTTGTAAACCTTCTTCAGTTCGGCGATGTCCGGCTCCTGCGCCGCCAGATTCGCCATCTCAAATTCCACCGGCACGGTCGTATCGATGGTCGCCAGTTTTTTGCTGAGCAGAATCTGTTCGCGATTATTCTGCAAGCTCTCGCGATACATCTTGCGCTCCACTTCGCCGGCCCGCTCCAGCGCCCCCTCCAAGGACCCGAAGCGCTGGATCAAAGCCAACGCGCCCTTTTCACCGATACCCGGTGCCCCCGGGATGTTGTCGATCGAGTCGCCCATCAGCGCCAGCAGATCGGCCACCTGCGTCGGCTTCACGCCCATGAACTCTTCGGTCACCACCGGGTCATACCACACGTTTTCCTTTACCGGGTTAAACATGTGCACCCGCTCATCCACCAGTTGCAGCATGTCCTTGTCGCTCGACACGATCACCACATCGAAGTTCTCGCTGGCCCGCCGGGCCATGGCCCCGATCACATCGTCCGCCTCGAACCCCGCATATTGCAGTATTGGGATTCGCAGTGCCTCCAGGGTCCGCCGGATATAGGGAATCTGGTCACGCAGGTCGGGCGGCATCTCGGTCCGGTTGGCTTTGTAACCGGCATAAGCCTCTTCGCGAAATGTCTTCCCCGATTCGAAGATGGCCGCGATGTATTCGGGCTTATACGATGTCCGTAGCTTCCGCACCATGTTGTGGAAGATGTAGACGGCTTCCGTCGACAGTCCGGTGGTGGTGCGCATCGGCGGCGCGCCGCTCCGTGCGCGGGCATGGTAAGCCCGGAAGATAAAACCGTAGCTGTCGATAAGAAAGAGCCGGGGACGATGCTTTGCGCCGGGCATCCAGAGATCAGGATACCCCAAATCCGGTCGTTTATTGACCTGATTCAGACACAACCCTGGTTACAGGGTGTGTCTTTTGTGCAACACACCAAATTTTACAAACCTTTTTGAATCAAATAGCTAGCGAGAAGTGTTCCTTCCTAGTAAAATGAAACTTCCAGTTGGATTTGAAGCGTGCGAATCGAGCGAACCGAACTACCTACAGGAATCCGCATTGCGGTTTGAGACCACGGTCCAACGGCCAGTAGAGGCTAAGGGAGTCGGACTTCACAGTGGAGTCCCGGTATCCATTCGAATACTTCCCGCCCCCGCCTCCACCGGAATCGTCTTCCTCCGCACCGATCTCGACAATTTCCACGTCCCCGCCAGTTGGCGCTACGTTGCCCGCGTCAGCTATGCCACCAGCCTGATGCGGCAAGGCGTGTTGATTTCCACCACCGAGCATCTGCTCAGCGTGTTTTACAGCATGGGAGTCGACAACGCGTACGTCGAAATCGACAATCTGGAAGTGCCCATCCTGGACGGCAGCGGATCGCCGTATGTGGAGCTGTTAAAGGCGGCGGGATTGAAATCCTACCGTCGGCGCAAGCGTTTCCTCCGCATTCGCCGCCCGGTTACGGTGGAGGCTGGATCCAAGCGCATCACCATTCTGCCCTCCGATCGGTTCCTGCTCACCTGCGATGTTTTCTACGATCACCCTCTCATCGGCAAACAATCTCTCGACATGGAAGTGACGCCTGAGCGTTACGCCCAGGAGATCGCCCCGGCGCGAACGTTCGGCTTCGCGCACGAGTTGGATCAGATGCGCGATATGGGTTTGATTCGCGGCGCGGCGCTCGAAAATGCCGTCTGCTTCGATCGCCAAGGCGTGCAAAACCCGGGAGGCATGCGCTTTCCCGACGAGTGTTGCCGGCACAAAGCGCTCGACCTGATCGGCGACCTGGCGCTCATCGGCAAGCCGCTGCTCGGGCACGTGATCGCCGAGCGCGCCGGACACGCCATGCATACCGCGCTGGTGGCGCGCATCATGTCCGATCCTTCCTTGTATGAGATTCTGAGCTTCGACCAGCTAGCCACGCGAGTGGCCCACGCCTTAGTGTCATAACCTCGTCGAACTAGTGGCGCACGCACTCGTGCGTGCCGCGTTCACAATCGTGTGAACGCCTGGGGACATAACACTAGTATCCTGATTCTTGTTCAATCTCCCGAACCTATTCACGCTGGCCCGGCTGGTTCTCGCTCCTTTTGTCGCCGCCGACATTCTGCATCATCGTTATAGCCGCGCCATCGTCCTCTTCTTTCTCGCGGGCATCTCGGATGTAATCGACGGTTTCCTCGCCCGGCGCCTTCAGGCAGCCACTCCGGCCGGCGCCTACTTCGATCCCATCGCCGATAAAATCTTACTCAGCGTGATTTACGTTTCACTCGGCCTCGTCGGCGCGATTCCCTGGTGGATGGTGGCCGTCGTGTTCGGCCGCGATGTACTGATTCTCGCCATGGCTGCCTACGGGTTACTGTTCACCACGCTGCGAAAATTTCCGCCGTCGGTGTGGGGTAAGATCAGCACTTTCTTTCAGATTGCGGCCGCGCTCGTGGTCCTGGGAGCGCGCGCCGGAATCGCCGCGCCAGTCACTTTGGCCCTTTGTTTAATGGTAGTTGGAACAATTGTCAGCGGCCTGCATTATATGTGGAGAGCGGTACTATTGTTGAGGCAAACCGCTCATTGACGTCCGCTCTTCGCCGGAGTAGTCTGAAAGAGTGCCAGCGCCAATCACGCGTTATCGAGTGCCCGGCCACTATTTTTGGGCTGGCTTGACGGCACTGGCGCTCGCTGGCTTTTCCTTCTGGTTTGCATTGCTGTGGCCGCTGTACTGGATCGCTACCGGGTTGTTCCTGGCCAGTGCCGTTATCGTGCTCTACCTGGCATCGCGTCCCTCCGTTGAGATTTACGAAAGTCACGTCAAGATCGGGCATCACGCCATTCCCTGGCGCCACATCCGGCGTCTCGATCGCAGTGCTAACCTTCCTCTCATGGTGCGGCTCACGCTCGCCGACAAGACTCGCATCCTGGTCGTTTACCCCGGCGATCCGAACTCTTCCAGCGGCTTGCTCCGCAGCTTGCGCCGGCATGCCCGGGAAGCTTTGATCGATGGCGTGCCATACCGTCAATTCTGGGGCGAAGCTACCATAGGCGCGGTCGCGAAAAAACAGTTGCCCCCGCCGCGCTATCCCCTGCTGCTCCCTGATGATGAAGCTGAAGTGGAACGCATGTTCCACCGGCTGAAGTCGGTGGGCCATCTCGATCAGAAGACCTCCTCTGAAGACAAGTAGCGCCTACCACTCCTCCCGCCATCCTTTCCGCTGGCTGCTCTACCTGGTTCTCCTCGCTCTTCTTCTTGTTCTCACCTCTCAATTCTGGTTAGCCGCGCTCGGCCGCTATCTGGTGCGTTCCCAATCCCCAGCCCCCGCCGACATTGTGGTCGTGCTGGGGGGCGATTTTTCCGGCAATCGCATCCTCACCGCCGCCGAGCTGGTCCGGCGTGGATTTGCTCCCAAAGCCTTAATCAGCGGCACCTCCGGCGAATATGGCGTGCACGAATCCGATCTCGCAATTCCCTTCGCTATCAAGCACGGCTATCCCGAGTCTTATTTCGTTGCGCTGCCCAACGACGGGAAATCCACGCGAGAGGAAGCCTCCTATGTCCTCGCCGCCCTCAGTAAACTGCATGCCCGCCGCGTTGACATCGTAACCAGCGACTATCACACCCGCCGCGCCGGCAACATCTATCGCTCCCAAGCTCCGGATCTCGAAATCCACATGGTGGCTGCTCCCGACTTATACTTCACATCGGACGGATGGTGGAAAAATAGAGAAGGGCGCAAGACTTTTCTGCTGGAATGGTTGAAGACCATCGCTGGCCCGCTCGGTATGTAATTTCAAAATGAAAACTCAAGCAATGTTGAAATCCGCCTGGCCGTACTTGTGGAAGTACCGGCGCGGCATGGCGCTCGGAATGGGGGCGCTGCTGGTCAACGATTTGATGAAGGCCGCTCTACCGCTCGCCCTTCGCAGCGGCGTCGATTCGCTCATGAAGGGCTTTCGCCTCTCGCTGGTCTTTGAGTTCGCCGCCCTCGTCGTATTGCTTTCGCTGGTGAAGGGTGTTTTCCAGTACTGGATGCGCGTCATCCTGATCGGCCTGTCGCGCGATATCGAGTTCGACCTCCGCAACGACCTTTTCTCCCACATCGTCACCCTCTCGCAGGACTTCTACGCCAAATACCGCACCGGCGACATCATGGCGCGGGCCACCAACGATCTGAACGCCGTCCGCATGATGCTCGGCCCCGGCATCATGTACTTCACCGAGACCTTCTTCACCGCGGTTTTCCTGATCGCTGTCATGTGGCGCGTCGATTGGCGTCTCACGCTATTCTGCCTGATCCCGGCTCCCTTAGTCAGCGCCGCCGTGATCCTGTTCGGCCGCCGCATTCACGATCGCTTCGAGACCATCCAGAGAATGTTTTCGGACATCAGCAGCCGCGTGCAGGAGAATCTCTCCGGCGTGCGCGTCATTCGCGCCTACGCCCAAGAGCAGCCCGAGATCCGGAAATTCGAGCTGCTCAATCAGGATTATGTGGCGCAAAACATCGGGCTCGCCCGGCTGTCGGCGCTCTTCATGCCGCTGTTGCAAGCCCTCATCGGGATGGGCTTCCTGATCGTGCTGCTGGGTGGTGGCTACCAGTTGCTTGCGCATCGCATTTCACTCGGCGGCTTCGTGCTGTTCAACACTTATATGGGCATGCTCATCTGGCCCATGATCGCCCTCGGCTGGGTGGTGAACCTCATGCAGCGCGGCACCGCTTCCTGGGGCCGCATCATGCAGCTGATGCATGAGAAGCCGAGTATCCAGAGGAGGGGTTTTGGCGAAAACCAGGAAGTGAGCGGGGAACTCCGCTTCGAGGGTGTGGAGATGAAATACCCGGCCGGCTACGCTCTGAAGGACATTACTCTCGAGATTCCCGCCGGCGCCGTGGTCGCCATCGTCGGCCATACCGGCAGCGGCAAGAGCACGCTGGTGAGTCTCATCCCGCGTTTGATGGACCCCACGCGTGGCGCGGTGTTTCTCGACGGCATCGACTTGCGCGATTTCGATCCGGAATGGCTCCGCCGCCAGATCGGTTTCGTCCCCCAGGAGACCTTCCTGTTCAGCGCCACCCTCGCCGAAAACATCGCCTGGGGCGTCGATAATGCTTCTGAACACGATATCGCGCGCGCCGCGGACTTAGCGGGTCTCGCTCCCGACATCGCCAGTTTTCCCCAAGCCTACGGCACCATCATCGGCGAGCGCGGCATCACCCTGTCCGGCGGCCAGAAGCAGCGCGTCGCCATCGCGCGCGCCATCCTGCGCGATCCCAAGATCCTGATCCTCGACGACGCGCTCGCCAGTGTCGACACCCTGACCGAAGAGCGCATTCTCCAAGGGCTCGAGGATGTCATGCGCGGCCGCACTACAATTCTCATCTCGCACCGCGTTTCCACGGTCCAGAACGCCAGCCGGATCTTCGTCATCGAGCACGGTGTACTTGCTGAACAGGGCACCCACGCCGAGCTGATTCAGAGTGGTGGCTACTACGCCGACCTGTATCAGAAACAACTGCTGGAAGAAGAACTCGAAACCATCTAGCGTAGTGATTGGCACGGTACACGCGGCTTCAGCCGCGTTGGTATTGTCAACGGCGGAACGCGGCTGAAGAGTCTGTGTGAGAACTGAAAAACATTTCCTCTTGAAAAAAGTCTGAAGAAGGGAGATAAGAGGATATGGGGAAGTTTCGAACCTACGATCCGGAACAAGCGTGGTTGTTGCCGCCCAGTGTGGGAGATGTGTTGGGATCGGTACAGCGATGAGGGGCAGCCCGGCTATCATCCGCGATTGTTGCTGAAGCTGTGGCTATATGCCTATTGCCTGGGAATCACGTCGAGCCGGCGGCTGGAGCAGCGCACGCGTGAGGATCTGGGCTTTCGCTTTCTGGCGGGCGGATCGACACCGGATTACTGGACACTGAATGCCTTCCGGCGCCGGCATCCAAAAGCGCTGAACGATCTGTTCACCCAGGTTCTGGAGTGGGCCCGGGAGCAGGGCTGGGGACGGCTGGGTCACGTAGCGGTCGATTCGACGCGGATCGCGGCGAATGCTTCGCGCGATCGTATCGTCACCGAGGAGAAGCTGAGGAGCCAGCGAGCCGCCCTGCGACGGAAGATCCGGCAATGGCAGAAGCAATGCAATGAGGAATCGGCCCAGGAAGCTGGGGGCATGCAAACCGAAACCGACACGTGGCGTCAGAAGCTGGAACAGATTCCCCGGCAGCTGAAACGCTTACGCAAAGCCGGACTGAAAAAGCAGTCTGTCACCGATCCGGACAGCCGTTTTCTGCGCACCCGGACGGGCTTTGAACTCGGTTATACGGCCGACATCGCGGTCAGTGAAGATCACCTCATCGTGGGGCAGCGCATCACGCAGAATCCCACCGATACCAGGTCGCTGGAGGCGATGGTGGAACAGGTGGAAGGGCGCTGCGGAGAAACGCCGCGGCAGGTGAGCGCCGACAGCGGCTTCTACCGGAACGAGGAAATTGAGGCGGTGCAAGCTCGCGGCGTCGATGCGTATGTTCCGGATTCCAATCTGGCGCAGGAACTCAATGGGGGTCGTTCGGCAGATCAGACGGCCGGTTGCATCGTCCACTACGGTGCCCAGGTCAGTCAGATGCGGGCGAAACTGCGATCGGCGGAAGGACGAGCGACTTACAGAAAAAGAGCGGGACTGGTGGAACCGGTCTTCGGCACCTTAAAAGAACAGCGCCACGGGCGAAGGTTCCGGCTGCGGGGACTGGAGAAGGTAGCTGTGGAATTCTGCCTGATGGCACTGGCCTATAATCTCACCCGGATGCATCGTCTGCGTGTGTTCCCAGCCGTCTGAGATCGTAACAGGGAAGGTTCATTGAAGCCTTCCTCTTACTCCACACATCGCCAGTTTCGGTTGGACCGTTCGATTCCCGCTCACTGGCTTTTCCGCCGACCTTACCCCAACTGTTTTTCCATAAACTGGCTCTTGCGCTTTTTTTCAGACCGATTCACCGCTGGTTCTCACACAGACTCTGAAGCCGCGTCTACCCTTATTTCTGTCCAGTTATTTTGCGGACACTACACTAGCTACTTGATCGCCACCGCATTCGGCGGCGACGCGATTCCTCCCACCACATTCAACGGCGCCGAAACCACCATAAATTCATACCGCCGATCCGCTGCACAGTCCAAGGCCAACGGTTCCAGCACGAATAACTCACCCAAGGGCAATCCCAACAGGGGCAGCGTGCGGTAATGCAGTATGCCTTCGTCGGTGAAGTCGGATGGAAACGCTTCCACCGACGGGCAATCCGTTCCGATCGCCGCCACGCCATTGTTCCAAAGCCACGCCACCATCTCGCGGCTGGCCTCGATACCGGCCGATCGCATCTTGTCCATGGGAGCAATCGCTCGCTTCTCTTCGGCCGTCAGCTTTTCGTAGGACTCCATCCAGCCCGTGCGAACCAGTAAGATGGTTCCCGGCTTGAGCGCGCTACCTTGATGTTCGAGCACCGCTTTCAACTCCGCAAGGGTGTAGACCTCCCGATCCAGCGCATTCACCGGAATGCCTTTGGCCTTGCGATAACCGAACGCGTCGATCAGCAGCCCGCGTCCCACGAACTTGTTCGCCCAATGATGAATGCCGAGCTTGGCATTCCCACCGCGAACCTCATCGATCGTTACATCACCATAAAACCGCTCGTGCCGGACGTGACCCACGTGCCCCAGGCCGTCCCACTGGCTGCCTTCCTGCGTGTTAAAGTGCACGAAATCATCGTTAGCCATCGGCGCCAGCGGCGATACTCGATGCTCGGCCGGCGCGCGTCCGAATAACGGCGGCTTGGCGAATCCCATCCGCGCGTCCAGGCGAAACACCTTGCCCGACTTCACCAGTCCCGCCGCGGCCACCACTCCTTCGGCGGTCAGAAAATTCAGGCACCCCAGGGGGTCGTTATCGCCGAACACACCCCACGAGCAATCCGCCGGCAAGTCCTTCCGGATCGGCAATTCTTCAAAAGTAGGTATCTTCATTCTGAGTCAGTATATAGGGTACCCTGAGCCCATGGAGGTGCACTCAGACCGGAACTACAGGCCAAGCTTGACCGCGTTGCCGCCGATATCCACAGTCCTGCGGACGAATACAAGCAGCAACTGGTGGAACACTACGTCGATCACGATGTATGGTTCAGGCAGAACGTCGCCAGCAGTCTCGATCAACTTGATCGCGGCGAGTTCTTGACGCATGAAGAGGTCGCCCCACGCCTGAATTGGATGCCCCAGCCCTAGATGCAAATTCGATGGTCGCCCGCTGCTGCTAAAGACCTCGAACAGCGCAGCGGCTGGCCCACGCGATTTGCGAAATTACCTCTGCCGCCGTTGCCCCAATCCCCAACCACCAGCCACCAGCCACCGGCCACCGGCCACCAACCCCCAGCCACCAGCCACCAACCACCAGCCACCAGCCACCAGCCACCAACCACCAGCCACCAGCCACCATTCCCCCCAACCTCCCAGTACCTTTCCAAACTTTTCTTAATCCGTTGGGCGGTTCCGAATTTGCAATCCAGTGTTAGCCTAGTAGTCAGAGGGGATTCCCATCCATGGACACCGCTGGCGCACGCGGATTCCGCGGCGTCAATCTGACTAAAAAGTTCCGATCCGGCGGAACCGATTTAGTGGTGTTTCAAGATCTTAGCTTCGAGATAGCGCCCGGGGAAAGTTTGGCCCTCATCGGCGAATCGGGCGCCGGTAAGAGCACTCTAATGTATCTGTTAGGAGGTCTGGACAGGCCTTCAGCCGGTACGATATACTTCGGACACCAGGACATTTCCAATTTCTCGGACACCGAGCTCGCCGAGTTTCGCAACCGGGAGATTGGGTTCGTTTGGCAGAATCACTCGCTGCTGCCGGAGTTTACGGCGCTCGAAAACGTGATGATGCCTTTGCTGATACGGGGCGCCCGCATTCAGGATGCGGAGTCCGCTTCAATGGCGAGGTTGGATGAAGTTGGGCTACGAAACCGCGCCTCACACCGCGCGGGTGAATTATCGGGGGGCGAGCAGCAGCGAGTTGCAGTTGCTAGAGCCTTGGCCGGTAACCCTTCTGTTCTGCTCGCCGACGAGCCTACCGGGAACCTGGACTTCCGGACGGGCGAAATGATCATTTCCCTGCTGCAGGATTTGCACCGCACTCATAAGTTGACCTCCATCTACGTCACGCACAACCTCTCATTCGCGACCAGATGCGACCGGATTCTGCAGTTGGACAAAGGGGATTTGACCCAATGGTCTGGGGCCAGCCAGGCGGAAGTAGCGATTGGTGCTATGTCGGCTGGCCCTGGAACATCCGATAATGTGGAAGGACGGCGGTAATTATGTTTGAACGTTACACAGAAAAGGCGCGCCGAGTAATCTTCTTCGCAAGATACGAAGCCAGCCAGTTTGGAAGTCCCTATATTGAGACCGAACACCTTTTGCTTGGTCTCCTCAGGGAGGATAAAGCTTTAGCGAATCGCTTCCTGCGGTCCCATGCCGCCATCGAATCCATTCGTAAGCAGATTGAGGCCCACACCACCATTCGCGAGAAGGTGTCCACTTCGGTGGATCTGCCGCTCAGCCACGAATGCAAGCGCGTGCTCGCCTATGGCGCCGAAGAAGCCGAGCGCCTGAATCATAAGCACATCGGAACCGAGCATCTGTTGCTTGGCCTGCTGCGCGAAGAGAAGTGTTTTGCCGCCGAGATCCTGCATGAGCGCGGCTTGCGCCTTTCGCAAGTGCGCGAAGAGATCCAGCGTTCGTCGTCGGAAAAAGTTGCCTCCAGCCGCCCCAAGGAAAGCTCGCTGCTGGCCGAGTTCAGCCGCGATCTCACGCAGGCCGCCATGGACGGGTCGCTCGATCCGCTGATTGGGCGCGATTATGAGCTGGAGCGCGTAGTGCAGATCCTGTGCCGTCGCACCAAGAACAACCCGGTGCTGATTGGCGAACCAGGCGTCGGCAAAACCGCCATTGTCGAAGGGCTCGCCCAGAAGATTGCCGATGGCGACGTTCCATCCTTCCTCGCCGATAAGCGCATCCTGGCTCTCGACCTTTCTCTCATCGTGGCCGGCACCAAGTATCGCGGCCAGTTTGAAGAGCGCTTGAAGACCATCATGAAGGAGTTGATGGAGAATCAGAACGCCATCATCTTCATCGACGAATTGCATACTTTGGTTGGAGCCGGTTCCGCCGAAGGTTCCCTCGATGCCGCCAATATTCTAAAGCCGGCGCTCTCGCGCGGCGAGATCCAGTGCATCGGCGCCACCACGCCCGGCGAATATCGCAAGTCCATCGAAAAGGACCGGTCGCTCGAGCGCCGTTTCCAGGCGGTAAAGGTTCCGCCGCCCAACGAAACAGACGCTATTCGCATTCTGTTCGGAATCAAAGAGCGCTACGAGAAATTCCACGCCGTCGCTTATACCGACGAAGCGATCGAAACCGCGGTCCACGCCTCCACCCGCTTTATTCCCGACCGTTTCTTGCCCGACAAGGCCATCGATCTGATCGACGAAGCGGGCGCCCGCGTAAAACTGCGCCAAACCACGCTTCCCGGCGAAGTGGCGGACATCCAGAAGCGCATTAAGTTCATCGTGCATCGCATGGAGAACGCCATCGCCAATCACGAGTTCGAGAAGGCGCGCTTCTATTCGGACGAGGAGCGCAAGGAACGCGAAAATCTGCGCCTGCTCCGCGAAAAATACAACCTGGACGATACCTCCACCGGCGTCGTCACCAAGGACGACATCGAAGACGTGGTCGCGCGTTGGACCGGCGTCCCGATGACCGCCATCCGGGAAGAAGAAATTTCCAAGCTCATTCGCATCGAAGAAGAGCTGCATAAGCGCGTCATCAGCCAGGAGAAAGCGATTTCCGCGCTGGCGCGCGCCATCCGCCGTTCCCGCGCCGGCTTGAAGTCTCCCAAACGTCCCGCTGGATCGTTCCTGTTCCTCGGCCCCACCGGCGTCGGCAAAACTGAAGTCGCCCGCGCTCTCGCCGAATTTCTGTTCGGCAGCGAAAAATCGCTCATTCGCTTCGACATGTCCGAGTTCATGGAAAAACACTCGGTTTCGAAGTTAATCGGTTCGCCTCCCGGCTATGTCGGCTATGAAGAGGGCGGCCAGCTCACCGAACGCGTAAAACGCGCCCCCTACTCCATCATCCTGCTGGACGAAATCGAGAAGGCCCATCCGGACGTCTACAACATCCTGTTGCAAGTGTTCGAGGATGGACAACTCACCGATGGCCTCGGCAACACGGTGGACTTCAAGAACACCATCATCATCATGACGTCCAACCTGGGCGCGCGCTTCCTTGACAAGAAGGCGTCCATTGGATTCTCGGCCCCCAACATCAGCGGAGTCCCAACCAAGGTGGAAGACCAGGTGATGGCCGAAGTGAAGAAGGCCTTCAATCCGGAATTCCTGAATCGCTTGGATGAAGTGATCCTGTTCACCTCGCTCAGCGATGAGGACCTGCTGCAGATCATCAGTCTCCTGGTTGAGCAAATCAATATCAACCTGGTCGCCAAGCAGATTAAGATCCGAGTCAACGAAGACGCTGCCAAGTACATCCTTGAGAAGACTTTGGTGGATCGCAGTTACGGCGCTCGTCCGTTGCGCCGCGCGCTGCAGAAGTTCATCGAGGATCCGCTGTCGGAAGCGCTCATTCAAGGAACGCTGCCCCGGCCCTCCGAGCTCGAAGTCTACCTTGGCGAAACCGGCATCTACTGCCGGCCAATCGCCAGTGAAACTTCGGGCGAGTTGCAGGAGCAACCAGTAGGAGCACCGGCCGACGAAAGCGCCCCTGCGGCTCCGGCCCACGGCACTCCGCTCTACCTGTTCTAATCTGGATGTGGCGCACGCACTCATGCGTGCCGCGTTCACACTCGTGTGAACGCTGTACAATCATTCAGATGAAAGTTTACGAAGTTCAAAAGGGCGCAACCAGCCTCGACGGCTTGCGCCCTTCCACACGTCCAGACCCCGAGCCCGGACCGAACGAAGTTCTGATCCGTATCCGAGCCACATCGCTCAACTACCGCGATCAGATGGTGGTCACCGGAAATTATTTCGGCGGCCCGGTGAGCCGCAATCTGATCCCGCTCTCAGACGGCGCCGGTGAAGTGGCCGCCATTGGTCCCGCAGTCACCCGATTCAAAACCGGCGATCGCGTTTGCGGCACGTTCTTCCAAAGCTGGATCTCAGGCCCTATGACCGAGCGCCATCCCGCGCTCGGCAGTCCGCTAGACGGAACACTCACCGAATATATCGCCCTCCACGAAGACGGCGTCGTGTCCATGCCAAAATCTTTATCGTTCGAAGAAGCCGCTACCTTGCCCTGCGCCGGCTTGACGGCCTGGAACGCCCTGATGGTGTCGGGCAAGCCCGTGAAACCCGGCGACACGGTGCTCTGCCTCGGCACCGGCGGCGTTTCCATGGCCGGGGTGCTTTTCGCCAGGGCGGCTGGCGCGCGCGTCATCGTCACTTCTTCGAGCGACGAAAAAATCAAGCGAGCTTGCGCGCTGGGCGCCTCCGACTGCGTAAATTACAAGCGCTTCCCCGATTGGTCCAAAGAAGTGCTGCAGCTCACCGGCGGGCGCGGCGCCGATCACATTCTCGAAAACGGCGGTGCCGGCTCGCTCACGCGATCCTTTGAATCGGCCGCATTTGGCGGAAAGGTGGCTCTGATCGGCTTTCTGGCCGGCCGGGAGGGCGACATCAATCCAGCTATTCTCATGATGAAGAGCGGCGTCATGATTGGCATCGGCGTCGGAAGCCGCGCGATGTTCGAAGACATGAATCGCGCCATCGACGTGAACAAGATCAAACCGGTGGTCGACAAAGTTTTTCCGTTTGAGAAAGCGGCCGATGCCTTTCGCTGCCAGGCCTCCGGCGATTTCCTCGGTAAGGTCGTCATCACGGTTTGATCATCGAGATCGTTGCGGCCGCGTCGCTGGGCGCTTGGGTCTATCTCTTCACCGAGCGAGGCGGATTCTGGCGAATCAAAATTCCATCCAAGCCGGCGCGTTCCGGCCCTGAAAAATCGGTCTGCGTGATTATTCCGGCGCGTAACGAAGAGGCCGTTGTGGGCCAGGCCGTAGCATCGCTCCGCCCCCGGCATGTGATTCTGGTGGATGATCACAGTTCCGATCGGACGGCCGCGGTGGCTGCCGAAGCAGGTGCCGAAGTGATTTCAGCCGGGCCGCTTCCGCTAGGTTGGTCCGGAAAACTTTGGGCCATCTCCGAAGGTTTGAAACACGCCCGATCTCTTGAGCCGGACTATCTGCTATTCACCGACGCCGACATCGTTCACGGCCCGAATGACATCGACGAACTAGTCTCGCGCGCTGAAACAGAAGATCTAGACCTTGTTTCATTGATGGTGAAGTTGCAATGCCGCTCTCTCGCCGAGACCTTACTGATCCCGGCCTTCGTCTTTTTCTTCTTCATGCTCTATCCGCCCGCCTGGGTAAACCGGCGAGATCGCAGAACCGCCGCAGCCGCCGGAGGCTGCATCTTGATCCGTCCTTCGGCGCTCGATCGCATCGGGGGCATTGAGAGCATTCGCGGCGCAATCATCGACGACTGCGCCCTCGCGCGCGCCGTCAAGCGAACCGGCGGCGGCATCTGGCTCGGTGTCACCAATGAAACCAGCAGCATTCGCGACTACACTGCTTTCGGCGAAATCCGCGCCATGATTTCGCGCACCGCTTTCGCCCAGCTTCAGCATTCCGCTCTGGTGCTCGCTGCCACCGTTCTGGGGATGGCCATCATCTATCTCGCGCCACCCCTGCTGCTCTTCGCCCGAAATCCGCTGGGCGCTGCCGCCTGGATCCTGATGACCATCGCCTACGTTCCAGCATTGCGCTTCTACGGCCGCTCCGTTGCTTGGGCGCCCGTGCTTCCGCTAATCGCCTTGTTCTACATTTCGGCTACCATCGATTCAGCCCTTGCCTATTGGGCTGGCCGCGGCGGCCTCTGGAAAGATCGCATACAGGATGAACGATAATCAAAATCTTGCAACCATCGCCCGCAACCACGGAATCGGTTCGCTCTCACGACACATTTTTTTGTGCGCCGATC
Organism: Bryobacterales bacterium; assembly: GCA_963820405.1. GTDB lineage: Bacteria > Acidobacteriota > Terriglobia > Bryobacterales > Bryobacteraceae > Palsa-89. The sequence goes on along the minus strand of CAWFZZ010000016.1, from coordinate 98,568 downwards.
AAACCAAGCCGAAGTGCGCGGAGCGCGAAGTCACTAATGCTTCCTGGGACTATCTGAAAAAACGCCTGGCCGAATGCGGCTTGATGCAAGGTCCGGGCTGCGTCTATCGCACCAAGGCCAATTGCCTGCGTATTTGTGAGCAGGGCCCTATCGCCGTGGTTTACCCCGATGGCGTCTGGTATCACTCGGCCACGCCCGAAGTGCTGGAGCGCATCATTCAGGAACATTTGATCGGGGGCAAACCGGTGAAAGAGTTTGTCCTTGCCGTGGATGCTCTTACTGCTCCAGCTTGTATATCGTCAGACCGCTGAGCAGCTTCGGATAAAAATCGGTGGACTTCTGCGGCATCACACCGCCCGAAAAGGCGACGTCCGCCACTTGTTGTACCGATACCGGCTCCAACAGAAAAGCAATCTTCTCGCCTTCGCGAACTTTCGCGTAAGCGGCGTCCAGTCCTCGCAAGTACTCGATATGCTTTTGGTCCCGCACCGCTTCCTCGCTGATGCCGAGCGCTTTTCCCAGCAGCTCTTCATGCAGCACCTTCACGTCCAGTTCCCCCGGCTTGCGATCGCGCTCGTACAAGGAAACTTCACCGCTTCCGAGCGCTATTCCGATGCGAAGTTTATCCGGCGCCGGGGTTCCAAAAACCTGCTTCAGTTGGTCGATGGAAGTGAGCCGGCGAACCGGGATTTTGTTGACTAGCGCAGGAGAGATCCCGCTGAGAACGCGATGCGTCGCCAGAATCTCGAGGCCCGGCGAATGCATGTTCACGAAAGTCATCATGACTTTCCCGGCGTCCCTGAGGCCCGGATTCTCGTGGCGAAACGCCAGCGCGGTTTCGTAGCGATGATGCCCATCGGCGATCAGCAGCTTTTTGTCCGCCATCAACGCATGAATGCGCGCGATCGCGGCCGGCTCGGAAATCTTCCACAGGCGATGCGTCACGCCGGATTCATCTTCCATGGAGGTGAGTGGCGCTGCCGCGGCGGCCTTATCTAGAATCCGGTCGATTACGAGTTCCGGATCGGGGTACAGCATGAAAATCTGGCCGAAGTGCGCCTGCGTGTGACGCAGCAACTCCATACGATCCTTTTTGGGACCGGACAGCGTCTGTTCATGCCGATGGACCACTCCAGTCGCATAGTCTTCCACAGCGCCCAAGCCGATGAAGCCCTTGCGCACCAGAGTCTCACCGCGATCCGGGGCCGTAAACTGCTGAAAATAGGCGTAAACGCTGGGTTCACTCTCATGTTCCAGAATGCCGCTGCCGATCCAATCCTTAAGGAGTCCGGCCGCGCGAGTGTAAGGGTTGTCGCTTTCGCTGTCCCTGGGGGTCCGCTCGCCCAGAATGATGCGGACCAGATTGTAAGGGCTCAAGGACAGATACCGCGCCTGCATGGCCGGCGAAATCTTGTCGTAAGGCTCGGTGACGAGATTCGCGATAGGGCCGGCCTTCGCGCTGTAGCGATAGGGCTTAAAAGGGAAGATGCGTGCCAACGATCAGGATACCAGAGGCCCCGCGGGATTCCGTAGAATGGAAATGCCTGGAATTATGAGCCCCAAAAGCGAGCCGGAGCACGTGGAAGATTTTGAGGCACGTCTGCTCGCCGAGCAGAAGCGCCATCACGAAGAGTTCCGGCAGTTTGCCTACGCCGTTTCTCACGATCTGCGTGAGCCGGTTCGCATGATCGCCAGCTATACCCAATTGCTGGACCGGCGCTATCAGGCTCAGCTGGATGCCGACGGTCTCGAGTTCATGCGATATATTCTGGAGGCCACGCAGCGCATAGACCGCCTGTTGGGCGACCTGCTTACTTACTCGCATCAGTTCCGCACTGCGGACAAGCCGCTGGAGCTGGTGGGTCCGGAAGGCGCGCTGCATGGGGCGGTCCTCATGATCGATGGGTCCGTCAAGGAGAGTGGCGCGCAAGTGACCAACGATCCGTTGCCGTCCATTCTGTTCGATTTTGCACAGCTGACGCAGATCTTTCGCCAGTTGATTGCCAACTCGATTACGTTCCGAAGTTCGGAGCCGCCCAAGATTCACGTTTCTTCCATCGACGCCGGCACAGCAGTCCAATTCTCGGTCCGGGACAACGGCATCGGCATCGAACCGCGCTATCATGAGCAGATCTTCGGGGTCTTCAAGCGATTGCACGGCCGCGAGTTCCCAGGCACTGGAATCGGCTTGGCGATCGCGAAGCGCATTGTCGAGCAGCGCGGCGGAAAAATCTGGGTGGAGTCCGAACTCGGCCAGGGCGCGACATTTCACTTCACCGTTCCCAAGTAGTGCTGCGACATCCTGTCTCGCGGCTGGACAAGCTGTCGAACCAGCCTGTCTCACCCGTTCGCATCTATAAGATTCCAAAAACACTTGCTTTGGAACGGGACATGCATTTACAAGCGCGAAATGAAGACACTGATTTTAGTTACCGTGATGGGATTGAGCAATTTCAGCCTCCAAGCCGCAGTGACGTGGGGTAGCCACACCTCGTCCCTACGGTCGCGCCAGAGCGGCGTCTTCGAACACCGATGCGAAGAACCCGCGGGACGAGGGCGAGCATCCGATGTGAACCGTGTCGCCAGTCACCTGAATGAAGCCTAGATAGCCGTCCCAGCCCATATCGTCTAAAGTAAAATTCAGGGACTCCCGCTCGCCGCGCGGTAGGTTGGAACGGTCAATATCAAACACCTGGCCGGTGGAATGTTCTGGAAATTCCGGATCCACCAGCAGCGTGCCTGCCTCGGACGGCTGATCGGTTGTGCCGACGAGTTCCACCACTTGGAGCGGCACGAAATGTTCGCCCTTGGGTTTCAACTCCTCAAAGAGCCGCCGCGTCTCAAACGCAACATACAGCAACGTTCCGATCGCGGCCGGCGAGTCCTGCAAGTAGAGATCCCGGTCGGGCTTCTCCGACATCTCTGGCAGCGAGAATCCAAAGAATTGTGGATCGTCCAATACCCTTGCCAAGCCAGCTCCAGTTGCCTGCCTTAAATCGTCCGGCGACCGATAAAAGATATCGTGGGACTTCAGCCAGACCATCAAACGGTCGACGGCGCGGAGCTGAGGATGGATCGGATTTCGATACTCTTCGGCGAGCTTGCGGAAGGCAGCCGGGTCTTCTCGATATAACGCGAGCAACTGCTCGGCGCGCTTGATTCTAAACCAGTAGGTGGGCGAATAATCGCGCTGCATTTCTCGCTGCAACGCCTGGTAGAGCTCGGGGTGATGCGCGGGATTGGCGCTGAAGAACATTTCGGCTACAGTGGGCTGTTTGTGATGAACGGCGGCTTCGGTCAACGGCAGCAGATCCGCTACGCAGCCTTCTCCGCAGTGATAGGCGAAGATGGCCCAATCGCGACCGCCGAACTTGGTTTCCATGCGCGCGAGATATCGCGCGGCGGCGGGCAGGGCGCGCTCTGGATTCAAACGGTCATCGCGAACAGTAACGGTGTACGGTATTTTGTGGCGGCCCGTCCGATATTTGCGCCGCGTCACGCGAACGATGCGCAATCCGGCAGCGCGCGCCGTCGCCTCCGAGAATTGCATGATGCCGCGCGGCCCGGCTGGGCTGGTGGCTGCGGCGTCGCCCCAGCTTTCCACATACGCGACCGCCGAGATCAACGGAACGGGCCAGCCACTGGCGTCTGCCGCGCGGCGAAAGATGGGAGCCAGACGCGCGCCCGTGATGCGCTGCGCGCCTATGACAGCCTGAGGCTCGCGCATGATGGTGAAAGTTTGCGATTGGATCATGCGGTCCGTACGGGCGGCGAGCACCTCAGGCGTCATGTCGGACCGGCCCACTCCGATGCCGAGGAGTTGGTGCCGCGGCGTGAAGTAGTCGACGGCGGCAACCAACAGGCTGCCGGAAAGGAACAGGAGGGCCATCCAGCGGCGCATTAGAACTCCCATTCGAGAATGTTCTTCTGGATGGTGGGCCAGACCTTGGCGCGCGGATCAATCAGCTCGAAATGCCCTACGCCGGCTAGCGGGATCAGCTTGGCGTTCTTGGACGCCTTGGCGAATCGCTGGCTCATCTCGAACGGCACAATGTTATCCGCTGTGCCGTGCACCACGCGCTGAGGTGCGGGAATGGGAAGCAGCTCCATGGGATCGGCAGCGGCATAGCGCTGCGGGATGCGGTCCGGCGAACCGCCCAGAAGCTGGCCCACTACGCCGCCGTCCAACTGCAGTGCATACGCGCGCCGCAAGTCCGAGACGGCCGCCAACGGAACGACGCCGCGTAAATCGACGGCCTGCTGGGCCGCGAGCCAGAGAGCCAATTGCCCTCCGGCCGAATGCCCTGCCGCAACCACGCGCTTCAAGTCCAGGTTGTAGCGAGTTGAAAGCGAGACCAGGTGTTGAGCCCCGCGCACGATGTCGTCGGACATGGCTGCCCAATCGAAACCAGGATCGCCGATCCTGCGATACTCGAGACTCCACACCGCGGCGCCCGCTCGGGCCAGCGCGGCGCAGAGGTGACCGCAATGATCCAGACTGTAGGCGTTTCGCCAGAATCCACCATGAATGAAAATGACCGCGGGATGAGAAGCGGGGTTGCGGGGGAGAAAAAGATCGCCGAACTGCTGAGGCGCCTTTCCGTAAGGAATGCGCGCATCAGCCTTCGGCGGGATGAGAGTTAAAATATCCTGAGCGAGTAGTGGAAGGGAGGCGCTAATCGCCAGGAACGAGCGTCGCTTCACGCGACCATTTTACTGCGTCACGCGCGAACGGGGCACGTCACTGGAAGCATAGTCCGCCCTGGCTTCGCTGCTGGAGGCGACATCTTCGGCGCCAGTGTCCTCCAAAAGTTTCTTGGCGCGTTTTACCCACTCCGAATTGTCGCAATGTACGGAAACCAGGGTGCCGCCGGATTTGACGCGGCCTTCAAAACGTTTGGCCTCGTACTCTGGAATTCCTAGCCCCACCAGCGTACCAACGATCCCGCCCGCGGCGCCAACCGCACCCGCTCCAGCCAGCAGAGCGACGATTGGGCCGGCCGCGATCAGTGGCCCGATGCCTGGGATGGCCAGCGCTCCGATACCTGCCAACCAACCGACGATCCCTCCGACCACGGCTCCAGTTGTAGCGCCCGCCGCCGCTCCTTCCGGGGCCTTGCTGTCCTTTTGATGGACAAAATCCTTGGTGCCCGCGTTTTCGGGCAAAAGCACGGAGATATCCGTGTTCCGAAAGCCCGCGCTCCGCAACGATTCCAAGCCGGCGCTCAAAGCCCCGGTGTCTCGGTATGCTCCAAATACAGCTGTATTGCTCATGACTTTCCTCCTCGAGCTGGATGCTCACTACTTCTGGGAAACGGTAAGTTGGTCGGTCACTTTGCCGGCTCCGGCGATCTCAGTGGCCTTGTCCTCAATGGCTTTCTTCTCATCGTCGGACTTGACCTTGCCCATCAATGTCACCGCACCATCTTGGGCGCCGATGTGAACATTGTGCGCCGCTACGGAAAGGGATTTATCCGAAACAACTGCTTTTCGAATTTTTTGCGTGAGCTCACGATCCGCTTTGCTCATTTTGTGGATGGCCGGGGTGTCCGTAGCCTGCGCTAGACACAATCCGGCGGAAGCAGCGAAAAGTTGAGACGCTAATGCAATTTGCGAAGTGAAGTGGCTTTTCATACACCGGCTCATAATGCACGAGAAGTGCCAGAGGCTAACTGCGCATAATCTCAAAGGGTTTGCTGGGGCAAACCGCGACGTGATTAGGAATTATTACCGTATATAGCCGAGCATCCCGGCGTTAGTGGGACGTTACCAAACGCGGCAGGCCGGGTTGTGAACCATGGGCTGTCCGGCGTGGCAGGCGAATGCTGCGCCGAACTCAGGCATGTTGCCCAGCACTCCGTTCACGCGATCCCTGGACGGGGAATGCGGATCGGTTTGCGCCAGCATCCGTGACATTTCCGGCCGGACGTTTTCGCACCAGGCTTGTCCCCAGGCCAGGAAGAAGCGCTGCTGCGGAGTGAAGCCATCGATTTTCGCCGGCTGGGGTTTGCCCTCCATCGATTTCATCAACGCCGCGAATGCCAAGCGAACGCCGCCATTATCGGCCGTGTTTTCGCCCAGCGTCAGCTTGCCGTTCAGATGCACGTCATCCACGGGAGTAAACGCCGAGTATTCTTTGATGAAACAGTCCGCGCGTTTTTCAAACTCCTTAACGTCCTCCGCCGTCCACCAGTCCCGCAAATTGCCGTCGGCGTCGAATTGACGGCCTTCATCGTCGAACCCGTGTGTCAGCTCATGCCCCATGATGGAACCGATGGCGCCGTAGTTCACCGCCGCATCCAGGCGGTTGTTGAAGAATGGCGGCTGTAGAATGCCGGCCGGGAAATTGATATCGTTGTGTTGCGAATCGTAGTATGCATTTACGGTGGGCGGCGTCATACCCCATTCCTTGCGATCCACCGGCGTGCCGATCTTGCTCAACTGGCGTTCGACTTCGAATTCGGTGGCGCGCTCGTCATTGCCGAGGTAATCTCCCCGCACGATTCTCACCTTGGAATAATCGCGCCACTTGTCGGGATAGCCAATCTTGCCGGCCACCGCGCGCAGTTTGATCTGTGCTTGCTGTTTGGTGGCGGGCGTCATCCAATCGAGCGATTGAATATCCTGGCTCAGCATCGCTTCGATCTCCTGGACCATGCCCAGCACCCGCGCCTTGGCATCCGGCGGAAATTCCTGCTCCACGTATTTCTGGCCGAGCGCAAAACCCAAATTGGCATCCGTGGCGTCCACGCATCGCTTCCAGCGGGCCCGCAGTTCGGGAACGCCGGAGAGCGCCGTGCCGTAGAAATGAAAGTTTTCCTCGACAAACGCCTTCGATAGCAGCCGCGCTTCCGCGTGCAGCAATTGCCAGCGAAGATAAGTCTTCAGATCGGCAACCGTGCTTTGCGTAAAAACCGCATTCAAGCCCTTGAAAAAATCCGGGACTGAGACATCGAGATCCGTGAAAGAGGGCGCTCCGACGCCGGAAAAGTATTTCGGCCAATCGACACTCGGAGCCAATGCCAGCAGCGCTTTCACGGACATCTTGTGATAAACCTTATTGGGATCGCGGCGCGACACGATGTCGAGCGAGGCTTTGGCCAAATCGGTCTCGATGCGCATCACGGTCTGTGCGCCGGCGGCGGCCCTAGCGGGCGACTCACCCGCCAAGGCAAGCATCTTTTCAATGTGGGCCACATAGTCCTGGCGGAGCTTGGCCGATTTCGGATCCTCCCGGAGATAATAATCGCGATCCGGCAGGCCGAGACCGCCCTGGTCCGCGCCGGCGATCATCTGCAGCGAATTCTTGGCATCGGGTTCCGAAGAAAAACTGAAGAACGCTCCCACGCCAATGCGGTGCAGGTGAATCAACTCGGCCAGTACATCGTCCTTGGATGCGATCGCGTCGACGCGCTTCAGCTCCGGTTCGAGCGGCATGAGCCCGAGCTTGTCGATGGCGGGCTCGTCCATGCAGGAGCCATAAAAGTCGCCGATTTTCTGTTCCACCGGCGGGCGCTTGGGATCGTCGGCCGAGGCCTTGTCCAGGATTCCGCGCAGCACGCTGCGATTGCGATCCGCCAGTACGTTGAACGTGTTCCACGAGGATTGGTCCGCGGGGATCGGGTTGTCCGCCATCCAGGTTCCGCAGGCGTAGCGATAGAAATCGACGCAGGGATTGGCCGTCATGTCCATGTTGGCCGTGCTGAATCCGGAGCCGGATTGCGCCCAGGCGCTAAGCGCAAAGATAAGGACAAGCAGGATAAGTTTCATAGGTTACCAAACGCGGCAGGCCGGGTTGTGAACCATGGGCTGTCCGGCGTGGCAGGCGAATGCTGCGCCGAACTCAGGCATGTTGCCGACTACGCCATTCACGCGATCGCGACCGTCGGAATGGGGATCGGTCTGGGCGCGCATACGGGCAGCTTCAGGCCGGACGTTCTGGCACCAAAGCTGAGCGTAGCCCAGGAAAAAGCGTTGCTGAGGCGTGAATCCATCCACCTTGGGCGGCGGTTTGCCGTCCAGCGACTTCATGAGGGCCATAAACGCCAAATGAACGCCGCCATTGTCGGCCGTGTTTTCGCCGAGCGTTAGCTTGCCGTTGAGATGGACGTCGTCCACGGGAGTGAACGCCGAGTACTCCTTGATGAAACATTCGGCGCGCTTCTCAAATTCGGCGGCGTCTTCGGGAGTCCACCAATTGCGCAGGTTTCCGTGGGCGTCAAATTGGCGGCCCTGATCGTCGAAGCCGTGCGTCAGCTCGTGCCCCATCACCGCTCCGATGGCGCCGTAGTTTACCGCGGAGTCCCTGCGGTTGTCGAAGAAGGGCGGCTGCAAAATTCCGGCCGGGAAGTTGATGTCGTTGTGCAGTGGACTGTAGTACGCGTTCACGGTGGGAGGAGTCATGCCCCATTCACTCGGATCCACCGGTGTGCCGATTTTGTTTAACACTCTGTGCACTTCGAATTCGGTGGCGCGTTCGTCATTGCCGACGGCTTCTCCGCGGACGATTTTGACGCTGGAATAGTCGCGCCATTTGTCGGGATAGCCAATTTTGTTGGTCACCGCCTGCAATTTCACCAGCGCCTGCTGTTTCGTGGCGGGCGTCATCCAAGCGAGCGATTGGATATCCTGGCCGAGCATGGTTTCAATCTCATGCACCATGGATAGCACTCGCGTCTTAGCTTCCGGCGGGAAGTTTTGCTCGACATACTTCTGGCCCAGAGCGAAGCCCAAGTCGTCGTCGGTGGCCTCCACGCAGCGCTTCCAGCGAGGCTGCAGCTCGGTAGCGCCGGTCAGCGTCTGGCCGAAGAAATGAAAGTTGGCGTCCAGGAATGGCTTGGCCAATAAGGGCGCTTCGGAGTGGAGCAAATGCCAACGGAGATACACCTTCAGATCGCCGATGGCGGTGTTGGTAAGAACGGCGTTCAAGGCCTTGAAAAAGCCCGGGACTGAGACGTTGAGCTCGGTGAACGGAGGTGTGTTCAGACCCGCGAAGTACTTCGGCCAATCGATACTGGGAGCCAATGCCTGCAGGTCTTTGACGGACATCTTGTGATAGGTCTGATTGGGATCGCGGCGTGCGACGCGATCGAGCGATCCTTTGGCTAACTCGGTTTCGATACGCAACACGGCCTGCGCATGCGCCGTGGCTTGGGTTGTGGATTCACCAGCCAGCTCGAGCATCTGTTCGACGTGCGCTACGTATTGGTCGCGAAGCTTGGCCGACTTGGGATCCGTTCTCAAATAATAATCGCGATCGGGAAGACCCAGGCCGCCCTGATCAGCGTCGGCGATCATCTGCGTGGAGTTCTTGGCATCCGGACCTGCAAAGAAGCTGAAGAGTGCGCCGACGCCTAACGGGTGGAGGCGGATCAATTCATCGACAATCTGGTCTTTGGATTGGATAGCGTCGATGCGCTTGAGGTCGGGTTCGAGCGGCTTGATCCCGAGTTTGTCAATGGTTGTTTCGTCCATGCAAGACGCATAGAAGTCGCCGATTTTTTGTTCCACTGGCGAACGCTTTGCGTCGTCGACCGAGGCTTTTTCCAGGATGCCGTGCAGTACGGCTCGGTTGCGATCGGCGAGCTGATCGAAAGTACCCCACCTGGACTGGTCGGGCGGAACCGGATTCTTGGCCATCCAAGTCCCGCAAGCGTACTGATAGAAATCGAGGCAGGGATTGGCCGTCATGTCCATGTTGGCGGTAATGGAGCCTGGGGTCGATTGCGCCAGGGCGCCGATGGCGAGAAGAGGGAGGAGGAGAAGCGAGCGCATAATTCAAGTTTATCGCGGGGATATCATGGAAAGAACCCTCCCATGACCGCATTGCGATTCCAATGCCAGCCCGGTTGCACCAACTGCTGCGAGCAACAAGGCTTCGTTTACCTGACTACGGACGATCTGGAGCGCATCGCGGAATACGTGGGGATGACAGCGCGCGAGTTCGAGAAGCGCTTCGTGTATCGCACCAAGCGGCTACTTCGGCTGCGGGTTCCGCGGCACCAGCAGTGTCACTTTTTGCGGGACGGCGGATGCTCGATTCATGCGGTGAAGCCGGTGCAGTGCAGGCTGTTTCCCTACTGGCCGGAGTTGGTGGATAGCAAGCGCGAGTGGAAGAAGACGGCGGCGTGGTGTCCGGGAATCGGGAAGGGCGAGTTGGTGCAAATTGAAACGGCGCGTGGGTTGGCGGGAGGGATGCGGGAGGCGTACCCTAGCATGTATTAGTGCAGTGTCCGCGAAATAAGGGTAGACGCGGCTTCAGCCGCGTTCCGCCGTTGACAATACCAACGCGGCTAAAGCCGCGTGTACCGTGCCAACCCGGTACTACACTAGGGGTTCACGTTACTTGATGACGATTTTGTCGACCGCCCGGTTGTCGAATTCGTCGCTTACGCGGACGGCGATGACCTGCTCGCCGGAAGACGGGCGATCGATCAGGAGGTGATACTCTTCCTGGGGTGAATCGGAGAGGTGGCTCACGGGGTCGATAAACACCCAGTCGGCGCCATTCACCGAATACTCGGCGCGATCGATGGTGCTGCGCGCGTCGCGGGCGCTCCAGCGGACCTCGAGCTTGTTACCGGAGACGCCACCAGTGAGATTCTCGATCCGGGGAGGCGTGTTGTCGACCAGGAACGGATCGCTGACCAACGAGGCGGTGAGCGCCTGGTCGGGCGGGTTGCTGGGCGAATCCGACGCAGTGACTCTGAGGACGTACTCACCGTCGGGAAATGCCGCGGTGTCCCAACTGAAAAGTTTGTCCTTGACGTTGTCTTTGAGAAGCTTCCAGCCGGATTCCTTCACTCCTCGAATTTCCACGCGATAGACCAGCGAGTCGTCATTGTCATCAGACGACAGCCAGCGAGCGCCTTGAAAGCCTTTGGCGTAGTTCATGGTTTGTGAACCGCTATCGGTGAACGGGGTGGAGCTCTTTTGCTGGCCGATCGCGGGAAGCGTGATGGAGGTGGACGGCGTAATGGAGAGCGACTGCACGGGGAAGCGGTAGTTGGCGGGAGTAATGTCGATGGCGTCGACTAACGGAGCCACGTTCTTGGGAAGGTACGCCACCTGAACAAAGGAGACTTCGGGCTCGGGCTGGCCGCCGGCGGGCGTCAAGTCGATTTTATATTGCAAGAAGCGGGCAGAGGGCGAAACGGTGCGGCCGGCGCCGCAAGAATCGCAGGCCGCGGCGCTGGTGTCGGTTTGCAGCGTGGCCCAGGGACTCCAGTTGCTTTCCGGATGGCTTCTGTTTCCGCTGCGCGTATAGACCGCGATTTTTCCCAAGCCGCGATAGCTGATGCGGCCCCAATAGGCGAAGGCCCCGGCGTCCAGCACGGGGCTTTCAAACGTTCCCTTCTTCTCGAAGCCGGGTCCGATGCGAAATACTTTGCCGATATTTCCGGTGATGGCGTAAAGATCGCCGCCCTTGGGACCCCGGCCAAAGCCGGTCACCTGCGTGGGCGATGCATCCAGAAGCAGGGTACTCACGGTGTCCGAATCCAGGCGATAGATCTTGCCGCGATTTCCGGTGCCGACCAGCGGCAATCCACCAGCATCAAATCCGATGGAGTAGACGATATCCTGGCCATTGGACCAGACCTTGCGCGGCGAGCCATCCGAATTGATGCGATAAACTTCCGAGCCACCTGCCAGCGATGGTCCGGGACCACCGGTAACCGGTGTGATGCGCGCATTGCCCACGGCGACCACCCCGGGGAGGACTTGCAAGGGTGGGGGTGGGGGCGGAGGAGCGGCTTGCACGACCGCGGTTTTGTTGCCCACGCCCGAGGCGTAGATGGCGCCGTCCGACGCGATTGCAACCGCGGTAATCTCGCGCTTGGGCGATTGGTAGAGGACGAAACCTTGACCCATGGGCGAAATACGGAGAATTAAACCGCTAGGCTCGGTTCCGACGATCAGGTTGTCTTGGGCGTCGAACGCCATGGATCGGGCGTGGGTCTCTTCGGTCTTGAAGAACACGGAACCGGCGCCGGAGGGGGAGACACGATGGATCTCGCCTTGATCGCCAGTGGCGACAAACAGGTCGCCCTGGTTCGAGAACGCCATGGCCCAGATGTATTTTTGGTGTGGATCGTAGAACAGCTTGGGCTTGCCGTCGGAGCCAATTTTGTAAATCTTTCCGTCAGGATCGGTAGCGGCGTAGACCTGGTCTTTCGAATCGAGCACGATGGCGTGGATTTCGAGCCCGTCTAACTCAGCGAAGGGCCGGCTCTTTCCGGCGCGGTCGATTATGAAGACCTTGGCGGTTCCGCTCCCGGTTCCGCCGCCGGCGGTGTAAAGGTTGCCTTTGGAGTCGGCAGCCAGGGTCCAGAGATAAGGCGTGGAAGAATCGAAAATCTCGGTGAATTCGGGAGCGAGGAAAATGCGGCCGTCGGCGCGCAGGGACAGATTCTTGAGCGTGCCGCTTTCGAAATCGGCGCGGTCGCCGTGCTGCCAGAAGTGGGTGTCCACGGCAAAGCCAGTGGCCGAGGCGGCGAGCGCCACCAGGAGGAGTCGGATTGTTTTCATTGGTGCGTTTTACTTTACGGTGATCCTGAGCGAATAGCTGCCGTCGATCAGCATGTCGAATGGAATGCTGCCTTGTTCGATCGCGCTTTCCGACGAGGACTGCAGATGGCGGCTGGCGGTGCGATCGGTCTGCATAACATTCATGATGGAGGCGGGCAGGCTGGGCAGCGTTTTGTCCTCATAGAATACGGTGGGCCGAGGCTCTACGAGCGAAATGTAGAGCTTATTATTGCTGCGTTCCTGGTTCATCAGCGACACCGTCTGCTTGATGTCGATGAAGGGCTCAGAGGCAGTGGCGACGCTTTGCATGCGGTTGAGAGTGTCGGCGTCGCTGAAGAGCACGCGATGCTCGCCCTTGGGCAAACCGGCGGGAATCTTGAGGGTGAAATCCTTTTCGATGCGATCTCCGCGATAGGGGCGCACGAACACTTTCACCGGAACCTCGGTGCCCGCTTCCACTTCGCTGGCGGGAACCCAGGCATTTTCAATCATGGCTTCGCGGCGATCCGGAAGAATGTCGACGGTGGCATCCACCGATTTGAGTTTGGGAATCTGGACCGGATTCAGGAACAGGCGATTAAACTTGTCGCCCCACCATCCGGCGAGTTGATTGGGCACGGGCGCGGGACCTTCGTTGGCGGCGAGCATGGTAGAGAGCGAGACGCCGGGCTGCCCGTCCAAGGCCACTTTTCCACTCAAGCGATAGGTGGTCTCTTCGGCAAATTCGTTCAAGCTGGAAATGGAGTTGAACAGCGTCATCATCATGAGATAGGGCGTCCATTTCTGCTGGACGAAGACGCTGAAGTGCAGATCCTTTTCCTTGCGCACGACGTTGTTTTCGCCAAAGGAGCGAACGTGCAGCGTCACTGGAACCATTTGTGCGGTTTCGCCGAGATCGCCCAAGACGCCTGAGTGCCGATCCTGCTTCAACGCGCCGACGATCTCGGTGGCGTTTCCAAATTTGGTGGGCTGGTATTGCGAAGCGAGCGTGGTGATGACATCGGCCTTCGCCATGGGCATGTCCACGGGGCCGAGGTTGAAGAACGAATGGCCGCAAAAGAGGACATGCTTGGTGTCGTTATAGGTGACGGTGCACATGGCGCTGATGCTCATGTCGCCGGTGACGAGAACGCCGCTGACGGCATCGCCGGGCTGCAGCGAGGTCTGCCATCCAGGAGCGGGCTTGGGGCTGGTCATGGTGCTGGCCCCGCCACCGCCGCCGACCGTCATGCCCATCTGCTGAAACTGCTGCGCAAACTCAGGCAAAACATTTTCGGAGAAACCAGCGAAGTTGAGCGGAGTTTCGATGGGCACCATGTTATTGGGGAAAGGGTTGGATGCGGCGGGTGTACCGGTTGGCAAAAACGAACCCGCGGAGGCGGCGTTGTGGGTGGCGCCTTTTTCGGGCGTGCGCGCGTTGGTGGGACGGGAATCGTCGAACTCGTTCACTTCGAGCATCAGCTCGATGGGAGTGATGCCGCACAATGCGTCCGGCGAAAAGGTGCTGAAGCGCAGGGCGATGGCGCCCACCAGCTTGCCATCGATGTATACGGGGCTGCCGCTCATTCCGGCCGCGACGTTGGTGCGCTGGCCTTTGCCGCCGAGGTGGGCGAGAATCACGTCCTGCTTGGGTCCCCACTGGTTTTTATAAATGCCGAGGATCTCCACCGGGATCGCTTCAGGCTCCGAACCCTGGAGCACGGTCCAGGCGTAGCCTTTCATTCCGATCTTGAGGTCAGCCTCTTTGAAAATCTGGACCTTGCCGGCCCGGGGACGGACGGGCGCGGCTTCTCGAGCTTGCTGACCAAACATCAGACAAGAACACCCCGCTGCAACCGCGAATGCGGCCAACTTCTGCATGGGAACCATCCTTATAACTGCTTCGCACCTACTGTGTGCTGCTCGTTCCTATTATCGTCCAGATTTTCAAAGAGTGGGAAGGGACTGCGGGGGATAGTTTGACGCGAAGGTCAAGTTTGGGGTTAGTCTTCGCTCGAATCGGGCTGGGGCGGATGCAAGGGACCGCGCGGAGGCGCGGCTTGGTCATCGACGGGCAGCTCGGGCGGCGCGTTTTCCTTCAGATCGTCGATGATCGGTTGAATAATGGATTGATGCGCGGCATCGCTGGGTGTTTCGGTATGCTTTTTGCTCACGGTACATTTCCTTTCTGTTTGGAATTTCAAGTTTGGGGATAGGTGCCGTCGGGGTTATAGCCGCCGCCGGCATCCTGATCGAGCGCTGCAGGCTGAGGTGGACCCGAGGGTGGCGCGACCTCGTTCTCGGCGGGGAAATGTGTGGTTGGCTTTCCTTTCAGATCGTCGATGATGGGTTGAATTATGGATTCATGCTGCTTGCTCACGGTGCATCTCCTTTCTGCCTGGATTCTAGGCAGCGGAGATGGAGCTGACGCTGGGTTGGGCGGGGAAGTGAATGAAAAGGGCGGGAATAGGGGGAGGTGAGGGAGGTGAACGGCGGGGAAGGGCGAGGCGGATCCGCACGGTGGCGGCACTACTGTGCCGTAGTCCCTCAAGAAAAGTTGACAGGCTGCCAGGCGTCGGCATGAGTGCCGACGCGGCACGCAAGAGTGCGTGCGCCACAATGCAATGTCAAGTAATGGATGGGATACAACACTAGCCACTACGGTTTAGGGGAGCGGATCGGGCGTGGGATTGGGTTCGTTTGGTAATTTCGATTTGTTCGATTCTTTGGCGCGCGCGGTTTGCATTTGAATCAGCGTTTTAAGAATGCGCTGATACTCGTGACTTAGCCGCGCCTGATAGCGGTTGAGCAGGGCGAGGGAGCTATTGTCGCCGGAGAGCGCTTTGAAGGCGAGGGCGATGCGGTGATGCTCGGGCGCACCCTCCAGTTCGTCGGCGTAGCGGTCTTCCTGGTCAACCATGCGCTGTTCGAGGAGGCCGGATTCGACCCCGGCATAGCGCGCGACACGCCAATGGACGGCGGCGAGCTGATGAACGAGATCGTCCTCGGGCTTGGTTTGCGGGCGGAAGTGGTCCAGATAATCGCTGAGATGGACTTCGAATTGGTCGGCGGGTTCATTAAAGAGGACAACCGTGCGGGCGGTAAGGCCATGGGCGAGAGCGTTCATGGCTGAGGATTGCTTGCCGGAAGCGGAGGCGGGTCCTCGGGATTTGGCGCCGTTGGCGCGGGCGGACGCGATTTTTCGGGGGGACGACGGCATGCTTTCCTGATTGGGATTCTAAGGGATGGATCGAGCGATGGGCGGCATGGCCTTGAGGAAGGCGGTGAGGGGGAAGGGGATCAGGGCGGGGAAATACTGTGAATTGCTAGGCGTTGAAATCGTAAAGTGGGTGTACTTCGCCGAGCTTGCGCAGTTCGAGACTGGCGGCGCGAATGCAGCCTTGCTCAGCCCAGACCAAACGGTTGCGATCCCAATCGGCCCACTCCCAAGTCGGGAATTCCAATTTGAGGCTACGCTCCGGTTGCTCCAGTTCATATTGGATGCTGAGGTAGTTTTGCCTGAGGCGAAGCGTCCAGCCTCTAGGAACCTGTTTTTCGAACGCCACGAACAACTTGGTTTTGCGGCCTGTCTCCTTGCGGACCCATCCATCGCGCTCCATACGTGAGGGAGCCGGGCGGATGAACACGCGTTTCAGATTGGTGTCGTCGCGAAGTGGTTCGTGATATGTGTCGAGCCAGTAAGATGTGTTCGAAGCAAAAATTCCTCCGCCGCCCCAGGTGTTACCGTGTTGTGGCCAGAGTGCGAGCGCGGTCAACGAAGGCACTCGCGAGATCGCGGTCCATGTTCCTCCCGTCTTGGGAATCGCCCACTCCATCCCGCCCATCGCGAAGTAGATGATATGGCGTCCGTCAGGAGAAATGTCGGAACGATCCGGATAGATCTTGCCCTTGAACCACTGGCGCGGCGTGAAGTTGTCCGTGTCGCGGTCCCACAGAATAAGGCGCACCAGCTTGCCAGGCCCGCGGCGAAAGACAACTCCCACCGGCGCGTCGGATGCCAACAAGACGCTTAAGCGCGGGGAGGGCGCGGGTTTAGACACTAGCGGCGAAGGTTGGTTTGCGGCGGGCGTTCATCTGTTGCTCCCAGGCGTAGGCGAGTTTGAGGAGCGTGGGTTCGCTCCAGGCGGTGGAAAAGAACGACAGGCCGATGGGCAGGCCTCGATAGAAGCCGGAGGGGACGGTGATGTGCGGGTAGCCGGCGACGGCCGCGGGGGTGGTGCAGCCGCCGGTGTCGCGATCGCCGTTGACGTGGTCGGTTAACCAGGCGGGGCCGGAGGTCAGGGTAACGATGGCGTCCAGCTTGTATTTGGCCAGCAGAGCATCGATGCCTTCGGCGCGCGAGAGACGCACGCAATCGGCGCGAGCTTTGAGGTACGCGGCGTCGGTGAGCGGGCCTTTGGCTTGTGCTTGGATGAATAGCTCCTGGCCGAAGAACGGCATCTCGCGATCGCGATTTTTTTCGTTGAATGCGATCAGGTCCTGGAGGGTTCGCGCGGGACTGGAGGAGGGAAGGCGCGTGAGGTAGCGATTGATCCCATCCTTGAACTCGTAGAGCAGCACCTGCTGCTCGGGTGCGTCCAGCTGACCGTGAGTGGCGAGGTCGGCGGGATCGATCAGCACGGCGCCGGCTTTCTTCAGTGCGTCGATGCAGCCGTTCAAGAACGCATCGAGCGAGCCATTGCTCTCGAAGAATTTGCGCGCGATGCCGAGGCGGGCGCCGCGCAGGCCTTGGGGATCGAGAGCTCGGGTGAAATCGGGGGCCTGGCCTGGCGCAGCGGCGGTAGCGGGGTCCTGGGGATCGACACCAGCCATAACGGTGAGCAAAATGGCCAGGTCGCGAACGGTGCGCGCCATTGGTCCGGCGGTGTCCTGGCTAACCGAAATCGGAATGATGCCGGAGCGGCTGACGAGACCGACGGTGGGCTTGATGCCGCAGAGGCCATTAATAGAGGAAGGACTGGTGACTGATCCATCGGTTTCGCTGCCGACGGCCGCGGCGCACAGGCTGCTGGAGGCAGCGGCGCCCGACCCGGAGCTGGAGCCGGAGGGATTGCGATCGAGCGCGTACGGGTTTTTGGTTTGGCCGCCGCGTCCACTCCAGCCGCTGGTGGAATGGGTGGAACGGAAGTTGGCCCATTCGCTGAGATTGGTCTTGCCGAGGACGATGGCGCCGGCGGCGCGAAGGCGCGCGGCGAGGAATGCGTCTTGGGACGCGCGCCAATCGGCTAAGGCAAGCGAGCCGGCGGTGGTGCTGGTGGGGTCGCTGGTTTCGATGTTGTCCTTGAGGAGGATGGGAATACCATGCAGCGGTCCACGCACATGCCCGGCGTTTCGTTCCTGATCGAGATGGGCTGCAAGGGACGCGGCAGCGGGGTTGAGGGCTAGTATGGAGCCGAGCTGGGGATCAATAACTGCAATACGACCTAGGTAGAGCTGGACGAGGCGCGTGGAGGTCCACTTGCCGCTGTTCAGGCCGGCGGCCAAGTCGGTGATGCTTATTTCGTCGAGTTCGAAATCGCGAGGTGCGCCTGAATATGGGGCTGCGGGGACATATTGGCAGGCGGTTTGCGAGGCAGCGGCACCGGCAATTGCCGTGGCGAGGAAGGCGCGCCTTTTCATTGACGTATGGTAGCATCTGGCCGCCACGACCGCTCTTGGTGTTCGCAGGAGTGCGTGCGCTACGGGTGAGCCTTAGGCGGCGATATTTAGTTCCTGGAGAAACTCCAGGTCGGCGTCGGTAAGCTCGATTCCACCGGACGTTAGCCGGGGTTCGGGCATGGCGTCGAAGGGGCGGTCCTCAGACGGGGCGATGGTGACGGTGGATTCCAGCATCAAACAAAGGTCGTAGCCGGACCGCTTCATCTCGTCGATGACCTCGCCGATGCCGACAGATTCCGAGATGGCTTCGTCGATGGCCTTCTGGAGCCTGGTCAGTAAGAGGGACTTCTTTTCCGGTGTCATGCCCGATTAAGAAGCAAGCGGGATTCCAACCATCAAGTATTTTACTTTCAAATATTTATAAACATGATCGGGACAGAATGTCGCGTTTGAGGGAGGACACCTCGCCAAAGTGTCGTCACCGTGACCCTTTTAGCTCTTTTCAAATTTTGACGATGTTTTGACGTTGACTTGCATACAGCTTGACGTATACTAGCCCCGAATAGTCATTTTGCTTCAGAGCGGTTAGATAACATTTTGCGTTCGCAGGATGCGCCCTCAAGCGCGTTCGGTGCCGTAGGACCGCCCAATCAAGAGGTTACACAGTTCAAAGGAGAAGAGACAGACAATGGAATCCAAGACGCCTTGTAAGCGGCTTTTGGTGGGTGTGTTGCTGTGTTTATTGTTCACCACAGCAGCCCCGTACTTGATGGCTCAGTCGGCCGGGACATCGGCTTTAGCCGGGACGATTACAGACCCTTCAGGGGCGGCCGTTCCGAATGTTACGGTTACCATTACCAATAACGATACAGGCCAGAGCCGCACGACGACCACCGGAGCGGATGGCACTTATAAGTTCACTTTGTTGCCGCCCGGAAATTACAGGGCTTCGTTCGCAGCCACTGGGTTCAAGACGGCGCAGGTGGCATCCATCGCGTTGAACGTCACCGAGACGCCTCAGTTGGACCGGACGCTGGAAGTCGGCGCGGCGTCGGAGCAAATTACCGTGGAGGCGGCGGCCGAGACACTGCAGACGCAGAGTTCGACGCTGGGAACCACGGTCACTTCGCAGCAGGTGACCGGGCTTCCACTGAGCAACCGCAACTACACGCAGCTTCTGACCATGGCGGCCGGAGCGAATGTGGGAGTGAATGACGCCACTTCGATCGGCAAAGGCACCCAGGACATTTCCGTGAACGGCGCCGATCCAGGCAATAACAATTACCAGATGGATGGCGTTTCGATCGTCAACACCGCGAATACAGGATCGGCGAAAGACTGCGGCATTTACGGCGGCATCGGAATTCCGAATCCGGATGCGATTCAGGAGTTTAAAATTCAGACCTCGACGTACGATGCCAGCTATGGCGGGCATCCGGGCGGAAACGTGAACGTGGTGACCAAGTCAGGCAGCAACGCGTTCCACGGGACGGCTTGGGAATTTTTTCGAAACACCGATTTGAATGCCAATGGTTTCTTTGACAACCGCGATGGCGGCGGGTTGCAGCAGGTTCTGAATCAGAACCAGGTGGGCGACGCGATCGGCGGGCCAATCAAGAAGGACAAGCTGTTCTTCTTCGTGGACTATCAAGAGACCCGGCAAAAGAATGGCGTAGCGAACGGCGGCTCCAGCAGCGTTTTTCTTTTCCCCCTGCCGGCTGATCGCACGGCGGCCAATGTGGGCGCGGCATTGTGCCCAGCCAATCATCCGGGCAATCCGGCGTACAACACGTTCTTGTTCCCGCTGATCCCCAGCGTTCAAGTGGCTTGCGACGGATCGAATATCAATCCCGTTTCCCTGGCCGAGTTGAATGTCAAACTTCCCAACGGGCAGTACTACATTCCGGGGAACCCGACCGGGCAATACGGGCCGGTTGAATATTCGGATCCGGCTCGTTTTACGGAGCACCAACTGGTAGCCAACGGGGACTACATCATCAACAGCAAGAACACGCTGGCAGTAAGATATTTCTGGACATCGGATCCCCAAAACCTGCCTTTCAACCCCGGGCTGGCGGGGATTGCGACCAGTCCCCCCGGCACCCCCATTGCGCTCAAGTACAACAACACGAATGTGGTTTTGAAGTTGACCACGCTGCTCACCAATAGCCTGGTCAACGAACTCCACGCGTCAGGGCAACACAATGGCGCGAACGGGGCCGACTCCACGCCGGCAACACCGCAATCCATCGGTCAGGCGACTATTGTGCCGACGATTAACGAACTGCCCGTCACCGTTATTTTCAACGGGCCGTCCCTCAATGGATCGCTTTACCCGGACAACAGCCCGACCGATCAGGTGGAATACGGGGACCAGATTTCCTGGTCGCACGGCAAGCACACTATTCGTGCCGGCTACTCGTATCAATATGCTCAGTGGCCAATTACGTTTGCAGGCCTGGAACGCGGGTTTTTGTTTTACGGAACTTTCGCGGACTGGAGCCTCGGTTTGCCAGGCTGCCCGGCCGGAAGCACGACTTGCAGTCCTTCCAATCCCGGGAACACCAACGGGGGCACCGGCAATATCCTGCAGTGCTTGTTCTGCGTGCGCAGCGGACCTAACGGCATCGTTCACAATTACGTGGAGGACAACCAGACAGCGTTCGTGCAAGACGATTGGAAGGTCAGCTCACACCTGACATTCAACTTGGGTGTGCGCTGGGAATACGACGGCACTTACTCGGATAAATATGGAAACCTGACGAATATTTCGTTGGCGCAACTGGGAACCGTTGCTGTTCCGCCGACCGGACCGACGACGTCCGGTCCCGGCCTGGTGGGATATGTGGTGCCCAGTAATTACACCAATCACTATCCCTCGCCGCCGGCGGGAGTTCAGATATCGAACCGCAGCCTTCCGGTGACGTCGGGCCCTCCGCTGGATAACTTTGCTCCGCGCTTTGGGTTTGCCTGGCAGCCGGGGAACAATTCGAAACTGGTAATTCGCGGCGGGGTTGGCCTGTTCTACGACCGCATTGGTGGAGGAGCGTTTGTGCACGGTTTGGAACAGGGCTATCCCTATGCTGTGACGCTAGACTACAGCGGCGCCGCTTCGGCTCCCTTCAGCAATCAGAATCCGTACCCGTCCACGCCGCTAGGCTCGTTTGCGTCGCGCTGGGTGAATTTCGGCGGCTGCCAGCCGTCGTGTCTGAATGGCCCTCTGGGCAGTTCCGCCTTGGATACGCCCACGCTGGACGAGGCTCTGCACACGCCGCTGACTCGCCAATATAATGTGAACGTCCAGTACGAATTTGCACCGGCCTGGGTGCTGGAAGTTGGCTACGTGGGATCCAGTTCGCTGAATCTTCTGGATCAGTATCATTCCGTCAATAACCCGCTGATCGCCAGTCCCTCTAACCCGATTAACGGCATCACGGTGAACACGGCGGCCAATGCATCCTTGCGAGTGCCGTATCTGGGCTATACCCCGGCCGGCGTGGATGAAACCGCCTTCGATGGAATCTCCAACTACAATAGCTTGCAAGTGACCGTGAGAAAGCAATTCACGCACGGCTTCCTGATGCAGGCGTCGTACACTTACAGCAAAGACCTCAGCAATATTGGGTTAATTAACAGCGGTTCGGGCGCGAATAGCAATTTGCCCACCGCGATGGCACAGCAGTATGGTCCAGTCGGATTCAGCCATCCACAACGCTTCGTGATCAACTACAGCTACGATCTGCCGTTTGGGAAGCACAGCGGCGGGCTTGGTCTGTTAACTAGTGGGTGGAACTTATCCGGGGTCACTACCATCCAGAATGGTACGCCAATGACAGTCACCGATCAGGCTGGCGGCACTGTTTATGGGCTGGGAACCTACGACACGGCCCGTGCGCAGATGTGTCCGGGATCGAGCTATGGTTCCATCTCGACTCCAGGTGGGGTCGAATCGCGGCTGGGCGGCAACAGCGGCGGACCGGGTTATCTGAACGGGGCTGCATTTTGTTCCCCGGCGGCGGCGCCCAATTCCGTAGCGGCGTTTCCGGGCGGGCCGCTTCCGACTCTGTTTGGCAATAGCGGACAGGGCGTGCTGCTGGGCCCGGGCCAATTCAATTTCGACATCTCCCTGGTGAAGACTACTCACATCACGGAGCGACAGTCGGTGATATTCCGAACGGAGTTCTTTAACGCTTTCAATCACGCGCAGTTCTCGAATCCATTCCTGGCGCTCGATTCGCCGAGCACCTTCGGACAGATCACGACCACCTCGGTGGGTCCGCGCATCATTCAATTTGCTTTGAAGTACGTTTTCTAATCGACCTCCAACGATACGATTTCATTCGGCTCTGGGCGCGATGAACGCTCAGAGCCGAAACTTTTGGTGGACAATAAAACTTGAACCAGCTTTTCCTATGTGTCGTTGGTCTGGGCTTAGCGGCGATGGCGGCCAGCGCACAAAATAGCGCAGCGCCGGGATCTGGCGGCATTCACGGGACTCTTTTGGACTCGATCGGGGACCCTATCAATAACACTGCTGTGCTGGCGGAGAACGCGGTTTCCCACGCCGTTTTCAAGGCCCTCACTTCTCCCGGGGGTAAATACACGCTAGAGGGACTGCCACCTGGGACGTATTACGTTGCGGCCTCCGCGCCGGGACTGAAACCGTTCGTGATGAAAGGCGTGATTGTCAAAGCGTCGCTGGCATTAAAGCTCGACATCCGTCTGGGCGACACCACGCAGCTGAACACGCTGGGCGAAGATCGCTTGAGGATTACTGAAGACAACAAGAGGCACCATCCGCCATCCGGCCCGACGCCGCGCACTTATGGCGGCAAGCCCGATCTTTCCGGCGTCTGGTGGCAGCCCGACACGGTGGATCCGGGCAAGCCGGAGTTTCTGCCCAAGGCGATTGCGATCCAAAAGCAGCGCCTGGAGGACAATTCCAAAGACAGCCCGCAAGCGCGTTGCCTGCCATCGGCCGCGCTGCGGAATGGTCCGCTATGGGAGTTCGTGCAGAGCAAAGATTTTCTGATTTACATTTCCGATGATGAGAGCCCGGGATTCCATCAGATTTATCTGGACGGCCGAGGGCATCCCGCGGATCCTAACCCGGCGTGGTACGGACATTCGATTGGCCGCTGGGATGGGGACACATTAGTGGTGGATCGCGTAGGATTCGACCCAAGAGTGTGGCTGGACGTGGAATCGCATCCACATTCGGATCAATTGCACATTATCGAGCGCTATCGCCGGCCTGATTTGGGCCATTTGGAAATCGAAATCACGGTGGAGGACCCGGGCGTGCTGGTGAAGCCTTGGACGCAGAAGCGCGTGGCGGATTTGGCGCACGAGGAGATTTTCGAATATATTTGCCAGGAAAATAATCGGGACTTGGGGCATATGGTGGGGAAGTGAATGGTGGCTCTTGGCTGTTGGTTATTGGCTGGTGGCTGCTAGTGGGCGGCGGAGCGCTGCTGCTCGCCGGGCTTGGGACGGCGCATGATGAACGGGAGCGGGCTCAGGCAGGCGATGATCACCGACATTACAAAGAAGCTGTTCTTAAAGCTGAGGGCGTTGGCTTGGCTTTGCACGGTGAAATAGGCCATCGCCAAGGCCTTCTTGGCGGCGGTGGCGGCGTCGAAGCCTTGCGAGACGAACATGGCGGTGAGGCCGTTTAAGAACTGCCGGAAATTCGTATCGCCCATGCTGGTGTGCGAGGCGAAGGCCACCTGATGCGTCTGGTTCTGGCGGGTCAGAAAGACACTGAGCCCGGACGTTCCGATGCTGCCTCCGATGTTGCGCATGAAGCTGGAAATGCCGGAGACCTGATTATTCTTTTCGCGCGGCACGCCGACGTAGTTGAGCGTACTGATGGGAATGAAGATCAGCGGCATGAAGATGACTTGAAAACAGCGCAGCAGAACAATGGTGGCGAAATCGATCTGGAGATAGATATTGGTCATCAGGCGCAGCGCGAGCGAGGTGCCCAGGAAGCCAATACAAATGAGCAGACGCGGATCGATTTTGGTGGCGGTGAGACGGCCGGCCACGAACATCATGAACATCAGCACGAAACCGGCCGGGGAGAGCGCCAGGCCCGCGAGTTCGGCGGTATAACCGAGGCTGCTTTGCAGAAACTCGGGAATCAAGACGGTGGAACCGAACAAGACCATGCCCAGGACGAAGGAAAAGCACACCGCCGTTCCGAAGTTGCGGTTCTTGAGCAGGCGCACGTCCACGATGGGGTTGGGGTGATACCACTCCCAGAGGAAGAATGCGGCGAGCATGGGGACCCCGATGCAGGCCAGCGCGGTGATGAGACGTGAGGAGAACCAGTCCGATTCCTGGCCCTTGTCGAGAACGAACTGGAAGCAGGCGATGCCAGTGACCAGCAGGCTGAGCCCGATGTAATCGATGTTAATGCCGGCGTTCTTGCGCTCCCTGAGCCAAGGCGGATCTTCGACCAGACGGCTGGTTAAGAAGAGCGATAGCACGCCGACCGGCAGGTTGATGAAGAAAATCCAGTGCCAGTTGAAGTTGTCGGTAATCCATCCGCCGAGCGTGGGACCGATGGCGGGCGCGGCGACCACGGCCATGCCATAAACAGCGAAAGCCTGCCCGCGCTTGGCGACGGGGAACGTATCGGCCAGGATGGCTTGCTCGGAAGGCTGCAGGCCGCCGCCCCCCGCACCTTGCAGGATGCGGGCGACGATGAGGAACGGCAGATTGGGCGCGATGCCGCACAGGAACGACGACACGGTGAACAGCACCACGCAGGTCATGTAGAAACGTTTGCGCCCGAAGACGGTGGAAAGCCATCCGGAGGCGGGAAGCACGATGGCGGCTGAGACCAAATAGCTGGTGAGGACCCAGACGGCCTCGTCGTAAGTGGCGCCGAGCGATCCGGCAATGTGGGGGAGCGAGACGTTGGCGATGGAAGAGTCCAGCACTTCCATGAAGGTGGCCAAGGTGACAGTGAGCGCCACAGCCCAAGGGTTGTGCGACGGCTTCCAATCCTGATGGGTTCCGGCGGGGGTCATCTTAACTGCCGATACGGACCTGGGGTTCGACGGACATGCCGGGGCGCAGGCGATCGAGCCCGCTCTGATTGGGTTTGAAACGCAGGCGCACGGGGATGCGCTGGACCACTTTGACGTAATTGCCGGTGGCGTTTTCCGGAGGCAGGACGCTGGCTAAGGCGCCGGTGCTGCCGCCAATATTTTGGACGTAACCGTCAAAGTCCTGGCGCAGAGCGTCCACGTGGATGCGGGCCGGCTGGCCGGGATGGATGTTGCGCAGTTGCGTTTCTTTGAAGTCGGCGGTGACCCAGAGATCGCCGATCTGGGCGATCATCATCAACTGCTGGCCGGCGTTGATGCGCTCTCCGACTTCGGCGGATCGTTTCATAATAATGCCCGCGGCGGGGGCGAGAATTTTGGTATAACCGAGCTTCAGTTCCGCCTGTTCCAGCATGGCTTGGGCGGTCTGCTCATTGGCTTGCTGGGATTGGACGTTGGCTTCCCGGATGGCGAGCTGGGCGGGCGCGTTGGTGCGAACCTGCGCCAGACGGCTCTTCACCTGTAGCAGCTGGGCCTGGCGCTGTTGGACGGTGCGGGCGGCGGATTCGACGGCGGCGCGGTTGGCGTCGACCGTTGCGTCCTGGGCTTTGGCGGTAGCGGCCACCTGATCGAACTCCTGCTGGGAAACTTCTTCGTTCTTGATGAGCAGGGTGTAGCGAGAGAGGTCGGCCTTGGCCTTGGCGGCGTTGGCCTGCGCTTCAGCCAGACGCGCGGCGGCGGATTCGCGATCGCGCTCGGCAACTCCGATGGCCGCTTCCGCGTTGGCGACGTCGGCTTCAGCACCGGTGATATTGGTGCTGCTTTCGTTCTGAATGATCGGGACATTAGGACGCTGCGCGCTTACCTGGCTGCGGGCCAGGGCGACTTGAGCGCGAGCTTGATCGACGGCGACCTGGAAATCGCGCGGATCGAGATCCACCAGAACGTCGCCCGCTTTCACGAGCTGATTGTCGTCGACATAAACGCCCGTGATAGCGCCGTCGACACGGGAGCTTACGGAGCTCAGGTGAGCCTCCACCTCGGCGTCGTCGGTAGTCTCGAACTGACGCGACTGCAGCCAAAAGTAAATGCCAACTCCGGCTGCAATCAGCAGCACCAGGAAGAAGATGGTGAAGGCGCGTCCGCGTCCGCGAGTGACAGGCGGCTCCGACTTCTTGCCGATTCCAGGAGGCGGCGCGTTGGTGGTAGGGGTAGTGGTGGTGGTGCTCATGGGCGACCTCCGGTCAGCAAAGTGGGCAGGTCCATTTCGGCCTGACCCATGGCGCGGGACAACGAGATGCGAGCCAGATCGAAGGCGAACAGCGCGTTAAAGTAATCGCTTTCCGCGCTCGCAACCTGTTCCTGGGCCTGAACCACTTCCACGGTGGTTGTGACGCCGGCATTAAATCGATCGCGCGCCTCCCGCAAAGTTTCATTGGCGAAGCCTCGATTGCTTTCGGCCAGCCGCACCTCACCGATGGACGTTTCCAGTTCGATGAGAGCGGTGCGGACGTCCTGTTCGACGCGGCCGCGTTGATCGGCGAGCTCGGCCTGGCGCTGATGCAGCGTGGCTTCGGCTTGCTCGATATCGGCCTTAACACGACCGCCTTGGAACACCGGCACGTTCACGGCGCCAACTACCGAGTAGACACCGTGATTGGATGCGGGACTGGAGCCAAGCACTCCATAATCCGCGGTCAAGGAGGCGGAGGGAAGGCGCTCGGCGTGCGCGGCCGACACGACGATTTCGGCGGCGTGGACCTGGCTCTCGGCGGCCTGCAGATCCCAACGCTTCTGGAACGCTTGTTGAACCGCGCCGGCGGCATCGGGCAGGGGAGGCGGATTGAACACCAGCGGCTCGCTCAGGATCAATTCACGATCGAGCGGGACACCGATCAGACGAGCCACAGCCAGCTTTTGCTTGCGCAGATCGGATTGGAGCGCGGCGAGGCGCTGTTGCTGGCCCTGCAACTCGACCAGCGTGCGCGTGACATCGATGCGAGCGTTGGTACCGGCTTCTTTACGAACTTCGGCTTGATGATAGACGGCTTGCGCGTTCTCCACCTGGGCGCGCTGCGATCCGACCCCGGCGTCAATGGCGATGGTTTGGAGATAGGCTCCAGCGACGGCCAGGACCACCATTTCGCGGGCGTCGCGGGCCGACAGGTTCGAAGCGCGCTCGCTCTCCTGGGCGGCGTGCCAGTTACGGCGTGCAACCGGATCGTAGACGGACTGGCTCAGGTTTCCGAGCAGTTGCGAATATTGAAATGGGCCGACGACGGTCGGAAAAGAGAAGGCGAGGCCGGGGGGCAGATTGAACTTGAATCCGAACGCAGCAAGATTCAATTGTGTGCTTGTTTCGGTGGCGTCGATGGAGACGTAAGGCAGAAGGTTACTGAGAGCGAGCAAGCGGTGGGCTCGGGACGCGCGGGCCGTGTCGCCGGCGGTGAGCACTCCGAGATTGGCTGCCAATCCCAGCTTCACGGCGTCGGCGAGCGTTAATGTGACCGGCCCGGCTGGGATCTTGTCGGATTGCACACTGCGCTCGAAGTCGCCGTCGATCTGAATAGAACTTCTGACCACGTTGGTGCCGGGAGTGGGACTGGCTTGCTGCTGAGTGGTGACCGAACCTGGCGCCAGGCGTCCAGACTCGGGCAATTGCGCGGCCGGGGTGGATCGCTGGGCGCCGCCGCTTCCGAACTGCGCCGATCCCAGAGAGGCGGCCAGACAAGCTACAAAAATGGCACGAGTGAGACGGAACACGCTTTTAATTTATCATATACATACTTGCATGTATATAATGTAGGAGGCATGGGTGTTGGCCTGAAGACCGCCGAACAGAGCAAGCATCAGCAACGAACTGAGGCTACGCGCCGCGCGCTGCTGGAGGCGGCCCACCAGATCTTCGCCCGGGACGGATTCGAAGCTTCGCGGATCGAGGACATCGCGGGCGCCACCGGCCACACGCGGGGTGCTTTTTACGCGCACTTCAACAGCAAGGAAGACTTATTCTTCGCTCTGTTCGAGCAACAAACCGGAGACCGTCTGCGGCATTTGCGATCCATGCTGGAACGATGTCCCGATTCGGAAGGCCGGCTGCGAGCGCTGCGCAAGTTCTATGTGGAGCGCGTATCGGATCGCCCGTGGGTGATGTTGTCCCTGGAATTTAAGCTGTTTGCCTTGCGCCATCCGAAGCTGCGCGCGCGGCTGGCGCGAACGCACCGCCGCATCCGGGAATCGCTGAAGCTGGAGACGATCGGCGAGTTGATTCCGGAGCTGATGAGGACCGGGCGGGAGTCGCGCGAGGTGCGGAGGGTGGCGCTGGAGGCAGTGCTCAACGGCCTGGTGCTGGAATACGCCTATGATCCGGAAACTATTTCCCAAGCGCAAGCCAGCGCGGTGCTGGGGCGCATGTTCGATATGCTGATGGCGACGAAAATTCGTCTCACGGGACTGTAGGTTAGAGATTGATGGTGCGGGCCACCTCATACCAGGCCGTGCCGTCGGAAATGAATTGCAGCGTAGCGGATTTGCCGGGCGATCCGGTGAGCGGGCCGGCGCTCTTGAAATTGTCCCCAAAGCTGACGACCTTCGGGCTGATCTGATCGTTCACAATGATGATCCACATGTGCTGGCCCGGCAGGCCGGCGGTAGCGGCGTGGATGGTGGCATTGCCGACCGCGTTGCTGGTGGTGGTTTTGTGAACGTCGCCCGCGGTGGTTTCGAGTGTCACCGTGCGGGCATAGGGCATGGTCTCCATGGCAGCAATGAAACGGCGAGCCATGGCATCGCGATCACGATCCTCCACACCGGCGCGCGCGGCTCCTCCGCCCATCAGACGAAAGACTTTGCCATCATAATTGACCCATTCCGGCTGTCCGGCGGCGAGGTTGCCGGTGGGGTCGGTGACTCCGTCGGATCGCTTGATGGGTATGGGTCCAAAGCCGTCGACATTCAAAGAGCACGTGGTGTTGCAGGGGAGGTCGACAACCAACACAAAGGTCAGGCCGGTGTTATAGGCGGCGAGTTTGCCATTGGAGAGGCTGCAGGCATAAGAAGTGGAGCCGGTGGCCGAGGAGCAGTAGTTTTGCGTGCCGTGGAGCATGTCGCGATTGGCGACTATCGCGGAATCGTAGGCCGGAGAGCAGGTGACGCGGGCGCCGCCGTCGGGATGGCAGGATTGAATGATTCCGTTGCCAGATTCGAAGTTGAGAGTTGTTGCGGAGCCGACGGGCTTGCCTCCTACCTGCACGGTGATGTTCTGGGCGCAGATCGTAGTCAGGGAAAGATAAAGGAACAGAACGGGGAGTTTCATGAGAGCCTCCTTTTAAGAGTGTCGCCAAGAGTGGCGACACGGCACGCAGGAGTGCGTGCGCCACATCCTGCATCTAGCTTAGATGGAGTTTCTTGGCGGCGGCTAGGAGATGGGCGTCCAAAGTCCAGAGGCGGCAGTTGCTCAAACGCGCCGATGCGAGCAGATGCATATCGATCCAGGTGATGCCGGTTGCGAACAAGCGGTGCTGTTCTAAGAAGCCTAGAACCTCTTCGTTATCGGCTGTGATCGCCGACGGCATCTCTTGAAGATCGCTGAGGACCTTTGGCCTGGATTTGAGATTGCCGCAGGCGATCTCGCCGATGACGAACGGGTGCATCAGTATCTGGCCATCCCGAATTGCATCGCTGAGTTGGACACTAGCATAACGGAAGTGATTCACCCAGACGGACGTGTCGGCCAGTATCATTGAGCAGCAGCGGAACGCCTGCGGGGAGCGGCTTCGAAATCGGGCTGCGTTCCGCCCAAAGCTATCAAGCGGCGTCCAACTTCGCGAGCGATCAGCGCCTCCAGGCCAGCGCGTACCAGCGCGGTCTTTTCCTTGATCCCGGTCAGGCGGCGGGCTTCTTCCACGAGATTGTCGTCAATGTTGAGTGTGCTTCTCATATGCATCAGTATGCACCTCCAGTGCATAGGATGTCAAGGGCGAGGGTGACGCCGGGCTGGCTGGAGAGGCCGTCGATCCAAAGGACCACGGGTTGGATGCCGGGTGGCAGGAAGCCGCAGGGAACCTGCGCATTGATCTGCATCAGCCCACTGAAACCAGGCGCGGGTCCGGCGTAAAGCAAGGGTGCGGTGTAGCCGGCGATGGTGAGCGAGACGTTCTGGCTGGAGCCTTGGCCCGTGGCATACAGCGAGACAACCGAACCGCGCGCGGCTGGATTCGACTCCGAGTTCAGACTGCCGTCTTGATTGGTGGCTGCGGCCTGGCCGGTTGCACCGGCGGTGGTGAAGATGCCGGGCGCGGCGGAGACCACGGGCACCGAACTGCTGGCGATCGCAGCGCCATCCACCACGATGCTGATTGTGGCGCTGGAGTTGGCGGGAAGGTTGACGGGCGCGAGCGCGTTGATCTGAGTGGCGCTGGTGTAAAACGATGTCGCGGGATTGCCGTTGAACACCAGTTGGGTATTGGTTGGGTCGAATCCGGCTCCGAAGACTGTGATGATTTCGCCGGGCGCGATGGATCCAGGGGCCAGGCTCGCCGCATTTTCTACGCTGATCGTTCCGGTATCGGGAGCGACTGAGACTGGCGTCAAACTTCGGATGCGATTATTGGCGGAGTCGGCGACCAGCAGCGTTCCACTGGTGCCGATGGCGATGCCGGTGGGCGCATTCAGCCCGGCGGCGAGCGCGGCGCTGCCATCGCCCGAAAATCCTGCCGTGCCGGTGCCCGCAATCGCGCTCAATGCTCCAGTTGGAGTGAATTGGCGAATGACGTTGGCGCCAGTCTCTGCGATCAGCAGAGTACCATCGGGAGCGAAAGCCAGACCGCCGGGTGATGTGAGGCCGCCGATCAGCGAAGTGGCTGTGCCATCGGAAGCGATTTTCCAAATTTGGTTCGCATCGGCCACCACGACGTTGCCGGATGTATCCACCGCGACGGCGAGCGGTCCATTGATTTTAGCGAAGGTGCTCGAGGTTCCGGCAGCGGTAACCTCGAGGATCCGGTTGTTGCCGGAGTCGGCGATGTAAACCGATCCCTGGGTGTCGACGGCAACAGAGAGGGGATTGTTCAGCTGGCTGGCGATGGACGTGATAATTCCGGCCGGAGAGATTTCGCGCACCGCGTTGTTGCCGGAGTCGGCAACATACAGATTGTTGGAACCATCGATGGCGATGCCGCGGGGAGCGTTCAAGATTGCCGGGTCGCCTGTGCCCGCGAAGGTGCTGATGACACCGGCGGGCGTTACCATGCGAATGCGATTGTTGGAAGTATCGGCGATGTACCAATTGCCGGCGGAATCCACAACGATACCCGAGGGTGAGTACAATTGCGCGGAAGTGGCCGGTCCGCCATCGCCCGCGAAATAGGGCGACGCTCCGCTCCCGGCGATGGTGGAGACAACGCCAGTGCTCGGAACCTTCAATACGAACGCGCCCGAAGTGACGTAGATATTGCCAGCAGCATCCAGCGCCACATCTCTAGCCGATGCGATGCCGGGAATGGGTTGAACAACGGTGCCGAAGTAACTGGCCGCCGCGACGTAGAGGATGGCATTGGAATCGAGATCAACGCCAGTCGGGGCGGGCGTGTTGAACACGGTGATCAGATCGCCGTTGAACACTTTTCGAACGCAGCCGTTGGCGCTGTCGGCGATATAGAGCGCGCCGCTGGGGTCGACTGCGAGCCCGGCGGGGGCGTTCAATTGCGCGAGCAAAGCGGATGTGCCGGCGCCAGCGAAACCCGCCGTCCCGGTTCCCGATACGAGCGATAGGATGCCGTTGGAGGAGACTTGATAGACCTGATTGGCGCCGAAATCGGAAATATAAAGCGACCCGTCGGCGCCGATGGCGACGTCGCGCGGCTCGGTCAATTGCGCGGTGGTGGCCGGGCCGCCTTGTCCGGTACTGGTGGCGGGTAATGTGCCTCCGCCGGCTATGGTTTGGATGGCACCGGCGCCATTTAGGGCGATTTTTCGCACGCGCGCGTTCCCGAGGTCGGCGATGAAGAGATTACCAGCTGGATCGAGCGCTAAGCCGTATGGCTGATTGAGCTGGGCGGCAGTAGCTGGTCCGCCATCGCCCGCAAAGCCGGCTACGCCAGTGCCTGCTATGGTCTGGATGGAACCGTCGGCCGCGATCTTGCGAATCTGATGGAGGGCGGCATCGGCGAAATAGACATTCCCGGCGCTGTCGACAGCGATTCCTTCCGGCTGGCTGAGCGGGGCCGAGAGAGTGCCGGCGCCGGCGACGGTTTGAATGGTGTAAACAGTTTCGGCGGCGGGAACAGAAACGGCGCCCAGAAGAAAGAGTTGAACCAGTCGATAAGAGCTCACCACAGGTACTCCTGAATGGAGTAGTGGGTCCTGCCGGTGGAAAACTCTCAGGACAGTAATGCGGCGAGGCGCGAATTCTCGATGAGAATGGTTTCGTCGCGTTCGGGTCCGGTGGAGATGCAGCCGACTTCGACGCCGACGCGATCGCTCAGGAAGCGGAGATAATCGCGCGCGCGAGGTGGAAGATCGCGCTCCCGCGTTAGGCCGCGAGTCTCGGACTTCCATCCGGGCAACTTCTCGTAAACCGGTTCGACGGCATCGAGGCCGCGGAAAGTGGCGGGCATGGCCTTGACGTTTTTGTATTCGGTGCAGACCAGGATCTGATCGAATTGATCGAGCACATCCAGCTTGGTGATTACGAGGCTGGTGTAGCCGTTGATCATGGCGGTGTAGCGCAGGAGGGGAACATCGAACCAGCCACAACGGCGCGGACGTCCGGTGACGGCGCCAAACTCATTCCCGGCTTTGCGAATTCTTTCGCCCTCTTCGCCGAGCAGTTCGGTGGGAAAGGGGCCGCTTCCCACGCGCGTGGTGTAGGCCTTGGACACGCCGACCACACCGTGAATCGCGGTGGGCGGGACCCCGGCGCCGGTGCAGGCTCCGCCGGCGGTGGCGCTGGAGGATGTCACAAACGGATAGGTTCCGTGATCGACGTCGAGCATGGTTCCTTGCGCCCCTTCAAAGAGCACGCGTTTGCCGCCGCGGATCGCGTCGTTCAGCAGCTGCGCGGTGTCGCACACCAAGGGCTTGAGGCGCTCGGCGTAGCCCAGATATTGATCGCGAATCGATTCGAAATCGATGGTTTCCTGGATATTGAAGGTTTGCGCCAGGAGCTGCTTGTCCTCGGCCAGCGCCGTGTACATGGCGCAGAAGCTGTCGTGCTCATAAAGATCGGCGATGCGGATGCCGCGACGCCCGATTTTGTCTTCGTAACACGGGCCGATGCCGCGCGAGGTGGTTCCGATGGGCACGCGATCCTGGCGGCCCTCCGACATTTTTTCGACGATGCGATGAAAAGGGAAAATGACGTGCGCGCGATCGCTGATGGCGAGCTGCCTGCGGACATCGATGCCCGCACGCTCCAGCATTTCCATCTCCTCGATCAGTGCCGCGGGATCGATGACTACGCCGTTGCCGATTACGGCTTGGGTCCCCGGCCTCAAAATGCCGCTGGGGATTAATTTGAGAACAAACTTCTGGGGGCCGATGAAGACGGTGTGCCCGGCGTTGTGGCCGCCCTGGTAGCGAGCCACCACCGAGAACTTGTCGGAGAAGAGGTCGACAACCTTACCCTTGCCTTCGTCGCCCCATTGCGCACCCAGTACAACGATGTTTCCCATGTGAGGAGCCAAAACCTTCTTATTGTACCGTGTGCTCTAATGGCTTCGCGGGAGATGCAACCAAGCGTTCACATGAGTGTGAACGCGGCACGCAGGAGTGCGTGCGCCACAACACGATGAACACGGCCCTTCCTTATAGTAAGCGTGAGCAGCGCGGTTGGTACATGTACGACTGGGCGAACTCCACGTTCGCTAGCACGGTGGTGACGCTGTTCCTGGGTCCGTATCTGACGGCGCTGGCGAAAGCGGCGGCTGGGGTGGACGGGCGGGTGCATCCGTTGGGCATTCCTGTTGATCCGCGAGCGTGGTGGGGCTACCTGATCTCGATTTCCGTGGTGACGCAGATCTTCACGCTCCCGATTGCGGGAGCCATCGCCGATTTCAGTCCGAACAAGAAGCGGCTGATGGCGCTGTTTGCCTACACGGGCGCGCTGGCGACGGCTGCGATGTTCTTCCTGCAGGGAGACGAATATCTTTTCGGCGGCATTCTATTTCTGATCGCGAATTTGGCGTTCGGGGCATCCATTGTTGTCTACAACTCGTTTTTGCCGGATATCGCACCTCCCGAACAGAGAGACGCAGTTTCGTCCACCGGTTGGGGGATCGGATATCTGGGCGGCGGCCTGCTGCTGGCTTTGAACCTTGCGCTGTTTGGGAAGGCCAAAGCACTGGGGTTGTCGGAAGGGATGGCGGTTCGGATGAATCTTTCGTCGGCGGGCGTTTGGTGGGCGCTATTTAGTTTGATTCCGCTGGCGGCGATCCGCAATCGGCCGGCGGGACGGAAGCGTGGGCCCGGCGACGGATTGATGAAAACCTTCCGCGAATTCGTGGTGACGTTGCGGGATATGCGTCACTATCCGCAGACGCTGCGATTTCTGATTGCCTACTTGCTCTATAACGATGCTGTGCAGGCCGTGATCGCGCTGGCCGCGCAGTTTGGAAGCGACGAGCTGAAAATGCCGATGGCGGACCTCACCGAGGTGATCCTGATGGTACAGTTCGTCGCGTTCTTTGGATCGTTTCTGTTCGATTGGATTTCGAAATTGATCGGGGCCAAGTCGGCGGTGATTGTGAGCCTGCTGATCTGGACTGGCGTACTGGTGTCGATGTATGTCTCGGTCCGTACCGAAAAGCAGTTCTTCATTGTGGCTGCGGTGGTCGCGATTGTTCTGGGAGGAACGCAGGCGCTGAGCCGGTCGCTATTTTCTTTGATGATTCCGAAGGGGCGCGAGGCCGAGTATTTCGGAGTTTACGAGATCAGCGACAAGGGAACCAGTTGGCTGTGCCCGCTGCTGTTCGGACTGGCGCTGCAGTTTACCGGAAGCTATCGGCTCGCGATTTTATCGCTCATCACGTTTTTCGCCGCGGGACTTCTGGTGCTGTTGACGGTGAACGTGCGGGAGGCGGCGGAAGAGGCTGCCGGCTAAACTCCCGCTGCCTTCTTCTGCTTGTCCAGTTCTTCCAGGAACGCATGCTCTTCAATATCCAACTCGTGTTTGTAGCCCTGGGGATCGATGAATGGATTCGGGCCTTTGCCGAGCTTGGGATATTTTTCCGCCAGGTTGTACATGGCCGGATGGGAGCCGAGCGGGACATCGCAGGGCAGAGAGCGCAACAGTTTGAAGCTGCGCATGTACTCGCCGGCCATGTCGGGAACTTCGGTGTTATTCACCAGCTTGAAGCCGGGGTTCACGCCGACGCTGCCGATGATGACCACGTCGTAGGTCTGGCCGCCTTCCTGCGCCTGGGTGGTCCAGGTGGTGCAGCCGCGCGTGTGGCCGGCTGTGAGATGGGCCACCAGGGTGGTTCCTCCGAGGGTCACCGGGTCGTTGTCATGCAGGGTTTTGTCGAGCGGATGGGGCTTGTCACCCGGTCTGATTTTCATTAACGCGGGCACGTCCTCCGCCATGCACATGACCTGAGCGCCGGTGAGCTGTTTCACCAGGGCGTCGCCTTCCATGTGGTCGGCATGGGCGTGGCTGCCCAGCAGGATTTTGATGTCGGTGAATTTGAAGCCCAGCTTCTCCACCGAGGCCCGGATGACGGGGACGGTGGCCTCAAAACAACTATTGATCAAAATGTTTCCTTGCGGAGTGGCCACCAGAAACGATGCAAGCGATTCGGAGCCAACGTAGTAGAGGTTGCCAATCACTTTATGCGGCGGGAAGGCTTTGTTGAATTGATCGGGCGAGCCGATGTTGCGGCGGAACAGTTCAGCGGCCGTTTGAGCAGCCAGTGGCGCTGCCGCCAGGGCCGCCAGGTTCAGCAAGTGCGCGCGGCGTGTTTGCATGGTGCTGACAGAATATCAGGGAAGGAAATCAGAAGCCAGAATTCAGAGATCAGAATTCAGAATGGGGACCGCTCTCGAGAGGCTCGACCCCCTAAAAGCCAGGCTCGCAGGGCGGCGCTCACTTCGGCGGGCCGCTCCAGCATCGACATGTGTCCGGAATCGGGGACAATCACGAGCTGGCTGCCTGGGATTTTCGCGGCCATGGCGGTGTGCTGGGCGGGAGTGCTCCAACCGTCCTGGCGGCCGGTGATCACCAAGGTGGGACAGCGTATTTGATCGAGGAGCGCGGTGGCGTCCGGCCGGGCGAGCAGCGCGCGCACTTGGCCGGCGAAAATTTCTGGAGTTTTACGCGCCATCATTGCGGTGATCGCTTCCACCAGGGCGGTGTCATGGATGCGGCGCGAGTCGATCATGGGCGGCAGCCATTCGCGGAGCATTCGACGCATGCCTTCGGATTGCGCCAGCGCGACCAGTTCGCCGCGCCTGCGGGTTTCTTCTTCGCCAGCCGCGCCTGCCGGCAGCGGCAAGTAACCGGTGTTGAGGAGCGCGAGGCGCTGGACACGCTGCGGCGCGAGCCGGTAGACTTGCAGCGCCACACGTCCGCCCATGGAGTGTCCCGCGACGGAGAATCGCTCAGGTGCAGCGCGGAGCACGGCTTCCGCCATGGCCGAAATGGAATCGAGCGAGCCATAGTCGGCGCAGGTGCAGACCGCGATGTCTGATAGCGCATTCATTTGTTGCTGCCAAACGGTCTGATCGCAGATCAAGCCGGGCAGAAACAGCAAGCTCTCACCAGATGGTTTCGACGGCATACTTCCGAACCTGTGGATCGTGGGTGATAATGGCTAGCCGTTCCACCTGTCCTTGGGCGATCAATATTCGATCGAAGGGATCGCGGTGGTGGGCGGGGAGAGTGCTGGCCGCCAGCACATGTTCTAATGTCACGGAAAGCGCTTGCATTCCATAGTGGTTGAGGCGAGCGGGAATGTAAACCGAGGTGGTGGCGGGCAAGCCCAACTTGCCCGATTGCACTTTGAGCGTCATTTCCCAGGCGCTGGCGACGCTGAGGTAGAGGCTGTTTTCCGGGTCCGACAGAAGGCCGCGAACGCGCCTAGAAAGCCTCGGGTCTGCTTCGTTCCACCACAGGAAAACGTGAGTGTCCAGCAGTAGCCTCATTTCGGAAACACGCTGGAGCCGTACCATTCTTCGAGGTCCGATTTGGACATGGTGTCGAAGTCGTCCGCGATTTTGAGCTGGCCCTTGTCGATGCCCGGAACCCTCCTGGCAGGCGAGGGGGGACGCTCGGGGATTAAGCGGGCAACCGGTTTTCCAGCCTTCGCAATAACGATCTCCTCGCCTCGCATCACGCGAGCGAGTAGTTTGGAGAAGTGCGTCTTAGCTTCGTGGATGTTGACTGGCTGAGGCACACTTTGAGGTTAGTCCAGCAGGTGGACTAAGTCAATGTTGCCTAAAAGCGCGATTTAGTACCTATGCCAAATCCTCGGGGAGGATCGGGAGTTTGCGCAGGCGCTTTCCGGTGGCGGCGTAGATGGCGTTGGCGACGGCTGGAATAATGCTCGGCGTGCTGGCCTCACCGATTCCGCCTGGGGCGGCCTGGCTCGGCACGATGTGTACTTCCACCACCGGCATTTCGTTGATGCGCAGGACGTCGTAGTGATTGAAGTTTCCTTGCACCACGCGGCCGCGCTCGATGGTGATGGCGCCCTTCATCATGGCGCTGAGACCGTAGACGATGCCGCTTTGGATCTGCTGCTCGACTCCGGCCGGGCTGATCACGTGCCCGCAATCGACAGCGCAAACCACATGATGCACGCGCAGCTTGCCTTGATCCACCGATACTTCGGCCACCTGTGCGTTGTAGCTGCCGATGTTGTTGACCACCGCAATTCCGCGCGCATGTCCGGCCGGAAGCGGCTTGCCCCAACCGGCTTTCTCGGCTGCCAATTCCAGCACTCCGAGCAGGCGCGGAGATTTCGCGAGCAAGCGCCGGCGAAACTCGAGCGGATCTTTGCCGCCCGCGGCGGCCAGCTCGTCCAGGAAACTCTCGGAGAAGAAGGTGTTCTGGGAGAATCCGACTGAACGCCAGTAAGTGGTAGGAATGTCGACATCGGGCGGATGGTAATCGACATGGAAATTCGGAATGGTGTATTCCAGATCAACGATGCCTTCCACGCTGGTGCGATCCACGCCATTGCGCAATCCGCCAAAGGACGGGCAGACCACGCGGGTGTTCCAGGCAACGGGCCAGCCGTCCTTGTCGAGCGCGGCCGCGAATTTGGTGTAGGACGCGGGGCGATACAGATCGTGCTGCATATCGTCCTCGCGCGACCAGGTGAGCTTCACGGGCTTGCCGATGGCTTTGGAAATCTCGACCGCTTCGCTGACGAAGTCGTCTCCGCCGCGGCGGCCGAATCCGCCGCCCAGGTACATGGTGTGGATCTGGATCTTGTCGGGATGCAAGCCGGTGATTTTCGCCGCGGCCCCCATGGCCGCCGTCTGGATTTGCGTGGAAACCCAAACTTCGCAGCTATCGGGGCGCACATCGGCGGTGCAATTCATGGGCTCCATGGGAGCGTGAGAAAGATAGGGCACTTCGTAGACGGCATCGAGTTTTTTGGCGCCGTTGGCCAGCGCCGAGGTAACATCGCCATCGTTGCGCGCCACGGCGCCGGGCTTTTGGGCGAGGTTTACGAACAATTCGCGGATGCCGGCGCTGCTGAGATTGGCGTTCTTGCCCTCGTCATATTGAACTTGCAGCGCGCGGCGGCCTTCCATGGCGGACCAGGTGTTGTCGGCGATGACGGCCACGCCGCGCGAGATCTGGACGACCTCTTTCACACCCGGAACAGCCTTGGTTTTTGTGGCATCGAAACTTGCTACTTTACCGCCGAAGACGGGACAGCGCTGGAGTACGGCGTAGACCATGCCGGGACGGCGTGCATCGAGACCAAACTCGGCGGAGCCATTTACTTTGAGGTGGGTGTCCAGTCTCTTGGGGGACGTCCCGATGAGGTGAAAGTCTTTGGGGTCTTTTACGTCGACTTTGGCTGGCACCGGCAACTTGCCCGCGGCATCGGCGAGACTGCCATAACTCAGGCGCGCGTTGGTGGCCGTGTTGATGACTTGCCCTTTTTCAGTGCGAAGCTGCGATTTTGCGACGCCCCACTTTTGGGCGGCGGCATCCAGTAGCATGTCGCGGGCGGACGCGCCGGCCTTGCGCAGCGGAACCCAGCATGTCCGGATGCTCATGCTGCCGAAGGTTCCTTGCAGCGGACCGTAGGCGGGATCGACAGGCGCGAATTCGGTGCGCACCTGTTTCCAGTCGCAGTCCAGCTCTTCGGCCAGCAACTGCGAGAGCGAGGTCTGCGGTCCCTGGCCCATTTCCGATTTGTGGATCGAGAAGGTGACGATGTCGTCGCTGCCAACATGGATGAACGCGTTCAATTTGGCGGCTGTGGCGGGGGCGGCTTCGAGCTGGTTGCTCTCCGGCAGATGGAAGCCGATGAACAAACCACCTGCGGCAGCGACGCCGGCTTTCAAGAAACCGCGGCGACCGAGTTTGGGATTCGGAAGTGTGGTGCTCATTACGCCCGTCCTTTCTTTTCGTGCCCGTCGGCGTTGCTGGCGGCCTGATACTGCGCGGCCAGGTGGACAGCTTGACGAATCATCTGATAGGTCCCACAGCGGCAGATGTTGCCGTGCATGGCCTCGTCGATGTCGGCGTCGGTGGGGTGCGCGGTTTTCTTGAGCAAGCCCGCGGCCGTCATAATCTGGCCGGATTGGCAATACCCGCACTGCGGCACATCCACTTCCAGCCAGGCGCGCTGCACCGGATGGCTGTTGTCCGACGATAAGCCTTCGATGGTGGTGACCGTCTTGCCGGCGACGGTTGAAATTGGGGTAACGCAGGAACGGATGGGCTGACCGTTGATATGAACGGTGCAGGCGCCGCACAGCGCCATGCCGCAGCCGAACTTGGTGCCGGTCATACCGAGCGAGTCGCGCAAAACCCATAGCAGCGGCATTTGCGGCGAGACGTCGACGGTTTGGGGCTTTCCGTTCAGAGTAAAAGTGACTGCCATCGTGGGCCTCCTCTGAGGTGAATGGTGTTCTTCTACTATATAACCAAACGTTGTCAGTCCGTTTCTAGGCCCAGGCGTTCACACGAGTGTGAACGCGGCACGCATGAGTGCGTGCGCCACA
Organism: Bryobacterales bacterium; assembly: GCA_963820405.1. Lineage (GTDB taxonomy): Bacteria > Acidobacteriota > Terriglobia > Bryobacterales > Bryobacteraceae > Palsa-89. The sequence continues at coordinate 58,198 of CAWFZZ010000016.1, read as the reverse complement.
TAGCGGCCTCTCAGTGCTACGCTGGCTGTTTATGCAGTTGTCGGAAATCTTCCTCGGCCAGGGCGAAGAGGCGTTCGCTGAGCTGGTGCGCGCTATTTCCATCGGGAAGCTGAAGACCTATCAACTTTACGATCGGATGAAGGTCCGGTTCCATCTGGGGAAGCTCAATTCAGAGAATATGAAGAAGGCGACGCCACGGTTTTGGGCGCGCATCACCGAAAAAGACGAGGAGTTCGCCACCGATCTGGGTCAAGCGATTCTGGTCTCGCACCTGGACATGATCAAAGCGGTGATCGACGATCTGGGGATTCCCAATCAGGACGGATTCTTCGACAAAGACATCGACGGCACGAAATATTTGACCGACGGCTGGCAGCAGCGGACGTACGAAAAATTCAAGGACGCGTATCCGCCGCAGGTGCTACTGTTTTACATCAATCATCTCGCTTGGGAGCTGGCGAAGAGCGAGGAAGTGTTCCAAGTTCCGGCATGAGAGAACAATTCTTCGAGGCGATTCGCGCGGGCGATCGCGGCAAAGTGGATGCATTACTGGATGCCGACGCGAGCTTGCTGGCCGCCACGGACGAGAAGGGACTGGGAGCTTACACGGCCGCGAAGTATGCGGGGCGGAACGACATTGCGGCGCTGCTGCTCGAAAAGGGCGTGGAGTTGGATATATTCGCCGCTTGCATGGCAGGCGCGAAGGACCGGGTGCTGGAGTTGATCGGCGAACATCCAGACCGGATCAGCGCCTACAGCCAGGATGGCTGGACGCCGCTGCACCTGGCGGGCTTTTTCGGACAGCCGGGGGTTGTTGAGATTTTGCTCGCCCAGGGAGCGGACGTGGCCGCTCGATCGCGCAATGCGATGCAGAACGCGCCTCTCCACGCGGCGGCCGCGGGGCGAAGCAAGGACGTGGTGCGGGCGCTCCTGGAGCACGGGGCCGATGTCAACGCGCGGCAAGAGGGCGGATGGACGGCGCTGCATGCGGCGTCGCAAAATGGGGATGTGGAGATGGTGCGATTGCTCATCGCCGGCGGCGCGGATGTGACGGCGCGCGCCGATAACCAGCAGAATGCGATGGACCTGGCGTTGGGGAAGGGACATCAAGCCGTGGTTGACGTGCTGGACGAGTACGCGTAGTGGTCGAAGAACAAATCCAACAGTTACAAAAGGACGCGCTCAAGCGGATCGAAGAAGCCAAGGATCAGGATGCGCTGGAACAGGTCCGCGTGGACGTGTTGGGTCGCAAGGGATCGCTCGCGCAATTCAACGTCGGCAAGCTGGCGCCGGAGGAGCGCAAGGTTGCGGGCAAGGCGTTGAACACCGCAAAACAGGCGCTCGAAGGCGCGTTTGAAACACGCGAGCGGGCTTTTGCATCGGCCGCGCTCAACACCCGGCTAAAGCACGAGTGGCTGGATCTTACGCTGCCCGCGCCGGGACCTCGGCCCGGCAGTTTGCATCCGGTGACGATTATCCAGAATGAGATCGAAGACTTATTCACGTCGCTCGGGTTCGCGGTGCTGGATGGGCCGGAGGTGGAAACCGAATATCACAACTTCGACGCGCTCAACATCCCGCCCGAGCATCCCGCGCGCGACATGCAAGATACGTTCTGGCTCGAGAACGGGCATCTGTTGCGCACGCATACATCGCCGGTGCAGGTACGCGGCATGGAGAAGCTGGGGCCGCCGCTGCGCATGATCGCGCCTGGCCGCGCGTTTCGCAACGAGGAAGTGGACGCGTCGCACGAGCACACCTTCTATCAGCTGGAAGGCATGATGGTGGACCGCAACGTCTCGGTGGCGCACCTGCTCTATTTCATGAAGACGCTGCTCAGCGCCATCTTCCATCTGGACGCGGTGGTGCGGCTGCGTCCCGGCTATTTTCCGTTCGTGGAGCCGGGCTTCGAGCTGGATATCCGCTGCCTGATTTGCGGGGGCCCCGGCTGCTCTGTGTGCAAGCAGAGCGGATGGGTAGAGCTGATGCCGTGCGGCCTGGTGCATCCGAAAGTGCTACGGATGAGCGGGATCGATCCGGATGTATGGGGCGGATTCGCATTCGGCTTGGGCCTGACGCGACTGGCGATGATGCGCTACGGAATCGACGATATCCGGTTATTTGCGAGCGGCGACTTGAGGTTCTTGCGCCAGTTCTGAGCGCGTGAAACATGAAATTTTCGTATCAGTGGATTCGTGAGCTGGTCCCGGGCTTGAATACTGAACCCGAGGAACTGATGCGCCTGATCACGATGAAGACGGCCGAGTGCGAAGGGCTGGAGCGCGTGGGCACCGCGCTGGCGGATGCTTCGGTGGCGCGGGTGAAAGATGTCGAATGGATGGCCGGAAGCCACAATCAGATTGTGATGGTTGAGACCGCGCGCTTTGGGACCAAGCGAGTGGTTTGCGGCGCGCCGAATTGCAGGCCGGGAATGCTGACCGCGTATCTGCCGCTGGCGCCGATGCTGATCGAAGGAGTGGAGAGCGAGGGGATGCTGGCGAGCGCGCTGGAGTTGGGCATCACGAGCGATCACAGTGGAATCGTGGAGCTGGAGAGCGAAGCGCTGCTCGCGGCGGACGCGATCATTGAGGTAGACAACAAATCTCTCACGAATCGGGCGGATTTGTGGGGACATCACGGTATGGCGCGGGAGGTTGCGGCGATTACGCACGGGAAGCTGCGCGATCCGGTGAAGCTGTACGCGCTGCCGATGGGGAAAGCGGCGGTCGAGATCGCGATTGAAGATTTCGCTCTTTGCCCGCGCTATAGCGCGCTGGTTTTCGAGAACGTCACCGTGCGGCCATCGCCGTTGTGGCTGCAGTATCGATTGGAAGCGATTGGGCTGAACGCGATCAACAACATCGTCGACGTGACGAATTACGTTATGGCGGAGCTGGCGCAGCCCATGCACGCGTTTGACGCGGAGAAACTCGAAGGGCCGACGATTTTCGTGCGCAACGCGCGGCCGGGCGAACAGATCGTCGCGTTGAACGATGAAAGCTACAACCTGAGCCCGTCGAATCTGGTGATCGCGGACGGACAAGGCCCTATTGCACTGGCGGGCGTGATCGGCGGATTGCACAGCGCGATTGGGCCGGATACGAAACGCATTGTGCTGGAGAGCGCGAATTTTCAGGCGGCCAGCGTTCGCAAAACATCGGTGGCGCTGAAGCTGCGCACGGACGCGTCGATGCGATTTGAAAAATCGCAAGATCCGACCAATACGGTGCGGGGCCTGGCGCGAGCTTTGGAATTATTGGAAGAGGTTTCGCCTGGCATTCGACTGGTGGGTGGTTTGGCGGACTCGCATGGCGAGTTGAAGACGCCGGCTCCGATTGAATTGAGCGTGGACTGGCTGAAGGCTAAGTTGGGCCGCGATCTGGAAGCGCGTGAGGTGCGAGCGATCCTCGAATCGCTCGAATTCGGCGTGGAAGAAGCGGCGCCAGGCCATTTCCTGGTCAGGGTGCCGAGCTGGCGCGCGACCAAAGACATCTCGATCAAAGACGACTTGCTGGAAGAAGTGGGCCGCATGGTGGGCTATGAATCGATCACTCCGCGGGCGCCTCTGATCGAATCCGTGGTGCCGCCGGAGAGCGCTTCGCGGCTGTACCTGCGAGGTGTAAGAAACATGGCGGCAGCCCAGGGATTCACCGAAGTTTACAATTACTCCTTCGTGACGGAAGAAATGGTGCGTGCGTTTGAGATGGATATTGCCGGGCATGTGGGGGTGACCAATCCGATCGCGTCGGATCAAACGCTGCTGAGGGCGAGTTTGCTGCCTGCGATCCGCCGGAACATACTCGACAATAGCCGGCACTTTCATTCGTTTCGGTTGTTTGAGATCGGCCGCGAAATTCACCCACAGGGGCGCGAGCTTCCCCAAGAAGTTCCGCACTTCGCCGCGGCAATGTATGCGCGCGAGGGGGATGGCAGCGCGTCGCTGTTCGAGTTGAAACGCCTGGCCGAATGCCTGATGGATGGGTGCGCGGCCCATCCGGCGAAGCCGCGCCCGTTCGAGCATCCCGAGCGTGCCGCGACGATCTCGTGGCATGGCGATGAAGTGGGACGCTTGTTTGAACTGCATCCGTCGCTGGGGGTAGAAGGCCGCGCGGCGATCCTGGATCTGGATCTGGCGAAGATGGAGCGGCTGGATCATCGCGACCGGCGGTATCAAGCGCTGCGGCGTTATCCGGTGAGTGCGTTCGATCTGTCCGTAGTGGCCGGTTTGCGCGAACCGTCGGGCGACATCGAGCGGAAGTTGGCCGCGGCGGCGGGGAGCGACCTGGTGGAAATCGAATTCGTCCGCGTGTACACGGGCGCGCCGCTGCCTGAGGACCGCAAGAGCGTGTCCTACCGGCTTACGGTAGCCGCGCCAGACCGGACATTATCGTCCGAGGAAGTGGCGGCGATCCGGAACCGGGTTATTCAGGCGATGCGCGAGGGCGGCTACGAATTGCGAGTTTAGTGCACGTGCATGGGGTCGCCGAAGTAACCGATGATACGCTCGGCGCACAGGCGGCAGGCCTCAAATTCCTCCGGATCGCGGCCTTCACAAAGGAGCATCTGCTCGTCGCGCACGGAAATGCTGCGCCCACAAACCCAGTCGTCGCCATCGCGGGAGTGAATATGGTTGAAATCGGTCAAACGGAACCCCTCAGGATTGGATACGCTGTCAGAATATCAGATCGGTTGCGGGAGCAATCCGTAACTTGATAGACTAAGTTTTAACCTCAAGGAGCGACGATTATGGCGAAAGTATGTGAAGTGTGCGGACGCGGGCCGCAGTTCGGCAACCGGATCAGCCACGCGCACAACGTAACCAAACGCCGTTGGAATCTGAACTTGCATACCGTGCATGCGCTAGTAAAGGGCGCGGCCAAGCGGATTCGCGTGTGCGCGTCCTGCATCCGCAGCGGTAAGGTTCAAAAGGCCGGCAAGGTTCAAAAACCCGCGGCTGCGGCGTAAACCACTACGACGGCGGATCGCGCTCAAACAACTGCTCCAGTTCGCGAACAGTGGGGGTACCTTCCACAACCAAATTCATGTCGTGCGCAAACGAGCGCATGACTTCGAGCAGATCGAACTCGCGCCCTAGAACCGCGTAGAGTTCCACGCCTGCGAGCAAAAGGGCCAAGCGACTGTCGCCGCGTTCGGCAATCTCGCGCCTCACTTGCCGGAGTAACTCTAGAGAATCGGAACTGGTTGGCCGCCAAAGCATGGCGAAACAAGTGGGAGATTTCTCTCCCACTCGATGCGCAGCGTTCTAGCACTAAGCTGAAATGCTCTTCCGCGTCTCGCCAGATTGAACCTGTATCTGGCGAGGCTTCATTTGCTCGGACATCGGAATCTGGATGTCGAGGATACCGTCTTGCAGCCGGCAAGTCAGCTTGTCGACGTTCAGACCGTTCGGCAGCGTGACCGCCGTGTAAAACTTCCCGTAGGCAAGCTGCGCGTGCGCGTTCTGTTTGAACGTCTCAGGCGCTCTCCGCTCGCCTTCCAGGATCAGCTGGTTGTTCTGCACACTGACCTTCAGGTCCTGCTGTGCAATGCCAGGAAGAATAGCGCGGAGTTGCAATGCGGTGTCACCCCAAGCTGTTTCTATTACGGGGCTGAACATCCATTGTCCGCTGCCTTGCATGGTTGCTCGTCCCGATTCCGCGGGGAGTCCATAGAAGTTTTCAAAGAGTTGATCGAAGGAACGCCGGAAATGATCCAACGTCTGCCGAGCGTCTCCGGCAATTAAAGCACTGGTCATTGGTTCACCTCTTTGTGGTGTTGGCTTGACTTGGGAAGACTCTGAAAGGCCTTCCTAAACGGGATTCTACACCTCAACGAGGATTGAGAATCACGAATTTTTTCTGTAACCGTGACCCGTTTACTTTTGTGACAGGCGCAGAAATTGCTCGTCGATTTCCACTTGATAACCGCTCGCGAGACGATTGCTTTCGTTCGCCATGCCGACCACGGCCATTACTTCGGCCAGCATCTCGTCCGTCATACCGGCCTTGCGAGCCGCGGCCGTATGGGAAGCGATGCAGTAGCCGCACTGATTGGTGGCGCTGACTGCGACGTAGATCATTTCCTTGGTGAGCGCGTCCAGGGCGCCCGGCGCCATGATCTCTTTCACGCTTAGCCAGGTGCGCCGCAGCGTGGGCGGATGATGCGCCAGGGCCTTCCAAAAATTGTTGATCCAGTCGGTCTTGCGCGTGGCCATGATGTCGTCGTAGACCGCGCGAACTTCGGGGGTGGCGTCGTTGTATTCGATTAGACCTAGAGTCGCCATTTGTTGTCAGTATGCCACCTATGCCACCTAGCGTTCACATGATTGTGAACGCGGCACGCAGGAGTGCGTGCGCCACATTTGTTGCCGGTATGCCTCCAAGCACAGTGCGTCATAATGGAATCACCCCTTCATGATCCAAGAAACGATTCTGGAAGGTCTCACCTTCGACGATGTACTTCTCCAGCCGGCGCACAGCGACGTGCTGCCAGCGGACACCGACACGCGCACGTGCCTGACCAGGCACATTGCAATCAACATCCCGATCGTCAGCTCGGCGATGGATACGGTCACCGAGTCGCACCTCGCCATCGCGCTGGCGCAACAGGGCGGCATCGGAATCATTCATCGCAACATGCCAGTGGATCGGCAAGCCGAAGAAGTGGATCGGGTAAAGCGCAGTGAAAGCGGCATGATTGTGGATCCCATCACGATTGAGCCGGAGCTCAAGATTTCCGACGCCCTGGCGCTGATGAAGCGCTATCGCATTTCCGGAGTTCCGGTAACCAAGAACGGCCGGCTGGTGGGAATCCTAACCAATCGGGATTTGCGATTTGAGACGCGCCACGATCTTCCGATCTCCGACGTGATGACCAAGGATCATTTGATCACGGTGCCGGTGGGCACCACGCTGGAAGAGGCGGAGAAGATTCTGCATCATCATCGCGTGGAAAAACTGCTGGTGGTGGACGATCAATTCGCGCTCAAGGGCCTGATCACGGTAAAGGACATTCAGAAGAAGCTGAAGTACCCCAGCGCGGCGAAAGATCCGCAGGGGCGATTGCGGGTTGGCGCGGCGGTGGGTTCGGGCGCCGATTTTCTGGAGCGCGCCCAGGAGCTGGTGGCCAGAAAAGTGGATGTGCTGGTGGTGGATTCGGCGCACGGGCATAGCGAGCGGGTGATGGAAGCGGTGCGCACCATCAAGCGCCAGTTCCCCGAAGTGGATTTGATTGCAGGGAACGTGGCGACGTTTGAAGGCGCGCGGGACTTGATTAGTCTGGGCGCCGATGGAATCAAGGTGGGGATCGGGCCGGGGTCCATCTGCACTACGCGCGTGGTGAGCGGCGCGGGCGTGCCACAGATCACCGCGATCGCGGAATGTTCGCGTGCCACGCGCGGCTCGGGCGTGCCGCTGATTTCCGACGGCGGCATCAAGTATTCGGGAGACATCAGCAAGGCCATCGCGGCCGGAGCCGACTCGGTGATGCTGGGCGGCCTGCTGGCCGGTACCGAAGAAAGCCCTGGCGAGACGATTCTCTATCAGGGACGAACGTTCAAGAGTTATCGCGGCATGGGTTCCATGGGCGCGATGACCTCCGGTTCGGATCGCTATCCGCAGGACAGCAGCGGAAAACTGGTGCCGGAAGGCATTGAGGGCCGGGTTCCATACAAGGGGCCGTTATCGGAGCTGGTGTATCAGCTGGTGGGCGGCTTAAAAGCCGGGATGGGTTACTGCGGGTGCGGCAACATTCGCGCCCTTCAAGAGAATGCCAAGTTCCTGCGTGTTACGTCGGCGGCGCTGCGGGAAGGGCACGTGCATGACGTCATCATTACTAAGGAAGCTCCAAATTATCGATTGGAGTAGAAGGAAGAATTCAGAATCCAGAATTAAGAATTCAGAATCCAGAATCCAGAATTCAGAATTCAGAATTCAGAATGGGAGAGTCGGCATTGGCATACCTGTTCGGCTACTTGTTCTACTTGCTGGGCAGTGATGTGGGAATGCAGGGGTAAGCTGAGTACTGTTTCGGCGGCGGCTTCTGCTACGGGGAAATCTCCTGCTTTGTAGCGCGGGTCGGCGTACGCGGGCATGAGGTGAATCGGCAGAGGATAGTGAACCGCCGTCTGGATTTTCGCCGCCTCCAAGGCCTGCTGCAATGCTTCGCGATCTGAAGTGCGAATGGTGTAGAGGCAATAGACGTGGCGCGCGTCTGGAATGGTATGCGGTGGCGTGACGCCGGAGTGTTGGAGCAAACGATCGTATTGGGCGGCGCGCGCGCGACGCGTTTCGATCCACGCCTCCAGCCGGCGCAGCTTCACACGCAGGATGGCGGCTTGAATGGAGGGCAGGCGGTAATTGAAGCCTTTCAGCCGTGGACGATAGCGCTGCTCTTCGCCCCAACTACGCAGCAGGGCGGCGGTTCGCGCGAATTCCGGATTATTGGTGGTCAACAGGCCACCTTCGCCCGCGGCGCCCAGGTTCTTGGTGGGATAGAAGCTGAAGCACCCGATGTCGCCCATGCTGCCGGCGCGGCGGCCGTGGTACTCGGAGCCATGGGCTTGCGCCGCGTCCTCAATCACGATGAGTTTGTGACGGCGCGCGATGTCGAGGATGGGGTCCATGTCGGCGCACTGTCCGTAGAGGTGCACCAGCAAAATAGCGCGTGTACGCGCGGTGATGGCGGCTTCGATTTTAGCGGGGTCGATGTTGAATGTGTCCGGGTGGATATCGACGAAAACCGGCGTCGCACCTACATACCCAATGGCGGCTACCGTCGCGTAAAACGTAAAAGGAACCGTGATCACTTCATCGCCCGGCTGAATGCCGGCCGTTACCAATGCCAGGTGGAGAGCGCTGGTTCCGGAGTTGACCGCCACGCCGTGACGCGCGCCGCAATAGCCGGCGAATTCCTCTTCGAACGGCGCCACTTCAGGGCCGCCGACAAACTGCCCGCTTTCGAAGACGCGCGCTACCGCAGCGTCGATCTCGGTCTTCAGTTCGTGATATTCGGCGGGAAGATCAAGGAAGCGGATCATGCCAGAAGCTGTTCAAACCGGCGAGAAATTACCTCCCAAGAATAACATGCAGAGACCATTTCCCAGGCCGCTTGTGCCTGTTTCCGGCGTGCTTCGGGAGCGCTGAGCAGGGCCAGGCAGCGCTCGGCGAAGGCTTCAGGCGAATCGGCGATCTGAATGTTCTCGCCGTCGCGAACGTCGAGGCCCTCGGCGCCCACTGAAGTGGAAACAACCGGGATCTTCGCGGCCATGGCTTCGTAGATTTTCAAGCGAGTGCCTCCGCCGATGCGGAGAGGCACGATGGACACAGCCGATCTCCACAGATGCGGGCGCACGTCGTCTACGGTGCCGGTGACGTGAATTCGGCTGTCGCGCTGGGACCGGGACCGGCACCATTTGCCGCGGCCAACCACCGCCAGAGAAACGCTCGGGACGCGCGCGCGGATCAGTGGGAGAACACTGCTGACAAACCAATTCAGGCCGTCGATGTTCGGGCGCCAGTCCATCGAACCGAGAAAGACGAGATCGTTGGTGTGCCGTACGCCGGGCGGGGGAGTGAAATATTCAATGTTGACGCCGGTGGGCACGGATGCAATTCGCGACGCGCCATAGAGAGATTGCATTGCGCGAGCGTCCGCGCCGGAGACCGCGATAATGCTCTTCGCGGCGCGGCAAACCTCGCCCTCGTAGCGCAGCATCCGGTGGTACTGCGCTCTCGAAAACGCGCGATGCCACGGGGTGGGCGAATGTTCGACGTGCCGCTTCCAGATGACGGACTCCACGTTGTGCTGAAACAGCACCGCGTTTTCGAGCTGCGGGATATTGACCGCCGATGCGAGAAAATCGCACACCACGGCGTCAAACCCCTCGCGTTGCGTGAGTGTTTCCACCTCGCGCAGCATGGCGCGCGATCGGTAGCGGAGCACGGACAAGGGAAGTCCGGTGGTTGAGCTGGCCGCGGCCTGCCACCAGAATCGAGGAGCAAAGTTTCCGGGAACGCTATGCGGTATGGCGTATGCTTTGGTGCAATATTCCGAGCTGCGGGCCAGGCCGGTGGATTGGCGAAGGTCTAAACCGGCGTAGTGAATCTCGTGCCTTGGATGCAGGCACTGCAAGGTTTCGAGCGTGCGAATCTGGCCGCCGCGCGTGGTGGGGTGCAGGAAATCCGAATTCACCCAGAGGATTTTCACGCGTGGGCCGCTTGTTCGCGCCGGCCGGTAATAAACAGGTCACCCCAAAGCTGGAGGTTCAGAAGCCGCCAGATGCGATCGGTAGCGTCTTCGCGGCCGGAACGATGGGATGCGATGAGCTTGTCCAGCTGGCGGAGATCGAAGTGCGCTGCCAGCAGTCCATTAGGAGAGCGCAAGGCGGCGTAGAGCGGCTCGGCCCGTGGATCGCGCAGCCATCGAGCGAGAGGCGTGGGAAATCCCATCTTCTTGCGGTGGACGATGCGGCGGGGAAGCAAATCACTCATGGCGGCTTTGAGAATGTGCTTTTGAGTGCGGCCGCGAATCTTGAGCCGATCCGGGATGCGTGCGGCGAACTCGACGAAGGTGTGGTCGAGAAAGGGCACGCGGCTCTCGATGGAAGCTGCCATGCTCATTTGATCCTGCTTCATGAGCAACTCGACGAGATAAGTTTGGCGGTCGGCATAGAGCGTGCGCGCGAGTGGAGAGGCTTCCGGCCGCGCGTTCCAATGGCGCATGTAGTCCTGGCAAGGGGCGCCTGCATCGAAGGCGCAATAGAAATTTTCGAGGAACAACGACTCAAATCCAAGATCGCGGCCGAGCACGGTATGGCGCAGCTTGCGGCGCAGGCCGGCAGTGAGCAGAGGGGACGCCGCAATCCACGCGCGGACGGCCCGGCGTATTGGCTCCGGGACATTTCGATAATGGCCCGCCCAACGTTGGTTCCGATCGAGCCAACAATAACGCTCGTAACCGGCGAACAATTCGTCGCTGCCTTCGCCCGTCAGCACCACCTTCACATGCTGGGCGGCTAGTTTGGACACAAAATAGAGCGGTACGCTGGACGGCCAGGCCAGCGGCTCGTCTTCGTGCCAGATCAGCTTGGGCAACGCGCCGAAAAAGTCGTCCATGCCGATGACAACCTCGCGATGATTGGTGCCGATGGCAGCGGCCGCTAGCCGCGCATAGCTCAATTCGCTGGACTCGACTTCCGAGTAACCGACGGCGAAAGTTTGCGCTGGCCGCGAGATGGCACGCTGGGTGAGCGCCGCGATGGTTGCCGAATCCAGGCCGCCGCTGAGGAACACGCCGAGAGGGACGTCGCTCATCAGGTGCATTTCGACGGACTCTTCCAAACGCCGCCGAGTAAGGTTGATCCACTCGCGTTCGTCGAGTACTGGAGGGGCGTCATCACCGGCCGGAATATCCCAGTAGCGCTCGCACTTCAGCTCCGGGCTCGTGCTGCCCAGATCGAGCAGCATCCGATGCGCCGGGAGGAGCTTATAGATGTTGCGGAACAGCGTGCGATTGCCTGCGGTGTAGCCGAACGCCAGGACCTCGGGCAAGGACTCTTCGGCCAGCGCGGGAGAAATCTCGGGATGCTCCAGCAGCGCTTTGATCTCGGACGCGAACGCGAACAGCCGCCCGTCCCAATAATAATAGAAGGGCTTGATACCTAGCCGGTCGCGCGCGCAGAAGAGCCGTTGACGCCTGCGGTCCCAAAGGGCGAATGCATACATGCCCCGAAGCAAGTGCAGGCAATCGACGCCGTGCTCTTGGTAGGCATGGAGAATAGTCTCGGTATCGGAACGAGTCTGATAGCGATGGCCGGCCCGTTCGAGTGCGGGCCGCAGTGCCGCGTGGTTGTAGATCTCGCCGTTGAATGTGATCCAGAGCGCGCCGGTTTCGTTGCTCATCGGCTGGTGGCCGCCCTGGATATCGACGATGCCCAAGCGCCGATGGCTGAGATGCGCCGAGGCGTGGTGAAAGAAGCCGGCATCGTCGGGGCCGCGATGGCGAATAGACTCAGCCATGCGCGCTAAGATCGCGGCTGCGTCGGGGGCGGGCGCAGTGGTAACGAATCCAGCAATCCCGCACATGACAAGGAGTGGGAAATGACGCGCTCCACTCTCAATTCGGCTAAAATTGGATTGGAGGAATGGGTGAGTGGTTGAAACCGGCGGTCTTGAAAAGCGATCAGGCCCCGTCGGCAAGTTTCTCAAAATTCAACATAACCTCTGTCCAGCCAGCAGTTTACAGTCATTCCGATCTTCATTCCTGATTAGCTGATTTCATCCGTTTTGAGCGCTCTTTAGTGCCAATTTGGTGCCAGTCACCCGTTTTTTCTACCTGAATGCGATGACTGTCACTATGAATCTCCGCATCCCATTGCTGACGCAAGACTTATGCTCAAGAATCTTGCATCGAGGCGCTCCTAACCCTTGAGCGCCGTTTTTGGGTCATAATTTGAGTTTCTGCTGGCCTTGCAGAGCATCATGAAGGCTTCTAGTCGCTCACGTTTTCTTTCGAAGTGCGTTGAGCTCCTTTTCAAGCTCCGCCAGTTTTTCTATGATTTGTTCGAACGGTGGCGGCTCTCCGAAGATCATGACCGCCATCTCGCGATAGTCTCGCCGCAGCGTTTGGATTCTTGCTTCAGGTGGAGCGAGCTTAAATGTTCCTGGCACAGCAAGCGGATATTGGGCCCAGGCCGATGCGTAGAAGGTTTGCTTGTGTTTGACGACAGCAGCGAGAAGTTCGAGATCCGCGAAAGCTTCCTGCTTCACCGAACGTGCGGCCATCATAGCTACATCGTAATAGTGGCGCGAGTAGCGGCCGGGCAGGTTCTTTGCCGGCGGTCGATGAAACTCCGCGTGTAGAATCGTGGCCTTTTCCCAGAATGTTCGTTTCGCGAGAAGGCTAGTCACCGGTACTTCTGGCTGCTCAAAGAGCTTTGGAAACTCGGCGGCGGCGAAGGCGCGGATTGTAAACTCCCCGCGAGGGATGAATTCGGCGTGGGTTCCGAGTTCGAGAGTGACACGCGGCGCAATGTAGGCGACCGGCGCCTGGACGGCAGGCGGGTAGAAGAAATGCACAATATTCGGGTCCTCCTCATCGACGGCGAGTCTCCAAGGTCCCTCTGGGCCCAGCACTTCGATGCAGCGTGTGCGCAGACGGTCCAAAAACTCACCAGCGATGTAGCTCTGGCATGCTCCAAGCATGTCGCTGAGAAGAGCCATTTGCTTCGTTCGAGATAAACCGGGCGCAAGAGGGTGACGCGCGCCGGTGAAACCAAGCATCGTGTAGTCCACGGCTAGATCGATATCTTCGGAGAAGCGTTCGATGACGCCGAAAACCTTGGATAGAGAGGTCCCACCCTTGAACAGGAGGCCCGCTTTGAGCTGCTCGATCGAGAAGATCTGCGCGAGGGTCCAGCACACCCAGAAATCCTTCTCGACGAGCGCCTCAGGCAACGCGCGACGATTCGCGGTTTCGGCGAATATCTCGGCGCGGGACGAAGCAGCGAGTTGAGCAATTCTGTTCAAGTCGGGTTACCAGCAACCTTCTTAGCGGTCTCGTAAATCCAGTCGACGCCGAACCGCGTTGCCTTGACGAGCCGGCGTTTCTCCGCTTCGGGTAAGAGAGATCTTAGACGCTGGATGAAGGCATCATCCAGCCCTTCTTTGCCAATGTAGCGTAGCGCCTGGATGGCGAGCGCGGTCATACCCTGCTCGTGTCCGAGAGACATTGCGGACGCGCGTGCTTGAAATGGATCGTCCGTCGGCCGATTTGAACCTTCTGGTTCGGCCCGTCGGAAAGGTAGACGATTTTTGCGGGCACTTGGGTTGAGAGTCCCAGGAGATTTGCGGCCCATGCGCCTTCAGGAACGATAGTCCAGCGATGACGCCGTGCGAGGGCGCGCGCGGTTTGATCGATATCGGGGCTGAGCGTGCCACCGAGATCCGGATTGACCTTGGGAACATCGTAGAGACCGCGGCGGACGCGGCGGATAACGCGGTCACGAAGAAGCGCCGAGAGGGTCATATCGACGGTGCCGCGGCTAGCGATGTCGAGAAAATCTTTCGCCATGAACGCGTGTCCTGGTTCAAACCTGCGGATGCGGTCAAAAATCCTGGTTTTCATGGTTTGCATGGCTTCATCGATCCCACACGATTTAGAAAAACTATACCACTTTTTCTAAATGGCTACATGCAGGGCCAACCTTCTTGGACGAGCCCCCGCTGCGTTAGCACGCGCGCGGATGTGCGGACCGGCAACCAAGGAACAGCCGTGGATGTGGAAGGATGCCGAATTCGAAAGAACGGTGCGCGGTTTCGCCTGGTGTGGGTGCAGCGAGCGCGAATGCCAGGTTGAACGGTCGATCGGTTGGAATTAATAGGGACAATTCTCGTGGGTGGCAAGCACGTGCGTTACCTCTATTGGTCTTTCACTTCGTGCCACCACGCTCCTAATAATTATTAGCTCAAACGGTAATCGGTCACTGAGACTTTCATCAGTAACACCCTCTCGAATCCCCAATAAATCTTGATCTCTACCGCACTTGTGTGCGACCTGTGTGCCCGTTTCCGGGCAGGAGGTGTTTTATGGCCCGGAAAGCAGGGCAACTCATTTCGCGCGGTTCGCGCACATGGCTCGTTCGCGTTTCGCTCGGCCGCGATCCGGAAACGGGAACCCGCAAATACCACAACAAAACCATTCGAGGCTCATTCCGCGAAGCGCAAACCTACCTGAACTCAAAACTGCAAGAACGCGAGATCGGGCGTCTCCCTCGTGCGGCGGCGATCAGTCTTAATCAATACCTGGACCAGTGGCTCACGACGGCAGCGAAGCCGAGGCTCCGGCCGAAAAGCTACACCGATTACCAAGCGTTGTTGCGGCTTCATATCCGCCCAGTCCTCGGGACAAGGCCGCTCGGTGCAATCGTCCAGTTCGACATCCAGAGCAACTATGCTCGGATGTTTGAGCGTGGGTTGTCCGCGCGAACCATCGAATACACCAACGCGGTACTCCAGTCCGCGTTCCGTCAGGCCGTTCGTTGGAAGATGCTGGCTGAGACCCCTGTGTGGGCGTGGATCTGCCACGAATGAAGCGGCGGGAGATGGAGGCGCTCAGCGTTGAGGAGTGCAGGCGATTTCTTGCGGCCGCGCGAGAAACGGAATGGTTCGCGTTGTACGCCCTGGCGTTGACCACAGGAATGAGGCCGAGCGAATATTTGGCACTCAAGTGGAGCGACCTCGATTGGCAGCGCGGCGCGGCGAGTGTATGCCGGACAGTCCAGCATTCGAAGGCTGGCTGGCTGTTTGACGACACGAAGCGGAAGCGTAGCCGCCGGGTATGGCCAACCCGGAATCCACCGCCTTCCGTGGAGCCGTGACAACGATTCGAGACTGGTAGCGATGGATGAAGTAGAAGAGAACAAGTTCCACATCTATCGGATTCCGGTGCCCCAAGATTTTGTATCAATCGATGGCGACCGTGGCATCACCATTGCCTTGGCGTACGACCCGCCCGTGCGAGGGAGCCGCAAAGAATATATGGCCCGCACGATGTTCTTCCAACCTTTGATCGGTGTGACGGCTGATCAGGCGCAGCTGATGCTCGCGAAGTTTGACGGGGAGAAAGAAGATGAGCCGACGGTGCCGGCGGAAAAGAAGCTCGACATGGAACCGGGCCAGAGACGGGTGGCGTATTCAACCTTGCAGGTCAGAAGAACTCAGTGGAAGGCGGGAACGCTACTGCCTCCGATGGCAGACGAGATAGGAGAAAGCTCCTTGACTGTCGCCGTCTTCTGCCAGAAGAGATTCACACTGAATCCGGTGGACATCAACCAGCGCTATGGTCTGGTCGTAGATTTCTGGCATCGGGCAGCCAACGCTCGCATCTACCAAGCGCTTCGCAATTCCGTCAGGGCGCGTGTTCGACAGCAGATCCGAACTCCTCGGTAGCCGCAAGACCATATGCAACATATCGTCTACAAATTGTGTCGAACGGGCAGACGTCGGCTGAGATCGCCAAAACATTGCGTATCATATAGCCGTTCACTTCTTGATAACGGTTGAAGGATCGCCACGGACCGCGTTAACCAGACACCTAGCGAATGTTAAGGTTAGCTATCCAGATGTTCTACCCGTCCGCCGAAGCCGAAGCACGAAGTTGTGACAGCACTGTGCCCTAACTCCATCAGTTGCGGCCGCTTGGGTTGACTGTCCAGCGAAAGCAGATTCCCCCGATCATTGTAAATATCAAGATTGCGGGAAAGATGCTGGAGCCCTTGGATCCGATTTCGGTCCCTTGGGCTCAGGGGAACCACGTCAAGATCGCAGGCCCATCCGGTGATGGGCGCGCGCACACTTACTGCACACAAGTCCCGATTGACCTGACTGCATGTGCAAGAAAACGCGAGGCTGGAAGAGCCGCTCGCACTGATCGAAGCGAATCAGTGCGGCTTTCGTCCCAATTTCGGTGGGCTCGGCACCCGGCCGAGCTAAGACTGAGCATCTATCAGGCTACGGAACGGGCCACCAGCAAGCGGCGCTAAATCATTGGATAGTTCAGGGCGACCGTTCCATAGCTGAAGCGGAACTCCCGCCCCTCCTCTCACAGCTCCCACCGCGTCCTCAAGCAAGCTCGACGCTCAATGAATACCTGGACTGGTCGCTCCATGCCGCAGTTGATGGCCGGCCGCGCGAGAAAACCACGCGCGATTACCGGACTCCTCGCCCGGTACGTGCGGCCCGAGCTTGGCCAAGTCAAACTGAGCCGTATCAAACCGCTCGACTTCCAGTCCCTGCTCGTCGGCCTCTCAGATGGAGGGCTTTCGGCGCGCACGGTTCGCTACATTCATGCTGTCTACGCAGCGCACTCGACCAGGTCAGGCGCTGGAAACTGACGCGAGAGAATCCTGCCACTGACAGGCCGGTCCCCGTGACGCAAACGCGAGTTCAGGTCCTCGCGCCAGAGGAAGCCCAACGCTTTACTTGCGCTTCGCAGCGGGCGAATTCTCTGATGGGCGACCATGGGGAGGGGTAGAGGAAATAATAGGTGTAATCACTCGAAAGAGTGAATGGACAAGCCCGTTTTTGGGGTTTCGAATCGTTGGGTGAAGCCTTAGTCTGAACATTGGACTGGGTCCTGGAGTGGTTACTTTCTAATCGCTGAGCGCTGGCCCGTCGCGGGTTTTCCCTGCCTGCGGCTCGGCGGCGCGACGCGTTATTCCACGACGGGTTGCTGGCACGAGTAGCCTCGCGAAGAACAATCGCTAAGGTTGGTGATCGAGAGTATCCGCAATCACTCGAAAGGGAAGTCCACTCACTCACCGTCGAGTGACCCAACCGGCTCGAATCGGGGTTGTCTGCAAGGAGTACTGGGTGCACAATAACCCAAAACGAAAGGAACCGGCACAAATGAGCGCACTCATCAGCCATTCGCTCCCTGGTTTCCTCTCAGATCTCGCACGCAGTCGAGACGAGTCGCCACCGGCTACCTCGCACGGTGAGCGCAAGCGCGAAGGAGTTTCCCTCACGCCGGCTGGACCGCTTAAGCTAGTCCGGGGGTATGCTTGCGAAAGCCCTAGCAATGTCTTTGAAGTTATGGGGTGGCAGTATTCATATGTTTTATGTCGCAGTTCTTACCCTGTGCCTGCTCCGGGCTTGGTGCGTAGCACAACACAGGATTTAATCGGAACGATCACGGACGCGTTGTCAAGGCGCATCCTGCTGTTGGTCAACCTTCTGCCGGCGCTGCTGAGTGGTGTTCTATTTCTCTTATTCGCCATCCGGTTACCCGCTCAATCGGTTTACGGTTCGATTGTTGGAAACATCACCGATTCGTCCGGCCAAGCCGTGCTTGCGACGGTGACCCTAACTAACAACAGAACTGGGGACCGTAAGACCACCCAGACAGCCTCGCTGGGCGATTACAGATTTCTCGACTTGTTGCCCGGCGTGTACAGAGTCGATGTCGAACAGGCTGGGTTCAAGCACCTCATGCGTGGCCCAGTCATTGTCGAGGTAGGATCCGCAGTACGCATCGACCTCACACTCCAGGTTGGCGAGAGAACAGAGTCTGTCGAGGTACAGGCGACCACTCCCTTGCTCCAGACCGAAAACGCATCGGTAGGCCAGGTGGTCGAGCAGCGCATGGTGGATGAGATGCCGCTTAATGGGCGAAACGTTCTGAATCTGGTTGCGCTGGTGCCAGGGGTAGTGCCGCAGGGCGGCGCGATGCAAAACCTGACTAACCAGAATCTCTTCGCAGCGGGTAATTTCCAAATCGGCGGTGGCACTGCCAATCAGAACGGGACCTATTTCGACGGTGCACCGGTGAATGTAAACTATGCCAATCTTACGGCTCTCGTCCCGACTCAGGATACCATTCAAGAGTTTCGTGTCCAGACGAACGATGAAAGCGCGGAGTATGGTCGTTTCACGGGTGGAGTGATTAGTCTGGCGTCCAAGTCGGGCAGCAACGATTTTCACGGGTCGGCTTACGAGTTTCTGCGCAACAAGGTCCTCAACGCTAACGACTTCTTCAGCAATGCGGCCGGAGTGCCCCGGGCGCCATTTACGCAGAACCAGTTCGGCATGAACCTCGGTGGCCCGGTCAGAAAGGACAGACTTTTCTTCTTTGCGGGCTACGAAGGATTTCGCCTCCGTGTAGGAACGCCCTTTCAGGAAACAGTACCGACGGTGGCCGAGCGGAGCGGCGACTTCTCGAATCTTCGGGATTACAGCGGCAATTTGATCCCGATCTACAATCCGTTCACGACCTGCGGGCAGTACAATAATCCCCCATGCAATGCGGCGCAGTCGGCAGGCACGCAACCACTCCGGCAGCAGTTTCCCGGAAACATTATTCCGAAGTCCATGATCAACTCAGCTTCACTGGCGTTAATTTCCGAGTATGCTCTGCCGAATTCGCCTGGCCAGCAGTTCACCGCGATCAACAACTTCAACACGAGCGCCGCTACCGGCGGCGGCAACGACCAAGTCAACTTTCGCGGAGACTATAACTTGTCCGCAGCGCAACGTTTGTTTGCGCGCTATACGCGGTGGAGTCTGAACAATCTGGCCTACGATCCCTATCGGAACGAGACCTGCTTCAGCGCCGGGCAGTGCGCGGAGGGCTTCGTTACGAACCAGGGAGTATTGGGCTACACCTTCTCGGTTTCGCCGGCCACGATTCTCGACCTGCGCGCATCCTATCTTCGTTTTGACTATGCCCGGCTTTCACCGACAACAGGTTACGATTTTGCGCAACTGGGCTGGCCGGCCACGACTAATTCTCAGGCGCCGTTCCGCGCCGAACCCGACCTGACGGTTTCGGGGTACAACAGCGGAGCAGCGACGCAGATTATCGCCCGGAACAATCTCTATAATCTGGCGCTGAGCTTTACAGTAGTTTCCGGGAGACACACTCTCAAATTTGGGGGCGAACTTCGCAGGCTGGAATTCGGCAGCTTGCAGGGGGGCTCGGGTGGAACATTTAATTTTGACACGCTGGCTACCTCGGAGAACCCGAGCGCCCCGGGCAACACGGGAAACGGCTTCGCTTCCTTTTTGCTGGGCACCGGAGCATCCGGAAGCATTTCGCTGCCGTCCCTGACTGACGGAGGCATGTTCTATCAGGCCTATTATGCCAACGATTTCTTTCAGGTCAGCAAGAAACTGACCTTGACTCTAGGCCTCCGTTGGGAAGTGCCGGGGGCATGGACGGAACGCTTCAACCGGTTAGCGGTGTTCGATCCGAGTCTTCAAACACCGCTCGCCGAAGCCAGCGGGTTGCCGATCAAGGGCGGCCTGGCGCTCGTGGATACGCAGAATCGGCCTGGGCCGTATCTGACCACGTTCCATACTAACTTGTTCGCGCCTCGCACCGGACTTGCATATCGCCTTACCAACGACACCGTCGCCCGCATTGGTTACGGGATCTTTTTCATACCCGCGGATTCCTATTACTTCATGTCGCCGTTCCAGAACCCCGTGAATAATGTGGTCAATACCTGGAACGCTACAACGAATGGGGAGCTTTCGTTTAACAATCTCTTGAACAACGCATTTCCGAACGGCTTTACGCTGGCACCGGGTCGCGATCCTTCTTATCAGCCATATGGAACCAATGTTTTGGCCCCGCTTTATTCCCAGCCCTACGGTTACACGCAGCAGTGGAACGTCACTCTGGAACACGAGTTTCAGGGAAGCCTGGCTGTTGAGGCCGCGTACGTGGGATTGAAGGGCACTCACCTGCCGCTCCAGAACGTGAATCTGAATCAGCTGCCGGATCAGTACTTTTCCCTCGGAACGCAACTGCTGCAGCCGGTAAAGAATCCGTTCTTCGGACTGATCGCGTCCGGTCCGCTCTCGGGACCGACCATCCCTTACGGTCAATTGCTTCGCCCTTACCCGCAGTTTCTGAATGTCTACGACATGGGAGCGTTCCATGGGGATTCTATTTATCATTCGTTGCAGATCAAGCTCCAGAAGCGGTTTGCGGCAGGTGGGACGATCCTCGCAGCCTACACGTGGTCCAAGAATATCAGCGATACCGACAGCGGAACCTTCTGGTTGGAAAGCGGGTTTACGCCTGAGCCCGAGGATTTTACAAATCTGCGCGGAAATCGTTCGCTGTCGGCGACCGACACGCCCCAGCGCTTCGTGCTGAGCTATGTGCTGGACGCGCCGTTCGGCAAAGGTAAAAAGTTTCTCAGCGGAAGGAGCGGGGGCATAGACAGGCTGGTTTCAGGCTGGGGCATTAGCGGCGTAACGACCCTGCAGAGCGGGTTCCCGTTGCACTTTCAGGATCTCTCCTCGGAGTTGTCGGCGTTCGGTGTGGCGGGTGACGCCAACCTGGTTCCATATGGGCTGGATGCGCCGCGTCCGGATGTCATTGCCAGCTGTGATAAGACCGTGTCGGGGTCAGCACAAGCCCGGATCGGCGAATGGTTTACCACGGCCTGCTTTCAGCCGGCGGCGCCATTCGCCTTAGGCAGTGAATCCAGGGTGGACTCAAAAATACGCCAGGCGGGTATTGCGAACTACGATTTAGCCGTATTCAAGAACACCTACCTGACAGAACGCTTCCGGCTTCAGTTCCGAACTGAATTCTTCAACATCTTCAACCGCGTTCAATTCGGGGCTCCCGGTGAATATGTCGGGATACCAGGATTCGGCGTGGTCACGTCACAGGCAAATCTCCCAAGATTAGTGCAGTTTTCCATGCGCATCAATTATTGAAGTTTCAGGCCATGCATATTTTCGAGGGCAGGCATCCCCGGCCAAAGCGGCTGGAGCGATTGGCTCCGGAACAGGCACTGTTTGCGATCAACGCAGATTTTTGCCAGACTGGAAACGAACTTTTGGAGAGCGAGGTGCTGTCAACAAGCAAACCCTGGCTCATACACGGCATTCCGGACCCTCTGCTCAATTGACGTGCGCCATGACAGAACTGTCGAGTCATGCTTCCGAAACCGTATGGAGTGATGGGGAATTCATTCTGTCGAGGATCGAGCACGCAGGCGCATCCTCGCCGGTCCTTGTCTTAACGCCGGTAGTGAACCAGCCCCCACCCGCCAGTATCGCGCGGCTTGAGCACGCGTATGGATTGAGGAACGAGCTCGATCCTGCCTGGGCTGCGCGGCCTGTGGAGCTAATTCGCCACCACGGAAAGCCGGCACTCCTGATCGAGGATCACGGCGCCGAGGTCCTTGCGCGGCTGCTCGGCAAGCCGTGGGACCTGGATCTGTTTCTGCGCGTCGCGACTCGTTCGACGGTCGCGCTGGGGTGTTTTCATCAACGCGGTCTCGTTCACAAAGACATCAAACCCGCGAGCATTTTTGTAAGAATCTCTACGGGCGAGGCGTGGCTGTCCCGGTTTGGGCTTGTGTCACGCCTTGCGCGCGATCGCGAAACACCGGCGCCTTCCCGGTTTATCTCCGGGACACTCGCGTACATGGCGCCGGAACAAACGGGACGCATGAATCGGTCCATCGATTCACGCACCGATCTCTACTCTCTAGGTGTGACGTTTTACGAGATGCTCACGGGCGAATTGCCATTCACGGCTTCCGAGCCGATGGAATGGATCCACGCACATGTAGCAAGGCAGCCGACGCCTCCCGGTGAGCGGGTTCAGGGGATTCCGGAAGCCATCTCGCGAATCGTTTTGAAGCTCCTGGCCAAGAACGCCGAGGACCGCTATCAGACCGCTGCAGGCCTTGAGGCCGATCTTAGAAAATGCCTCGACCAATCGGAATCGCAGGGACGGATCGATCCCTTCCCGCTGGGTACACACGATGTTCCGGACCGGCTGGTGATCCCGGAGCAATTATACGGCCGCGAAGGTGAGATCCGACTATTTGTAACCGCTTTGGACAGAGTTGTGAACGGCGGCCCGCCGGAACTTGTGCTCGTGTCGGGGTACTCCGGCATCGGGAAGTCTTCGGTTGTTAATGAAGTGCAAAAGGCTCTGCCGCCGCGCGGCCTTTTTGCATCGGGCAAGTTCGACCAGTATAAGCGTGATATTCCATACGCCACGCTTGCCCAGGCCTTGGAACATCTCGTCCGTCACATCCTGAGCCTGAATGAAATGGAGCTGGGTCATTGGAAAGAAGACTTCCGGCAGGCGCTGGGGCCTAACGGGCAGCTCATACTGAACCTGATCCCGCAGCTCGAGCTCATCGTCGGCCCGCAGCCGCCAGTCCCGGATCTCCCTCCGCGAGAAGCGCAAAACCGATTCCAGATCGTATTACGGCGCTTGTTTGGCGTGTTCGCCAGCGCAGAACATCCGCTTGTCTTGTTCCTTGACGATTTGCAATGGCTGGATGCAGCGACTCTGGATTTGTTTGAGCTCCTGGTCACCGCCCCTGAATTGCACCATCTACTTTTGACCGTCGCATATCGGGACAACGAGGTTGATTCTACACATCCGCTCATGCGGAGGTTGGAAGCGATCCGACGATCCGGAGCAAGAGTGCACAATATCGTACTAGCACCCTTAGGTCTCGATGCCTTAAGCGAGCTCCTCTCGGAGATGCTGCATTGCGAGCGGGAACACGTTCAGCCCTTGGCGCAATTGGTACAAGAGAAGACCGGCGGCAATCCCTTCTTTGCGATTCAGTTCCTCGCTGAACTAAACGAGGCGGGACTCGTCGCCTTCGACCGGGACGCGCCGGGTTGGACGTGGAATCCGGAGCGGATTCGGGCTAAGAACTACACCGATAATGTGGCCGATCTTTTGGTGGGAAAGGTAAACCGCCTGTCATCCGGTACGAAGGATATCCTGAGGCAGCTCGCATGTCTCGGGGACAGCGCACCGATCGGCAAGTTAGCGCTGATCTACGGGCAATCCCAGGAGGAGATCGACGTCACTTTGTCGGAGGCGGTGCGCACTGGCTTGATTCTGCGCGTGGATGGGGCCTTCACTTTCCTCCATGATCGCGTTCACGAAGCGGCCTACTCACTTATTCCGGAAGCAGAACGCGCGGCAACGCACCTCCGGATTGGCAGGCTGTTATTGGAGCACACTGCTCCCGAGAAGCGGGAGGAGTCAATTTTCGAGATCGTCAATCAGCTAAACCGCAGCCTCGCCCTGATCGTCTCACCGGAGGAGCGCGAGCAGGTGGCCGAGCTTAACCTGACCGCCGGCAAGCGTGCCAAGGCATCCACGGCGTACACCTCAGCGCTGAACTATTTTGCCGTTGGCGGGACGCAGCTCACGGCGGATGCCTGGGAGCGTCGCTATGAGCTCGTATTTGCGACCGAGATCAATCGCGCCGAATGCGAATTTCTGGCTGGCGATCTCGCAGCAGCGCGAGGGCGACTCGAGATCCTGTCCCTGCGTGCCGCGAACATCGTGGATAAGGCTGCCACTACCTGCTTGTGGGTGACCCTCTACACAGCGCTGGATCGTCCTGACCGTGCGGTCGAGATCGGCCTCGAATATCTCCGCGAAGTTGGCATGCCGTGCTCGCCACATCCCACAGATGAGGAGCTCCGAGAAGAATACGAGCAGGTTTGGCGCCGGCTTGGCGAGCGGCCGATCGAAGCTCTGTTCGACTTGCCGCTCATGTCGGACCGGGCCTACTGCGCCACCATGGACGTACTCATGGCCGTTTGGCCACCGGCTTACTTTTTTGACGTGCGTCTGTTTGACCTATTCATGCTGCGAATCGCGAACTTGAGTATCGAGTACGGCAATAGCGACGGATCCTGCTTCGCTTACGCCTCCCTGGAGACGACCGCGGGATGGCGCTTCGGCGACTACCGTGCGGGTCTCCGTTTCGGCCGGCTTGGTCTTGACTTGGTGGATAAAAAGGGCCTGGACCGGTTCAAGGCCCGTGTGTACATCTCTCTCGGAAACATGGCCTTTTTCTGGCCGCAGCAAGTACCGGGCGTTGCGCTGATCCGCCGCGGCTTCGAGGTGGCTGTCGAAACCGGCGATCTCTCCTTTGCCTCGGTCTCCTATAACACCATCCTTCTTAATCGTCTTGCCAACGGGGATCCACTCGAAGAACTTCAACGCGAAGCTGAAGATGGAATCAGATCCGCCCAGAGAACGGGGTTCGGCGCGATTATGGACCTCATTAGGGGCCAGCTCGGGTTGATCAAGACTCTTAGGGGTTTGACGCTGGAGTTCGGCTCGTTTTGCGATGACGGGTTCGATGAGGACCGCTTCAAGCAACATCTGGAGAGCAATCCGCACCTCGAGGTGCCCGCCTGCTGCTATTGGATTCGGAAGTTGCAAGCGTATTTTTATGCGGCCAATTACGGGCAGGCCGTAACAGCGGCCGTGAAGGCGCAACGGATTCTCCGGACAAGAGGCTTTTTGTTTGAAGAGGTTGAATATCATTTTTATGGTGCTCTCGCCAGAGCGGCCGCTTCTGATTCTGCGACGCCGGACGAGCGGCGCGAGCATTTCGAGGCTTTGGCTCAGCATTCAAAGTGGCTCGCGACATGGGCCGAGAACTGTGTCGGGAGCTTCGAGAACCGCGCGGCGCTGATTGGCGCCGAGATCGCTCGCCTGGAAGGGCGAGAGTTGGATGCCGAACGTCTTTACGAGCGGGCTATCCGGTCAGCGGCCGAAAACAATTTCGTCCAGAACGAAGGACTGGCTTATGAGGCGGCTGCGCGGTTCTATGCGGGGCGAGGATTCGAGCAGATCGCGCACCTGTATTTGCGCAATGCCCGATACTGCTACGGTCGCTGGGGCGCTTCAGGCAAGGTGAAGCAGCTCGACCAGCTTTATCCGAATCTCGGCAACGAAGAACCTTCGCCCGACTCGCGAACCACCATCGGTACGCCGATCGAGCAGTTGGAGCTCGAAACGGTCCTTAAAGTCTCGCAAGCCGTGTCAGGCGAGATCGTGCTGGAAAAGCTCATCGACACGGTGCTGCGCACAGCGATCGAACACAGTGGTGCGGAACGGGGGCTGCTGATTCTGTTGCGTGGCGCCGAACTGCGGGTCCAGGCGGAAGCGAAAATCGCCGGCAGTTCGCTCACGATCGGTCTCGCTGACGCGCCGATCTCCAGCGCCGAATTGCCGGAGCCGGTCGTGCAATATGCCGCGCGTACACGGGAAAGCGTCATCCTCGAAGATGCCTCGGCTCGAGGCTCATTCTCCAACGATGAGTACATTCGTCGCCAACACGCACGGTCCATCCTGTGCCTTCCGCTCGTAAAACACGGCAGGCTAGTTGCCGTGCTATACCTCGAAAACAACCTGGCGGCCAACGTCTTTACACCTGCGAGAATAGCCGTACTGAACGTGCTTGCCTCGGAGGCAGCGATTTCGATCGAAAATAGCCGTCTCTACGGTGAACTCCAGGAACGCGAGGCGAAGATTCAGGGATTGAACAAGCGGCTCATCCGCTCTCAAGAGGAAGAGCGGGCGCGGATCGCGCGGGAACTGCACGATGACTTGAGCCAGCAGCTCGCCGCTTTGTCTATCAAGCTGGGCACTTTGCAGCGCCGGCTGGCCACCCGCGCGCCCGAGTGCAGCGACGAAATCGCCGGGCTGCACCAGCGAATCTTAGAAGCAGCCGAAAGCGTGCGGCTGCTTTCGCATGAACTGCATCCGGGCTTGCTTGAAAATATCGGCCTGAGCGGGGCGTTGGAATCGCATGGTGAACAGTTCAGTTCGCTTACCGGAATCCCGGTAAAGTTCGATGGCGCGGCGCTGAACCAGGAGCCTCCGCCGGTGGTGGGACTGTGTTTATTTCGAATCGCGCAAGAAGCATTACAAAACGTAAAGAAGCACACAAGCGGAGCTAAGGTCGAGGTGCGATTGGGGCTCTCAGAAGGTACGGTTGTGCTCACCATTTTCGACAACGGACCAGGCTTCGATCGGAATCGAATGTCAGCCCAACACGGTCTCGGACTGTTGAGCATGGAAGAACGCGCAAGACTGGTCGGCGGCGTATTTCGCATCGACAGCCTGCCCGGACAGGGCACGAAACTGACCGTGGAAGTTCCCCTCGCCTTAACAGGACAGGCCAACCCGCCCGGATTGCGCTGAGCCGCATACCCCACAGCCGCTTCCTGCGTTTAGAGTTTTGAGGCGATCGCCGGCGAGACGAAGGTTCCGCCGTTCAGCGCCGTTCGGATCGCCGGGATCAGGTCATCCCCCGCGTGCAGCTTGAGGACATATGCCTGAATTCCGGCTCTCAGCGCCAATCTCGCTAGTTTGACATCGGCGTGAATCGTGACGATGACGACCACATGACAGAGCCTCTCCGTGAGAAGTCTGCGCCCTGCATCCAAACCGCTGATTTTCGGCATCTGCAGATCCGTCACGACCACGTCCGGTCGCATCCTGGCGGCAACATCTAACAGCGCGTCACCGTCGCTCGCGGACCCCACGATGTCGAATTCGATCGAGAGTAGGTCGGAGACCTCCGCCAGGAACTCTTGGTGATCGTCGGCCAATACCAGACGCGACCGTCGAGTTGGAGCGGTATCCTGGGCCGCGTTGAATTCCATACATATATTACAAAGGCTTTCCGGCCCGCGGGGTATCCGTAGTTTTACGGGAATCCTGGCAATTGAAGTTTGCCACGCAAATTTCTCGCCGGTCTCATTCCGCTATCAATTTCATCCGCACCGCACATTGGACCAATTCCGCCGTGGTCCGTACGCCCAAAACGTGCATGATTTCATACTTGTGGGACTCCGCAGTGCGCGGGGAGATGTGCAAGATTGCAGCGGCCTCCTTCATGGTCCTGCCCTCAGCAATCAATTGAAGGACTTCGCGTTGTCGGACTGTCAGCGCTGCATCGTCTTTCACGGGGCTGGCAACGGTCTCCGTCAAAAGGGTCGGCAAATCGTCTGTAATGAGTGATGTTACGTAACGACGGCCTTCTGCCGCGTGCTGTATGGCGCGAACCAGTTCTTCGGGGGGCGCCACTTTCAGAACGTATCCGCACACCCCAGCGCGAAATGCGTTCCCCACCAGAGCCCGATCCTTGTGCATCGTGAGCACGACCACCTTCGTCCGCGGACGCCGCTGCATCAATTGCTTGATCGCCTCCAGCCCGTTCAGCAGCGGCATCGAGATGTCGGTGACGATCACGTCCGGAAGAAGTCGTTCTGTGGCCTCTACGAGCGCGCGTCCATCATGCACCACGGCCAACATCTGGAAGTGCTCGGCGAGAAGCACGCGCAAAGCTTCGGCTACTATCTTGTGATCTTCCGCCAGAATCACCCGAGTTGTAGGCAAACACCTCCGCCTTCGGCTCGTATCATAGCGCTTTCACCGCGTTCGATGCACACCCGTATTCCAAGCGGTTCCACACGCTTCTCCGAAAAAATACGGATTGGCATTGACGAGCACCAGCGCCTAGAATAAGGTCACGATGGTAAAGCACCCGGCCAGTCGGGAATCCAAAGTTTTGGGCAGGCAAGTGGCTCAGTGTCACTGACTGCCTCCAGCCGGAAGCAATGGCGCCCCGCGTTTCCGCCACGCGCGGGCGGAGGTTTTGACAGTGGTGGCCCCGCCTCCATCGCGTACCGGGTTTGCCATGGCCGTCGTTTTCGTCTGGTTAAGAGCGAGCTGAGGAGGAATGTATGACTAGCGGTCCATCTCCGATTCGAGTCCTGGTGGTCGATGACTACCAGTTGATTCGCGTAGGCATCGCCGCGCTTCTGCTTCCCGAGTCGGATATAAAGCTGGCCGGCGAAGCATCCAGTGGGCGTGAAGCGATTGCCAAATTCCGGGAATGCCAGCCAGACGTCACGTTGATGGACTTACAAATGCCGGTAATGAATGGTCTCGATTCGATCCTGGCCATCCGCGATGAATTCCCCGAAGCGCGAATTATTGTTCTGACGATGCACGCCGGTGACGTTCTCGCGCGACGCGCGCTCAAAGCCGGCGCTCAGGCCTACTTGTTAAAAACCCTCCTGCATAAGGAACTCGCGCAAACCATCCGCGTAGTGGGTGCGGGCCGCAAAGCGATGTCTCCGGAGGTCGCGGCACAAATTGCGGAACACACTTGCGAGGAAGATCTCACGTCAAAGGAAATTGACGCGTTGCGGCTGATCGCCGACGGCAATGCCAATAAAGAGATCGCTGCGCAACTCTCAATTATGGAAGAAACGGTCAAGAGCCGCGTCAAAAACATCCTCGACAAGTTGGGCGCAAACGACCGGACACATGCCGTCACTATCGCATTGAAGCGTGGGATCATCGAACTGCAATCACGTGAAAAAGTCGGTATCCATCCTGTAAGTTAGATGTAGACTCCCTGATCAAACTGCCCACGCTTACAAATTCCACCTTCGCTCGGAAGCATTGTTCCGGGTACGGCGATCGAGCCAGAATTGCAGTCGCTGGAGATGGCGGCGGTCGACCCTGCGATACGTTTCAGCCACGAAGCATGTGGAGCCTCTCGAATGCGTTCACCTCGGCCTTTCAAAGAACTCGAACCTGTACCCCGTTTAGCAGTACAGCCGGGCTCGACCAGTATCCTGATGCGCAAGTTTTCACGGAACTCTGACGGCCAATCTGAGTCTGTGTGCGCGGAATGGCCTCGTATGCCAATGCCCGTGCTCAGTCTCGGTTCGTGGGACAGGTGGATAGGTTAGAGCCAGGCATCTGCTAGGCCTTATTCCGGCGACGGTAGGGAGCAGCGGTCAACGTTCCGAAGACCGCCTGAGGCGTTATCGCAGCTGAGCGAAATTCGAGGGCTGGCGGAATCTTGTCGGGCAGTTGAGTTAGCGCCCCACCCCGAAGGTAATCCACACACGAACCCATGGGGTTACAGAGCCATGTGATGCCAACAAAACGGCCCTAATGGATGGGCAAAATGGCCCGCCGCACTCCGCTGGGTCGATCGCCTGGTCGACATGCAGGCGATCCGGCTGATTCGGGTAGATTCCCGATGGTAAGACGCGATGCCCAAAGTTAACGGTTCTCCGTGACACTAAGATCGAGGGTCAGTAGCGCGACCCGCCATGCTTTGGCGTGACAGGATTTCCTTCGACCATATTCTACGCGCAGGCAAACCTGTGCTTGTCGATTCGCAGGCTCTTGATTCTCGACTCCAGTGTTGTTCGCGGCATTCCGAGTTTGCCGGCCGCTCCCTCCGGACCGGAAATCCGGCCCCGGCTCTCCCCAAGGGCGGCTTCAATCATTTCGCGTTCCTGATTCACGAGGGCAGCGGAAAGAGGGGTAGGCCGCTCGGGTGTTCCCAGCTTTTCGGCTTCAATCCAGGTTCTGTCAATCGAGAAGGTCTCCCCGTCAGAAAGGATGACGGCCCGCTCCACCATGTTTTGAAGCTCGCGAATATTGCCTGGCCAATCGTAAGCCTGCAGCCATTCCAGCGTTTTTCGCTCGATGTTTCTAATGTTCCTGCCGGTGTTTCTAGCGTAACGCTCGATGAAATACTTGACCAATGCGAGAATATCTTCCGGGCGCTCACGCAGCGGTGGAACCTGGATCGGAAAGACGTTTAGCCTGTAGAACAAATCCAGCCGGAAAATACCTGCTGTCCACTGCTGCTCTCAAATCCCGATTTGTCGCCGCGATCACGCGCACGTCTATGGGGATAGGATGCGTGCCTCCCACCCGTTCAAATTCGCGCTCTTGAAGCACCCGCAGCAGGGCGATTTGCGTCTCCGGCGGAATCTCGCCGATCTCGTCCAGGAAGATCGTTCCGCCATTCGCTAATTCGAAGCGGCCTAGATGCCGCTGAGTGGCACCCGTGAAGGCGCCCTTTTCGTAGCCAAAGAGCTCAGAGGCTATCAGCGAAGACGGTATGGCGGCGCAATTCACGCGAACGAAGGGTCGATGGGAGCGATGGGACCTCTTGTGAATCGCGCGCGCGATCAGTTCTTTGCCGGTCCCGCTCTCACCGTGGATGAGAACTGTGGCGTTCGTTGGCGCCACTCTCGTCACATGCCCAAATACGCGATACAGCGGTTCCGAAGAGCCAACGATCTCCTCGAACATGGCCCCGGAGCCGATTTCGTCATCTAAATCGAAGGTATCGTGAGAGGGCAAGTAACTTGAATCGGGGTCGTACTCTGCCGCGCTTGGCGAGACCGGGACGGGGAAGAACGTTCATTACGATGAGTGAAATGTACGTGTGCTGCTCATAGTCGCTTCCAATCAAGTTTGCGGAGGCGCCTCTCATGCGGCGTTGGCCAGGAAGTCGCCAGCGGCGGTTGGCATCTGTTCCGGGTTACGGTCCAGGATTTCCTGGCACCGAATACAAAAAGCGGCCCATGGCATCGCGGCGAGCCGCTTCGGATGAATGTCTTCGTCGCACTGCTCGCACGTTCCAAAGCTTCCTTTCTCAATGCGAAGGAGGGCGGCGCGAGCGTTTCGAAGTTGATTGAATTCACGGTCGAGATTACAAACCGCGAGTGCCCGTTCCGATGCTCGCTGGATCTCGTCCAATTGGTCGGGGCTTCTCTCGATCGTGATCCCGTCGCGCTGTCGGTTAAAGTTTTCCAGTTCAGCGATTCTCGCATTCAAAATCGCTCGAAATCGGTTCACTTCGTTCTTGGTCATCGAATCCCTCCGTCTCTTACCTGATTCTGCGCCGGGAGCCGCACGAGAACAACCCCAAATCGAGGGCCAGCCATGCACCAAATGGTTGAACCAGGGTTCACTCTTTAGTGGGAGAAGAAAGCGGCGCGCCTACGGCTCGTGAATCAGCCGTTTTCTTCCGAACAGTCGGGCATCGATCGACCAGGCCCCAGGCCCGAGCATCGCCAATGCGGCGCCCACTGAGGCCAACAGGATTTGGGCCCAGGGGTCGCCGGCTTCCGAAAACGCGGACCACAGCGCAAGAATCGAGAGCGCGCCGCCTGCGATGGGTGTCCACAGACCGGCGCAGAGTAACAACCCGGCAGCAGCCTCGATCACCATTCTGAACAACGACTGGCTCTGAAGCCAATCCTGTTATGACGTAGTGGAAATGGAGATCGCGGCAGTCAGCCGGAGACACAACAGGCCCGTTCCCGGCCAGCCACGGGCGAAAGTAGAATATAGGCGCTGCAAACCGAGATCCCCTATTTAAAGGTTAACCAGTCCGAATCGAGAGTCGAAACCCTCAATGGCCGGATGGACCTTCACTCTTTAGAGTGATTACAGTTCGATGATTCCGCGCTTCAATCCGATGGTGACGGCATGAGTCCGGTCGTTTGCGCCCAACTTGTCAAGGATGTTCTTCACGCGGCTCTTGACCGTTTCTTCCGTAATCGAGAGCTGCGCGGCAATCTGTTTGTTGGCATTCCCCGCCGCGATCAGCCGCAGCACATCGATTTCCTTCGGCGTCAACCCTTCTTCGCCGGTGTGTTCGGCAAGTTGGGCTGCGATGTCGGGAGCCATCGCTCTGCGCCCGGCGTGAACCGTGCGGATGGTCTGCAGCAGTTCCTTATGCAGGAGGTTCTTCAGCAAGTAAGCCTGAGCGCCGGCTTTTATCGCGCGCATGCGCCTGAACGTCCCCGGCGTACGTCGTCAGGACAATGATTCGCGCTTCGGGGAATTCATTGCGGATTGCGATAATCGCGTCAAAACCATTCATCTCCGGCATCTGCAAGTCCATCAGCGTGACGTCCGGCCGGCATTCCCGGAATTTGGCAATCGCTTCCCGCCCGTTCGATCGCTTCGCCGACCAGCTTCATGTCCGATTCGGGAAGAAGGAGCGTGGCAATGCCGACGCGAATCAACTGATGATCGTCGACCGCCAGAACGCGAATCGGAGTCGAATCGCCGCTCATGAATTGGTCCCTACCTTGCTCTTAAACAGACGAAAACGGCGGCGAGCGTGGCTCCGTAAGCCACCGAGGCTGGGACGGTCAATTCGATCTCCGTGCCGGCTCCGTGCTCGCTCCAGACCTCCAGTTGTCCTCCGACACTCTTCGCGCGCTCGCGCATGCCTCGTCAAACCCCAGTGTCCGGGGCGCCCTTCCTGACTGAGCACGCTTGCATCAATGCCGATTCCATCGTCCCGCACTCGGACCCGAAACCGATGCGGCATCATAACGGATTTCGACTTCGATCCGCCGCGCCCGCGCGTGGTGGAACGCATTGCGCAACGCTTCCGCGCAATCCGGTAGATTTCATCCCGCAGGATCGGATGCAGGTTCTTGCGGCGCGCCCTCCACTTCCACCGAAAAAGCAGTCGGGCTCCTGATCTCAGCTCTTCGGTCCTCGGCCATTTCCTCACCCAAAGCTTCAATGGCTTTCGCCAAACTGCTGGCGACAACTGTGGACCCGCGCAGATCCTGAACCGCATCGCGTGCCTCGGTAATAGCTTGGCAGCGTCATCGAGCGCTGTTTCCAACACATGCTTCGCTTCTGCGACGCGTCCCGGGAGGAAACTATGGACCGCCTGAAAGCGCAACAACACCCCCTGGAAGCTCTGCAGCAGCGTATCGTGCAGATCGCGGGCGACGCGTAGCCGCTCGTCCACGCGCCCCTCCAGGCGCGCGTTGAATTCGCGCACCATCTGATACAGGCGGTATTGATATAGTGCGAGGAACATCGCGAGAACCGCGGCGAAGGACATCGCCCGAAACCACCACGTGCTCCACCAGGGAGGAAGAATCAAGAGGCGTACACTCGCCCCTTGTTCGTTCCAGTTGCTCGTGGCTATTGCTGGCCTGCACGCGAAATGTGTATGTGCCAGGCGGGAGTGTGGTGTACGTTGCAAACCGTCGCGTGCTGTCTGTCTCGTTCCACTCATGGTCCAGTCCTTCCAGTTTGTACCGGTAGCGGTTTCGTTCGGGGTCCGAATAGCTGAGCGCCGCAAATTCGAAGGAGAAGATGTTTTGCCAGTACTGTAAAGTAATCGATCGGGTGAAGGAGATGGATTGCTTCAGTGGAGAATCGGTCCCGGGGAGCACCCGCTTGCCGAACAACTGGAAGTCCGTCAGGAATACCGGAGGGCCAGATGGATTGTCTATCACGCGTTCCGGAAAGAATGCCACCAATCCGCCGCGCGAGGCGAAGAACATCTCGCCGTCCTGGCTCTTGAATTCCTTTACATAGGAAGTGAACTGATTGTCCGGCAGACCGTCCGAAACATAATAGTTCGTGAACGTCTTCGTGTGCGGATTCAGGCGCGACATCCCGTTGTGGGTGCCCAGCCAGAGATCGCCATGCCCGTCTTCCAGGATGCCCACCACCCCGTTGTTGGGAAGGCCGTCGCGCTCGTAGTATGCCGTAAACTTGTGGCTGGCCTGATCGAGACTGTTGAGGCCATTGTCGGTTCCGGCCCAGACTGTGCCGGAATGGTCGATATAAACGGTATTAACACGATCGCTGCTCAGGCTGCGGGCGTCTCCCGGCGCATTTCGGTAAACGGTAAACTGGCCAGTCACAGGATCAAACCGGTGAAGTCCGGTTCCCCAACTGGCCAGCCACAAGGCGCCGATTGAGTCTTCCGTGATGACGTTATAACGGCTCAAGCCTTGGATGGGAGCCTTGTACACCTGGAACTGCTCTGTATCGGGATCGAACCGATTCAGGCCATCCTCGGTTCCCGCCCACAGTGTCCCCTGATGGTCGACGAGCAGGCTAGAGACGACATCCTCGCTCAGGCTATGCGGGTTGGCCATGTCGTGGCGCCAGGACTTGAAACGGCCAGTGCGCGGGATCCAGGCGGTTGAGTCCGCCGCCCCAGGTGCCGAACCAAAGATATCCCGCGCGATCCTCGGCGATAGAACGCACGTTCGTGTTGGAAAGGCCGTCAGGGGCGCCCAAGGCCGACTGATAGCGAGTGAACTGCCCTGTTTTCCGGTCGATACGGTTCAGTACTCCCCGGGTTCCGGCCCAAAGGATTCCGTGGCTATCCTGATAGACCGAGCTCACAGAGAAATTGGTTGAGCCATTCGGATCGGCGGTCTTAAAACGATATGTTCGAAATGGCGACGGACGGGGGTCGAATCGATCGATTCCCCGGCGCGCGGTTCCGGCCCAGAGATTGTGTGCCCTGTCCTCGAACAACGTAACGATCGTATCGTCGCTCAGACTGTCCGGATCGCTCGGATTGTGGTTGAAGCGAATAGCCCGCTGCCGGTCCCGATCGAACTTCAAAAGACCTCTGCCGTTCGTAGCGAGCCAGAGTGTGCCGGCTTCGTCCTCGAGGATGGCAGTCACGCCGGTGGTCCCATTCTGGTTGGCCTTATGCCTGCCAAACGAATAGATCGTTTCCGCACCCGTCGCCGGATCAACGGAAACCAGACCATCGCCGTAGGAGAAAGCGATCCAGAGAAGCCCCGAGTGGTCCTCGAACAGCGATACCGGGGGGCCGGACAGATTGAGCGGCGATCCAGAGGGCCCTCGCAAGTCGATGTGCCGGGTGACGCCACCTGTGTGGCGATCAAATAGATCGAGGCCTTCGGTCGTAGCCACCCAGAATTTGCCTCCCTTGGATTCGAGTGTGGACCTTACCAGATCAGAACCAAGGCTCAAATTGCCCTGTTCCTTTCGATAGCCCCTGACCTGCGCCGTCGCGGGGTCGAGACGATCGAGCCCTGTATCGGTCGCCAGCCACAACAATCCTTGCCGGTCGCGGCTGATGCTATACACTACTTTGCCGCCATAGTCCGGCCCGAAATGCCTTGACTGTCCGGTCGCTGGATCGTAGCGGTCGACGAACTCATCGGAACCGATCCACAAATTCCCCAACCGGTCACTCAAGAGCGAGGTAATGTACGAACCGCTAACGCTATTCGGAATTCCGGGATCGGACTGGAAATCGCGGATCCCGTATCCGTCATAGCGTCGTAGTCCGTCTGACGTGCCGAGCCACAGGAATCCCTGAGGGCCTTGTACGATTTTTCTCACGTCAGCGATAGTCTGTCCCGGCCCGAACGGCGCGTGGGAGAATCGAAGGCCGGTTCCGGAAACGGTTGGCACCCTAACAATCCGGATTCGCGGCGCACTCCCGGCCCAGGTTACCCCCCACGAGTAAACCGCCAGCAACGCCACGCATTGGGCAAAGCGTATCACCGATATGGAAAACGTGATCGACCCAGATTTTTCGGATGGAATCTGGATTTCCGGCATCCGGTTCATGAGCCGGATCAGAAAAGGACTTTCAACACCAGTTGAATCTGGCGGGAGGACGTTGCTGTGCTCGTGATCAGTCCAGCGGTCGCCACGGGCGATTCCGACCAGCCGCCGGCGTCTTTGTTCGACCCTGCAAACACGGTGCCAATGGGCATAGCGAAATTGGCGTGATTCAGTATGTTGAATATTTCTGCCCGAAACTCCAGCCTGCTCCGTTCGCCGAGAAACGGCAGTGCCGTATCTTTGACAAGCGAAAAGTCCCACTGAGTCAGACCCGGACCACGGAGCAAACCTCGCGAAGCGTCGCCCAGCGTACCGCAGGTTAAAGCCGGATTGTTAGGGCACGGAACCAGCGACGGGAGGCTGAACATCAAAGGGTTGAACCATTGATTTGGGTTCCCGGTGATCACTGTATTGGCGTTAAAGGGAACGAAAGTCTGGTTGGTAGTGTTAACGGTGCCGTCCGGCCCGGTCTGACCCGGCGCGACCGTCGCTGTTCCAGCGTTGACTCTGTCGGATGCGGCCGCCCCGACGGCCGACTGGGAGCGATTGCTGGCAACAGTCGGCGAAAACGGGTAGCCGGTCTGGGCAGTCACAATACTGGCTACCCACCAGCCATCCAGAATCTTCCATGCCACACTACTTCTTCCTATGGCTGGAAGATGATAGATCACGTTGAATCGGAGGTTTTGTCTTATGTCGAAACACGAGGGCCCTCGGTCGATGCTCGGGCGGTTGGGATCGGTGCCTGTATCCATCCCTGAGGCACTGCAGTCGGAACCAGCGATCTGCCCTTCGGTGGTGTCAATGGAATGGGACCAGGTGTAGTTCGTCTGGAAGTCCAGCCCTTTCGACAAACGTTTGTTTAGCGAAATCTGGAGTGCGTTATACCAGGAATCCCCGGCAGTGGTGTCCAACAAAATCGAAGTGAAATTCGGATTAGTTCGGCAGGAGGGGAACGCGCTGGCGCAGGCCGGCGTCGTAGTTGCCCAGTATTGAACGCCCTCTGGACTAACGTAGGTGGGAGGAACGGGATTGCCCTCCTTTTCGGTCCAGAGGTGGGCTCCCCGCGAGCCCGCATAGGCGACGGTAAGAGCGATGGCGGCTGGGAGCTGCTGCTCGATTGTGAAGTTATACTGCGCCACATGTGGCTGGTATGCGTTGTAGTCGATCAGGGTCGCGGTATGACCGACACCTGCCGAGTTAAACGCAAAAGGAAGATCGATTACCGAGTTGGCAGTTTGATTGCTGATCGTAAAAGACGAGACAAGCGGTGGTGTTCCCGCTGCGTTGTCAAGGAATGGCCCCCCCAGATTTCCAATATCGTAATAAATTCCGAAGCCGCCCCGAACGGACGTGCGTGAGTTCCCGAAGACATCCCAGGCAAAGCCCGCACGGGGACTGAAATTCAGCAACGTACGATTGCGCATGACCGCCCCCTGCGTTGCCGAGGCGTCAACCGCCATATTTCGAAGGGCATAGGAAAGGTTATTCAACTCCTGCGGGGTGGTCATGAATTCGTAGCGCAGACCCAGATTGATAGTGAGCCGACTAGTGGCGTGCCAGTCGTCCTGAGCGTAGAAACCCAAGGTCTCATATGTCCAGTAACGCTGGGTATCGGAGCCCGGTACGAGCGCGCTGTACGACGTTGGTATGCCCTGCAGGAAGTTAGCTACGCTTCCATAAGAAATGCTGCCGATTGTAAAAAGAGGAGCTCCGACCCCCTGGTTGTATTGGTTGATCAGCGTTCCGAACTTCAGGCCGTGCTTACCCCTGCTGAGCGATACATCGTCGCTAAACGTCTTGATGTTTTGAATGTGATAGGGAGGAGGAGGTCCCGCGGCGCCGTTGAATCCGATTCCGGAGTATCCGGTTACGCCAACTGACCCCAATTCCGCCGCTCCCACCAGAAGTGGCGGAGTATTTACAGGTTGAGCCGTATAGTCGCTGAAAGTGAAGTTGGTTCGGCTGAAAGACAAGCCGCGCGGAATTCAGGAGCGCCGGCGAAAAGATGTGAGTCTCCGACAAAGTGGCGAAAACATTGCGGTTCTGCGCCTTTCCGCGGAACTCTGGAAACGCAACGCCATTAAAGCGGTAAAGCGCTCGTGCTGGGGCTATCCACATTGCCGGCATCGACCGTAACACGAGCGAAGAACGTATCGCTTGCTGAAAACACCTGATCGACCCGTACCTGTCCGAAATTCACGAGTGTGTTGCTGCTGGTGGGAAATGTATAACCATTGTTGGCCGGACTTGTGGGATTGGGATAAAGCGCCAGCAGCGGAGCGGTGACCGGGCTGATGGTCACGGAATTGGTTCCGGCCCCCGCGGGATTCGTCCCCAGTTGCGGACATATTCCGGGCTGTGCACCCGCGGGTGGTGGCACCCACTCCATTCCAGATGATCGCCCCCGCCGGTCCATGACAGCCTGCCCCCGGCACGACATCGCCGACCGTGAAGCCCTGTATCTGTTTCAGGCCCTCATAGTCGCCGAAGAAAAACGTTCTGTTTTTCCGAATTGGGCCGCCGATCGCCCCGCCGAAGTCGTTCCGGTGAAATGCTGGGATTTGGCGGGGGTCGAAGAAATTCCGCGCATCAAGATCGCTGTTGCGGAAGTAGTCGAATGCAGTGCCATGAAACTCGTTTGTGCCGCTCTTGCTGACCATCAGGATCTGGCTGCCCATTGTCATGCCGTATTCTGCGCCGAAGGCGTTGGTGACGACCTTATATTCCTGGATGCCGTCCAGCCCCAAGGTAGTGCCCGCCATCGATGCCGTACCCCAGCCAGTTTGGTTGACCAGGGAAGTTCCGTCCAGCAGGAAATTATTTGAAATCGTCGGCGCCCCGTTACTGCTGAAGACAGTGCCGATCATTCCGCCAAATTGGCCGTTATTTTTGTTCTGCGATATGCCCGCCTGCTGAAGACTCAGGTCGATGTAATTGCGGCCGTTTAAGGGAAGGTCAGAAATCTGTTGATCGTTCACTAGACCGCCCAGCGAACCAGTTTCGGTATTTATCAGCGGCGCCCCCGCCTGTACGGTGATGGTTTGGCTGGGGACCCAACCTGCAGAGTAAAGTTCAGCGGGATGGCGTCACCGACATGGAGTATGATCGCATCCTGCACATTCGTGCGGAAACCCGCTTTCCCAACTTCCAGGGACCAGGCACCAATGGGAAGGTCGGGAAACACATAACCGCCATCGGATCCGCTCGTTGTGTTGCGGACGTTGCCGGTTGCTGTCTGCGTCGCCTTGATTGCAGCACCCGCGACGACAAGGCCGCTCGGATCTCTGATGATGCCGTTGATCTGACGATGTCTGCGCCCTGCAACACGGCGCAGCGCTATTAGGATACCGAAGAGCAATCTTGCCAGTGGCACTCATCGCCCTCCCACAAACGGACCCGGCCGCGCTTGAGAATCGTGCGAGGCCGGAAAGGCGGCCGAAAATCCGGACTCGGAGATTCCTCCTCCAACCCTTCATAGGTTTATCCTCTTGGAAGATTTTCAGGCCATTCGTACTCGACGCCAACACTAGATAGTCGAAGTGCGGACTGATCAGATAGTGAAAGCTGCAAATCCCACTTTTGAGTGTGAATATTGGCTTTCTAAAGATCCGGGTCGATTTGTTTCCTGCCGAAAAGCCGGGCATCGACGGACCACGCCCCAGGGCCAATCATCGCC
This sequence comes from Bryobacterales bacterium, assembly GCA_963820405.1. GTDB lineage: Bacteria > Acidobacteriota > Terriglobia > Bryobacterales > Bryobacteraceae > Palsa-89. Next base: position 18,996 of record CAWFZZ010000016.1, on the reverse strand, counting down.
AGACTGACCCCGAGGACCGCCAAAATAACGGCCATCGACATGTTATTGGGCTGAGAGAAAGCGATCCAAAGCTCGACTGCTGCCGCGACCGTGCCCGCCACCGGCGTCCACAACCCGGCGAGAATCAGGACTCCAGCAACTGCTCCGATTATTTGCGGAACGGCGAGTTCGAAGTGAGGCGCTTCGTCAGGGACACAGCCTCCGCAGTAGACCAAAGCTCCTCCGGCGAGGAACCGCTGCAACAGGAGGCCGCCTCCGGGCCAACCGTCAGCAAAGGTCGAAAAGAGGCGCTGCACAATGATCCCAGCTACAGCTTAGGGAATCAGCAACCAAATGGGAACCCACGAACCGGGCATCGCGCGATTCCACTTTAGTGGGATTCTAAATTTCGATGATTCCGCGCTTCAGCCCAATGGTGACCGCGTGGGTTCGGTCATTCGCTCTCAGCTTTGACGAGAATGTTCGTCACGTGCCGTTTGACGGTATCCTCGCCAATGGAGAGCTGTGCGGCGATCTCCTTGTTCGCATTTCCGGCGGCGATCAGCCGGAGCACATCGATTTCACGCGCGCTCAATTCGTCCTCCCCGGAATGTTCCGCCAGCTCGGCTGCAATCTCTGAAGGAATTCGCTTTTGCCCGGCGTGGACCGACCGGATGGTCTCCAGGAGTTCTTGATTTACCTTTGCTTTCAATAGGTAACCGCGGGCGCCGGCTTTCAACGCCCGCACCACCTGCATATCGCCATCGTACGTCGTAAGAATAATGATTCGTGCTTCTGGGAATTCCTGGCGAATCGCAATCGTCGCTTCGATGCCGCTCATGTCAGGCATTTGCAGGTCCATCAAGGTGATGTCCGGGCGATGCTGTTTGAACTGCTTGATCGCTTCCACTCCGGTGGATGCCTCGGCGATCAACTTCATGTCGGACTCGGCGTTGACCAATGCTGCGATGCCTTTCCGAAGGAGCGCGTGGTCATCAACGGCCAGGACCAAAATAGGTTGAGGTCGCGAGCTCACGACAGGTCACTTTCCCTTCCGGAACAGCCCAAAGCGATGCCGGGCAGTAGATTTCGCATAAGCGATTCGCGGACGGGACCGCCAGTTCCACTTCCGTACCCGCCCCGGCCTCGCTCCAGAATACCAACCGTGCACCGATCCGTTTGGCCCGCTCGCGGATACCCGGCAATCCCCAATGGCCGGGCACGCCATCCTCCAGTACCTTTCGATCGATGCCTTTGCCATCGTCGCGAATCCGTAAACGAAGCAGTCGGTCGCTATAACGAATTTCGGCTTCGATTCGGCTTGCGCTCGCGTGCCGGAAAGCATTCCGCAAGACCTCGCGGCCAATCTGATAGACCTCGTCCTGGAGAACCGGAGACAAGGCTTGCGCAGGTCCCTCCACGGTCACCCGGAACGCCGGGCGATTACCATCGGAAACATGAGAGCTTGCGAGTTCCTGCCCGGCAGTTTTGAGTAGCTGTTCCAGATGAGCGTGCGGAGCCACGGTATCCCGCAAATCATGAATCGCATCCCGGCCCTCGACGATGGCATCCTGGGCCGTGCTGATGGCGCTATCCAGGGTTTGGATCGCCTCTTCGCGACCTTTAGAAAAGAGGTTCCGGGCCGCCTGAAATTCGAAAAGCGCGGCTTGAAAGCTCTGCAAAAGGGTGTCGTGCAACTCGCGCGCGATGCGCGTGCGCTCGTCGACGCGCCCTTCCAGTTGCGCGTTGAATTCCCGCGCGAGCTGATGGAGGCGGTAGCGGTACAGCGCCCACAGCAATCCGAAAAAGGCGGCCACGCAATGACAAACGGAACCAAACGGTCTGGTAGTACGCCGGGGCGATGGAGAAATCGAGCGAGTCGCCGGCCTCATTCCATACGCCGCTGTTGTTGCAGGCCATGACGCGGAAGCGGTAGTTCCTGGGTGGAAGATTGCTATAGAACGCCTGCCGCCGATTGCCGGCGTCCTGCCAGTCGCTGATCGTAGCCTTCGAGCTTGTATTTGAAACGGATCTTCTCCGGCGCGACCAGGCTGAGCGCGGTATAGTCGATCTCCAGATCGCGAACCCGCGCAGGCAGCGCGCAATCCCTGCAGAGGCATCGAACTTCCTGCCGTCCGCAGTGATTTGTTCGACGTATACAGGCGGCGGCAGCTTGTTGAACGGAAGATGTCGCGGATCGATCACGCTCGACCCCGTCCGGGGGTGAGAACCATATTTTTCCATCTGGCGACTTAGCGACCAATCGGCGTGCGGGTGCCAAGGCGCCCACGACTCCACACTCCGTCGGAGGCGTCGTAAACCGTAGTCTGGACGCTTCGCTTCGAATCGCTCACCCACGCCTCCAACTCGGTACGCGCAATTCGCACCAGGCCGCAAGGCATCTGCAACCAGAAGGAACGGTCGTTGTCTTCCATCGCCCAAATAACGGCATCGCAGGGCAGGCCGTTCCGGCTGGTAAGAGTCGTGATGCGGCCATCTTTCACTCGGCTTAAACCGCCCTCGGTCGCTGCCCACACGGCACCGTCCGAACCAAGTTGAAGGCCCAGCACTGAGCCATTGCCCAGCCCGTCAGCCACGTTGTAGGAAGAGCGGAGTCTGGCCGTCCTTGAGGTAAGCGAGCCCTCCGTCAAGAAATCCGATCCATAGGCCGCCCTGCAACCGATCAGGCAGCAAAGCTGTCGCCGCTTGCTTGTGTCCGAATTGGGCCCAAGGGAAACGCAGAACGGCGCCCTGCGGCGTCCAATGGAAGAGGCTCGTCGTTGCTGCTGATCCAAACCTTCCCGTCTCCATCCCCGGCGATTGACAATACATCTCCGCCCGGGAGGCCGGGAACCGGCACAAACCGGCCGCCGTCGAAGTACAACACACCTTCGCGACTGCCAACCCACAGTCGTCCCAGGTCATCGTGCCCCAGCGAATAAACGGTGTTTCGAAGTCCGCTGTTCTCGATCTCTGTTACCCTCGCGTCGATAATGCGCTCTCGTTCACTTGTTCGCCCGTCTCGATCCGGCACATTTCTCCTGCCGTAAACGCTCACATGCCCGTTTTGCCAGCGATTCAGCCCATCCGCCGTGGCAATCCAAATACTTCCATCCGGGGTCGCTTCCAGCAGGTCAACCGCAGCCGAGGAAAGGCCCTGGCTCACCGAAACTGTCGGGATCGCGAATTCACGAAACCGATCCAGCCCGGTTTGCGTGCCGACCCAAACATCGCCTTCGCGATCTTCAAAAAAGCAAGTTACGATATCGCTAGACAGGCCATCGCTGACTGAGAATTTATCGATCCTGCCCTGATGCAGGTGCAACAAACCTTGTACAGTGCCAATCCACAAACTGCCGTCCCTGCTCCTTGCCATGTGAGTGGGCCTGAACTGCCCGGCGATCACGGGAAGAGGGTAGCTCCGGATTTTTCCGTCCACAAGCTGTTTTAGCCCTTCGAGCCCGGCATTAACCGCATTGCCAAACGAGCTGGATTCCCTAGTTGCCAGCAGGAGTGTACCGTTGCCGTCTTCGAGTAGCGCGTTGGGCTGAGCCCCAACGGGAAAGGGGTAGTGCTCTGGAGTACCGGGCGCCCATCGCCACAGACCTGTTTGAGCCGCGGCCCACAAGTTGCCTTTGTGGTCCTCGTATAAGGCAGATATGGACTCGCCGAAACTCCCGGCTCCGTAGCAGTGCGTCTTGGCCGCCCGGACGGTGCAGAGCCTGCCGGGGTCCTTGACCCCAAACCAAAGCGTTCCCTCAGCATCCTGCAACAGTTCATCAACGTCCTGACCGGCAACCTCTGGATATTGTGTAAGCTTGCCGTCCTTCCAACTGGCAAGCCCCTTCGGTGTGCCGATCCACAGAGTGCCGTCCCGCGTAACCAAAATATCGTGAACAAAATTGTCTGGGAGCTGCTCATCTTGTGGCGGCTGCCACAGCACGGGTAGGACGCCATCGAAACGGTACAGCCCCGATTCCGTGCCCAGCCACAGATAACCATCCGGCGTTTGCGCGATCGAAAAAATGGTGCCCTTGATGAAGCCTTCGCGAACCGTCCACGCGGTGTGCGCGTACTGGCTAATATCGAGCGAAGGATCCAAGGCGAACGCGCAAGCGCTATATGCCAGCAGGAGGACCAGCCAGACGACCAGCTTCTTTTGAGCGGTTCCCATAGCCCATACCGTCCTAATCTAACTGTTCGGCTCGACGTTCTCCGCCGCCGCTCCGAGCTACGTCTTTCCGATAGTACACTGAATTTTCCCCGATAGAAAACTGTTAGCTTCGTGTCCGGACGGCCAGGCAAGTGGATCGAAAAATGAGCTCAGGGTTCAGGCTTTCGACTCGCACTCTAATGCTGTGCTTGCTGTTGTCAGCGGCCATGCCGCGCCTGGTGGGGCAAGTAAATACCGGCGCCGTAGTAGGCACGCTAACCGACGTTTCGGGGGCGGTGATGTCCGACGTGACGGTGACCATCAGGAACAGGGCTATGGGCGTATCCCGAGCAGTACGGACCGGGAAAACAGGCGACTATAGTTTTAGTCTTTTGCAACCAGGGACCTACGAAGTCACGATCGAGGCCAAAGGCTTCCGGACCTTTGTGACTGAGAACTTGCACTTGTCGGCTGGAGACCGCCTCCGCGTGGACGCCAGGATGGAAATCGGCATCGCGAGTGAGAGCACTTCGGTTTCGGCCGAAGCCGCCCCCGATCTGCAGACCGACTCGTCCACTATCGGCACCTTAGTCGCCACCCAAAGCGTGGCAGATCTGCCTCTGAACGGCCGCAACCTGACAAACCTGGTTCAGCTCTCAGCGGGCGTGACCGAGGGGGCGTCCAATGCGCCGGGAGGCGGGAGCCACAGCAACGACCGCCGGCTGACCTCCGCCTTCTCCGCCAACGGGCAGAACGACTTTCTCAACAACAACATGATCGACGGCATGGACAACAACGAACGGTACTTCGGAACCATTGTCGTGCGGCCCTCCATCGATGCCGTCCAGGAGGTCAATGTCTCCACCAACTTGTACCCGGCGGAAGTCTCGCGCACAGAGGGAGGCGTAGCGAATATCATCACGAAGTCCGGCACAAACACTTTCCACGGTTCGCTCTTCGAGTATCTGCGCAACGACGCTTTCGATGCGCGTAACTACTTTGCGACGACGGGCCCAAGGCCCGAATTGCGTCAAAATCAATTTGGCGGAAGTGTCGGCGGCCCCATCCGGAAGAACAAGACCTTTTTCTTTGGCGACTACGAGGGGTTTCGCCAGGTATGGGCGCAGAACACGTATACCTCAACCGTACCCACGGCGGCGCAGGAGAGCCTCGTAGCGGCGACAGCGGCAGGCCAGACAATACCCACCGGCTCTTTGCTGGGGAACACAAGCCCGGTTGTCGTCAGCGCCCTGGGCAAGAACTTGTTCGCGCTTTATCCCGCTCCGACGAATCCGGGAGCCACAAACAACTTCGTATACTCTCCTGTCAGAACGCAGTTCAGCCATACCTTCGATGTGCGTGCCGATCATCGCTTCTCGGATCGGGACAACCTGTTTGCGCGTTATTCATTCAACGACGTGAACACCTATACCCCGGGGAACCTCCCGGACGTTTCCATTAATGGAAAGACTTTCGGCTCCGACAATTCGTCCGGAATCTCCGGCGGCGTGGGTCTGGAACGTGCCCAGAATCTTGGCGTGAACTACGTCCATGTTTTTCGACCGGAGCTGCTGCTGGAACTGAAGGCGGCATACCTTAGATTCGCCAACCAGGCGTTGACCATCAATGGCGCCAACGCCGGAGTCGAGTTAGGTTTCGATTCCTGTTCTTTGGGAACCGGTTACTGCATCAATGCAGGCAGCGGCGGAGCGCAATACGGCCTGCCATCCATCCAGGTGGCCTCGCCCTACAGTGGCCTGGGTGACGGCCTGTTTACGCCGCTTTTCGACTACAACAACACCTTCCAGTACCAGGGGTCTTTGACCTGGACCCACGGCGCTCACAACGTGAAGACTGGGGCGAGCCTGATCCGGCGGCAGCTGAACTTACAACAAAGCCAAAGCGCCCGCGGCAGCTATTCTGTCAATGGGACTTTCACCGGCAGTGCCCTCGGCGACCTGGTTGCGGGTTATGCCTCGGACGCACAATTCCAGAACGATGTGGCCTTCCCGCGCTTCCGCTCCTGGGAGGTTGCCGGCTTCATTCAAGATGACTGGCGTGTAACCAAATGGTTGGCTCTCAACCTCGGTGTCCGCTATGAAATCTTTACCCCGTTCACCGAAGTGCGCGGTGACATTTCGAACTTTGACACAGCCACTGGTGAGGTAGTTTCTCCGATCCTCTCAGGGGCCAACCACGGCTCCAGCACCGCGAACGTGAAGACCGACTGGGGCGACATCTCTCCCCGGCTCGGCTTTTCGGCATCGCTGGGCCGCGGCATGGTGCTGCGAGGCGGCTTTGGCCTCTCTTACTTCCCGAGCGAAATTGGCAACGCTGCCCTGATGCAAAATCTGCCTTTGGTCATAAGCCGGGACTGCGGAGGCGACGCCGCATATCCCGTCGCATGTCCGAGCGCGATTGCCGGGCCCGGCGGTCAAGGGCTTACTATGGCGAGAGGGCTGTGGCTGCCCACGATCGATCCCGCCAGTGCGAATTATCCGAATGAAGCGCTGGGAACGGGGGTGGCGGCGGGAACGGAAATTGACGCCGTAGCGAACAACTTGAAATCGGGCCGCGTAGCCCAGTACAGCTTGCAGCTCCAGAGGGAACTGGGCGCCAACTTAATCAGCGCGGGATATGTGGGTAATCTGGGGCGTCGCCTGCCAGTTGTTCCGGACGTGAATCAGGCGGCCTACGCCACCTATAATTACAGCGGAGCGGGATGCGTGAGCAATGGCAAGCCCACGTACTTTTCCAACTGTTTCACGCAGGGACCTATTCCTTACCCGGCCTACAGCGGCGATCAAATCTATGTGCTGGAGAGCGCCGCAAAATCCAACTACAATGCCTTTCAGGCATCCTTTCTACACCGTTTCGCCGCGGGTCTGAATGCTAACTTCAATTACACTTGGTCGCATATTCTCAACAACGGCTCGCCGCAGGGTGAAGGCGGCTTCCGCCCTGTGGAGTGCGTCCGCAACGGGTGCTTGATGGATTCAGGCAATGGCACGCCCATCCCCGTCAACGGCTTCGAGTACGATTACGGCAACGGCGACCTGGATATGCGCCAGCGCTTCACGGTCATGCTGAGTTACGTCCTGCCGTTCGGCAAGTCACAGCACGGTGCGGCTGCGTTTCTGGTCAAAGGGTGGAGCGTCAATACGATCTACGCCTACTCCACGGGTCTGCCGACGGGCATCAGCGAACCAGGCGGTGGGCCTCCGGGAACCATCACCAACGCTGGCGGCATTTTAGGCTTCCGCGGTGGCGACACCCCTAACCAGGTTGGCGACGCTGACGCGGGCAATATCCACACCATCCAACAGTGGTTCAACACCGCGGCCTTTGCCGCGCAAGCGCCAGGGCTGCTGGGCAATGCGCGACGCAACTGCATTTACGGTCCACCGCAGAGGCATCTGGACGTTTCGCTCACCAAGGACTTTCCCATTCGGGAGACCATAAGGCTGCAGTTGCGGGCGGAGTCCTTTAACCTGACCAACACTCCGAACTTCGCGGAACCGAATACCACTCTCGGATCCCCGACGTTCGGTCAGATCACGTCCACGGCCACGGGTTCTAACCCACGCCTGTTGCAGTTTGCATTGAGGCTTTCGTTCTGAAAAGCCCCCAATACCCGATTGTGGCCCGGCCCGCCGTTGGCCTGAATGTTGGCGATGCCATCGCTTTGATCCCTCGTCAATTGCCGAGTTCTCGTCGTTGCCAAAGCCGTACCTGGCGGCAGGATCCTGCAAAGTAGATGCTTCGAAACGTGCCTCTCGCGCGGAAACGTCTCATAGTGATGGAATCAGAACTGCATATGCCAATCTGTACACTGGAACATCCCGGCGAGAGATGAAGTATGGGGTCGATCGATTGTTCGGTTAGAACCGAGAGGCCACCTTCGCCGACATCGCGGTCTTAATATCCATCCGTCATAGTCGCAGTCGACGATGTCGGCAGTTGAAGAAATGGGCCTACCACGCCAGGCAAATTCCGGGGAAGGGCTTGGTTTTTCTTGTGTACGAACGGATCTAGCGCTGCATGGCGTTCGGTGGTAACTTTCGACTGACGGTGGCATTGCTCGCTCTTGTCGCGGCGACGCTTCTCACCGCGCTAGGGAATCTAAAAGAGGAACATTCCGAACGCCTGGAGGATTTGTCGACCTACTGGCATTTGGTGGACATGGTCTGGGTGATGGCTTTGATCGCCTCGTATGTTGTCGGCCGCTAAGGAGAGGGAGGTACGAAAACAACTCGAAACGGCGGTCCAAACGTTCCTGACGTTAATCAGAAGCGTTTGAAGTAAAGGAGTGGAATGGCTGTCGCAGAAAGCCCACCAACTTTATCCAGTCTCAATTTGCAGGACCAAGCCGATAATCTACCCAAGACTTTGATCGGCCGCCTCTTCTCGAGTGGTCGTCCCGCGGACAAATCGGACAATGCGGAAAAGGTTTATCCATGGTACGTCGTCGTATGGCTAACCGGGGTCGATTACTTCTCGCGCCCTGGATACCTACCGAACATTGCTCTCTTAGCTGCTGGTACGCTCGCGGTTGCCAACACTATTGCCTCTCGGAGCCAGTTGCTGGATCCAGTGACTATCGGGTTGGGGGCCGACGCACCGCAACCTGATGGAATAATCTTTGGCCGATCTGATTTGGGCCGAAGGAGAAACTGGTCTGGCGTTTTTATCCCATCCTCGTTCGTCGCTGGGAATTGACAGAACCGACACTCGGCCACCCTCTCATTTTCCTGATGAGTGAATGAAGGCTGCTCTGGCGACGCTCAGGCCAAGTAACAAAGCGGGCTTCCGAACGCGAAGGTCGAGCAACTCGAAGTTAGCGCCACCCAGATTCAGTTGCAATTTCAGACGCCAAAGACCTGGTCAATCCATCTATTCCCCGCATCAATGTGATAAACGACTGCGCGCGGCCTTCCGGTAATCCTCGCGACTCTTCGGCAAGCGCTTCCTCGATCGTCCACTTCAAAAGTTCAGCGGACTCGTCGGGCCCACGGGCGATCGATGTGTGATCTCCATCAATGCAATCGGCCATCTCCTCCAGTATCCGAGCCGATTGCTCGTCATATGCTTGCTGTCGAAGACGAACACTCTCTGGCCATTCGAATCCGGGTAACTGTAGACGGTATTTCAAGGATGTGATCCGCATGACAAAGAGCGTTCGCAACTGGGGTTGCCAGCGGCGGATCTGGCTCCGCAATTCGAGATCTCTCCGGCGCGAGGGGCCAAACTCGAAGAGTATGCCATCGGTAAGAGCCCTGGCCCGGTCCAGATTTGCGTTGATAGTCTCACGAAGGGTAAGGGTCCGGGCGATTGCAATTCTCGGGTCATTAGATGCAGGTTCTCTTGCAAACTGCGCCATAGCGCGGAGATTGGAAATGAATGCCCGCTTGATCTCAACAGAAGTGGGCGCGCCCCACAACCGATCGAAAACGAACCACATCATGAACAGACCCAGCAGAATGCCAACCACGCGATCACGCGCCACTGCAAGCGAGGTCTGTACTTTGAATTCCTGAAAAGTTACCAAATAGAAAGCTAGTGCGACTTGCACCCCGAAATAGGACAACCGTGGGCTGGATGTCAGGATCCAGGAAGACAAGGCGGTTACAAGGCCGAAAAGAACGAGAAAGCCGGTAATGGAGTCAAGGTAGGGCAGAATGAACATTTGCGAACCCATCCCTATGACAAACCCGCCCACGATCGCGCCAGCGATACGCAGGATCTGCTTCTGGTGTGATGCGCCGATCGTAGACAACGCGGTCAACAGACACGTGGTCTCGGCCGTGCCGATTCCTGGCCAGGCCAGCGCGTTGTAAATTACGTAACAGCTGCCGGCGGCTAAGCATCCTTTAAGCGCGAAACGAAGGTGATCTTGGTTAACGAAAGCGTCTCGGGAAAGAAGTGTTGATTGCGGTAGATCGTCTGGTGACGGCAGGTATTCATCAAAGGAGCGGGAACCCGCGAATACCTCGGTCATCATAGTAACCGTACGCTCCATTTCGCCCAGCAATGGAACGTGAGCTGCGGATTCATTATCTGCATTAAACTGAACCGCGCTGGGTGCCTCGCGCCTTGTCAGTGAATTGCTTATGCTTGCCACGGCCGAGGCCAGACGCCGGAACCTGTTCTGATTGCTCGCGGACGGCAAGACGCCGAACTGTGTCAGAGTTGCGGCCAGATCGACAAGCCTTCCAGTCAGGGCGGCCACAGCGGCCATATCCGTAGAGTACCGGGGCGAATAAACTGAGCGCCGCAATGTGCGACGCAACAGGGAGGTGCCGAGCATTTCGAGCTGGATGATTTTCTGTTCGGTAGAAGGATCCACAGGCTCGGCCTGGGCGTAACGGGTTAACAACTTCTCGACGGCAGCAAGCCGATCGTTTATTAGCAAGACAACCTCATCGCCCGTCGCCCGCCTCACAAACGCGAGTTCCACGGCCGCGGTAACCACAACTGCGATCAATACCGCCAAACATAGCCAAAGCGTGTCTTCCACATTTACCTCGGCGCCCACATGCCGGTCCCACAATGGAATGCCGGCGGAGATTGTATTCGCCAAGGCAACCGCCACCAGGTAGTTTGTTAGCGTGCTGATCCCATAAAACACAAAGAACAAAGTGGCAATGATCCACAGGAAATGAAGCGGAGGAATATTGATCGCCAACTTCATGGAGAGAATAATGTAGGCGGCCCCGACCCCGGTAACGAAGCATATCGTTGCTGCCGATTTCAGCGTGGCTCGCGGGCTTTCGCGAGAAACCAGGAGGGCGTAAATCGCACCTTGCCAGGAATACGGGATCTGAAAGGTCATGCCGATGAGCATGATCAGCGTCGCCGCAAGAACCATCCGCACCACCACTAGCGTTCTGCCGGGATATGGGGTCAGCTCGTCTCTGAGCCACTCCCAAAACCACGCGAGGGAGCGGTTCGAAGCAGGCAGGGACTGCGCAACGGACGCCATGTCAGCGTCCGCGAATCACTACGACTGCAGACTGGCTTACCCGAAACAGATCGGGCGGAGCATTCTCGACGCGCACCCGAACCGGAAAACGCGATGCCAGATGCACCCAGTTCAGCGTCCTCTGCACATCCGGCAGACCTTGGTCGAAACGGCCGACAACGTCTGCGTCCGGAGTTACCCCGAATCCTATGCTGTCCACCACGCCCGAAAAGCGCACGTTCGGTTTGGACAGGACATAGACGTCGGCCCGCATGCCGGGCGCGATGCGTTCTAGCTGTCCTTCGCGGAAATTTGCGACCGCCCACCACGTGCGCGCGTCAATCAGCACGAACATCTGCTGACCAGTGTGCGCATAAGCTCCTTCGGAAATCGTGAGATTCGTGACACGAGCATCGAACGGAGCGTAGACTCGGCAGTTGTTGAGGTTGTAGCGCGCAGTGTCTATCGCCGACACTTTCGCGCCGCGCTGGTTGACGAGCGGTTCCAGCGTCGTGACGGCGTTCTGCGTCTGTTCATGCTGAGCTTTGCTTTGGGTCAGCACCGCCTTGGAACGTTGCTCCTGCGCTAAAGTCACCTCCAGTCCAGCCTGCGCCTGGAGCAGTTGAGATTCCGCCTGCTTCAGCGACTGGGCCTGCGAGATCTCTGAGGTCCGCGCCCGATCCACCTGATCGACGGTCACAAACTGCTTCACCAGTAGCGGCTCGATGCGATGCAGGTTATTGTTCGCGTAACTCCATTCGGCTCTCGCGCGGCTGACCGCCTCCTGCGCATTCGCCACGTCTGCCCTGGCCTGATCCACGGCCGCCGCCCATCGGCTTACATCGGCTTCCGTGCTGTGGATGTTCGCCTCCGCAACGGATACGGCGCTGACCAGAGCGGCGATTCTTCTGCGCTCGTCCGAAATCTGTCCTTCGAGCGTGGCCTGCTCGGAAATTGCTTTTTCCAGCGCATACCGATACGGCCGGTCATCGATTTCGAAAAGGAGATCTCCCTTCTTAACGAACTGGTTGTCGTGCACATTCAGATGCATAAGCGGACCTTCCACCTGCGGCGCGATTCCAATAAAGTTCGCCAGAATCTCGGAATCGTCGGTTCGCGGATAGTAGTTCGTGTGATAGACCACCACAAGCCCTAATCCGATTGCGCCCGTCACGATCAGAGCGCTGAGAATGCGGCCAACCCAAATTCCGATCTTGTTATTGCTGGCAGGCTGCATGGATTTCCTCGCTACCGAAAAAAGGCGAGCCAGAGCGCGAAGGTGAACAACGCGGTCAGGCTCGGATAGGTCAATATGGGAAGCGCGAGTACAACACGAGCGCGCAAGAGCAGCCAGCGGGCCGCAACCGTGAGCAGCAAGCCCAACGCCAGGCAGACCAGCCATGCCGGAAAGAAGGAACCCAGAATGTCAAAGGACGGAGCCCGGCTACAGCTGGTGGAGAGCATTACTGCGAGCAACAACAGCCCAAACTTTGACAGCGCGAACTGAATTCACGATCATGGGCGAGTCCTCCTGGTGTTGGCTTGAATCGCATCGCCGGTTCGGAATGCGAGATCCGCAAGCGCCGCCAGCACCTGGGTACGCGCCAGAATGTCGGTCGAGCGCGCTTGCGCCAGGACCTTCTGCGCGTTGGTGACGTCGAGCAAGTTGCGTACGCCGTAGTTGTAGGATTCCAGCGCGGCGCTATAAGACTGCGTCGCGGCGGTCACCAGCGCGGTTGCGGCCTCCCGTTGCCGGAAAGCGGTGTTCAAGTTCGAATACGCCGTCCAAACCTGGTCTTCAATCTGATCGCGTGCGGCGCTGACTCGTGCCTCCGCCTCCCGGATATGAGCCTCTGCCTGCGCCAGCCGGCTTCGCCGCGCGCCTCCGTCAAACACGGTCCAGTTCAGGCTCGCCGTCACGCCGCCGGTCAAATCGGCAGTGTGTCCCCAGGGAAGATTCTGCTGCAGAATGTACAGCGATTGTGCGCTCGGGCCGGCGCTCACGCTCAGGCTGGGAAAGAAAGCGGCCCGCGCCTGTTGCCGCTCTGCTTGCGCCCAGGCGGACCTCGGCGACCTGCGCTTGAAGATCGGGACGCTGTTCCAGCGCGCGATGAATCGCCTGCTCGACGGTGTCCGCTACCGATTCAGGCGTCGGCACTTCGCTCAGCGGTTGCACGCGAATTCGCGTGCTGGCAGACGCTCCCAGAGCGGTTGCCAGGTCGCCTCGCGCGATTTCCTCCGCTCCCAATACCGCCTGTAGATCGTATTGCGCCTGCGCGGTCGCGCTGCGCGCTTCGAGAACGTCAGGCAATGTCGCCAAGCCATTACGCAGACGCTCTTCCGCCGCCTGTTGCACGGCCTGCGCATTCACCAGGCTCGCTCCCGCGGCTTCTTCCTGCCCGGCCGCATTCAGCAGCCGATAATAGGCCTGCGAAACGTCATAAATCAGTTGCCGGTGAACGTCGTTGAAGCCGAAGTTCGACGCCAGCAGGCGTGCGCTTTCGGCGTTGATCCGGCCGCGCCGCGCGCCGAAGTCGAAAATCGTATAGTTCAGATTGAGCGACAGCTGAAAGGCCGAAGTGGTCTGGCGATAAAACCGCGAACCAAGCGCGCCTCGTCGCGATCCACACCGGCGAGTGCAACGGCAGCCAGCGTCGGAAACAACTCGCTGCGAGCGATTCCGAGGGCAGCGGCCTGGGCGCGGGCGCCTTCCCACGCGACACGCGTTTCCGGATTGTGCGCTTCAGCCAGATCGATCAACTCGGCCAATGAGTAGACTTTGTCGGGCTCGATGGGAGTCCGGGGCGTGAATATGTCGCCCGGCGATTATGATTTGCCGCTCCTCGGATGAATGCCACGGGCGATCGGGTGAAACGGGCGGAGACTGAGCCAGCAGCCGGCTGACCACCGTCCAAAGTACGAGTTTGATCGCCCTTCGCGCTAGCATTCGATGATCGGGACCAAAGTCGCAATATTGATCGCCAAAGTTCTCGATCCTACATAACCGATCAAGAAATCATAAGCTTTGTTGGCTTCAGCAGCGTTTGCTTCCCTGAAAACGTAAACCTTGACTCGCCAGCAATCGTCTATGTCATCGTGCAAGAAGCCAACCAAAATGCGAGAACGCGTGGGCGGCTGCAGAGAACGGAAGAGCAGAAGATGAACAGTTTGTTGATGAGAATCGACCGTGGTGCCCGGACGTTATTCCTGATCGGTTTGTCGCTGACAGCCGCCGGAGCGCAAACCGCAACTTCCGGAATTGTGAGGGCGGCAAACACTTTTCTTTCAACACTCGATCAGAAGCAGCGGCAGAACGTGCTGTTTGCATTTGACGATGAAAAGCAGCGAGCAACGCTGGTCCAACTTTCCGACAGTGATCGTTCGCCGGGCGGGCTCAGCCTGAAAGAAATGAATGCCAGCGCAGCGTTCCGCCGCCGATGGCTCTGGTCTCATCCGCGCTCAGTCCGAGGGGATTCGAGAAGGTCCAGCAAATCATGGAAGGTGACGAGGTCAACAAGATCAACGAAGGAAACAACCCGATCTTCGGCAAGGATCTCTACTACATTTCCATCCTCGGGAACGCCCTCCGAAAAAGATCCCTGGATGTTGCAGTTTGGCGGCCATCATCTGGCGCTCAACATCACCATCGCCGGCGAGCACGGCATTCTCACGCCGACCCTCACCGGCGCGCAACCCGCTCTCTACACCATCAACGGGAAAACCGTGCGGCCCCTCGGCCAGGAGAGCGACAAGGCATTTGCGCTGCTGAACGCTCTCGACGAAACGCAGCGGAAGCAAGCGATTCTGAGCTACCGCCTGGCCGATCTTGTGCTGGGACCCGGACAGGATGGCAAAACCATCCAGCCCGAGGGCCTGAAGGCTTCCGCCATGAACGAGCATCAACGCGCCATGCTGCTGGACCTGATCTCGGAATGGGCGGGCATCGTTCACGAAAGCGCGGCCGCAGCCCGGATGGCCGAAATCAAAGCCGGTATCAACGAGACCTGGTTCGCCTGGAGCGGCCCGACGACCGTCACTTCCGGGACGCAATATCACCGCCTATTACCGGATTCAGGGGCCGAAGCTGGTCATCGAGTATGCGCCTCAGCCGCTGGGCGGCGATCCGTCGATGCATATCCACACCATGTACCGCGATCCGACGAATGACTACGGCCGAGGGCTCATCGCCAAAATGAAGGCGGCTTCGCTGCCGCTGCTGCGATTCTTGTGTGCTCGGGCCGCCTGCCTTCGCGCACCGGCTGGATGAGTACCTGCAAGGCCACCATCGTCTCTCAGTGGAGAAAGACCGTGTGCAGGTGCAGATTGCGTCTGACCCCGGGCGTCGCCGTGTCTTCCATCGTGCTTGCCGAGCATCGATACCAATGGCGACGGAGTCATCTCGGAAACCGAGCAGCGGGCCTACGCCGAGCGAGTGCTTGCAGCGATTTGTCGCTCACGATGGACGGCGATCATTTGAGACCGCGTCTGGTTTCGGTCGAAGTTCCGACCAATCGAGGAAATGAAGGAAGGACGCGGCGAGATTCAAATCGAGTTCGACGCGGATCTCTGCCCAACGACGGCCCCAACCGGAGACTCATCTTCGAAAACCATCACCGAAACCGGATCGCGGCCTATCTGGTGAATTGTCTGGTCCCGCGCGATCCAGGTATTCGGCTGGTCGCGCAGAATCGAAATTACTCACAATCCTGTTACCAATTGGATTATGTGCAAGGCGGCGTCAACTCAGGGCCGTTCAATTTCACAGCGCAGGCCTGGCTGGGGGCGCTCGTGGTTGTTTGGTCCGTGCGGCTGGCATTGTTGTGGCGGAAACGCGTCCGCGCTTGATCTGATCGGAAATCCGGAAATCGGATTCTGACCAGGCATGTCCCCTGCTGCACGACCTATACCAGACTCGCTCCCGCGGCTTCTTCTTGCCCTGCAGCATTGAGCAACCGATCCCAGGCCTGCGAAACTTCGTAGATCCGTTGTCGAGAGCCCTGATTTTCAGATTTCAGCCGCAATCCGGCGCCCCAACAAAATACCCGGGGTCGCCGCTTATCTTCTGAGCACACGCGCCAAGATGATCAAGAAAAGTCTGATCGCGATAACGATGTTAATGGGATTCGCATTGATGAGCGGCAATCGGGCAGTTGCCCAGACCTCACTTCGGAACTGGCCGCGATCACCGATACGAAATACACGTTGCTCCAGGAGTACGCGCAGAACCACAGCGCTATGACCAGCGCCCAAGCTGAGAGCTACATCAAAGGGCGCGCAGCCGTGGAGGAGTCAATCATGAAGTTGCGGCTGAAATATTTCCCCGTGTTTCGCGAAGTGCTGTCTGGGAAAGCAACCGCGTTGTTCTTTCAACTGGATTGGCGGCTCGGCTTGATCATGGAGTTGCAGTTGACCTCGCAAACGCCGCTCATCGAGCCCTAATCGAACTCGTTTGTATGCCGGAGACGAACAAGAATTTCGGCGTGATAGGCGGGCCAATGTATATTGAACCGATAGCGTTCGAACATTACCGAATCCACGCGATCGAACGATGGCCGGACGGACCGAGGAAGCAAGCGGGTCTCGCTTCAGCCCGGTCTGTTCTCGATCGCATGGTCCGGACCATGCCCGAAGGGTCCTCATTCGCGTGTGCGATCTGCGCCAGCAGGTGGCAGATCGTGACGGAGATGCCCGTCAGTTCGGTAATTCACAAGGTACCCTCCACCCTAGCCGCGTGACTGAGGGAGATCTCCTCCCAGTGGACGGGTCATCTCCTCAGGGCGCACCCAGGATTCAAACTGCTCTCCAGTAACGAACCCGAGCTTCAGAGCAGCGTCACGCAAGCTGAGATCTTCGTGGTATGCGGTCAGTGAAATCTTCGCTGCCTTCTCATAGCCAATGTGTGGATTGAGGGCCGTCACTAGCATCAGGGAGTTGTCGAGATGTTCTTTGATGCGTTTTTCATTCGGTTCAATCCCAATGGCGCAGCGATCGCAGAACGAGCGGCAAGCATCGGTGAGCAGTTCGATCGAGGTCAGACACGTTGTGCAGCATCACCGGCTTGTACACGTTCAGTTGAAAATTGCCCTGCGAACCCGCAAACGCGACAGCGTGGTCATTTCCAAAAACCTGGACCGCCACCATCGTGAGCGCCTCGCACTGAGTCGGATTGATCTTGCCCGGCATGATGGAGGAGCCGGGTTCGTTTTCGGGAATTTTCAGTTCACCGATCCCCGCCCGTGGCCCACAGGCGTACCAACGAACGTCGTTCCCGATCTTCATGAGCGCGCCGGCGAGTGTGCGAAGGGCTCCGCTCACGCTCACCATACCGTCGTGCGCCGAGAGCGCCGCGAATTTATTGGGCGCCGAGATAAACGGCTCGACCGGTTTCCTCGGCAATTCGCCGGGCGGCCACTTCACCGAAGCGGGGATCGGCATTGAGCCCGGTGCCGACCGCCGTTCCTCCGATTGCCAGCGCGTAAACCCCGGGAAGAGCCTGGCGAATGCCGTCGACCGCTTGGTCGATCTGCGCTACCCAGCCGGAGATCAATTGGCCAAGAGTCAGTGGCGTCGCATCCTGAAGGTGCGTCCGTCCCACCATGACGACCTCGCCATAAGCGCGGGCTTTCTCGTCGAGGACGTCACGGAGCCGCGTTACAGCTGGAATCAGTCCGCCTTCGATTGCCTCGACAGTAGCGATATGCATCGCAGTTGGAAACGTATCGTTCGAGGACTGACTGTGATTCACGTCATCATTGGGATGGATGGCTTCTTAGAGCCGACTTCGCCACCGGCAAGCTGAATTGCCCGATTGGCGATCACTTCATTGGCGTTCATGTTGGTCTGCGTCCCTGAACCTGTCTGGAACACAACCAATGGAAACTCTTTATCCCATCGGCCGTCGATCACTTCCTGCGCCGCGCGCACGATCAGATCGACTTTTTCCTTAGGAAGCTGGCCCAGTTCCCCGTTGGCCAAGGCCGCACACTTTTTCAAGATGCCGAGGGCTCGAATGACTGGCCGGCCCCAGCGAAAACGCTCGACTCCAATTGGAAAGTTCATGTGAGAGCGCTGGGTCTGTGCACCCCACAAGCTGCTCGGCGGGGACCTCGACGTTACCCAGGGCATCTTCCTCTATGCGGAACTGATCCGTCACTATGAGACTCATAATTGCTGTTACCTTTCGGTCGAGAGTTCAGCGGCCCGTAATGCGAATCAACATCTCCTGCCCACTGCTGAGCGTGATCTTCTGGTGTCCATGGAACGCGGTGGTGCCTAGTCCTCCGGCGCCGCCGACTATGGATCCGATCCCGGCTCCCTTACCGCCGCCGAAGATTCCGCCGAGCAAGGCGCCAGCTCCCGCCCCGATCACGCTATGCTCGATGCTTTTCCGACCCCTGCCGCCTGACTCAATCGCGCCTTCAACGTCTACCTTCTCGCCGGACGGTGCATGGTATAGCTCAACGATTTCGGCATGAATCTGCGCGCGCCGGCCATCCGGCATAACCATGCGATCGAAGCGAAGCATCATGCTGGTATGGCCTTTGACCCTTCCGGACATATCAATCTCCGTGATGTGTCCGTACACACGTGCATTCCGGTATTCACCCGCGTCAACAACGGTTGCGCTGAACGGATCGCCAACCTCGGAATCAACGCTGGTCAGCGTGTCGTCTAAACGAATCCGGAGCGCGGTGTCCACCGGAAGGTAAAAGTGTGGGGTTGCTGCCCTCGACAACGTCCCCGTGAGAATGACCAGGAGAGCTATATTTCTGATCGTCACATTCAAGACCTCACCGGCGGGCCCCAGCCGGCTCGGCGGACCCCCTTTTTATATGCGCCCGCGCCTCTTCGTGAACTTCCTCTTGATGTGGAGCGTGCGGGCCATCATGAAGCTGCTCGTGGG
>CAWFZZ010000015.1:0-420417 GCA_963820405.1 Bryobacterales bacterium | reverse complement strand
GCTTGTTAAACTTCACACGACTCTTCTGGCGGGCGCAACTGGTCATATCGTGAACGGATCGGCGGAGCCACTTTGACGTTGCTGTGTTTCACCAGGATGATTATTTGGTGGCCGGGAATCAAGCATTGGCGCCGGAGCCTGACGGTAAGCTGGGGAGCGCACTTCGCGCGCATCAATTGGGACCTGCACAGCGCGCTCGGGGTTTGGTGCTTCTTGTTTGTTCTGTTGTGGGGTGTCTCTGGAGTCTATTTCGCCTTTCCACGCTGGTTTGACGCTCTGTTCTTGCTCGATCCCACCGACCGGTTTACGGACCAGTCTTTGTTTTGGCTTTCGGAATTGCATTTTGGAAGGTTCGATTCGTTCACTAAAGCCGTCTGGGGCTTCCTGGGATTAATGCCTGCGGTCTTGGCATTCACGGGAATGTTCATTTGCTGCCGCCGCGTTATTTACAAGAAACCGTCGAATCCCAACCTCTGAGTTCCGCGTTCATCACCTAGCCCCCCGGAGTTACGGCATGATTGATGAGGCAGCGTAACCAAAGCGGCCGGGCGTTCGAACTAAATGGGTGAGATACCGATTGAGGACCGCGAGCTAAGGGACCTGATGACGCGTTACCAGAATGCCGATGCGGCGGCTCTCGAAGAGTTGGTGGTATGTATTTCGCCTCCACTTTTACGGTTCTTCGGCCGTTCAGGGATCGGACGGAGCGATGCTGAAGATTTGTTACAGGACTGCTGGATCAGAATTCATCGCTCGCGCCACACCTACCGTTCTTCCGAGCCCGTGATGCCATGGATCTATGCGATCGCACGGCACACTCGCCTAGACGCATATCGGAAGCAGCGGCGGCGGGAATCACGAGAGGTGCTGGTCGCGAGCATCCCAGAGGGCCTCCATCAAACAGCCCCGGAACCAGTACCTGAGGTGGGCGTTTTGGAACAGCTGGTCGCCAACCTGCCTGATGCTCAGCGCGAGGTTATCGTGATGCTAAAGGTGGCCGGAATGAGCATCGAAGAGGTAGCGAGAGCGACCTCGTCCACTCCCAAGCGGTGAAGCAGAAAGCTCACCGCGCCTATGCGGCTCTTCGCCGGGCTCTGGGAAAGGATCGAGACAGTGCAAGATAACCCCCACGACAACAGCCTCGAACGTAGGTTGGAGAACTGGGCATCGGCGCCGCCTGACACGGAGCTGCGCCCGGAAATCCGAAGCGTTGTTCAGGCTATGCTTACATCGTCCCTTACGCCGGTGAAGCCTCTTCCTTCTCAGGGTAGGCTTATTCTTGTATTCCTCTCCGTGTTCATGGTTTGCGCTGTTGGGCTGATCGCAATTTTGAACAAGGCTGGCTTTCATCTCATGACGGGAACTCAAATGGCCATGATGGCTGCGATTCTGGCAGTGGAGGATTTCTGTTCTCGATCATGCTTGCGTGGCGAATGGTTCCAGGCAGCCGATGGGGTCTTCCGTTCTCGGTTGTGCTGACGCTCTCCGGTCTGGTCCCGATCGCAGGAATTGCGTTGCTCTTTCCGTGGCGTACATCCAGCGCATTCGTTTCGGAGGGCTGCCCTGCGCGGCTTTGGAACTGATAATCGCCGTTCCGTCAGCCAGCGCTTTTTGGCTGCTCGCGCGGCGCGGTACCCTGTTCCCATCCCCTGGACTCGGAGCAACCTTAACCGGGTTAGCCGTGTTCCTGGCGCTCATACCTGTTCAGTTCCAGTGTATGTTCCAGCTGGCGCCTCATCTGCTAATCTGGCACGGAGGAACGGCCCTTCTTCTGATTGGGCTAGGGGCATTGATCGGCGAATTGGGACGACATCGGTACAGGGTGCACTTTTGAGGAAGTTTGGATGAGTTAGCCCAAGTTCCCACCGCGCGGAACGCCGTGAGAGCTGCTAGAGCCATACGTTTGGGGCTCGCAAATCGTTCTTGAGCCTGACCCCAATCTCCGCGCCAAGAAGTCGAAGCCGCGCCTGGTTCCCCATCTATTCCAGTGCCTCAGCATGTGCCTCGGTGCAATTAAGGCGAAGTCCAGCAGACTGGAGGTACGCAGCCTACCTCTCAATCGGCTGGCCGACTCCGTCAGCGCGGCGCTCGCTCAGGCGCTGCAGGGGAGTGGCACAGCATTGTAGCGCGGTCGTTGGCGAGCGAGTTTGATATGACGGACAGACCGAATCCGTCGAGCGACGTCGGCGAGTGACTGGATGTTTGAATCACGGCCCTCCTCCTCTGCTGGTTGCCCTGTCGCCATTCAGAATGGAGCCATGCGCGAGTGGCGCCGGGTTCCGCTCTGTTGACGTGCGGAATCCAACTTCCCCGGCGGTACGAGCGCAACCGTGAGACGCGCAGCTGACTTCAAGTCACTGAAAAAGCATTAAGCATTGCCAGTACACGCGATAAAAGGCCTGTCCTAGGAATCAATATGGGGCCTCGGTTCACTTAAAGGCCAGCTGTCAGACCAACAGTCGCGTGGCACTTGCGGTCGTGCGCACATCCGGCACACAAATCTCCGTGGATCGCAGCGCAAGAAAGAGAAATAAAGGTCCAGACGCTGGTCTGCAACTGATCAAGCGAATCAGTTGCACGCTTGCCCATCTTCATTTTTGGACTAGCGTTGGGCGGTGACCCACACGGTGTTCGCTAGGGCCTATTTCTGCCCACATCTCCTTCGGCTAGCGCCCGCGGCCCCGGTTCTTGTCGCGTTCAGGTCGCTTGGTTACGCTTGGAGTTTCGAGAATGGCAACGGCGTCCCGAAGTGCCTTTTGATAGCGACCGAGCCATCCACTCCAGCCGTCATCCTCAGGCATGATTCCGCGCCGGGTAAGACGTTGGCCTAACTCACGAAGCTTGCGATTGTTGCGCAACATCGCCTCTGAATCACCCATGTCATCGATTTCTAGAGCCGGGCGGCCTTCTGTACTCGACTTTCGAAGTTGAACGAAAGAATTCGTTCGCAGCTCCCCACGATTTCGGGCCGCTTCGATTTCGGGGGTGTAGTAGACATAGTGGACTTGCGCGTCCGTTCCTTCGAGTATGAGGTAGCTGCGTCCGGAGGACTCTTCCTCTCCGTGGACCAGGATTCTGCCCTCCAGGGCAGTAAGGCTTCGAAGGTCGAGCACGGTCATCTGAAGGCGGTCATCGGAGATTAGGGCTCCATGTGCTGCCAGAGTCTTTTGACGGTCAGAGCTGCGCTGCATGGCTCGTAGAACGTTCACGAAGTCCCGCCGCACACGCCAAGTCTTAAGGCCGGTGGACTCGGCCAATCCGATGGACTCGAGCACCATCAGCCGCTCCGCTGTGCGCCGTTCGATCAGCGATGCGCTTGGACCGAGTCCCGCGCGGCTTGGGTCCTTGCTGACCGTGAAGAAAGGTGACTGAGCGGCTTCGGCTCTGTCAGCATCCCGCTGGATGATCCGGTCAAGCGACGTGTAACGATGTTGGTGTACCTCGCGACGTTGCGCGTCGGCGGCATCGAATTCCGTCCGATACCCAAGCTGGCGCGTGCACAAATCCTCCGTGATGTGGCGGATACCCTCCCTAATAAAGTCCCGGCTGAGACGAAGTGGCCCAGCTTCGGCTCCAATGCCTCGCAGCGCAATATGGACATGCGGGTGCTCGGTATTGAAGTGAGCCACCGCCACCCATTCGAGACGCGTGCCAAGATCGGTCTCCATCTGTGAAATCAGATCGCGAGTCAACCTTTTCAGATCCACCCGGTCTCCGAACTCAGGAGACACAATTAATTTCCAAAGGCGCTCATCGTTGGTCTTTTGCCAATCTTCGAGGCACGCTGCGATGTCAATCGATTCTTCAGTGGCATTGAACCCGACTGCCCTGGGATGGCCCTCGTGCGTAGCGCTTTCGCGGGCGATGTAGCGTCCGTGGGATCGCCACTGCCCATTACTCGTGTTCTTGGAATACAGCACCCGCACCGCGCAGCGTTGGGAGTATGGTCTACCGTGAGTTCTCCCCGTTCCGAATCCAATTACTCGGCGCCTTCGGACTCCGCTCATCCGGGCGTGATGCATGATGATGCGATATGCGGACGAGTAGACTCGGCGTTCACCACGCGCCAGCGGCTTCGGTGGACGAAGCCGGAACTCTCGCTCCCCATCCTTATTTTTCCGCACGGCTTATCAAGTCCTCCATCGCTACCATCGAGTCACTGAGCATCGCGTGGCCCGCATTTGTGAGCAGCCGGGCGTGGCGGTTTCGCGCCTCTCCCAGTGCAGTCTGCATGGCTTCGCCACGCGGCTCTGGCACACAAGTGACGAAGACCTTCGCGAAGCTGTCCACCAAAGCAAATAGGGCCTGTTGGGCACGTTCAACGCGGCGCACGTCCTGATGCACTTCCCTGATGTAGCCCAGAATCTTTTCATTGGCCGCGGAGCCCTCTCCCGGCTCGTTCAGCTCTTTCTTGATCGCCGCCCGAAGGAAGGCGCTCGGGGTCGAGTAGCCTCGCAGTTTGGCGGCGGATTGAATTCGCTGATCGATTGCGTCGGTCAGTCGGATCGATCGTTTTGGCATTGGTTCCTCCACCCTATAAAGGAAATGGCGGAAGGGGTGCGGGACGGCATTATTTTTGTCGAAAAATTAGGCGTCCGACGAATGCCGGACAGAGATAGCGAATTGTCGGACGCGTGAAGGCGCGTGCGATCAGTGCGATAGACAAATAAAACACACAACCTGTCCGGCTTTATGTTCCACTACCCATGTTTGTTGTCTTCGCTGCGGTTGAAATATGTCGAAGAACGTCGAACAGCCCGTCGCGTTGTCGAAATCCGTTGAATTATGTCGAAACGCAGCGCAAACTATTGGTGCTATGGCGAAAGCCGAGGAATACTCAAAAGCCGAACAACAATGGATCACTGAGACCAAAGACCGCCTCGCACAACGGCGCGGGAAAAGGCCTGCGACCAAGGCCGGCCAGTTGCGCGCCCTGTGGCCTGAGATCCGAGCTGCCAAAGCCGAAGGGCAAAGCTTGGCGACGATCCGCCAGTGGCTCGAGGAGGATGCCGGGATCGTTGTCACTGTCCAGAGCCTAGGTTCCTACCTTACCCGCATCCAGCGTAAGGAACGAGTTACCCAGGCCGCACCGACTCCGCCGCCGGTGCAAGTCCGTTCGAAAACGCCTGTTTCAAGCATGAGGGCGAAGATTCCGGTCAACGCCAAGAAAACCAGTGGGTTCGAGTACCCTCCGGGACCTCCAGACGAAAGCAAACTCATCTGAGTTCGGGCTGATCGAAAAATTTTACCGTCCCGCACCCCCTCCGCCATTTCCTTTATAAGGTGACAGCGCGGTCTTTACGGTGAGACTGCGGGAGCACCAGGAGGGAACTATGTCCAGGAACATTGAACAGCTTGACGAACGAATCGCAGGCGGCCTGAAGGCAGGACCAGTGGCGTCAACGATTCATCTCACATTACAGGGCAAAGGTGGCGTCGGCAAGAGCTTGGTCGCCAGCATTCTTGCCCAATACTTCCGCCATCACGGTCGTGAGATCCGCTGCATTGACAGCGATCCGGTGAACCAGACCTTCTCGCAATATGCCGAGTTGGGCGCCGAGCACCTGGCGCTCATGCGCGACGGCCGCATTGATTCTGGTGGCTTCGACATTTTGTTGCATCGGCTGCTCACAGAAGAGGGAACCTTCATCGTCGACAATGGTGCTTCCACTTTCGTTCCGCTCTGGAGCTTCATCGTCGAAAGCAACGCGTTGGAAATGCTCTCCGATGCTGGGCGAAAGCTGTACGTTCACACGATCATAACCGGTGGACAGGCGCTCGGGGACACGCTCAAGGGGTTCAAGAGTCTCGCCGATAGCAGCGCCGAACGAAACATCGTGGTCTGGCTGAACGAGTACTTCGGCGTCATCGAGCGCGACGGCAAGACGTTCACCGACATGCAGGCCTACAAAGACAGCGAGTCCAAAGTCTTCGGCCTGGTTCACATTGCGAAGAGGAACCCGGACACGTTCGGGCGTGACATTGAAGAGGTCATCACGCGCAAGAGGACTTTCGAGGATGCCATCCGCAACGGAACGGCGACGGTCATGAGCAAACAGCGGTTGAAGATGGTCCAGCGGGACCTGTTCGAGCAGTTAGACCAATTGTCACTTTTGTAGGGAGAGTCAAACGTATGCCTGACATGAAACAAATGATCAGCGAAGTCTTCGCCGAGAACGGCATTCGCATTGAGCCCGGCGACCCTCTCTTTGCACTGGTGACGATGAACCGCATGGTGTTCGAGGAATCGGCGCAAAGGTATTACGAATCGAACCAACAACTCATTGCAGAATTCAATGAGTCGATGAAGAGTGCCGAAATGCGAGCCGGGAGTATGCTCGCCAAGATGGTGAAGGAATCAGCGGAGAAGATGCGGGAGGGTCTCCAGGGCGATATTCACATCGCCGGCCTGAAGGCACGCGAATACGTACACGAGGTGAACGAGGCCCACCGACGTCCTGCTATTGTACGTTGGGTCTCCGTTGGGTTATTGGCTGCCGTCAGCGATATTCGCCTCAGGCGTCTGGTTAGGACCTTGTTTCCACTGGTAGGCAGGGCTGGAGACCTTCCCCGCACTGCCAGCGCGACTTGCTTAGTTTCAGCAACACGACTCGTAATGGAGCCTCCGCATGAACGAACAAATACTTGTCGATATCAATGAGCTATCCCGGCGTATCGGCATTCCCAAAGGTACGCTTTACCAATGGGTATACCTGCGCCGAATACCGTTCATTAAGGCAGGCCGCTCTCTGCGATTCGACCCTGCGCAGGTGATTCAATCGCTTCCTCACTTCGATACAATCGGATCGGCTGGCCAGAGGTGGAAAGGTCATTAACATGGGTCTCCACCTACGAGGCCGAATCTGGTACGCAGACTATTATGCGGATGGTAGACGAGTGCAGGAATCTACTGGTACCGCAAACGAGCGCAAGGCGGAGAAGTTTCTTGCCTTGCGAATTTCAGAGGTTCATCGTGGCGTCCATACAAGACGTGTTCGGGTTCCTCTGTCAGAACTCTGGGAGCGCTACTTCGAATACGCGAAGGTTCACAAGCGCTCCTGGAAGCGCGACGAGCAAATGTACGGAAGCTTGAGCCGAATCTTAGGGCAGGTCAATCTGGATTCCATCACTCCCTCGCGAGTCGAGGATTTCCAGCAACACCGCGTCCGGGAGGTTAGCCCTGCGACCGTAAACCGAGAATTGGCCCTACTGAAACATATGCTCAATCTCGCGGAGCGCTGGAATCTTCGCCAAGGTCAGAACCCTGTCCGTTTGGTGAAGTTTCTTGCAGAAGACAATCTTCAATTTCAAACCCTGAGCAAGGAGGCGGAGGAGGCTTTGCTCGCCTGCTGCCCTTCGTACCTTCAGGACATGATTATCTTCGCGCTCAATACCGGACTACGGTGCGGTGATATTTTCAATCTGCAATGGAAGGAGGTGGATTTTGATCGGCGGCGGCTGAGTGCATTCGTTCAGAAGACTCGACGGGTGCTCATCATACCGCTGAACGATGCGGCCTATGGTGTTCTCGAAGCTTGGAGCGCCATGCGGAAAGGTCCCTATGTGTTCTTCAACCAGATGACGGGTGATCGCTTTCGCGATCTTAAGGCCGGATTTAAACTGGCCTGCAAACAGGCGGGGCTCGAAGGAGTGACGTGGCACACGCTGCGCCATACTTTCGCGTCGCGTCTCCTCGCCAAAGGCGCCGATATCGTTACCGTGAAGGAGTTGCTCGGACATTCAACGATCGTCGTGACGATGCGATATGCACATACCAACGTCGAAGCGAAGGAGCGTGCGGTGCTGGCTTTGGGTACCAGTGCCAAACCAGTGACAGTACTACCCAAACCACGTCGAACCAAGTAGTGACAGTGCTCTCAAGCGGATGAAATCAGGTAGGATAGGAATCGGAGGAATGGGTGAGTGGTTGAAACCGGCGGTCTTGAAAACCGTTAGCGGGGTAACTCGCTCGGGGGTTCGAATCCCTCTTCCTCCGTATTCATCTAACCACCTATTTTGTCAAGTAGATGGAAAGTAGATGGACCTTGACAAGTGTTAGGATCGTGTTAGGATGCAGTCATGGAGCAGGCACTTCGGCTGTATCGGAACCACACTCCGGCCTGCGTCCATGGGTACACTTCTTTCATTTTTGAAGACGCACGGATTGTCCCTGACTGCGACTGCCCCATCAACGCCCGTGGCTATCTGCGCAACGTCGTGGATGCCAAGGGCAAGCCGGTCCGCATTCTCCACAGGACATTGGGCAAGGCTGGCCAACCAGTAAAGGACTGGAAAGAAGCAAAGCTGATCCGGGATCGCTGGCTTGAGTGTGGTCAGACCAGGGAGCCAAAAGCAGGCGAGCTTGATAAGAATGTCACCATTACTCAAGCGGTCGAATATTTCGAAAAGTTCCGGGCAACGGACGTGAAGTCTGAATCGACTCGCCACAAGTACGAGATTCTTCTTCACAAGCGGCTCTTGCCCTGGTGCGCATCAAGTCGCAAGCGCATGATTAAAGATTTTGACAATCCCATCGTGGTCAAAAACTTCTATATAAGTTGGAAGAACCTGCAACCGGAGCGTGGCAAAGAAACCGTGCTTGATTCCGATGTTGAATTGGGCACCAACACACGCTTGCATGAACTGGAGCGTTATCGAACGTTCCTGGAGTTCGCAAAAAATAACGGTTGGATCACCGCCAACTTTGCGAAACCGCCACACATCAAGCTCAAGGCCCGCAAGGTGCAATCGAAGTTCGGCCTCCTTGACTTGGAGTGGGAACGTATTCAGTCCGTGCTTGACGGCTGGCAAGATCGCTATTATAAGTCGAATCCTAGCCGCAAAGAACGGCTCAAGGCATTCGTTTATTGCCTACGTTGGCTCGGACAACGATTGAGCGACACGACTCTACTAGGGCCGCACTCCATCAAGCAAACCAAGAAGGGCCGGTACATTGCGTTGACCCAAATCAAGACCGGCTCTGAAGTCATGGTTCCGTTGCCCGCAGACATCTGTGAAATGCTGATGGCGCTGCCGATCTTGGGCGAGACAAAACAACCGGTGATCCTGGAGCGCTCCGCATGGCGTGTGGTCAGTGGTACACAGTTTTGGTTCTGGACGGCGCAAGTGGACGGAGCCGACAGCGACACGCTGAATCAGATTGTTGAATCCGCTGCTAAGAATTGGTCAGACGAAGTGGTTGCAGTCTTGCGGGAAACAGAGAAGCAGTTTGGCAAGTTTGCACATCACAGCACGCCTCACAGCTTCAGGCATAGCTTTGCGATTTACTTCTTGAACCATGGCGTCTCTATCGAGAAAGTGGCGGGATGGATGGGCGACACGGTCGAAGTCGTACAGCGCCATTACTTCGGCGAAAATGCCGATTGGCACGACAAGAGCCATGACGATTTCATGGAAGTTTATCCTTCGCCTCGGAAGAAACGCAAGATTGTAACGATGCGGAAGAGCGCTTAGGGCCGCTCAGCAACCAAACGGCAGGCTCAGAATTGGTCGCTGGCAGCACAGAAAGGGCAACGGGGCGGCTCCGGTTGAACCTACGGTCTCTGGTGACGTTCTAGAGAGCGGCTGGAAAAAGCTCGGGGCGATTGAGAGGACCTGTTGACGGACGAAGAATTTTCGACGCTGAAGGCCAAGCTCATAGCGGCTTAGAACTCTTCGTCTCGACCCTTCTCAGCCATTATCTTTTTTGCTTCGGAAATGGCAACATCAGCACATTGCGATGCGATCAAGAGACGTTCGTCATTCGCCTTACCGAACAGCTTGGTAGTGAGATCGGTGAGACCTCCACTTCCATAGCGTCGATCTATTGCGTCCTCACAATCGAACTCCAAGGTTATCGAGTTAGAGCCAGACACTAGCGCTGTTCCCAACATCTTTGCTCCATATTCATTGAGTCTGCCTTCCGTGTACCACAATGAGTTTGGTTGCGTTGCCTCGTTGACACTTTGTCTCATTTGCTCAAACTTCGTATGCACCCGCTCTTTGGCAATGTGGACAAGTTCGCTTACTGTTTTGACATGGGCTTTCTGTCGTTTGTCGGCATACTGCCGGAAGGTCTTAAACGCAGTAACGTCCACCGAGTGGACATGGTGATTCCAGCCGATAGTCGCCAATAAGATCACTATCAGAGGAACGACCAATAGCAGCTTTTTCATGGGACGCCCTTAATGTTCGTTCTTTAACCATACAGTTGTAGCACGCTTTTTTTGACTGCGCCGGTCCAGGTTGATAGTGTCCTAAGATTCGAAAGGGTCTGCCAGACGGTCTTTGCTCTGCTTCTGGTGGTGCTCCAAGCGATCATTTGCGGCTGCGAAGTAATCGGGATCAAGCTCATAGCCGATAAAACGCCGATCAGCATTGATACACGCTACGCCTGTGGTTCCCGAACCCATGCAGTTATCGAGCACAAGCTCACCGGGATTGGTGTAGGTCCGCACCAGATATTCAAAAAGAGCCACGGGCTTTTGTGTAGGGTGGATGTGGCTCTCTTTGTCGTGGTCGAAGTTCAAAACCGTTTTTGGGAACCGTTCATGGGTGTCAATCGAAGACACCGTGTTGCACTCACCGTAGTTGCTGCCAGTATGGGGTTTTCGAGAAAGCACTCTGTAGGGCTTACCCGGCTCCATCTGCGGGTTGTAGGTGTGGACACCTTCACAGAAGACCAGAATGTTCTCGTGAATTTTTAGCGGATAGATCTTCGCATTCAAAAAACCTGTACCCTGTTCCTTGATCCAAATCCATTCATACTTGAGCCACGGCAGATTGCTACTTGCCAAGACGATGCTAAAGGGAATCTGCGCAGTGAGAACGATAGCGCCATTGGGCCGAATGACCCGCTTGTATTGCTGCCAGAGCGGTTCAAGAGCAATAGGCGTATCCCAAACGTTTTGGGTCTGGCCGAATGGCAAGTCTGCTAGAACAAGGTCAACGCTGTGATCTGGAATTCGGGCCATGCCCGCTAAGCAATCTTCGTTGTAAATTGAAAAGCCGTCCACATTTCTATCTAGGGAGGGCTTTTCAGGAACTTTAATTTGCGCTCTCCGTTTCCACGTCCGCACAAAATCCCGCACTTGACGACGGCTGGTGTGGTAATTGACGAACCCGGCCTTGCGCATTGCCTCGAAACATTTGTCAGAGACTTGCAAGAGTTCATAAGTCACTGTCCACCGGCAGGGCCGCTCCCAATCTTCTTTCGCCATTCTTGGATGGTCTACCAGCTTCATTAGTTGGTAGCCGGTGCTGTAGGTGATCCCGACCCGCTTGCTTTCGTACTCATGCCAAGCTAGGTTGAGGCGCTTCAAGAGGTATCCACGCTCAATCGCTCCCTCTAAGCTGTCGGAGGAAAGCTCACGAACCCTTGCGATGAGCCGTTTTTCTTCCGGCTCGGTCAGGGTTTTGTGGCGGGCCACAAAAACGGGTTTGAGGGTGGTGGCTTGCACGGTAGTAGGGTCTATGATCGGTGGAGTAGGGCAAAGATTTTACGACGGGCTAGAGTACAGTTTTTCGTAGTCCCCCTTGAACGCAGCGGCTTCTGTTCGGCGACATTTAACAGAGTCTTGCGCACCGGCACTAGGACCGGGTCCTTCGCCTTCCTGATTTCTTTCATCAGAAGATCGACTTCATAATCGACCTTGAACAATTCGATCTTGGCCACCGTCACTTTTGTTTTTTGGTTCATCGTTTTCCTTTCACAAAGATC
This sequence comes from Bryobacterales bacterium, assembly GCA_963820405.1. Lineage (GTDB taxonomy): Bacteria > Acidobacteriota > Terriglobia > Bryobacterales > Bryobacteraceae > Palsa-89. The sequence goes on along the minus strand of CAWFZZ010000015.1, from coordinate 408,698 downwards.
GTTTTCATTTCCTGTTCAGATGGCTGACCCGGCATCTTCTTACCTGAAGCAAGAAACGCCTCATGGAACGTCGTCGGATACTGCCAAAACGGAGTCCAGTTTCCGTACACGTCACGGGTTCCCTTTTCGACGATCTTGTTCCGCACCGTGAAGTGTGAGGCGTCCTTGAACGAAAATTTGATGTTGCCTTGGATCACACCGCTTAAACAGTGGACGTTCAAAATTTCTGGATCACCCTTCACGTTGGCTTTGCCTTCGATAATCGCAGCGAGTTTTTCCGTGTTTTTTTCGCAGAAAGCAGCCTGCATGCTTTCGGCCTGTCTCACCGCACGGTCATGGATGCGCTTCTTCCAGTCCGGGAACGGCGTCCATTTGAGAGGTTCCATTTTCACTGCGTCACGTGCTTCGCCAAATGGCATATCCTTTATGCGCTCCCAGTGCCGATCCTCACGCTCCTTGTCGTTATTTCTAGCAGCGACTGGTAAGAGATCTTCCGGTGAGTAGTAGCCTCGTTTCTTCTCTTGAAAACCCCACTTCTGCCCTGTCTCTTTTTCGTATGCAGCCTTGGCCTTCTGGTTCTCAGCTTCCAAAGCGGCCACCGAGTCATCATCCATGTGGAGATGCCGCAACCGTTGGGCGTCGGTCATGGCAAAAAATTTGGTCAATGCCGCCTTCCAGCGACCCTCTAGGTCTTTGATGTATTGTTGCTTGACCTGATCTGTCATTTTCGTCAGCACCTTTGCTACAAGCGCTCTAGCGGCCTTGGTCGCTGCGGGTGCATCCTCAAGCTCTTTCTGCTTGCGCTCTGCCTTCGTGGGCGGCTTGCCGATCTTTGCCTCAAGCGCTTGGACGGCATTAGAAATCAAAAGAAGCTCTTTCAAAATCTGGATGCCTTCAGCCTTCGCCGCATGGGTGGTATCGAGAGCTTCTGTCTCCGCAAGTTTCTTCGCCACATAACGGATGTGACTTGGTTCGAAGTCGTGTTGCAGTATTGACGGCGAAAGCTCAAAATTGTAAACGTGCTTAGCAAGCGGTTCCCGGCTTCGCCATGCATCCCACGCTTCCCTATCGCTCTCGATCCATGCCACTGATGGATGCCGATATCCGGTTTTCTTTTTCGCATCCTCCTCTTCTTTCGCAACTAAGACCTCCCGTTCTTTCATCCACTTCTGGTACGCCTCGGTGGGCAACTGTTTTGGATACGCTTTATGAAAAAGACGGAACGCCACGCCGATCATTTCTCCGGCCAAACTCTTGGCGGTCGTGTACCCGGTCTTAGTCACGAAGCCGTTGTTCTGTGCACCGTCCAAGATGGCAAGAAGAGCAATACACTTGCGCTTCATCCCTATGTGGGTGTCTCGCTCGTATGGATGGTCCGTAGGTGGAGGCTGATCGAGACACTTGGCCAGGATCGGCAGGTCTTTCAACGTCAAACTACCGGTTTTATCTAGCGCCAGTTGCGGGATCATAAAAGGCTCCACTATAAAGTTTCAAACTGAAATTCGCCGGGGACAACCCACCTCAAGTACTAGGCCGCTCTTAACTAACAAACATGCCCAATCGTTCTGGCGTAGGTCGCTGCATACTTTCCGCATTTGCACAGCTTCGTCTTGTCCGTGCGTGGCCGTCCGCCTGCGTGTGAGAATGTCTTGCGCTTGGACGCCCGAAGGCTCTGGTAGGCCGAAACGATTTCTTCGGCTGGCAGCGAGTTACCGCATGACATTTTGATTTTGCGCTTGGTGGTCATTCTTCTTCTTCCTCCAGTTCTTCGAGCGCTTGCCTGGGCATGTCATCTTCGTTCAAGATTTCATACTCCACGTCCGCTATCTGCTTAGCGTGGCGCAGCACTTCGACGGCGTAGGACGCCTTCACCGGAAACGAATAGTCAATATACTTTCCGTCGTCTTCCACGCCTGCGATGCTTCTCAGCTTCACCGGACCCGCTGCAATATAGAAGCCATGCTCCCCGGCCCGCTCTAAGAGCGACAACGGAAGATAAGAACGCCAGTTGAAGTCTTCGCCGTCGTTGTCGTTCTCATCCTCAATTACAGTCCATGTCCAATAGAAAACAGCATTGTCATCGCTGGTATCGGGGTGGTCCGGGTCTTCCATCCATGGCCATGTATCGGCTTCGGCGGCAAGCTCTGGATGCTCTTTCCTAAATTCTTCCCGCTGTCGCCGTATGTGCGCCTGCCGTCCTCTGCGTGGGATCATGCAGACTGCTTTCTCGATAACTATTTGTTTCATGGTTCCTCCCCTAACTCAAATTCCATTTCCATTCGGTCACTAACTACCAGTGTTGATGTTTGGCTCACGGCATATAAGTTCAGCACGTCTTCTTCAAAAGTACTTGGATCGAACACGTCGAATCCGACCATGCTCTTCCTGCCGTCCTGGTAGGTGATCTTAAACCAAACCACGAATGGACGGAAAAGATTCTCAGTCGCATCTTTAATTCTCTTACCTGGACCGACTGACTCCAGGACGAGATTCACCGCATCCATCACGTCGGTAGACAAGCGTGCTTTCACTGAGCCATCAGCGGCCACTTCGATGAACTGAGTGATCGGGCCTGCTGTGACCAGGGCACTAAGCGCTTCAGGAGTGGGGCAAGCACGTACCAGTGACTCCCACTGAAGGTCTTGTGCGGCCTTATTGCGCCGTTCTACTTTAAAGACGTTTTCCATTTCCTGACCTGAAACCAATTTACCATTTAACCGGTTAATCGTATAGGGGTTGACAGACATAGAGTACCTGAAATGAAGTAGATAACCTACTTGAGATGTCATCTCATCTGCTCGGAAATAAATGAGATGAAATGTCAAGAAGATGAAAAGGGCAGGAAAGTACTATATCGAAAAACTAAAACGGTAGTACCGCTCTCAACTTGTATTTGGGGCGTTTCTTGGGCAAGCGCACATTCTGGACACGAGGTTTTAGGTACAGTTCGCTACAGACCGGACACCCGGCCTCTTTAATGTAAGTATCAGGGGCACCCAAATATTCATGTCTCTTCCGAATCTGTCCATCCGTCCAACCTAGACCGGCAAGCTCTGAGACGCTGTAATAATCTGATCTGTTCATTGCGATGTGAGCCGAGCTAGTTCGGCGTCCGTTCTAGACACAACACCTGTAATGTGTGCTTCACCGACACGCTCCGGTAGGCACGCATCGCAAAGACATAGACACTCTTCGCAAAAGTATTCGTGAAGGGAAGCAGGTGATGGGCAATAGGCATCTTCGCAGTTGACCAGATAATTGCCGGTGCCGTGGCAGGACCAACAATCGAGGCGCAGCGTAAGGTTAGGATTATGCGTCATTAGTTCACCGTGGTGGCCGCATGAGCAATGATCCATAGCTCGATGATAACGGCCTGGAAGATTCTGGCTGTAATCCACTCCGGTTCATTGCCGTCTATTTGTTCGTCGAGTGCGGCGCATATTGCGTCTTGATCTCCGCTGCCGAAAATCTTCATCAGTGCGTCTACGGTTGAAGAGACCGTGCTCTCTACTTTCGCCAGGGCGTCGGGTGCCTTCAAATCAATTATGGTTTTCTTCATGCACTTATATCTTCGAGTTCAGAGAGAGCTTCGTCTAAACTGTTTGCCCACTTAATCATTTCTTCAAGTTCGTAATCCGTAGCGTTGGGTGCCTTCATAACTTCCTGAATGGCACGAAAAATAGCATCGCCCGAAATGTTTTTGACGAGTGAATGCAGCAAATCCGCTGTTGGAGAGTTTGCCATCCATTCATCTTGCGAAATACAGTCGTCTATTGCTTCACGAACTTCTTTGTACAAATCTTCAATTGTCATTTGCAAGTTCTCCATCTGGTCCCTGAGAGCATGTAAACTGAAACTGCTCTACAGGCACCTTGTAAAATAATTCTTCCCTGGTTCCGAGGTACGTGTCCTTGGGTTCAAGCGGAGCCGCCAGAACGTTTTTCATCGCTGTCGTACACAGCGCATCGAAGGACAGGTTCAGCATCACAAAAAGTTCTGCGGTGCTGTCCCACTTGCGCCCGGAAACATCGACGGTGGGCCGAAGCTCGCCGGAAACGAAAAATGTTCCGTCGTTCGATGTCCATCCTAATTTGTGCTCACACTCGACCTTGACCGGGCGGGTGCCCTGGAGCACTTGATAGTCATAAGCTCCGTACATCTCTTTCTGTTGATCGAGCGGGACGGCCAGAAAGTAAGTGCCGTCCTGAGTAAAGACTCGGACGACACCTTTTTGATGCGGGGATCGGAGGGGTCTTTGTCTAGTTGAGAAAAGCGCTTATGCTGTCCTGGTCTGTACATCTTCCTTTCCCGTGGATTCGTTGACCACGATGTCATCTTTCAGGTCCAACCTGTCCGCCAGTATCGACTCGTAAATGTAGATGCACTCTGCCGGTGGATCGGGACGATAATCCGACTCGGGGTCGCCATAGGTCTTCCTCGTCGGAATGTTGGCTACAACCTCTCTGGCTTGCTCAAGTGAGTCACAAACCGAATACCAGAAATTATTTGAGCCAAGTACGATGTATTGTTTCTTTTCCATGGTTAGTTCTCCGCTCCTGCCGTTCCCATGGGCGCTGGCCAGGATCTTGAGTAGACTATCGAAATGTGCGCACACCGCTTTGTATGCTGAGCACTTCTGAGCTTCAAGAAGAGTCAGGAAGCCTCCACAGTACTCCCTGCCGATTTTGTATGCAGATTGGTCCGCATAGAGTCCAAATTCATGAAGATTATCCGGGATCTTCAACTTGTCTATTACACTCTGATTGTGCTCGGGCGAGTCTTTCACAAGCTCCTTTAGAAAGTCGGCGGCGGCGTACACTCCCAGGTCCCAAGGTCCTTTTATGTTCGTATAGTGTTTCTCTACTTCTTTCATTTGGTCTCCGCTCCCGCCGTGGCCAGGGCTTCTGGTGTGACACTTTCCACGTCGTAGTCTCCACCTTTGATAAAATCACATGACTCGAAGGTGCCGGTCTCTAGCACCTTGTATAATGCCTTCTCTTGCGCATTGTCTTCATTTTCGGCTTCGACGGTTATCCATCCATACTCCGCTTGCCTGCGCACTACTACTTCGTATTTGGGCATTGTTAGTTCACCGTTCCTGCCGTTATCGGCATCCTGTCTTTCTCAATAGAGTGCAGAGAGAGACAGACGGAAAATGCATCTCTCATTGTTTTGTTTTCCAGTTCATCGAGCATCAGAAACAGTTTCTTTGCGGCATAATCAACGAGCAGAGCAAAGTCTTCGTCAGACAACGCCTGGATGTCTTCGCCCAAGCCGATGGCCGGGACGGGGTTCCAGATTCCATCCCCAACCGCCTCGTCTGCCTCCAATCCACCTAATACTCTGCCAATTTGCTGGCAAAACTTTTCCATGTCCGCTTCAGCGATTTGGTATTTCATTTGCTCTCCGCTCCCGTCGTGGCCAGCGTCTCTTCTGTGACCGGTTCCCAATCGTTCACCAAAAATCCGTACTCTTCTAAAAGCCATTCAGCCACGCATTCGCAATTTGGAGCACCTTTGCACTCGCCGATATTTTCCGCCGCCCATTCGCAACAGTTATCCGGCACGTCTACCACTGAGGGCAGGGCTATCGCTCGTTGCAGTTCGTCCAGTCTCTCTTGCAGCGTGGGTTCAAATCCATATTCACAGTAGTAGGGTTCGCTAGTATCCCAGTCAACAATAATTTTCATCATTAGTTCACCGTGGCGACGGGCGCACTCATTGCCATTGCTCTAGCCGGTTCGATGAGATTCGATTTGATTTCTCTAACGGCTCGGATAAGGACCAAATTGAGTAACCATGACCCATCATCTTGGGTAAACAAGTCTAGTCGCTCATCGAACCATGCGTCTAGGTTTGCTGCCGTGTCGTTTAAAAACACATATAGGAATTCAGCCGTCAATGCGTCCTTTATTGCTGCTGTCTCTTGTCTAGTTGCGTACTTCTTTTTACGTCTCAAATTGCTTTCCTGTTTTTGAAATTTACCAGGGTGTTTTGTTCCCCGGCTGAAGTCAGTCTCTCACGTTTTTTGAAAGTGTCAACCGAGCTACTTACCCGCCCGAAGTGTCAACTAATCTGTCAACTACCGCACTTGACGGATATTCAATCCACCGGTACAATATTAAATGTCCTTTCAAATATCACCCAAAACAACTTAAGTAGCCTCTGAAACCCTCTGATAGATTCTGAAACTCTCTTGGGGAGAACGAAATTTGATAACTCCAGGAACGAACTCAGATACTTGACATTTCATCTCACCTACCTCAAAAGTAGATGAGATGGCATCTCATCTAAATGACCTACTTCATTTCAGGTTCTTTATTTTGTCAAGGCCCTATACTCGATTACCATCTAATGCTAGGCTCTTAGTAAGCCTGTTTCCGCAGTCTAGCTCGCCTTCGCTGCGCAGGCCCCTGTCCTTTGAAATCTGAATAGGCCGACAAGCGAAAGGCGCACAAGCCTGTTGTACCGCTGTCGCTCCAATTTTCAAACAAGGAGAGCGACATGTTTAAGTCTAATGATCCGCACTACGGACCCAAATGGAAAGTGCTTGTGGACGGTGGAGCGGTGATAAGTGGCTATACCAAGAACTCTATATCAGGTCCAGGGACTCGTCTCAGGATGTGATGCTAAAGCTGGCAGCGCATGTAATTTTCAAGGAGATGAACCTGACATCCTATAGCGACCGGTACGGGGAACATCAGATTGACTGTATTACTTTCGCATGGGCATCCCTTGCCAGACAGCGTAAGGATGATGATGCGCCAACGTGGGCATCTCATTTTGTACCGGAAATGGTCATTGAAATAGATGCCTCCGGTAGGAAGGTAATCAAGCGTCCTCCAGGTTTAGCGGTTGGTTCTAGGACTGAATCAAAAGTTGATCCTGTTCCGGTTCTTGAAAGACCGGTGGTCAATATCAGCAGTGGGCGTAAGATTGACACGATGTCCATTGATGAAATCCTGGACGCAGCCAGCAAGGTAGATGAGTGAAAGCCAAGGCCGGGTGGTGTGACAACCATCCGGTCCTTTAAAAGCCCTCAGTTTCCTGACCCTGTTTCCGAGTAAACGCCTTCCCGGTTTCCGAGTAAATCGGGCTTCACGCTTCGAGTCGGCCTATTCTGGTTCCTGCGGAACGCAGGAAGCAAATTCAGATTTCGTTTCCCGTTTCCGTGTGCTCACTTGCACGATACCGAATTCCGGCTTTTTTGGTGACTCAGCCCTACAACACGAATGATCTCTCTGTCCCAAGCATTGCTTTACCCGACGTGGGTTGTCCTGCTCGTTTGACCGTGGTCATGTAGAATCAAAGCAAGTTGAACCCATCTCACTTCCTCCCCGCAGCACCTATTCTCAGACGGGAGCCTTTTGACCACCCGGATTTCATCTTCGAATTGAAGCAGGACGGTTTTCGTTCCATCGCTCACGTTGGTACTGCGGGATGTAACTTGATTTCTCGGCGAGGAAACGTGTACAAGAGCTTTCCTTCGCTCTGCGATTCTCTAGCCAGTTTGAGTTCCGAGACAGTTTTGGACGGCGAAATTGTCGTACTGGATTCGGCAGGACGACCGCAGTTTTATGATCTTCTCCGACGCCGTGGTGAACCGATATTCTATGCCTTCGATTGCCTGATGCATGTCGGACGGGACCTTCGAGAACTGCCACTACTTGAGCGCAAGCAAATCCTCGGTCAGGTGGTTACGGAGCATCCACGGATTCTCGTCGCCCGACACGTTGCGGGGAATGGGTGCGACCTATTCCGCTTGGTTTGCGAAAACGATCTTGAAGGGATCGTGGCAAAAAGGAGGGACGGAGCCTATGGCCATGAATGGTTCAAGATCAGGAATCCGAATTATTCGCAATATCAAGGACGACGAGAATTGTTTGAGAAGCGGCACAAAGCTACCCTTTAGGATTGGTCGCTGCGTGGAGAACCGGCGTCCAAATGCTAGTTACGCCACAGGTGGTTTCGCAAGCACACCCTTTACTATCGGGATCGTACTCAAGACACCGACTGCCAGGAGCGCCCATCCTGCGGCTTTCCGCTGATCTTTATTGAGCCGATCCGAAAGCAGCAAACCGAGGCCAAGGCCAAGCGCAACCCGAGTTCCAGCGATTAACATGATCTCTGGGATCGTAAGCCCTCTCTCTGTTAAAGCCATATGGCTCTAGATTCGCATGAATGCCGGTTAGGGGCGTCACAACGCTCCCGACCTATCCACATTCACACTCGGCACAGCCTTTTCCCCGGATCGAGTCCAAGCCTTCCTTAGCGATGATCGGAACCATCACGAGTGCCGCAACGGGATCAGCCCACCACCAGCCGAGGACAGCGTTCAGAAGCAAACCACCCAACAGAATCGCCGAAAGGTAGGTGCAGAAATCTGCTTGTCTCGAATCGGCTTTCATGGCGGCGCTCCCAATTCCCGTGGCCACCCGCCGTTTCGCTCTCGCCAGCAAAGGCATGACCACGACGGACACGGCGGCGACGACGATGCCCGGAATGCTCCGTTCAGGTTTCTCATGTTGCACCAAGGTCCAGCCGGAATCGCAGGCGACGTAAGCAGCGAGTGAGACGAAGCCCCAGCCGACTATCCGCAACGTCATCCGTTCGACCGCCTCACGTCGGGATTCATTCAGGTCGTGGCGGAGCCGCCAGAGCAAACCCGCACCGGAAGTGACTTCGATCAAACTGTCCAGGCCGAAGCCGACCAGTGACACGGAACCTGCGACCAATCCGGCGATGATCGAGATGAGACCTTCGGCGCTGTTGTAGGCGAGTGTGAAGTATTCCAGGGTGCGGCCACGCTGGACCAGATCGGAGCGATTGGTGGCGGCGACGGGCATCTGATTTCAGTATCCAACAACAACGAAAAGACGGCGCTTCTGTCATCACCCGGCCTCGCACGGCTATTTGCTCCGATCTTGTAGCATCGTTCGTGGAGGATCGACATGCCGGATATCACTTTCGGCCCGAACCTAAATCTCTGCGCAGGATAGAATCCTTACATGAAGCTTAACAACGTCAGGGCACGCACGGTCAGCCTTTATCTTTGAATCCTTTAATTACCCACGGTACTACAGCGAACAGAACGACGTAGCCAAGGATTGGTGGGAACAGTGTAAGACCAACACCAAAGAGACGATCTTCTGTTGTCTGATCTGGGTTTGATACCGTATACATAAACCAACACCATCCAACGATCCAACAGACAACTGCAACTGCGTAAATACGCTTAAAGCCAACTTTGTAATTCATTTACACGTTTCCTGCTTTTCCATTTAGATACCAATCGCAATTACTGTCTCCATAGCATTCTCTGAGTTTACTGGAGTAATATCCTATGGCTCCGACCCTAGCGTGTCTTGAGCCAAGCCCGCAACAATGATTCCACTAGGCCACTGAACTCCCCGCCAGTCTCGAATAGACGCATCTTCACTCTGGCCCGAAGGTCGTTGTGGATGTCGGCGGACATCTGTTTGAAGTCGGGGAAGTTGCGCTGTCGGGACGCCATCGGATCAGGCTCCTTCATATTTTAAGACCTGAAGGCCGTCTCTTTCCAGAGTGTTGAAGGTGCCAAACCTTCAAAAAGTACTAGGGCGGCGAATCCGTGTGTCTCGGCGACAAAGGGCTTTTCGCAGGAATCTCTCGCCGATTACTGCGGTTTGCACCGAACTTACATGGGCGGGATCGAGCGTGGAGAACGCAATCTGACCCAACCCGGCGCTGTAATGTGACCGTTCCCTCGTATGACAAAAGGGGGATAGTAACAACGGTCCAGCTAATTAGTGCGGCAGGGCGATTGCTGTAGGTGCCTTCCGCAGTTTGATCATGCTAATATTCCCTGGATGCCAACAGATCAAATCCTTGCTCTTCTGATTGCAGAACGAGACAAGCTGAACCGAGCCATCGAAGCTCTTCAAGGACCCACGAAGCGCCGGGGGCGACCACCCAAGAATTCAGTGAATGGTGCCACGCCGACTGCTGTTTTTGAGCCAGGACAACCGGCCAGGAAGAAACGTAGATTCACTGCCGCTCAACGCAAACAGCAAGCGGCGAGAATGAAGGCTTTCTGGGCGGCGAAGAAGAAGGCTGCGGCGAAGCCCGAATCGAAAGCAACGAGCAACGCCAAGAAGACGGCCAAAGCAGCGTAGCGGACAGCCACCGGACTGAGTTGTCCACTCCGGCGCTGATGCATGCCGAAGGACGCTGTTCCGGTTACGGAAAGCGTCGTTCTGTTATCGGACTCAACCGTCTGAGTAGCGCCGCCTGCGTTATTGCGGCTTCTTCCGTTCGATCTCTATCTGGATCTCTTCCCACAAACCGCCGATGTTGAACGACCGACCGCCCGCTAGAAAGTAGCTGAACATTTCGGCCTGTTTCTCGGCAGCCAACAAATGTTTGTATTCGAGACCCTTGAGCTTATCGAGCGGTGCGGAAATTCTTAGCGTGTCCGAGTCAATGTCGAAATCAATCGGGTTCGGAACAGGTCGCTCTACCATGATGCGTTCGGCAACTGTCTGTGGAGGGAATTGGTCTCTCAAAAGCGCAAATGCCAATCGAAGTCCTGGCCCGTTGTAGTTGCCGATCTTCCCAGTCCTGCCAAAGATTACTTGGATGCTGTTCAGGCGACCCTTCGTTAAGGAGTCCAGGTATTCGACTCTCTCTACGTTGTCAAGCACTATAGTCTTCATCAAGCTTCGCCACGTTCAGGTCGCACCCATGGGTCTCAATTCCACAGCGCCCGAGTGGATTGTTTCACAAAACTTTCAGTCCTTGCCGGGTACGTCCTGAAGGTTAGAATACGGTATGGACGATTTGAACCTCAACAATCTAGTCGCCGAGGGCGAACAAGATCGCTACGATGGGCGATATTCTTTCTGGCCGTCGCCAAAAGTGACTGAAAGGAATGCTCATGAAAACGAATAAGGCTCTCAAGCGGCTAACCAAGATTGAGGCGTTGATAGCGGACGTGACGGAGCGATATTCATCAGGTGCGGTCCACATACGAGAGGCGTTTCACGATGCGAAGGCTGCTGTCGCTCGTGTGAAAGCGGCTATCAGTTCGCAAGCATCCTCCAGGACGGCGAAGAATCCTACGGAGAAGCCGAAGAAGGCTGCTGTTGAAAAGGCGGCAGTGAGAACCCAAACAGTAAAGATGGCCAAGAAAAGTGCGCCGATCAAGAAGGCTGCGAAGAAGGCAGCGGCTAAGAAAGCCGCACTTGCCCGGAAGAAGACCGCTGTTAAAAAAGCCGCAGCAAAAACCCCAACGGCAAAGACGGCGAAGAAAAGTGTGCCGATCAAGAAAACTGCGCAGAAGGCAGCGGCTAAGAAGACGGCCCCGGCCTCTGTATGGAAGACCCCGGCTCCTGTGCAAAAGACCCCGGCACTCGTGCAGACGCCCCCGGCTCCTGTGCCGAAGCCCCCTGCTCCTGTACAGAAGATCCCGGCTCCGGTGCAGGCGACGACGAAACCTGTGGCCGAAGTGAAAATTCCAGCGCCGCCGAGAGTGTAGTTTAGCCACTAGGCCCAGGTAGGCTTCTGCTTGCTCGACGTGAGGCGTTGCGGGAATCGCCGGTCGCCGGGATCAAAGAAGGAACCAGTGATTCGCCGGTTGGAGAGAGATGCAAGCAATGCCCGTCGTTCGCAATAAGACGCTGTGGGCGATTTCTGAGGCCAGGGATGTGGTTCCTAGCCGTTCTGCTCGTTCGGGCGTTTCGGACCTAAGCCTGAACTTCATCGAATCTCTTCACCGTCTTTTCAAATTCCGCCTTGAGAATCGGGTTAGGTGCTCTGAGGCCATCCACTACTCGTTTCCCCCACTCGAAATACTGCCTCTTCCGTTCGTAGTCCCAATCGGGTGGTGGGCTGAAAAGGATCGAGCGAAGGTTTGAAATCTTGTCGGCCAACTTGATCGTTTGCGCCCGGACGGACAGTTTCGGCGCATGCTCGATTTGAAGCCGTTTCCGCTCTTCCTTGGGCAGCGACTTGTCATCCGTCAATTCGAGTACAAGAGCGGCTACGTCTTGGCCGAATAGTTCAAGCAGTTCCGCTGCGGTGACCCCAGTATCTTCAATGGTGTCGTGAAGAAGTGCGGCGACTACAAGGTTGGTATCAGGTTCAGAGAGCGCCGTGGAGACCAGATACGCAACTTCGACCAAATGATTGAGATAGGGTTCAGCAGCGGCCCCTTTGCGTTTCTGGGTTGCGTGCTTCTGAGCAGCGTAATGAGCGGCTGAAAGGATCGCTTGTATTTCGTGGTTCACTCTTCAGGCTATCACCCCGAGCGGGAAGCGTTGAATGAGAGGTTGGTCGCAGACTATCTCAACATGAGCGTTGCGACCGTGCGTCGATGGCGATTGTTTCGCAAGGGGCCAGGGTTCGTGAAAATCGGCTCGGCTGTTCGCTGCAAGCGGAAAGATGTGGAGTCGTGGCTCGATTCCTGTACAGGACTGCGTTGAGGGTTAGAAACGAACGCACGCCGCCTTCACCAGAACCACGCTCCCCACAGCCCCGTCATACGATATCGCTGTGGTACTTACCGACGATTCAAAGTCGTCGCTACCGCCATCAGTGCGACCTACAAGCGCTGGCTGTGTTAGGCTGTCGAAATGTTTGCCTACCCCGACTCCGCTGCGGCGATGGTTTGGCATGGCACACGCTTTTTTCTGCGGGTATTAGGCAGCTATACAGGGTCGCTTGGAACCACATTATTGGGCTACTTTGCCCCGATTCTAGTAGTTCTTCTGGCGTTTGTCTGGTCGGTCCAGTCTAGGGCGAAAGTCGCAGGTTGGACGACCGTGTTGAGAGAAACCTGGAAGGAATGGCGGAAGCCAGCGGTAATAGCATTGGTCTCTGTGTATGGAGTGATTTTCTCATGGGCTGTCATCCGTGAAGGATGGAAGGACCACCGGAACGCCATCATCGAGAAGGCCGACCTACAAGCCAAGCTGGACAAAGCAACGCTTACTATTTCTCGACTGAACGCTGACTTAAGAGTGAAGACGAATACTCCGCACTTTCGTGATCCGGCATTTGGCATCGTCGTAGGGGGCGCTCAAGCATTCATGAAGTTCAGGCGTGCGATTGGTCCCGATGCTAGTTGCTGGATACTAACTACCGAGCCGTCCAAAAGCGTCGGCCCCGATATTGGTGACATTTCCTATACGATTATTTCGCTGGGGGTCATGGGCGCTAGGTGCCCGAATGGGAACTTGAAGAACATCGGAGTAAAGGACGAGGATGTAGAATCGCTGAGTCACGGAGGCGAAATTACTGGAACGGTCATACTACACGCCCTGCCGGATACAAAGGGGGTCATTACGCTTCAAGATGATTTGAGCGTCCTGTTCCCGATCAAACGAAGCTACACGTTTCCTGTCCCGGTGACGGCATCTAAAAACGTGATTTGGCTACAGTTTGTCCCGGACATGAAATGGAACAGCGAACGTCAGCGTTAGGATAGAAGGGTCCGCCAGTCCTCACAATCGCTCTGAGTGCTCTCGCCAAAGCCCGATGGACCGACAGCATCCCGGAGACGGCGACGACGACAATAGTGCGTGCATGGACCAGCCTGAAAGCAGGATCATGGAGCATGGCTCACCCAAACCATGAACTCGCTGAACTCGAACGGAGGGTGATCGGAGCCGCTGGTTCGCTCCTGGCGCACGACGCATACCTGCTCACCTGCGACCTTAACGAGCGCACCATCACGCATAAGTTCGCAGAGCACTTGCAACGGGAATTCCCGGAGTGGGACGTGGACTGCGAGTACAACCGGGATCATCACGACCCCAAACGGCTGAATCTACCCCCACGCCACGACATCAGCGGCGACGACCTTCACGCCAAAACGGTTTTCCCCGACATCATCATCCATAAGCGTGGCACCGACCAAAACTTCATAGTCATTGAAGTCAAGAAGTCGTCCAACCCGGAAGGTGACGATTGGGACCTGAGAAAGTTGGCGGCGTTCAAGAGTCAACTTGGTTACGAGATCGCCATGTTCTTCCGCTTTCGCACTGAAACGAAGAAGATGGCTTTCGAGCACTCTGTTCTGTGACTACAGGCAAGCCCCATGGACCCGTTGCCTAGAACTCAGGTTGCTTCACCCTTCCTAGCTTCCGAAGTATCAGTTCTGCCAGTTGAATCGGCGTTTTCTGCTGAACGCTAATGTAGTGAACGTCAGGATTCAGTCCGGGGATTGCAGTATCATCGAAGCGTACAGGCAAAACATACTCCTTCTTTTCTGTAACGGCCTTTGCGAAAGCCGAGCGGCGTTCATGTGTGGTCCATACTTTCTCGGCGTATTCCTTCGAGATGAACATCACACAGTAACGAGCCGTGCCGCCGTAAACGGTCGCCAGATGTTCGGTCAGGTGCTTTCCCCACATCGTCGCTTCTTCGTACTCGTCGAAGAACACAACAACCTCCGCAGCCTTTAGATGTTCTGCGACCTCACGAACGTACTGGCGCTGTTCACCAGCGAACGAAAGGACGATTTCGTATGCCTGCTGATGCACGTCTGATTCGCCGTCAATTCCTCTAACCTTATAAACAGGTCTACCCGAGACATGGGTTTCTTCCACGAGCTTCAGTGCGTCTGGCGCAAGGAAGCCATTGAAAGTCGATACGGTTTCAGCCAAAATGTTGGCATCTAGCCGTAAGATTGGATGCACGCACATCTCAACAAACCGGATGAACGTTTCGTCGTCGCATGACAACAGGTCAAGGTGGTTGTTCAACAGGTCGGAATACGTCCAATCGTTGTTGTTGACCATGTGTTGCCAAATGTCGCCTTCCGCATTCTCGAAGCGACTGTCGGTCGAAGGCATCTGCGAGAGGTTCCATACCCGTTTCAGAAAGCTTATTAAATCGAGGCTTCCGTGAAACGACTGCTTTCGCAAAAGTAGGTAGTCCAGTATCTCCGACCTGGTGATTTCTGTAATCCGATTCTGTGGCATGTTCTTCGGAATCCTCAATTCACCACATACACACTCTTCCCCTGACCCTGATACGACTCGTAGAAGTGCTGGTATACCGTGTTGCACTTCTGCTCGTAAAGTTCCTTCGTGTACGCCCGTGGCAGTTCGTCCAATACGTCCTTGATCGTCGTGTAAACCATCGCCCTGGTGGTCTGCTGCTTTCGCCAATCAAGAACCAGCTTTTCCTTCTTCAGTTTTGCCAGGAGCGATTTCGCCACCTTCCTGACTTCCACGACCTCTTCGGAGGTAAGTGCTACCTCTGGCTTCGTAAGCAGGTCGAAGACCACCAGTTCTTCCTCAGTCAGTTGTTGTGCAAGACCACGTTTTTCCTCGGTATCCAAACGTCTAGCGAATGCCAGCAGCTTATCGAAGAAGACCTGAACGTTGATCGCCCCGCTGTTGTACTCGTCGATCATCTTTTGAAACTCTTCGAGAAAGTCTATTCGGGTGCGGTTCACTTGAACCATCCGTGCCAATTTAAAGGTGAGCTTCGCCCTCAACTTTTGGACCTCGATGGATTTTCGACTGCCCTCAAACTTCTCTCGCAGTGCTTCAAAATCAATCTGACTAAGATCCACGTATCGGTTCTGGTCAGCAACGGGAGGCATCTCGTAAGCGTCCGCAGCTATGGATTGGTTCAACAGAGCTTCGATTTCAGCCATGACTTCGGAAATGTCCACGGGCGGAATCTCTAAACGAATCTTGTCAGCGATGACCCGAAATACCTTGCATATGGGGCCGAACTCGTTGGCCGCTGCATCCGGCAGCAATGACTTAAATAAGCCGTCAAGATACCCGGCACGGCTCAGGTAGGCTCTACGTGTGTCGTCATTCACCACCAGGACGGCAACGGCGTCATCCACCAGCTTCACTCTCTCGAAGCCTCTTGCGTCCTGAATCGTTGCCGGATTGACATTGCGTTCCAGACAGAAATCGGTCGTGGCTGAAATGATCTCCCGAAGTTGGTTCACCAGTTCTTCTTTCTTGTGAACTGGCGAAACCTCCGGCTGGGTCTCACCCTGTGCGGCTCCATAGATCGCCAGCGCCTTTTGCAGATTACGGAAGACGCCCACATAGTCCACGATTAGACCGTTTTGTTTGTCTCTCCAGACCCGATTCGCCCTTGCGATGGTTTGCATGAGCGTGTGGTTCTTCATCGGCTTGTCCAGGTAGATCGTGGAGCACGAAGGAACATCGAAACCAGTGATCCACATGGCGCACACGAACACGATCCGAAGGGGATCATCGGGGTTCTTGAACTTCGTTTCCAGGTCCTCCTTCACCATGCGCTTGCGATGCGGTCTGATGTCCAGTCCCTTCTGCTCGAACTCTTCGATCTCGTTCTGTGCCGACGAGACAACAACGGCCATATCTGTTTCTTCAAAGAATCTTAGGCGCTTTTCGAGTTCGGGCTTGTCCCCTGGATCGGCGGCGACGAGTTCTTTGCGTAACTTGGCCAGGGCAATCTCCCAATGCTTTTGAACTTGGTCGAAGGTCTTAACGGCGGTAGCTTTGTCAATCGAAATCACCATCGCCTTGGCCAGAACACCACGGCCCATATAGTGAGCCACGATGTCCTCGCCGATGCGATCAAGCCGGTCGTCCCTCGTGATCAGATGGTATTCCCTTGCGAATTCCTTTTCGAGCTTGCGTTCTTGATCTCCGTCAAGATCGGCACGGTCGTAGATTTCGGCGATGTCCTCGGTCAGCGTGTCGTTCGTCAGTTGAAGTTCGGGGATGCGGTTTTCGTAATAGAGCGGGACCGTGTTCTGATCGTCTACCGATTCCTTGAAGTTGTAGATGGAGACGTATTCGCCGAAGACTTCCTTGGTGCGTTCCTCACCCGCCATCAACGGGGTTCCGGTGAAGCCGATGAACGCAGCGTTCGGCAGAGCACTTCGCATGTTGGTGGCGAAGATGTCGTACTGGCTACGATGTGCTTCGTCCGTGATGACGATAATGTCGGATCGGGTGGAGAGCACCGGATACCGTTCGCCGTGTTCAGTGTGAAACTTCTGGATCAGCGTGAACACATAGCGGTGGTCTTCCTGATTCACCATCCGCTTCAGACTTTCGCCGCTATCAGCCCGGACCCGTTTTTCATCTTCCAGCAACGCTCCCGTGTTGGCAAAGTTGCGGTAGATTTGGCCGTCCAGATCGTCACGGTCAGTGACGATCACGAATGTCCAGTTGCCAGGAATCTTCCGCAGGACTTTCTGGCTGAAGAAGACCATCGAATAACTCTTGCCGGAACCTTGCGTGTGCCAGAACACGCCTAGCTTGCCATGGTTGTCCTTGAGGTCTTCCACGGCGGCGATGGCATTGTTCACTCCAAGAAATTGGTGATTCTTGGCGATGAGCTTGGTGAGGTCGCCCTTGCGCTCGTCGTACAGTATGAAGTTTTCGACGAAATCGAGAAGCTTCTGCTTGTCGCAAACTCCCCGGACCATCGTGACCAGGCTAATGAGGCCGGATTCCTTCTCGTCGTCAATTTTCTTCCACTCGGCGAAGTGCTCGAATCCCGCTGTGATGCTGCCGATCCGAGCGCCAGAGCCATTCGACAAGATGATGAGGCCGTTGTACCAAAACATCTGCGGGATGGTGTCCTTGTAATCGGAGAGGTTTTTCTCGAATGCGAGTTTTAGATTCTTGTGAG
This sequence comes from Bryobacterales bacterium, assembly GCA_963820405.1. Lineage (GTDB taxonomy): Bacteria > Acidobacteriota > Terriglobia > Bryobacterales > Bryobacteraceae > Palsa-89. The sequence goes on along the minus strand of CAWFZZ010000015.1, from coordinate 391,059 downwards.
ATGCCTTCAGTTCGATGAAGACCAGTGGGATACCATTGATGAAGCCAACAAGATCGGCACGCTTCCTTCCGTAGTCGCCGGAAACCCAGAACTGCGAAGTAAGAAGGTAGTCGTTGTTCTTTGGTTCGTTCCAGTCGATCAGAGTGACGGTTTCGACAATGTCTTCTTGGTCGTCATCGTTGGTTCCCTTGAAGGTGACCTTCACGCCGTCCTTGAGAAGTTTATATGCAGCCTGATTCGCCCTGACGGGACTCAACGTGCTGCGGTCTTTGGTCAACTCCTGGATGGCGATTTCAATGGCGTTTGGTGAGACCCCAAAATTCAGTTTTGCAAGGGCAGGCCGGAGGCGATTGGGCAAGACAACTTCCGCCATTGTTGCCCTGCCGAGCAGTGAGAGTGGGCCGAAGGTTTCGTGATAGCAATTCAGCGTCTCCCATCCCAACTCGGCGAAAAGTGCAATCGTGGGCTGTTCGATTGCGGCGTCTTCGGAGTCGGGATTGAAATAGCTCATGCGGGCTTTGCGACCAGCTCGGCGGCAGCATCGTCGGCTGCTTCAACTGGAATTTCGCCAGAAATGAGCTTGGGTAGGAGAAAGTCTCGGGTGGTCCGAAGGTTGCGATTGCGAAAAACGAGATTCTGGAGCATTTCAACAGTGGGCTGGATCGCTCCATTGAAGCGTCCGAGCAGCGTGGGGTCTGGTAACGGTAACGGGTACTTCGTCAACACATCCCAATTTGCCCTTGGCATTTTCGTTCCCTGAGATGTCTGTGTGGCGTGTGAGACAAAAGCCTCACTTGAGCAACAGCACAGCACAGGAGCGAAGTATGCAACTTCCGATGGAACAATCACTATTGCATCTGAAGATGCAACGCCGTCAAGCGGAGCTACACCGACCTTGTGGAAGTATGGGCGAATCTTCCCGAACAAAATGTCGCCACGACTGAAGCGCAACTTTGTGCTGCCTACATCTCCCGCCTTGCCCCACACGCCCAAGGCGATGGATTTCCGTGGGAGATGTTCTAGGCCGATGTACGGCGTGTAGGGTTCAATTTCGTTGGGATGAACCCCCCGCCTTTTCTCGGAGCATAGATCGCCCAATCGTGTCGGCGCCCACCCTTCCGGGATTGGCCCTAACTCCGACTCGACCATCCGCACCTTCTCGTGGCCGGGGAAGCGGAACTTGACGAACCACTCCCGGTAGAGCATCTGTGCTATGTCTTCTAGAATTGTGATGCGCCGGGTGTTGTTCTCGATCAGGTCGTCGTAAGTGGAAAGAATGGAACCGATTTGCTTCTGATCCTCTAAGCGATGAACCGTAACTTCGATGTTCTCGAAATTGGTCTTGTTGACATGCTCCCTGCCCGATGCGGAGCCACCTTGTATTTGTTGAAGTTGCGGAATGATCGTACTCAACAGGTAGAACACGTAAAGAGGGTCGTGACGTGATGTGTCAACCACCACGCTATTCAGTTGTTGATTTGTAAAGCATGGCTCACTTGTTAGCCCAAGTTTTCCTATGGTCCCTATACAGACAACACAGGTCGAGTTTGGGGGTAACAGCTTTGATCCAAGATGCTGTCCACCTTCCTGAGATAAAGTCGTCTCCGTGGAAAACACTCGCCGCTGTCCAGGCGAGAGGTCCGAAGGCTTGATGAAGAGATACCTGCTCCCATAAAACGCAGGGTTAGCCGTTGGCGGGGTCGAGCCAGTGACAACTCTTCCAAGGTCTCTGATCTTGAGGGTTCTCATTGGCTACCTATCCAAAAGGCCCGCAACGTTCTCCGCAATCCGTTCTTCCAACTCCCTTGCTTCGACGTTCAGCGTCTCCAATTCTTCGTTCAACTCTTCGAGGCGCACAGCAAACTCGAAATCATCCGCCGCCCGTTCCGCCACCCCCACGTAACGACCCGGATTCAGGCTCCAGCCCTGCGCTTCAACGTCGGCAAGACTAGCAACCTTGCACAGGCCAGCGACATCGGCGTACTTCCCCTTCGGGAAGTTCTCTTTCATCAACTTCTCGCTACCAGCGTCAGTCTCAACTTCTTCCCCCCGGTACAGTCGGACGATGTTGGAAATGAACTCGATTTGATCCGGGGTGAACTCCCGATGTGCTCGGTCTATCTGGTGGAAGATATGCCGTGCGTCGATGAAGAGCACCTGATCTTTTCGCTTCGTCTTTTTCTTGCCCCGATCCAGAAACCAAAGCGTACACGGCAGCGTGACTGTGTAGAAGAAGTTTGGCCCCACCGAGATCATCACGTCCACGGCCCGGTCTTCGAGCATTTTCTTCCGAATCTCAAGCTCCGATACTCTGGCGTCTCCCGCACTGTTCGCCATTACGAACCCGGCACGTCCGGTTGCATTCAACGCCGAATAGAAGACCTGAATCCAGAGGTAGTTGCCGTTGTCGTTCTTCGGCAGTCCCAAAGGATACCGAGGATCGTCCTTCAGCCGTTCCTTATCCACCTTGTCCACATTGAAGGGCGGATTGGCCATGACAAAGTCGAACTTGCCGACACTTTTGTGGATGTCTTCGTAGTAGGTGACGCCCTGGCGAATGTCACCCGAAAGGCCGTGAACGGCGAGGTTCATCTTGCAAAGCCTGATGGTCTCAGCTACCTTTTCCAGGCCGTAGATGGAAATGTCAGTTACAGCCTTTCGATGCTCTTCCACAAACGCCGCCGACTGGACAAACATGCCGCCCGATCCACATGCAGGATCGTAGATTCGACCGTGGTACGGTTCGATAATTTGCACGATCAGCTTGACGATGCTGGTGGGCGTGAAGAACTCACCACCCTTCTGCCCTTCGGACATGGCAAACTTGCCAAGGAAGTATTCGTAAATTTTCCCGAACGCATCACCTTCAATGTCCATTGGTACGGCGGCAAAGTTCTTCAGAAGGGAGACGAGCAGTTCCTTGTCGAGACGGTTGTACGTGCGTGGCAGGACATCCTTAAGGTCTTCGTTGTCGGTTTCGATTGCCCGCATTGCCTCGTTGATGGCTTTGCCGATGTCCGCACCTTCCGGTAGTTGCAGCAAGTTCGAGAAGCGGGCGCTCTCCGGCAGGTATAGAACTCCTTTGGCCTGATAGTCAGCCTTGCCAATCGTTCGGCGTCCACTTCCTTGGCTGGTGAGCTTTGCTTTCGCTTTGGCAAACTTGTGATCGGCGTAACGGAGAAAGATGAGGCCGAGAACCGGGACGGAATATTCGGAGGATTTCAGCTTGGAGTTTGCACGGAGTTCGTCAGCGGCGCCCCACAAACGTTTTTCGAGTTCAGTGGTGTTTGCTGGCATAAGGGTCTATCGGCTGGCAGAGTCCAATTCTTTTTGAAGTTCTCGTTTATGGCGTTCCACGTGTTCCACCGGCAGCGCCGCAGACGGAGCCTCTTCCACCGGATCGCTGGGAGCGCTCGAACGCCACACGACGCAAAAGTTATGAAAGAACAAGTCTACCGAATTGCTGGCTATTGTGAAATTTCAGACGGCCCCAATTTAGAAAATGGAAGGATTCCGGGCAAGGGGACCCGTTTCAAATTTTACCCCCCACCCCCCTCCCAAATCTTCCCTCCCCGGCATCGAGGGGGTCGGCGTAATACGTTTTTGCGGATTGTAGCTTTTTTCGAAATTTACTGTGGTTATTCGGAAATCAGCAAAAGCAACGCCGCTTGGCCTTCTCGATTTCCTCTCTCTAAAGCTTGGTTCTGGGCTGACAGCGAATTGCAACACAAACGCTACTCGTGATCGTCTAGGATTACACACATGGACGATCCAATCCGCCACGTAGTCGTCTTGACGCTGGAGAACAACTCTTTTGATCGGATGCTTGGATGCATGGAGGAAGTCTATCCCGATCTCGAAGGCGTTGATCCGAATGCAACGCCTAGAACGAATCCTGACTTTCCTGACGCCAGCCACTTGTTTGGCCAGCTTCCCGAAGCGGAATACACCGTGGCGCAAGATCCAGGGCATGAACTCGACGACGTTCTGCGCCAGATTCACGGCGATTGCTCTGGTTTTGTCGCCGATGAAGTGCAGCATTGTCCCGCTGCGCCCGAGTCCGAGAGGTATCAGATCATGGCTTATTTTGAGAAGGGCGAGTTGCCCGTGTCGCATACGCTTGCTGAGAACTTCCTGATCTGCGACCACTGGTTTTCTTCATTACCCGGTCCTACATGGCCCAACCGGTTCTTCGTCCACAGTGGGACCTCGCTCGGCCACGTAGACATGCCGAACGGATTTTTCCACCCTGGCGTCCACTGCTACGATCAAACGACCGTATACGACCGCCTGGACGAGAAAGAAATCAGTTGGAAGATCTATTTCGGTGACTTTCCGCAATCTCTACTACTGACGCACCAATGGCTGCACCCAAGTGGCTATCGACATCTGGAAAAGTTTTTCGAAGATGCCGCTGGACCCGAAGCCGAGTTCCCCCAGTATTCGTTCATCGAACCTTATTATTTCGGAGCAGAGCAAAACGACCAGCATCCTCCGACAGATGTGCGACACGGCGAAGCTCTGATTGCGCAGGTGTACAATGCGCTGCGGGGAAATGAGGACTTGTGGAGATCAACGCTCTTCGTGCTTCTCTATGACGAGCACGGTGGTTTCTATGACCACGTTGAACCACCGGAAACGGTGGCTCCCGATAACAATACGAAGACTTTCGCTTTCAACATACTTGGCGTCAGAGTTCCGGCGCTTCTTGTCTCGCCATGGCTGGACCCTGGCGTCCTCAAGACGGAGTTCGATCACACCAGTCTTCTGAAATACCTCACCGACAAATGGGGCCTGGGTCCGTTAGGAGAGCGTACTGCGCAAGCCAACAGCTTCGGTGACGCTCTCATGAAGCGTGACTCGCCCAGGCTAGATTGCCCGGAAACGATTCCAGTTTCCGTACCGACCGACAACCCCACGGACATGCCGCTTAACGGAAATCAGACGGCGCTGGCTGGTTTCAGTCATCATTTAGAAGTCAACGTGACGAAGGGCGACGATGCCACTCTCGCTTCACAATCGAGGGCGATGGCGGGAACCTATACGGAACAAAGTAGGGCCGTGGCTGAACGTGCTGACCATTTCCTAACAAGAAAGGCGCTGGCGGGAGGCTCGGGCAGCGGACATTGAGGGTTCGGATGTATCGGCTAAACCGTGTTCGTTATTAGGCGGTTTACGTGCGAACTTGCCGTTGAAGAACGTGCTGAAGAGACTGACCTGGGCCGTAAGACCGTCTCGCCTTAGGCTCGATTTGTCAGCGTTGCTCAGTCCTATTTGGTTGGTCTATTCGTCCCTCAAGCTGTTCAGCAGCCGATCGCCAATCAGGGTTGGGGCCAGGGATTTTGAGCGCTTGGAGCAAGTCTTCGGGAGAGATGTCAACAGTGTTGCTGAAAAATCGCCAGTCGTCAGAAATGCGCTCCGATAACTCTCTAGCGATTACAATCGCCGTGGCAGCGCCCAAGGCATATTCGAGATTCGTGCGTTGTGCGGCCATAACAACGGTAGCCCAACTCCCACTCGCCGTATAGAGTCCAACACATTCTGGCTCCCCCATGATCGAGATCAAAAAGAATGGGGATCTGTTGTCTGACAGAAAGTCGTGTGGTGGTGTTAATCGTTGTCCGTTCTCCATGCATTCGAGTCTTACTCTCGGGACTGATGTAAGGTCCAGCATCTCGACCAGGGCCGCTTCGATCTTCCCTAGCAGGGGTAGCACGGCAATAGGATTCCGAAGTCGAACACCGAGGTCAATGGACATACTTTCTTCTATTTAAGCAGCATCGAGGAGAATTCAGCTTTTCCAAAACACTACATCGCTCGGTGGTGTTGGCCTTCAACATGACCGTGACAAACAGGTGCTCATGAGAAGGCTCTAAGACCTTGCCCTTAAGGACGGGCACCTAGTTCCGGCAAGGCTGCGATTAGCAACGGCGGGTCTGCACGCCCACGTGAAACATAGCTATTCTGGCTTCTCTCGTTCTGCTCGAATAACAGCGGCAAGACTGGACATGCCTTCCCAGATTCGTTCGTTCTCGATCCATGCCTTTTGAGACTGTGGCCTGAGGAAGGGAACAAATGCCGCCGCTCGGTACGGTTTCCACGAGGCCCTTCTCCGAAGTTTTCCAATGAAGCCAATGAAGGTACACTCTCTTACCTCAGGGTCGCCGTCCACAAGGAATCGCTCCAGACTTTCGAAGGCGGCTTCGAGGCTTCGCTTGTCTCCTTTTTCGTATGCGGTAAGTAAGTAACCGACGAACGCTGAGAAATCAGTGTAGATTCCGGGGGCCTCATCCTTCCAGTCGGCAAGGTGCGCTTCCCACGTAGGCTGAACATCTGGACACGCCTCCACAAGCAGCGGCATGATTTCTTGTTTGCAGATCAAGACTCTTGATTGCCCTCGAACTTCCGATAATCCTCAAATTCCCACGCCGCCAAGCGGCTCAGTTTCGCCGCAACATCCTTCCAAGAATCGCCCCGACAGCTTTCAACGAACTTCGTGATTATCCGGGTGATCGCTTGCAAATTGTATTCCGGCACGATCAGGTGATGACGGCCCCAGAGAAATCCGTTTTTCTCACACGCTTTCGCAATCCAACTTGGGGTGCAGACTGAGAGGTAGAACAGTTCCTCGCCCTCGCTGTCGCTGGTACCGATCCTGAGGCCGAAAGTACAGCAGAAGTTTTCAGGATCTTCCGGCTTGAACTTTGCTGGGTCCAGGTCTGGTACTTCGGTGACTTCGATGGATCTAATTTTCGCTTGCATCATTCTTTGACGGGATCTCATCCTCCCGTGGTGGTCGTACCTTGCCTACGAATTGCCGATGTGATGCGCCGAACTCACGGAAGTTCTTCCGTGCCTGACGAAGGCTGACGACATTTGCGCCGCCCTCGTAATCGTGATCCTCAAACTGAATCGGATCGTCTTCCCAGAAGCAGATTGGGCATATATCGTAAGTGCCGGTACCCGGTGTGCGGTCCATGGTCAGATAGCCGCAGCAGGGGCAAGGGAATACGGAGCGTTGGCTTTCGGCCACCCTGTCAGCTTAACCGTTCGCTATGCTGTCATGAGATGCCCTTCCGGTACGATCTGCCAGTTGCGAAACTCGAAGACGGAGAGAAATCAAAGAATGTGCGAGTCGTTCGCCGGCTTGTGCGTGAGGGAGCGGCGGTTCACCAAGGAACCCCGATTGCGATCATCCCAAGGATCCGGCGAGTCCGTGAACCTCGCCTGAATCATGGATTCTGTCGAGCTACAACAAATCACTTCTTTGCCTTCGGAACCACCTGCTCGGCTTCGATGCCTTTTAGCGATTGCAGCACCAATTGAGATTGCCACTGGCCCAAGTGACCGAAGCCATGGCCGCTACGGAAGCTAAACCAGCCGACATGATCGAAGCGCCCCACTACCGTAGACACTCCGTTATTGCGGAGGAGATACGCCTCGATGCGCCGATATTGCTCCTCGTCTATGTCGGCAGAACTGGTATCGAACCAGATGCGTGCGGAACAGGCGCTATCGATGAGCAAGCTGACTTCATCCCCATGTTCTACAACCGCACGGATTTCAACAACTCGTCCGTTATATGTATCCGGTCCTGTCACCAAATCGCACAGAGTGGTTTTGATCGCTGGCCCCCCCTTGGCCTGATCAGCGACAGAACTGCTTTTTGCATCGTTGACACTGATCATCTTTGAGCACAGCCAACCCTCTTTTCCTCTATCCGATCCTTCTAGGACTCGCACATTGACAAAATTGTCAGTGGCGAATGGAATGAGCGTACAGGCAGCTAGGGATGTCCTCACGATTGCAACGTGGGCCTGCCCGTGGACGACGACCGCTGGTTGTTGCTGCATCGCCATGAGAAAGTCGCTGCGTCCTGGTGTGTACTGTTCAGGGTTTACATTTACATCCTTGAGTTGCTTGAGTTGCTGTTCAGCGTTCTCTGATCTGCTGCTTTTTTGCCATGAATCTAAAACCGTCTTCTCAACCGCTTCCTCATGGGAAATGAGCAATCGCACTGCTGATGAATCGACGACCAACTGAATCTCCGGGAGTTGCCTGTCTTGGATGACCAAATCCTGCTTCGCATTACATCCCGAAGTAATCATGGCCAACGGGAGGATGAGCGTGGCTGCAAAGATTGCAATCCGGCTCTGAGGTTGGATTACGCTCATCTGGTCCATTCTTCGCATGACGCAAAGCATCCAGTCAGATCGTCTCACACGAGGCCCCGTGCATATCCTATCTCTCCTCAAACCAACGTGGCAGACGGTCAGCACCCTATAAACTGGTCGCAATGACAGCAACGTGCAGGGCCGTGGTTGGTGTCTTCACTCTCTTCACGCTGCCTGTATTCCCCCAGAAGGCTCCTTCCGTTCCCCACTTCGAAGACTACTCGGTTCTCGCCGATTTCAACGGAACGCCAGCGCCGCCGCAGCTAGTTCGTCCTGAAGATCGTCTGTACCGTACAAAAATCCGAGAGGCCGGAAAGCAGGCCGAATTTTTGCGGGGCACTACCGGGATCATCGGGTGGGGTTGTGGGGCTGGATGCCTTGAGGTCGTTATAGTCGATGCGATCACAGGCACGGTCGGTAGACTACCGCACGAGGTTCCTTTCAAGTTGAGCGGCGTACTGACGGAATGTGATCTCGTGAATGATCCTCTTCAGTTTCGACTGGACAGCCGACTGCTGATCGTCCGAAGTTGCCTTGAAGACAATGACCTCGGGGTATTCTACCTAGAATGGACCGGCAAAAGCTTCCACACGATAGCTCGTGAGGAAATACCCGCTCAAAGGTAGGCGCTTTAAGTTCACCTTCTCAACTTCGCTGTTTCACAAAAGACTCAGCCAGCACATCTGCGAGGTCGGCGAACTCAATCGACTCCCTTCAAGATTCGCTGAATCGTCATGGCGCTCGTGCCGGTCGCTTGAATCATGTTTTGTATGGCTCCGGGGGCAGATGCCTAATCCCCAAAACAGAACACAACTCGGACGTGATCTGGCTTGCCCAGCCCCTTCATGACTTCCAAGGCGTCAAAGTAGCCCTGTCCCAAGAACTCCCGATAGGTTTCGTGTACGCCTTCGCCCTCGTTGGCCAGGGCAGCGCCATGTATGCCCCTTGTTATCCGACGATTCCAGAAACTCTTCTCGTAGTCGAAACTGAGAAGTTCCGAGAGTAGAAACCATGAATGAGAATGGAAACCTTCCAAGTCGTCGATGTCGTTTACCGAGCATCCACCCACCAAATCACAACCGATTGGAAGACCACGAGGCTTGTCCAAGGGTTCGCAACAGGAGTAGTTGCGGACATTAGCGAGAAACCCAAATAGCCCATAGTTCCGAGTGCGAAATGGAGGCGAGAGGAAATCTGGATAATTCAGGGTCTTTTCATAGACGGTTGAGGGGAAGGCACCCCGGACGGCTGTCCACTTGTCCGTCTGGAGATCGTAAACCTCAACCCAACTCTCGATGTCACATCCCATGCCTGTTCTCTTATACGGGCCCGATGGGTTTCATTTTTTCCTGGGGCCGATTCCACCATTCTTCCGCTTGCGTGTCCAGGTACGGCAGCACAGCTTTCGCCGCTTGTTTGTACGGGTTCAGCGAAAGGCGACCATCGAACTTAAACCAGTGGTCGGGGCTTTTTTCCGTCGATCCAAGACGAAGCCGTAGGTCAGGATGAAGGAAAAAGACGTTCATACGATTCGCCGGGACCTTCCACGAATGTTTGGCGATCTCTTCGTTTGTGCAAGCGGCGACTTCGACGACGAATGAGCGACCTCGACTGTAGAATTGAAACGAAAGCAGATCCATGCCGGTATCGGTGGTGCGGCGGAAATGCGGGAACGAACCGCCGAACCCTTTTTTGCGCAAAACCGGCACGACGAGTTCCTGCAAGGCGGCAATCATCTTATTCCGTTCGATTGAAATTGGAAATGTCCTCTGCTGATCGTATTAGGCCGGATCGGTGAGCGTCAATCTTTCACCAACAAGGCGCAGCGTGCATTTCAAACAAGTCTCGCTTCGATTCATGGTTCATGGACAAGAACTCGGTTTTGAATCGGACAGAACAATCCCTTCGGCCACTCTCCTCTTGCCCTCGTAGAGCGTAAACCTCTTCGAAGGTTCGAGCCAATGCGAAGGTCCACTTGGAGAGAGAAAGCGGACTTGGACAATCTGACATCCCGATTCGTCAGGCGGGTGTTGGAAGTCGAGAATAACGCTCCACGCATCAGCCTTCCATTCCCCTTCCGTTTGCGATTCAAAACGAGCGACTGTAGAGTACCCTGGCGCCGGTGGTGGATGTTGCCGCCCACCTTCATGCGGTTTGAGCCATCGGATTTGTGCGGTGACACTCATGGCCGCTCCTGTTCAAGCTCCTTTAGGAACTGCGTTGCCAGCTTGGGTTCACCGGGCGCATTCGGTCCTTGAATCTGTCGAAACTCCAGGAACCGCTTGAATGGATGGAACGCTTCCGTGAATCCAAGTTCCCGCCGCAATCGTTCGATTTCCTTACCGTCGTCGATCAGCTTGTCCACAATCTTGGGTCGAGACATTCCGATCAGCAGATCGTTTCGTCCGAACAAGCCCCACGTCCCGGCAGCGCACTCACGTAAAGCTGCTATGAGATTTGTTGAGAACTGGTCTTCGAGAGATCTCAATTGCAGTTCTTGCTTTTGGAGTCGGGTAGATCTGCTCATAATCGCTCCCGTCCAGATCGGCCGTCATGAGCGGCGAACTTCCGAACGAAGACGGACTGAACTTGATTCATCGAGTTCTTCAGTAATGCCCTCAGTCCTCGTAACCCGCTCCGACGCCGCCAAGCCTTGAGGAACAGCAATCTCAACCTCGCTCCGTTTCCCACTCAGGTGAAGAAGCCTCGCCACTGATGAGTTCGTTTTTCAACTCATCGAAAGAGAATGTCAGTGAATGACCGCCTTCCCGTTCCATCGAATGGGTATTTGATATAAGCCACTCCTTAATTTTCGGCAAAGCTTCGGCGATGAGCTTGCCTTGCACAACGTGCCTGATGGGGCGTGGAACCGTATACACAGCAATCGTCCATTTGGCGTCGTACCAACCCTTCGCCGCCATCCTTTGGGATGCAGAGAAGAGACGCATCGGTCCCATATATGAAACGCTCACAACCTCATACGGAGCGGCTGCTTCGTGGCGTCCCAAACGATTCCAGAAGCGGAACTCGATTGTCAAGAGTTCTTCTTGCGGCACGCCCACTAAAGCATCGGATATCGTTTTCGCCCCAAGCGGATATGAAAGCGTCTTTGGGATCTTCGATTTGTATCGAGTCGCAATCACTTTTGGATTCTATCTCTAGTTCGCTCAGGCGTCACGGTTTTGACTTACTCACGGGCGGACAGGAAAGTTGTGAAAGCTGTCTGCCAGTGCATCAAAGACACGGACAGCATCAGTCCAATACTGTGGCGCTGTGTCAACCTCGATGGTGTAAATGAGTGGAGTTCCACGGTCAGAGCCTCTGGCAAATATTGCTTCATGCCGTTCTTGATACCCGTTCCTCGTCGTGTTCCAAAGATTGCGTTCGGCCTTCAAAGTTCCAAGGCGTTCGTCCAACCTTTTGAACTTGTGCTGGTGTTCCGAGGCTTCGTAGCTTGCATCCACCCATACGACCGAGTTCGGATGCAAGTTGATAGCAAATCCGTGATTCGGAGCGTGCAGAACGTTGCCTTCACCAACCAAGCCAGCCGGAATCTCGACGGAGAATCCGTAGTCCACGTTCTTGTAGAGGCCACGATACGTCTGGTTGGTCTCTTGCGCCCCAGCCGTGCGGAGAACCAGCGTCATCGCCACGGCAAGGACAACCTGAATCCTGAAATTCACTTATTCACCATGCTACCTCCCGACACCAGGGGCCGGGTTGTGGGCAGATTCAGATTTGGTGGCGCTGCGGGAATTCTCGGGACGGGCGTTAGCGGCGTAGAATAGTCGCTGACACATGCGCCTAGCTTGGATATTCGTTACAACCATTGTCCTGATCCACGGGGATGTTTTTGCTGAAGGTGATCTCGGTTCGGTATGTGTAGCGCCGATGCTATGGGAGCCACAAACCGGGGACGGCCCCCGCCTCAGTGCTCCTGGCCTCTATTGTGACCCCACACAGATTTCTGTAAGAATCGATGAACACGTGGTACCTTCTCCTATCAAGGAGAGCGTGAATTTGACTGGGCTAGATTTAACCTCACGCCATCTAGTCAGAGTATTTTGCGGCCACAAACCGCAACAATCATTTACGTTCCGATTTTCGGACTTCAAAACGAAGCAACTATGCTTTTTCCTGAACGGCCTTTATTTGACCGCACAGTTGTGGGAAGCGAAGCGATCTCCGTGGTGCAAATGCAAATGATCCCGTTAGCACCAGCACCCAGGACCGGCCCAGTATGAACCACATCGAGGCACTGTCGCTATTTCACGGTTAGCTGAGGTGGTTTCCACAAGTGAGAATCGCTCTATGAAGCGCAAGGTTCTAATCTCGCTGATCTTTGCGATATGCGTCGTGGGACTGTTGTGGTTCGCCGCAAAGCCCGTCCTACTCGAATTCGGGCAGGACGTTAGTGTACTGAATCCATTTCGTTCTCGAACCCCGGAGCATGTTGCAGACGCATTCCTGCGTGCAGCGTCCACTGGGACGTGTTCTCCTGACCTGAGTGAGAAGCTGTGTGACTTTGTCAGAAAGCGCCCGCTACCCGCTACCGACTGGACCCTTGTGAACCGTTTGGAATTCCCGACCGAAACTAGGCTTTACTATAGATTGAGTGGGCCACGCATAAAAGCTGTGAAGAACGGCAGGTGCTTAATTGCCGAAGTCTACGTGCAGGGAAATGGAGAAAGCCGGAAGACCTCCGGTTATGGTGTTGAACCAGGGCCGTGCAATGCGAACTTCTCCCGATGGTAGGACATCACGCCCCTACGAAACCACTTAATCCCAGACTGAGTCCTTCGTCTTCAATATCCATTTCAGAAACAGCCACAACGCTCTATTCACCACAAGGATCGCCGGTAACGGTTCATTAACGACGGTCTTCTTAACGCCAGTCTGAGGAATCAGGCGGTATTGAGCATCCTGATCGTCCACTGGCACATAGAGACGACAAATTGTCTATTTGTCGGTCTTGCACTTCCCCTCAAATGCGATGCCGATATTGCGTGTGATGCTGCTTTCGTATTCGATCCTTGCGACTGTTTGACGTTTTGCCGGATTGCCTCTCCAAACAAAGTATGTCCATCTTCCGTGCCAGCGTCCCAGAAGAACCTCATCTTCCTTCACCCAAAGCAGGTTTGGTGGAAAACCCTGGCTTACAGCGAATTGAGCGAAATCACTGTTGGCCTCTTCAAACGTCTTGACTGTGGCTTGATCCACCGGAGTTCTCGTATAGGTTCGCCACCATTGTATTGCTTGTGGTATCCGCATCATTGGCTTTCGGTCTGGTGCCAAAGGCGAAGTGTTGAGCGTGCTACGATGACCGGCACGATGCGTGCGTTTGAGGTGTACCTGAATGGCAAGCGCCTATGTTTGGCGGGCATTGGTGACGATGGCGTATTGGACGCTATGGTTGACTACGTTGTAGGAAGAGGCAGGAACCAACAAACCCTGCGGGTCGCTGGCCTTATTAACGCAACTCAGGAGCACGTGATTTGGAGCAGGCGACGGCTCAAGATTGGTGACGAGGTTCGAGTAAAGATCGTCGAATCGGCTTCGATTGATCGACCCAAAGAGCGCATTCGAATAGACCCGAAGCAAGACTTGAGACGGCAAAAGCGATACGTCCGTGATATGGCTAAGAGATTCGGATGGAAACTGACGACAGGTCGTTAACGAAAGGCTACAGCCATAGGCATTTAGACCCATCCTATGCCATCGGCGGCAATGGAGAATTGTTCCGTGCGTGGCGGTCCAGCAGTCACGTCAATCGCTATTAACGTTTTCACGGCGCAACCTGCGTTCTAGTTCACAATGGCCTGCTGTGGTTCGCTAGTGATCCTAAATGTGTTTGGCGCCTCGAAAGTCACAACCTGTTTCGGATGGAGGGAAGGCTGTCCAGCGAACTCAAAGATAAACTTGAGGCGAACGAGTTTTCCTCGGCAATCTGGCTGAAATGCTCCCTTTCGAATAACGGCTTCAACGGATGGCGTGAAGATTGTCGCTCGGGTTCTGAGCTTTGAGTCATGATCCGTGACGATTTCTTGAACGGTTGCCGCTGAAGACAAACGCACAGATACGGCCTCGGTTCCTTCCACGCCGGCAAACCGTGCCAGAGACGGATAAATTGGAACTTCAAGCCGTTCAACGCAAGCGAAATTCGTTTCAGTTCCACTAGACACGGTTTGACAAGGTGAGTTCAACGCCGCACAGACCAGCAGGACCCACAACAAGCAAGATCGCATCCTTGTTCCTCCGAGAGTCCCTGTTCTCATATCCGATGCGCAACAAATCGATTACAAAACGCTCGATACGTCGTCCGAGCGGCCCAGATCAGGAAACAAGCTATCCCAAGGAACAATAGCATTCCAGAAAGTGGCAACAGCGTCATGACGAAGATGGCCCCTGACAATTTGTTAAGAGAGCCACGAACGACCAGTACTGGCACGATCAAAGATAGCGGACCCATTGCCATCAGAACGCCGCTTGCAATGAGCAGTGGTACCAGCCTCCGTCTGAGGGGCAACATTCCGATGATCGTCAGGAAGCAGACCACTACAACCACGGCAGCGAAGACAACAAGGCTGAATGTCGGGCAGCTTGGCTGGAGATCGGACGTTCCGCAAACCCCTCGGCTGTCAAGGAAGGTCAAATTCAATCTTACCGTTCGTTGCGGCGATGTAAAATCATTCCGTGCGTGGCGCTCTGGCAGTCGTCATTTGGATCGCTGCGAGTGCTCTGTCGTTGACCCCACAGAGAGCCGCCACCACTACAACTCCTCGCTTCGAGGATTACCCAGTCAACGAGATGTTCACGGGGAAGCCAGCAGAGCCGATCCTCTCAACACCCGAGATACGGCGATATCGAACCAGGATTCGAAATGGCGTCTCGACCGGTACCGACGTATGGACCGGCAGTTGGAAAAACCCAATCAATCGAAAAGGGCCGAACTTCGCAGCGCACTATTTTGTTATCCGGTGGGGCTGCGGATCAGAGTGCGTAACGATGGCTACCGTGGATGCAAAGACTGGAAACGTTTACGAGCCACCGCTTTCGAGCAACGGGTCGCTAAACGTTCCGATGGATAATCTGAGCGACAGAGAGGTTGACTTCCGGCTCGATAGCAGCCTGCTCGTCCTGCGGAACGCTTGCCGGGACTTTAGGGACAGGAACTCTTGCGGGGTTTACTATTTCAACTGGAATGACAATCACTTCGTTCTAGTGAGGTTCGCTCGTGTGAATACACTTGCAGGAAGATAATCTGGTGGTAGCATTCGGCAACTGCTTCTCAATCTCCGACGAATCACCCGTGAAGCCCTAAACTCTGCCGTTTCCACTCTTGTACTTTCCGCCGTTTCACCCAACGTCGTAAGAAATATGGAAACACGAAGGCGACTGAGGAAAATCCGAGGAACAGGCCAGCGGCTAGATCTTCGTCTCCGAGCATCTTTCCAAGTGCGTCCTGAAAAACTGCCCAGACGATGAATGGCCCAAAAACGGAGGCCAGCCACAGGTAGACGAACAGAGCTTGCTTGCGATCCACGCTCATTGTTTCGTACACATAGAAGCCGCCACTCGCATCGTATGTGGCGTAATCGCTGTTGCGGGTATAGGAAATCCTCTTGCTAGACAGAGGAATGATCGGCAACCATGCAAGCACGAACCACTCAGTGGTCACATAAGAGCCGTCAGGCCAGTAGTCACGTTCGCCGACCACCATTGTGCCGATACCGTGGACAACGAAAGCCATTGGTTTGCTGAAGGATATCACGGTGCGGAGGAGCAGGTTTCAGCGCCGCTCGGACATTACCGCCGCCAGTGCCTTCACCTTTGCCGCATCGAACCCCTTGTGTCGTGTGAGTGCATCCAGGCTCAAGATGCAATGATGCGCCGAACGGTTGAACTCCCAAAGAACTTCGAGTGATTCGATGGAACTCACGCTACCTCCTGCACGTGAGACTTCAATAATCTCTGAATCGTCATGGCGCTCTTCCCGGTCGTCTCAGCGATCTCCCGCAGACTCATCCCTTTTTTCCGCATCGCCGCCAACTTGTACCGATCCAAAATCACACGAGGACGCCCAAGCGTTATTCCTTGCGCCTTTGCCCTGGCGAGGCCACTGCGAACCCGGCTGGATAGGCGCTCGGATTCAAATTTTGCGACTGTTGCTAGAATCCCGATCACCGCATCCGAAAATGCCCCGAGGGAGTCAATCCACTGCTCTTGAAGGGAACGGTATTTCACGCCGTACTGCGTAAGCTGGTTGAGCAGAAGCAGCGTCGGCAGCACGCCTTGTCTACTCAGACGATCCAATGACCAAAACAGAAGCACGTCATACTTGCGCCGTCTTCCCGCTTCGAGGGCCTTCTTTAGCTGCGGTCGGTCGGATTTTCGCCCTGACACCTGATCGTGAAATTCCGCCACGACCGTCCAGCCCATTCGTTTTGCGTACTCGTGAAGCTCCCTGGTCTGATTCGTGAGTTCCTGACGGCCGTCGTCGGTGCTGGTGCGAGCATAGATGGCAACTTTCACGAGAACCAGTGTATCATAAACAGGTGTTTCTGGTACGACTTTCTAGCCTTCAAACTAGCCATGGATGCAACGTTGGGCTTGCGGGGCACGGGAGGGGTTTTTGTTACAGGTCGGGATTTTGCCGTAAAGCTGACGCCATACCCGATTCGATTGTTGATTTGAACTAGCCTGATGAGGACTCCATGATCCTCCGTGCCCTATTGATCCACCAGGTAGTGCCTGAAAGGTGCGTTGAAAGGAAAACTGGAGATTGCATTTCGACGGAAGCGGGAATCACCGATCACCTTTGAGAAATTTCAGAACTGCTGGCGTAGAATCCAATTAGCTCTTTTGGCTCTTTAAAATCGGCGGAGTATGATTGAAAGCGGAGGTTCCGCTATGAAACGAATCCTGACCGTTACCTCAGTTCTTGTGATCGGATTGTTGGGCGGCGTACTGTCGCATTACGTGATGCCTGTGTCTGTCCTTGCTCAAACCCAGCCCCCAAAAGAGATTAAAGCTCAGAGTTTTGCTTTGGTAGACGATAGGAACAATACCATCGGCACATTCAAGCCGGCATTTGATCCAATCACTGGCGCACCAACCGTCGTTCTACTGGATCGAAACGGACGAGAGCTATGGCGAGCGGGCGCTTCAGTTAAGGTATTGAGCGAAAGATAGGGTCCGGGTGTTCTTATTGCACCCCGAGGCAGCCGTTGGGCGGCAGCGAATTGCTTTCGCAAAGAATGCGAAAAGGCCGGTATGCGTCCGAGCGAATGCAAGCTTGGCTATTATCGGAACACCTATGCCTGGGTTTTGGAAAAGCTGCAGTACCTGAAGAAGCCCGTGCCCTACAAGCATCCGTCTGGGGCGATCATATGGGTGAAGCTTGATCGCCGAGTTGAGCGGAAGGTCCTAAGATCGACTGTGATCCTGACTTCCCAAATTCACAACGGCGGCTGCTGACTCACAACAAAATCTGTCCGAGGTGCTAATGGGCCACTTGCCTGCCACTTGCAGAGATTCTGAACATACAGAGCGTCTTGGATTAATTTTCCGAAGGTCGTTCGACGTGATCGATGACGAGGGTTTTCACCGGCCCCTTGGCTGATTCCAATTTCAGTCCCAACTGTTCCTGGAGCGCCGTGAAGATCGAAGGGCTAGTCGGCTCATCCACTGCCGCCGACTGCTGTCGAACTGACTCAGCGTCCCACTGCAGGTCGACATCGTACTTGCCTGTCAAGTTCGTTTTGTCCACTACAAATGCCTGAATAAAAAAAGCAAGCGTATCCGCCAGATCGTCCGACGTCAGATTGCGACCACTTGTGTGGCCAGGAGTATTCGGTAGGTACCCGCAAGGAGGATCGGGAGGCTCGCCTGGTCGTGAATTGGGTGCGGAGAGTAATGAAGGGCAGTCTCCGGATTTGGATTCCCGAAGCCTGCCAGGCTTGTTTACGACCAGATCATAACCTCTACCTTCTTTCGTTTCCCAGTGGTACTTGAGTTGAAATCGATCCTCTAGCAACCGCTGAACCATGCCGGGCATGTAGCGGATCTCCGGGTCGCCCTGAGATCTAGCGGCGATGTCGAATCCATCAGATCCGACCCAGGCTGGTCCGCTGGAGATCT
Organism: Bryobacterales bacterium; assembly: GCA_963820405.1. Classification (GTDB taxonomy): domain Bacteria; phylum Acidobacteriota; class Terriglobia; order Bryobacterales; family Bryobacteraceae; genus Palsa-89. The sequence goes on along the minus strand of CAWFZZ010000015.1, from coordinate 372,745 downwards.
GATACCGCTTCACTTGGAACCCGTACTCAATGAGGAGCCTCAGAGAACAGCTTGTCGCCGTGAAGCTCCCTCCGTGCCCAACCTGAAATCTGTTCACGGGGCCACCCGAGCGATTCGCTTTGATGGAGGCGACTTCAAAGGACGGCGAGGGTGGAATGGACGGCAGGGGCTGCGCTCTGGCTATCATCCCACTCAAGATTGATCCGACGAACATTGTTGAAGCAACAAGCGCCAAGAGCGCCCTTTTGTCGGGAGGGAGCTTGGGGTGTCCGTGCTCATCCGGGCGCATTACTCTTTAGAATACCCAAGCCGGAGACGAGTTCAATCCACCATCCACTAACGATTTCTTCGAGCCGTCGATCCAGGTTTCGTGGCTAGAGCGGTTTGCCGATCCCGCATTAGCGTGGGCCGAAACCGACGTTGAAGACGGTCTTTGAAGTCAGTTTGGTTGGCCACGACGACGGTGGTGGGCTAGCGGAAGAGCAACCGCATCGCTTATGTCTTACCGGCCACCGCATCCGTGATAGCATTTCGTTCATCGCCTTCCGGTCGTGCCTGGAAATCACCACCAGCCCAATCCGTCGCATCAAAGTCCCCCCCGACCGGCACTCTCTTAAGAAGTGGACGAAGACATGCCACTGATCTGTCACTGGCACAACGGCGGCGACACCGAGGTCCATTAAGCCCGGTCTCACTGAACCTCGCCTTTTGACACCGCATTTATCTTGCGCATGACATCTGCGGTTTGTCCGGTAGCTGTTGTGGTCTTTTTGAATGAAGCCCACTGTAGCTTCAAGGTCTCCCATATCAACCGGAAGACAATCACCGAAATGGACGGAAGGCTAATTGCTCCCTCCATCTGTGCCTCAAGTCCACGGATGGAAGGGTGAATCATTAACGTTGAAAAACGGTACGCCAATGTATGAAGGCTCTCCACTCTAGCTGCCTCCATCATTTCTTGCGGGGTCACTTTCGTCCATCGCCGTTCAGACGTTTCGCCGCATGTCGGACACTTACTTCTCTTGAACTTGTCTCTGGCAACCTTTGCCTTCGCTTCAAACGCAACCCTGACGATGTCGCTGATGGGAATCTTATGGAACTTGGCCAACTCCGTTCGTAGCGTGTAGGACTGAAGATCGTCGAACTGTTCAAAGTCATCTGCTGTATCGGGGTGTCCAGCTATGAAGTGAGAATAAAGGAATTTTTCGTAAGGCGACCGAAGCAAGCGTAAAGCGCCGTCGAGACGATCATTTTCACAGAGGAAAAGCACATCGTATAGGTCAGCGGCGATGGTTCCTGTCAGCATCCCGATGAGTTTTTCGGGATTGGTTTGTGGAGCTTCATGCGCCAGCCTCACGATGCAGTCCAAGCCGTCGCTCACAGCCTCGACGAATCCAGGTACTTCGCTAATGAACTGTACCCATTTGGCATTCGAGCCGGATGCGTTCAATAAGCGCTCCGCTTTGTACCAATCCGTTTCGGGCGATCCGTAAGGACGGCCTCTTTCTTCCCACAAGCTGTAGGCAAGCGGGGCAATTTCGTCGAGTGGCGAACCGTGCATCATACTCGGAGTCTAGCAGCGTCCATCGGAACCAGTCGTTTCGGCCAGCAGCTAAAATTGGATCAGCGCAGATATGAAGAAGAAGCCACCCGTCATCCAATTCCCACACCTGGAGACGGTAGCCCAACCCGACGACCGTCACTGGCACAATGGCGGCGACATCGAAGTCATGATGTACGCCCGGTCGCTTCACAAAGCGGCCAAGATTCTGATCGCAACTCTCGATCTGCAACCGAACCCCAGGACGGCATGGGATGCGTGCCCGGTCGTCCTGCTCTACAGGCAGTCCGTGGAGCTTCACCTGAAAGCCCTGGCCGATGAGGGCGGCAACTTCCTGAAGGAGAGGCCCGATCCTCTCTCGCTTGCCAAAACCCATTCTTTGCGGTGGCTGGCGCAGATTGTCTGCCAGATCATCAAGACCGTGAAGTGGGAAAACGAATTTAGATGCGAAGGTGTTGCCGGCCTTGCCGACTTCAGCGCCCTGGTCAGCGAACTCGAAGCCTTGGACCCTGTGGCGGTTGCAATGCATCCTGTTAACCGTCGTCCCGATGGTTGGGTACCGAATCAATTGTTGCCGCCCAACGTGGTGCAATTCGCAAAGAAGTTAGACGCCCTGCTGGACCTTTTGGATGTGACCGCCGATGCGCTGGCGGCAGCGTGGGATCAACAGGCGGAAGGATCAAGTGAAGAGACTTTCCCACCAAGGGGCAACTTTAAGCCAACGATTCAGTGACGATCTCTTCCGTGTCGAAATCGAGGCTCCAACCAGCTACACTCGAACGTAACCGGCAGGAATCGGCTCCCCGCCAGACAATCCCGATTGCGTAAACGGGGAAGCGCCGGTTTATAGTGCGGTTATCACAACGACCTCGCATCAGGCAACGCCAGCACGTTCGGTCTAGAACTCGAATGCCCTCTGAACCCGGCTAATATTTAGTTGCAAACGGCTGAAGTCAGCCCGTACTCGTCCAATTGGCTTTTGCCGGTGGTTCCCTGTTGAGCGGTGCCAACGTATACCTGCCCACCGGCGACGGTCGGAACCGTGAACGGAGAAGGCTTCCCTGCGCCGTCTCGGGTTGGACATTGATTGCTGTTCCACAACTCAGGAATTTTCCCCGAGACGACATGTTCAGCGTCAAATGCATAGAGCACGGCGGGCGTCGATCCGGTTCCCTTCATCAACCAAACGATAGCGCTACCGCTTTGGTATGTGGGTGTGTAATTGGCAGAGATGACTGGCTCGGAACCTACACCGAAATTGAAGGACGTACTACCTACAGGTGTAGGGCAGACAGGTCCCGGCGAACAGTCCGTGCTTACGGCATATTTTTGCAACGGCGAATCGTCTGCAACAGCGAAGATGTTTCCATTCCAATAAGCCGGCGTGCTGTTGAAGGGGTTGTAGGAAGCTGCAATCGTTTGTTGATTCGAATTCGAATAGGGCGCTCCGGGACAAGAACCATCCGAAGGGCCGGTGTAGCCGCCCGGAGATGAAAGGTTCACCACATATAAATTTCCGTCCAGACCACCGGTCACGCCATAGGTGGCGCTGCCAAACTCCACACCGTGGTAAAGAGATGGCCCGGAAGTGGGGATCAGCATCACACCGCTCGATCCAAGAACTGCAGCGCAGGCTTGATTATAGGGCGTAAAGTAACCGTAACCATAAGGGATAGCGCCCAACTGGACCAAGCTGTTTCCATAGTCCGTGCCGTTCGATGCTGCGTCGAAGGTTCCGTTTCCGGTTGTGGCGAACACACCAACACCGTTTGGGACACCAGCAACGCTTGCCGCCGAAAGTGCAGCCCCGTGCATGGAGACACTGCCGCCCATTCCATTCGGTGTCGTAGGCCATCCCCCGTCAGACGTTGACCCACTATAGCTGCTAAAAATCCAGCCGCTTGAACCGTCTGTAGAAGAAAACCCAAAATAAACTGTGGGTGGGCCATAAGCCGTTCCTTGAACGGGTACCGCCAACAGGCCGGTGGTCTGGATGTGATTGTAAGAAGTAAACGTGCCGCTGGCAATAACTTTTGGGCCATGGTCTTTCTCAATGAATGTTCCTTCCAAAAGATCCAAAAAACTCAAGACGTGCAAACGGTGAACGAAACAAGAGGGAGCGGGATTTGTCTGGCAAGCGCTTGCGGTGGACATTGAAAACGTCACCACGTAGAACGAACGGCCTCTCAGGTCGATCGCCGGAGTGCCCACAATCCCTATTTCAGAATTATAGGTTCCGCATGCATTGACAGCCGCACATGGAACGGGCCTTTCATCGGCGGGAATGAGCAACTTTTTGAAATCCACCGCACAGCCAAAGCCATCAATGAGGTACAACATGTCTGCGGAAGTCACCACGAAAACCAAGCTGTAGTAGACTAATGGCTGAGCATAAATCTGTCCGTTCAGCCCGGTGACGGTGCAGACCTTTCCAAAGGACGCCTTCTTTACGTTCCCTTGGTTCAGGTTGGACTCGGTGGTGTTCAGGCCGTCCAACAGGCTACTATTTTTCCAGGTGAGCACGTTGGTCTGCGCCGTCAGAACGCCAAGCACCAGGGAACTCAAACACAAAAAGCAAAGCGACCGTCGTAATCCGATCATTAACGTCTCCCATCTGCCAGAAACATCGCCAACGAAAGGCGGACCCGAATACAGCCACGTGACGTTCGTAAGTTATGCTGTATTCGTCACAAGCGTGCTGACTGGGCACCCCTTCAAAATAAGGACTAGTCTCCATCCGGTAGTCGTGCAATGCGGGAAAGCGCAGGAAATGCCAACATCGTCCGAGCTATTCTTCAGGTATTCTCTCTAGTAGCCCATTGCCTTCTTGAGCTTTCCGACAAGGCGTTCGGCGACCTTGCGCTCTCCACCACGATGGGCCACGCTGAAGAACAGGCTTCGATCTCCGGCTTCGTCCGCCCACAGGATGGTCTTGCGGTCCTTGTCCACCATACTCAAGCTGCCGGTAGTGTTGTCATGCAGGCCAAGATAGCGCCCGGTGATCTGAGCGCCTGTTCCCGTTCTTTCTTCCGAGACCCCTACTAAAATGGCGTCGGCGTCCTTTTCGTCCAGGACGATTTGCACTTTGTCTTTCATCTGCTTGAAAAACTCCGCACGCAAATATTGATCGAGGTCGTTGGGGAGCTTATCAATGTAGATTTTGTGAATGTCGTGCAAGGCGTTGGGCGTCTTGTGCGCCAGCGTTACAGCGGACAGGGCAAGCAGACCGAAAGCCAGTAGAAGAGATTTAGTTTTCATATCAAAATAGTGCCGTGAATGACAAGTGATATCATCATGAATTATCACGGTCGTCAAGAATGGTACGTACGGTACTTTTGCAGCAAAAGTGCTCTACGCTGCGCTCGCTTTCGGGGAAATGTTGTTCTTCGATCCTCTTCTGGAGCAATTCGCCGTCAGTGAAGGTTCCGAAGTACCGCTGATGCTGTGGCAAGGTGGGGAACTGTCGAGTGAAGAAAAGTACTATTTACTGACGACCTCTCGGGTGCAGGCTCCAACCACTACAATCGGACGTACCCGACAGGAACCGTTCTTGCGTTCGAAAGCCCCCAATGGGTGAAATTAGACGCTCTAGTCAGTACGCTCTCAATTTCAATTTCCCGGCCACCCGACAACGCAAAAGAATTGGCCCGTGGCGAAAATAGCTCCTCGCCGGAACGCTTCAGGAAAAACTCATAGCCGAATTGCTGCGTCCACTTTCGGAGGTCGCCGACGAGATTGCCCTGGTGAACATGGCTTGCGGCGAAAATCAGCCAGTGCTCACCTGAAGGCGTTTCAATCACTACCAAGCCCCACCCATGGTCACGCACCGTCAGGATCATGTCCTTTAGCTTCTCGCCTTCCGCTTGGCAAATCGCCACGGCGTTAGTACTGTGGAGCAGGTTTGCTACGTCGTATTCGAGCCGTTGGAGGATCATTGAGTTTTTGATGCTTCACTATGCAGTTCCGTTGCGCCGTTCCCTGACGCACTGCCGTTTCGCATAGCCGCCTTCCTCCCAAGAGAGATACACAGAAACACACATTTCCGCCAATGTAGCCATTTCGCCGTCGTCCCGTATATCTCATTCCTCGCTGCGCCCTACCATCGCAGGCGGCTATCCCAAAGGCCATACGGACAACACTCTTCAACGATTCAGGAGGTATATCGTATATCCGCCCTCTCCCGCATCATGCTGAGTCTCGCCAACGAAGCGGACAATGGTATAGACCTGCGAGTGCGTTCGGGTTTCTCGTTTCCTGCTCTGTGTATAGCTTTGTGGATCACTCACACGATCCATTTCACAGCCGCCACAGTCCACCACTGCACGCATTGTAAGGTCCAGCTTGATCGAGGAAAACTACCCTTTGAATGGAGGCGATTATACTGCCTACCGCCACACGTAGCGCCTAATCCGGGCTAGCTCACGACAAAGCCTTTTTGCGTCGATGCCGATAAGTCAACGCAACCACAAGAAGCACACAACTCAAGGGCAGAGTGCAAGGCTCCGGCGTCGAGGTCGTCTGCACACTGTCGATCACACCAATCACTGCCAGTGGATCTGATAAGGTGCCGAAATCGAGGTTGGCGGAAGTATAACCTCCCGGTATCAGTCCGATTAACACCCCACTTGCATTAAAGGGATTGGGCAGCACGCCGTTTTGTAGAGTACCAGTATTCCAGTATAACCTCCCGGTATCAGTCCGATTAACACCCCACTTGCATTAAAGGGATTGGGCAGCACGCCGTTTTGTAGAGTACCAGTATTCCAAACAAACTGATTTCCCATTTGGAATAGCGGGAGAGCTTGATAGTTGGTAATGTACGACACTGGACCATCTAGTCCAGATTGATTGTTCACTCCGAATACGTCTTGGTTCGCTGGTGGACCTTCCAAGCCCTCCCCCAAATCAGACCCAACACCAGGCGAAGTTGAAAAGTTGAAACCATCCACGCCAAAAGTCAAGCCGTCGCCGCTCAGAAAAGTATTATTTTCACCTTGGTCAGTGTATTGGAAATAGGGCTGAAGAGTCGAGTCGTAACTGAAGCTCCCCGTGAACACCGAACCATCGGAGATGCCGGGCACTTGGCTTAAGAAAATCGTCCCGGAATACGAGACGGTGATTACGTCTGCCATGCACAGCGATGCAGGTAATAAGCCCATAGCTGCCACGAAAAGCGCAGCATTGGCAAGGCCCTGATGAATCATTGCCTAGGGAGTGTAGCATACCCTTACCAGAATGTTGGCATTATTCGTCAGAATCCAAAGTGCTGACGGTACTATTACTCAATCGTTTGGAAACAGGACATCAAGCTATTGCTGGGCAGTAAGGGGAACAGAATCTCCGGCGGAACTGCCTGAGGACGCCGGAACGAGGATCAACAGTGGGATGGGCCACTTCATTCGTGTCGATTTGCATTAAAACAGCACACACGAGATGTACGAAGACCTTAGGGATGAACAGTCGATAGAGTGCCTAAAACCACGGCAAGCTGACTCGTATCGCTCCGCAGCAGAGCATGAGCGACGACAGGGATACTCTCAAGTCTCTGGCGCTCCGCTGCGATCAGATCCTCCATCTCTGCGGAGCCAATGTGCGCAGCTATCGTCAAAATCTTACGAACGGCAAGATTCTCTGCTTGGAGTTGTACCAAAAACTTCACGAGTTCGGTGACCTGCGTTTTGTCCAGCATGCCCGGATATTAGCATTTTCTGTATGATCGAGAGCGGAGGTTTTTCGTATGAACAAATCAACAGTCGTCGTAGCTTTTGTTGCTGCCCTCGGTGGTGGCGTTGTCTCTCGATACATCTCCCCCGCTCCAGTTCAAGCTCAAACCCCGACACCTGCTCCTGTGGAACTTCGAGCGCAACGTTTCGCTTTTGTGAACACGACGGGCGGCGTTGTCGCTACTCTCACGGTGGATCAACCGGAGCCACCAACAGGTTTTCCGTTTTCGCTTGCGCCACCGACGATTCGCCTACTCGATTTCAGGGGAAAGGAAATTTGGAGCGCAGGCGGGGCTACGGTGCGCCAGTTGGCAGTCAAATAGGTTACTCGGACGTTGAGTTCACTTTCCCGGTGGCGTCGCCGAAAGGGGCGTCTATTGCATTTCGGCTGGGGCCTCACTGAAGCGTGCCTCCGGGCTGGAAGCGATCTTCAGAAGGATAGGGCGCTAACGTCGGTTGGCGAACGCAATCTTTCGAACTGCCAGCGTCATTGGCCAACACCCGTGCTAAATCTTGACCGTCGTCTTGACCCCCTGAGATATTCCAGACCAAAACCTGCCAAAAAGACCACCAGAGGCAACGGCCAATGGAGTAACGCACGGACATCGAAAGAGACAAAGCCCACGCCAACGTCTCGGGGAGGAATCCGAATCCAAATCCAGGCAAAGTAAGCGATCACTGAAACGATCATCGCTGTGACTCTCACGGCGAAGCTCTTGGCAACGATTGTGGCCCTCGAAGGAGGCTTCGCCGGAGGTTTGGGCCGAGAGGAACGTCGCAGTGACCAATAGAACCCCAACACAAACATGGCAACTGGAACCAATGAGTACACTGGCCCAACGCTAAGATCTCGGTGTGAAAGCAGCAGCACGAATGGAAGAGCGACCGCAAGCGCTATCACGCCCAGCACCATCGTAAGAAGTCCAAAGAAAATATCCGTTATGTGCCAGCGCCGAATCATCGTTCTTCGCCCGTTTCTCGTTATCGTTTCACATGTTGGTTTCGACCGCAATTATTTGAACTATGATGTACCTCGGAGCCTCTTCAATGAAGAAAGCGACAATCGCAGTCGCATTTATTGCCGCTCTCGTCGGTGGTTTGATCTCTTGATACATTTCCCCTGCTCCAGTTCAAGCACAAACCCCCGCTCCGGTACCCGTCGAGCTTAGGGCGCAGCGTTTCGCACTAGTGAATCCGGCTGGCGATGGTGGCTGGTTTGTTGGCCAGCCACGGCTAAACACTCCGTCGCCTTCGGCTTGCTTGGTCAACGGAACCGTCAAAGAAATATGGATCACAGGTGGAAGCCCCATGCGCAAGCTGGCTTTGAAAGCCCCTCCAGCGCTCACAATTCATCCACCAGCGCCCGGATGTGCTCATCATTGTAGCTGTACTTAACGAATTCCTTTGCTTCGTCGAAGGTTAAACGACGCTCATCCATCATGTTGGATATCTCGTGTAAAATCTCCTGTTTGATATGTTGGTCGGTCATGCTGCCTCCCCTGGCTCGAAAAGGTCTTGCAGTGTTTCCCGTTCTGGTTCGGGTGCTTGTCCTTTGACGCACAGCTTGCGATTCTCGTACTTGATCTTTCCGGCCACCGTGTACTTCTCGATGAACTCACGGATCGTAGCTCGACGAAAATTTGCCTTGCGTGCAATGTCCTCAAACTTCTCCTTCGTGAGACCTGGGTTCCGCTCCAATAAGGCATACAGCAAATCCTGGTACGTGGCTGTTCTTCGCTCGGGAATCCCATCCACCATCTCGTACATAATCGGCTTACCGTCGCCAATACGGGTTTTTTGCGTCTGAACTTCCATTTTTGTGATGAGGCCGTTTTCAATGGTGGAGACGACCAGAACTCCGGCATCGACGGCACCTTCCATCGACGAAGCGCCTCGATACCAGCTTCCATTCTTGGCGGTGTGATGAATTACGAGGACGGTAGCGCCCAAGTGCGTAAGCGCACGGAGCGCCTTGAACGTCATGCCCATTGCTGTGTTGTCGTTCTCGTCACAGTCAGAAAATGCAGCCAGCGTGTCGATCACGACCACCGGCCTCTTCATCGTCTTCACGCACTGGCGCAGAAGGTCGGAATTTGGGAATGGCGGCTCCAGTGGCTCACCGGTCGCATCCTTGTTCCACAGTCCCCAAAAATGCAGGTTCGGATGAGTCTTTCCTCCAAAACGTTCGATCCGCTCCTGAGCGATGAAGAGTGGGTTGTCTCGGTCCAAGTAGAGTACTTCATTGCCGTCCTTGGCCATCTGAAGGCACCACTTTAGAACGAGGGTTGATTTTCCCGACCCAGGCTTGCCGGAGATCATCACGAGTGCGCCACGGGGAATTTCCGGTTCGATCAAGTACGTGATCTCTTGCTTGTCAAATGATTCGGGCGGTTGATTTGCAATAAGGGATAGAATGTCGGCCACCTTTGTACCTGGAGCGCACGTAGCAGCGGGCGGCGGCTCTTTGGCGACACATGGGGTGTAAGTCTCCGTCGTCCGCTCTATGGCCTTTGTGATCGTCATCTCCCCATAGGTGCGAGGTCCGTGGCGTTCATCCCACTTCGGTCGCATCAAACCCGATTGCCGGAAGATCGCATCCATTTTGGCTGCGTCTCGACCCGTCCAAAAGGCCAGCTTTTGACAAAAAGCGAGATCGGCTTTGGAATGATCTCCCTCATGGTCAGACGTGGAACCTTCCCAAAGACTTTTGAACTGACCGCCGTTCTTGGCGTTCAGCGCCTTGGAAATTACATCCTGAAGGTCACGGTCATTTGGTGTAGCCGGAACCACGTTAGCGGGCTGGTTGGCATCAGGAAAGATCCGCTCATGGGTTGCCCACAATTCCTTCATGCCCGACCGAATGCTGTTCGGTGTACCTTGTAGGTGTTTGCCCGTCACTGTGAAAAAGCGGCCAGACGAGTACATTTCGACTCCACCACGACGGCGTCCTTGGGGTGGCAGTACCCCTTTCACGATGATGTGGACACCCCTGCCGCTCGGTGAAAGCTCGGTGTAGGAGTCTAATTCTTGAATGATCTCTTCTGCCCATGCCTCGATAACTCCCTCTTCGGGATCACGACATTTGTCGAGATCAACGCCTACGTATGGCGGCGTGAATTGAAAACCGACGCCGTCAAAATTTCCGGCTTCCACAGTGGCGACACATTCAGAATAAGTTGACCACGTCGATTCGTCGTTTGCTTTGGCCCTCTTGCCTGATGGGTGATACGGGATTTTCGTCTTAAGTTTTTGGCCGTCCTTGTCAAGACGCTCTTCAAATCGCCAGCAGACCCACGTGGGCAGGCCCTTAATCTCTGCCGGGATGTTGACAAAAGCCTCAGTTGGGCTATGATAAATATCGCTGGATAACATTTTCCTTCCCGAGCCGCCTGCTGATTCGAACCTGCTAGGCGGCTCTTGTTGTTTTTAAGTCTTGTTTTGACTTTCTTTCAGAAACCTCTCCCACTCCGAAATCAAAATTCTGTGAAGCGACCCGAAACGAAGACTCTTTAGTCGCCCTCGCCTGAGCCAGGAGTGAAGCGTGGGCTTCTTGATCTCGAACTGCTCACAGATTTGCCGGGGAGTGAAATAAGGTTCCATGTTGGTATGTATACGCCGCATACTTTTGGGGGTAGCCGCCAGTCGCCTACCCTAGCGTGAAAATGACCGTTTGCGTCTCTAACTCACAGAAGAGGCGTGAGAAATCGTCGCCGCCGCTGTTTTTGTGATGGCGAAAAGAAGCCGCCGCCAAAGGGCAATTTTCAACCTGTCCTTTGGCGACGATAAGTTGTCTTCTTCCTTGTGGTTAGAAGAAAAGAAAGTGTATATAACGCCCGCTAGGGCGACTTCCCAAATGGAACCGCTTTCGTGGACACGATTCGACAACTGTGGCTACTCAAAGTGCCCGGTGGACGGCCTCAGGCGAACGGAGGGATATTGTTCTCTCTGCTCTCCTTATCAGGTTCGATGACCCACAACGGGGCGCATGCTCGGATGACCAAGCTTCTGACTTTTTCGAAGTGTGGCCACTGGTTCGTTGCGTATCGCCAGCAGTAGATTCATGATAAATAATCCAAGAGTGTGGAATGTAAATCAAAGATCAGAACTCCGACAAGAGGCTTCGCAGTGGGTCCTTCCTGGCCTTGCAGACAAAAGCGGGTGCGCCAGTTGCCGTTTGAAGCTCTTTTTGAAGTTTCAAAAACGGCTCTCAAGCTTGGGGTGTTATGCGGCGGCTGGCATGATCGCTTCGGATCAATCCGGCAATCTGCAAGTCTACGGCGGATCGTCCTAGACGAACTTAGGATAAGTCTTCACCTTGCTATACTCCGCTTTAGTGGCGGACGAACAAACGACAGAACTACAAAATCAATTTCTTGAGCACGTTGAAGAACTCCGCAAGAGAATCGGTGAAACATCCGTTGACAAAGACACTCTGTTTTTCCGAAATCTTCTTTGGGGCATTCTAACCGCTGCAATCACCGACTACGCTTACGTAACCACTGGCGTCAAGATGATTGCTACTGACCTGACAGCATGGGGAACACGAAGTTTGCTAGAGCTTCGAGTCATTACGGAGTATGTCTTAGCGTCGAATGAGAATGCCAGATCGTTTCAGAACGATCTCATGATAGACGGTAAGGAATTCTACGAAGCTGTGACAAAACTGACAATTGTGTCACACTCGCAGTTCGTGGACGGCCTAGAGCAAATGATTGCTAGTGAACCGGATGAAATCATGAAGCAGTCACTACAACACGTTGTACAGGCAGAGAAAGCCAAAGGGCCTCAGACGAAAGAATCGAAGGATGCCGCAGCACTATTCAAAGAGTTTCTGAGAGAGAACGGGCTGGAAAACAAAAGGCCATTGAAGAGTAGTGACATGGCCACAAAGATCAAGGCGTTAGCGGAGTTTGAACCACTCTTCAAGATTTGCTCAAAACTCATGCATCGGACGGCCATGTCCATTGCACTGACCGTCACAACCGCTACCGTTGAAGAATTGCTGCCAACGCTGGAGAACTCGGCGTTTATAGAACTAGGTCGCACCTACGATGCCATCAAGAGATACTATGAGGCAAACGGCTTGCGGCTACCTAGCTAGGCATTCTTCTTAGCGGCTTTCTTTTTCTTGGCCCACATTGCCCGCATACGATCCGCAGCGGCTTTCCTCTGTGCTGGCGAAAAGTGCCGTTTCTTGCGGGCGGGTTTCTCCAGCGCTGGTGCTTTGACTGGCAGCTTGTTCGATGTCACCCAATCCGGCATGGAATCTTTACGTGGCCTCCCACGTTTCTTAGCCGGAGTTCCGCCTAGCAAGGAAATCGCAGCGTTCAACTTGTCACGCTCTGCGATCAGAAGCGAAAGGATATGGTCTGTTGGCATCAAGGGAAGGATATCAGAAGTCGGGTTTGAAAATGGCCAGTGCCCATCAATCGTACAATGACTTCATGAAGATCGTACAAATTTCTGTTGCAGATGGCTCGATTGGACTCGACGGAACTGATAACCAATGGATCGGTGTCGCTCCACTGAAAGACAACGGTAAGCCCAGTGTATTGGTCGCCCTCCGTACCGACCGAATCAAATTCTTTGAGGCAAGCATTGCTGGCCATCCGGCGATTGCGTTTGTTCTCGGAGAAGATCAAACCAATGCTAATAACGGCCCGTGGGAATTAGGGCATTTGTTGGCAGAGAACTGGGAGAGGGCAAAGGCGTTGCCTGATGATTTTGCTTCTACTCTGATCGCTAAAAGCTAAACCCCCATCCTGATGCCGTAGGTGGGAACGAAAGAGCAGTACATGAGCAAGTCCGCAATCGAAGAAAAACTAATTCGCCAACTGAGCAGCGATGAGCCTTTTACGGAAGTGCGGCTCGTCTATATCCTCGTTGAGATTCGTAAGCTGATGGAGCGAGAGAAAGCGCTGAAGAAACTACGACCCCCCAAGTTGATGGACGACCGGGAGAAATATGAGGCATCGAAGGCTAAACGGTTGGAATCCCAACTCTCCTTCTTCTGTGATTGGGCAGCGCATGCGGAGATGACGAGGGAAGGAGCAAAGCGCATGCTGAAGCTATTTGATGCGGCACATCCCATTCTTTGCAGGGATGAGGACCTGCCCACGACCCTCAAAAACCAGATTGAAAATCTTATCAATCTCCGTTTGTTCGAGAAAGCCATCATCAAGTTTTTGTCGGCTCGCTCACTTCCAGCAGACAAGCTACGTAGTCGCTGGCCTGAAGTAATGCGTTCCTATGCAGCGATTATCGAGGATTGTCCAATGAAAGGAGAAGCCGAGCACCTAAAGAACATCAAAAGCGTCACCGTCAAGAAGGAAGAAGGAGAGCGCACAATCGCTGTCGGAGACGAGACGCATGTTCCCTTCCGCATCCGCTGGTGCTGTTGCGGGCATGATGGCAGTGAAGGAACAATGGATTCCTACAACACAGTAGCAATCTGAACCGTTCCTGCGTTTCACGGTACCGGCCCACGAAGTTAGGGAGATCATGACACTCGAAAGCATCCGAACAACAATCGATACTCAGCGTCCCATTTTGAAGGCCCTTGAGCAAAGGGTTTCAGTGTAGTAGAGGTAAAGCTTATTCAGTTTTGTCTTTCTCTTTTCCCGCTTCAATGGTCTGCCATTGCATGTTCGTAGGTTCGTCGGCACCACCACTCTTTAGCGGCTTCACATGATCGACGACATATCCGGGACAGGCACCAGAAGTTTTGCCGGTTGATGGGCACGGGTGGCTTTCCTGGAAAGAATCCTTGGCTGCGTGGCTACGCTTGATCTTGCCACTAGCTGTTCTCGGGCACTCCACACATTTTGGGTGGCTGGCTTCTGCCAATGGCAGGCAGAGGAAAGCGCCAAAGATTGTAACCAGGAAGAGTTTCATTATCGTCGAATCGGCTATGCTGCATGAATACTTTAGGTCAAGAACTTCTGAACACAAAGCATGCACTTCTCTGCTAGCTTCTCCTGGTGGCGGGCCGGATCTCAATCGTAGGCTTTGAGCGTCAGGGCCGGGAGCGGTATTGCGTCACCGTTGGCCGCAACTTCTTTGAAGCCGTGCGAAACGGCATCAAGTTTTTCGCTGATCCTACTGGCGTGGGCCGAAGCCCGATCCTGGCGGCATTTTCAAGTGGCGCTGGTGGGCGATGAGCGAACCCGGAAGGTGCGGGGAGATCGGGTCACGCCTTTGCTATTTTTCAGAGCAGGTGTTTTTTCGGTCAAACCAGTGCAGTTTCCCATTGCGGCGAAGCTGTACAAAGTCGATGGGTCCTCCGATAGAGTTGCCCGATTGATATTGCACCACAAGCTCGGCCATTCGCTTTGTGCGATACGAGTCTAAGTTTAGTTTGTTAGCTGTATTCGGCGGCTTCCAATCCACAACTTCCTTCTTTGCTCGTTCGCTGGTACCGTCTGCGAATTCCACAACGATCCATACGTCCTCCCCGATGGCACAAAAGTTATTGTGCGCTGAACAGCCAGTTTGAACGGCCTCTGGCGTCGTGGACGTAAACAGAACATCCGGAATAATGGACATCCTATACAGAACTAATTGGCCTCGCTCGTCTATGCCGCCGAGGTATGCAAGAGTAACTGCTTCGCCTCTTCGCAGGCCGATTGTCATCAAGTTAAGCATGTGCCGTTTAATAAGCTCGTTGAAGTGTCCGGAGACAGCTTGACTCCACTCTTTCGCTACATCCGCAAGTTCAACCGTGTGCGCCGTATCCGACCTAGATTTGTGCCTGTCGTAAATATCTCGAATGATACTGTTGTTGTCCCAGTCAGGCCCTCTTGTCATGCCTGTGGATACAAAAAGTAGATCTCCGTCGATGGCTAAAACCTTACACCCGGTATCAATCCAGCTACCGTTTAGGGCGGACAAACGGCTATCCGCAGCCATTACGATCTTATCCTTCGTGAAGTAGACGACGCCGGTGCTCCCGTGCTCGTATTGCCCGGTGGCGGGTAGCGTCGAAGAAAGAAGAAGTGCTGTAATACACCATTTCTGCCCACGACGTTCCATGAAACTATGCTTTCTTCCGCTTGTCCTTCGAAATGACTTCGGATTCGGGTGGCTTGCGCTGCAACCGTTCGGCCAGAGCTTTGTACTGCCCGTCCTCTCGCTTCGTGGCGACCAGATTCGAGGGGTAATGTCCAGGGCCGTGATGACCAGGAGACCTTCATGTTCAGAGACGATTTTATTTTAGCCTTCCACTTCCTCCGGGAAAGTAGATGCGACCCGATGTCAAGTCGCCCAAGGCGAATGTCAAGCCCACTGTTAGGATCGGTGTTAGGATCGATCTTTCGCTGTTAGGATCGTCAACGCACTGGTGTTAGAGCGTTTAGCAAGCCCTTTCCTGTCAGCGTCAAACTACTGAAAAACAGGCACTTAGGAGCGAATCCCTCTTCCTCCGCCAAAATAGACCAATTATGGAATCGCGGCTGATCGTATCGATTCTGACGTGGTTCCACCGTCGCCGCCTGTTACCTCTAAACGGATGGTCACGTCGTCGGTGCTCGGCATGTATGTGACGTAGCCGCCGCGAAGCTGGCTCTGATCGAACGGCACCTCTTGCGTTGTTCCGGCTTCGGTAATCTTCATCTCGCCCTTCTGGGATGCGGTAATGGCCGCTGAGGACCTGTTCCAACGAATCTCCAATTGGTGCGGATGCGGGGTCGCCGTTAACCCCAGACCTGTATGGTTACCGGCCGCGGCAGCCACTGTTGGTCTGGAACTCGTGAATAGTTGTAGCGCTCCAATGCTAATCGCCACGAAGGCGGCCGTCGTCATCAAAGGGGACCATCGGATACGCTCCCTTGCGACGGAAACGAAGGCGTGCGGCGGCGCAGGCCGCTCGATGTCCACCAGCTTTGGAGGAGGCAGCCAGGCGGGTCTTGGCTCGAGAAGTGGGTCGGGATATCTCCAACCCGGATGCCCGGCCGCCAACTGCCCTGCGTCGAAGGGCAATCCAAATCCGAAATCGCGGGGATACGCTCCCCCGTGTTGCCAGTAAAAGAGAGCAGCATCGCTCTCGTTGCCGCGTCTCGAGGTCTGAATCAGTAAGGCCACGTTACCGGGTTCGCAAAACAACCGGCTGAATGTTTCAAGATCGCGCTGGCCCATATTCAACCTGCCGTCTCTCCGCGATCGAAAGAAACCAACGGCGCGCTGGTCGTTCGCGTCGCGAACCTGCTGGCAGGCGATTTCGAACTGTGCGTCGTCGGAGTGCACGTAAGGCGAGTCCTCGACCCGGGGAACGAGCTTAAAATCTTCAATCACCGTGGTGCGGACCCCCGTTTCGCTGGTGCGGCCCAGCAGGATTCCACGGGTCTCCGGGGGCCGGCTCTCACCTGCCTGGCGCGAAATGTGCGCACCGAGCTGCGCGACCATTTGCAGACTCAGGTAAACGACGAAATCGTCGGACGCCCGCCAAATATAAAAGTTGGCGGGATCGTATCCAAGTGAAATACTCATGCTTCGTATCCGAGTGAAATACTCATGCTTCGTATCCGAGCGAAATGCTCATGCTAATGTCCCATCCGATGATGTGCCACTATGTCCAACCACCCAAATCGCCGGAGAGTACCAGCCGGTTCCGGTACGAGGGCAGTTGACAGCGCGTATTAGATAGTTTAACGTTGTATAAGACTGTATTAGATAGTATGAATGATACCGAACTGGCCATTTCATTCGCGATCTTTGCGGCCAAACAGCGAGATGCCGGAGAAGTTGGGCCGGACCATATTCTACTGGGTTGCCTGCGGGCGATCTCACGATTCGGGATCGCGAGTTTAGGGCCATGGGATCTGGATCTGGAGGTTTTGGGTATCGACTGGAGCCGGCAGCCGGACGGGCCGCGCCCTGAAGTGGCGTTTTCACAAGAAGTTGTCGAGTTGCTCGATCGTGCGGCCCAAATTGCGAAATCCGTTGGCGAACCGGCAGTAGGGGTGAATCATCTGCTGGCAGCTTTTGCCAATGAAGAAAGCGGATTGATGGGCGAATTGAAGACCGCGCATAAGATCGGAAGCGCTTCGTGGCGCGCGGCGGTGGCGCAACTGGGTTTTGGCCAGGTCCCGGGAGGGAACGCGAACCGCAACGAAGTTGAAACCAAGCGGGTGCGCGATTATCTGACCCCGGAGGAAGCGGCCGAGGAGCTTGGGGTGCATGTACAAACCATGCGCGCGTACATCCGCAGCGGTAGGATGCCGGCGTTTCGGCTGGCGGGAGAGCGGGCCATCCGCATCCTGCGCGCCGATTTGGAAAAAGTTCTTGAACCTGTAGGAAGGACCAGCAAGGAGGAATGAAACATGCCGTTCTTTGTGGTGAAACGCGATCTGCCGGGCGTGACTCCGGAGGCTCTGCAAAGCGCCGGGCTCCGCGCAAAATCGTGCTGCAGTGAAATGACCAGCGAAGGAAAGCCGGTGCGCTGGGTCCGGAGCTTCTTCTTGCCGGAAACCGCGCAGACGCATTGTTATTTCGAAGCGCCCTCTCGGGCGGCTGTCGAAGAAGCCAATCAGCGCGCGAGGATTCCGTTTACGCAAATTGTGGAGGTGGTGGAGATGACGCCGGAAATGGTTTAGCCGGTACACTGGTTCCGATGGAACCAAAAGACTCTGTCCTGTCCCGCAGAGGAGTGCTGACTAGCGGGCGTCGCACTCGCGGCGCAAAGCGGAACACTGCTGGCGCAAACTAAGATGGCCGCGCCCGGACGCAAATTTCGCGGATGGGTCTCGCGCGGGACGGGCCCCGGACGAACCACGCTTCAGGAGCTGACGCTGCGCCCCATCAGTGGACGGCAAATCGTCGTACGCACGGAAGCAACCAACCTCTGCTACTCCAATTCGACCGATGTGCTGGGGCTTCCGCCGCCAGGTCTTGCGCCGGCTACTCCCAAAGACGCTCCTCCGCGAGTGGTGCCGCCGGCATTCCTTGCGATGTCACGCATGGCGTCTGATTCAGGGCCACGGTGGCGTGGGAATTGTCGAAGCTGTAGGTCCGGAAGTGCGGCGGGTGCAAGTGGGCGATCGCGTTTGCGTATCCGGCACACCGCAATGCGGCTCCTGCTATCAGTGTCTGCAGAGGGCGCGCCGATATGTGCCAGTTTCTCGGCCGCCAGGGTCCCTCCGATCTGGTGCCGATCGCGGATATGCGCGACGGTACTCCGGTTTATGCGAACTCGCACATTGGGGGGCTCGCGGAGTTGATGGTTACCTTCGAAGAATGGGTGGTGCCAGTTTTCACCAAAGCATCGGCGGCGGACCTTGGGATGGTCTGTAGTTGCGTGAGCGTAGCGGGCCTGGGTTGCACGGCATCGCAAGTTTTGGCGGATGTGAGCATCGGTTCGATCGTCGCCGTGGTGGGATGCGGCCCCCTGGGCTTGAGCGCCATTCAGGGCGCGCGCATCGCCGGCGCTTCCACCATCATCGCCATCGATCCAATTCGCGTTCGCCGGGATGTGGCGCTGAAAGTGGGCGCGACTCACGTTCTGGATCCCAATGCCGAGGGCGACAAACTGGTGGAGCAAGTCCGAGGGCTTTCGAATGGTCCGAATAACCGGCTGTGGGCTGGTGGGCGCGATTCGGGCGGACTGCTTGGCGGAGCGGGCGCTGACTTTGTAGTGGAAGCAGTGGGCGCCGATCGCGCGAAACCAAAACTTGAGGCCGGACCCGATCCGACCGGCATTCTGCCCATCCAGCAGGCATATATGATGTGCGCACCGGGCGGCCACATCGTCACTACCAGCTTGCCCACGGGAAACATCACGCTGCCGGCGGTGGTGTTCACCATTGGAGGACGCACTCATCACGCGGGGCAATACGGAGGCGCGAACCCAATGCGCGACATTCCGCGTTTCGTGGAACTTTTGGATAAGGGGCAATTCGATGCCAAGTCGCTGGCCACCACCATCGTGCCGATCGAAGGCATGCTGGATGCGTATCAGCAGGTGATCGACCGCACTACTGTGACGGCGCTGATGACCGCATAATGGCCGTTCCTATTCGGCGTGCAAATTCCAATGACGCGAAGTTTCTGGCCGGGGTGATGCTTTCCGCTTCCAGATCGCATGTGGCGCGCGGCATGTGGGATGTGATTATCGGCGCGGACCAGGCCGGATGCCTGGATTATCTGGCGCGCCTGGCCATCGCTGAGCCGCGGTCGCTCTATCATTACGAGAGTTTCCTCATCGCCGAAGTGGAGGGTGAGCCGGCAGCGGCGCTCTGCGGCTTCGAAATCGGCGCTAAATCCAATGATGGATGGGCGCTGGCGGGCGAAGCAATGTCTAACGTGCAGCGCGATCTTGGCTGGACCGAAGCGGACGCAGCGGCATCCCGTCAACGCGTTGTGCCCATTTGGAAAGCTTGCATGCCGCCCGACATCGGAGCGGATTTTATCGTCGAGAACGTCGCAACTCTGCCCCAATATCGGCGGCGCGGACTCATCGGCGCTCTTATGGATGCAGTGCTCGAGGCTGCGAGAGGACGCGGCTGCAGGCTGGCGCAAATCACGACCTACATCGGAAATGATGCGGCAAGGTCGGCCTATGAAAAATCGGGCTTTCGGATTCTGGACGAAAAACGTTGTAGCGAGGTACAGGAGATCCTGGGCGTACCAGGCTTCGTACGCCTCACGCGCAACCTGTAGCGTGGTTAAGATCTCGGGCGCTCACTCGGAGACTTGTTCTTCTCAAACAGAAGGAGCGCCTGATGGTAAGAATCGATTTGCCGACGCACTTCCGGCTTGGTGTTTCCCACCAGCGCCAGAGCCCGCTCCGCTTCCCGTTGCCCTTCTTCCACACGTCCACTTGCAGCCAATAGTCTGCTTAATATCCAGTGAGATTGATACCAGTTTGGCGCTTGCGCGCTCAACCTGCGCGCGACAATCTCGGCCTCCTGTGTTTGGCCAGTGCTTGCGCACAAGACCGCTCGATGATACGCGGCCGCCACCCGATCCTCTCCGGGATCTGCCGCCGCTGTGCGGCTGGACTCCAATGCCTCTGCGCGAGCCAACTGCTGAAGGTCGCCAGCCGGGAGGGCTTGGGCAACCCAGGCCATTTGTTGGGAATACCAAAGATCCGGCGAGTGACCAATCAGCTTCCACCTCCGTGCACGATGATATTGTTCAACGGCGCCGGCCACGTTGCCATGCTTGAGAAGCGAATCTATGCACGCGAATGCATGGTCCGTGACGCTTTCTTGAGCCGCGCTGGCCAGAAGAACAACGGCGACAAGGGTTCCGGAAAGAGCCAGCGCCACCCGTCCGTGGCTTGCCAATTGTGGAGGCTGCCGGCTAACTGGCGCGCTAAGCGCAACCAGAGCGCTAATGAGCAGTACGAATGCGCAATAGGAAGGTAAGGTGAAGGCAAAGAATTGATGAAAAACCAGGCACGCCACTACCCCAGCCAACAGAATCATGGCCACGTCCCTGTTCTCTTTCTCCGTCTTCCAGGCACACCATCCGGCGAGCGCTACCGCAAAGAGAAGTTCCAGCAGGCCAGGGGTGCCTTGAGCCACAGCCGCGTCAAGAAAAACATTGTGAGGAGATTCCTGCTGAAAGTCCGGATAACGCCGGTATAGCTCATCGGATTCGAATCTTGGGAAAGCGACCGTGAAGGTTTCCGGCCCGCTGCCCGTTGCGACCCGTGCCTGAATCAAATGGAACGTATCCTTCCAGACCAGGAGCCGAGGTCCGCCAAAGTCTTCCGTCGACTGACGAAGACGCGCTCGCAAGCCGCTGCCTTGTGGGACCAAAACGAGCAATCCAAACGCGGCTACACTCGAGACCAGCAGAACCTTGGGTGTACGTCCGGCAATAGCACGCATGCCGCGAATCGCGAAAAACACCGGGAAACATAAGACCACCGCAAGCACGGCCGCCCGAGTTCCGCTAACCAATATCGCGACCAGGGCCAGCCCTGCGGACGCCACAAGCACAAACCGCCACGAACGCCGCTCTTCACGTTGCCGCGCTGCCAGGGCCACAAAGAAAACGGTGGCTTCGAATCCTGCAAGATAGCCTGGATGGCCCAGGCTGGAAGGCGGTCGAGTTACATGCAATGCCGAAGCCAGGGTGTAAAGCCGCGGATCCAGCAAGGGATCAAAACCGAAGAATTGGAACAAGGCATAGAGTGCGGCTAATAAGCCTCCGAGCGAAAACATTCTAAGCGAGAAGAAAAGGGCTGCACGACAATCGCTAAAGCTCCCCGCGGCGGCAATCCCTATCGCGAGTACACTGAGCTGGCTCAATGCTCCGAAGTACCGCCAGCGACTGCCAAAGAATGAGAGCGCGGGGTCCACGGAAGTGAGGGTAGAGACGATCAGAGAGATCGACGTAATCAAAGCGAACATCAGGAGGAGTTTACCCGCAGCGTTTGCGAGAAGATTGCTGGCGCACCGCACAAACGCCCCAGGTATCAGCAGAAAGACCGCCGCGGATAAATACAAGTAAACGGCCTTCGGGAGAGAATCGAAGCTGAACGAAATATAGGCGGGGAGAAGAAGCAAAGGGACGAGAAAGCAAACGCCCGCCACTAGGAAACTGGTCGGCGACCACTCGTCACGAAGCTCCATCTTTAGAAGCTACGGCGCCACTGGCAGTGTGGCTGTGTTGCTGGTTTTACCACCGATAGCGAGATAAATAGGCAGAACTGCCTTTCCACCCGTGCCGGCCGGAACGACGAAAGTGACTTCATAAACGCCAGCCGCCGAGGGCGTGGCGCCACCTGTAGCGAGCCTTGATAGGATTACTGGCGCCAATTGACCGCCCACGTAAACCTGGGGAGTGGTTGTCGTCGCCGCCAAACCATCCGGAACCGATCCCGTTGGGACGAACGGACTGGTCGGCCCAAGACCTTCGCAAAAAACGGTCACGGCTTGGCCAGACTGAGCAGGGTTGCCTTCCAGAATGTAGTTCATTAAGGAGTCCTGGACGATGGCTGGACCACCAGGTTTACTATCCAAGGTGAAAATGCCCGGTCCGAACTCTTCGACCTGAATCGACGTGGATGCCACGGTTTGATTCCCACGACTTAAATGGAGCTGAGCCGTTCCAGTTGGCACCCCAACATTGGGCAGTTGCGCCACAATCTGTTGAGGGACATAACTCGGATAACCATGAAAGATTACCGATGTGACTGGCGAGGTTTGCGTAACGTTTTGAAGCGTTATGAAGGCTTTCTTCCCGTGAACCAAAACTGACGTGACCGGTGTGGTGGGCGGCGGAAACTCAAAGTCACACCACATAATTTTTGAAATACCGCCGAGGGAGCTACTGGAATCGCCGGCGGCGAAATTTTCCACCGACAGTATCTTGGTTGAATCACAGGTCGATGGAATGGCGGCAGGCGGCGCAGAAGGCGATTGTCCGAAAGCGGTGCCACAGGAAGCAACAAATGTCGCAACTAATAAAACCGCTTTCATCGATTGCTCCCTGACATTCCCGTCCTTGGGAAATCAAGCGCTAATGCACTTTTCGAACAAAACAGTTTTGAAACATTTCCCGTTTTGGACTCAGACAGAATAGGTTAGGCGGGATAAAATGTCAAACAATTTGATGTACTATACGTACGGCTCGCATGCTTCGAGCTCAGCCGGTACTAATCGAGATTGCCATTCACATTGGTAGGATCACGGCCGTTTGCTCCCAGGTTGGGCTCGGTCGAGGCGGCACGAAATGTAAGACCACCCACAAAGCCCGCCGCCAACTCTACCATTGCTACGTCCGGTCAGTGGCTGACGCGCGAACTGAAGATTGACCGATGGTTTTTCCACGCGGCATCTTGCCGTAACCGGATCTTAAGGAAAACGAAACATTCCAGGGTTATAGTGGGCAGGCTGAAGGAGAACTATGGCCGCTGCAGCACCCGCACTACAACAAAAAATGTCGAGGAAACCCGCAACGATTGGCGTTGCCGTCTTCGGAGTGGCCCTCGTCGTTGGCCTGATTTACACCGTTGTGAGCCTTGCCCGGGATCTACAGGCAGAGCGAGGCACGTCTATCTATCCCTACCTCTTGCTGGGCGTGGCACTTCTCGTAGCGCTTGGTTTTGAGTTCGTGAATGGCTTTCACGATACGGCCAACGCAGTGGCAACGGTCATCTATACGCATTCGCTGGAGCCACACCTGGCGGTGGCCTGGTCGGGCGCGTGGAACTTCATCGGCGTCTTGCTTTCGAGCGGCGCCGTCGCATTCACCATCATTACTTTGCTGCCTGTGGAATTGATTCTTCAAGTGGGCGCCGGTTCGGGCTTTGCGATGGTTTTCGCGCTATTAATCGCCGCGATCCTTTGGAATCTCGGCACCTGGTACTTCGGGCTGCCGGCCTCGAGTTCGCACACCATGGTCGGCTCCATTATTGGTGTGGGCATTGCGAATCAACTGATGAATCCCCGGCAGGGCACCAGTGGAGTGGATTGGACCCAGGCGGCGGGTGTCGGCCGCTCTTTGCTGTTGTCACCGATCGTAGGGTTCGGCCTAGCCTGGTTGCTACTGTTAGTCTGCAAAGCAGTCATCAAAGACCGGCGTCTTTATGAACCACCGGCAAACGGTGAACCTCCACCTTTCTGGATTCGCGCCCTGCTCGTTTTCACCTGCACCGGGGTGAGCTTCGCTCACGGTTCCAATGACGGACAAAAAGGCATGGGTCTCATCATGCTGATCCTGATCGGAACCGTGCCAACCACCTACGCATTGAACCGCGCCGTGACGCCCAGCCAAACTCAAGACTTCCTGGCGGTGTCGCAGCAAACTGTCCAGGTGCTCAATCATTACGTGGATCCCTCCGCCGTGGTAGCCGACCCGCGCGACGACCTGACGGCATACATCCGCACCAAAGAGTTCAACGCCAACACCATGTTGGCGCTGCGCTCGGTAATCAGCGATATCGGCAATGAGACGGCACTTTACAAAACGCTGAAGGATGTGCCGCCCGACATGACGCGCAATTTCCGCAACGATATGTACGTCGTCAGCGAGGCCATCCGGTTGATCCAGAAATCCGGCAAGGCGCAGTTCAGCACTGGGGACTTGCAGGTGCTTGGTAATTACAAGAAGCACATTGATCTCGCGACCAAGTTCATTCCGCTGTGGGTGAAGGTGGCCGTCGCGATGGCGCTCGGGCTGGGAACGATGATCGGGTGGAAGCGCATTGTGGTGACGGTGGGCGAAAAGATCGGTAAAGACCACCTGACTTATGGGCAAGGCGCGGCGGCCGAAATCACTGCCATGCTGACGATCGGCGGGGCGGACTACCTGGGCCTGCCCGTCAGTACCACGCACGTGCTGTCGTCGGGCATCGCCGGCACCATGGCGGCTAATCACACCGGCCTGCAGTTGAGCACGGTCCGCAATCTGGCGCTGGCCTGGGTGCTTACGCTTCCCGCCGCCATGATCCTGTCGGGTTTCCTGTTCTGGGCTCTGAAGAATGTGTTCTAGCAATATGGAAAACGCAGAGCTGGATCAACTGAGATTCAAGTACAAGGCGGCGGTGGAGCGCTGGATCGCCGCCATTCGCGCCGAGGAAGACCTTGCGACGCCCGATCATTCCATGCCTGCCGTGGAGGCGTGGGACCAGGCGAACTTTGCCGAGGAAGATGCAAGAACTGCGGCGAAGAACGCACGGAAGGAATACCAGGACGCGCTGCGCGAAGTTCTCTTCAACTTCTGAACTTCCCTTGTAGCCCTTCACTTAAAGGTTTTTGGGGGGATCTGGAGCGGCATTGGGATGTCTTCCGGCGTAGTAAACCTTCGCTGTCTTTGACGTATCGTCTGGTTTGTAGTAAACGCGGTCGCCAGAACCAATCTAGTAGCACCAGCAGCCTGCTTTTTTCTTCCCCTTTAGCGCATAGCAGCGACCGGGAATTGGTTTCATAGCGTGCTTGCGAAGCCATTCGTAACAATTCTTCGCGTTCTCTGGCGTATCGCGGGCTAGTTGCTCCCAGCTCCTAAGCACTCTCTTGTTATGGGCGATGAGAGTCCATATCGATTGCGGGGGATCAGAGCCTTTAGGGGACGCCCTAAGCTCTAGGGATGGCGCTTCCTCTTCGACTACTTCCTCAGAATTAGGATCTTTTTCGGGTGGCAACCCCGCTCTCCGGTTCCAGCAACGGTCTCGGATCTGATAGAGATACTTCTTCTGACGGAGAACTCATGGCTTCATCAAGCACTCCGCTCAGCTCTACGAGGGCACTTTCGTGCCATTCATGAATAATAGAGTTAACCGCGTCCCAGTCTCCGGTTTCACGCAGCGCCGACATGGAGGCTGTCAAAACCTCCCGCACCATCTTCCTTAGGTCATCAACGTCAAAAACTTTCAGCCAAGCTACCGACGTAGGATGATCTTTCTTTTCTACGACGCTGAGAGCCCCGTCGATTAATTCAATTATCATTCCGAATTGACAGTTAGCCCTAACGAGCCGAGATGCCTGCTCGCGGTTTAGCAACGCAAACTGCTCCCCATTACGCGAGATAGTGACAGGTTTATTGCGTGCGTGATCCAGCACTTCCGCCGAACGTCTATTTAAGTCGGTTGATGAATAGACGTCGTCCCCAAAAAGGTTCGTAAGCGTAGCAGGCGTCATGGCGCTCCCAATGTATTGTTATACGTATCTTTCTGCGTATTATTATACGCTATAACTAAACTGTTTTCAAACGCGGCCGCAGCAGCTATGGGCGGGTTGGGCGTGCCACAATGATCTTCAGATGGCATCCTTCGCCGACCGCTTAATCGCCGCTATCAGCGCCAAAGACAGCCGCTCGATCGTGGGCCTCGACCCTCGCGTGGATCAGATGCCCGCGTTTGTGCGCACCGGCAGCGACTACGCGGCGATCACGGCGTTTCATGAATTGGTGATCGAAGCCGTGGCCGATTTGGTCCCGGCAGTGAAGCCGCAGTTGGCGTTCTTCGAACAATACGGCGTGGCGGGCATGCAGGCCTTTGAGAATACCGTTCGCGCGGCCAGGCAGCGCGGACTGCTGGTGATCGCCGACGGCAAGCGCAATGACATTTCGTCCACTGCCGAAGCTTACGCCAACGCGTACCTGGGCAAAGAGGGGTTCGATTGCGACGCTCTTACGGTGACGCCCTACCTCGGTCGCGACAGCCTGGTTCCTTTTGTCGAAGCCTGCCAAAAGCACGGCAAAGGGCTGTTTGTGGTTCTGAAAACCTCGAATCCGGGGTCGAAGGATTTTGAGGATCAGACGCTGGAGTCTACGGGCCGGCCGCTGTATGAAAAAATCGGCGGCGTCTTGAACGATCTGGGTGACGACCTGGTTGGCGAGTCTGGGTACAGCTCCATCGGCGCGGTGATCGGCGCGACGTTTCCCGAAGAAGGGCGGCGGTTGCGCGCGCTTATGCCGAAGGCGCTGATCCTGGTGCCGGGCTATGGAGCGCAGGGCGGCAGCGCGAACGCGGCCGCGGAATGCTTTAACGAAGACGGCCTAGGCGCCGTTGTGAACTCGTCACGCGGAATCACCTATGCGTTCGGCGATTTGGATATCTCGCGCGAAGCATTCATGCGCTCGGTTCGAGAAAACACGTTGCGGATGATCGAAGAGGTGAATGCCGCGGTGAAGACCACTACTCCTGCACTGCGGTAAAAAGTGTCTGGGTACCGGCTACGCCTTCCAGACTAAAGCTGAACGGTACCGGGTTACTGGCGGTCACGCTGGGAATCGTAACATTGAATTGATACAACCCCACGAAACCGGGCGCGAGTCCAGCGTAGGGCACCAGCGCCGGAGTCCCTCCGAAATAGATTTGCAGGTTCGCTGAAAGCTGATTGGTCTGCGTCACAATTTCTCCTGCCGGAACGTTGGGTGTAACGGCGCCGAATCCGATGCCGTAGATCACGATAGTCTCGCCGGGCTTGGCCGGTCGCGAATTGACGTTGGCAATGGCTCCTACCGGAAGAACGAAGTTCCCGTCGGGAAGTTGGGCCACCACATATTGATTAGCGCCGAGTTTGAATTGCGTCGTAGCCAGTAATCCCGGTTGGGTGGGATTCACAGTGAGATCATAGGGTGCGCTGGTTACACCGCCACTGGTGACCGTAAGTGGAAACATCCCGTTAGTAGCAACGGTAAGAAGAAGGGCGGACGGCAATTGGGCATTCACCTGGGTCGGCGAGATGTAATCCACATAAGCGGCTTGCCCTCCGATACTCACCGACACTCCATCCAGCGATGTTGGCGCGTTGTTGCCGCTAAAATCCGAGCCAGCCCAACCGCGCGTATCCGGCGCAAGATTCGATCCATAGATCTCCACCCATGAACCAGGCGCGACGCTGGAGAATCCGCCGAACGACGATGCGCTCAACACGTCGCTGATCGAGGGCTCGATTACTGGAGGCGGGGGCGGCGGAGGAGGTGGTGGCGGTGGTGGAGGAGCACCGCCGTACCAAGTCCAGGTATCGGGAGCAAGGTCCGGTTGGTTTCCCCCAAACATTACCGTTCGGTTATGGGCTGAATCGTACGCCATGGCGTGGCCCGTTCGCGGCAAAGGCGAGGCCGACGGATGTTTTTGCGTCCAATTAGTTCCGTCCCAGAGCCACGTGTCAGAGAATGTATTGCCCTTGAGAGGGTTCCCTCCAAACATGACCGTCTGGTTGTTCACGGAATCGTAAGCCATGGCCTGATAAACGCGTCCTGGCGGACTAGAAATGGTCAGGGAAGTTTTGTTGGTCCAGTTGACGCCATCCCATACCCACGTATCGGCCGGGAAAGCGATGCCCTGATCGCCAGAAAACAGCACGGCCTGCCCATGAGCGGAATCGTAGGCCATCGCGAAATCGCCCCGGGCTTGTGGACTCGCCTGGGGAGTCTTCTCGGTCCAGTTGGAGCCATCCCAAACCCAGGTGTCAGCGAGAAATACGAAAAATCCGTCTCCGAATCCTCCGAACAAGACCGCCTGTTTATGTTCGGAATCGTAGGCCATGGCGAACGAATTTCGCCCCGGCGGACTGGTTTGCGGGAATTGCTGGGTCCAATTAGCGCCATCCCATACCCACGTATCATCGAGATTGGTGTAGTTTGCGCTGCCGTCGAATCCCCCGAACAGGACCACCTGAC
Organism: Bryobacterales bacterium; assembly: GCA_963820405.1. GTDB lineage: Bacteria > Acidobacteriota > Terriglobia > Bryobacterales > Bryobacteraceae > Palsa-89. Next base: position 344,389 of record CAWFZZ010000015.1, on the reverse strand, counting down.
TGTGCACGGAATCGTAAGCCATGGCGTGGCTAATTCGTGCAGGGGGGACAGTTTGCGGAAATTTCTGGGTCCAGTTGGATCCGTCCCATACCCACGTGTCGCTGAGATAACCCGTCCGGTCTTGTCCTCCAAACAAGACCACCTGCCCTCGGGCAGAATCGAAGGCCATCGCGTGGCCACTTCGCTGTGTAGGGCTGTTCGGCGGGTAATATTGGTACCAGGAGTCGGGAACTAATATAACTTGTGCGTGGGCGGCCGCCGCGAGAAGCGCCAACAGCAGCAATCGTTTCACATTAGCCCCGCAGATCGGCGAAAGCTTCTTCGATTTCCTGCTTGGCGGCGGGCGTCGGAACCGTCAGCGGCAAGCGCGGAGGACCGCCGTAGTAGCCGGTTAGATCCATCGCGTACTTCAGTCCGCCGATGCCGTACTTGGTGGTCACCAGCTTGGCCGCGCGGCCGATCCGGTTCTGCCAGTCCAATGCCGCTTCAGGCTCGCGCGTGCGATGCGCTTCCCAGATGGAGATGGTGGCGTAGGGCGCGGGATTCGCGAAAGCCAGAATGCCTCCGGTGCAGCCGATGGCGAGCGAAGGCGCTAGCGTGGTGGCCGATCCCGTCAGCACCTGAAATCCCTTTTTCGATTCGCGGACCATCTGCAGCAGCTTCTCCACGTTGCCGGAGCTCTCCTTGATGCCCACAATGTTGGGATGATGCGACAGTTCGGCCACCGCCTCGGGCGCGAGATCGATACCTGTGTTCTGCGGAAAGTTGTAAAGCAGCACGGGGATCTTGGCCTGATCGGCCACGGCGCGGAAGAAGAGCATCTGCGTTTCCGGCTTGCTGAATTGGCCTTTGAAGAACGACGGTGTTTTCACCAGATGCCGCCTTGTATCCGATGTCGGCCGCGCGATTGGTCAAGGCCACGGTTTGATGCACGCTGTCCATGCCGGTTCCGGCGATCAACAACTTCTCCGGCGCAGTCCATTGCGCCACCCATTCCCAGAGCTGGATTTTTTCATCCGTGTCCAGCATCACGCTTTCACCGGTAGATGCGACCACCACGTAGCCGCTGAGGCCGGTGGCGTTCCACTTCTCGATGTTGTGCTGGACTTTGACTTTCCACATCTCGCCTTCGTGATTGAAGGGCGTGGTGATGGGGCTGAAGATGCCTTGGAGTTTCATAGGAAAGGAAAAGGGGCGCGCCATTTTGCCGGCAGCCCCATTCGCTACGACCATCTATTGACCCTTCGCCACGAAGGTGATCACGAAGCGTGTAAAGCGCCAGCGATTCGATCAGCACCAATCCAAAAATAAGGGCGAAGCGGATGCCCGCCTGGGCGCCCGGGTTGCGCGCCATGCCTCGGCAAGCCGAGCCAGCCAGCTTTCCCTGTCCCAGGCCGCACAGGCCGGATGCGATACCCATGGCCAGATAAGCGGCGGGCAGTTTCAGATCGGTGCCGCCTCCGCCCGCAGCGGGCGTTTGCGCGAAAATCGGGCTGGCCAGGGCCATCAGCATGCCCGCCGAATAAAGCAGTTTACGTTTCATTCGAATGTTCTCCTTGTACAAAATTATTCGCCAGGAGGTGGTTCCCAATCCGCCCTGGGGGACGGCGGGCTCACGCTAGCGAAGCGATAAAGCCGTTAGTGTTCGTGCGCCACCGCGCCACCCACGTAGATCATGGCGAGCAGCATAAAAATATAAGCTTGTAAGATTGCGACGAAGATGTGCAGACCCATGAAAACGGCGGGCGCCAGCAGGAACGTGAGCGACAGGAACGTCAGCGTCACTTTTTCGCCCGCGAACATGTTGGCGAAAAGTCGAACGGTCAACGAGAGCGGGCGTGCCAGATGGCTGATCAGCTCAATCGGAATCATCACGATCGCGAGCGCCGGCAACGGACCGGCGAAATGGACGATATACCTGCCGACGCCCTGCTCGCGCAGGCCCATCCAGTGATAGTAAAGAAAAACGGCGACTGCCAGACCCAGCGGCACCGCGGCAGTCATGGTGGGGGATTCAAAGCCTGGGATAACCCCGATCAGATTCATGAACAGGATGAAAACGAAGAGCGCGCCGAAGAACGGCGCATATTTTCTGCCGTGCTCGACCGCGTCGTCCGTCTGCCCCATCACAAATTTATAGACTGCTTCAAACGTTAACTGGAGCTTGCCGGGATGATCCACCGAAAGGCGCTGACGCAGAATGGCGAACAACACCAGGATGATGGCCACCACCAGCAGTTCCATGGTGATCCAGTTTTGCCAGGGATGGGCCGGATCGGCCGCCGGATGGCCGATCGCATTTAGGAAAGTATCCAGCGGCGCCGCCAGGAAGCGGTTGAATAAGGCAGTAACCCAGAGTTCTACTTCATGCTCTTGCATAGATTAATTCGTAGATGATTTCGAGGATGAACGCCGCGCCCGACACCAGCAGCCCCAACGCCGCGGCAGCCACATTTAGTCCAAGAAATTTAATTATAACCCAGGCGCCTATGGCCAATGCGACCATGCGGATGACGAAAAAAGCCGGGCTTCGTTTCTTGGGATTTGGCCCGAAAGCGTCCACCACGTGGCGCCAGCCCCAAAAACTGGCGAAGGACATGGCGGCTCCGATCAGGAAAGCGAACCCACTCGGAATTCCCTTCAAGATGGCCACGCTGATGGCGCCGATGAGGCCAAGAATCGGGATGATCCGGCTGAGGCGCCGGACTACACGCTCGTAAAAGTCGGTCTCATTTGGCTGGGTCATCCTTACTCAATTCGCGAAGCAGATCAATCATACCGGCCGCGACTCCCAGCAGCAAAAAGACGATCTTGAGAAATCCGGTGTGGAACAGCTTGTCGAGCGCATATCCGATCCCGAATCCCACCAGCACCGCGGCGGGCAGGATAAAGATCATCCCGTAGTATTTGCCTAGCTGAACCGGGAGACTGTTTTTGTCAGGCATGCACCCGCCGTTTACGCTTGAGAATCGCCGCGGCCTGGTCGGCGGTCTCCTTCACCAGGAAGCCCATCTTGGGATGGCTGGGCGTGATGTCGGGGTGGAGGCCAAACTCTTCCAGGGTCTCGGTAGTGGTTGGACCGATGGACGCGATCACCATCTGGCGCAGAGCTAGTTGCATTGGTTCGTCGAGCCGCTCTTCGGTAGCGATGCGGAGGAGGTGCGGGATCTGAATGGAGGTGGTGAATAGGGCGACGTCCGCCCGGCCCTCCGCTATCCGGTGGACCGCTTCCCGCAGCGGGGCCACATCCGCGGGGAGATCCCATTGGTACACGCGCACTGGCGGTGACGTCGGCTCCGCGCGCGCGTAAGCTCTCCATCAGCTCAAGGTTGGGCTTGCCGTATTCCTGGACGGCGATGCGGCGCTCGCTGCGGCCGTCGAGCGCGGCTAACAATTCGCGCCACGTGTTGGGCTCGGGCGCGATGACGGCTACTGGAACTTTCATCTCGCGAAGCGCAGCCAGCGGTTTGGGGCCACGCGTGGCGATGGCGATCTTTCGCAGAGCGTCTGCGAACTGCTCCTCCGGATAACGCGACGCCAGAACTTTGTGAAGCGCCCGCGTGCCGACGCCGGTGAGGAAAATCATCAAATCGAACTCGCCGCGAAACAGGCGCTCGGCAAACTCGAAGGCTTCGGGATTGTTGTCGATGGGCGCTTCTCGCATGGAAGGCGCGACAAACGGATCGCCGCCCTGCCTGCGGATGAGCTCGCCCATTTCGGTGGCGCGCCGGCTCTCAAACGAGACAACGCGCAGGCCATCGAACGGCATCGATTTCAGGTTAGCAGCCGCAGGGTCAGTCTTTCGGCTTGGCCTGCTCTTTTTCGTATTGTTTCAGCACGCGATTGACGTACTGAATGGTCTCGGGATAGGGCGGGATGCCGTGATATTTGTCCACTGCGGCGGGTCCGGCGTTGTAGGCGGCCACCGCTTTCGAAACCTGATGCGGATCGTTCTGGTACTTCTGCAGCAGATCGCGCAGGTATCGGCGCCGGCGTCGGCGTTCTGGGCGGGATCGTGTGGATCGGCGTCCAGCTCCGCTGCGGTCTTGGGCATGAGCTGCATCAGCCCGATCGCGCCTTTGGGCGACACGGCGTCTTCGCGATAGCCCGATTCGGCGCGCGCGATGCTGTGCACAATGGCCGGAGGCAGACCGGCATGAAGCGCGGCGCGCGTGACCAGTTCTTGTGGCGTGGGCGTGGGAACGACAGGAGGAGGGGAGACCAGGGTTGCCGCAGACGGAGCCACAGGGGCGGTATAGTCTTCCTGCTCAAACGCAGCCACGTTGCTGGCTTGAATTTCGATGACGCCCTGGCTGGTCTGGAGCCGGATTACCGATCCGTCGGCGATATGGTTGTCGGCATGAATGCGGAAGCCATTGGACAGCACGACGAATTCGCCGGCCTGTGCCGCGACGGCAACGGTAAGAAAACACAGAAACAGCTTTGTTGGGCGGAGAGCCACTTCAACTATTTTGACGCATTTCCGGCCCTGCGCGTTGACCGGCGGAATACGCACCGGGGCTGTGCTCAGGAGTGGAGCACTCTTCCTTACTGTGTGGTAGACGATAACCATACTTTATCGCCTTCTTATGAGAAGGTCGTAAAGGTCAAGGGCGACGTGGCGGCAATCCTATAAGTTCTTTTCCGCGCGCGGTGATTCCTCCCCGGTTCGATCAGCGGTAGGCTGCGGCCCAATCGATTCGAAGATTAGCTTTCCGGAAATCTTCGGGTTCCATCCACCCGTGCGGCGCTTCTATCCGCACTCTTAGATGAGCCGCCATGGCCCGGCGCATGTTGAGGTCCGATTTCAGCCCAGGTCCGTCACAACGGTGACGGGCCTGGGTTGTTGGGGTGCTGCCATCTAGTAAACGATCTTTGAAAGGATCAAACGATAAACCGCAGTCAACCGTGCAGGTCCTGCTCAACGGATTGCAGTTAGTCGGAAGGTCCGCCCGATTGGAGCTTCTTAATACGGATCGCTTCGCTCCCGCCCCCAGGCTCATTCTTCAATGAGAAAATGCTGGGGATAGGGCATGCTGCGCGGGCTCGGTCAGTGGTGGGGCGTTTAGGGCCGGCTTCCATCAAGCTCCGAGGTTATCGAATGCCGCTCTCACTTCTGCGATTTCTTTGCGTTTTCTTCTGGGGCCTTCTCTTGCGCTCGAGCCCCAGCCAGCATACCTTCCATGTTTGTCCCATTGCCCTCATGGCATGCGAATTCGTAGATTTTGTCTTGGGTCTGCATCAGCCGGACTTTCGCGGTCCACGGATTCGTCCAGGTCGTGGGGTCTTCGCTCGTGACTACGTACTCGATCTCGTTAGGAGCCACTCGTCTGAATCGCTCGACCATGTGCAGGTTTTCGGCCGATCCCAAAAAATAACTGTTGGGCGAAAAATTCGTGGTGTCGACGACTAAGGTCTGGCCCTCCCATCGGCCCCGCGAATCTCCGTTCCATGTCCGGACACTCGGCGGAAGATGAGGGCGGCCGTCCAGGGGAATGATTCGGGCGTCGTGGACCGCCTCCATCAAGATTACGACGTATCCGCTACCCTGAATAATCTGCTGATAACTGAACAGGCCAGCGCCGCCCTGATAACCGATGATCGGGACGCCGAACGTAATGCAGCGTTGCAGAGTGGTCACGCCTTCCGGTCCGGCTGGAGGGCGCAAGGAAGAATACGCAGTCGTCCACGCATCGATACGCTGTTGCCCGGCTGGCGTAAGAGGAGGGATCCGACCATCGGACGGCTCCGTAATCATTGACGTTCTATTGTCGAAGTCCCGTTGAAGCATTTGGTCGTTTCCGCCGGTGGTGGGTCCGCCCGGGCTTACGAATTTTTCACGATTCGCAAGAACCGCCAGGAAGAGGTTATCTCCACCGGCGAAATCACTTGCTTGATCTGTGAAGAGCCGTTGCGCCCGCTTCCGGAATTCCACCACTTCCTGCTCCGTCAGAAGCTCTCGCCCTGCGAGTTCCTTTGGCCTCTGCAGAGGAGTCGCCCAAGTGTTGATCCAGACTCCTTGCAGGTCCGGTTGCCCGTCGGGAGTTGTAGGTTGAGTCCATTTCGCCGCGTCCGGCTTGGTTTGAGCAGCGGCTGGCGTCAGCAAAATTACAAGCGAAGTTATCGAGGCGAGAATCAGAGCGATCATCAAAGACCCCCAGTGGTTCCCGGACTCCAAATAGGACGCTGCTGCGGCCACCGTGAAGAGACTGCTATCGATCGAAGCACCCGGATCGAGAACCTGAAGTATCATACCAGCTCGCGAATATCGCAGCGGCGCTGGAGACGCCTAGATCGGCTTCCGCTAAACCCGAGGCAGGCTTCCGATAATTCCGATGTTATGTTGGTTGGCCGGGCGCCTCGCATACCTTGCAGCTGCACAATCCGCCGCCGGACAGGCCGACATCTGTTATCAAGAGTAAAAAGGGGGCCAGTTAAGGCGGGGCTGGCGAGAAGTCTGCTCACCATGCCAACGGGAAGCCCATGACCCATGTTGTTTAAAGTACCCGGTCCCGGCGAGCGCGCTTTAGTCCGAAATGGCCAACTCTCCGGGTAGGATGGGACGCGTTCGGGGCAGCAGGCCGCGCCTTGCCAGGATGCCGCAGAGCGCCAAAAGCGCGGTGAAAACCACCAACTTCGCCGCATCGGCCGCGCGGGTATGGGGCATCAGCTTCCACATAATTCCCAGGACCGGCTGTGCGATGCAGGAGGCCCAAACCGCGCCATAGAAATAGCGCCGCTCGTGGCCCTCGCCTTTGGTGGATGCCTTCACGCGCGGCAGCAAACCCGTCGCACCGAGCGCCCATAGCGCGATAGCGAGCGGGAAATAGCCGTACTCATAGATCTGTTTCAAGCGCCAGGCCCCGGTGGCCACCGCGACGGCGAGTCCGGCGAAGTTCAGCACGGCGAACGTGATGACGATGCTCCAGGCGAAGGTGTAGCAGATGCGGCGATAGAGTGGATTCGGCTTGTCCTCGACGAAGCGGATAATGTAGGGCCGAGGTTCCACGCCGGGCAAGCGGCCCCGCAGAGCGGCAAGGCCTGTTCCCAGGATCACCAGGCCGAGCCAGATCAGTTTGCGCCGGTCAAAGCCACGTTCGAACAAGTCGAACGTGGATGGCCCGAGTGCGATGAAGAAGACAAAAATCCAGATGGGCCAATGGGCCAGCCGGTACGCCGGTTTATTGCGGTCGCGCAGCTTGCGGCCGCTCGCAAGCTCTGTTCGCACGGCCAAGAGTGGAAGCGGCGGCTATTGCCCGGCTGGTTTGGCCGGAGCCGGTTTGGGAGCAGCGGGCGCGGCAGCAGGAGGCTTGGAGGTGGTTGGGGCGGGCGCCGTGCCGCCACCTGCCGTATTCTTATCGTATAGCTCGATGATCTCTTTGGTGATGTCGACACTGGGCGAAGCGTACAGCACCGGCGTCTGCGGCGAACTCACGTCCACCACCATGGTGATGCCGTTATCGCGGGCATACTTCTCGATCACCGCCAGAATCTTCTGGCCAAGTTGCTGCAACAGCTTGTTCTGGTCGGCTTCCAGGTCGGCCTGCGCATCCTCTACTTCGCGCTGCAGATTCTTCTTCTTGTACTCGATATTCTTATAGAGATCGTTCTTGGCGGTGTCGCTCAAGGTATTCGAGCCCTTGTTGAGCTGGTCCTGCAACCCGTTGATCTCGTTCTGTTTTTGTTCCAGCTCCTTCTTCTTGGGCGCGGTCTTGGAATTCAGTTCGGCGGCCGCTTTCTGGCCGTCCTTGGTGCTGATGATGGCCCCTTGAATGTTGATGACCGCGAATTTGCCCTGCTGCGCCTGGGCCGTCAATGTCACGGCCAACGCGAGCACCGGCCATAGAAATAACTTTTTCACAGTACGACTCCTATTGTCGAAAATCATTTTATTCTATCCAATTCGCCCGGCTCCATCGGTAAGGTTTGGGGCAAATGTGGCGCACGCACTCGTGCGTGCGCCACGAAACACTGTCGAAGACGCAGGTGGACGCCGTGCGTTTTCATAACCTTGGATGGATCGACAAATCCATAGCGGCCGTTGACCTTTTTTAGCATCCTGCTAGAATGTCCGTCCAACGGTAAAGCGGAACATAGCCGAGCGCTCGGCGCTATAAGGCAGTACCGCGCCGATGGAAGTGATGGCGTTGTTGTAAGTAACCGTATTCGGGAAATACGATTTGTCGGCGACGATGGGCGCCGCCAGGGTGCCTTCGAAGCGCGTGGGATTATAGGCCCAGTAGACGCGGAAGGGGGCGTTCACCACCGGCATCAGAACCTGTAGCTCCAGCCCGGTAGACGTGCGTAGTTTTTGGGAGCCGGGCTGGATATAGGCGTACCCGGTGAAGCCTGCCCCCGGGAATTCTGCGTTTAGCTGTGCAGTCCGTTCCGAGTTCAGGTGGAGCTGGTGTGGAAACAGAAGCTTGTCCAGGCCTGCATCGGCGAAAATCGCGAGCGTCACCGGTCCCACGATCGGAATCCGGTATTCGAAGTTTCCAGTGATGCTGGTGTCGCCGCCGGGGAAGGTCACCTGGTAGGAAGGAACGGTCATGGTCTTAGGGACGCCGTTCTGAGTGCGCAGTGTGCCGTCGGTGTTATAGACCTGAACGCTTGCTACGTCGCTGGGCAGGTATACGATGGGGCTAATGGTCCAGTCATAGAAGCCGCGCACATCGTTCTCGCCGCCGGTGAAAAAACGCGAGAAGGGAGGCGCGGTCTTCCCTCCGTAACCTATGATCATCCGAGCTGAGAGATGCATCCCGATCACGTGGCCTTTTTTCAATCCCGGGTGGAAGTATTTCGCATCGAACGTCGGCGTGATGGTGTTGACGTTGCCGCCCAGCTGGCTGCCCGAGAATCCCAGAGAGAAAAACACCTCTCGTCCGCCGGTTGGATTAATGGGATTGTTGATGCTGTTGTACGTGTACGACGGCGTGATGGTGCTGGTGCGGATGCCACTCAGTTGATTGGGCCCGCCCACTCCCTGGAAATCGATGTAATCGAAGTAATTCTTTGCTGCCGAGGTCAGCGTCTGCACATTGGAAATATTGTACCCGTAGGTCAGGCCCAGGCGTGCGAAGCTGCGCTTCAGAGGATATGAAACGAAGACCGTACCTCCGTAACCGTTCTGAATATAGTTCAACAGGTTTTGTGTGCCCAGCGCGTTGTAATAGCCGATCAAATTAGTCCCGGAAAGAATAGACGCTTCTTGCGCCTGGTTATAGCTGTAACGCTGCACGTACAGCGTGAATCCGGTCTGAACGGCGTGATCGAGGAAGTACGGCTCGGTGAACGAGAATTGGACCGAATCCAGGCGCGTGCCGATCTGCGAGCTGAGACTCAAGGTTTCGCCCAACCCAAGAAAATTGTTGGTGGAATAGGAAGCGCCGATAAAGCTGCCGGCGATTCCCGAAACGCCGCCATTCAACTGGATGGAGTTTTTGCCGCGTTCCCTCACTTTGAGCGTGATATCGACCGTGTTGGTCTTGGTATCGCGCTTGATGTCGGCGGCATCTTCGGCTTTCAACGGCTCGAAATAACCCAACTGATTCAGACGCAGAATGCTCAGCTCCCACAGACGGTTGTTGAAAATCTGGCCTTCGTCAATGAGCAGCTGGCGCCGGATCACCTTGTCGCGCGTGGTGGTGTTGCCGGAGAAATCGATGCGGCGAACGAAGAATTGATGGCCTTCGTCCACCGAAAGCGACATGTCCATGAGGCCGCTGTCGGGCATCGGATCAAAAGACGGTTCGCCAACGAAATCGATGAAGCCGAAGTCGCCATACAGCTTGCGCATGTTTTCCAGGCCCTTGCGGAGCTTGGCGGTGGAGAACACATCGCCTTTGGACATCCCGAACAGGGGCGTCATCAACGCTTCCGGGGTACGGAAGAACTTCACGCCCGAGAACGTGATGTTGTTCAGGTGGTAGAGCTTGCCCTCTTCCACCGTAATGTTCACGTCGGCCACCGTGCCCGGTTTGTTGGGGTGGATGAGAGGAATGTGCATGCCCTGACCGCCGGTCTTGCGCATGGTGACCATGGAATCGGTGACGCGGGCGGTGAAATAGCCGTGTTCCTGATAGAAGACCTGCACGCGGCTCTTGTCTTCATCCAGCTTGCTGGGATCGTAGGTTTTGGCGAACAGGTTCTCGAACAGAATGGAATGCGGGAGGCCGAAGGGATGCAGGTTCTTCATGGCCCGGATCACCTGCTGGTCGCTAAACACCGTGTTGCCTGTGATGTCGATGTCGCCCACCTTCACCTTGGGACCCTCGTTGATTTTGAACGTGATCTCGAGCGAGGACGGAGGAACGCGCCGGATTTGCGGATCCACCGTCGCCGAGAGATGCCCGTGCTCGGCCAACAGATCGATTAATACGTTCTTGGCGCGCTGTACTTTGCTCGGATCGTACTGCGACTCCACCACCAGGCCGACCTTGCGCTCCTTGTAACGGTCCAAAATATCGGAGACGGTAACGGATTTATTGCCCTCGTATTTGATGGTGCGCACCACGGGCCGCTCCACCACCACGAAACGGATGATCCAGCCTTGCTTGCCCGGTTCGCGCTCGATGCGGATATCGTCAAAGCGCCCGCTGTTCCACAGCGCCATGAAATCGCGGTGCAGACTTTCTTCGTCGAACCGGTCGCCTTTCTTGGTAAAAATCAAGGCTTGTAAAGTATCCTGGCGAACGCGGCGCGCTCCTCGGAATTCGATAGCTTCGATGATATTTTCCGGAGGCTGTCCGGGCCGGGTGACGGTAGATGGTTGTTGAGCCGCCGCTGGAGGTGGGGGCTGTGCCGGTGGAGCGGGCTTCGGAGTCTCGGTCGGACCCACTGGCACCGTTTCAAAGGGATTCGGCGGTTTCGGCGGCTGTTGTTGATTCTGAGCCGCAGAATATTGAACGCCAATACCAAAGAAAACGAGAGCGGAGCAAACCACGGGGGCTGGCAGGCGGCCAAGCCTGAGAAACATCATCTAGTCGGGTTCCTTTCCACTCCGCGCTTGTCTTCAGCAAGCAGGTTCATAGCCGAGAGCAACTGCATGGCCGGTACGGCGCAATCTCCAGGCCATATTCCCCGGAGGCCCGATCGGCGCCTGAAATTGGCAGCCTTGAGCAGCGCCCTAAAACGAACGTCTCATTTTAGCTGATGTTTGGGTGAGCGAACTAGTGTGCCTGCCGGGCTACAGCGGGCGGCTGCCGCCACAGGCTCGGGCGGCGGCTCAAATTCCGTTGGCTACGATGCCTAGAATGCTGTCTGGGCTGAGCGATTCAATGGCGCGGCTCATCGAATGGGGGGTTGTAGAGCCGATCCTGGCGACCAGCAGAGTTCCATCGGCGAGCCCCGCCAGTACATTGGCGTCGGAGGCCACAAGCAAGGGAGGGCTGTCCAGAAGAATCGAGCGAAACGCGCGTCGCAAAAGGTCCATCAACTGCCGGACGCCCCGCAAGTGCAGCAGCTCCAGCGGGTCGATCGCCGCCTGGCCCGCCGGCATGACAAACAGATTGCTATTTCCGATTCTTCGCAGGATCTCATGGAGATCGGCCTTGCCGAGCAAGTAGTCGCTGATTCCGGAACTGCGGTCGATTTGAAAAAAGCTGTGCAGGGTGGGGTTGCGGAGATCGAAATCGCACAGCAGCGTGAGGTTGTCGGGGAGTTGCGCTTCCGCCAGCGCAAGGTTCGCGGCGGTGAACGATTTGCCATCTCCCGGCGAAGGGCTGGCCAGCAGCACAGTTTGGATCGCACGCGTGGCTCGTAATTGTGCCAGGCGCGTCCGAAGAGTGCGGAATTCTTCGCTCGGAGTCTGGGCGCGCGAGGGCGACGCCGGCACCAGGTCCAAATTCAGCTCGAATGCCATGCCCACGGCAGCATTCCTAGTCATGCTTCGCGCCTCCTTTATGGGCACGGTACACGCGGCTTTAAGAGTCTGTGTGAGAACCAGCGGTGAATCGGTCTGAAAAAAAGCGCAAGAGCCAGTTTATGGAAAAACAGTTGGGGTAAGGTCGGCGGAAAAGCCAGTGAGCGGGAATCGAACGGTCCAACCGAAACTGGCGATGTGTGGAGTAAGAGGAAGGCTTCAATGAACCTTCCCTGTTACGATCTCAGACGGCTGGGAACACACGCAGACGATGCATCCGGGTGAGATTATAGGCCAGTGCCATCAGGCAGAATTCCACAGCTACCTTCTCCAGTCCCCGCAGCCGGAACCTTCGCCCGTGGCGCTGTTCTTTTAAGGTGCCGAAGACCGGTTCCACCAGTCCCGCTCTTTTTCTGTAAGTCGCTCGTCCTTCCGCCGATCGCAGTTTCGCCCGCATCTGACTGACCTGGGCACCGTAGTGGACGATGCAACCGGCCGTCTGATCTGCCGAACGACCCCCATTGAGTTCCTGCGCCAGATTGGAATCCGGAACATACGCATCGACGCCGCGAGCTTGCACCGCCTCAATTTCCTCGTTCCGGTAGAAGCCGCTGTCGGCGCTCACCTGCCGCGGCGTTTCTCCGCAGCGCCCTTCCACCTGTTCCACCATCGCCTCCAGCGACCTGGTATCGGTGGGATTCTGCGTGATGCGCTGCCCCACGATGAGGTGATCTTCACTGACCGCGATGTCGGCCGTATAACCGAGTTCAAAGCCCGTCCGGGTGCGCAGAAAACGGCTGTCCGGATCGGTGACAGACTGCTTTTTCAGTCCGGCTTTGCGTAAGCGTTTCAGCTGCCGGGGAATCTGTTCCAGCTTCTGACGCCACGTGTCGGTTTCGGTTTGCATGCCCCCAGCTTCCTGGGCCGATTCCTCATTGCATTGCTTCTGCCATTGCCGGATCTTCCGTCGCAGGGCGGCTCGCTGGCTCCTCAGCTTCTCCTCGGTGACGATACGATCGCGCGAAGCATTCGCCGCGATCCGCGTCGAATCGACCGCTACGTGACCCAGCCGTCCCCAGCCCTGCTCCCGGGCCCACTCCAGAACCTGGGTGAACAGATCGTTCAGCGCTTTTGGATGCCGGCGCCGGAAGGCATTCAGTGTCCAGTAATCCGGTGTCGATCCGCCCGCCAGAAAGCGAAAGCCCAGATCCTCACGCGTGCGCTGCTCCAGCCGCCGGCTCGACGTGATTCCCAGGCAATAGGCATATAGCCACAGCTTCAGCAACAATCGCGGATGATAGCCGGGCTGCCCCTCATCGCTGTAACTGTCTTCGATCGTCCTTAGATCCAGCCGCTCGACTATCTCGTGCACAAAAAAACTGAGGTGGTCCGATCCCAACACATCTCCCACACTGGGCGGCAACAACCACGCTTGTTCCGGATCGTAGGTTCGAAACTTCCCCATATCCTCTTATCTCCCTTCTTCAGACTTTTTTCAAGAGGAAATGTTTTTCAGTTCTCACACAGACTCTTTAAGCCGCGTTGGTATTCTCAACGGCGGAACGCGGCTGAAGCCGCGTCTACCCTTAGGCTAGAGTCTGCCGAGATAGTAGTGCGCCACCGAGGCGGACATCACTGCCACTCCGGCTACACTGGTGGCCACCCATCCCAGCCGGCGCACTACACCCGGCGTTTGAAATAGCGGAATGCCGGCCAGGACCGGAAGCTCTGAATAGGCGCTAACATCCTTCATGCTGCGCAGCGCGCCCGTGCTCATCTCCCGCAAACCCACCAGGCTAAGACCCGCCAGCAAACCCAGACTGGTTCCCAGCGACACCATCAACAGGCGTTTCGGACGGGCGGGCGTTTGCGGCAGAGACGGAGGATCGAGTTGTTCCAGCCGCTCGCCCTGCTGGCGATTCTGCAATGCGGTGGACATGGCTGAACTGTTCACCCGCCGATCCAGATCCTCGTAATCTTTCTTGGCCAGATCCCGGTCGCGAATCAACTCGTCGTATTCCCGAATCCCTACTGGAGTGCTCTCAATGCGCGCCTCGTAATTACGGATGGTCCCATCCAGTTGGGAGCTTTGTTTCCGATAATCCTCCATCTCGACGCCCTTGGCCAGGATAAGCCCCTTGGTCCGCCCGGAGTCCGCTTCCAACTCGCGTTGTTCACGCAGAAATTGCCCGCTCACTGGCTGCGGCGATGGCTTATCGGGCTTCGCCGTCTCTTGTTTGAGCATGGCCTGACGCTCGCTTTTGGCCCCTGCCAGCAAATTCAGCAGGCGCTGGACATCCGGATAATTTTCCTTGTAGCGTTCCCGAGCGGTGGCGAGAGAATCCTCATATTGCGCGATTTCGTGGTCTTTCGCTGTCAATTTATCGTCGCTGCGCTCCACGCCTTGTTGCTGCAGCGCGTTCGGATCCTTCAACGACCCCAGTTGATCGCCATAAATTCGGAGCTGATTCTCATAGAGCAGCCGTTCCAGATTCACGCGGTTCATGGACATGTTGACATTCAGCTTCTGAGCTTCCAGCGCCCCGAGCTGCTGGTAGTTGGTCTGCTGCTCCTCCGGCAAGCGGCCGATATTTTGCGCCCGGAACACGCTGAGACGCTGTTCCAGCTCATCCAATTTCTTTTTCGATTGCTCCCACCGATCCTGAAGAAACTGTGTGGTGGAGACGGTCTGCTGCGAGACCTCACGCACATTTTCTTCCAGGAACCGCGCCACCAGATCGGTGGCCACTTTCTGCGCGGTGAAGCGCTCGCTATAAGCGAATCGAATTTCGAACGCCGGATACTGCTGGGTTTCCCTCTGCCCGGCGTTCAAGCTCTGGCGCACCGGGAGCACCTGGATATCGTTCAGCTTCATCTCTTCGATGACATCGTCCAGCGGCATCCGTGCCAGTTTGCTCCTATACAAGCCGTGCGTGTTGATGATGTTGGTGAGCGTGGCACGGTCGAGGATCAGTTGCACCAGCGCGTTCACCCGGCCTTGAATATCCTGGTTGGTGTTGGCCGGCACGAAGCTTTCCGGCACCTGCGGGGGCGCCACGCGAATAGTGGCCACCGAAATATACGTATCCGGCCAGAGAAACGCCACCACCACCGAAATGACCAGCGCCGCGAACAACGGGCCTAAGATCCAGCCTTTATTCCGTCGCAGAATGTTGCCCAAGTCTTCCAGATCGAGCGGGCGTCCGGTTTTGGCAGATTGTTCTTCGATCAGCATGTTCCGCTCAAGGCACAATGATGTGGTCGCCGTTCTCCACCCTGATGTTCTGCTCCAGGTGCTTGCCGCTGGTGACCTCTTTATAGTTGAAGCGGCGCACCTCGCCACCGCGCAGCACGCGAATCTTCCGGGTGTTGGCGAATTCGCGAAAGCCGCCGCCCCGGCTCAGCGCTTCGAGCACCGAGGTCTGCGTCACCAGTGCAAACGATCCGGGCCGGTTCATTTCACCATCGATGTAGAACTTCTTGCTGCGGACTTCCGTCACGAACACGTTCACCTCCGGGTTGTTCAAATACCGGGTGAGGAGCTGCGTCAGCGCGGCGGTCAATTGCAGCGGAGTTTGCCCCGATGCCGGGACCTCGCCGATGAGTGGCATGGTGATTTTGCCGTCCGGACGGACCGCCACCGGCAGTGTGAAGTCGGGTTCGCGCCAGACGCGGATGAACAGCAAGTCCTCGGGGCCAATCTGGTATTTGCCGGGGGCCACCGGCGCAATCGCAGGCGCCACCGCTTCCGGCACCGCCGCGGATACTATCAGGGCCGCACATAGCAGCATTCCATACCTCACTGATCGCTTGCTCCTTTCGCGAAGGTCTCTTACAGTAAGTAAGGTTCATTCAGATGAGATACTTTCTCGCAAAAACTGACCCGGAGACCTATTCCATCGATCAATTGGAGAAGGAAAAGCGAACCACCTGGGATGGAGTGAGCAACCCGCAGGCCGTGCGCACCATTCGCGAGATGAAGCCCGGCGACAAGGTGTTCATTTATCACAGCGGCGGCAATTCGGCGGTGGTTGGGTTGGCCAAAGTAGTGGCAGAGGGCCGGGACGACCCCAAGAATCCGAAATCCGCCGTGGCTGACTTCGAGTTTTTGGGGCGCATCGACCCGCCCGTGACTCTGGCTGAGATCAAGCAGTCGAAACTATTCGACGATTGGGCGCTGGTCCGTCAAGGCCGCCTGTCGACTATGGCTGCGCCCGAGAATTTCGTGGAATGGATGCGGAAGAAGAACCCGAAGGCGAAGATTTAGCTAGCGACAGCGCTTGCTTGCAGCCGGCGTAAGGATCACATGAACCGACGGGATTTTGCACGGCTCGGATGGGCCACCGTGATCGCGACCGGAGGAGGTAAGCTGCGGCCGGCGTTGGCGCAGCATCCGAAGGCGGCGACGTTGGAGCCGAAGGCACACCAGCGCGCGGCGGATTTCACCTTGCGGATCGCACCGATGATGGTTGAGCTGGCGCCTCAGGTTGTGCTCAGCACTATCGGCTACAGCAACCAGGTCCCCGGTCCCTTGCTGCGGATGCGAGAGGGCCAGCGCGTCGCCGTAGAGGTTGTGAACGACACGGACGTTCCTGAATACGTGCATTGGCACGGTTTGTTCGTCCCTTCGGACGTGGACGGGGCGGCGGAAGAAGGTACACCCCCGGTGCCTCCGCATGGCCGCCGGCGTTATCAATTCGTGGCCAAGCCGGCGGGTTCGCGATGGTACCACTCGCATACCGAGGCCATGCTGGATCTGCATCGCGGCGCCTACACCGGCCAGTTCGGCTTTCTCATGATCGATTCCGCGAATGACCCTGGGCTCTACGATCAAGAAGTCTTTCTGGCGCTGCGTGAATGGCAGCCTTTTCTGACCACGGTGGACCCGGACGAGGAGCGGCCGGATCCCAGCGATCCGATGCCGGAAAAACCCGCCACTCCAGACCCGCGTCCCAACGGGCTCGAAATCAGCGCTCCTCTTTACTCCATCAACGACAAAATGCTAGGTGCGGGGGAGCCCCTCCGCGTGCGTTCGGGTCAGCGCATCCTGATGCACCTGCTCAACGCCAGCGCCTCGCAAATTCATCGCATAGGTTTATTCGGTCACCATTTTCAGGTGATGGCTCTCGACGGAAATCCCGTGCCAACACCTCAGCTGGTCAATCTGATTGAGATCGCCCCCGGTGAGCGCGTGGATGCGATCGTGGAGATGAATCTGCCGGGGGTTTGGATTTTAGGTGAGCTGCGCGATGTCGCGCGGCGATCCGGCATGGGCATCGTGGTGGAGTACGCCAATCAGGCACAGCCGCGCCCGCAGTGGCTTCCGCCCGCGAAGGCGCGCTGGGACTACACCATCTTTGGCAAGCCCGCTCCGCATCCCCCGCCGGACCAGACCATCGACATGGTTTTTGAAAAAGTGCCGGGCGGGCCCCATGGGATCAATCACTGGCTCGTCAACGGCAAGGAATATCCGCATGAACGGGAATTCGTGTTCCGGCAAGGACGCCGCTACCGGCTGGTGTTTCACAATCGCAGTGACGATTCCCACCCGCTGCATATGCACCGGCATCTGTTCGAGCTTGTCGAGCTCAACGGCAAGCCGACTGCCGGCATCAAAAAGGATACGGTGGTCGTGCCCGCATTTGGACGCGCCACCGTGGATCTGGTCGCCGACCAACCGGGCCTCACGCTGTTTCACTGCCATATCCAGCAGCACATGGACTTTGGTTTCAAGGCGCTGTTTCGCTACGCCTGAGGAGCGCATCGCCTGCCAACGCGCGGGGTGGCGATTCTTCTGTGATACGGCTTTTTCACACGTTCGACATACACACGAAATATTGAAGGGATAAACTCGGCAGCTTGGCAACTATCCAACTACAAGTCCGAAAGGGAGGAACTGCATGAAGACGATCCGGGAAAAGTTCCGAGCGGCAGTGCTCATGGGAGCGGCGGCCTCAGTGCTGGCATTTGCAGCTGGGGCCAACGCACAGAATGCGTGGCCTTACGCAAACCAGAATACGTGGCTTTCCGCAATAACGGGTCCCTCTCCCGTGCTTGCGGTGGTTGGCGACATCGCCTGCCAGCCGGGCGAGATGGTGACCGATGAGTCTTCGAGTGAAACCTGCACCACCGCCCCGGCCCCCTACACCAGCACCTCCCTGTGGCAATCCCAGGAGGCCACTGCGAATCAGATTGAGACTATGAAGCCTGACGCCGTCGCGCTCCTCGGAGATCTGCAATACCAGGTAGGCCGATATTCGGACTTTGAGCAATCGTTCGATTTGACGTATGGCGCTTTTAAATTTCTCCACAAGCCCGCGCCCGGCAACCACGAGTTTTATGACGAGCATGGCGAGACCGGCGTTGGCGGCTACGGCTACTTCGCCTACTACAACGGCTTCCTGGTCGATACCACCAGTGACGCTAGTGAGGGTATGCCTCTGATGGTTACGATCTCGGATCCGTGTCCCGTACCCGACGCCAGTTGCAAGGCGGGCAAGACCCCCGCTGCGGACCTTTCCCCCCAACCCATTCCGCGGGCGTATGGACAGGCGGGGCATTTCGAGCCGACGGGCGGACTCGAAACCGCGACATATTACAACGGCCCCTTGGCTGGCACCGCGGCCCCAGCCGGAGTCGGAGATGGCTGGTACTCCTACAATCTGGGCTCGTGGCACCTGATTTCGCTCAATATAGAGTGCTATACGCAGCCGGGCGGCTGTTCGAACACCGGCGCCTGGTTTGCTGCCGAACTCGCATGGCTGCAAAACGATCTCGCCGCGAATCATTCCCCGTGCACACTTGCCTACTGGCATCAGCCCACGTTCAGCGCTACTAACGGCATCACCCAGGAGGGCATTACCGCTCAGGCCTTTTGGCAACTGCTCTACCAGTACCGAGCCGACCTGGTGCTGAACGGACACGACCACCTCTATGCCCGCTACCAACCCCTCGAACCCAATGGGACGCCGGATCCAAGGAGGGGCATACGGGAATTCATCGTGGGCACCGGCGGCGAGACACTCGATCCGATCGTCACAGCCAACACAGCAGCCGCCGATCCTTCCGGCAACGTGAATTTCAACGCAGAGAATCTCCAGGCGTATACCGGGTACTACTGGGGTGTGATGGCCCTGACGCTCAAACCGTTCGGCTACACGTGGGATTTCGAGTCGGCACTGGCAGGTCCTACAACTCTAGGCAATGGTCCTACACTTCCTGCACCGAATGCGAATGGTGGTTATAGCGACACGGGCTCCGCCGCCTGCCACGGTGGTAATAAATTTGACTTTTTTTAGCTAGGCCGCAATGCACGTAGGGCGGCGGCCGCCGCGCCGAGCAGCGCGCCAGCGTGAACCGCCACTTTCCTTAGCGACCATGGCTGGCTCGTTCCGGCGACGTGTTCGGGTCGCACGCCCATCCCCACTACATGTCCCATAACGCGCTGGAGTCCCGGCACTTGCACCACCGCTTTCAGCTGCCAGGGCGCCTGGATTGGACCCTTGGTTGCAAATATTCGTTGAAACAACTTGTGGGCGTTCACTTGGATCCTTTGCGTCACACGCGTAGGAAACTCGCGGCGCTGCTGCACTCGCGCCAGCAGCGCTTCGGTCACATGCCCTTCGAGCAATGGCTTAGTCAATATATTGGCCGTCGCCACCGCATCCTGGATGGCCAGATTAATTCCCACGCCGCCGGCCGGTGACATGGCGTGCGCGGCATCGCCAATGCACAGCAATCCTGGACGGTACCACCTCCGCAGCCGGTTGATCTGCACCGTGAGCAGCTTGATGTGATCCCAGCTTTCGATTTCGCCCACTCGCTTTCCCAGAAACGGTGCGATCCTGGCAATCGTTTCCTGAAACCCGTCCAGCCCTTTACCCCTGGTTTGCTCGAAGGAGCCTTTGGGAATGATGAGGCCCGCCTGAAAATAGTCACCGCGGTTGATGAGGATCAGCGCTCTTGCGTAATTGATATTTCCCAGCACTTGCTCGGGATCCCCCGGCTGCCGCGAAATGTGAAACCACAAGACATCGATCGGTACGCCGAACTCCCGCACTTCCAGATGAGACGCGGCGCGCAGGGAGGAATGCCTTCCATCACACGCCACGACAAGATTCGCCTGGATCTCGACTAGCCCGGATGGCGACCGGGCCTCCACTCCGGCGATTCTCTTGCCTTGGCGAATCAGGCCGACGCCCTCATACTGCATCCGAAGCTGAAACCTCGGGAACCGCTTGGCGCGAGCGGAGAGAAAATTCAGGAAATCCCATTGCGGCATCAGCGCGACAAACTTGCAATGGGTCGGCAAGTGGCTAAAGTCGGCGGCCTGGAAAGAGAAATCGCCGACCCGGCCGCCCGCCGATGTCACTTTTTGGTGCGGCAGTTTGAGGAAGTCCTCCAGCAGCCCCAGCTCATCGATTACCTCAAGCGTGGACGGATGGACGGTGTCGCCTCGAAAATCGCGCAAGAAGTCGCCGTGTTTCTCGAGAACCACCACCTCTACGCCAGCCCGCCCCAGCAGGTATCCCAGCATGACGCCGGCCGGGCCGCCGCCCACGACGCAACAGTTCGTTCGCAAGGATTCCACGTTAGTGCCCTCTCCAAGTGTGACTGACCAGAGACAACCTATGTTACGCCTCCGCAAATGTGGCGCACGCACTCAACTCATGCGTGCCGTGTTCGCACTCATGCGAGCACCGAAACGTTCACACGAGTGTGAACGCAGCACGCAGGAGTGCGTGCGCCACGAAGCGCTGCGACGAGGTACTCAGCCGCGATGTGCGAATCCGCGGCGTGGTATCTTCAGCTTTTGAATCTCCTTCACCTGTTTGATCTCTCATTCGTCGGCCGGCGCGATCACACAGCTCTCGAGTTCCAAGGCGCTGCGTACACCTTCGGCGACATCGATGCGCGCAGCAATCGGCTGGCTCAATTGCTGGCACAGCGCGGGCTTAAGTCCGGCGATCGCCTCTGCGTGTATCTTGCCAATTGCCTCGAGATGATCGACCTGTACCTGGCTTGCGTCAAGCTCGGCGTGATCTTCGTTCCCATCAACATCCTCTATCGCGAGCGCGAACTGGCGCACATCCTCACTGACGCCGAACCGGTGGCCGTGGTCTCCGCAACTGAATTCGGGAGCCCTGTTCCCATCTGGGATCCCGCAGAACTTACTGGCGAGGCTGGTGCGTTGCCGAACGAAAGGCCTCGAATTTCTATCGACGGCGATGCCCCCGCCGGAATCATCTATACTTCGGGAACCACCGGAGTCTCCAAAGGCGCCATCCTCACGCACAACAACCTGGCCGCGAATGCGCTGAATCTTCTGACCTGCTGGCAAATCTCCAACGCCGATCGTTTTCTGCTCACCCTCCCGCTCTTCCACGTGCATGGCCTTGGCAACGGACTGCACAGCTGGCTCATCAGCGGATGCCGCACACGTTTGCTGGAACGCTTCGAGCATCAAAAGGCCGCAGCCGAATTCCTCGATTTCCGGCCCACCTTGTTCTTCGGCGTCCCCGCCATGTATGTCCGGCTTCTGGATTTCCCCGCCGAACAGTCGCGCGAAATCGGCGGGTTCGTGCGGCTCTTCGTCTCAGGCTCCGCCCCGCTTCCGGCGCAAATCTTTGAAGAGTTCCGCGAGCGCTTCGGTCACTCCGTGCTGGAACGCTACGGGATGAGCGAAACGCTGATGAACATGAGCAATCCCTATATCGGCGAGCGGCGTCCAGGCAGCGTCGGCCTGCCTATGCCGGGCGTCTCGGTGCGGTTGCTCAATGCTGAGGGACAACCGGTGGCGGCCGGCGAAGTGGGCGAAGTGCATCTGAAGGGTCCCAACATTTTCGCCGGCTATTGGCGTCGCGACGAAGCTACGCGCGCGGCTTTCGTTGGCGATTATTTCCGCACCGGCGACATCGCCACTCGCTCTCCCGACGGCTATTACACTTTAAGCGGACGCAAGAGCGACCTGATTATTTCCGGCGGCTTCAACATTTATCCCAGAGAGATCGAGGAATTTCTCCAGGAGCAGGACGGCGTGGCCGAAGCCGCCGTGGCTGCCGCGCCGGATCGAGTACGCGGCGAAGTTCCGGTGGCTTACGTAGTCACAACGCGTGCCATCGACCCTGCTGCTCTGGAAGCCATTTGCCGGGAGAAACTGGCATCGTTCAAAGTTCCGCGCTCCTTCATCCTGGTCGAAAAGCTCCCACGCAATGCTCTCGGTAAAGTGCAAAAACACCTCTTACCGAAGCACAATGAAGCTTGACCCCGGCCGCATCCTCGCCGCGCAGCAGCACGTGGACCCCGCTCCTTTACGCCTGGTTCCGCTGGCTGTGGATCGCATCGGTAGTCTCGAACATCGGCACCTGGATGCAAAACGTGGGCGCGGCCTGGTTGATGACCGAACTTGCGCCGTCGGCGCTTCTTGTCGCGCTGGTGCAGACCGCCACCAATCTTCCGGTCTTCCTGCTGGGCGTGCCGGCCGGCGCCGCGGGCGATCTTTTTGATCGCCGCAAACTGCTGCTGGTAACGCAAGGCCTGATGCTGGGCGCCGCTGCCGTGCTCGGCCTGCTGACGCTCACTGGATCCACTGGTCCGTGGACTCTGTTGTGGCTGACCTTCGCGCTCGGTCTCGGCGCCACCATGAACGGTCCCACCTGGCAGGCCATCATGCCCGATCTGGTTCCGCCAGCGGAACTGCCTGCGGCTATCGCGCTCAATTCGGTCGGCTTCAACCTGGCGCGGGCGGTGGGTCCGGCGCTAGGAGGCGCGGTGGTGGCTGCCATCGGAGCGGGCGCCGCGTTCATCCTGAATGCAGTTTCTTTCGTCGGCGTGATGATCGTGCTGTATTTTTGGCGCCGCGATGCCGCGGAGCAGCCGCATCCGATTTCCACCGAGCGCGTGGGGGCCGCGATCCTGGCCGGAATACGCTATGTGCGTTTCGCGCCGCCCATCCACTCCGTGCTGCTGCGGTCGGGCAGCTTTATCATTTCAGCCAGCGCGCTATGGTCGCTGCTGCCGCTGGTGGCGAAGGTGGAGCTGCATCGCGATAGCACCGGATACGGGCTGCTGCTCGGCTGCCTGGGTGTTGGGTCCATCCTGGGCGCGCTGATGCTGCATCGCTTGCGCCAAATGTTTTCGACGGACACCATGGTCACGGCCGCGGTGGCGCTCTTTGGCGTGGTGAGCGTGCTGCTGGCATATCTGGCGAGCTTCGGCGCAGTAGCTCTCGCGTTGGTGGCTGCCGGCGTGGCGTGGATGACCGTCAACTCGAACCTGACCACGGCGACACAGACCTCCGTGCCAGCCTGGGTGCGCGCTCGCGCGCTGGCCGTTTATCTTTTGGTGTTTCAGGGCGCCATGGCCGTGGGGAGCGTGATTTGGGGCGCGATTGCAACGCGCGTTGGACTCCGCACCACGCTTTTTTGCGCTGGCATCGCGCTCCTTATCGCCGCTGCCGCGACGTTTCGGCTGCGGTTGGCCGGTTTGCGCGAATTCGACACGCGCCCGTCGGGGCACTGGCCGGAGCCGATCCTGGTGGTCGAACGGCACGAGGAGCACGGGCCGGTGCTAGTGACGGTTGAATACTCGATCGATCCCGCCAACGCCAGGGAGTTCGCGCGCGCCATGCAGCCCATGCGCACCATCCGCCGCCGCGACGGAGCCCTGCGTTGGGGACTCTTTGAAGACGCTGCCACGCCTGGGCGCTACATCGAGACGTTCGTGGTGGAAAGCTGGGTCGAACACTTGCGCCAGCACGACCGCGTGACTATCTCCGATCGCGAAACAGAGGCGCGGGCCTTCGCCTTTCATCAAGGGGACGGCCCGCCCAAGGTGACGCACTGGATTGCCAGCAACGAATGATTTCACTCGAAGTGCGACGGCACCAGATTCTCGTCCTGGTTCAACTTCCGCCATTCCTTGGCGGTGACGAAGCCAATCTTTTGCCGCCTGGAATCGGACTGGAGCACCCACGCGATTTCCTTCATGGCCCATAGCGAAGGCTGCGAGCGGTCCACATAGCGATTACATTCGGTAACGCGCATCCGGATCGGTTTCTCCATTAGCGAACAATGGATGTATTCTTCGCTGTCGGCCGGGCCGCGCATCACGACGCCGTTGGAGCAGGAGTCGCACAGACGTGGCGCGTCAACGGAACGGGTGCCTTGAAAGACTTTGATGGTGCTCATATAGTTCGCCCTTTCGCAGTGCTAAATGGCTTGAACGCGGGAGAGAGACTAACGGACCAGGAAGGTAGAGAGGCCGCCCGCGAGATTTGCGAAACGATCGTCAGAATGCAATGGGGCGCCTCCTTTTGAGAATTGGGACTTGATTAAAATAACACGGTCCACGGCTGCCCGCCAAGAACATTTTGATTAAGCTTCTTAATCGGTAAAATCTTCCTCAAAGAATTCGAGGGCGCGGCGTTCGGAAACATCCGTGCGTGCGTACTCGCTCTGGCGTAACTCGGCGCGGCGGATTTTTCCGGAGATGGTTTTCGGAAGGTCGCGGAATTCCAAACGACGGATGCGCTTGTAGGGAGCCACCGACTGACGCATGAAGGAGAAAATACTGCGCGCGGTTTCTGCATTCGCTGTATGACCCGGCGCCAGAGTGATGAAACCCTTGGGAACCGAGAGCCGCACCGGATCGGGACTCGGCGTCACGGCTGCTTCGGCGACCGCGGAGTGCTGGATCAAGGCGCTCTCCAGCTCAAAGGGACTGATGCGATAGTCGGACGACTTGAATACGTCGTCCACGCGTCCTACGAACGTGATGTAGCCATCGGCATCGCGCGTCACCACGTCGCCGGTGCGATAGAAAGCTCCGTGGGTAGCTGGATCGGTGGCGGCCTGCTCGCCGTATCCGATCATGAGGCCTATGGGACGCTCGGTCAGGTCGAGGCACAGTTCGCCTTCCGTGGCAGGTCGGTCGTCGGCGTCCAGGATCGCTACGCGATAACCCGGCAGCGGCCTGCCCATGGACCCCACTTTCACTGGCTGCCCTGGCACGTTCGCCACTAGCGCGGTGGTTTCGGTTTGGCCATAACCCTCGCGGATGGTGATGTTCCACGCCGCGCGGAATTGATCGATCAGTTCAGGGTTCAGAGGCTCACCGGCGCTCAAGAGTTCGCGAATAGAAACTTTGTAGTCGCTCAGTTTTTCCTGAACCAGCATGCGCCACACGGTGGGCGGCGCGCACAGCGTCGTAATTTTCTTTTCTACGAGAATTTCTAATACGCGCTTGGCATGGAAGCGCGAGTAGTTGCAGGCAAAGACGGTGGCCCCGGCGATCCACGGTGTGAAAAAGGAGCTCCAGGAGTGCTTGGCCCAACCGGGCGAGCTGATGTTCCAATGTACGTCGCCCCGTTCCAAGCCCAGCCAAAAGAGCGTGGAAAGATGCCCCACGGGATAGCTTTGGTGGGAGTGCTGCACGATTTTCGGCTTGGCCGTAGTGCCCGAAGTGAAATAGAGCAGCAAGGGATCGGTGGCGTGGGTGGCACCGTCGGGAGTAAAATCTTCCGCGCAGGTGTACGCGTCTTCAAAGGACAACCACTCGGGCATGCGGTTGCCAACTGCAATACGGGTGAAATTACCGGGAACTTGTTCGAAAGAACCTGTGTGCGGCGCGCCGGCGATCACGTGGCGCGCACCGCCCCGCTCGATGCGGTCGGCCAGGTCGGCGCCGGTGAGCATGGTTGTGGCCGGAATTGCCACGGCTCCGAGCTTGATGATCGCGAGGATGGATTCCCACAGCGCGGGCTCATTGCCTAGCATGAGCAGGATGGGATGACCGCGGCGAACTCCGCGCGCGCGCAGATATTGGGCCACTTGATTGGAGCGCCTCGACATTTGCTGATACGTGAACTTGTGCTCGCTACCATCGTCGTCGAGGATCCAAAGGGCGAGCTGGGAGTTGCCCTTGGCGACGGCGTCGAAGTAATCCAGCGCCCAGTTGAATTGGGTGAACGATGGCCAGCGGAAATCGCGATAGGCCTCGTCGTAGCTTTCGCGATGCGCGATGAGGAAGTCTCGCGCTTCCAGGTACGCGCTGAGGTTGCTCGAGTTCACGGGTGGCGCGCGATCACGATGGTCCGCTGCATGCTGAGCACCGTCTCGCCGCGCTGATTGATACCGCGATGCTGTACCCGAACAGCGCCTCTGTCCTGGGACAGCTCGGTCTTCTCCACGATCGTGGATTCGGCATAGATAGTGTCGCCATGAAAAACCGGAAGGATGTGCCGCACATCCGAATATCCGAGCGTTTCGGTAGCGCGTCCGCCGACATCACCCTGGCTCATTCCAATCACCAGACTGATGACGATGGGGCCTTCCACTAATCTCTGCCTGTGCTGCGTTCCGGCTGCAAAATGTTCATCGATATGCACCGGGTGCTGATTCATGCTTAACAAGCTGAACAGCGTGTCGTCGAACTCCGTGATGGTGCGGCCGGGCCAGTGTTGAAACGTCTGGCCCGTCTCCAAATCGTCGAAATGTCGTCCGTATCCCATTTGACCTAGCCCTGCACCCGCTTCGTCTTGCCCTGCCAAAATTGTTCTCGCAACACCAGCTTGCGAATCTTTCCGGTGCCGGTTTTCGGAAGCGGTTCCTCGCTGAAGGCGACGATGCGCGGCAGCTTGAATTTTCCCAGGCGGGCTTTCAAAAATTCGAGCAGCTGGTCGGAGGTGAGCGTTGAGCCGGGTTTTCGCACCACGATGGCGGCCGGGATCTCGCCCCAGGTTTCATCCGGCGCGGCCACCACGGCGCATTCGAACACTTCCGGGTGGGCGAAAATGGCCTTTTCCACTTCGATTGACGAGATATTTTCGCCGCCACTGATGATGATCTCTTTCTTACGGTCGACAATCTGGATGAAGGACTCCTCGTCCCATACGGCCATGTCGCCGGTGTGAAACCAGGGTCCGCTCATGACCGCCGCAGTGGCATCGGGCTCGCGGAAATAGCCTTCCATGACATGATCGCCGCAGGTAACGATTTCGCCGATGGTCTGCATGTTGCGCGGAACGTCGTTCATTTGGGGATCCACCACGCGCACCTCCATCCCGACCACCGGCCACCCCGCCATGGCGCGGCGTCGCTGCCGATCGGCGTCTGAAGCGTAGCTGGATCCCGGTTTGGTAAAGGAGGTGGTGAGCAGCGGCGCCGTCTCCGTCAAGCCGTAACCGGCGTACACGTCGCAGTGGAACGCTTGCTCCATCCGTTGGATCAGCTCGGGCGACGAAGCCGCCCCTCCCAGTACGATGTTGCGTAGGCTGGAAAGATTGCGGTCCGCCAGATCGGGGCAGTTTAGCAACGCGTTGGCCATGGTTGGAACCAGCGCCATGTCGGTAGCGCCGTGCGCCTCGATCAGCCGGAAGACCGTGGCCGGATCGAATCGCCGGATCATCACTTGTTTGGTGCCGAGCAATGTGGAGGCCTGCGGACGGCCCCAGCCATTGGCGTGGAAGAGCGGAATGGTGTGAAGATCGACGACGGTTTCAGGCTCGTGATATAAACCGGCGACCGCCAGACCGTGCAAGTAAAGCGTTCGGTGGGACAGTGTGACGCCCTTGGGAACGCCGGTGCTGCCGCTGGTATAGAACAGCTCGGCGATGGAATTTTCATCGATGCGGAAAATGTCGGAGCGCTCGGGATGGCCTTGATCGAGCAATTCTTCGTAGCCCAGATCGGCGGCGGGCCCCTTTTCATCCAGCGCGACAAAAGTCCGGATGTCCGGACAGGCGGGCTTGAGCTGCTCCACTAAAGGCGCGAAGTCATTTTCAAACAGCAACATTCGAGCGCCGGAATGATTCAGGATGTTTTCGAGCTCCAGCGGCGAGAGCCGGACGTTCAGCGGCATTACGATGGCGTGCGCCAGCACCACTCCGTAATATCCCTCGAGCAGCTGATGGGTGTTGAAGCTGAGATAGGCGATGCGATCGCCACGCTCGATGCCGTGCTTACGAAGCGCCGAACCCAGCCGTTCGCAGCGCTCGCCAAATTCGCGGTAGGTGAATTGCCGCTCTCCCGATACGATTCCAATTTTGTTGGGGAACAGATCCACGGCACGCTGGAGACAACGGATCGGCGTTAGCGGAACGAACATGGGGGAATTGTACTCCTATCAGTGTCCAATCGCCTGTTACCATCGGTTGCGTTGCGCCTCGGGCTCCATACTTCCATCTCGAAGTCGCTTGAAAACGCCGCGATCAGAGCCGCCGAAGCCGGCGCCAACACATTCCAAATTTTCTCCGCCAGCCCGCGCATGTGGCGAGCGTCCGCGCCAGCGCCGAGCGCCGTCAAACTAATGCGGCGCGCCAGAGAGCGCTACGATCTTAACCCGTTAGTCATTCACGACAATTATTTGATCAACCTGGCGTCCTGCAGCGAGGCTCTCAGGCTGCAGTCGACGGCTGCGTTTCGCGGCGAGATGGAGCGCGCGCTGGCCATCGGGGCCGAATATCTGGTGGCGCATCCCGGCAATTCGAAGGGACATTCGGTGGAGCAGGGCATTTATACGGTGATCCGGTCGCTAGCCGAAGCGGCCGATGGGCTGGATACCACCAACCTCACGGTGCTGCTCGAAAACACGGCCGGATCGGGAGCCGCGTTGGGCAGCCGCTTCGACGAACTGGGTGTGATGCGGCAATTCGCGGCGGAGTTGACGGATCTGAAAGTTGGTTTTTGCATCGACACCTGTCATTGCCTGTCCTCCGGCTACGATGTCAGCACCGCCGCCGGATTGAAATTGACGGTGGCGGAAATGGATCGCGCGCTGGGACTCGAAAATGTGCGGGTGATCCACGCCAACGATTCCAAAACGCCGCTGGGATCGCACGTGGACCGGCACGAGCATATTGGACGCGGCTACATCGGCGAAGCCGGGTTTCGCCGTATTCTCAACCATCCCAAGCTTCGCACCAAGGCCTTTATTCTCGAGACTCCAGTGGATGAAGAAGGCGACGAGTTGAGGAACATCGAAATGTTGAAGAAGCTATGCCGGAAGAGCGCCAGCGCGCGGTTGCCGCCAGTTTGACTTACCGTCTACACTTATCCATAGAGATCCCGGGCTTCTTATGACGATTCCAGCCAAGTACGAAAACGGCGTTTTTAGGCCTCTCGAAGCAGTTCAGATCAAAGAGGGGACGGTGGTTGAGGTGCATGTTCCCGTGGAACAAAACCCCAAGGCCCCGCGCCAATCCGTCAAGGACCTTCCTTTCTTCGGAATGTGGAAGGACCGCGCCGACATTGGCGACGGTGTGGACTACGTGAACAGACTCAGAGATCACCCGCGCGGCTAGCGGGACAATGGCTCGCTTTCTTCTCGATACGGACGTCATGATCGACGTTTCGCGCGGTAACGGCGCCGCGGCATCGTTTGTCGATAGTTTGAGCGAGGCTGTCATCTCGATCATTACGGCCCAGGAACTGATCGTTGGCGCTAGGGATAAGCGGGACCTCGAGGCAATCGATTCGTTTATATCGGCATATTCGGTGGAGCACATAGATGCGCCAATCGGCGTTCTTGCATACGATTTGCTCAAACGTTACGCGAAATCGGACGGCCTTCGCACGTTTGATTCATTGATCGCCGCGACCGCCCTGGAGCGAGGTCTTGTACTGGCGAGCCGCAATCGTAAGCACTTCGCCATGATCGAAGGATTGCAAATTGTAGCTCCGCAGTTCTGAGCACGAACATATCGGACACGGCTATATTGAAAGAGACGGGTTTCGCCGCATCCTCAACCATCCGAAACGCCGTATCAAGCCTTCACTGAAGCTATGCCGGAAAAGCAGTACGACCATAACCAGATCGAATTGAAGTGGAGCGAGCGGTGGGCCAACGCGTCGCTCTTCCAAGCCGAAGAGAATTCGAGCAAGCCTAAGTTCTATGTGCTCGAGATGCTGCCTTATCCGAGCGGCACGCTGCACATCGGGCATATTCGTAACTACACCATCGGCGACGCACTAGCGCGCTACAAGCGCATGCGCGGCTTCAATGTGCTGCACCCCATGGGGTGGGATGCGTTCGGTCTTCCGGCCGAGAATGCGGCCATCGCAAACAAGCGCGATCCATACGAATGGACCATGCACAACATCGAGAACATGAAGCGGCAGCACCGGCGCATGGGCTTCAGTTACGACTGGTCGCGTGAAGTGGCGACCTGCGATCCCACTTATTATCGTTGGAACCAGTGGTTTTTTCTCAAGATGTTGGAGCGCGGCCTGGCCTACCGTAAGAACGCGCTGGTGAACTGGTGCAACGAGTGCGGAACGGTGCTGGCGAACGAGCAGGTGGTGGACGGCTGCTGCTGGCGCCACGAGTCCGTGCCGGTGGAACAGCGCGCGATCGAGCAATGGTTCTTGCGCATCACCGATTACGCAGATGAATTGCTCGCGTCCATCCCTGAGCTGGAGGAGGGCTGGCCGGAGCGTGTGCTCCTGATGCAGAGCAATTGGATCGGCCGTTCGGAGGGCGCGGAGATCGATTTTCACCTCGAAGGCAACGGAAAGCCAATCCGCGTGTTCACCACGCGCGTGGACACTATCTACGGCGCGACGTGCGTGATTCTCGCGCCCGAGCACCCCTTAGTTGCTGAACTCGCGTCCGCGGAGTTAAAGGCGCAAGTGAAGCAGATGATTGACAAACGCGCCGCGAAAGGTCCCGGCGACATCGAGAAGGAAGGCCTGTTTACCGCGAGCTACGCGGTCAATCCTTTCAGCGGCGAGAAGGTCCCCATTTGGATCGGCAACTTTGTGCTGATGGGCTACGGGACCGGCGCGATTATGGCCGTGCCCGCGCACGATCAACGCGACTTCGAATTTTGCAAGCAGTATGGCATCCCGATTCGCCCCGTGGTCAGGCCGGTGGATGGCGCGTTGGCGGATGCGGCCACCATGCAGGAAGCCTGGGGCGAGGACGGCATCCTCGAAAATTCGGGACCGTACAGCGGCCTTTCCAGTGCCGATGCTCGCCGCGTGATGACGGCTAAAGCCGAAGCGGAGGGTTTCGGAAAAGCCGCGGTCACATTTCGCATCAAAGATTGGGGCATCTCGCGCCAGCGCTACTGGGGCACGCCCATCCCGGTGATCTATTGTCCGAAGTGCGGCATGGTTCCGGTGCCGGAGAGCGATCTGCCGGTGGTTCTCCCGCTGAAGGTTCCAATTGGTGGCAAGGGCCGGTCGCCGCTCGAAAACGTGCCTGAATTTGTGAACGTCCCGTGCCCGAAGTGCGGCCAGCCCGCGCGCCGCGAGACTGACACCATGGACACGTTCGTCGATTCATCCTGGTATTTCTATCGCTACTGCGATCCGCACAATTCCAGCGCGCCTTTCGATTCCAGCAAGATCGCCTATTGGTTTCCGATCGATCAATACATCGGCGGCGTAGAGCACGCGATCCTGCACTTGATTTACTCGCGCTTCTGGACCAAGATGATGCGCGATCTGGGGCTGATCACCAACAGTGAGCCGACCAAGCGCCTGTTCACCCAAGGCATGGTGATCAAAGATGGCGCGAAGATGTCGAAATCGAAGGGGAACGTGGTGAGCGCCGACGAGATGATTGAGCGCTTCGGCGCCGATACGGGCCGGGTGTTCGAACTGTTCGCCACTTCGCCTGAAAAGGAAATGGATTGGACGGACACCGGAGCCAATGGCGCCTATGGATTCCTGAGCCGTGTTTACCGCTTTGTCACGCGTAATGTTGGCCAGGGCGTTTCCGAGCACACGTCCTCCGATAAGAAGGCGGTGCGCAAGCTGCATCAGACGCTGAAGCTGATCACCAACGATTTCGAAGGCCGCTGGCATTTTAATACGTCCATCGCCGCGTTGATGGGCCTGCTGAACGTGCTTACCGAACTGGAGAAGGATTTATCCGCCCCAGTGATCGCCGAAATTCTGGAGAAACTGACGCTGATGCTGGAACCCTTCGCGCCTTACCTGGCCGAAGAGCTATGGGAGGAGCAGGGCCGGCCGGGTCCGGTGTTCCATCACGCCTGGCCCGACTTTGATCCCGAACTTGCGCGCGAAGAAGAGGCGGAGGTGGTGATCCAGGTCAACGGTAAACTGCGCGGGCGCGTGAACGTCGCGTTCGGTACGCCGCGCGAGGCCCTTGAGAAGCTGGTGCTAGCCGATACCAAAGTCCAGCCGTTGCTGGATGGAAAACAGGTCGTGAAAGTGATCGTTGTTCCAGATAAATTAGTCAATATCGTTGTTAAGTAGGGCCACCGCCCTTGCTCTGCTCCTGCACGCGGCTTGGCTCTCGGCTCACCACAGAGGAAGGGGGTGCTGAAGCTGGGGCTAATCGATACAAACCCTCTAAATCGGCGGTAAGCCGTGACTGCGACGGAGGTGCCGGGCGCGAAGTCAGCGTCGGGTGCGACTGCTGGGACCGTTTAACATCGGCGTACTGGCCGCCGGGCAGGTCTTCAAGAACGGCGCCGTCGCGGTTCGGATGCAAGTGCTGAACCTGCTGGCCGCTCCCGACGATAAGACTGGGCGGGGAAGGCCACAGCGGCCAAAGCCCTGGGAAGATGCGCCAATCTGGAAGCTGGAGCAGAACCCGCGGCCGCCATCGTTCGGCTCAGCGGCGAGCAGCGCGGGGCCGCTTTGGCTTCGCATGCGCCGTTGATTTGCGCGCCAGATAGGCGGCTCGGCTCTCTCCGATCACTTTGCGCGCCTCGGCGGGATCGCCCCAGCCCAAGGTGCTGGTCTCGCGCCCTTCCAGCTCCTTGTATATGTTGAAAAAATGCTCGATTTCGCGCCGCAGGTGTGGATAGATCTGGTTCAGGCTGTGGACCTGTTCGTAGCGCGGATCGCGATTCAGCACCGCGATAATTTTCTGGTCCTTTTGCTCCTGGTCCACCATGTTGAGCACGCCAACTGGCCGAACTTCCACCACGCAGCCTGAAAACGAAGGCTCTTCCACCAGCGCCAGCACGTCCATCGGATCGCCATCAGACGCCAATGTGCCGGGGATAAAGCCGTAATCCCCTGGGTAATGTACGGGAGAGTACAGAACACGATCCAGGCGGAAAGCGCCCAGCTCCTGATCGTATTCGTACTTGTTGCTCGATCCTTTGGGGATCTCGACCGCCATTCGAACTACCTCGGGGAAGGCTGGTCCTGGATCGAGATCGTACAGAGAGGGGTTCACCGAATGAGTCCCCCAACGCTTAGTGGTGGCATCGCCAAACCCTTCGTGATGAGGGGGTAAACAGAAATAGTGCTTGCAATCCTTTTTAGAGTCGTGTAAAAATCCATTCAAGGCCGAAAGTGGCCAAATCTGGACAAAAGTGGAAGAGAAGCCTCAAACAGCGCCCGTGGACTCTCCTCGTGGGTTCTTTTTGGCCCATGTGGACGACAAGGGCAGGCTCAAGCTTCCCGTGGAATTGCAGCAGTACTTAACGGCGATTGGGGATGAAAAATACTTCGTGACCAGCGTCGACGACCGCATAGCTCGAATCTACCCGATTTCGGTGTGGAAGGGAAACGAAAAGATTTTGGAAGCGCTGGCCACCGAAGATCCCGATGCAGCCGAGGCACTGGAGTTTGTGGCCAATGACTATGGCGCGGAGGCGAGGGTGGATCCGCAAGGGCGCATGACGCTGCCAACGGATTTGCGGAGGGCGTTAGCGCTGGAGAATCAGGAAGTCCGGCTGAATTGTACGCAGGGGGTGATTAGCGTTTACTCGAAGGCCGAGTATGAAGCGCGCAAGCACAAAGCCAAGGACAGCCTGCCGGACAAGTTGAAGACGGCCAAATTGAAAGGATTCAAATAGCGGCCATGTATGCACGTGCCGGTCATGCTGGGCGAATGTCTGGAGTATTTGGGGCTTCGTCCGGACGGCATCTACCTGGACGTTACGGCGGGATTAGGCGGACATTCGGGAGCGATCGCGCAGAGATTGGAAACTGGGTTCGTGATCGCGAACGATCGAGACGCCGAATCATTGGAGCTGGCGAAACTGAACACTTCACAATGGGCGGATCGAATCCGCTTTCACCATGGAGCGTTTTCGGAATTGCGCTCCGCGGTGGCAGAGTTTGGCATAGAGCGTGTCGACGGGTTGCTGGCCGACCTGGGCGTCAGCCGCTATCAACTCACGGAGCCCGAGCGCGGGTTTTCGTTGATGGCCGATGGTCCATTGGACATGCGGCAGAATCGCGGCCAGGACCTGACCGCGGACGAGATTGTGAATTTTACGTCAGAAAAGGAACTCGCCGACTTGATTTATCGGCTCGGCGAGGAAAGGAGGTCGCGGAGAATCAGCAGAGCAATCGTTCGGGCACGGCCGATCCACTCGACACAGCGACTGTCGCGTGTGATCGAAGTGGCCGTGCCCCGGACGAGCAAAATTCATCCGGCTACGCAGACATTCCAGGCGCTGCGCATGGCGGTGAACGACGAGCAGGGGGAGTTGGATCAACTGCTCGCGTCGGCGCCGGATCTGGTGAAAAGCGGCGGGCGGATGGTGGTCCTGTCGTTCATGTCGCTGGAAGATCGAAAAGTGAAGCAGAGCTTTCAGGCACTGGCGCGCGCGGGGCGAGCTCAAATACTCACCAAGCACGTGCTCAGGCCATCGTCCGAGGAAATAAAAAACAACCCTCCGTCGCGGAGCGCAAAGCTTCGTGCACTGGAGATGAAGTGATTGAGAGCAAATAATAATGGCAACTCTCGCAACTATGCTGGACCGGTTCACGACGCCCCATAACTCCGAGGGCGCGCGGCCACGCATTCTGGCCGACGAGGATCCCTTCCAGGTTCCCGCGTTTCCGAACGAAGATGTGTACCTGTACGTCAAGCACATCGACAACTCGCGTATTCTGCGCGAAGCGGACCCGGCGGCGCGGCAGATTTGCTGGCGCCTGATCGGTTCTTCAATCGCCTTCGCGGTGGTGGTGATCGCTTTGCTGCTGCCATCCCTGAATCGTTTGATGGCAGGCTACAAAATGGAAGCGCTGCGGCAGGAGCGGCAGCGCCTGGAACTGGACCGCGCCTCGCTCGAACTCCAGGAGACCAAACTGCTGAGCCCGGCCCGCCTGGAAGAGTTGGCTCGTATGCAGCGCTTCGTCGACCCGGCGCCGGAAGCGGTGGTGTATCTGGATGGCACTAAGAGCGATGCGATTCTGGCGAAGAAATAGCTGAAGCAATAAGCAATGGATCCTCTGGCTACAAAACGGGTACACGTGTTGGTCCGGGTGGCCTTTGTTTGGGCCGCGCTGATCCTCGCCCGCCTGATTCAACTGCAGGTGATCCAGCATCCCAAGTTCGCCGAGATGGCGCGCGAGCAGCAGCAAAAAGTGGAAGAGATTAAAGCTCCTCGGGGGTCGATTCTGGATCGCTATGGCCAGCGTCTGGCCATGAGTCTGCCCGCCGAATCCGTGGTAGTGGATCCGTTGCGTGTGCCCGATCTCTCCTTCGCCGCCGCCGTTCTTTCCAAGGTTCTGAAGTTAGACGCTCGCGATTTGCGGTTGAAGCTGCAGACGGCCGTAGACGATCATCGCGGTTTTCTTTGGGTGAAGCGCAAGATCACTCCAGAGGAAGCCAAGCGTCTGCGCGCCCTGGAGTTCGAATGGATCGAGTTCCGTACCGAGAGCGAACGGTTTTATCCCAACCGGTCGCTGGCCGCGCATGTCCTGGGCAGCGTGGATTTTCAGGAAGAAGGCAACGGAGGCGTGGAGCAGAGCCTGGACGACCGGCTGGCGGGACACGCCGGAGAAATACTCGTCACCTCGGATGTACAGAAGCGCGGATTCGCGTCCCAGATGCAGAGCAAGCCGGAACCCGGCGAGGACGTGCGGCTAACCATCGATTCGCGCATTCAATTCGTGGCCGAGCAAGAGCTGTCCAAGATGGTGGCGCTGCATCACGCTAAGTCCGGCAGCCTGGTCGCAATGGACCCGCGCACCGGCGACATCCTGGCGATGGCGAACGTGCCCACCTTCGATCCGAATGAGCCGCCCAAACCCGGCGCCGAAGCGGCACGCGAGAACCTGGCTGTGTCAGCGCCGTTTGAGCCAGGATCGGTCTACAAAGTGATCACTCTTTCTTCGGCGCTCGAGACCACTCGCCTGCGGCCTGAGTCGATGATCAACTGCGGCAACGGAAGCATCAATCTGTTTGGCCGCATCATTCACGATCACAGCCGCTACGCATCGCTTTCGATGGCCGACGTTCTGGCGCGGTCCAGCAATATTGGCGCTATCAACATCGGCCTGCAAGTAGGCGACAGGAACCTGTACAACTACATTCGCCGCTTCGGGTTTGGTAAGAAGACCGGGTTGCCGCTTCCGGGAGAATCGGCCGGAAGGGTTTGGCCTCTCCGACTTTGGCAGAAGAGTTCCATCGGATCGGTGGCCATGGGACACGAGATTGGCGTCACCGCTCTGCAACTGGCGCAAGCCTGCACGGTGATTGCGAGCGGCGGATTGCTGCTCAAGCCGCGCCTGCTGATGGATCAGCCCAAGGTTGATCCCGTTCGCGTGCTGCGGCCGGAAACCGCCATCACGATGCGCAGCATGATGGAAGGCGTGGTGATCAAGCCCTACGGAACCGGACATAAATACGCGCGCTTGATCGGCTATACGTCAGCGGGCAAAACCGGAACTGCGCAGATTTACGACAACAAGATTCATCAGTACACGCACTTGTACAACGCGTCTTTCATGGGATTCGCCCCGGTAACGAATCCGAGGATCGTGGTTGTAGTCACCATCAACGGGACTGGCGGCGTAGTGGGCTACGGCGGTCCGACATCGGCGCCCGTGTTTCGCGAAGTGGCTGCCGCCGGCCTCCGTGTCATGGATGTGCCGAAAGATCTACCCGAGATGGTTCCTTCCGAGGGTAGCGATCCGGCCGACGAGAACGATGTTGCGATCGCCGATCTAGGTTCTTCCATCCCTCCCCCGCTGGTCCAAGCGGGCGATGCCGTTGCTGCCGACGACCGACCGGCGGCTTCCGCAAATAGCGCTTTGGACCAGCGGATTTTTTTAGCCCAGGGTGGAAGCTTGGAACACGATCTGGCCGGCCCGCGTGTGCCAAATTTTCAAGGGAAAACCGTAAGAAACGTGATTGAGCAGGCCAGTGCGCTGGGCATACCGGTGGAGTTCTCGGGCAGCGGAATCGCGCGCGCGCAGGTTCCCGAGCCGGGCGCCATCTTGCCATCGGGTCGCTTTGTACGCGTGCGTTTTGGCCGCTAGCGGGGTCTCATGACAATGGAAGAGATCCTCTCGGGCGTGAAGCTCCGGAAGGGGCTTCCGGGTGATTTGGGCAAAGCTCTCGTAGCGGGATTAGAGTATGACTCGCGGCGTGTCGAGCCAGGATTCCTGTTTTTTGCGTTTCCAGGGGCGCGGACAGATGGACGGGAGTTTGCGCAACAGGCCACCGAGAAGGGTGCGGTAGCAACGGTGAGCGAACTCCCCGCGCCGGCAGGGTTTCTTGGGGCGTGGATCGAAGCGGAGCAAGGCAGGCAAGCGCTGGCCCTGGCTGCGCGGAATTTCTATGGGAACCCGGCTTCTGGAAAACCGGATGCGAGGCTGAAGCTGACAGGCGTAACGGGGACCAACGGAAAAACGACCACCACTTTTCTGATCGACGCGGTTTTGCGCGCCGCCGGTATGACGACGGCGCTGGTGGGAACCATTGAATACCGGATCGCGGGCCAAGTGCGGACGGCCGTCAACACGACGCCCGAATCTCTCGATCTCTACCGCTTGTTTGCGGAGTTGGAGCAGGCCGGCGGAACGCATGCGACAATGGAGGTTTCTTCCCACGCGCTGGCTTTAGGACGCGTGTACGGGATGTCGTTTCACACCGCCGTATTTACGAACCTCACGCGGGATCACCTCGATTTTCACCACAGCATGGAAGAGTATTTCGCCGCCAAGAGTCTGCTCTTCGCGCCCCAAGGCACCCTGGCTCCCGAGTGGGCGGTGATCAATTTCGACGATCCATACGGCCGACAGCTCGCACCTGCGCCTCACACGCTGCGCTACGGATTCGAGGAAGGGGCCGATCTGCGGGGGTCGTCGCTCGAAATGAACTTTGATGGGTTGCGTTTTACGGTCCAGCACGGCGGGGAGCGAGTACAGCTAACTTCACCGTTGGTGGGGAAATTTAACGCCTATAACATCCTGGCCGCTTGCGGATCGGCCATCAGCTATGGCCTGGATTGGAGCAGCATTACACAGGCCATTGCCAATTCACCGCGCGTGCCGGGGCGGTTTGAGAGCGTGCAGCAGGGCCAGCCGTTTCTGATTGTAGTGGATTATGCCCACACCGACGATGCGCTTCGCAACGTCATTTCGGTGGCGCGCGAACTGCACCCCAAGCGTGTGATCACGCTGTTTGGCTGTGGCGGCGATCGCGACCGGGCCAAGCGCCCGCTGATGGCGCAGGCTGCGGCGCAGTTGAGCGATTACGTGGTGCTGACGTCCGATAATCCGCGCTCCGAGGACCCCCTCAACATCATGAACGACGCGCTGGTAGGGCTTCGCCGTTTTGACACGCCGCACACAATTGAGCCCGATCGCGCCAAGGCCATCCGGGCCGCATTGAAGGAGGCTCGGGCCGGCGATATCGTGATTTTGGCCGGGAAAGGGCACGAAACGTATCAGGTGTTGAAAGATCGCGTCATACATTTTGACGATCGCGAGGTGGCACGGGACGTGCTTCAGGAGCTGGGGTATCACAAGTAAGCGATGGAGTTCGAGCTTGAGGGACGTGGCGCAAGCGCTGGGGTTGACCGTGGAGACCGACGCCCGGATTACGGGCTGGAGTATCGACTCGCGGACCATCGCGCCGGGCGATCTGTTCTTCGCGCTACGCGGTCCCAATCACGACGGCAATGCGTATGTCGAGGAAGTGCTGGCTAAAGGAGCGGTGGCGGCGATCGCTAACGACGCGAAGCGCAGGCAGAGTGCTCGTTGTTCCCGACACTCTTGAAGCGCTGCAGAGCACGGCGGTTTGGGCGCTGAAGCAATGGAGCGGAGAAGTAATCGGAGTGACTGGCAGCGCGGGGAAAACATCCACCAAAGATGTGATTGCAGCCATGCTCGGCGCGAGCATGCCGGTGGGCAAAACCATTGGGAACCTGAACAATCACGTCGGGGTCCCGTTATCCATTCTGCGGTTACCTACCGAGGCGCGCGTCGCGGTGCTCGAAATGGGGATGAACCACGCGGGTGAGATCCGCGCTTTGAGCGCGATTGCAAAGCCGCGCATCGGCGTGGTCACTAACGTCGGACACGCGCATATTGAGGCGTTCGATTCTATCGAGGGAGTGGCTGCGGCCAAGCGCGAGTTGATCGAATCGCTCCCACCGGATGGCGTCGCCGTGCTGAACGCGGACGATCCGCTGGTCTCGAGGTTCAGGGAAGTGCATGGCGGCCGCACGGTCACTTTTGGAATCGAGTCCGATGCCGATATTCGCGCCGTCGAGGTGCAGCTCAGCGATCACGGCATCAGTTTCCAGGTGGATGGCGTGGCATTTCAAAGCGCCTTGCTGGGGCGTCACAGCGTATTGAATATATTGGCGGGCATGGCGGTGGCCTCGCTGTACGGTATTCGCCCGGCGCAACTCACTGGCGTGGTGAAGGAACTGGCGGCGCCCTCTATGCGCGGTCAGCGCCTGGAGCACGCTGGCGTTGTGATTTTGAACGATTGCTATAACTCCAATCCCGATGCGGCGCGCGTGATGATCGACGTGCTGCGGGAGACGCCAGCCAAACGGCGCATCGCCGTGCTGGGGGAGATGCTCGAGCTTGGACGCTGGTCCGAGTCCCTCCATCGTGACGTAGGCAGCTACGTCGCGAAGAGTGGAATTGATGTGCTTGTAGGGATACGCGGCGAGGCCTGTCACCTAGTCGACGCAGCTAGGCAGGCTGGCCTGGCAGTTGACGCCGCGTTTTTTTTCCCCGATGCCAGGGCCGCGGGCGAACACCTGCGGCGGATCGCGCATTCAGGGGACGTGATTTTGATGAAGGGTTCGCGCGGCACCCACGTCGAGTATGCCTTGGAGCGGTTTCTCGAGCGGCCCAACTAAATGCTTTATTGGTTGTTCTACGAAAAGCTGTTTCGCCACTTCACGCCGTTTCGCGTGTTCCAGTACACCACTTTTCGGACGGCATTCGCCGCGCTGACCTCTCTGTTCCTGTGCCTGGCTCTGGGACCGTGGCTCATCCACAAGCTGCGCGAGTTTCAAATCGGCCAGTACATTCGCGAAGAAGGGCCGAAATCGCACATGAAAAAGGCCGGTACGCCGACCATGGGCGGAATTCTGATCATCATCTCGATCGTGATTCCTACTCTGCTGTGGGCCAATCTTTCGAATCCCTATGTGTGGATCGCGATGTTCAGCCTGGTGAGCTTCGGACTCATTGGATTTTGGGACGACTACGCCAAGGTCCGGCGGAAGCAGAACGAAGGGTTGACGGTGAAGCAGAAATTCGGGCTGCAAATTCTGGCCGCGCTGATGGTGGGCTTCATGCTGCTCGCGCTGCACGCTCAAAAGTCGTACTCCACCAACATCAACGTCCCCTTCTTCAAGTCGTTCAAGCCGGATTTGCTGATCAATGCGCCGCTCCGCTACTGGTACACTTACCCGCTCGCTTTTGTGTTTTTCTTCCTGTTCATGATCCTGGTGATTGTCGGATCGTCGGATGCGGTGAATCTCACCGACGGCCTGGATGGTCTGGCAATCGGGCTGATGCTGATCGCCTCGTTCGCCATGACGGCGCTGACCTACGTGACGGGCCACGCGCAATTTGCGGAATATCTTGATCTGGCGCGGCTGCCGGGCGCCGCCGAGCTGACCATTTTCTGCAGTTCCATGGTGGGAGCGTCGCTGGGGTTTCTTTGGTACAACGCGCATCCGGCGGAAATATTCATGGGCGACGTGGGGTCCCTCGCGCTGGGCGGCGCGTTGGGTGTCGTGGCGGTTCTGATCAAGCAGGAGATTCTGCTGATTTTTATCGGCGGCGTGTATGTCATCGAAGCGCTGTCGGTGATTTTGCAGGTGGGCAGCTACAAGCTCCGCAAGAAGCGGATCTTCAAGATGGCGCCCATCCATCATCATTTTGAAGCACTGGGTTGGGAAGAATCGAAAATTATCACCCGGTTTTGGATCGCCGGATTGGTGATGGCGCTGTTCGCGCTCACGACGTTGAAGCTGCGGTGATGAGCCATGCGAAGGTTGCAGGGTACAAGGGTCCTCGTGGTGGGGATGGGGCGTTCTGGAATCGCGGCAGTGAGGTTGCTGCGGCAAAAGGGCGCCCTGGTTCGAGCGGTGGATGAAAAGCCCATGGGTGAAGTGGAAGGCGTGACAATCGAGCTCCAAACGGAAGCGGCGTTTCGCGACGCGGAGCTGGTGGTGATTTCCCCCGGAGTGCCGGCGGATCTCGACCTGCTCGCGTCAGCGCGCTCGCGCGGCGTGCCGGTGATTGGCGAGCTGGAGCTGGCCGCGCCATTTCTGGAGGGACTGAACATGGGCATCACTGGCACGAATGGAAAGACGACAACGACGGCGCTCACGGGCCACATCCTTCGAGAATCGGGAATCGCGTGCCAGGTGGGCGGCAATATCGGAACGGCGCCGGCCGCGATGGTCGAAACTTCACGGCCCGATCAGTGGAACGTGCTGGAGCTTTCGAGCTTCCAACTGGAAACCATCGAAACATTTCGCGCGCCCATAGCCGCATGCCTCAACCTGACGCAGAATCATCTGGACCGGCATCACTCTTTCGAGAACTATGTGAACGCGAAGGCCCGTCTGTTTGAGACACAAAGCGCGGACGATCTCGCGGTGTTGAATGCAGACGATCCGGTCACGGTGACGTTTGCCGGCCGGACCCTCGGCAAGACGGTCTGGTTCAGCGGGACGCACCCGGTTTCGGGGGCTTGGCTCGATGGCGACGTGATAAAACTCCAAGGCGAATCGCTCGTGAACGTCAACCAACTGCGTCTGCGCGGCCGTCACAATTACGAGAACGTCATGGCGGCGGCGTTAATGGCATCCCGGGCGGGCGCTGGTTTGTCACAAATCGCCGCGGCTGCCGTGAGCTTCGCGCCCGTGGAGCATCGCCTGGAGTTTGTTCGAGACATCGACGGCGTCTCGTATTACAACGATTCCAAAGCCACCAGCGTGGATGCGACGCTCAAGGCCATCGACGCGTTCCCTGGCGGCCTTTGGATCATCCTGGGCGGCAAAGACAAGGACAGCGATTACACCGTGCTTAGCGAACCACTTCGCCAGAAAGCCCGCGCCGCATTGTTGATCGGGGCCGCCGCAGAGAAAATTGCAAAGCATCTTGGCGACTCGGTGCCGACAGTGCAATGCGGCACTCTGGCCGCCGCTGTGGATCGAGCCTCGCGCTCGGCCGTCTCCGGGGACACGGTGCTGCTGGCACCCGCCTGCTCCAGCTTTGATCAGTTCGACAATTACGAACAACGCGGACGCGTTTTCAAAGATCTGGTGAACGCTTAATGGCCCAGCAAATGAAGTCCGATTGGCTGTTGTTTGGAACTGTTGTCGCCATGTCGGGAGCCGGCCTGGTGATGATCTATAGCGCCTCCTCAGTTGTGGCGCAGCTCAACCCGCGCATCAATTCCAGCTATTACTACGCGGCCCACCAGCTGGTTTGGGCAGTGGTTTCTTTCGTCGCGTTGATGTTCTTCAAGCGGCGCGATTACCGCATGCTGCAGAGTCCCGCCTGGGCGTTTGGATCGCTCGGCATGGTGTTGTTCCTGCAACTGCTGGTCTTCTTTCTCGACAGCAAAACCCACCGCTGGTTTCGCCTGCAAGGCGTGGGGACGCTGCAGCCTTCCGAATTCGCCAAGCCCGCGCTCATCATTTTCTTCGCTTACTTCGTGACACAGAAGCGGGAAGCCATCAACACGCGTCGCACCATTGTCGCGGCCTCGCTGGCGCTGGCGGTGTTGGCGGCGACGGTCGGGCTGGGCGACTTAGGCACGGCGGTGGTTTTGATTGTTCCTGCCGCGGTGGTTTTCTTTGTCGCGGGGCTCGAGCGGAAGTTCGTGGTAGGGGCGCTCGCGGTGGGCTTAGTGATTGCCGTGGGTTTTGTCGCCGCCAAACCTTACCGTATGGCGCGCATTGTTGGATTCTTCGATCCCGACTACAAATACATCGACATGCTGGATCCCGACGGCAGAATCAAGAAATACGTTAGCCAATCGGTGACCACGCGCGACGCGGGCTATCAGGTCCGGCAATCGAAAATCGCGATCGGCAGCGGCGGCCTGCTCGGCCTGGGCCTGATGCAAGGCAAGCAGAAGATCTTGTACCTGCCTGAGGCGCACACCGACTTCATTTATGCGGTGGTCGGCGAAGAGTTGGGGCTGTGGGGTTGTGGAGCGATTCTCGCGGGATTTCTGGTTATTTTGTGGCGCGGAATGCAGTTGTATTGGGTGGCGAACGACGACTTCGGGCGTTATCTCGCGCTGGGCGTCACTTCCTCGATCGTGATTCAAGCGCTGATCAACATGAGCGTGGTGCTCGGCATGGGACCCACCAAAGGCATTCCGCTTCCCATGATCAGCGCGGGCGGCAGTTCGTTGATGAGCACGCTCATTTGTCTCGGAATGTTATTGAGTGTCAGTGAGCACTCCGGTTACTGACTATGGGAACCGGGGCATTCAATTTGGAGAAAGCGTGGCGACAATCGTGATGGCCGGCGGAGGGACGGGCGG
This sequence comes from Bryobacterales bacterium, assembly GCA_963820405.1. Classification (GTDB taxonomy): domain Bacteria; phylum Acidobacteriota; class Terriglobia; order Bryobacterales; family Bryobacteraceae; genus Palsa-89. The sequence goes on along the minus strand of CAWFZZ010000015.1, from coordinate 300,822 downwards.
GCATGTGATGCCGCTGCTGGCGGTAGCGCGAGAGTTGCAAGCCGACGGGCACCAATCGGTGTTTATCGGTACGCGCAATGGCTTTGAGGCCAAGCTGGTGCCGCCCGCCGGCTTCCCGCTCGAGTTCATCGAGATCGGCGGTTTGAATCGAGTCGGCATACTCAGGAAGCTTCGTTCGCTCGCGCAGCTTCCGATCAGCGTTCTACGCTCCAGGCGGCTGCTTGATCAGTATCAGCCCTCGGCCGTGTTCAGCCTGGGCGGTTATGCGGCCGGCCCCGTGGTGTTGGCTGCGCTATGGAAGAAATCGCCCTTGATTGTGATGGAGCCGAACGCGATGCCGGGCCTTACGAATCGGAAAATTGGCCGGTTTGTCCGCCGCGCTCTGTTAAATTTTCCTGATGCCGCGAGTTATTTTCCCCCAGGAAAATCGGAGATTACGGGGCTGCCAGTTCGGCCGGAATTTTTCAAGATTGCTCCCAAGCAGCGCGACGCGAACCTGACCGTCCTGATCACCGGAGGCAGCCAGGGATCGCGGACGTTGAACGAAGCCGCGCGCGGCAGTTGGAGCTATTTTCACGAGGCTCGGGTTCCAGTCCGGTTCATTCATCAGACCGGTACCGCGTCCCATGCGCTGCTGGCGCAAAAATTCGCCGAATGCGGAATGGAGGGCGAGCTGGCGCCCTTCATCGACAACATGCCTGCGGCATTTGGGCGCTCCGATCTGGTGATTTGCCGCGCGGGAGCGGGCGCGGTGGCCGAATTGGCAGCCGCCGGAAAGCCCTCCATCCTGGTCCCCTTACCCACCGCCGCGGACCAGCATCAGTTACGCAACGCGGAAGCGTTCCAGAAGGCCGGCGCATCCGTGCTGGTGCTGGATCGGGAAATGGATGGCGGCCGGTTGTTTGAGGAAGTGGAGAAATTGCGGACGCACCCCGAACTGTTACACCGCATGGGAGAGCGAGCCCGGACTTTTGCGCATCCCGATGCGGCTCGGCGCGCGGCAAATGTGCTCGAAGAGTGCATCACCCGTTGACATTGCTCTTGAAAGCCGAAACAATACAATATTAAAATGTTTTTTAAGCCGCAGCATTTGCACTTCGTAGGAATCGGCGGCATTGGCATGAGCGGCATCGCCGAGGTGTTGCTGAATTTGGGATATCAGATCAGCGGGTCGGACTTGAAGCTGAGCCCCACCACCGAACGGCTGGCAGCGCTCGGAGCCCGGATTTACGAAGGTCACGCAGCCGCGAACGTTACCGGCGCCAAGGCGATTGTGGTGAGTTCCGCGGTGGACGCCTCCAATCCCGAGGTGCAGGAAGCGCGCCGCCTCCTCATGCCGGTCATTCCGCGCGGCGAGCTATTGGCCGAGTTAATGCGGCTGAAATACGGGATCGCAATCGCCGGAAGCCATGGCAAAACTACCACCACCTCCATGACTGCGACGGTGCTGAACGTCGCCGGCCTGGATCCCACGGTGGTGGTGGGTGGGAAGGCCGCGTCCATGGGCGGCTCCAACGCGCGTGTCGGACAGAGCGATTTCCTGGTGGTGGAATCGGACGAGAGCGATGGGTCGTTTCTGAAGCTCAGCCCGATCCTGGCAGTGGTTACGAACATCGACCGCGAACATCTGGATCACTATCCATCCATCGTCGAGATCCGCGCCGCGTTCCTCGAGTTCATTCAAAAAGTGCCGTTCTATGGAGCGGCCATCTTGTGCCTGGATGACGAAAACGTCCAGCAGCTTCTTCCGTTGGTAAATCGCCGCGTCATCAGTTACGGGCGCAGCCAGCAGGCGAATCTGCAACTGGCCGACGTCGACTGCGGCGCCTTTGAGAGCCGGTTCTCGGTTCGGACACGCGGTCATAACCTCGGAACGTTTCACCTGCGCGTGCCCGGCCTTCACAATGTGCTGAATGCGACGGCGGCCATCGCGGTGGGCTTGGAACTGGACATCAAGCTGGAATCGATTCGCGAGGCCATCGCCAGCTATTCCGGCGTCGATCGCCGGTTTCAGATGCGAGGCCAGGCCCGCGGCGTCACCGTGATTGACGACTACGGCCATCATCCCACCGAAATTCGCGCCACACTCGCCGCCGCGCAGCTTTGCAAGTTTCGACGCGTTCACGCCGTGTTCCAGCCGCATCGCTTCACGCGGACCCAGCATTTGATGGATGAGTTTGCCAAGAGCTTCCATCAGGCTGACGTGGTCTATGTGCTCGACATCTACGCTGCGTCGGAAGCTCCCATCGAGGGCGTGACGGGCCGGGCGCTGGCGGATCGGATTCGCGATTTCGGGCACCGCTGCGTCCATTACACCGGGACCATTCCGGAGACCGTAGCCGCGGTGCTTGAAAAAGTGCGCGATCAGGATGCCGTCCTCACGCTCGGCGCTGGCAATGTGTGGCAGGCCGGCGATCGTATTTTGGAAAAGCTTCGGGAGGCTGCGTAAGTGGCGTCCGAATCCAGCGCGAAATCGAAGCCTAAGAACCGGCGAACTCTGGCTACGCACATTCTGCTGCGCTATGGCGGCATCGCGATCGCGGTTGGAGTGGTGTTGAGCGGCTGCATCTACGCGTCGGAAAGTTTCGAGCGCTTTCTGATTCGCGACCCGCGCTTCTTCCTGCCCGGCCCCGCCGACTATGGCTTGGAGAGCTCCAACCTGGAGCTCAATGGCGTGAGATACGCATCGCGCCAGCAAATTCTAAGGCTCTTTGAACCGGACTACGGCCGCAGCTTGTATTTGTTTCCGCTCGCCACGCGGCGCAAGACGCTGCTGGGAGTCCGGTGGGTGCATGATGCGTCCATTGCCAGGATCTGGCCGAACCGCGTGATCGTCCAGATCGTAGAGCGAAAGCCCGCGGCATTCATCAAGCTGCCCGCCGAGAGCATGGCGCGCTGGGCGCTCATCGATGCCGAAGGCGTGATTCTGGATCCTCCCGCCAAAGCGTCGTTCCAGCTTCCCGTGCTGGCCGGAGTGATGAGAAGCGAAAGCCAGGAAAAACGCGGCATTCGTGTGCGGCGCATGCAGAGCCTGATGAAAGATCTGGGGCCGCTCGCCGCCAGCGTGTCTGAGGTAGATGCCACCGATCTGGACGATTTGAGAATCACCGAACAGGCCGGCAGCGGCGCAGTGTTTCTCATGCTGGGCGATCGTAACTTCTCTTCCAGGCTTAGAAACTTTCTGGATCACTACCCGGACATCCACCGCAAAATGCCGCAGGCTACTTCGTTCGATCTGAGGCTGGACGATCGCATCACCGGTTTGGAGGCGGCGCACGATGGCCGATAAACCTCAGCTCGCGGTCGGCCTGGATCTTGGAAGCTCGGCGACTCGTTGTCTCATCCTGTTCCTCGAAACTGGCCGGGTGCGTTACGCGAGCCACAGCGAGGTCCCCTCCGACGGCTGGAGTAAGGGTCGATTAGCCGATCAGCAGGCCGTCACCACCGGTGTCCGCGCGGCCGTTCGGGAAGCCGAGGGGCAAGCGCGGGTCTCGGTGGACACGCTGGTGGTGGGAATCGGCGGTTCCGGCGTCGAAGGCTGCAACAGCCGCGGCATCTATGAATTCGGCAGACCGCGCCCGGTGACCATCGACGACATGGCATACGCGGTGGAACGTAGCGAGCAAGTGCGTCTGGAAGAAGATCGCATTATCCTGCACTTGTTGCCGCAGGATTTCACGCTGGACGGCCGGGCCGGCAAGCGCTATCCGCGCGGGTCCATCTGTTCGCGCCTGGAAGCGAACGTCCACATCACCACTTGTTCGGAGCAGGAACACAACGCCATCCTGCACGCCGTCCAGCAAGCCTCATATGCCGTCGAGGAATCCATGTTTGAGCCGGTGGCGACGGCCTATGCTGCGGTGAACCGCGACGATCGCAACCGTGGTGTCGCCGTGGTGGACATCGGGCTGCATTCGACGGACATCGTGGTGTACGACGGCGAAGCTGTATTGCTGGCGCGCAGCCTCGCCATCTCGGCGGATCATTTCACTCGCGACGTGGCCGTGGGCCTCACGGTGCAATACAACGATGCCGAGCGCCTCAAGTTGGAATACGGGTGCGCCATGTTGGGCCTCACCTCCGATAACAGTTTTATCGAGGTCCCATCCAACGAAGGGCGGCTGCCTCGGGAAGCCCCGCGCAAGCAATTGAACGAAATTCTGGAAGCTCGCGCCGAGGAGCTTTTCATCCATGTGGGATCGGAGCTGGTGACCATCGGGATGGACCAGAAGCTTCTGGAAGGCGTCATTCTGGCCGGCGGTGGAGCCATGCTGAATGGCATGTGCGACATGGCGGAACGGGTGCTCAACTGTCCGGCGCGCAATGCCATCCCCGAGGGCATCCAGGATTTGCCGGACGATCTTTGCAATCCCGCGTGGGCCACCGTGGCGGGGTTGGCGCGGTACTCGGCGCGGTTGAAGACCAATCGGGAGACCAAGCGCAGAGCTCCCGGTCTTATGGGGATGTTGTTCCGATGAGTTTGAACAGGATCACGACAGGAGGCTTTGAATGGACGAATTGAAGTTCGCCATACAGGAAGAAGTTCTGGCCGGCACCAAGATCAAAGTGGTGGGAGTTGGGGGTGGCGGCTCAAATGCCGTCGCCAGAATGATGAACGAAGGCTTGCAGGGCGTCGAGTTTCACATTCTGAACACCGACGTTCAGGCGCTGAATGCGTCGCAAGTGCCCAACAAGCTCGCCATCGGCTCCAAAGTGACCAACGGGCTCGGCGCCGGCTCCGATCCGGCGCTCGGGAGACAAGCGGCGCTGGAGGACACCGAGCGCATCATTGAAGTGCTGGAAGGCGCCGACATGGTGTTCGTGACGGCGGGCCTGGGCGGAGGTACGGGCACCGGAGCCGCACCCGTGGTGGCTTCTCTCGCCAAAGAGTTGAACGCCCTCACGGTGGCTGTGGTCACCAAGCCCTTCGCTTTTGAAGGACCGCGCCGGATGAAGCAGGCCGACCGCGGGCTGTCCGAACTGGGGGGCACGGTGGACACGGTGATCACAGTGCCGAACGATCGTTTGCTCGAACTTGTCCCGCGCGGTACCAGCTTCTTTGAGGCGTTCCGCATCGCAGACGATATTTTGCGCCAGGCCGTGCAGGGGATCAGCGATATCATCACCACTCCCGGCCTCATCAACCGCGACTTCTCTGACATCCGCGCCATCATGCTCGGCATGGGTTACGCCATGATGGGCACCGCTTCCGCTTCCGGCGAGAATGCATCCATCGAAGCCGCTCGCCAGGCCATCAGCTCGCCGCTGATGGAAGAAGGCGGTGTGAAAGGCGCGCGCGGCGTCCTGATCAACATCACCGGCTCAAGCAAACTGAGTCTGCACGATGTAAATGAGGCGTGTTCGCTGATTCGCGGCGCCACGGCCAACGAAGACGCGCAGATCAACTTCGGCGTGGTGATGAACGAGGCGCTAAAGGACACCGTGAAGATTACCGTGATCGCTACCGGGTTCCAGCGCGAGAGCCAGCCACAACTGGTTCGTCGCGCCACCGCGTCGGCGTCGTCGTCCATCGAGCCGATTGTGTTTGAGAACGCGCCGCCGGCAGTGATGGCGGAGCCGCTCTTTAGCACTGGATTGAGCGCCGGATCGTCGCTGTTCCGCGAGGTGCCGGCTCCCCCGCAACCGGTGGAAGAGCCTGAAGTCGAGGAACCCGCGCCGATGGGGATGCCCGATGATATCGAAGTGCCGGCGTTTATGCGCCGCGAGCGTCGGTTGTACCAGTAAATCGAGGTTGCTTGCGTTTACCTTCATAACATGTTATAAAAGGTTGTGGAGGTATGATCCATGGAAACCTCGGAGAAGTCAATTCGCGTTGCGGATGAGGCTTGGTTGGCTTTGGCGTTGCTGCAATATGAGCATCCGGATCGAGAATCCTTTTCGGCGAAAGAGATTCTTGATCGTGTGAAGGCGGAGCAGGCCAATCCTCAGTTGCGCCCCGGCATCCAGGTTCACATCTACTCGCACAATGTGGCCAACGCCGAGCCAAACTCTGCGAAGTATCGGATGTTCTATAAACTAACCGACGATAGCTACCGGCTATTTCGGCCGACGGATGTCGCGCACCCCGCCAGGAAGGGCAAAATGATTCCGGAGCGAGAGGAACTGCCATTGAAATACCACTACCTTCTTGACTGGTATGAGCGGGAATATTGCGCCAGGCAAAGCACCACGAAGGAGGAAGACGATCCGATCCTTCAAATGTGCGGAGTTGGCAAGGAAATTTGGGCCGATACAAACGCCGACGAATATGTTCAGAACCTGCGCTCCAATTGGTACGGAGCTAAGCATGCCACAAAATGACTTGATCTGGAGTCGAATCACAACATCGCGGGGCGAAACCTTCAGGACAACGACTGGACCGACGCGAATCCATGTTCTTAGGGCTGCAGACAGGTGTCCCTTACAGACCACCAGGGACATTCAGGATTGTTCGGGCCCGTCGTATATGTAGAGCCTCCCGTGGCCAACATCTTCTGGGATACGAACCTATTCATCTACCTGCTTGAGGATAGCCCCGGATTTGGTGCAGTTGTTCAAGACCTGCGCCGCAGGATGCTGCATCGAAATGACCGGCTCTTCACAAGCGCGCTGACTATTGGAGAGGTTCTTGTTAAGCCCCTATCTTTGGGGAACAAGCCATTGGCTGACCGGTATCGAGCTTTATTTGCCGCCCCGCAGCTCACGGTCGCGCCATTCGGCTTCGATGCCGCGGAAGCTTACGCCGAAATTCGCCAGGATCGTTCGATTCATCCCGCGGATGCTATTCAATTGGCTTGCGCTGCCGCTGCCGAAGTTGATCTGTTCATTACGAATGACGGTCGGCTCAGTAAGAAGAATGTTCCTGGAATCAAGTTCATCTCAGGTTTGAGGGAAGCGCCAATCTGATCGGTTCGCGCGTTACGAACTACTGAAATACCGGCTGCACTCGTGATCCGTTCTGGATCGGCTTCTCCGACGGCAGCGCTCCGGCGTCGCCGTCACTCAGTCCTGAAAGTACTTGCGACTTGGTATAGCTTGAAATACCTAAAGTCACCTTGCGCCACACCACTCGATCGCCTTGTAACAACAGAACGCCGGTCTCGGAGCCTTGCCGCCGGATCGCTTCCTTCGGAATGGCGAGCGCGTTTTCCACCACGGTGGCCTGAATGTCCGCGTTAATGTTTGCGTTGGGAAGCAGATCGCGATCCGGATTTTGAATGTTGCACCCTACCTCGCCCACCTGGCGCGTGCCGAGCGGCACAATTTGCGTCGGCAGTTTGTCTACCTCGCCCTTCCACTGATGCCCGGGCAGCGCGTCCCAGGTAATGATCACCGCTTCTCCCTGGTGCACCTTTCCGAGGTCGGGCTCGTCGACGTAAACCGTCACGCGTACGCGATCGAGCTTGCCTACCTTGGCAATGGCATCGCCTGGATTGACGTACGAGCCTTGCTTTAAATCGAAGTCGTACACGGTTCCGTCCATCGGTGCGTGAATGATGCTGAGATCGACATTGGTTTGTGCTACCGACGCGGCGGACTGCGCCTCCTCCAGCCGGGCCTTCGCAATTTCCTTATCGATCCCGGTTACCAGCGCAGCCCTGCTTTTTTCGAGTGACTGGATTTTTAACTGAAGCTGTTCCACCACCTGGCGCGCGGCATCCAGCTCCTGACGCGTAGCGGCTTGCTTTGCCACCAACCTGTCCAGCGCCTGGTAGCTTTTCTGCGCGGCATCCAAATCAAGACGCGCTCGCGCGAGATCGGAATCGATCTGCTGACGTTCCGCGATGCGTCCGCCTTGCGTCAACACCTGCTGCTGAGCTTTGGCCTCTTGAATAGCGGCCTGGGCTTTCGACAGGTCCGCACTCGCCACACGCGTGTCCAGCTCCACCAGCGGCTGGTCTTTGGTCACTTGCTGGCCTCGGCTAATCCAGACCCGAGTGATCACACCGGAACGTTGTGAGCGCACCGGCATCCACTCGATCGGCTCCACTTTCCCGTTGGTGCTGAGCGAACTGATAAGCGTCTCGCGCGAGACTTTGACAAACTCTACTTCCGGCGGCGCTGTTTTTTTGGTCGCGATCCAAACCACGATCACCGTCGCACCCACCAGCAGAATAGCGAGCCAGCTTCGGCTACGGCTCACGGGCGAATCCTTGAAAAGAGGACAACTCCCATTCTCCCAAAGTCTATTCCAACACCACTAGTGTGTCGCCCGCGCCCACGGTCTCACCGGCGCCGGCGCGGACTTCGATCACCAGCCCGGGACGCGCTGCCCTCATCTCGTTTTGCATCTTCATCGCTTCCACCACCACCAAGCCTTGCCCCGCGTCTACTGAGTCTCCTACGTTCACCAGGACGCGGACCACTTTACCGGGCATCGGCGCGGCTACGTTTTGGCGTCCTGAGCGTATGGACGATCGCAGGGCGTGGGGCGTGTCACGAGGGTCGCGGACCTCAACCGGGAGCCGCCGTCCGCCCAATTCCGAGCTGTAGCCATGCGACGTTTCAATGATCCGAATCTCGTAGCTCACGCCATCTAGCAGCACCGAATAGACGCCCGGCTCTACTTGGGTGACGGCGCTCAGTTGCTCGGAATCTATTTCGATTGTGCGGTTATCCACCGCTACTTGCCATTTCATGCTTAGAGTTGGCCCAACAGCTGGTTTCGGCCCGCGGCGAGCCAACGGCTGCCGTCCATACGGGCAGTGCTGGTGGGCTGAACACGCACGGTTTGAAAATGCGCCAGAGCAGCCAGCGCCACAGCCACGTACAGTTCGCGCGGCGGGTCACCCGGCGGCTTCCGCCTCGCGAGGAAATCGGGAATGAACGCAGTGGAAAAACTCCCCGCGCGGAAATGGGGATCTTCCAGGATCTCGAGAAAGAAACTGATATTGGTCTGAATCCCGGTGAGCCCATATTCGGCCAGCGCGCGCTCCAGACGCTGGATGGCTACGTTCCGATCGGGTCCCCAAGTCACCAGTTTCGCAAGCAGCGCATCATACTCCAGCGGAACGGTCCAGCCCGGATAGACGCCTGAATCCACGCGAACGCCTGGCCCGCTCGGCTCCCGCAGTTGCTGAATTTTGCCAGGCGAGGGAATGAACTGGTTGTCGGGGTCTTCGGCGCCTATGCGGCATTCCATGGCCCAGCCGCGCCACGCGACGTCCTGCTGTGCGAATGGCAGCGGCTCGCCCGCGGCTATCCGGATTTGGAGTTGCACCAGATCATATCCGGTAACCAGTTCCGTTACAGGGTGCTCTACCTGCAAGCGCGTGTTTACCTCCAGGAAATAAAAGTTCCCGCTGGGGTCCGCCAAAAATTCCACAGTGCCCAGGTTGTTGTAACCTGCCGCGCGCGCCACCTTCAGCGCCGCTTCGCCCATGGCCGGCCGCATTTCCGGATGCTCGGCAACGAAGGGCGATGGGCATTCTTCCAGGATCTTTTGATAGCGCCGCTGCAGCGAGCATTCGCGCTCGCCCAAGTGAACCAGGTTGCCATGATGGTCGCCCGCGATCTGGATCTCGATGTGGCGCGGCTGCTCGATCAGCTTCTCGATATAGACTTCCCCGTTTTGAAATGCGCGTTCCGCTTCACTGGCCGCGTCGCGAATCGCGGAGTCGAGTTCGCTCTCCTGATTGACGCGCCGCATCCCTTTGCCGCCCCCACCGGCCGCCGCTTTGAGCAGCACCGGGTAGCCGATCTCGCGCGCCAGCTTGCGGGCTTGGTCCACGTTGGTGGCCGGCTCTTCACTCCCAGGCACCACTGGGGCGCCGGCCTGCTTGGCTAGAATCCGCGCGGCTGTTTTCGATCCCAGAAGGCGGATCGCCTGGGCCGACGGTCCAATGAAGACAATACGGGCCGCGGCACACGCCTCCGCGAATCCGGCGTTCTCGCTCAGGAAGCCATAACCGGGATGGATGGCCTCGGCGCCGTGTTTTTTCGCGGCTTCGAGAATCCGATCCACGCGCAGATAACTCTGGGCCGATGGCGCTGGTCCGATGTGCTCGGCTTGGTCGGCCAGGCGAACGTGCAGCGCGCCGCGGTCGGCATCCGAGAAGACGGCGACGCTGCGGATTTTCATATCGCGTAGTGCGCGAATCACGCGCACCGCGACCTCGCCACGATTGGCGACCAGCACCGTTCCAAACATGCACCGTGATTTTAACAGACGGGTTCGACCGAAGGCGCCCGGCTTTCAAGGTAACCTAAACGCAATGGACAACGAAGAATTCCGGCGTTACGGGCACCAGGTGGTGGACTGGATCGGGGACTACCTGGAAGACATCCGGCAATATCCAGTATTGCCCAACGTGCAGCCAGGCGACTTGACGGATCGCCTACCCAGGCACGCGCCCGATCACGGGGAGCCGATGGATGCCATCCTGGAGGATTTCCAGCGCTCGGTGGTTCCCGCGCTCACGCATTGGAATCATCCCCGCTTCCATGCGTACTTTTCGGTTTCAGCTTCGCACCCGGGCATTCTCGCTGAGATGCTGGCGGCGGCGCTCAATGTCAACGGAATGCTTTGGAAGAGCTGCCCCGCACTGACGGAGCTCGAACAAGTAACGCTCGGGTGGCTGCGCCAATGGATGGGCCTGCCCGCGGAATTCTTCGGGATTATTTATGACACCGCTTCCGTCAGCACCCTGCATGCGATCGCGGCGGCGCGCGAGATGGCCGATCCCGAGTCCCGCACTCGAGGGAACGCCCCCGGCCTGGTGATGTACACGTCCGAGCAGGCGCACTCGTCGGTTGAAAAGGCCGGCATCGCGCTTGGAATCGGCCAGGATAACATTCGCAAAATTCCCGTGGACGATGTCTTCCGCATGCGCGTGGATCTGTTGCGCGAGACCGTGGCGGCGGATCAGCGCGCCGGTAAGCGGCCGTTCTGCATTGTCCCCACGGTTGGCACCACCTCAACATCCAGCATCGATCCGGTGGATGCGGTGGCCGATGTCGCCGAAGAGTGCGGCGCGTGGCTGCACGTGGATGCGGCTTATGGCGGCGCCGCGGCGGTAGTGCCGGAGCTGCAATCCGTCCTGGACGGCGCCGAACGCGCCGATTCGCTGGTGGTGAATCCTCACAAATGGTTGTTTACGCCGATCGATCTGAGCGCGTTCTACACCCGTAAGCCTGAGATCCTGCGGCGAGCCTTCTCGCTGGTGCCTGAATATTTGCGAACCGCCGAGGACCCGCGGGCGGTGAATTACATGGACTACGGGGTGCAACTCGGCCGCCGGTTCCGGGCCCTCAAGCTGTGGTTCATCATGCGGCATTACGGCCGCGAAGGGATCGCCGACCTGATCCGGAAGCACATCGATTATGCGCAGCGGCTGGCCGCTCTCATTCGCGAGCATCCCGATTTCGAGATCGCCGCGCCCACGCCTTTTTCGTTGATCTGTTTCCGCTATCGCGGCTCCGACGATGAAAATCGGGCCCTGCTCGCCGCGGTCAACTCCTCCGGGAAGGCATTCCTATCTCACACTGTGTTGAACGGCAGGTTCGTCATTCGGCTGGCCATCGGAAACATCGCCACGCAGTGGGAGGACTTGGAGGAGACCTGGAATCTGGTGCGTCAAAGCGCTAAGAAAGCCGTGATTAGCTAGTGCATCTGACAATCGAACTGGATCGCCGAGGCGCTGGAACTGCCTGGTGTGATGTGTTATGGACAGACCCGGCATGAGGCCATCGGCAATGTCGCCGACTGCATCTAAATGATTGCCCATGCGCGCGTGTAGCGCACGCACTCTTGCGTGCCGTGTTGGCAATCGTGCCAACACCTCCGCGGGAACCGTTCACACGAGTGTGAACGCAGCACGCACGAGTGCGTGCGCCACAGACTTAGTTAATCTTCTGCAGCAGGAACTCATCCACCGTGCTCAGCAGGTGAGAGGGGTGAACGGGTTTCGAAATGTATCCGTTCATGCCGGCTTCCAGGCAGCGCTCTTTGTCGCCATTCATGGCGTGCGCCGTCATCGCGATGATCGGGAGCCCGTCCCAGCGTGGATCCTTGCGGATCAGCCGGGTTGCTTCCAGGCCATCCAACACCGGCATTTGCACGTCCATCAGAACCAGATCGAAGGTGGCGCTTTTTTCCAGCTTGTCTAGGGCCTCCTGGCCATCATTGGCAAGTTCGATGGAGAAGCCCCGCTTGCGTAAGACCGCCGTCACCACCTTCTGGTTGACGTGATTATCTTCCACCACCAGAATTCGCGCCGGGCTCCCCGAAGCGCCGGGCGTGGATTGCGGGATGGCTGCCAGCCTGGCTTCTTGCGAAGCGCCGGTTGCCACATCCGTTTCGCATTTGAGCGTGACGACGAACGTGGTTCCACGGCCCAGCTCGCTTTGAACATGTACTTCGCCCCCGTGAAGGTCCACCAGACTGCGGATGATCGCCAGTCCCAGTCCGGTTCCACCGAACCTTCGGGTGATACTGCCGTCGGCTTGCGTGAACTTGTCAAAGATGTAAAGCAGTTTGTCCGGCGGAATGCCCATCCCGCTATCTTGTACCGTGATTTGAAGCTGGAACTGGCCGCGTGGGATGAACTCGCCGGCTACCCGTACGTCCACCGATCCATGCTCGGTAAACTTCACCGCATTGCTGACCAGATTAGCGATGATCTGCCGGATGCGCAGCGGATCGCCGATAATTTGTTGCGGCACATCAGACGCCACTTCAGCGCGCAGCGAAACTGAGTTTTCGGCGGCTTTCGGCTGATGAGCCTTGATGCAATCCGCCAGCAGCACGCGCATATCGAACGGTATCTCTTCCAATGTCATCTTTCCTGCTTCGATCTTTGAGAGATCCAGAATATCGTTCAGCAGCGAGAGCAAAGAAAAGGCGCAACTCTGAGCTGTCTGGAGCTGTTCTTTCAGCTCCGGGCTTACCTTCCGATCGAGCGCGATGTCGAGCATGCCCAGGACGCCGTTCATCGGGGTCCGCAACTCGTGCGATATATTGGCGAGGAACTCGCTCTTGGCTTGGCTGGCCGCCTGCGCGCTTCGCATGGCTTCTTCCAGTTGATCGGTACGTTCTTTGATTCTCTTTTCGAGCAACCCACGGTGTTCCAGCAGCGCCTTCTGCGACGCGGCCAGGGCCCCAATCATGTCATTGAAGCTTTCAGCGAGAAACTCGACCTCATCGCCGGTCCTGCTCACCTGGATGGGCTCCAGGCGCCCGTTTCGAGCGGACGTGATGCCGGCTTGAAGCTGGGAGAGCGGCCGAGCCAGCAGGCGAATGGTGAAACGCGCGATTGCCGCTGACACCAGCAGCACGATCACGCACAACAGAAGCCCTTTGCCAACGTCGAATGTTTCCTGGCGAAGATCGTACGCCAGAAACGTTGCGATCACCCAAAACAGCAGCGCGGCCGTAAAGATTGAGAATTTCGAGGCGAGCGACCGCAAGGGCCCTGGTTGTGCCTGTATCGGGCCGCCGGTCGAGGGCTCTGCCATAGTCGTCCATCGGCTTTACTAAGGTCTCCTGCATAAGGTATTAGCCTTAGGCGCCTGCACACGGAGCGCAATGTTACTCTGGACGAAATGGGTCGCCTTCAGACGAACCTGTGCGGCATCCAACTCGAAAACCCTGTGATCGCGGCGTCGGGCACTTACGGCTATGGTGTCGAGTTCTCGACCGTTGCCGACTTGAACGCCATGGGTGGACTGGTTGTCAAAGGACTTTCCCGCGAGCCCATCGCCGGGAATCCACCGCCGCGCCTGTGGGAGACCGAAGCTGGCATGATCAATTCGATCGGTCTGCAGAACATCGGCGCGCGAGCCTTTGTAGCGGAAAAATTACCGGCCTTGCGCCAGCTTCGAACGGCGATCTTTGCCAACGTCTTCGGTTATCAGCCGGGAGACTACGCGGAAGTGATCCGAGTTTTAGAAGACGCCGAAGGCCTCGACGGATATGAGCTGAATGTCTCGTGTCCCAATACCAGGCACGGCGGAATCTACTTTTCGAGCGATCCGATGCTTTTGAGTGAATTGGTAGCCCTGATCCGGCCACTGGCGCGCCGTCCTTTGATTGTCAAATTGTCGCCCAATGTAGCGCGCATAGAACCGCTGGCGAAAGCCGCCGAGGAGGCTGGCGCCGACGCCATCAGCCTGGTAAATACATTCGTTTCCCTGGCAATCGATGCGCACACGCGGCGGCCCCGTATTGGTGCAGGCTTCGGAGGACTCTCCGGCCCTGCTATCAAACCCATTGCGCTCCGCCTGGTTTACGAAGCATCCCAGGCGGTCCGAATTCCAGTGATCGGGCTGGGCGGAATCCGCACTGGCGAAGATGCGGCCGAATTTCTGGTGGCTGGCGCAACGGCCATCCAAGTGGGGACGGCGAACTTCTGGGACCCGGAAGCGCCCTGCCGCATCGCACGCGAGCTGGAGGATTATTTGAAAAAAGAAAGCATCGACGACGTTCAACAACTGGTAGGGACTTTGCAGATATGAAACGAATTATCATGACCGGCCGGGCGCCCAAAGCCATTGGCCCTTATTCACAGGCGGTAGTGTATCGGGGATTGGCTTACTTGAGCGGGCAGATCGCGATCGATCCGGCTACTAACAACGTGATCGAGGGCGGCATTTCGGCCCAAACCGAGCGGGTGTTGGAGAACATCAAGGCAGTGCTCGAAGCCTCCGGCGCTTCGCTCGATTCGGTTTTGAAGACCACGGTCTTTCTCAAGGACATGGGCGATTTCGCGGCCATGAACCATACCTATGAACGCTACTTCGGGAAGAATCCGCCCGCGCGATCGACGGTGCAAGCGGCCAAACTGCCGCGCGACGTCAGCGTGGAGATTGATGTAATCGCAGCGGTGCTTACTGGGCCGCAAACGTAACTAATGCGCTGAATACTGCGGCTGAGGCGGATTCAGCTTGATATCGAGCGTCTTCTGCTCTTCGTCCACCTCGAAGTTCTGCCCGAACGTCTGGTAATCCTTGGCGATGATCTGCACCAGAATGGTGCCTTGCGGGATGGGAGGAATCTTGACGAACCCTTCCTGATTGGTGCGCAGCTCCCATTCTTTGCGGATCTTTTTTCCCAGCTTGACCGCCGAACGTCCTTTTACGAACTTAACGATCACGCTCGCGTATTCCACCGGTTTGCCGCTGGGGCTTTTCACCGAAATCGTCAGAGTGGTCATATCCGCTCCGAGCAGCGGAAGGAACAAGGCGATCGACAGAATGAGCGCGCGCATAGCCTCCATCATAAGTCTTTATGCGATATCAGGCAGGAGAAACTTGCGCTCGTCGCCGGCCGCGCGGGTCACCGCTTCAGCCGCCAGATAACCGCTGCGAACCGCGCCTTCCATGATCGGTGGCCAGCCGGAGCGCGTCCAATCGCCGGCCAGAAAGAGGCTTCGAAACTTGGTCGCGCTCAGCGGCCGCAGTTGCTCCATGCCAGGGCGCGCGGAAAACGTCGCGCGAATTTCCTTTACCACGTGCGCCTTTTCCAGCTTCGCTTCTTTCGCCAGAGGGAAAAACTCGGCCAGCTCCCGCAGCGCGAGCGCGATCACCTCCGCGCGAGGCATTTCCACCAGGCTCCGTGAAGCGCTTACCACCAGCTGCAGGTATCGCCCGCCGGACTTGTTGAACATCCATTGCATGGTGCGATCCAGCAGCGTGGCGTGCGGCAGTTCGGTGATGCTGCGATCGAACCACAAGTGGACGCCGGTGATCGGTGAATGTTCGAAGCCTTGCAAGTCTAAATCCAGTTCGGGAATCACCGCCGGAAGGCGCTCGACGGGCAATGCGGAGACATAGTAGTCAGCCGACTGTTTCTCTCCGGCGGCGATCACACCATCAATCGCGCCCTGGTCCGCAATCACGCGCTCCACCGGCGCTCGCGGATGGATCCGGACGTTGGGGATTCGTTCCCAGCCGGCGGTGCCATATAAATCGCCCAGCGGCACTGCGGGGATTCCCATTTCGTAGGCATCCGCGCGAGCCAAGAAACCCAGCCAGAAAACTTGAAACCCATGGCTCGCGGCCATACGATCCAGATCTTCATTCACAGCGCTTACCAGAACCTGATTCCAAAAACGCCGGATCGCACGCTCGGTTTGATGTTTCTCCCGCAGCCAGTCGAGCATGCTGATTCGATCCAGATCCTCGCGTTTCCCGTGCTCCCGGCGCAGGGCCCACATGGCGCTCGAAATCGCAATCTTGTCGGCCGTGCCAAGAAAGGTCAAATCCAAAAAGCTTCCAGTGAAGTGCAGCGGCGCTGGGAGCCCTCCGGCCTGCAAGACCGAAGTTCGGCCGCCCGGCTCGATAAAGAAAAATTGCTTATGGAATTGGATCCGATCCGCCACACCCAGGCGGCCGTAGAAGTCCATCAGATTGACGCAGCAGCGCAGCAGCACGTGCTGGCAGTTGTCGATCACTTCGGCGCTCTCGCCGGGCAGAGTATAAGAAGTGGCGCGGCCGCCCAGGAATCCACGGGCCTCAAAGAGGTCAACCTGAAATCCGGATTGGCCCAGCGCGGCAGCCGTGGCCAAGCCGGCCAAACCGCCGCCAATGACAATCGCCGATGGCATCGGACCTGGGACTTAGCCGCGCACCGGCACCCGAGCGCGATGGCCGCCCCCGCCCCCGCTGCTATTAATCAGCAGCACGGCGATGGATAGCACAACCACGAGAAAAACGATGTCGGATAAATCGAATTGCACTTACAAACCCAATGATCAATTATGAAATCAGTTTACAGATTAGCATAGTAGGCCGGCGGCCCGAGTGGTACTAGGAGGGCCAGCTTAAGCCGGATGGACCGCATGGGACGAGGAGGCCTGAGCCACCACGTTTTCAATCAATCGCAGCCCGCAATTGCCATCTAAGGTCAGGATTGACTCGGGATGAAATTGCACCGCCTCGATGGGCAATTCCCGATGCCGGACGCCCATGATGACGCCGTCTTCCGATTCAGCCGTCACTTCCAGGCAGGCCGGGAAAGTCTCTTTGCGCGCGAACAGCGAGTGGTAGCGGCCCACTTTGAAGCGTTCGGGCAGCCCCTCGAAGATTCCCAGATTGCGATGAACAACGGTAGAAGGCTTGCCGTGCATCGGATAGTCGAGCACGCCCAGCTCGCCGCCAAACGCCTCCACGATTCCCTGCAGACCCAGGCATACACCGAACAGTGGAATGCCCGCGTGCGCGGCAAACTTCACCAGTTCGGGAACACCGAAGTCGGAGGGACGCCCTGGCCCCGGCGAGATCAGGATCAGGTGCGGCGCAAGGTCCAGAATCATTTCGTGCGGAACTCCAGCGCGATAGGTCACCACCACGGCGCCGGTCTGGCGCGCGTAGTTGGATAGCGTGTGAATGAAGCAATCGTCGTTATCCACCAGCAGCAATTTAACGCCCTGCCCGCGCTGCTTGGCGGAGCTTTCGGACGGCTCAGCTTTAGTTCCGCCTCGCAACGCGCGGAAAAATCCGGTGGCCTTCAGGCGGGTCTCTTGTTCTTCCAGTTCCGGAACCGAGTCGTAGAGCAGCGTAGCGCCCGCGCTATAGCGAGCGATTCCATCGCGCAGGTGAACGGTGCGGATCAAAATGCCGGTATTGATATCGCCATTCAGCGACAGCATGCCGACCGCCCCCCCGTACCAGCCGCGCGCGTCTTTTTCGAGATCCTCGATGGCCTGCGCGGCGGCTTTTTTCGGCGCGCCGATAATGGTCACCGCCCACATGTGGGTGAGAAACGCGTCGAGTGAATCGAAGCCTGGCTGCAGGATGCCTTCCACGTGATCCACGGTATGGAAAACTCCCGCGTAGGATTCGATCAGCCGCCGTCCAATCACCTTCACCGAGCCGGGGACCGATACGCGCGATTTGTCGTTTCGATCCACGTCGCTGCACATGGTCAGCTCGGATTCTTCCTTGGTGGAGTTCAACAACTCGCGAATGCTGTCAGCGTCGCGCAATGGATCGCCGGTACGGCGGGCGGTTCCGGCAATAGGACAGGTCTCCACGCGGTTGCCTTCCACGCGAACGAACATCTCAGGTGACGCTCCGATCAGTTGCTCGTCGCCCAGTTGCAGCAAAAACTCGTAGGGGCTGGGACTGCCTTTTTGAATCCTTTGGAACAGAGCGGAGGCGCTGGCCGAATAGGTGGCCTGGAAGGTCTGCCGCAGGACCACTTCGTAGTATTCGCCTTGGCGCATGCCTTCGCGGACCGCTTCCACTTTGGCCATGTACTCTTCGGGCCGGTGGTCGCTCTCGATTTCGCTGTCCGGACGTTTGGGCGAGCGGCGCGCCGGAGCGCCGGTACGGGCCAGGCCGGCGGTGGAGAGATCGCCCAACTCAAAGTCGTAACGAAAGCGTTCAATCTGCTCCTTTTTGCGATCCATGTAGTAAATGTCGTCGCACAGAAACAGATCCAGATCCTTGTGGCCGTGGCGCGGGAGACTCAGCTCGATCGGATCGAACTGGAACAGCAAATCGTATCCGAAGGCGCCCACCAGCGCCAGCCGCGTATCTTGCTCGCTATGAAATTCGCCGATGATGGCGCGTAGAATCGAAAACGCCGAGGGCTGCTTGCTGCGCTCCTCTTCGGGGAACAATTTCGGCAAAGGTTTCAGGCGGCCAATAAGGGCCGGGCCTTGAAAGCCGAACTGCTCCCAATGAGGATGCTGCTCGAGCAGGCGATGCAACATCCGGTTCAGCACTTCGCCGCGCGCATTGAGGGGCCGGAACTCCATATCCTGCCCGCAAGACACAATCTCGAGCGGTGGGCACACCGACGCTATGTCCCAGCGGGAATAACGCTCCGGATATTCGTAGCCTGACGACAGGTAAATGCCCCGGTAGCGGTCCAGCTTGTGCAGCATATGACCGAGGCCTTTTTTGAACGGGCTGGCGGACGTTAAGCGAGTTACGTTGATTCCGCCCGGCGTTGTGTAAGTCAGCTTTGCCAGAAATTTCAGGATAGCACCACCTGCCTGTGCGTACTCCCTCTTGGGTTGCGCAAATCTGTGCGCCTCCGTCTTAGCGCACCACCGACACATCGGACAATTTGATAGAGTGCCGGATACGATGAGCCTCCGGGGAAATCTGTTGCTTCGCTCGGCTGTATGTATGGCGATTGGCGGTCTTCAGGCTCAATCGCCTTATGTACCCGACTGGCAGATAGCGGCTGGAGGGAAGATGGCCTTCGATGTCGCTTCCGTAAAGCCAACCACCGGTTTTAGGCTCTCTAACTTCCCGCTCACTCCAGGGGATGGGAAGCCTCCGGGAGGCCGCTTTTCGGCTGGCATGTCACTGGCGGCATACATCGGCTTCGCCTATAAGGTGGGATCAAACCCCGAGCAGTGGCGGGTGCTCACACACCTGCCGGAATCGGTCAGTGAGGATAGCTACGAGATCGAGGCGAAGGCCGAAGGCAATCCTACCAAAGACCAGATGCGTTTGATGATGCAATCGCTACTCGCAGATCGGTTCAAACTAAAGGTTCATTGGGAGACCCACGAGGTCCCCGTATTCGCCCTGACTCTGGCCAAGCCCGGCACGACTGGACCGAAGCTGCGTCCCCACGACCAGGGGCCGCCCTGCCCTGATTCCGATACGCCGCTAGTATCGCCAGCACCGGACGCGACACCGGCATTAGCACCGTTGAAACCTGGCGACGTGTTTCCGCCCAATTGTGATGAGCGTGGAATGAGAAGACCGTTCAACGGCATGCAGTTGGTGGGCGCTCGAAACACCACCACGTCGATGCTGGCTATGCTGATTTACGCCTATGGCGCGTGGGACGGCGGAGTGGAAAGAGCGGTCGTAGATAAGACGGGGCTCACCGGAACGTTCGATTTCACCATCGAATATTGGCCTGAAAATGACGGGTTTGCTCGATCTCTTCCGCCTCTTCCCGGCCGGCCCAATCCAAGTTCGCCGCACGATGCGCAGGGGCCCTCCTTCCAGGAGGCGATGCGCAAGCAACTCGGGCTGAAGTTGGTTTCTGACAAAGGATCGCTACAGGTCCTGGTCGTCGATCAAGTGGAGAAGCCTTCAGAGAACTAGCCAAGTGCACAATTCGCAACAAGTGCACAATTCGCACGAATTAGAAGCCGTGCCTTCTTGCTTACCCCGAAAATGATAGTGTCTCTACCTGCCGGCGGCGCCCGCCACAATGATGGCGATGGGCGTATCGCCTACCTTAGACTGCAGCACCCAGTCGGCGTCCCCTTGCTGGCTGAATCCGGGCGAGTCGGCGTCGGCCTTCCAAAAGCTCAGCACTGCTGGATGAGCCGTCAGGGAGGCTTTGCGGCTCATGGCGACCAGTGCGTCGAAATCGGGAGTGGCGTTGGGGTCGCGATCCTCGCCGGCCGGTGTCATCAGCAGAAAATCGCGCTGTGGCGCCACTCCCTGATGGCTGTCGTTTGCCGGCATGATCCCATAGCGTAATGTATACACCCCCGGTTGGATGCTCTGGCCTCGCCGGTCCGCTGCATTGCCGTCAAACCGGATCACTCCCAGCAGCGTTCCCTGGGCAATATTCGCAAGCGTCACATTTTGTTGATTCGCGGCAACGTGGGATGGAAGACTCGCGCGCAGCCAGATTTCGCAATACCGAGCGTCCTTAGTGCTGATTTGAAACCCGCTCTTGTCCAGCGTTTGCGCGATTCCGGCCGCCACCTCGCGCGGAGGCGGTCCAGCCTTATCTGCTTTATATTGCTGTGCCCAGACGACAGCAGACGCGAGGAACAGCGGCCCAGCGCATCGCATGGCTGAAAAAGCGCGTCGCATGGTTTCCATCGTAACCATTCTGATCCCGCGCTCTCAATGGCCCTCGGCATGGCGTAGAATGGAACTACTTTAATGCTGCGGTTGGCAACGCAGGGTGGGGCCGCCGCGTTTACTCTAAAGAGCAAGTTCAAGGAGACGGGGATGCAACTGACGAATCGAATTTTGTGCGGGCTTATCTTGTCCGCGTGTGTACTCATGGCGCAAGCCGACCCCCCGGGTCGTGTGGCGCGCCTCAGCTACGTGTACGGAGCGGTCTCCTATCGTCCCGCCGGAGTGGACGACTGGGCTCCCATCGACTACAACCGGCCGCTCACCACCGGAGACCAGATGTTTGTGGAATTCGCCGGTTCGGCGGAACTGCAAATCGGCAGTGCCGCGCTGCGAATGAAAACGTCGACCTCTCTCGAATTTCTCAACCTGGACGACAACAACGTCCAGCTCCGGCTGACCGAGGGATCGCTCATCGTCCGTCTGCGCTATCTCGGCGATCAGGATAGCTTCGAAGTGGACACGCCCAACCTGGCGTTCTCGCTGCTGCGCACCGGTGAATATCGGATCGACGTCAAACCCGATTCGTCTACCACCCTGGTAACGGTGCGTGGGGGTGAAGGCGAGCTGCAGGGCCCTAATCAAGCTTTCAGCGTGCGTGCTGGCCAGCAGGCGCAAGTTGTCGGCGCCGATCAGCCGAGTTTTCAAACCGTCGGCCTTCCGCCGCTCGATGCGATGGACACCTGGAGCGAGGGGCGCGACCAGCGCGACGATCAGTCGCCTTCGGCCCGTTACGTCTCGCGCGAAATGATCGGCTATCAGGACCTGGATCAGTATGGATCCTGGCGCAACACTCCGGACTATGGCAATGTGTGGGTGCCAAACGGGACCCCGGATGGATGGGCGCCGTATCACACCGGCCATTGGCTTTGGGTGGACCCGTGGGGCTGGACCTGGGTGGATGACGCGCCCTGGGGGTTTGCGCCCTTCCACTATGGCCGCTGGGCGTATGTCGGCAATTATTGGGGTTGGGTGCCGGGGCCGGTGGCTGAACGGCCGGTTTACGCGCCCGCTCTGGTGGCGTGGGTGGGCGGTGGTGCGGTGGGAGGCGGAGTAGCGTGGTTTGCGCTCGGACCCCGCGAGGTCTATGTGCCGTCCTATCACACTAGCCCGGTGTATCTGAATCGGATTAACGTCACCAATACTGTGATCGTGAACAACACGGTGAACGTCAACGTGACGAATGTGACGTATGTGAATCGCGCCGCGCCGGGCGCCGTGATGGCGGTACAACAAGCTGCGTTTGCCGGCGCGAAGCCGGTCCAATCCGCCGCCATTGTGGTGCGGCCGGAAGCGATCCGGTCGGCGCCTGTGGTGGCAACGGCCGCAGTGGCTCCCACCAGAGCAAGCGTGACGAGAACCGCTGCCCCTGGGGCCAAGATTGTGCAACCGCCGGCTGCTCTTCAAGCGCGCCCGGTGATGGCGAAACGGACTCCACCGCCGGCCCCTGTACCGTTCGCTCAGAAACAGCAAGCCTTGGCGGCGAACGCCGGCCGGCCGCTGGATACCAGTCAGGTACAGCAGATCAGGCAAAGCCAGCCCGCGCCGTCCCGGCCACAGGTGCGGCAAGTTCAGGCTCAAGCTCCCGCCGCAATCTCGCCCTTGCCTCCGGGGCAATCGAACCGGCCCGGCGAGAACCGGCCCGGCGGTCAAGGTCAGCCCCAACGAACGCCAGCGTCGCCCGCAACAGCAGCGCCGGGCGGACAAAGATCCACACCGACGCCAGCCGCGCCGGCAACTCCGGAGCCCTCGGTGCTAAGACCACCCACGCCGCCTACGCCGGCCCGCGCCACGCCGCCAGCGCCATCTCGCGCCACGCCGCCAGCCGAAGCCCGGCCGGAGCCGCAACGCCTGTCGCCCACACTGCCTCCGCCATCCCGCGCCACGCCGCCGTCCGAAGCCCGGCCCGCGCCGCAAGGCCAAGCGCCAGCGCCATCTCGCGCCACGCCGCCAGCCGAAGCCCGGCCGGAGCCGCAACGCCTGTCGCCAACACCACCTCCGCCATCGTCTGCTCCAGCCAGGGAAGTGCAGCGCCCGGCACCTGCGGAAAGAGCTCCCGCGCCGAAACCAGCCAAGCCGGCGCCGAAGAAGGACGAAGAGAAGAAATAAGAGGAGAGGCAGTAGCGCCAACGCCCGCGCTATTGCACCATCGTTTTCAACTGCTGGAACATCATGATGCAGGCTGGGCCAAGCGTCACCAGCAGTACGGACGGGAAGATCAGGAAGAACACCGGAAAGATCAGTTTCACACCGACTTTTCGGGCTTTCTCCTGGGCTTGCTGACGAAACCTGGTCCGCAGGTGCTTGGCGTGCGAGCGCAGCGCTGGGCCGATGCTAACGCCAAAACGGTCGCTGTCGATTAGTAGATTCGCTAACTTGCGCAGCTCGGGCTCCTTATTGCGAGCGGCCAGGGCGCGAAACGAGTCGGCGCGGCTGCCGCCGGTTCTCAGCTCCATGCAGAGTTGCGCGAACTCCCCGCTCAAATCCGGATGAGTGCGCTTCAGGCCGCGACTTGCGTCGGCGATGGATTGGTCCAGCGCTTGGCCGGCTTCCATGGCCAGCACCATCAGATCGAGCGCCGGCGGGATGGCGCTTCGCAGGCGCTGGGAACGCGCCCTTACTCGCGAATCCAGTACGCGATCGGGCAGCAGGAATCCAAGTCCCAGTCCGCAGATCATTGGAAGCGGAGTAAACGAAGGATCGCCTTGGAAGATCAGCGCCAAAATTCCAAACAACCCGGCAAAGAACAGCGCGCTGCCGCATTTGATTCCGTAAAAGATAGGGAGCGCGGTCGGCCAGCGGTATCCAGCCGCAGTGAGCCGCATCCGGTAGGGATTTTGTGCATTTTTGGCGGCGGGAAAGTTTTCTCCGATGGACTGGAACAGATTCGCGAAGGCCGCTTGCGAAGTGGTTTGCCGATCGCCCGCCAACAGTGGCCCGGAGCCTCCCACGTTCCGCCGTTCGGACAAGCGCTGGTAAAAATAGCCCGCCACTGCCACCGTCGTCAAAACGAAGGCGAAGAAACCGGCGCCAATCCAAATTTCCGTCATATGGTGATGTCCACGATTCGCCGTATTATGAAGTGCGCCAGCACCAGACATGCCACCGCGGCAGCGATCACATACTTGCCGTAGGGATGATGAAACAGAACGCCGAGATACTCCGGATTCACCGCCATCATAACGACGGCTATGGCGATGGGAAGCACCGTTAGCACGGCGCCGGTGAGTTTGCCGTGCGCGGCGAGCGCCCGGACTTCACCCTTGAGGGAGACCGACTCGCGCATGTTCTCGGCCAGGGTTGCCAGCACTTCATTCAACTTTCCGCCCGTCCGATTTTGCAATTGGACCGCCGATGCGAACATGCTTACTTCCAGCAGCGGCACACGATCCACCAGATTGCTGAGCGCTTGCTCCCAGGAGGTGCCCAAATTTCCTTCCATCGCCGTCTGATGCATCTCGGCCCCCACGGGCTGCTCGCATTCCGCGGCCACGATCTCCATGGCGGCGGGGAACGGATGTCCGGCCCGCAGCGACCGCGCCAGCGAATCCAGCGCCTCCGGGAAATTCTCTTCGAACTGGCGGAAACGCTTGGCGCGGCAGCGGAGAATATAGAGATAAGGCAGCGCCCCCACGGCTAGCGCGATCAGCAGACCGGCCCAGCCGGGAATCCAGTCGAACTGCATCGTAATGCCGAGCGCGACGCTGCTTGCCAGCAGCATCAGCAGCGTGATGCGTCCTACCGACCAGGTGAGGCCCGCCTGCAGCAGATGGCGGCGCATGATGAGCACGAAATCGGATTTTTCGAGAACGCGGGCCCAGGGTGAGATGGTGCTCAAAGATTCCTCTTTGAGCAGCCGGGGACTCTCATCGAGAAGGCGGTCGGACATGTCCTGGGCCAGCGCCTCGGCACCGATACGCTGCAGGGCAAACCATCCAATCAGAACGGCCAGCCCAGCCGCCAGGAAGGTGGTGAGAAAAACCAGGACGGAAGAAAGCGCCAGCACCTACTGCCCCCGATTCTTGCCCGGAGAGTTACGTGCGACAGCTACCGCCGAAGTCTGCTGAATAATTTGGGTGGAAACGAAGATGACCAGGTGCTTGTGTTCCCAAGAGCGGCCGGGGAACAGGCGTGCCAACAAGTCTTGGCCGCCAGGATCGTTCCCGAAACCCAGTATTAGGAAACTGGACGTGTCGGGAAGGCCCGCATCATATTTCGAAACCCCGATCTGCGGTTTCACTCGCAGGCCGAGCCTGCCGGTCCCGAGCAATTCCGGCGACAACTGCACGCGTAGCTGATCAGGCTGGGTGCCCTCGACGTAGCTGATGGGCCGTCCCACGCCCGCCATGAGCCTTTCGCTCGAAACCACTTCCACCTCGTGTTTTTGTTTCAAGCTATGAACTAAGCGTGCCGCCTCGTCGCCGGAGTGGAAAGCAGCCACACGCCACGAGTTATCGGACGAACCTGGGGACCGAGCGGACGTAACTTCTGACGCAACGTCGGCCGACCGGGCGCGCAATTCTTCCAGACCCGCATCGCTGGTCTCCAGTACCCAAACATGAAATTGGATGGGATGAACCCAGCCTTCTCCGTTTCCTGGATGCCTAGATTCCAGCCCGTCGGCTTCCGGCTCTTGTCGGCCCGAAAACAGCGCAGCCAGCGTGAGCGAGTGGCGTGGCGTGATTTCTTCGTCCATTCGATTGCGAAGCGCGAGGCGGATTCGGCTACCGGCGTCCGCCAGCGCCACCATATCGGTATCGCTGGCCTTTAGCAGCACCGTCACCACGGCTCCAGCCGGGCGGTTGCCATTGGTGTCCGGAGCAACTACCGAGAGCACCTGAACATTTTCGAGCACCGTGCGAAGCTCCGCCGCATTATTTTTTTCCGTCACCGCCTGCAAGTCCACGCGCGATCCGGGACGCAGCATATTTAGCACGCTCTCCGATTGAAAAATATGCATCGAGACGGCGCGCATTCCCGCTGGCACCAGTCCTCCCGCTCCGCCGTCTTCCCAAGCGCGCTGGGATACCCGATCTTCAAGCAACGGTTCGTTGGCTTTCATGGAAGTCAAAAGAGTGACGCCGGTAGCATCTTCAGGCTTCGAGAACGATCCCCCTAACACGCCTTGCACTTCAGACACGCGCAGATCGCTCTTCTGGATCACCGTTCCGCGATCCAGATCTCGAGCCGCCACTACGATGGCATGTCCCGGCGCTTCGCTTGAAGACCTCAACTTGCCGGCGAACAAACCGTAGAAGACCCCGGTGGAAATGATCGCCACGACAAAGGCAATCCCCAGCAGTGGAACCATGTTTCTTTTCATCGTGGTCGTGCTTTCTCCCTCTGGTGGAACAGCGCTTCAGGCCGTCGGCGGGCACCTCCTAAAGGCGCACACCTTTGGCTCCCAGGTAGATAAACGGCTGCTTGGGGATTCCAAAATATCGAGTTTTGCCCTAAGGTACTGGCCTTAATTACCTTAAGCCCTGCTACTGCCAAGACCATGAGCGTGGCGCAACCAAGTTGCAACTGGACGCATCCAACTGTTAGGTAAGTGAAAGAAAAGCATATGTTTCGACAATCCAATACGTTCCTTGGGGCGCTGGCGGCCTGTGTTCTCCTTACGATACCTGCCGCCGCCGCCGGCACCGCTATCCCAGGGACATTGAATTATGTGGAAGGACAAGTGGCTGTAGCCGGACAGACGGTTACATCGCATTCCGTGGGCTCGGTTCAAGTGGAGCCGAACCAGGTGCTGGAGACAGGGCAGGGCCGTGCAGAGTTACTGCTGACCCCTGGAGTTTTTCTGCGCGTGGGTGAGAACAGCGCCGTTCGCCTGGTCTCGCCCGGGCTAGCCAACACGCGCGTTGAGGTGCTGCGCGGCGAGGCTATCGTGGAAGCCGCCGAATTGTTTAAGGACAACAACCTCTGGGTCATGATGAATGGGGCTTCCACCCGGTTGGATAAAGAGGGCCTGTACGCTTTCAATGCCACCACTCGTTTAGTCCAGGTCTTCGATGGCCAGGCTACCGTGGAGCAAGATGATCGGCATATCAACCTGAAGAAGGGTCATGAGTTCGCCATCGGCGGACCTTGGAAAGCCGGGCATTTCGATACGAAATCGCAAACTGCTCAAGGTCCACTTTACGCCTGGAGCAATTTGCGCTCCGAGTATGAGGCCCAGGCCAGCATGCAGTCGGCTCGTACTGTGTTGGTGGACGGAGGCCCGTATTGGAACGGTCCGGGTTGGTATTGGAACCCATATTGGGATATGTACGGATTCATTCCTGGCGATGGCATTTGGTACAGTCCTTTTGGCTGGCCGTTCTATTCTCCTTGGGTGGTGGGCGGGTACGGCGGTTATGGCTACGGCTTCCGCGGCTACGGCCACGGCTTCGCTGCATTCCAAGGGCGCGGCCATGTGAGCGGTAGCGCGATCGCTTCCAGCGCTCACTTTGCTGGTTCCGCGCGTGTGGGCGGCGGATTCGGCGGAGGCGGGTTCGCCGGTGGAATGCACGGTGGCTTCGGCGGCCGTGGCCACCGTTAGGTAGGGAAAGGAAGGCTCAGTAACGCCGAATGAAGGAATTCAAGCCTTGGGTTTGAAGCTGGGCCTTTCGTTCCTCAAGAGCTGCGCGATTGTCAAAGGGGCCGATTAGTACACGCATTATGCCCGGCGTTGGGCCTGCTGCAACGTGCGGCTCCAGGTTTTTGCTACGCAGATCTTGGACAAAGCGGTGAGTGGCTTCCACATTCATCGCGCCCAATTGCAGATAAAGCCCCCCCGCCTCCGGATTGATCAGCGGAATCGTAGCAGGGCTTTTGGTCACGCTGCCTTTGGTCAAGCTGGTGAGTAGCTCAGGCTTGACTTCCGTTTTCACCGCCTCCGCTATTACGGGCTGCACGACGGGAGGCAGGGGAAGGGATTGCGCTTGCGGCACTGCGGTTCTGGTCACAGTGGAGGTCTGCCTTGCAGAGACTATTCGGCCTCCCAGGTAGATAGCGGCTATCAGTAGGCCAACGCAGAGCGTAGCTGGTATCCAAACGGGTGGAATTCGTCTCTTATCGGTTTCTTCCTTTTCATCGACTTGCGGCGGTGTGGTAGTCATGGGCTGCATCTGGGAGGCACCTTAAGTAGTATCGGCGAAAGCCACGGAAATCATCACAGTACCGCTAAAGACTCGGTCCCATCCCGCCGAATTGCTCTTCAGAGAGACGAATTCTTGATTCGAGCCGCAATCTTATGTTCCGCGCTGGTCCTCTTCGCACTGCTGGCCCAAGCTCACGAAGCGGTCCCCCATCATAGCCCGCATGCTGCTGAATCGCGTAAGCCTCACCAGGCCACCTCGCGTCGGCCGCACGCAGTAGCCTCCCATCCCAAGGCGCAAAAACCCCCTAAGCGGGAAACGGCGCATAACGGCGCGAAACCGCCCAAAGTGCCGAAGCACTGACCCCCCGGGTATGATCTAACCGTTTTCTGGCCAATTGGCCTACCGAATTGGCACCATTCCCCCGATAGGTTTCACAATGGCACCGCCGAGCGTTCCCGAAGACTTCTATTTATATCTCTGGCGTTCCCCCGATTCACCGGGGACGTTATATCTGGCCAAGGGCTTTGAGACTGCAGAAGCTTTGTGCCGGGGATTGACCGAAGACGGCTACATCGTCAAGGTGATCCAAGCGGCAACCAACACCGAATTTGGGTTGTGCAACGGAAAGCTTTGCCTCACTCCCCAAGCTCCCACAGTCTCATCCGGCCCTGGCCCATCCAGTCATGGTATGAACCCGGCTTTCGCTTAGGGTGAAGGTCCGAAGATTCCTATTTGGCTGCTATTGCGACGAAGACTCTGCGATCAACGAGAGCGGTTCTGGTTCTCCACTCGCATAGGTCGGAGAAACGAGCTCCGGCATCGGTATGACTTTCGAAGACCGCGCGCGGCTCATGGTCTTGAACTGATAGCTATCAAACACGACGGAGATGCCGATTTGGGTACAGCGGACCACCGTCCCCACCGTAATAAGCTGCAAGGGCGTAGTCCCGTTCAAGAGACTAGGCCACTCAATATACAGCTTCAGCCGCGTGCCTTCGGGAATGTTACTCGCGCATGCCAGGAGCATGCCGCTACTGCTGATGTTCAACGTCTGTCCCGCTCCGGCGCCCGGGCCAGCCGCTCCCAGTGTCTGGTAACGTACACTCAGCTCGAGCGGATATCTCGATTTAACCCGGCGTTCATTTACCATATTTCCAACATCCAATCTGTCTGCTCCCCCTCACTTACTTACGGGTAACCTAGTTCCCGACCTCTGCAAATCAGCGGCCAATACAATTTTTCTCTTCAAACCACAGGATCGTAACTACAAGTGCTTCACAAACGAGCGGGATGGAGCGGTTCCGTTGAGTAAGATTTTTCATGGGTTCCCAAATATCGAGAACCATTTGCTTAGTACCCTAGTCTTTGGGTTAGTTCTTAAGTCTGGCGAGAGATAAGGCGAAGCCCTAAGCGGAAACTGGCTAAACTAACACACAGGGTGGGTCAAACTGTAGCCGTTACAATCAGTTAGACGGCAATGCCGATCTTCCATAGCAGGTACCCAACGGCTTGCCGCATATCCTGCCACCGGGCTCGCCACTCGCCTGGGGAAATGGACGGACGGGGCGATCCGTAGACCTTCAGGCCGCTCGATTCCAGCATCTTCTTCACGCGAAAGATATGATAGCCATCGCTGACGACGATCGCGCTCCTCAGATTCATGCGCCGCATGATCTCGGCAACCGCAGTCACGCTTTGCGCGGTGCTTTCGCCCTCCCGCTCCACGACAATAGCCTCGGCTGGCACACCGTGCCGGCTAAGATACGATCGGCCGACCGAACCTTCGGTAAAGACCGGATCGCCTCCGGCGCCACCGGTGGTAATTACGCGCGGCGCCAGGCCCCTCAGGTAAAGGATCAAGGCATGATTCAAGCGGGCTTCGAGCACCGGTGACGGCCGGCCGCGATATTCGGCCGCCCCGAGGACGATGATCGCATCAGCGGGTTGAGCTTCATCTACTGTGGATTCCAGCTGGATTTCACGCGCTACACGTGCCACTTTCAGCGACACGAATGCCGCAGCCGCCACTAGCGCAATGGCAACGATCCATCTCATGATAGAAGCACCGGGCTCATGATAGAAGCACCGGGCTCATGATAGAAGCATCGGGTTCATGATAGATCTATCGGGCGGATTTGAAACGTCCTCACAGTTTACAGTATGACAACGCCGTTGAGCGCGCGAAATCCATTGCTGAAGGATGTTCGAAAAGCCATTGCGCGCGGCAGTGTCACTGAGGACGGCCTGGCGGTGGCCGAGAGCTTTCATCTGCTCGAAGAAGCGCTGCGCAGCGACTGCGAGATTCCAGCCGTGTTCGCCGCCGAATCGGTTCGCACCGCTGTCGAGAGCCATGTTCGCGGGCTGAAAAAGACTCGCATCCACGTTTTGCCGGACGACGTGTTTCGCGGCCTTTCGGCTACCGAGTCCAGCCAGGGAGTGATGGCATTGGTCCGGCCACCGAAGTGGAGCGTCGATCAGCTTTTTCGTGGCCATTCGCTGACGGTCGTCCTGGATGGCCTGCAGGACCCCGGTAATGCGGGTTCGGTTCTGCGTGCAGCCGAGGCATTCGGCGCCACCGGGGTAGCCTTCTTAAAAGGAACTGTCAGCCCCTACAATCCCAAATGCCTGCGCGCTTCAGCCGGATCCATCTTCCGCGTTCCGGTTGCCGCCGCGCTCGATCAGCAGCTCTTTCTGGCCGCAGCGGAGCAGCGCAAGATCGCCCTCTTTGCGTTAATGCCCAAGGGTACTACCGACGTTGGCGAGGTGGAGTTAGGCAAGAAGTGCGCCATCATCGTCGGCAGCGAAGGCCGCGGTGTGAGTGAGCTTCTACGCGACAAAGCCACACCGATTCGGATCCCCACCGTCGGTGTGGAGTCGCTCAACGCAGCGCTGGCCGCTGGCATTGCGCTATTTGTGGCGCGTAAGCAGAGGATGGCGGCCCCGTGAGCTTGTTCGAACCCGATCCCTTAGCCAGCCTGAAGGAAGACAGCCAGCGCCCGCTGGCCGAGCGAATGCGTCCGGAGACGCTCGAAGATTTTGTAGGACAGCAGCATATCTTAGGGCCCGGTAAGCCGCTGCGCATGCAAATCGAACGGGATCAGCTGGGTTCGATCATCCTTTGGGGGCCTCCCGGGGTTGGCAAGACCACCCTCGCACGAATCATCGCCCGCTTGACGCATTGCGATTACATTCCATTCAGCGCCGTATTGAGCGGGATCAAAGAAATAAAAGCTGTGATGGCCGATGCGGAAAGAAACCGCCGCGTCGGAAGGCGTACGCTCATTTTCATTGACGAGATTCACCGCTTCAATAAAGCGCAGCAAGATGCTTTTCTTCCCTACGTGGAGCGCGGCGACATCAGCCTGATCGGCGCCACCACGGAAAACCCGTCATTTGAGGTGATTTCGGCGCTGCTTTCGCGCACCAAGGTTTACATGCTGAAGCCGCTGACCGAGGAGGAGATTCTCGGTTTGCTCGAGCGGGCTTTGCCAGTGGTGAAAATTGGTGCGCCACTCGACCTGCTGCGGCAAATAGCGACTTACGCCAACGGCGATGCCCGTACCGCCCTCAACATCCTGGAACTTGCGGCCGCAGCCGCCCAAGATGGCCAGCTTACGCGCGAAGCAATCGAGGACACTCTCCAGCGCAAGACGTTGCTCTACGACAAGTCCGGCGAAGAGCATTTCAATCTCATCTCGGCGCTCCACAAGTCGGTTCGGTCCAGCGACGTGGATGCTGCGCTCTATTGGCTGGGCCGGATGCTGGAATCGGGCGAAGATCGCATGTATATCGCGCGGCGCCTGGTGCGCATGGCGATTGAAGATATAGGATTAGCCGATCCACGGGCGCTCGAGCAATCCATTGCCGCGATGCAAACCGTTCATTTTCTTGGGATTCCGGAGGGGGACCTGGCCCTGGCCCAAGTAGCCATTTACCTATCCGTGGCTCCTAAGTCCGACGCTTCCTACCAGGCGCTGAATCGGGTTATGGAGGCAGTGGAGAAGCGGGTGGCTGAGCCTGTGCCGTTTCATCTTCGGAATGCTCCCACGGGCGCCATGAAACAGTGGGGCTATGGGTCCGGGTACCAGCACGCTCATAAGCTGGAAGACGCCTTGCCAGATATGGAGTGTCTGCCAGAATCCCTTGTAGGCACAATATTTTACGAGCCAACCAACCGCGGCCTGGAACAGCGTATCGCCGAGCGTTTGGAGGAAATTCGCGCCCGTAAAAGGAAGCCAAACCCTTCATCTCCCGAATAAGCCGCCCTGAGTAACATCTCTCCAAGGTACTACCACTTCCAAACGCGGTACCACAGCAAATTAGGAAGAATCCGCTATAGGAGCACTCGGCCCCATATTGCAATCTAGGGATGCAAGAAATTGAAAGGACAACAGCATGTTGTTGGTGCCGGGAGCAATCATGGGCTTAGAAAAAGAAAAAGACAAAGATAAAGATGATCGCCGCGGTGCCGACCGCTTCCCAATCGAGCGCGAAGTCCGCTACAAAATCTTGAGCCGGAAGAACAGCGCCGAAGGCGAAGGCGGTTCCGGCGTAACGGTCAATATGAGCAGCAATGGTGTTCTATTTACGACCGATCGGTATTTGCTTCCCGGCAGACGCCTCGAAGTTTCAATCAGCTGGCCTGCTCAGCTGAACAGCAAAGTCGCTTTAAAGCTGGTGGCGCGTGGTCGCGTGGTTCGCTCGGAAGAGGGCCGAGCCGCGATTGAAATCCACCAGTATGAGTTCCGGACCCAAGCAAGCCAAGGTTCGACGGTGGTTCAATAATCCATTCTTTTCATACGCCATCGATCATCGCGCCGTTCGGGAAGGTACACTATGAGGGTAACGAGCCCCGGCTCGTCAGCGCTCGGAGGAGATCCTGCCCACCCGGATGCGAAGCCTTATTGCAGTTCTTTGTCTTGGGTCCGGCTTTTGTTTAGCCGATACCACCAAACCACCTACACTCACTGAAGCCAAAG
This sequence comes from Bryobacterales bacterium, assembly GCA_963820405.1. Lineage (GTDB taxonomy): Bacteria > Acidobacteriota > Terriglobia > Bryobacterales > Bryobacteraceae > Palsa-89. Next base: position 267,968 of record CAWFZZ010000015.1, on the reverse strand, counting down.
CATTCATAGATCGCGCCCAATCCAAACTGCTGGAGCTTTCCGTTCAGGGGCAGCGCGCCGAGTGGGTGAAATCCACGTTCATCACTTACGATTCTGAGATTCTTGCGGCCAAGGCCGACGAAGACCTGATTGCGGCCACCATGCAACTGGCCAAGGAATCCACGCGCTTCAGTCATCTGAAAATGCCGGAGGAGATGGCCAGGCAGTTTCAATTACTGCATCTCTCCTTAACGCTGGCCGCTCCCTCCGATCCCAAAGAAGCACAGGAACTGACCCAGATTGCCACCCACATGGAAGGCATCTACGGGAGCGGCAAGTATTGTCCAGCAACGGGCGGCGCCGCTTCAAGTCAATGCCTGGATCTGGATCAATTGAGCGATATTCTGCGAACCAGCACCGATCCCGCAAAATTGCTGGATGCCTGGCGCGGGTGGCGCACCATCTCGCCTCCCCTCCGTCCCCTGTTCCAGAAGTACGTGGAACTGGGGAACAAAGGTGCGCAGGAACTGGGCTTTGCCGACATGGGCGCCATGTGGCGCTCGAAGTATGACATGCCGGCCGACGCGTTCCCGCCAGAACTGGACCGGCTGTGGGAGCAGGTGAAGCCGCTGTATCTTTCCCTCCACGCTTATGTGCGTTGGAAACTGCGCGACAAGTACGGCGATCTGGTTCCCGCCAGTGGGCCCATTCCCGCGCATCTGCTGGGCGACATGTGGGCGCAGGAATGGGAGAATATTTATCCGCTGGTTGCTCCCAAAGACGCCGACCCGGGATACGATTTGACCCAGATCTTGAAGGGCCGCGGGACTCAGCCGGTGGACATGCTGAAGTACAGCGAGCGCTTCTTTACTTCACTTGGGTTCGCGCCGCTGCCAAAGACGTTTTGGGAGCGTTCGATGATCGTGAAGCCACGGGATCGCGATGTGGTTTGTCACGCCAGCGCCTGGGACGTGGATTTGGTCGACGATCTTCGCATCAAGATCTGTATCCAAATCAACGCTGACGATTTCCAGACTGTCCATCACGAGCTGGGCCACAATTTTTACCAGCGAGCCTACGATCAGCAGCCGTTTCTGTTCCGTGACAGCGCCAACGACGGTTTCCACGAAGCCATTGGCGATACCATCGCGCTGTCGGTGACGCCTGAGTACTTGAAAAAGATCGGGCTGCTGCCCACCGTCCCGGACAGTTCCAAAGATATCGGGCTGCTGCTGTACAAAGCGCTCGAGAAAGTGGCGTTCCTGCCGTTCGGACTGATGATCGACAAGTGGCGCTGGCAGGTATTTTCGGGGCAAATTCGGCCCGAGAACTACAACCAGAGCTGGTGGAAGCTGCGCTTGGAATATCAGGGCGTGGCGCCGCCGGTGTCGCGCAGCGAGACGGATTTCGATCCAGGCGCCAAGTATCATGTGCCGGCCAATTTTCCCTACGCACGCTATTTTCTGGCGGACATTTTGCAGTTCCAGTTTCATCGGGCGCTGGCCAAGACGGCCGGCTGCGCGGCTCCGTTGAATCGCTGTTCGATCTACGAAAGCAAGGCGGCGGGAGATCGTCTTAATGCGATGCTTTCCATGGGAGCGAGCCAGCCGTGGCCCAAGGCGCTCCAGGCGTTGACCGGCCAAGAGCAAATGGATGCGACGGCGATCCTGGACTATTTCGCTCCGCTGAAGAAGTGGCTGGATGAACAGAACCAGGGGAAACCCCTCGGTTGGTAAGGGTGTACACGAGATGAATGCTGTGGAAACCTGTCCCATTTGTGGCGGCTCGGGTTGGAAGATCACCGAGCGCGAAGGAATTTCGGGAGCCGAGAAGTGCCAGTGCGCCGATGCGGGCCGCGAGCAGCGCATCGAACAGCGCGCCGGAATTCCTCCGCTGTACCAGCACGCATCGGTGGACAATTTCATTTTGCCCTCCGGCAATCCGCAATCGCGGTCGGCATTGGCAAGCGTGGTGCTCACTGTGCGGGGATACGTGCGCGAGTATCCACACGGCCCTAAGCCCGGGCTCATGTTCCTGGGAGCGCCCGGCACGGGAAAAACGCACCTGGCTGTGGCGGCGCTGCGCGGGTTGATCGCGAAGGGGTTCGAGGGAATCTTTTACGACTTTCAGTCGCTGCTCACACGGATTCACAAAGGTTACGACAAGGCGTCCGGATCGAGCGACCGCGAGGCTTTCCAAGCTGCCCTCGACATCGAGATCCTTTTGCTGGACGACGTGGGCGCGAGCCGCATTAACGACTGGGTGGAGGACACCGTGACGTCCATCGTCACGCACCGCTGTAACTCACGCAAGGCGACCATTGTAACCACCAACCTGCGCGATCCCGAGGCGGGCGACAAACGCGGCTCAGGACTGCAGGAAGATATCCACAGTAAGTTTTTTCTCGAGGAGCGCATTGGCATGCGGGCGCGCTCTAGGCTGTTCGAAATGTGCAAGCTCATTCCGATGCCGGATGTGGAAGATTACCGTTTGAAGAGGAAGTAAACTTGGTGCCTCTGTTATGCGAATAGTGAAAACAATCGTGCGTCTGGTGGAGCAGCTCTGGGCAGTTTGCAGACCAACGAGCCGCAGGGTTGCAGGTTTAGGGAAATTCGCGTCCGACATTCCGGATCTCGCCTCTAACAAGAAACACCTCCGAAGTTTCGGACGTCGAGATTAGCCACGAATGAACACAGCGCGACAATGCCGGATGGGAAGACTACCGTTTTGAAGAAGCGGTGAGTTGCTAGAATGAAGCCTTCGGCAACGAGTCTGTGGACCGGCAACAACTGCAGCAACTCGCCGAGCTTCGCCTCGTGGATGCGGAAGCTCTGCTCGCCTCCGGCCGGTGGGCGGCAGCGTACTACTTACTTGGGTACGCGGTGGAGTGTGCGCTGAAGGCGTCGGTCGCAAGGCAGTTTCGCCAGCATGAAGTGCCGGAACGGAAGTTTGTCAATTCGTTTTATACGCATAACTTGGACGAGCTTCTGGTGATTTCGGGCCTGGAGACGGAATTTGAAAATCGCGCACGGCTGGACGCTGCCTTCCAGGACAATTGGACCACCATCAAGAAGTGGAAAGAATCGGTTCGTTATGATGTTTCTATACAGGAACAACGCGCTCGTAGGATGCATGATGCCGTTGCAAACGAAACCATTGGAATACTGACATGGATGAGAACACGGTCATAAAGGAATATCTATCGCCAGATATGATTGAAAGCGGTGCGAAGCTGATCGCACGGCTGGACGAAATGAGCCTTCCCATCGTGGCCGCGTTCTGGTTCTTTGATTCGGAGGTTAATGACTGGTATCTTGGTCTGTCCACGCCCGATGAGGACGCCCCGGGGTCACGCGTTTACCAGAAGATTCGGGAAGCACGGGAGGCGCTGGGTGAAGACGTCGCGGCAATACCGATGTTCGGCGTCCGCCTTTTCGACGTGAACGATAAGACCGTGCGTACCTTGCGGAAAAGACTGCACACGGACCCGAAAGTCTTATCGCGTATCCGGCTGAAACGAACCGCGTTTGACGGCCACTTTATCGACGACGTGCTGGTCTACCGCGCCGCTTGACGTTATTGCGCGGGCCCGGCAAGCTCACACCGTTGGGGGAGCCAACCGGCCGTTCCATCTTCTCCTGAAAAACCCCGCGCGTTAGGATGAAGGAGATGACCACCGCGAATCCCCTCGGCTACCTCACCGAGCAATTAGAAACCTGGCGAAGTGCCGGATCGTACCAGCGGCTGCGGGTGCTCGAATCGCCCTGCGAACCGATATCGCGCTTCGATGGCCGCGAGGTGATCAATCTGGCCAGCAATAACTACCTGGGGCTGGCGGACCATCCCAAACTGATCGAAGCCGAAGTGGAAGCGGCCAAGAGGTTCGGCGCCGGATCGGGCGCCGTTCGCACTATTTCGGGGACCATGAGCATTCACCTGCAACTGGAGGAGCGAATCGCCGATTTCAAGCGCACCGAGGCCTGTGTCGTATTTCAGTCCGGTTTCGCCGCCAACGCCGGCACGGTCTCGGCCATCCTGGGACCGGACGATCACATCGTTTCCGATGCCTTGAATCATGCCAGCATTATCGACGGCTGCCGATTATCGAGAGCCAAGATTCACGTCTTCCCGCACAAAGATACCGCTCGGGCCGCGGAAATCCTCAAGGAGCTGGATGGCGCCGGCGGGCACAAACTGCTAATCACTGACGGGGTGTTCTCCATGGACGGCGACATTGGCCCGCTGCCCGCGTTGGTTGAAATCGCCGAACGGCACGGCGCCATCATGATGATCGATGACGCGCATTCCTCAGGCGTCCTGGGCCGCAATGGGCGCGGCACCGTAGACCATTTTGGATTGCATGGCCGCGTGGACATTCAAGTTGGCACGCTTTCCAAGGCCATTGGCGTTTTGGGCGGATATGTGTGCGGGAGCCGCGACCTGATCGAGTTTCTCTATCATCGTGCCCGGCCATTCCTCTTCTCCACGTCCCATCCGCCGGCCGTGGCTGCCGCTTGTCTGGCCGCCTTCGACATTCTGGAGAAAGAGCCGGAGCGTATCGAGAAACTGTGGGAAAACACCAGGTATTTCAAGTCCAACTTGACCAACGCCGGGTTCGATACCGGCGCCAGCGAGACGCCCATCACGCCGATCATGGTCGGCGAGGCCAAGACCGCTCATGCTTTTTCAGCCGCGCTGTTTGAGAGCGGATTGCTCGCCACCGGGATCGGCTTTCCCACGGTTCCCGAGGGTCGCGCTCGTATTCGCACGATCGTAACTGCCACTCACACCGGAGAGATGCTGGATCGCGCATTAGAAATCCTGACAAGAGTTGCGAAGAAAATGGGCATCCTGGCATGATTAGCCCCGTTGACATCGCCACCGCGCGATCGCGATTCCGAAGCCATCGGATTTCGAACTTCACTGAATCCGTCATCCGCGAGATGACGCGCTTGGCGATCCAGCACCAAGCCGTCAACCTGGCCCAGGGCTTTCCCGATTTTGGCGCGGCGGACGAGATCAAACGTGCGGCTCAAGATGCCATCGCGGCAGATTTCAATCAATACGCCATCACCTGGGGCGCTAAACCGTTTCGTGACGCCATCGCGGCGAAGGTTCAAAAATGGTACGGCCTGGATTACGACACAGAGCGAAAAATTACGGTCTGTTGCGGAGCCACCGAGGGAATGATCGCGGCGTTATTGGCTGTGACGAATCCGGGCGACGAGATCGTCATTTTCGAGCCATACTACGAAAATTATGGTCCCGATGCATTGTTGTGCGATGCGCGGCGCAAGCTGGTTCAACTGAAGCCTCCCGACTGGACCTTCGACCCCGATGATCTGCGGCGCGCATTCTCTTCCAAGACCAAGGCGATCATTTTGAATTCGCCTCACAACCCCACCGGCAAGGTGTTTACTCGCGCGGAGCTGGAGATTATTGCAAGCTTATGTCAGGAATTTGACGCTCTTGCAATTACTGACGAAATCTACGAACACATTCTTTACGACGGCGCGTCTCATATCCCGATCGCGACATTACCTGGAATGCGGGAACGAACTGTTTTGGTAAATAGCCTGAGTAAAACCTATTCGGTTACCGGTTGGCGGGTTGGTTTCGTTCTGGCTGCGCCGGATTTATCCGACTCCATTCGGAAGGTTCATGATTTTCTAACGGTTGGAGCGGCGGCTCCGCTGCAGCAGGCCGGAGTGGTGGCTTTAAACCTACCGGATTCATACTACGAAAAGCTAATGGTGGAATATCAGAAGCGAAGGGATTTCCTATTACAACGTCTGGATCAGGCGGGATTCCGCTGCTACCGGCCCCAGGGAGCTTATTACATCATGACCGACATCAGCGACTTCGGCTTTGCGGACGATCTTTCTTTCGCACGGCACTTGATCGAGGACGTTGGCGTCGCGGCCGTGCCGGGCTCCAGCTTTTTTTCCGATTCTGCTGCCGGCGCAGCATTAATTCGCTTTTGTTTTTGCAAGAAGTATGAGACTCTGGAACAGGCGGGAAACCGCCTTCGAAGGATCTAGGTTACCCTGTAGGTAATCCTGCCAGGTAGCACACAAAAGAGCAGTTCCCGGCATGTCCCCCGGCTGGAGGAAATTATGCTGCGTAACTTTTTGTTGCCTGAGAGCATCGCCCGAGCGGATGGCAATGGACCGGAGATTGACCTCGGTTCCAAGCGAGGGAAGCTATTGGTGCTTACTCTCGGCATAACTCGAATCCTGGAACAAGAGAGCTTGGAAGTCACCGTCTGGGGTTCTCCCGACGGCGAAGAGTGGGATCCAAAGCCACTAGCCAAGTTCCCCCCCAAATTCTACTGTGGCCTCTACTCCATTTTGCTGAATCTGGGGTCGCGAGCGGATGTCAGATTTCTGCGCATCCAATGGACCATGAGCCGGTGGAGTAAGCGCGAAACCATGCCTATGTTTGGTTTCTACGTTTACGCTGAAGAGTCCGGTGCACGAGTCAGCGTCGCGGTCGCTTAACAGCCGCTGTCCGGCTATAGCCGGTTAATCAAACTCGCTACGTAACCGGCCCCGAATCCATTATCGATATTTACCACCGTTACGTTACTGGCGCAGCTATTTAGCATGCCAAGCAGGGCCGCGAGTCCATTGAAGCTCGCCCCATATCCGACGCTGGTTGGTACTGCGATTACCGGAACCGAGACAATTCCTCCCACGGCGCTCGGCAGCGCCCCTTCCATGCCTGCGGCCACCACGATCACGCGCGCTTCCATCAACTGATCACTGTAAGCAATCAGACGGTGAATCCCTGCGATGCCGACGTCATAAATGGATTCCACTTCGTTGCCCATCACTTCGGCGGTGATCTTTGCCTCTTCGGCGACCGGAATGTCGCTGGTACCGGCGCAAACCACGACCAGCTTTCCTTTGCCCCGGATGGTACGGTCGCGCCAGATTCGAACGGCGCCGGAAAGGGGGAAGTGCTCGGCATCGGGAAAGTCGGCCTTCAGGAGGGATGCCGCGTGACGGTCGGCGCGCGTGACCAATAAGTTCGGGGATTTATCGAGCAAGCGCGCGGCGATGGCGCCAATTTGATCGGGCGTCTTGCCCTTTCCAAAGATCACTTCGGTGAGGCCGTGGCGCAGCGCGCGATGATGATCCAGTTTGGCGTAGCCCAGATCCTCGAACGGCAAATGGCGAATGCGGTCGAGCGCCGCGTCTACGTCCACGGAGCCTGAGTGAACTTGCTCCAACAGCCCCCGCAATTGATCCGAATCCATCTCAACTTGAGAGTAACAGGCGCCACGAAGGTATCACCATTGGATTGTTTGCCCCAGATGCAACCCGTATTTCTTGGCCATGCCGCCTCCGATCTCCAAGACAAAGGACGCAATCTGCTTCCCGCCATAGTGCTCGCACTTGCTCGCTTGCGTTTTGCAGGGCGGTGCGTTCTCGACCATCTCCACGATTCTGTGATTCGAATCCAGCCAAATGATATCGAGCGGAATCAGGGTCTGATACATCCAATACGAATATTGGTCAGCTTTGGGATGGACGAACAGCATCCCGTGATCGGGCGCTAGAGAGGTGCGGAACATTAAGCCGCGCAACAGGCCCACCCTGTCGCTCATCGTCTCCACCTTAATCACCTGGCCTCCGGGAAGCGTGATCGGCTGCGTTGAAAAATCTTCGAGCGTGGTCGGCTTAGGCCCGCAGCATGCCAGCGGCAGCAAAATGGCGAGCAAGAGGGTACGCATGAATTAGAATGGTAACGAATCAAGGGAAGAATTCAGAATTCAGAATCCAGAATTCAGAATCCAGGATGCGAACTCCAGGGACTACGCCCATGGGCTTTTGGAAACGGCTGCGGCTGACGCTCGAAATGATCAAGTTCGAGCACTCCGTGTTCGCGTTGCCCTTCGCACTCACGGGTGCCTTGCTGGCATTCCGGGAGAGCCATTTCGATCCCCGCGGATTCGGCTACAAGTTGCTCTGGATCGCGATCGCCATGGTGGGCGCGCGCTCGGCCGCAATGGCATTCAATCGGGTTCTGGACGCCGATATCGACGCACGCAATCCCAGAACGCGCCTGCGCCACATCCCGGCCGGCATCCTGAGCGTCCGTTTCGCATGGGGCTTCGTGCTGGTTTCCGTCCTTGTGTTTCTGCTGGCGGCGCGCGCGCTGAATCCGCTGTGTTTCAAGCTGGCGCCGGTGGCTCTTGCGGTGGTCTTCTTCTATTCGTTCACGAAACGCTTTACCAGCTTCTCGCACCTGATTCTCGGATTCTCGCTGGGCATCGCACCGGCGGCGGCGTGGATCGCGGTGCGGGGATCGCTCGATCCGCGCATCCTGTGGCTGACGGCTGCCGTCACCTTCTGGACCGCGGGCTTCGACATCATCTATTCTTGCCAGGATTACGAGTTCGATTCGCGCGAAGGTTTGTTCAGCCTGCCCCGCAGATTTGGCATGTCCGGCGCCCTGTGGATCGCCCGGGCGTTTCACATCGCCATGGTGGCTTGCCTGGTGCTTCTGTCGGTCTCTTTCTCCCTCGGATTCTTGAGCTGGGCAGGCATCGGGGCCATCGTTTTGTTGCTCCTCTACGAGCACCGCCTGGTGAAAGCCGACGACCTGTCGCGCGTGGACGCCGCGTTCTTCACCGTGAACGGCTATGTGAGCGTGCTATTCTTTCTTTTTTGGGCGGCCGACATCTACTTCTTCGGCCTGAGGGCCTGAAGCGCCATGCAGATCCATATAGAAGATAAAAGATTGCGGCCGATTTTAGAAAAAGTTCAGGCCGATGTCCGCCTGGATGCCGAGGACGGCGTCGCGCTTTTCAAAAGCTCGGACATTCTCGCCGTGGGCTACATGGCGAACCTGGTTCGCGAGCGCAAGCACGGCAACGTCACCTGGTTCAACGTGAACCGCCACATCAATCCCACCGATGTCTGCGTGGCCAGTTGCAAGCTGTGCGCCTTTGGCAAGCGCGCCAAGGATCCCAAGGCTTACACCTGGTCGCTCGACGAAGTGTGGCATCGCGCGGGCGAGGGCTGGAGCGAAGCGGTCACCGAGTTCCACATTGTCGGCGGACTGCATCCCGAACTCACGCTCGATTGGTACTGCGATATGTTTCGAGGGTTGAAGCAGAGGTTCCCCGAGGTCCATCTGAAAGCTCTCACCATGGTGGAGGTCGCGTACCTGGCGCAGCGCAGCAAGCTGTCGATCCGGGAAACGCTCATCAAGTTGATTGACGCCGGCGTCGACTCGCTGCCGGGCGGCGGCGCGGAAATCTTCAACGAGCGGGTGCGGCGTATTATTTGCGATCACAAAATCGATGGCAGCCAATGGTTGGATGTCGCGCGAACCGCGCACCAGCTCGGGCTGAAGTCGAATTGCACCATGCTTTACGGCCACATCGAGACCGAAGAGGATCGCGTGGATCACCTGGTGAAGCTGCGCGAGCTACAGGACGACACCCAGGGTTTCCAGACTTTTATTCCGCTGGCATTCCATCCCGCGAATACCGCGCTCGAGCACATCGCCACCACCACCGGGTTTCTGGATCTGAAGATGATCGCAGTCTCGCGCTTGATGCTCGACAACATCAGCCACATCAAAGCCTATTGGATCATGATGACGCCCAGGATCGCGCAAATCGCGCAGCGCTTCGGCGCCGACGATTTGGATGGCACTGTGGTGGAAGAGAAGATTTACCACGAGGCGGGCGCCACCACCAGTCAAGGCCTGCGGCGGGGCGAGCTGCTGCGCCTGATTCGTGAAGCCGGCCGCGAGCCGATGGAGCGCGACACACTGTATCGTCCGGTGACGCGCACCGAAACCGCATTCACCGTCCTCGTTTAGCTCTGTATTGAGCTCGTGCTTTGTGGCGCACGCACTCCTGCGTGCTGTTCACACTCGTGTGAACACCTTTTCTTCAACCGCGAACCATGCGTCCCCAGGAGTAGGGACGCGGCACGTTTGAGAACGTGCGCCACAAAAGACTCGACCTATTAGCTCTTAAGAAACTGGGCCGCGCCTTCTTTGCCCATGTAGCGTTCCAGCACCCGAGCATCGGTCTTACGAAGATCCACCACAATCAAACCATCCAATGCGTCGGCGAAGCGCCGATCCACGTGGAAGGCCACCAACTCGCCGCCCAGTTTCAGATACTGCTTCAGCAGCACGGGCACGCCTTTGCGATCGATTTCCACGTCGGCGATCAGTGCGGAGAGCTCCTCGACATCCCAGACCGTTGCGCCCATGAGTTCATCCAGTTTGGACGGCCGCTGGCGAAACGGATTGCGCGCGCGCACCAGCGGCGTCAGCTCGGGCGATTGCCGATAAGCGCTCAAGAACTTCACCATTAGGTGGCGTGACGCGGCGGTATAGCCATTGCTGATGCTCACCGGGCCGAACAGCAATTTGTATTGCGGATTCCGGATCAGGAACTGGCCAATTCCCTTCCACAACAGCAACAGCGGCGCGTAGGTCTTTTGATATTCCGGGCGCACGAAGGATCGGCCCAACTCGAGCGCCGGGCTGATGCGGTCCAGAAATGACCGTTTCCATTGGAAAAGCTGGCTGGTGTAAAAACCTTTCGGGCCGAACCGCGCGAGAATCTCGTCCGATGGTCCCAGCCGATAAGCGCCCGCTACTTCGTTAGCGCGGCGGTTCCAGACGAACAGATGCCAGTAGTGCTCATCGAAGCGATCCAGATCGATGGGCTTGCCGGTGCCCTCGCCCACTTGCCGGAAGGTGACTTCGCGGAGGCGGCCGATTTCGTGCAAAACATTTGGGATCTCGCGTGCTTTGGCGAGCAGAACCGAGAAATCGTCGGTCTCAACCAGAGTTCGCTCCGGCCCGAGCTTGGCCACCTCTCCCGCCAGCAGTTCCGCCATGACACAGGCCACAGGTGGATCGGCCAGAGCGATCTGAAGTTGCTTAGGCGCCTCGCGATTTTGCAGCAAATACGTGCGGTGGCGTAGATAGCGGATCAGCGCTACATCATCCTGGTAATTCCGGATCTTCGCCGGCGGAATCGGACTGCCGATGCGCACCTCGATATTACGGTTGTGCTTGTTGAAAAATTCGTGCGGAAGCAGCGCCGTGCGAACCCGCGGATGCAAGCAGCCCAGCAGTTGGAACAATGCGCTGTTGGCCCCCACCAAGTACATGGGCAGCACCGTCGCCCCAGTGATCCGGATCAGACGAGCCACACTGTGATTCCAGGCCGGGTCCGTGATGGTGCGCTCTTTCAGATTCAGGTGCGACACTTCTCCAGCGGGAAACACGGTCAACAATCCGCCCTGCTTGAGCCACGCGATCGCGTCCTTCAATCCCTTGCGATTGGCGCGGGCGGCGCGCTCGCCTCCGTACGGATCGACGAAAATACAGAGCCCCTTGGTTTCGGGCATAGACGCGAGCAGATGGTTTGCCATCACCTTCACGTCCGCCCGGACCGAGAGAAACAGGGATGGGAGAATCGCGCCCTCGATCAATCCAAACGGATGATTTGCCACTGCCACCACCGGGCCTTGCTTGGGGATCAGCGCGCGGTCGCGCTCGGAAACCTGGGTGTGGACGTTCAACAGCGCAAGCGGATGGTCGGCGATGAGCCGGTTGTCAGCGCCCGGGACATCCTCCCAAAGGCGGTCCAGACGATCCAGCCAAAGCAGCTTTTCGATCGCGCTTTCCAGCGGCGCGGGCAGCTTTTGACCGAACAGGGTAGTTAAGGTATCCCGCATTCACAAACATAACAGCACTGAAATGTTACTCGGTGATTACTGCAGCGTTACGGTTTGCGCACCAGCCAGGGCCTCGCGTTCCAGCGTGCGGAGCGCGGCTTCTGGTACTACGCGCCAGTTGTTGTCGGGATGCGCAGGCAAGGTTTTATGCTCGCTGTAGTACTGAATAACCAGGTCGCGAATTTCATCCGGAGAGCGCCACAGAATCTTCGCCCCGCGAAACATGGAGTAACCCCCGCTGCCGCCCGCGCGATAGTTATTCACCGCGATCCGCAAGGGCTGGTTGTCTCCGAGAGGCTTGCCGTGCCAGCGCAGGTTGCGGATGCGATGTCCGGCCGGTTGCGTCAAATCGATTTCGTAGTCCACGCCCTGCGCCATGTCGTAGTTGAAGCCGGCGATTTGCGGATTGATCAGCGGACCGTCGGAGCAATCGCTCGCGCACGTATTGTAATAGCGCGCCGAGTTTTCGAGCGCATCGCGCACCATCTTGCCGTCGCCCTCCACCACATAGAGCTGATTCTCGTAGATGTAGAGGGCGGCGATCTGGCGAATGGTCACCGGGCCCTGGGGCACGCTGACGCGCGCGTTGAACGATGAGGCGAATGAGACGTCGGCTTTCGAATAAAAAAGCTGGACCTGCTGGATGGCGTCGATGAGCGCCGAGTCCTCCACGCGTGCCAGCCTGGCATCCAGCGACGCAGGCGCTTGGGCCACCGGGGTACTCAGATAACGCTCCGCGAGCTCGTGATAGGGCCGGCCGATTTCGAGAATCCTGGAGTCGGCAGCGGTGTCGCGCGTTACCGGAATCAGCCGGCTGGTCTTTGAAACAATCTTCCATCCCGATGTTGCTTTTGGCTCCAGAACGAAATCCATTTGGCCGAGCGAGATGCCCCAATTCTTAGGCTGCATCAGGAGCACCTCGCCGAGTTGCAGCCCGGCTTGCTGTTGATGGCTGTGTCCGAACACAATGGCGTCAATGCCGGGGACTTCGGTCGCGATCTCGCGCACCATATTCTCGCGCCCGCCGTCCAGCCCTGCATGAGCGGCGACAATGACGATGTCGGGATGCTCTCGCTCGCGCAGTTCGGCGATGGTTCGTTTTACGGCATCGACGCCGGATTCGAAGCGATACCCGCGGTAGTGCTCCTCGGGCTCCCAGGTTGGAATCATGGGAGTGGTGACGCCGATCACCGCGATCTTCACGCCAGCGACAGTTTTTAAGAAATACGGTGCGAAGGGCTGCGCCGTTGCACCCGCCGTGATGCCGATATTTGAGGAGATCCAGGGGAAATGAGCGTCCCCGCGGGCTTGCGCCAGATTCTTCAGCCCGAAGTTGAACTCGTGATTGCCTACCACCATCGCGTCGTACTCAATGGCGTTCATCGCCAGCATCATTGGATCGTGTTGGAGTCCGGGTCCGCCTTTCTCCTGATATACCGCCTCGAGCGGGGTTCCCTGGATGGTGTCGCCGCAATCGATCAGCAGGTTGTTCGGATTCCCGGCTCGCGCAGCCTCGATCAGCGTCGCGATTTTCGCCAGGCCGCGCGCGGCCGGCTGCGCGCTGTAATAGTCGTAGGGAAATAGATTACCGTGCAGGTCGGTGGTTGCCAGCAGCGTGATCTTCAGTTCCGCCCCGCAGGCAAGCGATGCCAGAATCGAAGCGGCCAAAAACGGGCGCAGTGTACCCATTACCGAAACAACTTTCAGTATAATCGAGCTACATGAGAGCACTATTCACAAGCATGTTTGTTTGTTCCACCCTGCTGGCGCAAACGCCCGCGTCGAAAAGCGCGGGGACGTCCAAGAGCGCGGCCTCCAAGAGCGCGGCCACCAAGACCGGGACCCCGGCGGCGGCCCGCCCGTCGCTGATGAATCCCGCATCGTTGCACGCTAAGGCCCCCGAACTGTATAAAGCGCAGTTCACCACCACCCGCGGCGATTTCGTGGTCGAGGTACATCGGGAATGGGCGCCCCTGGGCGCGGACCGCTTCTACAACCTGGTGAAGAACGGCTACTTCACCAACGCGGCTTTCTTTCGCGTGGTGCCCGGTTTCATCGTCCAGTTTGGCTTGAATGCGAATCCGGCGGTGAACAAGGTCTGGATGAACGCCAACATCAAGGACGATCCGGTGATGGGCAGCAATAAGCGCGGAACGCTGGTGTTCGCCACCGCCGGACCGAACACTCGCACCACGCAGTTGTTCATCAACTTCGGCGACAACGCCGGGCTGGATCGTCAAGGCTTCGCGCCGTTCGGTACGGTGACCGATGGGATGGACGTGGTGGATAAGATTTATCCCGGCTACGGAGAGCGCCCCGATCAGCAGCGCATCACCGAAGAGGGCAAGGCATATCTCGACAAGAATTTCCCGATGTTGGACAGCATCAAAGCGGCCCGGATTCTTCCGGCTGCGCCTGCCGCCGCACCCGCCGACAAGAAGTAGCGCACGCACTCGTGCGTGCCGTGTTGGCACTCGTGCCAACACCTCAGGAACCGTTCACACGAGTGTGAACGCTGCACGCAGGAGTGCGTGCGCCACTTTACTTCGGAGTTTCCAACGGGATCTCGAAGTAGAAAAGGTCCTGGCCAGTGGCCGCCACCTTGATGCCGGTCAGGTAAAATTTCGAACCCGGCCGGTGCGCGGTCTGAAAATAGAAAAAGCCATTGGCCGATTCATGCGGCGGCAGCAGCTTCGCCGCGAACGATCGCCCGTCGATTTCCCACACATCCAGCGGGTTCTTGTGTTTCCGATGGATCGGTATGGGGCGGGCCACCGGCACATCTGGCCGATCCGTGCCACCCAGCGTCTGCACTTCCCCAGCGGGCGTGGCTTCCACACGCCGGCCATCGATCCCGGTATACTCCACATCCAGGTGCTCTAGCTTGAGCGCCTGGTCCGTGTCATTCTGGATAATGACCAGAATGGGCAGAACGCCATATTGATTGGGGTTCAATTTCCCGAATGCCGTGTGAGCCAGCTCTTCGGTATCGTAAGCAACCGCCGCTACAGTCACGTGGTCATTGGTTTGCTTGGCCGGATAGGACGAGGCTGGTCCAGGCGAAAACTTCGCGGCGTCTTTATTGTTGTCGGCGGCGAGCGTCGCCACGGCCATGAGGGAAATTAAGAGAGCTCTCATTCAAGTCCTTTACTGGGCGATCCGCGTCGCCGCATTGCCGCTGCTTGTATTCTATTTCCTTTATCGCTGCGCTCGCGATCCCCGCTATTCCCGCCGTTTTTCCGAGCGCCTGGGCGGAGAGCCTGCGTCCTTTCACCCGACGCCCCCGGGCGCCATTTGGTTGCACGCGGTTTCGGTGGGCGAAGCAGTTTCCGCGGCAGGATTATTGCGTGAAATTCGCTTGCGAAGCCCGGGCATTCCGCTGTATGTTTCCGTCAGCACGGTGGCTGGCCGCGACGTCGCCGAAGAGCGATTGAATGAGCTGGTGGATGGGATCTTCTACGCGCCGGTCGACTACGCTTTCGCAGTGCGGCGCGTGCTGGCGCGCGTTCGTCCCTCGGCGGTGGTGATTCTCGAGACCGAAATTTGGCCCGTGCTTTACCGGGAGGTGAAGCGGGCCGGATCGAGCCTGCTGGTGGTGAACGGAAGGATTTCCGACCGGGCCTTTCCACGCTATCGCGGCTGGCGCTTTTTCTTTGAAGACGTTTTGCGGCGTCCTGACGCAATTCTGGTCCAAAGCGATCAGGACGCCGCGCGTTATCTGGAACTGGGTGCTCCCGCGCACGCGGTGGATGCTATCGGCAACCTCAAATTCGACGCCGAGCCATCGCGGGATGAGCCGCCGCAAATCATTACAAAGTTGATCGCCAAGCTCCAACCTGCTACCGTTTGGATCGCAGCCAGCACCATGCCCGGCGCCGATCGCGAGGATGTGGACGAAGACGACGCCGTGTTGAGCGCTTTCGAGCAACTGGCGCCCAGCCACCCCCAGCTTTTGCTGATCTTGGTTCCCCGCAAGCCCGAGCGCTTTGACGAAGCCGAAACTAAGCTCCGGGATTCGAACATCCGCTACATGCGCCGGTCGCTGGAAAGCATCCCCGCGGATTTGGCGCTGCCGTGCGTTGTCCTGCTCGATTCCATCGGCGAACTGGCCAGCCTGTTTCCCATTGCCGACGTGGTTTTCATGGGAGGCACACTCGCCCGGCGCGGCGGCCACAACGTGCTCGAGCCAGCGGCCTGTCGAAAGGCCATCGTGACAGGGCCGCACCTGGAAAACTTCGCGGCCATCGCACACGAATTTCGCGAGCAGAGCGCCTTTCTAGAAATCCGCGCCGCCGGCGAACTGGCGGGCGCCGTGGCGAAACTCATCGCTGATCGTCGATGGCGCGACGACCTGGGCGCCCGTGCCGCGGCGCTGGCGGCCGGGAAGCGCGGCGCCACAAGAAAGGCCGTGTCTGAAATTCTCCGCTGGCAGGATCTGGCCGTTCCGAGCTGGCCCCAATTGAGCCCGGCGCGATTCGTGCTCTGGCCGCTCGCTCAGGTTTGGGCTGCGGTGAGCGCATGGCGGCAGCGGCGAAAAATTGCGCGGGCGCGGCGTCTCTCGACGCCCGTGGTGAGCATTGGCGGCATTAGCATGGGAGGGGCAGGCAAAACTCCCATGGTGGACCATCTTGCCGAGCGGCTGAGCGAGACCGGTCATCATCCCGCGATTCTCACGCGAGG
Source organism: Bryobacterales bacterium (assembly GCA_963820405.1). Taxonomy (GTDB): domain Bacteria; phylum Acidobacteriota; class Terriglobia; order Bryobacterales; family Bryobacteraceae; genus Palsa-89. The sequence goes on along the minus strand of CAWFZZ010000015.1, from coordinate 251,586 downwards.
GTATCGCCGCCGCTCCATCGAAACCTCGATTCTGGTGGAGGCCGGAGAACCCGCGCCGGTGAGCTTCACCGGAGATGAGGCGCAGATCTTCGTGCAATCGGGCTACGCCCATTCCGGCATTGGCGCCAATCGTTTTGTTACCGGCCGTCTTATGGAAGAAAAATACCGGCCGGACATCTTCCTTCTGGATGACGGTTTTCAGCATACCCGGCTCCGGCGCGATCTGGATCTCGTCCTGATCGATGCCTTGAATCCCTTCGGCGGCGGCGCGGTGTTCCCATTGGGAAATTTGCGCGAACCTGTGAGCGCCCTCTCGCGAGCGGGAGCTTTCGTGATCATGCGCGCGGCGCCGGAGCGGGAATACGCCGGCATTGTGCGCCGATTGCGGGCCTCGAACCCGCGTGCGCCGATCTTTCGAGCGCGTCTGGAGCATCGCTATTGGGTGAACTATCGCACGCGCCAACCGCATCATGCACTGGACACGCCGGTATCGGCGTTCTGCGGTCTGGCAAATCCGGCCAGCTTCTGGGGAACCTTGCGGGCCCTCCATCTTCAGCCCGTGTTTCACTGGGCTTTCGACGATCATCATCATTACACCTGCGCCCAGGTGGAACGCCTGGCGGCCCAGGCAAAAATGCACGGTTCGAATCTGATGCTGACTACCGAGAAGGACGCGATGAATTTGCCGGAAAGTACGGCGAGCATTCTGGAACACGCCGGCATCGAAGTGTATTGGCTCAAAATTGGCGTGCACGTCGAAAAAGAGGATCAACTGCTGGAGCTGATCGTCAAGGCGTCGCAATGGTATAAATCATCAATCCATTCACATTCGGAACCAAGAGGTAGCCGTTGACAGCCGCGATGTCGCTCATACCGAATTGCGTCACGAAGGGATAAAGCACGGGGGAATTATTAACGCTGGCATCCACAATCATCAGGCTGCTCGGGCCGGCAGGGTCGGTGGATGGGGGATTGTTGACGATGGCGAAGATCCCGGTGCCGAGGGCCAGGGGCTGTACTACATAAGTTCCAGTGGTCGGGACGGTGGTGGTCACGTTCGCGATGCCAACCGGGTTTTCGACGTTGGCGATGTTCATGGTGGAAAGCGTGAGGTCGCCCGTGATGCTGAAATCGGGAACGCCCGGATTACGGAAGCCGGCCGTGTTGCCTGCCAGCAACAGCAGGCTTTCGTCGTACCCAAAGCCAAGAAATATGGCGGCGTTCGCTACCGTAATCTGCTCCACCCCTTGCATGGTTTGCGGAGTGCTGATTTTCACCACGTCCAATGCCGCGTTTCCAATGGTGCTGGCCCCGCTGGCCGTGGTGCTGGCGATATAAGCGGTGTTCGGGTAGTCGGTTCCACTGACTAACGCTAAAGAGTTTGGCATCACGCTGTCGCCGCTCGATCCCGGCCCGCTCGAGAGCACCGAAAGCAGCTCGGGGAACAAAGAACTGAAATCGTAGGCCACGAAGTTCCCATACTGCGCACTGATGGAGTTCCCGCTCGTGCTAAACCAACTCGTGCTGACATATCCGACCGTCCCCAGGAAGCTGATGTCGTTGAGGAATGTATAAGGCGTGGTGGATAGCTGGGCCAATTTCACCGGACTCTCGGGGCTGGCGATGCTGTACACGGCGAAAGTGGGTGCGGTACCGGGGCCCACGATGTCCACCAGAATCGGCTGCGAAGTATTGGTGTTGATGGCGCACTTACCTCCGTAGCCCAACAAATCGGCATTGCCGAATTCGCCCACATAAGCCGGCGCGCTCACGTCGCTGGTGTTGATGATATTAATTTGATTCGGTCCGCAGAGGTAGGTGAAGTCGCCGTGGATCGCGACGCTGTTGGTGATGCCATTCGCAAAACTTAACTGGCCAGCGAGTGTCAGGTAAGTGGGAGGGGCCGTTCCCGAACCTGAGATCGATACCACCGCCGAAGCGCTCACGTATCCACCCACTGTGATCACCAGCGGATAGTCCGCCGTGGCGAGTGACGGCACCAAAATATTCGCCTGCGCCAAGCCCGTGAATCCGGGCGTCAAACCGAGAAACTGGATCGTTGCGCTGGTCCCGCCGATGGTGGCTGTCGTGGTCGCCTTAGCGCTCGAGAGGGGAGAGTTCGGCGTGGCCGTTCCATCGGCTACCGCATGGTCCAAGGCGCCTTGCCCGGTCAGGTACACCACCACCACCGCGCCCGACGGCACCGGATTGCTCGTGGAGTTCGTGGAATTGTCGATCGCGTTCTGAGCGACCGCATGATTACTGGTGTCTTGAAAAATTCCGGGCGCGCTGCTGACCACCGTGAACTGAAAGATCGCGCTTTGGCCGCCATCGCGCGTCACAATCATATTGGCGATCCCGGCTGCCAGGCTGCTCGGTACTTGAAAATTGATCTGCGTTTCGCTGACATACAGCAGCGGCGCCGCAGCTTGGTTAATATAGACCGTCGCTCCAGCCATGTTCCGAGGCAGCGGGAATCCCGCAGCTTGCCCGGTGGAATCGGCCAGGTTCGCGCCGAAAATCGTAGCCAGCTCGCCCGGCGCCACTCGGGGGCTGAAGCTGGCGGCATCGACGACCGAATAAATGACGGTTTGCGCCCCGGCGATCGCGTGAGTAAACAAAAGTAAAGGGAGGAGAAAGAAAAACCTCATGAAGGCGCCAAGAAATATCTGACGCTTTTAGTCTAAGAGGCGTTCAGGTCCTCACTTACCGTCCATTAACAAACCGTAACCATCTGTGTAACTCGCCACCTGCTGTTATAATGGACCGCATGGGAGAGCTTCGCAACGGTAGTCCCATGAAAAAAATCATTCTTCTCCGGCCACGGGGATTTTGTGCCGGAGTAGTACGGGCCATCGATGTGGTTAAGATCGTTCTAAACCTTTACGGCGCGCCTGTATATGTTCGTAAAGAGATCGTGCATAACCGCCACGTGGTGGACGAGTTACGGCAGGCTGGCGCGATTTTTGTCGAAGAATTAAGCGAGGTTCCGGAAGGCGCGCGCGTCATCTTCAGCGCGCACGGTGTTTCGCCGGCGGTGCGCCAGGAAGCCAAGGAACGCAAGCTCGAAGTGATCGACGCCACCTGCCCGCTAGTCACCAAAGTGCATCTGGAAGCCGTGCGCTTCGCGCGGCAGGATTACACCATCGTGCTCATCGGGCATGCCGGCCACGACGAGGTGATCGGCACTCTCGGCGAGGCGCCCGAATCCACCATGCTGGTTTCTTCGGTGGAAGATGTTGACAAGCTGGTGGTGAAGGATCCGTCCAAAATCTCCTTTCTCACCCAGACCACGCTCAGCTTGGATGAGACCAAGGATATCGTCGAGCGGCTGAAGGAGCGCTTCCCGGCCATTAAAGGTCCTAAAACGCAAGACATCTGCTATGCAACCGAAAACCGGCAGTTGGGCGTCAAAGCTGTGGTGCCGTTAACGGATGTGTTGCTGGTGGTGGGTTCTCAAAACAGTTCGAATTCTCGCCGCTTAGTGGAAGTTTGCGAGAACGAAGGCGTCCCCGCGTATCTGGTGGACGACAGCTCGGAAGTAAATCCGGAATGGCTGAATGGCAGCCAGACGGTGGCCGTCACGGCCGGCGCGTCGGCCCCGGAAAATCTGGTGCAGGAACTAATCCAATCGCTTGAAACGCAGTTCGGGTTTGACTACATGGAAGAGATGGAATTGAAGGAAGAAGACGTGCGTTTCCATCTTCCTGCGGATTTGGAGCGATCGGCGCTGAAGCTGACTACTATTGCTCGCGTATGAGCCCGAAGCTGCAAGTTGCAGGCACTTTGGTGGAAGGGGCTTTGCAAGCCTCGCGGCGCGCCACCGAATATCTCCTCGGAACCCAAGCTGAGCAGGGTTATTGGTGGGCGGAGCTTACCGCCGACACCACGCTCGAGTCCGATTACATTTTGCTGCAACTCTGGTTGCATCCGCCCGTCGATGGCGTCTGGAATCCGCCCACTCGATCCCTGATCGACAAAGCGGCTCAATCGATTCTCGCGCGGCAGTTGCCCGATGGTGGATTCAACATCTATCCGCAGGGACCCACCGATCTCAGCGCGACAGTGAAGGCCTATTTCGCGCTGAAGCTGGCCGGGCTGGACTACAACGATCTGCGCCTCACGCGGGCGCGCGAGCGCATCCTGGCGCTGGGCGGCATTCAGGCCGCCAACAGCTACGTCAAGATCAATCTCAGCCTGTTCGATCTTTTCCCGCGCGATCATGCGCCTTCCATTCCACCCGAGATGATGCTGGCCGGCAATTTTATCTACGAGATGTCGTCGTGGACGCGCGCCATCGTGATTCCCTTGGCCATCGTGCATGCCATGAATCCGCGCCGCCCCGTGCCGGCCGGATTCAACTTACAAGAGCTGTTTGTCGTCAATGGAGAGCAGCTGGAGTTCCGCCGCAGTCTCACGAATTTTACCTGGCGCAACGTCTTTCTGCGCATCGACATGGTTTTGAAGTTCTGGGAAAAGTACGGTTCCAAGGGCTTGCGTCAGAGCGCCATTCGCAAGGCCGAAAAGTGGATGCTGGAGCACACCCGGCACACCGATGGCGTGGCAGCCATCTATCCGCCCATGATGTACGTCATCATGGCGCTGGATCTTTTGGGCTACGCGGCCGACAGTCCGGAGCGCATCGAAGCGCAGCGTCAGTTCGACAATCTGATGGTGGACGATGTTGTGGACGGCGCCGGGCGCTTCTTCTTCCAGCCCTGCTTTTCGGTGGTGTGGGACACCGGCATCGCGGCGTTCGCCTTAGGCGAAGCCGTCGAACCTCCGCACGACGCCTTGCGCCGCTCCGCCGACTGGCTGCTGACCAAAGAAGTCCGCCGTAAAGGCGACTGGTCCATCAAACGCCCCAAAACCGAGCCTTCCGGTTGGTATTTCGAATTCGCCAACGAGTTTTATCCCGACATTGACGACACCGCGCAGGTGTTGCTGGCGCTGAACCGCTCTACCGCGTCGCACTCGGAAGAACAACAAGCCTGCGAGCACCGCGCCATACAATGGCTGTTCGACATGCAGTCCAAAGACGGCGGCTGGGCGGCGTTTGACGTGGATAACGACTGGCGTCCCCTTAGCTTCGTCCCGTTCGCCGATCACAACGCGATGCTCGATCCCACCTGTCCCGACATCACCGGGCGCGTGCTCGAAGCGCTGTGCGCTTATGGCTACAATCGCTCCAATCCCGCCATCGAAAAAGGCGTGCAATACCTGATTCGAACCCAGGAGCAAGACGGAAGCTGGTACGGGCGTTGGGGTGTCGATTATGTGTATGGCACCTTTCTGGCCCTGCGCGGATTGGCTGCGGCGGGCGTAAGCGACCGCGAAGCGTACGTCCAGCGAGGCCTGGAATGGGTCCGCTCCATTCAAAATTTTGATGGCGGTTGGGGCGAGAGCTGCGAAAGCTATCGTCAAAGAAGCTTCGTGGCGGCGCCTAGCACTCCATCGCAGACGGCTTGGGCTGTGCTGGCTCTGCTGGCCGGCGGCGACACCACCAGCAGCAGCTTGCATGACGGGATCGACTATTTGCTTCGGACGCAGAAGAGCGATGGAACGTGGGACGAAGAATTGGCCACCGGAACGGGATTTCCGCAGGTCTTCTACCTGTGCTATCACCTCTACCGGCACTCGTTCCCGTTGCTGGCGCTAAATACTTTTTTGAAGATCAAGTCTGGGTCAAACGGACATTGATAGTGTGAAGCCGACGCTGGTAACAGGGGCGACCGGTTTTCTGGGGTGGCACGTAGCTAATCGATTGCTTGCACGCGGGGAAAAAGTGCGGGCCTTGGTGAGAGATACGAGCAGAGTACGGGAACTGGACGGGGAAGTGGTGGTGGGCGACCTGCGCGATGCCGAATCGCTGGACCGTGCTGTGGCAGGCTGCGCGGTTGTGTATCACGTCGCTGCCGACTATCGCCTGTGGGCCAAAGATCCTTCAGAGCTTTACCGCTCCAATGTAGAGGGAACCAGAAACCTGCTCACCGCGGCGCGCGATCGAGGTGTCGAACGAGTGGTTTATACCAGCACCGTGGGTTGCATCGGAATGCCCGAGCACGGGTCAGGGGATGAAGACACCCAGGTTGATTTGGAACAAATGTCCGGAGCCTACAAACGGTCGAAATTTCAAGCCGAACAAGTGGCCATCGAGTTCGCGCGCGCTGGATTTCCAGTGGTGATCGTGAATCCGACGGCTCCTATCGGCGATCACGATTTTAAGCCCACGCCCACCGGCAAGATAGTGCTCGATTATCTGAAGGGAGACCTGCCGGCCTTCGTCGATACGGGCTTGAACCTGGTGGATGTGGAGGATACTGCGGAAGGACATCTGCTGGCTTGCGAACGCGGTTCGAGCGGCGAGCGTTACATCCTGGGATGCGAGAACCTGACGCTCGAGCAGATCCTCACGCGGCTCGCCGCCATCAGCGGCGGAACACCTCCGCGCTGGCGCATCCCCTACGCAGTGGCTTACGCGGCCGGGTTGGCGAGCACGGGCTGGGCGAATTTGACGGGGCATGAGCCGCGCGCGCCCATCGACGCGGTGAAAATGGCGCGCAAGAAGATGTTCGTTTCGCTCGACAAGGCGAAACGCGAGCTGGGATTCAATCCGCGGCCGGTGGATGGCGCGTTAAAGCGCGCGGTGGATTGGTTCCGAGCCAATGGTTACGTGTAATTGCTGGTATTCGTGGCCGCCGAGCGCCGGGAGTTGGAGGGCTTGCTGGTCCACGTAGACGAGATCCGAAGGCCCGATTGGCCTCTGGATTTCGCGAGAGTGGGCCGCCTGAATGGCAGGCCGGTGGCCTTGGTGGCCAATGGTCCCGGGCCGAATTTAGCCGGTAAAGCAGTGGATGTGGCGAAAGAGCACGAAAGCATGGATGGTCTGATCAGCACCGGATTTTGTGGAGGACTCACGCCTTCGCTAGGCGCTTGCGATATTTTTGTCGCCACCGAAGTGGTGGGAGTTGCAACCGCGCTGGTCCCAGCTAGCCCTCAGTCTTTCAAAACCGGGAAACTGCTTTCCGTCGACCGCGTCGTATCTACTGCCGAGGAAAAAGCCGAGCTGGCGAAGTACGGTGCGGATGCTGTGGAAATGGAAGCGGGCGCCGTGGCTGCGCGCGCCCGAGCGCACCATGTTCCGTTCTATGCGGTGCGCGTGGTGACGGACACGTTCGAAGAGAGCTTTCCGCTGGATTTTAATGCCATGCGATCCTCCGACGGACGCTTCAGCCGGGCTAAGATCCTCGCCGCGGCCTTTGGAAAACCTGGAACCGTATTTCCAGAACTCATGAAACTGAACAAAAGAACGAAGCGCGCCTCTCAGGCGCTGGGGGATTTTCTTGCCGACGCTCGATTCTGAGTTAGCAGCCGCGCCAGTTGCCGTGCCCAATATGATGCGGGCCGCGGTCTACACCGGCGAAAGCAGGGTATCGGTGGAGCAGGTGCCGACGCCCGCCATCGGGCCGGGCGAGCTCCTCATCCGCGTGGAAAGCTGCGGCATCTGCCACACCGATCTCAAGAAGATCGAATACAATCTGCTTGCGCCGCCGCGCATTTTTGGCCACGAGACGGCCGGTGTCGTGGCTGCCACGGGCGCGGGCGTGCGCGGATTTTCCGCTGGCGATCGTGTCATTGTCTTCCATCACATCCCGTGCGGGGAATGCTTCTATTGCCGGCACAAGCTCTACGCGCAATGCCCGGTCTACAAGAAGGTCGGCGTCACTGCCGGCTATGAGCCCGCGGGCGGCGGATTTTCGCAATATGTCCGCGTGATGGACTGGATCGTCCAGCGTGGCGTCGAGAAAATTCCCGAAGGCGTTTCCTACGACACGGCCTGTTTTGTCGAGCCGGTCAACACCTGCGTGAAGGGCGTCGTACAACTCGACCCCAGGGCCGAAGACGTGGTTGTGATCCTGGGCCAAGGTCCCATCGGGCTTTTGTTCACGGCGCTGGTGAAGCGCTCCGGCGGCACCATGGTGGCTACCGACAGCATGCCCTATCGACGCGAACTGTCCCTCCGCTTCGGCGCCGCGGCCGCACTCGACCCGCGCGATCCTGGCCTCGGGGAGCGCATCCTTGATATGACCGGGGGCCGGGGAGCCGATTCGGTGATCGTGGCTGCGTCGGCGCCCGGCATCGTCGAGCAGGCTGTTCGCTATTCCCGGCCTGGCAGCCGGATCCTCCTGTTCGCCCAAACCTCGCACCAGGAGCGCGTAGAGCTTTCGGGCGCCGATATTTGCGTCGGCGAACGGAACATTTTTGGATCCTATAGCGCCTCGGTGGATCTACAGAAGCAGTCAACGGACCTGGTCTTCAGCGGCGCTTTGCCGGTGGCGAACCTGGTTTCACACCGCTTTCCCTTGAACGAGATCCGCGCCGGGATCGACCTGGCGTTGCATCCGGAGCCTAAATCGTTGAAAATTATAGTTCAGCCCCAAAGGTGGTCTTGAGTGAAGGAGCAGTGGTTTTAGTGCAGACGCAAATGAAAGCCGCCGTGCTGTATGGCAAAGAAGACTTGCAGATCGAGTCCGTGGCAGTGCCTAGCATCGGGGATGGCGACGTACTAGTACGCGTTCAAGCAGCACTGACATGCGGTACCGACGTGAAGGTGTTTCGCCGCGGGTACCATGCCCGCATGATCGTTCCGCCCGCATTATTCGGGCATGAGCTGGCAGGCGACATCGTCGCCATCGGAGGGGAAGTCCGTAACTTCCGCGTCGGCCAGCGGGTGGTGGCGGCGAATTCCGCCCCCTGCCTCGAGTGTTTCTATTGCAAACGCGGCAGCGAAAATCTCTGCGAGGATCTGTTGTTCAACAATGGCGCTTACGCCGAGTACATTCGCATTCCGGCGCGCATCGTGGAGCGGAATATGCACGAAATTCCGTCCCACGTCACTTATCAGGACGCCGCACTGGTGGAACCCCTGGCCTGTGTGCTGCGTGGAATCGATGAAACGGGTCTGCGTCCGTGCGATACCGTAGCGGTGATCGGCTTGGGGCCCATCGGCCTGATGTTCGTGCGCCTGGCGAAGGCCTACGGCGCCCGTGTTCTGGCGCTGGGACGGCGCAAGACGCAACTGGATCGCGCGGCGGCCATGGGCGCCGATGAGTTGCTGATTTCAGGCGAACCCAACGAGACTGTGGAAAATGTCCGCAAACTCACCGGCGGCCGTGGTGCCGACATCGCCATCGAAGCCGTGGGTATGCCGGAAGTTTGGGAAACCGCCGCCAGGTCTCTGCGCCGCGGCGGCATCGTCAACTTCTTCGGCGGCTGTCCTAACGACAGCAAAATTCAACTGGATACGCAACTTCTGCACTACTCGGAAATCACCTGCAAAGCGAGCTTCCATCACACGCCGGAGCATATTCGACGATCGCTGGATTTTGTCAGCCGGGGCGTGATTACGGCGCGCGATTTCGTCAACCGCGTGGAGCCGCTCACGAATTTGCTGGAAGTAATGCGGCACTTGATGAGCCACAACGGTCACATGAAGACCGCCATAATACCCTAGTGGCCCTGCTCGCGCCGAAAGACTATGTAAACTCGGCCGAGGCCCTGAGCGGCACTTACACCCAAGCCGAAGCCGAGCAGTACACGCGCTGGCTGGCAACCCATCATTACGAAAATTTCCACGTGGTCAGTTTTTTGTTGCCCAAGCGGCTGCATCAGGATTTCTATAATGTCTATGCCTTCTGCCGCTGGGCGGACGATTTAGGCGACGAGATCGGCGACACGTCCGAGAGCTTGCGTCTGCTCGGCTGGTGGCGCGCGGAGTTGGAGGCGATGTACGCGGGGCAAGTGCGGCATCCCGTTTTTGTCGCGCTCGAAGGCACGGCACGAAAGTACAACCTGCCCAAGCAGTTGTTTGCGGACTTAATCAGCGCATTCGAACAGGACCAGCGCGTCACCCGCTATGCGAACTGGGATGAATTGTTTCGCTACTGCCGCTGCTCCGCCAATCCCGTGGGCCGCCTGGTGTTGCGCCTGTGCGGATACTCCGATGACGAGCGCGACCGTATGTCGGACGCTACCTGTACCGCGCTGCAGCTCGCCAATTTCTGGCAAGATGTGACGGTGGATCTGGAAAAAGACCGCGTGTATTTGCCGCTCGACGTTCTCGCTCGGCACGGCTATACGGTGGCCGATCTCGAGGCGGGCACCTTCAACGCCGCGTTTCAAAATGTCATGCGCGATTCGATTGACGTAGCGCGCAAGCTGTTTCTGGAGGGCCTGCCGCTGGTGAAAACGGTGGATCGCAGGCTGGCTTTCGATCTCGAGTTGTTCAGCCGGGGCGGGATGCGCGTGCTCGAAAAGATCGAGCAGCAAAACTACAACGTCTTGGCGCGGCGTCCGGCCATCTCCAAGTTCGAGCGCGTCCAGTTGCTGGTTGGGAGCCTGTGGCATTCGTTTTAGGCTTGGAGGCTTCCTATGCCTTCTGCCAAACGGTGGCCCGAACGCGTGCCCGGAATTTCTACTACTCCTTCCTGCTGCTTTCTCATGACCAGCGCGAGGCTATGTGCGCCATTTACGCGTTCATGCGCTACTGCGACGACATCAGTGAAGGTGAAGGAGCATCGCGGGAAGCCATCGAGCAATGGCGTCGCGATTTAGACTGCGCTCTCGAAGGCCGTTACGGCAAGAATCTCCTGTGGCCGGCGTTTCACGATACCGTCGAGCGCTACCAGATCCCGCGCGAGTATTTCTACGAAATGATCGCCGGCGTCAGCTCGGATTTGCAGCCCAAGCAGCTCCAGACTTTCGATGAACTGTATCGCTACTGCTATCAAGTGGCCAGCGTGGTGGGCCTCACCATCATTCACATCTTCGGTTTTGAGTCGCCCGATGCGCTCCCATTGGCCGAGAAATGCGGCATCGCGTTCCAGTTGACGAACATCCTCCGCGACGTGCGCGAGGACCGCGAGAACGGCCGCATCTACATCCCGGAAGAAGACATCCGCAAATTCGGCGCCGATTTGGCAAGGCACGACGAATGCTTCGTCCGTCTCATGAGCTTTGAGGCCGAGCGAGCGCGGGCCTATTACGACCAGTCGCGGCCCTTGATCGCGCTGGTGCACAAACGTAGCCGCGCATCGCTCTGGGCGCTGATCGAAATCTATCGTCGCCTGCTGGGCCGCATCGAGCGCTCCAACTTCGACGTACTCGAAAAACGCATCCGCGTCCCAACCTGGGAAAAGCTAAGCATCCTGGCCAGCGCCGCGCTGCGCTAGTGGCTGTGGCCGATTGCACGTCGCCTGACCTTGCTGGATGGTTGTTGTTTTGTGGCGCACGCACTCGTGCGTGCCGTGTCGCCACTCTTGGCGACACCCTTTTTAAACCGTTCACACGAGTGTGAACGCTGCGCGCAAGAGTGCGCACGCCACACTAAGTCCCCGATTTGACGGTGACCGCGATGCGACGATCGACCGAATCTCCCGGCCCCTCAGGCAGAGGCTTTCCCTCTTCGATGAATTCCTGGATCGTTGATGTTGCTTAGCGCTACCTCTTTGGTGCGTCCAGAAGTTGCCCCCCTACGCTCTCTAGCGCCGGGCAGTAGGCATGCCACGCCGGTTGCCCTGGGCGTCTTCGTCCGGTTCCACGATCCCTTGAAGCTGTAGGAGTTTTACATGCGGTCGTATAGTTGCGCCAGCTCCCGCAAGCGCTGCGCTATTTCCGGCTTCAGCGCGCCCGGCCGATACCGCCACCGCCAGTTGCCGCCCACTGTCGCGGGCTGGTTCATGCGCGCCTCGGTCCCTAATCCCAGGACGTCCTGCATGGGAATCAAAACCGTATCCGCAACCGAGGCTTCCAGCGCCCGAATGAACGTCCAATTGATTTCCTTTCCGTCGGTGTTCAGGTAGCGCCGCGCAAAATCGAGCTCCCGCCGGATGTCCTCGTCCGAGCGCGTGCTCTCCCCCCGCCCTTCGCTCCCCCACCAGCCGACCGTGGTATCGCAATCATGGGTTCCCGTGTAGGCCACCACCTCGTGCGGAAAGTTGTGTGGACGAAACGTCGGCGCCTGGGCATCGGTTCCAAATGCGAATTGCAGTACCGCCATTCCGGGGAATCCGAACTCGTCCCGGATCGCTTCCACTTCCGCCGTGATCACCCCGAGGTTCTCCGCCACAAAAGGCAGGTCGCCCAATTTCGCTTTCGCCACACGGAACAAATCCGCGCCCGGGCCCTTCACCCACTTCCCGTTCACCGCCGTCGATTCGGCCGCAGGAACCTCCCAATACGCCTCAAAGCCGCGAAAATGATCCAGCCGGATCATATCCACCATGGCAAATGTCGCGCGAAATCGATCCAGCCACCAGACGTACCCGTCCTTGGCCAGCGCGTCCCAGCGATAAATCGGATTTCCCCATAGCTGGCCGGTCTCGCTGAAATAATCCGGAGGCACTCCGGAGACGGCCGTGGAATTGCCCTGAGCGTCCAGGCAAAAATACTTTCGATTGGTCCAGACGTCGGCGCTGTCATGCGAGACGTAGATGGGAAGGTCGCCCATGATCCGGACGCCTCGCCTGCGCGCGTACTCGCGCAACTCCCGCCACTGGTCATAGAAAACGAACTGCAGGAATTTTTGCGCAGCAATTGGCGCGGAGAGCTGTTGGCGCCATTTCGCGAGCGCCTTAGGATCGCGGTCGCGCGCCCCCGGCTCCCACTTCGTCCACTCGACGCCCTGGTGCTGGACCTTGAGCGCCACGAACAATGCGAAGTCATCCAGCCAATGCTGGTTCGCCTCGCAAAACTCCTCGAATCCTGCGCCACCCTGCGGCGCCGATTCCAGCACTGCCGTCTTCCACGGGACCAGCCGTTCGAAGTCGACCGTACCTTCCGGGAACTCCGGCGCGCCTTCCAGCGTGGAAGCGCCCAAGCAGCCTTGCTCCACCATCCGCTCCAGGCTGATCAGCATCGGATTTCCAGCCCACGCGGAAAGGCATTGATAGGGCGAATCGCCATAACCGGTGGGCCCGAGCGGTAGAACCTGCCACAGCGTCTGCCCTGCGTCGGCCAAAAAATCGACAAACCTCCGGGCTTCGGCCCCCAGGTCCCCGATACCGTACCGCGACGCCAGCGAAGTGGGATGTAAGAGGATACCGCTAGAGCGTGGAAATCGCATTGTCTCTATAGATTAGCTGCCGAACTGCCGATTACTCGGGTACCGGTGATCATCACTCGTACACCTCTGAGAATCTCGATTGGTGGAGGGGGAACCGACCTGCCGTCATACTATCGACGCTTCGGGGGCTTCGTTATTTCAGCAGCGATCAATAAACATATTTACGTCGGCATCAATGAAACGTTCAGCGGCGGATACTTCCTGAAATACTCCGCGCTCGAACACGCCCTAACGCTCGATGATATCCGGCACCCTTTAATCCGTGAGGTGCTGCGGATGCACGATGTCCGTCCGCCCATCGAAGTAGTGAGCATGGCGGATGTTCCCGCCGGCACTGGCCTGGGATCCTCGGGGGCGTTCACGGTCGGACTGCTGCGCGCGGTTCACGCCTTCCAGCGCAAGTACGTTGATCCGGCCATCGTCGCCGAAGAGGCCTGCAAGATCGAGATCGAAATTCTGCAGGAGCCGGTCGGCAAACAGGACCAGTACATCGCGGCTTTCGGCGGACTGGCTTGCTTCGAGTTTTCAGAAGATGGGCAGGTCAGCGTGGCGCCGCTCAACATCTGCAACAGTACGCTTTACAATCTCGAAGACCGTCTCATGATGTTCTTTACGGGTTACTCGCGGAATGCATCGGCCGTGCTCGACGACCAAAAGGTCCGCTCCGAGCTCGGCGACAACGCGATGCTCGACAACCTGCATTTCACCAAGCAGCTTGGAAAATGCATTCAGCTGGCGCTGGAGCAAGGCAATATACGGCGCTTCGGTGAACTGATGCACGAGCATTGGATGCACAAAAAACAACGCTCGCCCGGTACCAGCAGTGAAGGCATCAATCGCTGGTACGAAATCGGCCGCGAAAACGGAGCGGTGGGCGGCAAGCTGGTGGGCGCGGGCGGCGGCGGCTTTTTGCTGTTTTACGCCGACGACCGGGATGCGCTGCGACGCGCCATGGTAAAGGAAGGGCTGCAGGAGTTTCGCTTCAAGTTCGATCTGGAAGGGTCGAAGCTGCTGTCGCGTGACTAAGATGTTTGTGGCGCACGCACTCCTGCGTGCCGCGTTCACACTCGTGTGAACGCCTTGGGGGTGAAATACGATGCAGTGCGTGATTCTAGCAGGCGGCCTGGGAACGCGGATGCGTCCCCTCACCGAGACATGCCCCAAGACGCTGCTGCCTGTGCGCAGGCGTCCCTTCGCCTGGCACCAGTTGCATTGGCTGGCAGCCCAAGGCATCACCGAAGTCATTTATTCGATAGGCCACCACGGCGACATGATCCGGCGCTATTGGTCCGAAGAGCCGCCGCCGGTTCCCTCCATTCGCTACGTCGATGAGGGCCAGCGACTCCGCGGGACGGCTGGAGCATTGCGCCTGGCTTGCGACCAAGGCGTCCTCGACGAGAGCTTCTTCGTTATCTATGGCGATTCGTTCCTGCCGGTGGAGTTCGCGCCGGTTTGGCGCGCGTTTCAATTGAGCGGCCAACCCGCGTTGATGACGGTTCTTCGCAACGAAGGACGCTGGGACCGCAGCAACGTGATTTACGAGCCCGGACGTGTCATGCTCTACGACAAGGCAGCCGCGCCGGGCATGCAATATATCGACTACGGGCTTTCCTGCTTTCGCCGCGATCTGTTCGACGATCAGACGCCCGCCGATCTGCCCGTTCTTTTCCACGAGCTGAGCAACACGGGCCGCTTGGCGGCGTTTCAAGTTCACCAGCGCTTTTACGAAATCGGATCGCCCGACGGTCTCCGCGACTTCGAGAATTATCTCGAGGCTCAGGGTGACACTCGCCAAGTCGTCCCTTTCTAGCGATAATCGTTCCTGATGCCTCCCACCGCCGAGACGCTCGAACGCATCCAGTGCCAGTGGTGTTCGGGAATGAACGAGAAGACCGCGCTCACTTGCCGCGCCTGCGGCGCTCCACTGGACATCCGCAATCTGGTGAGTGAATCCGGTTGGCGCGAAGCTCCGCGCCTGCGCGACATGACCGAGTTTTCCTTCAGCAACAGCACCTGCCAGGTGGAAGGCGAAATCGTTCCGGTGGCCGAGATCCATCTCGGCGCGAACGACTCGGTCTTCTTCGAGCACCACATCATGCTGTGGAAGGACGACAATGTTCCGTTAAGCGTGCTTCAGTTGCCCGGCGGCCTGAAGCGCGCCTTCGCTGGGATGCCGTTCATCATCAGCGTGGCCACCGGGCCGGGGCGCATCGCCTTCTCGCGCGACGCAACTGGAGAACTGGTGGTGCTGCCGCTGCACCCCGGAATGGAACTGGACGTTCGCGAGCACGCTTTTGTGCTGGGCTCGCACCAGATCGATTACTCCTTCGTGCGAGTGAAAGGTCTCACCAACATTCTGTTCGGCGGCCAGGGTATGTTTATGGATCGCTTCATCACCACAGGCAGCCCGGGCCTGGTTCTGCTGCACGGTTACGGCAATGTGTTCGAGCGCAAGCTCAAGGCCGGCGAAAGCATCATGGTGGAGCCGGGCGCGTTTCTCTATAAGGATTCGTCCGTCACGATGGCTGTGGAGTTCCAGAAGCTGGGCACCGGATTCTTCGGCGGTACCAACATGAGTCTGGCGCGCATGACCGGGCCGGGCCGCATCGGCATCCAGTCCATGTACGTCCATCACCACACCGAATAGGACCATCATGTTTTGTACCAACTGTGGTAGCCAAGTCCCAGACACGGCCAACTTCTGCACCGCCTGCGGGGGCGCCGTCCAGCGTGGGCCCGCGCCGGCAGAATCGGCGCCGGTTGAACCCGCCGCGCCCATTCAATATTCGCAGCCGGTGCAGCCGCCGCCTCGCGCGCCGCAGCCGCCCACAATAACCGCCGCTTCACCCGCTACCTGCCCCTGGTGCGCCGCCGAAATCAGCGCCGATCAATTGAGCTGCCCGCGCTGTGGCGCCAATGTCCGGGCCCCGCAGATTCGCAGCGAATCCGGCTGGGGCGAATTGCCCGGCCGAAAGGATATGGCGAAGCTCCAGTTTGGCGACTCGTTCTGCCAGATCGAAGGTTTGTACGTGCCTGTAGCCGACGTCAACCTGGCGGGCGCCGACAGCATCTATTTCACGCACCACGTTCTGCTATGGAAAGATCCGCAAGTGAACATCTCCACCATGTCGCTGGCCTCGGGATGGAAGCGCATGTTCGCCGGACTGCCGCTCATCATGATGCAGGCGCACGGGCCAGGCCACATTGCGTTCTCGCGCGACGCGCCCGGAGAAATGATTGCGCTTCCGCTGCAGCCTGGCGAACAAGTGGACGTGCGAGAGCATCTCTTCATGCTCGCCACCAGCAACGTCGCCTACGATTGGTTCTCCACCAATTGCTGGTACACCACAGGGAACGGTGACGACAAGGAAACGCACTATCCGGTCGGAATGTTTATGGATCGCTTCTCGGCTCCCCAAGCGCCGGGGTTGTTGCTCCTGCACGCATCGGGAAACGTTTTTGTTCGCGAGCTTGCGCCCGGCCAAACTATTCTGGTCAAGCCCACCGCGCTGATCTTCAAAGATCCTTCGGTCCAGATGCAGCTGCATTTCGAGCATCCCCGCACGGGTTTCAGCCTGGGCTGGGGAAACTGGAATAATCGATACTATTGGCTGCGTCTGTGGGGACCGGGGCGCGTAGCGGTTCAATCGGTATTCGAACACATGGAAGGCGAGAGCCGCTATCTTGCAAACTGTTCTCCGGCTACAGAGCAGCGCTGGTGAGAAGGTTAAATGATAGTTCGAAACCTAGGAACCGGCGAACTGGCAAACTGTTCTCCGACGACAGAGCAGCGCTGGTGAGGATTTAGATGGTTGATGCATCGAGACTCCGCGCCTGGTACGCACACCGTCAAGGCTTGGACGGTTCGCTAGAACGCCAATCGTCGGCTGAAGTCCTCCAGCGCGCCGGATGGGCTCGTTCCGTAGGCGGTGTTTCGCCCTACCTCACACTGTTCTCCCGCGCCGCAATCACCCGCGAGCAGGCCGACGCCGACGCCGCCAAATTGGAAATATACGAACTGCCGGCAGCGCGCGGCTGCACCTACGTTCTACCGGCCTCTGACTTCGCTCTTGGTCTCGCCGCTGGTCAAAGCTTCCAAGGCGAAATGAAGACCGCTGCCAGGCTGGGAGTCACCGAAAAGGAAATCGACAAACTGTGTGAGGCCATCGTGGTCTCTCTCGAGAAAGGCCCCCTCGATCCCGATGGCTTGCGCGAAACCGCCGGCAAAGCCGTCCGCAACCTCGGCCCTGAGGGCAAGAAGAAGGGGCTGAGCACCACGCTTCCGGTGGCTCTGGAAAAGCTCCAGGCGACTGGCGAAATCCGTCGCGTTCCCACCAACGGCCGCTTCGATCAGCAGCGCTATAAATACGCGCTCTGGCATCCCAATCCTCTGCGCGGTTTCAAACTAGCGCCGGAGCAGGTCCATATCGAGCTCGCCCGGAGATACTTCGGATGGATTGGACCGGCATCGGTTTCCGGCTTTCAAACGTTCTCTGGGCTAGGAGTCAAAGCCACCAAGGCCGCGCTCGATCCGCTCCACCTTGACCCGATCGAAATAGACCCAGGCGACCAACGTTTCTTCCTGCCGGGCGATCGGTCCAGGTTCGACGCCTTCAAACCCCCCAAGGAGCCGCGTTACTCCCTCCTTGGCAGTATCGATTCGGTGTTTGAGCTCCGAAACCAATTCCAGGAAAATCTCGATCCGAAGGACCTCGCGCGGCAAGTCCTGGTCGAGAGCGGCATGAAAACCCTCGGGTCCCTGACTCTGCTTCCCAGCCACGCCATCCTGGATCGGGGCCGCCTGATCGGCCTTTGGGAGTACGACCAGGCAACGGAATCAGTTGCTTGGGCGTCCTTCGTGAAAAAAGACAGGGCGCTCCAGGAGGCAGTCACGCGCACAGAGAATTTTGTGCGCGACCAGCTCGGCGATGCCCGATCCTTTAGCCTCGACAGCCCCAAAAGCCGGGCGCCTCGCATCCAGGCGCTGCGGAAAGCCGCAGCAAGTGCTTGACCACAGCCGTAAAGCCTTTTATAATCAAATCAGTAGAGGCTGGGCGCAGCGTTCATTCAAGCATTCATCCAGATGACACATCGCGAACAGGACGTGCTGCATTCCATCGTCGAGTCGTACATTGAGGCCGGCGAACCTGTGTCCTCGCGAACCATCGCTAAGCAGACTGGCGACAACCTGAGCCCCGCAACCATTCGTAACGTGATGGCCGATCTGTACGAAAACGGCTATCTTTCGCAGCCCCACACTTCGGCCGGTCGCATCCCTACCGAAAAGGCTTTTCGAAGTTACGTGCAGTCGCTCACGCGTGGCCGGGTGCTTGTCACCGAGTTACAGCGCGTGCGCGCGGAGTTAAGCCAGCTCACCACCATGGAAGCGCGCGTGGAACGTTCGTCGCACATGCTAACCGAAATGACGCAAAGCGTGGGCATCACGGCTGCCATCCCAGCTGCCAGCCAGACGCTCCATCAGATCGAATTAATCGCGCTGGCGGATCAGCGGGTGCTGATGATTGTTGTGACGCGCGACCGCATGGTCCGCAATCGTGTCATCGCCGTGGATGAAAACGTTTCCCACGACGAGCTGGCGTCCATCCGCAATTACATCAATCGCAATTTCAGCGGCTGGGTGCTGTCGGAAATCCACGCCGAGCTCGAGCAGCGTCTGGAGCAGCAGAGCGCGGCCTACGACGCGATTTTGAGGCGGCTGAATGAACTGTACGCCAAGGGCCTGCTGGATATCGAAACATCGCCGGAAATTCATTTGGAAGGCGCCAGCAACCTGGTGGGGCTGGACCTGCACCTGACGCGCGAAAAGCTGCGTGAGCTTTTCCATACTCTTGAGGAGAAGAAGCGAATCCTGCAGCTGCTGGACCGCTTCCTGGAGCAGCCAGCGGGCGAGGTGGCCGTGCATGTCGGGCTGGCCGATGTGCATCCCAGCATGCGGGAGCTGTCCCTCATCGGAGTTTGCATTTCACTCGCGGGCGGCCTCTCGGCCAAGATCGCCGTGCTTGGTCCGATGAGAATGAACTACGGAAAAGCCATGTCCGCGGTGTACCATGTGGGGCAGGCGTTCAGAAGCTTGCCGGTTTAGGTTTTTCGGCGCTATCCAAACCTCGAAAACTATAAACTACCTGCAAAACTATAAACTGGATGTATGGATATGAAGGAACCCATTGTCGACGCCGCTGAGAACGCAGCTGCCACGGGCGCGACGGATCCTCCCGGCGACCGCGCTGCCGCAGCCTCTATGCTGGAGGCCGTAACGGCCGAGCGCGATCGGTTGCTGGAGGAAAAGAACGAATTAGTGGAGCTCCTGCGCCGGCGCCAGGCGGAGTTTGACAATTTTCGCAAACGGGCTGAGCGGGAAAAATCGGAAGTGCTGGAATTCGCCCATTCTGATAGCGTGCGTGCTATTCTGCCCATTCTGGACGATTTCGAGCGCGCGCTGAAGACTCCCACCGCCGATAAGGTGTATGCGCGAGGCATGGATTTGATTTACCAGCATTTTGCCGACGCGCTAAAGAAGTTGGGATTAGAGACGATTACAACGAAAGGGCAGAAGTTCGATCCCCACATCCACCACGCCGTCGACATGGTGGAGACCGGCGACGTGGAAGAGCAAACGATTCTCGACGAGTACCAGCCAGGATACAATTTTCGCGGGCGCCTCCTGCGGCCGGCCATGGTGAAGGTTGCGGTAACGAAGAAATGAACGCTACCAAGCGCGACTACTACGAAATATTGAGCGTGAGCCGGGAGTGCGATGACGCCGGGTTAAAGAGCGCCTACCGCAAATTGGCCCTGAAGTACCATCCGGACCGAAATCCCAACGATCAGGATGCTGAAGAGAGGTTCAAAGAGGCGGCGGAGGCCTACAGTGTCCTGAGCGATCCCCAGAAGCGCGCCGCCTATGACCGCTATGGTCACCAGGGGCTCCAGGGTATGGGTTCCCAGGGCTTCGATCCAAACACATTCACCGATTTCGGCGATATTCTGGGCGATCTATTCGGCTTTGGCGATCTGTTTGGCGGCGGGGCACGGCGCTCTGGCGGCGGACGCAACCGCGCGCAGCGCGGCGAAGATCTGCGCTATGACCTCGAACTGTCGCTCGAAGATGCCATCCGGGGGCTGAGCGTGGAGATTCAGGTGCCGCGCATGGATCTCTGCACGCGCTGCCAGGGCACCGGAGCCGAGAAAGTGGATGGCCTGGTGTCTTGTCCCATGTGCCACGGGCGGGGCGAAGTGGTTTATCAGCAGAGCTTCCTGCAAATTCGCCGCACCTGTTCCCAGTGCGGAGGGCGCGGCCAGATCGTGCGGCGGCCTTGCACCCAGTGCCGCGGCGAGCGCCAGGTTCGGACCGAGCGCAAGCTGAAAGTCACCATTCCCGCGGGCGTGGATTCGGGCACTCATCTCAAGCTTGCGAGCGAAGGGCAGTCGGGCTTCAATGGCGGTCCGGCCGGCGACCTTTACGTTGTGATCAAGGTGAAAGAGCATCCCATTTTCGAACGCCAGGGAGACGATCTGCTGTGCACCATTCCCATTAACGTGGCGCAAGCTGTGCTGGGGACGCAGATTAACCTTCTGACCTTCGACGGTCTGGAGCAGGTCAAAGTCCCCGATGGCATTCAGACCGGCTCGCGCATCCGTCTTAAGAATCTGGGAGTGCCGCGCTTACAGGGCAACGGACGGGGCGACCTGTTCGTGCAGGTGGACGTGAAGGTCCCTGTCAAGCTGACCCGTGAACAGCGCAAGCTCTTCGAACAGCTTCGCGAGACGCTGCCTGAAGAAAACGAGCCGCACGAGAAGGGCCTGCTCGACAAAGTGAAAGACTACTTCGCCAACTGAACTGTGGCTCTATTGAGGCACGTTCAAGCGCCCGGTCTTCTCCAGCCATAGCCGAAACATCAGCGCAAAGTCTTGGATCTCACCCGACGTCCACAATTCCTCTACCGTGCACTTCATCTTTCTGCGCCAGTTGGGATACTCCGCCGTGCTTCCCGGCAGATTCTGCTGCTCCGCCTGCTTCAGCAAATCTTCCTGATTCAGCACCATGAGCTTGGAAGGCGCCGAGGCCAGAAAGCCGACGATGGCATTGTGCAACTCGCCTACCAGCTCTGGAACCTGCGCCTGGTCGCGCGGGAACCAGTCGGGGAGCAGTTTGAGATCGAACAGCAGATCCAGCAGGTTCTGCTTCTGCCGCGCTCGATCGGCGCGCATGCGCTGATAGGCGCCTTCGTCGGTGAGCAGGCCCGTCTCACGCCGCGCGTCGATGTCCCGCCCCAGCCAAAAGCCGGCCAGCGTAGCCAGATCGTGCGTCGTCGCCGATGCCAAAGCGTCGCGGGGATAATCCTGTGGCGGGCGAAATCGGCCGCTCGGGTCCTGTTCGAAGTACAGCAAGCGATAACTCAAGATTCCGAATCGATGCAGCACTTTGCGCGCCTCGTCCGGCACCGTGCCTAAATCCTCACCGATGACGATCACCCGATTGCGCACGCTCTCCAGAGCGAGTATTGAAAGCAGCGCCTCGAAGCGGTCGCGCACGTACGTGCCTTCGGTGGCCGCCATGCCGTCTGGAATCCAGTACAGGCGAAAGAAGCGCATGACATGATCGATGCGGAGCGCTCCGCCGTGCTGGCAATTCTTGCGGATGGACTCGGCAAACAGGCGGTACCCGTCTTCCACGTGGCGGTCCGAGTTGGGCGGCGGAAAGCCCCAGTCCTGCCCTTTGGGCGAGAAGCCGTCGGGCGGCGCTCCCACCCGGCAGCCTGCCACGAAGAATTCGCGATGCGCCCAAAGATCGGAGCCGAACCGGTCGGTGGCCAGCGCCAGGTCGTGATACAGACCAATGCTCAGGCCGCGCTCGATAGCGTGCTGCTGCGCGGCGGCGAGCTGCAGATCGAGATTCCATTGAATGTATTTGAAGAACAGAACACTGTGCCAGTGTTTTCGCGCGAATCTCCGCGTGGCGGTGGAATCGGGATCCCGGTATTGCTCCGGCCAACCCCTCCAGTTCCAGACCTCCGGGCACTCCTGATGGATCTTCTCGTTCAACGCGGCGTGCACGGCGAAGCGGTGGAGCAGATCGCCCTCGCGATCGATATATCGCTTTAGCTCAGCGGCGCGGGCCGTCGAGGCTCTCCATTCGTCAAGAAACGCCTGGAACAGCAATTTCAGGAAACGAAGCTTCAAGGAGTACACGCGCTCGTACTCCACCAGTTCAGCGTTGCGCAGCGTCGAGATTTCTTTTTGCACCGCCGCCGACGCGAACAGTGCCATGGCTCGCGAAGAAGAAGCGAAGTCCGGGATGGCCTCGATATCCAGGTAGATCGGATTGCGATAAAAGATGGAGTTGGGCAGGTAGGGGCTGGTGTTGAAGGGTTGGCGATTGTCGATCGCGTGCAGCGGGTTGAGCGCGATGAAGCTGGTTCCGGTGCGCCCCGCCACCCAGTCCGTCAGAGCCTTGAGATCGGTGGTGTCGCCGCATCCCCAGTTCCGTTGGGACCGCAATCCATAGAGGCTGATGGCCAGCCCGGCGGCGCGACGAGTCTCCAGCCACTCCGGCTCAAAGGCCCGGCTCGGGCAGACAATCAAGCGCGAGGGCCGCGCGCTTTCACCCGCCGATCTCGAGCGTCATCTCGTGATAGCCCAGGGCAAGGTCATCCGGGAGCCGAATGCGTTTGCTTACCAACCCATTCCGTACCGGAGCGTCCCCGGCTGGAATTTCGCCCAGTGCGATCTCCAGCTCAACCGTGCCTCCCTCTTCCATACGAATGCGAAGTGTTGCGCTAGCGTCGGCGTGGATGTCCGGCAGGGAAACGGGGACTTCGTGCGGCAACCCGGCGGTTAGAAAGATGGTGGGAGCCAATGGCCAGCGCCACTGCCGCTGTTGGCGCCGCTCCAGCGCTGCGGTGAGCGACGCCTTGGAACTTGTATCCACGCCCAGTGATTCGAGTATCGCGGTTTCCAGTTCCAAAGAAGCATGATGCTGCTTGCCCCAGATGTCCCAATAATCGGTCTCGATGCCCCAGGCCCGGGCAGCCTGCTCGATCTCCATCGCATCGGGCGGATTCAGGTGAACCGGCATGTGATAATAGGATCGTGGATCGCGAGCCCAAGTTTCAACCGAGCCTTCCGAGCGAGCTTTTCGCGCGCATCGATAACGAGGATGCCGCCAGCGTGCCCGAGGGCATCATCACCACCACCATCGGCAAAGCCATCAACTGGGGCCGGAAGAATTCCATCTGGCCGATGTCCTTTGGACTGGCTTGCTGCGCCATCGAAATGATGTCGATGATCGGATCTCGTTTCGATATTTCGCGCTTTGGCGCTGAGGTGATGCGCGGGTCGCCGCGTCAGTCCGATCTGATGATCATCGCCGGGCGGGTTTCAAACAAAATGGCCCCTGTAATCCGCCGCCTGTATGAACAGATGCCCGAACCTAAGTGGGTGATCTCCATGGGCGCTTGCGCCACCTCCACCGGAGTTTTCAGCAACTATGCGCTGATTCCGGTGAACCAGGTTATCCCCGTGGATGTATATGTCCCCGGATGCCCTCCGCGCCCCGAGCAACTGATCTATTCGATCATGCTGCTGCAAAAGAAAATCGAGGCCGATAAAGGGACCACGCTCAAGGTCCTGAACCTGGCGTAATTGTCGTCTCTAATCTTTAATATGCGCGTCGATCAGCGCCTGTGCCACGGTTTCGGCCGAAACGTCGTAGCTTCCCGACTGGACCTGGATTCGAAGTTGTTCGATGCGGTTTGCAGCATGCATTGCGAGTGATTGCGCCAGCTGAGAGACTCCCGCCTGATCCGAACCGGCTACCACCTCGTTCTCGAGAGTGCTATGAGCCGTTGACTCAGACGTGTCCGGGCCCGCTGCCGCCGGAGTGCGATGCACAGAATCGATTCGCATAATTCGTACGTCCCGCGAACACTATCTTACCGAAATTCCGCAGGGATGATTTCCACTTCGGGACTTCCTCATCGCACCGCGCGCCAGCTCGGGAACCAATTTGGGATTTTGCCGCGCGCGACCGTGGGCTATCAACACTCGACGATGGAAACAATTGGTTCCACAATTGCTCTCTCCAACAACGGTGCAAAAACTACTTTCGAACCTTTTACGACCGTGTTTTTCGACCCGAATGTTTCTCACGGAGTACGTGCGGACGGCTTTCCGCCGTAGGGTAGTAGGGCATTTGATGGAACCCTCATGAGGTCGCAAGGTACGGCTAAGATTTCTATCCCCGCGATTAAGAACTATCCGGTGCGCAGCGCCGCGGGAGAACTTGCGTCAGAAGAACGGGAACGCCTGATCCTTGAGCATTTGCCGCAAGTGCGTCTGATAGCCCGGCGCATTCGGGAGCGCCTTCCCGAGAGCGTGAATCTGGACGACCTGATCTCCACCGGCACGCTCGGATTGATTGCCGCCATCGATCGGTTCGACCCGCACCACAATGTCAAATTGAAGACCTACGCCGAGTACAAGATACGCGGCGCGATCCTGGACAGCTTGCGTGGGCTGGACTGGGCGCCTCGCCAGCAGCGCCGGCGCTCGAAACAGATTGAGGCCGCCATCGCGGAAGCCGAACAGCGTCTGCGCCGCTCGCCAACCGAAGAGGAAATTGCCATCGAGCTGAAACTTTCACTCGCGGAATACCACGAGTGGCTAGTGGACATTCGGGGCGTGAACCTGGGGAGTCTCGAGACCTCGGCTCCCGAAGACGACAGCCGCAATCTGCTGAAGTACATTTCCGACGACGAGGAGAACTGGCCCTCGCGCCTGCTCGAACGCTCGGAGTTACAACGTCTGCTGGCCGAAGCGATCGAGAAAATGCCGCGCAGCGAGCGCATCGTCATCAGCCTCTATTACCATGAGGAGCTCACGCTGCGCGAGATCGCCAAGGTGGTAAATCTTCATGAGTCGCGAATCTCTCAACTGAAGTCGCAGGCCATCCTGCGCCTGCGCGCTTATCTGGAAAAGTGCTGGCCGCTGGAGCGCCGCGATTGATTTACTATCGCTGAGCCTTCTTATCTTGTGGCGCACGCACTCCTGCGTGCCCCGTTCACACTCGTGTGAACGCCTTCAATTCACACTGTTTCGAACCGAACGTCCACGCGGAATCGATCTTTCCGATCGATCCTCCACGTTCACCGTCACCACCACCGGTTTGCGATCGCGCACCAGTTCGATAGCATAGGTCTTCTTAGCGTTCGCCGTTCGCACGGCGGCCGATAATTCGCTTGGCGTGGTCACCGCCATTCCGTCCACCTTCGTGATCACGTCGCCGGCTTTGATGGCCGCCTTCTGGGCCGGAGTGTTCTCCAGCACCGAGCGCACCAGCACGCCATCCTTTACCCCGAAATACACCGCCAACTGCGATCCGAGCGATTCGGCTTCCACGCCCAGCATCGGGCTGCGGATGGTGGTGAAAATCTGCGGGATATCGGGCATGTGAAACTCAGGCATCTCGAAGCCGGGCGGAAAGTTCCCCGCGAAGCGAGACTTGCGGCTGCCGAGCACCGCCATTAGCGTTTGAGTCGCGCCGTTGCGGCTAATGGTGAGCTTCACTTCGCGGCCCGGCGGCGTCTCCCGTACCATCCTGCCGAATTGCTCCATGCCTTCCACTCGTTGCCCGTTGTATTCCAGCACCACATCCCCCGCCTTCACTCCTGCTTTATCCGCCGGACTGTTCTCTTCCACGCGCGTGATCTCCACTCCGTAGTCGTCCTTGAGCTTCAGCTCCTTGGCGCGGCCGGATTCGATCTCAGCGATATTCACTCCCAGATACGTTCCACCCACGAACGGGGCGCCGTTGAATTCCCGGGCCTGCGCCGCAAATACACCAGCCTGCGCCGCCAAATCGCGCGCCTGAGCTTCCAAATCGTGCGTCTGGGCTTGGAAATCCGGGCCTTGCGCTAACGCCGCGACCGAAAAAACCGCCATAAGACCAATCATTTTCTTCATCGCATCACCCTCAAGGAATTATTTCGTTCGGCGCAAGTAGATCGTGCCGCCTGTGACGTTCACCCGCAGCAGCGGACCGCCCCCGTTCAACGCGCCCTCGGCCATCAACGGACCCACGCCCGGCAACCCGCCCGTCCGCGCACGAATCTGCGGGAAATCGGAGTTGATCCGCCCTGCGCCGCCCGACTCGTTGCTGGCCTGTACAGTCAACGCAAGATTGGACGGAATGAGAACGGTTATGTCACCAGCGTTGGTGCTCAATATGGAATCTGCCATGGACCGTCCTGAAACCAGCTCAGCCATGATACTTCCCGAATTCGCGAACGCGTGCACTGCTCCCGCCACGTTCCGCAACCGGATGGCGCCGCCCGCCGATTCGCACCGCACGCCGTTGGCGGAGTTCACCTGAATGGCGCCGCCCGAGCTTTCCGCCGTCACTGGCCCATCCGCCTGCTGCACCTGGATCAAACCGCCGGATGTGCGCGCGTTCACCGTACTGGCCGCGCGTTCCACCCGAATGTTTCCGCCGCCTGTAGTAGCCTGTATCGGGCCCTCCACCTGATGAACGAAAATCTCGCCGCCCGCGGTCTCAAGCAATGCCGCTGCCCCGGCGTTCGCCACTCGAATTTCACCGCCGCCGGAGTAACATCGCAGCGGGCCGCCCACGGTGCCAACTTCAATATCGCCCCCGGCGGTCCGCAATTCACTGTGGCCCCGAATTCGATCCGCCGCGATCCGGCCGCCGGCTGATCGAGCTTCCAAATCCCCGTCGAAGTCGGAGGCCTGCACATTCCCGCCGCGCGTTTCAGCCCACACCTGCCGCAATGCTCGCGGCCCGCTAACGGTCAATTCCAAACCCGAAGAAACCGTCCGGGGCGGTGTCACCTTGAGATAGGCCCAGCCGCCCTCGGTTCCGGTCTTCACGTTAACTTGTCTGAGCAGCGCTTCGGCTTCGCGCGCATCTCCGGCCCGCACCCGGATCGTCAGCGAATAAGTGTTCTGTTCGGTAGCCGTTCCGCGTAGCGTCACATTGCCGGTGGTTTCCACGCGCAGCCGGTCACCAGAAGACGCATCGATCGCGCCCTGGATGGTGCGCACCCAGTAGCCGCCGTCGCGCGTAATCGCCGACTCAGTCTGCGCGCACGCCAATCCCCAGCAAGCCAATCCCAGCGCGGTAGTATACAAAAGCTGCTTCATGTCCGTAATGCCGGCTTGTTAGTACATCTCCGCCGACGCATTCATTTCCTGCAAAACCTTCTGGCATCGCATGCGGATGTAGCCGTTGTCTTCCTTCTCCATCAGCTCCTGCAAAACGCCCACCATGGCATCGGTGTGCCGTTGCACGCTATTCTTTTGGACCAGCAGATCGATTACCTGCGTCCGTACGCCGGGGTTCTCATCCTTCAACAGCACCTGCGTCAGAGCGCTGCGCGTGTCCGGGTCTTCGGCGAATTGCTTCAGCCCGTCCAGCGCTTTCAGCCGCACCCCGGCATTGGGATCGTGCTGCAGCGAATAGACCAACGCCTTGCGGATCTCGGCGGATTGCGAATTGTTCTTGAGCAAATCGACCGATTCCACACGCAGGCCGGCATCGGAAGGATCCTTCGCGGCCGTCAGCAGTAGCCGCTGAATCGCCTCGTCGTCCACGCTTCCCGATAGCACGCGCTGCCGCGTCTCATCCAGAACGATCTGCACACGCCCCGGCGACACCGGCTCCACGTAGCGCACCCGCGACGTGGCCGGTTCCACCATTCCCGCGGAGCGCCAACTCCCGAGGAAAGAGTTGGGCGCCACGCGGGCCGTCAAAAATCCCAGCACCAGCATCGCCGCCGCGCCGGCCACCTGCGCGATCCCGGGGGCAAAGTGAAAGTGAATCGTAAAGCCTTCGCGAATCTTATCCCAGAACCGCGGCTGCCCGGCTCCGAGCGCTGCCCCGGAGAGAGCCAGCCGGCGCCGCAATTCGGCGCGCGACTCCGCCAGCGCCTCGGGACTGGGAACCAGCTCGACGCCATCCAACGCGGCAAACATCGCTTTCTCACGAGCCAGCTCTCCCCGGCACGCGGCGCACTCGTCGATATGGACCTCCACCAGCTCCTCTTCATCGAACGAGAGTTCGCCATACAGGAAAAGCGGCAGATTCTTTTTCGCTTCTTCGCACGTCATACAAAATCTCCCAAAGCCGCGCGCATCTTCTGCGTGGCGCGGAACAGGCAATTCTTAGCGGCCTCTTCCGAAGTGCCCATCAGTTCCCCGATGGTCCTCAGCCGCATGCCCTGGTAATGCCTCATCTCAAAAACAGCCCGCTCTCTCGGCGTCAAGCCGCCCAATACTGCCTCAATCTTTTCCCGCACCTGTTTACTCTCCAGCCGCCGCTCCGGATCGCTATCGGCCCGCGGTTCCTCCACCGTGTCCATGCGGTCCAGATAGCCTTCGCTGGTCTCCACCAGCGAGCTCTCTTCGCGCCGCACTTTCCTCTTTCGCAGCGCGTCCAGGCACAGGTTGCTCACGATCCTGTACAGCCAGGTGTGGAAGCTGCAGTCGAAACGAAACGTGTGCAGGTTCTTGTACACCCGCAGGAACGCTTCCTGATAGATATCGTTGGCGTCTTCGGGCGACCGAAGCAGATTCGTCGCCAGCCGCAGCACGTTCTGGTCGTGCAGACGCACCAATTGCTCAAAGGCGCGCTGATCGCCTTGTTGAGCCGCCCGAATCAGCTCGGGTTCGTCCATTTTGACGGCCGCCTGGATCACGGTAGTCGCGCAAAGTGTGCGGCGCGCTCCATCTTGAAGCAACACTATGATGGACGGAAGAAACCGGAAAACGTCACGCCGAGCCGGTTAGGCCAGTTCGACTTCGATTTTCTTGTTCGGTTGATCCAGCTTCAAGATGCGAAAGGTCCGGACCTGGCCGGCGCGCGGGGCCTCCTGCTGGGTGGATGCCGCCGCCGGTCCTTGCTTCCATTTCGCTGATAACATTGCCGTTAGCGAACCGAGGTCAGCTTTGGCGACAGCCGCTTGTGGCGCTTGCGGGCCAAGGCCAGCCTCCTCGCGCAGGCGGCACTCGGCGAAAACGCCATCGCCCAGCTCGATCTTGGCGCGGCTCTTGGTAGCCTCCACAATGCGTCCGGTAACCGACTCGCCAACCTGGTGCTCGGCAATGTACTCGTCGGCTGTGGTCGGCTCCAGTTGCTTGATGCCGAGCTTGATGCGCCGGCGCTCCCGGTCCACTTCGAGCACCACGGCGCGGACCGTTTGTCCGGCGGTTAGAGCCTCGCGTGGATGATTCAATCGTTTCTCGCGCGTGATGTCGGAGATATGAATCATCCCGTCGACGCCTCCGCCCAGATCCACGAAGCAGCCGAAGTTGGTCAGGCTGGTCACCGGTCCTTCGGCGATGGCGCCCACCGGATATTTCTTCATCGCGTCTTCCCACGGATCGCCCAGCGCTTGCTTAAGGCCGAGTGAAATCCTGCGGTCGCCTGCGTTCACTCCCAGGACCACGGCTTCCACCATCTCGCCGGCCTTGAGCAGATCGCTCGGTTTCTTGATCTTCTTCGCCCACGACATCTCGGAAATGTGGATCAGCCCGTCCACGCCCGGCAGCAATTCCACGAACGCGCCGAAATCGGCCAGGCGCGAAACCTTGCCTTGCACCCGATCGCCGGTGTGAAACCGTTCGGCTGCCGTGGTCCACGGATCGGGCGCCAGTTGCTTCAGCCCGAGCGAAATGCGTTTGCCTTCCGGGTTGATTTTGAGGATCTTCACCTCAATCGAATCGCCGACCGATACCACATCCGACGGCTTAGTCACGCGCTGCCAGGCCATGTCGCCGACATGCAGCAGCCCGTCTACCCCACCCAAGTCGACGAACGCGCCGAAGTCCGTGAGGCTGCGAATGGTGCCGCGCACCACGGCGCCCTCTTTGAGCTCTGCATATTTCTGCTCGCGCGCCTTGGCCTCTTCCTCTTCCAGGATCGCTCGACGATCCACCACCACGTCCTCGCTCGCGGTATCCAGCTTGATGATGCGACACTGGATCTCCTGGCCAACCAGCTTCTCCAACTCCGCCTGATCCTTGGCCCCGCTGCGCGAAGCAGGCAAAAATGCCGGCATGCCCACATCCACGCGCAATCCGCCCTTCACCAGCTCCGAGACCACCCCTCCAATGGCCCGCTTCTCGGCGAACGCGCGCTCCAGTGCGCTCCAATCCTTGGGGCGCTCCACCTTGATGGTCGAAAGTGTGTAGGACCCTTCCGGATCCCGCCCCGTGATGCTCACCCTCAATTTGTCGCCAACTTTTACGTCCGGCAATACTCCCACCGGCAGCACGCCATCCACCTTGCGTCCAATGTCGACAAATATGGATTCGGGCGAGATCGAAACCACCGTGCCTTGGAGCCCTTCATTGCTTCGGCTACCGTGATGCGTCTGCTCGAATTCCGAAAGAATATCGCCAAATGAATTGGCTAATGTCCTGTCTTCGGCCAGGGGATCGGGATCGTCGAGAGACGCAGCTAACGCCTCGGGAATTGCGGGGGATGTTGGATTTTCCATGAAGCTTGGTGCAAAACCATTGTGTCACAACCGCGATGAGAAGAAGGCGATCAGAGAGCGATAAGATGACAGCGTGGAGCAGCCCAGCCGCTTCTGGCAAATCGTCCGGCCACAAGACATCGTCTGGATCGCACTATTTGCAGTGCTGGCGGTTTACGGGCCGGATTTAACCAAAGAGTCCACAACCGTCCTGATAGGGCTCGGCTTGATGCAAGTCATCGAGCCCAAGATCCCGTTTTTCGGATCGCGAGCGGGCGCTATCATTTCGTTCCTGATCAAGCTGGGACTTTGGTACATACTCATGGCTTGGACCGATGGCATCCAAAGTTCCTACTACTGGCTGATGCTGCTGCCGGTGATGTCGGCGGCCACTTCCCTGGGCCTGGCCGGGCTGGTCGTTGCCACAGTATTGGCCGGCGGCGCGTACCTCTCATTCCTCCTGTTCCTTCGGCCGGATCAATTTGTTCCTCCCGATCAGTGGCCCGTAATCATTTTGCGCGAATTCACATTTCCGATCGCCGGCTTCCTCACTTATGAGCTGCTCGAAGCCAATCGAGCGGCCACGAGACGGGCCCAGCGTGCGGCCGAAGAGTTAGCGGAAGCCAACAAGAATTTGCAGGAAGCCGAAGCCACCGTGCGCCGAACCGAGCGCCTGGCCGCTCTGGGCCAGCTTTCCGCCGGGCTGGCGCACGAAATCCGCAATCCCTTGAGCACCATCAAAGGCTCGGCCGAAATGCTGCTCAAAAACGTGGACGCCAATGGCGCCGTGGCGCACGAACTGGCTGGATTCATCTCGAGCGAAGTGGACCGCACCAATGCGCTGGTCACGCGCTTCCTCGATTTTGCACGCCCGCTGTCGCTGCGGCTGGAAAAAACCGAGATCGCCGAGGTGATCGACGAAGCAGTCGCCGAAGTCGAAAAGCATTCTCCGCCGCTCGACGTCAGCATCTACAAAAACTACTCACCGGATATCCAGCCGCTCCTGCTGGATCGTCAATTGATCGAGCGCGTCCTGTACAATCTTCTCCTAAATGCCGCGCAGGCCAGTCCGCCGCAGGGAAGCGTCACCGTGAAGACCCGCCAGGTGGGCGATACTGTGGAGATTGACGTCATCGATCGCGGTGCCGGCATCGCTCCTAAAGACCGGGAAAGCATCTTCAATCCGTTCTTCACTACCAAGTCGAGCGGCGTTGGACTTGGCTTGGCTATCGTGTCCAAGATCGTCGACGAGCACAGCGGACAGATTACGGTAGAAAGCGAACCCGGCGCGGGCAGTGTATTTCGAGTGTTTCTTCCCATGAAAGAGAATGGTTCATGAAAGCCACGGTCCTGGTAGTCGAAGACGAAGAAAAGCTCCGCCGGGTGGTGGAGTTGCAATTGAAGACCGCGGGCTATGAAGTGGAGCAGGCCGGCACCGCCGAGGATGCGCTCAAGCTGGCCGATCGCGCCGACGTCATCATCACCGATTTGCGTTTGCCCGGTGACAGCGGCCTGGAGATGCTGCAACAGCTCCGCAGCCAGGACCTGCGCACGCCCGTCATCGTCATGACCGCTTTCGGTAGCATCGAAACCGCGGTGGAAGCCATGAAAGCCGGGGCAGTGGACTTTCTGCCCAAGCCGTTTTCAATGGATCACTTGATGACGGTGGTCAATAAAGCCATCGAGGTGCGCACCCTGCGCGATGAAAATCGCGAGCTGCGCGCGGAGCTGAGCCAGCGCTACGAATTCGACAACATTATTGGACGCAGCGCGCCCATGCGCGAGATCTTCGCCACCATCGAGCGCGTAGCGCCTACCCGGGCCACGGTCCTTTTGTGCGGCGAAAGCGGCGTCGGCAAGGACATGATCGCCCGCGCCATCCATCACCATTCCCCGCGCGAGAATAAGCCGTTCGTAAAAATCAACTGCTCCGCGCTGCCCGAAAATTTAATGGAGAGCGAACTGTTCGGCTATGAGAAGGGCGCGTTCACCGGCGCCAACCTCAGCAAGCCCGGCAAGTTCGAACAGGCCGACACCGGAACCGTTTTCATGGACGAGATCGGCGACGTGCCTCCCGCCATCCAGGTGAAGCTGCTGCGCATCCTGCAGGATCGCGAGTTTGAGCGGCTCGGCAGCAATAAGGTCCGGCACGTGGATGTGCGCGTGATCGCCGCCACCAACGTCGATCTCAGAGCGGCGCTCGAACAGGGAGAGTTTCGCGAGGACCTGTATTATCGTCTCAACGTGCTGCCCCTGAATATCCCGCCGCTGCGCGAACGCAAGGAAGACATCCCGTATCTGGCGCGCCATTTTGTTCGCAAGCTCGCCAAGGATCTCAACAGCCGCGTGGAATCCATTTCCGACGGCGCCATCGAGCGCCTGATGGAATACCATTGGCCCGGCAACGTTCGCGAGCTCGAGAACGCCATCGAGCGCAGTTTAGTTCTTGCGAACGGAGCTGTTTTGGAAGCCGCCGATATCCGGATAGACATGGCGCCCAAGCCCCGGCTCGGTTCCGCCGACGGTTTCCTTCCCGAAGGCATGACGCTCGACGCCTACGAGCAATCCATTATCCGCGAGGCGCTGCATCGCGCGAACAACAACAAAAGCCAGGCCGCGCGGCTGCTGGGCTTGACCCGCAATGCCCTGCGCTATCGTTTATCGCAAATGGGCATCGAATCGTAGCTCAATTATCCCCATCAAAACACCTGTGGCGGGTGGACTATAGCAGACGTGAAAGGTCGAAAGGCGGAATCAGTTGTAGGGCGGTATCCTTGCGCATGATCGCCTATTTCGTAGCTTATGGATAAAACATCGTGTATTATAAATGTTTGCAAAAAGTTTTTCCACACAAGAAGTTATCCACAGATTCAATATGTGTAGAATCTGGAAGTTCGGACGCATTCTCTGTGCAAAAAACATTTTGATAGTGGAATGCAACTTGCCGCATTTAATAACTTCTTTTGGTGGAGTCCTCACACGTGGGTGATCGATCAACGTCAATCTTAATCGCCATCGAGGGCATCGACGGCGCAGGTAAAACGACTCAGGTTCGGATGCTACGGAAGGCGTTGGAAGATGCTGGCGAGGAGCCAGTCGTCTCTAAGGAGCCGACCAATGGAAAATGGGGGAAGATCATCAAAGAATCGGCCACGTTGGGAAGGCTATCGCCAGAAAAGGAACTAGACGCCTTCGTACAGGATAGAACCGAACATGTGGCTACCATCATCGGCCCAGCGTTGGAAGCTGGCCGCATCGTAATTCTAGATCGATATTTCTATTCCAGCATTGCCTACCAAGGTTCGCGTGGTGCGAGCGTGAACGAAGTCAGAAGCCTCATGGAGTCCAGGTTCCCAAATCCAGATGCAGTGTTCGTGCTAGACATCGAGCCTGCGGTAGGGATAGATCGCATCGCCAACTCTCGTGGTGAGGAGCCAAATCATTTTGAGGATCGCTCGAATCTATCCAGGGCGCGCGAAATCTTCCAGGGCATGTCGGGTCCCAATATTCACCATATCAACGGAGCAAACGCTCCCGAAGCGGTTCATGCCGAGATTGTCACGCGATTCATCGATGGGCCGCTCAAATTTGAAATTGTGCGCAAAGAGCTACGGCTGCGACAATCAGTTTGACTGCACGTTTCGGATCACCAAAACATGTAGATGGTTCAAGCTAGCGCAGGCGATTGGGGTTCGAACTATATCGTAAGGCCGGTGGCTGGGCCTGCCATCGCTCTGTTACTTCAATCCACTATCCGCCGGGGTCTGGCATTTAAATGCCAGTGAGCTTCTTGTACCGCTTAGCGGCATTCCGGAGTCTCTTGCCAGGTGGTTTAGGTTTCAGAAGGGCATTTACGAATACCTCGCGATCGCGGGCGCTCAGCGTGAGAACTTCCTGCTTCCGAACAGTACGTCCCGCGGCTTCCTGAACGCTGCTCACAACTGTGAGCCGGGCTTGGAGCTTTGCGGTTTTGGCATCGACTATTGCAGTGCGCCTCATTGGTAATCGGATTGTACGATATTACGCAATACGGACCGCGCCGTGCTCTATCGCTTAGGCTCCGTTAATCTTGAACGTGAATGCGAGGCGAACTTTCCCATGCGCTGCCGGAGCTCGTAACATCCGCCAACCGTATTCTCCGCGCGGACACCATGAACCCGATCGTGTTGCGCGGCATCAATCGCTCCGGGTTGGAGTATTCAGAGCCTGCAGCTGCTGGATTCCTTGCCGCCGCCCAATTGAGCGAGGATGAGATACGGGAACTTGTCGTAGGGTGGAATGCCAATATCATTCGGTTGCCTTTCAACCAGGACTGGTGCCTGAACGGTCGCAACGGCCACTCCGCCGAAGAGTATCTCGCCTCCATAGACCAGGTGATTGCATGGGCGTCCGCGCTGGGAGCGTACACCATCCTCGACCTTCAGTGGCTGGATGCAGAAACGCCGTACGGCTACATTGAGGACGAAAATCAGATCAAGAGGCCCAATCGAGTTCCGCCCACGCCGAACCATGACACGATCCGGCTTTGGCAAACCCTGGCTGCCCGTTACGAGCACGAACCCGCGGTACTATTCGATCTCTTCAACGAACCCCATGATCCGCTCGATGATGATTTCCTCCCCATTCGGTCCATGGGGACCAGTGGTCAGGTTGTGGAGTCCGGCCAAAGGTTCGTAAGCCCTGAAGACTGGCTTCGATGGGCCACGCTTCTAACAACTGAAGTACGAAAGATTCGCGGCAAGGGGATAATCCTGGTCGCTGGCGTAGACTGGGCGTTCGACCTCCGGCGCATTCGTGTGGACGCTCCCAATATCGTGTACTCCGCCCATGTCTATCCAAACCGCAAATCGCATCATTGGTGGAAGGCGCTTGGCCATTGGAACAAGGTGCCGGTGTTCGTCGCCGAATGGGGCGGCCAGGAACAGGATCGCGAGTTCGGGCGCAAGCTGGCTGACCTGATGCGCAGGCGGGCCCTGAGTTGGAGCGCCTGGAGCTGGGTGGATCATCCCAGGCTGGTGCAAACGCCCCGTCGACCGTCTTATCAGCCAACTCCTTTCGGAGAACTGGTCCGAAACGAGTTACGGAAATGATGCGCTTCAACAATCTGATACACTGCCCCCTTGAGACCGAAACCCGCTACGGTTGTCGCCCTCTATCCCGGTTCCTTCGATCCAATCACCAACGGCCATTTAGATTTGATCCAGCGCGGTTCGGCCTTGTTTGACCGCCTGATCGTCGCCATTCTCCGCAACGACGAAAAGCGTCCGCTGTTTGGTCTGGAGGCGCGCATCGAAATGTTGCAGGAAGTGGCTCGCGACCTTCCCAATGTGGAAGTCGGCTCCTTCGGCGGCCTGCTGGTGGATTACGCCGCCGAGTGCGGCGCAAGCGTTATCCTGCGCGGAATCCGCGCCGTTTCCGACTACGAATACGAACTCCAGATGGCATTAATGAATCGGAGGCTGCGCCCCGAAATAGAAACCGTCTTCTTAATGGCCGGAGAAGCTCATTCTTTCATCAGCTCGCGCCTGGTAAAGGAAGTGATCCGGCTGGGGGGTAACATCGGGGGTCTCGTGCCGCCCTCCATCGAGGGAAGACTAAAAAGAAGACTCCTCGAAGAAACCGGAGAAGAATAAAGCTTTCATACCAGCCACCAATCACCAACCACCAACCACTAGCCACAAATCACCAATCATCGAGGGTAGACTAAAGAGAAGACTCCTCGAAGAAACCGGAGAAGAATAAAGCTTTCATGACAGCAACTTTGAACCTCGCCCAACGCATCTCGCTCATCAGCGAGTCGTCGACAATGAAAGTGGCAGCCGATGCCGACAAGCTGCGCCGCGAAGGCGTCGACATCGTGGACTTTGGCGCCGGAGAACCCGATTTCCCGACGCCCGACAACATCAAGAAGGCGGCCATCGCAGCCATCGAGGGCAACTTCACTAAGTACACCCCCACCGGCGGAACCGTCGAGATTAAACAGGCCATTTGCGCGCGCCATCATGACGATTACGGCACCGCTTATACGCCCGCCGAGTGCCTGGTAACGGTGGGCGGCAAGCACGCGATTTTCAATATAATGCAGGCCCTGATTGAGGACGGCGACGAAGTCATCATCCCGGTTCCCTATTGGGTCACCTATAAAGACGTGGTGAACTATGCGGGCGGCAAGTGCGTTTTCGTCGAAAGCGACGAGGCCAACGGATTCACGTTCACCGCCGAAGACATCGCGCGCAAAATCACCAGCAAGACCAAGCTGATCATCATCAACTCGCCCTGCAATCCCAGTGGCGGTGTCTTGAGCCGAGAAGACTTCGAGAAGATCTATCATCTGGCGGTGAAGCGCGGCGTCCAGTTAATGACGGACGAATGCTATTGCCGCTTTCTATACGACACGGAGCCCTTCTCCATCGCGGCGCTGCCTGGCGCGAAAGAAAACGTCATCATCGCCGGTTCGCTTTCCAAGACCTACTCCATGACCGGCTGGCGCGTCGGATTTGCTCTCGCGCCCAAGCCACTGATCGACGCTATGCTGAAGCTGCAGAGCCACACCACCTCCAACCCCACGTCGATCTCGCAAAAGGCGGCCATTGAAGCGTTGCGCGGACCCCAGGATTCAATCCCGATTATGCTCGCCGAGTATCGCAAGCGGCGCGATTTCGTGGTCCAGCGTCTGCGAGCGATTTCAGGAGTGAAGATCGCCGAACCGCGCGGAGCGTTCTACGCCTATCCGAACATCTCCGTCGGTTTCCGCAACGGTATTCACTCGGCGCTGCAGTTCTCTGAAAAGCTCTTGTCGGAAGCGCACGTGGCGGTGGTGCCGGGCGAGGCGTTCGGTACCACCGAACACGTCCGTATCTCCTACGCCACTTCGATGAAAGAACTGGAACGCGGGCTCGATCGCATCGACCGCTTTATTCGTGAGCGATAACCAGCCAGTCCGGCTCCCCACCCGGTTCCTTGAAAAAGTGTGGGGCACGCCCGATCTGTTGCCCTGGTTCCCGGTCTC
Organism: Bryobacterales bacterium; assembly: GCA_963820405.1. Taxonomy (GTDB): domain Bacteria; phylum Acidobacteriota; class Terriglobia; order Bryobacterales; family Bryobacteraceae; genus Palsa-89. The sequence continues at coordinate 213,941 of CAWFZZ010000015.1, read as the reverse complement.
TGACCAAAAGATCGGCGAAGTTTGGTTCGAAGCGGATCTTCCCTTACTGGTGAAGTTCGTGTTCACTTCCGACCGGCTGTCGGTGCAGGTCCATCCCAACGACGACTTCGCGGCGGCGAACGAAGCTTCGCGCGGGAAAACCGAAATGTGGTACGTGATGCGCGCCGACCCGGGTGCCCGCATCGCCATTGGATTTCGCCAATCCATCAGCCGCGAGCGATTGCGCGAATCTGCCCTTAGCGGTGAGATTGAGCAATTGCTGAACTGGCTGGAGGTTCAGGCGGGCGATGCCTTCTTCATCCCGGCCGGCACGGTCCACGCCATCGGCGGTGGGCTGGCCTTGTGCGAAATCCAGCAGCATTCCGACATCACCTATCGGCTCTATGACTACGGCCGCCCGCGCGAACTTCATTTGGATAAAGCGATTCAGGTTTCTTCCACGGAAGCCGCCTCACCCAAGTCCGTGATGCTTCCCATCGACTGCAAATACTTCCACACCGAGCTTGCACGCATCACCTTGAAGTTGTTCTACAAGCCCGAGCGGGAGCGCTTCCACATCGTGATTTTCGTCAGCGGCATGGGGACGATCGCCGGCCAGCCCTTTCGCGAAGGCGAAGCTTGGCTAATCCCGCCCGGTGGCCAGCCCTTCGATATCGAACCCGCGAATCCCGTGAAGTTTCTGCGCACCTGGGCCCCCTAGTGCCCCCCGCTAGCCCCCGGTCTTCATTTGACTCCCAACATTGGCAAGACTATACATGTGGCGCACGCACTCATGCGTGCCGCGTTCACACTCATGTGAACGCTTTGGCTACCCAATCCCCAGCTCGTCGATTCTCTCCAAAGGCATTCCACACTTTCGGCAAATGATGGCCGAGCAATCGCCGCACACCAACGGATCGGTTACGGCCGTATGACAGCGCGCGCAATAAAACTCGACTTGTGAAGCAGCAACGTCTTCAGGCATTACTGATACACTAACAACAAGAACCACGCTTTCGTGACACTTTCTCGCGCTGCAATTTGCTTCTGCCTCCTAGCTACCCTCGTTTCCTGTTCCGATAAACCGCGCGCCGTCGCTTCGATCGGCGAGGCGTACGTCGGCCCCAGCACATTGAACTTGCGTACGGAATTGGCCCTGAAGTCGACTATCGCCGCTACAGTGAAGCACGGCGACAAACTTGCGATCGTCGAGTACCGGCACCGGCTGGTGCGGGTTCGTACCGAGCAGGGTGCGGAGGGCTGGACGGACCTGCGGCAGCTTCTCACTCCCGAACAAATGGCCGCGCTTCGCGATATGGCGCAGAGTGCTTCGCGCGATCAGTCGCAAGGACAGGCCACCGTCTTCGAGTCACTGAACATGCACACCGAGCCCAGCCGAACGTCTCCCAGCTTCGGACAGGTTCCCGAGAACGGCAAAGTCGACGTCATTGAGCACAAGCTGACTCCGCGAGTTCAGCACGACGAAGTCGCCATGCCAGTGCCGGTAAAGCCGGCGCCAATCCGCAAAAAACCCAAGCCAGGCTCATCCACGCCCGCCAGGATCAAGCCGCCCCCTCTGCCGCCCGCGCCGAAGCTGCCGAAAAATTGGTTGGCGCTTTCCGCTCCCAAAATAGATCCCGGAGCCGCCCCGGCTCCTCCGCCAACCCCTCCACCGGTTCCAGTAGAAGTCCCTATGGACGACTGGAATCTGGTTCGTACTTCAGACGGAAAAGTGGGCTGGGTGCTCACGCGACCGCTGAGTATGGCGATTCCCGACGAGGTGGCGCAATATGCCGAAGGCCATCGCATCACGTCGTATTTCCCGTTGGGGCAGGTGCGCGATGGCGATTCAGTAAAAAACAATTGGCTCTGGACCACCATCACCAAAGGCGGCCAGCCGTATGAGTTCGACAGTTTTCGCGTGTTCGTCTGGAGCTTAAAGCATCATCGCTATGAGACCGCATATATCGAGCGAAACGTCGTTGGGCACTATCCGGTTCGCGTCACCAATGCCGGTTCGACACCGAGTTTTTCCGTGGTGATCGAAGGCGTCGATGGGCGCCTGTATCGTAAAACCTATTCGTTCGACAGCTATCGAATTCACATGGTCAACAAGGAGCTTGAGGACCAAGGTTCGAAGAGGGATGCGGCGAAGCTAGCGTCCAATGCCTCGCCTGCCGGCCAGACAGAAGAAAAGTCTTCGTGGTACGCCAAGCTGAAGGATCGGTTTCACCGCTTCTTGCGCTGAGCCGGAACTACTTTGATCTCGAACAGCTTGGGCCAAAGCTTTCCGGTCACGAACAGGCGATTGCCCAAAACATCGTAGGCGATTCCGTTTAAAACATCCTCCTGCCCCGTGCGATCGGCGACTGGCAAGATGCCCGTAAGATCGATCCAGCCCAGCACGCGGCCATCCACCGGCGAGATGCGAGCGATCACGTCCTTTTGCCATATGTTGGCGTAGATTTCGCCGCGCACCCATTCCAGCTCGTTCAAATTCAGTACCGGCTGGCTGTGATCGTGAACGGTGATCCGCCGCTTCTCTTGCAGCGTAATTGGATCCCAAATGCGAATCCGCGCCGTGCCGTCGCTCATATAGATGTTTTGGCCGTCGTTAGTAAGTCCCCAGCCTTCGCCCTGATAGTTGAATGTTCGCCGCTGGTGGAAGGTGGGTTGGTCATATACAAATCCGGTTTCCGACTGCCAGGTGAGCTCGACAATCTGCTGATTCAGGACCGTGATCCCTTCGCCGAAATACTGAGGATCGATTTCAATCTCTTGCAGCACCTTGCCTGTATCGAGCTGCACTTTGCGTAAGGACGAGCGGCCCTTTAGACCGGTGCCTTCGTACAAATAGCCCGCGCGATATTCCAAGCCCTGCGTAAAAGCATTGGGATCGTGCGGGTATACGTGAACCACTTGATAGCCGTACTGCGGAGTCTGTGCGGCCACCGTGAGAGCGCAAGTAAGCAGGCCGATCGCGATTCGAAATCTAAGCATGCAACAGCACCTTCAAAACTCCTGGTTTCGCGGCCTTCCGAAACGCCTCTGGTGCATTCTTCAACGGCAGCACCTCCGATATCATCGCATCCACGCGCACCTTGCGGTTCTTGAGCAGCCGCAGCGCCGGCTCGAAGCGGCCGCAGCGCGAACCCACTAGCGTGATTTCGTTGACGATCAGGGGCGCCGTATCCATGGACACCAGTCCGTGCACGGTCGATTTCAGAATCACGGTTCCGCGCGGCTGCGTCATCCCCACGGCTTGCCGCAGACCTTCGCTCGATCCAGTCGCCTCCACCACGAATTCGTACTTGGCCACTGGCAGCTTCTTCGCGATTTCCGTCGTCACGCCCGATCGCTCTGCGATCCGCAGCTTCTCCTTGTGGCGGCCATACTGATGAACTTGTGCCCCGTGAGCTTGCAAAGCCTGGCTCGCCAGCAATCCCAGTTTCCCGTCGCCCAGCACTGCCACCGCTGTGCCGCGCGGGATGCGCACTTGGTCCAGTATCTCGCAGGCCGCGGCCAGCGGTTCGATAAAGACTGCCTCCTCTGAGGAAATCTCGCGCGGCACTCGCCGCAGGTTTTGTTCCGGCAGCGTCAGGAATTCGCGAAACGCGCCGGGCTGTTTCACGATTCCAAGCACCGTGCGAGTGGGACAATGTCGTCCCAGCCCGCGCTTACACCAAACGCATTTTCCGCAGGCCAGATTAATTTCGCCAACCACGCGTTCGCCTATCCACCGCCCATCGTCGGCCTCCACCACTTCACCCACAAACTCGTGCCCAGGCGTGCCTCGGAATCCATAATAGCCGCGCTGCAGCTCAAGGTCGGTGTTGCAGATTCCGCCATACAGCAGCCGGATCAACGCGAATCCTTCTGGGCGGCGCGGCCGCGCCTGCTTACGCACCAAAACCGTGCCATTCTCAAGACAAACCGAGACCATATTGGGGATACTTTAATCATGCTAGCTGAGTTGGCGTGTTTCGAGCAGAGTTGCCGCACGCGCTTTCCCATCGACGAAGCCATCTACAATTGTTCCGTTTGCGGCGGCCTGCTCGAAGTCGTTTTCGCCGAAGATCGCCAGGAAACGGCCGAGTGGAAGAAGGTGTGGCGCGCCCGGCGCACATCCAACCATTTGCTCGAGCAGAGCGGCGTGTGGCGTTACCGTGAACTGCTGCCGTTCGATGGCCATCATCATCAAGTGGTTTCGCTGCGTGAGGGAAATACGCCCATGCTGGATGCGCCGCGCGCCGCTCGCTACGGAGGATTGGATCGCCTGACGTTCAAGCACCAGGGCTTCAACCCCACCGGATCGTTTAAGGACAACGGCATGACGTGCGGCGTCACGCAGGCCATTCGATTGGATCGCCCGCGCGTCGCCTGCGTTTCCACTGGAAACACGTCCGCATCCATGGCCGCCTATGCCAGCGCCGCGGGCCTGGATGCCATTGTCTTTATCCCGCACGGCAATATTTCGTACGGCAAGCTGGCGCAAGCCTTGGAATACGGTGCGCGCACCTTTCAGGTGGAAGCGAACTTCGATCAAATCCTCGCGCTGGTGCGCGTGCTGGCCGACCGGCTCGGTATTTACCTGCTGAATTCCATCAATCCATTTCGCATTGAAGGCCAGAAAACCATCATCTTCGAAATGCTGGACCAGCGCGACTGGAATCCGCCCGATTGGATTGTGCTGCCCGGCGGCAATCTCGGCAACACCTCGGCATTTGGAAAGGCGTCGCGCGAATTGTGCCAGTTCGGCTTCATCCACAAGATCCCCAGGCTGGCCGTAATCCAGGCCGACGGCGCTGCTCCGTTCTACGAGTTCATGCAGACGAAAGGTGAATTCCACGCCGTCGCGGACCCGCACACCTTGGCCACCGCCATCAAGATTGGCGATCCCGTTTCCTGGCCCAAAGCGCTGCACGAAGTGACGGTGACCAACGGTACGGTGGAGAAGGTGAGCGAGCAGGAAATCGCCGACGCCAAGGCGGTGATCGGCCAATGCGGCATCGGATGCGAACCGGCCTCAGCAGCTACACTGGCGGGAATTCGAAAGCTCACCGCGGCGGGAACCATTCGTGCGGACGAAGACGTGGTTGCGGTTCTCACGGGGAATGTTCTGAAGGATCCGGACTACATTTATCGCTATCACACCGGCCAGCTTCAAGATCCCCAGGGCCGCAAGATCGACGCAAGATTAGGCAATCGCCCGGTAGTGGTTCCCAACGACGCGGACGCTATCGCAAAAATGCTGCAGGGTTAAGCCGGAGTCTTAATCGCGGATTTACCGGCCTGCACTTACCGGCCTGGTCGTCCGCCCCTGCGCTCGCGTCCACCACCACCGCCCGGGCGTCCACCGCCGCCGCCCTCGCGCGGAACCATGGGACGGGCTTCGTTCACTACCAGCGCGCGGCCCATCAGGTCCCTACCGTTGCAGGCTTCGATGGCGCGGTTGGCGGCAGTGTCGTCATTGATCTCAACGAACCCGAAGCCGCGAGCCTCACCGGTAAAACGATCGCGCATCACGTTCACGCTGTCGACGGCAACGCCTGCTTGCGAGAAGAAATCCGTTAGGTCGGCTTCCGTAGCCGCATAAGGTAGATTGCCCACAAATAGTTTCATTGACAAGACTCCTTGGCATCATTTCTTGAGAGGCATCTGAAGAGGCAGGTTCGCGACCGCGGACTCGAAACACCAGCAGGGCCGAAGCCGGGAGGAAGGGCTGACTCCCAAAACACCCTTCTAGTGTCCCAAAAGTCAAGCGGCAGTGTCAAAACGCAATTGGCCGTTATTCGCGCTATCGGGGTGTGATCAATCCCCCGAGTTTGTCCTGTTCCGACCGCGAAGTCCGGGGAAATCGCGTGGAAAATGCTTCTAAGTATTTCAATCCTGTCCCGGTATTGTAGAGCACGACCCGTTCGTCCGGTTTAAGAAAACCGTTCGCTAGGAGCTCTTTGAGCGCAGCCACGCAGGCGCCTCCTTCCGGCGCCGGGAAAATGCCCGTGTCGGTAGCGAGCGTGATGCTTGCGTCCAGAAGTTCTTCGTCGCTGACGGCCACGGCAGTGCCGCCGCTGGCGCGAATGGCCGCTAGCGAGAGAGCGTCGCCCAGCGGTTTCGGAACACGCAGGCCGGCGGCCACCGTGTGCGCATTTTCCCAAAACGTACTCTTCAATTCACCGCGCTCGAACGCTCGCACCACAGGCTGGCAACCGTCCGCTTGTACCGCGATCATTTTCGGGCGCCGGCTTCCGATCCAGCCCAGCGCTTCCAGCTCTTCAAAAGCTTTCCACATTCCGATCAGGCCCACTCCGCCTCCGGTGGGATAGAAGATGGCGTCGGGCAGCGCCCATCCGAATTGCTCGGCAACCTCGAACCCCATGGTCTTCTTGCCTTCGATGCGATAAGGCTCTTTCAGCGTGCTGATATCGAACCAGCCTTCGGAGTGCTTGCGCTCGTTGATGATACGCGCGCAGTCGCTGATCAGCCCGTCCACCAGTTCCACGTGCGCTCCATAAGCGCGGCATTCGGTGTAATTGGACTGAGGAACATCGCGCGGCATGAACACGTGCGCTTCGATTCCTGCCGCGGCGCCGTAGCCTGCCAGCGCGCTTCCCGCATTCCCGGCGGACGCGATGGCCACCTTACCGAGCCCCAGTTCCACGCACATCGAGATGGCGCACGATAGGCCGCGCGCTTTGAAGGAGCCGGTGGGGTTCACACCTTCGTCCTTGACCCAAAGATCGTTTGCTCCGATCCTGGCGCCTAGACGTTCCGCCTTCACTAGCGGGGTCATCCCTTCCCCCAGTGAGACGATGTGCGCTGGATCGCGGACCGGAAGCAGCGGAGCGTAGCGCCACATGGACGCGGGCGCGCCGGCCAGCGATTCGCGCTTCCATGCCGCGCGGACCTTGGCGAGATCGTAGCGCACCAGCAGTGGACCCCCGCATTCGCAAAGAGTGTGAACTTTGCCGGCTTCACGCTGCTGGCCGCAAACGCTGCATTCGAGATAAGACACCGCTGTCATGATGGAAGTTCGATGATAGCAATAGAGAATGAAAAGGAAGCGAAGGTGGCTGCGCGCGATCGTCCTGTGGGTGGCATCGCTGATCGTCGGATTGTACGCGTTGTGCGGCGCTGGAATCGTTTTGTTGCGCTGGATCAATCCCTGGACCACGACAGTTCAGATGGAGCGCCGGATCCAGGCGCTCCGGGCCCATCGCCCGTATAAGAAGCGCTACCAATTCGTATCGCTTCCGGATATTTCGCCCAATCTGCAGCATGCCGTGGTCGCCGCCGAGGATGGGCGATTCCGCCAACATCATGGCTTCGACTGGATCGAGATGCAAAAAGTTCTGGAAGACGATGTGAAGCGTCAGCGGGTGGGCCGCGGTGGTTCCACCATCACACAACAGTTGGTGAAGAATCTGTTTCTAACAACCGAACGTTCTTTTGTTCGTAAAGGCGTGGAATCGTCTTTGGTGCCTATGGTGGAGGCCATTCTGACCAAGGACAGGATTCTGGAGTTGTATCTGAATGTGATCGAGTGGGGACCGGGAATCTATGGGGCCGAGGCTGCATCCCAGCACTACTATCACACCCATGCTTCCAGTCTGACGCGCGAGCAAGCGGCCCGATTGGCCGCCATCATTCCCGCGCCGCTCAAGCGAAAACCCGCGCAGATGAACGACTATAGCGCCGTGATCCTGGAGCGCATGGCGCAGACCGGATGGTAGGGCAGGTGGCGCGAACGTTCGTGTTTGCGGCGTCGAGACTCCTCTCGACGCCCGGCTGGGCACGTGGATCCTGGAGCGAACGGAGCAGACCGGATGGTAGGGCAGGTGGCGCGAACACTCGTGTTTGCCGCGTCGAGACTCCCCTCGACGCCCGGCTGGGCACGTAGATCCTGGAGCGAACGGAGCAGACCGGATGGTAGGGCAGGTGGCGCGAACACTCGTGTTTGCCGCGTCGAGACTCCCCTCGACGCCCGGCTGGGCACGTAGATCCCGAACGGAGCAGACCGGATGGTAGGGCAGGTGGCGCGAACACTCGTGTTTGCCGCGTCGAGACTCCCCTCGACGCCCGGCTGGACACGTAGATCCTGGAGCGAACGGAGCAGACCGGATGGTAGCTGGCGCGAACTTGATCAGCGAGCATAAGGGCGCAGGCGCAGGGGATGAGCGTCCGGCTCCAGCAGCCAGGCAGTGCGATCCGGATAATAGCGCAGCAGCTTTTGATCTTCGTCCGCGCCAAGATCGCGCGCCCAGACGACGCGGGCGCCATCGATATCAGCCGCATTGTGGACCCATTCCTGAAATCGGTGTTGCGGGCCGTAGCGCACAAAAACCAATTGCCGGCCTGGCGCGGCTTCCAGTTGCCCGCGGATCGCAATGCGTCCTTCGGGATCGCCGTGATTGATCGCGTCCCACGTTTCGAAAGGCGTCACGGCGGCGTACAACTGGTTGTCGCGGGAAGCGTGAAGTCCGTACCAAAATACGAAATGCGCCGCGCACAGGAACAACAGAATTCGTGCGGCTTCCTCGCTCCAACCGCTCAGGCGCTCCAGTCCAACCACGCTGATTAAGACGAACAAACAAGTCAAGGCCGCAATGTAGTGGGTGTAAAAGTAAGGATAGAACGTCGTTCCCAAGCTGAATACGAATATCGTAAAGAGCACCCAAGCGAATCGATATTCCCGCAAACGGAGTAGATAAGCGGGGATTACCAGCAACAACGGCGCAAGAAAGAAGAAACGATAGAAGCCGATGCGGCTGGCCCAACGCTGCCAATAGCTGCCGAAAGTGTCGGTGCCCGGGCCGTGAGCTTCCGACTGCGTCACGTAGTCCAGTTGCTGCTCGCCCGTCAACGCGCGGTGCGGCGTTGGGATGGGCTGGATGGTAAAGCTAGTGGGCACGCCGTATTGATATTGGCTCAATTGATAAGGCAACATGGTCCAATTGCCGGTCGTCTGCTTGTTTTGTAGCAGCGAAATGGCGATTGCGGGAAGCAACACGATGGCGGCGGCTGTCGCGGGCTTCGCCAGCGATCGCCACGTTGGCATGAGAAACAATGCGACGCTGAGGATCAGGAAAATCGTCTCGTACGGACGACAAAACCAGTGCAAGCCGATCCCCAATCCCAGCAGTGCACCATAGCGCGCGCTGTTTCTGTCGCGGAGTCGCGGAAGCGACCCAAAGACCAGGCATCCCGCGCACGCCGCGACGGCGCCGCCCCAATAACTGTTCATCCATTGATTGAGCGGACCGAACTCGATGACGGCCAGCAGCCCACCCACCAGCGCCCAGCTTGGAGACGTCCAGGCGCGCAGCATCCAGTAGCACAGCGCGCAGACCGCACCGATGCTCAAGGCCACTCCAGCCCAAGGATGGCCGAAGAGCGTCCAGCCGATGGCGAGAATCAGGCCCTGGCCGAGCGGAAAAATAGAGGCGTAAGCCGGCTGCTGCAGCACGAAGAACGTTTCGAAGAACTGGTCGAGCGGGTGCGCTGAATTCGCCAGTCGGAAATGCCGGAGTGTATCGGCAAGCAGAATATAACTGAAATCGTCTGAAACATTTGGCGTCGGAATTGGATATTGCGGAAGTAGTGCCAACCGTAATGCGATGGGAAGCACCGCGAGAAGCGCCATCGACCAGCCGGTCTTTTGGGCCAAGCGGCGGCAGTAAGTCTCGATCCAGGGACGCCACGCAAACGCGAGTACCGCCAACACGATGGTGAGAATGATTTCGACGAAATCGCTCGCGGCGAAACCGATGGGATTTTGATTGGGCAGGAAGGATCGGAACAGATGGAAAATATACATCGGTCACTTCACCTGTTCGAAACGTAGCGGCCGCGATTTGTTCGGAGGCTGGGGTGCAGGCGATGATGCAGGAACTGGAGGCGCCGGCTTGGGTTGCTCCGGCTCGATCTGGTAGCGGGTGAGCTTCGGAGGCATGGCGTCGGGCTCCAGCAGCCATGCGCTGCGGCTCGGATAGTAATCGAGTAGCTTTTGGTCCTCGGAAGCGCCCAGGTCGCGCGCCCACACCACCCGCGCGTGGTCGATATCCGCCGCATTGTAGACCCATTCGTCCTGGAAGATGTGCTGCGGCCAATAGCGCACGAACACCAGTTGTTGTCCGGGAGCTTGCGCCAGTTGTCGATCGACGGCCACGCGGCGGCCGGAGTTTACGCGATCGGAGAAGGCCCTCGCGTACCAAAACGCGAAGTGCGCCAGACACAGGAACACGATCAAACGCGCCACGTCGGGCCTCAGCCGCTCGAGTCCAACGATGCTGACCAGAATAAACAGGCACGTGAGCGCTCCCAGATAGTGGACTTCGAAGAAAGGATAGAAATTGACGCCCAGCGCGAACAGCAAAAGTGTCAGAGCGACCCACAAAAATCGAAGCTCACCGAGCCTTAGCAAAAAGAACGGCAGCGCCACGTATAGCGGCGCGAGAAAAAAGAATCGATAAAAGCGCACGCGATATTCCAGCCGCTGCAAATAGGTTTTGAACGTCTCCGGTCCGGTCGCGCGAAAAGAGGTCTGCATCTTGTATTGCAGCTGCTGCTCGCGCGTGAGATCCAGGTGCGGCTCTGGATTCCTCTGCCAGGTGAAAGCCGCGGGAACGCCGTATTGATAGCTGCTGAGCGTGTAAGGAAGGGTGGTCCAACTGCCGGTCACTTGTTTGTTCTGGACGAGTGAGAGTGCTATGGCTGGAAGCAATACGATGACCGCTGCGGCTGCCGGCTTAGCCAGCGACTGCCAATCTGGAAGAAGAAACAACACCACACTCAGCACCAGGAAGATGGTTTCATAGGGTCGAGTCAGCCAGTGCAAACCAATCCCTAAACCCACGAGCGCGCCATAGCGTGCGCCGCCCCGAGCCCGCAGTCGCGGAAGAGCGCCGAACACCAGGCATCCGGCAATGCCCGCCAGCGATCCGCCCCAGTAGCTGTCCATCCATGCGCTCAGAGGCCCAAATTCAATCACGGCGAGAAAGCCGCCCGTGAGCGCCCACTCCGGTGTGGTCCAGGAACGCAGCATCCAATAACAAAGCGAGCACATGGCCGCGGTAGCGAGCAGCACGCCGGCCCACGGCAAACCGAAAATCGCGCGGCCGATGGCTAACGTGAGACCTTGCCCGATCGGATAAATCGATGCGTAGGAAGGCGTCTGCAGCACAAAAAATGTTTCGAAAAACTGGTGCAGCGGATGCGGCGGATTCGCTAAACGAAAGTGCAGCAGCGTATCGGCGACCAATAAGTGCCCGAATTCGTCGTACACATCGGGTCGGGGCACCGGGTGATGGGGCAGCAGCGCCAGCCGCAGCACGACAGGCAGCAGCGCCAGCAGCAGCATGCACCAGGCGGTTTTCGGCGCCAGCCTGCGCGCGGCCGGTTCAACCCAGGGCCGTGCCACCAACGCCATCAAAACCAGCAGCGCGGCTATGCCGAGTTCGAGAAGATCGCTCGCGCCGAAGAGGAACACGACTGATACGATAGCTAATTCATGACCATCGTCCCGGCCAGCCCCGAGGAGCTTGCACAATGTCTGGCGGAGGCGAACTCGAAAAGGCAGCGGATCGCGCTGATGGGAAATTCCACCAAGGCCCGGATGGGCGGTCCCATTGCGCCGTACGATGTCGCGATTTCGACCGCGGGGCTGAATAAGGTTCTTGAATACGAACCGCGCGACCTGACCATCAGCGTCGGCGCCGGCATCTCCTATTGCGAATTAATCCGGGTTTTGGCGGAGCATCGGCAAATGATCCCGCTCGATCCGCCGTTTTCCGACCGCGCCACCGTGGGCGGCATCGTCGCGGCCAATACCAGCGGGCCGCGCCGGCGGCTGTATGGAAGCGCGCGCGACATGGTGATCGGCATGACCTTCGCGACGCTCGAAGGCAAGCTGATCCGGACCGGCGGCATGGTGGTGAAGAATGTCGCGGGCCTGGACATGGGCAAGCTCATGATCGGATCGTTCGGCACTCTGGCCGCGATCGCGACGCTGAATTTTCGTCTGCTATCCCAGGCCTGCCGCGACACGCACGTTCGTTCAAAATTTCGACACCATCGCCGGCGTCATATCGGCGCGCGATGCAGTGCTCAAGAGTCGGCTGCAGCCGGCCGCGATCGACATTGTGAAGTCCGCCGGCCGTTATCAACTCGCCATCCAGGCGGGCGGAAGTTCCTGCGGTTCTGGATCGCTACTCGCGCGAGCTATCCCAGATGCGAGTGGTGGAAGGAGCGGATGAGGAAACGCTGTGGCGGGGCGTTCGCGAATCCACCCCGCTATTTCTCCGGACGCGGGAAAATGGTGCCGTACTGCGCGTTTCCTCGGTGCTCTCCGATGTGGGCCGGGTACTGGAGTCGCTCCCGGAGCACGCCTCGGCCCGCGCGGGATCGGGTGTTTGTTATGGCTACTTCGACAACGCTGCCGAGTTGCGGCATCCGCCAACAGGCGCCAGCGTGGTGGAGTTCGCGCCGCAGGATTTCCGCGCGAGTTCAGAGCTATGGCCGCGCCCCGGAAACGATTTTGCGATGATGAAGAAGATCAAGGAAATGTTCGATCCGCAGGGTCTCTTGAACCGCGGCAGGCTGTATGGTCGTATCTGATCCATCGTTGTCCCCAACCAGCTCGTTCGATAAACCGCAACAATCCGACCTAGACCGATGCGTACATTGCGGACTGTGCCTGAACGCGTGCCCCACCTATCGCGAGCTGCACGTTGAAATGGATTCGCCGCGCGGCCGCATCTATCAAATGGTGCAAGTTGCCGGTGGTGCCCCGATCAGCCCTTCCTACATCGAGCACATCGACCTTTGCCTGGCGTGCCGGGGATGTGAAACGGCCTGTCCATCGGGCGTGCAGTATGGGCGATTGGTGGAAGCGGCGCGCGCCGAAATCGAAGCCGAAATTCGAGCGGCCGTGGCGCCAGAGATTGGTTCGTTGGCTGGTTTTCCGCAAGCTGCTTCCGTCCCGGCGGAATCTCGAAATCGCCGGGGCGTTGTTGTATCTGTATCAGGCCAGCGGCTTGAAGCGGCTGGCCGGCCTCCCTGGGTTTCTTCCGGCGCGCCTGCGCGAGCTGGAGGCGTTGTCGCCGGAAATCGAAACGCCGTTCTTCTTCGCTTACTATGGCAAGACGCTTCCGGCTGAGGGCCAACGGCGGCACCGCGTGGCGTTTCTCGGCGGATGCATCGCGAACATCAGTTTCGCGCGTTTGAACGAAGCCACCGTGCGCGTGCTGCGGAAAAATGGCTGCGAAGTATCCATCCCGGCCGGCCAGGGCTGTTGCGGCGCTTTGCACGTGCATGCGGGGATTCGGGATGAGGCGCGCAACGCTGGCTCGCAGGAATATTGATGCGCTTGCTGGAAGGAGGGTTCGACGCGATCATCACCAATGCCGGCGGCTGCGGGTCCACGCTGAAAGAATATGGGGAACTGCTGAGCACGATGCCGGGTACGCCGAGAAGGCGCGCCGTTTTTCGGCCCTGGTGAAGGACGTGAATGAGTTTCTGGGCTCCATCGAACTGAATCCGCCGATGCACGTGCTGCCACTCACGGTCACCTATCAGGATTCCTGCCACCTGGCGCACGGGCAGAAAATCCGCTCCGCGCCGCGGAAACTGCTGGCGGCCATCCCAGGCTTGGAGCTGCGCGAGATGCAGCTCTCGGATCTGTGCTGCGGAAGCGCGGGGATTTACAACGTCGTTCACACCGCAATGGCGATGTCGCTGCTCAAGAAAAAGATGGATAGCGTGAACGCGACCGGCGCTCCAGTGATCGCTGCGTCGAATCCAGGATGTATGTTGCAGCTCAGAGCCGGGGTGAAAAAGTTTGGCCAAGGGCAGCGCGTCGCGCACGTGGTCGAGATTCTGGACGAAGCGTACCGGCTAGAGGAGTAGTGACCCTCTAGATATTCAGCGTGAAAATCGCCCCGCCATTCAGCCCGTTCTCGGCCGTCACGGAGCCCCCGTTTTGCTCCACGATGGATTGCACCACGTAAAGTCCCAGGCCCGAAATAATCGACTTGGTCGACACGCGCGGCTGAAAAATGGTGGGCAGCAACTCTATCGAAATGCCGGGCCCGTCGTCGCTGATCACAATTTCGCTGCCGTGAGCGCGAATACGAATATTCTTGGCGCCGGCCTGCGCCGAATTCAGGAAAAGATTTACGAATACGCGTTCCCATCCGGCCGCGTCGCCCTTCAGGCGAAATTCAGCGTCGATCTCGCTTGAAAAATCCATCTTCAGCCGGTTAGCGCACTCCAGGTAGTCCTGGCAAAATAGCGAGGCGTTTTCGATGATCGGCGCCAGTTCCATGGCCGTGCGATTGGTTTCGAGAATGCTGTGCGCGATGCGATGCCCGCGGCCCGCGCTGCGCTGCAGGGTGTGGGCCAGCTTCTCCCACCTAGGATCGTCTTCCAACAGCTCCGCGCTTTCCGCAATGGTCTGAAACACGTTGTTCAGATCATGCACCAAACCTTCCAGGGTTAGATCGGCGACAGCCATTCGGATTTATTCCGTGACTCGCTGTAGTGTATCGAAAAATTCGGGGAAAGACACGGAGGCGGCATCCGCGCCCAGAATCGTACACGGTCCATCTGCGGCCAGCGCGGCGATAGAGAACGCCATCGCGATCCGATGATCGCCAAACGAATCTACTTCCGCGGCATGAAACTGCTGCCGTCCAGGAATCTCGAAGCCATCCTGCTGCAGGTGGATCTTGAGCCCCATGCGCTTGAAGTTTTCGGCGATGGTGGCGATTCGGTCGGTCTCCTTCACCCGCAGTTCGGACGCGTCGCGGACGATCAGCCCTCCCTCGCTCGCCGCGCCGAGTACGGCCAGCACCGGAATTTCGTCAATCAACGCGGCGGTGCGCGCTTTTTCGAGTACGCCTCCCTGAATGCGCGATTTGCGGATCGAAACATCGCCGATGAGCTCCCCGCCGCTGGAAGTGACGTCCAGTATCTTAATCTGCGCGCCCATCTCGACCAGGAAATCGAGCAGCGCGGAGCGGGTGGGGTTGAGTCCCACGCCGTGAATGGTCAGGTTTGACTCGGGAACGATCAACGCGGCCACCAGAAAGAATGCTGCCGATGAAAGATCGCCCGGCACGCGCAGCTCCCGGCCCTGCAGCTTGCCCCGGCCGGTCACCGTGATGGAGAGCCGCTCCACTTCTATGTCGGCGCCGAATTCGCGCAATGCCAGTTCGGTGTGATCGCGCGTGCGCAGCGGCTCGTGTACCGTGGTGCGCCCATCCGCGAACAACCCAGCCAGCAGCACACAGCTCTTTACCTGCGCGCTCGCCACCGGCAGCGTGTACTCGATGGGATGCAGCTTACCGCCATGGATGGTGAGCGGTGGAAACCGACCCTCGCGTCCTTCAATGCGCGCTCCCATTTGCGCCAGCGGCTTCATGATGCGCTCCATGGGGCGTCTCGATAGAGATTCATCGCCGCCGATCCTGGTATCGAAGGGCTGCGCTGCGAGAATGCCGGACAGCATTCGAATGGTCGATCCCGAGTTGCCGGCATCCAGGGCGGCGGAAGGCTCCCGCAATCCATCCAGGCCGCGGCCGTGGATACACACCACGTCGTTTTTGGTTTCACTTGCTGCGCCGAGCGCTCCAACGCACGCTAGCGTCGACTGGCAATCGGCGCCGGTCGAATAGTTCGATATTTTCGATGGGCCTTCCGCAATCGCCGCCAGCATCGCATAGCGGTGTGAAATGGATTTGTCGCCGGGAAGCTGGACTGCGCCACTCACGCTCCCGGCAGGAAAAATTTGCTTTCGCATCGGAAGTTAGAGTGTAGCGTACCCCTACGAATTGCTATAGGCTCGGCGCCGGCCGGAGTTCGTCCCTCTGAGCACTGAGTTGGATATAGAGCCGCGCGGAAGGCTGCGAGCAAGCGCGAAAAGCTTTATCCGCCCCGCGCCACGCAACGACAGAAAACTATTGAGACGCGACGAATGGATCAGCTTTGCGACGAAAGCAATGAATTAGGTCGCGACCAAAGATGAAGGCCGGCCCGAGGAGCCAGCAAAAAACAGTGGCCAGTGCAGGCGCCTCCCACTGCCACGGCATGTCAGCAACATCAATTCTTTTGAGAATCCACATGAAGTATGGGCCGAGTGCGATGAGCACCAGGTCGGCGGTTACTCGTAGTGGGTTCCAGGTGAATAGAGGGAGTGTCTTTCGCTTCTGCCAGTAATCTATGCTTAATCCGATTAAGTACCAAAATACGCCGATTGATGCGACAAACAGCGCGTCGGACCATGGGTAGTCCAGGGAGTTGAGCCAAGCGCTTCGCAGGATAGCCGCCGGGGGATTGATAAGGGCGAGGAGGTCGAAAGCCGGTGTACTGCCGAAGTTAATATGCGCGGCGGCGAGTTCTCGGCGGCTCAGCCAGATTAGAGTAACCGCTAGCGCCATCTGGGCCAGTGGTAACGCATATTTAATCCTCACACGCACGTCGCAACAGTTGTAGCACGTCCCAACGGATCGCCAGGCGATGAATAATCAGCCTTGGCGAACGTGCCGTAACGGCGTCAATGCCATGGAAAGGATCACTTTTATCGCCCTCACGAAACCGGCCATAGTGGCTGATCAAAGAGAATGCGCATCGATCGACACATCGGTGCCATTGGGTAAGTTAATTGTGCCAATAGGAACCGGCGGCGCGTCGAGGCTGCGGGCCGCGAATGTACTCAAAGCCGCCGCGTTCTGACCCGCGCTCACCGCCGCGCCGATCACGCCATCCACATCGCTGCTGGGAACCACGTCAAAGACGTAGCTTTGCAGCGGGCTCATCTTAACCATCTCGTGCACGTATTGATGCATCAGGTTGACGTCCAGGTGCTTGGCGTTGAATCCCGAGATGAAGAATTTGCCGGGACCGGCCAGGTGAATGGAATTGGCGGTTGCCGCGGCCAGCGCTCGATGCCACAGCTTCACGAACTCCACACAACGCTGGTCGCGCTTCTGCGCATTCTCGAACACCTCGTCGGGCTCCATATCAAGGAAGCGCAGCCGCATGGCGCGCTGGCCCATGATGCCCTCCAGATGGCCGACGCCGCCACAGCCGCAATAGCGTTCGCGCGGATCCAGCGACACCACCACGTGCCCGCCTTCCCAAACTCCTTCGCGCCTCGGATAAACGCCAAAGCCGATGCCATGGCCGAGCGTCCAGACACGAATAAAGCGGTCCAGGTGTCCGTGCGTGGCGGCCAGACCGGCGGCCAGCACGTCGGCATCGTTGTAGACGTACACCGGCGCCGTGATGCCCGAATCCCGTAGCGCCGCCCCAAGCAAATCCTGCATGTGGGCGCCCTTGAGCTGGCGGAGATTGGGCGATTCCTCGATAAAGCCGCAGTTGATAATGCCGGGCAGCCCAACGCCGATTGCGTCCACGCTCTGTCCGGCCCCAACCGCCAGGATCTCATTGGCGAAACGCTGTGCGATTCCCTCCGCAGGCAGGCTCAGAAGCGGCTCGTCCTCGTCGCCCTGTTCGTAAATGCGAAGTTCGCCGACCAGCTCGTGCCCTTCCACCAACCCGGTGGCGATTCCCTCGGCGGTGGTGATCCCAATTGTCCGAGCCATGTTCCTTAGCGTCCCTACCCCTTCGCTAGCTTGTTCAGCCCATTAAAAGCCGCGGCCTTGTAGCACTCCGCTAATGTCGGGTAATTGAAAACGGTATCCACAAAGTATTCCACCGTGCCGCCCAGAATCATAACTGCCTGGCCGATATGAAGCAACTCGGAGGCCCCTTCGCCGATGACGTGTACCCCGAGCACCTCCTTGGTCTCGCGATGAAAACATATTTTCAGGCGACCCGTGGTGTCGCCCCGGATCTGACCTCGCGCGATCTCGCGATAATACGCCACGCCCACTTCGTACGGCACGTCCTCGTCGGTAAGCTGCTCTTCGGTTTTTCCGATGAACGAAATTTCCGGGATGGTATAGATTCCGTATGGATAGCTGGCCGGGTTGGAGATCAGCTTCTTGCCGAAAGCTCCCGCCGCGGCGATGCGGCCTTGTTCCATCGAAACCGATGCCAGGCTCGGAAATCCGATCACGTCGCCGACCGCGAAAATGTGCGGCTGCGCGGTGCGAAATTCGCAGTCTACTTTGATGCGCCCGCGCGCGTCGCATTCCACCCCGGCCGCCGGCAAGTTCAGTTCGTCGACATTTCCCTGCCGTCCTACCGCAAACAGCAAGGCGTCGCCCGATAGCTTCTTCTGGCTCTCCAGCCTGGCCACCACGGTGCCTTCGGCGGTCTCCTCCACGCTGTCCACTTCTTCATTCAGCCGCAGTGTTACGCGATGATCGCGCAAGTTATAGGACAGCGCCTCCACCATCTCGTTATCGGCGAACTCCAGCAGGCGCGGCCGCTTTTCCACCAGGATCACGCGTACCCCCAGGGCCGCGAACATGCACGTGTATTCCACGCCGATCACGCCGCCGCCAACCACGATCATCGACTTGGGCAACTCGGGCATGTCCAGCACCTGATCGCTGTCGATGATGTTGCGCCCGTTGATGGGCACTTTCGCGTTCGCCGCCGGTTTCGTGCCGGTCGCGATCACGAAGTATTCGGCGTTGAAAGTCTGCTCCTGGCGCGGCGTGGTCACCCGCAAGGTGTGCGGATCGATGAAGCCGGCGATCCCGCTGATTAGTTCGACATTGTTGCGCGACAGCTGGGCCTGGATCACGTCCACTTCGGTCTTGATCACGTGCTGGACGCGGAACGCCAGGTCCGCCATGGTGATCTTGTCCTTCACGCGATAGTTCACGCCATAGATGTTCTGGTAGTAATAGCCGGACAGATGCAGCACCGCCTCGCGAAAGGTCTTGCTGGGAATTGTGCCTGTATTGACACAGACTCCGCCAACCACCTCGCGTCGCTCCACCAAAGCCACGCGTTTGCCCATCTTAGAGCCCTGGATAGCCGCGCGTTGCCCAGCCGGTCCAGAGCCGATAACAATCAGATCGTAGGTTTGCACCGTGGAACCAATTTAGCGCACGACGGCTCTAAATCGCACGAAACTGGTCTCACGATCTCGTGTCAATCGTGTCAAAACAGGATAGGACTAGGCAATTTTTACCTGTCCCATTGCATTGCGAGCGAATGGCCGCCTATGGTACCCCGTTGATAGTCAGTATAGTTCTTCAGTACTATTAGTTTTTGTTTTTCGGCCTTAGACGTGCTATCTTTACCGAAGAAGGAGAATGAGTCCATGTCACTTCGCAATACACCGGCTTTTGTGGGGGCTTTGACGATTTTATCGTTGGCGAGCGTAGGATGCGCAACGAAGAAGCACGTTCGGGAAGCCATCGCGCCCGTTCAGAATCAGGTCAACCAGACTCAAGCTCAGGTTGGCAGCCTGCAAAAGCAAACTGATGAAAACAAGAAGCAGACTGATCAAGCCATTGGCGATCTGGATCGCCAGGTAGCTACGGCTGATGAAAAGGCAACCGATGCCGGCAAGAAGGCTGCCGAAGCCGCTGCCGCCGCAGCTCAGGCCAATACCGCCGCCGTAGCAGCTGGACAGCAAGCTCAAGCCGCTACCACTCTGGCTCAGCAAACGGGGACCAAGCTGGATACTACTATCCAGAACCTGGACAATTACAAGCTCATCAGCACAGCGCCCATCTATTTTGGGTTCGGCAAGAGCGTTCTAAGCAAGGACGAGCAGGCCAAGCTGGATGACGCCATTCAAAAGCTCGCCAGCATGAAGGGCTATGTAGTTGAAGTGGAAGGATTTGCTGATCGGACCGGCAATGTCGCTTATAACCGCGAGTTAAGCCGCAAGCGGGCGGATGCAGTGGTGCATTATCTGGCAGTGGAGCATAATGTTCCCTTGCGCTCAATCCGTGAACTGGGCGTCGGCAGCGATTTCCCGGATGCGAACAACAAGACTCGCGACGACCGCAAGGAAAATCGCCGCGTGGATGTGAAGATTTACATGCTCGACGTCACAGGCCAAGCTCAAGCTGCTAACGCGGCCCCAGTAGGAAGCGTCTCAGCTCAGTAGTTCTTCTTCTGGATCGGAAGCAAATAGGCGCGGCTGGATTAGCCTGAACTGGCTGGTCCGGTCGCGCTTTTCCGTCTTCTTAATGCAATGTTGCCGTTAGATCCCTGGCTAGAACTTCCGCCCTCTCAGCCAAACTCTTCGCCCCGGCTGGATCGGAAGCGCGGGCCGTCTGGGCCTGTTGCATGAAGTTCCGAATCTGCTCCACCTCCGCCCGCTGATCCTTGTTCAACTGCCTTCTCCCGATTGAATTTAAGCTGGTCTGTGCACGCGCAAGGCTTTGATCGATGAATGCGTTGTACTGCTTCTGAGCATCCGGAGTAAGAATGTCTCCAAGCTTCGGAGGAGGAGCGGGCGGCACTGGCGGGGATGATGGCGCAGGGCTGCTTGCCGGGGCCGTCGCTGAAGGGGCCGTGGTTGCAGGGGCCGGTTTCTTGGCCGCCGGGGCGGGCTGCGGCGCTTTGTTCACTTGGTAGGGGCTCGGTTCCTGTGCCTGGGTGGTCGCCCCGGTGCCGGGAGCCTTGGGACTTTCAGCCGCGGGTGCCGCAGCGGGCGTGGCCGGCTGGATCGTGTTGGGGGCGGATGGAACGGGCACCGCTACTTGCCTCCGGTGGCAGGACGATTCCCAAGCCAGCAACAACACTAGGCTCGCCCGGTAGCGCGAAAAGCGTGGCATTGGATCACAGAGTCTTGAGCTAGACACCGGTCGTTGCCGAAGTGAGAACTTCACCCTGGTAATCGACCATTCTCGGAAAGCGCAACCGAAATGTGGTGCCTTTTCCCGGCTCGCTGGTAAAGTCGATTGTACCATTGTGCAGTTGCACCACTCGGAAGGTAGTCGCAAGGCCGATCCCGGAGCCGGTCTCTTTAGTAGTGAAGTAAAGCTGGAACACGCGGCTCTGGATCTCGCGCGCGATACCGGGTCCCGCATCGCTTACGGTGAGCTGGCACTGCCCGCCGTCGCTGGCTGTTCTGGTGGTCAGCGTTCCACCCTCTGTCATAGCTTCCATGCCATTGTTGATCACGTTGAGAATGGCCTGCTTCAGCAAATCGGGATCGCCGTTGATCCACAGCTTGTCGCCTTCCAGCGCCGTTTTCAGCGCCACGTTCTTGGCCCTCGCGTCCACCGAAACCAGCGCCAGCACTTGTTTGACTAGGTCGTTGAAATCGATGGGCGCGTAGTTCAGATCCACCGGCCGGTTGAAATTCAGAAAGGTTTTCACCACCGTGTCCAGCCGCTTGATCTCCCGGCCGATGACTTCGATCTCCGGCTGCTCCCCGGCCAGTTTGCCCTTTAATACTTCCAAGTGCAGCGCCATGGCATTCAGCGGATTCTTGATCTCGTGCGCCACGCCGCCGGTAAGCCGGCTGATGGCTGCCAGGCGCGACGAGAAATCGAGCTGCTGTTCCAACTGCCGGCGGCTTTCGATGTCCCGCAGGGTGACCAGCGTCCCCATGTCCTCTCCGCCGGAGCTGCTTCTGAGAAGCTGGACGCTGACCATCAGGCGCAGCGGGGCGTTGCCCTCCCGTGGAATCGCCACTTGTTGTTCTTCTACCGATCTGCCGCTTTCGAGAGCGCTTCCAATAATCTGCCCCAGAATTGTGGATTGAGGAAACAGATCTTCCATGCTCCGTCCCGACATTTCCGCATGGGTCTTGCCGAGCATTCTCTCGGCGGGTTCGCCGGCCATCAGCAATCGGCCGTCATCGTCGAAAAGCAGAACCCCTTCTTCCAGCCGTTGCAGCAGATGTCCGATATTGGTCCTCAGTTCGTCGGCGTTTTGTTTGGCGCCTCGATACTGCTCGTCAAGAAGGCTGAGTTTGGACTGGACGTCGGCGAACTCCCTGGATTCGCGCCGGTCCAGTGGAAGGCCCGCGCCAAACTGGCCGGTGCGGATCAGATCGATGTTTCGGCTGACGCGCTGCAAGGGATCCAGAATAATATTGGGCAGCACCGCCCCCAGAAAAATCGCCACGCATAACGACAATGCGAACGCCAGCAGCAGGCTCTTCAGAGCAGGTTCGACGGCATGCTTCAATAGAACCGATCGGATGACCACGGTGATGTTAAACAACACGTGCTTTCCGCCTTCGAGTCCCACCGGTCGCGTCGACAAATAGTTTTCGCGCCTGGTCATGAGATCCCACAGATTCACGGCCCACCAGCGCCGTTGGATCTGGTGGATGTCTTTGGCTCCCACAAATGCGCCGCCTCCCGAAACTGCGTTGCCGTTGCCCTGTGTCAGCGGAGTGGCGGCCAGAACGTTCCCCCGATCGTCGGTGATAAGAATGGCGAGCGCCAGGTCCGCTTTGGCCAGCGTGGCTTTTAACATTGTGCTGATGTCGGGATCCCGGCGGACGATTTCGGTCCAGGTATCTTCCCATTGCTGCGGCGATGCGGGGTGAATGCCGTGAGCGGATGTCTCAACCGTCAGGTGATTTTCGAGGTAAATGCGGAATTGGTCGGCAATCAGGTCAGCGTCGCCGGCGGCGTCGTTAAAGGAGGCCTTGGTGAAATCGGACAGGTACAACAGCGACATGACAACCACCACGGCTGTCACCAACGCCACGATCGCGCTCCTCAGTCGAGCCTTCAGCGACATCGAACCCCCCGCGCTGATCTGTCCGGCTCTGAAGAGCCATGACCCTGAGGCGATGGAAATGCGAATGCCAGAGGCATCTACGCGTCGGTGGCCGCCTCCATCTCTGCGGCGCCGTACTCCTTGAGTTTGTTGAACAGGGTTTTAAGGCTGATGCCCAGAATTTCGGCCGCCCGCGTCTTGTTGTTGCGGGTATGCTTCAGCGTGATTTGAATCAGCGCCTTTTCGGCCTCGCCCACGGTGGTGCCGACGGGCAGCCGCACAGCATCCGGCTCTATTTCCTGCTGCATCGGCCTGGCGCCGGCGGGCACGCCAAAGTCGCGCGGCAGATGATGCTTGGTGATGGTGCCCTCGCCCGCCAGGATCACCGCCCGCTCCAGTACATTCCGCAGCTCGCGCACGTTGCCGGGCCAGGAGTATCGCCGGAGCAGTTCCCGGACCTCGGCATTCACGTCCACCACGCGGGTCTCATGCTTGCGGTTCAGCATTTCGATCAGCGTTGCGGTCAGCAGCGGAAGATCGCCCTCGCGCTGCCGCAGCGGAGGTAGCGGGATTTGGAAGACATTCAGACGATAGTAGAGATCCTCACGCAATTCGCCTTTGCGCAACGCGTCTTCCAGCACTTTGTTGGTGGAAGCGATGACCCGCACATCCACGGCCATCTCGCTTTTTCCACCCAGCCGCCGCACGCAGGAATCCTCCAGCACGCGCAGCAGCTTGGCTTGCGTTCCCACCGGCATCTCGGCCAGTTCGTCCAGCAGCAATGTGCCGTGCTGGGCTAATTCGAAACATCCCGCCCGCCGCTCCACCGCGCCAGTGAACGCGCCCTTCTCATGCCCGAATAATTCGCTCTCCATCAAGGTTTCAGGCAGCGCCGCGCAGTTGATGGCCACGAATGGGCCGCCGCGCCGCGGGCTCAAATGATGCACCGCCCTGGCAACCAATTCTTTGCCCGTTCCGCTCTCCCCGGTAACCAGCACCGCGGCCCTGGAAGGCGCCACCTGCCGGATGAGCGAAAAAACCTGCTGCATGGCCGGGCACGATCCCACCAGGTCCACCAGCACACCCTGATAAGACAGTTGCCGCTGCAGCCGCTCCGCTTCTTCCGCCAGCCTGCTCTGCATGGCGGCCCGCTCCAGCAGAACTTTCAGCGCGCTGGGCTGGATGGGTTTTTCCAAAAACCAGAATGCGCCCAAATCGTGCATGGTTTGCACTGCGGTCTCAATGTTTCCGAAGGCCGTTAGCACGATGGTGGGCGGCAGGGTGTTCTGCGCGCCCAGGCGTTTCAAAAGTTCGAAGCCGTCCATGCGCGGCATCATCAGATCGGTGACCAACACGTGGGTGGGTGTCTGCGCCAGCTTATCGAAGGCGTCCTGGCCGTCGAAAGCGGTATCCACCGTGAACCCCCAGGACTGGATCATCTTGGACAAACCGACGCGCTGGTTTTCCTCGTCGTCCGCCACAAGCACGCGAACATGGGGTGTTGAGGGGGTATTTTCCATTCATTTCAATTGTATCCGGCTGGCGCCCCGTCTGTATACAAACGCACAGAACGCCAATACAATCGCGGTCGCGGCGGAGATCCCGAGCGCGATGGGAAGGATCGCCGGGCGGAACTCCATCCGCACTCGATGCGCACCCGCCGGAACCACTACGCCTCGTAACGCGATGTCGGTGGGAAGTATAGGCGTAGGCTGATCGTCCAGCCAGGCCTTCCAACCGGGATAGTAGGTTTCTGAAAGCACCAGCAGGGAGGTAATCGGGGACTGCGTAGCGATCTCAATGGCGTTTGGCTCGTATCGCAAGGTGGTCGCCCGGTCGAAGGCGCGGGCATCCCCTCTATCCACTTGAAGGTCGATCGGCTTCTCAACAGTTGCAGTCTCACGCAAATTGACTTGATGCCGCCGGATCAGATCCTTGGCTTCTTCCTGAGATCCAACCACGCGGACCTGATGAACCAGGAAAAAACGTGGAAACGCTGTCCTGTTTTCGAAAAGTTCGTTGCCGGGCAGGCTCGCAATATGCCGATACCAGGGAAAGGCGGCCATCCGGGGAAGGTCTTGGGCGCGCGTGATGACGAACCGGATGTTCAGCAAATCGACCACCGGCGAATCCAATTTTTCGAGCGGATAGTTCCAGCCCCAGCGAACCCCGTCGTGCAGCAGGAGCCGAAGCTGAATCGCGTTTTCGACCGCCAGTGGACTGATCCCGGCAGCCGACGGGATCTGCATAATGGGAGCGCCATAGGTCCATTCCATGCTCGCGTCCACTGTGTCGAACCGCCAAGGTGGATTATTCTGATTCACGAATCGCCGTACCTCGTTCAGCAGCGCGGCGTTGCCATCGAACGCATCGCGCGTCACGCCCGGATCCGCTTCGAGTGATTGGCTGTTCATCGGCCGCCCGGAGCCGACCAGGAACAAATCCACGGCAATCACCACGCCGATCGCCCAGCGAACGCCATTGTGGACCCGCAGTGCATCCAGACCAATCGCAGCCAGGCCCGCAATGGCCAGGCTGAAAATGCAGTAAGTGTACTCGGGATGGATTCCGATGCGCACCGCATCCGGCAAAAGCGGAAACAGAGCACGCCACACGGCGGTCTTGTCGCCCAGCATCCAGAACGATCCGAATCCGAGCATCAGCGCGAACAGCGCCGTGGTCCGGTTGCGGCGCGTTGCCAAAGCAAAGATCGCGAGCAGCAATCCTCCGATGCTGCTGTATAGGTATAGAAACGTCGGATCCCAGGGGCCCTTAAAACGGCTCATGTCGAATATGTTGTAGTGATTCGGCGCCGCCAGCGATACCAGGCTCTGCCAGTACAGCCCGCCTCCGCTACCGAGCCAGTCCACGCGATATTTCGCCACGCTCAATTCGGTGAGCTGCGTGGTGGGAAGGAAGGGAGCGGCGGCCAGCAGGATTCCGAGCGCGCATCCGCAGCAAGTCCACGCGATTACGGTGCCGCGCGCCATTCGAAGAGCTGCAAGCAGCGCCGCGAACATCACCGTGGAGCCGAAAACAGCCACAGTCGCTTGCGGAAATCCTCCCCAAATCGACAGGCCCAGCGCCAGCGCCAGCAGCGCCAGCCAGTCGCCGCGCGCTTTCTCCCTGAGCTTCCACACTGCCAGCCAAGCCAGTGGCATCCAAACCGCGGCCATCATGGAATCGATGTGTTCGGCGCGCGAGGCGAAGTAACTGCCGGTTTCAAACATCACTGCGCCGGTCCAGGCGGGCGCCGAGCCCAATCCGAACTCTCGGAACAAATGATAAGCCGCTACGCCTCCAATCCAAACCTGCAGCACCACCGCCCATTCCAGCAGCATCGGCAAGCTGTACCAGGAGAGCCTGCTGCTGATGAATGCGCTGGCCAGTACCAGGGGATGAAAGAAACACGCCTGGATGTTCGCGAAGATCGGATAGCCGCCGTAATTGTAGGGGTTCCAGAGCGCGAAGCGATTCTCGTGGAGCTCATCCCGCAGAAACGTGATCAGAGGCAGTTGCACGCCGCGAAAATCCCACGGAAAAGTGTACGCCGAGCTGAACAAAGGCTGGTGGAAGAAGAGCACCACAGCCGCCAGCAGCGAGAGGTACACGTAGATCTTCGGATGCAACCTAAGAATTGTATCTGACCCCCAGTCGCGTATCATATTTACTTGGACATCAGATCGCTAGTTGGGGGTCGTGGCGCACGCTCTCAGCGTGCCGTGTTCGCACTCGTGCGAACACCACTTGCCTTGTTGGCCCTGTCCCTGACACCCGCCTTCGCGCAGCGCGAACTCTCCGGTTCGGCGCAGGCCCGTCTGTCGCTCGATCGCCTCAACGTGGTCGGCAGCGTGCTCATGATCGCCGCCCATCCCGATGACGAAAACACCGCGCTGCTCGCTTATCTGGCGCGCGGCCGCAAGGTGCGGACCGGCTACCTCTCGCTGACCCGCGGCGAAGGCGGTCAGAATCTCATTGGCGTCGAACAAGGCGACGAGCTGGGCATCCTTCGCACCCAGGAGCTTCTCGCCGCCCGGCGCATCGACGGCGCCGAACAGTTCTTCACCCGCGCCATCGATTTCGGTTTCACCAAAACACCTCAGGAATGTTTCGAGAAGTGGGGCCACGACAAAATCCTCAGTGACGTCGTCTGGGTGATCCGCCGCTTCCGTCCCGACGTGATCATTCTCCGCTTTAGCGGCACTCCGCGCGACGGCCATGGCCAGCATCAGGCCTCGGCCATCTTGGGCCGCGAAGCGTTCTCCGCCGCCGCCGATTCCAAACGATTTCCGGAACAGCTGCAGTGGGTGGAACCTTGGCAGGCCAAGCGCCTGATGTGGAATCCGGGAGCCTTCACCAAGGAGCAGCGCGAGGAAGTTGAGAAAATGCCCAACCGCATCGCCGTCGATCCGGGCGATTACGACTCGGTGCTCGGCCACTCCTACGCCGAAATTGCCGGAATGTCCCGTAGCATGCACCGCAGCCAGGGGATGGGTGCGGCCGAACGCAAGGGATCGGCCAAGGACTTTCTGGTTACCCAGTCCGGCCCGGTGGCAACGCACGATATTTTCGACGGCATCGATCTTACCTGGAACCGGATTCCGGGCGGCGCGCCGCTAGGCCAGCTATTGGCGGAAGCGGCCCAAACGTTCGATCCGGGAAATCCGGACCGCACGGTTCCGCTGCTGCTGAAAGCGAAAAAGTCAATTACCACGCTGCATGATCCATACATCGCTCTCAAGCAGCACGAATTGACCGAAGCCATCGCGCTTTGTTCGGGCCTGTGGCTCGACGCGGCCTCCGACAAATTCGCCGTGACGCCCGGCGGATCGATCAAATTCGACGCCACCGTGCTGAATCGCGAGCACCTTGCCGTCCAGGTAAAATCGGTGGACATTGAGGGCGTCTCGCCCGCCGCCACCAAGGACAAGTTCGGAGGCGTGCTTCCGTTCAACGAGCCGCAAGTCTTTGCCCTCACCACCACCATTCCCGAGCACGAATCTTTGACCCAGCCGTACTGGCTGGTGGCGCCCAAGCAAGGCGACACCTACACCGTCCCCAATCAGCTCGACGTCGGTCTTCCCGAAAATCCGCCGCTGTTCGAGGCGCACTTTCATTTGCGGATCGAGTCCCAGGATGTCGAGGTGGTGCGCCCCGTGGTTTATCGCTATATCGAGCGCGCACAGGGCGAGTTGACGCGCCCGGTAGTTGTGGAACCTCCCGTCGCGTTGCAGTGGTCCCAATCCGCCATTTTGTTTCCGAACGGCTCGGCCAAACCCGTCGAATTGCAAGTGAAGGCCGACATCGCCAAAGCTGCTGGTAAAATTCAGGTCCAAACGCCGCCGGAGTGGAAAATTTCAGCCCAATCAGGCGAATTCCATCTCGCGGGTGTCGGCGAGCAGAGCGAAGTTTCGTTCCAGCTCACGCCCCCTTCGAGCGACGCGCAAGCAATGTTGGGCGCCATTGCCCAGGTTGGCGATCAAACCATCGCCACGTCCATGGAGACCATCAATTACCCGCACATTCCTCCGCAGGTTCTTTTCCCTCCGGCCAAGGCCAAACTGGTGCGCGCCGATGTGCGCCTGTTGGCCAAGACCATCGGCTATGTGATGGGCGCGGGCGACCAAGTCCCGCAAGCCCTGCAGCAGTTGGGCGCCGACGTAATGCTGCTGGGCGCTGACGATCTCGCGGGCGGCCATCTCAGCCGCTTCGACGCCATCGTGACCGGTGTGCGCGCCTACAACGTGCGTGCGGATTTGCGCGCCAATCAGGCCCGGCTGCTCGATTACGTACAGAACGGCGGGACGTTAGTGGTGCAATACAACGTCGCCGACGGCCGCAATCCATTTGGCGGGGAGACCAACTTGCTGGCCAACATCGGTCCCTACCCCATCACCACGGGATCCGAGCGCGTGACGGTGGAAGAAGCGCCGGTCGAGTTCCTGATTCCCGCCAGTCCGCTGCTGCACCAACCCAATGAAATCAGCGCGCGCGATTTCGAAGGCTGGATTCAGGAGCGCGGCCTGTATTTCGCATCCAAATGGGACGACCATTATCAGGCGCTGTTTGAAACCCACGACCCGATGCAGAAACCCCAGACCGGCAGCACGCTGTACACCCGCTACGGCAAGGGCGCTTACGTGTTCACTTCGTTCTCCTGGTTCCGCGAGCTGCCCGCCGGAGTCCCGGGCGCATTTCGCATCTTCGCGAATCTGTTGAGCGCCGGAAAGACGCAGTGAACGAGCCGGACGAACCGCCGCCAATTCTAGGCACCTGGCGGCGCATCTACATCTTCGTGCTCTGTTACCTCGCCTTCCTCATCGCCGGGTTCTACGTCTTCACTCGAGTATTCGCTTCATGAGACCACTCGATTGGGTGGTAATGTTCACCTGGCTCGCGTTCATCGTCAGCTACGGGCTGTACCGCGGCCGCGGCAGCAGCACCATGAACAAATATCTTCTGGCCGGGAAGTCCATGCCGTGGTACGCCATGGGGCTCTCCATCATGGCGACGCAAGCCAGCGCCATCACCTTCATCTCTACCACCGGCCAGAGCTACACCGACGGGATGCGCTTCGTGCAGTTTTATTTCGGACTCCCGATCGCGATGGTGATCCTGTGCGCCACGGCGGTTCCGATTTTCCATCGCGCCAACGTTTACACCGCATACGAGTACCTGGAACAGCGCTTCGATTCCAAGACGCGCTCCCTGGTGAGCCTGATTTTTCTTCTCCAGCGCGGCCTGGCCGCCGGGATCTCCATCTACGCACCCGCGGTGGTGCTCTCCGTGATCCTGGGATGGCCCGACCGGTTGACAACCATTCTGATGGGCGTTCTCATCATGACGTACATCTCCTTCGGCGGAATCAAAGCCGTCACCTGGGCCGATGTCCAGCAAATGTCGCTGATCCTCTGCGGGCTG
This sequence comes from Bryobacterales bacterium, assembly GCA_963820405.1. GTDB lineage: Bacteria > Acidobacteriota > Terriglobia > Bryobacterales > Bryobacteraceae > Palsa-89. Next base: position 184,424 of record CAWFZZ010000015.1, on the reverse strand, counting down.
GTGTTGGCGCTGGTGCTGGCCATCCACCTCTTACCGCATAATGTATCTTTCCGCGATGCCGTTTCGCTGGCCGGCGCGGCCGGACGCCTGAACGCAGTAACGCTCAACTTCGATTGGAACGACCGTTACAACGTCTGGAGCGGTCTGATCGGCGGAATGTTTTTGGCGCTCGCGTATTTCGGATGCGACCAATCCCAGGTGCAGCGCTATCTCACCGGGAAATCGGTGGCGCAAAGCCGCCTCAGCCTGCTGCTCAATGCGGTGGCCAAGATCCCCATGCAGTTTTTCATCCTCTTCATCGGCGCCATGGTCTTCGTGTTCTTCAATTACGAACGGCCGCCGCTCTTGTTCCAGCCGGTTGAGCTGAAGAACATCCAGCAGGACGCGCGATTCCCCGCGGCTGAGCGGCGCTATCAGGAGGCGTACGCGCATCGCCGGGAAGCGGCGGATCAATTCATACAAGCGAATCGGTCGGGTGATCCCGGCGTGCGCACCGCCAGCATCCAGCGTTATCGCGATGCGCAGCAGGAGCTGAATGACGCCCACGCCGCCGGAGAGCATCTGGTCGGAAAGGAATTCGACGACACCAATTTCATCTTCCTTTCGTTTGTCACGCACTATCTCCCCGTGGGCGTGGTCGGTCTGATTGTCGCCGTGATTTTTTCGGCGGCTATGTCGTCCACTTCCGGCGAGATCAATTCGCTCTCCGCCGTTACCGTGATCGATATCTACCGGCGCCACATCAAACGCGACGCGTCCGACCGTCATTACCTGGTAGCCTCGCGGATTGCCACCGTCTTTTGGGGCTGCTTCGCCATGGGCTTCGCCCAGTATGGCAAGAACTTCGGAGCATTGATCCAAGCCGTGAACGTGATCGGATCGTTATTTTATGGCGGCCTGCTGGGGGTCTTCGTGCTGGCGTTCTTCTTCCGCAGCGTGGGAGCCAACGGCGCCTTTTTCGGTGTGCTGGCCGGCGAAGCAGCCATTTTCGCCGCCAACCTGTTCACCAACGTTTCGTTCCTTTGGTACAACGTGATCGGATGCCTGGTGGTGATTCTGGTAGGAGTGGCCGTGTCGAGAGTCTTCGATCGTAGCGTTCAATCGTAGGCACGCTCGTGTGGCGCACGCACTCCTGCGTGCCGCGTTCACACTCGTGTGAACGCTGTGAAGATGAGAACCGCCGGGGCGAAGCCCTCACCATGCTTAGTGCGTTTTGCCGGCGTCCTTGAAGTTGAGCGCGAAGTAGGGGTAGGTGAAGTTCGGCCCCTTCTCCATCATGGTGAGGTAGTGGCCCGGGAAGATCTGCGCAACTCCCACGCCAATGTTGACGTGGCGGTTGATCTCATACCAGGTGTAGGCATCCGCTTCCTGCCCGATGTGGTTGCCGGCTGACCCCGTCGTATTGCGCACGATGGAGCTCCCCGAAGTATTGTAAAGAGAATCGGTGGCGCTGGCCAGCCAGAAATCCAGCCATTGGCCGGTAACAGTCCAGCGACGATGGGGCTCGACGGTAATGCCGGCGCGAACCGCCTTGATGTTCTGCCATCCGAATTGATCGGAGATGCCGAAACGATCGTGTGCGGTCGGGTACATGGTGTCGAAAGTGCCATGCGTGCCGTCGTGGGCATTCTTGTCGCCGGAGGCGTAGTCGTACTGGCTGAAAATGCGCGGCTTCCAGTAGAATCCGGCGAAACGGTAAGCCAGGCCAGCGGTGGTCCCCCAGGCCTTGATGCCATTGGTGCCGTCGGTGCCGCCCTCGCGGATACCCTCGACGGAGTAGTCCAAGTTGTGAAGAGCCATGCCCTTCCAGCGAATGCCATAGGCTTGTTCGCTCTCATGTCCGACGGTGGCCTTCCCGGCAGTCTCGACAGAGACGCTGGGATTGACCCGCCAGAGCACGAACGGCTCCAGAGAGGACGTTGGCACCACATTGTCGATAGCGCCGTACATCCCGTAGATGTTGTTGCCGTCTACGTGGTGGCTGATGCCCTCGGCCAGCGGACTTACGGCTGAAGCGGCGAAGATCCCCAGGTGGAAACGATCCACATGCAGATTCGTCACCACAGCGTCGTAGGAGCGGCCTTGGTCGCGCCATTCCGAGTTCGCGATGATGGTGTTGTTATAGTTGATCAACTGACGGCCCACGCGCACGCTCACCCATTGATGCTCGGGGTCGCCAACCTCGGCGTAGGCCAACTTGAGATCGAAACGATTGGTGTTTGGCGGCTGCAGAGGAGGCTGTTGCAAGAAGGCGCGAGCATCCTGCATCTGTCCGACAATCCGTAGCCAGCTGGTCGGCTTAATCTGCATCAAAAAGCGCCAGCGATTCAACAGATAGTTATCGTCGTTGTTGCGCTTAAAGCTTTGGTTCTCCATGCCCTCCGCGCGGAAGCGCTCTTCCAGACCGAAGCCGATCCAGGAGGGAAGCTGACGGTCGAGCGCGGTCATGGGAGCAAAATCAGCAAAGTCATAAGGCGTTTTTTGTCCAGTGGTTCGGTAGGCCGGTCCATTCAGGAAGCTCAATGGATTAGAAGCAGGGCCTGTTATAAAGCTGCCGTTGTAACCGCTGGATCCATTCTGGGTAGTGGCATCGTCCTGAGCTAAGGCGGGGATAGCGGAAAAATCCCCTAGAATCAATAAGCTCGCGATGAAAATATAAGAGCGTTGGCGAGTTGTAGTTTTCATGTCAAGTAAGTCTATCAAGTAACTATTATAAAGGCAAGTAGTCTGTAGGCTTAGATAGTTTGTCTTATTTGAATCAAAGGTCTAGTACTTATGGCTTACCCGATGGAAAGAATGTGGCACAGTGCCCCTGCGGGGCAAACAATGTTCGTGAAAACAGAAAGGCGTTCTGCCGTTGTAGTATTTCGGATTATCGAGTCTGAAAACACTACAAGGAGAACGCCGTGCAACAGTTTATCGAAAAATATGGCGATCGGATCGCGGGAGTGCTGTCCGGGTTCGATCGACTGGTACTACGAGGTTCACCGCGCCGGTTGGATATAAGTTACTGGGACCCCACCCGGCACGTGATGGTGTCCAAGGGGATGGAAGAATTCCTTTGGCAAAATGGAGTTCTGTTCAAACATTACGGCGACTACCTGAAGAAGACCAGTGAGCGGGTGAAGGAGGCTTCTACGAGGGCCGTTCGCCAAGCTGGACTCCCGGTGATTTATGTGCGAGAGGCCGGGGTGGACAAGGACGAGTATGCGCGGCGGGTGGCTGCTGAGCGGGGAATCCGTAGCGGGCCAGTATGTGTGCTGAGCGTGCTGGAGCCGTGTCCGACGTTCGAATATGTGCAGTCGAAGATCGTACGGCGGAAGCGGCCCTGCCATGTGCTCTATCACTATGGATGGGACCAGAGGCTGGGGTGGATGTACGCGCGGATTCAGACCTGGTTCCCATTCCACATCCAGATCGGCATCAATGGTCGGGAATGGCTGGCGCAGCAGATGCGGCAAGCGGGGCTAGCGTTCCAACAGGAGAAAAACTGCTTTACGCGGATCGCCGATTTTCCACGCGCGCAGGAGATGCTGAACCAGCAACTGCGAACCGATTGGGTGGATCTGCTCACCGGCTTCGCTAAGCGGCTGAACCCCATCCACGAAGAGATTTTCGCGAAGTATCCAACGCCGTATTACTGGACCTGTTACCAAAGCGAATGGGCCACCGACATCGTATTCCCTAGCGGGGCAGAGCTGAAACGATTGATGCCGGCCTTCATTGCCCATGGAATGCTGAGCTTCCACAGCCGCGATGTTCTCCGATTCTTCGGGAAACGACTGACGAAATCCGGCCAGATCCCCCGGAACTTTCATGGCGAACTCCAGACCAGTTGCAAGGAGTACGAAGAAGGCGAGCGCATCAAGTTCTGGATGGACGGCAACTCGACCAAGGCCTATAGCAAGGTAATCCTGGCCGACGCGGCGGTGTTGAGGGCGGCGGAAACGACCATCAACAACGTCGACGTGTTTCGCACCTATCGACCCGCCGAGGGCGGCCCGGAGGAGAATCTGCAATGGCGGAAAATGCGCAAAGGGATTGCCGATCTGCACCGCAGAGCCGAGGTCTCCCAGCAGACCAACAACCGGCTCATCGACGCTTTGGCCAGCGTCGACGACAGCCGCAGATTGGAGGAACTGATCGCCGACATCCAAAAGCCGGTGAACTGGCAAGGGCGCCGCGTACGGGCCTTGCGCCCCTTGGGGGATGACCGGCCATTGCTGGAGGCGATCAATGACGGCGATTTCGTGCTGAATGGATTCCGCAACCGCGACCTACAGACCCTCTTTTACGACACCCCCGCTCATTCCGCCGCCGAAAAACTTCGCCGTTCGGCCGCCATCAGCCGACGGCTCCGGATGCTGCGCGCGCACGGCTTAATCCGGAAAGTGCCGCATACCCATCGCTACCAAGTCAGTCCCGATGCGCGTACCCTTCTGGTAGCCATCCAAACGGCGGCGAGAACAACGCTCAACCAAGTCAACCAGTTGAGGACTGCGGCTTGAAAAATCGACGCAGCACGCGAAGATTCTTATCGTTAGCAATGCACGCACTCCTGCGTGCCGCGTCGGCACTCGTGCCGACGCCCGGTCCGACTTACCTTCCGGCGGCGAACACTCGAGCTTCCCGCACCTTAACGAAAACTGTCTCGCCCGTCTTGATGGTCAAGTCCCGGTATCGCTCGTGGGTCATTTCGACGGTAATGGAATCAGTCTGCTCGTTGGTCAGCTCGATCCGCACGATGGGTCCAGCGGATTGAATACGATGGACGCGTGCTACCACCGACGTGCCATTAGATTGGTAGCGCTCGATTTCCAGTTCGTACGGTCGCACGAACATGCGGGCCGCCCGACCGTTGGCTTCCCCGCGCCCATGGAACAGGTTCACGTGGCCGAGAAAGGTGACCACGAATTCAGACGCCGGATGGTGGAACACCTCGTCCGGCGTGCCGGTCTGTTCGATCCGCCCCTGGTTCATGATGACGATCCGGTCGGCCACTTCGAGAGCCTCTTCCTGATCGTGGGTGACCAGCACACTGGTGACGGCGATTTTGGCGTGCAGGCTCCGCAGCCAGCGCCGTAGCTCTTGGCGGACCTTGGCGTCCAACGCGCCGAAAGGTTCGTCCAGCAGCAGCACACTCGGTTCGATGGCCAGGGCGCGCGCCAATGCAACTCGCTGCCGCTGGCCGCCGGAAAGCTGTGACGGATAGTGATTCGACCAGCGCCCCAGCTGGATCAGATCGAGCAGCTCGTTCACTCGGCGACGCGATTCGGATTCGCTCGGACGTAGCTTGCGCGGCCGGACGCGGAGCCCGAAAGCGATGTTCTCAAACACCGTCATGTGCCGGAACAGGGCATAGTGCTGGAAAACGAATCCGACGCGACGTTCGCTGCTCTTTCGATCCAGGATGTCCTGGCCGTCAACCATCACCGAAGTAGAGGGATTGGGATCGGGAGTGTCCAGGCCGGCGATAATGCGCAGCAGCGTGGTTTTGCCGGAGCCCGAGGGCCCCAGCAGAGCGATCAACTCGCCTTCCTCGACGTGCAGATCAATGTCGCGCAGCGCGACGTAGTTCGCAAACGATTTACTGACATGTCTCGCGTCGATCGCCATTTTTAAGCCCCCTCTTCCATAACTACCGAGCGCTCCTCGGCCCGAATGCGCCACTCTAACGCCGCCTTGGCTAGTAGCGTCCCGAGCGCCAGCAATGCCAGCAGGCTCGCCACCGCGAACGCCGCTGAGAAGTTGTATTCGTTGTAGAGAATCTCCACGTGCAGCGGCAGCGTATTGGTGCGGCCGCGAATGTGCCCGGAAACCACCGACACTGCGCCGAACTCGCCCATGGCGCGGGCGTTTGCGAGCACCACGCCGTATACCAGCGCCCAGCGGATGTTGGGCAGCGTTATGCGCCGGAACGTCTGCCAGCCGTTAGCGCCCAGCAGAACCGCAGCCTCCTCTTCCTCGGCGCCCTGTTCCTGCATCAGCGGAATCAGCTCGCGCGCAATGAACGGGAAGGTGACGAAGATGGTAGCCAGGATAACGCCGGGCGTGGCGAAGATGATTTGGAGACCGTGGCGCGACAGTGCATCGCCAAACCAGCCTTGCGCTCCGAACAACAGCACGAACACCAGGCCTGAAATTACCGGCGATACGGCAAACGGCAAATCGATCAAAGAGAGCAATAGATTTCGGCCGGGGAAGCTGAACTTCGCGATCAGCCAGGATGCCGCCAGGCCGAACATGAGATTGGCCCCCAGAGTAACGGCGGCCGTGATGAGGGTAAGCCGCAGAGCCGACATCGCGAGCGGGTCGGAAATGCTCGTGAGGTAGAAGGAAAACCCTTTGCGAAATGCTTCGGTGAAGACCGAGATCACCGGCAGCAGGATCAGCAGTCCAACGAATGCCACCGAGGCGCCGATGAAAAGCGTCCGCATCCATACCGGTTCGGTGTGCCGATGGCGAGAGCGAACGGCCATTACGCAACCCTCCTCTGATGCCGCGTGGACCACCATTGCGCCGCGTTCACTAGGAACAGCAGAACAAAGGAACTGACCAGCATCAACAAAGCGATGGCAGCGGCCCCCGTGTAATCGAATTGTTCCAGCTTGGTGACGATCAGCAGCGACGCGATTTCGGTTTTCATTGGCATGTTGCCGGAGATGAAGATCACCGAGCCGTATTCGCCCAACGCGCGCGCGAAAGCTGTGATGAATCCTGCCACCAGCGCCGGTTGCAGAGCCGGCAGAATCACCTTCCCGAGCGTAGTTAGCCGGCTGGCGCCCAGCAGCGCCGCGGCTTCTTCCACCGCCGGATCCAGGTCCTCCACGGCCGGCTGCACAGTGCGGACAATGAACGGAAGGCCAATGAAGGTGAGCGCGATCACAATCCCCAGTGGCGAGAACGCCGCTTTGATGCCCAGCGGTTGCAGCCAGCGCCCTATCCATCCGTTGGGAGAATATATCGCTGTAAGAGCGATACCCGATACCGCGGTGGGAAGCGCAAACGGTACGTCGATGAGCGCGTCCAGAATGCGGCGGCCCGGAAAATCGTAGCGTACCAGCGTCCAGGCCACAATCAGCCCGAAGAATGCGTTGATCAACGACGCGATCAAAGCTGTGCCGAAGGTGAGCCGCCAGGCCGCCAGCGTTCGCGGATCAAATACCGCCTCGCTGAATTGCGACCAGGGCTGTGCGGCGCCCTTCACCGCCAGCGCCGACAGCGGGATCAGGACAATCAGGCCGAGATAAGAAAGCGTGTATCCCAACGTGAGCCCAAAGCCCGGAATAACGCTGTGCTGTCGTAGCGGAGACATCTTGATTTTTCGCTGCGCCTAGCTTTGCGGCTTATAAAGTTGATCGAAAATTCCATGATCGGCGAAGTGCTTGGGCTGAACTTCCTTCCATGGACCGGCCACATCGGTGATGGTGAAAAGCTGGATGTCGGGGAACTGGCTCTTGTATTTGGCGAGGATGGCGGCGTTGCGCGGCCGGTAGAAATTCTGCGCGGCGATCTCCTGCCCTGCGTCGCTGTAAAGGTACTTGAGGTACGCCTCCGCCACCGCGCGCGTCGAGTGCCGGTCGACATTCTTATCCACCACCGCCACCGGCGGCTCAGCCAGAATGCTGGACGAAGGGTTGACGATATCGAACTTATCGGAGCCGAATTCCTTGAGCGCTAAATAGGCTTCGTTCTCCCAGGTCAGCAGGACGTCGCCTAAGTCGCGCTGGGCAAACGTGGTGGTTGAGCCGCGAGCGCCCGAGTCCAGCACTGGAACGTTCTTGTACAGCGCGGCGATGAAAGCCCGAGTCTTCTTTTCATCGTGGCCGGAGTGGTTCCAGGCGTACCCCCATGCCGCCAGATAGTTCCAGCGAGCGCCGCTGGAGGTCTTTGGATTGGGAGTGATCACGCTGATTCCAGGCCTGATCACATCCGGCCAATCATGAATCCCTTTGGGGTTGCCTTTGCGGACCAGAAACACAATAGTCGACGTATACGGTGTGGAATTGTTCGGCAGGCGTGTTTCCCAGCCCGGATTGATGACATGCGCCTTGTCCACAATGGCGTCGATGTCGGAAGCCACTCCCAGAGTCACCACGTCGGCCTGCAGGCCATCGATTACCGACCGGGCCTGCTTTCCTGAGCCGCCGTGCGACTGCTCAATAGTCACGATCTGACCGGTTTTCTGCCTCCATTGCTCCGCAAAAGCCTTGTTAAACGCTTGATACAGCTCGCGCGTCGGATCGTAGGACACGTTCAGCAGATGCACCGTCTGCGACCCGCTGTTGGCTTCCGTCTCAGAGGAGCACCCCGTCACCAAGCCCAGTGAGGCCACCGCAAAAGCAAGGGAGAAGATCGTTCGTAAATTCATTCCAGGATCATATCATTGTCGATAGAAACTATCTAGTAGTCAAAACGGAAAGCTGATACTAGTACCACATCGTGGCGCACGCACTCCTGCGTGCCGCGTTCACACTCGTGTGAACGCTTGGTGGCTTTGCATTGAGTTTCAGTTCGCCAATGCGTTATTCTGGTAGCTGCAAAAAGATGGCAAACACATTTTCAGCGCTGAAGCGCATGCGCCAGACCAAGCGGAAGACAGTGGTCAATCGTCTTCGCAAATCGCGGCTACGTCACCAGATCCGGTCGATGCGCCGGCTGATCGCCTCAAAAGACTCCAAAGGCGCCAGTGATGCGCTGCCGGCCACCTTCTCGGTGATTGATCGCTCGGCGCGCTGGGGCATCATCAAGAAGAACACCGCGGCGCGTTATAAGAGCCGGCTGCAGGCCAGGCTCAAAGCCATCGCCTAGCGAACCACGCCGGCCAGAGGACTGCTCGCGCTCGCGTATAGCTTCTTCGGCATGCGTCCCGCCAGAAACGCCAGTCGCCCGGCTTGAACCGCCAGCTTCATGGCCTCCGCCATCTTTTCGGATTCCTCCGCTTCGGCGATGGCCGTGTTCAGCAACACGCCTTCAAAGCCCAACTCCATCGCGATGGCCGCATCCGACGCCGTCCCTACTCCCGCGTCCAGGATCAGCGGCACTTCCGTGATGGTCTCGCGAAGAATCCGCAGATTGGTTGTGTTTTGAATCCCGAGACCCGATCCGATAGGCGCGCCCAAGGGCATCACCGCCGCAGCCCCCGCGTCGATCAGTTTGCGCGCGTTCACCAGATCATCATTGGTGTAGGGCAACACCACGAAGCCTTCGCGCGCCAGCACCCGCGTAGCTTCCACTAAACCTTCGTTGTCCGGAAAAAGCGTCTTCTGATCGCCGATCACTTCCAGCTTCACCCAATTGGAAAGCCCCACCTCGCGCCCCAACCGGGCCGTGCGAATAGCCTCGTCGGCGGTGTAACAGCCGGCCGTGTTCGGAAGAATAAACATCTTCGATCGGTCGATGTAATCGATCAGCGATTCTTTGGATTTGTCGGTGAGATTGACGCGCCGCACCGCGACCGTAACCACCTCTGCGCCCGACGCCAGGTGGCAGCGGGCCATCTCCTGGAAGCTGCGATATTTCCCCGTTCCCACGAACAGCCGCGAATGAAATTCGCGCTCGGCGATGCGAAGGACGTCCGGCATGCCCTCATTCTACCGCTTCACATTATTCGCTATCTTCGATTCCATCCGTTAGGCCTAGGAGAGCGCTTACGCGTGGCAGCCCGGCATCATGAGCGCATCGTGGCGTACGCACTCGTGCGTGCCGCGTTCACAATCATGTGAACGCCCTGGCAGTTAGCTTACTCGCCATCTTCCATTCCAGGCGGCCGTTTGTGCTTGGGCTTCTTGCGCTGCTTCTTGGGCACAATCAGCTTGGGAGCTGGCGGCGCGCCAACGCGCTCGCGCGCCAACCGCCGGATTTCGGTCGGGACATCGTACTCTTTGATCTTCTTTTTCGCCACCGGTCTTTTTTTGCCGCCGATCTTCCCATCCTATACCCTTGCATGCGCTTGACTTCGTCGCTTCTCTTTCGATAGCGTGAGGATTCCACATGTCTTCGATCGACGTTCCCTTAGAGCGCGGCGGCTTCGGCAAAACAGCCCGCCGCGACGCATGGTGGGTTTACCCTCTCCTGACCTTTCTCGGACTCGGCGCTTTCCTGGTTTACGCTAATTGGGCGGCCTTTCAGGGCAACCATTACAGCTACGGCCCCTACCTTTCGCCCATGTATTCGCCGCTGATTTTTGGCCATCCGGGCGAGGATTCGTGGTTTGGTCCCATGCCCTCGTTCCTGCCCAGTTTCGTCACGGTAGCGATGATCATCCTGGTGTTTCCGGGCGGCTTTCGCATCACGTGTTATTACTATCGCGGCGCATACTACAAGGCTTTTTGGGCCGATCCGCCCAACTGCACGGTGGGTGAGCCTCGCAAGAAATACTGGGGCGAGCGCTACTTCCCGCTGATCATTCAAAACATCCACCGCTACTTCCTCTACTTCGCGCTCCTGTTTCTCGTGTTCCTGGCGCACGACGTGTGGAAGGCCCTATGGTTCGACGGCAAATTTGGAATCGGCGTCGGCACGCTGGTGCTGCTGGTCAATGTCATTCTTCTTGGCAGCTACACGCTCGGCTGCCATTCCCTCCGCCACCTGGTAGGCGGAATGTTCGATGTGCTCTCGCGCCGGCCCGTCCGCAAGAAGCTGTACGACTGCGTCAGTTGCATGAATCGCCGCCACATGCTGTTTGCGTGGATGAGCCTGTTCTGGGTCGCCTTCTCCGATCTGTACGTAAGGATGTGCTCCATGGGCATCTGGACGGATTGGAGAATCCTCTGATGGCAGCGGAATACCAAACGTTCGAACAGGATGTGTTAGTGATCGGCGCGGGCGGCGCCGGATTGCGCGCGGCCATTGAAGCATCGGCTGGCGGCGTCAAGGTCGCCGTGGTCAGCAAATCGCTGCTCGGCAAGGCGCACACCGTGATGGCGGAAGGCGGCATGGCGGCCTCCATGGGAAACGTGGACGACCGCGACAATTGGCGCGTCCATTTCTCCGACACCATGCGCGGCGGCCAGTATCTGAACTATCCCCGCATGGCCGAGCTGCACGCCAAAGAAGCTCCCGATCGAGTGCGCGAGCTGGAAGCCTGGGGCGCGCTCTTCGATCGCACCAAAGACGGAAAGATTCTGCAGCGCAATTTTGGCGGACATCGTTATCCACGTCTGGCGCATGTGGGCGACCGCACCGGCCTCGAGATGATCCGCACGCTCCAGGACCACGGCATTCATCAGGGCATCGATTTTCACATGGAATGTACCGTCATCACGCTGCTGGTAAACGCCGGCCGCGTGGTGGGTGCGTTTGGTTATGACCGCGAGCGCGGGCGCTACAAGCTCTTTCATGCCAAGGCCGTGGTGCTGGCCACCGGCGGCATCGGGCGCGCGTACAAGATTACCAGCAACAGTTGGGAATACACCGGCGATGGACACTCGCTGGCGTATCATGCGGGCGCCACGCTCGTCGGCATGGAGTTTGTCCAGTTCCATCCCACTGGAATGGTCTGGCCGCCCAGCGTGCGCGGCATCCTGGTCACCGAAGGCGTGCGCGGCGAAGGCGGCGTTCTGCTGAACAACCAGGGCAAGCGTTTCATGTTCGACGACATTCCGCCGAATTACAAAAGCCAGACCGCGGACACTCCCGAGGAAGGCTGGCGCTACACGCAGGGCGATAAGAACGCGCGCCGTCCGCCCGAGTTGCTGACGCGCGATCACGTGGCGCGTTGTATCGTGCGTGAAGTGAAGGAAGGCCGCGGCACTCCGCACGGCGGCATCTATCTGGATATCGCTTGGATCAAGGAGAAGCTACCAAACGCCGCCGAGCATATCAAGAAAAAGCTGCCCAGCATGTACCACCAGTTCAAGCAGCTCGGCGACATCGACATTACCAAGGACCCCATGGAGATCGGTCCCACCACGCACTATATGATGGGCGGCGTGCGCGTGGATTTCGATACGCAGATGTCGGACGTCGATGGCCTGTTCGCCGCCGGAGAATGCGGTGCCGGACTGCACGGCGCCAATCGCTTGGGCGGCAATTCGCTCTCCGATCTGGTGGTCTTCGGCAAGCGCGCGGGCGAGTTTGCCGCCAGGTTCGCGAAAGACCACACTGCGGGCGCTGTGGACAACGCGCAGGTGGATGAAGTGGCGCGCCAGTCGCTCGAAGCCTTCGAACGGCAAGGCGAAAGCCCTTATCAGGTTCAGTACGATTTGCAGGACTTGATGCAGGACTTGGTCGGGATCGTCCGCAGGGAAGACGAGTTGGAGCGGGCGCTCGAAGGGATCGCGAAACTCAAACAGCGCGCAGGCAAGGTGGGGATCGGTGGCAACCGCGAATATAATCCGGGCTGGCACACGGCGCTCGATTTGAGCAATCTGCTGACGGTTTCAGAAGCCATTGCGCTGGCAGCGCTCCAGCGTAAGGAAAGCCGTGGCGCCCATTTCCGCGACGACTATCCGGAGAAAGATCCCTCTTACGGGACATTCAATTTCGTGATCAACAAGGGGCCGGATGGGGCGATGAAGATCGAACGCGAGCCGCTGCCGCCGATGACGGAAGAACAGAAACAGATTATCGAGGAAATGAAGTAATCATGGCGAACGCAACTTTTCGAATTTGGCGCGGCGACAAATCGGGTGGCCAGTTCCGCGATTACAACACCGAAATCTCTGAAGGCATGGTGGTCCTCGACGCCGTCCATCATATTCAGGCCGAACACGCCAACGATCTGGCGGTGCGCTGGAACTGCAAGGCAGGCAAGTGCGGTTCGTGCTCGGCCGAAATAAACGGCATGCCGAAGTTAATGTGCATGACGCGTCTGAATACATTGCCGCTCGATCAGCCCATCACCGTTCAGCCCATGAAGACCTTTCCGCTGATCAAGGACCTGGTGACGGACGTCTCGTGGAATTTCCGGGTGAAGATGGGAATCAAGAAGCTGAAGCCGCGCAAACCGGACGCGCCGGACGGATCGTGGCGCATGGATCAGGCCGATGTCGACCGTCCGCAGGAATTTCGCAAGTGCATCGAATGCTTCCTCTGCCAGGACGTTTGCCACGTGCTGCGCGATCATCAACTCTTCGACGAATTTATCGGGCCTCGGTTCTTGATTTACACCGCGCAACTGGAGATGAACCCCATCGATACCGACGATCGCCTTCCGGATCTGCGCAAGCAGCACGGCATCGGCTACTGCAACATTACCAAGTGCTGCACCAAGGTTTGCCCGGAGAATATCACCATCACCGACAACGCGATAATCCCGCTGAAGGAACGCGTAGTAGACCGGTATTTCGACCCACTGGGCAAGCTTTTTCGCGCCTTTGGCATGTAGCGCACGCACTCGTGCGTGCTGCGTTCACACTCGTGTGAACGGGCCTTTGGTTTCAAATAGTTACGACACCATGTTGCACCCTGGTTCCCCCTATGGTATCCTAACCTCGTCATGGGACCCGCACGCAAAATCACAGTAGACATTCCGCAGCAGCTCTTGGAAAAAGCGCAGCAAGCCACCGGCTCGGGCATCACGCAGACCGTCCGTACCGGTCTGCAGTTGGTTGCGGCCTCGCAGACCTACGACCGGCTGCGCGAGCTCCGTGGCAAAGTTCGGTTCTCGCTAACGTGGGAGGAGCTGAAGGACGATCGGTGATCGCCGCCGATACCAGCACCTGGATCGCCTTCCTCGAGGGAGAAGGCGGTGAGGATGCAGACCTTCTCGATAAGGCTTTAAAGGACCGGCAGGTGCTAATGGTGCCTGCCGTTCTCACCGAATTGCTGAGCGATCCAAAGCTTCCTCCGTCTGTCGCGGCAACACTGTCAGAAATACCCTTGATCGAAATCACCGGCGGTTATTGGGAACGGGCGGGCGCCTTGCGAGCCCAAATTCTGGCTAAACACCTCAAAGCTCGTCTTGGCGACGCCTTGATCGCCCAGTGCTGCATGGATCGCGGGATTCCGCTTCTTACCAGAGATCGGGACTTCCGCACATTCAGCAAAGCAGCCAGCCTGGATCTTGTAATGGCCTCCCGCACGGCCTGATTTTCAGATACACTTGCAGTCAACATGGGGACCCTACGCCAAGCGGGTAACGGGATTATGCAGTTCCAGCTGAAGCCGATTTCGAAGGCCGCGGTCGGCGAAGCTCTCGAAAAAGCCAAGCGTTACCGGCTATTGAACGAACCTTCGCTCGCCGAGAGCATTTGTCTGGACGTCCTCGAAGTGGAAGCGGACAACCAGCGGGCCTTGGTGACATTGCTGCTGGCGATCACCGACCAATTCGGCCACGGCGCGGCGGCAGTTCGGGCGCGCGAAATATTGCCGCGGCTGAAGAGCGAATACGAACAGCAGTATTACGCGGGAATCGTTTGGGAGCGGTCCGCCCACGCTCAGCTCCGTAAGGGAGCGCCGAATGCCTCCTTCACTGCCTACGATGCCTTCCTCCACGCCATGGTGTGCTATGAAAGGGCCATCGAACTGCAGCCGCCGGGCAACGACGACGCGATTCTTCGCTGGAACACTTGCGCGCGGATTTTGATGCGCAATCCAAATCTGAGGGCCAAGCAGGACGAAGCCTACGAGCCGGTTGTGGGCGAATAACCGCTCGGCAGATTCTTTTTCGATCCGCTTTTTCTTCACTTACCTCTCCTCACCGCTCGAAGCCCTTCGTGCCATTGTTATTCTCAAACCGAACGCCTCTTGTTCCCTCGCCGATCTTGGCTTCGTTTTTCCAAATGTGAAAAACAATTGCGCAGCCACACATAAATACCCCTGATGCGCCGCCCGCCCGATCGGTTTTACCAATCACCAATCACTAATCACCAATTCCCAATCCCCACCCCCCGCTGATACAATGAAGGCATCCCGATGAAGTTTGGCGTCGTCGTGTTTCCCGGCAGCAATCGAGATCACGACGCTTGGTATGCCGTCTCGAAAATCCTCGGGCAAGAAGCCGAAATCATCTGGCACGATGCCACGAATCTCGGCAACGTCGACGCGCTGATCCTGCCTGGCGGTTTTTCCTATGGCGACTATCTTCGTTGCGGAGCCATCGCTAAGTTTTCCCCCGTCATGCAGAGCATTCGCAGATTCGCGGCCGACGGTGGGCTGGTGTTGGGCATCTGCAATGGATTTCAGATTCTGGTGGAAGCCGGACTGCTGCCGGGCGCCCTGGTGCGCAATCGCTCGTTGAAGTTCATCTGCAAGCGCGTGCCGCTGAGGGTCGAGACCACGGACTCGCCATTTACTTCAGAAGCTAAAAAGGGGCAGCGCCTGGTGGTTCCCATCGCGCATGGCGAAGGTTGTTACATCGCCGATGAGCGCACACTCGATCAACTGGAGGCGGAAGACCGCGTGACGCTGCGGTATGTCGAGAATCCGAACGGCTCCCTGCGCGATATCGCCGGCATTTTGAACGAAGGACGCAATGTCATGGGATTGATGCCGCATCCCGAGGACGCCATCGAGCCTCTGATGGGTTCGAGCGACGGTCTCGTGATCTTTGAATCCATGGTCGCGGCATTGGTCGCGGCTCATTAGGTAATGACTCCCCAAGTCATCGAATCTCACCAGCTCAGCGAGTCGGAATACGACAAGATTGTTTCCCTCCTCGGCCGCGAGCCTACTTACACCGAGCTCGGCATCTTCAGCGTCATGTGGAGCGAGCATTGCTCCTACAAAAGCTCTCGAATTCACTTGAAGAAGCTGCCCACCCGCAGCAAGCTGGTGCTGCAAGGGCCGGGCGAGAACGCAGGCATCATCGACATTGGCGATGGCTACGCGATCGCGTTCAAAATCGAGTCGCACAATCATCCCAGCTTCATTGAGCCGTTTCAGGGCGCCGCCACCGGCGTGGGCGGCATCCTGCGCGATATTTTCACCATGGGCGCGCGGCCCATCGCGGTGATGGATGCCATCCGTTTCGGGCCGCTCGACATCCCGCGCAATCGCCGCATTCTCGAAGGTGTTGTTTCTGGCATCGCGCACTACGGGAACTGCTTCGGCGTTCCTACCGTCGGCGGCGAGTGCGTGTTTGAGGATTGCTACAACGGCAATCCGCTGGTGAACGCGTTCGCGCTGGGCGTCTTTCGCAAAGACGAAGTGTTTTACGGTAAGGCCCAGGGCGTCGGCAACCCGGTGATTTATGTTGGCGCCAAGACCGGCCGCGATGGAATCCACGGAGCGTCCATGGCGTCGGCGGAGTTCACCGAGGAATCGAAACAGAAGCGGCCGAATGTCCAAGTGGGCGATCCGTTTCTCGAAAAACTATTGCTCGAAGCGTGTCTCGAAGCCATGCAGACGGGCGCCATCGTCGGCATTCAGGATATGGGCGCCGCCGGACTGACGTGCTCCACGTGCGAGATGGGAAGCCGCGCCGGCACCGGCGTGGAAATCGATCTACAGTACGTCCCGCAGCGGGAAACCGGGATGACCCCGTACGAGATCATGCTCTCGGAATCGCAGGAGCGCATGCTGCTGGTGGCGGAAAAGGGCCGGGAAGCCGAGCTCTTCGCGGTCTTTCACAAATGGGGTTTGGACGCGGTCACGGTGGGGCGCGTAACGTCGGACGGCATCCTGCGCGTCAAGGATCATGGCCAAGTGGTGGCGGAGATTCCCAACCGCGCGCTCGCCGATGAGGCTCCCTTGTACGATCGGCCGCATACCAGGCCGGCACGCATCGCGCCGCTCGAAGCCCCGCGCATTCCGGATCGTTCCGCGCCCGCCGCCATCCGTGCCGATCTCATCGTATTGCTCAGTTCGGGCGATCTTTGTTCCAAGCGCTGGATCTGGGAGCAGTACGACTATCTGGTGCGAAGCAGCACACTGGCCGGCCCCACGGCCGACGCCGCCATAATCCGTATCAAGGAGACCGGTACATCCATCGCGATGTCGCTCGATGGCAATGGGCGCTATTGCGCGCTCGATCCGCGCGAGGGAACCAAGCTGATGGTCGCCGAATGTTGCCGCAACGTTTCCGTTTCTGGTGCGCTCCCGGTGGCCGCGACCAACAACTTGAACTTCGGAAATCCCGAGCGGCCCGAGATCATGGCGCAACTGGTGGAATCCATCGAAGGCATGGCCCAAGCGTGCGAGTTTTTCGAGACGCCCATCACCGGCGGCAATGTCAGCCTGTACAACGAGACCTTGGGTGAAGCCATTTTCCCCACGCCCGTAATGGGGATTGTCGGTTTGATGAAGACCGCGCAGCCAACGCCCATTCACTTCCCTGACGCAGGGCTCGAATTGATTCTGCTGGGAGGCTTTGGCAGTTGCGATGACACGCACTTCGGAGGAACGCAATACGCCAAGGTGATTCTCGAATCGCTGTGGGGCCTGCCTCCTGCTTTGGATATGGTTTATGAGAAGCGCGTCCAGCAAGCGATCCGTGAGGTTGTCTCGGCGAAACTGGCGGAGGCGGCGCACGATATCAGCGACGGCGGTCTCGCCATTGCGCTATGCGAAAGCTCGTTCGGGCCGGCTGGGATTGGCGCTCGCATCCAGATTCCGCCCGGTTTGCGCGCCGAGTTCCTGCTATTTCATGAAGGTCCATCGCGGATTTTAGTAGCAACATCACAGCCCGGGAATGTTCTGGAAATCGCGCGCAAGAATTCGGTTGAAGCGCTGCGTATCGGTGTTACGATGAAAGAGCGGTTACGGATCGATTGCGATTCGAAAACCTTGCTGGATTGCGATCTGACGGAGTTGAGGCAACCTTGGGAAACTTCACTCGAACGCCTGCTGCGCCAGCAGTGACAAAAATCCCCCTGGGCCAGATCCAACTGGACAAGCTTCGCGAGGAGTGTGGTGTGTTCGCCATTCACGGCCATCCCGAAGCTGCCAATTTGGCTTATCTGGGGCTCTACGCGCTGCAGCATCGCGGGCAGGAGAGCGCCGGCATCGCCACCAGCGACCATCGCGAGATTCGCTGTTCCAAGTCGATGGGGCATGTAGCGGATATTTTTACCCCCGAGCAAATCGCCAGCCTGCCCGGCGACATGGCCATCGGTCACACGCGTTATTCCACCGCGGGCGACACCGTCTTGCTGAACGCGCAGCCGTTTCTCGTCGCCTGCAATAAAGGACAGATCGCGGTGGCGCACAACGGCAACATCACCAACGCGGCCGAGTTAAAGCGCGATCTGGAACGCGAAGGATCCATCTTCCAAGCCTCCAGCGATACCGAAGTGATTTTGCATTTGGTGGCGCGGTCGCGCGAGCGAACTCTCGCCGGCGCATTGCGTGAAGCGTTGCTGCAACTGGAAGGGGCTTTTTCTCTCGTCTTCCTCGCAAAGGATCGCGTGATTGTGGCGCGCGATCCGCATGGCTTCCGGCCGCTGGCGTTTGGAAGCATGCCTGCGCCTGAAGGCGGCACGGCCTACGTATTCGCGTCCGAAACCTGCGCCTTCGATTTGATCACCGCCGACTATATAGACGATGTGGAGCCTGGCGAGATGGTGTGCGTTGGTCCGGAAGGCTTGACGCGCGAGCGCTGGGCGCCGGCCTCACCTCACGCGCATTGCGTTTTCGAGCATGTGTATTTCTCCCGGCCCGATTCGATTGTTTTCGGGCGTTCGGTCGCACAATCTCGCGAAAACCTGGGTCGATTGCTGGCGCGTGAATCGGCGGTGGACGCCGACGTCGTGGTCCCGGTGCCGGACTCGGGCGTCGCGGCCGCCATCGGTTATGCGTCCGAATCGAACATCCCGTTCCGCCAAGCTTTAATCCGCAATCACTACGTGGGCCGCACGTTCATTGAGCCTTCTCAAGCCATTCGCGACTTCGGCGTGAAGTTGAAGCTGAATCCGGTGCGACATCAGTTGGAAGGCAAGCGCGTCATCTTAGTCGACGATTCCATTGTCCGCGGGACTACTTGCCGCAAAATCGTTCGCATGGTGCGCAGCGCGGGCGCTCGTGAAGTGCATTTGCGCATTTCCTGTCCTCCCACCATTTCACCGTGCTTCTACGGTGTGGATACGCCCTGCGAGAGCGAGCTGATTGCTGCTAACAACTCGATCGAGGAGATCCGCCAGTTTGTCGAAGCCGATTCGCTCGCCTATCTATCACTGGGTTCGCTGCAAAAAGCTGTGTCCGATACCAAAGACGAATATTGCTACGCCTGTTACACCGGCCACTATCCCACCGAGCTGCTGCAGATCGAAGAATTAGTCGCCGCCAGAACTCGCCGCTAGGGGCGAGTACAATTAAGACATGGGCACAACCACGACGCTGGTAACTGTCCCCGAGTTCCTTCGAATGCCTGAGCCCGAAGGCGAGCGCCTGGAACTGATTGGGGGCGAGATTGTCAGCATGTCACGAGCCGGGTACCCGCACGAGGTGACGAAATCCAATGTCATTAGGGTCTTGTCAGCTTGGATTTTGCAGAATCCTGGGCTTCGGTTGTTGTGCGAAACTTCGTATCAACTCGACGATCGGAACTGCCTGATCCCGGACATCAGCCTGATTAGTGAGAATCGCATCGTCCCTGGCAGCAGAGGCGTGTTCCAAGGTGCGCCTGAGATTGCGATCGAAGTAGTGTCTTCGGAATCGGCTGCGCGCCTGGAGGACAAGATCGAACTTTACTTGTCCTGTCGCGGCAAATCCGTCTGGGTGGTTTACCCGGAGCGGCGAGCCGTTCGTATCGATACGGTGGACGGTACGAAAAAATTCCGTCGGGACCAGACGCTTGTTGATCCGAACATTCTCCCGGGATTCAGCGCTCCCACATCGGCGATTTTCGAAGGTGTCTAGCCCCATCGCCAAATTGGCCCCAGCGGTCGCCGCCTCAGCGCTCGCGGTTCCACATTCCCGCATTCGCGAACTGGCCGAAATCGCCATGTCAATGGATGGCGTGCTGAAGCTTTATTTCGGCGAATCGAACCTGCCGACGCCTGAGTTCATCAAGCGGGCAGCGCAAAAGGCGATGGCGGATGGCTACACGTTCTACACCGAGAACGCCGGGCTGCCGTCGCTCCGCAAAGCTCTTGCACGCTACTACCAGGAGTTGCATTCCGTCGAAATCGATGCCGCCAGCGAGTTCGTCGTCACCGCATCCGGCGTGCAGGCGCTGCACCTCGCGATTCGTTGCATCCTCGATCCCGGCGATGAAGCACTCGTTCTGACACCCGCCTGGCCGAACGGCGCGGCCAACATCGCCATGTCCAACGCGGTGCCCGTCGAGATTGCGCAACCGCTGGTTGGCGATCGTTATCAGATCGATTTTCGGGCTTTGGAAGCGGCAGTCACGCCGCGAACGCGCATGTTGCTGTATACCTCGCCATCCAATCCCTTAGGCTGGTTGGCCACCCTTGACGAGCAGCGTCAATTGTTGGATTTTGCGCGCCGCCACGGGTTGTGGCTCATGGCCGACGAAGTATACGAGCGCTTGAATTACACCGGAGCCAAGCCCACCACGCCCGCGCCGACCATCTTGAAGCTGGCCACTCGCGACGACGCCGTGGTCGTCGTCCAGTCGTTTTCAAAAGCCTATTGCATGACGGGCTGGCGTCTGGGTTGGCTGGTAACGCGGCGCGATCTGGCCGCTCGAGCCACGCAGCTCAACGAGTTCGTCGTGTCGCACGCACCCAGCTTCACGCAGCGCGCTGGCGAAACAGCGCTGCTGTGGGGTGAGAACGCGCTGGCTGAAATGCTGGTGCGCTTGCGAGAGAATCGCGACTTTTGTCTGGCTGCGCTGGCCAAGATGCCGGGCGTCACCGTTCCTAAGCCGGACGGCGCGTTCTATTTGTTTCCCAAGATTGCGAGCGCCGCCGACTCATTCGATTTCTGCAAGCGGCTCCTGCTTGACACTCATGTTGGCCTTGCGCCCGGCGTTGCCTTCGGCACCGGCGGCGAGGGATCGGTGCGAATCTGCTACGCCGCCGACCGTCCGATTCTGGAAGAGGCGATGGCGCGCCTCGGCCTTTTCCTGGGCCGCTAGTGTTTGTCGCGGTAAATATTCCGGCTCAGTTTGTTCTGCTGCCGATTCACTTGCGCTTTCTCTTTGTTCGTCAGGTTGCCGCCGTTCTGCCTGCGATCTTGACGAATCTCATGATTCAGTCGAGCTTCTTTCCGCTCCAGGTTAGCTGTCTGATGCGAAGTCAGAGAACCATTGGCCACCCCGTTCGCGATCCGATCCTGCTGGTTTTCCTTGCGCTGTTGGATCTCTTGCGCGCTCATCATCATCCCTGTTACTGCCAGTACTACAAACATGCGTTTCATAAACAGTCTCCTAAACCTGTAAACGCAATTCGAGCGCTGGACTCTCGCGGGAGGCCGTTAAATGTGTTTAACCATGCAGGAAGCGCCGGACTTCCTGCTCCAGCCCCGGCGCGCAGCCAATGGCATTCCCGGCGTAAATGGTTGAGCCGCCATCCACGTTCAGATATCGCGCACCGGCCTCTTCCAGGATCACTTTGAGAGGCGCGAAATCCCAGGGAGACGCGCTGGGTTCGATCCAAATCTCGGCCTGGCCGGAAGCTACCAGCATGGCATCGGCTGCGCCGCCCAACCCGCGCACGGCCCAGAAGTGCGTCATCCAATCCAGCAAGCGGCCGTAGAAAGGCGATTTTGCCACTTTGTCGTAGCCGTTCACGCACAGAACAGATTCGTCGACGGATGTTTTGGAGGAGCAATGCATGCGGGAACCGTTCGAGTGTGCTCCGCCGCCGCGCGCGGCGCTATAGAGCTTGCCGAGCATGGGCAGATTCACAACGCCTACGACCACATCGCCGTCCTTCTCAAGCGCGATGAGGTTCGCCCACAACTGATTGCCGCGCACATAATCTCGGGTGCCATCGATGGGATCGATAATCCAGCGTCGTCCGCTGCGGGTGTCCGCGCGAGCTCCCTCTTCGCCGAACACACCATCTTCTGGAAACGCCTCGGTCAACATGCGCGCAATCATCTGCTCGCATTCTCGATCCGCCTGCGTCACCGGCGATTTGTCGGGCTTGGCCTCGGCGACAATGTTGGGCTGATGACTCAGTGCCAGCTCGGCCGCTTTTTTAGCGGCTTCCATCGCCACTGCGAGTTCTCTGGGGTAGATGTTGACTGACACAATCCACACCGTAGCACGTCTACAATAAGCCAATGGGTGCTCGCACAATGTATGCGGTCCTTGAAGAAACCGCACGGATCCGTCGTCACGCGCTGGCTTTGCATCAGCCCACCGGCAAAGGCAAGTATCAGACTTACACTTGGATTAACTATCTTCAAGCGGTCCAAGAAATTGCCTGCGGCCTGCGGGAGTTGGGCATCCAAAGGGGCGACACGGTGGCGCTGCACTCGGAGACGCGCGCTGAGTTTTATCTCGCGGACCTGGGCGTTCTCACCAATGGCTCCATCGCGGCCGCCCTCTACACCACGTATCCAATGCCGGATCAGGCCAAGAATATAGAAGCCAGCCACGCCAAAGCCGTGTTCGTCGAAAACCCCAAGAGTATGCAGGCGCTGCTTGGGGCGGACAGCGGCAAGACGCTAGCGGGATTGCAATGGATTTTGCTGACCGGCGGGTCCGAGGGAGCAATCACGCTGGACGAGCTGCGAGCGAAGGGACGCGCCGCGCTGAAAAAAGACCGGCAAGCCTTCGAGAAGATTCACGCAGAGGTACGGGCGGACGATCCCGCGATTTTGTATCTCACCTCCGGGGCCACCGGTGAGCCGAAAATGGGTCTGGTAAGCCACGCGGCGCTTACCAGCAACATCGACATGGGGCCGCAAGTGCTTCCGCTCTCGGCCGCCGACTCCACCATCGCGTTCCTGCCATCGGCGCACATCGCGCAGCGCGTGGTAATCGAGTTTCTCCCCATCCGCATGGGGTTTCCGGTCTGGTTCTCGGAGAGCCTCGCCAAGCTGCCGCAGGAAATGAAAGCGATCCGTCCCACTTTTCTTCTGGCGCCGCCGCGAGTGTGGGAGCGCATCTTCGCCAGCATCAACACCGAGGTCAAAAAGAAAAGCGCGGCCGCGAGAAGGATGTTTCACGGCGCCGTCGGATTGGGCGCTGAAGTGAGCCGTCTTCGCGAAGAGGGCAAAGCGGTTCCGAAAACGATGCTGGTGATGCTCAAGGTGGCCGACCGGCTGGTGTTCTCAAAGATCCGCGCACGCCTGGGTGGCCGCATTCGAGTGGCAGCTTCGGGCGCGGCGCCGCTGGGCAGGGATCTCGCGCGCTTCTTCGCAGCCATCGGTATGCCTCTCATCGAAGGCTACGGACTTACCGAAGCCGGCGTGGTTTGCTTCAATCCCACCGATCGTCCCAGGCCTGGCAGCATTGGCAAAAAGATGCCGGGCGTGGAATTGCGGCTGGCCGAGGATGGCGAGCTGCTGGTAAAGAGTCCGACGCTGTTCTTGGGATATCCGAATGATCCCGAGGCCACCGAGTCTATTTTGCGGGACGGCTGGCTGCACACCGGCGACATCGCCGAGTTCGACAACGATGGTTACGTATATATTACGGGACGTAAGAAGGAACTGATCGTCTCATCCAATGGCAAAAAGATTTATCCCGGGCGCATCGAGATGCTCTTCAAGGGGGAGCCGATTATTAGTCAAGTGGTGTTGATAGGAGATCGCTTGCCATACCTCACTGCCTTGGTGACCGTGAATACCGCCGACGCGCCCAGCTCCGCGGAGGCCGAAGTGAAAAAGGCCGTGGCGCGGGTGAACCGCCAGCTCGCACCGTTCGAGCAGGTACGAAAGTTTCGCATCATCGAACGCGACTTCTCCATCGAAACCGGCGAACTGACGCCCACTATGAAAGTACGGCGAAACCGAGTGTTGGAGAATCATCGCGAGCTGGTCAGTGAGTTGTATATGGGGAAAGAGGAAAGCCAATAGCACCGCGCGCCAAGATCATCCCCCGGCAGCTCACGCATCACGGCGATACCCGCATAGACAATTACTTCTGGCTGCGCGACCGATCCGATCCGGATGTCATTTCATATCTCGAGGCCGAGAATCGTTATACCGAAGAAGCAATGGCAGCGACGAAATCGCTTCAGGAGCGATTGTATGGCGAGATCCTAGGCCGCATCCAGGAGACGGACGTATCGGCGCCAGTGAAGCGCGACGACTATTTCTATTACACGCGCACCGAGGAAGGGAAGGCGTATTCGATCCAGTGCCGCAAGCACGGGAGCCTGGATGCACCTGAGGAAACTGTGCTGGATGCCAATATCCTGGCCGAAGGGCAGAAGTATTTCCGTTTGGGAAACTTCGCGGTAAGCCCGGATCATCGGCTGCTGGCGTATTCAACCGATTTGGAAGGCGACGAAGGGTACACGATCCAGGTGAAGAATCTGGAAACAGGCGAACTCTTGCCGGACCGGATCGCGAACACGTATTACACGCTCGAATGGGCGAACGACAACCGGACGTTTTTTTACACGGTGCTGGACGAGACGAAGCGTCCGTATCGGGCCTTTCGACATGAGCTTGGAGAGGCCTCGGATGCGCTGGTTTATGAAGAAGTGGACGGCCGTTTCTCGCTGGGGCTAGCGAAGACACGCAGCCGGCGATTCCTGTTTATCGAACTTTCCAGTCCGCTCACATCGGAACTGCGTTACCTGGAAGCTGCCGATCCGCGCGGGGAGTTCCGAATAATGCTGCCTCGGCGGCAGGGTGTCGAATATGACGCCATGCACCATGGCGAGTATTTCTACATCCGGACGAATGATGGAGCGAAGAATTTTCGTCTGATGCGGACCAGCGTGGCCGGCCCGTTGAGTGAAGACTGGCATGAAGTGATTCCCGCACGCGCCGATGTGACCATCGAAGGCGTCGACGCATTCGAAGATCATCTAACAATCTATGAACGCCAACGGGGACTCGAGAAGATTTGCATACGCGACGGCTTGGGAGCTTTTTCCCACTACATCGATTTTCCCGAGCCGGTCTACACGGTGAGCGCTAGCGGCAACGCCGAATACAAGACTCATGTGCTGCGGTTCAGCTACACGTCGCTCGTCACGCCTCTTTCGGTGTTCGATTACAACGTGCGGACGCGCGAGCGCGAACTTAAGAAGCAATACCAAGTGCGGGGCGGCTACGATGCGTCGCAATATCAATCCGAGCGGATTTTGGCAAAAGCCGCGGATGGCGTGGAAGTGCCGATTTCTTTGGTCTACCGCAAGGGGTTCGACCTAAACGGGACGAGTCCCCTGCTGCTTTATGGATACGGCGCGTACGGCCATAGTATCGATCCGGGGTTTTCGCCGGATCGCCTGAGTTTGCTGGATCGCGGCTTGGTCTTTGCCATCGCGCACATCCGCGGCGGCGCTGATCTCGGTGAAGAATGGCACGATCAGGGCAGGCTGCTCCACAAGAAGAACACGTTTAGCGACTTCATCGCGTGCGCCGAACATTTGATCTCGACGCGCTACACTTCCAGCAATCGTCTCGCGATCATGGGCGGCAGCGCTGGTGGTCTGTTGATGGGCGCCGTGCTGAACATGCGTCCGGAGCTGTTTCACGCCGCCATCGCCAAGGTGCCATTCGTGGACACCTTGACTACGATGCTCGATCCCACGCTTCCGCTCACGATGTCTGAATACGAGGAGTGGGGCAATCCAGAAGAGAAGCCCTTCTACGAGTACATTCGATCGTATTCGCCTTACGATAACGTGGCCCCAAGCGATTATCCGATGATGCTGGTGACGGCCGGTCTCAACGATCCGCGCGTATCTTATTGGGAACCTGCCAAATGGGTAGCTAAGTTGCGGGCGCTGAAAAAAGATTCGAATGTGTTACTGCTCAAGACCGAGATGGGTAGCGGGCACTTCGGTCCGTCGGGCCGTTATGCAGGCATCAAGGAAACGGCGTTCGATTACGCGTTCCTACTAAAGAGCCTAGGCATTCAGCGAGAGTAGCGTTCGTTTCACCACTGCTTTTGTCAGCGGCACTTTGTATTTATTTTTCGCCAGCGGATGCGCGCCCTCCACCGATGCTTCACCCGCCTTCGCCGCCAGTTCGGGCGTGATGCGCTGGCCCACCAGCAGCGCCTCTACTTTCGGAAGCCGCCACGGGATGGGAGCCACGCCGCCCAGCACGATGCGCGCGCTGCGGCAAATCTGTTGATCCATCTCGAGCACAATCGCCGCGCTGACCACTGCGTGCGTCCAAGCCTCGCGATCCAGCACCTTGTGATAGGTGCTGCGAGTGCCAGGGCGAGCCGCCGGCAATTGAATGGCAGCGAGGATCTCGTCTTTACCAAGGACGTTCTCGCGCGATGCGTCGACGCGCGGCAACTGGAAAAACTCGGACGCAGGCAGCACGCGCTCGCCCGCTGGCCCCGCGATGTGAAACTCGGCGTCCAGCGCTACCAGCGCCGGAGCGGTATCGGAGGGATGCACAATATAGCTTGGACCGCCGCCGAAAATGGCATGCAGCTGGTTCTCTCCCGAAGCCGAGAAACAGGTATTGCCGCCATTCTTGAGACACGGAAAACCGTTGCGGAAATACCAGCACCAGGGCCGCTGGCAAACATTGCCCGCCAGCGTGCCGGCGTTGCGGATTTGCGGCGTGCCTACCTTCTCGGCGGCTTCCGCGAGCACTGTGTACTCTTTGCGAATGCGCGGATCGCGGCTCAGGGTATCGAGCGTGATGAGCCCGCCGATCTTTTGGACGCCGCCGCGCTGCGTGTCGATTTGATCCATCCCTCGGATCGCCTTCAGATTCACCAGCACATCTGGCGCAACCAGGTGCTCCTTCACCATCCCAAGCAAATCGCTTCCACCCCCTACGATGGACGCGCTTCGCCCCTGTTGATGCGCCTGGCTCAACATCGACACTGCGTCCGGGATGCTCTTCGGATTGGCGTTGCTAAAGGCTCTCATGCCAGCCCCCCCAAAAGCTTCTCGCGAGTGATCGGAAGATCGTTGATGCGCTTCCCGGTGGCATTAAAGATGGCGTTGGCTACGGCCCCAACGGATGGAATAATGCTCGATTCACCGATCGACTTGGCGCCAAACGGGCCGTACTGGTCTTCGGTCTCAACGAACAACACCCCGATTTCAGGCGTGTCCAAATGCGTCATCACGCGCGCGCCATAGTAACCGGAATTGAGCGGCACTCCGTGAACGGGGTCGTACAGCAACTCTTCGTGCAGCGCCATGCCGATGCCCTGCGTGGACCCACCCATCACCTGGCTGGTGCAGGTGAGCGGATTGATGATGCGTCCGCTGTCGTGCGCCGCGAGATACTTCACCACGCGCGCGTGTCCGAGCTCGGTGTCCACCTCCACTTCAGCGAAATGCGCCGCGAAGCTGTAGCGCGCGGAGTCTTTGGGCTGTGCAGGATCGGGCGTCGCGCTGCCGGTGCCGATCTCGTCGCCTTGGGGCATTCCCTTATCGGCGAGCTGTTGCTTCAGATCCTTCACTGCCTGGACCACCGCGTAGCCGGTATGCGTCGTGGTCCGGCTGCCGGACTCGCCCACTGAATACGGACAAACTTCTGTGTCGCCACTGACGACGGCCACTTTCGCCAGTGGAACTCCGAGTTCCTCGGCCGCGATCAGCGCCATGGTTGTTTTCGCCGCAGTGCCAACGTCGGTGACGCCGACGTGCAATTCATACTCGCCTTTGGAGTTCACATGGATTACCGCGCTGCTGCGTCCCACCGCCGCGCCGAATGCGCCCATCGCCATTCCGAGGCCGCGTTTCAGGGGACCATCGCCTGCTCCCGGCGCGTGCCAGCGTTTTTTCCATTCGAAAGCTTCGGCGCCGCGCAAAACGCAATCTTCCAGGCCGAAACTGGTGTAAGGCAGCTGATCGTGGTATTTCCGCGTCATGTTTTTCACGCGAAAATCGATGGGATCCATTTTCAGCTCGTACGCGATGTGATCCATCAGCGATTCGATTCCGAAGATGCCTTGCGGATAAGCCGGGCCGCGGAAGTTCGCGGATACGGCCATATTCGTCAGAACGGGATAGACCAGCTTCTCCACATTGGGACACTGATACAGCTCCACGCCCGCGATATCCCCCGAGCTTTTGCGATAAGGCCCCATGCCGCTGTAACCGCGGAATTGGATGGCGGTCAAGGTGCCGTCGCGCTTCACGCCTACCTTGTAATATTGCTTGGTGGGCCAGCGGCCATGGACGGCGACGTAATCTTCCTTGCGCGTGAATTCCAGTTTCACCGGCGCGCCGGCTTTCTTCGCCAGCATCGCGGCCATCAGATCGAAATCGTGGACTTGATTCTTGTTTCCGAAGCCGCCGCCCATGTATTTGCAGACCACGCGGACGTTGTCGAGCGGCAGCTTCAAATCACGCGCGAGCTCGATGCGGCACATGGAAATACCCTGCGTAGACGCGTAGACGGTGAGCTTGTCGCCTTCCCACTGCGCGATGCTGACGCGAATTTCAAGCTGGGCGTTGTTGAGATGAACCGAGCTGTAATGATCCTCGAAAACCTGATCCGCCTCGCTAAAGCCTTTCTCAACGTTGCCGTGCCGGTAGGTTTCCGGCTGGTGCTCGCCCTTATTGTCAGGCGATAGATTGCCGCCCGGCTGGATCTCAACGGCGCCCGGCTTCAACGCTTCTTCCGGATCGAGGACAAAGGGCAACACCTCATAATCGACTTCGATCAATCGGATGGCGTCTTCGGCCACATGCCGGTCAACCGCTGCAACGGCCGCTACCGCGTCACCGGCGAAGCGGACCGGATTGTTGAAGAGATAGCGCTTGTTCCTGGTGTCGCCGCTGCCCCAGACAATGTCGCAATTCTCGTGAGTGAGGACCACCTTCACGCCTGGCAGCGCCAGAGCCTTGGATGCATCGATGCGGCGGATACGCGCGTGCGGGTGCGGGCTGCGGAGGACACGCGCGTAAAGCATTCCGGTGAGATGGACATCGCCGGTGTAAGTGGCTTTACCGGTGACACGCTGCAGGGCATCCACGCGCGACGCGGGATGGCCAACGGTTTTCAGCGCGATCATGCCGACCTCCTATCTGGAACCGCGGAAGCTGCCGCAAGCACCGATGCAACGTAGCGATTGTAGTTGGAACAGCGACAAATGTTGCCCGTCATGGCTGCGCGAACCTCGTCCGCGGTGGGATGAGGATTGTGGTCGAGCAGCGCTTTGGCGCTCATCAGTTGTCCGGAAGTGCAGTAACCGCACTGCGGGCCGTCGTGTTCGATGAATGCTTCCTGCAAGGGATGCAGGCGTTCGTTGTGGGCCAAGCCTTCCACGGTCTGCACTGTGCGGCCGTCCGCCCAGACCGCGAGCTGGCTGCAGGAGTACACCGGCTGGCCATCCAGCAGCACAGTGCAGGCGCCGCATTCACCGCGATCGCAGCCGATCTTGGTGCCCGTGAGTCCCAGGTGGTCGCGCAGCACTTCCACCAGCGTCCAGCGATCCTCTACGTCCACGTGATGTTCCGTTCCGTTGATCGCTATTTTGATGGAGGTGCGCGGGACAGTTGGAACTGATGGAGCGTTCGATTCTTGCGCGGCCAGCGGCACGGTGGTAGCGACAACCAATCCAGCGCCGGTGGTTTCCACAAACGCTCGGCGTGAGATCTTGCTCATAGGGCCTCCGGGAGGAAAATTCACTCCTTATATATTATGACTTGCGGCGGTTTTCCATGATCTGGACGAACGACCGCCCGCGAAGTTCGTCGATGGTGAGCCCGGATGCGGCCGCTTCCTTTTCGGTAAACGCGCCGCAATTGACGCCGCGCAACAGGAAATTGAGAAGCCCCTGGCCGGTGGCCGCATCGTCGAAGACATCGCCCACCAGAGTGGCTTGGGCCGCCTTATCGACAAAATTTCGCAGACGCGCCGCAGCCGAATCCAGGCTTTTTAGGAAAAATGCATAGACCGCGGCGTAGCGCGTGGGAAGCTGGCCGGGATGCAGGTCCCAGCCCTGGTAGTAGCCGTGCGCGAGCGAGCGCTGGACCAGATCGAAATGATGGCGCATGGCGCGATGGACGATGGCGCGGTTTGCGGACCGCTCAGCATCAGAGGCCGGCGTGCGATGGCGGGGAATGGGCAGGATGGTGCTAGGGCCATCGGAAAGAAATACGCCACGATCGGCCGCGCTCACCTGCATCACGTGACGCGCGAAGTCGCACGCGGGGTGATCCAAGCGCTGCTCGGCTGCCGCGATGTTGCAGCTGGCTGAATAATCGTATGGCCCGAAATGCAGGCCCCGGCAGCGCCCTTGCGCTACTTCGATCAGCCTGGGAATGCCAATGGCTCCGAAAGGATTGATGATGGCCTGCGGAGTTTCAATCATTAGCTCGATCTTCAAGATGCCCGGCCGCAGCCCATGCCGCGATTCCAAGCGCTCAAGTATTTCGACTAACTCCGCCACTTGTTCGGGCACGCTGACTTTGGGGAGCGTAACAACGAGATTGGCCGGCAGTTCCATGGTCGCACCGCACAGCGCCTGGAAAAACAGATCGAGCGTCCGGCTGGCGCGCGCGCGCAGTGCTTCGGTAAGAGGTTTAATGCGGAGTCCGATAAACGGCGGAAATCCCGGCTTCGCCGCCCCGTGCGCCAGAACTTGCGCCGTTGACACCGCGTGCCCATCTTCATCGGAGTCGGATCGATAGCCGTAGCCGTCTTCAAAATCGATCCGAAAATCCTCAACCGGCTCGCGTTCCAGTTTAGCGATGGTTCGTTCGAAGACGGAATTTCGAAGTTCGCCCGAAGGCAATCCCAGGCACTCGGCGAATGCCGCCGCATCCGGGGTGTAGTTGCGAATCAGTTCGAGCGCGAGCGTACCCAATCGCGCCGGGGTTTCGGCTTTGAACAGTTGTGCGCCGCCGTAGACGGTGTGAACCGGTTGGCGGCCGGCGGACGTCAGAACCACCGGGTCATGAGCACTTTCTGCTCGGTGTAGAACATGACAGCGTCTTTGCCATGGGCGTGCAGATCGCCAAAGAACGAATTCTTCCAGCCCGCGAACGGGAAGAAGGCCATGGGCGCGGCCACGCCGACGTTAATCCCAACCATGCCGGCCTCAACGCGCGCCGAATAATCGCGCGCCGCCTTTCCACTGCCGGTGAAAATGGAAGTCGCGTTTCCAAAGGGTGAGCGGTTCACCAGCTCGATGGCCTCATCGAGAGTCTTCACTCGAATCACCGAAAGCACGGGCCCGAAGATCTCGTCCTTGGCGATGGTCATTTCCGGCTTAACGCCGTCGAAGATGGTTGGACCAAGGAAAAAGCCGTCGCCCTTGGGTTTTGAAGCGCGCCCGTCGAGAAGCGGCTTGGCGCCTTCTGCCACGCCTTTCTCGATATAGCCGGCGACGCGATCCCTATGATCCTTGGTGACCAGCGGACCCATGCCGACGCCCTCCTGGCTGCCATCGCCGACGCGCATCTCGTTGACCTTCTGGATCAAAAGTTTCAGCAACGGTTCGGCGGCATCGCCCACCGGAACTAATACGCTTCCAGCCAGGCAGCGCTCTCCCGCCGCGCCGAACGCCGAGCTGATGATATTTTCGACGGTCTTGGGCAGGTGCGCATCCGGCATCACTACCAGATGATTCTTGGCGCCTCCCAGCGACTGTACGCGCTTGCCTTCGGCAGCCGCCGTTTTGTAGATGTACTTGGCTACGGGCGTGGATCCGACGAATGAGATGGCGCGCACCAGCGGATGATGCAACAGCGCGTCCACCGCGACCTTGTCGCCATGAATCAAATTGAAAACGCCTGCGGGCAGGCCAGCTTCGTGCAGCAGCTTGGCGGCCAGCGTGGGCGTCATCGGAACTTTTTCGGACGGCTTCAGGATGAACGCGTTGCCAGCGGCGATAGCGAAGGGATACATCCACATCGGCACCATGGCCGGGAAATTGAACGGCGTGATGCCGGCGCAAACTCCCAAAGGCTGCCGGATGGTATGGCTGTCAATGCCGGCGGAGACGTCATTCAACGAATCGCCCATCATCAGGCTGGGCATGCCGCACGCCACTTCCACCATTTGAATGGCGCGGCGGACTTCGGCGCGCGCATCGTCGATGGTTTTACCGTTTTCGGCGGTCAGCGTAGACGCCAGCTCGTGGTGGTGTTTTTCGAGCAGCATCTTGTAGCGGTAGAGCGGCTGCATCCGGTCCACTACCGGGACATCGCGCCATTTCAGATACGCCGCGTGCGCGGCTTGGACCGTGCGATCCACATCCTCCACCGTGGCATAAGCGACTTGCGCGATTTCAGCGCCCGTTGCAGGGTTGGTTACGGGCGCGAGCTTCGGGTTTCCGGTGCTCTCCCATTGGCCGTTGATATAGAACGACACTGTTTCGACAGAAGGTTGGCTTGCGAGCATTTTTATTCTCTTTGGAAATTCTCTTTCAGTCTATCGCAAGTGGTGTACTTTAGAGATAGGAACCAGTATGCCAACAGCAACCACTGTCGTCACCCCCACCCGATACGCGCAGGGGCTCACCTACGCCGATTTCCTGGCCCAAGCGGCCGTGAACGTCGACAAATTCGAGCAGAACTATAAAAGCGCGCCATTGTCCGCCGAGGATTTGGCGTTTTTCAAGAGAGCCGCTGCGCAGCCGAACGGCCCCGCCAGGATCCTGGCGATTGGGGAAGCGTGGTGCGGCGACGTTTATCGCGAAACGCCCACCGTGGCGAGGATCGCGGAGGTCACCGGGATGGAGCTGCGGGTTTTTTTGCGAGACGAAAATCCGGACATCATGGACGAGTTCCTGAGCAACGACGGCAAGTCGCGCGCGATACCGGTGTTTGTGTTTTATACGGCCGACATGCAGTACATCACGCATTTCACCGAGCGCTCCGCGGGCGCGCACCGGGAGCTGGGCGAGATCATGGATCAGGTGAAAGCGAAAATGGGGCTTCCGAAGGAGACCACCTTCGCGACGGCGCCGGAAGACCGCAGACAGGAGCTGCTGCGCGAGGTGATCGCGAAACTTCAGCCACGCTCCGACGATTGGCGGAAGGAAGCCATTAAAGAGATGCGCCAGTTGTTGTCGGCGGCGCTGCACCTGCCCGATCGCGCTTCGTAAGATGCCCGTCGTTTACACCATCCGCGGCTGTGACGCTTGCGTCAAGCTTTTGAAGAAGTGGGACGCTGACGGAGTGCAATATGACGAGCGTCGGGTGGAACTAAGCCAGGCCCTGCTGGATGAGGCGCGCGAATTTGGCGACATGGTGCCGATCGTGGTGTGGCCGGATGGGCGGGTGGAGCAGGGGTTCGAGGGGAGTCTGGGATGTTTTATTTAGCGTTCACACGAGTGTGAACGCGGCACGCAGGAGTGCGTGCGCCACATTAGGGTTTCCAGCGCAGGATCGGTTTACGCGCGGCCCCCACTTCATCCACTCGGCTGGTGCGCGTATCGTGGGGAGCTGTTAACACCAGATCAGGGGTTTCCTCGACCTCCTTGGCGATCGAGATGAGCGCGTCAACGAAGAGATCGAGCTCGGCCTTCCCCTCCGTCTCGGTGGGTTCAATCATCATCGCGCCAGGAACAATCAGCGGGAAACTCACTGTATAAGGATGAAATCCGTAGTCGATCAGGCGCTTGGCGATGTCGCCGGTGCGCACTCCGCGCTTGGCTTGGCGCGCGTCGCTAAAGACGCATTCGTGCAGCGAGGGCGATTTGTGCGGCAGATCGTAGTAGGGTTCCAACAGCACGCGCAGATAGTTGGAATTGAGAACGGCGTCGAGCGTGGCGTTGCGCAGACCGTCGCCGCCGTGCGCCATGATGTAGGCCAGCGCGCGTACGTGCATGCCGACGTTGCCGTAGAAGGCGCGCACGCGGCCGATGGATTGCGGCAGATCGTAGTTCCAGGCCCAGCGATCTTTCACGCGAGCCAAACGCGGAGTCGGTAAGTACGGGATCAGATGCCGCTTCACCGCTACGGGTCCAGAGCCCGGACCGCCGCCGCCATGGGGAGTGGAAAACGTTTTGTGCAGGTTGAGGTGCATGACGTCGGCGCCAAAGTCACCCGGCCGCGCGATGCCGACCAGAGCATTCATATTCGCGCCGTCCATGTAAAGCTGGGCGCCCTTGGCGTGCAGGATTTCGGCGATGCGCGTGATACCCGATTCGAAGACGCCGAGCGTGTTGGGATTGGTCAGCATGAGCGCGGCGACATCTTCGTCGACGGCGCGCGCAAGTTCGTCGACGTCCACCATGCCCAGCGCGTTGGACTTGATATTTTCGACAGCATAGCCGGCCATGGCAGCGGTGGCCGGATTGGTTCCATGCGCCGAGTCCGGTATGAGAAGCTTCTTGCGCGCGTTGCCTTGCGACTGGAGCAGCGCGCGAACCATGAGGATGCCGGTGAACTCGCCGTGCGCGCCTGCGGCCGGTTGGAGCGTCACCGCGTGCATGCCGGTAATTTCGGCGAGCATCTGCTCGAGCGTCGCCATCACCTGCATGATTCCCTGCGCGAGCGATTCAGGCTGGTAGGGATGCGCCCAGGCGAGCCCTTCGGTGCGCGCTACTTGCTCGTTGACGCGCGGGTTGTATTTCATGGTGCAGGAGCCAAGCGGGTAAAGGCCAAGGTCGATGGCGTAGTTGTGCGTGGAAAGGCGCGTGAAGTGGCGGATGGCTTCCACCTCGCTGACTTCAGGGAAGCCAGCGATTTCCGCGCGCGTGTTGTTGGCACCCAGCGCCGCGGCGGGATCGACGGAGGGAACATCGAGTGGAGGCAACTGGTAGCCGCGCTTGCCGGGCGAACTGCGCTCAAACAAAAGCGCTTCGTTCTGGTTTACGTGCGGCCGGACTTTCTTGATCATTCAAAAGCCTTCGCCAGCGTATCCATCTGCTCACGCCGCGACATTTCGGTGGCGCACAGCAGCATGCTGTTTTCGAGCTCGGGATAATAGCGACCCAAAGGCAGTCCGCCAATGATGTTTTGCTGCAACAGTGCCTCGTTGATCGCATCGGGTGATTCCGTGGATACGACAAATTCGTTGAAGAACGGTCCGGTGAATCGCAGCGGCAGTTTTCCAGCCAGATAATGGGCCTTGGATAAGTTCTGCACCGCCAGCTCGCGCAGGCCCTGCTTGCCGTAAACACTCATGAAGACCGTCGCCATCAATGCGATCAGGGCTTGATTGGTGCAGATGTTGGAAGTGGCCTTCTCGCGGCGGATGTGTTGTTCGCGAGCGGCCAGCGTGAGACAAAAGGCGCGATTCCCTCGCGTGTCCTTGGTTTGGCCCACGATGCGGCCGGGCATCTGCCGCATGAATTTTTCCTTGGTGGCGATAATGCCGGCGAACGGACCGCCATAGCTGGGAGAGATGGCAAACGATTGCAGTTCGCCCGCAACGATATCGGCGTCGTGAGGCGGTTCAAGAAGACCGAGCGAAACGGCCTCGGTGAAAACGTAGATCAGCAGCGCGCCGTGGCGATGCGCAATCCCAGCCGCGCGGCCCACATCCTCGACGATGCCGAAAAAGTTGGGCGATTGAATGATGACCGCCGCAGTTTGGTCGTCGATCTGCGCTTCGAGATCGGTGTTGTTGAGCACACCGGTGTCGCGCACGTAATCGATCTCCGCCACCGGCATGCCCTGATGCCGCGCGTAGGTGGAGAGGACCTCCCGATACTCGGGATGCACGGAGCGCGCGACCAGGATGCGATCGCGGCCGGTGAGTCGCACGGCCATCATGGCCGCTTCTGGAACAGCGGTAGAGCCGTCGTACATGGACGCGTTCGCAACTTCCATGCCGGTGAGCTGGCAGAGCATGGTTTGAAATTCGAAGATGGTGGTGAGCGTGCCTTGCGAGATTTCCGCCTGGTAGGGAGTGTAGGAGGTCAGGAACTCGGAGCGAGAAACCACCGTGTCCACCAGCACCGGACGGTAATGACGATAGACGCCGGCGCCCAGGAACGACGTGTAATCGCCGGCGCATTCGCCGCCGCGCGCGCGAAAGTAATCGACGATCTCGTACTCGGATTTTCCGCTGGGGATTTCGAGCGGTCGATTGAGGCGAACTTCCTTCGGCAGATGCGCAAACAGGGCTTCCAGCGAATCGGCGCCCACGGCCTGGAGCATCTCGCGGCGCTCGACATCGGACTTCGGTAGATAGCGCACGAACGGATTCGGCCGGGTGTTTAGCGCCCGGATTCCTCCTCCGCGACGTACTTGGAATAATCCGCTGCGGACAGGAGACCCGGAATTTCAGCGGGGACGGATAGCCGGATCTTGACCAGCCAGCCGTCGCCGTGCGGGCTTTCATTGAGCTTCTCAGGCGCGGTTGCAAGCACGTCGTTGATTTCGATTACTTCGCCCGACACCGGCGAGTAGATATCGGAAACCGCTTTCACCGATTCCACCGATCCCATCACCTTGGCTTGCTCCACCTTTGTACCCACGCGCGGCAGATCGACATAAACGATATCGCCGAGCTCTTTCTGCGCGTAGTCGGTAATGCCAACCGCGCCGACATCGCCAGAAAGGCGAACCCATTCGTGTTGCTTGGTGTAGTGCAGGTCCTCTGGATACATTAATTGGCTCGTCTCATTTATGTGGCTCTTCGATATTTATGTGACTCTTCGATAGAATGGCACTGGTACCGTGACCGCGTCGATGGCCTGGTTACGAATGACGATCTGGATGCGCAGGCCGGCTTCGGCTCGATCAGCAGGAAGGTAGCACATTCCGATGTTCTTTTTCAGCGTGGGTGAAGGGCCCCCGCTCGAGACCCAGCCGGCGGGCGCGCCGTCCAGGAAGACTTCGTAGTCGTCGCGGCCGATGCCCCGGCCGGTCATCTCAAACCCGATCAGCTTGCGCGTGATGCCTAGCTCCTTTTGCCGGGCCAGAGCGGCGCGCCCGATGAACTCGCCTTTATCCAGCTTGACGATCCAACCGAGCCCGGCCTCGAAGGGCGTGATGGTGGAATGGATCTCGTGGCCATAGAGCGCCATGCCTGCTTCCAGACGAAGTGTGTTGCGGGCGCCCAGGCCGCACGGTTTGATGCCGAATTGCTGGCCGGCGTTGAGTAACTCGCTCCAAATACGCTCGGAATATTCCGGCGCGAAATAGATCTCGAATCCATCTTCGCCGGTGTATCCGGTGCGAGCGATTCGGGTGGGGAAATCAGCCACCTGGCCGTCGATGAAGTGGTAGTAACGAATTGCGGCTAGATCGGCGGTGGCCAGCTTCTGCAGGGTCGCGAGCGCGAAGGGGCCCTGGATC
The DNA here is from genome assembly GCA_963820405.1 of Bryobacterales bacterium. Classification (GTDB taxonomy): domain Bacteria; phylum Acidobacteriota; class Terriglobia; order Bryobacterales; family Bryobacteraceae; genus Palsa-89. The sequence goes on along the minus strand of CAWFZZ010000015.1, from coordinate 147,318 downwards.
GCGAGCTGTGTGTAGCGGTCGCTAGCCAGGTCCACCGCTGCGGCAAATCTGTTGGCGCCGGCGATGTGCTGGTAATCCTTTTCCTGATTCGAAGCGTTGACGCACAAGAAGTACTGATCGCCCGAGACCTTGTGCACCAGAATATCGTCGACGAATCCAGCGTGTTCGTAGAGCAGGCCGGAATACTGCGCCTGGCCTGGCTGCAGCTTCCGCGCGGCGTTGGTCGTCACGTAGTCAGTGAGCGCCGCCGCGTCAGGGCCGTGGATTTCTATTTCCCCCATGTGGCTGACGTCGAACAGACCGACCGCCGATCGAACGGCCGCGTGTTCCTCCAGGATGCCGGAGTATTGAAGGGGCATCTCCCAGCCTCCAAAATCGACCATTTTGGCGCCCATGCGGCGATGCGTGGAGTGGAGCGCGGTGGCCTTGAGTGGAGCGGCGGGTTGGGTCATCAAGTGGCGAAACTGCGCACTGCGGAGTCCTCGTCTGGAAAGACGTCGATCACCTGTAAAAGCTTGGTGAGTTGCATCAGGTCCTGCACGCGCGGCGCCAGTTTCATTAACTTGATTTTGGCGCCATGGCGTTGAGCGGAAGTGCAACCGGCGACCAGTTCGCCGAGGCCGCTGCTATCAATATAGTAGACCTCGGCCATATTCAGAACGATCTTAGTTCTTCCGGCGGAGATGGTGTCCTGGATCAACTGCCGCAGCTGCTGGGTGGCTTGGCCGAGTGTAATGGGGCCTTGCAAGTGGAGGACGAAGACATCGCCCACCTCCCAGTCAAAGTATTCCAAGGCCATGCAGCGACGTTATCGCGACTGGGGGCGGGTGTCAATGTTGCCAGTGGCCCGCGAATCGGGCCATACTGAGGTCGATAGAAACGACGAATGTCCTTCCCTCCAATACGAGCCTTTTTCGGTCATCACAAGTGTGGAACAAGCTGGATCGCGCGAGTTATAGACGACGTCTGCGCGATGGCCGGGCTTAAGATCGTACACCACCACTACGAAAATTTGTTCGACGGTGATATCGTCGCACTACAACGATCCTCTCCTTTTGACTTTTGGCGATATACCAACGCCGATATCAATTTCACTCGTGACGTCGACCTTCTAGGATTCCACGTGGTGCGCGATCCGCGGGACGTAATTGTTTCTGCCTACTTCTCCCATCTGAACTCCCACGCCGACGGCAACTGGCCCCGCCTGCGACACTATAGGCCTTACCTGCGCAGTCTTTCGAAACAAGCTGGAATCAAAGCGGAAATGGAATTCTGCGGTATTTTCTTATTCCATATGCTGTCGTGGGATTATTGTCGGCCCAATGTGCTTGAACTACGGTTTGAGGATTTAATAAGCGACGAATTCAACCAATTTGAGCGAATATTCAAATTCTTAAAGATCGTGCCGGAGTCTTTGCAGGAGGCCGACCTGGCTCAGGCGGTTCGACAAAATACGTTTCAGGTTTTGAGCGGGGGCAGGAAGCCTGGGGAGCAGGATGTTCATAGTCACTATAGACGAGGCTCTCCTGGAGATTGGCGCGAACACTTCGATGACACTCACATCGATTATTTTAAGAAGCTATACAATCCGCTGCTGATCAAGCTTGGCTATGAGAGTAAAGAGGACTGGTGATGGCGCGCCCAACTGTATGTAACTAGAGGGCCTTAGTTCCGCGGAAATACCACTCGGTATCTGTGGATCGTGTGGCGCGCCCGGAGGGACTCGAACCCCCGGCCTATTGGTTCGAAGCCAATCGCTCTATCCAGCTGAGCTACGGGCGCGGTTCAGGTGATCGCGACCTTATGGTATCACCGCGCGTGGCGCGCTAAAATAACGGGAACCATGGATAGCGAACGGATCCAGGCCGCCATCAAAGAACTCCAGGGTGCCATGGTCGTCATGGCCCACATGGAGGTCCGGCAGACAGACCGGTTATTGCGGCAGGAGAAGGAAATTGAGGATCTCGCTTTGTCGCGTGGGCGTGTCGATCAGTTAGTGTATCGCCTTCGCGAGGAATCCGCTGTTTTTCAGCGCCGCACGGAGCAGAACTTAGCGGAGATTACCGACAAACTGAATGGCTTTCGTCGCCAGTAAATGGCAACCGTTCACACGAGTGTGAACGCGGCACGCATGAGTGCGTGCGCCACAGTAGGTCACTTTGCGGCCGCGCGCCGTTTCTTCGGTGCTTCCTGGGCCGGGCCCGATCCGCGCAGCCGCTTGGCGCCGGCCCAATACAAGCTCACTTCGTGGCCGTCGGGATCGTTCAAATAGGCGTGCGTCCAGCCCCAGGGCATCGGCTTGGGCAACTGAGTGATCTCGACGCCCTCGGCCTCAAGGCTCTTACAAAGCGCGTCCAGCTCCTTCACCTCGAAGTACAGTCGAATACTATCGAACGGCGGCAGTTCCTGGCCGCGCTCCACGTGATGCAGCGCGATGGTCGTGGTTCCTACAGGCGATTGTAACCGTGCATAAACCGGACGCGAATCATATTGAAACACATCGATAGTCTTCAGGCCGAGCAGGTCCTGGTAGAAGTGCAAGGCGCGGGCTACGTCGCGAACGTAGATCATAGCGTGATTAAACGAAACCTTCGGTTTTTGTTTGGCCATCGGTGCCTCCTTCGGCGTATCACTAGATTACTACCCGGATGCAAATACATTTTCTGTCACGAATGTTTTTTCCACAATTCAACCGACTGTAATGTATAGCGGGATACAAAGAGGCATGCGCTGCGATTTGCACGTCCATACGCGGCATTCGGGCATGTGCAACATTCCCGGATTTCACCGTTTTTGCCGCGAGAGCTATAACGATCCGGAAGCCGTCTACCGGACCTTGAAGCGGCGGGGCATGCATCTGGTGACGGTCACCGATCATGATTCAATCGATGCCGCCGAGCATCTGCGCCGGTACCCTGACTTTTTCCTCAGCGAAGAAGTCACGTGCACCACGCCGTCGGGCACCGAGATCCACGTGGGCGTGTATGGAATCGAAGAGCGCCAGCATATCGAACTCCAGCGGAAGCGCAACGACGTGCCTGCTCTGGCCGCCTATCTGCACGAACAAAAGATCCTGTTCAGCATCAACCACGTTTTCTCCAGCCTTACCGGACGCCGCACCCAGCTCGACTTCGAGATGTTCGAAGATCTCTTCCCGGCCATGGAAACGCTGAATGGCCACATTCCGTCCATCAACAACCGGGCCGCCGCGCGATTAGCTGATGACTGGCAGAAGGCTGCGGTAGCCGGTAGCGACGCGCACACGCTGGAAACGCTGGCGCTGACTTACACCGAGGTCGCGAACGCCACTAGCATTGCCGCCTACCTGGAAGCCGTGCGGCAAGGCCGCGGACAAGTAGCGGGCGCTTCCGGCAACTATGCCAAGCTCACCCGCGCCGTGCTGGGCATCGGATCCAGCCTGGTGCGCGACTGTCCCGGGACCTTCCTGCTTACCCCGCTGATGCTCGCCGTTCCGTTGGTGACTTTGGTTAACTATTTCTGCGAGTTGAACTTCCAAGCCCGCTGGTCGCGTATATTGTGGCCTGCCACGCTGCCTGGGCCCGATTGCACAGAGCCCGCCGAAAGTTAAAAAGCCGACTTCCCTGTGCGGTTGCATGCAGAAACCGGCCTTGATATATTGAGACCACGCTGTTGCAGCTAGCGCAGTTGATATAATCTCGCCGGAGGTAAGCACCATGTCTTTGGTATCAGGCATCCACCACGTCACCGTTTGTGCATCTGGAGCCCAGGAAGACGTAGATTTCATGACGCAGGTCTTTGGGCAGCGGCTCATTAAACAGACCGTTCTTTTTGACGGACGCTACGCCCATTACCACTTGTATTACTCGAACGCCAATGCGGAGCCCGGCTCGGTTTACACCACCTTCCCCTATAAGCGGGTGGCGGGCCGTCCCGGTTCGGGGCAGATCCAGTCCACCGCCTATACGGTGAAAAAGGGCGCCACGAAATTCTGGGACGAACACCTGACTCATCACAAGGTGAAGCATAGCGGCGTTCAGGAACGGTTCGGACAAAAATTCATCCGGTTCAACCATCCTTCCGGGTTGCAGCTTGAATTGATCGAGGAATCGGCCGATGATCGCAAACCGTGGACGGTGGGCGAGATCAGCGCCGACGTAGCCACTCACGGGTTTCATGGGCCGGTATGTTCGGTGCGCGAGATTCCTGAAACGGAGCGATTCTTCGTCGACGCCCTGGGCTTCAAGAAGACCGGCGTGGATGGCGCGTATCATCGCCTGGAACTGGATGGTGGAGGTGCAAATAAGACCATCGTGCTGCTGCACGAGCCGGATCGTCCTTCTGGAAGCTGGGGATTCGGCGCCGGCTGCGGTCACCACGTCGCGCTGGACGCCGGCACCGATGAAGGGCTCGCCGAGCAGAAGGGGATTTACGAAGAACTGGGCTACACGGACTGTTCCGAGATCAAGGATCGCAATTACTTCCACTCCATCTACTGCCGCTGCCCGGGCGGGATTCTGGTGGAATGCGCCGCGACCGCCGAAGGTGGTTTCGCGCGCGACGAGCCGTACGATGCACTGGGACACCAGTTATTGCTGCCGCCCTGGTTTGAGGAGCGGCGCGACGAGATCATGGGGATGTTGGAACCCATTACGATTCCGGAAAACAATTTCCCGACGCACCTGGAAGCGGTTGCCGTGCATCCCGCGACGCCCGGTGGAACGCCTTCCGCCGCGGATGCCGTCGGCATCGGGCCGTCCCGGCGCCAGGCGGTATTTATCGGTGGGGACGGTACTCAAAAGAAGTAATTGTGAGTGGTGGTAGTTTAACCAGGCCCCGCGTTCGTACCGTGGGTGCGGCGCGGGGCGAGTCGCAATTGGCCGGCGTGCTGCTGCATGGAAGGGGCAAAACGCCGGAAGAGAAAATTGATTTAGCCGCCCGATTCGGCGATATCGAAGGTATTCGCTGGGTGGTTCCGGAAGCTGAAACCCCGGGCAGTTGGTATCCCGGGCGATTTTTTGATCCGCGCGAGATCAACGAGCCTTACCTGAGCCAATCCGTCGAACGGTGCCACGAAGCTGTCCTGGAAGCCGGCGAGTACGGGCGGCTCGGGCCGGAGCGTTTGGTAATCGTCGGCTTCTCCCAGGGCGCGTCGTTAGCGCTCGAATATGCACTCCGCCATCCCGCTCGTGTTGGGTCGCTCATCGTTCTTACTGGTGGTTTAATGGGCGTGCCCGGCTCCGACTGGAAGACGATTGCGCCACAGTCTTTGGCCGGCTTGCGTATGCTGCTCACCGGCAGCGATGTGGACGAATGGATTCCCGAGGAATCGACCCACGAAGCAGCTAATTTGTTTCGAGACCTGGGCGCCGACGTTCAGCTTCGGGTTTACCAAGGGCGTCCCCACATCGTCAGCACGGAAGAGATCGAAGAGGCCCGCGGCTTCCTGAAAGCCACAGTGGGATAGCGGTCTTACACCCGTTCCAACAAAGTCGCCATCCCCTGCCCAACGCCAATACACATGGACGCGATCGCATACCGTTGGCCAGTGTTCTGCAATTGATGCGTCGCAGTGAGGATCAAGCGCGCCCCGCTCATTCCCAACGGATGCCCCAGCGCGATGGCGCCGCCGTTCGGATTCACTTTTTCAGAATCGTCGGGCAATCCGAAGGCACGCGTCACCGCCACGGCCTGCGCGGCAAAAGCTTCGTTGAGCTCCAGGACATCGATTTGATCCATGGACATCTTCACGCGCGCCAGAAGCTTTTGAATGGCGGGGATGGGACCGACGCCCATCACGCGCGGTTCCACGCCGGCAGCGGCAGCGCCCACAAAGCGCGCCAGCGGAGTGAGTCCGAACTTGGCTGCTGCTTCTTCGCTGGCGACAAACAGCGCGCACGCACCATCATTAATGCCGGACGCATTGCCGGCAGTTACAGTGCCGCCTTTGCGAAACGGCGTTGGCAGCTTCGCCAAACCTTCGAGCGTGGTGTCGGGCCGGATGTGCTCGTCCTCGCAGACCGTTTTTGAAGCGCCTTTCGGTCCAGGAATAATCACCGGGGCAATCTCCTCGGCGAAGAAGCCGGCCTTCTGCGCGGCGGTGGCCTTCTGCTGCGACCACAGCGCAAATTTGTCTTGCGCTTCGCGATCGACTTTGTAGTCTTCCGCAACGTTTTCCGCGGTTTCGGCCATCGAGTCCGTGCCATATTGCTTTTGCAGCACCGGATTAATGAAGCGCCATCCCAGCGTGGTGTCGAAGATTTCAGGGTTGCGCGCAAACGGTGTGGTGGCCTTCCCCATCACAAAAGGAGCGCGGCTCATGCTTTCCACGCCACCGGCGATAGCGAGCGACATTTCGCCCGCGACAATGGCTCGGGACGCGGAGGCTACCGCCTCCATGCCGGACGCGCATAAACGATTCACCGTCACGCCGGGCACGGTGTGAGGAATGCCGGAAAGCAGCAGCGCCATGCGCGCGACATTGCGGTTGTCCTCGCCGGATTGGTTGGCGCAGCCGAGGATCACTTCGTCGATCGCGGCCCAGTCGCTCTTCGAATACTTAGCGCGCAGGGTGGCGAGTGTGTGGGCCGCAAGATCGTCCGGGCGGACTGGGGAAAGCGATCCGGCGTAGCGTCCGATGGGCGTGCGCACTCCTTGGCAAATGTAGGCTGTTGGCATAATTGGTTAGATTCTGAACACGCATTCTGCGATGCAGAAGCGTGCATTTTGATTTTACCTTGCGTTCACACGAGTGTGAACGCGGCACGCAGGAGTGCGTACGCCACATTTGCCCCGGATGCCGTAACCTGGAGGAATCATGCGTCGTCGAGAAGCTATTGCAGGAATACTTGCCGCGGTCGGAGGTGGCGCCGCCGGTTGTAGCTCGGAAGGACAGACGACTCTCGACGATGTGCGGCGGGACGCGCAGGCAGTGGGGGTTGAACTCTCCGATGCGGAACTCAAAGCTATCCATGCGTACGCCGCCGATTTCGTGAAGACTGCCGATCGCGTGTCCAAAGCTCTTCCTCCCGCGGCACCGCCGAAGTATGGGCCACGAACATCGGCGCGGCCGACGGCTGCGGAAAATCCGCTCGGCGCCTGGTACGTCACGGCGTCCATTAAAGGCGCGCCCAGCGGGCCGCTAGCAGGCAAGAAAATCGTCATCAAGGACAACGTCTGCGTGGCTGGCCTTCCGATGATGAATGGCTCAAAAGTGCTGGAGGGGTTCGTTCCCGACACCGATGCAACCGTCGTGACGCGGCTGCTGGACGCCGGCGCCGAAATCACCGGCAAGTCGGTTTGCGAGAGCTTCTGCATGAGCTTCGGCAGCCACACCGCCGACACCGGTTTCGTGCTCAACCCGCACGATCATACCCGGACCACCGGCGGCTCTTCGAGCGGCAGCGCGGCGCTGGTTGCGTCGAATGCCGTCGATATGGCGGTGGGGTGCGACGAAGGCGGCTCCATCCGCGTGCCCTCCGCCTTTTGCGGCATCGTGGGACTGAAGCCAAGCTGGGGGCTGGTCCCGTTCACGGGAATTTTCCCGATTGAGATGACCATCGATCACGTGGGTCCAATGGCGCACACGGTACACGATTGTGCGCTGATGCTTGAAACATTAGCTGGCCCCGATGGTCTGGACCCCCGGCAGCACGCGGCATTGCGAAGCCAGCCGTACACCACTCTGATGAAGGCCGGAGGCAAGGGGCTTCGGATCGGCATCCTGAAAGAAGGCTTTGGATTGCCGGACGGGGAAAAGGGCGTGGACGCGCTGGTGATGGACGCGGCGCATCGCTTGGAACATGCAGGCGCAACGGTAAGCATGGTGTCGGTGAAGGAGCACACGACGCTGGCGATGGATTGCCTGAACCTGGTGTCGGCGGCTATGTCGCCCATGGCGCGCGACTCGATGGGCCTGGGTTGGAAAGGCGGCCATCGCATGGACATGGCCGAATTCTATGTGAAGCACAAACAGGAGCGTGCCGCGTTGTTTCCGCCCGAGGTGAAGTTGTGGCTGGTGATGGAACGGATGCTCGATCGCTCGAGCGGCGGTCTGTATTATGGACGCGCTCAGAACGCGGCTCTGATGGTACGCGCGGCTTACGACCAGGCGCTCCAACAAGTGGATGTGCTGGTGATGCCCACGGTGGCTGCGCGTCCACCTAAGCTGCCGCCCGCTAACGTAAGCTTCGCCGAAAGCATGAAGCTCTCCGATGGGGCTGCATTGAACACGCCGCAGTTCGACCTAACGGGTCATCCGGCGTTGAGCGTCCCGTGCGGGAAGCTGGATGGGCTGCCGATTGGAATGATGATGGTGGGCCGCATGGGCGACGAGGCCACGGTGCTGCGCGCCGGATACGCATTCGAACAGCTCGGCTAACCGTTTATGCAAGTTCTTCTTCGGGATCTGCAGGTCGGCGCTCGCGTTCTTGGGAAGAATTTGGGATTCACCCTCACGGCCATCCTCACACTGGCCTTGGGAATCGGAGCGAACACGGCCATCTTCACAGTGACCAACGCTCTGCTGCTGCGGCCGTTCCCTTACCGCGACCCACAGCAACTGGTGAGCGTGGAGGCGAAGGATAAAACCAACGATCGCGGCATGACGCTGCTTCGTTACGAGCTGGTGCGCGACCATAACCAGTCATTCCAGGCAGTAGCGGTATGGACGAAGGACAATTTAAATCTCACCGGACACGGCGAACCGCTGCAGGCGCCGGTGGTGCGTGTCTCGCCCAACTTTTTCTCGCTGCTCGGGGTGCAGCCTCAATTGGGGAGCACGTTCACTGAAGAAGAAGGCCGTCCGGAAGGCAAACCCGTGGCCATACTCAGTGATTCCATGTGGCGCAGCCGCTTCGGCGGCGACCCGAACGTCATCGGTGAAAGCATCGCGCTGGATAGCACGCCGCATACCATCGTTGGCATCCTTCCCGCCAACGTTCAGTTCCCCTTCGTCGGCCAGACCGACATCTGGACGCCGCGCTACTTTGAGTACTCACTCATGACGCCGCAGCGGCTGCGGATGGGCGTAGGCTATCTCAATAGTGTGGCGCGACTGCGAGCGGGAACAACGCTGGCGCGTGCCGACGCCGAGCTGGCCGTACTGAGCCAGCGCTATCGGGAGCAGAACCCCGCTGCGCCCGACGCCGATCCAGCAGTAGTGATGACGGCCAACCCGTTGCGCGACCTGGTGGTAGCCGATGTGCGTCCCAAGGTTTTGATGCTCTTTGGCTCAGTGGCTGTGGTGCTGCTCATTGCTTGCGCCAATGTCGCCAGCCTGCTACTATCGCGCGCGCTGGCCCGCAGAAGAGAAATTGCGGTTCGAACGGCGCTGGGAGCAAGCCGCGGCGCGATCGTGCGACAACTGCTTACCGAGAGCATGCTGCTGGCGCTGTCTGCCGGCGTGCTCGGTGCGGGGCTCGCCTGGGTGGGAACCCGCGCGCTACTCACATGGGGAGCAAGCCAGCTTCCGCAAGAAGTTCCAATTGGAATGGATCTGCGGGTGCTGCTGTTTACTGGAATCACTTCCCTCCTGGCCGGTATCTTCTTCGGGACGTTCCCGGCGCTTCAACTTTCAAGGCTGGACCTGGATGCGACACTGCGCGATGAAGGGCGAGGCGCTTCAGCCGGCCACGCGCGCACGCAAATGAAGAGCCTGCTCGTAGTCGGCCAGGTGGCACTTTCGTTGCTGCTGCTCATCGGCGCGGGGCTATTGCTGCGCAGCTTCGGGCGGCTGCTCCGCATCGATCCCGGTTTTGACGCTCACAACGTGCTCACCATGAACGTTTCGCTTCCCACCGTGAAGTACGCGAAACCAGAACAGCAGATCGCATTCTTCGACGAAATACTGCGTCGCGTTTCAGTGCTGCCGGGCGTCCGCAACGCCGCGATATCGGCCGCGCTGCCGCTGAGCTGGAAGCGGATCACGCCGCTGTTGCCGGAAGGCCAGCCCAACGTGCCACTGGCCGAGCGCCCTTTCGTCGACATTGAGGCCGTCAGCCCACAATGGTTCCAGACCATGCGTGTTCCCCTGCGTGGCGGACGCGAGTTCACCGCCGCCGACAACGCCGAGGCGCCCAAGGTAGTGATGGTCAACGAAACCTTCGCGCGCCGCTTTTGGCCGAACCAGAATGCGGTGGGCAAGCGGATACTCGTGGGCCGCGGGCCGAACCAGTCTGAGGTGATTGGCATCACCGCGGATATCAAGAATAAAGGCCTTGCTCAGGATCCGCAAGCGCAACTTTATCGGCCTTTCCCGCAGCTGCCCTGGGGCGATATGAACTTGCTGGTGCGAAGCAGTGTGGCGCCGAAGAGCATAACCCCGGCGGTGCGCGCGCAGATCGCGGCGGTGGACCCTGACCAGCCGGTTGCCGATATCCAAACGGTTGACGATCTGGTGGACTCATCGCTCACACAGCCGCGCTTCATCATGATGTTGCTTGGCATCTTCGCCGCCACGGCGCTGGTGATTTCGGTGATCGGCATTTACAGTGTTCTTTCTTTCTGGGTGGCGCAGCGCCGGTACGAGTTGGGCATCCGCCTGGCGTTGGGGGCTCAACGCGCCGATATCCTGCGTATCGTCGTGCGCCGGGGTTTTATGCTGGCAATCGGCGGCATTGGAATTGGTTTGATCGCAGCACTGCTTCTGACCAGGCTGATGTCGAGCATGTTGTACGACGTGGACTCGCTCGACCTGACTACCTTTGCTTTCGCGCCGCTGTTGTTTCTTTCCATCGCCGTGCTGGCCAGTTACCTGCCGGCGCGAGGTGCGACCAAAGTGGATCCCGTAAAAACGCTGAGGGGCAACTGAAATGCGATTCTTGCTGATGCTGCTCGGGATGGCGGCGTGCGCGCAAACGCCCGACGGCGCGACGCATGCCGACTGGCCGCATTACGGCGGCACGCAGCTTTCGTGGCGCTACAGCGCGCTCGATCAGATCAACACCGGTAACGTCAAAAGGCTGGCGCCGGTTTGGATGTTCCAGACTGGCGACTATGCGGAAAATCTGCAGGCCACGCCGATCGTGGTGGATGGCGTGATGTACCTGATCACGCCGCGCATCCAGGTGTTCGCGCTGGATGCGGCAACGGGCCACGTGCTATGGCAATACAAATATCCGACGCCCAGGCCGGGAAAGCCGGGCGGCATGACGTTTCTGCAAAATCGCGGCGTAGCGGTCAGCGACGGCAAAGTATTTTTCGGCACCACCGATAACTTCCTGGTTGCTCTGGATCAAAAGACCGGCGCGGAACAATGGAAGGTGAGTGTTGACGATCCGCGCCAGTGCGGCTGCGACATCACCGCCGCGCCGCTGATCGTGAAAGACAAGGTCATCGTGGGAGGCACCGGAGGCGATGCCGCGCATCGCGGCTATTTGACGGCGTTCTTCGCCAAGACCGGCCGCTTGGCGTGGCGCTGGTACGTGATTCCGGGGCCTGGCGAAAAGGGTCACGAGACTTGGAAAGGCGATAGCTGGAAACTGGGCGGCGGCGCTCCGTGGATGACCGGCTCGTTCGATCCGCAGCTGAATCTGGTCTATTGGGGTACCGGCAACGCGGGCGGCGATTTCAATGACGAAGACCGCCTGGTGCCTGGCGCGAAAGGCAAAGAGGCGAACCTCTACACGGCCAGCGTGGTTGCTCTGGATGCCGACAGCGGCAAGCTGCGCTGGTATCACCAGGAGGTCCCCGACGATTTGTGGGACTTCGATTCGGCCTATGAATGCGTACTGATCGATCGCCCCATCAATGGCCAGATGCGAAAGCTGCTGGTGCATATGAATAAGAGCGGCGTGACGTTTGTGCTGGATCGGGTGACTGGCGAATTCATTGGCGCTTTCTCGACTGCGGAAGTGCAAACCTGGATTTCGGGCATCACCGAAGACGGCAAGCTGGTGGGCCGCAGGGAGCCGGAAGCGGGCAAGGTGGTGAACACTTGTCCCAGCGCCGCGGGCGCGAAGAGTTGGAACTCGACGGCGTACTCGCCGCGCACCGGGTACGTTTACGCGCCGATCAATGAAGTTTGCAACGACCTGACATCCACGCCCAATGAAGCGATAGAGGGCCGCTTTCACGCTGACGGCCAGTTTTCGCTGAAGCTGCCGCCGGATCGAAAAACGTACAGTCATATCGATGCGTGGGATCCCATCACGCGGAAGCGCATCTGGAGCATGCCGTATCGATATGTGCTGCTGGCTTCGATGCTCGCCACCGCGGGCGATCTAGTGTTTACGGGTAATCCCGAGGGCGACTTTTTTGCGCTGGACGCGCGCACCGGCGACCAGCTGTGGAGCTATCAAACTGGAGCAGGGAATCGCGGGTCGGCGGTTTCCTATTCGATCGGCGGACGCCAGTTCATTGCGACTCCAACGGGATGGCAGCAGGCCATCACTGGCGCGCAGCTCGCTCCCTTGTTTCCCGATCAGCACTGGCGCGGAGGGTCCACTTTGATCGTGTTCGCATTGCCGGAGGCCTCGAAATGAAGTGGGCCATTTTGTTCTTCATGATTCCCGCGCTGGGGTGGTCGCAGAGTGGGGGTGAGAAGGTGTTTGCTCAATCGTGCGCGACGGGGTATTGTCACGGCGCAAAAGGCGCACCGGCGGGAGCTCCGAGACTGGCTGGTCGCGGATTCGATCAAGCCTATATCAGTAGTACAGTAATGCGTGGACTACCGGGGACGGCGATGCCCGCGTTCGGAACAACGCTATCGCGCGCCGACTTGAATGCTGTAATTGGGTATGTGGCGAGCTTGAACGGGATCGCGAATCCGGCGGTCAATCTGGGGCCGGCGCCGGAAGCTTCCGGATCTACGGAGACTTCGCTATCGCCAGAATCCGAGCGAGGCCGTGCTTTGTTCTTCGACGCCGTGCGAGGCTTTGCGCGCTGCTCGACTTGCCACGAAGTGAACGGCATCGGCATTCCGGTGACAACGCCTATTGCTAAGATCCCCGCCGATGCGGCCGCGCTGCGCGCGCTTGCTACGCCGGACATTCGCACCGCGACTGTGGATGCGGAAGCCATGCCCGCGCTGATCGTGAGCCAGGGCAAGACGCGTGCATTGTTTTACGATCTGACGTCTGTTCCTCCCGTGCTGCGGACTGTGGATCCCGGCACGTTGAAGGTGGCGGAAGGCAGCGCGTGGAAACACTCGGCGGTGATCGCAGCTTATAACGATGCCGAGCTCGCATCGATCATCGGGTTCCTGCGGGAAGCGATGAAATGAGTATGGCACTGCAATTCACCACATCCTACGTAGAAGATTCCAGGGGGGTCTTTCGCTATTACAAGAAGCTGGCCGAGCGCGCGATGGAACAGTTGAGTGATGACCAGCTTTTCGCCACTATGGACGCAGAGATGAACTCGATCGCGGTGATCGTAAAGCATATGGCCGGCAACATGCGATCTCGTTGGACCGATTTTCTTACCAGCGACGGCGAGAAGCCCGGGCGCGACCGCGATGGGGAATTTTCAGATCCGCCAGCCACTCGCGAAGGGCTGCTGCAACTGTGGGAAGACGGTTGGCAGTGCGTGCTCGGAACGCTGGAGTCTCTTTCGGAAGCCGACCTGGGCCGCACCATCACCATTCGCGGCGAAGCGCACTCGGTGATGCAAGCCATCAACCGGCAGGTGGCGCATTACTCTTACCATTGCGGGCAAATTGTTTTTCTAGCGAAGCACCTTGCAGCGGGCCACTGGCGGGTTTTGAGCGTGCCCCTCGGTAAGTCAGCGGAGTTCAACCGTCGCGTTCGCGCCGGCGAGGCGAGCCAGCGTTGAGTGAATTTCCTGCAGGCTCCACACGCGGATGGGATCGCGTTGGCGCGAAACGATGGCCTGCGCCGCGGCTTTCGCGCCACTGATGGTGGTGATACACGGGATGCGGTACGCCACAGCCGTGCGTCGAATATCTCGCTCGTCCTTAAAGGTGTGGCCGCCGGTGGTGGTGTAGATCACCAGCTTTACGGAACCAGCCTTCATGATGTCGACGGCGTTCGGACGTCCTTCATTCACTTTGAACACCGTCTTCACCGACAATCCAGCGGCCTTCAAAACGGCCGCTGTGCCACGAGTGGCAGCCAGCTGAAATCCGTGCTCGGCGAACTTAGCCGCAACTTCCACGGCGGCTGATTTGTCGCGATCGTTCACGCTGATGAACACGACGCCGCTGGCGGGCAGCGGAGTGCCGGCGCTCAACTGAGCTTTGCCGAACGCTTCGCCGAAATTCTCGCCGACGCCCATCACTTCGCCGGTGGACCGCATCTCGGGCCCTAGCGCCGGGTCGACGCCGGGGAATTTTCCGAACGGAAATACGGGCGACTTTACGAAGCATTGCGGCACCGGCAAAACGCCGGATGTTCGGCCGCCGGTGAGATGCTTAAAGTCGCCGAGGGTTTTTCCGAGCATCAAGCCGACCGCCAGCTTGGGAAGCGGCACCCCAGTCGCTTTGCTCACGTAGGGAGCGGTACGGGACGCGCGTGGATTCACTTCGAGCACGTACACTTTGCCGTCTTTGATCGCATACTGGACGTTCATCAGTCCGATGACGCGCAGCGCTCGAGCGAGGCGTTCGGTGTAAGCCTGAATGGTCGAGAGCACGGCGGCGGAAAGGCCCTGCGGCGGCAGAACGCAAGAGCTGTCGCCCGAATGCACGCCGGCTTCCTCGATGTGCTCCATGATGCCCGCGATCAGCACATTGCCGTCCCGATCGGCCAACGCGTCCACATCCACTTCTGTGGCGTCTTCGAGGAACCGGTCAATCAGCACCGGCCGCTCCTGCGAGAAGACGACTGCTTCCTGCATGTAGCGGCGGACCATTTCTTCGTCGTACGCGATCACCATGGCGCGTCCGCCCAACACGTAGCTAGGGCGCACCAGAACGGGATAACCCAGACGGCGAGCCACGGCGCAAGCCTCTTCGGCGCTGGTAGCTGAACCGTTGGGCGGAGACGGAATGCCCAAATCGTCGAGCAGCTTGCCGAATAATTTGCGATCCTCGGCGAGATCGATATCGGCGGGATCGGTGCCGATGATGGGGACGCCAGCGGCCTGCAGCGGGAGGGCCAGGTTCAACGGTGTCTGGCCGCCGAATTGGACGATGACGCCATCGGGCTTTTCGACGTCGCAGATGTTCAAGACTTCCTCGAGCGTCAGCGGCTCAAAGTACAGACGATCGCTGGTGTCATAGTCGGTGGAGACTGTTTCCGGATTGCAGTTGATCATGATGGACTCATGATCGAATTCGGCGAGCGCGTAGGCGGCGTGGCAGCAGCAATAATCGAACTCGATGCCTTGGCCGATGCGGTTGGGGCCGCTGCCGAGGATCATCACTTTCCTGCGGCCGCTCGGATCGGACTCATTTTCCGATTCGTAGCTGGAATACAGATATGGCGTGAAGCTTTCAAATTCCGCCGCGCAGGTATCCACGCGATTGAACACAGCGGTGACGCCCAGCTCCTTGCGGCGCTCGCGCACAGCGCCGGCATCGGAGGCTAACAAGCGTCCGAGCCGGGAGTCCGAAAGGCCATCGCGTTTGGCGTGCAAGAGCTGCTCGCGCGAAAGAGCGGCGAGGTCCTTGCCGCTCAGATCGTGTTCCAGATCCGCCATTTCGCGGAGCTGCTTTAAGAACCATGGGTCGATGGACGTGATCTCATGGATTTGTTCCACGCTCCAGCCCTGCTCGAGAGCAAAGCGGATGTAGCCGAGCCGCTCCGGATTGGGAGTGATCAAACGCTGGCGGATGAGCGCCGGATCGAAAATTTCCGAGGTGACCGCTTTGCCGGTTTCGAGACTGCGCAGGCCCTTGGAGAGCGCCTGCTTGAAAGTGCGGCCGATGGCCATCACTTCGCCCAGCGATTTCATCTGCGTTCCAAGAACCGGCTCGGCGCCCGGGAATTTTTCGAACTGCCAGCGCGGGATCTTGACCACCACGTAGTCGAGAGTTGGCTCAAAGCAGGCTGGAGTGGATTTGGTTATATCGTTCTTAATTTCATCCAAACGATAACCGACCGCCAGCTTGGCTGCGATCTTGGCGATGGGAAATCCGGTGGCCTTGGAGGCCAGGGCGGAGCTGCGCGAGACACGCGGATTCATCTCCACGATCACCATGCGGCCGTTTTCAGGATTGATGGCGAACTGGACGTTCGACCCGCCGGTGTCGACGCCGATTTCACGCAGGCAGCGCAGCGATGCGTCGCGCATCATCTGGTACTCGCGATCGGTGAGCGTTTGGGCCGGAGCGACCGTGATGGAATCGCCGGTGTGGACGCCCATTGGATCGAAGTTCTCGATGGAGCAGACGATGATGGCGTTGTCGGCCAGATCGCGCATCACTTCCAGCTCAAATTCTTTCCAGCCCAGGACGCTCTCTTCGATCAGGACTTCGTGGACGGGCGATAAATCGAGACCGCGCTCGAGAATTTCGGTGAGGTCTTCGCGGTTATAGGCGATGCCGCCACCCGAACCGCCCAGAGTGAAGCTGGCACGTAGAATCACGGGATAGCCGATGCGGCCGGCGAAGGCGAGTCCGTCATCGACGTTGTTCACTAGTTGCGATTGCGGCGTCTCGAGGCCGATTTTCCGCATGGCGTCCTTGAACAACAGACGGTCCTCGGCCTTATTGATGGATTCGACTTTGGCGCCTATCAACTCGACGCCGTATTTGTCGAGTACGCCTGCGCCGGCCAGGTCGACGGCTAAGTTGAGACCGGTTTGGCCGCCCACCGTGGACAACAACGCATCCGGGCGTTCGCGGCGGATCACTTCCTCGGCGAATGCTACGGTGAGCGGCTCAATGTAGGTGCGGTCGGCCAGTTCGGGGTCGGTCATGATGGTGGCTGGATTGGAATTGATCAATACCACTTCATAACCGTCGGCCTTGAGGGCCTTGCAGGCTTGGGCGCCGGAGTAGTCGAATTCGCAGCCTTGACCGATGACGATGGGTCCGGAGCCGACGATCAGGATGCGGTGGAGGTCGTTACGACGGGGCATGGGTCAGGTCTTCGGAGCCTTGCGTTCACACGAGTGTGAACGCGGCACGCATGAGTGCGTGCGCCACATTTTGACGGCAGTGGCAGCAGCTTGGGGAACAGGTTTGGCGGCAGTGGCAGCAGCTTGGGGAACAGGTTTGGCGGCAGTGGCAGCAGCTTGGGGAACAGGTTTGGCGGCAGTGGCAGCAGCTTGGGGAACAGGTTTGGCGGCAGTGGCAGCAGCTTGGGGAACAGGTTTGGCGGCAGTGGCAGCAGCTTGGGGAACAGGTTTGGCGGCAGTGGCAGCAGCTTGGGGAACAGGTTTGGCGGCAGTGGCAGCAGCTTGGGGAACAGGTTTGGCGACAGCTATTGCAACAGATTTGGCGGCAAGTTTGGCAGTAGTTTCAGTATTGGTTTGGCAGTGGCTTGGGCGGTTCATTTGTTGCTGTTGTCCTTGATCATTTGCATGAAGTCGTCGAACAGGTAGTGGGAATCGTGGGGGCCTGGCGCGGCTTCGGGATGGTACTGGACGCAGAACACTGGTTCGCTGCGATGGCGGAAGCCCTCCAAGGTTTGATCGTTCAGATTGATGTGTGTGAGATCCACCTGGTTCACGTTTAGCGAATCCGGATCCACTGCGAAGCCGTGATTGTGCGAGGTGATCTCAACCTTTTCGGTCAGACGATTCAGCACCGGATGATTTGCACCGCGGTGCCCGAACTTCAGTTTGTAGGTCTTGCCACCGAGCGCGAGGCCGAGAATCTGATGGCCCAGGCAGATGCCGAACACTGGTTTCTTACCGATCAATTTCCGGACCTGCTGCGCTTGGAACTCGAGTGGCTCCGGGTCGCCTGGGCCGTTGGAGAGAAACACGCCGTCCGGCTTGAGCGCGAGCACGTCTTCAGCCGAGGTGCCCGCCGGAACTACGGTTACGCGCGCGCCCACATGCACCAATCGGCGCAAGATATTGCGCTTGATTCCGTAGTCGTACGCAACCACGTGGCAGAATTGCTCGGCAGTGTCGGCTTGGGGATCCGAATCGCTGCACGGCATCACAGGCTTGTCCCAGGAGTACTGGTGAGCAGTAGAGACGCGCGTCGCCAGATCGAGCCCGGCCATGGAGGGTGCCTGCCGGGCGCGCTCAATCAGCGTTTTGTGATCCCGATCGCCAACCGACAGAACGCCGCGCATGACGCCGCGCGTGCGTAGGTGACGCACCAGCGCGCGGGTGTCGATCTCGGCGGCTACCGGGATTCCGTTGTCTGAAAGAAACTGCTCGGCGTTTTCTTCCGATCGCCAGTTGCTTGCCACGCTCGAGAACTCTCGAACCACCAAGCCTTCGATATAGGGATGCGCCGCTTCCTGATCGTAGGCATTGGCGCCGTAATTCCCAATTTGCGGGTTGGTCAGAACGACGATCTGGCCGGCGTATGACGGGTCGGTGAAAATTTCCTGGTAGCCGGTAATGGCGGTATTAAAGACGACTTCGCCCAGGCTATCTTTTGGCGCACCAAAACTCTTGCCCTCGAAGACCGTCCCGTCCTCCAGGGCGAGGATTGCAGCATTCAACTCGGATTGTCCTCCAGTGTATTCGGGAAGGGGTGTCTCTCATATTGAAGCATGGCGGACGGTCCCGGTTCAAATGGGTTGCGTTATTCTTCTATTAACCAAGGCTGAAATGAGCAAGACTTTGTTGGTTGCGGTGGCTGCGCTGCTTTCGATGACGATGAGAAGCTCGGCGCACCATGCATTCGCCGCAGAGTACGACGAAAACAAGCGCGTCACAGTCTCGGGCACCGTGACCAGCTTCAAATGGACCAATCCGCACGCCTGGCTGTATGTAGAAGGGACGGATGAAAGCGGCACGGTCACTCGCTGGAGCTTCGAAATGGGCAGCCCAAACGGTCTGACTCGCCGGGGATGGAAAAGCACGGAGTTGAAGAAGGGCGATCAGGTCACCGTGGAGGGATTTGGCGCAAAGGACGGCAACAATATCGCCAACGCCAGCACCGTTACCTTGCCGGACGGCCGTAAGCTATTTGGAGGCTTCCAGACTACGCCTGGCGCCCCGGCCAGGCAGCCAGGATTGAAGTAAATGGCGCGGCGCAGACATGAAGAAGTTCGAACACGAGTGGATTTTCGAGCCGTTTGCTGAGCACCGGACCTTCTTCACTAAGGGAATGTTCGGTGGGCTGGCAGTCCATCTCTTCGAGCGTCAGATGTTGTTGCTGGTTGAGCCGACGAAATCCGGCCGCTGGGACTGGCATGGGGTTTTGGTCTGTACGGACCGCAAACATCACGCTTCCATTCGAGCCGAGGCCCCGGCATTGAGGCCGCATGAGGCTCTAAGAAAGTGGCTTTTCATCGATTCGACCCACGAAGATTTCGAATCCACCATGGAAGCGGTGGCGAAGCGTGTAGCAGGCAATGACCCGCGCTTCGGCGTTTAAGGTCGTTGAATTAACTCAATGCGGTTGCCGGCGGGGTCGTTCGCGATGCCTATGACGACGCCGGTCTTTCCGAACGGACGCGGATCACCGGCCATGGAGCCGCCAGCGGCCTTGATGGCTGCGACTGTCGCGGCCATGTCCTTCACGTTGAGGATCACGTGCGCGATGGGGTCCTTTAATTCGTCGGAGTCGCGGTGCATGATCACGATCGGTTCGCTTTTGTTGGCCTTTGCGGCGTCGATGGTCACACCGAAGTTCACGAAGATCTCAGGTCCCGCTGGGACGTCGATTCGATTGACCTCCTGCATGCCGAACGCGGCTTCATAGAACTTCGCCAGCGCGACGCTGTCTTTTGCGCCGATTCGGACTGAGTTCAGCGTCACTTGGGCTGGAGCGGCGCTTGCGAGTAGCAGCGCGGAACATAGCGCCGTCACAGCTGTGTAGACCATCTTCATTCATTCATGATACTTGACGCCGGCGCGTCTCATGTGTCACATTATGCGTGTGACACTCTTCCGGCTCCATCTGCGGCCTGGCCGGTCGATCTTCGACCAGGTGGTGTTTGCAGCCAAACGCGCCTTGATCAGCGGGGAGTTCCTTTCGGGGCAGGCGTTTCCTTCGGTGCGAGCGATTGCCGCGGAGTTGAAGATCCATCCCAACACGGCCCACAAAGTGGTTCAGTACCTTATTCAGGAGCGGTACCTGGAGTCGCGGCCGGGTGTGGGCACGGTGGTCGCAACGCTTCCCGAACCGCGATCGGGCGACCGGAAACGACTGCTTCGAGAGGAGGTGCAGCGCCTGGTGGTAGAGGCCAAGAGAATGGGACTTCAACTGGAAGACCTGATGGAAGCCATGGAAGCGGAATGGGCGAGCCTGGAAAGACCGTTGGAGGTGAACCGCAAATGATCCGGGTGAACGATTTGTGGAAACAGTTCAGGCGCCACGACGCGCTGCGGGGATTGACGTTTTCGGTGACCGAAGGGAGCGCGTTTGCGTTGATCGGCGCCAACGGCGCGGGCAAGACTACCACCATCAAGGTGCTGATGAACATGATGGAGCCGTCGCGCGGAGAGGCGAGCGTGATGGGAGTGAATTCGCGGGCGATTTCTCCTCGGGAGTTGAGCCGGATCGGCTACGTGTCGGAAAGCCAGGATCTTCCCGAGCGGCTGACGGTAGAGCAGTATCTCGATTATTTGCGGCCGTTCTATCCGCACTGGGATCGGGAACTGGAAGCGTCCACGCGCAGCCTGCTGCATCTGCCAGCGCGGCGCCGAATTGGGGACTTGTCGCACGGAATGAGAGTCAAAATGGCGCTGGCTTGCGCGCTGCCGTTCCGTCCCAAGCTGCTCATCCTGGATGAACCGTTTAGCGGGTTGGACCCGCTGGTGCGCGACGAATTCATGGAGGGCCTGATCCAGCAGGCCGGTGAGATGACGGTGCTGATTTCGTCGCATGAGCTGAGTGAGATTGATCATTTCGCCACGCACGTCGGCTTTTTGGATGAGGGAAAGCTGCTTTTTAGCGAGACCATGGCGGACCTGACCGAGCGGTTTCGAGAAGTGCGAGTGACTCTGGAGCAGGCGGCCGCGGCGCCCGATCCGCTGCCGAGCGATTGGCTGTGCGTGCGCGCGGTGGGGAGCGTGGTCTCGTTCATCGACACGCGCTTTTCCGAAGAGACGCTGGGGGAGAGAATCCGTTCGCTGCTGAATGGCGTGCGGAGTATCGACACGCAGCCGATGGGGCTGCGCTCCATCTTCACCACCTTGGCGCGATCGCTCCGGGACAGCGCCGCCTGAAAGGAATTGCAATGATCTGGCACATTTTCAAGAAAGACTGGAAGCTGATGTGGCCCTACGCAGCAGGGTTGGCCGCGCTGCAGTTTGGCTTCATGGCAACGCTCGCGAGAATCGGCCGCTTTCACGCGCCGCCGCTTATGGGCCGCATCTCATTCACCGGCATCGCGGCCCTGGATGCATCCCGCGAGCTCTATACGATGACCAATATTTTTCCCATACTCTCTTATCTTGCAAGCTCCTTTCTGATCGTTGCCATCGTTCAACAGGACGTGATTCCGGGCGTCCGTCAGGACTGGCTGGTGCGGCCGATTCGGCGGCTCGATCTATTTCTGGCGAAGCTCGCGGGCGTGCTGCTTATGGCGCTTCTACCAATTTTCGCGGCTGATTTATCGGGAGCGCTCCTCAATGGTTTTCCGTTAGGGCAGTCGCTGGATGCCGCGCTCGGGCGCTCCGTGTGGCTCTGGTTTAGTTTGTTCCTGGCAGTGTTCGCTCTCGCATCTCTGACCAGGAACCTCATGGAGGCCATCGTTGCCGGTACCGCGCTAGCGGGCGTGTCCTTTGTGTTGCAAATTTGGAGATCCTACAGCCTGACGCCGGCTATGTTCTTCGTTCACGGCAGAGTCGATTGGATCGACCGACTCATCGGCCTCGCGATTGTTCTGGTGGGCACAGCTGCGCTACTCGCTTTGCAGTATTCTTTTCGCAAGACGTTCACTTCTCGGCTGCTGACAGTGGGGGTGATTCTCATCTTCCTGCTGGTTCCCGCAGTGCCTTGGCAAACCGCCTTTGCCCTGGAGGAACGGCTGTCGCAAAATCCGGCTTCCGGCAACACGGTGAGGGTCTCCTTCGTTTCCGATCACGAGACACCGCGAGACGAGCCGGTGGGACCCAGGCTTTATGACCGCGGCGATGCATCGGTGATGCTGCCAATTCGCGTGACTGGAATACCGGATGGAGCCGTCTTATATGGAGAGGCGTCCACGGTCCGCATAATCACCCAAGACGGGCATGAGCAAATGAACCAAGAGCGTTCTCCGCCGCGCGGATATCAGATGGGCATTCCCCTTCTTCGGACCGATGAGATTGGGAAAGGCGGCAAGCCGTTCACCTATGCTCTGCGCGTTCCGCGCGGTCTTTATTCGCGAATCGCCGACCAACCTGTTCGGCTGGAGATTGATCATTACCTCACGCTGCTGAAGCTGGCCGATACGCAGACGCTTCCGGCGACTGGAGGGGATCAACGGACCCGCGGGCTGGGCTGGTGCGGCACCAAAATCACTGGAGCGGGTGGGGAAATCCTGGTCGGATGCATCCAGACTGGGCCCATGCCGTCATGCGGGTCAGCAGTGCTGGAACACATCCCCACCGGCGCCCACAATCCGCCTATTGTGATCTGCTCCCGCCCCGATTATTCTCCCTTTGGATTCCGTTACGGGCCAGACGCGCTCAGCCGCTTCACGGAGACTTTACCTTTCGGAAATCCGGCGGGTGTGGATACCTACCCGGTGAAGGAACCGATGCTTCCGGAGTCACAGGTGGAGCTGAAGATGTATGCGGCAGAGGATCATTTCGAGCGTCAGCTCACGATTCCTCAGATCCGGCTTAGCGAGTGGGCCGCCGCTGAGTAGGCCTGCGCTTCTTGATCGGACTCAGAGCTGAAACTGGAACTTTAGTGTGCTTTTCACTCTTCTGACACGCCCGTCCACCTTGATTGGTGAGAACGACCATCTTCGGAGCGCCTTGATCACGGAGTCGCTGAAGATAGGAGAGCCTTTGGTGACCGCGACGCTTTCTATCTTGCCGTCCACGCCAACCGTGAATTCGGCAACCACCTCCCCACTCAGACGGAACTGACGGGCCGCGGCCGGGTATTCGGGCTCCGCCCGGGTGACGGCAGCTTCGCGAATGGCGGCTGGGCTTACGACGAGAACTTGGTTGTCTGCGTCGTGCGATGGATCGGAGTTTTCAGCACCATACGCGAGCACGACCATAAGAAGCGCGGCAGACGGCCGAAGAAAGACCTTCATAGTTCTTGAAAGATCGTCAGCTTCCTTTAGACCCTACATAGGCCCTGGGTCGATAGACGGCCTATTACCAGCAAGAAAAAAGCACTATTCCAGTGCTAGGCATGGACAAACCGGCCCCGAATGCCGATTATTTGCAACGATGGACCAAAACCCGGTACGGACAACCAGATCGCTGAGCAAGACCCTCACCCTGGCGGTGGTAATCGCCACCTGCGGCATTCTGGTGATTACCATCTGGTTCAGCTATTCGCAGGCCCGCAACGCTTTGGAGCAACAAAGCAACGCGGAGGCCTTAAAACAGGTCCAGTCGACTGCCGATCAGTTTGACGCGTATCTGGACCGGGTTGCCGTACTGCCGCGCGCTATCACGGCTCGCAAGGAGGGTGCGGGTGGTGAGACTGCCAGCGGGATCGTTCCGTTCCTGTCCCGGCTCCTCGACAGCCTCCCGCCCGAAGAGGCGTTTGGCATCTACCTGGCGAGGGAAAGCGTTACGACGGGCCCAGACGCGATGCCATGGGTGGATCGCAACAGCTTCCCCCAAGCGCTGAACCCGAAGGGAGGTCCACGCGACCGTTCGAAGGAGTGGTACGCCGGGGCCCAGCGTACTGGACAAATGTACATCACGGACCCTTACTTCGACGCCGGTGGCTCGGAAGCAGAGATCGTTAGCGTCACCCTGCCGTACTTCAGAGCAGATGGCAAATTCGGGGGAGTGGCAGGCGCGGACCTTTCACTCGATCTGATCCGCGCCATCGTGACGTCTCTGCGCTTTCGTCCGGATAAAGCGAGCAACGCCAAGGAATCGAGCGGCATTCAGGACTATAGTTTCCTGATCACCAGGTCGGGACGCATCATGGCGCATCCGAACGCGGCGCTGTCGATGAGCCAGAACTTCGCTGGAGCCGACGTCAGGACGGTCCCGGGCGGCAAGGACATCGCAGCGCGGGATTCCGGCTTTGTGAGTCTTCTGGAGAACGGCATTGCGCGACGGGTTTACTGGGCGCAAGGCGCCGCTCACCGGGTGGAAAGTGGCGATGAGCATTCCCGAAACCCAGATCACCGGTTCGGCGAGTCAACTAGCCGTACGGACTGTGGCGGTCGCGGTGCTGGCCGTATTTCTTCTGGTGGCGGTAGTGTGGGTGGTGGCGCGGAGGCTGACGGAGCCGGTTCGACGTCTGACACTGGCGGCCGAGCACGTGAGCCAGCAGCGCTACGAAACGGCGGGCGAGTTGGATCGGGTGGCTGGACGCCGTGACGAACTGGGGCAACTGGCGCGAACCTTCCGCAATATGGTGGGCGAGATCGCCAACCGGGAAGCCACGCTGCGCAGCGCCGAGGAGAAACTCAGGCAGAGCGAGCTGCACTACCGGTCGCTGATCGAAAACACTTCCGATATCATCGCGTTGATCGACAGAGAAGGAAGATTCAAATACGCCAGTCCTTCGATCGTGCGAATCCTGGGTGTGGAAACAGAAACGGCAGCCCGGGCGTTGGGCGATTTTTTGAACGAAGAGGGGAAACGGGCGTTAGAAGAAGCCATTGAGCGGTCGGCGTCGGCATGGGGCGCGTCCGAACAGGTGGAAGTGGACGCGCGGCACTCGAGCGGCGCCATCCGAACGCTGGAGGTCTCGCTGCACAACATGCTGGATAGCCCGGCGGTGAACGGCATCGTCGCCAACATCCGCGACATCACCGAGCGCCGGCGGGCCGCCGATCTTAGCCGGGAAAAGGAAGCGGCTGAGGCGGCCAACAAGGCCAAGAGCAACTTCCTCGCCAACATGAGCCACGAACTACGAACACCGCTCAACGCCATCATCGGATACAGCGAGATGCTGCAAGAGATGGCATCCGATGACGGCCATGACGAGTATCAGGGCGACTTGAAAAAGATTCATTCGGCGGGCCAGCACCTTCTGGAGCTCATCAACGATGTGCTGGACATTTCCAAGATCGAGGCCGGCAAGATGGATCTTTACATCGAAAGCTTCTCGATCGATCAAACCATCGAAGAAGTGCAGGCTGTGGCGGATCCATTGGCCAAGAAGAACTCGAATCAATTACTGATCGAGAAGCCGGAGCAGCTAGGCTGCATTCGCGCCGATGCGACCAAGGTGCGGCAGTGCCTGCTGAACCTGCTCTCCAACGCCTGTAAATTTACTTCGAATGGAAGCGTGAAGCTCACTGCCGCGAAGGACGACGGCTGGATCACGTTCGAGGTCTCCGACACCGGAATCGGCATGACCAAGGAACAAATGGGGAAGCTGTTCCGGGCGTTCCAGCAAGCGGATTCCTCGACCACCCGGAAGTTCGGCGGCACGGGCCTGGGGCTCGCCATCAGCCGGCGCTTCTGTCAGATTATGAACGGCGATATCACGGTCCGCAGCGAGCCTGGTCAGGGAACCACATTCACTATGCGCATCCCGGTGGAAGTGGTCCCGCGGCCGCAAGAGGGTCAGGCAAAAGAGGGGCAAGCCATAGCGGAACAGGAAACGCTGAAAGCGGCGGAATCGCTGCCGGCTTCGGCGGCGGTGGTGTTAGTCATCGACGACGACGCTATGGTCGCGGATCTGTTGCGCCGCACGCTGGTCAAAGATGGCTACCGGGTGGAATATGCCGAAAACGGCGAAAAAGGGCTCCAGCTAGCACGGCAATTACGGCCGGATGCGATCACGCTAGACGTGATGATGCCTGGCATGGATGGGTGGCAGGTGATGACCCAACTGAAATCCGATCCGGATTTGGCGGACATCCCAGTGGTTTTGTTATCGATTGTCAACGACCGCAAAACGGGTTTCGCGCTGGGAGCGACCGAGTATCTGACCAAACCGTTTGACCGCGAGCGGCTGACGTCGGTACTGGGGCGCATTTCGAAAGGGCGCGGCTCACGGCTGGCGCTGGTGGTAGACGATCTTCCCGAGAATCGGGAACTGCTGAGGAGCGCTCTGGAACACGACGGCTGGACAGTGGAAGAAGCGGGCAATGGCCTGGAAGCGCTGAATCGTGTGGAACAGCGGCGCCCGGACGCCATCCTGCTAGACCTGATGATGCCCGAAATGGATGGCATCGCATTCGTGGAACGGCTGAGAGCAAGCGAGCGGAACCGTTCTATTCCGGTGCTGGTGGTGACGGCGAAAGACATCACTCCCGCGGATCGGCAGCGGCTGTCGGGAGGCGTGCGGGCAATTTTGCAGAAGGGCTCGGTAGACATGAGCGACCTGGTTTCTCAAACCAGAGCCCTGCTATCTGCTCGAACTCAAGTGGAGGCTTCGGAACAGGACGAGGCTCTCGCCAGAACATAACGAAAGGGCCATATGACGAGAATCCTAATTGTTGAGGACAACGAGATGAACCGGGATATGTTGTCGCGGCGTCTGGAACGCAAAGGCTACTCGATTAGCATGGCGGTGGACGGAGGGGCCGGGGTGGAAAAAGCCAGCGCCGAAATACCCAGCCTCATCTTGATGGACATGAGCTTGCCGGTGCTGGACGGGTGGGAGGCGACACGCCGGGTGAAGGCGAATCCGCAAACCCGGCACATTCCCGTGATTGCGTTGACCGCCCATGCCATGACGGGAGACCGCGACAAGGCGATCGAGGCGGGATGCGACGACTACGACACCAAGCCCATCGATCTGCCGCGGCTGCTCTCCAAGATCGAGACGCAATTGGGAAGAGCAAAGGCCGAACATGGAGACTGAAATCGCCGATGGCGCTCAGGCATCGGCTGCCCTGACTCCAAAATTCGACACGATTTGAAGACGCCGCTGAACCATATCATCGGCTATGCGGAGATGTTGCTCGAAGACGCTGAAGCGGCCGGGCGCGCCGAAGCGGAGACTGCACTCCGCCGGCTGCTCGATTCAGCGCAAGCTTCGCTCGAAGTTCAAACGCGCTTATTAACGCGACAGCCCGAAGAGCTACGGCCAGAGCACTTTCAGGAACTCAAGGAAGATCAGACGGCCCGCAGCGTCTACATGAAGGAAATTTTGGCGGAGCTGCGGGCCGAGCCGGTATCGCCGGAGTGGCTCCAGGACCTGGACAAGCTAGGCATTGCGGCCGGCAACCTGGGCATGCTGGCGCAAAAGGTTTCAGCCAGATGGACACAAGGCGAAGAGGAGGCGCCGCGGGTGGAAGCTCCAGCGCCTGCACTGTGGCTGCCAGGGTCCGAATCAGCCGCGGCGCCCGAGCCTGGAACCGCGCGAACCGGCGGGCGAATCCTGGTGGTGGACGACAATGCCGGCAACCGCGATATGTTGTCCCGGCGGCTGGATCGCGAAGGCTACTCTGTCGATACCGCCGCGAACGGACGGGAAGCGCTGGAGAAGCTGGAAGCCGGTGGGTTCGATCTGGTGCTGCTCGACATCGTGATGCCGGAGCTGGATGGCTTCGCCGTCCTCAAGAGCATCCGCGCGAACCAGCGCTGGAAGGAAGTGGCGGTCATCATGATCTCGGCTCTGGACGAGATCCGCAGCGTGGTGCGCTGCATCGAGATGGGCGCTGAAGATTATTTGCCGAAGCCCTTTGACCCGGTGCTGCTGCGCGCGCGCATCGGAGCGATTCTGGACCGCAAGCGATTACGCGACGAGGAGCGATCTGCGGACCGTGCAAATGGAGACGGCATTTCAGGAAGCGGAACGGCAGAAGCAAGTGGCCGAAAACATGCTCCGCAATATCTTGCCGGCGAAAATCGCACAAGAGTTGCAGAGCCAGGGAACCGTGGAGCCGATGTATTTTGAGGACGTCACCATCGGTTTCACCGATTTCGTCGGCTTTACGCTGGCCACCGAAAAACTCGCGGCGGAAGAAATTGTCGGCTTCTTAAACGAGTATTTCACCGCGTTCGACCGGATTGTCTCGCGCTATGGCCTGGAGAAGATGAAGACCATCGGCGATAGCTATATGTTCGTGAGCGGCATGCCCGATCGCCGGCCATCGCATCCGGTGGATGCAGTGCTTGCGGCGCTTGAAATGGTGGAAGCGGTTCGGACCATGGCCCGGCCGGAGGAAGGCATCGAGTGGCAAATGCGGGTGGGTTTACATACAGGCCCGGTGATCGCCGGCGTGGTAGGCATCCATAAATTTGCGTTCGACGTGTGGGGTGACTCGGTGAATTTCAGTTCACGCATGGAATCGAGCGGCGCGCCGAACCGAGTGAACCTCTCCGAGCGGACTTACTCCCGTGTTAAAGATTTTGTGCGCTGTACGCCGCGCGGCCGCGTGGTTACCAAAGACGGGCGGGAGGCGGATATGTTCTTCGCCGACGGTGTCCACGAAAAGCTGATCGATGGGGGCGTGGAAGGGATACCGGCCGCGTTCGCTCGCCGCTACCGGATTTACTTTCAACAGGCCGTGCGTGCCTTCCCCGCTTTTCTTTTGCAGCCGTCGAAAAACCATCTTTAGGGCAGGCTCCTTCGACACGATCGGCAGCGGCGCTTTGTTTCCTTTCTGGGCTAGCGCAGCTCCAGCATCATCCCGGGGATCTGGCCGGCCGACGGTCCCGCTCCCCAGTTAAATTCTTTGATTAAGGTTTGGGTGATCTCTTCGGCGGACTTGTGGTCGCGATTCATGGCGCGGACCCGCTCTTGAATGGCCCCAAACTTGGCGCGGATCTGGACCAGTTGCTGCTTGGTGACCATGGGCCCATGACCCGGAATCGCCAAATCGAAATCCATCTTGAGGATTTCGTCCATGGATTTGCTCCAGTCCGTCCAACTGCCGCCGTCGGCGTAGCTCACGATCATCGGGATAGTGTCCGCGGTGGTGAGAAGATCGCCTAAACAGATCACTCGTTCTGCCGGAAGATAGGCCGCCGTATCGCCTCTGGTATGGCCGCGAAATTCTCGCAACTCAACTTCCTTGCCACCCAAAGTCAGGTGCGCATGCCCAACATAACCGAGATCGGGAGTGCCGGGCTGGTGGCCCAGCGCCATGTTGTCACGATCGTTGGCCGAGATCAGGAGTGTCGCGCCCATGGCCTCGAGTTTGGCCGCGCCACCCGAGTGGTCGGCGTGGTTGTGCGTGAGGATGACGTATTTGATCGGCTGGTTGGTCAGGGTCTTGAGCTTCGCTATCAGGTCGTCGTGCTCCTGGTCACTTTTGCTGTCGATTAGAATGACGCCCGCGTTGGTTAGATAGATGGTCGCATTGCCGCCATAGGCGATCAGGTCGCCCATGTTCGAGGCTTGATTTTGGAGGATATAGAGATCCTCTTTGACCTTGACAAGATTCGGAGGCGGGCCTGGAGGCGGTGCTTGAAAGCCACCCTGCTGGGCGTGCAGGCTCGAAACCCACAAAATGCTCAACAAATAAAATGTCGGTCTCATTATCAGCCACCAGGATTCTAACGTCAGCCGAGAGCCGGGTCAATGAGGGGTTTTGTAAACAAGTGTTAATAGGCAAGTCCGATCGAGCTTCGGCAGGTACGATGTAATCTTGATTCAGAATCCCGTCACAACTTACGAACTGGCCTTTCCAATTCTCGAATGCTTTCATATCGCGGGCTTCGCGCTGGCGATCGGCGCGACCGCCATAGTGGATTTCCGCCTGCTGGGCTGGGGCGTGCTCAGCAGAACTCCCGAGGAACTGAACCGGGCGCTTGAGTTCTGGATGCTCGGAGGGCTTGTCGTGGCGGTGTTTGCGGGCTTCTGGCTCTTTTCATCCGACCCTGACATGTACTACTTAAACTGGGCCTTTCTGATCAAAATGTTTTGCCTGGTGCTGGCCATTCTTTTCAATTACACAATCCACCGCAAGGTGTTACGACGCCCGTCGTCCGGCATGGGAAAACTGGTGGCGTGCGTCTCTCTGTTGTTGTGGGCCTCGATAATTTTTGGAGGGATCTTCATCGCGTCGGTTCGACCCGGGCTCGGCCTGAGCTGACTCTATGCTTCTGTCTTTCACCCAGTGGATCGAAAACCTGGAGCCGTTCGCGGCTCTGCGTGCAGCTTCGTACCCTTATCCGGTCGTTCTGGCCCTGCATCTGACAGCGATCTCTCTTTTCGCCGGCGCCATCCTGCTAACCGATTTGCGGCTGCTCGAGTGGGCGCTGCGCGATTGCCCCGCGAGCGAGGTAATAGAGCGCCTGCGCTGGCCCAAGCGGATTGGATTTGTACTTGCCGCGGCCTGCGGCCTGCTTCTTTTTTGCGCTAAGGCTGAAGAATATTATTACAACGTGTTTTTTCGAACCAAGCTGGTTCTGTTCGCATTGGTTGCAATCCATGCCATCGTATTCCGAGGCAGCGTTTATGGCAACCCAGCGGAACTGGATCGCGCTGCGCGCATGCCCGCTCGCGCAAAAATAGCCGCTAGTCTTTCGCTGTTGCTCTGGCTCAGTATTCTCGGAGCGGGCCGGGCCATCGGTTATGTTCCCGGGCGCTCGGGACTGCACTTCTCGATGCTCGCGCCTGCCAGTAGACACTCACCGGATTGCCACGGTACACGCGGCTTTAGCCGCGTTGGTATTGTCAACGGCGGAACGCGGCTGAAGAGTCTGTGTGAGAACTGAAAAACATTTCCTCTTGAAAAAAGTCTGAAGAAGGGAGATAAGAGGATATGGGGAAGTTTCGAACCTACGATCCGGAACAAGCGTGGTTGTTGCCGCCCAGTGTGGGAGATGTGTTGGGATCGGACCACCTCAGTTTTTTTGTGCACGAGATAGTCGAGCGGCTGGATCTAAGGACGATCGAAGACAGTTACAGCGATGAGGGGCAGCCCGGCTATCATCCGCGATTGTTGCTGAAGCTGTGGCTATATGCCTATTGCCTGGGAATCACGTCGAGCCGGCGGCTGGAGCAGCGCACGCGTGAGGATCTGGGCTTTCGCTTTCTGGCGGGCGGATCGACACCGGATTACTGGACACTGAATGCCTTCCGGCGCCGGCATCCAAAAGCGCTGAACGATCTGTTCACCCAGGTTCTGGAGTGGGCCCGGGAGCAGGGCTGGGGACGGCTGGGTCACGTAGCGGTCGATTCGACGCGGATCGCGGCGAATGCTTCGCGCGATCGTATCGTCACCGAGGAGAAGCTGAGGAGCCAGCGAGCCGCCCTGCGACGGAAGATCCGGCAATGGCAGAAGCAATGCAATGAGGAATCGGCCCAGGAAGCTGGGGGCATGCAAACCGAAACCGACACGTGGCGTCAGAAGCTGGAACAGATTCCCCGGCAGCTGAAACGCTTACGCAAAGCCGGACTGAAAAAGCAGTCTGTCACCGATCCGGACAGCCGTTTTCTGCGCACCCGGACGGGCTTTGAACTCGGTTATACGGCCGACATCGCGGTCAGTGAAGATCACCTCATCGTGGGGCAGCGCATCACGCAGAATCCCACCGATACCAGGTCGCTGGAGGCGATGGTGGAACAGGTGGAAGGGCGCTGCGGAGAAACGCCGCGGCAGGTGAGCGCCGACAGCGGCTTCTACCGGAACGAGGAAATTGAGGCGGTGCAAGCTCGCGGCGTCGATGCGTATGTTCCGGATTCCAATCTGGCGCAGGAACTCAATGGGGGTCGTTCGGCAGATCAGACGGCCGGTTGCATCGTCCACTACGGTGCCCAGGTCAGTCAGATGCGGGCGAAACTGCGATCGGCGGAAGGACGAGCGACTTACAGAAAAAGAGCGGGACTGGTGGAACCGGTCTTCGGCACCTTAAAAGAACAGCGCCACGGGCGAAGGTTCCGGCTGCGGGGACTGGAGAAGGTAGCTGTGGAATTCTGCCTGATGGCACTGGCCTATAATCTCACCCGGATGCATCGTCTGCGTGTGTTCCCAGCCGTCTGAGATCGTAACAGGGAAGGTTCATTGAAGCCTTCCTCTTACTCCACACATCGCCAGTTTCGGTTGGACCGTTCGATTCCCGCTCACTGGCTTTTCCGCCGACCTTACCCCAACTGTTTTTCCATAAACTGGCTCTTGCGCTTTTTTTCAGACCGATTCACCGCTGGTTCTCACACAGACTCTGAAGCCGCGTCTACCCAGCTAGTGCGTGACCCCGCCCGCAGGATCCCGGATCCGCTTATCGAACTGATCCACCTCGTCGGCGGGAGCGCAAACGTCTTCCATCAGGCTGCGCCAACCTTCGATGGTCTTGGGCTGATCGATCAGGCGAAACTTTTTGGGATCGCTCATCCAAGGCCCTTTATAGATCTTGGGATCTTCAATGGTCATGGAGAGCTCAAGCACATCGTAGGCGGTCCGCTTGTAACGCTCCTGGAGATGCATGTCGGTGGAATGCGGATAACCGAAAAAGTCTACCCACGTTCTCTGGTCGAAACTATAGGTATCCACGACGAACGTATCGCCATCCCATTTGCCGGTCGAATATCCCCACCAGCGCGGCAGGTCTGCGTCTTTCAGCGGAGCGCGGCCATCGGTCCAGATGGTTCGAAACGCGTAACCCCACTCGATCATCTGGTACACGCGATCGGGAAGGACCACCAATTCCATGGGATCGGGATAAAGAATCGCCCGGGGAATTCCCTGCGGATTGCAATATTGATAGGGGTCTGAGCCGTTGGCGGGAGGGACGGCGCGGCGGCGTCCGATAGGCTCCTCGGGATGAGCCGCCGCATCTGCGCTACCCAGCAGGCGGCCGTAGGACGGTTTATTTGCGTCGAACATCTTCTGGCCGAGCGCGGTCAATTCAGGGACGTGAATTCCGTATCCGCGATCTCCGCAGTCCCGGCACGTGCCGCCCCCACCATAGCCGAGAGGCGAGCCGTTGCGCGACCAAACACCTTTGAGATCGTGCTTATCGTAGGGCTTATTATCGTTGGCCGGATTGTGGGCCATGATCGCCCGACCGCCTCCACCAGGCTGAGCCAACGCCTGGGAGGTGAAAACCAGCGCTCCTGCCAACCCTATACCCGCTGTTAACAATCGAATGTTCACAAAAACCTCCTCTGCCCTTTACTTCTGCTCGGCGGGCTTCTGTTCGGTGGGCGGTGGAACCGGCGGCGGCGCACCGGGGCCGGTGACGCCCAACAGCGCTTCGCCTTTGTCGTTTAGCAGTTTGAGAATGGCCCCCACCGGCGCGCCCGCGCGGGAGGGCGCCAATGTGATCGTGATTTGCGTTCCGGGAGCCAGCGCCGCCTCCGATCGCCTCTTCCCCCAGCCTTCCTGAACCAACTGACTTGGGTTGGGATAAAATTCCCCGCTCCAGTGAACGACATTGCCCTTTTCATCTGTGATATCGAAAAACAACTGAGGATGCGGATTCGCATAATGGAACTCGGTAACGGTGGCTTTAAATGTGACGGGTTTGGATGCATCATAAGACACGCCCGTTCCGTGGTGCGCCACAAGCTGGCTGCATAATACGGTTACCGCGGAAGTCCAAACCAACCAGGTCAAAATCTTGCTCTTCATTATTTCCTCCCAAAAAATTCCTGAAAAATCACCGCTATTGCGGATTCGGCTTTCCCGCCTTCAACACCGCAGACGCCGGCTGCGCGAATTTCGCCGGGTCGACGGGGGCATTCGCCTGTACTTCGCTGAACTCGATGATGGCCTGCCCATTCGTCCAGGTTACGACTCGGTGGAAGGGCAGCTTCACCCCCGAGACGTCGCGATAATCCGAATAGTCGATCTGGGTGGGAACGACGCCCACAACCGTATCGGTATATCTCAGCACCCGTGCCAGCAGGCCCGTGCCCTGGTCGAAGAATAGCTTGATGCGAGTTCCACCTTGCCCCCTTCCCTGCACGATTTGGATGTCGCGATCCTCGATAGAGGTAAGCGGGAACCCCACCCGCCACTGGCTGAGCGCTTGCTTGATTTGCGCGGGAAACCAGAGATCGGCATCCAGCATGGCGGCATCCAGTTCCGCTCCCGGCAGCAACGGAAGCAGACGCACCGGTTTATCAACCGACGCAACCCAGCCACGACGGCCATCGAAGACGGTTGTATTGTCGCCGTTTTGGGTGTGAACGATTTCCGCCAGCTGCCTGGGAGCCTGGGCGTAAACTTCCAGTGGGACCTTGACGTGGTAAGTATCGTAACCCTCATAGGTCCCCTTCCCAACAAAACTGGTCAGGCTGGCTAAATGCTGCGCTCCTCCAGACGCCTGGATATATTTATCGAGAATCTGGTCGGAGGAAGGGCCTGGAGGCGCATTCGCCACAATCTCAACTTCGTTGGGATCTTCGGTCGGAACCGCGTATTGCTCCGCCAGACTGGGCACCACTTTGGGGCGCTCACCTCCCCGATGGCACGAGTAGCACGTCAGCGCACGCCGTCCACCAAAGTTGGTTTTGTTGATATTATTCACCATCGTGATCATGAGACGCGCGGTGCGTTTGCGCGGCACATCCTCGGCGAATCTGTCCCAGTTTTCGAGGCTTTCCGGCACATGGCAAAAGACGCAGTTTAAGCCTAAGGAAGCGGCAAAGAAGCCCATCGTGTCCATGAACTGGTTCACTGGAATGCCCTTCAGCACCTGCACGTTCTTAAAGACCTGCTCCGCCATGAGCGGTTTTTCTTCGGTCCCACTTTGAGCGTTCGCAAACGTGACGCACTGCAGGCAAATAAACGCCAAAGCTAGAATGCGGTAACCCATTCAAGGACATACCTCTCGCTCGAACCAACGACTTCCGCCATCAGAATTTTAGCGTCAGCCATCCACAGGGTCAATTGAGCCTTTGTAAACTTATGTTAAATAGGAACCCTGGCTGAGCGGTTATCGATACAATTTCCCGTGTGCGATATAATCCGCACGGTATGCGTTTTAGAAGTTTAGTTACTGCGGTGTTCTTCGCGACCAGCCTGGCATTTGGCCAAGGTCCCGGCGGGTACAATCCCGGTGCGGCACAAGGCCTGGATCTGGCTGGAAACTGGGCTCCGGTTTTTCACGAGGACGCCACCGAACGTGGACCGGGGCCCGAGTTGGTGAACTATCTCGGTATTCCAATCACGGAGGGGGCCCGGCTGGGCGGGTTGAGTTACGATGCTTCCCGTTTCACGGTGCCCGAGCATCAGTGCGAAGTGCACG
Organism: Bryobacterales bacterium; assembly: GCA_963820405.1. Classification (GTDB taxonomy): domain Bacteria; phylum Acidobacteriota; class Terriglobia; order Bryobacterales; family Bryobacteraceae; genus Palsa-89. The sequence continues at coordinate 112,125 of CAWFZZ010000015.1, read as the reverse complement.
GCGTCTCCTACATTTATCGAGGTCCTTTGAATCTCAGGATCTGGGAGCTGCGGGATCCGGTCTCCCAGCAATTGGTCGCGATCATGAACTATATCGATAACTATGAACAGACGCGAACCATTTGGATGGATGGCCGTCCGCATCCGTCGGAGCATGCGCCTCACACCTGGATGGGCTTTTCCACGGGCAAGTGGGAAGGCAATATTTTGACGGTTTACACCACACATTTGAAGCGGAACTGGATTCGCCGCAACGGGCTGCGTCAAAGCGATGCAGCCACGCTGACGGAGCATTTTATCCGGCACGGGGATCACCTGACGCACGTCACCATCGTTACCGACCCGGACAGCCTCAGCGAGCCGTTCATCCGATCGCAGGATTTCATCCCGCGAACGTTGAATGGAGAAGCCTGGAAGTATCCTTGCGATGCCGTTGTAGAGGTGCCGCGTCCCAGGGGTGCGGTACCGAATTACCTACCCGGAAAGAACCCGTTTGTGCATGAGTTCGCCGACAAATTTCACATCCCCGTGGAAGCGGCGTTGGGCGGAGCTGAAACCATGTATCCTGAGTACCGCCTTAAATTGAAACAGGCGATGGCAAAACCGGCTGCCCAAAAATGAGAGCCGCAACGAAGGCCGGTATTCTGCTACTGGCGAGCCTGGCGCAGTTCGCTCGCGCCCAGCAAACCCAACCCGCAGGCGATGGAGAGCTTGAGTTATTGCCGGTGCAGGGGAATGTTTATTTGCTATCGGGCGCCGGTGGCAATATCGTCGTTCAGACTGCCGAGCAGGGAACTCTCATCGTGGATGCGGGCTCAGCGGGCATGAGCGACAAAATCCTGGCGGCACTCGGAAAGCTGACCCCGAAACTGATTCAATACATCATCGATACCAGCGCCGATTCCGATCACGCCGCCGGAAACGCCGAGTTAAGAAAAGCGGGTACCACATACACTGGAGCGAACGTCACGGGCGATCTCAGGGACGCCGCACTCGGAGCGCAGGTCTTCGCGCATGATAACGTTCTGCAGCGGATGAGCGCGCCCACCGGGAAGCTCTCGCCAGTGGAGCCTGGCGGGTGGCCCACGCTGACATTCCTGGAGGAAAGAAAGCAGATGTCGTTCAACGGGGAAGCAGTTGAGATCATCCATCTGCCGGCCGCCCATACGGACGGAGACAGCATCGTTTTCTTTCGCCGGTCGGACGTCATTGCAGCCGGCGATATTTTGCTGACCACCAGCTATCCCCACATCGACTTGGAGCGCGGCGGCAGTATCCAGGGAGAGATTGATGCGCTGAATACACTGGTTGAGATGGCGGTTCCTTTGCGCCAGGAAGAAGGCGGCACGTACGTCATACCAGGCCACGGCCGCATTTTGGACCGGTTTGAAGTGGTGGAGTACCGGGATATGGTCACCATCGTTCGCGATCGGATACGAGCCGCAATCAAGGCGGGGATGACGCTCGGGCAGATCAAGGCCGCGCGCTTGACGCTCGACTATGACTATCGCTATGGCGCCAAAACCGGATTTGGGACGACGGACAATTTTGTCGAGTCGGTTTACAATAGCCTGATTAAGGCAAAATAGGCGTTCACACGAGTGTGAACGCGGCACGCACGAGTGCGTGCGCCACGAGGTAATAGATGCTATGTCGTTAACAAGATCTTTCCTGGTGGCCGGTCTGGTATCGCTGCCCATGTTGGCAGCCGATCTTGCGCCCACGGGCACGCTGCGCGCCGTCTTCCTCGGATCTAATCCGGTGCAAGGCCACGTGGATGCGCAAACCGGAACCGTCACCGGTCCAGTGGCTGATCTGACGAAGGAGTTGGCGCATCGGCTAGGGATTGCCTACGTTGTGATTCCCGCGCCCGACGCGCGCCACGTGATCGACACCTTGCGAGCGCACGCCGCCGATATCGGGTTCCTGGCGTTCGACGCGACGCGCGCCGAGGAGGTTGATTTTTCCCATCCCTACGCGGTGATGTATAACACCTACGTGGTGCGCGCCGATTCCTCCATCCGGAAGGCCGGCGAAGTGGACGCCAAGGGTGTGCGAGTTGCCACGGTCGGAGGTCAGACCCAGCAAATCTATCTGAGCAGCCACCTGAAAAATGCGGAAGTAAAGATTCTCGCCACGATGCCACCGCTGGACGCGCTGGAAAAGATGCTGCTCGCGGGCGAGATCGATGCCTTTGGAGCCAATCGCCAGAGGATGCAGGAAGCGGCGGCCCGCTATCCCACGCTGCGGGTCCTTTCGGATAACTTTTCCAGCGCCGAGCAGGCGATTGTAGTCCGGAAGGAGGATAACGCCAACCTGGAAGCGATTAATCGCTTTCTTCAGGAAATGGTCTCTTCCGGTTTCGTGAAGGATTCGCTGAACCGGGCGAAACTCACGGGAGTGGAAGCGGGCGGGTCTGAGGCGCGCTAGCTCTGGCATCACAGGCTGGTTTGCTTTTGCAGGGAGTCCACGCCGCGGCCAGCGTTCGCGCTTGCCTTCGCAGATTATTCAATTTGCGCTGAAGCTGATTTTCCGAGGCGATCAGGCGCGGGCAGCGGAGCCGGTAGCGGAGAGGCTCGTCAGGCCTTGCTGGCGCTTTTGGAGCAAATAATCGAGGCTCCATAGGCCCGCGCCGGCCACGATGAAATACGCGAACAGGATGAAATATAATGCCACCTCTTCTCCGCCCGTTCGCATGGGCAGCAGCCCGCGTGGTGCGGCGGAAACTAGGTACGCAGCCGCGACTTGGAGCCACAAGACCAGCGCGGTGATGCGCGTCCACAGTCCTAAGAAGAGCAGCAGGCCGCCGACGATGCAGAGACCAGTCCCAGCATGCCAGGCAAGGCGTCGAGAGCCATCGGAGCTCTCTTAAAGCGGATGGGCGGCGGCGGGAACATGCCAAACATCATGCGGTAGCCGTGCAGCGATATAAGGAACGCGAGAATCATGCGGAGGATGGAGCGCGCGTAGCCTTCCCAGGACGCTAATGTTGCTGCCAGCCCCATATCAACCTTTCCGCGCTTAATAAGGGCATCGATGCTCAACGGCCCGGCTCCAGCCGCTACCAGCCAGAGAAAAGCAAAACAGTCGATCACCGACAGTTCGCCGCCGACTCCATTGCTGATCGGACAGAATCCGTGCGGCGCCCAAGACACGAAATACGCGACCGCCATTTCGCCGCATAGAACGAAAGCCGTGGGCCGAATGAATAGCCCCAAAATCAGGAGCACTCCGCCGGCGAATTCGATGGGTCCGGCCAAGCCGTGGAGATGGGAAAAATCGCGGTCCATGCGGCTGCCCGCGAAGCCCCAAAGTTTCTCGAGTCCATGCTGAACGAACAGGCAGCCCAGCAGAAATCGAACCAGGCTCAGCACATAGGGTGTCGATTTGGAGGGAGGTTTAGCCATTAGAGTCCTCATTTCGAAGCGTTTGATTTCGCCGTTTTCTCTTCGAATTCAACCTCTCTAGCAGCGGAAAACTCATTGAAAATCTCGCGATTGACGAAAAGCTTATTATCCGTTTTAAGCTTTGACATGCGCTCTACCATAGTGCCTGAGGTCTGGCTTAAAATACCAGACCACGCGTAGGCTCCCGTCTCCAGGTAGATGTCCACCGGGTACAGCTTGCGGAAAGTTTCGAAGGTGTGGCGCACGCTGGCCTCGGTGATGTAACCGTTCCGGCTCAGATCGTCGGGATATTCCCAGCAACAAAATTCAACTACTTTGTAAACCTTACCGCCATCTTTCACGGTATAGGCGAAAGTTGTCGAGGCTGGGCTGTGCCCTGGAATCAAGAATGTGGTCACGGTCAACGGCCCTACTTTGACTAAATTGCCATCGAAGAGGGCGCGATCCACTTTCACCGCTGGATAGCGGGGTGGGCCGCCTGGGCCGCCGTTTGCGCCCGGCGCCGGTGGAAATGCGGGCGGGTTGAACATGCCGTGTTCCAGATAAGGTATTTCAGCGAATCCCGCCATCACCGGGGCGCCGGTCTTCTGTTTCATATAGGCCGCGCCTCCCGACTGGTCTCCATGATTGTGGTTCAGCAGGATGGCCTTGATATCGGTCATCTTGAAGCCCAGGCTCTCTATATTTTTCTGCACCCTTTCCGAGGCATTTTCCATGGCTGCGCCCATGAGAATGTGCCCTTGCGGCGAGGTCAATAAGTATGCCTCGCCGTTGGCGACTCCCACGAAATAGAGGTTCCCCATTATTTTGAAAGGTTCGGCGGGCGCGCTCATGTCGGTGATTTGTTTTCGGATTTCGACCGACTTCGCTACCAGTTCTTTTCCAAGCTCAGCTTGTTTGGCGGTAAATGGCGCGTAAGGGGCCGATTGAGCCTGGCATTGAAGAACGGAGCAGGATAGGGAGAGCAAGGATACTAGCAACGCACTTCGAAGCATGGATGTTCTCCTTCATCAGCGGGCCGCACTCGCTTTTCCCCACAGCTGTTTCGTCGCGAGCCGTGCTCCTTCCACCAGCGCTTCGAATTTAGCCCACATGACTTCCGGATGCACGCGTGGCTCCCATCCGCCAAATGTCCCGAAGCCGCAGTCCGGCGCCGCGATCACGTTCTCGCGCCCGACGATCTCGGCGTAACGGACAATTCTTTGCGCCACCAGTTCGGGGTGTTCCACAAACGTGGTGACGGTGTCAATCACGCCTGGAATCAGGATCTTACCTGAGGGGAACTTCACGTCCTCCCATACTCGCCACTCATGGGCATGGCGCGGGTTGGCGCCTTCAATGGAATAAGCTTGCGCTTTCACTTTAAGAACAAGGTCCACTACATCCTGGAGCGGAATGTCGTTTTCATGCGGGCCTTCAAAGTTGCCCCAGCAAACATGGAAGCGAATTCGATCTTCCGGGACATCGGCGAGCGCGTGGTTGAGCGCCTCCACGCGGAGTTCGATCGAGTTTCGATAATCGGCCCAGCTCCGGTTCCAGTATTGGCGGTGCTTCATCATCACGAAGTCCGGCGAATCGATCTGGAGCACGAAACCCCCAGCCACGATGGCCTTATATTCGTCTTTAAGGACGCCGGCGAGAGCGTAGAGGTATTCTCGATCGGACGTATAGTGTTTGGTCGGCACCATGAAAAACACTTGTCCAACCGCCACGGCGGGCATGAAGGCTTCCTCGAATTTCAACCCCTGCAGCGCAGCCTGAAAATTTGCAATATCGGTGTCTAACTCCGCTCGATTCTTCCAGGCCAGCGGACCGACATTCACGGGCATGGTCCCCAGGCGCGCTGCGAGATTGGGCCCGCGCGTCCGCATGGCCTCGTCATAACCGGGAAACTTGGACGGTGCGCCCGGGAACGGGTCCGTATTGACCCCTTCCAGCCCGGAGAGCCGCTCGCGCACGTAGTTTGTAAAGCTCGCCTTGCTCAGCTCGCCATCCGAGGGGATGTCGATTCCGACCTCAGCTTGCTTTTGCACAATGGTGGCGACGGCCGATTTGAGGCGTGTATCAAGCGCGGCCTGGTCATAGGGCTGGCCCCTATCCTTGGCGCCGATGAGCTCCCAGAGGTCTTTGGGCCTGGGGAGGCTCCCTATATGTGTTGTTAGAATCCGCTCGGTGCTGCGCTTCATGGTGGTCTACTTTTGCGCGACTGTCTTTACGGGACTTTGCTTAAGACTAGTGTAAACGGCCTCGATGAACGTGCCGGTGGTCCAAGGGCCGGAGTTGGCGCCATAACGAGTGTCGTAATCGGCCGTTACGCGAGCCGCCTTTACTTGTTCCAAACTAGCGCCACTCTTGATCATAGCCAACACACGATCCCGAACGATCACCAGCATGTCGCGGTATTCGGCCACTTCATGTTCGCCGGACAAGTAGCCATGGCCGGGAACAATCATCGTGCCGCCCTGTTCTTCGTGCTCGTAAACCGATCGGCCGAGGATATCGTTCAGCGCATGGATCTCTCCCTGCACACTCCCGCCGTTCTTTATATCAATGAAGGGATATTGCGTGGTGGTGAAGATGTCGCCAGTGACCAGGACGTCGGCGCCGCGAAAATGAACGAGGCTGTCGCCGTCCGTCACCGCGTTTGGTTCGTAATACAGTTCCACCGCCTCGCCATTGTGAAACTTTCGTCTACGTCCCTCCAGATAGGTGTCGGGCGGGATCATGTCCTCCGGCGCTTTGGCCGCCTCCATCCGGACCAGGACGTTGTTGTGCGCTATCAAGGTTGCGTGGTGCCCGGGATCGCTAAAAAAGCCCGTCGCGGCGGTAGGCGCCTGGAAACCGAAGAAGGAACCCGGAAGGCTGGGATCTTCGCCCGCAGCGCCAAGTTTGGCATTTCCGCCCGTGTACGCGGCATGCAGGCTGGTGTTCGCGAGGAATTGAATGGGCCGCTCGCTCAGCTTGCGTATCGCGGCTATCACTTTGTCGGAAAGATTGCCGGCGCCCGAATCCACCACAAACGCCCCTTCATCGCCAGTCTGAACCACGATGTTGCCGCCGTCGCCTACCAGCATGTACACATGTCCACGCAGGGGCAGCACATGAATTTCGCCATCATGCGGTTCCGGATCTACTGCCCGGCTGGTCTCGGGCGGACGGCCGGGCGCCGGCTGCAAGAGGGCCAGCGCTTCGGCGTCGGTTGGATTCTTGAGCTTCCGGGCGAACTCGGGATACATGGATTCCGCGCCGCCCATACCGGCGATGAGCGGGAGTTTGTACCGCTGCGCGAATTCTTTGGCGAAGGGCTGCTTGCCGAAGGGATAGTTCGGAACGCTGTCGGGCGCTCTTCCGACTACTTGCTCCCCGTCGTCACAGGCGTACAGCCAGGAGTGATGATCCGACGGATTGCGGTAAAAATCGTTGCTGCGCACCTCAGGCTCCGTTAGAAAGACCGGGTCGGTAACGACTGTGGTGTTGGTGAGATGATCGCCGTGGCGGACGAAAAACTCCATCACCGTGGCCTGATCGCTTTCCGGAGTGCCATTGCGCCGCAGCCAGCCCTGCTTGATGTGCGTCGTGTATACCACCAGCGCGTTCCCCACATACTGGCCGGTTGAAAATCCCGTGAAGCTGTGGGGAGCCCAGGCGGGAGGATGGGGACGGCCATCCATCCAGATCACTCGATGCCCTTCGGTGGTTTGAGCCCACCAGTGGATGGCGATCAGATGTTGATTGTGCGGATCACGCTCTTCCCAACTGCGCGCATTCCCGACCGCGCGCATTTGATACGCAGTAACGTAGGCGTCGCACTGGTGATACCGATCGGCCAGGCGGGAGGGATCGTAGGACAAGGCCCACAATCTGCCTGCCTCGTTGAGGGCAAAGCCGGCATAATCTCCAAGTTCGGAACCCGCTCCCCGTTCGAGCGCGTCTTCATCCATGGGAGGAGTCCAGTAGCCGGAAATATCAACGCCGGGGGATGCCTGCAGCGGCTGCGGAGGGCGCCGTCCTTGTCCATAGAGATGCGCGCCGCCGATGAGCGCCGCCGCCACGATCAGGATGTTTCTGAGGAGATTCATGGGTGATCTTTATTTGGCGGAACAGGACGATGGGTTCCAGCCGGAAGCGTCATTCTGCTTTTTAAAATGCGTGCTGGTCCAGAAAGGGCGAGCTAAATACACCGGATCGACGATCTCACTAGTGATCACCAGCAGAGATTCACCATTGGGAATGTCGAATCGGTCATAGTACTCGGTGAGAACTGTGTCCGCGCTATAAGGAACTCCATTTTTGCGCAAATATCCTGGCTTCATTTTGGTCGTTATTACTTTCAGAGAGCCGCCGGTTAACGCGGAGTCAGACCCGAGTCCGAATGAAAATCCCATGGTGCTGACGGGCCGATCCCAACTGGCGGTGGAAACACCCATCCAATCCCCGGGCTGGCCTTTCGGTGCGGTGAAGGAAAAGACGCGGGTCTCGGTACCAGCATCGGTTTCTAGCTTCAACGTTTCGTCGTCCTGCCAAGTGATGTGCAGGCGACCGGGAAGACGCATCAATCCGGCCGCGCCGTATACCTTGCACTGTCCACCGGCTTCATCGTCCTTGGCGGCATCCCAGGAGTCGGCTACTTTATGGCCCTCCTGATTCAGCGGAACCGATGCATAGTCTCCCTTGGGCGGGGTTGCCATGCGATACCGCCAATCCTCAGTGACCAGCGATACCCAGTAACCTGTCAAATCCACGGGAGCGCCCGCTTTGCCGGTAATGTGCGGCGGCGGTCCGGGCGGAGGTCCCCCGAATTGGGCCAATCCGTTTGCGGCCGGCATCAAAATGAAGACGGCAGCCACCCAAAACGGCGTCGCACATCGCGTGATTTTCAAGTTAAGACTCGACAACTCCATGGGAGTATACACCCACGGCGTCCGAGCGAAGACGGACAATGTGTTAAGTTATGTAAACTGCGCCCTACTGCTTGCCGGCCCCACCGTCGCGGATCAATTTATTGAATCGAAACTCTTCCGAAGGGACGCAATAGATCTGCTCGTCCCAATCTTTGGCGGCTTCCCGATCCAACTTCCAGATTTTGGTGTCGCTCCGCCAAGGTTTCGAATAATACTGCGGGTCAGTGAGGGTCTCAACCAGCTCCAGAGTATTCGCGTCCAGGCGCCGGTAGCGCTCCTCCAGGCGCATTTGGTCGGAATGGGGATAGCCATTATGATCCAACCACGTCCTGTCATCGAAGCCGACTGAATCGACGATAAACGTGTTTCCTTCCCACCGGCCCACGGAGTATCCATTCCACTTCGGCTCCAGGTTCTCGTCCAGTTTAGGAAGTTGCCGCCCGTCTGTGTATACGATCCGGTAATCGTGATGCCATTGGGAGAATACATACGTTCTGTTGGGAACCTGCAGAATCTCAATTGTCGAATGGGGCCCAGCGACCTGACCGTTCAGCATGCGGGGCACACCCCACGGGTCACAGTTGCTCTGCGGATCATTTCCGAGCATCGGCGCGGTGATGCGTTTCCCGTAGCCGGGTATGTTCTTGTCGAATTTCGCCTTGCCCTCCGGAGTGAAAGGCGCCTCTTCAGTTGGAACATCCAATTTGCGCGGGGCCTTGGCTTGTCCGAGTATGTAGGCTTGCAATTCGTTGGCGCCGCCAGGGACATTGCTGTAGGTCTGGAACGGGCTGACGCGATTCCACTTGCCCGACAGGTCATGCGAATCGAATGGAGCCGCGGCTTTCGCGGTCTGAGCAGGCATGTTGAACGATAGACACAATCCCAGGGCCGCGCCCGCGATCGAAACGTTGAGACGATTTCCAATAATGGCTCCCATACGCGCTCCCAACCTCAAGCAGACTATCACAGAGTGCAATGCTTCATTCATTGAGTAGGAGCAGGCGGTTGCTCGGCCGTGGGAGTATTACCATTCAGTGGAAGCTCCTTGCCGTTTATAACAATCTGTTTGGCGAGACAGACATTCGACGAAGTCACTTTGTGGGGGTTGCAGGTGAGGGTAATCTGGTCGCCTGGCTTCATGGAGTCTTTGCTCCAACCCACGTTCATCTTTTTCATCATGAGAGGAGTGGGCGCAAGTTCGCTACCCCAATGTTGGATTTCACCGTGCTCGCCCTTCACGTCGAAATAAATCTGCGGATGAGGATATGAGAATACCCATTCCGTGATAGTTCCCTTGACCGTGATTGTTTTGTCGGTCTGGTAAGTGACGCTGGTCCCATGATGCGCGAAGGCGAGACCACAAACCGCCAGAAGCCCGGTCCCTAACGTTAAAACCTGCGCCCAATTTTCTCGCATAAAGCCTCCAAATAGATCGCCATCATCAATCAATGACTTACTTTACTACTAGCTCGCTAAAAGGCCTGGGCGTTAGTGTTGAAGTGTAAGCATTTGTTAAGAGCTGCCGCTCACTTTAATTTGTCGGCGACCTTGGCGAGACCCGCGTTGGCGCAGGCCTCATCCATGTCCCAATTAGGGCCTCCGCTTACCGCAATTGCACCGACCACTTCGCTACCCGCCAGAATCGGAAGACCTCCGCCCATATCGATGGTGCCTTCGATGGGTGGATTTGGCATTGTGCCTTCCAGCAATGGCACCGGTTCGGCAGTCTTCTTGGACCATCCCTGGACCACATCCTTCGACGGGCGGCGGTATACGAGAGCGGTATAGGCTTTCTTGCGGCTCACGTCAAAGCGATGGAGGTTGGCTCCATCGTCCTGAAGGGCGATCATGGTGCGGCCCGTGGCATCCAGCACAGTAATGGCGCATTTGTAGCCCGACGACCGGCATTTTTCAAGTGAGCCTTGGGCCATCGACATCGCCATGTCGAGCGAAAGGGCTTTGTGGATGATCAGACCTTGTTGTGCGCCTACCGTCGACGGAACTGCGGCCAACAGCGCCAACATAATGAAGAGCCTCGCCCAGCGATTTTTTTGCATTGGTGCTTTCTCCTTAGAAATAGCTTTGCCATCTTACTCCGCACGCGTAAGCATTGACAATAGTCTTCGATTGGCACAAAATTTCTGACGATGCGGTCGCTGCTGACCGGTCTGGGGTTGAGTGTAGGGCTGAGCGCCGCGGCTTTCGTGCCCGGCGCCGCTGCTACGATACCCACCTTCAACCAGGATGTCCTTCCGATCCTTCAGAAGAACTGCCAGGTGTGTCATCGGCCAGGGGTGTGCCAAGGGTGACATAATCTACGTAATGTGATTTGGAGACAATTTGAGGCAGAGTTCAAATTCAACGGAAACAGGTCGATCGATTCTGGTGATCGACGACGATGTCAGCTTTTGCAAATTGATGGCCGAGTTCTTGTCGGCGCACGATTTCCACGTGGATTCCGTGCAAGCCGGCCCGCGCGGCCTGGCTAGGGCGCTGGAAGGCGGCCACGACCTGATTCTATTGGACGTCATGCTTCCGGTTCTGGATGGATTTCACGTCCTGCAGCAACTCCGCAAACAAACCGCGGTTCCAGTCATTTTCCTAACGGCGCGCAACGCGGAGCGGGATCTTATTGCAGGTTTCGAGGCCGGCGCGGACGATTACATTTCGAAGCCCTTCCGGCCGCATGAATTGCTTGCCAGAGTGCGAGCGCTCTTGCGGAGGAGCAGCCAAACGCGCGCTACAGCAGGGTCTGCTCTGGCGGTTGGAGACATCGAACTGAACCCTCACACGCGCGAGGTGCGAAAGGCTAAAGTCCCGGTGGAGATGACTTCGGCGGAATTTGAGATACTTGAAATCCTCATGCGCTCGGCCGGAAGCGTTGTATCGCGGGATGAACTGGCGGGTGTTCTCTATCATAGAGAAGCGTCGCCCTTTGAGCGAACCATCGACGTGCACATAAGCCATCTAAGAAAAAAGCTGGAAACCGCCGACCGCGCACTGATCCAGACCATCCGGGGGGTGGGATACCTGTTTGTCGTGCCGGAGGAACACGCCGGATGAGATCCGTTCGCTCAAAAATACTTCTGTTCTCCTTTGGAATCCTCGCTTTTTCTCTCGGAGGATTTCTCGTCATCTCCAGAACCATGACCTATAAGAGTTTTGCAAAACAAGCTCCTATAGGAAGAAACGCCATGACGCAGTTCGAAGAAGCTAGCCTGGAGTATGAGAACGGAGGTGCGAAAGCGCTTTCAACGTACATGCGATGGCAGCATGTGTATTATCCGGGACTTCACTTCTACTTCGTGAAAAACGGCGTTGACCTGGTTACTCGCCAGGACCGGTCATACCTCCTGAACATGGCTAAATCGCGCTGGGCTCTGTTGACCATTTTGAGTCCGATGGTGGTAGCGATTCCAACGCCAGACAGCGAGGAGGCCTTTATTGTCGAAATGCCGCCCCAAGACGCAATGAACGATTTGCCCTACTATGTACTTCTCTTATGCGCGATAGCCATTCTGTGCTGGGGGCTGGCTTACCAGTTTGCATCTCCACTGAATCGTCTGGCGGAGACGGTGCGGCGCTTTGGCGCCGGCGATTTGACAGCCAGGGTGCGCTTGAAAAGGAGCGATGAAATCGGTGATGTCGTTCTGGCGTTCGATCAGATGGCGGGCCGCATTGAGACGCTCGTCACGGCCGAACGACGGCTCTTGCAGGATATTTCCCATGAGCTGCGCTCCCCCTTGGCGCGCTTGAGCCTGGCGGCCGAATTGGTGCGTACTTCGCCGGACCGGGAAGCCGCGGTGCTGCGCGTGAATCAAGAGATCGACCGGCTGACCGATTTGTCCGAGAGTCTTCTACAAGCAACTCGGGAGGAGGGCGATTGGTCGCGGCACCGGCTGGAGACGGTTGGACTGGATGGCTTGATCAGGAAACTGGTGCAGGATTGCGAAATCGAAGCCGCGGCCCGGCGCTGCAACTTTGTTGTGACGGGAGCGAGTTATCAGCAAATGCGAGCCGATCCCGAGCTATTGCGCCGCGCTGTTGAGAACATCTTTCGCAATGCAATTTGGCACGCCCCGGAAGGCAGCACGATTGAAGTCGCATTGAATGACACGACCATGAACGCCTCGGTTTCGGTGCGCGATTATGGTTCTGGTGTTCCGCCGGAGACCCTTACACAAATCTTCAGGCCGTTCTTTCGTGTCGACAATTCGCGCGATACAACCACTGGCGGTGTTGGCTTGGGTTTGGCGATCGCGCAACGCGCCATTCATGTCCATCGTGGCCAGATTTGGGCGGAGAATGCCGAGCCTGGCTTGCGGGTTTGCATTGACTTGCCGCTCGAACAATCCGTCGGCTAAAGCTACATTTCTTAACAATTCACTTGCGGCATGGCGCAAGACCGGGCCTAAACTGAAGGACGGTGCGTTACGTCGTTTTCTTGCTGCTGGCAGGCGTAGCAGAGGCACAAACACCGCCTTCTTCTTACAAGCCGTTTGCAGCTCTCGCCGACTTGATGTCTGGCATCCTGTTCCCAAACTCGAACGTCATCTTCGATGTAACGGTACCGAAGAAAGCCCCCAAGAGCGATGCCGATTGGGTCGCCGTTCAAACCAGCGCCGCAGTGCTGGCTGAAGCCGGAAATCTACTTCTGTTGCGCGGGCGTCTCAAGGAGAACGGCCGGCCCGTCCCTCAAACTGCCGACTGGAGGAAGCACGTTCAGGCACTGGTGGAAGCGGCTAAAGGAGCTCGCAAAGCAGCGCTAGCCAAGGATCCGGAGGCTGTGTTCTTGGCCTGCGAGCCGCTGTACCAGGCCTGCTTTAGCTGCCACCAGGCATATCGGTTCTGTCCGACATGCCAGGAGGCGCCCCCTCCCGCTCGATAGCAAGTGTAGTGTCCAATAAATAACTAGACACTCACCGGATTGGCAAGGTACACGCGGCTTTTCTTAGCCGCGTTGGTATTGTCAACGGCGGAACGCGGCTGAAGAGTCTGTGTGAGAACTGAAAAACATTTCCTCTTGAAAAAAGTCTGAAGAAGGGAGATAAGAGGATATGGGGAAGTTTCGAACCTACGATCCGGAACAAGCGTGGTTGTTGCCGCCCAGTGTGGGAGATGTGTTGGGATCGGACCACCTCAGTTTTTTTGTGCACGAGATAGTCGAGCGGCTGGATCTAAGGACGATCGAAGACAGTTACAGCGATGAGGGGCAGCCCGGCTATCATCCGCGATTGTTGCTGAAGCTGTGGCTATATGCCTATTGCCTGGGAATCACGTCGAGCCGGCGGCTGGAGCAGCGCACGCGTGAGGATCTGGGCTTTCGCTTTCTGGCGGGCGGATCGACACCGGATTACTGGACACTGAATGCCTTCCGGCGCCGGCATCCAAAAGCGCTGAACGATCTGTTCACCCAGGTTCTGGAGTGGGCCCGGGAGCAGGGCTGGGGACGGCTGGGTCACGTAGCGGTCGATTCGACGCGGATCGCGGCGAATGCTTCGCGCGATCGTATCGTCACCGAGGAGAAGCTGAGGAGCCAGCGAGCCGCCCTGCGACGGAAGATCCGGCAATGGCAGAAGCAATGCAATGAGGAATCGGCCCAGGAAGCTGGGGGCATGCAAACCGAAACCGACACGTGGCGTCAGAAGCTGGAACAGATTCCCCGGCAGCTGAAACGCTTACGCAAAGCCGGACTGAAAAAGCAGTCTGTCACCGATCCGGACAGCCGTTTTCTGCGCACCCGGACGGGCTTTGAACTCGGTTATACGGCCGACATCGCGGTCAGTGAAGATCACCTCATCGTGGGGCAGCGCATCACGCAGAATCCCACCGATACCAGGTCGCTGGAGGCGATGGTGGAACAGGTGGAAGGGCGCTGCGGAGAAACGCCGCGGCAGGTGAGCGCCGACAGCGGCTTCTACCGGAACGAGGAAATTGAGGCGGTGCAAGCTCGCGGCGTCGATGCGTATGTTCCGGATTCCAATCTGGCGCAGGAACTCAATGGGGGTCGTTCGGCAGATCAGACGGCCGGTTGCATCGTCCACTACGGTGCCCAGGTCAGTCAGATGCGGGCGAAACTGCGATCGGCGGAAGGACGAGCGACTTACAGAAAAAGAGCGGGACTGGTGGAACCGGTCTTCGGCACCTTAAAAGAACAGCGCCACGGGCGAAGGTTCCGGCTGCGGGGACTGGAGAAGGTAGCTGTGGAATTCTGCCTGATGGCACTGGCCTATAATCTCACCCGGATGCATCGTCTGCGTGTGTTCCCAGCCGTCTGAGATCGTAACAGGGAAGGTTCATTGAAGCCTTCCTCTTACTCCACACATCGCCAGTTTCGGTTGGACCGTTCGATTCCCGCTCACTGGCTTTTCCGCCGACCTTACCCCAACTGTTTTTCCATAAACTGGCTCTTGCGCTTTTTTTCAGACCGATTCACCGCTGGTTCTCACACAGACTCTGAAGCCGCGTCTACCCTTTTTGCGGACACTCACTAGTGTCCTGAGTTATAAGTTCGCTTCATTAAATAAGGAACCCGATGGTATGCTTGGGAATCAAAAAAGCATGCCCAGTGGACGCGTTTGTGAGCCCTTGTCGATAACGGCGGAAGAGCAGCAGAAGTTGGAGTCCTGGGCGCGACGCCCCAAGACGGCGCAGCGGTTGGCATTGCGAGCGCGGATCATTTTGAGATGCGGCACGGGGATGCTCAATCAAGAGGTTGCCCGAGAGCTTCGGTTGGACGTGCATACCGTCGGGAAGTGGCGGGAGCGATTCCGCGTCTCCCGTTTGGAGGGTCTGGCCGACGAACCTCGTCCCGGTGCTCCGCGCCAGATCGGCGATCAGCAGGTCGAAGACGTGATCACCCGTACGCTGGAAAAGCGACCTGCACAAGGCACGCATTGGAGTACCCGAACGATGGCCAAGGAAAGCGGTTTGTCTCAGACGGCCGTGTCCCGTATCTGGCGGGCGTTCGCATTGCAGCCGCACCGGACCGATTCTTTCAAACTCTCGGCCGACCCGTTTTTTGTAGAGAAAGTGCGGGACATCGTGGGGCTGTACCTGAATCCTCCGCATCGCGCCATCGTGCTGTGTGTCGATGAAAAGAGCCAGGTGCAGGCGCTGGATCGCACTCAGCCGGTGCTGCCGTTGCGCCCAGGAGTGCCGGAACGTCAAACCCACGATTACATTCGGCACGGCACGACCTCGCTGTTCGCGGCTCTGGACATTGCCACCGGAAAGGTGATCGGCTCGTGCCATCGCCGGCATCGGCACCAGGAGTTTCTGCGGTTCCTGGAAAAGATCGCGGTCCAAGTCCCCGCCGGCCAACCGGTTCATTTGGTGATGGACAACTACGGCACGCACAAAACTCCCAAGGTGCGGCGCTGGTTTCTACAACATCCCGACTATCATCTGCATTTCACTCCGACCTCCGCCAGTTGGCTGAATCAAGTCGAGCGGTTTTTTGCCCAGATCACCGCGCGCCGGATTCGCCGCGGCACCTTCTCGAGTGTGCGCTCTTTGGAGCAGGCCATCACAGAATACCTCGCTCAGCACAATCAGGATTGCAAGCCTTTCGTCTGGACCGCCAATGCCGATTTGATTCTCGGCAAAGTCCAACGGTTTTGTGAAGCGAACTTATAACTCAGGACACTAGTGGGTGTGTTCCTTGAGGAAGGCTATAGTCCTCGACCAGGAGTCCGACGTGGCCGCAGGGTTGCCCGCCAGGTCTTGAAATTCCAGGAAGCCGTGTGTCGCATGCGGGTAAACGTGGTACTCGAACGGCTTTCCGAGTTTCTTCATGGTGGCGGCCGCGGGCTCGGCCTGAGCCGTCACCCGGGCATCGTCCTCTCCATAGAACGCGAGCACCGGAGCCTTGATTTTGGCCAGCGTCGCTTCATCCGGCGTGTTGCCGTAGAAGACGACGGCCGCATCGGTCTCAGGCACTTCCGCGACGAAACGGAAGCTGTTGCCGCCGCCCATGCAGAACCCAATGGTCGCGACTTTACCGTTGGCGCGCGCGAGCTTCAGTCCCCAGTCGCGGGCGGCCTTGTAGCGCCGCATCATTTCATCTCCGGTGAGCCGAGCAGTGGCGCGCATCACGTCATCGGTACCCTGGAACGAATCGTAGTTACCACCGTTCGGACCGAGACCGGAGTGCAGATCCGCGGCGATGGCGATGAACCCCTGCAACGCGAGTTGATCCGCCAGGGCACGCTGCCAGTCGTCCATGCCTGGGCCATGCTGCATCACGATAACGATTGGAACTTTGTCCTCGCCGGCGGGATATTCCACCCAGGTGTGTAGTTTGATGGTGTTCATCGGGATATCCACGAATCCCCGCTTGAGGTTGGACTTCAGCAGGGTGCTACGCGCCGTGAAAACGCCCGCGGGCAGCTCGGCCGTTTTGCCCATCGGATATCCACGTGGAGGACCTCCGCCCGGTTGCGGCGGAGTCTGGGCCGCCGCCATGAACAGGTGCGCCGAGTGGTCCACGGGAACGTTGGGATTGGTACCGAAAACGGGATGGTTGTCGGTCTGGATTGCGAGCAACCTGACGGCCTTTGCCCAACCCCCGGGACTCAAGGTTCCGGCGTCGAGTTCGAAGCTTGCGCTCCGCCCGTTGGAAGCTGGAAGCGAGGTTGCATATT
Source organism: Bryobacterales bacterium (assembly GCA_963820405.1). Lineage (GTDB taxonomy): Bacteria > Acidobacteriota > Terriglobia > Bryobacterales > Bryobacteraceae > Palsa-89. Next base: position 95,173 of record CAWFZZ010000015.1, on the reverse strand, counting down.
CGCGCGCCGAGTTGAGGCGACGCGCAATCTCACGCTGGTCCATTCGATCTAGTGCGACGGCAATTGCAGCGGGGCCGGCGAAAGAATCGGCGTCACCGCCATTGGGAGCCATACCGGACAGAAGGTCCGGCACGATCGCAATATAGCCTTCCGATGCAAGCTGCAAAGCCATTCCGCGCATCAACACGCTCGCACTCTGCCCCTGGGCTGTGACCACCACTGCCGGAGCCCGGTCCGAACGCCCAGGATACGCGACAAATATGCGCATCCCTCCGGGAGCGATGGCCAAGTTGACCCACTCCCGGTGCTGTGTTGTTGAGTTCAGCAATTGCTTGGCCGAGCTCTCTGTGAGCAGGCTGGAATGGATCGCCGCGGTTCGGGCTCCGCGATAGATACCGATGGAACCCGCCGCAGCGGCGATCAGGGCTGCCGCCAGGAAAGTCTTTCCCGCCATCCAGGCGCCGCGCATTCTCTGTCTGATTTGATCGAAATCGATTTGAGCTGGCTGCATAAGTCAGAATCCAGAAGTCAGAATCCAGAAGTCAGAATTCAGAATTCAGAATCAAAGGACACAGTTCACTGCCGTATTCTGGATTCTGACTTCTGTCCTTCATTTCGGCCCGTCTCCCTATTCTGAAAATACAAATGCGTCGGCGGAGGGCGTGGATACCATCACGCCGGTGCCGGAAGACTGCACATCGCCGCTGATGGCGTAAAATCGATTCCCGACTACGCCGCCCGCGACACCATGGCGGCCGATCGCCATCGGTGGGAGGATGCTCCAGGTGTTGGTGGCCGGATCGTACGCTTCGAATGAGTGATAGGCGGTGTGCTGAAAGAAATCCTGATTTTCTCCACCGGCAACGTAAATTCGGCCCTTGTACACGCCGACGTCCAAGCCGCTGCGTGCGGTAGGCATCTTGGCCAGCGGAGGACCCCACATGTCCGTGGCGGGATCGTATGCCTCGACGTTGGCGAGGTCCGACGAGGCAGCGATAAACGCGGCTCCAATGCGTCCGCCGATCACATAAATCTTCCCGTTCACAACGCCGGCGGCGGTGTGGTTGCGCGGTGTAGGCATGGCGGCGCGCGTTCGCCAGGTGTTGGTCTCGGGATCGTATTCTTCGACGGTGTTCAGGACGCGCTGCGCCACGGTGGGGTGGATGGAGGGGTTGGTTGCGCCTGGCGCGGTAGTGGCGCCGCCAATGACGTACATCTTGCCGCCTACCGTGGCCGCAACAGCGGCGCCGCGCTTGGTCGGCATCGGCGCCAAAGCTTTCCACGAGTCCTGAACTGGATCGTATTCAAACGCGTTGTTGATGGGGGTCCACGCCGCCAGGTTCCCAATTTTCCCCGCCGTGAAGCCGCCAAATACGTAGATCTTGCCATTCAATTCGGTCAAAGCCAGATGGTGGGCGGGCAATGCCATGGGCTTCTTCTTGGTCCAGGTGTTGGCGGCCGGATCGTATTCGTACACCATGCCCACGGGCAACCAGATGGGTGCGGAAACCAGACCGGCAAAAACGTACATCTTGCCGTTGGCTCCTTGCCCGATCACCTCCTCATGGGGTTCGGGAAAAGGCGCCAAATTGATCCATTTCCCGGCCTGCGCATTGGCCGCGGGAGTCGAGATCGCTATACTCACCCAAAGCGCGCCAAACCAGAGCCCAATTCGATTCATTCTCGTCCTCATGTACCTCCTCCAGATGGTGGCTCGACCACCGATTTCTCCGGATCGATCAGAAACAGCCAGATCAGCGCTCCGATCAGCATCACACCCGCGGAGACGAAGAAGGGAGCCACCCAGAAGCCTCTGTCGAAAAGACCGCCGTAGACTAATGCCGTAACGGACGCTGCCAAAGCGCCGGCCATGTTCATGATACCCGTCACTGTTCCGCTGAATTGGCCACCCACGTCCATCGGAACTGCCCAGGCGGGTCCGATCACGAGCTCGAGAAAGAAAAACGAGATCGCGAGACAAAGCACGGAAGTCGCCGCGCTCTGGGTCATCGCCGCGGGAATCACGAATACTCCAGCCAGCAAGAATCCGGGCGCCGCCACCACGCGCCGCGCGAAGCGCGCGTTCCCAGTCCGCTTAAAGACCAGATCGCTTAGCGAGCCGCCCACCACATCTCCAAGCATCCCCGCAAACAGCGGAAAGGAACCGATGATTCCGAGCGCCTGTACGGTTAGATGGCGATGTTCCCTCAGGTACGTCGGGTACCACGTCAGATAGAAGTTGGTTCCAAAAAAAAAGCAGCCATAGCCCAGCGCGATAGCCCACATATTCGGCGAGCTGAAAATTCTTTTCCATGGCGCCGGCTGCCGCGAGGTGCTCACTGCGCGGAGAGTGCCGTCGGGATTCAGGCCTCGGATGTGAGCGAGCTCCGCAAGGTTGACACTCTTGTGATCTTCCGGGCGGTCCCGATAGAAGAATGAGAAAGCCAGGGCCCAGACTACGCCGAGCGATCCGAAAATATAGAAAATTGCTCGCCAGCCGAAGGCGAGCATGATACTGCCCGCAACAAAAGGAGTGATTGCTACAGCAAATCGGCTGAAGAAATGCGTGGTGCCTTGAATGCGGCCGCGTTCGGATCGCGGAAACCAGAGTTGCATGCCCCGGCTGGCCACGGGGAAGGCGCCCGCTTCACCCAAGCCGAGAAGAAAGCGCGCGCCGAAGAGAGAAGTGAGACCCAGAGCTGCGCCGGTCATGGCCGCTGCAATGGCCCACCAGGACATGATCACAGCGAGAACCTTCTTGGGTCCGAAGCGGTCTCCCAGCCAGCCTGCCGGGATCTGGCCCAGGGCGTAGGCCCAGGTGAAGGCCGCCAGAACCAGCCCCATCGAGGTTTTGCTCAGCCCAAATTGTTTAGCGATTTCCGGTTGCGCTACCGAGATGTTGCTGCGATCCATGTAACAGATCAGGTACATCAGGCTGATCAGAAAAAGGATCCACCAACGGGTCCGGGTGGGCTTGGAAGCGAGCGGCCCCCGAACAGCGGCACGCTCCGTCACAACCGTGTGATCCGTATCCAAGTCCCCTCTCTCGTTAACATCGGGAGAAATACGGCGCGTTCACACGAGTGTGAACGCGGCACGCAGGAGAGCGTGCGCCACAATTTCTGCGACATGCCATTCATTTCTCGGCCTAGGCGAACGATGGTTCGGGTTGGGATGCCAGCTCGACCGGCTGCCCGGTCTCAGCCGAAAGGTCTGCCGCCTGATAAACCTGCATCACCAGCCTGGCCTGTTCACCGGTCACCAAGGGCTGCTTCCCTAACGCGACGCACTCGAGAAAATGCAGTGTCTCCGCTTCCATGGGGCCGGCGTATACGTGGTTCACTTTCTCGCCAGGCATGGTCGAGATCGGAAACTGAATGCCCTTCTGCAGCGTGGTGGCATACACGTCACGGTGCGTGTCATCCACCATTACGGCGCCTTCAGTGCCGACAAACTCAATCCAGGTGGAAGAGAAGTTCGGATAGGCCGGCGGAAGCACCCAGCCGGCGCCGATGGTGAACACCGTCCCATCATCCATGGTCACGATGATCCAGACACAGTCCGGTACGTTGTACTGGCCCTTCATGATCTTGTGAACTTCCTGCGCGTAGACCCGAACCGGCTTTCTGGGAGCCAGGCACCACAGCACGAAATCGATATCGTGGGTGGCTTCCATGGCGGCCGGGGAAAGCTTCACCCGGCCACCGATCTTCTTTCCGAGGTTGCGCGTAATATGCCGGCTGACCAACGCGCTGCAGGGCTCACCGATGGTGCCGTCTTCAATGGAGCGCTTCACATACGCGAACTTGGGGTTGAAGCGCTGCGAATAGCCGATGGTGAATGCGAGATTCTTGCGCCGCGCCAGCGCGATCAACTCATCTGCCTCCTCCAGGTTCATGGCTATCGGTTTTTCAAGAAAGACGTGCTTTCCCGCGAGCAGGCTCTCTTTCGCGATCGGAAAGTGGGTGGGCTCAGGCGTGGTAGAGATCATCACCGCGTCGATGGACGGGTTTTCTACCAATATCCGGTAATCCGTAGTGGCCGTGGATGGCTTGGTTAATTCCGCGACTTCTTTGAGACGCTCCTCCCGGATTTCCGCGATGTGCAACTGATGCACCCAGGGGCTGGATGACGCAGCCACGGCGCGTATGCCCCCACACCAACCCGTACCGATGATTCCAAGATTAATCTGCTTCATAAAACCCATCCGAAATTGTATCGAAAGCGAGGTAGCAAGCTGCTGCGATTAACAAGTCTTTACAATCGCGGAGGATTCTTCAGGCTCGAAAAGACGGCCTCGACGAACATGTCCGTAGTCCAGGCGCCGGAGTTGGCTCCGAAGCGGTCATCATAATCCGCCGTTACTCTCGCAGCTTGCACCTGTTGGAGCGTGGCGCCTTTATTGATCAAAGCCTGAACGCGGTCTCGGATGATGACCAACATGTCGCGGTATTCGGCGACCTCCCACTCATCGCACAGGCGCCCATGGCCGGGAATAATGAGCGTCCCGCCTTCCTCATCGTGCTGGTAGACAGTTCTATCGAGAATATCGTTGAGCGCCAGGATTTCTCCTTGCAGACTGCCCCCGGTCTTCAGGTCAATGAAGGGATAGGATGTCGTAGTGAAGATGTCACCGGTCACGATGACGTCGGACCGGCGGAACTCGACGATGGAGTCGCCGTTGGTGATCGCATTCGGCTCGTAGAATATCTGCACCGCTTCCCCGTTGTAGTACTTCCTTCGGCGGCCTTTGAAGAAAGTGTCGCTCGGCCATCCATCCTCGGGGATGGTTTTGAGCTCGGCCAGATGGTTTTGAACGTTTTGGTGCGCGATGATCGTCGCGCCCCGGCCCGCGTCGGCGAATTGGCCGGAAAAGAACGAGCCTTCCACGCTTGGGTCGTGTCCGGCGGCGCGCAGTTTCAGGTTGCCTCCAGTGAAGTCGGGATGGAAGCTGGTATTGACGATAAACTGAATCGGCTTGTCGCTGAGCTTGCGAATCGCCGCGATCACTTTGTCTGCAAGCTGGCCGGCACCCGTGTTCACTACCATGGCGCCCTGATCGCCCACTTGCACCGCGATATTGCCTCCATCGCCCACCAGCATGTAGAGATTGCCTTGCACCGGCAATACGTGGATCTCGCCGTCATGAGGGTTCGGGTCCGCGGCGCGGCTCGGGTGCGGCATCCCGGAAGGAGGCGCCAGCTCCGCCTGAACGGCTGTTTCCGCGGCGGACGGATCCTTCAGCTTTGCCAGGAAATCGGCATACATGGTCGCGGGACCGCCCAGAGTTCCCAACAACGGGACTTGATGCTTTTGCGAAAACTCCCGCAGGAACGGATGCTGGCCCCAAGCGTAAGCCTCCACCTGGTCCTCACGACGGCCCAGAATTTGTTCGCCGTCATCGCAAGCGTACAGCCACGAGTCCGGCTCTTTGACATTGCGGACCAGCGTGTAAGTCCGGCTGAAAGGCTCGGCCAGATAAATCGGATCGTTGACCACGGAGAAATAAGTGATGGTATCGCCGTGCCGGATGAAATGCTCCACCAGGGTGGCTTCATCGCTCTGTGGAATACCATTGGCGCGGATCCAACCACGCTTGAGATGCGTGGTGTAGACCACCAGGGCGTTGCCCTCGTACTTTCCCGTCGAGAAACCCGACCAGGTGTGTTGCGCGTACGCGGGCGGGTGTGGCCGGTCGTCCATCCAGATGGTTCGGATGCCTTCGCTGATCTGCCAGTACATCTTTATCGCGAGCAGCCGTTGGGTGTGGGGATCTCGTTCCTCCCAGAATCGGAGATTGCCGGGCTGATCATAAGTGTATGGCGGTACGTAGCCCATGCATTGGTGCTGACGTCCCTGAATCCTGGCTGCGCTCCAAGCGAGGGCGTACAGCCGGCCGGCCTCGTTCATTGGGATTCCACCGTATTCCACCAGCGCCCCGGAGGCGGTGATCAAGCCCGAATCCTGCAGCGGGTTGGGGAACCACGCTCCGGAAAGGTCGATTCCCGCCGGCAGCCCGGAGGGGCCAGTAAAGTCCAGTGCAGTGATCTGCTGCCCGGCAGCAGCCGCGCTCATGGATAAAACCAACAGTAAGATGAAACTGGAATTTTTCATTTCTACTATCTCGTCGAGCAGGGCGTGGGATTCCAACCGGAGCCGTCAGCCTGTTTCCTGAAGTGAGAGGCGGCCAGGAACGGCTGGATCAGATAGGTCGGGTCTACAACCGTTGTCGTGATCAGCAGGTACGGCTCGCCGCTGGGTTCATTGGCACGGTCAAAATACTCGGTTACCACCGCGTTTGCGCTATAAGGAACGCCATTCTTTCGCAGGTATCCAGGCTTTAAGTTGGTTGTGACTACCTTTAAGGAGCCAACCGGAGCCTTACCGCGGCCTCCCGGCACCGTGTCCCAAGAAGCTTTCGAAATGCCTTGCCAACCTCCGCCCTGGCTCTGAGGAGTTCCGAAATAGAGCAGGCGTGTCTGTTGGCCTGCGTCGGTCTCGATCTTCAAGGTTTGATCATCCTGCCACGTGATGTGGACGCGTCCGGGCACACGCATGATGTTGGGAGCGCCGTAGCTCTTACATTGTTCTCCGGATGCTTCATCCTTGGCCGGGTCCCAGGCGTCGGCGGTTTTGCGGCCCACCGGATTGAGGAAAACGCCAGTGTAGTCACCCTTGGGAGGCGTAACCATTCGAAACCGCCAGTCTTCGGTGACCACGGCTATCCAATAACCGGTGATGTCGTATAGAGCAGCAGCTTTCGCGGTTCGCGGCGGTTGGGGTGGCCCACCACCTGGCCCCGGCGGCTGAACTTGTGCAGCGCCGAGAATAATCGCCGCCAGGCTAATTAAAAAGAGCAGCTGACGCGTACGCATTATGACACGCTGAGTATTAGTGGCGGACACATTCGCCTTACCGTAGGACATTCCTGGTGGTTTCCGATGTCAATCTATCTTATTTGACGATTCGAATTCAAGCACTGAATTCGTGGCGCGCGGTGGGGCGAAGGCATCTCAGCTATGGGCAGGCCTATTCAATCAGCGCGAACAACTTGTGTTACTCAGGCCTTTTTTCAGCACCGCGAGAAATTTTGGAGCGACCGAAGTCTAATCGCAATTGGCTGATTTTATTGGTCGAGTCGGGGCAATTTGAACGCCGGACTGCCCGGGAAGCACTCCTTATTAAGCCCTTCGGTTTCCTGTTGGCCTCTGTCTTGATGCGCGCTTCGCTGCCACTCATCAAAGCTCTAAGAGATGGATCGGTCAACACGCGGTATCTGGAGGGATTAGCGATGGTCGTCACTAACGGGATCAGCGAGAAATCCCTTGGTCGGGGTGAGCCTCTCAAGGTCTGTATCGTACGTTGGACAGGATCGGATCCTTCGTTAGGAATAGAATCGGTCGGCCTGCATGCCGCAGCCCGGAACTCGAAGGGGGCGCAACGGTCGCCGCTTTCGCCAGATAAAGTCTAGCGTGGATAATTTGAAGACACGACGCTATCGACCGCAAAGAGCACTCCCCCCAAAAAGAGAACGACCCCGAACGTGCGATACCACCGCAAGAACAAAACTCTGCGCTCCGGAGCCAACGCTCGGAGGCGTCCCGCTGCCCAGATCTCAGCGGCTCTTGCTGGCGAGACTATAACAATAAGCCCGAACGCCATTGCAACAGCACCCAACAATAAGTTCATCGCCGCGGCCCTACAACTGGGACTTGTTCGTTCGGCGATTTCGTAAAGAGTGGCTCAGCCGGACGAACCTTCCAGGCACTACCCTCGCTGCGGGAAGAAGCTGATTACGACTGTCCGCACAGAGTCTTCGGCGCACTTGCAGAGGACGAATATCTCACAAAATACCTTGGGGCACTGACCTGCGTCCAGTATCTTTTGGTAGCGTGCCAATTATCTTCCGATCACAAATTCCGAACAGAATCATTCGTCCGGTGCGCTCGAGTCTTCTTGCCCCGATTGTCCTGAGGATAATCGTTTGATTGTAAGGCCAGGTCTGGACAGCGGTGAGATAATAAGCAGTCCAAATCCTAAATCAATGTGGCGCTTGGAACGAGTGTGGGAAGAAGGCAACCGAACTCCAGTCCTGCTTGCGAGCATTGCGATCGTCTTGATCGTCGCCGTCGCCGACTGGTGGACGAAACCGTTTGTTGCTTTTGGTTTTCTCTATTTATTCCCCATCATGCTTGCCGCCGGGTTCCTCCCCAGATGGGTGATCGTTTTGCTGGGCGCCGCCTGCGCCGTCCTGAGCGAACTCTTCAGTTCACTCAATCGCTCACCCGTTCGTTTAGCTTTTGAGACGCTAGCGTTGGTCGGCTGCGGACTTTTCGTCACCGAACTCGTGCGCAACCGGCGGCTTACGTTGGAGGGACAAGACCGGTTGAAGGCGCTGGTCGAAACGAGTCCCGCGGCGATTGTGACGGTGGATGAGCGCGGCTTCATCGAACTCGCCAATCAGGCCGCCGCCGACGTGTTGGCGCCGAGAGACGGGAAATTGGCTGGAACACCGATCGCGGCGTTTCTGCCGGAGCTGCATCATGCCCTGCGCTGGGAAGAAGCTCCCCAATTCCGGGCAACGATGCAGTGCCGGGGCCACCGCGGAAATGGCGAATCATTCACCGCGGACGTCTGGTTTTCAACTTATAAGGAGGGACCCGCGCCGAAGCTCGCCGCAATTATTGCCGACGTTACAGACGAGTCGCCTGCGGCCGGCTCCAATTCATCGTCATCCGAACGTCATGAACGATCGCCCTTAACGGATCGAGAAATGAGTGTGGTTCGCTTAGTAGTTCAGGGCCTGGCCAACAAGGAGATAGCGACGCGGATGGATGTCTCGGAGAGTACCGTCAAGAACACGCTGCAGCAACTCTTCGCCAAGACCAACGTGCGTACGCGAGCGCAACTGGTCCGCGAGGCGTTGGAGCAGTATCGAGATCTTTTGTGAATTCTAAGAGGCCAATCGATTAGACAAGTGTGCTGGCCGAAAGATTATCCGCAAGTGGGTTTGCGGCGGCTGGACCTTCCAAAGCTATCCGGACAAGTTGACTTCTGGTGCGTACACCAGCCTTTTTGAACAACTGTTGTAACGCGGCCTTAACGGTAGATTCCGAAACGCCAATCTGATTGCCGATTTTTCTGTTCGATAAGCCGTCCACAACCCCCTGTAGAACCGTCTGTTCCCTTGCGGTAAAGTTGCCCCGCCATCTTGCTTCATAATGCGGGTAGCATTGGGCGAGGAGTTGGATCACCTTTTGGTCAACCCAAGCTTCCCCGCTCGCCACCAGACGTATGGCTTGCATCAGGCGGCTGGAAGAATCCGACGCCAGGAAAATACCAGAGGCTCCGTGTTTCAGCACGATGGCTGAACCTGTGGCATCCACTTCTCTTGCGATGACTAGGCACTTTCCGCCAAAGCGGACCTTGCGGGCGCAAGGAATGAATTCTTGGGCCAATCCGATGTCCAGGAGGATCACGTCCACCGCGGAACGTTTGAGGCTCTTCAGCGCCTCGGGCGGCGTGGTGCATTCGGCCACCAACTCAAAGTCTTGTTCGGAAGCCAACAACCTGCCAAGGCTCTCCCGAAAAAGCAGGTGATCGTCGAGTAGGACCAGCCGAATGCGGGCTCGGGACGGTTGCTTCATCATGTTGCTCTCCACAGCATGGTAAGACGAATCGGCCGCCGTGCCCAGACCTTCAGCCGAAAGATCACTTCGCTCATCGCGCGATTGTGCATTGGCGGAACAGCTGTTCGTGCGGCTCCGAAAGATAATCGAACGACCGCCGGTTTGGAAGCAAGATCAGTGGAGTCACGCTGTGCATGCGGCTAAAGTCGAAGTGCTGCTCCTTCGACGCGTATCAAATCCATTCCTATGAAGAGTGTTTTCCGGATAACGTTTGTATGCACGGCGATTGTGCTGGCGGGAAATCCGACCGCTACACTTTCGGCTCAGAGCGCGTTCACTTGGGAACAAATCAAGTACAAGTTCGAGGCCGCGAACCCGACCTTGAAGGCCGCACAGCTCAATATTGACGAGTCGAGGGCCGCCGAAATTACAGCCTACCTGCGTCCCAATCCTGACTTCACACTGTCGTCGGATGGGACCCAGCTCACCCGCTATGAGGGAGTCTACCGGCCGTTCGCCGGCACACAGATTTCGCCAGCCATCAGTTATCTTCACGAACGGGAACACAAACGGGAGTTGCGCCGCGACCAGGCCAAGGAATCGACGGCCGTCACGGAATCTACTTATCGGGACCAAGAGCGCGGCCTGGTGTTTACGCTGCGAAGCGCTTTCGTGCAAACTTTACAAGCCAAGGCGGTGATGCAAAATGCTCAGGAGAACCTGGCCTATTGGGATCGGGAACTGGAAGTGGATCGCACGCGCCTGAAGGCCGGCGACCTGGCCGAAGTGGATCTGAGACCGGCTGGAATTGCAGCGGGTGCAGTTTGAATCCGACTATGAAACGGCGATCGTCAATCTGCGGACCGCCAAGATCCAGCTTCTGATGCTCCTGAACGACCGGACACCCATAGAGCGGTTCGATGTCTCGGGACCGTTCGAATTTACGGCCGAGTTAATGCCCCTGGAGGAATTCCGGAACATAGCCCTGGAAACACGACCGGACCTGAAGGCAGCCGTTCAGAACGTGGACCTGGCAAAGATCACTTACCAGCTTGCGGTTGCCAACGGCTCGACCGATCCGACTTTCAGCGGGTGGTGGACGCACAACCCTTCGTTCAACAATCCGTATGACTACAACACAATCGGCGCCAGCGTGAGCATCCCGCTCCGCATCTTCGATCGAAACCAGGGTCAGAAAGCGCTCACTCAGATCGACATCGGACGCAATGAACGATTGCGAGATGCCAACCAGGCCCAGGTCTACAACGATGTTGATTCGGCTTACTACACCTTGGTTCAAAACGTGAATCTTTTACGGCCATACAAAAGTAAGTATTTGAAGCTGGCGAGCGACACGCGCGACAAAATGTCATTCGCCTATCAGAACGGCGGAGCGTCCTTGCTGGATTTCTTGGACGCGGAGAAGGCAAATCGGGACACTCGACTGGCTTACCTGAATCTGATTGGTTCCTATCTGACTACAGCCGCACAAATGAACATGGCTGTTGGTCGTGAGGTGTTGCAATGAACCGTTTATATATGATCGTGGCAGCGTTGTGCCTGGGCTGGAGTGTTTTGATCTCTGGATGCGAGAGGAAAGTAAAGGCCCAGGACCAGGTGGAAGCAAGCACGGGTCCGCAGCCTACCACGGTGGAACCCGACTTGGATGCTAACAATTTCCAGGTGGATCACCCGGAGCGGTTTCCGCTCGCGACGGCGGCCGAGCACATTGCAGCGCCGGAACTCAACGTTACCGGCGTGGTTAGTCCCGATGTGTCGAAGCAGGTTCCCGTGCCTTCACTGGCCACTGGGCGAATCGTCGAAATCGATGCCCGGCTGGGCGACGAAGTGAAAAAGGGTCAGCTTCTGTTCAAGGTGAGAAGCGCGGACATGGCGAACGCGTTTTCCAATTTTCGCCAGGCCGTGAAGAACGAACAACTCGCAGTCGACAACGAGCGATTGACGAAGATACAGCTCACTCGCGCCGCCCTTCTGTTCGAAAACGGAGCCATCCCGAAGAGCGGCCTGGAGATCGCGCAAAACGCCGAAGTCGGCACGCAAACGGCTCTGGAAGACGCGAAAATCGTTACCGAGACGGCGAAGGAACAGCTCGGGTTACTGGGGGCCGATCCGGACCATCCCACCGGCATCGTGCAAGTGTTTGCTCCGGTATCGGGAACCATAACGGACCAGCAAATCACGGACCAGTCGGCAGTGCAGTCTTATACGGCGCCGAATCCCTTCACGATTTCCGACCTGTCGCACGTCTGGATTATCTGCGATGTGTGGGAGAACAACATGGCGCAGGTGCATATCGGCGAATATGCGGACATCCATCTGGTGGCTTATCCGGACCGGGTTCTCAAAGACCGGATCAGCAACATTCTGCCGATCATCGACCCGACCATTCGCACCGCGAAAGTTCGGCTGGAAGTGGAGAATCCGGGGCTGATGCGGATCGGTATGTTCGTCACCGCAACCTTCCACGGCGAAACCCTGGCAAAGCGCGCGACCGTGCCGGCCAGCGCCATTCTTCACCTGCACGACCGCGAGTGGGTCTACACGCCGTTAGGAAATGGCCGCTTCCAGCGAGCGGAAGTGACCGCCGGGAATATGCTGCCAGACAGGATGCAGGAGGTTGTCCGGGGGCTTAAGCCCGGCGATGAGGTGGTCACAAACGCGCTTGTATTTCAAAACACCGTGGAGCAGTAGATGATTCGCAAGCTGGTTGATTTCGCTCTCGAGAACCGGTTTCTCGTATTGGCGGCGGCGTTACTGCTGTTCGGGTGGGGCGCGATTTCGTTCCACCAGCTTCCGGTGGAAGCCTACCCGGACGTGGCGGACAATTACGTAGAAATTGTCACGCAGTGGCCGGGAATCTCGGCCGAGCAAATGGAGCAGCAGATCACGATCCCGCTGGAGATCGTGATGAACGGCATGCCGCACGTGACTCATTTGCGGTCGTTCTCGTTGTTCGGTCTTTCCGACATCAAGCTCATTTTTGACGACGAAGAAGAGAATTTTAGAGACCGCGAGCGCGCGCTCGAACGGGTTACGCAGGTCAGCCTCCCACCCGCCGCGGTTGCCGCCGGCGTGTCGCCGCAAATACAAACGGACTGGAGTCCCGCCGGCCAGATCTACTTCTTCACACTGCATTCCACCAATCCGGCGTATGACGTGATGGAGCTGAAGTCACTGGAAGACTGGGTGGTGGAAAAGAATTTGAAAGCCGTTCCCAACATCGTGGATGTCGCCAGCTTTGGCGGTCCGACGCGTGAATATCAGGTTCGCGTGGATCCCGACAAGCTGATCTCGTACGGACTGAGCATCGGGCAGGTGGAGCAACAACTCACCAACAACAACGCCAATGCGGGCGGCAGCTTTGTCGAAGCCGGCCTGCAGCAGATTAACATTCAGGAAGTCGGCTTGGTCAAGAACGTACAGGACATCGAAAACACGGTGATCATGGCCAAGAACGGCACCCCGCTCCGGGTGCGGGACATCGCTGTCGTGTCTCAGGGCGCGAAGATCCGGCTGGGTCAGTTCGCCAAGGCGATCCGGCGTGAGGATGGAAAGGTCATCGATAACGACGACGTGGTTTCAGGGATTGCGCTGCTGCGCAAAGGGGCCGACGCCGATTCGGCGCTGCAGGGAATTCACAAGAAGGTGGACGAGCTCAACAATACGATTCTTCCTAAGGGCGTGAAAGTTGTTCCGCTCATCGATCGCAGCGACTTGGTGCGCTACACGACGCATACCGTGCTCGACAACCTCCGGGATGGAATGATCCTGGTGGTCATCATCCTCTTTCTTTTTCTCGGCAATGTTCGCGGAGCAATCATCGTAGCTTTAACCATCCCGTTCTCGCTCCTGTTCGCTGCGACGTGCTTGAACCTGAAGGGGATTCCGGCAAACTTGCTGTCTTTGGGCGCGCTGGACTTCGGAATGGTGGTGGACGGCGCGGTGGTGATGGTGGAGAACATCGTTCGACACCTCAGCCGGCGGGATCAGGATTACAGAACACCAAAACAAAAAATCTCCGACGCCGCTCACGAGGTCCAGCGTCCGGTGTTCTACGCGGTGGCCATAATTATCACCGCGTACCTTCCAATTTTCACGTTGCAGCGCGTGGAAGGGCGATTGTTCAAGCCCATGGCCTGGACGGTAGCATTTGCTCTGCTGGGCGCCATTATTTTTTCGCTGCTGATCGCGCCCGCGCTCGCCAGCCTTTTCTTCCCCAAAGGCGCGCAGGAGTGGCACAACCCGGTGATGAGTTGGCTGACGGTGATCTATCGCAAGACCCTCAGGTTCGCGATTCGTCTCCGCTTCCTTACCGTTGCCGCGGGAGTGGCCGGTCTGGCGGTGGCGCTCTATCTTTGGCTCGGCGGAGTGATCGGTTCTGAATTCCTTCCACACTTGGATGAAGGGGCCCTGTGGGTGCGCGGCACTCTCGCTCCCAGTACCGGTCAGACGGAAGGGATCCGGCTGTCCAATCAGGCGCGGCTCATCCTTTGCTCATGGCCGGAAGTGACGCAATGCACCAGCCAAACGGGGCGACCGGATGATGGCACCGACACCACCGGCTTCTTCAACACCGAATATTTCGTCGATCTGAAACCCAAGGAACAATGGCGGCCGGCCTTTCATCAGAACAAGGACGAGGTGATCGCGGCTATGAATCGCGAGTTGGAAAAGCTGCCAGGCGTGGTCTGGGGTTTCTCCCAGCCGATCGCCGATAACATGGAGGAAGCGGTCAGCGGGGTGAAGGGACAGCTTGCTACGAAGGTCTATGGCGATGATCTACACCTTCTCCAGGACAAGGCGGCAGAAGTGGCCAAGATCATGGGGAAGGTCAAGGGGATTCAGGATCTGGGAGTTTTTCAAGTTCTCGGTCAACCCGCCGACAACTTCATAGTCGATCGGCAGCAGGCCGCGCGGTATCAGATCAATGTCGCCGATGTTCAGGATGCTATTAGTACCGCGGCGGGAGGGAATGCTCTGACGCAGGTGTTGCAAGGCGAGGCGCGGTATGACCTGGTGATGCGCTATCTGCCGCAGTTTCGCAACACCAAGGAAGCCATCGAGAACATTCGCCTGTTAGCGCCCACCGGCGAGCGAGTTTCTCTGGCGCAGCTCTGCAAGGTGGAAGAACGGGACGGGGGTTCGGAGATCTACCGGGAAGGAAACCAGCGCTATGTCGCGATCAAGTACAGCGTGCGTGGACGCGACCTGGGCGGAGCGGTTGAGGAAGCAATAAAGAATGTAACCGCGAAAGTGGAACTGCCGCGCGGGTATCACATCGACTGGGAAGGCGAGTACGCGAGTGAACAGCGCGCGGACGCCCGGCTGCGCATCGTAGTACCACTCACTATCCTGCTGATCTTTGTAATCCTTTACAGCATGTTTCGCTCGTTCAAATGGGCGACGCTAATTATGATCAACGTGATGCTGGCGCGCATCGGCGGCCTGCTCGCGCTGCTGGTCACACACACTAATTTCAGCGTCTCCTCGGGCGTTGGTTTCCTTGCTCTGTTCGGCGTTTCGGTGCAAACCGGCGTGATCATGCTGGAGTACATCAATCAGCTTCGGGTACGCGGACACACCGTGATGGATTCGGCGGTGGAGGGGGCCGTGTTGAGGCTTCGGCCCATCATGATGACGATGCTGGTGGCAACACTGGGACTCTTGCCGGCGGCCATGTCGCACGGAATTGGCTCAGACTCCCAGCGGCCTTTCGCCATCGTGATTGTAGGAGGCCTCATATCCGATCTCGTGATGAGCATCTTTCTGCTCCCTACTCTGTATGTGTGGATGGCTGGCGAGCATGACGTGCTGCCGCAACCCGAAGCGGAGTTCGATGAGGGTGTATAGCGGAGGGGATCTGAGCGTTCTGCTGCGCTAGAATCGTTCCAACGCGGCCGTGTGCGCGTCGGGGAGGCAGAATGGTTATCCGCACCCTAGGTTGCTTGTTTCTTTCTGCGCTAGCAATCCTTGCGCAAAACGAAGGCGCTATTACCGGCACGGTTGTCAACCTGTCCGGCGATCCGGTGGCGAAAGCTGTGATTCAAGCCACCAATGCAGAGACCAAAGCCGTCTACAAGGCGACCACTTCGGCCACGGGGGCTTATACTCTCGCGCAGTTGCCGGCCGGGAACTACGAACTAGCGACCACTATGCTTGGATTCGAGCTCGCCGAAAGGAACGCTAAGGTGACGGCGGCGGAAACCTTGCAATTGAAACTGCACTTAGCTGGCGTCCAGTTAGACACGTTGGGAGACAACCTTGCTCTCATCATCTCCTGGTTGAGCCCGCACGCAACGCCACCCGGACTAACTCCCCGCTTGCCGGATGGTAAGCCGGACCTTTCCGGAGTCTGGTATTCCCAACGACCCGTCGATCCTGGAAAACCGGAAATGAAAGCATGGGCGGAGGCGATCTTTAAAGAGCGCGCGGAGAATAATCACAGAGACTTCCCGCAGGCGCGCTGCCAGCCGCTCGGCGTACTTCTCAGCGGTGAGGTGACGCACGCCTGGAGAATCGTTCACGTACCTTCCTTTCTGATGATGATCTCTGAAATGGACGCGCCCGGCTATCGCCAGATCTAGCTGGACGGGCGCGGTCACCCCAAAGATTTTGGTCCGACCTGGACTGGCCACTCGGTCGGACATTGGGAGGGGGATACGTTGGTGGTGGATACGGTCGGGTTCAACGATAAGTTCTGGCTCTCACCTGCCGGAGAGCCGCATACCGAAAAGATGCATCTCACCGAACGCTATCGTCGCCCCGATTTGGGTCACCTGGAGATCGAGTTCACCATCGAGGACCCGGACACTTTCGTCAAGCCCTGGGTCATCAAGAGGGTTGCCGATCTCGCTCCCAAGGATGAGGTGGAAGAGGTCATATGCACCGAAAACGAACGCGACCGCGAACACATGGTCGGCAAGTGAGGCACGGCCGGGAGCCGCATTCGCGTGACGGTACAGTCATTCCTCAAATGCAGCAGCTCCGAAAATGGGCCGGCCGCCCAACGAAGTGTAGAAGCCATAGAACGCTATCGCGGCTAACAGCAGAATCACACCCAGACCGATGCCCGCATACCAGGCAGACCCTTGGGTAGTGAGCGGAAAGTCAGTCAGTAAACTGTGTATGAGGTTATTAGCCAACATCGCCAGCAAGCCGAAGCGAGTTAGTACAAAGACAGCCAGACTAAGAAACACAACGGTTGTAGCCAAGGCAGCGGGGTCAAATGGGGCCGCCGCGGCGACGATCACCGTGCCCAAAAGGACTGTTGCGACGGCGGCTGCCCACTCCTTCCGTAGCAAGGCCCGGAGCAGAACCAGGACAAAAAGAAACGAAAGCCAAAAAAAAGGCGCACCGATCAAGATACTCGTGAGTTCAGCAATGCTGGTACGCGCGCCCAGAAACTCCAATTGTGGACCCGATCGCGGCTGTACCGGAGGAAAGCCGAACCACGACGGAACAAGCCAACCCAGTCTGTCGAGAGCAGTCGAAAAGGCACCTAACAGACAACCCACAAGTACGTCGCGTCCTACCAGGGGATCCCGAACGCTTCCCGCCAACAAGCGGCTCCAGGATACCAGCGTGGTCGGCCAGCGGCGGCGCACATAGGGTTCCAGCGCAATGTAGAGAACCCACAAGAAACAAGACCAGGCCAGTCCGCCCGACCAAGCCTCCAGGAAGAGGCTGAGTTCGCCAAAGTTCGGGACGTGATGCATCACAGAGTAACTCACCGCGACGATCGCTAAAATTACAGCGGCTAAACGAGAAGCCCCGCGCCGATCCCCTCGGCTAAGGCGAAGGTTTCGCCGGGCGAGCAGGGCGCCACCGGCCACGATGGAAAGCAACAAAACGCTGACAATTGCCAGAACCACGAGTTGGCCGGTAGTCCGTTGATAAGGCTGCATGCGTTCGGGGCGGGTCCAGGGTCCAATCAACTCGAAGTAGACGGGCTTGCCTCGATAGGCCGCGGCTTCGATCCGCATCGGGATGTCGGGGCGCTCGGCCAGCGATCCAGTCCACGCCGCCCGCGCGTCGCTATATACAGGGGGCGTCCAGGTCGGCTGGGATGGCGGCCATTTTGACGGATCAAGCCCCGCGGCGGCGAATAACGGCGCCCAGTTGAGTGAGAGCGCTGAGCTCATCGGCTTCTCAACCTGCGGAGGAACTACGATGAACTGCGTCAGCCGACCCAGAGGATTGAGCCGGACTAGCGTCATCCCGGAGACATCCAACGGGGGGTCGTCCGTCCACACGAATCCCCCGTAGGGTGCATCCGAAGACAAAAAGGAGAACCGAACCAAGAGCGGCCGGGGACTGCCACGGTACCAAAACACGAATGCGCCGGTATCGAGGTTGTCCCAACGCGACTTCGATTTGTCGTGCTCCTCGATATAGCGTAGAAACGGGTTCCCGTCGTAGAATCCCATTGCCGTATCCTCCGGAGGTTCGGAATAGCCGGCACCTTGCAGAATGTCCCGCGCGCGCTGGGCAAGCACTTCCGGCGGCAAGTCGAGCGGCACGCGCCGATAGAGCATGGTTTGCGCACCCAACAGAATCGCCGCGGCTACTGACACTATGACGCCAGCGAGGCACGCCCAGGCGATTGCGAGTCGCAGGCCCTCGTGTTCTCCCGCAGCGGCGACCATCTCGGGCGACGGCGTTTCACCTGCGGCCAACGCAGCGGCGAGCGGATCGCCTCCCGGCAGCGCGGCCGCAACTTGCAGCGCCGATGCGGGGCGCTTGGACGGATCTTCGGCCAGGCAGCGGCGGATCACGCGATCCACTTCGGGGGCTAAGTCCGGATGGGTCGAATCGGCGGAGGGGCGTTTCCCGGTGAAAATCTCGTGCAGAACCACGCCCAGCGCAAAAATGTCACTGCGCGCCGTTACCTCCAGGCCCGACAGTTGCTCGGGCGCCAGGTACCCCGGTGTTCCGCTGCGAATGTCCTTTAGTTCGCCAGCCACGCCCGCCAGGCCGAAGTCGGTGATGCGCAGCTGGCCTTGCCCGTCCAGCATGATGTTGCCTGGCTTCAGATCGCGATGCACCACGCCTTTGTCGTGCGCGGCGGCCAAGCCGGAGCAAAGTTGCCGGGCGATTTCCAGCGCTTTGTCCTGGGGCAGCCGCCCAATGCGCCGCAGCAGCGAGGCTAGATCCTCGCCGTCTACATATTCCATCGATAAATACGTTGTGCCCTCGGCTTCGCCGATGTCGTACACGCGGCAGACATTGGGATGTGAGATCTGCCGCGCGATGCGCACCTCGTTGCGGAAGCGTGCGAGCGTGGCCTCATCGGACGTCCATTCGAGAGGAAGAAACTTGAGAGCTACCGTCTGGCCCAGCAGCAGATCGTTGGCGCGGTAGACCTCGCCCATTCCGCCGCGGCCCAACAAACTCACGATCCGGTAGCGTTGCGCTAGCAAGGTGCCCGGTGGGAAGCGGCCCTCGTCCATGTTTTTCGAAGAAGAGGGTGCGGAACTGCGCGGATGATGTACGGTTTCGGTGGCAGCGCTGCTGGCTCCGTCTACCGGCGTGCCGCATTTTCCACAGAACTCATGGTCCGGTGGTATGGCGGTCGCGCATGACGGACAAAGCTTCAAAGGCTTTCCTTCCCAGCGCAGCTATTTTAAGCAAGGATGCTCTAGCGATTGTACAACGGAGCCGTCGGATGGGCGTCTTCATCGGCACCCTCGGTTCAGACGCCGCGTCGGATTCTATTGGTCGGGGCGGGGCGATTTGAACGCCCGACCCCCTGCGCCCAAGGGACGGTAGTCTGTTCCAAGGGCTCCATTGTTTTTCGCTGAATCCTAACAATTACAACAATCTGGGGCATCTGCTTTCGCTCAAAAGCCAACCCCGGTAGTTGGAACAGATGCGATTCGGACACAGTTTTGGCACAGTTGAAAAGCAGGAGCGCTAGCTCGGCCAACGGCTAGTCCGCCATTGTTACGGTTCGTCGAACGTAGCGCGGGCACTCGCTCGGATCTGCGGACCATTAAGCTGGTTCGCTCGTAACCCCTGGTGCAGAATCTCGCGGCCCCATTCAGACGCTTACTTAGTTGCGCTGCCTAAATGTTCAACCGCCGTTGTGCGGTCGCCAAGACTTTGTAGCCCATGTCGCCATAGCCCTTCAATCGCCGGTCATACATCCGCGCGAGCATTCGGACGTTGGCATCGACGTAATCATAGACTTCGACCACACGCTTGTTATCGTGGAGCCTATGGAGTCGTCCGACGTATTGTTGAAGCGTACCCCTCCACGAAATCGGCATCGCCAGGAACAATGTGTCGAGACGAGCGTCGTCAAACCCCTCGCCGATGTAGCTGCCGGTTGCTAGGATCAAGCGTTGCTCGCCATCCGGGATGCCGGCCAGAAGCTCACTAACTGAGCGACGCTGCTTGCGGCCCATTCCTCCCTTAAGCACGATAATGTTGCGAATCTTGCCCGAAAGGGCAGATTCCAGTCGGCTGAGATGATCGGTTCTACCGGTCAAGACGAGAGGCGACCGTCCAGATTGCACGGCGTGTATCACATCTCGGACAATGGACTCGTTGCGTGCCTCATCCGTGACTAGAGCAGAGTAGATATCCTGTATTGTCACGTCCTCGGCGTCGCCGGTCATTCGGAAATCTGTGAGCTGAGGAACGACAACGTGGTCGAAGGGAGTTGAATCGGTCATCGCGCGTACGCCGAGACTGAAGCGCGTCGGCCCACATTGCATGTAGATGATCGGATGATGCCCGTCTTTTCTAGTTGGCGTTGCCGTCAATCCAACTACGAACCTCGCTTTGACCTGGCGCATCACCCGCTCAAATGTGAAGGCGGAAAGATGGTGGCACTCGTCAACGATAACGTGCCCATATTCAGCCACAAAGTCCTTGACCTCTCGCTCGCGATGCAGGCTCTGAATAACCGCTACGTCGATGTTTCCAGTCCGTTTGGTTTTGCCGCCGCCGATTTGGCCGACCTCGTCGATTGGAATTTCGAGGAACATAGCAAGCCGCTCCCGCCACTGGTCGAGCAACTGTTGGCGGTGCACCATCACCAGCGTGTTGGTCTTGCGTTTCGCAATCAACCATGCCGCCACTGCCGTCTTGCCGAACGCGGTAGGCGCGCAGATGAGCCCATCGTCATGGGGTGTGACCTTCACTACCGCTTCCTCCTGGGTTGTCCGCAAAGTCCCGTGAAATTCAGCGTCAATCGGCATACCTGCAAAGCGCTCATCGCGCAGGATCGTTTTGATTCCGTGTCCTTCAATAAGAGCAAGAACTTCAACCAGGCAACCGCGAGGCAGGGCAACGTGGCGGGGTAAATCCTCTCCGCAGGCGATGACGCGCGGTTTGTCGAAAGTCGAGAGCCGCATTGCTTGTGCCTTGTAAAACTCTGGATTTTGGAAAGCCGCGATCCGGAGAAGGCGATTTAGCATTTCGGGCGGCAACGCCTTCTTTTCGATAAAGACCAGATTAGATCGGACAATTTCGACACTTGAGGGGAGCGGCCCTTTAATTGGCTTGTCGGGTCGCTTTCGGGAAGGCGGCAGGGTCCACGGATCGGGCTGATCTTCGTCGTCCGCGCAGGCAATCCGTACCCCGATTAAGTCGCCTTGCTGGAGCGCCTCCGAAATCAGCCGCTCCACTGCGAGTTGGGAAACGCGTTGAATGGAGGCCGAGGTAACTCCATTGGTCGGCGTGTGGCCGCAATTCATCGTCGAGAAACTCCGTGAATCCCGATTCGCGGGGGACCTTCTGAAGAGGTAGCGCGATCAGGTTGCCGAAGCCGCCCTTAGGCATCGTGTCTTGATTCGGGAAAAATCGATCGTACGAATCCAGTCCTAGTTGATGACGCCGCTCCATCGTCCGTGTCAGGATCAGCGTGCCTAATCGTCGTGCCACTCCGGCGGGGACAGGCCGGTCGAAAAAGAACCAGATGTGCGCACCGTTGCCCGAACGTGAACGCTCTAGCGCCACGGGCACGTTCAACTCGCGACAGGTTGAAAGGAACGCCGATGCGTCCTCCTTCCACGTCTTTTTATCAAAATCGACCGCGAGGAACCAACAGGTTTCGTTCAGCAGCAACGGATATACGCCAAGAGTCTGTTTTCCACGTTAGGTGGGCATGAATTGCTTCGTCGGTCAGCGGAAGATTCTTGCGGGTCTCCTTATCGACCCGTTTTCGCTCCTCGGGCTTCGCCGCATTGTAGGCGTGCCAGTCACGTTCCGTTCGTGGCGAATAGCCGGCGCGGCCGTCCGGACTTTCCCATCTCTGCGCGTACACGTCCTCTCGACCGCGGAAGAGGGATCTGAACAATGCGATCTTCTCCGCAGTGCTCAAGCTTGGGCCTATTCGAAGTCGGTTCAACAGGTCGTTGCGTTGGCTTCGCGACAGCTTCGGAAGCAATGCCATGGTCGGCGAGCAGACTCCGGAGCCGGGCATTTTCCTCCTCCAAATGAAGGCACTTCCTGCGAAGCGCATCGATTTTGGTGTTGTCTGCGCGATCGCCGTTCACCAGTCCATGATCCATCACCGCAGGATTGTCTTGCCAGCCTTCGCAACAGTTCGATGTTCTGCGCGCGCCAAGGCATCATCCTCAGCACAGGCGATCTACAACGCGCGGGCCTAATTTGTCCGAAGAGTGCAGAGATTTTTCGGACGGATCGCGGCCGTATCCCGCTAGAAGTCTTCCCTCACAGACAGGCCCCGCCATTTTAGTGCTCGCGCTGGCAGCTTAAAGTAGTAATCGCATTGATGGAGAGACTGGCGATAGTGAACGAGTTATTGAAAGATGGACTGGGAGACCGGGCTCGAACGCGCGAAGTCCAGTTTGGAATACTGATCTTAATTGTAAATAAAGGACTTATGTGTTCAAGGCGCTCCTCTCTTTCAGCGGTGGATGCTTGGCAGGCCCCTTAATGAGGTAATCAAGATAACGAGATTTCGAGAGGTATCGCGACATCTGTCCAGGTTATATCAACGTCCACTACTAGTGGACATGCTATTATTGTGGACGAATGGGCCGCCGAACGACTCTCGAACCAGTCAACCATCTAAGGCAGATTCCGTTTGTACGTGACCTCCGTTACGTGGCCGCGCCAGATGGCCCGGATCGGGGATACGACGGAAAGATCGAAGTTCAAACTCCTTCGGGCCGTTTTCAGCTCCTGGTGGAAACCAAACGATCTTTTCTGACCCGCTCTGCTGTCAATCAGCTTCTTGCGTGGGTCAAGCAGGTGGGGAAAGGCAAGCCGCACGAGATTATTCTGCTGGCACGTCACATCCCTCGTCCGGTTGCGGAGCGCCTTCTGGAAGCCCAGGTGAACTTCGCCGACGACGTGGGAAACATCCATCTCGCACTGGGAGACCGCTACAATTGGACCGTCGTTGGTAAACCAGCACTGGCACCCTTGTCAGAGCGGCGCCCTATCAGTGCCGCTCAGCTCCAATTACTGTTCCAGCTCGTGACATACCCTGAATCCACGAACTGGCCCGTCCGCCGACTAGCAGACAGCAGCCGGCATAAGCAAAAGCAAAGCTGCTCAAGCTCGAACAGAGTTGGTTGCCGAGGGTCTTCTCGCCTCGAAAGGGAAGGGGTATCAACTCGGGCCAAAGAACTTGCTGGCTGAATGCCTGGTCTCCGGCTATGCACAAGTGCTCCGTCCAAAACTCGTCGTTGGCAGATTTCGATCCGCCGAAAAGACTGCGGAACTGTTTCTGAATCGTCTTCGCAAAAGCATTCCTCCGGGAATCAGATATGCGCTCACCGGCGGGCCAGCCGTGGATCTCCTGCAACACTTCTATCGAGGGCCAGACGTGCCGTTATTTATCGAACCCTCCTCCCGCCAGGTAGCGCAGGATCTTCGCCTTCTGCCAGACAGCTGATGGGCCGGTGACTTTGTTGCGGGCGTTCGGAGAAGTGGTGTTTTGGCAAGAGCGCGATAATCACATGCTGGCGCCACCGTGGCTGATTTATGCCGAGCTACTGAATAGCAACGATCCGCGTGCACACGAGGCCGCCCGAGAGCTTCAACAAGAGTTGTCGCTATAGAGGATTGTGCTAACACCGGCCCAATTAGAGGATCTCGCCCAAGTTCACGCGATTGCCGACCGATTCAAAGCGGATATCGTGATCATCGGGGCAGCCGCCCTTCTTTGTTTCATGGACATCGGTCGGTTCACAAGAGACATCGACCTCGTCCTGGCGTTGGATCTGGAAGGCTTCACAGCGTTCACCGACGAACTTAGGACTCTTGGCTGGATTCAGGAGGAGCGCAGAGAGCATCGCTGGCGCGGGCCGAGTGGTTCGATTATAGATTTACTGCCGGCCGGTCCGAAACTTCGCCAAGCGAGACGGATTACTTGGCCCAAGAGCGATTTCGAAATGAGCCTCGTCGGTTTCGAGCATGTCTTTGTCCGGGCGTTGCCGTTCACATTCGCTGAAGGAATCCAATACCGAGTAGTCCCTCCGCCGGTCATCGCCCTACTCAAGATCATCGCTTTCATGGACGATCCACATCGTCGCAAGAAGGACCTTCTCGATATCGGTGAGTTGTTCCGCCACTACGAAGCGGCAAGTGATCGTATATTTAGCGACGATGTTTTCGCTGCAGGGTTGGACGACATCGAGTACGCCAACGCTTTCTTGCTAGGCGTAGACATTCGGTTCATTGCAACAGATGAGGAGGTCGAAATCCTAAATGCCTTTTTCGGCGCTCAGAGCGTATCCGACGAGGAACTGCAGGAGTTAGACCCAGAGGATATTCGACAACGCGGAGAAGCACGATTCCAGCAGCAACTCCGAGCCTTTCGGAAAGGCCTGGAGCAGCGCTGGACCAAGTAAACTTGCGCAGTTGGCACGGCACACGTCATCCTGTTCGGATGCGAAAAGAGGAATTTGAGCGTCGTGCGGCGGAAATGCGCGCGCGTCGCTTCACCCCTGTGGCGACCCAAACAGCACCAGTGAAGCAGCCCGATCGACGAAGAGCCCGCAGTTCGGCACCGAACGCACCCATCTTAAACATTGTCGATTTGCCAACGGCGTCGCGATATGGTTTATTGCGCGAAGTTTGGAAGCCGTCGCACACAAAGTCATTGATTGTGGCCCTCGGCGAGGTGCACCCGCTAGTCATTCGTGCTGCTCGGGGCATTGCTACACAACAAGTCGGCTATGACGGACTAATCTACTTGCGCGGTAACGGCATGCTGGATATTGCGGCGAGTACTCGAATGTTGCCAGAGGCGCTGCGACTGTTCGATCATCTGTTGCGGACGGTCGCTGAGGCCGGCGGGAGTGTGAGCGTGACTAATGAGACCACGATCAGCTTACAGGGTGAGACATTCAAGATTCGGCTGCGGGAAGCATCAGAGAGGCGACCTAAACCCGCCGGTTCTCCTGGCTACCGCGATAGCGAATACTTTCCCACCGGGCAGCTCTGGTTAAAGGGCGCGCATGACCACGGAAGCAACATAAGGACGGCCGCCGGAGATGTAGAAGGCTTCCTCGATAAAATCAGGCGCTTCATAAATAGATTGCCTCGGCTAAGACAACAGCGCATGGAACGAGAGGGGGAACGCGAAGAGGAGTGGGCCAGAAGGCGGGCAGAGTGGCAAGCTCAAGAAGATCAGCGGCGGCAGTGGAACGAACAGCAAGCTCGCTTCAACGAGGTCACGTCCGACGTCGAACAATGGCTCAAAGCCGAACGCCTTCGTGCGTACGCCACGGCATACGAGGCCCATCAGATAACGACGCGTGGGTGCATCGACGCTGGCGGTTCTATCGATGCTTGGCTTCGCTGGATTCACTGGTACGCGAATCATCTCGACCCGATTACCCGGCCGGACGGCCCAAAACAGGGCCCCGAAGACTAATCATTCGATCGATTCGCTGGACGGGTTGGCCCATCAAGCGACGTGGCTGGGGACATTAATGCGCTGCGGTGGATCAGCACAAGGCCAGAACTCACCCAGTTCCTTCTCGGGCTAGTACATTGTTGGGTGAAAAATACATTAAGAGGCTTGAAGTTTTTATGAAGCTCGCTTAGGATTGAACTGCGTGACACAAATATTCCAATTCGCTACCGAAGTCAAAGGTACGCAGAGGCGCATGAATCATGATGCGCGCGAGGTGACCTGACCGTCTTGGAATAACTATACCGGTTTCAAGAAGCGGGCGGCCACCAAAAAGGGCCGCCCGCTTTTTTTGTTTTATCGGTAATTTTGAGGCATTTTGTCGAGCTCGCTTTGGCCAAGAAGCGACTCAGTGGAAGTGTATCTCGAAGCTGGTCTTTGACAACTGAATAGCATCACAGAAGTAATGTATGAGCGGGCGTGGTATATAGGCTGTGCCCTGGGCCTCCAACCCAGAGAAGAGATTTCGATTATCTCCGTCCGCTCCAAAACTTTCTGCGGGTGTGGCCTATTGGCTGGGCATCGGATCGCCAGTCCGATCAACGGAGTTCGATTCTCCGCACCCGCTCCATGCCGGAGTAGCTCAAGTGGAAGAGCACCGCACTCGTAACGCGGAGGTCGGGGTTTCGAATAACCGAGAGAAAGTTCTCACATCTATCGGGATTCCTCAGAGGTCACCGGACTTGTACGGCTCCGACATTCGCCACATGCGGGAGCGGAAGCTGACCTTTGACGAAGCGATCAGTGTAGAACCCGATTTCAACATCGTGGAAAAATGGCGGCTCAATCGCGTCCGCCGCGAACTGTTCGAACAATTGGCGCAAACACCATTCGCGTGAGGTTGTAATGTCGAACTCCCGAACACCTCCCCTCGTCAACAAGTCTTTCACTCGGGAAGAACTTCCCCTCCGCGTCCATGAAGCCGCCATATTCCTTGGCGTCAGCCCGCAAACGGTGTATCTTTGGGTTGAGCGAAAGCAGATTCCCCATCTCCGCGTGATGGGCCGCAACATCCGGTTCTTGAAATCGGAGTTGGAGCCCTTCCGCGCTCAATTCAAACAGGAGATTGGGAATGGCAAGACCTAGAAGAGATGATGGGGGCTTGTATAAGCGCGAGGGATCGAAGGTCTGGTGGATGCGGTACCGAGATAAAAGCGGTATACGACGCCGGGAATCGACTCTTACCGAAGACTGGGGCGAAGCGCAGAAATGCCTCAGAGAGCGTTTGCAGGCCCGAGACA
The DNA here is from genome assembly GCA_963820405.1 of Bryobacterales bacterium. Lineage (GTDB taxonomy): Bacteria > Acidobacteriota > Terriglobia > Bryobacterales > Bryobacteraceae > Palsa-89. The sequence goes on along the minus strand of CAWFZZ010000015.1, from coordinate 68,384 downwards.
ACAACACGCTGCCCGCGCTGCGTCGCGGGCAGGACTTGCAGTTTGGAGAATGGGCGGACTTTTACTTGGAGAACTTTTCCAAGCCGCCGTTTCGCGCGGAAAAGACCCACGCGGTCAACCAGCGCGCATTGAAGCATCTGAGAAAGACTTTCGAAACTATTAAGCTCGCGGATGTGACTGCTGACGACATCGAGATGTATCTTCGCCGGAGGCTCAAACAGCGGGCGCTGGTGAAGTCGAAGCATGGATTCTTGGAGAAGCAGGTGCTAAAGGCAACGACGGTACACCAGGAATTGCGAGTGCTGCGCCGCATGTTGAATGTGGCGGTGCGCAAGAAGTTCCTGTTTGCGAATCCATGTGCAGGTGTCGAGTTTCCGGCGAGGGTCGATGGACTGTTCCGGCCGCATTACGTGAGTTGGTCCGAGCAGCAGAAGATCGAGTTGCACGCGCCGGATTATCTGCGCAACGTCATCCGGATCGTCACTGAAACCGGACTCCGGATCTACAAGGAGCTGACTCCCATGAAGAAGGATCAGCTTGATCTGGACAACGGGACGGTGTGGATTCCGGATTCGAAAACGCCCAATGGCGTGGCTGAGGTTCCGCTAACGGAAATCGCGGCTGATGCTTTTCGGCGGCAACTTGCCTTAGCGGGTCCAGGCGAGTATCTGTTCCCGAGCGATGTGAATCCAGATGGCCACCACAAGACGTTCAAGACTACCTGGCATGCGACGTTGCGGCGAGCAGGTGTTCGCTATTTTCGCATTTACGATCTTCGTTCGACATACGCTACACGGCTTAGTGCCGGCGGCGTTGCGGACGAATGGGTCACGCAGTTGTTAAGGCAAGGCGATGCGAAGGTGTTCAAGAAGTACTCGCAGATGAAGCTACAGATGAAGCGAGAGGCGCTGGCGAAACTGAACCGCCAAGCGAACGAGAGCGGTTTGAGTTTTGGCACAGCACAGAGCCTATCCGGGCCGGGTTTTGGCACAGTTTTGGCACAGTAGCGTAATTTGGATTACGAAGACAAATGGAGCTCAATCAAATAACTATCTTAGAATCAGCAACGATTTGGTCGGGGCGGGGCGATTTGAACGCCCGACCCCCTGCGCCCAAGGCAGGCCAGAGAAAGAGTACTGGTTACGATTCAAGCACTTAGAAGAAGGTTTTGTGGACCACCGCTGAACCAGTTCCGTGCAATATGGTCCGTCGTTGGTCCGGGCAGAAGACTGGTAGTTCGATCCGGAATCGTCCCACAGACATGAACAGACTTTAATTCTGTGCCGCGCCCTGGTGATTACCGGCGGGATTTAATTATATGTAATGTACATTACTGATTAAGAAAGTTGGACCCAACATGCGCGTAACCCCGGCTGGGTGACGAGGCATCTAGAAAAACAGATTTCTCACCCCCATCCCTGACTGCCAAGCCTAGTTGCCGATCAAGGCTTGGAATCATCGATCCGATGTCAAGCGTCGATCTCAGTTCCGTTGACTCCTGCCTGCCGTCGCTTCAGTTGCGGTCGGTCCGGATAGCGTTTTTCCGGGGGAGCCTCCAGGACGAATCGAAAAACACCGACCATACTAAACCATCAAACCGGAATTGCCGATTCGTTATTTGGTCAGATTTGCCATTTCCATTTTTTGTGATCAACAGAATCAGCAGTTTACAATGCCGATTTTTAGCTCAATTTTTGTCGCCAGCCACTGGTGACGTTGGTAGGGGTGGAAGATGACGGTTGGCTCATTTCGCCGCTGGTTTTCTTGGGTAGAACGCCGAGATCGAAGAGTACTTCCGGACCTAAACGGTACCGAACTTCCAACAGACAGGGAGATAACAGGCGAGCGTGACTTAACCTACAATATCTGGCATCGTCCGCCATCACTTGACCGATTTCTGAAAAACAGCAGTTATTTTTACGTGGCCGACTCGGACTTGATCGAATATAGCCATGGTCCGTTATTCCTGTTTACGACACGTGGCAGAAAGGACGAAGGCCAACAAACGCCGGACTCGCCAAGGAAATTTGAGCGGACCGTGGCAACGAACCTCGGTATTCCCCTCTACCTTGTGCTTTACACGCCCTGCGATGAAGGGCAGATGCTACCTGGAACTGATCATCTTCCGAATCGGTATGTCGATATAAAGCAATTTCGTGTGGCCCGGCTTTGGCCGCAGCGTGATAAGACATTTAGGACCTACAGCCCGGCGGGCTACGCGATTTGGTTAAAGGCTCAACGAGAGACAATGGAGCGGTTCTTTACATCCGATGCCGAACTTGATGCACATGAAGAGGTAAAAAATTTGCTCCGGGCGCGAATGGACCGTTGGTGTGAGACAGAGTATGGAGTAAAACCTCCTTAGTGGAACGATCCCAAATTGAGCCTCTGCCAGAGATGACGCGGTGTGAGGAGAGGGGCAACGGAACTGGGGGCGAGAGAAGCCTGGGTGGGGAGTGATCTGCTAGGACGCGGCCTTGTGAGCCTGGCCTGGGACGCTGCCGTAGTGAGCCTGGCTGTAGCCTTCTGTGGCCTGGCGGCCGGCACCCCTGACCGGGGGGGTAATAGCCTCAAAAACGCAACACCATGCCTGGTGGGGGATCGATGCTAGCCGCGTCCTTAATACCTGGTGGAGACCTGCTGTGCCTTCTGATGGAAGAGTAAAGGTCTATAAGGTCTATTACGTCCAATTCTTGGCCTGCCAAGGTCCTGTGGGAAGCAGTGCTAGCTAGCAGTGCTTCCTTTTAGTCTTAGTGTTGATGTTGGTCGTGTTCTTGGTGGTGAATGTTGTTCTTGGTTTTCAGTGGTCAGTCGTGTTCTTGGTCTCCGTATTCAATCGTGGTTTTCAATCTCTCAGAGGAGTGAATATGGCAGTTAACAGTAGGAATAAGGAAACACTTCATAAGGACTTCTTTCCCTGGTTCTTCAAGGATTGGATGATTAGTGGTGCCAGAGCTAGGCTGTCCGAGCCTGCCCGGTCGATCTATCATGACCTGCTCGGCCTGTGCTACACAGAAGGCGGAATCGTCAATGACAAGGTGCAGCTAATGCTTAGGCTGGGCACGCTGCCGAAGTATGCCCGCGAGATGGACGCGGCCATCGCGGAGTTTGAGGTAGATCCGAGCGACAGTTCCCGGCTCATCCATCCGCGAGTGTTGCTGGAAGGTGAGCGGCTAGACGCCAAGAAGATCCGGGCTAGCAAAGGCGGTATTGCACGGAAAGCACACGTGACCAAGCCAGCACAGCCTAGCAATGGCCAGTCTAATGATGATTCGGACGAAGACGATTTGTGAGCGTGACGACTGTTTGCGGGTGGTGGGCTTGAATCACGGTGCTCTCTTGCTTTGCATGGGATCGGTTTTGAAGTGGTCCGCGTCGAGCCAAACAGACGGTTACTCACAGAAGAAAATGAAGCGATGGCGCGCTCTTCAAGAATCCATTGGTGAGGCTGCCGTCCAGCGGTTGCGTGGTCCACACTGTCAATTATTTTGCAGGTGGAGCGCCCCCGCTTGGAGTCTGATTGTTACAAACTCCCTCCCTTAGAGTGCCGTGACCCAGAATAGGTCCAAGAAATCCTTGGGCACGTCCCCTCACGATGGCTCCAAGCGATGCTGAAGTGAAGCGACTCCGCATTTCGGTGATCAAGCAAAGATCGCAATTGTTGGCCCTGCTCTGCTGTCCCAAAGCGACCCGCCTTGCGGTGAATCATGGTCTACTTTGATTGCGGTGCTCTTGGACCAACCGGCGCTGCGGGCGACAACGGGCAGCTTCCTCCACCAGGCAAAGGTATCTCTAAGCCGTAAAAATGCCCCGGAACGTCTAACAGGTCACCGAAGAGTACTGCGAGTGGAATAAGGGGTAATCGCACAGTCGTCGAAACAATATTGACATTCCGGGATAAACCCAAACACCATCGGAGCCTAGCGACACGCATTTGACGCTGGCGCGGCGCGGCAAGAAAGACGCCCCGTGCGGCTTTATAATGAAAGGACGGAGAACAACCTTCAACGATAAAATCACCGAAATCCAGCAAAATCTTGAGCGCTTGAATGAAAGCTGTGAACAGAAAATCAGGCAAGCTGTTGCAGCTATAAAGGCGCAGGCACCGGCTGACGGCGAACCGCCAAACGACGAAGTTCGAGCAGCAGTACGCGAAGTGAGTAAAGCCAAAGCGCTCTTCGGGTGGGAGCTTCGCAAACTCCGCATGGCGGCTGGAATCTCCGGCGTGGATCTTAGAGCCTACGAACGGGCCGAAGAAGCCCGCCTTCTGCCATCTGGGGACGCCTTCTGGCTCGACCAGGTGCTGTCCTCGCGTTCGACAGAGGACCTTGATGCATTAACTGCCTCTGCTCTGGACCAACTCCTTCCAAGGGTTCCCAAAGAGTGGCTGCTGCGCGAAGCCAATAAGCCGTATCGACTTGGCGAGTCTTTCCGAAATGGGCCACTCCACGTAGTCAATGGTGTTCGCGTTGGGATAGCTCCCGAGATGGAGGGTCCGCAACGTTTCGCACGGATGTTACTACTCAGTCAAGATCATCTCGCCAAGCAGTCTGATTATGACTTCTTCCTGGGCGCTAGCCTTGTTCCAGAAGTTGCTGCGCTCGGGAACAGCCTTGACGAAATCGCGCAACTTGGTCCTGAGGCAGATCGCAAGCTGTCAGCCCTTCCCTGGATGCCGAATGATCAAGTTACTGCGACCATTTACGAACTGCTCGTCGGTGCGGCTTGCGTCAGGCGAGGGCTTAGACCCGAAATGGTCCCCGAAAACAAGTCTGGGAAAGTGCCTGATTTCCGCCTCGACTTTGGGGCGATTCCCTGTGCAATCGAATGCAAGCGCCGCCTAGGGTTAACCAACTATGAGTTGGAGGAAGCCCACCGCGTTCAGGAGTTCTATTCAGAACTTCGTCCCATGCTTCAAGCGCTAGGGGTTCACTCTTCCATCGAAGTATCTTTTCGCATTCCTCTTAGCTCCGTCGATCCGATCCAATTTGTCGAGGATGTTTTGGAAGCGGTTGTCCACGGTCAAGATATTGATCAAACTCCAACCGCTTGGGGTTCGTTGGCGGTGCAACGCCTCGTTTTCAACGATGAGGTTACCGCCACGCGTCTCTACGCACCGTCCTTCCTGGACGAAGCGTTTGGCTGGAAACCCATGCAAATCGAATGGGATGGCATTATCTGCGAAGTCGATCCTCCCCACGGTATCTTAGTCCATAAGTATAGGATGCCGCTCTGTCTAAAGTGGAGGAGTGAAAGCGAAGAAGCCACAACGAAGAAGGCGAGGGGCATAGCTTCACAGTGGCGAAGCGCCATCCAGCAGATTCCCGACGGAGAGATAGGGTTCATTTACATTGCCTATCCAGAGGGCGCTCGGCCGAGTATTGCCGATGCACGAACGCGCCACATCCTGAAGACGATGGAAGAGTCTTGGCACCGATGGGCGATCCGCGTTCCGGTTACTGTCGTAAGCAGACTCTACCCTCGACCCATGGGTGCAGGCTGCCCCGATTTGATCGAGAGCGCCTTACCGGGTTCGGCGAAAGGACAAGAGCATTGGCTCACCCGAATGCCCTATTTAGTCTTCACTCGCGCGTTTGAGAATCCGTGAGGATTCCGGCGAAGCCGAACGTACATTCCGGGCGGGAAGTCAAAAACGGCATGTTGTTGAAGAACCAGAAAACTGTCAGAGCGAAGCCGAACTGAATAGCAGCAGTCTCATCTGGTTTAAGTTGGATCAGTCGATAGCGAGCCCCAAAACGAGCGTGATATGCTGGAAAACCCGCGATGCTCAGGCTTCCAATATTTACGTCTCTCCGGGTCTCGAATTATGGGCTCTTTCCCGGTCGACCGACCGGGAGCGGCTTAGACTGGACTTTTGAGGACGGTGTCACCCTCATCGCGGGAGTCAATGGTCTAGGAAAAACAACGCTCCTAACGATATTTCTACGTTGCCTTACGGGTCCGTTTGATCTGACCGGATACGGTATCCCGGATCAGCTCGAATCGGTCTTGCCAGCCGAGCCCGTTTCGCTCAAACCCACTGTAAGGAGATTTTTCAGACAGCGTGTCGCCGATGATGCGAAGACCGCAACCGCCGAGCTACGAGCCAACTTTGCGACGGACAAAATCGAGATTGTCAGAAATCTGTCGGATTTGACCCTTGTGCGCTTTACGGTAAACGGCAGGGACCAACTATTTTCCCCTCCAACCTCCGCAGAGCGGGGCTTCCAGGAAAAAATGTGCGGGCTATTCGCGCTCGGGTCCTTTGTCGACGTACTTCTGATTCTTCACCACGTCGTGTTCTTTACGGAAGCCCGCCCCGGCGCACTGTGGGATGAAAATGCTCAACGCCAGATCCTTCGCGCGCTCTTTCTCGACAAGCAATTAGCCAAGCAAGTAGCGGAACTTGAGAGGGAAGTCGGAAGCGCAGACAGCAACGCGCGTAACCATAGCGCCGCCGCGTTCGGCCTACAGGAGCTCCTTGCGCAGGCGCGAGATCGAGAACAGCTTTCTCCTGGGGTTTCGGCAGACTTGGCGCTGGAGCAGAAACTGCTTGATGCTGAGATCGAAGAGCGTGAACGGCTCACTGGACGCCTGGGCGATCTCGACGATGATCGAAAAGACGCGCGCCGCCAACTTGAATACGCGAAAGCCCAGCGCGAGCGAGTTGAGAATAAGGTCGAAGAACTCAAGTTCGCCGTTTTGGTGCGGCTGTTTCCCAAGATGGAAGACTCCGCGCGATTGGTGGTGCTTAAAGCGTTGGCGAGTGGCGAGTGCCTCGTATGTGGCGCAGACGCCCGGGAGCGCCGCGACGAGCTTGAGCACCTTTTGGCGAAGGGCTTCTGCCCTTTCTGCGGAGCCGCGCCGGAGAGACAAGAGCATATAGTTCCGCCTTTTGAGGTTGAGAGGGCACGGGTTAAGCTTACGCGGAACGAAGCAGATCGTGCTCTTTTAGAGGAAAAGTCGAGTGCCGAGCGACTGGTTGTTGCTACCTCGCAGTACGACCAAACTCTGGATCGGCTGGAAGCATTGAGGGCGAGCATAGCTGAACGAACTAGTCGAACTCGTCGACTGTCTGCCCTGCTCCCCATGGAAACCGAGGAAGTTACTAGGCTTCAAGATGCCTTGAAGGAAACCCGTCGAGCGCAAAAGAATGCAGAATTGAAACGAGCGGCGTCGGCAAGAAAGCTCGCGACGGCGTTAGAGCGCGGTCGACTCCCCATACAGCGCAAGTCAAAGCAACTCGCCGCCGACTTTCGTGACTATGCAACGGCGCTTCTGTCGGAAAATGTCGCACTCGTGCGGATTGTGACAAAGGCGAAGATCACTCAGGGCAAGGAGACCTTTGAAGTTCCTGCGTTTCGGCCCCAGATGGCTGCTGCTGACCGTACGGGGCTTACCTTGCGAAGCACCTCTGCGGACGTTTCCGAGTCGCAGAGAGAACTAATCGACTTGGCATTTCGCCTAGCATTGATCAAGCTAGCCACCGAAAAAGGGTCATGCACACTTGTGATGGAGACGCCGGAAGCGAGCCTTGACGAGTTGGCGATGGGACGTGTCGGAAAGGCGCTTTATAGGTTTGCTAATGAAGGCAAAGCCAGGCTCATCGCGACCACGAATCTCACCAATGCGGGAATGATCACAGCGATGTTTGGAGGGCCGGTTAAACGTGCTGCGCAAGTGGCAGATCGAAAAAAGCGAATACTGAACCTTCTGCAACTGGCCGCGCCGAATCAGGCGGTCTTAAGAAACCGGAAAAAGTACGAGCAGATCTTAGAATCTGCGGTGGCCGGCAAGAACCAGTATGAATGAAGTAGATCCCGCGCAACTCGATAGTTGGGGCGAGACAAACCGCGAGACCCTTAGGCAACGTGTCCGAGTGCTCCAGCTTCTCGAAACTGCGGAAAGAGCGGGCATCACACCTATCCCTGCACGACGTTTACACGCATTCGCATACTTGGCTGATGTACTAAGCCCCGTGTGGGGCCTACAGCCATTCGATGGCAAGGTCCTCAAAGTAGAGCACGGGCCCCACTATCCAGACATCCAAAGAGAAGTAGACAGGCTCGTGGTAATGGGCCTGGTAATCGCGTCCCGGTTACGGTACGTTTCACGCGCTGAGTCTGGCCCTCTCGTCGATGCAGACTACGTTATCAACTTCGATTCTTCACACCTTACGCCTATCTTGTCCGCTATTGGAGCCCGGGGCGCTGATCAGGCGCTAGACTTCCGCGATTATGAGATACACACTTTTCTCGTAGAACTTGCATGTGCGATTGCTACCGTCCCCGACGATGCAATCGACTCCGCAGCAAGTGTTGATGCGACATATGCTGACGACCGAATCGACTATTCAAACGTCGTTGATTTCGGGAGCTGGTCGACGAACGCATTGCAGGATAATCTGAGCCTTGCAGTAACCGAGCGCTTCCATAAATTCTTACCTGGCCGTGCGCAAGTCTCAGCAGGGGAAAAACTATACCTCTACGCTTCGTTCCTTGGCAGGAGAATCAATGGAGCCTAAAGAGGTGGAACCGATCCCCGGCGTTGAGGATCGGGAACTGCAAGCTGCTCTTGGGGACCTGGGGAGCATACCGACAACCCCAATGGACTCCGAACGGTTCGTAACCGAGGTTCGGGCGATTGTTGAAGATCGAGCCCAACGCGGCTGGGAGGGGGAGGATGGTGGTTCGGACGTAGCAGTGTTTGTTCACGCTCTCTATCCCCGACAAACGGGCGACAAGCTTGGAGCAGTTCCTGTCTGCAATCTAATCGCAAGCGGTGGCCCGATCCTAGGTAAGCTATTTCTGCTGAATCCAGACGCTTCATATGGCCGCGTGATTAGGCTGCCGGCCGAAGTCGATTACATTATCGACTGGCTGATTGAAAAGGACCTGGCGGATCAGCCTGTGATATTCGCGTATCGGAAGAGCCGTCAGTTGTTGGCGCGAAGCGAAGGGGCGAAAGCGGAGATTACGCGGAAGGACGTAATCAGGGAGCGGCCACCTTCCGCTACGTTGCAAGAAATCGGCAATGCCCTAAACCACATTCACGGTCAGTATCTGATCGCCCCTACGGTCTGTCCGCCTGGCGTCTGGGAGAAAGAGCGGTCTGGAGAGTACGTGCCGGGCGTCAGGCCAGAGAAGGTAATCCAGCGAGAGGTGATGATCGGCCTTGGGTCCTGGTTTCACGGAGTAGTGCGTGCAACCGTTGAGGAGACGATTCCCGTCGGCAGAATCGACGTCCGCCTACTTCAATTCCTAAACGGCGACTGGTCCTATTGGGCCATAGTCGAGTTGAAAGTGCTTCGATCAAATCACTACGCGGTAAAAGGGACAAAGCCCAATCCAGTGTCTGATGCAGAAAACGTTGAAGCGGTAGTGGAAGGTGTGCGCCAAGTCAACGCGTTTGCTAGGACCTGGAACGCCGAACCACTTTTAGAGATCTTCGACCTGCGCAAGGTCAAAAAGCCAAATGTCCTGGAGGCGGAGCTCGTAACCCAGGAGCTGTCGAAGTGCGTGCCGATCCCAAGCTGCCGAATCTGGCCTATATTTGGTTCAGCTAACGACGCCCGATTGGCGGGCTACCCCTTAGCTCAGGGTCGCTGAAGCACGAGAAGAGACTCTGCGAGTCCGTGTTGGCCGCCCTGTTGAGGCGAGACTCTCATCGATCTAAAAGGCTCGCAATGACGGACACGCATGCCTACCGCCGGGGCGATCTCAGCCAAGATGGCGGCCACGGGAACGTGTACGCCAGCGTAGCGGCTATCGCCGACGACCATGTATACCCGACCACTGCGACATAATTTCTGCCTGAGCGTCGCCAACACAGAGCCCATATCGGAAATGTAGGCCGCGACCATACCGGGGATTCTGTGGTTCCACAAGTGTTCTTGGATTTTCTCTAGCCGACCGACGGTGGCCGTTAACAACTTACTTGGATATTCCGCCCCAGACATATCGCGGCCAATTTGCACATGGCTTCTCAAAGTCGCTTTGCGAAGTGCAAGGTTCGCTTCGCTGCTGTCAAGGTACCCGAGTGTCCAGAGCTCTACGTTGTATACGTCCGTGTAATCGAACGAATTGGGGTACGGTGGGGAGAACACGGCTAACTCTGTACCTTCAATCGATTCAAGAAGTATCCGGGCATCACCCCTAAGGACCGTGTAGTCTCTGCATAACCGCGCTTCATAGCGGCGAAGGTCATAGATGGCACTTTCTGCGCTTTCTCGAAACAGATGATCGACGCGGGACGGGTCTGGTGGTCTATTCTCCCAGCCACGACGATACCGCCGTCCCTTTCCGCTGACCACAACGTTACTTACGGCCACCACAACGCTGCCCAGAATCACCAGGAATAGCCGACGAATATCTGGATCTGGCAACTGGCTGATGATCTGCTTGTAGATCGCTATTCGGCGAGCAGTTCCTGTCGAAAAAAGGTATCGGCCACCAACCCCAGGTTCGACAAACGTCTTCGCGGCACCCGGAAAGTATGGTGGGCCGAAGGATTTGGTTGCGGAAACGTGATCGATCAACCATACGTAGCTATCTCGCACCGCGTTGATGTCATACCTCGCCAGTTTTGCTTCGATCAGATCCGCAAGGTAGGGATTTACCTCGATGACGGTCGGCCGAACTCCTAGAAATTGAGCAGCTAGACCTGTAGTGCCCGATCCTCCGAACGGATCAACAATATGCCGCACGGGCTTATTCATTTCCGACACAGCATATTCGACTAGCTCCGGGGCGAACGCCTCCTTGAAGCTGCGCCACCGCTGGAAAGCTATCGAGTCCGAACCGGCGTTTGTGCCCACGCTGAGCACGTTCCGCCCTCCGGTCCAGTCCTGAAAACTTAGAGCGCAGCAGGCGGCGCTATTCAAATCGAGCACGCCCATTGATTCTCGTTACTCGAAAGATTGCATACTTGTTTTGCCTCATCGCCCTGTATGATCAAACAAAACTGTTACCGAATGTTTGGAGAATACACCGATTGTATGGCGATGCTCTTAGAAAAAGCAACCGAGGGCGGTCTGAAATGTGTGTTGAGCCAATTCTGTTGACTTCACTATACTGGACGCCATGCCGATGAAGGTCTTGCGTGGACGCATAACGGATGGGTGCGGCGACGCCAAGAATTGGGGGATCGAAGACATCCGCAAGGCGACGGGCCGTAACAATCTTCACGCAGGCACCATCAATGTGAAGCTCGATGCTCCCCATTGTGTGCGACCTGATTACTGGCTTGACAAGGGCAATCGTTCAGACGGACGAGACGAAGATTTGTGTTTTGAGAAGTGCCAGCTAATAACACCAAACGCGAAAGTGGGGGCGCTCATCGCGCGCACCAGCCGGAACTATTGGGGAGATGACGTGCTTGAACTTATGCTGGAGTGGTTAGATGGTGTAAAGGCCGGTGATCGTGTGGACGTGGAGGTTTGCGTCGAGTGAAACTTCGTGTTTACTAGTTCAGCAGACTTTAGACGCCCAATCACGCTGCGGACTGGCGTCGTTAGCGGGGAGATGATTCATCGGGTTCTTCACAGTCCTTCGTGGTCGAGACCGCAGCGAAACCCATAGCCAAGCTCATCGCCTCTCCCTTCTTTCCCTTTGGATTTACTGATTGTGACCGACAAACGGATTCGGACTTGGCGGGGGTGTCGGTCCCAATGGGTTATCCGGACCGTATCCGTCTGTCGCAGTCGTTTCCGCCGAACGTAGGATTACGGTCTCATTCAATCCGGGGTTGTTCGACTGCAAGCGATAATAGATGGTGGAGCCGTCGCCCAGACACCAAGCGCAACTGATAGACTCCCCCGCTGGTGCTCCAAAACCGTTCGCATAGGTCGCCTGCTCGCAGGCGTGTGTTGGGTCACCATAAACTGCGCGTAGCTGTGACAGCGTCTCAGCAGAGAGCGGACGGCCGAGATACCCAATCGACGCCAGACGGTCATGTATAAACCGTGCAGCAAAGCCGCTAGGCATCGGCACGGTCAAGAAGCCATCAGGATCGCTGTGTAAGCGCGTTCCGCGAAAACTCATCGGCCCTCTTGCGATGTCCTTACAAACTTGCTTAATATCCGCTGAAGGCTTCGCGCATGCCGCTGGCGTCACGCCATGGATGTTGCGAAAATCCGCTAACGATTCACCGAGAACATCATTCCCTACCTTCGTCTGTCCCCATGACGCCACCACAGCCAAAAGCAGTAGAACTACGCTAGTCGGTCTCATTTGCCTACACTCCTTTCACTCATCTCCGACAAAGCCCTAACACTTGAGCAACCGTTGGCAGACCCATTGATTAGCTCGGACTCTCGGCCAGGACGCTTAGGGGGCTGCGCGTCGCCGCTGTCGATTCGTTTCAGCCTTCGGAAACAGTTTTCTCGATAACCCACTCACCAGCTTTCGCTCTCGCTCAGGCGAAACGAGGGTATACTCGCCGGTCATCACCACCGTAGTATGACCGTTCAGCTTGCTGGCTTCGATGCTAGACGCGCCTCCAATGGCTTGCAGCGCGGTAATGTGCCACCGTCTAAAGCTGTGCCAGCCCATTCCCTGAGAGTAAAGCCCGAGCCGACGCAACACCGGCCTCAGCCGACGCCGTATCAGATTTTTCTCATCGATGGGATGGTCACCTTCGCCGAAGATGAATCCGTCCTGATCGTGAGTTCGTAACCGCAATAGCTCTAGTGCCAGCCCGCCAATCCAGCGCGTTCGTTTCGCTGCTGGTGTTTTCGGCTCGCCTAGATCACCCCGATAAAACTTTCGCCTGACTGTGATAGTGCAGTTGCGTGCATCTAGATCGGACCAGCGCAATGCAATCGCTTCCGAGATACGCAGACCGCTAGTGACCAACAGCCGCACCAAGAGGCCGGTGTTCGCGTCCAGAGACCCTAGGAGCGTTTGAAGATCGGCAGGTGATAGTATCCGCTTCTGGAAGCGATCAGCCTTCTTGCCATGCCGAATGCGCACGCAGGGATTCGTCACCGTCAGATTCCACTCAACACCACAGTTGAGAATCGCCCGCAACGTGCGTAGCAGTTGATCCACCGAGTGCCACGATAGTGTTTTGGTCTTCTCAGCCAACAGTTGTTCCACACCGAGCCGAGTAATGTCCTTAACCTGCGTGTCGCCGATCTTAGGCAGTAGATGACCAAGGCAGTAATCATACGCCGTCCTGGTGGCCTGTGAAAGCTGCGGAAAGCGGATTTCCTTGAACCGATCCACCAGTTCGCGGAAGGTCATCTTCTCTAGGGCGCGAAGTTGCCCATGATCGGCCTGATGCAGCAGTTCACGGCGCTTCGCTTCAGCCTTCTTGCACCCGTCAGCGATCCGGCCACAAATGAAGTTTTTCCGCTTCCCGCCAATCGTCACCCGGATTCGGTAATGACCGTCTCTACGCTCCAGTTTTGGATTTTGCATGGCCCAGTGTGCAATCGAATGGCGAAACAGGTCAAGCGCGAAAATGGTCCGAAAATGGTCCGCCAGACCAGCGTGAGTCAGTGTGGATCGTAACGGAAGGGTTGATTCTATTGGTCGGGGCGGGGCGATTTGAACGCCCGACCCCCTGCGCCCAAGGCAGGTGCGCTACCAGGCTGCGCTACGCCCCGACATTTGGCGGACTCTTCATTCTAAAACACTTCTTTACTTGCCGCCGCACTGCGACTAGGAAAAAACCGTGACAAAATCCATGAGGTCGGCCTTTCCCGGTCAAAACCTCAGGCTGCTCTCGTGGCAAGATCGGATTAGATGTTCTGGGCTCACCGCAGTTTTTGGATTCTGCCGATCATCGTGGCTGCGATTCTCGGCGGCCTGAGTGTGCTTGTCTCGCACACCCGGCTGAGGGAAATCTATGAGCGGCGACTCGCGGAATCGCGGCGGGAGCGGCTGTTCCTGGCTTCGCTCAGTTTCTTCATCACGGTGCTGGTGGTGCGAGGGCTCACCATCGCCATCCGGCACGATATCGGGCCGTTTCACAACATTTCGATGAATGGCCGGCACATCCACCATCTGGTGTGGGGCATTCTTTTGCTTTTGCTGGTCGGCTATCTCTGGCTGATCGAGGTGGGAACGGGAGCAGCTTCATCCACGCAATGGATGGGCCGCCTGATGTCCATGCTCTTTGGAGTGGCCGCGGCGTTGACCCTGGATGAGTTCGCGTTGTGGCTGAATCTGCGCGATGTTTATTGGGAACGCGAGGGGCGGGAAAGTTTCGAAGCGCTGGCGCTATTCGGCGGTCTTCTGGCGATCGGCGTTTTCGGACGTGCGTTCTGGAGCGGGATTGCGAGAGAATTGGGAAGTATTTTCCATGGCCGACGCAATAGTGGAAGCCCTGATCGTCGATCTGCTTGAGTGGGTGGCAGGCCGCGAGCGGACCTATGAAGAGGTTATGGACGCATGGCGCACGTCGTGCCCCAAACTCCCGGTTTGGGAGGATGCGAACGATCGCGGACTCATTCGGACAGAAGAGGTTCAGGGGCGCTCAATCGTGAGGGTTACGCCTTCTGGACAGGCGGCACTCGATCGGCATTGCGAATCGAAAACCACCCGGAAAAGGCCCTAATGTCCATAGCAGGCCTATTTGTGACAAAATCTACCAAGGAGATTAAATCGGATGAAAGCTGCGTTCGCTTCATTGATTGCAGGAGTCGCGTTGCTGGCGCCGGCCGGGGCCCTCGCGCATCACTCATTCGCCGCCGAATACGACACCAAGAAACCGGTGAGTTTGAAAGGCACGGTCACCAAAGTGGAGTGGACCAATCCACACGCTCGTTTTTATCTCGACGTTAAGGACGAGAGCGGTGCGGTCACCAACTGGAACTTCGAGCTGGCGAGTCCAAACGTGTTGACGCGAAACGGATGGAACAGACATACGCTGAACGTGGGGGATACGGTGACGGTGGAGGGCGCCCAAGCCAAGGACGGATCGCAGATGGCTAATGCCAGAACCGTGACGTTGGCTGATGGGAAGAAGGTCTTTGCCTTTTCGTCGAGCGACGCTCCACCACCGGCGCAGTAGCCTCGCGGACCAAGGAGAACACAATTGAAACCCAATCTGACGGTCCCCTGCTTGCTCGCAATAGCATCTCTGTTTGCGGGGTGCGCAGCGGCGCAGGCTCCGGCTGCGGCGGCCGCAAAGTCCTCAGGACTGAGTCCGGCTGAGGTAACGGCTCCAGCGGGGGGCAGCGCGAATCCAGATACCAAGCGAGTCCGGCCGCGCGACACGACGCCGCACGGTCCTACGCCTCGCCTCGCGGATGGGCATCCGGATCTCTCGGGTGTCTGGCAGGGCGGCGGACCGGTGGGAGATCTGGCGCAAGGTCTGGCTAAGGGCGAGACGATTCCGTTGCTGCCTGCGGCGAAAGCGCTGATGGATAAGCGGCAATCCAAGGACGATCCGGAGGCCAATTGTCTGCCGACCGGGATTCCGCGCATTGCGCCGTATCCATGGCGAATTGTTCAGGATTCGAGTCACATCTATTTCCTATTCGAGGGCAATATCCACAGCTACCGGCAGATCTTCATGGACGGCCGCAAGCATCCGGCCGATCCTGACCCCACCTGGTACGGACACTCGATCGGGAGCTGGGACGGCGACACGCTGGTGATAGACACGATCGGTTTCAACGACAAATTCTGGTTCGATTTTCGCGGCCATCCGCATACCGAGCAACTGCACACCATTGAGCGCTACACGCGGAAGGATCTGGGAACTCTTGAGAACAAGGTGACGATCATCGATCCGGGCGATTATTCGAAGCCTTTCACGCTGACCTTCATGGCTCGCCTGCGCCCGCAGGAAGAGTTGATGGAGTATATCTGCCAGGAGAACCAGCAGGACGCGCAGCACATGCAGGGTAATTCGGGGCCGCCGACTAATCCGTAGGGAATTTGGCCAAGCAAGCCCTCGTTGTTCTGATGGTGGTAATCGTATTCGGCATTCTGGTGCCGATCTACAAGGGCTTCGCATTTCTGGATCCGCGCATCATCGCGGCCTATGCGTGTTTGGCCCTGCTGTTCGTGGCGCCTGCGAGCGCGGAGCTGGGGTCCACGCCTGGAAAACTTCTCGGTAGGATCGCGATCATTGTAGCGTGGGGCTGGGGAATCACGGTTCTAATTCTCGGCACGGCGCTGGTGACTCTGAATGTGGTGGGCCGGCGGGGAGGGTTTCTCGCGCCTCCGCTGGAATTCATCACGGCTCTCTTGTCATTCAGCCTGATCGCATCCATTGCGATCGCGATGCTGGCCGCGGTTCTGGCGCGGCGATTTTCGGCGGCCGGCGTAAAGAACATTCTGAGAGCGGCTTTCCTGATCCTCCTGCTGGGCTTGGCGTTCGGATCGCGATTCCTGCCAGAAAGTGTAACGCTTACGATTTTGGATCGTTTTAGTACCAGGAGGGCGCTGACGCATCTGGCCTGGGAGGCGTCCGCGATCAGTGCTGCAATCGTCGCAATACTATTGCTGGTGTTTGCTAAGATACCTATTGCAGAAAATCCCCGCGAAGGAGGAGGATGAGTAAAGAAGACAGCATAGAAGTGACAGGAACCGTCGTAGAAAAATTTCCCAGCGGCCAGTTCAGCGTTTTGTTGGACCAGGACCGGACAGTACTCGCGCACCTGGCGGGCAAGTTGCGCCGCAACCGTATCCGCGTGTTGGCCGGCGATCGGGTCACTCTGGAGCTTTCCCCTTACGATTTAACTAAGGGACGAATTACTTACCGGCATAAGTAGACAGCTTCCCTTTCCCCACCCTCAGGGTAAGCTCTTTGATGCACAAAATCCTCTTGATCTTCGGCACCCGGCCGGAGGCGATTAAGCTCTGCCCGGTGATTCGGGGCTTGCGCGAAAACCCCCACAAGTTCGATGTGAAGGTCTGCGTAACTGCGCAGCATCGCGAGATGTTGGATCAGGTCTTGGAAGCTTTCCAGGTCCAGCCGGACTACGATCTGGATCTGATGCTGCCGGGTCAAACGCTGTTCCAATCGACATCGCGGATTCTGGCGGGGCTGGAGCCGGTGTTGCGCGAAGTGCAGCCGGCCATGGCCATCGTGCAGGGCGACACTACAACTACATTGTGCGGAGCATTGGCGGCGTTTTATTCGCGAGTTCCAGTGGCTCACGTGGAGGCCGGCCTGCGCACGCATGATCTACGCCAGCCGTTTCCGGAGGAGATGAACCGGGTGCTCGCGTCGCGCCTCACTGCGTTGCATTTCGCGGCCACCGAGAAGGCTGCTGAGAATCTGCGCGCCGAAGGCGTTCCAACCGGCGCGATCAGCGTGACGGGCAACACCGGGATCGACGCAGTGCTGTACGTTCGCGATGGCCTGGAGCGAGGCACGCTGCGTGGGGATGCATTCAGTTGGGTGGATCCAGCGAAGAAGCTGATTGTCGTCACGGCGCACCGCAGGGAAAGCTTTGGCGAGGGATTCGAGCGCATTTGCCGGGCGCTGGCCAAGATCGCGGATCGAGACGACGTGCAAGTGGTCTATCCGGTGCATCCCAATCCCAACGTGCAGGACCCGGTGCAGCGCTACCTGGCCAAGCATCCCAACGTCCGATTGATCGAGCCGCTGAGCTATGTGCCATTTGTCGACTTGATGCGCAGGGCCTACCTGCTGATCACCGACTCAGGCGGGATCCAGGAAGAGGGGCCCTCGCTGGGCAAACCGATCCTGGTGCTGCGCGAGAAGACCGAGCGCCCCGAAGCGGTGCTGGCAGGGACGGTGAAGCTGGTGGGCACCGACGAAGCGCGCATTGTCAACGAGGCGGCGATTTTGTTGGGGAACCGAGGGGCATATCACCAAATGTCGCGTGTTCACAATCCTTACGGCGATGGGCACGCCAGCTCCCGTATTGCAACGTTAATTCATTCATTCCTGACACAAAACTCTTAGGGTTCGACGGTATGAGAGAGGCCTGTCAGACTGGTGGCAGCGCCTCCAGTGGACACCCTACATCCATAATTGCGCCAGGATTGATTTATTTATGCGTTACACTCCAAATCGGTGGCGGGAGGAAGATGACGGCGATTGGTCGAGCGATATCGCCAAAGCGCTGTCCCGAAGACTGGTCGGCCAGCCCGCCGCGATTGCCGCGGTGGTTCCTTACGTGGACATGTACCGGGCCAGGCTGAATCCGGAAGGGCGTCCCGCAGGCATTTTTTTGCTCCTGGGGCCGACCGGAACGGGTAAGACCAAGACCGTGGAAGCGCTGGCGGACGTGCTGCACGGCAGTGCTAAGAAGCTGCTGAAAGTGGATTGCGGCGAATACCAGATGGAACATGAAGTTGCGAAATTGTTGGGAGCGCCTCCCGGGTATTTGGGACATCGGGAGACCCAGCCGCTGCTCACGCAGCAGAAGTTGAGCGGGGCGGCGAGCGACTCCTGCGATCTTTCAATTCTGCTTTTCGACGAGATCGAGAAGGCGGCGCAATCGCTGGTGCGTCTGCTGCTGGGAGTTTTGGACAAAGCGACGTTGCGGCTGGGCGATAGCACGGTGGTGAATTTCGAGAAGAGCATCATTTTTATGACCAGCAACCTGGGCGCGCGCGAGATGAGCCGCGAACTGCATCCCGAGTTCGGATTCGATGCGGCTCTGTCGGGTCAAGCCATCGAAAGCGGCGACAAACTGGAGCGCATCGGCAAGAGCGCGGTCCGCAAGAACTTTTCGCCGGAATTCATCAACCGTATCGATTCGGTGGTGACCTATCAGCCGCTGGACTCCGCCAGCGCTGACCGCGATCCTGGATCAACAGTTGGAGGAATTGCAGGAGCATATCGAGCGGCGGCTCGGGGAGCGGGCGTTCCGCATCGAAGTGCCGGCACGATCGCGGAGATTTTTGCTCGAGAAGGGCACCAGTCCCGAATATGGCGCGCGCGAGTTGAAACGCGTCTTGCATCATCAGTTGATGCACCCGCTGGCGGCGATGGTGGCGGCGGGCGTTATCAATCCTGGCGCGAGCGTGCGCGCTGAAGTGGGGCCGTGCAAGGGGAAACTGGTTTTGCGAACGATGGATGACGGGGAGTTGATACCGGCCTGTTGATAGCTCGCTATGATCAGGTCAGGTGAGCGGAACACTGTATGTCGTCGCGACTCCCATCGGCAACCTGGAGGACATCACTCTGCGCGCCTTGCGCATACTTCGGGAAGTGGACCAAATCGCATGTGAAGACACGCGGCACACCCGTCACCTGCTGGACCGGCACGGCATTACGAAGCCGCTGGTGAGCTACCACGAACACAACGAGCAGGCTCGCGCAGAGGAGTTGCTGCGCGAACTGGAAGGCGGCAAGAACATCGCGCTGGTATCGGATGCCGGAACGCCGTTGATTGCCGATCCAGGCTATCGGCTAGTGGCCCAGGCGCGGTCGCGTGGCGTAACGGTGTCGCCGATTCCCGGCGCATCCGCGCTGATCAGTGCGCTCAGTGCATCTGGATTGCCAACGGACTCGTTCTTCTTCGGCGGCTTTCTGCCTGCCAGGAAAACGCAACGCAGGAAGATATTAGAAGAGATGAAGTCGTATCCAGCGACGTTGGTTTTCTATGAAGCGCCGCACCGGATACTGGAAGCTTTGGGCGATATCGCGGAGGTTCTCGGGCCGCGGCGGGTGACGGTGGGGCGCGAGTTGACGAAGATTCATGAAGAATTCCTGGTGGGCAACGCGTCTGAAGTTCTGGACGCGCTGGCGAAGCGGCCGCCGCTCAAAGGCGAGATCACGCTGATGATCGGAAAAGGCGAAGCTTCGGCCGCGGACGCAATTCCGATGGAGGCAGCATTCGACAAACTCCTGGAAGCCGGCGTGCCGCGCATGGAAGCCATGAAGACGGTGGCGCGCGACCGGGGTCTATCGAAGCGCGAGGTTTACCAGAAACTGAATGAGCGCGAATGAGTATCACTTCGTAAGCCACTGGCGGGTGAAGAGCACGGTTGAAGAGGTCTCGGATGTGCTCCACAATGCGCGAGACCTGCCTCGCTGGTGGCCATCGGTTTACTTGAGCGTGCAGCAGACCACGCCCGGCAGCCCGGTGGAGTTGCTCACCAAAGGCTGGCTGCCCTATACGCTGCACTGGACCTTCCGCGTGACCGAAACGCACCTTCCGCACGGATTTTCGATCGAAGCGTGGGGTGATTTCGAGGGCCGCGGCACTTGGACCTTCGAACAGGACGGAGCATTTGTGAACATCACCTACGATTGGCGAATTCGCGCGGAAAAGCCATTGCTTCGCTATCTGTCGTTTTTGCTAAAGCCGGTGTTCAGCGCGAATCATCGCTGGGCGATGGCGCGGGGTGAAGAATCGCTCAAAGCGGAACTGGGCCGGCGCGCGGGGGACGGGCAACAACCAACCGCGCAGACGTCTTGACTCGGCGGGTATTGTCCGATGGCGCGCGGCGGGCGCAAGCGGAGGCGCTCTTCGATCAGCTCGCGAATCATTTGCAAAAACTTAGGATGAGCCCCCACCGTGCCAGCACGCACCATGTTCAGGCCGCGCTCGCGGGCGACTTCCTGCGCTTCCGTATCGAGATCGTAGATCACCTCCATGTGATCAGAGACGAATCCGATGGGCGCCACGACTACCTCCGCGTCCGCGATGGCATTTCGCGAAGAACGTCGCTGATGTCCGGCTCAAGCCAGGGCTGGCCCGGCGGTCCGCTGCGGCTCTGATAGGCCAAGCCGCCAATCGCTGACTCCGACGCTCTCCGCGACCAGCCGGCACGATTCCTGAAGCTGCTTCTGATAGTCGCTGGTCTCGGCCATCGATAGCGGGACGCTATGCGCGGTGAATATGATCGGGGCTGCCGGGTTCCCGAGAGCTTGGCGAACCTCATCGGCCTGCGCTTCGATGAATAGCGGGTGATTGTAGAAGGCGCGCAGCTTGTGGATTTCCGGCCCGCCTTCCACTTCCACCTGGGCGCGATCGACATCTTCCAGATACTGGCGGCAACCCGAGTACGAGCTGAAGATGGAAGTGACGAAAGCGAGCGCCTTGCGGATCCCATCGTCGCGCATTTGGCGCAGCGTGTCGGCGAGCAAAGGATGCCAGTTGCGATTGCCCCAATAGATTGGAAGAGAAAGGCCGTGACTCGCCAGCTCGCGCTCCAATCCCGCGATTAACGCACGGTTTTGATCGTTGATGGGGCTCTTGCCGCCGAAGTGATAATAATGCTCCGCGACAGCCAGCATCCGCTCGCGAGGCACATTGCGCCCGCGCAGAACATTTTCAAGAAATGGAATGACGTCGTCCGGCTTTTCCGGTCCTCCGAACGAGAGGACTAAGACGGCGTCATACGCGGGATCAGGCATTCACCACTATTGTAGGCGGCTAGCGCCAGTGTCCGCGATGGTAGCGCCAGCCGGTGCCATGACGTTCCCAACGGTCTGCCACCCAGGCCGCATGCCCGCGCGGCGGCACGGCCCATCGGCCATTTACCCACCCCCAGCGGCTTCCATTCAAGTTCCAGAAGCCGTCCACCCAAACATATCCCGGACCGGGCGCGTACCCCACGGCGCCGACCGCGTAGGGGGCGGGTGGAGGCGGCACGCTATATGCCACGTAGCCCGATCGGTATCCGCCGCCGCAAGCGACGAGCGCGGACAATGCTAAGAGAATTCCCGTCAGAGCTGCAGATTTAATACCCATGTTGACTCCTCATCCCGTTGGATGAGGGACACAGCGCCATGGGTTGCCGATCGTGAACGATCGGTAACGTTACGGCCGATTCATCTATTGAGTGACCGCGACGGAAACCACGGGGCTGCAGATCGCCTGCGCCGCTGTGGGACCGCCGCACACCGAGACGTTGGCTGTATTGCCGGTCAAGCTGGTTGGCAGCATCAGATCGATTTGCTGCAGCCCGGCAAATCCGGGAGCCGGACCCGCGTAGTAAGGTTGGGTCACAACTTCCGAACCGATTTTTGCCGTAATCACGCCAGTGCCAGACAGACCGGTAGCGTAGACTTGGATCACGCTGCCAGGCGCGGCCGGCTGTTTTGCGCTATTCACGCTGTAGTCCTGATTGAGGACGCCGTTGGCGAAGATACCCGGAGCAAAAGGCGCGAGACTCACCGTCAAAGGAGCGCTTGCGGTACCGTCGACCGTGACCACAACTTGCGCCGATGTGGCAGCGCCCAGACTCGCCGGGACTACCAGGTTGATCTGCGTAGCGTTGCTGAAAAGCACCTGCCCCGGAATGCCATTGAAAGCGACCGATACGTTCTTGCCCGAGAACTCGGATCCCATCAGAGTTGCGATGGAGCCAGGAGTAAGCGGACCAGTGCCAAAGATTGCCGCATTCGCAGCGCTCTGAACGGATGGAGGCTGAATGGTGGGCGCTGTAATCACAAACGAGATCGCAACAGTCTTGGTTCCCGCTAACGGCCCCGCATTCACGGTCAGCGTGGCGTTGTAGGTACCTGGCGCCAGGGTTCCCGGAACTGCATCGATGCGAACGGCCGCGTCGTTTTGTCCAGAGGTAGGCGACACAACCAGCCAGCCGCTACCGTTGGCGTAGCTTAAGGACGTGGTCCACTGCATCAACCCGCCGGCGGAATTCTGCACTTTTACGTAATTGGCTTGATAGGCTCCCCCGGCCTGCGCCGAAAAGTTAAGCGACGTCTCCTGCAGGAACAATGCCGGGAAATACTGAGCGTCGCAGTCGCCAACGATGGTGCAATCGGCGGGCGGCGTGGTCTGTTGGAAGCGCGGAATAGGATCGGTGGCGGCGGCCGTCTGGAGGGTAGAAATCGGCCCAAGCGCCGCGTTTTCCGAGGTGGTGGTTGAAGTCCCGCTGCCGGAAGGAGCGATCGTCAGGAAGGTGGGGAATTGAGCGCTCTCCTGGATGGAAGGATTGGCGTCTACCACCTCATAAACTGCAACGCCCGAGCCGTTGGTGAGCGTCACCTGGCTCATGCCATCGAAAGAAACGGTGCCCGAGCCAGGAAGGCCGGGCAAGTATGCAGGAGTTCCCCCCGCGCCATTGGCGTCCGTGTTCGGGACAAAGGAGAGCAGCAACGATGGATTGGCTCCGGGCGTGTATTTGCCGCCGGAAGCGGAAACGCCGAGGTCGCCGCCCGCGGTGGGCTGTGTAGCGTCCGAACCTGCCACCACCGTGGGAACAAACAGGCTGGCGCCCGCGGGCAAGCCCGAGTATTGGACCACGATCCGCGTTCCTGTATCTGCGTTCAAATTCTGCGGAGCGGACTTGGGGCCAAAGGAATCGGCGAATCCTTCCGTGACACGCGTTGAGGTGAAAGCGGAATGGGCTGCGAGAAAACTGGCGAAGCTCGCCAGGTTTTGGGGCGCTGGAGATCCGGATTGCGTGCAAATCAAATCGCCAGAGTACGCTACATAGAGACCATGGGCGGGCTGTCCCACTACAAGTTGGTCGGCGGAAAGTGAAAACTCGGTGTTCGGATTTAATCCGATGGTTACCTGCATCGATTTACCCGGGGCGAAATCTAATTCATTGGCGGCGCCCCGCAAACCGGTAAGTTGCAGAGTAACCGAGCCTGAAGATGACAGGGTGAAAGTGGCCCCATTGAATACCAGCGTCCCTGGTCCCGTCAGCGTGGCGGGCGAGGGGATAGGTTGTGGTCCCGATCCGTTATCCGCCGTGAATGTGATACCGCTGAGAGTGTTCGAAGTAGCGGAAGTGAGCCGGTTAGTAATATTGACGTTCGAGAATATGAAAAGATCGAGGTTCACAATGGCGCCAGCAGCGCCGCCGGAACAGTTGAAGGTGATATCGCCGGTAAGTTCGGTGATCCCTTCTCCATGAACGATCGGCGGAGGGGCCGAAGGAACGCAGTTTAAGGCATCGGCGTGGGTAAGTGGAAACAGCGCTGCCACAACGAGGGGCAAACAGGCAAAGAATTGGCGAAACATGAGTACAGCCTTTCGAGGGAAACCAGGACGGGTTCCCCCATTATACACGGCTTGTTACAATAAACCAGGCCTCGCAATAAGTTCCGGTACCTGATGACAACACTCACCTCCATCGCCGATCAGACCACCGGTAGCCTGGCTCTGGTAGATACTTTCGGCCGTCTTCACGACAATCTTCGGATCAGTGTGACGGACCGGTGCAACATCCGCTGCTTTTACTGCATGCCGGAAGAAGATGTGAAATACGCACCGCGCGAGGAGATTTTGTCGTTTGAGGAGATCGAGCGCTTCGTGCGAGTTGCCGTATCGCTCGGAGTTACTAAGATTCGCGTGACGGGCGGCGAGCCACTGGTGCGCAAGGATCTGCCGGTGCTGATCGCGAAGTTGTGCGCGATTCCGGGCGTTCGCGACATAGCGTTGACAACCAACGGGGTACTCTTGGCGCGGCACGCGCAGGCGTTGTACGACGCCGGATTGCGGCGGCTGAATGTCCACCTGGACACGTTGGATCGCGCGCGCTTCCTGAAAATAACGCGCCGGGACGATTTAGGCAAGGTGCTGGAAGGCATCGAGACCGCGCAGCGATTGGGGTTCGGCCCGATCAAGATCAATGCAGTGGCGGTGAAGAACCTGGTGGAACCCGACATCGTTCCGCTGGCGCGCTATGGCCGTGAGCAGGGAATTGAGATCCGGTTCATCGAGTTTATGCCGCTTGATTCGCAGGGGCTGTGGGCGCGTGAAAACGTGCTGTCGGCGGACGAAATCATTGACACGCTATCGCGCGAAATCTCGCCGCTTGTGGAGATTCCGGATCGCGATTCCCGCGCGCCAGCCACCGCGTATCGCTACGCCGATGGAGTGGGCAGCGTCGGCTTCATCGCTTCCGTCACTCGCCCGTTCTGCCTTAACTGCAATCGCGTTCGGCTCACCAGCGATGGCAAGCTGCGATATTGCCTGTTCGCGATCGAAGAGACCGATGTCCGTGCGCTACTTCGCAACGGCGCGCCGGATGCGGATATCGCGGCGACCATTCGCGAGACGGTGCAGAAAAAATGGCTGGGGCACGAGATCAATAGTGCGAAGTTCGTGGCTCCGCCGCGCCCCATGTATGCCATCGGCGGCTGAGCCTTTCGACGAAATCGAAAAGGCTGTCGCCACTGGCGGAGCTCGGTCGGCCCTGGATCTGCTGGCGCGAAAATTCCTCACCGCGAAGCAATATCCGCAGTTGTTTGAAACGCGCCTGATGCAGAAGCGCCTGGAATTGGGTCTCCCGTTGATCCAACTCGGCGCAATCGAGGATCTGCCGGATCCGGAGCGCAGCAGTTACGAAGACGGAGTGAGACGGGCCGCGCGGGAAATTGGTTCTCTGTTTCTAGCCGAAGGAGATATTCCGCGCGTCTGGCCATATTTTCGGGCCATCGGGGATCGAGAGACAATTGCCTCGGCGATCGAAGCAACCGAGCCGGGCGAGCAAAACGAAGCCCTGATCGACATCGCGCTCGGCGAGCGTGTCCATCCACGCAAAGGTCTGGAACTGGTGATCGCGCAACATGGCCTGTGCCGCGCGATTACTTATTTCGAGCAGTTCCCTAATCTCGAAAATCGCGAGGCGTGCCTGATCCTGCTGGTTGGGACCCTACATGCCGAACTGGTCGCGAATCTGAAGCGGGCCATTGAACAAAGAGAAGGCAACACTCTCGTTCGACGCTCCGGGCCCGCGAGCAACAGCCTTCGCGACCTTATTTGCGATCGCGATTGGTTATTCGGCGAGTTCGACGCCTATGTCGACACGTCGCACGCCATCAACGTGATTCGGTTCGCGGTGGACTTACAGGATGAGAATGCCATCCGTTTGGCCCTGGAGCTATGCGAATACGGCGCGCATTTGTCGCCAATGTTCAAGATGCGAGGCGAGCCGCCGTTCGAAGATATTTATAGCGACCATGCGGTTTATCTGCGCGCGATGTTAGGCGAAGACCTGGATGCGGCAATTGATTCCTTTCGGGCGAAAATTACTTCTCAGGACGATCCGATGGCGGCTATCAGATCCGCGCAGGTGCTGGTGGGATTGCTGGTGCGGCACGAGCGCTACCGGGAAGCGGTGCAAATATCGATGGAACATCTGACTGGGATCGCTCCCAACCAACTGGCCTGCCCACTTTGTTTCAGCTTTGCCAACTCGCCGGGGATTCAGAACGGCTGAAGGAGTTA
The DNA here is from genome assembly GCA_963820405.1 of Bryobacterales bacterium. GTDB lineage: Bacteria > Acidobacteriota > Terriglobia > Bryobacterales > Bryobacteraceae > Palsa-89. Next base: position 42,292 of record CAWFZZ010000015.1, on the reverse strand, counting down.
GCGCGCGCACGCGGCGACTTACTAAGTTTCGTGGCTGGTGTAATTCAGAGCTAACGGTTACTTCGTATCTCAGTGACGGCCGCCGCGTCACAGGTTACATGCGTGGTGGAGATTTCGTTTCAGGGTGGGGCAAGATTTTGCGCGGCAAGCTGCCTCTACTATCCATTGAGATTACGAGCGAGTGCCCGCTCAGTTGTCCGGGTTGCTACGCGTATGGCGACCGGCATTTAGGCGGCGGAGTCACTCTGACGCAGTTATCGGATTCGCGCGGGGAAACCCTCGTTCAAGGCATTTTGAGGCTGGTTGACCAGCACGATCCCATGCAACTCAGCTTAGTAGGAGGCGAGCCGTTGATGCGGCATCGCGAGCTCAGCAAATTGCTTCCGATCCTGAGTGCGCGCGGCATTTACACCATGGTGGTCACCAGTGGAGTGATCCCCATACCGGCGGAATGGACGCAGCTCCCGCGCATTACCGTGGCCATTTCAGTGGATGGATTGCCTGAGCACCACGACGAGCGGCGCAAGCCGGCAACTTACGAGCGGATTCTCCGCAACATCGCCGGGGGAAGAGTGTATGTCCACTGGACTGCTGTGCGGGAGCACGTGCAGGATCTCACCTACGCCGAGCGTTACCTGGAGTTCTGGAGCGCTCGTCCGGAAGTGCATCGCATCTGGATGAGCGTGTATACGCCGCAGCGCGGCGAGCAGAGCGCTGAGAGGCTTACCAGGAAAGACCGCGAACGGCTGGCCGAGGCCATTCCAGGGCTGGCCAAAAAATACCCGAAGTTCCTCATTAAATCGGGAATGGCCGGAGCCATGCTCGCGCCGCCATCCAGCCCCGAGCAGTGCACATTTGCGCGTGTGTCGGCGAATTACACAGCGGATCTACGCACACGCGTGAAGCCTTGCGTGTTCGGCGGCGATCCGGATTGCTCAGAGTGCGGCTGCGCTATCAGCTCCGCGCTGCACTGGATCATGAACGAAAAGGCCGGGCCGATCGCGGCGCGGCATGTGCTGGATGCGTCGCTAAGAATTGGCGCGGTGGTGGCGAGCCTGCGATACACTGCCAAAGGTACACGCGGCTTCAGCCGCGTTTGACGCGACTAAAGTCGCGTGTACCGACGTCTCGAAATTAGCCGATACTTACGAGTGCTATTCGTCGTCGGACGAAAGCTTGGCCAGGACGGAGAAGTCTTCCAGCGTTGTGGTATCGCCTTTGACTTCGCCATTAGTCGCCAGTTCCCGGAGCAGGCGGCGCATGATCTTGCCGCTGCGCGTTTTGGGAAGCGAGTCGGTGAATCGGATATCGTCGGGCTTGGCGATCGGGCCTATCTCTTTGGCCACCCATTGGCGCAGCAGATTCTTATTTTCTTCACTAGGCAACTGTCCGCCCTTTAGCGTGACGAAAGCGGAAACCGCTTGCCCTTTCACATCGTCGGGACGTCCCACCACGGCGGCTTCGGCCACCATCGGATTGGCAACCAGCGCGGATTCAATTTCCATGGTGCTGAGCCGGTGCCCGGCCACGTTCAACACGTCGTCTACGCGGCCCATCAGCCAAAAATAGCCGTCCGAATCGATGCGCGCGCCGTCGCCGGCGAAGTACATGCCAGGGATCTGCGACCAGTATTGCTCTTTGTAGCGCTCAGGATCACCATAAATGGTCCGCAACATGGAAGGCCATGGTTGTTTGATCACCAGGAATCCGCCCGCGCCCGGCGGCACGCTTTTGCCCTCGCGATCCACCACGTCTGCAACTACGCCGGGCAATGGCAGCGTAGCTGAACCGGGCTTGGTGGCGATGGCGCCGGGCAGAGGCGAGATCATAGCGGCGCCGGTCTCGGTCTGCCACCAGGTGTCGATGATCGGACAGCGGCCGCCGCCAATCACCTCGCGATACCACATCCAGGCTTCCGGATTAATCGGCTCACCGACGCTTCCCAGCAGCCGCAGCGAGCCGAGGTCATGCTTGCGGGGCCATTGTTCGCCCAAGCGCATGAACGCGCGAATCGAAGTGGGAGCGGTGTAGAAGATGCTAACTTTATATTTATCGATGATGCGCCAGAAGCGATCTGGCTCAGGCCAGGTGGGTCCCCCTTCATAGATCACCACGCTCGCGGCGTTCTGCAGCATTCCGTAGACGACGTAAGTGTGGCCGGTCACCCAGCCGATGTCGGCGGAGCACCAGTAGGTGTCTTCATCGCGCAGGTCGAAGATCCATTTGGCAGTGATATACGAGCCGACCGAGTAGCCGCCGGTGGTGTGCAGAATGCCTTTTGGTTTGCCGGTGGTGCCGGAAGTGTAGAGCAGGTAGAGAGGATGCTCGGCGTCCAGCGGCTCAGCCGCACAATGGTCGGACGCTGTCTCCATCAGTTCGTGCCACCAATGGTCGCGCCCCGGGTGCATGGAGACGTGGCTGCCGGTCCGACGGTACACCAGCACGTTCTTCACCGTGGAGCATTGCGGCAGCGCCTGGTCCACTGCTTCCTTCAGCTTTACCTCGACACCGCGGCGATATGCCCCGTCTTGCGTGATCACCGCCGAGGCCCCGCAATCGTTGATGCGATCGATCAGCGCCTGCGCGGAAAATCCACCGAACACTACGGTGTGCGCGGCCCCGATGCGCGCGCACGCCAGCATCGCGATCGGCAGCTCCGGCACCATGCCCATGTAGATGGCCACACGGTCGCCCTTCCGGACACCCAGCGACTTCAGTACGTTCGAGCATTTGGAGACTTCGCGCAATAGTTGCTGATAAGTAAGCGTGCGCGAATCGCCCGGCTCGCCTTCCCACAGAATCGCAGCCTTATTCTTGCGCCAGGTGGCGACGTGCCGGTCCAGGCAGTTGTACGAAATGTTGAGCTCCCCGCCCAGGAACCACTTAGCGAACGGCAGCTTCCATTCCAGCACGCGGTCCCACGGCTTGAACCAGTGCAATTCGGTCGCGATCTTGGCCCAGAAACCTTCCGGATCGTCCTTGGCGTGGTCGTACAGGCGCTGGTATTCGGCGCGGCTTTTGATCTGGGCCCCGGCGCGGAAATTGTCGGGAGGTTCGAAAATGCGCTGTTCGTTCAGAACAGAGTCGATGGCGTTCGATGACATGGCTCTCCATAGCATATCGCCGAATTGGACCCACTCCCGCGAACGCAGACGCTCGCGGTTCAGTAGAATGACAACTTCGAGTGTCTAAGAGCGTCTTATCCCTGGAGAATCTATGCGAAACTTCCTGATCGGACTGGTTGTGGGCGTCCTGCTGGTCGGCCTGACGATGCTGGTGTTGGTGTTTGCCGCGGTTCGATTCGCGGGGTCTTACGCCAACCGGCCAGCGAATGTTTCCGATGGTTCCACGCTGGTGCTGGACCTATCGGGCGATGTGCCCGAGCGCTTGCCCGCCGAGATTCCGATTCCGATCCTACAAAGCCAGACGGCCTTATCGCTGCAGCAGGTTTGGGACACCTTCCGTAGAGCAGCCACCGACTCGCGCATCCGCGGGATTCTCTTCGAGCCGCACGGGGTGGATATCGGCTGGGCCAAGATGGAGGAGATCCACGACGAAATTGCGCAGTTCAAGAAATCCGGCAAACCGATCATCACCTATCTGCGCAGCCCTACGGCGCGCGAATACTATCTGGCGTCCGCTACCGACAAAATTTTCATTTCGCCGGAAGATTCGCTCGATCTCAAGGGATTGCGCGCCGAGTCCATGTACTTTAAACAGACGCTGGATAAGCTGGGCGTCAAAGCCGAGGTGATTCACGCGGGCAAGTACAAAGACGCCGGCGACATTTTCACGCAGACTTCGATGTCGCCGGAAACTCGCGAAGTGCTGAACGCGATTCTCGATCAGTACTATGGCAACCTGATCGCGACCGTGGCCCAGGGGCGCAAGAAGCAGCCTGATGCCGTGCGCGCGCTGATTGACGACGGTCCTTTCCTCGCACGGGACGCGCTCTCGGACGGTCTCATCGATTCGCTCGGCTATGAGGACCAGGCCGTCGCCGAGATGCAGAGCCGGCTGAAACAAAGCGACCTCAAACGAATCACGGGCAAGTCCTATGTGAGGGGTGCGTTCGCGTCAGGGGGTGGGCGCAAGATCGCGCTCATTGTGGGACAGGGGGAGATCACGGCGGGCTCCGGTAACGAGACCGCGGACGACGAAAGCTTCACTGGAACAGGTTTTATCAAATTGCTGAAGCAAGTGGAGAACGACTCGTCCATTCAAGGCGTCATCCTGCGCATCGATTCCCCGGGCGGCGATGCGGTGGCCTCCGACAACATCCTGCATGAGGTCAAGAACCTGAGCAAGAAAAAGCCGCTGGTGATTTCCATGAGCGACACCGCGGCATCGGGTGGATACTATGTGGCCGTCACGGGCGATCCCATCATCGCCTATCCCAACACGCTCACCGGCTCCATTGGCGTGATCTTTGCCCGTTTCAGCTTGCATGGGCTGTACGACAAAATCGGGGTGGACGAGCAGTTACTGACGCGAGGCCGTTACGCAGACATCGATTCGGCTTACGTCCCGCTCAACGATGCCGAACGGCAAAAGCTTACCGGACAGATCGACGCGTTCTATCGTGCGTTTGTCAGCCGCGTGGCCGACGGCCGCAAGAAACCGTTCGACCAGATAGAAGCACTGGCGCAGGGGCGCGTGTGGGTGGGCGCCCAAGCCAAGGAGAACGGCTTGGTGGACCAATTGGGCGGTCTGGATCGCGCCATCGAGGTCCTGAAGGAGCGGGCGCACATGTCGGCTTCCGACCGCGTGACGCTGGTGCCTTATCCGGGTCGCAGAAGCGTTCTCGATTTATTGGTGAGCCGTGCGGACCCGACGGCCGAGGTCCGGACAAGGCTGGAAAAAATACTGGGTAAGCTCCCGTTACAGGCGCTTTCTGAGCGAGGTTTCCTGAAGGTGATGCCTTATTCCATCAGCGTACGCTAGTGTGGAAAATGGACTATTTCAGGGCTCTCCGGAGCGTAGATCTGTTCGAGTTTCGCGAGTTGCGCGACGATCGTTAGCTTTTCGAAATCCGGAAGCTGGCTCTCAAACCACTGAAAATAATTGCGGAATGCTCTCAGAGCTCGCCCGGCCCGCTCCTTGTCCGGTTCCTGGAGGGCGCGCCGGAGGTTTTCCTGGATGAATCGGCTTCTGATAGCATCGACGTCCATGTCAAAGCACTCCACTGTTTAAGAAGCACTCCAGGTGCCAATGGCAAGACCCTCCTCTCTAGTACAGAACTGATGAGGTAACAGAGCTAAGGTTACATCGCGATTGCCTAATTCCGATCTAAGGTGGAGAAGGAGATACATTATGGAATCCCGGCACGATTTGCGACGGAACGATAGGCAATATTGCGAGCACAAGATCACAGTGCTGTGGCGTGATTCGAGCGGCCAGGACAAGTTTGTCAATGCCAAGGCGCTGGACATTAGCGAATTCGGCTTGCGAATCCAGGTGCCTGAGGCGCTTCCGCAACGGGCCTATCTGACGCTCAACGCTTCCAAGCTGGGGTTGACAGGACAGGCCTCGGTGCGCCACTGTGCGCGGACTCAGGGTTCCCGCTATGCGGTCGGACTGGAGTTTACCGCGGGGCTGCGCTGGACCCCTGCGGAATTGACTTTCACACCCGCGTGTGAAACGTTGAAGGTTGACGGATAGCTACCCTCCCCGGTTGATCGTCGGAATCACGGGCGCGACAGGCGCGATTTTTGGCGTGCGGCTGCTGGAAGCACTACGCACATCGGCCGTCGAGACGCACCTGATCGTTAGCAAATGGGGCGCGCACACACTGGCTGAGGAAACTTCTTACTCGCTGGATCGCGTGCGGCAAATGGCGACGTACTCTTATCCGGCCACCGATCAAGGCGCGGCGATATCCAGCGGCTCCTTCTTAACATCGGGAATGGTAGTGGCGCCTTGCAGCGTGCGAACACTCGCCGCCATTGCGACCGGCCAGGGTGACAACTTGATTCACCGGGCAGCCGACGTGATCCTGAAGGAGCGCCGCAAGCTGGTGCTGCTGGTGCGCGAGACGCCGTTGAGCGAAATCCATCTGGAGAACATGCTGAAGCTGTCTCGGATGGGCGCAGTGATCCTGCCGCCGGTCCCGGCGTTCTATAATCATCCGCAATCGCTGGATGCAATGGTGGATCACGTCGTGATGCGCACGCTGGACCAGTTCGGCATCCACACGGATCTGGCAGAGCGTTGGGGCGTCGAGTTGCCAGCGTAGGGTACACGCGGCTTTTTAGCCGCGTTGGTATTGTCAACGGAGGAACGCGGCTGAAGAGTCTGTGTGAGAACCAGCGGTGAATCGGTCTGAAAAAAAGCGCAAGAGCCAGTTTATGGAAAAACAGTTGGGGTAAGGTCGGCGGAAAAGCCAGTGAGCGGGAATCGAACGGTCCAACCGAAACTGGCGATGTGTGGAGTAAGAGGAAGGCTTCAATGAACCTTCCCTGTTACGATCTCAGACGGCTGGGAACACACGCAGACGATGCATCCGGGTGAGATTATAGGCCAGTGCCATCAGGCAGAATTCCACAGCTACCTTCTCCAGTCCCCGCAGCCGGAACCTTCGCCCGTGGCGCTGTTCTTTTAAGGTGCCGAAGACCGGTTCCACCAGTCCCGCTCTTTTTCTGTAAGTCGCTCGTCCTTCCGCCGATCGCAGTTTCGCCCGCATCTGACTGACCTGGGCACCGTAGTGGACGATGCAACCGGCCGTCTGATCTGCCGAACGACCCCCATTGAGTTCCTGCGCCAGATTGGAATCCGGAACATACGCATCGACGCCGCGAGCTTGCACCGCCTCAATTTCCTCGTTCCGGTAGAAGCCGCTGTCGGCGCTCACCTGCCGCGGCGTTTCTCCGCAGCGCCCTTCCACCTGTTCCACCATCGCCTCCAGCGACCTGGTATCGGTGGGATTCTGCGTGATGCGCTGCCCCACGATGAGGTGATCTTCACTGACCGCGATGTCGGCCGTATAACCGAGTTCAAAGCCCGTCCGGGTGCGCAGAAAACGGCTGTCCGGATCGGTGACAGACTGCTTTTTCAGTCCGGCTTTGCGTAAGCGTTTCAGCTGCCGGGGAATCTGTTCCAGCTTCTGACGCCACGTGTCGGTTTCGGTTTGCATGCCCCCAGCTTCCTGGGCCGATTCCTCATTGCATTGCTTCTGCCATTGCCGGATCTTCCGTCGCAGGGCGGCTCGCTGGCTCCTCAGCTTCTCCTCGGTGACGATACGATCGCGCGAAGCATTCGCCGCGATCCGCGTCGAATCGACCGCTACGTGACCCAGCCGTCCCCAGCCCTGCTCCCGGGCCCACTCCAGAACCTGGGTGAACAGATCGTTCAGCGCTTTTGGATGCCGGCGCCGGAAGGCATTCAGTGTCCAGTAATCCGGTGTCGATCCGCCCGCCAGAAAGCGAAAGCCCAGATCCTCACGCGTGCGCTGCTCCAGCCGCCGGCTCGACGTGATTCCCAGGCAATAGGCATATAGCCACAGCTTCAGCAACAATCGCGGATGATAGCCGGGCTGCCCCTCATCGCTGTAACTGTCTTCGATCGTCCTTAGATCCAGCCGCTCGACTATCTCGTGCACAAAAAAACTGAGGTGGTCCGATCCCAACACATCTCCCACACTGGGCGGCAACAACCACGCTTGTTCCGGATCGTAGGTTCGAAACTTCCCCATATCCTCTTATCCCCCTTCTTCAGACTTTTTTCAAGAGGAAATGTTTTTCAGTTCTCACACAGACTCTGAAGCCGCGTCTACCCTTATTACTAGGCTATCCCGCGCTTGGCTTTCAACTCCGTCAGCAGCCGCGTGACCTCGTCTTCCTTTTCGAGCAATGCCAGCCGGTCTTCCATGCTGTCTCCGGTCAATTCGGCCTTGGCTTGGCTCAATGCTTCACTGCGCTGCACCTTGCCCTGCATGCGATCAAACGCCTCGGTGCTCGAAGCATCGCCCATGGCCAGACGCGCGTCGCCGGCCTTGTTCAGCGCTCGGGCGCGTCGATGCTGCGCGATCAACACGTCGCTCTTAGCCTGCGCTTCGGCCAGCTTCTGCTCCAGCTTGCGCAATGCCGACTTGAGGTTTTCCACCTGCGCCGTCTGGTCGGCCACCTGGTCGCCGAAGTTTTCCGCTAGAGTGCGATAACTGAGGGATCGCTCAATCGCGGCTCGCGCCAGATCGTCCTGCTTCTTGTCCACCGCCAGTTCGGCCTTGCGAACCCAGTCGGCCGATTTCTCCTGGTTCTCCTTCTGCTTCTTTTCGAGCAAATGCTGGTCGGCGATCGCGATCGCCACCTGCGTCTTGACTTGCAGCAGTTGATTCTGCATATCGAGCATCACCTGCTTGATCATCTTTTCGGGCTCCTCGGCCTTATCGATGATGTCGTTGAGATTCGCCCGCACCAACGTAGCCACTCGTTCTAACAGTGCCATGATGTACCTCCTTAAGAATTGGCGACGGTTCCCGAGCCGTTGCCCGGTTTAGGAGCCTTATCGCCGATGGTTCTGACTTTTCCAAGTAGTTCGGACATCTGCATGCCCGAAAGGGTTTCAAATAGCGCGGGGATCTGGGCCGCAATTTGGGTGAGATCGCCCGTGATCTTGTGCATGCCCGCGGCGTGGCCGTCGCCGGTGGAAACGATGGTGATTTTATCGATGTTCGCCAGCGGTGAAGCTAGTGCTCGTACCACTTCCGGCAGCCCGGTGATCAGTTTGTCCACCACGGCGGCCTGGTTCCATTCCTGATAAGCCTCGGCCTTCACGCTCATGGCCTTGGCCTCGGCCTCACCCTTTTTGAGGATGATCTCCGCCTCGGCTTCACCCTGGGAACGGATGGCGGCGGCGTGTCCTTCCGCTTCCGCTGTCAGGCGCGACTTCTCGGCGCCCGCGAGCGCTTCAATCCGGCCGCGTTCGATTTCCGCCTGCTTCAAAATTGTAGCGATCAGCTCATTCTCGCGGCGCTCAATTTCCGCCTTTTGTACCTTGATCTCTTGTTCCTTCTGCACCTGCTGGATCTTCACCTGCTCAGCGATCACCTGCTGCTGCATGATATTGGCCTGGATGTCGTACGCTTTGTCGGCCTGAGCCTGCTGTCGCTTGGTGCTCTCGAGATAATTTGCCCGCTTTATATCGAGATCCCGATTCGCTTCGGCCTGCTTGGCCTGCGAGAGAGTTTCGGCCAGCACGCGCTCCTGATCGGCGAGTGACTTCGCCACCGCGGCGGCGCGCATGGCTTCCGCCCGTTTGATGGCGGTGTCGCGCTCGGCTTCGGCGGTTGCCACGTCGGCATCCCGCTTGATACGCGCCACGTCGGGCCGTCCCATATTCGAGATGTATTCGTTCTTATCGCGAACTTCTTTGATGGTGAAGGAAATTACCTCCAAGCCCATCTTGCTCAAGTCCTCCGCGCAAGTGCCGCGCATGCGGTCGCCCACCATCTCGGGCTCTTTCACGATCTGCTCCACCGATAGCTGGCCGATAATGCCGCGCAAGTGGCCTTCCATCACCAGCCGGATGAGCGCCTCCCGCTCCTGATCGGTCTTGGTGAGGAACTGCTCGGACGCGGTTTTGATCGATTCAGGATCGGATTTCACCTTGATCTGCGCCACGGCCTCTACCGTTACCGCTACGCCCTGCTTGGTATAGAGATCCTGCTGCGGCGCAACGTCGAAAGACATCAATTGCAGCGACAGCTCGTGACAACTTTCGATCATGGGAAAGATCACGGTGCCATGGCCCTTGACGATTCGAGTGCCGCGGAAGCCGTACACTACCAGCGCTTCGTGCGGCCCGGCCTTGCGATAGAGCCGGGCGAACATGGACATCAGGAATATGACGACCAGGACCATCAGCCCGGCCATCGTGAGCACTTCCACTGGAACGCGCATACTAATTCTCCTTTTTCCCCTCGCTGATTTCTTCCCAAGTACGGACGTAGGCGATGCCCCGTTCGAATCGAGTGACCACCACCTCCACGCCCCTGGCGATGGGTCGTCCGTCTTCACTCCGGGCGCTGGCAGCCCGACGGACCCCGTTCTGCGAGAAAATCATTTCTCCCGTGCCGTTTTCGAGTACCACGCTCGACAGGCGAGCCAGCACGCCGACCATTTCGTAGTCGGCCGGATCCAAGTCCCGGTCGTGCTTCAACAGCACCTTAAACAAAAACCAGAAAACCACTGCGGCGCCGATCAATCCACTCACCAAAGCCAGGCCCAATGCCACGAGCGCCCAGATGCTCGAATAACGGCTGAGCAAAAATCCGACGCCGCCAAACCAGGCCAGAAAGGCCGCCACGGTTCCGAAGTTGATCGGCGAAGCCTGAGATCCCTTGCCGCCGGCGCCATGCCCAGCGTGTGGGTGCAGCCCTTTCGGCAAGTGCAGATGCAGATGCGTGGCACCCGCCAGGAACGAGAACAGGCTGCACAAGAAGCCCACGCAAAAGCAAAAGAAATAAAAATTTTCCCAACTCATCGGGCTTTCCTCCTCTGAGGCGAGTGGGGTGCAGAGCGAAGAACCTGGAACAGACGATCAACCAAATCGGGCGTTTCCAAGATCGATTCCATCAACAACAGGCATTTGCGCGAATCTTCGTGCTTGGCCAAGCTCAGGAGCGCGCGGCTCACCTCCGGATCGCGGGCAAACCGCTCCACGCCCCCGATCAGCCACAGATCCAACTGATCTTCGCCCACCCTGACATCGGACATCAGCTCGGTCTGATACCCTTCCGGATCGTCCACCAGGTAGCCGGGATGCACCTTGAAGAACCGCGCCAGCAGCATGCGCGTGGCGTTGGTCAGATGCGGGCGGCTGCCACTTTCGATCTGCGACAGATAGGATTGGCTGATGGATTGTTTCAGCTCACGCTGGATGGCGCGGACGATTTCCTGCTGCGTCATCTCGCGGCCCAGTCCCCGCAGAGTGCCCTCCACTTCCCGGAGGTAGCGGATTTTGTCGCCTAGCTTCATATTGCAATCTGCGATCAGAATATTGCAAATTGCAAATCGGAGTCAAGGCCTAGTGGTACCTATGCCCCGCATGCTATTGATTCTGTTTATAAAATAGGAACTATTGATCTTCGGTCGAAGATCAGGATCCCGAGGCATCCAAGCAACGCCACTAGAGTCAGGCACGCCCCCGGCACGAAATAAGTGGAATGGTAGTCGAGCGTGAGATCGCCTTGGCCGGCGGGCACCACCACGCCCAGCAGCGCATGGTCCACCGGCAGCACCGGCAAATCGCGAGCATTCAATCTCGCGGTCCATCCGGGAAAGTACGAATTGCTCACGCGCAGCAAGCTGGACGTCGCACACTGGAAATGAATTCGGTAGTGTCCGGGCGTGAACTCACGCACGTCAGCTACGCCAGCGGCATCCTCCGACACGATGCCGGTTCCCATGGGGACCAACGCCTGACGCACTGGATCCAACGACGCCAGCCGCTGCTGGCTCTCTTCTTCGGTCTTCACCGCTACCAACTCCTTGGGAAAGTTGGCGCGGGGAAGCGGATCGGCGAGTATGTGAATATCGCCCGTGCGACGGTCCAGCCAGCGGCTGACGTTGAGATCCTTACGCAACTCCTGGTTCGACTGCATCGCGGAGACAAAGACGGAGTATCGCGAGAGCTCCAAGGGGTCGTAACCATAGGTGACCTCGGTACGTAGATCGAAGTAGTGCGCCAATGGCCCGAAGCTGGCAAGTCCTTCGCCCCCGTCGAACCGCGTGAGAGGCGGCAAACTGCTGGTCACCGCTTGGTGGAAAAGGTCTTCCTTCGATCGGTACAATTCCTCGTAGCTCTGGCGCGAGTACGCCAGTGGATTGGTAGCCGACTGGTGATAAAACAGGTCCGCGCAAAAGAAAATCAAAACGGCCAGAGGTAGCCACTGGATTGACCACTTGCGAATCAGTGCAACCAATCCCGACGCAGCCAGCAGGGCCAGGCCGAGTGAGGGCACGAACCAGATATTGACCGGGGCGCGAATACTGCTGAAACCGGGCAGGCGGGCGATCAGCAAGTAGAGTCCCGCCAATCGGCCCATGGCATACCAAATAGTGGGGACGATCAGCAGGAGGCCCACGATCCGCAGTCTGCGATCGCGCAAGCCGAAAATCGCCAGAGGAAGCAGCAGAATCCCGGCGTAGAAATAATATTGAGTGATGTCTTGGGGGCCATGGTAATTCCCCGAGAGGACGCCATAGAAATCGGGGGCTACCAGAGTGGACAACGAGGCCACGGGGATGAAGCCCTCTGTCCGGCTAGCGGCCGACAGCCCGGAGCGGATCGAATTCACCGCCAATTCCAAACCAGGCCCTGTACCAATGGCGGAAATCAGCGTTCCGATTACCGGGATTGACACGGCCATCCCAATTATTTGCGCCCAGCGGCGAGGTTCGATGGCCACGCGCGCGACCGCGAACAGACCGAGCGCAAGAAAGCTGTACAAGATAGTTTGAAAGTGGCCGGCAAGAATCAGAACGCCCCCTGCCAGGCCCCCGAGAATCGTATAGCGCAAGGGGTGCGATTCCAAAGCCAGATCGAGCAACAGCAGCAGCCATGGCATCCAGGCCGCGCCCTGGAGCATGGGCGTGTGGGAACTATGGCCGACGAAGAACCCGGAGAGCCCGTAGCAAAGTCCGGCCAGGAGCGCAGCTTGCCGGTGACGCACCAAGCGAAAGGCCAAGAAATAAGCCCCCAGACAAGCCAGCAGCGAATGCAGCCAATGTTCCACCACCAGCAGGTGCGGAGAAACGCCGATCAGGAAAAATGGCCAATTGAGCGGGTACCACGCGCCCACTTGTGGATCGGCGAGAAAAGGATAGCCGGACCACGGGTAAGGCGACCAGAGGGGAATCCTGCCGGCGTGAAGCTCCTGGGACAGGTAGTTCTGTATCACTTGAAAATAGTCCGCGGCGTCCCACAAAATAGACGTTTCATGGGACGTCATGGGCGTCCAATAGCAGATCAACGTCATCGCCAGCAGAATCAACGGGCCGAGAACCGGCCATCGATCCATGGTCTTTTTCTCAGGCTGCTTCTGGATCTCCGCCGGCCGAACTGGAGTCTTCCTTCGCGAAACTTTTGGCATGGACGGCGGTCTTATCTCGCTGGCGGCGGCGCCTGTGGGGCAGTCTCGGCGGGCGGGAAGTAGTAGAGTAATACTCCGCGTCCCACCCGCTCTTTTGGTTTCACCAGATCGGGCCACAACTGCACGTCTTTATGCTGTTCATAGAGCCCCATGCGCGCAACCTTCCAGACCGTGATACTGACAGCATTCCAGCCCGGCGACGGCGATGTGGGGTCGCTATCCTGAATCGGCGGAAAGCCGTGGTAATCGTGGAGGTACGCGTTGATGAATGGGCTGAAGGTGACGCTCTGGGCGCCCAATTCACGCAAGCGAGCGCTGAGCCGCAACATGTCCTGGCCCCAGTCCAGGTCAGAATCAGCCAGAAACCGCTCCGGCTCGTCACCCGCCAGCTCATTGAAATACGCGAGATAGTCGGGGTGATTGAACGCGCCGGACAAGAAGAGCCATCCCATTAGAACAACAACCGTCCAGCCCATCCAACGATGCTGCGATGCTTTTCCCAACCACTCCCACGCAAAGACCGATGCCAGCAGCGCGAAGAAAAAATAAATGGGGAGTACGTGACGCGTCCCGATATTTATATTGCTATACAGCCCGACCGCCAGAATCCCTGCGATACATGCCAAGAGCATCGACCATGCCAGCTTCTTCCGCCCGCGCCAGGCCAGCGCAATTCCGCCGGCCAGCAAACCCAGAAGGCCCAAAGGAGTTTTCACCGCCAGCGCGACCGGGTAGAAAAGCCAGAACCCCGACAAACTTCGCGCTCCGAGCAGATACGAAGGATGTCCCTGGGCTTGATGTCCGAAAAGGTCCCGAAGACCAGCGAAAAGTTCCGGAGCAGGGACGCCGCCCTTTATGTGGAAGCGATAGCCTGCCCATATCGTGACGGCCGCGACGACCAGCGCTACCAGCACCGACCAGGCATGCCGCGCGGTCATCAGCCGTTGCAACCGTGCGAGTCCGCGCTCAGAGACGAGCGTCCACATCAGCATCAGGCCTGCGCAGGCAGCCAGGAATGCCAGACCGGAGAATTTGGATAGGAAGGCCAGCGCGCAGCAGAAACCCGCCAGCGCGCCCATCCCCAGCCCGGGCATGGGATGCTCCACCCATTGGACCAGACTGAATAACGCCAAGCCGAACGTTGCAGTCAGCGCCATGTCGGTAGTAGCCAGAGAGGCGTGGGCCAATATGGGCGGCGCCAAAGTGAACAGGATCACCGCGAGCGTCGCTTGCGCCTTGCCGTACCAGCGCACTCCGGCCACATACAGAACCGCGCACGCCAGCCACAAAAATGGAAGCGTTCCAACGCGGGCGAGAGTCAAATTCCGCTCGTACTTCCAATTGTGATAGAGGATGGCCGCGCCTTCTTTGTAGCTGTCCGTTCGGCCTTCACTGCGTTCGCCGGCCAGAAACGGTCCGAGCGCCGAAAAAATTCGCGCCAGCGGTGGTTGCTCCGGTTCCAGTAGGTAAGTCCCTCTGGACAGCCATTCCATCCCACAACCGAGGTGTGTTGGTTCGTCGATGGTGTGGTTGAACACGGGATAAGTCGACACGATCCGGATTGTCGCAACCAGCACGGCCGCGGCCGCCAACAGCAAACTCTTCGATTCCAGCCACGGCCGCACGCGCTCCGTCCAGGCGACGCCGCCAGACGCCGGTTCAACCGCAGCCGTTTTCGAATTGATTTTGGTTCGCTTACTCACCGCCGCGCTATCTTTTCGTGAGGATGGCATCTTTTCGTGAGAGTGGCCTCACTCTCGCTGGAAACTAAAGTCCATGCTGCATTACCGCCCCGTGGGCCGCCAGGCTCATCAGGCAGAAAGTTGACGCGCGTCACTGGCTTTGCCGCATCACACCCCGCCCTTGATAAGCATCCAGCACGTCTTGAACGCTGCCGTCCATCATCACGGCGCCATGATCGATCCACACCGCGCGATCGCACATGTGGCGAACCGAGGCAGGCGAATGCGACACGAACAACATCGATTTTCCGGCGCGGCGGAAGGCCACCAAGGCGTCCCGGCTTTTCTCCTGAAAACTCGCGTCTCCGACAGCCAGAACCTCGTCGATCAGCAGAATGTCGGGCTCGCATTGAATGGCGATCGAAAAGGCCAACCGCATCACCATGCCGCTGGAGTAGGTACGCAGCGGATCGTCGATGAATTCGCCGATGCCGGAAAACTCGACGATACGATCGAAAAGCTCGTTAGTCTTGCGCTTAGACAAGCCCAGCAATGCGGCATTCAACACCAGGTTCTCGGCGCCGGTCAAATCGGGATGGAATCCGGAGCCCAATTCCAGGAGCGCCGCCACCCGGCCGTTGACCCGCACTTGGCCTTGGTCCGGCAAAGTCAAGCCCGCCGCCAGGCTTAGCAGCGTACTCTTTCCGGCGCCATTGGAGCCGACGATCGCCAGGCTCTCGCCATCTTCTAATTGGAACGAGACATTTCGCAGCGCGTAAAAGGGTTCATGATGCACTTTGCCGAACCAGCGCGCGATGTGAGTCCGCAACAACTGCCGTCCCGTACTATGGGGAAACCACTTGGAAACGTTTTGGAATTCGATCAGCATGCTGGTCTATAAGCGCGCGTAAAAGCCGTCTTTCAACTTCCCGAATACGAACCAGCCCGTGCCGAACATGGCCACCGATACAATCGCAAGACGAATCAATGTAGAACCGAGCGGTGCGTGGCCTTCGAGCAAAACATTGCGCATCATCAGCACCAGGGCGGCCACCGGGTTGATTTGATAAATGCCGCGGAACCGAATGGGAATCACTGAGAAGGAATAGAAGATCGGTACCAGCCAGAAAAGTACCGTACTAGTGGACTCAACCAGGTAACGCGTATCTCGCACGTAAACATTTACCGCCGAAAATGTTAACGCCAATCCCATCACGAACAGGATCTCCAGCCCCCAGATCAGCGGCAGCCAAAGCCAGTGTATGGTTACGGGGCGTCCAAACACCAGGAAAATCCCGAGCAGCAGCCCGATCTGTATTAGCAGATGCAGGCAATTCGACAGAACGCTCGCGATCGGGAAGACATACCGCGGCACCGGGACTCGCTTGATGAGCTGCGCGTTCTCTAACACCGAAGTGGTGCCCGTGATCCAGGCCAGCGTGAAAAAATTCAGTGGAACCAAGCCGCACAACACCGACAGCGGAAAATTTCTGTCGTTGGCTTGCGCGAAGATCTTAGTGAAAATGAACGTCAACACACCCATCATGATCAATGGGTTCAGCAGAGACCATAACACGCCCAAAGACATGTTCCGATAGCGAACCTTGAAGTCCTTCTCGACCAGGCTGCGAATTAAGAAAAAATAGTCGCCACGCCACACAACGATTTCCCAATTATACGCCTGCGCCACCAGTGGCCCCAATCCCCCAGCTATACTTGGGGCATCCGCACATGTTATTGACTACAGCGGCCTATTTCAGCTTTCTCGCGGCCGTTTTCTTCGCCTACTGGCTGGCCGCGCGATACCGCCTGGGCGCGCTCGCCGTGGTTTTGTTCGCCAACTATTTCTTCTACGCCCGCTGGGATCTGGTCTATCTGGCTCTCATTCCCGCCGCCTCCACGTGCGATTTCCTGATTGGCCACGCGCTGCACCGTTATACTCGCCCGGGCCTTCGTCGCTTGCTGGTCACACTCAGCATTGCGCTCAACGTGGGGCTCATCGCGTCGGTCAAGTATTTCACCGTGCTGCCATGGGTACTGCCTCTCGCGCTCTCATTTTACGGTTTTCAATCGCTCACCTATACCATCGATATCTATCGCCGCGACGCGCAGCCAGCCGGTAGCTATTTGGCCTATCTGGCCTCCGCGAGTTTCTTCCCCACCACCGTCGCGGGTCCCATCACCCGGCTTTCAACACTATGGCCGCAGTGGTCCAAGCGCGAAATGCTCACCGTCGAGGACGGAGGCAAGGCGCTGTTTCTGATTGGCCTGGGTCTGGTGAAGAAGCTGCTAATTGCCGATTTCCTGGCTGAGACTCTGGTGAATCGCGTGTTCGATCTGCCCAAGCTTTACTCCGGTGCCGAAGTGCTGGCCGGGGTCTATGGCTACGCCTTCCAGCTGTACTACGATTTCTCCGGCTACACCGATATCGCGATGGGGTCCGCGCTGCTGCTGGGCATCACGCTCCCGCGCAATTTCAATCGACCTTACGCCGCCCAAAACATTTCCGATTTTTGGCGTCGCTGGCACATCTCGTTCTCCAATTGGCTGCGAGATTATCTCTATTTTTCGCTGCCCGGATTGCGCTCCCGCTGGAAGATCTTCGCCTATCTGAATCTGGTAATCACCATGGTGATCGGCGGCTTGTGGCACGGAGCCGGCTGGACTTTCCTGGTTTGGGGCGCCTGGCACGGCATCGGACTGGCTGCGCACCGAGGGTGGCTGGCGTTGCACGGGAATCAGAAATTAACCTTCACCACCGGCGCGCGTGTTCTGTGCGGCCTGGCGACTTTCCATTTCGTTCTGATCGGCTGGGTCTTCTTCCGCGCTTCCAGCTTGTCTACCGCGCGCGATATCCTCTATCAAATCTCTTCCGCGACCATCTCTTTTGCGAACATTACCCCGGCCTTCGTGCTGTTGCTCGGGATCGCAGCCGCCGCGCACTATGTTCCCCAGCGCTGGTATGACGGCGGTCTCCGACTCTACTGCCAATTCCCCTATTACGCCCAGGCCGCGGCCATCGCCGCGCTCGCGGTAGCCATTCGATACGTCGCTGGATCGGGCTCCGCGCCCTTCATCTATTCGCGATTCTGAGCATGCCGCCACCCATGTTACCGAAGAAGACAGCGCTCGCCATCGCAACCCTGGGCGCACTGTTGTTGTTGCTCGAATCCGCAAAATTGGCCCGCCCGTTTACCCTCGCCGAGGTCCTCGATTTTCGTCCGCGCGACATTCCCAACGTTGAGCCGCTGGCGCCGATCCCGGCATCCACCCGGCCAGTGACGGCATTCAGACACCCGATTATCGAGCCCAATCTGATCGATCAACACGACAATCTCCGGGCGTTTTATCTGGCCCTGTGGCGCACCGAACTGGGCGCGCCGGGCGCCATTACGCGCGTCCTGCACTATGGCGATTCGCCGGTGACCGCAGATTCCATTACCGCCGACGTACGCTCGCTGTTGCAGCAACATTTCGGCGATGCCGGCCACGGCTTCGTTCTGATCGCCAAGCCGTGGGCCTGGTACGGTCATCGGGGCGTGGAGATGCAAGGGAAGGGCTGGCGCATCGCGGCCGCGACGCAAGTTCGCGCCAAAGATGGATTTCACGGCCTGGGCGGCGTAAGTTTTGAAGGCGACACGGGCGCTACCTCGTACCTTGAACTCGCTGAAGATCACGCGCAAATGGAGATCCACTTTCTGCGCCAGCCAGACGGGGGCGTGCTCGCGGTGGAAGCCGAGGGGCAGAAACTCGGCCAGGTGGAGACCGCAGGTCCCGACAAACAGCCCGATTATCAAACCTTTCTGTTGAACGCGGGCGCGCGCGATATCCATCTCTCGGTGGAGCGCGGACCGGTTCGCCTCTTCGGCGTTAGTTTTGAAAGAAACGCTCCGGGCGTGATTTACAATAGTCTTGGGCTGAACGGCGGCCAAGTGCAAGTGGTGGCTCGCTATTTCGACAAGCCGCAGTGGAACGAAGAGTTACAGCACCAGCATCCCGATCTGGTGGTGATCAATTACGGCACGAACGAGAGCATTTATGCCGACTACGTCGAGCATTCCTACCCTGGCGAGTTGCGCCAAGTGATCGAGCGGGTGAAAGCGGCAGTCCCGCGGGCGTCCGTTCTCATCATGAGCCCCATGGATCGCGGGCAGCGCGATTCGAACTCCCGCATCAGCACAGTTCCCACCCTCCCGCGGCTGGTTGAAATCCAGCGTCAAATTGCGTCGGAGATGGCCTGCGCGTTCTTTAATACCTTCCAGGCCATGGGCGGCGAAGGCACCATGGCGCGCTGGTATGACAGCCAGCCGAGATTGGTTAGCGCCGATTTTACGCATCCGCTGCCGGCGGGCGCGCGCAAGGTGGGAGTGCTGCTCGATCAAGCGCTGGAATCCGGCTACCGGCAATTCAAAGCACGCGAGCAGCGGAGACCCCACTAGTGGGCAAGCTGGTCCTGATTGCCCTAACGTTCCTCGCGGCCACGCCTGCGCCAGCCGTTACGACCAACTCGAAAAAGACCAGCAAGAAGCCGGCGCACAAAAAACGTATTCGAGTGCCTGTGGTTTATGTTTCGCCCGTAGTGCGGGGCGCGGCGCTGCGGGCCATCAGCGAACGAACGTCCCAGCCGATCGGTGTACTCGACGGCGCCGGAGCTCTGGTGCCATTCTTCGAGCAGCTCTCGCATCCGCCGGAAAACATGTCGCTGCATATTTTGCAGTATGGCGATTCGCACACCGCATCCGATGACTGGGCCAACCAGATGCGCCAGGATTTTCAAGCCAAGTTTGGCGCCGGCGGTCCTGGATATACGCTGCCCGGCCATCCCTTCCTGGGCTACCGCCGCTTCGATAGCAAAGGCAATAATTCGCGCGGCTGGTACACCGGCGGCATCGTGACGCGCAAGGACGACGGCGTGGACGGCCTGGGTGGAATCAGCCTTACATCCCAATCCGCGGGTGAGACGATGACGCTGAATGTCGAGTGCGAACAGCTCGAACTGCATTACTTGCGTCAGCCCGGTGGCGGCCGGCTGGAATTTTCGGTGGATGGCGCTCCTACGGAAACCATTGACACCGATGGCGAGTCCGGGTCTGGCGTGTACAGCTACCAAGCGTCGCCCGGGCAGCATCAATACATGCTGCGGACCCTTAACTCCGCTCCCGTACGGGTATTTGGTTGGGTGGCGCAAAATCACGCGGGGGTTACTTACGAGACGCTCGGCATCAATGGCGCGCAGGCCAATTTGATGCTGGAATGGAACTCGTCCATCCTTGGCCCGGAGCTGACGAGCCGCGATCCGGCTCTCATTGTTCTGGCATATGGGACGAACGAAGCCTTAAGCTCCAAATGGACCGCCGAAGAATATCGCGCTGCTTTGACCGAGATCATCCAGCGGCTGCGCGCCGCGGTTCCGGTGGCGAGCATTCTGCTGATCGGTCCGCCGGACTGCGAATATCGCACACGCGGGCGGCGTCTTCCATTTCCACACCTGGATCAGGTGATCGAGATCCAACGCGATGTGGCCCAAGCCAACGGCTGCGCATTTTGGGACTGGCGCGCTGCCATGGGCGGCCCCGGATCGGTGCGGCAATGGGTGCAGGCGGGGCTGGGGCAAGGCGACTACACGCATTTGACGGGCGCCGGATACCGTATGGCGGGCGGCATGCTCTTCGATGACTTGATGACGCAGTACAATCGATTTCTCAGCATTCGCGCCGAAGGAAGTCATAGTCAATAAAGATGGAAAATAGCGAGCGCATCATAGATGGAAAATAGAGAGCGCATCTTGGCCATCGTGCGGAAGGTAGGGAACAACACCGCGACTCCGGCTCCGGACGAGTCGCTCTTCGACTCCGGATACCTCGATTCGTTCGCGCTGCCCGATCTGGTGAGCGAACTGGAGCGCGAGTTCGGGATCAAGATCCCCGATTCGGACTTGAACCCGCGCAAGTTCGAATCCATTACGCGCATTCAAAGCTACATCGAGAGCAGGATGTAATTCGTGGCGGCGATTCGGGGCTTCGGAGCCTATTTGCCCTCGCGTGTCGTCACCAACGGCGAGCTGGCCGCGCGATTGGATTGCGAGCCGGGGTGGATCCTGGATGTTTCTGGAATTGAAGAGCGGCGTTACGCCGATCCTGAAGAGTCCGTCGCCAGCATGGGCGTGAGCGCGGCGAAACAATGCCTGGAACGTGCGGGAGTGCAAGCCAATGACGTCGGGATGATTCTGGTATCCTCCGGTTCCTCCGAACGCCGTTTTCCTGGGCCCGCGTCCGCCATCGCGCACCAGTTAGGCATGGATGGCGTGCCGGCCATCGACTTGCCCATCGCAAGCGCCGGTAGTTTGTTCGGCATGGCATTGGCTGCGTCGCTCTCCGTCGTCCATGGCAATATTCTCGTCCTCGCGTCCGAGAAAATGTCCGCGATTGTCGCGCGCGAGCCTTTGGAGCGCGGCGTTGCGCCTCTTTTTGGAGACGGCGCCGGCGCTTCGGTGATCAGTCCCGAGGATGGGCCGGTGAAGATCGTCGATTCGGTGCTTCACTCGGACGGCACGTTTGCCCAGGATCTGCGACTCGACTTTACGGCGCCGTTAGAGATGAACGGCCGTTCCGTCATCCTGCAGGCCTCGCGCAAAATTCCGTCCGCTACCGCCGAGTTGCTCGAAAGAAACCAAAGGTCCGCGTCAGCAGTGGACGTTTTTCTGATGCACCAAGCCAATCAAAACCTGATGGACCGAGTAGCCCGCGCCCTCGGAGTGGACGCCGCCCGTTTTTACTCCAACATCCGGCGCTACGGCAACACCTCATCGGCGTCCATGCTGATCGCGGCTGCGGAATGGTGGCGCGACCCCGGACCTCGCGCGGGCGATTTGATCTCTTTCGCCGCTTTCGGCGCTGGCTTTCATTGGGGCGCGTTGCTTGCGGAAACCACCGCCTAGCGTTGCCACTAGTCGCCGGACGCGCGACGAGGTGCACTGTACGAGAAATAAGGCGCGAGCGCCAGCCGGATCGCACTCCAGCGCGTCCGCGTCAGGGAGAGCGCCACCATGAGCAGGATCACCAGGATTGCCGCGATGCCGCATGCTACGTTGGTCAGCGACCCTTTCAGCCACCCGAACCAGCGGCCGTAGACCAATTCAATGTGCACCCAGTAAACCAGCAGCGACGTTGTGCCCAGCTGCCGCACCCAGCTCCAGGAAGCAGCGAGCGGAATCGCATTCCACAGATAGGCGAAGCCGATTACCAGCATCACCACGCCGAGCTTGATCACAATGAGCATTGGACTGTCGAGCCAAAACTCGGACTTGGGATACAGCGAGTAGGGCATGTTGGAGAAGTATTGGCCGCCGATAATCAGACCGAAACCCAGCAGGCCGCCCCACTGCATCACGCGATTCATTTGATCCGGTTTCACCAGGCGCAGGATGCTGCCGATGCTGAGCCCGAAAGCGATGAACGCAGCCCAGGGAAAAAAGGCGAAGTATTGGTAGCTGGGGACGAAGTACGCGGAGACTTGCGGTGGTAGCCAACTCCAATCGATGGCGGAAACCAACGGAGCAGCGGCCGCGATCGCCACGCCCAGTCCGGCACACAGCCGGACCCGTTCAGCCGTGGTGAAGATCGCCATAACGGACATCAGCAGGATGGCGAATCCCATGCAATTGAGGATGTCCACCTTGAACAGATCGGTCCATGGACTTTGTCCCATCGCAAAGGCCCAAAGCTGGAGGCGAAACAGGAAGGCCAGGGTAAACAGATAGCCAGCGCGTCTTAACGACGCTCGCCAGCGGGCGGTGGCGTTCAGGCCTTGACGCTCGCGTCGATCCATCAAGAAGGAAAGCGTCATGCCGGTAAGCACCAGGAAAATCGCCGGACCGATGCCGCCGAAGAACTGCGAAAGCATGAACGGTCCGTCGGTTCTGAGATTGGTTCGATTGAAGGAGTGGAATACGTGGCCTTGCAGCATCACTACTACAGCGGCGCCGCGCGCCCAGTCCAGGAAGGTCAGGCGCCCGCTGCTATCGCGATTGTTTGTCTGCGATGTAGGTTCCACGTTTTATCGGCCCGGGTACTCAGTTTTGACGCCCGCTGGGAGTTTTAGCTGCATGGCGTCCGGCTTTAGCGACGGATTGATTTTCAAATCATCGTACGTCACAAGCACGTAATTTCCAGACGGCTCGAAAATCTTCTCCCGCAATGGGTACGGATCGCCT
Organism: Bryobacterales bacterium; assembly: GCA_963820405.1. GTDB lineage: Bacteria > Acidobacteriota > Terriglobia > Bryobacterales > Bryobacteraceae > Palsa-89. Next base: position 19,308 of record CAWFZZ010000015.1, on the reverse strand, counting down.
TGGTCGGGAATCCATAAATCGAGCTTTTGTACATACTGCCGGGCCTCCGCTCCCTTCGGGATCAACCGCAGGTGAAGGGCCGAGTTTTCTTTCCCCAGCAGGCTCACCTCGTAGTCTTTAGCAAGTTCGGTGCCGGAGGTGCCAAATCCGATCATCAGAAACCGGTCCAGTTGCTCGCCATTCTTGTCCAAGTCAAACACCTGCAAGGTGTTGATCTTGGGCAAATACTCCTGAATCTTTCGTTTCGCGAAGGTTATAGTCTTGCGGTCCGGCGCGGTAAAATCCACCCGCCCCTCTACTTCACCTGGTCGAACCTTCTGCATGGTGACGGTTCCGATTTCTTTGGTGTCTTCATTCAGAACCTCGGTGTGGTCAATGTGAGTTACTTGGGCAGTCATGGCCTTAAAGTCGTTCGCGGCTTTATCCATGCGCGTCAGGACCTGCTGCACAGTGTCGTCGGCGACGGCGAGTTTGGCCGGCCCAGCCAGGATGAGACACACAACAAATCCGCGCAGTCGCGTTTGCATCAATTGTTAGAATCCTGAAAGGGGCCTTGCGGCTACGGCGTGGTGAACGCCATGAATCCTTTAATTTCCTGTTCGGAATCGACGATGGGCTCCAAACGCACTACATGGTATTTCTTGCCCGTGCGCGCTTGTAGCAGGGTACCGGCTTCGGCGGCCCGGGCGTTCTCGGGGGTGTTCGAAAGTTGCTCCGCATCCATCCAGAAAACGGTGTCGCCATGTTCGGAGGGAAGCATTACGATACTATTGGCCCGCGGCTGATCGCGAAACCACTCTCTTGGGGTCAGGAAGATGAAGGCCAGAATGAGACCCACCATCACGTCATACTGCCAACCGGCGCGCGGATAATCCCAGAACAAAAAGCGCTTGATCCCGCTCATAGGGCTACCCATGTGCTCCAGTTTAACATTCCGGGAGTCAGCGGGCAGAATCCAGAAGTCAGAATCCAGAATTCAGCCGTGCCTCCGGCGGAACCGGATTAAATAACCTGTGACTTTCCGCCCAGGGGGAAGTCACAGGCTAGAATGGGGTTGGCGGCCGGTTGTTTTAATCCGGTTGGACCCCCACCGGAGGCGCATTCTGAATTCTGACTTCTGAATTCTGAATTCTTCTTGATGCTCACTTGTACTTTCGCAGGACCGCAAGCACCCGGCCTTGAATCTGCACGGAGGCCGCATCCACCATGATCGGCCGCATGGAAGCGTTCGCGGGCTGCAAACGGATGCGACCGTCGGACTCGTGGTACAAGCGCTTGAGCGTGGCTTCGCGGCCGTCCACCAGGGCGACCACGATTTCGCCATCCTGCGCCTTTTGCGCGCGCTCCACCAGCACATAGTCGCCGCTCATGATGTGATCGTCTATCATCGATTCGCCGCTCACTTGCAGTGCGAACGTGTCGCCCTTGCCTGTGAAATCGGCGAACTGCAGCGTGTCCTGTCCTTCGATGGCTTCCACCGGCGTGCCTGCCGCGATGCGGCCGGCGAGCGGAACCTCGCTGGATCGCGCCGATGCGCGGCCTTTGCGTCTCTCCTGAACATACTTAGCTGAAACTTCCAGAGAGCGGCTTTGATTAAACAGCCGGCGCAGGTAATTGCGCGATTCGAGCGCCTGGATGTGCTTGTGCACGGTGGCCAGGGATGCCAGCTGGAGACCCTGGGCCAGTTCCTCGTAGCTGGGGCTGTAGCCATTCTCTTCGACAAAGTCCGCGATGAAGTCGAGCACTTCCTTTTGCCGCTTGGTCAATGCCATGTCTCCATTGTGAGGCGAACAAAAGGGGAAGTCAAGAGTATTGCGGATTGGGGGATTTGCGATTGAGAATTGGCAGGAGCGGGTTGCGGCGTCGTCTAAAGAAATTCGCACGTTATAAACGTTATAAGAGGTATGCCTTACGGGTAATTAGGGCCGGTTCTAGGGCAAATTGGTCACATCGACGCATTGTTTCGTACCGGACACTGGCGAATAATGAACTTGAGGTTTGTGAATAGAGCCTCAGGCGCTGATCCCATGAGCTTTCATGTAGGACAAACATTCGGTGACTATTCCATCACAGCGTTGCTTGGCGCGGGCGGCATAGGGCAGGTATACAGAGTTGAACACTCGCTCACCAACCGCACCGAGACGATGAAAGTTCTGGCGGAACTGGCATCCGACACTTCGATCAAGCGGTTTGAGCGCGAAATGCGGGCGTTGGCACGATTAAGCCATCCAAATATTGCCGCGCTTCATAATGCCCTTCAGTCGGAAAATCAACTCATCCTTTTGATGGAGTACATCGAAGGGCAAACGTTGGAATGCATGTTTCAGGCCGGACGCCTGCCGCTCGAGACCGGGGTCGGATATATCAAGCAGATGCTGTCGGCCCTGGGATATGCGCACCAGCAGGGCGTTGTGCATCGCGATGTCACTCCCGCGAACGTGCTCGTTACCGCAGCGTCCGAGGTCAAATTGACCGATTTTGGATTGTCAAAGTCCTACGGCGATCCTCTGTTAACCACTTGCGGAGAGGTGCTCGGCTCGCTGCCGTATTTAGCTCCGGAGCAGTTGAAGGGCACTACCCAGCCAGACCGGCGTTCCGACCTTTATTCGGTGGGGGCCATCCTCTACGAACATCTGACCGGACAGAAACCCTTCGGATCCAACCGGCGTCTCGCGCCAGTGCTTACCGACTCAGAGGACGAACCTAAGCCACCCAGCCAGATCGAGCCGAGCCTATCGCCCCAATGGGACGAAATTCTTCGACGCGCCCTGGCCAGAGATCCGGCGCACCGCTATCAGTCGGCCGAGGAGTTCCTGGATGCGATCGCTCGGCCTATCAAGCCTGCTGCGGCGGCCCTTCCACTGCCACAGCTGCGCACCGTGGGGATCGGAATCGGTGCAGTTGTCGTTTTGGCGTTGGCCTTTGTCGCCTCGCCTGCATACAGCCGATTTCGCCAGGTGGCGCCCGTTACCACGCAAGTGCAGCGGCTGCATATCGCGCCTCCAGCCTTTGCGACTGCGATGACGCCCCACGGCGCGCCGGCTGCTGGCGCTCCGACTCATGTGGAGACGACGCGCCGAGTCGCCACGCACGCGGCAGTACAACATGCCAAGCGCACCGCGCCATCCGTCGCCGCGAGTGTAGCGGAACCGCACCCGGCAGTGGAAGCATCGAAGCACCAGCAACAAACTGCCGCCCCCACTGCGCTCACTGTTCCAGCCGCGGTCCCTGCTCCAAATGCGTTAACGACGCCGACTGCCAGATCCGCGCCGGCTGGGTCGATACCGAGCGCCGAGACACCGTCGGCGCCCGCTAGCGCCGGACAAGACGCAAACCAACCGGTTACATCTGAGGCAGGAGAATCCGATGTGTCGTCGGCTCCTACACCGGCCAAGAAACATTTTTGGAACAAGCTGAACGTGTTTAAGAAGAAGAAATCTGAACCCAAAGAAGACCAGCAATAGGCGAAAATGTCGCTCCTGTTCAGTCGCGAGAATTCAGAATCCAGAATTCAGAATCGACGACCCATCAGCGGCATTCTGAATTCTGACTCCTGAGTTCTATACACCAGGACTGCTAGGGCTGGCAGGCGCCAAGGTCCCTGATCTTCTGTACTTCAAAGACTGTACTTCTAGAGACAGGTGCTGCGCCTTTCTCCTTCCGCTGCTTTCCCACCAACGTCATTCGATCACCCGGCTTAATGGCCGCGGTGTCGCCGGCGAGGGTGTATGGCCGCTTGTCTTTTTCGTCCGTCAGATTCATGCCGCTTGCTCCCGAGGCGACACAGCCGGTAATCGAGCTCTTCTTGTGCTTATAGTGAATGACCACTAGGATGACGACCACAGCGACAGCCGCACTTACCACCACAATTCCGGCGGTTATCTGTTTACCGGCAGTCGCCAGACTTTCTGCGCGCGCCGGGGCGGTGAGCGTCACACTGATAGTCGCGACTATCAGTGCACGGCAGAGGAATGTGCGGGCACGCAAGTTCTCTAAAGTATACGCCACTAGAGGGAACCACTAAGTCAACACGCCGCGCGAGCGCAGCGCTTCCTCTATCAGGGAGACCAGCTCATCGCGCGTGAGCGTCAGACGGTTGCTTGTCGCTGTCCGCGGCTTTGTCTTCTGCCGCCTTGTCTTCTTCAACGACAGGCCGGCCAGGTTCCATGCGGTTGTGAGATTTTACGCCGTAGCGTCCGCGCGCTTCAAACAGTTGTCCCACTTCGTGTTTGGAAAGAACCTTCGGTCCGCCGAGCAGCTCGGCCACCAGCGTAACCCGCGCGAAGTGCTCTACCGTTTCCATCTTGAAGAACGCCTTGTACACATCCTCGCCGTAGCACACCGAGCCATGATTGGCGAGGAGAATCGCGTCGTACTTAGGTATGAAGGGCAGCATGCCGTCGGTGAGCGCGGGGGTGCCGGGGAGTCCGTATTCGGCCAGTGGCACGCAACCCAGGCTGACGATCACTTCCGGCAACAACGCCAAATTGAGCGGCCGCCCGGCCACTGCGAATCCGGTAGCCACTGGAGGGTGCGCATGCACCACCGCGGACACGTCGGGCCGCATCTGGTAAATGGTGACATGCATGGCGATCTCGGTGGTTCGCTCGCGCGCGCCATCGATCTTGTTCCCCGCCAGATCGCAGACGATGACATCGGCGGGCGTCATCATGCCCTTGCTGACGCCGGTGCAAGTGCACAAAATGCGCTGATCGTCCAGGCGCACACTGATGTTGCCATCGTTCGCCGCGACCCATCCTTTTTGGTAGATCAGCTTGCCGACGTCGAGGATGTCCTGGCGATATTGTTGCTCCGTCTTGGCCATCCGGACTTTTAATTGTAGCAATCGTAGTTTCCAGGCTGCCGAAAGCTCGTTCGAAAAAGAGCCGCGCTGTACAATGGGTGCAGTGGATAACAGGCGGATGTGCCCGAATTGCCGGGCGTTTGTGACGACCAGCGATCGGGTGTGTCCCTATTGCCAGGCTCCGCTAGGCCCGCGAGCGGTGGAGCGGCGGAATCCGGGCGAAATTTTGGGCGGCTTGATTCCGCACGCCCGCTTTACCACCGTGATGATCCTGCTGATTAATACGGCTTTGTTCGTCGCGGAATACCTGAGCCCTCAGTCGGGGATTACAGCGGCCGGTGAGAGCGTGCCAGCGGCGTTTATGAATGGGCAGTGGTGGCGGCTGATTACGGCCGGCTTTCTGCACAGCGGCATTCTTCACATCCTGATGAACTCCTGGGTGCTGTTCGATCTGGGCGCGGAGGTGGAGACGCTGTACGGAACCAGCCGGTTGATCGTCTTCTACTTTGTCTCCACGGTGACGGGATTCGCGGCGAGCTCCCGGATCGGCGGGCATTTGTCGGTGGGCTCGTCGGCCGGGATCTTTGGATTGATCGGCGCGATGCTGGCGTTCGGGTTCACGGACCGATCGTCGCTCGGGATGCAGGTGAAGTCACTGTACACGCGCTGGGTGATCTACGGACTGGTGTTGAGTTTCCTGCCTGGTGTGGATTTCTGGGCGCACGTGGGCGGGATCGCGGGCGGATTTCTAACTGGGTGGCTGGCCAGTACGCCTCGAGCTCGAATGATGTGGAAGGAACCGCTCCTCAAGGCTCTGGCCGGTGTGTGTATCGCGATGACCGTGGTCGCGTTCGGGATGATGTACATGGCGATTACTGAGTCGTCGCGGGCGATCCAGTAAGGTTCCGTTTGTCTGGGGCCGCACAGCGAGTCCCATAACCGGACACACTGGGCGGGTGCAGCACCCACAAATCGCCCAGGCCGCCTTATTTTTCAGTAATATCGACATTGGAAGAGTACTTGCGAACTGACATCAGGAGAAATCTCCATGGCAATGGATGTACCACGCGGTAAAGAAGTCGCTCGCCGGAAGCTGATTCGTCGAATCACTTACATTGTGATCCTCTTAGCGGCGATCCCGCTGATCACCTGGGGGCTTTCCCGGCTGAAACCGGCGGCGCCTTCCGTAGATGCGGCGACGGTGTGGAAAGACACGGTGAAGCGCGGTCCCATGGTGCGCGATGTACGCGGTCTGGGGACGCTGGTGGTGGAGCAGTACATGTGGATCCCGGCGGAATTCGAAAGCCGCGTGGATAAGATCAATTTTCTGCCCGGCGCGACGGTTCACCCAAACGAAGTGATCATGGTGCTCAGCGAGCCGCAGATGGAGCTGGATGCGGCGGACCTGGAATGGCAGATCAAGGCCGCCCAGGCCAACCTCGAGAATCTGCGAGTTACCCTCGAAACACAGCAACTGGCGCAGAAAGCTACCACTGAACAGGTGAAGTCGGACATGGAGCAGGCGCAACTGCAGTCCGATCGCGATTCGCAACTGACCAAGCTGGGGTTGAAGTCGGATCTCGACACGAAGCTTTCGGTCGCGAAATGGCAAGAGCTGAAGGGACGCTACGCGCTGTCGAAGGAGCAGTTGGATATCAGCGACAAGTCGATTCAAGCTCAGATGGACGCGCAAAAGGTGCAGATCGAAAAGCTGGAGGCGGCATACAAGCTGAAAAAGCAGCAAGTGGAAGAGCTGACTATTCGCTCGCCAACGGAAGGGACGCTGACACAGCTTGGGACCACGGCCATGCCGCTCGAAGTGGGAATGCGCGTGGCGCCGGGCACGATCCTGGCAAAGATAGCGCAGCCCAACAAGCTGAAGGCGACGCTGAAGATTCCCGAGACGCAGGTGAAAGACGTGGCGATTGGACAAGTGGCTTCCATCGATACGCGCAATGGAATTATTCCCGGGCACGTTTCGCGCATCGATCCGGCGGCGGTGAATGGAACGGTGGATGTGGACGTGAGCCTGGAGGGTCAGCTCCCGCCTGGCGCCCGGCCGGACCTGAGCGTGGACGGAACCATCACGCTGGAGCGATTGAGCGACGTGGTTTACGTGGGCCGGCCAGTGGTTGGCCAGCCGGGTGCGAAGATCACGCTGTTTAAGCTGGACCCGGACGGCAAGGAAGCGCAGCGGGTGCCGGTGACGCTGGGACGCAGCTCGGTGAACAACATCGAAGTGGTGGACGGATTGAAAGTGGGCGATCAGGTGATCCTGTCCGACATGTCGGCGCAAGATGCGTACAACAGAATTCGCTTGAACTGAATTTTCCGAAGAGAGTGCTCATGGCGATTGACCCAACAGCTTTGATCAGCATGGACGGCGTAACCAAGGTTTTTCAGACCGACGAGGTGGAGACGCACGCGCTGGCGGGCATTCATCTGCACATCAAGAAAGGCGAGTATCTGGCCATTGCGGGGCCGTCGGGCTGCGGGAAATCCACGCTGCTGGCGATTCTGGGCCTGCTCGATTCGCCCTCCGACGGCGCTTACGTGCTGAATTCCAAGCCGGTGCAAAACCTGAAACTTTCCGAGCGGGCGCGCATCCGAAACCGGGAGATCGGATTTATTTTTCAGGCCTTCAATTTGATCGGCGATCTGACGGTGTACGAGAACGTAGAGCTTCCGCTCACCTATCGCGGGATGCCGTCGGCCGAGCGCAAGAAGCGAGTGATCGACGCGTTGGAGCGCGTGGGGATGTCGCACCGCATCAAGCACTATCCTTCGCAGCTCTCAGGCGGCCAGCAGCAGCGTGTGGCGGTGGCGCGGGCCTTGGGCGGCGATCCGTCCATCTTGCTGGCGGATGAGCCAACCGGAAACCTGGATTCGGTGAATGGCGAAGCCGTAATGGATTTGCTGCGCGAGTTGCATCGCGGCGGCGCGACGATTTGCATGGTGACTCACGATCCCCGCTATGCAAGCTACGCGGACCGGACCATCCGGTTGTTTGACGGGCGGATCGTGGAAGAAAGCGTGGGAGTGGCGTAATGTTTGGACGAAATATCGACTTTTTCGCTGTATTGTTCATCGCGCTCGTAATGCTAGGGTTTGCCGAAGCGCGGTCGTGGCATTTAGAAGAGGCGCTGGATTCGATTCGCGTCGAAAACGCGATTCAGGTGGACGGCTGCCCGACCTCTCGGCAGGTCTTGTCGACACTCACATCGATCTTTAGGTGAAGAAAGAATTCAGAATTCAGAAGTCAGAATTCAGAATGGTGGGTTCCGCGGAACCGGTGTAGTTTGGACATTCTGAATTCTGAATTCTCTCTTACCATATTGTTACCCCTATGAGTTCCCCCATGATCGTCCTGCGGAACGTGGAGAAGTATTTCGAGCACGGTCCGACCAAGACTTTTGTGCTGCGCCGCATCAATGCGGAAATAAAGGAAGGCGAGTTCATCTCCATCATGGGACCGTCGGGAGCGGGCAAGTCGACGCTCCTGCATCTGCTGGGCATGCACGACAGCTCATGGACAGGCGAGTACTATCTGGCCGACCACGCCATTCACAAGCTGGCCAAGAAAGATCGCATGGAGTTGTACAAGAAGTATTTCGGGTTTGTGTTTCAGAGCTATCATCTGCTGGATTCGCTCACCGTTTACGAGAATCTCGACATTCCGCTTTCCTATCGCAACATCAAGAAATCCGAGCGCGACAGCATCGTATGCGACGTGCTGGACCGGTTTCAGATCGTAGGCAAAAAGGATTTGTACCCCAACCAGCTTTCCGGCGGCCAGCAGCAGTTGGTGGCCATCGCGCGCGCCATTGTGGCCAGTCCGAAAGTTATTCTGGCCGATGAGCCGACAGGCAATCTGCATTCCAGCCAAGGCAAGGAGATCATGGATCTCTTCAAGCGCCTGAACGACGCGGGTACCACCATCATTCAAGTGACCCACAACGAGAAGAACGCGGAGTATGGGCACCGCGTCATCAATATCGCCGATGGCTGGATTGCCTGAGCCAATGTGGCGCACGCACTCGTGCGTGCCGCCGGCTACAGGCTTTCTCCATGCCTCTGCTTGTCCGCTGACAAGTATTGGCGTAGGGGATGCCCGTGGCCGACACTCGTGTGAACGCCTGGTCGGGTGTCCCTGCAGCACGAGTATGACAGGCGCTAAGCCATGAAGGACTGGTCCAGCGCCGCGGCCCCGCGCATCTTGATCGCCGACGATCAGGCAGATGTCTTGGAAGCGCTACGCCTGCTGCTGAAGGGCGAGGGCTATCAAATCGATGCTGTCAGTTCACCGGCGACCGTGGTGACGGCACTCGAAGCGCGCGACTTCGACGTCGTGATCATGGACTTGAACTACACGCGCGACACCACCTCGGGACAAGAGGGGTTGGATTTGCTTTCGCGCATTCAAGCCATCGATTCCGTGCTGCCAGTGATAGTGATGACGGCTTGGGCCACGGTGGGATTGGCGGTGGAAGCCATGCGGGGCGGCGCGCGGGACTTCGTGCAGAAGCCTTGGGAGAATGAGCGGCTGCTGACCATCGTCAAGACGCAGATCGATCTGAGCAATGCCATCCGCCGGGGCATGCGCCTGGAAGCCGAGAACCGGCTCTTGCGGGCCGAAGGCGTGCCGTCGCTGATTGCGGAGTCGCACGCCATGCAGCCGGTGTTGCAGATGATTTCGCGCGTGGGACCGTCGGACGCGAACGTGCTGATCACGGGCGAGCCGGGCACCGGCAAGGAAGTGGTGGCGAAGGCTCTGTTTGCGATTTCTCCCCGCAGCGCCAAGCCGATGGTGACGGTGAATGCCGGCGGGTTGGCCGAAGGAGTTTTCGAAAGCGAGCTGTTCGGACACGTGAAGGGCGCTTTCACGGACGCGAAGACCGATCGCGTGGGGCGCTTCGAACTGGCCGATAGCGGTACGCTATTTCTGGACGAGATCGCAAACGTCCCGATGAATTTGCAGGCCAAGATGCTGCGAGTGCTGGAAGTGGGCGAGATGGAGCGCGTGGGATCGTCGAAGACGAAGCGCGTGGACGTGCGCGTGATCTCGGCTACCAACGCCCATCTGGATGAAGAGGTGAATTCCGGGCGCTTCCGGCAGGACCTGCTGTTTCGCCTCAATACCATCGAGATTCATCTGCCGCCGCTGCGGGAACGGCGCGAAGACATTCCACTGCTGGGAGCGCATTTTCTGGCCGCGCATGCCCAGCGTTATCGTAAACGCATCGGAGGGTTCGACCGGGCGGCATTGCAATTAATGCTGGAGCATCCCTGGCAGGGCAACGTGCGCGAGTTGAATCATGTGATCGAGCGCGCGGTGCTGATGGCTCAGGACAGCCAGATCAAGCCGGCCGATTTGGCGCTACGCTCCGGGCGCGATGTTTCTCCGCGCCTCGAGGACATGAGCATTGAGGAAGTGGAAGCGTTCCTCATCAAGAAGGCGCTGGCGCGCTATAGCGGGAATGTCAGCCACGCCGCCAACGCCCTCGGCCTAAGCCGCAGCGCGCTCTATCGGCGTCTGCAACGCTACGGATTGTGACCGCGCCGTGAAGCTGCGCAAGCCTCGCCTGGTTCACGAGCAACGAATTCTCGCGATGGCGCTTCTCGCCGGATCACCGGCGGTGCTGACGTCCATGCTGGTGCTGTGGCTTGGCGACTTCACGCCCAGAGTACAGTGGACGCTGACGGTAGGGATCGTCGGGGTCTGGCTGGGATTTTGCTTCGCACTCCGCGAACGCGTGGCGTCGCCGCTGCGGACCCTCGCCAATCTTTTGGAAGCGATGCGGGAGGGCGATTATTCCATCCGGGCGCGGCATTCCAAAAGCGGCGACGCGATGGGCGAAGTGATGCAGCAGGTGAACGCCATGAGCTCCACGCTTCGGGAGCAGAGGCTGGGCGCCATGGAAGCGACCACGCTGCTGCGCAAGGTAATGGAGGAGATTGATGTTGCGGTATTTGCCTTTGACGGCGACCGGCGGCTTCGCCTGGTGAATCGCGCGGGCGAGCGGCTGCTGAACGAACCGGCGGTGCGGCTGCTGGATCAATCGGCCGAGCTCCTGGGACTTGATCCCTATCTGGAAGGTGAAGCGCAGAGGACCGAGCAACGCACCTTTCCGGGTGGAACGGCGCGCTGGGGCGTGAGCCGCAGCTTGTTTCGCGAAGGAGGGCTGCCACACCAGTTGGTTGTAGTGACCGATCTGACGCGGCCCTTGCGTGAGGAGGAGCTGAAGGCCTGGCAACGGCTGGTGCGCGTATTGGGGCATGAACTGAACAATTCGCTCACGCCTATCAAATCGATTGCGGGCAGCTTGGAAAGTATCCTGGCGCGCCAGCCCCGGCCGGAGGATTGGGAGACCGACACGCGCCGGGGGCTGGCCGTGATCGCAGCGCGCAGCGAAGCCCTGAGCCGCTTCATGAGCGCCTATGCCACGCTCGCCAAGCTGCCCCGGCCGACCATGCTGCCGGTGGACGTGGCGGAGTTGGTGCGGCGCGTCGCCAGGCTGGAGACGCGCGTAGCGCCGCGGATTGTGCCGGGGCCGGAGATTGTGATCCAGGCGGACCCCGATCAACTGGAACAATTGTTGATTAATGTGATTCGGAACGCCGCGGATGCATCGTTTGAAACCGGGGGCGGGGTGCGGGTTGGCTGGGAACGACAGAACTCGCATTTGACCGTGTGGGTGCGCGATGAAGGGCACGGTTTGCCGAACACGGCCAATCTGTTTGTGCCGTTCTTCACCACCAAGCCCAGCGGGACCGGCATCGGACTGGTTCTCAGCCGCCAGATCGCGGAGGCGCATGGCGGGACATTGACGCTGCAGAACGCCGCGGACGGTCCGGGGTGCGAGGCACGGCTGGTTTTGCCGCTGGCCTGAGTTATCATACCCCCAGAATCTTCATGAAAAGAGAAAGAATCAGTTTTCGTCTGGAATCTGGGAAGAAAGAGGCGCTGGATGCGGTGGCCTCCGCGCTCGACCGGGATCGAAGCTACATCATTAACGAAGCGATCGAGGCCTATCTTGATGATCACCGCTGGCAAGCGGACCACATTCGCGAGGGACTGCGGCAAGCGGATGCCGGCGAGTTCGCCACTGAAGCTGAAATGAAGGCTACCTTATCCCAGGCAAGAGACTAGCTACGGATCAACGCAGATGAACGCCAATAAGTCCTGATCTGTGTCCAGCCGTGTTCATCTGTGGCCAAACTACTCCGCCAGTTGTTTAATCGTGAACTTTCCGGCGACCGGTTTTTCCTTGCTCCAGTCGTGATAAGCGTGGCATTCAAAGCAGCGCGCTTCGGCCGCATCCTTGCCCGAGTGATGGCACTGCCGGCAGCTTTGAACGCCCGGCAGCAGCACGTCGGAGGTCTCGCGGCTCTGGTTCGCTTTGGCGTGGCAGGACACGCATTCCACCATCTGATGGGCCTTGTGATCGAACTCGGCGTGCGGCAGCCAGCGCTTCGTAATCGAAGCTTTGGCTACCGTGGGCAGCGCCTCGAAGCCATTGGGATAGCTCAGCGCGTGGCACTCCTTGCAGGACTTGCGCCACAGCAGCAGCTGCGCGTCGGTCATGCGCTGCTGGACCCATTCGGCGGCATTGCGCGCCGGCGGCTGCGGCGGACGCGACGGCAAGCGCTTGTCTGGCTCATCGACCAACGGGATCTCGGCCGGATGCGCGGCGATGTAGGCGGCGAGCTTGGCATGCGCAAAATCGTAGACCACCTGCGGCTCTTTGTGGGGAACCGATTCGCTGAAGCGCCGGTCAAACTGCAGCGTGTGGCAGGAGGCGCAGTGCTTTTCGTAGTCCACCGGCTGCATGGTTGTTGTTTCTGACGGAGCCAGCTGATGGCAGTCGGCGCACTTTAACTGCGTCGGGCCGTTGGGTCCTCGCAGATCTTCTTTCAGGTGCACGTTGTGGTTGAACTTGATGGTCCCAGGGTCCGATGCGCCGGGCCGCAGCACCGCGAACTCAGGATGGCTGCTATTGAACCCGGTGATGTTTGAGACTAACTTCGAGGGCCCTTGGGTGGTTTTCAAATCGGCATGGCATTGGGTGCAGGCGCGATCGGAAGTGCTGGCGAGGCGCAGCGTGCCTTGATGGTCCACATGGCAGCTGGAGCAGGAGGGCGAGAACATCTGGTCGGCTTCGTGGATCGGACCATCGTGGCACCCCAGGCAAGCCTGATCGGTGGCGCTCTTTTGAAAGCTCGCCTGCCCCACGTGACAGGCCTTGCAGTTTTGCGTGAGAATGGCGTGCGACTGCGAGAGCGGACCGGCGTTATAGGGCGTCGGGCTCCCCGCCACCGCATGCCAGGCCAGCCATCCCAGGCCCACAATCACGAATATCCCGGCGAGAATCCGCCGCCAGCGCGGAATGCCGTGCAGCGTCTTGAAGTAATCCAGATTGATGCGCTGCGCGAGTTTTTTTTGGGTGCGTGTTCGTCCGGCCATTAGTATCTCAGCGCCATCACGGCGTGTACCGCGCCCAACACCAGCAGGGCGATTGAAAGTGGAACGTGCACCAGCAGCCAGCCGTGCAGCCAACGATAAATGCGAATCTGCCGGCTCAACTGCTGCTCTTCTTCACAGATGTTCTGCAGATCGTCCAGGACAGTATGCATGGGTGGGCCGAGCAAACGGCGCAGCGCTTCAAACGTTTCTCCCGACCGCAAGGGATTGGCGAGCTCGGCGTTGGGCATCTCGGGATCCTCGAAATACGGCCGCACCTTGTGCAAGTAAACTTCGCGGAACCGCTCGCGATCGTCATACTCGATCTCCACCAGCACCGTCTGGGCCTGCTCGTCGGTTTCGGCTTCCGCCTGCGGCCCTTTATCCAAGGGTCCACAAATCGCGATGGCCAGCTGATCGGCTTCCTCGCGCAGCTGCGCCCGCACGTGCGGGATCTCTTCGTAGATGGTCTCGAGCGGCACCCGCGCGGTCATGAAACTCGGAATATAGTGCTGGATCGCGGCGCCCAGAATGCCGCTCCCGATCACGATGAAGAACAGGATCATCATCAGCAGCGTCAGCGGTCCGCGAAACGCGAATCCGCCGTGATAGAGGATCAGCAGCAGGCTCAGCAATCCGAGCCAGATGTGCCCGCGTAGCCAGTTCTGCGCCCTTCCCAGGCGCCACGTCGGCACTCGCTTGCGCGCGCCGAGAAGCCCGGCGAACAGCATCATCGCGTAGCCCACGATTCCAAACGTGAGGCCCAGCGCGCTTCCGCCCCTCGGACCGCCGGGCGTTTCGACGGCATAGAGAATGTAGGCGATCGTGCTCACGATTGCGAGCGCTACGGTCGCAATCACCCAGGGGCGGTGTGTCCGGTCGATGCGCATCGGGGCCTCGTCAGTTTCTTTGCACGGTTTCTTCAGTCCGGCCAAGCGGCGTCCCCACCCAGCGGAAAAACTCGTTCGGCTCCACCCGGTGCGCCGCGTCGTGCGGGCAGGCGTACACGCAGCTGGGCTCGGCCAGATCGGTGCACAGGTCGCAGGAAGTGGCCTTCTGTTTGATCACCGCCTTCTGATGACCGGCGTTCATGGGATCGTTTTCCATCATCGTGAACGGATGCATGTTGATGTTGCCATATGGGCAGTTCTTGGCGCACATGCCGCATCCGATGCACCAGTTCTCGATAATCACTTCGAGCGAATTGCGCCGCCCGATAGCGCCCACCGGGCAGCCCGGCATGCACAACGGATCGCGGCAGTGGCGGCAGGAGGTGGCGACTAAATATTTATCGAAGCGCTGGCCTTCCCGTATCAGCCGCGTCACTCCGTCGTGCGCGTCGGCGCAGGCCCGCACGCAGGCATCGCAGCGGGTGCAGCGCTGCAAATCCATCACCAGCAAACTCTGCGCTTCCATGATCCCGCGCGTCAGGAATGCATCGAGCGGCGTGCTGGTGGCCGTCGCCAGCCGCTGCCGGTTCTGCTCCTGGCGCTCATAGACCAGCTTCTCCAGGCTCTCGCGAACGCTCGGGAACTGATTCACCATCTGATAAAACTCTTCCGCATGGATGCGCACCAGCTCCACGTGATCGAGCGCGGTGCAGGTGGCGGTGCGGGTTCCTCCGCCCAGCAGCCCGATCTCGCCGAAATATCCGCCGCGCCCCAGATACGCCAGCACCAGCTCGCCGCCCGGATGGGGTTCCGAGACTTTGACGAAGCCCAGCCGGACCAGATAAAAGCTGTCGGCCACGTCGCCCTGGCTGCAAATCACGTCGCCCTTGGTGTAGCGCACCAGCTCCACTTTATTGCGCAGCACATCGATAAACTCCTGGCTCAGGGAGGCGAACATGGGCACGCTGCGCAGATGATCGTCCAGCGCGCGCTTGCGATAACCGGCATCCAGCTGCGCCTTGAGCGTCTTGTTGCGCTGGATAATATCGAGCACGTTGCGCAGCATCTCGTACATCACGCAATCAGTCGACGCCCGGACGGTGGCCGAGCGCGGATACAGACTGATGCAGGTCATCTCGCCGAACAGATCGCCCGGGTGCAGCGTCGCCACCGGATGATCGTAGGGCAAGTCCACCGGCCCATCGATCGGGATGGTGGTGCGGCGGCCTTCTTCAGTCCGGCGCTCCTCATGCCGACCAAACAACCGGCTGGTCATCTTGGTGAGGAAGCCCGAGCCGCTCGAGGCCGTGTTTACGTGCGCCATGGGCGTCGAAAGATAAACCTCGGCCTCGCCTTCGACGATATAAAACGCGGTCCGGCCATACTCGCCTTCCCGGCACACGATGTCGCCTTTGCGATAATGCCTGCGCACCACCGCGTTCTTGTTCAACTCCAGAAACGTTCCCGAGACTTTCTGGAAATAAGAAAGCTGCTGCAGTTCTTCGACGTTGACCGGCTCGCCCGGCAGCACGGTCTTGACTACGCTCTTGTTGGTGAGGGCGCCGGTGGGGCACGACACCATGCACTCCCCGCACGATACGCAGGACGAGTTGCCCATCGGCAGGTTGGTGTCGAACGCGATCCCGGCCATGAAGCCTTTGCCGCGGCGGCCCAAAACGTCGTTGTGGCGAATCTCATCGCAGCCCCGAATGCAGCGGTCGCACAAAATGCACGCCTCGTGATCGACCGCGATGGCGAGCGACGAGCTGTCCTGGCCGCGCGGCGAGATGCGGCGCGGAAAGCGCGGCGTGCCGATGCCTTCGTTGCGCGCCAGTGTTTCGAGCTCACAATCGTTGGACTGGCGCTGCCGCGCGCAGGGGCTGGGATGATCGGCCATCAGCATCTCGACCAGCGTGCGGCGCGTCTGTTGGACTCGTGCCGAGTTGGTGGTCACCACCATGTTGTTCTCGGCCGGACGCACGCAGGAAGCCTGCAATACGCGGGCTTTCTCGATGTCCACCACGCACACCCGGCAAACGCCCACCGGCGTTTCGTTCTGCTGATGGCAGAGCGTCGGAATCGGGATGCCGTTGGAACGGGCGGCATCGAACACCGTGGTTCCTTCCGGCACCGAAACCTTCATTCCGTCAATGGTCAGTTCTACATTACTCAAGCGTAAACCTCGCGCATAGGACAGACTCCTTCAGGACACCGGTGGTTGTGAACGTGCGCCTCAATCTCGTCGCGGAAGTGCAGCAGCACCGAGCTCAAGGGCGAGTGGGCGAACTGCCCCAGCCCGCAAATGGAGGTCAGCTTCAGGGCTTCGGTCAGGTCGTCAATCAGCACCATGTCGGCGGCCGTTCCCTTGCCGTGCGTCCAGCCGGTCAGAATATCCACCATTTTCTGCGAGCCCATGCGGCAGGGGACGCACTTGCCGCACGATTCATTGCGGAAAAACTTCACCGCGTTCAAGGCCATGTCGAGCATGCAGCGGCCTTCGGCGCACACTACAATGGCGCCCGAGCCGAGCATCGACCCAATGGCCGCGAGCGACTTAAAATCCAGCCGCACATCCACCGTTGAAGCGGGCAAATATCCCGACGAGGGACCCGACGGCGCAAAGGCCTTCAGCTTCTTTCCGTCCACGATTCCGCCCGCCAGGTTGAAAATCACTTCCGACATCGGCAGGCCCATCGGAATCTCGAACACGCCGGGCCGCACCACGTCGCCGCTGATGCCCACAAACTTCAAACCGGCCGCCCCGCCCAGGCCCTGTGACTTATACCACTCCACGCCATTCACTAAAATCTGCGGCACGTTGGCGAACGTTTCCACATTGTTCAACGCGGTGGGTTTGTGAAAAACGCCCTGCACCACCGGAAACGGCGGCTTGTTGCGCGGCTCGGCGCGGTGGCCCTCGATGGCTTCAATCAGCGCGCTCTCTTCTCCGCAAATGTATCCGCCGGGGCTGATGAATAACTCCAGATCAAAGCCCAGGCCCGATCCCAGAATGTTTTCCCCCAGCAGGCCTTCTTTATAGCAGTGCTTGATCTCGTGATCGAGAATATGTTCCTGATGTCCGTACTCGTGTCTGAGATACAGGATGCCCTTTTGTGCGCCGGTCACCAGACCGGCGATGATCATGCCCTCGACCAGCAGGTTCGGCAGATGCTGCATGATGAAGCGGTCTTTGATGGTGCCCGGCTCGCTCTCGTCGGCGTTGCACACCACGTACTTGATAGGCTCGCGCTCCTTGCGCACAATCTCCCACTTCATCCCGGTCGGGAATCCCGCGCCGCCCAGCCCTGACAGCCCGCTCGCTTTCAGTTTCGCGATCACTCCGTCCCAATCGCGCGAAACCACCAGCTTCCGCAGCGCGCCATAATGTTCGGCGTCCGGGTAGGGATCCGATCCCAGCCGTCCGGGCTTTTCATCGAATGGCGGCATCTCGGGCAGTTCGCTGCCGCCCAGCGCAGTGAGCACCAGGGCCTCGGCCTGCGCGGTGGTGACGCTGCGATAGATGTGATCGTTGATCGATATCGCGGGCGCGCCGTCGCACTGGCCCAGGCACGAAACGTCGCCCACCAGGACATCCTTGTCGCTCATGCCGCGGAAACGCTGCTGCAAGGCGCCCTTCAGATCGTCTGCGCCCAGCAGATGGCAGGACATGTCGGTGCACACGTTCATCCGCACTTTGGGCGGACGGCTGAGATGAAAGTGTGGAAAAAAATCGGCCACTCCATGGATGCGGAACAGCGGCGTCCCGGTGCGCTTGGAGAGCTCTTGCATCTGTTCGGCCGGTAAATAACCGTACTGAGATTGGATCTCTCTGAGGTCGTCAAAGATCAACGTCCGATCCTCCCGATTGCGATCACGAGGTTACATTATAGCCGTAAAAACGGCCGCCGCATCTGGTAACCTAGACTGAAGCAAAACAGGAACATGAAAAACTGTTTTGTAATGGTCGCTACCATCACGTGCGGTGCATCTGTTGGGTGCGGCGGACAACGGGGCGCCCTCCAAATACAACGGACCCGGTTCGTGCAGTTCGCCCAGCTGCCACGGCGGCGTACAGGCGCGCGATCAGACCATGGTGCTGCAGAACGAATACAGCACCTGGGTGGTGCGCGACAAGCATGCCCACGCTTTTGTGAACCTCACCAACCCGGTGGGAGTGCGCATTGCGAAGATCATGGGGCTGCCTAGCCCCGACACGGCGCCCAGGTGCCGGCTTGCCATGCCCGGACGTTCCGCCCGATCAGCGCGCCCGCACGTTTGACCTCACCGACGGGGTGGGCTGCGAGAACTGCCACGGCCCGGCGTCGGCGTGGCGGGCCGCACACCACGCGCGGATGGAACTACGCCAAGTCGCAGGAGCTGGGCATGTACGACACGCGCGACCTGGTCAAGCGCAGCGAGAAATGCCTGACCTGCCATCTGGGCACGCCCGAAAAATCGGTGGATCATGAGCTGATCGCCGCCGGGCACCCGGATCTGTACTTCGAGCTCGATTCGTTTATGTCGGTGATGCCGCCGCACTGGAAAGAAGTGGACACCGATCCCTGGTTTGCGGTGCGCGCCATGGCGGTGGGACAGGCGGTGCAAATGCGGGAGCAGCTCAAGCGCGGGCGCGCGAATCGCAAAGCGGCATCTGGCCCGAATACGGCGAGCTGGACTGTTTTGCCTGCCATCACAACCTGGTGGCGGCCAAGGACAGCTGGCGGCAGGAGCGCGGGTATCCGGGCCGCCGTCCCGGCAATGCGCCTTTCAATCTTTCGCGCTTCGTGGTGCTGAAGCATGTGATCCAGGATGCCGATCCGGCCGCTACCCGCGAGCTGAAGGCTGGGGTCGACCAGGTCTATACGGGCGTCACGGCGCTTATTCCGACCGGCTGCAGGTGGCGTTGCAGGCGTTGAGCGTGCCGAGCTGGCGGGCCGTATCGCCACCCGGTTGAACGCGATGAAGTTCGATCAGCCGCAAACGCTGCGCTTGATGAAGAGCATCTGGGGTGACGGCGACGGAATCGCCGAGCAAGGCGAGCGGTCGGCCGAACAGGCCACCATGGCGCTGGACTCCCTGTTCATCGCCTACACCAAGAGCGGCAAGCTCGCCAACGACGCGCAGATTCGCGCGGGCATCAACGGGCTGTTCCG
>CAWFZZ010000014.1:0-255408 GCA_963820405.1 Bryobacterales bacterium | reverse complement strand
GGGGCGGCTGGTGGGATTTGAACCCACGACATCCAGAACCACAATCTGGCGCTACTACCAACTGAGCTACAGCCGCCGTGCGATTACCAGTTTAACATCCATTATCCCAGTCCCGCCTTCTTCCAAAGCTGATTCACGCGCTGTTTCACTTCGTCCGGCATGCGGATCACGTCCGGCCAGGGGCGCGTGAAACCTTCTTCCTTCCATTTGCGCGTGGCGTCGATTCCCATCTTCGATCCGTAGTTGGGCAGCCGGCTGGAATGGTCGAGCGAATCCACCGGTCCCAGCACAAATTGAATGTCGCGCTCCGGATCGATGTTGTTCAGCGCCCTCCACGCCACCTCCGCCACGTTCTGCACGTCCACGTCTTCATCCACCACCACGATGCACTTGCTGAACATGGCCTGGCCCAGTCCCCAAATGGCGTGCATCACTTTGCGCGCGTGCAGCGGATACGACTTGCGGATCGACACCAGAATCAGATTGTGGAACACGCCCTCGGCCGGCATCGAAATGTCGCGAATTTCGGGCAATTGCAAGCGCATCAGCGGCAGAAAAATCCGCTCGATCGCCTTGCCCATGTAGAAGTCTTCCATCGGCGGCGGTCCCACGATGGTGGTCGCATAGATGGGATGCTTGCGCTCGGTAACACACGTGATATGGAACACCGGGTATTCGTCTTCCAGAGAATAGAAGCCGGTGTGGTCGCCGAAAGGGCCCTCGGTGCGATTCTCGCCGATCTCGACATATCCTTCCAGCACGATCTCGGCATTGGCCGGCACCTCCAGATCCGACATCTCGCACTTCACCATCTCCACCGGCTTGCCGCGCAAAAATCCAGCCATCATCATTTCATCCAGGTCCGGCGGAAGGGGTAAAATCGCCGAGTACATGGTCGCCGGGTCCGACCCAATAGCGACGGCGACGTCCATTCTGGCCTTTTTCCCTTCCTTTAATAGCCGCCGATAGTGCTCCGCCCCGTGCTTATGGGTCTGCCAGTGCATGCCTGTCGTCCGTTCGTCGTACACCTGCATCCGGTAGCAGCCGCAGTTGCGTTTGCCGGTGTCGGGATTGCGCGAAAACACCATCGGAAGTGTGATGAATCGGCCGCCATCCTCAGGCCAGCAGTGGAGAATCGGGAACTCATTGAGTGAAAACTTATCGCGCCGGATAATGTCCTTGCACGGTCCGCTGGAAACCATCTTGGGAAAGAATGCGCCCACTTCAGCCAGCTTCGGGAGCATCTTCAACTTTCCGATTAATCCTTCAGGCATGCGCATTTCCAGGAATTCGTAGATGCGCTGCGCGACGGATTCCACCGAGTCCACTTCGAGCGCCAGTTCCATGCGCCGCATGCTGGCAAAGCTATTGATGAGCAGCGGCACGCGGCTGCCTTTGGGCTTCTCAAACAGAAGCGCGGGACCGCCGTTCTTGACGGATCGGTCGGCAAATTCGGTGATCTCGAGAACCGGATCTACTTCCACTGAAACGCGCTTAAGTTCTTTCTTCTTCTCCAGCGTGTCAATGAAATCGCGCAGGTCGCTGTATGCCATTCAGGTTCTACTATGATGGAAATTCGCCCACATGACAAATCGAACCGCTTTCATTACCGGCGCCAGCCGAGGGATTGGAAGGGCGTGTGCTCTAGCGCTGTCGGAGGCGGGCGCGCGGGTGGTGCTCGCGGCGCGCAACACTGCTCAGTTGGAGGAACTCGCCGGCGAGATTCGTGCGCGGGGGCGCGAGGCGTTCGCTATCACTATTGACCTGGCCAGTGCCGAATCCATTCAGGAAGCCTTCGCTAAAACCGCCCAGGAGTTCGGTTCAATTGCGATTCTGGTGAATAATGCGGGCATCACCAAAGACGGGCTCGCGCTGCGAATGAAGAAGGACGATTGGGATACCGTGTTGGCCACCAATCTGACGGGTGCATTTCTGGCTACCCAGCAGGTGCTGCAGCACATGATGCGCGAACGCTGGGGGCGCGTCATCAACATCTCTTCGGTGGTAGGGGAAATGGGCAATCCAGGCCAGGCCAATTATGTCGCATCCAAGGCCGGCCTGATCGGACTGACCAAAGCGCTGGCGCAAGAGATGGGCAGCCGCAACATCACCGTCAACGCGGTCGCGCCCGGCTTCATCGAGACCGACATGACCGACAAACTGTCTCAGGAACGGAAGGACAACCTGGTGGGACACATCGCGTTGAAGCACATCGGAAAGCCTGAAGACGTCGCCGCGGCCGTCCGATTCCTGGCCAGTGAAGAGGCCGGCTATATCACCGGACACGTGCTGAACGTGAACGGCGGCCTCTATATGTAACCGCTTTTTAATCGCACGTTAATTGCGATAACGCTGCTTGCGCCCTGACAATAGAAGGATGCAGCCTGTGGCGGAGAAATTTCGGGTGGGCCTGGTGCAGATGACTTGCGCGCTGGACCCCAACGAAAACCTGGAGAAAGCCCTGTGGCGAACGCGCGAGGCCGCGGCGCGTGGCGCGCAAATCGTCTGCCTGCAGGAGTTGTTCCGCTCGCAGTACTTCTGCCGCGAAGAAAACGCGGAACTGTTCGCCTTGGCCGAGTCAATTCCTGGACCCACCACGGAGACGCTCGGGCGCCTGGCACGCGAGCTCGGGATCGTGATCGTCGCGTCCCTTTTCGAGCGGCGTAGCGCCGGTCTTTATCACAACACCGCTGCGGTGATTGGCGCCGACGGCGAGATCGAAGGCATCTATCGCAAGATGCATATTCCCGACGATCCGCTGTATTTCGAGAAGTTTTATTTCACGCCAGGCGATCTTGGCTTCCTGAACTTTGACACTCGTTTCGGCCGGCTGGGCGTGCTGGTCTGCTGGGATCAGTGGTATCCGGAGGCCGCGCGCCTGTCGAGCATCGCGGGGGCGAACATCCTTTTCTATCCCACCGCCATCGGCTGGCACCCGTCGGAAAAAGCGCAGTACGGCGCGGCGCAGCTGGATGCGTGGAAGACGATTCAGCGGGCGCACGCGATCGCGAACGGAATTTATGTCGCGGCCGTCAATCGTGTGGGCTTCGAAGGGCCGCCCGATCATGGCCTGGAATTTTGGGGTTCTTCTTTCGTGGCCGATCCCTTTGGACAAGTCATCGCCGAGGCGTCTACGTCGAACGAAGAGATTCTGGTGGCGGAATGCGACCCGCACCGCATGGAAGAAGTTCGCCGAGGCTGGCCGTTTTTGCGAGACCGCCGCATCGACGCCTACGCGCCCATCTTGAAACGATGGCTAGATTGAACTCCGGGCTTCGGATGCCCGCTGAGTGGGAGCCGCACCAAGCCACTTGGCTCGCCTGGCCGCACGAGCGCTCCGATTGGCCGGGTAAATTCGCGCCGATTCCGTGGGTTTACGGCGACATCGTAAAGCGGCTGGCACGCGTGGAACGGGTTCGAATTCTGGTTCAAGACGCCGCGCTCGAAAAAAACGCACGGAGAGTTTTGGCGAAGTGCGGCGTGAATCTGGGAGCGGTAGAGTTCCTGCGCTGGCCGACCAATCGAAGCTGGACGCGCGACTACTGCCCTATTTTCGTTCGCAACCAGAACGGCGATGTCGCCATCACCGATTGGCTTTTTAACGGTTGGGCGAAATACGACAATTGGCGCGACGACAACCGCATCCCCAGTCGCGTGGCCAAACGCGACAAGCTTCAGCCCTTCCAGCCTGGCATTGTGCTCGAAGGCGGGAGCATCGATGTCAATGGCGCCGGACTGTTGCTCACCACCGAAGAGTGCCTGCTCAGTGAGTCTATACAAGTGCGCAATCCCGGACTCAGCCGCGCGGATCTGGAGCGATATTTCGCCGACTATCTTGGAATTCGCCAGACTATCTGGTTGAAGCATGGAATTGCGGGTGATGACACGCACGGCCACATTGACGATCTCGCGCGCTTCGTGGATGAGAAGACAGTAGTGATCGCTGCCGAAGATGATCCTTCGGAAGCGAATTACGAACCGCTGCGGGAAAATCTGAAACTCCTGCGGGGAACCAGACTGCGAGTCGTAACCTTGCCCATGCCCGCTCCCATCTACTTCGATGGCCAGCGACTGCCGGCCAGTTACGCGAATTTCTACATCGCGAACGGACTGGTGCTGGTGCCAACGTTCAATGACCCCAACGACCGCGTCGCACTCAATACGCTCGCAAAACTGTTTCCCTCGCGCGAGGTGATCGGCATTTACTGCGGCGATCTGGTTCTCGGCCTCGGCACTCTCCATTGCATGACCATGCAACAACCCTGATTGTGGCGCACGCACTCCTGCGTGCCGCGTTCACACTCGTGTGAACGCATTCTAATTCCGGTGTTGGCACGAGTGCCACAGCGCCATGTGGGCGCCGATGGTACGCCAATCGCGAAGGCAGGCGTCGACACGATTGTCGACGCGGCAAGCACGAGTGCTTGCGCCACAATGACCCAAGACGCGTGTTATCATCCTGCTTCTCATGCGTATTCTCGATCTGGCGACGATCGCGGTTTACCTGATCGCAATCACCTGGTTTGGAGCGCATTTTCGCAAGAGCCAGCACAATCTGAAAGATTACTTCCTGGGCGGCCGCAACGCGCCCTGGTGGGCCATCGCGTTATCCATCGTCTCAGCGGAAACCAGCACGCTTACCGTAATCGGTACGCCCGCCCTATCGTTCTCCGGCAATTTTCAGTTTCTGCAACTGGTGCTCGGCTACCTGCTGGCCCGCATCGTCATTTCCGCTCTCTTCCTTCCGCAATATTTTCGCGGCGAAATGTTTACCGCCTATGAGTTAATGCGCCGCCGATTCGGCGAGCGCATCCGGCACCTTACGGCCGGAACATTCCTCCTGTTGCGCGCTTTAGCCGAAGGGGTACGGGTATTCGCCGTCTCCATCGTCATCTCCATTGTCCTGGGCACCGGCGAAATCGTCTCCATTCTTGTAATCGTGTGTCTGACGTTGTTTTACACCTTCGAAGGAGGGATGACGGCGGTGATCTGGACGGACGCCGTTCAGATGTTCCTGTATGTCGGCGGCGCCGTCCTCAGCTTCTGGGTCATCCTGCATCAGATTCCCGGTGGCTGGGCGCATGTAAGCGCGCTCGCGGGCGCGGCGCACAAATTCCAGATGTTCGATTTTCGTTTTTCCTGGACGGCCGAGTTTTTCTCGCGCAGTTATAGCTTTTGGGCGGGTATCATCGGTGGCTGTTTCCTCACCACCGCCAGTCATGGAACCGAGCAATTGATGGTGCAGCGGCTGCTGGCGGCCAAAAACGAGCAGCAGAGCCGGGCCGCCCTGTTCTCGAGCTGGTTGGTGATTTTCTTCCAGTTCGCCCTGTTCCTCTTCATTGGCGTTCTGCTGTTCGTCCATTATTCCGACAACCTAACCACGCCGCAACAGGCCGACTCCATCTATCCGAGGTTCGTTTGGGATAACTTGCCGGTCGGCGCCGCGGGGCTTGTGGTCGCCGCAATTCTTGCCGCCGGTATGTCCAATCTGAGCGCGGCGCTGAACTCGCTCGCCTCCACCACGGTGATGGATTTCTATAAGCCGCTGGCCATGCGTCGCGACCCGGCGCGGTCCGACGCCCATTTTCTAGGCGTGGCTCGCTGGGCCACGGTGCTCTGGGGCGTGATTCTGTTTCTGGTGGGACTGGTAGCGCGGCAGGTGGGATCGGTGCTCGAAGCCGGCTTGACCATCGCATCCATATTGTATGGCTCGCTGCTGGGCGTGTTTTTGCTTGGGATCCTCACCAAGCGAGTCCAACAGACTTCGGCCATGATCGCCATGATCGCCGGATTGCTGCTCATGATCTACGTCCGCTTCGAGACTCGCATCGCTTTCACCTGGTACGTGGTCATCGGAACCGCCGCAACATTTTCGACCGGTTACGTGATGTCGCTATTCTTAAAGGAATCGCCCTATGACCGGACCTCCAGCGTCAACCAATAAGGACGGTCTCAAACGCGATCTGGGTGTTTGGAGCGCCGCTGCCATTGTGGTGGGCACGGTGATCGGCAGCGGCATTTTCCTGGTGCCGAGCGCCATGGCCCGCAACGTCGGCTCGCCTCTGAAGATTTTCGGCGTCTGGATTTTTGGCGGGTTGCTGTCGCTGTTTGGCGCCCTGAGCTACGCCGAGCTCGCGGCTGCGATGCCTGAAGCTGGCGGCGAGTATGTGTATCTCCGGGATGCTTATGGTCCGCTGTGGGGCTTTCTATATGGCTGGACCCAGCTGTGGGTGGCAAAAAGCGGATCCATCGCCACGCTGGCCACGGGGTTTTACATTTACCTGGCTAATTTTCGCCCGGAGCTGGGAAAAGTTTGGATGGTCGCGCCTTTGCCGCTGGGCGAAGGTGGATCGCCGCTCCCCATCCGCTATGGGCAATTGCTGGCGATCGGAGTGATTGCCCTGCTGGCGCTGATCAATTACTTTGGGGTCCGCGTCGGCGGAGACGTTCAGGTTGCGACCACACTGCTCAAGGTGGGCCTAATCGGGGCAATTATTGTGATCGGATTGGGGTCGGGTCTCGGTAGCGTGGCTAATTACCACTCCTCCACTCCGGCGCTGGGTGGAATTCTGGGCTTCTTCGCGGCGCTAGTTGGCGCTTTGTGGGCCTACGATGGCTGGAACAACGTCACGATGGTGGCGTCTGAGGTTCGCAAGCCTCAGCGCACCCTGCCGCTTGCCCTCATCGTGGGTACCCTGGCTGTGATCGCGATCTATCTGCTCACCAATCTCGCTTATTTCTACGTCCTGCCTGCCGCTACGGTGGCTTCCACGGACCGTGTCGCTGCGGAGATGATGCGCAGAATCCTCGGCGCTCCCGGTGCGGCAGCCGTTAGCCTGGCGGCCATGATCTCGATTTTCGCCGCGCTCAACGGGTCCATTCTTTCCGGTTCGCGAGTACCTTTTGCAATGGCGCGCGACGGACTATTTTTCCGCGGTGTGGAGCGCATTCACCCCGTCCATCGAACCCCCAGCGTTTCCATCCTGCTCTTAAGCGCCTGGGCTTGCCTGCTGGTGCTCAGCGGGCGTTATGACCAGCTCTATACGTACGTGATTTTTGCCAGCGCGATCCTTTATGGGATGGCCACGGCTTCGGTGATCGTGCTGCGCTTTCGGCGTCCTGATATGCCACGCCCCTACCGAACCATTGGCTATCCTTTGGTCCCAATTGCCTTCGTCCTTGGAATCGCGTGCTTAATCGTCTCGACGCTCCTTAGTTCCCCCCGCGAATCGATCCTTGGCCTGCTGCTGATTTCTCTCGGGTTGCCGTTCTATTTCTACTGGAAAAAGCATCCTTCGGCCTAAGGTTTTCCCCTAGACCCCACCCGGATAGTACAGGAAATGTATTCTCGCGCGCCGTCTTGTTCGGTTTACCGAACAAGAAGCTTGAAAATCGAGCCAGAATGAGGTACAAAGTTTATTACGGATTCAACAAGATGACACGATCTTGTTCGTTTTTCCGAACGAGACGTGCTTTCAGAAGCTCAATTTTTGGGGAGATGGATGAATGGACATTAATAAAATGCTTGCCGAGTTGAGGATGGAGCGGGAGCAGGTCGAAGAAGCGATCATGACCTTGGAACGGCTGGCTCGCGGACGCGGGAGACGTCGGGGACGTCCGCCGGCCTGGATGTCGCAAATCAAGCGCCGGGGCCGTCCTCCCGGCAGCAAAAATCGTCCGAAAAACGAACCCAAGGGCTCAGCGAAAGTCGTCGCCGCCTAAGGGGACGTTGGCACGCGCGGTCAACGGGTCAGTACTCTTATTGACTTGCACCCCGGGTACTCCTACCCGCGAGAGGTGGATTTATGTCCATCTCTCGGCTGCCGCCTCTACCGATACAGCAGATATCGCTCCCTTTGCCGGGTGAAAACGGCCAGGGAGTTCTCCATTTCTTGCACGATGGTTCCAGGCTCGACACCAATCTTCAACGCCCGCAGCACCTGTTGATTCCCCACCAGAAATCGGTTCTCCTGCCAGGCAATTTTTCCCGGATACAGCTTGTTCAGCCCGTAGGCCAGTTCCAGACCAAGGCGCACGCTGTCGAATGTGTCCCGATTGGTGATGACGAAACGCACCCCGTCGATGGTTTTTCCGGAGAAATTGGAAGAAGTGGGCCGGAAGCGCGTCGGATACACGCGAACTCCGGGGATATAACGTCCATTTAGGAAACTAGCCAGGTCGCGGCCGTTGATCCAATCGGCGCCTATTAGCTCAAAGGGGCTATCAGTTCCGCGTCCGACCGAATAATTCGGAGAAGCTTCCAGCATCGCAATGCCCGGATATAAGATCGATGCGTTGAGATTCCGTATGTTGGGCGACGGATCCACCCAGGGCAAGCCCGTGGCGTCGAACCAATCGCCCCGGTCCCAGCCCCGCATTTGAATCACGCGCAGATCGAGGCCGAGCTTCCGTTCGCCATTTGCGAGCCCAGCTAATTCGCCCAGGGTCATGCCATGCCGGATCGGAATCTCGAAGCATCCGGTGAAGGAGTGAAGATCGGCGTCGAGCATGGGGCCCTCGGCGTGGACTCCCGTGATCGGGTTTGGCCGGTCCAGGACAAAAAAAGGCAAATTTTTCCTGGCCGCCTCTTCCATGCTATAGAGCATGGTGCAGGAGTAAGTGTAAAAACGCGCGCCGACATCCTGTATATCGAAGACCAGGGCATCAACGTTCGCGAGCATCGCGGGCTGAATCCGGCGCGAAGAAGCTTGATAGAGGCTGAAGACGGGCAAACCAGAAGCCGGATCTTTTGTATCAGAAATATCAGAGCGATCCTCGGCGCCCGCCAGGCCGTGTTCGGGAGAGAACAGGGCCATCACTTGAATTCCGGCGGCCAGCATGAGATCGACATTTCGCCGGCCGTCGCGGCTCACCCCGGTCTGATTGGTAATCAGGCCGATCCGTTTGCCTCGCAATGCCGCGAAATTGTCTTCAGCCAGGACGTCCAGTCCGGTGAGTACCGCGGCCTTCGGTTCCACCTCGCGGCGCAGGCCGGGGCCAACGATGGTCTCGTTGTAGCCGGTGAGTTTCACGCTGGGAGCGGTGATCCCGAACGACGCGGCTACGATGGTCGCCACGCGGCCGCGCAGTGCAATGATCGAATGACCGCGGTGAGGATGCACTGCGTTGGTTAAGATGATTACGTAGGAGTGGCTGAATGGGTCAAGCCATATCGAAGTGCCGGTGAATCCGGTGTGGCCGTAGGAACCGATGGGAAACAATTCGCCGCGATTGCTCGAATAGGGGGAATCGATGTCCCAGCCCAGGCCGCGCAAAATCGGCTGGTCGGCCGGCGATTGCGGTGAAGTGAATTTTTGAACCGTCGGGGCGCTGAACAGCCGGACGCCATTGCCCTGGCCTTGCCGTCCAGCATCATTTGCGCGAACTTCGCCAGATCGCTCGCGGTGGTGAACACGCCTGCGTGGCCCGCCACACCGCCCATGTAGCGCGCCGTATCGTCGTGAACCTCGCCTCGCAAAGGCTGGCCCGTCACGGGATTGATTTCAGTGGGCGCGATACGCGGGCGCAGCGAGTCGGGCGGAAGAAACATCGTTTCCCGCATGCCTAGCGGCTGGTACAAGGTATCGCGGGCAACTTCATTCAACATCTTTCCGGTCAACCGATGCACGATTTCGCCGAGCAGGATGAAATTGATGTCGCTATAAACGAAACGCACGCCGGGCGGGCCGGCGGGTTTGTCGATCAGGGCGCGCTGAATGCCGGTCTGGTAGCCGCTCCACGCCGGCTTCAAGTCCAGATCCGGCCTGAGTCCCGAGAAATGCGTCATCAGGTTGCGGATGGTGATGTCGCTGTGGCCACCCTGAAATTCGGGCAGATATGTGGTCACCGGATCGTTCAGCCGGATCTGCCCCTGCTCGAAGAGATACATGATGGCGGGCGTCGTGGCGATCACTTTGGTGAGCGAGGCGGCGTCGAAAATGGTGTCGAGCGTCATCGGCTCACGGTGCGGGATGAGCGCCCGGCTGCCGTAGGCTTTCTGATAGACCACCTGCCCGTTGTGCCCGACCAACACGACCGCGCCCGGGATTAAGCCATCGTGGACCGCGCGCTCCATCTGCTCGTCGACAGCCGCCGCGCCAGAGAAGGGTTCCTGGGCATGCAGGCAGGCGGCCAATACCAGAAGGAGCAGAATTTTCATTGCAATTTGGCGGCGATTTCGTCGAGCGTTTTTGCCAGTTCAGCGTCTTTGGAAGTAATGCCTCCGGCGTCGTGCGTCGTCAGGTCGACGGTGACGCGATTATAGACGTTAAACCATTCCGGATGATGCTCCATCTTCTCGATGGCCAGCGCTGCCGTCGCCATGAACCCGAAGGCGTGGATGAAATCGGCGAATTTATATTCCTTGTGCAGTTTCCCCGCCACCACGGTCCATCCCTTGAGAACGGCGAGGGCCTCTTTCAGCTCCGGACCAGAAAACTTTCGCATGCTTCCATTATCGTTTGCTGAGCTGCCGGATGTTCCGTTCCAACCGCTCTATCTGTGGCCCAATGTCCCTGTAACGTGCGAAAGATACGAAGCTGAAACGAGAAGTCGCGCCGAGAGTGTTGCCCGATTGATTCGCCAGCAAGCCGGCTAGCTTAACTGAGTTGCAATGACGGTGGGTCGCGCTCCACTCCGAACGACGACAACGATCTGATCTCTTTGAGCAAGTGCTGGGCGTTGATCGGCTTTGAAATGTATCTGTCGGCGCCCTCGCGCAGGCAGCGCTCCTCGTCACCCTTCATAGCGTGAGCCGTGAGAGCAATGATGGGCAAGTGACGCCCGCTGTCTTCCTCATCCATCCGGATTTGAGACATTGTCGCGAATCCGTCCAGTTCCGGCATCTGCATATCGCAGAGCATCAGATCGAAAGTCTGGTCTTTCAACACCGTCAAAGCCTCGCGCCCATTTCCTACCATCACGACTTCATAACCCGCTTTGACGAGCAGACGGTCGATCACCACCTGATTCGACGCGATTGTCCTCGGCCACCAGAATCCGCCGCGGCCTTGTCTCTTTCGGTGAAATGGGATGCTCCGCGACTGTCAGGTGACTGCGCCTGTGGATGCGGCGCCGAACTCACAAGACTCTGGACCGCTTCGAAGAGCTCATGTTCGCCGGCTGGTTTGCTGATATGGAAGGCGCCATCCAACTGATGGCACCACCTGGCCTGTCTCCTTGCGGCCCGCGGACACAAACAAGATCACCTTCGGCCTGCGTGCCGTTGACCGGGCCTTCAGCCGATCGGCGACTGCGATCCCGTCCGGCTCCGGCATAGCGGCGTCGAGCAGCACCAGGGCAGGGTAAGGTTGTCCAGATGCGCTCTCTTCCAAGAGCTTCAGCATGGTGCTCGCGTCGCCTGACGCGTGCACGACCATTCCCCAGGACGTGAGCATTCTTGCGAGAATTCCCCGGCTGGTCGCATTTCGCTCCATCACCAGAGCCGGCACACCGTGTAGCCCTTCGAACAACCCCGGCATGCCTGGCACCATCTGCTCCAACTCCCGGAGACGCACAGTGAAATGAAAGGTGCTACCTTCTCCTTCCACGCTCTCCACCCAAATAGCTCCGCCCATCATCTGCGCTAAGCGCTGCGAAATCGGCAGACCGAGACCAGTACCTCCAAATCTTCTCGTGGTCGATCCGTCAGCCTGCGAGAACGATTCGAAGATCAACCCTTGTTTGTCAACCGGGATCCCGATCCCGGTGTCGTGTACCGCGAAGTGTAAAATGAGGTTGGCATCCTCCGCCGCGTCCTGGATTACCCGCAAACAAACTTCGCCCCGCTCGGTGAATTTGATGGCATTCCCAACCAGGTTGAGCACGATCTGGCGGAGCCGTCCGGCGTCGCCTACCAGGTGTTCGGGCACCTCCGGGGCAACGTCGCAAACCAGATCAAGACCTTTCTGATGCGCCCGGACCCCCAACGCCTTCATCGCCGCGCTCAGTGATTTTCGCAGTTCGAATTCGGTCTCCTCCAGGTCCAGTTTGCCCGCTTCAATTTTCGAGAAGTCCAGGATGTCGTTGATCACCGTCAACAGCGAATCGGCCGCCCCTCTGAGCATTTCCAGGTATCCGCGCTGCTCAGACGTTACTACGGTGTCCAGGAGCAGGTCGGTCATTCCGAGAACGCCGTTCATGGGCGTGCGGATCTCATGGCTCATGTTCGCCAGAAAGGTACTCTTGGCTCGGCTGGAAGCCTCCGCCAGTTCCTTTGCGCTGGTCAACTCCAGCTCCGCCTTCTTACGCTCCGTGATGTCCTGGACAGCAACCAGAGCCGCGGCCCGCCCGTTCCAGTCCACTCCTCTGGAAGTGACATCGACATCAATGAGACTTCCGTCCTTCAACCGGTGCTTTAGCGTTCTGAAATCGCGGAAATCGGCTGCGCGCGCGTTTAACTGCTCGATAAACTGCGGTACATCCTCTTCGGGGCGGATATCGGTAACCTTCATTTGCAGGAACTCGTCGCGCTGAGTATCCATAACGAGCGACGGCTGCGCCGTTGACTTCCAGGTATTTGCAGCGTCTGGATATCGTAAAGAAAAACCGGAAGTGGCGTGTCCGCGAACAGAAACCGGAATTTCGATTCGGTCTGTTTCAACTCGCGTGTGCGCGCGTCCACCAGATCGGAGAGTCTTCGTTCGTTGGCCCGGATTTCGGCGATCCGCCTGCGGTAAAGCACGGTGCACGCGAGAGCGATGAACAGCGCGCAGCCGGCATAAAACAGCGGAGTCTGGTAAAAGTGCGGCTGCACTGCGAAGGCGATGGAAGCGCCCTCCTCATTCCAAAGCCCGCTATTGTTGCAGGCCACTACGCGGAACCGGTAGTGCCCCGGAGGAAGGTTGCTATAGTAGGCGATCCTTCGCGTGCCCGCGTCGATCCAGCCCGAATCCAAACCTTCCAGGATGTACCGGAAACGAACTCTTTCTGGCGCCACAAAGCTAAGTGCGGTGAAGTGCAGTTCTACTTGCCCGGTCCCGGGAGGAAGCAAGATCCCGTCGTGCGGCGCTTCAGACTTTTTGTCGGCAATCAATTCTTCGATGGCCACTGGCGGCGGTATGGTGTTGCTGCCCAAACGGCTCGGGTCGATGATTGCCACGCCTTTGATGGTAGGGAACCATAATCTCCCGTCTCGTGTTTTCCATCCCGACGGCTGGCTATTGCCGGTACATTCGGCGCTCTTCATTCCGTCCGCCTTGCCATAGGGGAATGAATCGATGGAAGTGATTTGGTGGTCCGTAAGCTCTTGGAGCCCGCGCTTCTCGACACGAAACACACCATGGTTGGAGCTCATCCACAGATTGCCTTGGTTATCCTCCAGGATCTGCAAAATACGTATCGTCAAATAGTCCTTGTTTGGCGGTTACGAGTGCAAAATGCCCATCCCGATACTGGGCTAATCCGCCTCCGTTGGTCCCCAGCCACAGCGTCCCCTCGGCATCTTCGTACATCGAAGCCACAAAGTCGTCGGGCAAACCGTCCTGGGTGCTAAAGCGCTTCCATTCTCCTCCCTTGAAGGCGCATCAATCCTTGATCGATCGATCCTACCCACAGGCTTCCGTCCCGGGTCTACCAGCAGGGACATGATTACACTACGCTCCAGCCCGGCAATTGGGAGCGGGCGGGAGGCCCCGCCGTCCAGCCGGCACAATCCCGAGACAGTCCCAATCCAAAGGCTCCCGTTCCCGTCCTGAGCCAACGAAAGAATCGTGTCGTTCGACAGCCCATCCTGGTGGGAATATGTAGTGATCCGTCCATTTCGCAACCGGTTCAATCCGGCTCCGTCCGTTCCAATCCAGAGGTCCCCGTTCCGATCTTCCAACATCGCCCGCACCAGATTGCTGGACAGGCCATCTTTGGTTGTGATTGTCGAGAACTTGCCGTTCACCAACCGATTGAGGCCGCCTCCCGCGGTTCCAATCCACACGCTTCCATCGCGGCTTTGTAGAATTGAGGTCGCCTGATCGTGAGACAGCCCGTCGTTGGTGGTGTAGGTGAGGAACTCTCGACGTTTCAGCCGGTTCAGTCCTCCACCATCAGTCCCAATCCACAGGTTCTCTTCGCGGTCTTTGTACAGACACAAGACCTCGTCGTTCGACAAGCCTTGCGCCATGGAGTAAGCAGTGAAGCGACCGTCCTTCATGCGGTGCCAACCCACCCCCATTGGTCCCTACCCAAAGCTGGCCGGCTTCGCCTTGTTCGATTGAGACGACGGAGTTGTTGGGGAGGCCTTGGGACTTCCCGAAGATCGTAACTTCTTCCGCCCCGTATCCGGTTCAGTCCACCGCCATCGGTTCCAACCCAGATGCTCCCGTCATGATCCTGAAACACCGCCAGAATTCGGTTGCTGGACAAGCCTTGCGCTACCGTGTAACTGGCCACCTTTCCGCCAATAACAGACAGCCCATTCCCTTCCGTGCCCACCCACAGGTCTCCATGAG
The DNA here is from genome assembly GCA_963820405.1 of Bryobacterales bacterium. Taxonomy (GTDB): domain Bacteria; phylum Acidobacteriota; class Terriglobia; order Bryobacterales; family Bryobacteraceae; genus Palsa-89. The sequence continues at coordinate 240,967 of CAWFZZ010000014.1, read as the reverse complement.
CGATCGACCATCAGAGCAGTCACGCTGTCGTTGAAGCTTCGCCCGCCCTCCTGATAGTCGACCAGCTTATCGCCGTGCAGTTGACTTAGCCCGGCGCCGGTTCCTATCCAAAGATTTCCACGGCCGTCGCGGACTATGGCGTTAATCATGCTTCGGGGGCCTTCAACGCCTGCCATGGCGCTCTCGAACTTTCCGTCTCGAAGCCGGATGAGGCCTCCGGAGGCCATGCCGATCCACAATGTACCGTCGGGGTCGGCATACAAAGCTCGCGTATAGCTATTCTTCAGCGCGGGGGTGTTCTTGCGGTTGAAGACGGTAAATCGCGCTCCGTCAAAGCGGACCAGCCCCTGTTCGGTTCCCAGCCAGAGATAACCGTCCTTGGTCTGGGTGATGGCTTGAACGGCGTCTTGTGGGAGACCATTCTCAACTTGCCAGACATCGTGGGAGTACACTCGCAGAGCTTCCGTCGAATCCACCGGAACCAAGGGTCGCGGGGCGGCGCGCAAAATTGCGCAGCTGAGCGCCAGCCCGAGCCGCGATCAGAGAAGTGCGACAGCGGGTAAGCCGAGGCGAAGGTAATTGATGGGTGCGTAACTGACTCATACGTAACCCTGGGACACCGCTACCACCGATCGAGCGTGGATCGCCAGTGGATAGATCGGCAATATACCCGACTCTCGCTACCTGTTTGTGTTGAATATTCCTTACAAATTGAGCCTTAAGCCTTAGGAATTAGTCGCTTAGCGCGCTGAATGACGTTCTGATGGGCTAACTATCCGGACAATGGGCTGGGGGGCGACGACCGTTGCGGAACGCCGATAATGGACGTTTCAGTCTTTCCCGATTTGGTCGACAAACCTAGCGTTTTTGAAACGTAACGTCCACCGTGAGACTGGCTTCGACCGGCTGGTCGTCGAGATAAGTGGGAGAATACTGCCACCGCCTCACTGCTAAGAGGGCGGCGACTGCCAAGTTGCTATTGGGTGCGGACAGGACAACGAGGTCGTTCACCGTCCCATCCGGAAGGATGATCATCGCAATCTTGACGGTGCCTCCAATTCCCGCCGTTCGCTCCGCGTCAGGATAGGCGGGAGTTACCTTCTTCTTAACTTGGGCGGGCTTTACTTTGGGCGGTTTGGCTGAGGATCGCGGAGGCCGAACCGAACTTCGAAGCGGAGATCCGGCGCCGGCGGATTCCGTGTCCTGTGCGCCGCCGGTGAGCACTACAACGTTGATGTTGTGAGGTACGTCGCCTGCCAAATGGAACGCGCCAAGAACCGGCGACCTACCGTCCTTCTCTACCTTAAACAAGTAGTCGCCCTCCGCAAGTCCGCTCAAAGAGAAGCTTCCCATGGAGCTGGATGTTCGGACGCCTTTTCCAGTTTCCGCATCCCAGACGGTAATGTCAGCGCCATCGATCGGCTCTTTGAAAGCGTCCTGAACTATTCCTGACAGGCCCGGTTGGGCGACGGCAGATGACGTCAGGCAAGCGGCCAAAAAGACAGACTTGAACATAGGCGAAGACCATCTTAACGCCTGCTCTGCTGGCGGGGAGCGAATCGCGGGCTTCGTATTAACACATATTTATGTGCTACACTGGACCTGTGAAAGGCCACACGAACGTCACGTTGAGTATCCCCGAAACCCTGCTGCGACGATTCCGGGTCTTCGCTGCTGCCCGCGATCAGTCGATGAGCAGCTTAATGACCTTGGCAGTCCGTCAGATGATCGATCAAGACGCCCAGACTCGCAAGGCCAAACGCCGATTCCTGGAAAGGATAGAAAACGCGCCTGATCGTGGAACGAATGGTCTGATCCAGTGGACGCGCGACGAATTACATGAGCGTTGAATTCGTCGATACCAATGTCTTTGTGTATGCTCACGAAGGCGGTGCTGGCGAAAAACATCACAAGGCCGTAGTTCTGCTGAAGCGTCTGTTTGAGGAGCAAAACGGAGCGCTTAGCGTGCAGGTGCTGACCGAGTTCTATATCACGGCCACTAAGAAGCTGGGGATGAAGGGCCAGGAAGCCGAAGACGTTATTGCCGACTTGGGAAGTTGGATCATTCATCGTCCTGGACATGACGACATACTCCGTGCGTGCAGGCTTCATCGACAGCACAAGGCGAGTTGGTGGGACGCCCTCATCATCAACAGCGCCGTCGAGCTCGGTTGTGACGTGCTATGGAGCGAAGACCTTCCGACGGGGCAGCGATACGGACCTTTGACGGTCCGAAATCCATTTCTCTAACGAACCGTTAGACACGCTAAACTTGGGTGCTGCACGCATTCCGCCACAAAAGCATCCTGGTTCTGCTCACTAGAAGTTCGTTCTGCTTTGCGGCTGACAGCGACATTCCCAAAACCTTCACCTCCCCAACCGCGAATCAGGATTACATCAAGCGCGAAGCGATGATCCCGATGCGCGATGGCGTGAAGCTGTACGCCCAGTTCCTGCGCGTGCAGGCAGGCGGCTAATACAGCAGTGGCAGAATTTTCAATGCAATTTGTCGGCGATTTCGTCGAGTGTTTTTGCGAGTTCGGGCGTCTTTGGAAGTAATGCCTCCGGCGTCGTGCGTGGTCAGGTCGACGGTGACGCGATTATAGACGTTAAAACCATTCCGGATGATGCTCCATCTTCTCGATGGCCAGCGCTGCCGTCGCCATGAACCCGAAGGCGTGGATGAAATCGGCGAATTTATATTCCTTGTGCAGTTTCCCCGCCACCACGGTCCATCCCTTAAGACCGTCGAGCGCCTCTTTCAGCTCTGGATCAGAGAACTTTCGCATACTTCTATTATCGTTTGCGGAGGTGCCGGATGGCTCCGTTCCAACCGGCCTATATGTGGCCCAGTGTCCGTAGGGCGCGTTATACGGGATCTGAGCATGCTTGCGGGAGTAAAATTGTTCAACACCAATGTTCCTCTCCGCTGGGACTCGTTTGGGCCCCTACGAAATTCTTGCGCCCATCGGAGCGGGTGGCATGGGCGAGGTCTACAAGGCGCGCGACACGCGCCTCAATCGCGTTGTCGCTATCAAGGTCTCCAAGGACCAGTTCTCCGCGCGTTTCGAGCAGGAAGCCCGAGCGGTTGCGGCCTTAAACCATCCCCACATCTGCCAGCTTTATGATGTCGGGCCGAATTATCTGGTGATGGAGTTCGTCGAGGGCGCGCCGCTGGAAGGTCCTCTGCCGGTCCAGAGGACCGTGGAATACGCAGCGCAAATTCTGGATGCTCTGGATGCCGCGCACCAGAAAGGCATCACCCACCGCGACCTGAAACCGGCCAACATATTGGCTACCAAGCAAGGGATCAAGCTGCTCGACTTCGGGCTGGCCAAGCAAGCGGTTCGGCTTAGCGAGGAAGACGTCACCAAGGCGCTCACGGGCCAGGGGCAGATCTTGGGCACGTTGCAGTACATGTCGCCGGAGCAGTTGCAGGGCAAAGAGGTGGACGCGCGCGGCGATCTGTTCAGCTTCGGCTGCGTGCTGTACGAACTGCTCACCGGTAAACGAGCTTTCGACGGAACAACCGCGGCGAGCGTGATGGCGGCAATTCTGGAGCGGGAGCCCGCGCCGCTGGAGATCGCTCAACCCCTCGACCGGGTAGTGAGCCGATCTCTCGCAAAAGACCCCGACCAGCGTTTCCAAACTGCCCGCGATCTCAAAGCCGCGCTTACATGGGCGCTGGAACAACCGGCGGCAGCCGCCGCGAATCAGCGAAGAAGCAGGTTGCCATGGGTGGTGGCGGGACTGCTCACGGTGGCTACGGCAGGTCTCGGTGGACTTTATTGGCGCGCGACGCGGCCCCTCGATCGCCCGCTGATGCGGCTGAGCGTCGATCTCGGGCCGGACGCGGTGGCCGGTCGATTTACCACTGCCGCTATTTCGCCGGATGGATCGCGGCTGGTATTTCCTATTAAGAGTACGGACGGCACGCAAATGCTCGCCACGCGGTTGATGGGCGAGACCAGTTCGGCGTTGCTTTCGGGAACAGAGAGCGGACGAGACCCATTCTTTTCGCCGGATGGAAAATGGATCGGGTTCTTCGCCGAAGGAAAATTGAAAAAAATCTCGGCTCAAGGTGGCGCACCTATCGTGTTGTGCGAAGCGCCCGACGCGCGCGGCGGAAGCTGGAGTGAGGAGGGCAATATCGTCGCGGCATTGAATGCCACGGGTCCACTTTCGCGCGTGACGGCTGAAGGAGGAAAGCCTCAGTCCGCCACCAAGCTGCAGGCGGGCGTGGGCACACACCGCTGGCCCCAATTCTTGCCTGGAAATGAGGCTGTTCTGATCACGGCGTCCGCTTCCATAGTTGCTTTTGAGGATGCCAGCATCGCAGCGGCATCCTTGAAGACTGGGGAGGTCAAGATCTTGGTACGGGGCGGGTATTTCGGCCGCTACGTGCCAACAGGCAATGCAACTGGCCACTTGGTGTACGTTCATCAGGGTGCGCTCTTCGCTGTACCGTTCGATCCCGCACGGCTGGAACTTCGCGGTTCCGCAGTACCTATATTGGATGACTTGGCGGGCGATCCAAATTCCGGCGCGGGCCAGTTCAGTTTTTCCCGGGGCGGAACCTTAGTTTATCGGACCGGCAAGGTATCGGAGCAAAGTTGGCCAGTGTCATGGCTGGACAGCGCGGGTACCCGTCCCCTGATCGCCATGCCAGGCTTTTACGTGCAACCCCACTTTTCTCCCGACGGTCAGCGGCTGGCGCTGTCAAAATTTGCGCGCACCGACCGGGATGTTTTCGTCTATGATTTGCAGCGTGATACGATGACGCGCCTCACCGTCGACGCTCACGCCGCCGCTCCAATATGGAGCCCGGACGGAAAGCACATCGCGTTAGGGTTCAACGCCGCCAGTCCCGGACTCGGCTGGGTTCGCGCCGATGGGGCCGGAGAGATCCAGCGACTGCTGGACACGAAGAACGTCGTGAACCCGTTCGCATTCTTTGCCTATGGCCGAAGGCTGGCGTACATTGGGTTGGACACCAACGGTCGTTTCAAGATTTACAGCGTGACGCTCGACGTGAGCGATCCGGATCATCCCAAACCGGGCAAGCCAGAGCTTTTCCTAGACACCCAAAACAACGAGAGGTACCCAGCCCTCTCACCTGACGGCCGCTGGGTCGCTTACGAATCTGATGAATCGGGTATATATGAGGTTTATGTACGACCATTTCCTCTTCCACCAGGGCGTGCCGGTGGGAAGTGGCAAATCTCGATCGGCGGAGGCGCGCTGCCGATCTGGTCGCGCAATGGGCGACAGTTGTTCTTCCAGAATCGGGACCACCGTATCATGGTGACGGATTATGAAGCGAAAAACGAATCTTTCGACGGCGGCAAACCGCGCCTGTGGTCGGATCAGCGACTTCAGGATGTCAGTGGAATTCCGAACTACGACCTGGCGCCGGACGACCAGCGGTTTGCGATATTCCCCGAGGTGAAAGCACCGGCTGAAGAGAAGGGAGCTGTGCACATGACATTCCTGCTGAATTTCTTCGACGAACTGCGGCGCCGCGTGCCGGCAGGCCAGTGATTAGGCGCGTGAACGGGTGGGTGACTGACCGGCCAACTCCTGAATGGTCCCCTATCCTTGGGTTCAATATCCAGAGCTGTGTGCGGACGGTTGAGACAGGTCTGGCGATGCTTCCTGGAGCGGATTAGACCCGCGGGAGCTGCACCAGCGTTGACCCTCGTCACGCTAAAATACTTGGATGTTGCCCGCATCCCGCCGCCGCGCCGAATTTCGTCATTGATGGCGGCTTTGTTTCCAACAGCCAGCGATCCTGTTCTTCCTGCGTTTCGAGCAGGCGGACCAACGCTTCCTCCGCGCTTGCGGCGCCCGTCGCTTGAATCTGCTTTTGGATTCGAGCCTCCAAGGTCCTATCGGTGATTTCTATGTTCACAGGGCTCCTTGATATCTCATCTTTGAGGGTAACTTTCGCATGCTTGTATTATCGCGCCGTACCTGATCGGGTTGTTGGTAACATGCAAAGTCAAACGCGTACGTCGTCATTGAAGGTCTTTTCGCGATTTGGTCAAAAAACCTAGCGTTTTTGAAAGGTAACGTCCACCGTGAGACTGGCTTCGACCGGCTGGTCGTCGAGATAAGTGGGAGAATACTGCCACCGCCTCGCTGCCAAGAGGGCGGCGACTGCCAAGTTGCTATTCGGTGCGGATAGGACAACGAGGTCGTTCACCGTCCCATCCGGAAGGATGATCATCGCAATCTTGACGGTGCCTCCAATTCCCGCCGTTCGCTCCGCGTCAGGATAGGCAGGAGTTACCTTCTTCTTAACTTGGGCGGGCTTTACTTTGGGCGGTTTGGCTGAGGATCGCGGAGACCGAACCGAACTTCGAAGCGGAGATCCGGCGCCGGCGGATTCCGTGTCCTGTGCGCCGGCGGTCAGCACTACAACGTTGATGTTGTGAGGTACATCGCCTGCCAAATGGAACGCGCCAAGAACCGGCGACCTACCATCCTTCTCGACCTTAAACAAGTAGTCGCCCTCAGCGAGTCCGCTCAAAGAGAAGCTTCCCATGGAGCTGGATGTTCGGACGCCTTTCCCAGTTTCCGCATCCCAGACGGTAATGTTAGCGCCGTCGATCGGTCCTTTGAAAGTGTCCTGAACTATTCCTGACAGGCCCGGTTGGGCGACGGCAGATGACGTCAGGCAAGCGGCCAAAAAGACAGACTTGAACATAGGTATTATCGGGTGCTGAGATCGAAGACTATCCTAACGCCTTCTCTCAACTAAGCGAGTCGGGTGGCGGCGAATCGCGGGCTTCGGATTGACACATATTTATGTGCTACACTGGACCTGTGAAAGGCCACACGAACGTCACGTTGAGTATCCCCGAAACCCTGCTGCGACGATTCCGGGTCTTCGCTGCTGCCCGCGATCAGTCGATGAGCAGCTTAATGACCTTGGCAGTCCGTCAGATGATCGATCAAGACGCCCAGACTCGCAAGGCCAAACGCCGATTCCTGGAAAGGATAGAAAACGCGCCTGATCGTGGAACGAATGGTCTGATCCAGTGGACGCGCGACGAATTACATGAGCGTTGAATTCGTCGATACCAATGTCTTTGTGTATGCTCACGAAGGCGGTGCTGGCGAAAAACATCACAAGGCCGTAGTTCTGCTGAAGCGTCTGTTTGAGGAGCAAAACGGAGCACTCAGCGTGCAGGTGCTGACCGAGTTCTATATCACGACCACTAAGAAGCTGGGGATGAAGGGCCAGGAAGCCGAAGACGTTATTGCCGACTTGGGAAGTTGGATCATTCATCGTCCCGGACATGACGACATACTCCGTGCGTGCAGGATTCATCGACAGCACAAGGCGAGTTGGTGGGACGCCCTCATCATAAACAGCGCCGTTGAGCTCGGTTGTGACGTGCTATGGAGCGAAGACCTTCCTACAGGGCAGCGATACGGACCTTTGACGGTCCGAAATCCATTTCTCTAACGAACCGTTAGACACGCTAAAATGCTTGGATGCTGCACGCGTTCCGCCACAAAAGCATCCTGGTTCTGCTCGCTGGAAGTTCACTCTGCTTTGCCGCCGACAGCGACATTCCCAAAACCTTCACCGCCCCCACCGCCAATCAGGATTACATCAAGCGCGAAGCGATGATCCCGATGCGCGACGGCGTGAAGCTGTACACCGTCATCGTGCTGCCCAAGGGTGCCAGGAACGCGCCGATTCTGCTGACCCGCACGCCCTATAACGCCACCAACCGCGCCCTTCGAAGCAATAGCGAGCACATGCTCGCGATCCTGCCGCAGGGAGACGAGGTGTTCGTCCAAGGCGGCTACATCCGCGTCTTTCAGGACGTGCGCGGCAAGTACAAATCGGAGGGCGATTACGTCATGACCCGGCCGGTCCGTGGCCCGCTGAATGATACCGCCACCGACCACGTCACCGACGCCTACGACACCATCGATTGGCTGGTGAAGAACACGCCCGAATCGAACGGGCGCGTCGGCATGATCGGATCTTCCTACGAGGGCTTCACGGTCGTAATGGCGCTGCTCAATCCGCATCCGGCCTTGAAGGTGGCTGCTCCCGAGAGTCCTATGGTGGACGGCTGGATGGGTGACGACTGGTTCCACTACGGGGCATTTCGTCAAACCAACTACGACTACACCTCCGAACAGACCACCGAGAAGGACGAAGGCAAGCCCGTGCCTCGCGCTGCCTACGACGACTATGAAGCCTTTCGCAATGCCGGATCGGCGGGCGCGTATGCTCGGCTGTATGGTCTGAATCAACTGCCGTGGGACGAAAAGATGATCGAACATCCCGCCTACGATGCGTTTTGGCAGGGGCAAGCCCTCGACAAGTTGATCGCCCAGCATCCTCCCCAAGTGCCGACTATGTGGATTCAGGGCCTGTGGGATCAGGAAGACATGTATGGCGCGATTCACTCCTACCTGGCGCTGAAGGCCAAGGGGCAGGCCGATCATAATTACCTGGTGATGGGACCCTGGCGGCACAGCCAGGTGAACTACGACGCCTTCAATCTCGGTCCGTTGAAATGGAATGGCGATACCGCTACCGAGTTCCGCCGCGATGTGCTCAGGCCTTTCTTCGATCAGTATCTGAAAGCGGATGCGCCGAAAGCGGATACGCCGCCCGTATTCATCTACAACACCGGCGAGAATCACTGGGATCGCTTGAAGAACTGGCCCCTGGCCTGCGAACAAGGCTGCGCCGCGCCGCTGAAGCCGCTCTATCTCGAGGCGAACTTCGGCCTGGGATTCGACAAGCCGGCCGACAACCGGGCCGCCGCCGATTCCTACGTATCCGATCCCGCCAAGCCGATTCCCTATATTGCGCGCCCGGTCCGCTTCGCCGATTCAGACCGCTGGAAGCAATGGCTGGTCAGCGATCAGCGCGCCGTGGCCGATCGTACCGATGTGTTGACCTACCAAGGCCCCGTGCTCACCGCGCCGGTTCGGATCAGCGGCGCCCCGGTTGCCGATCTCTTCGCCGCTACCAGCGGCACGGATTCCGACTGGGTGGTGAAGCTGATCGACGTCTACCCGGACGAGGTTCCCAGCCAGCCCGAGATGGGTGGTTATGAGCTCGCCGTTTCCATGGATATTTTTCGGGGACGCTATCGCGAGAGCTTCGAGCATCCGTCGGCGATCCCAGCGGGCCAGCCGGAGCAGTTTCGTTTCACTCTGCCAACTACCAACCATGTATTCCTGCCAGGGCATCGAATCATGGTCCAGATCCAGTCCAGCTGGTTCCCGCTCTACGATCGGAATCCGCAAACCTTCGTGCCGAATATCTTTTTCGCGAAACCCTCAGATTACGTGAAAGCGACCCAAACCATCTTTCGTTCGGCCGATCAGGCCAGCTCGATATTGCTGCCAGTGGTGAACTAGTCCCATGCGATAGTGGTCATGTGCCAGATCCACTCCCCCGTCTCCGCCTGGGACTCGATTTCATTCCATCTTCCGATCCCGAGCATCCCGGATTGTTGATTCGCGATCCTTTGAAATTTTCCGACGCCATGCTGCTCATTCCCCCGCAATTGGTGGAGTGCCTGGCTTGTTTCGACGGCGAGCAGACCAGCCTGGATCTGCGCTCGAACCTGGTTCGCATCACCGGAGAAATTCAGATCGGCGAACTGGAAAAGCATCTGGTGGACACGCTCAGCCAGGCCGGCTTTCTCGAAGACGAAGTCTTTGAAGTTCAGCGCCTGGCGCGCGTCAACGAATTCAGCGCGGCGCCCAAGCGGGATGCGTCGCATGCCGGCTCCGCTTATCCCGACAATGCCGACGAAGCGCGCAAAACCATTTCGGAATTCATGCAAGGCGCCGAGCCCGCAGGCCCGGAAGATTCCCTAGTCGGGATCGCCGCGCCGCACGTCAGCCCCTTCGGCGGCTGGGAATCTTATCGCGATGCCTATTCCGCCCTGCTCCCTTCGCACCACGAGCGTACCTTCGTCGTCCTCGGCACTTCGCATTATGGCGAACCGGATCGTTTTGGCCTGACGCGCAAGCCTTTCGCGACTCCGTTCGGCGACGCCATCACCGACGTGGGCCTGGTGGATGAACTCGCCCAAGCCGCACCGGAATCGATTCGCATGGAGGATTATTGCCATGCCATCGAGCACTCCATCGAATTTCAGGTGCTCTTCCTGCAATATCTTTACGGCCCCAACATCCGCATTCTCCCCATTCTGTGCGGGTCATTCCTGCGCAGCATTTACCAGGGCGGCAAGCCGGAAGGGAACCAGCAAGTCGCGCGTTTCTTCGATGCCCTGGGCAATCTTTCGGCGCGCGAAGGGAACAAGCTGTTTTGGGTCCTGGGCGTGGATATGGCGCACATGGGACGCCGCTATGGGGACCAGAGGATCGTCCGCGCCGAAGAGGGCGAAATGACTGCCGTGGCCGAACGCGACAAACTGCGGATCGAGCGGCTCAACCAATCCGACCCGCAGGGATTCTGGGAGCTGGTGCAGCAGAATCAGGACGACCTGAAATGGTGCGGTTCAGCGCCCATCTATACCTTCCTGAAGACGGTCCCTAAAGCTCGCGGCAGCTTGAGGCGCTACCAGCAGTGGAACATCGACGAGCAGAGCGTGGTTAGCTTCGCTGCCATTGCATTTCGGGGATAAGTACTAAAGGTACACGCGGCTTCAAGCCGCGTAACGCGACTAAAAGTCGCGTGTACCAGCGTCTCATACAGTGAACAGTACTACATCTAGCCCGTACTCTGTTTCCATAGCGACATCCATCTTCGGCCGCTACACTTAGGCCATGTCACGCCATGTTTCTGCCGTAACCTGGGGCAGCTAAATTACTCCGGCCTCGCCGCCACCCAATAGCCAGGTCGCGTTCGAACTTCCAACTGCGGGCGATTTACGATCACTTTGATCTCGTGAAATCCGCCTTCGGTCTGATTGTTAGGCGAATAACTCAAAAGATACTGGCTGTGCAACTCGTCGCTGATCCCGGAGATGGCCTTGTCCAGGCTCTTTTCGCCGACGAATGAGTATTCCCGGCCGCCTGTGAAACGGGTGAAGACATCCAGCGTGTCGTCCACAAAGACGCTCTTCACCGCTTTGAAGATATCCACGAACACCGGCACATAGTTGCCGTTGTAGTAATTCTGCTCCATGGTGGTGGGAGTAGACGTGCCACCGCCCGGAAGATGCTGCGCCTCAGCCGGAATGGGGGGCGGACGCGGCGGCATACCCTTGTCGGTAAGGGCAGCCACAATGGTCGAAATGTCTAACGAATAAACCGACACGTTGGCGAATTGAGTCTGTTCCAGGGCTTCGCGCAATCGCAGCTCGCTGCCACGGTCCCGCTTTTCGGCAATCAGCAGCAACACGCGCCGCCGGTCCGCTGGACGATGAGTCAACATACGAACGCTTTGACTAACGGCATCGACCACCGCATGGCTGGAACTTCCCGGCGTCATCTTCTGCATCGCTTCGGAGATTTTGGTGCCTTCCTTGGTGAAATCCTGCATCACTTGGATGCGGTGATCGAAGCCTACCACGGCGATTTCGCCATCCTGGCCGGCTACCAGCTGATTGAGCTCTGACCCGATTCTTTGAATCTTAGGAAGGAAGTCGGTCAAATTGGAGCTGCGCTGCACCGCCACGACCAGCGAAAGCGGCTCATCCCGGACATCCGCGTTCACCTTCTGCAGCTTGTTGTTATCGTAAAGCTCGAAATCCTGCAGCTGTAGTCCATTCACGAACTCGCCAATACGGTCGCGCACAGTGGTTGGCGCAATCACGATGGTGGTGCTGGTCCTGAACGTGCCTGCATCGCGTGTCGAAACGGGCGGGGGCAAAAGCGGCGCTGTTGGATTTGGCTGGTTTTCACCGGCCGCCTTGGCCGGATCGAGTGTCCCGGGCGCTTGAGCAATGCCACTTGGAACAAACACAGCGGCGCAAATGAGGAAAATCAGCGCGTGGCGCATAACCTTAGTGTGGCACATCGTGTCCGGTCCTCCCTTCCAAAAGATCCAGCACGTGAGGAACCAGTTTCGCGATGGCATCCAGCGACTCCACCGCGCCCTTGGGCGACCCGGGCAGATTCACAATGAGCGTGCGTCCCCGCACCCCTGCCAGCCCTCGCGACAAAATGGCCTTGGGCGTGAACTTGAGCCCTTCCGACCGCATGAACTCGCCCAACCCGGGAATTTCCCGCTGGATGACGGTTCGCGTCGCTTCCGGGGTCACGTCCCGCAGCGCCACGCCGGTTCCGCCCGTGGTCAGGACTACCGATACGTCGCCCGAGTCGGCCAGTCGTCGCATGGCATCCGCGATCTGATCGGGTTCGTCCGGGACCACGGCCAGCGCGCTCACGGTCCATCCGAAGCTCTCGGCGCGCTCACGAACCGCGGGGCCGGACCGATCCTGGCGCCTTCCCGCCACCGCCGAGTCGCTCACCGTGATCACACCGACGCGAATCATGGCGCCGGCGCTTGGGTGACGCGCTGAAAGTCCCCACTCTTGCCGCCGGTCTTTTCCAGCAAATACAAATCTTGAATCTCGATGCCCTTGTCGAGCGCCTTGGTCATATCATAGACCGTCAGGGCCGCTACGGAAGCAGCGGTAAGCGCCTCCATCTCAACGCCGGTTGCAGCCATGGTGGCGACGCTGGACACAATCCGGACGCCGTCGCGCTCGAGCGTTACTTCCACGTCGACGTGAGATAGCATGAGCGGGTGGCACAACGGGATCAAGTCCGAGGTCCTTTTGGCGGCCGAAATACCCGCGACGCGCGCGATTTCGAGCGGATTCCCCTTGGGATTGCTGGGCAATTGCGCGATGACCGACGGCAGCATTTTAACGAAGGCGTGCGCGCGCGCCGTCCGCTTGGTGGGCGATTTGGCGGAGACATCCACCATCCGGGCCACGCCCGCGTCATCGTAATGGCTGAGCTTCCTTTTGGTCGTCATTTCAGCAGCACCCGAATCCAATCTCCCGCCGTCCAACTTTCGCGGTCGGGTTCAGTGACCAGAAAGGCGTTGGCGCGCGTCAGCGACGGCACATCGCCGGAGCCTTGCCAGGGCAGGGGAGTAACTTGGGCGCCGTCCGCGCTCAACACCGCCGGCAGGAAGCGCGTCAGTCCGGTTTTCTGGCGAAAATCCCGTGATAGCTTACTCCACAGCAGCGGGAGGCTCGCCTCCTTTTGGCCTCCCAGCAGCTCCACGGCTGAACGGGCAAAGATTTCGAACGTCACCATGGTGGAGGCGGGGTTGCCGGGAAGGCCGAAAAAAAACTTATCGCGCGCCTTTCCGAACACCAGCGGCTGTCCCGGCATAATAAGGACGCGATCGAAGTAAAACTCGGCGCCCAGGTCGGCCAGCACGCGCTCCACGATGTCGTACTTGCCGGCCGAGACGCCGCCGGAGAGCAGCAGCATGTCGAAACGGAGCCCGTGCTCGGTCAGCTCGCGAGTGGCCGCGTACAGGTCGCGCGCAATCGGCAGCACGTTGGGACAGCCTCCGGCGCGTTTCACCTGGACCGCGAGAGACTCCACGTTCGAATTGCGGATTTGGTAATCGAGGGGAGTTTCATTGATCTCGACGATTTCGTCGCCCGTGGCCAGGATGGCGACTTGTGGCCGCGCGAAAACAGGAACAGTCTTCGAGCCCACCGTGGCGAGCAAGGCGATTTCAGCGAAACCCAGGCGAGGTCCCGCCTCGAGCAGCACTTCGCCCTCGCGCGCCTGCGATGCCTGGGGGCTCACGTTTTCGCCCGGAGCCAGGGTCCGCGGTACCGTCACGCGCTCGCCAGAGAGCGTGCAATGTTCCACCATGACGACCGAATCGGCGCCGCGCGGCAAGGGAGCGCCAGTCATAATCTCCAGCGCTTCGCCCGGTTGAACCTCGCCCGTGAAGGATTCGCCGGCGCGAACTTCGCCGATGACGAACAAGTCCCCCGGTAGGTCCGCTGCCCGTACCGCAAATCCATCGCGCACCGAGCGCGCCAGCGTCGGATAGTCGCGATCGGAGGCGACAGGCGAGGCGAGCACTCGTCCAGCCGCCTCTGAAAGACTGACGACCTCAACTTTTGGGTGGGGTTGGGCCGCGCGCAACTTCTCCAGGACACACTGGCGAGCCTGCTCGAAGGTTAGTGTGGCCACGACTGCTATTGTACCTTTGGATGTATGGACGACCGCGAGGTACGCCTCTGGACCGTTCGCCTGGAAGCCTCCGATGACACTTTCGCGCGATCGCTCGCCTGGCTGTCTGAAGAGGAAACGGCGCGCGCCGAACGGTTTCGCTTCGACCGTCATCGCCGCGCCTTTGTTCTGGGACGTGCCGCGCTGCGCGCGCTGCTCGGGAGCTACCTTGGCATGGACGCCGCGGCAGTCCAATTCGTAGTTGGCCCGCACGGCAAACCCGCGCTCGCCGATCCTTCCTGCGCGCTGCGATTCAATGCGTCCAACTCCGGCGACTTCGCTGCATATGCCTTCACCAGCGGTTGTGAGATAGGCGTCGATATCGAACAGCATCGCGCGCTCCGCGATTTCGAAAATATCGCTCGCAGATTCTTCTCGCCCGAAGAGACGGCCGAGCTGCTGGAGCTCTCCGCCGCCGAAATTACCTCGGGCTTTTTTAACTGCTGGACCCGTAAGGAAGCCTTCATCAAAGCGCTGGGCGGCGGACTCTCCATACCGCTCGACAGCTTCCGCGTCACCCTTCGCCCCGGCGCCGATGCGCGGATGATATCCCCTCCGGGCTGGACGCTGCACGATTTCACCCCGGCTCCGGACTACGCGGGTGCCATCGCTTATGCTGGCGAGCCGCGCTCCATCCAAGCCAGCCGCCTCTTATCGCTAGACGACCTGCCAACGTAGCTGCCTGGTCTGCTGCAGCTGCAAAGGTGATTGGCTCCAGCGGATTTCCGGCCCGTTGGCCTGCTGTCTTGGCGGGTTCTGTTTTACTGCAGCGGGAATCCAGGCGGCGGCTGCTTCCTGTTGAGCTCCCCGCTTGCGGCGTGGGCCCTTACGTAATTCATCAGCAGCATAGTTCCATCTCGCAATGGCGAATCGACCTCTGAATAAAGGCTATAAGCGCGTTCCAGGGCTGTAAGTGCCTCGGCATTCTTATTAAAACTTTTGTACAACAGAAAGCCGAGATTGTCATAGGCGGCAGCCTGAGTAAAAGCGTCACCTGACTTCAATGATGCTTCAACAGCTTCGCTAATGTACTCCAGGGCGAGATCGGCTCTTCCCGCGTAAGTCATGGTCAGGGCCAAACCCTCAAGGGAGATACACTCCCCTCCGCGATCGCCAATGTTACGGGCAATGCCAAGTGCACGCTGAGCATTCTGAACTGCGAGGTCGTACGATTTCGCCACGCTGTACCATGCGCTCATTTGACGAAACGCCGCCTCTTCTGAGGGAAGGTCACCGATCTCGTGGCTTAGCCTCAAGGCTTCTTTGTATTGGTCGAGTGCGTCCCGTGATTCTCCCTTTTCAAGTAGCCCCGCGCCTATCCCCATCCGAGCGCGTGCTTGACCGCTCTTGTTCGAGACTGATTTATACAGATCTAGCGCACGGTTGTAATAAACAACTCCCTGGTCGGCCTCTCTTTGAGGCAGAGTGCCTCCATAAAAAGACCTATTGATACCGAGCTGGTACAGGTATTGGCCGTAGGCCAAATTGTAGCTCGCTTGACCTAGGAGCGACTCTTGCCGTTCGTAATAGGCACTTGCCAACTGCAAGTTTTGCTCAGCCTCGGAACTGCGCCCAAATTCTGAAAGAATCCGTCCTATGTTTAAGTGGCAATCTGCAGCCACGGAATCGACCCCAGCTCCTTCCGCAACGGATAGGGCTTGCTTAAATCCTTCCAATGCCTTCACCGGCTTACCTCGGCTGAGAAGCACGAGTGCCAGGTTGTTCAAATCCGCAGCTTCACCGCCCTTGAAGCCACCGTTCCGATCAATTTCTAGGGCACTGGAATACGACTGATCAGCATCGTCAAACCGCCCTTGTGTTCGATAAACATGGCCCAGGTTAGTGAGTATCGCCGCCCTCAGAAGCTGACTTACCGGCTGCCCGGCCTCGCGAAGCGTCGCCTTCAAGACACGCTCCGCCTCAGAAAGTTTGGAGGTATTCAGTAATGCAACGGCCTCGTTTAATCTAGCCGCGATTGTCGGATATGTGGCATTTGACTCATGGAACTCTGTTACCGCATTTTCCAATCGCCCCGATCTTAAATCGACCTCTCCGGAAACAAATAGCCTCTCCGCAGTCTTCTTGGACGAGTTTCGCAGAGAGTAGGGGACTAATGTTCGCCCATACAGTTCCTGCTGAAGGCCATTAAGAGCTGCGTGGACAACTTGAAAGCCTGGTTCGCCCGCTCCAAGTCGTACAAGGCTGCTAGCTTCGACTGTGCGTGTGTTTAGGACCGTCGCGAGCACCGCAATCAGTGCTATGCAGGCAGCCGCGCCAATGGCGATCACACGACGAGTGAGTGTCTTCTTGGCGCCATGACCGGAATCGAGAGCAGTATCACCGTCGCCTTGGACATTGAGTCGCCGCGTTTCAAGGCTACTTTCCAGCGATTTGATCTCTCTCCGCCAGCGCTTCATAACTTCGAGATCTTCATGCGAGAATCCTTTAAGGTCAATCTCCCGGCTTGAAGACATCGCCTCAAAGAGCCCAACTTCAACAGCTTTGAATCCGAACGATTCTTTCGCGAGTGCGCTTCCGAAAAGATCTGCGGGAAGAAGTTCCCATGCCTGTCTCGTTAGCGCGATTGTCGCCTGCCCTTCAGAAATCTCCTGAAGGACTGCGTCGACCCGGGGAAATCGCTTCCCAGTGATTCTAACGGCGCCTTCAAGGTCGGCGGTTGCCGGGAGAGGCGCAACGTGTAACCGATTTAGTATGTGCCTGAAAACTCTCTCATCCGCCACTAGGATCTCTAAGAGCTCCGCAGATTCTTTCCTTGTCTCCTGCCGCGTGTCACGTTCCAGCAATATTAGTACAAGATGGAGGGCTCGATCCTTCCGCCACGCAAGATCGAGTTCACGAACCACCTGTTGCTCGGATACATCGTTCAATTCGTAGGCATCGTCTGCGCCTTCGAGCAGGTAAGGCCATTCGTTAGGATCGCGGACTACTGGATGTTCGCATTCCACATCGATTGAAACCGTGCGATCCCCATCGAACACGATCGCGACACCTGCCTGACCTGAGACCAGCGCTCTCAATGCTTCTCCTCCACGATAATTGAGAGTTTATCCCTTCCGACGATCTCCCTGATCGCCGAGAGCAGAACTCCGTCCTCTCTCTTTGCCGAACGCTTGACTACGATGCGCTCAATACTGCCGCGGTGAAGAGAGCCGTAAATATGCACCTCGACGAAATCCTTCCCTGACTTTAGTATCCCCGGAAAGGAGTCATCAGTTGTCGAAGGACTCAAGCGGCCGACGAGTTTAGCACACACCAGAAGGTCGCGCTCCTCCCACACTGCCCTATAGCCCGGAGGAACAGACCGGCCAACCCCTAGCTCACGGGAACGGCAGAACTCTAGGGAATTTTCCTCAAAAACCGTCGCCCGCTCGCTGATGGCGAGGTTCCTTAGAACCATCGAGCAAGAACCATAATCGGTCACGCCCACCCCGTCTAGTGAAAGCGCGGCGAAACGAATCTCTTTGGCATAATGGGGAAACATTAGTGAATCCGCCACGAGGCGTTCTCGATCCATTGCGCCTTTTTCAGGACGTCGAGCCCCTGCGCCGACGAGCTGATAGAAAGTCGCGTACAACTCGTTGTCGCTGGATATTAAATCTTTAACCTTGCTGACCGAGCGACAAATCACTGCCTTCGAAAACCGCACAGCTTCTTGGAATCGCAAGAGCACGTCTGTGTATGATCGGCGGCCGGCATCTGCCCAGGCCTTCTCGTACCGCTGGCCCAGTGCGATCTTTTCCGCCTCCTCCTGAGCAGTCCTGGTATTTGGAAATCCCAAGTCTTTGCTACACGAGGGGCAGATACGTTCAGATTCCAAAACATCAACTTGGCACCTAGGGCAGATCATAAAGCGCGGGGAGTTAAAGAACGCCCATTCGTCAATTCTAGGAGATAGGCGACAAATGCACCAGGGACAATAAAAAAGCCGCCCCAACTGCTCGGGCGGCCTTTCTCCTCTGATTCTTTTTGTCTTCTTTAGTCGCCGAACGATCCCACTGCTTCTTCCTTGTCTGCGACAGGCTCGGGCTTGGGCGCGGGCATGATCATCTGCACCAGGTCGGCCGGCGCCGGCTTTTCCTTCAGTATCTGCTCGCGGTACAGCTTCGCCATCCGCTCGTTCTCCTGCTGCTTCAGTTTCTCGTCCCGAGCGCGCTTCTTCTCCTCACGCGCGGTCTTGGCGATGCCGAGATCGTCGAGATCGTGTTGCTTGCCGTGATTCACGTCTTCCATGCGCAGCACCAGGGAATGATCTTTGCTCTCCAAGTTAACTGCCTTGCCGCCCGCCACGATCTCATGCCGGCCGTGCTCTTCGTACCACTTGGTGAGCGTCGCGGTCATGTGCATCTTCTCGATGATGTTCCGCCATCCCACGCCGGTATTGTAAGCGCAGAAGGAAATTTCGCCTTCCTGAGTGGCATAGGGGATGATGCACTGCTCGGTGCGGCGGAAATCGTAATTGAAAAGATCCTGGAACCACATGCCGGCCACGAACAGGAAGTTCCACCGGTCGTTACGGCGCTTGGTGATGTCTTCGATGGTGCGGTCGCCCGTCACCTTGCCGTAGCCGCCCTGCTGCGCCTTGGGAGTCATGCCGAAGCACTTGTCGAACTTGGCGATCAGGTCGGTAAGCTTGAAATGCGTGGGCGATTTGAAGGGGTTGTAGTTGTGCAGCAGCGCCAGGCTGACGCCCATTACGTTCATCCAGCGGCTGGTTCGCGCAGCGTCGTTGATGCGCGCAATATCCTTCGCCAGGCGATCGGCGTTGAGGAACGCGGTGACCGGCACCGCCTCTTTGGTTTCCTTATCGCACATCACGGCCATGCCGATCCCGCAGTTGGGATGGCAGCCGCAGCTCAGTTGTCCCCAATCCGCGGACGGACCATGCACCAGGTCGGCGAAATCGGAAAACGTGCTCATGAATGAGATCGGGAACCAGTCGCGAACAGGCTCGCCCAGGCCAGTTTGGTTCTTCACGTCGTGCGCCAGATGCGATAGCGTATAGCGCTGCGCCTGCCGGCGATCGTCGGTCACGGCTTCATCGCGGCCGGTGAACGAAACGGGCTGGAAGCTTAAGAACGGGATCTTTTTCGGATTATCCAGAGCGAAGCGCACCACCGCGCCCACCTGCTCGTTGTTGATGCCGTTGATGATGGTGATCACCGGCACGATATCGACGCCCGCTTTCCACAGGTTCTCAATGGCGCGCAATTTCACATCGAACAAATTCCCCACCGCGCGATGCGAATTGGCCTCGTTGCCAATGCCGTCAAACTGCAAGTAAGCGTAGCGCAGGCCTGCTTCGGCGGCCTGTTTGCAAAAATCGGGATCTTTGGCGAACTCGATGCCGTTGGTAGCGGCCTGCACGCTGTTATAGCCCACTTTGCGCGAGTAACGGATGGCGTCCAGGAAGTACGGCGAGAGCGTCGGCTCACCGCCCGAGAACTGCACCGACATCTGGCGGCGCGGCTTGATGGAAATGGCGTTGTCGAGCAGTGTCTGGATGTCTTCCCAACTCAGCTCATGCACGAAGCCCACCTGGTTCGCGTCCATGAAGCACGGATCGCACATCATGTTGCAACGGTTGGTAAGGTCGATGGTCAGCACCGATCCCCGGCCGTGCTTGATGGTGCTGGTTCCGTGGTTGTGCAGCTTTTCGTCGTTGTGCGCGCGGATGTCGCGGCCGGGAAAAACTTCTTCCAGGTGCTTGAAGAACTCCGAGTCAATCGCCATGAGGTCTTCGAAGTGTCCATGCTTGGGGCAATCCTTAACCATCAGGATCTTGCCGTCGCGCTCGATGATGGTGGCCTTGATCTCGCCCACCTTCTCATTCAGCAGGATTTCATGCGGCAGCTTGCCGTCCACAATCTGCTGGCGGATCTCGGGGACGCAGCGCGGGCACAGCGAGTCGGTCTCGCGTGGCCAGCCGAGCGGCGGCTTCTGCTTCTCGTAGCTTTTGAGCAGCGGCTTGTCGGACCAGGCCGGGGTGAAGGACGGATTCTGGTTGATTTGGTTGAGTTTGTCAAACACAACCCAGGCAGCTCCGGCTGCCACCGTGACGGCTTTCTCGACGTACTTGATTGGCTTATGCATAGCTCTTTGTGGTTTTGAGTATACGGCACACTCATTAAGGAGGCTACACGATTGGGTTAAACAGGCCGAATTGCCGTCCCGATGGGGATATCACTCATCGAATGGGGCTGTGGAAAAGCCGCCGTCCCATTGAAAATGAAAGGTTTAGTTGGCTAGGCCAAGGCTAGCGGTATGGCCTCCTCCCAGCGTCCCTGCGCCTTCAAAATCAGCTCCACCACTTCGCGTGCGGCGCCGTGCCCGGCCAGCTGCCGTGTTACATAATGGCAAATCGCTTTCAACTCATCGGCTCCATCGGCCACCGAAATTGCGAGGCCGGCGCGTTGCGCCAGAGGTATGTCCGGCAAGTCGTCACCCATGTAGGCCACTTCCTCCGCGGTGACGCCGGCCTTCTGGACGCATTCTTCAAACGCCTTGGTCTTTTGCGCCTGTCCTAGATATACAAAGGTAACCTTGAGTTCCTCGGCACGCTTGGCGACTGCGGGCGATCGGCGGCCCGTGATGAAACCCGTTTGGATGCCCATGGTATGCGCCAGAGAAAGACCCTGTCCATCCTTGGCGCTGAAGACCTTCATCTCTGTCACAGCCGCTGCTCCTGAGTTGTCGGCAGCTGTGGTGGAGATCAGGCACACGCCGCCATCGGTGAGGGTGCCGTCCACGTCCATCAGGAAGAGCTTGATTTTCCGGGCGCGGGCCAGAACCGCGGGCGAAGCCAGAGCAGCGAGCGAGACGTCAGACATGAGCTTATGTTAGCTGGCCCGTGCGATCATTAGAACTATTCGTGGGAAGCCATCGAAGTCTGCCAGTTCGAGCACCAGGGGGGACCAGCTCCGCGTCTTGCAAGTCGGAAAGTTTTATCCTCCCCACATCGGCGGTATGGAAACTCATTTGCAAGCCCTGTGCCGGGGATTGCGAAGCCACACGGACTTGCGCGTGATTGTCTCCAGCGACGATCGAACTACCGTGGAGGAGGTAGTCGACTCGGTGCCAGTCACGCGTTTGGCCACGGTGCTGAACGTTTTTTCGACTGCCATCTCACCGGGCATGGCTGCGCAAGTCCGTAACTCTGGGGCGGACCTGGTCCACATCCACCTGCCGAATCCCACGGCCGTCCTGGCTTATCTTGCGAGCGGGTATCGCGGCTGCCTGGTGATCACCTATCACAGCGACATCGTGAAGCAGAAGGTGTTAGCGCGATTGTTTCAGCCGTTCCTCGATGCCGCGCTGCGCAGGAGCGCCGCCATCATAGCCACATCGCCTAACTACCTGGCGACATCGCCGGTGCTCCAGGCCTTTCGCGATCGCTGCCACGTCATACCCTACGGCATCGACACGGCGCAGTTCGAGCAACGCGATCGTGACGCGCGATTCGACGAGCGGTTGGTCATCACCGTCGGGCGCCTGGTTTACTACAAGGGCCTGGAGCACCTGATCCGGGCCATGGCGAACGTACGCGGCAAACTGGTGATCGTCGGCGACGGCCCATTACGGGGCAAGTTGGAGAGGCTTGCGGCGCAGTTAGGGGTTGCCGATAGGGTGATCTTCGCCGGAGTGCTTAGTAACGCCCATGTGCTCGCCTACTACCATGCCGCCGCACTGTTCGTTCTGGCCTCGGTAGCGCGCAGCGAAGCTTTTGGAATCGTTCAGATTGAGGCGATGGCGGCGGGCCTTCCGGTTATCAACACCAGCCTGGATACGGGTGTGCCGCTGGTTTCCGTGCACGAACAAACCGGATTGACCGTCCCACCGGCGGACCCGCAAGCCTTGGCGGCCGCCATCAACCGGCTGCTGGACGATCCGAATTTACGACAAAAGTTCGGGCAGGCAGGCGTGCTCCGGGCCCGCCAGGAATTTGGCTTGGACAGCATGCTCGAGCGTACCCTGCAGCTATATCGGAACGTCACCGCGATCGAAGGGGAACTGAAGCAAGATCTGTAGCTCGAATTCGACAGGTGCGGGCCTGATCCATGGCCGATCTCATCGCTGATTCGGATCGTTCTTTCAAGACAACGGCAAGCAGGGCGGAGGTATCAATCACCACAAGTTTTAGCCAAGTAATCCAAATTCGTCATATCCGAGAATCTGCTCCGCTGTACGAGAATCCAAAACAGGTAACGCCCTTATCTTCCGCTGAATGGCTTCCACGCGATCCCAGTTGATCGGACGAGCTGGCTCCTTTTCAGCCAGGCTATGAGCGGCGGGATTCTTGATGTAAAGCGTCCCTGGCTTCCGCTTTTTCATGACCCCATTATGCGGCAATCCCGAGGTATATACCGCGTACCTACGGTTTCGTCGCTTGGTCGGCGATGGACAGGGCGCGATCCAAGACTGAGACTCCGAAATCGATGTCTTGCTTTTCGATGATCAGTGGCGGGGCTAAGACCAGGTGACTGATCCACGCCTGTGTCGCCACTCCGTTCTTCATCATTTCCGCCGCCACCTGATCAACGACGAGCGGCTTTCCAGACAGCTTATCCGGCATGGTGTTCAAAGGCTCCTTCGTCTGGCGGTTCTTCACCAGATCCACGGCCCAAAAGAGTCCCAAGCCCCGGACCTCGCCGACGCAAGGGATGGTCTTTCGCTAATGCTTTGAGCTTTTCACCGAAGTACTCACCCATGCTGCGGGAGCGCTCCACCAGGTTCAATCGCTGCATCTCGTGAATGGTCGCTATGGCGGGCGCGAGTGTCATCGGATGCGCTTCATAAGTGTGGCCATGTGCGAAATAGTGATCGTCGAAGTATTCCGCGATGCGCGCGCTAGTGGCGCACAGGCCCAGCGGAACATAGGCGGACGTAATGCCTTTCGCCGTTACCAGAATGTCCGGCTGAATGTTCCAGTTATCCACGGCGAACCATTGGCCGGTTCGCCCCCAGCCGCTCATCACCTCATCCGCGATAAGCAGCACTTTGTGCCGGTCGCAAATCTCGCGCAGCCGGGGAAAATACTCGGGCGGCGGGACCAATACGCCGTTGGTTCCCACCACCGGCTCCACGATCACCGCGGCTACATCGCTTTCGTTCTCGATCATGTGTTCGATGTAATCCGCGCACGCAATCTTGCAGCCCGGATATTGATGACCAATCGGACAGCGGTAGCAGTTCACCTCGGGCGCAAAGATGACGCCCTGACCTTTGCCACCGGGCTCCAATGGCCAACGCCTGGGATCGCCGGTGGCCGCGATGGACGCCATGGTCGACCCGTGATAAGAACGATATCGCGCGATGATTTTCGTCTTGCCGGTATACATGCGCGCAATCTTGATGGCTGCCTCGTTGGCCTCGGTTCCCGAAGTGGTGAAGAAGAACTTCACCAATCCTTTCGGCAGCACCTCCAGCAGCAAGCGGCTCAGCTCCGCTCTGGCCGTGGTGGCATAGCCCGGCGCGATGTATGGCAGGGTTCGTGCTTGCTCGATGATGGCTTCGATCACCGCCGGATTCTTGTGACCCAGGTTCACGCACATCAGTTGCGATGAAAAATCGAGATAGCGTTTACCGGCGCCATCAATAAAGTGGCAATCCTTGGCGTCGACGATATGCAGCGGCATCCAGTTCTTCTGAAAGCGCCATGTTCCGTAGTTCAGTTGCCGGGTGGCGTCTACCACTTCCTGGGAAGAAAGTTGCTCTATCGAAGCTTGTGCCATATTTTCTTAAACCCTACATGAAATCTGTCATGTTGTCAAAATGTTTTGCCGGCCGCGGAACGCCGGAAAGCGAAATAGATCGGAACACCAATCAGAACGATCGCGAGGCCTGGAAAAGTGGTCGCCGGCCGATACAGAAAAAGGACCGCCAGTATAATAGCCGCGCTCAAAATATAGAGCGCCGGCACCACTGGATATCCCCAGGCACGATAAGGCCGCTCGGCATCCGGACGAAGCCGGCGCAGGCGGAACACTCCGGCGATCGTGAGGATGTAAAACAGCAGCGCCGCTGAAACCACGTAATCCAACAGATTGCTGAATAGATTGCCAAAAGCCCCGGTGGCCGGATCGTAGGTGCGGACCAAAACCAGGAAGCCCGCCCATGCGCCTTGCATTGCGAGCGACCAGCCTGGAACGTGCGCCCGGTTTACCGTAGCGGCCCGCCGGAAAAACAATCCGTCGCGCGCCATGGCGAAATAAGCCCGGGCGCCCGACATGAGCATGCCATTGATACAACCGAAAGCCGAGATCATGATCGCAAGCGCCATCAATTGCGCGCCCAGCGATGGGAACACCGCCTGGAGCATGGCGCCGGCCACGCGATCGGAAGGCGCGTGTTGAATTTTGTCGAGTGGCAGGACCGCCGCGTAGGCGATATTAGCGCAAAGATAAAGCCCGATCACGATGAAGACGCCCAGCGCCAGCGATAATGGCACGTTGCGGCGCGGGTTCTTCACCTCACCGGCGGTGAACGTAATATTGTTCCACGCATCCGCGGCGAACAGCGATCCCACCTGGGCCACGCACAGCGCCACGATCAGCCCCAGCAATGTCTCTGGCGTCAACCCCGGCGCTACCGGCGTGTACCCATGGGGCGTCCACATGTTGATGAAATTCGAACTTCCCAACGCGCTCCACCCCACTATTCCCACTACGATCACGCCGAGCAAAGCAACCAGCTTGGCGGAGGTGAAGGTGTTCTGAATCAGTTTGCCGTAGTTGATCCCCCGCGCATTGCTCCACGTCAACAATACGATGATCGACACACCCACTAGCTGCGCGGTGGAAAGCGAAACTGCATATCTGCTGGTGACATGAATGGGCGGAATGAGGTATGCACTTTCCGAGATGCGCGGCCAGAGAATGCCCAGGTAGCGAGCGAACCCCACGCCCACCGCTGCCACGGTGCCGGTCTGGATCACCATGAATAAGGTCCATCCGTACAGGAATCCGCACAACGGCGACCAAGCCTCGCGCAGGTAAACGTATTGACCACCGGCGCGCGGCATCATCGCCGCCAACTCGCCGTAGGCCAAAGCAGCGGCGATGGTCAACAGACCGGTAATGACCCAGGACCCCAGCAGCCACCCGACGCTGCCCACCTGCCGCGCCATGTCGGCTGAAACGATGAAGATGCCGGTTCCAATCATGGAGCCGGTCACGATCATGGTGGAGTCAAAAAGCCCGAGACTTTGCTGCAAGCCCGTGCTGGAAGCACCGGCTGGAGAAATGGCCGAGACTGGTTCGGCACTCATATCGGGAAGCGAATGGTCCATGGTATCAGTTGTTCACCCCAATCAGGACGCGTCAACGCGCTTGACAACATTATCCGAACAATGCAATCTTACAGAAAATGCGCCGGTTAAACGCTCGCGATCGGCGGAGATTGAAGTTCGAAAATGATGAACATGACAAAATGCCTCTCCTTAATCGCTATAGCCGGCCTGTTGACTGCGGCCACCGGCAGCAAGCCAGGTGACGTCACCGAAGCGCGCGTAATCGCCGAAGCATCCACCGGCAACGATTGGCTGGTAGGCGGCCGCTCTTTCGATGAGCAGCATTTCAGCCCGTTGAAGCAAATTACCGATAAGAACATCGGGAACCTCGGCCTGGCTTGGGCCACCGATATCCCGAGCGCCATGGGCCTCGCCACCGAACCGATTGTGGTCGACGGCGTCGTCTACGTGAGCGCCCCGCAATCTCGCGTCTATGCCGTCGATGCGCTTTCCGGTAAGGTGCTTTGGAAATTCGATCCCAACGTGCGCCTCGATAGGATGCGAAATTCCTGGTCGGCGCACAGCAATCGCGGCCTCGCCGTGTGGGCTGGAAAAGTATACGTTGGCACCGGCGATTGCCGCCTGGTGGCCATCGACGCAACGTCGGGTGAGAAGGCCTGGGAGTCGCCGGTTTGCGACGGCGCAACAACCGGCATCACCGGTGCGCCCCACGTCGGCAACGGCAAGGTGTTCATCGGCTACAACGGTTCCGACATCGGCGTGCGTGGATCGCTGGTGGCCTTCGACGCGGCCACCGGTAAGGAAGACTGGCGCTTCTGGACAGTTCCCGGCGATCCCGCCAAGGGGTTCGAATCGAAGGCGCTCGAGATGGCCGCCAAAACCTGGTCCGGCGACAAATGGTGGGACGTGGGCGGCGGCGATGTTTGGGATCCCATTACCTACGATCCTGCTAGCAACCTGGTGATCTTCGGAACGGCCGGAGCGGAGCCTGAGGTGCTCTTCGGCGACAAGGCGGACAAGAAAGTCGGCGGCGATCGCCTTTTTGCCGGCTGCGTGATCGCGGTGAATGCGGACACCGGCCAGTATGTCTGGCACTTCCAAACCAGCGCGCCCCACTTTCACACCGAGAACATGCACATCCTGCTGGCCGACTTGGATGTGAATGGACAGAAGCGGCGGGTCGCCATTACAGCGCCCAAGAACGGATTCATTTACGTACTGGATGCCCGCACCGGATCGCTACTGGAAGCGAAGCCCATCGCGAAGGTGAGTTGGGCCGCGTCTATCGATCTGAAAACCGGACGGCCTGTAGAACTGCCTGCGCCCGCCAACGGCGAACGGCACTTGAACGGCGGGCACAACTGGTGGCCCATGAGTTTCAGTCCCATCACCGGCCTGGTCTATCTTCCATTGCACGACGTCAAAGCAAAACAACTGGCGCCCGATGAGTTCCCGGAAGAAGGAAAACTGGTGGCCTGGGATCCGCGCAGCCAATCTACGCGGTGGTCCGTCACGGAACCAATCGCGACCAACGGCGCCGTCCTCTCTACCGCGGGAAATTTAGTGTTTCAAGGCGAGGGCACCGGCGAGTTCGCGGCCTACTCGGCCGATACCGGCCGCAAAGTTTGGTCCATAAAAACCGGTTCCGCGATTCATTCCGTGCCAGTGAGTTTTTCGGTCCGCAACGAACAGTACATTCTGGTCCCGGTCGGCTGGGGCTCCGGCTCCAGACTGTTCAGCCAGGGCAGTTCCATGGCGACCCCCGAATCCAAGCGTGGTCCGGCGCGCCTGCTGGCCTTTAAGCTCGGAGCCAAGACGCCCTTCCCGGATATCGCGGTGCGCGTACCGCCCGTGCCCAAGCCGCCCGCTCAAACCTTCAGCAAAGAGACCATCCAAATGGGCGCGGCGCTATTTGAGAAGCACATTTGCTTCGATTGCCACGGCCCCTACGCCGACGGAAGCGGCGCCTTCACCGAAGATGGCGCCATTCCTGACCTGCGTTATATGCCCGCCGAATCTCATCGCCTGTGGAACGCGACGGTCCTGGGCGGCAGTCACCAGAAGCAAGGCATGCCCGGTTTCGGCAATCCTCCCGGCTATCCCATCGTCGTCAGAAGGATGAGCCAGCAGGAAGCCGACGCCATCCATGCCTATGTGATCGATCAGTCCTGGAAAGCGTACAATGCCCAAGGAACGCGGTAGGCCTCTATGGCAGAGCTAACAATTCTCGAACTCCACTCGGATCCGCGCGAGCGCGGCATAGTTCACGGGCGCGCCATGCGCGCGGCAATTCGGGATAACTACGCAACATACGTCGAGCGCTTCCAGATCGGCGGCGCCACGCTTCCCGTTGTACTTGAACAAAGCGACGCCTGGGCAGCGTTCATCGCGCGCGACAACCCCGAGTACGCCGAAGAGATGGCCGGCATCGCAGCGGGAGCGGATCTCTCGCTAACCGAAATCGCAATGCTGAACGCGCGCTATGAACTGACCTATTCGGTGTTCGGCTCTGAGGCGCAGTCTCTCAACAAGCCCGCCGCCGGAATGGAACAGGAAGGCTGCACCTCGTTCGGGCTCCTCCCGGAAATGACGGCGAGCGGCCATACCATAATCGGCCAGAATTGGGACTGGCTTCAAAAGGTCCGCGGTTGCGTCTTCATCATGCGGGTCACGCGTTCTTCCGAACCCGGGAAGGGCAAGCCAGATTTCGTCGGCTTTACCGAAGCCGGCATGGTAGGTTGCAAGATGGGCGTGAACGCCGCCGGCATCGGCTTATGCGTCAACGGCCTGGTTACTCGGCGCGATGGCGCGAATGGATTTCGCAAGCCGTTTCATGTCCGATGCCGCGAGATCCTGGATGCCTGGACCTTCGACAAGGCTCTGCTGCCGGTGGTGCAAACGGACCGCTGCTGTTCGACGAATTTTCTGCTCGGTCACGCCGAGGGCGAAATCATTAACATCGAGGCCACGCCGGATTTCTGCTCCTATATGTATCCGGAAAACGGCGTGGTGACGCACGCCAATCACCTGGTCAGCGAGACTCGCATCGCTTCCGAATTTGAGCGCATCGCCCCGCATTCGCTCTATCGCGCCAACCGGCTGGAGCGCCTTTTGCGCCAAACTAGCGGAACCGTCCGGATCGATACCATTCACAACTTGCTCTCGGACCACTTCAGCGCCCCCGCCTCCATTTGCCGTCACCCGGATCCCACGCTGCCCGAACCCAAGCGGGTGATCTCCGTCGCCGCGGCCGCCATCGATCTGAATACCCGTACTCTGTTCGTGACCGATGGCCCGCCCTGTCAGTCGGACTTTCAAGCGGTGCCGCTCCACGCCAGCGTGGCGACCATTCAAGTGGCCTGATGCAGCACATTGGTCCGTGGCCCGAAGGCGCGCAGTGCGCCGTCATGTTCACCTTCGACTTCGACGCCGAGACACTTTGGATTTCGCGCGATCCATCCAACTGGAAGCGCCCGGGTACGCTATCCCAAGGCACCTATGGCGCCAAGCTCGGCGTGCCAAAAATCCTGGAACTGCTGCGCGATTTTGGACTGAAGGCAACCTTCTTCGTGCCAGGTTGGACGGCGGAAAAATACCGGGATCGTCTGGAAGCCATGCTCCGCGATAATCATGAGATTGGACATCATGGCTATCTGCACGAATGGATCGATCCCGATTTTCCCGACCAGGAAAGAGAAGCTCTGGAAAAGGGGCTCGAAGCCCTGAAAACAACCGTGGGCGTACGGCCCAGTGGATATCGGTCTCCGGCCGGCGAAACCAGTCAGAACCTGATGGGTCTGCTTTCCGAATACAAGTTTCTCTACGACAGCTCGCTGCAGGATGACATTAATCCCTATCAGTTGCGTCTGGCCGCCGGCGCTCCCGGCCCCATCGAACTCCCCTGGCATTGGAGCTTGGACGACGCGCCCTACATGCTCTTTTCTTTGAAAAATCCCAGGCCGATCATGACCAACTCGCACGTGTTGGAGATCTGGCAGGAGGAGTTCAAAGAGATCTACCGCTACGGCGGACTGTTCAATCTGGTGTGCCACCCGCAGGTGATCGGCCGGCCTTCCCGTCTCGCCTTGCTGCGCGAGTTCATCCACTTTACGCTCAAGTTTCCGAGGGTCTGGTACGCTACAGGACGAGAAGTAGCCGATGCCTGGATCAAATCCGGCGAGATCGAGAAACAAGAGTACATCAAAATCGGCTGACAGCTCTTAGCATGCTGGACGGCCAAGCCTATCTCGAAAGCCTGCGCGACCAGCGCGCGGTTTACATTTACGGCGAACGCGTTCCCGATGTCACCAGCCATCCCGCCTTCCGCAATGCCTGCCGGTCGGTGGCCCGTCTTTATGACGCGCTTCACGATCCGAAACAGCGCGAAGCTCTGACCGCTATCGACCAATTCGGCCAGCGCACTCACAAATTCTTCAAACCCAGTTACAGCGCGCAGGAACTCGTCGAAGCCCGTGAAGCTATCGCCATCTGGGCCAAGTTGAGTTATGGATTCATGGGGCGAACCCCGGATTACAAAGCCGCGTTCATGGCGAGCATGGCTGCGAACCCGCAGTTCTATGCTCCCTTCGACGGCAGCGCCACCGCATGGTATCGGAAATATTCATCCCAATGTCTGTTCCTGAACCATGTGCTGATCAACCCGCCGGTCGATCGCAATCGGCCGGTACATGAAGTAGAAGATGTTTTCGTGCATGTAGTGAAAGAGCGGGATGACGGCATCGTGGTGTCTGGGGCCAAGATGCTGGCCACCGGTTCAGCCCTCACTCATGCCACGTTCGTGGCACAAAACAGCGCAGTCACGCTGGACAAGGACAAGGCCAAGGATTTCGCTATCGTCTTCATCGCGCCCATGGATTCGCCCAGCGCCAAGCTCATTTGCAGGCCTTCCTATGAGATGAACGCGCAAAGTCCATTTGATAATCCCCTATCCAGCCGGTTCGATGAAAATGACGCGGTAATTATCTTCGATAACGTCTTTGTCCCGTGGGAAAATCTGCTGGTCTATCGCGACCCGGAGCGCGCCAATAGCTTCTACGCCGAATCGAGATTCGTGAATCGGTTTACGCTGCAGTCCGGAACCAGATTGACCGTGAAGCTGGAGATGATGGCCGGCCTGTTCGCAAAAGCCATCGCCACCAATGGCACCGATTCGTTCCGCGGCGTTCAGGCGGCCTTCGGCGAAATTCTCGCCTGGAGGCATCTCATGATGGCCATGACCACCGCGATGTGTCTGGATCCGGAACCCGCTCCCGGCGGCACGGTGGTCCCCAAGTCCGAATACGCCAGCACCATCAAAATGTTTGCTTCGGAATGCTGGCCCGCCGTACGCCAGATCTTTGAGAAGCAGCTCGCCGGCAGCCTTCTCGTCGCGCCCTCCAGCTTCAAGGATCTGAAAAACCCAGAGCTGCGCCTGTTGATTGATAAGTATTATCGCGGCTCCTCCA
This sequence comes from Bryobacterales bacterium, assembly GCA_963820405.1. Lineage (GTDB taxonomy): Bacteria > Acidobacteriota > Terriglobia > Bryobacterales > Bryobacteraceae > Palsa-89. Next base: position 210,064 of record CAWFZZ010000014.1, on the reverse strand, counting down.
GCGGGGCCGAAGAGCGCGTCAAGCTTTTCAAGCTGATTTGGGATGCCATCGGCACCGAATTCGGAGCTCGCCACGAACTTTACGAAATCAACTATTCCGGAAACCACGAGCAGGTCCGGATGGACGTCGTGAACTTTTCGCGCCGCAACGGCTTGGTGGAACAGTTCATGGGAGTCGCTGATTCATGCATGGCGGAGTATGACCTGGACGGCTGGAAGCAAACGTAGCTTCCGCTCGACGCTTATTGTGAGCCTGCGCTTGAATCCAAAGCACGCCAGTAATCGGGGAGATCCGGTTTCGTATCTCGCACGATTTCAAGAATCGCGCGTCGATCCTGCGCCGACAGCCGTGTCAACTTCTCACTGGAATCTTCTCCCGTCAATATATTAAAGAGCTTCTGGTAAACCTGTTCCTTGGCCACGCCGGGGAGCGCGTCGAAGGCTGGATTATAGATCATGTAACTGAGTGGGTAGCGGAAAAGGCGCGTTTGCAAATCGAAGTCGCGCAGCGACCGGCCTTGCTTGTCCCGCGGACCGCGCTCAGGGAATGTCTTGGTGAACGTGGAAACACCTGCCATCGGCTCCAGCATTCGGGCTTCGTTCGCGAAAAGCATATAAGCCGCCAATTCCCGGGTTAGGGAATCGAGGCGCACTCGAAACTCCTGCAGCTTTCCTTCCTGGATCGCGATGCGGGTCTCCCAACCTAGCCGCGTCAACAAATCGGTCACGCGCGTTTGATGTTCCAACGTCATCAACGCCACCAGGTCGCTGGTTGCCGCCAGGTACAGCGAGGTATCCACGCGGCCGTCCAGGCTGGTGAGGTTCTGTGTGCCCCGCAGATCCAAGGCGTCCGGCTGGTCGGGATTAGGCGCCACGGCGTTGCCACGATGTTGCAACCCTCCCGAAGTTCCCGTCACATACCAACCGCCCCAACGCTGCTCCAGCGGCGTGCGGCTGTCCACAATCACAGCGGCGGCCGGAAATCGCGGCGACCCGTCCGGACCTGGGATCACCGATGTAGCAAGCAGACCGGGAACATTCAGCGTGCCGGGAATCAGATGGCAGGTGATACACTCATCAGCCCTGCGCAGAAAGCTCGGCTTGTCTGTCTTCTCACGATCGAGTGTGTAAAATATGATCCCTTGTTTCGGATCTAGAGCGGCCAACTCCATAAGGTCGCCATTCGGCACAAAGCCTACCGCGGTGTTGTCGTTAAAGTAGAGCGCGCGAGGCTTCTTGAGTGAAATCTTCGGGGCTTGAAAGCTGGTCTTCGAAAATACAAGCATCTGCGAATCGGTGTGGATTCCCAGTTGTGTCAGAAGGCTGGGAAGATAACCCCACTTGGCGTCGAATGCCAGTTTCACCTCGCCCGAATCCATCTTTCGCTGCAAGCGGGCAACCGCGTCGTCCGGCGCGAGCGTCGGATATTGGATCGCCGCATGGTCGTAAGGAATGTACGGGTAGTCGAACGCATCGTCGTGCGCCGCCCACGCGCACGCAGCGAGAGTCACCAAGACCGCCAACACTATCCCGTGAAGTCGCATCGCACCTTATTCACTGTACCCGGAGCCCCTTGCGGCCGACGATGACTTAAGTCACGGCGCCCCAAGATGCTCCGGCATGATACTGCTAGTAGACGGTGGACAAAGCAGCCGCTCTCGGGCGCACCGTACTATTTGGCGATCTTCGGCCTGATGAATTGACAGAACTCGCCCACCTCGCGCGAAAACGCGAGTTGGCGCAAGGAGAACTGCTGTTCCTGGCTGGGGAGAAGGCCGCGGGACTATTCGTGATTGCTTCCGGACGAATTCGGGCTTTCCGCGTAAATACGCAGGGCCGCGAGCAGACTCTCCACATTGAGGGCGCGGGCGCCACTCTGGCCGAAGTGCCCGTGTTCGATGACGGGCCGTACCCGGCCACTGCGGTGGCCGAAGAACCCACCACGGTGCTATTTCTTGAAAAAAGCGATATCCGCCGCTTCATGCTCCAGCATCCCGCGGTCGGCCTGACGGCTCTCAAGCTCATGGCACAGCGCCTGCGAGGACACGCCGACTTGGTGGATACCCTGTCGCTGCAGCAAGTAGGGCAGCGCTTGGCGCGCTTCCTGCTGGCCGAGGGCCGCAAGCACGGCTCACGAACCAACTCCGGGTTCCAAGTGGATCTTGAATTTTCCAACGAAGAATTGGCACGCCGGATAGGCTCCGTACGGGAGGTGGTCTCGCGAACTTTGACGCGGCTGGAACGCGACGGCTTGATCGCACAGGTGGACATCCCCAAGCACGTAAAACGCCGGCGGGTTCTCATCGCCAACGAAGCCGCCCTGGCGCAGTACGCCGGAGAGTCTCCGGGAGAAGAGGAGTTTCGATGAATGAAACACAGATCGGAGAACTGGTCGACCGCTTCTATGACAAAGTACGCCAGGATGAGATGCTCGGACCCATTTTCGCCGAGGCCATCGGCGATCAGTGGAATTCCCATCTCACGACCATGCGAACGTTCTGGTCCTCCGTCATGCTGGGCTCCGCAGGATACAAAGGAAATCCTATGGCCGTGCACCTGCGCTTGCCGAATCTGACGCTGCGGCATTTCGAACGCTGGCTGAGCCTGTGGCGGAAAACCGCTGCTGAAGTTTGCGGCGGCGAAAGCGCTATCTTTGTCGAACGAGCAGAAGCCATCGCCAGACGGCTGTCCTCGGTGGTGATAGGGAATCGCTGATGCCTGCATGGCTGAGTATGATCTGGACGGCTGGAAGGTTTGATATACTCGCGGGCGTTGGTCGGTATTCATTTGGAAAGGAGTGCTGAACCATGCGAATAACCATTGCTGGCGCGCTCTTGCTGGCGGCGTTTCCTGTTTTCGCTCACCATTCTTTTACCGCGGAATTCGACGTGGAGAAACCCGTCACGTTCACTGGCACGGTCACCGGAATCGATTACTACAATCCGCATGTTCAGGTCTATCTGGACGTCACCGCTGAAGACGGCAAAGTCGAGAAATGGCACCTTGAAAGCGGCCCACCCAATCAGTGGCAGCGCGGTGGATTGCGAAAAGCCATGCTTGCTACGGGGACTATGGTGAAGATCCGCGCCTACCGCGCTAAAGATGGCACACAGAATTTCGCGTTTCTGCGCGACCTCACATTCCTGAGCGGCCCACAGAATGGGACTCACTTCGAGCTTTGGATCGGCGGCTTGGACGAGAATGGCAGGCCGATTTATCCGGGGCGCAAAAATGAGTAGTAGCGTCCTGAGTCTGACCCTGGGAATCGCGTTTGCCGCGTTGTGTGTGGCCCAACAGCCGGCCAATCCGCCAGCGAATAAGCCCACCCCGCACGCCGAGGACGGCCATCCGGATTTGTCCGGACGTTGGGGCGGCCAGGGCGGATTCTATTCCTTCAAAGACGACCAAGGAACGCACATTTATCTTCCTTCCCGCGAAGCGCCAAAAGATAAGGACCCAGACGGAAAATTGCGCCGCTACTATCTGCAGGTGGATGGCGACAAACAGCGCGCGGCGAACCCCAACAAGCCGCCCTACAAACCCGAGTTTCTGGCGAAAGTCCGGCAATTGGATCGCGACGAGAACAAGCTCGATCCCGTGGTCAAATGCCATCCTCCCGGCGTGCCGCGCATGGGGGCGCCGGCTCGAATCGTGCAGAGCAAAGGCTGGATCGTCTTCCTCTATGTCACTGAACCAGGCAACTTCGCGCGCCTCATCCCCACCGACGGCCGTCCCCATCGGACCGACCTGGATGGTTCCTACAATGGAGACTCCGTGGCCCACTGGGAAGGCAACACTCTGGTGGTGGACGACACCGGCTTCAACGACGACACCTGGCTCGGCAGCGACGGCTGGTTTCATTCCGAAGCCATGCACGTCGTCGAACGCTTCACTCGGGAAGGCGATACGCTGCGCTACGAAGTGACTGTGGAAGATCCTGAAGTCTTTACCCAGCCGTGGGTGCGGAATCCGCGCGTGTTGTCCTTAAACACCAAGCCCAGTGACGAGATTTATGACGCGCCGTTTTGCAACGCCGTCGATGCGGATCACATCGTCAACCATGACCATTTCTGATATGCGGCGTATCCTCCTGACGACGCTATTTATCGGCGTTCAAATTGTTTGCGCGCAGGATTGGGCCAAGGCGCGCCTGGAAAAATCGCCGCGCCGGCAGGAACAGGTGGTCGTCAATCAAGTCGCAACATTCATCGTCTACCCGGAGTCGAAGGACAAGAAGCCGGTGGTGCTCCTCATTCACGACCGCGCCGGTCTCACCGATTGGTTTAAGAGCCTCGCCGATCAAGTTGCAGCCATGGGGTACCTGGCCTTGGCTCCCGATGTTTCGTCGGGCCCTGGCCTCACCGCCCAACTCAATGCAGTAGCCGATTATGGAAAGAAGCTGTCCGCGTCCAATGGCACACTATTCGTTGCCGGAATCGGATGGGGTGGTGAGCAAAGCTTCCGCTTCGCGGCCGATCGCTCCGACGTCGCTGCGGCCCTGGTGATCTGCGGCGCTTCACCCGACAAAGATGCGATCGCTCGCGTTAAGGGCACCATATTCGGGTTCTATGCCGCCAATGACCAGCGCATCAACGCCACGGTTCCTCCGGCGCAGGCTGCGGCCAAAGCCGCCGACATAGTTTTCGAGGCAGTAACTTATGATGGCGTTGGTCCGGAATTCATGCAGTCCGGCGATGCCCCCGATGCCAAGCCAGCCGATAAACTGGCACGCGGTTATGCTCTGGAACGAATGAAAAGCGTTCTCGACATGATTTCGTTACGCGGCTATTAGCCGATCAGTTTTTCCTCTACGCTTTGCACTTTGTCCTCCATGGTCTGCTCGCGATCCACGCGAGTTCCGAATCGCATGTTGGTCGAAATTCGCGGTACGCCCGCGGCATGCAAGGCTTCATGGCACTGCTTCACGGCGGCAAACACCTGGTCCCAGTCCCCTTCGATGTTTGTGCCGTACGCATGCAGCCGCGTCTTGAGTCCAGCCGACGCGAGAATCCGTTCACAAACGGCAACCTCCTTGGAAACTGACACTCCGATTCCGATTGGCACCACGCATAGATCCGCAATTACTTTCATACTGCTATTGTGCCGCTCCGTTACCAAGCGACGGCAGGCGGATGCGCAGCACGCGCTCGCGATCGCGCTCTTCCGACAAATTCCGCGTCCGCGCCGACAACAGGTCGCGCAGTCCTATCACGCCCACCAGTTTGCGTTCATCGCCTCGATCCACCACCGGGAAGCGCGTCAATCCGGTTTCCGCCATGCGATAGACCACCACTCGAAGGGGCTCGTCGGGATGAGCCACCACGGGTTCCTTCACCACGTCGCCTAGCGTCTCGTCTGCCGGATGTGAATCGTCCATCCATTTCCGCAGATCGTTCCGGGTGATAACTCCGCGCAGTTGCTGCTGCTCGTCGACTACCGGATAAAGGTGCTGCCCGCGCGGCCCGTGACTGTCCCCCACCATGGACCGCACCTGCTCCAAAGTGCTCTCGGGCGAGAAAGCCACTAAGTTGGTTCGCATGGCATCCCGCACGAACAGGATTTCGAGCGGATCCACCGCATACTCGCGGCTCAAGTGATAACCGCGTCGTGCCACCTTTTCGGTCAGAATCGAGCGCTTCAGCACTAGCACGGTGAAAAGATGCGCGATCACGCTGGCCACCAACAGCGGCAGCAGCACGTTGATATCGTGCGTGAGTTCCAGAGCGAAGATGATTCCGGTGAGCGGTGATCGCATAGTGCCGCCCAGAATCGCGCCCATCCCAATCAACGGCCAGAACCCCGCTCCTTCGTTGGGAAGAAACATCGCCTCTATGCCGCCGAGCGCTCCGCCCATCATCAAGAGCGGCGCCAGCACGCCGCCCGATGTACCGGAGCCAAGTGAGACCGCCCAGATAATCGATTTGACCAGCAACACTCCCAGAATTACGTTGCGAGCGACGTCGCCTTGGAGCAGAGCGCCGATCGTGTCATAGCCCACTCCCAGCGCCGGCGGGAAAATCACCCCGCCCACGCCAACCACTACACCGCCGATCGCAGGCCACCACATCCAATGAATGGGAAGCTTCAGAAACGTATCTTCGGCCGCGTATACGGCGCCCGTCAGCAACGCCGAAAGCGCACCCGCCAGCAGACCGCAGACCACGCAGCCCAGCAATCCCAGCGGACCAATAAATACCGGATGCGATGGCACGGGAAACAACGGACCGACGCCGAGAATGTATCGGCGCGCCGCTCCAGCGGTGGCGCTGGCCAGGGCAACCGGAATCAGGCTGCGAGGCTTCCACTCAAACAGCAGCAACTCCACTGCCAGCAGGACCGCGGCGATGGGCGCGGCGAACGTGGCGGACATCCCCGCCGCGGCTCCAGCCACCAGCAGCGTTTTACGCTCCACGCTGGTCAGATGGAAAAATTGCGCGATCAACGATCCGAACGCGCCGCCGGTCATGATGATCGGGCCCTCGGCTCCGAACGGGCCGCCGCTGCCGATGGAGATGGCCGATGATATCGGCTTCAGTAGAGCCAGCTTAGGCTCCACGCGGCTGCCGTTAATAAGAATAGACTCCAGCGCTTCGGGAATGCCATGGCCGCGGATTCTTTCCGATCCGTAACGCGCCATCAATCCGATGACCAGCGCCCCAGCCACCGGCACCAGAATCGCCCACCATCCCAGCGTATTTCCAGCCGGTGAGACCAGCGCCGTATTCCAGCGATGGTAATAGAAGAGATTCGTGAACAGTCCAATAAGCCGGAGCAAAGCCCATGCCACCACGCTCGCGATTAAGCCAATGACGATGGCCAGCAGCGAGATCGGAATCACGTGCCAGTCGGTGGTGAAGTCGCCTAATTCTTGCGCGCGCGAATGTTTGTGCTTCATGCCGCGCTCCTCTTCTTGACGCCGTGCTGGCGCGCAATCGCTCGCAGCGCCTTGGCCAGCCGCGGTCCGGCGACTTCCAGTTCCTGGTGATGCGCGATCGAGAGCTTCCGCAGAATGCCGGCGCCCGAACGCGTCAAGTGAACGATCACCTGTCGGCGATCCTGCTCGCTGCCCTCCCGCGCGACGTACCCCAGCTTCTCCAGCCGGTTTATCAGTTCCACCGTGCTGTGATGTTTCAATTGCAGCCTCTCCGCCAACTCGCCGATGGTCGCCGCGGTGCGGTCCGGAAGACCTTTGATGGCCAACAGCAGTTGGTGCTGCTGGGGCTCCATGCCGGCGGCCCGCACCTGCTCCTCGCTGAAGCCGAGAAAGCGCCGGATTTGATAGCGGAAATCGGCCAGGGAGCGGTATTCTTCGAGCGATAGATCCTTCATCATTTATATCGTATCACGATATAAAATACTTTAGGCGTCAGCTCACGGGTTTCCCGTTCATTTGGTGTCTGCTATGCTTGTGAGCTAAAAGCCAGATGTGGAGGAGTCAATGAAAACGAAACCGCATATTCCAGCGTTGTTGGTCCTTTTGGCGCTGCCCTCGTCCCTTGCGTTTGCTCAGCAGAACGACGGTAAAGCCCCGCCACAGCCCATGAGCTTCTTCATAACCAGCGCCGGTTCCGGCAATGGAGCCAATCTCGGCGGCTTGGCTGGGGCGGACGCTCTGTGCCAGCGCCTCGCAACGGCGTCCGGAGCCGCCGGAGCAAGCGGCAAGACCTGGCACGCATATTTGAGCACTCAGGCCAGTGGATCACAAGCCGCCGTGAACGCTCGCGATCGAATTGGGACTGGACCCTGGTACGGACCCAAAGGAGCCAAAATCGCAGGTAGCGTTGCGGATCTCCACGGCGACACGCTCGACATCGCTCGGCTTGGCAACAACCTTTCTAAAGCCACCGCATTTACGGAGAAGGGGGAGCCGGTCAAAGGCTTCGGCGATACGCCCAATCAGCACGACATTCTCACTGGCTCACAACCTGACGGACGGGCTTTCACCGACTCGGCCGATCACACTTGCGCCAACTGGACTAGCGCCGATCAGGGTACAGCGCAGCTTGGGCATTTCGATCGGACCGGCGGTGGGAACACGTCGTGGAACTCGGCGCATCCCAGCCGTGGCTGTAGCCAGGCGAATCTAGTGAGCACCGGCGGCGCCGGCCTACTGTATTGCTTCGCGATTAACTAACGATTGCACGAGCCGGGACCTCGCGAAGCTATGCGATTTCCAACCGCTTGAGTTTGAGCCGGTCGCGGCGGACCTGGGCCAGGTCGTATTGCGCCTGTTGCACAAGCCAGCCTTGCTCGGCGCCGCCGAACACCTTGGTCAGTCTCACGGCCATTTCAGGCGATATGCCGCGCTTTCCGTTTACGAGTTCCGAAAGCGTGTTACGCGTGACGCCCAGGGCTTGGGCGGCGTCCGTGATCGTCAAGCCCATAGGCTCAATGCACTCCTTCAACACGACAAGGCCGGGGTGCGGCGGATTTTTCATGGTCTTGGGCTGGTTCTTTTCAGTGGTAGTCGACATAATCAACGTCCTCCGCTCCCTCGTCAAAACGAAAAATCACCCGCCAGTTGGCGCGTACTGCAACGGCCCAAAAGCCCTTCATCTCGCCCTTGAGCGGATGCAACCGAAAACCCGGCAAATCCATATGGGCGACGTTGGGGGCGGCCTGAAGAGTAGCCAGAATGTTCCTGAGCTTGTCAACATGTTCCGGATTTACGCCGCGCGCGTCGTCCTCTTCAAAAAGACGTTTCAGCCCCTTGTGGCGAATTGTCTTTATTATTTCGTACCGTAACGCGCCACGTGGCAGATGTCAAGCGAGTCTCCTCACTTTGAGATGACGAACCAAAGGCATTCCATCTCTCGCGAGAGTATACAAAGGACCTACGTCGTGGAAAAGGCGTCGACTGTGGTCCAATCTCCATAAGCGTGGGAGGTTCCAGCGGGGTGGGTTCCTCGTGCACCCAGGCATAATTGGTTGAGAGCGTTACCCGGGACGCAGCGAGGCTGTTGAGCCGCCGCATGGTAGGCTTTTCTAGCTGGCTATGTTTTCCTTATTCAGGTCAAAAACCGCAAATGACTCACGAGGAGCTGCAATTCTGGTTGCATCGCTGACGGATTCTTTCGCGGCGGAGATGGAAGCGGACGCAGACGTTTACCGGCGACACTACCGCACCGTCGAAGCGCGAGTGTTCCCCGACGCAGTAGCGCTCGTGGAGGGCCTCCGGGGAATTGATCTATTGCACTTCTTCGGAAGTATCGACGCACAAGGGCAACTAAACACGGCGCTTGGGGAACGATTTACTGCCGCCACGCTGCTCGACGCCTGCGTATCTTCCAACGTCAAAGTGGTTATTATAGCCAGCGAGAACGATTCCGACGCTTACGTGCGCGGCGTCCCGGCCAGACCCCTTAACCTGGTGATGACGCTCGATAGGCGAGGCAAGAACTTCTCAGAGTTTCTTGACAAGATTTGCGATTTGCTGGTTACCGGCAGCACTCTTCCAGTCGCTTGGGCGAAGATTGCACCCCAGTTCGCCGGACCATCACATGACAATCTGCCGGCGTGCATTTTCTACGCCGGTAAGCCAAAGGCAGTTCTGTCGCGTTGATGCCCCGCCGAGCTTCATAGGCGACGGACGCCGTGAACCTAGGGTCTTGTTTGTGAGGCCGGTGTTGTAGATATCAGCGGAGGAACAGGGACATGATGAGACGGCGTAGATCATTTATGAGATAAGCCTATTCGACGGATGAATGTCCCTACGGACGGCGCCGATCAATACTTTTTCGGCACCTCGGCTAGTAGACTAAATGACGGGTAAACATGACCCAGTTCTCGAGGAGGACCACTCACATGACCGGCAAACGCCGTTGGGCGCTCCTGTTTGCGCTCGCCTTCACAGCGTTGATCGCTCCCGCGCTCAGCGCCCAGCAATCCTGCAGTCAATTGATGAGTCTCAATCTTCCACACACGGCCATCATTTCGTCCACCCTGGTTCCAGAAGGACCCTTCTCCGCACCGAACCCGTTTGGGAGCTCAACGCCAGTCAACCTGCCCGCCCGCTGCGTCGTAAAAGCCTTTGCCAAGCCCACCACCGATTCCGAAATCAAGTTCGAGGTCTGGCTCCCGGCCGCGGGCTGGAACGGAAAGTATCAGCAAGCGGGCAACGGCGGATGGGCGGGCGCAATTCCCACGCAGGCGCTCATCGATCCGCTGCGTCGCGGGTACGCCACGGCAGCCACCGACGACGGTCACTCGAGCACCCTGACGGGAGCGACTTGGGCTACCGGACATCCCGAGAAGCTGGTCGATTTCGGATACCGCGCCGTGCATGAGACCGGCCTCGAAGCGAAGGCCATCGTGCGCGCCTTCTACGGCAAGGATCCCGCGCGCTCCTACTTCGTCGGTTGTTCCGATGGCGGCCGCGAAGCGCTCATGGAAGCGCAGCGCTATCCGCAGGATTTCGACGGCATCGTCGCGGGCGCGCCCGCCAATAATTGGTCGCGTCTGTTCGCAGGATTTGTGTGGAACGAACAAGCGCTGCTGAACGATCCCGCCGGCAGCGTACCGCCATCCAAGCTGCCTGCTATCCAGAAGGCCGCCCTCGCCGCTTGTGATGCGCTGGATGGCGTCAAGGACGGCCTCATCGAAGATCCCCGCATCTGTCACTTCGATCCGGCGGTGCTGACCTGCAAGGCGGGGGACAGTCCGGAATGCCTGACCACGCCCCAGGTGGAGGCAGTGCGCAAAATTTACTCCGGCCCGAAGAATCCGCGTACCGGCGCACAGATTTTTCCCGGATATCCCCCGGGCACCGAAGCAGGGCCAGGCGGCTGGTCTTTCTGGATCACCGCGGCACAGGCGCCTGGGGCCATTCAATTCGCGTTCGGCAACTCCTTCTATTCGGATGTCGTCTTTCCAAATTCGAAATGGGACTTTCGAACGATGAACTTCGATAAGGATGTCGCGCTCGGCGACGAGAAGGGCGGTTCCATTCTCAACTCCACCAGTCCCGATCTGCGGGCCTTCCGCGCGCATCGGGGCAAGCTCCTCCAGTACCACGGCTGGGGCGACCCCGCGATTTCCGCACTGAGTTCCATCGATTACTACGGCCGCGTCCAGGCGTTTCTCGCGAAGGATCCCGGAGTCGGCCTGCAAGACTTTTACCGCCTGTTTATGGTTCCTGGGATGGGCCACTGCGGCGGCGGCGCGGGTCCCAACAGGTTCGGGAACAACGGTGCGAGCGCTGGATCCGACCCGGATCACGATGTTGTCGCCGCGCTCGATCGCTGGGTCGAGAAAGGCACAGCGCCGGACAAAATAATCGGCACCGGAACCGCGTCCGACGACCCTTCGAAGACGCTGACTCGCCCGCTGTGCGCCTACCCGCAGGTGGCGCGCTACCGGGGCACCGGCGACCCCAATAATGCGGCGAGTTTCCAGTGCGCCGCGCCCCTCAATCCACGATGAAACCGGTAGAATCGAGCTACAGGCACCCATGACCAACCTCAAACCCGTAGATGTGGCCATCATTGGCGGCGGCTGGACCGGACTCGCCATGGCCAAGGAACTCGTCACCCGCACCTCGGTCAGCGTGATGGCGCTGGAGCGCGGACAAATGCGAACCTTGGCCGACTACGCCATGGACATGGACGAGTTGGACTATAACATCCGCCTGCGAATGATGCAGAACATTGCCGAGGAGACCATTACGCACCGGCACGCGCGGAACGAAACGGCTGTTCCCGTCCGCCAGTATGGCTCCTTTCATCCAGGAACCGGCGTGGGCGGCGCTGGTGAGCATTGGACCGGCATGTGCTTCCGCTTTTTGCCGAGCGTCTTCAATTTGCGAACTCATCTGACGGAGAAGCACGGCGCGGCGGAAATTGCCTCCCGATCTGGCGGTGCAGGATTGGGGCGTGACGTACGATCAACTGGAGCCGCATTACTGGTACGCCGAGCAGATGATGGGCGTCAGCGGCAAGGCCGGCAATCTGCGCGGCAAGCTGATCGATGGCGGAAACATTTTCGAATCGCCGCGTATGCAGGAATATCCCACGCCGCCGCTGAAGCATTCCTATGCGTCGCACCTGTTCGAGGAAGCCACGCGCAAGCTGGGCTATCATCCTTACCCCACTCCCGCCGCCAACCTGAGCGAAAACTACACCAATCCCGACGGCGTCTCGCGGGTGGCCTGCGCCTACTGCGGTTATTGCTCGCGCTTCGGCTGCATGATTGGAGCGAAGTCGCAACCGAGCAATACGCTGATGCCCGTGCTTCACAAGCACAAGAGCTTTCAATTGCGGACCGGAAGCTGGGTGCGGCGCATCGTGCATGAGAACGGCCGCGCCACCGGAGTCCAGTTCACCGATGCGAACGGCGAAGAGTTTTTCCAGCCCGCGGAAACCGTGATTCTGGCTTCTTTCACCTTGAATAACAACCGGCTGCTGTTTCTTTCCAAGATTGGAACGCCGTACGATCCGGCGACGGGAAAGGGAACGCTCGGCCGCAACCTCACCCATCAGGTAGAGGGCGGAATCCGGGTCTTCTTCGACAAACCGCTGAATGCGTTTATGGGCGCGGGCTCGCCTGGGCCAGCGCATTTCCGATTTCGACGGCGACAACGGACTCAGCGGTTCGGACGGGTTGCTGCGGTACGGCATGCTGAGTTTGAACAGCAATGGCGACTTGCCCATCGGTTCCTTCGGCGCCCTGCCTCCTGGAGCATCCGAAATCCAATTGGGGCGCGGAGTGGAAGGCCGCTTCGCTGCAGTGGCACGACCGCGTGGCGCAACTCAACATATACGGCGAACACATGTCGTATCGCCAGAACTACATCGACCTGGATCCCACCTACACAGATAAGTTCGGCGATCCATTGCTGCGCTTCACTCTCGATTGGACCGAGCACGAACACAAGCAGCGCGATTTCGCTTATGATCTGGCGGCCAAAATCGCGCCGGCTATGGGAGCGAAACTGGACTCCCACGCGGCCCTCGCGAGCCAAGTACAACGTGATCAATTATCAAAGCACGCACATTCAAGGCGGCGCGGTGATGGGCGCGTCGCCTGAAACCAGCGTGGTGAATCCGTATCTCCAGCACTGGGACATGCCGAATCTGTGGGTGATCGGCGCGTCGTCGTTTCCCCAAACCGCGTCGGGCAACCCCACGCTCACCGTGCTCGCCGTGAATCATTGGTCCGCCGATGCGCTGATCGACAAATATTTGAAGCATCCGGGGAGATTAATATGAAACGCCGCGAATTTTTGACCATTCCCGCGGGCGCGCTGGGCGGCACGCTGCTCTACACGCTGGCCCGCGAACCGTTCCGCCTGCAAGCTCAGGATGGAAACGTAAAAGTTCCTCTGCGTTTCTTCACCGCCGGAGAAGCCCGCGTAATCGCGGCGGCCTCGGAGCGAGTCTTTCCCAGCGATGCCACCGGGCCGGGGGCCAAGGAAGCCGGAGTTGTGATTTATATCGATCGGCAACTGGCCGGACCCTACGGCGCTGACAAATACCGCTACACCAAAGGTCCGTTCGTTGAGTCCGTGCCGGAGCACGGTTATCAGGGGAAGGAAAATCCACGCGAGACCTATAAGCAGGGTATCGCCAGGTTGGGCATGAACTTCGACGAGCTTCCGGTAGAGGAACAGATCCAGAAGCTCCAGTCGATGGAGAAGACCCATTTCTTTCAGTTGCTGCGAGCCCATACCGTCGAGGGCATGTTCTCGGACCCGATGCATGGCGGGAACGCGGGGCTGATCGGATGGCAGCTGGTGGGATATCCGGGTCCGCGGATGAATAACAAAGCGGACGTCGATCAGCACTTCGGCACGGAGTTTCGACCCAAACCAGCCAGCCTGGAGCAGATCATGCGGCGTCCGGGGAAACCGTGGGAAGACGAGAAGGTCTAGTGCGCGCCGCGATTCTGCTGCTCTCAGCCGCGTGTGTACTAACTGCCCAAAGCCCCGACGAAGCCAAGGGCAAGCAGCTTTTCTTAGGCATGTGCTCACGCTGTCACGGCCTGGAGGGAGGCGGTGGTGAAGGGCCGAATTTGAATCGGCCGGTTCTGACGCATGCCGCCGACAACCAGGCGCTGCTCGCGATCATCCGAGATGGAATTCCCAACACTGGGATGCCTCGTGTCCGGCGCATGACGGACGCCGAACTCAACGCGCTGGTGGCCTATGTTCGTTCGTTGTCCCGCGTCGCTAAAGTCGCAATTACAGGAAATGCAGAGAACGGGAAGGCTGTTTACAATCGACTGGGCTGCGCGTCGTGCCACACCATCGCGGGCCAGGGAGGAAGCTTCGGTCCCGAACTCACCAGCATCGGCGCGCTCCGCGCTCCGGCCTATCTGCGGCAAGCGATTGTCGATCCGGCAGCCACGCTGCCTCGCGGAGTGCTGCTCGTTCCAGGCCGCGGGTTCAATGAGTTTCTGCCGGTTCGAGTGGTCACGCGGGACGGCCGGGAAGTGCGCGGCTTGCGGGTGAACGAGGATTCGTTCACCATCCAAGTGAAGGATGCGGCCAATCAGTTGTATTCCTTCCGCAAGGCCGATCTCCAGACATTGGATAAAGAGCTGGGCAAAAGCTTGATGCCGAATTACAGCGGAAAAACCTCGGGTTCCGAACTCGACGATCTGGTCGCTTATTTGTGGGGCCTGGGAGGTGCGAAATGAAGAGGCTGCTCGTCTTTGTGATAACGACCGGGGCTTTTGCACAAGTCGACAACAATCCTTCCAGCTGGGTGACTTACTCCGGAAATTACCAGGCGCAGCGCTTCTCACAACTGGACCAGGTCAACCGGCAAAACGTCGCTCAATTGAAATTGACTTGGGCCTACCAGATGCGGAACCCGGGAATTGTCGAGACTTCGCCGATCGTATCCGACGGGATCATGTACATCACGGAACCTCCGAGCACCGCGACCGCGCTGGACCTTCGCACTGGACGGCCGCTGTGGACATACACGCCTCAGATCCCGCCGGATGTCATTATCATTGGCTCTCCGCCCGTGAATCGGGGAGTGGCCATCCTGGACAACATGGTGTTCTACGGAACGGTGAATTGCCATCTGATAGCGCTGGATGCGAAGTCTGGAATCGTGCGCTGGGACATTGCCGTCGATGACAATCAGAAGGGTTATTACATCACCTCGGCTCCGCTGGCGATTGACGGAAAAATCATTGTCGGAGTTTCCGGCGCCGAAACCGGAATTCGTGGTTTTCTTGACGCCTACGATTCCAAGACCGGCAAACGGCTGTGGCGCACTTGGACCGTGCCTGGACCCGGCGAGCCTGGGGTGAAATCGTGGGGCGGGGAAAGCTGGCAGCACGGCGGCGGTTCCACCTGGGTGACGGGGTCCTACGATCCCGAGCTCCACCTGGTGTATTGGGGCACTGGGAATCCCGCGCCGGACTGGAACGACGATACGCGGCCGGGCGACAATCTCTACACCTGCTCGCTGCTCGCTCTGGACCCGGACACCGGAAAAATCAAATGGCACTTCCAATTCACTCCGCATGACGTTCACGATTGGGATGCCGCTCAAATCCCGATCCTGTTCGACGCCGAGGTGAAGGGGCGCCAGCGCAAAGTGGTATCGATGGCGAACCGGAACGGTTTCTACTATGTCCTCGATCGCCAGACCGGCGAGTTCCTGACCGGTGTTCCTTACATCAAAACAACCTGGACCGATGGGCTGGACGCGAAAGGCCGGCCGTTTGCGCGGCGCGATGCGGACCCCAAGGTGGACGGTACGCTGGTCTATCCGGACATCACCGGAGGCTCGAACTGGTGGAGCCCCAGCTACAGCCCTAAGACCAATTTGTTTTACCAGGCCGCTCGCGAAATCGCCGGCATTTACTACAAGGGGGACGCGGAGTACAAGGACGGCACCGCGTACACCGGAGGCGGTGGAGAGAGGAAAAACGGTGACGATGCGTATGGCGCGGTGCGCGCGCTGGAAGCGGCCACCGGGAAGTTGCGCTGGGAGTTTAAGCTGATCACTCCGCCGTTGGCGGGCCTGTTATCTACCGCGGGCGGCCTGGTTTTTGGCGGCGCGGAAGAGGGGAATTTCTTCGCGCTGGACGCCGAGACCGGCAGGCTGCTTTGGGAATTGCAACTGGGCGGCGCCGTCCGTGCCAACCCGATGTCGTTTGCGATCGACGGCAAGCAGCAGGTGGCAATCTCGGCCGGGTCTTCGCTGTTTGTTTTCGGATTGCCGTAAGGCCGCTTCCTCACGGCCGCGTCGCGGCGGCCAGGTCGGCTTTGGATGCAGCTTCGTCCTTGAGCGGCGTCACTTTGTCGGGGTCCACGCGCACCATCAGATATTCGATGTGGTCGTCGATTTTCGTGAACCAATGTCCGACGCCGGCGGGTATGATGACGACGTCGCCGGGCTTCAGTTGGTAAGTGGCGCCGTTGCGAATGGAGACGCCGTTACCGCCCGGACCATTCAGCAGCCGGACGGCCCGATCATTTGCCGGCCGCTTTTTCAAGTCCGTGATGTCGCTGCCCAGCACCAAAGTCGCCGACCCATCCATGATGTGATAAACCTCACTTACTAAGTCATGTTCGGCCACTGCGCCGCCCGCCGTCTGCTTGCCCCGATAGACCACGCCAATGTCGACGTGGCTCTTGCCGACATCCACGGCTCGAACCTGCTGGTCGCTAACTGCGTCGGCAGGCGCCCGCTTCAGGTAGGCCTGGATCTCGTCGCTATTTATGTAGGTTCCCGAGCGCTTGTCCTGCGCCAACAGCGGAAGCGCCAAAGCAATTATCAGTAGAATTTTCGATGGAATCATTTTGCTTTCCCCGGCCACAACACGCGCTGATCTTTGCTCGTTACCGGCGCGAGACCTTTATACACGAAGCGCTGCACTCGCTGGCCCCGGTACGTCTCGGTGGTGTAGATATTGCCTTTTGAATCGGTGGCGATGCTGTGCACGCCATAAAATTCTCCGGGCTGGCGGCCGCCTTCGCCGAAGGTGGTGAGCACTTCGAGCGACGCGCGGTCGACGATGTGCACCCGATCGTTTTCGCCATCGGCGACATACAGGAACTTCTGCTGCGGATCCTGCGAGAATGCGATATCCCAAACAGATCCGGAACCCAGCGTCTGCTTCTCGATAAATGCTTCCTTGACGAAGGACCCATCGGGGTGGAAGACCTGAATTCGGTCGTTCACGCGATCGCACACATACAACAGGCCGTCGTTCGAGAGCATGGCGCAATGCACCGGATTGCGAAATTGCTGCGCGGGCGGGTTATTCGGATTGTAAGGGCCAGGGTCGGCGTCGTCGGGTCTGTGGCCGTAAGCACCCCAGTGCCGCTTGTACTGGCCGGTGTCGGCATCGAACACGATCACGCGGTGGTTGCCGTAGCCATCGGCGACATACAGCTCATTGGCTTTCGGATCGATGAAGGTCTTGGCTGCGAGGCGGACGTTTTCGGTATCGTTGCTGCCTTTGCTGTGGCCGGGCTTGCCGATTTGCAGCAGGAATTTTCCATCCTGGGTGAATTTGAGGATCTGGTTGTCGCGGAAACTTTCGACCTTGTCGCCGGCTTTGGACTCTTCATCCTGGCCGTTGATGGCGCCGCGCCCGCTCTGCGGTCCCCGGCCATTGCCGCCCAGCCAAACGTTGCCTTTGTAATCGACTGTGATGCCGTGCGCCGACTCAGGCCAATCGTAACCGGGGCCCGGACCGCCCCAGTGGCCGATCAGGTTGCCTTCCTGATCGAACTCCAAAACCGGAGGCGCAGGGGCGCAGCATTGGGAAATGGGTGGATTGGTGGTGGCGTGCCGTTCACCGGCTTCGAGCGAACCGACGCGATGCACGATCCAGATGTGGCCCTGCGCGTCGGCCGAAACGCCGATGGTTTGGCCAAGAATCCAGTGATTGGGCAGCGGCTTGGGCCAGTAGGGATCCACTTCAAAGCGGGGCGCCATGACTGCGGCGGCGTGAACCACGGCTCGCGTCCGCAAGAATCCGAGAGCACCCGACAGTGTGACGAGGGCGCTGAATACGTAAACGCGCTTCATACGGGGCAGCCTCCTTGCTGCGAAGTCTACGGTTTGATCACTGCGCTCAAGTAAGCCAGAATCGCGGCCAACTCGGAATCGTTGTAAGCTCCAATGACGGAAGAGTGCCGCCAGGTGCTTCCATCGGTGAACTTGACGGAGCCAGGCTGGGCGTTGCGCTCGACCGGCGGGGCTGAAGTGAGATCGTAGAACAGCGTGCTCTGCTTGCCATCGCTCAGCACCAGGACAGGCATGGATTCACCATCCAGAGTGCCCGTCTTCACGTTGGGCGTGGCCAGCGCCTTGAGCGCCGCGACAGAAGCCGGTAGCTGCGCGATGGGAGCCGCTACTGAAATTCCAAAACCGCCCACTTCGTGGCAAGTGGAGCAGCGTCCAAAGCCGCGCACGGCTTCCGAAAACAGCCGCGCTCCGCGAGCAGTTTCGCCGGATAGCGCGGGCCCGGAGGAAAACGTTGCCGCCGCGCCATCCACGCTGACATTGGGATCGGCGACGCCATTGAGCGTGGCTACATAAGCGACCACCGCGACCAAATCCGGCCGCGATAAAACCGTAGCGAAGGACCGCATGCCCGTGCCAGGGATGCCGCGCGCGACCACGCCGCTTATATACGCCTGGTTGAAGCCGCGGGCGGCCAAGCGCGGAGCGCCACTCGGGCCGCCTCTCGGTCCGTGGCAATATCCCGTGGCACAAGATTGGCTGAACACTTCCGCACCGCGCTGCAACGCGTCGTGCTGACTCCGACTCTGGGGCCAAGCCAGCACTGGTACGAGCAGGAGCAGAAGCGCCCGTCTCATCGCGATCCCTCCGGCAGCACGAACACCACGAGCGTGGAGCCGAGCCGCCAGTCCTGATCGGGAAACAGCGCCAAAAGCGCTCCTCCTACCACCGACACGTGCCATCCCGTGGTGGTGGCGATGTACTGGCGGCCATTCACAGCGTAGGCGACCGACGCACCGCGATTCCCGGCACCGGTCTGATAACTCCACAGCTTGTTTCCGCTCTTCGAGTCCAGCGCGAAAAACTCACCTTCGGGATTTCCGGTGAACACCAAGTCGCCTGCGGTGGCGAGCATGGAAGCCAACAGCACATACTTGTACGGAATTTTCCAGGCGAGCTTGCCAGTAACTGGATCCCAGGCGTCGATGTGGCTATAGGTGGTGCGCCCCGGAGGCAAGTGAATCGGAAATTCCCCATTCATGTAATTCTGCCCTTCGTCGGGCGCCGTGTTGTTGGGCGTAACGTCTTCGCACAGCTCATTGACGGGCACGTAGAGAAAACCGGTGCGAGGAGAATACGCCATGGAGTTCCAGCTTTTTGCGCCAGCCGCGGTGGGGCAGATGGTGGTGGTCTTGCCGAGCTGGGGCTCCTGGCGGCCAACCAACTTTCCGTCTTCAGTGATCCCGGAAATCCAATTCTGCACTTCTGGAACGGTGAACACGCCGAGTAACTCGCCGGTGGCCCGATCCAGAACCGACGTGATTCCGCTCTTGTTCATGTGAACCAACACCTGGCGCATGCGGCCGCGGATCTGGCGGTCCATCAGGAGGACTTCGTAGGCGGAATCCCAGTCCCACAAGTCATCGTGAATTTCCTGGTGGTACCAGCGCAGCTTCCCGGTGTCGGCGTCCAGTGCCACTACGCTCGCGGTATAGAGATTGATGTCTTTGCTCTTGTCGGCGCCCGCCGGCACGCGGTCGGCATCGTAGAAATCGGCGGCGGCGTTGCCGGTCCCCCAATAGACGAGGTTCAGAGCGGGATCGAAGGAGCCGGTCAGCCAGGGAGCGCCGCCGCCGAATCTCCAACTGTCGCCCTTCCAGGTCTCATGGCCTTTCTCTCCGGGGCCGGGAATCACATACCAGCGCCACGCCAGACGTCCGTTCTTGGTGGAGAAGGCAGTGATGTAACCACGATGCGCTCCATCGCCGCCTGTGCCACCCACGATCACTTTGTCTTTGACGACGAGAGGCGCGGCGGTGACGTTGCAGCCGCATTGCCGCGCGTCGTCAATATTGACTTTCCACACCAATCGTCCGGTCTTTTGATCCAAGGCGACCATGTAGTTGTCCTTGGTGCCGAAGAAGACCTTGCCATCTCCGATGGCCAGGCCGCGATTTCCGACAAAGCCGGGAACGCTGCGGGGCGGCTCGGGATACCGGTAGATCCAGATTTCGCGCCCGGTGGCGGCGTCGAGGGCGAATACGCGCGCCCGCGCAGTGATCAGGTACATTACGCCATTCTCGACCAGGGGCGTGGCCTGCAGGTTTTCGGCATAGTCGCCGGTTTGGAACAGCCATGCGGGCGTGAGGGCTTTGACGTTGGTGGCGTTGATTTGATCGAGCGCGCTGTAGCGCCAGGAGAATTGTGTTCCGCCGTAGTGCGGCCAATCGTTATGGGTAGCTCCGGCGTCCTGGGCCAGCGCAGCGGAAACTGTGAGGAGGATCAGGCAGAATCGCATCCTGATTATCATATCCTGCGTTCACACGAGTGTGAACGCGGCACGCACGAGTGCGTGCGCCACAACGAAGGGGGGTGGGGGTGTATGTATCGGGGGTGGCGAAAAAAAATTCGGAATTAGGGATCGGCAAAATCGGGAGGCGCATCAGGGTACTTTTTGTGTTTGGTGACGCATTTTTTTGATTTTTCGGGTGAGAGAGGCGCGCGGGGACCGGCGATGCGGTATCGCTTCCAGCTTCGCAGAAAGGATCGGAGACGGCGAAGGCGGAAGATGGCAAGTGGTTGAATTTGAGGAGGAATTGGATCCGAAAGGGTGGTCACTCACGGGCTAACCGTTGTAGTGCGGGGCTCAACCTTGAAGGCTACGCTCGCAAGTGTCATGCGTTTTCTGTTCACGCTCGTGTGGGCACGTCGAGAATCTTCGGCACCCGTTATGTTAGTCCTTTTCCCCGGCGTGAACCCTCCGTGTGTAGCGTTCCCAGCGGAAGCGATGAGCAACGCAAGAAAGAACTTCGGTTTATTCACTGTGTGCCTTCAGGAGTCATGCCATGAAGCGCAGACGAAAAAGCCGCGACCCGCATGGCGCCTCAGTTGCCTCGAACAAAATCCAGGGTGCAAGAGACGGAAACCGGACTTCCATTTTGGGAGCCGGGAGTGAACTTCCATTTGCTGAGCGCGTTGGTGACGTCGCGGGACCAACCTTGGTCTGACGATTTTTCGATCTGAACGTTGATCGGGTCGCCTTTTGCATCGATATCGAACTTCACCAAAACGTCAGCGCCAGCGGCACCATCGGCCACGAGAGGCGCTGCGGCGTTTTCGAGGATGGGCCGAGCCGAACCGCCTACAAGATGGAACGTTACTCGCGTTACATGCCACCGGTCCTTCGGATCCTTTTCGAGCTGGCCAAAATTCACTTCGATCCGCACCCGCACGTTTACGGGTTGACCGTCCTTGGTGCCGGGCGCAAATTCCCACGCGCCTACTGCCGCTAGGGCGTTTTCGTCCAAACCCAGTCCAAGGCCTCTGATCACTTTCATGTCGCGTGGCTTGCCATCGGTTCCTACCACAACCTGCAATAATACTTTCCCTACCAGTCCGGCCTTAACGGCCTCCTCGGAGTATTGTGGCTCAACCTTGCGAATGATACCTGGCGGACGGACGTCCTTGCCAACGCGGTAAACGGGTTCGGTATCCTGCGCCAGGAGCGCGCAGGAAAGAACCGCGAGCAGGGCCATGAATCGCACTTCAATCTAACGGTACCGCACCGGTGTAGCGAAGAATGTAGAGCCCGCCGGTGAAACGGTCGTTGGCGTAGATGAATCCTTTTTCGTCCACGATGGCGTGGTTCATCTGGCTGGTTGGCGTGGGGTTTTTCGCGGGGGCGGCCGGGATGTAAAAGCCGATCTCCTCCAGGTGCGGAGGGGCGTTGGGAACGCCCTTGGGGCCGTCGACGATATGAAAAATTCGCACGCCGCCGTTGAACCAACTGGCCACCGTGGTGTTCTTCAGATTGGCGGAAGTGGAGCTGGGAAAGTTGGGATGCAGGTTATGCGCGCCAAAGCGGCCGCCACGCGTACAAAGATCGCCGTCGTTCGCATGGAGCGGAGCAGTGTCGATGACCATGGGATTCGTTTCGGCGCGAATGTCGAGTAGCCAGACGAGTTTTGGCGCGTCCTTGCAGTTGTCCTGCGTGTCTTCGTCCGATGCCAGCGCAATGCCTCGGCTGAAGATGGGTTGAAAGGTGTGGGTCCAGGCTGGATAGGGCGGCGAAAACGTGGTGTGACCCAGGACCTTGGGAGTGAAGGTTTGCGCGCGGCCGGCCTTTACGTCGGCAAGTCCGGAGATGTCCAGGATGAACGCACCACCGTCAATGTAGGCGACATAGGCGCGGTCGGGATGATCGGGCCACACTTCGGTTTGATGGGGCCGGTAGCCGTCGTCGAACTTAGGATGTCGCTTGGGCAGGCACTCGGGAAGGCAGGGATCCCCCTTGCGCGTCCCCGGGTACCACCAGCGGCCCACTTCGCGAGGATGGCGCGGATCGCGCAAATCCACAATCATGTAGAACTGATCGTCGTTGGGATGGGTGGGGTCGAAGTCGGCGGCGCCGGTGGTCAGGTGCGCGAACTCGCCGTCGACAAACCACACGCAGTGGATGCCGCGCGAATTTGGTCCCGAGGTATCGAAGAAAGAGAATTCGAGATCCTCTAAACGTTTCGCGTTTTGAAGGCGGGTGAAATTCGATACATCCAGCACCCATAGGCCGGCGGTCTTCTGACCTTTCTTGAGGGCTTGATTGGCGATGACCAGCACATTGCCGGAAAGACCGAGGGAATTGCAGCGCGTGATGCCGGGCGCGGGCGAGGGGAGCTGGTTGATCATCACGGGATTGTCGGGATGCGTCACATCGACGATGCTCAGGCAGGTTTTTTGGCCTTCGTGAGCCAGGTAAAGGACGCGGCGGCCGTCGGGCCATTGCTGGATGGCGAGTCCCTCGCCTCCGTCGCCGTTGCCGTTGAGATCGTTGTGGCCGACCAGGGTCATGTTGTTGGATTCGGCTTGCGGCTGGGCTAGCGCCATTACGGCTAGGGCGAAAGTGAACAGAATGGGCTTCAACGTGGCCTCCTATTTATTTGGTCGCGGATGAATGGATACAATGGTACCGGAAGATCCCATGGAAGCGTACGTAGAACGGCGAGAGGGCGGCTATTACATCGCTGGAACACGGATCTCATTAGACAGCATTATCTATCCATTCAAGAATGGCGCGTCTCCCGAGGGCATCCTACGGTCTTTCCCTTTGATTGGATCGCTCGAAAAGGTGTACGGCGCAATCACATTCTACCTGGCGAATACGGAAGCCGTAGAAGCCTTCCTTTCTGAACAGGAGCGGTTGTCGGTGGCGCTGGAGGCAATACAGACGCCACTTCCGGAAAGTTTGTCTAACAAGTCTGCGAGAATTTCCGGAACGTTCACACGAGTGTGAACGCTGCTCGCAAGAGTGCGCGCGCCACACACACCTGACTACGCGATGTGGGCGCCGATGGTGTCTACGTATACCGCATACAGGGACTGGCTGGCGGCCATGAATAGCCGGTTGCGGCGTGTGCCTCCGAAGCAGATGTTGGCGCAGTTTTCCGGTAGGCGGATCATGCCGATGGGTTCGCCACTGGGTGCGATCACCTGGACGCCGGGCGGCGCGCCGGCCCACACGTTCCCGTCGATGTCGCAGCGAATGCCGTCGGCGGCGCCGGTGGCGAGTTGGACAAAACGCTTGCTGTTGCGCAGCGTTTTACCATCCAGATCGTAGACCCGGATCTCGCGGCCAGTGCCGGTGTCGCAGATGTACACCTTCTTGTAATCGGGCGAAAAGCAGATTCCGTTCGGCTGGTTCAGATCGTCGGTCACTTTGTCCATCTGGCCGGTCTTGGCGTCCACCCGGTAGACGGCTTCCTTGATTTCCGACTCGCCCCTGAAGCCTTCGTAGTAGCCGCGGATGCCGTAAATCGGGTCAGTGAACCAGATGCCGCCGTCGGGATGCACCGCGATGTCGTTGGGCGAGTTGAGCCGCTTGCCTTGGAATTTGTCGGCGATCACCGTCACGGTGCCGTTCGATTCATAGCGCGCTACGCGGCGGTTGCCATGCTCGCAAGAAAGCTCGCGCCCTTCGTAATCGAAAGTATTGCCGTTGCTGAAACCGGAGGGGGAGCGGAAGACGGTGACGTGGCCGTCCTCTTCCAGCCAGCGCATCTGGCGATTGTTGGGGATATCGCTCCAGACCAGATAGCGGCCCACTCCGTTCCAGGCCACGCCTTCGGCCCACAGCGTGCCGGTGAAGAGGCGCTGGATCACGGTGTTGCCGACTATATAGCGGCGGAAGCGATTGTCGAGAGCGACGACATCGGGGTCAGGATACCGGACCAACTGGTCGCCGGTCCAACTGCGCGGTGCTGGTACGCTGGAACCCTGCTGTTGCGCGGCTGCCTTGGCCAATGCTACGCCCCCTAGCGCGGACAGCAAAAACGAGCGCCGGCCACACAAGTCGAAATTAGTTCGATCGTTTTTTCTCAGCGGCGCGAGCGCCGGCGAGGATGTCCACGAGTCCATAGTTTCCCTCGTGGCAAGCATACTCGAAAATCGGACCACGCGTTTTCCGAATGAGCGTTTCGCCCGACCAGGGCCTGGTCCAGGTAGCGGGGTCATCGACGGTGAAGCGGTAAACGATGGTGTCGTCGTTGACGCGCGTGAAGCGCTCGATGACGTGCAGTTCCGGGCTGGAAAAGATGTCCTGGCGGGCGGTTGCGGGCGGTCCGCGAAAGTTGGTCTTATCGGAGAAATTGGTGGAGTCCACCACCAGGGTGTCGCCGTCCCAATGGCCGCGGGAGTCGCCGGCCAACATATGGATGTTGGCAGCGATATGCGGCCGGCCGTCCATGAAGATGGTTCGGGCGCTATGGATCATCTCGGTGAGAATCACGATCTCTGCGCCGTTCTGGAGGATCTGGAAATTGGCGTTATAGGTGGAACCGAGCATGGGAGGCCCGTCGGCGCCCCAGGTAATGCAGCGTTCGCCCAAGGTGCGAGACTCGGCGCTTTCGGCGGCTTCGCGATGGGGCAGCAGCGCCTTCATCTCCGCGGCGCGCTTCTGGCCTTCGGGCGAGAGGGGAGGAAGCCGACCGTCGGGCGGATCGAAAACGATGGACGTTCGCAAGTTGGGTGAGCCCTTGGCCCACTTGTCGCCTTGCCAGATCACGTTGTCATAGTGGATGTCGTCGGCGGCCTGGCTGTGCTCAGCCTGCACCTTCTTCTTTTCGAGGGCGGCCGCTTCGGCTTCGGTATAAAACTCTTTCGTGCCTAGCTCTTTGGGCCGTTCCAAGGGAATATAGGTGCCGTTGGTCCAGTAGCCCTCCAGGTCCGGGTGGCCGTCGGAGGTGCGCAGCGGAGTCCAGGGCTTAGGCGTTTTCGCCGCGTCCTTGGCGGCTGGCTCGGCGCCGTTCGTTCGGCCGACAATCAGGAGAGCAATACCGGCGGCGATTATTGCGTAGGCGCGGAATTGAAGGCTCATTGGAGACTCCCTGGAAGGCTGGCTTGGCCTTGCTCAGATCATCTCACTTTTGATGGAGGCGCGCAAAGCAGGCAGTGTGCATAGAGACTTCCTTGTTGCACGTCCCCTAGTTGCCATAGGTGCCAACGCGCATTACCCAAAATTGCCGAAATCATAGCGGTTAGAATACCGTCTATGTTAAGTCGCGACAGGGGCCAACCATGAACTGGGATGAACTGATACCCGAATTGAAAGATTGGGCGGTCCCTCAATCGCCGGAGGGCCTCGCAGCTTGCGAAGGCAGGTATCCTCTTGCAATTGGGTACCTCGCCTTATTTTGGCCATCGTTTGTCGAATACGAAGGAATGGTCTTTCGGGCCGACGAAGTGGACGAGGCTTCGGCTTCAAAATGGGTTACTACTACGGAACGCGACAGGCAAGCCGTCGAGGCAACGATCAATCATTTTCACGTTCTTGATATTCAACACCCGGGAATCTGGAAAGATGCAACGGAGGCTCAAGTGAGGTTCATCGGACAAACCCTAAAGGAAGCCTGGGCAGCGAAGCTAGCCCGTGATTTTCCCGAGAAACAGTTTGTCGTCGAGCTCATCGAAGGCACAAGTGAAAAATTGGAAGACTATCAAGTAGTTTTCTACCAACGCTCACCACGATAAGCACCGGACTTGTCAGTCGGTTTCTCTTGCCTGGTTTGTTGTCTGAAATAGCTGTCCAACATGCGTTGTCGAAATCCGAGAGATATGTCGTGTAGCTAATTGAAAATAGATGGCGGAGAGAGAGGGATTCGATACTTGACAGGTTTTTGAAACGTGCAACTTATAGCATCTTGGTTGCTCTGCTTGCCAAACTTGCTACCGCTCCCGATGCGCATTACCCAAATTGCCCAAAGCCGGTAGATGTTTTGAACCTCCATTTGCGGCTTAAACGGCTTTCGCTCCTCGCATGCTCCTTTGCGTTCGCGGATGCCGAAGTCAAGAGGCTCATGATCGAACTTAATCACGCGTTTAAAGTCCAAGTACTTCGTTCAATCTCGCCAGGAGAGTAGAACGTTTTTGCTGGCTCAGCTTTGCGAGATTCTCCGCGCGCCACCGGACCTGCTGGCAGCATCTCGGCGCCGGGAACTTTGAGCAGCGCCCACTCTGGTTCACCACCTTTGAACGAAACCAGAAAGCGGCGGTGATCCAAAGGCATGTTGCCAACCATGTCGGCGATCAGTGCTTCGCGGGCGTGTAATAGTTCGTCGAGCGTCACCGCGGTCTCCGTCATGCCTTCGAAGCCTCTGAAGAATTCCGTTCCGATGTCAAGGCGCGCCGGGGCGAGCACCTCCGCCATAGGCCGGTTGTGGCTGAGGATGTAGACTATAAACGCTTTGCGCAAATCGTCATCGATACCCTCATGAGCCAACAAATCGCGCACGTCGAAAAGATCGCGAGGATGCTGGCGGTCGAGGGTGGCGACAATCTTGCCGGCATAGAGGTCAGCGAAGCTGACAACCTGGATTTCAGCGAATCCAAACTCCTCTTCGACTCTGGCCGAAACACCTCGCACAACCGGTTCATAAACACAGCCGCGTAAAACCGGTGTCACCTCAGTCTTAATCAGCGCGCCGTCAGCCTCCACGAGCAGCTTGGTGACGCACTTTTCACCGGGAAGCTGGCTGGGACTTACGCGCGTTCCCCGAATCCCTTTCCGGATGCGCTGAGCAATCCGACGCATCGCTGCATCGATTTCCTTGAGCGACGGGACGCGATCCGCAATAGGCAGATAGGTCAGATCGATATCGACCGAAAGGCGTGGCATATCCCGGAGGAAGAGATTGATCGCGGTCCCGCCTTTGAGGGCAAAGCACGTTTCCTCGGCGACAAGGGGAATGGTTCTCACGAGCAGCGCGGCTTGGCGGCGGTACATTTCAGCCGCGGGCAACGAGGGTCTCCGGCACCGTGATGTTGAACTTCGTGTCGAGCTTGCCGCCTCGGACCAGCATGCGTTTCCCGCGGCCCAGATCGATGGCGGCGCGGTCAAGCTTTTTGAGCCAAGCGTGATTTTGGCGCTCGGCGAACCAGAGGAACAGTCGCTTCACTTTTATGCTTCGGCAGTCGGCGAGGAGATGTTGAAGCCGCTTGGGGCTGAGGTTGCGAAGTCCTTCCATGAGGACATCCGCCTGATGGAACGTTTCTTTTTGCGGTACCTGTTCCAGGAGCTCAAGGATGGCGCGCTCTGGTGTCGACATCACGAGCGGCCAGTTCCAGTGGCCCCAGGGCTGGCGCATGAGGCCCGCCTGGGAATCTGCTACATCGGGAGCGGGCGTGTCAGGCGGGCGGGAGGTTTGCTCGCGCGAGGCGCGCGATCGGACGGCTGGCCGGAACAGCTTTTTCGTGTTGTGAAAGACCAGACGTGCGTCCAAACGCAGCCGGAAAACCCAACTCGGCGGGTCCTCATTTCCATAGAGATGCACCTCACGCGGCCCCGGTGAGGTTAGGTAATGTGAGAATCCTTGCAGTTCGAGTGCGGTACGGCCGCCGATCGCTATAGGCTCGCTCATGAGTGTTTGAAGAGATACGACGACTTGCTCCCAGAGGAGATCTTGCACCTTGCCACGGCCAGGCAGCGGAGCAGAAGGGCGCCGGTAGATGCCCCGAGCCAAAGGTTCGAGCCATCCCTTGGCGAGGTAGTGGTTTCTCAACGACCTCGAATATCCGTGGCTCTCCAACCATGGTCCGTCAACAACCAGGCCATCGGGAAGGTTCCTTTGGAGCCAGTTTAGCTTTCCTTCAGTTTGCATAGCCACACTTGACAAATTAAACCATTGTCAAACCAAGAATGCAAGTTTAGAAACGTTCGGGTATGCATAGCCAAACTATGCACAGTCGCCCCTCTATAAACTACTGATCTCGGCTGCTCAAATGGGCAGACCCTTGAAGTTGCGCAAAAACATGCTTGCCAACTGTGTTTCACAGGCGTAGCGCATCTTGCGCAGCTCAACGCTCACAGAAAAAAGCACGGCTGCAAACGCAATGGGAACAGCGCCTACGTTTTGATTGTTTATGGCGGAGAGAGAGGGATTCGAACCCTCGATAGAGTTTCCCCTATACACGCTTTCCAAGCGTGCGCCTTCAACCACTCGGCCATCTCTCCGGGGTCTACAAAGGAGCGTGGGCGATGCCGCCCGCGACCTTCAGTCTAACATGCGGGGCGCTTTAAACCGCGTGACGCTTGGTGCGTGAGAGCAGCTCTCTGGCGCGCGCCAGGCGCGTTAGCTTCGGCGTCCTCGCGGGTGTCGGCGACTACTCGCGCCAAGGCCGCGCCGGGCGACACATTGTCGGCTTTGGTGTGCCACTTGTCGCCCAGTTTGTAGGTGGTGAGATTCACCTGCCAGCCGTCGACCTCCACTTTGCGCTCGCTGAAGTTTTCCGGCTTCACGAATGCCCTTTTTCGACCGGGGCGCCGACCAGATTGCCCCACTCGGTCCAGGAGCCATCGTAGTTGATCACGTTCTTGATGCCCAGCAGGTACTTCAGCACGAACCAGGTATGGCTGGAACGCTCGCCGATCCGGCAATAGGCGATCACCGGCTTGGACTGGACGACGCCCTCGGCGCCGTAAATGCTTTTGCGAGCTCGTCGGCCGATTTGAACGTTCCATCGTCATTGCACGCTTTGCCCCAGGGGACGCTGCGCGCGCCCGGAATGTGGCCGCCGCGCTGGCAGGTTTCGGGCAGTCCGGGAGGCGCGAGAATTTCGCCGCGTGAATTCCTGGGGACTGCGCACGTCGATCAGCACCGCGCTGGCGGATTTCTGCGCCTGCTGCACCTGCGGCAGAAACGCGCGCAGGGAGTAATCCGGTCGAGTGGCCTGGTATGGCTTTGAGCTGGCCGAGGGCTTGGCTGCGGCCGTGGTTCCAGATCGCGGCCTTCCGCCAGCCACTTCTTGCGGCCGCCGTCCATGATGCGCACGTCCTTGTGGCCGTAAATCTTCATCTGCCAGAAGGCCCAAGCCGCGAACCAGTTGTTGTTGTCGCCATAGAGGACCACCGTGGTGTCGTTGCCGATGCCGGACTGCGTCATCAAAGCCTCGAAGGCTGGCCTTCGGGAGGATATCGCGAACCACGGTATCGCAAAGCTGCGTGTTCCAAGCCCAGGCAATCGCGCCGGGCACGTGGCCTTCGTCGTAGGCCTTGGTATCCACGTCCACTTCGACGACGCGCACGTTGGCGTCTCTTGCGAGGCTGGCGTGCGAGCTACCCAATCGGTAGTTGACCAAGACTTCCGGATGCGCATACGGGGCGCTCATAAATTCTCCTTACCCCAGGTCGAATTTCTCATGATGCAGCAACGGATCGGCCTTCACCAGCACGGGCCGGCGCAGGATTTCCTCCAGCTCTTCGAGATGTTTGTTCTGGTTCGACTTGAGGAATTTCGCGACGTCGGGATGCACGCGCAGCAGGACATCCTTGCCTTCGATGGCCGCCGGCGATCTTGCCGGCCTCCTGCAGAATCTCGTTCACGATGGTCTGCACGCTCTTCACGTAGCCGGCGCCTTCGCAATGCGGGCAAGGCATGCAGAGCGCCCGCTCCAGGCTTTGCTTTACGCGCTTGCGGGTGATGGCCACCAGGCCGAAATCGTTGAACTGCAGAATTTTGTATGGCGCGCGGTCGGAGCGCATGGCGTCTTCGAGCGCCTGCATCACCTTCTGGCGATTCTTGCGCTCGTCCATATCGATGAAGTCGACGACGATGATGCCGCCCAGGTCGCGCAGGCGGACCTGCCGCACGATCTCCTTCACCGCCTCCGTGTTGGTCTTGACGATGGTGTCTTCCAATCGATTGGACCGGCCGACGTACTTGCCGGTGTTGACGTCGACGGCCACCAGGGCTTCGGTCTGGTTGATGACGATGTAGCCGCCGGACTTGAGCCACACTTTCGGCCGCAGCGCCTTTTCGAGCTCCGCGGTGATATTGAAGGCGTCGAAAATCGGCTCCGGGCGCGTGTACAGCTTCACGCGGGTCACCAGGCTCGGCTGGAAGCGCTGCACGAAGCGCAGGACGCTTTCATAGAGCTCTTCGTTATCCACCCAGATGGCTTTGAAGTCCTCGGTGAACTGGTCGCGCAGCGTGCGCTGGACGATATCGAGATCGTGATGCAAGCAGCAGCGGCGCGGGCCTTTTTTCGGCCTTCTGCCGTATATCCAGCCAAAGGTTGAAAAGGAAGTTCATGTCGGCGGCGAGATCTTCTTCGCTCTTGCCCTCGCCAGCGGTGCGCACGATGAAGCCGCCGGGGATTCCGGCGTGATGGATTTGCAGGATGCGCTTCAACCGCAGGCGCTCCTCGTCGCTGGCGATCTTGCGCGAGACGCCGGTGTGCTCGAGCGTCGGCATGTAGACCACGTAGCGGCCCGGCAGCGCGATGTGGGAAGTGATGCGCGCGCCCTTGGTTCCGAGCGGCTCCTTGGCGATCTGGACAATGATCTCCTGGCCTTCCTTCAACAGTTCGGTGATGGAAGGCAGGGGCGCTCTTTCCGGGCGGCTGATAGGTTCGCTGCTCGGGTCGCGGCTGCTCGGCTCTCGGCTCGGGTGCAGGGACTGGCTTCGGTGGATTCAGAGACCGGCGCGGCCTCCGTGCGATCGGAGAAGCGGGGCTCGCCCTGCCCTCCGCCGCGCATCTTGCGGCGCATGCGGCGGGGCATGCGATGCGGGGAATCGTCCGCCTTGCTCGCGGACCTGAGCCGACAGCGGCGGCGTGTCGCCCGCCGGAGGGGGCTGCTCTTCGGTGGCGGCGTCGGTCTCCAGCCAGCTCAGCTTCCGACTCTGCCAGCGATTCGATCTCGCCTTCATGGGCGCGTCGTCCGGCTCTGCTCCAACTTTCGGCCTCAATCTCCTCTCCAGGCTGATCGCCACTTCCACTTCCGGCCCGGCGGCCATCATCTCGCTCTCTTCGGCGATGGGCGCGTCGTCTGGCTCCTCGGTGGCTTCCTCGGCGATTTCGGCCAGAGCGATTTCGGCCAGCGTTTCCGACTCGGCGGGACGCTGGTCTCCTGCAGGTCGCGAATCTCGTCTTCTTCGGCTTCATCCAGCGGCTGAATATTGGAGCGCGAGTATTTTGCGAGCGACTCGCCGGGGAGCACGGAGAAATCGGTTGCGCCGGCGCTGGGTGCAATCGGGCGATCTTCCATGACCGGGGCTGAAACTGTGGCAGGAGCGCTCGGTCTCCGCCGCGGGCGCTGATTCAGGGAAGCGCGGGCGGGCGCGGAGCGTCGGAAGAGGCGTACTTGGAATCCGGGAATCCACGGCCGCGGCCACGGCGGCGGCGGGAACGACGGCCGCGATCGGGGCCCGGACCGGGGCGCTCGCCGCGATCGCTACGGTCACCGCGATCGCTGCGGTCGCGTTGATCGCTACGCTCAGTAGGCGGCGCCACAGGCGATTCCGGCTCGCTGGCCCCGGCGCTGACGGGAGCTTCGATGTCGGCGGCTTCAGGAATGACGGGCACAGGCTCGGGAGCCGGCGGCCTGTGGCCGCGGTCACCGCGTTCACCGCGCGAGGGTTCACGGGTTACCGATACGCGGTCGAAGTCCTCGGTTTCGTCGGAAAAGTCCGATACGTACAGGAACGTGTCGCGCTCCAGGCCCAAATCGACGAAGGCCGACTGCATGCCCGGCAAAACGCGCGTGACGCGTCCTTTATGAATGCTGCCGGCGAGCGAGTACTCGTTGGCACGCTGGAAAAACACTTCGACCAGTTGGTCGTCTTCGAGAATCGCTACTTTGATCTCGTGGCGATTCGCTGCAATCACCAATTCTTTGCTCATGAATGCTCCTACAGTTCATGGCGAGAACCGGAGCTTGAAGAAAACGCGAGGGAGAACACCGTCAGCCCGAGCGCCCGGGTGATCCACTGGACCGTTTGCCCGGCGCGCACGGACTCAAAATCTTTCAGCCTCGCAGATGGAGATCAACTCTCAAACACCCTGCGAAGGCGCTCAACCCAACCGCTGGTCTGGATTAAAAAAATCCGACGCGGACCAGAAGCGATAGAATCGAACTCGCTTGCCCTCAATCTTCTTAAAAGCCGGCCGTCTCTCGGCCAGTCAATTTACAAATCGCCGGAGCCGGACGTTATTCACGAGCCCCAGCATCAAAAACATCGCTACGATATTCGATCCGCCGGAACTCATCAGCGGCAGCGGAATGCCCGTGACCGGCATCCGTCCCACCACCATTCCGACATTCACCAACACGTGAAACAACAACAATGCGCCACGCCCATGCAGATGAACATCCCGGCCTTATCCGACGCGGTCTGCGCGTTCTGAACGATCTGCATCAGCAACAAAAAATACAGCCCCAGCGCCACGATGACGCCCACGAACCCGTGCTCTTCGGCAAAGGCCGAAAAGATGAAATCCTTCTGCGGCACCGGCAGAAAGCGCCCTTGGGTCTGTGTACCCTTGGTAACGCCGCGCCCCCAGAGCGCGCCGGCGCCCACCGCTATTTTCGACTGGATCACCTGGTAGCCCGATCCCTTTGGATCCTGACTGGGGTCCAGGAAGCTCACCACCCGCTGCCTCTGATAATCCTTTAACACCACCCAATAGCCGATCGGCGCGATCACCGCGATAATCACCAGGATCGCCACCGCGTACTGCCAACGAAACCCCGCCAAAAATACTCCGATGGCGAGGATCGGAACAAACGTCAACGCCGTACCGAGATCCGGCTGAAGCATCATCAGGACCATCGGCAAAGCAACCAGGCCGGCCAGCTTGAGCAGATCCCGCAGCTCCAGCTGGTCGCCCTTCAGCTCGGACAGATATCGAGCCACTAAGAGAACTATCACCAGTTTAACGAATTCCGAGGGCTGGATATGGTAGGTGGGTGTAGCCGATCCAGCGGCGAGAACCGAAAACGGTGGTTCCCACCGCAAATGTGGCGATCAGAGTAACCACCGACAGGACATAGAAGACGGCCACCTGCCCGAGCAAGGTGTGATAGTCGATGAGCGTTCCAATCCACAAGGCAGCGAATCCGGCGAGGATCCAGATGCCTTGTTTCCACCACGCCTCGGTAAAGTGAGTGTCGCGCGTGGCGCTATAGATTTGCAGCACTCCGAGGGCGCAGATGGCGGACACCAGAATCAGCATCAGCCAGTCGAAGTCGCGGAGGGAACGATGGGCCGGCATATTAGCGGAGTGTCCTTAACCCGGCGTTCACACGAGTGTGAACGCGGCACGCAGGAGTGCGTGCGCCACAATACGTCATGGATTCACCGGAGGAGGAGGCTGCAGCAGCCCGGTCGGAATGTGAGCGATCTGCGGTTGGGGTTGGGCTAGGCGAGTTTTCTTGTCGAAGTACGCCTTTAACACGTCGCGCACGATCGGCGCGGCCAGCTGGCCGTGCTCGCCATTTTCGAACAGCGCAGCCACGACGATTTCGGGATTTTCACAAGGGGCGAATCCGACGAACCAGGCGTTGTCTTTGTGGGTGGCGCCATAGGATGTTCCTTTCAGCAAATTGTTGGACGCCAGCTGGGCCGTTCCCGTTTTGCCGCACACCGCGACGCCGGGAAGATGCGCGCGTACGCCCGTGCCGTTCTCGTTCACCACGCCGTACATTCCAGAAACCACCTTGCCGATGTTTTCCAGGTTCACCTCGGGCGGCGCGCGGGCATCAGATGAACCGCGTCCTTCACCAGATGAGGTTGAAACCACATGCCGCCGATGGAGATTCCGCCGATGGCGGCCGCCATTTGCAGCGGCGTTACGGTGGTGGCTCCCTGGCCGATGGCGACCGAGATGGTTTCGCTGGGATACCATCGCTCGCGGAAATTTCGGATCTTCCATTTGCTGGAGGGCACCAGACCTTCCGCTTCGTGCGGGAGATCGATCCCGGTCTTGTGGCCGTAACCGACCATTTCGGCATACTGGGCGATGCGATCGATACCTAGCCGATTGCCGACGTTATAGAAGAAGGTGTCGCAGGAATGCACCAGGCCTTCGTGCAATCCTACCGTGCCGTGCTTGCCCCAGCACTTAAAGAAGCGGCCGTAGAAGGTGGCGCCGCCCGGGCAGCTAACGCGGTAATTGTCATCAATGGCGCCGGTTTCCAAACCAGCCAGGGCCATGATCGGCTTGAAAGTCGACCCGGGCGCCTGTTGCGCTTGCACCGCCCTATTCAGAAGCGGATGATCGGGATTGTCGAGCAACACTTTCCAATCTTTCGATCGGATGCGGCCGGCAAATAGATTCGGATCGAAAGCCGGGCGGCTGACCATGGCCAGCACTTCGCCATTGCGGGGATCGAGCGCCACCACGGCGCCTTTCCGATTTTCCAGAGTCAGCTCGGCCACCGCTTGCAGATCCAGATCGATGGTGAGCTGCAGATTCTTTCCAGGAACTGGCTTCCTTGTCATCGAGCACGTGGCGCTCGTTGCCGAAGCTGTCCACTTCCACACGCTTCTGGCCATCCACGCCCATCAGTTGATCGTTGTACTGGCGCTCGATGCCGTCTTTGCCGATGATGTCTCCCTGATGGAAGCGGGCCAGCTCCGGCGAGTCCAATTCCGATTCGCTGATCTCGCCGACATATCCGATGACGTGCGCAGCCAGACCATCGCGGGGATAAAGCCGGTGCTGCACGCGCACCACTTCGAGCTCGGGGAAGGTGCTTTGATCCTTATGCGAATCGACGAACGCCAGCTCGCCCGGCGTCAGCTCTTCCTTGATCGGGATAGGCTCGTACTGCGGGGCGCCCCGCGACTGAAAGCGGCGCACCCGGGCAACCAGGCCGTCGTAGTCGAGATTGAGGCCTTCGGCGATCGGCCGCAGGTGCTCCATTTTCAGGTTTTCGCGCGACAGGTAAAGGCTAAATGACGAGTGATTGTCCACGATCACGCGACCATCGCGATCCAAAATCTTACCGCGCGGCGCAAGCACGGGAATGGACTTGACGCTGTTCTCCTGCGCGCGCTCCTGATACACCTCCGGATTTCGAATCTGCAGATCCCAGAAGCCGGTGATGAGAAACAAAAATACGGCGATGGTAGTGTACTGAAAAAACGCGATCTTCTGCGAGGCGAACTTGGTGTCGTCGCGCAAAAGTGTGTTGGCAGCTTTGATCGTCTTCGCGGCCGACGTGAAGTTTCACAATGTTCAGCTTTAGCTGGCCACTTTCAGTTTATCCAAAACACGGAACAACGGCAGGGCTACGGCGGCATTCAATAGCCCAAAAATAACGGTTTGCTGGGCATCGAAACCCAGCGCTTCGCCCAACAGCGCGCGCGATAGAACCCAATAGAAGAACTGATGGAAAAAGTAGAAGAAGAACGCGAGAATGAAGGTGACTACCGGGTTCTGAACGTCGAATCGCATGCTCACCGAGGCCGCGAAGTATCCCACCAGGGTCTTCACGATGCCATACATTCCGATGGGCTGATGCGACAGCGAGTCCTGTACCAGACCGATGGACATGCCGTAGAACAAGGCCGGAATCGGGCCTGCGCTGGTGAGGGCGAAATGCACGGTGATCAGCAGCGGCAACTCCAGATATGCCAGAAACGGTATGAAGCGCGGCACGTAAACCTGGGAAAGCACCGCGATCAGAGGAATCACCACCAGCCAAACGATGCGAAAGCGATCGGCCGCCTCCTTGCGCGGGGTTTCGGACAGCAATCGCTCGGTGTACTCGGTCATTGGTTGGTAGCGGGTGACGGCGCCGCGGCGGGAGCGGCACAGGCTTGCGGACGGGCGGGGCCGCTGGCGGGTCATCCACCCCGTTGTCCGGATCCGGCGGCGCGGGTTTCGGTTTTGCCACTACAGGCGCGGCAGGCTTAGGGGGAACTTGACCTAGCTGGGTTTGCGCGGGCGCGGTCTTGGCTGCGGCCGCATTTGGCGGAACATTGCCTGGCGCAGGTACGCCTGGCGCAGGTACACCTGGTGCAGGTACACCATGGATGGATGGAATCCTGGTGAAATCGGGCGGCTTGGTCCCAGGAGGCCCTTCGCCGTAGGTATGCTTCTGCTCTACGCCGACCTCCTTATAAATGGCGCGAAGACGGTCCGCGTCGGTGGCAAGAGAGCCCGGTTGGGGAGCGCCTTGCGGTGTCTGGCTGGCGGCCTCAGCAGGCGGGGCAAGAATGTTGTAGGACGGAGAGGCGACTTCGGCGCCCGGAACCTCCTGATGAACGCCCTGCAGCACGATCAAGACTTCTTCCACTCCGCCCTGCATCCCGCTGGGCGAAACATAAATCTCCTTGAATGATTTGCCGTTCGGGGCCGCGGTGACCTGCCCGACGGGAAATCCCTTGGGAAAGATGCGATCGTCGCCCGAAGTGTAAAACCATTCGCCGATATCGACGTGTTCTTCGTTCTGGACGTAGTCCACCAGACACTCGGCGTGGCCTTGTCCCTTGAGCGTTCCGTGGACGCGGTTTTTTTGCGAAACGACGCCGGCCGCGAAAGTGGGATCGGTGATCAGCATGACTAGCGACGCGGTGGGATAAGCCTCCACCACCTTGCCGACGATGCCGTCCGGTGTGACCACTGCCATTCCGCTTTCGACACCGCTGGTCGACCCGCGGTCAACAAACACCACTTTGGAGTTGGCGCCGGTGCCGTTTCCAATGACGCGGGCAGCCACGGTGCTTGGACGGCGAGCGGGCCTGAAACACACTAAGCGCCCGAGCGCGATCGGCGGTGGACAGCTCAGCCTTCAAGTAGTTGTTCTCGATCTTCAGCTGGCCGTTTTCGCGCCGCAGCCTTTCATTTTGACCGCGCACACCCAGCAGGACGAAGTAATCCTCGACGAAGCCCCAGGTGTAGCGGCGAACCAACTCCAGACCGGTCTCGACAGGCGTGACGGCGGTGACCGCCCAGACCCGGATCAGCGGGATGTCTTTGTTGGTTTTAACCTGGTAGGCAATCAGCACCAGCTGCGCCGTGATCACGATGAGCAACACCGTGAGATGGCGGTAGCGGCTGAGAAAGAAATCCATAAATCACCAGGCGTTCACACGAGTGTGAACGCGGCACGCATGAGTGCGTGCGCTACACTACTCAATTGCTACTCTCCGGAGCAATTTGAAGTCCGTCAGCATTTTGCCGGTCCCCAAGACCACGCTTGCCAACGGGTCTTCGGCGATCGAAACCGGGAGCCCAGTCTCTTCCCGAATCCGCTTATCTAAATTCTTCAACATCGCGCCGCCTCCGGTCAAAACAATTCCACGGTCGCTGATGTCGGCGCTCAGCTCGGGAGGCGTACGCTCCAAAGCCACTCGGATGGCGTTCATGATGGTGGCCACGCACTCCGATAGCGCTTCACGGATCTCGCTATCGTCGATGGTCAACGTTTTGGGTACGCCTTCAATCAAGTTCCGGCCCTTTATTTCCATCGTCAGAGGCTTGTCCAAAGGATAGGCCGACCCGATCTGAATCTTGATGGCTTCGCCCGTTCGTTCCCCCACTAGGAGGTTATATTTGCGCTTCAGATATTGCATGATGGCTTCGTCCATGGCGTTGCCGGCCACGCGAACCGAGCGCGAGTAGACGATGCCGGACAGGGAAATGACGGCTACATCGGTGGTTCCTCCGCCAATGTCGACCACCATGTTTCCGGAGGGTTCGGTGACCGGCAGACCCGCGCCGATGGCCGCCACCATGGCCTGTTCCACCAGATGCACCTCGCTAGCCTTGGCGCGATATGCCGAATCGATGACGGCACGTTTTTCCACCTGCGTAATCTCGCTCGGCACCCCGATCACAATTCGCGGATGCACCAGGACCTTACGGCCGTGCGCCTTGAGGATGAAGTAACTGAGCATGCGCTCGGTCACCTTGAAGTCAGCGATTACACCGTCTTTCATGGGACGGATGGCCACAATATTTCCCGGCGTGCGGCCGAGCATGTCCTTGGCTTCCTTACCTACCGCCTCCACTTCTCCGTTCGTTTTGTTGATAGCGACGATAGACGGCTCGTTAACGACGATGCCTTTACCTTTGGCGTAAACCAAGGTATTCGCGGTTCCAAGATCGATCGCGAGGTCCGATGAGAATAGGCTAAACAGCGAGCGGACGTTCATGGAGAGACTCTTTCCGGCTCCTTCACTCTAGATGCCGTGGCACACGCATGTTCCGGTTTTCAGATTTGTAACGGGAGGCGCTCGACGGTCCATCAAAAGCGTAACATATTCAACGTTGTGGCATCAATTTTTTGAGCGAAAACTCTAACAAAAACGACTGTGACCTGGGCGGTATGGCAGAATCAGGTGAGCGGTATGGCAGAATCAGGTGAAATGGTTACCCGGCGCACCTTCGCCATCGCAGCTTTGGGCGGCTTGAGTGGCTGCGGGGGCCGCCACCGAGCCACGGGATTTTCCGGCTACGCCTTTATCGCGAACCAGGAGGGTGGCGCGATTGCGGCGGTGGACTTGGAAGTATTCGCAGTGGCGCGTCACATCCGGGTGGATGGGGCGCCAACGGCGGTGGTGGCGAACCCCAGGAACGCTCGGGTGTATGCTCTCACGCCCGAGAACGGTTCGGTCCACGAGATCCGCGCCGGCAATCTCACCTTCTCGCGCAAACTGCAGGTGGCTACCGCAGCGCTCGAAATGCGGCTTTCTCCGGCCGGCGATGCTTTATATGTCCTGTGTCGAAGACCAAGGCAATTAGTGCGTCTCGCTTTGGATCCATTGCAGACCACCTGGACTGTGGCGTTGCCGGACGACCCGACGGGCTTCGATATCTCTCCGGACGGACGCAGCGCGGGGATCAGCTCCGGCTCAGGCTGCTCCATTACTTTCGTGGATCTCGTCAACAGGCGCAGCTTTCCACCCGTGCGCACGACGGGTGAAATCGGTCTGGTGAGGTTTCAGCCCTTCCATGGAGCAGACCGCGCGCAATCCGATTCAGAGCAACTGATCGCTGCCAATGTCAGCCAGCGCATGTTGTCGATCTTCCATGTGCCGAGCCGCCGCCTGGAGGTGAATCTTCCGCTGGCGGTACGTCCCGATCATTTGTGCTTCAAGTCCGATGGCGGCCAGCTGTTTATCACCGGCGACGGCGGGGATGCGGTGGTGGCGGTGTATCCCTACTACACGCCGCAAATCCGCGAAACCGTGCTGGCTGGGCACAGTCCGGGCGCGATGGCGGCTTCCACGTCTCCGGCTTATCTCTTCGTGGCGAATCCCAAATCGGCCGACGTCAGCATTCTGGACATCGAAACCAGCAACGTGTTAGCGGTCACGCCGGTGGGCAGTGAGCCTTCTTGCATCGTAATTACTCCGGACGACCAGTACGCGCTGGTGCTGAACCAGGCCTCGGGAGATATGGCGGTGATTCGCATTCCCAATGTGACCCGCGCCGCCAGTGAGCAGCGCCGCTGGAAGAAGGGGCCGCTGTTTACTTTGATTCCTGTCGGATCGAAGCCCGTCAGCGCGGCTGTGGTCTCGATCTAGAAACAAACTGGCCACAGATGAACACGGATGAACACCGATAATGCCAACTAGAACCTGAACACTTCGATCAGGGGCGGGCGGCGATCAAAATCGCTGTAGCGGATCCAGCGGGGAGTCACAACGAAGTGGACGAGACCGGGCCAACTGAGCCGTTCCGGACCGTCCGGCCACGCGGCGAAATAGGTCTGCTGATAGCGGGCCAGGTCCGCGCCCGTGGGCAGGAAGGCATGGCCTTCATATTGGACCGTCTGTTCGCCTTCCCAGCCGATTACGAAAGAAGCGGCGGGATTCGCCATGAGAGCGCCGTACTTCCGTGAGCTGCTGACGGTATCGAAGACAATTTCGAGTTCCGGCGTGACGGCGATACCGACCAGGGCCGACCGTGGCGCTCCTTGTGTAGATAGATATCCGAGCACACCGAGCTTGCGCTTCGAGATGAAGTGGTAAAGTTCTGGATTAGTCATGGCGTACTCCAAGCTGCGTTGACGATTGCCAGCGCCGCGATGGCGGCCGTCTCGGCGCGAAGAATCTGGGAGCCGAGTGAAATCGGGCGCCACCACTTGGAAACGCCGATCTGTTCACGTTCGCGATCCGTCCAGCCGCCTTCCGGGCCGACCAGCAGGGCTACAGAATCGCCGGGTTCGCGATGCGCAGGGAGCGTGGCAAGGATGGGCGGCGCTTCAGTTTCCACGAGCACGTAGCGATAAGCAGCTTCCACATGGAGCAGCGCGGCAGCCAAGTCCAGCGGGGCGCCGATTTCAGGCAACCGAGCCCGGCGGGATTGTTCGCTGGCTTCACGAGCGATGCGGTTCCATCGCGAGATGCGTTTGGCCGCGGCTTGCTCCAATCCCCTTTCACTGCGCTCGGCCTGGACTGGCACAACTCGCGCTACGCCCAGTTCGGTAGCCTTCTCAAGCATCCACTCAAAGCGCTCAAAGCGGATCAACGAGGCGAGAAGCGTGGTGAGGACTCGCGGCTCGGCCGAGGCTACTTTTTCTCGAACCGAGAAAGAGACCAGATCTTTCCGGGCGGTCTCCACTTCCGCCAGATAGACGGTGTGATTATCGGAAATCTCAAACTGCTGCCCCGGCTCTACCCTCAGCACGCGCGTCAAATGATGGGCGTCCGGTCCGGTAATCCGCGCGCGGCCCGATTGTACAGCATCGACGAAGAAGCGGCGGCGGGCCATGAGCTTACTTTACGCCGGTCTGGGTTGCGGTATCTGCTACGCTGCTCCTAGGACCAGATTTTAGACCTCGGAGTTGAGTTTGCGGCGAATCCGAAGACCGGACAGGTGGTACCTGGCCGGCGCTCTATTGATCCTGCTGGCGGTTAGTTTTCTCTCTTACCAGGATTGGACGGCCTTTCAACGCAGCGCCCCGCAAGTGCAGCACAGCCGCGCACTCCTGCAACAGATTGACCAGACGTTGTCGTCCATACGGGACGCCGAAAGCGGTCAACGCGGGTTCCTATTGACTGGCAATCCCGAGTACCTGGATGCATACAACTCGGCGGTGAACGATCTTCCGTCTGAGTTGAGCAACCTGGGAACCTTAGTAACCGGGGAAGCGGCGCTGCGCACGCGCGTGGCAACACTGAGCGGCCTGACTTCCGAAAAGCTGAGCGAGTTGAAGGAAACCGTGGCCCTGCGCCAGAGCGAAGGATTCCAGGCGGCGCTCGCCGTGGTGGAAACCAATCGCGGGAAGCATACCATGGATGATATTCGCAAGGTTGGAACGGAGTTGCAGAACGAAGTCTACTCGGGGCTGTTGCGGGGGATTCGCGAGCGCCAACAGCAGGGAGCCAATACGCGGCTGACGACTGCCTTGGGAGCGGGAGCGCTATTTCTGTTCCTGCTGCTTGCG
This sequence comes from Bryobacterales bacterium, assembly GCA_963820405.1. Taxonomy (GTDB): domain Bacteria; phylum Acidobacteriota; class Terriglobia; order Bryobacterales; family Bryobacteraceae; genus Palsa-89. The sequence goes on along the minus strand of CAWFZZ010000014.1, from coordinate 168,242 downwards.
ACTTTCGATATCGGACGCGCCACCGGGGAGCGCGACCGGCTGATTATCGATCTGGGCGCGGCCAATAATCGCACCGCGGCAAGCCGCGACCTGTTGCACACCACTTTGAGCAGTATTGGCGACGCGGTGATAGCGACGGACGAGGCCGGTCGAGTGACTTTCATGAACGCCGTGGCGGAAAGTCTGTCCGGCTGGGCGCAGGCGCAGGCGCAGGGAAAGCGCCTGGAGGAGGTATTGACTCTGATCAGCGAGGAAACCCGTTTGCCGGTGGATAATCCGGCCGATATGGCGTTGCGTGAAGGCGTGATTGTCGGTCTTGCGAATCACACTATTCTCATTTCACGCGACGGCGCTGAGCGGCCGATTGACGATAGCGCCGCGCCGATCCGCAACGCGCAGGGCGAAACGATCGGGGTGGTGTTGGTTTTCCGTGACGTCACTGGGCGCCGGAGGTCGGAAGAGCAATTACTCCGGCTGAACCACGACTTGAAGCGAACCAATCAGGACCTGCAGCAGTTCTCCTACGCGGCGTCTCACGATCTGAAAGAACCGTTGCGGACTGTTTCCAACTATCTGCAACTGATCCGCAGCCGCTATTCGGGAAAGGTATTGGATAAGGAGGCCGGTCGGCTTTTCGACGTAGCCGTGGCGGGGGCGCAGCGCATGCATGCGCTGGTGGAAGCGCTGCTGGAGTATTCGCGCGCCGGCGAGGTGGGCGATTCTACGCTCGAGCCGGTGGCTGTCGACAAAGTGGTGAGCGACGCGATCGCTAACCTCGAAAGCTCCATCTCTGAAAACAACGCCCGAGTCTCGCTCGGTCCGCTGCCCGTGGTGACCGCCAACCCGCTGCACTTAACGCAGGTGTTTGAGAATCTGATCGGCAATGCTCTGAAATACCGTTCGGAACAGCCTCCGTGCATCTCAGTCACCGCGGCGGAGGGAGCGCACGACTGGGTATTCTCGGTGCAAGACAACGGCATCGGAATTCCGCCGGAATATCAGGCGCAGATTTTCGGCATCTTCAAACGGCTGCATGGCGAAGAATACCCGGGCACCGGCATTGGGCTGGCCACCTGCAAGAAAATCGTGGACCGGCATGGGGGGACCATCTGGGTGGAGTCGGAGCCGCAGAAAGGTTCGCGGTTCTCGTTTACGCTGCCGAAGGCGCCGGCCCAGGTGATGGCGCATAATAACCCTCAGAGATGATCGCCTTCCTGCGCGGCAAGCTGCTCGAGAAACATCCGAATCAAGTAATCCTGGAGACGGGCGGTGTCGGTTACGATGTGGTGATTCCGATTTCGACTTTTTCCACGCTTCCCGAGGCGGGAGCGGAGGTCGCGCTGCGCATTCACACGCACGTTCGGGAAGACGCGCTGGCGCTGTTCGGTTTCCTTACCAGCGGAGGAGAAGGCGCTGTTCGAGAAAGCTGATTTCGGTGAGCGGCATCGGACCCTCGCTTGCGATTAAGGTACTGTCTGGGCTGGCGACGGCCGCAATTATCGACTCCATTCGCGGGGGCCATGTGGAGCAATTGGTGCGTATTCCCGGCGTCGGCAAGAAGACCGCGGAACGAATGGTGCTGGAGTTGAAAGACAAGATGGAGGGTTTGGGAAGCGGCGCGGCGCCCGGCGGCGTTGCGGTGCGGGCTGAGCCCGCGTTTAGCGCGATCGAACAGGATGTACTATCGGCGCTGCTGAATTTGGGGTGCCAGCGCTCGGCGGCGGAGGCGGCGGTGCGAAAAGCCAAGTCCACGGAGCCTGAGATGGACTTTGAGCCGATGTTTCGCAAAGCGCTGGCGTTGGTGCGATAGCCATGCGCGAGACCGGAATCGCGTCGCCGGGGCCGCTGGAAGGCGAGCGCCAATTTGAAACGGCTCTGCGTCCCACGCGGTTGGCGGATTTCACTGGCCAACCCAAGCTGAAGGAGAACCTTTCCATCGCGATTGAGGCCGCCAAGCGGCGCGGTGAAGCCATGGATCACGTGTTGCTGTACGGACCGCCCGGCTTGGGAAAAACAACGCTCGCGACCATTATCGCCGGCGAGCTGGACGTGGATTTCGAACAGACCTCGGGCCCGATTCTCCAAAAGAAGATGGACCTGACGGGCGTGCTGAGCAACATACGCAACCGGCAAGTGTTCTTCATCGACGAGATTCATCGCCTGCTGCCGGACATCGAGGAAATCCTTTACGCCGCGCTGGAAGATTTTCGTATGGACATTTTGATTGGCACGGGGCCTGGGGCGCGCACGCACTCCATGCCGATCCCGCACTTCACGGCGATCGGCGCCACCACGCGGCAGGGATTGGTGAGCGCTCCTCTGCGCGGGCGTTTCGGTTTGGTGCTGCGGCTGAATCATTATGGGGTGGCCGATCTGACCGCCATCGTAGAGCGCTCCGCCAGACTGCTGGGTGTGACGCTGGATCCGGATGGCGCCGCAGAGATCGCACGCCGCAGCCGCGGGACGCCGCGTATCGCCAATCGCCTGCTGCGCCGGGTTCGCGATTACGCGCAGGTCCGCGCCGAAGGGCACATCGATCTGCGCGCGGCCACCAGCGCCCTGGATCTTTTGGAAGTGGATCGCTATGGGCTGGACGAAATCGACCAGAAGATCATGCTGACGCTGCTGGAGAAGTACGGCGGCGGGCCGGTGGGGGTGAACACCATCGCGGCCTCGATCGACGAAGAGGCGGATACTATCGAAGAGGTCTATGAGCCCTATCTCATGCAGCTTGGTTTCATCGACCGTACGCCGCGCGGGCGCGTCGGCACCGATCGCGCGTTCGAGTATTTCAAGATCCGCGCGACGGCCCCTGCGCGGGATGCAGAGCGATCTGTTTTGAAAACGGCGTTCCTCGGGCTCGGCTCGAACGTAGGGGATCGGGAAGCCAATCTGCGGGAAGCTTTGGAGCGGCTGGAGAAAGACGATGTTCGCCTCACGCGCCGGTCTTCACTGTATGAGACCGCGCCGCGCGAGATGCTCGATCAGCCGTGGTTCTTGAACGCGGTGGTGGAAGTGGAGACCAGCCTGTTTCCACTGCAATTGCTGGCGCGCATCCGACAGATCGAGCGCGACATGGGCCGCCGGCGCGTGACACCGAAGGGGCCGCGCAATATCGATATCGATGTATTGTTCTATGGACGCACCGTAATTACCACGGCGGAGCTGGAGGTGCCGCACCCACGCCTGGCAGAACGGCGCTTTGTGCTGGAACCCCTGGTAGAGATAGCTCCGGAGCTCCGGCATCCAGTGACGGGAAAGACGGCGAAGGAAATGTTGGCTGCGTTGGAACCGCAAAGTGTCCGGCGCTTGAACATCACTTTTTGAGCAGCCATTTCCGGTCCTTCTGAGTCATTTTCTCCGCCGCGAGCCGCAGTACCAGCCGGGGCGCTCGCGTTCGCCAGCCAGCGAGAAAATCCAGCACCTCGCGGGGTTTTTTCGGATAGGTTTCTTTGAGCAGCCAGCCCATGCCCTTTTGCACCATGTCGTCCGTATCATCGAATAACAAGCCACAAATGTGGAAGATTGTTTCGGTGTTGCGGCCGCGCTTGGCTTCCTGGATCAGTGACACCGCGGCCGAGCGCCGCTTCCAGCGATTTTTCGATTTCGTCCAGCCAGCCAGCCGGTCCGCCAATCCGGGGCGATTCGCGATGGAAGCTGCGATCAGCCAGGTGGAAACGCCATCGCAGTGGGACCAGTTGCGGACGTAGCGATCGATCCACTGTTCGAACATGCGGAACTCGCGCTCGTTACACGATTTGGCGAAGCGCCGGTAGAGGTGGCAGACGATTCCGCCTTCCTCCAACATTCCGCTCTTCCACATTTCGACCACGAACCGATCGCGATCGGCGACGGGCCACTGCTTCACGTCGCGATAGGCGAGCCGGGCCAGTTCGCGAACGAGCGGCGTGCGGACTCCATAGGGTTTCACCGGCTCCTTGAAGAACCATCGCAACCCAGCCTCGAAGTCAGGGTCCGCCGCAGCTTTCAACCGCGCCCTGGTGGCCTTCAGCAGAGCGACCACGCGAGTCAACGTTAGTGGTCTCCCAATGTCCATCTGGGCAACCCATCCGGTACTCTTCAAGTCGATGTTCTCCTATGCACGACGCCTTGGGCTCAGAATGACTAGTCTAGTAGGGGTACACGCGGCTTCAGCCGCGTTCCGCCGTTGACAGTACCAACGCGGCTAAAACCGCGTGTACCGTGCCAATCCGGTGAGTCACTATAATAGCTGGCGCGCCACCCACCCGTTGCAGAGCCGCGACCGCGAGGAAGCCGGTGGTCATTCTCTGCAAATTCCTCGCTCGCTGCTCTCGATGAATTTCACCAGGTGCCGGGTGTGTTCCGTATTCAACTGCGACGCAATCAGAGCCAAGGCGTCGTTTAACTTCAATCCGGATCGATACAGGATTTTGTACGCCGTCTTCAACGCCGCGATCTCGTCCGCAGTGAACCCGGCCCGCTTGAGTCCAACCAGATTCAGCCCATTCGGCCGCACGTTGAAATCGGTGTAGAGGAAGAATGGCGGCACATCCAGATTCACGCGCGAGTTGCCGCCGATCATCGCCAGCCGCCCGATCTTGGAGTATTGATGAATCACCACGCCGCCTGAAATGAACGCCTGGTCCTCGACTTCGACGTGCCCAGCCACCAGCGCGCAGCTTGCGATCACCGTGTTGTTACCGATCCTGCAATTGTGCGCGATATGCCCGGAGGTCATGATGTAGTTGTCATCGCCGATCTCGGTGACGCTCTCCGGCTGGGTGCCGCGCGAGATGGTATAGTGTTCCCGAATGATGTTGCCGTCGCCGATGCGCAGGTAGCTGCGTTCGCCGGTGAAGTGCTTGTCCAAGGGATGGGTGCCGAGCACCGTTCCGGCCGAAATTTCGTTGCGCTCCCCGAGCGTAGTCCAGCGCTTCACGTAGACATAGGGTTCGAGCCGGCAATGCGCGCCGATGGCCACATCTTCTTCGACGATTGCAAACTCGCCGATCTTCACCTTAGGCCCGACGATCGCATCCGGATGTACACGCGCGCTTGGGGCGACGTCGGCCGACGGATCAACTGGCATAAGTTTATCTTATACCCTGGTAGCCTTGTGTTTTCAACGAGTTACAGACAAAATTTGATACACGTATCCGGAACCCCGCTAAGTTGAAGATGACAATTCGCCTTTCATTCGCATAAACGGCCCGGTGCGGGGCGCGCCCGACCCCAGTAACTGGCTGACTGGCAATGCTCTTTTTGTGCCAGCCAGCTGGGAGGGAGGAAAAAGTCACGTCCTTCCTTCCCAGTTAACGCGGGGCCGTCTACTTGCCTGCCTGCCCTAAAAAAATTTGGGCGAGCCGAGACCGAAGCGCATGGTGCCGAACGTCCGTGGATCACGATCCTAGAACAAAGACTTATTCAGTTCGGGCCGCATGGCGTCGTAGCCCCGAACGCTAGTTCTTACCCTGGAGCTTCCGCTTCAGATCACCGAGTCGCCGAATTTGATCCTCGTTGCTGGTGTTCCTAGTCCGAGCATTCCTGTCCCGCATGCTCTTTCCTTGAATAACCCCCAAGCGACAAATTTCCGCATCGATTTCTTCAACGGTGTTGAACGCCCGATCCGGGCTAAAGTCTGCCAGAGAATTTACTAGCTCTACAAGCATCAGAACTTCCTTTCAACTCGAATAGTATCACGCAAAGATGCTGGCATCGCTGGTATGCTACTTGCCAACCCGGAACGCCTGATGAGCCGGTCGAGGAGGGGGAAAAAGAGAATGCCTAACGCCACCGACCCAAATGAAACGCCGGACGGCCACGATGATGATCTTCAACCCTCTGACCAACCGCCTACTACTGTGTGGGACGCGATCCAGCATCCTAAGATCGCTCGCGGCGTCGAAAACCTCTTATCCGCTGCGACGAGGGCCGTTGACGAATACAGTAAGAACCAGCCAGAAGTGCTCAAGGCCCATGTGCGATTGGCAGCCTGGTCTTACGTTTTTGGCTTTTCGATCTTCGCCGGTGTCGGTTTTCTTGGTTGGATAGGTGTCTTGAGCCACGAAACGACGGCCACAATCCTCGGGGCGCTCATCGGCTACTGGTATGGTCAGCGTGAGAAGCAGCGGCGCTAACGCGTCTGACCGCGCAAACTTAGAGTCCGCAGGTCTGCCTGTATCCTTGAAGAAGTGCCGGAGGCATGATCGTAGCATCAACTGTGTGGGCGTCCATATCGTAGCGGACAAATCCTCCGTCGAAGCCCAGCAAGAAATATCTGTAATGAGCACCGCCCAGTAAAGGCGCAAACTGGATCAAGCTCAGCTGTTGATTAATCGCGCGGTCTGATGCAATGAACTTTTGCATTTGTGCCACAAAACCTGGACCCACGCCCTGCGCGCAAGTAAATCCGATGATGGCCTGCTGCTGCGGATTAACCTGTCCGCGTGCATTCGGAAAGTAGGGCCGCAGCGCGTCTTCTACTTTTCCTCTGATGGCGTCTGGCGAGGCCATGTTGCACTGCCTCTGCTGTAGCAACAGCGCGAAAAGGAGAAAAGCCGTGTGGCGCATTGCGAACGATATCACTCTAGGGGCGCGGACGAATAGTTGACTCGATTAGGAGCGACTCCCGTACAAGGCGGGACTGGACAAGCAAAGGGCTGCCCAACTTGATCGTCGTAGTAAGTCTCGGCCTTCTTGTAGTTCAGATCGGCTTCAATGAAAACTTGCTTTTCAGTGAACAAGGAGAACTTGTTGTTGAAAGCTAGGTAGTACGTGCCGGGCGGGAGGCGCACTTCAAAGTTACCCGTGGTCTCTCTGCCTTGAGTATTCCAATAAACGCGGGCCTGATGGCCATTGATCCAGTTGATAAAGTTAGCCTCGTCAGCGATCACGGCCGTGATGTCATTGCCGCCTCCGCCGGAGGCGTTGAAGCTGCCCGTAACGGTCGGCTGCACCATTTCTGGACCGATTGTCAATCTGTACTGAACATAGCCTTGAGCCCTCACGACAATTTGGCCGGTGGCGATCTTCTGATCGACCGGAACGTAGCGCGTCCTGAGCACTGGCGTGGCTTTTGCTGGTATTGGTGGCGCGCTTGCACTTTCACTCTTTGGCCTGGGCTTGCTCCCCGAAACGCTCGCCCAGACAAGCGTGGCCACGACGAGTACAAGGGCAAAGCCAATGAGCCAAGGCACAGCCGATTTCTTTTCTACCAATGCTGAGTTACCAGCAACGTTCCCAATATGTAGTTTGGCCCTGACCTCAGCCCTGTACTGCTCTTCTGAAAGGCGCTTACGTTCTTCTTCCTCGATGCGCTGTTTCTCTTCCGCTGTGAGTTCCATGACGAAGTTCTCCGATCAATAGTTGAGTTCCGCGTTAAGGTCGATAGGAAGCTGGGTATGTAGTGATGTTGGTGGGGGCGCGGCGAGAAAGATACCAAACAAGCACGAGCAAAACCAAAACTGCCAGCACGATCCGTCGTAGCGATCCACCACGACGAGCAGTCTTCCGTCGTGCATAATCGCGGGCGTATCTTTCGTGATTCTTACTTTTGTTTTCGAGATATTCGCCGAATGCCTGCTTGTTCGATTTGTAGGCCATTTGGCACGTCTGGATAAAAATCGGCAAAGCTGGCAATTAACTTTAATCGATGGGGGCTGACGGGGAAAGCCGTCGCCTGTCGCCGCACACAGCCCCGACCGAGCCGGGCCGCCCTACCCAGGCACCTTGGTCCATCCCCCACCAATGATCGGGCCACTACCGCCCGGCCCCGTGTAGCAAACCGAGATACAATTCTGCATTTTTGGCGGGGTTTTAAGGCTGGTCTCTGTACCCTATGTGCCTGAAAACGTTGCAAACGCTTAGGGACGAGAATGAATGTATCATACAGGGGTGCGGGTGGATGAAATTGCGCGGCATTTGAATAAAAGATATGAAGGGTCCGGGGACCTGGAGATCTCGGGCGCCGCGGCGCTGGAATCGGCCCGCCCGCATGAGATTGCGTTCGTCCAGAACCAGAAAGCGGCTGCCAGGAGCGGCCAATCGCTGGCCGGATGTTTGATCGTCACCGCTGACTTTCCCGCCGGCCGCACAGTGATTCGCGTTTCCAATCCGCGGGCCAGCTTCGCGGCCGTGATCGCTGTGCTGTATCCTCGGAAATCCGTGATCCCGGGAGTCCATCCCACAGCCGTGATCGCTCCCGGCGCCGAGATTGCTCCCTCCGCGTCGATTGGGCCGCACTCAACCGTGGGCGCCGGCGCCTCCATTGGCGAGCGCACGTCGGTGGGCGCTGGCTGCACGGTGGGCGCGGGCGTTCGCATTGGCTCGGACTGCCTGCTGCACGCGCGTGTGAGTATCTACGAAAGCGTCAGCATCGGCGATCGCGCCGTGCTCCACTCAGGCTGCGTCCTGGGCGCCGACGGCTTCGGCTTCGAGTGGAATCCGGAAGGCGGCTATCAAAAGTTCCCGCAGATCGGACGCGTCGAGATCGGCAACGATGTCGAGATCGGCGCAAACTCCTGCATCGATCGCGCCGCGCTGGGCGTCACCAGCATCGGAGACGGCGTGAAGCTCGACAATATGGTCCACATCGCGCACAACTGCACCATCGGCAAGCACGTGGTGATCGCGGCGCAAACCGGGCTGGCCGGCGGGGTGGTGGTGGAAGACTTCGCGGTCATCGGCGGGCAGGTCGGCATTGGAGACAAGGCCCGCATCGAAACCGGCGCGGTACTCGGTTCCGGCTGCGGAATACTCAGTTCCAAGATCATCCGCAAGAGCCAGGTGGTGTGGGGAACTCCGGCGCGGCCTATCAAAGAATATCTGGAACAGCTGGCAAATCTGGCGCGTTTGCCGAAGCTGCGCGAAGAGGTAACGGAATTGGAGAAGCGTTTGAAAGACCGCGACCGCGCCTGATTAGCGCGCCCCGGCGGCTCTGGCGCAACCCTTGCGTGTGCCGCCCACCGATCGATCCAGAATCGCGCTAGTCTCCGCCACCAGGCGTTGCAGCTGCGACATATATTGACGGGCTTCGAATTGTCCCGCCGGCAACGTCATTTCCAGATAGTAGGCGATCGCCTCAATGGAACTCAGCGGCTGGCGAAGGTCGTGAACCAAATCGTGCAAACGCTCCTCGGGCGAAGCAATCGCAACGGATGCTTCCAGGTAGGCAGGCGTTTCATCGCGAACCACAGCTGCGGCAGACATCGTCTTGGCATGTCCTTTCGAACGCCCACAGGCAAGATGACCGAGTGACGTTCCGTTCAACGAAATGGGGGAATCCGTTTTATACCCCTAAAGTCCGGCACAGGTCAAGCGAATCTTGGGAAAAATCTCACCTTATCTTCAATGGTGAGTTGGCCCACTATCCAGACGTGAGGAACTAGCATTTTTCGTTCGCGCGATTGCCACCACGGTGGCGTGAGTGATGCGAAGGTAATCAGCGGGCGCGAGCAAAATCTGGGTGCCTCGAACTCCAGCGGAGATGGAGATCACGTCGTACAGCTCGATGCTTTCATCGGCGTAGACCGGATAATCGCGCTTGCCGCCTAGCGCCGTGACGCCGCCGCGAAGGTAGCCGGTCAGTTGTTGCACTTCGCGTAGGGGGACAAGGTCTACGCGCCGGTCTCCAGTCACACGCGCCAGAGCCTTGCCATCCAACTCCAGGTTGCCGGGAATGATGGCGAGATAAACGCCGCCGCGATCGCCACGCGCCACTAGAGTTTTGAAAACCTGCTCGGCGGGAAGTCCCACTTTCGAGGCCACCGTCTCGGCTGTCAGATCGCCGGGATCCACTTCGTATTCGCGGAGCGTGTAGGAAACGCCGAGGCTGTCTAAGATGCGAGTGGCATTGGTCTTCATTTTGGTATGGCACTGCCTAGCCAGATGTCTTTTCCGCGGCAATCAGTTCGAGCAGACGTCGCGGCGTCACGATGCGCGTGCTCTCCCAGGCTTCCGGGAAATGCCTAAGATTGCCTGTCACGATATAGTTTGCCTGTGCTGCTTGGGCACATTCGACAAAGATGTTGTCATCGGGGTCTGAACGAGCGCGCACCGGGTCCGTAGGCTTGACCCAGAACGCCTGCTCGCGGATCGTGCGGAGCGTCGCTGCAATCGTTTCGTCGTCGCGTTGAAATCGCGGGCGGCTGATAACCTCTTCGTATTCCGCATAGACCTCGCCGCTCACACACAGCTGTATTGAACCGCTGAGCGCAAGGACAAACACCTGAGTCGGCAACCCTGAGGGCTGCAGAAGGGCGGAAACTAGGATATTGGTGTCGATGACAACCCGGATCATGCACCCGGCCGAGGTGGGGACTCACGGCGATTTCTGCGCGCGGCGGCAATCTCCGCATCGATCTCTTCCATCGAAAGCTGATCTAAACCGAGAGCCTTAGAGCTCCCCCAAGAAACTCGTAACCAATCCGGCGCCAGGTCATGAAGCAGCACCTCGCGAGCATACTCCTCGGTCGATAAGCCGCGTGAGCGGGCCTTTGCGGCTAACGCCGCGGTTTGGTCTTCCGGAAGATCGATGATCAGCGACATCGCGTGCCCTTACTTTATTATGCCAGCCCCAGCACTCCGCCAAAGGGATCACACGAGGACCGGAAGGGTGTGCGACATTAAGGCGCAGGTTTTCGGAAAGGGCCGCCGAACACGAAAACCCGAGCGTAAGAAATACGCTGAAGGCGCGAGTACCGGGGAATGGACTTAGCCATTCCACTTTCATGTCGCACGCCCCCGGGCTCTCGGGCGAATGGGGAGGAGAGCCCCCGCATGATATTCTAATGTGTTAGGCTCCCCGGCTATCTGCTAGTCAACGCGCGAGCTAGAGGTACTCACCATGTCAGGACACTCCAAATGGGCGACCATCAAGCACAAAAAGGCCGCCACCGACGCCAAGCGCGGTAAAGCGTTTACGCGCATTATCAAAGAGATCATGATTGCCGCCCGCGGAGGCGGGGGTGACCCGGACATGAACCCCCGGCTTCGCAAGGCTGTCACCGACGCTAAGGCCGCCAGCATGCCCGCCGATAACATCAAGCGCGCCATCATGCGCGGAACCGGCGAGCTGGAAGGCGGCCAGATCGATGAAATCACCTTCGAAGGCTACGGACCGGGCGGCGCTGCCGTGCTGGTGCTGGTGGCGACCGACAATCGCAACCGGACCGTCAGCGAAATTCGCCACATGTTCTCCAAGAACGGCGGGAATTTGGGAGAGCAGGGCAGCGTGTCCTGGATGTTCGAGCGCAAGGGCCAGATCATCATCGAAAAGGACAAAGCCGGCGAGGATCAATTGATGAATCTGGTGCTCGAAGCGGGCGCCGAAGATATGCGCGACGATGGCGAGGATTGGGAAGTGATCTCGGCGCCGGAATCGCACGACGCGGTGCTCGAAGCCATTAAGAAGGCGGGCATCACGACGGTCTCCGACGAAATCGCTATGGTCCCGAAGAATCTGACGAAACTGGAAGGCAAGAACGCTTCGGCCATGCTGCGGCTCTCCGAAGCGTTGGAAGAACACGACGACGTGCAAAATGTTTATTCCAATTTTGACGTCGACGAAAAAGAGCTGGAAGCCATGGCGTAGAGATGGTTTAAGCAACTAGCCATGCGCATTCTGGGCATTGACTGTGGCACCGAACGCACCGGCTACGGCCTGATTGAAAGCGATGGCCGCTCGCATCGCATGATTACCGCCGGATCCATTCACACCAGCCCCAGGCAGCCCTTGGAAGTTCGGTTGCTCGTCATCGCACAAGGCCTGCGCGAAGTGATTCAGGCGCACACGCCCGAATCGGCGGCAGTGGAAGAGGTCTTTTACGCTCAAAACGTGAAGACCGCGCTGAAACTCTCGCATGCCCGGGGCGTAGTGCTGCTCACCATGGCCGAAGCCGGACTTTCCGTCGGCGAGTATTCGCCGCTCGAGATCAAGACCAGCGTGGTGGGCTATGGCCGCGCCGAAAAACAGCAAGTGAAGCTGATGGTGCATTCCCTGCTGGCGCTCAAAACCCGCATCGAGTCCGAGGATGCCTGCGATGCGATGGCCGTCGCTATCTGCCACGCTACGCGAACTTCCACGGAGCTGCGTCTGAGGGCGGGGCGATGAAAATATTGGTCGCTGACTCTGGCGCTCTCCGCTACTCTGGGCGCCGCCCCGCAGCTGTTTTACTCCAAATACTTCAAAGGCAGCGTTCCCGAATACGTCGCCATCACGGTAGAGCAAGACGGCCATGTGACGTATCAGGAAGCGAAAGAAGACGACAACCCCATCAAGATCCAGTTGGATCGCGCTTCCGTGAAGGAGATGTTCGACCTTACTGAAAAGCTCGACCGCTTTCAGCATCCCCTGGAATCCGGCCTGAAGATCGCCAACCTGGGACAGAAAACGTTTCGCTACGAAGACGGCGCCGAGCAGCATGAAATTCAGTTCAATTATTCCGAAGACGTGAACGCGCAGGCGCTGCTGGACCGCTTTGAGCGCATCACCGAGACCGAGCAGCACTTCGCGAATCTGGATCGCACGGCACATTTCGAGAAGCTGGGCGTGAACGAGGTGCTGCTCCAACTGGAGATCACTTGGGATCGCAATCGGCTGGTGGCGCCCGAGCAGTTTCTGCCGCTTCTGGACCGTATCGCCAAGAACGAAAGCTATCTGCATATTTCCAGGGAGCTGGCAGCGTCCATCGCCGACGCCATTCGCAAGCCCGCCGCCGGAGAAGAGTCAGTGACGAAATTCGCTTTACTGCTTCTGATGGCGGCCGCTCCGGGCTTGCTGGCGCAAAACCTGTCTCAAGAAGAACAGAGCAATCTGCAGCGAACGCTGAGCGAAGCCGGCAACAGCCCGACCGAATTCGTGCTTGCCATCGAGAATCATCTCAAGAAGTATCCCAACTCGCCGAGAAAGGTTGAATTGGAACGCGCGCTGGTGAAAACGGCCATCGATCTCAATGACGATCCGCGGCTGATTGAATTCGGCGAAAGAGTGCTGTCGCGAGAGCCCGACAACATGCAGGTGTTGGAACACGTTACCACCGCTTTGTTGCATCAGGGCGGCCAGCCCAACGTCCAGCGCGCTCTGGATCACGCGCGCCACTTCGCGGACCTGATTCAAGCGACGTACCAGAACGAGAAGTTCGAACCCGGCGGCGGACAGGACGAGGTGAAGCGCAAGGAAGACTTCGACCGCGGCCGCGCGCGGGCGCTGTTGCTCGAAGCGCGCGCCAACGGTCTGCTCGGCCACAGCAACGATGCCATCGAGCTGGCGAAGTCGAGCTACAAGGTTTTTCCGAGCGTGGAGGCGGCGCGAGAAGCGGCACGCTGGCTCTCGGCGGCGGGCAAGGATCCCGAGGCGCTGCAGTATCTGGCGGATGCTTTTACCATCAGCGCGATGCATTCCGCAGACCCGGACGGCGCAGGCGCTCGCGCGCATATGGGCGATCTGTATCGGAAGCTGCACGGCTCTGAAGCCGGGCTTGGAGATTTGATTTTGAGGGCCTATGACGCCACTTCCACCGAGCTTGCGTCGCGGCGAGCGGAGTTGCGGAAACTGGATCCGAACTCGGAGCTCAAGGACCCCATGCAGTTCACGCTCTCGGGCCTGGATGGCGACAAACTGGCGCTGTCTTCGCTCCTCGGCAAAGTGGTGGTGATGGACTTCTGGGCCACCTGGTGCGCTCCCTGCCGCGAGCAGCATCCACTCTACGAACAGGTGAAAGCAAAATTCAAAGACACCCCCGACGTGGTGTTCCTGGCCGTGGACGCCGACGAAGATCACAGCCTGGTGAAGCCCTTCCTGACTCAAATCAAGTGGAGCCAGAAGGTCTATTTCGAGGATGGCTTGCAGAGCTTATTACAGGTTTCTTCCATTCCCACTACCATCATCCTTGGCAAGAAGGGTGAAGTCTTCACTCGCATGGTAGGGTTTCTTCCGGACCGCTTCGTCGATATGCTGACCGCACGAGTGAACAACGCTCTGGGCACAAGTCACCAATGAAGGCTCCATTTCCTCGCGTCGTTTGGATTGTGCTGGACAGCGTGGGAGCCGGCGAGATGCCGGATGCCGCCGCTTATGGCGACGCGGGCAGCGATACGCTGGGACACATCGCTTCCGCCCGCGAGCTGCACTTGCCGAACATGGCGCAGCTAGGATTGGGCAACCTGAAGCGGTTGGCGCACGTGGGCCCCGTTGATCATCCCAGAGCCGCATTCGGAAAATGCGCGCTGGCGTCGCCTGGCAAGGACACCACGACAGGCCATTGGGAGATGGTTGGCATTCATCTGTCGAAGCCGTTTCCACTTTTTCCACATGGATTTCCGCCCGAGTTCATGCGGGAATTCGAGACTCGCATCGGACGCGGGACGCTCGGCAACTGCGCCGCTTCCGGCACCGAGATCATCCAGGAACTGGGCGAGGAACACGTGCGCACTGGGAAGCCGATTGTTTACACTTCGGCCGACAGCGTTTTTCAAGTCGCCGCGCACGAAGAAGTGATTCCGCTGTGGGAGCTGTACAAGATCTGCGAAACCGCGCGTGAGATGCTCGCTGGTCCGCTGGAAGTTGGACGCGTGATCGCCAGGCCCTTCACCGGCCAGGCAGGGGCGTTCACGCGCACGCCGAATCGCAAGGACTACGCGGTCCCGCCGCCGCGCGGCATGCTGCTGGATCAACTAGCGGACCACAAAGTGGAGGTCTTCAGCATCGGCAAGATCTTCGACGTGTTTCTGGGGCGCGGCATTGGCGAATACGAAAAGACCAAAAACAATACCGACGGCATGGCGAAGACGCTGGCGGCGCTGGAGGAACTGAGCAGCGGGCTGCTGTTTGTGAACCTGGTCGATTTCGATCAGCTGTACGGCCATCGCAACGATGTGGAAGGCTACGCCAAGGCGCTCGACGAGTTCGATGCCTGGCTTCCCTCGCTCTATGCGAAGTTATCCGCGCAGGATTTGTTGATCATCACTGCCGATCACGGCTGCGACCCGACGACGCCTTCCACCGATCACAGCCGCGAGTACGTTCCGCTGCTGGCCTATCGGCCGCGCCACCGGAAGCGTTTGACCTGGGCGTGCGTTCCACGCTTTCCGATATCGGCCAAACGGTGGCCGAAAACTTCGGGACAAAAATCGACCAAGGCGCCAGCTTTCTCCAGTCGCTACTCAATAAAATCATGCGACGCCCCATCATGGCAGGCAACTGGAAGATGTATAAGACGCCTAGCGAGACCGTCGCCTTCTTCGAGAAATTTCGCCCCCTGGTGGCGGATGCGACGCAGCGAGATCGTGATCTGCCCTCCCTTCGTGGACCTTCCGGCAGCGGCCGAATGCACGCGCGGGACGCACATCGAAATCGGCGCTCAAAATATGCATTGGGCGAAGGAAGGGGCCTTACCGGCGAAGTGTCCGCGGGCATGCTTTGCGCTACGCAGATGCAAATGGGTGATCGTCGCGCACAGCGAGCGCCGCGAATACTTTCACGAGACGGAGGAGACTGCGTTCAGGAAGATATGTGCGGCGCTGGATGCCGGATTGACGCCCATCTTTTGCATCGGGGAAAGGCTGCATGAGCACGAAGAAAACAGAACCCACGAGGTGCTAGGCCATCAACTGCGGGGCTGCGTGGGGTACTTGACGCCGAACAATTACGTCGTATAGTTATCGCTTACGAACCTGTCTGGGCGATCGGAACCGGCAAAGTGGCTACGCCCGAGATCGCCGCCGGCGGCCCATTCCTTTATCCGCCACTATATCGGCCGGCAATTCGGTGAAGAAGCGGCGCATGCCTGCCGCATCCTGTACGGCGGCAGCGTGAAGCCCGACAATGTCAGCGGCCTGATGGCGCAGGAGCAGATCGATGGAGCGCTGGTGGGGGGAGCGAGTTTGGACCCGGCATCGTTCGCGGCGATCGTAAACTTTTGAATGATGCGACGTGCGCGGCTCAATAGTTCTTCTTCTGATTCCCGCAGTGTTCGGAGCGGAGCCCGCGAAGCTCGCGGAGCCGTTTCGATCTATCTCCGATCTGGCCGCCGCCGCCCCACCCGAATTCACGGCGGAGGCCCTGCTGCGCATGGTGGAATCGGGCAGGCTGGCCGACAAGAATGCTCGCCGCGAATTAGTGGAGCAAGCGTTCCAGATGGCTGCATCCGCCAAATTCGCGGTGCGAATGGAAGGCTTGCCGGGCACTCCCACCGGACACTCGATCCGGTTCATTGAGCCAGGCGTACGGCTTAAAACTAGATGTTCTATCACTGCAGAGCCGCGCGGTGCGAGACATGCTGCCGATCGATCAATCCCAAGCCCGGGAGTTGTTCGGACAAATGGTGAACCCGACCCTTGCGCCCCTCACTTGCGATGACGCACTAGTTTATGAACCGTCGGAGTTGTACCAAGCCTTGACCGCAGTGGTCAACGGCGCATTCACGCCGAAGGAAAAAGCCAAAGACCTGCACTTCAATCTTTTGATCGACTCTCTGGGCCAGGTAACCTCACCGTCCCAGTTGCCGCCGTTCGCCACGGCTATTGAGAGCGCCGGCGTGACCGCCGCGCAACGTCAAATACTGTGGGCCCGATTCAATGGCTTGCTCGAAAGCATGCAGCCGGACGCCCGATCTTTCGCCGCGTCGCTTCCCGCGCTCTCGGTCCTGACCGCGCCCAGTTCTCAGGCGTCGTTCGAAAAATACCGGCAGAAGAGCCACGGCTGTGAGACCGACTCCGCGCCTTCGTCGGACTCGCCGGCAAGCAACCGAGCACGCCCAAGCTGGAGCTTTATTGGCAATCCGCGAGCGCGCAGTCAGTTGCTCCAAACCGGAAAAACTCCTTGCGTCGATACCAATTGCTTCGGCGCCGATCGCGCCAGCGCCGATTGGCAGCAGCAGCTGGCCGATTATCTGAATCTCATCGCAAGCTTCGACGCAGGATCCAGCGGAATCGGACGCCGTCTTCTATCACGAGAAGTGCATCGTTTATACGTCTCTGCTCGATCTGGTGACGACCGGTCCACAGAGCGACAAGATCCTGGCCGATTATGTCGATTTCGTCGGCAATTCCGGCCTCTATCAGCAAAGCCCGGCCGAATGGTTCGCTCGAACCGCAACACCCTGCTGGACCGCTCCCAGAACAATCCCGCGCTGCACTCCAGGGTGCTGCAGGCTTTCCACGATTCGGGCAATCCTGTTCTGGCGCTGGAAGTAGTTTTGGAGAATACCTTCGCGGCTGCCAACTGTGCCTCAGCGCCCAGTAACCGCCGTCGGGTGTTCCACTTATCTTAAATGCGGATGAAACAGTCGATAGGCCGCTGTATCCACATTCACCATGGATTCCCAGCAGCCCAAAAGATCGAGCTCGGCCTTCGAGTACTTCCTCTATGCGGCCATGGTTGCGGAAACCGGACTGGCGGCGGTGATCTACAAAGTGATCTTTGGCAGCTCTGAGATGGTGGCTTGCGCGTTTACTTCGCGATCTTCTACTTTGCGTTCCTGGCCTGGACCATTGCGCAGCTCGCATCGGCTGCATCGCGAGCGCGCTTCAAAGCCAGAGATTCCAGACCAGGAACCGGCGCCAGAGCCGAGGGAGGACACTCGTCCGGCGTGCTCGGCCTTACTGGACTCACAATTGGCGATTCTGGTGGTAGTGTTCGCTACTGCTGTTGCGACGTTTAGCTGGGCGCTGCGCGTTCTGCGCTAGACCGCGACTGGTTCGGGGGCGGGCGCGGGATTCTTCTTCAACAACCGGCTGACGGTGTCGGACGGCTGCGCGCCGTTCTTCATCCAATACGCGATCCGTTCGTGGTTCAGCTTCACCACCTGCGGCTGGCTGACAGGATTGTACAGGCCCACCACTTCCACCGAGCGGCTGTTGCGGGCGCGCTCCTTGTCGATAACCACAACGCGGTACGACGGCTTTTTCTTGGCGCCAAATCGCGCCATTCGAATCATTAGCATGCTTCCTACTACTGTAGCATTGGCAGCTTGAGTTTGCCCAGCCGCTTGCCCAGAAACCCGCCGCCAGTGAGGCTTTTCATCATCTTTACGCGCTTGGCATACTGCTTCAGCAGCGCGTTCACTTCCTGGACGCTGGTGCCGCTGCCCTTGGCGATCCGCCGCCGGCGCGCTCCGTTGATGATCATGTGATTGGCGCGTTCCTTGGGCCGTCATCGAGTCGATGATCGCCACCACGCGCGTAATCTCGTTCTCATCCACCTTCATGTTCTTCAGATCTTTCATGGGCCCGATCTGCGGCATCATGCCCAGCAGCGATTCCAGCGGCCCCAGCTTGCGGATCTGCCGCAACTGATCGCGGAAATCGGCCAGCGTAAACTCGTTGTCGATGAGCTTGCGCTGCATTTCTTCGGCGTCCTTCTGATCGATGTTCTCCTGTACCTTGTCGATCAGCGACAGCATGTCGCCCATGCCCAGGATGCGCTGCGCCACGCGATCGGGATGAAAGGGCTCCAGCGCGTCGAACTTTTCTCCCACGCCCACGAACTTCAGCGGCTGATTGGTGATGGATCGAATGGAAAGCGCCGCGCCGCCGCGCGCATCGCCATCCATTTTGGTGAGCATGACGCCGGTGATGCCGAGGCGCTTGTGGAACTCGTCGGCCGATTTCACGGCGTCCTGCCCGGTCATGGCGTCGGCCACGAACAAGACCTCGGTCGGATTGAATTCGTCCTTCAACTGCTGCAGCTCGAGCATCAATTGCTCGTCGATGTGCAGCCGTCCGGCCGTGTCCATCAGCACCACATCGCGCCCGGTTTGCCGGGCTTCGCGCAGCGCCGACCGCGCCAGTTCCAGCGGCTTGGTTTCTTCCGCCGCGCCATCGTAGATCGGCAGCTTGATATCGCGCGCGATGACGCTCAACTGCTGCCGGGCGGCCGGACGATAGACGTCTACCGATACCATGATCGGATTGTGCCCGTTTTTCGAAAGCCAGCGAGCCAGTTTGCCCGTGGTGGTGGTTTTGCCCGACCCTTGCAGGCCGACGATCATGATCACGGTGGGCGGCTCATTGGCCATCCGCAGTTTCGATTGATGGCTGCCCAGCGTCTTGATCAGCTCATCGCGGACGATCTTGACCACCTGTTGGGTGGGCGAAAGCGCGGAGAGCACTTCTTCGCCCTGGGCCTTTTCCTTGATGGCCTCGATGAACTGCTTGACGACGCGGAAATGGACGTCGGCTTCGAGCAGCGCGACGCGGATTTCGCGCAGGGCGGCATCCATATTTTCGGCCGTCAATTTGCCTTCGCCGCGCAGGTTTTTGAAAACCCGCTGCAGCTTGTCGGATAGGTTATCGAACATGATTTACTTCGGAGCGGAGCGCCCAACGGGGCTCTTCCACCTATTATACGGTACGCTGCCACCCGAAAACGTTCACACGATTGTGAACGCAGCACGCAAGAGTGCGTGCGCCACAAAGTTATTGGATCAGAGACGCGAGAATTTCGGGGATCTCAAAAACTGCCCGGTTGGTGATGGCTGCTGCGTTGGCGCGAAACCGGGCAAAGTTGGCTGGGTCCAGCAACTCGCGCAACCCGGCGTCGATCGCGCGGAAGGATGGCAACACCACGCCCACCTGCTTCTCGCGAATCCACTCGGTGTTGTAGCGCTCCTGAGGAAGCGTCCAGGCGTTGCGCTCCACCACCACCGGAAGATGCATCGCGATGGCTTCGCTGATGCTGCCCGGTCCCGGCTTGCCGACGAAGAAATCCGAGAGGTGCATGTAATAGGGAATTTCGCTGGTGAACTCTTCCACGTATTTCGCGAATTTCGTTGGCATCCCGCGCAGCACTGCAGCGAGTTTCTTGTTCCGTCCGCAGATGAAGATGAACTGGGCATCGGCCGTGACGCGTTTCGCGATTTCGGGCATCACGCTGGAACCTTGGCCGCCGAAGAGCACGAGTCCGGTGGGGAGCTCGGAGTCCAGGCCCAGCCTCTTCCGTTCCGACGTGCGATCCGCTGTCACCGGTTGATAGAAGCTCGGCCGCAAAATCATTCCCGAAGTCCGAAAAATGTGGTCGTCCGGATGGCCCAGCGCGCGCGCCTGCTCCATGGCCTTCTGGGTGCCGCAAATCAAATATTGGTCCTGACGTTCGATCCAAAAATGGGGAGGGAAATCGGCCAGGTCCGTCAGGATAGTCACCAGCGGCGTGTCGGGCAAGCTCTCGCGCAAGGCGCGATTGAAATTCGGGATCAGCGAAACCACCAGATCCCGCTCTCCCTGCTTCCAGTATTCCTTCAGCAGCCGCACCTGGCTGCGGTGGTAAAGGCGAATCAGCCCGTGCATCAGCACCGTCATCTGCGCCGATCCCAGCGTCCAGCCCTTTTGTAACGTGACGTTGTACACGTCCTGCATCCGGATGCCGGTGTACTTGCGGAAAATGTCCAGTGAATCCAGCTTTTCCTGTAGGTTTACCAGGCGGATTTCCCAGGGCCTATCCTGCTGCTCAATCACAGCTTTGAGCGCGTTTGCGGCTGAACGATGGCCCCCGCCCGCGTCGAAGAAAACGAAGTCCAATAGGCGGTTCTGCTTAGTACTATCCAAGAAACAGTCTGTCACAGTTACGTTTTGAGTCAAGAGCGGCTCAAAACTAAACCATTTCTTCAACAAAATGTAACGAGGCCGGCAGTATATTCTAAAGTAAGATGGTACGCGGTCTAATCACGAGAGGCGACTACAGCGTGATGCGCCGTGCCAACAATTGGGAGGCGCCGCATTGGGTACGCTTGTACGTCCTGAGCGCCACGCGTGGCGGCGACGGCTGGCTCTGGTACGCCATGGGGCTGGTGATTCTCGCACTGGGCGGCAAAACCCGCTTCGAAGCCCTGGGCGCCGCTGGATTATCTTCCGCACTCAGCGTCCTGCTCTTTAGCCAGCTCAAACGTCTCACCGGACGCCGCCGGCCCTGCCAAATTGCACCGCATTGCTGGGCCACACTGCTTCCGCCGGACCAATTTTCGTTCCCATCAGGCCATACCATGACAGCGTTCGCGGTAGCCATCCCCCTATCGCTGTTTTATCCGACTCTCAGCATTGGACTGCTCTTCTGCGCTCTCAGTATCGCGATGTCGCGCATTCTGCTCGGCATGCACTTCCTGAGCGACGTGGTGGCGGGCGCGCTGATCGGCACTGGGCTGGGGTATCTGGGGTATTTCGCCTTCCAGTAAGACTGGGCGTTCACACGAGTGTGAACGCGGCACGCAGGAGTGCGTGCGCCACGGTAGCAGCCGCGCAGCATGGTATTATCCAGCTGAGTCATCCGCCATCATCCTTCCAATTTCGATTGAGGAGGATTCAGATGAGCACCCTACCGCACCTGGTTGCATTAGTGTCGGACACAGCTTCGGTGAGTTTTTCAGATGTTTCGGCAGTAGCAGCGGCGTTGCAGAAGCAGGCTACTCGCGATTTTGGGCCGGTTTGGCAGGTGAGCGCGACGGTGAGCGCGTTCGCTGCTTTGGAATCGGTTCCAGTGGATTACTGGCCGGTGATCATTCGCGCCAATATCGATCAACCGGGCGCGGCCGGTTACCATACCGACGAGAATGGACAGCCTTTCTCGCTGGTGGAGGCCGACGATCAGTGGCAGCTCACCGCCAGTCACGAGACACTGGAGATGTTGGCTGATCCGTTTGGGAACCGCACCGTAGCTGGATCGCCCCCACCCCAGGCGCCGCAGCCGCTGGCGGCCCTCAGCCGGGTGACGTACCTGGTGGAAGTCTGCGATCCATGCGAAGACGCACAATTCGCTTATGGTGTTAACGGCCAGCAGCTCTCCGATTTCATCACGCCGCATTACTACGATCCCAACGGCGCCACAGGCACGCAGTATAGCTTCCGTGGAAACATAAAAACGCCGCATACCGTGCTGGAGAGCGGCTATGTGAGCTTCGGCAATCCGGTGACGAACGAGTGGTATCAGATTCTGGTCGAGAACGGCCAGACGAAGGTGCAAGATCTCGGGAAGTTGAACCGGAACGGCCGGAGTTTGCGGGAAACCATCGACGATCTGGTGCGGAACCTGCGTAAGAAACCGGCGGCTGCCGGGTCGGCCCAGGGGCGCGGGGTGTCGGAATCGAGCATTGGCAGGGCGAAGCTGCTGCGGGAACTTATTGAAAAGCTTTAAGGTTGAAAAGCCCTTGGCTTGACCCAGCCGAATAAGCTCCCTACAATTAAGTAGAGTCCGATATAAGGAGGCCGTATGTTCCGATCGATTGGCTTCCCTGAGCTGGTGGTCATTTTGGTAGTCGCCGTTCTGCTGTTTGGCGGAAAGAAGATTCCTGAAGTGGCAAAAGGTTTGGGCGAAGGTATTAAGAACTTCAAAAACGCTTTGAAGACAGAGGACCACCCCGACGTCGACGAAAAGAAGCAGGCATAAGGCTTCCTGGATTTGCTCGCACTCTGAGCGGACCTGAATCGAGATTGAAAAGTAAAACCCCCGCGAAGGCTTGCGCGGGGGTTTTACTGTTTTTGGAGACGACGCTACTTCGTCACTACTTCTTTTTGGGCGGGACGATGGCGTCTTTAACGGCTTTCGCCACCCGGAACTTCACCACTTTCTTAGCGGGAATCTTGATAGCCTCGCCCGTGGCGGGATTGCGTCCCATGCGGGCCTTGCGGTCCACACGCACCAGGCGGCCGATACCGGGGATCACGAATACGCCGTTCTTCTTGGTCTCGCGAACGGCCAATTCAGAGAAACTTGTAACGAACTGCTTGGCTACCTTCGTGCTCGTACCCGTGGAGCCGGCCAGTTCCTTGATCACTTGCGTCTGCGTCAACTTGGTTGCTACTGCCATGTACTTCTCCTTGTCTGGTCCTCTTTTGGACTGGTGGGTCTGATCGTACTGAAATCTGGTTCTTGCAATTTCGGCCGCGGCGTTTAAAACATAACCGTGCTTAATTGTTTCCTACCAAATCATACGAGATGACAATCTGGTTGTAAAGAGAAGAATGCCTGAAAGCCGCATTTTTCCTCAGGTTTTGAGGGTAGCACGTCTCGAAGCCCGATGGAATGGGCTTTTGAATCAAATGTGGCGTTTGGAAGGCCGGATTTACGCGGTGCGGGCGGACTTCATCCGGTCGAGCTGCGCGAAGTCCAATTGGTCGCGGGCGGCGGCCGGCGGACTCGACGGCGCTAACTCAAGCTGCCGCCGCAAATCAGCGTCTAAACGATCCGCCACCGCGGGATTCTCCACCAGAAACGCGCGCGCGGTCTCGCGCCCCTGGCCGATGCGCTCACCGCCGTAGCTGTACCAGGAGCCGCTCTTCTCCACCAGTTGCTGAGTTACGCCCAGATCCAGCAGATCGCCTTCCCGCGAGATTCCCACTCCATATAAGATGTCCACTTCGGCCTCGCGAAAAGGCGCCGCTACTTTGTTCTTGACGATTTTGACCTTGGTGCGGTTCCCAACAACTTTTTCGCCGTCCTTGATGGCCGCCATGCGGCGCACCTCCACTCGCACCGAAGAGTAGAACTTCAAAGCGCGGCCGCCGGTGGTGGTTTCAGGATTGCCAAACATCACGCCGATCTTCTCCCGGACCTGGTTAATAAAGACCAGCAGCGTGTTGGTGCGCGCCACGGTTCCGGTCAGCTTTCGCAGCGCCTGCGACATGAGCCGCGCGTGCAGTCCCATGTGACTGTCGCCCATCTCACCGTCCAGCTCCGCCTTCGGCACCAGCGCCGCCACCGAATCCACCACCGCGATATCGATTCCGCCCGATCCAATCAAGGCGCCCACAATCTCGAGCGCCTGCTCGCCGTAGTCCGGTTGCGAGACCAGGAGGTTGTCCACATCCACTCCCAATTTGCGCGCGTAACCCGCGTCGAGGGCGTGTTCGGCATCGATGAACGCCGCCGCGCCGCCGGCCTTTTGCGCTTGCGCGATCACCTGCAGAGCCATGGTGGTTTTGCCGGAGGACTCGGGGCCAAAGATCTCGATCACACGCCCGCGTGGGAAACCTCCCACGCCCAATGCCGCGTCCACCGAAATGGACCCGCTGGATATCACCGTTACCGGCAGCACTGCATGCGAGCCGAGGCGCAGGACGGAGCCTTTTCCAAACTGCTTGTCCATCTGGCTGAGCGCGGCGTCGATGGCGCGTTGGCGCGCGTTGTTATCGACTAAAAGAGTTTGATCTTTCACGGCGATTTAGTGCGGGGAGCGGCGCTATCGTCTCACTGAAATCCGCACTCTTACAGAAATCGTTCACACGAGTGTGAACGCTGCACGCAGGAGTGCGTGCGCCACATAATGATAGGAATGATCCAATCTCTGCCCTTAGTCCGCGCGCCCCGCGGAACCGCAATCTCGTGTAAAGGCTGGCAGCAGGAGGCCGCGCTGCGGATGCTCATGAATAACCTGGATCCGGAGGTGGCCGAAAAACCCGAGGAACTGATCGTCTACGGCGGAACGGGGCGCGCCGCGCGGGACTGGCCTTCCTTCCATGCCATCGTGCGGTGTCTTCGCGAGTTGGAAAATGACGAAACGCTGTTGATTCAATCGGGCAAACCGGTGGGCATTTTCCGCACTCACGCCGACGCGCCACGCGTGCTGCTGGCGAACTCGAACCTGGTGGGCCACTGGTCCAACGACGACGAGTTTCATCGGCTGGAACAATTGGGCCTGATCATGTACGGCCAGATGACCGCCGGTTCCTGGATTTATATCGGAAGCCAGGGCATCCTGCAAGGCACGTTCGAAACTTTCGGCGCGGCGGCGGACAAGCATTTTCACGGCTCGCTGCGCGGACGCCTGATCGTTTCCGGCGGCATGGGCGGGATGAGCGGCGCGCAGCCCCTGGCCGCGACCTTGAACGAGGCCTGTTATCTGGGCATCGAAGTGGATCCGGCGCGCATCGAGAAGCGGCTGAAGACCGGCTATTGCGACCGCATGGCCTGGGACCTGGATGAGGCACTGGCGGTGATTGACGAAGCGCGCGGGCGCGGAGCGGCCATCTCGGTCGGCTTGGTTGGCAACTGCGCCGACGTGATTCCGGAACTGGCGCGGCGCGGAATGGTGCCCGATATTCTGACCGATCAGACCAGCGCCCACGACCCTTTGCGAGGTTATGTCCCGAACGGAATGACGCTGGCCGAAGCGCTCGAGCTGCGGGCGTCGAATCCGGATGAATATACCGAACGGTCGATCGCAGCCATGGGGCGGCACGTCGCGGCCATGCTCGCGCTGAAACAAATGGGCGCTGTCACGTTTGATTATGGCAACAACATTCGCACCCAGGCCAAGCGGGCCGGCGTGGAAAACGCCTTCGATATTCCCGGCTTCGTTCCGGAGTATATTCGGCCGCTGTTTTGCGAAGGAAAGGGTCCGTTTCGCTGGGTGGCGCTATCGGGATCGCCCGCCGACATCCACGTGACGGACCAGCTGGCGCTGGAACTCTTCCCTCGGAACGCCGTGCTCAAGCGCTGGCTGGGCCTGGCGCGCGATCGCGTCCAGTTTCAAGGACTACCGGCGCGCATCTGTTGGCTGGGCTACGGCGAGCGAGCCGAGTTCGGCCAGGCGCTGAACGACTATGTGCGGCGCGGAAAGATCGAAGCACCGATCGTGATCGGGCGCGATCATCTGGATGCCGGCTCGGTGGCCTCGCCCTATCGCGAAACCGAGGCCATGCGCGATGGATCGGACGCGATCTCGGATTGGCCGCTGCTCAATGCGCTGCTCAACACCTCGGCGGGCGCCACCTGGGTATCCATTCACAACGGCGGCGGCGTCGGAATTGGATATGCGCAACATGCCGGCATGGTAGTGGTGGCCGACGGCACCGAAGCCTGCGCCAGGAGGCTGGAGCGGGTGCTCACCACGGATCCAGGAATGGGCGTCATCCGGCACGTGGATGCGGGCTATCCCGAGGCTATCGAAGTGGCGCATGAAAAAGGCATTCGCATTCCGATGGACCCCACCTTGTGAACACTGCGGTTACCAACTGTGCGCAACTGGTAACACTGGCGGGAGCAGCCGGTCCACGAACGGGACGGGCGATGCGCGATATCGCGGTCATCGAAGATGGCGCCATGTGGATCGAGGACGGACGCATCCGGCGGGTTGGGACACGCGCGGAAATCGAGCGCCTCATTGGCTCGGGCGATCGAGTGATCGACGCCGGGCAGCGCGTTGTGATGCCGGGATTCGTGGACGCTCACACGCATCCCGTTTTCGCTGGAAACCGCGCGGCTGAGTTCGAGCAACGCTCGGAGGGCGCGAGTTACGCGGAGATTCGAGCCGCGGGCGGCGGCATCCGCTCCACCGTTCGCCAGACCCGGGCCGCCACCGAAGACCAACTGCTCACCGCAGCCGAGCGGTACATCCAATGGTTCCAGGCGGGAGGAACCACCACCATCGAAGCCAAGTCCGGCTACGGGCTCACGCTCCAAGACGAGTGCAAGATGCTGCGAGTGATCGGACGTCTGAAAGACATCCGCGCCGTTCCCACGTTCCTGGGCGCGCATGAAATCCCGGATGAATATCGGGGCCAGCCAGCGGCCTACGCCGACCTGGTAATCGAAGAGATGCTGCCGGAGGTGGCTCGCGAGCGGCTGGCCGAATATTGCGACGTCTTCTGCGAACCCGGAATCTTCTCCATCGAAGAAAGCCGGCGAGTGCTCGCCGCCGCCCGCTCGCTTGGGCTGGGCCTACGGATGCACGCCGACCAGCTCTCCGATTCCGGCGGGGCGTCGCTTGCGGCCGAGCTCGAGGCTGCCACGGCCGATCATCTGGAACACACCAGCGCGCGAGGCATCCTTGCGCTGCAGACGGCGGGCGTGCAACCGGTGCTGCTTCCGGGCTCGGTGTATGCGCTGGGGTCCAGGCTTTACCCGAACGCGCGCGACATGATCCAATCCGGGTTGGCGGTTGTGCTCGCCACTGATTTTAACCCCGGCTCTTCCCCCACCCCATCCATGCCGATGATTCTATCCCTGGCATGCACGCAGATGAAGATGACGCCCGCTGAAGCGATTACGGCGGCGACCATCAACGCTGCTTACAGTCTGGGGCGCGGAGAGGAAATCGGCTCGCTGGAGCCCGGCAAACGAGCCGATTTCGTGATTCACGATTGCAGCGATTATCGCGAGATCGCCTATTTTTTCGGCGTACCGTCGGCCGAGGCGGTGTATCTGGAAGGGCGCCCGGTCTGGTCGCGCCTCAAACATTCGGACTAGCTGTCGATAAGGCAGGCGTGGAGCCGTCAGCTAGCAGAATTGCATTGCCGGAATGCGAACGTTGTTTTCGCGCCGCTTTTGCCGACGCCGCGATTGGGTTGGCTATCCTCGATGGCGACGGCAGACTTACGTATGCCAACCCAACCCTATGCCGGATGAGCGGCTACCAGGCGTCTGAGTTAGATCGGATGAAGTTCACCGAAATGCTCCATCCCGAGGACCGTGTGGAGACCGAAAGCTGCAACAACGAGCGGCGCTTGCTCGGAAAGGATGGAAACGTAAGGTGGGTCCGGACCACGACCACGGTTTCCGGCGAACAGGCTGGAGCAACCCAAATCGTTACTCTTGTCGAGGACCTCAGTGCGCGAAGACAAGCCGAGGACGCCATATCCCAATTAGCGGCCATCGTCGACTGCTCCCGGGATGCCATCGTGGCAACCGACACTTCGGGCGCCATCACCGCCTGGAACGACGGTGCCCGGCAACTCATGGGTTACACAGTTTCCGAAGCGCTGGCGCTGCCCATTGCGGCGCTGTTCACCTCCGCCGATCCCGCACGCAAGCTGCTTTCACTGATCCACCTGGGACAGTCCTCGCGTCTGGGCGAAGTGGATTTCCTGCGCGGCAATGGCAGCCATGTTCCGGTGTTGCTCAGTGTCTCTCCGATTCTCAAATCCGACGGCCAATTGACCGGTTCGGTTATCATCGCCCAGGACATCAGCGCTCGCAAGAAGACCGAAAGAGAAATGGCGGACCAAGCCCTGCATGACTCCCTGACCGGGCTGCCGAACCGCTTGCTCATCGCTCAGCTCTTAGCGGACAGCATCGAAAGCGCCCATCTGGATACGTCCGGAACCGCAGTCATCTTTGTGGATTTGGATGGATTCAAGTTCGTCAACGACACGCTCGGGCACGAGGCGGGTGACGCGCTCCTGCAGCAGGTGGCCCAGCGGCTCAGCACCCACGTCCGCCAAGGGGACAGGCTGGCCCGCATGGGCGGCGATGAGTTCATGCTGGTGGTGAACGACATGGCTGAGGACCAGGTGGCCATAGGCGTCGCAGACCGCCTGCAAGATGCATTGCGGGCGCCGTTCTTCGTGGCGCATCACGAAATCGTGGTCACGGCCAGCATGGGCATCAGCATTTATCCCAGAGATGGTACTGACGTGAGCGCCCTGCGCCGCAAGGCCGACTCCGCCATGTATCAAGCTAAACAAGCCGGCAAAGATCGAATCCGCTTTTACAATCCCGCCATGGGCTCCGCTTTCCAATTGCGCCTGGAAATCGAGACGGACCTGCGGCACGCGCTCGACCGCGACGAACTTTGTCTCTATTACCAACCTATGTACACGGCGGCTGACAACCGGCAGACAGCCTACGAGGCATTGTCGCGATGGCCGCACCCCAGCCTTGGCTTCGTGCCTCCTCCCCAGTTCATCCGCTTGGCCGAAGAGACCGGACTCATCGTCCGGCTGGGCGAGTGGGTTCTGCACGAAGCTTGCCGCCAATGCCGCTGGTGGCAGGATCATGGCAAGCCTAAGGTTCGTGTTGCGGTGAATGTTTCCCCGCTGCAGTTCGCCCGCACGGACTTTGTCGATACTGTTTTCCAGGTACTGCGCGAGACTGGGCTGAGCGGCGATCTGCTGGACTTGGAAGTCACTGAGTCGATTGTTTTGCGAGATATTGACGGCACCATCCGGCAAATGGCCCGGTTGCGTGAACGCGGCGTCCGAATCTCGGTGGACGACTTTGGCACCGGCTATTCTTCGTTAGGTTATCTTCCCAAGCTGCCTGTCGACATCCTCAAGATCGATCGCTGTTTTGTCGAGCAGATCGGAGAGAACGCCGCCGCCGTCCCGCTGATCCACGGTATGATTTCGCTCGCGCACAACATCGGAAAACGAGTGGTCGTGGAAGGGATCGAAACCAATCCACAGCTGGAAATTGTACGCAACCTCGGCTGTGACGAAGTACAAGGCTTCCTGCTCGGCCGTCCGGCGCCGCTAACGCGATACCACGAACTGCCGCGAGAATTAACTGCTGAGCAGCTCATCGCCTAACCTGGCGCAAGTGCAGTGTCTGGATTAGCACGGTACACGAGGCTTTTTAGCCGCGTTGGTATTGTCAATGGCGGAACGCGGCTGAAGCCGCGTCTACCCTTTATTTAGCAAATTCCCAAGTAGCGGAAGCCGAAGCGTTCCAGTCTGGCCCGATCCAATGCGTTGCGCCCGTCCAGCACCAGGGGCACACGCATCCGGCTGGCAATCACTTCCCAGTCCAATTCGCGATAATCCTGCCACTCGGTGACCAGCACCAGCGCGTCCACATCATCGGCCACCTCTTCGGGTGAATCGCAACAGATAACACCCAAGTCGGGATAGTCCAGCTCGAACTTGTTCATGGCCACTGGGTCATGGACCTTTACCCTGCAGCCGCGCTCCACCAGTTTGCGGGCGATATCGATGGCCGGGGCTTCGCGCAGATCGTCGGTATTCGGTTTGAACGCCAAGCCCAGCAAGCCGATGGTGCGGCCTTTCAGGATTTTTAATTCACCTAGCAGTTTGTCCACCACTCGCTCGCGCTGGCGCCGGTTGATTTCACGCGCCGCTTCGACGATCGGCATGCCGATGTTGTATTCCCGGGCGGTGGAAACCAGCGCCGCGGTGTCCTTGCCGAAACAAGAACCGCCCCAGCCGATTCCAGCTTGCAGGAAGCGCGTTCCGATGCGGGCATCCAGGCCGATCCCCTTCGCCACCTGCGAAATGTCGGCGCCCACCTTTTCGGCCAACTGCCCGATTTCGTTGATGTAGGAAATTTTAGTCGCTAGAAACGCATTGGCGGCATACTTGATCAACTCGGCCGAAGCCAGATCGGTGGAAATGAGCGGCACTGCGCCCATGCCATCCGGCCGCGGCAGGTAGGCAGGCGGCGCGAATGTCTGATCCAGGATAGGACGGTACAGCGAGTACAGCACTTCCAACGCGCGGTTGTTGTCGGAACCAATCACCACGCGATCCGCGTACAGGCTATCGTGTAGTGCGGTGCCCTCGCGCAGGAATTCCGGATTGGATGCCACCGAGAAGTGCCCGTTGGCCTTTCGCCCATGGTGTTGCTCGTAAGATTCGCGCACCAGGGAACCCACCCAATTTCCGCTGCCGATCGGCACCGTGGACTTGTTCACCACCACCAGAAAATCGCCGTCATAGTGCTGTCCGATGCCCTGCGCGGCGGCGCGCAAATACTTTAAGTCGGGGCTGCCGTCGGGGGAAGGAGGCGTGCCCACCGCGATAAAGATCACGTCGGCATCCTTGACCGCACCCGCGTAGTCGGTGCAGAACTGCAGGTTGTGCTGCGCCGCCGCCATCAGCTCCGTCAGAAAGGGCTCATAGATCGGCGTCTTGCCGTTCTGCAGCATTCCAATCTTCTTTTGATCGGAATCGATGCAGGTGACCTTATGCCCCAGGAAGCCGAGACAAACCCCGGTAGTCAGACCCACGTAGCCAGTTCCGATAATCGATACTTTCATTCCGCTTTGATCTCCTTCACTACCGTAACAAGAAGCGCCCTAGCCAACCAATGACTCATAGTACTAATTTGAGTTTGTAGGGTACCGGAGCTAATAGTCTCAGGTGTTTTCCTGCGTCATTGCCGAAAAGTAATAGACCAATCCGCAGCACGGTCCGTTTCGGGGAATAAACCTTAGCAGTAACCAATGTGGGGTTTTGACGCTACTTGTCGAGAGTCGGAACCTCGAAGGTCCACTGCAAGGGCAAGGTCTGCGGGAAGTAACACATGCGATCGTCACAGGCCTGATAATGCAACGAGCCGGCCACCACCAGGCGCCCCGAACGGTCCAGCGCCGATTTGAGCTTGTCCGCGGGAGGGATCGTTATGTCACGCGTCAGCCGGAAATGGCTGGTGTACGCGGGAACGGTCTCATTGATGGCCTTCAGAAACAACTTCTCGGCGTGAGGAAGCTCAGGCGCGTGCGCCAGCGCCCGATTGGAATCCTCCATCTTCCACTCGATCGGGATGTAGGTGTCCTCCACACCCGGTGCGTAAACGTGCATATTGGGCTGAAGATCGACGTCGAGCGTCAGCGCCACGCGCTGGCCTGGCTCAACCGTGGCATTGCTCGCGCCGATGGTTGCCGTGAGTAGCTTGCCTTTGATCTCACGGGGCGCTTCCGCGGGAGTCCATCCGAACTGGTGTAGTAGAACGGCCGCCGACGTGTAGTACTGGCTGGAATCCTCTTCAGAATACTTTGCGACCAGCACGCCTTTGGCGTCCAGCACAAACCACCCCGAAGTTTTCGTATCGGAGTCCGACAGCAAGGGAATATGAATCGAGCTGCGAGAGGCGAACTCTTTCAGCGCCGCAACGCTGTCGCGGCTGACTATGGCAACGCCCAAGCCAAGTTTGTGGAACGCGTCCTCATGCTGCTGCAACTCATCCAACTGCGCTTTGTCCGCAGAGTGATTAAACAGAAGCACCGCGCCCTTGGGTCCCAGCAAGCTCCGCAAACTGTGGATTTGCCCATTTTGATCGGGCAGCTTGAACGATGGGAAACGGCTTCCGGTATGCGGTCCAGGGTCGCCTGCGCCCATCGCCGGCAACAGAAACACGCAGAGTAAACTGATGGTTATGAGACGCGTCCGTTTCATTGGCTGTATCCTCTTATTATCGCTCGCCTTTAGTTTTCGCGCTTACACTCTGGATTACCAGATCCAAGCCAATATTCGTTATGACCAGTACCCGGACACCGTCCTCGATATTCTGCAGCCCAGCGTGCCGTCGCTCGCCGACCGCCCCGGCGTGATTGTCATTCACGGAGGCGGCTGGGTACAAGGCGACAAGGAAGGTATTCTCGAGGAATTTTGCCTGCCGTTCGTGCGGCGTGGCATGGTAGTGGCGAACGTGGAGTATCGGCTGGCGAAGGCCGCGCCGGCGCCCGCCGCGGTGAACGATGTTCTCAAAGCCGCGCAGTGGTTTGAGGATCATGCCGCTCAGTATCACGTGGACCGCAAGCGAATTATCGCGACCGGCGGTTCGGCCGGTGGACAGCTGGCGCTGATGACGGCCATGGCGCCCGCGGATCTGGGGCCGTCGATCAAGATCGCCGCCGTGGTCGATTTTTTCGGAGTCGCCGACGTCGCCGATCAGCTCGAAGGACCTCATCAAAGGCCCTACGCCGTGGCCTGGATTCCCGAGCAGCCCGGTCGCATGGAACTGGCCCGCCGTCTCTCGCCCATCACTTACGTGCGTAAAGGATTACCGCCCATTCTCGCCCTGCATGGCGACGCGGACCAAGTAGTGCCTTACGAACAAAGCGTGGCGCTGGTGAAGGCGCTCAAGAATGCGGGCGATGACGCAGAATTGATCACGGTGCCTGGGGGCAGGCATGGTTTGACGCCGGCCGAAATGGACCAGCTCTGGCCGCGCATCTTCCAATGGCTGAAGAAGCACAAAGTTGTTTCTTGAACTTGGGTCAGTTCGCCAGCTTAGCGACCACCAGCGTGATGTCGTCGGCGGGCGGCGCGCCTTCGGTGAAATCGTCCACTTTCTGGTTGATGGCCGCGATGATGGACTGCGCGTCCTGATCTCGCAACCCGGCTAAAACCTGCGCCAGCCGATCCTCACCGAATTCTTCATCCGCATGCGGACTCACTGGCTCGGTGACGCCATCGCTGAACAGCAGCAGCGCATCGCCCGG
This sequence comes from Bryobacterales bacterium, assembly GCA_963820405.1. GTDB lineage: Bacteria > Acidobacteriota > Terriglobia > Bryobacterales > Bryobacteraceae > Palsa-89. The sequence continues at coordinate 135,378 of CAWFZZ010000014.1, read as the reverse complement.
GTCCATATGGCACACGCCTTGTTGATAGGTCGCCATCGGCAAAATACCCAGGATCAAACCGGTGCCTTCGAGTTTCTCCACCGAACCATCGGCATGCGCCACTATCGGCGGATTGTGGCCGGCGTTGACGTACGTCAGCTCGCCTGTTTTCGGCTCCAGGATGCCGATGAAAAACGTAATGAATCGATTGGAAGGGCAATTGGAAGAGATGATACGATTGAGCCGCGTTACCAGCGCCGCCAAATTGGTGGGATCGTCGAACAACACCTGCACACGCGCCTGCAAACTGGACATCAGCAGCGCCGCGGGCATTCCCTTACCCGCCACGTCGCCCACCAGCACTCCGACGCGCCCATCGGGATAGGGCAAAAAATCATAATAGTCGCCGCCCACCGTGTGGCATGCGGCGTTGTAGCCCGCCAAGTCCACTCCAGCCACGTGCGGAGCTTGCACCGGCAGCAAGCCGCGCTGGATCTCAGCGGCCTGTTCCAATTGCTTGGCGTGAATCCGTTCGGCTTGTTCCACTTCCGCCAGACGCGTATGTTCGATCCGGATGGCCGCGACGTTCGCCATGACGGTAAGCAGGCTGAGGTCTTCCTTGGTGAACTCCTTGATGAAGTGCGGAGAATCCAGATAGATGAGTCCGATGACGCGATCGTCGGTTTGCAGCGGGACGGCCAGCATGCTGCGAATCTGTTGCTGCACGATGCTCATGCGATCGGCGAAGGCCTCATCCAAACGGGCGTCGCGCACCAGCAGCGAAGTCTTTTCCTTGATGACGCGGTCGCGCACCGCGTTGCTGATCCGGAATCCTTCGCCCAGCGCCGCCTGCACTACCAGCTCCTTGCCTTCGAGCGTCATCAGCACGCCGCGCGTGGCGCCCACGGCTTCCACCGAGAGATTCATGATGAGCTTGAAAAGCTCCGACAGCGGCATGTTTCCCGCCAACTCGCGTCCGGCGCGAATCAGGGCGCGCATCTGCGGACCGCCTTCAATCTCCTTCTCTTGGCTGAGCACGCCCTTCAGGCTGGTGGCGACTGTGGTGGAAGCCGAAGCGGTGGGAGCACTGCCCTCAATGAAGATGACGGTGTGGTCGCTGGGCGGAGGCAGCGAATTCTCGCCGAAATCCAGCGCAATGTGCCCTGCGGTGACACGATCGTTCTTGGTGAGCGGATGCGGGCTGGTGATCCGCATGCCATTCACGAAGGTGCCGTTCTTGCTGCCCAGGTCGCGGACTACCCACGTGTCGCCGTCCTTCTCTAGCGCCAGATGCTGCCGCGAAAGTCCGGCGTCCTCCGGGTAGCACAGCTCGTTGGCGCTGGAACGTCCGAGCGTAAATCGCTCACGGTCCAGCGCGAGCGGACGCGTACCGCCGTCCGGCGTGTGGATCAGTAATTCCCTCGGTATGAATTTGGCTGCGACGCCAGCCATATATATCTAGAGTAACTTAAATGCAGTGAACGATGAAGATCTTACTCTACTATGTCGGCAAGCCGCGCGATCCTCACGCCAATCGCATGGCCGCGGAGTTCATCCTGCGTTGCACGCGATACGGCCGGTGCGAAATGCGCGAGATCGTACCCGCGCGCTTCGATCCCTGGGTCAGGCATCCCACCGCAACGAAGGTGCTGCTCGATCCATCCGGCAAGAGCATGGATTCGCCGCGCTTCGCGAAGCTGGTGTCTCAGGCTGAGCAGGATGCGCGCGATCTGGTCTTCTTGATCGGAGGGGCCGCGGGCCTGCCGCCGGCCTGGCGTAAAAACCCTGGGACGCTTCTGTCGCTATCGGAAATGACGATGCCGCACGAACTGGCTCGCGTTGTGCTCGCCGAACAGATCTATCGCGCTTTCACCCTGCTCAGAGGCCATCCCTACCCGAAGTAGCGCGCGGAAGTCAAACGCGAGGCAACTCTTATACTGAAGTCTGCATGGCTTGGTTCACTCGAGACAAACCTTCGCTTAAGCAAAGCGAAGGCGAGAAGCGCGTCCGCACCGAGGGGCTGTGGCTTAAATGCAGCCATTGCGGGCAGATCGTTTGGCGCAAAGCTTTGGAAGACAATCACCAGGTTTGTCCCAAGTGCGGCCACCATGAAAGGCTGGACGCGCGCGCACGTTTGAGCATGCTGTTCGACGATGGAAATTTTGAGGAATTCGATGAGCGCCTGGTGTCCACCGATCCGCTGGAGTTCGTCGATTCGAAGAAATATCAGGATCGTCTGGCGGCTTCGCAAGAAGCCACACATCTTCGCGACGCCATTATTTCCGCCGCGGGGCTGCTGAATGGCCGGCGCGTCCACATATGCGCCATGGAGCTGAAGTTTGTCGGCGGCAGCATGGGGACTGTGGTGGGCGAGGTGATCACGCGCGCCATCGAACGGAGCTTGGCGCAAAACGTTCCGCTCATCATTATTTCGGCCTCGGGAGGCGCGCGCATGCAGGAAGGCGCGGTCAGCCTGATGCAAATGGCCAAGATTTCGGGCGCACTGATGCGCCTGGATGAGGCTCGGGTTCCTTACATCAGCGTCCTGACCGATCCCACCACCGGCGGCGTGACGGCCAGCTTCGCCATGCTCGGCGATCTGAACATCGCGGAGCCGGGCGCGCAAATCGGTTTTGCGGGGCCGCGGGTGATCGAACAGACCATCCGGCAAAAGCTACCAGCGGGGTTCCAAACCAGCGAGTTCCTGTTGCAGCACGGGTTCCTGGACGCGGTGGTCAAGCGGGCGGAATTAAAGGATTATATCGGGAAGGCTCTGGATTTTTTCTTAACGCCGGCTTACTGAGTGAGCGGCTCCGGTTATTCCGGCTTCTTAAACAGATTGTCGAACGCGGCGCGAGCGTCGTTGGAGTTTCGCGGAACCTGCTGGGGAGCGGCGGCCGGATGGTGATTGGCTGGAGCGGCGTCCCGGGCCACGGTGACGCGCGGCTTAAAAAGCTCGCATTCGTTGGCTTGGTCCTTCACCGCGATGCGTACTGGTACAGGCTTCAGGCATTGGAAGCGAGTGGACGGCTCAAAGTGCGCGCACTGCTTACAGCAATGCAGCGCCGTTCCACATTTGGGACACTTGCCCTTCCAATCGATGTCGGGAGAGAGCGCCGTAGAGCAGTTAAAACACCGTGCCGCCACTACGTTCTGGAGCAGCCGGGGGAGGCGCGGGCCGGTGACGTCGATGGGCGGACGGGGACCGGAGGGTTTGGGCCGGTCGGTAAACTGGCGGTCCCTGCCCCCGCCGTTGGTGTCCATGTAGCCCCGTTGTCGGTACTTACGGTCATCGTCCATGTATAAAATTGACTCCTGGATCTCGCGCTCCCGCAACTGTACCTGGCGAGGTGGTCGGCACTGGTCCACTGCTAGTTAGCTTGAGGATCGATGCGGAGGATAGGCTAAGGCTGGAGAAGACATTGTCCCGCTTGCGCCTAAATAACTATGTACCACGAATCAACGCCAGAAGCTACTGAAATCTCATCGTGATGGGGTGACATTTTCATGTCAGTACTAAGGGTTTTAGCCGTAAACTCAATCGGCGCTCCATTTCAGCAACGAGTTACAAGGCCGGGTTAGGGGATCATCGTAGTGATTGGGACTAATTCGCAGTGAATACCCCAGCCTACCAGTTTGATGCGGCACGAACTCTTTTAAGAACACAAATTCGTTACCGGCTTGTTCCACCGCCGGAAGAGTCATCACCTGGGTTTCCTCCAGATTGCCGTTCACGCCGATGCGTCCGACCACCGCTTCCACCCGTACATCTTTGGGCGAAAGTCCGGCCAGATTCACCACCGCCCGGACGGGAATTGGAAGCCCGGTGAGCACGGACAGGTCCGGCCCAGGACCGATCTCGACGAAGCCTACTTTTTCCCAAACCTCGCGGACTCGCTGGTTCCAGCCCGCTCGATCACGCGCCGGCTGGAAGCAATCGTGCGATACCTCCAGGTGAGCCTGGTGCGCGGGCTCGTACAATTGCGAGAGGTATTCACCCACCATTCGTCCGGAGTTGAACTGGTGGCTGAGGTGCATCAGGGACTGCTTCACGCGGCGCACCCACTCCACCGGAACGCCGCCCTCGCGGTCCTGATAGTACATCGGCACGATTTCGTTTTCGAGAATGGAATAGATGGCGCGCGCGTGAATTTCGTCCTGGTCGTCGGAGTACAATTCCCGGTCTCCGATGGCCCAGCCGCCGGAGATCTCATAGCCTTCGTCAAACCAGCCATCCAGAATGCTCAGGTTCAACACCCCGTTGAGCCCCGCCTTCATACCGCTGGTCCCGCAGGCCTCTTCGCCGCGCCGGGGGGTGTTCAACCATAAATCGACACCCTGCACCAGCTCACGCGCCACTTCGATGCTGTAGTCTTCCACGAAAACGATGTGCTTGGCGATCTCAGGCGCGCGCGAGAGGTGCACGATTTCGCGGATCAGGGTCTTGCCGGGAAGGTCGCGCGGGTGCGCCTTACCCGCGATCACGATCTGCACGGGCCGCTCGGGATTGGTCAGCAGCCGTTTCAGCCGCTCCAGGTCGCGGAACAGGAGCGTGGCTCGCTTGTAGGTGGCAAAGCGGCGAGCAAAGCCGATGGTGAGCGTGTCGGGGTCCAGCACTTCGGCCAAACGCCGCTGCTCGGCGGCTGGAGCCTTGCGACCGACGGCGGCGCTGACCACACGCTCGCGCACGAAGGAAACCAGGTACCGTTTGCGCCGGCGATGCGCCTCCCACAGCTCCTGCGGCGGAATATCCTCCACTAAATCCCAGATGCGCGGGTCCGAATTTCGCTCGCGCCAGTCCGGCTGCAGGTACTGATCGTAGAGTTGCGCCAGATCGCCGTTCAGCCACGTCAGCAGGTGCACGCCATTGGTGACCGATGTGATCGGCACCTCCCACACCGGAAGCTTGGGCCACAGCTCCTGCCACATTTCCTGGGAGACCTGGCGATGCAGGCTGCTCACCGCGTTGCGGAACGCCGAGGTCTGAATAGCCGATATTGCCATCGAAAACGGTTCGTGGTGATTCTCGGGACGGAAGCGGCCTAAGTCCAGGAACTTCTCGAACGGAATTCCGCTCTCCAGGCAATACTCGCCAAAATACTCGTACAGCAATCCGGGCTCGAAAAGATCGATGCCGGCCGGCACCGGGGTGTGGGTGGTGAACACGCTGTTGGACCGGCAGGCTTCGAACGCCTCCTCGAAGGTGAGCTTGTATTCGTTGATGAAGCGGCGCATGCGCTCGATGGCCAGAAACGCGGAATGGCCTTCGTTCATGTGCCAGACCGTGGGTTTCAAATTGAGCCGGTCCAGCGCGCGCAAGCCGCCGATGCCCAGGACAATTTCCTGCCGGATCCGCGTAACATTGTCGCCGCCATAAAGTTGTGCCGTGATTTCGCGATCTTCGGCGCGCTCGTTTTCGGGAATGTTGGTGTCCAGCAGATAGAGCTTCACGCGCCCAACATCCATGTTCCAGATCTTGATAGAAACCACGCCCGCCGGCAGCTTCACCGTGACGATGGCGTCCTTGCCGTCGTCGTCCCGAACCGGACGCACCGGAAGCGTGTAGAAATCGTTGATCGGATTGCGCTCCTGCTGCCAGCCATCCGGATTCAGCGACTGCTGCAGGTAGCCTTTCTGGTACAACAAACCCACGCCTACCAGTGGAACCGCGCCATCGCTGGCGGCCTTCAGGTGATCGCCGGACAGCACACCCAATCCGCCGCCATAAATCGGCATGCATTCCACCAGCCCATACTCCATCGAAAAATACGCGATCAGCCGAGTGTCGGCTGGCTCGGTGCGTTCGAGATAACTGGAATAGCGGTCGCATGCCCTGCGGTAGGCGGCGAGAAATCGGGAATCCGCGGCCGCCCGTTCCAAGGTAGCTTGAGGCACCCGCCCCAGCATCAGTACGGGATTATGGCCGCAACTTTTCCATAGCGCCGAATCCAGCCTGCGAAACAGGGAACGCACCGTGTGGTCCCAGCTCCACAGTACGTTGTAGGCCAGATCGCTCATTCGGGCGATGCCCGATGGAAGAGCGGGCCGGACAAGAAATTCCTTAACCGGTTGAATCTGAAAGGGCATGGACTAAGGCGCGATTCTCAAATATATCATCGACACAAGCGGCCTTACACTTTTGACGCGGCTTTCGTCTTATTCGGCTGCATAATCAGCTACCTAAGCCCCATTAAATTCTCTTCAACGCGGCTATCGTCCGACACGTTTCAGCCTTGTACTCTCCTGCTTGGTCTCTACTTCTCACATCGGCAGAACCCCGAATTCGCCTAGGGTGAACAGCGGAAAACTCGTAGTGCCATCTCGGGATGCTAATCAAGACACCAGGCTGTCCAAAGCCGGCCGGAGCTGCGGATAGGCGAATTTGAAGCCGGCGGCCATGACAGCCCGAGGAACCGCCCGCTGGCTGGCTAGAGTCACGCTTCCCATTTCACCCAGCGCTAGATTCAAAGCGAATGGAGAAATCGAAAATATACCCTGCCGACCCACTGCCGCGCCAAGCTCTGTCATAAAATCAATGTTCTTTACAGGATCCGGCGCGCTCACGTTCAGCGGTCCGCGCATCGACAGGTTCCTCAGCGCAAACAGGATCAGGTTGGTCGCGTCATCAATGTGGATCCATGACACCCATTGCTCCCCCGAACCGATTCGTCGTACCAGTCCGCGGCGGGCCGCGGGCAGCATCTTTGCCAAAGCTCCCTCTTTGCCAAGCACCATTGCAAAGCGCAGCCGGACCACGCGAATTCCTAACTCCTGCGCCGAATCGGCCGCCTGCTCCCATTCGGTAGCTACCTGTACCAGAAAGTCGGAGTCGCCGGTCTTCGACGATTCGGTAAGGATTTCGTCGCCGCGCGAGCCGTAGATGCCAATGGCGGATGCCGACAGCAGGACCTGCGGCCTGCTTGGCTGATCCGAAAGCGCTGCCACCAAATGCCGCGTTCCATCGATACGGCTGTTGCGGATGAGTTCCTTTACCTTCGGAGTCCAGCGCTGCGCAATCGACTCCCCGGCCAGATGAACGACTGCATCGGCCGAGGCGATGCTTTCAGGTGGGGGCTGGCCAAGCTCGGAATTCCAAGTCGAGAATCGCACCCCGGCCGGCAGTTTGTCGCTGGGCTGTCTGGCAAGGGCGTGAACAGTCTGACCCGCGGCCAGAAGCTTGTGAATAAGGGCTGTTCCCACTAAGCCGGTCGCACCTGTGACTGTGACATTCATCCGAATCTATGCAGAATCTTTTGGGCTGACGAAACTCCCGGCCGAAAACGGTAGTTGCGCACTCCTAAAATAACACTAGCCGGTATGACGGTGACTTGTAGCGCCAATTTAAGGTAGACGCCCCTGCCTGGCCAAGCCCTGAGACAGCCTTTCCAATCGTCAAGAAAGGTCGCGTCAGCATCCACTCTACGACCATAAAAGACCTTTAGCTTCAGTAAATTAGGAACGAGTAACCGACTGATCCGGAGTGCATGGCTTAAGGTTTTTCCAAGCGAGTACTAAGGTTCCAGATACCTAGAGCCGATAGAAACACCATGTTCGCCTCGGTCCTGCTTTTGCTTTTCATAGCGGCGGGATCGGCGTTTGTTTCGTTTTTTGTGCTCCGAGCGAGGACGGAAGCCGCCCTTGCCAGGGAACGAGCACAGTTGGCGGAAGTCCGGGCGGAGGCTCGCACAACCGATCATCTGATGACGCAGCGAGTGAGGGCAACTGAGCACGAAACCAGGCAAAAGGCTCTGGACGAACTGATGCGAGACTTGCGGTTCGAACAGTGCCAATATTCCGGAGAAAGCGACGCGGTCGACGGCGACAGCGAAATCATGCTTCCGATCAAGCGTGTATTTTTCCGGAATCTGTGTCTTTTTAGCTGGGTGGACCACGACGCGGTAGCGGCGGGCCAAGAGACACACCGGTTTGGTTCGATGATTCGATACCAGCCTGCCGGTGGAGTGCCTGCGATCGTACCCAGAGAAGCCGAGGAGCCAGCCGTCTCGCAATTCATTGAGCGCACAGCAACTGCATCCGCCTCCCGAGTCCTTTTTGCAGGAGCTGTCGAGGAGAGCCACATTGACTTTGACAAGGAAGGTAGCCAAATGTTCAGATTAAAACCTCTTTCGGAACGAACTTCTGCGAACGCCTCTTTCGAGGATAAGCGAGTTATCCCGGATCTAATGGAGTCCTCCATTCCTGAGCCGAATGGGACTGAATCCAATTCAAACGTTTCTCAAACGGTCGTGTCCGCCGCCGAGGAGCATTACTACAAGTCAACATTCAAGCTTACGACCACCGCAGGCGAAGCCAACAACAGTTCAACTGAAACTTATAAGGAAGGAATACAAATGTACACGCAAACCCCCGCTAGGCCTTTGGAAGATCAACGCCTAACACGTCAACTGACGTCCACATTGACTTCGTGGAACGCCAAAGAAACGGCCCAGGAAGCGATCCCAGCTTCTTTGGCATCAGTAGACGAGATTTACCACAAGTCGAACTTCAAACCGACTACCACAACCGCGGAATGGCACATCCTGAAGGTAGCCGACATGTTGAACAGCGACCATCTTCGTGGCTTATCCGCAGCCGCGAAACATAGCGCTCTCTTGATGGCATTGGAAGCGGCGGGCGTGTCAGTGGAAGACGTGCTCCAGGATGCGGTCCAGCGGCAGCGCGTACTAAACGAATACGAGCAGGCGCAGCAGGCCAGGCTGCAACAGCTGGAGGCGATCAAGCTGCGCGAAAGCGAGCGCCTGACGGCCGAGATGGAAACCATCCGAAGCCAGTACGAGGCTCGCATCGCGGAAGTGGTGAATGGCCTTGAGCAGGAGCGCGACTCGGTCCGGGAATGGCAGGCCAATAAGGAGATCGAGCAGCGCCGGATCGCCGAAGCGGCATCCTGTGTTTCCTACGCGTCGAATGAGAACAACGTAAAGTATCTAGTGGAAAAGAATGCGAACGCTCAACGCATGCGGGAGTCGGCATAAACGGCGCAGGCCGGTTGGCCGTTTGGCCGGCCGAATTGGAGGCGCTCATTCGTAAGGGAGATTCGGCGTGGCGGCTGTTCTCCCTTCAGTCTGTGGAGTCGCCAACTGAAGCGGTAAGCCCAAGCGAAGCGGTAAGCTAATGACGACTTCCGGATCTTGTAGCGAGCCCCCTTCCAGCTCAGACAGCACTATTAACCCGAAAGAGTCAAACGAATCAAAACAACCCAGCAACGGCCCGCTGCTAATAGTCATCCCCATCACCCTTTCGGTGGGCCTGTTCGTTGCGGCCGCCTATATAGCCGGGCGTGTCTCGGCAGCAAAATTTCCGCTCCCCGACAGCACGCTGAACTCTGCGGTTCCGGCTGTAGTTTCGGCTGTAGCCAACGAACAGGTTCCGAGCATCCCGGATCCTCCCGTCCCCATACCGTTCGAAAAAGCTGCTGCGCCCACAGCCAGCAACGACGTTGTCGCGGAGGAGGGCGCCGAGGATCATTCCAGCTATGCGCTCATCGACCCGCAGCCAGGCGACAAATACATTCAGATTGCGGCGATTAGCTCTCCGTCCGTCCCCAAAATCCTTTCCGAACTGCACGGCGACAACATACAAGCAAGTGTCGCGCCTGGGCCGAGGGAAGGTGTAGTACGCATCCTGGTCGGACCGTTCCCGGATGAGAATTCGTTGGGCCGCGCTAAGACAGAATTACGCGTTCTCCGGCCCGGTAGCTTTGTCTGGACTGCCCCCTGAAGTGAACCCGTCACTCTGAGACACGGCCTGAGACACTACCGGCGAATGCTAAAATACAAGCCTTACCGCGATGGAAGACCATTCTCTAGCCGTGCTCGATTCCATGGTGACCACAGCCTTCACTCTGGATGGCTACGCCGTCGAGCGTAATATCGGCCTCGTGCGTGGAATCATCGTACGTTCCCGGTCGATCTTCGGGACCCTGGGGGCCAGCTTGCAGACCATGGTGGGCGGCGACATCACGCTATTCACCAATCTCTGCGAAGAGACCCGCGCCCATGCCTATCAGCGCATGGCGGAGCATGCCGCGCAACTGGGAGCCAACGCCATCGTGGGCGTTCGCTACGACGCAACGGAGATCATGCAAGGAGTGACCGAGGTACTTTGTTATGGCACCGCGGTTGTGGTGAAGCCGGCCCGCTAAATAAGCGTGAACGAAAACCGCTATCTTTGCATTCACGGCCACTTCTATCAGCCCCCGCGCGAGAATCCGTGGCTGGAAGCGATCGAGCTGCAGGACTCCGCCGCTCCCTACCACGATTGGAACGAACGCGTCACCGCCGAGTGCTATGCCCCCAACAGCGCCGCGCGGATTCTGGATCTGGAAGGCCGCATCGCGAAAATCGTCAACAACTACTCGAGCATCAGCTTCAATTTTGGCCCCAGCCTGCTGTCCTGGATGAGGGACAAAGCCCCGGAAACGTACCAGAAAATTTTGGACGCGGACCGCGTTAGCGCGCAACGCTTCTCCGGACACGGTTCGGCGCTGGCGCAGTGCTATAACCACATGATCATGCCGCTCGCCAACGCGCGCGACAAGCTGACGCAGGTGATCTGGGGCATCGAAGATTTCCGCTTCCGCTTTGGCCGCGATCCGGAAGGCATGTGGCTCCCCGAAACCGCGGTTGATCTGGAAACGCTGGACCGGATGGCGCAGCACGGAATCCGGTTCACCATCCTGGCGCCTTCGCAGGCCAAGTCCATGGATGGCGTCGACGTCACCGGCCAGCGCATCGATCCGGCGCGTGCCTACCGCCAGCATCTGCCCTCAGGACGATCCATCAGTCTCTTTTTCTACGACGGGCCGGTGTCGCAGGCCGTGGCCTTTGAACATCTGCTGAAAGACGGCGGCCGCTTTGCCGGCCGGCTGCTCGATGCGTTGTCCGATCAGCGGGAAGGCCCGCAACTGGCCCACATCGCCACCGATGGGGAAACGTATGGGCATCACCACGCGTTCGCCGACATGGCGCTGGCCTACGCGCTCGATCACATCGAGTCCAGCGGCCTGGCGAAGCTCACCAACTACGGCGAGTTTCTGGAGCGGCATCCGGCCGAGCACGCCGCCGAGATTCTTGAGAACACGGCGTGGAGCTGCGTCCACGGCGTCCACCGCTGGAACGCGAACTGCGGCTGTAATTCCGGCGGCCGCGGCGAATGGAATCAGGAATGGCGCGCTCCTCTGCGCCAAGCGCTGGATTGGCTACGGGACGAAGTGGCGCCGTGCTATGAAAAAATGGCGGGGCGTTTCTTCAAAGATCCGTGGGCTGCCCGGAACAACTACATCCATGTCATCCTGGACCGCTCGCCCGAAAGCCGCGAGCGCTTCGCCGCCGCCAACTTCCGTCGCAAGTCGATGAAGGCCGGCGAGCGTGTGGCCATCTGGAAGCTGCTCGAAATGCAGCGCCACGCCATGCTGATGTACACCAGCTGCGGCTGGTTCTTCGACGAGTTGAGCGGCATTGAGACAGTGCAGGTGATTCAATATGCCGGGCGCGTGGTGCAACTGGCCGGAGAGCTTTTCGGCGACGACATTGAGCGGCGGTTCCTGGAAAGGCTGGCGCTGGCCAAGAGCAACATCGGCGAGCACGCCGACGGTGCGGTGATTTATCACAAGTTCGTAAAGCCCGCCAGCGTGGATCTCGAAAAGCTGGGAGCGCACTACGCCATGAGCTCCCTGTTTGAAAGCTACCCGGATAGCACGCGCATCTACGCCTATTCGGTGGACAACAAGGATTACCGCTTGAAACGCTCCGGCAAAATGCGGCTGGCCTTCGGCAAGGCCCGCTTCACATCCGAGATTACCCAGGATGCCGACATGCTGATGTTCGGAGTGCTGCACTTCGGAGACCACAATCTGCATGGCGGCGTGGCGCTGTACCGCTCCGAAGAGGAATATCGCGATCTCAGCAAGGCCGCTCGCGAAGCTTTCAACCGTTCGGACCTGGCGGCAACCATTCATTGCCTGGACCAGGGCTTTGCCGGCCACACCTATTCGCTCAAGAATTTATTCCGCGACGAGCAGCGCAAGGTTTTAGCGGAAGTACTGGAATCCACGGTGGAGCATTCTTTCAACGTAGCTCGCGAGATCTACGAAGACGAGGCGCAATTGCTGCGCTTTATGAGTGACTGCGGCATTCCGGTGCCCAGGGAGCTCAAAGCCGCCGCTGAAGTGGCCTTGAATGGCCTGCTGCGCCAGGCGCTGGCCGCGCCCGAACTCGATCACACCGCGATCCAGGGTCTGCTGGAAGAGATGCGCATCGCAGGAATTCCCTTGGATCAAGACGGGCTTGAGATTGTGCTGCGCCGCAATATAGAGAAGGGCGCCGAGCGCCTTTTCGAAGACCCCAGGAATATGGCGCGGCTGGTGAAATTCCGCGAGAATCTGGCGCAGGCGCGTTCGCTGCCATTCCCGCTGGTGCTGTGGTCGGTCCAGAATCGCTGTTACGAGGTGCTGCAGACGATTCCCGATAAGAGCCATTCGCGCTGGCGGGAACAACTGCTCGAATTAGCCCGCGTGCTCTCGCTGCGCGTCGAATAAATCGCAAGCACCCCGAATGTTCACACGAGTGTGAGCGCAGCACGCACGAGTGCGTGCGCCACACTACGGTTCTACCGGGCGCAAAGAATCGTTGGTGGCCAGCAGCGCTTCCATCTGCTCCCGCCGGCGCGCCGGTCCATATACATGACCCTGCACCTTGTCGCAGCCCAGCACGCGAACCAGGTCCAGCTCGGCGCGCGTTTCCACTCCCTCCGCCACCACCGTAAGATTCATGCTGTGCGCCATGCGCACAATGCTCTGGATCACCGCCAGCGACCCTTCCGGCTCATGCAGGTTGCGCAGGAACGACTGGTCGATCTTCAGCGAATCCACCGGCAGCTTGTTCAGATAGCTCAACGACGAATAGCCCGTCCCGAAATCGTCAATGGCGATACTGACGCCCAGATTCCGTATTTGCGTCAAGCGTGCGGCCGCCTGCGGAAGGTCCTTCATGATAAAGCTTTCCGTCAGCTCCAGCTCCAGGCACTCGGGAGGCAGCTTGCTCAGCGCCAGCGCGGCGGCGACGGTTTCGAGAAAATCGCGCCGTTCAAATTGCAAGGCGGACACGTTGACGGAAATCCGCGCGGCGCGATGACCGGCCTTGTGCCAACTGGCCGCCTCCAGACACGCCCGCTGAATGACCCACGATCCGATATCGATGATGAGTCCGGTCTCCTCGGCGATCGGGATAAACTGCTTCGGCGAGATGCTGCCGTAAATCGGATGCCGCCAGGTCAGAAGTGCCTCCAGCCCCTCCACTCTTCCATTCATGCTGACCACCGGCTGATAGAGCAGCTCGAACTCCTGATGCTCCAAGGCCCGGCGCAGCGCGTTTTCCAGGCGCAGCCGCTCCAGGCTGGCGGTGTGATCCTCGGCCCGAAACACCACCACATCGTTCTTGCCGCTATTCTTGGCGTGGTACATCGCCAGGTCCGCATTGCGCAATAGCTCCGCAACGGTCTGGCCGTGCCGGGGGAAAAGGGTAACGCCGATGCTGGCGGTGACGAACAGCTCGTTGTCCTCAATCTGGTGCGGCGCGCGAAAAGCATTCAGGAATTCTCGCGAGGCCTGCACCGCGGCCTGCTCATCCGGCTGGCGCGTCAGCACGATGGTGAACTCGTCGCCGCCCATGCGCCCGGCCAGATCGTCTTCGGTGAGCAACCGTTTCAGACGCTGGCCCACTTCCTTCAGCAGCCGGTCTCCCATGGCGTGTCCGAGGATATCGTTGATCTGCTTGAACCGGTCGAGATCGATAAACAGAACCGCCAGGCTGCCGGAACGATCGCTGGCGTCCCGCAGCGCGGCCTCCAACAGCTCCATGAAATAGGAGCGATTCGGCAGGCCGGTGAGTGAATCATGCCGCGCCCGGAACTCCAGCCGCTCGGTGAACCCGCGCTGCTCCAGTGCCCGCGCGGCCAGCCGGCTGGCGGCTTGCAACAGATCAGTATCGCTGTCGTCCCTGGCCTGCCCCGACTTGTAATGCAGCGCGAGCATTCCGAGCAGCATTCCATCCGCTGACAAAATGGGAGTCGATCGGCAGGACTCGATTCCGAGCTGTCCGGCCAAGTGGGCCCGGTCCACCCAAAACGGGCAGCCCCGCACGTCATCCCAGAAAACGGTAGCCCGCGCCACCTCCGCTACCGCCAAACCAGCGGTATCGCGCAACACCCGAAACGGCTTCAGCAGGCGCAGCCCCTCGGCTGGAAATCCCGGCGCCACCGCCCAGGTGAGCATCTCATCATCCCGCAGCAGCAGCAAGGAGCAGAGTGCTCCAGGGCACTGCGCCTCCACCAGGAGCACCACTTCCTCCAGGATGGTGTCGATACTTTCGTTCTCCGCCACCATTTCGAGTACGCGGTTGCGATTTTTCTCCAGACTTTGCAGCCGGTCGCGCTCGCATTGGATCCTGTGCTCCAGCACCACACGGCCGACGCTGCGCGCCATCAATTCGATGAGCTCACGGTCGGAGTGCGAAAACATGCGGACCGAGCCGCCGAACTGCTCAGAAAAGCTGAGCGTCGCAAACAATTCCGATCCCAGCCAAACTGGAGTTCCGATGTACGTTTCGAACTCGGTCCGTGGACTGGCGCCCCCCGGGCCAGGCTCGGAAGCGGTGACGGTTCGCAGCCGGTTGGATATAGCACTGGCGCGTGTCTGCCATAACGGAATCACGGCGCCGCCCTTCAGGCTATCGGCGCCGCAGGAAGCCTGAACCACTCCGTTGAAGCCTTCCACTTGCAGCAAGACACCCACCGGCAGATGGAAGAGCCGGCACCCGGTTTCGAGGTGATCGCGGAGGGCCTGCTCCAGAGTGACGTAGCTGGTGGTGCTCAACCTGTGGAGCTGCTTCAATTGTTCGGCGAAGCGGCTGGATCCGGATGGCGCCTGGTGGTCTGGATGTCCGGCCAACGAGGGTCCCGCTTCCGCTCTATCGTTCAATACCCTTCCAGCGTCCTGAACCGCCACCGCACGCCCGCGCTCGAACAACAGTCGCCGCACTACGGCCAGCAGCATATGGCTGCCATCCCTGGCGATCGCGGTAAGATTCACGCCCTGCGGGCCGCCTCCTCCGAGCTGTACGAGAATCTGCTCGCGGGAACCCTTCCAGGATTCCGGTTCCATCAGTTGGGCCAGATTCATCCGCATCGCTTCTTCTCGCGCGTAGCCCAGCATGCCCGCCATGGCCGCGTTCATTTCGATTACGTTTCCGTCCAGATCGAACGAGTAAACGCAGCTGGGAGAATCGTGCGGGAATTCAGGTTCGCCGGCAGCCACCGATCCAAAGCGGGGCAAAATGGCCATGGTTACTCTTTCTTCAGTCGTCCGATGTTGTCTATCCACAACAATGCGACGCTAGCCGATGGCCCTACTTGGCTCTCGGCCTGCCTCTTCCCCACTGGCCGGATTGCGCTTAACGCGCGTGATCGGCACGTTCAGGAGGATCGAGAGCAAAGTAAACACCAGCGACGAACTCTGAACCACAACCTTCATGGGGAGGTGACTTGGTACATTGTCCCATATGCCGCAGTTCAAGGTCCGGCCGCGAGCCGCTGACCCGCGCCAGCCCCGAACCGCCGAACCCCGCTGGCCCTCCATACTTGCGCTCCTGGCGGCCGGCGGCCTGCATTTCGTGATTCCCGCGCCGCTGCGCTTTGGTCAGGAATGGCTGCTGCTGGCGGTTGTAACGGTGCTCCTGATTCCGACGGTTGTGGCGCACCGTACGGGAAAAATGCTGCTGAATCGCGTGCTCAGCCACATAGTGGCGAGCGCGGTGACAGCATCGATGGTGTGGTCGCTGGGCTTGTTGATTCTCCGCCTGCCGCGGCATGTCGATCCTCCCGGTGCGCTGTTGCGAGCCGCCGCGGCGCTGTGGGTAGTGAATATTCTAGTGTTCGCCTCGTGGTATTGGCGTCTGGATGCGGGCGGTCCCAACGCGCGCGATCAAATGGATGCGCACGATGAGGGGGCGTTTCTGTTCCCACAGATGATCACGCCGTGGGAAAGCGATAAGAACTGGCGTCCCGGCTTTGTCGATTACCTGTTTCTGGCCTTCAACACCAGCACCGCTTTTTCACCCACCGATGTTCCGGTGCTCTCGCGCTGGGCCAAACTGATGATGATGGTGCAGGCGCTGATTTCGCTTGCGACGGTGGTGCTATTGGCCGCGCGGGCAGTCAACATTTTGTAGGTGAGGCCTACCTGCCGCCGGCGAGAACATGATCCAGACGGTCCAGTTGGCCCTGAAGATCATTCATCTTGGCTTCTTCTGCTCGGAATTGAGCTTCCGCATCGGTCTGATCAGCCTGGCACTGCTGCATCTCGCCAGTGAGCGTTTCAAGCGACAGCTTAAACTGCGCGATCATCTGTTCGGCGGAGGTTTTGTAGGAAGCGTCCTGTGGGTCCTGTTTTCGCTCTTCAACCTGTTCCAGTTGCGCCGCGAGGAATTTTTGTTGATCTTTCTGCTGCTTGCACTGCATACGAGCCTGGTCAAGACGCTCGGTAGCTTTGTCCAGAAGTGCGGTCTGGGCTTGGAGGCGATACATCGCGATCTGCACTCTTTGTATGGTCGCCGCGGTATTCCACAGATCGTGTCTGAGATCGCGAATCTCCGCGAGCAAGTCCGACGAGACCGCCTGGTCAGCCGCGGGCGCGCTGTCGACAGCCAGAGCAAGGAAGACAATCAGTAGGTAACGCATCGATAGCCTCCGAGATGAATAGACGCCGCTTCTATTTTGATTGTTCCGACAGTTGTTCCTGGACCGCGCGGTAGGCCTGATCGATCGCTTGATCGGTGTACGCCGCCGCGGCCGCATCGGAATTCGCGATCGAAATACGACCGAAGCGTTTTCGTCCGATCTCGCAGGGCGATTCGCCCTTCGGCCATTCCGGATCCCACAAGAAGTTGTATTCGTACGCGTAACCGTGCGGCCAGCGATTCACCGTAATGGCTTGGATGTCGCGCGCCGGATCGAACCCGCCCGTTTCCAAAACGCGAGCGAACTGGTCGCGAATATTTCTTTCGAAGGTTGAGAATGGCGTCGAGAGCAGATCGGCGTGCCCGGCGCGCTGCTGATCTCGCGCCGAGAGCCCCGGTTTGCAGGGCGTGCGCAGCATCCGCACGAGTATCGGCTGGTCGGGCGAGATGGAAGGCCGGTAATCGCCGATGTCGGTAGGCTGCTCCAGATTCAAAGTGGAATGATACATGCCGGGCGTTTGGACGCCGCGAATTCCCAGTTTCTTAAACGCACTCCAGTTGCGCAGGGCCACCGCGGTGTACACCAGAGGAACCTTCACGCCGTAATGCAGGGCTTCTTTTTGCTTGGGCGGCAGGTCGGGACACAGGTAGGGGATCATCATGTTCCAGCAGCCTAGAATCGCCGATTTGGCGCGCACCGCGTACAGTTGCTGGTCACGGCCGTAGACCACCTCGACCTCTTTTTCCTGCTGACGCGCGCGCAGGCAGGTGCTGCCCAGGCGGATGTGAATTGGTGAATCGCTGCGGTCCAGCTGGCTGTAATCGACATTCGCGAGGACGCTATCCCCGGCCGTGCGGCCCGGCATAGACGCCGGGATGAGGGATCGCACCAGAAGGCGAGCGATGGTCGCGTTGCCATCCGGGAAGTGGTACTCGTACGGCTTCTTGGGAATGTGCTCGCCGAGCGCTGTGAAGCTGAGGCGGCGATAGGGGCCAGGCGTGAGATTCAGGCCCTGAAAGCCGGGGGAGTTCGGCCACAATTCCAGCGCGCCGACGGCGTCGATGCCCACTCCGTACAAGCCGTGTGTGCGCGTCTGGTAGAAAGGGATCACGTCTGGATGAACCTTGACGACATTCAGAAGAAAATCTTTGTAGCTGATCCGCGACAGGCGGTCCTTCTTCTGGTCGTCGGAAAGTCCCGGCATGTAGTCGATGTGCTCGTTTTGGAGCCGCACAATATCGGCCTGCGCCTGTTCGGAGAGCGGTGTTTTTGCGAGGAATTCCTTCCACGTTGTGCCGGTCACTGCCGCGCCACGTCTGCCGCCTGGCATTCCGACCACCAGACGGTCTGTGCCGAAAGTTTCCCGGTCGAAGAAAAATCCGTTCTGCAAGCCCTGCAGAGCCGATCGATCCGTTATTTTCTCGGAGTTTTCCTCCAGCACTACCGGATCGATTCCTAATTCGGAGAGCAGGCCGCGGGCCTCTGGGCTGTAGTCGAAAGGAGATTCGATGGAGAGAGTACCGCCGTTGGTAATGAGCAAGCGTCCGCCCGGACGAAACTCATTGCGCTTGGCGTGACCTCCGAAATCGTCGTGATTATCGATAATGAGAATCCTGGCGGCGGCGTTGGTTTTCGTGCGGTAGAAATACGCAGCAGCCAAACCGCTGATGCCGCCGCCGACCACTACCAGATCGTATGACTCTCTGGTATCGATGGGCGGCCCAGCGGTCTTCCAAAAATTGCCGTCGCGCAGCGCATGCGCGTAGCTGTACGAGCCATCGTGGCTGCCGCGCATTCCGGTGAGCGTGGGCGGATCGTATCCGGGACGATCCTGTGCGAACGCCGTGGCCGCCGCGGCATTCCCAGCCAGCACGCCGGCGCCGCCGACCGCGACTGCCACGCCATCCAGAAAATCGCGCCGGGTGATCGGGCGATCCATCCCCAGTTCTCGATCGTGACTCATGCCAGACCTCCAAACGCAATGAGCTTGGTCTCCAGGTATTCGTCTAATCCTTCGGCGCCAGATTCCCGGCCGATTCCGCTCTCTTTCCATCCCGCGAACGGAACTTCGGTGCTCTGTGGCGTCCATTCATTCACACCGACCATGCCGAACTCCAGCCGCTCAGCGGTTCGGATGGCGGCCCGCAGATCGTTGGTCCAAACATAGGCCGCCAGGCCATAGCGCGTGCGATTCGCCATTTCAATGGCCTGATCCGCATCATCGAAGGTCGCGATCGGCAGCACCGGACCGAAGATCTCGGCTTGAAAGAGGGGCGTCTCCGTCGCGACACCGGTCATTACCGTCGGCTCAAAAAAGTAGCCTCGCGGCAAGGCAGGTGGTCGCTTGCCGCCAAGTGCGATCCGCGCCCCCGCGGTCTGAGTCTCGCGCACCATCTCCTCGACGCGATCCCTTTGGCGCGCATTGATGAGCGGGCCGACGTTGGACTCGGACTTCATTCCATCTCCCACGCAAAGCTTCGACGCATGGGACGTAACCTGGTCGGTAAACCGGTCCGCGACGCGGCTGTGCACCAGAAAGCGTTGCGGGGAAATGCAGACTTGCCCGCTGTTTCGGAATTTGGCGGCGACTGCGCTGGCAGCCACCTTCTCCAAGTCCACGTCCGGAAAGATCAGCACCGGAGCGTTTCCGCCCAGCTCGAGCGACAGACGCTTTACGGACTTCGATGCGCCGTCCATCAGCAACTTTCCGACCCGCAGGCTGCCCGTGAAGTGGATCTTGGCGCACTTGGGATTGCGCAACATCTCCTGGCCCATGCTTTCGGATTCGCCGTTCACGAGATTTACGGCGCCATCCCCGATGCCGGCCTCGAGCAGGATGTTCACCATCTCCATCGCCGTGAGCGGAGTAAATTCGGAAGGGCGGATCACGATGGTGCAACCCGCTGCCAGAGCGGCCGCGGCGGCCCGAGCGACATTGTAGGCAGGAAAATTCCACGCGGTGATCAATCCAACCACGCCGATCGGCTGGCGAATTACCACCTGACGTTTGGCCGGGCTTCGGGAAGGCACCCACCGGCCATACGCGCGTTTGCCCTCCTCGGCGAACCATTCGAATAGATCCGCGGCCACGCCCCATTCCCCTTTGGCCTGCGCCATCGGCTTGCCGGCCTCCAGCACCGTGGTGCGCGCGAGTTCCGCCGCACGTTCCCGTATCAGGTCGGCCGCTTTTTTGAGGAGCGCCGCTCGTTCGTACGCCGTTTTTTCGGACCACGCGGGAAACGCCTTCGCAGCCGCTTCAATGGCTAGCCCGCAATCCGCTGCGTTTCCGAAAGGCACCCTTCGAACCACTTCTTCGGTGGCCGGATTCAGAACATCCCAGGTAGCGCCATTCGATGCGTTGTGCCAGGCGCCGCCAATCAATTGCTGATAGCTGTACGTCATCTTCTGCCATCATAGTGGAATGATTTTGCGGACGACTGTACAGCTCCTGTTTCTGTCGCTGGGGTGCCAGGCTCTTTTTTCGAGCGACACGGTGTTGTTGAACGGTCACATTTACACCGCCAATACCAAGAGCCGATGGGCGGAGGCGCTGGCAATCACGGGAGACAAGATCGACGCCGTTGGATCGAACGCTGAAATATCGCCGCACCGCTCGGCGAACACCAAGGTAATCGACCTGCAGGGAAAGACCGTGATTCCAGGAATCACCGACGGTCACGTACACCTGTGGTTCGGCGCATTGGCGCTGCACGGATTCAATCTTTCGACTCCCGAATCCAATATCACTTCCAAGGACTCCGACCTGCTGCTCGGCAAAATCAAGACCTATGCCGCAAGCCATCCGAAAGACCCGGTGGTCTTTGGCAGAGCTCAGTTCATCACGGACTTCTCTCCGTCCGGCAACACTTATAAGAAGCCGGCCTTGACGCACGAGCTTCTGGATCGGGCCGTGCCGGACCGTCCGCTAGTGATCCACGATGTCAGCGAGCACGCGTTGTGGGTGAACCAAAAGACTCTGGACCTGGCGCACATTTCGGACGCTCCGTTTTCCGATCGGTCCAACGAAGAGAATATTCTGCGCGACTCCCAGGGGCATCGTAGCGGCGTGGTGATGGAAGGGGCCATGGAGATTGTTGAGCAGGCGCTGCCCGATCCGCCCCTGGAAGTGAAGTTCGAGTGGCTGAAGAACGCCATGCATTACTTGAACGGGTTCGGCATTACGAGTGCGACTATGGCGACCGGAAGTCTCGCCGATGTTGAGCTGTACGGAAAGATGCGTGATCGCGGGCTGCTGACGCTGAGAACGCGCACCGCATTCGGCGCCGTGGCAGTGAACCATCATTTGACGCCCCAGTTCCTGGCCGATTTGGACAAAGCGCGCAGCAATTTCCATGATTCCTGGGTTTCCGCCAACCTGGTCAAATTCTTTTCCGATGGGCTTACGGATCCGCCGGTGTATACGCCTGAGGAGCTGAGGAAACTCTACATCGAGTTGGACAAGCGGGGCTACCAGTTGATGACTCACTCCATTGGCGTGGATTCAGCGCACATGGTTCTGGATGCCTACCAAGCCACGGAGAAAATCAACGGACCTCGGGACCGGCGTTTTCGCATGGAACACGCCGATTTTTTGAACCCGGGGGATCTCGCTCGTTTCCACCAACTGTCGGTGATTGCGAGTATGCAGCCGAGCTTCTGCTGCAATGGCGGCCAACTGGGGCCGACGAAAATCGATACCTGGAACAGCTTGCTAAAGGCCGGGGCCATGGTGACGTTCAGCAGCGATTGGCCGTGCACCTGGCCGCCGGATCCGCTGGCTGCGATGCAGGAGACGCTTACGCGGGAAATCCTGCGGGAGGTTACGCCGCACGGGCCGGTGGGCAAGATTCAATACGATCAACCCCAGGAGCGGCTTTCGATCGAACAGTCAGTAGTTGCTTATACCAGGGATGCGGCGTACGCGAACTTCGCGGAAAAATCGACCGGAAGTCTTGAGCCGGGCAAGTTCGCGGACCTGGCCGTTCTCTCTCGCGATATATTTTCGGCCGCTCCGGCGGACGTCGGGAAAACGCATGTCACGATGACGATGGTGGGCGGGAAGATCGTGTTTGGGCAGTAAGAAATCCGCTGTTGACACTGCGTTTCAGTTTGATGCATTATAAGTCAAACATTGTGAAACTTCTGCAAGCTTGAAGGAACGTAGTTCATAGCACTTGATTGTTCCATGCTGCTCAAGCAGGTGCTCGACGGCGAGAGATCAGCGGGAGGTGTTATGAAAGAAATGAATTTAGGTTTGCGTATTGCGAGCGTTCTTCTAGCCGTTGGTTTGGTCAGCCCGCTACTGGGACAGACCGCTACGGGCACCATTACCGGGCGAGTGACAGACGCTTCCGGAGCCATCGTCGTCGGCGCCTCCGTGCAACTAACCAGCACCGAACGTGGAGAAGTTTCCAGCACCACGACCAATGACGCCGGTTTGTATCTGTTTCCAACTGTCCAGCCAGGCCAATATAGTTTGTCTGTGCAGAAAGAGGGATTCAAGCAGGCCGAAATCGTCAAGCTGACCGTCGACGTTGGCGCTCAGCTTGCGAATAACTTCAAACTGGAGGTGGGGTCGGTCAAGGAAGCGGTGACCGTGGAGAGCGAATCGTCTCTTGTGGACACGCTATCCTCCACGGTCAGTTCGGTTGTGACCGGCGCCCCCATTGAAGACTTGCCTTTGAACGGCCGTGACACGTTGCAGTTGGCATTAACTCAACCGGGGGTAACGCCGTCCGTCATTAACATTAATGGCGGCAATGCGGCGGCGGGCGTCCCCGGGGGCGAGTTCACCATCGCCGGCGGAAGAGACAACGCCATCACTTACCTTCTCAATGGCGGAAACAACACCTCCGCGACTTATGGCGTGCCGGTGGTGAATCCGAATCCCGATACGGTGGCCGAGTTTCGAATCATCGAAAACAACTATTCCGCCGAATACGGCCGAAGCAACGGCGGAGTAGTGAGCGTGGTGACCAAGTCCGGTTCCAACCAGGTGCATGGCACCGCCTTCGATTACCTGCGCAACACGGATTTCAACGCCAATAACTTTTTCAATCAAAGCACTCCCGGCAATTACCAGCCCCGCCCCATCTTGAGGCGCAATCAGTTCGGCGGAACTATCGGCGGGCCGATCACCATTCCCAAGGTAATCAAGGGAAAGGACCGTTTCTTCTTTTTCTTCGGCTACCAGGGCCAGCGCCAAAGCTCGGTTCAGGTAAATCCCCAGGTGACTACTTATACACCCGCGGAGCTAACGGGCGACTTCTCCCATGCTGTAAACGGTGGGCCAGACCCGGGCGTTGCGGGCTTCCTGGCGGCGCACCCATACTTCCAGCCGAATCCCCAATTAGCGGCGCTCGCCATTATCGATCCGTCCAGAATCGATCCGGTGGTGCAAAAGTATATTTCGAACAACCTGATACCGACCAGTCCCACGGGCACTCTGACTCCCAATGGTCCGGCCCTGGACAATCGCGACGAATTTACGATCAAAACGGACTTCAACATTACATCCGCCGACCGGCTCTCCATCACGTTGGTGCGATTCCACAATCCATACGACTACCCGTTCGTTCAGAGTGGGGCGCCGAACGTGGCCGGCTTTCCTGGAAACGACAAGTTCGACAATTACTTCGGCAACGTGGCCTACACCAAGGTGATTTCGCCCACCGTGGTGAATGAATTTCACTTTACGGCTCAGCGGGACTACAACTCGCTGAACAATCCGGGGGTGAAGCTGCCCACGCCCTCAGCCTTGGGGATTAAGAACACACCGGACGACGCCACCGGCCCGGCCCAGATGCTTTTGAATGCCAGCAATCTACAGCTCGGCTTCAATATCAACGGCCCTGCGTATTTCGCGGACACAACCTACGGCTATCAGGATTCGGTGACCTGGAATCGCGGAAAACACACCTGGAAAGCAGGTGCGTCGCTCACCTTTGTCCAAAACAATGCATTCTTCGCATTCGCCCCCAATGGCGCATTCTCGTTCGACGGTCCAGCCGGAATTGGCTCCGGGAGCGATCTTGCCGACTTCCTGCTGGGAGTTCCGGATTACTACTATCAATACCCTGCTGCTTTTAGCGCAGTTCGCAGCCATCAGTTTGGCGGCTACCTACAGGACGAGTGGAAGGTGACTCCCACCCTCACGTTGACGCTGGGCGTCCGGTATGAATATTCCTCTCCCAAGAGCGATCCGCAGAAAAGAAACTACATGATCATTCCGGGGAAGCAATCCGTCGAATATCCGAATGCGCCTTTGGGTCTGCTCTTCCCCGGCGATCCCGGCGCGCCGTCCACGGGCGTGAACTTTCCGGACCGCAACGACTGGGCGCCGCGGCTGGGATTTGCCTGGGATCCTTTCGGCAAAGGAAAGACCAGCATTCGAGGCGGCTTCGGAGTGTTCTATGACTTGCTGCTGGCGCAAGACAACCAGAACCAGAACGGCACGCCTCCTTTCTACTCCGCGGCCTTCGTCCCGTTCGATCCTTCGCAAATCCCAGCCAACGGGGCGGCGACTTTCTTGTCGGATCCTTTCGGAACTACTGGCATCACGAATCCTTTCCCTTCCAGGCCGATACAGAAGAACGTCAACTTCGCTACCGCCGGGTTCCTGCCGTTCGGGCCGAGCAGCGTCTTTATTCAGCCGACCATGCGAACGCCCTATACGCTGCAGTTCAACTTCAGCGTCCAACAGCAGATCGCGAACGGCTTGGGCTTGGAGATCGGTTATGTGGGCAGCCAGTCCCGCAAATTGATTGCGCAGGAGGATATCGACCCCTTTATCATTGGCACCACCACTCGAGTCTTGAACACTCAGCCCGGCTTGCAAATACCCGACGCTTATGGTCAAATGCCCTATACCTTCGGGAACCATGCCAACGCGAATTACAACGGCTTGGTGGCTAGCCTGACCAAGCGGACCGGAGAACTGCGCGGCGTCGGGAAACTCTTCTTTACCGCTTCCTTCACTTGGGCGCATAACCTGGATGATGCCGATGGGTTTATCCGAAACAGCGGGTCTGTGTCCTATTACAATCAGAACGAAACCTATGCTTCCGCGGACTCCGATATTCGCACCCGCTTTGTCTTGAGCGGAGGATGGGAGCTGCCTTTTGACAAGGCGTGGTCGAGCGGCCCCAAGCGCCTTACCCGCGGGTGGACTTTGGACCCGATCTTCACGGCGCAGTCCGGGTTGCCCGTGTCTATTAGTGCGGGGCTCTTTCAGGACGGTGTGACGCCTGGGCCTTCCGGCGATGGCGATCAAAACTTGGTCAAACCAAATTGGGCAGGCGGGGCCCTCCAGACCCTGGATCCCCATGGGACGCAAACATTCACCGTCAACGGAACGCCTTTAACCGGCCACTTCTTTTTCAATCCCAGCGGCTTGTACCTGCCGGATTGCTTCTCCAGTTCACAACCTCCGGGTACGCCGGGAGGGTGTCCAACGGCAACTTACGGCACTTTGGGGCGGAATGCGTTCCGTGGTCCGCGGCTGATCAACTTCGATCTCGCGCTCGAAAAACGAACCAATCTGACTGAACAAGTGCAATTGAACTTCCGGGCGGAATTCTTCAATGTGCTGAATCACACGGAGTGGCAACCGCCGACCTCCACCACCTCGATCAATTCGCCTCTGCTGGGTCAGATTACGTCGACCTACAATCCACGCATTGGCCAACTCGCCCTCAGGCTTATATTCTAATTAGGAGACACGGCATGGACTGGTCACGACGTCGATTTCTCGCGGGCATGGGCGCCGCGTCGCTCGCAGGGCGGTTGCAAGGACAAGGCCCATCGGCCGACCTGGTGCTCTACAACGGCAAGATCGTAACGGTGGATGACGCATTTTCGATTCACCAAGCCATCGTGATTCAAGGACGGGCGGATCGCGGCCGTCGGCGGGAACGAGCTCAGAAATCAATATAGCGGAGCCCGCACCATCGACCTGCGCGGCCGCATGGTGATGCCCGGCTTTCACGATACGCACATCCATCTGGGAGGCCACTCTCACCGCTATATCGATTTGAACGACACCACGTCGCTGGCCCAGCTGAAGGAACAGGTTCGCGACAAAGCCAAGGAACTCGGCCCAGGACGAATGGATCACAGGAGCAGGCTGGGACGAGTATCACTTTACTGAACAACGGAAACCGCTGCGCGGAGATCTGGACGCGGCGGCTCCGAACAATCCAGTGGTCTTGACCAGAGCCGGCGGCCATAGTTCAGTGGGCAACAGCAAGGCGCTGGAACTGGCGGATATTAACAAGGCTACGCCGGACCCTCCGCGCGGACTGATCGAAAAAGATGCGCAGGGCGTGCCCAACGGCGTGATTCGCGAGCGGAGCGATCTGTATACGCGGCTGGTCCCCAAAGACAAGCCGGCGGACGTGCGAGAAAGCTTGTTCAAGAACGTAAGCGATCAGCTCAAGCTCGGCATCACCAGCGTGATCGAAGCGGGCTCGTCGGTGGATCCAGACGTCGTCGGATCCTATGCGGAATGGGAGCTTCTGTATCAGAAGCACGGCGCGGAGCTGCCGCGCGCGTCGATTCAAGTCGGTTATCCTTCGCCAGCCGGAGAAGCCAAGGCGGGCGCGGCAAAACTCAAGGAATTCGGAAAAAAGACCGGCGACGGGAACGACCGTTTGCGGGTCGGCTCCATCGGCGAGATGGCGGCGGATGGAGGATTCACCGGCCCTACGGCCTGGTCGCTGGAAGATTACAAGGGCCAGCCCGGATTCCGCGGACGCGCTTTCTTCACACCCGAAGAGATCCACGCCAACATTGAGGAAGGCCACAAGCTGGGATGGCAATTTGGAATCCACGCCATCGGCGATGCGGCGATCGCAATGACCGTGGATGCGCTGGACGCCGTGCTGCAGAAATATCCACGCAACGATCATCGGGACTATTTGTGCCACTTCACCGTTCTTCCACCCGATCGAACCATGCGAATTATGGCGAAGGATAAGATCCTCATCGCCCAACAGCCGAACTTCACCTATAACCTGGAGGGCCGATATGTGGAGACATTGGAGGGAAATCGTCTAGCGACCAACAACGCGCTCGCGACGCCGATCAAGAAATACGGGATTTTCATGGCGTTTGGCAGCGACAATCTGCCTATCGGCCCGATGGTGGGTTTGTACGCGGCGGTGACTCGCAAGGGCGAGAGCGGGAAGGTCTATGGTCCAGGGGAAGCCGTAAGTATGAAGGACGCCATCACGATGTATACCCGCAACGGTGCCTTCTTCACGCGCGAGGAGAAGATCAAGGGCACGCTTGAAGTGGGCAAACTGGCCGACATGATCGTGCTGCCGGAGGACCTGTTGAACGTCTCGCCCGACAAGGTCTTGAACATGAAAGTGGACATGACCATCGTCGGCGGAAAAGTGCTGTACGAACGCGCGTAGACGACGAAATTCGAATCACTGAATCGCAACCGTGACCGGCACGCTCGATTGTCCGTCAACCGTCAGGACCACGGGAGCGCTGGGAGAAGTCGAGAGGCCGGCGGGAACGGTCACGTTCACTTGATAAAGACCGGCGAAGCCTGGCGCGAGTCCGGCGAAGAGCACGGCCGCCGGTTGTCCACCCACCGTTACCGTAACCGGATCGTCGGTTTTCGAAAGCTGAGTCAAGGATGCGGCCGCTCCCGCTGGGACGGGCGGAGATACGCCGCCGAGGCCGGTGCAATAGATCACCAGAGCATCGCCCGCGCTGGCTGGAGCGGATGGCCCGGTTTCGAATTGCGTTCCGTCTGGCTTTACCACCACGATCACGCCTGGCCCCGTTCCGCTCTGGTTCTGGCTGAACACGGCCGGCTGTGCCGAGCCCACCGTCACCGCTTGCGGCAGGGAGTAAGTATTGTTCAACTGCACGATGAGCTGCTGCGTTGAATTCACCTGCAGATCGTACGGCACGATCGCGTTGATCTGTCCGTTGCCAGCGTAGTCCAGCGGCACCAGCTCTCCGCCCAGTAGAACGTGAATTCCCGCTAGTACGTTCGGAAGCGGCAAGGCCCCGGCCAGGGTGGCCTGCGGCGCAAGGTTCGAGCCAAAGATGGAGATGAAGCTTCCAATGCCGACGGGCGCATTCGATTGGAGACTCGCGGCACTCACCACGCCGCCGGGACTGACAGACGGTACGGCCGGGTTGGCCACGATCGCTCCCGAGATTTCCGCCGACCCAGTGAGCGCGGGCATGAAGGAGGTGGCGTTGACGGTGATGGTGGCCTGCCCAGCCGCTGTTCCGTGCGGCTGCCACGTGCCTGCCCAGTTGCCGTTGCCTAGTGTATTCAGACGGACGGCGGGATCTCCCGTGGAAAAGGACGCCACCACACTGCCGGAGGTCAACGGGTTGCCGCAATCGTCGACAATCAGCGCCTGGAGCGAAGCAGGCCACCCGCCCGGAGTCTGGAAGTTATTTCCCAGCAGCGTGAACACCGGCAGCAATTGCGTAGGCGTGCAATTTCCCGTCGCGTCGGGATGCACTCCGGGCAGCGCCATTTGCAGAGTGGCGGATGCCGGCAGCACCAATAGAAGAATCGCCACGGAGTGAGTGGAGGCATCAATGGAAGTCTGGATATTCAGCGTTGCGCGATAGATACCTGCAGGGAGATTGGTGCCGGTCACCGCAACACTGAGAGCGAGCGATTGTCCAGCCGGGATGGTCCCGTTGGCAACCGGCGTCACAAAGTTGAAGCCTCCGGGCAACGTCAAAGTCGGAATAACATCGATGGGTTGATTCGATGCGTTGAACACCTCGACGCTTTGCGCCGCCGGCAGGTTGCCTGACGTGGTGACAAATACCAGACCGTAAGGCGAGATCAGCGGCTCGGGACTGGATGTGGAAGGCAAGACCCGAAGCGCCACTTCCACCGCCTGGGGTGTATTTCCCGCACCCATCGCGCTGAATTGCACCAGGCCGTAGTAATCTCCCGCCGCCAGTGTCGAGGAGTCCACCGCGACGTTCACCGTGCTGGGAGCTGCCGTGTTGACAGTTCCCGAACCTGGCGTGACCGTGAGCCAGGATCCTCCAGACAACGTCTGCGCAGACGCCGTATAGTTCAGAGCGCCAGAGCCGCTTTCGGAAACAGTAACGGGCTGGGCGGGAAGGACAACCGATCCGGCCGCCGTCTGGAACTGAAGTCCGGACTGCGAAAGCGTCAGATTGTGTTGGGAAGCGGAGACCGTCAAAATCACCCCCACCGATTGCGTCGTGGTTCCCTGCGTCACCGTGATCTCCCCCTGGTAGTTTCCCGGCATCAGGCCTGTCGCATTGGCCGTAACGGTGAGCGAAACGGGAGGTTTATCCGTTCCAGAAGCGGGTGTAACGCTTAGCCAATTCTGGCCATCGCTGGTGCTCGCGGATGCGGAAAATGCCACCGGCCCGGCGGCGCACGTTGCGGTTTGGACGGGCTGCAATACGATGGCTGACTGAGCTTCGAGCATTCCTGGCAGCGCATTGAAGTTGAGAAGGCGATTGTTGGACTGGACCGCGCAGGCGGGAAGCGATCCGGGCCTGGTAAGGTTGCCAGAGCCCGTAATAGCCCAGTTTTTTATGGTGGCCTGCGTTCCTCCACCTTGAAACGTATACGTGAAGGAGCCTGTCGCGCCAGAGAATTGACCGGTGCCGGCGGAAATGGCTGCCGTTCCGATCACCGTGGCCGCGATAGCGCTGTCGGCGGTTACGTTTCCCGACGGGTCGGAAGCCACAAAGGAGTCGCCGTTGGCCAGCGCAAACGTCAGAGTGAGAGTAGCGATGCCGTTCCCGTAATTAAAATCGATGCTCCCGTTCGCGGTTGCATTTCCAAACGGCGTGACTGCGCCACCACCTCCCGTGAGTGGAATCGAGGCGGCATTGAGGTCGGCGGTGCCGTTCGCCGATACAGAAATAGGGATTGAATTTTGTGCGTTTGCCGAAATAACGGAAGCATCAAGTAAGGCAATTAAAACGACCAGGGAATATCGATGCACGGTAGCTCATTGTAACCGCTAACAGCGTGGCGCCAATTCAGGTCGGAAGCAGATCCTTGGGCACTGTGCCATTGGTCGCAAACTCGGTGAAGCGTTGCAGTGCTCCGAGATGGGCATCTAAGGCTCGACGCTTTTCATCCAGTGTTGACGCTGTCGAGAGTTTTTGGCGCGAGGTCTGAAGTTCGGCAGTTAGGAGCTGTTCTATTTCACGCAAGCGAAAGTTGTTAAGAATCCGATGCGATTTCATAAGTAACCTCCGAGGACTCCTCCTCTACATATAAGGACCGTACTCACCTGATTCGCGTTACGATCGGCCAATCCCCGCGAGTACCAGGGCGGACGGCCGTTGAGACTCTTGACGATGCGGGCTATGATAATTGAGCATGTTCTATCAGATCGCGTTACTTGCGGCTCTGGCCGTTGCAGCCTATGCGCAAGCGCCGGCGCCCACTCAGGACAATCCCATGTCCACTTGGCTTCGCGAAGCCTACACGCGCAACCGGACCAACGTTGCTCGTACGGCGGAAAAAATGCCGGAAGAATTCTACGGGTTGCGTCCTGGGGCGCAGCAGGAAGTTCGCACCTTTGGACAGCAGGTGGGTCACGTCGCCAACTACAACTTCCTGTGGTGTTCGCAAGCCAAGGGAGAGAAGAACCCCAACACGACGAATCTCGAAAAACTGGCATCGAAGGCCGAGTTCATGAAGGCTTTGAATGATGCCTTTGCCTATTGCGACGGCGTCTACGCGGCTCTCACCGACGCATCCGGCGCAGAGGTGATCGACATCACACAGGAGAGCGGCCGGCAAACGCGAAATTTGCGTATGGGCCTGTTGACTCTCAATTATGGCCACAATAATGAGATCTACGGAAGCATGATGATCTATCTACGCATGAAAAACATTGTGCCACCAGCTTCCGAGCCGCGCCCGCAGCAGAAGAAGTAGCTCACATAAGCTCTTCACCGACCGTTGAAGACAACCATCTCGCGCGTCGGCATCCCGAACCCGTTCAACGAATGCTGTCTTCTGTGGGTGTCCAACGCTGGATTGCGCCATCGCGCGTGCTTCCGTTCGCTTTCGTCAAGGAACCTATCCGTAGCAAAGCGAAGGCACGTTGCTGCTCGCGGAGCATGAATAGTTCTCCTTCATCGAAGATAACCTCATATAAACGCCTGGCCATGATCGTGCCACTTCAGTGAAGTGTCCCGGCCCGACATGAGGGCTTGAACCTGACCCAAAGCCGCATTTCTGTTTTCCTCGCCGCCGGCGAGCTTCTCGACAATCGAAGTGAGGAGGATTTGATGGCGGGCATTCAGGAATTGGCGAGCCTTGGCATTCGCTTCATCGCCACCTCGCAAGGCCTCGATACTGAAGAACCAACCCGGCGAGCAAGCTCCTGATGCACATCCTTGCCGTAGTGGCTCAGTTCGAACGCGAGATCATTAGGGAAAGGGTCAGCGCTGGCATGAAGGCCGCCGAAACCCACGGTAGGAAGACCGGGAATGCAATTGGTCGCCCACGCCGCATCTTCAATCGTGATGAAGTGGTACGGCTGCGAGGAACAGGGCTCTCGATCGAGAAGATAGCGCACCAGATGAAGATCGGTGTTGGAACTGTGGTGCGGGCCCTCCAGAGTAGGCTGGCCTGGGGTGCGGCGGCCGGGCTAACCCTCGTTCTGCTCCAACAAGGCATTTAGCGGCATGTTCACGTTCGCGACAATGTCACCATAATTGGATCAGACACTGAGAATCGCTGGGCGGCACAGGATTCTCAGTGTCCGGTTTGCGCGTTATACGGGATCTGAGCCTTGGTTTGGAGCAGAATCGTTCAGAACTACATGTCTTTGGCCGCGGGCTCGAAACTCGGGCCGGTGCGAATTACTCCCCCATTGGCGCTGGCGGAATGGCCCGCGAGATCGGAGTACAGATTTTCGCCGGGCTGCTTGGGGCGAGACAGTCGCTGCGTCTCTAAGAGCCGCGCCTCTGGAAACCTACTTGAAATGTGGATCTGCTGATACTGCTGCGTGTGCGGGTCTTCTTTGCCAAGATGGTTCGTATGGGCCTGCCGAAAATCCTTCTCACTAACGATGATGGTTGGGATGCTCCCGGGCTTGAGGCGCTGAAGGTGCTGGCGGCCGAACTAGGGGACGTGTATGTATTAGCCCCTCGCGACCCCCACTCCTACGCGGGTCACCGCGTGACCACGGATGCGGCTCTCCAACTCACCGAGACAGCGCCGCGGCAACTGATGTTGACCGGCACTCCCGCCGATTGTGTTCGGGTCGCTATGACGACAATGTTCCCGGAAGTGGATTGGGTGATTGCGGGCATCAACCGCGGGGGTAACCTTGGGGCCGATCTTTTTACGTCGGGAACTGTCGCGGCCGCACGAGAAGCCGCGCTGCTGGGCAAGCCCGCGATCGCGATCTCCCAGTATATTCGGAGAGGCATGAAACTCGATTGGAACCGCTCGCGAGAACTGGCGCGCCCCATCCTGGAACGCCTCATCGCGCAGGGCTGCGTTGGCAAGAGCTTTTGGAATATTAATCTTCCGCATCTGGAGAACGGCGAAGTCCCAGAGGTGGTCCAATGTGAGCCGGACAATCAACCGCTCGACGTGCGCTATGAGCGGGAGGGTGAGCAAATCCGTTACGTCGGTACCTATCCGGGGCGGCCCCGCACGCCCGGAAAAGACGTGGACCATTGCTTTGCGGGCTCCGTTACAATCAGCCGAGTGACGCTGTAATATGATCCCAGGATGTCCCGGTGCAGTAGGTTGGCTGATTCGAGCCGCCGCACCGTGGGCAAGAAGGAACGGATATGAAGTACAAAAAGGTGCTGATGGTAATGCTAGCGGCACTGACAGCATCAGCAGCCGACAGCTTCACCAGGGTTAGCGCCGTGGCGCTGAAAACGCTCGAGAACGACGGGAAAGAACTTGCGATCCTCGATCCAAGGGAAGAGGGCACTTACGGCTTAGGTCATCTTCTGCACGCCGTCAATATTCCGCTGAGCAAGCTGGAGCTCAATATTGACTTGCTGGTGCCACGTCGATCCACACGGATCGTTCTTGCCGATGGCGGGGAGGGAACAGCCGAACGCGCGGCTGTGAGGCTAAAGGAACTGGGCTACACAAACCTTGCGGTCCT
The DNA here is from genome assembly GCA_963820405.1 of Bryobacterales bacterium. Lineage (GTDB taxonomy): Bacteria > Acidobacteriota > Terriglobia > Bryobacterales > Bryobacteraceae > Palsa-89. Next base: position 102,514 of record CAWFZZ010000014.1, on the reverse strand, counting down.
GGGGGGCGGATATCCGGCATGGAAGCAGGCCGGCTACGAAATCTTCAGCGGCATGAGCGTGCCAGGCAAGGCCTTCGGAGAATGGATCGCACTGCACTATGAAACGCCGGAGATTACAGCCGAGGATCTGCACCGCAAGATCGTGGCCGGCGAAGACATTCTGATCCTCGACAGCCGCCCGACCAACGAATACGTCAACATGAACATTCCTGGCTCAATCAATGTGCCGGGGTCTGAGCTGGTGTACCGTTTTCCAGAACTTGGAGTGAAGCCGGAAACTCTGGTAGTGGTGAATTGCGCGGGGCGTACCCGAAGCATTATCGGGGCGCAAAGCCTTATCAATGCCGGAGTGAAGAACAAAGTTGTGGCGCTAAATGGCGGGACCATGGCCTGGCAAACCAGCGGCTTTGAACTGGAGCATGGGTCCAAGAGGCATGCGCCGGAACCGTCGGGACAACATCTCCAGCAGGCGCTCGAGACCGCGCAGAAAGTCGCGGATCGATACGGAGTGAAGACCATCGACGCGCAAACGCTGGCAAAGTTCAAAGCAGAGAAGGATCGCACAGTCTACCTCATCGATCTGCGCACGCCGGAAGAATATCGCGCGGGACATCGGCCCGATTCTTCCTACGGCTGGGGCGTGCAATTGGTGCAGGGCATGGACAAATATGCTGCAACCCGGCACGGGCGTATCGTTCTGGTGGACAACTACCTGGTCCGAGCCCTGATGACCGCCTCCTGGCTGGTACAGTCGGATTGGCCGGAGACCTACGTCCTAGCCGATCCCTTTCGAGGAGTGGATCTCACGACAGGCGACTATAAACCCGCGATCCTCGGCCTAGGCAAGCCGGCTCCTCCCGCTGTCGATGCCGCGAAACTCAGCGAGATGCTGAAGATGAACAGCACCACCGTCATTGATGTGGCCGGCAGCTCCAGTTACATCAAAGGGCACATTCCGGGAGCCTGGTTTGTCAACCGTGCACGCTTAGGGGAAAGCACCAAAAAGATGTCCCCTTCGGCGAGCTTCGTCGTGACAGGGAATGAAACCGCTTCGGCCGCCCTCACTGCCCAGGACCTGGCAAAGCTTACCGGCAAGCCCGTCAGCGTTCTGGATGGAGGTAACGCTGCTTGGCGGAAGGCCGGTCTTCCGCTGAAATCCGGAATGGAGAAGGCCGGGACTCCGGTTGATGATATTTTCGTACAGCCGTTTCTTTGGGGGCAGCTAGACCCGGCCAGCCCCGAGTTCCGCAAGGCGGCTGATGACTACCTCGCATGGGAACTCCAGCTCCCCGAGCAACTCAACAGGGCTAAGGAGACCGACTTCAAGCTGCCCGGCAAGTAGCAAGGCGCTGCAAACGCCGCGTGAGCGGCGGTCAAAGGCAATTGCGGCAAACATACGCTTCGCGCATCGAACACGAAGTAGTCAAGTCGAACTCAAGAACGAAGTAAAGGCACTAGGGATCTAAGTGACCCGCCACGAATCGGGCTTCATTGGAACTCAAGTCCCCGACACAGACAGCGAGAATCGTTGGCAAGGAAGGATTCTCACTGGAAGCATAACGCGTTATACATGACTTGAGCCTTCGAATCCGTTAAAACAGCGCATACGGTAAGATTGTTCAAACCGCCATGCCCCTATCCGCTGGGACGCGTTTGGGACCATATGAGATCAGCGCGCCTATCGGCGCAGGCGGAATGGGCGAGGTGTACAAGGCCCGTGACACGCGACTGGGACGGGATGTTGCGATCAAGGTACGGCCGGCCGCCTTTGCAAGCGATACTGACAGGCTGCAGCGCTTCGAGCAGGAGGCGCGGGCGGCTGGAGCGCTCAACCATCCCAACATTCTAACGATCCACGATGTCGGCTCCGTCAACGGCTCGCCGTACCCAGTATCGGAGCTGCTCGAAGGGGAGACTCTGCACGAGCGGCTGCATGGCCCCTTACCCATCCGCAAAGCGATCGACTATGCAATGGATATCGCGCAGGGCTTGGCGGCGGCGCATGCGAAGCGTATCGTCCATCGCGACCTAAAGCCGACCAATGTGTTCATCACGACCGCTGGCCACGTCAAGATCCTCGACTTCGGCCTAGCTAAGCTATCGCAGCCTAAGGTCATCGCAAAGAGCACGCCGACGCTGACTCTCGAAACCCAGCCAGGAGTGGTGATGGGCACGGTCGGCTACATGGCACCCGAGCAAGTGCGCGGCGAGAGCGTCGACACGCGCGCCGACATCTTCTCTTTTGGCTGCGTGCTCTACGAGATGGTGACCGGCGAGCGGGCGTTTGCGCGCGCAAGCGCTATTGAAACCTTAGCCGCGATCCTCCTCGAGACGCCGTCGGCTCCGAGCCGCCGCCGTAGCGAACTGCCGCCGGGCTTCGACCGTGTGGTCGCGCATTGCCTGGAAAAAGACCCTGCGGCCCGGTTTCAGTCGGTGCAAGATCTAGAATACGCCCTCGCAGCTCTCACTCCCCGCCAGGCGGCTGATGTCATACGGCCGCGAGCCGCTTCGGTCGCTGTGCTGCCCTTCGTCAACCTCAGTGCCGATTCGGAAAACGAATTTTTCGCCGATGGAATCACCGAGGACGTCATTGCCCACCTCGCTAGGATCAGGTCACTTAAAGTGATCTCTCGCACCTCGGTTATGGCGTTCAAGAAGAGCGACCTCAGCCTGCGTGAGATCGGCGAAAAGCTTGGCGCCGCGACCCTGCTGGAAGGTAGCGTCCGGCGGGCGAGCAACCGAGTACGCATCGTCGCTCAACTCGTCGATGCTGTCACTGATGAGCACATCTGGGCGGACACCTACGACCGGGACTTGACCGACATCTTCGCCATCCAGACCGACGTGGCGCTGAACATTGCCAATGTGCTGCGTGCCGAGCTGTCGAAGGACGAACGCACGCGAGTCGGCCGTCGGCCGACCTACAATATCGAGGCCTACGAGCTCTATCTGCGAGGGCGCAACTGGTTCTATCGGTTTACCGAAGAGGGGTTCCACCGCAGCCTCATCGATTTGGACGCCGCGACGGCGCTCGACCCGGATTTCGCCTTGGCGTGGGCTTGCATCGCGGAAACTCACGCTGAGTCTTGTATCAACGGCTTCACTGGCGGCTCGCCCGAGGCGACGATCAGCTTGGCCAGGACAGCAGCCGCCCGCGCGCTGGAGATCGACGAGGAACTGGCGGAGGCGCATGGTACTTCGGGGCTTATCCGCTTCGTATTCGATTTCGATTGGGCAGGCGCCGAGCGTGAGTTCCTAAGGGCGATCGAGCTCAGCCCCGGCAGCGCCGAGGTGCACGATCACTACAGCTGGCTTTGCGCGTCGCTTGAACGGTACGACGATGCCTTGCGGGAAGTGCGGCGCGCGCGCGAACTCGACCCGCTTCTGGTCCAATCCGACGTCGCGACCATTCTCTTGCGGGCTGGACGCAGCGAGGAGGCTTTGGAGGAGGCGAGGCGCTCCGTCCGCGACGAGCCCGGAGCCAGCCCGTTGCCCACTCGAACCTCGGTTGGGCCCTTATTTTCCACGGAGACAAGGTGGCGGGGGTTGCATCGCTGGAGCGCGCGATGACGCTCTCGCCGGGCTCCACGCTCTTCCTGTCGCAGCTCGGGCAGGCCTACGCCCTGACCGGCAACGTCACGCGGGCTCACGAGATCCTGGAACGGCTACGCGATCGCGCCAGGCGCGAGTTCGTGTCGCCCTATCACTTTGCCTACCTCCATGCCGGCCTGGGCGAAGCCGATGCTGCCATCGATTGGCTCGAGCGTGCTTTTGAGCGGCGCTCTGGCGCGATCTATGGAATCAAGGGATCGTTCCTTTTCAGGCACCTGCACGGCCATCCTCGATTCGACTCGTTGCTGCGCAGGATGAATCTAGCCTGATGCGGCAGCGGTTCGCATAGACCACTTCGACGAGTTGAGGCGGCGCTTGCGGTGGGTCAGTGAATTTGAGCGTGTGAACGAGCGGGACGAATGACCCGCCAACACCTGTATCGCCCCAAATCGGCAAGTGAGAATCTTGGGTCGGGACAGAAAACGGACCAGAAGTGGGACCCGAAGCAAAGTTGAATTGGAAAGGTTGTTGGAGCCACCCGCCGGGATCGAACCGGCGACCTGCTGATTACGAAGAATATTCGCCGGCTCCAAACGCTCCATTAGCTCTATACGGAAGTGCCTGATATCAACAACTTGGGGAAGCTGCTTTCGCTCAAATAGCAACTCCCGACGCCCCAAATAGATGGGGTTTTGGCACAGTTTCTGGCACAGCTAACCGTGCCGACGCTGCTTGATCGAATCCAAGACTTCTTGGACTGTGAGGTCTTTTTGCCATTGCATGCGATCCTTTGTGTAATCGCCTGGCTCCGGATCGGTTCAAACGCAGAAAACGTGCCAAGCCGTCGGCGCCCAGTTCACGCCCGAGAACTTCCAGAGCATGGCGTTCAAATTGCTCGTCACTCATGGTCTCGATGACTGCTCATGGCGAGTTTTCCTGACTCCAGGATAGCTGGATTTCGCACGGCGACACGCGGCCTACCGTCTCCTCGCGAGGCCTTTCGAACAAATCTGTCATCGGTCGTTAGCATTACATCAACCTGCGCTGCTTCTGCGCAAGCCAGGTGCAAGGCATCAAAGGCTCCATACCCAGCAGCTTCAAGATTCTTGGCACGGCTGGCAGTCATCTGGTCCACTTGAATGGTCTCGTTCGCAAGGTTCAGGAGCGCCGCGTTCTCAAGCCTCCGTTCCAGGTTCGGATTCCTGTTGATCTCGTCAATCAACGCCTCGCTAGAAATCCACTGAACTTCGCCGGAGTGCATGCGTCGGAGAATGAGCTCAACGGCCTCAGCTTCCTCGCGAATACGGTGCTGGCTCTGATCGTCAGTGAGGCGATTGAGGCAACAAGCATCCAAGTAGATCCCGATCAAGAAATTTCTCGTCATCGCGCCAACTTTCGAGATTGACCAGGAGCCCGAGAAAATCAAGTACGTTCCTACAGCGACGTTGCCCACGGATCTGATCTACGCGGTCAGGATTTCACACGCCCCCGATTCCCGATGGAGCTTCGACATTGGAACTGGCCATGTCGGCGCGACCTTGGGTCCCGGAATCAACATCAAAGTAAATCAACGCCATTGCGTTTGCCGCCGATTTCAGATTTGGTTCTAGCAAACCCCGCGAATGAAGCGGGCGTGACTAGGGGAACAGGACGGGTGTTGCCGTGCCTCGCGCACGCCTCCAAAGATGGCACTACTTAAGCCTATTGACAGAAAAGAGGATCAGATGCAGCAGAAGACCGCTCCAACGTTTTCGACAATTCGTACGCCGTCGTCCTACCCCGCGTCACACAAACGATACCTGCAAGGTAGCCGTGCGGATCTGCGCGTACCTTATCGGGAGATCGTTCTCTCAGCCACGCGCCACCATGATCACACCGAAGAAAATCCTCCCTTACCGGTTTACGACACGTCTGGGCCGTATACAGACCCCGAGATCGGGAGTGAAGTGAAGCGAGGATTGCCTACCGGCCGCGGCGATTGGATTAAGGAGCGAGACGATACCAAGCTTCTCATTGGGCCAAGTTCCGAATATGCCCGCAGACGGGACGACGACCTCCTGACCTTCAACGTCCGTTTCCCTTCAAAGGCCAGGCCTCGACGTGCCCGTGATGGCAAGAACGTGAGCCAAATGCATTATGCACGAAAGGGCATTGTTACGCCGGAGATGGAGTTCGTTGCCCTGCGTGAGTCGATGCGGCTGGAACGTACGTATAAGGATGCACCCTACCCGTCGCTCCTACGTCAGCATCCTGGAGAGCCCTTAGGTGCACGTCTTCCTGAACAGATCACGCCGGAGTTTGTGCGCGCCGAAGTGGCGGCCGGCCGCGCGATTATTCCGGCGAACATAAACCATCCCGAACTCGAACCGATGATCATCGGGCGGAATTTCAAGGTGAAAATCAACGCTAATATCGGGAATTCCGCGGTCACCTCTTCCCCCGCCGAGGAGGTGGACAAGATGATCTGGGCTGCCTATTGGGGCGCCGACACGATCATGGATCTGTCAACGGGCAAACACATTCACGAACCCCGGGAATGGATTCTACGCAACGCCCCTGTGCCCGTCGGCACCGTACCCATCTACCAGGCGCTAGAAAAAGTAGGCGGCCGCGCGGAAGAACTCACGTGGGAACTGATGCGCGATACGCTGATTGAGCAGGCCGAGCAGGGCGTCGACTATTTCACGCTCCATGCGGGCGTCAGACTACCGTGGATTCCTCTTACCGTGAAGAGACTCACGGGAATCGTCTCTCGCGGCGGCTCCATCATGGTTTATTTTTTCTCGCGCATCATCAGGAGAATTTCCTTTACACGCATTTCGATGAGATATGCGAAATCATGAAGGCTTACGACGTTTCGTTTAGTTTGGGCGATGGCCTTCGTCCAGGCTCTATTTACGACGCCAATGACGAAGCTCAGTTCGCCGAATTGCGCACTCTCGGCGAGTTGACGGCACGTGCCTGGAAGCATGACGTACAGGTGATGATTGAGGGTCCCGGTCATATCCCGATGCAGCGCATCCGGGAGAACACAGACGAAGAGTTCCGGCACTGTTTCGATGCTCCCTTCTATACCCTGGGTCCGCTCGTTACGGACATCGCCCCCGGCCACGATCACATCACCAGTGCAATCGGCGCGGCCCAGATCGGGTGGTACGGAACGGCGATGCTCTGCTATGTGACGCCCAAGGAGCATCTCGGCCTCCCGAATAAAGAGGATGTTCGCACGGGAATCATCAGTTACAAAATCGCCTCGCATGCGGCAGACCTGGCGAAATGATGGCCTGGAGCGCAGCTAAGGGACAATGCACTGTCGAAGGCCCGATTCGAATTCCGTTGGGACGATCAATTTAACTTGAGTCTCGATCCACAGCGCGCCCGCGAGTATCACGACGAGACCTTACCTCATGAAAACGCGAAGACGGCGCACTTCTGTTCCATGTGCGGGCCTAAGTTTTGTTCCATGAAGATCACCGAGGAAATTCGCGCCGCATATGGGGAGCAGCAACAGTCGGGGATGGCGGAAAAAGCGCGGCGAATTCTTGGAACGCGGCGGTGAGGTTTACCAGTGATCTCGGCCGGATATCTGCAGTCGTAGGGGGCGGGTTGCTGGGCCGTTGCCTCGCTTGGCGGGCTTCGAGGGCCGGTGCGCGCGTCGCCCTTTACGATGCGGCTGGCAGTCAGGGGGAAGGTTCAGCGGCTTGGGTCGCGGCAGGGATGATCGCCCCAACAACGGAAGCGATTGATGCTGCCCCACAAATTGAATCGATGGGAAGGCATAGCCTTTCAGTGTGGCCGCAATGGCTGGCTGAACTGCCTGCCCCGGTTTTCTATCGCGACAACGGAACCTTCTTGCTCTGGCACCGCGAGGATGCCGGGGAGGCAGTTCGCGTCCAAAGAGTGCTCGCCTCGCGACACGCGCAGGGACACCTCAAATACGTCGCAGGTGCTGAACTTGATGAACTGGAACCTGCCCTGGCGACGAGATTTCCCCGAGCGCTTTATATCGCTGGTGAAGCGCAGGTAGACAATCGCGCACTGCTGCAGGCTGTCGCCATAGCTCTCAGCCAAAACAAGGTTGAGTGCCACTGGGAAACATTCGTCCCTGATGGCGAGCTCCCCAATGCCGGAATCGTCGTGGATTGCCGCGGTATGGGCGCCAAGCGCAATTGGCCACGGTTGCGCGGTGTTCGCGGCGAGATCGTCCGTCTGCATGCGCCCGAGATCGAACTGCATTGCATGCTGCGGCTGTTGCACCCGCGCTATCCGGTGTATATCATTCCTCGCGCCGAAGGACGACTGGTCGTCGGGGCGACCAGCATCGAGAGCGATGACCATTCGAACTGTCTCCGTGCGCGGCGCTCTCGAGCTCTTGACCTCGGCCTATTCCGTGCTACCGGCCTTGGCCGAAGCGCGAATTCTAGAATTCAACACTCAAGTCCGTGCAGCGCTGCCGGATAATGCACCCGCGATTCATTTCGATCGCCAGCGCAAGGCGCTCTACATCAACGGGCTCTATCGGCATGGGTTTCTACTGACGCCTGCGATTGTCGAAGAAACTTTGGCTTTTCTTTCTCTGCAGCAATCACCGGCGGTTGGCCGCTGGCCTTGCCTGCACGAGAACCGCTCCGAACTCATCTTCGCTCCAACCGAGAATATGCGCGCATGTTTGTAATCGTGAACAACCAGGTGCGCTCTTTGCCCGAACCTCACACACTCGCGGCATTGCTGAGCCAATTGTCGCCGGCGGCTCCCGTTCGCCGTGGCCCGCAATGACAGAAGTTGTTCCGCGCGGAAGCTTATGAAGAATGCTGCATCGAGCCCGGGCGACAGGATCGACATTGTTCATCCCGCGGCAGGAGGTTGACATGGAAGGACGCCAGAATGAAGACCAACTGATTTTGTACGGGCGGAGTTTTACAAGCCGTCTGCTGCTCGGGACTGCACGCTACGATTCCCCGTCCCTCTTAGCCGACGCGATCGGTGCCGCCGAGCCCGCAATGCTCACGGTGTCTCTGCGGCGCCAGCTCTCAGGTTCAAACGATTCCGGTCAATCATTCTGGAATTTGCTTCGGGAGAGGGGGCGGACGATCCTGCCTAATACAGCAGGGTGCCTCACCGCGCGTGAGGCCGTGAAGACGGCATGCATGGCCCGCGAGTTGTTTCGAGACCGATCTCATAAAACTCGAAGTCATCGGAGATGAAGTCAACCTGCAGCCAGATCCATTTGGTCTGGTCGAGGCTGCGGCCGAACTCGTAAAACTCGGCTTCAAAGTCTTACCCGTATTGCACGGAAGATTGGGTTCTTTGCAGACGTCTCATGGATGCTGGTTGTGAGGTGCTCATGCCGTGGGCGGCTCCCATCGGAACTGGGCAAGGACCACGTAATCCGCGTGCCCTCCGTGAACTGCGTGAACGTGCCCCAGAGGTTCCGTTGATCGTCGACGCTGGCATCGGCCTTCCGTCTCACGCTTGCCAAGTGATGGAGTGGGGTTTCGACGGCGTGCTGTTGAATACAGCCGTTTCACGTGCCCTTGATCCGGTCCGAATGGCGGGCGCCTTCGCCAGCGCCGTCATGGCTGGACGCGCCGCCTTCCTTGCTGGGCCAATGATCGCGCAAGACGCAGCGGCACCGAGCACCCCGGAACTTGGGCGCCCGTTTATGACGGACTCATTGCGATTGCCAGTAGGTACCAGTCCATTTGATTTAAGGAGAACTGAAAATGCCAGAGCCAACTCTGACGCAATTTGAAACTGCGAAGACTTTTGACCCACGTAGCCTGCTTACTCGCCATCGAAACTATTTCTTATCGGGCGCCACCCGCTCCGTAGAGTGGCGGGAAAAGCAGTTGATCGCTTTGCGGTCAATGATGCAGGACCACGCCGAGGACTTCTACGCGGCTTTGTGGTCGGACCTCCGCCGCAGCCGGACTGAGGCGGATTGGGTCGACGTGAAGTACATGACCAGTGAGATCGCACACGTTCTCGAACACCTGCGGCACTGGATGGAGCCTGTGCCCGTGAGCACGCCACCGATGCTGACTCCATCGCACGCGAAGGCACAGTTCGATCCCCTCGGGGTAAGACTGATTATCGGGACGTGGAACTACCCTGTAATGCTAACGTTGTCTCCGCTGATCGCGGCGATTTCCGCCGGTAACGCGGCTGTTATCAAGCCGCCAGACCTGGCTCCTGCCACCTCCGATGTGATCGACCGGCTGGTCCCTGAGTATCTTGACCGAAACGCGTTTTCGGTCGTTCTCGGCGGACAAAAAGAAACCACTTCTCTGCTGGAACAGCCGTGGGACCACATCTTTTTTACCGGTGGCACTACCGTCGCAAGGATCGTCATGACAGCCGCGGCAAAGAATCTGACTCCCGTGGTTCTGGAGCTTGGCGGCAAGAATCCTTGCATCGTCCACTCTTCGGCCAACCTGCGGATCGCGGCCCGCCGTGTCGCCTTTGGACGCTGGTTTAATGCCGGCCAGTCGTGCACTGCCCCTGATTATGTGCTCGTGTTCAAGGATGTCCGCGACGAATTCTTGAGATGTCTAAAGGAAACGTTGCTTGAGTTCTACGGGGAAGATCCCCAGAAGAGCCCGGACTACGGCCGGATTGTTAGTCTCCACCACTTTGATCGGCTGGCGAATCTTCTCGCCAGCGGGACGATTTACCATGGCGGACAGCACGATCGCGCCGACCGTTTTATCGCTCCCACGGTACTTGTAGATGTGTCGTCAGATTCGCCCGCCATGCAGGAAGAGATCTTCGGTCCCATTTTGCCCGTGATCGAGGTTGATAACGCTCAAAAGGTGATTGAGTTCGTCAATGCGCGGCCGAGCCCGCTCGGCTTGTATATATTCTCCGAAGATCCGTCGCTGACGCAGCAGATTTTGTACTCCACAGCTTCCGGGGATGCGGGAGTTAACGAATGTACCGTGCAGCCGCTTATTCACGATTTACCATTTGGCGGCGTGGGAAACTCCGGAATGGGCAAATACCACGGCGAGTGGGGATTTCGTGCCTACAGCAACGTCCGCGGTGTCCTGTATCACAGTACGAAGCTGGATGTTGCTGGATTGCGCTACCCGCCCTACAATCAACATCAACATTTACGGGAATTCGTAATTCCATCCTGATAGTATCTCCTCACTTCCTCAGTAAGAACGCCAGGCGTAGCCCGCTGACCGTCTCGCGATCCAGGATTTGGCCGCAGGGCTTATGCACACCGCACGTCGCGCGTCTTGCCCTCCATCAAAAAGCGATTGCCACTGGTGTTGTCGGACCACGGACACACTCATTTTGTGGAAATACCGAAGCATGCCCGCCATCCAGTCGTCCGTCAGATCGAGAAATCACGAAATCACTTTCTTCATGATGGAACTCTTGCAACGCACATCACGGTGAGCTAGCCCTTGCTCACATTATTTAGCGCCTAATACGGTGGCAATATTCAATTGTGACCTGTGGAGGGAAAACCATTATGACAAAGATTACTGCTTTATCGCAGATTTCGAGGCGTGTACTGTCAATTGGCAGGACAGAGCGCCGTCCAAGTAACGCGCTGTGCATCATGCGCGAAGCGCGCATCGCACGGCCGGCACGATTCCGGCTGACGTTCCTCGCCATATTGGCCGCGGTGAGCGCGCTGTTCCCGGCAGCTCAACCGGTCTGGGCTCAGGAGTCTTCAGAGATCGCTAAGCAAGCTCAGAATCCCATCGCGAGCGTAATTTCTGTCCCGTTTGAAAATGACTTTTATCCTCAAACGGGCACGAACAAGGAAAACAGCTACGTCCTCGAGATGAAACCTGTTGTACCTTTCAATTTGTCCAACGATTGGAATCTCATTACCCGGACCATAATTCCCGTAATCCAAGAGCCCGGTTTGGCACCGGGCGTGGACGGAACGACCGGATTAGGAGACGTCCAACTGTCGCTATTTCTATCACCAGCCAAAGCCGGCCCGGTGATTTGGGGCGCCGGACCAGTGGTTTCGTTCCCTACGGCCTCGCAGGAGATCCTCGGGACCAAGAAGCTAAGCGTCGGACCGACTGTCGTTGTACTTAGAATTCAAGGTCATTGGCTGTTTGGAACGCTTGTGCAGAACTTGTTCTCTGTTGCGGGACCATCGGCGCGCGCAAACGTAAACCAGATGCTGATGCAACCCTTCGCGAACTACAACCTTAAACATGGATGGTATCTGACTTCGTCACCGATCATTACTGCGAACTGGGAAGTTAATCCAAACCAAAGATGGGTAGTGCCCGTCGGCGGCGGAGTGGGAAAGATCGTCCACTTCGGCAAGCTGCCCGTGAACATGTACACACAATTCTTTCGTAACGTCGAGCGCCCGGACGGCACGACAAGCTGGTCGGCAAGGCTTCAGGTGCAATTTTTATTCCCCAAGAAACGGGAGGAATAACAAGGTGGAGGCTCGGTCTGAAGAGACGAATATTGCGTTTTTGGTCTCCGCCAAAGTGGGCAGCGTCGAGCCGCGCGTCGGGTGCCTTGGTCGGATTAAGAGAACGCGTAAGCGCTTACAACGCTCCCGAACAAAAGCTTTGACCACGGTTCTCCTGATTGTGACGAGAGTGTCCATCCATGAGTAATGTTTTCGAAATCGCGGGCGACGTCAGCGTCTTCGGGCTTCAGGCTGTCACCGGCCTCTTCCGGCGTCCATTCGAAGGCGAGCAAATCCGGCGGCAGCTCGCGGAGGTAGGGTCGAGATCGCTTCCACTTGTGATTGCTTCCGGCTTTGCTCTCGGCGCGGTTTTGACGCTGCACACGCGAAGTACGCTGGTTACCTTCGGTGCGACAGCGTGGATTCCCACGGTTCAGGCACTTGCTTTTTTCTGGAAATCGGTCCGCTGGTTACGGGCTTATTCATCGCGGGGAGAGCAGGTTCCGGGATCGGCGCGGTTCTATCCAACATGCGCGCGACCCAACAGATCGACGCCATCGAGTCGCTTTCCATCGACTCTTTCAAGTTTCTGGTAGTACCACGCATCGTCGCGTGTACGCTGGCGCTCCCGCTCCTGACGTTGTTTCTGGATTTTTCAGGACTGCTCGGAGGTTTTCTCTCCGAATATGCCTCTTCGCGGATTTCGTTTCAGCTTTACATCGCTCGATCGTTCTCTTCGTTTGAGTAGTCGAACTTCTACGCGCCGACGCTCAAGACAGCCGTTTTTGGATTCACCATTGGGACGATTTCATCGTTTCTCGGTTACACGACGAATGAGGGTGCACAAGGCGTAGGGCGGGCAGCAACGACAAGCGTGGTGGTCTCTTCGCTGCTGATTATTCTCGTGGATGTGTTCTTGATTAAGTTCATCTTCTTCATATTTCCGGGGAGCGCCTTATGATCAATGACAGAGGCGCGGCAGTGGCTTTCGATCACGTGTCGAAGTCTTTCGGCACGAAGCAGGTTCTGCACGATGTCTCGTTTGACGTACGCGCGGGAGAAGCGCTTTGCATTCTTGGGCGCAGTGGAACCGGTAGAGCGTATTTCTGAAGCTCATTGTCTCGCTCATTAAGCCCAACCCGGGAAAGATTTGGGTCGAGCAGGATGAGATCACGCATCTGGCGGAATCCGAACTTTCGCGAGTGCGGCGAAAGATGGGTTTTCTCTTCCAGGATGCGGCACTCTTTGACTCATTGACCCTCTACGAAAATCTGGCTTTGCCTCTCTTACCGATTGACGGGCAAATCGCAAGAAGAGGCGGATTTCATCATTGACAAGGTTCTTCAGCAGGTCGGCTTGGCGGGCGACAAGAAGACGATGCCTTCGGCGCTTTCGGGCGGCATGCGGAAGCGCGCCGGGCATGCGTGCGCTGATGATCAAACCAAGATTCTGCTTGCGGATGAGCCGAGCAGCGGGCTGGATCACATCACGTCTTCCGAGATCGATGACCTTTTGTTGATGCAGAAGCAGGAACACAAGACTGCCTTGATCGTGGTTACACACGACGTGCGCGGCGCCAGGCGCGTTGGCGATCGTATCGTAGTACTCGACAAAGGCCGGCTAATCGCCGATGGCTCGTTCGGGCAAATAGAACACAGCGAGAATCAGGTTGCTCGCGATCTGGTAAGGGAGTAATTGCAATGGAGAATCGAAACGCAAGTATTGGTTTGTTCGTGGTCGGCGGACTGCTGCTGTTCGGCATCGGGATGTTTGTGATCGGCGACCGGCATCAGGCATTTGCGCGCCACACAGAATACTATTCCGAGTTCGTAAATCTCGCAAGCTTGCGAAAGGGGCCAAGGTCCGCGTGGCGGGAATAGATTCGGGCAGGTGCTCGCCATCAGAGTGCCGGATTCTCCGTCATCGCGGTTTCGAGTCAAATGGAGGATCGATGCCCAGCTGCGCGGCTTAGTACGCGCCGATTCAGTCGTAACCATAGGGACGGAAAGAATCGTAGGCGGTACATACCTCTCGGTCATCCAGGCAGCGCTCAGGCCATCGAAGCGGAAGCGCTCGCGACCATTCCTAGCAAGGAGCCGACTGAGCTTGCGGAGTTGCTCACTCGCGGTAACGTACTGCTGAACGACGCCGACGGAATGCTCAAAACGGTGGGTGGGAAATTGAGTGTCGCATTGGACGGTGTCACGACTACCGTTTCGAACGCCAACGACGTAGTGGTCAACCTCAAACGAGGTCATGGCACCGCGGGAATGCTTCTCAGCGACGACGAACTGGCGAACCGCATTCGCCAGACCGTCACCACTACTGCAACGGACGTGCAAGACATCGTAGCCGATCTCAAGGCGGGTCGCGGTCCGGCGGGGATGCTGCTCCGAGACGACGCGTTGGCGAACCGGATTCGCGAGACGGTCAATAACGCACAGCAAGCTACTGCTGATCTTGGCCATGCATCACGGCAGGCTGATGTTCTGGTCTCGGATCTGAACTCCCGCAAGGTTTCGCAAAAGGCCGGTGAGATGATGGACAATTTGAATGACAGCGCCCGGCAAGTGCATCAAGTGATCTCGGAAATGAACAAGCCGGATCAATTCGGCATGACCGCCGGCGCGAACATCAGGGAATCGCTCACGAATGCCAATACGGCGACCGCCAATCTCGCCGACGCAACCGAGGCTCTGAAACACAACTTCTTGACCCGTGGGTTCTTCAAGAAGAGAGGCTATTACAACTTAAGCGAGATTTCACCGGATCAGTATCGTAAGGACTGCGCGTTCACTGATCCCAAGAACCGTCGAGTGTGGCTATCAGGTCCTGAACTATTCCAAAACGGCTCGAACGGGGAGGAACTCTCTGCCAAAGGGATCGCGCTGCTGAATGCCACGCTCACAGAAAACGGCGATCCTATAGTCGAGAGTCCCATTGTTATCGAAGGTTATTGGAATGGTGATGCTCCTGCCGATCAGCTTCGGCGCTCCCGCAGCCGTGCCATGCTCGTCCGCCAATATCTTCAGGCTCGCTTCCAACTTGACCCGAGAAATGTCATCATCGTTCCACTGAAGAACTCGCCGCCGACGAGCACAGAACGTGCAATTTGGGATGGGATCTGCATCATTGTCGTGAGGAGGGGCTGAAGGGAGCAATGATCAGTCTTGAAATTCAATTGTCCAGCACAGACGGATTGCGCATCGCATGGGCCTGCCAGCGGCATAGTCGACATCACGGTCAGGCTCCAACAAAATCCCTGGAACGATGCTCTTATTTGGTGAAGATCTCACCAGTTCCGTTTTGAGCGGAATGCGCCGAAGGGGGTAGTAGAGCCCACCTAGCAGCGCGTGGTGAAAAGCCGTTGCATGTGTGACCTTGGTCCTAGTTTGATCGTCTTTAAAGCATGGCGATGGGACGACGGAGGAAGCGGGTTCGGCAAGAAGGGTTGTGGACGCCGACGGCAGCGCTGCCGGTGGGCGCAAGCCATCCGTTTTATCAACGGCTGAATCAGATCCTGGATGAGAAGAAGTTCGATGAGTACGTCGAGAGCATCTGCGAGGATTTCTACGCTGGCGAAGTGGGCCGACCAGGTTTGGCGCCGGGGATTTATTTCCGGCTGCTGATGGTGGGTTATTTCGAAGGGATCGATTCGGAGCGCGGAATCGCATGGCGCGCCAGCGATAGTCTGTCGATCCGGTCGTTCGTGCGGATCGGGCTGGATGAAAGTGTGCCGGATCATTCGACTATCTCTCGAACCCGGCGGTTGATGGACGTGGAAACGCATCAGGCAGTGTTCCAGTGGGTGCTGCGGGTGCTGGCTGAAAAGAAGCTGCTGAAGGGGACAACGATCGGCGTAGACGCGACGACGCTGGAAGCCAACGCGGCGCTGCGGTCGATTGTGCGGCGCGACACCGGAGAAAGCTACGAAGAGTTTCTTATGCGGCTGGCGAAGGAAAGCGGCATCGAAACGCCCACGCGCGAGCAGTTGGCGAAGCTGGATCGCAAGCGTCCCAAGAAAGGTTCCAACGACGACTGGACGCATCCGCACGATCCCGATGCGCGCATCACCAAGATGAAGGATGGGCGCACGCATCTGGCTCACAAGGCCGAGCATGCGGTGGACATGGAGACCGGAGCGATTGTCGCCGTCACGCTGCACGGGGCGGACGTTGGAGACACTGCAACGATTCCCGAAACAGTAGCCGAAGCAGGCGAGCGCATTACGAGTGTGGTGGCGGATACTAATGGCGATGACGCTGTGAAGCAGGTCAGCACGGAGGGCCACGCGAAGTGGTCACCGACAAGGGCTATCACAGCCGCGCGTTGGTGAGCGAGCTCACCGAGTGGGGCTTGCGCACGTACTGCTCGGAACCCAATCGCGGACGGCAACGGTGGCGAGGGCAACAGCGGGAACAACAAGCGGTGTATGCGAATCGGCGCGCATTCGCGGAGAGCGAGGCCTCCGGCTGTTACGGCAGCGCGGCGAGAAGCTGGAGCGATGGAATCAACACCTGTATGATCGGGGCGGGATGCGCCGCCTTCATTTGCGAGGCCGGGAAAACATTCTCAAGCGGCTGGTCGTGCACTCAGGAGCGGCCAATCTCGGATTGTTGATGCGGAAGTTATTCGGAAAAGGCACGCCGCGCGGCCCTGCAGGGCCACTGTCAGCCATTATCTCGGTTGTCAACGCTTCTATTAGCTTCTTGTTCTCCGCCAGTCACGCTTGTCGGAAGATTTGTCGACTCGATGGCTCGTTGCCAAGACGGCTCAAATGGTTTGCCCCGCGTCATGAAAACAGCTCGTTTCACCTCGCGCTGCTAGGGCGGACCTGGTGGCACAGCCATAATGTGTTCTTCCGCGACGGCGAGCGCGTGTTCCGCACATACTTCATCAACAGCCGCGGCGATGAGGCGATGGGGACCACTTGGAACGGTTCTGTGCGGGGGGCGCTCAGTAATGATCGTCCCTACCGCAACAGCCACCGCCGGGCTGGTGAAGCCCTGCACTGGCCCAGCGCATGAGTTGTTTTACACCTTACAGCAGGATGGAAGCTGCGTGAATTGAGGCGACATGTCTGCTGAAGAACCTCTCAACCCTACCAAGGCGCTTCGCCCGAACCACGGCACGGAACCCACCCAGGCCATGTCGCCGGAAGAAACCGCGGGTGCGTTGATCGGCCGCTATCACCTGCTGCAGAAAATCGGCGAAGGCGGCATGGGCGAGGTCTGGCTGGCCGAGCAAAAGGAACCGGTCCGCCGCCGCGTGGCGCTCAAGCTGGTCAAGGCCGGGATGAACAGCCGCGAAGTGATCGCGCGCTTCGAATCCGAGCGCCAGGCTTTGGCTCTGATGGACCATCCCGCCATCGCCAAAGTGTTCGACGCCGGCTCCACGCCGCAGGGCGCGCCGTACTTCGTGATGGAGTACGTCGCGGGCGTTCCGATCACGGCCTATTGCGACAATCACCGGCTCAGCACCCGCGAGCGGCTGGAACTGTTCATGCACGTCTGCGAGGGCGTGCAGCACGCGCATCAGAAAGCCATCATCCATCGCGACCTGAAGCCTCGAACATCCTCGTCACCGAGGTGGATGGCCGGCCGGCGCCGAAGATCATCGATTTCGGCGTGGCCAAGGCGCTGACGCAGAAGCTGACCGCGGATACGATGTTCACGCGCGTGGGAGCGCTGTGGGAACGCCGGAATACATGAGCCCGGAGCAGGCCAGTTCGTCGGGCGAGGACATCGACACGCGCACCGATGTCTACTCGCTCGGCATCATTCTTTACGAGTTGCTGGCGGGCGTGCCGCCGATCGAGCTGCGCAAAATCGCGTTCGAAGAATTCCTGCGGAGGTTGCGGGAGGAAGAACCGCCCAAGCCCAGCACCAAGATCCGCACGCAGGACCCGGCCACGTCGACGGAAGTGGCGCGCAAGCGCCATACCGAGCCGGTGGCGCTGGCCAAACAGATGCGCGGCGATCTGGACTCGATCGCGCTGAAGGCTCTCGAAAAAGACCGGTCGCGGCGCTACGGTTCGCCCTCCGATTTCGCGGCGGATATTGGGCGGTACCTGAGGAACGAAGCGGTGCTGGCGGTTCCGCCTTCCGCTGGCGTACCGCGCCCGCAAGTTCGCGCGCCGCTATCGCGGGGCGCTGGCCACCGCTGCGCTTTCGTGCTGGTGCTGATCGTGGCGGCGGGTCAGCATCTGGCAGAGCATACGCGCGCAACCGGGAAGCGGCCGCGGCCCAGGCGGTCAACGATTTCCTGCAGAACGATCTGCTGGCTCAGGCCAGCGCGGCCAACCAATCGGGGCCGAGCACCAAACCCGATCCGGACCTGAAGGTGCGAACGGCATTAGACCGGGCGGCGGCGCGGATCGCGGGAAAGTTCGACCGGCAACCGGAGGTGGAGGCGGCCATTCGGGACACCATCGGGCAGACGTACAGGGACCTGGGCTCTACCCGGAGGCGCGCAAGCAATTGGAGCGGGCGCTGGATTTGTAGCGCCGGGTGCTGGGGGCAGAGAATCCGAAGACCCTCAAAACCATGAGCCGCCTTGGAAGTACTGCCTTGCTTCAAGGCAAGTATCCCGAGGCCGAGGCGCTTCTCAGCCAGACCCTGGAGATCCAGCGCCGCGTGCTGGGTCCCGAGCATCCCGACACGCTGGGTTCCATGAACAATCTGGCCAACGTCTACTACCGATGAGGGCAAGTACCCGCAGGCTGAGGCGCTCTACAGCCAGACCCTGGAGATCCAGCGCCGCGTGCTGGGTCCCGAGCATCCCGACACGCTGGCTTCCATGAACAATCTGGCCTCGTCTACTACGACGAGGGCAAGTACGCGCAGGCCGAGGCGCTCAACAGCCAGACCCTGGAGATCCAGCGTCGCGTGCTGGGTCCCGAGCATCCCGACACGCTGAAGTCCATGGACAATCTGGCCAACGTCTACGGCGCAGAAGGGCAAGTACGCGCAGGCCGAGGCGCTCTACAGCCAGACCCTGGAGATCCAGCGCCGCGTGCTGGGCCCCGAGCATCCCGACACGCTGGAGTCCATGAACAATCTGGCTGATCGCATACTACGAACAGGGCAAGTACGCGCAAGCCGAGGCGCTCTTCAGCCAGACCCTGGAGATCCAGCGCCGCGTGCTGGGTCCTGAGCATCCCGACACGCTGGAGTCCATGAGCAATCTGGCCGATTACTTACGGCGGCAGGGGAAATACGCGCAGGCCGAGGCGCTCTTCAGCCAGGCTCTGAAGATCGCAGAGCCGACGTGCTGGGTCCCGAGAAGCCCTGACTCTTGAGATCCTTTCGGATTTCGCATCCATGTACCAGACGACAGGGTAAATACGCCTTGGCGGAGAATTATGCGGCGCAGGCCCTGGCCGGGCGGCGGCACGCCTTAGGCTCCGAACACCCGGATACGATGGCATCGGCGGCCGACCTGGCGCTGGCCTATCTGTCGCAGGGGAAGTTCGCCGAGAGCGAGCCTCTGGCGCGCGAGGCCATGGAGATCGATCGAAAGAAGCAGCCGGATGACTGGCAGCGATTCCGCGCCGAGAGCCTGCTGGGCGCCAGCCTGGCCGGACAGAAGAAATACGCCGAAGCGGAGCCGCTGCTGCTCGAAGGCTATCAGGGCATGGTGGCGCGGAAAGACCGGATCGACGTCCCGGACTGGTATCACCTGGATCGCGCCCGCGAATGGCTGGTCCAACTCTATCAGGCGTGGGGCAAACCCGGGAAGGCCGCCGAGTTTGAGATTCAGGAACAGGGTCGAAAGATCCTCGCTTATCCCTCCACTCATACCAAATATCAGGGCAGCGACAGTCAGGTCTCCAGAAATAAAGCTCGCGGGCCGTGGCCGATTCTGAGCCTGAACCTAGACCGAGCAAACGGAATGATCGCCTGTGTGTCGACCAGGAGATCCATCGCCCGGGACCTTGATGCCAATCCCGAAGCGTAATCATTCGGAGGCGAGGGGGCGAAAATCAACCACTCACTTGCCCACCAGAGTTGCTCTCTTGGCACTTTCATTCATCGCTCGGTCGGGTGAGGATTCAGCACAGTTCTCGACCTTATCCTCTATAGTGATCGCCACCGTGGCACACTGTATATCATTCAAGCCTTGCATCACACAAAGTCAGTTGCGTAGAATGGGCCGTAAGTTATTGATAACAAGCAGCAGAAGACGGTGCTTGAACCCGCGCGACTCGCTTGGGGAAGCTGACAATCAGTCAGCAGGTCCGTTTCGGGTCGTCTGCGGTCTGGCCTGCTCTAAATCGCTGATCTAACGGTTCTTGTCGTGCATATGCCCTATTAATCGAGTCGGTCACGCCCTGCGTCGACTCGTGTGCGGAGCACAAGGCTGAAATTCGGCTCAAACCTTCGCATTTCAATGGAGTACATCGGTCCATGGGTTTTGGCACAGCAGTCCGTCTTGTTCGGGGTTTTGGCACAGGTGACAGAATTTGAGCCGCCCGTCCTCGCTGGACAGCACGTCTAAGTCACTTAGTTTGAATTAGTTCTGGAGCCACCCGCCGGGATCGAACCGGCGACCTGCTGATTACGAATCAGCCGCTCTACCAGCTGAGCTAGGGTGGCCTGCTTTTTGCTACAGCAACTTACAAGCAATGACGAAAGGCCGATAAATGTGCTAAAAACAGCCCGACCCTTCCGACCCAGGGGATTTGGTGCTGACGTGCGTTTCGCCGGGCCGGTCATTGCGCATTCATTTTAACATTCGGCTCTGGGTTTTCGCACTCAGCACATTGCGATGCCGCCAAAGGGGATGAACGTCTAGGCTGACTTCTATCCGTTCCAGCGCTTTGTTAAGAAGTAACACATGCTTACGACAAGGCCACGGCCCAGCCTCACCATCTCAGTTTCGGACAGACCAACGATAACGTGCGCACCCGGCCTTACAAAGCTGAATACCCCAGCTATGCCCTTTTCCCTTCAACTGTGATAACGCCTGACGTGCGGAGATGTGTCACAGCTTGCCCCCACTTTGTTTCGTCGAACCCAGAAGGCCGCGTTGCTAAGTTCTGTGAGGAAATCGATGTTGCGAGCGTTTGCAGCGCCACGCGCGCATTGGTCAAGGCACCGTTCAGATCAGGGGGCGCGCGCCGGAAATCCTCGGCTGAACTATTGAGACGTTGCAGTATGTCATCTGCGTCTGGCAGGCTGGATCTTTGAAGCTCTCTGGTAAGGTCATCTTCCACTACCTGATCGTCGAGATTGGCTCTGTCACCAGAAGCTCTGAACCGTTGACGATGTACCCGTCCAGGGCAAGGCATGCAATCAAATCGTCATAGCGCTCTTGATAGGTTTGAGCGTTTGACGTGCGATTACGGTAAAACGAACCTTGCGTGCGCACAATTTCAGTTAATACATGTTCAATTGACTCTTGTCTGGCTCCGCGAAGCCAATCCTGAAGCTGCCCGATGTATGAACGCTCGGGATGCCCCCACCCAACCGCTCTTGGAGTCTCGATACCGTATTTGTTGAAAATCAGCTCAGTTCGTTCCTGTTGCTGAATTTCAAGGTATTGGCAAAGCGACATTCGTGAACGCGTGCCTATCACCCAGCCATGATACCGCTCGTCTCGACAAAAAACCGGAATTCCATGATTTGAAAGAACAACCACCAGGTGGCTGGAAAATCACTTCTCTTCATGACTGTTGCCGGTTCGGCTTGGCGCTCAGGTGACGATAAAGCCGGTCAGCCGCATCATGAAGGTCCCGTTCATCAACGATGTCATAGCGCTCAAACACAGAGCGGGTCTTGTGACCGGATATCAGCATTGCCACTTTCTCTGGCACGCCAGCGCGTACAAGATTACGAACTCCGGTTCTACGCAGATCATGGAACAGCCGTTTGATGCCGGTTTCCTTCGCGGCTTTGTCCCAAGCTTTGCGGATATCTACCACTTGATGGCCGCGGCGCGCAGACTTGCGATTCGGGTTCACGCTGCCTTGACGAAAGAACACCCACGGAGAATCAGGGCACAGGCGTGCGTGTCACTTCTTTGTTCAATGCGCGCCTGTTCGTTCTACCAACTAAAGAGGATTCAATATGGAGGCACAACTACAACACCCAGCACCCGGTGTGCCTACCACCCTGGAAGAGGCGCCTGGATTTACCGTGGCCTGAATGATTTCTTTTCCTGATTTCGGAATGGCATAAGGACAGGGTTCGGAACCTGCTGTGACCGGCTCTTCGACTGAACCACCTGGGTCTTGTGGACGAAGGCCAGCGCCCCACCCTCATCCAGACTCACGCGCCGCTGTGCGTTTACCACTGCCGTGATTGTTCAAGTTGCCGGTAATAGAGACTGGTTGGGGACGGCCTGTCAATATAGGTCCTCATCGCCAAATCGTCAGGTGAAAATCCTTGGGGGACAGCGCCAGCACCACAGGGTCGTATTGCCACCACACTATCAGGAGAAAAAGGCCCAGGACCAAACAGATTCCGCCCCACCACACGCGTTTTCGAGCGCGAAGCAAAAACAGTAGCGATAGCAGCGCCAGTATCGCACCTAGGATTCCCTCCACCGGCCGGGCAACCGATCGGAAGATTTCGAGAACAAAACCCAAGATGAGCTTCGGCCCGAAGGTCGCCGAAACCAGGTAGACAGTTCCGGTATCTTCGTCCAACGCCATAGTGCGGGCTCCGGTTTCGGTTGATACGGTTTTGGCGACAGTGAACTTGTCGGGCGAGTCCTCATGCACCACCGTCAACGTGCCATCGCTGCCATTGGAACTGTACGCGAAGCCCAGTTTCGGGCTGAATGTGCTTGCATCCGGGCCGCCGCCGATTGGAACGGTCGTAACCACTTTGCCCGAGTCGGCATCCATCACCGCCATCACTTTATTTCCGCAAACCGCGAACACCCGGCGGTGTTCCCGATCCATCGAAAGACCGCTGGGGCCGTCGCAGCCCGGCATGTCCCAGTTCGCCTTCACCGCGAGCGCCCGCGAGTCGATGGCCGTCAGGGAATTCTTGTTTTCAATATTTACGAACACCATACCCTTGCCGTCCGCAACAGCGAACTCCGGCCGCCCCGCCAGTGGAACGGTTCCCGCCACCTGGCCGCTTACGGCATCCACGGCGGTAGCGTTGTCACTCCCGCCGTTCAAGGTGAATACGCGCTGGGATGCCGGGTCGTACACGATAGCATCCGGGCCCCGGCCGGTTGGGGCCTGGCTCATCGTCTGCAGTGTCTTCAAATCGAAGATGGTTACGGTGCTGGTGCGGCCGTTGCTGGTGAAGCCTTTCCCCAGTTCAGGAGCCAGCGCGATGCCGTGCACTCCGAGCGTATCGGGGATGTCGCCCAGCGTGGCTCCCGATTCGCCATCCAGCACCATTACGTGCGTTCCACGCGACACGAAAATGCGATGCCCGATTGGGTCGTAGATCAGATAGTCCCAAGCTCCTGTGCCACCAACGTCCACCCTCTTCTGCAGTTGGTAATTCGGGGGCGCACCAGAGAGCGCTGTCGACAGCCAGCAAATTACCAGTAGCGCGAAGAGGCATCTGCGTCTAATGATCATTCCGTTCCTTTCCAGCCTCAGGTCCGGTATCTCACGGCGCTATGCACCAGACTTGACCGACCGTTAGTCAACTTTTGATTCTGAGCGCGTGGAACGCGGTCCGGCATCGACCTTCGCCGAGTACCAGCATAAGCTTGCTTCAAGTCGGGTTTCAAGCGCCTGGACTCACATCTGCCTGGACTCACATCACCCGAGGCGCTCCTGCGGTTGCGCAGCGGCGACACCGGGCCATTTCACCTATTTGCTCGCGAGTGCTCGCGGTGATAATCTCGTTGGCTATATGGCCATCCGCAACGAGTCTCTTTCACGCCGCGCATTGGTTACTGGCGCCGTCGGCCTAGGTTCCGGTCTGTATGCGTCATCGGCCGAGCCCTCCGCCAAGATCTGGAGCAACGACTATTGGGCCAAGAAGAGCACCAACACGGGCGATGTCTCGCTCTACCTGTTTCGCAAGCGCCTCGGCGCGCCGAAGACGGGGCAACCAGCGCTGCCGGTTCTTTTCCTGGTGCATGGCTCCTCGGTCTCGTCGCGGCCCAGCTTCGATCTTACGGTTCCCGGCCACGGCGAATACTCGGTCATGAACACTTTCGCGCAATACGGCTTCGATGTGTGGACCATGGACCACGAAAACTACGGTCGATCCAGCCGCACCGAGAGCAATTCCGATATCGCCAGCGGTGTTGAGGATCTCAAAGCAGGGATCGATTTGGTGCTGCGCGAAACCGGCCAGTCCAAGATTCACATCTTCGGCGAGTCTTCAGGCGGTCTCAGAGCCGGCGCATACGCGATGGTGCAGCCGGAGCGAATCGATCGCTTAATCCTCGCCGCTTTCACTTACAAAGGCGAAGGCTCGCCCACCTTGACCGAGCGCGCCAAGCAACTCGACTACTATCGCACCCACAACCGTCGCCTGCGCGATCGCGCTATGATCCGCAGCATTTTTACGCGCGATAAAGTTGGCACCTCCGATCCAGCCCTCGGCGAGTTCGTTGCCGATCAGGAGCTGAAGTTTGGCGACCAGGTTCCCACCGGCACTTATCTGGATATGACCGCGCACCTGCCCGTGGTCGACCCGGCTAAAGTGCTGTCTCCGGTGCTGCTCATCCGCGGCGAGTACGATGGCATCGCAACAGTGGCAGACCTGCTCGATTTTTACCGGCAACTTCCCAGCGGCAACCGCCAGTTTGTGATTCTCCCTGGCATGGCGCACTCCGTTGTTTCCGGACTGAACCGGCAGCTATTTTGGCACGCGATGCGGGCTTTCCTCACCATGCCGGCGCCGATCCAGGCCTCCGCCTAGCGGACGGAATGATCGCGTCTCGCCGGAAGGACGTGGTAGAACATCTGGTATGGCATTCGTAAAAGTCGGCTCACTCTCCTCCGTGCCGCCCGGCTCGGTAACCGAAGTGACGCTTGGAGAAAATTCTTACGCGATCTGCAACGTCAATGGCGAGTTGCATGCGCTCGAAGGCATCTGTCCGCACGCCGGCGGACCTATCGGGCAGGGCAACGTCCAAGACAACCTGGTGATTTGCCCCTGGCACGAGTGGTCGTACGACTGCCGCACCGGCGAGAACGATTTCGATCCCTCGGTGAAGCTGGCCGTATTTCCGGTCAAAGCCGAAGGCGACGATCTGCTGATCGATCCGGAAGTTCGTAACTGAAGTGACCAGTGCCTGAGCTACCCGAAGTGGAGACCGTAGTTCGCTCGCTCGCGCCCAAGCTAACCGGCCGCCGCATCGTGGACGCAACATTCTCGTCGCATCACGTGGTGCGCCAGAAATTCCCGGCCCTACGCAAGCGCGTTCGCGATCAACTTGTAAAATCCGTGGAGCGCCACGGCAAGTTCATCGTCCTCACGCTGGATCATGGCGTGCTCGTGATTCACTTAGGGATGACCGGAAAGCTGCTGCTGGATTCGGAACCCGGCCCCTACGCGCGCGCTATTTTCGAACTTGATCGCGGCCTGCTGGTTTATGACGACATCCGCCATTTCGGCCGCATCGAATGGAGCGAGAAACTGCCGGAACGCGCCGCGGCGCTCGGCCCCGATGCGCTTCACATCCCGCTCGAAGATTTCCGCAAGCTGCTGAAGACGCGCCGCTCGGGCATCAAGCCATTGCTGCTCAATCAGCGCTTCCTGCGCGGCATGGGCAACATCTACACCGACGAGGCGTTGTTTGAAGCGCGTATCCATCCGCGCGCTATCGCGGCCAGCTTGAGCAAGGAGCGCGCCGGCCGGTTGCACGGCTCGATGGTCGACTATCCTCTCCACCGCGATTCGATTGAAAGGCTCGTCGATTTCCGACTACGTGGATGCCGACGGCCAGCGCGGCAGTTTTCAGCAACAGCATCAAGTCTACGGACGCGCCGGCCACCCTTGCCCTATTTGCGGAACGCCGATCCGCCGGATCGTGGTGGGACAGCGCGGGACGCACTATTGTCCAAAGTGCCAGCGAAGCTGAAGATCTGATCGGCCACCAACGCCGCGGCTTTCATCTCGAGAACATCGTGAATGCGGACCACGTGCGCGCCGCCCAGGATCGCGGCTGTCACCGCCGCCGCTGTCGCGAATTGCAGAAAGCCCTCCGACGGCTTCTCCAGTTGCGGCAGGAACGACTTTCGCGAGGGGCCCACCACCAACGGAAATTCGAGCGCCGCGAAAGCGCTGAGCCGCGCCAGAATCTCGGCGTTCTGCTCTTTGCGCTTGCCGAAGCCGAGCCCCGGATCGATGGCAATTCGCGACCGGTCCACACCCGCCCGAACGGCGCGATGCGCGGATGCATCCAGATCCTGCCGAATGGTCCCCATCACGTCTTTGATGGGCGCCAGCTTGGCCCAAGTCTCCGGCGTGCCGCGCATGTGCGTGATGATCAACCCCGCGTCATGCTGGGCCGCGGCGCGCGCCAGTTGCGCATCGAAAGTCAGGCCGGAAGGATCGTTGATGATCGCGGCGCCATGTTCCAGCGCTTTCTCCGCCACAGCCGCCTTATAGGTGTCGACGGAAATCGGGACCGTGAGCTTGCCGTTGAGCCGCTTCAGCACTGGAACCAGGCGGCGCAGTTCTTCGGCCTCCGAGATGCGCTGCGAGCCCGGCTTGGTGGATTCCGCGCCAATGTCGATGATGTCGGCGCCCTGCTCTTCCAGTTCCACGGCGCGCGCAAAGGCACGGTCGGGATCCAGATACTTGCCGCCATCGGAAAACGAATCGGGCGTCACGTTTAACACACCCATGAGCAGCGTGCGCTCGCCGAGCAGCAGCTCCCGGCCAGCCAGCTTCCAAACAAAATGTCGTCGTTCCATGTTTAGGCCTGCACGCGCTTCCACTTTTTTCCAACGCGGATCACAATGCCGCCCGGCGGGATCGCCACCGTCAGACTCGTGTGCTTTTCGCCATCGATTTCCACCGCGCCAGCCTTGATTTTGCGTTCCGCGTCCGTGCGCGAATCCGTGAGACCAGCCGCAAGCAAGATCTTCGGCAAGCTGTTTCCCACATCGCTCGGCAGTTTGAAGGTCTCCATATCGGCCGGTTGCTGGCCCTCGCGTACTTCATGCTGAAAATCCGATTGCGCTTGATCCGCTGCCGCAGCAGAGTGAAAATCGGCGACAATTTGCCTCGCCAGCCGCATCTTTACTTGCATGGGCTCTTGGTTTTTCATCGCGGCGATTTCCGCCATGCTTCGGTCAGTCAACAGCTCCCAGTATCGCCACATCAACGTGTCGCTGATCCCCATCACTTTGCGAAAAATAACTTTGGGCGGTTCCGTGATTCCGATGTAGTTGCCTTTCGATTTCGACATTTTCTCCACGCCATCGGTACCCTCGAGCAATGGAACGGTGGCGACAATCTGCGGCTGCTGCCCGTGGTCACGCTGCAACTCGCGCCCCACCAGAAGATTGGTCAGCTGGTCCGTTCCGCCCATCTCCACGTCGCATTCCAGCATCACCGAATCGTAGCCTTGCGCCAGCGGATACAGCAGCTCATGGATGAAAATCGGCGTGCCATCTTTGAATCGCTTGGTGAAATCGTCGCGTTCCATGACGCGTGCCACGGTGTATTTCGAGCATAACCGGATGACGTCGGCAAAACGCATCGGCGCCAGCCATTCGCTGTTGAACCGCACTTCGGTCTTTTCACGGTCGAGGATCTTGAACACCTGGGTTTTGTAAGTCTCGGCATTCTTGTCGATTTCTTCGCGCGTCATCGGAGGCCGGGTGGTGTTGCGGCCACTTGGATCGCCGATGAGCCCAGTGTTATCGCCGATCAGAAATATCACGCGGTGCCCCAGGTCCTGAAAGTGCTTCATCTTGCGCAGCAGCACCGTATGGCCCAGATGCAGGTCCGGCGCCGTGGGATCGAAACCGGCTTTCACGCGCAATGGACGCCCGGTCTTCGCGGCTTGGATCAGGCGCTCGCGCAGGTCCTCTTCACGGATCAGGTCGGCCAGGCCTTTCTTTAAGTACGTCAGCTGTTCGTCAATTGTCACTGTTTTTGCGGACACCTCCTTTATTAAAGCAGGGCCAGCGTATCGGCGATCAGTTTCGCGCCTAAAGGAAGGTTCAGAACGGCACTGCGGGATACTCGGCGACCTCTTTTTCGGCATGCGCGAGCACCGTGTCGATGGTCTCGAACAATTCGTGCGCGTGAACCGGTTTCGCGATGTAGCCGTCCATGCCTGCTTCGAGACATCGCTGGCGATCGCCCACCATGGCGTGCGCCGTCATGGCAATGATCGGAATATGCGCGCGCGTGGCCGCTTCCAAGCGGCGAATCGCCGCTGTGGCTTCGAATCCATCCATCACGGGCATCTGGGCATCCATCAGAATCAGGTCGAAGCTTTGCTTCGCCAAAGTGTTCAGCGCTAGAGCCCCGTTCGCTGCCACAACCACCACGTGGCCTTGATTTTCGAGTAAGCGCGAAGCCAATGTCTGATTCACAAGGTTGTCTTCGGCCAGCAGGATACGCAACGGCGATCGGCCCTCGCGGAGCGTGTGCCGCGTGATCACCTGAGTCGGCTTGGCGGCGCCGTCACAGGAAACCAGCACCTGCAACATCGCGTCCAGCAAATCCGCCTGGAGGACTGGCTTGATCAGGTAGGCTGCGATGCCGAGTTCTTTGCAGCGCGCTCCGTCGCCGCGTTGACCGCCGGACGTCAGCATGATGGTGACCAGGTCCGACAAATCGGGCGACCGTTGAATCTGTGCCACCAGCGTGAATCCGTCCACATCGGGCATATGGCAGTCCGCCACCAGCAGGCTGAAGGGCACTCCGGCGGCCTTGGCCTCGTGGAGCAAATTGAGCGCCGCCGTGGCGTTCGATACCGCCGTGGGCTGCATGCGCCAATAGCGGAGCGTTCTTTCCAGAATCTGGCGATTGGTCGCGTTGTCGTCCACTACCAATACGCGCATGTCGTGGAGAACCGTTGGATCCGTCAGTGCCGGGCGCGACGCGGCGTCGTCCGCCACGCCGAATCGAGCCGTGAAGTGAAAGGTAGATCCCTTGTCTACTTCGCTCTCCACCCAGATCTTTCCGCCCATCATTTCAATCAAGCGCATCGAAATGGAAAGTCCGAGTCCAGTCCCCCCATACCGTCGCGTAGTGGACGTGTCCGCTTGGGTGAATGGCTCGAAGATGAGCTTCTGCTTTTCTTGCGGGATCCCGATGCCGGTATCTGTCACTGTAAAGTGGAAATTCAGGGTGTCCGGGCCGCTCTCTTCGGCCTCCACGCGCAAGACAACTTCGCCCTGCTCGGTGAACTTGATTGCATTTCCCGCTAAGTTCAGCACCACTTGACGCAAACGGACCGGATCGCCGACCACGAACTCCGGCAGTTCGGGTGGGATGAAACACGCCAGTTCCAAGTCCTTCTGATGCGCTCCAACGGCGAGCGATTTCATGGCATGGCCGAGATGTTCCCGCAGGTTGAACTCGATCGGATCCAGCGCCAGCCTTCCCACTTCAATTTTCGAGAAGTCCAGGATTTCATTGATTACGCTGAGCAGCGAGTCCGCGGAGTATTTCACCGCGTTCAGGTACTCGCGCTGTGTAAGATCCAGCTCCGTTTCAAGTGTAAGCTCCGTCATCCCGATGATCCCGTTCATGGGC
The DNA here is from genome assembly GCA_963820405.1 of Bryobacterales bacterium. GTDB lineage: Bacteria > Acidobacteriota > Terriglobia > Bryobacterales > Bryobacteraceae > Palsa-89. The sequence goes on along the minus strand of CAWFZZ010000014.1, from coordinate 72,907 downwards.
GTGCGGATCTCGTGGCTCATGTTGGCCAGGAACTCCGACTTGGCTCGATTGGCGGCGTCGGCTGCCGCGAGCGCCTGCTCCACCCGCAGCAGCATTTCCTTCTCCTGCGTGATGTCGATCATCGCTCCGCTGATCAATTTCGGCTTTCCGCCCTCCCCATGGACACGGGACTCGCAGCGCATCCAGCGAACCGATCCGTCCGGGGTTATGATACGGAATTCCGAGCTGAATGGTCCAATCTCCGCGATGGCCTGGTGTGCGGTGGCATCCAGGGCCACCCGATCGTCGGGGTAGATCATCTCCCTCCATTGGCCCAACTGCATCCGCAACGGCATTCCACCTAAGCCCACCAATGCGGCGAAGCCTTCCGATATCGTCAACATCTCCGTCGCGATGTCCGTCTGCCAGATCCCGAACGCCGCGGCCTGTTCCGCCATAGCTATGCGCTCGGCGTTCTCCCGCAGTTTTTGCTCGGCGCGCAGCCGCTCGATGGCGTTCCCGGCCAGGTGCGCGCCCGCCTCCACCACCCGCAAGTCGCGGTCGTGCGGCTTGGCCGGCCGCTTATGATACATGGCGAACGTTCCGATCACCTTCTGCTTGGAATCGCGGATGGGCACGCTCCAGCACGCTCGCAGCCCGAAGCTCAAGACGAAGTCTCGCGCGGCCCCAAAGCGGTGATCGTTGGCGATGTCTTCGATAATAGTGGTTTCGTTCCGGAAGGCCGCCGAACCGCAAGCGCCCACTTCGGGGCCAATTACGAGCCCGTTCACGCCTTGCATATACGCGGGCGGCAGCCCTCCGCCGGACCCTTCCCACAGCTGCTTCCCCTCTTCGTCCAGCAAAAGAACCGTGCAGTAGCAATCCGGGGCCATGCGCTCAATTGCGGCGGTCAGAGCGTCCAGCACCTCTTTGAGCGAGCAGCCTTTGGCGATCAGCTCAAGAACGCTTCGTTCTTCCTCGATCACTCGAGAGGAGCGTTCCAGTTTCTCCTGGTCCCGACTGGCTTTCGGCGAGACGCCGGGTCTGCAGGTAAGCCACCGCGCAGGCGGCCAACGCTAGACCAAGCGCTACGATTGCCAGTGCGGATAGCATCTCGATCGTCTATCGGTAAGAAACCCTAGATTACTTAGCGTTACAACGGCATCAGTTTGTGCTGGGCCATTCTAAGCCCCGTACTTTGTGCAAGTTGCGGCAGCGTGGCGCGCCAGCCGAATATCCGTGGGTTGCGGGCAACGGTGGGACGTTCTGGATATGCTCGCATCTGGTATGACCGAAGCATGAAATCCGGCGTGAGTATCCATACTGGAGAAAGCAGATTTTCCCGCGGTCTACGCCGATGCAGCACAAGCGCGACGCGAGCGGATCGCGCGTTGAAGCTTCTCTAGGAGGTGGCGCACGCACTCCTGCGTGCCGCGTTCACAATCGTGTGACCGCCTTCGCAAGAGTGCGTGCGCCACTCATTGCAGTCAGGCCTTCCACGCGGGCCCAGCCGTCGGGCTTGCCTATCGATATGCTCTAATAATCAGCTATATGGTGCGTCTGAATCGGCTGGCAGCTCTCTCACTCTTCGCGGGGTTCCTGCAGGCCCAAAGCGGGTCCACAACTACTCCTCGATACCCGAATTTTCCCAGTGAAATTCCAGCCAAGATCCAGCGCGCCACAACCGGTTTCGACTACGACCGCCGCGATGTGATGATTCCGATGCGCGATAAGGTGAAACTGCACGCGGTGATCTTGGTTCCCAAGGGCGCTAAGAATGCTCCCATTCTTTTGACGCGTACGCCTTACAATGCGACGGAACTAACCAGCCATTCGGCGAGTCCACACCTCGGGCCGATCCTGCAGGGCTACGACAACGCAGTAGATGTGATCGTCGAAGGCGGCTATATCCGCGTGGTCGAAGACGTTCGCGGCAAGTATGACTCGGAGGGTGACTATGTGATGAACCGGCCCTTGAGCGGCCCGCAAAATCCAACTCCCGTCGACCACTCCACCGACACCTACGACACTATCGACTGGCTGGTGAAGAACATCCCCGAGAGTAACGGGAAGGTGGGCATTCTCGGAATTTCGTACGACGGTTTCACCCCGCTGATGGCGCTGGTAAATCCGCATCCAGCGCTGAAAGTTTCCGTACCCATGAATCCCATGGTGGACGGATGGATGGGTGACGACTGGTTTCACAACGGCGCTTTCCGGGAGCCGAACATCACTTACATTTATGAACAGGAAGCGTCGCGCGATAACAAAGAGAAGTGGTGGAGCGGCTATTGGGACGATTACGACCTGTACCTGGAGGCGGGATCGGCTGGCGAGTTAGGACAGCGGCATGGCATGGAGCAGATCGGATTCTGGAGGAAGATACTGGCGCATCCCTCTTATGATGCGTTTTGGCGCGATCAGGCCATGGATAAAATTCTCGCCGCGCAGCCCCTCAAGGTGCCGGTACTTTTAGTGGATAGTTTGTGGGATCAGGAAGACATTTACGGAGCCATGGCGGTATATAAAGCCATCAAGCCCAAAGACACCAACAATGACAAAGTGTTCCTGGTGATGGGGCCTTGGTTTCACGGGCAAGAGATCTATGATGCCAGTTCGCTTGGTGCGATCAAGTTCCACAGCGATACGGGGCTGTACTTTCGCCGGAACGTTTTGCGCCCATTCCTGGATCACTATCTGAAGGATTCCACGGGCGAACCGGGAATCGCGCCGGTCACCGCTTATGAGACCGGCACGAACAACTGGCTGAAGCTTCCCTCCTGGCCGGCTGGTTGTCCCTCGGGCTGCTCGGTGAAGCCGTCTCCGTTTTATTTGAAAGCGGACGGCAAAGCTGGATTTATACCTCCCAAGGCGGGAGATCCGGCATTTGCCGAGTATGTATCCGATCCAGCGAAACCGGTTCCATTTCGCAAGCGGCCGGACAGGGGTCAGGAGCAGATCGTGGTCGGAGTGGCTGGTAAGCGATCAGCGGGAGGCGTCCGGCAGAACGGATGTGGCCGTGTTTGCTTCCGACCCATTGCGCGAGCCGGTGAAGATTAGCGGGCAGCCGATGGTGAACCTGGTGGCCTCCACTAGCGGCACCGATTCCGACTGGGTAGTGAAAGTGATTGACGTTTATCCCGACCAGGTGGCCGAAGATCCCGATATGGGCGGCTATCAACTCATGATTTCCGCCGATATCTTCCGCGGCCGATATCGCGAGAGCTTTGAGACTGCCAAGCCGATTGAAGCCGGCAAGCCGCTGCTCTACAAATTCGCGCTCCCCACCGCCAACCACGTTTTCCTTCCAGGCCATCGCATGATGGTGCAAGTGCAGTCCAGCTGGTTCCCGCTCTATGACCTCAACCCCCAGACCTTTGTCCAGAATATCTTTTGGGCCAAGCCTCAGGACTACCAAAAAGCTACGCAGCGGATCTTCACCAGCGGCGATCAGGCGAGCTTTATCGAGTTGCCGGTGGTAGTAAAGTAGGGCCGCGCTCGCAAAAATAACTGAAGCGTGCGATCATGCCATCCTTCTATCGGGCAAGCGTACAGGAATTCCTGGCACAAGACGAGGAGCAAGTTCTTGCTCGACTGGGTATCGCCTATGCAAACCGAGGCTACACCAGCCAGTACTCGGACCAGACATTAACGTGGGAGCGGGACATCCGTTTGCTCCGGCGGTCGTTGGAAGAATGCGTTGCCAGATCAAATTCTGCGAAGTCGTGGGCTCTCCTTATGGAGTTTTCGATCCCGCGGAAGGAAATGCGAATTGATGTAGTCTTGTTGATCCGAGACGTGATTGTTGTTTTGGAAGCAAAGACAGGGCAGGCTGCACTTCAGGCCAAGCGCCAGATTGAAGAGTACGCGCTGCTTTTGCATTACTTTCACAAAGCATCGACGGATCACCGGATTGTGCCGATCATTGTTTCGCCGGAGGCAATTGAAGCTGATCTAGCCGCCCTTGGTCAGCGAGAACTCTTTCCTCAAATGTCGAGCTATTGGGTGGCACCGGTAATTGGTACTTCATGGCATAAGCTGTCGGATCTATTAGTCGCCATCGAACAGCCTTGTCTGGGGCAGATGCTTGCATCGATATGGGATGAAAGCCCCTATTTTCCAGTACCGAGCATCATGGACGCGGCTTTGGCCCTGAGAAGTGGGCTTTCAATCCGAGAGATTGCGCACTCCGAAGCCTCTGAGCACGAAATCGAGACCGTGGGAAAGGCTGTTCAGGGATATATCGACCGAGCCCGTACTGAGAATCATCATGCGATCTGCTTTCTCACAGGCGTTCCTGGTTCGGGAAAGACGCTAGTAGGTTTGAGCCTTGCTCACTCAGTTGAAAGCAAGGCCGGCGCCATTCACTTTATGAGCGGCAATGGCCCGCTTGTACAGGTACTGCAATATCTCTTTACGCAAGAGAGTATGCGAGCTGGGGCAAACGCTCCGCAGGCACGCGCCGAGGCAAAGACCCTTATAGAAAATGTTCACGTCTTTGCTCGATACTACACGGAAGACAATCAGGGGCCGCCCTCGAATCACGCAATCATATTTGATGAGGCACAGCGTGCTTGGAACAGAGCCCAGAACATGAAGAAATTCGGTCGAGATTACTCCGAGCCGGAGATGCTGCTCCGCATTATGGAACGACACCCTGCTTGGGCGGTGGTCGTCGCGTTAGTAGGGGGCGGGCAAGAGATTAATGATGGCGAGGCTGGGCTAGAGGAATGGGGTCGTGCGCTTCTCACCAGCACCAAGGATTGGGTGATCTATGCGTCGCCCGAGGTGTTGGAAGGCGGATCATCCACGGCCGGGCACCGGTTGTTTGAGGACTTAACGAAGCAGAAGGAAGTACGGACTAGCTTGGCGTTGCATCTCCGAACATCGAACCGCAGTTTGCGGGCCGATCAGTTAGCAACCTGGGTGAATCGCCTACTCGAGGGAGACGACGAAGGGGCAGCTTCCTTGCGCATCACGGCGAGATTTCCGATCTTTCTTTCCAGGGATCTGAGCCAAACGCGATTGAAACTGCGAGAGCAAGGAATTGGGGCAAATCGTTACGGTTTGGTTGGTTCTTCTGGTGCTGCGCGGTTGCGAGCGGAAGGACTGGAGCCGAGCTCAACTTTTCATGCAGATTATCAGTGGGAGCACTGGTACTTAGCGGACGAAACAGATGTGCGCTCCAGCTATCGCTGCGAAGTGTTTGCGACCGAGTTTGAAATCCAAGGTCTGGAACTGGATTGGATTGGGCTGTGCTGGGGCGGAGATTTCATTTGGGGCGAGTCGCAAGGGTGGCAACTGCGCTCCTTTCGTCACGGGCGTCAGAGCAAATGGATTTCCATCAAGAACGATGAGAAGAAAATATACCGGAGGAATGCATACCGTGTATTGCTCACTCGTGCACGGCAGGGCATGATCATTTTTGTTCCGAAGGGCAATCTTGATGACCCAACCAATCAGCCAGAAGAGTTTGACGTGACGGCCCAATACTTAGTTCGATGTGGCGTTACGTCATTGGGCTAAAACGAGACCCTTCGGCGGTGCTACTTGCGTCAAGGTATACTGCATGAAGGCCGGATGCGTGATCGTAACCACAGGGATCGCGCTGCCGCACGGCCCGCCACAATCCAGGAGAGAGAAAAGAATGAGTGAAGCACTCAGTGGAGCTGAGTTTAAGAAACAACTGCGCGAAGGACAGCCCAAGCTCGGCTTGTTCCTCAATTCGCACAGTCCCACGGTCGCCGAGCAATTGGCCCATAGCGGCTATGATTGGCTGCTGGTGGACACCCAGCACGGGCCGATGGGTTTTCCCGAGCTGTCCGCCATGCTGGCCGCCATCACCAGCGGCGGTGCGAAATCGATGGTGCGCGTGGCCGGATACCACGATCGCGGCGGTATTCAGCAGGCTCTCGACATGGGCGCCGATGGCGTACTGGTGCCTTACATCAATACCGCCGAAGAGGCCCGGCAAGCCGTGAGTTGCGCGCGCTATCCCACCGCCGGCACCCGCTCGGTTTACTTTCCGCAGCGCAGCATGAACAAAGCGGGATTACTTGGCTATGCGGGTGCAGCCAACGACAACGTCATCCTGGCCCTGCAAGTGGAAACCGCCGACTGCATCAAGAACATCGATGAGATCGCGGCGGTTAAGGGGGTCGACATGCTATTCCTTGGTCAAAATGACCTGTGCATGTCGATGGGCTTGTTTGAAAAATACAAGTTCCCCGACATGTACACGTCGCCCGAACTGCAAGCGGCCACCGACAAACTACGCGCCGCCGCCAAGAAGAATAATGTGATCCTCGGCCTGTTCTTGTTCGGAACTTCTCGGGTGGGAGAATTCCTCGAGAAGGGCTTCCCGTTCATCAGCGTCGGAAACGATCTGCACCATATCCTCACGCAGGCCGGCGCTTACGTCAAAGACGTGGAAGCGGTGTCGAAGGAAAAGGGAAACGCCTGGACCCGGCGGCCCACCGCGTTACTTTAATATCCCCGTGGCGCACGCACTCCTGCGTGCTCGAAGAAGTGTTGGCACGAGTGCCAACACGGCACGCACGAGTGCGTGCGCCACAGTTGTAGGGAAATCTTACTTGGACGCCGTCTCGCCCAGCTTCTTCAGCAGAGCCGCGGTGTCTTCATGCACGTCGATGCGCTGGCCGCCCCGGCTGTTGCCGCCCGCGCGGCCCATCGCGGAATCGATCGGCGTCTTGCCCTTCAAATCCACGGCGTTCAAATTCGCGTGGTGATCCACCAGGAACTGCACCACGTCGTTCCAGCCCCAGAAGGCCGCGCCATGCAGGGGAGTCTGCCCGTGTCCATCCGCCGCGTTGATCTCGCCGCCGGCCGCCACAAGAAGCTCCAGCGACGCGAGCGATCGCTGTTGAACATCGGGAGTGGTGTAAACGCCGCGCGTGTCGGCATCCACCGAACCCAAGCCCGCTGCGGCCATGGTGGGCGTTGTGCCCCGGATGTTCGGAAGATTTAGCAGCGCGCCGTGCGCCAGCAGTAACTTGATGGCAGGAGCGTCCAGCGCCTTGGCGGCGCGTAGCAGCGGGGTGGCGCCGATGGTCAGCATCTGATCCACGCCGCGATCTGCCCCCACCGAACGAAACGGCGGCAGCAGTTTTAACTGCAGATTGGGATTCGCGCCTCGGTCCAAAAGTTGTTCAATGATCTGCAATGGAGTGGTCTCATCGAGCGAGGGTCCATCCGCTCTTCCCCCATGCGGAATCGTATTCATGTCGACGGCGCAGTACAGCGGGCTGCGTCCCCACCAATCCCATTTGTCAACCATCGCGCCTTTGTCGATCAGATATTTCGCCGTATCGAAGTGCGCGTTAGTGATCGCCATGATCAGGGGAGTGACGCCTTCCGGATCGGGCACGTTTAATTTGGCGCCACCTTCGACCAGCGTCTGGACGCAGGACAAGCAGCCTTCCCGCGTGGCGTAGAGCAGCGGAGTTAACCCCCCATAGGACTGATGTTGCGCGCGCGGCTCTGAGCTCACCTGCGCCAGCCATTCCTCCACGTGCGAGTGCGCGTTGACGTCCGCGCCATGTGCCACCAGTTCCCGCACCATGGCCGGCTGGCTCTCGGCCGACGCCCACATCAGCGCGGTTTGTTCTTTCTGCTTCTCCCGCGCGTCCACGTGCGCGCCGTGATCCAGAAGCAGCTTCGCAGCGGCCACGTTGTCGGTGCGCGCCACTAACATCAGAGCGGTTTGGCCATCGGCGCTCGGCGAATCGGGATCGGCTCCCGCCTTCAGTAGCATTTCGATGATCGCGACATTTCCAAGAAACGCCGCTTCCGACATCGGAGTGGCTCCGAACTGGTTCCTGGCTTTGGCATCGGCCCCGGCGCGAATCAGCCGCCCGGCTAGATCCACATCGCCATTGTGCGCCGCCCAATGCAACGCGGTGGTGCCGTCCGACGTTGCGGCATTTACATTGACGTGCCGCTCGATCAGCGCGATGGCCGCCTGCTGGTTATCGGCCTTGACCACATCGACTAGCGAGCTGTCGCCGACGGTGCCAGCGGATAATGCTGCCACGCCGAATACGCAAAGTCAGTAGCCAGCCGCGCATGTTAAACCTCCGCGAACTTGCCCGAGCTGTCGCCGAAGCGATCCAGCGGAACGCCCGCGCGATCCAGTACCGTGAGCAGCATGTTCGCCAGCGGCGTCTGGTCGGGATACTTCAAATGCTGGCCGCCTTTAATGGTCTTCCATCCACCCACCAGCGCCGTCGGCAGCGGGTAGTGATTGTGCAGATTGCTGTTGCTCATGTTGCTGCCGTACAGAATCATGGAGTGATCCAGCATGGTGCCATCGCCATCCGGCATGTTCTGCAGCTTGGTCAGGAACTTCGCGAAAAGCCCGGTGTGATAGGTCTGGATTTTCACCAGCCGGTCCATCTTGGCCTGCTCGTTGTTGTGGTGCGAAAGCGGATGGAACGCGTCGGGAACGCCAATCTGGTTGTAGGTCAGATTGCTCACTTCCGCCGCCATCATCATGCTGAAGACGCGCGTCATGTTGGCCTGGTAAGCCAGCGCGATCAGATCGAACATCAGAGTGATGTGCTGTTCGAACTGCGGCGGCGTCCCGGCCGGCGCATTGGGGACGTTCGACGTGCGACAGATCATGCGCTTCCATCTTCTGGATGCGCCGCTCGATTTCGCGAACGGTTTCCAGGTAATCGCTCAGCATCACGCGATCGGCCGGGCCCAGCGTCCGCTGCAGATCGGTGGCTTCGGTCGAGACCAAGTCCAGAATGCTCGCGTATTGCTTGCCGAGAATCTTCCGTTCGGCCGCGGTATCGCCCTGGCCGAACAGGCTCTGGAACACCTTGCGCGGCTCGGTCTCCATGGGAAGCGGCGTGGTGGGAGTGCGGAACGAAATGGTGCCGGAATAGCTGCAGCCGAAGTCGCGATCGCAGGAGCCGCCGCCACCGCGGCCTTCGATGGCCACTTCGAGCGAGGGCAGGGGAGTGTCCTGTCCGATGTGCGCCGCGGCGATCTGGTCGATGGTCGGGCCGCAGAAAGGGATCCTGGCTCGCGCGCGGATGCACGCAGTTCAGCCAGGTTCCGGGCGTGATGGCATGTACCGCCGGGCTGATGGCGGGCTTGTTCTCCAGGCCGCTCACCACGGTCAGCTGCTTCTGGAAGGGCGCGAGCGGTTTCAGAATGGTCGGCAGATCGAAGGTGGCGCCTTCCGTCTTGGGCGTCCAATGTTCCATGACGGCGCCGTGCGGGAAGTAGATGAAGCCCATGTGCGGCGTAGGAGTGGCCGCGGTTGCGGCGAGCGCGGTGCGCGCCGGAATCATGGCATCCAGCAAAGGCAGCGCCACCGTCGCGCCCATGCCGCGCAAGAACGTGCGGCGCTCGAGATGTTTCTTGGTGATGAACATTCGATCTCTCTCTGGAATTCCTAATGCTCCGCCGATGCAACCTGCACCTGGACTGGGCGCTGGAGCCTCCGGCGTTCTTTCCATCTGGAACGGCGCGCTCTCCGCGATTCCCATCACGATCGACGAGAACCGGTAATTATCGCGCGCCGCGTCGCGCACGATCTTGCGCACCGTCGGCATATCGTAGGGCGACAAGCCTCGGCCGAGCGCATACATCAAAAACTTTTCGGTCATGGTTTCGACGAACTCGTCGGGGCGCGACAGCAGCGCTTTGCGCAGGTCGTCCGGCCCGTTGACCACGGTGCCGTCCATCAGCTTGCCGGAGGCGTCGATGACGGTCCGGGTATAGCGGTCCTTGCTGCGCCACGCGCCGACGGTGTCGAAGTTTTCGAGCGCGAATCCCAGCGGGTCAATAATTCCGTGACAGCCGTTGCAAGTCGGATTGGCGCGATGCATTTCCATCGTCTCCCGCACCGTGTGCGGCTTTTCGCCTTCCTTGTTTTCCTTAAACGCCGGGACGTTGGGCGGCGGCGGTGAAGGCGGGGTGCCCAGGATATTTTCAAGAATATAATTGCCGCGCAGCACCACCGAGGTGCGGTTGGCGTAGGATGTCACCATCAAAACCGCGCCCTTGCCGAGCAAGCCGTAGCGTGTGGAATCGGGCAGTGAGACGCGCCGGAATTCTTCGCCGCGCACGTTCGGGATGCCGTAGTGCAGCGCCAGTCGCTCATTGACGAATGTATAGTTCGCCGTCAGAAGATCCAGAACGCTGCGATCCTCGTGCTGGATGCTATCGACAAACAACTCCAGCTCGCGTCGGAAAGCCGTCCGCAGACTGGGGTCGAAGTTCGGATAGATAAACGGATCGGGATCGATGGTGTCGATATCGCGCAGCTTCAGCCACTCGGAGGCGAAGTTGGTCACCAAGGATCGCGATTTCTCGCTCGCCAGCATACGCCGGACCTGCTCCTCGAACACCTTCGGGTCTTTCAGCTTGCCTTGCTCGGCCACCTTCAGCAGTTCGTCATCGGGAACCGTGCTCCACAAGAAGAACGACAGGCGCGACGCGAGTTCCAGATCGCTGATGCGATAGTTCGTACCGGGCGCCAGACCAACCGGCGGCGGCTCGGCCCGATAGAGAAACTTCGGGCTGGCGATGATGGCGATGATGCCGTTCTGGATTCCACCCTCGAAAGTTCCCGGAGTTCGCGCGCCCTTCCTTGAAGAACGCCATCGGTGCTACCAGATCTTTCGCGTTCACCGGCCGGCGGAAAGCCCGATGCGCGACGTCGGAGAGAATCCTGGCGGCGCAAGAATCCTCTTCGCTCTCGGTGGGCGGCATGCAGACGAAGATCCGCGCCCGGCTCTCCGTTAGCACCGGCTTACCGGTCGGATGATACGGACCGACGATCTCAATGCTGGGTCCAGTTGGAGCCCTTCGACCACCGGGGCCCGCGCCACCGGGAGGAAAACCGTAGCCCGGAAACGCCCGGCCGGGGACAAACGACTGCAGCATTCCCTCCGGCTCGGCAAAACTGTGAGCTGCGGCGGTCAAGCCAAGCTGGTGCACTCCGGCTTTGACGTGCACGAAACCGTTGGAGACCGACCGGCAGACCATCGATGGTAAGAATTCGGTCCCGCCCCGTGATGGTGAAATCGTAGTCGCCGTCGTAAGGGAACAGGTAGTGGCTGACAATTCCGCCCTGCGCTCCGAGAGGCAGACTTTCAGGATCGGCGGGCTCGCCATGCAACACCGCTTTTACCGGCTCGGTGGGAGGCGGGTGCGAGATCGCCAGGCGGCTCACTTCACGCGCGGCGCGCGATGTACTGATCCAGAAACGAGGGCGACACCTTGAGAACGTTCGCGATGTTGTCGAGGCCGTTGCTGATGTCGTCCCGGGGAAGTAGCGCCGCGGCGTCCACATCCACTCCCAGAACATCCTTCATCGCGTTTTGGTACTCGGCGCGATTCAGCCGGTGCAGCGCCACGCTTCCAGGATTGGGAGACGCCAGCGCGGCCTGATCCAGCGACGCTTCGAGAAACGAGACGAACGAATTCACCATGGCCGGGTCTGGCCGCGGCATGCCCGGAGGCGGCATCATGCCACCGCGCAGCTTGCGAACCGCCCGCTCCCACACCGCGGCGTCTTTGCCGACGTGCGTCAGGTCCATGGTGTCGAACGTGAGGTTCGCGGTCTTGGCTTTTTGGTTGTGACAGGTGACGCAATAGTGATCGAGCAAAGCTCGATGCGCGGACAGGTCGGCGGGCGAGGCGGCACGCAGTTGAGCGATACGGCGCTACCAGCGCGAAGGAAACCGCCACGACCCAGTGACGCATTATCCTGATTTATCCTCTCCCCCTAAACGATTCCGCCCAATTCCCGAACGTGCCCCCACATTCCCCGGTAACTCAGCTCAATAAACAGCTCCGGATTACCCCACTTATCGTCGAAATCCTTGGTCGGCGCCGCCGCGATCATCTCTTTCGGCCCCAGCCCCTGCTTCATCAGCTTCGCGAACCGATCCTTGAGCGTCGCGAGCATCTGGTTTTCGGCTTCCAGATCGGCGTGGCTCATTACGGGCCCATTTCCAGGGACGATGCGCGTGTCGGCATTGGTTACTTTTAGCAGGGTCTTTTGCCCCTCCACCATGCCGCCCAACCAGCCGCCGGTGGTATAGTCCACAATCGGGTAGCTGCCCACCGAAACCACGTCGCCGGCGGCCAGGATGTTCGGCCCCGGAAAATATACGTAGATGTCCCCATCCGTATGGGCCTGCATCATGTAACCGTATTCGACCGGCTCTCTTACCGAACGTCATCTTCTGCACGCCGCCGTAAAAAGTGTGGTTCGGCAGCGATTCCTTGGGATTCGGCTCGTAGGTGCGCTTTTGCCAGCCGCAGTCGATTTCAGTACCCAGCCAGAGCTTGGTGTTCTCGTGCGCGATGATCTTCGCGCCAGCCTTTCCAAGTGCTTCATTCGATCCGGTGTTCTGCGAATGCCAGCACGTATTGAACAACACTTGTACGGGTTTGCCGCCGGAATGCTCCGCTACCAGCTTCAGCAGTTCGGCGGATCGTTCGGCCGAGCCTCCATTCACCAGCAGGACACCGTCGGAGCCAATTACTACCAGGACGTTGCCGCCCGCGCCCCTGATCAGGAGGAAGTGATCGGTGAGCTTCTGGACTTCAAGCGGCCCGGTCTGTGCAAGTGCTTGACGCGCCAAGGCTAAACCGGCTGCTCCGCCGGCAAGGTTCCGCAGGAACGCACGACGGTTGGATGAAGGAACCACTGCTAGCAGTTTACTATGTGCGGTAACCGCGCGCCGCTCTTCATTGTGGCTCGACTATGCGCCTCCCGTACACCGGAGAGGATGCCCTGCGACCTCGCGGGCTACTTCCGCAACAGCTCGCCGATGCCGGACACTAGCTTCGATATCCGCTCGTCGAGGTCCTTCATCCGCTTTTCGTGCGCGGCGAGCCCCTCTCGTATGATTGTGCGCAGCGCATCGAGTTCCTGGGCCTGCTCCTTCTGCACGCGCGACTGGCGCACCTGCATTTCGCCCATTACGATCATGGCGTCCTCGATTTGCTTCACCGTCTGTTCCAGCGTCATTTCGCCTTCTTCCCCTCGGCCCGTTTCCTCCCCCGCCGCCCATCCGCTCCTGCCGGAGACTAAGCCCAAATGCCTTAGCCACCTGCTTCAGGCCGCCCCGACATACCAGTCTCGCCCGAGCTCGACCTCCGTCACTATACAACATAGCCTGCTAGAAGAATACCTGCTTTAGTCTCCTCTATTTCGCTGATCAAAAACGTCCAGCCGCAGCCGCGGACATCGCCTTCCGCAGTCAGCCGCTGGGCGAGATCGTCGGGAATCTCGAGAGATATTCGGTCAAAAGTACTGATTTCATGAGATCTAAGGTAAAACACCTTGCTCCTGAAGGTACCCTCCACTACACTGGCTAGGCAAGGGCATACGTCGTTATGCTGTTGAGGGGGAACAGTGAGCGTTCGCGCTACTGTTATCATCCTGGCTTGTGCTGCCAGCGTCCTTCATGGGCAGGTGGATGTGTTGACCGCTCAGTACAACCTGAACCGAACCAGCAGCAACATCAAGAAACCATATTGACCACTTCCAATGTAAATAGCACTCAATTTGGGAAGCTATTTCACACGAACCGTGGATGCTCCGTTTTACGCATTTCCATTGATCGTCACAAATTTCGAAGTGCCGGGTGCCGGTAACGAAACCTGGTCTTTATTGCGACCCTTGGAAATACCGTTTATGCTTTCGATGCCGACGATCCGAAAGCCGTTACCCCGTATTGGTCGGTGAACCTGGGCACGCCTTATCCTACCAGTTGCTGTTACCCTGGCCCGACGGTTGGAATTCTAAGCACGCCAGTCATCAACGGTCCACCAACACGATCTATGTAGCAGCCATCGTCATGCCGTCCGACGATATCGATCCTTATATTTACGCTCTGGACCTCACTACCGGCGCCTTGAAATACAATTCCCCGCGCAGGATTACTTACACATTCCCCTCTGGCATCACCATAACGGATGCCGGCTACTTGGATACAAAGAGCCGCGTTTTGCTTTTCAACAACTTTTGTACGTGGGTACCGCCAATGTTCTGGAGAACCGATCTGGATTACCACACTCAGGAAGGATTCATTCAAACCTTTCAGGCCGATGACCTGAGCGTGCTGCTGGCTAACTTCGAAACCACTCCTACCGGACAAGGCGGCGGATTCTGGCAGGCTGGCCGCGGGATTGCCGCCGATGCCTCCGGTAACGTGTTTGTCGCAGTGGACAGCGGCATGTACAATCCCCTGATGTCGTTCGCTCCCTCAGTGCTGAAGTTCAGCCCAGGAACACTTTCGCCCATCAGCTGGTTTACGCCCGCAAATTGGGACGCCCTTTACTACGCCAACTTAGACCTGAGCGCGAATGGCGTCACACTCATTCCGAACACAGACTTCGCTTTCGCGGGCGGGAAGGCGGGAGTGATTTACTTGGTAAATCAGACCAACCTCGGAGGGTTGGAGCCAGGCGCGGAACACTCCCCTGCAAGAGTTCCAAGCCTCCCAGGGTTGTGGGACTACGGATTGCGGTCAACATCTTCCGACCGCCTATTGGCCGCGACGCGACCATCCGTATTTGTATGTCTGGGATGTTCACGATTATCTCGAGCTTATCCATTCGATCTTGTTTCGCGCCGATTCCTGATCACAACGTCACCGTGGGATCTTATCTTGCCATCGCGTGCCGGAGGCATGACGTGAGTTCCAACGGAGGCGAGAATAGCACGGGAATTGTCTGGGCTACAACCACGTCCCTGGACGCCTCTAACTCGGCAGTTCCTGGCACCCTGCGTGCGTACAATGCCAACGATATTTCAAAGGAGCTTTACGACTCCGACCGAGTCTCCACTCGGGATGCGATGGGCACGTTCGTTAAGATGTCCACTCCCGTGGTGCTCGAATGGAAAGGTTTACGTGAATACGCAATCCAACGAACTTCCTGTTTACGGGCTTCTGTGTCAGCAGAATGTCGCGGCGGAAGTCAGCATTACGAGCGGGCCGTTACAACCGGTGGCCAGGGCCAATCAACTGAAACAGCAATTGACTTTCTTAAATAACGGAACCGCGGGATTGGCGGACCGTTCACCTTGGTTCTGAGCGGTCTTTCCGCGGGCGCGACTCCAACTGGCCTTAGCGGCAAGACCTCCTGCATCAAACCAGCAGGGAATTTCTTGTGGAGATGCCCAAAGCGGCGCCGTTGTGGCTCAAACCTGGGAAGTCGTTCGTCAAAGAACTGCAGTTCACCTTGAAGGGCCGACAGCAATTACGTACACTCCGCTCCTGGTGGCGGGAACCGGAGGTCAGTAAATGTGGCGCACGCACTCGTGCGTGCCGTGTTGGCACTCGTGCCAACACCTCTTCGAGAATCTCCGAAACGTTCACACCGTCGAAAATCACCCCTCCGGTTGGGGGCAAAGATCGGTGAGTGTGACCGCATATCCTAGTTTAGTGAGCTTGGCCACAAGGCGTTTCTGGTAGCGCAGGCGCGCTTTGGGGTCGCACAAGGGGCCGTATTCGATGTAGCGCACGCCCTGGTGAAGGATTTTCCAGATCAAACGGCAGAGTTTGTGAGCGATGGCCCAGACTGCGGTTTTATATCCCAGTTTTGGCAGTAAGCGCTGAAAAACAGTTTGCAAAAGGCAGCCGTTCTTTCGGACTGCGGCCTGAGGGAGTTGGTTAAGCAGACGCCGCAGAGTTCGGTTGCCTTTGGGTGAGCGGTCGCTGCGGGATTGCCCAGCACTTTCCTGCCGTCCCGGACAAACCCCAATCCAGGAAGCCAACTGGGCGGCCGAAGGAAAAGCTGCCGCTTGAGGACCCAGTTCGGCGATGATCTGCTGCGCCGAATCCACTCCCAGGCCCGGCAACTCAGCCAGGCGCACGATCGCTTCCTGATGCGCCCGCAAACAATCCGCGATGTCCCTTTCCAGTTTGGCTCGTTGCGATTCGATCAGATCCAAACGATCCAGAAACATCTGCAACATGCCGCGCTGGAGTTCATGCGGCTGCCCTTGCAATGCATCCTGCAGTTCCTCTTCACTGGCGCGCAACCGTTCATCGCCCAACTTCGCCAACCGGGCTGGATCGCTTTCTCCCCGCGCCACGGCCTGCAGGATGCGCCGCCCGCTAGCCCCCAGCAGATCGCTGATCACGCTCGACAACTTAATCTGCATCTCTTCCAGCAGGCTCTCCACCTGGCTCTGCAGCCGTACCCGATCGCGCGTCAACTGTTGCTTGTTACGGCTTACACTTCGCCAGATCCTTTGCTCCGGCTCCGGTACAAAGCTCAGGATCAAATCTCCACTCAAAAACCGGCTCACCAGTCGCTCGGCATCCCGGAAATCCGTCTTCCGTCCGCGCGGTCCCCGGTTCGATCGTGCCTGGGCCAGATAAAGACCGAACTTTGTTTCCAAGGCCATCCACACCGGTTTCCAGTATTGCGCCGTCGACTCCATCACCACCTGCTGGACTCCCTGCTGTTCCAGCCACGCCAGCAGATGCCGCAGTTCGCTGGCTGTGGCGCCGAATCTTCTTCTTTCAAAACTCAAATGCTCGGCTCCGCTATCGGCTATTACTACTGCCAGCATGGCCTTATGAACATCGATTCCTGCAATCTTGTACTCTAAGTGCATCGTCTTCTCCTGGCGGGGAGCGAGGAACGCACACCACTTCTCACACACCGTCACGTGCTGCCCTCATTCCCCGTTGGGAGAACGGAAGCGCACACTTATTGGTTACTTCCGCGCGTTCCGGATCAAACACGATTACGGCCTCGACCGCTCCAGTGTGAACTCGACCTTGTTCGCACCTCCGCAGTCTTCACACTACCTCACACCTGCCGCATTTTCATCTCTATTGGTGGGCCAAGCGGCCCATGGGAACACGATTGTGAACGCGGCACGCATGAGTGCGTGCGCCACGGAGTGTCGGACCAATTCTCATGTGTTAGAATCCTTCGAGAACGGAGACCACGATGAGTCTTTGGCGCCCTGACCCCACCTTTTATCCCTCCCCGAAACTGGCCATGCTAGCGCCGCCCGAAAAGCTGGCCTACGTCGCCATGCTGAACGCCAATGGCGAACAACCGTCCCGATGCGCTGGGCGTGGTGGATGTCGATCCCGCAATCCAGCGCCTACGGGCGTCTGGTCGGCCAGTTAGACATGCCCAACGCCGGCGACGAATTGCACCATTTCGGATGGAACGCCTGCAGCGCGAGCCTCTGTCCCTATGCGCCGCATCCGCACATCGAACGCCGCTACCTGATCGTTCCGGGAATCAACTCCTCGCGCATTCACATCATCGACACCAAGCCCGATCCGAAGAAGCCGCAAATCGTGAAAGTGATCGAACCGGAAACCTTGGCGGCGCGCACCGGCTACGCGTCGCCCCACACCATTCACTGCGGTCCCGAAGGCATTTACACCAGCGCTCTGGGCGCCACCAACGGCGAAGGCCCGGGCGGCATCTTCGTGATCGATCACGACAGCTTCGACATCCTCGGCAAGTGGGAGCTCGACCGCGGCCCGCAATATCTGGCTTACGATTTTTGGTGGCACCTGGGCTTGGACACCGTCATCACCAGCGAATGGGGCACGCCCAGCATGGTGCGGCACGGCGTGAATCCCGAGATTCTGCTCAAGGGCGGCTACGGCCACAAGCTGCACGTCTGGGATCTGCGCAAGCGCCGGCATTTGCAAGAGATCGATCTTGGCCCCGAGTATCAGATGGCGTTGGAACTGCGCCCCGCGCACGATCCCACGCGCGCCTATGGATTCCTGGGCGTCGTGGTTTCGTTGAAGGATCTTTCCGCATCCATCTGGGTCTGGCATCGCGAAGACGGCAAATGGGGCGTGAAGAAAATCATCGAAATTCCCGCCGAGCCGGCCGATCCCGAAAAGCTGCCGCCCTTGCTGCAGGGCTTCAAAGCCGTGCCGCCGCTGATCACCGATATCAATCTCTCGCTCGATGACCGCTTCCTCTATGTTTCCTGCTTTGGCACCGGCGAGTTTCTGCAATACGACGTGTCCGATCCATTTCATCCCAGGAAAACCGGCTCCATTCACCTGGGCGGAATCGTGCGGCACGCCGCGCATCCCAGCGCTCCGAAGACGGAGCTGAACGGCGCTCCGCAAATGGTGGAGCTGAGCCGCGACGGCAAGCGCATCTACTTCACCAACTCGCTCTATTCGCCGTGGGACGCGCAATTTTATCCGGAAGGCGTCCGCAGCTGGATGGTCAAATTGGATGCGAAACCGGAAGGCGGGATGGAGATGGATCCGAAGTTCTTTCTCGAGTTCGGGGATCTGCGCGGGCATCAGGTGCGCTTGGACGGCGGCGACGCGTCTTCGGATTCGTACTGCTATTCCTAATGGCCACCTGGGGCTGGCCGGCGCTGTTTCTTTTGGGCGCTTATCACGGCATCAATCCGGGTATGGGCTGGCTGTTTGCCGTCGCGCGCGGGATGCAGGAGCACGCGACCAAAGCGGTGGCTCGCGCGCTGGTGCCGATTACCCTGGGGCACGCGCTGTCCATCGGATTGGTGGTCGCGCTGGCCGGTCTCATCCAGATCGTGCTGCCGCTCGGCTACGTCCGGCTGGTGGTGGCGTTCGCGCTCATCTCGCTGGGTGTCTTTCGTCTTGTGCGGCGCAAGCATTTCGCATGGGGCGGAATGCAGGTGGGCTTTCGCGACCTCACCTTCTGGTCGTTTCTGATGGCGAGCGCGCATGGCGCCGGCCTGATGGTGCTTCCCATCGTGCTGCACTCCGCGGCTGCCAACGCGATGCCAGCCGAACACCAACATGCCAATGGCCACCAGCGCGATGTACCGGCATCGCCGCAACGCTGGTCCATACCGCTGGGTTATCTCAGCGTCACGGCGCTCATTGCGCTGCTGGTCTATCGGAAGTTCGGACTATCGCTCTTGCGCAAGGGCTGGTTCAATCTCGACCTGCTCTGGGCCGTGGCGCTGATCGTCACCGGCTGCGTCGCTCTAGTGGCGTAAGCGCTTCATACGCCCTCTTTGATAGGCTGTAAGCGGATGAGAACGATCTCCAAGCGTACCCAATATGGCCTTAAGGCGGTGATTGCGCTGGGCCGGCGCTATGGAGAAGGTCCGGTGCTCATTGCGTCGCTGGCCGCCGAGGAAACCATTCCCCTCAAGTTTCTGGAAGGCATTCTGCTCGATCTCAAAGGTCGCGGCGTGCTCGAAAGCAAAAAGGGCAAAGGCGGCGGCTACCAACTGAACCGCCCACCGTCTACCATTACGATCGGGTCCATCATTCGACTGCTCGAAGGCCCGCTCGCTCCGCTGCCCTGCGCCAGCGAAACCGCGTTCAAGGCGTGCGAAGAGTGCCAGGACATCGAACATTGCGGCACGCGAATGATCATGCGCCAGGTGCGCGACGGCATTGCCGCGGTGCTCGATAAGACCACCCTGGCCGATCTGATCCGGCAGGTGGACGCGGCCAAGCAGGAGCACAGCCGCCAGCCCCTCATGTATCACATATGACGAAGTTCGCGGACTATACTCGCGTTCCTGGCGCTCGCGCCATACCAGCAGGAAGTGGACCAATGGCGCGCGGAGCATCAAGGAAAATTAGCCGCTGACGACGGCTGGCTGACGGTGGTCGGCCTGGATTGGTTGAAGGAAGGGGAGAACCGCGTAGGCGCAGACCCGTCGAGCGAAGTTCCGCTGCCGCCCGGATCGGCGCCCCAGCGTGTTGCCATTTTGTCGCTTCACGCGGGCAAAGTGACGCTGCATCCGGCACCCGGCGGTCGCATTGACGCTCAACGGCAAGCCCGCCACCCAAACCACGCTGCGCGAAGACGACGACATTCTCGCCATGAACCGCCTGAAGTTTTATCTGATCCGGCGCGGCGATCGCTTCGGCATCCGCCTCAAAGACAACGACAGCGCGGAGCGAAAACATTTCCAGGGCCTGGCGTGGTATCCAGTCGATCCCGTGTGGCGCATCCAGGCGAAATTTACGGCGTGGTCCACTCCGCATTCGCTGGTCTTCCACAACACCATCGGGCAGGAAGAGCGCGAGCCAAGCCCCGGCTATGTGACATTTCAGAAGGACGGGCGTGAGTTCCGGCTGGAGCCGATGCTCGATGACGGCGAGCTGTTCTTTGTTCTTCGCGACCAGACCAGCGGCCATACCACCTACGCTGCGTCTCGTTTTCTTTACGCCCAGTGCTACCCAATTCGAGTCGCTGCGACGAAGGTTGTCGCTCCGCCGATCGTGAAAAGAGCGTAACCACGATGCGCAGGTAGTAGAACAGGCCGATGACGCTAGTAAGAACGAGGACAACGATCAGCAGCCAGGCTGAGGCGTTCGCGCCGGAGGCGAGGATGTAGAACTTGCCGATGAAACCCATCGTGGCCGGGATACCGGCGAGCGAGAGCAGCACGGCGGTGAAGATACTGGCGATCACCGGCCGCCGCCAGAACAGGCCGCGGTAATCTTCCAGGTCGGTGGCATCACCCTCGGAACCCGAGAGAACCGCGACGATGCCGAAAGCCGCGAGTATCGTCACCGTGTACGAGACGAGATAGAAGGCTACGGCGCCGGCCGCCATGGTTGTGCCTGCCAGAAACGCCACCAGGATATATCCAAAGTGCGCGATCGAAGAGTAGGCCAGAACGCGCTTGACGTTGGATTGTCGCAGCGCGAGGAGATTGCCCACGCACATCGAAGCGATCGAGATGAAAGAGAGAACCAGGAAGACGGCGCGGTATTGGAGGAGGACGCTGAAAGGCAGATAGCGTAGCAGCAGCGCAACGACGGCCGTCTTGGAGGTGGTAGCCACGAACGCGGTCCACTGGCGCTGGAGAGCCCTGGTAAACATCCGCTGTCCACATGTGGAACGGCACGACACCGAGCTTGAAGCCGATGCCCGGTGAGAGTGAGTGCAATGCCGGGCAGCAGCAAAGCGAGGCTGGAGCCGGTGAGCGAGAGTTCCCGGATTTTAGAGAAATCCATGGTGCCGGTCTCGGCATAAATGAGCGCCATGCCAAAAAGGAGGAACGCGGCGGAAGCGGAAGCCAGGATCAGATATTTGATGCCGGCTTCGAGGGCTTCTTCGCGTCCTTTGGAATACGCGACCAGGGCGTACAGGGAAATGCTTGGCCGCAAGAAGCTCCGTATCTATGTGGAGGCAGGTGTAACTGTGGGCAGGATGACATCCTGCGCGCCGGTTGGTAACCGGCGTTCCATGGTCCCCAGCGGGTTATCAAACCGAAGCAGGTTTACAAAACCAGCTTCAGCGCCAATTGCACCGACCTCGGCCCCCCAACCTGATAGAGCGGATTCAGCCCGCCATTTTGCCCGCCGCTTCCAAGCGACGCTCCCAGCATCTGCGTCGATTGCCCGAATAGAGGCGAGCTCAGATAGTTGATCGGCGGCGGCCCAAGATTGGAGTGGTTGAAGATGTTGAAAGGGCCAACGAGGACAGAAGACATACTTCGCGTAACGCCAACAAAACTCGTCCCCTTTAGCCCGGCCGTATATACAGCGGGATGTGCGCTAATCGGAATGCGAGATCAGCGTCAGGCCCGGCACTCCAAGGTAATCGCGGCGATTGTGGGTGATCAATGCGGCCCCGTAGAGGATCGCCGTGGCGGCGATCCAGGAATCGGCGCTCTCAATCCGCCGCCCGACGGCTTGCGCGGCGACCATTACCTCGGCCCATTTGAGGCAGAAGTCCCCGCTTGAGGGCACGACCGTGAACCTGCGTAGATATAGGCGCAGCCATTCAAGACGCTGGTTGCTCCACCGGTTCTGAAGCGCCCAGCGCTCCATCTCTGCGACTGTCATGAACGAGATCAGTGTGACCCGTTCGAGAAGCTCAGGATCATAACGTGAACCAATGGGATGATTCTTGAAGATGAATGAAACGACGTCGGTATCGACGACGACCTCGGTCATGCGGCGGGTTCAGTCCGTTTGTGACCACGCCACTCGCGGAGCGTCTTCAAGAACTCCTCGATGGACTCTTCCTGCGGCCAGAAGTCGCCATGAAGGCGCGATACGTCTGTGATTGGGCCGGTCCCCTGGCTTGCCATAAGCTGCTCGACGGAAGGGTGCCCCGTCGGGGTATAACGCACGGGTTCGGGTCTGTCCTCCAAGGGGCGGTCAGAATGCTGGCGGTTCCCTTCGGCCATGGTTGCACCTCGACGTCTCGAGTATATCAGCGGGGATCTAAGCTAGGGCCCGGAATGGATCTGGGCACCTCGAAATGTCGTCGGTCACCGTTTCATGCTCGGCTGTATAAAAGCCAAGAACGCGAAGAAATATTTGTTCTATAACGATGTTAGAGTATGCCCCACGCCTCCGGAGCAAAAGGTCGTAAGTTCGAATCTTACCGGGCGTACCAATCTTTTCAATTAGTTACAGGCTTTTTTCGCAGCCGCAACCCACCCACTTACCCCACCCACTTTGCGTTTGCTCGAAGTTTTCAAGCCGTGTATAGTGCGTTCATGCCGGAACGCGGCACCGGCCCGCCGCTAAAAGGATTGGACGAGGCGAGAGGCGCCCCGCCCGAGCGCGACTTCAACTTCCAGGATCTGGGACGCCGCCGGCCAAGGACCCAAACTCCAGAAGGCTGGGCGAAAAAGATCGAGCGAGGCGACGGGAAGGTCTGGGTTGGCTTCTTCCATGTGTGGGTAACGAACCAAGGCGGTGAGCGCCTGAGGAGGAAGAAAGAAAAGGTGCTCGGGCCAGCCGGCTTACCCAAGCACGAGGCGTTGAAGAAACTCGCCGCTTACATCGCAACGTTCACTCCCGAGAAGCCCGCCCAGACTACCGTGATTCGGACATACGCCGATCTATGGCGGACCTTTTCGGGACTGAAATCGGGCCAGTGGTCCCAACCCTTCCGGGAAACGATTCGATCCGTTTTTGCGACCCACGTTCTTCCCGTGATTGGCAAGCAACGGTTGGATGAGGTCAGCCTGAGTACCCTTCAGTTACTGGTGAACCAGATGGCTGAAGACGGCTATAGCAAATCCTCTGTCCGTAAGGTCCGAATGTACCTGAAGGCCATCTTTGAAGTAACCGTACTGTGTCGTCAGATGAGGTTGAAGACCATGAGTGAGGTACGTGTGATCGCAAGATCCGTGGCGCGTAAAGGAAAAAAAGACGAACTCAGAGCGTTGTTGAAGGGCATGTTGGTCCCTACGCGTGGCGAACGGGGATGTAAATCGTATGAACTTTACGAGTCAGACTCGACGGGGCGCTCCTATTTCGACGAAACATGGGAAAGTCATGCGGCGCTCGATAAACACTAGCAACGCCCCACTTTAGGCATCTAGAACAAACCATCGGAGAGTTGCTAGAAGGGCCCTTCGAGGTAAACATCCTAAAAACGATTCTGACCGACGCCGTGCCGGAGACTCTGACGACCGTTAACACGAGTTCGGTCTCACCGTGGGAAACGAAATGAAAAAGGAAATAAGGCTCTTCTATAAGGTTTGCCTTTGCCTGGGGCTCGTGGCCGCCTTGGGAGGCGTCTGTTGCTTGCAAGCGCAGGGCCGTGGCCCTAAGTTCATAGTCGATCCCAGCTGGCCACAGCCGTTGCCTCACAACTGGGTAAACGGACAAGTGAGCGGTGTATATGTGGACACACAGGATAACGTTTTCATTGTTAATAGGAATGACATGACGGACAAGGAAGCAGAGATTGCACAGCAGGCGCCACCGTTCATCGAATTCGATCCCGACGGCAATGTAGTGAATAGTTTCGGCGACTGGAAAGTCGTTCCAAATACCACCCACGCCTGCGTCATCGACTATGAGAACAACATTTGGACAGCCGGCAATGGCGACGGAATCGTCCAAAAGTACAGTCACAGCGGAAAACTACTCATGCAGATCGGCAAGAGAGGCGTTGTCGATACTTCCGATGGCACTCTCAAGGGCCGGGCACTAAATTCGAGTCACACGCAGTTGTACATGCCATCCGACATAGCGGTGGATCCCGTCAATGGCGACGTTTACGTAGCTGACGGTTACGGCAATAGCCGGATAGCTGTTTTCGACCGGTCCGGGAAATCCCTTCGACAGTGGGGGCACCAAGGGACAAAAGAAGAGGCCGATGCGGGTGTGGGTGGTGCGTTCATGCAGCTTGTTCATTGTGTGGTTATTGGCAACGACGGCCTAGTCTATGTGTGTGACCGACAGGGCGACCGGATCCAAGTCTTCGATAAAATGGGAAACTTCAAAAACAACATTTGGATCAAGAGAGGAAAAAGCCTTCCGGATAATTGGGGCACCACATGGTGGATCGGCTTTTCTCCCGACCGAGAACAAAAATACCTGTACGTAGCCGACGGCGGCGACGAGCAGGTCAAGATTCTTGACCGTGCCAGCGGAGAAGTTCTCTCGAGCTTCGGACGTCCTGGTCACCAGATCGGCGCATTTACCCATGGACACACTCTGGCGGTCGATTCCAAAGGCAACGTTTATGTGGCCGAGACCGACTGGGGCCGAAGAATCCAAAAATTCAAGCCAATGAAATGATGTGCACTGCGCGCCGATAAGTCTGGTGGGCATCAAGGTTCTGATGGCGCGGGGAACTGCGACGCTCGACGAGGTTGATGGGGTTGTTCCTGAATACGAACTGGCGGCAGAAAGGTACTTTGGTGCAGCGCAGGGGGAGGCATGGATTCAGCACCTTCGCCAAACGCTCACAAGGATGGTCCGAATCCGCGTGCGCCCCGAATGGGTCGGAATTCTTGATTTTCAGGCACGCTTTCCCAGCGCTCTATCTTCTTAACCTTAATGTCGACGTTCCTGCGTAGGAGCCCCCATTTTCGCGTATACTACATTTGCTAATGACGCAACCTGGGACACCACTCGGGCAAAGTGCCGAACCACTTACGGAGCAAAATTCTACAGTCCACGGCCCGCGCCTCATCGAGCGAAAGGGGAGCAGTATACATGAATGCCGTCGATATTCAACGACGTGAAAAGAACGAGAAACGTTGGATCCTGTGGGCTGGCTGGGTTCTTTCGCTCTGGCCCGCTTTCGTTATAGTGTCGAGCGCTACCTGGAAGCTGACCCGAAGCCCGTTCTACGTTGCGGAGTTCGGAAGAATCGGTTGGCCGGCGAGTGTCCTGACGGGTCTCGCATTGCTTCAGCTGGGCTGCCTTGCGTTGTACCTGATTCCGCCGACGGCGGTTCTGGGCGCGGTCCTACTCACCGGCTACCTGGGCGGTGCCATCGCTGCTTACGTTCGTATCGGAGAACCTTATCCGGTCCTGGTCCCCCTCTCAACGAGCCTGATCGCCTGGGCGGGCATCTATCTGCGTGAGGAGCGCGTTCGCGCGCTGCTCCCGCTCCTCAGGCGAGTTACGCGGTGGTAATTTGACGACCCCATGCTGTCAACACTATTCCTACCTCAAGGCGACAAGGGGATCCACTCTGGGTGGCGCGTCGCGCAGGCAGCGGCCGGCGAGGAGCGCGACAGCCACAAGTAACGCGGCTACCCCAAGGAAGGCAGTAAAGAGCACACTCCGGCGACGAGTGGCGCTTTCTGGGGTTGAGTTGCTGGCGGGATCTGGATACAGTCGGAGCCAAAAATCGCGGGAAATGGACGAAGGTGAGCTGAGGAACCCCGCTCGCAAGCGAGCATCCGCATCCTGCACAAAGCCAATCTGGTCAAGGTATACCATCACCCCAATCGCCATCCCCGGACATGCCGGGATCAGTGACGCTGCCGGTGTGCGCGGACTGCTGGACAGGGAATAGGATCACCCTAGTCTCGCTGGTACTATTCGACCGGTACGCTTGCCAACGGCCAGGTCGCAACCGAGGCGATTCGATTTATACTCCAAAATGGAAGTCTTAGATCATAGGATTGCGCCCTAATGAAACTGAACACTTTGTGGATAATCTTGGCCTTCGTCCCGGCAATAAGCGCGAGTCCGATCACGTGCAACGGAGGCGCAGTCTCCGTCCCTGTTTTCAACCCGTCCAGCATCTCCGGAGCAGTTGGCGACTACACCCTGGATTGTACCGGCGGGACTACGGTGTCGCCACCTATACCCGAGATAGACGTCCAGGTCATCATGAATGTGCCGGTACTCGACACCGGCGGATGGATTTTGGCTGACGGCGCGGACATGATCTCAGGCACTCTCGGGGGCCCCCAACTGATTGAATTTGTGGGTGTGCTGTTTAATCCACCGGGAAGCGGCAGCCTTGTTCTCGAAATCGAGAATATCCTGGTCAATCCGAGCGCAGAACCGCCGGGCTTCCAATTCACGGAAACTGCGTCGATAATGACCGACTTCGCGATCGGCGTGACGAACTCAGAGCAAGTGGTCGCGGTGAACGCCGTCCCTGAACCAATCACACTGGCGTTTGTTGGGTGGGGCCTTGGCGCCATGTGGTTAGCGCGGAAGGGCCGTTAGCAAAAGCCCGGAAGTGGCCATCACTCTAACTAACCCAGCCGAAGGTCGTCCAATAGATAGCAATAGAGCTTGGCGCGGGCACGCCCTCGTTACTTGCCCTCGTGCGCCTCGTCGCGCTCGTTCTCGCAATACGTCTCGATGAGTTCCGTATCGGCCAGAAGATGGAAAGGCACCGACGCTCGCCACGGCTTCTCGTACGCGCCGGGATCGTCGATCGTGATGTCAATGTCCATGTGCCCGAAATCGCGTCGGGTGAAGCGCTCGGTGACGTGCGCGCTCTCGGTCTGCGGATGGCCTTTCGCCGTATCCACCCACGCCCTGCCGTTGAAACCGGTGGTTTCCACCACTAGCGTACCGCCGTCCCAGCGGCCGATCGAGTACCCCAGCCACGTGGGCTGCAGATCCTTGGGCCACGTTCGGCCGTCCAGGAACACCTGTCGGAACGTCGAATTCGCGGAGGTCTCGTACAGCAGAACCACCAGCGCCGTCGTTTGCACGATCTTCACCGGGTGTGGCGAATTCGCGGTGGTCATGTTGATGCGCGGAACCCCGGGCGGTAGGCAGTGGTTCAGGGGATCGTCCCGATGGTCCCTCGCTTCGCGCTCGGCTTGCAGATTCTTCGCCCAGGGCAACATCGCCAATTCGCCCGGCTTCAGATCCTTTCCCAGATCGTTAAAGTATTGCAGGCTGCTCTCCCAAACTCCGGACAAATCGGGCCGCCCATCCGGCGCTTTGGGTGCGGGAGCGGTGAGGTCCACCTTCCCGTCGGCTGTGCGCGGAACTCCCGGGGTGCGATAGTTCAGCCATTGCGCACCCGAGTGCGTGCTCGCAACGAAGATCGCCGCAGCGACAGTCAGAAGTTTCATGGCGTTATTTCTGGCGCGCAAATAGATAATCGCCCGACACATGCTGAATGAACAGATCCGTCACCGCGCCCGGGCTGTCCTTGGCGAACCGGATCGAGAGCCCTGCGAAGCCCGAGAAACTACTCTCTGACCGCGCATAGTTCCCATGATCGGCAATATAGAGGTTACCTGCCCCGTCGAAGGCAATCTGCTGCGGCGAATTGAGGGCGGCGTTCGCTGCGGGTCCTCCATCTCCTGAGTGCCCTCCAATGCCGATGCCTGCAATCACGCTGACGCTGTTCAACTGCGGGTTGAACTTTACGATCAAAGACCGGGAACCGCCAGCGAAATAAACATCGCCGGTCACAGGACTGACGGCAACGCCAGTCAATTGGCCAAACGACGCACTGAGTGCCGAGTACGAACTACCCGGGTACACCGGGTCAGAGCCAGCGACAGTGGTGATGATTCCCTGCGCCTGGCCAATCGCGACTGAGGCCAGACACGCCAAAGCACCATAAACAAATCGCGTCCCCGGATCCATCATGGCCGCCTATTGTCCCACACTCTGTCTGGTGAGGGTTGCGGATGCCGATTTCTATCAGAATGTGGGCTCACAAGAGACGGGTGCGCCAGGCTCTTCGAAATGGTATCGGCCTCCCCGGCCAGTATGGTCGGCGGACAGTTGGTGGTCACATCCTGGCACACCCGAATTCATCTGCTCATGCCTCTCCTTTCCGGGATAGCTTGGATCGCGGCGTTGCTCGTGCTAGTTGTCCCCATGAAGCGCGATCCGCACTGGCGTGGCTGGCACATTCTCAACATCGTGGCGGTGCTGCTGGTATTTGTCGGGTCGTTCACCCTGAGAGGTGCCGTAGGTCGCCAAAACACGGTCGGGGAGAGATCTCAGCGGCACACCCTCCCGTCTTGTTATAAGTACGGATTCATGCTTGGGCTGATCTGGGTGTGTTCACATGGCTGAGAAGCTTTTTTCGCTCTCGTCATGACTTGGGACTTGAAATCGTCGCCTTGAGACAACAGTTGATAGTTTTGAAACGCCGGACAAAGCGGGCGCACTTGTGCCGTACCGACCGACTGTTCTGGGTTCTGCTGCGCCGGGTGTGGCCGAAGTGGTCGAGTCCTCTTCTAATCGTGAAGCCGGACACAGTCGTTCGATGGCACCGGAACGGCTTCCGTCTGTACTGGCGCTTTCGCTCCCGAAGCAAACGGGTTGGCAGACCGGTCACCGGGCGCGAGGTTCGGACTTCCCTCCACACCATGGCGAGCGAGAACCCGACCTGGGGAGCGCCCCGCATCCACGGCGAGCTGCTGAAGCTCGGATTCGAGATATCCGAGCGAACTGTCTCGCGATACCTTTCGCGGTTGTATCGCCGCGATGGGGCTGCTCAACTTTGGCGAACCTTTCTGAAGAACCACCGGGAGGTGATTGCCGGGATGGATTTCTTCACCGTGATCACGGCAAACTTCCGGATTCTGTACTGCCTGTTCCTGATTCAGCACGACCGCCGAGAGATCATCCACTTTAATGTGACCGAGCACCCAAGCGGTGAATGGGTGGTACAACAGCTTCGCGAAGCATTCCCCGAAAGCACGGACGACCAATACCTGATCTTCGATCGAGACGCGAAGTTCAACGCCGAGGTGCATCAGTTTCTAGACTCAGCCGGCGTTTCTGCCATCCGCACCAGCTACCGCAGCCCATGGCAGAATGGAGTTGCCGAAAGGTGGGTTCGAAGTTTTCGGAACGACTTGCTCGACCACGTAATCGTTCTTCATGAGACCCATCTCAGGCGACTTGCGCGGGATTATCTCGGCTACTATCACGCCGATCGCACTCACGATGGTTGGACAAAGACACGCCGCGAGGGAGACCGCCATCGATCAGGAATCCCGGGGAGCGACTCGCATCACATCCTCGTCTGGGAGGTCTCCACCGTTGCTATTCTTGGGCAAAGGCTGCTTGAAAGATGCGAATGGATTTTTGGCGACATACAGGTCCATGAGAAAGGTGCAAGTCGCTCCCGAGATCATGGCGAAGTATGTGGGCTTCTACAAGGGGCCGTATATCTAGGGCCCCCGCACGGTTGAGGTTAATTTCTCGCACGGTGCGCTGTTCATCAGCGCTCCGACTAGGGCGCCACGACGATCCCAGCCATGGTCACATCGTTCTGAAGATCTGTTGTTCGTTTGAGCTTGAGAGTCGCCGCGTCGTAGACTTCAATCTGAAATCCTGCACCGTAGATGTACAGTTCCTTGCCAGTGCTAGAAATGCTGAAGCTGAACCGTGGCCGGCAGGGGAACTCGTTTGTCATCGTGCGCTGGTGGCGCGTCAGATCGAGGGACCAGAATTCGCAGCGGCGCGTTCCGTATTCACCGTTGGTGACCACTGTATATGCCGTCTTGTGATCAGGTGTGACCTCAAGCCCCAACATTCCATCCGGCGATGGACCGATCGGTGAGAATTGATACTCACGATTATTCAAGTCGAACCGGGCGATTCCAAACATTTTGCGCCGCACGGATGGATCCAGCGCGTTGAAGAGCGACGTGTAAAAACCCGGCTCACTGAGCGATTCCAGAGCAGACCCAACGCCGACCTCCATCACTCCAGGAAAATTAGGTTTGGCCAAGGGGATTCGGTCGACGACCTTGAAGGTAGCTGTGTCGAGGACGACCACGTTGTCTCGAAAGTGATACAGATATTTCCCATCCGGCGAGACGAAGAATAAGGGCCGAAAGAAACTGTCGCCTGTATTGACATTGGCTTCTTCATCCTCCTCGGGGATGTCGACCGTGCGGACGATCTTTTGCTGAGCTAAATCGATGACCGCGTATTTCGGCTTTCCAATCTCAAAGCGATCGATCTGCTTAACAACCTCGGTGACCACGGTGTAAAGAAACTTGTCCTGAGGGTCCGGGGCGACACCGCTGCTAAAGCGAATCTGACGGTTGCCGGAGTTCAACGCGAAATGGTTGATCACCTTGTGGGTAGCGATGTCAACTACCGATACGCCGGCGCGGTCTCCGCTCGTGAGATAGATCTTCTTGCGGTCATACGACATCCGCATTCCCGTCGGCAGTCCAGCCTGGGTCGGGAACTTGTCGATTACCTGTTGGGTAGCCTCGTCCACCACCAACACGCTGTCGGGATGGGCGCCGAGATAGATAGATCCAGCGCGCCCGGCAGAACAAGCCACACTCAGAAAGACAATGAAAGCTCTCATGATTGATCAGTCCGGGCCGGCAATCACGGGAACACCAGATCGAGGTTTCGCCAGTCCTTGGTCGCGGAGGCACACTTGGCTGTCCAGTCGGGCGCGTTGTTGAGATGATCGGGAACCTGAGCCGGCCAGTAGCAGCTAAACCAGCAATCGTAGATGTCGCGTTCCACTGGCGCGCACAGACCAGCCGTACCGCCCGCGGCATCCACTTCCCAGCCGGGTGAAAAGACGAAACTGCAACCCGTCGGGACGTGCATCCCCGGCGTAGGTTTGTTTTCCCCCTGCATCGCAAAAACGTCGTCGGTCAGGGACGCAACGTGGTCGTCAATACGCTGCGCTTTTTTGTTGATCGGTCGCAGATGCTTCACTCGCCCCTCTTTCTTTCCGGCGTTAGCACCGTCACTGGTCGATCTCCCGATCCCAGATGACATACAAAGGCGGCGCCACCACGAGATAGGATTTGCCTACGAGCGGTTTGCCCAGCCGATCTGTCTCGCTCCTAGCCGTTCCGACTACCCAAACATTGCCGTAATTGTCGCGGCTCTGTTTACGCTGAGGGTTGGGGCCATCCAGCGCCGGTGTGAATAGACCTGTGCCGCTCAGCGAGCCAACGAATTCCTTGTCGTCGTCGTCGAACCGCTCATAAAACTCCTCGACGGACCAGGAAACGTCCACGGGTCCGAGTTCGATATCGTCGGCCGTGTTCGGTTTGTCGTCGGCGCCCCGGTTGTAGGCCACCGCCTCAAACTGCCGGTAGCCTTTCTGGCGCTGCGACCCGCCGCCTAATCGTGCGAGCGAGTTCTCAGGCACCACCTTAATGTAATCTACCCGGTCGTAAACCGCGATTGCGTTGGGTAGGGTAGCGCGGCCAACTACAACGTCGCGTTTGCCGGAGATGGCGCTCGCAGCGACGTCCACTTCCACCACCACATCATGCGAGGTGTGAGACACAATGTCGCGCACCGTTACTCCGGAGCCAAGGCCGATATCGGCCGGAAGGACCTGGTTGGGCAGACTATCCCCTACTATACGAAGCCGCTGGGCCTGCGAACCAGCTCTGAGCGATAAGCGATCCAAGGTTAGCAGGGTCGGAGCGCCCGATGCCCGCAGGAGCTTTACCTCGAATCCAAACTCGTCATACGAACCCCAGAACCAGCGCCCGGTCCCCTGCGATTCGTCGGGCGAAATCCATAGCGCTTCGTGTATTTCGGCGGGCACATCCCCAGGCATGGAACCCGTGGCGGCTCCCATCGAGCGCCCGCGCCAGGCGTAGCCTGAATAGACAACTGCGCGGCCTTGGCGCTCGATCGTGGCACCACCACGGACCGGCTGTAGTCTGATTGCTGTATTGAACTCGTCGTCGCCCAAACCGCGCGTAACAATCATTTCGCCGTAGTAATCACCGTGGCCGGCGAGGTGGCCTGTCACCAGCCATGTGCCTGCAAGTTTGGGTGCCCGCATCCTGGCCCGCCACGCGGCCCATTCCGGCGTTTGTAATCCGTAGTTCTTAGAGAGAAAGTCGATCGCCTGGTCAACAAGTGTCGGCCCCCTCGCGGGTGATGCTGCGGAGCTTTCGGCATCGCCTGCATTTAGAGATCTGCGCCGCCAAGCAGCCGCGCCTTCGGCATTGGGGTAATAGCCGATGTGCATGTTCAGCAGCAATCTCCATTCCTCTGGCGATCGCCGCCAGGAGGCTGGACGCCCAAAGGCATGGCAGGACGCACAAGTCGTCCTCATTGTAGGAGTCGGATAGGTTTCGTCGGGGATGGTGTGCTCCGCCATGTACATTACCGGTTTAGCTTCTTCCGGGGCCAAACCGTGACTCGTACTCAGCGACTTAACAATCGCGCGCGCTTCATCGGGCGTCAACTGCAACCCGTTCGAGCGTACCATCCGCTTGATGACTTCTTGCCAACCCTCCGGAGTGGTACGTTCCCACGAGATGCGTGATAGATCGCCTTTCTCATCTTTGCGATGACATCCGCTGCACTTGGCCATGACTAGTGGGTCGGTGACGGGAATCCCGTCTACAGTAGTTTGTTGTACCGGTTCGCTGGCGGCAGGGCTTTGTGCATGTGCGAGTCCCGGCCAAAGAAATCCGGTGAGACCGATAAGAAAGAGCTTATGCAGTCGCCGCGAACTGTTTTCATGAAGGTGCACCGTCACCCCGGCTCTCGTCTCAGGAACAGTCTAATATAGCACCGTGTCCAGAAGCGCACAAACGTTAACCGTGACTGATAGCTTTTTGCTTCTTGTAACGGACAACCAGATCGTCTAAAGTGAGGAAATTCACCTAGGGAGGGACCCCGATGTCCTCTGCATACTCTCGGAAGAACCAAGTTGGCTCAATAACCCCGATAGCCCGCCGGGCTAGCAGGATGCTCTCGACAGCCCTCGCGTTTGTCGGCTTCTTCAATGTGTGCCAACCCACCTACACCCAATCCACCTTCGGCACCGTGCTAGGTACGGTGAAGACCCTTCGGGCAGCTTTGTTCCCAAGGCGAAGGTGCAACTCGTCAACACGGGAACTAACGCCGCCCGTGCGGAAGAAACCGACACGGACGGCCGCTACCAATTCAACAATGTCGATGTGGGCAACTACCGGCTGAAGATCGAAGCGGCCGGATTTCAAAGCACGAACTATCAGCCGTTCGATTTAGCGGCACGGGACACCCAACGCATCGACATCGACTTGAAGGTGGCTTCCCAAGCAACATCAGTGACGGTAGAGGCCGTGGCTACCATACAGACCGAAGTCTCGCCGCAGCTTCGGCAGGTGCGAGTCGCGCGCTGCCTGATAAACCCCCTCGGCGCTAAAGCCGCTGCCGCCCGTCCCAAATCGCGTAAAGTAGGTCTTCACATCCGGGCTGGCCAGCGCAACAGCCTGATCAAAGGTTACGCCGGCCCCCGCGTCGTGGAGATACCTCGGCAGCGTGCGGAAGACGTCGTGCCTGCTGGTTGATGCGGAAATCATTACCGCACGTCCGCACGTCACTGAAGCCCTCGCGAGCATTAACGCAGATCCCATCAAACAGGTGATCAACACCCACTGGCACTTCGACCATACCGGCGGCAACGAGTGGGTCCATGAAGCCGGAGCCAGTATCCTGGCCCACGAGAACACGCGTAAACATCTTTCCCAGGCTACGCGCGTCGAAGGCAACTTTAGGTACACTTTCCCAGCCGCACCGGCGGGGGCGATTCCCTCCACCGTCTTTAAAGACGAACACACTTTACATGCCAACAACACCACTCTGATGCTGAAGCACTACCAGCCTGCCCACACGGATATTGCGCACGAGGCGAGTAATGGATGATCGATCCCACGTAGGTTCAACGACGCCCTTGGGCAGCGAATCTCGATAGGTTAAAAGACGATTCAACAGGAGAGAAACTTCATCAACGATGAGAGTTCCGCACCATCGGCACAACGGAGCCGAGCGCCGGAACCGTCATCGGCTCCTATCATCTGATCCAGCGGATCGGCGAGGGAGGCGTGGGTGAAGTATGGCTAGACGAGCAGAAACAGCCGGTTCGCCGACGCGTCCTCCCCTATCCGATCATTCGTTGGGAGACCAGGCCACGGTGATGTTTACGTTGCCGTCGTGATTATCTCCCGATAGCTCCGATGTAGGGCATCAGTTAGATGTAGGGCATCAGTTAAGTGATGCAATCTGGCGTCGCAGAGTATTTCTGAACGTGAGCGAGTAACGCAAGTGTCATCTCACCTTTGTAGAGCGGAATGTCCGGAAATCGAATCTCCATGGGTTTCTCGTTGTTGAATTACTTGTGCGCCAGATAGTCGATGATCTTCTGGCTACGACCGCCAGGTGGATCGCGCCGGGCTGCGCGCTCTGCAGCGCGACTTTTTCGTGTTCGCTGCTAGAATTGGGTCTGCGCATGGAGATCGAGCTGCAATACGATCCCGCGGAGTTCGAACCGCGCTGGGCCAAGTTGATGGCATGGTTCGCTGCGTTCGTGGCACAATTCATTGTCGAAACCAAGGGACGCGTGCTGGAGGAAATAGCGCCGTGACTGGCATTGAACCCTTGCGGGCGCTGTGTTTGAGAGATCTCGCCACTTGGACCGAACATGCCCCAGACCAGACCGCCTTGCTGGCTCCCGGCAAACCGCCTGTCTCGTATTCGGCCTTGATCAACGGAATCGCGCGGGTGGCCCAGGTTCTTCGACACGCTGGTGTGAGACCCGGCGATGTGGTCGCGGTGGCGATCCCGGATAGTCCTGATCTTTTTACCGCCCTGCTCGGCGCACTGGAAGTGGCTGCAGTGGCGCCGCTGGACTGGCAACTCACGGAAGCTGAATGTCGATCGCGCCTGACGCTTCTACGAGCCCGCGTTCTGCTTTCGCGCTCTGGCTCCGACGGCCATGGTGCTGCGGTGGCGCGAACCCTCGGCATCCCTGTGATCGAATTGGGTGGCTCTGAAAATTTCACCAACATCCGCCAGGTCCCTATTCGCGTGCCAGAAGAATGTGCGATGGTTCTTCAAACTTCGGGCACTTCGGGAGAGCCCAAGCTGGTTCCGCTCACTCACGCGAATCTATATGCCATGGGCACGGCCGTGCGCAACGGGCTGGATGTTCGCGCGGAGGACCGCTACATCAGTATCATGCCGCTGTACCACATCCTCGGATTTTCCTCCGCGTTGGGCCAGTTGATGGCTGGTGGCAGCGTAGCCTGTACCGGTTTCGACGCGCGAAGGTTTCCAGCGTGGATCGAGGAACTGAGTCCTACTTGGTACGCAGCCGGGCCCGCGCTGCATCGGACCATTCTCGAAATGGCCCAGGAAGATCCAGAACCCTTTCGACGATCCCGTCTGCGCTTCGTGCGCTGCGGCAGCGGTGCTGGATCGCCTGCCCTACTCAACGATCTGGAGCGTGTGCTGCAGGTTGAGGTCATTAACGGCTACGGTCTCACCGAAGTAGGATGCGCGACGAATACACCGCCGCGGAGTCGGCGAAAAACCGGTTCGGCAGGAAGAACTATTGGGCTGGAAATTGCAACCATGGACGCGCACGGGAATCTGCTGACGCCCGGTTCTGAAGGAGAGGTTGTTCTGCGTGGGGACGCAGTAATGCCGGGGTATCTTGACGCTGAGGAGGCGAACCGCGAAGTCTTCGTCAATGGTTGGTTTCGCAGCGGCGATTTTGGCCACTTGGATCAGGACGGCGATCTATTTATTACTGGCCGAATCAAGGAAGTCATCAATCGCGGTGGAGAAACCATCTCGCCGCTCGAAATCGATCACGCCCTGGCGGAGCATCCAGCTATCAAGAGTGCGGCGAGCTTCGGGGTCGCGCACCCCACGCTTGGCGAGGACATCGTGGCTGCTGTCGTGCTGCGTCCCGGCGCACGGGCGGTGGCCTCCGAGATTCGAACCTTCCTCGCGGAGCGGCTATCGAGGTCGAAAGTTCCGGGCCGTGTATGGTTCGTAGAAACTCTGCTACTCAGCGCAAGCGGCAAGCCACTACGCGACAGCCTCCACGCACAGTTTCAGGCCAGCGCACGAGTGCAAGAATCGCCGGCCTCAGGAGCCCTCGACGACGAAGCCACAACCTTGCTCCGGCAACGGATTGGCGCGATTTGGATCCAGATCCTCCACTCAGACGTGCCCAACGCAGAAGACAACTTTTTCGCCATGGGGGGCGATTCGCTCTCGGCCGCCCGGATGTTCGCGCTAATCGGATCGGAATTTCAGATCCATGAATCTGCCCTCGACCTTGCAACGTTTCTCGACTCGCCGACGTTCCTTCACTTAGTCCAGGTTGTGGCTAAGAGAACGGATGGGGGCCAACTGCGATTCGAAGACGTCTCGGCAGTTTGCCTGCAGTCTTCGGGCAATAGTCCTCCCTTGTTCTTTATTCCGGGAGAGGGGGCGGAACCTTGGTCTCTCCTGCACCTGGCTCGGTGCCTAGGAGATCGACAGCCTTTCTTCGCGCTTCGCCACCGGATCGGCGATCCTGCCGAATTCCCCGACATTGCGAGCAGGTTCGCGAAGCTGATTTCCCTGATTCGGCCGACCGGCACCATCGTTCTGGCTGGCCATTGCTATGGCGGAATTCTCGCTTTTGAAATCGCGCAGCGGCTGCTTGCGATGTCGCGCTCCGATGTGGCCGTTGTTCTGATCGATGTCGATACGCCCGGTTACCCAAAAGCGCGGGTCACCCGGTATGTGACGTATCTGCCGACGGTTTTCCGTGCGGCGCTACGGGGTCAAGCCCGGAATCTTGCAGCAGAGCTAGCCGGCCATTTCCAATATATTCGCGCGCTTCGCGAGAAGAAGCGGTCGTATCAGCAACTGCGTGGCGGTCCGAGTCCTTCGCCAAGCGGCGATGCTCCTGGCAGCACTGCCCCCAGCAGCACTGCTCCCAGCAGCCTTAGTCCTGGAGGGATCGTCATGCGCAGCTATCGGCCCCAGCCGTTTACGGGCTCGATCGCAAATGTGTTAGCGAGCGACCGCCCAGCGGGCACTGAAAGGGTTCTCCAGGACCCCAGGAAGGGCTGGCGTGATTTTGCCCGCGGACCCTTTCACGAGCGGTCGCTCTCGGGTTCGCACGAGTCTATTCTCGACGCGGAAAACGCCCCCGCGCTGGCGCGTTTCATTGCCTCGTCGCTTCCGGGGCAAAACACATCACGTGAACGGCCGGCGTGAACACGTCTGGTTTCCGTGCGCAACTACCCATAAAACTCTAGGCGCACAGATTTAGCAGCAGGTGTGTGCTTAGAGACACAATCTCTTTAGAGGGCGCGGTAACGGAACACTCCTCTTTCGACCGAGTGTAGAAAGGGGCAGTCCATGCTACTTGGTCGCTACCGCATCACGCATCCCACTATCGCCCTATTCGATGAGGACGGACGGCATGTCGCCCATACCGTACCCGAGGGAGCCATCATCAAGGTTGCGCCCCGGAGAGTGCTTCACGGTTTGAAGCACGGGGTCCTTCTATGCGAAGCTCCCCTGCTTCAGCCTTTCTTGGATACCCGTAAAGCCGCTTGCCGACCAACTCGTCTTAATAGGGAAGTCATCGGTCGGTTGGGGCAACGCCCCGAGCCGCCAGAGTGAGCTTATTTTTGCGCCGCGCAGCCGAGAGACACGCATGTCATGCAGAAAATTGCGAGACCCCCTAATCTCATCACTCCCCGCGGAATCTGTCCCGCAGGCATCCTCAGATCCTGGTTAACGCGCTATCCGTCCATTGAGAATCTCGTCCGGTCCAAAGACTCGCATTGTCCTTGCTTGAGGGCAATTTCACCGCTTGGCGGCCCAACTTCCGCATCTTGGGAGTGGCACGGAAACAGTTGCCCCGGCGGCCCGGTCCCGGCTCTGCTTTTAGCAGATTGATTAGCGCGTGCGACTATATCAATTACTCGTCCCGCAACGCGACCATGGGATCCACGTGCATCGCGCGCCGCGCCGGAATGTAGCAGGCGATCAGCGCTATGACGGTGAGCAGAATCGCGACGCAGGCAAAGGTGAGTGGGTCCGTTGCGGACACGCCGAACAGCACACTGGTCAACCGACGCGTCAGTCCATAGGAAGCGATTATTCCGAGAGCCACCCCGGCCATCGCCACGCGGGTCCCTTGGCCAATCACCAGCGCCATCACATCGCCCGGCTTAGCTCCCAGCGCCAGCCGAATTCCGATCTCATTGGTCCGTTGGCTGACGCCGTAAGAGATCACGCCGTAGATTCCCACGGCCGCGAGAAGCACTGCAGCGCCAGCGAATACTTCGAGCAAAATCGTGTACAAACGTCGGCGGAGAAGCGATTCAGAAAGAATCTGGTCCATCGTCCTAACGCGAGCGATGGGCTGATTCCTCCTCACCGACCATATAGCATTCTTCAGCGAGGATGTGAGCTTGAGCGGGTCGCTGCCCGCACGGATGACAAAAGCGTTGAAGTTCTGGGGGAATTGGAAGTAAGGCCAGTAAATCATCGGCCGTACCGCGGCGTCTAAACCATCCGCCCTCACGTCGCCAACCACTCCGATGATCGTGCCGGCGAGCGGCGGGCCCCAGTCCTTCATCGTGAGGCGCTTACCAAGGGGGCTTTCGTGCGGCCAAAATGCGCGCGCCATCGTGATGTTGATCACCGCGACACGCAACGGTGAGGTCGCGTCCTGTTCAGTGAAGCCGCGGCCAGCTAGAAGCGGGATACCCATGGTGCGAAAATAGTCCGGATCCACGGCGCCAATGTCGGCGTCAGGCTCACTGCCGGCCGGAGGCGCCGGACGGTCTCCCAGGACGAAATCCGTGTCCACGCCGCCCTCGATGGGTAGCGAATTCACTAGCGCGGCCGCACGCACGCCAGGGACCCTCCGGATCCGTTCGAGCATCTCTCGAAGCACGACGGCGTCCTTGGTGGCGAACTCCGGATACTCGTCGGGAGGAAGAAAGCATTCCAGCGTGAGCAGATTTTCCGTATTGAATCCTAGATTGACCCGCAGCAGCCGCAGAAGGCTGCCGCCGAGCAAGGCGGCTCCCACGAGCAACACCATTGCCAGCGCGAATTGGATTACCACTAGCGCCTGAGTAGTGCCGCCCCGCTTACCACATCTCCCTACGGATGCGCCTTTCTTGAGGGCTGGATTGAGGTCGAAATTTGCTCCCATTATCGCCGGTGCGGTGCCAAATAACACTCCGGTGAGGAGTGATGCGAGCAACGCAAAGCCAAGCACGCGCCAGTCCAGGCTTGTCTCCGCTAGCCTCGGAATATTTTCACCGCTCACCGCGACAAGGAAACTGAGGCTCCAGAATGCAAGCCCAAGGCCCACGAAGCCAGCGAGCGTCGCCAGCAAGACGTTTTCGGTGAACATTTGCTGTGCCAGCCTGCTCCTGCTGGCTCCCAACGCGAAACGAATCGCGATTTCCTTGCGCCGCGCCGACGCACGGACCAGAAGCAAGTTCGCCACGTTTGCGCACGCGATTAATAGCAGTAGTCCTACGGCGAACATCAAAACGATGAGCGCCGGGCGCACGGGAGCTACCATGATTTTCTTGAGCGAGGCCGAGGTCATCCCCAAACCTGGGTCCACGCCGGGATTTTGCTTGTCAACTTGCGAGGCGAAGGCGGCGAGCTCACCTTGCACGCGCGCGGGCGAGCTTCCGCGCGGCAGGTCGGCAATCACGCTAAGCAGATGCGCACGCCTGTTATCGTGAAGGTCTCCCCCCGGGACCAAAGGACACCACATCTTGGACCTTTCGGGATAATTGAAATCGCGCGGCATCACCCCGATCACGGAGTATTTGTGCGAGTTGATCGTGATGGTCTTCGCCACGATACCCTGATCGCCAGCGTACCGGCTTCGCCAAAGCGAATAGCTAAGCACCGCGACATAGTTGTCGCCGCCTGGCTGATCGTCCTCGGCTCGAATCGAGCGTCCCAAGAAAGTCTGGGTGTCGAGCGCTTTAAAGAAATTCGCGGAAACCAGGGCACCCTCCACTTGTTCGGGATTGCCCTCGCCGGTAATGTTGAAGGTCCACGGACGGAATGCAGCCAGATTCTCGACCGTCTTCGACTGGCGTTGAAGGTCAAGAAAGGTCGCAAAGGTAGCGTTCCCGTTGGATCCGCCGGGATGGAACTCCTCGATGCGCAAGAGGCGATCGTGATTCGGGTAAGGCAACGGGCGAAGCAGTACTGCATTTACAACGCTGAAAATCACCGTGTTGGCACCGATGCCAAGTCCGAGTGTGAGGACGGCAACGATCGTGAATCCCGGCGCCTTCGCGAAAGTTCGCATCCCGTAGCGCAAGTCTTGTGAAAGCGTTTGCATGAACGTATCTCAGGAGCGTGCCCGCAAGTGTCGTTCCAGATCTCCACTGGCCTAAGTCTTTGCAGGAATTGAACTGATCATCCTCAGAACACGAAGGTAGCGGTGGTCACCGTCCGGTTGTGGAACGGGGTGTCGCGGAAATGGACTTCCCCGGGCGTGGCGCTTCGTACCTGCCTGGACGGCAGCGTTTAGAATCTTGCCCCTAAGCCAAGCCATCAAGGAGCGGGGAAAGGCCCAGGGTAAAAACTTTTCCATGCGTTGGTCTCACTACTCACCTTCCTGCGGCCAAACAATCAAAACAGTATCGTATCTCGTTTATTTGAGAACCGGCGCCGCCGGACGGCGCGATGGGGAAGGCCGACGCAACCGGCTTGGCGAACAACCACTCATCCGATGCCAAGAAGGACCGCTGCTTGTGCTCAATGAGAGTCTCCATGCTGCCCTGAATAAGCTCTTCACGTGTTGTACCGCGCAATCCTGTCGGAGAATCGTCTGCGAATCACGAGGGCCGATTCCTTTCCTCGGCGGCTACGTTCCTTCTCGCCGTGCAGCGACGATCGACCCAATCGCCGCGCTCCTCCAAGATGGGCGCCAATTGACTATTTCGACTCCTCGGCGAACAACGGTCTGAAAACGAGGCAGCCTGTTACGAGCGACACGGCTCGGAACCTTCACTGATCTCGAAAATGCGAAAGCTAGGAATTTCACGGGGAACTGCGGAACAGAGTACCGGGCCGTCGGATACCGATGCCAAAGCGCCGCTCGGTCGGTT
Organism: Bryobacterales bacterium; assembly: GCA_963820405.1. Taxonomy (GTDB): domain Bacteria; phylum Acidobacteriota; class Terriglobia; order Bryobacterales; family Bryobacteraceae; genus Palsa-89. The sequence goes on along the minus strand of CAWFZZ010000014.1, from coordinate 31,866 downwards.
TACCGTCCCAGCCTGAGAGTTCGGCGAAACTTAAGTCGAACAATGGCCTGCCCTTGGATATCATTCGCTCGCCGTCCAGTTGGCTTTTCTAATGTTAGGATAAACTTCCGACCCGGCTGGCAGTCGAGAGAACGTTGAAAAGCTTGGCTCCCCGGCATAGATTCGAGACACGGTTCACGGCTCCCTGATAGGCGTAATTCATCGGCGACCATTCAAGCAAATGAACACTTTTCGGGTGGTGGGCTACTTTGTGAGTCTTCTGAATACCACAGCGTAGAACGTCTCGCCGAGTTGTACTTGGTTGCGGCCAGATTTGACCGTCGCAGAAGGACTGACATTGAACAGCATTTCGACCACTTCGGCGGGGAGAGTTTGTTCGGCAAGTTGTGGCTGCTGCCCTGGTGTCCAGGTACCGCTCGCCACCACTCTCCAGTTGCTCTCGGCGACAGGCGTTGCCTGGATGGTCACCTTGTACATGCTATCGATGATTGTAGCCTGAGCTGCTCTCAACCCCGCTCCTCAGCTTCGAGCAATGCTACCAGATCCGAAAGTTCCGGTAGTGGGCGACTTTGAACTTTAGAGAGGGGATCTAAGAGCTGGATTGTCTTCTTCGTTCAGGATGAGAAGTGCAATCGCTTCGAGTGAGAGCATCGCATCTTCTGCGGTTAACAATACCGGCAAATAAATTCGTCAATGGAGTGCCGATAACCCCGTTGCGACTCAGGCGAACGCAGACTGCTCAGGACGGCAGCTTTGGAGTGGTCGAGGTCAGGAAGTCGGAGCTTCGTCCGGGGCAAGGCTTTTTTCTTGGCTTGTGCATTTTGGTGTCCCGTCAATGGGCAGCGGCCTCCCTGCCGCCAACCACAAGATCGCCACGTCGGTTTTCAAATGGAAGGGTAGCGCGTTATCCAGGCGTTAACCACTTCGCGGATCGAGTAAACTGAGCTGAATCGCTGGCTCGCTCTGAAGGGAGAATCCATTCTTGCCACAAATTTTCGGCGTATCCCGGCGCCAATTCGTTCTCGCCGCGACTGCCGCGGCAGGCGCTACGGCCTGCCGCTCGCGAACCGCTGACAAACAGCCTGCAATGAGTTTCGCGAGTCTTCTGGAAATGTCCGCCGTGGATGCCGTTGCGGCGATGACGAGCGGCGGCCTGACCGCCGAACGATACGCTTTGGCACTGCTGGAACAATGCGAACGCGGCAAGGTGTTGAATGCCTTTATCACACTGGATCGCGAACGGGTTCTAGCAGCCGCACGCGCTGCCGATCAGCGGCAGAAAACGGGTGCGAAGCTGGGTCCGCTGCACGGCCTGCCGATCCCGATTAAAGACAGTGTCAATACAAACGACCTGCGTACAACCGTGGGTACGCCCGCCTTGCGCGGATTCCAGCCGAAGGAAGATGCGGCCATCGTTCGGACGCTGCGGGCCGCGGGAGCGATCGTACTTGGCAAGACCAATTTGCACGAATTGTCTCTGGGGTGGACCAGCAACAACCAGGCTTTCGGTGCCGTGCACAACCCCTATGATCCGGCGCGGATTCCCGGGGGTAGCAGCGGAGGCACAGCAGCGGCGGTCGCGGCGCGGATGGCTCCATTGGGCGTGGCGGAGGATACCGAAGGTTCGATTCGCGTACCGGCGGCGCTGTGCGGCATCGCGGGATTCCGCCCCACAACGTCACGGTATTCGTCGGCTGGGGTGGCGCCGATCAGCGCACTATTGGACCAAGTGGGGCCTCACGCGCGAGCGGTGGGTGATCTCGCGCTGTTCGATGCCGTCGCGACGGGGAACTTCGATGCCATTCGTCTGGCGACGCTCAAGGGGGTGAAGCTGGGCGTGGCCCGCGGATATTGGTTCGCGGGTCTCGACGCCGAAGTCGAGCGTATCACCAATGCGGCACTGCGCAAACTTCAGGATGCCGGCGTGGAATTGGTGGAAGCGGAGGTGGCGGATCTGGCCAATCTGATTCAGCGGACGACGTTGCCGATTCAGGCTCACGACGTTTTCCGCACGCTACCGAAGTATCTCCTGGACTCGGGGGCCGGTGTAACCTTTGATCAAGTTGTTGCGCTGGCCAGCCCGGATGTGAAGGCTTTCTTTGCGCGATTTGGGACGGGCGGCAGTGGCTTTATCGCCGAAGGGGTTTACCAGGCTGCGCGCGACACGCACCTGCCGAAGCTGCGGGAGAATTTCCGCGATTACTTCTCGCGGACCGGCGTGGCGGCGATCGTGTTCCCAGCGACGATGATACCGGCTACGGTGATCGGCCAGGATGTAGTGACGATCGGTGAGAAGAAGCTTTCGTTCTCGTCGGCTATATCCCGCAATATCGCGCCTGGCAGCACGGCGGGGCTTCCGGGGCTGGTGCTGCCGGCGGGGCGCACGCAAAGCGGACTACCGGTGTCTCTGGAGTTCGATGGTCCGTCGGGGACGGACCGGGCGCTGCTTGCTCTGGGGTTGAGTGTGGAAGGTGTGCTGGGCCATCTGCCGCCGCCGAAGGTTTGAATGTAAGCACCTTTATAGGCAGGAACGATGCCGGCCATGAGCATTTAAAAGGTCACTGAAGGATGCCGGACTTCCCGATCCTGCAACAGGGGCGGGGCCGTCGTGCTTCGGTGGCCAGATGGCTTCGAACCAGCAACCCTGGATTTATCCGACTTGTGAAAGCAACTGGGTGTAGTTCGCGGCGATGACAGTGTCACCTTCGACGAACACGCGGAGCTTGCTTCGATTCGCCCGTGCATTTGCGGGGCAGTATACTGACGATGGAAACCTAAGATCTTGACTTCTGAAATGCCTCGCAAACGTCCAAATGGTCACAGAACCGAATCGATTGACACCTTTCTGGATGTGCTTCAGGGGCGCCGTAGCATTCGCACCGGATTTCTGAGGGACAAGCCCAGTCCCGGATGAACTTATTGGAAAGATCCTGGAAGCGCCGCGATGGGCTCCCTCGGCTGGAAACTCGCAGCCCTGGGAATTCCTTGTAATACGAGGCTTGGAGATTCGGGAAAAGATTGTGGAGATCTTCAAGTCTCAAATGCGCGACAAGATCGAAATCGAGGAGGCGACGCGCGGCCAGCGCCGCCGCGTGAATGCCGCTGTGGACTTCCGCCATGCGCCTGTCCATGTAGTCGTACTCGGCGATCCACGCACGAACGACTACCTATCCAATGCGCACAAAGCTGGACAAGTGGGAAGCGCACTTTTACGGCAGTCTGGCGAACTGCGTCTTGCAGATGCTGCTGGCCGCCGAGGTGTTGGGGCTCAGCTCCATGTACATCAGCGATGTAGCCTCGCCCTATTTCAGTGTCATGCTTAAGTCCCTCCTCGACATTCCGAAGCCGTTGCAGATTTATCATCTGCTTCCCATAGGGTTTGCGAACCGAAGTCTTACGATTCACCATCCGCGCCGGGCGCTCGAAGAAATAGTTCACTATGAGCGATACGACCGTTCCAAGTTTCGCGGGGAGGCACTGCCGCGCTAGTCACAATGGGCACGGTTTGCCTCGTTAACGCGCTCCGATGTGGACGGACGCACTGTTACATCACTGGCCCGTTCTTTCTGGCGATGGCGGGGTCAGTTTGCTATTGGGTCTTGCCTCGGTGGCGTTGGGCAAGAATGGCTGGAATCTGATCGGCATCTCGACGGTTATAGGCGTAATCGTCCTACGCGGCGTGCCAGAGTTACTCCTCGGGAAATATCGCAATGCTAAAGCCCACGTCGAGCAATCGAGTGCTGTGCCGGCGAATTAAGTAAGATGTTTCGCAGCGGCCAAGACGCACTGCCGAACGTCTGAAAGCACAAAACATATTCGGAAGGGGGTAGGCAATGAGACTTTGGTTGATCGGAATTCTAGCGGGAGGCGTGCTGGCTTACGCAGTGCTGGAAGCGCAAACGCCCGCAGCATCGCAAGGCGCCGTCCCCACTGCGTCCGCGGCAGCCAACGTGACACAGGAGCGGGTGCTGGCCGAGGCCAGCAGCGGCAACAACTGGCTGATAAACGGCGGAAACTTTGAGTCGCAGCACTTCAGCCCGCTGAAGAGCATTAACGACCAGAACATAAACCGTTTGGGCCTCGCCTGGGCGATCCCAATCGACACTCACATGGGTCTCTCGACCGAGCCGATTGTCGTGGATGGTGTGATCTACCTCGGACTCCCTTTCGACGTCGTGGAAGCAATTGATGGCGTGACTGGAAAAATACGCTGGCGATTCGATCCTCACATCCGGATCAACGGCCCGTGGCGTAACTCCTATGAGGGGCGCAAGAATCGCGGCGTCGCGGTGTGGCACGGCAAGGTGTATGTCGGGACCGGCGACTGCCGCATGGTGGCGATCGATGCGGCAACTGGGAAGAAGGTGTGGGATACCCCGGTGTGCGATGCCGCCCAGACCGGAATCACTGATGCGCCGCGCGTCGCCGATGGCAAGGTGTTCACCGGCTGGGCGGGCATGGAGTACGACGTGCGAGGGGGGCTTGTAGCGTTAGAGGCGGAGACGGGCAAGAAAACCTGGACCTTCTGGACAGCGCCGGGCGATCCGTCGAAGCCGTACGAATCGAAAACGGTGGAGGAGATCGCCAAAACCTGGAAGGGTGATTCGTGGGAGCTCGCTGGTGCCAACGTGTGGACCGCGATGACCTACGATGCAGTCACGAACCTGTTGTTCATCTCGACCTCGACCGCCGGCGAGGCCTCTGGCGATTTTTCCAACATCAAACCGGGCGGCAACTTGTTGTTTGCAAACTGCATCATCGCGGTGAATGCCTCGACGGGTCAGTACGTGTGGCATTACCAGACCGCATATCCGCCAGATGGCGCGGAAGACTTCCACATTCTGGTGGCTAATCTAGCCTTCGGGGGCAAAGAGCGCAGGGTGATCATGACCGTTCCGAGAAACGGCGTTTTCTATATGCTCGACGCTCGAATCGGGAAGGAAGTCCTTCCGCCGCGAGGACTCGGCGCAACGGCTTATTCATCCTTGAACCAGATTGACTTGAGCACTCTGTCATCGGCGGGCTATCAAGATGCCGGTCGGCCACGCCTTCCTGCCACTGGCTTTGGGCACGGGTGGTTTCCCATGGGCTACAACCCCGAGACTGGACTTGTGTACATCTCGGCGTACGAGACCAGAGGAGGTGTTCCGGGCGGTCGAGGGCCCACGCTTGAAGCCGATGGGCTGGGGCCGGGGGGTGAAGCCGCGGAGCTCGGGGGTAGCGCTCGAGGGGGAGGCTTGAATATGCTCATTATGCTCGCGTCGCTCACGGCAAGCTCGTCGCGTTCGACCCTATCAAGCAAGAGCCTCGCTGGGTGGTGACCCTTCCGGTCGAGATTAACGGCGGCGTCCTGACCACCGCTGGGAATCTGGTTTTCCATGGGGACGCGAGCGGCAAGTTCGCTGCTTATGCCGCGGACACCGGAAAGAAGGTCTGGTCTGTTAAGACTGGTTCCGCGATGCAATCTGTACCTGTGACGTACGTCATCCATGGCGAGCAGTACGTTCTGACGCCTGTCGGGATGGGAGGTGGATACCGTCTGTTCGGGAAAGCGAGCGACATGTCGACCCTGGAAACGAAACGCGGACCAGCACGTCTGCTGGCGTTCAAGCTTGGCGGCCAGGCGGCGATGCCTGTGATTCAGACCGACATTCCCGCCGTGCCGAGGCCACCCGAGCAGCCCGGCAGCGTGCAACAGATTGCTGAGGGCGCGCGTGTCTACAACAAGTTCTTCTGCCAGAAGTGTCATTCACCCGAAGCGGACGGGAGTGGCGCGTGGGTGCTCAATGGCGAGGTGCCCGATCTTCGCTACATGCCGCGCGATGTTCACCAACAATTCAACTCGGCTGTATTAGGTGGAAGCCACGTCGAGCAGGGAATGCCGAGATACAGCACCCCTCCGGGCTGGCCATTGATCAAGACCGCGATGACGCAGGAGGAAGCGGACGCGCTGCACGACTACATCATCGATCTAGAGTGGCGAGCGTACAAGCTCGGCCCGCGGGGCGTGAAGAGCGCCGACTCCCCCGAACGATGAGTATTTCGCGCGAAGGTGCTGCTCCAAGAGCTCTGAATCTGTCTCGATCCGTGCGACGCCGCGACTCGATCAGGGCCTCGAAAGACACATCGTTCTGCCATCGGGATCGCAACCGTTCGCCCATCTCTGGGAACCATACTCTTTGCGCATCACCCGCTGGCATGTGTGAACTATTCTAGTGCCGCTACATGAATGTATGAGGTCATCGCGCGATTGGCTACAAGGTGTTCGCCATAGCGCACGTTATGCAACGATAAAATATCGGTAGCTTCCCAGAAGCCGAGTCCGCCCAATCTCAGTATCGGGGACTCCACGGGAGTTGAGCCCAAGGCGTACGGGAGGCGCCGCCGGTTGTGTTCAGGGATACGCGGGAGTACACTTACGAGCGCCGGATCAAACCTGGGCAATCGAAAAAGGAGCTTCCGTGTCCGAACAAGAGAACATCCAGACGATAAAACAAGGTGTCGCGCTTGTGAACGCGCGCGACCTAGATGGCTACCTGCAGCGCATCGACGAGTCTTACGTGGGAGAGTCGGAAACCGTGCCCGGTGGGATTCGTGGGCCCGCGGGAGTGCGGCAGCAACTAGAAATGGCGTTCGCCGCTTTCCCAGATCTGCGCGTCGAGATCGAGCAAATCCTCGGGAGCGGCGATCACGTGGTGACCCGCCTCCGACTTACCGGCACCCATAAGGGAACCTTTGCGGGAATCGCGCCCACCAACAAGACGGTCAGTTGGGGCGCTTGTGGCGTGAACGAAATCCGCAATGGCAAGGTGATTCGAGGCAGAGGCTACGCGGACAACCTTTCGCTCTTCCGGCAAATCGGCGGGATGCCGGTGCCCAAGGCGACCGCCGCGGGTTAGAGCCAGGATGGAAGAATCGGCCTCGATGCCGCTCTCCAGCCTCTCCGCCGGTGACAAGCTCTTGAACAAATCTATCGCTGCGGGTGAGAAAATGGGCCAAGTCCCGTCTACCGCGTGATATGTACCTTGAGAATCGGTGCCAGCTCCGAATTAGCCATCCGTCGATTTCGCGACGGTGGAAAGTTAACAGTTTGTCGAATACTCGAGTGCAGTGGGCCACTCCTTTGCCGATTCTCACTTGCCGGTTTGGGGAAGATACAGGATTTGAGAGTCGATACGTATACGATGGCATTTAGTAGGCCACTTCGGTGGGTCGCCGACTTTCTCAGAAACGCATTCCGGATGCCGTCGGAGCGGGGTTAGAAAGAGCGCTTCGTGGATCAGTTTGAAGTTTCCGGTTTGGCAGTACGGTAAAGCCAGGTTCTTCCGTCCGGATCTCGCCGGGAAACGGCGTCTCCTTCTTTGACAAGCTCATCAAGAAACATGGACGCGACAGCACCATAGGTTCCGTTGCCATACTCTGACCAGAGTCCCAGGGCCTCCTCAATCTGGTTGCGTCCTAACCAACGTTCCTTATTCTCAGCGAGTATCTCCCCCAAGGCCGTTTTGATCAGGATCATGCCCGTTTGAGCTTTCTCTTTTGGGCTGAAGTCAGATACCTGCGGCATGGCATGATCCTACCATGCGACTCGGAACGATCTTGAGAGTAGCCCACCACCCGAAATCGCCACCCCCGGCAAGGCGGGATTTTCAGACGGCATGACAGGCCAAATCTGTGTGCCTAGCATCCATGCTCTTCCCGGTGCCGGTTGAGATCCGCCAAAGCAACATCACAGGCGACGCGTGTTTCCTTAGTTGCTTCACGCCAAGCTTCGGTCTTGGTGTCCAGGATGTGCGCACCCGCCTGGGCATTCTTGCGCACAGCGTCAACGTAAGCCTTTACTAGCGGCTGTCGTTCTTCGCATAGCACGGGACTTGAGTATACCCCCGATGGAGTCGCAGGGTATAGGTTGGCTAGATTCTAATCGGTCGTGCGCTGACTCAGGGCGCACGAGACCACGTGGTCTATATCCTCTGGTTGCACCACCTTCCAGTCTTCGTGAGGCATTCCGTGCTCGTCAAGGACGCACCAGCTTCTCAAGGCATCTCCTGAAAAATATTCAAGCCATTGTACCGTGTTCATCGAAGATGTTGAGGCTTTTTAATCCGCTCCGCTCCACTCTTCCGGTAGTCAGCTTTCCGTGACAACCACTCGCACGCAAGACATACACGAGGAAAAGCTCAAAAGATAGACTGATTTCGGGATTCGGCACGACGTATGGGTACTAGAAAAGGCACTCCGGTAGCCACGCTGGAACAACTAGTTCCAACGAAACAACTCCCTTGCTGCGTGAGGTAGCGCAGCAGAGTGCGCGTTATGACGAACAAGGTGGAGTCACGCCCTGGAGTCGGTCATTCGAAGCGGCGAGGCGATAACAAGCCCCGCCACCGATCCATGGACGAAGACGCGTAGCGAAAGAGTATTCATGCAGTTGTGATCGCAACTGCTTGTTGGCTTTGGCACCAGAGCCAACAAGGTCATCGAGCCGGCTGCGATGAACGTTGACTCGCGGGATTGTGTAGCTCCCCGGTTGCCCAAACTGAAAAAGGTTCTTCTACACGCTCGACCGGATACCAAGGTTTTAATTGGTGCGGCATGCCCCGCTGTAAAGTTCAAGGGCGTTTTCTGGCACGCACTGTGGGGAGCCACGGCGGAGAGGCTGAAGCAGGCGTCGGAAGTGTTCATCCACGGCTACAGCATGCCCGCCGCCGACGAGAAGGCGCGTGAATTGCAGTTCGGCAACATAAATCCGGCAGCCGCGATCAACGTGTATTGCCGAAGTATGAGCGACCGCGTTGCCGACGACTGTCGAGCGCGGGGCTTCGGCAAAGTCAATGCATTCACTGCTATCGGATTTGAGACATGGGCAAGCTGACCGCGCCGCAGAACCTGCTCATCATACTGGGCGAGATCGATAGCCTGTTCAATTTCAACAGCGTTCAATGCCGTGCGCTCCCGATCTCAAGAATTACCTGATGCCCAGACCATTGGTTTCCCCCCCATCGGTGAACGACTATTATCGCTTGCCCGTCGCCCCGTCCAGAATGCCACATGGCGGCGGTGAAACCCGAACTAGGAATCGGCGAGGCCGGAGTGGTCCGCTGGACGGGGATAAACCTCAAGTCACTCTTCGCGTCCCCCACGGCTATAGAAGGTCGAGTGCGGTCGGCTTTATCGCCACCTCAGGACACGGCAACCCCGTAGCGTGAACAGTGCGCCGGACTCTCAGTGGCGCCTGCTTGCGCCACTTCCGCCCCACAGCTACTTCCCATCGACCGAAAACGCGAGTAGGACGTTGCCGTCCAATTGGCGGCCCGAGCCATAGCCGGAATTAGTGAACACCATGCCGTTGGCGATCACGGGGCCCGCGCCGTTAATGGATCCACCCTTGCCGGGAACCTGATTGACCGTATCGAAAGGCCGCACCGTGTCGAAATCCCAAATGATCTCGCCGGTCTTGGTCGAGTAGGCGCGGAAATGGCCGTTCAGCGCGCCCGAGAAGACCGCGCCCGGAATTACCGACACGGCCGCCGATTGCGAGGGTGAGCAGGCAGCCGGCGTCGCACAAGTTACCGTGGGAGCGGGCGTACTCCAGATCTTCTCGCCGGTCGCGAGCTTCAGTGCCGATATGCCCGGCTGCGCGTCCGCCCCTGCGCTGACGTCCGAAACGGCGGCGTAAGTGTTCTCGCCATCGGCGCTATGTCCCCATTCCACACCGCCCTGCACACTACCGGCGCCGATTTTCGTATTCCACAGGACCTTCCCTTTTTGGTCCGGATCCAGGCCCCAAACAACACCCGATTTCTGAGCGGCAACGATGATCTGCTTACCACCTGCAATGGTGCGTAGAATCGGAGAACTGCCGAAATCATAATCGGGACCCAAAACCACGGGACAATTCGGCGATCTGTCGGGACACGCAACGATGAAATTGTCGTGGGCGGTTACCTGGCTGACCCATACCAAGCTTCCGTTATCGATTCTGAATGCTAATATCGCGTCGCTGGTATTGAGTTCAACGTCGGTATAAGAATCTCCGGTGGCCACATAAACAAGTTTGCGTTTGGCGTCGAGGGTAGGCGCCGACCACACCCCCGCACCTGCTGGGCCGTACATTTGCCCGCCGTTTTTGTTCTTCTTAAAGGCATTGGGGGGATCGAGCACGGTATATGATTTCCAAAGCTGGCGCCCGGTCTCGGCATCGAGCGAAGCCAGGCTCCCACGGAACGTGCAGCATTCATAGCCGGGCGCGATGCCCGATGCTTCTTCGAAGGACGCCATGGGCACCAATAATCGGCCCTCATAAAAAATCGGTGAGCCAGTAATGCGCGCGTAGGGATGGTTGTCCAGATTCACTTTCCAGATCAAAGCCCCACTGCTGGCATCCACTGCGTACGCCGTTCCACGCAGATCGCCGAAATATGCGATGTAACGGCCGCCGGTTTTCGACCGGGCGATGGTGATGGCGGTACGAACCGCGCCGTCAGCCATGAAACTCCAATACGTGCACCCAGTAGATGCATCCAGTGAGAACACCTTCCCGCCGGCGCTGCCCACGAATACGCGCCCGCCCACAACGGCAGGTTGGGCGAATGCCCGGCTATCCCCGGGAAAGCCGAAGGCCCACTTCACCTTGAGCCTGGGAACATCAGCCACGCTCAGCCCAGGCTTGGCCTGATAACGGGAATTGTCAGGTTCGACACTCCATCCGTTCCAATCGCCTGGCGCGAATGAAAGTTTTTTCGGCGCCGCCTCGCACTTTCCCATGGAAACCTCGGAAGCCGCGGAAAACTCTTTCCCGGTGATGAATCGCGCAATGGCGCGTCCCTCGTCCAGGGTTAACCCGGACGCCTGGGCAATCATGGCGCCGTCGAACATCGCGCCCAAGATTGCTTCGGGCTTGCGCGCGGCGATCTTCTCCCGTTTCGGCGCACGTTCTTCCGCGCTGTTGTTGTCGTGACAGGCAGCGCAGCATGATTGATAGAGCGCGGCGCCATCCGGATCAGCGGCCCAGAGCGAACCGACCAGAAATGTGCATGCGATCCCGACCCATTTAAAGTAGCTCATATGTCTTTTCAGTCGAGATGTTATTTCCCGTCGACCGAAAACGCCAGCAGGACGTTGCCGTCAGATTGGCCGAACGAGCCGTAGCCGGAATTGGTGAACACCATGCCGTTCGCGACAGCGGGGCCTCCGCCATTAATCGATCCCCCTTTGCCGGGAACCTTGTTGACCGTATCGAAAGGCCGTGCGGTGTCGAAATCCCAAACGATTTCGCCCGTTTTGGTCGAATAGGCGCGGAAATGGCCGTTTACTGCTCCTGAGAAGACAGCGCCTGGAATCACCGATACGGCCGCCCCTTGAGCGGGAGAGCATCCGGATTTGGTCGCACAAGTCACCTTGGGAGCGGGCGTGGTCCATACCTTCTCGCCGGTGGCGAGCTTCAATGCTGAGATACCCGGCTGCGCGCCCTCACGAGCGGCGACGTCCGAGATAGCGACGTACGTGTTCTCGCCGTCAGCGCCGTGCCCCCATTCGACGCCACCCATCACGCTGCCGGCGCCGAGTTTCGTGTTCCACAGGATCTTCCCTTTTTGATCCGGATCCAGACCCCAGACAACACCCGATTTCTGGCCGGCAACGATAATCTGTTTACCGCCCGGGAGCGTGCGTAGAATCGGAGAGCTGCCGAAATCATAATCGGGACCCACTTCATCGGGGCAATTCGGCGATGCGGGACAGCCAACGATGTAATTGTCCTTAGGGGTCACTTGGCTGATCCATACCAAGCTCCCGTTGTCGATGTTGTACGCCATGATTGCGTCGCTGGTATTGATTTCAACGTCAGTGTAAGAATCTCCGGTTGCCACATAAACAAGCTTGCGCTTGGCGTCGATGGTTGGCGCCGACCAGACTCCCGCACCCGCGGGACCGTACTTTTGCCCGCCTTCTTTGTTCTTCTTGTAGGCCTTGGGAGGATCGAGCACGGTGAACGATTTCCAAAGCTGGCGTCCAGTCTCGCCATCCAGGGCCGCCAGGCTCCCGCGGAACGTGCAGCATTCGTACCCGTGCGTCATCCCCGTTGCTTCTTCGAGGGACGCCATGGGCACGAATAATCGGCCACCATAAAAAATGGGGGAGCCGGTGATGCGCGCGTACGGATGGTTGTCCAGCTTCACTTTCCAGATCAGAGCGCCCGTACTGGCATCGACCGCGTACGCAGTTCCACGCAGGTCGCCGAAATATGCCATGTAACGGCCGCCGGCTTTGGGCCGGGCGATGCTGATGGCGGTGCGAACCGCGCCGTCGGCCTTGAAACTCCAATACGTGCACCCGGTAGCTGCGTCGAGTGAATACACCGCCCCGCCGGCGCTGCCCACGAATACGCGGCCGCCCGCAACGGCAGGTTGGGCGGTTGCTCGGCTGTCCCCGGGGAAGCCGAAGGCCCATTTCACCTTGAGCCTCGGAACGTCGGCTGCGCTCAGCCCGGGCTTGGCCTGATAACGGGAGTTGTCGGGCTCGACACTCCATCCGTTCCAATCGCCCGGCGCGAGTGAAAGCTTTTTCCCAGGCGCCTCACACTTTCCAATGGAAATGTCGGAGACCGCGGAAATCTCTTTCCCGGTAATAAATCGCGCGATGGCGCGTCCTTCTTCGAGGGTCAGCCCGGACGCCTGGACGATCATCGCGCCGTCGAACATTGCATTCACGATCGCTTCGGGCTTGCGCGCTGCGATCTGCTCGCGTTTCGGTGCGTGCGATTCCGCGCTGGCGTTGTCGTGACAGGCAGCGCAGTGTGCCTGATAAAGCGCGGAACCATCCGGGTCAGCGGCCCAGAGCGAACCAACGAGTAATGTGCATGCGATCAGGTAGGATCCCGACACGGTCCTGGCGAATCTAAAGTGGTTCATATCTCTTCTGGGTCTTTACGGGCCAATGGAGTTTATCATCCATATTTCGGGCGAACAATGATCCATTCGGATCATGATCGGGATGTCATAGATGGATGATTCCGCGTTGAATGGCCGCCGTGGCGGCGTGGGTCCGATCGTGCACGCCAAGTTTGTGCAGAATATTCTTCACATGGTTCTTGGCAGTGGTTTCCGCGATATTTAACACGTAGGCGATCTGCTTGTTCGCGAGTCCGCTCGCCACCAGTTCCAACACTTCGATTTCGCGCTCACTTAACGTTGGGGCGTCGCTCTGTGCCTCCAATGCGGCTGCGAGCGCCTCTGGAATGTATCTTCGCCCTGAGTGCACCGTCCGAATGGTCTCGATCAACTCCTTCCTGAGTACGTCCTTGGTGAGATAGGCATTTATCCCTGCAGCCAGCGCTCGCCGCACGTCTTCATCTCCCCCATACGAAGTGAGCGCAATCAAGCGGGCGTTGGGGAACTCGCCGCGGATGGCAATGGCCGCTTCCACACCGGACATCAACGGCATGCGCATGTCCAGCAGGGTGACGTCCGGAAAGTGTTTGCGGAAGCGTTCCACGGCTTGCTTTCCATTGGTTGCCTCAGCCACGACCACCATATCTGTTTGCCGGTTAATGATGGCGCTCACACCCACCCGCGCCACGAGGTGGTCCTCTGCCACAAGAATGCGGATTTTCGAACTCATGACAGCGGTACCGAAACTTCTACTTGAGTTCCACGACCGGGTTGGCTTTCGAGCCGTAATTCCCCGCCTATGCGCTCCGCACGTTCGCGAATCCCTATCAAACCGAAATGGCCTCCCATCCCCACAAAGGCGTCCTCCGGCTCGAAACCACAGCCGTTGTCGCTCACCCGCAGGGTCAAGTTGTGTTCGTTCCCAAGAAGCCTCAGCGTGATTTTGCTGGCGTGGGCATGCTTCAGGGCGTTCGTCACCGCCTCCTGTGCGATGCGCAACAGATTGTGTTCGACATCCTCCGACAACGTCTGCACATCTCCTCTGACGTCCACCTCCACGTCCACCGCTGATCCGTGGGTCCAGTTCCGCGCTCCGCATTGGAGCGCCGCGGAGAGATCTTGATTATTCAAGGCTTCCGAACGTAGATCCATCACGGAACGCCGTGCTTCCGTCAGGCTATGCTGCGACATTCGGCGGGCCAGCTCCAGATATATATGGGCTGGACGCAAGTTTTCCGGAAGGCAGGTTTCAAGTGCGTCGAGTTGCGCCGAAATGCCCACGAAGGCCTGGGCCAGGGTATCGTGAATTTCCCGAGCCAGCTTCAAGCGCTCTTGGAGAACAGCCGCCAAATGGGAACGCACCTGCCGCATCCGGAGTTGATACATCATCCAGACGACCATGGCGGCTAATGCTGCGCAGAGCAAACGAAACCAGCTCGATTCGTAGTAGTGCGGGAGGAGTTCAAATTCGTAGGACGCCTCATTGGAGATCCCGTCCGGCGCCTGCGCTCGTACACGAAACCGGTAATTCCCCCGGCCCAGGTTGTTGTAGGTAACCGTGCGCCGGCTTTCGGCACCGATCCACTCCGAATCCAGGCCCTCGAGCTTATAAAAGTAACGCACACGCTCGGGGGCGCTCAGATAAATGGCCGCATAGCGAATCTCCACCCGTCCGTGGCCAGGCGGGATGCGCGGGTGAGCGGAGCAATCAAAATGACGGTCATCCGCAGTCATGTCCATTATGTAGGTGGGGGGCGCCAACCTCGCTCGAGCCGGCCATTTCGGATGGTAGACGGCAATGCCCCGGGCTGTAGCAAACCACAGGCTGCCATCCGAGTGGCGGCTTGCTCCCGACCCAATTTCTGGCGAGGACTGGGCACTGCGCAGGCCATCCGCCGCACCGTAGTTCACCGGTTCCAAACGCGTGATCCGGCCAGCGGCAAAGTCGCGCAATTGCTGTTTCGAGATGCGGCAGATGCCGCGCGTCGTACTGAGCCACAGCGCTTCACCGTCGTCCAGGATGTTCGAGATGTTGTCGCTTAGCAGCCCGTCTCTGGCAGTGAATCTGACGAATTTTCCGTCATGGAATGCGTGCAAGCCCCCGCCCAGTGTGCCCACCCACAACATCCCATTGGGATCCTGATATAAGGAGCGGATTTGATCGCTGCCTAAACCGTCGGCAGCGGTGAACAACCGGCGTCCGTCGGGAGTTAAATGCCATAGGCCACCACGCATGACACCGGCCCACAGAGAGCCTTTGAGTCCCTCCGTCAAGGTGACAAACGAGCTCTCCATAAGGGGTCCGGCCGCCGGAATCGCAATTCGCATTTCTTCCCCTTGCAATTCCGCCAAACCCTGGGGAAGCGCCAGCCAGATCCGTCGATGTGAGTCTTCCAGAGCATCGAACACCCGCTTCCGCCCCAGCGGATCCGTTGGCACAAACATCCGCACACGGCCGTCCTTCACCCGCTGGAGACCATCTCGGCTGGCAACCAGCAACTCTCCGCTGTGCGTTTCGCGAATAGAGAAGACGCGGCCCTTGGCAGACGATGGCGCCTCCCAGCCAGAGCGACCGGAGCGTAACCGCCACAAACCAGCGTCCAGGAATCCCGCCCAGGTGGTCCCCAGGTGGTCTTGAAAAATGGTGTTCGGTTCATCGCTCGGCAGCCCTTCTTCTTTGCCGTAAACTCGAAATAAGTCATCGCGCAGGCGCATCAAGCCGGGGCTGCCTCCCATCCATAGATTGCGCTCTCGATCTTCTAACAGGCAGCGGACTTCGGCTTGCTCACCGCTAGCTTCCGCGCGGGTGTGGAATTGCCCGTTTTCGAATCGGGCCAGCCCTCCATCCGTGCCCACCCAGATACTGCCATTCCGATCCTCCAGAATGGAGTTCAACCCAAAAGAATCCGAAAGACCCTCGCGAGCGCCGTAGCGTGTAATGCTTCCATCGGGCGAACGCCGAATGAGCCCACGCACGCCAAGCATCCAGAGATTGCCAGCGTGATCTGCCAAAATCGTGCCGGGGAAATCCCTTTGCAGGGCTGCCGCCGGAATCAAGTCGACAAACTTTCCGTTCACATACTGGGCAATGGAGTTGGTACCACTCACATACAGAATGTGCCGCGCGTCCTCCGTCACGGCGCGCACCACATTGATCGGGATGTCACGCTCCCGCAGGTAATTGGTGAATTTGCTGCCATCGAAGCGGCTGAGATTTCCTCCTGCCACGATCCATAGAATTCCGGCATGATCCACGAATAGGCTCGAGACCGAGTTCGCTGGCAATCCCTCTTTTTGGGTATAGGTGCGGAACGTCCGGTTGCGATACTCCGTTAACCCACTGGGTGTGCCAATCCACAAGGCGCCGTCAGGGCCGGCAACCAAAGCGAGGATCGAGTTCGAGGGCAACTTGCCCGTATCGCGGCTGAAAACCACGAACTCATAGCCGTCAAAACGGGCTAAACCTTCATCCGTACCTAACCACAAATAGCCATCGGTGGTTTGGGCGAGGGCGCTAATGGTGTTCTGAGGAAGTCCCTGTTCCTGGGTCCAGTGGCTGATTGAATATTGGGTGAGCGCTTTGCTGGGGTTCAACGCCGCAACGCGACACAACTCGCCAAGTGCCAGGAATAGAACAAAGAGCCCTCGCGCCATTTCATCCCTCTAACAGCGCCCGGCGAGACACTACGCGGTCTGCCATTAGGACATTCACTTTACTGCTGGTTTCGGCGCATGCGAAGAATAGTCCAATTCACCGTCGCAGTTATGTTCAATCATTTCGAGCTTGGGATCTCTCTTGAAGTACATCGTTTGCGTCAACGGTTGCGTATAGGCCTTAGGATCTTCCTGCGTTACTTCGATCTCCAAAACATTTCCGTCCCGAATGCGTCTCATGCGTTCCACCAGATGCAATTCGTCGCTATGGGGGATTAGCTGGACCGGGCTATCGTTAAACCCCACCGTGTCAACCACGAGAGTCTCTCCATCCCAGTGGCCGATCGAATGCCCGATGGCATTGGGGTTGGGATTTCCCTTGGGATGCTCGCGGCCATCCATATAAATCCTGCGGACCACGTGGTAGTACTCCATGAGCATATTGAGCCGGCCGGGGCTCGGGATAACTTCAAAAGCATAAGGTGCAGCGTATGCTTGGGGCCCTGGAGAGTTACACGTGAGGACTGGATCAGTGTACATCGAGTACTTGGCGACGATAGCTTTCGCCCAGGGAGTAAAAAGGCTTGGCACCGGTGCGCTCGGGTCCTTTACGCCATGCATCTGAGGCTGCTGGGTGGGAAGGCTTCCGCGCGGACCCATGTTCAGGACGGTGTACCACATCGAGGTCATCCACGGGCCAGACAGATCCCGCGCCTGCTCCAAAGGCAGTTTGGCGGATGGTTCCTTCGCAGGCGGTGCGCCGTCTACTCCCTCTTCCGCGGCCTCTTCCGCAGTCGGCATCCTGCCTAGGTTCGCATTCAAGTAGCCGAGTATTGCCGCGAAGTCTTCATTGGATCCAGTGGCGCCGTAAGCCCTCATTAGCGCGACAACCCCACGCCATTGGCCAGGGGTCCGGCGACCTTTCGCCGTAACCTTGTCCGTGCTATGACAGGCAGTACAAACCGTCTGCAATTGCGCTTTTCCCTGGCCGTCGGGAAGGCTCTGGGCCGAAACCCCGGGGACCCAGGTCAGCCCCAAGCCGAACACCAGGCTCAGGGCGGCTTGGGTACGAAGATTCATGGTCTTGAGAGTCATCTCGTTGGCTCGTTTTCGGTTCACAATTTGGGCTACTTCTCGGTTGTTGAGGGCGTCGTCCCGGGGGCAAAGTCATCGCCGTAAAACTTAGTGCCATCCGGCTTGTTGCCCCTGAGGAGGCGCATCATATGCGTCCCGTCCTTCATCTGCCCACCGACCACTGTGACCTTATCCCCTTCTTTGAAATAGTCCTTTGTATAGCCGCGCCGAAGCATAATGGCCGGGCTGTGGATTTCAACCATCCATTCCTCGGGTTTGCCCTCCGCATTCACCACGTCCAAGTACAAGTAAACGTGCGGATTCTTCCACTCAAAGCTCTTGACGGTCCCTTCCAGGGTGGTTGGCTGGCCCATGTTGAACATGGTCGTTGAGTGATGCCCGAAGGCAGGCGCCCCCAAGGCCAAGGTCAAAAGACAACCAACAAGAAGCATGCCTTGCGTTTTCATTCCATCTCCTTCAGATCAATGAGGCCCACCGCGCAAACTACGGACGGCGGGAGAGAGCCGCAGTTGAATTCTTGCTCTGCGCTCAACCGCGCGCAAGGTTAAAGCTGTTAGCGAAGTTTCCGGAGGCAAGCCGAGGCGGGGTAACTGAAAACGAGGATTAGTTACGAGTTGTTAACGGTTAATGGCAGATCATCGGTCTGATCGATGACTTCCAACGCATTGATGAAGGCGTAATTTGGATTCGGCACAAGAGACAGGACCAGTTTTCCCTGGTAATTCGGTTCGAGACCGTCAAAGCTCCTCACAATACCCCGGCTCAACTTGCCAGAGTTCTTGAGAATGCTAAATTTTCGCTCAAGTGCCACTCCATTGCACAGAATGTCGAACTGGGTCCCGTTCTCACGCACTTCCCACCTCTCGGAGAGGTAAAGTCTCAAGCCGTAACGTCCAGGCGGAACCGGAATAACGTACGTTAAATTGCCAAATCGCCCCCCGGTATAGATTCCCGGATCCGGAACCTCGGTCGCTTCGTCGGTGGGTTTGACCAGTTGGCCGCCAAACCCATAATGGTCAGGCTCCCAATAGTGACCGCTCTTGTCTATATACCCGTGACTTTGAGCGACCATGCGAATCCGCTGCATCTTCCCGGGTATGCCCGGCGAGATTTCCAGGGCGTTCAGGAAGGGAATGTAGGAGTGGGATGAAAAACTCAGATGAAGCGAACCATCCGGCGCGGGCGCTATGTCTTTGAACATCTTGATGTTTGCGGTGCTTGCGCCGGCATCGGCCACAACATCGAGGAAGTTGATTAGATGCTTTCCGTTGATCAAGACGTCGAAAATTCGCGAGGATTCGCCCCCAAACCCGGCACGGCTGGTCTCCCCAAAAGTAGTTTCCGCGAAATGTAGGCGGAGCTCGTACACTCCAGGTCCAAGGGGAATGTGATAACTGAACTCCCCCTCCCGGCCGCTTCTGTAGAGCCGCTGGTCGCGGGTTCCGAAGATCAAATGATGCGGAAAGAAAAAGGGCGTCCCCCCCTGCCAGAACTGGTCTCTCTGCCAGAGACGTCCACTGTTGTCTATATAGTCCCCTTCCATAAGTCCTGCGAGAATCCGAATGGAATCGACCGAAATGCCGGTCGTGGCAGGGAGCGACAATCGAGCTTCAGGGCTGCTCAGGGCGACGCCGTGCGAGTACTCGGGAGGCGAAATCGGAGTGGTCGCGGTATGGGGTGTAGCGGATCGAAATTTGGGAGTGTACCGGCCGTTTGGAATCTCGATTTGGACGAGATGGGACCGGCCTTCTGTCAAATAGTATTCAGCGAGGCGTTCCCTCAGCCGGTGCGCTTGGACCCGAACGATAGAGTCCCGGCTTTGATCGAAGTCCGCGCCTCGGCCAAATGCCTCAACGGCAATATTGTACTCCTTTATATCGTCCGCGGAGCCTTCCAGAAACTTGGAAGTTATATAAATGAACAACTGCTCCAGCCCCGGAGCTCGATCGAAAATCCCAGACCTGAGAACCGCCTCAACTTCCATCCGCTCTTCAGCGAAGCTTCCGAGAGCCGGCAGACCTTGCCCCCCCATAGTGGACTTGAGTATACGCCCGCCGTTTAGGGGTGCGCAACTGGACTCCCGACAGCCGTGCAACCCGCTCTGGCGCACACATTTGGGCTCCGTAACGTGGCAAGTTTCTGGGCTGCTAACCGCTTTAACGTTGCGTCGCTGACTAAGGTCCGCCAAACTTGCATATCGATGTCTATCTTAAGCGCGTGCCAGTGGCTGCAGGACACCTCCATCGGCACGTCTATCCGCGAGTCGATCTGGGTATTCCCCATCATTGAAACCATCCATGTCCTGGCCCTCTCCATCTCCGTCGGCTTGCTGTTGGTTTCGGATCTGCGGCTGATGGGTTACATCATGAAGCGCCGCCCGGTTTCTGAGGTCTACGAACAAATCAAGCCCTGGATGTTCACGGGCTTTGCAGTCATGACCGTCACGGGGATCTTTCTGTTCTGGTGCCAGGCGGTGAAGGCTTACAACAGCATTTTTTTCAGGACCAAGGTGATTCTCCTCATTGTCGCTGCCATCAACGCCCTCGCGTTCGAACGCGGCATTTATCGCCAAGTGGACAAATGGGATAACGCGCTTGTTCCGCCCATGGAAGCCCGCATCGCTGGTTGGGCATCTCTAATCATGTGGGCGGCAATCATCACTTGTGGCCGCACCATGGCATATACTTTCTGACCCGATGCCATCCATAGTCCCATTCTTTCAATGGTGCGACGACACGATGGTCTCCCAGGCCATTCGCAACTCGCGAGTCGCGTTTCCGATCATCGAGAACTTCCATCTCTTCGCGCTTACAGTTTTACTCGGTTCGCTCGTGGTTGTGACGCTGCGCCAGTTCGGGCTGGTCTACAAGACACAGGCCATCTCGGAAGTCGCCAACGCGTTGCGTCCCTGGAACCGTTGGAGTCTCGCCGTGATGCTGACCTCCGGCATCTTGCTCTTTTTGTCGGAAGCCATGAAATGCTATGGCAACACTTCATTTAGGGTCAAAATGTTGTTCCTGTTCGCCGCGCTGTTGTTTCAGTTCACAATATACAATCGCACTGTGGTGTCGGAAGACAAGGTTGCGCCGATTGGCGGAAAGATCGCCGCAGCCGTTGCACTGTGCCTGTGGTTCGGCGTCGGCCTTGCGGGCCGCGGCATCGGTTTTCTCGGCTAGACCGGGAATTACCGATCGGGTCTCGTCATGCTAACTGCTTTAACCTTGACGTTACGAGTCCGCCGCTCCAAACTTGCTGGAACAACATCTGGGTGATACCAGCCGAGCATGCGTGGCTTGTCGTCAAAGGAGAAACTACTTGGACCGCGTGGCTTCAAGAACCAGACTAGACGTCGGACAGAGAAGCAAGGCGATGCGTTGGGTGCCGGATGTGCCAGTGGGACTAGTCCGATTCATCGGGCTGGCGGAACTGGCTGGCGCTCTGAGGCTTATCCTGCCGTCAGCGATGAAGATTCAACCGAAACTGACCCCTTTAGCCGCAGTAGGGCTCGGCGTTGTGGTGCTGCTCGGAGCGATCTTGCATTTCACACGAGGTGAAGGCGCGCTGACTCCCTTGAATTTTATTCTCGCGGCGATGGCTGCCTTCGTCGCATGGGGGAGGACACAAAAGTCACCGATTTCAGCGGGGATGGCATAGCGGGATGCTGGCACATTTTCGAGCTTCACGTACTCGCTATCCACTGCAAGCCTGAGGAAACAGATGCTGAGAACATCCGAGGAATATTGGGATCGGCTCCAACGCGAATACCGGCGAGCCGTTGCGGCCGAGTATCCGAATCCAGGACGAAAAGACTGCCCCGGCATGGACTCGCTCCGGGACCTTGCGGAACGCATCGTGCGCCGTCAGGATCTTCGAACAGACCGCCGCTGGAAGCACGCCATGCAATGCGGGCCGTGCTATGAGGAGTACATCACTCTAAGAGATATCTGCGTTGCAGGATCGAAGACCAGGGTGCTTCATGCCTAATCGCCGGGAATTTCTTCAGGGTGGGATAGCGCTTTCGTTGCTGCCGTTGCTCCCGCGAACGGGGTTCAGCGCTGCGGCGCCGAAAGCCTTTGATATGGTCATCTTCGACCGGCAATTCCGCAAGGCGCGCGATTTCGCTCTGCAGGCCCGGGAGGCGGGGCTGGATTGTGCCGCCATTGATGGCGACATAACTCATCTTTACTTTCACGACCTCTCCTTGCGCTGGCATCGCGGTCCGATCACGATTGCGGGGCTTTCGACAAAAGCATCCTTGTTCTGTTTGGAAATGCTGGCGCGTGACCGCGGCATGCGGCTGGCCTACATGGCGGATGTCCTCGACTCGGAGCCGGTACCAGACATTCCGTTCGATGTTGGCGATAGAAAAACGACCACGTTGTGCATCGTCGGCGAGAGCGCGAGCGACTGGTTGTTTGGGTAATCGCGCCTCGCGAAGCCTATGATAGCGAAGAAGGAGAAATTTGATGCCCAAGCTTCCACCGGGCCTAAGCTCCAAGGATTTCCAGGGGGCAATCGGACAATTTGAAGCTGCCGTCGGAAAGGAGTGGGTGTTTACCAGCGACGAGGACGTGGCGCTGTACAAAGATTCCTACTCCGTCTTCTTAGGTGAACCCGAGGAGATTGTGGCCTCCGCTGCGGTCGCGCCGGATACGGTCGAGCAGGTCCAGAAGGTGATGAAAATCGCGAACACCTTCAAAGTTCCGATGTTCCCGATTTCCACGGGCAAGAACCTGGGATACGGAGGTTCTGCGCCTAACCTGTCTGGAAGCGTGGTTCTCGACTTGAAACGCATGAACCGAGTCCTGGAGGTGGACGACAAACGCCACTTCGCGCTGGTCGAGCCCGGCGTTTCGTACTTTGATTTGTACCGCTACGTTCACGAGCGCGGCCTGAAGGTGTTGCTGGATCTACCCGATCCGGGCTGGGGGAGTCCGGTGGGTAATTCGTTGGACCACGGCGTTGGCTACTCTACTGGCGAAATGCGCGATCACATGGGCTCCCATTGCGGGATGGAAGTGGTTCTCCCGAACGGAGAGCTTATTCGAACCGGCATGGGCGCTGCTCCTAATGCAAAAACCTGGCAGGATTATCGGTACGGCGCGGGTCCGTACATCGATGGCATGTTCTCGCAATCGAACTTCGGCGTCGTTACGAAGATGGGATTTTGGCTGAATCCGCTGCCGGACGCGTACTTGAGCGGAACCGTCACTGTTCCCAAGCACCAGGATTTGGTCCCGTTGGTGGACATCCTGAACTACCTCGAGAATTCCGGTATTACAAATGGCATGCCACAGTTGGGCAGCCCGATATACGGCGGTCCGTTCGCTCCGCCCGATCCTGAACTTGGGGCTATGTTGAGCAAGCCGGGTGGGGCCACGCCAGCGGAGTTAGAAGCATATGGGGCGCGGAAAGGCCGTGGATACTGGAGTTGCGGGCTGCAATTCTACGGGCCCGAAAAAGTGATCGCGGCGCAATGGGAGTACGCACGGGAAAAGTTCTCGTCGATTCCCGGCGCGAAATTTCAAGATGGCGCGTCCTACAAGTTCCCCATGACCCCGGAGCAGATTGAGAAGTCTCACAAAGTGACCGTGGGCGTCCCCGATCTCTCTATCTTTATGATCGGCGCGCGCTCGCCTTTCAATGCCAATCCCAGCCACGGCCACGTCTGGTTTTCGCCCATCGTCCCGCGCACAGGCCAGGCCATTCTCGATGCCCAGAAGGTCTTCAGCGATGCAGCGCGAGAGACGGGGTTGCCGCTGCTCAACGGCCCGGCGCCGTTGCCGGCCACGTATTACAAGAGGGCCTTCATCTTCATTTTTGGAATCATGGTTTCTACTGATCCGGCGGTGAATAAAAAGAATCGTGAGGCGTTCAGGAATGTGATCAAGATCGCGGCCGAGAAGGGATTTGTCGAGTACCGCACGCCACCGGCGTTCCAGGACGATGTGGTTGCCACGTATTCGTTCAATAATCACTCCCTGTTGCGCTTCCATGAAACCATCAAGGACGCCATAGATCCGAACGGGATTCTGGCTGCTGGGCGGTACGGGATCTGGCCGAAAGCGCTGCGGGGGAAAAGAGCTTAGCCATGACCGGCACAGGCTTGCAAGGTGCTTTATTGGGTTGCTTACTGGCGTTCGGGTCACCTGCATGGGCCCAAACCCCGACTGACGCGCAGCTTAAGAAAGGGCAAGAAGTATATCAATATTGGTGCTGGAACTGTCACGGCAGCGGGGCGGGAAAACCTGGGACCGAAGCCCTGCGGGCGAAATATAAAGATGCGCGTCCCGCCGATCTGGAGCAGCGCACGGACCTGGCGCCGGTGGCGATCAAGACGTTCGTACGCAAGGGCGTCTCCGTCATGCCCATGTTCCGTAAAACGGAGATCAGTGATACCGACTTGGACGCATTGGCGGCGTATTTGGCCCGGAATGCCAAGGCTAGGTCCGCTAGGTAGGACGGTCTACGGCAGCGCGAACGCGATGACGACATCGCTCGGCGGAATCGGGGATTCCCTCAAATGGCCGGGACCGCCCGCAACAATTACTACGTACTGCTTGCCGTTGCGCCCGCGATAGGTGATGGGAGTGGCGTTGCCAACCGAATCGAGCTTCGTCAGCCACAATTCCTTGCCGGTGCGTGACTCGAACGCGCGGAATTTGGCGTCGGCGGTGGCCGCGATGAACAGCACTCCGCCTCCTGTCGCGATGCTGCCGCCCAGGTTAATCGCTCCCAGGTTCTTAAGTCCCTTGGCCTCCATCTCGTCATACGATCCCAGCGGAACCCGCCAGACCACGTCACCGGTATGAGTGTCGACGGCGGAGAATTCTCCCCAGGGCGGCTGATTGCAGGGAAAGCCCTGCTTGTCTACAAAACGGGCGTACGCTCCCTGATTGCGGAAGGCCATCGGCGAACCGGGAGGGCTGGGGGCCATTTGTCCGGTCTGGCCCAAATTGGAGGCATTTGCGAAAATGTAGCCCAGCTTAGGATCGTAAGACACGCCAGCCCAGTCGGCGCCTCCCATGCTGCTGGGAAACGTGAGGTGTGGCTCCCTGATGCTGAATGGAGTGAACGGCCCCAGAGTCTTGAATTTCTCGAACTGCTCCAGACAATAGGCATGCGCTTCCGGCGAGATATTTGAGACTTCGTCTTTGGTCATGCTGATCCGCGTCAAAGGGGGAGGCTTGAGCGGGAACGGCTGCGTGGGCCACGATTCCTCGCCGGGCACATCGCTCGCCGGAACAGGACGTTCCTCCACACCCCAGACGGGCTTCCCAGTGAGACGGTCCAATACGTAGAGAAGGCCGTTTTTGGAAAATTCGACTACGGCAGGAACCCGTTTGCCGTTCTCGGTCGCTTCAATCAAGGACGGCGGCGCCGCCACATCGAAGTCGAACAGATCGTGATGGACGATTTGGAAATACCACCGCAAATTCCCCGTTGCCGCGTCAAGGGCCACCACGCTGTTGGCATAGAGATTCATGCCCTTTCGATCTGCACCATAGAAACTGTCGGCCGGATTCCCCAGCGGCATGAAGACCAGGCCGCGCTCGGCGTCGATAGTCATCGCGCCCCAAGCGCTGGGGCCCGCCCGATCCTTCCAGCCATCCGGCCCCCAGGTTTCGTTTCCAGGCTCGCCGGGGCGCGGCACCGCATGGAACCGCCAGACCAGTTTGCCCGTCTGAGCGTCGAAAGCGCGGGGATCGCCGCTCGGTCCTTTGCTGGGCCCCTCCTGCGTGGAAGGCCCGAGAATAATCAGCCGCTTGTAGATGGCCGGGGGAGACGTGATGGCGTAGTGCGCTTTCGGATAATCGTCCGCTACTCCCGTTCTGAGGTTGACTTCGCCGTTGTCTCCAAAGTCCAGTGCCGGCTTCCCGGTCTTGGCGTCCAACTCGATCAGGCGGGCCTCGGTGGCCAGAACGATTCGGGGCTTCGTATGCGAGTCTCCGGGCCAATAGGAGACGCCCCGATGCTCCGAAACGCGAGTGCTCTTGGGGTCATAGATCCAGAGTTCTTTGCCAGTCTCAGGCTCCAACGCGACCACGCGATTCTTCCGGGTGGCGAAATACATGACGTTGCCCACCACGATGGGAGTGTTCTCCCAAGTTCCACCGGGATCGCCGGTGTGATAGCTCCAGGCGCGAACCAAGGCGCTGACGTTCTTCGTGTTGATCTGGTCAAGCGGAGAGTATTTGGTCCCGCCCGGATCTCGTCCGTAGGAGGGCCATTCCGCAGCACCCTGGCCGAGCAGACGGGAGGCGCCAATCAAGAAGAAAGCGAGCAAACAGCGGCCAAATCGGTTCATAAGGTAGGTCGCCCCTTCAGCGTTCGGCATTCTGGCTTGGCGCTTATAGTATCACTTCGCTCCGGGTGTACCTTGCCGCTTGACCCAGACGGTGCCCAGATTGACAAAGGGGTCGTCGCCCTCCGAGATCTGGGTCCTCTCGCGATAGTTGCCGGGCGACGCCATGAACGTGCTCCCCTTCAAGCTGACCTTCTTACCATGGATAGTGAACGGCACCGCCTCCCAATGATGCGTGTAAAACCCGCCTGAGTCTCCGCCGACTCGTCCGTACTTGAGCACGTCGAACCCGCGACCGTCGTGCTCCTGGATGACCATGTAGTGGGCGGACGGGTCGTAGACCATCGTCGACTTGATCGTGAACGCGCCATTCGGGCCCTTGGCCTGGGTGGCGCCTTCGTATAGGCATCCATCCACGTGCTGAACCGTCTCGGTGCCCGAGATCTGACCTCCGGGCCCTAGGGCGGACTCGGGTATGTCATAGTCGAATGTCCAGCGGCCGACCATATAATCAGGGTCGAAGGGCGCCTCCGCGTCGTTGTTCAGGGTGGTGCGCTTGAGGGCGCGGCGAGCCGCGATCAGATCGAGATCTTCTTTGAAAATGCACTTCCCGGGAACAGGCGTCTCGCCAGTCGCCCGCACCAAAAGCGGTTGGTTTGATTCTTCCGGCGCACTCTGACCGAGGAGCGCCGCGACTGAAGCGGCCGTCAATAGTGCCACAACGAAAAACCGCTTGCCTATTTTGCGCATGTCTCGGAGAGCATCTGAAACGAAGTGAGGTTGATGCGTGGCTCACCCCCGTTTTTGATTAAAAGACCTTTGATCATCATCTTGTGCCCTTTGTTGCGCTCGGGACTGAAGGGGCTGGTACCGATCAGCCGATATTGCTGAGTGCCGAGCGGTTTCTCGGCTGCCGCCTTCACTTCTTCGGGCGTAGTGAATGTCGTCGACGCAACGGCGGGCTCGCTTGCCTTCGCGAGGATCCAGTCGGCACCCGTTTGCGAGAGGCATCCAACCACCTCGACCACCGGCGCCTGATCCGACTTTGGCTCCGACGGGCGGCCTTGCGCGTAGGCGCCGCCCACTGCACAGACAAAGAGCCATAAAACGCCACTAAACCGCTTCATGAGAAGGCATCCTTACGTTTCTCGGAATCCTAGCGCACCGACGATATTTCCACGGGCACGGCAGGCATGATGGGCTCCTTCAGCTTCACCACGGCCCGCATGATCGGGCTAAACATCTCGTCCCAGCTCTGCTCGCCCCAGTACACGTCTTGATCCGGCCTCGGGTTGTACTTGTTGTTGGCCGAATTGTCCCACCTCGCATCGACGCGAACTATGGTTCCCGCAGGCAGCGTGATGGGCTTTGCGAACTCGTAGACGATTTGCCAATTGAAGTCGTAGTGGGGCAGGTCCATCAGCTCTTCTTCCCGCCCATCCGGATAGACAGCCGTATATTTCATCGATCGCCCGCGCAGGTGCATGTGCGGTTGGATGCTGTACAACACCATTTCCTGCCGAATCGGCAGGAGGGCGGTCATCCGGTAATTATCGTCGCCGGCGGGTATGTTCGGCACGGTCTGGATGCCCGGCGGCAGAATGTCCGTGGTCACTTGGGCCGTATATCGTCCCGTGAGTTCCTTCCCGTTGACGATGAAGGTTTCGCTACCCAAGCCGACACCGGCGCCGACGCTCGAGTAAGCGACGGGACCCTTTTGAAGCCATAGGCCGACGCGGGTTTTATCGGTGGTCGCGTGCCCGTTCGCCTGGTAGTGCAGATTGAAGAGCAGATGTGTGCCGTGGATACGCTCCGCCACACCCGGTCCGTAGCTCAAGGCTGCATCGATGCCTGGCTCCCACCCGGCCTGGAACCCCCCCAAGCCTCCAGGAATGGCGTCGCCCGACGGCTGCGGTGAGCGCGCCCTCGAGGCGCTCCCTACGCTACCCGGCGCGGGTGATGCACCCAACTTCATGCGCCCTTCGGCATCCACTGTTGCGTTTGGCGGCAACGTTGTGGCCAGTACGAGAACGTGATGGACAGCCGCGCGGTTGCCCGGTACAACCTGCGAAGCCGCCACCCAAACGTCACCTTGGAACGGCAGCTTCACGAAAACATACTGCCACGGACTCTCGCCCTCAGCCGGCACTTTCATCTCCGGCGCTTCGATAATCACATCGGGTGGACGCCCGCCTGGACCATTCCAGCCCTGTGCAAACTGAGGCGGAGCGGGCATGTCGCTGTCATCGCCCCGCGGGGCGCCTGCATCAACCCACGCCACAATCTTGTCGATCTCGGCCTGACTCAGGCGGCGATCGTTACGCCATTTGCCAGGCTCCCCCTCGGCATGCCAAGGTGGCATCGTGCGAGTGGCGACCTGGACCTTGATCGCGCGGGCCCACGGCCGCACATCGTTGTACGACATAAGCGACATGGGCGCCACCTCGCCAGGCCTATGGCACATGGCACACCGGGCGTAAAAGATTGGAGCAATGTCTTTCGCGAACGTAGGCTTCGGGGTTTCGGCAAAAATCGCAGCCGGGACCAAAGCTGCAGCGATCATGCACCCGATCACGACATTGGATTGCATTGTGCTATTCCTCCTCATGTGGCAGCGAAGGCCATGCTGTGGATTCTCTCGGGCAGGCAAGCCTACACAACCGCACCCGGGACCTTGTCCTCCCGCCGACCAAGTGTGGCCATTTTCCAGCGCTATGTCAATGATCCGAAATGATCATGCTTAGCGTTCATTTACGCACGAGTAATTGCTCGCTTCATCCGTGCCGCCCACGCCTTTGTAGCGAGCGACCGTGGGGTAAGGACAAATGGGCCTGGTGCCACTCGCCTTATACTCGGTGGCGACGATCTCTCCGGGCGCACTGCCTTTTTCTACCCAGCCCTCCAGTACTGCTTGGATGCCGTTTTGGCCATCGGCGCTCAAATTTGGAACCGAGCCGAGCACCGTCGCACCAGCGCCGCCGCCGCAATGTTGCATTCCCGGCACCATGTACACGCGCACGAACTCCCGGGCGCTTCGATCGCCCATTTTTGACGTGACGTTCTCGTAGTAATGGATGGTGCTGAGCGGTGCGATATCGGGATCGCTCCAGCCGTGATAGAGAATCAGCTTACCGCCCGCAGCCTTGAACGGTTTGAGATTTGCATTCGTGGCATTGCGTACTGGCCCGAGCTTGTCGTCCAAAAACGCGACATCGCGATCGAAGCTGAAGCGGCGGAAGTCCCACGAGGGATCTTGATAAACGATCTTGGCCAGACCACCAACACCGAATGCATAGTCCAAGCTTCGTCCGGGCTGGGCACCTAGGATCCACAGGCCCCATCCTCCTGATCCGGCTTCGCTGCCAGGGAAAATTCCCGGGAAAATCTGCCGACCCGCGGAGTTCGTCGGACCGGCATAGATCTTTTTCAGCGCCTCTACTTGCGGTCCAGTGAGACAAGTATCCGAATCGCCGCCTTTGCAAAGCAGCACATTAGGGTCGAAATGACATTTCCGCGGATCATCGATCACGCCGTCCTTCACCCCATCGAGCGTGTCGCATTTGTCAAGCACGGCAGCTGTGATCGCTGGAATTTTGCTAGCGGGAACGTAGCTATCCTGGCTCGCGTTAATTGCCTGTTGGTTCCATATCTGCGCGGCGGCGAGATGGGTGGCATTCCAAGCAGGGTCACCGGCTACGATGCCGGCATAATCGGCCGGGTAGCGTTGGGCCTCCATGAGTGCTTGGCGGCCACCATTCGAGCAACTGCTGAAATACGATGTCGGTTGCTTGCCGTAAAAGGTGCCAATGATGTTCTTGGCGTCCACCGCAGTGGCATGAACAGCGCGATAGCCGTAGTCAACGACCTTCTCCGGATGCCCGACAGCCCAGTCTGCATCGGTGACGGCTGCCTTGTGTCCGGTGTCGGTCGATGAGGTCGCATATCCGGCAGCGAGTGCCTGCGCCATACTAGGCGCATTCCCGGTCGCCGAGAAGTAATTGATCGAACCGGCGAAACCGCCATTGCCGACACCGAGATATCTCCCATTCCACCCGGAAATCGGCATCCAAACTTCAAAGTCGATATTCGAATCGCTAGAAGGACGGATTACCCCTTGCACGCGGCAGAACGCAGGCAACTTCCTAAACTCCGCTGCCTGCGAGGCAGTTGCGGCGTTTTCGGCGCCCGAGAATTCCCCGGCCGGAACGATCCGGGCGATCGTGATGGTGGTGTCGGAAAGCTTCAAGCTAGCGATGCCTTCGCATGTGCCAGCCAATAAATTGCCCGTGGCCAAAGTCGCTGCGAAGAGCAAGACAGGGACAAAACTCATTTATGTTCTGACTTGGCCGCCGCTGCCTCGGATTCGGCTACCCGTGCTCCACGCAGGATCCCCCCCAGGGCGTAGTTGTTTTCGTGACAGGCGTACTCGAACATCCGCTCCTTGCTGGCCGCCCACGTATACTCGCCAGTCCACGGCCGCGCCCACGTATGCGGGTCTTCGACGGTGAAGCGATACAGCAGCGTGTTGGCGTCGAGCCGCGTGAACCGCTCGGTGACCTTGAGGTTCTCGCTCGACCCCCGGAACCGCGTCTTGTCCGTGAAGTTGGTCGTCTCTACCACCAGGGTGTCGCCTTCCCAATGGCCGACCGAGTCGCCGAGCCATTTGCGTATGCTCGATGGCGGGTGTTTGCCGCCGATCCGGACGATGCGCGCGTCATGGATCATCTCGGTCTCGATCATTATTTCAGTCGGCGTTTGAACGATCTGCTTCAGGTTGTTGTACAAATAATTCGGCAGTATCGGTGTGCCCGAGGTCCATCCGAAGCCGAGCAGACAGCGCTCGGAGTTGGCACTCGCCTCCGGGTCGTCGAAGGCGTCCGGCCTCGGGCCGCGGCGTTCGAGCACATCGGTCCGCCCGGCCAAACCACCGTACCTATCGTCGCGCGCGTTCCCCTCTTCCGTCATCGGCGGAATCTTGCCGTCGGGAGGATCGATGACGATCGAGCTGCGTTTCTCTCCTCCGATGGTGACCACGCGGTTGCCAAAGCTCTTCCAGAAGTCGTCGTAGCTCTTCCCGGCCAGGGTGTTACCGGCCTTTGGCGCCTTCCGATTCGGGTCGCTCGGCTTGTCAGCCTCCTCATCCCGGGTCGCCTGAGCGCGCAAGAGCTCGGCCGCTTCCTGATCGGTCAGGGCTTCCCGGCCACCATACTTCGCCGGCCGCTCAATCTGTGTGAGGGTGTTGGCGTCGTAGATGCCGGTCAGATCCGGCCGGCCGTCAGCCGTGCGAGGAATCCCGCCACCTTCCTGGCTAGCAGCAGGGAGGCCCATCATCAGGATCAGCCCCGCTAACGCGAAAAGTTGAACACGCATAGAGTATTCTCCTCCGCAGCGCTTTCAGTGAGCGCCGCCACCGATTACTTTTGGGACTCGCTCGGAGGCTCGGCTTCGCCTGGGGCGCCGGTGCCGCGTGAGGATCCCAAATTGAGTTTCCGGCCATCGGGTAACGTGATGTCGCTGCCGTTGGCGCGGTTGGTGTGGTCCTTGGCCTGGTAGCCGTCGACTACTACCTCAACGCCGATGGGCAGCGTGGCCTTCGTGACGCCTTTGCGCAGCAGCGTGTTGGGCGAGCCGCCCTCGACCATCCAGACTTCTTTACTACCGTCCGGCTTCGTAACCTCGATATGAATCCAGGCGTGTGGGTTCACCAGCTCGACCTTCACGATCTTGCCTTTGAGGAGCACCGGACGGTTTGCATCGAACTCAGCGGGGAAGGCGTGGTGTGCCACGACGGGCGGCGCGAGGGCGACTGTCAGTGCCGTGCAGGCACCCAGGATCATTAGTTTGCTTCCTATCAGCATCGCTTTCTTATCTCCAGGTTATCTTCAGGGTTAGCGCGGCAGCGGCTTCTTGCGCCACTGTCCG
>CAWFZZ010000013.1:0-84504 GCA_963820405.1 Bryobacterales bacterium | reverse complement strand
GGTAGGGACGACCATTACTGATCGCCCCCCGCACAGATCCGTGCTGGCGCTACTAACGCACACGGTTCCTGCCTTGGATGTTCGTCCCGAAAGTCGGGTGGTTGAGCGCAAAGCGAACTTCAGGGTAGGGGTGCAGGATGGTGACTTCCGGAAGGTGGTTTCCGAGCCTCTCCTTAAATTTTTCCCACGTCCAGCGGCTGCGTTGACTCCGCCGCCGAAGCTGCCACAACCACATGCGCAGCACCTCTCGTCGAAAAGCTTTCAGTCGCTGCTCGTTGCGCGGCACCGCATGGTATTGAAAATATCCGCGAACCACTGCCTGGAGCCACTTCCTCGTGGTGTCGGTCGACTCATGCAGCCTGCGCCTCAGCTGTTGCCGAAGGTCTTTCAGCTTGGCTGCCATGCGCTTGCCAATGGTTTTCCGGTACACCAGAAAGTACCCCGTCTTGTGGTTCTTCCCACAGATGTGAGTGAAACCCAGAAAATTGAAGGTTTCCGCTTTCCCTTCCCCACGCTTTGCCCGCCGCTCAGCGGCATAGCGCCCAAACTCGATCAGGCGCGTCTTCTCCGGGTGTAATTCCAGTCCGAACTTCCGCAGCCGTTCCCGCAGGTCTGCCAGAAAGCGCTCCGCGTCTTCCCGATACTGAAACCCCAGCACTCCGTCATCGGCATACCGCACTACGATCATCTCGCCCTGCGCCAGCTTCTTCCGCCATGCCTTTACCCAGAGATCGAGAACGTAATGCAGGTAGAGATTTGCAAGCAGCGGCGATATCACCGCCCCTTGCGGCGTCCCTTCCTTGGTCTCGAACCACTGTCCATCCTCCATCACGCCCGCCCTCATCCATTTCAGAATCAGACGGACCAGCCGTTCGTCTCCTATCCGGTGCCGTATGAATCTCTCCAGATGGTCATGCCCCACTTTGTCGAAGAATGACCGAATGTCAAGATCCAGTACGTAGTTCACCTGCCGTTGCGTGATTCCGGTGTACAGCGCATCCAGCGCATCGTGTTGGCTGCGCCCCGGCCGGAAACCGTACGAAAAATCCAGAAAGTCCTCTTCCCAGATCTGGTTGAGAACCTCCACCACCGCGTGCTGGACGACTTTGTCCTCCAGCGCCGCGATGCCCAATGGCCGTTGCCGCCCATCCGGTTTCGGTATCCAGACTCTTCGCGACGGTTTGGCATGCTATGCCCCGCGATGGATCCGTCCATGCAGGTCGGCTAACCGTCCCTCCAGTCCGTTTCCATATTCTTGCCACGTGACGCCATCCACTCCAGCCGCAGCGTGCTTTTTCAAGCCGTGGTAGCTGCTTCGCAGCAGATCGACATTCACGTGATGCAGCAGGGCGGTGAACTTAAGCTCCTGGTTCCCTTTTGCTGCTTGACGCACACGGTCCAGCCCGTTTGGCCCGCTTTCCCGGCTTTGTGTCCGGTACGGGTTGTGCTCTTCCATGTTCTCCTTGGCCAGCGGCCTTTCCTCCACGATCTCCTTCGGCCCTCCCTGGCCTTCGTTCGACCGCTTCACTGGTAATATGCCGCTGTACGACTCCCCGCTGCCGTGCTTGTGGGACTTATGGCTCATCGCCTTCTCCCTCCGATCCGCCACCTTGCGGGCCGCGGATGGCAACGGGGTCTCTCGGTTCTCGTGCGTGAAGTTTCCATGCATGCCTGGGGTCTACGACTCCGCAGAGTCGGCCGCGCACTCGCGCTTTCGCGCGCCGCCGTGTTGCCTTCCGGATTGCGTGACACCGTCGGCACTCTGGTTTTCGCTATTTCGGAGCTCATCTACTTCAGGGATACCCAGCCTGCATGTGCCCCTTCCCAACGCTTCAAGTTCGGCCTCTCAGCCGCCCTCACATGAGTAGGGGTCAGGATGGTTCGCTACTCCTTTCCTGTATGACTCTTTCATTCATTACTTCACGCCGGTTTATCCCGACGCTATCCACGCACGAGTGCGTGCGCCACATATAATGGGTGCATCGTCTGTCTATGCGTGTGTTGAGTGCTTTTCTGCTTGTTGCTGCTGCCGCGGCCACGGATCCTCATCAGGACGTAGTGCGCCAGGCCAATGCACTTTACCAGCGCACCCTGTATGAGGATTCGCTGCATGTTTTGGCGGAAGATTCCACACCCGATGCAGCCGCGTACCTGCTGAGCGGCAAAAACTACTTCATGCTCGGCGATTATAGGCGAGCCACTGAGTTCTTCGAGAAGGCTCTCGCGCTTGCTCCCTCCAATTCCGACTATGAACTTTGGCTCGGCCGTGCCTGGGGACGCCGTGCGGAAACTAGCGGCTGGCTCATGGCCGGCGTCCATGCCTCCAAGGCCCGCCAATCTTTCGAAAAGGCCGTTGCTTTGGACCCGCACAACCGCGAAGCGAAGAACGACCTGTTCGATTTCTACCTCAACGCGCCCGGTTTTCTGGGCGGTGGACTGGAAAAAGCCGAAGCCATCGCCAAGAACATCGCCAATGAGCGGCCGCCTGAATCGGAGTTTGAAGAAGCGCAGCTGGCCGACCGCCGGAAGGATTACGCCGCGGCGGAGGCTCATCTGCGGCGCGCCATGGAACTTGCGCCTTCCGAAGCCGGCCGCATTGTGGATCTGGCGCGCTACGTGGCCAAACGCGGGCGCCTCGCCGAAAGCGATGCGTTATTCGAGCGAGCCCGAAAATTGGCGCCCAGCCAGCCCCGGATATCCTTTGCGGAGGCCAGGGTCGACATCGAAAACCATCGCAACCTGGAGCAGGCACGCGGACTTCTGCAGCAATATCTGCACTCCAGCCTTACTCCGGACGATCCTCCCCGGCAGGAAGCCGAGAAACTTCTGCGGCGCGCGGGCGGATGAGATAGCACGGTCTCAAAACCTATTCCGTTCTGCTGTTTTTCCTGGCGCTTAAAGCCGCCGGAAATTCCGCGATGGCGTGGGGCATGAAGCAGGTCCCCGAGAGAATGTCGATGAATCCCGCGCTCTATCTGCGCGCCATGGCTGAACCCCTTCGTTGCGATGGGAATTGCCGCGCTGATTCTGGCTCTGCTGACGCGCATGGCGCTGCTCAGCCTGGCGGATCTGAGCTTTGTCCTGCCGGTTACGGCCGTCGGATATGTGATTGCCGTGTTCCTTGGCAAAGTCTTTCTGCATGAAACCGTCAGCCGCCAGCGCTGGCTGGGAACGCTGCTGATCTTTGCCGGCGCCGCATTGGTCGGATCCACAACGCGCAACACCACTTCAACCAGTTCGTCCGCCGAGGTCGCGAAATGAAGTGGATTCTGGTGGCCGCGATGGTATTCGCGACCGTCGCTGGGCGACCTGCTGCAGAGCCATGAAATGAAGCGCGCCGGCGAGCAATCGGTAAGCGCCCGCGGCTTGGCGCGATTGCTCCATGTCATCGCCCAGCGCCGCTTGCTGATTCTGGGCATCGCCTGCAACGCCGTGTCGTTCTTCTCGTTTATGGCGCTGGTGCAAACAGAACCGCTGAGTTTCGCCGTGCCCGCATCGTCGGCCAGCTTTGTCCTTGAAACATTGCTCGCCAAGTTCGTTCTGCACGAGCGCTTGGGTGCTCGTCGCACGGCGGGCGCTCTGGCCGTCCTGGCCGGCGTGGTGCTGGTGGGCGGATAGCGCTTCTTCAATCGACCGGAACCAGCCGCCCATCCCGGATGTGATAGTCGGCGCCGCGCCAGCGGATGCTGTTGCGGCCAAAGCTAATCAGCCAGATGGCAAACGCCACGGCATCCCAAACCGGAATCAGCGGCATTTGTTTCCACAAGCCTAGCTGGCGCAAGCCGTGGATCCCGATCATCCAGGTCATCGCCATCCGCAAGCCCAGGTAGCCGCCAAGATAGCCGAAGGCGACAGCGGCCGAGGGATGCACGGCAACCGCCGCAATCGACCACGGCAAGCCCTGGGTCAGCAACAGGCCGAGATGCCCCCACGGGCGCATGTGACGCATCACCACGATCCATCGCAGACGCTTGTGCAGCAGATCGCTGAACGATCCGTAGTCGCAAACGGTCTCGATCGAGTAGCGCAGCAGAACCACTTCGTAACCCTGCTCGGCGATCAGCCGGCCCACCAGTAAGTCGTCGGCGGGGCGATTTTCAAGCTCCGGATATCCGCCAAATCCGGCGAGCCGCGCGCGAGTAGTGGCGATGGTCGGCCCTAGCGCGAACTTCACTCCGTCCAGTCGCCAGGCCACCAAAATGCCCGCGTAGAAATCGGACATCATTCCGACGCTTTGCAAATGGTCGGTCCAGGTAGTGAGTTCCGTTGGAACGTAGAAACAGGTGACGGCTCCCACTTTCGGATCGCGCAACGGAGCTACCAGCCGGCGGAGATAATCGGGACGCACCCGCACGTCGCTATCGCTGATGACTACCACTTCGTGCGCGGCGTCGCTCACCAGACGGGCCAGTTTTGCCACCTTGTCGTTGGTCGCCACACGTCCTGAACCGAGCAGCACCCGAATCCGGCAGTGCGGAAAATCGCTGGTGAGTTTCGCCAACGCCGCCAGAACCGCTTCGTCATCCGCATCCACGCAGAAAACAACTTCGTACTCGGGATAATCCAGGCGGCAGAAACTGGCCAGGTTCTCGCCCGCATCCGGATCGAGGCCGCGAATCGGTTTTAAGATACTGACCGGTGGTGTGAACGAAGGCTCCGGCTCGCTCGCCGGTTTTCTAAAATACCGCCACGAACTATAGATCGCGATCGAATAGTAAATAAATGGTATAGCCGCGATAGCCAGAAACAGCATATTTACAGGCTACTCGACCCGGTATGGTTCGTCAGCAGCAGTTTGCCGCCGCTCTGGGCCACGATGACGAGCAGTTTAGGATCCACCAACTTCTTTAAGCGCTCGGCCGATTCCTCCCGGATCACCAGATAGTACCGTTGCGGCTGCAGCCACAATGTTTTCCATTGCGCGTCGTCGATAAACACATTCGGCGCGCCCGGCGCGTAGGAGCCGTAAACCAGGTTGTTGAACCGGCCATTCAGCAGCAGCGCGTCGCGATTGGTGTAAAAGAAGACCGATGAAAACCAATAGTAGTGATGATCCACGATCAGTTTTCCGGAAGGCGAACGCAGCAATGTTTCCGCCAGCGGCCGCGACGAAAGAAACGGATCGAATGCCGCCATGGCGATGCGCGCGGCCTGGAAAAATAGCACGGCCATCAGGGCAACTGCCGAGAAGGCGCGGAGCCCTTTTGCACGAAACGTGCCGGCCGCTCCCACCAGAAACGCCGCTGCAGCCACCAACAGTGGGACTCGCAGATAGGCGAAGGAAGCGATCGTAAGGTCTTCCATATGGCCCAGCGAAAGCTTGTAAGCGCCAGGATTTGAGCTGAGCGCCGAGGAAATATCACCAGGCGTTGGAAGATTCCAGGCTGAAAAATACAACGCCAGCACCGTCACGGCAGCCGCAATGAAAATTCCACACAAAACGCGCGTACCGTATCGAATCCAATCGCCGCCCGCGGCCATCGCCGATCCCAACAGCAGCGCGAGCGCGGGATAGCAGGGCATCGAATAATATTCCTGGGTGGTGGAAAAAGTGAAAAACACCAGGATAAATCCGGTCCAGCACAGCGCCAGCAACCGCACCTTCCCGGCGCGATCCAGCGGCTTGAAGCTCAATTTGGCTATCGCTGGAAGATACACGCTCCAGGGAAACAGCCACAGCAGATGGAAAAGCCAGAAGTACAGGCGCGGAACCGTATCGTAGTCGCGCGGGTAGCGCATGTTCAAAAATCGCAGCAGCTGCTCGTTAATGAAGTAAAACCACAGAAAACCGTGATATTCGCCCGGCGCGCTGTGCATCGTGAAATCGAAATAAGGAGGATTCCTCAGCGTGGCCAGAATGTGCCAGGGCGCGGCAATGATTAATGCCACTAGCAACCCACTCAACGGATGCAGAGCCTTCCAAACCTTAGCTTCGAATAACTGCCTTGTGACGCCGAGATAAATGAGCGCCGCGGCGATCGGGAAAACAATCCCGACCAGGCTTTTGAATAACAGGCTGGTTCCCAAACTCGCGGCCATAACCAAGGCCCACCATCTTTGCCGCGGCTCAGTTTCATCGATGGCCCGTAGGAACGCCCACATGGACAGGGTAATGCTCGCCGTGAGCATCACATCGGGAATCAGAATACGGGTGAAAAGAAAAAGTCCAAAGCAGGTCGAAATGCAAAGACCGGCGTAGAATCCGGCTTTGCCGCCGAACGCCCACATCCCAAACGCGGTGGTCAGCCAGGCCAGCGCCATAGCCGCCAGGACCATCGGAATGCGCGCGGCCCAGTCCGTTGCTCCGAAGATTTTGAACGATCCCGCGATCAGCCAGTAGATCAGGGGCGATTTTTCAAGATAGGGAATTCCATCCAGCCGCGCCGTGACAAAGTCGCCGGACGTGAGCATATTGCGCGCGATCTGCGCCTGCACCGCGTCCACGTCGTCCATCAGCGACGGAGGCGAAAGCATGCAGCCCGCATACACCGCGGCCGCAATAAGCAAAACGATCAGGCAGTAGAAATGAAAACTTTTTCCGTCGCTTGGCGTTTCGCGCCCGCTTCCGTCCTGGTCTGGATTCCCCATTTTTTCATCCAAAAGAACAACGTCATCAACCCCCACAGGTGATAGCCCAGGTTGGCGCGCCGGTCGAGATGCGCTTTCACATCGGCTTTAATTTTAGAGATCTGAAAAAAGTCGCCATGCTCGGCGGATGCGAATGCCACCGCTTCTTCAAGCAAAGGCCGGAGAGGTCCGCGGAACCAGTCGTGCGTGGGAATATCGAAACCGATTTTCTTCCTGTTGAGGATCTCCGGAGAAAGTTTCCCCCGCATCAGGTTCCTCAAGATCACCTTCTGCCTGGCGCCTTGGATCTTCATGCCGGCCGGCAGCGTGCTTGCGAATTCCACAATGCGATGATCCAGAAACGGAGGCCGCACCTCGATGGAATGGGCCATGCTGGTATGGTCCACTTTAGTCAGGATATTATCCGGTAAAAAGTATTTCTGATCGAACCACAGAAAAGCCGGTAAGTCATCGCCCGACTTCGCCAGCTCCTTCAAAACTGAATCGAGCGCCGCGGGCAACACGGGCTGAACCAGGGAACGCTTTTCACGATCGCCGTAGGTCCCGCTCCAATGGAGATGCGCGCGCGCCGCCGGCATCCGGCAGCCTTCCAGAAACCGCTTCAGTTTGTATTCAAAACCGATCTTATCGTTGGATACCGGCCAGCGTTGCGCTATCGCCAACATCGCCCGCACCACGGGCGGAGGAAATTTACGGACTTTTCGCGCAAGCAGGCTGGCGCGCTGCATCAGGTAGCCGCCGAACAATTCGTCCGCGCCTTCGCCGCTGAGCGCCACGGTCGCGCTGGCCTTGGTGAGCCGGGAAAGAAACCACACCGGCAGTGCGCCTGAATCCGCGTTCGGCTCATCGCAGTAATAAGCCAACTCTCCGATAGCGCCCGGCAGATCCTGCTCGGGGTTGAGATCGAGCTCGGTATGTTCGGTCCCATAGCGTTCCGCTACCTGGCGCGCGTAGCTCGCTTCGTCAAAGCTGCGGCCGCGAAAGGTGATGGAAAACGTTTTCAGACGCGAGATGGATGCCGTGGCCGCGTAGTGCACCATAGTCGAGGAGTCCAAGCCACCGCTCAGCCAAACTCCCAAAGGCACGTCGGAAACCAGATGTTCTTTCACCGACTGCGTCAATAGGCGATCCAACTCCTCTTCAGCACCCGCGGGAGTCCACCGCTCTTCCCTGCCCTGCGGCAAGCTCCAGTAGCTCTCCGTTCGAATCGCGCCCCGCCGCCACTCCATCCATCGGCCTGGAAGCAGCTTTTCGATGCCCTCCACCAGGGACCACGGCGCCGGCACATAGTTCAGGGACAAATAGCAATCCAGACCGTCCAGGCTCAACTGGCGCTCGATCTGAGGGTGAACCAGGATCGCCTTCAGCTCCGACCCGAAGTACAGGTCCTCACCCTGGCGCGCGATATACAGCGGTTTGATCCCCATCCGATCGCGGGCCAGCACCAGGCGGCCGTCGCGCTCGTTCCACAGCGCAATCGCGAACATTCCGCGCAGGCGCGAGAAACATTCCGTGTCCCATTCAATGAAAGCGTTCAGGATTGTTTCGGTGTCGCAGTGCGTGCGGAAACGATGTCCGCGCTGTTCCAGTTCACGGCGCAATTCCAGGTGATTATAGATCTCGCCATTGAAGACAATGACGGTGCCGCCATCGCTGGATAATATGGGCTGATCCCCGCCCTCAATATCGATAATTTTCAGCCGCGCCGCGCCCAGCGACACCGCCTCGGACTCAAAGACGCCTTGCTGATTGGGGCCGCGATGGAGAATGCTCGCAACCGCTTCCTGGATTCGGCCGGGCGTCGCCGCGCGACGGCCGTGTGTATAGCCGGCTATGCCGCACAATTCAGCGCTGCCCTCCCATCAGTAGGTCACTTCTGACGCGGCCACGCCCCTTTGACGGGACCGCTGATTGCGGGAATTGCGCCACTGCACCTGAGGCATGAACAACGCGGTGTCGATGCGATCCTGATAGCGGATCGCGATATTCATGAGCGAGTCGAGCAGCGAGTCAGAGAGATAATGCGGCTGCAGCCCGAGGTCGATCAGCTTGGAGTGTTTGGCGTTGTAATAGTGCTCTTCCGATTCCACCCGCGGCGTCGGAAGGTGCTCCACGTTGACACGCGTCCCTAGCTTCCAGGCCGCCGCCTGAACCATTTCCGCCAGCTCCAGTACTGAGAATTGTTCGGTGAACTGGTTAAATACCCGGCACTCACCCGGATTGGCCGGATTCAAGCATGCAATTTCGATGCAGCGAACTGTATCGCGGATGTCGAGGAAGCCGCGCGTCTGGCCGCCCTTCCCATACACGGTCAACGGATGTCCCGCCGCGGCCTGGATGCAGAAACGATTCAACACTGTTCCGAAGACGTCGTCGTAATCGAAACGGTTGATCAGCGCCTCGTCCAACACAACCTCGTCAGTCACGGTTCCATAGACCACGCCCTGATTCAGATCGGTGGCCCGCAGCCCCCAGATCTTGCAGGCGAACATCATGTTGTGGCTGTCATGCACCTTGGAGAGGTGATAAAACGAACCCGGCTGCTTGGGATACGGAAGCACGTCCGACCGCCCATTGTGCTCGATCCGGATGTAGCCTTCTTCGATATCGATATTGGGTGTGCCGTACTCGCCCATGGTGCCGAGCTTCACTAAGTGGCAATCGGGCCGCAGCTCCTGGAGCGCAAACAGCAGATTGA
The DNA here is from genome assembly GCA_963820405.1 of Bryobacterales bacterium. Classification (GTDB taxonomy): domain Bacteria; phylum Acidobacteriota; class Terriglobia; order Bryobacterales; family Bryobacteraceae; genus Palsa-89. Next base: position 75,218 of record CAWFZZ010000013.1, on the reverse strand, counting down.
GCGTTCCTACGACATTGTTGACCTGAGTGAATACCGCATGCTTGCGGTCGATCATCGAATACGGCGCCGAACGCTGCTCGGCGAAATGCACCACCGCATCGGGCTGGAAGCTTTCGATGACACCGGACAGAAAGTCGTAGTCTTGGACGTCGCCGATAAACTGCTCGATCGACTTCCCGGTGAGCTCCTGCCAGACGCGCAGCCGGTCCGAAAGCGGCTGGATCGGCGTCAGGCTCTGAGCGCCTAACTCGAAATCCCATTGCCGGCGGACGAAGTTATCGACCACAGCCACTGCGTGCCCCTGCTTGGACAAATACAGCGCAGTGGCCCAGCCACAGTAACCATCACCGCCTAAAACACAAATCTTCATTTGTTCACGGTACCCTGTTGAAACGAAATAGAGGTGCTAAAACATTATCCTAGCAGCATTGGGACTCCAGTACAGGTGTTGGCACGAGTGCCAACACGGCACGCACGAGTGCGTGCGCCACAACTGCCGCGGGCGGCGCATCACGGGTACTTTTTTGTGTTCATTGATGCTATTTTTCTGATTTTGAAAAAATGAAGCCAACAGCTGGGGACGCCGCGGGCACTTGGCTCCAGAGTACTACGGCGAACCTGAATTGCTGAAAGAGCGGGACGGAAGTGGTTGGTGCGGAATGGAATGCGTTTGATCGCGTGGCGTCACCGGGCCCAACCATTGCTCTCAGAAGCTATGAACGAGCGCGTTCGGCGACGCTTGCGCTAGACTTCTAAAATGCACTCGGCGCTTCCTCTTTTATGCGGCCTGGTGTCCGTCACGGCCGTTTTTGCCGAAGATGGCATCCCCGTCACCGATCCGGTGGTGATCGCCAAGTGCGGAACCTGCCACACCCGCGATGAGTCCGGCAACATGCAGCGCATTTCCTGGGAGCGCAGCACGCCCGAAGGTTGGCAGGCGGCGCTGAAACGAATGATCCTGGCGGACGGCGTCGCGCTCACTCCCCCGGAGGCGCGGGCGATCGTGAAGTATCTTAGCGCGTCGCATGGCCTCGCGCCGGAGGAAGCCAAACCCATCCTGTACGATGTGGAGCGTCGCATCCATCCGGAAACCAACATTCCCAACGATCATGTGCAACACGCGTGCGCCCGCTGCCACTCCTTCGCTCAGTCCCTAGCCTGGCGGCGCTCGCCGGACGATTGGAAGCAGCTGGACGAGATGCACGCCGCTCGCTTTAAGCTTCCACCGGACGAGGAAGCCATCGCGTACCTGGCCAAAGTGGCTCCTCTGCACACTCCCGAATGGGACGCCTGGAGCGCCCGCACCCGCTCGACCAACCTGGCAGGCCGTTGGCTGGTGACTGCGACGCTGCTCGGCCGCGGCAAGTTTTATGGCGAGATGCAGGTGGATCCAACTCCCGATGACGACTTCACTACCACCGTGCATCTGACGTCGGTGGACGACGGGTCTACCATCGTCCGTACCGGGCGCAGCGTGGTCTACGGATCGTACGCCTGGCGCGGCCGTTCCAAGGGCCCGCAACCCGAAGGCTCGGCTCCCAATGATGTCGGGAGCGACGCGCGCGAGGCCCTGTGGATCGCACCCGATCAGTTGACCGCCGAGGGCCGCTGGTTCTGGGGGCAGTACCAGGAATTCGGCTTCGATGTGAAGCTGCGCCGGGCAGCATCTTCTGACGACCCCACGCTCCTGCTGCTCGATCGATCGGCGCTCAAGACCGGTTCCAGCGGCAATCGCATTCGACTGATCGGCGATCGATTCCCCGCCCACGTGGTGCCCGCCGATCTCGACTTCGGACCCGGCGTAACGGTTCGTAGCATTATTTCGAGCACCCGCGGCGAGGTGGTCGCCGAGCTGGACGTCGCCTCCGATGCAGCGCTTGGCAAGCGCGACGCTCGCTTCCGCCATTCCGCGCTTCCGGGCGCCCTCGCGATTTATGATCGCGTCGACTACATCAAAGTAGCGCCGGACTCTGCGATGGCTGCGTTCGCCGGCGATTCTCGCGTCCGCGGCTATCAGCAATTCGAAGTCATCGGATACCAAAGGGGCCCGGACGGCAAACTGCACACCCCCGACGACGTGGAGCTCGGCCCTCTTAAATCCACCGACGTTGCCTGGTCGCTGGATGTGTTTTACACCGGCCCCGGGGCCAGCACCGATTTCGTTGGCAAGATCAGCAGCTCGGGCTTCTTTACGCCTGCCGCCGCCAATCCCGCCGCGAACTTCGACGTCTGGGTGGTCGCCACCGCTAATGGCGAAAAAGGCAAGAACGGAAAACCGCTGGTGGGCAAGTCCTACATGGTGGTGACCGTTCCGATGTACACCTTGAATGGACATCAGTATGTCCGGGATCTGGATCGTTGGATCGACGCGGGGCCTGCACAATGAAAACTTTTCTCTTAAGTTTGCTTCTCCTCCTGCCGGGATCGGCCGGCGCGCACCATGGATATGCGGCCTTCGACACCTCGGCGGAGGTCACGTTGAAGGGAACGGTATCGGATTTTCACTTCACCAATCCGCATTGCGTGATCGAACTCGACGTGAAGGACGACCAGGGCCAAATCCGAACCTGGAAAGCCGAGCTGACCAGCGCGAACCATTTGGCTCCCAAAGGCTGGACCGAAGCTACCGTGCAGCCTGGCGAAGAACTCGCCATCACCGGCTATCGCGCCAAGAATGGCACGCCCTCGCTGTGGGTCAACAAGATCCATATGGCAGACGGCCGGGATCTCAAAATCGATACTTCCAACTAGTCCAATCAATGACTAGACACTCACCGGATTGGCACGGTACACCCGGCTTTAGAACGCGGCTGAAGCCGCGTCTACCCTTATTTCTGTCTAGTTATTTTGCGAACACTACATTAGCATTGTGGCGCACGCACTCGTGAACGCCTTTTTACGTGATAGTCTCATGCAGATGAACCGTGTTCCGTTCGCTGTCGTCGTCTGTGTGTTTAGCGCTCACGCCCAGGCGCCCTCGGGCGAAGCCCTCTACAAACAACACTGCGCCGCTTGTCACGATCAACCCGGCTCACGTATCCCTCCGCGCGCCTCGCTCCAAAAAATGCCGGCGCTGCGAATCCTCCGCGCTATGAACTCCGGCGCCATGATGACGGTGGCTTATCCGCTGCGCCGCGAAGAGCGCGAGACCGTCGCTACTTACCTCGGCGTGCCTGGCCCGGAGCCCGGACCTAAAGCCGAAGCCTTTTGCAAAGAACGGACCATCAGCCTAAAACAAATTCCGCAGTTTTCGTGGAACGGTTGGAGTCCTACGCTCGACAACGCGCGGTTCCAATCCGGCTCCGTCGCCCGGCTCTCCATCAGCCAGGTGCGCAAGCTCAAACTCAAATGGGCCTTCGGACTGGAAGGCGACATCTCCGCGTACGCGCAGCCCTCGGTGGTGGACGGACACATCTTCCTGGGCAGCGCGGCCGGCATGATTTACGCGCTCGAGGCCTCCAGCGGCTGCGTCGAATGGACCTACCAGGCCGGCGCACCGGTGCGCGAAGCAGTCGCCACTGCCCCGCTCGACAACAAACATGCCGTGCTTTTCGGCGACCTCACCGGAACTTTCTATGCGCTCGAAGCCGAGACCGGCCGGCTGCTCTGGAAGAAGCGAATTGAGGACCACGAAGCCGCCTTGCTCACCGGCTCGCCGACGGTTTACATGGGCAATGTATACGTGGGCATCGCGTCATGGGAGGAGTCTCGCGCCACCAACCCCGCATACCCCTGCTGCAGTTTTCGCGGAAGCCTGGTCGCGCTGCGCGTACGCGATGGAGCGCAAGTCTGGAAGACCTACACCATCAACGACGCGCCGCACCAAACCGGCAAGACTTCCATCGGAACCATCCGGCAAGGCCCTTCCGGCGCGGGTATCTGGTCGGCGCCCACCATTGATCCCAAGCGTGGCATGCTCTATGTCACCACCGGCGACAATTACTCGGCCCCGGCCACCACCACTAGCGACGCCGTGCTGGGGCTCGATCTCGCCACTGGCCGCATCCTCTGGTCGCGCCAGGTGACGCCAGGCGATGTGTTCAATTCAGGCTGCGTGGCCGGAGTCAACGGACCGAATTGTCCTGACGAGGGCCAACGAGGACCGGATTATGACTTCGGCTCGTCGGCGATCCTGGTCAAGACTCCGCAGGCCCGCGATCTACTTATCGCGGGACAAAAGTCCGGCATGGTTTACGCGCTCGATCCCAATCGCAAAGGCGAAATCGCGTGGACCCAGCGCGTCGCCAAAGGCGGCATCATCGGCGGTGTGCAATGGGGCATGGCCAGCGATGGTCAGTACGTTTATGCAGCCGCTTCCGACGCATACTTCTTCACCAAGGACGGGTTCCGCGTGCTCTCGGCCGATCAAGGCGGTGGACTCACGGCGCTGCGCGTCGCCGAAGGCACCAAGGCCTGGTACGATGCGCCGCAAGCCTGCGGATCGCGGCCCGGCTGCAGTCCGGCGCAATCGGCGGCGCTCACCGCGATACCCGGCATTGTCTTCTCCGGCTCCATGGACGGCCACATGCGAGCCTTCGCAGCCGAAGATGGGAAGGTGCTCTGGGATTTCGACACGCGGCGTGATTTCACCACCGTCAATGGCGTCGCAGCCAAGGGCGGCGCTATCGACGGACCCGGGCCCGTGGTGGTCAATGGAATGGTCTTTATGAACTCCGGATATGGACGCTTCGGCGGCGCCCCCGGAAATGTATTGCTGGCATTTGCGCCAGCCGAGTAACATGTTGTCGCGCACGCACTCATGCGTGCCGCGTTCACACTCGTGTGAACGTCCAGAAAATAATAGGAGAGATTATGAAAAAAATGTACTACATTTTGGCTTTTGGCCTGACCGCCATACCCGCCCTGACCGCGCCACCCACCGGCGGTGCAGACCCCGTGGCGGCCACCGACAAGGCTTTCGTTCAAGCTTACGAAAAGGGCGACATCGCCACGGTCAAGAAGTACCTCGACCCGGACTTTACCTGGATCGACACCGATGGCGTTTACTACGCCAAAGACGATGCCCTCGCGCTGGGACTAAAGCCACTGGTTCCGAGCGGCGCTGACGTGAAGATCGTCGAACATAAATACGGCAAAGTGGTTTGGATCCAGGAGAACCAAGGCAACAAGTACGCTGCTCACTTCTGGGTCGAGCGGCCCACCGGCTGGAAGCTGCTGCACAACTCCGAGATCGCCACCCGTCCCAAGTCGGAGAATCCCGACGGGCGCTCTCCTTACGGCGTCCCGTGCGTCAATCCATGCCAGGTGATGCCGTACGTACCCGTAACCGCCAACGAAAAGGCCGCGATCAAAGGCTGGATGGAACAGGAAGACGGCACGCCTGAACATTGGAGAATGCACATCGGCGACGACCAGGTGGTGGTCGGTTCCTATGGCGTGGCAACCAAGATGGATCGGTGGAACGGAATCAGTAAGCGCGACCCCAATGCTCCCAAGGTGGCCGCCTCCCCGCTGCTCTTTGCCCGCATGTGGGATCTTGGAACCGCCGTGGTCGCCATCATGTGCCAGCCCACTTATAACGGCAAGCCGTATTGGTCCAGCCGCGTATTTGCGCCCAATAAAGACGGCCTCTGGATGATGATGGAGAGCTATCACACCACCATTCAGGCGGCGGGCGTGATGAACGAAGTCGAGGGCAAATAGAGGCTAGTGTAGTGTGCTAAGGGTAGACGTGCCTTCAGCCGCGTTCCGCCGTTGACAATACCAACGCGGCTAAAAGCCGCGTGTACCAGCGCCTACTTCGCGTCGCCGGGGGCTTCCAGCTGGGCGATGGCTCGCTTCACTTGATCGGCATCCCGCGCTTTCGGCACAATCTCCAGGTACTTTCTGAAATGCTGCAAAGCGCCATTCCGATCGCCTCTTGCGATCAGAACCGATCCCAGTAATAGCTCCGCGCGCGGAACTTCGTGGTTTTTATCGAGTTCCGTGGCACGGCGCGCATTCACCTCGGCTACATCTAAGTGCTTCTGATTGTAATTTGCCGCGGCGTAAACGAAGTAAAGCTCGGGAAACTCCAGAGGATTCATAGCCACTGCCTTACCGGCAATCGTGATCGCCTCCTCTGGATGTTTTTCTACCATATCCAGCCTGGCCAGCTGGATGTAAGGCTTGATGTACTTTGGATCGGACTGCACAGCCTTTTCCCACGCGGCGCGGGCTTCCGTTGGTTTCGATTGTCTCGCGAGAACCTCGCCCAGATCGCTCCACGCCTGAGCGTAATCCGGATCGATTTCCACCGCCTTCTCGAAATTCTTTTGCGCGGCGGGCCATTTTTCGTCCGTCATCGCATTCACGCCTTTCCCGTAGGCCTTCCTGGCCGGTTCAGGCGCATTCAGCGCGGTCGCGGAAACCGTCGAGCCTTCGTGCAGTCCCACTCGCTTCAGCACAATCGTCGCGTCATTCCGCAAGGTGACTTGGGTTGGCTGATAACCTTTTAATCGGATGCCGACATCGCACGCATCGGCGGTAGACGGATCATACGGCCGGGAGCGCCAGTTCACCAAGTATTGCACGCTGCCATTGCCGAAAATATTCGTGATCACGCATTCTTGCACCAGCCGGTCGGAAAGAGAAGGAATGATTTGCGGCGAAGTCGGAAGAGGCGAGCCATCTTCGGTAACGATGGTGGCGTGGTAGCTCTGCGCCGCAGCCGCGGCCACACCGGCCAGAAGCAGGATGCCCGCGCGGAACGCCAAATTTGTTCCCATGTTGTTTCCTACGTGCCATTATAGTCGCCGGTTTCAGTTTGATGTGTCTACAGGGCAACGCCCAGCGCGAACTTGGTATTAAATGTTAGTTCCATGTGCCGCACTGCCAGACAGCGAAATCTTATGATCTACAAGCGATCCGGGCTCGCCATTCTGGCGGTTTCGTTCTTGGTTCTGCTAGCCGGGATCGCCATTTGATACTAGGCCGGCGTGAAAACGATTCGATGCTCTTCAGAGCTTTGGGCATCGTAGTCGTTTCTTGCACTGGGGCCGTCCTCTTCCTAACGGTCCGCCGCTGGGCGGGCTATCTCTCCGCAGCCAGTCTCATCGCCGCCACGAAGGCTGTACTGGCCCTTATCTTCGGTGTTACCGTCCCTGTTCCGCACATGGCGACAAACCGGACGCTGGTTTTAGAGCTGCTCGGTTTGTTGGCTTCACTTATCTTTTTTGACTCTGCGCTACGCGACCACGTTGCCACGATCAACTCTAGAAGGCTTGTGTCTGGTGCTCGCGGTGATAGGGCTCACTTGGGCGATGTTGACCGAGCCGAACTTACTGGCCGCTCGGTATGTCAGCAGGCGTCCTTGGCCTCGCATGGCTCACGGAAGCTCTCCCCACGAAGCCGAAGTCAGCTAAACTTAGACCAAATGGCTGATGCCTCCATTCAAACGGCACTCACAGTGGGTGTACCCACACTGGCGGTGCTGGGCGGGATTCTGATCAGCAATTCCCGGCTGAACGATCTTCGGGGACACATGGACGCTCGCTTTGCCGACATACGAGAAATGTGGCAGTCCTATTTGCGCCGGGTCGAAGAGGTGATCGACACCCGGCTGAAACATCTGGAAATGCGATAATCGCTATCTTTCCCAGCAGATGTCACTGTTAAACTGGTAATTGAAGTGCCCCGTTTCTACTTTGACCACAACGCGACCACGCCGGTATCTCACTCAGTACTAGAAGTACTGGTTACAGCTCTACTTGAGGTACCAGGCAATGCCTCCAGCATCCATCAGGATGGCCAGATAGCCAAGCAGCAACTGGAGATGGCGCGCCGGGAAGTGGCCGCTTTGCTCGGCTGCGAGCCCAAGGAACTGGTGTTTACCAGCGGTGGGACCGAGGCCGACAACCTCGCCATCTTCGGCTCCGTCCTGGCCAACCCCGCGCCTCAAAAACACGTCATTACCACCGCGATCGAGCATCCCGCCGTCCTGAATCCTTGCCGGGAGCTGGAGCGCTCAGGTGTGCCGGTCACCTATGTCCACCCAGGCCCCACTGGCGTGGTTCACCCGGACGACATTCGCCGTGCCATCCGGCCGGAAACGGTGCTGGTCAGCGTGATGCACGCCAACAACGAAACCGGCGCCATCCAGCCGATTGCCGAGATCGCCGCCATAACCCACCAGGCCGGGGCGCTCATGCATTCCGACGGTGTACAGGCGGCGGGCAAGATCCCCGTCGATGTCCAGGCTCTTGGCGTGGATTTTTACTCCATCAGCGGCCACAAGTTTTATGCGCCCAAGGGGATCGGTGCGTTGTTTGTGAAAGCTGGTACGAAGCTGCGTCCCATCCAGTTCGGAGGCAAGCACGAGCGCGAACGCCGGCCCGGTACCGAAAACGTTCCGAGCGCGGTCGCGATGGGGAAGGCGGCCGCCATGGCCCGCGAAACACTCCCAATTGAAACCTCTCGTTTAAATGAGCTGCGCAATCGCTTGGAAACAGGAATCCTGGCGAATGTTCCGGACGCGGGCGTGAATGGAGGGGGCGTCGCGCGCACCCCCAACACCACCAACATCTATTTCGACGGCCTGGAGGGCGAGGCACTGGTCATCTCGCTCGACCTCAAAGGATTCGCGGTGTCGAGCGGCTCGGCCTGTTCCAGCGGCGCCGTCGAGCCATCGCACGTTTTGCTCGCCATGGGTCTTCCGCCCGAACGCGCCCGCGCCAGCTTGCGCTTTTCTCTTGGGGCTTTGAATAATGAAGAGCAAGTGGACGCGCTGATCGAAGCCGTGGCCGGCTCGGTCGCGCAGTTGCGCAAGCTTTCGCCGACGTATACCAGTGCCTGATACAGCCCCAGTCGCGGTCGCCATGTCGGGCGGAGTGGACAGCTCCGTCGTCGCTGGACTGCTGCAGCGTCAGGGCCAGCCCATTGTCGGCCTGACCATGCAGCTATGGAATCAGCGGCGTTTGCCCGAGCTCGCGCCCGAGGGCGGCGCCACTGGCCGCTGCTGCTCGCTCGACGACGTCTACGACGCGCGCCACGTGGCCCAGCATCTGGGCATTCCATATTACGTCGTGAACTTCGAAGCCGGCTTCGAAGAACAAGTGGTGCAGCCCTTCATCGATGACTATTTGTCCGGCCGCACGCCCATTCCCTGCACGCTCTGCAACAACTTCATCAAGTTCGATCAGTTCCTGGACCTGGCCGCGGGCGTCGGGGCGTCGCGCATTGCTACCGGCCATTACGCGCGCATTGGCTTTGACCAGCCGAGCGGCCGCTATCAAATGAGCCGTGGCGTGGACCACTCCAAAGATCAAACCTATTTTCTCTTCGGCTTGCGGCAGGAGCAATTGGCGCGCACCGATTTTCCCCTCGGCGGATACACCAAGCCGCAGGTGCGCGAACTGGCGCGCGAGTTGGGATTGCCGGTAGCCGCAAAGCCCGACAGCCAGGAGATCTGCTTCGTTCCCAATGGGGACTACGCCGCCTTCATCGATGCCTATTTCCGCGAGCGCGGAATCGCTGCAGAAGAAACGCACGGCGAGATTCTCGATACCGAGGGGCGGGTGCTGGGCGAGCACGCTGGCGTCCATCACTTCACTGTTGGCCAGCGCCGTGGACTGCGGGTTGCCGCGGGTGAACCGCTCTATGTGATCTCGACCGAACCGGCATCCCAGCGCGTGATCGTCGGGCGCAGCGAAGACCTGCTGCGCGCCACCCTGACCGCCAAGAACATGAATTGGATCTCCATCGCGCCCATCGACGCGCCGATTCGCGCGCAAGTGAAGATTCGCAACAAGCACGCCGCCGCCGACGCCACGGTTTCGCCGACTTCGGATCCAACCCGCGTCGAAGGTCCATTTTGACGAGCCGCAGCGCGCCGTCACTCCCGGCCAAGCCGCGGTTCTTTACTCAGGCGATCTCGTCCTCGGCGGTGGGTGGATTGAATAGCGGCTAGCGGCGATCCGTGCTCTGGTCGCTGTCGCATGCGCCACTCTGGCTGGCCCGCTTCTATGCCAGCCTTTCTCGATCTCGCGATCCCTCGCCTGCGCCGCACCGCGATGCGCAACCTGGAACTGGCTTACCCGGAGAAATCCCAGGCCGAGCGCCACGCCATCACCGACGAAGTTTTTCGGTCTATCGCACGCCTGCTCTGGATCTTCGCGCGTTTCCCGCAATTTAATCGCCAAAACATTCATAACTGGATCCGTTACGAAGGCTTGGAGCACTATCTCGAAGCCAAGAAAGCCGGCCGAGGCATCCTCTTCGCCACCGCGCACTTCGGCAACTGGGAACTCAGCGCCTTCGCCCACGCGCTCATGACGGAGCCGATGCACATCATGATCCGCCCGCTGGATAACCCCGGCATCGATCGATTGGTGGAAGATCGACGCCAGCTTTCCGGCAACCATCTCATCGTCAAATGGGAGGGCGCGCGAGCTGTCCTGCGCGCCCTGCATCAAAACGAGGCGGTGGGGATTCTAATCGATCAGAACACTTCGTTGCAGGAGGGCGTTTTTGTCGACTTCTTTGGCACCCCGGCATGCGCCAACACGGCCTTTGCGAAAATCGCCGCCCGCACGGGCGCGGCAGTCATCCCAGGCTTTGCCATATGGTCTGAGGAGGAAGGAAAGTACATCCTCAAATTTCATCCTCCACTTGAGATATCTGGCGACCCTCTGGACGACACCCGCCGCCTGCACGCGGTGCTGGAAGGCGTCATCCGCGAGCATCCCGGTCAGTGGCTGTGGATTCATCGCCGCTGGAAAACCCGTCCGGAAGGCGAGCCGAGCCTGTACGAAAACACTTGAGATGCTCGCATCTAAACGATTGTTTCCATTAATGTTACTTGCAACGGCAGCTTCCGGCCAGGACGCTACTACTTTCTCCACCGACGTCCGCGTCGTCAACCTCTTCGCCACGGTTCGCGATGGCCAGGGCCACGTCGTTCCCAACCTAGGCCAGGATGATTTCACGTTGGAAGAAGACGGACGCCCGCAAACCATCCGCTATTTTTCAAAAGAATCCGGCCTGCCCCTCACGCTCGGCCTTCTTATCGACACCAGCCTCAGCCAGCGCCGTGTCCTCGCCGAAGAACGCTCCGCCAGCTATCGTTTCCTCAGTCAGGTGCTCCGCCCCGACAAGGATCGTGCATTCGTCATTCACTTCGATCGCGAAGTAGAGCTGCTGCAGGATCTAACGTCCTCGCGCGAGCAACTCGACCAGGCACTGGCACGGCTTCAGACTCCCCAACGCCCACCTCACAAACGCGGCTCCCCCGATGTCGGCCGTTGGGCGCTGGGCGGAACCACGCTTTACGATGCGGTATTGCTCGCAGCCGAGGAGGTTATGCAAAAGCAGTCCGGGCGAAAGGCGCTCATTTTGATAACAGACGGCGTCGACAACGGCAGCCAAGTCGGTTTATCCCGCGCCATGGAATCCGCTAAGCGCGCCGACTCGCTGGTCTATTCCATCCTCTTTACCGACCGCCAAGCCTACGATGGCGCTTATGCCAGCGCGGCCGGCAAGAAGGTTCTCCAGCGCATTTCGCAGGAAACCGGAGGCGCTTTTTTCGAAGTCTCCAGCGCCAATCCGATCGTGGCCGCATACACCCAACTTGAAGAGGAGTTGCGCAACCAATACAGCCTCGGTTACATGTCGGATAACCGCGATGACGCCCTAGGCTATCGTAAGATCCACTTGGCCGCGAAACAGCCCGGCCTCCAGGTGGAAACTCGTGCCGGCTACTACGCCAGCCGCCAGCCCCCAAGCCGCAAGCCCTAATTACCTGCAACTGGCCGAAATGCACCAGCCTGGTGATCCTCGGCCAAAGCCATTTATTCCAAGCCTTCTGCTTACAATAACTTACCTCTGGCACGCTAGGTGCTATTAGCCTCTACTTGAGAGGCATGACTAACATGAAAATAAATCCCCGATTTACTTGGCCTGCCGCTTCGGTCCTAATCCTTACGCTGGTGGGCACTTTGCCTGGTCTGGTTCAGGTTGGGTTCGCCCAGGACGCGAATCAGCCCGCGCCGCCTCCGGCTCCTTCGGCTCCCTCCGGGGGATGGCGCAAGTTCGATCCGCAAACGGATCAACAACAGGTTGCTGCCGATCCTCTTCCGCCGACCCCTGCCGGCGATCCGCAAGATCAACAGCAGGCTCCCCCGCCGCCTCCCGCCCAGGGTGTTCCACAAGCCGCTCCACCGGTACGCTACGCGCCAACCACCATCACGCTTCCGGCCGGAATGTGGGTGACGGTTCGTCTGAACGAACGGTTGTCGAGCGATCACAATCAAACCGGCGATGCGTTCACCGGAACATTGCTCGAACCAATTGTCGCGAATGGATTGCTGATCGCGCGCCGGGGAGAAACCGTGACCGGCATCGTTACCGAAGCGCAGAAGGCGGGCCGCGTGTCGGGCGTTTCCCACCTGAAATTAGAACTCACCGGAATCCAGTTGGCTGACGGCCGCCAGATTCAAGTGAAAACGAAATTGATCGACCGGCGAGGCAATACCTCCTACGGACGCGATGCCTTTGCCATCGGCGCGACAACCGCAACCGGCGCGGCAATCGGCGCTGGAGTGAACGGTGGCGTTGGAGCGGGTGTAGGCGCAGCGGCGGGCCTGGTGGTTTCAACCATCGGGGTTCTGTTTACTCGCGGACGCGCAACAGTCGTCGGCCCTGAAACTCCGATGACGTTTAGCATGGAGACTCCCATCACGCTCGACAATTCGCAGCAGGCGTTCCAGTATCCCGCGCAGCCCGACTACAACGCGCGCTATGCGCGTCCGGCGCCGCGCCCTGGCTATGGATCGGCCTATGGGCCAGGCTACCGGCCCCCGCCGCCTTACTACGGTTACTACGCAGCGCCATACCCGTATCCGTACTACCCTTATTACTATGGCCCATCAGTCGTCTTCGGGTTCGGAGGACGCTGGGGTTACGGACGTCGCTGGTAATTAGTATCTCCTTGGTATCAGTTTGGCCTCGCGGAGAGCATCCGCGAGGCCTTTGTTTTTGGCCGCGCCGCTATTTCGCTTCCGCAATCCCCTCGGTACACTGGCGCGCTAGTCTAGAAGTGAGATCCCATGACCATCACGCTCACACCGGATCAGGAAAGAGCCATCCGCGAAGCGATTGAGGACGGCTTGGTACATTCCGTTGACGAGTTCATCAATTCCGCGATCGATGCACTTCCCAATAGCCAGCGGCAAGCACCATCACGTGAGGATGCCGTCAGGCGCATGCAGGAATTCGGCGACAAATATCACCTCAGTCTCGGCGAGCCCGTGACACGAAAGCTCTTGCATGAGGGACACCGGCTTTAATGGCCGTGTTCGTTCTTGACGCCTCAATTGCCGTTTCCTGGTGCTTTCCCGGCGATCCAAGCGAGGACACCGTATACAGCCGCAGCATTCTGTCATTATTGGCGACGCAAGAGGCTCTGGTCCCCGAGGTTTGGGCTTTCGAGATCGCCAACAGCCTCTACGTCTCTTTTGAAAAACGGAAACGAATCACTGAGGAGCAGATCTCTGAATTCCTCTCCCGGCTCAAGGCTTTGCCAATAACGGTCGAGATCCGCGATCTATGGACCAATGTTGATCTTGAGGCGCAGGCACGCAAATGGAAGCTGGCGGCCTATGATGCCGCGTATCTGGACTTGGCCATGCGAAAGGGTCTGCCCTTAGCGACGGCCGACGAAGACCTAAGACGGGCGGCCTCCGCTCAGAATGTCGTGGTAGTGGCCGCTTAGGATCGATCCTCCTCGGATGCGCCGCTTTCACGCGTAGTAAGCAGCTGCACTCTACTCTTGATAAATAGATTTTCTCGGGAGTAAGCGCTGCTAGTAGTTCGTCCTAGTCACGTTGTGGGCCTGTCACTTGGCGCTGGAAGCACGTCGCTTCTTAAACCACGCCTGTTTATAAATCGGCACGCCGTAGATCTCTTCTTCGAGCTTGTGAAATTGAACCTTATCGAACTGCCCCTTCGCGATGTGTCCCGACAAAGCAAACCGCTTCTGAATGAATTTGTAGCTGACCGGCGCACCACACGACTTCTTGAAGCGAACCAAGTCCTCGGCGGATACCTCGTTTCGTACAAATCCGAGCGCGTCAGCATGACTCAGGAATTCACTCTCGGGGTAGATGAACTCCGCTGCAAAAACTTCGGCGCCGATTTCGATCGTGCGGTTTGCGTTGTAATCGCCGCAGCGGATCTCGCCATTTTCGATCGCGGCCTGATCGCAGTAGTGGTGTTTCAACTCATGCACCAGCGAGAACAATCTTGGCTCGGTCGGTAGCTTTTTATTAACGAGAACTGAGGGATCACCGCCGTCACACATATAAACCGCGCGAATCGTCGCTGAGAGCTCGCGACTGTCAATGATGATACCCTCCGCCAAGTAAATCTCGCGGACCTTGCGCAATCCGAACGTCGACGTCTCCACGCTGTGCTCGCCGCGCTTCCTCCGAGCCAGTTCTTTCAGTTGTTCGTAGAGACTCGACATAAGCCATTACTTTCCGCCGCGCACTTTCTTGGTCTTGTTCAATTCTTGGCGCGCGCGGCGAAACAACGCATACTTGGTGAGTTCGTCGAGCTCTTCATCGTTCAGCCCTCGGGTCGCACTGAGCAATGCCTGCGCCTTGATATCGGTGTCCATTCCAGGGAAGAAAACTGAAATCGGCGTTCCGAAGAACTTCGCCAGCACTTCAAGATCGGAAACAGAAGGCTTATACGTAGCCGTTTCCCATCTCGAAATCGTATTCGGCGTGGTCCCGATCTCAGCTGCCAACGCGTCCTGGCTGATGCCTCGGCCGTTGTGGTGCGTCCGGAGCTCCCGTATTTTCTCGCCTATCGTCTTGTAGATGTTCATCATACTTCCTGTAATAGGATATCAATGTACTGTTGGCGTTGACACCACCGAGCGTTTGGTGATACCTTTGTCCTGTAAAAGGATAACAGCTTCCTGGCTGCTCGCCAAGTGGCTAGGAACTTTGAAAGGAGTTTTTATGCAGAACATCACAACGGGCATCATCCGGTACCCATCTACATTGACCGGAAGGAGCACAAGTCGCCTAGTCCGACTACTGGCGCAGCACTGTACGCGCTCGGAAGTGTCGCCGCAGGGTATGACCTGTACGAGGAGGAGCCGGGGCCGATTGACGACAAACTGATTGCGAACGATGGACGCGAGATCAAGCTGAAGGAATGGCAGCACTTCTATTCGGCTCAACGCGACCTGAATCCCGGGGCGGAGGACTAAGGGCCGACGTGCCAGAAACTCAACTTTTACCCGAGGCGGATACCAAGTATCTCGCCGACAAGGGATATCAATACACGATCGAGACCGAGGGCGCTGTGGTGAACGTTATGATACAAGGCTACGTTTTACCGGCCGCCTACGCGCCCCAGGTCTGCGATCTGCTCGTTCGAATACCTGCGGGCTATCCCAGCGCAAACCCTGACATGTTCTGGACGTCGCCGGACATCCGGTGTTCCAACGGAACCTGCCCGAAGTCAGCAGATGTGCATGAGACTTATGCCGGCCGCAATTGGCAACGATGGTCGCGACATTTACCTTCCGGTACGTGGCGTCCAGGCACCGATACGCTTCAAACGTTCTTAAGAGCGATCCGCAAGGAGCTTGAAAAGGGAATTTGATGCGGTATTCGGTTACGTTTCTCGCTGATCAATACACAGACCTCGTTACACATCTGTTCCAGGCTCCGCGGTTGGAACGGGCTGCCTACCTGCTTTGCGGTATCTCGGAAAGCGATGTTGAAACACGGCTGTTGGTACAGGACGTACTGCCGGTTGACCAGAGCGAGATCGTCGAGTCCTCGACGGTACACATGAAGATTGCGGCACCGTCTTTCCTGCGTGCCCTGAAGCGGGCACATCGATCGCAGCAATGCTTCACTTTTGTGCACTCTCATCCGCCGGAAGTCCCCAGGCATTCGCGGCAGGACGACAGGGAAGAGCGAACACTGTTCGCAACAGCATACAACCGAATCCGAGGCCAGGGAGTACACGCAAGTATTGTGTTTTCGGCGCCCGATAATCCGGTGGGCCGCGTCTGGCTTGACGGCGGCGCCGCTGTACCGCTAGAGGTTATTCGGGTGATTGGTGATCGATTTCGGTTTTTCTCTCAGAACGCCGAAGCCGGCGTTGACTTGAACATTTATGACCGACAGGTCCGCGCATTCGGTCCAGATCTTCAGCAGCTCCTAAAGAGCCTAAGCATAGGGGTCGTTGGAGGCGGGGGAACCGGTTCCAGCGTTGTTGAGCAGCTTATTCGCCTCGGGGTCGGTCAGATACTTGTTGCCGATCCGCAGTGCCTCGTTGAGTCGAATGTCACAAGAGTGTATGGATCACGCCTGACGGATGCGGGTAAATCCAAAGTGGCGCTGTCTCACCGGCTCGGTTCCGAAATTGGCTTGGGTACGGCCATCACGCCGCTGAACCGGCCGATTACCTTCGAATCCGCCCTGAAGGAATTTCGGAATTGCGATTTGATTTTTGGATGCACCGATGATCAATGGGGGCGGTCTCTGCTCAACCGCTTAAGCACCTACTATCTCATCCCAGTGTTTGATATGGCCGTCAAGATCGACTCGGCCGACGGAATCATACGCTCAGTCCAAGGCCGCGTTACCCTCCTAATGCCGGGCGCGGCGTGTCTAATCTGCCGGGGGCGAATCCACGCAGATCGCATTCGTGCAGAGGTTCTCGATGCTACTAATCCTGACGAAGCCGACAGACTACGGCGTGAGGGATACGCGCCAGAACTAGAAACACCTGACCCAGCCGTTATAACCTTCACAACCTCGGTGGCCGCCGCGGCGATCAACCAAATGCTCCATCGATTAACGGGCTTTATGGGAGCGGATGCAAACTCCACGGAGATCATTTGCCGCTTCGATGCGAACCATATCGGCAAGAATCGAACGCCAAGCATGGATGATTGCTTTTGTGCTGATCGCACAAAATGGGGCCGAGGAGACCTAAATCTTTTTCTGGAAACGACCTGGAGACCGGAATGAAGATCGGCGCAATGATCCGGGATACGTGGTTTCGGCTGCGAAGGCGGAAGAAGATCTCCCGGATCGTCCACGTATCGACGATGAGCCAAGTTCCCAAACGCTTAGGCGCGGCGGCGTTCATCGTGAAGAAGGTCGGCGTGCCGCGATGGATAGTGCTGCAGTGCCCATGCAGGTGCGGAGCACGAATTGACGTCAACCTTATGAAGAACGCGTGCCCCCGTTGGGATCTCCTCGTTGAAGGAAAGCGGATTACAGTACGTCCGTCTCTCTGGCAGCCAACAAATCGATGTGGCAGCCACTTCTTTATTTCGCGTAACGCCATCAAGTGGGTTTAGCTTCGGAAGATCCCCAGACGAGCGAACCCCACCCCAGACACGCGATGAGTGGCGTTTCCCAATTCTCGCGTTTCCTATCTCAAATCACGATACGTTCGGCTTCATCAAGCGACACCTCACCGTTCCTATGATCGTAAAGCTTCAACATCATACTTTGCTCCGCTGAGAAGTGCCCGGATATTCTTTGCAGTGCCAAGGATCTCCTCCAGCACCAACGCAAGCGCCGGGGCCCTCACTTCGCGTCCGCAATTCCCTCCGCGCATGCGAACTCCCGAAGCTCGTCCGTCCCCGTTCCCGGCTTCGCCTTGCGGTAAGTCTTCACCGTCTCCCAGGACTTCGTCAGCGCCTTGGGATCGGAAACCGTGATCCGATCTTCCAACAAACCCGGCTCCTTCAATCGAATGCGTTCGTGCACGGTCATCGCATCGCTATGCGGCGTGAATCCTTCGATGAACGTATCGTCGCGGATTGCCACCGTATCCACTACCAACGTATCCCCGTCCCAATGTCCCGTCGAGTAACCCGCGTAGGTGGGATCGTCCAGAACCTTTTGCGAAGGCTTGCGCCCGTCCAGATAAACGCGTCGCATCGCATCGTTCAGCTCGCTGAAGAAGGTGATTTTGTCCTTGTTCTGCATCACCTCCATGCCATAAAACATGCTCATCATCGAGGGCATGCCCGGAGGCAGGCACTTCGCCGTCGCGTCGTATTCGGAAGAACCTGAGATGAGCGATTTGCTGATCACTTGCCACTTCGCCAGGTATTCAGCCTTGAGCGACGGCTCATCCGGCCTTCTCCCATTAGAGCCATCCCCGACCGGCGCTGAAGCAGTCGGTTTGGGCGGCGGTCCTGCGGGCGCTCCTGCTTTGGGTGCGCCTGCGAATCGACCAAAGGGATTCACCGGATAGTAGACGCCCGAAAAATCGGGCGGCATCTGCCCCCACAGCGCGCCGGCGGCCGCAAGCCCTAACGCTAGGGCTGTGGCCCTCACTTTGCCTCTCCCAAACCTTCGGCGCACGCAAACTCTCGCAGCTCGTCGTTCCCTTTCTCCCGCGACGCCTTGCGATATGTTTTCACTGTCTCCCAAGTCTTCGTGAGCGCCTTGGGATCGGTAACGGTAATGCGATCTTCCAAAAGGCCCGGTTCCTTCAATCGAATGCGCTCGTGTACGGTCATCGCGTCGCTGTGCGGCGTGAATCCTTCGATGAAGGTGTTGTCGCGCAACGCCACCGTGTCCACCACCAACGTGTCGCCTTCCCAGTGACCCGTCGAATAACCCGCGTAAGTCGGATCATCCAGCACCTTTTGCGAAGGCTTGCGCCCGTCCAGGTACACCCGCCGCAATGCATCGTTCAGCTCGCTGAAGAAGGTGATCTTGTCCTTGTTCTGCATCACCTCCATGCCATAAGCCATGCTCATCATGGCCGGCATTCCGGGCGGCAGGCACTTAGCCGTCAAATCATATTCGGGCGATCCGGCGATCCGCGTTTTGCTGATCATTTCCCACTTCGCCATGTATTCGGGCGTGAGCGAGGGCTCATCCGGCGTGCGGCCTCGCGATCCATCCGACAACGGGGCCGAGGCGGTGGGACGTGGAGGCGGTCCCTGGCGTTGACCCGCCGCTCCGGCAGCCGGACCGCCGCTGAACCGGCCGAAGGGCGAAATCGGATAATACACGCCCGAAAAATCGGGCGGTGTCGACTGGGCGTAGAGCCCCGCCATGCCCACCATGGCGCCGAGAAGAATTTTGTCGAACTTCATGGGCGTCCTTTATTCCGTCGGCGGCGGAGCATTGGCGAGAATCGTGCCGTCTGCCTTCGTCACCCGCGCCATCAGACCCGAGGCCGTGTCGTCCTTGGCCGGGCTTAAGTCGACGGTGATCGTTTCGCCGACCTGTATGGACTTCGGCGTCCAGCCGGAGCGAATCAAGATTCCGGGCGGGCGCCCCTCCACCTTCCAGTCCACTTTGTTGCCCTTCCCGTCATCCACGGTCACGATCACCCAAATATGCGGATTCGCCCATTTCACTTCTTTTACAACGCCTTTAATGGTGATGACTTTCGTCACATAGAAGGCCGAGTTGCTATGGTGAGCCTCAGCGAGGGGAGTCAGAAAAATTGCCGCCCCCAACACCACGCAACTGACGATTGCCGGTACCCTCATTTTCAACCTCCAAAAACTCTCACTGGAAGCATATCAGATGCAAAACTCTTATTCCTTTTTCTCCACCGGCGCCGGCACCGGCAGGTCGGAGTTGAAAATGTCCGTCACCACTTTCCATTTACCGTCCGCCTGCTTTTTCCACACCTCCACCAGCTTGCCGCGGTCCTCCAGGGACTTGCCCTTTGGATTTTTCGCTGTAATCTGATAAACGCCCATCACATAGGCCAGCTCGCCGGACCGTGCAGCGTCAGCCTTAGTCACCTGCCACGTCACAGTGGCGTCCGGGCTCAGTATCGTGTTGGCCCACACCGCGCGAATCGCCTGCTTGCCGGTGGCGATAGGAGCGTTCGGAGGCAGCAACGACGCGTCATCCGTGTAATAGGAAACCGTTGCCTCCAGATCATTCGCGCCCGCCACTTTCGCCCATTGCGCGTCCTGATCTTTAATTGCGCTCTCATCCGCAGCCATCGTATCGGGAGACATTGGTCGAGAGCACCCCGAGGCCAACAGCGCCAGAGCCAGGCAACCGTAGAGAGCTAGTGTGGTGTCCCATCTATTACTTGACAATAGCTGCTGAAGCACCGTGGCGCACGCACTCGTGCGTGCCGCGTTCACAATCGTGTGAACGCCTGGCAGCATTGTCACTTTTTTCGAGGGACATAACACTAGCGTTGATCGAGTCATCAAAATCCTCCACAGGGTGTTTACGATAGCATACAGGTCATGATCATTTCGCTTCAGCGGCTGCTCCTGGTGCTCGCCGTTCTCTCCGCCGCGCCGGCGCAATGGTTGAACTATCCCACCCCCGGAACGCCCCGCACTCGCGACGGTAAACCCAACCTCGCGGCCCCCGCGCCTCGTGCCTCCAACGGCAAGCCGGATCTCTCCGGCGTCTGGCATGTTCATCCCACTTCGCTCGAGGAAATGAAGCGGCTCTACGGCGACAACGTCGGCCTCACCAACGTGCCCGGCATGGAAATTGACACCATTTCCAAATACGCCATCAATATCTTTGTGGACTTCAAGCCGGGAGAGGTCCCGATGCGGCCCGAAATTGCAGAAAAGTTCCGCCGCCCGCCATCAGACGCCGACCCCTTGGGCACTTGCCTGCCCGCCGGCATCCCCATCAACAACCTTGTCTCGGAGCCCAATAAGATCGTTCAATCACCCTGGCAAATCGTTATCCTGCACGAAACCGACGGTTCGCATCGCCAAATCTACACCGACGGCCGCGGGCTCCCGAAAGAAATCGTGCAGCCGTCCTGGCTCGGATACTCCGTCGGCAAGTGGGAGCGCGACACGCTGGTGGTGGAAACCGCCGGCTTCAACGACAAAACCTCGCTCGATCTGATGGGCCACCCCCATAGCGAAGCCCTGCGCATCCTGGAACGCTATCACCGCCCCGACTTCGGACACTTGAATGTCGAAATGACTTTCGACGATCCGCAGACCTACACCAAACCCTTTACCATCAAATTCACCGAGGAGCTGTGGGCCGATTCGGATGTTTTCGAATACTTCTGCAACGAGAACGAAAAGGATCGTTCCCATCTAAAGAATTGAAATCCCAAATCACAATCAGGAGGCTGTATGGAAGCCATAATTTCAGATTTGTTGAACCGTTTTGAAAAGGGCGCGCTCTCGCGCCGGGGCTTGATTCAAGGCCTCGCGATGCTGACCGCGGCGGGAGGCGCTGCATCCGTCGGGCAAGCTCAGGAAGCTGGTCTCAAAGGCGTGAAGATCGATCACATCAGCATTCAAGTGAGCGATCTGCCGCGAGCCATCGCCTTTTATGAAAAGGTCTTCGGCCTCAAGGTCTTGAGCGAGGACAAGCCCAACGAAATCTCGCGCCTCGGCTCGGGGAAGATTATCGTCTCACTGCACCACAAGAATCCCACCGCCATCGTGGATCACTACGCCATCGGCGTCGAGAACTTCAACAAGGAGCGAGTGACCCAGCAACTCAAAGCCCTCGGCATAACCCCTGAAGAAAATCTGGACGCCGGGTTTCATATCAAAGATCCCGAGGGAATGAACGTCCAGATCGTCGGCGCTTAAAACCGTAATCCGTCAGTGTGGCGCACGCACTCGTGCGTGCCGCGTCTGCACTCTTGCGGACACGTTTTTCGGCAGAGCACCAACAAGGCGAACGAACGCGACAGAGGAAGTATGACGAAGCGCTATCGACTCGACCAGAAGAAGCCTCGGCAACTGACCCCCGTGGAGGCACGGCGATTGGATCGAGCTCCCATTGACTACTCTGACATTCCGGAGCTTGGCGACGAGTTTTTTGCGAAGGCAACAGCGCCCCTGCCTCCGGTTAAACACCAATTGACCATTCGCTTGACCGAGACGTGCTGGATTGGCTCAAGTCCAACGGCAAAGGTTACCAGACGCGCATCAATCGCATCTTGCGTGCGGTTATGGAGAGCACACCTGCGCGCCATTCGCGGTCCAACATAGGTCGGAACCCGAAGTCGGGGTGACTTGCCAGCCACCGGCCACCGGCCACCAGCCACCAATCACCAGCATCGTTTACCCTCTAATGAAGGAGTCCCCATGACATCCCGCACCTTCTTGCCCGGCCTCGCCTTCGTTGTCGCCTTTTCGGCCCTGTCAGCCAATTCGGAAGAACCCGTCGACCTCTCGGTCATTCATCGCATCAAAGCCGAGGCGCTCGAAAACTCCAAGGTGATGGACCACGTTTTCTATCTCACCGACGTGAATGGACCGCGCCTCACCAACTCTCCCGGCTTCAAGTCCGCGGGCGACTGGGTGGTCAAGCGGCTCGAGGAGTACGGGCTCACCAACGTCCACCAGGAGACCTGGGGACCCTTCGGTCGCGGTTGGACCTACACGCACTTCGCCGGTCACATGATTGAGCCGGCCTACGCGCCGCTGATCGGGTTCCCGCTGGCTTGGAGCCCGGGCACGTCGGGTCCGCTCGAAGCGGATGCCATCTACGCGCCGCTTGAAAACGATGCGGATCTCGAAAAGTTCAAAGGCAAGCTGCGCGGCAAGATTGTTCTTTCGATGAAGTCCCGCGTTCTCGCGATGCCCACCGATCCACCCGGACGCCGGCTCACCGACGCCGAGCTGAACCCGAATATCGATCCGGCGCGGCTGCCGAATCTCTTCCGCCCGCTCGGTCCGCCGCAAAGTCCCGAACAGCAGAAGCGCGCCGCGTTTCGCAACAAGGTGAATCAATTCCTCAAGGACGAAGGTGCGGCGGTGGTCTTGCAGTCGGGCAACATCGGCGACGCTGGCATTGTCTTCGGCCAGGCCGGCGGATCGCGCGATCCCAAGGATCCCGTTCCACCGCCCATGGTGGTGGTAACGCCGGAGCACTATAACCGCATCGTGCGCCTGCTCGATCACAACATCCCAGTGAAATTGGAGTTCGATATTCAAGCGCAATTCATCGATTCGCCCACCGATTCATTCAACGTCATCGGCGAGATCGAAGGCGGCCGCAAGAAAGACGAAATCGTCATGCTGGGCGCGCACCTGGATTCCTGGCATGGCGGCACCGGCGCCACGGACAACGCCACCGGCTCGGCGGTAGCCATCGAGGCCGTGCGCATTTTAAAGGCTCTGAATCTTAAGATGGATCGGACTGTGCGCATCGCCCTGTGGGGCGGCGAAGAGGAGGGGCTGCTCGGTTCGAAAGCCTATGTGACCCAGCACTTCGCGGATCGCGAGACCATGCAACCCAAACCCGAATATTTCAAGCTGGCCGCATACTACAACGACGATACGGGCACCGGCCGCTTCCGCGGAATCGTCGCGCCCGGCAACGATGAGGTGCAGCCCATCTTTCAGGAATGGCTGAAACCTTTCAACGATCTCGGCGCCACCGCGGTGATGCGCGTCACTTCGGCATCGGCCCCGCGCCCCAGTTCCACCGACCACACATCCTTCGATTTCGTGGGCCTGCCGGGCTTCAATTTTCTTCAGGATCCAATGGACTACAGTACGCGCACTCATCACTCCAACATGGACGTCTACGATCGCGTGCAGCCCGGCGACATGATGCAATGCGCGGCCATCATGGCTGCGTTCGTCTACAACACCGCGATGCGCCCGGAAATGCTGCCTCGCGTCCCCATGCCGAAGCCCATACCGGCCGAGAAACAGGTCACCAGATAATCCTGAAATACTAGATGTGGCGCACGCACTCCTGCGTGCCGCGTTCACACTCGTGTGAACGCTCTTAAGCCTTCACCAACGCACCCAGTTCCTTCACGATGCTCGACAAAAACGCCTTGGCGTCCCCAAACAGCATCAGCGTGTTGTCCCTGTAATACAGGTCGTTGTCGATGCCCGCGAATCCCGGATTCATGCTGCGCTTGATCACCATCACGGTGCGCGCTTTATAAGCCTGAATGATCGGCATGCCGGCGATCGCGCTGTTCGGATCAGTCTCGGCTCCCGGGTTCACCACATCGTTTGCGCCGATGATGAGCGCCACATCCACATTCGACATTTCCGGATTGATGTCGTCCATCTCCCACAGCTTGTCGTAAGGAATGTCGGCTTCGGCCAGCAGCACGTTCATATGGCCCGGCATGCGCCCCGCCACCGGATGGATCGCAAAGCGCACGTCCACGCCCCTGCGCGTCAGCATATCGAACATTTCTCGCAGTTTGTGTTGCGCCTGCGCCACCGCCATTCCATAGCCAGGAATCACCACCACGTTGCGCGCGGAATCCAGAATTTGCGCCGCGTCCTCGGGCGTAGCCGAATGCACCGGCTTGGCCTCGCCCCCGGCGACGGCGGTAGTCTGCAACTGGCCGAACGCACCGAACAGCACGTTGGTGAAGGAGCGGTTCATGGCCCGGCACATGATGATCGAAAGGATAAACCCCGACGATCCATCCAGCGCGCCCGCCACGATCAGCAGCTTATTGTTCAGCACAAATCCCATCGCGCTGGCCGACAACCCGGCGTACGAATTCAGCAGCGCAATCACCGTTGGCATGTCCGCGCCGCCGATGGGTATGATGAGCAGCACGCCGAACAGCAGCGACAGCGCCGCGAAAACCGGAAATAGCACGCTACGCTCGGGCGAAACAATCAAGGCCAGCCCAACGCCGGCCGCCGCTGCGAAAACTCCCAGGTTGACGAAGTTCTGGCCCTTGTAAGTAATCGGCCGCTGCGCCAAAACCTCCTGCAATTTTCCGAATGCCATCATGCTGGCGGTGAAGGTCAGAAAGCCGAGCAGCGTTTCAACCACCAGGGCAATCATCACCACTTTTGACATTTCCGTGCCCTGATCCAGCCCCTTGTAATACTCCGCTGTTCCGATCAACGCCGAAGCCAGAGCGCCGCAAGCGTGCGAAAACGCGGTCCGCTGCGGCACCGCCGTCATGGGCATGATATAGGCGATCGGAATGCCTACCGCCGTGCCCAGGAAGAACGCCACCAGAATCCACTGGTAATTGACCACCTCAAACCGCAGCAACGTGCCCACCACGGCCAAAAGCATGCCGATCTCGCCGACAATCACGCCGCGCCGCGCGGTCGCCGGAGAGTTCATCCATTTGATGGCCAGGATGAATCCGATGGCCGCCAGCATGTAAAGAACCGGAAGAAGAGTATCGTCGAGTTTCATTTTTTCTCTGGCTCCCGTCTTTTGAACATTTTCAGCATGCGATCGGTGATCAGATACCCGCTTACTACGTTGAGCACGGCCAGAAAAACGGCCGAGAAGCCGAGGATGCGGGACAGCGTGCTCGCGTCCCTTTGGCCCGTAAGCAGAATGGCGCCTACTACCGTGATTGCGGAGATCGCATTGGTGAGCGACATCAGCGGAGTGTGCAGCAAAGGCGAGACGCCGCGAATCAGCTGGAAGCCCAGGAATGCCGCCAGCATAAAGACCCACAAATCAAATTCGTAACTGCCCATATCATCGCCTCTCTCCAGCCGGAGCCGCACTCGCCATCCCCAATAGCTCGTTCACCCGCGCGTTCACAACCTGCCCCCCGTGCGTGACCAACGTCTCGCGAATAATCTCATCCTCGCGATTCATGGTCAGTTCGCCGTTCTTCACCATCAATTTCAAAAACGCAGCGATGTTCGATCCGTACATTTGGCTGGCGTGATAAGGCGCCGTGGAAGGCAGATTCAGCGGGCCTAGAATCGAGATGCCTTGGTGCATCACGGTCTCGCCCGGCCGCGTCAGCTCGCAGTTGCCTCCCCGCTCGGCCGCGATATCCACAATCACGGAGCCGGTGGCCATCGCACTCGCCATCTCGGTGGTCACGAGAATCGGGGCTTTCTTGCCCGGAACGGCGGCCGTGGTGATTACCACGTCCTGCTCGCGGATCACCTCCTGGAGCGCGGCGCGCTGCCGCCGGTAAAACTCCTCGTCCATCGCCTTGGCGTAGCCGCCCTGTCCTTCCGAAGCGCCGGTTTCCAGGTCGAGCACCACGAACTTCGCGCCCAAGCTCTCGATTTGCTCCTTCACCGCGCTGCGCACGTCATAAGCGGAAACCACCGCGCCCAGCCGCCGCGCCGTCGCGATGGCTTGCAAGCCCGCTACTCCGGCTCCCAGAATCAGCACCCGGGCTGCGGTGATGGTTCCAGCCGCTGTCATCAGCATCGGAAAGATTTTCGGCAGCGCCTGGGCCCCCAGCAAAACGCCGCGATATCCCGCAATGGTGGCCATTGACGAAAGCGCATCCATGCTCTGCGCGCGCGTGATACGCGGCATCAGCTCCATGGAAAAAAACGAAACGCCGGCTCTCGCCAGCTCCGCCATCTCATCCGCCGCCGTGAGTGGCTCCCCGAAGCCCACCACGATCTGCCCCTCCCGCAGCAGCGGCAGGTCCGCGCGTCCATCGGCCGGATTCGCACCGAGCGAACGCACTTGCACAATAATGTCGGCTTGCGCGAAAACGTCGGCGCGGGTGCCAACACGTGCCGCCCGGGCGACATATAGTTGGTCTGGAAAACCCGCGTCGACACCAGCCGACTCTTCGATGATTACGCCGGCGCCCAGCTTCCCCAGGCTCTCGCACGCGCGTGGCGTCACCGCAACGCGCCGCTCGCCAGGGAAGGTCTCGCGCGGCACTCCAATCGTCAGAGCCACGAGTTACCTCCTGTGTCGGAGGACAGGCATGCCCCAAGATTTCACCCTCGCCTCTCACGCGCCAGGGCGTCTTACGGCCGGATGCTCTCCAAAAACTTCTTTGAAGATCATACTCCCATTTCCGCAATATTGCCGGGCGCGCTTACCATGGAGCATGGATACAAGCATGGACGTGAACGAGCAAATGCGGTCCGACTGGAACCGCCGCGCCCGCGAAGACGTGCATTTCTATGTGGCGTTCGGACGGCGCAGCCAGCAGGAAGAGGAGTTCCTGGCGAGCGCGGCCGAAGTTACCAGCTCACTGGAAACGGAATTCTCGCGCCTTCCACCAGCTCCACCTGAAGCACGCAGCGCACTCGAGATCGGATGTGGTCCAGGCCGGCTGATGCGGCCCATGAGCCGGCACTTCGGCGAAATCCACGGGGTGGATATTTCCGATGAGATGATTCGTCTGGCCATCGACCGGCTCAAGGATATTCCGCATGCCCACGCGCACGTCACACCCGATTCCAGCCTCAGCATGTTCGCCGACGGCTCTTTCGATTTCGTTTACTCCTTCATCGTTTTTCAGCACATTCCGAACCGCGAGGTGGTCTTAAACTATATGCGCGAGGCCGGGCGCGTGCTCAAACCAGGCGGCATCCTGCGCTGCCAGCTACGTGGAACGCCGCCGCTCGATTCCGAAATGGCGCGCGAGACGTCCACCTGGACAGGGTGCCACTTCAGCGGCGAACAAGTGGCTGCCTTCGCGCGCCAACACGGTTTGCAACTTGTGAGCTTGTCCGGTCTTCAAACTCAATACATGTGGGTGACGTTGCGCAAACCGCCTGCTTTTTTACCGCACCCGGATTTCTCGCATCTCGTCTTGAAGGCCGTCACCGCGGCCAGCAGCGGAAAACATTCGGTGCCCCAGCGTGGCCGCGAAGCCGCTGTCAGCTTTTGGATCGAAGGCATGCCGGAGTCATCCGATCTGGCCGTGCTTGTCGCGGGCTTCGATGGAGTCCTGCGGCCAGGCTGCTACATCTCGCCCATCGGTGAAAACGGCGGCTGCCAGTTCGACGCCGTGTTCCCGAGTGGCGTCCGCACCGGCTCTGTGCCGGTCACACTGCACGATCACCAGGGGACCCTGCTTGCCGGACCCGTGCCGATTGAGGTGATTGCCGGGCCGCCCTGGAACCCAAAAGTTATTTCAGTTACGGACGGCATAAACATTCTTTCCAATTTCCGTATCGAACAGGGCGGGGTGAAGGTCACCATCGAAGACCTCGAGCGCCCCGAGGAAGTGTCGTTTCTTATCGACGGCCGCGCGGTAGAACACCAGCAATACGTATCCATCGATCCGATTACATCCACTTACGAATTCGCTTTTCACCCCTCGCCCAAAGTGAAAAACGGGGACCGGCGGCTGGATATCTCGATTTCCGGCCGCGCGCTGTCCCCCATAATCTTGGAGGTGGCCCGCTCCTAGCCGCGGCACGCGTAAAGCTTGGTAAAAGCCCGCCGCGCAAAGTAACCAAAGCGATGCGGCCTGCCGTCCCAGTGCTTTGTCCGTGTACGGAAGAACCGCTAGCTTAATTGCCGCGCTGCTTCCCGGCGCGCTCACCCTCGCCGCACAGACCAGTGTCACCACGTACCATAACGACAATGCGCGCACGGGGCAGTATCTCGATGAGACTCTGTTAACGCCGGCGAGTCTCGAAACCGGCCGGTTCGCTAAGCGCAACTTCCTTGCGGTGGATGGCGACGTATACGCACAGCCTCTGTATTTATCCCGAGTGAAGATCGCCGCTGATGGATTTCACAACGTTGTGTTCGTGGCTACGTCGCACGACAGTCTCTACGCGTTTGACGCCGACGATCCCGCTTCCCCGCCGCTCTGGAAAGTCAGTTTTCTCGATGCAGCTAAGGGTGTGTCCACCGTTTCTGAAACCGATGTCGGATGCAGTGTGATTCCAGAGCTCGGCATTACCGGAACCCCCGTAATCGATCCGGATTCCGGAACTATCTACCTGATCGCTTTTACGAAGGAAGCCAAAGACCAATACGTCTACCATCTCCATGCCATCGACGTGACCAGCGGAGCCGAGCGCCCGGGCAGTCCAGTCGAAATTCAGCCGTCGGGTTTTGTACCCCTGGCTCACAAGCAGCGGTCGGCGCTGCTGCTATCGAACGGGGTTGTTTACTCGGCGTGGTCCGGCAACTGCGATCTGGGAACCTACCATGGCTGGGTGATGGCGCACGACGCCTCCACTTTAAAGCTGGTGGGCTTCTTCAACGATTCACCCGACGACCACGGAGCCTCCTTCTGGAACGGCGGCGCGGGCCCTGCATCGGATGCACAGGGCGACATCTACGTGGTGTCGGCCAACGGTGATTTCGACGGCGATCAGGCGCTGGCTGGATACGATGAATCCGTGCTAAGGCTCACGTTCCCGGGTTTGCTGGTATCTGATCAATTCACGCCGTTCAACAAGCTGATCCTGGACGAGCAAGATCTGGATCTTGGCTCCTCTGGCGCGCTGCTATTGCCGGACGAAGCCGGCAGCTCGACTCATCCTCATCTGCTGTTCACTTCCGGTAAGGAGGGCCGGATGTACCTGTTGGATCGTCAAACCCTGGGAGGTGTCCAAACGGGTTCGGACTCGGGCGCGCTGGCATCGCTTACGGTCTCGGGGTCGCATGCCACCTTTGGCGCCGCTGGATATTTCAACGGCGCCATCTATCTTGGGCCGGTGAATTCTCCGCTGTTGGCTATCCCCGTGGCCGGCGCATCACTCGGGCCGGCGCCTTCGGCTTCCGCTTCGAATCCAAACGGCTATCCCGGCGCGACACCGAGTATTTCCTCCAACGGCACGAGCGCTGGAATCGTATGGGCGATCACGGCGGATGACGGCGGCCGGCTGCTGGCGTACCAGGCCAGTGATTTGACCACGCTGTATGACAGCCACGCACTGGCGTCCGATCAGCTGCCTGGCTATGTGGAGTTTTCCGTGCCCACCATCGCGGATGGCAAGGTGTTTGCCGCGGCCGAAGGCGGCGTTGCAATTTACGGAGACTCGACGCCCCTTGCTCCCGCCATCTCCGCGGTTGCGAACGCGGCCAGCTACTCCACTGCTGCGATTTCGCCGGGATCGCTGATATCCCTTTTCGGTTCGAACCTGGCTGCCATCACCGCCGGCGCGCCTTCCGTTCCTCTGCCCATGTCCATCGCCGATACGTCCGTCACCGTAAACGGCGTGCCGGCGCCTCTTTTGTACGAGTCGCCGGAGCAGATCAACGCGCAGGTACCTTGGGAGGTTCCCGCGGGTCCGGCCACCATTGCGGTGCGAACTCGTGGAGCTTGGTCTGCCCCGGTGAACGTCACCATTCAGCCCGCTGCGCCCGGACTTTTCACCGGTCAGAACGGCGGCGCTGCGGCGCTCAATGCCGATGGCTCCGTAAATTCCCAGCAAAATCCCGCCCCGTCCGGCAGCGTCATTTCGGTCTTCTTTACTGGACAAGGCCCACTGACAACCGCTGTGGATGACGGCGCGTCCCCACCCTCCGGGATCATAGTGTCCGCTACATCGACCCCATCGGCAACCATCGGCGGCCTTCCGGCTCAGATCCAATTTACCGGACTGGCTCCGCTCTACCCCGGCGTCGCGCAGATGAATCTAAAAGTACCCGCGCTCGGGAGCGGAGTTTATCCGCTGATGGTCACCATCGGAGGGAACACGAGCAATACCGCGCAGTTGGTAATATCGGGCCTTGACTAAACGCGCCAAACCGCTGCCCTTGCACCTGCGGGCCGTCCGTGCGGTGCTGCGGCGGATGAACACTTACTTGAGCCGGCGTTATGAATCTTCGGTGGCGCGCGGAAATCCCATGCCGGTCGCGGAGCGTTCCGATGAATTGGATGAAGCCACCGAGCAGCTCCGCGGGCTCGATCTGCCTGAAGTCCAAATCCGGGAGTACTTCCACAAGCATTTGCCTCGGCTGGCGCGCACCCTCACGCTGGTGCCGAAACCACGCGGCAGTGGACGCATCCTGGAACTCGGCTGCTATATGCACATCACGCCATTTCTCCAACACTGGTGCGGATATCGAGAAGTCCGAGGCGCCTATTACGGGCCGCTGGGCCGCACCGATCGACGGACTGCGAGCGTGCGCGGCCAGCAGTTTGAAGTTCCGGTCGATTTGTTCGACGCCGAGCGCGATCGCTTTCCCTACCCCGACGGCAGCGTTGAAACCGTGCTGGCGTGCGAGCTGATCGAGCATCTACTCCGGGATCCGATGCACCTTCTTCTGGAATGCCGCCGCATTCTCGAAGAAGGAGGACGGCTCATCGTTACAACTCCGAACATCGCGAGCCTCACCAGCGTGGCGCGCGTCCTGCACGGTTACAACAATCCGCAGATCAGTTCGGACTACCCCCGGCCGAACCCCGATTCGCCCGGCGAGGCTCCGCACGTGCGTGAATATACGGCCTTTGAGCTTCGCACCGCCATAGAAGCGAGCGGTTTCCAGATAGAAGCTTTTTTCACCGAACCGATCGCCGAATTCGAGATGAATCGACCCATGTGGAATTTTCTGGAGGAGCATGGCTACAACACTTCGCTGCGTGGCGAACAGACCTATTGCGTGGCTGTGAAACGCTCGGCCCTACCCGTGACGCGCTACCCGCGATTCTTGTATTCGGATTAGGCAAAATAGGATCAGATGAAAACCACGATCGAGATACCCGACGCGCTCTTTCGCAAGGCCAAGTCCGCCGCAGCCGAGCAGGGGGTGTCCCTCAAGGTCCTTCTGACCGACGCGTTGAGGGAACATATCGAGCGGGGCGCTGGCGATGCTGAGAAGAACAAGTCGGCCCCACCGTCACCAGCATGGATGGTTGCCTTCGGAGGACTTCGCCATCTGCGTAAAGAGACCAAGAAGATCAATCGGACTTTAGATCGCGAGTTCGAACAGATTGAGCGGGACGAGTGGCAGTAATCTTCGACACGAACGCTTTATCGGCCTTCGCCGGGTGAGACGAAAAACTGGGCTTCCGGCGATTGTACTCGGCGAATACCTCTTCGGAATTCAGCAATCGCGGCTCAAAGCCTCCTACCAGTCCTGGCTGCAAGCGAATCTTCCCTTCTTCGATCTTCTTCCGATCGTTCGCGAAACCGCCGAGCGCTATTCCGAGATCCGCCGGGAGCTGAGGGCCGCCGGCACCCCCATTCCGACCAATGACCTCTGGATTGCCGCCCTGGCCCGGCATCATCGCATGCCACTCGTCACGCGGGACGGGCACTTCCGCGCCATCCAGGGTCTTCGCATCCTCGCTTTGGTAGCCCAATGGGCCGCGCGCCCTTCCCGCCAGTCCGGATGTAGAATAAAACCATACTAATTCGCTTATCTCCGAAGTGATGCCCTGACCGTGGTTGAGATCGAAAGGATCCCCGTTTGAAGGCCACCGACGTCAACAATCCGAACTACTTCCACAAAGTGGTGGACTGCCAATGGGCCTGTCCGGCCCACACCAACGTTCCTGAATACATCCGGATGATCGCGCAAGGCCGTTATACCGACGCCTACATGCTCAACCGCGAGTCGAATGTTTTTCCCGCGATTCTCGGCCGTACTTGCGATCGTCCGTGCGAGCCGGCCTGCCGCCGTGGCCGCGTGGATGGCAAGCCCGTCGCCATCTGCCGGCTCAAGCGCGTGGCGGCCGATCTGCGCGACGACATCACGGACCGCCTTCCGAAAATCCCCAGTCAAAAAAACGGAAAGCGCATCGCTTGCATCGGCGCCGGGCCAGCCTCCCTCACCGTGGCGAACGACCTGATGCCTCTGGGCTACCAAGTCGTCATCTTTGAAAAGTACGACCGGCCGGGCGGCTTGATGCGCACCAATATCCCGGCGTTTCGCCTGCCCGAAAGCGTCCTGATGGACGAGATCAACCAGATTCTCGACATGGGTGTCGAGATCCGCTACAACTCGGAAATCACCAGCATGCAGGCGCTGCTGCCCCAAGGCTTCGACGCCGTTTTCGTCGGCACCGGCGCTCCGCGCGGCAAAGAGCTCGACATCCCCGGCCGTCACGACACCGATCGCATCCACATCGGCATCGATTGGCTGGAGTCCATCGCTTTCGGACACACCTCCACGGTCGGCGAAAAGGTGCTGATCATCGGAGTCGGCAACACGGCCATGGACTGTTGCCGCTCCAGTTGCCGCCTGGGTGGGAAAGATATCAAGGTGATGGCGCGGCGCCCGCGCGGATTCTTCAAGGCTTCGCCCTGGGAGCTCGAGGACGCCGAAGAAGAGGGCGTCGAGATCCTGATCAATCACGCGCCCGTGCGTTTCGTCATCGAAAACGGCAAGCTGATCGGCATGGACTTTGAGCGCCTGGAATGGGACGCGCAAGCCAAGAAATCAAAAACTCTCGACAATGTTTTTCTCCCGGCGGACGACGTGATCCTCGCCATTGGACAGGAAAACGCGTTTCCCTGGATCGAGCGCGACATCGGAATCGAATTCGACAAATGGGACATGCCCGTCGTGGATGAGAAAACCATGCAGTGTACCCGCGATGGCATCTTCTTTGGAGGCGACTCGGCTTGGGGACCGAAGAACATCATATGGGCCGCCGAGCATGGCCATCAGGCCGCCATCTCGATCCATAATTACTGCCACGGCATTCCCGTTACCGAGCGCCTGCCCCAGGGCATGAACCTCATCAGCCAGAAGATGGGGATCAGCGAGTGGAGCTATCACAACGACTACAATCCGTCGAAGCGCCAGAAGATGCAGCACGTCGATCTGACGCGCCGCTTCCAGCAGATGAACATTGAGGTGGAGCTTGGCTTTTCCGCCGAGCAGACCGCGCGCGAAGTGCTGCGCTGTATGAACTGCGATGTCGAGACGGCCTTTGTCGCGCCGCGCTGTATCGAGTGCGACGCCTGCATCGACATCTGTCCGGTGCA
Organism: Bryobacterales bacterium; assembly: GCA_963820405.1. GTDB lineage: Bacteria > Acidobacteriota > Terriglobia > Bryobacterales > Bryobacteraceae > Palsa-89. The sequence continues at coordinate 41,674 of CAWFZZ010000013.1, read as the reverse complement.
GTGCCTCACCATCACGCGCAACGGCGAAGAAGACGATCTGCGCCAGCGCCTTTCAGCTCCCGCCATCAATCTCACGCAGGATCTCTACGTCTCCGCCCCGTTGCCGCAAACCGCGCGCATCATGGCCAAGGACGAAGACCTGTGCGTGCATTGCGGGCTCTGCGCCGAGCGCTGTCCCACGGCAGCCTGGGACATGCAGAAGTTTGAGCTGCTCATTTCTTATGCCGGGAGGCCGGTCAACACCGAGTCATGCGTAACCGCGTAAACGATTTTGCTCTGAAGCTGGCAAATGTAAATGGAACCGGATCGGCCAGCGCCAACGGTCTGCTCATGCAGGCCATTTTTAGGATGGGCATTCCTGTATCCGGCAAGAATCTGTTCCCTTCCAACATCCAGGGCCTGCCCACCTGGTACGAGATTCGCGTCAACAAAAACGGCTACACCGCGCGATCCTTGGATTACGATCTGATGGTGGCGATGAACTCGCAGAGCTACGCGCGCGACATTCAAGAGGTCCGCCAGGGCGGCTATTTGCTGTACGATTCCAGCTGGCCGCTCGATCCGGAGCTTCTGCGCCCTGACGTGCAGTTTTTGGGCGTTCCCTTCGCGCAATTGTGCAACGACAATTTCCGCGATCCCAGGGAACGCATCCTGATGAAGAACATCGCGTACGCCGGAACCCTGGTGGCCGCGCTCGAAGTGGATATGGATATCGTGGCTCACGCTGCTGGAGGAGAAATACGCAGGCAAGAAGAAGCTGAGCGAATCCAATACCCGGGCCCTGCGCCTGGGCTATGATTATGCCCGCGATCATTTCGATTGTCCGCTGCCGTTTCATCTCGAAAAAATGGACGCCAACGGCGACAAGATCCTGATCGATGGAAACACCGCGATCGCGCTGGGCTGCGTTTACGCCGGCGCCACGGTGGCGGCCTGGTATCCCATCACGCCCTCTACGTCCGCTATGGACGCGTTCAAGGTTTTTTGCGAAAAATACCGCAAAGACCCCGAAACCGGCCAAAATAACTACATCATTATTCAGGCCGAGGACGAACTGGCCGCCATCGGCATGGTCATCGGAGCGGCTTGGAATGGCGCGCGCGCCTTCACCTCCACCGCCGGCCCCGGTATTTCTCTCATGAATGAGTTGCTGGGGCTCGCCTATTATGCCGAGATCCCCGCCGTGATCATCGATGTCGAACGAGTGGGCCCCTCCACCGGCATGCCCACCCGCACCCAGCAGGGCGACCTTCTCGAATGCGCCTACGCATCGCACGGCGACACCAAACATATTTTGCTGTTTCCGTCCAATCCGGCCGAGTGTTTCGAACTGGCGCCCATCGCTTTCGACTTGGCCGAGCGCTTTCAGACGCCGGTCTTCCTGATGTCCGATCTCGACATCGGCATGAACGATTGGGTGGTCCCGCGCCTGAAATGGGACGACGCATACCAGCCCGATCGGGGCTCCGTCCTGAGTCTGGAGGAAATCGAAAAGCTAAACAAGTTCCAGCGCTACATGGCCGACACCGAGAGCCAGATCGCGCCGCGCACCTTGCCAGGCGTGCATCCCAAAGGGTCTTTCTTCACTCGCGGATCCGGCCACAACAAATTCGGCGGCTACACCGAAATCCCCGACGAATATCAGGAAGTCATGGATCGCCTGCTGCGGAAGCACAAAGCCGCCGCGAAGTTTGTTCCCGCCCCCATCATCCAACGCCGCCCCGGCTCCAGCTTTGGCATTGTGACGCTGGGCGGTTGTGATCCGGCGGTTCGCGAAGCGCTCGATCTGCTTGCCGAACGTGGCGTGGTTGGCGACTTCATGCGCCTGCGCGGCTTCCCCTTCGACGACACCGTGGAATCGTTCCTGGCCGATCACGAAATCTGCTTCGTCATCGAACAGAACCGTGACGCCCAGCTCCGTTCTCTGCTGACGCTCGAAACCAATGTCCCCAAGGAAAAACTGCGTTCGGTCCTGGTTTACGGAGGATTTCCGCTGAGCGCGCGCCACGTAATCGACGGAGTTTTAGAAGGTCTGGGTTTACAACATAAGCCCGAATTTGTGGCCGCGGGTCGGCCTGCCAGTGAAATGCTCGTAGAGGAATAACATGCCATCCATCGTCAAGCCCGTCGCCACCCATCCCAGCCTGCTGCGCAACGATCTCGGCCTTACCATTCGCGACTACGAAGGAACCATGTCCACGCTCTGCGCCGGATGCGGGCATGATTCCATCACTGCCGCTCTCACTCGCGCGCTTTGGGAAGTGAGCGCCCAGCCGCACATGATTGCCAAGCTCAGCGGTATTGGCTGCTCTTCGAAGACGCCCGCCTATTTCGTCAACGGCGCGCACGGGCTCAACTCCGCGCATGGCCGCATGCCGCCCATCGCCACCGGCGCCAACGCCGCAAATCGCGAGCTCATCTACATCGGAATTTCGGGCGACGGCGATTCGCTGTCCATCGGCCTCGGCCACATGTGCCACGCCATCCGCCGCAACGTGCGGTTAATCTACGTCATCGAGAATAATGGCGTGTACGGCCTCACCAAGGGCCAGTTTTCCGCTTCAGCCGACGTTGGCACCAAGAGCAAACGCGGCGATCCCAACCGCATGGCGCCCATCGACTCGGTGATGCTCGGCTTGAGCATCGGCGCCACCTTCATCGCCCGCAGTTTCTCCGGCGATAAGGACCAGCTGGTGCCCATTCTGAAGGCCGCCGTCTCGCATCGTGGCTTCGCCCTGATCGACGTCATCTCGCCTTGCGTCACCTTCAACGATCACGAGGGTTCCACCAAGAGTTATCTCTACACGCGCCAGCACGAGCTTAAAGCAACCGAGACCGATTTTGTTCCTCCGGCCAGTGAGATTCTCGCGCAGATTGGCCAGAACGGCGCCGTCAACGTTACCATGCACGATGGCAGTATGGTTCGATTCAAAGGCGTTCCCCCCAATTACGATCCCACTGATCGCGGCAAGGTGATGGACTATCTGGAAGAGCATCACGGCAAGGGCGAAGTTGTAACAGGCTTGCTGTACCTGGACGAAAACGTGCCGGACATGCACGAAATGAATAAGACCCCCGACATCGCTTTAACCAAAGTTCCCTATCAAAAACTCTGCCCAGGCGCCGCGGCGCTCGATAGTCTGCAGGAAGATTTCCGGTGATCAGCTTTACTGAATGATCACCGAAACACAAAACATCCAATTTGATTCGATCGCGCTCGATTGCGGCTCGACACTCACTCCGGTGGATGTGGCCTATGAAACCTACGGCGAATTGAACGCGCGCAAGAACAACGCCATCCTGGTTCTGCACGCCTTCACCGGCGATGCGCACGCAGCGGGCGCCGACAAACTCACCGGGGCCACCGGCTGGTGGGATAGCATGATCGGTCCCGGCAAAGGATTCGATACCGACAAATACTTCGTGATTTGTTCCAACATTCTGGGGGGCTGCCGCGGCACCTCCGGCCCTGGCTCCATTAATCCGGAAACCGGCTGCCCCTACGCGATGTCGTTCCCGCCCGTCACAATTCCCGATATGGTCCGACTGCAAAAGATGCTGGTCGAGCATCTGGGCATTGAACGCCTGCTCGCCGTCTCGGGCGGTTCCATGGGCGCCATGCAAGCGCTGCAATGGGCCGTCGCGTATCCCGACGCGGTCGCCGCCTCTATCCCCATCGCCGGAACCGCGCGCCACAGCCCGCAGCAGATCGCCTTCAACGAAGTGGGCCGCCAGGCCATCATGGCCGACCTGGACTGGAACGAAGGCGACTACTATGGCAAGCGCCCGCCCGCCAGGGGCCTCGCCGTCGCGCGCATGGTGGGGCACATCACGTACATGAGCGATGCGTCCATGCGTGAAAAATTCGGACGCCGACTGCGCGATCAGAATCAGTTCGAAGTGGAAAGCTACCTGCGCTACCGCGGCAGCCAGTTCGTCGATCGCTTCGACGCGAATTCGTACCTCTATATCACCAAGGCCATGGATTACTTCGACCTCACCGCCGGACGTCCATCGCTCAGCGCCGCCTTCGACGGCGTGAAGTCGCGATTCCTGGTGATCAGCTTTTCGTCCGATTGGCTGTATCCGAGCTATCAATCGCTCGACATCGTGCGCGCGTTGCGCGGGCGCAACTGCGACGTCGCCTATTGCGATCTGCCGTCCACCTATGGCCACGACGCCTTCCTGGTGCACGTCGCCGAACAGACCGAATTGGTCCGTGGTTTCCTGGCAAGCACTTTCCGGGAGCGTTCTTGACATAGGTGTCCGAAGCATTCGTCCCCAAGTTGCTCGGACGCAGCGACTACGCCATCATCAGCGCCATCATCGAGCCCAAAGCCCGCGTGCTCGATCTCGGCTGCGGCGAGGGCGAGTTGCTGGCCTGGCTCGCCGAAAACAAGCGCGTGGATGCGCGCGGCGTGGAGATCGAAGGCTCCAAAGTCCAGCAAGCCATTTCCCGCGGCGTCTCGGTTTTTCACAGCGACATCGAGGATGCGCTCGCCGATCTTCCCGATCAGGCCTTCGATTATGTGATCCTGAGCCAGACCCTGCAGGAATCCCGCGCCCCGCTCAAAGTGCTGCGCGAAATGCTGCGCGTGGGGCGCCGCGCGATCGTCGCGTTCCCCAATTTCGGCCACTGGAGCGTACGCCTGGCGCATCTGTTCACCGGCCGCGCCCCCAAAACCAAGTTGTTTCCGCACGACTGGTTCGATTCGCCCAATATCCACTTCTTCACCGTCGACGACTTCGAGGGTTTGGTCCAGTCGCAACACTGGACCATCGAAAAGCGCATCTTCCTGCAGGGCGCAAGGCAAATCACCCTGCTCCCGAATCTTCTTTCGGAGGTCGCGGTGTTTCTGGTCAGGTCTTCCTGATCAAATGTGGCGCACGCACTCCTGCGTGCCGTGTTGGCACTCGTGCCAACACTAGCTTTTCTTCAGAAACTTTTCCACCCCGCGCTTGAAGTCTTCCGTAGTGCGCGCCAGTGCGTTCACATCCGCGCCCGCTTCGATGGCGGCTTCAAACTGCATCGCGTCTGTCCGATAAAACAATTCCTTCGCCAGCATCAGTCCCGACGAAGACTTGGTAGCCAGCCGCGCGACGAACTCCTCCACTTCTGTTCCGAATACCTCCGCTCCAAAAACGCGATTGATCATTCCGTATTCAAGCGCTGTCTGCGCGGAAATCGCCTCGCCCGATGTGATCATCTCAAACGCGCGTTTTTCGGAAACTGAGCGCCGCAAAATCGCCATCACGATCGCCGGCACAAATCCGATGGCGATCTCGGGATAACCGAATTGCGCCGAATCGGTCGCCAGAACCATATCCGCCGCCGTCGCAATCCCGCACCCGCCGCCCAGCGCCCGTCCCTCGACCGCCGCCACAATCGGCCTGGGATGACGCCGCATGTCGAGCAGCAACCCGGCCATGTTGCGCGCCTCAGCCTGAAATTTTGCGAGGTCGCCGGCTCCATCTTCCGCGAACGCGCGCAGATCCATGCCCGAGCAGAAGTCTTTGCCCGCGCCTGTCACCACCACCACCCGCACGCTCTGATCGGCCGCCCCCACCCGCAACGCGTCCCGAAGTTCAGCCAGCAGCTCCTGATCGAGCGCGTTGCGCCGTTCCGGACGGTTCAAGGCAATCCTTGCGATGCCGCGTTCGACGCTATAAATGACTTTCCGATATCCGCTCACTCGATTTCGTCACCGCGGACAGGCGACTTTCCCGTCCCTGCGCGCTTTAGAATCCGCTTCGCTTTGGCCACGTTGCCACGCGCTGCTCGCTCGCGAAAATAATCGTCGGTTCGGAGCGCGGAAAGTTTCTCCGCCACCGCAACGTTGATCAATTGATTCAACGCCACGCCTTCGGCTTCAGCCACCCGCTTCGCCTCCTCGTACAACGAAGGCTGCAGACGAAGCGCCACATTACTCTTTCTCATCGTTGCTCCTGATTGTTCGCCAGATTTGTCCCGGCACAGCCGCCCTAATCCCGAACAGAGCGGAGGGTTCCAGCAGATGCCGCAAATTGAACGTCGCCAGGTAGTCGGCATTACCGTTCACGGCTGTTGCCAACACCATCTCGTCCGAAGGATCCTCCAGTTGCGGCCTCCACAAGAATCGGAATGTCACTGGTTCGGCGACGAAGGCGATCGCGTCCAAAATACTGTTTACTTCCCCAGTCGTAAGACCAATGACCTGCAGCTGTTCAGGCCGTGTCAGCACGGACTCATACTCGAGCATCAACGGAACCGAAATTAGCATCACTACTCGAAGCTCCAGCGCTGCCAGCAACAGTTGCCGCGATGCGCCTTTATCACTACGCAGAGCAGCCACCAAGACATCGGTGTCAAGAACCAACCGCATCCGGCCCGCTAATTGATGATATCACATGCAATATTGCACCTTATCGCGCTGCCGTCTGGGTGGCAGGCAGCAGCGCCGCACGATGCGCCGCCAGAAACTCACGAACGCTCATCGGATCACGACCAGTCAGTTCCTTCACCGCCGTCGTCGGCGTCCCCATTTTCCCCTGCGAGATCGCCACCTGGCTCGACACCAGCAGCTTGGCAATCGGCTCCGGCGTTCCGGCCGCGATGAATTGCGCAGTGCGCTCTTCAGGCGTCACCGCGACAAATTCCACCGGCCTGCCAGACAACTCGCTCGCCATTTTAGCCAACTCGCCATAAGTGGCCAAATCCGGCCCAGTGATGTTCCACGTCTTATTGCTCGTGTCCGCTGATGCCAATGCCGCCGCGGCGGTGTACGCGCAATCCTCGCGCGTCACAAACGGTGCGCCTCCCTGCCCCGTTGCGGCGATCAGCTTGCCCGACGCTACCGCCGCCGCGAGGCCCGGAATCTGGTAGTCGATCCACCAGCAATCTCGCAGAATCGTCCAACCCATCCCGCTCGCTTTCAGCGCTTCCTCGGTCCCTAAATGATCCGGCGCAAACACCACCGGCGAAGTTTCCGGATTCGGCATGGATGTATATACCGCGTGCTTCACGCCCGCGCTCACGGCCGCCGCCACCGCCGCCTGATGCTGCTTCAGCCTCCGCCCCGGCCGATCGATCGCGTCGGTGCTAATGATCAGCAGCCGGTCCACTCCCGCCAATGCCGCTTCCAGTCCCTTCGGATCGTCGAAATCCGCCTGGCGCACAACCACACCGCGCGCGGCCAAGTCAGCCAATTTTTCGGGCTTGCGCGTCCCCGCCACAATTTTCCCCAGCCCCTGTTTTAAAAGGATCTCCACAACTCTCCGGCCCAAGTGTCCCGAGGCCCCGGTTACGAACAAAGTGCGTTCCGATGTCATGCTCCTAGTTTAGTTCCTCGCTTTCCATTCGCGCGCTCCAGACTGCCGGCAGGTGTGCTATTCTGGCCTGAAAGAGCCCCCGTCGACTCTGGCAGCCAAAGTTGCTCTGCATAATTTTCCGCCCATATCCAGGCGTTAGGAGCACGATCTATGTTTTCTCGACGAGCTTTTGCAGGAATGATAGCGGCCGGCCTCACAGAGGCCGCGTTCGCGCAGCGCGCCAAGCTTTCCGGCGTCGCACCCGCCGACACGGTTTGGATCAACGGGAATGAATTTCCCGAAGGCCCGCCGCAAGCTTCCATCGAAGCCATGGCGAAGGTCATCGGGAGTTCCAACCGATATCACTATCAGGAATTTCCCGCCTTCTATGCCAAGCTCGCCGCCCATGAAGGCCTCACCGCCGACCAGATCCTGGTAGGCGCGGGATCGAGTGAACCGCTGCACGCGGCGGTGGAAGCGTTTACCTCCCCCACCCTCCCGCTCATCATTCCGATGCCCACCTATGAGGCGGCTCCTGAGCTTACGCGCTACAAAGGTTTTCCTGTCATTGAGACGCCCCTCAATTCGAAGATGGCGCCCGATGTGCACCGTCTGGCCGCCGAAGCCCAGAAGGCTGGCGGAGGCCTCATTTACATCGTTAACCCGAATAATCCCACGTCCACCATCACCACCAGTGACGACCTGTCGTGGCTGGTGGCGAATCTTCCGAAGAACACCAATGTCCTGGTGGACGAAGCTTACATTCACTACGCCACGTCTCCCGAAGTCTCCTCCTCATTCCGCTACGTGAAAGAGGGCAAGAACGTCATCGTCGCGCGGACGTTTTCGAAGATCTATGGAATGGCTGGTTTGCGCGTCGGCTACGTCGCGGCTCCCGCCGAACTTATCAAGAAGATGGAGCCGTACCGCAACAATGTGATCAGCATAGTGAGCGTGCGCGCCGTACTGGCCGCGTTCGATCTCGGCCCCAAGATGCTGGAGGAACGCAAGGCTAAGATCGTTCATACTCGCGAAGAGCTGTGTTCCTGGATGACTCAGAAGAATATTAAATTCATCCCGCCACAGGCCAACTTCGTCATGATTGAGACTGGACGTGACGCCGGCGACGTGCAGTCGGCGATGCTTGAAAAGGGCGTTGCCATTGGCCGGCGTTTCCCGCCACTCACCACCATGATTCGCGTCTCCATCGGCACCGACGCCGAGATGGCGAAGTTCCGCAAAGTGTTCACCGAAGTAATGGCGTAGTAACGCACGCACTCCTGCGTGCCGCCGGCTACAGGCTTTCTCCATGCCTCTGCTTGTCCGCTGACAAGTATTGGTCTAGTGCATGCCCCTGGCCGATACTCGTGTGAACGCACGGCTGATATGCTATGCTTTCCGCTGAAGCTGATAGCATGACACGAAATCTAAAGCTCACCATCTTGCTCTCTGCCTGCGTGCTCGCGTATTCGCAGGACAAGCCGAATCCCAATTTCACCGGCGGAGAAGTCAAGACCATCAAGGAAAACTCCGACGGCAAGCCCGCCCACTTTTACTTTTCGCCCGGCGCGCGCACCAAGTGGCACAGCCACGAAGGCGGCCAAATCATTTTGGTGGAGGATGGCGTCGGCCTGTACCAGGAAAAGGGCGGACCGGTAGTCGAATTACGCGCCGGTGAAACCCACTACTGTCCGCCCGGCGTGGTCCACTGGCACGGCGCATCGCCCAAAGAAGGCGGCACGCAATTTAACATCAGCCGCGGCGGCATCACCTGGCTCGCCGAAGTCACCGATGCAGAGTTCAACGCCAAGCCAATCCACAAGTAACCACCAGACCGGCCTCACCGACTACAGCCCGGATGGCGTCGATCTGACGCTAATTCGCTGGATGCTCTCCCTCACACCCGCCGAACGCTTGAACCTCGCCGAACAAAGCGCGAACGAGATTCTTGCGATTCGCGAACTGAATGCCCGAGCTTAGATACACCGCAACGCTCGGCGCCCTCAGCGAAGGTGGCGTCGATTTTATCTTGGTCGGTGGATTGGCGGCGGTGCTAAGCGGCGCTCCAATTAACACTTTCGACGTCGACGTCGTCCACTCTCGGGATCCGGGCAACATCCACCGTCTGCTGCCCGTGCTGGACGCGCTGGACGCAGTCTTCCGTATTCAACCCGAGAGGCGTCTCAAGCCCAACGCGTCTCATCTCTCCTCCACGGGCCACTTGAATCTGATAACACGCTATGGCCCTCTGGATCTTTTAGGGACAATCGGCCAGGGTCTTGGCTATCAAGACTTGATCCCTCACTCCGTCGAGCTACTCATTAGCGAAGAACTTCGCATCCGCATGCTCGATCTGGAAACGCTCATCGCGATCAAGGAAGAGCTGGGCGGCGAGAAGGATCGCGCCGTGCTTCCCATCCTGCGCCGTACTCTCGAAGAGCAGCGCAAGCGTTAAAAACTCTAAGGCCGTCAGCCGCCGGTCGGTAGTGTATCAGTTTGACTTTTCATAAGCTGCGGTCATATCCACGACGTCTTTGATCTCCCAAAGGCGGTTGTCAACGCCGGCGGCAATTGCCTGGATTGCCTGGATTATGGCACAAACCAACGTGCATGCTAAACTCTTGGCCGGGATGAAAAACAAGCGGCACCTGCTTGCGGCGATATTAGTTGGGCTTATTCTTATCCAGACCGATTCGAGGGCCGAAGTGGTTTGCGAAAAAGAGCGTCCTCTTAAGCCAGTTCGGTGCGTATGCGGCCAACTCATCGATCCGGTTGGTGGGCCTGTTTCGGGCGTCACAGTGAAGGTGACTAAGGGCGGAACAGACGTCGCCACAAAGGAAACCGACAGTCATGGCAACTTTATCTTTGATGAGATGAAGCCCGGTAGCTACGAACTTAGCGCGCACTTAGACGGTTTCCGGCAATTCAGGTCTCCAATCGTGGTGGCCAATCCTGCAAAGCAATGCAAGCGGGGGCTGCTTATCATGCTTGCATTACCCTATCCAGACAATTGTGGGAGCTACGTGGTCGGGATGAAGAGAATCGGCTTTCCAAGAACTTCAAACTGATAAACAGCCCGCCGGTCTTCAGCGCCGTTCTACAATCCCTTGGCCGTTCTACAATCCCTTGGCCGTTCTACAATGTAGTTAAGTGCTCAAATCGATCGTTCCAGCCCTGGCGATTTTCGCGATCGCGTGTTCTTCGCTGGCCGCAACTCCGGCCAAACCACATAAACGCCGCAAACCGGCGACAACAACCGTCTCCGTTACCCACGCGCGCAAGCCCGCCATAGCGGGCGCAAAATCGAGTCCCGTTAAGGGATCGAAAACTGTCGCCGCCCGCCGTAAGGGAAAAATCGCTCGCGTGCCCGCCAGGTCCTACCAACAAGCCCCCACGCCGGATCGCTACAAGGAAATCCAACAGGCGCTCGCAAGCAAGGGTTATCTCCAGAGCGAACCAAATGGTCAGTGGGGTCCCGAATCCGCCGACGCGCTCAAGCGCTTTCAAGCCGACCAGAATCTTATGCCCGACGGCAAAATCAATTCGCTTTCTCTCATCGCCTTGGGGCTGGGTCCCAAACGCCTCACCGCGAAATCGGATGCCGCAACGCCTTCCGTCACCCCTCCCCCGCCCCCTTCCAATCCTCAATGATCGTCGGCGTCGCCAAGGAAATTAAAGATCACGAAACGCGCGTCGGGTTGGTTCCGAGCGGCGTAACCGCGTTGCGCGAAGCCGGCCATCGCGTGCTCGTCGAGACCCAGGCCGGTACCGGCAGCTCCATCCCGGATAGCGAATACGTCGAAGCGGGCGCGGAAATCATGCCCACCGCTCGCGACGTTTGGAATAAGGCCGAACTCGTCATCAAGGTCAAGGAGCCGCAGCCTTCCGAATACGCGCACTTCCGTCCTGGCTTGATCCTGTTCACCTATCTCCATCTCGCGCCGCTCCCCGAGCTGACGCACCAGCTGGTGGAATCCAAAGTCAGCTCGGTAGCGTACGAAACCATTCGCGAAGCCGATGGCTCGCTGCCTTTGCTCACGCCCATGAGCGAGGTTGCTGGACGCATGGCCGTGCAGGTGGGCGCGGTGTATCTGGAGCGGCCTAACGGAGGCCGTGGGATTTTGCTCGGCGGCGTGCCCGGCGTCGCGCCCGCCAATGTCGTCATCTTGGGCGGCGGTGTGGTGGGCCACAATTCCGCGAAAATGGCCGTCGGCCTGGGCGCCGCCGTCACCATCATCGATCGTAGTCTCGATCGCCTGCGCGCCCTGGACGACGTCTACAGCAGCCAGGTGGTGACGCTCGCATCGAACGTGTTCAACGTGCGCGATGCGGTCCGCCACGCCGATCTGGTGGTGGGCGCTGTACTGATTCCGGGCGCGTCGGCGCCGAAACTTGTGCGGCGCGAAATGTTGAAGACCATGAAGCCGGGCGCCGTGATGGTGGACGTCGCCATCGATCAAGGCGGCTGTTTCGAAACCTCGCACGCCACCACCCATACCGATCCCATCTATTTCGTGGATGGGGTGCTGCATTACTGCGTTTCGAACATGCCGGCGGCCGTCCCCCACACCTCCACTTACGCGCTCACCAACGCGACGTTTCCCTACCTCGCCGAGTTGGCCGCCAAGGGCCTGCAGCAGGCTTGCCAGGAGAATCCGGCTATTCGCGCGGGCGTGAATACCTATGCCGGGCACATCACCTATCCCGGTGTGGCGGAATCGCAGGGCCTTCCTTGGACCGAGCTTAGGGCTGTGTTGTAGCGGCGCCGCCCGCCGAAAATACCTTCTCGGCCCGTTCTGTTTTTAACAATTTCCCGCTTTCCTGTTCTTTCACCGTGAGCGTGGTTCGCGCGGTATCGGCCGGAACTCTCCATACTTTCGTGATCTCACGCTGTTCCCTCTTGTTCAGTACGAACGCGGCGGGATGAATCAGCGTGCTGGCCTTGTCCCAATGGCCGTTCGTCTGCGCCTGCCCGGTCACTTCGATGGCGATCGGAACGGTGGCGCGATCTTCCGTGTTCACCACTTTCACCTTCACGAAGATTACATCGGCATTTGGTTTATCGAGACTCAAACTCACGTCCAGCACCGGCGAGCGCGCGCATCCCGCCATCATGATCACGACAAATAACAACAACAATGTTTTCATATCAGCCTCGATGTTCTTGGAACCGCCACCCGCTTTTCCAGACGGGTCGCCCGCCGCTCGAGCGCTTCGGATGGATCCAACTCCATCGCGCTCCGCGTCATCTCTAACGCCAGCGCGTAGTTGCGTTCCCGCCGCTCATAATATTTCGCCAGCTCCACGAACGCCGCCGCGCGCCATGGGTTGTGCGAAGCGACCAGATCGGTGAGCACCGGAAGCGCCGCATGTTCCCGGCCCAGCTTCTTTTCAAGCGCCGCGATATCCCACAAGGTACGGAACAGCAGTTCGTCGGAAAGATTCTTCTCGATCGCCTGCCGAAACAGCGCCAGCGCGTTTTCGTGCTGCTCGGCTTGCCGCCACCAGCGGGCCAGGCCGACCATTTCGGCCCCGTGCGAGAATTCAGCGCTATCCACATGGAACGCGCGCGGCACGATGGCGGTAAGACAGGCCAGCGTCAGGATGTCGATCGCGTTGTGGTGAAACACCGGCATCAGGCTGAATATTTCCTGCGTCCGCACGTATTCGAAATAGACATACGGAATCAATTCCCCCGGCAGATCGCCTTGCCGTTCCACGCCCAGAATTTGATTTTCCAATTCCACCAATCGGCAGCTATCGAAACGCAAGTTCCACAGCCGGCGCGCACCAAACAACAGGTCCAGGTGCTCCAGCGAACTGAAGGGCGGCCGCTGCCGCGTCATGCGAAAGCGCGTTTCCAGCAGCGGCTGATCGTAAGTGCGGCCATTGTAAGTGATCAGCACCTCGAATTGCTTCAAATGTTCGGTGAGCGCGCTCAGCAAGCTGGCCTCTTCGCCGAAGTCGCGCATAAAAAATTGGCGCACGCGAAAACCTTGTGGAGTGATCCGGCCCACGCCCACCAGAAACGCGTAGGTGCCCGAGCCACCCGCCAAACCCGTAGTTTCAGTGTCCAGGAAGCACCACTTCTGGGGCGCCACTCCGCGAATCTGACCGTTCGATATAGGATCCAGCAAATCGTGCGACATCCCTTCCAGATCCACAATGCCGACGCTGCCGTGGCGGCGCTGGCGCTCGTAGAGTCTTTCGGTTTCGTAGTGCACGCCCTGCGCAGTCGCCACTTCTTCTCCATGCAGCCACTCCTCGGGAAAAGCCAGTGGCTCGCGGCTGGGGGCTGGCAGCGGACGTTTGGGAGCTTTGTACTTCTTATCGATCTTGGCGATGCGCCGGCGAAGATGCGCCAGCTGTTCCTGAAAGTCGCTCATGCTTCTTGCGACGCCTCTTCCCATTCGGCCAGCAAAGCGTTCAACGTGGCGCGGCGCTTCTCCAATTGCGAAGCAAGTCGCATACTCTCTTCGGCGCTAACGAAATTCGCGAGGCTCTCTTCGTCACTCGCGATCTCGGCCTCCAGAGCGGCAATCTCTGATTCCAGCTCTTTCGCGCGATTCTGGCGTTGTTTCAGCTTCATCGGGTTTACCCGCTTCGAAGGGGTCTGATGACTCGTGGCTGGTGGCTGGTGATGCGCTGCGCCGTTACCAGCGGCAGGCAGGCTCAGATCGATCTGCTTGCCTTCCTTGCGCCAGATGTAGTCCTCGTAGTTGCCCGGGAAAACGTGCACCTCGCCCGCGCCTACTTCGAAAACACGCGTCGCCAGTTTGTCGATGAAGTAGCGGTCGTGCGAGACGAAGACCACCGTTCCGCTATATTTTTCGAGCGACTCCAGAAGCACGTCCTTAGCCCGCATGTCCAGGTGATTGGTAGGCTCGTCGAGCAGCAGAAAATTGGACGGCTGCAGCAGCATCCGAGCCAGCGCGTAACGGTTGCGCTCGCCGCCCGACAGCACGCCGATCTTCTTGAACACATCGTCTTCAGAGAAGAGAAAACAGCCCAGCAGGCTGCGAAGTTCGGTCTTGCTGGAGCGCGGAGCCTCCCCCTGCAAATCGTCCAGCATGCGCGCGTCGGGGTCAAGCTCTTTATATTGGTCCTGCGCGAAGTAATCCACCTCTGCGTTATGGCCCAGCCGATATTCCCCGCTACTCAGCGGCTCGCTGCCCGCCAGCAGCTTGATCAGTGTCGACTTCCCCGCCCCATTGACACCCACCAAAGCGATCCGATCCCCGCGTTCAATGATGAAATCCACGCCGCCGAACACGAACTTCTCACCATAGCTTTTCGAAACGTTATGAAACTCGGCCACGATGCGCCCGCTCGGCTTAGGCTGCGGAAAAGAAAAGTGGATGGTCTTCTCTTCATTGGGCAGTTCGATGCGCTCGATCTTTTCCAGCTCCTTGATGCGGCTTTGCACCTGTTTCGCCTTAGTCGCCTGATAGCGGAACCGGCTAATAAAGGCTTCCAGCTGTTCGATGCGTTCGCGTTGGTTGCGATACGCTGCCTCCAGCTGCTCGGTGCGCTCCTGCTTTTGCCGCAGAAACTTCTCGTAGTTTCCCGAGTAGAAATGCACGCCGCGATTCCAGATCTCGACGATTTTGTTTACCGTGACGTCCAGAAAATAGCGGTCGTGCGAGATCAGCACGTAGGCAAACGGGTAGTTGGCCAGGTATTGTTCCAGCCAGTTGCGGGCTTCCAGATCCAGGTGGTTGGTCGGCTCATCCAGCAGCAGAAGATTCGGCTTTTCAAGCAGCAGCTTGGCCAGCGCGATCCGCATCTGCCAGCCGCCCGAAAATTCCTCGGTACGCTTGTTCCATTCCTCATGCGGGAAGCCCAGACCGGACAGCACGGTTCCCACCTGCGCTTCAATTGCATAGCCGTCGCGCGTGCGGAATTCGCTATCCAGCTGATGGAATCGGTCGGCCACTTGCGCGTATTCGGGACTCGCCGGATCCAGCTCGCCCATCTTGTGCGTCAGCTCCTCCATCTCCACTTCCATCTGTTGCAGCGAGGCGAACACCGACATGCACTCGGCGAACACACTGCGCCCGGAGAGCGAGAGGCCGTCCTGCGGCAGATAGCCCGAACTGACGCCGCGCGTGACGCTGAGCCTTCCGTAGTCCAGCGATTCCAGGCCCGCCAGCACTTTCAGCAGCGTGGTTTTTCCGCTGCCGTTCGCCCCCACCAGGCCGGCACGGTCCTGGGCCGTGATCATCCAGTTGAGATCTTCAAAAAGCAATTTGGGGCCGAAGCGTTTCCCGGCGCCGGAAAGTTGGATCATCTATCTCTAGTTTCTCGCATCTGAATTCTGAATTCTGGATTCTGAATTCTGACTCCCGACTTCTTCCCCGTCTTTACGGCTTTCCCAAACTGCACAACGGATCCCCCACCACGATGTTCATCCAACTGAGCAGCGGAATCGCCAGATAGTAACTCTCCGCAAGATTACGGCCATGATAATAAGCGGGCAGCAGAATGTTCGGCCGAGGCGTGAACTCGAGATACGGTTCGTAAACGTGGCCGGAGGCGCCGGTCACGCCGTCGTGAATGTAATCGGCAGTCAAAGTTTGCGGCGTTCCTGCGAAAGTAGCCTTCGCATCGCCCCATGCCCCGATGTTCCAACTTTCCGGAGGTCGCGCGAAAGTGCGTCCGTTGGTGGACACATATTCAGTCATGATGGCGCCGGGAAGCCACCTGAAACCCAGATGCCGATCCTTGCGATCTCCATCGTTGGAGCCCCAGGAGGCGTAGGCGATGACATCGGACTCGTGAGAAATCACGCTGCGCGACAAATCCAGCACCACGCGGTCGCGCGGAAGCTGCTTGGCGGCCTGCAGCAGCCAGGAATTGCCGCGCGTGTTATCGCTCCCTTTTAGATCGATCACGAATTTTCCGCGATTGCGGGCGATGAGCGCCCGGTCGATGATGCCCTTGACGTCGTCAAAATCAAATCCTGCCAGACGGGTCACCAGATAGATCGGAAAGTCGGGATGACGAAACTGCGCAGTGATTTTGCCGAAAAAAGGATTGGCGATGCCGGCCGGAGCGGAATGAGACCGGCCGTGCAAATCGAAGTACGCGAGCGTCAGTTCCGAATCCACCGAAGCTGCCTCGGCAGACATACCTAAATTGCCGCGGATCTTCAACGGGACTCCGCCGGTAGTAACAATGTAGAGCACTTTTTCAGTGAGATTGTGGCCGCGCAAGTAGTTTTCAATCGGCCGGGCGATCTGATCGTTGAAAGCCGAACGGGAGATCTCTTCGTCCATGCCCGCATTGAGACGGCAAATATTCGAAGCGGGAATTCGGCGCCGCTCGGCGTAATATTCGCCGATCTTGCGCGAAAGCGCCGAGGGTTCATTCACTACCACCAGCACCGAGTCGGGTCCTTGGCCCAGCAGCAGGACCGGAAAAACTGCAACCAAAACAAATCTAAGGAGCAATGTTTATTTTAAGGCTTTTCTCGGCTTCGGGCGATTCGTCTTGCGCCACTCACGCCAGTCGGCGGTGGTGGCCTTGACCATGGCCGTGGCAGCCTCGTGCAGCCAATCAATCGGACGTTTGCCCAGATCGCGCAAAATCGCTTTGGCCGCGCCCGGCGTGCCCAGATGTACGTTGGCGGTTTCGAATCCCATGGCGCGCAGCAGCTTGGACTCGTCGCGCTCCTTGGGCATGGACGCCAGCTCCACGCGCGAGCAATAAGGCGCCAGGCGGCGGACGATCCACTTTCCACGCAATTTTACGAAAGGATCCCGGTCACGCACCGAACGGTCCAGCGCTTCCTGATAGCGGATGCGTTCCGACGCCCTTGCGGTGGCGGCCCAAACGCATGCTGAAGGGGCCAGCGCCTTGGCTTCGCGCGCCACTCGCCCGCCTCGGCAATTCGCGATGGCAACGTAGCGCTCCCGTCCCAGGCTCCCCAGGCCGGCGATGCGGTGAGCGATCCGGTAATCGAGTCCCGGCTCCGGCAGTAGCCGCTCGATGGCGCGGCGCGCGCTTTTGGGAACGCGGCCTCGCAACGTGGGCAAGCTGTCCAGCTTCTGCCAAAACTGGACCGGGTCGCGTTCCACCCCAGTTACCATATGACGCAGCCACTCATGTTCTTCCGCCAAAACGTAGGGAACGCCGCCCATCTCGAGGCCTTTCTTGTATCCGGCCAGTATCGCTACGCACGCGTCCTTCGCGGCGATCGCCAGGCGCATCTCGCGAATGGCAATGTGCGCGCTTGCGGCCAGGCGCACCAGATCCACGCTGTAGGGCATCTCATAGACTTCATCGAAATCGTTGATTCCCCACACCAGGCGCCCTTCGATATCGCGCCAGGTGCCGAAGTTTTCCACGTGCAGATCTCCCACGGCGAGCACACGCGGGGCCCGCGCTGCATCGGCGCAGACCTTAGGCCAGAGTTGCATCCAGCGATAAAAAGTAGCGCGCAGAAACGGAAACAAATCCTGCGCCATGGCCTGATGCTTCCGCTGAAGATCACCGGGCAGCAGATGGAGGTGCCTCCCCAGCCACGTTTCGTACGAGCGTGTAGCTTTGACAATGTTCATTCGAGTGGCCTTGACTATTCTAGCGTGCTAATCTTTCCGTGCCCATGCAGATTTTGATTGACGCCACTCCGCTGCTCCTCCGCAGCGCGGGCGTCAAGAACTACACATACTACTGGATTCAATATCTGCGGCGGCAATCGGGAACAGATCGGATCCTGACATGGCCGCCCATGCCGGAACTGCCGCCGTTAAACCATGAGCGGTCGGTTCTCGGCCCTGCGCCGACATTCATTCATCTGGCAAGCGTCTACCTGCTGCCGTTCTTGAAGTGGACCATTCCCCGCTCCGACGTGTTCCATGTATCGAATCAGATCCGAGACCCTCCACGAAATAGGAAGCTGACGGCGACGCTCTATGACATGACCACCCGCCTGATGCCGGAACTGCACACCGCCGCGAATCTCCGCGCTGACGAAAGCCTGGCGAAAAACGTCTTCCAAAAAGCCGCCGGACTGATCGCGATTTCCGACCACACTAAACAGGATGCCGTTCGCATGCTAGGCTTGGACCCCCGCCGCATCGAAGTGATTTACCCCGGTGTGCCCGACATCTATTTCCACGCGCCGCCGCAGCCATCCGCCCGGCCCTACGCGCTCTTCATCGGAACCATCGAGCCGCGCAAGAACCTCGATACATTATTGGATACCTGGCAGGACTCCCGGCTTCGCGACGAATTCGATCTGGTGATCGCGGGTCCCCTCGGATGGGCGGCCGGCCAGACGCGAGCGCGGCTCGCGTCACAACCACCTGGCGTACGCTACCTCGGTTATGTGCCAGAAGAGGCGTTGCCGGGATTAACCGCGGGCGCAGCCGCTTTCGTTTATCCTTCGCTCTATGAAGGCTTCGGTCTTCCAGTCGCTCAAGCCATGGCGGCGGGCGTTCCAGTGATCACATCTAATACCTCGTGCCTGCCCGAAGTCGCAGGCGACAGCGCTCTGCTGGTAGATCCCCGCAGTCCCACCGAAATCCGGACCGCCCTCGAGAAGCTGCTTACGTCCCCAACGCTGCGGCAAAAACTCGGCGAGGCCGGCAAAGTACGCGCCCAGCATTACCGTTGGGAAAACAGCGCCCGCAAGAGCCTGGAGTTCTTCCACCGCCTTCGCTAACCTGCCTGCCCCGCTTTCTATTACCAGCCCAGCTCTAGCCAGTCCATCTCTCCATTAGCTGAACATCGTGGCGCACGCACTCTTGCGTGCCGCGTTCACACTCGTGTGAACGCCTGGCCGTGGCTCTTCACTGCCCCGTACCCGGCGCAATAAAAAAATCCCAAACCTGCATATCCAGCTTCTCCATCGTATATTGAACCACCGCATACTCTCCCGGATCGAGCGGCTTTTGCGGCCAGATCTTGAAAAGCCCGTCACCCACTTGCTGGCGAAACACCTCCACTAAATCCGGCTCCTGCATAATTTCTTTGACCACCGGCTCTATGGTCAGCTTCTCCACCACTCGATTGCCTTTGTGCTCGCCCAGGCGCACGATGCCGAAGCGCTCCTCTTCCGAGAGTCGTATGTAGAATTCGGGGCTGCGATTCGCGGTGCCTTGCGAGGAGTGCGACCCATCCAGCTCCAGCGTCGCTTTGCCCGGAACCAGTGGCACGGGACTAATGGCCTTGAGGATGCTGCGGCGCTTGTTGTTCACCACCTTCGATTCGCCTACCTTCATTGCCGTCAGCTTCGGGGGCGCCAGGCTCCCAGGCGCCGGCTTCTGATCGTCAATCAGGTAAACTCCCGGTTCCTGCGGGACGCTTGCCACCTCTTTGCGAGCGGCACGCTCGGCCTTGTCCTCGGCGTCCTGGGCCGCTGCATCGGCGCGGATAGAATCGGCCCGCGCTTTGATCTCGGCCTTGGTTTTATCCAGGTCCACCAGCGCAAGGGGCACTTCTTCCTCGTCATCGCGATCCAGGCTATAGAAACTCACCCGATCGCCCACCACCTTGTACTCGCGCACCAGTTGATAGCTGCCGTCCTTCAGATAGAGCTTGACGTTCTCGGCGCTAGCCAAAAAGCCAAAAGCGAAAAACAAATAACAGAGCTTCCGCATACCCTAACCGTCCGCGGGCTGCAGACCAACGCTGCGCAAAAGCAGAAATTGCGACAGGTTCTCCGAACTCAATAGTCCGAGCAGCTTGTCGTCCTCCATCACCAGCACGCAGGCTCCGGCGTGGGCCATGAGCGGCAGCACATCCGCCAGATCCTTCTCCGGCGGTACGCTGGAAAACTCACGCTGCATGTATCCCGCGATGTAAGAATCGGGTCCCTCCTGCGCCATTCCCCGCAACAGCGCATTGCGGCCCAGCAGGCCCAGCACCTGCCCGCCCAGCACCACCGGGAAATCCTGCTGCGAGGTGGAGAGCAGCAGGTTCGCGGCTTCACGAATAGTGGCGCCGTGGGCCAGCGTTTTATATTCGGTCATCATGGCGGCCCGCACCGGGATGCCTTGCGTCAGCGATCTCCCGCGCGATGCCGCGCCTTCATTAGCCGCGCCCAGGTAGATGAAGAACGCGACGAAGGCCAGCATCGGCTTATTGATAAATCCATAAAGTCCCATGCTGATGGCCAGCATGCGGCCGGACCAGGTGGCGATGCGCGTGGCTTCGTATTCCGACTTCAGCCGCGAAAGAACGGCGCGCAGCATGCGTCCGCCGTCCATGGGAAACGCCGGCAGCAAATTGAATCCCGCCAGCACCAGATTCGCGACCGCGATCCGATCGGCCAAATTAGCATCCGGCTGTACCAGCGCGAAGAGATTGATGGCGCGCTTTTCGGAATAAAGGAAAGCGAAGATCAAACCGGCGATCGCCAGATTGACGGCCGGTCCAGTGAGCGCGATCCAGAATTCCTCCCACGGCTTCGGCGGACGTTCCAGCCGCGCCACCCCGCCAATGGGATACATGACGATCTCGAGTGTGCGTATGCCGTACAGCGAGCTGACGAAGGCGTGGCCGAACTCATGCAGCAACACCGATGCGATCACAGCCATCACGAACAACGTGTAATTACCGGGCGACTGGTTACTGCTCAGGCCAATCACCACCAGACCAATCAGCAGCAGAACGAAGGTGAAATGCAGCCGAACCGGAACGCCCAGCAATCGTACCGACCCGACGGAGCCCGAAGTGGCGGCTCCCGGAGTGCTGCCTTCCTGTGCCAATAGTCCCTCTGCACTGATTTTGACACAGTAGCGCTACCGTCTTTCCGCTTTCGCCAAAATGTCATTAACCGGCTTATTGTCCGCATAAACGCGAAATTCTTGAATCAGGCCGTCGCGGACAACTACTCTCCAGGCGGCGGGCGTTGTCCATTTGTTTTCAGGCGGCATTTTCTCATTCACCCGGATGGTTCCGCCAGCCGATCCGAACGCGGCGACGATGTGATCGCTGTGAAAAATGTCTTCGTGCGAAACGCGATAGTCCGGACACATTGCGAAATATCCTCGCCACCCGGTCCGCATTGTTTCGCGGCCGCGGTTGGACGTACCCAGCGCGTCAATGAAGACGTGATCCCCCGTCATCAACCCCGCAAGTTTGTCGATGTCGTGTTGATTGATCGCATCAAAAAAGGCGAGAACTGTTGGCACGCAGTTTCCGCGGAATAACTGAAGTCGTGCTAATCTCCTAACGAATGCGAACGCTCGCTTGGTTCTTCGTAGCCGCCGCAGCCGCCGCCCAAGCCCCCTCCTTTACTCCGAAGCCCTACGGCAATCTCAAGCAAGTGATGCGCAGTGTGGCGTTGCCCAATTCCGATATCATCTTCGCGATCCAGTCCAAGCCCCCCAAGAACGACATGGAGTGGCAGGCCGTGGTGAACGCCGCCGTAGCGATCGAGGAGACCTACAATCTGATCATGATACCGGGCCGCATCCGCTCCAACGGTCAGCCGGTTCCGGTGCAGGCCGCCGATTACGCCAAGTTCGCCGCCGCGCTGGCGCCCGCTGGAAGGGATTGCCTGAAGGCCGCCCTGGTCAAGAACCAGGACGCCGTCACCAATTGTACCGACTCCCTCAGCCAGGCTTGCGACAACTGCCACAAAGTCTATCGCGATCAGCCTCAAAAGTAGATTGTGTTGTGCTGTGTTGTGTTGTGGCGCACGCACTCGTGCGTGCCGCGTTCACACTCGTGTGAACGCCTCACCCGTTGACCAAAACATCGATTAAATATAGGATCGAAAAGTGAAAGCGACGCCCCTTCTTATTGCCCTGGCCTGCCTCGCCTGTGCCCAACAACCGCCCCTGGCGAAAGACCCTGGCCCGTTCCTTCCAGCCAGCGACTTCCCGGAAGACAAAGTGCCGAAGCAAGTAGCCGGCCCCACGCCACACCTGCCCGACGGCCGCCCCGACTTTGGCGGAGACGGCGCCTGGTATCCCGGCTTCAACGGCAACGTCGCCGAGACCAAATGGAAAGGAGTGAAAAGCGCCGACCAACATGTCGACGTCCCGTTCCTTCCCTGGACCCTCCAGACCTACAACCAGCGCGTCGAAAGCCTCTCCAAGGACGACCCGGAGGCCAAATGCCTGCCGGTGGGCGTGCCGCGCTTCATGTTCGATCCCTATCCATTTCAGATGATTCAAACGCGCAATCAAGTCCTATTCGTCTTCGAGGGAGACAACTACCTGTGGCGCATCATAACCATCGATCCGAAAGGGACGCATCCCAAGAATCTCAAGCCCACCTGGCTGGGCGATGCCGTCGGCCACTACGAAGGCGATACCCTGGTGGTCGACGTAATCGGTTTCAACGGCCTCGCATGGCTGGACCAGGCTGGCCATGCCACTTCGGCCAAACTGCACCTGATCGAACGTTATACTCGCACCGACTCGATCACGCTGAAGTATGAAGTTACCATCGACGATCCCCAGGCATATTCGAAACCCTGGACCACTTACAATACAGTCCACTGGCGTCCTGGCATGGAGCTCATGGAGTCCATCTGCCAGGAAGACGAAAAAAGCTCGATCCACATGATCGGCAGCACGAAAAAGTAATGAAATGTTTTTTTCTTTTCTCCCTCGCGCTGATCTCAGCGCAGGCGCAAGTTCCCGACCTGAGCGGCGATGGCGTCTGGCTCCCTCGTCCCATACCGGACCTGGCTCCTAACCCCAATGTCCCCTTCCAGCCCTGGGCCAAACTGAAATTTCAAGAAAACCACGCCACCAAACAGAGCGACCCTGCTGCCCGCTGCCTGCCGCCCGGTGTTCCGCGAATTATGCTCATGGCGCGTCCTTTCGAGATCGTTCAAACGCCCAACCGAATCGTGTTCGTGTACGAAGGCGGCGCGCATGTCTGGCGACAGGTCTGGATGGATGGCCGTCGACAGCCGAAAGACCCCAATCCCAACTGGCTGGGGCATTCCATCGGCCACTGGGAAGGAGCCACCTTAGTGGTCGATTCCATCGGCTTCAACGACCAGACATGGCTCGACGACGCTGGCCATCCTCACACCGAGCAGTTGCACGTGATCGAAAGATTCACCCGGACCGGCCCGCTGGCAATGAAATACGAAGTCACCATCGACGATCCAGGCGCGTACACTCAAACCTGGACATCCAGCAGCAGCTTCTCGTTCCGTCCAGGCGAAAAACTGCAGGAGGACATCTGTCTGGACAAGATTTCGAAGTAGTGACGGCCCTCCCCAATTTCATTCCTCCCCAATTCCAACCACTTGCCATCCCGCGCCTGCCCGCGGCCGCGACCGCCTGCTACCCTCGAACCAGCCCCGCTCCCATCCGCCCGTCCCGCCTCTCAATCGAAAACCAAAAAAATTGCGCCACCAAACACAAAAAGTACCCTGATGCGCCTCCCGATCTCACCAATCCCGATTTTTTTATGCACCGCCGACACCGCATACCCCACCCCCTTCCGCTGGCGCGCTGGACAAGATTTCAAAGTAGCATCAGCTTTCCCCACGCCATTATGCCGATCCCGTCCAGCCACCAATCACCAGCCACCAATCACCAATCACCAACCACCAACCACTTCCCCACCCCCCTTCCGCTGGCGCTGCTTGCATGCAAGTTGGGATAGACTTTTCATAGGGATGCTAAAGCAGGGCGTAGCGCTGGGGCTGTGGCTGGTCGCCGCATCGAGCGGATTATTCGCCGACCCGGCCTACCGCGCTGTGCTCGACAAGTATTGCGTCACCTGCCATAACCAGCGCCTCAAGACCGGCGGACTCACCCTGGATAACATGGACCTCGGGAAGGTTCCGGCTCAGGCCGAAGTTTGGGAAAAGGTGGTCCGCAAGTTGCGATCGGGCACCATGCCCCCGGCCGGAATGCCGCGGCCCGACGCGGCTACATACAGCAGTCTGGCCGGCTGGCTCGAAGCGCAAATCGATCAAGGTTCCCAGCCTTATGCGGGCCGCCCCATCCTACATCGTCTCAACCGTTCTGAGTACGCCAATGCGATCCGCGATCTTCTAGCCCTCGACATCGACGCGGCTTCCCTGCTCCCGCCAGACGACTCAGCGTTTGGCTTCGACAACATCTCTGACGCCCTCGGCCTGTCGCCGTCTCTGCAGGAGCATTATCTCGACGCCGCGCTGAAGATCGGCGCTCTCGCGGTAGGCGATCCCAAGATCGCGCCCGGCAGCGAAACTTGGCGCATCCGGCAGGATCTTTCCCAAGACCAGCACGTGAATGGGCTGCCGCTCGGTACCATCGGCGGAACTTCGGTGCGCTACAACTTTCCCCTGGATGGCGAGTATACGTTTCAAGCGAAACTGTATCGCACCAATCTGAATATTATGCGCGGCCTCGAATCCCCCCATCAGGTGGAATTCTCCGTGGATGGCCAGCGCATTCACCTCGCATCGCTGGGCGGAAACGAAGATCTGGCGGCGCTGTTTCAGAAACCGACCGACACCGGCGACGCGGTGGATGCGCGGTTGCGCGTTCGCGTTCCTGTAAAGGCCGGTCCGCATGCAGTCACCGTAGCTTTTCTCGACGACCCAGGGGAAGTGGAGCCCGCGCGCCTCGAGCCCTACATCCGTAGCTCCGTCGACAATTTCGATTGGTCGGGATCGCCGCATCTTCAATCGCTGACCATCAGTGGTCCATTTCATCCCGGAAGCGCGACCGACACGCCCAGCCGTCGTCGCCTTTTTGTCTGTCATCCCGGCGAAAAGATCAGCGAGGATGCCTGTGCGCGGCAAGTCCTCGCCACATTGGCGCGCAGGGCCTATCGCCAGCCAGTCTCTCCATCGGATTTGGACACGCTACTGACGTTTTATCAATCCGGAAAGCGCGACGGTGGCTTTGAATCGGGCGTTGAGCTGGCGCTGGAGCGGGTTTTGGCCAGCCCGAAGTTTTTGTTCCGTGTCGAGCGCGACCCGGCAGGAGTGACTTCCGCCACTTGCTACCGCCTGGGCGACTTCGAATTGGCCTCTCGCCTGTCATTCTTCTTATGGAGCAGCATTCCCGATGAGGAACTGCTCCGATTGGCGAGTGAAGGGCAGCTCAGGAATCCCGCCGTGTTCGATCGCCAGGTGCGCCGCATGCTGGCCGACCCAAAGTCGCAGGCGCTGGTGGACAACTTCGCTGGTCAGTGGCTGCAGCTTCGCAATCTCCGCAACGTGCAGCCCAACACCGATCTGTTTCCCGATTTCGACGACAACCTGCGCCAGTCGTTCCAGCGCGAAACAGAGCTGTTGTTTGAAAGCATTGTCCAGGAAAACCACAGTGTTCTCGATCTTCTGACCGCCAACTACACCTTCGTCAACGAGCGCCTGGCACGCCATTACGGCATCCCGGACATCTATGGGAGCCGCTTCCGCCGCGTCCCGATTACCGATGACGCCCGCCGCGGTTTGCTCGGACAAGGCAGCATTCTGGCTCTCACCTCGCACGCCGAGAGGACCTCGCCCGTGGTGCGGGGCAAATGGATTCTCGAAAACATTTTGGGTACGCCCGTGCCGCCGCCTCCGCCTGATGTGCCGCCGCTCAAAGGAAATCAAGAAGGACAGAAACCTCGAACCATGCGCGAACAGATGGCCGAGCATCGCGCCAACCCGGTGTGTGCAAGCTGCCACAAGGCCATGGATTCGATCGGTTTCGCGATGGAGAATTTTGACGCGGTGGGCGCATCGCGCGCGCAAGACTCCGGCCAACCCATCGACGCCAGCGGCGAACTTGCCGACGGCACTCATGTGGACGGCGTCGTTTCATTGCGCAATGCGCTGACCAGCCGCCCGGAGCTGTTTGCCGGCGCTCTGACTGAAAAACTGTTGATCTACGCGCTAGGCCGTGGGCTCGATTATCGCGACATGCCCACCGTACGGGCAATTTTGCGCGATGCCTCTCGCGATAATTATCGATTCTCCGCGTTAATACTGGGCATCGCGCACAGCACGCCTTTTCAAATGAGAACCTCTGAGGGAGACTAGTGGCCTGTAGCAGCGAAATCGTTACCAGGATACAATTGTGGCGTACGCATTCTTGCGTGCCGCGTTCATACTCGTGTGAACGCGCCGGGTATTTCTCCTAGCGCCATGTTCCTTCGCAAGAAGTCACTATCTCGCCGCACCATATTGCGCGGAGCCGGCACGGCCATAGCGCTGCCGCTCCTGGACGCCATGTTCCCCGCATTCGTTCCGCTGGCCAAAGCCGCCGCGAAGCCTCGCCTGCGATTTGGCGCCGTCTATTTCCCCAACGGCGCAATCATGCAGCAGCTTACTCCCAAGACAGTTGGCTCAGGCTTTGAGTTCACGCCAATTCTGAAGCCGCTGGAACCGTTCCGCGATTCTTTGCTGATCGTGACCAATCTCACGCGATCCCACCCCGGCAGCCAGTTCGGCGATCACGCCGTGAGCGCCGCTGGATTCTTGACCGGAGTTTGGCCCAAACGCACCGAAGCCGAGGACGTGCTCGCCAACACCACCATCGACCAGGTGGTCGCCCGCCAGATCGGACAGGACACGCCGCTCCCGTCGCTCGAAGTGGCCACTGAAGATTTCACCGGCTACGTGGGAGGCTGCTCGCCTGGCTTCAGTTGCGCCTACTTGAACACCATTTCCTGGAGCACCCCATCCACGCCGCTGCCCATGGAGATCAATCCTCGAGCTGTTTTTGAGCGCTTGTTTGGCGCCACCGGCACGTCCGCCGAGCGCCAGGCGCGCAGCGAAAAAGAGCGCAGCATTCTCGACTCCGTGGTCGCCGAATCGAGCGGCTTGGGACACGGCTTGGGCGCGCGCGATCGCGTTCGAATGCAAGATTACCTGGATAATCTTCGCGAAATCGAGCGGCGCATCCAGAAGCAGGAAGCTCGCGGCGCCGTTCAGGTGGACGTTCCGGATGCTCCTATCGGCGTGCCCGACTCGTTCGACGAGCACGTTGCAATTTTGTTCGACTTGCTGGCTGTCGCTTATCAGGCCGACATCACGCGCGTCTTCACCTTCATGATGTCGCGCGAGCTCAGCCAGCGCACCTATCCGCAGATTGGAGTTACCGAGCAGCACCATTCCGTTTCCCATCACCAGAACAATCCGGAAAAGATGGCGCAGGTGGTGAAAATCAACACCTACTACGCCCGAATGTATGCGAAATTCCTGGACAAGTTGCGCGCCACTCCAGATGGAGACGGATCGCTGCTCGATCATTCTCTCATCATCTATGGCGCTGGGATGGCCGACTCCAACGTCCATGCGACAGACCCGCTTCCGCTAGTGGCCATTGGAGGAGGCGTGGGCGCGGGACATCGGCACGTCCAGTTGCCGGAGCGAACGCCGGTGGGAAATTTCTGGCTGAACGTCGCGGAAAAATTCGGTCGGCCCATGGAAAAGTTCGGCGACAGCACAGGGAAAACCGATGTTCTGGTTTAGACTGGCAGCCCTGACCGCAGTATTCTTCGCCGGCGGCCGGGCGGTTCATGCCGCGGACGCGGATGGCACCACGCCTCTTGAATGGGCCGTTTATAACGACGACCTCCCAACAGCGCAGCGACTGCTTCGCGCGGGTGCAGACGCTAAAGCCGCCAATCGCTACGGCGTGACACCGCTCTCGCTGGCCGCCACGAACCGGAACGCGGCCATGGCAGAGGCGCTGTTGAAAGCCGGCGCGGATGCCAACGCCAAGGTTTCTGGCGGCGTCACGATCCTCATGACGGCGGCGCGCACCGGGAATCCGGAAATCGTGCGGCTTCTGATCGCGCACGGCGCGGACGTGAATGCGAAAGAGGAAGTGTATGGCGAAACCGCGCTGGTCTGGGCGGCCGAGCAGAATCACGCCGAGACGGCTCAGGTATTGATCGCACATGGCGCCGATGTGAATGCCCGCACCAATCCGCTGGAACGTGCGAAAGATCGTTTCGGCCTGGAGGGAGTGCTCACGATTCTTCCGCATGGGAATTGGACCCCGCTGATGTACGCGGCCCGGCAAGGTTCGCTCGAAACAGCCCGTACTCTCGCGGATGCGGGAGCGAGTCTGAATCTGACCGATCCGGACGGGTCAACCGCGCTGCTGCTTGCCATCATAAATAGTCATTACGATACTGCTGCCCTGCTCACTGAAAAGGGAGCCGACCCCAATATCGCCGACGCCTCAGGAATGGCCGCGATGTACGCGGCGGTGGATATGCACACGCTCGGCGAAGTGTACGGGCATCCCGCGCGCCCCGCTACCAGCAAAATAACGGCGCTGGATCTGATGCAGGTTTTGCTGGCGCATGGAGCGGACCCGAACGCGCGCTTGAAAACGCCGGCCACGCAGCGTGCCCACACGCCGGGCGAGCCGTCGCTGAACACAGGTTCGACACCTCTGATGCGCGCGGCTAAGAATGGCGACGCTCCGGCGCTGCGGCTGCTGCTCGATCACGGCGCCGTTCCCAACCTCGCAGCCAAGAACGGAACAACGGCGCTCATGTTCGCCTCAGGCCTTGGATATGGTACGGGTACCTTTGCGAACGACTATGCAACCGAAGCTGAGCTTCTGGAGTCGGTGAAAGTTTTGGTAACTGCCGGCGCGGACGTGAATGCCGTAAGCGAGACCGGGCAAACTCCGCTGCATTTCGCCGCCCACGCGTCGGACGACATCGTCAAATTTCTGGCTGCGCACGGGGCCAGGTTGGATGTCAAGGACGCGCAGGGCCGCACGCCGGTCGAGATGGCGCTAGGCATTGGCCTGCACGGGCATGCAGGCGGGCCGCCGACGGTGCGCGAAGGAACGGCAAATCTCCTGCGGCAATTGATAGCGCAGAGTGGCACGAAACCGGCTCCTGCCCCACCCGGAGCTCGCTAGCGGAATGCAAATTGTGGCGCACGCACTCCTGCGTGCCGCGTTCACAATCGTGTGAACGCTCCGGGTATTTTTCCCGATGCTAACGAACTCGCTGCGACACGCCACTAGGTGCCATAGTCCAGTTCAGTCCCATCATTCGCAAAATTTTTCGGGAGCGGCTCCCGGCCAACCAAGTGCCGATCGCCCTGGCATTGTTGTTGCGCGGGATTATCTTAAGGTCATGGAAATCCCGCTGCGATTAGCCGAGCGCAATGGCCGGGTGCTTCTTGCCAAAGCCAGTGGCCTGTTCGAACGCGTGGGCCATTTGCAGAACGCTGAAGTCTTGTTTGTCGCGGCCCACGATCTGCACTCCAACCGGAAGCCCTTCCGGTGTGAAACCGCCCGGCACGGAGGCTGCGGGATTGCCCGTCGCCGATATATACCAACAGCACTTCATCCAGTCGATGTAGCTCGGGAATTTCACACCCGCGATCTCGGTCGGATAGGGCGTGTTGATGTCGAAAGCCGGCAGCTGCGTGGTGGGAAGAACAAAGTATTCGTACTTTTCGAGAAAGGCTTGAAACCGCCGCCAGATCTGGGCGTGGGCGGTCTCGGCGCGTGCCAGATCGGCGCCGCTCAGCCGCTGCCCTTCCTCAATCTCGGCTTTCAGCGTGTCCTTGAAAGCGTCCGGATGTTCCCGCAGCTGCGCGCCGTGCGCATTCGCAGAGCTCCACGCGCGGATTATGCGAAAGGAGATTTCGGCGGGAGCGAAGTCCGGCTCGGCCTGCTCGACGATGCACCCGAGCGACTCAAACGTGGCTCGATGCCCATCCACCACATTGCGCACGCGAGGGTCGAAGGGCACGCCGCCCAAGTCCTTGAACCAGGCCACGCGTACACCTTTGAAGCTGCGATCGAGCGGGCGCGCGAAGAGTTCTCCGGGCTCTTGGATGGAGAGCGGAGCGCGCGGATCAGGCCCGGCGATGGTGCTCAGCCCCAACGCCAAGTCGGCCACCGAACGTCCGAGGCATCCCGAGGTACTCAGCGTCGACCATGCGAATGCTGCTTTCGGAGCCGGTACGCGGCCGATGGAAGGCCGAAAGCCGACCACATTGCAGAATGCGGCGGGATTGCGAAGTGAACCGCCGCTGTCGGAGCCCGTGGCAACAGGCACCATGCCACAGGCCAACGCCACGGCAGCGCCGCCGGAGGATCCACCGCAGGTCTTGGTCAAGTCATAAGGATTATGCGTCGCGCCAAAGACTTTATTGAAGGTCTGCGATCCAGCGCCAAATTCGGGCGTATTGGTTTTGCCGACGATGACCGCGCCGGCTTGCCGCATCCGTATGACGTCCAGATCGTCTTCGGTGGGGATGTAGTCTTTGTAGAGCAGCGATCCAAAGGTGGTCCGGATGCCGCGGGTTTCCATAAGATCCTTGTGCGCGACCGGAAGACCATGCAGCGGCCCCAACTTTTCTCCGCGCGCCTGCATCTCGTCGGCCTTAGCGGCGGCCTCGGTGGCCATTTCCGGCACCAGAGTCACGATGGCATTCACTTTCGGGTTCACACGCTCGATCTGCTTCAGATGCACGGCCAGCACTTCACGCGCCGACAGCTTTTTGGCGCGGATCAGTTTGGCCATCTCTACGGTGCTCATAAAACAAAGGTCGGGGGCAGCGGCCGCCTTCAGAGTCCCGGTAGCCAGAGACGCGGCAGCCAGGCCGGCCAGGGCTTCGCGGCGGGTTGGATGGTCGTCATTCATTGATGTGAGTTTATCATCTTGATGTAAACTTAGCTGTCGTTTATGCATCGCAGCGCCACTCGCATCCTGACCACGCATTGCGGCAGTCTGCCGCGTCCCTCAGACCTGTTGGATCTGATGAAGGCGAAGATTCAGGGCGACGCTTACGATCCCGAAGCGTATGACGCGCGGGTTCGGAGCGCGGTCTCTGAGATCGTTCGCCAGCAGATGGATTGCGGCATCGATATTCCCACCGACGGCGAGCAAGGAAAACGGGGATTTTTTGCGTACGTCAACGAGCGGCTGGCCGGTTTTGAACCGAAGCCTGGTCCTCGGCCTGCTATGTTTCAGGCAGAAGTGGAAGCCTTTCCGGATTACTACAAGCATTACTTCAGCACTGCGATGTTGGGCGGCACCATCGCACCCCTGGTTCCATTCGCGTGTACGGGTCCGATCCATTATCGGGGACAGGAGGCCCTGCGCCGGGATATCGACAATCTAAAAGCGGCGCTGCGGGGATTGGATCCCGAATTTGATCCCGAAGACGTGTTCATGCCGGCCGTTGCGCCGAGCGGAGTGGGAAAGAACGAGTATTACCGTACCTACGAAGAATACATGCACGCGCTCGCCGAGGCCCTGAGCACGGAGTACCGGGCGATCGTGGAGGCCGGTTTCGTGCTCCAAGTGGACGATCCGTTTCTGACCGAACTTTATAGCTACTCGCCGCTCAGTGAGGTTGAGAGGCGGAAAACGGCCGAGACTTATGTCGCGGCGCTCAACCACGGCCTGCGGGGAATCCCGCCGGAGAAGATCCGTTTCCATACCTGTTATGGAATCAACGAAGGGCCGCGCATACACGATGCGCCGCTGAAGGACATGCTCGAGGTGATTCTGAAAGTGAATGCGGGGGCCTACTCGTTTGAGGCCGCGAATCCGCGTCACGAGCATGAATATCACGTGTTTGAAAACGTGAAGCTGCCGGATGGCAAGATTATCATACCGGGCGTGATTACCCACGCCAGCAATATCGTCGAACACCCTGAACTGATCGCCGAACGCATCGTTCGCTTTGCCCGGTTGGTAGGCCGGGAGAATGTGATTGCTGGAGCAGATTGCGGCTTCTCGTCACAGGCAACTTATCAGCCGGAGATCCATCCGTCGGTGGTGTGGGCCAAATTCCGGGCCATGGCGGAGGGCGCGCGGCTGGCGAGTGTGGAGCTTTGGGGGAGATAGGAACGGCTGCCGGGCGTTCACACGAGTGTGAACGCGGCACGCAAGAGTGCGTGCGCCACGATGCTCAGCAGCCATGTTGAAGTACACTAGCAGGCACCTCACCTTAGGGCGATCGCCAGGTAAGACCGAATTCCGTTGGCCGCGATCTGGACGCCGATGCACAGCAGGATAAAGGAAAGAAGCCGCATAAGAACGGAAGTGCCGGAGGCTCCCAGGAATCGTTCGGCGGCATTGGCGTAGCGATAGGACGTGTAGATCAATACGCAGATCAGAACTACACCGATGAAAGAGGCTATCAGTACGATCGGGGAAAGGAACGATGGAGCATGGAGCTCGGCTGGAAGGTTTGACCCTAGAGTAATTGCGACGGAAATAGAGCCGGGTCCCACGGTGACTGGCAACGTATACGGGTAGAAAGCATTCGCGAGGATGTCATTTTCAGTAGTGGACCGGGACGTGGCTCCGCTGCCGGTCTGATTGAGCAGCGCCCAGCCAGTGGCGGCCACCACGAGTCCACCGCCGATCTGAACCGCATAGAGGGAGACACCAAAGAACGTGAGGATCCTGGCGCCGAAGAGCATGGATCCGATCAGCAAAAGAAAAGAAAACGTCGAGATCTTGCGGGCCAGCAGATCTCGCAATGGCGCGCTGATGGGTCCGGTCATCTCGATAAAGATGGCCGCGCTGCCGAACGGATTCACGATCGGAAACAACGCGGCCACCACCAGAACAATAGCTTTGGTAAGTTCCGCGGCATCGCCGCGCAGGTTAATCATGCCTATCAGACTAACTCGACATTGTGTTCGATCGACTTGATCACCGCATCCATCTTCCCGCTCCAGACCTGTTTGGCCATGCTGAGCGTAAAACCGGCAGCCGTGTGGAAAGGCACAGGCGACGGCAGCGCGAGTGCGAAGGGATCGACCACCGCGTCCACCACAACCGGGCAGCCTTGTGCGCGAGCGCCATGGTCAACGCTTCTTTGACGTCGGCCGGATCTTCGACGCGAATGCCCTTGACGCCTGGCCTCGGCAACCTTGGCGAAATTGGGGTTTTTAAAACTGACGCCGAACGGGACGACGCCGGCTTCCTGCGTCTCGATGTTGACGAAATCCAGCGATCTGAACCACCGGCGTCTTGTGCTCCACCTGGTACACGGCTCAACCTTGTCGGTGGACAGGAAGGAGAACGGATTATTGGCAGCAACTGACCCGCGCAGACATTCGACTAAAACGTCTGTGCCGCTTGGGTTGGCAACACGGCTTCCTCTTGCGCTTCGTTCCATTGCCTCTGGCATCCCTTCTCTATGGATATGTCGCGGCAAGAGAGCTGGATGTAATGCTCGATCGCTCGCCGGGCCTCGCCAGTAGAGCGGTAGTTTCTCACAAGAATGCGGTCACAGGAGGCCTTACAATCGAACAGTGGGGACCAGTTACAGCGCGCCGCAATGTTTCTGTGCCGACCCGCGTGTACTGGTCGGTGAGAGTTGGCGACCCGGTTTGTGTGGTATTGAGGCAAGGTGCGCTGGGAGTCCCATGGCATACGGCTCAACCTTGTCCATGAACAGGAGGGAGAACGGATGTCGGCCCATAGAAATGAGAGCAACGGATTGCTGGAGGAACTAGTGACCCGAGTCTTCAATTACACCCTCATGGCGACCGCTGTCATGCTGGCGGCCCTAACCGCCGTGACTGCAAGACCGGCGCTTGCCCACCATTCGTTCACGATGTTCGATCAATCAAAGACTGTGACGCTGCATGGCACGGTCAAAGATTTCCGCTGGACCAACCCCCACGTGTTCATCCAATTACTGGTCAAAAATGACCAAGGGAACGAAGAAGAGTGGAGCATTGAGATGACCAGCCCCGAGCATCTGTCGCGAGACGGCTGGCGGCCGGGAACGCTGAAGCCGGGTGATAAAGTCACCTTGATGGTCCATCCCCTGCACAGCAATGCCAAAGGCGCTCAGTACCTCTCGGGAACGGGACCGAACGGGCCGCTCGGCGAACCGCCACCCTCGGGAGGTCGCAAATGAATCCGCGCGGGTACGCGCTAGCCGCCGCGCTCGTGACAGTGCTCCTCACGGGGTCCATCGCGGCGATGGGTGCGTCGTCAGAGCCAATATTGCCAGATTGGAGCGGCCAGTGGCAGCAGGTCGGCGCGACGCCAAGTCCGGACGGAGGCTTCTACGAGTCGCTCGATCAGGTGCTCAAAGAGATGCAGTGGTCGCCGCCGAATAAGCCGGCGGTACAGGCAAAAATCGACAAGATAGTCACGGCGGAACGGAAAGAAATGGCGGCCGTGCGACGCGGAGCGAATCCGGGCGGTGCCGTGCGCGCCTGCACCTTTGGATATCCGGCGGTGATGCTCGACTCGCCCCTGATGTTCGAGGTTTTGCCCACGCCGAAGGAGACTGCCCTGATCTTCTCCAGCCGCGAGATTCGCCACGTTTACACCGACGGGCGCGCGCATCCCGGCAAGGACGATCTGTGGCGAACGCGCTGGGGCGACTCGATTGGCCATTGGGAAGGGCAGACGCTCGTCATGGACACCGTTGCCATCGACCCCGCGGTTGATTTTCTGCATCTGGGCGGCACGCCCGTCGTGGCCTTTGGCGGAATCGAGGAAATGCAGCTGATCACCTACTTGAGCCCGGCTACACACTTCATCGAGCGGCTCCGCATGATCGATGCGAACCATCTGCAGAACGAAATGACAGTCATCGATCCAGTTAATTTCACTAAGCCCTGGCATCTGACCCGTACCTACGAGAGGGTGAAGACCATCCACCGCATGGTGTACGAAGATTGCGAGGGCGAGGAACGCAATCCCATCGTCAACGGCCACTTCACCCTCGCGCCCCCACCTTCAGGTGCCCCTGCGCCGTCACCAGCGAAGCAATAGCTTCATCGATCGAGAAGCGTGGTCTGCCAGTGCATCAGCAGCGTACAGGCCGGGCGGGACCCATTTCGGGAATTTTGTCTTCCATCTCTCGCGGAGGCCCGGTTACGCGGAACGGTCGGCTGCGACTAGCCAGAGCGCAGCCTGCAGTTTCACGCCTGCCGGCGTGGAGTACGGTGTAAGGGCGCGCCGGATCGATTCGATCGCTGCGGCGCGAACCTCCTCGGGCTGGTCCGCGAGCGCTCGTCTTGCGGGCCCCATACCCGACGAATGCAGGACCGCGTCCTCCAGGGTGCCTCCAGCTGCAAGATCCAGTTGAAGGTCTAACGGAGTAAACGACGGCGGGGTGAAGCCGGCTGCCATTAGAATTCGCTGGACCCAGGCAACGTCCCCGAAAGAGAAAGGACCGGGCTCCTGCGGATCCGGCTTGGGAAGACGCGGCGTGTGCTCATAAACCGCATGCAGCGGAACTTGCAACCAGGGGTTTTCATTGATCGGACGCCAGCAGGCGAAACGAACACGACCGCCTGGGGCCAGTCCCATGCGCAGGTTCGCAAACGCTGCCACAGGATCACCGAAGAACATCACTCCGAAACGCGAGACGATCAGTTCGGCGCTGAAATCCTGAAGCGGCAAGTCCGCGGCGTCGCCGAGTAGACAGGTCGTGTTGGCGAACTCGCGCAGGCGCTCCTTCGCGCGCGCGAGCATCGGTTCGGAGATATCGACTCCGACGACACGCCCGGAAGGACCCACGGCACGAGCGAGTTCGAGGGTTGTGGCGCCGCACCCGCACCCGACGTCCAGCACAGTTGATGCGGCGCACGGCTTGGCGAAAGCGAGCAATGGCCCGGTGACTGGAGAGAGCGTCCGGTCGAGGTGGTCTTGCTGGCGAGCCCAATATTCGCCGTCGATTCCATTCCAACGGGCGCGTTGGTCTTCGTTGAAAGCTTGTGCGGAGGTCATGTTGGGTACGTTCATTTCAAAGATAGCCGAATGGCGGCCGGCGACTCTGGCGTCGAACAGAACGTCGGCGATAATTGTTCTTATCAGGCCCCTCTTCCCTGGGAGGGCACGTCAGAGTATAGCCGACTATATGTCAACTCGAGTTTGTAAACGCTGTGCGAGAAGGCGTTCACTCATACCTCAAAGAGATCATCGGATCTACGCGCAGTGCTCGCCACAGCGGCGCTACGCACGCGAGCAGTGACGCGACCGTAACGAGCCCGGCGACTGATGCCAGCACCAGCGGATCCGACGGCGCCACCTCATGGATCAGACTCGCTACCATGCGGTTCGTTGCCAGCGCGGTCGCCAATCCCAGCACCAGTCCTGCCAGCAGGGGCCGCACGCTTTCGCGTAGGACCAGGCGCGCGACATCGCCACGGCAAGCCCCGATCGCTATGCGGATTCCGATTTCCCGCGTTCGGCGTCCGATCGCGAGTGAAACAACGCCGTACAGCCCGATCGCCGCCAGAGCCAGCGCGAGCGCCGCGAATACGCTCAGCACTTGCGCCGATTGTTTCTGCTGCCAGGTTGTGTCCTCGATCAATTGCGAACCTCGATAAACGTCCGCCACCACGCCGCCCATGTCGCGAACCACTCTCTTCACCGCATGGGCAAGGGCCAGTGGATCTTGCGAGCTCCACAGATCGACCTGCTGCGCAGCATCTGGCTAGATCGCGCCACTCGCGATAGAGGATCGGCGCGGGGTCAGGGCGCAAATGGGTATCGCCGCAGATGCCGATAATCTCGAGCGATTCGCCGCGTACTCGAATTATTTTGCCGATTGGGTCTTCTCCGCTCCAATATTTTCGTGCCAGCGATTCACTGATCACTGCGCGATGTTGATCGCTCGGATCGAAAGCGCGGCCCCGGCGAATCGGAATGCCAAGCGTCGCGAAATAGCCGGGAGTCACGACGCGATAATCTGCTTCCCGCGCGTCGCCGCGGCCCGGGATCTCGAATCTTTCTGTCCGCTGAAAGCCAAAAGGCTGGGAACTCGCGAGCGCGACGGATCGAATACCGGGAAGCGCCGCGAGTCGGGTTTGCAGTTCGCGATAATAGCCCTCCGTATGAGTGCGACCGGCAGCCGACGGAACGGGCGCGCTCAGCGTCAGCAGATGATCTAGCTGAAAGCCCGGATCGATGGCGTTGATCCGCTGCATGGTCTTGAGCAGCAATCCGGCGCCGGCCAGCAGCGTGACTGACAGTGCGATTTCGACGGTGACAAGGATCGTTCGCGCCCTCGGTGAGTCGATCGCGGCCCCGCCCTTCAAGCCGGTGACGAGGTCGGCGTGGCGCGCGGTGATCGCAGGAAGCATTCCCGCCAGCACGCACGTGCAGAGCGACGCACCAATCGCAAAGAGCAGCGCGGACCAATCGATCGTCACGCGATCCAGGCTCGGAAGAAAGCTGAATAACCCGCCCCTGGGAAGCGATGCAATCATGATTCGCAGGCCCAACCACGCGAGCATCACTCCAAGTCCGCCCGCGAAAATCCCTAGTTTGAACGATTCTCCAATCAGTAACCGCATCAGCCGCCACGGACTCGCTCCCAGCGCCGCGCGAATCGCGATCTCCCGCCGCCGGTCCTGCGCGCGTACCAGCAGCAGTCCAGCGACGTTCGCCGTGGCGATCAACAGCAGCAATGCCGCCCCGCTGGCAAGCACCACCAAGCCCGGACGGATATCTTGCGTTTGGCTCTTCTCCCAGAGGCTCACGCTGGTTGTCCAGCCCTTATCGTGTGGAATCGCGCTGACGGCACTGCGCGCCTGATTGAGAGTGACACCATCGCGCAGTCGTCCTAAGACCGCCAGAGCTCGCACCTTCCGATCCTGGCTCATGGATGCGCGCGGCAGCGGAACGAAAACCTCAAACGCGCTGTAGTACACCCAGAAATCCGGCGGCATGACGCCGATCACGGTGTAGCGTTCGGTCTGCGGAGTGCCCGCCAAATCGAGATCGATGCTGCGTCCCAAAATCGTCGAATCGGAGCCGAATCGTCGTTTCCAGCATGCGTCGCTTAGAATTACGACCCGGTCTTCCCCAGCGCGAAAGTCGCGGCCCAGCACCGGCCGAACGCCGAGCGTCCGAAATAGGTTCGGCGTGACCAAAGAGCCCGCGATCTGTTCCGGCTCGTCAACTCCGGTCAACAAAAAGAATCCGAATTCCCAGGCTGCCACGTCGGAGAAGGCCGGAGCCTTAGCAATGTCGCGAACCTCCGGCCACGATGAACCGCGCCCACCCTTGGAATCATGGTCTTCAATCACCACTAACCGGTCCGCACGCGGGTACAGTAACGGATGCAGCAACATCGGATGGACGAAGCTGAACATCGCCGTCGCAGCGCCAATCCCAAGACCAATGGTCAAAATGGCTAGTAATTTTTGCATAAACCTTTCGCTCCGCTCGCCTCCCACATCAATGCCGGGGAACCAGGACGAATTGATGGATCGCTACTTTGGTGCTCCTGATGGTCACGGGCTCAGCGCGATGGAACGCCACAATCAATTCGTCAAACTGACGAATCGTTGGAGCCGCCGGTATTTTATAAGCTAGCGTCTGTTGCACCTGTTTGTTGTTGTGCGGTCCAGCAGCCATTTGGCTGGCGGCTTTGGCGGCGCCCAATGCGAGAACTGGCGTTCCGGGGATTGTTGTGTTGACCAGGGAGAGTTCCAAAGCAACAACAGTTGAGTCGGTCTCTGCATTCGTAATTGTGATCAGAACCTCGCTACAGCAATCGACGTCGATGAGACGCCCGAGATTCTGGCGCGCTTCCATCAGAAGACGGCGTCCGTCATTGGATTGGAACCTGAGCTGCGCAGGGCTTCCTTGTTTGCGCAACGAATCCTCCCTGGGTTGGCGATCCGGCGCCTGGTAAAACCAGTACACTCCTGCAAACGGGATGTTTAACGGCTGCGATGCCACGCGAGATAGGCTTGGGCGCAACAAGAGAGAGCGACGTGGAACGACTAGCTCTTCCGGCCGCCTCTCTTCAAACAAAATAACTCCTTTGTAAGAGGACAAATCGCCGCTCAACCGGATTGGAATTTTTTCCCTGCGGGCGTGGGCGTCAGTTGCGCCACCCTCCCTTAAGTACCTGGTCAAACCACCTGCGGTGAATATGATCGCCGTTGCGATCCAAAACGCCAGGGGTACCATCCGCCCGAGAACGCTCACGGCTCGCCGTTCAGCGGAGTAGGTCCAAGCACTCCATCGCCAGGTAATGATTGCGGCGCTGACGCCGCAGAGGGCGGTCGCTATAAAAGGACGACTGGCCAGAGCCGCAAGTATGACGGAGTTGAGGCAGAACGCCGCGACTAGTCCAGGAAGTATTTGCTGGAAGAAAGCTGGAAACGGAGGAGTTGCGAGCAGTTCGAAACTGGTTTGAATCTCTTGTGGACTCTCTCCCGCGTGGCCGTGATAACCAAAATACGCTAGCCTGGCCGCACTGGAAACCACGACGATGATGGCGAGGACTGCCCACCAGGAAGCCTGCGTGACGAACAGAACTAACGGAGCCAGCCACGTAATCGCCGCCGCTCCGAGCAATGGGCCATAGCGTAGATGTAAAGAAACGCCACGGTATTTTAGAGCAGCGTAGGCAAGGCATGCAGCGAATATCGCCCCAATTTGGACCAGCAATACATATCGAACCGCAGCGATCCAAAGACTGCTCCATACCAATGACTGAGCGCGCGGAATCGGGCGGGCCGACCAAGCAAGGCTTGCCCCAACCACGACCGCGACCGTGGGAAGAAGCCAGCCCCACGGTGAGGAATCCTTTCCGTGAGCAATTGCACCCACTTGCAGAGCAACGAACTGCGGTTTCTCCGCTCCGCGAATAGTCAGACCGCTCTGTGGCCGCACAGTCCAAATCGATGCCGCTAAGGCAAGCAGATTCGGAATGAGAAACCCGATGTCCAGCCAATCAGGTAGCGCATACGCGCCACTGATGTACGCCCAAGCGGCACCGGAAGGGACCATTACCAGCCATTCCAGCCAGTGCGCCCATGACAAACTTTCGCGGGGAGAACCGCCTGGCGATGGAGAGAAAGACTCCAAACGCGATGAAGAGACTAATCGCGGAGGCGGGCGCAGCCGAAAACAACTCGTTGAATGGTGACACCATCGGTTGTGACGGCCGCAAGTCCCAAGCATAGCCAGCTTCAGGCCGGCGAGGACCGCTAAATGCCCACCAATTCATTGCGGCCAGGAAACAGGACACGAGCACGGCGCATCCGCTTGCACTGACGCTTCGCCATGCCACCTTGTTCAGAGACTCGCTGGATATTCGTACGTCGAGTAGGACCCGTCTGGCGTTTTTTGTCATCTTTTAGAGGTCTGTCAAGAAGCCAGGCTCCCACTTTATCGAACTGGGGGGTGATCGCAAAGGCGCCACGTCTCGCGCGTAGGCTAGCCCTGCAAAACCACACGCCGAAAGTCTTGCCATGTCGCCTCGCGCGAAGCTCGCATATCACAAGGGCTCATGGCAATCTAGCTCTGATCGAATGAGCGTGCGGTCTTTGAAGCCATACCAGTTTCTTCTTTCGACTCCGACTACGACAGAAAAGTTCCCGATGTTCTTGGAACGACGGACTCCAACCCGATTCGCGGCTCGTCGGCTGGCGTTTAGGGACGTTCAGAGAATTCAGTTTGCCGAGAAACGGCCTAGTCGCGAATGTGCGCTCGCCAAAATTTCGTTAATGTGAATTAACGCGTCGCTACCTGGAGTGCTCTCGCAATTCAACCGTAGCCGACTATATGCCCGAGTTGCTCCCCCAGACACTTCCAGTGTGGAAGCGAGTCGCCGGAGAAACCGGAGGACAAACGGATAACGGCGAGGACAAACCGCATGCCGAAACGTAGAATGAAGGGTATGAAACAAAGCGATTCAAAATCGGTCGAGTACATTGCCGCTTCTCCCAAAACCGACTGAATATCCATCGATCATAACGGTAAGCTGAAACAGTCATGACGGCGGAAAAAGCGACGAAGGCCTTCGGCTGGCGAGTTTACGGCCTGGGCGTGATGGCGGTGGGCATCGCCTGCCTGGCTTTTGGGGACTTCGACTCGGGGCAGCCGGTCCCCGAGAACTTTCCCGCTCGCACCGTTCTAGCCTATGCCGCGGGTGCCTTGATGGTCGTCGCGGCCGCGGCTGTCGAGTGGCGCCGGACTGTGGCCTGGGGCGCCGCGGCGCTTACCACCTACTACGCCCTCTTCGTCGTCATCCTGATGAACGGCCGCCTGCTGCTCACCAATTACGCGGTATTCGTCACGTATGAAAATATTGCGATACAACTCGCGATCGCCATGGGCGGGCTGATGGTCTACGCCAGCACCGCCAGGATAGATGCGCCACTGGCCGCGCGCCTTACGCGCCTGGGCCGACTGGCGTTTGGGGTTTGTGCGCTGGTATTCGGCGCAGCGCATTTCGTCTATATGAACCTTACCGCCCCGCTGGTTCCCAAATGGCTGCCGCCTACGCAAGAGTTCTGGGGTTATGCGACCGGAGTTGGCTTCGTCGCGGCGGGCGCTGCGATCCTGACCGGCGTGCATGCCCGCCTCGCCGCGATCCTGCTTACCGCCATGCTCGCGTCCTTCGCCCTACTGGTGCACGAGCCGATGCTTCTGGCCGATCACTCGATCCACTTCAACTGGACCGAGAGCGCCGAGAATCTCGCCATGATTGGCGCCGCCTGGGTGGTGGCGGACTCGCTGGCGCGGCCCTTAAGATAGCTAC
>CAWFZZ010000012.1:0-142861 GCA_963820405.1 Bryobacterales bacterium | reverse complement strand
TCACCGCCCCTTGCGGCGTCCCTTCCTTGGTCTCGAACCACTGTCCATCCTCCATCACGCCCGCCCTCATCCATTTCAGAATCAGACGGACCAGCCGTTCGTCTCCTATCCGGTGCCGTATGAATCTCTCCAGATGGTCATGCCCCACTTTGTCGAAGAATGACCGAATGTCAAGATCCAGTACGTAGTTCACCTGCCGTTGCGTGATTCCGGTGTACAGCGCATCCAGCGCATCGTGTTGGCTGCGCCCCGGCCGGAAACCGTACGAAAAATCCAGAAAGTCCTCTTCCCAGATCTGGTTGAGAACCTCCACCACCGCGTGCTGGACGACTTTGTCCTCCAGCGCCGCGATGC
This sequence comes from Bryobacterales bacterium, assembly GCA_963820405.1. Lineage (GTDB taxonomy): Bacteria > Acidobacteriota > Terriglobia > Bryobacterales > Bryobacteraceae > Palsa-89. The sequence goes on along the minus strand of CAWFZZ010000012.1, from coordinate 142,507 downwards.
CCAATGGCCGTTGCCGCCCATCCGGTTTCGGTATCCAGACTCTTCGCGACGGTTTGGCATGCTATGCCCCGCGATGGATCCGTCCATGCAGGTCGGCTAACCGTCCCTCCAGTCCGTTTCCATATTCTTGCCACGTGACGCCATCCACTCCAGCCGCAGCGTGCTTTTTCAAGCCGTGGTAGCTGCTTCGCAGCAGATCGACATTCACGTGATGCAGCAGGGCGGTGAACTTAAGCTCCTGGTTCCCTTTTGCTGCTTGACGCACACGGTCCAGCCCGTTTGGCCCGCTTTCCCGGCTTTGTGTCCGGTACGGGTTGTGCTCTTCCATGTTCTCCTTGGCCAGCGGCCTTTCCTCCACGATCTCCTTCGGCCCTCCCTGGCCTTCGTTCGACCGCTTCACTGGTAATATGCCGCTGTACGACTCCCCGCTGCCGTGCATGTGGGACTTATGGCTCATCGCCTTCTCCCTCCAATCCGCCACCTTGCGGGCCGCGGATGGCAACGGGGTCTCTCGGTTCTCGTGCGTGAAGTTTCCATGCATGCCTGGGGTCTACGACTCCGCAGAGTCGGCCGCGCACTCGCGCTTTCGCGCGCCGCCGTGTTGCCTTCCAGATTGCGTAACACCGTCGGCACTCTGGTTTTCGCTATTTCGGAGCTCATCTACTTCAGGGATACCCAGCCTGCATGTGCCCCTTCCCAACGCTTCAAGTTCGGCCTCTCAGCCGCCCTCACATGAGTAGGGGTCAGGATGGTTCGCTACTCCTTTCCTGTATGACTCTTTCATTCATTACTTCACGCCGGTTTATCCCGACGCTATCCACGCAAGAGTGCGTGCGCCACATACTCTACTAGCGTTCGCCGCCAAGCATGTGCTTGGGGTCTTTGTTGTTGTCCTGGCAGAGGTATTCGTACATTTCTTGATCCGGCTGCCAGCGGATGAGCCACCCGCCGGTCCATGGCTTGGTGTAGGCGCCGGGGTCGTCTACGGTGGCCTCGTATTTCATCGTGTTGTAGTCGGTGCGGGTGAAACGCTCGGTGAGGTGCAGGAATTCGGTGCTCGGAATGCCTTCGCGCGTCAGCCAGAATCGTTCGTTGAAGCCGACGGTGTCCACCACCAGGGAGTCGCCGTCCCAGCGGCCGGTGGAATGGCCGAAGAAACTGGGGTCCAGATTCTTGGGATGCGGCGCGCCGTCCATGTGAATAATGCGCCAGGTGTGGGGACCGCCCACCTCGATCATGTAAATGCGCTTCTCCTCGGGCACGTCAACGAACTCGAAACCGTAGGGCGTATGAAACAGCCGCGGCCCGCCGGACGGCAGGCACTTGGTGTGCGGGTCGTCCTTGGTGGTAGTGGCCTGCCGATAATCGTAGAGGGCCCGCGCCCAGGGCTGGAATGGAACCTCGCTGATCTTCAGGTTGGTGGGCAGGTTCATGCGAGGGTTATCGATGCCGCGTCCGATATTCGTGGCCAACGTGGAACCGGCATTGCCCTCCCACACGCCTTTTTCTCCAGGGAGCGGACCCAGGTTGACGTGACCATCAGGCCAGTGCGGAGTGGGCCTCGCCGGAAGAGCGCGAGGGCGATCGAGCCGTCCGCCGTTGAGACCGGCCGGCGGTTCATCCTGTGCTGCGAGGGGTATTGCGAGCACGCACAACAAGGCCATCGCGCCAGCCCCAGATTTCATGGCCCGCGATGTCACTGCTGTTGATTCAGCCGTTCGCTGGACGCCGCACCGAGTTTCTTGCCGGTGGCCGTGTTGGTGACCGACCGCGCGTTGGCCTGTTTGGCGCCATCTTTGGCGAGCGTGCCTTCCACGATTACTTCGTCTCCGACCTTCATGGTGTTGCGTGTCCAGCCGCTGCGCTCCAAGCCGTTCGGCGGTCCCATTTCGAGGGCCCAGTTGGTGATGTTTCCGCTGTCGTCCTTCACGTCCAGGTAGAAATAAACGTGCGGATTCATCCACTCGACTTTGGTGACGATGCCTTTCAGCTCCACGGACTTTTTGCTGTCGTACTCGGCGGAGAAGGAATGATGCGCCGGTAGCGGCGCCACCGCCAGGAAACCACCGAAAACCACCGCAAACAGAACGAACGCGCTGGATCTCATCGAGACCTCCCTCGGCAGCTATTATATGTCACCGGCAATCGCGGGGCGGCCTGACGGAGCTCGCTGCCGCACTCTGGGCGCCCGTAATCAGTCGGTAAAGATGGCCAATCGGGCGCGACCGCGTTGGGTGCAAGAGCTGGGAGACACCCCCTGGGTTTTGGGGCCTCCGTGGCGCCCGCCACTCCACTCCTGCGTGCTGCGTTCACAATCGTGCGAACGTTTCGGAGATTCTCGCAGAGGTGTTGGCACGAGTGCCAACACGGCACGCACGAGTGCGTGCGCCACATTTGCCCCCGCCCTTACCGACGGGATGGCGCGATCACTTGCCTGGCGTTCCCGGCCCGGGACCGACCATGTGGGGCTCGTCCTTGGAATTGTCCTGGCAGAAATATTCCGGAATTTCCTGGCCCGCGACCCAGCGCAGCGTCCACGCGCTAGACCAGGGCCGCGTGTAGGTGCCCGGATCGTTCACCTCGACTTCGTATCTCAGCGTGTTGAAATCGGGGCGCGAAAACCTTTCGGTGAGACGAAGACTTTCGGTGTGCGGCAGCCCGCCGTTTGAAAACCAGAAGCGCTCATTGAACGCGTTCGATTCAACCACCAGCGTATCGCCGTCCCAATGCCCCGAGGAGTAGCCCCAATACGTGGGCGTGACGTCTTCACTCTGCGGCAAGGCGCGGCCGTCCAGGTAAATCAGCCGCCAATTGCGATTGCCGCCGCCCATCATTATAAAGATGCGCTTCCGCTCGGGCTGTTCGAGAAACTGCACACCGTGCGCCATTTGAAACATGCGCGGACCAGCCGCAGGCAGGCAGCTCAACATCGGGTCGTCCTTCAAAAGCGCGCGTTGGCGATATTCGTACAGGCCTTTGGCCCAAGGCTGAAACGGCGCGACCTTCGCGGCGTCGTCCAGGTTCGCGAGCAGCCCGCTGCTGTCCATGCGAATATTGCCAGCGGTGGTCTCGACCAGGCTGGCGGCGCTCGGACCTGCCCAGTAGCCGGTCTCGCCTGGCACGACGCCCAGGCGCGGATGTCCATCGGGCCAGCGCGGCGTAGATTTCGCCTGGCTGCGCGCCGGCGCGACCGCGGCCTCGGATGCTTCCGCTAACTGCTTGCCGCCGGCGAGGACCACGCTTCTACCGCTGACCAGCTTGCTGCCATCGCGCGCCAGCCAACCCGTGACTGTCACTGAATCGCCTACCTTCAGCGCGTCCCTGGTCCAGCCGGCCCGGCGCAGCTCGATCGGGCTGGCCCACTCGATGGCCCAATTCGCGATCTCGCCATTGGCGTCCTGGACGTCGACGTAAAGGAGCGCGTGAGGATTATTCCAATCGAAGCGGGTGACGATTCCGCGCAGGGAGATCGACTTGTGTTGGTCGAATTCCGCTCGAAGCTCGTGGTGCGCCGAGAGAGGCAGCGCGGCGCACACGACGCCACACGCCAAGGTCAAACGGAATAGGCTTCTCATTGCGTTTCCCGCGGACGCCTCTTGCCAGTAATTCTTCACCAGGTAATCGAGGATCATGGATAATTCTTCGTCAGTAACCGGCGCGCCTTCGGAAATCATCCCTTTCGTCAGGCCCCGCCATTCCTCCCGGCTGAGTTCCTGGCCGCGCAGCCGATCGAGATTATGGCAGTAAGTGCAGACGTCCTCGACCAGCTCGCGCCCGCGATCCTTTGCGCCTGCCGCCAACACCATCCCCGCCATAACTGCCGCGACTCTGATCAGCATAGAGCCTAATCCCTGGTTAATTTCAAATCGCCCTTCATCGCTCCTTCGGTCCATGTGCCGGTGATAGTTCGGTTGTAAGAGCCGATGTTGTCGAGCTTGCCGTCGATGACGATATGCTTTTGGTCTTTGGTGTCGGCTTCCAGATGTACGGTCCAATTGGAGGCGTCGAGGTTCGCGACTTTCAATGGCGCCGCGTTCGGCCCGGGGTTGATGGCGCCCTCGATGGCCTTGGAATTCCATTTCATGTAAATCAGGACGGGGATTTTCTGGCCGGCTGTGGGATGCCATTCGCCATGCCAGGAACCAGTGAGCGGATGTCCTTCCTGCGCCCAAATGGCGCCCGCGAGCACGGCCAGAGCGAAAAGTCCCAGCCAAAAAACAGACGGTCTGCGCATCATTCCTCTAGTTCGCGAACAGACGCCATTCTAACAGACGGGATGTCCGGCTAATGGACCAACTTATCGACATGCCAACCGGTGTCGTCAAGGCGCATGTGAAAAACCACCGGCGAGTCCGCGCTGAAATTTCCATGCCTGACACCCATGAGCGGCAGGGGATTTTGAAAGCATGCGTCGTCAATCTTCACGCCCACCTTGGCCTCAACCAGCTTGGTGTTCTTGTCCTCACCGTCTTTCATGGCCGTTACGCTAGCCACCTGAAGCGGGAAATCACCCCGAACCTGGACATATGGCACGCTCGAGGTGGTGTCGTGGATGATGACGTCGTCGTTGAATTTGAGATTGGTTCCTTTGGCAGTCAAATGAGCTTTGATAAGATCGGGGGAAATCGTCATCGGAGGATCCCAATATTCGGCTTGCACGCCGCACTGGATCTGGGGGTCGGTAAGGGTCACCTGTTCGCCTTCCAGCTTCATCGGGCTGCTGGTGATGGCGCCAGTGGCAACGTCTTCATTGAACTCCGAACTATCCTTGCAGCCGACCAAAATCGCAAGGCATAAGGACGCGGCTAGGGCCGATCGGGAGATCACCATGTTGCTACTGTTCTTTCATTTCATGGAGGTTCTTGTCAAGTCATCGATAATAGCGAACCAGCAATTCCGCTACACAGCAGGGCTTCTCAGCGCCTTGACACTCGACAGTGATTGAGTAGGCGGCCTCGGCGGCGTCCGCCACATCGCGGATAGACTGCAGAACAATCCGGGCGCGGATGCGCGAGCCGGCGCGAACCGCCGAGGGGAAACGAACGCGATTCAAGCCGTAATTGATCGCCATGCGCACTCCGGTTATCGGTACAGTGTCCATCAGGAATTTGGGCAGCAGGGAAAGCGTGAGAAACCCGTGAGCGATGGTAGCGCCATAGGGAGATTCACGCTCGGCGCGCTGTGGGTCGATGTGAATCCACTGGTGATCGCCGGTTGCATCAGCAAACTGGTTGATGCGTTCCTGGGTGATCTCCAGCCACTCGGTGACGGCGATTTCGCGCCCCGAAAATCCGGCGAGCTCGGTGAGGGTCATTTGGCAAGCTCATATTTGGCGATGGCTTCGCGATGGACTTCGTCCGGACCGTCGGCCAACCGCAGCGTACGCGAATTCGCCCACGCCGCGGCGAGAGGAAAATCTTGTGAGACGCCCGCGCCCCCGTGGGCTTGAATGGCCCGATCGAGGACGCGCAGGGCGACGTTGGGAGCCACCACCTTGATCATCGCGATCTCCGCCCGCGCCGCTTTGTTGCCGGCCGTATCCATCATATACGCCGCCTTCAGCGTTAAAAGGCGCGCCTGCTCGATTTCCATGCGCGAAAGCGCGATGTCGGCGCGGATGGTTCCCTGCTCCGACAACGCGCGTCCGAACGCGACCCGCGACTTTACCCGTTGGCACATGGACTCGAGCGCGCGCTCGGCCACGCCGATGAGCCGCATGCAGTGGTGAATCCGGCCGGGTCCGAGACGGCCTTGCGCGATTTCAAAACCGCGGCCCTCGCCCAGCAGAAGATTTTCCAACGGCACGCGCACGTTCTTAAACAGAACCTCGCCGTGGCCGTGCGGAGCGTGATCGTATCCAAAGACGGTGAGCAGACGTTTTCTGGTTACGCCCGGCGCGTCCATGGGCACCACGATCATGGATTGCTGCTTGTGCTTGGGCGCCGACGGATCGGTTTTGCCCATGAAGATGGCCACTTTGCAGCGCGGATCGCCTGCCCCGGAGCTCCACCATTTGTGCCCGTTGATCACATATTGATCGCCATCGCGAACGATGCTGGATTCGATATTGGTTGCATCGGAAGATGCCACCTGCGGCTCCGTCATCGCGAAGCAGGAGCGGATCTCGCCCGCCAGCAGCGGCTTCAGCCAATGGTCTTTCAACTCAGGGGAGGCATAACGCTCGAGGACTTCCATGTTCCCGGTATCCGGCGCCGAGCAGTTGAACACTTCGGGGCCAATGGGCGAGCGGCCCATGATCTCGCACAGTGGAGCGTATTCCAGGTTCGTTAATCCGGCGCCGTGTTCGCTCGCGGGAAGAAAAAGATTCCACAAGCCGGCGGCGCGGGCCTTGGGCTTTAACTCTTCGATAATTGGAACGGGCTGCCACCGATCGGGACCTTCACTGTGCTGCTGGTACTTGGCTTCGTTGGGATAAATGTGGTCTTGCATGAAGGCGGTTAGGCGCTTCTGAAGATCCTTGACCTTGGGTGAGAAATCGAAATCCATCGTTTCCTTGTCGCCTTATCGATAAGTGCGAAGTTCAGGTTCGACCAGATGCGGGATGGCATTGAACGAATGCAGCCGCAATTCGCCCTGGTGTAGACGCAACACTGTGCAGGATGCGTTGTGGAGGACGCCGGCCAGACGCATAGCGCGCTGATCATGAATCTCCATAGCGAGCGCGGTCCAAATTCCGATGGGGGTGGCAGATGTAAACACTACGATGTTCGCGTCGGGCTCCGCGGGTTCAACTTTGCTCCGGCATCCGATGACACGCTCGCGGAATGCATGCCAGCTTTCGCCATCATAGGCATGCCGGCCCTGGATCCACGCCTGCACCACCTGCACGTCGCACGGCAGCCAGCGCCGATTCACGCTGGCCTCGGGTTGTTCGGCCGCCGCGCGCGCTTGTGACACCAGCTCCTGGTACTGGCGCTCGAATTCCGGATCTTCCTCGCACAAGCGCGGCGCAAGGGCCTGATAAACGTGCGTCAGGTCGAACTCGTCCCAGCCGGGTTCCCGCACAATCTCCGGGAAGCAGAGGCCCGCTTCGCGATAAGAAGCGCACACTTCGGCCGCGGTCTCCTGCTGGCGAACCAGCGCTCCGGAATACGCAGCGCGCAAAGTGAATTTTCTCGGCGACGAAATATTGGCCCAGCATTCTGGCTTGCCGCCGTCCCAAGTCGGAGAGCGAGTCGTAGGATTTACGAGTGCCCGCCTGACCGTGCCGGACGAGGAAGACGCGGCTCAAGCGCGCTCCTTCTCGATGAGTGACGCAGCCAGCCGGATCAGTCCGCGCACGCGCCGGTCGAAAGTACGAAAGCGGGGATCCTGCGTTTGCCCCTGGTGAAAACGATAGTAGATCTGTTGCAGAATCACGGCGAGTTTGAACAACCCGAGAACTTCGTGATAGCGGATGTGAGCCAGGTCGCGCCCGGTGCGCTCGGCGTATCTTTGTAAAAATTGATCGCGCGTGTACCAGCCCGGTTGGGACGTCAAGCCGGGCGTCGCGGGGTGCGGATCATCTTCAGCGGCGATGCTGGCCCAGGTCCAATAGCACATCGTCAAACCGAGATCGGCCAGGGGATCTCCGAGTGTGGTCATCTCCCAATCGAGCACTGCTTCCACGCGATCTCCCGAGGAATGGAGCATCACGTTGTCGAGCTTGAAATCGTTGTGGACGAGCGTTGCATCGACGGAGGGCGGCAGCGAATCCTGAAGCCAGCGGACGATTCGATCCATTGCACTGACCTCTTCGGTCTTGGCCCGATTCCACCTTTCCGCCCATCCGCGCACCTGACGCTCCACGAAGCCCTCCGGTTTCCCGAGCGAACTGAGCGCCGGGCTCGGAGACATCGATCGAATGCAGCCGCACCAGGCAGTCGATGAACGCTTCGCTGACTTGCCGCGGATAATCCGGAATGGCGGCCAACTCGGGAGGGATGGAATCGCGAATCACCATTCCGCGCCGCCGCTCCATGAGGAAAAAGACGCCGCCGATCACCGAGGGATCTTCGCATAACAGAAACACCTGGGGCGCTTCCGGAAAGTGCGGATGGACGGCATGGAGCACACGATATTCGCGCGCCATGTCGTGCGCTTTTGGCGCCACGGGCCCGAGTGGCGGACGTCTCAGAACATATTCGCGTTGGTCCGTTCGAACCAGATATACGAGATTGGAGTGACCATTGGGAAACTGTTCCACTTGGATGTCTGACGCGCCCTCAGGCAGGTTTTTACTGAGATAATCCGACAATGCGGCGCGGTTGAGTTCTTCGCCGGGCCGGACCGCGGAGGTGTCGGATTCAAGCGCCACAAGCGTCAATGCGATCTATGATATGCCATGGAAGCGCTCACAGATGTTAAAAGATAAAGTCGCACTCGTCACGGGCGCCAGCCGAGGCATCGGCCAGGCCATCGCGGAGACGTTCGCGCGGGAAGGCGCGAAGGTGGTGATCTGCGGCCGCAAGCAGGAGACGCTGGAGGAAGCGGCGCGCGCGATTGGGCCGGCCGCCATCCCGATGGTCTGCCATGTGGGACGGAGCGAGCAGATCCGGGCGATGGTGGACCAAGTGACGCGAGAGCTGGGGCGCATCGACATCCTGGTGAATAACGCGGCGACTAACGTCGCGCAAGCGCCCTGCCTCGAACTCGATGAAGGGATGTTCGACAAGATGGTGGAGATCAACCTGAAGAGCGCCTTTCGGTTGACCCAGCTGGTGGCGCCGGGGATGTGCGAACGCGGCGCCGGCTCTATCATCAATATTTCGTCGATCTCCGGGGTGCGGCCGCAGTTTGAAGGCCTGCTCTACAGCATGACTAAGGCCGCGCTGATCATGATGACGCAATCCTACGCGCTGGAATTGGGGCCGAAAGGCGTGCGTGTGAATGCCATTGCGCCGGGGCTGATTCAGACCGCGCTGAGCGCCTATTACTGGCAGGAAGAAGACCGGCGGGAGAAGAGAATGGAACAGCAAGCGATCCGGCACTTGGGGCAGCCCGCCGAAATCGCGGAGGTGGCGCTGCTGCTGGCCAGCGACCGGTCGTCTTTCATGACCGGCCAGACTTTGGTGGTGGATGGCGGCCGTTTATTGGCGTCTCTATGAAGGAGCGATAGATGGGCGAACTGGTAAAGCTGACGCATCGGGGAGATATCGCGGTGGTCACCATCGACAATCCGCCGGTGAATGCACTGAGTCCCGGAGTCCCTGAAGGTATTCTCGATTCGATCAAAGCGGCGGCGCATGATCAGGCGGTCAAAGCAATCGTAGTCATCGGCGCGGGTTCAACCTTCATCGCAGGCGCGGACATTCGGGAATTCCAGAAGATGACAGCAGGCGAGAGGCCGCGCCTGACGCTGCACCCGATCCTGCTCGCGATTGAAGATTCACCGAAGCCAGTGATCATGGCGATTCACGGTCAGGCGTTGGGCGGTGGTCTGGAAGTTGCGATGGCCGGGCATTACCGGGTGATCGCGCCTGCGGCGCAAGTGGGACAGCCCGAAGTGAAGCTGGGGATTATTCCGGGCGCGGGAGGTACGCAGCGGCTTCCACGCCTGGCAGGCATCGCGAAAGCGGTTGAAATGTGCGCGTTTGGCGAGCCCATCCAAGCACGAGAAGCTCTGGCGCTCGGGATTGTGGATCGGGTCATCGAAGGCGACTTGCTCACAGGCGCGATGGCGTTTGCGCGTGAAGTGGCAGATCGGCCAGCGCGCAAAACGCGCGAGCGCGATGAGAAACTCGCTTCCGTGGACCCGGCCGTTTTTTCCGCTGCGCGCGACACAGCACGGACCACGAGGCGCGGGCAACCGGCGCCGCTGGCTGCGATTGACGCGGTGGAGGCGTCGAGCAGGCTCCCGTTCGAGGAAGGCCTGAAACTGGAAGCCAAGCTGTTCAATGAGTGCCTTTATTCGATCCAGTCCAAAGCGCTGATTTATGCGTTTTTCGGGGAGCGCACGGTAAACAAGATTCCGGACATTCCCAAAGATACTCCGGTTTATGACATCCGGCGCGCGGCCGTGATCGGCGCCGGCACCATGGGCGGCGGCATCGCCATGAACTACGCCAACGCGGGTATTCCAGTGATCCTCAAAGAAACGGCGCAAGAGCGACTGGATCTAGGCATCGCGACCATCCGAAAAAACTACGCCAATTCGGTGCAGAAAGGCCGATTTTCTCAAGCTGTGATGGATGAGCGCATGGCGCTGATCACTCCGCAGCTCAGTTATGACGGCTTCGACGAAGCCGATGTTATCGTGGAGGCCGTCTTCGAGGGGATGGCGCTCAAGAAACAGGTTTTCGCGGAGATCGACGGGGTGGCGAAACCGGCGTGCATTCTGGCTTCGAACACCTCCACACTCGATATCGACGAAATCGCCTCGGCGACGAAGCGGCCCCAGATGGTGATCGGACATCATTTCTTCAGCCCGGCAAACGTGATGCGCCTGCTGGAGGTGGTGCGCGGCAAGGCGACCAGCAAAGAAGTGATTGCCACTTCGATGGCCCTCGGCAAAAGGCTGAAGAAGGTGGCCGTGCTGGCGGGCAATTGCCGGGGCTTCATCGGGAACCGGATGCTGGCGCCGTATTTCAGAGAAGCGCAATTTCTGATTGAAGAAGGCGCTTCGGTGGAGGACGTCAACCAGACTCTTTACGATTTTGGGTGGGCCATGGGACCACTGGCGGTCTCCGATCTGGCCGGTTTGGATGTGGGCTGGCGCATCCGCAAGGAATTCAAGCATCTTGAAAAACCGGGCGTACGAAGCCCGCGCGTGGCGGATCGTTTATGTGAACTGGGGCATTTCGGGCAAAAGACCGGCAGCGGCTTCTCGAAATATGATGCCGACCGGAGGCCGGCGCCCAATCCGGAAACAGCAGCGCTGACGGAAGCAGTGGCGCGCGAGGCCGGCATCCAGCGGCGAAACATCGAGCGAGAGGAGATCGTGGACCGGTGCTTGTTCGCGCTGGTCAACGAAGGGGCGAAGCTGTTGGGCGAGGGCATCGCTTTGCGCGCCGTCGACATCGACATCGTGTATCTGAACGGCTATGGCTTCCCGGCATGGCGCGGCGGCCCCATGTTCTACGCCGACACGGTGGGCCTGGAGCATGTACTGGCGCGCATTCAGGAATTTAAGGCGCAGCACGGTTCCGATCTTTGGTCGCCGGCGCCGCTTCTGACGCGCCTGGTCAAAGAAGGCCGGACCTTCACGTCTTTGCGAACGGCATCGACTTGACCAACTGCTCAGTGACGTGTGTTCGGATGAATACACTGGGACCTTTGCCCAATTCAAAATGTGGTACCGAGACCGGGCATTCGGCATCCAATTCCGTGTCGCGCCGGTTATTCTGACGCGGCAAGGAGATGCAATGGCACTTCATGACAAACGAAACGGCGGTGTGCAGGTGGCGGGGGTAACTTCCGACCTGGCGGGACGCGGCAACCGAGATTTCAAATGCGTTACACCCGCTTCCGGCTAACGTGTTCGCGCTGTATATCAAGACGAAGAACTTTCACTGGCACATGAGCGGAAAGCATTTTCGCGATTATTATCTCCTGCTTGATGAGCAGGCCGAGCAAATCTTCGCAATGGCCGATGACATCGCGGAGCGGGCGCGCAAGCTGGGTGGACCCACCATCAAGTCGATCGGCGATATAGCGGAGCATCAGCGTGTGAAGGACAACAACAAAGAGTTTGTCGCGCCCAAGGACATGATCGCTGAACTTCGCGCCGATAACCAGCAGCTCACACGCTTTCTGCGCTCCACCCACGAGACGTGCGACCAGCACAACGACGTCACCACCGCCAGCCTGATCGAAAATTGGATCGATGAGACCGAGCAGCGGGCGTGGTTCTTGACTGAGATTGAGCGCGGCGAATAGGCACGATGCCCCGCGACGGCTCGCATCGAAAAAAGTGATTTTCGGACACCGGCAGCCCAGTTCGCTGCATTCCATCCTGAGCGACGAGGTCTACGGCATCGGGCGGGCGAAATTTCGATGGATGGCCGCCTGTTCGGTGTCGGGATGATTCTTTGCCGCAAATTAGACTATCCAAGCGCAATGTTGGCGCATCGGATCAGAAGGAGCAAACAAATCATGGCTAGTTTGGCTACTACGATGCCCAGCCGCCGGCTGGAACCCTCACGATCAGGAAGCGAGCTGATCGGCTCAAGCCTCGGAATGCGGCGGGTCGTGAAGGCCGTGAGTATGGTGGCCTCCACCGACTCGGCGGTCCTGATCGAAGGTGAGACCGGAACCGGTAAAGAACTCATTGCGAGAGCCGTCCACGACCAAAGCTTGCGCAGGCACGAGCCATTTGTGACGCTGAACTGCGCGGCGATTCCGAGCGGGCTTCTGGAAAGCGAACTGTTCGGGCATGAGCGGGGAGCCTACACCGGGGCGCTGAACTCGGCTGTCGGGCGCTTCCAACTGGCTCATCAAGGGACGTTGTTTCTAGACGAAATCGGCGACATGCCGCTGGAACTACAGCCCAAACTGCTGCGCGTGCTGCAGGAGCGGGAATTCGAAAGGCTCGGCAGCACGCGAACTATTCAGGTGGACGTTCGCATTGTAGCCGCGACGAACTGCGATCTGTTCAAGATGGTGCAGGAGCGCCGGTTCCGGGCGGATCTGTTTTACCGGCTGAACGTTTTCCCCATCGCGCTTCCGCCTCTGCGCGAGCGCGTGGATGACATCCCGGTTCTGGTGTGGCACTTCGCGCGCAAGTTCGCCGAGCGCATGAACAAGGAGATCCTCAGCATTCCGGACCACGTGATGGAGGTCCTTCAACTGCACAGCTGGCCGGGCAACATCCGGGAACTTCAGAATTTCATTGAACGCGCGGTGATCCTGTCCTCGGGACCGGTTTTGGCCGCGCCCCTGGGCGATCTGAAGGTTTTTATCGAGGCGCAGACACCTTCCAGCGGCCTGACGCTGGCCGACGCGGAGCGCAGTCACATTCTGGAAGTGCTGCGTCAAGTGGACTGGGTGGTGGGAGGCCGCCGCGGCGCCGCGGTCCGGCTGGGATTGCCCCGCACTACCCTTTTGCATCGCATGCACAAACTTGGTATCGTTCCCGAAGAGGACCGACAGAACGCATGCTGAGGAAAGCAATCGGTGTACTCGACGCTGCGCTCTGTCTGGCGATCGCGGCGACGCTCACGACCACTGGCTGCTCCAATGAGACTCATGGAGCTCCAGCTCCCGCCCCCGTCGCGGTGGAAGTAGCGGCAGTGGAGCAACGCGACGTCCCGATCTATAAAGAATGGATCGGGACTTTGGATGGATTCGATAACGCGGACATCAAGGCCCAGGTAACCGGATACCTTCTCCAGCAAGGCTACAAAGAGGGATCGTTCGTCAAGAAGGGCCAGCTGCTTTTTCAAATCGACCCGCGCCCGTTTCAAGCTGCTTTGGACCAGGCGCAAGGCCAGGTAGCCCAAGCGGAAGGCCAGGTAGCTCAGGCCAAAGCCGAACTGTCGCTGGCCGAAGCACAAGTGGCCGTTGCGGAAGCGAATCAGCGGCGCACGCAACTGGATGTGGATCGCTATATTCCCTTGGCGCAGCAGCAGGCGATCACGACGCAGGACCTGGACAACGCGACGCAGAACAATCTGGCCGCGAAGGCGCAGGTGCAGTCCGCTCAGGCGCAAGTAGCGACGGCGCGGGCGCAGATCATCGCTGCCAACGCGGCGGTTCAGTCGGCCAAGGCCACCGCGGAAACGGCGCGGATCAACCTTGGGTTCACGCGACTGACGTCACCCATCGACGGTATTCCGGGTGTCGCGCAGCAACAAGTGGGTGCGCTGGTAAGCCCGGCCAGTCCTACCATAACGACAGTATCGACTGTCGATCCAATTAAGGTGTATTTCACGGTGGCCGAGCAAGAGTATATCGATTTTGCGCGCCGCTATCCTACGGCGGCCAGCCGCCAGGCCGCTCAGGGCCGGCTGGACCTGCAATTGATTCTGGCCGATGGGACCACCTATCCACGGAATGGCAAGTTTGATTTTGCCGATCGCCAGGTGGACGTCCGGACCGGCGCTATTCAATTGATTGGATTGTTCCCGAATCCGGAGAACACGCTGCGGCCGGGACAATACGGAAAAGTGCGAACTGCTACGCAGCTGCAAACCGGTGCGCTTCTGGTTCCGCAGCGCGCGGTCAATGAGCTGCAAGGAAGCTATCAGATCGCTGTGGTTGATAAAGACAACAAAGTGGACATCCGTAGCGTGAAAGTCGGGGACCGCATCGGCACCAAATGGCTGATCAGCGAGGGCCTCCACCCCGGCGAGCGCGTGGTCGCCGAGGGCATACAGAGGGTGCGTCAGGGAATCCAAGTGGCCCCCAAACCGTACGGAATGTAATAGGCCGCCATGTCGAAATTTTTCATCAATCGTCCGATTGTGGCGATGGTCATCGCCATCCTCACGGTAATCATCGGCAGCGTCGCGATAGTCAGCCTGCCGGTGGCGCAATTCCCGGCCATCGCGCCGCCGGAGATCCAGATTACCGCCACCTATGTGGGAGCGGATGCCCAAACCATCGAGCAGTCGGTTGCCACGCCCATCGAACAGCAAATGAGCGGCGTCGACAACATGAACTACATGTATTCGCTCAACGCCACAGCCAATGGCCAGATGCGAATGACGGTCGATTTCGACGTGAAGACGGATCCCAACACCGATTTGATTCTGGCGCAAAGCCGCGAAACGCTGGCGGCGTCGCAGTTACCGAGCGATGTCACCAACTACGGCATTGTGGTTCAGAAGTCCGTGATCGCGCCCCTCATGCTGGTGGCGGTCTATTCGCCGAGAGGCACCTATGACGCGCGCTTTCTCGCCAACTACGCTTACATCAACCTCAACGACCCGCTCACGCGCGTGCGCGGCATTGGAAACGTGCAAATCTTCGGCGCGGGACAATATGCCATGCGCCTGTGGGTGAAGCCGGATCAGTTGGCGAAGCTGCAGATCACGGTGCCCGAGATCATCTCGGCGCTGCAAACGCAAAACACGGTGAATCCGGCTGGACAGGTGGGCAGTGAACCGTCCCCCAAAGGACAGGAATTCACCTACTCGGTTCGGGCGCAGGGGCGACTTATTTCTCCCGAAGAATTTGAGAACATCGTGATCCGCGAAACGCCGACCACTGGGATCGTGCGGGTGAAGGATGTGGCGCGCGTGGAGTTGGGCGCGCAGGACTACAGCGTGGCGGGCCGCTTGAACGGCAAGCCGAGCGCAGTGATCGCGTTGTACCAATTGCCGGGATCGAATGCGGTGGAGACGGCCGCGGCGGTGAGAAAGCTAGTGGCCGACGCCAAGACCCGCTTTCCTCAGGACATGGACTACTCGATCTCCATCGACACCACGCGCGCGGTGACGGAAGGCATGAAAGAGATTGTCGAAACGCTTCTGATCGCGATCGTTCTGGTGATTATTGTCGTCTTCCTTTTCCTGCAAGGCTGGCGGGCGACCTTGATCCCTTTGCTCGCGGTTCCGGTCTCGCTGGTGGGGACCTTCATATTCTTCCCCTTGTTCGGTTTCACCATCAACACGCTCTCATTATTCGGACTGGTGCTGGCCATCGGGCTGGTGGTGGACGACGCGATCGTGGTGGTGGAAGCGGTGGAGCGATTCATCGAACAGGGAGTGGCGCCGAAAGAAGCTGCGCTGAAGGCCATGGAAGAGATCTCAGGCCCGGTGATCGGGATCGCGCTGGTGCTATCGGCGGTATTCGTTCCCACCGCATTTATTCCCGGCGTCACCGGACGGCTTTATCAGCAGTTTGCCGTGACCATTGCGATCTCGGTGATTCTTTCGGCGTTCAACGCTCTCACGCTTAGCCCGGCCCTGGCGGCTCTGCTGCTGAAGCCCAAGAAGGAAAGCAGGGGTCCGCTGGGGAGATTCTTCGCCTGGTTCAATCACATGTTCGGACTCGCCACCGAGAACTACGTCCGGCTCTCTGGCGTCCTGATCCGAAAAAGCGCTGTGGCTGTGCTCATCCTAGTTGGCTGCGGCGCCGCAAGCTATTTCATCAGCGACAAACTACCCAGCAGTTTCGTCCCGGACGAGGACCAGGGCTTCCTGTACCTCAATCTCCAGCTTCCCAACGCCGCATCACTGCAGCGAACGGACCTGGTGATGCGAAAGATAGAGGACATCCTGGCGAAAACGCCCGGAGTGGAATCCACCACCACGGTTTTGGGCTTCAGCCTGCTTAGTTTTGTGCGCACCAGCTACAACGGATTCGGGTGGATCACGTTGAAAGAGTGGAGCAGCCGCAAGCAGCGCGACGAACAGGTGCAGGCTATCAAGGCGCACCTCAACCAGGAGCTCAGCAAGCTTCCGGAAGGAGTGGCCTTCAGCTTTTCACCGCCCGCTATCCCCGGCGTGGGTACCTCTGGAGGATTCACGTTCATTTTAGAAGATCGCGCGGGCCGCGATATTCAATTTCTGTCGGATAATGTCAACAAGTTCATGGCCGCGGCGCGCAAGCGGCCGGAGATCGCCGGGCTGACCACTACGTTCCTGCCAAGCGTTCCGCAGCAATTCGTGGATGTGGACCGCGACAAAGTGATTAAGCAAGGTGTCGCGATCAACGACGTTTACAGAACAATCCAGGTATTCATGGGCGGATTGTTTGTTAACTACTTCAATCGTTTTGGGCGGCAGTGGCAGGTTTACGTGGAGGCGGAGAACGAGTACCGCACGAAATCGGAGAACGTCGGCCAGTTCTATGTGCGAAACGGTAATGGCGGTATGGTGCCGCTCTCGGCCTTAACGCATTTCGAACCCCGCTCCGGGCCCGAGTTTACGATGCGCTTCAACGAATACCGTTCGGCTCAGTTGAACGGCGCAGCCTCGCCTGGCTATAGTACGGCCCAGGCTACCAAGGCGCTGGAAGAGGTCTTCGCGCAAAGCATGCCAAGCGAGATGGGCTACGACTACTCGGGCATCTCCTTTCTGGAAAAGCAAGCGCAGCAAGGCGTCCCGCCGGCGGTGGTCTTTGGATTCTCGCTGCTGTTCGTGTTCCTGATCCTGGCAGCGCTTTATGAAAGCTGGAGCCTGCCGTTCAGCGTGTTGCTGAGCACTCCCGTGGCAGTGTTTGGAGCCTTTGGCGTGCTGTGGCTGCGGCGGATCGTATTGTCGCATTTGGTGCCGGCCTACATGCTCCAGATCGAGGCTGACGTTTATTCCCAGATCGGTCTGGTCATGCTGATCGGGCTGGCGGCGAAAAACGCGATCCTGATTGTGGAATTTGCCAAGGACGAACTGGAAAAGGGCAAACCGTTGATGGATGCTGCGCTCGAAGGCGCGCGGCTTCGCCTGCGCCCGATTCTGATGACCTCGTTCGCCTTCATTCTAGGATGCGTGCCGCTGTGGATCGCGACCGGGGCGGGGGCGGTGTCCCGTCAAATCATGGGAACCACGGTAATCGGCGGGATGATGGCTGCCAGCTTCCTTGGCATTTTTGTCATCCCGTCGGCATTCTACATCGTCGAAAGGCTTTCAGGGACAAGCGTCGGACAGAATCTGGCGCACGGAAATCTTCCGATTACGCCGCCGCCATCGCCAGCGCCAGGGGATTGATTCGATGCCTCGCAAAACTCCGGTTTTCGCGCTCCTTTTGATCCTCGCCGGCTGCACCGTTGGCCCAAACTATCAGAGGCCCAAACTCGCGACGCCCGCCCAGTTCCGCGCGCCGGAGCCGCTTCCTTCGAACGAGGCTTATTCCCTCGCCGATTTGAAGTGGTTCGAGCTGTTCCATGACGAGCGCCTGCAAGCGTTGATCAAGACTGCATTAATACAGAACTACGATCTGCGCGATGCCGTGGCACGGGTGGAAGAGGCGCGCGCCAATTTGGGGATCACGCGCTCGAATCAGTTTCCACAATTGGCTGCCGGCGGAGGGGTGGAGTTCAATCGATTCTCGCGCGACGGCGCGGAGCCGATACCCCCGGCTTTCCTGCCCTCGCAGAATCGCACCTTCGGAGAGGCGTCGCTAAACCTGCTGTCCTTCGAAGTGGATCTATGGGGCAGGCTGCGCCGAGCCACCGAGGCCGCGCGAGCCAATCTATTGAGCGCGGAAGAAACGCGCAAAACCGTGCTCACCACGTTGGTCAGCGATGTGGCCACCAGCTACCTGACGCTACGCGAACTGGATTATGAGCTCGAGATTTCGAACCGTACTCTGCAAACCCGTCAACAGTCGCTAGACCTGACAAAGTCGCGCCAGCGGGGCGGCGTCGGCACTCTGCTGGATCTGCGTCAAGCCGAACAGCTGGTGGACACGGCGGCGCAGACTATTCCCGTGATCCAGCAACAAATCGCACAGACCGAAAATCAGATTCATCTTCTGCTGGGCGAGCCTCCAGGCCCGGTGGAGCGAGGACAGAGCCTGGCTGGGCAGGAAATTCCTCCCGACGTTCCAGCCGGACTCACCTCGGGGTTGCTGGAGCGCCGCCCCGACATCCGGGCAGCGGAGCAGACCTTAATCGCGGCCAATGCCGAGATCGGCGTCGCCCGCGCAGCTTACTTTCCGCAATTGACCTTGAGTGGATTTTTGGGCGGCCAAAGCACCCAGCTCGCCAGCCTGCTTAGCGGACCACACACCGCTTTCAATCTCGCGCCTCAGTTGGCGCAGCCGATCTTCACGGCGGGACGTTTGAAATCGAATGTGAGGCTGACGGAAGCCCAGCGGGAGGAAGCGCTGGTGCAGTATGAAAAAACTATTCAAACCGCGTTCGCGGAAGTGTCTAATAGTTTGATTGCTCACCAATACACACGGGAGAGCCGCACAAAGCAGGAAGATCTGGTCTACGCTTTGCAAGACCGTCTACGCTTGGCCTATATTCGCTATCGTGGCGGCGTGGACACTCAACTCGACGCGCTGGACGCCGACCGCGATCTGTTCTCGGCGGAGTTGTCCCTTTCTCAAATACGTCTGCAGGAAGTGCTGACGGTGGTGCAACTCTACAAAGCCCTAGGTGGCGGGTGGCAATGAAATCGATTCTCGGAATTCATCACATCACCGCAATTGCAGGAGATCCGCAGCAGAACATCGATTTTTACACGGGCGTGCTGGGCTTGCGCCTGGTCAAGATCACGGTTAATTTCGATGACCCCGGGTCTTATCACTTTTACTACGGCGACGGACGCGGCCGGCCCGGGACCATTCTGACGTTTTTCTCCTGGCCGGGCGCAGGAAGGGGCCGCAAAGGAACGGGCCAAGTTACGGCAGCATCCTTCGCAGTGCCGCTGGGTTCGCTCTCTTACTGGACCCAACGCCTGGCGGCGCGCGGCATCGTAGCCGAAAAGCAGCCGGAACGATTCGGGGAGCCGGTGCTCTTTTTTCCCGACCCAGACGGCTTGTATCTCGAATTAATTGAGACCCCAACTGTGGATGCGTCGCACGTTTGGCAAGGGGGCGGCGTTCCGGCGGAATTTGCCATCCACGCATTGCACGGCGCACGACTTGCGGAAAGGGAATATGAACTGACGGCGGCGCTGCTCACTGAGATCATGGGGTTCCGTTTGATCGGGCACGAGCATAATTACTTCCGATATGAGCCGGCCCATTCGCACCTGGCAGGCGCGGGACGGACGATAGACGTCGAGTGGGCGAACGTGGCTCCAGAAGGACGCGTCGCGGTGGGCAGCATTCATCACTTGGCCTTCCGAACTCCGAACGACGCTCAGCAGCAGGAATGGCTCGCGGAAATTGGCGGTCTTGGCTACAACATTTCGCCGGTGATGGACCGTATCTATTTCCACTCCATCTACTATCGCGAGCCAGGCGGCATTTTATTCGAAATAGCGACGGATTCACCGGGGTTTGCTGTCGATGAGCCGGTGGAAAGGCTCGGAGAAGCGCTGCAGCTTCCGCCGTGGCTCGAAACGCAGCGTCCGCGAATAGAAGCGGTGCTGCCGCCGATTCAACGCCGACCGCACCAGGCAGCCGCACGATGATCGCCGCAGAACCCAGTTTCATTCATCGCTTCGTTAGTCCCGAGGACTCCGATTCCAAGATAGCTTTGCTGCTCCTGCATGGCACCGGCGGCGATGAGGGAGATCTGATCCCGCTCGGCCATCAACTGGCTCCCGGCGCGGCGCTGCTTAGCCCTAGGGGACGAGTGTTGGAACACGGCATGCCACGATTTTTTCGCCGGCTCGCTGAAGGCGTTTTCGACCTGGAGGATCTCAAGCGGCAGACTGACGATCTTGCCAAATTCGCCGCCGATGCCTCGCGAAAATACGGAATCGAGCACCGCAAGCTGATTGCGGTCGGCTATTCCAATGGCGCTAATATTGCTGGCAGTCTCTTGTTGTCGCATCCTCAACTTCTCGCGGGGGCGGTGTTATTCAGGCCGATGGTTCCTTTCAGGCCCCAGGTTTTTCCGGACCTCACGGAAGTGCCTGTTCTTCTGGCGGCTGCCAGACACGATCAGATCGTTAAGCCCAAAGAGACCTCAGAGCTGGCCGGGATGCTGACCTCGGCCGGGGCTGATGTCACTACCCACTGGCATCCGGGCGGGCATGAGCTTGGGGTGGACGATGTTGCCGCCGCGAAGGACTGGCTTTTCGAACACTACATCGATAATAGGAATGGATGAAGCTTTTTCGACTGCGCTGGTTTATTATCGCCGCAGTGTTGCTGGTGCTTACTTACCTTGGCGATTATATTTCGATCGCATACCGGATTCCCAATGGACGCGAACAATTCGGTTCGATCGAGGTGGAGAAGCTGCTGGCGGTGCCTCAGAAAGATCGCAAAACGGAATATATAGCCGATCCGCCAGAAGCGGAGCAGTGTGTTCACTCATTATTTCCGCAGCTTGGGCTGGCGCCCTGCTGGTATCTGGCCCGGCATGCGATCGAGCAGGTGAACTATTGAGTTTGGCCGGCGCCGCGTGGGTAGGCGCGGATGGTCCAGGCCCCGCCAAGGGTGCCCATCCCCCAGCTCCCGCTCACAGCTTTGGCAATTGCCGCTTCGAACAGGCGGGCGAAGTGCGAAGCGGCGGGAAGTTCGACTGGTGCCCGCCATGTGCCGTCGTAAACCTGGCCGGAGGAACGGCGGGCCTGCCAGGTTCCCTTCCAAACTTTCCCCTCTTTACCGGCGGCCCAGGTACCGGTGGCCAATTCGGCGCCATTCTGATCTCGGAGCGACCAGTTTCCGGCCACCGTATCGGGGGCTCCGCCAGGAACTGCGTTCCAGGTTCCCGCAAACGCGGCGCTGCTGCCGGCGGTTGCAGCCCAGGTACCTTGCCACGTTGGTTGGCCGGCTGCCAGCGAAAAACTTGACAGCAATAGCGTTGACCAAGCCAAATGTCTCATTTCAGCGGACTTGGTCTAGAATCTAGCGCCAATGCCCTTCAACCAGCACCCAGCCACCATGCCGGCGGACGTAGTGATGCGCAACCCAGTGAGCGCGGGGACGCGGGGGCAATTCCCATCTTCCAGGGACCCAGGCGTAAGCCGAGCCGTTCCAGCGGTGATAGCCGGCAATCCAGACATAGCCTGGGCCGGGCGCTACGACTCGTGTTTCAACGATCGGGCGCGGCGGCCCCACCCGAATCACAACCTCCTGGCCGAATGCGCCGAACGTCATTAAGCCTGCGAATAGAACTCCGATCAATCGATTTTTTAGCACGAATGGCGTCTCCCTTTCTGCAAACCCAGAGCCGAAAGGAAAGTTCCCCGGTCCTGTTCGCCAACTGGGCGCTACAGTAAATATCGTATGTAACGGCAGAAAACTTAAGGCTGGTCTCCTTTCGAACGCAGGCGTAGGCGCCTACGCTGCTGGAAAACCGTTCACACGAGTGTGAACGCTGCACGCACGAGTGCGTGCGCCACAGGTGGGCTACTCGTAAAAGCTCGGGGCTTTCCTGAGCTTGGCGTTGGCGTTGAAGTCGTGTTGAATCCAAAGCTGAGCGCCGGTCTTCTTGAGAAACGCCTCCACCACCGCGCGTGACGCAACCGTTTGTTCCGCATTGAACTCAGTGGTGGGGACCAGTTTCAGTTTCCGCTCTTCAGGATAATGGTACAGATCGCCGCTCAACAGGACCGGCCCCGTTTTCGGGAGCTTCAGGAACAACACCTGATGCCCTGGCGAATGGCCAGGCGCTGCCATGATCACCACCGTCCCATCGCCAAATACGTCGTATTCGTTCTGGGTGAGGATCACGGTTTTGCTGTTCTTGAGCGCATTGTAGTTTTGCGGTTCCGTGCGGGGGGAGGGAGGATCGGAGAACATTATGTCTCGTTCGGCTTGCGTTACTAGCCACGTCGAACCGGCGAAGAGGTTGGCGTTCCCAACATGATCCCAATGGAAGTGGGAGAGCGCGAAATAAGTGATATCGGTTGGGGCGTAGCCGATCTCGGCCAACTGGGATCGCAAAGTCTTTCTGGCGGTGGCATATCGAATGGTGCTTGCGCCGTCCGGAACAGCCCCGGCATCCCAAATCAACGTGCCCTTGGGATGAACCACCAGGAAACACGCCACCGACATATAGGTTGTGGCGAGATCTTCCTTCTTCAGCCGGTAGGGAGAAGTATCTGGAATATTCAAGCTGCCGCCGTCGAATACGTACAGACGCAGCGATTTTGGAGCTTGGGCTCCGGCCGTCGATGCAAGCAGGAAGGCGGCGAGCAGCGAGGCAAATGATCTACGAACCACTCGCCGTAATATATCAGGTCCGTTGCCGCAGCCGGGCTTGAGCAGCATCGAGCAGCGTGGTTTTGGCTTCGATCCATTGGTCGATCTCGAGTTGCTGGGATAAGGCTTGCTGGAGGGCCTCCGCGGTACGGACCGGTGCAGGGCCGCCCACGATATCGCGGATTCTGACGAAGTGAGCGGGGTCGAGAGCCCTCTCGATCTCTTCAGGAGCGAGCGGCCGGGACGGACGCAGCGCGAGCAGTGCGGCAGAGATGGCGGAAGGATCGTCATCAAGGCCGCACGCACGCACCACCTGCCCCACTAGCGCATGCGCTTCCCGGAAGCTCATTCCGGCGTCCCGCACCAGCGTGTCAGCCAGCTCGGTGACCGTAAGAAAATCCTTTCCCGCACGCCGGGCCATTTCGGCATGATGGATCTCCACGCTCTCCATCGCGCCAGAGAAGAGCTTCAAGGCCCGTACGGCATCGGTAAACATGGTGAAGACCAGCGGCTGCAAGTCGTCCTCACTGTCGTTAATATCGCCGAACGGAGTGTTGTGGGCGCACGTCAGTACGGCCTGTGCCTCGCCCAGCGCCCGACTGGAAAGCACGCGCGCGTGCTCCAGCGCAACCGGATTTCGTTTCTGCGGCATGATGCTCGACGATTGGACGAATGCGTCTGACAGACGCAGGAACCCGAATTCCCGTGTGGACCACAACAGGAAATCTTGAACCAGCTTGCCCAGGTTCACCATCGCCACAGCCACGGCGGCGGCCGCCTCCGTTATGTAGTCGATGGCCGCGATGGCCGCATATGAGTTACAGGCGAGCCCTTCGAATCCGAGCGCATGCGCTGTTGCTTCGCGATCGATCGGAAATCCGGTAGTGGTGAGCGCGGCAGCCCCGAGCGGACTGAGGTTGACGGAGCCAAACGCATGCCGAATGCGATCGCTGTCGCGCGCCAGAAATTCGCTCGCGCCAAGCAGGTAATGCGCGAGCGTGGTGGGCTGCGCCGGCTGGGTATGGGTATGAGCCGGCATCACGGTTTCCAGATTCCGTCCGGCCAGATCGAGCAGGACGCATCGCAGGCCAGCGACAGCGTTCGCAAGCGCCAACAGTTCGCGCCGGGCCGTCATTCGATATAAGGTGATTGCGATATCGTTTCGACTTCGTCCGGTATGCATCTGACCGGCGATCTGAATCCCCACCGTCTGCTCCAGCAGCGACTCGATATAGAAAAACAAATCCTCGTAGGACCCGTCGTAGAGTGCCTGGGAGATGGACAGGCGATCCAATCCGTCCAGACCGGCGATCAGCGCCCGTTCATCATCTGGCGTGATGATGTCCTGGCGAGCGAGCATTTTTGTGTGGGCGCGGTGGATATCGAGCAGAGCGTCGAGGAAGTGGCGCTTGGCATCTTCGAAGTTCTGCGTGAGCACCGTTTCAGCGTAAACGCGGGCCGGAAACGCTTCGAGACTCACACCATTCATGATAGTCGGCCACCGTTCATAATGGTGCTTGAGGAGAGTCATGAAACCCGACACCACCAGCACCTGCGTTCTCATCGAGCGAAGCTCCCACTATCACGGCAAACAAGGCCTGGATTACTTCTCGGGCGTGGCTGCCGAAACGGCGGGGTCGCACGGGTTGTGCTTGCACATGGTGACCATTCCACCTCTGGGCCGCGCCAAACCGCACCTGCACGCCGATCACGAAAGCGCGGTTTATGTGCTCTCCGGTGAAGCGGGCATGTGGTATGGCGAAGGGCTGCGCGAGCACGCGTGGATGCATGCGGGAGATTTCCTGTACATTCCGGCCAACACTCCACACCTGCCTTACAACCCGAGCGAGTCCACGCCCTGCGTGGGGCTCATTGCCCGCACCGATCCTAATGAGCAAGAGAGCGTCACGTTGCTGGAGTTCGCCGATCCCGGAATTGCAGGACGGTGAGGCGAACCCGATCTCGCCCCGGATTCAGCTCTGGAAGCTGCCCAGGTATGTCATTGGAGAGAGCCGACTTTAGCCTCGGCAGGCACCGCATCGACGTCCTGCCCGCGCAACTCTTCCTCCGCAGCGAAGGCGCAAGGCCCGCCACAACACTCGGCCGTTACAGAACGGTCGACGAGGTTGCCAGCCAAGAGCGTCGTATATTACTGGTGCGAGTCTGACTGTTGACGGGGGACTAACGCTTAAAACGAGAAAGCTTACGATGCTCTTTTCCTGAACGGGCAAGAACCTGACCCTCAGGTGGGGAGCTTAAGGCGCGCTGATTGTTCGATACGGCGGGGTAGGGATAATTCAAAATTCCGCTAGAATTCACGCGCTGGCGGTCCGACGGCGTAAAGCCGGTCGCTGAAAAGCTGGAGCGGGAGACGGGGATCGAACCCGCGACGTCCAGCTTGGGAATCTGAGGCGCCCTTTGACATCAACGACATAACCGCGCAGGTGTTCGGTTCTGGCGCATCAAGTACGCTGTATTTTTTGGGTTCTCTTCAACTTGCTCTTAATGGAGTACAAGCTCGCCAATCAATTCAATTTCTCTTTCAATGTTGTCGGCGAGGTTCGGTGCCACACCTATCAAGAGCGAGAATCGGCAAGCGTTTGTCGGGGTTAGTTGGACCGGCGGCGCATTTGTTCGGCGGATGGGGCAAGGCTGGTTCGGGCTATAAGCCGTATTCCGAATCGCAGCCGGGTACCCCAGCCATTTCGCCAGGATCGAGATGCACGGTGCCTTCCTCATAGATCCAATCCGGAAACATTCTGACGGGCGCGCCGCCAGTGAACAAGGGAATCAAACCAATGGCGAATTCGAGGAACGCCGCGAAAGGCTTTCTCGCCGGCTAAGTTCGCGAAGCAAATCCAACCGGCGCCCAGCAACAGCCGCCTTCCGCAAGCTGCGGATCATGACCAGACAACCAAGTACGGCCACCAGCACAACGAAGATATCGCCGAGCCTAAGCACCATAGCTGTTAGAGAGGAACGTTGCCATACGTTCCGCGTACGGCGATTACATCCGATTGGACCACTGTTGCCGAGCTGAGAAAGGCGATTCAGACCAAACCGGAACTGGATGCGCTCGTACTCACAATGATAGGCCGTAGCAGATGGTGCGTCGGGCAAGTGCGATAACTTCCGCGTGAGCCTAAGCCGTGGGATCGCTCGCTGCGTCTCCGCCACGCGGTTTGGTTGTTACCTTCTTCTGGCGGCTCGTGCTCTGATAGTGCGGGCTGTATTCCAATCCGTATGGCGTCTTCACCTTCATCCTCGCCTTTTCGTCGTAGAACGCCTGAGCGGATTGGTGTCGCGCAGCGATCTCCTCTTCCGTGCCGTCGCGGAAGGTGATCTCTTCTCGTGGAACAAAGATCACCTGCCCGATCGGCATGCTGTGCGACGCAGAAATCGTTTCGCCCGGCTGGAGGACGTAGCGGAACTCGGAGTCGTGAACGTACCAATCGGTCTCGACGCGGATCACCAGCATCGGGGCGAAGGGCCGTTCGATCATGTTGAAGACCGGAGTGTAGACCGTGTCCCAGCCCTGCGGAGTCTGGAAGTTCCACGCTCCCCGCAGAGTTACGGCGCCTGCCGGTGTTCCCATGTCATCCTCGGAGATGAACATAGCAGGCATCAAGTGGGCGATCTCACGAGTTTGCGGCGTGTCCTGGATGTGCATCTTGATTTCTCGTTTCGTGGCGCCGATCCCGCCCATCGGCAGCAGATACGTCACGGTAAAGATCGGCTCCCACTTGCTTCCTTTGGTGTTTACTGAGTAAACCAACTGATAACGGCCCTCCCCGTCATACCCGATTTGAAAGGTCTCTTTTTCAGCGAGCGGAGGATGGACAAGGAAGCCCACGGTGCTTCCGGCTTCGAGCACGGGGCAGTGGCGGGCGTGCTGTGGCAGGAGGGGGCGCTGGGCTTCGCGACGCGGTCGCAGGCCAATTCCGGGCCTGAGCGGGTTGGGAAAGAGCCCTACTTCCATCTCCGAAGTATCGCATCGTCCAAACCACGCGATGTTCCACGGGCTGCAACGCTCTGTGCAATCCCCCGTAGCGGTGCGGGTGGATTGTCCTCGGCCCTCACTCTGCTGTCCCCAAGCCCAATCGAGTTCTTCTGGCCCGCTGGGACCCCCGAGTCCGCCGCCCCGCCCTTTCCTAACTCACCGATACTGTCCGCCCAGCGTCAGAGTTTCTTCGGTCCTTTGGTCTTCTCGTGAGCGCTTTGGGACGCCTCGTGTGCTTTGGCGGAGTGGTCATTCGCTATCTGTGAGTGCTGGGATGCATCCGCGTGCTCACCCATTTCATGGGCTTCCGCGGCTTTCCGATGCGATTTCGCAGCCTCTTCGTGGTGCTGGGCTGCTTTGTGGTGGTCGTGTTTAGGCATTTTGTCTCCAATTATCGGTGAGCATGTCAGTGGCCCCTCCCAGATTCGGCGGCTTTGAGTGCTACGGCTTGGACCACCACCAATTGTTGAGGAGGGGTTGTGACCGCCAAGATCAAGATTCCTTCGGCGGCAATCGCATTGAGACTAGGCCAGCCGCGCTTAGCCGCTCCACTTTGTTGTGGTCAGACTACTCTTGGTCTTCCACCTGTGCGAACCTGCTTCCGTGCTCTGACGTCCAGGTCGACGCGGAGGATATCGAGATATAGCAGGTGGCAGCAGTCCCAACCTTGGCGTTTACTAAGTCCGAGTAAATGAATAAGCGGCTCGCAGCATGTGATACGCTGCGGTTGAATGCCGACAGAACATATCGTCGCCCTTCTCATTGAGGAGCGCGACCGCCTTAACCGAGCCATAGAGGTCCTGCAGGATCCAACGAAGCGCAGGGGCCGTCCGCCGAAGAATCCGCTTACAGCTGTCACTCCTACTGCTGCTGTTGCCGAGCGAGCGCACCCGAGAAAAAAACGCACCTTCTCCGCGGCGCAACGCAGGGAGCAGGCTGCCCGGATGAAGAAATACTGGGCGGCGAAGAAGAAGGCTAAGTAGTCGCGGCCTGTTCGATCTAGCTACTTTTTCCAGGGGAAGCGGGCCGAGGCGCTGGAACCAGCGGAGGAGGTGTTCCGCATCACGCCATGGTACCCCGGCGCACACGTGGTTTATTAAGGTCCAGCGGATCATTGTCAACTCATGTGGATGGACGAGACCGTCCCCCGGCAGGCTTGGCGCGGCTGGCGACGGCGAATACGTAAGGAATGATAGACGGCCAATCCGGTGTCAGCCATTGCGGCTTAAAGGCGTGGAGCAAGCCAAGCTAGCAGCGTGATGGGCGGACCGAATGGAGCCCACGGCCCGCCTGGGGATGAAACGCACCACGCTGCAATCGAAAATAAACAAGCTCGGGATCGCTCGCTAAAACTTACGCGCGCGCCGTTGAACGCACGAGAACTACCGAGCCGCACGTCAGTAAACGGTGTTTGGCTTCTATGGGCTTTTGTGCGCCAACCGGCTGCATGCCGTGTCGGCGCCGGTGGGATCGATCGCTACATTGCCTTCTTCAATGCTGGCTATCTTGCCTTGCTTATCCACCACGAAGGTCGCCCGGTTCGCCACGCCAAGCGCCGTGATCAGAATCCCGTAAGACTCCGAGACCTTGCGCATGTGATCGCTGAGGACAGGGTAGGTGACGTTGAGTTCCTTTTTCCAGTGCGCCAAGGTTGGCGTGAAATCGGTGCTGATCGCCAAAACCTGCGCTTCATTTGCATCAAACTTTGCGATACCAGACTGGTACGCGTTTAGTTCCTTGGTTCAACCACCGGTGAATGCGGCCACGAAGAACGCCAGAACGACGGTCTTTTTGCCGCGAAAATCGGACAGTTTCACGGGCTTGTTGTCCGTGTCGGGCAGAGTGAAGTCGGGAGCCACGTCGCCGACTTTAAGAGTTGTCTTGGGCGGATTGAAACCCGGGGGCTGGGCCCAAAGAGCCGCAGCCAGGGTCATGCCCGCCAGTAACGTTGAAATCGATTTCATATTTCCTCCTACTGGAAATGGGACTCTGTGCGAAGCGTACCATGATCCGCCCGTTGCGCGGCGCACTGAATCGTGGCGCACGCACTCCTGGCGACGCTAGGTCTTTGGACCGACGATCTCGATCGTACCGGCAAACGCGATAACCGACTAATTGATCCACGACCGCCTCAGGTGATCCGGTTCAACCGCGACACATCTACATCTGTCGTGCGGCACAATTCCGCTAATCGCCTCTTAGCCGTCATCGGCGAAGATCCAGGCATCCGCGATTCGGTGGATTCTACTCTTCTAGTTCCTGATGACGGCGCGGGGAGCTTCGACTTGGGCTAACGTCTGGTTGATCTCGAGCTCGACGGTTGGAGCGGTGGTCTCTTCGTCACCGGTCTTCGGATTTGTGTGTTCCGCCGCTGAAACCGGTGGCGAAAATGGCGTCAAACCCGGCGCTAACACAACTCCTCCGCCAGCTCCAATATCATCGTGCCAATTATGTCCTGCCAGGTGAGGACAGGGCCATCGAGTTCAACATTGAGTCAACGCGAGTCAGGACTTCGCGCTTGACGGCGAGATAAGCGTGACCGGACAGGTTCGCGGTCAGGACGATCTGCGAGTGCCCGAGGATTTCTTTTACTTCGTGCAATGTCGCGCCCGCACGATCAGCAAGTTCGCGCTTGTGTGGCGCAGATAGCGACCGGCCAGTGCGGCAATTAAGCCGGACGATCCACGGACTCTCGTGCGATTCAAATGAAACCATAATCTCAGGCTTGACGGAAGGTAAGGTGCAGGCACCGCGCCATTGTTACGCAGTCCTGACCGAAGCAGGTATCTTTTAGATACTTGTGCGGCGGCTCTGGTGGCCTTACACTCGGGAATCCAATCATGACTACACATTATCGCGGGTTTATGGGTGCCGGAGTCCTGGTGGCACTGGGCATGGTGTCTTTCGGCCAGGCGGCGGCTGCTAGGGATTGCGATAAGCCGATCAGTGATAAGACCATTAACGCCAATCTTGTTGTGCCGGCGTACGCGGTCTGCACGCTCACCGATGTGACGGTGAATGGAAGCGTCGCTGTAAACGGCGGGACTCTGACGGTCTACGGCGGAACGATCGCGGGCAATGTGTTGTCGGACGATGGAGGCGTCGTGACGATCGGGGAGGACTCGGTGGGAGTGGGGACGGCAATTGGTGGGGGCGTGCAAAGCTTGAACGTTGCGTTGCGGCCCGGCTCACTTAGTATCTCTAGCGCCAACGTGTCGGGAATTCTTGAGACAGTGGATGACAAAACCGTCGACTTGTCGGATACAAACGTCGTGGGCGAAGTGGTTATCGGACAGACGTTGGGGTCCGTGAAGCTCCAAAGGAATAATTTTTCTTTTAGCGTGCAGGTGGCAGGTACCGTCGGCCCGTTAACAATACACAAGAACACGGTTCTGTACGATCTGACGCTCCTGTCCAATAACGGCCCGGTGGTGACAGCCAATACCGTCGACGGGAAGATAACCTGCATTGGCGACAGTCCCGCAGCGACCGGCCAGTGCACCAGCTAAGCCGGCCGATCACGCACCCCTCGCGCGGCGTTTGGCCAGGATCGGCCGCAGCTCTTCGGGGTGCTGCCGGACATAAGCCAGGATGTGATGGCGCTTTTGCCGGCCACGGCTTACGTCGTCAGAACCATCGGGGAATCTCGGGAAAAGATCGGGCCGCGCCGACACTCGCTCGAAAATGGAACGCCAGCGTTTCTTGACCGTGGGCAACCCGATTTCGAGCTGCTGCGCCAGTTCCTCGTCGGTCAGCCCTGCTAGCGCGGCCTCAAGCAGCCGCTGGTCCGCATCCGGGAGACGCAGCAGGGGTTCCTGATACTGAAAAAGTATGCCGGTAATATGGCCAGGCACCTGAAACGCTTCCTCGCGAGTCACGATCGCCAGACATCGGTCGCGGTTCCAGTTGGATTCCGGGTGCTGTGAGTAGAAATCGGAAAAGTCACTGACGACGCGCCAGGTCCTTGCTAGCTCCAGATAGGACAGACGCTCCGCTGCATTTACGGTCTCTGTCAAAATGCGATTCAGCCGGAATCCCCTATGGACTTCCAGGAAAGAGGTTGCCAGTGCAGTTTGAACCTCCTCAACCTGACGGGGCGTGAGAATGCCTTTGCGCCATTGGGGAAATAGGTCCACCAGATCCAGGCCGCCGTCCAAGTTCCCGGTGCCGAGTTGGGCCTCCGTTAATGCGAAGGATTCGCTGGAAGCTACGCTGGCGCGCGCAGCTACGTTGGCAATGATGCGCGCGTTCAGCCCCGGTCGCGGGTGCAAAAGCTCCTGGTCGGCGAACGGGCGGGTCACAAAGACGCTCGCACCGAAACCTACGATGCGATGTCCCGCGATGGGCGGATCCGCTTCGACGACCGCGGATTGGAAGGAGCGGAAGCGGATCAGCTGTTTCCAGGCGTTGAGCGCCCGTTCCTGGCCGACAATCTCATACCCCGCGTGCTGGGGATCAATGTCAACACAGGTGGGGAGATCCTCTTCGCGAACCACGCGCCAGAACATCAGAAGCTAGCATACTCCTAAACAGCATGGCCTCATGTGCAGGGGCGCACCAAGCCAAAGCACGAGTTTGCCGCTTCAGATCTTGTATTAGCGGCGAGAGCGTTCATCGAAAACAGCCGACCCACACCTTAAGAAAGCCGACGAAGCTGACAACCTGCTTGAGAGCGACGCGGACCTCACGAACTTCAGTTCCTTCGACGTCGGTGATGTGGCTGATGTAGTTTCCACGGTTGAAGAGGATTGCCGTTGAAATCCATCACATTGTCATGGAACGTTATGCAGGTAATCTTGCCAACCGCTACATTCTGTCGGGTGACGGCACGTTCTTATAGTGGGTGTGGCTGCCGCTTGTGGGAAGGTCGTAACTTGAGCAAGATGAGTTCGCCTTCGTCACCCGGAAGTACGATTTGCTATCTGCGAGGCGGTCCGCCGTTGAGGACTATGCGAGCTGGTAGCGTGTCGGGCCGGAGGGAATGTCCGGCGTATTTCGCCGCATCCAACCCCGCACGCTCTGCAAGCTTCTTCACCACGCGGGCAACGTCGATGCCTTGACAACCGTCCCGGTTGCACTTGGCCGTGACGAGTGATCGACCGGAACAAGGGTCCGGCCTCGATGCCCGATTGCTCGATCCATGCTTGGACCGTACGGACGGGACACGTCTCAGGATTTGCAGCGTGGGGAATACCGCTCTTCCGGCCCTGCCCGTCCTGATCGGTCTTGCTACGCCGTAGCGTCACCGTCAGTCCGTCCTTTCCGAAGGCGCAATCCTCCGCGTCCAGTGCCACCAATTCCGAAGCCATTGTGGCATCCATCATAGCGAGGCTCCATCGCGAATCCCTTCGGTCAGTTGCTGTCGTACCCCCCCAACACCGGCACGCAGATTGCCACTGACAGTTCCGGGTCGCTGTACATTCTGATCAACGGCACTTCTTCCACCGTGACAAAACTGTCGGCGGACGGGAAGACGATTCTGTGGCAGAACCAGCTCGGATTCGTGGCTTCCGTAATTGCCGGTGGGACGAGTCTCGCGTGGAAAACGCCGGCCGGCTTCATTCCAATGTCGTCGCCCGTTCCCGCAGCCGACTCGCAAGGCCGCGACTAAGTGGCTGCTCAATATATTACGAACAACTTTATTACCCGAACCGCGGATGTGGTTCGACTGAATGCTGCCGGCAGCGGAGTCGATTCCACAGCACAGGTGATGGGCATGCCGGCCTCCATTGCCGTCAATCAGTCGGGCGCGACGTTCGTCGCGGGCACCGAAACCAACGCTCAGGGTGTCAACACCGGTTTTCTCGCATGAGTGCCTTTTTCGTCGTGCTGCGATGCCACCGGCAGTGGGACGATCAGACCAGTACGTACTGATGCGACTTCCTCATCACTCGCAATACCCGCAAAGGTTAGCTTTAGATACGGCGTGGCGGTGTTTTCACAGAGGTAACTGGTTATGTCGAAGAAGCGCGCAATCATCCTGAGCTCATTGTTGACATTGGTCTTGTTTGCAACTATTTATCAGTTTGTCAGAATGACTATCACGGCCCGGGAAATCGGGTCGCTCCAGCGACAAATCGCCGAGCTTAGGGAAGCAGCCTCCTCTACGTTTGAGCAAACGATACGTCGTTTCTACGATTTCGACCGTCGGCTCGGCGAGTTGGCCCCACCGGAGGCCAATCTTGCGAGCGGACCCACTCGCCCGAAAACAAAAACACATACCAGGACGCTTCCGACTCACAATGCCAGCTACCAGCGCGACGAGAGGATGGAACAGGAAATCAAACTAAAGCGAGATCTCC
The DNA here is from genome assembly GCA_963820405.1 of Bryobacterales bacterium. Classification (GTDB taxonomy): domain Bacteria; phylum Acidobacteriota; class Terriglobia; order Bryobacterales; family Bryobacteraceae; genus Palsa-89. Next base: position 109,552 of record CAWFZZ010000012.1, on the reverse strand, counting down.
TGAAGTTTTCAAAAACGCGCACCAGGGTATGCGAGAACCGCAGGAGCAGCAGGGCAGCCGAGGAGCGTTCCAAGCGCTGTGAGGACAGCACGCATCTGCTCGCCGCGCAGGGTAATTCCGCCGCGCAAAAGTGGTTAGGAACCGAGGCGCGAGACAAGCAACACGATCCTCAACTCGCCATCTTCTGGCTGGAACAGGCGGCCAATCAAGGCGACTGTGCTGCGATGGACGAGTTGGGCGCGATCTACGCCGGCAGCGAGCAACAAAACACCAGCGCTCCCTCCGATGATCTGGCCGATTCCACGAAAGCTTTGTATTGGTATGGCAAGTCCGCCAGCCTTGGCGACGTGAGCGCCATGGGAGCAATTGCTCGTATTTATCAGGACGGTCGATTGGTGTCCCAGAACCAGCACGAGGCCATTCTGTGGTACGAGTTCGCATCGAAAGCAGCTTTCAACAAAGGCGGAGGATCCAGTAATTTCGCCGGCGTTCTGGGCGACATTTATTACAACGGCACAGGCGCAGATCAGGACAAGGTAGAAGCGGTCGAGTGGTACGCCATAGCCTGTGCGGATGCAGCGCGCTGGAATCTGCCTGGAGACCAAAGTTGCATGTCGCGCAGCAGAGCGGCAAGCGAACTCAGTCCCGTCGAAGTGGCAAAAGCGCAAGCGCTCGCGGTCGAGTGGGAGAAGCTGTATCGCCAGACAGCTTGGGGGAATCGAAGGCGGACTGAAGGTTCTTCACGGTAAGCGTGTAAAACTGCGCGTCCGCAGGTGTCAAGCCTGGTTTTCGCTGTACTCGGATCTTACGGCGGCGCAGCAGTACATCGCCTCTTTCTGAAGCAACGTTCCGGGATGATTCATGTGCACTGACCCTGGCTGCAAAAATGTCCGTATGTCCACGGAACATAAAGTACTCAAGCGCCAACCAGGCCGACGCGATCAGCCTCTACGCGCGAGAGCACAACATGGAGATCGTTCGAACCTATACCGATTCTGGAAAGAGGGGCCTCTATTCACAATCGTCCGGGTTTGCAACAGCTAATTACGGAAGTTGAGGGTGGTTCGCCGGGCTACGCCGCCATTCTAATTAACGATGTCAGCCGATGGGGACGATTCCAAAAGGTGGATGAAAGTGCCTACTACGAATACCGGTGCCGTCGCGACAAGATTGCCTTACACTACTGTGTCGAGCCTTTCTCGAACGATGGCAGCGCGTGGGCGGCACCGCAAAAACACTCAAGCGCACAATGGCCGCCGAGTAAAGCCGGGAGCTTTCCGCCAAGGTGTTTGCTGGGCAATCGAGGTTGACGGGCATAGATATCCATCCACACTTCGTCAAGCTCGAGATCACGTCGGGCGCCTTGCACGCCTTCGCCAACACGAAAGATGATTCCTGGACGTTGAACTCCGCAGCTACAATGATTACTCACAGCAACACGGGCCGCATCGGCCGGATAGCAATTACCGATCCCACGGCCGGACGTACCCTCGAAGAGGTCCCTTGTAAATCGAGCGACACTTGCCAAATCACCTTCACGGTTGGCCAATGATTCAGTGAGCCGTCATCCCTTGCCGCTTTGGCGCGCGAGGGCAATGAAAACGGTGAATGGACCGAACATGGGGAGCTAGTTATCCCCAAACGGGTGGCTCGATGATAAACTCTGGGGCGAGGTGAAACGGTGACGATTTCAAGGATGTTGCCTTGGGGATTGCTTGCGCTGGCTATGCTGACGGCTGCTCAGAACCATGGCGGTGAATCGCTCGCGGCCGGTGTGCAGCGGCTCGAAGATCAAGAGGAGATTCGGAGGCTGCTGATCGATTACGGACGTTCGCTTGATGCGCGCGACTTCGTAAAATATTCCGCACTGTTCGCCAAAGATGGCGAATGGACGGGCGGTTTTGGCACAGCCAAGGGGCCGGCGGCGATCAAGGCAATGATGGACAAGGAAATCGGAGCCGCCCCGGCGCCCCGGCCGAACTCCACTTTTCATTTGCTTACCAATTTCGCGATCGACGTTCATGGCGACACCGGAACCGTATGGTCACGCTGGGCATTCGTGGTAACCAGCAAGCAAAACACCCCATCGATTCTATACGCCGGGCACTACGACGATATCGTGGCGCGGGAAGACGGCCGCTGGAAGTTTAAGAAGCGAGTCGCGTCGAATGACATCCCGCACTTAGACAATCCCGTGCCGGGCAAATAATGGTAGCTGCACTTTCACGGGATGGGCTCTTCGGCTTCCACGTCGTTGACGTGCGCAATAACCTCACTACGTATCAACAGAACAAGGTCCCCTTACTGCCGCTCTATACAAGTCCCGAGGGCGGCGAGGTACTGATCAGCATCGGACACCTGGCCGGCGCCGGAGGTACGCTTGGCCGAACTAGCGCGCAGATTGCCGAGGCCAAGGCGAACGGTGTAAAACCGGCCGGCGGCGCAGGATTCGCGTATATGCAAGGGCCGGACGCCGCCATCGTGGAATACCTGGGCAACATGCCGGCCGAGCGACTCAACCACGTACACATGTATCAAGCAGATCCGCTTTGCGCCGTGCTCTGGTATGCCCGGCCAAACGGCAGCGGGCCGCTACCCACCGAGAGCGGCTGCAAGGGGGAACGCAGCGAGAGGAGTTGGCCGGCGCTTTTGATGATGTCTCCGTGCAGTGGTACGCAAGGCAGGGCGACGCTCCCCTCGTGAGCACGCGGGGACACTTGGCGGATCATTTTGCTCTCAGCGTCACCAACCTCGATGCCTGGATCGCGAAGCTGGGGAGCGAGGGCGTGAGGTTCCTGGGTCAGGAGGCGGAAGTTGGCGATGGCCGTCAGCGAATCGAAGGTTTGGGCCGGCCATACAAGCTCGGTGACACGCGCGCCGTCATGATCGAAGGTCCGAGCCACGAAGCGATCGAGCTGGTTGAAGTCAAATGACGCGTGGCGGCATTGCGAGCCTGATTGTGGTGTGCTGGAGTGTGCCACCACGCCCTGAGGAGACACTATGAAAAAGCTTTTGTATGGGATCTTGCCATCACTCTTGATATTGCCAGCCCGGGCAGATGACGCCGCTCTTCTTGAAAAAGCCAAGGCGATTCACAAACGGATCATCGCCTTCGATAGCCACCTGGATCTTCCCTTCGACTACACCGGCGCGGCCGAGGACGGCAAGACGCAGTTCGACTTGCCCAAGGTTGCACGAGGCCAACTGAAGGGAGCAGCGCTGGCGGTCTTTGTGCCGCAAGGCCAGCGCACACCGGAGGGATATAAGAAGGCTCGCGAAGACGCGGACAAGAAGCTCGCGCTGATCAAGGCCGTGGCGGAGCAGAATCCGAACTTGGCGGAGCTCGCATACAGTCCCGCCGATGTCCGCCGCATCGCTTCGGAAGGCAAATTCGCGGTAGCGATCAGCCTGTTGAACGCCTATCCCCTCGCATCGGACCTGTCGCAGATTGACGAGTGGTACAAGCGGGGCGTCCGAATCTTCGGCTACGTGCACGCCGGACACAACGATTGGGCCGATTCGTCGCGGCCCAATAAGACGCTCGGCGACGCAACGGAGGAGCATGGCGGACTGTCGGAACTTGGCAAGCAGGGCGTGGCGCGGCTGAACCAATTGGGGATGTTGATCGACGTCTCGCAGCTTTCCTCGGCGGCGTTCCAACAGGTTTTGAGCCTGACGAAAGCTCCGGTAGCGGCAACCCACTCCGGCATCAAATCGATCGTCAATGTGGGACGAAACTTGAGCGATGAAGAACTGGAGCTGATCCGCAAGAACGGTGGCGTAGTGCAGATCGTCGCGTTCAGCAATTATCTCCGGCCCGCGCCCGAGGGTGCCACGGAAGAAAAGCCCGCGCCGCCGGCAACGGTAGCGCAGCTGGCAGACTCGATCGACTACGCGGTAAAGAAAATCGGAATCGATCACGCCGGCATTGCATCGGATTTTAATCACGGCGGAGGAGTTGCCGGTTGGCCGAATGAGGGCGAAGCGCAAAACGTGACAGTCGAACTGTTGCGCCGGGGCTATACCGAGAAGGACATTGCGAAACTATGGGGAGGCAACTTCTTGCGGGTGTGGGGCGAAGCCCAGAAAGCCGCGAAACACTAGAAAAACTAGTTGTTTTAAGAATGAGCCCCAGCGAGTTTTCCCGTGTTTCCGTAATCGATCGAAAAGGCTCGACCGCGCGACCGGGCAACAGGTGCGAGATTGCTCTCCAGCACCCGGTAGTTGAAGGGCGTCGAAGGCATGCCGTTTAGCATGACACGCCACGAAGACCCACGTTTTCGGCTCTCCAGCCGGAATCAACTTCAATTCGTAAGATGGCCTTATCGGCTATATCTGCCGCGCGCGTTCTGACTTGAATTGTCGGCCCGTTTTTAACACTCGTGCTCGGAGAGGTGGCGCTCAAGTGCAATCCTGGCTTGCTCTGCAAGCGATTCGGAACTTCTCGCTAATCCTATCGGCGCTTTCATACTCTGGACCTTTTAGGCCCTTCGTCGCGAATACAGCGTCTCGAAAGCCGTCCACACTTTTGCGGTATTCACGCGCCAGCCGACGACGCTCCGAGCTTGGCATGCTCGGCTGGTTTACAGTCGCGTTCCAAGAACTTGGATGTGGAGCGTATGGGGACGCAGGTGATTCGACTTTTCGCGAAGGCAGGACTTTTGCCGAACACCTCCCGGGAGGAGTTGGTTTCGGCATGTAACCGGATGCTATGCTTATTGGTGCTCGAAAAGGGCGGTCATGGAACTCCAGCTCGCGTCGATCGCACATATTCCAGGAATGCTCTTGTTGGCTCCCCCCGCTGCGTTGGGGAAAAGTTTAGCGGCGTTTTGAATCAAGTTGGGTAAGTTCCAATTGGTGAATGGGACAGAAAAGCCCGTGTCCCGCCCGGACGGAAAAAGGGCGCTCCTTCTACCGCTTGGATTCACGTTTGGTCTAGCCGGCCTTGCGTTGCTTGCTCCGGTCCGCCAGAACCCGAGATTGCTGGTAACGTTTCTGGGCGCCGCGGCAGCGCTGTGCGCGTGGAACGCGATCCTGTTCGTCTGGGCCCGGCGCAGCGTGCGTATGCTCACCGTCGATGTGGTCCTGCGGAAGCAACATTACCTGCAAGCCTGCGCGCAAGGTTCGGTGCTGTTGTATTGGGGGTGGTATTGGCCTCAGGTTTACGCCTCGGCATACCTGATCGTCGCCCAACTTGTCTTCGCGTATGCATTCGACATGTTGCTCTGCTGGTCGCGCCGCAACACCTGCACTCTCGGTTTCGCTCCGTTTCCCATCATCTTTAGCATCAATCTCTTCCTCTGGTTCAAACCGGATTGGTTCTATTTCCAGTTCGCGATGGTCGCGCTCGGATTGGCCGTGAAAGAGCTGATTCGCTGGAACCGGGAAGGCCGGAGCGTGCATATATTCAATCCTTCATCGTTTCCGCTGGCGGTGTTTTCGCTCATCCTGATCGCCACCCACGCGAGCGACCTCACCTGGGGGAAGAACATTGCAAGTACACAGTTCTATCCGCCGCACATGTACCTGATGCTTTTTCTCATCGCCCTGCCCGGACAATTCTTTTTCGGCGTCACTTCGATGACGATGTCGGCCGTGGTGTCGATGTACTTGTTCGGCCGCATCTATTTCGCCGTAACCGGTGTCTATTTCTTCTACGATTCGTATATTCCGATTGCCGTGTTTCTGGGGATGCATCTGTTGTTTAACGATCCGTCCACGTCACCGCGCACTGAACTGGGACGCATCATCTACGGCGCGCTGTACGGATTGAGCACTGTCGCGTTGTACCGGCTATTGGGCAGCGAGGGAATGCCGACCTTCTACGACAAGCTTCTCCAGGTGCCTCTCTTAAACCTTTCGGTGAAGGCGATCGATCGCGCCGCACGGTCGCAGTGGCTCCATGGTTTCGATCCCGCGGCGCTCGGCCGATCACTGGTGCCCTATCGGCGCAACCTGGCGTACATGTCTATCTGGGCCTTCGTGTTTGCGGCGATGAGCGCCACTCAAGCAGTCGGCGACAATCATCCTGGCCAGTGGCTACCGTTTTGGAGGCAGGCCTGCCAGGATGGCCGTCCCTATGCCTGCCCCTACCTGGCCGATTTGAGTTTGAGTTACTGCCATCAAGGATCAGGTTGGGCCTGCAACGAAGCCGGCCTCCTTCATATCGCACTCTCCCGGTCGGGCGAAGATCTTCGCAGGCTCCGTCTCGCGGGCGCGGTGGAACCTCTCAGCCGCGGCTGCAAGCTGGGATTTGTTGTGGCCTGCCAGAATCTCAACACGTTAACCAGTGGAGCAAGTCGGTTCGCGAGCGCGCCGCCCGCGCTCGATGACTATCCGATTATCTTGAGGGGAAGCAAGGGCGAGATCCGCGAACGGGAGCCGTCCGCCCTGTTCGCGCTCGCCTGCCATGAGGGCTGGCCGAAAACATGTGGGCTTACTGCTGGCGGCGAATAGCCTCCCGCAACGAGTCCACCCGCCCTTCGGCGCTGACGAAGAGATCCTCGGGAAAGCGCCTGTAGGCTAGCAGGCCGGCGTAGATGGCTGCAGCGTCGTCGAGGTTCAGCCCAAGGCCTGCCAGGTACTGCATACGAAGGTTCCGGTCGCGATTCAGCGGGACGTTTCTTAGCCACTCCGTGAGATCGGATCTCCGGCCCGCATATCGCGCAAACAGATCCACCGGCGAGCTCATACCGATCTCCGCGAGCGACTGTGCCATTTTGCTGCCACCGCGATAGCCTATGCGTTGCTCCATCTCGTCCAGATCGATCCGCAGCGGATCTACTTGCCCCAGAAGCACCATGTCGTGGCCTTGGCCCTGGTACGGATTGCCCCAGATAGTGCCGTTCGGAAACACTTCGAAGAATGTGGCGACCGAGCTCTTGACCGCCTCCAGGTCGGTCTCGAACAATTGGATGTACAGCGTGACGACGCCGCCACGGTTGAGATGCTGCTTCATCACCTCGAGGAATTCCTTTGTGTACAGGTTTGCCGCGCCCTTCACCCACGGATCCAGAGGATCGACAGTGATTCCGTCAAAGCGTTCCTTGGTTGTTATCAGGTAATGGCGCCCATCGTCGATCCGCACCCGGACCTTAGGGTTATGGAGGACATTGAAATTCGGCTCGCTGAAGTAGGCAGATGCGGCCTGGGGCACCAGAGGCTCGATTTCCACTATGGTCTCGCGCTCTACTCTTGGATCGATGGACACCGCGCCCGCCGTGATGCCTGCGCCGCAGCCGATCACAAGGACTGAGCGAGGGTCTGGTGTCGTCAGAGTCGTGAAGTGCCCTAGCATTCGCTGGAGTCGCATGTCGCGCGGCACGTTCGAAGCCTGGATCTTGCCGGCGACGTGAAAGGTCAGGACCCCGTTTGGAAATCTCGAGACGGCCACCGACGAGTTGATGCCTTCGGCGGCGTAAACGATATCGCCTTTGCCGACCCAAGTCGCCGCGTAGCGGCCGTACGCGATGAGCACTTTCGCGACGGGTGGGACCGTGAAGAATAAGAAGCAAGCCAGCAGCACGGCTGTTCCGGCCAAACTCATACCGCCCCAGCCCAAGCCTGCCCAGCGGGGCTTGGAGGGCAGGAGAAGGAGCAGACCGGCAATGATTGATAATGCAATGAGCAATTGTTCCGTGCGCTGCGTTCCCACCCAGGCGACCAGGAGCAGGCTCGCGCCGAGAGCGCCGACGATGGCCCCGAACGTATTTGCCGCGTAGACCCCGGCCATCAGCCTGGCGGCATCCTGTCCTCTCGATGAAGCCGCCGCAAGCGCCAGGGGGAAGCTCGCACCCCAGAGGAGCGTTGGGGGCAACAGGGCCCAAAACGCGCGCGCGAGATCCAGCTCGAAGGTGAACCACATGTTTGACGAGATCGAGGGGTTGATCGGCCAATAGGGGAGCGATGCGCCCAAATTGTACGCGGTCCATGCAATCGCTCCGGCAGCGAGCCATTGGCACCAGCCAAGGGCCATGCGCGGAGAAACGAGCGTTCGACAAAGTAATGCCCCGAGGCCGCTGCCGATCCCGAGGCCGACGAGAAAGACGGCAACGATGATGGAAAGCGCGTAAACCGAGGCGCCGAAGAGCAATCCCAGCATGCGCGTCCACGTCGCTTCCGCGGCCAACGCGCACAGCCCTGATAGCCCAATTGCGATGTAAACGGTCGCGGCGTTCTTCCCAGGCTCTCCGGCAGGTGCTTGTCGTACCCGATCATCTGGATCTCTCTCGCGCGGAATTAGCAACGCGAGCGCGAGTGCGAGCGCTGCCATCAATAGGTTGATCGCCATGGCGGCGTATGTCGCCGTGTATACGTCGTACTTGCGTAGTAAGTAGAAACCAGCGAGCAGGCATCCCAACACCGCTCCAGCGAGATTAGCGCCGTAGAAAAAACCAAGCCACGAGACGCCGTTCTCCCTGCTGTTGATCTGAGGCGTGTCGATCTGGCGCGCCAAGGCAGGGAGTGTCGCGCCCATCAGCAAAGCGGGAGGCATAAGGCAGGCGGCCGCGACGGCTCCCCGGAGCAGGAATCCTTTCAGGCCATATCCGCTCCAAGCGGTGTAAACGCCGCCCGCCAACGGCACCAGGTGCAACACCAGGATTCCGAGAACGCCGATACCGAGCTCGATCAGCGCGTACACGCGCAAGGGATGGCGTTGGGCGGAGGCAAGACGGGGCAGCATCAGGCTGCCGAGACACATTCCTCCCATGAAAGTGGCGAGGAGCATTCCGAGCGAGACGGTTGTCGAACCGATCACCAGCTCCAGGAGCTGAAACCAGACCACCTCGTAGATAAGCGCCGCGACCCCGCTGCCGAAGGAAAGCAGGAGCATGAGCGGGAGCGACGCAAAATGGAATTTACTTCTTCCCAGCCTGCTCTTCCCTGCGGGCGCCGACGAGGATGCCCGTCATGCCGTAGTTCCCCTCGTGACAAGCGGAGTCGAAGATCATGTGGCGCTCACTCGGGGCCCTCCCCATCTCGATGACAACGGTCCAAGGCTTCGACCAGGTCTTGGGATCGTCGAAAGTGATTTCACGCCGCAAAGTATTAGCGTCAGTGCGCGTGAAGCGCTCCGTCATCTTGTACGTCTCGATGTTGGATCCACGAAAGCCCTGAGAAAAATTGGTGGTTTCGACTATCAGCGCATTTCCTTCCCAATGCCCACGCGAGTCTCCCAGGTAGAACTTAAGTTTCGAAGGAGCGTGCGGACGCCCGTCCATGAAGATCACCCGGTTGCCGCCGCCGGCATGATCGTCCTCCATGTAGATCGCCATGGATTTCGGAGACTGCACCACCTGCATCACCGTACCCTGAGCAAAGAGCGTATTCAGCGGCAGGAACGGCATCGGGACCCCAAGACAGCGGGGTGACTGCGCGATCGTCTCCGGGTTGTCGTTCGCTCCCGGTGTCCCTAAGCCTACGCCGCCACCAAAGGGATTTCTAGGCGCCGTAGCGCCTGGGGCCAGCGGCGGAATTTTCCCATCCGGTGGATTGATGATCATCGATGTCCGTTTGCCTGTCTTCAAGACCGAATTGAAAACCGCATTGTATGCGCCACTGACGTCTTGGGATTTATCCGCCGATCGGGCATTGCGCCCGGGATTCAACCCTTTTTTCTCGTCTGCCGCTGCCACTTCCTGGTCGGTCAAGAATTCCTTGCCCGCATTCGCCGCGGAGCGCTCCAGGGGCACCTCCGCCAATACGAACCAGGTGCCCTGCAGATCCGGATCGCCCCACGCTGTTCGAGGCGGAGTCCCGGTTTTCGAGGGTCCCGTTGCTTTGGCAGCCGTTGATTTGGTAGAAGCCGCCGGAGTCTGACCGCTGATTGAAACCGCCGCCAAGCACACCAGTCCGAGAGCACCAGCTAGTGCCCCCCGCGGTATTCCAAATCGATCGCTCATCCGCCGCCTCCAGTCGCCGCCAACCTACTTCACGGTTTCGCGGTATCCACACCCGGCCGCTGCACTTCGTAAGGCGCCCCGGTGCCCGAAGATCCGAGGAACAGCTTCTGCCCATTTGGCAGCGTGAGGTCCCGGCCGTTTGCCCGGTGCGACCCATCCTTAGACTGATAGCCATCCACTATAATCTTCTGCCCCACCTTCAGCGTGTCCCTGGTGACGCCGCGCCTCAGCAGAATGTTCGGACTGCCCGCTTCAATCGCCCAGTTCTCCACGGTGCCATCGGGCATCTTCACGTCGACGTGAACCCAACTGTGGGGATTAATAAATTCGACCTTCGTCACGGTTGCGTCCGTGAAATGGACCGGCTTGTTCGCGTCGAATTCCGCTGCAAAGGCGTGATGCGCCGCAAGCGGCGGTGCGGACAAGAGCATGGTCGTGACGACAACAGCTCCAACAGTTAACTTGGCTCGCATATGAACTCCTGATTCTTCATTTCAAAACTTCCCTTCATTTCGCTGGTGGAGGATTTCCCGACACGTAGCGCTCGTAGACCGCCTCGCCTGGCGGGATCTTGCGCGTGATGTCGACATTCATGGTCTGACCCTCCCAATGTTTGACGAGCTGCTGTTTCCGGAGATGCCCGTACAGGGTCTCCTCCACCATCTCGACACATCGAAAATCCGTTAGCTCGGTGTTCGACTCCAGCCGGCGATAGATGGGCATACTAATCTTCCAGGCACGAGTGAATACCTGCGGATCCTCAATGGTGGCTTCGTAATGGATGACGTCCTTGCCGGCTGGAGTGTAACGCTCGGTGACGTGCAGGGCATCGCTGTGAAAATTCCCGGACCGGTCGAACCACGTCGCATCGGTGAAATTCGACGCGTTGACCACCAGTGTATCTCCCTCCCAGTGGCCCACCGAATATCCCATATACGCCGTGTTCGGATACGGCTCCATTTTATTGAGATGGATGGTGCGCTCGGCATTCGCAAATTCAAAGACCATCATAATCTTGGTGGTGTCCTGGATGATCTGAAATGGGTGCGGCATGTACATGGCGCGCGGCACCCCAGGCTGGAAGCACTTGATCTCCGGGTCACGGTCCATCCAGTGCTCCAGGTTCTCCTTCTTTCTCGCGGCCGCCCACGGCTTATAAGGAATGTCTTCGCCCTCCACGATGCCGAGCCCCCCCGGAACCCAACCTATGGAGCCAAGTCCGAGCACAGGCGCTGCGAGAACGACGGAGCCGGGGAGCAGACCGGGTTGGGCCACCATCGGACGCGCCTGGTGAGTCTGGAGGTCCCAGTTGGCGGTGTTGTTGGCTTCCCAAATCCCGTTGAAGTCGGGTTTGCCGGCGACGCGGCTCGGGGTGTCCTGAACGGCGGCGGAGACTGGCGCCGCGCTTGGCGTGAAGAGCGTGAAAAGACCCGCTGTCACAGCGGCTGCCGAAATAGCAATGGCACAGCTCTTGCCAAAATATCGCATAGGACTTTGTCTGGTTCCCCAGTCAGTATATACCCGGTGCGCGCCGCCGAAAAGCGGCGAGGTTACCAAAACGGGATCTCACTTCGACAAAGCCGCATCTCATCCGCAAATTCACGTCAATGGTAAACGACCCAGAGTTTTTGTTGTTCCGACTAGCGCCATACTGTTTACCCGATCCACACGGGTGCTGTTCGAGAATGCTGCTGGGAGCGATGTCTCGGCGGTTTGGAGACACGTCCCTTTAGTCAACGCCACGCACCTTCTCGCGTCGTATCCTCGACCGATAGCAGTCGAGTCAGAAAATCGAAACTAGGCCGGGTCCCCGAGCAGGACTCAAACCTAGGACCCTTCGGTTAACAGCGGGGGAACCTTCCTGGAACTGCGCGTTGAGGTTACTTAAAAATCGGAATTAGTGGGCTCTGCAAGGATAATGTCCCTGGTGAACAGGTGTCTCGGCTCGCCGCAAGGTAAATGCAGGCTGCGTTTGGTGCCGTGGTTGGGAGCATGACCTCCATCTCTTTTCTTCAAACCCGACGTCCCTGGAAAGCATCTTGAATCATAGCCACCGATGTAACGGGGGATTCTAATGCGCCCGGATTACGTAAATCGCCAGGTTCCTGGGCCGGTCCGGAACGCTCGACGAGTTTCTGACGCAAGTCGTTCAACAGCTCGCACTCTTGGTTCGCCGCGTAACAATAGATTTGAATGGCCGAAAACTTCGTCACCTTGAGCCCCCATTGGTTAGCGGACAGTTTCTGGTCCCCGAATCTTACGGAGCCGTCGCTCTGGAGTTCCGCTTCACTTCCTTCCCGGCCACGGATGTGCAATATCTCACCTGGACGAAGCAATCCAGCTTCAATGAGATCGGAAATGCTCGCGAGCCGCCTTTGCCCTCGTGTGCTGGTCTTGGCATCCACCACGGAACTGCCGCCACTAGGCCGGTCGGGAAAGCCGATGTAAAACTCTTCGGCCGCCGGAGGAGGAGCGACTTTCTCGAACCGTATGACATGGCAGATCCCCACAAGGGCCGGCTTCAACTCGCAGCAACTGACAAGAACGTTTTGACTAAGCCACGTTTGGCGTTGATTGAAGGTACGTTCGGACCCGGTTCTGCGTCAGGAACTCTGACAAACGTCGCTTCGCCTCCTCTTCCGCAGTACTATCATTACCTCCGTCGCCCACTGTGTGCTTAAGATAGGGCGCGAATTCGATCATGAAGCCGGACCGGTGTTTGTTCCTGCCCCGCCAACAAAGGTAAACAGCGAGCCTCGCCACCCTCAAGACCCCTGAACAACTTGTGCAGAAGCCACCACGTTTTCAATTCGCTTACAGCCGGTCCAATCCGAGTTTTGGTTCCAATTCCAGCCCGTCGATGGCGTCTCAGCGAAAGGACCGTCAGGTTTTGGAACTCGAATAGCTGCCGACCTTGTTCCTTAACGGCCGCGTGTATCCCCAACCGCCTCTGCGCTACTGTCTCGGCAACGCGCACACGAAGTTCGCCGCGTCGTCGGTGCTCCCCGCGCCGTTCCATTGCGCTTCCTGTGGGTATGGGCACAACGGCCGCGTCCGGTCGACGACACCGTTTGTGGCATGCGAAGCGATCACTTTGGCGGGCGCGATGCCTTGGTCCCTCCACTCGTCGAGTGGTTGGATCATATCGAAAGCCGTGGCCCCCGGTCCGCCCTGGCAGTGTTGCATCCCGGGCACCATAAAGAGCCGGTAAAACTCCACCGTGTTTCGTAACCCGTGCACATCCCCGCCCTGCGCCTGCATGACGCTTTCGTAATAGTGAATGCTGTTCAGCGGAGTAATGTCCGGATCGCTCCAACCGTGATAGTGAATCAGCTTGCCGCCGCGGGCTTTGAACTCGCTGAGATCCGGATTCACCGCATTGAACAAAGCCGCGAGCTTCGAGTCCGTATAATCGATGTCGCTGTCAAAGCCGTCGGTCGCGCTGAACTTGAACGTCTTGTAGTCCCAGTTCGGATCGTCAAACACCATGAACTTGAAAAATGGAAGGCCGAGAACGGCATGGCGGCCCCTGCCTGGCGCATCGCCCGTGACATAGGCGGCCCAGCCTCCCGGACCTGCCTCGCCGCCCGGCACCAGCCCCGGATAGATGACTTGGCCCTCGGCCGTCCGAAGACCCGTCCATAGCTTCTTCACCCCAGCCACCTGCGCGCCAGTGAGGCACTCCGCTGTATCCGCACCCTTGCAGAGCAGTGTGTCGGGGTTGAACTGGCAGCGGCGTGGATCATTCAACACTCCATCCTTGATCCCATCCAGAGCGTCGCACTGGTTGTTCACCGCGTCTGCCAGGATATGAACTTTGTTGGCTGGAATGTAGCTGTCGCCATCCATCGCCAGGGCCGCCCAGAGATGCCCGCCGATATAATGATGCGTCCAGTTGTTGGCTGGGTCCCCCGCGATGATGCCATCAAAATCGGCTGGATACCTCTGTGCTTCGATCATCGCTTCGTGCCCGCCCTGAGAGCATCCGCTGAAATAGGAACGAGCCGGCTGCGCGCCGTAGTACGCCTTGAGAATCACTTTGTCGGCTTCCGCCATGAGATGGGTGCCCCGGTCGGCAAAATTCACGATGCGTTCGTAGTTTCCGAGCGCCCATTCGCCGTCCGTGGAACTGCCCTGATGGCCAGTGTCCGTGCTGCTGGTGGCGTAACCCTGCTGCAAAGGCTTCACCATCGCCATAAAGCTGATGGAGCCCGCCATGCCACCGTTCCCGACCCCCAGCAGTTTGTGATTCCACTGTTGCGGCATCCACAGCTCCATCCGGACTTCTTTCCCCACCGTGGCCGCCACGCGGCAGAACGCCGGCGCTTGAACGTTTGTCCCTCCTCCGGGCCCGCCCCCCGGCAATGGGATGGAACCGGCGGGAACGGATGCGGCGGAGGTAATCGCGATGCCAGGCATGTGCATGGTCGCGAGACTCTCGCAGGATTGTTCAGCGCAAGCCGGATACGCAGCCGAGAGTGCGCCGAGTACAAGAATCGTTCGAATGGTCATCGTGCCCTCCGGATATGGGACCGGACTACCGGCCTTTGCAGCCAATGGTCTCCGTAGTGAATACGATCGTAGCAATCTTCCAGCCTTCCGCGGTTTTCAAAAGATTGACGGAATCGATGCCGCAATGGTTGAACTTGCCATCGCGCCTGAATTCGTATTCACCCCACACCACGGCGATGCGGCCCCGAATCGACACGCTCGGTTGTTGGGTGAAGCGCTCTTGAAGATCCCCTTTGATCGCGGCGACTCGAGCGGCAAAGTCCTCCACCGAGGTGCTGGGGCCCGGGACGCCTTCATCCTTAACCGAATACAACCGGGCGTCCGGCAGCATAGTGGAACGAATCATGGCAGCATCGTGCGCCGCCATTCCGTTGAAAGTTTTCTGGACCGCCGCCACGGCGTCCTTTTCATCGGAGGTTTGCGCAAATAGTGGTGTCAACGCAAGCAGCAGGATAGTGGGGAGCAGACGCATAAGTCGATTATGCCGTTCAACTGACCAGGCTCGTGAGCTGAGAAACGCGTTTGACCTGCTCGAAATTACGAATCGTTCGCAGGATTTCCAAGATTCGTTCTTCCGGCAGCTTGGATTGCGGCATCAACGCGCGATATTTCGTTTCGATGTCGCTCCATTCGATGCCTCGCGGAGCGGAGCCTTTGGGCGCATCGACAGTGCTCGTAAAACGCGCGCCGGAGCGGGTGACAATGGTGACGGTTGCTCCCCACGGCCATTTATAGGACACGGGAGCAGGCGCGGGATCCTGGGCCACCAATCCGATGAGGCGCCCGATAACGGGCCGCTCGATCATCTTCGGCTCCGCATGCACCCACGAAAAATCCTTGTCGGCCACCGCGGAGGCGATGAAGTAGGACAAGCTGTGAATGGCCTGAATAAAGTCCTTGGGCGGAGTACCGGCCACCAGCCCGCTTTGCGGACCAGCCACTAGAATCTGCGCCACATCTTCCGGCCGCGCTCCCGATTCGCGGGCGGCGTTCACCGCAGCTTCCACCGCTGGATGCAGTGCATGCGCGCCGGGAACCAGCTTCACCGCCAGGTATCGCGCGATCTGGTAGTCGTCGTCCGATCCACGTCTCAACTCGCGCGCCAGGCTCCCGGCATCCGGCGTGCCACCAGCAAACACAGCGAGAAATCCACCCCGCGCCGCGAGCATGTCCGGATTCACTGTATACCCGCGGCTGGCCGCCAACGCGGCGTTTATCGACGTGAGAGCTGCATTTCCGGCGTGATACTCGCGCGCCCAGCTATTCGTACCAATGGAAAGCCCGCCCACCGTGGTCGCGGTTATCCCGATCGCCTGCGCCATCTGTTCATCCGTCAGCCGCAGCAGCTTGGCTGCCGCAACTGCTCCGCCGAAAGCAACGATCGCCGACGCATGGAAACCACGCCCCACGCTGCCGCTGATCGCCCCGGCGCCATGGCCGGCCGAAGGGTAACTGGCCGCGAGCGCTTCCGTCATGCGCCCGGCCGCTTCGTATCCAGCCACCATCGCGCTCAGGGTTTCGGGGCCGCTCGCGTCCATCCGTTCGCCCACCGCCAGGCCTACCGCGGTCAGACAGGTCCCGACGTGTGCCACGTTGCGTAAATCACTATCGTCAGAGGCGGAGGCGTCGCTGAGCATCGCGTTCACGCGCGCCGTGGAGGTGACAGGGAGCTTCGCTCCATCGAACCAAACGGTGGCTTCGGGTTTACCGCCTTGCTCTTTGGCGAGTTCCCGAATGATGCGGACCGATCCGACATTGGCTCCAGCAGCCGCGCTGGAGAACGTGCTCGCCAGAATCATTTTGGCGTATTTGATCGTCAGCGGCGGCAGGCTGGCGTAGCTCATCGAGCCATTGACGATGCGCGCCAGGGCGAGAGCACTCGCGTTGTTCCTTTCTTGAGGAAGAGCCACGCGAGTCATTGCTCCGGCCACTAAGCCGGCCTTCAAGAGCGTTCTACGGCTGAACACGTGGCGCACGCACTCGTGCGTGCCGCGTTCACACTCGTGTGAACGCCTTTTCGAGTGACATAACACTAGCGTCGGCGTCCCATCAACCGCAGCAGGCTGAGGAACAGGTTGATGAAATCGAGATACAGCATCAGGGCGCCGAAGATCGCTGCTTTACGCCCCGCGTCGGTCCCTTCATTGCCGGCAGCGTTCATTCCCTTGATCTTCTGGGTGTCGTAAGCGGTCAGCCCGGCGAACACAATGATGCCGACGATAGAGAACACGAAGCTGGCGCCTGCACTCATGAGCCTGGGGAACAGCATGGAGAGCAGACCGAAGCCGACCAGTCCGAATAAGCCCATCATGCAGAACGAGCCCACGGGGCCGAGATCCCGCTTGGTCACGAAGCCGAAGGCGCTGAGTCCCGCAAAGCCAAAAGCGGTGATGCCGAAAACTTCCGCAATACTCGAACCCGTGTAGATCAGAAAGATGCTGGACAAGGTAAGTCCGGTTAAGGCCGCGTAAACGAAATAGAGCAGCGTCGCGGTGAAACCGCTGATCCGGTTGATGAGCCACGAAAGCGCGACGACGGCGCCTAGTTGCGCAATGATCAAGCCCCACAACAGAGCGGGCGTGCCGAAAATCGTTTGCACCAGTTGCGGATTACCGGACACGTCCCAGGCCACGGCGCCGGTGAGACAAAGTCCAGCGGTCATCCAGCCGTACACACGGCTCATGAACCGGGCGTTCTCCGCGGCGATAGAAGCCAGTCCGAAGGCCGGATTGCCGAACCTCTGGTTACCTAGCGGTGATGGTTGCACGCCCCAACTTTATCAAATCCGTGGGCGCGCCTCGCGGCGTTTGGACGTAATCACCGCGGTATTCATGCCGATGGTGTTGAGACCGCCGAAAAAACGCGCATGCTCGATTTTCAAGCAGCGGTCCATCACCACTTCGAGACCAGCGCGCTGCGCACGGTCGGCGGCTTCTTCGTGGATCACCCCGAGTTGCATCCAGATCACCTTCGCGCCCACCGCGATGGCCTCCTCAACGATGTCGGGAACGGCGGCCGGGTCGCGGAAAATGTCGACGATCTCGACCGGCGGCGCGGGTATGGCGCTGAGTGACGGGTAACATTTGCGGCCCAGCACTTCCGTTTCTCGCGGATTGACCGGAATCACATCGTAGCCTTCAGCAATCAGGTAAATCGCGGCGAAATGGCTGGGCCGGAATGGATTCGATGAGAGTCCGACCATCGCAATCCGCTTGTAACGTTCCAGAATTCGCAGCCGGTCGTAGGCGGTATTTGCAAAACGGCTTTGATTGACGGGCGAGCCCCCACCCACTCCGTCGCCGAAAGCATCTCCAAACGGAACTGTACAAACGCTCATGCGCTAGCCCTCAAAGCTTGATCCAGATCCCATAGGATATCGTCAATCTCCTCCAGTCCGACGGACAGCCGGATCAGGTCGTCGCCAATGCCGGCCGCCAATTTTTCTTCGGTCGTTAATTGCTGATGCGTCGTGGACGCCGGATGGATCACCAGGCTCTTGGCATCCCCAACATTGGCCAGGTGCGAGACCAGCTGGAGAGCTTCGATGAAGCGGCTACCGGCCGCGAGGCCGCCGCGAATGCCGAACGTAAGAATGCCTCCCGCCCCGCGCGGAAGATAGCGCTGCGCCAAGGCGTGATAACGGCCGGATGGCAATCCAGGATAGTTGACCCAAACCGCGCGGTCATGACTCTCCAGGAACTGGGCTACCGCCAGAGCGTTCTCCGAGTGTTGCGCCATGCGCAGTTTCAACGTCTCCAGTCCCTGTAGAAACAGGAACGAATTGAACGGACTGAGCGCCGGGCCGAAATCGCGTAATCCTTCCACGCGCGCCTTCATGATATAGGCGAAGTCGCCGAATGTCTCGAAAAAGCGGATGCCGTGGTAGCCCTTGCTCGGCTCCAGCAGTTGCGGGAAGCGCCCGCGGTTCCAGGGGAATCGCCCGCTGTCGACAATCACACCGCCGATCGACGTGCCGTGCCCGCCAATGAACTTTGTGGCGGAATGGACCACGATATCGGCTCCATGCTCGATGGGGCGGCATAGATAGGGCGACGCGAAGGTATTGTCGATGATGAGCGGCAGATTGTTCTCGTGCGCGATGGAGGCTACCGCGGCGATGTCCAGAACGTTCATGGACGGGTTACCGATGGTCTCCGCATAGAGCACCCGGGTGCGCGGCGTGATGGCGCGGCGGAAGTTCTCCGGGTCATCCGGATCCACGAATGTGGTGTCAATGCCAAGCCTGCGGAAGCTGACATCGAACTGCGTATAGGTGCCTCCATAGAGGGTTTTCGCTGCGACGATTTCGTCGCCGGCGCCCAGCAGGCTGACCAATGCGACGAACTGCGCCGCCTGCCCGCTGCCCACGGCCAGCGCGCCCACTCCCCGTTCGAGCGCGGCCATGCGCTCTTCAAACGCGGCCGTAGTGGGGTTCATGATGCGCGTATAAATATTGCCGAAGCGCTGCAGATTGAACAGCGCCGCGGCGTGCGCGGTGTCTTCAAAGACGTAAGAAGTGGTTTGGTAAATGGGCATGGCGCGCGCCCCCGTATCTGAATCGGGCCGCTGACCGGCGTGCAGCGCGCGTGTGGCGAAGCCGAACACGCGGTCGGGAGTGGAAGCCATCCCTACAGATTATCCGAGAACGCGTTACTCGTTCCGCAGCGCCAGCATTGGCTCCACGCTGGCCGCGCGCGCTGCCGGGATCGCCGAGGCTGCCAGTCCTGCCACGCACAGCAGCAATGTGGCCAGCGCCAGCCAAACTGGATCCCAAGGCTGGACACCGAACAATTCTTTCGTCATCAGCCTCCCGGCCCCCAGCGCCGCCGGAATACCCAGCGCCAGTCCAATACCTACCTGGATGAAAGCGCCGCGCAGCACCATCCACACAACCCCTCCGCGATCCGCCCCCAGCGCCATCCGCACTCCGATCTCGCTCGTCCGCTGTTCTACCGTATAGGCCATAACTCCGTACAACCCCACCGCAGCCAGTATCAGCCCAAGCGCACCGAACAGCATGGTCAGTGTCGCAATCATGTTCTCCTGTTGGAAATCCGCGCTCACTACTTTCCCGTATGGATCAACAGCGTAAAGCACCAGGTCCGGATCGATACTGGCCAGCGCCTTGCGCACACGCTCCTCCATGCCCGGCGGATTGCCCGGCGCCCAGATCACGATGTTGTACAGGAAGTGCGACCAGATTTCACCGCTACGATAGGCTGGATCGTCGTACTCCACCGTCTGTGCCTCGGGCACCCAAAACATCGGACGGATTGGATCCTTGTAATCGTAAGTCATATACCGCATGTCTCTCGCAACTCCCACGACTTCGTAGATCCCGGAATACTTGATTTTGTCGGGCCCGAAATGCTGCCCGATCGGGTTCTGGTCTTTGAAAAATCTCCTCGCAAACGCTTCATTGATCACCGCCACCTTGCGCGTACCGGCGGTGTCTTCGTCTTGAATTGGCCGGCCCCGCACAATCTTCGCGCCGATAGTCTCGAAAAACCCTGGCATCACACGCGCCCAGCCCGCGCCTGTGTCTTCTCGGGCGCCCGGCTCCGGCCGTCCCTGTACCCGAATCCCATCGTTCCAACTGTCACCCGTCATGGGCGCATAGAGCGCCGGCGCTACCATCCGCACGCCTGGCGTGCGCAAAAGGCGATCGTCAATCTGCCGAAACATTGTCTCCATTTGCTCCGGCTTGTAGTTGCCCAGCAATGGATTAATCCAGGCGATATACCTGCCCTGCGTTTCAAACCCGAAATTCTGGTGCTCCAGATTTCGCAAGCTTTTGCCCAGCAGAGCCGCGGCCGAAAGCAATACCAACGACATCGCAACCTGCGCCACCACCAGCGACTTCTGTGCCACCGAGCGTCTGCTGCCAACCGAGCGATTGGCCCCGCGTAGCGCCTCCACCGGATCGGCATGCGAGGTCATCCACGCCGGAGCTATCCCGAAAAGTACCCCGGTTACGATCGATATTCCCAGCGTGAAGAGCAGCACCGGCCAAGACGGCGTCGCGTCGATCGGTACATAGTTATTCGGGCCGCCAATCTGAAACGCAAGATGCAGAATCAACCTCGTACCGGCATACGCCACTGCGATGCCCAGGACTCCGCCAATCATCGCTAGCAGTACGGACTCCAGCAATGCCTTCCGCACCAGGCGAGCTCGCGAAGCGCCCAGCGCCACCCGGATCGAGGTTTGCGCCCGATCTTTCAACCCGCGCGCCAGCATCAAATTCGCCAAATTCGCGCACGCCACCAGCAGCACGCATGCCGCCGCTATCAGCAGAAGCTTTAATCCGTCCTCATATTGATCCCTCATCACCGCGACCCCTGAGCCGCCGGGCGTCAGGTGCAGCGTCTGCTGGCCCCAGAGTTGCTTCTCAGATGGCTCCATATCCGGCACGTGGCTCGCCAGCCAGTTATGAAATTCCACCTTCAGTTTTGCTTCGAGCGACTTCGGGTTCACTCCCGGGCGCACCCTGCCTATCAGGTCCAGGAAGTTGCCATTCGGTCTTTTCAGGCGTGACGTCGCTCCATCAATCAACAGTTCCGTCGTTGCCGGCAGCCAAAAATCCGGCATCCCCCACCCTGCCAGTTTCGCCCCGTAAAATCCTGGCGCCGCCACGCCGATCACCGTGAAGGGATGCCCATTGATTTGATAACCGGCGCCCACCACCGAGGGATCGGACCCATATTTGTCCTGCCAAATATGAAAGCTCATCACCGCCACCGACGGCGCTCCCTCCTGATCATCTGCATCGGTCATCAGCCGGCCGATCCACGGATGCACGCCAAAAGTCCTGAAGAAATTTCCGGAAACAAATTGCCCGTTGCGCGTATCCGCCTGCGCCTGCGATCCCGCCCTACGGACGCCCAGCGCTGCACTACCGGCCTGGAGTGCCGCTAGATCGATAAACTCCGGCGTGTGCGCGCGAAACTGCTGGTATGCCTCCCAGGAGAACAGCGAAAAATCCCCGTCCTTATCCTGGGTATATCCTCCCCAGTTGCAGCAGCGAATTTTATCTCCGATTCTCCACAGCTCTTCCGGCTTGGTCACCGGCAGCGACTTCAACATCACCTGATGCACCAGCGTAAAGATGGCCGTCGTCGCTCCGATCCCCAGCGCCAACGTGATCACGGCCGTGGCTGTGAATCCCGGCGCCTTCCGCAGCTGCCGCAGTGCCTCTCGCAGATTCAGCATCGCTTGTCCCCATCCCTCCTTTACGGGAGCATGCCGGCATCAGTTCCGAGCTTGATGCGGCAGGCCTTGGGATAGATACGGATCAACCCCTGGGAAGTTAGGGAAATTCTTATTCGATCGGCTTCTCACTCACGTGATCGACCACAATCACCGGAATGGACCGCTTTTCTTTCACCAGTTTCAGTCCGAGTTCTTTTTGAAACGCCTCGAAAACCGAGATGTCTAGCGGATCGCTGGCCTCGACGGTTGTTCCCGCCGGCTGGTTCGGATTCGGAACTTTCGGCGTATGCAACTGGTTCGTGGGCGTCCAAGCGAGCAGGAAATCCCAGCCCCCCTTTAGACCGGTAGCGTCAACCACCGGGTGATCGATATAACCGGTGGCCATCTGCACGTTCTTCGCAAACTCGGCCATGCTGATGTTCTTACACCGGTCAATCAGCCCCACGTTTGGGAAAGGTTTGGGCGCATTCGGATCGAACCTGCAGCTCGACCGCTCAGATTCGTCCGCTTGGGTCATTTTTGGCTTACTGCCCACCACCCTGAGAGCGTAAACCGTCACCTCTCGATTTTCGGTGTGAGTTTTCAACTCGAACTGATCCACCAACAGACCGCGCAGCATTTCCAAACCGACCGTGAGCGGCGGCGGCTGCGTTCGTCCGCCGGCCACGTTGGGAGCGCCTTCGCCCGTGCTCGGTAATTTGGCAGTGATGTCCCAGCGCTGCGAGTCTGCGGACTTCGGGAGTCCGATCAGGATATCGTTTGCGATAGTGAATTGAACCTGCAGCGACAGCGCGATCAGCTCGCGCAGCGTCCCGCCGGCTCTCATCTGGCTTCCACCGGTGTAAAGCAATCCGGTGAACCGCGCATCGGGATTGGCGGGCTTGATGCTCGCCACTTCAAACCGCGCCGCCGCCAGCGCCAAAGATTCCGCCAAGCCCGCGGGATTTGGGGTTGGCGTGCGATGCACTTTCTCGATTACCACCGACGGCACCGGAACATTTTGCATCTCCAGGTTCAGCCCCAACTGCTTATTCACGGCGTCAAAAATCGATATGCCGTCGCGGCCTTTATCGGTCAGCGCCTGGCGCGGTGTCCATTCCAGGTCAAAATCCCACGCGCCTTCCAGCTTCGTCGAATCGATCACATCGTGATCCAAATAACCTCCCGCCATTTGATGCAGGTTGTCCGCGATACCCTGCGAAGTGAGGTTGTGGCAGGTAACTTTAATGTTTGGTATCGAAGCCGGATCGCCGGGAGCTCTCGCTCCCCCGGGGCCGGCCTTTAACTGGCAGCCCGCGTTTTCCTTTTCCGATCCACCCGCGGTCTTCAATTTCGATCCATCCTTGCCGACGCTGAGTACATAGCGAGGCACTGGGTGAGTCTCCTTACGCACGACAAGCCCGAAGCGTTCCGCCAGCAGTGTCTGCAGCATAAGGTTTGCCGTGGCCGGGGTGGCGCCGGTGGGGACTTTGGCGACGACGTCGAACAGGTCCGTGTCCACCCAGGTGGGACCGCCGGCAATCACGTCCTCCGGCACCCCATAGGCGGCTTCAATGAGATTCAGCATGGTCGCGTCGCGGTTTATATATCGCCCATCACGGATCACGCCGCCGAAGTTCTGTGCAAACCCGCGCGCGGTGGTGCTGGCATGCACATCCGCCAAATCGAATTTGGGCTGCTGGGCAAGAGCGGGTACGATTGCCAGCATGCCAAGCACAGCAATCTTTTTCATATTCGATTTCCTGAGCTTATCGCTTCCCAACCTCCAATTGCACGGGACGCGCCACCGATTTTACATCCGGATCATAGTATTCATAAACCCGCGATTGAAATGTTTTCGCTCGGATAGGATATTTGGCGCGCAGTCGATAATGCATTGTGATCGTGTCGCCGGCCGCGATGGAGTCGAAGTACAGAATGGCTTGGGTAGCTGTTAAATTGAATTTTTCCAGACGGCCGCCTTTGCGGGCCGCGCTCTTCGCCTGGTAATCTTGCAAGTCTTCGCTGAGCAGGTCGAATCCCGGAGGAATTCCCAGGTCTACCATCACCATGTTTGCCGCTTTGGTCAGGTTGTTCTTCACGGTCGCAGTTGCAGTGGCGATGTCGTCCTGTTGCAGCCGCGTTCTGTCGTAAGCCACGCCGATCGATAGAGGCTCCCCGGCGGCTTCCTCGCTCCAGGGGACAAAATGCCGCCCCACGATCTGGTACGCCAGCCCGCCCTTGCCCGCGAATCGAATCTCGACGTTGTTGACCTTGGCATCCACCCCTTTGAATACGAACTGGTGGAGCAGGTCGTTATTTTCCGCTGTCAGCGTGAGCTTTTCGACCTGCTTGCCGTTGAGCGAAATTTCCAGCGCGCCGCGAGCGTCGGCCGCACCCTTCTCAGTGGAGAGCAAGAGCGCCCGCAGCGCCATGATGGTCGCCTGCGTATTGCCCCAGGTTCCGGAAGCATCTTTCTTGGCGGCGATATAGCTGAGCGCCTTACTCGCGGTACCCGAGGCCTCGCCCCACTTGAGCAAAGCTTGCACCGCCAGGCCCGTGGTCTCCACCGCGGCGCTCGCTCCTCCCCCATAAACACCGGTCTCCTCGGAAGTCCACCAGGCCTGCTCGTGCTCTTCAGTTCGCGTGTCCATCAAAAGCTGCATCGCCCGATTCGTAAACTCGCGGTCCTTTCCATAACCGGCCGCGAAGTTGGCCAGAACCGCAAGCGTATAGCTGTCCGTTTTGCCGTTCATGTGGCTCTGTATAAACTGGCGCGCCTTTTCGACGGCTGGCCCCTGATAACCGCTGTTCTCGAGCGACCACGCGATGTAAGCCGTGATGCGCAGGGCATCGGAATTGTATCGATTGGTGGCGCCTTCGTTGATAAATGAAGCGTCCGGCTTCCAGCTCCCATCCGGCTGCTGCTGGCTGGCCAACCATTGCTGGGTTCGTTGAATCACCTTCTCATCCACATCGTGAACCTTCGCCATGTCGGAGAATTCCATCACTCCGTATGCGGTCAGGATCTTATTGGCGGGCGCGTTCCCAAACCACGAAAAACCGCCGCCCGGAACCTCAAAGGTCAGCAGGCGTTGGTAGCCGTTGGCAATGAATCCTTCAGCCTTGGCGTGTACCTCGGGGTTCAGCTTCTTGGTGCGCTTCATATAGTCGAGCGCCAGAACGTTCGGATAAGTGCTCGAGGAGGTTTGTTCAAAGCACCCGCCCGGCATGCGCAGGATCGCATCCATGCCTTCCACCACCTGGCTCAGCGGGCCGGGATAAAGCCTGACCAGAATCGCGCTGGCGCCCGGGATGGAGGCAGCCGGAAAATTCAGCTCGTGATGCGCCACGGTTTCGAGCCGGCCGTTGAAGACCTGGGTTTGCTCGCGGCCGTTGGGAATCACTTCCATTTCGCGCACTACGATATCGGCGCGATCGGTTGCTCCCGTCATACGCGCCGCAAGCGTGAGCTTGAATTTGCCGATCCGCTTCGCTTCCACCGTAAAGTGAGAGGCGCCTACCCGATCGGGATCCACCGCGAGCGTCTTTTCGGCGAGCATCCTCCGGCAGCGAAAACCAATCGGCGGATTGCGAGCTGAGGTTGACGTTTCCTTTTGTGCCGGCATAGTTGTAAACGGCGACGGGAATATCCACCCGGTCGCCTTGCGTGAGCGTGACGGGCAGATCCAGGTCGACAAAGAAATCCTGGAAGACCTTAAGACTGACCGCGCCGCTGCCGAGCGCGCCGTGCGTAGTGGACGCCATCATTGCCATCCGCCAGGTGGTGATCGAATCGGCCATCGGGATGGAAATAGTGGCCGCTCCGTTCTGGTCGGTGATGATTTGCGGATTGATGTAGAGGGCCTCCGGGAAATACGAGCGCACGTGCGTCGCAGGAGCCGCATCCATCCGGCTCAGCGATGCTTTAGCAAGGACCATCGAGGGAGCGTTGCTAGTAACGAGGCTCGACTGGCGCGGCCCATTTGTTCCATCAAAGTTAAGCCCGCGCCCGGGGCCCCACCGGCCACCCCTCCGATAACGCCGCCGACCTATCCCCGCCATGAAAGTCGCGTTGCCACCCATACGAATCACCCCCGGCTGCGGAATCGCCTGCGGTATCCCTGAAACCGCAACCATCTCGGTCATGGCGCCGACTTGCAAAACCACCGAAACAACGGCGCGGTCGCGCGCGGTCAGTTTGAATCTTTGCGCCGCCGACTGGAAACCCGGCGACGACACTCGAACTTCATAGTTACCTGGAGGAAGGCCGGCCAGACTGAATTGACCGGCGGCGTTTGCGCTGTCTCGCCTGGCCTTTCCACTGGAAACCTCGCGAACATCAGCAGTCGCTCCGGGGATCGGCGCTCCTGACTGGTCCATCACGGAACCGGCAATCGCCGCCAGTCCGTTGAATGGGCCAATATCGTGGACAATACTCAGATCGATGGATTTCAGCTCCGGATGGTCCAGGATTTTGCGGCTGCGAACTTCCAGATAGGCCAACAGATCGTCCTCGGTATCGAAGCGATGGTCGGGGCCCGCGCTGCGCACCAGGTAATGCGTGTGGCGGGGATCCCACGGTATGGTTTCGACCCGCACATTGGCGTCCCAGGCATCGCGCAGTTCCAAAGTGCCGAGTTTGGCCAGATCACGCGCGGAGATCTGGCGTAGCGCATCGATAAAACGCGCTCGATATCGGCCCATGTAAGAGGGATATTTCTCTTACGGCAATACCCGGCCCGCTTCCCTGTCGAATTGGTTCGCGTGAATAACTTCGGTGGCCGCGAATAATGCTCGAGCGGCCCGGTCGCGTTCCGCGGCGTGAGCTTCTTCCGCCGCCTCCACAACGTCCGGACATGCCGATGGAATGAATCTCGTATCTGGGCTTCATCGCTTCCTGCTCCAGATAAAAGAAGACTTTGGCGAACCCCGGCCGTTTCTCCGCCAGAGCGAAACACCGCGTCATCCACTACTTGCAATCCGAGCGCGGCCTGCACGCCTTCGCCATGCGAATTTGTCACTCGAAAATGGATGCGCGCATCGTCGCCAGGTTTGTAAACCGCGGCGTCGGCGGTCGCACTGATCTTGAGTTCATCGGCCGGCTGCACGAACACCAGGCGATGATCCGCGATCGGGCTGGCGTCGCGTCCAAACTGGTAGGCGTTGAAATCGAGCGTACCCGCCATGTCCTGGGTCGCGGTGAGCGCGAGTTCGGCTTGGCCGTTCCTGAATGTCCAGGTCGCGCGTAAGGACGGTCTGCCCTTCCTTGACCACGTCGACGTAAGCCGTGCCCCGCTCTTTGGTCGAGAAGATGCGCAGTTGAATGCGATCGCCCGGCGCGATAGATGGCATGTTCGGTGCGCAGCAGAATCTGCTCCGCGTTCCTGGCGAACCTGAAGCTGCACCGCACTCGAGGCGTGGTTGCCTTCCTTGTCACCGGCCTCGATCTGGAGCGTCGGGGCCTTGAAATCCAGCTTTCAGCCGCGATGATCGCGACACCTTCAGAATCGGTGCTGGCGGTTTGGTCGAAATTTCCGCCGCGCCGCACTCTTCACTACGGCGCTGGCCGGCTTTCCATCGGCGTAAGAAGTGACAATGAATAGCTGATTCTCAAGTCCGGGGCTCAGTGTGCCGCCCTCCGGGAACGCGGTGATGATGAGCGGAGATTCGCTCACCGTGATCGGCTCGCCGCGAACCTCGGCATGGCCCGCGGAATCCTTCACCGTCGCCTCAATCAGAACGCGAGCGGCGCCCTGGTTCAGAGGGCGACCCGCGAAATATTTGGGCAGCTTGATATCGAAATGATACGCACCTTCTGCATCCGTCTTTCCCTCGACAGAAGCGATATCGAATACCGAGACATCCAGGCTGGAGGCTTTCAGCGTGAGCTCTGAGCGATCCACGGGTTTGCCGAAGAAATAGTTAGCCAGGACCGTTCCTGTGACGTGGTCTCCGGGACGATAGCCATGTCGCGCCTTTTGATCTTTGTCCGCAAAATCGATCGCCACTTTGAATTTCGGAAGCACGTACTTCTCGACATTCAAGGCCAATTCGGCCGTGCTGCCTCCGTGATTCCATGCTGGCGCGCAGATGATAAGTTCCCAGGTTCACCTCGTCGGCCAACGCAAATTCCGCGGACGCAACTCCGAATTTGCTGGTCTGCGTCGAGTGCTTGAATACTTTATTGCCTCGGGAATCCTCCACTTCGAAGGTGAGGTTGCGGGCCGCCGTGGCTTCATGATTCGACCGGTCCAGCGCCAGTGCCCTTACATGAATTGTTTGGCCTGGCTGGTAAATCGGCTTTTCGGTAGTGAGCAAAATAGAGCTCTTGTCTTCTAAATGAACCTGCTGGACAACTTCGGTGGACCCGATAGGCGTGTCCACGGCGTAACGCAGTGGGTACGTACCCGTAAGCCCGACGGGAAAGTGAAATTGCGCTTCGGTTGTGCCGCGGCGATTCAGCGGGCCCGTGAACAACAACCGAGCCTTCTGACCCTGAGGCGACAACTCGATCGAGAGTGAAACGGGGCCGCGGATGACTGTCATTTTTTGAATCGGTGACAATCACCCGCACTGCCGCCGCTCCGCCGGTCAGATAAGATTGCTGGCCGAGGATGTGCATCACCGGCATCCGCAGAATCTGAGAGATGGAATCCGTGCTCTTGATCGCAGGTTCCTTCTGGCCGCTATAGACGAACCGGTACCGGAGCCGATCCCACACCAGTTCGTCGGTCCTGAGCGCCTTGGTAAGCGGCACTTCAACCTGCCACATCCCGCTCGAACCCTCCATGTCCGCGCGCCGGTCGATGCGTCCCAAAGCCTGGTCTTCGGGATCCAGCACTTCCACCGTAAGTTGTCCCGCGCCAGGATGAGATGTGAGATAAGGAATCGTCGCGCGCAGAATGCCATGCGAGTAAGTCGCCGTGACCGATCCACTGTTTTGCGCATTAGGCGCCTGAAGGGAGAGCAACAGCATGGAAAACCACACGAAAGCGTGTTTCATTTCTCAACTCCTGCCAGCGGTGAATTGGACGCCGGTATCTTTTGATTAGTTCCCGACCCTATATGTGAAATGCCGGGAGGTCACTACCCCTTTCAAACTTTATGAAGATGAATGCAATCCGGCGCCCACGAGGGTTGGTGAGCTTTCCAAAGCAGTTCGGAAAAGAATCGAAGATCCACAACTTCACAGTGTGGCTCAAGATTCGACAGGATTAGACGATCACTGCACCGTTCGGGCCGGCGCCTTTCATTCTGAATTCTGAATTCTGAATTCTGAATTCTGACTTCTGCATTCTGGAATTCTGAATTCTGTTACCGTTGTGAATTATTACTCATGACCGTCATCCCTAGCGGCGCGTCCCTCGGAGCCGAAATCCAGAATGTCGACCTGGCAGGCCTGAGCGATCGGGACTTCAACGAAATTCATCGCCATTGGCTAGACCATCTCGTCATTCGGTTTCGCGGCCAGCGGCTCGCTATCGAAGACCTGATAGCTTTCAGCCGCCGCTTCGGTGAACTCGATTGGGCCCCCGTGCAGGAGACCGGACGCCGCTTCGTCGAAGGTCATCCGGAAATCTACGTGGTCTCGAACGTAATTGAAAACGGCGTGCCCATCGGCAGCCTGGGCGCGGGCGAAGCGGTGTGGCACACCGACATGTCTTACCTCGAGCATCCTCCCAAGGCCAGCATGCTGTACGCGCTGGAGATTCCTTCCGCCGGCGGCGACACGCACTTCTGCAACATGGTTCGCGCCTATGAGTCTCTGCCGGATGCGCTGAAGCAGCGCGTCTCAAGCCTCGCTCTCAAGCACGACGCCACCTATAACAGCGGCGGATATGTGCGTCAGGGGGTGGCTGCGACCGATGATCCAGTGTCATCTGCCGGTGTCTATCATCCGCTAGTCTCCATCCATCCTGAAACCGGCCGCCGCGCACTGTATCTCGGGCGCCGGCGCAACGCGTATATCGCTGGGCTCCCGCTTGCAGAGTCTGAAACGCTGCTCGATGAACTCTGGTCGTATGCCACCCGCGATGACCTCGCCTGGAGCCACCAGTGGCAGCCCGGCGACGTCGTCTTATGGGATAACCGTTCGACCATGCATCGGCGCGACTCATTTGATCCAACCTCTCGCCGCATCCTGTACCGCACGCAAATCAAGAGTGCATGATTTCTCCTCAGCGCACTGTTCTCTCCCTGCTTTGCATCCTGTACTTGATCCTGTTCGTCGATCGCGTGAACATCGCAACGGCGGCTCCTCTGATGAAAGCCGATCTCGGCCTGAACAACACTCAGCTGGGACTGGCATTTTCCGCCTTCGCTATTCCCTATGCCTTCTTTCAGCTCATCGGCGGTTGGATTGGAGACAAGTTCGGGCCGCGTCTTACTCTCGCGGCATGCTGCGCCATGGTCGGCCTCTCCACTGTGCTTACCGGCGCGGCCACCGGGTTCGTATCCCTCTTCGCCTCCCGTCTCGCGCTAGGCTTCGCTCAGGGCGCGGCCTTTCCTACCGCTACACGAGCGATGTCCACCTGGATACCCGCCCGGGCTTGGGGGTTCGCGCAAGGGATCACGCACTCGTTCGGCCGAATCGGCAATGCCGCCACTCCGCCGCTCATGGCCGCCCTGCTTCTGATCCTATCCTGGCGCCGCTCCTTCGTGATCCTCGGATTGGCGAGCCTGCTCTGGCTCGTCGCTTGGGTCTGGTATTTTCGGAACGACCCGCGTGAGCATCCTGGTATCACTGAAACGGACTTGTCCGCGCTCCCCGATCCCAGCCACAGCCGGCCCGCCATTCCCTGGCTGCGGCTGGCCCGGCGCATCTTGCCGGTTACCCTGGTCGACTTCTGTTACGGTTGGACGCTGTGGTTATTCTTAACCTGGATTCCCGCGTTCTTCTTCGAGAATTATCATCTGAACCTGCAGTCCTCCGCGCTGTTCTCGGCGGGCGTGCTCTTGGCAGGTGTGATAGGCGATACGGCGGGCGGTATTGCCACCGATCGCTTGCATCGGAAAACCGGCAGTGTTCTGCTGGCCCGCCGGTCCGTGATCGTCACCGGATTCCTGGGCGCCCTCATCTTCTTGTGCCCCGTGGTGCTATTTCACAACCTGGCGGTAACTGCGCTGTGCCTCTCGCTGGCATTCTTTTTCGCCGAGTTGATCGTTGCACCCATCTGGGCGGTACCCATGGATATCGCTCCACGCTACGCCGGCTCGGCCAGCGGCATGATGAATTTCGGCTTCGGCCTGGCAGGCCTGGTGTCGCCTTCCAGCTTCGGGTATCTGGTGGACCGCACCGGCAGTTGGGTTTTTCCCTTCATCTGCTCGATGCTATTGCTGCTGGTTGGCGCGGTATTGGCGTTACGCCTGCGACCCGACATAGCGTTTGCTGAAAGCTAGCATCGTGGCGCACGCACTCCTGCGTGCCGTATTGGCACTCGTGCCAACACCTTTGCAGTTGTTAGTACTTCAGCTCGCTCAAACATGAGAGATGGAGTACTTTTCTGCAGCGTGCGGGTATGGTGTTTTCAACAAGACGAGCGTATATTCGAAGAGTCCCAAACAGGAGTTCCGGTGGAGTCGCCAAAACGCCGCCGGCGGACCGATAAGGCCTTTGGACACGGTTATCGGTCCGTTCCTGTTTCGTATTCACTCCCGTCCACTCCCGTCGGCCACCACTTCAGCTATATACTGATTTTGCTCAGGAGGTGTATATGCTCAAGAAGTCGATGGCCGCCGTTCTGCTCCCCGCCGTTTTGGCATGGGCGGCAGGAACCGGATCGCAGTCCGTCATTGCGAGCGCCACCACGGCGCTGGGAGCGGGCAACCTGAAGACCGTCGAGTTTTTCGGCTCGGGCTTCGACTATGTGATTGGGCAAGCTCCGAATCCGAGTTCCCCGTGGCCCAAATTCAACGACAAAAGCTACACCCGCGTCGTCGATTTGGACGCCCCGGCTTCGCGCCTGCAAAGGATCAGGACGCAAGCAGAGAACCCGCCTCGCGGGGGTGGCCAGCAGCCCATCATCGGCGAACAGACCCAGACCCAGGTGGTGGCGGCGGGCTCGCCGCAAGCTGCCGCTTTGCGCGACGAGCTAATGATGACTCTGCCGTACAGCTTTTTGAGATCCGCCGCGGCGTCGAGCGATGCCACTGTGAAAACTCAGACCATGGGCGGGAAAAAATATACGGTTCTATCCTTCAAGGGACCGAACAAAGCCACGGTGCGCGGATACCTGAACAGCGAAAACCTGCTCGAAAAAGTGGAGACCAAAATAGACAACACCGTGCTTGGCGATATTCCTTTTGAGACCTCGTTCTCAGACTATAAGGATTTCGGCGGCCTGAAGTTTCCGGCTCATATCGTGCAAAAGCAGGGCGGATACCCGGTATTGGACCTGAGGGTGACTGATGTGAAGCCCAACGCGCCGGCCAACATCGCGAGTGCGCCGCCGCCCGCCGCCGCGCCAACGCTATCGTCGGAAAAAGTCGCCGACGGTGTGTATCTGATTCTCGGCGGGTATGCAGCTCTGGCGGTCGATTTCAAGGA
Organism: Bryobacterales bacterium; assembly: GCA_963820405.1. Classification (GTDB taxonomy): domain Bacteria; phylum Acidobacteriota; class Terriglobia; order Bryobacterales; family Bryobacteraceae; genus Palsa-89. The sequence goes on along the minus strand of CAWFZZ010000012.1, from coordinate 77,398 downwards.
CTACATCGTGATCGTCGAAGGCGGCCAAAACGATCAGCGCTCGGAAGCCGTCATCGCCGAAGCCAGGAAGCTGATTCCCAACAAGCCCATCAAGTACGTGGTCAACACGCACCACCACTTCGACCATGCCGGCGGCCTGCGCGCCTATGTGGCGGAGGGCGCCATCGTCGTCACGCAACAGATCAATAAACCGTATTACCAAAAAGTCTGGGCCAACCCTCACACCATCGCCCCGGACAAACTTTCCCAAAATCCGAAGAAGCCCAGGTTTGAGACCGTCGCCGAGAAGAAGGTCATCACCGATGGCAATCACGTGATCGAGCTGTATCATCAGCAGAACTATGGGCACAACGACGGGATGCTCTTGGTTTATCTGCCCAGGGAAAAAGTGCTAATGGAAGCGGACGGCTTCAATCCGCCTCCCCAGCCGCTCACGAAGACGCCGGCCGCCATTAGCCCCTATACGGCGAACCTGGAAGCCAACATCGAACGTCTGCATCTGGATGTGGAGAGAATCATCCCGGTTCACTATCCCGCCGACAACCGCAAGGTCATGAATGCGGAACTGCTGACGGCGGTGGGAAAGAGCAACTAGCTCTAGGGACGGCCGAGTCATGAAAACCAAACTTCCGGTGCTGGCCGCGGCTGCCATGGCGCTCTCGCCGCTCGCCTTCGGACAAACCGCGCCTCGCACCTCCGATGGGAAGCCCGATCTGAACGGCCTGTGGGGTCCAGATCGAAACTTCATTTACGACATCACCAGCACTCTGAAGAAGGGTGAAGTTCTACCCCTCCAGCCCTGGGCGGAAAAAGTGACCAGGCAACGCATGTCAAACGCCGACCCGGAGGCAAACTGCCTTCCGGCGGGCGTCCCACGCATGGCCCCGTACCCGTGGAAAATAGTGCAGCAGCCCAAGCTGGTGGTTTTTCTGTTTGAGGGAAACATCCACACCTACCGGCAGATCTTCCTGGACGGACGCGGCCACCCGGAGGATCCCGACCCCACCTGGTATCGACATTCCATCGGCAAATGGGAAGGCGATACGCTGGTCGTCGATACCATCGGCTTCAACGACAAGTTCTGGTTCGATTTTGCGGGGCATCCCCATACCCCCAAGCTCCACATCACCGAGCGTTTCCGGCGCCCCGATTATTCCAACCTCGACATCCAGGTTGTGATCGACGATCCGGGAGCTTATACCAAGCCGTTTACGATGTACGGGCACTCGCCGCTGATAGAGAACTCGGAAATCATGGAGTACATCTGCAACGAGAATAACCAGGACGTCGGCCACATCGTCGGCAAGGATTCGCGAAAGTAAGCGCTACTGAGGCTGCATCATCCTGCGAAGATTTGCGGCAATCACCGCTTGTTCCGCATTCGTTGGCTTCCAATAATAGTCGCAGCGCGGGCATTGACAGGTAAGCGTACAGCCCTCCGCCAAGTCCAGAAGTTTCGCGTAATTGGTGCCTTGGCTAGCAAGCGTCCTACACTCGGGACATTCGATGACCATGCCGGATGTTAGCACGATCTGAGAATTCAGCAAAGACCGCCACCACGGCGCACCTGAATTCTGGATTCTGAATTCTGACTTCCGTTGCTGAAGACGTGCCACCAAACGAGCGTCCGTATCACGACTCGCTGGATCATCCTGCTCGATCACTCAGAAACACCTACCCAGGCGGCGATCGCCTTCCAATCGCGATCGTCCTTGGAGAGAAATTGCCGGCCTCCGCTGTGAAACTCGTCGCCGCCCGCTTCGTGAGCCAGCGGGTGCATCAGGATCGGGCTCATTTGCGGATTGGCCTGATTTACAAGTTTCGAAACCGACGCGAAGTTGCGGCGCGACTGCTCGTCGGTCCAGGTGCTTCCCTCCGCCAGCGGTTGCAGGCGGAAGGCATTGTTGGATGCGCTGTGGCAGGCCACACAACGCGCGTGCCCGGCGCGCTTCTTGGCAAAAATCGGCTCAACCGTCTTTTTGTAGGTCTCATAATCCAGCGATTGGCCCATCGCCAGTTGAGCCGCCAAGGTGATCGCCCCTGCCAGTGCCAGCCGCGCGAACGTCATTTCCATGGGCTCCTTTAGGGCAGCACCGCGGTAATGTTCCGCTTGGGGACCTCGCCCACTGGAATCCGCGTGATCTCCCTCATCGCCTTGACGTCCACCACCGACACCGAGTTCGACGCAGCGTTGGCCACATATGCCATCTTGCCGTCGGGCGTGAGCGTTACCCAGTCCGGTGACCGGCCCACTTCCGTGCTCCCCAGGACCTTCAAGTCCGGCAGCGAATAAAAGTAGATCGCAGTGTTCAGCCTGCTGTTGACTACCAGCGTCTTTCCATCCGACGTTACGGCCATGCCATGAGATTCATTCCCGCCGTAAAGATAGGGTTTCTTGCCCGGAGGAAGATCGGGAAGTTTTATCCGATTGATTTCCTTGTGCGTGGCGAAATCGATCACGGCGAAGCCGTTGAATGCGGAAAGTTGGGCGAAGATCCATTTGGTGGAACCGTCGGGGTTGGTCAGGAACGCCATCGGACGGATCCCCAAATCCATCTCCAAAACCCACGCCGGCTCCTCCGTCTTTTGATCGATCACAGTGATGGTCTTTCCTTGAATGGAACCGGCCACCACGTACTTGCCGTCCGGGGTGACGTAGGTGTTGTGCACCGCGCCCTTCACCGGAATGCTCTTGACCTTTTCAAGACTGCCCGTATCGATTACATCCACGGCGCCCGGCGCTACCGCGATAGAGACGTAAACTCGCTTTCCATCCTTGCTGATTCCAATGTTGTTCGGGTGGCCGCTGAGGGGGATGCTGCGCGTGACCCGCAGGGTCTTGGTATCCACCACATCCAGCGTGCTTCGCCCTTCATCGCTGACGTAGTAATGGCTTCCGTCCGGGGCCGCGGCCGCGCCGTGGTTTACCTCGATGCCGTTGATGGTTCCGACCACTTTGTTGGTCGCCGGATCGATGATGGACACATCGTCTCCGGCGCTGTTGGTCTGGATGATCCGCACCGTACCTGCGGCCAGAGGTAGCGCGAGAAACGCAAGAACCGTCCAACGGGGCATAGTTATCCCTTTCCCAAACTGAGGGCCGCTGTCGGAAGCGGCCCCGAATTCATTGCAGTTTCGAAAAATTATTTGACGGTGTCGATCGTGAGCGTATCGCCCTTCAGCTTGCCGGTCACGGTGACATTCTCGCCCGCGCTCGCCACGATCTTGTCCTGATTAGCGATCTTATAGATCTTCCCGGCCGGAGTCACCAGGACCGCCGGTGAACCACCCTTGATGCACTTCTGTGCGCAAGCGGCATCGCCCTTCATTTCAGGCTTCTTTGAGCATGCCGTATCCTCGACAAAACCTTTGTACTCCGCAGCCATACCGGCGGCGGCCAGTCCAAAGGTCATTAAAGCAACTGCAGTGATCGTCTTCATGTCATCTCCTCTTGAGTGCCGCTGGGCATCTCAAAATAACTATACCCTAATGCTGGCCGCTACGTTTTCCGATCCTCATCCGCCAGTTTGAACGCGATCAATTCGCCCGGGAATCCACCACCGGCGATCGCCAGGACGATGTATTGCTTCCCGTTGAACATATATGTCATCGGGGTGCCCGTCTGTCCGGCCGGCAGCGGGACGGCGCCCACCTCCTTGCCGGTCGCCTTGTCGTAGGCACGCAGCATCACCGCCGACTTGCCCGCGCTTCGTTCGCCGCAAATCACCAGAGTCTTGGTTACCAGTACGCCAAAAACTCCAGGCCTTCCGGTGCGCGGAATGTCCAGGCCTTTGAGCACTGGGTTATCGCGAATATTATCGGGCGTCTCGCCGTTCGCGATCTGCCACAGGATCTCGCCCTTATTCAAGTCGATCGCGCTGATGCTTCCGTACGGAGGTTTCACCAGGGGCAAGCCATGTACTGTGAGACCGGACTCCGCGCCTTCCCCCCTCGGACCTCCGCCTCGCGGCGCCGCGCTTCCCGACATGAACGCCATATCGGTTTTGGCCGGATCGCCGGGGACCAATCCAATGTTCGTCACCGCGCGTTGCGACGGGATATAGGCGATGTGGGTTTCAGGATCGTAGGAACCACCCGCCCAGTTAGTGCCGCCGCCCGCGGTGGCCATTGCCAGCGTGCCGTAGGGGCCGTCCGGTTTGCTGACCACCGCCGGGAGTAAATACCGGACCCAGATGATACTTGGAAGCGATCTTCACCGCCTCCGCGTGCAGCTCGGGCGTGAAGTTGATCAGGTCGTCCAGCGACGCGCCTTGCAGGTCGTAAGCCGGCGGCTTGGTCGGGAACGGCTGCGTGGGACTGGTCTTTTCGCCCGGCACGGTCGACTGCTCCACCGGCCGCTCCTCGATCGGCCAAATGGGTTGGCCCGTGATCCGGTCGAATACGTACAGGAACGCTTGCTTGGTCGGCTGCGCCACCGCCTTCACGGTCCGGCCGTTCACGGTGATATCCACCAGCATCGGCGCGCAAGGAATATCCATGTCCCAGATGCCGTGGTGCACCAACTGGTAGTGCCACTTCCGCTGCCCGGTTTTAAGGTCGATGGCCACCACCGTCTCGCCAAAGAGCCCATTTCCCGGTCGGTGGCCGCCATAGTAATCTCCGGTCGGGAAGCTCCACCGGAAGGAACGCCATCCCCAGTTGCTCATCCACGCTGACCTGGCCCCAAACGCCCGTGTTTCCGGTGTAGGACGCGGAATCTTTTTCCCACGTGTCGTATCCGAATTCGTTTGCTCGGGGAATGGTGTGAAAGATCCACAGCCGCTTGCCCGTCCGCACATCGAATCCCCGGACGAAGCCCTTTACGTTGGTCTTACTTTTCGGAGTGCCGCCGGGCCGATGCGCCGCTCCCACGATGACCACGTCATTAGCCACTACTGGCGCCGCGTGCAAGCCCACTTCTCCGGTCACCAGGTCGATTTCCTGATCGTCCTCGCGTCTTCAAATCGACGATGCCGCCCGTGCCAAACGTAGGCACCAGATTGCCGGTCTTGGCATCCAGGGCCACCAGCCGGTAGCCGGGCGTCACATACAGGATTCGCTCTTCGCGGCCGTCGGTCCAGTAGGCCAATCCTCGGCCCGATAGCTGGCGCGGAGCGGCCGTGCCACGCGCGCCCTCATGTTCGCCATGCACCCACAGCAACTCGCCCGTCGCCGCATCCAGCGCCACCACGGCCCGGCGCGTTCCGGCGGTCGAATAAATCACGCCGTTCGCCATCAGCGGCGTGCCTTCGAAGTTGAACTCCGGCGCGGGCCCAGGTTGTCCGTCTTGAATCGCCACGCCACCTGCAGCTTGCTGAAATTGCCGGCGGTGATCTGATCGAGCGGCGAGTAATGCGTGTTGCCAAGATCTCCGCCGTAGCTCCGCCACTCTCCGTTCTTCGCTCCGGTCTGCCCGCTGACAGGCAGCATGCACGCCAGCACACAAATCGCCAGTCTCATGCTTTTCTCCTTTAACCCGTAAGATTATATCCGTTATTGTGTGTTGTGGCGCACGCACTCTTGCGTGCCGCGTTCACACTCGTGTGAACGCCCGGTCAGCGCGGATAAACCGGCAGCGTAACATGCTCCCCGAATGCAGCCTTCAGCCCCTCAATGGCGCAATTCTCATCGCCGCCGCCGGCGCCTCCGCCAACCCCCACGGCGCCGATCATCTGCCCGTCGACGACAATCGGGATGCCGCCCGAATTCGTGAACAAATTAAAATAGGCGGTAGAACGCGGAATGCCGGCCGGGTTGTTCTTAAGCTGCGCGGCATTGATGGAGGTGGGCTGACGCGTCTTCAGCGCCGTCTGCGCCTTCAACAGCGCGGTGCGGATGTTGGTGGAGACTTGACCGTCCATGCGCTCCATGTGCACGAATTCGCCGGCATTATCCAGAATGTAGAGCGACATCGTGCCGCCCTTGGATTCCGCCCAGTCGCGACACACCCGACCGATCTTCTTCGCCGCCCCAAGCGAAATCTGATTGCCGTCGAAAACGTTGCTCGCACCCTTGCCGCCCACTACGAATTCCGCCGGCAAGCTCGACTTGGGCGCGGTCGCTGTCGCAAAGCGCGGAACCGGCGCACTGCCCGGATTGGGATTCTGGCGCGGCGGAAGGTCTTCCCCGAGCGGCGCCACTGCGGGACCAATCACCTCCACCAGAGCCTTATGCGCGCAAATCTCGTCGCTCCATACGGGCGGGTGTGGCGCGGAACCGCCCACCCCGACGGCGCCGATCAACTGCTTGTTTACGACAATGGGAAGCCCGCCGGAATTTGCAAAGAAGCCCAGCTGAATCAGCTGTAACTCCTGGGCCGGATCCTGGATCACGCGATTCATACGGTTCTTGCTCGGTTCGCGTCCCATGAGCGCGGTGCGCGCCTTCATGTCGGCCGTGATGATGTTCAGATAGCCCTGTCCGTCCATCCGATCCATGTAGACCTGGTTGCCGTCATTGTCCAGCACCATGATGCTGATCTGAACGCCTTGCGCGCTGGCGGCCTTTTCGCACACATCGGCGATGCGCTCCGCGGTAGCCAGATTGATCGTAGTGAAATCCTGAATCTTTTCCGCGGCTTTGCCGCTCACCACGAATTGCGCCGGTACGGTTTGCGCCAGCGCCACGCCGCTGAGCATCATCGCGCCGGTTGCGAGCCATCCCAATCGCACCATATCGAAATTCATTTTCCTTCGGGCGCCTTCTCGTCCGGATTCGTGCCGATGAACAGCTTCCTGCCATCGGGGAACGTGAGATCGCGGCCGTTCGCGCGGTTGGCCCCGTCCTTGGCCTGATACCCTTCCACCACGATCTCGGTTCCAGGCTCCAGCGAGTGTTTGGTGAATCCGCGCCGCAGCAGAGAATTAGGACTGCCGCCTTCGATCATCCAATTGGTCACCGTGCCGTCCGCATTCTTGACGTCCATGTGAATCCAGGAGTGCGGATTGATCCATTCCATCTGGGTCACGGTCCCTTGCAATTTCACCGGCTTGGTGACGTCGAATTCAGCGGCAAACGAGTGGTGCGCCCAAGCGGGCAGCGTGGCCGCGAGCAGACACGCGCCGAGCAGGAACTTGGTCATTTCGCGCCCTGCTGCTCGGCTTTTTTCTCATCCGCGCGCGCGCCGCTGAGGTTGTTCGCCATTCCGTAGTTGCCTTCATGGCAAGCGTATTCAAAGAGCGGACCTTGAATCTTGGTCATCGGAATTTCCGCGCTCCAGGGATGAGTCCAGGTGGAAGGGTCATCGACGGTGAATTGATAGAGAATAGTGTTCGCATCCACGCGCCGGAAGCGCTCCACCACGTGCAGGTTCTCGCTGGAGCCGCGGAATGCGGTCCGATCTGTGAAATTCGTGGTGTCCACCACCAGCGTGTCCCCCTCCCAATGGCCTCGCGAGTCGCCCATCCACTGCCGAACCGTGGAGGGAAGATGCGGGCTGCCGTCAGTAGGAATCATACGGACGTCGTGAATCATTTCCTGCATGATGGCGACGTACCCAGGGCCTTGCACGATCTCGAGGTTACTGTTGTAGCCCGCCGGCATCATCGGCGGCCCTTCGTTAGGCCACAGGATGCAGCGCTCACCCAGGGTGCGATTCTCGGGGCCGTCGAACTCGTGGCCTTTGTTCTTGGCGGCGCGATCGGCGGCTCTCTTACGAGCCTCAGGCGTCACGGGAGGAATCCGGCCGTCGGGCGGATCTACAATGAGCGACGTTCGAACGTTGGCCGCCACCTTGGTTTGGCTCTTCTCCAGACCAAACTGGGCCATATTGTAGTGCACGTCGGCATAGGTTCCCGGGCCAGTCGCTTCCGGCACCGCCAACTGGCGCTTGGCATACTCGGCAGCCTCTTGGGGTGTGAAGAACGCCTTGTCCGCGAGCTCCTTGGGGCGTTCCAAGGGCGTAACGGTGGTGTTGGTCCAATAGCCCGAAAGGTCTGGCTGGCTGCCGGCTGTCCCCGTCGGCTCCGCGGCGCGAGCCACACCCAGGCAAGCAACCACGGTCATAATGATTTGAATGCGATAGGCCATAACGCTCCGATTAGATCCTATATTCTCGCCATGCCGGTGTCAATGCTTGTACCTGTACCTGGACGTGTCCCTCTACCTACGCCTCTATTTGCGCCTCTAATTATGCCTCCACTTGTGCTTGTACTTGTGCTTGTACTTGTGCCTCTACTTTGTGCTTGTACTTATACTCGCACTTGTGGCGCACGCACTCTTGCGTGCCGCGTTCACACTCGTGTGAACGCCTGAAAATCTTGATACGATCTGATGGCAAGCCATGAGCAGACTCGCCATCGCCGCTCTTCTGCTTCTCTCCGCGGCCGCCTCCGCTCACCACGCGTATACAGCGGAGTTCGATACCACCAAGCCCATCAAGCTCACCGGAGTGCTCCGAAGGTTGGATTGGACCAACCCGCACATCTGGCTTTACCTGGACGTCAAGGATGAGAACGGCAAGATTACAAGTTGGGGCTTTTCCGCCTCGCCTCCAGGCATGCTGACGCGGCGCGGCATCACCAAGACGAGTCTAAAACTTGGCGAAGTGCTCACCATCTCCGGGCATCGCGCTAAGGATGGCTCCAACAACGCGTCCGGCAACATTGTGACTTTCGCTGACGGCCGCGACGCCTTAATCGGACAGGACCAGGCGCTCCGGCCGGCCGAGCTAGCCTCTCCGCCCCCTAAATAGAAGAGGAGCTTCCACGTGAGAACGCGTTTGGCCATCCTTGTAGCTATGTCTTCGCTGTCGTTACCGGCCGCGGCTCAGTCCAACCCAAAAGCCATTCCGCGAATGCCCGATGGCAAGCCGAATTTCAACGGCGTATGGGCCGGTCCCGCTTTCGCTCACAACGTCGGGCCCAACGATACGGATACGCCAGTGGTAACGAACTTCGACCCGCGGCGTATGTCCCCTCTATTGCCAGGTGCGGAAAAGATGTTCCGGCAGGCGCCAACTGGGGACGTGCGTCATGATGACCCCACCGAGCTCTGCCTGCCCGATGGACACCCGCGCGAAGCCCTGGCTCCCTATGCCCAGCAGATCGTCCAAACCCCCGACACCGTCGTCTGGCTGTACGAATATATGCATTTCTTCCGCGTGATTCCGATCAACAAGCCTCATCCCGCGGACGTGGATTCTACGTTCATGGGGGATGCCGTCGCCAAATGGGACGGAGATACTCTGGTCATCGACACCATCGGCTTACGGGAATGGACCCTGGCTGCCAGCAACCAATGGCATAGCGACGCTCTCCATACCGTCGAACGCCTTCGGTATATCGATGCGACAACGCTATCCTACGAGATCGTGATCGACGATTCCAAGCTGTTCACCAAACCCTGGTCGCAGGAGTTTCAGATGAAGTTACATCCCACCTGGAAGCTTCTCGAACAAGTCTGTGAGGAGAACAACCGCTGTGAGTCTGGAAAGTGCTCGCCTTCCGAAGTGCAAAACAAATGAAGCGGCGTAGGTGGCATAGTCAATTTTCGTTTGCCTGGCTGAACTGCCCGTGCAAGAGGGTGTTGCCGTTGGCAATTGGGAATCGCAGCAAGAAAGTTGCGAAGTTGTATCCGCGGGCAATCCCAAGCGCTTGGGAGCGTTATAATCGGAGTGGTGCCTAAGAAACCTCCAGCAAAAACATTGCCTGAGGCAAAAAATGTGTCCTACGTCGTCTCAATTGAAGGCGCCCTCTATCTCATTGATGCAAATGCATTAAAGGGCTATCGTCCTCTCAATCCCAAGGAAGAAGGTAAGTACGCTGAGGGGCCGGTTCCGGAATACCTCATAGTTGATATACGACCATCGACAGATGCATCTTCCTCCGAGCGTCAAACCCCTAAACAAAGAGTCCATAAAATCGTTAACGCGGATGTTACGGGAGTCAGAACCATTCCTGTCTCCCGGGCTCCAATAGGCTTAGAATCAAACGTACTTAACCGGATGATACTTAGGGCCACCGAGGTTCTGGGAAATCGCGATGAAGCGATGCGCTGGCTCGGCACTCCAGTTCGTGCTCTCGACTACGCCACTCCGATATCCATTTCCGGAACGAAAGAAGGCATTGACCGAGTAAATCACGTCCTAGGTCAAATGGAGTACGGTATTTGGTAACGGGTTGACCATCTATCGGATCAGCACTTCGAAACATCCCGAAAATGATGGCGAGGGCGCGAGACTTAACGGCGGTCGATGGAACCACATCGGGACGCCCGTAATTTACTGCGCGAGCACTACGTCCCTTTGCCAGCTTGAGGTTTTGGTGAACAGCAGTCGTTTGCCGAGAGGGATGATTCGTATCGCGGCAGAAGTTCCTGACACGCTCTCAAGTTCCACCCTTAATGAAGCGGATCTTCCTCCTGATTGGAGGGATGCAGCTGCGCCGAACTCAACAAAAGACATCGGCACCAATTGGGCTGCGTCAAGAACAACAGTAGTGCTTTCCGTTCCTTCTGCAGTCGTACCAAGCGAACGGAATTATATCCTCAACCCTCGCCATCCTGGCTTTGGAACGATCCTATTCGGTAAGCCCGAACCGATCGTTTTCGATCCCAGATTGAAATAGTCAATCTTTCGCCGCGCCGGGGTGCTGGAGAAGCAGATAAAATTCCCTAATGCTCCTCCTGCTCCAAGCCGCTGCGGAGCACTTGCCGAACGGAGGCGGCGCACTTGCTCGGTAAAGACTCGGCCATTTCGGCATTAAATGAACTGGATAAGGCTAACTTCGACAGCGCCTCGAACGGGTTTCGAGCCTTAGCTCTTTTGCCTGATGACGTTGAAAAGCTTTATGTCCAGCACTATGCCACGATTGGGCCCCATCTGGTCACACCGGAAGCCCGGACTGCCGGTGCTCTGTTCGTATTGTGTCGTAAGCACCTTGCCCTCGGCGCAACATCGCTTTTCCGTCTCTATTCTGCGCAGATGTACAGGGAGTCGCGCGCAGCGGTTGAAGCGGCTGGTATCGCTCGGCTCATACAAACCGATCCGGCAGCGCTCAAGGTGTTTGCTGACGATGACGGAAGTGAGACAGCAAGAAGAAAGGCTCGCAAGACCTTTGCTCCTGGCGTCTTATTTCCGAAGGACAATCCTCAGATGCATCTTTTGTCCGACTTTTACGACACCGCATCACGTCTCTCACATACCAGCGGCTTGACGTTCGTTCGACATCTCACCCAAACAGCAACTGCGGGGACGGCGAGCTTTAGCTATCAGGATATAACCTTCAATAACATTCCTCGTGAATTTCCAATGCATCTATTAACGCTGTGTCAGACCCACCTCGGGATATTGGTTGCCGCCGATGGTATCTTTGTCGATATCAAGGCCAATGTGGAGCCCTTCCGAAAGGAGAGGGCTGCCGTCTTTGAGCGGATGGTTCGTTTTTTTGAGGTACACAAAGAGAAAACCTGACTACTTCGCCGCCCTTTTGCGCTTCGCCCAAAACGCCTTCATGCGCTGCCTCGCGGCTTCGCGCTGCGCCGGTGAGAATGTGCGCTTCTTCCGGGTTGTCTTCACTGCGGGCTCAGCATGTTTCACGCCAGAGCCCGGCGGCCGTCCGCGTCTTTTCGTCCCGGCACCTAGCGCCTCAATGGCGCGGTTGATCTTGTCTCTTTCAACTATCAGTAATGCAAGGATGCTTCCTCCACCAGTAATGCAAGGATGCTTCCTCCACGAAAACCGCCTTCCAGTTCGATCCAGAAAAGATTAAAGTGATTTTCTCGCGCTGAAACGCGTCGCGGCAGCGTGCAAAAGTAACCTCACCCATCAGCGGCGGCGTCTGTTCGAAGAACGCATCGCGGCAGCGAAAGCCCTAAAAACTCAAGAGCTGATATACCAGGGGGGCTTGCGCCCGGCGAAAGTATTGATTACATTGCTTAAAGGTCGCCGGAGCTTGCCGGAGCCGTGCGGAAGCGCAGTTATCATCGGAGCCAAATGAGTAAGGGCAACAACAGAGTACGCCGTTTCCTCGTTGAACTGGCAGTCGCACTGGCGATCACCGCCCTGCCGGGCTATCTCCAGACTGCCCGCGCGCAGCCGGTTCCGGCCGCCTCCGAGCGGGCCTTGCTAGACCAATACTGCGTCCCCTGCCACAATCAGCGCCTGAAAACCGCTGGACTGATGCTCGATCAGCTCGACATCGCCCGCATGCACGACCACGCCGACGTTTGGGAAAAAGTGGTTCGCAAACTTCGCGCCGGAATGATGCCGCCCTCAGGAATGCGCCGTCCGGCCCCCCCGGCGATGGAATCCATGATCTCGTTCATGGAGCAGGAACTCGACCGCGACGCTCTCGCCAATCTCACCCCGCCCGGAATGCATCGCCTCAACCGCACCGAATACACCAACGCGATTCGCGATGTGCTGAGCCTGCAAGTGGACGCCACGAAATTCTTCCCTCCCGACGATTCCACGCATGGGTTCGACAACATCGCGGGCGCCCTCACGCTTTCGCCGGCACTGATGGAGGCGTATCTTTCGGCGGCTGGAAAAATCAGCCGTCTTGCGATCGGCGATGTATCTGCGCCCATCCAGGCCGTCTTCGAGGTGCCTGCCGACACCGCGCAGAACTATCACATCGTTGGCCTGCCATTCGGAACCCGCGGCGGCATCCTGATTAAATATCAATTCCCCGCCGACGGCGAATACACCTTCAAAGTAAAAGGCGTCACCGGATACTTCCAGGCGGTTCTCGGCGGCGTGAAGGGCGAAAAGCTGGAAGTTACGGTGGACGGCGAACGAGTGAAGCTGTTCGATTGGGACAAAGATATTTCAAACACCACCGGCATGGGCCGCTCCACCGAACCCATCCCGGTGAAGGCCGGGCTGCACACCGTCGGCGTGACATTCCTGGCCACCAACGATGTGCCAGGCAGCGAACTGAACCGGCCGTTCCAACGGACCATGAACACCCCGGGCTCTATCCCGGGCTTTCAGTTCTATCCGCACGTGGGACAGGTTTGGATTGAAGGCCCCTACGATGCCACGGGCGCCGCTGGCTCGGCTAGCAGGAAGAAGATTTTCGTGTGCCGCCCCGCCACCCCTCGTGACGAAGCCTCCTGCGCGCACACCATCCTTACAACGCTCGTGAAGCATGCCTATCGCCGCCCGGCCACGCCTGCCGACCTGGCGACTTTGACCGAGTTTTATCAGACCGGCCGCGCCGGTGGCGGAAGCTTCGACGACGGCATTGAAGCGGCGCTGCAGCGCGTGCTCGTGGATCCGGAATTTGTCTATCGCAGCGAACCTGAGCCTCCCGCTCTTCCCGAAGGCAAGAGCTATCGCATCAGCGATCTGGCGCTGGCCTCCCGTCTGTCCTTCTTCTTGTGGAGCAGCGTCCCGGACGACGAGTTGATTGACCTCGCTGCGCAAGGCAAGCTTAGAGATCCGGCCATACTGGAAACACAGGTTCGCCGCATGCTGGCCGATCCGAAGTCGGAAGCCCTGATCGGCAACTTCACAGGACAGTGGTTGGGCGTGCGTTCGCTCAAAACCAGCGAGCCTGTGGTGAATCTCTTTCCCGATTTCGACGACAACCTCCGCGCGGCATACCAACACGAGACAGAACTTTTCTTCGGCAGTATTGTCCGCGAAGATCGCAGCATCCTCGATCTGCTGACCGCCAATTACACCTTCGTCAACGAGCGGCTGGCCAAGCAATACGGAATCCCGAACATCTATGGCTCGCAGTTCCGTGAGGTGACCCTGCCTGCCGATCTCGACATGCGCCGTGGCCTGCTGGGCAAGGGGGCGCTCCTAACTGAGACCTCCAATGCCGCCCGCACTTCGCCCGTCACGCGAGGGAAATGGTTCCTGCAAACATTCCTCGGAGTCAGTCCGCCGGATCCGCCGCCCAACGTGCCCGCGCTCAAGGAACAACCAGTGGATTCCACCGGCAACGCGAAGCCGCCCACCATGCGCCAGACTATGGAAGCGCATCGCACCAATCCGGTATGCGCGTCGTGCCACAAAATCTTTGAGCCCATCGGACTGGCTCTGGAAAACTTCGACGCGGTGGGCGGCTGGCGCACTGAGGACGGCGACAGTCCCATCGATGCCAGCGGTGTCCTGGTGGACGGGACCAAAGTGGATGGCGTCGCCAGTCTGCGCGAGTCGCTGGTGGGTCGTTCCAATCAGTTCGTGCGCGTCGTTACCGAAAAGATGATGACCTATGCGCTGGGCCGCGGCGTCGAATATCAGGACATGCCGCTGGTACGTTCCATCGTGCGCGATTCGGCTGACGGCAATTACAAGTTCTCTTCCATAGTTTTGGGGATCGTGAAAAGCCCGCCGTTCCAGATGAACATGAAAACAGCGGGCGACAGCAGCCGGGACCGGGCGGCTCGATAATAGGAGAAGGCAGCTTTTATGTTTATTACCAAGAAGCACATTTCCCGACGGACGATTCTGCGTGGCAGCGGCGTGGCGTTGGCGCTACCGCTTCTGGACGCCATGATCCCCGCCTCGGTCGCGCAGGCTCAAACGGCCGCAACCCCCAAGCCCCGATTTGTGGGCTGCTTCGTGCCACACGGCATGGCGCCCGGCGCCTATTGGGTCCCCGAGAAAGAGGGTGCGCTGGATGCCGTGCTTCCCTTCAATTGGAAACCCCTGGAGCCGTTCCGGGATCGCACCGTAATTTTGAGCGGCCTGCATTGCCGTTCGGCTGAGCCCCCTCCCGGCGCCACTGGCGCCGACCATTGGGTGGCCGCCTGTTTCCTGTGCGCCGACAAACCGAAGAAGACCGCCGGAGCCGACGTGCGGGCCGGCACGACCATCGATCAGATGATCGCGCAAAAAATCGGCCGGGATAACCTGATGCCGTCCATGCAGCTTGCCGTCGAGGACCCCGGCGCCAATTCGAGCAACTGCGGCGAGGGCTACAGTTGCGCCTACACCAATACCATCTCCTGGTCTTCGCCCACCCAGCCCCTCCCCATGGAGCTGAATCCCCAGGTGGTGTTCGAGCGCATGTTCGGAGACGGCGGTACGGCCGATCAGCGGGCCGCGCGGCGCAAGCGGGACAGCAGCATACTCGATTCGCTCACCGGCAGCCTCACCCGTCTTCGCGCCCAGGTCGGCCCCGACGACCGCAACCGGGTGGACGAATACACCGAGGACGTCCGCGAAATCGAACGCCGGCTGCAAATTGCCATGAAGGCCTCCATGGTCGCTACCACCGACATGGGTGTACCAGTGGGTGTTCCTCAAACCTTCGACGAGCACATTAAATTGCAGTTCGATCTATTGGCGCTGGCTTTCAAGGCGGACATTACTCGCGTGGGCACCCTGCTCTTTGCCCGCGACCTCACCGGCCGCACGTACCCCGAAAGCCAATCACCCACCATTGGTTTCCATGGCGGCTCGCATCACGGCGAAGATCCGAAGCGAATCGACGAATTGTCAAAAATCAACCAGTATCACGTCAAGATGCTGGCTTACCTCATCGACAAGCTGTCCAAAACCAGCGATGGCGCCGGGACGTTGCTCGATCAGTCGCTGGTTCTGTATGGAAGCAATATGGGGAACTCCAATCAGCACGTCCACTACGACGTACCAAATGTGCTGGTAGGCGGATTGAACGGAAAGCTCAAGGGTGGGCGTCATCTGGCGTATCCGACCAAGACCATACCCACCGGCAATATGTTATTGAGCTTGCTGGATATGTACGACATTCATCAGGACAGCATCGGCGACAGTACGGGCCGGCTGACGAATCTGTAGGAATCGATGGATCGAGTCTTCGGAAGCATGACCGGAAGCATTGTCGTCTCGCTGTGCCTCTCCGTTGCCGTTCTAAGCGCCGCCGAAAACTCCGCGGTTGCCGACGCGGTGATGCGCGGGGACCATGCGGCCGTCGAAACGCTGGTGGCGCAGCACGCCGATGTAAACGCTCCCCAGGCCGATGGCGCCACCGCGCTGCACTGGGCCGTGTTCGCGTCCGACAAAGCGATGGTTGATCTCTTGCTTCGAGCCGGCGCGAATCCCAAGGCGGCCAACCGTGATGGATCCACACCCTTATGGCTTGCCTGCATCAACGGCGATGCCCCCATCATCCGGGCGTTGCTCAACGCTGGAGCCGATGCCAACGAACATCTTCCGCTGGGCAGGTCTCCGCTCATGGTGGCGTCGCGCACCGGCAATGTGGATGCCATAAAGGTGCTCCTGGATCATGGCGCGGATGTGAACGCCAAGGAAACTCTGCGCGGAACCACCGCTTTGATGTGGGCCGCCGACGAAGGGCATGCGCCCGCCATCCAGCTCCTGCTCCAGCACGGCGCGGACATCAAGGCTCGCTCCAACCCGGCGGAGCGTGGAAGAGGACCGGCGCTTGGAAAATCGAACGACCCGAGAAAAGCGGTGGAAGCGCTAGGCAAGGCGCTGGCAGCCGGGATCTCGACGCCGCAGCTGGGCGCGGCTGGTACCGTCAGCATTATCCCAACTGTGCCAGCACGTGGTGCACGTGGTGCTAAGGGCAAGACTGGAGCAGCGTCCATCGGCGCCGATGATGATGATGCAGCGGCCTTCTTTGGCTTCGGTCGCGGCAGACCGGCCCCCAAAGATGGCGGTGGTTTGACGGCGCTGGTCTATGCAGCCCGTGCCAACGATCTCGATTCAGTCAAAGTCCTGCTCGCGGCGGGAGCCGACGTGAATCAGGTGAGCGACTACGGTTGGAGTCCCTTGTTGGTGGCGACGCAGAATCGATACTACAAGCTCGCAGCGTATCTGCTCGACCACGGCGCCGATGTGAACCTCCCCAACAAAGGCGGGTGGACGCCCCTCTATCTCGCAACCGACAATCGCAATATCGAAGGCGGGGATTATCCGGTCCGTAAAGCGGATATGGATCATCTGGATTTCATCAAGCTCCTGCTCGACAAAGGGGCCAATGTGAACGCCCGCATGAAGGACACCACCGAGACCCGTACGGTTTTCACCAACCAGTGGCTCGATGAGAACGGCGCCACTGCCTTCCTGCGCGCCTCGCAATCCGGCGACATAGTCCTGATGAAGCTTCTGCTGGCTCACGGCGCCGATCCGAAAATCGATACCGCGTTGCATGTAACCGCGCTGCAGGTTGCCGCTGGCATCGGCTGGGTGGAAGGGATCACCTACGAATGGTCGCCCGCCAGCACCCTCGAAGCGGTGAAGATGCTGCTGGACCTGGGTCTCGATCCGAATGCGCAGGCCGACACAGGCCGCACCGCGCTGCACGGCGCCGCACATAAAGGACGGCCCGACGTCGTTCAGGTTCTGGTGGATCACGGGGCCAGGCTCGATATCCGCGATTACGGCAACACCGACAATCGAGGTAGCCCCAAATTAGCCGTTCACACCTGGCTGCCCGTGGATTACGCCGATGGACTGGTTCGTGTCGGCGTCCAATCGGCGATCCCGCATCCCGAGACCGGGCTTCTGATCCGTAAATTGATGACCGCCGCCGGCCTTCCCGCGCCCCCCATGGGCCGCACGCTCGAATCGATTTGCGTCACCGACGCGTGCGAGTGATTCGTACCCCCGTTCGGAAATTCGTATTTCAGATTCACCTCTGGTTGGGAATATTGTTGGGCCTCTACGTGGTCGTGGTCTGCGCCAGCGGCAGCGCGCTGGTTTTTCGAAACGATATCTACGATTGGCTCGAAACCGGAGGCAAAGCCGTTGCCTATAAAGGATCGCTCTACCATTGGCTTTCCTGGCTGGGAAAGCTACATGGCAGCCTTCTCATGGAGAGCGGCGGCGGCATGACTGCAAATGCCGTTGGAGGTTTTCTTCTCGCAGCCCTGTGCCTCACCGGGATAATAGTCTGGTGGCGTTCCGCTCTTACAATACGCAAAAAGACAAGCTGGAAACGTTTCATTTTCGACCTGCATGGCGTCGTCGGCTTTTGGACTTTCGCTGTGCTGTTGATGTGGGGACTGACGGGCGGATATTTCGTGTTTCCAGAGCCTTTCCGTGCCGCAATAAATTTCTTTACCCCAATCGGCGCCCCCCGGCGGCCCCCAACCCTAGGCTCTCGAATCCTGCGGGGATTTTCGTTCGCTCATTACGGCAACTTCGCCGGCTGGGAAGTGAAGCTCTTATGGGTGATTCTGGGCCTGGCGCCGGCGGTACTGTTTTCGACCGCTCTGCTGATGTGGTACAACCGGGTGCTCGCGCCCGCGCTGTGCCGCTTATGACACGATGCGCGATGGTTGATTGGCCGGCCCCAGCCGCAGCCCGGACCATTCTTCGCACAGCAGGATCGAGTTGGCTGGATTCTGCACCGAATACTTGAGCGACGCCGGCCGCCCAATCAGGCGGTGCGAATCGGCCGGAATCATTTCCCGCAATTGCGAGATGTCCTGGGAAGCGGTGTAAGTCAACCCGCCCACGAAGTATTCGTAGACGATCGCATCCTCGGTAATATCGGTGATGGTGGCGTCGCCCAGCCGGCCGTTGAGGTTCACTTCCAGGCGGCGAAGCTTTTCCTTGTCTTTGGGCTTTCGCCGGAGGCGCAGCACGACAAAAATTCCAGCGGCGATCACGGGCAGCGAGACGGCGCCGATCACAACCATCTGCGTGACTGGAAACGTCGGGACGCTCTGCAACACTTTTACGTCTGATCCTCTGGAATAACGGCGTTCTCCAACACCCCAAGGCCCTCGATTTCGACGCGGACTTTGGACCCTGGTTGCATCGGACCAACACCAGACGGAGTGCCGGTTGCGATTAAATCGCCCGGCTCCAGGGTCATAAAAGCGCTTACGTACGCGATTATATTATCCACGCTGAAGATCATTTCCGCAATGGCCGCGTCCTGTTTTTTCTCGCCATCCACGAACGTCCGCACTCGCAGGTTCTTAAAATTTACTTCGTCGCGCGGAACGATGTACGGCCCCACCGGGCAAAACGTATCGAACCCCTTGCCGCGGGTCCACTGTCCATCTTTCCTTTGCAGATCGCGTGCCGTGACGTCGTTTACCGGCGTGTAGCCCAAAATATATGCGCCTGCGTCCGCGCTCTTCACCTTGTGCGCGCGGCGTCCCATCACCACGCCCAATTCGCCTTCGAAATCCAAGCGCTGGGTTAGCCGGGGATAGACAATCGCGTCGCCGGAGGCAATCAGTGATGAGGGCGGCTTCAAGAAAATGGTTGGTTCGGCGGGCACCTCGGCGCCCATCTCCTTGGCGTGCTCGGCATAGTTGCGGCCGACGCAGACGATCTTGCTCGGCGCACACGGAGGCAACAGCCGCGCGCCTGAAGGAAGTTCGGACCAATCGCCGTGGCGGACGTCCGGGTCGGCATCGGTGGCCCAAGGCAGAGTCTTGGGATTGAGACTGTAGCGAATCATTTTCACGGTGCAATAATCTCCACTGGGGCGCACGCAGCGCTGGCGTGATCGTTCTGAGCAACAGCTAGTACTTCATAGCGGTAATGCTTCCCGCTTTGAATGGCGTGATCGGAGTAAACCGGCGCGTCTAATCCGCGCGCGATTTCAACGAAGGGTCCGCCTTCTTCCGAGCGCAACACGCGATACTCCTTCAAATTGGCTTCGGTGTTCCGGTTCCAAGCTAATTCCACCGCGCCAATACCGATCGAAGCCGTCAGTCCCGAAGGAACAGCGGGAGGGAATATGTCGGCAGGTGTGATGCTTACCGGCCCGACCACATTGCTCTCGATATTGTCGCGGACCGCCTGAACATAATATTGATAGGCTTTGCCAAACGCCGCGCTGACGTCGATATAGTTGGGCTCCGTCGCGGTGGCAAGGAGCGCCGGCGTTTGTTCCTGCTCCGCCTGGCGAAGAATTCTAAATTGACTTGGACCCGAAGCCGTCCAGGTTAGTGCCACGCCTTTCGGATCGGAAGCGACATGGAAGTTGGTGGGATCCGCGAGCGGCGGCTTCACATCGAAGGTCTTGAGGTTGGACCATCCGGCATCCCGGCCCTTGGGATTGGTAACGCGAACCGCCACCACCACTTCGCCGCCCACAAATTTGTTCACCGGAATCGTGGCCTGCAGCGCGCCCGGGTTATCGGGCGTCGGCACGTCCACGCGCGTGGAACTTTTCACCCACTCATCTACGTTCCAACCGTTGCTCGGCGTGGGGCCCACGCGCAGTTCGACGCCGCCAATTTCCTTCAGCGGCAGACCTTCCGTGGTCAGCGGCGGAATGGTGAAAGCTATTTCGAGATTACTTCCCTGCTCCAGCACGGTCAGATCGGCGACCGGCGAGGGAATTCTCAACGCCGGATACAGCGGTTCACCGATCGACCCGCATCCAGCCAGCACCAGAATCAAGGAACTTATGCCCCAGGCAAGCAACGCGCGCATCGGCTACAGGATGTACCGGCTCAGGTCCTGGTCCTTCACAATGTCCGCCAGTTGCTTGCGAACATACACGGCGTCGATCCGTACGTTCTTCTTCTTCAGGTCCGGCCCGGCGAACGAAATTTCTTCCAGCAACTTTTCCATGATGGTGTGCAGGCGCCGCGCCCCAATGTTTTCGGACGTTTGGTTGACGCGCGCAGCAAACGAGGCAATTTGTTCGATGGCATCGTCGGTAAAGGTGAGCTTGATGCCTTCGGTATCCAGAAGCGCGATATATTGCTTCACCAGCGCGCCCTTGGGTTCCATCAAGATGCGAATGAAATCGGCTTCGGTAAGCGATTTCAGCTCCACGCGGATCGGAAAGCGGCCCTGCAGCTCGGGAATTAAATCGCTCGGCTTGGATACGTGAAATGCACCCGCGGCGACGAAGAGGATGTGATCGGTCCGCACAAAACCGTGGCGCGTGTTCACCGTGGTGCCTTCCACGATCGGCAAAATATCGCGCTGCACGCCTTCGCGGCTAACGTCGGGACCATGCCCGGCTTCACGCCCCGCGATCTTATCGATCTCGTCCAGAAAGACGATTCCGCTGCGCTCCACGCGGTCCAGCGCAACGCGCGTCACCTGATCCATGTCGATCAGCTTCTGCTCTTCTTCCTGCACCAGGTATTCGGCGGCTTCGGCGACGCGCATCTTCCGTTTGCGGGTGCGCTGGCCGAAAAGCCCGGGAATGATGTCCTTCAAATTCACGTCCATCTCTTCCAGGCCCGTGTTGGTGCTGATCTCGAACGTGGGACCGCGCTCGCGGACGTCGATCTCCACCATGCGATCGTCCAGTTTGCCGGCCCGCAGCTTTTCCCGCAGCTTGTCGCGCGTGCGCTCGGCGCTTTCCGATGCTTCCGGCTGCGGCGGCATCAGCAGATCCAGCAGCCGCTCCTCGGCATTCTTCTCCGCCCGCTCGGCCACTTCCTCCAGCCGCTCTTCGCGCACCATGTCGATGGAGATGTCCACCAGATCGCGAATCATGGCCTCTACATCTCGGCCGACATAGCCAACTTCGGTAAACTTGCTGGCCTCAACTTTTAAGAACGGCGAGTTGGCGAGCTTGGCAAGTCTTCTAGCAATCTCCGTTTTTCCGACGCCAGTAGGCCCGATCATAAGGATGTTCTTGGGCATCACTTCATCGGCCAGTTCGGGTTCCAGCTTCTGACGGCGGATGCGGTTGCGCAGCGCAATAGCCACGGCGCGTTTGGCCTCCGCCTGTCCGATCACGTATTTGTCGAGTTCCTGGACAATCTCGCGGGGCGTCAACTCATCCAGCAGCGGGGTTTCGTCGAGCGCCTGGCCGGGCAGATAAATCACCATCTAGCCCAACTCCTCAAAATTGACAGTCTCGTTTGTATAGATGCATATCTGCCCGGCAATCTTCATGGACTTCTCGGCGATTTCTTTCGCTCCCAGTTTAGTATTTTCGACCAGCGCGGTGGCCGCGGCCTTTGCGAACGGACCGCCAGACCCGATGGCGGCGATCTCAGCGTCCGGCTCAATCACGTCGCCGTTGCCGCTCACAATGTAGGTATTGTTCAGATCGGCCACCAGCAGCAGCGCTTCTAAATGCCGCAGTACGCGATCGGTGCGCCACTCCTTGGCCAGCTCCACCACCGAACGCGCCAGATTGCCGTTGAACTGTTCCAGCTTGGCTTCAAAGCGCGCGAACAGCGCAAACGCGTCCGCAGTGGACCCCGCGAATCCCGCGATGATCTTGTCGTTGTATAGGCGTCGCAGCTTCTTGGCCGAAGCTTTCAGCACTTCCGACCCCAGCGTCACTTGGCCGTCACCGGCCATCACCACTTTACCGCCCCGGCGGACGCACAGGATGGTTGTGGAACGTACTCTTTCTTTCATGTTTGACTGATTCTCAATTTTTCTCGCGACAGCGTCGCAATGCGATGGGGCTTAACCCACATGGTACAACGATTGTATGCCGTGCTTTTTCGTCGAGACGCCGCATTGCCGGTACCCGGTACTGGTAGAGCGCGGCGGACTGGCGAACGTGCGCCACTACATTCCCGAACGTGCCGGCAAGGTATTTCTGATTTCGACCGAAGACGTTTGGAGGCTGCACGGCGAGGCGCTCGCGTTTTCGCTCGGCCAACCCGAAGTTTTGTTTTTTCCCGGCGCCGAGCCGCGCAAGCGCCTGGTGGAAGTGGAGACGCTGGCCGAGCAAATGGTCGAGCGCGGCGGCGATCGGGCCAGTATTATCGTCGCGTTGGGCGGTGGCATTCTCACCGACGTCTCGGGCTTCCTGGCCGCCATCTTTATGCGCGGCATTCCGGTGATTCAGGTGCCCACCACGCTGCTGGCCCAAGTGGACGCCGCGGTGGGCGGCAAGACCGGCGTCAACCTGGCGTCGGGAAAGAACCTGATCGGCAGCTTTCACCAGCCGCTGGCTGTAATCATCGACCCGGCGGTGCTCGACACGCTGCCGGAGCGCGAATACCGCGCCGGCCTGTTCGAGATCGTCAAGCATGGCGTCATCGCCGACGCCGATCTGTTCTGGCTGATGAGCCGGGAGCCGCAGCGCGTCCTCTCTCACGCGCCCGACGTGGTAGACCGCATGATTTGCGATTCGGTGCGCATCAAAGCCGAAGTGGTTTCGGGCGACGAAACAGAACAGGATCGCCGGCGCATCCTTAACTTCGGCCACACGTTCGGCCACGCGCTCGAAGCCGAAACGGGCTATTCGCAGTTTCTCCACGGCGAAGCGGTGGCGTGGGGAATGAAGGCCGCCACGCTGCTGGGCGCAATGGAACGATTGCTCTCGCCGGAGGACAAGCGGGAAATTTTGCGCTGCGTGAATTCCTATGGCCCGCTGCCGCCGCTGACGGGCGTGGATCCGGCGCGCCTGGCGGCACGCCTGAAGAGCGACAAGAAGACGGTGAAGGGAAAGATCCATTTTGTCCTGCCAGAGCGTATCGGAGCCGTGAAAATCACCTCCGATGTGGATGAGCGGTTCGTTACGGCGGCCATTGAGGAAGCGCTCGTTTGCTAGCTCAGGGAACAACTCCCGCAGGCGCCGAAACCGAGCAGCAAGCTTCGGCCTGGGTGCGCGGCATGTTCGGCCGCATCGCGCCGCGCTATGACCTGTTAAACCATTTGCTGTCGATGAATATCGACCGTTATTGGCGTGCGAGAACCGTCTCATCGGTTGCGAAGATTTTGGCGCTTCCGGGCGCCCAGGTTTTGGATGTGTGCTGCGGCACCGGTGACCTGACCTTTGCGCTGCAGGCCCGCTCGCGATCGGCGGCTGTTTACGGCTGCGACTTTTGTCATCCCATGCTCGAAATGGCCAAGGGCAAAGCCGCCAATGCCAAATTGTTTGAGGCCGACGCGCTCCATTTGCCCATCGGGGATGCTACGCTCGACCTGGTAAGCACGGCATTCGGATTCCGCAATCTGACAAATTATCATTCCGGTCTCCTGGAGCTATGGCGCATCTTGAAACCTGGCGGCACGCTCGCGATTCTTGAGTTCTCGACGCCTCCCAATCCGCTGCTCGCCTCTGCATACGACTTCTACTCGCGAGCCATCCTGCCCGCCATCGGAGGAATGATTTCAGGCTCGAAGGACGCCTATACCTACCTGCCGGAATCAGTCCGAAAGTTTCCCGATGCCGATGGCCTGGCGGATCAGATGCGCGAAGCCGGATTCGTGAACGTTCGCTTTGAACGCATGACGTTCGGAATTGTAGCGTTGCACCTGGGCGACCGGGCTTGACCGGGCCGGATCGGCCTTGGCCTGCGGCATCAGTTGCTTCACGGTGATGGAAGCCAGGGCCAGCGTGAGGCCGATCATAATCGCAACCGAAACCCACGCCACTGCGTTGTAGGCCGCCGAATTCGTCCATTCCTTCATGAGGTCTTTCTTGTTTATCAGCAGCACCATGTAAATCAAAATGAAGGGCAGCAGCACGCCGTTGAGCACCTGCGAGGCCAGAATCACCTTGACCAAAGGAAAATTCGGCCACAGGATCACGCCCGCCCCTAAAGCCACCAGGAGAGTGTAGAGCCAGTAAAACTCGGGCGCTTCGTGAAACCGTTTGTCCACGCCCGATTCAAAGCCCAGGCCCTCGCATACCGTAAACACCGTTGAAAGCGGTAAGATGCAAGCCGCGAAAAACGACGCATTAAACAGCCCGGCGCTGAACAAGAGATAGGCGTAGTTCCCGAAAGGCTTCAGCGCCACCGCGGCATCGGCGGCATCGTTAATATCCCTAGGCCCGTGCGCCCAAATTGCCGTGGCGCAAGAAACGATGATGAAGAACGCAACCACGTCCGTCAAAATGCAGCCTACCACCACTTCCATGCGCGACTGCACGTATTCTTTGGCCGTGATTCCCTTTTCCACGATGGCCGACTGCAAGTAGAACTGCATCCAGGGCGCGATGGACGTACCCACCATCGCGATCAGCATGGAGATGTAGTCGGTGTCGAACATCAGAATCGGCTTCACGCTGTAGATGGCCGCTTCCTTCCAATCCGGCTTTAACAGAAACGCCGAGATGATATAGGTGACATACAAGCAGCACGCGAAGAGGAAGATCTTTTCGACGCTGGCGTAATTGCCGCGCACCACCAAAAACCACACCGCAACCGCGCAGATGGGCACCGAAATATAACGGCTGATGTGAAACAGCTCGAGCGAACTGGCGATGCCGGCGAACTCCGAGATCACGTTGGAGAAATTGTACCAGCACCAGGGCGATCATCATGAAGAACGTGGTGCGCAAACCGAATTCCTCGCGGATCAGATCGGAAAGGCCTTTGCCGGTCACGGCGCCCATGCGCGAGCACATCTCCTGGGTAACGATCAAGAGCAGCGTGATAGGAATCAAGGTCCAGAGCGGCAGATAGCCGTACTTCGCGCCAGCCTGCGAATAGGTAAAAATGCCGCCCGAATCGTTATCGACGTTGGCGGTGATGAGTCCGGGACCGATGACCGAAAGAAAGATCGCAATCTGATAACGAAACCGTTTCAGCACGGGGGCTTACTTTTCCCTCAGGAGCGAAATGATTTCGTCGGCGGTGATCACGCCCGCCAGCTTGCCCTCCGCATCGATCACCGGGAGCGTGAGCAGATTGTACTTATCGAACAGCTCGGTAATACGGTCCTGGCGCTCCTCCACATCCACCTGAATCAGAGTCTCGGGAGCCAGTTCCTGGAACGGCGTCGCTCCGGCCGCGGTAAACAGCCGCGCCAACGGGATGGCCGCCTTCAACTGGCCGCTCGCATCGATGAGGAACAGCGTGTTCAAGCTTTCGAGAATCTCTTCGTGCAGCTTCAGGGCTTCCATGGCGCCGGCCACGGTTGTATTGTCGGGCAGCGCGACATACTCGGTGTTCATCAGGCCGCCGGCTGAATTTTCCTTATACTCGAGCAACTCTTCCACCTCGGCCTTAGGCTCGACTTCCATCTCTTCGAGAATGTCCTCGGAAGTTTGTTCCTCCAGTTCCGCCAGCACGTCGGCGGCTTCGTGCGGCGACATCTCTTCGACAATATCGGCGGCCTTCTCGGTCTCGAGCGATTCCAGGATGCTGGCTTGCACATCGGGCTCCATCTCGGAGAGCGTTTCGGCGGCTACTTCGCTGTCGATGGTCTCGAAGATTGCTTCGCGATCGTCCGGGCTCAGATCCTCGACGATGTCGGCCAGATCCGCCGGATGCATTCGCTCCAGGATTTTGTTGCTGATATTCAGACGCAATCGCCGCTGCGGATCGGCTTCGATGATGCTGCAATGTTCCCAGCGGATGGAGTGCGGGGGGATTAGGGTTTGCACCCGGCGAATCCATGCGCGGCGGGATCACGCCTTGAGCCAAGCGCCGCAATACGCTGCGCAGTCCGATGTCGACGTCGAGGATGCTGATCGCATCGCCGTCGGCTTCGTGCTGGATCTTGAAAGTGACATCGGTGACCCGCACCACTTTGCGACCCTGCCCGTCGATGATCTGCTGATCGAGCAAATCGCGGACCAGACGCAGCATGTATTCGTCGGAATGATAGGGCGTAAGCTGTTCGTCTTTGAGGTAGATCCCATCGAGCGAAATGGAGCGGACTTGATCGTAACGAACGGTGAGCCACGCCCAGCCGCCGCCCACGAGAAACCGGTCTACGCGGGAGGGATGGATGAGGGGAACAATGGCGGCGTCTTTGACCAGGCCCAGGCGGCGGCCCTTCAGGTCATAGACCTTGAGGCCCAGAAGTTCGGTGAGAAAGAGGAAGTCGTCCGCCATCGAGAATCGCCTGAGCCCATAACAATTGACCCGTGGAGCGCGCGAAGCTCTCGGCTGAAGCGGTTTTCGATCGGCTGCGCCCTACATGGTCGTTCAGTTCTACTATGGCCCAAGCGAAGTGGATGCCGCAACAAAAAAGGCGAAAAAATCACTGGGGGAGTACCTGTGGTAACGTTCGGGCCGGGGTCAGCGGACCGGACCGGAGGCGGCGGAGGCCAGGGCGACGCTGGAAGCCGCGTTTGCCCCGCTGTGGAAAAGCACATATTCGATGTGGCTGGACGCATCGAGGTGTTTTTTGTGTTGGGCGATGCGTTCTAAGAACTCTTTTGAAAAAACGAAGCCATCATCGGCGGGCTCCCAGGGAATTCCTTTGTGTTTATGGAATTCGAGGAGGGCTACGGCGTCGTTGAGGTCGCGATGCTCGCGCTGGGCGCGCTCGGCTTGGATCTTTAGGAGCGTTTCGAGGCTTTTTCGGAACTGCCGGGACAGGCGATCGCCCTGAATGGCGAGGTTGGCGATGATGCGATGGGCGTCAACGATGTCGAAGGTGATTTCTTCATCGAGTGGCACGGGGGCGGCGGCGCGTGCGAGCACGTCGGCTTCGAGCAGCGGGATGCGGTTGAGGCGCCAGGAGGTGTCGACTAACTCCTGGACGAGCTGCGATTCGGTGGGAGTGGCGGGTTTATATTCCTCGAAAAAGCCGCGGCGGTGGTCTTCATAGGCGGCCGCATCTTCGGAGGCTAGGACGGGGGAAGCGGCGGTCAAGCCGTGGCGCAAGGCGTTGAGCGACGAACGCTGCTTGCCGGATGCGGTGCGAGGACCGGTGGAATGTTGGGAATTGGCGCGGTTGATGGCGGCGCGATCGGTTATTTGTGTAGCTGGCATAGGGGGACCTCGCCATTGGGATAGCACGCGGGCACGGGGGTGGGCGGCCGGGTTAGCAGGAACTTGTTGGGGGCGGGAGGGATTGAATGGGAAGAAGCGGGTGACTTGCCGGCCGGACTTAGGCGTTCACACGAGTGTGAACGCGGCACGCAGGAGTGCGTGCGCCACGATGCTGCTACTTGCTGGCGAGCACGGAGGCCAAATACCGAAGTTCCGGCTCCACTTCCGCGGGATCGGCGACAGTATCCGCGATCTCTTGGCGAAAGAGTTCGCGATACCTCTTGCGAAGCCTGTGAATGGCCACTTTGAGCGCTCCCTCTGATGTGCTCATTTCGCGTGCCAGGGCGGAGTATGGCGCATCGGACTGCCCGAGAAGGAACCCCTTCAACCGCTCGAAGTGCTCCGGGCGGCCGTGCTGCACGAACTCCTCCCGCAACTTCTCTACGACTCGATCTATTACCGAAAGCGCCCAACGCCGCTCGAAGATCCGCTCCGGTGTTTCGCCGTGCGCGGGCTCGCGCTGGTAGCGCTCTTCGCCGGACGGGAATTCAAGCGGCTCCAGCGTCCCGGCGCCCCGTTTCTGTGCTCGCTCGCGGTCTCCTTCGTCGGCCACAAAGAACTTCAAAGAAGTCAGAATAAACGACCGGAACCGGCCCTTTTCCGGATCGGCGCGATCCAGATATCGCCCTTCCAGCACGCGCACGAAAAACTCCTGCGTCAGATCCTGCGCCTGATCGGCCGAATAACCGCGCCGCCGCAGATAGGCATACAACGGATACCAGTAGTTCTCGCACAGGCAAACCAAGGCGGACCGAGCTTCCTTCCGGCCTGGATCGCTGGCCGCAAGCACGAGAGTCCAGCGTGTGGTTGGAAATTGGGAATTTCCCTGAAGCGTGTGAATGGTCCGGCTGTCATTCATGCTGGGATCCTTTAAACAGGATAAGGAAACCGCGACAGCAAGGTTACAGCTTGGTGGACTCAGCTCTAGCTTCCTGAACCAACGGAATATCGGAATCGGCATCCTTCCAGAGTGTCAGGAGATCCTGGTAGACAGCGGCCGATTTCGCCGGATCCCCGGAGCCGGCCCAAGCCCTGGCCAGTTGGAGCCGCGCCATAGGTCCCATCGGATCGTTCAACATGATTCCCGGATGATCCAGAATCTTTTGAAACTCGGCGGCTGCCTCGCGATGGCGGCCCATCGCGGAATAAGCCAGGCCACGCACGTATACCGGATACATGGCTCCGAACAAGGCGCCAGCGTAGAACGCCGTACCAGGCACAGCGAAGTCGTATGGAGCACCCACTTGCGTCATTTCTAGCGCTTTAGCCGCGTTTCCCTGGTTGAGAGCTTCGAGCGCCCGCAGCGCGGGCAAGTAACTGAACTGGACGGACGTGTCCTCCGGGTAGCGCTGTGCGAGGTCGGCCTCGATCTTGTGAGCCGGCGCGGGGTCGTGCAGGAGCGCCAGCGCAAAGGCCGGTCCGAAGTCGGCGTCGCGGCTTCGGTAAAGCGACAGCGCCACAGTCGCGTTTCTGCGTCCCTCCTCCCGAATCCCGAACAGTGCGCTCCACGCGGCTCGAGCGCCTTCAAATAGGGAGGCCCGCTCGCGCAAACCTGCCTGCCGGGATAAGCTCACCGCGCTGTCCGATAGCCGCGCCGCTTCTTTCAGGCGCCCCCGATACGCCATGGTCAGAGCTGCCTGGTGCTCAAAGAATCCCTGGGCTTCCAATTTTGTCTGTCGGTGGGCGACTTCCCTTTCCATAGCCGCCTGGTCGCTCCTCAGAAACGCGATAAAGTAGCGGCATAGCGAGAACTCAACGGTTTCGATCCCACGTTGGGATGCCTTACGTAGCAGTGCCTCGGCTTCCGGCAAGCGGTTCTGGTAGAGGTAGGCAAAGGCCACATTGTCGTAGCCGATAGCATAATCCGAATCGAGTTTGATGGCCTTTAGACCTTCCTCCACGGCTTTGTCATAATGACCGGATCCCTGCGTCGTGAAGGCCGCCAAGAATCCGTGGGCGTTGAGATCCCGAGGATACTGCCGCGCCCACGATTCCAGGGTTTGTCGCGCCACTTCCAGGTTTCTGGTTACCTGACGATGGTAGTTGAAGGTGATGAAGTAGTTCTCCAGATCGCTCACCCGATTCCGTAGTTGGTACGCCTTGGCTATATTCTGCGCTCCCAGTTCGGACTCGCCGAAGGAGGCATACTGCCTGCCCAGGTTGGCATACGCCATCGCAAATTGCGGGTCGAGTTCGATGGCACGCTTCAGGAGGGGGTTGGTTTCCGCGGTCTGTCCCTTCTGCTGTTGTGTCTTCATTGCCGCGCTGTAGGACCTCCAGGCCTCGATCGATGGCGTGGTTACCTCGGCCGACAAAGTGGGCTCCTTTTCCACGCTGGGGAGCGATCGGCCCGCCCAGGTCTGGAATCGGTTGGCCACTTCGCCTAGCGCCTGGAGCACGTCCTCTTTTTTTCCGGCCGGCGCCTGCTCTTCGTCCAGCACATCTCCGGTGCGGCAATTCCTGGCGTGCAAGCTCATTAAGTACTGGCTTCCGAGGCTTGAGACTGAGCCATCCACCACGGCAGCGCTGGCTGTCCGCTCGCAGATTTGGGAGGCAACATCCGGGGTAAGCTTCGTATCCACGGGCTGGACCATCAGGCGCAGCGTCGCACTCATGCGCGCATCTGGAAGCACACTGAGGTAGGGAGATTTCTCCAGATCCTCGGCCATTACCTGGCGAAGCGCACCGAAGGCAGGATCCCCCGTGGTATTCGCGAACTCGCCGAGAACAATCGTGCCCCTGTTTGCCAGCTTGGGTCTGGGCGGAGAGTCGCGGCGCAAGAACGACCAGACCGTTACCCCGCTCAGCAGGATCAACGCGAGCCCGGCGGCTGTACCGAAAGCCGCCGGCCTATGCCTGCGAAGAAGCTTGCGCGCTCGATAAAATCCGCCCGCCGGAGACGCGAGCACCGGCCGATGCTCCATGTATCTCTGCACGTCGGCTGCGAGTTCAGTCACCGAGGGGTATCGCCGCTCCCGCACCTTTTCGAGAGCCTTCATGGCGATGCTGTTCAGATCGCCATTCACCAGGCGGCGCAGCGAGGGCAGGTCGGTCTGGCGGCGCGCTGCAATATCGGCGGCTTCCGCGCCCATCGTCGTCAGCTTTCGCGAAAGCGATGGGGCCTCCTCTTCGCGGATGATGCGCAGCATCTCGGCTAAGCCTGCCTGCCTCATGCTGGCCGCGTCGTGGGGCACGGCGCCGACCAGTAACTCGTACAAGATGACGCCGAGCGAATACACATCGGAGCTCTCATCCACGTCTCCGGTGGTCACTTCGGCTTGCTCAGGACTGGCATACTCCGGTGTGCCTACCATCTGGCCGAATTGCGTGAGCAGTGTCTTTTCCACGGCCCACTGGTCGGTCGCCTTCGCGATCCCGAAATCAATCACTTTAGGAACCGGGGCGCCCTCCTGCTCCATCACCAGTACATTCGATGGCTTGAGATCGCGGTGGATTACGCCTTTGGTGTGCGCGTGTTGAAGGGCACGGCACACGGCAAGGAATAGTTCCAGCCGTTGGCCGATCGTCGTCCGCTTGACATCGCAGTATTGCGTGATGGGTGCACCGTCGATGTACTCCATGACGAAGTAAGGCCGGCCTTTTGCCGTCGCGCCTGCGTCGAAGATGCGCGCGATATTTGGGTGGTCCATCATCGCCAGCGCCTGGCGCTCGTTGGCAAACCGGGCGAGCACCTGGCTGGTGTCCATCCCGAGTTTCACTACTTTGAGAGCCACGTAGCGGCGAATGGGCTCGCGCTGCTCAGCCAGGTACACGGTGCCCATACCGCCTTCCCCCAGAGGCCGGAGGACGTGATAGCGGACAAAGTCGTCATCAGCGGCCACAGAAGCAGCAGTGTGGATGGTCTGAGTTCTGGATGTGTCCGTACCGACGGAACTATCGAAAGCGCTCTGGATCAGACACTGCGGGCAGAGTCCCGCTGGATCGTTGGAACCCAGCTCCTGTCCGCACTGGGGGCAGTTTGGCATTGGACCAGAATCGTAGCAGCTATTCTATGCCTTCCGCTTCAGACGCTGTAACCTCTGCTCCCGCGATTCCTTATTCGTGGTGAGCCGGATTGGAACCGGCAAACCAGATCAATAAAGCTAAAAGGAGATTCCTCATGAAACGCAGCACGCTCGCAAAGACTTTCACCCTGGCTGCAGCCACCGCACTCGCTCTGGCCATCTCACCCACAGCGAACGCCGACGACAAAGGATGCTCTAACGCTACCTTGCGGGGCACCTTCGCATATACATCCACCGGAACCATTACGAGCCCACCCTCGATAGCGGGCCCGGTCGCGGAGGTCGGTACGCAAACTTTCGACGGACTTGGTAATACTACCGCCACTGCATGGTTAGCCGAAGTCGGCCAGTTGAGCATAACGGGCACATATACGCTGAATCCCGATTGCACGGGCACTTTCACGCTCCAGGTTACCTTCCCCCCATCCACTGGGGTTGGGGTCGTACCCGTGGACGTCTTCTTCGTGATCGATAACGCTGGGGAAGGCTTTCAGGCCATCGAAACAGATGCAGGCTTCGTCATTACGCGAATCGGACGGAAGCTATATCCGGGAAAGGCCATTTGAAACCCTGACCCGCTCGAACCGGCAGACTCTCGGGCCTCCGCGATCCTTCGGGAAAAGTGGCGCGGTGCTTAGGCGAAAGCCACAGCAGCCGCGCTTCATAGCTTCGACCTCCGTCGTCAGGAGCGGCGACGCGACACGCAAGAGTAAGAGTGCGCGACAACCATTGTTCAGACGCGGATTAGCGCCCGATTTTGAACTTCTTCATCGAGCCGCGTAGGATTTTTACTCGGCCCACCCCCACCCTGACTCGCAAAGGGTGGTCCTTGGCGCCATCACTTTGCGCCACTATTGAACCTCCTTTCCCTGCCTTGCTAATCTCGCCGCTAAGATGAGGGATAGGGGCCATGCATTTAAACACCGTGCAGGAAATAGAACGAGCGATAGACGCGCTCACACCTGAGCAGATAGAAGAGCTATACGCATGGCTTGACCAGCGCCATCCGCAGCTTATCGACGCGCAGCTTAGAGCCGATCTTGACGCCGGGCGCATCGACGACCGCATTCATCGCGCCTTGGCCGACCACAAAGCCGGAAACACACAAGCCCTCTAAGGGGGCCCCGTAATGATCCACCGCGCGAACGCGGATTTCTGGAACGACTAGCGCGCTGCCCGCCGACATTCGCGCACGGGCGGATAAACAGTTCGCCTTGCTGAATAACAATCCGCAACACCCTTCCCTGCAATTCAAGAAACTCGGCGACCGCATCGGGCAGGAAATCTGGTAGGCGCGAGTGACGCTGAAATACCGCGCCTTGGCTGACAAGTTGCCCGACGAGTACGTGTGGTTTTGGATTGGAGAGCATAACGTCTATGACGCTCTCATCAAGTGATCCGCGTCTCACAAAGAGTCCTTTGTGAAACGTGTGAGTCACGGCTAATTCTCGACCTTCCGGGCCCGCCTCCGAAGCAGAGCCGCATCATCCGCTGGGGAGGGATGCATGGAGTTGGAGGCCCGCCCCCTGTCAGGTTGTTGATGGCTTCAATCAGCGCGTCTAACATCCAACGCCGAAAGAAAAGCAATGCCACGGCGGCTAGCATCATAAAGACGAAGGCCGTTCCCATACTCGTTCAAGCTATCATGCTTGTCGATCCATGGCGTTTCAGAGAGGGTAACTTTTGCATCATTGCCGGAAGGCCCGTAAACAAAGGGCTTGACATCTTGCAAATGTTTAGTGCAAGAGGAGGGCATGAAATACGGCTATGCCCCGCGTCTCGACTGAGGGCCAGAACCCTGTTCTGCAACTGGCGGCCTGAAGACCATTTCAAGGACGGCAGTCTATCAGGAGCACGGCCAAGCGCGCTGCCCCGCTCTGCTAAGCTCGAACACGGCGACACGCTCATCGTTTGGAAACTCTACCGGTTGGGCCGCAGCTTGCGCGGCCTGATAACGATGCTCGACGACCTGAAACACCGTGGGGCAAAATTCCGTTCCCAGCTACCTCCATTGCCTGTCTAATTCACAGCGTTCACACGAGTGTGAACGCTGCACGCACGAGTGCGTGCGCTACAAGCCAAGCGTTACTAGAGATGATCTAGCCAAGTGTTACTAGACAAGTTCAATGCGAATGAATTCCGAGCTTCTTCATTTTCGATTGCAGGGTGGTGCGTTTCATGCCCAGGCGGGCCGCGGCTCCGTTCGGTCCGCCCACTACGCCATTGGCTTGCTCCAGCGCACGGCGGATGTGATCGCGTTCGGCGTCGTGGAGCGTGACCGGCGTTCCCATCTCGGGCGCGGCGCGTAATTCGGCCAGCGGGATTTCGAGGCTGGTCCCGCGCGTCAGGATCACCGCGCGTTCTATCAGATTTTCCAGCTCCCGCACGTTGCCCGGCCAGGCATAGTTCGCCAGCGCATCCATGGCTTCGGTCGGGATTGTTTCCACGCGCTTGTTCATGCGACGCGCATACTTCTGCGCGAAATAGCGGACCAGGGTGGGAATGTCGGCCGTGCGTTCTCGCAAAGGCGGGAGGGAAAGCGGAAACACGCTGAGCCGATAATACAGAGTCGCTGCGGAATTCGCGATCGGCGATCATCTGGGCGAGATCGCGATTGGTGGCGGCCACCAGGCGCACGTCCACGTGGATGGTTTTCACGCCGCCCAGGCGCTCGAACTCATGCTCCTGCAGAGCGCGTAGAAGCTTGGGCTGCAGTTCGAGCGGAATGTCGCCGACTTCATCCAGGAACAGGGTGCCTTTATTGGCCAGCTCGAAGCGGCCCACCTTCTGCGCGATGGCCCCGGTGAAGGCGCCCCTCTCGTGGCCGAACAGCTCGCTTTCGAGCAGCCCGGTGGGAATGGCCGCGCAATTCAGCTTCACGAAGGTTCGTTCGCGGCGTCCGCTCAATTCGTGAATCGCGCGGGCGATCAACTCCTTGCCGGTCCCGGTCTCGCCGAGGATCATGACCGACGCGTCGGTGGGCGCTACGGTGGCCAGCTTGCTCGAGAACCCGTCGAAAAGCCGGGTCGTCGCCGATGATCTCGCCGAAATTCTGCTCGGTGCGGATTTCGTCTTCCAGATAGAGCTTCTCTTCGGCCAGCTGGTCCTTGAGCTGGGCGATCTCCTGAAACGCAGTTGCGTTCTCAATGGCGATCGCAGCCTGAGCGGCCACCTGGGTCAGAAAGTCGACGTCCGGCGCCAGAAAGGCATTCTCCTTCATGCTGCCTACGTTGAGGGTTCCGAGCACACGGTTGCGTGTGATCAAGGGAATGCAGCAAAAGGACTGGAGTCCCGCAGCAGCCAGGCGCTCGACCACGGCCGAGCTGAACCGCGCCAGTTCGGGTGCGGACAGCACCACGGGTCGACGTGTTTCCACCGCCCGGCCGGCGGGCGTCTCGTCCAGCGCCGCCGTGGCGCCTTGCGGGATGATGTCCGGATCACCTTCGAAGACCAGCGCGTAGTTTCGCAGCACGCCTCCGTCTTTGTCAAGAAGCGCAAGGCTCGAATAATCGCTGGGCATTACTCTGCGCAGACAGGCGGTGATGCTGGGAAACAGCTCGCGAATATCCAGCTCCGACACCAAGGCGTTGGTGATCTCGAGCAGCACCTGCAGACGGTCGCGCTCGCGCGCCAGCTGCCGCTGATATTTCTCGGCCTTCTCGAAATTCAGGGTGTTGTCGACCGCGACGGCCACCTGCGCCGAGACCTGGCGCATGAAATCCAACTGCGATTCCAGCCGGACCCCCGTCCCGAAGCCGAACATCAGAGCGCCCAGCCGGTGCTGCGCCGTGGTGAGCGGCAGCCAGGAGGAACTGAGCACGTGGTTGCGCTTCAGCACTTCCATGACCTTCGGCCAGCGCGTCTCCTCGTTGTACGTCCGGAATGACGAGCGGCTCTTGATGGACATACACCCACCCGGACGGCGACTCCTCCGGCGAAAACTCCATTTCCGGCACGTCCGGCTCGATTCCGGTAGCGCTTTCCAGGATGTGCAGCCGCATGGTGTTGGTGGCGGCGTCGTAGAGGACCAGATTCAGAAAATCGAAGGGGACAATGGCGCGCAGGCGGACCGCAAGATCCCGGAACAATCGTTGAGGTCGCGGTGCTGCAGAATGGCCTGCGAGACATCCAGGAGCGACTGGTGGTGGGGCTCCGAGATGCCGCTTTGTTCGGATCTCGCGAGCATTGGATGGGCCTAAGAAGTAGTATAGCCGGAGAATCCAGAATTCAGAATGGTGGAAGGGGAATTCTAACTTCTGACTTCTGACTTCTGACTTCTAGCCTGTTCCTTCCCATCGCCCCCTGGGGCGGAGGCGGAGCTGGATTCTGGATTCTGAATTCTGGATGTCTGAATTCTTCTTACTGCGTTAGAACAGTTCGCCGATTTCCTTGGCGATGCCGCGGGCCTCCAGATGGATCAAACCGGCGTTGGAACCCATGGGGCCGATCACGGCGAGCACGGCCTTGGGACCGGCCGAATAGACGAACAAAACACCGTCATCGCCGCGGATACTCACTTCGGAGAGCCCGCCCGTGGCCATGCTTTCACTGATGCGGCGGCCCAGACTGGAAGCAGCGGCGGCCATAGCCGCTACCCGATTTGGATCGGTGCCATTGGACAGCGAGTGGGCCACCGGCAGCCCCTCGGTGGAAGCCAGCAGCACACCCCGCAACTCCGGAATCGAGTTGCGAAGCGTCTCCAGATGATTCTTCAAAGCTTCGTGTTTCACCATATTCCTCTCCTGACAAGGCCGGCGCACCCCGCGCTATTAGTAAGATCGTTTGAATAGGGTCCCGACTTTAGGCGGTCTGACCGACAAACACATTACTTTGTCGCCATAACGCAAGACTGGTTCGGGACTGAAGTAGTAAGCGGCTAAACCTCGTCTCCCGAAGCCGTAGCCTGTAGCAAACGCTCATGCTTTTACCCAAGGTGGTAGGGCGACCGCCTGAGAAAGGCTTGATAAGTGCTTTACCGTATAGAAACACCCTCGGGAGGTATTCACTTATCGCCTAGAAGAGCCGATTACTCCCTCATGCGATGCCTGTACTGTGGCAAGGAGCTCGCGCTGCTGAAGAGACTGCGAGGGGGAGGCGATTTCTGCTCCGATGCCCACAAGCACAGCTACCAGGAAGAGTACAACCGGCTGGCGCTGAGCCGGCTGCTGCAAGCTCAAAAGAAAGGTCAACAGGCCAGTAGTTCGCCGGCTCCGAATGCGGCGCCACCGCCCAGTGCTGTAGTGGCTTTACAGGAGCCGGTGCGGGAAGAACCGGCCGTAGTTATGGCGGCAGTGAACGGGGAAGCAGCGGCGTTGGAGGCGATTGAGGCGCCCGTAAGTGCTGAGCCGGAGCCGCTGGAAACGGCTGGGTTCTTGTGGGAGAGCCCCGCGCTGGCTGCTTGGCCCGAAGAAACGCCTTTCGTGGAGCCTTGGGTGGAGCTTTCGGCGGGACCGGCGATGTCCGATTTGCCGCTACAAAATGGAGCCGCCTTCCACTTTTCCCCGGCGGACTTGTTAGCACTCGATTTGCGACCTAAGGCTTCCTCCATCGAAGATCGGGCCTTTTCGGCCGACTTAGCGGTGCAGGCGTTCCCGAGCGCTCAACCCGATCATTTTCCGTTAGCGGCGGCAAACACTCAGAAGAACGCGAAGAAAAACCGCATGCCCTGGAGCGCGGCGATTGCGATCGATATTGCGCCGAGATCAGTTGCGAGCGAGTCCGATCGAAGCCTGGCTCAGGCCGTTGCGTTTGAGAGCACGGCCGTGGTGGAGGATTCTCAGCTGCTGGAACTGTCACCAATAGGCATCGATTTCTCGTCCGAGGATTCCGAGGTGGCGGCGCCGGCACCCATCCCCGAGCCAGACAGCACCCCGCGAGCATCGCTTGAAGCGCTCTCTCGTCTGCACCAGGAACTGGCGGAACAAGAAGCCGCGCGGAAGGTGGCGGCGCCCACTGAGCCAAGCGCCGAGCCAATCACTTCGATCCCACAAGCGACTGTCGAAGTGGTAAAAGCCATGCCTATCAAGGCCATCGCGGCGCCAGCAGCGGCGGTGGAAGAAAAACAGGAAGAAGCGCTTAAGCCTAAGTACACGATTGAATTGTCGGAGATCTCAATCCGGACGTTTGCACCAGCCAAACCGGCGCCTATGGTGGGCGGCCCGCTTCCCAGCCATAGCGCTGCTTTACTGCCGCATTTGCGTTCTTTGCCTCTGCGGCCTAAAGTAGCGCTGGCGGTGGGCTACGTCCCGGCCTCGAACACTCAGTCCTCCACGGAAACCAAGCCCGCTGCGGCTTCGAGCAACGCCATACCGGTGCGCACGCTGGGTCCATCCAAACCCGCGCCCGGTGGCAAGCCAGTCGCTCGTCTCCCACAACCCAAGCAACCCACTCTATCCGGCGGCCAGGCGCAGCCCGCGGCGGCTAAGGCTCCCGTTTCGCGCACGGCAGCGTTCGCAAAGCCACTAGCCAAGGTGGGGACGGAGCCTGCCCCGGTTCCAGAGACCCCTGCCGCACCGGCTAACTCGCCTGAAGCGACTCCGAAAACCGGACAAACGCCCGTGGTGGAATCAGCAAAGCCAGCGGCGGAACCGGTAAAGCCCGCCGTGGAACCGCTGAAGCCTACGCCGGAACCGGTAAAGCCTGCGGCACGGCCAACGGTGGAGCCAGCGACGAAAGACAAGGTGCCCAGCTTTGATATTGCCCAGCCTGCCAACAACTCCTGGCTTGGTTCGCTCAAGGTAAAGCTTGGCCTGGCGATCCTGATACTGGTGATCGCTTGCGCGTATTTCCTGGGCTGGGGTGGCGGCAAGCCACAATTCCAGGGTTCCAATTCCGCGGGCGATGGCTCAGGTCCCAGCATCATAATGGGCGAAGGCGGCTGGGTGGAAGGCTGGGGCGGCGATCCGGTGGGTTTGCATGCCGGAAGGCAGATCACGATCTATCGGCCGTCGCTGAAGCTGTCCGACTATCGGCTGGAGTTTCAGGCCAGCATCGACGCCAAGAGCGTGGGATGGGTTTTCCGCGCCGCGGATCCGGACAACTACTACGCGATGAAGCTAATGACCGTCGCTTCCGGGTTGACTACCAAGGTGGCGCTGTTCAAGTATCTAGTGGCCAGTGGAAAGCAGACTCAGGTGGGGCGCGTGCCGATCGATTTGGCGGTGCAGCCGGATACCGTATTCAATGTCCGCCTGGACATTCGCGGCCCCCAGTTCACGACGTATATCCAAGGACAGCAGGTGGACAGCTGGACCGATGACCAATTGAAGACGGGAGGCGCGGGCTTCCTGAACGAACGAGAAGAGCGGGGAAAAGTGAAATCGGTGTCGATCCGTTACCTCAGCGCCTCGACCAAGTAAAGCCAAGTAAAGAAGAAGGGTTCAATGGAACAGACCAACGATCAGTGGCTATGGGTTGTGGACAACGAGCTGGTGGAGGCTCTGGCGCGCACCGATGTTCTGGATGCCGGGAGCGAGAAGCGGCCGGTGGAGTCCTCGACGCTCGCCAAGGTGCTGTCCCTCAACATGGACGGGAAGACCGAGCAGGCGCTGCGCGAGATCCGGGACGCCATCGATCGGGGTGAGGACCTGCCCGAATTGGCGTGGACCAAGGCGCACCTGGAGTTCCAGCTCGGCCACTTCGACAACGCGCTGGAAGACTATCGGAAGACGCTCGAAAAACAGCCCAACCACAAGGCCGCAAGCTACAACGCAGCCCTGTGCCTGGAAAAGCTGAAGCGCTACGAAGAGGCCGCAGTGGAGTTCCGCCGGGCTGCAGCCCTGGATCCGAAAATCGCCGATGCGATTCTGGGCGCGGGGGTGGCTGAGCTGCATTGCAATCGCCCGGAAAATGCGCTGGCATCGTTTGAAGAATGTCTGCGGGCGCAACCCGACAACGGCCGGGCACTGTACGCGAAAGCGGTGGCGCTGCATATGCTGGGACGAGCTGACGAAGCGATGGAATTGTATAACAAGCTGCTGCCGGAAAACGCCATCGACGCCGAGCTGCTCACCAACATGATCCGTCTGGCTCTGCAGCGGGGAGAGCACGAGAAGGTTCGCGAATATTCCGAGAAGCTGCTGCGCTTGCGGCCCAATGCGCAAGCCGGCCTAACCGGGATGATCGCGGCCGCGATGGCACGCGGCGACTATAAGTCCGCCGCCCAGCTGGGCGCGCAATTGGTAAAGACCGCTTCCAGTTCGTTTGAAGCGTGGTTCAACCTGGGCGTGGCGTACCAAAAGACCAATCGATTGGAGCAGGCCGGCCAAGCTTACGCCGAAGCGTTGAAACTCAAGCCGGACAGTGCCCTTGCCTATGCCAATCTGGGCGCTATCCTGCAGGAGCGCGGCGATCAAGCCGAGGCGCGCAAGGCTTACGAACGAGCGCTCCAGGCGGCGCCCGAGTATCCGCCCGCCTTATGGAATCTGGCCAACGCGCAGGAACGGCTCGGCAATTCTGACGGAATCCGAAAACTGCATGGAGAAGCTGGTGGAAGTGGAGCCGGAACGCGAGGAAGCGTGGTTTCGGCTGGGCTATCTGCGGTTGCTGCGGGGGGACACGGCAGGCAGCATCGAACCATTTCGCGTGTGCGTCAGCAAACGGTCCGATTGGCTGGACGCGCTGATGAATCTGGGCGTCGCTCAGCGGCGATTGGGCGATCTGGATGCGGCGAAAACGTCTTTCACGCAGGCCGCGGCGCGCCATCCGGAGTCCATCGACGCGCTGCGGGGAGTGGCCGCCGTGGCCGTCGATCAGGGCGATTACGTACTGGCTCTCGACGCGGAGGCGAAACTGGAACAGCGCGGCGAACGCAGCGCGGAGCTGAACTACAACATTGGGGTGCTGCTGCAGCAGTCTAACCTGCAGGAAGATGCCGCCCGCTCCTACCGGCGGGCCACCGAAGAGAAACCGGAGTTCGCTGAAGCGCTGCTCAATTTGGGCCATGCGTTGGAAGCGCTCGGGCAGGAAGAAGAAGCTCGCGGGTGCTGGCAGCGGGCGGTGCAGGCGAAGCCTGAGCTGGCGGAAAAGTATTTCTAAGAAGAATTCAGAATTCGAGAATCCAGAATTCAGAAGTGGAAGAAGAATTCTGACTTCTGACTTCTTCAGTCCGCATTCTGACTTCTGAATTCCCCGATCTGAATTTCTAACTACTTCGGTCCGCATTCTGACTTCTGGATTCTCGAATTCTGAATTCTTCTTCTTACTTCCTCTCTAGCCATTTCACGCTGGTTGGCACCTGGCGTTCGCACTGCATGGTATCGGTTACGCCGGATACCAGGAGCGCACAGGCATTCGATTGCGCGCTTCGTAAGGCATGATCCTGCGTGTCGGCTGATGCCGTCCGGCATTGATTCCCTCCGTGGAACGCTACGCACACTTCCACGCGATACTTGGCGATGTGCATGCTCGAATAGACCAGGAATGCTAGCACCACAACTACAAAAACAATCCCGATAGCGACTGTTTTGTTCATTCGGCGAAGAAATTTCCCATGCGGCGGAACTTGTTATAGCGCCCCTCGATCAAGGCCTCGCGCGAAAGTGGAGTTAATTCCGCCAGCGCCTTCTGGATGGTTTCCTTGACGAAGTCGGCGGCTTTGTTCGGATCGGTATGAGCGCCTTCCGCCGGCTCGGGGATCAGGCCATCGATCAAGCCCAACCCTTGCAGATCCACAGCCGTCAGGCGCAGCGCTTGGGCGGCCTCGGCGGCGCGACCCGAATCGCGATAAATGATGGCGGCGCAGCTCTCCGGGGAAATTACACTGTAGTAGGCGTTTTCGAGCATGTAGACGCGGTTCGCAATGCCCAGACCCAGCGCGCCTCCGCTGCCGCCTTCCCCGATCACGATGGTGATCACCGGCACGCCCAGCCGCGACATCTCGCGCAAATTATTGGCGATGGCTTCGGCCTGACCGCGCTCCTCGGCGTCGATGCCGGGGTAGGCGCCCATGGTGTCGAGGAACGTCACGATGGGCCGCTGGAATTTGTCGGCCATTCGCATCAGGCGCATGGCCTTGCGATAGCCTTCCGGTTTCGGCATCCCAAAATTGCGGTGCAGCTTCTGCTTGGTGTCGCGGCCCTTTTCCTGGCCGATCACCATTACGGGGCGAGTGTCAAGAAGCGCGAACCCTCCCATGACCGCCGCATCGTCGCCATAAAATCGATCGCCGTGCAGCTCGGAAAATCCGGTGAAAATGCGGCTGATATAGTCCGATGTGTGCGGCCGTTTGGGATGGCGGGCGAGTTGCACCCGCTCCCAGGTGGGATTTGACGCGGCGGGCTCGGACGCGCTTTGGATCGGTTGATCTGCCATTTAACTGGCCAGAACCTCGACCGACTCCGGTCCGCAGATTCTTTCCACTTCCGCGCAGAATTCTTTATCCGGGCGGACCTTCGGGGCCACATCCAGAATAACGGAAAAGTCGCGGGGTTTCTCCAGCCGCAGCCGCACCTCGGTTTCCCCACTCTTTCGGGCGAAGAACTGGTTTAGCTCTTCGGCCTTGTCCACGGTTCCATTCACACCGACACCGACGCGGATGGAAATCAAAGTGGGCAGGTTCACGCGCGCCACCTGCAGCGGCACAATGTCCTGGACCGAAATCTTGGACGGGCTATTCTCCTCCGGCAGCACCAGACCGCGCACCAGCACCGCCTGATCTTCCACCAAACCTGCCAGAAGACGATCGTATTGCGTGGAGAAGGCCATGGCTTCCACGCCGCCTTTGCGATCCTCCAGGCGCATGGCCGCCCACAGCTTTCCGTCCTTGTTGCGCTTGCGCACGATGCCCGTCAGGATGCCGCAAATGGCCACCTCGGCGCCGCGCTCGAGTCCTTCCAGAGTTTCGGTGTCGTGCGAGGACAACTCCGCGGCTTTGTCTCGAAATTCATCCAACGGATGGCCGGTGACGAAGATGCCGAGCACTTCTTTCTCGCCCGATAGTTTCTGTTGCACGGTCCAATCTGGCAGCACGGGCAAGGGATGTTCCACGTGCTCCGGCTCGCCCAGGGCCATGCCGAAGAGCCCGGTTTGGCCGCTCTCGCGATCCTTCCAGGCGCGTTGTCCGCTCTCCATGGCGTTTTCGATCACCGCGGTCAACTGCGCGCGGTTGCCGCCCAGGCTGGCGAGCGCTCCTCCTTTGACGAAGTTTTCAAGAATGCGCTTATTTACGCTGGTCATGTCGACGCGCTCGCAAAGATCGTAGAGCGATTTGAACGCGCCGCCGCTCTCGCGCGCTGCGATGACGGCGTCCGCGGCCGACGCGCCCACATTGCGGATGGCGCACAGGCCCATGCGAATGCCCTGGCCGTCGGGCGAAAAATCGCGGCCGCTCGAATTCACGTCCGGGGGCAGCACTGGAATGCCCATCTCGCGGCATTCATTGATGTACTTCACCACCTTGTCGGTGTTGCCCATTTCGGAGGTGAGCAGCGCCGACAAAAACTCCAGCGCGTAGTGCGCCTTCAAGTAGGCTGTGACGTAT
Source organism: Bryobacterales bacterium (assembly GCA_963820405.1). Taxonomy (GTDB): domain Bacteria; phylum Acidobacteriota; class Terriglobia; order Bryobacterales; family Bryobacteraceae; genus Palsa-89. The sequence continues at coordinate 34,354 of CAWFZZ010000012.1, read as the reverse complement.
GCCAGATACGCATAGGCGGCCGAATGCGATTTGTTGAAACCGTATCCGGCGAACTGCTCCATGAGATCGAAGATTTTTTCGACCTTCTTCGGAGCAAGCCCTTTGGCTTTGGCGCCTTCCAGGAAGCGGACGCGCTGCGCGGCCATTTCCTCGGCCTTCTTCTTTCCCATAGCGCGGCGCAGGATGTCCGCTTCGCCGAGCGAGTATCCCGCCAGGCGATTGGAAATCTGCATCACCTGCTCTTGATAGACGATGACGCCGTAGGTTTCTTCCAGCAGCTCCTTCAGCTCCGGGAAATCGTAAGTCACCTGCTTGCGGCCGTGTTTGCGATCGATAAAATCGTCCACCATGCCGCCCTGAATCGGCCCCGGCCGGTACAGCGCGTTGAGCGCGCATAAATCCTCAATGCGGGTGGGCTGATACTTGCGCAAGATGTCGCGCATTCCGGGTGATTCAAACTGGAAGACGCCGCTGGTAAAGCCCTTTGGAAAAAATCTGATACGTTTCCGCGTCATCGAGGGGAAGCTTCTCCGTATCGACTTTCACGCCGCGATGGCGCTCGATCAGCGCGACCGCATCCTGAATAATGTCGAGCGTCGTCAGGCCGAGAAAATCCATCTTGAGAAGCGCCAGCTTCTCCAGGCCGACCATGTCGTACTGGGTGACAATTTCGTCTTTGCTGGTTTTGCACAGCGGGACCAATTCCCGGAGAGGCACGGGCGAAATCACGACACCCGCCGCGTGCATGCCGGAGTTGCGCGCCATCCCTTCCACCTTGCAGGCCACTTCCAGCACTTCTTTCAAGCGCGGATCCTTGCGGGCTGCCTCCTCGATGGCCGGCTCCTGCGCGAGCGCGTCCTTCAGCTTGATGTTGAGCGTGGTGGGAATAAGTTTGGTGATGCGATCCACGTCCGCAAAGCCGATGTCGAGCACGCGGCCGACGTCCTTGATAGCCGTGCGCGCGCCCAGGGTTCCGAAGGTGATGATCTGCGCCACCTGCTCGCGCCCGTATTTCTCAGTGACGTATTGGATCACCTCGCCGCGCCGCCGGGTGTGGAAATCGATGTCGATATCGGGCATGCTGATGCGCTCGGGATTCAGGAAGCGCTCGAACAGCAGACCGTATTCGAGCGGATCGATGTCGGTGATCTCCATGGCATAACTCACCAGGCTGCCGGCGGCCGATCCGCGGCCCGGCCCCACGGGAATGCCGCGCGATTTGGCGAACCGGATGAAATCCCAGACGATCAGGAAGTAGCCGGAGAACTTCATCTGCTGGATCATGCTTGATTTCGCGATCCAGGCGCTCGGAATATTCGGGGAGATCGTGCTTCAATCCGCCTTCTTTGCGCAGCGCTTCCAGGCGCGCCCGGCGCTTCTCGAAGCCTTGCCGGGCTACGTACTCGAAATAGCTGTCGGTGGAATGTTCGGCGGGAACATCGAACTTCGGAAATGGCTCCTTAACTTTCTCCAGGCTCACCTGGCAGCGCTGGGCGATGTCCCAGGTACGATCCAGCGCGGCTTCCGTCTCTGGCACTTCGCCAAACATGGCGAGCATTTCGTCGCGCGTCTTGAGATAAAACTCGGGCTGGGTGAAGCGCATGCGATTCGGATCGCTCATGGTCTTGCCGGTCTGGATACACAGCAAAATTTCGTGCGCCCGCGCATCGCTCTTGCGCATGTAGTGCGAATCGTTGGTGGCAACGAGCGGAATGCGCGTCTCCTGCGACAGCCGCAGCAGTTCCGGAATCACGATCTTGTCCTGATCCAGGCCGTGATCCTGAATCTCGAGAAAGAAGTTCTCCTTTCCGAACATGTCGGCGTAGCCGTAGGCCAGACGCTTGGCTTCCTCATAGCGATTGGCCATGATGGTCTCGTTGATGTCGCCGCGCAGGCAGGCCGACATCGCGATCAAGCCCTTGGAGTGCCGGGCCAGCAGATCCTTGTCGATCCTGGGTTTGTAGTAAAAGCCTTCGAGAAACGCGGTGGACACCAGCTTCAGCAGATTGCGATAGCCATCCTGGTTCTCGCACAGCAGCACCAGGTGGTTGTAGCGATCGGTTTCACTGCGGCTGGCCAAACCCTGCTGCGAGACATACACCTCGCATCCGATCACGGGATGAACGCCTTTCTCTTTGGCCTTGTTGTAGAACTCCACCGCGCCAAAAAGATTGCCGTGGTCCGTCATCGCGATGGAAGGCATCTTCTGCTCCACCACCAGATCCATCAACTGACCGATTTCACAAGCGCCGTCGAGCAGCGAATAGTCAGTGTGACAATGTAAATGAACGAACGGCCTTGCGGAACTCATGCTGAATCCTTGCAGGGGGGAGAGACTAACTCCATTGTACTTCTTACGTCGATCTCTCGCGAGTTTTCGTCGGTGGCACGTAAGTGGATCTCGATGCGGTCTTTTGGCATCAGCTGTGGGAAGCGCTCGCCCCATTCGATCAGCACCACTGCGCGCCGGTCGAAGATTTCGTCCAGGCCGAGCGTTGCCACTTGGGCTGGGGTGTCCAATCTATATAGATCGATGTGAAAAACGCTTGGGCTGTATTCGTGGATCAGGGTGAAGGTCGGACTGGATACGTCGTCGGGCTGTGCCGCGCCCAGGCCTTTCACGATTCCCTTGGCGAGCGTCGTTTTCCCCGCGCCGAGCTGCCCGATCAGCAGCACCACCGCTTTCGCCGGCAGTTCGGCAGCCAGCTTTTCACCCAGCGCGATGGTCTCTTCTTCAGTTTCGGTGTGATAGATCCGCGATTTCACGCATCGCCTCGGGCAGGAACTCGAACAGATCGGTGGCCATGAAAGATTTTTCGCCAAGCACTTCGGCGCCCAGCTCACCCGCTCGCCCATGCAGGTAGACGGCGGCGAGCAGCGCTTGTTCGAGCTGCTTGGGAAACTGCGCCACCAGTCCCGCGATCATTCCGGTAAGCACATCACCGGTACCGCCGGTGGCCATGGACGGCGACCCGGTGGGATTGATCCACACGCGCCCATCCGGAAACGCAATGACGCTGCGGTCGCCCTTGAGCACCAAATAGACATGGTGCTCGGTGGAGAAGCGCGCGCGCATGGCCGATGCGATCCTGCTGTATCTCCGCGATCGTTTTCCCGGTCAAGCGTGACATCTCACCCGGGTGGGGAGTGAAAATGCGCGTCCCTTCGAATCGCGAGCGCTGGCCAGCCAGAGCATTCAGGGCATCGGCATCCACTACCATCGGGGTCTTCGATTCTTGCGCGAAGCGCCGGATGAATTGAACGGTCTCGGGATGTTGACCCATGCCTGGGCCGATCGCGATCACTGTTTTCTTCTCCGTGATGGCCGCCAATGCGGGATCGTCCGGCGCGCGCATCGCGATGGAGCCGCCATCGGTCTCCGCCAGTGGCTCCGTCATAATTTCCGGAGCGTAGGCTGCGATCGCCGAAATCGCCGACGCGGCAGATGCGACGGTTGAAAGGCCCGCGCCCGCCCGCAATGCCGCAATCCCCGCCATGGCCGCGGCGCCTGTTTTTCCGCGCCCGCCCGCGATTACCAGCACGTGACCGTACTGGCCTTTGTTTGAATCGCTCGGACGCGGCTCGAACAACGCGGCAAAGTCCGCCGGATCGGACATCGAGAGCGTTATCGTCGGGTCGTTTTCAACCAGCTCCGGTGGTGTACCAATCGGCACCACATGGACTTTGCCCGCCAGTTCGTACGCGGGCGGCAAGACCAGCGAGGGCTTCAGAGCCGTAAACGTAACGGTATGCCTGGCGCGCACCGCCCCGCCGGACGGAACATCCACGGCCACTACTTCGGCCAGCGGGAAGTCCCGGTTGATGGATTCGATCACCTCGGCCGCTTTCCCTTTGGGAGGGCCTTCGGCGCCCGTTCCAAGCACCGCGTCGATAACCAGCGAAGCGGTCCGCATCTCGGGCGTGATCTCGGACGCCACCGGGCATCCCACCGCGCAAAGCATCCGGAAATTTTCCAGGGCATCGCCGTGCATCTGATCCGGATCGCCCGCCAGCACCACGCGCAACCAGCGCGGCTTTACACGCGTATAGAGCTGGCGCGCTACTACCAGACCGTCGCCGCCATTATTGCCCTTGCCGCACACCACCAGGATTCTCCGTTGGGCGAGCGGCGCGTACTCGCGCTCCAGAAACTCCACCACGCGCTGGCCGGCATTTTCCATCAGGATGATGTTGGGGATGCCAAGCTCGGCCGTGCGGCGGTCGACGTCACGCATCTGCGCAGCGGTTAGAATTTTCATGCGCGCACCTCGGCCAGCAACTGCTCCAACTTCCGCAGGTTCGCGGCCTCTCCCATCACGATCAGAAAATCGCCGGCCTGAATCTCAGCTTCCGCCGGAGGATTGAACAACATCTCTCCGTCCGATTTTCGGATGGCGAGCACAATCACTCCCAGGCCCTTGCGAAGTTGGGCTTCGATCAGCGACTTAGATGCGTACCCGCTCGACACGGGCACGCTGAACTGCTCGATTCCCACGTCCAGCCCCATGTTCTTGGTGGTGAAATCGATGAATTGAAATACGTGTGGCTTCAACATCACTTGCGCCATGCGGTTGCCCGTCATATCGTAAGGCGCGAACACGTAGTCGGCGCCGGCCAGCCGCATTTTCTTTTCGCTTTGCTCGGAAGCCACCCGCGCCGAGACCTGCAACGATGGCTTCAACGCCTTGGCCGAGAGGATCACAAACAGATTGTCGGCATCGCTTTGCAGAGTGGCAATCAAACCCTTAGCCCGCAGCACGCCCGCCTGCTGCAGCGTTTCATCGTCGGTGGCATCGGCCAGCACGCCCAGCATGCCGTCCCGGATGGCCCATTCCACGCGGTCCTCGCTCTTGTCCACGATGAGAAAGGGAACGCCGGCGCGCTGCAGTTCGCGAGCCGCGCCGCGGCCCACCCGTCCGAAACCGCACACGATGATATGGTCCCGCAGCTTATCGATCATTTTCCTGGTCCGCCGTTTCCCGAAAAATTGAGTGAGCTCAAGCTCGATGATTACCTGCGTCATGCCGCCCACCGCCAGCAGCATAATGGTGACGCCGAAGAATATCAGAAACGAATTGAATATCCGCCCCCAGAAACTCAGCGGATGGAGTTCTTCATAGCCCACCGTGGTGATGGTGATGAGGGTCATGTAGAACGCGTCGAAGGGGGGATAGTGCTCGATCCAGATGAAGCCGAGGGTTCCGCCGCTCAGGATGAGCACAACGCCAGCGCTGAGAACGATAATCCAGTTGCGAAGCCGGCGCATGCTGTGGCTATTTTAAGACAGAATCCGGAAGACAGAATTCAGAAGTCAGAATTCAGAATCCAGAATTACAGTTTGCGGGCCAGCAGTACGGTCATGTCGTCGGACAGCTCCGGCACACCGGTCCACTCGCGCACGCGCTCCATCACACTCTCGATGATCTGCGCTTCGTCGCGGTCCGCGTTTTTGGCCACTAATTCGATGAGACGCTCTTCGCCGAACATTTCCCCATATTCGTTCTCGGGTTCGGTGATGCCGTCGGTGTAGCATACCAGCAAGTCGCCACTCTGAAGCTCGATCTTGCTTTCCTCGTACTTGGAAAAGGGAAACGCGCCCACCACGGTACCGTTGACATCCAAAGGAGTGGCAGCGCCGGAGCGAAAAAGCACGGGCTGCAAGTGGCCGGCGTTGGTATAGGTGAGCAGGCCGGTGGCCTGATCGTAAATGGCGAAAAAGAAGGTGGCGTATTTTTCCGGCGACGTGGTGGCGTGCAGTTGCTGGTTCAGCTCGGAAACCATGCGCGCGGTGGAGAACCGCAGGCCATTCACGGATGCCGCCAGGTCGGCGGACGCCCGCAGCTCCATGCGCATGGCCGCTTGAATGGTCGCCATCAATAAGGCCGCTGAAATTCCCTTCCCCGCCACGTCGCCGATGGCGAGCGCGAGTTTCCCATCCACTAACTGGTAGTCGTAATAATCGCCCGACACCATGCGAGCCGGATCGCACATTCCCAGCACTCGCAGGCTCTCAAAAACCGGAGGCGCCTTGGGATACAGCTGTTCCTGCACGCCCTGGGCGATCTCGATCTCGGCCTGCATGCGCTCTTTCTCTTTCGCCACCGCCAGCAGCCGCTCCAGATTCTGCGTCATGGTGTTGAACGAGCTGCTTAACTCGGCCAGCTGATCGCGCCCCGACACCTGGATCAAATGCGAAAAGTCGCCGCGCATCACCCGCTGGGTTCCCGCATATAAGGCATGAACCGCGCCCGTAATGCTGCGCGACATGGAGATGCCGATGGCCAGCCCCGCGGCGGCCAACCACCAGAAACGCCACCGCCACGACATAAAAGACCACCAAAACCCCGCCTTGGAACTCGTCGCCACCCGGACTGAAAATCGCCGCGAGAATCGCAGACAGCCGCGTGTGGACCGCCAGCAGGGCGGACTGGTTTTGTTGGGATGCTCCCACTCCACCGCAGGGATCAGCGATCCCCACCGCACGTCCACATCGAAGCGATTCACCGGCGGCGGAATCACAGCCTGGGGAGCGTCGCCTCCGGCCGGCAGCAACCGAAAATCCCCTTCACCTTGCGCGCCAAGTTTGGTGGAACCCGCGGTCACCCTGACTTTCGGCTTGCTGGCCGAACGGGGGGCGTTCGCATCCACAGGTCCGGAAAAATCCCGTTGCAGGAAGTAGAAGTCGCCCAAGCCCGGCGCCAGCCCGCTCAAGAAACGCCGTGTGAGCGGCGTCAACGCCAACACCTGCCGATCGCCCGGAGCGGCATACGCCCAAGCATAATAACGTCCATCGCGCGACATGCGACGCCGCTCGATTTCACCGGCAGCCCAGCGGGTACACTCACGTCTGCATCGGGCGGCCACTTCTGGCTCGACCCGTTCCGGGCAGTCCACAAGATCAGCCCGGAAAGCGTGGCTGCTGCGTTTGGTCAATCCGCTGGATGGCCGACGGGGAGGCGCTCAGATCCTCGGCGACGGAGCGAAGCAAAACTAGCCGCCGGTCCAATTCCGACCGCACCACGTAAGCCGCCGCCTGTCCCGCCAGCATGTAACCGCCCAACACGACGAGAGTGAGCACCAGCAGAATCGGCAGGACGGCGATGAACAGGTACGCGACAAGTAATCGGTTGCGTAGACGCCAGGTAAGTTTTCTAAGACCGATCCGCAGCAGACGGAGCGCGATCCACGCCCCCAGGACATACGTCGCGACCGCCGCCAGCACCTCAGGAACCGCTGTCCGGCCATGCGACCAGCAGAGATCAGATAGAGCAGCAGCGCAACCGAGAAGGCTTTCTCCACCTTCCCGAGCCGGCCCCACAATGCTTTGATCGAAAGGTTCACACGCGCGATTTGGCGATCTCGGGAGTTTCCGACGCCGCTTCCGGCAGCGGCTTCTCCGGCTCCAGGAAATAGCGGGTCAACTGCTGCTGCAAGATGCCCAGCGCCGTTTCGGGATCGTCGGCATACTGAAACAGGTTCAAATCCTCCCGATCGATGGTGCCATGTTCCACCAGCGCGTCGAAGTTCAAAACCTCACGCCAGAATTTCGTCCCATACAGCACGATCACGATCTTGCTTTCCAGCTTGCGGGTCTGCGCCAGCGTCATCACTTCGAACATTTCGTCCATGGTTCCGAATCCGCCCGGAAAAATCACCAGCGCCTTGGCCAGATACGCAAACCAGAACTTGCGCATGAAAAAGTAATGGAATTCGAAAGACAGCTCGGGAGTGATGAAAGGGTTCGGCATCTGTTCGAAGGGCAATCCGATGTTAAGGCCGATGGTCTTGCCGCCCGCATCCGCCGCGCCCCGATTGGCCGCCTCCATGATGCCGGGGCCGCCGCCCGAACAGATGACGAAGCGGTGCGACGCCGCATCCAGTTTGCTGGACCACTCGGTGACTAACCGCGCCAGCGTGCGCGCGTCGCGATAGTAGCGGCCTAACGGCCCTTCTTCGCTAATCCTGGCCGATCCAAAGAAAACAATGGTGTCCTGGATGTTCTCGTCGCGAAAGTGCGACAGCGGCTCCAGATACTCGGAGAGAATGCGCAGCCCCCGGGCATCCGGACTTTCGAGAAAAGTCTCGTTCAGATAGGCCACCGGCCGGCGGCCGTTATTGGAGATGTCTTCGATCATTGAGAAGTGGTTGCAGCGCCTTCCAGGCGACCCAAACGCTTTTCCAATTGTCTCACTGTCTTCAGCAGATCAGGCAGTTTCGGAAATGCGGTGATGGCGCGCAGCCATTCGCGCGCTTCAAACGCGGGCGAACCCGACATCACCGCACCTTCCTTCACGTCACCGCCGATGCCGCTCTGCGCGTAGATCACCGCGTTATCGTGGATGGTCAGATGTCCGGAAATGCCCACCTGTCCGGCCAACAGGACGTTTTTCTCGAGAACCGATCCGCCGGCGAGTCCGGTCTGCGCGCAAATGATGTTGTCCTCTCCGACTACGCAGGCGTGCCCCACCTGCACCAGGCTGTCGATCTTGGCTCCGCGCTTCACGCGCGTTTCGCCCACCGTCGCCCGATCCACCGAGGTCAGCGATTGGATCTCCACGTCGTCCTCAATCACCGTCACGCCGGATTGCACAATCTTGAAGTGCGTCCCTTGCGCGGGTCTTGGCGAAACCGAATCCGTCGCTGCCCACCACCACTCCGTTTTGCAGGATCACCCGGTCTCCGATGCGGCAATGCTCCCGCACCACGGCGTGCGAATGGGCGCAAAAGTCGTCGCCAATCTCGGCGCCTTCATAGATCACCGACATGCGGATGCAGCACCGCGTTCTTGCCGATACGCACGCGCTCGCCCACTACCGCGAACGCTCCCATCGACGCTCCTTCGCCGATTTGAGCGGTGGCGGCCACGCTCGCTTGCGGATGAATGCCCGGCTTCGGGCGCGGCGGTTGATAAAACAAGGCCAGAGCGCGCGCAAAATCGTGATAGGGATTCGCCGATACCAGGCTGGCGGGCTGCGAGTTCTTGGCGCCGGCGGCAGCGGCTCCTTCACTAGGATCGCGCCCGGCCCGCGTTTGCTTCACTTTTGGCGCGTACTTCGGGTTGGCGAGAAACGTCAGCTCGTTGGGGCCGGCGCGCTCCACACCAGCCACGCCGGTGATCTCGATATCTCGGGGTCGCCATGCAGTTCGCAGCCCAGCCGGGCCGCGAGATCGCCCAAGCGAATCCGTTCAATCGTAGGACATAAATTTATGGCTTTATTGTATCTGCGCGTCCAGGTCGACCACGTACCATGTGGAATGCCAGCCGTTTCTCAGGTGGTCGCCTTAGAGGGGAAACCCGCTACATTAGCCGATTCGAGTCGTAATGCGCGCGCTCCGGCACGTTCTGCGCCTGATCTTTGCGCTGGAAGCGTTGGGGTTCCTAAGCCTCGCGTTTTTCGTGCTGCGTCTATCAAAGCTGGCCGCCACGACCTCGCTGCGTCTCCATTTGGGGCATCACTCGATTACGGAGCTGTTCTGTTTGATGGTGTTGCTGGCGGTGCTGGCCGCCATTGCCGCCTGGCGCCTGGGGAGGGGCGATGCCCTGGGCCGCTGGTCGCTTCTGGCCGTGTCCATTTTCAATCTGCTCCTATTTCCGGTCGGGATCGCGGTGGCCGCGGCGGGGATCTTTTACTTCGCGCGTAATCCTCCCATGGACCCGAGATTCAATCGTAAGCACCAGCCGATCGAGGGCGATGGCACCAGCAAATGGTCCGGACCCGTTTTCATGTTTGCCCAGCTGGTGTGGGGTGTTTGGTTCTCAATTCCATCCGCGGGTGGACCGTCGCCCGAGGGATGCCCCAGATCCATTCCGAAGTTCTTTTCTGGATCACGCTGGCCGGCGCCGTGTACGGATGCATTCTGTTCCATGAACTGGGACACCTGGTTCTGGGCGATATCGTCCGGTTCCGGCTGATTGGTTTTGGCGTTGGGCCGCTGAGTTGGACTTATGCCACGGGGCGCTGGCGCTCCCAGATGCGCTACGACAAACTGCTGGGCGGCCACACGGCCATGGTCCCCACCACTCCTCGAAATATCCGCACTCGGCTTCATGATCCTCACGCTCGGCGGACCGCTGGCATCGGCGAGCGCTTGGCACGATTGGGGCCTCGCGTCTGCTATTGATTCCCGGCCCGGCGTGGCCGGCTGCTCTCGGCCGGACCGTCGCGCTCGTTACTGGGTTTGCTTTAGGCGACTTCCTGTTTAACCTTCTGCCTATGGCGAGTGAAGCTCAATATTCCGACGGCGCGCTGCTATGGCAAATGGTCCGGGGCGGCCCCTGGTGCGACTTTCATTGCGCCAATCACTACATGGCTTTATCGCGCACCACACCCCTTCGCCCCCGCGATTGGCCCACGGCCATGGTGGAGCGCGCTGCGGAGTTTGCCGCGCAGTTGCCTGATTCCGCCGGATCGTTCGCCATGGCATACCTGCACTTCCTGGATCGCGGCGATTGGCAGCGCGCTCTTTTGTGGCTGGAGAAGGCGCATCAGGCAGCGAGCCCGGGGAGCAAGCTGGCTCACGCGCTCATTACAAATCGCGCTCATTGCGAAGCATTTTACCGCCGCGATAGCCGGGAAGCACAGCGCTGGTTCGCGCAGGCTCCCCAGCGGGACGATTCGGCCGATTACTGGCGCTCCACCGCCACTATCCGGGCGGCCCAAGGCAATCTGGCGGGAGCAGCCGAAGCCTGGGACAAAGCAAGCGAGATCGCCCGGAGGCTTCCGTCTACCGGGGTCTATGACATGGACCGGGAACAGCTTCGACTGGTGGGCGCATGGTTGGCGGAGCTTCGATCCCAGCCGCTGTCGGCGTAAATGGAGAATTCAGAATCCTGAATTCAGAATTCAGAATGCGATCAGGGGCGCCGCCCCGGCTCCCGAGGGCAAGGGTACGGAAAGGGCCACCGGCTCCTGTTTCTTCTTTGCCGCAAGCGGCATCAGATTTGCAAGAGTAGGTTGCGCGAGTCCACCGTGGATCTACTTGACAATAACACACTAAAGTTTGATAATGGTCTACAGGCTAAAACGACCCGGATTCTTAGCCGAAGGATTGAGGGAAGAATGAGCAAAATCATAGGTATAGACTTAGGAACGACCAACTCCGTCGTGTCCGTGATGGAAGGCGGCCAAGCGGTCGTCATTCCGAACCAGGAGGGCGGCCGGACAACGCCGTCCGTGGTGGCTTTCACCAAGAGCGGTGAACGGCTGGTGGGGACGGTGGCCAAACGCCAATCCGTGACCAACCCGGAAAACACCGTGTATTCGATCAAGCGCTTCATGGGCCGCCGCTTCAACGAAGTGAGCGAGGAGATGAAGCTGGTTCCGTATAAAGTAGTCGCCGGCGAAAATGGCGACGCGCGCGTCGAGATCAACGGCAAGCGCTACTCCCCGCCCGAGATTTCCGCGATGATTCTCACCAAATTGAAGGAAGCCGCCGAAGCCTATCTGGGCGAAAAGGTCACCAAGGCGGTGATCACCGTTCCGGCCTACTTCAACGATTCGCAGCGCCAGGCCACCAAAGACGCCGGACAGATTGCCGGCCTGGAAGTGATGCGCATCATCAACGAACCGACGGCGGCGGCACTGGCGTACGGGCTGGATAAAAAGAAGAACGAGACCATCGCGGTGTATGACTTCGGCGGCGGCACGTTCGACATTTCGATTCTCGAAGTGGGCGATGGCGTGGTGGAAGTGAAGTCCACCAACGGCGACACGCACCTGGGCGGCGACAACATCGACCAGCGCATTATCGACTGGCTGGTGCAGGAGTTCAAGAAGGAAACCGGGGTGGACGTCTCCAAGGACCAGATGGCGCTGCAGCGCCTGAAGGAAGCCGCCGAAAAGGCCAAGATCGAGCTTTCGACGGTGCTGGAAACCGAAATCAATCTGCCGTTCCTGACGGCCGACGCCAGCGGTCCCAAGCACATGAACGTGAAGCTGACGCGGGCCCGGCTGGAGCAGATGGTGGCCGACATTCTGGAGCGCGCGTCCGGACCTTGCCGGCAGGCCCTGGCGGATGCCGGCGTCACTCCCGCGCAGATCGACGAAGTGGTGCTGGTGGGCGGTTCCACCCGCATGCCGAAGGTGCAGCAACAGGTGCGCGATCTGTTCGCCAAAGAGCCCAACAAGAGCGTGAACCCCGATGAAGTGGTCGCGGTGGGCGCGGCGGTGCAGGGCGGCGTGCTGGGCGGCGAAGTGAAAGATGTTCTGCTGCTCGACGTTACTCCGCTGTCGCTCGGCATCGAAACGCTGGGCGGCGTGTTCACCCGGCTGATCGAGCGCAACACCACCATTCCCACGCGCAAGAGCGAGACGTTTTCGACGGCCTCCGATAGTCAGACGTCGGTTGAGATCAAGGTCTACCAGGGCGAGCGCGCCATGGCGGCCGACAACAAGATGCTCGGAGTGTTCCAACTGGTGGGTATTCCACCGGCTCCGCGCGGGATTCCGCAGGTGGAGGTGACGTTCGACATCGACGCCAACGGCATCCTGAACGTCACGGCCAAGGACAAGGCCACCAATAACGAGCAGAAGATCACTATTACTTCTTCTTCAGGCCTGAGCTAAGGACGAAGTGGAGAAGATGGCGCGGGACGCGGAGTCTCATTCCTCCGACGACCGCAAGAAGAAGGAAGAGATCGAGTCCCGGAACCGGGCCGACGCGATGGTTTACAACATCGAAAAGATGTTGAAGGAGCATCGCGACAAAGTCAGCGCCGACGACGCCAAGGCGGTGGACGAAGCGCTCGCAGATACCAAGAAAGCGATGTCAGAGGGCGGCATCGATCGCATTAATCAGGCCACTTCGAAGCTGGAGACGGCCAGCCACAAACTGGCGGAGGCCATGTACAAATCTTCCAGCCAGCCGGGTGCCGGAGCGCCGCCGCAAGGCGGACCGGGTGCGACGGCAACGGAGCCGGCGGCAGTGAATCGAAGCCCAAGGACAATGTGGTCGACGCCGAGTTCGTGGACGTTGACGAGAAGAAGTAAGAAAGCTATTGGTTGTTGGTTGTTCGCTCTTTGGCGACGAGCAACCGACAATGTACGAGTATCTAAAAACTAAGAATTAATAACCAAGAACCAGCATTCATGCCAGCCGCAAGCAAACAAGATTATTACGAAACGCTTGGTGTATCTCGCGGTGCCAAAGAAGACGAGATCCGCAAGACGTACCGTAAGCTGGCGCGCAAGTATCATCCGGATCTGAACCCCGGCGACAAATCCGCTGAAGAGCGCTTCAAGAAAGTCCAGGAAGCCTACGACATCCTGAGCGATCCCAAGAAGCGCCAGGTTTACGATCAGTACGGTTTCTATGCCGACAACATTCCGCCCGGGGGGCCAGGCGGCGGGGCAGGCGCGGGCGCCAGTCAGCCGGGCATGGGTTTCGGCGGCTTCGATTTTTCCGATTACGTCAATAATCACGGCGGGGACGCGCAGCCAGGCGGCGGCACCGGAGCGTTCCGCGACATCTTCAGCCAGTTCTTTGGCAACAAGCGCGGCGAACAGCCGGGCACGGGACCCGGAAAAGGGCTCGGACCTGGAGTACGGACTGGACATCGATTTCTGGCAGGCCATCCGCGGGACGCAGGTGCGTCTCAACGTGGCGCGCCAGGAAGTCTGCGAGACCTGCAACGGCAGTGGAAGCGTCGGCGGCAGTTCCACGGTTTGCCCGGAGTGCGATGGCACCGGCAACGTGACGCAAATGGCGGGCGCGATGAAATTCAGCCTCACGTGCCCGCGCTGCGACGGCAAGGGCCGCTTGCGCAACGTGTGCCCCACCTGCCATGGCGACGGGCGTTTATCGAAAGCGGAAATCGTCGATGTCCGGATCCCGCCCGGCGCTCAATCCGGCTCTCGCCTGCGCGTGGGCGGCAAAGGCAACGCGGGCCGCATGGGCGGAGCGTCCGGGGATCTGTACATCACGGTTCGCGTGGAGCCGCACGCTTTCTTTCGTCGCGATGGCGATGACATTCATATCCAGGTTCCGGTGACGGTGTCCGAAGCCGGGCTGGGCGCCAAGATCGAAGTCCCCACCATCGATGGGCGGGCTTTGCTCAAAGTGCCGCAAGGAACGCAAAACTCCGCAGAAGTTCCGTTTGCGCGAAAAAGGCGTCATGAACTCGCGCAAGAATCAGCGCGGCGACGAGATTGTCGAAGTAGTGATCCAGGCGCCCAAGGCGCAGGATGAGCGCACCCGGGAACTGCTGCGCGAACTCTCGCAAGCGAACACCGAAGATCCGCGCAAGGATATTTGGAGCAAGGTGTAATCCGATGGCTAAAGCTCGATCCAAAGCCGCCTATATGATCTCGGCAGTCGCCGAGCAGTATCAGATCCATCCTCAAACCCTGCGGCTGTACGAACGGGAAGGTCTGCTGGCGCCCTCGCGCAGCGAAGGCAACACGCGGCTTTATACCGACGACGATCTGGAGCGTCTGGAAGTGATCCTGAAGCTGACGCGCGATCTGGGCGTCAATCTGGCGGGGGTCGAAATTATTTTGAATATGCGCGAGAAAATGGCCGCCATGCAGGATCAAATCGAGGAATTTGTAGCCACGCTCAATCAGGAATTCGCCCACCAGGCGCGCCAGTCGCCGGCCGAATCCAGGCGTTCGCTGATTCCGGTGGTGCAGATGCGGACGCCTGCCGTTATCGAAATCCCTAAGAAGAAACGGCCCAAGGCCAACTGAGGCGTTCACACGAGTGTGAACGCGGCACGCACGAGTGCGTGCGCCACTCCATAGTGCATCTTTTCTAAATACTTCCCTGTCGTCCCGTCCACGAAAACGGAATAGTCGCTGGTTCCCACCGAATCGCCCCAAATCACGCGCCAGGTCACATCCGCGAATCGCTTGCTTAGCTCCATGAGAAACACCACTGGCTTGCCGGGGTTTTTCTTGATGTAGTCGGCGCTCTCCTTGGCTGCGGTCTGGTACGCTTCATCGGAGTCCACCTTAATGGCAGCGATTTGGAAGGGCGACGAATCCCCACGCGGCGTGTAGGTCTCCGCGATACCACCGAACACGCCCTCGTGTAGGATTGCCCTCTGCTTCCACGGCTGAATAGGTATAGGTTTTCGCTTTCCCGAGCGAGGCCGAAACGAAAACAACCTGCCACGCGCCGGCTTTGCCCTTTTCGGCTTTCACCTGAGCAAGATTGAGGCTTTGGATTTGGAGCGGCAGCGCATCGGGCGCCCAACCGCGCGCCTGTGGATACATTCGCTGGAAGGCCTGGCGACCAGTGAGCGCCTCGGGTGGTTTGGGAGGCTGCTTCACTTCCGCTGTCTTAGGAGCGTCGGAACACGCGGATAGGAAGAGCATCAGTGCCGGAAGATAAGGAAGGGATCGCATCATTTCATTTTCGCATCAAGTCCATAAGGGCTGGTGCTGGAACCGCAGCCAGGCAAACCATTAGTACTTGACAGTACGGTTCTAGCCCAAAGTACCTTGTCCATTCGGCCCGCTACAGTTGAGACTGTTAATTGGAATCGCATGGAAAGAACCGACCTGGACCAGTGGCGAGGTAGAGAAGTGGCGCGCCTGCTGGCGCTCGTTGAAACGCAACGCCGCTACTATCAGGAGATCGTCGCGTCCGTTCCGGTCGGCCTGTTGGTCCTCTCCTCGGATTTTAACATTGTACTCGCCAATGGCGTGGCGCGGAAGGTTTTTGGACTGCAGGCCGGCGAGTCTCCACGCCGCATGGATACCATCCTGCCCGCCTCTCTGCTGGATCGCATTGAAGAAGTGTTGAAGACCAGCGTGCCGCAGACCGGAGTGATGGTCGAGACTGGCCGCGACAAACGGCGCCTGCGCGTCGGCATTTTGGCGATTCGCAATTGGGATGAGGAAGCCGCCCAGGAAGCCCTGCTCGCGGTGGAAGATCTGACCGGCCTGGCAGTATTCCGGGAAGCTGCGCCGCCGGCGCCTGAAGTTGTTGTTGCGGCCCCCGTTCCCTTCGTGGCCGAGCCACAGGCGCCAGAAGTGGCCGCAATCGAAGCAGTTCCAGCCATCGAAGAGCTGCCGGCCATTTCCGCCCAGCAA
Source organism: Bryobacterales bacterium (assembly GCA_963820405.1). Taxonomy (GTDB): domain Bacteria; phylum Acidobacteriota; class Terriglobia; order Bryobacterales; family Bryobacteraceae; genus Palsa-89. Next base: position 18,317 of record CAWFZZ010000012.1, on the reverse strand, counting down.
CTCATCGCGAACATCGACGCCATTGTTTGGGCCGTGGAACTGCCTTCGATGAATTTTGTATTCGCCAGCCCGCAAGCTGAAAAACTGCTTGGGCTTCGCCCCGGAACATTGGACCAGCCATCCGTCGTTTCTGGCTGGATCGGGTACACGATTCCGATCGCGATTGGGTGGCCCAATCTTACCAGCGAGCCATCGAGACGGGCGTCGCGCATTCATGCGAATTCCAGGCCATCACGGCCGGAGGCAGCAGTGTGTGGCTGCGGGAATATGCCCGTTTGCTTCCCCCTGCAGAGGCCGGCGGGGAGAGGCAGCCGCGCTACCTGATCGGGGTGGCGGTGGATATTACCGAGCGCCGCATGCTGGAAGATCAGCTGCTGCAATCGGAGCGCGTGGAAGCAGTGTCACGCCTGGCCAGCCGCATGGCGCACGATCTGAATAATATGCTGATGATCCTCACCGGCTATAGCGAGGAGTTGCTCACCAGCCTGCCGGCGGGCAGCACGCTGCGCGCCGATGTTCAGGAGATCCTGGCCGCCACCGACCGGATGAGCGGGCTCACCAGCCAGTTGCTATCGTTCGCGCGACGGCAAGCTGGCTCTATCACCGAAATGGATCTCGAATCCACGCTGGGGAGATTCGGCCCGCGATTGAGCGCGCTGCTGGGAACGCATGTGGGCCTGGAGCTCCGTATGTCCGGCGAGCCCAACCGGGTCCGCGCCGACATCGCACAGTTGGAGCAAGTGATGATCGCCATCGTCGAGCGGGCGCGGCAAGCTATGCACGCCGGCGAGAAGATCGTAGTGGAAACTTCGCGCCTGGAAGTCACGGAGGATCTGCGGCGTCCCAATGCCCCGCTGCAGCCTGGCAGCTACGCGGTGATTTCGGTGCTCGCTCCGGGACAGCCGCTGGATGCCGAAGCGAAAGCGGCGATGTTCGAATGCTCGCTACCCGGCAAAGAGCCGTGGGACGACGTGGCCGCCACACTTGTCTCGCGCTTATGGCATTGTTCGGCAATGGGGCGGCGATATTTCGGTATCGAATGGACCGCGATCCGCGACCGTTTTCCGTGTCTTCCTTCCGCGCTTTGAATCGCCCGCGGGTGAAGCGACCGCTGAATCCGCGATCGCTGTGGAACCTCCGCCTGCCGCGGTTGAGCCGCCGGCGCCGCTGGCGACCATTCTGGTGGTGGAAGATGAAGCGGGCATTCGCGCGCTGGTTCGCAAGATTCTGCGACGCCAGGGCTATGAAGTGCTGGAAGCGGCTAACGGGCTAGGATGCGCTCGCGCTGTGCCGCGAACATGGCCAGCGCGTGGAGCTTCTCATCACCGATGTCTTGATGCCGCAAATGGGCGGGCGCGAACTGGTGGAGCGCCTGCAAACGCAGGGACACGATATGAAGGTGCTTTACGTTTCCGGCTATACCGACGACGCCACGGTGTATTCGGGCGATCTTCCCGCCGGGAACGGCGTTCCTGCAGAAACCTTTTACGCTGGGATCGCTGCTGGACAAAGTGAAAGAAGTTTTGGCGAAGTAGAGGGGGCTAGTCGCTGGTGGTTAGTGGTTGGTGGCTGGTGTACATTGCGCTGTAGCCCAACTGCTGCTTGACGAAATCGCGCGGGTAGGAGATGTCCACCTTGCCGATTTTCCCCGCGCCGTCGAAGCTGGCTTTGAGCTCGGGATTGATACCGGCCCAGTAGGTGGGGATGTCGAGCTTCCGATATCGCTCCACAACTTCATCGCGCAAAGCGGGATCGAAATGCACTCCGTACCGGTCGATCAAGGCCTTAATCGCGTTGTAGTCACCTTCCGCTTTGATGCGCATCAGCTCCGCCAGAAGCTGTCCGACGCCCTGCCGCATTTTCGCGAAGTCGCGAATTTCGAGATAGGTTTTCCCATTGCGCTTCACTTGGGCGATGGCGTCCGTCTTGTCGCGGATGTAGTTCACGATCAACTGGCGGCCCCGCTCGTGATCCTCCTCGATGGTGTCGCCCTTCGGAATGCGGCGCAGCTGAGTGATCGCAACTCGAACGGAATCGTAGTACATCACCTTGGCGACATCCGGACTTGAAACCAGCCCAAGTCGGCGCGCTTCGGGATCCCACACGCTCCACAGCGCCATCAAATCCGCGCGGGCCTCTTCCAGCGTGGAGAAATACTCCTTCAAATAGAACGCGGGATCGTGGGTCAACTTGGGATTCAATTTTGCCCGAACCATGTCCAATAATCTCGTGCAGAGCCGTCATCAGGTCTTCGGCCTGGTCGCCGTACTTCTTGCCGAGCGCGATCTCCTCGGGCGTTGCAGCGAATTCTTCGAGCGTGGCCATAGCCCTGGGCGTGCGCGAGCGCCCGTGAGCTGCCTGAAAAGATAAAACTCTTGCTGCCGTACTTCTCGTGAATCTCGTCTTCGTTGGGAAGGTTGTCGCCGATGGTGGTCACGTGAAAATCGCCCGTCTCGATCAGGGTCTCAACCGCTTTGGCGAGCGGCGGCATCACACCTTGCTTGCGGTATTGCGCGGGCCCAAGGAGCATGGTCCTCGAAATACTGAGCGTTGGCTGCGATCTTGCGCATCAATGCGTCCACCGTGTTGTCCATCACCGTGACGAAACTCTGCGACGTAGCCTTGGCGCCGCGCGCATCGCGATACACTTCGATGAAGCCATTGGCGAAATCGACCGGAGGCATTGTTCTGGCACCCAATCGATGTCGAACTGCAGCCAGTCCTGGGGATCGCCGGTCTGGTAATACAGAATCAGGTCGCGGATGGCTTTGGCTTGCGCGGGCTCGGCCAATTCGGCCGCCTTCTCGAGGTAAGAATTCGCCTTGGCAAGATACTCGGCATATCTGCCGGGCGGCACACTATGGTCCGGCGTTCCCGGCGCGGTAGACCTGTTCCACGAGATGCCCGTCCTGTTTCACCAACCGTGAGTTGAGCGGATAGCGCTCGGTGAAATTCTTGAGATCGGAAAGTTTGACGCCGGAGTAAAAGTTGTTGGCGCTGGCTTCCAGAATATCCAGGCCGCCGCGCGGACTCTTGGCGGTGATCAGCGGCTCGAAATCGGGGTCGAAGAACGACGGTCTTAGCTCGTCAATCTCCTTCTGGAAGCTTGCGTCGGTGAACCCGGCGTCGGCACCGTGTCGATGCAATGCCGCGAGACCGGCTGCGCGCAGCTCTTCGAAGGTAAATTCGGGAAGAAACTTCTGCGCCGTGGTGTCGTTGTGGTTCCCCCGGTTGGCCCAGAAGAGTTTCGTAAAGGCGAGAATCTTGGCGTAGGCGGCGCGGTCGGTGTCCCCATTTGGATGGGCGACGATCAGCTCCAGCACGCGCTTCTGGCGCAGTCCGAATCGCGAGACTTGATCGTAGATGATGGGGTTGATCGCGATAGACGCCTGAGACAGCCAATATGCTAGCGCCTGCTGGCGGGGGGTGAGATGGTGAAAGCTATCCGCTTCGAGTTGAACGAAACCGGTGGACCCTACGCGATCCACGCGAGCCTGCGCGATGTCGCCGGTTCTTGATTGGCCGCACGTAGCCGACGGGAAGCAGGCGACGAGAGCCAGAACAAGAATCCACAGTGCTACCAATATACGAACGCCTCCTCTTCGCAGATCAGCACTAAGGGTGAACCGCCGCTGGAGATGGTTTGGGCGTGAGCGATGACCGCTTTACCGTCGTCTGATTCGATGCTGGTCTGGAGATCGTTCATGGAAGAAAAATAAGCTTCGGCAATACGATAGGCCGCGATTTTGCCTTGGGGTGAGCCCGTCACCTTGGTTAAAACCAGGCGGGTAAGACCCTTAAGCTTCTTCTCGACCATTGGCACGTGCTCTACCGAGTAGGCTGTTTCAAATGCCTGCTCGTCTAGAGGCCGGGGATAGATGACTACCAGTTTTACGGCGTGTGTGCCCATGAAGGAGAGTCACACACATCTTAACAAGAATTCAGAATTCAGAATTCAGAAGCTGTGCTACACGCGGCCCATCAAGACTAGGATGAGGACAATAATTAATACCAAGCCCAGACCACCGCTCGGATAGTAGCCCCAGCCCGCGCTATAAGGCCAGGCGGGGAGCAGCCCGAGAACCAGGATGACCAAGATGATCAGCAGCAGCATTCTAGGCATGGGATGTGCTCAGGCAACAAAAGCGGTGGGATTCAGAACGGCGTCCAGACGATAGGCGCGCTGCTGCATGTCCGCGAGCTGTTCCAGAAAATGCCGGCGCAGTTGCGGCTTGGTCTTGAGTCGCGGATACATCTTCTCTAAACTTTTCTCGGTCCTGCGCAGTTCCTGTAATTCGGCGAGCAGGATATTTTCGAATTCTTCTTGTGATGCTTTCATGGACTGCGTTAGAGCAATCCGCCTGCCAATACGCCGATTGAAACAAAAGTCTTCGTGCTGAGTTACTTGGCGCAGATGGACTGCACGTACCCGGAGTACTGGCGACAGCATTTGATGGTATTTACTTCAGTAATCTGTCAATTTCTGGAGTGCGTCCGAATAGGGGGAGCGGGCCACGCCGCGTTCCGTGATGATGGCGGTGACGTAGCGATGGGGAGTAACGTCGAACGCGGGATTGGCAACCTGGGTACCCGGCGGGGCGACGGGCACACCCTGCACGTGCGTCACCTCGGCGGCGGCGCGCTGCTCGATGGGGATCTGATCGCCGGAGGCGAGAGTTAAATCGAGAGTGGAGAGGGGCGCGGCAACATAAAAAGGAACATTGTTTTCTTTAGCGAGCACGGCTACCGAGTACGTCCCGATTTTGTTGGCGACATCGCCATTGGCGGCGATGCGGTCGGCGCCCACTACGACGCAGCCGATGCGGCCGGAGTGGAGGAAGTGGCCGGCCATGCTGTCGGTAATCAGAGTCGCCGGGATGTGGTCGTGCTGGAGCTCCCAAATGGTGAGGCGCGCTCCTTGCAGGAAAGGCCGGGTTTCGTCGGCGAAGACATCGATCTTTTTCCCGGCGGCCACGGCCGCCCGAATAACCCCGAGAGCGGTACCATAGCCGGCCGTGGCGAGCGCGCCCGCGTTGCAGTGGGTGAGCACGGTTTTGCCATCCGGGATCAGCGCTGCGCCATTCTTTCCAATGCACTCGTTGATGGCAATATCTTCGAGACGAATCTGGATGGCTTCGGCGACCAGCCTCTCGCGGATTTCGGGCAGGGTGTGACCGGCGACTTCGAGGAACACGCGCCGCATGCGCTCAATGGCCCAGAAAAGATTGACGGCGGTGGGGCGGGTAGCGCGAATCGTCTCGCAGATATCATTGAATTGCGCGGCGAATTGCGCGGCCGAGGCTGATTGCATGCCCAGCGCGATTCCCATGGCAGCCGCCACGCCGATGGCTGGGGCGCCTCGGATGACCATGGAGCGAATGGCCTCGGCGACTTGCAGATGGTCGGTGCAAGTGACGTAGACTTCTTCGCGCGGCAAGCGAGTTTGATCGATCATGACCACGCCGGAGGGGGTCCATTTTATGGTTTCGATCATAGGGTTCTAGAACGCAGGAGCAGCGCCGCGAATTGCGTGAGATTGAAGGTGCAGTGCATGAGTGCGGCGGCAACTGTGGATTGAGTTTTGTATTTGGCCCAGCCAAACACGCAACCGACCAGCGAGATCAGCAGCATATACTGCCAGGACCATTGATACTCATAACCGTGAATGCTTCCGAAGATGAAGCCGGTGAGCACGATGCCGCCCACCACCCCGATGCTTCGAATCAGCAGCGGCATCAGGAATCCCCGGAAGGCGAGCTCCTCGGCTACGGGGCCAAGAATGACGACCAGGATGCCGAGCAAAACGAGGGTGCCTCGCGCACTGAGCATGTCCTCGAATGGAAGCGAGATATCCGGGGTGTGCAAGGCAGAGCCTAAGAGCCCCACCGAAAGCGTAAGCAGCGGCCCCGCGAGTATTGCGCCTGCAGCGGCACTGAACGAAATAGGCCGCCAGCCGAGGGCGCACCAGAACGACTGCCGGTAGCGAATGCGAAAGAGCGCGGCGACGGAACCGAAGGAGAGAAAATACCAAACGGTTTGAATCAGCAGGAGTTTTGCCGGCGTTGGCGTGGGGATAAGGAGCGCGACTCCACGCACGAGCAAGGCGGCGATCAAGAGGCTGGGAACGCAGAGGGCGATGAAGAAGAACAGGTCGGTGTAGTCGAAAAACGGAGAACTCGCGATGGGGGATTGGGGATCGGGCGTGGGGTCGATCGGAATCATGCGGGGCGCTCGATGAGGGCGGCGGCGAGCAGAGGGATCATGATTTCGTGATGGCCGGTGAGGGAGTAGCCGTGTCCGCCGGCGCGCGCGTGCGGGCGTTCCACGACGTTGACCTTGGGCCGGTAGTGTTGGAGGAAATCGAAATTGACGGTGGTGAAGTTGGCCAGGGGATGGCCGAGGTTGCGGACCACCGAAACCGCTTTCAAGAAGACTTCGGGCAGCACCACGGCCGAGCCAACGTTCAGATAAACGCCGCCGTCGTTGATGTCCTTAACAAGAGAACACAACAGTCGAAAATCATGGTGCGTGGCGCGGCCCAAAGCGTCGCCTTGAGCGGTGGGATGGGTGTGCGGGGTATCTGTTCCGATGGCGACGTGCACGGTCACTGGAGTGGAGTTGCGATATGTCTGGCACAACAAGCTGAATTCTCGCGAAGCGCGGGTCGGCGATTTTTTCGAGATGATGGCCGAGCGATTCTCCGAAACCGGGATCGCAATTCAGCGCCGCGTTAAACTCGCGGCCGGTTTCTTCGGCGGCGCCGAAGCTGCCATCGGGTAGCACGGCTTCGACATCTTCGCTGGTTTGCCCGGCGATGGCGATTTCAAAATCGTGGATGGCGGATGCGCCGTTCAGAGCAAAGGCGGTGGCATAGCCGCGGCGCATGAGATCGATCAAGATGGGCGCCAGGCCGCACTTGATAACGTGGCCGCCGAGTCCCCAGAGAATCATTTTCCGGCGGGCGCGGGCGTTGGCCAATGCATCGACGACGGAGCGCAGCGAATCGGCCGCCAGGATGTGCGGCAGCGAGTCAATTAAAGCGCTGACGCCGCCGGTATAAGGCTTGGCAAAATGTTCGACACGAACCTTGCCGCCGCGGGCCTGGATGGGAACGGTCTTCAAGCCCTGAAAGCTCAAAGGTTGGTGAGCATATTTGCTCATGCGACTTTTCCGGAATGCAGCGCTTTTTCGAGCGCTTGGGCGGTGTAGCTTTTCTTGAACCGCAGGATTTGCTCCGGCGTTCCGGAGGCGACCACGTTTCCGCCGCGCTCACCGCCTTCCGGCCCCATGTCGATTACCCAGTCGGCCGATTTGATCACATCCAGCTGATGTTCGATCACAATGACAGTATTGCCCAGATCGACCAGCCGTTGAAGCACGTCCAGGAGCCGTTTGACATCTTCAAAATGCAGGCCGGTGGTGGGTTCGTCCAGGATATAGAGGGTGCGGCCAGTTTGGCGCTTGCTCAACTCGCGCGCCAGTTTGATGCGCTGAGCTTCGCCGCCGGAGAGAGTGGTGGAGGACTGGCCAAGATGGATATAGCCCAGCCCGACGTCGTGCAAGGTGCGCAGCTTGGCGTTGATCTGCGGGATGTTTTCGAGGATGGGGACGGCGTCTTCGACCGTGGACGCCAGCAGGTCGGCGACGGAAAGCCCCTTGTACTTTACCTGCAGCGTTTCGCTGTTGTAGCGGCGGCCGTGGCAGACGTCGCAGGTGACGTACACGTCCGGCAGGAAGTTCATCTCGATGCGCTTGAGTCCATCGCCCTGGCAGGCTTCGCAGCGGCCGCCTTTGACGTTGAAGCTGAAGCGGCCGGCCTTGTAGCCGCGCTCGCGCGATTCGGGGAGCATGGCGTAGAGCTCGCGGATGGGCGTGAAGAGGCCGGTGTAGGTGGCGGGGTTGGAGCGCGGGGTGCGGCCGATTGGCGATTGATCGATCTCGACCACTTTGTCGATATTTTCCAGGCCTTCGATCGCATCGTGCTCGCCTGGGGCGTCGTGCGATCCGTAAATTTCTTTGGCCAGCGAGCGGTAAAGAATATCGTTGATGAGCGTCGATTTGCCGCTGCCTGAAACGCCGGTGATGGCGATAAAGCAGCCGAGCGGAAATTCGACGGTCACGTCTTTGAGATTGTGTTCGCGCGCGCCGCGCACGATGAGCTGCTTTCCGTTGCCCTGGCGGCGGCCGGCGGGAGGGTCGATGCGGATGGCTCCGGATAGATATTGACCGGTGAGCGACGCGGGATTTCTTTCGATTTCGCGAGGCGTTCCGGCTGCGATGAGATGGCCGCCCAGGCGTCCGGCGCCGGGTCCAAGATCGATGACGTAATCGGCACGGGCGATGGTCTCGGCATCATGCTCGACGACCAGCACGGTGTTGCCGAGATCGCGCAGACGGGTAAGTGTATTGAGGAGGCGATCGTTGTCGCGGGGATGCAGCCCGATGGAAGGCTCATCGAGGACATACAGCACGCCGCGTAGCTTGGAACCAATTTGCGTTGCCAGGCGGATGCGCTGGGCTTCGCCACCGGAAAGCGTGGCGGCGGAACGGGCGAGGCTCAGGTAATTGAGGCCGACGGCGGTGAGAAATTCGAGCCGGTTGCGAATTTCTTCGATGACACGCGCGGCGATCTGCTGCTCGCGCTCATTGAGCTTCCAGGCGCGCACGGTGGCCAGCGCGCGATCGATGGACATCTCGGTAAGCTCGGCGATGCCGGCGCCTTTGACGCGCACCGCCAGACTGCCGGGGCGCAGACGCCGTCCGTAGCAATCGGGGCAGAGCGATGGGGACATGTAGTCCATGAGCCATTCGCGATAGCCGGGACCGGCTTCTTCGTACGTATCGGCGAGGATTTTGATGATGCCGTCGAATCCGTTGCCGCCTTCCAGCAGCAATGCTTGAGACTTCTTAGGGCAGCTCTTCGAACGGCTTGCTGATCTTGAGGCGCAGTTGCGCGGCGCCTTCGCTGACCAGCTGCTGCATATAAGAGGAACTCGCGCCGGGACCGAGTGCCGCCGTCGAGCAAGGGCTTGGAAGAATCGACGATGACCTTGGCAGGATCGAAGCTCCAGGTGCTGCCCAGGCCGTGACAAGTTTCGCAGGCGCCGAACGGGCTGTTGAAGGAAAACGAACGCGGCTCAAGCTGCGCGATGCTGGTCCCGCAGTTGGGGCACGCGAGCTTTTGCGAGTAAAGCTTCTCTTCGCCATTGACGACCGAAACCGTGACGAGTCCATTGGCGAGTTTGGCGGCGGTTTCGATGGATGCCTCGAGACGCTTTTCCGAGCCGGCCTTGAGCGGAAGACGATCCACCACGATCTCGATGGTGTGATTCTTGCGCTTGTCGAGGGGGATTTCTTCGTCGAGCGAGCGGAGCACGCCATCCACGCGGGCGCGTACGAAGCCCTGGCGGAAAAGCTTTTCAAGATCCTTCTTATATTCGCCTTTTCGGCCGCGAACGATGGGCGCGAGGATCATGATGCGCTCGCCTTCCGGCAGCGCCAGGATTTGCTGCAGGATCTGTTCGGTGCTTTGGCGCGAGATTTCGATGCCGCAAGTGGGGCAATGCGGAACGCCGATGGAGGAATAGAGTACGCGCAGGTAGTCGTAAATTTCCGTGATGGTTCCGACCGTGGAGCGCGGGCTGCGATTGGTGGTTTTCTGCTCGATGGAAATGGCGGGGCTGAGGCCATCGATGGAATCGACTTCGGGGCGCTCCATTTGGTCCAGGAACTGGCGGGCGTAGGGCGAGAGCGTTTCCACGTAGCGGCGCTGGCCCTCGGCGTAGATAGTGTCGAAAGCAAGCGAGGACTTGCCGGAGCCGCTGAGTCCGGTGATCACGGTGAAGGTATTGCGAGGGATCTCGACGTCGATGTTTTTGAGATTGTGCTGGCGAGCGCCGTGCACGGTGATGCGCTTAATCATTTCGCGGGGAGGCTTCTATTTTAGCAGGCGATTCGGGAAAAGGTTTAGAGTAAAATGGTTTTGCAACACCAAGGGGCCGCTAGCTCAGCTGGGAGAGCGCTGCGTTCGCAATGCAGAGGTCGGGGGTTCGATCCCCCCGCGGTCCACCAAAAACAGCACAAGGTTGGTGTACCATGCGGTATTTGCTTCTGAGCGCGTTGATTGTATCGTCGGCCTGGGCCGGCGAGGTTACCTTCAACAAAGACGTTCTGCCCATCTTGCAGAAAAATTGCCAGACCTGCCATCGGCCGGGCGAGATTGGGCCGATGCCTCTGCTGACGTACGACGGCGTGCGTCCGTGGGCGAAGGCGATCAAGGCGGCGGTGCTCACCAAGAAAATGCCGCCCTGGTTCGCCGACGCCCGGTACGGCCACTTTATGGACGATCGGCGGATGTCGGATGCCGAGATCCATACCTTGGCCGCGTGGGTGGATGGCGGCGCGCCGGAGGGAGACGCGAAAGACAGGCCAGTGCCCAGGCAATTTGCCGACGGATGGAACATCCGGCCCGATGTGGTGTTCCAGATGCCGAAGCCGTACAAAGTTCCAGCCAAGGGAACCATCGAGTACACCTATATTGTGGTGTCGGCGCCGTTTGAAAAAGACACCTGGGTGGTGGCCGGCGAGATTCGCCCGAGCAATCGCGCCGTGGTGCATCACGTGGTGGCGAATGTACGGCCCAAGGGATCCATCTGGATGAAGCCGGCGCAGCTAGGCGGGGAGCCTTACGCGCCCGGTCCAAACCGCATGCAGGATCTCATGAAAATCGTCAAGGACAGCGGCGGGAAGGCCAGTATCGATAATGAATTCCTGGTGGGCTATGTGCCGGGAATGCAGCCCCAGAGGTTTGACATCGATCATTCGGCCAAGCTGATTCCGGCCGGAGCGGACCTGGTGTTCGAGGTCCATTACACTACCAACGGGCAAGAGACCGAAGATCAGACCAGGCTCGGCCTGGAACTGGCAACGGAGCCTCCCGAGCGCCAATTCCTTTCCATTGCGGCGGCGCAAATGAATTTGACCATCCCGCCTGGCGATCCCAATGCCGAGGCGCAGGCGAAACTGACGTTCGCCCAACCGGTGGATTTCGTTTACATGCAGCCCCACATGCATCTGCGCGGAAAAGACATGACCATCCGCAGCATTTATCCGACCGGCGAATCGGAAACACTGTTGAGCGTGCCGAACTACGACTTCCATTGGCAGATTGTGTATTACGAAGAGAAGCCGATCCACATGCCGAAGGGCACGCGGCTGGAACTGACCGCCCATTGGGATAATTCCGCGAACAATAAGTGGAACCCGGATCCCACCGCTACTGTTCATTGGGGCGATCAAAGCTGGCAGGAGATGCTGGCCGCGCCGATGGCCGTGATCATCGACCGGAGCGTGGATCCGAAGACGGTGGTCAAGGACGGACAGTTCTCGGGCGGCGCGGGAGCGCAGTAGCTCGAGCGCCAGAATTCAGAATCCAGAATTCAGAATTCAGAATGCGCCGCGTGGGGTGTGTCTTGTCCAAACCGCTACTTCGGTTTCGGTGGATATTTTTCCAGCGACTTCCTGACCATGTCGTCCAGCTTGCCTTCAATCTTGATGGCGTCGCTCTTTTCCTGGCTCGCGATGGCGCGCCATACCAGGGAGCGCGTGCTTGGATCGCGCAGATCGATGACCAGGGTACCTTCGGTAAAAGGCACCCTCACAACGCGCGTGCCAAGGCCGCGCCATCCGGCGGGATAGGTTTCAATCTCAGACTTGCGCGCCGTTCCAAGGCGGTAACGCACGTTGAGGTCGGATGGTCCCGACGCGACGAGCGCCAGGCCTCTGGCCGTTAGTCCGCGCTCGATGTCGGCATCGATTCGCTTCTGGACCAGTTCGCTGTTCAACGCCGGGTTCCTGCTGTTTAACTGGCCGCCGCGGATGGCGAAGGTCCGGTACCTTGCGAAGTCGGCGGCCTGGTCGAATTCGACGGTTACCTTCTGCGCGCTCGCAGCCAGCGCGGTGGTCACGATCAAGAGGAATATTTTCATTGGCTGGATCGAGTGGCGATCACTTCCAGATACTCGACGCGCACGGAGGTGTGACCCTCCGTCGCTTCGTTATGCTCGCGCCAGAGAGACTCTAATTCGGCTGTGTAGGCCAGCTGCGCGTCGGTGGACAGCCTCGCGAAAGCGACTTGAGTGGGTCCGAAATACTGGCGGAAAAACTGCACTACTTCGTTCGGCGCGAAGGGAAACCCGAAAGGGACCGTGATCCGATTGGTTTGAATTGCGGAAATGTATGGGCCTAGCCGTTGCTTCGCCACTTGCTCGTCGCCCCATAAGACCGGCGCTGGGATTCCAGCGGGCGGAGGAACGAAGCGGTTGCCGATGGCAAATTGCGTGGCCACAAAGCCCTCAGGCGTCCAGTTGGCCATCGCGATGGTCCCGCCAGGCCGGCAAACGCGCGCCAATTCCGCGGCGACAATTTCCGGACGCGGAGCAAACATCGCGCCAAACATGCTCATCACCAGATCGAAGTGTGCATCGGGAAAGGGCAAGCGCTCCGCGTCACCTTCTTCAAAGACTGCCGGCAGCGCTTCGGCCGAGGCCCTTTGACGGGCCTGCTCCAGCAGATTGGTAGCGATGTCGACGCCCCATACCTGCGCGCCCTTCCTGGCCGCCGGTATGGCGAGGTTGCCGGTGCCACAAGCCACGTCGAGCACGCGCGTTCCAGGCTGCGATCCGCAGACGATCGACGAATTCTTCAGCGAATTTGGCCGAATACCGGGCGATCTGTCCAAAGTCTCCCGCCATCCAGGCGCCGCGCATTCTCTGTTTGATCTGATCGAAATCCGTTTGAGGTGGCTGCATGGTTGTTTCCTCCTCCAGTGATACCATGAGTTCCCGTGAAGCAGATCCGCATCCTGTTGGCTGACGATCATACGGTGATGCGCCGCGGGCTTCGGCTGCTGCTGGAGAGCCGTGCAGAATTCAGAGTAGTAGCGGAAGCGGCGGATGGCCGCGAGGCAGTGGAACGAGCCCAAGCGACCCAGCCGGATGTGGCGGTCCTGGATATCGCGATGCCCGGCCTGAGCGGGATCGAAGCCGCTCAGCGCATCAACTCCGACTTGCCCGGTACCGCGATCGTGATGCTGAGCATGCACTCGGACGAGAGCTATGTCCTGCGGGCGCTGAAGGCTGGAGCGAAAGGGTACCTGCTGAAAGATTCCGCCGAAGGGGATCTGGTGCAGGCCATCAAATCCGTGCATGCGGGCAAGACCTTTTTCAGTCCGGAAATCACCCGGATACTCATGGATGACTACATCCGCGAAATCCGGAGCCGCGGCGCCGAGGATAGCTATGACCTGCTGACGCCGCGCGAGCGGGAGATCCTTCAGCTTTTGGCGGAATTGAAGTCCAACAAGGAAATCGCGCAACGTCTCAATCTCAGCCTGTATACGGTGGAGACTCATCGCAAGAACTTGCAGGAAAAACTAAATCTGCACAGCTTCGCGGAGTTGATTCTGTATGCGGTGAGAAAGGGGGTGATTTCTTAGGAGAATTCAGAAGTCAGAATTCAGAATGCGCCGAGTGGGGTGTGTCTTGTTCATTCTGGATTCCGGATTCTGACTCCTGAATTCCCCCTTGTGGTAACTTGAATCTCTATGGTTTTGTCCGACGTGGACATCCGGCGCTACATCGCGGAAGGAAAGATCAAAATTTCACCGGACCTGCCGCCGGAACAGTTTGGAAGTTGCTCGGTGGATTTTAAGCTGGGCAACGAGTTCAACGTTTTCGAACACAGCCGCAACGCCTACATCGATTTGCGCGAGAACAAAGGCATTGAAGGATTGATGAAGAGCGTGATTGTGCCGACGGGCGAATCGTTCATCCTGCAGCCGCGCGAGTTTGTGCTGGCCATCACCGAAGAAACCCTGGAGCTGGATGACGATGTTCTGGGCAGACTGGAAGGCCGGTCCAGCCTGGGGCGCATCGGCATCATCGTGCATGGCACGGCAGGGTTGTTCGATCCGGGCTGGGCGGGCAAAGCCACGCTCGAGCTGAGCAATCTGGGCCGCATGCCGGTGGCGCTGTATCCAGGCATGCGCATTTGCTCGTTCACCTTCGAGCAGCTCTCGACGCCTTCGTCGGTGCCGTACGGGAAGAAGGCCGGCAGCAAATATGCGGGCCAAACGCGTCCGCTCGCGAGCCGCCTGGCGGGCGAGTTCAAAGGTTAATGGCCAAACGCGTTCTCACGCTCGTCGCCGATGCCGCCGGAGAAATGCGCGTTCGCGCTGGCGCGCTACAGCCGTTCGCCCGATTCGATTCGCGATTCGATCGAGTGGGTGCGCACGCACGATTCCAGCAAGTTTCTCGAAAGCTTCTATTTTCAGTATGGGCACGCATCCATTGCCGATCTCGGCCACGTGGTGCTGTGCTTTGAGGGCATTTCCGAGCTGGCCGCAACGGAGATCGAAGACGAGCAGCTTTGGGACGGACAGGCGCGGTCATCGCGGTATCAGGACTTTCTCCAAATCCGGATTTGTGACTCCGCCGGAGTTCGACGCCGCGCAAGCGGCCGTGTATCAGCAAGCGGCAGCCGAATTGTTGGCCGGCTACAACGAGATTCACGCCAAGGTTTTCGACCATCTCGCGGAAAAACTCCCCCGGCCCGAGGCAGATGAGCCCGCAAGTGTACCAACGCAATGTCAAAGCGCGGGCATTTGACGTGGCGCGCTATTTGTTGTGCTTTGGCATCCCGACTGGCGTAGGGCAAGTGACCAGCATTCGGACGCTGGAGCGCCAGGTGCGGCGGTTGAAGGCGTCGGAGTACGACGAACTGCGTAGTTTGGCGCAGGAGATTGCGGAGGCTTGCGCAGCGGAACCGTGTCTGCAATGGGACGCTTCCAGGAGGACCGAGGCTGTGGCGCCGACACTGGCGCGGCATCTGGATTCCGATGAGCATTTGCAGCGCAGCCGGGAAGATCTGCGGGCGTGGGCGCGGCAAAACCTTGACATGAGTGACGGCGGGGCGTCAATTTCGTCATTTGACGCCGTTGACCTGATCAAACCCACCGAGACACGTGGCCGATATCGTGGCGACCTTACTTTATCCCGAGACGGAGCGGCCTTATCGGGAGCTATACGAAATGGCCTGTTCCTGGAGCGCGGCTAGGAGGAATGAAGTAATTGAAGTGGCGCTCCAATCCAGGACCAAACGCGATGAATTGCTGCGAAACTTCCGCAGCGGCCCCTATGTTTTCGATATTGTCATGGACATCGGCGCCTATCGCGATCTGCACAGACACCGGCGTTGCCAACAGTTTCGGCAGGGTTACTCGGCCAAGCTCGGCTTTGAAACACCGGATCTGGTGATAGAGGCCGGCTTGAGCGAGCTGTACGCGAGACTGTTGTCACAGGCCCGTAACGCAGCCGCCACGCTGCCCGCTCCGGGGTCCGAATACCTGCTTCCATTCGCCGCGCGGTCGCGTTTTCTGTTCAAAATGGATTTTGCGGAGGCCGAATACATCGCGCGCTTGCGTTCTGGAGTGAAGGGGCATTTCAGCTATCGCAAAATTGCTTGGGAAATGAAGCAAAAGATGAGTCTGCTGGAGCCCGAGCTGGGGCGCTTGCTGGATGCAACGCCACCGTGGGTGGAAGATCCGTTACAGAGGTAGTAACAACGCTAAAACCTTAGTCTACCGGTGGACACGCTGCGTCCATAGTTCAACGATACCTGTAAAACTTTCCTGTCCGCGGGACCTATTTCATTAGAGATACGCTGAATCGCTGTCACTTTCCTCTTTGGCATCAAAGCTGCTTTGTCTGATTGCAGGTCAGGCGATGAGCTGGGCCAATATAAAACCGTGCGGTTGCGTGAGGCGATCGCGAAGCGGCAATTAACCAAAGAAGGAGTTACTTATGACCCGTTTTGTTGTTGCAATGGCATCCGTCGGATTGCTCGGAGTAGCGCTCTCACCGAGCGCCCGTGCGGATGAATGGAATAAAAAGACCGTGATGACCGTGAATGAGCCGATCCAGGTTCCCAATAAGGTACTACCTGCGGGAACGTATGTGATTAAGCTGCTCAGTTCTCCGTCCGATCGTCACATCGTTCAGATCTTCAATGCTGACGAAACTCAACTGCAAACTACTATTCTGGCGATTCCGAATTACCGGATCCAACCGACCGGCAAGACGGTCTTCTCATTCTGGGAAACACCTCCCGGACAACCGAAGGCTTTGAGGGCCTGGTTCTACCCGGGCGATAATTTCGGACAGGAGTTCGCTTATCCGAAGTCGGCCGCGGTTCAGATCGCGGCTGTTTCACACCAATCAGTTCCGACTACCGAAGCGAGCCAACCGGCCGAGTTGCCGACAGGCTGAAGTAACGCAAACGCAACCAGAGCCGCAGCAGGAAGCGCAGAACGTTCCTCCACCGGCGCCTCAGGAAGTTGCTCAAGCTCAAGCTCCGGCGCCTGAGCCGACTCCGGCTCCTGCACCTCAGGAATTGCCGAAGACCGGCAGCCCGTATCCGCTGATTGGGTTGATCGGGATCTTCTCGTTAGGTATGTTCGCGTTAGTTCGTGCTTTCCGTTTGTCGTAACATAGCATCGGAGAGCTTCATGACCCGAGGCCGCGCAGCGTGTCTGGGAATTGTTGTTCTGCTGTGGACCGCAGCCAGCGTTGGTGGAAAGGGCCAAACGAAGCCCACCACCGACGCTGCGGAGGGCGGCGAGCAGAAGGAGTTCACAATTCAGACCACTTCGCGGCTTGTTCTTTTGGACGTGAGTGTGAAAGACGCAGCGGGTGGCTTTGTTTCGGGGCTGACGAAAGACAACTTCAAAGTATTTGAGAACGGCAAGCCCCAAGAGATAAGCCAGTTTGCTAACTCAGATATTCCGGTGACGGCCGGTATTGTGGTGGACGAAAGCGGCAGCATGCGGCCCAAACGGGCGCAGGTGGTAACGGCCGCGCTGGTCTTTATCGGAGCCAGCAATCCCATGGATGAGATGTTCGTGGTCAATTTCAACGAGAAGGCGCGGCGGGGCCTGCCGGACGATGTCCCGTTCTCCGATAACATCCGGCAACTGCGGGCGGCACTTTGGCAAGGCGATCCGGAAGGGCGAACCGCGTTATACGATGCAATTGAAATGTCCCTGCATCAGCTGGAGTTCGGAAGGCAGGCGAAAAAGACCTTGGTGGTGATTAGCGATGGCGGGGACAATCACAGCAAGCATACGCTGGATGAAGTGAAGCAGGATGTACTTTCGTCGCTGGTCACCATTTACACCGTGGGGATCTACGACGAAGACGATCCCGAGAGGAATGAGGGCGTGCTGAAGAATCTGGCGCACGTTAGCGGCGGGGTGTTTTACCATCCCAACGCGCTGGACGAGATTATTCCGATTTGCCGTCAGATCGCTAAGGATATTCGCACACGCTACACCATAGGATACGTACCGTCGGTGGCGGGAAAGATGGAACGACACATCAAGATAGTGGCTTCTTCCACGGATCATCCAAAATTGATCGTTCGAACGCGAACCAGCTACGTCTTTTCGGATAAGGTAACCGAAACCCGATGAAAGCGCGTCTGACTTGGAATGAAGATCGGACCCAGCGTCCGGGATCTCGCCCAGCCAGATCGGGGCGAAGCGGCTTGCGAGCGCTGGAGTGGACTTTCCTGCTGGTTGGCCTGCTTGCATTGGATTGCTTCGTTTGGATCAACACCAGCAGTGTACTTTACCAAGCCTATGAAGACTGGGCCTTCGATCAGACGCTGCGTGGATTGACGCCTGGCGTGGGCGGTTTCATTCAAGACGAAACACGCTGGTTATTAGGAGGCGGGCGTCAAAAGGTGGAGACCGCAGAAGCGCCCCAACCCGCACAGCCAACCAACAAACCACCCGGCGTTACTACTCCAGGCCCCCAAGCGGTGATCGGACGGCTCGAAATTCCTCGGCTTAATCTCTCCGTAATGGTCCGGGAGGGCGCCGATGAGGGCACGTTGAGCCGAGCAGTGGGACATATTCCGGGGACGGCTCTTCCGGGCAATGTCGGCAACGTCGGATTGGCTGGGCATCGCGATACCTTCTTCCGGGCGCTGCGAAACATTCGCTCCGATGACACCATTGAGCTGGAGACCACGGCTGGGACCTATCGCTACGCCGTAAAATCCACTCGCATCGTTACGCCGCGCGATGTCAGTGTTCTGCAGGCATCGGGCGGCGAGACGCTGACGTTGGTGACGTGCTATCCGTTCTACTACGTGGGATCGGCACCGAAGCGATTTATCGTGCGTGCCACACAGTTGGGACCTAGCCTGCGCCGGCAGCCTGCCTCTTAGCGTTCACACGAGTGTGAACGCGGGTTGAG
>CAWFZZ010000011.1:0-309203 GCA_963820405.1 Bryobacterales bacterium | reverse complement strand
GTATCACCGTGATGGCGAGGCCTTTCGAGCGGCCCAGGGAGCGCGCCCCGATTTTCAACTCGCTCAGGAAAGTCCCAATGCTTTCGTTCATGGCGCCACCTCTCTTAACTGATATAAGACAGTCTAAGTCGTATTGGCAAATGCATTGCCCCTGCTATGGCCATCTAAACAAGGCGGCAGGCCTGCCCTAGAGATCGGATTAGTGTTCATTTCCGGAATTCAAGCGTTCGGAGAGGAACAAGATGACCTGAAACAGTTCGTTGATTTCGGTGGACGGCACCGGCGTTTTTCGGCCCAAAACCAGCCGTTACAGCACAACGAGGTGCTCGTCATCATCTTTCCATCATTTGATATGCCCCGGCTGTCGACGCCAGCCAGAATCTCCGTGCCGCCCGGCAAGTAATCATAACGGCATACGCATGCTGCCGAGATGTTCCAGCACGGGATACCAGTGGCCTGTCGAAGAGAAATCGTTATTAGGATGCAATTGTGGCGCACGCACTCTTGCGTGCCGCGTTCACACTCGTGTGAACGCTTTATGTTCTTCCGATGCTAACGAACTCGCTGCGACAGGCCACTAGTGTCCTGAGTTATAAGTTCGCTTCATTAAATAAGGAACCCGATGGTATGCTTGGGAATCAAAAAAGCATGCCCAGTGGACGCGTTTGTGAGCCCTTGTCGATAACGGCGGAAGAGCAGCAGAAGTTGGAGTCCTGGGCGCGACGCCCCAAGACGGCGCAGCGGTTGGCATTGCGAGCGCGGATCATTTTGAGATGCGGCACGGGGATGCTCAATCAAGAGGTTGCCCGAGAGCTTCGGTTGGACGTGCATACCGTCGGGAAGTGGCGGGAGCGATTCCGCGTCTCCCGTTTGGAGGGTCTGGCCGACGAACCTCGTCCCGGTGCTCCGCGCCAGATCGGCGATCAGCAGGTCGAAGACGTGATCACCCGTACGCTGGAAAAGCGACCTGCACAAGGCACGCATTGGAGTACCCGAACGATGGCCAAGGAAAGCGGTTTGTCTCAGACGGCCGTGTCCCGTATCTGGCGGGCGTTCGCATTGCAGCCGCACCGGACCGATTCTTTCAAACTCTCGGCCGACCCGTTTTTTGTAGAGAAAGTGCGGGACATCGTGGGGCTGTACCTGAATCCTCCGCATCGCGCCATCGTGCTGTGTGTCGATGAAAAGAGCCAGGTGCAGGCGCTGGATCGCACTCAGCCGGTGCTGCCGTTGCGCCCAGGAGTGCCGGAACGTCAAACCCACGATTACATTCGGCACGGCACGACCTCGCTGTTCGCGGCTCTGGACATTGCCACCGGAAAGGTGATCGGCTCGTGCCATCGCCGGCATCGGCACCAGGAGTTTCTGCGGTTCCTGGAAAAGATCGCGGTCCAAGTCCCCGCCGGCCAACCGGTTCATTTGGTGATGGACAACTACGGCACGCACAAAACTCCCAAGGTGCGGCGCTGGTTTCTACAACATCCCGACTATCATCTGCATTTCACTCCGACCTCCGCCAGTTGGCTGAATCAAGTCGAGCGGTTTTTTGCCCAGATCACCGCGCGCCGGATTCGCCGCGGCACCTTCTCGAGTGTGCGCTCTTTGGAGCAGGCCATCACAGAATACCTCGCTCAGCACAATCAGGATTGCAAGCCTTTCGTCTGGACCGCCAATGCCGATTTGATTCTCGGCAAAGTCCAACGGTTTTGTGAAGCGAACTTATAACTCAGGACACTAGGTAGGCGTTCCACCAGGCGCGCTTCAGCCAGCGTGGAGCACTCGGCGTCCAAATTGCCCCGAGCGTCGTAAACATAAACGATGGCTGTGGTTCACGCGAAGGCCATTGCCGTCGTAGGCATAGTAGACGTCGCGCTGCCGATTGTCGCCGTCACCTGCCGGGTTTCCCCGTCGTAAGTGAAACTGTGCGCCCCACCCCCTACCTGGGTGACATTACCCGTTTAACCGCCATGCCGGGTAAGGTGGTTCGCGGACCGGCTTACAAAACCGTGACTACGGCGTAAGGAGAAGCGGCTTGGTTCCAATGGTTACGCTTCCGCCGGAAATCGAGCATACGCTACCGTCCACCGCGGCGCAATGCGTGTAGGTGGGAGCAGAGAATGAGGACGAACCTGCGGTATTCCACACAATCTCCTCGTTGACCCCGCTCGACGAGAGAAGATTGCAGGTGTAGGTTGTGTTCGATGACTGGCAGGCTCCCTCAAACTCAGATCCGAGGAGCCATTGCTCTACTACGCCATAGGCCTGTGCGGCTTCATAGAGCGTGCCGTTCGTCGTGTCATATAAAGTACCCCACGTGTTATTGCCCCATTGATACCAGTAGAACTGAGCGAGGTCACCCGACGCCGCGAGAATATAGGAGCGCGCCAGAAACGCCGTCATGTTGTTAAGGCAGGTTTGAGTAAATGGAGGCGAAGCTGAGCAGCCGGTCACATTGCTATTTTGGCCCCAGCTGGATTCCGTATCGAGGAGAGGCAGATTCGAGACGCCCTCGGCGGCCATTACCGCTTGCATCTTAGTAATAAGATTTACGATTCCTTCCGGATTCGGACTGCCAAGATACGGGTGGAACGTTATGCCGTCGGCAACCGAAGCACCCGTCGCCACTTGGCCGCTAGACAACGTGACGGACGTCTTCAGGTAATAATTCATGCCGTCCTGCGGATTGGTGGTTGAATAAACTCCTCCCGTCAGATGCGAGTTGTTGCAATTGCAGGTGTCGGGTGTGAGGACGAGAGCGTTAGGGTTATAACTCTTGATGATCGTCCTGGCATCGGCCGCCATCCGGACCAACTGCGCGGCGGTGCCATTCCAGAACGCCTGGTAATTGTTCATTTCGTTCCAGATTTCGAAATATTGGATGGTCGCCCCAGTACTAATCTGAAGAGACTGAAGATGCAGCATGAGGGCGGTGACGAAACTTTGGAAATCTGCGTCGGTGCCGGAGCCGTCCGGATTCACATCTGCCGGCGGGTCACAATTGCCATAGCCGCTGGTAAGTTCCCCACATCTTTTGTCGGTGGGATTGGAACTGTAAAAGGATGGAACACCGCCAAAGGTGTACATTGCGCCTTGGCCGTTCTGATGCGCCGTATTCAGGATGTTATCGAGAGTTGCCCAGGTGTAATTTCCCTTCGACGTTTCGATTTGATTCCACTTTGTGGCGGAATCCCAAAGGCGCACCGAACTGAAGGGAACACCGGCAACTGAAGGCCACGCGGTCGTGTCGTGGATATTGAAGCCAAAAAATTGGGCCTGAATCGGGGGGCCGGGAATTACAGGATTGTTCACGGTGACCTGAATGGCAGAGGTCGCGCTGCTCCCAGACGAGTCAATCGCTTGCGCGGTAAGAGTGTGACTGCCGTTAGGAAAACTCGCCGTGTTCCACCTGTAAGTCCAGCTTGTTGTTCCCACGGCGTTTGCATAGGATCCTCCATCGATTGAAACCGCTACGGAAGTAATCTGAAGAGTATCCGAAGCGGTGCCTGCGACGGTCACCATACCCGACACCAGGGCATTATTCGCGGGAGACGTGATCGCAACGTTGGGTGACCCGCCACCTTTCTTAGCGAAGGAGATTCCGGGCAGTAACATGACTGCCATAACCGACAGAGCTGCCGAATAGCGAATTAATGGAGTCATATAACGTGCAATTGTGTATGAATCATGAATAGAAGTCAAGAGCTTGCGGACATCAACTGGCTCCCGCTCTTTTTTTGTATGACGGCGGCGTCATACTCGAGCCATGCCTTAGGGTTCGGACGGAGTTCTCGAATTTTGGCTCCCCAAGAACACGGCCTGGCAACTTTTTCTCTCAAGATTCATTCATGTTCCTGGCCCGGCACGGGTTCGAACTCGTCCCTGTCAAGCGAGAGCTAAGTTGAGGGAGTGGGCTAGCGAGTGGACGGCAATAAAATAGCGACCAAGCCTGAAATAAGCATGCCTAAAACGTAGTCCGAATTGATGCTGGGGAGCCACACCTTTATCTTCATTAACTTTTGTGTTCAGGTTTAGTCGTGCAGCACGACATTGAGCAGCGAGCGGTGAACCTGAAGCCCACCGTTGTAGTGAATGAAGCCCAGTTTGCGGAACCTGTTCATGAAAAAGCTGACCCGCGAGCGCGTGGTACCTATGATCTCAGCCAACGTCTCCTGGCTCATGTGCGGAATCACCAGCTCGGGCGTGCCCTCTTTGCCAAAGTTGGCCAGCAGGAGCAGCACCCGCGCCAAGCGCTTCTCGCTGGAGTTGAACAGCTGGTCCACCAAATCTTCCTCAATGCGAATGTTTCGGAAGAGCACATGGCGCAGAAATAACTCGGAGAAGGTCGGCTCATCGTGGAGCATACTCACCATTGTCGCTTTCTTGATCCGCATGATCGAGCACTCGGACATTGCGATGGCGGTTGCCATGCGGATTGACTGGCCCGCGAGGCATCCTTCGCCAAGAAAAGGGTTGTCGACCCCAAGAATGGCGACCACGGCTTCTTTGCCTTGGCGAGACACGACGGTGAGCTTGACTTGGCCATTCTGGATGTAGAAAACGGCGTCGGCGCTGTCGCCTTGCGAGAAAATCTTCTGGTTTTTCTGGTAGTCGGCAAGCGATCGTCCCCGGCCGATCTTCGCCAGAAAAAGATTTGGATCGAAAGGCGGTTTGGTTTTCCTTTTCACAGGAGCCCACCGGGCTTGAGCCGAGATTCCTATTTTTCCTTCTGGACGCCCCGAGTATACACCTAATCATGTCCATTGCAAGCACCTTTCAAGTTCCAGCACATTTTCAAAATCGAATGCGGTTAGTGCCCTGCGGGGGGCGTGATCGAGCCTTGGGTGTCTGGCTCCATTGAGCGTTTTTGAACAGACGGCGCCGATGCTCACCTGATACGTTCCCTTCAGAGCAGTTCCAAGAGGAGAAGAGCATGAAATCAAGCGCCGCAGTACGACAGAACCGTATCGCGCGCCGACATATTGCATGGAGGCCACGGTCGTCGCGCGGAGATAGCGCAGTTCAAAATCCTATTCTCCCGGAGACGGGCTCGCCTCTTTTTTCCGAGGCGAAATGCCCAGTGAAGTCGTTATCGGTATCTTTACTCTTGAGGTTTTGGTTTACGTCCGGATCGAGGCTGAGCTTTGCTTTTCTTTGGTGCCACCACCGGTACGGAGGGGCTCGCGGGGGCCTTCTTCGCCTCCGTCGCCCTCTTTTGCTTCTTGTCAAACTTCAGTTTCCCGGGCTTCACCTCGGCGCCGCCCGCTAGCCTCGAGTCGATCTCCTCCGCGCCCATCTGTGCAACGCGGTCGGCGGTCCACTCAGCGTCCTGAAGCGCTGATTGCCGTCTCAGATCTGCTTGGGTAACCGGTTTCGCCCATCTGGCGGCGGCGGCCGTCCTGGCGACTGCCGCGCGTTGCTCTGGCGTGAGCTTCTCCATGCGGGCCTTGCCGCTGGCTTGGCCGCCCTTGCGGCCGATCTCAGCCAAGTATTTCGATACTGCTGTCTTGCGAACCATTATTGATTCTAAAGCGGCTTCAGGAAAGTTTCAATGGCCCTTGACAATGCTGAAGCGGAATCAGCATAATTAAACCGTAGGTATGCTGAACCGGAGTCAGCATGATAACGGGTG
This sequence comes from Bryobacterales bacterium, assembly GCA_963820405.1. Taxonomy (GTDB): domain Bacteria; phylum Acidobacteriota; class Terriglobia; order Bryobacterales; family Bryobacteraceae; genus Palsa-89. The sequence continues at coordinate 303,574 of CAWFZZ010000011.1, read as the reverse complement.
CCCGTTCAGGTCGCCGAGAGCTTGACAAGATCAGTAATTCTGTTCCTGCTGCGCTCGCGGCGCTTGTTCAGCTGGCTATACTTTTGTGCTTCCTGTGATGCGAGCGGCCCTTTCCAGGCGCATGTTTATAAAGGCGGCCTTTGGGTGAATCACACCGAGTTTAAAGAACTGCATGCAGCCTCGGTAGCACTAATGCGATCCTACTTCGCTGAGGTCGAGAAATCGTCCACGATGCTTGCAGAATGCACTGCAGAGCCGCTGCCCCTGAAAAAGCGCTTGGCGTTGGCGTCTCAGGGCATCATCGAGCACGAAGCCCACTTGAGGTTCCTGGACGCCAAGAGTCTTCTACTCAATGCGGCGCGAGTCGGGTATCGTTTTACGTAGTCCTCTTACCATGCGCACATGCTGGCAAGCGACAACCGCTTATTGAGACATTCTGAAGAAGGGAATCTGGGCCGGCGAAAGAGTTGGACGTCTTACACCTTCGATCTCCGGCCAACTGTCCTGTGGGGCGGCCGAGCTACAGGAAACGGATCATTTTCCATGATGACAAATTGATCGTGAAGGACAACGTTTAGCAGTGTGTTGTGAATTTGCAATTCACCGTTGTAGTCGATGAATCCCAGTTTGCGGAACTTCTTCATAAAATACCGCACTCGTGAAATGGTGGTGCCAACCATCTGCGCCAAGGCTTCAAAACTCATCCGCGGAACAACGCTCTTTGGCCTGCCTTCTTTTCCGAAGTTGGCCAGCAGGAGAAGCGCGCGCGCCAGCCGCTTCTCCTGGGAGTTTAAGACCTGGGAAATCATATCTTCCTCCATGCTGAGGTTGCGGGAGAGCATATGCTCAAGAAACAGCTCGGAAAAGGCCAAGTGTGTGCTTAATAGACGCATCACGCTCGACTTATCCAGCCGCATGATCGAAGATTTAACCATGACGGTGGCGGTTACCGCGTGCTCCTTCCCACTCAGACATCGTTCGCCAAGAAAGCTACCTGCGCCCAGAACACCCGTCACTGCTTTTTTACCGAATTTGGAAGCGACCGTGAGCTTGACTTGGCCTTTCTGAATGTAAAAGACGGCCTCCCCGGAATCCCCTTGAGAATAAATCACTTGGCCTGAACGGTAGTCTGAAACTGTGATTCCATCACCGAGCGTGGCGAGAATCTTGGGATCGAAAGGCGGTGGGCCGCGCTTTCCCATTTCCTTCATCACAATGTCGTTGTTCTCCATTATCAGAGCGCGAGCCGCTACGATTTGTTCGCCAGTTAGTCTGAGGGTGGATCAGCAAGCGCGGCATCTAGGGCAGCACTACAATCAGGGAAGCTGAGCCTGTGGTCGCGGAAGCGTCTTATAACCTTTCGGGTTTCGCGCTTGTATACTTCCACGCAGTCTAGTGTTCAGTATAGATGTAACCCTGGGCTGCGGTCCACTCGATCGAAAGCGCCCTCGCCCCGAACAGCGCGTCATCCCTCATTAGGATGGAAGCAAAAAACGAGCAGTGGCCGCGCTCGTCGCGAAACGCCCAGGTTTCAAATGGGATTGCTAAGGAATCCGCTAAGCTGGACTCGGATCAACCGGCTGGTGCTTCTGCTAATCAATCGATTTAATTGACTCCCCGGCATGGATTCTAACCAGGGTTCACGGAACGGTGTTGTGGAACGTGGCTAGTCGCCCCTACGGAAAAGTGAGAATCTTTGGCAGGGCCGAATTCTCAAAGAAGAGTATCGAGTACTCGGGATCTTGACGGTGAAGCGTACTATGAGCTCCTGCCAAACAATTGAAGGGCGAACTCAGACGTGCCAGTCCGGAGTTGCAACGTAGGCACGGTTAATATCCGCGACGGTCTGCGTGCCGCAGTTTCCCATCACCAGTTTTAGTTCGCCCTGAAGGATTTCGAGGACCCGGTCGACGCCAGCCTCCCCGAACGCTCCCAATCCCCATAGGAACGGGCGTCCGATTCCCACCGCTTTGGCTCCCAGCGCGAGCGCCTTAAACACGTCCGTTCCGCGGCGAAAACCTCCGTCAACAAAGACCGGAATTCGGCCGTCGACCTCGCTGACGCTTTCGGGAAGAGCCTCGATGGTCGCTCGTCCCGTTTCCGTGGATCTGCCGCCGTGATTGGAAACCAGGATACCGTCGAGGCCACGGTCAACCGCGAGGCGAGCGTCCTCTCGAGTATCGATGCCTTTGATAAAGAGCTTCAATTTTGTCGCTTTTCGCAACTGGTCGACAAACTCCCAGGTCATGGCGGGATTCTGAGTGCCGATACCGGTCATGTCGATCCCGTCGTACATCTTCCGCTCCTTGATGGTCGGACCTTGCCCGTTTTCATGACACGCCACGCATTGGCCGAGATTCTTCGGGCGGGTACGCAGGTAGGTTTCACTGTTGCGGCCCGTGGTGTTATCGACAGTGAGCGCAATTACCGGACACCCTGCGGCCTCGACGCGCCGCACGATTTTCTGGCATGCGTCCCAGGAGGTCGGAGCATACAGTTGGTACCACACCGGCCTGCCGTGCGCGCTGCACACATCCTCCACAGCGGTCGAAGTGGCGGTCGAAAGCATCTGCATCGTTCCTCTGGTTTTGGTGGCGCGCGCGACTGCGAGTTCGCCGTCCGAATGAAAGGATTTCTCGCCGCCAGTGGGGCACGTGAAGATAGGGCTGTTGTACACCGTGCCGAATAGCTCAGTCCGCATATCGACTCTGGTCGCATCGCGAAGCCGGCGCGGACGCAGCTGGACGTGCTGGAACCCCTCGCGGTTGGCGCGGAGAGTTGCGTCGAAGTCCACTCCGCTTCTCATGTACGCCCAGTGGCCGGGCAAAACCTTACGGCGCGCCGCTTCCTCGAAATCCAGGACGTTGAGGGCTTCTTTCGGATCGCCGATCACATCAGCAATCTCTGGCGCCTGCTGCGCGAAGGCGTTGATCCCCCCTAGGGCAGCAACGTACGGGCTAGCGGCCAGAAATCTCAAGAAAGCGCGACGGTCATGAGTGGGCGACGTCCAACTTCTCATGCCCGTCATTCTATCCAAAGACGGGCTATGATACCGGTTCGCACGTCGCCATTGTAGGTCCAATTTGAAAACCTTACTATACTAAGTGACGTTTCGGGCGTGACGTGAGTTATGCTCGGCGGCATACGCGCGGCTGCGTTAAAATCCGCCAGGAGGACCAAATGAGTCAGGAGAGTACTGGAAATCTGAGCCGGCGAAACTTTCTGGGAGCCGCAACGGCCGCCCCCGTCGCGATGGCGGTACAACGCGCCTCCGGCCAGATCGCTTCGCCAACGGATCGTTTCGACATCGTGGTTGCCGGCGCGGGACACAATAGCCTGGTGTGCGCGGCGTACTTAGCCAAGGCCGGATTTAAGGTAGTGGTGCTCGAGGGGCGTCCCACCATTGGCGGCGGCTGCAAGACCCAGGAAGTGTGCATGCCGGGCTTCAAGGAAGATTTGTGTTCCAGCGTGCACGGGGCGTTTCGAACCAATCCCGCGTACAACGAGCTCGCGCTGCGGGATCACGGGCTGGAGTATATCGACGACGAGCTGGTAATGCATATCCCGTTTTATGACGGGACCTCACTCACGGTCTATCGTGACTTGGCGCGGACCTGTGAGACGATTGCAAAGTTCTCGAAGAAAGACGCCGAGACGTTTCGGAAACTGGTGCCGGATTACGAGGCGTACGCCAAGGTGCCGGCCAAGGACCGCGCGTCGGCTCCGAAAGCAGGATACTTCGGGCGTCTGAACGCGATGTCGGGGTATGATGCGGCGTGCTCCTTATTTGAAAGCCGTTACATGCGCGCGGCATCAGTTTCCTGCGGCCACTTCGGAGGCGTGCCGGGCAGCGATTACGGCACGGGCAACCAGGCGTTCTCGCTGGTGACGCAGGTGGTGAACGGGCGCTCCATCGCGAAGGGCGGATCGGGAATGTTGAGTGTGGCGCTGGGGAAATTTATCGAAGCCCACCATGGCGTGATCCTGACGAACAAGCCGGTGGCTCGGCTGATGATCGAGGGCGGCAAGTGCGTGGGAGTCGAGTGCGATGACGGGGGCAAATTCCGCGCTGAGAAGGCGGTCGTCTCGACCATTCATCTCAAGCACATTGTGGACATGGCGCCGCGGGAGCTGTGGGGCGAAGAATTCCTGCGTAACATCGAAGTCTTCAAGCCCGAGCAAGCGATGTTTTCTCTACACTACGCGACGTCGGACCCGCCGCGTTATCCGCTGGCGGGCGGAGGCCATGTGGTCAGCACGGAGGCGGCGCTGTTGGAGCAGCCGGAAAGCATCTTCATGCTGAGTTCCTACAACGCGCGCGGCGAAGTGTGGACGGACGACATCCCGCTGCAGATCGTAAGCCCGTCGGTAGCCGATCCGACCAGGGCGCCGGCCGGGTATCACACGGTGAAGATCGAGGGCACCATGCCATACGCGTTGAAGGAAGGCCCGCGGCACTGGGACAGAATTCGGGAAGAGGTCGCCGGAAGGATTTTCACGCGGCTGCGGAGAGTGGCCCCCAACCTGACCGACGAGAAAATTCTGGGGCAATTTCTCGAAAGCCCGCTGGATATCGAGAGGATGAATCCGGCGATGTGGAGAGGCAGCGCGCATCACGGCGATCGCAGGCAGTTATCGCCGGCGGCCAATTACAAGCTGCCGATTGCGGGACTCTATCAGACGGGAGCATGCACGCCACCGGGAGGATCGATTACCGGATATCCGGGGCGTAATGCTGCGGCGGTGCTGCTAAAGGATCTGGGGACGAGCATCGAAGCGTTGGGAGCGAAGCAGGCATGAGGCGGCCTTCTTCGAACAGAGGACTGGCCGCAATGACGGGCGCGAGCCTGGTTCTGTTTTTCGGTGTGGCCCTACGGGCGCAGCAAGCACAGCAATTACAGGTGAGAGAGAATGTCGCTCCGCATCCGGCTCCTGAGCAGCCGCTGCCGTTCAGCCATAAGACACACGTTTCGCGCGGAGTGCAGTGCCGCCTGTGCCATACGAATCCTGAGCCGGGGAATCAGATGACGTTTCCCCCTGTGGCGACGTGCATGGGATGCCACAAAACGATAGCAACGGACCGGACCGCCATTCAAAAGCTGGCTGAGTTCGCGCAATCAGGGCAGGCGATTCCGTGGGTGCGCGTGTATGAGGTCACCAAAGGCGTAACGTGGACACATCGCAAGCATCTGCAGGCGGGGCTGCAGTGCGGCAACTGCCATGGGCAGGTGGGTGAGATGCCGCAGATGTCGATGGCGACGGCCGTGACGACGATGGGCAATTGCATCGCGTGCCACCAATCGCACAACGCGCCGAGCACGTGTAATACGTGCCATGCGTGGCCGGCGGAACAATAGCCCGAAAATCCGCACGACACCACGCCGGTGATCGGCGCACCGTCGCCCAATACGCCGGCCCGGTGGGCACACGTTCCATCTCGCACTCGCTGCTCCGCACCTTGGACGCCACCTCCGGCACCTGGCCTTTACCTCCCGACAAAAATCGACTTGGGAAGCATCGCGTGCACTCCCTTCGTCTGGTCCACGAGTTGTGTGACTCGCAGATCGACTCCCAATGAGCACAACATATAGGCATCGTCTCGGGACAAGTGTTTCTCGGAAACCAAAAAGTCGATCATCTCCCTTGTCGCCATGCGAGCCGCCTCATCCAGGTCCGTGTTGAGTCCCATGGTGATGAAATGCGTCGGAGTCTCTGCGCGGGGCCAGTGGATCGGTTTGCCCTTGCGCACAAAAATCTGGACGGAGCCTCGCAAGGATGTCTCTAGCGCCGTCAAAGTTACCTCGCCGTCGCCTTGCACGGCGTGTCCATCTCCAATTGAAATCAACCCGCCCGCAACCTGCACCGGTAAATACAGAATGGATCCCACCCCTAGCTCTTTGTTGTCGAGATTCCCGCCGTTGGTGTCAGGAGCCGTGCTCGACTGGCGGTAGACTCCAGAAGCCGGCGCGACTCCAATTGTGCCCCAGAAAGGAGCGATCTTCAGCCGGATTCCTGGTGCAAATTCCGCGATGCCAGACTTAGGGTCCACGCGGATCTGCTTGAATCGGGCATATGGATACTCATTAGGAAGCGTTCCAGCACCCGGCCTGAATCCGGTCACACCGTAGGGGTGAAGGAATTCCAAGGCTAGGATGTGCACCTCCAGAGTGTCCCCTGGCGCGGCGCCGTTCACGTAGATCGGACCGGTGAGAGGATGCACTCCAGGTCCGCGATCGGTCACTGCCTTGTCCACTTCCTTCAGCGCCTGGGGAATCTCCGCGTCGGGTACCCCGGCCAGCTTCAGTCGATCAAGGCCGCCGGCGAGCATGGTTTCCACGCGGACCGTGTCACCGGAGGCGATCTTCAGAACTGGCTTGATGCGCGAATCAAAATAGCCCCAATGTACATTTGCTGGAATGAGCTTCAACTCATGCGTCTCGGCCGACGCCGAAGTGACGGCGACTAGTATTGCAATACTTCCGAGGAATGTACGCTGTTTAGTCAATCGTGGTACCCCTCCCTTGCGGCCAAGGTTAGCATGTTGGTCAAAGTGAGAAAAGATATGAATACGGTCGCGGGCGCCAGCGGCGGCGACCGCGAGCAGGGCATGGTTCGAGATATGTTGCCCTTATTGCCGAGCCGGTAGCACCTCTTCGATCGGCCGCCCGGGGAGTTTCGCGGCATCGGCGTGCAGGCCCATCAAGTGGAGAATGGTGGGAACAAAACTCAGGCTATCGTAAGGCTCCCCGACGCGGTGATCGCGGGGAATGCCGGTGTCGGCGCCGCCCGCGAACAAGAGAATGCTGTGCGTTGAAGCGCGTAGGAACGAGCCATGATTGCCGCCCGGATTGAAATTACGAACGTTGAAGTTCCAATGATCGTTGGCAAAGATGATGAAGTCCGGCTGAGCCAAACGGCGGCGGCGCTGATTAAAGCGGGCCAGCAGCGCGGAGTCCGGGTCGCTCGCGTGCTCGGGCAAGAGCGGCGGCAAAAACTGCTCGTCGAGCGCGATGATGCCGTTGGAATACGCAGTCCGGTGGACGGCGTGAAACCACTCCGCTTCGGAATGCCACGAATTGAGCCAGGACGCACGATCGGCTTGTGGGACTGCTAAGTTGTCATCTTCAAACAATCGCAGCGGGAGTCCCGGTTGGAAGGTTCCCTTGGGCATGTAGCGTAAGTCCGTTGCTCGATGCAGGACCTGCGCCTGTTTGTCTTCGCCCGCGTAGAGCCAGATGGAATCAGCGGTGGGTATCGCGAGGAAATCCACGGGGTGCGATCCAACGGCCGCCTGCACGTTATTGCGCACCGACAGGCTGGTGAGAAGCGGGAGATAGTTGATGCGCTCGAAGCTGCGCGCCAGGTCGAGCGAGCCATCCGGCCCGAGAGCCAAGCCGCCGGCGGAAGGCCCGACGATATAGTTCTCGAGATCGTTCATCGAGTTCGGGTCGCCCATGGCGCGTTTTGGAATCAGATCGTCCGCGCTGAGCCGGTGACGATCGAACTCATTGGGCTCGAGAGCGAGCAGCTTGGAGAGGACGCGGGCATAGGCCGAGTACGTGCGCTCCTGGTCGCGCCATGCCTCCAATTGCACTGCCAGGCGTCGCGCGGCCTTGTCGAGACCGGCGTCGCGCTGCTCTTTGGTCCACTTCTTAGGCTCCGACGCGATGCGGGCACGCTGCTGGTCCATGGCACGGCGAACCGCGCCGAGCTCGTCAGAAACTTGCTGGACCGCGACCTGCCAGCTCGCTCGATGGGCGTCAATGACGTGGAAAAATGCGGCGATGGCGGCGCGGCGGATGGACGGATCGATTCCGGAGCGGTTGATCTCTTGTAGCAGAATTTGCAGCATGTTGAATGCGGTGTTCCGAACGTAGACGGAAGCGCGCTCGTTTCCGTCCAGATCCAGCAGCGCGGTGGGGTAATCGTCGGCCTGGCCTTTCAAGTACAGCGATTCATCGCTCGGCGTCACCACTTCAGAGACGAACGGATCCAGGCCGCGCAGCTTGAATTCGTCCAAGGGATGGCGATTGGTGAGGACATGGTGCGCTCCCCCGGCGCGGCTGTTGAAAAAGTGCAGCAGATTATAGCCCTGGCTGTAAAGGCCGGGTTGGGTATTCATGCCGTGATCGGAAACAGCCACCAGCACGGTCTGAGCGGCGAGCGCACTGGACTGGATGGCCATCCAGACGCGGCCGATCAAGGCATCGATACGCTGCAGCGCCTGGCGCTGGGAGGCTGGATCGGAAGTGGCATGGGCCACGTGATCAAAGTCGCCGGTGAAATAGTCGAGGTATTGAACAGAAGGGTCGGATAGCTTGGCGATCAGCTCCCGTTCGGTCTGCTCTTCGACACTGCTGCCGAGTCCAAAGCCGATGGTCCATTCGTCCAGAAGCTCCCGAAGGCCGCCCGAGAAGTGATGCGGGAGCGCGTTCTTCAGGGTCTCCCATCGCACGCCGCGCTGGTAGAGTTGAAAGCTTTGGTACACGGCTGGGTAGGGAAAACGATCGATGAGCAGCGGGATTTTCTGGTCGTCCAGGACTTCCACCCCGGGCATGTCCACTTTGCGCGAACGCGCATAACCGACGTAGAAGGGGAAGAAGTTCATGTAGTCGTAGACGTGGCCGGTGTAACGATCGAACTCGGCATTGCCGTGGATCTGCAGATGCTGGCCGGTATCGAGCAGGGACCAGGAGGGAGTGGAAAGGCTGATGCCGCGAACATAAAAGTTGTCGACGATGGTGCCGCCCTGCGCGAACACCCGGTCGATCCAGGGCAACGTGCTCTTATGCGTGATGGGATCAAGGCGCGAGAGCTCGCGTTCCAAAACGTTGTCGGGAACGCCATCGACCTTGATGATGACTACGCGCTTCACTTCGGCGCTGAGAACGAGCGGGGCACTGAGCAGGAGCGGGAGAGAAAGCAGGAGCAGGAATCGCCGAGTCATTGCCCGACTGCGGCTAAGGGGCCGACGGGTGTGCTCTGATGTTGCTGTGCGCTCAGGCAGGTTAGCAGAACATCGCCGTCCGTGGATCGCGCGCAAACCTGCGAGACGAGACGTTGGGCTTGGGGAGTGGCGTTGGCATCGGAGCTAAGAGCCGATACGGACCGGCTGATGACGCCAGGGTCCCACACCACATCGGGGCTCGGACTGGATGCCAGGAGCTGATTGAGAAAGCGCATATGGTAATCGGAACTGCGATAGGCGCTGAGTTGGGCGCTCAGGGTGGAGTCTGGCTTCTCGGGATCGAGGCGCGGCCCCCGAGTGAACATGCGGCCCAGGCCCGTGATCATGCGCCTGCCGGGAGACTGCGTGTAGGCTTCCAACTCCTTGCGCCGGTCGCGTTCGAGTTTTACCGCGCCGCGCGTGGACTCAGCGTACTTGAGGAGCGCGGCGTATTGTTCACGGGCGAGCGTGGCTTCGTGGGAAACGTCATTTTCGCGCGGATTCAGTGCCAGGTGATCCAGGCGATGCTGCAACTGGATCTTGAGGGCCGGATCGAGCCTCGAGTCCATGGCCAGGAACTCGCGGGCTTCCGAATAAGCTTGGAGACGCGCGTTGCGATTGACAGCGGAGCCATGACGCCCGCGCACGAACATCCATAACGCCTGCGCGGCAAAGAACTCGGGATTGCCGAATCGCGTGAGGCCCAACACGCCGGTCACCATGCTGCTGGCGCCCTGGTTTATCATCTCGCGATGCTTGGGCTTCAAATTGTCGCGAAAATCGGCGAGCAAGAGCGGGACGCGAGGATAGTCCAGGTTGTAGAGAGCGAGCGGAATCATCTCTTCGGCGTGCGCGCCCTCGGTCCCGGCGGGTACCGGATGATGGTCGGAATCGAAGTAGCGGATTTGCCTGTAGCCGGTCCAATGCATCAGGCGGTCGTCGGTCCAGGGATTGGCGATGCTCAAAAACTGGCCGTTAAAGTGGCGTGAGGCGTGGCCGTCCAGGTCGGAGCGGGCGATCCACAGCAGTGCCTCGCTGGGTGTTCCGGAAGCGGGCGTCAAAGGCTCGAAGATCAGCCCGTTGAGCTCGGCGCGCTGGCGAAGGAGCTCCCAGTTGTGGCCGCGGGTCTGTTCCAGCTGGCTGATCTGCTTGTCATAGTACTTCGATAATTGTCGTTCGCGAACCAGGCCGCCGAAGGCATGGGTGGAGAGGCTGAGGCGCGCATAGAGTTCGCGGAACTGGCTATCGGATAAAGCGGGCGATCGATCGGGGTCGCGATTGAGATTATCCAAAGTGCTGAGAGCCTGGAAGACTTGGAGATTGGTATAGTCGCTCGAATTGCCGCGATAGGTGCGGGTGGTGGACCGAATGGCGGCACCCAATGGATCGAATTCCAGCACCTGCAATCCATCGCTGAACAGGTTGCCGTAGATGCTTTTGTAGGGTGCGGCCAAATCGAGCGTAGGCGCCGGCACTCGGCTGGCGTGGCTCTTGCTTCCGGCGCGAAAAAATCCAAACGAAAGTGCGGAGGCGGCGCGCTGCCAGGGGGTGGGCCGCGTGCTGGTCAGGATCCAGACATAGCGCAAACGAGCGGTCGCCGGATCGCTGTCGCCGAGAGAATCGCGCAGCACGGTGAGGAGGGGAACGTCGGGATTCTGAGAGCCAGACACCGGATCCTGCAGACGCCCGAACACGGTGACTAGCTCGGCTCCATCCGCCACGGGCTGAGATTCGACCCGATAGGACGGAGGCGGCTGACTCAAGAACCCGGCCCCCAGTAGTACTGTTACCAAGGCCGACTGAAGCAAGCGAACAACCTCTTCTTTCAAGGTAATCGAAGTGCGAATTGGGAGCAAGAACGGGGCTGAAGCGCACTCTGCGGCCACCACCAAGCTCTGTCTGTTCGACGCCCATCGCTGCCTCTCGTTGCATAATTTCGTGATCTTTCCGCCCGGGCTGCCCGCTCGGAGGGACTGGCATCGAGGAGGCGCATCAGGTGTTTTTTGTGCGCGAGGTGGCGTTTTTTATAAGAAACTGCAAAACGAAGCCAAACAGGGAGTAGGGCCGCGCTGGTTGCTTGTGATGCATCACGCTCAGAATATCGCGGGAGCGAGACGGCGCGTGCGATGGTGAGGGGTAAATGGTTGGGGCGGCAGGGTGGAAAAGAAAAGCGAGAGCGGTGACTAATTGCGCACTGCCTGGGCGGGAGACCGCTTCGTGCAACTTTGTTCAATGGTCACGGCAAGCGGCTGACTTGGAACGAGGTCACTGGCAAACACTCCGTAGACCGTTGAGGCAGCGATGCGGCAAGTGTCGCTGTTTAAAATCTAGTTCGGGTTTTCGGTAGATTCTAGGGACTCAAACGCCATCATCTCTGGGCGAAAGAAATGATGAATAGGAATGTTGAATTTGCGCTTCAGGAGATCTGTTGTCTTTCGCTTTACCCAATCGTCAAACGGTAGAGATATTGCGACCGTGCCCCTGACCATAAGCGTATTACCTGGCTGTAGTGGATCAGGAGATAAATCTACTTTGTGATGTCTCAGAACGTTAAAGACTGTCTCTCGATCCACCTCTCCAGTGTCTGGATCGACCATGGAGTATTTTAAGCGGCAACTGGGCGCACTGTCTCGAACTCGATCCTGCGGTATGGGAAGGCGTCGGCCACCCTGCTAGGAACCGAGAACACTTCGACGCATGTATAGTCATACTCAGATCCCTCAGTCTGCGCCTTGAGTAGGTACCAATCCTGATTGGGGTGGAGCATGTTGGCGATAGTTCCAAAGATATCGACGTTGTGTTGGATTGTAGCTGCCAGACCTTCTGCGAATCTTTTTTTGGCTTCTTCGGGGGTGCTCCCTTGAACTCCGTAGTCAATCTCGAACGCCTGAGCAAACCATCCACTGCCATCAGGGACCACAAGAACGTGTAGATTCTTAATGCCCACGGCCTGCTCCTTACCGCCGGGCAGTTCTATCTTGACGGCCTCTGCCGCATCTTTCCCCTTGCCGTATTTATATTGTTCCGTTGCCATTCGTACTACTCAGTTTCCGGACGGGCTTCTTCTTTAGGCCAGATTTTTTCATTGCTCTGTCGGCCTCTGCTTTTGGTACCGACACAATCATCCGCGCGAATTGCTCAAAGCGTTCAGACGGGCTAGAGTCATAGTTTCAGGCCTGGAACACCTTGGATAGCACGCCGACGCATGCTTTGGCCACCTAGTCCGCGTAAACATCCGAATGTCGTATGCTTGTGGTACATGAGGGACACCATCAAACAGCTCCACCTATTCAACAATGTCATCAGGCCGATCGCAAAGCACAGCAGTGGTTCTCAACCCGACAACTACAGTGTAATCGATGCAAGTACTTTTGACAAGAACAACGTTGTTTTGTCTGCTGCCACAACAGTGAGATACTTTAATGTTTTCAGATAGTTACTGCAACTACATCTATCTATTTTGTCAGTCGAGTCAAGCTTAGTTAACGCACGGTAGGAAGCAAGGAAGGGGTGAGCGTTGCGGGAGAAGAACGAAACCAGATCGACTCCGGAAGCAACCAACCCTTTGGAGCAACCCGTGCCCGTTTCACACCAACCGCGAAAGACCCGCTATAACTTGAAGGACCTTGGACTCTCGCTTGGAGTCTTGTCTCTTATTACCGGGAGTGGGGCGGCACAGCCGACCATCAATAGCGAGGGATATGGGGCGGTGTGGGGCATAGTGAATGCCGCCAGCTTCGCGACTCAGGGCCTGCCGAACGCGCCCATAGCCCGGGGATCAATCTTCGCAATCTTCGGAACAGGCTTAGGACCAACAGTGGCGGTGCAGGCTTCTTCCTTTCCGCTAACAACTTCACTCGGGGGAGTATCGATTGCCGTTGTGCATCCGGGCGGCGTCCTAGTGGCGGCTATTCCGCTCTACGTCAGCGCTACGCAGATCAATGCCATCATGCCCTCAAGCGCACCCCTCGGTTCCGACACGATCACGGTGACCTTCAATGGCCAATCCAGCTCTCCGTCGTGCTCATCGTGCTCCAGCCCGACGGTGCAAGTAGTCCCCGCCAGCTTTGGTATTTTCAGTGTCAATCAAGCAGGAAGCGGTCAGGGCGTGTTTACGAACGGGAATAATCAACCGATCTCGTACACCTCTCCAGCCACTGCGGGTGAGGTGGTGAATATTTGGGGGACGGGCCTCGGTGCAATCCAAGGAAGCGATACCGAGCCTCCCGCGGCTGGCAATATAGGGTCCAACAGCCTGATGGTGTACGTGGGTGGAATCGAAGTCCCCACTATCTACCATGGGCGCTCACCTTGCTGTAGCGGGCTTGACCAGATCCAATTTCAAATGCCCCCGGACATTGCCGGCTGCAACATTCCCCTAGCGGTGCAGATCGGGGAGGGAATCGTGAGTAACTTTGTGTCGATCGCCATCGCGTCCAGTGGTGGTACATGCTCCGATCCGGATGGCATCCCGACCTCGGATCTCGCAAGCTTTGCGGCCCAAGGTTCTGTGTCCAGCGGCTATATCAACCTTGCGCGCACCTTGCAAATGGCCGACTACGGATCCGCCCATTTTGAAAAGTTCCAGTACGCAAACTTCAGCCTGACTCAACTGCCGCTCCAGATCATGAACTTTGGCGCCTGCTCGGTGTATACGTACGATTCAGCGCAAACCGGCCTTAATTCCTATTCCGGGGCAACTCCAACCGTGAATTCTGCTCCGGGCGTCGCCTTGGATGCCGGGCCGTTCATTGCGATTAACGGACCGAACGGTGAGAAGCAAATCACGCCGGTCTCCGAGACACCCGGCAACTACGGCGCAATCCTTGCGTCCGCGCCGTCGCTCTATCTTTCGCCAGGTTCCTATACCATCGCCGGCCAGGGCGGGAAAGACGTGGGCCCCTTTAGCGTGAGCATTCAAATGCCGCAACAGATCACTTGGACGAACCAGGGCAGCTATAGTGGCAACCCTTTCGGGTTTAACGTAGTCACGCGCGCCGACGGCGCTACAGTAACGTGGAGTGGAGCAGACCCCAACAGCTACGTAATCATCAGCGGCAGTTCGTCGAGCCAGAACATAACCATCGACAGCGCCGACCTACCGACAAGTATTTCGGCGGTGTCTCCGGCTTCAACTGCACCGCCAGGGCTGCGGACGGTCAGTTCACGATACCGCCGATCGTGCTGATGGCGTTGCCCCCGAGCGGGCTGCTGTACGACAACAGCAGTGTTGCCGTTTCGGAAGGGTCCCTTCAGGTCACAAACGCCCTGCCACCCGTGGCGTTTAGCGCCACCGGCCTAGGTACGGCTGAAGCTATTTCATCCACCTCGGTTTCTCAGGCTGTAACTTATCAATAGATGATATTGGCCCGAGCCTGAGCGCCGCGGCGTTTACCTTGGCGTAGTTGGGGATCTGGTTGCCTCCTTTATTTCTGCCTAGTGCTTCGGCCCCTGGACCGACTCCTTGCTCCTCGGAGGGTTGCGCCTCGGCGGCGGAACGGTTACGGGTCGGTTTGCAGTTTCGGCCCGGGCAGAATGTGCGGATTGTTACTTCGATTCAAGCCAGCGCGACGTGATGCAGAATTTCACAATCTTTTGGGCCACGCTTTCCGCAGCGCCCTTAACTTCCCGGATGAGGAGGACCTGGCCGGTGGAAGCGTCCGCAAACCGGACGCGCGCCTGCAGCATGGTGGCGCCGGCGCGAAAACCGATCAAAGATCTTTTCGCAGGGTTGGCGGGCTGGTATCGGATGACGGTGCCGGAAATGCGCAAGACGGCGTGCCCGAAGGGAGGCGCGTCTCCCTGGCGAACTATGATCACCGTCTCGAACGCGAGACTGATTTCTCGCGCGATGTCTTCCACCAGCGCCCGTTGGTAATCGGTGGAAAACGCAACATCTCGGTCTGCGACGAAGGGGTCCACTTCAACCGCCGAATAGGGTGCGGACTCGCCTGAAGCAGCGGACCCCAAAACCCCTCCACAAATGACAGCGGCTAAAGCGATGGTATGGATCTGCATAGAATCCTAATGATAAACTTGGCCTCATGTCGCGGCTTGCGGTTCTTTTCGTGTTTGGTTCATTGACGTGTTTGATGGCGCAGCCGCGCTATGCCGCCGATGATAAGTTGGCTCTTCCGAGCGATTATCGCGAATGGGTCTTCTTGAGTTCCGGCCTGGGGATGACTTACGGGGCTGACGCGCCGAGCCGCCCGCCAGCGTTTACGAACGTGTTCGTGAATCCGAGCGCGTATCGTTCCTTCCTTGCGACCGGGACCTGGCCGGACAAGACCACACTGGTGCTGGAGGTGAGGGGATCGTCAAGCCAAGGATCGATTAATCGCGGCGGATCTTACCAGAGCGATGTAATTGCCATTGAGGCTGAAGTGAAGGACCGCGCGAAGTTTCCAGGGAAAAGCTGGGCGTTCTTCAGCTTTGGCAAATCGAGCTTGGGGGAGTTGCTTCCGCACAGTGCGGATTGCTACGCCTGCCACTTGGCGCATGGCGCCGTGGATAACACGTTCGTGCAGTTTTATCCCGCGCTGATGGAGATTGCCAGGCAAAAAGGAACGCTCGCGTCCGGTTACCTTCACGAGTCGGGCGCGGGGCGCTAGGACTCACGGGCATTCACACGAGTGTGAATGCGGCACGCAAGAGTGCGTGCGCTACGATGGCAACACAACCGGGACGCATGCTAGGACAGTTCTCTCCGCCGGTTTCTGGCTTGATTCCGGGCATTCACACGAGTGTGAATGCGGCACGCAAGAGTGCGTGCGCCACGATGCAACACAAGCACCTTACATTCAAATCCATACCTTCTCGGCTGGAACGCCGCGCTTGCACATTTCGCACGATCCGGCGTCCTTATAATATGTAGCGTCGAGCTGCGCGAGGTAATACAGGGGCAGGGGACTGAAGTCCACCGTTTTCGGCGTGGGCTGGTAGATGATCACGGCCATCCCGACCACTTCGGCTCCGGTGGACTCCACCAGCCGCTTCAATTCACCGAGGTTACGGCCGGATCGCAGGATGTCGTCCACCAGCAGCACTTTCTCGCCGGGCGTCTGTTCCAGATATTGGCGGAAGCGCATGGATCCGCGCTCTTCCCTCCGATCGGCCCAATAGACCTGATGGGCGCGCAAAGCCTCGCACACCCCGTAGGCCACGGGGAGTCCGCCGGTATCGGGAGAAACGATGGATAGCTCGGGAATCATGGCTCGGATTTCGGCGTTGGCGCGGAGCAAGCGGCTAAGCCCCACGCTCAGCACTTTGGCGTGCTGGTAGTAGCGCATAGCCAACTGCACTTGCATGTATTCTGTGGCGTGCAATCCGTTGGGATATTCAAAATGACCGTCTCGGATGGCGCCGGTCTGTCGCAACAGGGCGACCACTTCTTCTTGGGTTGGGACCAGGTGCATAGTTGTTCCTATTGTCGCGCGCTGCGTGATCCGGCACAGAGCGCGGTATGATGGGATTTTACAAGGAGCCCGGTTCCATGCAGAATTCAGTTCTAGTGCCCATGGTTGTGGAGCAGACTTCGCGCGGCGAGCGCGCGTTCGATATCTATTCACGCCTGCTTAAGGAAAACATCATTTTCCTGGGCACTCCCATTGACGACAACGTCGCCAATTTAGTTATGGCGCAGATGCTCTTTTTGGCTGCCGAAGATCCGGAAAAAGACATTTCGCTGTACATCAATTCGCCCGGCGGTTCCATCACGGCGGGCCTAGCCATTCTGGACACCATGAATCTGGTAGAGCCGGATATTGTGACTTATTGCATTGGACAAGCGGCGTCCATGGCGGCGGTGCTGCTCGCCTGCGGCTCCAAGGGCAAGCGCTACAGCCTGCCACATTCGCGAATCCTGATTCATCAGCCTTCCATGAGCGGTTTGGGTGGACAAGCGACGGACATCGATATTTACGCTCGGGAGATCCTGCGCATGCGCGAATCACTCAATCAGATTCTCGCCGATGCTACGGGACAGCCGGTGGATCGCATCGCGCGCGACGTGGATCGCGACTACATCCTGGAGCCCGATCAGGCGCTCGAGTATGGCATTATCGACCGCATTATCGAGAGCCGTGCGCTGCAACCGGTTCCGACGCGCTAATTTACTTGGGGGCCTGTTGCCGGCGCTGCTCGCGGGGAGCGTCGCGCAGGCCCAGTTGATCCCTTCTGGAACAGCGGTGCCGAGCACCACGCTTCCGCCAGTGGTGTTCATCAACGGCTATCAGTTTGAAGGCTGTTCCGGTACGACATTTGCGGGCACGTTCGGCATCGCCGATCAGGTGCTCGAGAGCAACGGCGAAGTCAGCCTGTTCTTCAATACCTGCAGCTTGCCGGGGACGGCCACTATTGAGGATCTCGGGGCGGCTTTCGGCAGCTTCCTCGCGAGTTTGAAATATACCAACGGCCAGCCGGTAGAGACGGTGGATGTGGTGGCCCACAGCATGGGTGGATTGGTGCTGCGGGCGTATCTGAACGGCAAACAGGCTGCCTCGGGTTTGTTTCAACCACCAGCGGCACCGCATGTTCGCAAAGCAGTCTTGCTTGCCACTCCGAACTTCGGAACGGGAATCGCGTCGATTCTTGGAGTCTCCACTCAGGTTGACGAGATGGCCAGCGGCAGCAGCTTTCTGTTTGGCCTGGACACCTGGAATGATGGAACGGACGATCTGCGCGGCGTGGACGCGGTAGCCGCCGCGGGCAATGCCGGCAGCGGAGGCCTGGGTAACCCGGCTGGTTTTGACGATGGCGTGGTGACGCTTACCAGCGCCTCGCTGCGGTTTTATTTGCCGGGCCGCACCCGGGTGGTTCCCTACTGCCACATCGACGGAGGAGGAATTATCACGCTGTTCAACCTTTGTCCGGGGAACGCAAAAGGGATCGCCAACATCGACTCCGCGATGCACGATTCGGCGCAGATTATTGTTTCGTTCTTAAACGGAACCAATGATTGGCAGAGCGTTGGGACGGCTGCTGAAGCCAACCCGTTTCTGTCGGTGGATGGGGGATTGATCCTTTCCGCGCGGGCTGCCGACGATTCGAGCTTGAACCTCAATTCGGCGACGGCAGGCCTGATGGGAGCAGACAAGCAACTTAATATTTCTTCGGATCATCTTGCTTTCATCGATCAATTTCCGGCTGGCTACATTGGATTCAATGTCACGGCGGGGTCTCTGAACATCAACAGCGCCGCGACGCTCGCAGCGGGCGGGAGCGAGCCTTTTATCGTGAAGCCGGGGCCACTCATTGCGCGCGTCTTCCCGGCGGCCGCGGCCAACTTTCCGCTGGAACTTGCGCCGCGCATGTTGATCGCGATTTATGGTTCGGATCTGGCATCCGGCACGGTGTCTGTGAACGGATCGCCGCTCTCTCTTTATTACGTTTCAGCAACGCAGATTAATGCGGTGCTCCCCGCGAGCGTAACAGGTTTGACGCCGCTCACGGTTCAAACCAGCACCGGCAAAAATACGCTGAACGTTTATGTAGAAGCGGCGGCGCCCGCGATCTTTACCCAGGACTCATCGGGAACCGGGCCCGCGTCCGCACTGAAGGCCAGCGATCAGAGCCTGGTGACGGCAGATAATCCACTGCACGGGGGCGACGCGGTGGAGTTGTATGCCACGGGCCTGGGCTTAACGAGTGCGAGCAATGGACTCGACGTTGCGGTTCAACAACCGACCGTGACCGTCGGTGGCGTGGCGTGTCCGGTGACGTTTGCGGGCGCAGCGCCGGGTTACGCCGGACTGGATCAGATCAACTGCACGATTCCAGCAGGCATTGCATCGAGCGTGTCGGCGCCCGTGGTGATTACGTCCGGGGCTCGAATCAGCAATACTGCGACGCTCGCCGTCGATTGAACTAGTAGAAATACCCGGAGCGTTCACACGATTGTGAACGCGGCACGCAGGAGTGCGTGCGCCACGGTGCTTCAGCAGCTATTGTCAAGTAATAGATGGGACACCACACTAGACGTGCATGCCGGCGGGCTGGCGAATTTCCATACAGCCCTTGCCGGTGGGCAGCATTTTGCCGGGGTTTAAGCAGCACTCGGGATCGAACAACTTCTTAAACCGCGCAATCATGTCGAGCGTTTCGCCGGAGAATTGCTCGCCGATCAGTTCCATCTTCTCCATGCCGACGCCGTGCTCGCCCGTGATGGATCCGCCTTGTTCGATACAGAAGCGCAGGATTTCATCGCCCGCGGCGCGCGCCCGATCGAGTTCTCCCGCCTTGTGGTGATTGAACAAAATGATGGGGTGCATGTTGCCGTCGCCGGCATGAAAAATGTTGCTGATGGTGAGTCCGTTCTTCTCGGCCACCTGATGAATCTTGCGCAGCGTGGGCGCGATTTTGGTGCGCGGCACCACGCCGTCTTGCACGTAATACGCCGGGCTGACACGGCCGACGGCGCCGAAGGCATTCTTGCGGCCCTTCCACAACAGCTCGCGTTCCACGGCGGATTTGGCGATGCGAACCTCACGCGCGCGCGAGCGCAGGCAGGCATCCTCGATCTGCTCCAGCTGTTCTTCGACCGCTTCCTTCAATCCTTCCAGCTCGATCAGCAAGACCGCCGCTGCGTCCATCGGATAGCCCGCGTGCGTGGCCTCTTCCACCATGCGCAGCATGACGCCGTCCAGCATTTCCACTGCGGCCGGAGTGATGGCGCGAGCCGTGATCTCGGCTACCGAATCAGCGCAATCGTCGACGGTGTCATAGATGGCGAGCAGCGTCTTCACCAGTTCCGGCTGGCGCATCAGGCGCACGGTGATGTTGGTAACCAGCACCATGGTGCCTTCCGAGCCGGTGAGAAGGCCGGTAAGGTCGTAACCGGGCGTGTCTAGAGCTTTGCCGCCGGCGGTCATGGGCGTTCCATCGGGCAGGATGGTCTGGATGCCGAGCACATGATTGGTGGTGACGCCATACGCCAAGGTGTGCGGACCGCCGGCGTTCTCCGACACGTTGCCGCCGATGGTACAGGCTTTCTGGCTGGAGGGGTCGGGGGCGTAAAAATAGCCGTCGCGCTCGACGGCCTGCGTAATGTCGAGATTCACGACGCCCGGTTCGAGCACCGCGCGTTCGTTCGCCAGGTCGATTTCGAGGATGCGATTCATGCGCGCGAAGGAAATGACCATGCCGCCGGCGCGGGCGATCACGCCGCCGCTCAGTCCCGTGCCCGCGCCGCGGCCGACCATGGGGATGTGGTGTTCGCGGGCGATTCGAACAAGGGCCAGCGCTTGTTCGGAAGTTTGGGGGAAGACGACCAGTTCGGGCTGGGCTTTGTCGATGCTGCCATCGTATTCGTAGAGCTGCAAGTCTTCGGGTCGGTCGAGGTACCCGCGGGGCCCTAGGAGTTTGTCGATGTGGTGGAGGGCGTCGGGGGGGATCAATTCAGCCACAGATGAACACAGATGAACACAGATATTACAGCAGCGACTTGACGAAGCCTACCAGCTCGGGATCCATCCACGAGATGGCCTGGCCATCGCGCTCGGGCAGGCCGGCGTACTTCCGCACTACTTTGCCGTTGCGATCGATAATGTAGCTTTCTGGAATCTTATAGGTTCCGTAGCGGTAACTCAGATTCTCTTCCGGATCACGCGCCAGCGGGTAAGCCAGGCCGAAGCGCTTCACGAAATTCTGATACAACTGCTCGTTCCGGTCGACGCTGACGCCCAGCACGACGACGCCCGAGTCCTTTAATGTTTTGGCAAACTCGTTGAGCGAGGGCGCCTCCTCCACGCAGGGCGCGCACCAGCTAGCCCAAAAATTCAGCACCAGAACCTTGCCGCCGAAGTTGCGCGGCGTCACCTGATCGCCGGCGGTAGTGGTGATGGTGAAGTTCGGAGCCGTGTCGCCGACCCCGACGATGTGCTCCTGCATGGACCACACAACCACGCAGCCGAGCGCGACGAGAAGCGCCGCGATGGTTCCCTTAATGATTAAATCTACTTTGGAATGAGTCATTTCTGTCGGCCACCTTTGGACCATCTTCTATAATATTAGAGCATCCCGCAGGTGGATCTTCGCATCATATGACAGGATCATGCTGATTACTCGCCGAGCTGAATTTTCCGCGTCACATGTGTGCGCGCAGCCCGCACTGTCGCCGGATCAAAATCGAGAGATTTACGGCGCCGCATCCAATCCCAGCGGCCACGGGCATAACTACGTCCTGGAAGTCACTCTCAAAGGCGAACCCGATCCGGCTACCGGTATGGTTTTCGATCTCAAGAAGCTGAAGGAGTTGATCCAGCAGACGGTGCTGGATCCGATGGATCACCGCTTCCTGAATTACGAGGTGCCGCCATTTGACAAGATTGTCCCGACCACGGAAAACGTCGCGCGTGAGATCTGGAGGCGTCTGGAGCCGCATTTTGAAGCCGGCCGCGCCCGCCTGAACAACATCCGGCTGTATGAGACCGAAGATCTGTATGTGGATTATACGGGGGAACACAGGTGATGCGCGTCACGCGGCGGTATCGCTTTGCTGCATCTCATCGCCTGCACTCGGCGGCATTGAACGAAGGCGAAAATCGCGAGTTGTATGGCAAGTGCAGCAACCCGTATGGGCATGGTCATGATTATGTGTTGGATGTGACCGCAATAGGGCCCGTGAATCCGTCTTCCGGTCAAGTGGTCCACGTTCCGACGCTGGATCGTCTGGTCACCGAGCAAGTGCTGAACGATTTTGACCATCGCTATTTGAATGCGGACGTGGGCGAATTCAAGAGCGAGGTTGCGACTTCGGAGAACATTATTCGGGTGATTGAAAACCGGCTCAATGCTCGCTGGCGGAATGCATTTCCCGGCGAATGGCCGCGCCTGGAGGGAATCCGGTTGCGCGAGACGAAACGAAACGTGTTCGAACTAAAATCATGAAGACCAAGCCATCCGTAGTGAAGGTGATGCCCCCGCAAAAGGACGACGAGTCCATTGCCGATCTCATGGAAAAACTGTTGGTGAAGATCGGCGAAGATCCGGAGCGTCCAGGATTGCTGCGCACGCCACACAGGGCCGATAAAGCGCTGCGCTTTCTGACCAGCGGCTATGAGACGGACATCCAAAGTATCGTCAACGGCGCGCTGTTCGAAGAGAAGTGCGACGAGATGGTGGTGGTGAAGGACATCGAGTTTTACAGTATGTGTGAACACCATCTGCTGCCGTTCTTCGGAACCATGCATGTGGCTTATCTGCCGAACAACAAGCTGATCGGGCTGAGCAAGATTCCGCGCGTGGTGGATATGTTTGCGCGCCGCCTGCAATTGCAGGAACGCTTGACACATCAGGTGGCTGAGACGCTGCAAGAGGTGTTAAAGCCCAAAGGCGTCGGCGTGATCTGCGAAGCGCGCCACTTTTGCATGATGATGCGCGGCGTGGAAAAGCAGCATTCGGGGGCGGTGACCAGCGCGATGCTGGGAGCCTTCCGGGCACGCAAAGAGACGCGCGACGAGTTCCTGTCGCTGGTGTCGCATCGGAACCATCCGTTCTATTAAGCGCGAGAGACCCGCGTGGCGCAGGCACTTTTTTGAACGGTTCGGATTACCGCAAAGGTGTTGGCACGATTGCCAACACGGCACGCAGAGGGGTGCGTGCGCCACATTGCCTTGGCCCGCTTCGGCTACAATCAACTTAAATGATTGAGCATTTTCGCGACTTCAAGGCCGGGCCCGATCCCTTCGGGCGCATGTGGCAGGTGTACTTTCGATGGCTGCAAACCGGCATTTCGATCCGCCACGCCGACACGGTGGACGTGAAGTTCGGAATCGGCACCGAGGGCCAGCCGTTTGAAGAGCGCGTGATTGCGCTACACCATCCCGCGCTGCTGGCGCTGAGTGAAAAGTTCGGCCATCCTCTGACCGACACCTGGTGCATGAAGCTTGCGGCGATGCATTTGAAGCACATGCTGGAGACAGGCGAGGACATGGAGAAGACGCTGGTGGCGATGCAGCCTGAAGAAATGGATCGCTACGCGCGCGAACTGGAAGACTCGCTGGCCGCCAAGAAGTAGATTGCCGGAATATCTCTTCGTCTACGGGACGCTGCGGCGCGGCTCCAATAACGAGTTTGCCCTTATGCTGGCGGATCGAGCGCAGTTTGTGGGGGCTGATCGAGTGCAAGGTTTGTTGTACGATTTCGGCCGGTATCCGGGTGCAGTGACAGGGGACCACTCGATACACGGTGAAGTTTATCGCTTTGACGATCCTACGCTCCTGCCGTTGCTCGATGAGTATGAGGGGCCGGAATTTGAACGCGCCATCGTGTCCGTCATGGGCATACAGGAGTGTTGGATCTATTGGTATGTTGGCCCGGAGACGGGACGTCTGATCGTGTCGGGCGATTGGTTGAACCGCTAGCGACCATGCGTTCACACGAGTGTGAACGCGGCAAGCACGAGTGCTTGCGCCACATCAGTTCAGGAAATACGTCCGGTACAAGGTGTCGCGCTGTTTGGGAATGAAGCCGGCGTCGCGGATCAGGCGGCGCAGTTCTTCTTCGCTGGCGCGATTGTGCGTGCCCGCCGCCGATACTACGTTCTCTTCGATCATGATGCTGCCGACGTCGTTGCCGCCGAAGCGCAGACCGACCTGGCAGGTCTTCAGGCCCGGCGTCACCCAGGAGGATTGAATATTCTGGATGTTTTCGAAGTACAGCCGCGAGAGCGCCAGCATCTTGAGGTACTCGACCGCCGTCGCTTCCTGTTTGACGAACTTGCCGAGCGAGGTGTTTTCGCGCTGGAACGACCAGGGAATAAACGCCGTGAATCCGCCGGTGTCTTCCTGAATCTGGCGCACGATGTCGAAATGATTCATGCGCTGCTCGATGGTTTCGCCGCAGCCGAACATCATAGTAGCGGTGGTGCGCATGCCCAGCGCATGAGCGGTGCGATGCACGTCGATCCAATCCTGCGCCGATGACTTTAGCCGGCTGATCCTGCGCCGTACGTCGTCGTCCAGAATCTCGGCGCCGCCGCCGGGGATGGATTCCAGGCCCGCGTCGCGCAGCCGCGCGATGGTATCGTGCAGGTTCAATCCGCTTACCTCGGCGATGTTCACGATCTCGGGCGCGGAAAAACAATGGTTCCAGATTTTGTCGCCAAAACGATCCTTGATCGATCGCAGCAGGTCTTCGTACCATTCGATTTTGAGGTCGGGATGCAGGCCGCCTTGCATGAGGATGCCGGTGCCTCCCAGATCGATGGTCTCCTGAATCTTGTCGAAGATCACTTCCTTGGAATGTATGTAGCCTTCCTGGTGGCCCATGGGCCGGTAGAAGGCGCAGAAGCTGCAATACTCGGTGCAGAAATTGGTGTAGTTAATGTTGCGGTCGATGATGTAGCTGACCACGCCGTGAGGGTGCAGCTTACGGCGGACCGCGTCGGCCGCCATGCCGATGCCGATCAGATCGTCGCTGTTATATAAATCGATGGCTTCCTGCCGCGTCATCATGCCGTAACCTTTCTCCCCTCCACCGGACGTCGAAGCTCTGAAGCATATTGTAGGAAAGTCTGCAAACCCGCGTACTCGCGTTCGCCCAGTTCGAAGACGATGTTGTCTCTCAAGTAGGAACGCGCCAAGTCTTCAGAGACGCCTACCTTGGCGTGCTCAGAGCGCGCGATGTCGTCGATGTGGGCGCGTCCGAAGCGCATGGACTGGAGGAACGGCCCGGGATCCTGTGCCGGCAACTCGGCGCGCGCGGCCCAAACCGCGAACACCATCGGCAGGCCGGTCATTTGGACCCATTCAGCGCCCAGGTCCAGAACGTGGAAGGGAAGATCGGCGGGATCCAGGACCAGCGCGGCATCGCCAATGATCAGCGCCGCGTCGGCATTTTCCAGCATCGACGGCAAGTGTGGCGCAAGCGATTGAACCTGGGGCTGGACGCCGTATTTGCGCGCGAGGATCACGCGGCTGAGCGCCACCGAAGTTCGCGAAGTGGAGTCGGTTGCGAGCTTTCGGATCTGGCCGTAAGGCACCTTTGATATCAGGAAAATGCTGCGCACCGGCCCGTGGCAGGCGATCCCGGCGCCGCGAATGATTTCGAGTTTCTGCCGATTCAGTTCCACGGCCGGCACAATGCCGATATCGGCGAGTCCGGACTCCAGGCGATCGGCGCATTCGGCCGGGATGGCGAAGGATAAATCGAAGAGGTCGCGCTGCTCGCCGTGCAGCATGCCCCACACCAGCGGGACTGTATTGAGATAGCTGACTACCGAGACGCGGGGTTTTGTAGCGTGGGTCAAGAACCAGTCTAGCAAGGAGAGGCGGGCTACTTGCCGTCGCTGTTCTTCTTGGGCGTGTCCACAGTCACGCTTACCGCGGTTAGCGTGAGATCCACCTCTTCGCTTGCATCGACAGTGATAGGCGTTTCCAGATCGATATCGGAGGGCTTAATGGTTTGCGTACCTTTGAGGAACTTGGTTTTGCGCGAGCGGTGGATGGAAACAACTTGATCGTCGTCTGTTGTGATGGTAATTTCTTTGCCGGTCAGTTCCTTGAGCTTGCCGTGAAAAGAGCCAGCCACATTATAAGCGCCAGGGTTAGGCGTACCGGGAATGCTACGACGCGTACGCGGGTAGTACTGACCTGGCAGCAGCGCCGGCAGAACCACGCTCAGGATCGTAATTGCCCGAACCAGCCTCGACATTTTTAAGCGGTTACCGGGCGCGTCTCCTCTCAGGGACGGACCTTGCTCTAATGTTAACCCAGCAGGATGTTGGAAGAGGGATACGCCGCGCGGGCGAACCTCACCGGATCGCTGATCAGGATGGCGTCAGGCGTCGCGCTGTAGCTTGCACGTCCGCGTCCGGCCGGAGCCCTCGCGACACACTTTATTGCAACTTGCTTGGTTGATCGCGTTGCCGTCGCTAACAATCCGCTTCGACGTTGTGAGGCCAACGCTGGAATAAGGCTCATTGGTTACTGCTTTACCCTCGAATAAACCGCGAAAACCGTCGTGGACATCCCGCTTCATCGTTTTGCTGGGCCGCGGCCGGCGTTTCTTCTGAATTCCTTCAATATTGATTCACCCCGAAGGTGGTCAAAGTTCCAAATATAACGATGTAACCGCGCCGAACCGGGCCGCGTCTTTCCACGCATCTTTTCCCGGCGGGAGCGAGGCGCGGCTTTGACTTGGCAAGCATTGCTTATCTTTTGTTGCGCGGCGTGTCTTTTGCCAGCGCAGAAACCGGACTCGAGCAACGACGAGCCGGTATATGATCTGGGTCCCGGCGTCACCCCTCCGCGTGTCATCAAGCAAGTGAACCCGCACTACGCGACCAATCACGGTGTGCGAGCGGTTGGCTCGGTGATTATCGCGCTAGTGGTCAGTTCCAAGGGAATCCCGAAGAATCCCCGGGTGGTAAAAGGGCTTGATAAGGACCTGGATGAAAGCGCCGTAAAGGCGGTTCAGGAATGGCTCTTCGCTCCCGCCGAAAAGGACGGGAAAGCGGTTGCTGTCCGGGTCAGCGTGCAGATCGAATTTCACGAGATGTGACGTCAGCGCTCGCCGAAGTTATAGCCCACCCACAGCATGCCCTCCGGCACAGCGTCGCTACCAAACTGGTTGGTGAAACCGGGCACGTAGTGCAGGTCGAACTCCGGTTTGACGAAAATATGTTCGGTCAGGAAAATCTGGACGCCGACCCCCACATGTACCTGGAAATGATTGGCGGCGCCCACCGGCTGGGTGGATGTAGTACAGACCGCCGTTCCGACGCAGCCGGTTTGGGTGAGAGAAAAGCTGGTGCGAGCGCCGCCCACGCCGCCTTCTAACAGCAGAGATGCCCGCTTGGTGGCAACTGGCGCGTAGATGGCGTTGACGTCATAGAACGTCTGGCGAGAGTCCAGTGGGCCATAGGTCTCGCGCGACGGCTGTAAGCTGGCCTCGAAACCAACTCCGAGGTGTTTGTACAACATGAGATCCCCGCCGAATCCAAGGAAGAACCCGTTCAGTTTGGGCAGAGACTGGCAATTGGCGTCGCCCGTTCCGAGCGAGCACGAGCCGAATGCGTTCAGCGAAGCTGCGTTATCGATTCCGCCGCCGTTGGCGCTGTCCCAGCCGCTTCCAAATCCGAGGTTGACGTCAAAAGAGGTTTGCGCGTTTAATAACGACGCTCCAAAAAACAGAAGGGCTGCCCCAGTTAGGCTCCATTTAACACTTGACATATGCCCTCTAGACGGTAGCTGTTAAATAGAAGTTTCAAGTTACGTTATTTGTAACTCGCTTCGTGATAGAGTTTATTTCTAATATGCGCTTCGCGATATTACTATTCGGTTCCCTAGCTACGCTGCCTGCGTTGCACGGACAAAGCGATTGGCCTGCGTACGGAGGCGACCCAGGCAATACGCGTTACTCGGCGCTCGATCAGATCAACATACAAAACGTTACAAAGCTCACTCAGGCTTGGTCTTATGACATGCGCACGTCCGGAAGCGCCAAGCCGAGGCCGGCGCAAGCTACGCCTCTGGTGGTGAACGACGTTATGTATATGGTGACGGCCTATCAAAGCCTGGTCGCGCTGCAGCCGGAAACCGGGAAAACGATCTGGGTATTTACGCACAAGCACGCGGGACGGCCTCCACGCGGAATCGCTTATTGGCCGGGCGACAAAACCAATTCTCCGGAAATTTTGTTTGGAACCTGGGATGGTTTCCTGATCGCGGTGGACGCTAAAACAGGCCAGGCTGTTTCTGGTTTTGGAAAGGCAGGCGAAATCGATCTCAAGGCGGGGATGAAGGACAAGTTCCCCGAGGTTCATTACGGGCTTTCGGGTGCGCCAGTGGTGTATAAAAACTTGGCGATCACGGGTTCGCATACCCAGGACAGTCCGGGTTTGGGCGCGCGAGGAGACGCGAGGGCCTGGGATGTGCGGACCGGCAAACTGGTCTGGACTTTTCATTCCGTGCCGCAGCCTGCCGAGAAAGGTCACGAAACTTGGCTGAACGACGGCTGGCAGGATCGCTCGGGTGTCAACGCGTGGACAACTTCAACTATCGACGCGCAAACCGGAACGCTCTACATGACGTTTGATTCGCCCGCCTACGATCTGTACGGCGGTGACCGCCCGGGTAACGATCTATTTGGCAATTCACTGGTCGCCCTGGATGCGGCAACCGGCAAGATGAAGTGGTATTTCCAAACCATCCATCACGACATTTGGGACTACGATGCGCCCGCCACGCCCACCTTGGTGGATGTGGTTCACGATGGGCAGCGCATTCCCGCCGTGATTCAGACCGGCAAGACGGGGCTGGTGTTCATTCTTGACCGGCGTAACGGCAAGCCTGTTTTTCCGGTAGAAGAAAGGGCGGTTCCCAAGGGCGATGTTCCCGGCGAATGGTATTCGCCCACGCAGCCGTTCCCGGTGAAGCCTCCGCCGGTGACGCGTCTCAGCATCACGCGCAATGAGATTGCCAAGGTGACGCCGGAGCAGCATAAGTTTTGCGAGGAACTGTTCGATGCCGAAGGCGGCGCGCACAACGATGGCCCGTTTACGCCGGTAGGGATGAAGCCGACGATTGTGTTCCCGGGGGGCGACGGCGGCGGTAACTGGGGCAGCGGCTCGGTGGACCCGAAGCTCGGATATTTCTTCGTCAATACCAAGGCGGACGGCGCTATCGCGCGCATGATCAAGCCGACCGATGCGAATCCTCCCGCAACCAAAGACGGGTTGGGCGAGGACGTAAGCGCCAACGCGTACATTCGCACTGGAATTCACATGGCTGGATCAAATCGCGCGATCGGATCGTTTTCGAATCCCAACACTGGATGGCCGTGCGAGCAGCCGCCGTGGGGCGAACTGACGGCTGTGAATTACAATACCGGGGACATCGCGTGGCGCATTCCGTTCGGACGCGTAGAGGCGCTCGAAGCCAAAGGCGTGATGAACACCGGGGCATTCAACAAAGGTGGATCGGTAGCCACGGGAGGCGGTGTGCTGTTCATCGGCGCGAGCTACGATCGGCGCTTTCACGCTTACGAATCGAAGACCGGGAAATTGGTGTGGGAGGTGAAGCTAGGGGCGGATGCGATAGCCAATCCCATCACTTATCTGGGCAAGAACGGCAAGCAGTATGTGGTGATCGACGCGGGGGATTCGGTTCTGGCGTATGCGTTGCCTTGAGTCTGTGCATGTACTAAGAGTGGGACGAGGTAAAGAACCACAAATTGAAGACGCGTTCACACGAGTGTGAACGCGGCACGCAAGAGTGCGTGCGCCACAATTGCATCACCGGCACACTTCGGCATCGTGGTTTTTGATTTCCGCGCGAAAAGCAACAGCGAGAGAGAGGCGGGTCTATGCAGAAAACCAAGACAAATCAGGCTAGCGAGATCCGCGCTCTCAAGCGGATGAAAGAGCGTGAGATCGACACCACGGACATCCCGCCCACGGCCGATTGGAGCAAAGCTGTGGTCGGCCGTTTCTACCGGCCCATCAAGAAACCGGTCACGATCAGGCTAGACGCCGACGTGCTCCATTGGCTTAAGAGGCAGGGAGACGGATATCAGACGCGAATCAATTCGATCCTTCGCCGCGTAATGGAGAAGTCCAGTCCCAACCAGCGTTAGAATCCGCCTTGCGGTCGATAGCCGGGCCGGGCGCGCACTCGATACTTCTTGCCAACGTCGGAGACAATTTCCACGTTGATCTTACGGAATCCTTCGTTCGGGTTGGGCTGCGGATAATACGTGATGGTGTAGCTGTTGCCGAGGTCCTCACGAATGGATTCGAAGGCCTCCACCTGCTTCTGCCAGGTCTTGGCGAAATAGGCTTTACCGCCGGTGCGAGTGGAGATGCGTTTGAAGACGTTGCTCGACATGGGGTCTTTGCTCACGTCGTTGGTGGAGATTACGTAGATGGGGATGCCATCGTCCTCGGCCACGGCGCGCACGTCGTCCGGGGCAATCAGGCTGGCATTATCCGGACCATTCGAGAATACGATGATCACCTTGCGGCCGGGCACCTTGGAGGCGTCGCGCAAGGTGAGGAGCAGGCCGTTGTAGAGCGCCGCGTCGTCGCCAGCCACGGCTTTGCGAAGGCCGAAAATGGCATCATTGCGGTCGTGCGTGAGCGGGGCGGGACGCGAAAGATTGCGGCTGAAGGTATACACCGCCACCGAATCCGATTTGTCCAGTCCGCGGACGAAATCGGCGATCGCATCGGAAGCGTAGACAAACCCGCGATACATGTAATTGCTGGTATCGAAGAGCACGAAGACGTTGGTGCCGACGAAGGAGTCCGAGCGGACTTCGGTTGCCGCGCCCTCCGACGGAGTGACCGCGGCTTCCTCGGAAGTTAGCGGACGTGTGGTTCCGTTCTCCAGCACCCGCACGGGCGGCTTGTTGCCTTCTCCAAAAGTGTTGATCTTTTGGGCGATGCTGTCTTCAGTCAGACGAAAATCGCCCGGCTTCAGCCCGTTGATATAGTGCCCCTTGCTGTCGGTGACCGTAAAACTGAGGACCACCATGTCTACCTTCACGCGAAAGGTTGGCCGTTGCTCCTGTGCCCACAGGCCAAGGGAAACCAAAAGTAAGGACGCGGAAGCGCCAATGAATAACCGACGATTGAGCTGCAAGACTATCCTCCGAAGATAATACGATTACTGCAGACCGTTGGATGCCGTTACACGTTTGCGCGACTTTTCCCGTACCTCGTCGCCTACCAGCCGGAGCGATCGCAGCAGCGCCGGCCAGTCTTCCAGATTGGTAGCGAAAATACGCTCCACGGTCTGGCGCGTCCAATCCGGGACCAAAACATTCAGCTCCGCCGGCGGCAGGGATAACTGATCCGCCAGAGCGGCGTAGTACAACAGATTCGACTCCCAACTTTCGGCCAGAATCCGGCTCGAATAACCCATTAAAGTGGGAAACGTTCGCAGGCCGAGCAATTCGGGCGAGTAGGAATTCGCCAGGGTCGGCTTGGGCGTCCCGAAGTCGCGCGACACAGTTTCGTAGTTCAACTGCCGCGGCGATTCGGCGGCTTCCCGGCGAATTTCAGCCGCCAGCGGCGTATCGGCCTTGTCGGCGGACAGAACGTCTTTGGAGATGGCGAAGAGTTCCGATGGCATCACGCTTTCGAGCGCGGCATTCACGCGACCTTTCTCCAGCAATTGGCGCACGTGGGCCACGCGGGCCGGCATGGCATATTGGCTGAGGGCGTCTAAAACGATCTGTCTCCGATCCGCGTTCAGCGCGGCTTCGGCCACCAATGTTTCGCCGTAATCCATATGCAGCGCCACCCAGTGCAATTGCCCGGGCGTGACGTTCCACCAGCGTGGAATGGTGGCGGTGAGCAGGAGCTGCGGCACCAGATCGCCCCAAATGAGCGCCTGCTCGCGGGAGGGAATCAGGAAGTTTTGTTCGGCTTCGGCCAGAGCATAGGGCAGGCTGACGAGGGATCCCACCAGCTTTCCCCCGGCGCTAGAGGGCCAGCCGCTGCCCAGCACTTCGGTATCTTTCCAGGTACTGTTCACTCCTTGCGCGCCGACGAAATCGTGGCTGCGAACGAAGAGCGGATTAGTATAGAGAACCTGCGCGCCCGGTGGAGCATAGTGCACGTAATTCAAGCCCATCAAGGTGTCGCGCAGAAAGGGAGCCATCAAAGGCCGGATCTCGTCCAGCTTCTTGGGATCGCTACCGGCTCGCTCGATGAATGCTCGCAGGGTCAGCTTTCTTTCAACTTCAATGTGTTTTTCCGGCCAAAATCCAAAGCTGAGGGCGTTGCGCTCTGAGCCGCTCAGCGAGTTGCGTGGAAGCTGGATCTCGGAGATGCGCGCGGCGGTCTTAGTAATGAGCGCATTGTTGGCTTTTTCACCTTTCGCCACGCTCTCCAATTGATCCACCAGGTCGAAGATCGAAGAAAGCGAGATCAGCCGCTGCGCCTCGAAGATCCGAATCATATCTTCCACCAGTTGGGTGTGCGCGTCCGACGAGTCTGGCTGGGACGTGCCGGCCAACAGATCGAGCATTCGATCCTGCGCCGAGCCCCCGGGTGGGGAGTTGGTGGCGGCGAGTAGGGTCTGGATGCCCTCCCGGCCTCCGTCGAAAACTTCACCTTCGTTCTTCACCTTGGCGAAGCGCGTGAGAATGGCCGCCAGTGCGCGATCCTGATCGGCGGGAGCGATGGAGCTTTGCCGGCAGAAGATCTGCCAAAGGCCAACCAGGGACTGCAGCGTGCCGGCGGCGTCGGACCGCAGGGCCAGGTCGTGAACCTGGTCGATGGCCTCAGCGGTGTCCAGGAATTGATTGATGGTTCCGTTCGAAACGCTGGACACTTCCGCGAAGATGGGATATTGCGCCCCAAAAGTACGGTGACCGCGCGCCAGGCGATCGGCAGTCTTGGCATCGAGCGGAGTTGGGCGGTGGCGATCCAGGTCGCTCAGCGACATGAAAATCTTCAGCGGCTCATTCTCGGCCGCCTTGCGGCACAGGCCGAACAGAGCTTCGATGACGTCGTCGGGATCTTTCCAGCTGGCCGCGTCCTTGCTGAGCTTGGCGTCATACTTGCCGCTTCCCGAGGGATGTTCAATGAACAAAGTCCGCCAAACCTCCAGGCTTCCGGGAATGTGCGGCTTGCCGGTTGAATCCAGACGTAGCCGCGCCGTCAGCAGCATCATGTCCGTGTTGGAGCGGAACACCGGGCGAGCCGGACCAGGACTGGTAACTTTTCCGCGTATCGCCGAATAAAACCGTTTCAGTCGATCGGGCTCGGTCAGATAATTCTGAACCGGCCCGTTGGTGGAATTGTTGGAGATTCGAGAAAGCGCATCGAAGTAGCTAGCCAGCCAGCCGTCATCCCGGATAATCAAGCGCTCGAAGAAGGCGCCCGGCTTGTCTGGTGAAGCGCCCGCCAGCTCGGCCCAGGCCTTTTCAGAGCGGGCTCCGCCCGGAACCATCGCCCGGCCATTTCGAATCTGAAACATGCCGCCGTAGAAATCCAGAACATGCGCGTAGGCGCGTATTCTTTGAACCGTGGTTCCCTTGCGCAACTCTTCGGACGCGCCGGGGTCCAGCTTCGACAACGCCAGATACAGGCGGCAAAGGGACGGATCGCCGAGGAAAGAATCGATGAACTCGGCGCCCTGGCGATCTTTTGAGGAGAGCCAATAGTCCTGCGTGTAAAGGATGGGAACCAGAGTAGGCTTGAAGTCGTAGGCAAACGGCCGGTTGGTGCGCAGGTCCTGCTCGAGTTCGGCGAGCGGAAAGCCTGAATCGATGGTCAGGAAAGCGCGGGTGGCGTTGAGAGTTTCAAGCACCACCTCACTGCCGCAGCCGCCTCGCATTCGATATCCGAGCACGCGGAGCAACTCGCCGGTTTGGGTGGAATCGCAAGTCTCTACCTTAAGGATGCCGTTCGAGTCGGCTAATTTTTCGAGCTCCCGAGCCTGCGAGATATAGCGAATCACCAGCTTCAAATATTCCGTCGGTTCGAGCACGTCGTTACTGCCGGCGGCCTGATAGCCGTTGGTCACGACGTTGCGCGCGAGCGCGGGCAGCACATCGTCAGGGGCGGTTTCGGGAGCCAGGGCGGCCATGCGCGCGAACGAACGAAGCGGGCCGGGGATGGCGATAGATTGCAGCTTCTCCGCTGGAGCGGGCGCCGGGAGGTTGAAATCGCGGCCACCGGCGGTCCGGTATTGCTCAACATGGCGTTGCGCGGCATCCCGATCGCCCGCAATCAAATCCAGGACCACCATACGGCGTGCGGCCAATTCCCGCTGATCGCCCCGCGCTGCCAGCCAAACTTTTTGATAGGCGTCGCGCGCCCCAGGGTCTCGGTGCCGATCGAGAAATTGCGCATAGGCCATTTGGGCGTCCACTCCGCCGGTTTGCGCCGCGCGCTGCAGGTAATCGCGCGCGTCGGCGGCGTCACCCTTACTTTCCATTTGCCAGGCGTGCGAGGTGAAATCATCGGCGCCCACGGCAAAACCAATACCATTGCCAAGAAGAAAAATGAACGCCGTTACAAGGGCTTTCATGGAGGGTATAATCCTTTCCCGTCCCGCTCTTGGCTAACTACTCTAACACTGGTAATGGGAGGCGTGCTTGGAGGACCTTAGCTCCGGGGTGTTGGCACGAGTGCCAACACGGCACGCAGGAGTGCGTCCGCCACAAAGGACCCGCATACCAGGAGCAATGGCCGAGGATCGCGGTAGCATGTGGATGTGAAAACGGTGGCATTTTTATGGGCTGTGACTGGCTTGGCGGCAGCCGCGCGAATTCCAACGGGAGCTCAAATCCAGATCCGGCTCACGACCGAGATCAACACCTCCACGGCGAAAATGGGCGACGCGTTTCAGGCGTTGGTGATCGCGCCGGTGGTGGTGGAAAGCCGCGTCGCGATGGCGGCGGGAGCCACGCTGACAGGACACGTGAAGGAGGTCACCGCTGCTGTTAATCCGGACGACCAAGCGGTGCTGGCGCTGGTCTTCGACGAAATCCGCGATCAGAGCGGGAAGAAGGCGAGCATCGCGGCCAAACTCGCGGGGGTGGATAATGCGCGCGAATCGTTGGACGCCGACGGGCGGATTCAGGGCATCGTCGCGTCTAAGACCGGGTCGGGGCGCCTGGATCAAGGTATCAATAAAGTTTCCGAGAAGTACCCATCGTTCGCGGAACTGCTGGGAACCGTGAAACAGGCGCTGCTCAAGGACGCCGACGCCAACATCGACTTCAAAGCCGGTGTGGAAATGACCATCGCGCTGACCAAGCCGCTGGATTGGACGGGCGCCGTCAGCATGCCTGACGTCGCTTCCATTGAGCCTCAGGACCAGCTCTTTCGTTTGGTGAATAGCGAGCCGTTTCGGACCGCAACACAAAAGGATCAAAGCCCTTCCGACCTTACCAGCCTGATGTTTCTTGGAAGCCGGCAGCAGATTGAAGACGCTTTTCAGAGGGCCGGATGGTCGCCCGCGGCGAAACTGAACGATCAATCGAAGCTCGAAACCTTCCGCGCCATGGCGGAGATGCGGGGCTATCAGGAGGCGCCTGTTTCAGTGCTGTTGCTGGAGGGCCGCGCTCCCGATCTGGTGTTTGAAAAACTGAACGACACCTTCGCTGCGCGGCACCATGTGCGAATCTGGCGGCGCCCCGGACAATTCAACGGAAGAGACATCTGGGTGTGTTCGGCGACGCATGACACCGGGATCAGCTTTTCCGAAGAGAACCGGACGTTCATTCACAAGATTGATCCACAGATTGATTTGGAGCGAGCCAAGGTGGTGAACGATCTCTTGCTCACGGCGCTGGTGCGCGGCCTTTCGCTGGTGGATCGCAACGGGCTGCCGCAAAGCATGTCGAACGCCACCGGAGACGCGCTGAAGACCGACGGCAGCATGGCTGTGGTTAGCTTTTAGAACCTCTACTCTATAATTAGGGCTTGACTGAAAAAGCCCGAGTCTTCAAGTACTACGATCTTCTCGCCAGCATCTTTATCGTGGTGCTGGTGATTTCAAACCTGGTAGGCCAAAAGATTTGCGCGTTTGGGCCGTTCCGAGTGAGCGGCGCGCAACTGCTGTTTCCAATCACCTACATTTTTGGCGACATCTTCACGGAAGTGTATGGCTATGGCGGCTCGCGGCGCATCATCTGGATCGGATTTCTGGCCAATGCACTGATGGCCGGCTTGGGCAATTTGATTGTCGCGCTGCCGGCGGCCCCGGAGTGGAAGAATCAAGAAGCCTTCGCCATCGTGTTTCATCAGGTGCCGAGGCTGGTGCTGGCAAGCCTGATCGCGTACTGGTGCGGCGAGTTCGCCAATTCATTCACGCTCGCCAAGATGAAGCTCATCACCAAGGGACGCTATCTTTGGACGCGGACGGTGGGGTCCACAGTGGTGGGGCAGGCGGTGGACACGGTGATTCTGGTTCTGATCGCGTTCACCGGTGAAGTGACTAGTTCCGGGATTTGGCGGCTCATCCTGTCGGCGTATCTTTTTAAGGTGGTCTATGAAGTGATCGCGACGCCGGCGACTTATGCTGTCGTCGGTTTTCTCAAGCGGACCGAGGGGATCGATACGTTCGACTACAATACCAACTTCACGCCATTTGCCACTAAGATTTGAACCTTAGAAGGCGCACGGACCGCGAAGGTTGTAACAACCGCAGCCCGTGCGCTTCCGCCATCACCCAAGGCCAGAGTAATGCTCTGGCGGCGCGCCGCCTGGGAAGGCAATGTTCAACTGGCTGGAAGAAAAAGGCAAATAAATCGGGAAGAGCGGGGAACGTCGTTAAATGTCTTGGAACAATTCCTGCGCGGAAATCTGGAAATCGAATTCGGGTAA
Organism: Bryobacterales bacterium; assembly: GCA_963820405.1. Lineage (GTDB taxonomy): Bacteria > Acidobacteriota > Terriglobia > Bryobacterales > Bryobacteraceae > Palsa-89. The sequence goes on along the minus strand of CAWFZZ010000011.1, from coordinate 267,341 downwards.
GCGAATAGCGGGGAACTGAAGCAGACCTGCTTCCGTGTATTCGTATACGCGCTTGCGTTGTGGGTCCACCAGCCATACATGCGGGACGCCCCAACGTCGATAGTCTTCGAGGCGCTCCGCGAGTTCGCTGTGGCGGTCATCAGGTGACACGATTTCGATGGCGAGATACGCCGGGCTGGTTCCGTAACGGCCCTCGGGACGCGAGTCCAGGTAGACTGCAAAATCGACCACTCGAAAGAGCCGAGGCTCAATCCGTACCCTGAGTTCCGACATCATAACGAGTCGAACGCGCTTTGACAGGGGTGCCAAAAGAATGCCTAGCAGCAGTTGGATTTGACCGTGAATTGGTGTTGCCAACGCTCTTTCCACCACCTTCCCGTGAACGTAATCCGGTTCGGGGCGGTCCTGGAATACCAGGTCGAGGTATTCTTCCACGCCGATCTGCGATCTTGCCAGCACTGCATCTATGATACCCGTTGGCGAAAGCGCCTGAAAAACGTCTAGACTTGAAAATGTTTGACGAACATGCTATGTCTACATACTGTGGGAGGTTGTCGCCATGGCAACAACGGTCTGGAAAGGGCATCTCACTTTCGGCCTTGTTTCGTTTCCCGTGAAGCTGTTCACCGCTGCCCGCAGCGAAGGCATCAGCTTTAACCAATTGCATAAGACCGATAACTCGCGGATCAAGCAGGTGATCTACTGCGGGGCGGAAGACAAACCCATTCCGCGCAGCGAGATCGTCAAAGGCTACGAGTACGAGAAGGACCGCTACGTGGTTATTGAGGACGAGGACATCAAGAAGATGGCGCCGTCCTCGGCCAAGGTGATGGAGATCCTCGAATTCGTGAAGACCGCAGAGGTGGACCCCATCTACTTCGAAAGCTCCTATTACATGGCGCCGGACGAAGCCGGGCAAAAGCCTTACGCGCTGCTCTACGATACCCTGAAGCGCACCGGTTACGTGGGTGTGGCGAAGATCGCCATGCACAATCGCGAGCACATCGTCATTTTCCGGCCCGGAGCGCATGGGCTGCTGATGCACACCATGTACTACGCGAACGAGGTGCGCCGGGTAGAAGAGTTTCGCACCGACACCGGCCTGGTGAAGGAGCAGGAGTTGAAGCTGGCCGAGATGCTAGTGGAGTCACTGGCTGCGCCGTTTGAGCCGCAGAAATATCACGACACTTATTTGGATAATTTGCAGTCGCTGATCGATGCCAAGATCAAGGGCCAGGAAGTGGTGACTCCGCCGACCGCCGAGCCGGCCAAGGTGATCGACATCATGCAGGCGCTGAAGCAGAGCCTGGCGGCGGCCAAGAAACCGCCGGCGTCCGTGGAGACGTTGAACGCCGAACCGGAGAAGAAGGCGGCGGGCAAGAAGCGCTCGGCGCGCGGCTAGAAATACCCGGAGCGTTCACACGAGTGTGAACGCGGCACGCAGGAGTGCGTGCGCCACAATTGCATCCTGGTACTAGCTTCGATTACTTGCCCACCAGGTGCTGCAGGTCCTTGTTGTTCTCCTGGCAGATGTATTCCATCAGTTCCTGGCCAGGCGCCCAGCGCGCCGTCGTCACCACAGTCCATGGCTTGGTGTAGTAATCAGGATCGTCGATGGTGGCTTCCAGGCGCAGCGTATTCGAATCGGGCCGCGTGAACTTTTCAGTGACGTGCAGCTTTTCGCCGTGCGGATGACCGGCGGCGTCCAGCCACGTTCTGTCGTTCATCCCGATAGCATCCACCACCAGGGTGTCGCCTTCCCAGTGGCCGACCGAATATCCTAAATAATCCGGATTCGGATCGACGGGTTGCTTGCGTCCGTCCATCCAGATGATGCGCCAAACATGCGCGCCGCCTTCATAGATGAATAGAATGCGGTCGGGCATCTGGAAAATCTCGGTCGGATAGGGCGTGTACATCATACGAGGAATGCCGGGCGGCAGACAGAAACCCTCGGGATCGTCCTTGGAGTGAGTCTCTGTGCGTTCGTCGAAAATCTTCTTGCCGAGAGCATTGAACGGCACCACCACCGGGCCGCCATCGGGCGCGCGCCCCTGCTTCTGCATGTCGATGATGTAGGGCACTTGCCACATGCCCTTCGCCAATCCACCGAAGTCCGGCTTACCAGCGTTGACGCCGTAAAAGGGATTATCGGGCAGCCTCGGCGCGGGCCCCGGCGGAGGACCAGGAGGCTGCCTGCGAAATCCGTTCGGCGCACGGCCGCCCTCCACCGGTCCTCCGGCTCCAGGTCCGGGGGCGGGGGGCGGTCCTTCCTGGCCTAGCGCCGAAGTCAGCAGGAGTGCAGCCGCACATACCGCTAATGCAAACGGAGCAGTAAATTGATATGTCACTCTTAGGATCTTCCCGCACTCGGTTGCAGGACGCAAGCGGGCTAAGTGCCGGGAGTGACCACCGAACTCGGGACCAAGTGGACGGTACCGAGCGTGACCTGCGTGTGGCCGTTCAGGGTGTTGTAGATCTCGAGCGTCCCAATCAACTGGCAAACCGGGGTGGTTGATGATGCCGTTGGTGGCGGAACGGGGGGAATCGTGATGGTGGCGCGAATCTCTTTGCGCTCGTTCACAGCCAGGGCCAGATCCAGCACGGAATCGAGGATAATTTCGCCGCTCGCTCCTGCCGCGACATTCACCGTCTTGGTTTTCAAAACCGTTCCATCGCCGCCTACGAATGCGAGCAGCCCCGAGCAGATCGCCCCGGTTGCCGCTGGAGGCGCCACGCCCGGATTCAGCGCATTCAATCGCGCGGTTTGACCCTCGGCGAGGCCGACGATTCCGGATGTGAGAGTCACTTGAACCGGCGGTGTGGTGGTGGTTTGCGCGTAGAGGCCAACAGCCAGTAGCGCGAAGACACAAATCCCTTGTGCAAATTTGAACATGGTTTCACTCCTTGTTGAGGTTCCGGGAGCGCTAATTGCGTCTCCCTTCCTGCAAACCCAGCCAAGAAGTGAAAGTTACGCCGCGATTCTTGCGAGCTATTTGGACGGCGGCGCGGCCTTGGTTGCCACGTCCCAATGCTCGGCGATTTTGCCGTTGTCGATGCGGAACATGTCGAACCAGGTGGTGGTGTATTTTTGTCCCTTGTTCACCGGATCGTCCATTTCGCGCACGAACGACAAGGTCACGTAGTTGCCTTCAGCTTGAATGGCAACCAGGCCAGGGAGCGTGTCCGGGATGGCCTGCGGTCCACCGAGCTTGGAAAAGTACGCCTTGAAGCCTACGATGCCGGTGTCGGCGTTCGGGTTGTGCTGGATGTAGTCGTCCTTCATGTACTTTTCGGCCTCATCCAGATGCCGGCCGCGCAGTACGATGCGGAAAAAGTCATAAGCGATTTTCTTGTTCGCGGCCAGTTTGGGGTCTTTGCTCTTGAGCAGCGCGGCCTGGTTCGGGGCCGGTTGCACCGGGAGTGCTGCAAAAACAGGCGCGGCGAAAAGAGCGAACGAAAGGGCGCAATGGAGTCGAGTCATGTTGGCAAGTCTATCGCAATAATACGGGGGATTGACGAGCGAATCCAGGTTGGTCTAATATGTCGTTATGCGACATGTCGTGACAGAAACAAAGCCACTCACTGAGCCGGTCCTGTTAATTCTTACGAGCCTGGCCGATGAACCTCGCCACGGTTACGCCTTGATCAAGGACATTGAGTCTTTGAGCGGCGGCCGTGTTCGGATGAGCACCGGTACGCTGTTTGGGGCACTGCGGCGATTGCTGGAGGACGGCTGGATCGAGCGCTTCGAGCAGGAAGATACGGCTCGGCAGAAGCAGGCCTATCGGCTGACCGCGGCGGGTCGCACGCAATTGCAGTTGGAATTGGATCGCATGAAGCAGTTAACCCGGGCTGGGTTTGCACGGCTGAAGGCGAGCGAGGCGCTATGAGACGAGCTTATAAGTTCATGCTGCTGCTGTATCCGCGCGGGCATCGCGATCAATTCGCCGAAGAGATGCTGAGTGTCTTTGAGGAAGCCTTCGATGAGCGCCGCGCGCAGGGATGGGGTTGGTCTGTTCGCTTTGCGTTTACGGAGGTCACTGGTCTGATCGGCGGAGCCGCGGGCGCCTGCCTGGATCGCAGGCCTGCGCCGGAAGTCCCTGCTGTGAGCACGCTGCCGCATGAGCTGATTGAGGCGCAACGGCGAGTCGATTTGAATATCGCCGGCATGGTTCACGCCATCGCCAATCATCAATTTGAAAGGGCTCGCGTGCATTCCAACCGGGAGCGCGAGGCTCGCGAGAACCTGCGCGTGCTGCGCGAGAAATACGGATTCAGCGACTAGCGCAGGCCGTCGACGATCCACAACTCCGTGGGACTATATTGCGGCGAATAACCAACGCTCTCACAATCCGCTCCCACCCTTATGTTGCCGCTGCCGGAGAGCGCTGTCTTATTGGAGGGCGCCAACTCCTTCCAGAGGGTCTGCCCTCCGGTTTCGACATCCACTCGAAAGATCTTGAAGGGCACATCTCCTGGTTGATACACCATCAGCGACCGGTTGTCCGGGCACCAGCGCAAGGGAACGAAACCATCGGCCACCTTCGGAACGGCGCGCGGGGTCCCATCATCCAGAGGGTAAACCATGATCTTTCCGTTGAGACCGACAGCCGCTAAAGATTTTCCGTCGGGGGAAATTGCGACTGGATCCGCGTTGGCGTAGGTCACATTCTGCGGTGTGATCGCCCGAGGAGGACCGCCATCCAGGCTTTGCACATGGTAGCGGATGCGCTGGCCCGGCTCGTTCCCCACGAAAACAATTCGTTTACCATCAGGCGTCCAGGCAGCACCCTGGTGATGGATTCCATCGTGAGTAAGTGACCGCGCTTCACCCGTTCTAGTGGGCAGCAAAACCAACTGGGATGGCGGGCGCTCAGATCCCAACACGATCGCCCACTTGCCATCTGGCGAAATCTCGAGCGGAAGCCCAGGGCCCAACCGGATGGCGGGGGAGCCGTCCGTGCCCCGCAGATAAGTTACATAGTCCTCTCCATTGCGGGTCGCATCCCCGCCTTCGGAAAACAGAAGGGATTTTCCATCTCGCGAGATATCGTTCAGGGAGGGAAGGTCGTGCCAGTACAGATCTGTCTCTTTCGAATCTACGGTCGGCAGGTAGAGCAAGCTACCTGAAGCGGTGCTGCGCGCCATTAGGAGCCGCCCATCAGGCGCAACATCGGACAAGAAAAAGCTTCCGGGAAAGTGTGCGATCAGGCGCTGGCGCCCCGATCGATTCACGCCGTACAAGGATGTTGTGACGCTATAAGGCGCTGCGGTGAATAGAATCTCATCGCTGGACGACGACCATGCCAGCCCAGTAACCTCGCCCAGCCAGAGTTGCGTGAGTGTTTTCTTGCGACCCTTTATGTCCACCGTTGCGACAGAGCCAACGCCACCGCTCCCAAAACTGATCGGGTACTCTAAGAACGCGACCAGATCGCCCTTTGGAGAAATGCGCGGACTGCCAATTGCTCCTGTGGTCTCGTACAAAACGTTGCCAATCGGAAATTCGAGCTGCTCAAGTCCTGGCTTGGCCCGCACGACCGCCAGACTCTTGCCGTCGGAGCTCCAATCGGCGCCAATGATGCCATTCGTCACTTCTCGGGGCGTTCCGCCTGAGATCGGAGCGCGAGCCAGGGTTCCGGGTACAGGGGCCAGCCCCGGTGCAAGCGCGAGCGCCATTTCATCCGCAGGCGAGATTCCTAGTAAGTGAGCATTTACTATTCCAAGATCTCGGGACTCCGGGCTCTCAGGTTGGGTGGTATACACGCGGTACGGATTGGCATCCCATGACGCCGAGTATGCGATGGTCCGGCCACCGTTGGCAAACCGCCCGTTATCGATGAAACCTTTCCGGTAGGTCACCCGGAGGAACGACGGCGACGGAGTTCGCGCCATTCGCTGGCCCGCAAGGAACACCGCCGCCAGCAGCACACAGATTCCCGCAGCCACTGCGATCATTCGTCCGTATCGTCGCCGCGGTTTTACCGGAGCCTTCCCCTCGGAAGTTGCAGTTGTCCCAGAGATCGATTCCAGGGCAAATGCCAGGTCGCGTGCCGATTCGAAACGCTCCTCCGGCTTCTTCTCCAGACACCGGCGGATCATCCGATCCAACGCGGGAGGCAGCGCATCATCCAGATCCGGCGGCTCCTGCTTCAGAATCGCGCTCATCGTTTCAACCGCAGAGTCCCCGGCGAACGCCCGCTTTCCCGATACCATCTCGTAGAGCACCACGCCGAGGCTGAACAGATCCGACCGTGCATCGACCGCCTGGCCGCGCACCTGCTCGGGCGACATATATCCCACCGTCCCCAGCACCTGGCCAGGATCGGTCTCGATGGGCTGGGTGGCGAGCTCGGTGGGATGCGCGCCCACCGATTTTATTCCAGCCTGTTTCGCCAGACCGAAGTCGAGGATCTTCACCAGGCCGTCCTTGGTGAGGAATAGATTCTCGGGCTTCAGATCGCGATGAGTGATGCCTTTCGCGTGCGCCGCCGCCAGCCCGCGCGCCGTCTGGATGGCATAATCCAAGGCCTTGCGAACCGGTAAAGCGGAACCCGCCAGCCGCTCCCGCAGCGTCTCCCCATCCAGCAGCTCGGTGGCGACGTAGAACACGCCGCTCTCCGAACCAGCGTCATAGATGACCACGATGTTGGGATGATTCAGCGCGGCCGCCGCACGCCCTTCCTGCTCAAACCGTCGCACCCGGTCGGAATCGGTCGCGAAAGCAGCCGGCAGGATCTTCAGCGCAACTTCACGGCCCAGCCGCGAGTCGCGAGCGCGGTACACTTCGCCCATGCCGCCGGCGCCGATCGGCGCAAGGACCTCGTAAGGTCCCAAACGGGTGCCGGCGGATAGGGGCATGACGGTTGAACAATCTTAACTTATGTGCCTTGCGACGCCCCTGCCTGGCTTGGGAACGCGCGCAATAACTCTTCAGCATAGAGCGCGCCGGCCGGCGTCTCCTCATGTTTGAAGAACACGTACACGTCGCGCCCTGATTCGAGCAATTCGTGAACGCGATCAGCGATCTCTTTGCGATCCTCAGTCGAATACTCCGGCATGCGCAAGCGTGAATAGACGAAGCCCGACGTGATCACTTTGGGGATTACCAGCTTCTCCGATTCAGCCAGACACAGCGCCACTCCATGCTTTTCGAGCAAGCCGTACACGCTGTCCGTCAGCCAGGATGCATGGCGGAATTCGAACGCGCAGCGGATGTCGCGCGGCAAGGTGGCAAGAAAGTCCGACAAGAGGGCCTCATCGCATTTGAGCGCCGGCCCCAGCTGAAACAGCACCGGCCCCAGCCGCCGCGCGGTCCGCAGCGGATCGATGGCCCGAAAGAACACCTCGGTGAAGTCCGATGGCTTGAGCCTCAAAATGTGCGTGATGCGCATGTGGGCCTTCAGCGGAAACACAAAGCCGGCGCGCGTATCGTTCACCCAGTTTTCAAGCGTTGAAGCCGACGGCAGCCGCCGGAAGGTGTAGTTCACCTCAACCGCGTTCAGCCGCGTCGCATAGTAGGACAGGAACTTTTTGGACGGAAGCTTCTCGGGATAGAACTCGGGCTTCCAACTGGGGTAAGCAAATCCGGAGGTTCCTGAATAAAGAGTGGGCATCAAACTGGCATCCTGTGGGCCGCACGCCGCATCCCATACAATAGTTTAAACAGTAGTGATTCCGCAAAAGGCTCCCAAAAAGCGCTCGTCTGAGCGCATCCGCGAGTTGTGGCCGGATATCCGCGAGATGATGCACCCGCGGCGCAAGATCCTGGCTATCGGCTTCGTGCTGATGGTGATCAGCCGGGTCTGCGGCCTGGTGCTGCCCATTTCCTCGAAGTATCTGATCGACAACGTGATCAGGAAGAACCAGCTATCGCTCCTGGCGCCCCTGGTGCTGGCTGTTTTAGCCGCCACCGTCATTCAGGGCGTGACCGGTTTTGCCATCACTCAACTGGTGTCCAAGGCCGGCCAACGCTTAATCGCCGAACTGCGCGCGAAGGTGCAGGCGCACATCGGACGGCTGCCCGTTGCCTACTATGACGCGAACAAGACGGGAACTCTGGTGGCGCGCATCATGACGGACGTCGACGGCATCCGCAATCTGCTGGGTACCGGCTTGATCGAATTCGCGGGTGGAATCCTCACCGCGGTGCTGGTGCTCGGGTTTCTGCTGCGCCTGAGCTCGTTGCTCACCGGGATTGCGCTGGTCATCATCATCGCGTTTGCTTTGGTGCTGCGCAAAGCTTTTGGAACCATCCGGCCTATTTTCCGCGAACGCGGCAAGATCAATGCCGAAGTCACTGGACGGCTCACCGAATCCCTCGGCGGCGTGCGCGTGGTGAAAGGCTACCATGCGGAAACACGCGAGGAGGAGGTCTTCCAAAGTGGCGTGCAGCGGCTGCTCAACAATATTCTGAAGAGCCTGACCGCCACCTCGTACATGAGTCTTTCCGCCACGGTTCTCATGGGTGTAGTGGGGGCCATCATCATGTACGTGGGAGCGCGCCAGATCACGGCCGGCGCGATGACGCTGGGCGATTTCGTTACCTTCACCGCATTGCTTGCGTTCCTTATCGCGCCCATGTTCCAGCTGGTCAACATTGGAACGCAGCTCACCGAGGCACTGGCCGGATTGGAGCGCACCCGCGAGGTTTTGCGCGAGCGGCCCGAGGATCAAGATCCGCACCGAACCGTTTCGCTCGCGCCCATCACGGGGCAAGTAATTTTCGATGGCGTGAACTTCGCTTACGACAGCGGAAAAGAAGTGCTGCACGAAGTCTCGTTCCGCTCCGAACCGGGAAGCGTGACGGCGCTGGTGGGTCCGTCGGGCTCGGGCAAGTCCACTATCATCGGTTTGATCGCTGCGTTTCACGGCCCGCAATCGGGAACCATATTGGTGGACGGCGTGGATCTATCCACCGTTCGCCTGGACTCCTATCGCACCCAGCTCGGGGTGGTGCTCCAGGAAACGTTCCTGTTCGATGGAACCATTTGGGAGAACGTGGCATTCGCCCGGCCGAACGCTACTACCGAGCAAATCCTTGAAGCTTGCCGCATCGCGCGGGTGGATGAATTTGCCGAAGGGTTCGAGAAGAAGTACGACACCATCGTCGGGGAACGAGGCGTTAAGCTTTCCGGCGGCCAGCGCCAGCGTGTTTCAATTGCCCGCGCGCTGCTGGCCGATCCGCGCATTTTGATTCTCGACGAGGCTACCTCGAATCTGGACTCCGAATCCGAGGGCATGATCCAGGAAGGCTTGCGAGTGTTGATGCAGGGCCGCACCACGTTTGTCATCGCGCATCGATTGTCCACCATCCGGCGCGCCGACCAGATTCTGGTGGTGGAGGCTGGGCGCATCGTGGAGCGCGGCACGCACGCCGAGTTGTATGCGGCACAGGGACGTTATTACGATCTGTACACCAAGCAGCACGGCATCGAAGCGAATCTGTTTCTCGCGCCGGGCGAGGGCGACGACGGAGGAGCAGGGGAAGCTGCAATCGGCGCTACGGGCGCACCCGGCGCCAACGTGGTGGCCGATGCGATGCGCATGCTGCGTGGATAAGACGCCTAAGTCTTTTTGAAAATCAAACCGTCCAGGCTGAACGCGCCCGGGCCGGCCGTCACCAAGTACAAAAAGAAGAAGCAGTTCACCACTGTGATTTCTCCCATGTTTAGCAGGGGGAAGAGCGGAGGACCCATATGGATGTGGACCATGAAATATGCCACCGCCATCTCGCCGCACAAAATAAAGGCGACGGGCCGGGTGAACAGCCCCAAAATAATCAGCGGACCGCCCACGATTTCCAAAATACCCGCGAACCACATGAGAGTGAACGGCTCGGCCGTATGGCCGCCTAAACCACCGAATGCACCGACGATTTTTTGCGCTCCGTGAAGCGTGAACATGAAGCCGGCTACAATGCGCAGCAGGGCAAGAGCTTGAGATTGGAAGGCGGAAGCGTTAGGCATACGCTCTATCAGAACGCGAAAGCCCCCTGCTCGTCAAACGGCGTCGTGGCGCACCCCTGGGGACCACCCCAAAGAGCGTTCACACCGTCGAAAATCACCCCTCCGGTTGGGGGCAAAGATCGGTGAGTGTGACCGCATATCCTAGTTTAGTGAGCTTGGCCACAAGGCGTTTCTGGTAGCGCAGGCGCGCTTTGGGGTCGCACAAGGGGCCGTATTCGATGTAGCGCACGCCCTGGTGAAGGATTTTCCAGATCAAACGGCAGAGTTTGTGAGCGATGGCCCAGACTGCGGTTTTATATCCCAGTTTTGGCAGTAAGCGCTGAAAAACAGTTTGCAAAAGGCAGCCGTTCTTTCGGACTGCGGCCTGAGCGAGTTGGTTAAGCAGACGCCGCAGAGTTCGGTTGCCTTTGGGTGAGCGGTCGCTGCGGGATTGCCCAGCACTTTCCTGCCGTCCCGGACAAACCCCAATCCAGGAAGCCAACTGGGCGGCCGAAGGAAAAGCTGCCGCTTGAGGACCCAGTTCGGCGATGATCTGCTGCGCCGAATCCACTCCCAGGCCCGGCAACTCAGCCAGGCGCACGATCGCTTCCTGATGCGCCCGCAAACAATCCGCGATGTCCCTTTCCAGTTTGGCTCGTTGCGATTCGATCAGATCCAAACGATCCAGAAACATCTGCAACATGCCGCGCTGGAGTTCATGCGGCTGCCCTTGCAATGCATCCTGCAGTTCCTCTTCACTGGCGCGCAACCGTTCATCGCCCAACTTCGCCAACCGGGCTGGATCGCTTTCTCCCCGCGCCACGGCCTGCAGGATGCGCCGCCCGCTAGCCCCCAGCAGATCGCTGATCACGCTCGACAACTTAATCTGCATCTCTTCCAGCAGGCTCTCCACCTGGCTCTGCAGCCGTACCCGATCGCGCGTCAACTGTTGCTTGTTACGGCTTACACTTCGCCAGATCCTTTGCTCCGGCTCCGGTACAAAGCTCAGGATCAAATCTCCACTCAAAAACCGGCTCACCAGTCGCTCGGCATCCCGGAAATCCGTCTTCCGTCCGCGCGGTCCCCGGTTCGATCGTGCCTGGGCCAGATAAAGACCGAACTTTGTTTCCAAGGCCATCCACACCGGTTTCCAGTATTGCGCCGTCGACTCCATCACCACCTGCTGGACTCCCTGCTGTTCCAGCCACGCCAGCAGATGCCGCAGTTCGCTGGCTGTGGCGCCGAATCTTCTTCTTTCAAAACTCAAATGCTCGGCTCCGCTATCGGCTATTACTACTGCCAGCATGGCCTTATGAACATCGATTCCTGCAATCTTGTACTCTAAGTGCATCGTCTTCTCCTGGCGGGGAGCGAGGAACGCACACCACTTCTCACACACCGTCACGTGCTGCCCTCATTCCCCGTTGGGAGAACGGAAGCGCACACTTATTGGTTACTTCCGCGCGTTCCGGATCAAACACGATTACGGCCTCGACCGCTCCAGTGTGAACTCGACCTTGTTCGCACCTCCGCAGTCTTCACACTACCTCACACCTGCCGCATTTTCATCTCTATTGGTGGGCCAAGCGGCCCATGGGAACACGATTGTGAACGCGGCACGCACGAGTGCGTGCGCCACAGGTGGCAGGATTCACTATTCGCCGCTTTGCTGTAGTAGCTTCGCTACCAGGGCGGTCCACCCGGTTTGATGGCTGGCGCCAATCCCGGCGCCGTTGTCGCCGTGAAAATACTCGTAGAAGAGAATATGATCGCGGAAGAAAGGATCGCCCTGAAATTTCTCGGAGCCCCCGAAGACCGGCCGCCGGCCCTGCGCATCGCGCAGGAACAGACGCGACAGCCGCCGCGACAAATGGCATGCCACGTCGCCCAGGTTCATCTTCACTCCCGAGCCGGTGGGAAACTCCACCTGCAGCTGGTCCCCGAAATAATGATTGAAACGCTGCAGCGATTCGATCATGAGGAAGTTCACCGGAAACCAAACCGGACCGCGCCAGTTGGAATTTCCTCCGAACTGGGGGGTGCTGGATTCCGCCGGCTCGTAGTTCACGCTGTATTGCTGACCGTCGGCTTGCAAAACGAACGGATGGTCCATGTGAACGCGCGAGATCCCGCGAATGCCGTGCGGCGACAGGAACTCGTTTTCATCCAGCATGATTTCGAGGATGCGCTGCAGCCGCGAAGGCTGAACCAGGGAAAGCAGCGTACGCTCCTCCTGGCCGGGCCGGGTGATGGATGCGATGTTGAAGCATAGATCGGCGCGATGTTTGATGAACCACATCATGCGCCGCTTGAAACCCGGCATTTTGTCGATCTTCTCGGCATCCAGAGTAGTGACTGCGAACAACGGAATCAGCCCCACCAGCGAGCGCACTTTCATCGGGATCTTGCGGCCATCCGGCATCAGCAGCCGGTCGTAATAGAAGCCGTCTTCTTCATCCCAGAGTCCGCCGCCGCCCAGCCGATTCATGGCGCTTGCGATGTATAGAAAATGCTCGAAGAACTTACTGGCTATATCTTCGTAGGACCCATCGTGCGGCGTCAGCTCGATCGCGATGCGCAGCATGCTCAGGCAGTACATGCCCATCCAGGCCGTGCCGTCGGCTTGTTCGATGTACCCGCCGGTGGGAAGCGGCTTGCTCCGATCGAACACTCCGATGTTGTCCAGGCCGAGAAAGCCGCCTTCGAAAATGTTGTTGCCTTGCGAGTCTTTTCGGTTCACCCACCAGGTGAAGTTCATCAGCAGCTTGTGAAAGGCAGATTCCAGGAACTGGAAGTCCGGCTTGCCGCTCAACTTTGCATCAATCTGATAAACCCGCAAACAGGCCCAGGGATGCACAGGCGGATTCACGTCGCTGAATTCCCATTCGTAGGCGGGAAGCTGGCCGTTGGGGGATTGATACCACTCGCGCAACAGTAAAGCCAGCTGCGTCTTTGCGAAATCCGGATCCAGCATGGCCAAGGGGATAGTGTGAAACGCCAGATCCCAAGCGGCGAACCATGGATACTCCCACTTGTCGGGCATCGAGAGCACGTCGTCGTTGTAGACGTGAACCCAGGTCCGATTGCGGCCCAAGAGCCGCTCGGGAGGCGGCGGAGGCATGGCCGGATCGCCCTTCAGCCACTCCTCCACCACGTAGTGATAGAACTGCTTGCCCCATAGCAGGCCGGCAAAAGCCTGGCGCTGCACCATGCGCGCGTCGTCGGACAAACTGAGAGGCGCGAAACTATAAAAATCATTCGCCTCCTCGATCCGATCGAGAAACACCTGATGAGGATCGGGCTGGGGCGCGTTCATGGGCTGGCCCGAGTACAGGCGGAAGTGCAGCACTTTGGATCCGCAGGACTCCAGATCGACGCGGTACACCCCGCAGGCTTTGGTGCCGGTTTCATCAGGATTCACCGCGGCATGCTCATCCTGGATCAGATAGCGGTGAAAGGCATCCTTGTTATAGAGCTCCCCGTTATCGTAGCCCCACAATCGTTTCGTGTTGCTTTCGTTTTCAGTGAACAGCAGGGGCGGGGCATCTTCCAGCCAAAGTTTGAACTCGCCCAACGTCTGCTCCTGGATGCCGATAGTATGGGAATCGAAGCGCGACAGCTCCGGACGCGGCTTCCCAAATCCCCAGCTCCAGGTATTGCGGAACCAGACCGTAGGCAGCAAATGTAGGGTCGCGGGAGAAGGCGCCCGGTTGATGACGGTGGCGCGCACCAAAATGTCGTCGACATCGTTCTTGGCGTATTCGATGAAGATGTCGAAATAGCGGTTGTCGTTGAAGATTCCAGTGTCGATCAGCTCATATTCGCTCTCCGTCCGCGACCGCAGGCGATTAGTCCCGACCAAATCCGAATACGGGTAGGGCGATTGAGGATATTTGTACAGCGCCTTCATGTAGGAATGCGTGGGCGTGGAATCGAGGTAATAGTAGTATTCCTTGACGTCCTCGCCGTGATTGCCTTCCGGGCCCGAGACTCCGAAGAGGCGCTCCTTCAGGATGGGATCCACTCCGTTCCAAAAAGCGAACGCGAAACACAGGCGCTGGTGATTGTCGCAGATGCCGGCGATACCGTCCTCGGTCCAGCGATAGGCGCGCGAGCGGGCGTGGTCGTGCGTGAAATAATCCCACGACGAGCCGTCGGCGCTATAGTCTTCGCGCGGATTGCCCCACGATCGTTCGGAAAGATAAGGGCCCCAGCGCCTCCAGTGCGACGTCTTGCTGCTGGCTTGGAGCAGGCGATCTCGTTCAGCGGTCATTCGTCTTTTGAACTGCGCGCCGATGGTTAGAGATAAGATTATTTCTACGTTGCATGTTGAAGTTGAATCCCTATCTTACCTAGAACCGCCAATGCGAGGCCGCGTTTCAGCTTTATGAACGGTGCTTGGGGGGCAAGATCGTGACGATGCTCACCTACGGCAATTCGCCCATGGCTGATCAAGTGCCAGCGGACTGGCGCGGGAAAATCGTGCATGCCACTACGCCGATATTCTTCCCGAGCAGTATCAATCGCTGAGCGGTATCCACATGGTGTTGGGCCTGGATGACCCTGCGGAGGCTGAACGTATTTTTCAGGCGCTGTCGGAAGGAGGAACCGTGCAAATGCCGCTTCAGAAGACCTTCTGGGCCGTCCGTTTTGGCACGCTGCTCGATCGATTCGGTATATCCTGAGAGATTAACTGCGAAGCCTCCAGACCGTAGTTGATGAACAAATTCGGCACCTTTTCGGGAACTCTGCGTCATAAATCTCGTACGTTTTAAGAGACTCGAATGCAGAACACGCTTGGCACGCTGCGCTACACCTTGCGGCAGTTCCGGCAGTCGCCGGTATTTACGTCGGCCGCGATCCTGACCCTGGCTTTGGGGATTGGCGGCACCACCGCCACTTTCACGCTGATCCACGCGGTGATGCTGCGCTCGCTGCCGGTTTCCGATCCGTCCATGCTCTACCGGATCGGCGACGGCAACGATTGCTGCGTAGAGGGCGGCCCACAAGAGCGCTGGGGAATGTATTCCTTTCCGCTTTACGAGCGGCTAAAAGCGGCCACGCCGGAGTTTGAAGAGGTGGCCGCTTTTCAGGCCGGGAACGACCGGCTGAGCGTGCGCCGCCAGGGCGCTGCCAACGCCGCCAAGTCACTGCGCTCCGAGTATGTCACCGGTAGCTACTTCTCGACGCTCGGTGTAGCGGCGTTCGGCGGCCGTCTGCTCACGCCGCAGGACGACCAGCCGTCCGCTCCACCGGCGGCCGTGCTCAGCCATCAGACCTGGCAGACCGAGTATGGAGCCGATGGATCGGTGGTGGGTTCTACATTCGTCATCAATGGCCATCCCTTCACCATCATCGGCGTGGCTCCCCCTGGTTTTTTTGGTGAGACATTGAGCAGCGATCCACCCAATATTTGGCTACCAGTGCAAAAGGAGCCGCTGATCGACGGTGAGAGCGCCATCCTGCACCAATCAATTGGCGCATGGCTGCGCGTCATCGGGCGTTTGCGTCCGGGCGCTTCCACCACCGGCATGGCGCCGCGCCTTACCGGAATTCTGCGGCAATGGCTACAGCATGATTCCGGCTATCCCGCCAATTGGCTGGCAGACGTCGTAGCGATGCTTCCCAAACAAGTAATCAACGTGGTCCCTGCGGGCGCCGGCGTCGCGGCGATGAAGGAAGAATATGGCCGCAGCCTCCAGATCTTGTTCGCCGTTTGCGGCATGGTTCTGTTGATAGCGTGTGCGAATGTTGCCAACCTGCTGCTGGCTCGCGCCGTGGCGCGTCGAACGCAGACTGCTTTACGTCTCGCGGTAGGCGCCAGTCGCCGGCAGATCATCGCTCAGGCGCTTCTCGAAAGCGTCCTGCTTGCAATTGCGGGAGGCGTGGCGGGTCTGGTGGTGGCCGTAGCCGCCGCGCGGCTGCTGCTGGTGCTGGCATTTCGCAGCTCGCATTTTCTTCCCATCGACCCGATGCCATCGCCGATGGTGCTCGCGTTCGCCTTCGCCGTTGCGCTTTTGACAGGAATCGTCTTCGGCGCTGCCCCGGCCTGGTTCGCTACCCGGACTGATCCGGTGGAAGCCCTGCGCGGATCGGGCCGCAGCACGTCGGACCACTCGGGGTTCGCTCGCAAGGCGCTGCTCATCGTGCAGGCTGCTTTATCGGTAGTATTGATCGCCGGCGCAACCATGCTGGCGCGCAGCCTCAACAAGCTGGAGCATCAAAACTTTGGATACCGGACGGATGGGCGCATTGAGATTTCGTTGAATCGACCGCCCGCCACCTACACGCTGCCGCAGCTCCGGACGCTCTATCGTCAACTCGAGGATGGTCTAAACGGCATGCCGGGAGTTCAAGGGTCGGGCCTCGCCCTGTATAATCCGTTGACCGATAACTGGGGCGAGATGATTATGGTGTCGGGGCATCCGCCACCCAAAATGAATGAGGAGTCGGGCGCCTCCTGGGATCGCGTGAGCGCCAATTATATTCAGAACTTCGGGATGACCGTATTGCGCGGACGAAATTTTACCGCCGGCGACACCGAAAAGACGGCCCCGGTCGCGATCATCAATGAAGCTTTCGTGAAGCGCTTTTTCAAGAGCGGCGAAGATCCGCTGGGGCAGCATTTCGGACTGGATGAACCGGAGAACGCCGGCACGTTTCGCATCGTGGGCATCGTCGCGAACGCCAGGTTTGCACCTTTTGAGATGTCGAAACCGGCGCGGCCGATGTTTTACGTGCCGCTGGCGCAGAATGTCGATTACAAAGCCGGCGTGATGAAGAGAGTGGAATTGGAGTCCCATTACATCGGTGCAATGATGCTGGTGACTCATCTTTCAACCGGTGCGATCGAGCCAGCTTTGCGGCGTGTTTTAGCGGGAGTGGATCCCAACTTGACCATCGATAGTGTGCGGACCATGCAACAGCAAGTCGCCCTGACCTTCGATCAGGAGCGCGCCGTCGCGAGCCTCGCTGAACTGTTCGGAGTGGTCGCGCTGCTTCTGGCCGCTGTTGGACTTTACGGAGTCACGGCCTATACGGTGGCGCAGCGAACAAATGAGATCGGGATTCGAATGGCGCTCGGCGCCGACCGCGCCAGCGTGGTTCGATATGTACTCGGTGGAGCTTTCGGTCGCGTGGCCGTTGGGCTGGGTCTGGGCCTTCCGCTCGCAATCGGCGCCGGACGGCTGATCTCCAGTCAGCTGTACGGCGTTTCCTTCTGGGATCCACTCGCGCTCGCATTAGCCGCCACAGCGCTCGCCATTTGCGCCCTGATCGCGGCCTTGATTCCGGCCAGCGTGGCGGCGTCCATCTCGCCGATGACGGCACTGAGAAGCGAGTAATGAGGGCGGAATCGTAAACTGGTTTAAGCTAGTTGGTGTACTTAACATGGACAGCATAGGCGCATTCGAAGCGAAAACCCACTTGGCCGCCCTGCTGGACCGGGTCGCCCGAGGTGAGCGGATCACCATCACGCGGCACGGCATCCCAGCCGCTGTGCTGGTGCCTGTCGGCGAGACGGCAGCCAAGTTGTCCCATCAAGAGATCGTAGAGGGGATGCGCGCCCTCCGTAAGCGGGTGAAGCGCGGCAAGATGCGTGTTCGGGACATGGTGAACGAAGGACGACGGTATTGAGTCGTGTCGTCGTTGATGCGTCTATCGCCCTGGCATGGTGCTTTCCGGATGAAACAAGCGAATATGCTGATCGTGTTCTGGTTGCTCTCGAAGACCATACGATCCTGGTGCCAGCCGTCTGGTGCCTTGAACTTGCCAATGCCATCCTGGTCGGCGAGCGCAAGAAACGTTTGAACCAGCCGGAAATCAAAAGCTTCACGACATTATTGGAAAATCTTTCCATCGTGCAGGACGCGCAACCTGTCGCTGATAATATCCGCAGTGTTCTTCCGCTTGCGCGGGCGCACGGTCTCAGTGCGTATGACGCCGCCTACTTAGAGTTGTCAATCCGCCATGGCGCCCATTTGGCGACGCTGGATCGCCCTCTACGCAATGCCGCAAAGGCGTCGGGAATTGAACTCTTCACGGGCGACCTGGCCCAATGAAGTTTTAATATATGGCTGGCTTTTGTCGCCGCAACTTCCACTGCGAGGAGGGGACCCGAATCCTGCGAACAAGCATTCTCTCGACGGGGTAAGATTTCATATGCGATCTGACATCGTTCCAGGAGCCATCTTCCCTGACTATGAGCTTTCCGATCACGCCGCAAAACGCCGGAAGCTCTCCGAACTGCAAGGACCCCATCCCATGGTTCTCGTCCTCGGCCGCGGAGGTTTTTGTCCCAAGGATCGCCGCCAGGCTGAAGGGCTAGTTGCACTCCATCGTGAGCTCGAGGTTGCCTATTGCCGGCTTGTCATGATTAGCACCGACAGCATCACTCTGACGAATGAATATCGCAGTGGAGTGGGCGCCCACTGGCCTTTCCTCTCGGACGCGGGGCGTATGGTCCAAAAAGATCTCGACATCGCCGAATACACCGATCCCGTCAACAATCCCATGATTCCCCACGTGATTGTCCTCGAGCCCGGTCTGGTCATTTACAAGATCTACAACGGCTACTGGTTCTTCGGCCGGCCTACTCTGGAAGATCTTCGCCAAGACCTCGGTGCCGTTACCAGGAGATGCCGGCCGGACTGGGACATCACAACGCCGGAACTCAAAGCGGCGTGGCAGCAAGGCCGCAAGGAACTCTTCTACCCTTACGGCAAAACGTACGCACAAACTCTCGGTGAACAGGATTAGAGAGGGTAGGTTGAAGAGCAGGTACTTCGAAATAGAAAGAATGGTGTATCCGATGACGCGCCGTGACGCATTGACCCGGCTGCTTCTGGCGTCCGCCACGCCAAGTGTGACAGGCAAACTAGCCTGGGGGCATGACGTCGGCAGGCTGAAAGCTCGCTTGGCCGAGATCGATAAACGTAGCGGGGGGCGGCTTGGATGCGCGGTCCTGAATATGTCCACAGGAATGGTCGTCGCTCACCGAGGCGACGAGCGCTTTCCGATGTGCAGCACGTTCAAGGCGTCTGCGGTTGCGTTCGTGGTCCAGCGCGTCGATCGGGGGGCAGAGCGGCTGGATCGGCGGATCGTGTTTTCGGAGCACGATATCCTTTCTCATGCACCGATTACGAAACTGCATGTGGGCGGTAACGGAATGTCGGTGGCCGACCTGTGCGCCGCTGCGATCACCGTGAGCGACAATACGGCGGCTAATCTGCTTCTCGCGAGTTTCGGCGGGCCCGCTGCACTGACGAGTTTCTGGCGCGCAATGGGAGACAACGTCACTCGCCTCGACCGGACGGAGCTAGAGTTGAACGAAGGCAAGCCTGGCGACCCACGAGATACGACGTCACCTATCGCGATGCTCGAAAACCTCCGTAAGTTCGTACTGGGCGACGTCCTCTCACCGCCGTCGCGGAAGATGTTCTCGAAATGGTTGGTTGCAAACACCACCGGCGATGCGCGTTTGCGATCTGGCTTTCCAAGGGATTGGGTGATCGGTGACAAGACCGGTACCGGCGGGTACGAGACCAGCAACGACATCGCGGTGATATGGCCTTTGAACCGTAAACCGCTCGTCGTGACCGCCTATTTGACCCAGGGGCGCGGTTCGGACGACGACCGCGACCGGATATTGGCCGATGTGGGCCGCGCGGTTGCCGACGAGATCACTTAGATCCGCCCTTACGCCGGAACTTCCACCGGCGCTGCCAGCGGCTTCTTGAACTTGCACTCGCCATTCGGGCATTGCGCCACCGCTCCCGCTTTCAGCCACTTTTCGATCAGGTAGCTGGAACCGCAGTCGGGGCATTTCTCCTGGATCGGTTTACCCCACGCCACGAAGTTGCACTCCGGATAGCGGTTGCATCCATAAAATGTCTTGCCGCGCTTGGATCGCCGCTCCACCACTTCGCCTTCCGAACAGTTGGGGCAGGGAACTCCGATGGTCTTTTGCTTCACGTACTTGCATTTGGGATACGTGCTGCAGGCCGTGAACTCGCCGAATCGCCCGTTCTTCAGCACCAAGTTGCTGCCGCACTGCGGGCACTTCTCATCCAAAGGCACATCCGACTTCTTCTGCGTCCCGCCGATCTGCTTGGTGGTCTTGCAATCCGGGTATCCGGAACAGGCATAAAACTGTCCAAAACGCCCCTTTTTGAGCACCATCACGCGACCGCAGTTCTCGCAGTATTCTTCGGCATCCTGCTCGGTCAGCCCTTCGGCGCTGGCCGGATCGGGCGGAAGCTCGCGCGTGTTGGAGCACTCCGGATAACCGGTGCAGGCGATGAATTTTCCGAACTTACCCCACTTGATCACCATGGGCTTGCTGCACTTTTCGCACAGCTCGCCGGTGGGCTCCTCCATGCGCTTGATGTCGGTCATGTGGCGTTCGGCGTGTTCCAGGTCCTTCTGGAACCGCTCGTAAAACTCCGACATGGCCTCGCGCCAGTCCATTTTTCCTTCTTCGATCTCGTCCAGCTCTACTTCCATGCGAGCCGTATAAGTTATGTCGAAGAGATTCTTGAAATTCTCGAGCAGCAGGTCGGTCACCACCATGCCAAGCTCAGTGGGGACGAACTTGCCGCCATCTTTCTTTACATATTCGCGTTCCTGGATGGTCGAGAGAATCGACGCGTAGGTGGACGGCCGCCCCACGCCGTCCGATTCCAGCTCCTTCACCAGCGTGGCCTCATTGAAGCGCGGCGGCGGTTCGGTGAAATGCTGCTCGGGCTCGATGGACTTGAAGCGCAGCTCCTCGCCCTCGGCAACCAGCGGCAGCTTGTGCTTCTCTTCTTCGTCGTCGGCGTCTTTCTCGTCCTTGCCTTCTTTGTAGACGTCCAGGAATCCGTTGAACTTCGGCACGCTTCCGGTGGCGCGGAACATATAGGTGCCGCCATCTTTGCCCTTGGCAGCTACGTCGATGGTGGTCTGGTCGAAAACCGCCGGCATCATCTGCGACGCGACAAAGCGCATCCAGATCAACCGGTAAAGCTTGAGCTCGTCTTCCTGAAGATAGGGCGCCAGCTCGTCGGGAGTGCGCTTGGATGACGACGGCCGGATGGCTTCGTGCGCGTCCTGAGCGTCCTTCTTGGTTTTATAGACGTTGGGCGATTCGGGAGCAAAGGGAGCGCCGTAGCGTTCCTTGATTAAGGCCCGCACCTCATCCAGCGCGTCCGGGGAGACACGTGTGGAGTCGGTACGCATATAAGTGATAAGACCAACCGAACCCTCCGTGCCCAGCTCCACGCCTTCATAGAGCCGCTGCGCCAGTATCATGGTTCGCTTGACGCTGAACCTCAGCTTGCGCGAAGCCTCCTGCTGAAGGGTCGAGGTGATAAACGGCGGAACCGGGTTGCGCTTCTTTTCCTTAGTCGAGACCGAATGGACCAGATATTTGGCGCCATCCAATTGGTCCAGCAGACTTTTAGTTGTGGCTTCGTCGGGCAGCTCGATTGCTTCGTCGTTCTTCTTGGTGAAGTGCGCGGTTAGCACCGGCGGCTTCTTGGCGTTGAGCTGGACGTCGATGGTCCAGTACTCGCGCTTGATGAACGCGCGGATCTCGCGCTCGCGGTCCACAATCAGACGCAGCGCGACGGTTTGAACGCGGCCGGCCGACAGCCCGCGCCGCACCTTGTCCCACAACAGCGGCGATATTTTATAGCCCACCAGCCGATCCAGCACGCGGCGCGCCTGCTGGGCGTCCACCAAGTGCAGATTCACCGATCCTGGCTTCTCAAAGGCCTTCTTGATCGCGTTGGCCGTGATCTCGTTGAACATGACCCGGTAAAACTTCGGGCCTTTCTTCGATCCGTTCAACTCCTCTTGCAGGTGATAGCAGATGGCCTCGCCTTCGCGATCCGGGTCAGCCGCCAGGTATACGGAATCTACACCCTTGGCCGCTGCCTTCAGCTCCGCGATGAGCTTTTTCTTGCCTTCGATGACCTCATAGTGAGGCTCGAAGTTCTTTTCCACGTCCACGGAGAGATTTTTTTTCGGGAGATCTTTAACGTGGCCAAGCGAAGCCTTCACGACAAATTGCTTACCGAGATATTTGCCGATGGTCTTCGCCTTCGTCGGCGATTCGACGATGACGAGAGATTTTGACATGGTCTTCCTGAATAGTAAGAGTGCTTACAGTCTAATGTTGGGTGGTACCCAGCTAAGTTCTACCACACTTTAACAAAGTTCTTGCCGGGGAGTTGTCGCGCTAAGCCAAGAAGCTCCAGTTCAAACAGCGCGGCAATTACCTCTGATGATGTGAGCGTCTCGCAGGATTCAAGCAATTGATCGATCTGGATGGGGACGTCGGCCTTCAATTTACTGAGGAGCAAGCGGCTCGCAGTGCCCAGTTCGGGCGGCAGCGTGGGCTGTTCTCCGTTTAGATCCAACGACATAACACCCAGTCGCGCTTGCGCCTTCCCGATCAAGGCCCGGCGGGTGTCGGTGGGCAGTTCCACCAGCACGTCATTCCATTCCTGAACCAGCTTCGCGCCTTGCTTGATCAACAGGTTTGGCCCCCAGCTCATTTTAGAAGTGATATTTCCTGGCACCGCAAAGACTTCGCGTTGCTGCTCGAGCGCCATTTTGGCGGTAATCGCCGAACCGGAATACTGCGCGCCTTCCACTACCAACACTCCCACGCCTACACCACTGATGATGCGGTTGCGGATCGGAAAGTTCTGAGGATATGCGGGCGAGCCCATTGGAAACTCGGAGAGGAGCAAGCCCTTGTCGGCGATTTCAGAGGCGAGCTTCCGATTCTCGGCGGGATAAATAAGATCCACGCCGCAGCCAAAGACGGCAACCGTGTCGCCGCCCACGTCGAGCGCCGCGCGATGGGCCGCGGTGTCGACGCCGCGCGCCATGCCGCTCACGATGGCGAGTCCGGCTTGCGCCAGATCGGCGGAGAGGCGCTCGGCGGCAGCGGTTCCATAAGCTGTAGGACGCCTGGTACCCACCACGCCCAGCAAGATGGACTGCAGCAGGTCGATCCTGCCGCGCGCGAACAGCACGATGGGCGGATCGAAGATTTCCCGCAGCCGCGCCGGATAGGTGGTTTCGGAAATGGGAACCAGCACGGCGCCGGTCTCGAGCATCTTCTGCTGCTGCTCGACCGCGTCGTCAAATGTGCATCCGCTGGCGATGGTTTGCGCCACGCTTCCCGCCAGGCCGCGCGATTCCAGCTCAGACCGCGAGGCGCGAAAGATGGCACGAGGCGACTGGTAACGTTCGATGAGCTGCCCCGCCTTGCGCGTGCCGAGCCCCGGAATCAGGCACAGGGCCAGCCAGTGCAGTTCATCTTCTTTATTGAGAGCCGGAGCGAGCACGATGTTCTTCCTTGTGGTGCTCGCAGGGCGCGCAATTTCTCTCTTATGGCTAATCTGGAGATGAGAGAAACAGTTCACAAGGAGAAGACAATGCAAAAGCGCAAACTTGGAAAGAGCGGCCTGGAAGTATCGGCTCTGGGGCTCGGCTGTATGGGAATGAGCTTTTCCTACGGTCCGCCCAAAGACAAGCAGGAGATGATCTCGCTGCTTCGAAAGGCTGTCGAACTTGGCGTCACGTTCTTCGATACGGCTGAAGTTTACGGTCCGTTCATCAACGAAGAACTGGTCGGCGAAGCTCTCGCTCCGTTCCGTGACCGGGTGGTGATCGCAACCAAATTCGGGTTCGACCTGAGTCCGGGGTTCGATCCTCGTGCGATGAAGGGGCTTCCGGGCCTGAACAGCTGGCCGGAGCACATCAAGCAAGCCGCGGAGGGCTCGCTCAAGCGGCTCAGGACCGATGTCATCGATCTCTATTATCAGCACCGTGTTGACACGACCGTGCCTATTGAAGATGTCGCGGGAGCGGTGAAGGACCTGATTCAACAGGGCAAGGTGAAGCACTTCGGCCTTTCTGAAGCAGGGGTGAAAACCATCCGCCGCGCGCACGCCGTTCAGCCGGTAGCTGCTCTTCAGAACGAATATTCGCTGTGGTGGAGACGCCCTGAAGACGAAGTGATCCCGACGCTTGAGGAACTCGGAATCGGTTTGGTCCCCTATAGCCCACTCGGCAAGGGCTTCCTTACGGGCAAGATCGACGAAAATGCGAAGTTCGACAGCACCGATTTTCGAAGCACGCTGCCTCGTTTCACGCCGGAAGCCCTCAAGGCGAATCAGGCCCTGACTGATCTGCTGGCGAGCATCGCGGAGAAGAAGAAGGCGACGCCGGCTCAGATCGCTCTGGCATGGATTCTTGCCCAGGAGCCGTGGTTCGTTCCAATCCCGGGCACGACGAAACTGGGGCGCTTAGAGGAGAACCTCGGAGCAGTCTCAGTCGAGCTGACGCCGGACGATCTTCGGGACATCGACAACGCTGCCTCCGAGATCACGGTAAAAGGCGCCCGCTACCCCGAACGGCTGGAGCAGATGACGGGCCGCTGAGCGCAATAATGACTGAAGGAGAGAACCATGCCTCATGTTGTCGTAAAGCTGTATGAAGGCCGATCAAACCAACAGAAGATGCGGCTTACCGAGCAAATAGTGAAGGACGTCACCACCACTTTGAACTGCGGAGAAGAATCGGTTTCGGTAGCATTTGAAGACGTCAAACCAAGCCATTGGGCAGAGCAGGTTTATAAAGCCGATATCGTTCCAAATTGGGAGAAGCTGTACAAGAAGCCTGGCTATAACCCGCTTGAATAGCACGGGGTCATTTCATCAACAGCACTGTTGAAGGAAAGAAAAATATGGACATCAAACGAGTTGGTTCCGAACCTTCTGCTAAAGGACCCGTGGAGTGGTTCACTGGAGTAGTCCGGATCGATCCGCTTTTTCAGGCGCCTGATCCGGCCATTGTGCAAGGTGCCAGCGTCACATTCGAGCCAGGCGCGCGGACTGCCTGGCACACCCATCCGCTGGGCCAGACGCTCATTGTCACGGCGGGCTGTGGTTGGGCTCAGCGCGAAGGTGGGCCAATCGAGGAAATACGGCCGGGTGATGTGATCTGGTTCCCGCCCGGAGAAAAGCATTGGCACGGGGCCACACCGACCACGGCCATGACGCACATCGCAATTCAGGAAAAACTCGAGGGAAAGGTGGTCGACTGGAAGGAACACGTTACTGAAGCGCAATACCGGAGATGATAGCCCGCGCGTTGACAATACCTGCTAATATAAAAGTGTATTTGAAGTTCCGCCGATTTTCGCATCGTCCCGCATCGTTCGTTCTTTACGCTGCTGATCGTGCCCTGATTAGCTGCTCTGCAAATGCAGAAAGAAGTAAAGAGTGAAAAATATTTTTGTGGGTAATCTCAGCTTCGGCACGACCGAAGATACGCTTCGTTCCATGTTCGATTCCTATGGAGCGGTGCAACGTGTAAATATCGTAACCGATCGCGACACTGGACAAGCCAGAGGATTCGCCTTTGTGGAAATGAGCGTGGATGCGGAAGGGAATGCCGCCATCAGCGGGCTTAATGGCCGGGACCTGGACGGCCGGGCATTGAACGTCAACGAAGCGCGTCCCAAGCCGGAGCGCGGCTCCGGGGGCGGCGGCGGACGCAGTAACAGTCGCTGGTAAGCGGCACACCGTAGCGCAGTGCGGGCGGCAGTAGGTCTGTCGCCTGAATTCAAATGAAAGGATCAAAATTTGTCAAAAGAAGATTCGATTGAAGTGATGGGTAAAGTTGTCGAAAAATTCAGGGCTGGAATGTTTACAGTAGAACTCGATGCAGGCAAAGCAGTGCTCGCCACCATGGCCGGGAGACTGCGTCGGAACCGGATCAAGGTGATGACTGGCGATCGCGTCTCGCTGGAACTATCGCCTTATGACTTGACCAAGGGCCGCATCACGTACCGCCACAAGTAAAAGTTAGAAAGGAACGAAAGTGAATTCAATCAAAACGATCCACAGCCGCTCCAACAAAGAAATCGGCGACGTGATTGAGACCGAGTGGGAAATCACCGCTAAGAAGGTAATTGCAGAGCCGCGCCCAGCCGATGGAAATGGCCCTCCACGTTTCGGTATCTACGAATACCAGGTCAAAGCAATCCCTCAAGCAGCGCCCATCAAGCTGGCCCGCGGCAAGCAGCAGCTCCAGCCCAGTGTCGGCGGCACGCGGCGCGAAGCCTCGTCCGTTCCGCTCACCGTGCGAAGAAGTTCCTAGTGCGTGTCGCAGCGAGTCCGTTAGCATCGGGGAAAAAATGCCCGTCGCCTTCACGCTAGTGTAGCTGGACACTCACCGGATTGGTACGGTACACGCGGCTTTTAGCCGCGTTGGTATTGTCAATGGCGGAACGCGTCTGAAGCCGCGTCTACCCTAGTTGCCTACGTCCCTGGCAACTTTCTGCGTTTGTGCTTCCACGGCCTGTAAGCTTGACAAGGCGTCGTCGAAGCGGTGCTCGCGCAGCGCTTCATTTGCTTGATCCAGCAACGACTGCATGTTATCGACAGCCGCGGCGGTTTGCGCATTGAGCGACATTCCTTTGGCCGCCAGACGCTGGCGCATCGCGTCGGCATTGCTACGCGCCGTGGCGGCGTGGCTGGCATCCATGTTATATCGTTCGCGCAGATCCCTGGCGGTGGCTTGGTCCGCGGCGCTTAGAGCGGGAGCTGCAGGCGGAGTCGCTGCCGCACGAGGCGGGGGCGGGGCCTGTTGTTCGGGTGCACTCGCCACCGGCGGGGCCACGGCCGCTGGTTTCGGCCGAGGAGTACCTGCGGCTGCTACTACCGGTGCTTGAGCGACTGGGGCCGGCGGCGGTGCGACGCTTGGTGTCGGTGTCGGTGCGGGTTTGACGACTGGAGCGGTAGTGGCCGGAGTGGGCGAACTATTCGTTGGCACCGGGGAGAAGCGCCACGCGGCGGCAGCCGCAACCAACACCACAACCAGACCGCCTACCAGCAGTGGAACACGGCTTCCGCCAGGCTTAGTCTGCGGAGCACTTGGCGCGGGCGCCGGAGCTGCTGCGGGTTTCGGCGGGGCTGCCGGTGCCACCGTCGCGGGCATCGCTTGTTCAGGCGTTTCCAGGGACACCGGGGCGTGCTGCTGACCCGGAGGCGAGAGATTGTAGACGGTGTGCTCCCGGATATGCTTATCCTTCTCCACGCCTTTCAAGGTGAACAGGTTCTTGTAATCGTCCGACAGCCGGCTCACCACTTCGAAGTAAGACTGCGAGACCAGGATCTGGTTCTCGCCGGCGAAACTCATCACCCGCTGTCCAGCGTTCATTCCGTCGCCGATCGCGTTCGCGGCGCCGTTGATGTCTCTCACCAGCTTCACCGGCCCGAGGTTGATGCCGATTCGAACCCGCATGGCAGGCTGCTGCTCCCGCTCATCAATTAACAGCGAGTGCCACAGCTCAAGCGCGGTAAACATCGCCGATTCCGGCGCGCCCAGAAAGCAGGTGGCGGCTCCGTCGCCGGTGTCGAGAATCACGCGCTCATCCTCCGGCACGTCCTTGATCGCGTTGGCGAGATAGCCGTTAAACCTTTCCTTCCAGCGAATCTGCAGTTCAGTGGACTGTGATGAGTAGTTGACGATATCCATGAAAACCACACTGCACAGCCAAGTGCGGTTCATCTTGTTCATGTCAGCCATCAGTACCCGCCGATTTCTTTCGCGAAACGATCCAGCAGGGCGTCGGCGCGCGTGAGCGCGTCTTCAGCCAGGGGATAATCGTGCTGGTCCATTTCCAATCGAGCTTCGCTCAAAGCCGCTTCAATACGCATCCGCAGCCCGGTGAGCCGCGGGTGCAACACTGCGCCAGTCCTGCGAAGATTGGCATCAATGGAATCGGCGGAACGGAAATTGGCGGCCGCGCGAATGGCGGCGAGATCGAAATGATGCCGGGCTTCGCGCTGCTCGGCAGTTTCCTGAGCGGCCAGAGTGGCGGCCATCAGGCAGATAAAAAGTAAGTACTTCATTTGCGCACCACGTCTCCCACCACCGGCATCGCCGACCCGCTATAAGTGCCCGTCGAAATCTTGTCCCGCACCATCGTGATGGTGATCTTTCCGAGCGGCGTGGTTTGCACATCCAGCACTTCGCCGGTGGCCGGGTCCTTGATGACCTTGCCTTTGTGGTAGACCGTAAAGGTCTGTCCTGCCGCGAGACCGGCGGCAGCGCCCGCGTTGATGGTAATGGTGTCGCCGCTCACGTCGGCCACCAGCGCATCCAGATCCAGGTCACGGCTGTCGGCGCCGCCATTCAGGTTCACGCCATGGACATCCAGGGCCAGTTTGTCGACCGCGTCCATCGTCGCCTCGCCAATGATGGTTTCGGCAAAGTTCGAACTGGCCATGTTGACGCCCCCGCCGCCGAATGCGCCGCCCGCCAGAAACCCGACGCCTCCGCCCGCGCTGGTGCGTTTGGATTCGCCGCGCGCCTCCCCGCTGGCCACCACTTCGCTGGTTTCAACATCCACGATGCGATAATCCAGCACCACCACCGCCTTGTTGGTCTGCTTATATCCGCCGGCCACCGCGCCCGCGCCTGGAACGCCGCCGCCGGCGAAACCCCCGTTGCGACGATCGTCGCGGCCGAAGACAACAATGTCGCCCATCAGCGTTAAGTCGGCGCCTTTGATCTGCCCCACCCGCGCGCCGCTGCCTTTTTTCACGCGATTGCTCGCGTCGAAGTCCTGTTCATGCAGGACCTCGTTCACCTTGCGGCGCTCGATCACCGTGAAGCGGCCATCTTGGGCGATGCGCTTCGTCATCATGGCCTGAATGCCCTGGCCGATGTTCATCTGCGTCCCAAAGATGGCTTGCACCGAGGTCATGACGGCCGAATAATCGAACGGATCGATGGACAGAGCTTTCTTCTGCTGGGCCGGAGACACCGCGGCCGAGGCCAAGAGCATAAAGATCGTGGCTTTGATTTTCATTCCCCGACTCCCTATTGGGCCGCTGGCAGCTTCTTGCGCGCAATCGAGTTGACCGCGGCCGGCTTGCCGGTATAAGTGCCAGTGGCAATCTTGTCGCGCACGCTGGTGACGGTCATTTCACCGCTCTTTTCGGTGACGGTGTCCAGCACCTCTTTGGTTTGTGGATCTCGCACTTCGCGCAAGACTTTGAGGATCTCGAAGGTTTCTCCTACATTCACTCCGTCGTTGGCGCCTGCCGCAATCACCATGGTGCCGCCGGATATGTCGGCCACACGGGTTTCCACCTCACGCACCGATTTCTTCATGCTGGTGGCTTGCTGGCTCAGAATTTCCCCCAGCTTGTTCACGCAATCCTGCGTGGCCTCGCCGATAATGGTTTGGCCGAAGTTGGAGCTGGTCATATCGACGCCACCGCCTCCCGCGCCGCCCCAGTTGCCGCCCATGCCGCCAAATCCGTTGCTCTTCCGCACGGACTCGCCTTTCGCTTCGCCGGTGGCGATCACTTCCGACGTCTCGGCGTCCACCAACCGGTAGTCGATCACCACCACCGCCTTGTCCTCTTCCTTCTTAATGTGAAGGCCAGCGAAAGGGCCGCGCGCCAGTGCGCCGCCGCCGATGTTGGTCTTCTTGTCATCGCGTCCAAAAACCACAATGTCGCCTGCCAGCACAGCGTCAGCGCCGGAGATCCGGCCGACCCGAGCGCCGGAACCTTGCTTCACGCGATTGCTCGCATTGCGATCCTGCTCCGACATCAGCTGGTCCACCTTGGCGCGTTCCACGATCACCACTTTGTTGGCGTCCGCCATACGCTTCACCAGCATGGCGCGGATGCCTTTGCCGATGTCGGCCTGGGTGTTGAACACGGCCTGGACGGAAGTCTTCACGGTGGAATAATCAAATTCATCCACGATCACGCGCTTCTTGTCGGCTTGCGCCACCACGGCCGTCGGCGCAGCAGTGGGAGCCGGCGCCGCTGCAACGGGCGCAGGGGCGGCCGCTGGAGCTGGCGCCGCCGCCGGTGGTGGTGGAGGGGGCGGAGCTGCCGCCGCAGCCGGAGCGGGCGTGCTTGTTGGATCCAGCATCACGCCGATCACGTTGTCTGAAACATTGGCTTGCTTGAGCTTGACCATATCGGCCGGCGAAAGATCTACAGACTTGTTGGTCTTTTTCAGGCTCTTGATGATCAAGTCGTCCGACATCCCGGCCTTCACCAGCTGGATTACCGAATCCACCGGGGAAGCAGCCTTGGGGGCCGCGGCGCGTTTGGGAGCAGGTGCGGGAGCCGCCGGGGGCGGAGTCTGCCCGAATGCTACCGTTGCAATAATGGCGATCACACTTAGTTTCACTGAACTTTCCTCCTGCCGATAGGCGCGGGGCCTGGCTTCAGACCTCTAGAGATTCTTTCGGCGTCCTGCAATGAAATCTTCATGGGACTACACGTCTGGTAGCTCCCTGAATCACGGACCATTCCCCGTTTCTCGTTGCTGGTTTAGTATGCAGACGCCACCCGGTTGGTGTCAAGGGGGTGGGGCGCGGTTGAGATTCCTGAAAGTAAATCTCGGCTGGCCTCACTCCCTTTAGCGGAGAATGTATTCAAGAAGACAGGAGCATCATGCGGATCATAACAATCGCGTTTGCAACACTGGCGGCGTGCGCGCTTGGCCCGTCGTGCGACGCACAGGGCATTATCAGCACGGTTGCCGGTGGCGGCAGCTTAGGGGACTCGGGCGATGGAGGACCGGCCACCAGCGCGTTGCTTGGCAATCCCACGGGAGTGGTAGTGGATAAGGCGGGAAACATCTATATCGCGGATTCAATCTTCAATGTCATTCGCAAAGTGAACGCTAAGGGCATCATTTCTACCTTCGCGGGCGGCGGAGTTTCTTTGGGCGACGGCGGGCCAGCCACCAGCGCCAGACTCGTTCTCACGGCGCCGCATATCGGCCTGGCTGTAGATAGCACGGGAAATGTTTACATCACCGATACCGGCGATATGCGGGTCCGGAAGGTGGATACCGCGGGGACGATCACTACGGTGGCCGGCAATAGCACCACCCTGGGCCTGGGAAGTTTTTCCGGCGACGGCGGACCGGCCACCAGCGCCGGGCTCAACTCACCCAACGGCGTGGCGTTCGACAACAAAGGAAATATGTATATCTCGGACTATGGAAACTTGCGGATCCGCAAGGTCGACACTTCCGGAATTATCAGCACCTTGGCGGGCATCGGAAACCCCGGCGGATCCGATGCCGGCGACGGCGGACCGGCCACCAGCGCTCAGTTATCGGGCAGTACCGACGTCGCGGCGGACCGCAAGGGAAACGTATACATCGCCGACCTGGAGCATGTCCGAGTGGTAAACAGCTCCGGGATCATTAACACAGCTGCCCACGGGTTCTTTGGGACATGCAATCAGACCCCTACTCCAGCCTCGGGTTCCGATGTGGCAGCCAATGGATTGGCGGTGGAGAGCGCCGGGAACCTGTACATGGCTGATAAGACCGGCGGTTGCATTCAGGAACTTGAGACCGATGGCTTGATCAGCAGCATCGCGGGAGGCGGCTCGAATCTGAAGGGCGATGGAGGGCCTGCCACCGATGCCGCGCTCACGCCTTCGGCCGTGGCTATAGATAGCAGCGGGAACCTTTACATTACATCCGTCTACGCCGTTCGCAAAGTTACCGCGTCCGGCGCTCCGCCTTCGGCCGAGCCTGTTATTTCCACCACCAATGGAGTGGTAAATGGAGCGAGTTTTACACTGGGGATTGCGCCCAACACATTCGTAACGATTGCAGGGACTAACTTCAGCACCGTCACGGATAGCTGGACGGTTACGGGCGGCGTGTTGCCGACCACACTCGACGGCGTCAGCGTGAGCATCGGAGGATCACCGGCGTACGTGAACTACGTCAGCCCGACGCAAATCAACGTACTCACGCCCCCGGGCCTGACGGGCGAATTCTTAAATGTGGTCGTGACCAACTCGGTTGGGGCGAGCGTCCCGTCGTTAGTGATTTCAAGCGAATACATGCCGGCGTTCTTCACCTGGCCTGGCAACCAGGTGGTGGCAACACACACCGACTTCACGTGGGCCGTCAAGAACGGGACTTTTCCCGGGACCACCACCGTGCCCGCCAAACCAGGCGAAACGATTATCCTCTGGGGCACCGGCTTTGGACCCACTTCACCAGCCATTCCCCCCGGAGTCACCGTTCCTTCCACCGCTACCTATTCGACCACCGCAGTGCCAACAATTGAGGTCAATCTGGTGCCTGCCACGGTCTATGGAGCGGCGCTCGCACCCGGCTTCGCTGGGCTGTATCAACTGGCTTTCCAGGTGCCGGTTGGGTTGTCCGACGGAACTTATCAAGTGGTCGCGTTTATTGGCGAGCCAGCGGCGAACGTGCCAATGCTAACGGTTCAGCAGTAGCGGCGCTGGATCGCCGGAGAGAATCACCGGCGCCCAGTACAAGAAGCTTTTTTGTTCCGGGGTTCGCATCACTTCGAGCATGGCGAGGCGCAAGGCGTCGGCGCGGCCGCGGCCCAGGCTGAGTTCTTGGTAGAAGTGAACCATAAGGGCACGCTCGGTGGTGTCGGAAACGTTCCACAGCGGCGCGACGAAAGTCTTGACGCCGGCGATGGCCGCCGCGCGCCGCATGCCATAAACGCCGTCGCCGGAAGAAGGAACGCCATCGGCCATGCGGCACTGCGAGAGCACCAGCATTTCCGAGCCGTGAAAATCGAGCGTCTCGAGTTGGAGCGCGGTGAGCAGGCCGTCGTCAAGAACGATGGCCGAAAGATTCATGGCGCGCGATCCTGGATCCAGGCCAGCCAGCGCGCACCCGGGGCTGCCGGGTTCGGCCGCGCAGTCTTCGTTGCCTCGCACCAGGCCGTGCCCCACAATGTGCAGCAGGGCGGGGCTGCGAAGCGCTTTCACATTTTGCACCGTGGCCTCTCTTTCGGCCAGAAGCCTGGCGCCGGGGATTAGCCGTTGGAGTGCGTGCGCCTCCAACTCGGCGCCATCCAGGTGATCGAGGCCCTTGCCGTGGCCGGGGCTAAGCGCAATCACGGGAGGACCGGCCGCATGGTCCCGGTCCGCGGGCGCCGCCAGATCGCGGCCGGCCGAGAGGTAGCTGATCGCGAATCGCTCGACGAGAAAATGGCCACGCGAGTCTTCGAGTGCGCTAAAGGGAACCAGCGTTAGCATTCCATCCGGCGAGATCCGTAGGCGGTGAACGGATTTGTCATCGAAGGCGTCGCGCAAGGGTGCGAGTTGTTTCGAGAGCCGGCGAAGCGCTTCCTGGGCTGTGTCTTGGGCCGACGCAGCGGCCTGCTTCTCGCGGCGGGAGAGCGAGACGCTCCAATCGTTGGCGCTGGTGATCAGATCGCGGACGGCCTGGTCGATGGGCTGCGCCGGGCCGAGATCCAACCAGCGCAGGCCGCCCGAGTGATCCAACAAGAACGCCCCATAATGCTTTTCGAAGGCGACGATCTCGACCAGCAGTTCATCGGGGGCAAGGCGCGCGGTCATTTCTTCTAAGCGCGCAGGCTGCGCAGCCTGGCGGAAGCCCGGCACATCGCGGCTCAAGGCCGCTTCCAGTGTCTCGCTGCGCCCGGTCAGGTCGCGCAGGGCCGCCAGAGCCTTGCGATCCGATGCATCGGTCGGGTTGGTACGCAGGTCCGACAACAGACGGCCGTAATCTTTCAACGCGCAGGTACCAGCGAACCCCGCTTTCAAGTCGCGATAACCCAGGGCCGTGGTCAGCGACGACTCGCATTCGAGCATGGTCTTCCATTCGCTCAAACGATCGCGAACGCCGGCGGCGGAGTTTTCGCGCAGACTCTCGCGCCAGTCCCGCACATGATCGAGCACTCGCCCCTTGCGCCGCGCCACGGCTTCAAACGCAAGAGCGCGAGCCTGGGGAAGCTGATCGCCCGCGCGCTGCTGGAACCGGAGCAGGGCGGGGAGCGGGTCATCCAAGTTGCGAAGCGCTTCGGCTTTGGTTCTCTCCGAACCAACATTTAAGATGCCGCTGAGCACGCGGTCATTGATTTCGAAACTCCGGCGATAGAGCGGCAGCGCAGCGCCATACATACCTTGCTGGTCGAACAGGGCGGCCAGATCGCCAATGTAACGGCCGAGATCGGGATGGTACTCGCCCTCGCTTGCGGTGACAATGGCGATGGCTTCCCGCAACTGGTCCCTGGCTGCGGCGTCTTCGTGCAGCGCTTGATGAACCAACGCCAGACTCGCCAGCGCGCTCGCGTACACCGGATGCTGGGTGCCAAGGCCTTGGGCGGCGACATCGCGAGCCTGCTCGAAGGTTTCGCGGGCAGCGGCGAAATCCCCGCGCTTTCTTTCGGCCTCACCCAATGCGAGCAGTGCATTGGCATATTCAAACGGCGGATGGTCCGACGACTTGCCCAGGATCTCGGCAGCTTCGCGCAGCAGCTTCTCGCCTTCTACGGGATTTCGAAGGTACACCAGGCGGCCATAATTGCGCAGCGTAGCGGCCACCAGCTCATGATTCGGCCCGTAGATTTTCTTGCGCAGATCGAGAGCGGTTCGATAATCGGATTCCGCGCCGGTGCGGTTGCCCATAGCCTGATTGAGCACCGCGCGATGGTCTAACAACTGAACATAAATCGGGTGCGTCTCGCCGAGGGAACTCTTTAGCAGTGGCGCGGCTTCGTTGTAGAATTTCTCCGCGGCCGAATAGTTGCCAATCTCCATCTCGAGATTGGCGGGGCCCATCAGGCTGGTGGCGTAGATGGGATGCGTGGGGCCGATGGTTTTGCGCAGAACGTCGAGCCCGCTGGTGAAATCAACTTCGGCTTGCTGGTATTTGCCGAGACGATGGTAGTTGCCGGCCAGGTTCACCAGCAGCGTTCCGTACTCCGGCGGCGCGGGATTTTTAGCGTCGATGTGCGATTCGTAAATGGCGCGCGCTTTTTCGAACGTGGCGGCCGACTTTTCGTATTCGCCCTCGCCGCTATAAATGGACCCCAGCGTTTCGAGCGTCTCGGCGACCAGCGGATCGTTGGCGCCCAGCACGTGCACTCGAACCGCCACGGCCTCTTCAGCCAGCGCCTGCCCTTCGGGGAACCTGCGAGTATCGCGGAAAAAGAGCGCCAGATCGTTGGCGCTTTCGGCATAGTCCGCTGAATCGGTCCCCAGCTTTTCGCGACGCAGCGCCAGGCCTTGGCGGAGGAACGTCTCGCCATCTTTCAAGTTGCCGGAGTTGTAATAAAGAAATCCGAGGCGATCGAGACTGCGGCCGGATTGTTTCGGAGTGGACGCGGCGTCGACGGCCAGTTTGGCGACGCGCAGCGCGCCCGGCAAGTCACCTTTGACATAAAGCTGTTCGATTTGTTGATCCAGGGCGTCCCAATCGGCCTCTTGCGCCAGCAGCATGGTTGCGGCGGCGAACAACAGGGCCACGGCCGCCTGCTTCATGGGCGCTGCGCGAGGCCGAGGTTGGTGCTGATCTGGGAGCGCAGCGCCGGGTCGGTGGCGAGAGGCAGCGCCTTTTGTAGCAGCTCCGCGGCTCGCCGTTGATCCCCGTTCAACAAAGCCAGAGCGCCGTAGTTGGCAAGAGTGGCAGCCCGTTCGGCGGGACTGGCCGCGGGTGGCTGGTCGAAATTATTCACGGCAACTTCGTATCGCTCGCGCGCCGCATCGGGTGCGCCGGCTTGGTAATCCAGGGCTGCCAGCTTCTCCAGTAATTGGCGCGTTTCACCGGACGTCCCGGTAGTGAGGGCATTTCGCGCGACATCCCGCGCCGCGGGGAGATTGCCACTGGCGGCGAGCGCATCCACCTGCTCGAGAATTGCGCTGAGATGCACGGCGTTTGGAACGCGCACCGGATCATGCGCGGTGGCAACGCCCGCCGCGAGCGTGCCTCTCGAGCGATCACGAAACACGGTGGTAATCACGATGTGTCCGCGGCCCGCTTCGAGCTCGGTTCCATTGGCAAGGCCATCGAGAGAGCCTAAATTGACGGTCGCGATGCCATCTTCAACCGAAGTGATGGTGCCATCGGAACGGGGTGCACGGCTGGCTGCATCGGCTCCTCGAAAAACGGGGGCTCCTCGAAAGACGGGCGAAGTCGCGGGCTTCAAATCGCTGCTCAGCAAAACATTCGGAATTACTCGCACCTGGTGCACAGGCTGAGGAACCGGATGCGCCGAAGGCCGCAAGACAAAGAACGTGAGCAGACCCGCTGCCGCCGCGACGGCCGCTCCCGCCGCTGGGATCAGCCAATACTTACGACGCTCGCGAGCCGCCAGAATGGCGCGAAACGCGGGGTCGCGCAAACTGCTCTCAACAGCTCCCTCGGCCACCAGGGTGTCAAACACGGCTTCGTCATCGAAGGCCTGGTGTGCCAACGCGCGCGCCGCTGCTGGATCTAATTGGCGATTCATTGCGACTCCGGCATGCGCTTTACTACTCCGCGCGGCTGCATGCGCCTTCGAACGCTTTCGGAGAGCGTCCGGATGCCCCGGCTTACCCAAGTGGCGACGGTATTTTCGCTGACGCCCAGGCGTTGCGCGATGTCTCCATATTTTAGCCCGTCGGCGCGTAATTTCAAGACCCGCCGGTAATCCGCATCGAGCGCCGGCAGGCACTCCAGCACGATCTGCTGCAGCTCTTTTTGGATGAGCGCATCCAGCTGGTCCGGCGCCGGATCGGCGCGGTCTCCGGCCCATCCAACGGCGAACTCGCGGCGATTGCTGGCGCGATTGTGCTCCTCGAGAACCACGAAATGCAGCACGCCATGCAGCCAGGCCATGAGCTGTTCGAGGGGCCAAGCCGGCGGCGCAGCGTCCAAGGGCAGCTCCACACTGCAGTAATATTCGATCGCCGACTGCGAGAGCGGGTTTTCGAGCGAACGCTTCAGGGTCTCCTGCGCGGCGCTTTCCGGATCTCGCGATCCCATGCGGCGGGCCCGCGATCCGAGCGCGTGGAGCAAGCGGCGAAAGTCAGTGATGGCGTCGCGCGTCTCGCTCAAGGACCAGCCTCCCATGGAGAAATGCTGCATGAGATTCGCGGATCGGATCTCAGCTGGCTTGCGAGGCCGACGACTTTCCACCGGCGTCGAGCGCTTCGAGCGCGGCGGCTTCGTTGGGATAAAGCTGAATCACCTGCGCCAGCCGCGTCAGTTCCAGCACCTCTCGAACGCGGCGATTCGGACTGGCTAAAGCGAATTGACCCAGCGGGCTTTTCTTAACGCTGGTATAGATGCCGATCAAAAAACCGATGCCGGTGGAGTCGACATAGTCTACTCGCGCGAAATCCACCAGGATCTTTAGGAAACCGGAAGCCTTGAGCTCTTCGGCCTTGGTGTGCAGGTAGAGAGAATCCTGACCGGTGGCGAAACGACCCTCCAGGCGGATCACACAAATATCCCCGCGAAACTCGAATTCCACCAGCATCTCAAGTAATCGTACTACAGACCGCGAGGGCCGGAACTAAACGCCGGCCTGTTTCTCCGCCATGGGACCCACGATCGGGAGAACAATCTTCTCGCCATTGTAGGTCTTGAACATCATGTAGAGCCACAGGACCAGGCCACCGATTCCGATGGTGAAATGCAGCACCGCGGAGATGAAAAAGCCCAGGAACGGAATGATCCGGAAACCGATTGTGATGATGGTGATCACGATCCAGATAATCACCCAGGCCACGTTCAACAGGATCGATTGGAAGGCGTGGAATCGGACGTTGCGATCCTGATTATAGGGCGCTAGCACCAGAAATAGAATCCCGGTGATGAAGCCAAACAAATAGCACAGCGCCCCGGCCATGTTGTCGGTCATACCCAAGCTGGGGTTTACAGAAGGTGGAGGCAGCGGGTGCACGCCGGGCGGAACTCCGCCGAGGTTAGCCGCGGGCGGAGGTTCTGGAGCCGGTCCACCTGGAGGTGCTGCGCTCGGAGCGGCCAGAGGCGCGCCGCACTTCTGACAAAACCGTCCACTTGCTTCCGCACCGCAATTTGCGCAAAAGGCCATTCATTCACCCCGTCAGAATCACTGTAACGGAAGTACGAAGGCTTGGCAAGACGTTACGAGTCTTTACCGGACTTTACTTCTAGGAGCTTAACCTTACCTCAGTCCTCTCGTCCAAGCAGGTAGGAGTAACAAAAACATGAATTCCCTCAGAAACAAATTTGCCGCCTGGACGGCCATTGCAGCACTGGGAGCCGCCAGCTTATTTGCGGCCGCGACTGCAGCCGGAGGCGGTCACCACCGCAACCACCAGATGGGCGCGTTCCTGTCTAAACAGCTAGGTTTGACGGCAGCCCAGCAGACGCAGGCGAAGTCCATATTCCAAGACGCCCGGCAATCGGCTCAGCCGGTCCGGCAGCAATTGAAGCAAACGCGGCAGTCCTTACGGGCGGCAGTGGAGGCCAATAACGCGGCTCAGATCCAGCAGCTGGCAGCCAGCGAAGGCAGCCAGATTGGTCAACTGGCGGCGATCCGAGGCACGGCCATGGCGAAGGTGTATCAGATCCTGACACCGGATCAACAACAGAAACTGGCCGCGCTGCGGCAGGCGCGGCAGGCCAGGAGAGAGGCGCATCAGGCTCCCGCTGCGGGCGCTGAGAACTAGCGAGCGAACCGGGCGGGCTGCAGGTTGGGCCCGCCCGGTCGCGATAGAATCGTTAATCCTGCTCACCATCTTATTCCTCATACTTGCGATCATTCTGGCCGGAGCGATTTATCAAGCCGCGGGATCGGCCAGTGATCGTCGACGCTATCCTCCGCCGGGGCGCATGATCGGGGGATGGCACCTGATCGAGCGTGGCCCGAGCGAGCCGGTAGTGGTGTTTGAGTCGGGCATTTCAGCCACCTGCCTGAACTGGACCGAGGTTCGCGCCAGCGTGGAGGAATTTGCTCGCGCTTGCACCTATGATCGCGCGGGGCTGGGTTGGAGCGATCCGGCGAAGTCGGCCCGCACCGTATCGACGATCGTCGATGAACTGCACGCGCTGCTCGAGACGGCGCAGATTGCCCCTCCCTACATTCTGGTCGGACATTCGTATGGCGGGATGTTGGTGCGCGCGTACGCGGCCAGGTATCCTGGAAACGTCGCGGGATTGGTTCTGGTGGACCCGCTGTCGCCGGGCGAATGGTTGAATGCATCGCCGGCGCAGGCGAGAATGCTTCGCCGCGGGGTCAAGCTATCCAGGCGCGGGGCGTGGCTGGCGCGGATCGGAGTGGTGCGGGCGGCGCTGGCATTGATGATGAGCGGTTCTAAGCTCGCTCCCAAATGGATCGCCAAGCTGAGCAGCGGGCGCGGTGAGTCGGTAATCTCCCGGCTGGTGGGCGAGGTGCGAAAGATGCCGCCCGAAACATGGCCGATGGTGCGAGCGCACTGGTGCCTGTCGAAGAGCTTTCTGGGCATGGCCGGATATCTGGAGTCGTTACCAACCGGCGCCAGCCAAGCCCTCGAGATCGGCCAGCCGGGCGCGACTCCAATCACCGTGCTTTCGGCCGCCAACGCGACGCCGGAGCAATTGAAGGAGCGCGATCAACTGGCGCACGACTCCCGACGCGGACGGCACATCATCGCGCGGGAAAGCGGGCATTGGATTCAACTCGATGAACCGCGGCTGGTGGTGGACGCGATTCGCGAGATGATTAGAACAAACATTATAGCCACAGATGAACCCCGATGAACACGGATAAAGCTAACTCAAGTTCGTTGGTTTTG
The DNA here is from genome assembly GCA_963820405.1 of Bryobacterales bacterium. Lineage (GTDB taxonomy): Bacteria > Acidobacteriota > Terriglobia > Bryobacterales > Bryobacteraceae > Palsa-89. The sequence continues at coordinate 227,794 of CAWFZZ010000011.1, read as the reverse complement.
AGTCTGATTTCATCGGTGTTCATCCGTGGCCACCTATGTTTAGGCGGGCTTTCGGATCAGCTCGATATCAAGATGTATGTGGACGTCGTCGCTTAGCATCACGCCGCCGGTTTCGAGCGGCGCGTTGAAGTTCAGGCCGAACTCGCTGCGCTTGATTACCGTTGTAGCTTCGGCGCCGGTGCGGAGATTGCCCCACGGGTCCTTAGCTTCCACGCCTGCGCTTTCCACCTGGAGCGTAACCTCCTTGGTGACGCCATGCATGGTGAAATCTCCGGTTACCTTCCATTGATTCTTGCCATCCGGAGTCACTTTCTTGGAGACAAAATTGATTGTGGGGTATTTTGCGGTATCCAGAAAGTCCGCGCCCTTCACATGCGCATCGCGCTTCTCATCGTGGGTGAGCAGCGAGTTGGCGTTGATGCTGGCGTGGATCTTGGTGTTGGCCGGGTTAGATGGGTCGAAGATCACGTCGCCGGTGACGCCGCTGAATCCTCCCCGAATGTAGGCCACCATGAAGTGCCTGATCTTGAAGCCGGCGCCGGAATGGGCCGGGTCGATCGTATAAGTGACGGCTGTTGCCGCGGTAGTGGGGGTGCTCATGAGGTTCTCCTTTTTCGGCGGACAATGGGGCCCGCAACTTCTGTTTGATGCATCTGCCCAGCGGACCGATGCGGCGCATTCTTGCGCCCGACGCGCGAACCGGCGTCCTAATGTAGTTTACACCGGCCCAGACCGGCCCACATGCGGCTACTTCGGTAGTGTCGCCGCCCAACGAGAATGTAGGCGCCAGGATCCGATGGCAAGTTCGGTTGTATCGCTTAACCAAACGTTGTGGCTATCAGCTCGGCGCGCGCTTGAATGTCAGTCATGAAAACAACCAGGATGCGTCGGTTGTGCATGATGTTTACCATTCCAGACTGCGCGTTCCCTCGGATGGTGAAAACGGTTCCTGGTTCTAGTTGAATGAACTCGGACGTGCCGTCGCTCCTCCGATGAACACCGATGAACGCAGTTGTGACGCGATACTTCATGCTCTGAGTAATGCCCGCCGAAAGTCATCCATCCCGTTTGCACAAACCCAGCCTAAAGCCTGGCAGGCTCAAGAAAGTGCTAATGCGTTATTGAATGGATCTGATCCGAGATCGCTTGTTGCCTGAATCGCGTAACGCCCGGCAATGTCCTCCGGCAATTGGTGAGCTTTACATCCACTGTGACGTCGCTACGCAACATTGGGATTCGTGGTTCCAATGAATCTTCCTCAACCTAAAGTGACGCGTGTGATAGCTCGCGGCCCGCAGCAAATGTCGCGGGCGACTGCTCGGGCTGAAGCTATTCCACTGCGATGGTCGTCCCTAGCTGAGTACTGTGCGCACCGAGCCGTAGCCGTATCGGCACTGCCGCTCCGGAAGGACTGCCATCGGGAATGCGAATGTTGATCTGCTGGAGTCCCGGAGTAAAACCGGGCGCCAGGCCGGCGAAAGTCACCTCGGCGGCGAGTCCTCCGATAGTTGCGCTGACACCCGCAGCCAGGGAGGATAGCCCGCCCTGCGCGACGGGATTTGCGACGCCGAAGCCGGTGCCATAAACCATCACGATCGACCCGCGCGCCGCGGGCACGGCTGGGGCGACGGTTCCGTTGTAGGTATAGTTCTGATTCAGAACGCTGGCCTGCCCGGTACCCGATTGGTTGGCAGTGAATAACGCCGGCGACGCATCTACGATCTGCAGTGGCGTTGCCAACAAGATATCGTCGCCGCTCGAAATCTCCAACAGGGCGCCGGCTTGGAGGATCGCGCTTGACGGGACCACGAAGTTCAACTGCTTGGGTCCACTGTAGAGAATGGCAGCGCTCTCCCCGCCGATCAAAACGCTCAAGGGCTGTGCGCCGGAAAGACCGTTGTAGAAAAAAGTCAGAATAGTGTTCGGGCCCGCCGGGCCAGCCTGCCAGCTCGCGCTATTGACCAGTGCGCCGATGGCAGCCTGGAGCGGCAATTCGGCGGAATCGACGCCGCTGATGTCCACGGCAAAAGAACTGTTGCGGTGGGAGGGTGTGAAGTCCCAGAACCCCGCCGGTTCGTTGGCGCCCGGGGCGGCAGTGAAGTCTCCCGCTCCGTCATAGACGAATGGATCAGCCAGGTAGGGTCCAAACGGCGTGTTCTCCGATTCCGTCAAGACGAGCTGGTAAGTGCCGCTCGGCAGTGGCGCGGCGATGATGGCGTCCCAGCACCAGGTGGTGACGGGGTCCGCAGCCACTTTGTCGCAGCCTCCGTCGCGATTGATGGCAACCAACAGGCCGGTGGAATCGAAAAGGGCGAGCGACGGGTCAAATCCGCCCGCTGCGATGGTCGTCCCCGCCGAATTGACGCCGCCCGCGTAGGACCATGTCCGCAGGGTGACAGCCCCCGGTTGGGTGAGAGTAAAGGTGAACTGCCCCCGCTCGTCATCTTGAGCAAACGCGCCGACGAAAGAGAAGTCCGTTGCGAAGGTGGGCGAAATAAGAGCAACGACGGCGTACAGGAGGATGACCGGGTGGCGCATGTCGCTTCCGGCTTCTTAGTCGGAGCGCTCCATTCTTTTTCTCAAGAATGGGTGATCTTTCCCCCAATAATTATTCACTATTCCGTTATGAACGGTAGAATAATATTCGCGTTACTGCTAACGGCTGCGGCGACTTTAGCCCAAGAGCTCCCCGATGGCGGGGACGCGCACGTGAATAGTCTTTATCCGGATGTAAACTTCGGATCGCTACCTTTTTTGCAGGTTGGGGGAACCACCCGAGCATTTGTGAAGTTCGACCTGTCGGTGGTGCCTGCCGGTTCGGCCTCTTCCTCTGTGTCCAGCGCCACCCTCATCTTGTGGGTTGGGCGCGTGGCTAACGCCGGGGAGATCCAGATTTCTCAGGTGGCCGCTCCCTGGAATGAAGCCACAGTGACCTACGCGACGGCGCCGGCTTCGGGCGCTTTGGTCACCACGTTTCCAGTTTCTCTGGGGTGGGAGTTCGTGACAGTGGATGTGACGGCTGCGGTTCAGGAGTGGCTGCAAAGCCCGCAATCGGATCAAGGGTTCGCCTTATCCGCCGCACCGCAGGCTCCAACCACAGTAGTCTTCTTCGACAGCAAAGAGAGTGTATCCACGAGTCATGCGCCAGTGTTAGAGCTGTCATTCGAGGGCGGTGTCGGCCCTCAAGGGAATCAGGGGGCACAGGGCGCACCGGGGCAGCCGGGCGCGAGAGGTCCGGCTGGGCTGACTGGCGCTGCTTCGACCGTTCCGGGGCCGACAGGGCCGGCCGGTCCAATAGGCCCGAGAGGTCCGGAGGGCGCCGCGTCTACTGTCGCTGGTCCAATTGGGCCAGCCGGCCCTGCGGGTGCGGCATCTACAGTCGCCGGTCCAACTGGTCCGGCTGGTCCCGTCGGCCCTGCTGGCGCGGCATCCACGGTCGCCGGTCCAATAGGCCCGAGAGGTCCGGCAGGCGCGGCATCGACCGTCGCTGGTCCGACTGGTCCAGCTGGTCCTGCGGGCGCGGCATCGACCGTCGCTGGTCCGACTGGTCCGGCCGGTCCGGCGGGCGCGGCATCCACGGTTGCTGGTCCGACTGGTCCAGCCGGTCCTGCGGGTGCGGCATCTACTGTTGCTGGTCCGACTGGTCCAGCCGGTCCTGCGGGCGCGGCATCCACGGTTGCTGGTCCGACAGGGCCGACTGGTCCCGCTGGACCCGCCGGGGCAACGGGCGCTACCGGCCCAGCAGGTGGATTATCCGAATACGGCTACGTCTACAACTTAGGCGCTCAGGTGGTTCCGGTAGGGGCAGCTGTGGTCTTTGATACAAATGGTATTCTTACCGGCGGAATCACGCATACTGCCGGACTTGCCCCACTCACGATTACCGACCCGGGAGACTACAAGGTTTCGTTTAGCATATCCGGGGTCGAGCCCAACCAATTCACTGTGTTTTTGAATGGCGTCCCACTTACGGGCGCTACGTACGGTTCAGGCGCAGGCACTCAGCAAAACGTTGGGCAAGTCATCGTCACTCTGGCAATGGGGGACGTCGTCACGATTCAAAATTACACTTCCGCCGCTGCGGTGACCCTCCAGACTCTTGCCGGAGGTTCACAAACCAGCGTCAACGCTTCGGTTGTGATCGAAAAACTGAACTGAGGCAGGCGGGATAGCTCCGTCAGAACCTTAGCCTTAGTTCGACCCAGGCCCGTCGCGGTGCACCCGGCGCGAAGAACGTTGCGCTCTCCACCGGCGTGCTCCCGGCGTAAGGACCGGTGGCGTAGCTGAACGGAAAGGGATCGGACTGAAAGGCACCCCCGGCGGTGAGCGAGGTATTCGCAAGCTGCGCCGCGGTGAAATATTCGCGGTTGAAAAGGTTATCGATCTGCACGGCCAGTTGCAAGTGCCGGGTGAAATCGTAATGAGCGCGGAAGTTGGTGATCGCATACCCGGGTGAAACGCCCGGTCCGAGATAATAAACGCCATCGCTTTTATAGGCGTTATTCTCGTTGCCGCGCGCGTAGGAGCTCGACACCACCATCTCATCCAAATCGAACGCGAGCTTCGAAGTCGCCTGGTAGTCCAAATAGGCTTTGCCGGTTTGTTTTGGAATAAGCGGAATCCGATTGCCGGGATGAACGTAGATGTTGCCGCTCAGTCCGGGATATCCGGCGAGCGCGCTGTCGCTGGTGTTGTTCGCCGCGCCATCGACAGTCTCGGCGCTCTGGTAGGTGGCCGACAGAAAAGTCCAACCGAAGCCCCAGGTGATGCGCCCGATACGGCCGTTGAGATCCGCATCCAGTCCCTCGCGCTGCGTTTTGGCAAAGTTCTGGAAATAGCCGGTGCCCAGGATCACGGACGTCACGAAAAGGATGTCGTTTCGATTCTCGGCGCGAAACGCCCCTACGTTCCAATTCAAATTGCGAATGAAGGAAATCTCAGGCTTGCCGCGCAGGCCGGCTTCCCAGCTGTGGGTGACCACCTGCTGGAGCGGCGGATCGGCGGCTAGAGCATTCGGCAGCGCACAGGGATTGGCCGGATCGGAGCAGCCGATTTCAATCGCCGTCGGGGCGCGGCTGCCTTGGGAGTATCGCACATAGGCATTCACACTGGGAATCAGGCTGTAGGTAATTCCGGCAGCGGGATTGAAGCGCTCAAATACATAGCTGCCGTCGAGCGAGGCAGGTCCTGGAACTGGATTGAGCCGGTCGAAATTGTCGATCGTAAATCGGTTGTAACGCCCGGAGACGGTCACATTCAACTTCTTCCCAAGAGTGAGGGTGTCGGTGAAATACAGGCTCCAATTGGGAGTGTGGCTATGCAGGTTCACTGCTGAGTTCACGGGATTGCCGTGCATGTCGGTGGTCGAGCCATCCTGCCAGGCCGGCACGCTAGTCAGAGTGAGGTTGGGGTTGACATAACCGTAACCGGTGGTCTGGGTGTAGTTGATGCTGCCGCGGTCGATGGTCGCTCCGGCGGCAAAGAGATTGTGCCCGATTTTCGGCGCCGTGGTCCAGGTAAATTGCCCGGTAAATCCGTACTCGTTCTGCACTTCTTTGGAGTAGATGGTCACGCCATCGCAGGTCGATTCCGGATCGCCCAACTGCAGTGCCTCCGCTATGCAGGGCCACTTCGGAAACGGCGTGTTGCTGATATCGGCGCCGCTGGTGGGAACGCCGCTATAACCCGCGGCGGCGAGGACCTGTTGCTGCTCTAAAGTCGGCTGATATATTTCGTTACCCAGCACGTTGGTGTTGTAATTGGCATTAATTCCTTCGCTACGGATGTTACGGAAGAAGACGTTGCCCGTGAAGGTCAGCTGGTCGGTGAACGTGTGGCGGGCGATGAAATTGATGGAAGGAGAGCGGTTGGCGGTGCGGTCGGGGATCGTGTAGACTTCGGAATAATCGTATTGAAGGATCCGGTAATCCTCCAGGCCATTGCCGATTAGTGTGTTGTAGGCGTACGACAGAGTGAGGGCGAGATCGGTCTTGCTGGTACGCCAGCCAAGCCGGGAAAATCCTTGGCGGACGTCGGAAGGCGAATCGAAGCGCCATCCCGATTCGTGGAATCCAAGCCCGGAGAGAAACCAGTTGAAGCCCGCGGCCTGTCCGCCGCCCCACTCGCCTTCCACCTCTTTGCGCCCACTGCTGCCATAGATCAGGTGTCCGCCCAGGCCGGGATTGCTCAGGCCATTCTTAGTAATCACCGAAAGCGCCCCTCCCAGCGTGTTCAACCCGAACAGCGGGTCTGAGCCAGGCACCAGCACCACTTCCTCGATGGCGTCTTTGGGGATAAGGTCCCAGCTCACCACGTCACCGAAAGGCTGATTCTGGCGGACGCCGTCTACGTAAACTGATATACCCGCCGGCGTTCCGAGCAGAGGCGAAGCAGTATAGCCGCGGTAATTTACGTCGGGCTGGAACGGGTTGCCCTGCGTTTCGTTGAGATACACGCCGTTTAGCCGCCGGTTCATGAAATCGCCGAGATCGAGTGCGCCGCTCGTTCCGATATCGGCTGCGGTGGCCGTCAGGACCGGCGCCGCGATCTGGTCGATGCTGAGATCGGTGCCGGCCAGCGGCGTCGCCGAGACCACATCCACTCGGGAGGTCGCAGAGACGAGTGCCATGCTGAGAGTGCGAGCGATGGGTGTCGGGGAACGCACATCGATGGTTACAGACTGGGTGGCGAACCCGGTCTTCGAGAGCTCCAGCCGGTAGCGGCCGTATGGTAAGTTTCCAAGATTCGCCATCCCCTGCGAATCAGTTTGAAAATCGCGCCGCACTCCGCCGCCAGGGATGCTCTCCAGCTTTCCGGATACTTCCATGCCTGCTCCGGAAGGGTCCTGCACTTGGACGCGGATCTCGCCTTGCGGACTTTGGGCCAGTAGGGCGAGAGAGGTAAGTAAGAGAACGAAGGGCCTCACTGGCGAAAACCGCCCAGCGGCCTGTCCGTGTGAAAGTACTTCTTGTACGCTTCAATCCAGTTTCCTGCGATCTCCCGCTGCGCCGTCGCCAAATCGAGCTGTCCATCGCAGACCAGGAAGCGCAGATGGTCCTCCAGCGCATCCTTGACCCGTGCGTTCCAGATGGTAGCGGTGTAGGTTTGCGGCCACAGGTTGTGAATGTCGTCAGCGCCTCCCAGTGCGGGTGTGATCAGGTAATCGACTTCATAAGCGCTCGGCGCTGCGGACCGGATTCCGTATTCATCAAACACTCTCCTCTGCAGCGCAACCGGTACCGGCTTGTTCTTGGTGTTTGACTCGCTGCAAACTTCTTGCCGGCCTAACAGGATTGTGGCGCCGGGAGTGAGGCTGGGATTTGGAACGGTGACGGCGACCATGCGCAAGGGTTGGCGCGCGGACCAGGCGTGGGAAGCGAGGTAAACGATCGCTACCAGCCCGAACGCCGCCACGGCAATCGCCGCTGGGAGCCGCCATGAAATCAGCCGTGATGTGCGCTCGATCGCCGCGAGTTGAGCGAGCTGCGCTTTCAGCAAAGCGCGCGGGCCGTCGGAGGAAGGGATCTGCCGGTCGAAGTTCCGCTGGTGCAAGCGGACAAACTCGCCGATTGCGGACTCCATTTCCTGTTTACGCGACCGGCAGGCCCAGCAGGCGGCCAGATGCGACTGGACTCGCTCGGCGTCACTCGCGGAGAGTTCGCCGTCGGCGGTGAGCAGCAGTTCTTGATCAGAGAGATGAGATTCATCAGCGAGCATAATTTAACCGTTCGAGAGACATATCCGGGTAGCGCAGGCCTCTGCCCGCAAGTACAGGCACCGGCGATTCTGTTCCGGCAGCGCCGTTGGGGCCGGATCGATAAACGACTCCTCGTCGGCGATCATCGACTGCCGAAGGAAGCCATGGTGTTCGATTCTGAGGGCGAGTTGCGACATTGTCTACTTGAATATTCCTTTCGATGCAGTCTTGTTCAGTCTTTTTTTAACGCCGCAAGCGTCGTGGCCCTGAAGTTGCAAATCAAAAGCGCAGAAGGTGGGGTCTTACGATGTTAGCCGGAGCCATAGCCGCGGTTTTACTGGTGTTTGCGTTGTTCTTGTCGATGCTCTCGTCGTCTCCAAAAGACGACGCGGAGTTCCATACTGACACAGAGGCGTGACTTTTTGACACGTTGTATCGCCGCGTCGTCAAAGTACGCGTAGCGGCGCCAGCGTGAATGTCAACAAGAAAATTACGAGCGCCACGATGCCAAGGGCCACTCGATTTTTATCCAGCCGGGTGATGTCGTAAATCACCGGGTGCCGCAGCGCGAAGAAAAATAGCAAAGCCGCCCAAACAAACCAGCTAGGCGAGTAGAAGATCCCCAGCGGAATCAATGCCACCACAAAGATGCGCGAGAGCAGCTTGTGCCGGCGGCCGACGAATGCATAAAGGATATGGCCGCCGTCCAATTGTCCGATCGGCAGCAGGTTGAGCGCGGTGGCGAGAATCCCAACCCAGGCGGCGCGTGCGATGGGGTGCAGCAGGATGTCGGCGGAACGGACGTGGGGAAAAATAATCCATTCGAAGATCCGCTGAATGGCCGGGATGCCAAAAATCAACTCGCCGCGCTGGGCGATTCCGGGGATTATCTTTGATTCAGCGATGCCGATGAGGAGAGCCGGTACCAGTACTACGAAGCCCGCCAGCGGTCCTGCGATCCCGACGTCGAACAGCGCCTGGCGCGTGTAGATGGGGGAACGAATGCGAATGAACGCTCCCATGGTGCCAATGGGCGGCAAGGGAAACGGCAGAAAGTATGGCAGGCTGGCGTCAATCCCGTAATAGCGGCAGGCGAAGTAGTGCCCGAGTTCGTGTGCCAGCAGGATAGTCATGAGCGTGATGGAAAACGCGAGGCCGTCCAGAAGCAGCATCGGTCTGGCTTGCAATATGGAGAAGACGTTCAGGTACTGATCGATGTAAAGAGGCTGGTTGGTCTGGAAGCTGCGCGTCAATACTACGCCGACCAGCGTGGTGGTGCACAGCGTCAGCCCTAGCAGCAGCCAGTGCAGCGCCCAGCGGGCCGTTGAAATGGCGTCTTGCGGAAAAGTGAGCGAGGCTCTCAGCGCGTTGGCGTATGTGCGGGGAACCACGACCCTTACGCTACTGCAGCGACTGCAGCTCCTTGCCGGGTTTGAAACGCACCGCCTTGCCGGGTGGAATGGCGACCTCGGCGCCGGTGCGCGGGTTGCGGCCGATGCCGGTCTTGCGCGGGCGGACGTTGAAGATGCCGAAGCCGCGCAACTCAATGCGCTCGCCGTGCGACAGAGCCCGCTTCATGCTCTCAAAAACTGTTTCCACAGCCATCTCGGCCTTGGTCTTGGTGATGCCGGTTTTGTTGACCACTTCGTTGATGATGTCGAGCTTGATCACGGTCTCTCCCCTCGGAAGCCCCCAAGGTGGGAGCAAACCTCATGATAGGATTGGGGTTAGGGACTTGTCAAGCGAGACGCTGTTGGAATCGATTGAGCAAATCCCGATTTTTGCTGACCAGCGTGAAACAGACGGGATCGGCCAGAACCGCCTCGGAAACGGTTACCCCTTGGATATTCAAGTGCGAATCGGTGATCCTGTCAGGGGCTTTTTGCGGATTAGGCGCGGATGTCGAGCTTGCCGTTAGCAGTCTTTAGTAGCCCTTGCAGAGAATGAGCGCCGACCCCTTCTGGTGATCCATTACCACCATGAATGGAGTATCTCGAAGAAACACTGCGGTGTTCCCCTTCAGTGTGGAACTCTCGCCGAGACACTGCTGATAGTAGGGGGACACCTGTTCCAACCGGCGGACGTAGCCGAAGCGAGTCTTGAGTTGATCTTCGGTTGCTCCTCTGATGAGCTGATCTCTATCGGTGTCCGTGTAAAAGGCCGTCATAGCTGTATCCAGGTTCATGTTCCCGTTCAGTCCGCGCTTCCAGAGAATGTAGTGGACGTTCCGTGGATCCCTGGCATCATAACGCCAATCCGAGTACGCGAAAACGGCGCGTGTCCATAGTTTGGTGAAAATTCGCGGCCCAGCGACGGCGCAGACCAGGAGCGCAAAAAGCACGCCCGCAACGCCAAGCCGCTTTTTCATATTCACTACTTCAGAATAGAGCTTTCGATGCCGTTTAGTCCGCTCGGCTTCTTATGCCTTCCAGATCTTCGGCGGCAGGAAGGGTCCAACGAATTCGGATCAAGGGTTGAGCATGCGCTCGATGCGCGCGTCCATCTCCTCTTCCTCGATAAACTCCCCGCGGTTTGCTGCTGCGATCCCTCTTTCCACGGCGGCAAGGAACCTGACTTTGTCGTCCAGAACGTCGTTCGTGAATCGCTCGGGTTCCATTGATCTCAGGGTACCGCCGGCACGGCGATCACATCTAAACCGAACTGGGCATCCAGTGAAGGCAGAGCTTCGACGGGCAACACAGTGGAAACACGCGTGCCGGGGTGGGCCGACTCGAGCGCGAGTGCGCGAGTGGACAATGCACTGGACGTCACGTAAAGATGCGAGAGGACCACCTGATCGAAGCGGGCGTTTTTGACCGCCAGCGCTTTCTCCAGCCGTTCGAAGGCCAGCTTGAAATCGCTATCCTGACTGCCAAAGGCAAGCTGCGTTCCGCTGATCACGATTTGGGGCGCCGACACCACCGCCATCTCGGAATCGCTGGCGGCTCCAGGCTTCACTAAGCGCGCGGTGGCTTCGCAGGAGGCTGGGGGCGTGACCGGCGCGCGCTGCATCTGCACGTAGTCGAGCGCGGCTGCGGGGAAGCTCGCCGACATGGCTTGCTGGGTATCGCGCTGGTCATCGAGGGAGCTGACAAAGCAAGTCACAATGAGCGCGTCAGAGGCCGCGAGCTCGTTCTTCAGCTTCGCGAGCGCCTCCGTCACACTGGACGCGGATTGCGCTGCCAGAAAAGCAACGCCCGCGGGATTTACGACTTTGCGATCCACAATGGTCGCCTCTATCACCACCTGCGCGCCCTCCAGCGGCAGAGCGCCCACCTGCGCCACGGTAAGCGCGGGCAGCGGCATGTGTTTTTCGAGGAACATCTCGCCGGCGATTTCACCGACCCGGCGCAAATCGCCCGAGCCGGCGACGAATGCGCGCAGTTTGACGATGGGTCCATGATTCGATCGCAACAATCCTTTGAGTGCCTCACGCGTCTGCTGCGAGAGCAAACCTTTGGCCGAGAGCGGCGTCACCTGGAAGGCGAGCCGGCTGGTTTCGGCGGTAACTGCGGCCGGCAATTCGGGCGGCAGCGACAGGGCTTGCGTGACGTCGTCGCCCTTCTTTTTCTTTTTGTCCTCTGGCGCCACGGTCGGGATGTAGCCGGCGTCCGGATCGAGTTTCTTGTTCTGCGCAACGCCGCTCCCAATCAGGAGACCGAACAGGACCGCTAACGGAAGAGCACTGCGCACGCCCCATGATTTTATCATTTGGTAGAGCCGGAGCTTGATACATTAGAGCTTGGCCGCCAGCATCGTATCGCCCGCTCCCGCGCGCACCGCGAATTTCACGCGTTTCGGCTGGGGAATGCTCGCGTGGAACATCCTGGTTGTCCTGTGGGGCGCCTACGTGCGGGCTAGCGGATCGGGCGCCGGCTGCGGCAGCCACTGGCCGCTCTGCAACGGAGAAGTGCTGCCCGTTGCGCCGCGCATCGAGACCCTCATCGAGTTCACGCATCGCTTGATGAGCGGCGTGGCCCTGGTTGGCGTGGTTGCGCTTTGGCTCTGGAGCCGGGCGGCCTTTGCGCGGGGCCATCGCGTACGCCGGCTGGCGCTGGCATCGTTCGTATTCCTGATCACCGAAGCGCTACTGGGCGCGGGTTTGGTGTTGTTCAACTACGTGGACAAAGACCAGTCGGTGGGGCGCGCGTTCTATCTTTCGTTACACCTGGTGAATACCTTGCTGCTGTTGGGCGCGCTGGTATTGACAGCCTGGTTTTCTCGCAGACGCGGGCGCCGCCCTTCATATGTGGTGGCAGCTGCGCTTCCGCTTGCGATCCTGGTCAGCGTCGCAGGCGCCATCGCGGCGTTGGGCGACACATTGTTCCCGGCAACTTCGCTGGCGCAGGGTTTTCATCAGGATTTTTCCGCCGCGGCCAGTTTTCTTCTGCGCCTGCGCATCTTGCATCCGGCGCTGGCGATTCTCGCCGGCTGTTATTTCGTCGCCGTGTCGGTGATCGTCCTGCGATCGAAACCGCGCCCGGTACTGACGAAGCTCGCGATCGGCGTTCTGATTCTGACGTTGGCGCAACTCGGCGCGGGCGCTCTCAACCTGCTGCTGCTCGCTCCGGTTTGGATGCAGATCACGCACCTGCTGCTGGCGGATTCACTTTGGATCGGGCTGGTGCTGCTGGCCGTCGAATTTTAAGAAAGCCGCGGCAATTCTAGCGGCGACTGCTGCCCTATCGCGGCCCAGGTCGTGGCCCACGCCTTCGATTTCGAGCAATTGCACAGACGCCGGAATCAGAGTGATCGCGCTCTTCAATTCATCCAGCGTGCCAAACGGATCGCGAGAGCCATGCACAAACAATGTGGGAATCCGTAGCTCGGGAAAATGCGCCGTACGCAACTGCGTCGGCTTGCCTGGAGCATGCAAGGGATAAGAGAGCAACAGAAGACGATCGACCAGGCCCGGCGTTTCCGCCGCCAGCATGCTGGCTTGCCGACCGCCATAGGAAAGCTCCGCCTAGCCAGACTTGGATCGGGATGCTTCTCGCGCAGCTTCAATATCTGCTCCCGCAAGCCTGCGCGATCCCGCGCCGCGTCGGCTGGACGCGGCGGACCCTTCGCGCGATCTTGCCGGAACGGCAGGTCGTATCGCAGCGCTTCGACGCGCTGTTCGGAGAATGCGTTTGCAAGCGCAACGAGCAGCGGCGCATTGCGATTCGATCCAGCGCCGTGAGTGAGTAGCAGGTGGGGCACGGAAAAATAGAAAAGGCCGTCTCCTCCGGACGGCCCTTCACTTAAGGTTGTTCCGAAGATCCCTGTTACGGTTTCATGACATTCTCGGCCTGCAGTCCCTTGGGGCCCCGCTTCACCTCGAACTCCACCTCCGCACCTTCTTCCAGAGTGCGATACCCGTTCATCTGGATCGCCGAGAAGTGAACGAACACATCATCGCCGTTAGAGCGCTGGATGAAGCCATAGCCCTTGGCGGCGTTAAACCATTTCACAATACCTTTTTCTCTCACTACTAATTCTCCTAGCCTCTGTTGCTGTGCCGGCGCGAACGCGCACAGTCTTTGGGTAAAACGGGACTATGATATCACAGGTCCAAGGGGCTTTCGCAAGAGGGAAATATGTATGGTTTCATAGGATTGGGGTATCTTACCTGCGTGAAGAATCCTCTGCGGACCCGCATGTTCGCCTGGTGGTATTTCACCATCGCGGGCGGGTTCCTGTTGCTGGCGCTCAACCGGTGGCTGCTGGGGCAACGCGCTGGATTGGTGCTGGCGCAATTCGCGGCGGCTGTGGCGTTTCTGCTGTTTGGAGATGTCTCGGGGCGTGGAATTCGGATTAAGTAAGTTTAATTGTTTGAGCGCGGCTTAGGCCCAGGGCCCGAATCCGCTTGTGGAGATTGGTGCGCTCCATTCCCAGGGCTCGCGCGGCGCCGGAAACGTTCCAACTGGTTTCTTCCAGCGCCCGCAGGATGTGCTCGCGCTCGGCGGAGGCTCGTGCTTCCTTTATATTCGAGCGCGGGCCGGAATCGTCGGCTATGCGGATTTCCACCGGGACCGAATCGGGAGTCAGCCGGTTCCCTGGCGTCAGGATCGCCATGCGCTCGACGATGTTGCGCAGCTCGCGGGCGTTTCCAGGCCAGGAATAGCCTTCCAGTATTTCATACGTTTCGTCGTCTATCTGCTTGGAATGAAAATTGTTGCGAAGGCAGAAGTCGTCCAGGAAATAATCCGCCATGGCGATGATGTCCTGGGGCCGCTCGCGCAGCGAAGGCACCCGAATGGGAACCACGCACAGCCGGTAGTAGAGATCCTCGCGAAATTTCTGCTGCGACACCAGGTCGGTGAGATTGCGATTGGTGGCCGAGACCACGCGCACCGCCACGCGAATGGGCTGCTCGCCGCCCACGCGATGAAACTCGCCTTCCTGCAACACGCGCAGCAGCTTGGCCTGCGACGCGGCGTGCAGGTCGCCCACTTCGTCCAGGAAGATGGTGCCGCCGTCGGCCAGCTCGAACTTTCCTTTGCGCGTGGAGATGGCGCCGGTGAACGCGCCTTTTTCATGGCCGAAGAGTTCGCTCTCCAGAAGATCGGACGGGATGGCGGCGCAGTTCACCTTCACGAAGGGGCCGTTGGCGAAGGGGCTTTCGTGATGGATGTGCGCGGCAAGCAGTTCCTTGCCGGTGCCGGATTCGCCCATGATCAGGATGCGGGCGTCGGATCGCGCGGCCATGGTGGCTTGTTCCACCACGCGCAGGAAGGCCGGGCTGGCGCCGATCATTTTGGTGCTGGAGCCGACCAGTTCGCGCAGGCGCTCGTTCTCGCGGCGCAGGTTGGCTTGTTCCAGAGCGTTCTTGAGCGACAGCAGGACCTTGTCGCGGCCGAGCGGCTTTTCGAGAAAATCGAATGCGCCGGCGCGCGTCGCGGCCACGGCTTCGGCGATAGTGCCGTGTCCGGAAATCATGATGGCGGGCGCGAAGTATTCGCGCTCGCGCAAGTGCCGCAGGAATTCGATGCCGCTGCCGTCGGGAAGCCGGACATCGAGCAGCAACAGATCGGCGCGCTCGGCCGCGGGCTTTGGCTTCGGCGATGGTTCGCGCCAGCGTGACCGAGTAGCCTTCGCGCTCCAGAATCAGGCGCAGCGAGCTGCCGATATTCGGTTCGTCGTCCAGCACGAGAATGCGTTTAGAGGCCATGTTAACGAATCATGGGTTTCGGTCTGATGGCCAGTACCCGGGCCGCGAGCGAACCTCAACGCCCGAGCGCTTCGCCACCACTCGAATCCGATGGAATCCGGCGTCACGAGATTGGCCGGCGTATAGCTGAACAGATATTGGCCGTGGATCTCCTCGCCGATCTGGGTGATCGCGCGCTCCAACGCGCTGGCGTTCTGCAAAGCGGTATTGCTGGCCGCCGGTGTACCGGGTCAAAGCTGCGACGGGATCTTCCGCCGTCTCGCCGCGATCCGATGTTCAACCAATAGATTAAAGTATTGCTGACCGCCGCGTCGGCCAGCGCGTCGTCGCAGATTGCTGCTCGCTGCCTTGATCGCGCGGCGCGGAAATCAGCAGCAGAATGTCGCCGGCGTCCGGCGGGCCGCTGTTCCAAGCAGACGCATGGCATCGAGCGCGGCATCGATCACGTGATTTGGCCTGGGCGAAAACTCGATGCGGCGCAACGCGTGGGTGAGCCGCCCAAGATCGGGCGTGAAATCCTGGCGCACCTCACCTTGGTGTCGAATCTGCAAATCGCCGCTTCGCCGCCGACGCCGACCACCAGCGCGCCAAGCAGCGGCCCCAGTTCGTGGATCCGCTCGACCGCATCCCTTTGAGATTGGTTTGAACGGCGATGGCGAGCGAAATCGGCAAGAAATCGCCATCTTCGTGGACTTGCTGGGGACGTCGTTGTCCTAGAGCAGGAAGTCGGCGGCGGTGAGTCCGTTGATGAAGTTGCCCGAGTGATCGGTCACTGAAGTGGGAGCCACCACCAAGCGCACGGGAACACGCAGGATGGGTTCTTCCTGCGCTGACAGGAGCGCCGGAAATAGCAGCAGCGCCGGCTTAAGCCACGGGAAGCAGGACACGGAACGCGGCTCCTCCGAGCTCGCCGGGCACCAGCAGGATATCGCCGCCCGCCAGCAGCGCGCTCTTGCGGGCGATGGAAAGGCCCAGTCCCATGCCGCCGCGCTTGAACGAAATGGCCGGCTGAAACAGCGAGCCGCGGGCCTGCGCGCTGAGTCCGGGACCGGAGTCATGCACTTCAATAGTAATCTTGTCGCTGGCCGCCGCCGTCACGCCCCACACACTCCACACACGCCGCCGGGAGTCACCGCCTGCGCGGCGTTTTCGAGCAGATTGGTCAGCACGCCTTTGACCAGATCTTCGTCGGCATAAACGCACGGGTGGTCCGGGCGCCAGGCGCGTGCTGTAAACGATATCGGGATGCGCGGTTCGCAGGAACGCGATGCGTTCTTCGAGCAATGAATTGATGTCGATGGTCTTGGGCGAGACCGGCGGCTCGGCGGAAAATTCGGAAAATGCGCGGACGCGCCGCTCCAAACTCTTGCACCTCATCCACCACAATCTGCGCGGCCTGCTCATAGAACTCGCCGCCCGATCCGGATTGGCGCGCCGCGATCTCTTCCATGGTCAGGCGAATCGGCGTCAGCGAGTTCTTCACCTCGTGCGCCATCTTGCGCGCCAGCGCCTGCCAGCTTTCCAGGCGCGTGACGTAGACCAGGCGCTCCTGGGATTGCTTTAGCTCCTCGGCCATTTCGTTGAATGCACGGACCGCTGAACCGATCTCGTCGGTGCCGCATTGTGGCGCGGCCCTCAGGCACGCGATAATCCATGTGCCCGGCCGCCACTTCCGAGAGTCCCTTGGTCAGTTCCTGGATGGGATGGCTGATGCGCTTGGCAAAGTAGAGCAACGCGAGAAAGGTCAGCAGCCAGATGGCGGCGGCCAGCAGCAGATAGGTGTACGTGAATCCGCGGCGCCAATTATGCGTGCCCGCCGCGGCGACGGTGGCGCGAGCGCGCATGTATTGATCGGAGAGCTGCTTCATCGCGACGCCATTGAGCGATGTGGAGTACATCGAACTGCCATCGGCGCGGCGTACCAGATAGTCCAAGTGATCGTCCTGGTTGCCCGCCAGATCGAACGCTCTCGGGATCGCCACTCGCGAAAAATTCCTGCACGGAGCGGCGGCCATTTGGCTTTCTGCGCGACCGGGAACACCGTGCGGCGAAATGCCATGCGCGGTAGGCGTCCTGCTTCAAAGACTCAGACGCGCGGCGGAACAACTCATGCCCGGTCTGCTTGAGCGACAAGGAGACTTGGTCCAACTCGCGGAGTCGAAGAAAGCGAAAGACTATAGCGCAGCAGATGCAGCGAGATCCATCCCATCAGGCACAGCGGCGCCAGCGTGGCAACCACGAAGACCAGGATCAGGCGGTTGCGCAGGCGATTCATTGCTATGGCTTCAGATCGGCCAACATGGAACGGCGCCGATTCCACCGACCAACGATCCTGCTGGGGCCGCGATGGCCGGCTGAAAATTTCGATCAGCGTAGCAAGATTGATGCCGCTGTTGGCGGCCAGCGGTTCTTTCGATTCCGCGCTGCGGATTTCCAGGCGCGCCCAGAGTTGCTGGCCGGGTGGCAGGCCGGAGGCCGGGATAACGATATTGTCCAGGCACCAGGACTCGGCGCCGGATGCGGAAAGGCGCATGCCCGAGCGGCGGAAATCGCTGACACGCACCACCGAGAACTTTTCCTCCCACACGTCGTAGCTGACGGTGAACCGTTCCAGCGACGCGCGCGACGACGTTGTTCTTCGATACCGGCGGTGATGATCAGTTGAAAATCGAAGGGAACAGCAGCGCCGTCATGCAGCCGTGACAGGGACTTGCCGGTCAGGAAATGCAGGCTGGGCGCGGTGACGCGAATATCGCCCGCCACATGGTGCGGCAGCAAGCCCTGCGAAGACGACAGTCATCGCAAACAGCTCCGTCGACGGAATCAGCGCTAGGCTAGCTAAGCCCTGCTGCGTCAGACAGTGCTCGAATACGAAAGACGGTTAGCCGTCAAAAATTCATTCCCGCGATCACTACCGGAGTGACGCGGCCTCTCCCAAAGGAAAAGCCAGCGCCAGCAGAAAAGCACCCTTCTCAAAAACACCCAGGCCGCTTGATACCCCGACCCCGACCGATTCTTTGGGCTCCGGCGACTTCCCTTGATCCCAAACCGACCCGGCATCATAGAAAACGCGCATCATGTGATAACCATATGTGACGGACCCGTACGCCAGCCGGTTTCCGCCCAGCGGATCCAAGTCGTATTTATTCCAGCCGCGCAGCAGCGTGCTATCACCCGAGGAAAAACGCTCAAACAGCGGAGCCTGGCCGTAAATCGTGCCCGCGATCACGGTGACTTCCACCGACTGCGCTCTGCTTGAGTAATTGTACTTCAGATGCGCGACGTGGCGGGTATAAGCCAGATCGGTAGCCAGAAGCGTGGTGGCCGCGCGCAGGCTGTAACCTGCGTCCAACTGCTGAGTGCTGTCGCCGGAACTGGCCCAACGCTGACGATAGCGCAGAGTATTTATCACAGCGTGGGCTTCTTCCGATCGCGCGGCCGAAGGCAAATTGTTCAGTTGTTCGAAGCTGAGTCCGATGGTGAGCGTCAAAGGCGGGGCGATTACAAAGGTGGCGCTGGGCTCATAGTTCAGACGGGAACCATAGGCTCCAGCGCCAAGGGAAGAAGGTCGCGAAGCGCTGTCGAGCGCGGCCAGCGTGGCAGAGCCGTATTGATCCTGATAGGCATCAAACTCGAAGCCCAATCGGACGCGGCCGTTGGCGAGCGCCAGCCGCTCGTACTTGGCCTCGACGCCGGAGAAGTTCTCGATCAAACGATCGCTGTCCCGCAGCATGCGAAAGGTGAACGCGTTGGGACCGATGGTGCTCGAGAGCTGGCCCGTTCCGGTGAATCCGAGAGCGGAGTTGTAGCTAAGCGCCGGAACCGAGGCATCGAACGATCCGCCGGCTCGATCCACCTGGATCAGCACTCGCACCGATTCCGGCTCCGCTCCCCGCATCAGCCTGAACGTGACATCGTGAGCCCGCAGTTCTCCGCGAATGCGTTCGACCAGCCGATCGAGTGCTTCGGTGCTTACCTTGCCGCCTACCAGACGCCGGATTTCATCGAGCGACGACGTGCTGAGCTTGTACTCGCGTTGGTCGGTGAAATGGATGCTTTCGATGGTGTAGCGGGAATTCACGTTCAGGTCGTCGGTTGAAGTTTGACCCAGGAGCGTACATGCCGCGAGCACCGGAAGCAGAAGGAACCTCATGGGCGCAGACATTGGCAATCCAAGGGCCAGCGCTAAGTTGCTGGAACAATTGGCTCCAGCCATGAAATGTGTGTGCCCCCACGGCACAGGTGTAACAAACAACGTGGCGCACGCACTCCTGCGTGCTGCGTTCACACTCGTGTGAACGTTTCGGAGATTTTCGCAGAGGTGTTGGCACGAGTGCCAACACGGCACGCAGGAGTGCGTGCGCCACGGGAGGGTTACGATACCTTGGCGGCCTGGGTGCGTTGATTCGCCGCTTGCAGCACACCGTCGATAGACGGAACGATTAACTGGCGGCGGCCCAACCGGATCACTCCCTTGCGAGCCAGAGCGTTCAAGGTGGTAGAAGTGGTTTCGCGCGTGGCTCCGATCAAACCGGCCAACTCGCCTTGCGAGAGCGGGATCGAATATTCTGCTCCATTGGCCTTGGCGCCGAACATTCTCGCCAGGTCAGCCATGTAGTAGAGGATGCGATACTCCACATCCCGCAAACAGAGCAGCTCGATTTTTTTCTCTAATTGCCGTTTGCGGGCGGTGAGGAGGCTGGAAATTTCGCGCCAGAGCTGCGGGCGTTCGTCACACACCCGTACGAAGAGATCCCTCGGTATGACGTAAATCACGCCCTCTTGCAGAACTTCCGCGGCGATGCTCCTAGAAGCTTCTGTTCCAAGCGCCTGTTCTCCGAACAACTCACCTGAGGCGATGATCTGAAGGATAATCTCCTTGTTGTCGTCCCCCCGTTTGTGAATCTTCACCAAGCCGGACTCGAGAAAGAATAGCGAGTCCAGCGGACTGCCTTCCGAGTACACGGTTGCGAAACGCCGGTTAGGCGAGAATTTCGTCACCCCGTCCAGGCTGATCAGCTCGCTCCGAACGGCGTTGGCGATCGATATAGATTGCGCGTCCATCAATTCTGATTATTATAATCCCATTGTCAAGTGAATTGACATACAAATCTCAAAAACATCTACTGGGCCGCGCTTGTCAGCGAAGGGCCCACTCAGGTTCCGTTGCGTACTTGGGCTGCCAGTTGCGCCGCCGCGTCAAAGTGGGGTTGCATGCCACCCTTTTCGAGCGCCAGCCGTAACGCCTCCAGCTCCGCGATATAGGCATCCAGCGCTCCAGAGATGGGATGCCGGTTGGTGTTGAAAATATCGCTCCAAATCTCGAAGGGGCTAAGCGCCAAGCGGGTGCTGTCCACCAAAGCCGGCCCGTAGACGCCGGTTTTAGGCTCCGGCCGGCCGTTCAGCATGGCGGCCAGAGCGGTGGACAGCAGTTGCGGCAGGTGAGAAGTGAAGGCCACGGTCCGGTCGTGCTCTTCCGGGCTTAAAACCACGGGAAAGGAACCAATTTTGGGAATCCAGCCGAGAAACTCGCGCGCCGCCGCACTTTCCAGTTCGCCGGATGATTGTGGCGTCAGCACGTACGGCCGGCCTCGGAAAAGATCTGCTTCGGCCGCTTCCACTCCGCGGCGCTCGCGTCCAGCCATGGGATGGCCGCCGAGAAACTGCGCGCGAGAAATTACCAGGCTGGCACGATCGGTAATGACCTTCTTAGTACTCCCGGCATCGGTGATCAGTGCTCCGGGTTTCACCCAGGCATCCAGCTCGGCCAGGCTGGCGATAATGCGGTGAATCGGCTGCGCCAGATAGAGCAGATCCGCTTGCCCGGCTGCTTCGTCGGCCGGGAGTGCTTCATCGATCACGTGGAGCGCAAGTGCCGCGCGAATGGTTTCATCGGAGCTGACGCCTATGATCCGCCCGGTGAATCCAGCTTTCCGGATGGCCAGGGCGAAGGAGCCTCCAATCAGTCCTACGCCAAAAATTGCGACGGTCTGCATGCTGGGGTTACACCGACCGTCCCACCGCGGGGGCGATGATGCGTAGCTGCTCCATTAATTCAGAAAATTGCTTCGGAAACAGCGATTGAGCGCCGTCGCTAAGCGCGTGGTCGGGATCGTGATGCACTTCCACCAACAAGCCGTCGGCGCCCGCCGCCACGGCCGCCCGCGCCATGGGGAGCACCTTGTCGCGACGGCCGGTTCCATGCGATGGGTCCGCCACGATGGGCAGATGCGAAAGCGACTTCACCACCGGGATCGCGGAAATGTCCATGGTGTTGCGCGTGGAGTTTTCAAAAGTGCGGATGCCGCGCTCGCACAGGATGACGTCGTAGTTGCCGCCGGAGAGAATATATTCGGCGCTGAGCAACAACTCTTCGATGGTGGCCGAAATACCGCGCTTCAACAGGATCGGCTTGCGCAAGGCCCCCAGCTCCCGCAGCAGGTTGTAGTTCTGCATGTTGCGTGCGCCCACTTGCAGGATATCGACGTAATCGGCGATCAGCGGGATTTGCGTTTGATCCATCACTTCGCTCACCAGCAACAAGTGGTTCGAGTCGGCCGCTTCGCGCAATAGCTTCAGGCCGTCTTCGCCCATGCCTTGAAAACTGTAGGGCGAGCTGCGCGGTTTGAACGCCCCACCCCGCAGCACCCTGGCGCCGCTCTTGGCCACCGCCGCGGCCACTTGCCCGATCTGGTCTCGATTTTCGACGCTGCAAGGTCCCGCCATGACGATCACCTGATCGCCGCCGATTTCGACGTCGCCGATTTTGACGATGGTGCCGGCGGGTTTGAAATGGCGGCTGGCCAGCTTATACGGCGAAACGATGCGGTGGCATTCCTTGACGCCCGGCATCACTTCGAACTCGATGGGGTCGACGTCGCCAACCGGTCCCACTCCGCCGAGCACGGTGTGCTGGATCCCCGACGACCGATGCACAATGAAGCCCATCGACACCAGCCGGTCGATCACGTTTTGGGTTTGCGCCTCTTCAGCGCCTTCCTGCATAACAACAAGCATGACCTTCCAATATACTGTGGCGCGCGCACTCTTGCGTGCAGCGTTCACACTCGTGTGAACGTTTTCTGAGGTGTTGGCGCGAGTGCCAACACGGCACGCAAGAGTGCGTGCGTCACAAGAGATAATGGATGTGATGAGATCCATCGTGCTTGCGGCAGTTTGTTTTGTGACGGCGTTCGGTCAGGAAGCGAAGCCGGCGATCGATAATGAGCGCGTCACCGTGTGGGACGTGACGTGGACCAAGGGGACCACCAATCCGGCGCGTGGGCACGACCGCGATGCCGTGGTGCTGTGGATCGACGGCGCGAAGGCACGAACCGCGTCCTTCAGCCCCAAGAGCGATCGGCGTGACAAGCGCGGGGCTGGGAGATCGTTGGTGATCGAACTCAAGGACTTTCCAGTGGTGCCGCTCGAGAACAAAACCGGATATCCGCTCGCCTTTCCGCGCCCGCACGTGAAGAAACTGCTTGAAAACGATCGCGTGGTCGTTTGGTCGTACCGCTGGAACCCGGGCGAGCCGACGCCTATGCACTTTCACGACAAGGATGTTGTCGTGGTTTATCTCGAACCCACGGCCTTGACATCCACGACCCCGACCGGCGCCAAGACGCTGAACGAGTATAAGGCTTTCGACATCCGCTTCAACAAGCGCGACCGGACGCATACCGAGCTTCTGGAGCACGGGACCGGTAGCGCGATGATGATGGAGCTGAAGTAGGTACACGCGACTTTAGTCGCGTCTCATCCATACCGAACACAAACGCGGCTGAAGCCGTGTGTACCTTTGGCACGACCAGCATCACTTTTCTATTGACACGACCGACCGGTCGTGCTATTGTTCCGCCATGGCACAAGCGGCCGTCTCCACTCGGGAGCGGATTCTAATCCAAGGCCTGGCGTTGATGAGCCAGGCGGGATTATCGGGAGTGACCCTGGGAGTGCTGGCCGATCAGGTTGGCATGTCCAAAAGCGGGCTGTTCGCGCACTTCCGTTCCAAGGACGAGGTGCAAGTTGGGCTGCTTCAATATATGGCGGAGTTCGCGGCCGCGCGTGTGGTTGCGCCGGCCATGCAAGTGGAAGCGGGACTGCCGCGGTTAAAGGCTTTGGTAGGGAACTGGTTCGGTTGGGCGCAGCGCGCGGGGTTGCCGGGCGGGTGCCCGGTGGCCGCGGGTTTGTTTGAGTTTGACGATATCGAAGGTCCCGTCCGGGACAAGATTCTGCAGATGGAAGGCGAGTGGCGACAGCTGCTGCTGGCATTCGTTCAAGAAGCGGTGGATCGGGGACAATTGCGGCGCGACCTGGATCGGGATCAGTTCGTGTGGGAGTTGTGCGGCATCTACCTGAGCCATCATGCGGCCCATCGCTTTTTGCGCTCCAAGGACGCGGACCGGCGGGCGCGAACGGCATTTCATGCGCTGCTGGACCGAGCGGCGCCGGTTCGGGCGAAGCGCGTAAGGTAACCGAACGCGGAAGGAGAGGTGTGTCTTGCAACAAGCGCGGCTGGAAGTGGGGATGCTGTTGTATCCGGGGTTGACGCTGTTGGATCTGATCGGTCCGCAGACGGTGTTGTCCTGGCATGCGAACATCCACTTGATCTGGAAAACGCGGGATTTGATTTATTCGGACACCAGAATCGGGATCCAGCCCAACTGCACGTTCAGCGCATGCCCTGCCGAGCTGGACGTTCTCTTCGTGCCGGGCGGTGAGGGCATGATCGCGGTGATGAAGGACCCGGAGGTTCTCGCGTTTCTCGCCGATCGCGGCGCGCGGGCGAAGTATGTCACTTCGGTATGTACGGGGTCCATCATCCTGGGAGCGGCTGGGTTGCTGCGCGGGTATCGCGCCACGTCGCATTGGGGGGCGAGCGAGATGCTTCCCTGGTTCGGAGCGGAACGGGTGGAAGGGCGAGTGGTGTTGGATCGAAACCGGATCAGCGGAGGCGGCGTAACGGCGGGGATCGATTTCGGCCTCGTCCTTCTTGCGCAATTGCGGGGCGCCGATGCGGCTAAGCTGACGCAGCTTGCGATGGAATACGATCCGCAGCCTCCCTTCGACGCCGGATCGCCGAAAGGCGCCGGGCCTGAACTGACCGAACAGCTCCTGAACCTATTTGAGCCGCTAAACCGGCAGACGCGCGAGATTGTCGCCGGAAGGGAGCTTTCGTGAAAATCCAATGGATTGTTCCAGTGCTGATCGCAATTGTGTTTATTCTGCTCGTTTCGCTGATCAAGGAGCCGAACAGGAGACGCTTTATGGCGATTCTGGTGGCCGGCGCGGGCGCTGCCTACTTGAGCGGCGGCGGATTCGGCAAGTGGGAATTGGTGTTTTGCGCCGTCATGGCGATTTGCGCTTACCAGGGGCTGGGATCCTATCGATTCATTGGAATCGGCTGGCTGTTGCACACCGCTTGGGATATTCTGCATCACTTGTACGGAAATCCGCTGCTTCCGTTCGATGTCACATCGTCCTTGGGATGCGCCATCTGCGACCCGGTAATCGCTGCCTGGTGTTTCGCCGGCGCGCCTTCGATGCGAGCTAAGAGAATCCAGAATTCAGAATCCAGAATTCAGAATGTGGAGTGCCAGTAAAAAGAGCTCAGCTACCTCAATTCTGGATTCTGAATTCTGGATTCTGAATTCCTCTTCTGAATTCTTGTCGGGAACTTTCCTCCCTCCGCCGGGGTCTACTCCTTTAACGGAGTCCGATGTTTGGGCTAAACTTTGAGTAGACGACTGTGGCGGATACTGCTGTTGGTCTACATTTTGAGGGGTGCTTGTTCTCCCACGCGGAGGAAGACGCACTGGTCACTGCGCTGAGCCAGGGGGCCGAAGACGCATACGAGGTTCTTATTCAGCGCTATCAACAGCCGGTCTATAGCTTAGTGTGCCGGTTGATGAACGATCCGAGCGACGCACCCGACATCGTTCAAGAGGTCTTCCTGAAAGTGTTCCGCAACATAGGCGCGTTTCGATGCAACAGCAGTCTGAAGACCTGGATCTACCGGATCGCGGTGAACGAAGCGTACAATCATCGCCGCTGGTTTTGCCGGCATCAACGGCAGGAGGTGGCGCTGGGTTCCGAGGAAGGCATGCCGAATTACATCGGCTGCATGACGGATACGGGCCGGTCGCCTTTTGAGCAGGCGTCCGATCACGAGACGCGCGCGCTGGTGGAGCAGGCGCTGGAGAAGCTGAATCCGAAGTTTCGCGCGGCGGTGGTATTGCGCGACATCGAAGATCTGAGTTACGAGGACATCGCCACGGTTCTGGACGTCTCGCTCGGGACCGTGAAGTCGCGCATCATGCGCGGTCGAGAGGCATTGCGAAAGATTCTGGAGGGGCGGTTGGACCTGGAGGCGAGCGTGCGTTGGTCCTCCCAGCCGCTAACTGAATAGTATGGAGTGCTGGAGCGTTAGAGAAAAAGTAGCGGACTATTTGGACGACGCGGTGTCGGCCGAGGAGCGCCGCATGCTGAAGCGCCACTTGAATATCTGCCGCGAGTGCGCGCTCGAATCGGAGCGCTACTCCGAGTTGCGCCGGAAACTGCGATCGCTTCCCAAGCGGATGCCGCCGGCGGACTTGACGACGCGCCTGCGCGTGGTTGCTTCCAAGGTGCGGATGGAGTCCTTCAGGGGAGCCAGCCCATGGAGCCGTTGGCGGGATCGCATGGAGTTATCGCTGCGTGATTTGATGCGGCCCTTGGCGGTGCCGGCAGTCGGCGGCCTGTGCTCGGCCGTGTTCCTGTTTAGCACTCTGGTGCCGATGTTCAAGTCGGCGTTTGCGATGAGCGCTTCCGGTGACGTGCCCACCATGCTGTTCACCGAGCCGACGCTGAAGTGCACCGCTCCCGTCGCATTCACCGATCGGGATTCGGTGGTGGATTTGCAGCTCGACGACCAGGGCCGCATCGTCAATTTTACGATCGTGAGTGCGCCCGGCCAGCAGAGTGAGAAGGTGCGGCGTGAGATCGAGAACCACCTGTTGTTCACCGAATTCTGGCCGGCCACCACGTTCGGCCGCGGGGTGGCCGGAACCATTCGTATTTCCTTCCGCAGCAGCCGTATCGACGTGCGCGGCTAGCCCGCCGGATCGGGACTATACTCTTGGAAGAGAGGCGAAAGCAATAACAAGATGACTAGCTCCCGACGGCAGTTCCTGCAGATTGCGTCCGCTGGCGCGATGGGCGTGGCTCTGGGCCGCGCCGATGTTCCCACCCTCGGTATGATCTTTCCGCCGGCGAACTATCCGGTTCCTCCGGAGGCGACCGAGCTTTATCCAAACGGCGTCCGGTTCCTCGCCGAGGGCGTTGGCCTCGAGAAAATGACGGCGGAAGAATATGACCGCGTGTTTGGCCGCATCCTGCCGGCGGCGGAGAAGCTGGCCAGAGAGGGATCGAACGCGATCTCGGTGATGGGAACATCGCTCACCTTCTACAAGGGCGCCGAGTATGAGCATCAATTGAAGGTGAACGTGACCAAGGCCACCGGGCTGCCGTCCACGACCATGAGCACCGGAATCGTGGAAGGGTTGAAAGCCCTGAACGCGCGCAGGGTCGCGGTGGCCACTGCGTATAACGAGGACGTGAGCCATCGGCTGAAAGTGTTTCTCGAAGAGTCGGGATTCGAAGTCGTCTCGGTGAAGGGGCTCGGGATTGTGAGCTTTAAGGACCGCGGGCCGGTGACGCCGGACGAGCTCCTCAACTTCAGCGCGAGCGTGTATGAGGGCGCGCCGAAAGCCGAAGCGCTGGTTATTTCCTGCGGCGCTCTGAAAACGCTGGGTCTGATCGTACCGCTGGAGCAGCGCTGCAAAAGACCGGTGGTTTCGAGCACCCCGCACGCGCTCTGGGCCAGCGTCCGATTGCTGGGCTTGAGCGGGCAGGCCAAAGGTTACGGCACGGTGCTCGGGAAGGCCTAGGATCCAAGCCTAGCTGGTGGGCGATCGTCCTGCTTCGATCGAATCCAGCAATACTTCGCGCACTCTTTGGATCAGCCGGGGAACTTCGTGGCCCGTCGCTACCGGTCCGTGTCCGGGTACCACGATGCCCGGCGCAAGCGCGGCTACCCGCTCGAGAGACGTGAGCCAGATGGTCCAATCGCCGACCGAACCCGCGTCCAGATTCGGCAGATAGCCGTTCACCAGGCAATCGCCCGTAAACAGAACTCCATCCGCAGGAACATACACCGAGATGTTGCTGGGCGTATGCCCCGGCGTAAGCAGGATTTGGATTTCGCACGCGCCGAGATTCATCCGCGTGTCTTCGGCGATCGGGCAATTTGGATTGGCCAGCCGGGTGTCATGATAAAAGATTTCCGCTTCATGTCGCGACCGCCGCGCCGGGTTTGAAATTTCGCCGTTGAATTCCGAGATTTCCGCGTGAAACTCCTCGTCTGTCCGGCGAATGCTGCCGTGTCCATACACATCGATGCCGCGTTCGCGAAAATATTCATTGCCGCCAATGTGATCGAAGTGCCGCTCGCTATTCAAAACCTTTAGTTGATTCGATGGCCGCGCCATCGAAGCATAGCCATGGATGGTAGCCGCCGCAGTCGCATTGGCGCCGGTATCGACGATAAGCGTGGACTCATCGCCGGTGACGAACCCGGCGTTTACGGTCCAAGGCGGCAGATACCCGAGCCCGGTAACGGCGAAGCATCGATTGGAAAGACGCATCTGAAGAAGTCCGGGGAGGAATTCAGAATTCAGAATTCAGAATCGCGTTAGCCACCACATTCTGGATTCTGACTTCTGAATTCAGAATTCTTTCCCATCACTTTCCATCCACCGAAAAAGCGAGCAGTACGTTCCCCGGCATCCCGCCACCCGCGGCGTAGCCGGAATTCACGAAGAGCATGCCTGCGGCGATCACCGGGCCGGGGCCATCCATCGACCCGCCGTGCCCTTCCAGGCCATTGACCGTAGTGTAGGGTTTGATGGTGTCGACGTCCCACAGAACCGACCCGTCGGCGGTGGAGTAGCCTCTGAGGTGCCCGTCGACCGATCCTGAGAACGCGACACCGGGAATGGCGGTGACCGCGGCCGATTGCGCGGGGCTGCAGCGCTTGCGGTCGCCGCAGGGCACGGGCGGGGTGTACCAGACGCGCTTGCCTGTGTCGAGGCTCAGAGCGAACATGCCGCCGCCGCGCTTGGGATCGACGTCCGTGCTCAGGCTATAGGGAACAACCACGCGGCCCAGGTCGGCGAGGGCGACATAGACGTTCTTACCGTCGGTAGCCGAGCCCCATTGGACGCCGCCGTTGGTACCGCCCTGGCCGACGCGCACGCTCCAGATCAACTCGCCTTGATTATCGGGATCCACCGCGTGGACCAAGCCGGACTTCTGCCCCGCCACCAGCGCGCGCTTGCCGTTGGGAAGCGTGACCAGGATCGGCCCGGAGCTGAAATCGAAATCGGGACCGTTGGAGTCCGGGCAATTGGTCTTGTCGGGAATGCGGCAGGCGGCGGTATAAGCGTCCTTGGGCGTCATCTGGCGCGACCAAAGAATCTTGCCGGTGTCGAGATCGAAGGCCAGGAACGCGTCGCTCATGCGGCTGGTTGGATCGCTATAGTTGTCGCCCGTGGTGGCGTAGAGGGCGTTGCGCTTGACGTCGATGGAAGGACTGCTCCAGATGGGCGCGCCGGAGGGTCCCCAGAGCTGCGTGCCAATCTTGTTCTTTTTCGTTTTATGCGTCTCATCGATGGTGTACGTTTTCCAAATCTGCTCTCCGCTGGAGGCATTGAGCGCGACCATGCTCCCGCGGAAACGGCAGCACTCATAAGTCGGCGACGCTCCGGCGCCCTCTTCGCCCGACGCGACGGGGACATAGAGGCGGTTCTTGTAGAAGATGGGCGAGCCGGTAATATGGGCCGCCGGGAAACTGTCCACCTTAGTCTTCCAAATCAACTTGCCGGTGTTCGCGTCCACCGCGAAGGCGGAGGCTCCGCCGCCGAAAAACGCAGCGTAGCGCGATCCGGAATCGGTTTGGATGCGGCCGATGCTGATGGCTGATCGAACCCCGGCATCGGCGTTGAAGTACCAACGGATGCAGCCCGACGCGGCGTCCAGGGAATAGACGTTGCCGCTGGTGCTTCCTATGAAGAGCCGCCCGTTGGCGATGGCGGGATGAGCGTTGGCGTCCAGCGTGGCGGGGAATCCGAAAGCCCACTTGACCTTCAATCGGGGGACGTCGGACGCCGAGAGGCCGGCCTGCGCGGCAGTCTGAAAACGCGTGTTGAGCAGGTTCTGGCCCCAGCCATTCCACCCGGGACCGGACGATGGATCCCCAAATTCGGGCGCCGGAGCCGTGCACATGGCGGCGGGCGCGGGCGCGGTATCGAGGGGCTGGGAGAGAGACTTGCCGGTGATGAACTCGGCGATTGCGCGGCGCGCGGCGGCCGACTGGCGATTGGCCATCGAGATCATAGGCCCCGATTCCATCGCCGCCAACACGCGCTCGGGCGACATGGCATGCAGCGCTTCGTGGGTGGGAGCGCGATCCACGCCGGCGTTATGGCAGGGAGCGCAGCTGCGCTGATAAATGGCCGCGCCGTCTTGCGCAAAAACAAAGCCAGCCGGCCACACCAGGAGCGCGGCGACGGTTAGGGCGCCAGGGAACGAAAATTGCATATCGGGATGGATTTTATCACGTGCGTGCGCCACATATCTGCAACCTAAAGGCTTGCCGTACTACTGCCGATGTACCGGATGGTGCTGTCTATGAACCGGTTACTTATACTGTCATTGCTCTCCCTCGGCGGGTTGTGCTTGCAGGGGCAAACCGCGTCTTCGATTACGATCTCTACCAACCCGTCAGGGGCTCTATTTCAGGTGGATGGCGCAACCTATCACTCAGCACAAACCTTTATCTGGCCGACGGGAAGCAGCCACTACGTAGTGTTCGTTACCGATCCACCCCTCCCGGGTGAGACCAGCAATCTGGTTCAAACCTCACAAAACGGCACAATCCAGTACCTTTTCAACGGATGGGAGGACAACAACGGATTGGTGCAGCCGACGGCGGTCCCTGTTGTGCGAGTCACCGCGAATCCGGCTATTACCACCTTAACTGCGACCCTCGCAGTGGCCTATCGTGTTCAACTTAGTTACTTCACTTCCGGCAATCCTAGCGTGGTTTCTCCGCCGGTTTGCGGCGCGCCAGGAGCTATCCCGGCTGGCCAATGGAGCCCGGGCGTGGTGTATATCGGCACACAGTGTTTCTGGTCTTCGGCTACAACTTTTGTTCCCGCCAATACCGCCGAGATTCTAAATGCTTTTCCCTACCCGGGGTATGCTTTTATTGGATGGTCGATCAACGGTGCCAATCCTACTCCGTTCCTGACCACTTTGACGATTACCGCTCCCATCACCATTGCGCCGATCTTCGTCCCCGCCAAGCGCGTGTCCTTCCTGACATCGCCTCTCGGGCTGAACGTGCTGGTGGATCACACCCCGATACCCACCCGCACGGTTGCGGACGTACCGAATTGTCCCAACAACGAAACGCTGCCGGCGGTGGTGCAGCTTGGCTTCCCGCCGTTGTGCTACGGTGATTTCGATTTCGCGCCCGGATCCAGTCACTTTATCAGCGGAATCACGCCGCAGAGGGACAATAGCGGAAACTTGTGGGTGTTCAGCGCCTGGAGCAACGGGCAGGGGCAGGACGCGATTTACAAAGTGGATAACAATCCGAATTCCCCGGTTACCTTGACTGCGGACTACATACCGGGAGTGGCAGTGGCGTTCCTGACATCGCCGAACGGTCTGAAACTCACCGTCGACGGCTTATCGAATTACACCTCGTACGACTTTTATTGGGGCGTGGGGACCACTCACAGTGTTACGGCGGCTGCCACCCAAACGGGTTCCAATGGCAGAGTTTACAGTTTCCAGAGCTGGTCCAATCAAGCGGGCCCAACCGAGACAGTTACGGTGGACTCCAGTATGGTTGGTAGCGGTTATCGCCAGACGGCTAATTATAGTGAATTGAGCCGAGTTGTGGTTCAAAGTTCACCTTCTGGTCTAACGCTTCAGGTGGATGGTTCCAACTGCGTCACACCCTGCAACGTCGACCGCGCATCCGGCGCAACTTTCGTCGTCAGCGCCCCGACCGAGATCGCGATGGGACAGGGAGCTCGGCTCGACTTTGGCTCCTGGTCTGACGACGGAGCTTCCAACCACACCATCACCGTAAGCCAGAACTTTGCTGTCGCAACCGCTAGCTACACCACGCTTTACCAGCTGAGTGCAACCTCCAATCCCGGCAATGGTTCCGCGTTCAAGGTCTCACCTTCCTCGAGCGACATGTTCTACTCTCAAGGTACGCAGGTGACCGTGACTGCCATGCCCAATAACGGATTCAAGTTCGGACATTGGACCGGAGCCCTGGCAGGTAGTTATCCCACCGGAACAGTCACCATGACGGCGCCGGAAAGCGTAGTGGCGAATATGGGATCGGTTCCCTATATCGCTCCTGCCGGCATTCAAAACGCGGTGGGACAAACGCCCAGCGTTGCAATGGCCCCCGGTTCGATTATTTCCATCTATGGGGAAAGCCTGGCCTCAGGGGTACAGGTTGGTCCCGTGAATCCGTTGGCTCAAACCATCGCGGGGACAACGGTGACGATCAACAATACGATACTTCCGCTGCTCTTTGTCTCTCCGCAGCAGATCAACGCGCAGCTTCCTTCCAGTCTCGGGGACGGCAATTACACGTTAGAGGTCCAGAATATAGGACTACCCGAGATTTCCGGAACCTTGACTGTCGCCCGCAACGCCCCCGGCCTGTTCTTCTACACCAGCGGGTCAACGGCCTTTGCCATGGCGTTCCACGCTGATGGTTCCATGATCACCAGCAGCAGCCCCGCGTCGGCCGGCGAGACCATCTCCTTCCTCGGTACTGGATTTGGCCCCTACAAGACACCGGTGTTCGATGGATTCTTCCCCCCAATCCACCTCCAGCGGTGGGTGACTCGGTGGTTCTGTCCGTCGGCGGCGTTAATCCAACTTCCACGTCCACCGCCGCGCCCGGCTTCACCGGTGTGGTCAGCACCCAGTTCCAAGTGCCTACCGGACTTCCGAGCGGCACCTCAGTGCCGGTCTTTGTATCGATTAACGGAGTGGAGAGCAACACGGTCATGTTGCCGATTCAATAATCAGGACCGAACGCTGCTCAGGATCAGGGCCACCATATTCCAGGCGACCAGAACCGCGAAAACCAGGTTGATTCGCGTAAGCAACTGGCGCTTGCCGACGCGCCAGCAATAGAATCCTAGCAGGATCGCGACGCACTTGATAGCCACCAGACTGCCGATCGGGTTCGATCCAACGCCCAGAGCCAGTCGGACCAATGGGTTGCCTTCGCGGACTCCATTGACGAGAAATGCAATCGTCGTCAAGAAATCCAGCACTTGCAGGTACGAATATTGCCAAAGTTGGGGACTCAGGCTGCGGTCCCGGACAACGGCGTCAGGCTCGGTCATTCGCCTTAAGTTATAGCAGAAAACCTGAGTGCAAAAGGTACTTTCGAACTAGTACGGGCCTACAAATCGAAACTCTGTCCCCGCTGCGGGGCTACCACGTCCAGTCCGTAGCGCTCGCGAATCGCCGTCACGAATGCCGCCTGCTGTTCCGGCTCGCCATGGACCAGGAAAACCTTCTTGAGTCCACTGGCAATCGGCTTCATCCAGGCCAGCATCTCTTCCCGGTCCGCATGGCCGCTTAAGGCGTCCAGCGTTTGGACCTCGGCGCGCAATGGCATCAGTTCGCCGAAGATCGGCACTTCTTTCCGCTGCTCTTCGATCTTCCGCCCCAGCGTGTACTCGGCCTGGTAGCCAGTGAGAAGAATAGTATTGCGCGGATCGCCGATATTGTTCTTCAAGTGATGCAACACGCGGCCGCCTTCGCACATGCCCGATGCGGAGATCACCATGAACGGGCCGCGCAGATCGTTCAGGGCCTTGGATTGCTCCACGTCGCGGACATAGGTGAGCAATTGAAAACCGAAAGGATCGCCGTGGTTGGCCAGAAACGCCCGCGCTTCTTCGTCGTATAGCTCAGGGTGTTTGCGGAAAACTTCGGTGACATTTACCGCCAGCGGACTGTCGACGAAGATCGGAAACCGGGGGATTGCATTGGCCTGGATCAGTTCATGCAGCACCAGCACCAGCTGCTGGGTTCGGCCCACGGCAAAAGCCGGCACGATCATTTTTCCGCCTCGCTGATAAGTCCGGTTCACGATCTCAGCCAGCTTCGCCGCCACCGACTGGATGGGTTCATGCACCCGGTTGCCGTACGTGCTTTCCATGATCAGGTAGTCGGCCGGCGGCAGCGGCTCGGGATCGCGAATGATGGGCAGTCCGGGACGGCCCAAGTCGCCCGTGAAGCCCAGACGGACCTTTTTCCCGCCGGACTCCAGATCGAGCAGCATGGTTGTCGATCCGAAGATATGCCCCGCTTCGAACGATTGATAAACGACCCCGGGGCCCACCTGGGTGGGCGTGTGCATCGCAACCGGAC
This sequence comes from Bryobacterales bacterium, assembly GCA_963820405.1. Taxonomy (GTDB): domain Bacteria; phylum Acidobacteriota; class Terriglobia; order Bryobacterales; family Bryobacteraceae; genus Palsa-89. The sequence goes on along the minus strand of CAWFZZ010000011.1, from coordinate 194,417 downwards.
GGAAGAGCGGAAAGGTGGCTTCGGCGTCTTCAGCGTGTATATAAAGGCTCGACGGGTTGGCTGTCCGGAATGGGGATCCGGGCGCCGGCGTTGTTGAGCGATCTGAGCCGCATGTTTCGCTTGTTGATAAACGCGGCATCATGTTCCTGCAGCGATGCCGCATCCGCCAACATGGGGCGGCACAGATCCGCCGTAGCGGCGCTAGTGTAAATGGGCCCACGAAACCCGTTCTTCACCAGCAGGGGAAGGTTGCCGCTGTGATCGATGTGCGCGTGCGACAGCATCACCGCGGAGACGTCCGCGCAGGGGAACGGGAAGTTCCTGTTGCGCTCCTCGGCTTCTTTTCTGCGTCCTTGATACTCGCCGCAATCCAACAGATAGCATTGGTCGTCGACCGTTAGTTGATGCATGGAGCCGGTGACCACTTGGGCCGCGCCCCAGAAAGTCAGTTTCATCCTCTCAAGAATACCCTGGGATCTCAGGTGAATCCCTGATTGGTGAACTCGGCTCCTACTGATAAGTTCAGGGTGGATGCTTACGCTCGGGAAGCTGACCGCTATTGGTGTGTTCCTGGCTGCGCTCGCCCCCTCCGCCTATTTAGCCTGGACGCTGCGGACCATGCCGCACCTGGGCTTCTATCACGACGACAGCATCTACTGGGTCTCGGCGCGGAGCTTGGCGACCGGCGATGGATATCGCATCCAGAGTTTGCCCGGCCAGCCGTATCAAACTAAGTATCCGCCGCTATACCCCGCGCTGCTAGCCTCGATTTGGAAAATCAATCCGCGCTTTCCCGCGAATCTTCCGCTCGCCACGCTCTTCTCCTGGCTGTTGTTGCCATTGTTCCTGGCCGCCCTATGGTGGCTGCTGCGCGATTACGGATTCAGCCTGCGCGAGCGATATATCTTGCTGCTGATGGCGGCCTTGAGTCCGGTGACGGTGGTGTTCAGCTTCTCGCTGATGCCGGAACTGCTGTTCACCGCGCTGCTCTTAGCCAGCCTGATTCTGGCCGAGCGCGCGATGCAGCCGGAAGCGCCGCGATGGCTGGCGCTGGTGGCGGGTATTTGCGCGGCATTGGCGTATCTTGCCAAGTCCATCGCAGCGCCGCTGCTGCTTACGGTCCCGCTTGGGTTCGCGCTGCACAAGCACTTCCGGAAAGCCGGGCTGTTCTTCGCGGCGCTGCTGCCCGCCGTCGCGGGATGGCAGTGGTGGACGGCGCGCCACCTGACGCATTCCTGGGATTTGGTTACTTTGTACTACACCAACTACGTTGGCTTCCAAATCTACAACGTTCCGCTGCGCGATCTGCCGCTGGTGATCTGGTACAACCTGGACGGCTTCTTGCAGGGGGCGGGGAAGCTGCTGATCTTCGACCTGCCGTATGGCTCCAAGCATCTGGAACGCCTGGTTGCGATTGCCGCGATCGCCGGATGCGTTCGGCTCACCCTGCGGAAGCGAGCGCTCCAATATCCACTCGCCGCGCTCGGAATGACGGCGATTCTTCTGGTGTGGCATTTCCCGCCCGATCAACGCTTCGTTTTTCCGTTGTATCCGCTCTTGCTGATGGGGCTGGCGACAGAAGTTCGCAACATCTGCGGAGCTTTGAAGCAGGCCTGGGCAAAGCCCGCGTTGGCGGACCGTATCGCGGTGGCCGGCTTCGGCACGCTACTAGCCGGCCTGGCCGCGTTCGCGGTTTTCTGCACCGTTTTCGGATTGACGCACGTAATTCCCGATCTATTCGCTTCTTATCGAACCGATTTCGAAGCGCGCGAGCGAGCCTATGAATGGATCGATCGCAATGTTCCCCGCGACGCCAATGTTTACGCCTACCAGGACCCGGTCATGTTCCTTTATACCGGGCATCGAGCTTGCCGCCTGCCCATTCCACCGAAATTCCTTTACCACAACGACGACGCCGGCATCGACAAGCTGATGGGTTCCATGGCGGATTTCGCAAACGGCTACCAGCTCGATTATTTGCTGCTGACACCCGACGATTACTATCGCGATCTGGATGCGAAAGGCGCGCATGGGCTAACCGTAGCCATGCAATCGCACGCCTTCCAGAAGCTCTATGGATCGAATGGCGTAGCGGTTTACCAGCGTTCCGGCCTATAGCGTACAATCACAGCAAGTGTCGGCCCGCTGCATTATTTTCAGCCTCGTTATCACCTTTTCACTTTTCGCACAGAAGAAGCCCCTCACCATCGACGCGGTGATCGAGCAGAGTCACGAACGACGAAGCGCCGCAAGTGGTGTGGGCTCCCGACGGCAGGCATTTCGCGTATTTTCAAGGCAGCCAGGTCATGCTGTATGACGTGGCCGCGAAATCGGAGAAGAAGCTGTTATCGCTAGAGCCACTCGAAAAAGCCGCGGCGCCGGTTCCCGAGCCGCCGCGATTCGACTGGCAGAACCGCCGCGTGAGCGAAGACAGCCTGGGGTGGAGTCCTTCCGGCAAGCAGTTGTTGCTCAGCGTTCGCGGCGACTTGTTTTTCTTTTCGCTCGACAGCGGTACATGGGAACAGCTCACCGCCACTCCCGAGGCGGAGCGTGATCCCAAGCTTTCCCCCGACGGCGCGCGAGTGGCGTTTCGGCGCGGCCACGATCTGTACGCTCTCGAGATCGCGACCCATCAGCTTTCGCGGCTCACCGAGGACGGCAGCGCCACGCTGCTGAATGGCGAACTGGATTGGGTCTATCCCGAAGAGCTCGATCTGAGCACGGCTTACTGGTGGTCTCCCGATTCGAAACGCATCGCGTACATGCAGTTCGATATTGCGCACGAGTTTGTCTATCCCCAGGTATCGCTCACCGGCTTGCGCGCCACCGCCGAGCCGGAACGCTATCCGCAAGCCGGTACCGCGAACGCAGACGTGCATGTCGGCGTGGTTCCAGCCGCGGGCGGCGCTACCCGCTGGATGGATCTGGGCGAGCCGCGCGGTTTTCTCATCGCGCGCGTGCACTGGACGCCCGATTCCACGCGACTCGTGATCGAGCGGCTCAATCGCGTCCAGAATCATCTCGATTTACTTCTGGCCGATGCCAGCGCCGGCGCGTCCCGTTCCATCCTCGCCGAGGCCGACCCCTTCTGGATCAACCATAACGACCTGTTTCATTTTGTAGGGAAAGACGAGTTCCTGTGGGGCAGCGAGCGCGACGGTTTTCTCCATCTGTATCTTTACTCGCTCGACGGACAGCAGCGCAAGCGCCTTACCGAAGGCAATTGGGAAGTGACCGAAGTGGCCGGCGTGGATGAATCCCATCAGACGGTTTACTTTGTGTCGACGGAAACCAGCCCGCTCGATCGTCAGCTTTACTCGGTGAAATTGAATGGAAAAGATCGCACCCGGATCAGCCGCGAATCGGGTACGCACCAGGTCTCAATGTCGCCCACCGCGGAATATTTTCTAGATACTTTCTCGTCCCTCACGGAACCACCGCGCAGCGACGTCGATTCCAATACTGGCGAGAAATGGTCCTCCTTTCGCGCGCCCAAGCACGGGCTGGCCGACGATTATGCATTGCAACCCGCCGAAATCGTGCAGCTCAAGGCCCAGGATGGAAACTTGCTCTATGCGCGGCTGATCAAGCCCGTCAATTTCCATCCGGGCGAAAAGTATCCGGCCGTGGTGCTGGTCTATGGCGGCCCCGGCGTGCAGAGCGTCGTGAATGCGTGGGGTGGATGGGATTTGGATTTCGCGCAAATCCTGGCGGCGCGGGGCTATGTGGTTTGGCAGCTGGACAATCGCGGATCGTCAGGCCGGGGGCATGCTTTCGAGACGCCGCTCTATCGCCGGTTCGGGAAAACCGAGCTGGCCGATCAGCTGGAAGGTGTGCGTCATCTGCTCTCGCAGGGCTTCGTCGATCCCGCCCGAGTGGGAATTTACGGCTGGAGCTACGGCGGATTCCTGACGTTATATTCGCTGCTGAACGCGCCAGAAGTATTTCGCGCCGGCATCGCGGGCGCGCCGCCATCGAATTGGCGGAATTACGACACCATCTATACGGAGCGCTACTTGGGGCTGCCTTCTGAAAACCCGGAAGGATACCGCGCCAGTTCACCGGTGGATTATGCGGCTAAGCTCAAAGCCAAGCTCCTGATTGTTCACAATATCGAAGATGACAACGTTTTATTCCAGAACACCGTGCAAATGACCGACGCTCTGGAACAGGCCGGAAAGCTCTTCAATATGGTGCTCTACACAGGAAAAAGCCACGGAGTCACTGGGGCCGCCCGCAGGCAACTACTCGAGACGTTGACCGATTTCTTCGAAAAGAATCTAAAACAGGCTCAGTAGGTTGTCCCGCGCCAAACGTTGACCGCGCCGGCGGATGGTGTACGGTCGTGGGCGAAGGGCGCACATGATCGTACTCGAGAACCTGCCGCAATTGGCCGCCGCGATCGGAGCATTAGGCACGGCGGCATTCGGCTTAGTGGATGCCAGCAAGGTTTTCGGCGGCGGCGTCAACCATATCGGCTTCACCGGCATCCGGGGCGCGATCCGGCAATTGACTGACGCCGGCGAGCCAGTGAATGCGCTCTCGCAGAAAAAGATAGTCGCAACGCTCCAGGCGAACTGGATGAACGGAACCCAGCTCGGCAGCCAGAAAGCCATTGCAAAGTCGCTGATCAAGCTGAATCTGCATCCGCGGAATGCAGTTGCGCTAGCGGAGGCAACCGGCGTGGATCCGGGCGTTCTTAAAATTGTCGCTACGAAAATCGCGGAAGGAACTTCGCTGAGCTCCGCCGAGTCCGATGTCTTCGCTCGCTTCGATCTGATTGTGACCGCGTTGCTTGACGAGGCCTACCAGCGCAGCGATCAGTTCTATCGCAATTGGACCAGAGCATTGGCGGCGCTGGTGGCAGTGGCGCTCGCTCTAGCGGGTGCAAGGATGTTGCGTCCCCAGGTCGAGTGGCCGCTGGCTGTGCTGGTTGGTCTGCTGGCCACGCCGCTGGCTCCCATCGCCAAGGACCTTGCCACCGCTCTCGCCACAGCGGCCACCACGCTACAACTGGTTAAGAAATGACGCGATTTCTCGACGTTCGCCTATCGTCGGTGGGCGGCGATCTGGCTAAATCAGTGGCGATCGGAGAGGGCACCCAGATCGGCAATTACCAGAGTTTGAATCAGGCGGAATTCCTCGCTGAAATTGGGGGCCGGCACGTTCTGATCGCGATCCACGGATTTAATGTGGACCGTGCGGCCGGAATTGCGTGCCTGTCGAATTGGGAGCGCCTGTTGCAGCTTGCTCCTCCGTCAGCTTTCATCGGGCTGCTGTGGCCGGGCGATTCCATCTGGCTGCATGCTCTCGACTATCCCGAAGTGCCCCGCGTGGCGGATGAAGCGGGCCGCTCGATCGCTGCGTTTCTGGATGCCAATTTTGGCGGTGCGGAAAGTATTTCGTTCGCCTCCCATAGTCTGGGCGCGCGAGTTTTGCTGGCAGCGGTTTCTAAAATGAGCCGGCCGGTGCGGCGGGCCACCATAATGGCCGGAGCCATCGACGACGATTGCCTGAACCAGGAGTTTCAAAGCGCCGCAGCCAAGATTGGGAAAATATCGGTTCTGGCGTCGAATGAGGATCGGGTGCTGTCGGCCGCATTTCCGCTGGGCAACTTTTTCGGTGGAATTCTGGACGCGGGCCATCCGTGGTGGCGTGCCGCTTTAGGACATGGCGGCCCTTCCTTGCCTTGGCCCGTCAATTTCCGGGCTCCGTTTGAAATCCCTGATAACTGGGAATTCGGCCATGACGATTATTTGCAGCTCGATCCGCCGTCGGCTTCGATTGTTGTGCCCACCGACATTCCGCCCGCTGGTTCGAGCAAACCCGGCCTAGACTACTGGCAGGCGGCTTGGACCGCAGCGTTTGAATCGACCCGCTTCCGCTGAGTCGTTGCCAGTCATTGTTTTGCATTGTGGCGCACGCACTCATGCGTGCCGCGTTCACACTCGTGTGAACGCCATGGTCTCAACCACGAGTAAACTCCGCAAGCCTCCGCAGCTTTTTCCAGGCCTCGCCCGAATCGATTGCGTGGGCGGCGAGCTCCATCGCCGCAAGCGGGCTGTCGGCGATTCCCGACACCAGTAGCGCGGCGGCGCTGTTCACCAGCACGATATCCCGCTGAGCGCCCGTCTCACCTTTCAAAACCGCTATAGCGATTTCGGAATTGCGCGCGCGATCGCCGCCGCGAAGTTCGCTGATGTCAGCCTGCCGTACGCCGAAGTCCGACGGCGTCCAGTGGAAGGAACGCACCTCGGAACCCGCGATCTCGAAAACCAGCGTAGTGCCGGTGGTAGTCACTTCGTCGAGTCCGTCGCTGCCGTGAACCACGAACGCGCGTTCGGGTCCCAGCCCCGCCAGCGCATGGGCCAGCAATCCGGCGGTGTGCGCGGAAGGCGCGCCGATCAGCTGCCGCTTGGCGCCCGCTGGATTGGTGAGAGGGCCCAGCAGGTTAAATACAGTGCGCATCTTGAGCTCCAGGCGCGCGGGCTGGGCGTGCTTCATAGCCGGGTGAAGCAGGGGAGCGAAGAGGAACCCGATTCCGATTTCGCGGATGGCTTCGGCCACTCGCTCGGGCGGCTGCGACACTTCGATGCCCAAGTGTTCCAGAATATCCGCGCTGCCGCAGGGCGAAGAAAACGAGCGATTGCCGTGCTTGGCCACGCGCGCTCCCGCGCCCGCCGCCACGAAGGCGGCCACGGTAGAGATGTTAAACGTGGAGCCGGCCCCCCCGCCAGTGCCGCAAGTATCGACCAGCGGCTCCGGGTCCACGCACGCGTCGATTCCAATCGTCTTTTCACGCATGGCCCTGGCGAAACCCAGCAGTTCCTCGGGAGTCTCACCTTTCATGCGCAAGCCCATCAGGAACGCGGATATTTGCGGCGTAGACGCCGAGCCGCTCAGAATCGCAAGCATGGCCTCGCGAGCTTCGGCGGCCGGCAGATCCTCGCCGGCTGCGATCTTATGCAGGAAGGGCAACAGCATGGAGGGCTTTGGATTCACGTTACCATGAACAAAAGGAAGGGACTCGTGAGGCTCGCCGCAATCGCCATTCTGTCGATGATTTCCGGATTGTACGCGCAGGAGCATCCTCGACCCGCAGCGCATGACGCCGCGACAGAACCGCCGGCGGCCACTACACCGGCGCCCCCTCCCCTCGAGACCACCTCGAAGACCAAGCATTCGATGCAGATCGGCGGAAAGGCGCTAGCCTATACAGCGACGGCCGGCACTCTTATCCTGAAGAAGGACGAGAAGCCTTGGGCCAGCATGTTTTATGTGGCCTACACGCGCGATGACGTGCAGGACATCGCCAGACGGCCGATTACCTTCGCCTTCAACGGCGGTCCGGGATCTTCGTCGGTGTGGCTGCACATGGGAGCGTTGGGGCCCAAGCGCGTGGACATGGGCCCGGATGGCGAGCAGCCTAAGCCGCCCTATCGTCTGGTGGACAACGACGACACCGCGCTCGAGTTCACCGACCTGGTCTTCATCGATCCGGTTACCACCGGATTCAGCCGCGCGGCCCCGGGCGAAAAGGACGCGCAATTCCACGGTTTCCAGGGCGATCTGGAGTCGGTGGCCGAATTCATACGCCTCTACCTGACGCGCGCCGAACGCTGGCGATCGCCCAAGTTCCTGGCGGGCGAGAGTTACGGCACCACGCGATCCGCGGCGCTATCGCAATACCTGCTGGACACCGACGGAATCTATTTGAACGGCATTACTTTGATTTCGACCGTGCTCAACTTCGAGACCATCTTGTCGTCGCGAGGCAACGATCTCCCGTTCGCCCTGTACCTGCCGAGCTTCACGGCCGCCGCCTGGTATCACAAAAAGCTTCCGAAAGACTTACAGGCCGATCTGGAGAAAGCGATCGGGGAATCGCGGCGCTTCGCGGGCAACGAATACAGCGTGGCGCTGATGAAGGGCGATAAGCTGACGGCGGCTGAGCGGACCAATGTGGCGCATGAACTGGCTCGCCTGACGGGCCTCCCGGAGCAGTACATCGACCAGTCCAATCTGCGTATTTCCGAGCCCCGGTTCACCAAAGAACTGCTGCGCGATCAACGCAAGACGGTGGGGCGCTACGACAGCCGGCTGGAGGGCGATGACATCGATTCGGCCGGCGAAACGCCGGAGTATGATCCCAGCTATGCTTCGGTGCAAGGCATTTTCACCGCCATGTTTAACGATTATGTGCGCGCGGAATTAAAGTATGACAGCGACGTGCCGTATCAGGTATTGACTGATAAAGTGCAGCCGTGGAATTATGACCGTTTTCAAAACCGCTACGTAAACGTTGCCGAGATGCTGCGCGAAGCGATGACGCAGAACCCCAGCTTGCGGGTAATGATCGCCAACGGCTATTACGATTTGGCCACGCCATTTTTCGCAACTGAATACACGGTGAATCACATTGGTCTGGAGCCGGGCCTGAGCAATCACATCAGCTTGACGTATTGCGATGCCGGGCATATGCTTTACACCAAGAAAAGCTGCCTGGATGGGTTGCACGGAGCAATGGCCGGCTTTTACCAAAAGGCTCTGCCGACTCCGTAAATAGAGACCATATGCAGCCAGAGAACGGACGGATGCAAGCGGTATCCGCGGATGGCATCTTCGCCGGCACAAGCGTAATGGGCGCGCTGATGCGCTCATTCGATTGGTCGCGTACCGCGTTAGGTGCTGCCGAGAGCTGGCCGCAGTCCCTCAAGACATCCGTCTCCACATGCTTGAACTCGCGCTTTGCCATTGTCATTTGGTGGGGCCAGGAGTTGGTGACGCTCTATAACGACGGCTACATGGCGATTATTGGCGACAAGCATCCACAGGCCCTGGGCTCGCCAGCTCGCCAGGTATGGCACGAAATTTGGCGGATCATCGGTCCCATGCTCGAAGGGGTGATGGAGCGGGGCGAGGCCACCTGGTCGGATAATCTTCTGCTCGAGTTGGAGCGAAAGGGCTATCCGGAGGAGTGTTACTTCACCTTCTCCTACAGTCCGATTCTGGATGAATCCGGTGGCGTGGGCGGCGTATTCACGCCGGTACAGGAAACCACCAGCCAGGTGATTGGCGAGCGTCGCTTGCGCACCTTGCGCGATTTGGCGGAAGGCGCCCGGGCCGCGAACGCGCAGAGTAGCGAGGAAGTGTGCCGATTGGCCAGCCAGACTTTGGCGAAAAATCTCTACGATATTCCCTTCGCCGCCTTCTATCTTTTTTCAGAGAACGGAAAGGAGGCTCGCCTGGCTGGCGCCTCGGGGGTCACGACTGGAAATCCGCTCATTCCCGAACTCGTGCGAGTGGAGGAAGCCGCTGGACAGTGGGCTTTCGCCAGCGCCCTCGAAAGCTCGGAAACAGAAGTGATTCAGCTCCCAGCCGGGCTGGCGGGAATTCCCTGTGGAGCATGGCCGGTCGAGCCTCGAGCGGTGCTCGCCGTGCCTATTTCGCCCGCCGGGCAGCGGATTGGTTTTGCTCTGCTTGCGGTCAGCCCGCGCAAGCAGCTCGACCAGGAATACCGCGGCTTTCTTTCTCTGGCGGCCGGCCACGTTATCACCGCGATTGCGGAAGCTCGCGCGTTGGAAGATGAGCGCAGGCGCGCCCACGCTCTGGCGGAGCTGGATCGTGCGAAGACCGCGTTCTTCTCCAACGTGAGCCATGAATTCAGAACGCCGCTGACGCTCATGCTGGGTCCTCTGGAAGAAGTGCTCTGCAACGGCGCTCTTCCGCCAGCCATCGCGGAGTCGCTCGCGGTCACTCATCGCAATGGACTGCGGCTCCAGAAGCTCGTCAACACCTTGCTCGATTTTTCGCGCATCGAAGCCGGACGTGTGCAGGCGTCCTACCAGTCGACCGACCTGGCCGCTTTGACGGCGGAGTTGGCCTCCACATTCCGTTCCGCCATGGAAAAGGCCGGGCTTCAATTCATCGTGGAGTGCCCGCCGTTGGGCGAGCCAGTGTATGTTGACCGGGAGATGTGGGAGAAGGTGGTGTTGAACCTTCTTTCAAACGCCTTCAAGTACACCTTCCAAGGCACCATCGCGGTTCGATTTCGCGCCGAGGACGGCTGGGCCAAAGTTTCGATTGAGGACACCGGGACTGGCATCCCGCAGACCGAACTGCCCCACCTGTTTGAGCGCTTTCATCGGGTGGAGGGCGCGCGCGGAAGGACGCAAGAGGGTACCGGCATCGGCCTCGCGTTGGTGGCCGAACTCGTCAAACTGCATGGCGGGAAAGTGGAAGTGACAAGCACCGTGGGGCAGGGGAGTACGTTTACGGTGCTTCTTCCATTCAGGAATGACAACGCTGGGGTGGCGCGAGAAGCCGGTTCTTCAGCGCGCCATGCCGAAGCCTATGTCGAAGAGGCTGCGCGCTGGGTGCCCAGCGTGATGCCCAGCGTGATGCCCAGCGTGATGCCAGGCGAGAGCGACGGTCCCTCAACACCCCAGGTTTCCAGAGGCAGGGTGCTGGTTGCGGACGACAACGCCGACATGCGCGATTATGTCGTCAGGCTTCTGGCGGGGCATTTCGAAGTGGAAGCCGTCGCGAACGGTGAAGAAGCTCTGGCGCGCGTGCTCGATCATCCGCCCGATCTGGTGCTGAGCGATGTCATGATGCCGGGGCTGGACGGTTTTGGGCTGCTTCGGGCGTTGCGAGAAAATCCGGAGAGACGCACCCTGCCGGTGATTCTGCTGTCGGCTCGAGCCGGCGAAGAGGCGCGCGTCGAGGGGCTGGATTCGGGCGCCAGCGACTACCTGGTGAAGCCCTTCACCGCTCGCGAATTGTTGGCGCGTGTGGGCGCCCAAATCGACATGGCGCTGGTCCACAAGCAGGCCAGTGCGCGCGAGGCGGAGCTGCGCGCCGAAGCCGAGGCGGCGCGAGATGAAATGGTTTCGGTGCTGGAGAGCATCAAGGATGGTTTCCTCACTCTCGACCGGGATTGGCGCTTCACCTACGTGAATCCGGCCGGCGAACAGATGCTGGGTGCCTCGCGCGAGGAACTTCTGGGCGCCAACCATTGGGAATTCTATCCGGCACTCGTCGGAACAAACCTGGAGCGCCAGTATCGGCGCGCGGTCGAGGATCATCTGCCGATCGAGTTTGAAAACTTCTACGAGCCTTGGCAGCGCTGGTTCTCAATCAAGGTTTATCCCACCGACCAGGGCGGCGTCGCGGTTTACTTTCGCGACATCACCGGGCAGAAGCAGGCCTACGCGCGGCTGCGGGACAGCCAGGAGCGGCTGCGCGCTATCTACGACGGCACATATGAATATATCGGTTTGCTGGCGCCGGATGGCACCTTGCTGGAGGCGAACCGCGCTTCGCTCGAGTTCGCCGACAATTCGCGCGAGGACGTGGTGGGCCGGAAATTCTGGGACACGCCGTGGTTTACGGGTACGCCGGGAGCGCCCCAGCTAATTCGGGAAAGTATTGAACGAGCGGCGGCGGGCGAGTTTATCCGTTTCGAAGCTACCGTGCGCCGGCCGTCCGATGAGTGCCCCACCTTCGACATTTCCTTCCATCCGATCCGGAACGAGCTGGGCGAGGTGGTGTTGATCGTGCCGGAAGGACGCGACATCACCGAGCGCAAGCGCGCCGAGGAAGAAGTGCAGCGCTCCAACGAGCAACTGATGCGCGTGAACCGCGAGTTGGAGGAGTTCGCCTACGTGGCGAGTCACGATCTCCAGGAGCCGCTGCGCATCGTCAACATATACACGCAGCTCATGTTGAAGGATCTGGGAGGGGAAAGGGCCGCGCTCGCCCAGTATGCCGGCTTCGTGCAGCAAGGAGTGCGCCGCATGGACGCGCTGATTCACGATCTGCTGACGTTCTCACGGGCCGTGCACACCGACGAACTGCCCGTCGGAAAAACGGATCTGGGCGCTTCCCTCACCGATGCCTTGTCGGTGCTTAAGAATCGTATTGAAGAAGCCGGCGCTCGCGTCACCGCGGTTCCACTCCCTACCGTGCGGGGCGATGGCTCTCAGTTGTCGCACGTATTTCAGAATCTTCTTTCGAACGCGTTGAAGTACCGAAAGAAAGACACTCCCGCGCAAATTCATATCTCGGCGGAGCGGGATGGCGACTATTGGACCATTTCTATGCGGGACAATGGCATCGGATTCGAGCCCCAATATGCCGAACGCATCTTCGGCTTGTTCAAGCGCCTGCACAGGGAGGAATACCCGGGGACGGGGCTGGGGTTGGCCATCTGCAAGCGCATTGTGGAGCGATATGGCGGCCGTATTTGGGCCGACGGACGGCCGGGCGAAGGATCGACTTTCTATTTCGCGCTGCCGGCCGCGGATTTTTGAACGATTGCGCTGAAACGCGGGTCGTCATGCAGAGATTTGAGATCGGGATCCTTTTCCAGGCCCGAGCGCATTTCGGTGGATAGGGCATGCCCTATTGCGAACTCAAGATTGCTGAACGCAGCGTCACGCTTGCCTTCGAGCGCCAGGACGGTGGCTAGTTCATAGGCCGTGCCGGCGGTGTCGGGATGATCTGGCCCCACTGCCCGGCGCAAACCTTCCACGGTCTGCTCCAGGACTGCCTGCGATTCGGGATAGCGCTTTTCATTCTTTAGCACGTCACCCAAACCATGCATGGTGGCCAAGGTGTCGGTGTGATCCGGGCCCAGAGTCCGTCTTTCGATTTGTAGGGTCTGCCGAACCAGTTCCTCGGCCTCGGAGTATTTGTCTTCCGCATTGAGGACATCCGCCAGGTTCCCCATGGTGACGAGCGTTGAGCGATGCTCGGGACCAAGTTTTTTGCGCTTGATTTCGAGCGTCTCGCGGAACAACTTTTCGGCCTCTGCGTAGCGCATTTCGTCGGACAGGCATAACGCCAGATTGCCAGTCATCATCAGCGTTGTAGGGTGGTCTGGACCCAGAACTCGCCGAAACCTCTGCACCACGTCGCGATACAAGTTCTCCGCTTCGGCATAACGGTGCTCATATAACAGGGTGGAGGCGAGATTGCCGATGTCTCGCGTTACATTCGGATGGTCTGGGCCTAACGCGCTCCGGTCCAATTCCAGCACTTCGCGAAAAGCCTTTTCCGCGTCAGGGTATTTACCTTCATAGGCGGAAACGATGGCCAGATCTCGCAAAGATTTTTCGTACATGTCCCGCGCTCCCGGAATGCGCCTGGTAAGGTCCAGCAGGCTTCGGTCGAGCTTTTCTGCTTCGGCGTAATGGCCCTCGTTTTGCACGATCAGTCCCAACTGCGCCATAGAGCTCAAGGTGTCATGATGATTGGCGCCCAGCGCCCGGCGGCGCGTGTCCATCGTTTCGCGGGATAACTTGTCCGCCTCTGAGTAGCGGCTTTCCTCGTTCAATACAGCTGCGAGATCGTACATCGATTTCAACGTGTCCGCGTCCTCCACGCCGAGCGTACGCCGGCGAATATCCACGGCGCGGCGCAGCAGCGACTCGCCCTTGGGGAAAAGACCGAGACTCACATACACGTTGCCCATTACGTCCATCATTTGGGCCTGAAGTTCCGGATCTTTCGCCAGGCCAGTGTCGATGTCCTTCGAGGCTTTGTCAAGAATCTCGCGCGCCCGGATGTCGTTGCCGCGAGCCTCGCTTGGATCCGAGACCTTGAACATGCCGCTCATGAAAGCGGTGACGCGGTCCGCGCGATCACGCTCGCGCCTCACCCGCTGCAGTTCTATCGTCTGCGCCACCGCAAACGCAATCAGCAGCACAGCGGCAGTGGCGCCCACTCCGACTGTCACCCGGTGGCGTCGAACGTATTTGCGAGTTCGATACCAAGCGCCGGCCCGCCGCGCGAGGACCGGCTCGTGGCGCAAATATCGGCCGATGTCTGCGGCCAGATCGGAAGGTGTTGCATATCGCCGCGCGCGGTCCTTTTCTAACGCCTTGAGAGTGATCGCATCCAGGTCGCCGCGCAGTTGCCTGACCAGCGTTGGTGCGTCGACGCCGCGGTTTACGGCGGCCGCGCTGGATTGCCCGTCCAGCGTGCGCAACTTGGTACTCGGGCGCGGAGCGTCCTCCTCGCGGAGTTTGCGCTGAACCTCATCGAGGGGCGTTGTGCTGAAATCGAGCGGCAGCGCGCCGACCAGCAATTCATACAGAATTACGCCCAGCGAATATACATCGGTACGCGTGTCGACGTCCGCGCCAGCCGAGTCGGCTTGCTCGGGGCTCATGTACCCGGGCGTCCCAACAATACTTCCCACGAGCGTGAACATGGTGCCCGCAGTGAGCCCCTGGGCGGTTGCTTTGGCCACGCCAAAATCGATAATGCGCGGAACCGGGATGCCGTCAATCTCGCCCACCAGAATGTTCGATGGTTTCAGATCCCGATGCAGGATGGCTTTCTGGTGCGCGTGCTGCACGCCTTCACACACACGTACGAACAGCTCCAGGCGCTGCCGCGTCGTCAACTTGTGTTTATCGCAATAGGTGGTGATGGGAATGCCGCTGACGTACTCCATGACGAAGTACGGGCGGCCCTCCGGAGTGGATCCGGCTTCGAAGACTTTGGCGATGGCCGGATGGTCCATCAGCGCCAGGGCTTGGCGTTCGGACTCAAAGCGCGCTACCACTTCGCGCGTGTCCATGCCGGCTTTGATCAGCTTGATCGCGACGCGCCGGCGAACTGGCTGCTTCTGATCGGCCAGCCACACTTCACCCATTCCGCCGTGACCAAGAAGTTGGAGCAGACGATAAGAACCAATGACGGCGCCAGCCAGCGATGAACTCGGTCCGATGGTGCGAGTGAAGTACGGGGTCTCGATGTCCTCCGCGCGCGGCGAGGCCCCGCTGCTTAAATCACGCTCGTCATCGGCTTGGAATTGCTCAGCGGACACGCCAGCCTTCGAATCTAAGCGAGCGCGCCCTTATACAAAGTAGTGAGTTTGGCCCAGGCTTTTTCAGCGTCCGGCTTGTTATAGGTCGCGGCGCCATCCGCCTGTTTTGGCATGTCGGGCACGCACCAGCCATGATACGCGTCGCCATAAACTTCGATCTCGGCCGGATTGCCTGCGGCGATGAACGCTGCTTTGAGCTTGTCCTTCGCGTCCGGTTGCTGCTTGTCGTCGCTCATCGCGATCCCGAAATACATTTTGGCCTTGATCTTGGGCGCGAGCAGATGCGGACTATCGGGTTTGTCGGTGACCAGGCCGCCGCCGTGGAACGAGGCCCCGGCGCCTACGCGATCAGGCACCGTTGCGGCGGTCCTCACCACCAGGGCGCCGCCCATGCAGTAACCCTGAGTGCCGATTTTCTTGGACTTGTTGACCTGTTTTTGCTCGTCCAGGAAGGCGATGTAGGCCTGCGCATCCTTCTCCGCGTTACCAGCCGCGGTGACCGACCCCATCAGCGGCATGATCTTCCCCCGGTCTTTGGCGAAATCGACGGTGGAGGCGTCAGTGAAGAAAGGAGCTTTTCCCATGCGATAAAACGGATTGGGCACCAGCACGGAATATCCCTGCTCAGCCAGGCGCTTGCCCATCTCGCGCATGGACGGGCGTAAACCGAAGGCGTCGGCCCAGAGCAAGACGCCGGGGTGGGAGCCACCCGACGGATGAATGAAGGCGGCGTCGCAAGTGCCATCGGGCGTCTTGATTTCGACATCGGTCTCAACCACCGATGCTTTGCCCGCAGCCAAACCTGCAGCGCCCAGGCCGGCCGCCACGGACACCATGAAGTCGCGCCGTGGAACGTCGCGAGACTCGTCGTTGTTTTTGGGATCTTTTGAATCAGGCATTGCAAATCTCTCCTCAGTCACAAAGTATATCAACCCAGTTATTCGCCTGCGGTGAAGCGTTTGAAAAAACTGTTTTCATTCCAGTGCGGACGGTCTGCGGCGTCCGCCACGCGCTCGCCTACGTCCAGCAGGATGCGATTGAACTCGGCCGCCGCGGGTTTATCCACTGGCTGGTTGAGATCGTCGGAGGGCGCATGATAGCGGTTCTTTAACCAATCCTTGGCGAGCTTTTCTTCGGGCGACCCCGGCGTGTAGCCGAACTTGAACGCCAGAGCGGGCACTCCCCGTTTGATGAAACTGTACTGATCGCTCCGGATAAATAGATTTCGATCCGGCTCTTTATCCGCTTGCACCTCAACGCCCGCCTTTTTGCAGGTGGCTCGAATATCGTCGCCGAGCGTGGATTCAGCCAGGCCCTGCACCTCCAGATACTTCAGCGGAAAAAGCGGCAGATACATATCCATATTGATGTCGGCCACGATGCTCTTCACGGGCACGGTTGGATTATTTGCGAAATAGGTAGAGCCCAGCTCACCCTTCTCCTCTCCAGTGACGGCGATGAAGATCACGCTACGCTTCAAATGCAGATTCTGCTCTTTCATCATCGTTGCGATCTCAATTAACGACGCGACGCCTGAAGCGTCGTCCATGGCGCCGTTGTAGATTCGGTCGCCGTTAATCGGCTGGCCGATGCCTAAATGGTCCAGATGCGCGCTGTAGATGACGTATTCATTTTTCAGTTTTGGATCGCTGCCCGGGCGCAGGGCCACCACGTTCTGCGATTCCACCTGCGAATGGCCGAGCTTGACGGTGGATCGAAAGCCGGCGTTCAGCGGGAAATGCGGCAGCGGTTGATCGGCGTCGGCGAGTTTCAACATCTCCGCGAAGGTGTGGCCGGAAGCCGCGAAAATCTTCTCCGCATGGGCGGGATTCACAGTGATTGAAAACTGCACCCCATCCGACTCAACCAGCTTCTTGTCGGAGAAGCTCATGGTTGGATTCAACCTTGCCAACTTCGCGCGCTCCCAGGGAATGTCCATGGACTTCGGATTCGCAATCGATGCCATGCCGATCGCTCCGGCCTTCTCGAAAGCTTTCCAGCGCTCGCCCGCCGAGGAATAATGCGCCTTGAGCGCGCTCGGAATCGAGCTCGGGCCGCCATTTAGGTAGACCGCAATCTTGCCCTTGAGATCCAGACCGGCTAGCTCGTCGAGATGCAGTTCGGGAATCACTAGACCGTGACCGACGAATACGGCGGCAGCCTCGAGGTGCCGCGCAAGATCGGCGCGCAAGTTGAACGACGCATCCTCTCCCAGCGTCAGCGCCGTGGCCTTTCCGTCGCGCACCAGTGCGAGATTGGAGGCCGGCTCGTCGATGCTGCGTACTTCCAGATGCACGCTTTGGAAGTAGCCCGAAGTGCCTGCGGGCTTGAGCCCGGCGCGCTCGAATTCACCAGCCACGAACTGAGCCGCGCGGCGATGACCAGGGCTGCCGGTGTTGCGGCCCTCCATATTGTCGTCGGCCAGAACCTGGATGTGCGACCACCAGCGCGCGCCTTCCTGAGCGACGTTGGCAGCCAAAAGAAGCGTTGCGGATGCGAGCACCAGAGCCATCGAGCGCATAGTGGAATTATACGCGCGAACTATTTCGCGCGGCCTTTGAACCCTTGCGTGAGCGTCTGAATTTTGTAAATGCTCATCGCGGTGTTTCGCACTCCGTCCGGTGTTTTGATCTCTTGGCCGTTGGCGTCCAGAGCGCCCAGGCAGGCGGCGTACAACGTCTTCTTGCCGGGACCGGAGAAGGCGACGCTAATAACGGTGCGCGGCGTCGGAATCATGCCGAGATATTTTCCTTCCGGACTGAGCACCTGAATGCCGTTGGCGGTGTCGAAAATGCGGCCCTTCGCGTCGATGGCCATGCCATCACCATTTCCACCGCCTTCCAGTTTGCCGAATTCGCGTTGATTCTTTACCGAGCCGTCGGGCTGCACATCGTAGGCCATGATGACCGGACCATTGGTTACGTACAGGGTCTTTTCATCGGGACTGAGATTGATGCCGTTGCTGCGTATTTTCTCGCCGATGCCGATCACCTCGCCTTTGGGGGTGATGTAGAAAACGCCGCTTCCGGTGTTCGTTGTGAAGTAAATGCCGCCTTTTTTGTCGGCGATCAAATCGTTCACCCGGCCGAGTCCCATACCCATATAACTATTGGCCAGAACCTTGCGCTCGGGCGTGAGGGCCGCCACTCCGGTCGGTTCCTTGCAATCGGCAGGCTTGCCGCCCATATGTCCCCCGGGATCGGTGCAGGTTCGCTCGTCCACGAAAATCCGACCCTTGGGTCCGATGGTCACCGCGCCGGGACCGTGGCCGTTCGTCAGGAAGACGGAAAACTTGTCGTTCTTGTCCAGCATATTGACATGATTGGTCTGCTCCTGCGCGAACAGCAGGCCGTCTTTGTACCCCACGATGCCATCGGCATTCTCGTTGCCTTGCCAAACGAGCTTCCATTTTGCGCTGGCGTCAATGATGCCCGGTATCGCCGTGATTGTGACTTCCTTGGCCGGCGCGGGCTGAGGGAAAGTTCGGGGCTGCGCTACCAGTTGGGTGAGCGAGAAAGCCGAAACAATAAGGAACTGCGTCGTCGGGGACATGCTGTTGTTATACCGCGTTGCCGTTAGCCTGCGCGCGCCAGGCGGCGGCCAGAAACGCGCTTAGTCCGATGGCCTCGCCGAGAAGAAAGAGCGGCCAGTTGAAGGGGTTCGGAAATCCTCCTGCCGTGGTGTTTCGGAAATCCCAAACGAAAGCGATGATGATGACGATTGCGCCGCCCAAAACCCCAGTCCAGTGGGGAATCCGGCCGCGAATGCCGCCCGCCCGCAATGAAATCAGGCCGCACACGATCATGGAGAGCGCTACCAGCACCGGCGCCCATATGGGACCCACCCAGGGCAGCGGAATCAGGAACAAGATATCCCAGGTGCTCAGCGACTCCGGCCAATGGATCATCAGCTTCAAGAATGCATAGAAGCTGATGTCCCAGACTCCGAACGCGATGGCGAATGCGGCCATCCATTGGTGCGGATTGCGCGCGGCCGCGAGCGCAACGGCGCCCAGCATAAGCATGGTCGCGGCTTCACGTCCAATCTCGATCCCGAGCCGCCGCGTGTTCTCGGGACCGGTATTCGCTATTTCCTTCTGGGTGATCAGTGGAAACAAATCGTGAGGCCCGCGTTCCGGATGCAGCCGCGCGCGAATGGGATCGTAGATGGCGCGCAGGTAGACCACCACCGCGGCCTCGACGTAGCCAAATGAGATTCCGAACAGGAAGAGTGCGGCAACAGCACGGCGCATAAATCTTAGTCTACGCGGGCCGAATATGGATCTTCCGGCCAGCCGTGCTTGGGATAACGGCGGCTCAACTCACGCCGCACCTGCGGATATAGGCGCTGCCAAAAGCCCGCGAGGTCGGTTGTGGTTTGGACCGGGCGTTTGTTCGGCGCCAGCAGATGCACCACCAGCGCGACTTTTCCGTTCGCGATGCGCGGCGTCTCGCGCAGCCCGAAAAAATCCTGTAGGCGCGAAGCGATCCAGGGCGGCTTCCCTGTTTCGTAGTTAATTTTGGTTTGGCGGCCGTTCGGCAGGCGAACGCGAGTGGGTGCAACTTCATTCAGCAAACGTGCGCCGGCATGCTGTTCCAGTGCCGGTATTAGTGAAGGCCCGGCGTTTTTCAACTCGGCAAAGCTCTTCAGTCCGTGACATAGATCGCGAAAGGCGTCGTTGATATCCACCTTGGCGATGGATGTATGTTCGGACGCGAAGGCTACGCGGGCCAGGAACTGCTGCAACTCGTCGCGATCCACAAAGCGTTCGATTCCGGCCTCGATAGCGCGCTCGGCAAGCAGTGCCGCAGCCTGTTCCGGATGGGGCGTTCCGCTACTCGTTTCCTCTATCACCAGATTTTCGTAGAGCAGCGCGCTCACCCTCTCCACCCGCTCGGCCGCCCGATTCCACTCCACGCCGGCGCGCTCTTTGACGCGAGCGGGAAATAGATCGAGCAGCCACTCCGGTTCGATCGCGCAATATAGGCGCACCAGCGGAAGCGCATGCTCGCTGCGATTTTCAATATCGAGCGCAACCAGAAATTCTGTGTGCGCCTCGCAGTCGAGCAATGCTGAACCGCCCGAAGCCAGGAGCAATTGCTGGTCCTTGCGACGTCGTGCCACGCGATCGGGGAAAGCCGTGAGGATCGAAAGCGGCAGCGCGTGGGGATCGTGCGCGCGCGGCTTGGAAGGCCGGACGATGCGACGAATCTGCTCGAAATGGAGTTGTGTAACGGGATCGAAGGGCGAATCGATAAGGTTCATCAAATCGCAAGAGGGCGTCCGCGCGCCCGAACTCAGCGCCGCTGCCGCGCGGCAACCCTCTTCGCCCGCGCCACGTTCTTGAGCGTCGATAACCAGCCGCGCCAAGCGAGGATGCAGCGGGTAACGCGACATCTGGCGGGCGCGATCGGCAACGGCTCCCAGACGTTCGAGTAACTCTTCGGCGCGATTGATGGCAACTGCGGGTGGGGCGTCGAGCCAGTCCAAATGGAGCGGGTCGGTGATTCCCATGGCGCGCAGCGTGAGGCACAGCTCAGACAACTCGCGGCGCAGGATTTCCGGCGGATCCTGATCGCACCGGCGATGAAAATCGTCGAGTGTATAGAGCCGGATCACGCGGCCCGGCGCGGTGCGCGCTGCCCGTCCCGCGCGCTGGGTCGCCGATGCTTTGCTGATGCGCGACACCTCGAGCGTGGGCAATCCCGACCAGGGCGAATCGCTCGCCATGCGAGCCAATCCGCTGTCGATCACAGCTGTGACGCCTTCTACGGTGATGGAGCTTTCGGCGACGCTGGTCGCGAGGATCACCTTGCGCTCGGGGGTGGGGGAGACGGCGCGATCCTGCTCGGCGGGTGACAGCGCCCCATACAGGGGGAGCAGCAGCAGATCGTGCTTTCGAGCGAACGGCCGGCACTCGCGTTCAGCGCGCCGAATTTCCGAGGCCCCCGGCAAGAAGACCAGCACGTCGCCCGATGGTGATTCTGCAATCAGCGCCTCCAGCGCCGATGCTACTTGTTTTTCGAGCGGCAGCGCGGAGTAGGGCTGATAGGCGACGGAAAGCTCGAAGAGCCGACCTTCGGAACGCAGGACGGGGCAGTTATCCAGAAAGCTTGCGATGGGCGCGGCGTCGAGCGTCGCCGACATCACCACGATCCGCAGATCCGGCCTTCTCATCCGCTGCAAGCGGCGCAGCAGCGCCAGCGCCAGATCGGCCTCCAAATGGCGCTCGTGAAACTCATCCAATACCACCACGTCGATGCCCGCGAGCAGTGGATCAGAGATCAAACGTCGGGTGAGAATGCCTTCGGTGAGGAATCGAAGCCGTGTTCGCGGGCCGGCTACCTCTTCGAAGCGAACCTGATAACCGACCGTTTCGCCTGGCTTCTCAGCCAGTTCCTGGGCCACTCTGCGCGCCGCCAATCGCGCGGCCAGACGGCGTGGCTCCAGCACCAGCACTTGTCCACGCACCATGTCGAGCAAAGCTGGCGGGACTCGCGTGGTCTTCCCCGCGCCGGGCGGCGCCTCAATTACCACGCTGGAAGAATGAACCAGCGCCTCGCGAATCGACGGCAAGAGATCGTCGATGGGGAGTTTCGCGGTCTGTCGAGTCAATAGCGCTTACTTGTTCGGTGGCGCAGCGGGCGCCGGAGTCTTGGACGGATCGTCGACGTCGTATTTGATCTTAATATCGCTCTTGAACTGCTTGTAGTCCTCGTACTTGACGGTCATTTTAATGCGCTGATCGTTGTCGCGGAAGTGCAGGGTGGTGTTCGCGATGGTATAGGTGGGGAACCAATATTTTCCGTCGATCTGCTCACGATAGGTTTCAAACTTAGGATATTGATGATCCGCGTTTTGCTTGGCGCCTTCTCCGCGGCCGTAGCTCTTCACGATCTGCAGGTCGCGATCGTCAACCCAGACGATCCCCTCGAAATAGCGCTGGCCCGATTCCATCTTCTTGGGCTTAACGGCAAACGTGTAGCAGGAGATTTCGTCCAGTTGCTCACGGCCCAGGTAGCGAATGAAGTACTTCGGAAGTTCGTCGGTGGTAAGCACGAAGGGCTGCACCTGGCGAAGATCCTGCATGTCGCCTGGGTCGAGGGTGATAGCGGTGAGCGTGTTGGGCGGCGCGTAGGCCACTTTTTCGACGCGAGCCCCAGCGGGGGAAAAGATGATGTCGGTGACTTCTTCCCACTTACCCGTGACTCCACCGCCATCATCGAGCGTCATCACCTTTGCGGTCTGGCGGTAGGTGTAGTTGCTCCTGGCCTGCGAGAACGCGGCTTCCTTGGCCGCGAACTTCGCGATGATGCTGTCAATTTGAGAGGGGTCGGGATCGGTGAGCGTGGCGCCAAAGGCCGCGCCTGTGAGCAGGGCGAAAGTAACGACAAAACGCATGTTGCCTCTTGCCTCTTAGTGTAACGCCAGCGCCACGCCGCATGGAGGGTGCTACCTGACCTGACGCACGCCCAGATAGTAGCGCGGCGAAGGGTTGGTATCCTGATTTTGGAGGAAACACAGAATGACAGCTAAGACTTGGGGACTGCTGTTTGTGCTTTTCACCGGATTGCTTTGGGGCCAAGCACCGATAAACGACAAAAAGACGATGAAAGCGGTTGCTTCGGGCAAGGACTCGGTATTGGACTATCTAGCAAAAGACGCTCGTCAACGTACAGGTGGGAAGAGTGGCGTTTACGAGTTCTACACTGACGAAGCGGGCAATTCGCTGCTAATAATCGATGGGCACATTTTTCATGGCAAGCTCCAGTCTGGAGACATTCTGCCAGCTCTTCTCGAATTGGGCGGCGCACCGCCGGATAGGAACTTCATATTCGAGCGGGGAATAGTCACTGAGACCGAAATTGTCGACAAGAAGTAGCCGTCACCATCTCAACCCGACGTCGGCACTTTGAATCGTCTGCACATGCGCTCAGCTCGCCGCTCCGCCGTCCAAGTAGGCATGAACGTTTCTCTCACCCCCGAGCTGGAGAAATTCGTCAGCGCCAAAGTGGAGTCAGGCCGCTACAATTCGGCTAGCGAGGTAGTGAGGGAAGCTCTGCGCCTCCTTGAAGAACACGACCAAGCCATGGCCGTTCAGCTTGCCGACTTCAACCAAGAGCTCGGGCACCGGCGGGATTCGCTCGATCGAGGTCAACGGGTGGTCCCTGCGGAGGCTCAGGCCAAGCTGCAACGCAAATTCGCGGGCCGCTGGAAGTCGAGCGCTTGAGCCGCTTATGATTTGCTCCTAGCCGTGCCAAAGGTACACGCGGCTTCAGCCGCGTTTGTTCGGTATGGACGAGACGCGACTAAAGGTCGCGTGTACCAGCGTTTGCTCCTAACCCAGGATTTGCTTGGCGATGGTCAACTTCTGAATATTCGTGGTGCCTTCGTAAATCCGGCCGATCTTGGCGTCGCGATAAAGTTTCTCCACTGGATAATCCTTGGTGAATCCCACGCCGCCGAAGATTTCGACCGCGCGCGAGGCGGTGTCTTCGGCCACCTGCGATGCGAAATACTTGGCCATGGCGGCTTCGGTGACATAGGGATGTCCCGAGTCGCGCAGTCGCGCCGCGTTATAAACCAGCAGCCGCGCAGCCTCCACTTCGGTCGCCATTTGGGCCAGCTCAAACTGCACGCCCTGAAACTCGGCGATTGGCTTGCCGAACTGCTGCCGCTCTTTGGCATACGCGATGGCATGATCCAGCGCGCCTTTCGCCAGGCCCGCCATCTGCGCACCGATCGCGATACGCCCTTCGTTCAATGTCTCAATGGCGATCTTGTAGCCCCTGCCAACTTCGCCCAGCACGTTGCCGGCGGGAACGCGGCAATCATCCAGAATCAGCTCGCAGGTCGACGAAGCGCGAATGCCGAGCTTATCCTCCTTCTTGCCGACTTGAAATCCGGGAAAATCGCGCTCCACTAAGAAACAGGTGATGCCGCGATGGCCCGCCTCCGGATTGGCGTTGGCGAACAACAGAAACAGGCCGGATTCGGCGGCGTTGGTGATCCAGAGCTTACGGCCCGTGATGAAATACTCGTCCCCGCGCTTAGTAGCGCGAGTGGACAATGCGAATGCGTCCGATCCGGAGCCGGCCTCCGACAATGCGAAGGAAGCCACCATCTCGGTTGCCAGCTTCGGCAGATAGCGGCGCTTTTGGTCCTCGGCGCCCCAGCGAATGATCACGTTGTTGGCAATCGTGTTCTGCACATCCACGATAACGGCCGCCGAGGGATCCACGGCTGCCAGCGCCTCCACCGCCAGCACGGCCTGAAAGAAGCTGCCCCCCTGTCCGCCATATTCTTCGGGAATCTCGATGCCCATCAACCCGAGCTCGAACATCTCGCGCAGCAGGTCTTTGCGGAATATTGCCGCGGCATCCATTTCCCGAACGTACGGGCCAATGCGCTCGCGCGCGAATCGACGTACGGCGTCCTGGAACATCCGTTCTTCGTCGCTGAGTACGGTCAAGGGAGGCGGGGTTACGATGGAACTCTCGGCTACGTTCGGCATAATGCCTCCAGTCTACTCGCCAGGGTGTATAATCGCCACCACTGGAGGCGCTATGAAAACGTGGGTTCTTGCCCTGTTGCTGATCTCGTTCGCGGCTCTATGGGCATTTCAAGCACAACCGAGGTGCACGGCGGTGGATCCGGATACCGCTAAGACCGGGGACACCGTCAACGCAACCTGTGAAAACGTCAACAAATCCACCGTCGCCGATATGTTCCTCACCGACGGCAAGGACGACACCAAGGTTGCCGTCATGGAGCACGTCGAAGACAAAATCAAATTCCAAGTCCCGCGCATTAAGCCGGGCCGCTACCACCTTGCTTTTCTGACCGCCAATAAGGCGTCCATGATCGAGCAGCCGGTGGCTCTGACCGTGGAGCAATAGGGCGAACGCTTCAGCGCTCGGGCACGGAGATCGTGATGTTGCGATACTTCAATCCGCCGGTGTGGTCCCCTTGCAGGTAAATTGGTCCCGGCTCGTCTTCGTGGCTGTCTAAGGCACCGCCCGTAATACCCGGGATTTCGGCATGGTCGATAATGAGCATGCCGTCGCGAATTACGCTGACATTGCGGCCCTCGAGCGTCACGTCGTAGCTTTCCCATTGGCCAGGCCGCGCGTCAACTGTGGCGGCGGGAGGAATAAATCCGTAGATGGATCCCATGCTGTGGTACGAATCGTTTTTGCCGGCCGGCTCGTACTCCACTTGCACTTCGTAACGGCCCCGTAAATACACGCCGCTGTTCCCGCCGCGCGGGCAGTTGTATTCGATATGCAGCTTAAAGTCGCCAAATAGGCGCGTGGTCCGAATATTCGCGCCGGCTTGCGTGTTTTGAAGCTCGCCATTTTCGGCCATCCAGTGGTTTGCGGCGGAATTATCGGTGGTCCAGCCCGTAAGGTCGCTTCCGTTGAAAAGCCGCTCGGGACTGCTCCACGCGCGGGGTGCTCGAACCTTCAACGATGGCGCTGGAACTCCCGTCAGTGGACCGTCGGGGGCTTGTCCGGTAAGTCTACGATCCTTGGCGACGATTTGCCATACGCCCGGCGATGGCCCGTCTTTAGCCGATGGTCCATCTTGAAATGTTAAGCGCGTTCCCTCCACCTTCGCGTTATGCACTGGATGAACGCTGCCCGTCCGGCCGACTATGCGGATATCAGGTGTTCCCCGTACTTCGGCAAATTCCAGCCAGGAAGGATACTCGCCTTTTGATGTCATAATAGTTAAGTCCCAGCGTCCAAAAAAAGGCGATGGCGCGCCCGCGCTGAGTAGCTGGGCCGCACTCACTACCCCGAGCATGGCGGCCCTGCTAAAAAAGCCCTGCATCGGTGTTTAGTCTATCGAATCCTGTGAAACCCGTGCTCCAAAGTAACCATCCAACAAACAACCTCCACTCTATGTGTACTTATTTGCGACCTGCTCTTCGTGTGTTTATAGCCGGATTCTTTGCCGGCGGGTTGACGGCCACGCTTCACGCGCAGCCGGATCGGATCAGTGCGCCAATAAATACCAGCCGAACCGTTGTGCTGGCGGGCCACGTGCCTCCCCGGGCGCGGCCGGAATTCGACCAAGGCGCGGTGGCCCCATCTTTTCAGCTGCCGTCCGTCACCATTCACATAAAGCTCTCGGGAAGCCAGCAGACTTCTCTCGATCATCTGCTGGCCGCTCAGCAGAATCCGGCTTCCGCCGATTTTCACAAATGGCTAACGCCGGAGCAATATGCCGACCGCTTCGGTGCCAGCCAAAACGACCTGAACCGGATCGCGGCCTGGCTCCAGTCGCAAGGATTGAAGGTACAGCGCGTGGCTCGCAGCCGCACTTGGATCCAGTTCAGCGGCACGGCCCGGCAAGTGAACAATGCGCTGCACACCGATATTCACCAATATCTGGAAAATGGCGAGTTGCATTACGCCAATTCCTCCAATCCCTCAATTCCCGCGGCGCTATCCGATATGGTGCTTGGTTTCCGTGGCCTGAACAATTACCGGCTCAAGCCTCACAGCAAGGCGCGCGGACTGCTTCCACGCAATACCACCAGCCAGGGCGACCACCAGATGGCTCCCGACGACTTCGCGACTATTTACGACGTCACCCCTCTGTACACCGCTGGCATCGATGGCACCGGGCAAAAGCTCGCCGTCATGGGACAAACCGATATCAATCTTTCCGACATTCAGTCCTTCCGCACGCACTTTAATTTGCCCGCGATTAATCTGCAGAAGATTCTGGTAAAGGGACAGGCCGACCCCGGCGTCAGCCAAAACGATCTGGCTGAAGCCGATCTGGACCTGGAATGGTCGGGCGCGGTGGCGCGCAATGCGACCATCATTTTCGTGTACTCTTCCGATGTTTTCACCTCGTTGCAGGACGCTATCGATAACGCCTACGCACCCGTGATCACCATGAGCTACGGTCTCTGCGAGTATGGGGACCTGGTCGACCTGCCGGGCGAACGCCAAATGGCCCAGCAAGCCAACTCGGAAGGCATCACCTGGTTCAACGCGGCCGGCGACAACGGAGCGGGGGATTGCGAAGACCAGGGCGCTACTATCGCCCAGGATGGTCTTGCCGTGGATGCCCCGAGCAGCGTCCCGGAGGTGACCTCCATGGGCGGCAGCGAATTTAACGAAGGCAGCGGCTCCTATTGGAGCGGCACCAACACGGCGAACGACGCTTCAGCCCTTTCCTATATTCCCGAGATGGTGTGGAACGATAGCAGCCTGGGCGGTGGGCTGGCGGCGGGCGGCGGCGGAGCCAGCCTGTATTTCCCGAAGCCGATCTGGCAAAGCGGCCCGGGCGTTCCCAATAACGGCTTTCGGAACGTTCCCGATCTTTCCATCGCTTCATCGCCCGATCACGACGGCTATTTCGTCTACACCGGCGGCTCGATGCAGATCTACGGCGGCACGTCCATGGCGGCGCCCACCATGGCCGGAATCGTTACTCTGCTCAATGAATATCTGATCTCGACCGGCGCTCAACAGCAAGCCGGCTTAGGCAACATCAACCCAACGCTGTATAGAATGGCTCAGAATTCGCCCACGGCTTTTCACGATATCACGGTAGGAAATAACGCCCTCCCCTGCGTGATCGGATCGCCCAATTGCAGCAACGGCAGCTTCGGATACAACGCGGTTAAGAATTACGACCAGGCCAGCGGACTTGGTTCTCCCGATGCGAACAATTTTGTCCATCAGTGGACTAGCCAGGCGCCGACCGCTTCCGCCGTGGTTCCCTCCATCTTTCAGCAGGTGAATAGTCCCAACTACCCTGCCGATCCCGGCAATACTCCGGTCTATCTTGCCAACCCCATCTTTGAGCAAAACGGCAGCTGGCCTTTTACGCTGACGCTTACTGAAGAAGCCGGCGTGGGGACCACTCTGACGGGGCTCACCATCCATGGACAGAGCTATGACGTTGCCACGGTTTTCGGTACCACTCAGCTGCTGGCATTCGGTTCTCTCAATTCAACTGGCCAGGTACTCACCGGCCTTCAAGTTCCCACCAACGTGAACTTCGTTTTCACCGGCATGGATGCGAGCGGAAAAACCTGGACGCAGACCTTCACGGTTCCTTTCGCCGGACCGCAGACGCAACTGATTGTGGGTGGCGCCAGCAATGCGGCGTCGGGGGAGCAATCCTACGCTCCGGGCATGATTTTGAGCGTCTACGGTACGGTGATGGGCGATTTCATACAATCGGCCGGAACCATCCCGTTGCCTCAGTTTCTGGCTGGCTTTGAGGCTTCGGTCAACAGCGTAACTGCTCCGCTATATTACGTCTCGCCCGATCAGGTGAATATCCAGATTCCCTATGAGACTGAGCCCGGGGTTACCACGCTGACGGTTGGCAATCCCTACGTTAACGTCAACTACAACCTGAAAATTGTGCCGGCCGCACCAGGAATCTTCATGTCGAACGGATTTACGGCTGCTCCGTTTTCGAGCGCCGCGCGCGGGCAAATCACCACGCTCTTCATCACCGGCGAGGGGCAGGTCTCGCCATCGCTCGCGGACGGAACGACGCCCTCGTCCTCGACGCCCACCTCGCGCCTTCCCAAGCCCAAGCTTCCGGTAACGCTCACCGTAGCGGGCCAGAACGCAACCATCGACTTTATCGGCATTCCCAGCGGACTGGTGGGAGTGACGCAAATCAACTACGAAGTTCCCGCCAATACGCCGCTCGGCGTGCAGCCGGTAGTGGTGACCGTAGGCACTGCTGCCAGCCCGCCGGCGAACTTGACGGTGACCGAGTAGCGGCTCAGGAAATAATTCCCTTGCGCACCGCGTAAAGGATTAGCTCCGGCACGCTGTGCAGATTCAGCTTCTGCAAAATATGCGTGCGATGGGTGTCCACCGTATACAGGCTGAGGTTCAACGTGTTCGCGACTTCTTTGTTGGTCTTGCCCTCGGCGATCAGCTGCAAAATCTCCCGCTCGCGATCCGTCAGCAGCTCGTAGCTGTCCTCGGCGTCCTTGCGGCCCATCGCCTGGAAGTAATCTTCCTGAAGAATGCGGCTGACCTGGGGGCTAAAGAACGATCGCCCGCCCACCACGGCCTCAATCGCCAAAATCAGCTCGGCTTTCACCGCATCTTTCAGCAGGTACGCGCGGGCGCCGGCTTTCAATGACCGGATAATGTAGCTCTCGTCGTGGTGCATGCTCAGAATGACGACGCCGATGTGGGGATGCTTTTCAACGATCCGCCGCGTGGCCTCGATACCGTTCATGTTGGGCATGGAGATGTCCATCACCACCACGTCGGGGTGTTGATCCTGCGCCAGCTGCAGCGTTTCGCGGCCATCGGCTGCTTCGCCCACCACCACGAAACCGGGTTGCCGCTCCAGCAGTAAACGCATTCCGTCGCGCAGGATGTTGTGGTCGTCAGCCAACAGAATGCGAATCTGCTCCATCCGCCAGGCCTCCGTTCCACACCAGCTCGGTCGAGAGCTTGGGCCGGGGCGCCAAAACGTCGCTGTGCTTCGATGTTTCGGGAATGGTCGCCAGCGGCAACGTCACCCTCAGCAGTGTTCCGCGCCCGGCATGGGAATCAATCTGAAAACTACCACCCAGATGCCGCGCGCGTTCTTCCATTCCGAGCAACCCCAATCCGCGCACGCGCTCGGGATCGAATCCGCTGCCGTCGTCTTGCACCGTCACCAAAATCTGCCCAGCCCCTTGCCGCACGCACACCTGCACCGCACTGGCCTGCGCATGCTGGGCGCAATTGTTCAGCGCCTCTTGCACCACGCGATAGACGCAGGTCTTGTGCTCCTCCGGCAATTCACCGGACATTTCACTCGACACTTGCACCCGCAGGCCGGTGCGCTTCCCAATCTCCCGCGCCTGCCATTCCAGAGCCGGCAGCAAGCCGAAATCGTCCAGCATGGAAGGCCGCAGCAGCAGTGCCATGTTGCGGATCTCATGCATGCCTTTGCTGGCCACGCCTCGGATGGAATCCAGGTGAGCGCGCACGTCCGGCGGCGGCGCTAAATCCAGCAGGTTCTCGGCTTCCATCAGCACCGCCGAAAAAGCCTGTGCTACCTCATCGTGCAGTTCGCGCGACAACGCACGCCGCTCTTCCTCCTGGGCCCGCACCAACCGCGCCGAAAGCTCCTGCAAACTGGCTTGCGAATGGACGCTTTCGTTCAGCCGCTGCTGTACCTCGCCCTCCAGTTTCAGGATATGAACGATCGTGAACGCGGCTAAAGTCGCGCCACCCAGCAGCGTCACCGCGATCATCGCGAGCAGCCCCAACTGGAGGCGTCCGAACATATCGCCCAGCTTGACATCGCCCCGCCGCAGCGCCTCTTCGTTCAACGCCTCGATGCGGTCGGCGATCTGTAGCATCGACGTTCGCCGGGGGACCAGCTCCTGGTAGAAGAACGCATCTCGATATTTTCCGCGCTCTGCGCCGGTCCATGCCAAAGTGCGATCCAGGACGTTCCAATACGCCTCAATTTGAGACCGCAAATCCTGGAAGGGCGCCGCTTCTTCGGGCTCCAGCGCCGCGGCATAGCTCCCGAGCGCGCTCTCTGAATCGCGTCGCAACCCGCCGAGCGTAGCCAATTGCGCCCGCGCGCCCGCCTGTTCCGGCGCCAGCAGCGAATCTCGCACAAAAGTACCCGACAGATAAATATTGGATCGAATCCGTTCCAGGGTGCGGTTGCGTGCCAGAAAGCGAGCCTGCAGCGCCGTATCGTTGTGGCGCAGACTATTCAGGAAGAGCAAAGCCCCCACTTCGGCCGCCGCCATGATTAGCAGCAGGCCGCCAAATCCAGCTATTAAAACCACACTGGGTCGCTGCCGCATGCTTCTTTCAGTATATCTGGCGGGACGAAACCACATCCTCTCTAAGGTAGATCCCGGAGCGCAATTACTGGAATCGCGTCGATCCTGTATTAGAGAACCGAACAGGCAAATACAGTGCCAACGGGATGTTTTTGGCGCGCCATCGGTCTGTATTCTGTAAATACAAAAGCTTAGGAGGCTTTGGATGAACTCACGATTCTTAGCTTGCGCAGCGCTGGCAGCGCTCTCTCTGACTTTCTCCGGTTGCGCGAAAAAGGTGGCTGCGAAAGCTCCCACCCCGCCGGCTCCGGCACCCGCTACGCGCGCCGCCGCTGCAAACCCCGCACCGGCGCGAAATTATTCCCAACCGTCGCGAGCGGCTTCCTCTACGCCCGCGCCACGTCTGCCCGACGCCGCCACACGTGCCCGCATTCAGGACCTGCTGAACCGCATCCAGGATGCGTATTTCGACTACAACAAGCACACGCTGCGCCCCGACGCCGAGGCTGCTCTGAAGATGGACGCTCAGACCCTGGCTGACATCATCAAGCAATACCCGGATTTCAAGCTGACCGTCGAGGGATTTGCCGACGAGCGCGGTTCGGATGAATATAACCTGGCGCTCGGCGATGCGCGCGCGAAGCAAGCCAAAGAGTATCTGTCGAACCTGGGGTTACCCGGCAACCAGCTCGCCACGATTAGCTACGGCAAAGAAAAGCCCGTCTGTACCGAACACGATGAGGACTGCTGGCAGAAGAACCGCCGCACCCACATCACCCAGGCGCAAGCTAATTAGTTTTCCTCTATTGTCTCGCAAGCCGGGCCAGCACGCGCTCAATCGCCTCGTCGTTGGGATTGGGCGCCTGCTGTGGCCTGACGCCGCATAGCTTCTGGCCCTGCTTCCACAAGTCCTCGGCAAGCCCCAGATTTTTGTCCGCTGAGTCCTCTAATTCCCCGCGCCGCGGATTACCGGCGACGGCCTGCCTGGCCCCATCCGCCATTTTGCTTCCTGGCTGGCACTGATCGAATCGCATGAGCTCGGCCTGGAGCAGTTCTTTGCTCCGCTCGTAACGCGCCGCCGCTCGCAACCCGCGTGCGTTCGGATCAAGCGCCAGGACCCGGTCGATTAACCCCAGTTCTCTCTTACTGGTTTCATCCGATGGATTCCGAGCTAGTGCTTTCTGGAACGCGTCGCGCGCCTCGGTGTAATTCTCCAATGCCAGCTCAGCCTCGCCGAGGCCCGCATTGGCCTCCGCGTCGCGATCGTCCGTTCGGACCACGTCCCGAAAGATGTCCGCAGCCTCGCGCGGCGCACCGTAGCTGAGTAGCATCTGCCCAATCTTCTTCTTCCTCGTACTATCGCGCGCCGCCGTTCCAGACGCCGCTAAGAGCTCAGCGATGGCCTGCATCTTTTGACCACCCTTGTCGAGTAGGGCCGCCACTTCGAAGCGGGCTTGTATCCTGTTCTGCTCCTGGCCTGCCGGCCACATGCCATCAATGGCCCGGCGATACAACTTGACGGCATCCGCGGTCTTGCCTTGCGCCGCCAGGATGCGCGCTTCGCCGAGATTCGCCAGCGCATTCTCCGGATCGCGCTTTAACAAGGCATTCAAGTAGACCGATGCTTCCGCGACGTGCTTGTCTTTCGCTAGAGCCAGCCCCAGCGCCAGCCGGTATTGAGGATTCCCTGGTGCGGCCGACAGAGCGTCACGATACTGCTGTACCGCTTCGTCATCGCGGTCCTGCTGCAGCAGCTGGTTGCCGGTTTTGTAGTATTCCTCGGCACGCTGGGACCGCTCGGAGCGGTAATAGTAATTGAGAAATCCAATCACCAGCACTACCGCCAGGCCCGCGGCAATCACTCCGGGCACCAGTCTGCGGGAGGTCCCAATCTCTTCGCTCTCCGCCTGCGGCGCCCCTTTCTCTCCCGCCACGCCGTAGGCCTGCAGGATGTCCTTTAGCGAGACCACGCCTTTCAAATCGCGAATATCGGCGCGGCCCACCACCGGCAGCATGTTGAGCTTGCTGTGCGCCATGCGACGCAGCGCCATGTCGAGGGGATGATCCATGTGCAGGTGCGGAAAGTTCTCCGACATCAGCAAAGGGTTGGGAACATCCACCGGCAGCAGCTCGCCGAGCACCCGGTCCCCATGGCCTTCCGCGATTTCCCTTTCCACCTGTGCCAGCGTGATGGTTCCCGCCAGACGCCCGCCATCCATTACCGGCCAGGCATTGCGATCCGCATCCAGCAGCTTGAGTGCATCTTCCACGCGATCCGCCCTGGTAAGCACGCTTCCGGGCGCCTCGGCCGCGTCGCTCACAATCAACAGCCCTTGCCGGTAGCGCAGCCCCGAAGGCAGGTGCAGCCCATCTTGATGCTGCAATGCTTCGTAAATCGGCTCTTTTTGCAATCGATACGAAATGTAGAAACTAATCAGGTTCGCGATCATGAGCGGCACGATGATGGAATAATCGCGCGTCATCTCGAAGATCATGATCACCGACGTTAGGGGCACGCGCACGATGCCGGCAAATAGCGCGCCCATGCCCACTAACGCATAGGCGCCGACGCCGCCGGTGAAGTCCGGCAAAAGTTGATGCGCCACCGTCCCCACCGCCCCGCCCAGCATCGCGCCAATGAACAGGCTGGGCCCGAAAATCCCGCCCGCGTTTCCGGTTCCGTAGCAGCTGGTGGTCGCCAGCAGCTTTAACACCACCAGCAGCGCCATTACTTCGAGCGTCATCTGCCCGTTGAGCGCCTCGCTCACATGCCCATAACCAACTCCTAAGACATCCGGGACGAACCATCCCATCAGTCCCACCGCCAGACCGCCCATCGCCGGCTGCAACCACTCGGTCGATCGAGGCAGGCCCATGCAATACTTGCGAATCCCCAGCAGCAGCTTGACGAACGCCACCGAGACCAGACCGCCCGCGATTCCGAGCAGCGCGTAGGTGATGAATTCAATTGGGCTGACCAGTTGGTACGACGGAACGTGAAACAGCGGCTCATCGCCGAGCAGCAGGTGCAGTGTCACCCACGATGTCGCCGAACCGAGCACGATAGAGCCCAGCACCGGCGCGTGCAGGTCGCCCATCACCTCTTCGAGCGTGAACAGCACAGCTGCCACGGGCGTGTTGAAAGCCGCTGCCAGCGCGGCCGCCGCGCCCACCGGCACCAGTTCGCGGATCCTGTTGGGCCCCAGTCCGAGACGCCGCCCCAGTACCGACGCAATCCCCGCGCCTACTTGCACCGACGGCCCTTCGCGTCCCAACGCAATGCCACTGGCGAGCGATGCCGAGCAGCACCCGAACTTCCCCAGCACCGTGCGAAGGCTGATAAATCCATCCCGCAAGAACAGCGCCGCTTTGGTCTGTGGGATCCCGCTGCCGCGTGCGTTGGGGAAAAAGCGC
This sequence comes from Bryobacterales bacterium, assembly GCA_963820405.1. Classification (GTDB taxonomy): domain Bacteria; phylum Acidobacteriota; class Terriglobia; order Bryobacterales; family Bryobacteraceae; genus Palsa-89. Next base: position 160,365 of record CAWFZZ010000011.1, on the reverse strand, counting down.
CAGAGCAGATAACCGGTGATGAGCGCGCCGCCGGTCGGAATCAGAACCCGCCGCCAGGCCGCGCCTCCCGCCGGATACATACGAGCGCCCAGATCTTCGGTGACGTAAATGAAGGCCGCCACCACCAGCCCCACTAAGGCGCCGATGATCAGTGTGAGCAGGAGAAGGATTTTATCTTCGTGCTGAAGGAGAGCTTGGCCGTCTGTCCAAGCCCCGAAACGGTTGCGCCAGTTTTTAGCAGATGGAGCTGCGACTGCAGTCGACGATGACACCCACTATCAGAATAACAACGCTTCGCCGTCTTGGTTCGAGCGCAACATGTCTAGCGCAACAACTGAGGCACGCGCTCGAAATGCTGATCGCGGGTGATCAGTTGGAGGTCATGTTCCAAAACCAGAGCCGCGATCCAGAGGTCGTTGTCGGGAATCGGAGTCCCGGCCCGTTTGAGTTGCACAAACAGACGCGCATAGTGCTCGGCCGTTTCCCGCTCCGGTAACAAAATTCCCACCGTGGGCTGGGCTAAGAAACTTTGCAGCAGAAGCTGGTTGCGGTGTTGTTGAGAGCCGCCGTAAAATCCTGCCTTGATCTCGGCTAAGACCACCAGGGGCAGCCAGACCTCATCGCATTCCCCCAGCCGGTCTGCCAACTCTGCGTCACCCTGAAACAGATCGGTGAGCCGGTTGGTGTCCAGCGCCACCCTCACCCGAGCGGCCTCACTTCCACTTGTCCCAATCGATCTGGCGCTGGGAGGCGATCACTTCGTCGAAGCCAGGATCGGGCGTCCACTGGCCCACCAGGCCGGAAAAATCCGCCTTGCGCGCTCGCCCAATGGTGGTGCGCGTCAGTTCGTCAATAATTACTTGATTGAGGCTAAGTTTTAGATGGGCGGCTTTATTCCGCAGCACGCGGTCCACTTCGGGCGGAACGCCGCGAATGGTATATTGTGCGTATTTCTTCGTCTGCGCCTTCATGCCTACATGCTACCATATTCCGCAGGCACGTCAATTCCCTGCCTCAAATATCTGTAAACAGGTCACTTGCATCGGCAATGCTTTCCAGGCGATAAATTTCCGAGGCAAGCCTATCCCGCTGTTTCGCTGACAGAAAGCCGCTCGCGTTATCGTCAAATTTCGCGCGCAGCTCTTGGTAGGTCATCGGATTTTCAGCCGAACCTCGGTTGTATTCTTCCACTTCTTCGAACTCGCGCCCGTCTTTGAGCACGATTTTGGCCGCGCCCTTGAAACGCCCGGGGCCGGGATAATTCGGATCCACGCGATACTCGACGCGGCGCGCTAACGCGAGGATCTCAGGATTCTCGCGACTCTCTGCGCTATAAGCGGCTTTGCCGAGCGCACCGTGATAGAGTGCCTCGGCCAGACTGTATTCGAGGCTCACGCGCCCATGCGAATCGGACGCCGGCGCGAATTTTTCCACGGTGGGCTCGCACACGATGCCCACGATAAACGCGGCTACCGGACATTCGATGCGCTCAACGTCATGGGCGTGGATGCCGTGCCTGGCGCGCAGCCGGAGCACCGCGCTGATGTAGGGATGAATCACGTGCGCCGCAGGGAACGGCTTGAAGGACGAATTGCGGCTCTCCCAATGTTCGCCCAGCCGATCGTCAATCCGATGGAAGTCACGATGCGCGTTGGGATCCTGCACGTGTGAAGCAAAGAGTCCCCAGCGCCCTTCGAAAACTTGCGCCGGGCCCGTAACGCCCGCTCTCGCCAGTAGCGCCGCGGTAATACCGCTCTGCGCCGACCAGCCCGGATGCAGAAACTTCGTCTGCGTCCCATCCACCCAGCATTCCAGCAGACCCGACGCGAAGCTTCCCGCGATACCCGCCGCGCGAGCTAATCGATCGGCGTCCAGCCCAAGCAGCTTGCCCGCCAGGTAGGCCGCTCCGAAGGTCGCAAACAGTCCGGTAGGATGAAAGCCCCTCCGATGCAGCTCGCCCGATGACACACTGCCCACACGGCAGGAGATTTCGTTGCCGATCGCAATGGCTGTGATGAGATCGCGGCCGGACACAGCGGTGAATTCTGATAATGCCAGCGCGGACGCCACCGCCGGGCTACTTATATGGACAATTGACTCATTGTGCGTATCGTCGAATTCGAGCGCCTGCGAAAACGCACCGTTGGCGAAGGCTGCTGTCGTAACTCCCACCCGATCCCCGAACCCCAGGATGCGGCAGGGTCCAGGCGTCGACAAAGCCCGCGCCGCGTCGCGAACAGAACGCCCAAAATCTGTTTCGGCGCCCGCCAGCGCCAGTCCCATCACGTCCAGCACGCGCAGCTTGGTTGCCGCGACGACATCCGAGGGTAAATCTTCAAACCTGACGCCCGCAGCCCAGCGCGCGAGTTCCATGGAAAGTGCCGCGCTCAACTGATGGACCACCCGCCGTCAATCGGGAGCGCCGCTCCGGTGATGTCCCGGCTTTCCTCGCCGCACAGAAAAAGAATCATGCCGGCTACGTCGTCGGTGCTGATAAAACGGCCGCCCGGCTGCTTGTTCGCGAGGAACCGCTGCTCCGCTTCCTCGCGCGAGAGAGAATCATTTTTCATCATGTCTTCGATGCGTTGGATGTGTACCGGAGTCTCCACTGTTCCCGGACACACCGCATTACAAGTAATGTCTTGATCGCGCGTTTCGAGCGCCACGGCTCGCGTCATGCCGATCAGCGCCGTTTTGCTGGTGACGTAGCTCAGGCGATTCACCGTGGCAATCAGACCGTAGATCGATGAGACATTAATGATCCGTCCCCAATTGCGCCGGCGCATCGCGGGCAGCACCAGCCGAATGGTGTGAAACGCCGCCGAAAGGTTCACGGCGATTCCCAAATCCCATTCGCCAACCGGAAACTGCTCCACCGGAGCCTCGAATCGAGCCACTGCGTTGTTCACCAGGATATCGATGGCCCCGAAAGTTTCGATCGCCGCCCCTACCATCTGCTCAATTTCGAGAACATGCGCCAGGTTTGCGGCGCTATACATGGTTCGGACGCCGTGCTCCTTCTCCCACCCGGCGCGCATCTGAGCGATCTCACGCTCGTCGCCAAAGCCATTGACGACGATATTGCACCCGGCGGCGGCGAAGCGTTTGGCCGTGGCAAGGCCGAGACCTTGCGTCGATCCGGTGATGAGCGCGCATTTCCCTTGAAGCACGGTAGCCGTTTGCAATTATAATGATCGATCAAGTCTTCATGGAACCATTCGAAGTTTTTGCCATTCGTTACGGTCATTTAGGAAATCGCCACCCGGGACAAAGCTACATCCTGGCCGATCCGCACGAGTACGGGCCTGACCTCGATTACTTTGTCTGGGTGGTGCGCCGCAGCGATTGCATGTTCGTGGTGGACACCGGTTTCGCCGAAGAGTCCGCGATCCGGCGCAAGCGGGAGCAACTGCGCAGTCCCGTCGACTCATTGCGGTTGCTCAACATCAATCCGGATAAAGTCACCGACGTCATCCTGACGCATCTGCATTACGATCATGGCGGCAATCTGGATCGATTTCCCGCCGCGCGTTTCCACGTCCAGGATCGCGAGGTCGCTTTCGCGACGGGTCGCTGCATGTGTCACCACCTGATGCGCGAAGCGTACGACCTGGAGAATGCGCTCGAGATGGTCCGAAAAGTTTACAGCGGTCGAGCCGTTTTTCACGACGGTGAATCCGAGGTTGTTCCCGGTCTGACGGTGCATCGCGTGGGCGGGCATACGGCCGGCTTGCAGATTCTGCGCGTGTGGACCGCGCGCGGCTGGATGGTTCTGGCCGCCGACGCATCGCACCTCTATTCGAATTTCGAACAGGATCGGGCCTTCCCGGTGGTTTATAGCGTGGCCGAAATGCTGGAGGGTTACAAAACGCTTTACCGCCTGGCCGATTCCCCCAATCACATCGTTCCTGGACACGATCCGCTGGTCATGAAATATTATCCGGCTGTGCGTCCAGACCTCGAAGGCATCGTCGCGCGCCTGGACGTTCCGCCGTCGCGCTGAGGGCCGCGTGATATCCTAACCACTTTGGTATGGGGAGAAATAGTAAATGGCTCAGTTAAACGTCGGCTTCGTCGGCGTGGGACGTATGGGCGGCCCGATGTGCCGCCGCTTGATCGAGGCCGGAAACAGCCTCACCATTTTTGACAAGAGCGACGCTGCCATGCGTCCGCTTGAAGCATTGGGCGCCAAACGCGTGGATTCGCCGGCTGCGGTGGCATCGGCGGCCGAAATTGTTTTAGCCAGTTTGCCCACGCCGCCCATTGTTCAAGCCGCCGCGCTCGGGCCGCAAGGCATCATCGAAGGCAGCCGGGTGAAAATCTTCATCGATGTATCCACCACCGGCTCTATCTACGCCAAGCGGGTTGCCGAGGGTCTGAAAGCGAAGAACATCGTGGCCGTGGATGCGCCCGTCAGCGGAGGCGTGGCCGGGGCGGAGAAGGGAACACTGGCGGTGATGGTTTCCTGCGACGACCCGACCTTTGCCACCATAAAGCCCGTCGTCGAAGTGATCGGCAAACTGTTTCATGTCGGCAAACAGCCGGGCCAGGGCCAGACCATGAAGTTGCTGAACAATCTGTTATCGGCAACCGCGATGGCGATTTCCTCCGAAGCCGTGGTAATGGGAACCAAGGCGGGGCTCGATCCCAAGCAGGTGATCGATGTCATCAATGCGGGCAGCGGCCGCAACACCGCGACCATGGACAAAATTCCGCGCTGCGTTTTGAACCGCAAGTTCGATTTCGGGTTCGCCATCGGCCTGCTCAACAAGGATGTCCGGTTGTGCCTGGAAGAGGCCGACGCCATGGGTCTCCCAATGGTAGTTGGCAGCGCGGTTCGGCAGATCCTGCAAATCGGCACCGCGAGGGAAGGCGTGGATGCCGACATGACCGAGCTGATCAAAGTGATGGAAGACTGGGCCGGTGTGGTGGTCGAGTCTAAGTAAATTTCAAAGGAGAGCAAGTGGAAAAAGAGATGTTCGAGAAGGGGCTCAAGATTCGCCGCGAAGTGCTGGGCTCCGAGTATGTCGACAATGCGCTGAAGACCGCGGACGATTTCAACATGCCGCTGCAGGAGTTGGTCACCACTTACTGCTGGGGCGAGTGCTGGGGCCGGCCGGGTCTGGATCGCAAGACGCGCAGCATGCTGAATCTGGCGATGATCTCGGCCTTGAACCGGCCGCACGAAATCAAAGCGCATGTGCGCGGGGCCATTAACAACGGGCTCACGAAAAACGATATCCAGGAAGTGCTCCTGCAAGTTGCTATCTACGTCGGCGTCCCCGCGGCAGTGGACGGCTTCCGCATCGCCCGAGAAGTTTTTCAGGAAATGGGAATTTAAGGTACACGCGACTTTAGTCGCGTTACGCGTCTGAAGCCGCGTGTACCTTTTAGTCAGTCCGCAGCGCCGCTGCGCGCCACAACGCTTCGGGGCGGCTTAACCAAAACCACAACGCGGTCCCTATAACCGGAAACAGACTCGCTGAGACGAAGACCGCTCCGTACCATTTCAGATCGAAGCAGCGGCCCCACACGGGTAGAATCAGGGCCAACACTGCCGCCCAAGATCCCGATCCGATTCCTCCCACCATCGCGGTTTGATCGCGAGGGTACAAATGCGAACCCACGCGCAACGACAGCACCACGAACCCATCTGCGATAAATGTCGCCCAGAAGAACAACGCCAGCACGATCGGCCACGAGTCGATCCTGGTGACCAGCGCCGTGGGTAGGGCCAGCACAGCGAGCATCATGAACAGGCCGGTTGGCCGATGGCCGCGCGTCACGAACTTGTCGGCGATCCAGCCCCAGAAAAAGTAGCCGGCTTCCCAGCCCACCAGCGGGATCCAAAGTATTTTTCCGAGCTGCGCCTGCGAGAGATGGAATGCGCGGCTCAAGTACAGCGGGCTCAAATACGAGACCAGTCCCAGCGCAACGGCGCCCAGTCCAAAGCTGGAGACGACAATCCAAAGACGCCGCTCCACGAAGTTGGGCCACGCGATCTTAAGGGACGATCGTTGGTACTTCGCCAAATATGGCGGCCTTCCGACGATGGCCCACATCGCGAGCCAGCACGCGCCCATCGCGCCAGTGACTAAGAACGCCGCTCGCCACCCGAAACTGAGCGCGATCGGCGTCACAATCAGCGGAGTCACGATGGCCCCCAGCGACGCGCCGCTATACCCAATGGCCGTTCCGCGCGATTGCCGGTTCGGCGGCAATGACTCCGCAGCCGCTTTGAGCGCTGCCGGAAAAGCCGACCCTTCTCCGAAACCAAGCACGCTGCGCGCCACCGCGAATCCCCAGAAGCCCGACATCCACGCGTGCGCAGTGCTGGCCACGGCCCGCAGTGTGACTGCCGCGAACATCCCTTTACGCAGACCGACGAAGTCCAGGAACGAGCCGAACAGCGGGTTGCCGATCATGTAGAAAATCGAAAACGCCGCGAGTGCATCGGCGTACGCTTGCGCGCTCAGGCCGGTGTCGCGCAGGATCATGGGCGAAAGGACTGCCAGCACTTGCCGGTCCACATAGGACAATAAGCTCGACAGCATCATCGCCACCGAAGGAACCCACATGGTCCAGGATGTGCTTGGGGACGTCGCAGCGCCGATGGTCTGGGCCGGGCTGACGTCGATATCGCTCACCACTGGAGTTTATCGTAATCGGGTATCTTGAACAGAGGGGTGAGATGATCCGAATTGCTCTTTTGTTGTTTGCCATCACGGCCGCTTCATTGCAGGCCGCCGATAAATCCGGGAGCGGCTGCGATCGCGCGTGCTTGCAGGGCTTCGTCGATTCCTATCTCGATGCGATGGGCAAACACGATCCGTCTAAATTATCCGTCGCTGCGTCCGTGAAGTTCACTGAAAACGGCAAAGCCCTGAAGTTAGGCGAAGGTTTTTGGAGGACAGCGGGCGCGAGCACTTATCGGCTTTACGCTTTGGATACCAGAGCTGGCGACGCGGCGGCTCAAGCGGTGGTGGCGGAGAACGGGGATCTCGACACATTTTTCGTTCGACTGAAAATCAAAGCCAAAAAGATCACGGAAGCGGAAACCCTGGTCTGTCGCAAGGGCCAAGCCGGGTTCTTCGCACCGGACAAGATGACCACCGCGCCCGCGCTTTACAGCGAACCATTGCCGGAATCGGAACAGTCCGTACGCTCCCAACTGATCGACACCGCCAGCGCTTATTTCACCGCCGTTCAGAGTGAAGGAACCAAGGACTACCGGTCCGCGCCGCTCTCACCCAAGATGAACCGCTTTGAAAACGGCGTCCAGACTACCAACGTTCCTGTGATGGGCAATCCGGCGATGAGTGGCGCCGAGCAGCTCGACAAGGGAATTTTCAAAGGCCTGGTAATCGATCATCGGCGTTTTCCGGTAGTGGATGAGCAAAACGGCGTGGTGGTAGGGCTGGTGCTGATGCACGCCAACATGAATGGCCAGATGGGTGGAATTCTGATTTCTGAAATGTTCAAGATTGCGGGCAAGCAGATCCAACAGGTGCAAGCGGTGATGGTGAACGTTCCGAACGATTCCGACACCGGCTGGAAATGAGTCTCTCGCGTAGCATGGTGCGCGCCGCACGGGCCCTGACCATCCATCAACTTCCTTCCGACGTGGTGGCGAAGGTCAAGATTGGTCTGCTGGACTTTCTTTCGTGCGCTTTCGAGGCGCGCGAACTGCCCTGGGGATGTCAGGCTATCCGCATGGCGAGCGCCGCCAGCGGCCCAGCCACGGTGATCGGAACGCCCCTACACACTTCGCCCGCCGAAGCTGCATTCGCGAACGCAACGCTGGGGCATGGGCTGGTGCGTGAGGACATGCATGCCGGAGCGGTCAGCCATCTGGGTGTCGTGATTTTTCCCACTTTGCTCGCGCTAGCGCAGCGGCAAAAAGCCAGCGGCGTCGATTTCATCCTGGGCGCTGTTTGTGGCTATGAGGTTGGCGCGGCGGTCGGCCGGGCCATTATGGATCAGGAGATGGTCCGCCGCTTTCGTCCCACCGGAATCACTGGTCCGCTGGCCGGCGCCATTGCGGGAAGCCGATTGCTCGCGCTCGACGAAGATGCCACAGTCAGCGCGCTGGGTTTCGCGGCCAACGCCACCGGCGGGTTGAACGAGTGGCCGTATTCGGGCGGCGACGAGATGTTCTTTCATCCCGGATTTGCCGCGCGCAACGCAGTAACCGCGGTGGAACTGGCGTCGCTAGGGGCACGGGCTTCCGAAACCGCGCTGGACGGCCGCGCCGGGCTTTTTGCCGCGTTCAACAAAACGGATCGCATCTCCGAAGTCGCGCCGTTCTCCGGTCAGCCGTTCGAAATTCTCTCGGTCTACTACAAGCCGGCGCCTGCGTGTAACTACGCGCAGACGGCGTGCCAGGCCGCGTTGGTTCTGACCATGCAGGATGGCTTTCAGTCCCACGACATCGAATCCATTGTAGTAAAGGCGTCTTCAGCCGCGGTCGGTTATCCAGGCTGCGACTACTCGGGTACCTTCGAGCGCATCCTGCAAGCCAAGATGAGCATCCAGTATTGTGTGGCGGCAACGCTGGCGCGCGGCGCCATCGAAGAATCCAATTACCATGTGCTCGATAATCCTGAGATCAACCGATTGGTGAGCGTCACAAAACTCGAACCGGACGCCGCGTTCACTGCCGCTTATCCCGCCGCGCAGGGCACCGAAGTGATTGTGAAATCGCCGCGTGGAATCGCACGGGCTCGGATGGACGACGTGGTCCCGGCCACCCCGGCGCAGATTCGCGCGCGTTTCCGCTCCGCTTGCCCAAATTGGCAAGCCATCGAAGACATGGTCGATAAACTGGAACTACAAGAAGACGTGGGAACCTTAGGAGGTCTGGCAGCTTGAAGAAGCATCAGATGTTGATTGGCGGGAAGTGGGTGGATCCCGCCTCAGGTGAATGGTTCGAATCGGTGAATCCGTTTACAGCTAAACCGTGGGCGTTGGTGCCGCGCGGCTCCAAAGCCGATGTGGATCAGGCCATCGCTGCCGCCCAATGCGCGTTTCATGGGGAATGGCGCAAGCTGACTGCCACCGCGCGCGGCGCGCTGCTCCACAAATTCGGCGACCTGGTGACGGCTGAAGCCGAGCGCCTGGCCCAGATCGAATCCACCGACAACGGCAAGCTGATTGCCGAAATGCGCGGCCAGCTCAATTACATCCCGCAATGGTTTTACTACTACGGAGGCCTGGCCGACAAGATCGAAGGCCGCGTGATTCCGATCGACAAGCCGGGCGTGTTCAATTTCACCCGCGAGGAACCCTTGGGCGTGGTGGCCGCGATTACGCCCTGGAACTCGCCGCTGCTGCTGGCCACCTGGAAGCTCGCCCCGGCGCTGGCCGCGGGAAACACCGTAGTGTGGAAGCCGTCGGAATTTTCTTCGGTTTCCGCCTTCGCCTTTGCCGAGTTGTTCGAGAAAGCGGGCTTTCCGCCGGGCGTCGTCAACATCATTACCGGGTTCGGCAACGAAGTGGGCGAGCCTTTAATCACCCATCAGGATGTCGCGAAAGTCGCGTTCACCGGCGGCGATAAAACGGGCGAGCACGTCTATGGTTTGGCCGCGCGCGGCATCAAGCACGTGACGCTCGAGCTGGGCGGCAAATCGGCCAACATCGTTTTCGACGACGCCGACCTCGATCAAGCGGTCAAGGGCGTGGTCTCGGGAATTTTCGCCGCAACCGGCCAGACCTGTATCGCGGGCTCGCGCGCGCTGATCCATCGTTCCATCTACGCGGAGTTCGTGGAACGGCTGCTCGCACTCGCCAAGACCGCCCGCATGGGCAACCCGCTGGATGCTTCCACGCAAGTGGGTCCCGTCACCACGCGTCCGCAATACGAAAAAATCCTGGACTACATTCGGATCGCAAAAGAAGAGGGCGCGGTCTGCCGTCTGGGTGGAGCAGCGGCCGAGCGCGAAGAATGCGGCACGGGCTGGTTCGTGGAGCCCACCATCTTCACCGATGTGAATCCCGAAATGCGAATTGCCAACGAAGAAGTTTTCGGCCCCGTGCTGTCGGTGATCCCGTTCGACGACGAAGACGAAGCGGTGCGCATCGCCAACAACACGGTGTATGGCCTCGCGGCGGGCGTCTGGACCCAGAGCATTCGCAGAGCGCTGCTCATGTCCGAACGCCTGGAGGCCGGTACCGTTTGGGTGAACACTTATCGCGCCGTGAGCTACCTGTCGCCCTTCGGCGGCTATAAGCGATCCGGAATCGGACGCGAGAGCGGCATCGACGCCATTCGCGACTATCTGCAGACCAAGAGCGTGTGGATCGATATTGCGGGCAACGCGCCAAATCCGTTCGTAATGCGATAGTCCCGATGTCGCAATAATGAGAAGCGCATGATAGACGACGCAACCGCCGTATACATTGTCGAAAATCGGAAGTGCTTTGAGGGCCTGAAGCAGGTGGCATCGCAGCTCGCGGGGCTGCTCGTGCTGTCAGCCTCGGGATCGAAAGAGGCGGTGCCGGATCATCCCATGCTCGCCGCTGCCGGCGAACTTTTTCAGGATGCCGTCCATGCCATGCGGAGCGCCCGTCCCACAGAACGCGCCAGGCGGCACCATGAACATCTCAGGCGTGCGTCTTCGATGCTCGGGGGTGCTCTAAAAGAGGCGCGGGCCGGTCTAAACGTCGATCGCGTTCTCGTTCCGCTGCGCGCCGGTTACTCCGAACTCGAACGAGCCGCCGACGAACTGCCCGGCTTCGAGAAAGTGTCTTACGAGCGGGCCTGTTGTGGAGGCCGAGCTCAATGACGCCCGCCTACTCGTTGTGGGTGCTGGAATATGCGGCGGTTCCGAACTACCCCCAGAGCGGCCTGATCTACGGCATGCACAATCAAGGCACGCGAAAACTGCCGTATTGCTACGTCGTAATCAAGGGGCAGGGCCAGCTCGCGATGGTGGACGTCGGCTACAACCACAAGTCTCACGGCGAGGTGTTGGCCAATACCTACGGAGTCCGCGGCTGGCATCCGCCGCACGAAGTGCTGGGTGAGATCGGAATCAAGCCCGAGGACGTTTCAAACATTTTCATTACGCACTGCCATTTCGATCACATGGGCAACATCGAGGATTTCCCGAAGGCTACGTTTTATTTGCAGGAGCGCGAGCTTTCGAAATGGGTCTGGAGCATGTCACTCCACCGCCGCTTTCGCTGGCTGATGCTAGGCATCGATCCGGCCGACATCATGCGCGCGGTGGATCTGGCGCGGCAGGGCCGCTTGGTTGCGGTGGATGGCGATCGCGAAAACGTGCTGCCGGGCGTGGATCTGCACGCCGCGTTCGACACGCATACCTGGGGATCGATGTACGTGACGGTCCGCAACGATCTCGCCGCCAATTCGCAAAGCAGTTGGGTATTTTGCGGCGACCTTGCCTATGGCTACGAGAACCTCCGCGGACACGATCCCAACGATCCCGAATACATTCCCATCGGCCTGGCGACGGGCAGCCAGTTCAATGTGATCATGACAGCCGAAGAAATGGTGAAAAGCGTCGGCGGCGACGTCCATCGTGTGATCCCGCCGCATGAGGAGCGGCTGAAAGATTTGTACCCGTCGCGAATCAGCAAGGCTGGGCTTCGCATCACGGAACTGGCGCTCGCCAATGGTGAAACCAGCCAAGTCCGCTAATGCTGGACGTGGCGGAGCACATGCCGATTCATGGATGCATCGGGACGAATGAAGGGTTCCCGAAAATAGTGGGCGTCGAAGGCCGTTAAAGCAACGATCGGCTCTCCGATTCCCATCAGCAGGTCCGTCCCCACTTCGCGATGATGCTAAGACATAAGAGTTGGAGCAGGCTCGCTACGATCCGGAATCGATTCGGACGCTCTTTGACGACATGGCCTCTACCTATGGCTATGTCAACCTAATCTCGTCGTTCGGGTTCACAGCGCGGTGGCGGCACCAGGCCGTGGATGGCCTACCCTTAGCCTCTGCAGATTGTGTCATAGATTTGATGTCGGGCATGGGAGAGCTCTGGCGTTCGCTTGCTGCGGCGTTGCCCGCGTCAGCCCGGGTCATAGGGTTCGACATCTCACCCGAAATGGCACGCCGGACGCGCAAAGAGTGGCGCTTCTCAGTAGATGTTCGCGTGGCGGAAGTGCTCGCCTTGGGTGCGCAACGGGTCTCCGCAGACGTGATTGTCTCGTCATTTGGGCTGAAGACATTCGATCGCGAGCAGCAGAGGCGTCTAGCCAGCGTGGTTGCTCAACTGCTGAAGCCCGGTGGCGCCTGTTCATTCGTCGAGATCTCCGTGCCACCCTTTCTTCCTCTTCGTGCGGCGTTTATGTTCTATCTGGAGTGGCTAATTCCGCTGGTCGGACGACTGCTGCTGGGCAATCCGAATTGCTATCGGATGTTAGCAGCGTACACCCAAGCCTTTGGCAATGCGACACACTTCGCGCAGTGTTTGAGGGAGGCTGGGCTCAATGTCGCCCCGGTCTCATACTTCTTCGGTTGCGCTACCGGGGTGCGAGGAATCAAGCCGCGCGCGCTCGGTCAGCCAGAGGCCCGTTAACGTCTCTTGCGTCCAATTCCTAAAATTGCGCCCGAATCATCCCGCAGTAAACATGTTCCCATGTACTGCGCACGCGACCGCGCCGCCGCCAGATCGTGATAGACGAACGATCCCTTCACGAAGAAGTGGCACACCAACGCGCGCCGCGAGTATTGAAGATTGTTGCGCGCCGATCCGCCATGCAACAAATTCGCGTGCCAAATCAATGTGTCGCCCTTTTGTGCATGGAAATGATACGGCTCCAGATTGTGCTTCGCGATCAGATCCTGAATGTAAGGCTCGTACTTCTGGTGATACGGGCCGTAGCCTTCGCGCTTTAAATCGAACTCACCCAGTCCCACGTCCTTGCTGAACACGTACGGCAGCTTGTGGCTGCCGGGATAATACACCAACGGGCCGCTATCGGGATGAATATCTTCAAACGCGATCCACGCGGCGGATAAATATCCCAGTGGATAAGTGGTCATGTGGATGGAATCGGAATGCACGCCCTGCTGTGAGCCTTTGTGCGACAGGATCGTCTGCAGCGGCTTCGGTTCGCGTTCCATCAACAAGCGAATCCAGCTCAGCAGCCGGGCATGTTTCAAAATGCGGCAGAGGCTTCCAGATTTTTTGTGCGGATTTAGAAAACGCCCGGGGTAAGGATCATTTTCGCCGGCCGGCTCCGCTTCCAATCGAATGCGGCCGCTACGAATCGCCTTTTCATAAGCGCCCCAGATAGTATCGAGCGTAGGGTCATCGATCAGCTTTTTCAGAACGATGTAGCCGTTCCGGGACCAGAAACGGCATTGCTCGGCTTCTTCTTCGGTCAACTCGCCCCTGTTCAGCCGTTCATCGATGCGCTCCAGCGCGTCCTCCCTGTCCAGCCATGGATATGGCCCGGCGTAAGGAAAATGTTCGGCTCGAAACGCAGGCACCTGGGAGAATTTGATCGCTTGATCGGCGAAGAAACGGCCTTGCATGCAAATCCATCGTATCGCAATGCCGTCGTGATATAGGCCCGCCGATAAACGCGGATTCAAGAAAATGACTTATGGCGTTCATCCGTGTTCATCTGTGGCTGACAATGCTTAGCAGCCCGTATCTAAACCGGCGTTTTCCAGTCGGTGGAAACATCTGACAGCAGACTTTGATTGGCGAGAAACTCGAACCACGGCGTGGGAATTCGCGGACCATGACGTGAAGAGGCCTTCAACGGCTCTTATGACAGCCAAAATCGCAAAAATAGCCTCGATAGCTCCGTCATGAGCAGCTCTGGGCTTGCCCCAGCCATATCTCGATCGCATCAAGAGGGCGAGATTGCATGCGGCGGCCTGAATCAGGAATTTCTTGTGCACGTTTTCCAGGCCTCGCACATAGAGCCGGTCCAGTCCGCCGGTATCAAACTGATGCGCGAAGTTCCTCTCGATCCGCTCTCCCCGTTGGCGCTGCAGGCGCTTGCCGCGATCGCCCTCAATGCGCCGCCGATTGCCGTAGACCGCTGCCTTCTCCGCCGCTTTGCCGTCCCAGTTGCGCTTGCCACGATCGGGCTCGGCTATATACGTTCGCACTTCTAGCTCAGCCAGACCAAGCGCGACATCGTTGCTGTGATAGCCCTTGTCCGCCACCACTTCTTCGACTCCGTCAGGATGCACAGGATACTCGCCCTCGGATGTCTTTTCGGCGATCAAACCGGCCACCGCGAGCGCTGCGTCAATCACGGTTTCCTGCACTGTCGCAGTGTCGGCGGCGGCTCCGCCGTGCGTGGTGACCGCCACGATGGCGCCGGTTTCCATGTCCACCGCGTTCTCCGCTTTATACGCCAGGGCCGTGCGTCCGTCTTTCAGTTTCGTGATCTCGGCCTCTTGGTCGATGGGGCTTTTCCAGTCTTCATTGGAAGTCCTCTTCTTCCGCTTGCGATCCATGCGGAGCAATGCCGCCGCGTCTGGGGCGTCGATTCCTTCGGCTTCGGCCAGCCGTTGCAAGTACGCCATGTAGCTCTCGCCCGTGTCGCGGCGCACAATCGATTTCATGGCCGCGTTGGCTTCCAGAGTGGTCGAATCCACGCCGATCGTCTTCCCTTTAATGAGCCCGGCCTGCGCCAGCCGCTCCAGCACCCAGGTGAAGATACGCTGATGGGTTTCGCCGTCGATCAGGCGTCTGGTGCGCGAGATGGTGACGTGATCCGGCGTATTCTCATCGAGTCCGATGGACAGGAACTGCCGGAGCGTGAGCGAATCGGCGAGACGCCATGCAATGCCGCGTTCGCTATCGAGCCCTTCGAAGAAGCCGATCATCATGATGCGGAAATACTGGCCCGGAGGCAGGGACGGACGCCCTAATTTGTCGTGATAGAAGCCAGCGCAACTGGTCTCGCAGAAGAGATCAAAACCGGCCTTGTCCAGGACCTCATTGAGCCGCTTGTAGAACGGATGACCGGGCGCTGTCGGAAGTTCCCCGCCGTACCAGAGTCCCTCTTGCCTTTGTCGCTTCTTCCGCGTTCCCATTGCCATATATCGATTGTAAGATCAAAACATTTTCAGTACCACATGTTTTTGGACTTTAGACACGGGCTGTTAGATCAATCGGCAGGCCTCATCGAAGCTCAGCCGCGGATTGCGAGGGAATAGCTTCGAAGCATCTCCGTACCCGAGATTGCACAGAAAGTTCGACTTCACCTCCACGAACTCGGGCGGATTTCCAGCCGCTGCGGTGAAAAACTCCGCGTCCACTTTGGCATTGTCGAAGCCCGACATTGGACCGCAGTCCAATCCCAGCGCTCGAGCTGCCAAGATCAGGTAGCCGCCTTCGAGGCTTCCGTTACGAAACGCAGTGGTTTCGGCGTGCTGGGCGGATTTGGCAAACATATCGCGCATCCCGGGATTGTGCGGAAACAATTTTGGTGTTTGCTCGTAAAACTTGACGTCGTAACCGATCACCGCGGTCACCGGCGCCTTCATCGTCTTATCCGCATTGGTAGGACCCAGGGCGGGAAGCAATCGCTGCTTGGCTTCGGGCGTTCGCAGAAAAAGGATGCGCGCCGGACAGGAATTGGCGCTGGTAGGGCCATACTTCACCAAGTCCTAGAGTTGCCGGAGCAGATCGTCGCTGACCGGCTTGTCCAGCCACGCATTATGAGTTCTAGCTTGGCGAAAGAGCACATCTAGAGCGTCGTTACTGAGTGTATAAGACATTTTTCGAGGGTGTTGTTTACTTGCGCACGGCCACTATTTGATCGCCGTCAATGTAGGCCACGTAAACCGTGCCTTGCAGCGCAGCGTAGCCCTTGGCCTTCGAACTTTTGCCCGTCTCGAAGGGCCGCACGGTAGGGCCCTCCTCGCTCTTGCCGGCCGTAGCGCGAACGGCGAGCATTCTTCCGTCCACTGCCGCGGCCTGTGTCAGGCGAAAAGTCATTTTGTGTCCTCCGATGCCGAGGAACCCCTTCTTCCCGCTTTCGCCCATCACCGCGCCCGCGACTGTGGCGCCCTTGGCGATTACGGTCTTGTCGTCCACCCGCAGACCTTCGCTCACGGTGAAATGCAGCGCCTGCCCCTCGGGAACATCGGATGGAACATCCTGGGCCAGGGTGATGACGAACGGAAGAGCGTCGCTGACCATCACCGGCGTGGTTTGAATCACCGGCTTGGGCGGCGCGGGCTTGGGTGGTGCTGGAGCTGGAGTTGCCACGGGCGCCGGCGGCGGAGCCTGCGCCGGTACAACCGGGGCCGGCGCGGGAGGAATGATCTTGGAGGTATTGTCGGGTTTCGGCTTGGGTGCCCGTTTCCGTTTCGCCGATTTGGAAACGTCATTGGCGGGGGCGGTTTCAGCCGGAGGCGGCGCCGCTGGCGGAGTTTCCTCGGGAGGCGGCGTAACCTGAACCGGCGCTGGAGGCGTTGCGGCCGCCGGTGGCACGGTTACGACGGCAACTTGCGGGTTCGGAGACGGGTGACTGTTCTTCCAGTAATACCAGCCACCGACGCCTGCGCCGGCCACGAGAACGGCTCCGATCAGCCCCAAAATAACCACTAGCATCTTTGGAGAAGTCCCGGAGGACGGAGGCCTGACCCGCTTTGGCGCGACGGGAGGCTGCTGGATCTTGGGCGGTGGTCCGGTCACCACTGTGTCGGCCGGCGGGCCAGTGTTCGAAGGACCATTGACCGGCGCGGCAACAGTCGGCGGTGGCGCTTCGATCGACAGCTCCGAGTCCGTGGAAAGGGACGCCAGAGCCGTGGGCGCAGCCTCGGTGACCGCTGCCTGCACGGAGGAAGGTGGGGTCGCCACGGACCCATGGCCGGTTGGAAACGGCGAGGCGAAATGGCCCTCGGGATCCAACTGCCGCTGTAGAGTGAGCAGCGCGCCTTCAATCTCCTTCATGGACTGCCAACGCGCCCCGGGGTCTTTGTATAGGCAGCGCAGGACAATCTTTTCGAGCAACGGCGGCACATCCGGGGCCGCCTCATTAATTGGCTTGACGTCGTCGCGCAAGATGGCGGAAAGCGTGGAAATGCCGGACCGCCCCTCGAACGCGCGTTTACCGGTCAGCATTTCGTACAGCACCGAACCGAAGGAGAAAATGTCGGAGCGCGCATCCACGCGCTTGCCCTCGGCCTGCTCGGGGGACATGTAGCTCACGGTGCCGATGATGGAGCCTTCGCGCGTCAGGGCGGTTTCCACGGTGCTCTGCTCGCCGCCTTGGCCGGACATGCCGGAGTCCACCCACTTGGCGAGACCAAAATCGAGGACCTTGATCAGGCCCGACGTCGTCACCATGATGTTGGATGGCTTGAGGTCCCGATGAATGATTCCCGCGGCGTGGGCGGCCGTGAGCGCGCTCGAGATCTGAGTGGCGTATTGCAATGCCTGAGCCGGCGTCAACCCTCCGGAGGGAGTCAGGTCGCGCAGCGTTTTGCCGCTAATGTATTCCATTACGATGCATTGCATGTCTCCTTCAGAAACAATGTCATACAAGGTAATGATGTTGGGATGGTTGAGGGCCGAAGCAGCCTGCGCTTCCTGAAAGAAACGGCGCTTGCGCTCCGGGTCGGTGGACAGGCCGGGAGACAGAATTTTTACCGCGACCAAACGATTGAGCCGGTCGTCCTGCGCCTTATAGATCTCGCCCATTCCGCCGGCGCCAATCTTGTCGATCAGTTGGTAGTGAAGAATCTTTTTCCCGACCATGGTGCAAACGGAGCGCTCACGCGCATTATGACTCGAATGGCACAGCCAGCGCAATCACGGCCTTGGCGGCGGGAACATTAAGATAGACCAGATGCGATTCATAGACCATCGAGAAGTGGCGCGGCGGCTAACGTACCAGCTGTGCATTCGGGTTGTGCGCGAGGCCATGATCGCTTTCTCGCGGGGCGAAACCAAGCAGCTTCTGCGTTCCATCCTTCCGCTGTCTAAGGGCCGGCTATTCGGCGTCATGCCGGGAGCGATGGGCGCGAACGCTCCGTTCGGCGCGAAGCTGATCAGCGTATTTCAGGACAACTTCGCCAAGGGCCAGCCATCGCACCAGGGGCTGATCATTCTGTTCGATTCCGAATCGGGCGCGGCGGTTTGCGTGGTAGATGCGGGCGAGGTCACGGCCATCCGAACGGCGGCGGCCAGCGCGGTGGCAACCGAAGCGCTGGCGCGCAAGGACGCGCGGCGCCTGGCGATCCTGGGCTATGGCGAACAGGCCGCCACCCACGCTCGTGCCATCGGCAAGGTGCGCAGGCTCGAATCCATCGTGGTGTGGGGACGATCGAGCGAACGCGCGCAGGCCTTCGCCGAGCGGATGCAGGCCGAGCTCGGCGTCCGGATAACTTGTGCCCGGCAAGTGGAAGAAGCCGTCAGGGATGCCGACATTATTTGTACCGTTACCGCAGCGTCTGAGCCGATCTTGCAGGGAGCCTGGGTGCGCCCTGGAACGCACGTGAACCTGGTCGGTTCCGGCATTGCGGGGCCGGTGGAGGTGGATAACGACCTGGTGGTCCGCTCGCGCTTCATTGTTGATAGCCGCGAGGGCGTGCTAAGCCAGGGCGCGGAATTTCTCAGGGCCAAGGCGGCTGGTTTAGTGGATGACGGCCACATCGTCGCCGAGATCGGGCAGGTGTTGGCGGGTGATGTGGAGGGGCGCCGGTCGGCGGAAGAGATTACAGTCTATAAGTCACTGGGGCATGTGGTGCAGGATTTGGCGAGCGCCTGGGCGCTGTACTCTGGGGGCGACCAGCAGGCTTGAGGAATAACGTGGAACGGCGTGTTATAGCCTGGCGACTCTGCCCTTAGAGGAATGCCACATCTACTGGAGGGCGACTATACGTCCGCATGGACAATTTCCGCGTGGCTCACGGGCCAGGATTGAAGCCGCTTTTTTCCCCCGAGCTACAGGGGCACAACGGCTACCACGAAAGTTGGCCTAACGTCGACGCTCATTCGCGTCGGTCTGCTGCATCACCCGGTTCGCAGCCGACGCGTTCCTCCCGACATCGAGTGGCCCAGTTGCCTTCGGCACGGTTACACCGTCTCGGTATCCGGCAGTAACGGCGTCAGCGGAATTTCCTCAAGATCCATTCCGGCACGACTGGGCTCGCGCCTTCGCTCCTCCAACCCGACGCCGATGGCCAAGTAGATGAGTGCTGAACGGGCGAGTTTCAGAAGGCGGACCCCCTTGGCCTGGAACTGCTCACGAGATACCATCAACGCCAGGTCGCCAGGAGGCTCGGCTGGGGACTCGGCCAATGTTACCCGCAGGTATTTGTGCTCTATGTGATTCCTTATGTCGCTGAGTCCGCGAGCTTGTGGTTCGGCCACCTCGTCGTTCGCCTTCTCGAAGAAGTCCTTGGCGAGCCAATACAAGGCACAAAACCCCCAGTTGCCGGTGAGGTCGAATTCTTTCCGAATTGGCTTCTTCTCGTCGGTGCGCCAGAGTGTTCGGAATGTAATTTGTTTCTCCGGGATACCCAACTCCATAAAGGCGTTCATAAAGAAACCGATTTTGTCGAAAATTGAGTACGAGCTCCGGTAGGCCGCCTTCACCTTTTCGATTGCCAATGAGAGCGCCGGCCAGGGCTCAGTGGCCTGAAGGAAAACGTCTCTGTCCGAGAAATGGGGCGTCTTCGCATTCATACCCTCGTACAACAACCAGCGGGCCGACACATATTCTTGCTTCATTTGGTCGAAGAAGCTCTCAAATTTGTGGGGCGTATCGACCGGCACAACGTGACCCGGGAGCCCGTTTGAGTCGGCGGCGGCAACAGTGTACGCACCTAGGTCGTTCGATGGATTCAGATACAGGCAATTGACCAGACACCAACCGCGGTAGTGGCGCTCTTCCTCGGTAGCGGAAGTGTCCTGCCATGAAAGAGGATCAAGCGCAGTGATCTCTTCCACGTCTACTACGGCTTCGATCCACTCCTTACACTTCGCAGCATTTTCCCAATTCCCTCGATCACGAACATCCGTGTAGAGCGCCGTCGGAGCGAGGGCGGCTGACGCCTCCTTGTGGGCCACCAACCAGAAGAGAATTTGTTCCTCGGTATGATCGAGGGCCTCCGCGTAGGCAAGTAGGATTCTGGCTCGGTTGCAGAGAGCCATTCCGAAGTTCGGCCGCATTTCGAGCACGCGGCGCCAGCACTCGAGAGCTTCTACAATCCTGCCCGCGACCTGCAATCTGTTCCCAAGGTTGGTCAGGCACTTGCACCTGATAATCTCGGGAATCTGCGCGAATTTCTCGTGGGAGACGGCACGGCGAAGGTAGAAGATCTCGCGTGCTAGTGTGGGCTGTTCCCACTGCCATTTCGTGCCATATCTGTCTCCTGCGATTGCGTTCGCTCTGCTCAAATCAAGAACAATCGCGTGTTCCCCAGTAATTCCCCTTTTCTCGAGAGTCTCGTGCCAGGCATCGCACATGTAAGGCTGTCCCTGCGCCGAAGTTCTATCGCGAGCTCGGTCAGCGAGCAAGTGCGATCAACAGCGTCATTGTCTTCCCGCCCGTCAATACCCTCTTGCATGAGAAGGTCGCAGAGCGCGTTCTTTTGTGCGCGATCCTCGTCGGTCGTGATCGCTCGCGTTGCAACGAACAGTCCGATGGGCTGTGCCGGACCCATAACACGATGCTACCACCTCGAATTCTGGCACCCGAAACAATCCACTTGACGAGAAACGGCCCATGCGCTTAGTGGTTCGGTCCGCTCGCGCTTCATTGTGGATAGCCGCGAGGGCGTGCTCAGCCAGGGCGCGGAATTTCTCAGGGCCAAGGCGGCTGGTTTAGTGGATGACGGCCACATCGTCGCTGAGATCGGGCAGGTGTTGGCGGGTGATGTGGAGGGGCGCCGGTCGGCGGAAGAGATTACAGTCTATAAGTCACTGGGGCATGTGGTTCAGGATTTGGCGAGCGCCTGGGCGCTGTACTCCGGGGGCGACACGCAATCATAGCCTGGCAATTCTCCCTCAGGCGGATGAACGTCAGCCCGGGTTAGCCGCATGCAGGGTATCATGACAGTAGCCCGCGCCCAGTGGAGGTTTCAATGTCCAACGGCATCTTCTGCGGGATTCTCATTTTCAATTCCCTTCTTTTTTCACAGAGTGTGATTGAGTCGGGCTACACAGCTCCTGGGCCCGTTTCGGTCGCCCCGGGCCAGATCGCCACCTTTTATGTCCTACTCCCCAGCGGCGTGTCGGCGAACATCATTGGGATCACACTCCAGCAGGGCTCCACGAACACCAATGTCCCGCTTCAGTCCCTCCGCACCCTCTCGGAATGTCCGGACAGCACCGCGGTCTCCCAACCCGCCTGTGCTTCTTTGTTGGCGATCACGGTTCAGATTCCGTATGAACTGGGGCCGTATTGCCCGTTATGCGAACGGCCGGTTTCCTTCATGCCGCCACTGCTGATCATCAACCAGGGTGGGCAGCCGCCTGCCGTCATCGAACTAAATCCCCTGGCTGATGAAGTTCACGTGCTCACCGCCTGTGACGTGGCGCTCGGGGCGGCTCCGCAGCCCAATTACACCGGTCTTCCTTGTGCTCCGCTTGTCACTCACATCGACGGCACCCTGGTCAGCGCGTCCAGCCCCGCGAACGCTGGTGAGACTCTGACTGCCTGGGTCTTCGGGCTGGGGCAGACGAATCCGTCCGCATCCACCGGCCAGCCGGCAAAAATTGGCGCCCCTGCAGCAGAAACATTCAACCTCGATTTCAACTACTCGGTAAACGCGCTCGCAACCAAGCCGGTCCAGACCGGCCCCGATGGAATCCTGATCCACCCTCTTTACGCCGGCCTCGCGCCCGGCTATGTCGGTCTTTATCAGGTGAACTTCACGGTTCCTCAGGGTCCGCGAAACGGCATCGCACACTGCGCTCTTCCCGGCTCCTTCGCGGCGGGATCCAATGTGCCACAGTCGAACCTCACGGTGAGCATCGGCGGGCAGTTTTCGTTCGACGGAGCGGGCATATGCGTGAACACGCAGATCCCCGTGGATTGAGTCTCACCGCCCCGTGACCAGTTGATCGCGCCTACCGGACTTCCGATAAGAATCTAACGTGATAACGTAAGATCCTAAAGAGAGCCCGGAGGAGGGTTTCCAGTGAGTTTGAAACTGAGCACCCGTCAAGAGGGTGAAGTAACGGTTGTGGACGTGAGCGGCCGATTTACAATGGGCGAATCGGCCAGCACCTTTCGCGATACTATTGGCGACCTGATCGCTGCGGGTCACAAAAAGTTGTTGCTAAACCTGGCCGAGGTTTCTTACATCGACAGCTCCGGGATCGGAGAAATGGTGGCGGCCTTCACCACCCTTTCTACTCAAGGCGGCGTGATGAAGGTGATCAAGTTGACCAAGCGCGTCAAGGACCTGTTGCAGATCACCAGGCAGCACACGCTGTTTGAAGTCCACGAGGACGAGGCCACGGCACTCGCCAGCTTTCACTAGCCGGAGCTGGTGGCGCACGCACCCTCGAATGTAAAAGACGCCGTGCGCCACACATGCGCCCACTAGGGATGTTTTTCGGGCCGGACCCGCTGTAGTTCCAGCAGCGCTAGATCGCGAAGGTCCTTAAGCAAATCGATCGCAGGACCCTCCAGCGAGCGCACGCGTGTATCGACCAGACAAAGCGTCCCGACGCAACTGCCATCCTCCAATATGAGTGGAGCTCCGGCGTAAAATCGGATGTGCGGTTCATTCCTGACCGTGGGATTGTCGGCAAAACGGGGGTCGCGCGTTGCGTCGGGGACGATCATGATATCGCGCTTGTAGACCACGTGCGCGCAGAATGAAACGTCGCGGGAAGTCTCAGGCGCGTTGACGCCACAGGCCGACTTAACAAACTGGCGATCCCGGTCCACCAGACTGATCAGCGCTATCGGGACGTCGAACACCGACGCCGCAAGACGGGTGATCCGGTCGAATCGGGCCTCCTGGCCGGTGTCGAGAATGTTGAGGGATTTGAGCGATTCGAGGCGAGTCTCCTCATCTTCGGGGATCCCGGCCCTTACCCATTGGCAGGCGGTTCGCAAGATCCATGCGCGGACTTTAGTGCGGACGTAGCTAGCGCTGAAAGGTTTGACGATCCATTCCGACACGCCCGCTGCTTGACCCCCCGCGACGTCTTCACGAGCCGCAAGCATGATCACCGGTAGGGATTCATTGTCTGCCGAAGTCCCCTGCCGGATGGCCTTACAGATCGACAGGCCGTCTACCCGGGGCGGATCGTGATCGAGAACCACCAGCGATGTGCGTTGATTTTCCAGAAACGCTGCGATTTGGGACGGATCTGAGAACTTGCGCAGCGGAATGCCCTCCGCTTCTACCGCCGCGGCGATCATGGCAGCCGTTTCCGGATCGGCAACAGCCAGCGCCACGAAGTGCTTCATGCGCGGGGGTTCCAAGGCGGCGTGGGCCGGATCAGATCCAGCGGAAGTTTTGGACGGTTCGGATTTGGAACCCGCCACCTCGATCGACTGGCCCTCGGCGGCGGCAAATACTTCCATCATGGATCCGCTGCTCCGCACTTTCGCGCGCAGATCTTCGACGACCTGATCCAGGGATTTGTCGTCGCGCATAGGATCGTGGTGCGTCAATGCGATCTTCGCCACTCCGGCGTGCTGGGCAATACAAACGGCGTACTCCGCCGGACTGTGGCCCCAGCCGATCTTCGCTGCGTATTCTTTGGTGGTGTATTGAGCGTCGTGGAGCACCAGATCGGCGCCCCGCAGAAACTCGGCATGGCGTTCGTCGTGTCCGCCGATCTCGCCCTGGCCGCCAGCGAAGGTACGAGAATGGGGTTCATGGTCGCACGAGTAGACGACGGTGGCGCCGTCGGCATGGAGACGGTATCCGAGTGTGAGAGCCGGGTGATTCAGGTAACGGGTTGTGATCTTGACGTCGTCGATCTCAAACACGCCTTCCACCAGATCGTGATAGCGGACCGTGGCGCCGAATTGGTCCAGCCCGACCGGGAAAAAGGTGTATTGCATTTGACCCGCCAAGGCCTCGCGCAGCGACTGGTCAAGGCCCTTGGGCCCGTAAATGTCCCATTCATTGCCGGGTACGAACAGAGGCGCGAAGAAAGGGATCCCCTGAATGTGATCCCAGTGGGTGTGGCTGATCAGAATGTGGCCGCGAACGCCCTTCGGATTGGACGCTAGCAGTGACTGCCCAAGAGCGTGCGCGCCCGTTCCGCAATCGACGATGAGGAGAGTCCCGCGCGACGAGCGGATCTCCACGCACGAAGTGTTGCCTCCGTACCGGGCCGTACCCGGGCCGGGTTTCGGGATGGAGCCGCGAGTACCCCAGAATTTTAAATGCATTCGAAAGCTAAGTTAACTCAACTGATCAAGAGGCCGCTATTTAGTCTAAGCCATTGGCTGCCTCAGGATCACCTAGGCCGCAGCCCGCAGAATCGCGGCGACACTGCGTTCTACGTCCTCGTCGCGCGTCGCCCACGACGACACGCTGATCCGCATGGCCGTCCGACCCTGCCATTCCGTTGGACCGCACCAGCACGTGCCGTCACGCTGTACGCGTTCAATCACCTGTCGAGTACGGAGTGCGTCGCCGAAGGAAACCAGGACCTGATTCAGCACCACTTCGTTGAGAATCTCGCAGCCACCTTTCTCCAGCGCTTCGGCGAAACGGCGGGCGAAGCGGCAGTTCCGCTCGATCAGGTCGCGTAGGCCAGTGCGCCCCAGCGACTTCAATGCCGCCCAGATTTCGACACCGCGCGCTCGCCGGGAGAGCTCGGGAGTATAGTGCGAAGGCTCACGATGTTCGCCTTCAGGCAAGTACGCCGCCGTAACCGCCATCGCGCTCTTCAAGGCCGCCGCGTCTCGCACAAATGCCAGACCGCTATCGTAGGGCACGTTCAGCCACTTGTGCGCGTCGGTGGCCCAGGAGTCGGCACTCGCGATACCCTCCACCAGATGCGCGAGCTGAGGTGTCACAGCGGCCCACAATCCGAAGGCGCCATCCACATGCACCCACGCTCCCGTTAATCGAGCGCGCGCGCAAATCTCTTCCGCTGGATCGAATGCACCGGTGTTCACGTTTCCCGCCTGCATACAAATGATCGCCGGCCCGCTCAGTGAAGGAATTTCAGCCGCCCGCATCCGCCCTTGATCATCTACTGGAACGCGCACTACGCGCGAACGCCCCAAACCAAGCATCCCGAGCGCCTTCCGCAGGGATGGATGCACCTCGTCTCCCACCACAACCGTGATGGGCGGTGCACCAAACAGCCCATCGGCTTCGACATCCCATCCGGCGCGTGCGAGCACCGCGTGCCGCGCCGCTGCCAGCGCAGTGAAATTGGCTAACGTGGCGCCGGTTACGAATGCTCCAGCGCAACCAGCTGGAAGTTTCAGCACATCCAGCAGCCAGGCGAGCGAAACCTCCTCCAGTACGGTTGCGATAGGGGATGCGACGAATAGTCCCGGACACTGGTCCCAAGCGCCGGCTAACCAGTTGGCCGCTAGCGCGGCAGGCAGCGAGCCGCCGATCACGAATCCGAAGAAACGCCGGCCAGCCATGCCTGTGGTGGCCGGCGAACCAATGCGATCCAAGGTTTTTAGAACGCATTCAGCGTCCATTGGCAACTCGGGCAAAGGCTCGTCTAACTCCGTCAGGGCCGCCAGCGCCTCCCCCGAAGGCGCCACGCTTCGGTCCTCCAGATCCTCAAGATAGCGCGCCGCGGTCTGGGCGGTAAGGTTCAAGAGTTCTCGCATCGTTTCGATGATAGCTTCTCGATGATATCGTTATCAGTGAGAACACTCATGAGTTACCTCCGATATATAGCTGTGGCCGTGGGGTTGATGTGGGCGCTCGCGACAATCGACGGACAGACCGCGGTGAAACTGGAGCAGGAGCCGGCGTGCCAGACGCTGCAGGCGGCCTCGACCGGTGGCCCGCTTCCAAAGAGTCCCGATGTTCTGGTGCTGCGGTATTTCAGTTATGGAAACTATGAAGTCGCTTACCGCGGCAGGGTCCTGCTGTTGGATGCTTTTTACGACAACTCCCGCTCGCCGTTGGCGGCGCCGGTAGGAATCAAGGAGTCCGATATCACGCGCGCCGACGGGATTTTGGTGGGGCACACGCATCTGGACCATTTTGCCGATGCGCCCGCCATCGCGAAACGTACCGGAGCGCCGGTGTTTTTAGCGCCTCCAGGGCTCAGGTACGTGAGAGCGCACGGCCTGCCTGAAAATCAGATCCACGTGGTGCGAGGTGGAGAAACGATCAAGCAAGACGGCTACTCAATTCAGACCGCGTTGGGCATACACATGGTGACGCCTCCTGACGCGTCCAAAGCCTACAACGATTTCATCAGGCAATCCTCTCCACTCACGCCCGAGCAGCAGAAGCAGTTCTCGGACTGGCTCACGCCGATCTCGCAAGCGGCCACCGTGTACGAAGATCCTCAGGACCCTGACAACGACACTATTTACCATGGCACGATCGTCTACGTACTAAGCTTTGATAGCGGATTCCGTATGGTGTACTCGGATACCGCGGGAGTGCTTTCGGGAGGGGAGCGAGTACTGGCGGACTCGATTCACGCCGCTGGCGGCAAGATAGACCTGGCCATCCTCGGCTACCTGGATGGCGGGTTCTCGGTGCCTCGGGCAATTCGGAACACGCTGACCCGGGTGAAAATTTGGCAGCCGAGTATTCTTCTACCCTCCCACTTCCATGACGGCGATCTGGTCTATCCAATACCCATGCCGGAGATGCCGACGGGTCCCTTGTTTGAGGCCATGCGTGATCAGACACCCAATACCAGAGGCATTAGCCCGCTCTTTCGATCGCCAATTTGCGTAAACACCAAGACCGGCGAATTTTTTGCCGGCAATTACGTCCATTAGCTCAAGATGCTGCGCGGTTCGCGTGATCCACTGTTTTCCCTGGCGCGCCAGTTTCCAAAGCGGCGCGGACCTCGGGCGACAGCGGCAACTTGGTGAGCGTCTTTGAATCGACGTTCACGTAGATGGTTTCTGCCTTGCAAATGAGGTTCTCGAGTCCCGCAATGCGAAACTCCGTGACCACCGTGAACGATGTGTGGCCCAGCTTGGTGGTGTAGATGGATAGCTCCAGGATTTGATCGAAGCGGGCCGGCGCCTTCCACTCGAGCGTCAGCCTGACCGTTTGATAGTCCAGGGCGCCGCTTGCCAGCGCCTCAGCGAATCCAAGCGCGCGGAAGAATTCAGTGCAGCCGATGTCGACGTAGTCAGCCCAGCGAGGATTGAAGACCACACGCTGGGCGTCGCATTCGCCGTAGCGGACGCGAAGGTAGTAGCGGAATGGATGAGTCATATTAGTCCCACCAAGCGTTCACACGAGTGTGAACGCGGCACGCACGAGTGCGTGCGCCACGAATTACGGCAGGGCGAAAACCATTAGCGTATCGGTGGCCATAATCGCCACGTACTGCTTCCCGTTCTTGCCCTGATACGTCATCGGATTCGCGTTCGCCGTCTTAGCAAGTTTCGTCGACCACAATTCTTTGCCGGTCTTCGAGTCGAAGGCGCGGAAGCGACGATCGTTGGTGGCGCCAATAAACACCAGACCGCCGCCGGTGGCCAGCGGCCCGGCGCTCCCGCTCGATCCCACATTCTGCTTGCCCTCCGGCAACCCCTCCACCAATCCGAGCGGCGTCTGCCAGGCAATATCACCGGTGTTTGCGTTCACTGCAATCAACCGCGCCCAGGGCGGCTTTTGACATGGCCAAGTCCCGAGCACCTTGCCGTTCGCATCTTTGGCCGACGCGCTGAATCCGTGATAGGGACCCGGTCCGTCCACGCCGCCGCGATCGTAAGGCTGCGCGGAACCCTCCGTTCCGCGACCATAGTTTCCTCCCACTTTCTTCTTCTCCAGCCATCCGGTGAGCGCTCCATCATGCGAGTTCACAAAGATGTAGCCGGAGCGCGGATCGGCGGCCGTTCCGCCCCAGTTTACGCCTCCGGTGCCACCGGGAAATTGAATGTAGCTCTTGGGAGGCGCGCCGGCTTCGTGCAAACCCCAGGGCGTGAACGGGCCGGCATTGAGGAAGCCGCCGCTTTTTTCCCAGAGTTCGCGACAGGCTTGGGCATGCTCGGGCGTGGTGTCTTGAGCGGTGACAAGATCATCGGACTTGAAGCTGACTCGCGCCAGCGGCGGCGGCTTTAGCGGAAACGGCTGGGTTGGCGAGTACCATTCTCCCGGCACGTCTCCCTTCGGCACCGGCCGCTCTTCTACGCCAAACACCGGCTTTCCGTTGGTGCGATCCAGAATAAACATCCAGCCGGCCTTTCCGATCTGCGCCAGCGCCGGAATCTTTTTGCCGTCCTTCACGATGTCGATCAAACTCGGCGCCGGCGGCAGATCGGAATCCCACAGATCGTGATGGATGGTTTGAAAATGCCACTTGTATTTGCCGCTGACGGCG
The DNA here is from genome assembly GCA_963820405.1 of Bryobacterales bacterium. GTDB lineage: Bacteria > Acidobacteriota > Terriglobia > Bryobacterales > Bryobacteraceae > Palsa-89. The sequence goes on along the minus strand of CAWFZZ010000011.1, from coordinate 131,932 downwards.
TCCAGCGCAACCACGGAATTGGCGAACAGATTCGCGCCCGGCCGGTCGCCGCCCCAGTAGTTCGCTGCCGCGCTGCCGAATGTCATGTACACGATGCCGCGCGGTTCATCCACAGTCATATACCAGCTCCACACATTCACGCCCGAGCGGCCCTTCCAGCCATCGTCGAGCCAGGTTTCATGACCCTTTTCGCCGGGACGCGGCACGGAATGAAAATCCCACAGTTTCGCACCGGTGCGTGCGTCGTAGGCTCGCGAATCGCCGCTCGCGCCGACCGGCACTTCGCCCACCGTGGCGCCGATGATCGCGACATTTTTGTAGATGGTGGGGACACCTGAATAGGGAACCAGCATGTCCACCGTGCCTTCGTTACCGAATCCAGGATCGATCTTGCCGGTGTTCGCATTGAGCGCGATTAATTTAGAACCGGAGGTGAACAATATGCGCGGCGGATTTTGGCGATCGCCCGGCCAGTAGGCCACGCCGCGCTGGGAAGCGACGCCCGACCCTAGCGTGTAGCTCCACATTTCAGCGCCGCTTGCGGCGTCCAGCGCCACCACGCGCCGGCCCGCGGGAAGAACCATGACGCCGTTAACAACAATCGGCGTGGCGGCGGACGTGGTCCCGACCATCGCGCCGGGTATAGCGAATGGATCGGCGGAGGGATCGGCACGCACGGCCTCACCTTTTAAAGAGAAGGTCCAAGCCGTCGCCAGCTTCGCGACGTTATCGGGAGTAATTTGATCGAGGGGAGAATACTTGGTACCGGCCAGATCGCGCGTGTAGGTGGGCCAATCGGCGGGAGCAATTTGGGATGCCGCTGGTACCGCGGCAAGAAGCAAAATCCAGAGGCTGGGCATGAAATGAGGAGTATATCAGCGGCTGGGTGGAAATCGCTGGCGGCCACACCTATGGAGCCGGATTAGTCAACAAAAAGACGTTCACACGAGTGTGAACGCGGCACGCAGGAGTGCGTGCGCCACAATTAAATAACCCAATCGAACCTTCTCTCCCACTAGTACTTTTGCTCCAGGTACCTCTGGAACCGGTTTGTCATTGAAGCCGTCCCAAACAATAGAAGGTTAATATGTCTGCAAAACTTCGTTTCCAAACACACAGCGTCACCATGGCCGTTGAGGAAGCCGACAGTCCAATGCGGAAAGCCATGCGGCGTGCCACCGGGTCCGGGTGGAACTTGCGCCCACCGGAGACCGAACTCACGAGTGAGATCCTGGTCCTGCAGCTCGCACTCGACAGCAGCTTTTGGCAGTCGTTAGGGACGGCCGAAGGGTGGCGGCAATGGGAACCGCATCGGCAGGATTTCATCGAATACCTCGCTGATGGCGGGAATGCCGCATCCTTTTTCGCGCACCTGCTGAAATAACGGTTCTGGTCAGAAAGTTTATGCGGATGGTACGTGGCGCCTATTGCTCAAAAGCTAGCCCAATGTAAGAGTTTTAGTAGAACATGTGGCGGGATGAACAGAGGAAGGGCCCCGATCGGCGTACTGAACCGAGATATCGGATCAATGAGCCGGCCGTGCTGAGGATGGCGGGAGACATCGCCGCAGTCCGGGTTATTGACATTTCCCCTATAGGCCTCCGCTTGAGCTCGCCGCGTCCGCAACCCCTGAACAGTATTGTGGAAGTCCAATTTGGCAGCGTTAAGATTACCGGCTTTGTTAAGTACAGCCGGTGCATCAGGGCTACTGAGTTCCACTTGGGAATCGTTACGGCGCCAAGCGCAGAGAACTTGCCCGCGCGACTCGACCATATTCCTCTCTTGCGCCGTGCAAAAAGTATAAACAGGGGAATACCGATCGATCGGCGCAATCCCCTGTCGCGCACCGCCTGAGTTCCGCTAGGACCCCTAGCTCTCCACAAAGACTTCGCGAGTTTCTTCTTCCGAGGAAATATCCTGGGCGCCCGTTTGCTTCAGCAGATCCTTCGCCCGGGTTACTTCCTCTGATTCGTTGCATTGAACGGTGAGCTTCACTCCGTTTGCCTTCATTCCCGGATGGTCGGGGGCGGTAATCGTCACACCTTCCTTGGAGAAACCCGCTGCCTCAAAGTCAGCAACGGCTCGTTTGGCTTGCTCCGCACTTGGGTAAATACCGCTTACCACTGTCTTTTTTACTGCCATGGCTCGTATTCTCCTTGTGGAAGTTATTTAGAACACTAGCTGAAAAAGATCCAGCACCCGTCACCTTGCACGTGAAAGCCCGGAATTCGGGCCTGCGCGTTGGGTTCGTTTCGTAATTTCGGGTGGGTCCTCCGAAACGGAGTGAAATTTCAGGATTGACCATCAGTGAATTATAGGGTTTGAAAGCTTGGGTCAAACCTGATCCTGGGTGGAAGAAGCTGAAGGCGGGAGAGATTGGCTTGGAGATGGAATGTGACTCACCACAAAGTTCGGATGGGGTACTGCGAAACTAGCTCATCTGGAGTCAAGACGGCTAAGCCGTTTACCACAGCTTGACAGATCAGCATGCGGTCAAAAGGGTCGCGGTGCAACTTGGGGATTTTGGGTAAGTAAAGAACCTCTTCTTCGGTCAACGGAAGAGCGGTGATTCCGTGAGCTTCTCGCTGGGATGGAATGAAATCAATAGGCGCCGCCGGCAATCGAAGCGCCCGTAAAGAATACTTGGCAGCGATCTCCCAAGTGGAGACAACGCTGAGGAAGACTTCGTTCGCCGGATCGCTGAACCATTGCGCCGCGTTTTTCGACAGCCGTGAGGAACCGGTCACGATCCAAAGAAACGTGCAGGTATCGAGCAGTAGCTTCACACCTTGCCTTCAAAGGCATCGAATAGTTCGTCGGGCAACGGCTTGAAGAACGATTTTGTGATCTTGAGCTTATTCTTAGCCAGGCCGATCGGCCGCTTGGTTTTTCGCGCCTGAGGGACGGCGCGAATTTCAGCTATTGGCGTATTTCGTTTGCACAGGAGAATAGTTTCACCTTTCGAAAGCCGGTCCAGGTATTTCGAGAGGTGGGTTTTTGCTTCGTGCATATTTAGCCGGATCATAGTTCATTATTGAACTAGGGAGTGAACTAAGTCAACGGCCGTCATCTTTCAGCTTTCAGCGCTGCTGCCATGCGTTCACACGAGTGTGAACGCGGCACGCACGAGTGCGTGCGCCACGGTGCTGCTACCTTATCGGCGGCAGGAAAGCCAAGTGGCGGGCGAAGAACCAGCACAGGAAAAAGACGATGGGGGCTTGCACTAGTAGTTGCAGTATTCCGTAGCCCACCAGATCGCGGGCGCGTAGGCGCAGGATGCCGAGCAACGGCAGCATGAAGAATGGGTTGATCAAGTTGGGCAGCGCTTCGGATGCATTGTAAATCTGCACTACCCAGCCCAGGTTCACGCGATGCTGGATTGCCGCTTGGAGTACATACGGCGCTTCGATGATCCATTTGCTGCCGCCTGAGGGGATGAAGACGCCCAGCGTGGCGGAGTAGAGCGCGACGAGCAACGCAAAAGTGTCGTGCGTGCTCACTGAGGTGAGAAGCCGGGCGGCCTTGTCGGATAGTCCGGTGCCGACGATCATTCCGAAGATCACCGCGTACAGAGGAAACTGAATGATCACGCCGGCGGTGCCGGGGACAACCTCCATCACGGCGCGCAGGAAGCGCTTGGGGCGCCACTGCAGCAGCAATCCGGCGGTGATGAAGATCAGATTGAAGGTGTTCAGATCCAACGCCGCGAGGGCGCCCTGCGGGGAGGTGCGGAAAACATCCACCAAATATACGCACAGCAGCGCACCCACCAGGATGGTGAGCAGCGGACTGTATTCGAGCCACTCGCCGGGCTTGGTCCTCGCATCGAGGTTCAACTGGAACGGTTCCCACTTCAGACCATAAGATTCGGCGGTTCGCGCCTTTTCGGCGGAGGGCGCCGAGAGCCAGGCGATGGAAACTCCGGTCAAGGTCAGGATGGCAGCCATCAGCATGCTGGGCCAAAGGAAGATGGTGGCGGTGAGCGGGATCAGTCCGCTGATGGCGAACAGCTTGGCCGGCAGCGCGCTCTTGGTGGCCATCAGCATGGCGGCAGAGGACGAAATCCCGAGCGCCCACACCACCGCTCCCCCGGCATAGGCAGCGGCGCCGGCGGCACGGTAGTCGAGTCCCTTGACGCGCTGGGAGAGCTGGCGGACGAGAAGCCCGCTGATGATCGGGCTCATGCCCCAGGAAAGGAGACCGGTGACAAAGGAGAAGGCGGCGACCAGGGTGATGGCTTGGCGCGGAGTGTGGGGGAGGCGCGCGAGTGCCAGCATGCCGCGCTGAACCAAGGGAGTGGAAGCCACGACATAGCCGCCGATGATGATCATCACCATCTGCATGGTGAAAGGGATCAGCGACCAAAAGCCTTTCCCGCCTTGAATGGCTAAATCGATGGGTTTTTCGCCGGCGGCGATACCGATCAGGAAAACAACGACGATCCCGACGAGCGCGAATACCAGAGGATCGGGAAACCAGCGTTCACTCCAATTGGAAAGTGCGACGCCGAGGCGGGCCAGGCGTCCGTCGCCTAGAGGTGGATCGGTCAAGCTTCGCCGCGCGACCACTTGACTACATCAAAGCCGTCCGGCACGCGGATGAAGATATTAGTGACAGGCGTCAGAATGCGGGTGATGTGACCCTTGCCTTGCAGGTCTTCGAGGAACACGATGTCGCCGGCGTGGATGGCGTGCTTTTTGCCGTCTGATACTTCGACCTCAATTTCTCCAGACGTGGAGATGGAGAACTGCCGCATCGGCGTGCGATGCCAATCTTCCAAGGAACTGGCGGTGTAATCGGCGTAGATCAACCCGGTGACCGGCGCGGTATCGGTGCGACGGATCTTGCCGGCCTTAGTGGCGATGGGCAGCTCCTGGACATGCGAATTGCCCTCGGCATCGGCATAAATGCGAATCACGCGCTTAGCGGCGCCCGGTTCTTGCGCCACGGCTGTACCAAATGCGCCCGCGATGGCCGCGAGGCCACCCAAACTTAGTAATTCACGCCGTTCCATGTAGTCTCCCGGCGGTCATTTTATCAGACAGCTCTGCTTTTCTGCACGGGGCGCGAGGAGGGGGTAGCGTCTGAAATCTGCGTTGATGGGGCCATTCCGGCCTCCGTCTGATGAGGACCCGCAAATACGCGAGGATGCACGTTGCGATGCCTAAATCACCCCTCATAAAAAAGGCTCAACTCTGGTGGATGGCTATTTCAAACTCGACGAGCGCTTCCCTCGCTTGCAATATCGTGCCTTCGATCTGGCGCAGAAGCAGAGTGTCGATAGTGGGTCCAATAGCAAGAGGTTCCATGATTTGGGTCCGAAGTGATTCCCTCGGGCTCTTCAATGTTTGTATCGACACAGCTTTAGAAAGGGAGGCTCTCTGTGTGGCGATTTCGACGGAATGAATCGAGTTCGAAAAGCGCTGCAAGCAGTGCGTAATCCTATTTCGAGCTTCCGCGGAGACCTGGCCGCCCGTCTTGCACTCGGTCTCAAGAAGTTCGGAGAGAGACGAAAGATGGTCCAGGCTATCGTGGCACAATTCAGCCACAACGTCCTTGGCTGCCCTCCGGTTCGCTTGGCGTCGCTCAATCACATGCGCAACGTAGACGCCGACGCCGATGACGGCTAGAGCGTTGGCGAGTTCACCTAGCGAGATCTTAAGTTCGAATATCCACCACGAGCCGAAGCCAGCCATGTCACCGCTGGGCCGTCCGTATGTTTTCCTTGATGTCCTCGATTAGGTATGGCTCCTCATCGGATTTGAAAGAGAGCGTTTCGAGAACGACGGCTGGATCGTAGATGCGGGCCAGACCGCCGAACGCCTCCTCTAGGAATGAAGGCGCATATCCATAGCCGCCATCAAGATCAACCTGGAGCTGAAGACCATCTGTCCGCGCGAGGTCAAATCGCTGTCGCAAGATCGTTTCCCGGAACTCCTCGCCGGAAAATTTTCCTTCTGTCCGGAAGCGTGGTCCGGGCGTTTGACTGAACTCAGTCGCAACGTTTAGCGTAACGGTTTTCTCAGCAACTTTCATGAGGCACTTCCCAATACAATACTACGCCTTTGATTTCGTCGGAAAGCGGAAGGAAGGCTCCCCGTTCTGCGTCCGCGTATACGTCGTTCGTAACTATGACAAAACGCCTTATCTTGCCGTCTGCGCACGAGCGGTAGATCGACGGCAGCCCTCGACCGCGATAGGCCTTTCCCGTGCTCGATGGAATTTTTCCATTCAACAAGTCCTTTAATATCTGTTCCCTACGAAACCCAGTGAGCTTGTACAGCCGCAGACGAAGTGACAGTTCTGCACTGTTGAAGATTCCCATGCCCATATCAACGAAGGTAAAGCAATCTCTTTGTCGCCGTGAGTCGCGAAAGACAGAGGCCCACCACATCTGTTCACCCGGGCGGCTACTAGCGTGCTGGTGGGTGTTCCCCATGCACTCTATGAGATGCCCGTAGGCGAGCTTTAGGCGCAGGCGATCACCACCATCCTTCTCGGCGAAGTCCACCAGCTTCCTTGCATACTGACCGTCTGCCTGCCTAGACTGTTGCAGCAGGTCCTGACGAACGATGGCACCGCGCTTGCCGCCTGACGGAGCCATGGAGGTTTTTAGGTAATCGTGGAATCCGGATTCCCGAATCGCTTCGACCGCCTCGGGCTCGCTTGGATAATTTCCGCGCACCGAAATTCCGCGATCACTGAGTTGGCGGACGCAGGCCAGCAATAGAGCGATCGCATCGGGCGTTATCACTTTGACCTCAGATAAATCAACGAAGATATCGCGCCGCCTTATATGGTTTTGAAGGCTACGAAAGAAAGAAATGGACAAATGCGGCTCGTCGACCAAAGAGAAACTCCCTGGCGCTAAAAAGACCTGTGGCGTTCGATGGTGAACCAGCGGGCTCGCCGCGACAGCGCTGCGACTTTCTATAGTTCGCGATTCCCGCTTCCATTCTTTCCATCGGGTTCTACTCGCAAGGGAATTGTCCGCGTGAATTCGGTTGCGCGTGGTCCCGCGCGATTCTGTCCAGAGCCTTTTCACGGATTAAAGATCAGACTAGCATCGTAAAGAAGCGCACTGTTTTTCGTCCAACCCAGATTTCAGGCACTCCCCGAGGCGGCGCGCGAGAACATCAGCCGCGAGGCCAGGTGGCAGCTCTCCTGGAGGTAGTGAGCCAGCTCCGGATTGGCGCCGGAGAGCGCGCGTAGTTGTATGGGGAGTTCGCGCGCGGGGGGTAACGCCCGCCGGCCGCCTTTGAGAAAGGAACGAAGGGTCCGCGTCAGTTGCCGTTCCAGCAGCGTGGCTGAAAGCCCGGGCGGGATGCGTGCCAGGTGCAGCGATTGGTGGGCCACATGGAGCAATGCAAACAGGAGGGTGCCGGTGCAGGTGAGCGCAGCCAGAAAGAACGGCTTCAAAGACCGCTCAATAGCCACGGCCCGCCGCTCGCGATACTCCACCAGGCTTTTCAACTGGCGAATAGCAAGCGGGTCGCCCTCCACCAGATAGCGCTGGTCCTCGAAGCCGGGGATGGGGCAGATGGATCCGACGGCGGCGCCGCGCACCGCGAGCTGGTGCAATTCACCACTGTCCAGCCAGGTGCTCAAAAGAACCACGGCTTTCCCACGCCACGAGATTCCGGCTGACACCATTTCGGAGACCACCTGGGGAACGGTTTCCTCCGGTACATAAACGAGAATGAGATCGCAGGATTCAAATTCCGCGTAATCCTTAACAGGCCGGCCGGCCCGCAGCATGTTGGCAATGCGGCTGGCTACGCGATACGAGGCCGATTTCACGGGCCCGAGGCGCTCCGACAACCACCAGAAGCGCGTCAGCGGAGAGTCGGTGAGGCTACCCGTGCCGATCAGGCCCACCGACTGGGCTTTCTTCATGAATTCCGAGCGATTTTAGCACTTTTATTCGATCGCGAAGCTGGGCGGCCTTTTCAAACTCAAATCTTTTCGCGGCATCGCGCATGCTTTCCTCGAGTTCGGCGACGAATTTATCGCGTTGTTCGGGTGTCCATTCTTCGACGGGATCGTCAGGCTCGATGGGGATGGTGACGTAGTCTCCTTCGGCGATTCGCACCAGGCTCATGTCGATGGGCTTGATGATGGACTGCGGCGTGATATTGTTCTGTTCGTTGTATTGTTCTTGGATGGTGCGGCGGCGATTGGTTTCGTCGATGGCGCGCTTCATGCTGACGGTGTAGACGTCGGCGTACAACACTGCGCGGCCGTTGAGATGGCGGGCGGCGCGGCCCATGGTCTGGATCAGCGATCCCGTCGATCGCAGGAAGCCTTCTTTATCAGCGTCGAGAATGGCGACGAGCGAAACCTCGGGCAGATCCAAGCCTTCGCGCAATAGATTGATTCCGACGATCACGTCCAGTTCGCCGCGGCGCAGATCGCGCAGGATCTTCATGCGGTCCAGCGCGCCGATCTCAGAATGCAAATAGGCGCATTTCACGCCGACCTCGGTGTAGTATTCCGACAAATCCTCGGCCATGCGCTTGGTCAATGTGGTGACCAGAACGCGCTCGTTCAACTCGACGCGGCGGCGGATTTCATGCAGCAAATCGTCGACCTGGCCTTTGATGGGACGCACTTCGATTTGGGGATCGACGAGGCCAGTGGGCCGGATGATCTGCTCGACAACCACGCCCGCCGACTTCGTGAGCTCATAGGGACCGGGAGTGGCAGAGACATAGAGCACCTGGTTCACGCGGTTTTCGAACTCTTCAAAGGTGAGCGGACGGTTATCCATGGCGCTGGGGAGGCGAAAGCCATAGTTGACCAGCACCTGTTTGCGGGAGCGATCGCCATGATACATGCCTTGCAATTGCGGAATGGTCTGATGGCTTTCGTCTAGAAAGAGCAGATGATCGTTGGGTAGGTAATCGAGCAACGTGGGCGGCGCTTCACCGGGGAGGCGTCCGGAGAAGTGGCGGGAATAATTTTCGATGCCGTGGCAATAGCCGATCTGGCGGATCATCTCGAGATCGAACATGGTGCGCTGGTACAGGCGCTGAGCTTCCACCAGCTTGCCGCCCTTTTCGAGTTCCTTCTGCCACCACTCGAGCTCCGTCTCGATGCTGCGGAGCGCGCTTTCGCGAGATTCGGGCGTCATTACGTAATGCGTCTTGGGATAGATGGGAAGGCGCAAATAGGTTTGGCGGACCTGGCCGAGCATGGGGTCGATCTGGCTGAGGCTATCCACTTCGTCGCCGAACAGTTCGATGCGGTAGGCGTGATCGTCATAAGTGGGGAAGACTTCGATGACGTCGCCGCGCACGCGAAAAGTTCCGCGCGTGAAGTTGTGGTCGTTGCGCTCGTAGAGGATTTCGACCAGGCGCGAGAGGATCTGCTGACGGGAGATTTTCTGGCCCTTTTCAAGCATCAGAAGCATGCCGTAATAGGCTTCGGGCGAGCCGAGGCCGTAGATGCAGCTCACGCTGGCGACAATGACGCAGTCCCGACGTTCGAACAGCGAACGCGTGGCGGAGAGGCGGAGTTTGTCCAGCTCGTCGTTGATGGTGGCTTCTTTTTCGATGTAGATATCGCCGGAGGGCATGTAGGCTTCCGGCTGATAATAATCGTAATAACTGACGAAGTACTCGACGGCATTGCTGGGGAAGAATGTTTTGAACTCGTGATAGAGCTGCGCCGCGAGGGTTTTGTTGTGGGCCAGGACGAGGGCCGGACGGCCGGTCTTTTCGATCAGCTGGGCCATGGTGTAGGTTTTGCCGGAGCCGGTGACGCCGAGCAGAGTTTGGTGTTTTTCGCCGTCGAGAAGGCCGCGGAAAAGTTGATCGATGGCGGCTGCCTGATCGCCGCGGGGGCGGTAATCGACGCCCAGATGAAAGGCCATGATTCTAGGATAGCGGGTGAGTCAAGTCGCTAAGAAAAGCAATTATGGCCACAGATAAACACAGATGAACACCGATTACTCCTAGTACGAATTGGAGTTGGTCGGGATGTAGCGGTTACAGGATCGGGGTGCATCTACAGGACGTGGGCAAACACACCTTTATTTGCATACTCGCGTTCGCTCCTTTGGCTTTGGCGCAGACACCTCAGATTGGGGGCGTGGTGAACGCGGCCAACTTCCAGCCTCCGATTGCACCTGGGGCTTTGATTTCCATATTCGGGAGCAACCTGGCCACGGGTGAGGGGGAGGCGCGGGCGTTGCCGCTTCCAACTAACCTGCTGGGCAGTGTGGTTTTTATCAATGGAATTGCAGCACCGCTCTTATACGTTTCTGCATCGCAGATCAACGCGCAGGTTCCTTATGAGATTCCTCCCAACACTTCGGCGACTATTTCAGTGCGCGTGAACAATACTGCTAGTTCGAACTCGACGCTGGCGGTTGGGGAGGTAGCTCCGGCAATTTTCCCGGGCGCTATCGTGAATGCGAACGGAAGTGTGGTAGCGGACAACAATCCGGCGCAGCCGGGCGAGATCGTCGCGATTTTTGCGACCGGCCTGGGCGCCACGACGCCTGCGGTTTCAACTGGTGGGGCGGGGAATGGACAACCGACGGCGCAAACGGTCACTGCGACCATTGGAGGAGTGAACGCGCCGGTGACGTTTGCGGGCGCCGCGCCGGGGTTCGCGGGCCTGGATCAGGTGAATGCGACGGTGCCGAACGTACCGTCGGGCGATCAGCCGGTGGTGATTTCCATCGCCGGCGCGCAGAGTTCGGCCAATGTCACAATCGCGGTTGCATCCGGTTCCTCGCCGGGGGTGATTTCGCCGACGTATTTTGGAATGGAACTGTCGCAGCCGTATTTTTTGGGGATTTCTCCCTGGCCGGCCATCCCATTTCGCACCGTGCGGCTGAACGCGGACGACATTCCCTGGATCAACTTGGAGCCGGCGAACGGGGTGTTCAACTTTACCGTACTCGATCAAGTTTTAAACGGCGCGGCGGCGCATGGACTCACTCCCGCGGATCTTATTTACACGCTGGTGAAGACTCCTTCGTGGGCCTCATCCAACCCACTAGGAACGGGCTGTTCGGACCAACAAAACCGGCCCGGTGTCTGCTTCGCGCCGTCGGATGTGAACCCGGATGGCACAGGCACGGATGCCGCGTGGAAGGGTTTTGTAAGCGCCATCGTCAAGCACGTCTGCCCTACATCGACCAGCTGCATGATTCAGAACTGGGAAGGCTGGAACGAGCCGAACAATCCGGGTTTCTGGCAGGGAACGACGGCGCAAATGGTGCGGATGCAACAGGACGCGTACAACATTATTAAGGGAATCAATTCTGATCTGACTGTGGTGAGCCCGTCGGTGGCGCCGGGGGGCGGCGACATCGAAAACGGAATCACCTGGATCACTGGATTCTTGAATGCGGGCGGTAACGGGTACCAGGACATCATGGGGTTCCACGGATATCTGGATAAGGGCCAACCGTCGGAAGGGATTGCTACTACCGTACACGATTGGTCGACTCTGCTTTCCTCGGAGGGGCTCTCCAGCGTGCCGTTGTGGGATACGGAAGGCAGCTGGGGGCCAAACACGAACTTAACCGATCCGGATGAGCAGGTGGCGTTTCTGGGGCGTTACTACCTGTTGCAGTCGGCCGGGGTGGCGCGGTTTTACTGGTACTCCTACGACAGCAATTATGGAAGGCTGGAATCGAAAAACGTGCTGACCAAAGCGGGCCTGGCCTACGGTTCTATCTACCAATGGCTGACAGGCGCAACGGTTTCGAGCGCATGCGCAAACGCGGGTGGATCTGTATGGACGTGCTCATACAGCCGGCCGGGAGGAGATAAAGCTCTGGCTGTCTGGGATGCATCCGAGACCTGCGGCAATGGGGTGTGCGGCACGTCGAGCTATACGGCGCCGTCGGGATACACGCAATATCGCGACTTGGCGGGGAACGTTACGGTGATCGCGTCAAACGGTCAGATTGAAATTGGGGCGAAGCCGATACTACTTGAAAATCAGAAGTCAGAATTCAGAATTCAGAATTCAGAATTCAGAATAGGCTTCCGTCAGGATTAGAGCGCGGCTACCGAAGACGGCTGGATTCTGGATTCTGACTTCTGAATTCTGAATTCTGAATTCTGGACTACTGCTTGACGGTTTCCTTCTGCGGCTTGAAGTCCGTGGCCAGGCGTTGTCCTTCGGCGACCTGGGCGGGCTTTAGCTTTTTGGCGATCAGGTCGCGCTGCGTGACGCATCCGGCGTTGCCCTTGGCGGCGCAGATGTTGAGCCACTTGTAGGCTTGCACATAGTCGCGCTTCACGCCTAGCCCGGAGCCGTACATCGCGCCGAGGTTGTGTTGGGCTTGCGTGTAATCCTGCTCCGCGGCGCGGCGGAACCAGTTGGCAGCCTCCGTGGGATTCTGTGGGACTCCATGCCCATCCAGGTACAAGAGCCCCAGGTTGTACTGGGCGTTGGGATCGCCTTCCTCAGCTTCAGGGCGCCACTCCTTCGCCGCTCCGACGTAGTCGCCTTTCTGATACGCATTCAGGCCGGCTTGAAAGTCGGCGAAGGCGGTGAGGGCGGTGAAGGTCAAAAGAGTCGGGAATAGCGACAGTCTTCGCATGGAGATACGCTCCTATTCGTATTGAAGCACACCGAAGGAATGCGTTCACATGAGTGTGAACGCGGCACGCAGGAGTGCGTGCGCCACGAAGTTTAGTAGCTGTTGGTTAAGGAATCGATTCCAGCAGGAAGCGCTTGGATGCTTCGAGGAACAGATCCAGGCGATCGTGGTGCACCCAATGGCCGGCGCCGTCCACCTTCAGCACCTCGCGGTTGGGAATTACAAAGGCCCGGTCTTCGATGTCAGGATCGGGTAGCCAGCTTTCGCGGCCCCAGACCAGCAGCACCGGGCAAGTGATCTCGCCATAGATGGCACGTTGCTCGTCGATGTTGTAGCCATAGGGCGCGAAGTTCCGCACATAGTTGTCGAATTTCCAGCTCAAGGAGCCGTCGGCGTTCCAGTTGGTGGCATGCACCGTGAGATGGCGCGCCACTTCATCGGACAGATGCGGATTGGCGTCCTTCATTCGTTCCACGGCGGCTTCGAAGTTGGGATAACTGCGCGGCATGCGATCTTCGGCCTTGCGGAGGCTGTCGATCCAGGCGCGCAGGCGCTCCGGAGCGGGTTTGTGAATGCGGTGCGAAGCCGGGAGCCCGAGCCCTTCGATGGCGATGACCTTGCGGACGCGATGCGGATAAAGCCCGGCGTAACTCAGCGTCAGGATTCCGCCTAGCGAGTGCCCGATCAAATGAACGGACCCTTGGCCCGTTAATAAATCGATCAGGGTGGTGATATCGAGAAGATGTTCGGCGATGCTATAGATGGCGCCGGGCGCCCAGGCGCTGTTGCCATGCCCGCGCAGGTCCATGGCGTAGACGTGAAAATGCTCGCGGAGCGAGCGGGCCACCCAGTCCCAGTTACGGGCGTGATCCAAGCCGCCGTGGACCAGCAGGAGCGGAGGAAGGCGTTCTTGCCCCCAGTCCCAGAACTGCAGCTTCAAACGATCGGAATAGTAATAGTGAGAGACGGGTTCCAACTCACCATTGTACGGGCGGCGGCAGCCTTTTACTTCTTGCCGACAAGATTCTGCTCGCGCACTTCGGAATGGTGCCGGACGTCGATTCCCTTGACCAGGAAGAGCACATCCTCGGCGATGTTGGTGGCGTGGTCGGCGATGCGCTCCAGGTTGTGGGCGATGAACATGAGGTCGACGGCGCGCGGGATGGTGGTGCTCTGTTCCTGCATGAAAGCGACCAGCTCCTTGTAGACGGCGTCGCGCAGGCGATCCACCTCGTCATCGGACAGCAGAACGCCGCGGGCCAGATCTTCATCGCGCTTGACCAGCGCGTCCAGGCTCTTGCGCACCATGTCTTCGGCCAAGGTGGCCATTTGAGGAATGTCGATGAGCGGCTTCACGGGCGGCTCCCGCATCAGGGACAGAGCGCGCTGGGTGATGTTGACGGCCAGATCTCCCATGCGCTCGAGGTCGCCGTTGATCTTGATGACGGCGGTAAGGAATCGCATGTCGCGGGCCATGGGTTGATAGAGGGCCAGCAGACGCGTCGCATATTCATCGATTTCGATGTCCTTCTCATTGATGAGAGCCTCTTTCCACAAGACCTCTTTCGCGGCTTGCTCATCCCGGTTGACGAGCGCGGAAACACTTTGATGGATTGCGGATTCCACTAAGCCCGCCATTTCGAGCAGGCGGCTCTGCATTTCGTCGAGTTCTTCTCTGAAGTGGATCAAGGGTGGCTCCTGAATTAAGTTGGGCGTTCACACGAGTGTGAACGCGGCACGCACGAGTGCGTGCGCTACATCAGCCGAACCGGCCGGTGATGTAATCTTCGGTTTCCCGTTTGGCCGGCCGTTTGAAAATGATCTCGGTCTTGTCGAATTCGATCAACTTGCCGAGCAGAAAGAAGCCGGTGAATTCGGCCACGCGGGCGGCTTGCTGCATGTTATGCGTAACGATCACCTGAGTGCATTGGTCTTTGAGAGTGAACAGCAAATCTTCGATTTTGGAGGTGGCAATGGGATCGAGAGCCGAACAGGGCTCATCGAGAAGCAAAACTTCCGGATCCACCGCCAGAGCGCGAGCGATGCATAAACGCTGCTGCTGGCCGCCGGAAAGTCCGTAGGCGGACTGATGCAGCTTGTCCTTCACTTCATCCCACAGCGCGGCGCGCTTGAGGCTGTGTTCCACGATATCGTTGAGCGACCGTCCCGCTTTCAGTCCGTTCACCTTGACGCCATAGGCGATGTTTTGGAAGATCGACTTGGGGAACGGGTTGGGGCGTTGAAACACCATGCCCACGCGGCGGCGCAGTTTGGTGACATCCTGATTCAGCACGTTCTCGCCGTCCAGCAATACCTGCCCTTCGTAGCGCGCATTCTTGATGGTTTCATTGATGCGGTTGAGGGTGCGCAAGAATGTGGACTTGCCACAGCCGGAAGGGCCAATCAGCGCTGTGATCCGCTTTTCGGGAATTTCCAGGCTGATATTGTGGAGCGCGTGGAAATTTCCGTAGAAAAAGTTCAGATCGACAGCCTGCAGTTTGGGTTTAGCGGCTACCTCGGGCGGCACGCCGGAGGGTTCGGGCGGTGGGGCGGTGGGTTCACTCATTTTGGCGGATTCCGGTGTGGCAGCCATATTCTTAGGTTACTACCCCCTTTGAACGGACGCTCCACGAGAGAGCACCCAACGAGATGCAATATTGGCGATCAACACCAGCACCAGCAAAACCAGACCCGCGGCCCAGGCTTGACGATGCCAATCGTCGTACGCCGAGATGGCGTGTGTATAAATCATCACGGGAAGGGTGGCCATTGGCTCACCGAGCTTGTTGGCCCAAAACTGATTGTTGAAACTGGTAAACAGCAAAGGCGCGGTTTCTCCGGCGACGCGAGCCACGCCGAGGATCAAGCCGGTCAGGATGCCTTGTTTAGCCGCCGGCACGATCACCGACAAAATCGTGCGAGTCTTGCTGGCGCCCAAAGCAAGCGAACCTTCGCGGAGAGAATTAGGGACGCCACGCAGGAACTGTTCGGTGGCGCGAAGGCCAATTGGGATCATCATCAGACTCAGCGCGAAGCCGCCGGCCCAAGCCGAGAAATGGTGCGCGGGCACAACGATGACGGTCCAGGCAAAGATCCCGATGACGATGGAGGGCACGCCGTTCAGCAGGTCCGCGGTGTAACGCACTAACATGGCAAATGTTTTGCCGCCGAACTCGGCCAGGTAGATGCCGCCCAGGAATCCTACTGGGATGCCAATGGCGGCGGCGATGGAGATGACGATGGCGCTGCCCACGATGGCATTGGCCATGCCTCCGCCGGTTTCGCCGGCGGACAGCGGCAGCTTGGTGAAGAAGTCCCAATTCAACGATCGCCAGCCATTCACCACCAGGAAGCCGAGGACCACGAAGAGGATCGACACCGTAAGCACGGTGCAGATGCCGGTGATGGTCAGCATCACATTGTTGACGATGTTGCGTCGCGCGATTTGGTTCATTAATCCTGCCGTGATCCCTTCCTGGTGGTCGCGATAATCAGCAATTGTGCAGCTGCGTTGATGACCATGGTAAGAGCGAACAATACCAATCCCAGTTCCACCAGCGCGCTGAGATAAACATCGCCGGTGGCCTCGGTAAACTCATTGGCGATAACCGCGGCGATGGTGTAGCCCGGAGAAAGCAAAGAGGAGTGGATGCTGGTGTCGTTGCCGATGACCATGGTGACGGCCATGGTCTCGCCCAGGGCGCGCGCCAGCGCCAGGAAGATGGAGCCGATGATGCCGAGCCGCGCGTAAGGCACCACCACCTGCCACGTCGATTCCCACTTCGTGGCCCCCAAGGCGAGCGCGGCTTCGCGCTGCTCCCGGGGAACGGCCAGCAAGGACTCGCGGGAGATAGAAATAACGAAGGGGAATGTCATGACCGCTAAGGCGATGCCCGCCGTGAGATAGCCGACTCCATAAGCGGGGCCCTGGAAAAAGGGCAGAAAGCCGAGCGTTTTTTTCAGGAACGGCTCGATGTACTGGCGCATAACCGGGACGAGAGTAAAGATCGCCAGCAGGCCAAGAATCACGCTGGGCACCGCGGCCAGCAACTCCACCAGGAACGTGGAGACGTTGGAGAGTTTTGGCGGCGCCAACTCGGCAAGGAAGATGGCGGCGCCTACACCCAATGGAACGGAGATCAACAATGCCAGGAACGAGGTCAGCACCGTTCCATAGATGAAGGGCAAGGCGCCGAATTGCTCGGCCACCGGATCCCAGACTTTTCCAGTGAGGAAACTGAAGCCGAACTTGGCCCGGGAGGGGCCGGAGTGGATCCAGAGCTCGTACACCAGGAAAACAGTGACCAGGAAAACGCTGGCCGCAAAGATAAGCGTGACCAGATGACTGATCTGATCCCCGTCACGCAAAAGCTTAGCGAGCTTCGAATGCGATTGCGGGGGCGCGGTTACTGCTACCGTTGCCATGCTTAAGCTTCTTACTTTATCAGAGCGATCTGCTTCTGTTCCTTTTGGATAATCGGCTTAGGGAGCGGCGCGTAGTCCATACCTGCCGCATCCCCCTGGCCGGTGGTCATCATCCAGGCCAGGAAGTCCGTGACGGATTTTTTCTTGGTTGCATCACCGATCTTGTCCGGGATCAGCATCCAGGTAAAGCTTGAAATCGGATAGGCGTTCTTACCGGGAGCATTGGTGATGGAGACGCGGAAATCAGCCGGCATGTCCTTGGAGGCGCCCGCGGCCGCTTCGGTCACAGTCATAGCGTCGGCCTTGACGAAGTTTCCGGCGGCATTCTTTACCGAGCCGTACTCCATTTTGTTTTGAGCCGCGAAGATCAGTTCGACGTAGCCGATGGAATTGGGCGTCTGCTTTACCAGTCCGGCCACGCCCTCATTGCCCTTACCGCCCAGGCCAACCGGCCAATTCACAGAGGTATTGGCGCCAACTTTCGATTTCCATTCCGGGCTGACCTTGGAAAGATAATCGGTCCACACGAAGGTGGTGCCGCTGCCGTCCGAACGGTGGACCACCGTGATGTCTTCATTGGGAAGGTTAGCGCCTGGGTTGTCAGCCTTCAGCGCAGCATCGTTCCACTTCTTGATGGTTCCGAGATAAATGCCAGCTAGCGTAGGCCCGGAGAATTTCATCGACTGCGCGCCCGGAACGTTGTAGGTTGGGACCAGGCCGCCGAGCACGGTCGGGAAATGCAGCACCTTGTATTTGGTTACCTTCGACAATTGCTCGTTGGTCATGGGCATGTCGGATGCCCCGAAGTCCACAGTACCTTCGGTGAGCTGACGGATTCCGCCGCCGGAACCGATGGATTGGTAGTTGATCTGGATATCGGGGTGCGCCTTATGATATTCCTCAAACCATTTCTGATAGATGGGGGCTGGGAAGGTGGCCCCGGCCGCGTTGATGGTCTCGGCAGAGGCCACTACAGAGGCGGCGGCCGTGAGTAAGAGAATCCAAAACATTCGTTTCTTCATAATCGAATCCTTTTCTTTCGACGGGGGCAGCTCGCACCGCCCCTTGTCTTATTGACGCGTTAGAAAGCTGGGATGCTACCCGGCAACGTATACCGGATATCGAAGTAGATAGTGTTGTCGTGGGTGGCCCTGGGGCCCGTGCCGATGTACCACGGGTTACGCGTCAGATATTCGTACTGGCCGATCAGATTGATCGCGCCATAGCGTGGGCTGCCCCAAACCGTCTCGTTGAAGCCGAACGTACCTTCCTGAATAGCCTTGTTCTGGCTGTTGGAGGAACCGAGGTAGCCGTACCCGACCGGTTTGCCGTTGACATCGATCTGGACGTCCTTTGGAATGTATATGCCGCCGTAATAGCCAAACAGCAGCCATTTACCGGCTCTGGCTTCGAAACCGTCCACCGTGCCGCCCGAATGCATCAGGCTCATGTTGCCGTTGGCGCCCACCACCAGGTCTGGAGCTTGTCCGAACAGGTAACGTCCGTCGCCATCACTCCAGAAGTTTGTCGTGATGAGCCGGAAGTTCTTAAATACTTCCGCGTTCATGCCGAACAGGACGCCGCCGCCCGCTTTGGTATCATAAGCCGCACGCGAGAGGTTGGCAGGATTCTTCAGAATTTTGAAAGTGCTCAGGATTCCGCCAACTTCGGCGTGAAAGCGCGCACTCGGATCCCAGGCGATCTTGGAAATGAAATCGGGCGTCAAGGTGGGCGTCCCGTTGTTGATGTTGCCCTGATCCAATTGCGTCGGTGTCAGGCTGGCGAGGGCCGCGGGCAGTACGATAGCCGAGCCGCCGGCGGAGCCGCCGATATACTGCTCTGGGTTCTCAGCCGAAAATCCCCAGGTGACCGTGCTGCCAAAATGGTAGAGTACCCGGAAGCCCGGTTGACGGGTCCAAGTCAAGCCCGCCATGTAATTCACGTCGAAGACTTGCGAGTAGAAGATGTCGCCCGGCAGCGCAGAGATCCCCTTGCGGTTCGGCGTCAGCATGCTCCAGCTTTGACCGGCCAGAAACTCCCAGCCGTTCTTTCTCACATCCACCCAATAAAGGCGGATGCGGGGGACCACGGCGCCGTTGGTGACGCTGTAGTTGTTTCCCGCGCCGCTGCCCAGAAAGTCGAACTCGTTGTATCCGATGAAATGCGCGCCTTTCCAGTCACCGTCAGCACGGAAGCCGAGACGGCTGTTCTGGATGCTGAAGCGGTCTTCAGAGATCTTGCCGCCGACTGTGTTGTTGTATGGAACGCTGCCGAAATTGCTTCCGATCTGCGAATTGGCAGCCTTGTCCCGATAGACAAACGTCGCATCCATGAATCCGATGGGGACGATGCAAACGCTGCCGAGCCGCAAATAAGGCGGCACTGAATTCGTGTCCAGGGGCGCCTCGCAGGGATTGGTGGATGCGCCCGCGGCCGGGGGTTGGCCCCCGCTCAGCGCCGCTTTATTCGCCGGCGCGATGGATGGAATGATCGGCGTGGTGCTGGCCACATCCCCGAGCGCCTTGTTGCGCGGCAGTGCGAAGGTGTCCTGCCCCGGCTGCACGGGCGCGGGGGCGCTGGTGGCTCTCTGGATGAGTTTCTTCTGTTCTTCCATGGCCGATTTCAGCGCGTCAATTTGCTTCTGCTGCTCGGCCAGTTGCGCCTTCAAAGCGGCGACATCGTCGGTGGATTGTCCCGGTAACGACGTGCCTAATAGAATCGCGGAGCACAGGATCGCAGTTCCTAGCGTTTTAGCTTTCATCATCTCCATCCCTGATAGGGTTTTTCAAGATTTTGTTCCAGATCTTTTCAAGATTTTGTTCCACATCGAGGCGGCGTAAATTTGCCACCGCCTTACGGTGAATTTGTCACCGCCTTACGGAGGATAGCCGCATCGGGTTAGCGATAAATGACGGTTGGGTTAATATCGCGTTACAAGGTTTGGAGCCGACGCCTGCACTCCAGAATCCGTCTGCAGGCCGGTCCGGATAACACTCCGGTCGCCACGAGGCGTAGCGCAGGTATGCGTACGTGCCTTGTCAAAGCTCGTTTCGAGATCAAGTCGGAAGGCGTTCACACGAGTGTGAACGCGGCACGCAAAGTGCGCGCGCCACAATAGCATGGAACGGCTGCCGGCGGCCATGGCGCACAATCCCGAAGCTGGTTTACGGTATAGTAGTGAATGTCACTACTATATGGACAAAGCAGTTTCGGCAGCGGAGGCCAACCGCCGATTCTCGGAACTTCTGCGAACCGTGAAGAAGGGCCGAAGCGTCGTGGTGACGAGTCATGGCAAGCCCGTGGCTAAAATCACGCCTGTCGTCGAGGACGAGCGCGCCGCGGAGGGGGCTCGCGCCGCCCTTTTCGCCCGGCTCCGAACAGGACGAGCGGTGAATGCCGGCCGCTGGACGCGCGACGAGCTGTACGACGACGCCACATGAAGGTCGCTTTGGACACCAACGTCATGGCCTACGCCGAGGCAACAAACGGGGCGACCATGCGAGATAAGGCGCTGGAGCTAATTCAGCGATTGCCGGTAGGGGCCGTCGTGCTTCCAGTTCAGACGTTGGGCGAGTTGTTCAACGTGCTGGTCCGAAAAGCGAAGTGGCGGCCGGCACGGGCACGCGCAGCCGTGTTGAGCTGGCGCGACGCCTATCCCACGGTTGAGACGTCCACCACCGTAATGGTTGACGCAACGGATCTGGCGTCCGATCACCGTCTAACGATCTGGGACTCGGTTGTGCTGGCCGCGTCGGCGGAAGCCGAGTGCCGCTTGCTGCTGTCGGAGGATCTCCAGGAAGGATTTACGTGGCGGGGGGTCACCGTCACCAACCCGTTTGCGCCGGCGCTTCACCCTCTATTGGCGGCATTACTCAAGGCCTCCGGTGAGTGATTCGCCGACGCGGCAGGCGTTCACACGAGTGTGAACGCGGCACGCAGGAGTGCGTGCGCCACAGTGGCTTCAGGCGGTGGGAAGCTCGATGGTAAATTCGGAGCCTTCGCCGAGGCGGCTATGGACCTGGACCGTTCCGCCCATCTGCTCGACGGCGTGCTTGACGATGGACAAGCCGAGACCGGTGCCGCCGAGGGCGCGCGAGCGGGCCTTATCGGCGCGATAAAAACGCTCGAAGATGCGGGGCAGATCTTCGGAGGGGATGCCGATGCCAGTGTCGCCGATGAGGATGCGCACCTTGCCGTTGCTGCGGCGCATTTCCACCTGCACTTCCCCATTGGGGCGATTAAACTTCACGGCGTTGTCCAGCAGGTTGATGAAAACCTGCTCCAGGCGGAGCTCATGGCCCACCACTTTCAAATCGTCCAGCTTTTCACAGAGCAGACGGACGCCCTGCACGCGCGCGGCCGATTCCACGGTTCGCAAAGCGGACTCGATGGCGGCGCGGATGGAGACCGGCTGGGGCTGAACGGTCAGAGCAGCGGATTCGAGCTCGGAAAGCGAGAGCAGATCGGATGCGATATTGCTCAGCCGGGTGGCCTGCGCCAGGATGATCTCCACGAATCGGCGGTTGTTCTCCTGGTCTTCGAGCGCGCCATCGAGAAGTGTTTCGGCGTAACCGCGGATGGCGGCGAGGGGAGTTCGCAATTCGTGCGAGACGTTGGCGACGAAGTCCCGGCGGACACGCTCCAGGCGCTCCAGCTGAGTGACGTCGTGAAGAATGGCCAAGGCTCCGCGAGTGGCGGGCGCGCCCAGGGGACCGGCGAGGACCTCGAAGGAGCGCGCGCCGGCGCCGGGCAACGTCAAGCGTTGTTCCATGCGCTCGCCGGTGGAAATGACGGTGGTCATGATTTCGCGCAATCCGGGGTCGCGCACCAGTTCCAGTAGCGGCATGCCGGGAATCACCGGGAGCCGGGCGTCCACGGTTCGGGCGAAGGAGTAATTGCAGAACGTGACGCGCAGATCCTTGTCCACCGCGAGCACGCCTTCCAGCATGCTGGCGAGAATGGCTTCGCGGCGCGCGCCTTCCAGCTTCAGGTTGTCGACGAGCTCGCGGATACGGGGGGCGGTGCGCTCGAGCGAGCGGGCCAGGAGACCCAAATCGTCGTCACCGGAGGGCAGCGGCTGATCGAACAGGGGCGGGTCCAGCAAGCGTTCGGCGTAGGCTCGGAGCTGAGACACGCGGCGGGAAAAGGATCGGATGAAGAGAAAAGCCAGGCCGCCTGCCAGCACCAGTACCGCCAGCGTGACTCCCAGCAGGGGGCGCCAGAGTTCCTCGCTATGCCGCGCGACGTAGAGATCCATGCCGAGCAGCGAAGCGGCGAGCAGTGCAAAGCCGCTCCAAAGAAATCTACGGATAATCCGGCCGCTCACGTAATCTGGTGTCAGTATACTCGTTCCCACATGCTCGATAAAATTCGCCGCAGCCTCCTGGAGTGGTATCGCAAGCACAAGCGCGATTTGCCGTGGAGGCACACTCGGGATCCCTATCGCATCTGGATCTCCGAAGTGATGCTGCAGCAGACGCGAGTGGCGGCGGTAATTCCTTACTATGAGCGCTTCCTGACTTTATTCCCGGATCCTGCCGCGCTGGCCTCGGCCGCCGAGCAAGAGCTGCTGGCTGCCTGGGCCGGATTGGGTTATTACTCGCGAGCGCGCAACTTACAAAAGGCGGCGCGCGCAATTGTCGAGCTTGGGCAGTTTCCCTCCGATTATGGGGCGCTGCGCGGATTGCCCGGCGTGGGCGATTACACGGCGGCGGCGGTGGCCAGCATCGCGTTCGGAAAGCCACATGCGGTGCTGGACGGAAATGTTCTGCGAGTGCTGAGCCGCGTTGCGGCCGAGCGCGGCGACATAAAATCGCAGGTGGTGCGAAGCAGGCTGCGGGCGCTGGCTGAAACGTTGCTGGACCCGAGATGTCCAGGCGAGTTCAATCAAGCGCTGATGGAATTGGGCGCTACGGTGTGTGTGCCCAAGCAGCCGCTGTGCGGCCAATGCCCCATTCGGTTGCAGTGTCAGGCGCGGCGGGAGGGCCTGGAAAATCGGTTGCCGCTGACGCGCGCCCGTCCCGGTGCGAGCCGGCGCGAGAGGCACTTACTGGCGATCGAAAAGGGAGGCCGGATCCTGTTATGGCAACGCCCGCCGGACAGCCGGCGGATGGCCGGATTCTGGGAGCTTCCGGAGCGGGAACAAGTGCCGGGCGCAGAGGTTGCCGAGGCAGCGGGCAGGTTTCGCCATAGCATTGTCCACACCACTTACTTAGTGGTGGTCTATCGGGCAACACAGAACCCGGTTGCGGGCCGGCGCGCATTGGGAAGCGATCTTCAGTTGGGAAACGATCTTCAATGGGTGGCGAAGCGTATTCTCGGCGACTTACCTCTAAGTACTATGGCGAAGAAAGCATTGATTCTTTTGGCAAAAATGGACACACAATAACCTTAGTAACTTTCCGCCGGTATGAAAGTCTAGTTTGATATGAGCCGCTTCGTAACGCTGCCAATACTGATTGTTGTGCCGGCATTGTTTTTCGCCGCAAGTCTTTTCGCCGACAGTAAGACTCCGCCCCTGGGATATGCGGGCGCGCCCACCGACCACGGTGGTCAGAACTGCAGCACCTGCCACACCGGCAAATCCCTAAACGATCCGTCGGGGTCTCTCAAAGTGACGGTGAGCGATTATGTCCCGACCATCCAGCAGTTGATCAAAATCGTAGTGCAAAATCCCAACGCGTCGCGGTGGGGGTTCCAAATCACGATTCGCGAGCAGAGCAATGAGACCTTGTCCTCGGGGACATTTGCGGTTCCGAGCATGGCGACGGCGGTGCAAGTGGTGTGCGATGACGGTTCGAAGTACGGGTCCGCAGCTCCCTGCGGCGACAATATTAATCGGCAATTTGCCGAGCATTTGAACGCACCAATCGGCGTTGTAGGTTCGGCGTACGAATTTGATGTCCTGTGGAACCCACCTGATCAGGAGGTGGGAAGGCTGGAGGTCTATGTCGCCGCCGTTGCCGCCAATGGCGATGGCTCTCCCGCGGGCGATTACGTCTACACTTACACGCAGACGCTCGGGAACGCGGGAGGCTGCGACCTTCCCCTTTCGCCGCAGCTCCAGAGTGTGGTGAACGGCGCCTCCTTCACCCCCGGGGTTTCATCCGAGTCGATGATTACTCTCTTCGGATCGAGATTTGAAACCTCGGGTTATACCCGGACCGCCGGTTTGGGTGATTATGTGAATGGGGCTTTTCCCACCGAACTGGGATGCATGGGGGTGGAAGTGATGGGGGCGGGCCTGGAGCAACCGGTCCAATTACCAATTGCCTATGTAAGCTCCAGTCAGATCAACGCACAATTGCCGGACTTCATAAGTACCGGTCCTATCACTTTCACGGTGGTCGCCAATCCAAATAAATCGAACCAGCTGCTGAGTGAACAGGGCACTTTCAATTCACTACAGCCGTTCGCGCCGGCATTTTTCGTGTTCCCGAACTCGATGAGCGTGGCAGCCGAGGAAGCGCAAACGGGTTCGCTGGTGGCCGACTCCAGTGTGGTGGCGGGAGCATCACCGGCCAAGCCAGGCGATATCGTTTCGTTATATGGGACGGGGTTTGGAGACACCAACGCTGCATTTGTCGCGGGTCAACTTGCCACTGGAATCGCGTCGTTAACCAACCAAGTCACGGTCACCATTGGCAACACCACGCTGGCATCGTCCGACATTCTCTATGCCGGACTTTCGCCTGGATCGATCAACGGACTGTATCAATTTAATGTGCGAATCCCATCCACGGCGCCCAGCGGCGAAGTTCCGGTTACGATCTCCATTGGCGGGCTCACAACGCAGTCCGGGGCGACCATTCCTATCCAGTGAGAGAGCCGCGTGCCTGATTTGGGCGCCTCCGTGGCGCACGCACTCCTGTAAACATTAAGGAGATTCTCGGGAGAGGTGTTGGCACGAGTGCCAACACGGCACGCAAGAGTGCGCGCGCCACATTCCGGTGTACCATACACTTTAGCTAGATGAAAGACCTGTTCGAGGTTCTCAAGCCCGGCAGTAAGGATTGGATCCTCGCCAACACGATTGATCCGACGCGCTTGCCCGCGCACATCGCGATCATCATGGACGGCAATGGCCGCTGGGCCCGGCGTCGCAACCTGCCGCGCGTGGCGGGCCACAAGGCCGGGATGGATCCGGTCCGCGAAACGGTAGAGTCATGCACCCGGCTGGGGATCCAGGCGCTGACGCTCTATGCTTTTTCGGCGGAAAACTGGAAGCGGCCGCGAGCCGAAGTGGACATGCTGTGGCGATTGCTGCGGCTGTATTTAAGCCGCGAGCTGCCGGATCTACTGCGCAACGGAATTCGGTTCAGCTGCATGGGCCGTATCGATCAGCTTCCCGCGCCAGTGCGCCAGGAGTTGGAAACTGCCATTGATGCCACCGCGCACAACACCGGCATGCGGCTGAACGTCGCCATCAACTATAGCGGACGGGCGGAACTGGTGGACGCGCTCAATGCGATTGTCGAAGACGCGCGCATGGAAGGGCGGCTGCGCGATTTGCGCATCGATGAACAGGCCATCGCTGCGCGTCTGTACACGGCGGGCCTTCCGGATCCCGATCTGCTGATCCGGACCTCGGGTGAAATGCGCATCAGCAACTTCCTGCTCTGGCAGATCGCGTACGCCGAGCTATACGTCACGGAAACTTTGTGGCCCGACTTTGGGCGCGCCGATCTGCTCGACGCCATTCTGGACTACCAGAAGCGCGACCGGCGATTCGGCGGTCTGGGCTCCGCCGGCGCCGACAGCGAGTGGGTTGAAGTGGCCGGCTCCCTGGCGCGATGAAGCGCGTTGTAACGGCGCTGCTGCTCATTCCTTTTTTCCTGTACATCGTATTGTGGGCGCCGCAGTGGGCGTTCCTGGTGACGGTAGCGGCCGTGGCGATGCTCTGCTTTCGCGAGTACAGCGACCTGGTTGCGCTGCACGGGATCGGGAAGCCGGGCCTGTTTGGGTTCGTGGCCGGGTTGCTGTTGCTGCTGCTGCCGGGGAGAGACGGCGCGTTTTTTGTGCTGATTGCCATCCTAGCCATGTCGCTGGCGCTGCGGTCGCGCGAAATGTCGCAGGCGTTGCCGGAGGCGGCGGCGCTACTGCTGGGAGTGGCGTATGTGTTTGGATCGCTGCGCTGCGCCATCGAGCTGCGCGCTATTAGCGACTACTGGCTCTTCTTTGCGTTGTCGCTCAATTGGGTGGGGGACATCGCCGCTTTGTATGTGGGGCGGAGTTTGGGGCGGCACAAACTGGCGCCGAACGTGAGCCCGGCGAAGTCGTGGGAAGGATCCATTGCTTCCACCGTAGCGTCGGTGATTTACGGCGCCTTCTACTTTCGATGGTTGCTGCCGGCGGCGCCGCTGGCGGAAGCGCTGGGATTGACGGTGATTGCAAATGTCGCGGGGCAATTAGGCGACCTATGCGAATCGGCGATGAAACGCGGCGCGGGCGTGAAGGACAGCGGAAATTTGCTGCCAGGGCATGGGGGATGGCTGGACCGGCTGGATAGCAGCCTGTTCGCGCTGCCGGTGGTTTATTTCGTGGTCAGCAATTTTGGGTGGTGAGTGCGTCGAAAAACGTGGCCACAGATGAACTCGGATCGAAAAAAATCGCTTATCAGCGTTCATCCGCGGCATGAAGGATGGCGTTTTCGATGAAGGGTTCAGCGTAACCAGCAAAGTTATCGGCGTTGCTATCGGGGAAGGCCCGTGCGGCGGTTAATAAGGCCTGGTTGCCTGTCTGGATCAAGTCCAAAATGTGGACGTTATCGCTAGAATGTCTTTGGGCGATGGTGACCACTAACGGCAAAACCTGTTCGACCAGGTCCTTCATCGCAAGATCGGCGTGCTCATCTTGCGCTCGAATGTGCCGAACACATTCCGTCTCCTGTTCGCGAGTCAATGGCGGAACCTTCTGCATTTCGTTTAGGTAAACTCGCACCGGATCATCTTCGTACATACGCGACTATTTTCCGCGATAGTACACGTGCCAGATGCGGCCCTTTTGGCTGTCGCCAATGTATAGCGAACCATCGGGGGCCTCGGCGACGCCATCCGGCCGGGCTACGGCATCGTTGGGATTCAGGAGCGGAGCCTTACCTGGAAAACCGCTGGCGAAAACTTCAAAATCTCCCAAGGGCTTGCCATGCGAGAAGGGTTGGAAAGTCACGTTGTAGCCGGCTTGCGGCATCGGCGCGCGATTCCAGGAGCCGTGAAAGGCGATGAACGCGCCGCCCTGATACTTCTTGGGGAACCGCTTGCCGGAATAAAACATGAGATCCACCGGCGCCCAATGGGCGGGGAAGGCAACCACGGGGGGCGTAAACGCGCCGCACTTGTCGGAGGTCTTACCGTCTCCGCCGTATTCGGGATTGGTGAAGAACTTTTTCTGGCCGTAATCATAGAAGCAATATGGCCAGCCGAAATTGGATCCCTCGACGGCGCGGTCCAAAGGCTCGGCGGGGCGCTCGGCGTTTTCCTGGGCGGTGAACTTGCCCGGCCACATTACATCGAGCTGATCGCGATTGTTCATCGCGATGTACAGCGCGCCATCGTACCAGGCGATGGCCGGCATCTGCCGCAACCCGGTGGCAAAGCGCACGCCGTCGGCCTGCGTTTGCCCCAGCTTGTTTTCATCGAACTTCCAGATGCCGCCGTGCTGCTCGAGGATGGGGCAGGGATCTTGTCCGGGCGATTTGGCTTGCCGATCCTTGGCTTGACAGGCATTGGAGGGCGCGCCGACATTCACGTAGAGCGAGCCTTTCCCGTCGAAGGCGATCCCTTTGTCGCCATGCTGGCGCTCGCCCTGCAAACCCATCACGACTACCTCGGCGGACCCAGCCGGCTTCAATTGGCCCGGCGTCAATTTATAGCGCTCGACTGAATTCACTTTGGCGACGTAGAGATAACCGTTGCGCAGGCCGATACCGGTGCTGCTGCCTTCGCCAAAGCTTTCTTTCAGGTCGAAGTGGCCGTCGCCTTTGGTGTCGCGCAGGGCCACCACGCCTCCGCCCGATGCATTCCTTCCAGCCGTCTGGAGCGCGACATAAACGTCGCCATTGGGGGCCACCACGATATGCCGCGCGGGGCCCAGGCCGTCGATGGCGACGATGGCGCAGAAGCCCGGAGGCAGGGTTATGCCGCCATTGTCAGGATCACAGGCCGGCGTCGCGGCTGCGGCGCATCCAATAATCAGCGATCCGGCAATCAGCGATCCGAGCAAGAAACCTTTCAAGCAATTCATAGAGCAACATTCTCCCATATGCAGGGACGGTGAAGCGGTCTAAAATATTACCCAGAGTGAAAATCGCAATCGGGTTGGTCCTGGTCTTAGCAGCCACAGTTTATGCGCAACAAGGGGCGTCGGTCTGGGATGGCGTCTACACCCTGGAGCAGGCGAAGCGCGGAAAGGCGCTCTACGGCAAGGAGTGCGCGTCGTGTCATGGCACTGCGCTGGATGGGACCGGGCAAGCTCCGCCGCTCGAGGGCGCCGACTTCAAAAGCGATTGGAACGGACAGACCGTCGACGATCTGTTCGAGAAGATGCAGATGTCTATGCCCGCCGACCAACCAGGACGATTGAGCCGGGAGCAGAACGCCGACATTCTCGCGTTTCTGCTCTTGTCCAACCAATTTCCGGCTGGGCAGAAAGAGCTTCCCACCGATGCCACCGCGCTAGCCAAGATTCGTTTCCGGTAACCAGCACGCGGGGGATGGCTTGGATTGGGGAGGGAGAGCATATTTAAATATTTAAGATGTATGGGGCGACCAATGCCAAAGCGGTAGATTGGCAATGCTGCCGGGCGTTCACATGAGTGTGAACGCGGCACGCAGGAGTGCGTGCGCCACACGGGCTCAGCAGCAGTACTAATAAGATGGAATGTCTGGTATGGCGGACAGTAAACCCCCAGAATGATATGATCGGTGACGGGTAACTTCCATGCTAAAACCTATCGTTTTTTTCGTCGGCGTCGCTGCTTTTGCCGCTAGCAGTTTGCCTGGTCCGGCGGTGGATGAGAATCGATCGGAGAAGTCCGAAACCGTGGTTCTCGCAGGCGGATGTTTCTGGGGCGTGCAAGCCGTTTTTTCGGCCATCAAGGGAGTCACTAGCGCCGTTTCGGGGTATGCGGGCGGAAGCAAGGCCAACGCGCACTACGAAATCGTGAGCACGGGCACCACGGGCCACGCGGAGTCCGTTCAAGTCACCTTCGATCCCTCCCAGGTTTCCTTCGGCCAGCTGCTGAAAGTCTATTTTTCGGTGGCTCACGATCCAACGGAATTGAACCGGCAGGGTCCCGATGAAGGCACTCAGT
Organism: Bryobacterales bacterium; assembly: GCA_963820405.1. Classification (GTDB taxonomy): domain Bacteria; phylum Acidobacteriota; class Terriglobia; order Bryobacterales; family Bryobacteraceae; genus Palsa-89. Next base: position 102,629 of record CAWFZZ010000011.1, on the reverse strand, counting down.
ACCGCTCGGAGATTTTCTATACCAGCGAGGAGCAAAAGAAAATCGCGGAAGCGTACATTCAACAGTTGGATGCGGCGAAGGTGTTCCGCAGGCCTATCGTGACCAAGGTGGCGCCGCTGCAGGCCTTTTATCGGGCGGAAGATTATCACCAGGATTACGTGGCGCATAATCCGCACCAACCGTACGTCGCATACAACGACTTGCCTAAGTTGACGAACCTGCGCGCCGAGTTTCCCGAGATGTGCAAAGGTGGCAAATAGCGATGGACAGAAGAATGTTTGTGAAGATGCTGGGAGCCGTGGTCCCGGCAGCGGCTGCCATCGGAAGGTTGTCCGCGGCCAGTTCGGGCAAGAAGCAGCTGGTCAAAATTGTCGAGTTTGATGCGTCGGGAGTGCGAACCGGCGTAGTGGAGTTGGAAAAAGTCGAAAAGCCCGAGTCGGAATGGAAGAGGCAACTGACGGCGGAACAGTTCCAGATCACGCGGCAGGCCGGCACCGAGTTCCCCGGCTCCGGCAAGTACGCCGACAATCACGCCGACGGCTTGTACCATTGCATCTGCTGCGATACGGTTCTTTTCGATTCCAAGACCAAGTTCGAGTCCGGCACGGGCTGGCCCAGCTTCTGGCAGCCCATCGCGAAAGAAAATGTGAGAGGGCAAGGGGACAACTCACATGGGATGCAACGAGACGAGGTTTTGTGCAGCCGGTGCGACGCTCATCTGGGGCATGTCTTTGACGATGGGCCGCCTCCCACGCATTTGCGCTATTGCATGAACTCGGCTGCTTTGAATTTTTTCGCGCGCGGCAAACAACAAAGCTCTTAGCACCAGCTGGCGATTCGGTGGGACGCTGGCGATTTCGGCGGAGCGGTGAGTTTGTTGCAAGAGGTTCTAAACGGCCTCATGTTGCACCGCGGTGCTTGCCATCCATGCACGCTGTCGGCTAAAGGCGATCTGGCCGCCGCTTTGTTCGAACTGGGCCACGATGAAGACGCGGCGAGGATGGAGCGCGAAGCCTTCCAGAGTGCGCGGATACATCTTGGAAAGACGCATGCGGTAACTTGTGTTCTGGCTTGGAATCGAGCGTTGAGCTACAAAAGTCGAGTTAGTGTGGCTGCTGGCGGAAGATCCTTCTGATTTGGAGACAGACCAGGACATCGTTCGCGCGATGCTGGCCGAGCGCTTCGATAGCCGGGCGTTCACACGAGTGTGAACGCGGCACGCAGGAGTGCGTGCGCCACGGGACTCAGCAGCAATTGCCGAGTAATTGATGACAAGGGTTCAGGGTCTAGAACGGATATCGGGCAGGCTTACCACTTACGGTGACCCACTGCCACTTTGGAGACAGACCAGAACATCGTTCGCGCGATGCTGGCCGAGCGCTTCGATAGCCGGGCCTTCACACGAGTGTGAACGCGGCACGCAGGAGTGCGTGCGCCACTAGAACGGATAACGGGCGGGCTTACCGCTTACGGTCACCCACTGCCACTCGGTGAACTCGTCCAGGTTGGTGGTGCTGCCGAAGCGCGCGCCGTTCCCGGATTGGCCCATGCCACCCATCGGAATGCCGGGATGATCGGCGATGGTTTGATCGTTGACGTGAACCATTCCAGCTTTTAGCTTGCGGGCCACGCGAAGCCCGCGCTCGGTGTTACCGGTTTGCACCGCGGCAGCCAGACCGTAGCCGGTGCTGTTGGCGAGCTCAATGGCGTGATCGTCGTCTTCGGCGATAGTCACTGGCGCCACGGGACCGAAGATTTCTTCCTGGAAGGCCCGGGTATCGGGTCCCACAGCGCCGAGCACGGTGGGCTTATAGAAAAGCCCATCGTGCGTACCGCCGGTAACCAGGTTCGCGCCCGCGGCCACTGAGTCCGTCACAATGCCGTGCACGCGACGGAGCTGCTTTTCATTGATGAGCGGACCAATCGCGACTTCCTCGCGGAATGGATCGCCCACGGGCAGCGCGGCGGCGCGCGCAGCCAGTTTCTTGAGGTACGCATCGGCGACACTGCGCAGCACGATGTGGCGGCTGGTGGCCATGCAGACTTGCCCCTGATGGAGGAAGGATCCCCAAGCGCCGGCCGAGCTGGCCGCGTCCAGATCGCAGTCATCGAGGATGAGCATGGGACTGTTGCCGCCCAGTTCGAGCGACACCTTTTTGAGATTGCGCCCGGCCAGTTCGCCGACGCGGCGTCCCACTGCGCTGGAACCAGTGAACGTTACCAGACGAACCAGCGGAGCGGTGACCAGAGCTTCGCCGACATCGGCGCCGCCCGGAAGAACAGAGAGCAAGCCCGGGGGGAGGCCGGCTTCTTCAAAGACGCGCGCCAGAAGAAAGCCGCCGCAGATGGGAGTCTGCGGATCGGGCTTCAGGACTACAGCATTTCCAAGGGCCAGCGCCGGCGCGACCGAGCGCATGGAGAGCACGAGCGGAACATTCCAGGGCGTGATGACGCTCACTACGCCGACCGGAACGCGCCGGGCCAGGCTCAACCGGTCCGGGTCCGGGGAGGGCAAGATTTGGCCAATCGGCTGCGTAAGAAGCGCTGCTGAATGATACAGCTCTCCAGTGGCCATGTCGACTTCGTAACCCGCTTTAGCTGTCACGCCGCCGGTCTCGCGAATGATCCAGTTCATGATCTCTTGAGAGTTGTCTTCGATCACTCTGGCGGCGTTGCGCAGAATGCGCGCACGATCGTCGGGGGGAGTCTCGGCCCATTTCGGCTGCGCGCCAGCGGCTTGCTCGGTGAGCTGGACGGCGAGCTCGGCGGTACCGCCGCCGGCTACTCCCAGCTCCATGCCGGTGGCGGGTTCACGAACGCTGATGGTCAAAGGCGCGGGCTTCCAGGCGCCATCGAAGTAGCGGCGCTGCCAAACGGAGGGGTCCAGCAATTTGTCGGTGATGGTGGCTTGCATGGGGATGATCGAAGGCTAGTATAAATTGAAAAGGGCTGACGCGTAAATGGCGCCAGCCCAGAGTGAAGTGATCAGATTGCCCGTTATAGCTTGACGACTACCGTCTTCACTTCGGTGTATTGCTGCAGGCCATACTCGCCGAGCTCTCTGCCGATTCCGGATTGTTTGAAGCCTCCGAACGGAGCAGCCGTGTCGAGCACGTTGTAGCAGTTCACCCAGACGGTTCCGGAGCGGACGTTGTTGGCGATGGCCAGAGCTTTACCGATATCGCGCGTCCAAACGCCGGCGGCCAGGCCGTAGACGGTTTTGTTGGCCCGGTCGATTACTTCATCGATGCTCTTGAACTTGATGATGCTCATCACCGGTCCGAAAATTTCCTCCCGCGCAATCTTCATGTCGTCCTGAACGTCGGAGAATACGGTCGGTTCGACGAAGTACCCTTTATCACCGACGCGCGAGCCGCCGCAGTTGAGCTTGGCGCCTTCGCTTTGGCCGGACTCGATGTAACCCAACACTTTATCGAGCTGCGCTCGATCCACTTGCGGGCCTTGCTCGGTGCCGGCATCGAAGGGATCGCCTACCGTTCGTTTTTTCGCACGAGCCGTACTCTGTTCCACAAACTGGTCGTACACCTTTTCTTCGACAAACACCCGCGAGCCGGCGCAGCAGACCTGGCCCTGGTTGAAGAACAGCCCCATGTGCGAGCCTTCGACGGCCTGATCCATCTGGGCATCCGCAAAGACGATGTTCGGGCTCTTGCCGCCCAATTCCAGCGAGACGCGCTTCAAATTGGATTTTCCAGCGGCCTGCATGATCAGATGACCGACTTCGGTGGAACCGGTGAAGGCCACTTTATCGACATCCATGTGGTTGGCGATTGCGGCGCCGGCGGTCTCGCCAAAGCCGGGCAGAATGTTCACCACGCCTTCGGGAAAGCCGGCTTCAATAATCAGCTCACCGACGCGGAGCGCGGTGAGGGGAGTCTGCTCGGCCGGTTTCAGAACGACGGTGTTGCCTGTAGCCAAGGCGGGCGCGAGCTTCCAGGCCTGCATTAGCAGAGGAAAATTCCAGGGGATAATCTGCCCGCAAACTCCGATGGACTCGTGCCGGGTATAGCAGAAGAAGGGGCCTTCGATGGGTATGGTTTTGCCCATCACTTTATCCGCCCAGCCGGCGAAATAGCGATAGCAGCCGATGGTGGCGGCGACGTCCACGGCCTTGGCCATGGTGAACGGCTTTCCATTATCCATGGATTCCAGGCGCGCCAATTCGTCGGCGTGCTTTTCGATCAGATCGGCCAGGCGGTGCAAGAGGCGCGCTCTTTCGGGGCCGGAGGCCTTGCGCCACGGTCCATGGTCATAGGCTTTGCGTGCCGCATTTACCGCCAGATCTACGTCCGCCGCGTCGGCTTCCGCCACCTGGCAGATCTCTTCGCCGGTGGTTGGATTCACGGTGGCGAACGTCTTGCCGGATTGGCTGTTCACCCACCGATTGTTGATAAGAAGTTTGGTCGCCGACACGGCCGCTTTTTTTTCAGTCGGAGAGGACAATACAGATGCCATGATGTGCTCCTTTTTGTTTGGCTGTCACTCGAAGCTATCAATGATAGTGCCAGCCCCCATCGACAATATCACGTTCCGCGCCGCTTGTCGCCGGGTGATCCTCGCCCAGCAGATGCGAGAGAATGCGAGCCGGATGATGCCGGGCGTGATGGCCGGCGTCGTGGAGCGCTACGGCGAGAGCGGTCTGGACGCGGTAGGGACCCGAACAGGCCCTGGTTGCCGGGGACTACGCTCGCGCCACGGTAGGAGGTGTCATGCGAAAACCGCTGCGTTCACATGAGTGTGAACGCGGCACGCAGGAGTGCGTGCGCCACATCGTTAATGGATGGTCCGCGTTTTGCGGTTCATGTAATCCATCAGCAGATATTGCCCGAGATTATACGGCGTGGTGAAGTACGCCTTGCCGCGGCACAGCTCCGTGACCTTCTGGACGAAGTTCACCAGACCAAAATCGCTGGCGAGCATGAAGGTGTTGATGAGGATGCCCTGCTTTTTGCAGCGGCCCACTTCTTCGAGCGTGCGGCTGATCACCAGCGGATCGAGGCCGAAGGCGTTGCGGTACATGCGCCCGTCTTCCAGCGTCAGCGCGGAGGGCTTGCCGTCGGTGATCATGATGATCTGCTTCATGTCCTTCTTTTCCTGGTTGAGCAGCCGCTGCGCCAGGATGAGGCCGTCGCGCGTGTTCGTATAATAGGGGCCCACTTGTACTCGCGCCAGATCCCCCAGCCGCAGTTCTTCCGCTGAATCGTGAAACAGGACGCAGCGCAGACTATCGCCGGGATACTGCGTGCGAATCAAGTGCGCCAGCGCCAGCGCGACTTTCTTGGCGGGCGTGAAGCGATCCTCGCCATAAAGAATCATGCTATGGCTGCAATCGAGCATCAGCACGGTGGCGCAGGAGCTTTGATATTCGGACTGGTGCACGTGCAGGTCGGAGTATTCCAGGTTGAGGGGAACCTTCAGGCCTTCGCGCTGGATGGCGGAGAACAGGGTCTGGCTGATGTCCAGATTCAGGGTGTCGCCGAATTCGTAGGGTTTCGCGGCGCCGCTGACCTCAACGCCGGTTGCCAGATCGCGCGTATCGTGGGCGCCGAAGCTCGATTTTCCGAGCGAGCCGAGCAGATCCTTGAGGGTCTTGAAGCCGAGGAAATCGACGGATTTGTCCGTGATTTTCACATCCACTTTGCGATCTGCGTTGCCGGCGCCGCCGGGGCCGGTTTCGTTGGACTGCTCCTGATCGGTGTTGATGTACCCGTCGTCCACCAGCTTCTGCACCAGGCGATTCATCAGATCGTCCATCTGCTCGGGCGACATGTTCTCGAGGGCCTGCTGGATGCGCTGGGCTTGCTCGGGATCGAACGAGTCGCCCTGCTCGAGCGCCCGCTGCAGCGCGTTTTTGAGGTCTTCGAGCGTGTGCTGGTTCCACTCGCTGAAGCCCATGTATTGGTTCTGGAAGCCGCTTTCGAGGAAGAAATCGGAGAGCGCCTTGAGAAGATCTTCGGAGCTGAGCCCAAAGTCATCGCCGGTGAACTTCGTGTAATGAATCCACTTCATGAACTGCCTGCTTCCTTAATTAAACTGCTTGCGCGGCGGACGCCGTCCTTCGTTGCCCTCGGGTGGCTCGCGCTTGCGCTCGCCGGCCGTGAATCCCACTTCCTCGTTGCGACTGATGCGGCGATGCGCGTACAGCCCTTCCAAAATGAACTCCGCCGCCGAGGCCCGCACCGCGTCCGGCTCGCTGGCGCCCAGGCCCAACGCGCCGGTCTTTTCGAGCAGCCCCTGAATTTTTGCGAGTTGCTTCAGGATGTTTTCGGAATCCACCGAATCATCCATCTTGAGAGAGCCGCCCAGCTCGAACCACTGCACAATCTGGGCGACGTTGACGCCTTCGAAATAGCTGGTGTACACCTTGCCGACCGCGGTCTTGATCAACTCGCGCGCGATGTTGTCGCCGCCTTTTAACTCGCCCTCGTATTCCAATTCGAGCTTGCCGGTGATGGAAGGAAGGGCGGCATAAATATCCAGCACGCGGGGCACGGCCAGGTCTTCTCCGGCCTTCAGCGCACGGCGCTCGGCGTTTGAAATGACGTTTTCGAGCGCCGATATCGGTAAGCGCTGGGAGACTCCGGAGCGCTTGTCCACGCGCTTGTCTTCTCGGGCCAGGAACGCGAGCTGCTCCACGATCTCGCGAATATAGTTGGGGACTTCCAGCCGGATGGGGGAGGGCCGCTCGAGCCAGGATTCCTGCCTGGTGATGGACAACCCCTGCTCCACCGTGAGCGGATAGTGGGTGCGAATTTCACTGCCGATGCGATCCTTGAGCGGCGTGATGATTTTGCCGCGCGCGGTGTAGTCTTCCGGGTTAGCGGTGAAAACCAGCATGACATCCAGCGGCAGGCGGACGGGATAGCCCTTGATCTGCACGTCGCCTTCCTGCATGATGTTGAACAACCCCACCTGGATCTTGCCCGCCAGATCGGGCAGTTCATTGATGGCGAAAATGCCTCGATTGGCGCGCGGCAGCAGGCCGTAGTGCACGGTCATTTCGTTGGACAGTTCGTGGCCGCCCCGGGCCGCCTTGATGGGATCGATGTCGCCGATCATGTCGGCAATGGTGACGTCGGGAGTGGCGAGCTTTTCCACGTAGCGCTGGTCGCGATCGAGCCAGGCGATGTGCGTGGTCTCGCCTTGTTCGGCGATCAGATCGCGGCAGCGGCGGCAGATGGGATGCAACGGATTATCGCGGATTTCGCAGCCGGCGACGTAAGGAAGATGTTCGTCGAGAAGCCCGGTGAGCATGCGAATGATGCGAGTCTTAGCCTGGCCGCGGAGGCCCAGCAGGATGAAGTTGTGACGCGACAACACGGCGTTGACGATCTGCGGGACCACCGTATCTTCGTAGCCCACCACGCCGGGGAAAAGTTCATCGCCGCGCTGTAGCTTGCAGATCAGGTTCTCACGCAGCTCACTTTTGACGGTGCGCTCGCCGAGATGCCGCTCGCCATATTTGCTGCTTTTCAGGGCTCCGAGAGTGGAAGGTAGTTCAGGCATATAACAAAAAATGAGGTCTATGAGGATTCTAACAGAAGCGCCTTTACTCCATCGATGCAGAGCACGGCCGCGTGCTTGGATTCAGCGATCAGGCCGCCCACGGCCGATTCGATGATTGCGGGCTTGAGCATGGCGAGCTCCGCGCGGGATTTGCCGAGCATCCACTCCGTGAGCGCCGATCCGCTCGCGATGGACGCCGAGCATCCGCGCACTTTATAGCCGACTGCCGCCACACGTCCGTCCTCGAAGCGCGCCGATAAGCGCAGAATATCGCCGCAAGCGGGGTTCGAAATCTCTACCGTGACGGCGGGCGGCGGAAGTTCCCCCACGTTGCGCGGATTCTTGAAATGATCCAGGAAGGCTTCGCTGTACAATGGGGCGTCTCCTTTTAATTATGACAACCGTGGTGGCGGCCGTGATCGAACGGGATGGGCGCATTCTTATTGCGCAACGCAGACGGACGGCACGGCATCCGTTGAAATGGGAGTTTCCGGGCGGCAAGGTGGAACCGGACGAAACGCCGGAGGCCGCCGTGGTGCGCGAACTCCGGGAGGAACTGGGGATTGGCGCGCAGGTGGGCGCCGAGATCGGCCGCTACGAGTTCCAATACCAGGGGCGCTGGCCGATCATGCTGATGTTTTACCGCGTAACGGAGTTTTCAGGCGAACCGAAGAATCTGGATTTTGAACAGATTTTATGGGCGCCGCGCGATCGGCTGCGCGAATATGATTTTCTGGAAGGCGACGCCGAGTTCCTGAGCCAGTACGCCGGACCGGTTTGACGCTTATCTGGGCTGCGGCAGCCGGAAATCCAACCCCCGCTCGTCATTCAAACGCTGCGAGAGATCGCGATCCACCAAATCGATACTAAGCTGATTGAGCGTGTGCTCCACGCTTACGTAGTGCAAGGTGCTGCCTTCCATCCAATAGCCCAGCGCCTGGACGATGGTGTGGTCGCGGAGGGCGATCAAATAGATGGTCGGCTGGTCACCCGCAGCGGCGCGCTGTGCGGTAGCCGCGTCGGCATAGGGATGGGTAGGCGACTGGTACAGCTTCAGCCCCGACTGATCCTGCTGCTGCGGCTGGTCCGCGGTGTAATCGCGCACCTGAGGATTGGCTTGCGGCGGAACGAAGCTCTGATTGATCACCACCGACGGCAGGCCAGCCCCATATGGGGACCCATCATTGCCATAGGCAGCGCCAGATCCATCCACAGGTCCGGGTGCATTGGCATAACCGGCCGCCGAAGGATCGTAGCCGTAATAGCCGCCATAGTACACGGGATAAGGCACAATCACTGTTGAGCCGTGCTGAGGATGAGACGCGCGTCCGGGATTCACGAAGCCGCGCGAATAACCGTTGCCCGAAAATTGGCCGATCGGCGGGGTAGCTGTTGGCGCATGTCCCATGGCAGGGTACAGCACGCTACCGAAACCACCCAGGGACCACGGGACGTTGGGGTGACCTTGGCCGAAGGCGAGCCCAGCCAGACTTACGAACAGGATGAGGGGACGCATTGCTGAACTCCTCACTTGAGATTGTAACGCCAAAAACGACCTCAACATTGTAAATTCCTATGCTGGTAATCGCACCTGGTACCAGCAGTATTATGAAGACGTGCCGGGAGAAGGTGCGGTTTCCACGGGCACGTTAGGTAGCGGGCGAAGCTATACTTGAAAGATGCCGGAAGTGCGACACTCCGTCTGCGCGCTGGATTGTCCCGACTGCTGCTCCCTTCTGATTCATGTAGAAGATGGAAAAGGCAGCCATTTACGCGGTAACCCGGCACATCCGGTGACGCGCGGATTCCTGTGCGGCAAAGTAGCGCGATACTTAGATCGCGAGTACTCCCCGGACCGGCTGCTCTATCCGCAGAAACGCGCGGGCGTCAAGGGCGAGGGCAAATTCCAGCGGATTTCCTGGGACGAAGCGCTGGACACCATCGCGGCGCGGTTGCGGAAGGTCTCAGACGAATTCGGGCCCGAAGCGATTTTGCCCTACAGCTACGCGGGCACCATGGGATTTTTGAACGGCGCGGGAATGGATCGCCGCTTCTTTCATCGACTGGGGGCCTCGCGGCTGGACCGGACCATATGCTCGGCGGCCGGCGGCGCGGGGTTGACGCGAACGCTCGGCTTTCGATATGGGACGGAGCCTGAGCAGTTCCGCCACTCCAAGCTGATTATCGCCTGGGGGGCGAACGTGCTCGCCACCAACGTCCATCTGTGGCCGTTCATCGTGGAGGCGCGGCGCAACGGGGCGCGCTTTTACACCATTGATCCGGTTCGCAATCGCACGGGCAAACTGGCCGACAAACATTTTGCGATTTATCCAGGCAGCGATCTGGCGCTTGCTCTGGGGCTGATGCACGTGATCATCGGCGAGAAATTGCACGACGCCGATTACGTTGCGAATTACACCAACGGTTTTGAAGCGCTCTCCCGGCTGGCCCGCGAGTATCCGCCGGAGCGCGTGGAGCAACTCACCGGGATTCCCCGCGAAGACGTGGTATCGCTGGCGCGCGAGTACGCCACCACGCGGCCGGCGGCCATCCGGCTCAACTATGGGATCCAGCGCAGCGAACGCGGAGGATCGGCGACGCGGGCCATCGCGGCTTTGCCTGCCCTGATTGGATCGTGGCGCGAAGTGGGCGGCGGACTGCAGCTCTCCACCAGCCAGGCGTTTCAGGTGAATCGCGCCGGATTGGAGATGCCGGAGCTGCAGAGACGATCGCCGCTCGGGCGCGAGGCGCGCATCGTGAATATGACCGAGTTGGGAAAGGCGCTCACCGGGTTGAATGATCCGCCGGTGAAGGCGATGGTGGTGTACAACTCGAATCCAGCTTCCATCGCTCCCAATCAGAACCTGGTACTGGCGGGGATGCGGCGCGAGGATCTTTTTACCGTGGTGCTGGAGCAGTTTCAGAACGACACCGCGGATCAGGCCGATATCCTGCTGCCATCCACGACGTTCCTGGAGCATACCGATCTCTATTTCGCGTACGGACATTATCACTTGCAACTCGCTCGGCCGGCGCTGCCCGCGCCAGGGGAGACCAAGTCGAATGTGGAAGTGTTCCGGCTGCTGGCTGGGCGCATGGGTTTTGACGACGCCTGTTTCGCGGATTCTGAAGACGATATGATCCGCACGCTGCTCCAGTCCGGCCATCCATTTTTGCAGGGAATCAGCTTGGAGCGTTTGGACCAGGAGCATTCCGTGCGGTTGAATGTGGCGCCGGATGGCGCGCCTTACTTGCCGTTCGCTCGGGGCGCGTTCGGCCCACCGTCCGGAAAATGCGAGTTTGGCGCGGAGGCGCTGGATTATCAGCCGCCCATCGAATCGCGGCTTGGTGCGCCCGAATTGCGCGCGCGGTTTCCGCTGGAACTGATTTCGGCCAAGAGCCACGACAGTATGAACTCCACTTTCGGCAACCATCCTTCGGCGGAAGGACAGACGTCCACATTGTTTCTGCACCATGAAGATGCGCGATCGCGCGGAATCGAGAATGGCGACCGCGTACGCGTTTTCAACCAGCGCGGCAGTTGCACGCTGGTGGCGGGAGTGGACGGCGTGGTGCGGCCCGGCGTGGTGCTGGCGCCCTCGGTGCGCTGGAACAAGCTGGCGCAGGATCATCGCAACATCAATGCGCTCACTTCCGATCGGCTGACCGACATCGGCGGCGGCCCGACGTTCTACAGTTGCCTGGTGGATGTTGAGAAGTGCGGCGACTGACCCTACAACGTTCATGCGATCCCTTTCCCTAACCCTCATTTTGCTTCCGTTGCTGCTAGCGGGTTCCGGCTGCAAGCGCCGGCACAATAGTAGTTCCGGGCAGGCTCAGTTGCTTGCCAGCAGCATCTACGCGGGCGATCCGAACGTCGCCAGTCATTTTGCGAGCGGCTTCTATGGCGTGGAGGAGAACGCCTGGCGCTGGACCAGCAAGGATTTCGCCGTGGATCTTTCGCCTCCCCTGCACTCCGATCAGAAGGGGGCGCAGCTGGTAATGAAGCTGGCGGTTCCCGAGGCCGTGATTCAGAAGCTGGCTTCGGTGCAATTGTCGGCGTCGATCCAAGGTTTTAAGCTGGAGCCGCAGATCTATACCAAGTCCGGCCAGTACACTTACACCCGCGACGTGCCCGCCGATAAATTGCAGAGCGATGTGGTGCGCATCGACTTTGCCCTGGATCACGCCATGCCGCCAACGGAGAGCGACCAACGGCAATTGGGGATCATCGTAAGTGAAGTCGGGCTGATCGCGAAGTAAAAGCCGTTAATCAAATAAGCCATGAATTATTACGAGCAGCATCACGACAGTTATTTGGAAGGATTGAAAACCTTTCTCCGCATTCCGAGCATCAGCACGCTGTCGGAGAATAAGCCGGACATCCAGCGCGCGGCGGAATTCGTGCGCGGCGAGCTGGAACGCGGGGGCTTGCAGCAGGCGCAGTTGATCGAAGGGCAGGGCAATCCGCTAGTGTACGCTGAATGGCTGGGCGCGCCGGGCAAGCCGACCGTGCTGTTCTATGGACATTATGATGTGCAGCCGCCCGATCCGTTGGACGAATGGACGTCGCCGCCGTTTGAGCCCGAGATCCGCAATAACAATATCTATGCGCGTGGATCGGCCGACGACAAGGGGCAGACTTACATCTTGATCAAGGCTGTGGAGGGACTGCTGAAGCAGCACGGGCGGCTCCCGATCAACGTGAAGTTCCTGATCGAGGGCGAGGAAGAGATGGGCGGCGAGCACATCGAAGCGTACGTGGCGAGCAAGCCCGCGCGCCTGAAATGCGACGCCGCGGTAATTTGCGATACCGAAATGTTCGCGCCGGAGCTGCCGACCATCTGCGTCGGTTTGCGCGGCATCATCTATGGCGAGCTGGTGGTGGAAGGCGCGAATCACGATCTGCACTCGGGCGTGTATGGCGGGGCTGCGCCGAATCCGCTGCAGGCGATCGCGGAGATTTTGTCCACGCTGAAGGACCGCGAAGGGCATATTCGCATTCCTGGATTTTACGATCGCGTGGTGCCGCCGAGCGACAAGGAGCGAGCCGCATGGGAGCGTCTTCCGTTCGACGAGCGCGAGTACAAGGAGAAGGAAGTCGGTGTCAAGGAGCTGGTGGGCGAGCCCGAGATCCCGCTGTTCGAGCGCTTGTGGGCGCGTCCGACGCTGGAAGTGCATGGTATCCGCGGCGGGTTCATTGGCGAAGGCGCGAAGACCGTGATTCCCGCGCGGGCGCTGGCTAAAATCAGCCTGCGGCTAGTGGCGGATCAGAAGCCCGATGAAGCCGTGGCGCAGTTGAAGAAGGCCGTTGCCGCGGCCTGTCCCAAGGGCGTGACGGCGGAGTACAAGCCGATCCACAGCGCACCTCCATCGCTGGTGAATCCGGACAATCGATTCATCCAAGCCGCCGCCGAAGCGATGAAACAGGTGTTCGGCAAGGAGACGGTGTACATTCGCTCGGGAGGATCCATTCCCATCGTCGCGGCGTTTGACGAGTACCTGGGGATTCCAAGCGTCATGATGGGCTTTGGCTTGCCCGACGACAATCTGCACGCGCCTAATGAGAAGCTGTATCTGCCCAATTTTTTCCGAGGGATTGAGGCAGTGGCGCGGTATATCGAGATCCTGGTCGCCTAAAAGCGATTTGGCCACAGATAAACACTGATGAACGCGGATAATGCCGACTCAGTTAGCTCCTGCCAGTCTTTTGGTCGTCATTTTGGTGCTGCTGCTGCCGGGCGTGCAGCGATTCATCCAAAAGGCGTTGAAACAGCGGCCGGCGCTATTGTTTTTGATTCCTGCGCTGCTGTCCTCGGCATTTCTGGCTACGGCCGCTGGGCTTAAGGCGTTCAGCCTGCCCTTGGCCGGCTTGATTCTGGCCTACACATTTGCGCCGGCGGCTGGCGCGTATCTGGTTCGCCACAGCGTTGCGCCCACCTGGATGGACTTCGCCGTCATCGCGCTGCTGTGGTTTCCAATCGAGTTCTCGGCCGGGCAGCAGTGGGTGCCCAAGCCGGCGCGAAGCACGCTGCATCTGGCCGCGTACGGCGTTTCTATTTTGCTGGGGCTCTCGATATTTCTGTTGTTCCGGCGGCTGGCGGGGATGAAATACAATTTTCCCCGATCGGGCCGCGACCTGGTTAACCTGTTGCTCGGTTTCGCGGCATGTGCGCCAATTCTGATCGCGCTGGGACGCGCTATCGGTTTCCTGCCCCCCATGCACTGGCCGGCGCAGCCTTCAGCGGCGCGTTTGGGAACGCAATATCTGATCATCCTGGCAGCCACCGCGCTACCGGAAGAAATTCTCTTCCGCGGCCTGATCCAGAATTGCATTGCGCAAAAATTTGGGACCAGTATGACCACGCTGCTGATCTCTGCCTTCATCTTCGGATGCGCGCATCTCGACAACGGCCCGCAAGCGTTGCCCAATTGGCGTTATATGATCCTTGCGACGATAGCGGGCGTGGCCTATGGCAAGGTGTTTGAGAAAAGCTCGAGCATTTTCGCTTCGGCCGGATTGCACGCGCTGGTGGACACTATCAAGCACGCATGCTTTTGAGCAACTGATTCAGATATGCCGGCACGGCAGGGTCGCCTTCTCGCGGCGCCCACGGTGCGAAGTCTTTGTCGTTCGCCGCCGAGTAGGGGCCGGGCTTTACCTCATAACAGACGGCGTGCGCCGACAGTGGCGTCAAGGTGTGCCACGTTCCGGGGGGAAGATCGATTCCCAGCGGATCGCCGCCCACCACTTCGGTGCGCACCACGCGGCCCACATCATCGAAGAGGAAGAACGCCACCTCGCCCTCCAGCACCAGGAACGATTCGGCCTTGGGAGGATCCAGATGGCGATGCGGAGCAATATAGGTACCTTTCACCATCACGTTCAAGAAGCGGTGCGGATTGTCTTCCATCGAGGAATGAAAATTGTGATTGACCCGCAGCCTGGGCGACTGATGCGCCTGCTCGATCAGGTGGTCGAGCAAAGCTCGATTCACGGTTTGAACCATCTCAAACACCGATATCCTCGTTCCACAGCGCCGGATTGGACTGAATGAAATCCGTCATCATTTGAATACACTCTGCATCCTGCAGCACATCCACCTGGATTCCCTGGCCGCGCATGTAATCCTCGGCGCCCAGAAAAGTTTTGTTTTCACCCACGACGACGCGCGGGATCTTATAGAGCACAATCGCGCCGCTGCACATCGGACAGGGCGAGAGCGTGGAATAGATGGTGCTGTTTCGATAGACTTTGGCGGGCAGGCGGCCGGCATTGCGCAGGCAATTCATTTCGCCATGATCGATGGCGCTGCCGGATTGTACGCGGCAGTTGTGGCCTCGCCCGATAATCTGCCCCTCGTGCACCAGAACGGAACCGATCGGAATGCCGCCCTCGGACAAGCTCTTGCGGGCCTGCTCAATCGCCGCCCGTAAATAAGGATCCATCTTCTTAAGAAAGCCCTCCCGAGAAGAAAGCCCGCCCGAAAAAGGATAACATTAGGAATGCCCGCCCCCGCCGTCGAGCCCAAATTTCATACCTCCGGCCTGATCCGGCTCACGCGGCCGCAAATGTTTGCGACTATGACCGGGCTGATGCTGGCGCTCTTGCTGGCCGCGCTGGATCAGACCATCGTGGGTACGGCCGAGCCGCGCATTATCGCGCAGCTCTCCGGGTTCGATCGCTATCCCTGGGTTTCCACGATGTACTTGCTCAGCTCCACACTGGCGGTTCCGATCTTCGCGAAACTGTCCGACATGTATGGCCGAAAATGGTTTTTCCTGGGCGGGTCGGTGACCTTCGTGTTGACTTCGGCCCTGTGCGGCGCGGCGGGCACTTTCACCTTTCTGCCCATCGACGGCATGAACCAACTGATCATCTTCCGTGGCTTGCAGGGCGTCGGAGCGGGCATGATGATTGGGCTGGCGTTTACCATCATCGGCGACGTTTTCTCGCCGGCCGAGCGCGGCAAGTACCAGGGCTTTTTTGCGGCTTGCTGGGGATTCGCCTCCATTTTCGGCCCCACCCTGGGCGGCTGGCTCACCGATCATATCTCCTGGCGGGCCGTATTCTACGTCAACTTGCCGGTGGGTTTGATGGCGATTGCCGCGATTTACTTCCAGTTCCCTGAACTGCATCCGGAGGGGGTGCAGCGGCGCCTGGATTGGGCCGGAGTAATTTCGCTGATTCTTTGCATTGTTCCGCTGCTGCTCGCGCTTACCTGGGTTACTAACTACGGATGGAGCTCGGTGAGGGTGGAGACTTTGCTGGCTTTTTCGGCGGTAATGCTCTTGGTATTCCTGCGCGCGGAAACAAAAGCGATTGAGCCGCTGATACCACTCTCCTTGTTCCGCAATCCGATCATCTGCTTGTGTTCGATTGCCGTTTTCGTGCTCGGCATGGGGATGTTCGGCGTGATCATCTATCTGCCGTTGTTCATGCAAGGCGTGATGGGCGTGTCGGCCACGCAATCCGGCAGTCTGCTGACTCCGCTGATGATGGGCGCCGTGGCGGGCAGCATCATCACGGGACAATTGAACTTGCGATTAGGCAGCTACAAGCTGTCGGCGGTTTCGGGCTCGGTGCTGGTGGCAGCGGGCATGATCCTGTTTGCGCGCATGGGCGAAGCAACCCAGCGCATGGACGTGGTGGTTGCCATGATCGTGGCCGGCTTCGGCATGGGACTGCTGCAACCGGTTTATACGGTGGCGGTCCAAAATGTGGCGCCGCGGAAGTATATGGGCGCGGCTACCGCTTCCACGGTGTTTTTTCGCTCCATCGGCAGCACCATGGGGGTCGCGATCTTCGGAAGCGTGCTGCTCACCGGCTATCATCGCGACTTGCTGGCGGGCATTCCGTCCGACACGCCACCGGAAGCGTTAAAGTTGTTTTCGAACCCGCTTTTGTTGGAGCAGATGCGTCCCCAGTTGCTGGCGGCGTTCGGTAATTCCCCGGGCGGGCGGCGGGTTTTGCAGATGCTGCTGGCGAATGTGCGCACCGCTCTGCTGCACGGGTTGCAGCACATCTTCCTGGCGAGTGCCGTAATCATGTGCTTGGCCATTTTGCTGCACGTAGCACTGCGTGACGTACCGCTGCGCCGCCATCACGCGCCTGAGCCCGAAGTAACGGTGGCATAAGCGCTCCAATTCAGAAAGGATCATATGAAGCAGGTCGTCTTAGGCTCGCTTGGACTGAAAGTTTCGCGCATGGGTTTGGGATGTATGGGGATGTCGGAATTTTACGGCACAACCGACGACGCGGAATCCATCGCCACCATCCACCTGGCGCTGGATCGCGGGATGAATTTTCTGGACACCGCCGACATGTACGGAGTGGGTAAGAATGAAGCGCTGGTGGGAAAGGCCATCCAAGGCCGTCGCAAAGAAGTGGCGCTCGCCACCAAGTTCGGCAACCAGCGATCGCCGGATGGAAAATTCCTGGGCGTAAACGGAAGTCCAGAATATGTTCGCGCGTGCTGCGAGGCGTCACTGCAGCGGCTGAAGGTGGACGTGATCGATCTTTACTACCAGCATCGCGTGGATCCGAAAACGCCCATCGAGGACACCGTCGGCGCGATGGCGGATTTGGTGAAGCAAGGCAAGGTGCGCTATCTCGGACTTTCCGAAGCCGCGTCTGGAACCGTCCGGCGCGCCCATGGCGTGCATCCCATCACTGCGCTTCAGACCGAGTATTCGCTGTGGACTCGCGACCCGGAGGAAGACATCCTGGGCACCGTTCGAGAACTTGGCATCGGTTTTGTGGCCTACAGCCCGCTTGGTCGCGGCTTCCTGACCGGCCAGTTCAAGCGCCCCGAGGATATTCCCGAAAACGACTTCCGGCGCTTCCACCCGCGCTTCCAGGGCGACAATTTCCACAAGAATCTCGATCTGGTGCACCACATCGAAGCTCTGGCAAAGGCCAAGGGCGCTACGCCGGCACAGATCGCGCTGGCTTGGGTGATGGCGCAGGGCGAAGACATTGTGCCCATTCCCGGGACCAAGAAACGCTCGCGTTTGGAGGAGAATCTGAAGGCGGTGGACATCGTGCTGACTCCCGCGGAACTGGAAGAAATCGATCGCGTGCTCCCCAAAGGCAGCACTGCCGGGACGCGGTATCCCGAGCAGCACATGACCGCGGTGAACGTTTAGGGCGCCGGGATGCGAACTATTCGTCGTGTTGCCGTATTGGGCGCAGGCACCATGGGATCGCGCATTGCCGCGCATTTTGCCAACGCCGGCGTTCCTTCGCTGCTGCTCGATGTTGCCGGTCAGCCGAATCGGAACGCACCCGCGCTGCAGGGTATTCAGAACGCCTTGAAATCACGTCCGGGCGGATTCTTTACCGACGAAAAGGCGGCGCTGGTTCAGGCGGGCAATTTCGATGACGATTTGGATAAGATCTCGGGTTGCGACTGGATCATTGAAGCCATTGTCGAAAACCTGGATGCCAAGCGCACGGTGTGGCGCAAGGTGGAGGCGGCACGCAAAGGCGGGACTATCCTTTCCACCAACACGAGCGGCATTCCGCTGGCGAAAATCTCGGAAGGCTTTTCGGCCAGCTTCCGTACTCACTTTCTCGGCACGCATTTTTTCAATCCGCCGCGCTACCTGCATTTGATGGAGCTGATTCCAGGGCCTGAAGCCGATCCGAGCATTCTGGCCGACGTGGAGCAGTTCGCCGACCGCCGCCTGGGCAAGGGCGTGGTGCGCACCAAGGACACTCCGAATTTCATCGCCAATCGCATTGGCAGTTTTCTCGGCGGGACCATTGCCAAGGCGATGGTGGAAGAAGATTTCACCGTCGAAGAGGTGGATGCGCTCACCGGATCGCTGATTGGCGTGCCGAATAGCGCGAGCTTCCGTCTGCTGGATCTGGTGGGGCTGGACGTATGGGCGTTCGTCGGAACAAATCTATATGACCTTGTTCCCAACGATCCATGGCGCGAGCGCTTCCTGCCGCTGGATTTCCAGAAGAAGATGATCGAGCAGAAGTGGCTGGGCGATAAGACCTCGCAGGGCTTCTATAAGCGGGTGGGGAAGGAGCGCGAAATCCTGGCGATTAATTGGAAAACGCTCGAATATCAGCCGCTCCAGAAGCCGCGCTTTCCCGCCGTGGATAGCGCGCGAAACATCGAAGATCTGGGCGAACGGGTGCGTACTCTGCTCGGCTCCGACGATCGCGCTGGACGGTTTCTGTGGAGGGTCCTGAGCGATTACTTCATTTACTGCGCCGAGATGATCCCGGAGATCTCGGATCGCATAGTCGAAATCGATCGCGCCATGCGCTGGGGCTACGGACACAAGCTCGGCCCTTTCGAGCTGTGGGACGCGATTGGTTTTCTCGAAGTGGTGAAGCGTATCGAGAAGGAAGGGCGTGCGGTTCCGGGCAATATCAAAGATGCCCTGAGGCGCGGTATCGGCGCGCTCTATCGCCCGACGGAGTATTTCGATTTTCGTTCGAACAGCTATCAGCCGATCGAACCGCGTCCCGGCATCCTGACGATCGGGGAGCGCAAGCGAAGCAACGGCGTGGTTTTTGAGAACAGCGGCGCGTCGCTGGTCGATTTGGGAGACGGCGTGTTGTGCGTGGAATTCCACAGCAAGATGAATTCGCTGGGCGAAGACAACATCGCCATGGTGCACGCGGGCCTGGAAGAAACGAATCGAAACTTCGAAGCGATGGTGATCGCCAACGAAGGGGAAACCTTTAGCGCCGGCGCCAACCTGATGCTGGTGCTGTTGGCCGCGCAAGAGGGTGAATGGGACGAATTGAACGTCGCCGTCCAGCGCTTCCAGCAAATGAACATGGCGCTGAAGTACGCGGCCAAGCCGGTGGTGGCGGCGCCGTTCTCTCGGGCGCTCGGAGGCGGCTGCGAAATAGTGCTGCATTCTACGCGCGCGCAAGCCTCGGCTGAAACGTATATCGGATTAGTGGAAGTGGGCGTGGGATTGATTCCGGCCGGCGGCGGCTGCAAGGAATTGCTGGTGCGGTTGAAGGACCCGTTGCGCATCTTCGAACTCATCGGTTACGCGAAAGTGTCGAGCAGCGCGGCGGACGCGCAGAAGTTGGGCCTGCTCAATCGCTCCGATTCCATCTCGATGAATCCCGAACGGCTGATCTTTGACGCCAAAACGCTGGCGCTCTCCCTGGTTCCCGACTATGCGCCCGGCGCGCCGCGCAGCGATATCAAAGTGGCGGGCGAAAGCGCTTATGCGATCATGAAGCTCGGCGCGTGGTCGGCTCGGCAGGGCCATTTCATTAGCGATTACGATGTGATCATCGCCCAGAAGCTGGCGCACATTTTGAGCGGAGGCCGGCACACGGGTGAACAGAGCGTCTCCGAGCAATACTTGCTGGACCTGGAGCGCGAGGCCTTCCTGAGCCTGTGCGGCAACCCGATGACGCAAGCGCGGATGCAGTATATGCTGAAGACGGGCAAACCGCTCCGAAACTAAATATGGAAGCAGTAATCTTAGATTGCCTGCGAACGCCGGTCGGCAAAGCGCCCAAGGGCACTTTGCGCCACACCCGGCCCGACGATCTGGCGGCCATCGTGATCCGGCGTCTGCTTGAAAAGCATCCGGCCATCGCGCCTGAAGAGATCGACGATGTAATCCTGGGCTGCGCGATGCCGGAAGCCGAATCGGGCATGAACATCGCTCGCATCGCTGCCCTGCGCGGCGGCCTGCCCGATACGGTGCCCGGCGTCACCATCAATCGCTTCTGTTCTTCGGGACTGCAAGCCATCGCGATGGCGGCGGACCGTATCCGTTCCGGAGGCGCGCAAATCATCGTCGCGGGCGGCACCGAGTCGCTCAGCATGATTCCGATGGCGGGCAACAAATTCGCCCCCAATCCCTGGATGGTGGATCATCTGCCGCAGATTTACATGGGCATGGGGCTCACCGCCGAACAAGTGCAGAAGAAGTATGGCATCACCCGCGAAGACGCGGATCAATTCGCATATCGCAGCCACCAGCACGCTTTGCACGCGCAAGCCCAAGGCAAGTTCGACGACGAAATGGTTCCGGTTCCGATCGATTCGACGGGCGCCATGTTCAGCAAGGATGAAGGCCCGCGCGCCGATACGTCGATGGAGGCGCTCGGGAAATTGAAGCCCGTGTTTCAATCCGACGGGACGGTGACGGCCGGCAATTCTTCGCAAACCAGCGACGGCGCGGCGGCTGCGATCGTGATGTCCGATAAAAAAGCCCAGGAGCTCGGCCTGAAGCCGATGGCGCGATACGTCAGTTTCGCGGTGGGGGGCGTGCCGCCGGAGATCATGGGGATCGGCCCGGTGGTCGCGATTCCAAAAGCTTTGGCGCTGGCTGGTCTGAGCAAGGAAGACATCGGCGTCATTGAACTGAACGAAGCCTTCGCGGTCCAGGCGCTGGCGGTGATTCGCCACGCCGGGCTGGATCTGGATCGCGTGAATCCCAACGGCGGCGCCATCGCGCTGGGCCATCCCCTGGGCTGTACGGGGGCGAAGCTCACGGCTACCATCCTGCGCGAAATGCAGCGTAAAGACACGCGCTACGGTATGGTCACCATGTGCGTCGGCGGAGGCCAGGGCGCTGCCGGCATTTTCGAAAACCTGATAAGGAATAACTCCGATGGCATCCTCGACAATCTCTCCCACGAAGCATAAAGGCGGCTCGTTCCTCATCGAGCCCACGTCGCCCGAGCAGCTCTTCTCGCCGGAAGATTTCACCGATGAACACCGGGCTATCGCGCGCACCACCGAAGAGTTCTGGACCAAGGAAATCGCGCCCAATGTGGAAGCCATACAGCATCAGGAGCCGGGCGTCGCCGTAGCGGTGCTGCGCAAGGCCGGGGAACTGGGCCTGACCTCAGTGCATCTGCCGGAAAAATACGGCGGCATGGAGATGGATCTGACTTCCGCGATGCTGGTGGCCGAAGGCATCGCGAAAGATGGATCTTACGCGGCGTGGCACGGTGGACAGAGCGGCATCGGCGCGCTGCCGCTGATGTTTTTCGGCACCGAGGAACAAAAGCAGCGCTACCTTCCCAGAGTGGCGAGCGCGGAATTGGTCGCCGCTTACGCACTGAGCGAACCGCAAGCCGGATCGGATGCCCTGGCCGCGCGAACACGCGCCGACTTGAGTCCCGACGGCAAGCATTACATCCTGAACGGCCAGAAAATGTGGATCACCAATGGCGGCGCGGCCGATTTCTACACCATTTTTGCGAAAGTGGGCGGCGAGAAGTTCACCGCATTTCTGGTGGAGCGCAAGTTCCCGGGCGTCACGCCGGGCGCCGAAGAAAAGAAGATGGGGATCAAGGGCAGCTCCACCACGCCAATTTTTTTGGATAACGTAGCGGTGCCGGTGGAAAATGTTCTGGGGGAAATCGGCAGGGGCCACGTCATTGCGTTCAACATCCTGAACATCGGACGTTTGAAGCTGGGCGCCTTCGCCTGCGGTGGAGCGAAAGAAATTCTGCGTGTGTGCTTGAAGTACGCCCAGGAACGGAAGGCCTTCGGAAAGTCGATCTCCGAGTTCGGGCTAATTCAGCACAAGTTGGCCGAAATGGCGATCCGGATCTTCGCCACCGAATCGGCCACGTATCGGGTGGTAGGGCTGATCGAGAACCAGCTCGCATTTCAAACGGAGCTGAAAGCGGTGGAGGAATTCGCCGCTGAATGCTCTTATATCAAGATCTTCGCGTCGGAGATGCTGGACTACGTGACCGATGAAGGCGTCCAGATCCACGGCGGCTACGGCTTCCATCAGGATTACATCGTAGAGCGTGCGTATCGCGACTCGCGCATCAACCGGATCTTTGAAGGCACCAACGAAATCAACCGGCTGCTGGCAACTGGAATGCTGCTCAAGCGGGCGCAGCGCGGGGAACTGCCGTTGGTGGAAGCGGTGAAGAAACTGCAGGCCGAGATTCTGGCCGGCCCGAGCGCCGGCGCGGGCGTAAGCGAAGATGCGCGATTGGTTGAAAACGCCAAGAAAACGGCACTGTTCGCGCTGGGAGTGGCTTATCAGAAGTTCGCCGCCACGCTCGAAGAGCAACAAGAAGTGCTGGCGGCCATTACCGATATCGCGATGAATGCTTTCGCGATGGAATCGGTATATCTGCGCACTCAAAAGCTCGGCGCACTGCACAAAGGTGAAATTGCGGCCGATGCTTGCGGTGTATTTCTGCGCGAGGGCATGGAGATTGCCGAAAGCGCCGCGCGAAACGTGCTGGCAGCCTGCTCGGAAGGCGACGCTCTGCGCACGAATCTCGCGGTCCTGAAGCGTTTCACCAAATTCGAGCCGGTCAACGCGATCGCCGCGCGCCGCCGGATCGCCGAGCGGCTGCTTGCGGCCGGCCGTTATCTGGTTTAGGTGAGACTGGTGATTACGGTGGGGCTGCCCGGCTCGGGCAAGTCCACTTATCTGGCACGGCTGGGTGTAAACGCCATCTCTTCCGACGAAATCCGCCGCCTGATCGCGGATGATCCGCACGATCAGACCATGAACGCGCGAGTCTTTTCCGTAATCCGCTATCTGGTTCGACAGCGCATCGCCACGGGGCGGCCGGCGACTTACGTGGATGCGACCCATTTGACGATGTGGGAGCGCAAGCCGTACGTGATTCTCGCCCAACGCTATGGGTGCAGATTGGAAGCGCTGTTCTTCGATGTGCCGGTCGAAGTCTGCGTCGCTCGCAATCAAGGCCGCGATCGGGTGGTGCCTGAGGCGGCCATTCGCAAAATGGCATTGCAGATGATTCCGCCGGCCAGGGAGGAAGGCTTCGCGGAAATTACTCGGATCGCGGACTAATGCGGATGGTCGAGTGCGGGAAGCCCGGAGGCGTTCACACGAGTGTCGGCCAGGGGCATGCACTACGCCAATACTTGTCAGCGGACAAGCAGAGGCATGGAGAAAGCCTGTAGCCGGCGGCACGCAGGAGTGCGTGCGCCACGATGCGGATTACTTCGAACGGCGATCGCTGGTGGGCGGTACCAGACCCTTCAGCCGCAGGTAAACCGCCATGTACCCATACATTTCTTCGTCGTGTCCGAGGTTGCCCCATAGAGCGCTCAACTTAGTCTGGCGCTCGCCGAAGATCGTAACTGGGTCGGTGGCATGGGTATCGGTGAAAGAGTTATAAACGCCGTCACAATAATCGAAAGAGGCTTTCAGCGCGGCGACTATGTCGGCCTTAGATGTTTTGCCCGCGGTATCGGCCTTCTTGCTTTCGCCCTTCACCGCGGAACAAATCATGAACTGTGCGTCGGCGACGTGGGCCACTCGGGAGCCGAATGTTCCCACCTCTGGCGTCGCTTTAAAAGCATAACCGGCGTCGGGCATGCGATCGGCTTCCGCCAATAGGACACCCTTTTGCTCTTTGTAATTCTGTCGCAGATCCGAACTCAGCGGATTCGCGTTCTGGGCGATCAGTCCGCTGGCGCATCCCAGCGAGGCGATGAATAGGACGGTGCGACTATGCATGTTACGCTTGTGTTCCCTGCCGAACCGACGCCAGCGCCAGGCGCTCTTCGCCATGCGGGTCGTTCACCACTTTGCACTGGTTATCGAAGATCATGGTGGCACGCTGATCGGTTTTGAACGCCGGCCAGTTCGGCAGGCCTTTGTGATTCGGATTGCCGGAACGAGCGAAAGCGGCCCAGGCTCCGCTCATTTTGTCTTGCAGCGGATAGCGATCGGCGCCAGAGCCGGTCATGGATTTAGATTCATCGACGTTGGCGAGCACAAAGGGAATCTCGAGCGTATGAAACGCCTTCAGCTTGCCGTCGTGGACCGGGGTTTTCCAGGTGAAGTAATACATGTACACCGGCGCGGGCTGCGCGGCCTTGCGCTCGGCCTCCGTGATTATCCCGGAACGGAAACCGTCCGATGCAATGATCTCCGACAGGTCGATATCGCTGGCATTGGGCCGGCCCTTGCGGTAAACGGCGATCAACTTGTCCACTTCGGCATCGCCGGCGCGCGTGGCTTGCTTCACGGCGGCATGTAACTCAGAGTCGTCGATCGGATCGAGCTTGGTATTGGGGAAGAAGTTCACTTCGAACTCAGTGGACCCGATGAGCAGCGGGACGTCCGCCGACAGGGCGGGCGCGCCGGGATCGAACGGGCCGCCGGGCAGCGTCTTGCCATCCACCACGGGAGCGAGCCGCAGCCCGCGCGTAGAGAGCGTGGCGGCTATCAATTGATCCATGGGGACCTGCTGCAACTCGTCGGCTGTCTTCACGCCCAACTTGTCCATCAGCGTGTGGGCGGTTTTCGTGGCATCCTCCGCTGAAACGCCCTTCACGTTGGCG
The DNA here is from genome assembly GCA_963820405.1 of Bryobacterales bacterium. Lineage (GTDB taxonomy): Bacteria > Acidobacteriota > Terriglobia > Bryobacterales > Bryobacteraceae > Palsa-89. The sequence goes on along the minus strand of CAWFZZ010000011.1, from coordinate 77,802 downwards.
CCGCTTTGGACGATGGCGCGATGGAACAGGCCCTTGGCGGGCGGCATTGCCAGCAGCGTGCTTACTTTGCCCGCGCCGCCCGACTGGCCGAAGATCGTCACGTTGTTTGGATCGCCGCCGAAATTGGCAATATTGTCGCGCACCCATTCGAGCGCCGCCACGATGTCCAGCATCCCAACGTTTGCGGCATGGGCGTACTTGGCGCCGCCGATGTCGGCCAGGTACAAAAAGCCGAACGAGTTGAGCCGGTGATTCACCGTCACCGTGACCACGTCGTGCTTGCGCGCCATGTTGGCGCCGTCGTACATGGTGTAGCTGCCGTTGCCGCTGGTAAATCCGCCGCCGTGCAGCCAGACCATGACGGGGCGCTTGTGCGTGTCCAATCCGTTAGTCCAGACGTTCAGGTGCAGGCAGTCCTCGCTGACGGTGAGCTTGGGGATGGTGGCGGCCACTTCAGGGATCTCAGTGTGAGGACCCTGGGGCGCTTCCGGACCCCATTCGACGGTGTCCTTGATGCCGGTCCACGCTTCGGGCTTGAGGGGCGGCATGAATCGATTCACGCCGCCGGTGTGCGCGCCGTAAGGGATTCCGCGGAAGGCGTTGACCTTGTTCTCCTGGACCACGCCGCGGATCTTGCCGGAAGTGGTGTTGGCGACGGGCCCTTGCGTGGAACCGTCCTTGGCAGTCGCGGCAATAGCCTTATTCAACGCTTCGCCTAGAATGCTGCCGGCACCGAGCGCGGCGCCGCTCACAAACGATCGACGATTGATTTTTGTTTTCATACTAGCCCGGACCATTTTACACCCGGCTGAGGCGCGCCAGCGATCGCGCCAAGGAAGCCGAGACTGACGCCAGCGACATATCGAGGACCTCGGCGATCTCGCGATAGCGCAGCCCCTCGGCGCGCAAGGAGAGGCACCATTGGTCCTGCTCGGGCAGCGCGCGGAGAATCGCTTGCAGGCGCTGGTGGCGCTGATCGCTCAAAAGTTGCTCTTCGGGATTCTCGGCTGGGTCGGGCCAGGTCGCGGCGAGCGCGTCGCCGGAAGGCAGAGCGGTTTCCCGCGTTCTGGCAAGGCGTCGCTTCAGTCCCAAGTTGTGAGCCACGCGAAAGATCCATCCGCGCAGATTGTGCCGGGACCTGCCGCGCCGCAGGTGCTGGAACAGGGCGAGGAACACCTCTTGAATCACTTCCTCGCCGTCAGGAGCCTGAAGACCGAAGCCAAGAAGGTAGCGCAACAACTGGGACCGCAGCTCATCGAAGAGTTGAATGACCTCCAACTCGTCGGCGGTTGGGGATGGCGCGCGCTCAGACTTATTGGCCGCCGCAAGCTCCCAGCGCGCTACTGAATCCGGTTCCGACATTGGGATACTAACGGTTATGATGGCACGGAGGACCGGATGGACTCTATGAAGAAAGTGGCCTCTATTCTGATGGCGTTGATCTTCTCGGGCGCACCCGCGCTAGCTGCCACCAGGATCGGTGACCCGGTGACGTTCGTGGACGAGGTTTTGCGGCATTTTGTCGAGACCCAGTCATACCGGCCGCCGGAGGACATTTACACCCCACGACTGGGGAAACTCCTCCGCGACGATAAGAAACGAGCTAAGGGTGAAGTTGGCTGCCTGGATTTTGTTTTCTGGGTGAATGGCCAGGATTGGACCATCACCAAGCTGGATGTCAAAAGCGGGCCCGCGAGTGAAGACCGAGAGATGGTAATCGCTCGATTCCTCAACGTCGACGCTTTGCAGGAGATCCACTTCGACTTCCGTCGCATTGCCGGGCGCTGGTTGTTGGACGAAGTGCAGTCCGTAAAAGAACCACGCTGGACTTTGTCCGAGATCCTGAAGTGTCCCCGTTGACCTCCCAGTTACGGGTTCATATTTTATTGTGCGCGGCGGTGCGCGATCAGTTCCACAAAGAAGGTGCGCCCGGGTTGGGGCATGGTGTCCACGATGGGAGAGAGCGCGATGGGATCAGAGTAGCCGCTGTTAAACGCATTGCGAAGGCCGATCCGGACGTCAAAGTCCGGCAGCAGGTGCTTGGAGGTGAGAGTAAAGTCGGCGAGGTAGAACGGTTTCAAGGAGTTTTGCGCCAGCGTCCAGCGCGACGATTCGTACTGCATACTGCTGCTGAGGTCGAATTTTCGTCCCAGCGGCACCGCAAAACGCAATTTCGCCAGTTGGGCCGGCGAATTCTCCAGGGTACCGTGATCGCGCGATCGCTGCAGCGCGTAGCTGGCGGTCGCTTCCAGCCACTTGGCAGGACGACCGTTGATTTCGAGTTCGATGCCCGCGGCTCGAATCCCGGGGGTGTTCTGATATTCAAGCAGACCATTGGGAAGGTACACGCCCAGCAGAAAATCGTGTAACTGATAACCGTAGGCAGAGGCCTGCAGGTTCATGCGCTTTCCAAGCTTCCGCTCCGCGTCGACCTCAATCGTGTCAGCCGATTCCGGGTGCAAGGCGGGATTAGCCACGTCGGCTATTCCATCGCCGTAGAACAACTGAAATTCGCTGGGGCTGCGAAAACTGCGCCCATACAGAAACTTGTACGTCCAGGCCGAAGGTTGATAGATCAGCGCCGCCCGCGGGGAGAGGAAATCGGGATGGAGTTTGGATTTGTCGAAACGAAGTCCCACATCCAACGTCCATCGCTTGGACAGTTTCTTCTCGTCTTGCAGGAACAAGGCCAGGGTGCGATCGGGTTGGTTGGTGCTGAGGTACGTGACGGGCACGGGGGAGACGTCGTAGTTTGTCAGGAAGGCTCGGATATCAACGCTGCCGTCCACGCCCAGGGTGAGGTCGCCAGCAAAGAAAGGACGGGTGCGATAGGTGACTTCGGACCCGATCCAATCTCCGAGCTCGCTTTGCCGGTTATCCTCCACCGCACCATTGGGGAGCGCATAGTCACCGCGACCCTCGTAATGAAACGAGTCATAGTAGGTGCGCCAGCGCAGGGTGCCACCGGCGATCTCACGCTGATAAGCCGCGTCGATGAAATTGCGCAGATCGTCGTTCCTGGTTCCCCGGTCGTTGAAGATGGTGGGGCCCAGGATATCGGCTGAATGTCACTGTCGCCAGAGAACGCGGCCGTGATGGTCCAATTCCGCCAGACCAGGGTGGAGAAAAAATGATAGCCCTTTTCGCCGGTCATATGGACGGCCTCTCCATAATTGCTTTGCGGATTGTCGTATTGGGGAAAGAATAGCGGGCTTTCTCCCGTAATGTTGTACACGGATCCGGAGAAGAGAAACTTGGCGCTGCCGAAGGACGCGTTCTCCACGATCTGGCCTTTCTTTTCGCCGAAGCTCCCATAGTCGGCGGTTAGCGAGAGCGGTCCTGCTTCGTCCGGCGACTTGGTGATGATGTTGATGGTGGCGAACATGGCATTGCTGCCATACAGAGCCGAAGACGGTCCGCGAATGATCTCGATCTGTTTAATCAGGTTCATGTCAAGCGGAAAATTATTGCCCATATAGAGCATGTAGTCGAAGATATTGTCGGCCATGTTGTGGCCGTTGATCATGACCAGAATGTGGCTGTCGTAGTCGCCGGGCAGGCTAAAGCCGCGCACTCCGATGGTCTGGTAGCTCCGGTCATTGCTTAGATAGAATCCGCGCACCCCCTGCAGCGCTTCGCCCAGCGTGCGGTAACCATATTTGCGGATATCCTCGGCGGTGATGATGGTCACGCTGGCGGGCGCGTCCTGCAAGGTCTGAGGATGAAGCGCGGCGCCGACCACCTTAACCTGCATCAGTTGTTCCAGGCTGAGCGAATCCAGGTTCGGGGTGGCGGGAACCGATGATTGTGGATCCTGCGCCGGCGCGCCTTGGGCCAGCAAGAGCAGCGCGCCAAAAAGCGGGGTCAAGCGGCACATAGGTGCCTTATCGTTCGCTAACGAAAAAACGTGACCGCAAGCGCCTACCTGAGCCGGTCGGCTCTAGTGGCGTGTCGCAGCTAGTTCGGTCGCATCAGGAGAAACACCCGGCTCGTTCACACGAGTGTGAACGCGGCACGCAGGAGTGCGTGCGCCACAATTGCGCGACAGGCCACTAGAAGGGGCCTTAGCCGCGCTACTACTTCGTTACAGGATCGGGGCTCTCGGGATCGAGTCCCAGTTCGACGATGGCGGCTTTGGCCCGTTCCTTATCGAACTGACCGTCGCGGGATAAGCGCGCTAAGGCCGCCGCCACGATGGCTCCCGCACCGTTCTCGAAGTGTTTCCGCAGGTGTTCTCGATTCTCGCTGCGGCCGAAGCCATCGGTGCCGAGCGTAACCAGGCGGCTGGGGAGCCAGGGCGCGATTTGATCGGCCACTACTTTCATGTAGTCGGTAGAGGCGACAATAGGACCCTGGACGGCTTCGAGCGCCTGGAGCAGGTAGGGCTTGCGTTCCGGCTCGGTGGGATGCAGCCGGTTCCAGCGCTCTACTTCCAGGGCGTCGCGACGCAGTTCGTTGTAGCTGGTGACGCTCCAGACGTCGGCCGCGATCTGGTATTTCTCCGCCAGGATCTGCTGCGCGCGCAAAGCTTCGTTGAGAATGGGTCCGCTTCCGAAGAGCTGAAGCTTCGGGTTACCGTTTTCGGCCGCTTTGTAGCGGTAAATACCGCGCAGGATTCCTTCGGCCACGCCCTCCGGCATAGCCGGCTGAGCATAGTTTTCGTTGTAGATGGTCAAGTAGTAGAAACGATTTTCCATCTCCTGATACATGCGCCGGATGCCGTCCTGGATGATTACGGCGACTTCGTAGGCGTACGCGGGATCGTAGCTGCGGCAGGTGGGAACGGTGCTGGCCAGGACCAGGCTGTGTCCGTCCTGGTGTTGCAGCCCTTCGCCGGCTAAGGTGGTTCGGCCCGCGGTGCCGCCCATCAGAAAGCCTTTGCCGCGCGAGTCGGCGAAAGCCCAAATCAAATCGCCGATACGCTGGAACCCGAACATCGAATAGTAGGTAAAGAACGGGATCATCGGCACGCCGTAGGTGGAGTACGCGGTGCCGGCCGCGGTGAAGGACGCCATGGATCCTGCTTCGTTGATTCCCTCTTCCAGGATCTGGCCATTCTTGGCCTCTTTGTAGAACAGGAAATTCTCGCTGTCCACGGGGCTATAAAGCTGGCCTCGGCTGGCATAGATGCCGTACTGCCGGAACAGCGACTCCATGCCGAAGGTCCGCGCTTCGTCCGGGATGATCGGTACGACGTAGTGGCCTAAGCTCTTGTTCTTGAGCAACAACGTCAGCACGCGAACGAACGCCATGGTGGTGGAGACTTCGCGGCCAGCCGATCCGGCCAGCGACTCGGCGAAGACCTCGAGCGGCGGCACCTCAAGGCTGATCTTCGCGACCGAACGCGCCGGCAAACTGCCGCCCAGCGCTTGCCGACGCTCACGGATGTATCGCACCTCCGGACTGTCGTCCGGCGGCCTGTAAAACGAAGCGGTGTGAACGGTCTCTTCAGAGATAGGGATGTCGAAGCGCCGCCGGAAATAGAGCATTTCGTCTTCGTTCAGCTTTTTCTGCTGATGGGTGACATTGCGGCCTTCGCCTGCTTCACCCAGCCCATATCCCTTGACGGTCTTGGCGAGGATGACGGTGGGCGATCCGGTATGATCGACCGCGCGCTTATAGGCGTTGTAGACTTTCAGCGGATCGTGACCGCCGCGCCGCAGGGCGCCGATTTCCTCGTCCGACAAGTGCTCCACCAGCTTTAGCAGTTCCGGATATTTGCCAAAGAACTCTTTTCGAGTGTAGGCGCCGCCCTTGGCTTTGAAATTCTGATATTCGCCGTCGACGGCCTCGTTCATCCGCTTGATCAGGAGGCCGGTGGTGTCGCGGGCGAGAAGGTCGTCCCAGCTGCCGCCCCATACCACTTTGATGACGTTCCAGCCTGCCCCGCGGAAGTGAGTTTCCAGCTCCGTGATGATCTGTCCGTTACCGCGAACCGGCCCGTCCAGCCTTTGCAAATTGCAGTTCACGACAAAGATCAGGTTGTCCAATTGCTCGCGAGCGGCCAGCGCAATTGCGCCCAGCGATTCGGGCTCGTCGGTTTCGCCGTCGCCCAGAAAAGCCCAGATCTTACGGGCCGTGACGGGTATGATGCCGCGATTCTCCAGATACCGCATGAAGCGGGCCTGATAGATGGCATTGATGGGGCCGAGGCCCATCGATACGGTGGGAAACTGCCAGAAGTCCGGCATCAGCCAGGGGTGCGGATAGGAGGACAGGCCGGGATGTTCGCGCAGTTCGTGGCGGAAATTCTCCAGGTGCTTTTCATTCAAACGGCCTTCCAGAAAGGCGCGGGCGTATTCACCGGGCGAGGCGTGACCCTGGAAGTACACAAAATCCCCCGGTTGATCTCCGTGCCTGGCGTGGAAGAAATGGTTGTGGCCCACTTCGGCCAGCGTGGCGAGCGATGCGTAGGTGGAAATATGGCCGCCGATGCCTGGATCGTGCTTGTTGGCGCGCACCACCATGGCCATGGCGTTCCAGCGGATCAGGCTTTTGATGCGGCGCTCGATGGCCCGGTCGCCGGGGTAAGGAACTTCTTCGTCCACCGGAATTGTGTTGATGTAAGGAGTCTTCAGAAGGTTCGGATTCTGAACCCCGTAGAGAGCGGCGCGCTCGGTAAGGCGGCTGAGCAGGTAAGCAATGCGCTCAACCCCTCCCTCCTCAACGACGCCGTCCAGGGCTTCCAGCCACTCGCTGGTCTCTTGGGTGTTTGGATCCTCGCTGGTTACGAGTTTAGTTGCAAGCATGGTTAAAGATCGGAGTCACTTTCAACATAGCATTACTGCGACGGCCGGGGTCCAGTGAAGAAGAATTCAGAATCGCTGGGGAAGAATTCAGAATCCAGAATTCAGAATTCAGAATGAGGATGCCGAGCTCCTTTACTAGCCTGTTTCAGGAGTCAGGAGTCAGAATAAAACAGGCGCTTCGCTTGCACCTCCATTCTGGATTCTGAATTCTGGATTCTGAATTCTTTTTACTGCTCCCCCAGGTAACCTGGGCACAGGGGCTGGCGTCTTATGGTTTCGATCTACGGAGAGTGAGTACTTACTTATGGATGCAAGCCCAACCCCCGCCTTCCCGCCCAAGCCCACCGAGGCTGCCGCACGACCGCCCCGGATGCCGGGCGAGGACCGTCGCAGGCAATTGCTTCGGGTAGCGGTGGAAAGCTTTGCCCGGAATGGCTTTAGCGGCACCAAGACCAAGGACATAGCAGCTGCGGCTGGCGTGAGCGAAGCCATCCTTTTCCGCCACTTCGGGAGCAAGGAAGATCTTTACCACGCCATTTTGGACGAAAAGGAAGCCAGCCTGGGTGCTGAACGATGGTTTTTGGAAATGAAGGAACTGGCTGAGCGGCGTGACGATCGCGGCGTACTTTACCACGTGGTGCAGCAGTTGATTCGATCTTTTCGCGAAGACGCTGCCTTCCACCGGTTGTTGCTCTACGCCTCGCTCGAAGGGCACTTGCTGGCCGAACTGTTTCACGAGCGGTTCGGTTTGCCGCTGGGGGACTTCCTTTCCCGTTATATCGAACTGCGGCAGAAGGAAGGCGCGTTTCGGGAATGCGATTCAGGAGTGGCCGTGATGTTTGTTCTCGGATCAACGATTCACTATGCGATGGCCCGGCATGTTCTGGGCGTCAACAATTTCTCAGCCTCCGAAGAAGTCATGGCAGATCAATTCGTGGAGCTGATTCTCGGCGGTCTGGAACAGCGGCCCGCCGGCGGTCGTTTGGAAAAAGGAAAGTAGAAGTCACTTCATGGAAAGCTTTCGAACCTCACCATCCGCGCTCGCGAGCCTGGCCGGAATCGCGCTGCTGGCCGGCGCCGGGTGCAGTAACGCAAATAAGAATATGTCGCTCACAGAGGCCGCCACCGGACCGGCGAAGATGCTCAAAGTGGCAACGGTTCGCGCCGTCACGCGGCAGGTTTCATCCTCGGTGCAAGTAACCGGGAGTTTTCTGGCCGAAGAATCTTCGGATGTGGCGCCGCCGGCCGCGGGCCGGGTGATTGAGACTCCGGTGGATGTTGGTGCGTTCGTTCAGCAAGGGCAGCTGCTGGCCAAGCTGGAGGATCGCGATGCTCAGCTTCGAGTGCAGGCCGCCATGGCGTCGGAACAGCAGGCCGAGGCCAGTTTGCACCAAGCGGAATCGCGCATTGGCTTGACGCAGGGCGGAAAATTTGACGCGAACAACGTGCCGGAAGTTCTTTCAGCCAAGGCGTCCTATGATTCCGCCATGGCCGAAGCGAAGATGTCGGAAGCCGATGCGCAGCGCTACGACGCGTTAATCAAAACCGGCGACGTCTCTCAAAGCGCTTTTGATAAAGCGCGCACGCAAGCCGATACCGCTAAGCAGCAGGCCAATTCTTCGCGCCAGCTTTTTGAAGCGGCGCTGAATTCGGCGCGCCAGAATTTCCAGGGTGTTATCAATGCTCAGGCCTCGCTGGCGTATGCGCACGCCCAGACCGCGATCGCTCAAAAAGCGGTGGATGACACTATTATCAAGGCGCCTTTTACCGGCTATATCAGCTCACGCCCCGTGGCGGTGGGCCAGTATGTCGCACTGACGGCGAAGATCGCGACGCTGGTGCGCGTCACGCCGCTGAAGCTGGAGCTGCAGGTCCAGGAATCGAACGCGCCGCAGTTGAAGATCAACGCCGAGGTGGAAGCCAGCGTTCCCGGCTATCCGGGCCGCACGTTCCATGGCACGGTCACATCCATCAACCCCACCGTCGATTCGAACTCGCGCACCGTCTCGGTAGAGGCGAAGTTCCAAAACCAGGACCTGGCGCTGAAGCCCGGCATGTTCGCCACCGCTCGGATTTTGCTGAACGGCAGTAGCATGGGAGTCTTTTTGCCCCGCGCCGCGATTGTCACCGATCCGAGCACCAACTCTTCGCAAGTCTTCTTCATTCGCGACGGCAAGGCGCGAGTGGCGGTGGTGCAATTGGGCGCGGTGGACGGCGACATGATCCAGATTCTGTCGGGCATCGCCGCCGACTTCGTGGTGGCGAGCAACCATCTGCAAGATCTTTACGATGGCGAGCCGGTGGAACCGGAACAGGCGCCGGTCACGTCTGGCCGTTTGGAGTGGGGAAGGAGAATAGCCCGTGCATAAACTAGCGGAACTCTGCGTAAAACGGCCTGTTTTCGCCACTATGCTGATTGTGGCGCTCATGGTGGTGGGTGGTTTTTCGTTCTTCACCTTGGGCGTGGATCTTTTTCCCAAGATTGACTTGCCCACCGTGTCGGTGTCGGTGAGCAACCCCGGTGCATCCGCCGAAGAAGTGGAAACCGACATCACCAAGCGGGTGGAAGACGCGGTGAACACGATCAGCGGCATTGACAACATCAACTCGACTTCGGTGGAAGGCGCTTCGACAGTCGTCATCACCTTCGATCTGGATAAGAACGGCGATGTGGGCGCGCAAGAGATCCGGGACAAGGTGAACCTGATTGTCAACGATCTGCCGGATACGGCTAAGGCGCCGGTGGTGCAGAAGTTCGATCCCGACGCCACCCCCATCATGCAGATCGCCCTTTCGTCGCCGCGCCCCTTGCGCGAGGTGACTGAAATCGCAGACAAGCAGATCAAGCCGCAGCTGGAAAACATCAATGGCATCGGACAAATCCAATTAGTGGGCGGCCTGAAGCGCGAAATCCGCGTGTGGGTGGATCCCGACAAGATGCGCGCCTATAACCTGGCCATCTCCGACGTGGCCAATGCGTTGCGCCAGCAGAACATGGAAATGCCGGCCGGGAACGTGAACGCGGGAGCGCGCGAGCTGGCGGTGCGCACTTTAGGGCGGCTGGTGGACCCGGCCCAATTCAACGAAATCGCGATTGCCACGCGCGGACTCTACGTGGTGAAGCTGAAGGACATCGGCTACGCCGAGGACTCGCAGGAGGAGCCCACCACCGCTGCGCGGCTAAACGGCGACCCGTCCGTCACCATGGTGGTGTCCAAGCAATCGGGCCAGAATACCGTGGCGGCGGCCGATGCGCTGAAGGTTCGGATCAAACAGATTCAAGCCGCGCTGCCGAAGGACATCCACATTCAGGTGATCAACGATCAGTCCATCTTCATTAAGGCCACGGTACATTCGCTCGAAGAGCATTTGATCGAAGGAAGCATCCTGGCGGCGGCGATTGTCTTCGCATTTCTGGCCAACATCCGCACCACTTTGATCTCGGCTCTGGCCATTCCAACTTCGATTATTTCCACCTTCGCTCTGATGGCTGCCATCGGATTCGACTTGAATCAGATCACCATGCTGGCGCTGACCTTAATGGTTGGTATTGTGATCGACGACGCGATTATTGTGCTTGAGAACATTTATCGGTTCATGGAAGAAAAGGGCATGTCGCCCTATCAGGCCGCCATCGAAGGCACCAAAGATATTGGCTTGGCCGTGATGGCCACCACGTTTTCACTGCTGGCCGTGTTCCTGCCGATCGGTTTCATGGGCGGGATCGTCGGCCGGTTCATGTCGTCGTTCGGATTCACCGCTTCCTTCGCCATCGCGGTCTCGCTACTGGTGTCCTTCACGCTGACGCCGATGCTTACGTCGCGCTTCGTCAAGGTGCTGCCCAAGCACGAAGGCGAAAAGAAACAGGGATCTAAAGATTCGCGCTTCTTCCGCTTTCTGGATAGCCACTATACGGGGATGCTGGAGTGGGCCATGGCGCACCGCAAATCGATGGTCGCGATCAGCGTGGCGGTGGTGCTGAGCACGGTTCCGCTCTTCATGCTGGTGAGCAAGAACTTCATTCCGGCCGATGACCGGAGCGAATTTCAAGCCAACGTACGGGCGCCGGAAGGAACTTCATTGGCCGCCACGGTCACCATCACGGAGCGCATGGCCCGCGATTTCCGGACACTGCCGGGAGTGAGCGCCACGCTCACGTCGGTGGGCATTGGATCGGCGTCGTTTACCGGATCGAGCGCCGGCGAGGCCAACAGCGCTTCTATTTACGTGAAGCTGGTGCCGCGCGCCGATCGCAAGGACACCCAGGATCAATTGATCGCGCGAGCGCGCGAGATTCTCACCCATTATCCAAAGGATCTGCGCACCAGCGTGGGGCAGGCAGCCGATGGACCCGGCGGCGGCCAGTCCGATGTGCAGTTTACGCTTACCGGTCCCGATCTCGACCAGCTCAACAGTTATTCGCAGACGCTACTCGCCCAGCTGAAGCAGATCCCCAACGTCGCCGATGCGGATACATCGCTGGTCTATGGAAAACCCGAACTACGCGTGGAAATCGACCGGCAACGCGCCGCGGACCTGGGCGTGCGGGTCAGCGATATCGCGCAAGCCTTGAACACCATGGTGGCGGGACAGGTGGTCTCTTCGTTCCCTTCGGGCGGCGAAGAGTACGACGTGCGTTTGCGGGCCGACATGCAGTTCCGCACCAGCGCCGAAGGGCTGCGCCAGCTGACGGTTTTCTCGACCAATACGAGGGGTTGGGTGCCGCTGGATCAAGTGGTCCGCATTAAGAGCGGGGACGCGCCTTCCAGCATCGGGCGCCTGGACCGGCAGCGGGAAGTGACGCTCAGCGCGAACGTGCTGCCGGGAGGCTCGCAGCAGAAGATCATTTCTGCTTTAAATCAGGACGCGCAAGACTTGCATATGGGGCCGGGCTATCGCACCGAACTCCTCGGCACTTCCAAGGAACTGAACCGCACCGCCTATTACTTCATCGTCGCCATCGCGCTGACGTTCATCTTTATGTATATCGTGCTGGCGGCCCAGTTTGAATCGTTCCTGCACCCTTTCACCATTCTGCTGACGCTGCCGATCGCGGTTCCGTTCGGCATCCTGTCGCTGTTGATATTCCACCAAAGCGTGAACATCATGTCGGGTCTCGGTTTGCTGTTGCTGTTCGGAATCGTGAAGAAGAACGCGATTCTGCAGATCGATCACACCAACGGACTGCGGGCCACCGGATTAGACCGTTACGACGCCATCATTCAGGCCAATCGCGACCGGCTGCGGCCCATTCTGATGACAACCACCGCTCTGGTGGCGGGCATGCTGCCGCTGGTGCTTTCCAATGGCGAAGGCTCGGCCAGCAACCGCTCCATCGGCGTGCTGGTAGTGGGCGGGCAGACGTTGTGTCTGTTACTGACTTTGCTCGCAGTGCCGGTATTTTATTCGCTCTTTGACGATATGAAGCAATTACCGATGTTTCGAAAGCTCTCTCGCAAGCGCGACAAAACACTCCAGGGTGTCTCCGGTTTGGATGTAGCGCCTCAGCCGATGCATTTTGAAGGAGGGGAACACGTCTGATGCGAGCCACCGTTATTCTGGTCTGCACTTTTTCGGTGGCTGTGGCGCAACAGGCGCCAGTCCCGTCTCAATCCCCGTCCCAAGCCTTGCCTCCGGCGACGATGTCGTCGCCGCGGCCTAGCACGCTGGTGCCGCCAGTACGGCCGTTCCGTCTGCCGCCGCGCACCGGAGTGGAGACTCAGATGGAGATCTCGCTGGATCAAACGCTGGCTATGGCGCTGGGGAACAACAAGGACATCGAATCGTCGCGGATCGATCGCCAGGAATCAGACTACTCATTGACGGCGGCTCTGGGAGCGTACGATCCGCAGCTCAACGTCACCGCCTATTGGGAACAGCAAATCACTCCGATCGCGTCGGCGCTGGGCGGATCAGCTACCGGAAGCCTGCTGAACAAAATCTGGCAAGCGGACCCCGGGATCACTCAGCCTTTGCCCTGGTACGGCGGAACCCTCAAAGTGGATCTGTCGTCGGAGGACGCGTATTCCAACAACACCTTTCTCTCGCTGAACCCGCAGTATGAGACGGCGCTCAATTTCTCCTACACGCAGCCTCTTTGGCGCAACTTGCTGTATGACGGCAATCGCCATCAGATCGACGTCGCCAAGAAGAACCGCTCATTGACGGACCAGCAGTTCCGGCAGCGCGTGATGACGGTGGTGCTGCAAGCCGAACAGGCCTATTGGGAGCTGTCGTACGCCTACAACAATCTGCAAGTGCAATTGGAAGCCGTGCGTATCGGCATCCAGCAGGACGAGAGCAACCGGCGGCAGGAGGAACAGGGTCTGCTGGCGCCCATCGACGTGGTGGCGGCGCAGACGCAGCTTGCAAACTTTGAAGTGGGCGCCTATGCGGCGCAATCGGCGCTGACTGGCGCGGAGAACGCCTTGAAGGAGTTGGTGCTGCCGGATCGCAACGATGCGCTATGGTCCACTGCCTTGCTGCCGACTACTCCGGAGGACGTACAGGCGCCGCTCACTCCACTCGCGGACGCTGTCGCTGAAGCCATAGCCAACCGACCAGAAATAGCACAGGTAAAGATTAATGGCGAGATCAATGAGAAGGATATTCGCTATTATCGCGAGCAGACCAAACCGCAAGTGAATCTAACCGCGCTCTACAGCCGGGCGGGCTTGGCCGGGGTGGTATTGCCACCCGGTCCCAATCCGTTCACATCGGCGTTTGGTCCGCTAACAGCTCAGATCAATGAACTGTCCGCGCTGGCTGGCGTCAGCGGCCTTCCTACAATTGCTTTCGGGGGCGGGGGGGTGCCTCCCGTGCTGGTGGGCAACTACGGGCACTCCCTGGCCACGATTTGGGATGGAGATTTTCCGACCACGGAAGTTCAACTGAGTATTTCTCTCCCGATCCGGAACCGTACCGCGGACGCAAATCTCGGCAAGAGCCTGGCTGAGACGCGGCGCATCCGCAATCAAATGCAGCAGACCGAGCAGAATATTCAATCCGACGTGCGCACCGCCATGGAGAACCTGCAAATGGCGCAACTGCGGTTGCAGGCGGCGGAGGTGGCGCGTGAATCGGCCGAAGAGCAGTATCAGAGCGAGCAGCGCCAATTTCGCGCCGGTACGTCCACGCTGTTCCTGGTGCAGCAGCGTCAGGCGACCATGATCACCGCTCGCAGCCAGGAGCGGCGTTCGCAATCGGATCTGAGCGAAGCCATCGCGCAGTTCCAACTGGCGACGGGAACAATTCTGGCCGAGCGGCATATCAATCTCAAATAATCAGGAGCTTTGCCATGCGTCGACACGATTGTCGACGCGGCACGCACGAGTGCGTGCGCCACGGTCGCATCAGGGGCGGTCTCCGGCCTTCAGGCGACTGTCAATTTCGTCCAGCACAGGCTCGCAGGCTGCGGCGCTGTCGATGACATAATGCGCTCCGGCCGCCATCAAACGAGAGCGCGCGGCTTCGATTCGCGTGCGCCGCTCTGCCTGTGGCAGCGCGTCAAGATCCCTCTCGCTCAGCCCGATTTCGTTGCCGGTGGCCGCGACGCCCACCGCCCACATGCCCGCATTCAAAGCTTCCTCGATATCGCTGATGGTGTCGCCGATTTTAACCGCCGCCGATGTCGCGCGCAGGCGGAAACGGATCGCCAGTTGCAGGCACATCCAAGGATAGGGGCGACCGCCGACCACATCGTCCGGGCAAAGTGCTTCATCGGGACGATAGCCCTGATCCGCCGCTCGCTGGAGCAAAACATCCAGCATCGGACGCGTGTAGCCGGTCGTGCTGCCGAGCCGCAAGTCGCGGCGGCGTAACTTTTCAGCCAGGGCCGGGACCCCTTGGATCACCTGCGAGTAGTCTTTGAGAATATCCATTTGTAATTGATGAAAGCCGGCGAAGAGTTCGCTGACGTCCGGCTCGGCCGGCAGGTGGCCCGTCAATTCCTGCCATTGCTGGGACACGGGCGGCGTTGCGAGGATGTTACGGATGTGGTCGCGTTTGAAAATCCCCATGTCTTTGCGCGCGTCCGCATCGGTGAGTGGGATGCCATGCCGGTGAAACAGTTCGGTGACGGCGCGCACGGGCGCAAGCGATCCGTGATCGACCGTCGTTCCGGCCCAATCGAAGATCACCGCTTCCAGGCGTTTCACTTGCCTACAATGTGGCGAGCGTCCTTATTGTTCTCTTCGCACACTGATTCGAGTAAGTCGGTGTCCGCCAGAAGTTGGGGATTCTCAGTAATAGTCCAGGGCCTGGTGTAGGCTTTCGGATCGTCGATGGTGATCTGAATGTCCATGTGGCCGTAGTCGTGGCGGCGGAAGCGTTCCGTGATATGCGCGGCTTCGGTGATGGGATGGCCGTTGGTATCCATCCAGATTTTGTCGTTCAGGCCATTGGTCTCCACCACGAAGTCGTCGCCTTCCCAGCGCCCGATGGAATATCCCTGCCAAGTGGGATTCGGATCTTTGGGAAGCGGCCGGCCATCGGTGAAGATCTCCCGAAAGATAGTGCGGGACTCATAGAGTATCAGCGTCTCGCCCGGAAACTGCATGATCTTAAACGGGGACGTGACGGCGTCTTTTTCAGGTACACCGGACGGCAGGCACTTATTATTGGGATCGTCCCGGCCCCGATTCTCGCGGCGTTCTTTGTACAGAGCAGCGGCCCAGGGTTGAAAGGGAACCTCGTCGGGCTTCAGGTCGGCGGCGATGCTGATCAGATACTTCAAGCCATTCGGCATCCAGATCCCGGTGATGTCCGGCTTGCCGTCCTTGGTGCGAGGCAGCGGCGCGGACATGTCCGGTTTCCCGTCTTTGGTTCGCGGTGCGTTCTTAGTCGGATAATTCAGCCATTGCGCGTGCAAGGGTGCAAGCCCCAGTAGAAGCAGCGACGTACTCAGGAAGAGTTTCATGACTACTCGCCCACCAGATGGTTCAAATCTTTATTGTTTTCGCTGCAGATAAACTCGAGCAACGTGGTGTCTGGAAGCAGGTGCTCGTGTTCAGTAACCGTGAACGGATGCAGGAACGTCTTGGGATCGTCCACTGTGATCTGAATATCCAGATGTCCTATGTCGCGCCGATGAAAGCGTTCGGTTACGTGCAGCGCCTCGCTGTGGGGCGTGCCCGCATTATCCAGCCACGTGGCGTCGTTAAAGCCGGCGGTGTCTATTACCAGCGCGTCGCCATCCCACTTACCGACCGAATATCCCATCCAGGAGGGCTGCGGATCTTCGGGAAGCGCGCGGCCGTCCAGGAACACCTGTCGAAATGTGGTGAAGGCTTCATACAAAATGACGACCTCATCGGGCGACTGCAAAATCTTGAACGGGTTGGGCACCGAGTCGATCCTCGGCACGCCGGGTAGCGTGCAGTTTGCATCCGGGTCTTCCTTGCCCTTGGTGGCTTGGCGATGCAGGAGCAGGGCATTGGCCCAAGAGCGCATCGCCATCGGCGTTCCATCCGCGCCGAGATAAGTGAGATAGCTCAAGTTGTCCGGCGACCAAACGCCCGACAAATTCGGTCTGCCATCCGGAGCCCGCTCGACGGGAGCCGTGAGTATCACTTTACCGTCGGCCGTGCGTGGCAGCCCTGACGCCCGATAGTTCAGCCACTGCGCCGTGCCAGCTTGTGGCGCGAGCGACAATGCAAGCATGGCCGCCGGGATCGATAAAACTCTAACTCGCACTTACTACCTCAATCCATAAACGAACAGGGAATTTCCCGCGGAGACGGCGACATACTGCTTGCCACTTACCGAGTAACTCATCGGTCCCGATGAAACCTGGCCGCCCACAGCTGCCTTCCACAGTAACTCGCCGTTGCGGGCATCCATCGCCATGAAGTAACCTTCGCGCCCGCCCACGAATAAGAGGTCGGTGGCGGTGGTCAGAATGCCGCTGTCAGTAACATCACTTAGCTTGTACTCCCACTTACGATCGCCCGTTTGCGGATCGAACGCGCGGATTGCGCCGTAACCGTCCTCTTCGGCGCGGTTCACGATCTGGGGCGGGCGTATCAAAGGCACCGGGGACTTGGGGAGCGGCCCGGTAAACAACCGCCCCTCGCCATACTCGACCTTCTCCTTTACGTATACCGAATAATAGTTGTCCCAGACTGGAATATAGAACAGGCCGGTGTGCGGGCTGTAGGAGGGCGAGTACCAATTTGTTCCGCCCTGATTTCCCGGATAGATCTTGGTTCCTTCCGGCGTGGGGACCATATTCGCGGCGCGCATTGGGCGCCCTCTTTCATCCAGAGCCTTGGCCCAGGTCACTTTGGCGAAAGGCTTACCCTGCAAGAATTCTCCAGTGGTGCGGTCGAGCACATAGAAAAAACCATTGCGATTGGCCCACAGCATAACTCGACGCCGCGCGCCCTTCCAATCCAGATCGGCCAGGACGGGCACTTGCACTGAATCGAAATCAAAATCGTCGTGCGGCGTAAATTGAAAATACCATTTGAGCTTGCCGGTGTCAGCGTCCAGGGCCACCACGCAATCGGTATACAAATTGTCTCCGAGGCGCAGGTCGGCGTTCCAGTCGGGGCCCGGATTTCCGATGCCCCAGTAAGTGAGATTGGAATCCGGGTCGTAAGAGCCGGTGACCCAAACCGAAGCTCCGCCGTGTTTCCAGGAATCACCCGCCCAGGTTTCATGCCCCTTCTCGCCCGGTCCGGGAATATTATTGAAGCGCCAGGCTTCTTTGCCGCTATGCACGTCGTAGGCGGCCAGAAATCCACGGATGCCGTACTCGCCCCCCGCAGTGCCGACGATCACCTTATCTTTCACCACCAGAGGCGCGTGAGTAATGGCGTAGCCGGCCGCCGGTTCCGCCACTTTCGTGTTCCAGAGCAAATGCCCATTCTTGGCGTCCACTGCGACGATGTGCGCGTCAATGGTTCCCATGAACAAGGTGTCGCCCAGAATGGCGAGTCCCCGATTCACACGTCCGCAGCACAAGCGCGCCTGCGGCGCAGGACTATAGGAGTAAATCCAAAAGATGCGGCCGGTTGCGGCGTCCAGCGCCACGATGTCGTTGGGCGCTTGCACGGTATACATCACGCCATCCACCACCAGTGGCGTGGCTTCGAATTTCTCGAGCGAGCGCGCTTGAAAAATCCACTTCTGCTCCAGGTTCTGTACGTTGCCGGGCGTGATCTGACTCAGCGCGCTGTAGCGCTGGCTGAGAAAACCTCCGGAGTAATTGAGCCAGTCCTGGGGAGTGTCGGCGGCGTGCAGCAGGCGGTCGAAGGAGACCTGGGCCGCGAGCGACGAAGCGGCCAGTAGCAGCACAAACAAGGGGCGAAGCATAAAGCGTTTAGAGTCCTTTCAAGGAAACCAGGTAGCCAACAAGGTCCGACAGTTCGTCGCCGCTTAGTTTATCGCGATAAGAAGGCATCGGGGAGTTTTTTAGGAATTCGAACTTGCTTAGATCCGCCTTTTGAACGGATACGAGTTTTTCCTTGGAGTCGATGAGTTGGAGCGAGAAGGTATCCTCGTTGAGGATTCTTCCCGTGATGGTGGCGCCATCGCGAGTGACTACCCGAACGTAGCGGTTCTCCGGGAGAATCTCGGCGTTGGGATCGACAATAGAGCGTTCGATCTCGTCCGGCTTGCGGCGCGCCCCGACATTGGTGAGATCCGGACCCACGCGGGAGCCATGGTCTCTTATCCGATGACAATTGAGACAGCCTTGGCTTTCGAACAGCATCTTGCCGTGCGCCAGATCGGCCTTGTTGGCGCCCGCGCTATCGGTTGCGGCGGCCATCGATCGCAGGTACGCCACGATCTGGTGGGCCTGCTGATCGCTCAGGTTGGCGGGTGGCATGGGCGTCCCCATGATCCCTTGCACCATGATGGCGACCAGTTCGTTGTCCGTCGACGCTCTACGAAAAGTTCCGTGGCCAAGATCGACGCCCGATACCGTATTGCCGGTTGGCCCGTGGCAGTGAGTGCAATTGACGCCATAGAGCTGCTTTCCGGCTCGGATGTCGGCGGGACTGTAGCCTGGCTGGGCGGACAACGCGCCGGCCATGAGGGCCAACAAAGAAAACCGCAGACTCAACATGGTCTTTGCCACCTTTCACACTTAGAACGGGCTTTTGCAGGCTATGTTAACTCTTTTCGATACCCAGCGGCAGGCGTTCACACGATTGTGAACGCGGCACGCAAAGTGCGTGCGCCACACATGCCCCCAGCAGGTATAATTTTGCGGGAGGATCTGCCACGCAACGTATTTTGGCGGCTGGATCGGTCGCCGGCCTGTTTTTCCTGTACTTTTTTGGATTAACTCGCACCGGTCTGGTGGGACCCGACGAGCCGCGCTATGCCGCCATTGGGAAGGCGATGGCCGCAACGGGCGATTGGATTACGCCGCGTCTGTGGGGCATGCCGTGGTTCGAGAAACCCGCTCTGCTGTATTGGATGACCGCGATCGGCTTCAAAGCCGGACTTGGCGCCGAGCTTGCGCCCAGGCTTCCGGTGGCGCTTGGGAGCGTTGCGTTCCTGATTTATTTTTTCGTGCTGCTGCGGCGTGAGTTTGGAGAGCGCGCGGCGTGGTATTCGGCGACCATACTCGCGACCTCGCTCGGATGGCTGGTCTACAGCCACGTCGCCATCACGGATCTGCCCATGTCGGCCGCATTTGCCGTCGCGATGCTCGCGATTCTGCCTGACAGCACCACACGGAGCCGGCTGCTCGCCGCGGGCGTCTTCCTCGGGCTGGCCGTGCTTGCAAAGGGGCTGGTTCCGCTGGCGCTGTTCATCCCGGCTCTTTGGTTTTTGCGAAAACGCATCCGCGATCTGGCGTTCGTATTCCTGGCTGCGACTCTGATTGCGGCGCCCTGGTATATTCTTGTTACCTGGCGCAACGGCGCGCCGTTTCTCGAGGAATTTTTCTGGAAACATCACTTCGGTCGATTCCTGAATAGCGCGCTCCAGCACGAACGGCCTGTATGGTTTTATGTGCCGGTTTTGCTGGCGGGCGTCTTTCCGTGGACACCGCTTCTGGCGCTCCTGTTCAGCCCGCGCTTGTTTCAAGACCGCCGCGCCCGGTTTCTGCTGGCCTGGCTCGCTTGGGGCTTCCTGTTTTTTTCGGTTTCGCGCAACAAGCTGCCCGGGTATCTGCTGCCGCTGCTTCCGCCCATCGCCGCGCTGTTGGGGATTGCCGCCACGGAAGCCCGCGCGCGAAGTCCGAAAGTGATGATGGTGCTCGCCTCGAGCGCAATGCTGCTTGGCCTGGTTCCACCGCTCGAGGACAGCCTGCCACAAGTGCTCCTGGTTGGGATTTCCCACACGCCGCTCGGGCTGGTCACATTTTGGATGGTTCCCGCGCTGCTGGTTGGGATTGCCAGCGCCTACTCGGAGAAGAACGGCCGCCGCGATCTCGGTGTGGCCCTGATAGCCGTCTCGACCGCGCTTGCGGTGGTCAGCATGGTGTGGCGCGTTTATCCCGAGCTGGATCGGCAGTTGTCGGGAAGGGCAATGGGTTCAATCACTTGCCTGCCGCCAACGAGCCGTTCCCAGCGCTACAGTAGCGATTACTATGCCGGCCGGGAACTGCCGGATTGTAAATGAGCGCCAAATATAGTAATCTCTATAGAGATAAGGGTAATCATGACGGCGGAAGTACCCCTCAACCTCCAAGTCGAGACGGAAGCCCAATACGATTCCACAGTCCGAGCCGACATCGAACTGTTCCGTTCGTACGCTGAGAAGTACATGGCCGGCGGGCTGACCGATGACGAATTCCGCGCCCAACGGCTGCGGCGCGGGGTCTATAGCCAGCGGCAGGCCGGCGTTCACATGATCCGCACCAAGATCCCTGGGGGATCGATGACCGCGGCTCAGATGGACCAGCTTGCGACCATCGCCGATGAGTTCTGTGGCGGCAAAGGCCATCTCACCACACGCCAAAACATCCAGTATCATTTCGTTCCCCTGCCGCAGGTATCTGACTTGTTGCAGCGTTTGGCGGATTTCCGCCTTACCACGCGGGAAGCCTGCTACAACACGGTGCGAAATGTCACCGCTTGCCCGTTGAGCGGCCTGCTGGCCGACGAAGTGTTTGACGTGCACCCCTACGCGCAGAAAGTGGCCTTCGCATTCCTGCACAAGGAATTGACGGACAGCATGCCGCGCAAGTTCAAGATTGCCTTTTCGGGCTGCAAGGAAGATTGCATGCTCACTGCGATCCATGATGTCGGATTGCGCGCCGTGATTCGCGACGGCCAGCGCGGGTTCCGCATGCTGGTGGGCGGGGGCTTAGGTCCGCTGCCGGTGGAAGCGCATGTACTGGACGAATTCGTGCCGGTGGAGCGACTGGTCAGTCGCATCGAGGCGGTGCTTCGACTCTTTAACACGCATGGGAACCGCAAGAACAAGAACAAGGCGCGATTGAAGTTCGTGGTTCGCGAGCGCGGTTGGGAGTGGGTGAAGGAAGAGATCGAAAAGAATTATCAGGACATCCTGACCAACGGCGGTATTGCGACACCGGAAACGGTCCCGGACGGCTTTGGTGGTTTTCAATCAGTACCACCACCGCTTGGAACGGGGGCCGAGCTGCCTCCAGTCCTGGGATCGAACGGCCACTCCAAACCGGCCTACGAGCGGTGGCTCGAAACCAACATCCGCGAGCAGAAGCAGACGGGCTATGCGATGGTGACCGTGAAGGTGCCGCAAGGCAACTTGACAGGCCAGCAGATGCATGGGCTTGCACACGTTGCCAGAAGCGCCGGCGATGGGCTGTTGCGAGTGACGGTGGATCAAAACCTGGTGCTGGCTTACATACCGCTTCGGGCCTTGCCTCAGGTTTACAGCGCCCTGGAGCAAGTCGGGCTGGCGGAGGGCGGGGCGCACCAGATCGAGGACGTGATTACCTGTCCAGGGGCTTACAGTTGCAACCTGGCCCTGACGAAATCCATGAACCTGGGGGCGGCTTTAGCTGGAGTGGTGAAGGATCATTCAGATCCGCAGGTTCGCCGGCTGAGCATCAAGATCAGCGGCTGTCCCAACTCCTGCGGCCAGCACTGGATCGGCGACATTGGCTTCTACGGCAATGCTCGCAAGATCGACGGCAAGGAAGTTCCTTATTACCTGATGCTGCTGGGCGGCGGCTATGACAGCGGCGGCGTCATACGCTTTGGCATGGCGATTCAGAGCATTCCCGCCCGGCTGGCGCCGGAAGCCGTGCAACGGGTGCTCAAGCACTTTGTGGCGAACAGGCTAAATGGGGAGACCTTCCGCGATTATGTAATCCGGCATAAAGTGGAGACTTTCCGCGGGCTGACAAACGATTTGGTGAAGCCTCCCGAACTGGCTCCCGAGATGTATCGGGATTGGGGCGACGATGTGGAGTACTCGCTGCAATTGGGTCGCGGTGAGTGCGCCAGCTAGCGAGTACTAGCGCCACGCACCGCGCGTTCTATTGTCTCAAACATTTCCGAGCCTGAACGTTTAGGCCCGCTTGGACGACCGGGCGCTCTGCGATTTGGCGGCTTCGATAAAGGCTCCATTCGCCATAGCAAAGGCTGGAATGGAGATGGAGCGATCCACCAGATCGGCCATGGCGTTCACGGCCAGACCTTCGGCTTCTTTGATAAAGGTCAAGATGCAGGCTGCCGAGTCGAAGTCTACATTGACACAGTCGCCGCCGCGCACTTGATCGGTAGCGATTAAGTTCGACATGGGCTGCACCAGCAGACGCTCAATGGCCCGCTTCAGATGACGGGCTCCGTACTTCAGGTCAGTCCCTTCCTTCAGCAGGAAGTCCCTGGCGTCCTCGGTGGTTTTGAAGACGAACGACTTCTCCGGTGAGGTATTAAATATCCGCTGCTGGACCATGTTCAATTCGATGTCCAGAATTTTTCTGAGTTCGTTGGTGCCGAGCGGCTTGAACGTGACGATTTTATCCAGACGATTGATGAACTCGGGCGTGAACTTGCGACGGGCCGCGTCTGCTCCGCTGCGTGCCATCTTGGCGCCCAGTTTTTCGTCCACGATGCCGTTCTGGGATTGCCGGGCGCACTCACCGGCGGTAAAGCCGAGGCGCGGATTGATGAGATTGCTCATCTCGGTGGCGCCCAGGTTACTGGTCATGAAGATCAGCGCACGCGAGAAATCCACCTTGCGGTTGTCGCCCAAGGTGAGCGTTCCTTTGTCGAGAATTCCCAGCAATAAATTCCACAGAGCGTCACTGGCTTTTTCGATCTCGTCAAACAGCACGAAGCTGAGTTTGCAACCGTCGGTGTGATATTGATTCAGAACTTCCTGGCTCAGCAGGGGATGCGTTTCGCGATGCCCCAGGTATCCGGGAGGCGAGCCGATCAACTTGGCAATCTCGTGGCTGTGCTGAAACTCCGCGCAATCGATCTTGATCACCGCGCGAGGATTACGCACCAGCGCTTCCGCGGTGGCTTCCACGATGCGGGTTTTGCCGGATCCCGTTGGCCCCAAGAAAAGGAAGTTGCCGATGGGACGGCCCGAAGGCGTCATTCCCGTCAGATTCATTTGATAGATATTTACGATCTGCTGGATAGCTTCGTCCTGCCCGACGATCATGCGTCGTAAGCTACCCTCCAGGGCTTCTGCATCCCGCCCGGTTCGCGTAGGATCTAAAGGAACGTTAACCCGTGACATTTTCTTCTGGGCCCCTTTCACAACCACTCCATACTTTCCGTGAGCAAATTGGATGCCATACCGTGAGAGCACCGTAAAAGCCTTACTTTCGCGGCTTTGCTGGCCGCACTTCGACCTGGCTGACCAGCGTCCTTTCAGGCATTCTCAACAACATGAGTACAATCTCCCCAATATCCTCTGGCGCTATCTTCCAATTGGATCCCGCCGCTCCGCCACCAAATTCTGTATCGACGCTTCCCGGCATAATGTGAGTGACCCGCACGTTGTCATAGCGATGATCCAGCATCATGGCCTCCGTAAAACCGGCCAAGCCGAACTTGGAAGCGTTGTACGCCGCGCCGCGCGCAAACGCATTCTTTCCTGCCAGGCTACCTATATTGATGATGTAACCAGCACTACGATTCTTTAGCCGCGCGAGCGCTTCGCGCGAGCAATAAAACGCTCCCGACAGATTCGTATCGATGGTCTCGCGCCAATCTTCCACCGTGAGTTCCGCAGTGCTCTTCATGATGCCCAGGCCCGCATTGTTCACCAGAATATCGAGACCTCTCGTTTCAATATCCGTCACTTCACTATCAGTCACTTCACTATCAAACCAGTCAAACAATGCTGCTACCTCGGTGCTTGATCTTACATCGGCAACTTTCCCCGCCACTTTACCTTTGGACTCATTGGTCAGCCGCCTTACAGCCTGGTCCACACCGTCTTTGGTGCGCCCGCAGATCGCCACCCTAGCGCCCGCGCCGGCCAGCGCGTGCGCGATCGCAAAACCAATGCCGCGTGTTGCTCCAGTCACAAGCGCGGTTTTTCCCGTCAAAAAAGTTTCGTTCATGATTCCATCCCTTGATTCCATCCTATGCCGCGTCTTACCCGGGTTAGTACGCGTGCGAGCGTACTACCCGCAAAAGCGCTTCGAATCGCGCTAGATTTGGGTCATGCGTTCCGACACACCAAGCCGGACCGCCCAGCGTGTCGCAGGGCGCCGCGCGGCGCACCAGCTTCTCGACCACCCCAAAGTGTTCGAAGATCCATTGGCCGTCGCGATCGCGGACGGCGAGTCCGAACCGAGCGCGGATCCTCAGACGCCCCATTCGCGAGCGTTGCGCGCGTTCCTGGCGGTCCGCAGCCGCTACGCCGAAGATCAACTCGCCGGGGCAGTGGCACAGGGCGTTCGACAATACGTTGTACTGGGCGCGGGACTCGATACCTTCGCCTACCGAAATCCTTTTCAATCCTCCGGGCTTCACGTCTTTGAAGTGGATCACCCTCGCACGCAGGAATGGAAACGTGCCCGGCTCCGCGATGCCCGCATTCCGGTTCCGCGTGAGATGACTTTTGCGGCGGTGGACTTCGAGCGGCAGTCGCTCGAAGACGGCTTGCTTCAGGCAGGCTTTGAGAAACAGCGGCCGGCCTTCTTTTCCTGGCTGGGCGTCACGCCCTATCTTTCGCGATCCGCTTTCGATACCACCCTTCAATTCATTGCCGGCATGCCTTCGGGAAGCGGCGTCGTGTTTGACTACGCGGTGGAACGATTGCTTCTCAGTCCGGCACAGCAACTCGCGCTCGACGCTATGGCCGAACGAGTGGCTCGCGCCGGGGAACCTTTTCAACTGTTCTTCGAACCCGCTACGCTCGCGAGCGATCTGGCGCACGCCGGGTTCACCAATCTTGAGGATCTTGGAGCGGAAGAGATCAATGCCCGTTACTTCGCCGGACGTAGCGATGGCCTCCGAGTCTCAGGGGGCGGCCGTTTGTTGAGCGCTCAGGTATCGTAAGTCATGGACACTCCCGACCTCCGCTATCCCGTCGGCAAGTTCGACTTCCCAGAATCGGTAAGCGCCCAAGAGCTGGCCGGTTTCATCGATCAGATTGCTGAGACGCCTTCTAAGCTGCGTGCGGCGCTGGCTGGTTTATCGGAATCGCAGCTGGACACGCCTTACCGCCCCGGAGGCTGGACCGTTCGGCAGGTGGCCCATCATTTCCCCGACAGCCACATGAATAGCTACGTACGCTTTCGCCTGGCTCTTACGGAAGATGAACCGGTGATCAAGCCTTATGAGGAGAGCCGCTGGGCTGAACTTTCGGACGCGCGCGATATGCCCGTGGAACCGTCGCTCGATTTGCTGGAATCCCTGCATGCGCGCTGGGTGCCCCTGCTGCGATCGCTTTCCGCTCCTGAATGGAAGCGCAGCTTCCGCCATCCCGAGCTGGGGCCGGTCAGATTGGAACAGAATGCCGCGCTCTACGCCTGGCACGGGCGCCACCACGTGGCTCATATCACCGCATTGCGCGAGCGCATGGGTTGGTAAGGGACTTGAACGTTTCGAAATTCCCGAAGAGGTGTTGGCACGAGTGCCAACACGGCACGCAGGAGTGCGTGCGCCACCGTTAGCAGTAATAGTTAAGACGCCGCGTACACGGCGCGCTCAAAATCGCCCAGCACCGCGACCGCTTCCTTGTCGGCGAACGGAAGAAACTGCATCATGATCACGCCCGCCATGCCCTTGCGTGGATCGATCCAAAAATAGGTGTTCCATATGCCGGCCCACGCCAGGCTCCCGGCCGAGCGACCATGGTCGTAGCCTTTGGAATTGATCAGGAAGCCGAACCCCCAGCCGTCCCTCATGCCGGGATGAAAATCGACGTCGCTTGAAATATCCGGCCGCGCGGTCTTCAGCTTTCCCGCGCTCAAACTGCCGATCTGGTTGGTGGCCATCATATCCACCGTTTTGGCTTCGAGGATCCGCTCATTCTTGGGCCCTTGGCCGCGCCGCAGGATCATTTGCATGAAACGTACATAGTCGTTGGCAGTGGAGTACAGTCCGCCGCCGCCGTTGTATGCTTGGGGAGGCTGCGGCTGGGTGCGTGGATTTTCCTTGAGCGCGCCGCCGGGTTGCCTGTTCGATACGGCCACCAGCCTGTCGAACTTGGTTGCCGGCAACAGAAAGCTGGTGTCGTGCATGCCCAGGGGTTCCAGGATGCTCTTTTGGAAATACTGTTCCAGCGTCAAGCCGCTCACCGTTTCCACCAGCCGGCCGCTCCAATCGGCGCTGGTGCCGTACTGCCAGCGCGAGCCGGGTTCGAACATAAGAGGTGTCAGAGGCGCGACGGTGCCGAGCGGAAAAGTTTTTCCTGTCGCCTTCTCCCAACGCAGCATGTCCGCGTACCAGGTGTCGTAACAGAAGCCCGAGGTGTGCGTCAGGAGCGTACGCAGCGTGACGGGTTTGGTGGCCGGCTTCAGGATGGGCTGGCCGGTCTTGGGGTCGAAGCCATGCAGTACTTCGAGCTTCCCGAGCTCCGGGAGATAGGTCGACGCCGGCACATCCAGCTTCAACTTGCCCTGTTCCACCAACTGCATGGCTGCGACGGAGGTGATGGGTTTGGTCATGGATGCGATGCCAAACATGGAATCGGCATTGACGTCCACGCCGGACGTCGAGTCGCGTTTCCCAAAGGCTCCCGAATAAGTGGTCTTCGCGGAAGTGCAGGCCATGGCGACCGCCAGCGGGATTTTGTGCTGCTGCAAGGACGCGCGGAGAGTCTGGTCGATTCCCGGGGTGGCAGCGCCCCAAATGCTACGCGGCTGCGCGCCCAGGATGAGCAGGCCACCCGCGAATTGTCTCCGGCTGATTTCAGGCATTCCTCTTTGATACCACGAGTAGGTATCTTATTTGTATGCCTTCCGCGTTAGAGACTCCGGAAGTCAAACTGGGCGGCCCGCATGGAGGCGGCCCACGCGATCATGGCCCTTACGATCCGGGCGGCGGGGACGACGGCAACGATGGCCGGGGCGTTCCGGGCGCCGGACTGCTTGCCATACGCTTCCTGCTGGTCTCGATCTCGATGCTCTTCGTGACGATCGGGGTAGCCTACCACGAACGCGCGCAGTCGCCTGGACATTGGCAGCACATTCAGGTGCCTTCTTTGCTGTGGCTGAGCACCGGGCTGATTCTCGGGAGCACTTGGACGCTTGAAATCGCGCGCGCCGCTTTTGAGCGGAAGAACAGCGTTCGCTACGCGCAATGGCTGGCAGTTACGGTGGCGATGGGAGCGGCTTTCCTCGGGTCGCAATTGTTCGCGCTGCGGGAGTTGGCCATGCGAGGCATTTACCTCCGGCACAATCCGCACAGCTCGCTTTTTTACGTGCTGACTGGCGCACATGGCATCCATCTCTTGGGAGGCATGGTGGTGTTGGTTTGTTTGCTGGTGACGGCTTCCAGGCGGCCCGAGGTGGTGCTGTTCAATTTCCGGCGCCAAAGCAGCCGTACCGCTGCAGCAGCGTTGTACTGGCACTTTCTCG
Source organism: Bryobacterales bacterium (assembly GCA_963820405.1). GTDB lineage: Bacteria > Acidobacteriota > Terriglobia > Bryobacterales > Bryobacteraceae > Palsa-89. The sequence continues at coordinate 50,112 of CAWFZZ010000011.1, read as the reverse complement.
CGGGCATTTGGCTTTGCTTGTTCATCTGCTTGTTGTTTTGGCCGTGAGGCGCATGCGCCACGCGTCGCGTCCTGAGCCGTAGTAGCGCTTCACCAACCTGGTGCGTACGAATCCGTATTGCCGATAGAAACGGAGCGCTCGATCGTTCGCCGTGCTCACCATGAGCCGCAGGGCCATCTCTGCTGGTAGCTGCGCGAGCGTCTGATCCAGCAAAGCCTGGGCCACGCCGCGGCCTCGATAGCGTGGGTCGACCGCAATCGATTCCAGTTCGGCGCCTCGCCAGTTGGTGCGCGTGATGCTATAGCCGGCGATCCGGCGGCCTAGGCGCGCGATGAGAAACAGCTCGGGGCTATGGCGCCAATACTCGACGAACAATTCCGCCGGCCAGGCGTCCTTGCCGAACGAAGCGCGCTCGATTTCTACCACGCGCTCGAGGTGGCGGCGTTCAAACCGGTGGACTTCAACGCACAGTTCTTAGGCTAGCCCAAAGGTACACGCGGCTTTAAGCCGCGTTTACGCGACTAAAGGTCGCGTGTACCAGGGTCTCATAGAGTGAACAGTATTGACGCCATCTGGGCAGGCCCAGTTTAGTTGGCGCTGGCGAAGTAGCTTTCGGCGAGATCGGGTTTTTGCTCCAGCGCCCGCTTCCAACAGTCGCGCGCCTGATCCTGCTGGCCCAGGCCCTTGAGCACATGGCCCAGGTTCAGCAGGGCCTCGGGGAACTGATCGCGCTCCTGCAAAGCTTCCCGGTACAAGCGCTCGGCATCGGAGAGTTGACCCGACTTTTGCAGCAAAAGCCCGGTGTTGTAGAACAGCTCGGGACTGCGCTCGCCCTTTTCGATGAGCCGCGCCTGATGCACCAGGGCTTGATCGAAATCTTTGTACTCTACTGCCAGAGCCGCCAGCCCGCGCAGCGCATCGAGCGAATCGGGATTGGCCGCCAGCACCGCTTCGAAGGCCTTGGACGCGCCTTCATGGTCGCCCATATTCCAGCAGCAGATGCCCAGGTTCAACTGCGCCTCGGTCCAGTCCGGGCGCTTGGCGACGCAGGCCTGGAAGGCTTCCGCGCCGCCGCGGTAGTCGCGGCGTTCCAGACGCAGATAGCCCAGCCGGAACCACACGTCTTCGAGATCCGAGTTCTTGGCGAGAATGCGGGTGTAGATGCGCTCGGCCTCTTCTTTGGAGCCTTGCCTGTCCAGCACCGCGGCCAGGTTGTGCAGCACCTCGAACAGGTCGGGGGAGATTTCGAGCGCCTTTTCATAGGCCGTGCGCGCTTCGGCGAGCTCGCCGGATTCCTGATGGATGACGCCCAGATTCACATAGGCCTGGCTGGCGTCCGGGCGGATGCGAACCGCTTCGGAATAGGCCTTGGCGGCCTGCTCCGGGTTTTCCGGTCTTCTGCTGGGCGACGCCCAGATTGAACCAGCGATCGAAGCTCTCCGGCGTGTATTCGATCAGCTTGCTGCAATAACGCAGCGCGGCCTCATAGTCGCCGGAGGCGAAGGCGCAGGTGGCCAGGCCTTCGAGCGCGGTCTGGGAATTGGGCCGCAGCGTCAGAAGCTTTTCCGAATAGTCCGCGATCATGGCCTGGTCCTTGCGAGCCATGCCGATGGTCACCAGGTTGATGAGGCACTCTTCGAAGTCCGGTTTGTTGGCCAGGATGGACTGGTAGATCCGCGCCGCTTCATCGAACTGCCACTGTAATTGCAGCGTCACGGCTTTGCCGAACTAGCGCGGTGGTGTGGTCGGGCTGCTGCTCCAGCACCTTGTCAAAATTCTCGGCAGCGGCGTCCGATTTTTCCAGATGCAGCAGCGCGATGCCGAGCCCCAGCCGCGCATCCAAGCCGGTCCGGTTGCGCTTCGGCCGCCTTCTCGAAGAAATCGGCGGCTTCCTGCCAGCGCCCCAGACGTTCCAGGCAAACCGCCAGATTCAGGTTCGCGTTGGCGTGCTTGGGATGCATGCTGAGCAGCTTGGCGTAGCTCTGCGCGGCATCCTCATACATTTCCAGCTCAAACTGGATCTGGGCCTTCGCGGAGAAGATATCGAGCGTGCCTTCTCCGGTTTCGAGAACCCGGTTGATCTCGCGAGCGCTTCCTCGAGCTTGCCTTCCATGTGCAGGGAGACCGCTTTTGCAAGGCTGGCCGCTTTGGCGGTATCCCTCGGGGTATCGGACTGACGCTTTAGAAATAGGCTGGCTCATAGTCAGTTCATACTTCCGTTTCTGCCCTCGATTCCGTAGGGCGCAAGATAGGCGCACAGTCTGCCCAACGCATCGTACTGGTGCGATACTTCCACCCACCGAAGCCGGGCGCGCTCGCCGCGATTGCAAAAGAATCCAACGCCGCCATGGGTGAGCCGGCTGTCGGACCAGAAGTCGACCACCTGGCCCTGCGCCAGGATGGTGAAATCGCTGCCTCGGGCGGTCACCTGGATGCGGTAGAGCATGTCCGTACGGACGGTGATCGGCAGGGGCTTGTCGACGTGCGGACCTTCCTTCCCGTTGATTACGGCGTAGCGGACGATGTGCACCAAAGGCAGCGGCCCGGGCTTTACCACGACCAACTTCATGGCGTAGTAATTGTTCAAATCCTGGGCGCGGAAAGCCCAGCCCATGGCTTTTTGATCGATTTCACCCAGAAATTCGAAGTTGTAGTCGGAAAGATCGACGGTGGGCTTAAAGATAGCCAACGGCCCAGGACGGACGAAGCCGGCGACGTCATAGGACCAGCTTCTGGTCAGGTTGGAACGGCTTTCCCAAGCGTCCAGTCCCGAGCGGAAATCGTCGGCGTACGAAATGGCGGCGCGGTTGGAGATGGTTTGATTCAGGTTCTTCCAATGATCGACCACCACTTGCTGGACCTGGCCCTGGACCTTGTCGAGATTCTGCGGCGCCAATTGCTTGATCGGTACCTTAGGAATGGACCCCGTGATCGCGACCACCAGTAGAACCGGAAGGAGCAAGGTGACCAGCTTCAGATCGCGCGGCGCGGCATTCCATTTCGCATTTAGCCAGTGCCAGGAAGTCCTGGACGGAACTGCTGGACGTGACTTAGCACCCGCAGCCGGTGCGTCGGACTCTTCATATGCCTCCACGTATGCGGAGGCGTACGAGTCGGTTTCCAGAACGGTTGCGGTTTCTAACTCAGGCGCGGGTGCGAATTCGAGTTCGCCGGCGAGCGATCTGTCCACTGGTCACTGGGTCGTCGGCCGCCATGTCTGGGGACACCGGGGCCTGAGGCGCGAATCTTCGCCGCAGCGTTTGGAGCGCAGCGAAAGCCTTTTGCTTGACTGGTTGGGCGACATATCTGCCACGATGGTCGTCGCAGCAGAACTCACCGTCAACAAAAGTGCGGGATGGCGCGATAACAGTCTTGCAGTAGCGGCACCTCATCAAAGGCTTGACCCGATCCCATCTTAGGACCGGGGGAATATAATTACTACGGGCTGAATTGCCTAAGACTGTCCGGAATTCAGCCTACTACCACTTATAAGGTAAGGGGTTGACCTTAGACGGTGCTGGAAAAGCAATCCGGCCACTGATGAACGCCGATGAACACGGATAATGCAACTCAAGTGCGCCGGGCGAGGTCGGTGGCATCATTCTATTATTGTTGTTAGCATTGTGAGCTAAGAGGAGAACACGCATGCCCGACCAACTGGGGAGATGCCACGAATCCAGCGCGGAGCGGGGTATCGATCGCCGATCGCTATTTGACGCCTTTTCGCGCGTTTCGCTTGGCTGGCCGCCACTGCGGCGATTGCCGAGCAGGTGAAGGCAGCCCCGGCCGAGGAGACCAAGGCCGAGGAACTGGAAGACTTCAAATACGACATCGAGAGCGAAAAGGGTTGGGTGGGCCCGGGCGGCTCGGCCAAAGAGGCCACGGTTAAACAACTGCCCGTTTCGCAGACCATCGCGGGCGTCTCCATGAAGCTGGATCCCGGGCGCTATTCGCGAATTGCATTGGCACGCTTTGGCCGCCGAATGGGCCTATGTGCTCACGGGACGCTGCCGCACTACCGTGATTACGCCGAATGGCCAGGCCGAGGTGGATGATTTCGAAGAAGGCGACACTTGGTATTTTCCGCGCGGCCACGGGCACGCCATTCAAAATATCGGCCCGGGCGAATGCCACTTTTCTGCTGGGCTTCGACAACGGCCATTTTTCCGAATTCGGCACGTTTAGCATCACCGATTGGATTGCTCGCACGCCACGCAACGTCCTGGCGCGGAATTTGCGGTTGCCGGAAGCGGCGTTCGCGCAGATGCCGCAGAAGGAGTTATATATCGGTCCGGGCCGAGTGCCGCCTGCGGTGGAAGAAATACGGAACTCGGAATTGCAACCGAGCCAATCCGCGCATAAGTTCCGGATTGGGAAGATGCGCGCCGCGAACGTTTGATGGGGGCGAGGAGCGGATCGTCACATCCGAACGAATTTCCGATCCAGACGACGATCACGGCCGTTCGGATGGATCTGAAACCGGGAGCGCTGCGTGAACTGCACTGGCATCCGCATGCCGACGAGTGGCAATTTTACGTCAAGGGCCGGGCGCGGGTAACCATCTTCGGGTCCCATGGAAGGGTCAAGACCGAAGAGTTTGGCCCCAATCACGTGGCGTTCATTAAGCAGGGCTACGGGCACTACATCGAACAAATCGGGGATGAACCAACCCGCGTGCTGATTCTGTTTAACAGCGGCGTCTACCAGGAGATCTCGTTGACCAACTGGCTGGGTGGGAACCCGAATTCGCTCTTGACCAGCAACTTCGGTCTCAGCCAGGAGATGCTGGATCGACTGCCGAAGCAGGAAATCGGAATTATCGGCAAACGAGGCTAAACGCGCGCGCGGTCCTGGCGCATGGATGTAACCGCGGCCAGAAGATCGTAGTGCGGCACTTTTCGCTCGGGGAAGAAGCTGTTGATCGCATCCTGCTCGGTGCCATAGACGTTAAATACCGTCTCCAGCCGCGCTACGAGCAGCGCTTTCATTTGAGTTCGGTTCAAATTGGAAAGCGCCAAGCCGCCGCCGGCTTTGGATAATTCGGCTCTGGAGTAGAGCAGCGTGCCTAATCCCGCGCTGTCCATCTTTTCGAGTCCGGCAAGATCGATCACCAGGCGGCTGGTGCGCCACGCCAGTGCGTGATGGATCTCGTCATTCAGCAATAGGTCCGCCTCTCCGAAGGTCAGGCTGCCTTTGAGCTGCAAAATCAAGATCCCATCCTGCTCGCGGCGAGTGACTTTTAGTCCCATTTCAGCCTCCACGCCTTCTTCAACTGCACGGGAGGGTCCAAACCATAAGCGCTGATATTAAACGACTTTCTTACCTTGCTCCCCAGAATGCCATGGCCAATGTTACAACCTGGCTCGAAATGGGCGCCCCCTTCGGACCAAGGGGTGCTGGCTGGAAGCGGAGTTGGCGGATGCGAAGATCGCGGATCGAGCCTCCGGCCTGTTACAGGAGGGCGCGCCCTCTCGCGAACCCAGCGAGGCCATCGCGCGCCACGTGGAGAGCGTTTTGCGCACCAGTGACCTCGAAAATGCGCTCTTCCAGTTAGAACGGGACGTGGCGGAACAACTCGCCGAACGCCGGCTGACTGCTCGAGCCAAGGCAGTTCTGCAAAGCCGTTACGGTATTTCGGAAGAACAGGCGCACGTGCATCCGCGTATTGTGAGCCGCACCAATCGCATGAGGCTGCGCGATGTAGCTCAGGCGATGATCGAAAATCCGGTTCTGTACGCTTCCCATCGAATGTCGGCCATGCAATCGAAAGGAGTTTGAAAACGGGAGTGGCGCACGCACTCGTGCGTGCTGCGTTCACACTCGTGTTGAACGTGTGTTGGCACGAGTGCCAACACGGCGCGTGCGCCACATTTAGATCAGACGCCTGAGCCCGGATGACCGTCTCCCATGCAGGGAGGACCAACGTGCTGGACGGGCATGGCTCCCACAGTGTAGCTTGACAATAGCCCTCTCGATGAAATCCCTGTTTGCCGGCCTGTTGTTGTTATCGGCGAGCGTCTCCGCGCAGCCTCCCACTCCCGCCAGCCACTTCGGGCATCCCATCGGGCGTCGACCGCGAGCTGCTCGATTGGGATAAAGTAGTTTCCTACTTTCAAGCGCTCGCCAAAACCAGCGACAAGATCCGGGTGGAGGAACTGGGAAAGACCGCGGAAGGGCGGCCGTTCATCGCTGCCACCATCGGCGCTGCGGCCACACTGCGGAATCTGGATCACTACCGGGAGATCCAGGACCAGGCTCGCCGATCCACGGCGCACCACGCCCGCCGAGGCGGCCAGGCTGATCCTGGAAGGAAAGACGGTGGTGCTGATCACCTGCTCGATTCATGCCACCGAAGTGGCCTCCACGCATTCCGCCATTCAGTTCGTTTACAACCTGCTGACCGAGGACACGCCGAAGTTTCGCGCCATTCTCGACAACGTGATCATCATGCTGGTGCCGTCGCAGAACCCGGACGGATTGGATATTGTGACGCGCTGGTATCGCAAAACGCTGGGCACCCCGTATGAAGGCATCGTCGCCGCCGGAGCTGTATCAGAAATATGTCGGGCACGACAACAATCGCGACTGGTACATATTTCTCGCAGCCCGAAACGCGCCTCACCGTTTCGTTGCTCAAAATGCCTGGCACCCGCAGATCGTCTACGACGTGCACCAGCAAGGCTCCTACGCTTCGCGTTTGTTTGTGCCGCCGTGGCTGAATCCGATCGATCCTAATGTCGATGCCGCGCTGGCCCAGGAAGGCAACTACCTGGGCTTGGCGTGGCGGCGGATTTGACGGCGGCGGGCAAGAAGGGCGTGGTGACGAACGCGCTCTATGACTTTTGGGCGCCAGCCCGGCAATACATGGCGTACCACGCGGGCATTCGCATCCTGAGCGAAGCGGCCAGCGCGTCGCTCGCGAGTCCGCTCACCGTGCGGCCGGACGAGATTCAAACCACCGGTCTGGGCTACAACCCGCGTGAACGAAGCTGGAATTATCTGGAGCCCTGGGAGGGTGGGACGTGGCGCATCGGCGACATCGTCGACTATCAACTGATCGCCTTTGAAAGCTTGCTGTACCAGGCGGCGCTGCGGCGCGTGGATCTGCTACGAAGCTTTTATGAAGTGGGCGAGCGGGCGGTGGCGCGTACCTCGCCCTATGCGTTCGTAATTTCGCGCGCAGCAAATGGATCCGGGCTCGGCGAGAAAGATGCTGGAGCTGCTGAGCTTCGGTGAAGTGGAGGTGGAGCGTGCGAGCGACGCATTCGTGGCCGGCGGAAAGCGCCACGCCGAAGGGAGCTACATCATCCGCATGCAGCAGCCCTACAGCAGTTACGCCAAAACGCTTGCTGGAGCGCCAGCACTATCCCGACTTGCGAACCTATCCAGGAGGTCCGCCGCAGCGGCCTTACGATGTGACCGCGCAGACGCTACCGCTGCTGATGGGCGTTGCGACGGACACCCTCGATGCGTCATTCAGCGTGACGTCGAAGCCCGCCAAGTCGTTCGAATTCGAGCCGAGTGCGCCGCGCCCGGAAGGCGCGCTCTCCGCCGCCAACATCGATTCGTGGCGCGCAGTGAATAAACTTTGGAGCGCCGGCGCGCCGGTGTTTCGCGATGTGGCGACTGGCGATTTCTTCGGACAACGTCCCAAAACCGGCGAGTCCGTGGAGATCGCGCGCCCGCGCATCGCGCTATACAAAAGCTACGTGCCGGCCATCGATGAAGGGTGGACGCGCTGGCTGTTCGAAAACTTCGGCTTCGCGTATCGAAACGTTCTGAACCCGGAGATCGACGGCGGCAACTTGCGCCAGCGCTTCGATGTCGATCGTGTTTCCCGATCAACCGGCCTCGCAGATCAAGGACGGCTTCGAGCCCGGCAAGATGCCGCCGGATTACATCGGCGGACTGGGCAAAAAGGCCGCGGCTAACCTGAAGGCCTTTGCGGAGCAGGGAGGCACGCTGGTGTTTCTGAATCGGTCGGCCAACTACGCAGTGGAGCAACTGCATCTGGATCCGAAAAACGTGCTGGCGGGAGTTCCGAATCGCGATTTCTATTCGCCCGGATCCTTGCTCAACGCAGCGCTCGACACGCACCATCCGATCGCCTATGGTCTGCCCGAGAACATCGCGATCTGGAGCGAGGACGGTCCGGCGTGGGAGGTTGCTGGGAGCAGCAAAGATCGCGTTGTCGCGCGCTACCCGGAGGATCGCGTGCTGGCTTCGGGATGGCTGCTCGGGGAGCCCTACCTTAAGGGCCGCGCGGCTTTAGTAGAAGTACCCCTGGGGCAAGGCCGCGCTGTGCTCTTCGGCATGCGTCCGCAATATCGGGCGCAAAGCTATCAGGCGTTCAAGCTTTTTTTCAATTCACTGGTGTTGAGCTCGGCGCGCTAGGTACATGCGACTTTTAGTCGCGTCTCCTCCATACCGAACACAAACGCGGCTGAAGCCGCGTGTACCAAACGAGTCAGGCGCGCAGGCGTAGAAAGAACCAAGCCACGCCCACGGCCAGCAGCAGCGATGCGGCTACCGGCACCGCCCGCCGCAGGAACGAGAGGCGCACCAGCCGGTCCAGAAGGAAGGCGAACAATGCGATGAGAAGCAGTTCACAGATCACCACACCCGTCAGGAATGTGGCGACGTGATAACCGCTTTCCGTGAGGAACGCGGCGAAGTACGCGCCGTGGAACAGGCCCAGCACGGCCACCACCAGCCATCGGAAGCTGGATTGCGGGAGCAGAATGATTTCGAATGCCAGATAAGCGATGGTGAGGGCGGCGGCGGCTTCAATAAAGCGCGGCGACAAGGGAAGCGTAATGCGCGGTGCAATCGCGCAGGCCAGTGCTTCAGCGGCCAGGAATGAGGCCGTCAACGCCATCAACTCGCGCCGGCTGCGAGCGGCCAGCACCAGGCTTACGAGAAACAGCAGAGGCGCCAGTCCACCGGCCGCACGCATGAATCCGGCAGAGATCTCGCGAGTGGCGGTCTCGAATGCCGTGGGTGGGCGGAAGCGGAGTTCCGCCTGGGTGTAGGAAAGATCAAAGACCGCCTGGTCGGTTTTATCGCCGCGATAGGCTCGCAATAAGTGCACGTGATTGGGAACCGTGACCGACGCAAGCGTACAGTCTACTCGCACCGTCTCGACCGGGGCAGGGAATTGATACTCAGCCGTGCAGACATACGTGTCCTGTTCCTGCCGGCAGGCCTGACCGGAAGCGATACCCCAAACACCGCCGCTTTCAAAACGGACATGATCGAGCAGGGTGTGTTCCGGTTCGCGCACATGCGCCACTTCGTACATCGGCATGCGCAACTCATAGCTGGCGCGCGCGCCGTCCACTTTCAGATCGCCCGTGCTCATGCTCACCATGTGCGCCACCAGCGGCGCCGCCCAAAAGAGCAGAACTGCAGTTCGCTTCATCGCTCACCTCGGGGAGCGGCCAAATCGAGAGCGCGCACGCGGCGCAGGCGCACGAACATCACGCGCAGGATGGCGAGCACGGGGACGGATAGAAACATCCCCAGGACGCCCGCGATCTGATCGCCCGCCAGCACGCCAAACAGCACCAGCATCGGATTCAATTGCACGCCCTTGCCCATCAGGTACGGCGATAAAGCATAATCTTGCGCCAATCGGAAAATGATCCAGAAGAGCGCGTACAGCAGGACATGGCTGTAGCCGGTGAGACTAGTGACCAGTATGATGATGAGGCCGGCGGCGGCCGGTCCCACTACGGGCACGAATTCACCGAGCGCGGCCGCGCCCGAAAGCAGGATTGCGTAGCGTGCGCCAGTAAAAGCTAAGAAGAGACTATGCGCGGTAAAGCTTGCGGCGGATAGCAGCACCAGCGCTCGAATGTATTCGCCGAGCAGCCGATTGATGTCCTCCAAAATGTTATCCACTACGGGACGCCGGCGCTCCGCCACCAAAGCTGCGACGAACTCATCCCGAATGTTTGCGCCGTCTTTCAGGAAAAAGAACGCCAGAATGGGAGTCAGGATGAGGTAGAGCGCGTACTTCGCCCCGGATACAAGCTGTCCTCCGAGGCCCTCAAGATAGGGCAGGACGTATTGGCCGCCGCTGCTTACCTGGCTCTTGCACCCTTTGAATAATGTTGGCGCGGGCCGGTTCCAACCAGGACGGTAAAGGAATCCGTTGCATCCAGGTTGGATTTCTCACCAGCGCCGGCAACTGCATCGCTAGATTATTCGCCTCCTCGACCAGCCGCGACCCCAACGTCGTTACCAGCGTCACAATTGCGCCAATCAGAGCCAGGTAGACGATGGCCAACGCGATGCGCGGCGACACTTGACGAGGTGTGACGCGCTCCACGAATCCAACCAGCGGGGCCAGAAGATAAGCGAATAGCAGGGCGATCACAAACACCGCGAGCGTTTCACGGAGCGCATAAGCGGTGGCCAAAACCAATGCCACCAGAAACACGGTCCAGGTAATTCGTGCGGCCTTGGGATCGATGCCTAACACGCCCTTAGCATAGCGTGAAGAGGGTGTGAAGAGCGTCATCAAGTGCTGTATTCTGAGAGTGGTGTCCACCACCAGTACGGGTCAGATGCGTCAGCTTGTCGAGGATCTGCAGACGCTCGAAGACAAGCTGCGACAGGGCGGCGGCCCCAAGCGAATCGAAAAGCAGCACCGCGATGGCAAGCTTACGGCGCGCGAGCGGATCGCGAAGCTGCTGGATCCCGGCGCGATGTTTCTCGAGATCGGGCTGCTGATTGCCTACGATCAATACGAAGGGCAAGCTCCCGCGGCCGGAGTAGTCACCGGCGCTGGCAAGATCGAAGGCCGGCCGGCGATTGTGGTTGCCAACGATGCAACCGTGAAGGCCGGGGCGTGGTGGCCGGAAACCATCACTAAAATTCTGCGCGCGCAGGAAATCGCGATGCGCAACCGGGTGCCGATCGTCTACCTGGTGGATTCGGCGGGTGTGAATCTGCCGCTGCAGGACGGCATTTTCCCGGGACAATACGGAGCGGCGCGCATCTTCTATTACAACTCGCTGATGCGGCGGAAATTGCACGTTCCGCAGATCGCGGCAGTGATGGGGCCATGCATCGCGGGCGGCGCGTATCTTCCGGCTCTGAGCGACGTGATCATCATGGTGGAAGGCACCAGCTTCATGGGGCTGGGCGGGCCGAATCTGGTGAAGGGCGCGGTGGGACAAGTTGTGGATGCGGAATCGTTGGGTGGCGCCCGCATGCATACGACAGCGAGTGGCGTGGCGCATTACATGAGCGACGGACGACGCAGCGTGCCTGCAGCTGATCCGCGAGCGATTTCGCGCCTTCCCCCCAGCGGCGCCCGCACTCGAAGGCTCCCCACCCGCCAAATCCGCCGAAGGGCTCTACGACCTGATGCCCGCCGATCACCGGCTGCCCTACAACATCGAGGACGCACTGGAGCGGATCTTCGATCGCGAAGATTATCTCGAATTTCAACCCAACCATGCGCCGGAGCTGCTGTGCGCGGATGCGAAGCTTTTTGGACGCGCGGTAGGCGTGGTGGCGAACCGCCGCGGATTCCTCAAGACCGAAAGCGGACCGCGTATCGGCGGGATTGTTTACGCCGAGTCCGCTCGCAAGGTGGCCTACTTCGTCGAGAACGCGGAAAGAAACGGCGTGCCGCTGATTTATCTGCAAGACGTCTCCGGCTTCATGGTGGGTGTAGATGCGGAGCGCGAGGGAATCATTCGCGCCGGAGCTGAGATGGTGGAGACGATGGCCTGCGCCACCGTTCCGAAAATCGTACTCACGCTCAATCATTCCAGTGGCGCCGGGTATTACGCGATGGCGGGCCAGGGATTCGATCCGACCTTCGCCTTTGGCTGGCCGACCGCGCGTATCGGCGTGATGGAGGGTGATTCGGCGGTCCAGGCCATCCACGGCACTGAACTCGAGAGATTGAAGGCCGAGGGCCAGCCGGTTCCGCAGGATCTTCAGGAACGGATCGCCAGGACACGCGCGGATTATGAGCGGTGGCTGGATGCGCGTTACGCAGCGGCGCGCGGGCATGTGGATGCGCTGATCGATCCGCTCCAAACGCGGCGTGTGCTGGCGTTCGCTCTGGAGATTGCTACTTCTAAAGGCCACCGCGAGCATTTGGTATTGGAGACTCTTATGATCCGAATCGCGAATGGACAGGGCTTTTGGGGCGATTGGCTGGAAGCTCCGGTGCGGCTGGTGGAGCAAGGCCCCATCGATTATCTCGCGCTCGATTATCTGGCCGAGATCACGATGTCGATTCTGCAGAAACAGAAAGAGGCCGATCCGAATCTCGGCTATGCGCGCGATTTTCCTCCGTTGATTGCGCGGATGCAGCGGCGCCTCATCGAGCGCGATGTAAAGGTGATCGCCAATGCCGGCGGTGTGAATCCAATTGCGTGCGCACGCGAGGTGCGACGCTTGGCGCCTTCGCTGAAGGTGGCGGTGGTCACTGGCGATGACGTCTTCGGGCGGCTGGACGAGTTTCTGGCAGCCGGACACGCGATGAAGAACATGGATACCGGCGAACCGTTGAGCAAGATTCGCGATCGCATCCTGAGTGCGAATGCGTATATCGGCGCTTTTCCATTGGCGGAGGCTTTGGCCGCTGGAGCCGACGTGGTAATCGCCGGCCGCTGCACCGATACCGCACTGTCGCTGGCGCCCATGATTCATCGCTTTGGCTGGAAGCCGGACGAGTGGGACAAACTCGCCGCTGGAACAATTGCAGGTCATATTGTTGAATGCGGAGCGCAATGCACGGGCGGCAATTGCCAGGTGGATTGGCAAGGTATTCCGGACATGGCGAACATCGGCTATCCCATTATCGAGGCGGATCACGATGGCCGGTTCAGCATCACCAAGCATGAAGGCACGGGCGGCCGTGTGTCCGTCGACGTAGTCAAAGAGCAACTGCTCTATGAATTGGGCGATCCGAAGAATTACATCACGCCCGATTGCGTGGCCGACTTTACCAGCATTCAACTGAAGGACGCCGGACCGGATCGCGTGCAGGTCTCTGGCATTCGCGGAGCCGCGCGACCGCCAGATGCTGAAGCTTTCGATTGCCTATTCGTATGGTTGGAAGGCGATCGGCACGCTGGTTTATAGCGCGCCCCAGGCTCTTGAGAAATCACAAGCCGCGGACAAAATCGTGCGCCAGCGGCTGCATCAACTCGGGCTGGAGTTCGAAGAAATTTACACGGAGTTCTTCGGAGTGAACGCGTGCTGGGGGCCGGTGGCGCTACCGAATCCCGATCCGCCCGAGGTGCAACTCCGTATCGGCGTGCGCGGCCAAGATCGGAAGGCAGTTGATCGCTTCACTCGCGAATTGATCCCGCTGGTGCTCAGCGGTCCACCAACAGGCACGGGGTTCGGGGATGGTCGTCCACCGGTCCGTGAGGTGGTCGCTTACTGGCCGGCGCTTGATACCGCGCGAGCTGATTCAAACTTCTGTCGAGGTGGTGGAATGAAGATCTCGCTCTCGCGCATCGCGCACGCCCGCTCGGGCGACAAAGGCGACACGTCGAACATCGGTATCATAGCTTCCAATGCGCGGCACTATCCGATACTCGCTCGCGAAGTGACCGCTGAGCGTGTGAAGCATTTCTTTGGCGAGATGGTGAAAGGCAATGTGGAGCGCTTCGAATTGCCGAATCTCGGCGCGTTGAATTTTCTGCTGCATGGGGCGCTGGGCGGCGGGGGGACCTTGTCTTTGCGTATTGATGCGCAGGGCAAGACTCTCGGAGCAGCGTTGCTGCGGATGGAGATCGAGATCGTTGACGGCGAGTTGCGTTAAAAGTGTTGGCACGAGTGCCAACACGGCACGCACGAGTGCGTGCGCCACATAGTGAACATCAAGAGGTCTTTTTCGCGCCGTGTGACGTCAGAAACGATGTATCGAACTTTCCTGCGATAAAATCCGGATCGGTCATGATGCGTTGGTGTAGTGGGATGGTTGTGTAAATTCCTTCGACGACGAACATGTCTAGCGCGCGCCTCATGCGTGCGATCGCCTCCGTCCGATCGCGTCCGTAAGCGATTAACTTAGCTATCAGGGAATCGTAGAAGGGCGGAATTACGTAGTCGGTGTACGCCGCGGTGTCGACGCGGATGCCAACATCCCCAGGCAGGTTCAGCGCGGTGATGCGGCCAGGAGATGGCGCGAACGTTTCGGGATTTTCTGCGTTGATGCGGCATTCTATGGCATGGCCCTTGATCGTCACCGGCTGCTGAATAATTTCAGGCAGTTTGTAGCCGGCAGCGATCAGGATCTGGCTCTTCACCAGATCGATCCCGGTGATGGACTCAGTGACCGGATGCTCCACCTGAATGCGCGCGTTCACTTCGATGAAGTACAGACTCCCATCGCGATCCATCAGGAATTCGATGGTGCCGGCGTTGGTGTAGCCGATCCGCGTCATGGCCGCGCAAAGCCGCTCGCGCATCTTTTCGCGAAGTTCGGGAGTCATGGCCGGCGATGGTCCTTCTTCGAGCAGCTTTTGATGCCGGCGCTGGATGGAACAATCGCGCTCGCCGAGAATTTCCACGTTTCCATGCTCGTCGGCCAACACTTGAAACTCGATGTGCCGCGGCGACTCCACCAGCTTTTCCATGTAGACGTCCTGCGATGAGAACGCAGCGCCGGCTTCCTGTTGCGCTTGCGTTAGCAAAGACGATAACTCGGACGCTTCATGAACCATCCGCATGCCGCGGCCGCCGCCCCCCGCAGAGGCCTTCAGCATTACCGGCAGTCCGATGCGCTGCGCGATTTCCAGTGCCTCTTCCGCGCTTTGAAGAATCCCTTCCGATCCGGGCAAAATGGGCACGCCGCATTCCGCCATCGCGGCGCGGGCATGCTGCTTCAGGCCCATGGCGCGGGTGACCGACGGCTTGGGGCCAATAAACTTGATCTGGGACGTCTCGCATACTTCGGCGAAGTCGGCGTTCTCGCTCAGAAAGCCGTAGCCCGGATGAATGGCGTCGACATTGGTGATCTCGGCCGCGCTGATCACCGAGGGAATGTCCAGATAGCTGCGCGAACTCTTGGCCGGTCCAATGCAAATGGCTTCGTCGGCGAATCGCACGTGCAGGCTGTTACGATCGGCCTCCGAATAAACCGCCACAGTCTTGATGCCCAGATCCTTGCAGGCGCAGATAACACGAATCGCGATTTCGCCTCGATTGGCGATCAGGATTTTCTGGAACATATTTAACGCGGACGAATGGCGAGTAGAGCCTCTCCGTATTCAACTGGGCGGCCATTCTCGACCAGTTTGGCGACGATGGTACCGGCCGCCTCGCACTCGATTTCGTTCATCAGCTTCATCGATTCGATGATGCAGAGTATTTGTCCGAGTTCTACCGAGTCGCCTACCTTTGCGAACGGAGGGTCGCCGGGCTTCGGCGCGTCATAATATGTGCCCACGATCGGAGATTTCTGGATGTACTCGTTCGCGGCAGGCGCAGGCGCGGAAACGGCAGCCGGTGCGGACTGCGCGGTCTCGACCAGGGTCGCAGGCGCCGATGCCGTTGCCGCTGATTCGATGGTCCGGCGAATGCGAACGCGGTCCTCGCCGCGCTGCACCTCCAACTCGGCGATGCCGCTTTCAACCACCAGCTGGATCAGCTCTTTGATTTCGTCGTTCGACATCTAGAGAAGTCTTAACTCCTTGGAAGTGGGCGTGAGAACTTCGCACCCGTGCTTAGTCACCAGAACCGTGTCTTCGATGCGAATTCCGCCGAAATCGCGAACGTACGCGCCAGGTTCAATTGTAATCGCCATGCCGGCTGCGAGTTTGGTCTTGTCGCGCCGCCCCAGTCGCGGCCCTTCGTGAATTTCGAGGCCCAGGCCATGACCGGTGGAATGGACGAACTCTTTTCCCAGCCCCTCAGTTTCAAGCACGCGGCGGGCCGCGCGATCTACCTCGGCCGCGGTGACGCCGGGCCGCACCGCGTCGATGGCCGCGAGCTGAGCTTTCAACACCGCATTGTACATCGCGCGCACGCGGCGGCCGGGCTCGCCGAGGAACAGCACACGCGTCATGTCGCTCATGTACCCATCCTGGCAAGCACCCATGTCGATCAGAAGCAGCTCGTCATTTGCCAGCTTCCTGGCCGTGGGCTGTGCGTGCGGGAGCGCCGAGCGGGATCCAATGGCCACGATAGTTTCAAACGCCGCTTTCTCGGCGCCCAGCCGCCGCATCTGATATTCGAGCTCCGCTGCGATCGCCGATTCCCGCGCGCCGGGCCGGATGGATCGCACGGTCTTTTCGAACGCCGCGGAGTTGGTCAGCACGCTCCGTCGAATGCGCGCGATTTCGTCGTCCGACTTCACCATTCGCAGCCGGTCCACCACCGGACCGATGGGCTTGAGTTTCACCCCGCGTGGGAGCGATTTCTGGATGCGTTGATGAACGTCATAGAGCATGCGTGAGGCTTCAAATCCAAGGCGCTTGATCCGTTTCCTGCCGATGGTCTGGAGCGCGGCTTGATCGAGAGGCGTTTTTGTGACGGTCTTAACCTCGCAGGTACATTCTTCCGCAGCTTGAATGGTAAAGCGCGGATCGGTAAACAGCGTTTGTGACTCCGGGGTCACCAGCAGCAGCCCATTGTCGCCTGTGAAGCCGCTGAGGTAACGAACATTGGGCGGCGCGGAGACAAGGAGCGCCTCGATTTTGAGCTCGCCAAACGGAATGAGGGCGCGGTCAGCCGACACGCAGCAGCAACTTTCCGGTCGTGTTCCGGCCTTCGAGATCGCGCTGCGCCTGAGCGGCTTCCGAAAGTGGATACACCTTGTGGATATGCAGTTTCAATTTACCTTTTCCAATCCAGTTCAGCACGTCGCTCGCGCGCCAATCGAGTTCTTCGATGGTGGAGGAATAGTTTGCGAGACTGGGGCGGGTGAGAAATAGCGACCCTTTCTGGCTCAGAATGAGCGGAGCGAAGTCAGCCACCGGCCCGCTGGCATTTCCAAAACTTACCATCATGCCGCGGGGGCGCAGGCAGTCCAGGCTTTTCATGAAGGTCGATTGGCCCACCGAATCGTAAACCACATGCACGCCCTTCGCCTTGATGGTGAAATCTTCCTGGGTGTAAATAATCACTTCATCGGCACCGGCCTCTTTGGCCTGTTTTGCCTTCTCCTGGTTGCCAACGGTTGCGATGACGTGCGCGCCCAGCATCTTCGCCATCTGGACAATCAATTGTCCCGTGCCGCCGGCGGCGGCGTGGATCAGACAGGAGTCCCCGGGCTTCAGGGGATATGTCGAGTGCGTGAGATAGTGCGCGGTCATGCCCTGGAGCATCGCGGCAGCGGCCGTGTCGAAGTCCATCGAGGCGGGGATCTTCACCAGTTGCCAAGCTGGAACGACGGCGAATTCGGCGTACGACCCACGCGCCATGGCATAAGCCACGCGATCGCCAGGCGCCACATTCTTCACGTCGGCCCCGACGGATTCCACGGTTCCGGCGCCTTCGCTGCCCAGCACAATGGGCGGAGGGGCGGGATAGACTCCCTTGCGGAAATAGATATCGATATAATTGACGCCCGACGCCGCAATCTTGACCAGTGCGTGTCCCGGACCGGGCGACGGTTTCGGGATGTCGGCGTATTTCAAATTCTCAACGCCACCAGGCTGTTCGACAAAGACAGCTTTCATTGTGTTCTTAGGATCCTCCGAAAGTGGACAGTAATCGCGTACAAGATCAGGTATAGCAGGCTGAACGGGAATAACACCACTCGCGCCAGGGTACGGACCGCTCCCGAGCCGGTGAGCCCCGCGCGAAAAAGAATGAAATAGCGAATGGTGGCTAGGTGCCCGTGGTCTACCCAGAAGTAATCGCCGTTTTCATTCAGGACGAATATCTTGCCTGGCACACGCGCGGCCAGCATCCATTTCCATTTCGTCATGATGGACTCGGCCGAGCAGATAATGCCGACAATGCCGTAGCCATTGGCGCGAAGTTCTTTATAGAGGCGCTGCCTGGCCGGGCCGGCGGGATAGTCGGTGACACGGTAGACCGCGCCTTGATCCTGACGAAAATTCTTGGGCGTCCCGCTGTAACAGGTGGCTAGGTCGCAGGTCATTTCAGGATGGTTTTGATATAAGACCGGGAGCAGATTCTCGAATAGCTCGCGGCTGCCGCTCTCTACTAGAAGAATGCGTGAAAACGGCGGTATGGTTCGGGTGAGGAAGTGACGCATCGCGTGCCTTAAATGCCCCGGGCGGCTAAGTCAACTCGAAGAAAGCCGCGACGGGGACGGAGAATCCGGGTAGGAGAGGGTCTGAAATGGTCTCGTCGTCCCTTAGTTCCCGGAGCGAGTTGCCAGTGTGAACCATCACTGAGCGCGCATCGGGGTAGACGATCCAAACCGATTTCGATCCGCCTCTGAGGTACGCGTCTATTTTCCGCGTGAGGTGTTTCTCCGTATCAGTGGGTGACACAATCTCGATCGCGATTTCGGGTGATCCTTGAAAGATTCTTCCGTCGGGGACTTGTTGCTCGCGCTGAACTACAGTCACATCAGGGATAAAAGTATCCATTGCCCCAACCTGAGCGCCCATTTCAACCAAAGAATCCAGCGCAACCGCCGGGTTAGCGTCGAGATAGCGAATCAATATCCGATTGATGCGGTTCTTGATCCGGTCATGCAGATATGACGCAGGCGGCATCTTGACGACTTCGCCTCCAATTAGTTCGTCTTTGATCCGATTCCCGTGTTGGTCGAATTCCTCGGGCAACGCCAGGAACTGATCGGACGTGAGGAGGGTAGTCGCCGCCATCGCTACTATTCTAGCGCGAGCCTTAAACGCCGCAGAACGGCCAGGTCAACTCAAAGAAGGCCGCGACGGGGCAAGAGAAGACGGGCAAGAGAGGGTCTGTCATTGTCTGATCGCCCCTTAGTTCGCGAAGCGAGTCGCGATTGTAAACCATTACCGACCGGACTTCCGGAAAAACGATCCAGACCGAGTGAGAACCATTGGCGAGATAAGCCTCGGTTTTGATTCGCAGATAGGCAGCGCTTTCGCTTGGAGACACAACTTCGATAGCGAGTTCGGGGGCGCCCTGGATGTATTTATGCCTGTCAGGGCTCAAACGGCTGGTCGCAATGAGGCAACAGTCGGGAATAAACGTGTCATTGGCGGCTATCACGAACTCCGTATCCGGAAGAGCCATGAGCGCGGGGCCGCTGTTCGTGTGAAGGTAAACGATCAGGGCGCGCATGATGTTACCTCGTATGATGTCGTGGCGCTGCGCTGCATGAGGCATCGTGACCACCTCGCCATTGATGAGTTCCCGATGAACAACATTGCCGTACTGGTCGAATTCCTCGGGCAACGCCAGGAACTGATCGGACGTGAGGAGGGTAGTCGCCGCCATCGCTACTATTCTAGCGCGCGGGCCTTAAACGCCCCAGCAGTAGTCTTCTACAACCTTGTCGACATTTTCATCTTGTTCGGTCAGGCGCATCAGCTCCAGCCGGATGGCGTCCACCAGCGCGCCCCAGCTCGCTTCGATGACATTGTCGGAAACGCCCACCGTCGCCCAACTGCGGCGATGATCGGACCATTCCACCAGTACCCGCACCTTGGCGGCCGTGCCTTTTTTGGGCTCCAGCACGCGGACCTTGTAGTCGGTCAAGCGGACGTTTTTCACCTGCGGATAGACATTGGAAAGACACTGGCGCAGGCACAGATCCAGCGCATTCATGGGACCTTGTCCGGTGGCGCTGGCGGTGTGAACGCTATCCTGGATGCGTAGCGTGACCGTCGCCGTGGTTCCGCCCACTAAGCGAGTGGTGACGTCGTAGTTCACCACTTCGAAGACACTCCAGCCCGGATGCAGCGCCTCGCGAACCAGCAGCTCGAAGGTGCCTTCAGCGGCCTCCAATTCATAGCCCTGATGCTCCAGATCCTTGATGCGCTCCAGCAATTGCCGGCGCGCTTCGGAATCCAGGCGCTCGGCCAGCCCATGCTGCTTCAGCTTGTACAGCACGTTGCCGCGGCCGGAAAGATCGCTCAACAGCACGCGCTGCCGATTGCCGACCATCTCAGGCTTCACATGCTCGTAGGTGGAAGAATCCTTCAACACGGCGCTCACATGCACGCCGCCCTTGTGGGCGAACGCGCTGTGCCCGACATAAGCCTGATCGTTGCGCATCGGCAGATTCGCCAGCTCCGCGACGTAGCGCGCGACGGTGGTGAGCGTTTGCAGCTTCTCCGGACCAATGGTGGTGTGGCCCAGTTTCAGCTCCAGGTTCGCGATGATGGACACGATATTGGCATTGCCGCAGCGCTCGCCATAGCCGTTCATGCAGCCTTGCACGTGCGTGCATCCGGCTTCCACCGCGGCGATGGTATTGGCCACGGCGACTTCGCAATCATTGTGCGTATGGATACCAATGACGCCGTCGAAGCGCTTGCGAACTTCCGACACCACTTCAATGATCCGGTGGGTCAGATTGCCGCCGTTGGTGTCGCACAGGCACAGCACGTCGGCGCCGGCCTTCTTGGCGGCTTCCAGCGTCCGCAGGGCGAATTCGGGGTTGGCGTTATAGCCATCGAAAAAGTGCTCGGCGTCGTACACCACTTCCCGGCCGTGATCCTTGAGGTACTTTACCGTTTCGCCAATCAGAAGCAGATTTTGCTCTTCGTCGATGCCCAGCGCCCGACGAACGTGCAGATCCCAGCTCTTGCCGAAAATGCTGATGGTAGGCGTCTCGGCTTCGAGCAGTGCGCGGACATTGGGGTCCTGATCCACCGCGTTCTTGGCGAAGCGTGTGGATCCGAACGCCGTCAGCCGCGCGTGCTTCAGCTTTACATCCTTGGCGCGCTTGAAGAATTCTTTATCCTTGGGATTGGAGTTCGGCCAGCCGCCCTCGATGTAATCGATACCCAGCTCATCGAGCTTCTGCGTGATGATTAGTTTGTCGTCGACGGAAAATGAGACGGCTTCGCCCTGCGTGCCATCCCGAAGAGTGGTATCGAATGTTTGGATGCGCATATATTTCCTTTACTAGTGTTCACATGAGTGTGAACACGGCACGCAGGAGTGCGTGCGCCACAGAGTGCTGGGGACACTAGCTGGCGGCCGCCTGCGGTACGCCTTCCTCCTTCTTTTTCTTGCTTAGGAACGTCATCATCTCGCGGAGTTCTTTGCCTACGCGTTCGATAGGCTGATCGTGGCCTGCCTGCCGCATGGCTAGGAACTTGTGGCGGCCGGACTTATTTTCGGCGATCCATTCTTTTGCGAACTGGCCGGATTGAATCTCGGAGAGGATCTTCTTCATCTCCTTCCGAGTCTCGGCCGTGACGATGCGCGGACCGCGGGTGTAATCGCCATATTCCGCTGTGTCGGAGATCGAGTAGCGCATATAGCCGAGGCCGCCTTCATAAATCAGATCGACAATCAGCTTCACTTCGTGGAGACACTCGAAGTAAGCGATTTCAGGCGCGTATCCGGCTTCCACCAGCGTTTCAAAGCCTGCGCGGATCAACTCACTGACGCCGCCGCAGAGCACGGATTGCTCGCCAAACAGATCGCTTTCGGTCTCTTCCTTGAAGCTGGTCTCGATCACGCCCGCCTTCAGACATCCCAGCGCCAGAGCGTAAGCCAGCGCGTTTTGGAGCGCGTTCATGGAAGGATCTTGATGGATGGCCACCAGCGCCGGCACGCCTACGCCTTCGGTGTAAAGCTCGCGCACGCGATGGCCCGGAGCCTTCGGTGCGATCATCGAAACGTCCACGTTCTCAGGCGGCTTGATTTGTCCAAAGTGAATGGCGAAGCCATGCGCGAACATCAAGGTCTTGCCCGGGCCGAGGTTCGGAGCAATCTCGTTGGTGTACAAATCGCCTTGAATATGATCGGGCACCAGAATCATGGCGATGTCGGCGCCCTTGACGGCGTCCCCCACGCCCAGCACCTTCAGTCCCGTCGCGGCAGCCTTGGCCGCACTCTTACTGCCCGGATGCAAGCCCACGGTGACGTTGACACCGCTGTCGCGCAGGTTGAGGGCATGTGCGTGGCCCTGGCTGCCGTAACCAATGATGGTTACTGTCTTGTCTTTTAGCCGGCTCAGATCGCCGTCTTTTTCGTAGTATCGTTTCGCCATGATATTCTAGAGTCTCGTTTCCAATTTTTCGTCCGTTTCGTCCACCACCGGGTTTCTCGGAATGGGCGGCGCCAGGCGCAGCTTTTTCGCTTCGAGCGACACCGCGATCGCGCCCGAGCGCGTCACTTCGATCTCGCCATAGCTGCGCATTACATCGATAAATTCGTCCAGCTTCTCGGAATCGCCCGTGGCTTCCAGCGCAAAACCCTCAGTGGACGAATCCACCACGCGAGCGCCGAATATTTCCGCTTCTTTCAAGATCGCGGTGCGGCTTGCGATGGGAGCGCGGACGCGCAGCAGCGCCATTTCGCGCTTGACGGCCGGAGAATCGGTCAAATCCGACGCTTGCAGCACGTTCACCAGCTTGTTCATTTGCTTGATGACCTGCGAACGCAATTGCGGCTCCAGATCCACCACAATGGTCATTCGCGAAAGCGTCGGATCGAGCGTCCGCGCGACGGTCAGGCTCTCAATGTTATAGCCGCGAGCGCTCAAGACGCCGGTAATGCGCATGAGTGAGCCGGGCTTGTTCTCTACCAGCAGTGAAATCAGTTGCAGCATCGTTTCCGCCTACGCGACCACCGGTTGGGGCGCGCCCAGGACCATTTCGTTAATCGCGCCGCCCGCCGGCACCATGGGGTACACGTTCTCAAACGGCGACACTCGCACATTTAACAGATACGGGCCGGGCTCGCGCACCGCTTCTTCGAGCGCCGGGGCCAGTTGATGCGGGCCGTCGATGGTCCGTCCTTTAAAGCCATACGCGCCGGCCAGTTTCTCGACGTCCGGGAACGAGGTGAGCTCGGCCTGGGAGATGCGGTTGTTATAAAACAGCTCCTGCCACTGCCGGATCATGCCCAGATAGCCGTTGTTTACTACCACGATCTTGATCGGCAGCGCGTGATTGGCGATCGTCGCCAGCTCGGGGATCGACATCTGGAAACCGCCATCGCCCACGACGGAAAACACCAGTTTGTCGGGCCGCGCGAATTGCGCGCCGATCGCGGCCGGCAGGCCGAAGCCCATGGAGCCCAAGCCGCCCGAATTGATCCACAGCCGCGGCGCATTGAAACGGATAAACTGCGCCGCCCACATCTGGTGCTGTCCCACGTCGGAGGTAACGATGGCGCGTCCGCCGGAGAGCCGGTCGATTTCACGCATCACGTGCTGGGGTTTGATTTCGGTGGTCGATACTTCGGGCGTCAGCGGATGTTCCGCCTTCCACTCCCGAATTTGTCTCCACCACGCGGCCCGAGCTGACGAGTTTTGTTCGCGGCTCGCAGGCGCCATCTCCTGCAGAACTTTGATGAGCTTCTCTAATACGCGCTTGACGTCGCCGACGATGGGGAGGTCGGCCGCGCGGTTCTTCCCGATCTCCGCCGGATCGATGTCGACGTGAATCACTTTGGCGTGCGGGGCGAAGGCCGCCAGACGGCCGGTGACGCGATCGTCGAAGCGCACGCCGAGGGCGATGAGCAGGTCGGCATGGGTCATACCCATGTTCGCGGCGTAGCTGCCATGCATGCCCGGCATGCTGATGTAATTGGGGTGCTCGGCCGGTAGTCCACCTAGCCCCATCAGCGTGGTCACGGTGGGCGCGTCGGTCAGTTCCACGAATTCGCGCAATTCCTCCGCGGCGTTGGCCGCGATAACGCCGCCGCCCGCATAAACAAACGGGCGCTCCGATTCCCAGATCACCTGCGCGGCGCGCCGTATTTGCCCGGTGTGGCCCTCGGTGAAAACCTTGTATCCGGGAAGATGGATGGAAGAAACCGGCGTGTAATGCGCTTGCGCCTGCAGCACGTCTTTGGTGATGTCCACCAGAACCGGGCCGGGACGGCCGCTGGAGGCGATGTAGAACGCCTCATGCACCACCTGCGGCAGTTCCGCGATGCTCTTCACCAGGAAGTTGTGCTTGGTGCAGGACCGCGTGATGCCGAACGTGTCGGCCTCCTGAAACGCGTCGCTGCCGATCAGTTTGCTCGAAACTTGTCCCGTGATCGCGACCACCGGAATGGAGTCCATCATCGAATCGACCAGCCCGGTAACCAGATTGGTGGCGCCGGGACCCGACGTGGCGCAGCAAACGCCCACGCGCCCCGTGGATCGCGCGTACCCTTCGGCCGCAAACGCGGCGTTTTGCTCGTGCCGCACCAGAATGTGGCGAATGGAGTGATCATAAAGTGCGTCATACAGCGGCAGCGTAACGCCGCCGGGATAGCCGAAAATGCACTCTACGTTCTCACGAAGCAGACACTCCAGGAGAATCTGGGATCCGGACATCAGCTTCGATTCTGTTACGCCGCTGGTGCGATGCGCTGGGATCGTCGTCGACATTTTTCCTCCAAAACTAAAAAGGCCACCAAGTGGTTTTCTTCCCCACTCGATGGCCTTTCGGAAACTCTTGTCCGAAGCCCTCAAGCGGGGCTGGTAACGACGACCTCAATAATAATGGGTCGAAGCTTCGGAACTTGACCGCTTGAAAAGACAGAGGCAACTACGCTTGGTAAAGCGCGAGTCACGCCGGCTTGTCCTTTCAAGGCGATCATTGGATTTAGATTATCCCAAACAGCGGGGTAAATGCAAGAGGGTCTTTCTATAAATTATATTAATCAAGGTATGGCATCCTTGTCCCGTGTGTACCGCTTGAATGTGTACAATGTTGAATAGGAGTTGTTATGCCGAGAAGAGCCGTTGAAGATAATAGCCGGATGTCCCTACGGGTTCGGCCAGAGGATAAAGCGCTGCTCTTGCGTGCGGTAGCGTTGGACAACACGGACCTGACGGACTTTGTGCTTCGTCACGCGGTGCGTGCCGCCAAGGCCGTAATCGAGGAAGCGGATCATGTGCAACTTTCTGGGCGGGACAGCTTGCGGGTTCTGAGTTTGCTGGAGAATCCGCCGTCGCCGAATGCGAAACTGCTGGCCGCGGCTCGAGCATTGCCAAAGCGGAAGTAATCGTGGCGGCATGGCATGAAGAGCCGATCAACAAGAAGCATGATCGAGAGGCCTTCAACTGCGGCGAAGAAGCGCTGAATGAATTCTTGCGCCGCTACGCCCGCAAAAGCCACGAGCTAGGCGGGGCAAAAACATTCCTTGCGATAGACGATGCCGACAACAAAGCCGTCCTTGGCTTCTATACTCTGAGCCCGGCGTCGGTTCATTATGCCCGGACGCCAGAGATCATACGACGCGGTCTGGCGCGCCATGACGTTCCGGGCTTCCGGTTGGCGCGTCTGGCTGTGGATCGCGCGTCGCAAGGGCAGGGAATTGGCGGACAACTTCTTCTCGCGGCGGGCCGGCGATGCTTGTTGGCGGCGGCAGAAGTGGGAGGCGTGGTGCTAGTTATCGACGCTAAGAATGAAAGAGTAGCAGGATGGTATGCCAGCTTTGGCGCTGTGCCGATGCGGGACGCGCCGTTATCTCTGCTACTGCCGCTTGTGACCATTGAGGCTGCGTTGAATAGCCCACCGGCCTGAACCTTGTATGGTACATTGTACTAGATAAGGTGCAGGGTGACGGACGACCCGGAACCGAAGAAAATCCCGCTGATCTTTTACCGCACCGCAGCGGGTAACGAGCCGGTGAGGGATTGGCTGAAAGGGCTGGATGAAGTGGAACGCCAGGCCATCGGGAGTGACCTGCTGCGGGGGCAATGGCGATGGCCGGTGGGCATGCCACTCTGCCGACCCATGGGAAGCGGATTATGGGAAGTCCGGACAGACCTGCCGACTGGGCGGGCGGCGCGCGTTCTACTCTGCCTTTACCGCGAGCACCTGGTGGCGTTGCACGGGTACATCAAGAAAACGCGATCCACGCCGGTTGAAGATTTGGCGATGGCGCGAAAGCGCCAGAAGGAACTGACTAAATGAGCAAGAAGCATATGGGTTCTAGCATCGATGACTTCCTCAAGGAAGAGGGCATCTTCGAAGAGGCGCAAGCGCAGGCCATCAAAGAGGTGGTTGCGTGGCAACTCGCCGAGGCCATGAAGAAGAAAAAGATCTCGAAGAACAAGATGGCGATGCTGCTGAAGACCAGTCGCACCCAGGTCGACCGGATACTCGATCCGAAAAACGATATTACTCTTGGCAGCCTCCAACGCGCTGCGGCAATCGTGGGGCGACGCATTACGATCAAGCTGGTGTAGGCGATTGCTACTCGGCTAAAACCTTATGCACGAATTGGACCGCCATCGATCCTTCCCCAACTGCTGCCGCAACGCGCTTCATGCTTCCGGCGCGGACATCGCCCACCGCGAAAACGCCGGGCAGGCTGGTCTCGAGTAAATAAGGGGCGCGGCGCAGAGGCCAGTTCTCTCCGGCATCCGCGCCCGTCTTGATGAACTGCTTAGGGTCCAGTGACACACACCCGTCTAGCCACGACGTGTTGGGAGCGGCGCCCGTCATGAGAAACAGGTGCTGGGTTTCGCAGGTATGAGGCTCGCCTGTTTTCGTGTTCCGCCAGTGTGTCCGCTCCAGGTGTCCATTGCCTTCGAGTGCTTCGATCTCGGTGAAAGTCTTGAGCGTGATCTGTTCGCAAGCTTCAATCCGCGAGATCAAATAGCGCGACATGGTTTCCGAGAGACCGGGTCCGCGAACCAGCAGATACACGTGCCTGGCGACTGTCGATAAGAATAAAGCTGCCTGGCCTGCGGAATTTCCACCGCCCACGATCGCGACCTCCCGGCCGGCGCAAACCTGCGCCTCCACCTGCGTGGCGCCGTAGTAAACGCCCACGCCCTCGAAGTCGGCCAGGTTGGGCAGATTCAGTTTTCGATATTGAACACCGGTCGCAACGATCAGACTGCGGCTCTGCACCGCACCACCGTCGTCCAACTGGATCGCGTAGGGCGGCTTGGCACACTTGAGAGCCGCAGCGGAGCGAGCCACGGATATACGCGCGCCGAATTTCTCCGCCTGTACAAAGGCGCGCGAGGCCAGTTCCTGCCCGGAAATCCCCATCGGGAATCCAAGATAGTTCTCGATCCGTGAACTGGACCCCGCCTGGCCGCCCGGCGCATTGCTTTCGATCACCAGTACGTTGAGGCCTTCGGACGCTCCATACACGGCCGCGGCCAGACCGCTGGGTCCAGCTCCGACTACGATTAGATCGTAGACGCCGCCTTCATCAATGCCCGCGTTCAACCCGAAGCATACGGCCGCCGCGGCATTGGTGGGATTGCGCAGCACCAACTCGCCCCGGCAGATGAGCACCGGGATGTCCGTCACCTTGATCTCGAAATGATCGAGCATGGTCTGGACGTCGGCATCCTTTTCCACGTCGACATAAGTGAACGGATGTCCGTTGCGGGAAAGAAATCCCTTCAGTCGCAAGGTGTCGGCGGAATTGCTGGACCCGATCAGCACAGCGTCGCCCACCGAGTGGCTGATCAGATAAACGCGCCGTAGGATAAAAGCGCGGAGAAATACCTCGCCCAAGCCAACGTCGCTTTGCATGATCTTCTGCAGGTTGGCGCGGCTGATTTCGAGTAGCCTGCCAGCCGAGCGCGCCCGGCAGCCAACCAAGGCGCGGCGGCCCGAGAGATGACTCACCTCGCCGGTGAACTTCCCCGCGCCATGAACCGCAAGGATCCCCTCTTGGCCATTTGTCACGCTCACAAGTTCGATGCTTCCGTCCAGGACAACGAAAATGCCGTGGTCAGAGTCACCCTGTTGGAAAATGATTTCGCCCGCTGCCACGTGGCGCTCTTGGCCAAAAGGCATCAGCCGCGCAATTTGCCCCTGA
The DNA here is from genome assembly GCA_963820405.1 of Bryobacterales bacterium. Taxonomy (GTDB): domain Bacteria; phylum Acidobacteriota; class Terriglobia; order Bryobacterales; family Bryobacteraceae; genus Palsa-89. The sequence goes on along the minus strand of CAWFZZ010000011.1, from coordinate 22,251 downwards.
TCTAACTCGGGGAACATCCCATCGGGGAATTCAACATTATCAGCCATTACTTTATGCCCGCCGACTTCCTCAAGATAACACCCAGGTCAAGCGTCAATAGCGTTAATCTGACGCCGGCCACACCGTTTAGGTACGCGGAAACGAGAGCTCATTTTTTGAATCTAATGTTCGGAGGGCCGTGCCCCTCGGAAGAAGAGGACAACAACAATGAATAGATTCAAATATTTCGCCCTGGCTGGTCTGGCCGGACTCTTCGTTATGGTGACTGCTCCCAAAATGGACGCTCAGGTCGACATTAACGTTGGGGTTGCTCCGGACTGCCCTTACGGGTACTATGACGTCCCTCCTTACGCCTGCGCTCCCTACGGCTACTACGGTCCGGAATGGTTTAGCGGTGGCGTGTTCATCGGCGTCGGCCCCTGGTTTCATGGTGCTGACGACTTTCGCGGCCACGTGAATAACCGTTTCCATCCAGATCACGGATACAGAGGCCCAACGCCAAGAGTTGACGATAGACGTGAACTCGGGAAACCCATTGATAGGATTGCCCACTTCAAGGGAAATGAAATTCGGGATGGGCGCGGCCACGTAGCCAAACGCTAGAGTTTATGGGTAGACGCGGCTTCAGGCGCGTTCCGCCGTTGACAATACCAACGCGTCTAAAGCCGCGTGTACCGGGCGCTACTTAGTGCGCTTTTCCATTTCGGCTAGCGCCGCCATTTCTTCGTCGAACGTTGCGATGCGGCCGTGCACCGGAATGTCTTTCTCAAAGTGGATTCCTCGCAAGGCCAGATTCTGGCGATAGTTTTCCGCCCAGGGATGCTGGACCCAGCCCATATCGATCAGATCGCCTTGGACGAGAAAGTTCTCACGAGGGAGGTAAGCCGCAATCAGGTACGGCGAGTGGGTATTGTCGCGCAGACGGAAGAGATCCACTTCCATGGATTTGTCTTTAAGAACGAGTGTCTCCTCCATGCCGCGAAACTTCAGCATCTTGCCGGATTTTGCAAGAAGATCCGGCTTGAGCGTCGCTTTGCGTGATGTCATTTCTTTGAAGATGCTCTCATTGCCCCGGTGAGAGATAACGGTGAGGCCTTCCGCCACCGCAGTACGCAGGCCGCCGGTGTGATCGAAATGATGGTGCGTCACGATCACCTCGGTTAGCGGTTTATTGGGCACGAGGGCGCGGGCTTTTTCGATGACGGCTCTGGTGCGAGCCTGGCTGGTGGGCGCTTCGAACAATGTGAGATGATCGTCAAACTCAAATAGGATGCTGAAGGCGTTGCCGGTTCCCGCCAACCACCAGACCCCTTTGGCGACCTGCTGCGCATCCACGGAGATGTTCGGAGGCGCGGGGGCGGGGGCGTTCTTAACCGCGCTGGGTGCGGCCAGATCGCCTAAGTCGCCGTCCACGGTGTTTTTCGAGACGCTGAAATCGCCGGTGGTCCAATCCCTGAAATCGATCTTCGTCACATAACGCTTCGGAAGCTGAATGCCGCTCACCGTTTCGTAATCTTCAAATGACGTGGTATTGACGACGTCGCCCAGGTTTTCGCTCGAAGTCATCCAACTCACCGCTGCGGGCAGGTGCGTAGTTCCATCCAGTCGAAGCGTGAGCTTGTCGCCTTGTGCCGTGGTGATGTCGATCATCTCCACCGCTCCATGTTTGCGGGGAGCGCTGAGTTTCGCGCCGGGATCGAGCGCGGCCCGCACAATGGTAACCGGCGTGGCAAGCATCTCGATGCGGCGATCGGTCGCGGCAGTTTCTGGAGCACGCTGCGCGCGCCCGTCTGCGTTGATGTTGAACGCCACGTCGCCGTCCAAGCTTTGTGTCTGCCGGATGTCGGTGGGGAGTGCGAAAGGGAACATCCCGACGCGGTGTTGCTCGGTGCGCGCGCGTTGGTGCGCTAAATCGATGGTTCGTTTGAATTCGGGAACCCACCAGGTTGGCAAGGGACCTTCCGGAAACGGGTTCTGCCCGATGTTTGGAGCGATACCGGAGCCTTCCATGCTGAGGGTCTGAATGGCCGCGATCCTGTCCTTGCCGCCCAGCGCTTCGGCCGCGCTATTGATCGCTTTGATGCCGCTGGACTGGCCGAATGCGACTGCCCACATCGCGAGCAGGATCGAAATAGCTTTTGTCATCGTCGCTCCGAGTTCAAATCTTACTACTTCGACAGGAGCACAACCGCAAGAGTGGAGAGCAACAACGCCGGAGCCATAATGATGAGGCCCATCTTGAGAAATTCCCAAGCAGTGATGTGTTCGCCTTCGCGTCTTAGCGCGATCAGCCAAAGGATCGTGGCCAGCGAACCGGTCACCGATAGATTCGGCCCCAGGTCTACGCCGATGAGAACGGAATCGCGAATGAAACCGGGCACGTGGATGCTCTGAAGGGCCTCGCCGGCCAGTAGTCCCGACGGAAGGTTGTTCATCACATTCGACAAGACGGCAATTCCAAAGGACGCTGCCAGCCCGCCCACGATCCTGGGCATCCCCGCGCACCATTGCAGGATGCTCGCGACGTCGTGAAGCGCGCCGGCACGGTTCAGCGCTTCAACCAGTACAAACAAGCCTGCTACCAGCGGGAGCACGCTCCAGGAAACGTCCTGGACGATCCCGGTGATTGCGTGGCCCCCGGCGCGAGTGGTGATCAGGACCGCGATCACGGCCGAAATACAGGTGGGCAACCCAAGATCGAGACCGAGTCCGGAAGCACAGATCAAGACAGCTCCCGTACCCACGATGCCCCACGCCGCTAAACGGCCTTCCCGCGACAATTTGACAGGCTGGCTTCCATCTTCGATCCGGCCCTCCAGATCCTTGCGTACGGTCCAGCGCAAGGCTACAAACGTCGCCACAATCGAACAGAGCGAGGGCAAAAAGAAGGTCCTTAGCCACGGCGCCAACGGCGGGAGCTGCTTGCCATAGACGACCAGGTTGGCTGGATTTGCGATGGGGAGCACGAAGCTCGCCGCGTTCGCAATAAACGCGCAGATGAAAAGATAAGGCAAGGCTTTCGTTTGCGCCTTTCGGACTGCCGCATAGACTGCGGGAGTGAGAACCACGGCCGTGGCATCGTTCGACATAAAAACCGTTACGAAGATCCCTACCAGATAAATAAGACTGAAGAGCCGCGCGCGCGATCCCTTTGCGGCTGTCACCGCCAAAGCAGCCAGCCAGTCGAATACGCCTTCCCTACGAGCTAACTCAGAGAGCAGCATCATGCCTGTAAGGAACAGATATACGTCGGTCCCTTTGGCAATGGCGTGTCCCGCTTGCGAAACGGGAAGAAGCCCGGAAACAACCAAAACAAGGGCGCCTAAGCAGGCCCACGCAGCTTCGGGCCAATCTTTGGGCCGGAACAAAACCGCGAAGATTGTTCCCGCGGCGATTAACCAAACGAAAACCGTACCCAAGCGGCCTCAGTGTTTCGCGAAAAAAGCAATCTGGCCGCAGATAAACGCCGATGAACACCGATAATGCCAACTCAAGTTCATGGTTTTCAATCTGTTCATAGTCTCTTATAGATCCCTGAAGTGATCTATGTGTTTCCGAGTTATCATTACTATCGCGATGAGCATCCGCCAGCTTTCGACCACCGCCGCTTTGCTCGGCTCATTCTCCGTTTATCTTGCCTGCGTGTTTGGAACAACTCCGGCTGTGAAACAGCCGCCGCGCGTCATCGATGTCGTCGGCCTGCGCCAACCCGCGGAAATCCTCGTGGATCGCTGGGGCGTGCCGCACATTTATGCAGCGAATCATGACGACGCTTTCTTCGCCCAAGGTTTCAATGCGGCGCGCGATCGGCTTTTCCAGATCGACCTTTGGCGCAGGCGTGGATTGGGTCGTCTGGCTGAGGTTTTGGGACCCGCGTATGTAGAGCACGATAAGGCGGCGCGCCTTTTTCTTTATCGTGGAGACATGAGCAAGGAGTGGGCTGCCTACGGGTCCGATGCACAGGCCATCGCGACGTCGTTCGTGGCCGGTGTCAACGCGTATGTCGATTGGCTAGCGGCACACCCCCATCAAATGCCGCTTGAATTCAAGCTGCTGGGCTATGGACCATCGAAATGGGAAGCGAGCGATGTGGTGCGCATTCGCAGCCATGGGCTGACGCGCAATTTAACCAGCGAAGTGGCGCGCGCCCATACCGTGTGTATGACCGACGCTCTGAATGGACTGAAGTACGATCAAGTGCGCGTGGGCTTGCAGCCTCCCTGGGAGACCAAGGTTCCCGAAGGCCTGGATCCTTGCTTGCCCAAAGACGTGCTGCGCTTGTTTACTCTCGCGACAGAAGAAGTCCACATTAGCGGAGCGGCAACGGACCGCGCCGCGAACGTGAGCCCTGTTACGGGGCCAAGGGACGCCGGAGGGCAGCAACAATTGGGTGATCGCACCCGCTAAATCCGCCACAGGCCGACCCATCGTTGCCAACGATCCGCACCGCGCCTACAGCACGCCCAGCCTGCGATATATCGCCCATATCAATGCTCCGGGCATGAGCATCATCGGCGCCGGCGAACCAGCCTTGCCGGGCATTTCGATCGGACACAATGGCACCATCGCGTTCGGTCTCACGATATTCAATGTCGATCAGGAAGATTTATACGTTTACGATATCAACCCGTCGAATGCGCGTGAGTATCGCTATAAGAATTCCTGGGAGCCGATGCGCATCCTGCGCGAGAACATCGACGTGAAAGGATCGCCGTCCGTCCCCACCGAACTTGTATTTACCCGCCACGGGCCAGTAATCTACGACGACGCAGCCAAACATCGCGCCTATGCGGTTCGTACCTGCTGGCTGGAGCCGGGCATGGCTCCTTACTTTGGCAGCGTGTCGTACATGCGCGCCACTAATTTCGCCGAGTTCAAGCGCGCCATGCTGCACTGGGGAGCGCCCACTGAGAATCAGGTCTATGCGGATGTGAATGGCAACATCGGTTGGGTTCCGGGCGGACTCGCCCCCATTCGCCCCAATTGGGATGGCTTGCTGCCCGTGCCCGGCGACGGCCGCTACGAATGGGCGGGATTTTGGCCGGGCGACAAATTGCCGTCGTCCTACAACCCGGCGAGCGGCTACGTTACCACTTCTAACGAAATGAATCTTCCGGCCGATTATCCGTATCAGGAGCGCAGACTGGGCTTCGAGTGGACCAACGGCTCGCGCCATGCCCGCATCGATGAAGTTTTGCGGGGATTAACCAAGAGTGTCGATCGAGGATTCGATGAAGTTGCAGAATGACGTCACTTCGATTCCCGCGCGGCGGTTGGTCGCATTGCTTGCCCCGCTTCACGCGGACGATCCAAAATGCCACTGGCCGCGTTGAATTTTTGCGCGGTTGGGACGCTCGCGAACTTCCGGAGTCAGCGCAGGCCGCGCTCATGGAGGTTTGGATCTCACGGCATCTGGGCAGGGCATTCATCGACGCTGTGCTCCCGCCAAACGCTGCTGGCGCAATTGAAGGGCCGGATATGGCCGTCATGCTCGACATGCTGGAAAAGCCAGGCGCTGTTCCAAACCGCGACCGGATGCTCATCGAGACTCTCGGGAGCGCCTATCGGCGAAATGGAAAAATTGCAAGGTCGCCGATTCCAAAGCCTGGCAATGGGGCAAGCTGCACCATTCGCTGCCGGAGCATCCCTTGCTCCACGCCGTGGACGGAGAAACGCTGCGACGCCTTCAGCCCGGACCATTCCCGACGCCTGGCGGCCCCTACACGCCGAATGCTTCGAGCTATCGAGTGAACGATTTCCAGTTGACGGGCGGGCCGTCGTTTCGGATGGTTCTCGACGTTGGGAAGTGGGACGACTCGCGTGCCGTGAATTACCCCGGCCAGTCCGGCAATCCCGACGATATTCACTATCGCGACTTGACGGAAATGTGGCTGACGGGGAAATATTTCCCGCTGCTCTATACTCGTGACGCCGTGGAGAAGGCAACCGTCACGCGCATTCTATTGAGGCCGGCGAAGTAGCCCACCAACACTCCCAAGCGTCGGCACGATTGCCGACGCGGCACGCATGAGTGCGTACGCCACGATGCAAAACAACGACCATCAGGTAGCAGGCAGGACACGCGCGTTTTAATTTGCGCCCCAACCCGTTAACACGCGGGGGATGGTGCGCAGAAGGATCTTTATATCCAGCTCCAGCGACCAGTTGTCGATGTACTGCATGTCCATCTTCATCCAGGTGTCGAAATCCAGGCGGTCGCGCCCCGCCAGCGCCCACAGGCAAGTCAGTCCGGGACGCATGCGAAGCCGCCTGCGCTGCCAGGTTTGATACAGTTCCACTTCTTCGGGAACCGCTGGCCGCGGACCTACCAGCGACATTTCGCCTCTCAGCACGTTCCACAACTGCGGCCATTCGTCGATCGAAAATTTGCGCAGAAACCGGCCGACCGGCGTAAGGCGGGGATCGTTGGGGATCTTGAAAGCGGTCGATTTCCGGTTCAAATGCATCAAGGACGCCTTCAACTCCTCGGCGTTGTCGCACATCGAGCGGAACTTGTAAAAGGTGAAGCGGCGGCCGTTGAGGCCGCACCGCACCTGCCGGAAAATCGCCGGCCCTGGCGATGTCATCCGGATCAGCAGCGCGATCAAAATCATGAACGGCGCCAGCAAGACCAGCGCGGCGGCGGCAATCACCAGATCGGTGACGCGCTTGAGCAGCAGCCGGATTTCATCGTGCGGCGCGGCTGAAAATGTCAGCAGCGGTTTGGTTCCCAGGCGATCCAAATACACCTGGCTGTTTACGTGCGGAAAAAAATCCACCACCACGCGCGTGCGCACGCCCTCTTCATCGCAGCGCAGGAACACGTCTTCCATTTCACTGAGTTTGCTGCTATCCACGGCGAAAATGATCTCGTCGATCACGTGCCGCCGCAGCAATTCGGTGAGGTGCGAAAGCGGATACCGCTCGTAGTTGTCTTTCAATTGAATCCGGCCCGGCTCGTCGTCCAGGAAGCCCAGCAAACGGACGCCGTAATCCCGCGATTCCTCGAGCGCCTCACCCAGGTGTCGCGCGCTTACGCCCGAACCAACCACCATCACGTAGTGCGCCGTTCCGAATTGTTTCCGCACGGCGCCGATCACTCGCGCGGCATTGATGCGGAAAAGGCACAAGAATATCCAGGCGTAAGTGGCGAATATCGCGACGAAGAAACGGCTGAGATCCAGACGCAGCAGATACTCCGCCAGCACCAGGCAAGCCGCTCCCAGCACGCACTGGCGGAAGGTGTCCCGCAACACGACGCTGGGATGCGCCGAATCGAGCTTTTCGTAAATGTTGAACCAATAGCCGATCGCGAGCCAGCTCAGCACGCGAAACGCCCAGCAGCAGAGTCGCGATGGGGAACGGGATATAGAAGGTGAAGTAGAAGGGCCGTTCGAGATTCAGGAAATAGCGCGTCTGGTACGCCGCGATGAAGGCGAGGCAAACCAGGACGGAGTCGATGAGGCCAAAGATGGCCTTCACCCTTCTGTAATGCCGGCTGAACACGCCAGAGTTAGAATAGCACGGGTCTAAAGCGATGACTTCATTGAGCGATTTCCTGTCCGATGGCGAGCGACGCGGTGGCGCCCGGGCTGGGAGCGTTCAACACATGCAGCGCGCGATCGCTTTTGACAAACCGAAAATCCTGCACGCATCTCGCCCCCGGGCGCGATGGCTTGCGCTCGAACTCCCGCGCCTCCCGGCGCCAAATCCTCGGGACGCACCTCGGGCACCAGGGCATTGAGCGACTGGCAGAATAATTCCTTGCTGAACGAGCGGCGCAACTCGTCGAAGCATACTGCGCGGGTACTTCTGAAAGAAGCGCCAGAATCCTGGATAGGTTAAGGTGCCGATGAAATCGCGCGCGGAAAAATCGCTCTTTTTATAGCCTTCTCGCGCGAATGGCCAGCACCGCGTTCGGACCGGCTTCGATGCCGCCGTGAATGAGCCGCGTGAAATGGACGCCCAGGAATGGGAAAGCGGGGATCGGGCACCGGGTAAATCAGATTGCGGACCAGATACTGCCGCTCGGGTTTTAGCTTGTAGTATTCGCCGCGAAACGGAACGATCTGGAGCTCCGGCTTTTCGCCCGCGAGCGAACAAACGCGATCGCATTGCAGGCCGGCGCAATTCACGATGTAATCCGATTCAAAATCACCCGCCGCTGTCTCGGCGATCCAACGCTCGCCCATCCTTCTGAGTCGCGTGACCGCCGCTTGTGTGATCACCTGGCCGCCGGCAGCCGTCAGGCATCGCACCAGCGTTTTGCAAACGGCGGGATAATCGGCGATGCCTTCCTCCGGCACGCGGATCGCGGCTACTCCTCCCACATGCGGCTCGATTTCGCGCATCTCGGAAGTCCCCAGTTTTCGCAAGCCGTCAGTCCGTTCTGCTGTCCACGTTCGAACAGATCGTTCAGGCGCGGAACTTCGCCGGCGTTCGCCGCGACGACCAGCTTTCCGCAGACTTCGTGCGGTATGCCGTGCTCCTGGCAGAACCCGATCATCTGGCGGATTCCAGTGACCGCAAGCTTAGCCTTCATCGATCCCGGCTGGTAGTACAGGCCGCAGTGCAGCACGCCGCTATTGTGCCCGCTCTGGTGTTGCCCGACTTCAGCCTCCTTCTCCAGCACCGTGACGGAGGCGCTGGGAAGTTTTTGAGTCAATCGCAGGGCAGTCGCCAAACCAATGATCCCGCCGCCAATAACCGTAATGCGCATTTGTTGTCCATCCACAGGATTAGCACGCTATATCGACCTGTTACACTTGTCTCCGTCTCCCGTGATTGCTCAACCACCCAGCCTCAGCTCGCGCCTGCGCCACCTGGAGCTCTTGATCCTGTTGGGCGCGCTGCAGGCCTTCGCGCCGCTCTCGATCGACATGTATCTGCCAGCCATGCCGGTGATCGAGAAGGTGTTTCACACTTCCACCGCGTCGGTTCAGATGACGATGGTCACGTTTCTGCTGGGATACGCGCTCGGCCAGCCGCTTTATGGCCCCATCACGGACCGTTTCGGACGCAAGCCGCCCCTTTACGCGAGCCTGCTGGTGTTCATCGCCGCGTCGGCGGCGTGCGCGCTATCGCCGTCCATTCCCGTGATGTCCATTGCGAGATTGGTCCAGGCCATCGGCGCTTGCGGCGGAGCGGTGATGTCGCGCGCCATGGTCACCGATCTTTTTCCCGCCCGCGAGTTGCGCCGCATCTTTTCGATGCTGGTCCTGGTGCTCGGCGTTTCGCCTGTGATCGCGCCACTCATCGGAAGCTATCTGCTGGTCTGGTTCGGATGGAACTCAGCCTTTGTCGTGCAAGCGCTGCTCGGCACAGCCTGTCTGGTCGGGCATGCATTTCCGCTTGCCGGAATCGCTGGCGCATGAGGCCCGGCGGCCCTTGCGATTGGATGTCATCAAGTCCACCTATGCGCGGCTGTTCAAAGATCGAACCTTTATCGGTGCGTCGGTGGTTTGCGGCTTCAGCTCGGCGGGAACATTCGCCTACATCACCAGCGCGCCGTTTGTGTTCATCGTCCTTTACAAGGTGCCGACGGAACGCTTCGGCTGGCTGTTCGGATCGGTGGCGGCCGGCATGGTGGCGGCCTCTCAGATCAACGGGCGCATGTCGCATCGGATCCCGCTGTGGCGCGTGCTGCGGACCGCGAACACGGTTCAGCTGGGCGCCGGGATCCTGCTGCTCGCCAGCGTTGCTGAGTGGGATTCGGCGGCATGTGGAGTGTTTTCGCCTGCGTCTTTATTTATGTTTCAGCGCAGGGTTTTGTATTCCCCAACGGATCGGCCATCGCGATGATGCGCCATGGCGAGATCGCCGGCACCGCTTCGGCATTGCTCGGCACCAACCAGTTCCTGATCGCGGCCGTCGCCACGACATTTCTTGGCTTCATCGATAACCCGGCGCTTCCCATGGCGCTGGTGATCGCCGGATCGGCCGTCGCGTCCACGCTCCTCAACTTCCTGACGCTGGGATCTCGGCTGGAGACGGCGCCGCAGGCGGCCTAGGCTAAAGCAGGCTGCTGAAAAAAGCAATCTGGCCGCAGATAAACGCCGATGAACACCGATAATGCCAACTCAAGTTCATTATTTTCAATCTGCCTTGATCTGTGTTCCTCCGTGGCCCGCGTTTAGGACGAGATTGGCTAAACTTCCTACCCGCCAAAATCGCTAAGCCGGCCGACGCGGCCCCTGAGCCCCAGATTTTTCTCTCAATAATTCCGGCAGTGCCGATGAGACCCTTGTGACATCACGAGATCTCAAACCATTGGAGCCGCTCATTGTTGACGGTGAGGATTGCGGCCGCCGCTTATTTCACCAAAAAAATGAAAGAAAGGAACAAAATGAATAAAGCTGTGTCGATTATTTGTGCGAGCCTTGCATTTGTCGGGCTTGCGACCGCCGCCATCACTCCAGCCCTGGTTGGCGCGCCGAGCATGGAGGGGGTAAACTCCCGGTGGAGTTACGAGATCAGTGTGGACAGATTAGAGCACTTGATAGCCGCCAAGAATACTCCGTGCCATCGCGCCAAATTATGCGGTTCGTTCTTCACCATTTACGATTTCGTCGGTTACGTGGCTGGTTCCGCTACAGCCCCGCCGGGATGGGAAGTTCAGGTTGCCTTGATTGGTCTGACGAATGCCACCCAAGCCCCGACGGACAGTCCCTCCATCGTCAATCTGACCTTCGTCTACATCGGACCGCCGAGGTCGGACAAAGGTCCTTTGGATATTAGCGGGTTCACTGCTCTGTCTCACTATGGCGCCGTGAATCCAGACGGAACTTTCACCTATCAGTCGGAAGTAAATGGCTTCTCCGGTCAGGCTGGCGTTGATGCAGGCGTCGGTAGCATTGAAGTTCCCACCGCCGATGTTCCCACCACCGCCGACCGCCGCTCGTTTGCGGCGCCACAAGGATGGTCTTCAAAAGATTCATCGCGCTGGAACGTCTTATTCCAGTTTTCAGGCACAGACTCCCCGGGACCTTTGTTGGCCGCAGAATAACCTATGGGGCAGAGCTTTCGTTTTGAGCGGTTCCACAGCCGCAGCAATCGGATCTGCTGAGAGCGAGGACGAAAAGTCATTCGCACGTCCTCGCCGACTGACCTGCCACAGGTTTTGACGTTTGTCCACTTCAGGCCGCACGGATCGCCCTGGCATTTCTCAAAGACAACCCTCAATATTCGCTAGTAAGGCGGCTCGCATGTTGGCACTAACAGGAGCGCCCCTTTCCATAAATCGCCCTTGACCGGGCAGCATCTTCAATAGCCACACGCCACAGCCGCGCGATTTTGCCATTATAACTTCTTGTGCCGAATCGGCTGAATATCGATTTATCCAGTCGCCAGGAAGGCGCGATCCAACGTCGAAGAAAACCACAAATCATTGGCTGCGACAAAGTTTGGAGAAGGTAGCCTCGATTGCCGGAAACGCCGAACAATCATTCCGCGACCATCCTGAAATCCTCGGTCTATGATCGGGCAAGATGATGACTGGTACTAGACGTTCTACTTGCTGTCACTAGAACCCTGGTTTTGAGACATGGCTGCAAACTCAACAGACTGTTGCACGAACCCTGCTTTTAGAGGAGTAGCGACAGCTTTGTCAGCGCGTATTACCAGGGCGGACATGGGCCAAAAAGAAATAGCAAGTCATTCCATTTGGGTGTAAGCTGTCCAGTGCAGTGGAGACCGCCGTGCTAATAACAAGCTTTCAGGACAGGCTTCGTGACCCCAGAATTCAATGTGCCATTGACATAATTTCTCATGATTATCGCAAGCGGATTAGCCTTGCTGAACTCGCGCGAACCGTCGGTTTATCAGTCTCTCATTTCGCCCATCTTTTTCAACGGGAGATCGGCGTGAGTCCAGCTCGGTTTCTACGAGAGTTCAGGTTCCGACAGGCCGAACAGTTGATAAGGGCAACGACAATGCCACTGAGCGAGGTTCTGGCCTTGTCCGGCATCACGGACCGAAGTCACTTCATCCGAGCGTTCAAACAACGAAACGGCTTGTCCCCCTCCAGATACCGTGTCCAATGTCTATCCATAACCTCTAGTACCTTGATGAAGTATGAGCAGGCGGGCTGACCATCCTCGCGTGAACCGCGTTTGAGAAGGTTGGACGCGTGATGGAGGCCGGCGTGGCTGTGTACGCGCGTCGAGGGCCGGCTTTTCGCCGCGCATGGCGCCCCACTTTTGTCGACGAAAGCCTGCGTCCGTTAATTCTTGCTCCGCCCCTGTCACCTGCGCGATCCCTCCTTCAGGCAGCTAAAATTTGGAACCCGCTAAATCGATCCGGACTCCGTGGCAAGACAGCCCCGCGATGGACGACGCCTTCGACCAAAAAATCATCGTGGAACCAACACGATCGTGACGGCACGCGTAGTGGCGGCGCCCTGACTTAGTAACAGGATGCGAGTAGTACGAGCGGTACAAAAGTAGTCCTCCCTTCTTCAAAAAGCAGGGTTGGCCTCTTGTCTGAAAGTACCATCTAGTTCACGCTTTACTAGACCGAAGTCGTTCATACTGATGATCGATTCTGAGCAATCGTATTTCGATTAGTTCGAGCAAACATGGGCCACACCGGTTTAGCCAGCCGGTAATAACCGCCGAAGAATATCTTGGGCGAAAATTCGATTTGCTTCCGAGGAGAAACTATGTTTAACGCAAAATGGGCGGTCTTAGCGACCGCTGTATTGGGCCTAAGTTCTCAACTACTGATGGCTGCCGAACCCGCTGACGTCTATCAGGCAACCTACTTCTACAACCTGGGAACCGGGGCCAGAGACGCCAGCATCACCATTCTCGACCCAGGCGTAAATGCCCCCGCAGACATCTGCGCGAACATTTACGTGCTGAACCCGAGCGAGGAACTTGAAGCCTGCTGCTCGGTCCTCTTGACCCCGGATGAGATCGTACAGGGTCAGCTCAGTGGGTTGGTCAAAAACCTGCTGAACAACAACGGCCTGGTCAACGGGGTGGTCAAAATCATCTCGTCCACTCCCAACTCCGGAGCGGTCGCTTGTGGGGCAGGAGCGGCTACGCTCATCACAACCCCTGACCTGCGCGCGTGGATCACTCGGGTCGATTCCATCACCCCCTTCGCGCTAGGGCCCCCGCCCCCGGTCCCCGGGACCACATCAGGCGTGACTACGACGGCCTTTGCGCAAGCGCCGCTCAGCCCTGGCGAAGAGTCCACGCTGGTGAACACCTGCCACTTCATCCACATGTATGGCAGCGGGTTTGGCCAGTGCCCGGTTCCGGTGGAGCCTGTCTCAGGCGGCACCCCCGCACCGTAATGATCTTGGTTTCTTGAGATCGTACGGCTTATGTATCTGTTTTGCCGGGCGGGACACCATCCTGCCCAGCAGTTTTTGTGTCCAGCAATCAAATACTTCAACCATGGAGGCTACCGAATGCACCTAAGCAGGAACATTCTTCAACGTATTATTTTCTTTTCTTTTGTCTTCTTAACTATACTCAATGCGCAAGACACGTCCAGCCAGAACCGGTCCGTCGCGGCTAAGAGCGACGGTAAACTAGCTGTTGCGGCCGCGCCCCAAAAAGAAGGAACAAGCTCCGCCGCGGCCGCCGAACCAAAGAATGGGGCGTCGCCGCTCCCGCAGTCTGAGGTCGATTCCATCGTGCAGCAGTTCGAGAGCACCTTCGTGTCTGCTACTAACCGAGGCGATGCAAAGACGCTCGCCGAGTTGTACATGCCCGGCGCAACTATTTTGAACGAATTCGGCGGGTTGGCGGTCGGCCGGGAGACCATGCAGCGCGTTTTGTCTGCCGCTTTCACGAATTCGGGCCGGCCCACCATCCAGGAAACTACCCGCAAATCCACCGCCCTCTCGAGCAATGTCATCGTCACGCACGGCGTCCTACGAGTCATTCCACTCCCACCCGATTCGCCGCAGGACACCCTTTACACGAAAGTCTTGACCCTGGACGGCGACCAATGGCGGATCGCAGCCATGCAATATGCCCAGCCCAATCCCTGGAACGTCACTTTCCCCCCGACAGCAGTCGGTAAGACCTCGTCCCAAACCGTCAATTGAAGAATATCGGTACGGAATTGAAGATCAGGAGTTGGTTCATAGAAGGCAGATACACCTCGAATTTCACGGAGACCGACGATCCGGACTCCGTGGCAAGACAGCCCCGCGATGGACGACGCCTTCGACCAAAAAATCATCGTGGAACCAACACGATCGTGACGGCACGCGTAGTAGCGGCGCCCTGACTTAGTAACAGGATGCGAGTAGTACGAGCGGTACAAAAGTAGTCCTCCCTTCTTCAAAAAGCAGGGTCGGCCTCTTGTCTGAAAGAACTATCTAGTTCACTCTTTACTAAACCGAAGTCCGTTCATACTGATGATCGATTCTGAGCAACCGTATTTCGATTAGTTCGAGCAAACATGGGCCACACCGGTTTAGCCAGCCGGTAATAACCGCCGAAGAACATCTTTGGCGAAAAGTCAATTTTCTTCCGAGGAGAAACTAAATGTTTAACGTAAAATGGGCGGTCTTCGCGACCGCTGTATTGGGCCTCAGTTCTCAACTACTGATGGCTGCCAACCCCGCTGACGTCTATCAGGCCACCTACTTCTACAACCTAGGGACGGGAGGCGATAGTGGCGGACCTAATGGGCCGCATCCGACCTTTGACGCCAGCATCACCATTCTCGACCCAGGCGTAAATGCCCCCGCAGACATCTGCGCGAACATTTACGTGCTGAACCCGAGCGAGGAACTTGAAGCCTGCTGCTCGGTCCTTTTGACCCCGGATGAGATCGTGCAGGGTCAGCTCAGTTCGTTGGTCAAAAACCTGCTGAACAACAACGGCCTGGTCAACGGGGTGGTTAAAATCATCTCGTCCACTCCCAACTCCGGACCGGTCGGTTGCGGGTCAGGATCGGCTACGATCACCGCAATCCCTGACCTGCGCGCGTGGATCACTCGGGTCGATAGCACCGTCCCCTTCCCAACAATGGGCGGGCCCACTGGGGCCACTGGTGTGACGACGACGGCCTTTGCACAAGCGCCTCTCAGCCCTGGCGAAGAGTCCACTCTGGTGAACACCTGCCACTTCATCTACCTGTATGGCAGCAATTTTGGCCAGTGCCCGATTCCGGTGGAGCCTATCTCAGGTGGCACCCCCGCACCGTAAAGATCTTGGTTTCTTGAGATCGTACGGCTTATGTATCTGTTTTGCCGGGCGGGACACCATCCTGCCCGGCAGTTTTTGTGTCCAGCAATCAAATACTTCAACCATGGAGGCTACCGAATGCACCTAAGCAGGAACATTCTTCAACGTATTATTTTCTTTTCCGTTGTCTTCTTAACTATACTCAATGCGCAAGATACGTCCAGAGACACGTCCAGCCAGAACCTGTCCGTCGCGGCTAAGAGCGACGGTAAATCAGCTGTTCCGGCCGCGCCCCAAAAAGAAGGAACAAGCTCCGCCGCAGCCGCCGAACCAAAGGAAGGGGCGTCGCCGCTCCCGCAGTCTGAGGTCGATTCCATCGTGCAGCAGTTCGAGAGCACCTTCGTGTCTGCTACTAACCGAGGCGATGCAAAGACGCTGGCCGGGTTGTACATGCCCGGCGCAACTGTTTTGAACGAATTCGGCGGGTTGGCGGTGGGCCGGGAGACCATGCAGCGCGTTTTGTCTGCTGCTTTCACGAATTCGGGCCGGCCCACCATCCAGGAAACTACCCGCAAATCCACCGCCGTCTCGAGCAATGTCATCGTCACGCACGGCGTCCTGCGAGTCATTCCACTCCCACCCGATTCGCCGCAGGACACCCTCTATACGAAAGTCTTGACCCTGGACGGCGACCAATGGCGGATCGCAGCGATGCAATATGCCCAGCCCAATCCCTGGAACGTGACTTTCCCCCCGACAGCAGTCGGTAAGACCTCGTCCCAAACCGTCAATTGAAGAATGTCGGTACGGAATTGAAGATCAGGAGTTGGTTCATAGAAGGCAGATACGCCTCGAATTTCACGGAGACCGACGATCCGGACTCCGTGGCAAGACAGCCCCGCGATGGACGACGCCTTCGACCAAAAAATCATCGTGGAACCAACACGATCGTGACGGCACGCGTAGTAGCGGCGCCCTGATTTAGTAACAGGATGCGAGTAGTACGAGCGGTACAAAAGTAGTCCTCCCTTCTTCAAAAAGCAGGGTCGGCCTCTTGTCTGAAAGAACTATCTAGTTCACTCTTTACTAGACCGAAGTCGTTCATACTGATGATCGATTCTGAGCAATCGTATTTCGATTAGTTCGAGCAAACATGGGCCACACTGGTTTAGCCAGCCGGTATTAACCGCCGAAGAATATCTTGGGCGAAAATTCAATTTGCTTCCGAGGAGAAACTATATGTTTAACGCAAAATGGGCGGTCTTAGCGACCGCTGTATTGGGCCTCAGTTCTCAACTACTGATGGCTGCCAACCCCGCTGACGTCTATCAGGCCACCTACTTCTACAACCTGGGATCCAATAATTGGGCACCTGTTGGGCCGAATCCGGTTGCTGACGCCAGCATCACCATTCTCGACCCAGGCGTAAATGCCCCCGCAGACATCTGCGCGAACATTTACGTGCTGAACCCGAGCGAGGAACTTGAAGCCTGCTGCTCGGTCCTTTTGACCCCGGATGAGATCGTGCAGGGTCAGCTCAGTTCGTTGGTCAAAAACCTGCTGAACAACAACGGCCTGGTCAACGGGGTGGTTAAAATCATCTCGTCCACTCCCAACTCCGGACCGGTCGGTTGCGGGTCAGGATCGGCTACGATCACCGCAATCCCTGACCTGCGCGCGTGGATCACTCGGGTCGATTCCACGACCCCCTTCAAAGCAGGAGGAATGACCGGTGTGACCACGACGGCCTTTGCGCAAGCGCCTCTCAGCGCTGGCGAAGAGTCCACTCTGGTGAACACCTGCCACTTCATCTACCTGTATGGCAGCAATTTTGGCCAGTGCCCGATTCCGGTGGAGCCTGTCTCCGGCGGCAGCACCGCACCGTAATGATCTTGGTTTCTTGAGATCGTACGGCTTACGTATCTGTTTTGCCGGGCGGGACACCATCCTGCCCGGCAGTTTTTGTGTCCAGCAATCAAATATTTCAAACCATGGAGGCTACCGAATGCACCTAAGCAGGAAAGTCATTTTAGGCAATGTTCTATTTTCTTTTGTCTTCTTAACTATACTCAATGCGCAGGATACGTCCAGAGACACGTCCAGCCAGAACCGGATCGTCGCGGCTAAGAGCGACGGTAAACCAGTTGTTCCGGCCGTGCCCCCAAATGAAGGAACAAGCTCCGCCGCGGCCGCCGAAGCTAAGGATGGGGCGTCGCCGCTCCCGCAGTCTGAGGTCGATTCCATCGTGCAGCAGTTCGAGAGCACCTTCGTGTCTGCTACTAACCGAGGCGATGCAAAGACGCTGGCCGGGTTGTACATGCCCGACGCAACTATTTTGAACGAATTCGGCGGGTTGGCGGTGGGCCGGGAGACCATGCAGCGCGTTTTGTCTGCTGCTTTCACGAATTCGGGCCGGCCCACCATCCAGGAAACTACCCGCAAATCTACCGCCCTCTCGAGCAATGTCATCGTCACGCACGGCGTCCTGCGAGTCATTCCACTCCCACCCGATTCGCCGCAGGACACCCTCTACACGAAAGTCTTGACCCTGGACGGCGACCAATGGCGGATCGCAGCCATGCAATATGCCCAGCCCAATCCCTGGAACGTCACTTTCCCCCCGACAGCAGTCGGTAAGACCTCGTCCCAAACCGTCAATTTGAAGAATAAGGGTACAACGGAATTGAAGATCCGGAGTTGGTTCATAGAAGGCAGATACGCCTCGGCTTTCTCGGAGACCAACAATTGTACAAACCCAATCCCTCCCTCCGGAAGTTGCACCATCACCTTCACTTTCCGGCCGGAGGCTGCAGGATCGCCCAAGGCTTACCTTTCCTTCTTGGATGACGCCGCAACCGGCCGCCATCAGATCCGATTAGTTGGCACCGGTCAGTAATTCGAAAAGGCTGGGCGGACGCGGCGCATGGCCGGGCCCGTTCAGCCTTCTATCATACTGCCGCGTACGCGGAATCGCGTCGCGGCGCTTGCGCCTATGAAAAATACTTTGATAGCCCTCCTTTCTCAATGCCCGTTTCATTCACAGGCCGAATGGAAGGGCTTGCCTTGGTTTCTACTTCCGTTTGGTACGAGTAGTACGGGAGCAGTGTTTGGTACGAGTGGTACGGGGGCAGTGTTGCCGTTACCGAAAAGCAGAAACCGCCTCTTGCCGCAAAATGCAATCTGGGGTCACCCTCACTTACGTAACGAATTTCAAGCCGGCGATCGGATTTTAGTCGAGCAACGTATTCGGTCGAGTGGCATTCATAACTGGTATCTTTACAAAGCCCCAAAAGGAGCTAAAGTCAAGATGCTGAAAGCCAATATCCCTCTGATCTTGGACCCCGCTAAATCGATCCGGACTCCGAGCAAGACAACCCTGCGATAAACGACGCCTTCGACCAAAAAATCATCGTGGAACTAACACGATAGTGACGGCACGCGTAGTGGCGGCGTCCTGACTTAGTAACAGGATGCGAGTAGTACGAGCGGTACAAAAGTAGTCCTCCCTTCTTCAAAAAGCAGGATCGGCCTCTTGTCTGAAAGAACTATCTAGTTCACTCTTTACTAGACCGAAGCAGTTCATACTGATGATCGATTCTGAGCAACCGTATTTCGATTAGTTCGAGCAAACATGGGCCACACCGGTTTAGCCAGCCGGTAATAACCGCCGAAGAATATCTTGGGCGAAAATTCAATTTGCTTCCGAGGAGAAACTATGTTTAACGCAAAATTGGCGGTCTTAGCGACCGCTGTATTGGGCCTCAGTTCTCAAATACTGATGGCTGCCAACCCCGCTGACGTCTATGAGCAAAGCTACTTCTACAACCTGGGAACCGGGGCCAAAGACGCCAGCATCACCATTCTCGACCCAGGCGTAAATGCCCCCGCAGACATCTGCGCGAACATTTACGTGCTGAACCCGAGCGAGGAACTTGAAGCCTGCTGCTCGGTCCTTTTGACCCCGGATGAGATCGTGCAGGGTCAGCTCAGTTCGTTGGTCAAAAACCTGCTGAACAACAACGGCCTGGTCAACGGGGTGGTTAAAATCATCTCGTCCACTCCCAACTCCGGACCGGTCGGTTGCGGGTCAGGATCGGCTACGATCACCGCAATCCCTGACCTGCGCGCGTGGATCACTCGGGTCGATAGCACCGTCCCCTTCCCAACAATGGGCGGGCCCACTGGGGCCACTGGTGTGACGACGACGGCCTTTGCACAAGCGCCTCTCAGCCCTGGCGAAGAGTCCACTCTGGTGAACACCTGCCACTTCATCTACCTGTATGGCAGCAATTTTGGCCAGTGCCCGATTCCGGTGGAGCCTATCTCAGGCGGCACCCCCGCACCGTAAAGATCTTGGTTTCTTGAGATCGTACGGCTTATGTATCTGTTTTGCCGGGCGGGACACCATCCTGCCCGGCAGTTTTTGTGTCCAGCAATCAAATACTTCAACCATGGAGGCTACCGAATGCACCTAAGCAGGAACATTCTTCAACGTATTATTTTCTTTTCCGTTGTCTTCTTAACTATACTCAATGCGCAAGATACGTCCAGAGACACGTCCAGCCAGAACCTGTCCGTCGCGGCTAAGAGCGACGGTAAATCAGCTGTTCCGGCCGCGCCCCAAAAAGAAGGAACAAGCTCCGCCGCAGCCGCCGAACCAAAGGAAGGGGCGTCGCCGCTCCCGCAGTCTGAGGTCGATTCCATCGTGCAGCAGTTCGAGAGCACCTTCGTGTCTGCTACTAACCGAGGCGATGCAAAGACGCTGGCCGGGTTGTACATGCCCGGCGCAACTGTTTTGAACGAATTCGGCGGGTTGGCGGTGGGCCGGGAGACCATGCAGCGCGTTTTGTCTGCTGCTTTCACGAATTCGGGCCGGCCCACCATCCAGGAAACTACCCGCAAATCCACCGCCGTCTCGAGCAATGTCATCGTCACGCACGGCGTCCTGCGAGTCATTCCACTCCCACCCGATTCGCCGCAGGACACCCTCTATACGAAAGTCTTGACCCTGGACGGCGACCAATGGCGGATCGCAGCGATGCAATATGCCCAGCCCAATCCCTGGAACGTGACTTTCCCCCCGACAGCAGTCGGTAAGACCTCGTCCCAAACCGTCAATTTGAAGAATAAGGGTACGACGGAATTGAAGATCCGGAGTTGGTTCATAGAAGGCAGATACGCCTCGGCTTTCTCGGAGACCAACAATTGTACAAACCCAATCCCTCCCTCCGGAAGTTGCACCATCACCTTCACTTTCCGGCCGGAGGCTGCAGGATCGCCCAAGGCTTACCTTTCCTTCTTGGATGACGCCGCAACCGGCCGCCATCAGATCCGATTAGTGGGCACCGGTCAGTAATTCGAAAAGGCTGGGCGGACGCGGCGCATGGCCGGGCCCGTTCAGCCTTCTATCATACTGCCGCGTACGCGGAATCGCGTCGCGGCGCTTGCGCCTATGAAAAATACTTTGATAGCCCTCCTTTCTCAATGCCGGTTTCATTCACAGGCCGAATGGAAGGGCTTGCCTTGGTTTCTACTTCCGTTTGGCACGAGTGGTACGGGAGCAGTGTTTGGTACGAGTGGTACGGGAGCATTGTTGCCGTTACCGAAAAGCAGAAACCGCCTCTTGCCGCAAAATACAATCTGGGTCACCCTTACTTACGTAACGAATTTCAAGCCGGCGATCGGATTTTAGTCGAGAAACGTATTCGGTCGCTCGGTAATTCATAACTGGTATCTTACAAACCTTAAAAGGAGCTAAAGTCAAAATGCTGAAAGCCAATATCCCTCTGATCTTGGGGATTTTTGCGTTAGCCGTATCGGCTAGCGCGCAAAGTGAAAATGACGTGGTGGTCGAAGTTGGCGGCCACAAGTTCACTTTGGCCGACGTCGAGCAGAAGGAGACCAGCCGGCTTTTGCAAGCCCGAAACACTTACTACCAGGCCCAGAAATCGGCAATCAATCATTTCGTCGACGACCAGTTGCTGGCGCAGAAAGCGGCCGCCGAGCATATCACCGTCGACGAGCTGGTCAAGCGCGACATCGCGAGCAAGGTGGTAGATCCGGCCGAGGAGCAACTGAAGTTTCTGTATGAGCTCTTGGGCACGGACCAGCCGTACGAGAAAATGCGGTCGCAGATTGTCGACCAGTATCGTCAACAGCGTACGGCGAAAGTTCGCGCCGACTATCTGAAGACGCTGGCCAGCGAAACGAAGATCGTTACTTCGTTCCTGCCCCCGAGCGTGGAAGTATCGCTGGATGGCGCTCCCAGGAACGGCTCCGCCAAGGCGGCGGTTACCTTGGTCGAGTATGCCGACTATGAATGCCCTTATTGCCAGCAAGTTTATCCGGCTCTGAGGAAGCTGGAAAAGGATTACGACGGCAAGCTGTCGGTGGTGTTCAAGGATTGCCCGCTGCCCATGCACAGTCATGCAAAAAAGGCAGCCGAGGCCGCCAATTGCGCCAAGGAGCAGGGGAAATTCTGGGAGTACAGCAATACGCTATTTGACCATCCGGGCAAGCTTGAAATCGCGCAGTTGAAGGATTATTCCAAAGCGCTGGGACTGAACACAACGGAATTCGACAAGTGCCTGGATGGCGGCGCTGAATCCGGGAAAGTAGAAAAGGCAACCGAGGAGGCGCAAACGCTGGGCATCAGCGGAACTCCCAGCTTTTTCATCAACGGCCATTTCTATACCGGCGCGATGAAATATGAAGCCTTGCGAGATGTCGTGGAGCAGGAACTTGCCGCCGCCAGCGGACACACTCTGAAAGCTAGTAATTAAAAAGCACGGCGGGAATCTCTTTCAGGTTCCCTATTTTCTTTGAACGGGGACAAACTTTATGGCCAGCGCTAATAAGATCGTCAATCAGATCCAACCGATCGCCCTCCTGCGAGCGATGTTTCTCGCTGTTGCAATTGCGACCGTCGCGCTGGCCACCCCGCCGCCGACGCCGTATATCTATTCAGCCTACATCGAAAACGGCCAACTCCTCATAACGGGGACGAACTTCTTGCATTCTGGCGCTTCAACTCAAGTATACCTTGGCGCCACTCAATTACAGCTCACCTCCGCTAGCAACACTATAATTACCGGCATAC
>CAWFZZ010000010.1:0-161876 GCA_963820405.1 Bryobacterales bacterium | reverse complement strand
GTGACAGGCATTGCCCTAAGTGCCAAGCCATGGCTCGCGCCGAATGGTTGGCCGAGAGGGAAGGCGAACTATTGCCGGTACCGTACTTCCACGTCGTCTTTACGCTGCCTCAACAGATCGGCGGCCTGGCGCTGCAGAATGCGCGCGAGATCTATAGCATCCTGTTTCGCGCGGCGTCGGAAACGCTGTTGACGATCGCCGCCGATCCCCGGCGTTTGGGAGCAGCGATCGGATTCTTGTCGGTGCTACACACGTGGGGACAGAGTCTCCACTTGCATCCGCACCTGCATTGCGTCGTTCCCGGCGGCGGCATCAGCCTGGACGGCGTTCGCTGGATCGGATGCAAGAAACAATCGTTCTTTCTCTCCGTGAAGGTTTTGAGCAGCCGCTTTCGGAATCTGTTCCTCATCTATCTGCGAAAAGCATTCTGCGCCGGCAAACTGAAGTTCCATGGCGACATGGCTCGCCTCGCGGAGCCGGCCGCCTTCGAGGTCCTGTGTCGACAGGCGCGGCGGATCGAATGGGTCGTCTTTGTGAAGCCACCCTTTGGCGGTCCCGAGCGGGTTCTGAAGTATCTTGCCCGGTACACGCATCGAGTCGCCATCTCCAATCGACGGCTGCTGTCGATGGAAAATGGCCGAGTAACGTTTTCATACAAGGATTACGCGGACGGCAACCAGAGCAAGGTCATGACCCTGGAAGCAACCGAGTTTATCCGGCGCTTCCTGCTACACATCCTGCCCCGCGGCTTTGTGCGCATCCGACACTTCGGCTTTCTCGCCAATCGGGCGCGCGGAAAGAAACTGGCGCTATGCCGCGCATTGCTGGGAGCTGCTTCACCGCCGACCGCGGCAGAAACCGTGAACACGCGACAGGCAGGCGAAGACGATGCCCGGCGTGTAAAATCGGCCACATGATTCTTTCCGAGATCGTTCCATCTGCGCCCTCTCACCTCGCCTCCGGATTCCTCATGAACCATGATGTGCGACAGATCGATAATCAAACAGCCCCTCCTCAGGCTGAGGGAGAGCTATGTCTCACGGGCGCTTCCCGGGCGAAAGTGTCACTGAACCTCCGCCAGATCTCAACCCGATCACAGGTGCATATAACAGGCTTCTACTTCGTTCGAACCGCCCGGCTGCGCCACAATCCCGAGGCTGAAAACAATTCAATCCCCATAGATCCCGGTCCGGCTCAGTTCAACGCATTCTATCCGCAATGCTCCGGCCAGGACTTTGTATCGTTCCCTGAGCATTTCACGCCGGAGCACTGCGGATAGAATCCTAAACGTTATCGTCTGACATCCTATCCCAACCGTAGTGCTCGCCCCCCTGGCACTTGGACGTGTCAAGGACCTCGCTGAGACGGTCTACCAGGCCGTCCTGTTTGACGGAGGCCCGGATGGTCATTCGACGTTGGGCGTCAAACCTGACCCATATTCCCCAATCACTGCAAGTTGGTCATAATAGAAGAACACATGACCTCCGCGACTACAAACTATGCTCGCGACATCTCCCAAGCCTTGAGCAGCAACAAGCATCCTGCTCAGGTGGGTGGAAAAGATGGCCGAGCTCACCAAACCGGATAGAATTCACTGGGTGGATGGTTCCGAAGAAGAGAACGAAAAGCTCTGCGCCCAGATGGTGGGGAGCGGGACTTTTATCAAGCTGAACCAGGAACTTTGGCCGGGTTGCTATTATGCGGGCGACGTGGCTCGCGTGGAAGATCGCACGTTCCTGTGCTCGCTGTCGACTGAGCGGCTATGATTCCTCATTGGCTTTTGTCGCGTCGGAGACGCCCTTCCAAAAATCAGTGAATAGTTCGAAGGCTGGAGGGAAGCGCTGGCTAACAAGGATGGCACAAACGCTGGTGCGCGGATCATTGAACCATGAAGTACCCAGTCCTCCTTCCCATCCGTACCGCCCCGGCCTTGACCAGTCGTCATCTGGTGGCAGGGCGACGGATACTCCCATTCCCCAACCTCGGTTCTCCAAGAACATTGCAGAGGCAGGGCCACGTTGGCTGGTTGTGATGTGGTTCGAGGTCATTACTTCGATGGAACGCTCTGTCAGCAGTCGGCGAGTACCAGAGTATTCACCCATCGCCAGCAGCATCTGAGCGAATTTGAGGAAATCGTCAGCCGTGGAAACAAGGCCGCCAGCGGGATCAGGAAAAGCGGGCGGCTGGGCCCACTGGCTGTCGCCGTTGTTGTCGTCGAATACCGCGGATGCGGAGCCATCCTGGCTCGCCTGATAACACGGGGCAAAGCGGGCGAGCTTTTCGACCGGCACATGAAATCCGGTATCTTCCATGCCGAGCGGCCCGAGAATGGTCTCTCGCAGAACGGCCGCAAGACTCGCACCTTCGCGACGGCTCATCAGAACGCCGAGAACGGAAAACGAGGTGTCGTACATCCACGCCTCGCCTGGGTGCGCCATCAAGGGAAGAGTGGCAAACCGGCGAAGCCACTCATCTGGCTCATGGGTCTTTGCAGGTTTCGGGGGGCCGAGACCGACTCCTAGCGCATCCTGCTCCTTCATGATGGGATGCGGCCCAGGGGTCATTGGGAACCCAAACCCCATTGTGCAGGTCAAAAGATGCCGCAATGTGATCGACCGCCGTGCCGGCTCTGTATCATCAAGCGGCGCGTCGAAGCGCCTCAGGACTCGGCGATCTGCGAGTTCCGGAAGATACCTTTCGACGGGGTCGTCGAGGCCAAATCGTCCGCGTTCGACAAGGGAAAGAGCCGCCGCAGCGACAATGGGTTTGGTCAGCGATGTGATTCGAACCACCGATCGCGAATCTATTAACTCTCCTGCGCTCGCCACGTGAAGAGCGCCACGTTCGAGCACGACCGAAAGCGCACCGCGCACAGAATTGGCAGCCACGTGGCGCGCAAGCACGTCGCGAATGCCATCCGAGGTCATGGGCAGAATCCTCTTGCACAAAGTTTGGGCAATCTCGCCATTTGTTCATTGCAGCATTGCGTTGACCGAATGTCGAGTCGAGATCATGCGGCCGGCCGCATGTGCATTTGCGGAGCGATGGAGAACGAGTAACTGGCATAGTGTCGGGCGATCAGAGCGCGGCTCTTTTGCTAGAGCGCCCGCATCGAGCTTGGCCGTGCAACGGCCGGTGCTGAGACATGGTGGGCAGGCGAATGCGTGTCGTTGGACGCCGGCGGGATGGTCATCCGACGTTGGGCGTCAAACCTGACCCATATTCCCCAATCACTGCAAGTTGGTCATAATAGAAGAACACATGACCTCCGCGACTACAAACTATGCTCGCGACATCTCCCAAGCCTTGAGCACTAACAAGCATCTGCTCAGGTGGGTGGAAAAGATGGCCGAGCTCACTAAACCGGACAGCATTCATTGGGTGGATGGCTCCGAAGAAGAGAACGAAAAGCTCTGCGCCCAGATGGTGGGCAGCGGGACTTTTATCAAGCTGAACCAGGAACTTTGGCCGGGCTGCTATTATGCGCGCTCGGATGCGAGCGACGTGGCTCGGGTGGAGGATCGGACGTTCATCTGCTCGCTGTCGAAAGACAACGCCGGGCCGACCAACAACTGGGTGAATCCCTACGAGATGCGCAAGACGCTGAAGAAACTGTTCAGCGGATCGATGCGCGGGCGCACCATGTATGTGCTGGCGTTCAGCATGGGTCCGGTTGGATCGCCGATGTCGCAAATCGGCGTGCAGCTCACCGATTCGCCGTACGTGGTGGTGAACATGCGCATCATGGCGCGCATCGGGTTGCAGGTGTTCAAAGAGATCGACAAGGACGAGAAGCGGGTGGTACCGTGCATGCACAGCGTGGGGATGCCGCTCGGTCCGGGCGATCACGATGTGCCCTGGCCGTGCAACGCGGAAAAGTACATCGTGCATTTCCCGGAAACGCGCGAGATCTGGTCGTTCGGATCGGGCTACGGAGGCAATGCGCTGCTCGGCAAGAAGTGCTTCGCGCTCAGGATTGCCTCCAATATCGCGCGCGACGAAGGCTGGATGGCGGAGCACATGCTGATTTTGGGCGTGGAAGATCCGAAGGGCGAGAAGACCTACGTGGCAGCCGCCTTTCCGAGCGCTTGCGGGAAGACGAATTTCGCCATGCTGGTGCCGCCCAAGGCATTCGAAGGCTGGAAGGTATGGACGGTAGGCGACGACATTGCATGGATTAAGCCGGACGAGAACGGGCGCCTGCGCGCCATCAATCCGGAAGCGGGATTTTTCGGAGTGGCGCCGGGGACCTCGGTGAAGACCAACCCAAACGCGATGGCGACTCTGGCCCGCAACTCTATTTTCACCAACGTTGCATTGACGCCTGAAGGCGGCGTGTGGTGGGAGGGCATGACGGACGAGCCTCCGGCCGAGTGCCTGGATTGGCGCGGAAATCTTTGGACGCCGCAGATCGGCAAAGAGACCGGGGCCAAGGCGGCGCATCCGAATTCGCGTTTTACCGCGCCGGCATCGCAGTGTCCGACGATCGATCCATCCTGGGAAGACCCGCATGGGGTTCCGATTAGCGCGCTGATCTTCGGCGGGCGGCGTGCGACGACGATGCCACTGGTGTACCAGGCGTTTAACTGGAGCGCGGGCGTGTACGTAGGCGCCACGATGGGATCGGAGACCACGGCGGCGGCGACGGGCGGCGTGGGCCAGGTGCGGCGCGACCCGATGGCGATGCTGCCGTTCTGCGGCTATCACATGGGCGACTACTTCCGGCACTGGCTGAAGATGCAACGCTCACTCAGCGAAACGCCGCGCATCTTCCATGTCAATTGGTTCCGCAAAGATGCCGGCGGCAAGTTTCTGTGGCCGGGGTTCAGCGAGAACATGCGGGTGCTGAAATGGGTGGTGGATCGCGCGCGAGGCCGGGCTCTGGGACGCGAAACGCCCATCGGCTGGATGCCGCGCTACGAAGATATCGATTGGAAGGGGCTCAATTTTTCCAAACAGCAGTTCGATGAGTTGCAGGCCTTCGACAGGACGGCGTGGAAAACGGAAGTGATGGCGCACGAAGAGCTATTCATCACGCTGCACGATCATTTACCGCCGGAAATGATTTATGAGCGGGAACTGCTGATTTATCGGCTGTAGGGCGATCAAGGAAAGCGAGTCTAAATGGATACCGAATTGAAAGCGTACCTGGAGGCGATGGAGGGCCGGATCGGCGATCGCTTGGAGGCGATGGGAGGTCGGATCGGCGATCGCTTGGACGCGATGGAAGGCCGCATGGACGGGCTTGACGCGAAAATCGAGAGGGTCGAAACTAGCCTTCTGACCGAATTTCACAAGTGGGCGTCGCCCACCGAGTTACGGATGCGATCTCATGCGGCTGCACTCCGCGCCCTCGACCTCGAAATGGAGCCGCTTTCCGAGCGCGTCGACAAATTGGAGGGACCCGCCGCCTCATAGCGGTATATGTCCGGCCCGCGCGCCTACGGCTCGGCAAGGAGTCTTTCAATCTCGGCCCGGTAATCGCTTTGACTGACGACGCCAAGATGTTTGGCGGCGATGCGCCCGGATTTGTCGACGAGCAACGTCACGGGTAGCGCTTCGACACCGCCATAGGGACCGGCGAGGTGCGAGTCCCCGATCATTACTGGATAGTTGACCTGCTTGGCAGCGATGTAGGGCTTCACCATTTTCCAGCCGTCGTCATCGAAGGAGACTCCGAGCACCTGGAAACCACGACCGGCGAAGGTCCGCTGAAAGTCGATGAACCAGGGGATCTCAACCTTGCAACCGCTGCACCAGGTGGCCCAGAAGTTGAGGAGCACGATTTTGCCCTTGAAGCTGGAAAGCCGGACGGGCCTGCCGGAGGCGTCGTTCAGGATGAAGTCGGGCGCAGGTCTGCGGGCGTTGTCCGGTTCCACGTGGGCCGAGATATTCTGCCACAGTGCGACCGAACAATTGAGGCAATAATGAGCCGCGGCGCGCGGCGCGGGGAATGCCAGCAGGCCCAAGGCTGCCATTCCGGCAACGGCGGACCACTTCCATGCAAGCATATTTGGGATATCGCGGCGACCTCGCAACTGTCGGAGGCCTCGATTGACGTCCGGCGTCCAGTGGGGAGCCAACGTTGCCAGCTTTTGATCGACCCACTTGCTATTGTTTTCCATATCGTTTGATGTATTCCTTTCGAAACGCCCGCTGCGCCCGGCTGAGCAGGGTTCCGACAGACGCGGCATTCAGATGAAGTGAAGACGCCAGATCCTGGTAACTGAGGCCTTCACTGCGCAGCAACAAAAGCTCGGCTTGACGACTGGCAATCGCTGCTAAGACTCGACGGACCCGGTCACAGTCTTGCGCGGCGGCAAGGATGTCCTCTGGAGTGGGAGCGGGCGTGCCACGGACTAACCCAAGCAGGTTCTCGTAGTAGATACGGCGGGTTTTTCGCCGCAGGTCATCGAGTGCGATCCGTCCTGCCGTTCGATAAAGCCAACCTTCCACCCGGTCGCCGCAGGCCTTCGGATTCCGCGATAACTTCAGGAAGACTTCGACGGCCAACTCCTCTGCCCGGGCCGGATCGCGGACCACTCGTCCAATGACACCGGCAATACGCTCGTATTGAGAGCGAAAGAGCTCTTCCAGGTCGAAGTCAGCTCTACCCGCCTCCACGTCGGCCGTGATTTCCCCTGACGCATTCACAACTGAGTAACGCCGCTCGAAGGCAAAATGTGACAGGCGTGATCGAGAGTTGCTAATCTCGTCGCATGCAGAAAGTCAATATCGGCGAGAAGCTGGCGTTGTTTTCCGATCATTGGAATCCCCGGGTGGTGGGCGAACTGAACGGCCAGCACGTGAAACTGGTGAAATTTCAAGGCGAGTTCGTGTGGCACGATCACGCAGCCGAAGATGAGCTGTTCCTGGTGGTGCGGGGCAGCTTCCGCATGGAATTTCGCGATGGCAGCGTTACGCTGAACGAAGGCGAGTTTCTGATTGTTCCGCGCGGCGTGGAGCATCGGCCGGTGGCCGAAAGGGAAGTGGAAGTGATGCTGTTCGAGCCCGCGCAGATCAAGCACACCGGAGATGTGGAGAGCGAACTGACGGTGCACCAGTTCGAGCGGATCTAGGACCGACTCTCTCAGGGGCCAAGCCGTTTTTCAAAACAGCGGGAATGCGGATCGCTCAAGTGAGCGCCATAGCAGGGGATGGGTTGGTAGCCAGCGCTTCGATAGAGGGCAATGGCTTCGGGCTGGCTACCTCCGGTCTCCAGGCGAATGGTCCGATAGCGGCGCCCGGCGGCGATTTCTTCCAGCCGAGACAGCATGGCCCGTCCAATTCCGCGGCCCCGATGGCTGTCGCGCACATACATGCGCTTTACTTCGACGGCACCCTCCTCCATGGGCCGCAGCGCTCCACAGGCCACCGCAACGCCTCCATCGCGTCCGATCAAAAACACACCGCCAGCTGCCCGGAAATTCGCGGCGTCGATTCCATGGATCGGAAGACCGGGATAGCGTGCGCCGAGGTCGCGGTCGAGCGCGGAAATCAGTTCCACTGCTTCCGGCGCAGCGGGGTCCAATTCAATGATTGGCAACTGATTCAACATGGCGCATGAGTCACCCATTCTATAGGCAGGTGTCCAACGATATTACTATCGATTCTCAACTCACACGGGCAACGAGGGGACGGTTAACCGATGACCTGAACGCGTACTCGCGCGAAACTAGCCGGGCGTTCACACTCGTGTGAACGCTAGCTTACCGACATATCGATGATATCGAACGTAAACCGCTCCGGCGGCAAGCAGGAAAGCGGCGCTGGACTAAGATGCGACCACGTGTCAAAAGCTGTTGTCGCCACGCTCGCGTTCAGATAGAACAGAAATTGGTTCGAGAAGCAGGAGATGGGCGGGGGCTGGCGAAACGTGAGCCGCATCCCGACAGCTTTTTCAAACTCCACGCCTTCACTGGGAACCGCTTTATCTTCCAGCAGCATCACAAAACTGGAGCGTCCGGCGTGAGGCCAGACATCGGGCCGCAGCAGGTTGCGAAGCTCCAGCCGCGCGCCAAACGTGATCTCGCATTGCCGGATCCATTCCAGGATGCTGTCGCCCCACTGCCATTGCGTCACGAAGCGTAGGTACTGATCGGCCAGGTTGATTGCCAGATCCATCTTGCGGCGATCCACTTCGAAGTCCGTGATTGCACCGTCGAAGGCGGGAGTTGCAATCATATCTTCGGCATCGATCAAGTTGTTGGCCATGCCAACCACGCGATCCAGGCGTCTGACGTTGGGGCTGGTGCGTACCAAGAGCGGGGGCAGTTCGTGGGTTTTTTCCCCGGGAACCTCTACGAACTTTCGGTCTCCAACGATGTCCATGGTGACGACCTATCTCCTTATCGACTACTAGGTCGCTTACTTTCTACTTACATTGACGCGCCCGGCATCGGCCGGTTACAAAGGCCGCCTGCTCAAGCGGCAACCCAATACAACGAGTAAGAACAATTCTGCAAGATTTGTTGGCGCTTGTAAAGAGGGTACTTAGGGTACTCTGCGATTCCTGCGCTACAATTCGGCTTTCATGTACACAATTTCATGATGTACTGCGACGTTAGCCTGCCGGTACCTCTCGATCAAGAGTTTACCTACCGGTTGCCCGAAACGATGCAGCATCGGGTGCGGCCTGGCTGCCGCCTCCTGGTTCCGTTTGGACCAAGGAAACTCACAGGCATGGTACTCGCGCTTCGTCCGGATCCGCCGCAGGGTTCCATTAAGGAGGCCCTGCGGCTGGTGGACGAGGAGCCGGTTCTCGACGCCGAATTGCTTTCCCTCGGCCGTTGGATTGCGCAGTATTATTGCGCTCCCCTCGGCGAAGTGCTTCGCAGTATGACGCCGCTCAGTGGCGAGGTTCGCAAAACCAAGCTCTATTCGCTCACCGACGCCGGGCGCGACACCGCGCGGCAACTGCTGTTGGGAGCCGCCGAGGAAGATCCGACGCTTCAAACCCTCAGATTGCTGGAAGCCCGGCCGCTCTCGGCAGCGTATCTGCAAAAGAAATTGCCGAATGCGTTGAGCGTGATTCGATCGCTCGAGAAGAAGGGCTTCGTCGCCATGGAGGACCTGGAAGCGCAGCGCGATCCGTTGCGAGCGTCGTCTACAAGGTTACGCGCGTCGTGGCTGGCTTCCTCGCCCGAGGGCCTGAAGCTGACCAAGCGCGAGCGCGAACTGCACGCGTTCTTAGAACTGCATCCGGGCACGCACAACCTGGAGCAGTTGGAAGCATCCGTCAAGGGCGCCAGCCAGGCCGCGCGTTCGCTGGCGCGGAGAAACCTGATCGCGCTCGAACCGGAAGCGCCCACCGGGGTCTTCCACACCGACCCACCACCCAGGACGCTAAACCCTCACCAGTTGGAAGCGTACCAGCAAATTGAGGCGGCGCTACGCGGCGGCAAGTTTCAGGCGTTTCTGCTGGAAGGCGTCACGGGCTCAGGGAAAACCGAGGTATACCTGAAGTCGATCGACGCAGCCATAGCCCTGGGCCGTAGCGCATTACTGCTGGTACCGGAAATTGCTCTGACGCCCGCGGTGGCCGGCCAGTTCTTCCATCGCTTCGGCGACCGCGTCGCTATTCTACACTCCGCTTTCCACGACGCCGAGCGCGCCGAACAATGGCGCCGGATTCGCAGCGGCATCGCGACCGTGGTGGTGGGCACGCGCTCGGGGGTGTTCGCCCCGGTGCAGAACCTCGGCCTGGTGGTGATCGACGAAGAGCATGACCAAAGCTACAAACAGCAGGAAACGCCACGCTACAACGGCCGTGACGTGGCTATCGTTCGCGCTCACGAAACGGGCGCCGTGGTGGTGCTTGGCTCGGCCACGCCCAGTCTCGAGAGCCGCTACAACGCCGAGCGCGGCAAGTACACCTTGATTAAACTGCCCGAACGGATCGAGCAGCGGCCCATGCCGGACGTCGAAGTGATCGACATGCGGCAGGAGTTTCTGGAGACGCGCAAGCTAGCCACTTTTTCGCGGCGGCTGGTGGAAACCATCGCCGAGCGTTTGCAAAGTCACGAGCAAACCATGTTGCTGCTCAACCGCCGCGGCTTTTCGAGCTTCGTTGCGTGCCGGGCCTGCGGCGAACGCCTGGAGTGCGTCAATTGCGCGGTCACGCTGACCTATCATCGCCGCGACCGCCGCATGCTTTGCCACTACTGCAATTACGCGCAGAAGGTCCCTGCGGTGTGCCCGAAGTGCGGCAGCGAGTATCTGAACTTCATCGGGACTGGCTCGGAAAAAGTAGAAGAAGAGCTGCATCGCGATTTTCCCGAGGCCCGGATCGCCCGCATGGATCGCGACACGGTCAGCGGCAAACGGCACTTCGAAACCATCCTGCATGGCTTTCGCGACGGCAATTTCGACATTCTGGTCGGCACGCAGATGATCGCCAAGGGCCACGATATTCCCAACGTGACGCTGGTCGGCATCGTCTCCGCCGACGTTGGGCTGGGCCTGCCGGACTTTCGGGCGGCGGAGCGCACGTTTCAGCTTTTGACGCAGGCGGCCGGGCGCGCCGGGCGCGGCAATCTGCCGGGCATCGTGCTCATCCAGACCATCAATCCCGAGCATTACGCCGTGCGGCTGGCGTCGGAGCAAAACTACGAAGGATTTTACCGCAAGGAGATTCAATTCCGTAAACTGATGCGCTATCCGCCATTCGCCGCGCTCGCGAATGTTTTGGTGCGGAGCCAGAAACAGGAGGATGCGTTAGCCATGAGTGCCGAGCTGGGCCGCATGCTGGATCCGGCGCCCGAAGGAGTGAAGGTGCTGGGGCCGGCCGAGGCTCCGGTGCCGAAGCTCAAGAGCGAATTTCGATATCAATTGTTGTTGAAGGCCGCCGATCGCAGAATTCTGAATGCGATGCTGCGCGATTTACAGCGCTTCGCGCGAGAGCGGAAATGGCCAGCCACCGCGCTGGTGATCGATGTCGATCCACTAACGCTACTGTAGTGTAGGTAGACGCGGCTTCAGCCGCGTTCCGCCGTTGACAATACCAACGCGACTAAAGCCGCGTGTACCGTGCCAATCCGGTGGGTGTCTCGTTATTTATTGGACTCTACACTAGCAAACCAGGGTTGCGCCGGTTAGCCCCAGGTGCCGGTCCGTAGACCAACAGCTAACGATGCGCCGGGACTTCATCACAACTAGCCCGTGCGCATCTGCCAGTGTTAACTCCTGGTCGGCAAATTTCTTCAAAACCGTCTACACGAATCGAAAGCTCCTGCACGAAATTCACAAACGTAAGGGCCTTGCGCTGATCATAGCGCCGCGGACGTGACAAGAGCTGGAGGAGCTGATGTGTCGACGTAACCCTCAGTCCTTTGAGCCATAGACGATCTCATCGATCGATGTGCTCGAATGGGTATCGCCGGACTCCACCATGCCTGCATATCGCATCCAGGATGGTCCTCCAGAGGCCGGCAATCTCTCGCGCACGGCCCTACGCACGAACTCAGCCAACGAAATACCAAGTGCTCTCGCTTCTTTCTTGGCGAGCGCATACTCCTGTTTTGGCAGGCTTATTTGGGTTCGACCCTAGCTTCCTATATAACACTGCTGAGGACACTTCGCGATAGCGTACTCACGCGTGGGCCGGGCAGTATGATACCTGCCAGATTCAATGGATCGGCATTGGCCACTTCCAACGATTCGTCGGCTTCCGACGCCGCACGGCGGATGGCGCGCAGCAGATCCAAGGCTTCGGGGCGCGCGAACTGTTCGCCGCTGAATCCGGAGACGAAGCGGCCGCCGCGAATTTCGCCTTGCGCTTCCTTGCGCCGCAGCACCGGCAGCAAATCCCGCCACGGCGGAGCTAAACTTTCGCGCGCCAGCAGATCGCGGAACAGCACGCCCCAACGCGCGAGCAATTGATCGGCAAACGCCAGCGCGCGCGCGTCCCTGCTCACGAAGTTTGCCGCGTGCCTCACCAACGCCCAGCGGCCAGCGGCATGCCGGGGACGAGCCAGCCTTCCCCGCCCTTCTCCGCGCCGGCGCTTGGGATCGACTAGCGATCGCAGATTTTCAAATCCATCGGCGGTCACCAATCCCGCGGCCACCAATTCCCAAAGCCCGTCCTCCACTTCGCTGGCCAACCGTCCCGTGGCGCGCACCAGATCGGCGAAGAACGACGCCCCACGCTGCTCAATCTGAGTTAACACTTCGCGCGCAGCGTGAGAAAACGCCGGAGCCTTCGCTTCCGGATCAGGCGCTGCCAGCCAATCGGCGCTCTCGCGCAAAAAGATGGCGATGGGCGCCGTGCGCGTGGGCCTCACCCGGCGCGGCTCCGCAGCTTCAAAGGCCGGATGCGGCGACAGGCGCGCCCACATCACTTCGCCCGAAAGACACAGTTGATCCAGGAATTCCGGCTCGTAATGAGCCACGCGCCGCGACAGCACTTCGGCTTCCCAAGCCGCCGCGGAGATTTCGTAGCCCTGCAATTGCTTGACGATTTGCAGCGTGCCATCCACGCCATGCAGCCGGCTGCCCGGATTCAAGTGTTGCCATTGAAACAAAAAGCGCTGAAATTGTGCGGCGGTCACCGGCTCGATTTCGCGGCGCAGCTGGCCCAGCGTCAGGCGATGAATGCGCGCCAGCACGCGCCGGTTGCACCATTCGATCTCGCCCTCCGGCAGACTAGGGGTGAACCGGCCGCGCATCACTTGCCCCTCCGACTCCAGCTTCAATAGCGCCGCTTCAATTTCGTCCTTTGGAAAGGCCAGCGTGCCGGATAACGAGGCCGCTGTCACCGGTCCCAGCGACTCCATCCACCCCCGCACGGTTGCCAGCACATCGCTCGCCAGGTGCAGCCGCTCCGTCGCCACCCAGAAGCGTTTGTTCCGGCGTTCCACGACGCTGGCGCGGCCCGCGGCCGTGAGCTCGCTGAAAAATCCCCCCCATTCTTCCACCGGCGGCAAGGTAATTAAACTGAGCAATGCATCATGCAACTCGTCGGCATCGCGCACATCGGGCCATGACTCGGCCGCCACGGTCGCGATCGCCGCCGCATCCAGGATGCCAGCGCCGCCCGAAAGATCCGTGCGCAAAGTGCGCCGCAACTGAACCGCTCGCGCGCGCCGCTCCTCCAGTGGCGCGTCGTCCAGATAGGCATACGGATTGGCGTTGAGGATCTCATGCGAAAAAGGCGATGGCTCCGCGTTGTCGATCGCCACCTTGCGGATGGCTCCCGATTCCATGTCTTCCAGTACACGCCGCAGGCCGTCCAAATCCATGGCTTCATGCAGGCAATTGTCGATGGTCTCTTCCACCAGCGGATGATCGGGGATCGAAACTTCTCCGGTCAGGTTTTCGGCGCACGCCACTTGATCGGGAAACACGGACGCCAGCAAATCCTCGGCGCGCATGCGCTGGATGGGCGGAGGAACCCTGCGGCCACCTCGGAAACGCGGGATGGCCAGCGCACGAGAAGCGTTCCATCGCCAGCGCGCGGTAAACATCGGCGCGTCCAACATGGCGTGCGTCAGCACATGCTCCACGGTCTGCGGCTTCAGGAACTCGAACACCAATTCGAGCGGGAAAGCATGCTGCTCGGTAAGCGAAATGTTGATCCCGTTGTCGGTGGCAGCAGCCTGCAGCTCAAAATTGAACGAGCGGCAGAAGCGCTTGCGCAGCGCCAATCCCCAGGCCCGATTGATCCGCGATCCGAACGGCGCATGGATCACCAGTTGCATCCCGCCGCCTTCGTCGAAGAAGCGCTCGGCCACTACGGTCTTCTGGGTCGGGAGCGCATTCAGCGAAGCCGCGCCAGCCAGCACGTACGCCACGGCCTGCTTCGCGCCGCCTTCCTCGAGTCCGCAGTCTTCGATCAGGAATCGCATGGCACGATCGGGCTGTCCGGCGATCTCCTCCCGCACCTTGCCCACTGCTTCAGAAAGCTCAAAGGTTCGCCCCGGCGCTTCGCCATTCCAAAACGGAACCGACGGTGGCGCCCCACGCGCATCCTCCACGCGCACGCGCCCCGGCTCCACTCGCTTGATGCGCCAGGAACCGGTGCCGAGCAGAAAGACATCGCCGGCCAGGCTCTCGACCGCGAAATCTTCGTCCACGGTCCCCACTACCTTGCCATCGGGTTCGGCCACCACCGAATAATTCGCGGTGTCGGGGATTGCGCCGCCAGAAGTGATGGCCGCCAACCGCGCGCCACGGCGGCCTCGCACGCGCCCGTTCACCTGATCGCGATGCAGGTATGCGCCACTGCGCCCCCGCTGCGTCGTGATGCCTTCAGACAACATTTCGATGATCGTGTCAAAGTGTTTGCGATCCAGATCGCGGTAGGGATAAGTGCCGCGGACCAACGCGTAGAGATCTTCTTCCTGCCAATCTCGCGCGGCAGTTTCCGCAACAATTTGTTGCGCCAGAATATCCAGGGGCGCTTTCGGAATTTCGAGCCGGTCCAGAAGGCCCTCGCGAATGGAGCGCACCAAAGCGGCGCACTCGATCAATTCATCGCGCGTGGTGGCAAAAAAACGGCCGTGGGGCTTGGCGCCCACCCAATGTCCCGACCGTCCCACGCGCTGCAGCGCCACTGCGATGGATCGCGGCGATCCGATCTGACACACCAGATCCACCGAACCAATGTCGATGCCCAACTCGAGCGATGCCGTCGCCACCACTGCTCGCAGTTCGCCGCTCTTCAGGCGCGCTTCGGCGTTCAGGCGCAAGGCTCGCGAAAGGCTCCCGTGATGCGGCAGCACGATGTTCTCGCCCAGACGCTCCGCCAGGTTGTGCGTCACTCGCTCCGACAGCCGGCGAGTGTTCACAAAAACCAGCGTGGTCCGATGGGCTAGAATCAGCTCGGCCAAGCGGTCATAGATCTCGGCCCACATTTCGTTGCTCGCCACCGGCCCCAATTCGTCGCGCGGCACCTCCACCGCCAGTTCCATTTCACGGCGATGGCCGATGTTGACGACCCGCGCATGCGGCGAAAGAAACCGTGCCACCTGATCGACGGGCTTTACCGTCGCCGACAACCCGATGCGCTGCGGCTTGGTGGTTGCCAGCGCGTCCAATCGCGCCAGCGACAATGCCAGGTGCGACCCGCGTTTGCCATCGGCCACCGCGTGAATCTCGTCCACGATCACAGTGCGCGTAGTCGCCAGCATGGCCCGCGATTTTTCCGCAGTGAGCAAAATGTACAGCGATTCCGGAGTGGTAACCAGAATATGCGGCCGCTGCCTGCCCATTTGCTGCCGCTCAGAAGCGGGCGTATCTCCGGTACGGACCGCTGTTCGAATGGGCGAAAAAGGAATGCCACGGCGCGCGGCTAAATCTCGAATCTCAGCCAACGGGACTTCCAGGTTCTTATGAACGTCATTGCTCAATGCCTTGAGCGGCGAGACGTACACAACTTCGGTTTCATTGGAGAGTTCCCCGGCACGCGCGGCACGTACCAACCGGTCTAGACAAATCAGAAAGGCGGCCAATGTCTTGCCCGAACCGGTAGGGGCGGAAATCAGTACATCATGTCCAGCGCGAATTTCAGGCCATCCCAGAATCTGCGGCTCTGTTGGAGTACCAAAGCGAGTGTGAAACCATTCCGCGACTAGCGGATCAAAATCCTGATGTGACATCGCCCTTACCCTGGGAATGTAAGACCACCTGCTCTTATTAGACCTCACCTTCGGGCGGTTGGGATATGGCGTTTTCCACAGGAAAAGCCGATTGCCATAGTAATGGTAGTCCTGTACAATGGACTTCCAGCTGAATCGCGCTTAAGGTATAGCATTAGGTTCTTCTAGGAAGTCGCTGCCAAAGAACCATTCTATCGATGAAGATACGCCTCGTATTTCGGTGCTCGCGCTGCGGATCAAAATCCTTCCGCCCCTCCGGTAAACTGGCGTTCAAAGATGTTGTTTTGCGGACATTCGGCATAACTCCACAACGTTGTTTTAAATGCCGTCGCCGGTTCTACCTTTGTCGTCCGGCGATTGTCTTTTCCCTTCTGAGGCTTATGGCTACTCCGCCGCCCGTGCCAGCCAGGCAGGTCGCGGCCCTACAACCGGAAAAAGCGAAGGCAAAGGCGGCGGTTGCGTCGGACGTGGTCTGGAGTACGTTAGCCAAAGCCGATCGCCGAGAAGGCGATTCGTAAGCTGGGATCCGGTTTTCTTACCAGCGCCATGAACGAGGGCGAATGCTTGGCGGGGTGGCCGCCAGACCTTGCGCCTGGCGGCCTTACTAAGAAGGGATCCTCTAGAAGATGAACTTCGCGCCGAGCTGAATCACGCGCGGGTTCACGCTGGTGGAGATGGCCGTCCCCGCGTTGGCGGCGAAAACGTTGGGCAGCTGCGACACTGTCCCGCCGGTACCCGAATTAGGGTCGAGGTTTGCGAACTGCGGGTGATTTAACAAATTGAAGAACTCCGCGCGGATTTGCAGCGTGGTCTTTTCGGTGATCTTCGTGGTCTTTATAATCGACGCGTCGAAGTTGACCTGACCCGGTCCCAGCAGAATGCCCATACCGGTACTGCCAAACAACGTGGCGCAGGTGGGACAGGCGGCTTGGGTAGTTACCGTCAGTCCGTCCGGCTCAATCGCGGGCGCCGGACAGAAAGCATTCACATTGAAGTAACCGGGGCCGCCGCTGTATCCTCCCAAACGCGCTTCAATGCCTCCTGGGGTTGCAAGGTTGCCATACGTCATTCCGGAGCACAGTTGCGCTCGGCCAAACCCAGACGTGGTTCCAGTGCCGTTGGTCCCGTAAGCCGTGCCGGCGGCGCCATCCACGAAAGTTATGGGTGCACCATCCTGAATGGTAGTCACACCCGAGATCTGCCATCCTTCAAGCAATTTACCCGCAATGCCGTCGTGCTTGCCAAAGGGAAGGTCATAACTATAGTTGATGATGAACCGCTGAGGCCGATTGAAATAGGAAGGGCCGTACTGCTGCGCCAGACTGCCTGCGTTGTTGCTATTGGCCGAGTCAACCGTAACGTCCGTCAGCGACTTGCTCCAGGCGTAGGAACCTTGTAGCGTCAGCCCGTGTGAATATTGTTTGCGGACTGTGACCTGCAAGCTGTTGAAGTTTGCCTTGCCGTCGAATGCCGTGGCCTGCAAACCTGCCGGAGCGTAGCCGACGTAAGGCGTGCGGAAGAAGACATTGGACTTGGTGGTAGTTGTGATCCCGTTGATCGGATCGGAGGCGCTCGCGAGCAAAGCGGTGTTGATGTTGTGGTTGTAGTCCAGCAAGTTGATACCGCTGGAACCCACATACCCGACCTCAAGCACCCAGCGCGGTAAAAATTCGTATTGGATGTTCATGTTGTACTGTCGCACCAGCGGCGTGTGGATAGTCGAGTCGAGGTAGGGCACGCTCAGGTTGGAGGTGCAGCTGTGCAAGATAGGCGCGGAATTGGCCAGGCATGCCGCACTCGGATTGGAATAGCGCTGGGCAAACACTCCCGGTTGAAGGTTCGGGTACGGAGCCTGAATCGTGAAGGGCGCCGCCGCGCTACCGCTATAGTCGAGCGTCTCTGCGTACGGGTTGCCTTGTTCCACTGCGTGGACAAAGCGATCCGCTCCAATGCGGTCATAGAATAATCCTGCGCCACCGCGGACCACCAGCTTACTATTGAGCTGATACGCAAATCCGAGGCGCGGTCCAAAGTTACTTAGCGGGGGGTGATCTTGGATAGCTCCCGTGCCGCTCTTGTTGATCAGCACACCGGCGGGCGGCGCTGGATAGTGCGACAAATAGTTGCCCGCGGTAACCCAGCCTCCAAAGTTTGCCGGTAAGCCTGCGGCGCTAGTCGGCACCTGCGAATTAGGCGCCAACTGGGTCAACCAGGTGTTGGTAAGGTTGGCGTATTTCTCGGTGAAGGTGCCGTCGTATTCCCAACGCACTCCCAGGTTCATGGTTAGTTTCGAACTAACCTTCCAGTCATCCTGAACGAACGCATTCATATTTGGCAGGCGATACGCGTGGATGATGCCGCCGGCGGCGGGAGGGCCGCTCGACACGCAGTACAAACACTGGAAGAGGTTGCCGGGATTGTTGGCGGCCAGCAGGTTGGTAAAGCTGCCAATGAACAGCCACCCGCGCTCCAGGCCGGCGAAATCGAGGTTCCACTCGGTTCTTTCCATCTCGTAACCGGCTCGGATGGTGTGTCTTCCGTGCGACCACGAGATTTGGTCCTGCCATTGAAACTGATTGGTGGGGCTGAACTGGTTCTCCAGGAATCCGCCGGCGCCGAATCCGTTGATGAGGAAAGAAAGAGGCGGCCCTTGAGTCTCGCTGGGAATGATGGGAGTGATGCCCAGGTTCTGGGGTGTCCACCCGGCGGGCAACTGATCCGACGCCTTGGCGAACAGCCGCTGAAAAGAGCCGCGCAGCTCATTGACGAATGTATTGGTCACAATCGTGGTTAGTTTCAGCACCGCGTTGGTGTTGGAGTATTGCGAATTTTCCGGGGCTCCCGGAAGCGCTCCGCCGATCGGCGTGTTGAACTGGAAAGTGCGCGGATCGGTGCTGTAGAAGAACCGCATGGCGAGTGTGTTCTTGGGGTTGATGAGATAGTCGCCATTCACCAAAGTCTGCTTTTCATGGAATGGCGCAGGCTTGTTGAAGCTGACGGGGCCGAAGGTGGGATTGGAGGGGAAGTAGTAGCTGCCGTCAGCGTTCTTTACGTTCAGCATCTTCAAGGCAACCGGGCTGACCGTGGTCGACGAACACGGAAGAACCCCGTTGGGGCCCGGAGGACCGAACGAGGGGAGCTCGCAGTTGCCCGCGATCAGCGCTGTAACAAACGACTGGGTAGTTCGATCGCCGGCCGGAATAACCGGGTACAGCGCGATGGAGGAGTTTCCGGCGACGTTCACTCCGTTTTTCGAACCCGTTCCCTCGTAACTGCCGAAGATGAACAGCTTGTCCTTCTTGATTGGGCCGCCGATTACGCCGCCATATTGATTCTGGTTCAAGACTTGGTGAGGGCAATGTCCCGCCGCAAAATCCAGGCGGCAAGTGTCCCGATTGTAAAAGAAATCGTTGGCGTCGAACACGGCATTGCGCACGAACTCAAATCCCGTCCCATGCCACGTGTTAGTACCCGACTTAGTAACCACATTCACGTTCCCACCCGGATTGCGACCGTAAGTGGCATCGTAAGTGGAAGTCTGGATCTTGAATTCCTGGATCGCGTCCGGACTCGGGATGGCGATGCCGACGTAGATACCGTTGTCATTCGCGCTTCCGCTGCTGGCCATGCTCTGAATGGCGACGCCATCCATCTGAAAGTTGTTCTGCCCCGGGGTGGCGCCGTTGACGCTAATATCTCCCGTTCCTTTCCCGAAGGAGGTCGCATTATTGACGGGACCGTTTGCGCCAGCCGACAGGCCGATAATCTGCGTGAAATTCCGGCTGGACAGGGGCAGCTCAGTTACCGTGTTGCTCCCCACTACGGTACCCAGCGTGGAACTCGAGGTCTGCAACGTTTCGGCCGAAGCTTCCACCGTTACTTGCTCGGATTGCGCGCCGACTTCCAACGCCCGATCGAGCGTGGGATTCTCCGTCACGTTGAGGGTTACTGATCCGACCTCGGACGTCTTGAAGCCCGCCGCAGCGAAGCGAACCTTATAACTGCCTGGCGGAAGCAGCGTGAACTTATACTGCCCATCGGCGCCCGTGGTCGCGGTACGGGCCTGATTAGTGTCATTACTGGTGAGGGTGACGGTCACGTTGGGGATGGCGGCACCCGACGGATCGGTGATGGTCCCGCTAAGACCAGACGTCCCGGCCGATTGGGCCAGTAGAGACGGTAAGCAAATCGCAAATAACAATGTCAAAATCGCGACGCACGCGAGCTGCGAACAAAGCAGCGTTTTGGATCTCATAGTCCACTTCTCCTTTGCAACCTCTTAACCGCACTTAAACAAACTTCCTTCCAGCAGGGCCAAACGTTATCACACGCCAGCCTCGATAGCTTGCCGGAACCCATACTTTCATGAACAGAATCCTGACGCCTGAAAACCGAATCCGTCACGGCCGACGTTTGGCGTAAGCAAAACTCGAAGCCTTGTGGGAATGGCAGACTAAGTCACTCATCAGACCTGCATGCAACCCCAGACTCATTAAGGGGATTGTATTCCAGTTCTGACAACGTTGGTGTCAAAACAGAGTCAAATTTTGCGGCAAAGAACCGTCAACGACGAGCCGGCAACAACCGAGTAATCCTGGATTGCGTGGATCGCGCGGGCATTCGGCTAGCCACGGGGGAGTGATTTGGGCAACGACTACGCAGACGGGCAACCCCGCGACCAATTACGGGGAATGCTAGCCGTCGTTTTGCTGACGGCCAGCCTGAACTAACTGATAGTCTAGAAAATGTACTTCAAGGCGAACTGGATAATGCGTGGGTTCGTTGCCAGGCTTTGAATCACGCCAAACGTGGCCGGAGTATCCTGGTTGGTCACCGGATTCGAGAATTGCGGGTGGTTGAACAGGTTAAAGAACTCGGCGCGGAACTGAATGCTCTGCTTTTCCGTGATCGGCGTGATCTTGAGCAGGGAAAAATCGAAATTCACCTGGCCTGGCCCAAGCATGATTCCGATTCCGGAATCGCCGAACAGCGTCGATCCGTCCGGAGAAAACGGCGCGACCGGCGGAGCGCAGAATGACGTGCCCACGGGCGTAACCCAGCCCGACCCGCCGCTATTGCCCCCGAGCCTTTGTTCGACGCCGCCAGACGACTGGATGGAAGTATAGGTCTGTCCTGGACAAAGTTGCGCGCGGCTGCTTCCGCCTTCGCCGCTACCCGGATTCGCTGCGCCGTAGAAAGCCGTTCCACCATTCTTATTATTGAACGTGAGCGGACTGCCATCCTGCACGATGGTGGTTCCCGATACCGACCAGCCGTTGGAGAGCCTGCCGAGTGCGCCTTGCGCGTGTCCGAATGGCAGCAGGTAGTTGTAGCTCAGCACGAAGCGCAACGGACGCGAGGACGCCGCCGGGCCCATTTGCTGCGCCAGGTTCGTCGCGAGATTGGAGTTTGTTTGTCCATCCCCGATGCAGCCTGTCGGGCCGCACTCCTGAAGCTCGCTCATGTCCTTGCTCCAGGTGAACGCACCCTGCATAGTAAGGCCGTAGGAGAACTGCTTCCGGACGGTGGTTTGCAGGCTGTTGTAGTGATATTTCGCATCATACTCGGTACCCTGCACGCCGATCGGCTGGTAACCGAGATACGGTACGCGGTAGACCGCGTTCGACTCGGTATTGGTAGTAACGCCGTTGATCGGATCGCTGGGGCTGGCCAGCTGCGCCAGATTATAGTTGTGGTTGTAATTGGCCTGGTTGATTCCGCTCGAACCCACATAGCCGACTTCGAGCACCCAATTCCGCACAAACTCGTACTGGAAGCCAAAGTTGTACTGGCGGGTCAATGGTGTGTGAATCGTTTGGTAAAACGGAGTATTCAAGCTGGAGTTGGCGCCCGTCGCCGGGTTGAAGTAGCGCGGCGAGAATCCCAGCGGTGTGGACGGGAACGGATTCGCCAGGCTGTACGGCACCGCGCCGGGACCGCTATAGTCCAGAGTGAGCGCATAAGGATCGCCCTGTTCCACGGCATGTACGAACTTGCTGCTTCCCACCCGATCGTAGAACAATCCGGCGCCGCCGCGGATCACCAGCTTACCTTTATCCAGTGGCTGCCACGCAAAACCAAGGCGTGGGCCGAAGTCGCTCAAAGGAATCGAATTCTGGCTGGGAAACTGGCTACTCACCGTCTTGACGCCGGCCGGCGGGGCTCCGTAGTGTGAAGCGAAATTGGAAGGCACCACGTATCCAATCAAACTTGTGCCGGATGGTTGCGATGTGATGGGCGGTGTGACGCCAGCCATCAAGCTGGGCCAGACATTGGTGAGGTTGCCGTAGTGATCGCCGAACGCTCCGTCGTATTCCCAGCGCAGCCCGATGTTCACGGTCAGCTTGGAGCTGACTTTCCAAT
Organism: Bryobacterales bacterium; assembly: GCA_963820405.1. Taxonomy (GTDB): domain Bacteria; phylum Acidobacteriota; class Terriglobia; order Bryobacterales; family Bryobacteraceae; genus Palsa-89. Next base: position 139,917 of record CAWFZZ010000010.1, on the reverse strand, counting down.
CGTCCTGAACGAACGAGCTCATGTCGTGCTCGCGGTAGCCGTGAATAATACCATTTGGCCCGCTGCGTACGCAGAACAAGCACTGAAAAAACGTGCCCAGCGGCGAGCCGGTGGTTCCGGTGGAGTAATTTCCGTAGCAGCTTGGATTGGGACATCCCGGCCGGCCAATTAGAAAATCATTAAAACCGGGCGAGAACAAGAAGCCGCGCAGGAGCGAAGCGAACGAGAGGTTCCACTGCAGCCATTCGTATTCAAATCCGGCGCGAATGGTGTGCTTACCGTGTGACCAGGAGATCTGATCGCCGCCCTGAATCTGATTCGCCGGCCCAACGTAAGGAGACAGCGTTCCGCCAATGTTGTAAGCGCCGACAATCACCATAACCGGTGGTAGCGTTTCCTGCGGGACGATACCCGTGATGCCAACTCCCTGATTCGTGTAGGGCGTAGAATCGCTTCCATTCGCGATGTTGCGCTCCAAGGATGCGTGCGCTTCGTTGATGAAGGTATTGGTGATCAGGGTGGTTAACTTAACCGACGAATCGGTATTGGCGTAGTAGTAGCTGACGGGCGTTCCCGGGATGTTCGAGATGCTAAAGGGTGTCTGCTGCGGATCTTCAGTAAAGAAGTAGCGCATCGCCAGAGTGTTCTTGCTGTTGATCAAATAATCGGCGTTGGCCAAATACTGATCGGCCGTGTACTTGGATGGTAAACTGTATTCCACCTGCTGGAATCCGCCGGTAGTGGACCCCGGCAAGTAATAGCTCCCGTTGGGAAGCTTCACGTTCAGAAGATTCAGAGCGGTTTGGCTGATGTTATTACCGGCGCAGTCCATCTGAATTTCAAACGGGATGCCAAACCCGGTTTTATAAGCCGGATTGCCTGGGTGATTCTGTGGGCACATGGCAGCGCCGAGCGCGGCCCGGAACCCGGGAGCGGAACGGTCGCCTGCGGGGATCGGAGGCAGGATGGGAGTCTCGCTGCCGCCCGGAGCGATTCCATTCCGCTGCCGGGTTCCCTGATAGCTGCCGAAGAAGAACAGCTTGTCCTTCTTGATGGGTCCGCCAAACGACCCGCCGAATTGGTTCTGTTTTAAGACTTGCTTGGTTGTCTTGCTGGCGGGATTGTCGCGATTGTAAAAGAAGTCGTTCGCATTCAGATCGCTGTTGCGGAAAAATTCAAATAGCGTGCCATGAAACGCATTGGTACCGGACTTAGTAACCACATTGACGTTCGCGCCTGGGTTGCGCCCGTAACTGGCGTCGTAAGTGGAAGTCTGCACCTTGAACTCTTGAATCGCGTCCGGGTTGGGGATGGGAATTCCAACGTAGATGCCGCAATCTCGCGCCACCCCGGCGCCGAAGGCGTTTACAACTGAAATCCCATCCATCTGAAAGTTATTCTGATCCGTGCCATTTCCGTTCACGGCCATGTCCACGGTGCCTTTTCCAAGGGCCGTGGCATTCGCCCCGTTGCTGCTTGCGCCGGCTTCCAGGCCCAGAATCTGCGTGTAATTGCGGCTGGAGAGCGGCATGGTGACCACCGCCTGCGAATTCACCACCTGGCCCAGCGTTGAACTCTGCGTCTGCAGCACTTCGGCAGCTGCTTCCACGGTAACTTGCTCGGATTGCGCGCCAACCTCTAAAACCCGATCCAACGTCGGCGTTTCGGTAACCTGCAACACCGTGGAAGCCACTTCGGAAGTCTTAAAGCCGTTCGCGGAGAATCGAACTTTATAATCTCCGGGCGGCAAAAGAGAGAATTTATAGGACCCATCATTGCCGGTGGTCGCCGTGCGCGACTGCCCAGTGGCATTGTTGGTCAGGGTTACGATCACATTCGGGACCGCAGCGCCGGAGGGGTCTGTCACCACTCCACCCAGACCCGACGTGCCGGAGGATTGGGCCATCAGGCCCGGGACCAACAGTGCCAACAACAGAGTCAGTGCCAGCACGGCAGTGACTTGCGAACGAAGCAAAGTCTTGTTTTTCATAGTCTCCCTAAACTGTTTTTGGAACATTGGTCTAGTTCAGCCTAAACCCTAAGGTCGGATTGCTCACTCAACTTACGTCAATCGGACCTGAAAGCAAAAAGCTATACTTTGGACACCGCTGCATGCACCCCATCTCCATTACTGGGATTGTATTCGAGATTTGATCGCGGCGAAGTCAAAACCACGGCAAATTTTAGCGCAGGGAGCTACGCGCCCCCAAAACAGGACCGAATAGTTCTGTTTTAACTCCACCGAATCGCGGGACCGTATCCTCGCTTCCACAACCCTTGGGGCCTGGCCTGGTGGGGGTGACATTCCGGGTGACGTTCCGGGTCTGTCGTTCCGGGTCTGTCGTTCCGGGTCTGTCGTTCCGGGTCTGTCGTTCCGGGTCTGTCGTTCCAGGTCATATTCCGGGTCTGTCGTTCCGGGTGACATTCCGGCCTGACATTCCGGGTCTGACATTCCGGGTCTGACATTCCGGGTCTGTCGTTCCGGGTCTGTCGTTCCGGGTCACATACTAACGACACACATACTAACGACACTGGCTAGCCGGAGCCTTGTGTGATATAATCCGCTAAACCAAAGTCAAAAGCGCGTCAATGTTTGATAGGGGATATCAGATAGGGGATATAAGGGGAAGGCGCTAGATGGAACAAATTACATTCGGGCCGTTTCGGCTCGATACTACAACCACGACGTTGTTGAGAGACGGCCATGAGCTTGAGCTCCGGCCACAGGCCTTTCACGCCTTGAGAGCTCTCATCCACAACCGCGGCCGCTACGTCGGCTACGCGCAGATGATTAACCAAGCCTGGGACGGCAACCTGGTTTCCAAGCACACTGTGGCCGTCACCATCGGCGAGGTCAAGAAGACCTTGGGGGAGTTCGGGCGTTGGATCACCTACCGGCCGAAACTCGGCTACCGGCTGGACGTCCCTCATTCCGATGATTTGGTCAAGCAGGGATGGCACTTCTGGAGCCGCCGCACGCGCGAGGGATTCGAGAAGGCGCTGGACTGCTTCCAACAGGCCGCCATCGAGAACCCCTCGGATTTCCGTGCCTTTGAAGGCATTTCGCTGTGCTATTTGCTGCTCGGCACGTATGGCATGCGCCTGCCGCGGGAGATGTACAGCGGATTCCTGCAAGCCCACAAGCGTGCGGTCGAGCTGTGCGGACTGACGCCGGAGCGCCGCGCGGACCGCGCCCACGGCCTGCACCTTTTCGAACACAAGCTGGATGAGGCGGAAACCGAACTGCTACGGGCGCAAGCTGAGAGCCCCGAGTCCCCCGAGGTCTATGTCCGTCTCACCATGCTCTATGTGAGCCAGGGCCGGCTGGAGGACGCGCTAAACATTCTGCTGCGGGCGCGTAGTACGCATTCGTTGTGGCCGACTGTTCCGGCCAATGAGATTCTGATTCGCTTTTTCCGCCGTGAATTTGAGCCGGCCGTGGCCTGCGGAAAGAGGGCGCTCGAACTGCATCCCTACCTATATCTGGGTCATCTTTTTTACGGCGAATCGCTGGAACACAGCGGCAAGGCCAGTCAAGCTTTAGAGCACTACCGGTTGGCGGTGATTATGTCACCGGACTTACCGTGGCTCCAGGCCGTGGAAGGGGCTTGTCTCGCAAGACAGGGCCGGCGAAAGGAAGCCACAGCCGTTCTGACGACGCTGACCCAGATTCGCAAGACCCATTACGTCGACGCCTACTTCATGGCCGTGCTGCTCGATGCTTTGGGCGATCCCGATCAGGCCTTTCAGGAATTAGAGCGCGCTTTTCACGAAAAATCTCCGGCCCTGTTCGCGCTTAACGTGGATCCCAGGCTAGATAACTTACGCAAGGACCCGCGCTTCCCCACGCTGCTTACTCGAGTTTTTCCGGGTAAAGATGAGCCGCGGGCCGTTAGCGCGTAGCGTCGGACGGCTGACCAATAGGGGTTTTCTTTAAGTGAACTTCCAGGCGCGCAGGCTGTTTGTTGAGATTCCTTATTAAGATATAAAACGCTTCCGTATCCGGTCCGTGATAGGGCAACGTCGTCGACAGCCGGCCGATGCCACTCGCAATGGGAGTTAGCGTCGAATCGGCCAACGCAACGTAAGCGTTCCGATTGCCTCCCGTGACAGTTATTTCAACCTGATCGCGCCCGTTGCCTTCAAATACGAAGGCCCCGTACTTCGGCGTGATGGAGTACCCAAGCAGCTTACTGCTCTGGCCGCTCTGGAGCGTCCCTAGTATCTTTATGTCGTTCGGAGAATATGAGGACTGTCGTATGGGGAAACTAACCTGAGCTAACGTCGGCGCCGCACTTTTTTCCTGACCGGCTGCGGTCATTCCGCTAAATATTGCTGCCACCGATGCGAGTAATAATAGATTTTTCAATGTCCACCTCAACCTTCATCTGCCATACAGCACCTGGATGGCCAAACCGATTGAGGCCCGCTAACTGAGGCTCGCCGTTCCCGATTGAGCCGCGCCCCAAGAGCAAGCGGTCCCAAAGAAAATTGCGGCCAGTTAATTGCACAGCTAAGGTTATGATCGAACGCTGCCTGTTTATTCTTCTTTCAGTTGCACTGGTCGGTAGCCTGGGAGGTTTTTTCCTTTTTGTGCCAATCTTACCGAACCTCGCCGTGACGGCCATGCTAGGGGGCTTGGGCGCGATGTTCTGGTTGGGCATCCGCGTCGGCAGGCGGTCACAGGAAGCTGGCATTTCTCACTCAGCGTCCAATGAAGAGAATCAGTTGATTCTCTCGTAGACCACTTTCCCTCCGACCACCGTGAGGACCGACTTCACGCGCTTAATGGCCTCATCCGGCACTTTCGCCGAGTCGAGGAAATCATCGCTGAGGACCACTACGTCGCCCAGCTTTCCAGCCTCCATCGAACCGAGACGATCCTCTTCTCGAAAAAACCATCCGTTATTGGAAGTGTAGAGCCGCAGCGCCTCCAGGCGGGTCAGGGTCTGGCCTGCATTGATGGACGTACCTGCCGCATTTTTTCCAGTGACCATGTAGTAAATCATCAGCCAGGGATCCAGCGTGGAAATTTGCGCCGCGTCCGATCCCGCGCCGACGTGAATTCCGCTGTCGACAATCATGCGCATGGGCGGTCCTGCTCCCGGCGCTCCAGCCAGATATTCAAAAGGATGAATGGCGATGCCCGCTCCCAGAGCTTTGAAGCGATTCACCGTCTCCTGATCGATGTGCGGCACGTGCGCGATGGACCACCGCAGATTCGCGATGGGCGTGACAGCATTGACCTTCTCAAACGTGCTCGCCGTAAGCTGATCTTCGGCCAGCGACAGGCTGTGCTGCTGAAAAGGCCAGCCTTGTTTGGCCACCAGTTGCAAGGCAGTCTCGTAATTGGCCGGCGGCGTCACTTTCCCGAACAACGGCCATACGGTCGCAAACTCGCCGATCCCTGAGATCCGAAGCATGTCGTCGCCCAGGCCATCGAACGCGTTGCGCAGGCGCTCGCTCAGCAGCGGAACGTTGTTTTGGGTGTCCATGCTGAGGAAGAACACGCGCAGCCGCGCAGCCATTTTCCTCTCGCGGTGCAGCGCCAGGAATGCATCGTACATACGGAACGGATCGGCGCTGGCAAGGCTGTCGAACACGAAGGAATCTTCAATGTTGGGCAAGCCGGGAATCACGAACGCGCCCATGTCGACGTCGGTGGTAACGCCCACGCTGGCTGAATAAGCCAAGGCGTCCATGGTCCCGCGCTTCTGGTCCTCGAAGGTTTGGATGGAGCGTAGCGCGTTCAATGCCGCAAGCGTTGGCGCGTTCGCTGCAATCGCGCCCGTCGCGCTCACCTCGATTCCCTTCCCCGCAAAGAACGCTTTGCCCAAAGTGTTGGTCGCCGCCGGTCCCGTGAACGCTAGGAGTAACAGCACCGGGTGATCCGGCGCGGCCGCGTCCAGCTCAGCCAGCGTCGGCAAGCGCTTTTCGGAGAACTGCGCCGGATTCCATCCGCCCATGGCTGTGATGAATTTCCCAGCCGGAACCGACTTTGCGCGCGCCGCGATCGCGGCTTGAACATCGGCGATGGAAGCTGCCGTTTCCAGCCGCGTGTCCCAACCGGGACGTAGGCCGAGCAGCACGATGTGATTGTGATTGTCGATCAACCCGGGTACGGCGGTGCGTCCGTGCAGGTTGATGGTCCTGGTACAGGGGCTGAGCTTTCCGCGCGAAAAATCGAAGCGGCCATTCTGGATGGCCACAGACGATAGCACCGTATTGCGCGCGTCCATGGTCACGATTTTGCCGTTGACCAGACGCAGGTCGCCAGAGTCCGCGCAGTTGTCGGCCCCGAAAACAGCCGGCGGCAAGACCATCCCGATCAGAAATAATACTGTCTTGTTCACAAACAAATCATACGCCTTGACACGGCTTAGTATCCGTTTCCCTCCGTACGCCCGCTGAGTGTTGGCGTTGAATGGGTGCTCACCGCTAGTCTGCCTTGGGTATTCGCGCTAGCGGTCGAGTCGCGATTCTCGACGCAGCCATCGCTCGGCGCCTCGGTGCCGCCCTCGGTGCCGCCCGCCGGCCAGTCCGATTGGCCGAACCAGCGGCAGCCCGATGGAGCGCTGTACATTGTTGACCCGACGGAACCGAAGTTCATCCACGGGCCGCACCACAAGCGTAAGCCCGTTCGCTTGCGGTTACGTCACCCAGCACTCCGGCCCCGCGGGATTGGTCAATCAGCCCACCAACGCGTCCGAACGGCTTCGAGCGCCACACCGATCAAGTCCGCGCCCAGTGGGATGTCTTCTTGCACCGCATACCGTGCGCGACATCACCATCGGGGTGGAAGAACCGGTGTAGCATCTGCGACGCGATTTCGAAGCGCGCGAAATCCGTCCTGAGCTAACGCGACGAAGTTGCGGCTCCGCCTTCGCGCTTCACCGGCTTGCCGTACACCTCAAACGACGCCACATCGGACCATCCACCGGGGCCGTGTCCGCTGCCTGGCAGCAGGTCGGTAAATCCGACCTCGTCCACTTTGCTCAAGTCCGGATGTTCCACCCAGTTGCCCTTGGTGAGCACTTTGTCTATGTCCAACTTCAGCCAACGCACTTCGGAAATCGAAAATTCGTTTTCGTGCCAATCCACCGTGGATCCATCGGCATGATCGCCCACCAGCCACGTCCCGTCGGCCAGCTTCACAATCGGATGCACCTGGTGCAGTCCGGAAACCTTGGTCACCCAGCGAATCTTTGCCGCGCCGGTCAAATCCACGGCATCGGTTTTATCGCGCAGCGCGACCGCGCAGGGCGACGTGCAGAGCCCGGTCCAGACGTGCGGCGGGTTGTTGGGATCGCTCGAGTTCCCCAGTTCCTGAACCTCTTTACTCGCTCCATACAATTTCAGCTCCAGGCGCGCGTTCGAGAGGGAGTCTTGCGCAGCCGCGTGTTCTCCGCCGCCCGGGGCAGTCTTCCACTCTTCGCGAAAGAACAGCGGCGCGCGCGGCAGCGGCGCACGCTCTCCCAAACGCACCTGCGCGGGGGTTAACTGAGGGGCCGGCTGAGAAGCCGGTTGCTGCGCCGGTTCTTGTGCCACGGCGGCGCCAACAATTACGAACGGAATTAAACGGGTGAGCATTTCCTGGTCTCCAGTTCTTGAACTGGCTGCCAGTATATCGTAGGGTCCGGTTCGCTGTTTTTTCGCGATTTGTCGACGATCATCTTGCGTACTGCATCTTCCAAGCGCTGGACCGAGTCGCGCCGGTAATCCCAGCGGCGGTCGCCCTCGGGCGGCAGCACTGTCATGGTGGCGTTGGCTTCGAACAGCAGAAGGTCCCCATCGGCATTCAAGCCAAAATCGATGCCGGCGTAATCCAGCCCCAGCATGTTCTGGATTTCCGCCAGCGCCGCCATCGCACGCGATCCCAAAACGCCCGCCATATTCTCCAGAAACTTGGCTTCCTCGGCGCGATGTCCGGCGTTGTCCGCCATGTCCGCGGTCACGTAGTGAATTTTCCAGTTCCGAGAAATCGCCAAGTGCAGCGGATACAGCCAGCCGCCGATCATAAGGACGCGATATTTGCGATAGTAGCCGTCCGCGCCACGCGCGTCCAGAAATTGGATCGCGGTCAATTCGTCCCCCGGAAGCTCGGCCAGCGCGCTCCCAAGCTGCTCGGCCTTTTCGACCCGCAGAAAATGTTTGCCATTGTGAAAACCCCGCGCCCGCAGCAGCACCGGGAATTCGAATCGCCTCGGGGTTTCTCGCGAGAAGTTCACAATCTTGGGAGCTATCACGCCTGGCACCTCGGCCAGCCGTCGCGCATTCGCGGCGCGCCCGGTCCCCAGCACCGCCGCGGGCGCGTTGATCACCGGAGCAAACGTGCGCTCCATGAGCGTAACGGCCCGGTCCAGCGCCTGCTTCGAAAGGTCGGCGTCGCCGATCGCATTGAACACCACCTGATGCTCGGGAAGCGGCGCGTCCGGATCATAAACATTCGGCAGCACGACGAAGGTCCGGAAGATTTTGTCGTCCAGCAAATGGCGGATCGGAACGTCGCCCCGGCGTCCCGAAGCGAGCAGCAGCAGCGACACCGGCTCTGTCTCCCCGCGATAGAGAAGCTCGGTTGGGCGGCGATCCCAATGGCCCAGACGCTGGTGCTGAGCCGCGTTTTCTTCCTGCCCCAACTCAGCCAGCAGATTCCCCAAACCCTGGTGCGCCGCGGCGAATTGGGTATCGATCGCGAGCGCGGCTTCATAGTGCTCGCGCGCCGCAACCAACTCGCCGGCCTCCAGAAAGAGGTTTCCCAGATTCACGTGCGCCATGGGCTGATCGGGATGCTGCCGGATGGCTTCGGTATACGCGCTGCGCGCCGCCGTGCGGTATCCGGTGAGGTACAGCAGCGTGCCTAAATTGTTCAGCGCGCCCACATGCCCAGGGCATCGGGTGAGCACGTCGAGATACGCCAGCTTGGCGTCCTCGTTCCGGCCCATCTCGTTTAACAGGCAAGCTCGTTCGAAACGCAGACCGATGGATTCAGGATCCAGCTTGATTTGCGCCTCCGCCGCGCACAAGGCTTCCTTGCGCTCGGCCGCGGGCCGCCAGCTAGTCACCGTAGGAAGCCTCCAGCTCTCGATCCTCAACAGCGGCCGTCAGTGCGCGTCCAATCGTAAGCGTGGCTTCTACCAGTGCGTCGATATCGCTCGAACCCGTCCGATGGTTGGTAATCGCCGCGCGGATTGCCAGTTCGCCATTGATCCGGGTGGTGGAGGGAGCGCACAGGCCCGCTTCCTGCAGATCCATCACAATGCGCGCGTTCACGCGGTCTGCGTCCGGGCACCGGAAGCGGAAACAAACAATGTTGAGGGAGACTGGGGCGAGAAGCTCCAATTCCTCCGACTCGGTGACCCTCTGTTCCAGATAAGAGGCCAGCTCGCAGGTCCGCGCGATCGTCTGGCCGAGAGCCTGCAGCCCGTAGACCTTCAGCGTGAACCAGGTCTTGAGCGCCCGGAATCCGCGCGAAAGATCCGGGCCAAGATCGCACGGCCAAGTGGATCCGGCGCCCAGCCCCCGTGCCTCGCGCTCCAGATATGCGGCGGGCGACGTGAAAGCTCTACGGTGGAGCTCGCCATCCCGCACCAGTACGAATCCGGCATCATACGGCACTTGCCCCCACTTGTGGAAATCGAAGGCCAGCGAATCGGCGGCCTCCAGGCCGGCCAGCCGCGGCGCAATCTCCGGCGCCAGGACCCCGAGCGCTCCATATGCCCCGTCCACGTGCAGCCACAGCCGCTGCTCGCTCGCGATTTCGGCCAGACCGTCCAGATCGTCGATGGCGCCGGTGTCCACCGTACCCGCCGTGCCCACCAGCAAAAATGGCGTATACCCGGCCTTGCGGTCGAACTCAATCAAATGGCGCAGCACCGCCAGGTTCATCTGCTGGCGCCAATCCACCGGAACCAGCCGCACCGCGTCGCTTCCCAGGCCGCAAAAATCGAGCGCCTGGCGCACCGATCCATGGGCGGCCACCGAGGCATAGGCCGTCAGCCGTTTGGGAGTCGCGGCGATGCCCAAACGCCGTGCATCGAAGCCCAGCGCCGTATCACGCGCCACCAGAACCGCGATCAGGTTTGCCATCGAAGTCCCGGTGACAAACAAACCCGAAGCCGTTTTGGGGAATCCGAACAGGTCGCGCATCCATTGCACGATCTGCCGCTCCACTTCGATGGGCGCGTGATCCCGGCCGGCCAGGTTCGCGTTCAACCCTGCCGCCAGCATCTCCGCCAGCATTCCCGGCCCGTTGCCGCCGCCATGCACCCAGCCCATGAAGCCGGGATGCACGTTGCCGTTTGAATACGGCAGGATGTTTTCGAGAAACTCCTGGTGAACCGCACTCAGATCAGCCGGCGCTATCGGAAGGGGGCCGCGAAAACTAGCGCGCACCGGGTCCGGCATCGGTTGCCATACGGGACGTTCGCGGATGTGTTCCAGGTAGTCCAACATGTCGTCCAACATGCGGTGGCCTTGGTCGCGAAACGCAGGCCAATCCTGGGGATCTAGCATCACGTCGCTGTCTAACGGAGGAAGGGGCATAAGCGTCTTTCGCCCCAGTAATCGGCAAAACTGGAGGATTCCGTTAGGGTAGAATTCACTCCAACCGTAAGGCCCTTGTGATCCTATGAAAGCGCTGCCGAGGCGTTTTCGGTAGGCAACGGGGTCTCTCGGTTCTGGTGCGTGAAGTTTCCATGCATGCCTGGGGTCTACGACTCCGCAGAGCCGGCTGCGCACTCGCGCTTCGGCGCGCCGCCGTGTTGCCTTCCGGTTTGCGTGACACCGTCGGCATTCTGGTTTTCGCTTTTTCGGAGCTCATCTACTTCAGGGATACCCAGCCTGCATGTGCCCCTTCCCAACGCTTCAAGTTCGGCCTCTCAGCCGCCCTCTCATGAGTAGGGGTCAGGATGGTTCGCTACTCCTTTCCTGTATGACTCTTTCATTCATTACTTCACGCCGGTTTATCCCGACGCTATCCACGCAGGAGTGCGCAATGCCGCTTAGTTTTTTATGCGCGAACATTTTAAAGGACTTATGTTTGATTGCAACAGACAGCATCCTGCGCTATGGTACGCCAATCTCGAAAGCCACAGGTCAGCAAAATACCTAGGTAGTGGGCTTTATTTCCCCGCATTACCTACGATGCCCAAAATCGAGGCCGATGGTCGAATATGAGATCCCTGTTGAGTTACACGCGGAGCGTATTCTGGGCCGTTGGAATCGTGGATATTCTGCTCGGACTCGTGATCGCGATTCGCAGCTTCGGTCCCCATTCGCCTACAGCCAAGCCCCACGTGGGCGAGATCATGCTTGGATTCGGGCTGGTGGTAGTGGCCCTGGGAACGCTCTCCTGTTTCGCCGCTATGGCATTTCGTCATAAAAATGGTTTTTCCAAGCCGCTGATAGCGATGAACAGCCTGATCAACCTCCTGCTTTTTCCGTTCGGGACGGTGGCCGGAGTGGCGGGGCTTTACTGGTGCATCTCGCCCAAAATGCGGGAAGCGGAGCCCCTGGTGGAGGATTTCGAGCACCAGCCGAAGCCCGGGGACGGAACGCACCGGTGGGTGCAAAAGGCGGCCCCCGTGGTGGCCATCGTGATTTGGATCGCCGCCTTTTCTGGGACCGCATGGTGGGGGCACGCGCACGGCCTGCCCAGGCGCGGGCTATCAACGGCTTACCATTGTTGTTTCTGTGCGGATGGATTGCAGTTTTTTTCCATGAATTAGGCCATGCGGTGGCTGGCAGCCTGGCCGACATGCGGCTGGCCAGCTTCCACGTGGGTCCATTTCTGGCCCAGAAGCGAGGAGGCAGGTGGAAGCTCCAGTTCACCCTGGCGGGGCTCCTTTCTCTAGCAGCGCGTGGTGAAACGCCGTTGCATGTGTGACCTTGGTCCTAGTTTGATCGTCTTTCAAGCATGGCGATGGGACGACGGAGGAAGCGGATTCGGCAGGAGGGATTGTGGACGCCGACGGCAGCGTTGCCTGTGGGCGCAAGCCATCCGTTTTACCAACGGCTGAATGAGATCCTGGACTCGAAGAAGTTCGATGAGTACGTCGAGACCATCTGTGAGGATTTCTACGCCGGCGAAGTGGGCCGACCAGGTTTGGCGCCGGGGATCTATTTTCGGCTGCTGATGGTGGGTTATTTTGAAGGGATCGAATCGGAGCGCGGAATCGCATGGCGCGCCAGCGATAGTCTGTCGATTCGATCGTTTGTGCGGATCGGTCTGGATGAAAGTGTGCCGGATCATTCGACTATCTCGCGGACCCGGCGGTTGATGGATGTGGAAACGCATCAGGCAGTGTTCCAGTGGGTGCTGCGAGTGCTGGCTGAAAAGAAGCTCCTGAAGGGGACAACGATCGGCGTAGATGCGACGACGCTGGAGGCGAACGCGGCGCTGCGGTCGATAGTGCGGCGCGACACCGGAGAAAGCTACGAAGAGTTTCTGGTGCGACTGGCGAAGGAAAGCGGCATCGAAACGCCCACGCGGGAGCAGTTGGCGAAGCTGGATCGCAAGCGTCCCAAGAAAGGCTCCAACGACGACTGGACGCATCCGCACGATCCCGATGCGCGCATCACCAAGATGAAAGATGGGCGCACGCATCTGGCTCACAAGGCCGAGCATGCGGTGGATATGGAGACTGGAGCGATTGTCGCCGTCACGCTGCACGGTGCGGACGTTGGAGACACTGCAACGATTCCCGAAACAGTAGCCGAAGCAGGCGAGCGCATTACGAGTGTGGTGGCGGATACCAATGGCGATGAAGTTGTGAAGCACGTCAGCAAGGACGGACCGCGCGAAGTGGTTACCGACAAGGGATATCACAGCCGCGCGCTGGTGAGCGAACTCACCGAGTGGGGCTTGCGCACGTACTGCTCGGAACCCAATCGCGGCCGGCAACGGTGGCGAGGGCAACAGCGGGAACAACAAGCGGTGTATGCAAATCGGCGGCGCATTCACGGAGAGCGTGGCCTCCGACTGTTACGCCAGCGCGGAGAGAAGCTGGAGCGATGGAATCAACACCTGTATGATCGGGGCGGGATGCGCCGCCTTCATTTACGAGGCCGGGAAAACATACTCAAGCGGCTAGTCGTGCACTCCGGAGCCGCCAATCTCGGATTGTTGATGCGCAAAATATTCGGAAAGGGCACGCCGCGCGGCCCGGCAGGACCACCGTCAGGCACTATCTCGGTTGTCAACGCCTCTATTCGCGTCTGTTCTGCGCCAGCGACGCTGGTCGGAAGATTTGGCGACTTGATGGCTCGTTGCCAAGCCGGCTCAAATGGTTAGCCCCGCGTCATGAAAACAGCTTGTTTCACCACGCGCTGCTAGGCGGCGCAGTGGCGACGGTCCCGCTGCACTTGAAAGGTCTGCGGAGGAGGATGGCGTTCGAGGTGGCAGGGGGTCCGGTAGCATCGTTGCTCACGGCACTGGCAGCCTTCGCGGTGCTGATGATAATGCCTGGCAGCGCGTACGCGGCGTGGTGGAAGATTCCGGCGCTGGTTGCAGCGTTGTCCGCGGCGGCAACCGTGGTGAACCTGATTCCGTTCAGAGTGGCGGCGGGCGTCTCCGACGGCGCGCTGCTGGTCCAATTCTTCCTAGGAGGACCGTTTGCGGATCTTCGCGAAGCCCTGAAAATGGTGGGTTCCACAACGGTTACTGCCACACGGCCGCGGGACCTGGATCCACAAGCTTTGGCGGACGGCTTACGCGCCGGAGTGGGTACGCCGCAAGAAGGGACGCTCGAGATGATTCAGTTGATTTGTGCAGTAGACCGGGGAGCACTGGTCGAAGCGCGGAAGCATCTGGAGGCAAGCCTGGAGCGAATTCCGGGCCCGGAAAAAGCCCCGGATGCCGGTTGCGCGGCGGAGATGGCGTTTTATATGGCGTACCTGGACGGCAATGCGGGGCGGGCTGGCGAATGGCTGCGAGGCACTGAAGAGCTGGCCGCGGCACGTAAGCTTACGCTCAACGGTGACTCCGACTATTGGCGCGCGATCACGGCGGTTCGGGAGGCGGAAGGGCAGGGTCGGGAAGCCGAAGAGGCGTATCAGCGTGCCAATCAACTATTAGCGAAGAAGCCGGCAGCCGGACTGTATCAGTTCGAGAGGGAGTTTCTCCAAACGGTGCGCAAAGGTGAGTGGGTGCGTGGTCGGGAGGGCGCTCTGACCGAGGCTGCGATCTGAACCGCTGCACAAATTACTTACTCGATCTTCTTGAATCCCAGATCGTCGCGCGTGACAGGTCCATCCAAAAAAAGATCTGCCAGGGTGCTTGTGAGGTTGCCCTGTGCGTCTTCTCTATAAATGTCGATGAACTCACTTAGCCCGTCCAGGCTGCCCTTAACATCGGAAGTCGCTCTTAGATCGGCAGCGGCTATCAGCAACCTCCCTAAGTTACGATCCACACCGGTAATGAGGTCTGTGAAAATCCTCGTCCACTCGCCATCCAGAATTCCGCTGTCTCCCTGATGTCGAAGCACGGCGATATGACTGTCTCCACCACAGCCGTCAACATGCTCCTTAGCTTGAAACAGTACGTACGCTGCCAACAACGCGCACTGGTGAACATCTAGATTAGTGGGACGCATCCTGGACACCAGAAAATCCGCCATGTAATAACCTGCACCGGAGGAGCAATATTCTTCTTGCTCGTTTACGACTGGACCATTGGCTGAGAAGAGTCGACTCTCGTTGTGCATTTTCAGGCCATAGATCAAATCTGCATACGGACACTGGCCCACTTGGTATATCTGTCCGTATTCCCGATAAACTTCGTGAATAGCCTTTTCAACTGACTCGCTTGCATCATCCAGCGAAGAGCACGCCTCGGCAGCCTTCCGTGCCCTACGAGTCAACATGTCGATAAAAGGTCCTGGGCCGGACCCGCAAAACGCAAAAGTTAGATCGGACTCGGAGAGCGCTCGCGGTATTGTATCTCCAAACCGACTCTCCACTCTGACTTTCGACACGTTTTTCTTTGACACTCCCGTCACCGTCTCCTGAGTGTCGGCGCAAACTACAACTCCATCAAAACAACGAAACCCCACGATAATGGTCACGGCTTTCCTCCTTGGAAGCCGTTTCGGTTCTTGAGGTGTTGGTGGCTTCGGAACCAACGATACACCTCACCGCGTACTTCCTCAAGTAAATGATCTCGATTATTTAATCTAATTGCTGTAAGGCCCAGCGTGCTTGATCGGAAACGAGATGGTTGGGGAAGCTGGCCAGGCGCTCCAGCGGCTCGCGGAATTTTTCCAGGCCGCTGTTGCCCATCGCGATGGCGACGTTGCGCAGAAAGCCCGCGTACTTGGCGCGCTGGATGGGGCTGTCGCGAAAGCGCGATCGGAAGTCGTCCTCCGTCAGAGCGGCGAGTTCTTCCAGCGGCGGCGCAAAATGGCGAGGTTCGAAAGCGGCCTCTGGCGCCCAGGGCGCGCGCGAGTTCCACGGACAAACATCCTGGCAAATATCGCAGCCGAAGACGTGCTGGCCGATCGAGGCGCGCAACTCCTCGGGAGCCGCGCCGTGCAGTTCGATGGTGAAGTACGGAATGCAACGGCGCGCGTCCACTTCATAACCGTGCTGAGGGATGGCCTGGGTGGGACAAGCATCGATGCAGCGGGTGCAGGTTCCGCAGCGATCCGGAGGCGGGGCGTCCGGAGCAATGGCGAGTGAGGTAAGGATCTCACCCAGGAAAACCCACGAGCCGATTTCCTGGTTGATCAGGCAAGTGTTCTTGCCGATCCAGCCGAGGCCTGCCTGGCGCGCGTAGGAGCGCTCGAGCAATGGCGCTGTGTCCACGCAGATTTTGTATTCGTGACCGGAGCCGAGCTTGGCGGATAATTGCTCCAGGCCGCGGCGCATGACGTGGTGATAGTCGTCGCCCCAGGCGTAGCGCGAAATCCAACCGAGGCCGGCATCGCTGATTTCGTTGGAGCGCGGCTGTGGCCCGTTGTACAGCTTCCCGACGCAGATAATCGATTGGGCTGACGCGAGAAGCAGCTTGGGATCGGTTCGGACGGTGGCGCGGCGATCGGTGAGATAGCCCATGGCTCCCGCCATTCCGCGCTCTACCCAGTGGAGATAGCGCCGGCTGTCGTCGGGCAAAGGCTCGGCGGTTGCGACGCCGGCGAGCTCGAAGCCGCAGTCGCGGGCCAAGCGCTTGATTTCCGCGGCGGTCACGATTTCATCATATACACTGGTTGTTTATCCATGAAGCTGAATAGTTACACCATCACCCAAGGGAAGGACCGCGCCCCGGCACGCGCGTTCCTGAAAGCCATTGGCCTCACCGACGAGGACATGAAGAAGCCGATCATTGGAATCGCGAACACTTGGATCGGCACCATGCCGTGCAATTTCAAGCTGCGCGAGCTGGCGGTGGACGTGGCGGAAGGCATCCGGCAAGCGGGCGGCACGCCGATGGAGTACAACACCATCGCGATCAGCGACGGAATCACGATGGGTACCGAAGGGATGAAGGCGTCGCTGGTGAGCCGCGACCTGATCGCCGACTCGATTGAGCTGGTGGCGCGCGGGCACATGTTCGACGGCATCGTGGCCCTGGTGGCTTGCGACAAAACGATTCCGGGCGCGGCCATGGCGCTGTTGCGATTGAACACGCCGAGCCTGATTTTGTATGGAGGGTCTATTTTGCCGGGCCGTCACAACGGGCGCGATCTTACGATTCAGGACGTCTATGAGGCGGTGGGCGCCAATTCAGCGGGCCGAATGTCGGATAAAGAATTTCTGGAGATCGAAAATTCCGCGTGCCCAGGCGCGGGCGCTTGCGGTGGACAATTCACGGCGAATACGATGGCGACGGTGATGGAGCTGATCGGTCTCTCGCCGTTGGGCACAGCCGCTGTCCCGCAGGTAGATGCGCGCAAGCACGGCGTTGCGGCGCGTTGCGGTCGGTTGGTGCTCGATCTGGTGAAGAACAATCTGCGGCCTCGGGACATTGTGACGCGCAAGGCAATCGATAATGCGATCGCATCGGTGGCCACCACGGGCGGATCGACTAACGCCGTGCTGCATCTGCTCGCGATCGCGCGCGAAGCTGGAATTCCGCTGGGCATCGACGACTTCCAGACGATCAGTGAGCGCACGCCGCTCCTGGTTGACCTGAAACCTGCGGGCAAATTTGTGGCGGTGGATGTGGACAAAGCCGGCGGCATTCCAGTGATCGCACAACGCCTGGTGGAAGGTGGGTACGCAGACGGATCGGCCATGACGGTGACGGGCAGGACGTTAGCCGCTGAAGCTGCCGAAGCCAAGGAAACGCCGGGTCAAGAGGTTATCCACGCGCTCAATAATCCGATCAAGAAGAGCGGCGGATTGGTAATCCTGCGGGGCTCGCTGGCGCCCGAAGGTTGCGTGATCAAGGTGACTGGAATCGAGCGCAGCGAACAGCGCGGTCCGGCGCGTGTTTTCGAAACCGAGGAAGCGGCAATGGCGGCGGCTACCAGTGGCAAGATTCGTGCCGGCGATATTGTCGTGATCCGTTATGAAGGGCCGCGCGGAGGACCGGGAATGCGCGAGATGCTGGGTGTGACAAGCGCGATTGTCGGCGCGGGGCTGTCCGATAGCGTCGCGCTTCTGACCGACGGACGGTTTAGCGGCGCTACGCGCGGATTCTGCGTGGGCCATGTGGCACCGGAAGCTGCGGTGGGTGGACCGATCGCGGCGGTCCAGGAAGGCGACAGCATTCACATCGACATTGCCAACCGCACCATCAATCTGGAGGTGCCGGAGCAGGTGGTGCGAGAGAGGCTCGCTAAATGGAAAAAGCCCGAGCCGCGTTACCGCTCGGGCGTTTTCGCCAAATATGTCGCTTTGGTGGGATCCGCTTCGGAAGGCGCGCTTACGACACCGGCGTAGACGCCGGCGCCGCGACGTGGGCGTCGAGCATTTTCTGGACGTCGGTCTTGCCCACCGCGCCAACCTTTTGCTCCACCACCTTGCCGCCTTTGAACAGCAGCAGCGTGGGAATACCGCGCACGTTGTAGCGCATGCTGGTGGCGCCGTTCTCGTCCACGTTCAGCTTGCCGACTTTCACGCGACCGGCGTATGCCTCCGCGATGGCGTCAATGGTCGGCGTCATCATGCGGCACGGCCCGCACCACTCCGCCCAAAAGTCCACCAGAACCGGGGCGTCGGAGTTCAGAACGTCTTTATCCCAGCCCGCATCCGTAAAAGTCAGTGTATTCGCACCAGCCATATCTTTACTATCGCTCCCCTTATCAATTGATGTATTTACCGGCAAAAAGATTCAACCCGCTACCAGCCGCCGGTACAGTTCCACGTACTCGCCGGCCGAGGCGCTCCAGGAAAAGTCTTTCTCCATGCCCCGCCGCATCCTACGAACCCATTGATCGTCATAATGAAACGGGTCCTGATAGGCCTTCAAAGCCACGCGCACGGTGTCTAACAAAGCATCGCCAGAATATTCGCGAAACTTGAATCCGGTAGCTATCCTCAATGGTATCATCCAGGCCCCCGGTAGCGCGTACCACCGGGACTGTACCGTACTTGAGGCTGTAAATCTGGTTTAAGCCGCAGGGCTCATAACGGCTGGGCATGAGGAACATGTCGGCGCCGGCTTCGATCCGGTGCGACAAAGCGGTGTCGTAGCCCACCCGCAGGCCGACCTTTTGCGGATAGGTCTGGGCTAACGAGCGGAACATGGATTCGTAGTGGAATTCGCCCGATCCCAGCACCACCAGATTCACGTCTTCCTGCATCAGCCGCGGTGCGGCGTCCGCCAGGATGTCGAAGCCCTTTTGGGCGGCGAAGCGCGAAATGATGGCGAGCAGCGGCCGGTCCAGATTGTCCTGGGGCAGCCTATATTCAGCCAAAAGCGCTTGTTTGCAGGCGCGCTTTCCTGAAAGATCGCGAGCTGAGTAGGTATGCGCGATATGCGGATCGTGTTCCGGATTCCACTCGTTGTAATCCACGCCGTTGACGATTCCGCGTAACAGGGCCGTGCCGGCGCAGAAAACCGTCCAAACCAAATCCGTATTCCGGCGTTTGAATCTCGCGGGCGTAACCTTTGCTGACGGTGCTGACGGCGTGGCTCCAGGCGATGCCGCCTTTGAGGAAATTGAGGCGGCCGAAGAACTCCAGTTGATCCGGATTCAGCAGCCTTGGATCCAGCGCGATTTCCCGCAGCGCCTGCGGGGGGAAGAGTCCCTGATAGCCGAGATTATGAATGGTCAGGAGCGTCTTCACGCCGAGAAATGTCGGATCGCCGCGAAAGTGTTCGCTCAGGTAAACGGGCGTAAGCGCCAGCCTGCCAATCATGCAGGTGCAGAATGTCGGGCCGGAACAGATGGCGCGCCACACCGATGGCCGCCATGGAAAGCACGGCGAAGCGGACATGATTATCCGGGAAATCGCCGGCCGGGGAGCCGTAGATTCCAGTCGCGATCGTAGAGCGCGGGGCACTCGCACGAAGTAATACGTGACGGCGCCGGCGCCCTGGTTTTGGATCACAGTCTGCTGAATGTCGACCGTTATAGCCCGGGCCTATGGGAATCCAAAGATTCCGATAAGCTTCGCGCGTGGGCTGGGGATAGCGATTTTCGCGATAGGCGGGGAGGACCACCGCGACTTGTTCGCCACGTTCGGCCAGCGCCAGCAGGAAGCGCGCCCAAAACATCGGCCAGTCCACCTGTTTTTGCGAAGGGCGTGGCTTCCGACGCCACCATCAGGATGTTCAACTGATTTCCTTGTGAACCGCGTCCAGTACTCCGTTGATGAACGCCACCGAATCTTCGCCCGAAAACTGCCGCGCCAACTCCAGCGCTTCATCGATCACCACGGCGGCCGGCGTGTCCTGGCGGCTCATTTCATAGATACCAAGGCGCAGAATATTGCGATCGACGATGGGCATGCGCTCGATCTTCCAATGCGCGGACTTCTCGGTGATGCGATGGTCGATGTCGGGCGCCATTTCCGACGCCCCGCGGGCCAGCTCTTCCATGAATTCGTCGCGCCCGGGTGAATGCCGCATCTCTTCCTCGTCGTCTCGGTTTCTTCCATGGGCTCTTCGGCCACTTTGTCGGCGTCCAGAGTGTCATAAAACGCGCGAATGGCCTCGTCCACGGGACGCTTGGTCATGTCCCATTGATAGAGAACCTGCAGGGCGCGCTGGCGTGATCGGTGACGGGCCGCCATCTGCTACTATTTTCGCAGCCGGCGGATCAGGTCGGCCATCTCGATGGCAGCGATGGCGGCGTCGTATCCCTTGTTGCCGTGTTTTCCGCCGGCGCGATCGGTGGCCTGTTCGATGGTGTCGGTGGTCAAAACTCCGAATGCCACCGGGATGCCGGTCTCTGAAGCTGCACCGCCGCCAGCCCGCTGGCTGCCTGCCCGGCCACGATAATCGAAATGCGGTGTATCGCCGCGGATGACGGCGCCTAACGCGATGATGGCATCGGGCTTCTTGTGTTCCGCGATCGTTTTGGCCGCCAGAGGCAGCTCCCAGGCGCCAGGAACCTTCACTACTTCGATCGTCCGATTGCGCCGCGAGCGTTTCAAAGCGTCCATCGCGCCGGCCAGCAAAACTTCCGTGATGACGCTGTTGAATTGCGCGCAAACGACCACAAATTTGAAGTCGGCGGCGTTAAGTTGCGCAAAATCCGGCTTTCCTTCGTTCACTTTTGAGGAACTCGCGCAAAACGGAGCGCGTCGCGAGTCGGTTCCTGGCTTTGGTGCGCGCCGCGCCCTTTGCGCTTCTGATTCAAATCCAGAGACATATGGGATACTTGAGTTTCAGGCCTCATTCTACCGCATGGATCCCGCCTTTATCCGGAACTTCTCTATCATCGCGCACATCGATCACGGCAAGTCGACGTTAGCCGACCGCCTGCTGGAAGCCACCGGCGCGCTGCAGCAGCGCGAAATGATGGAGCAGGTGCTGGATACCATGGATCTGGAGCGCGAGCGCGGCATTACCATCAAGGCCCACGCGGTGCGCTTGAATTACAAGGCCGACGATGGCGCCACGTATCAACTCAACCTGATCGATACGCCTGGCCACGTCGATTTCACTTACGAAGTTTCGCGCAGCCTGCAAGCATGTGAAGGCGCGCTGTTAGTGGTGGACGCGTCGCAGGGCGTGGAAGCGCAGACACTGGCCAATACCTATCTGGCGCTGAATCACAATCTCGAAATTATTCCGGTGATCAATAAAATCGATCTGCCGTCGGCGGAGCCCGAGAAAATTCGAGAACAGATCGAGCAGTTGATCGGGCTTCCGGCCGAGGACGCGATCCTGGTGAGCGCGAAACAAGGCGTCGGGATCAAAGACGTGTTAGAGGCGGTAGTGCGCCTGGTGCCGGCCCCCAAGGGATCGCCCGATGCGCCGCTGCGGGCCCTGATTTTCGACTCGTGGTTCGACCCTTATCGCGGCGTCATCATCCTGGTTCGCGTGGTGGATGGAACGCTGCGACTGGGGCAGAAGATCAAGTTATGGGCCACCGGGGCGCTGTGCGAAGTGGAGGGCCTGGGCTATCAATCGCCCAAGCCCGTACCTTGCGACGAGCTTTCCGCCGGTGAAGCCGGCTTTATGTTCGCGAACATCAAGACGGTGTCCGACGCGCAAATCGGCGACACGGTGATCGGCGTTGAAAATCCGGCGGCTGAAGCGCTGCCCGGCTTCCAGGAAATCAAGCCGATGGTTTTCGCGGGCCTCTATCCGGTGGAATCGCACGAGCATGGCAAGCTGCGCGAGGCGCTTGAAAAGCTGCGGCTTGAACGATAGCGCGTTCAATTTCGAGCCGGAGAGTTCGGTGGCTCTGGGATTTGGTTTTCGCTGCGGTTTTCTTGGGCTTTTGCATCTGGAGATTATTCAGGAGCGGTTGGAGCGGGAATTTCAGATCGATTTGATCACCACGGCGCCGGGCGTCCGCTACAAGCTGACTGCCATGAACGGCGAACTGATCGAAGTCTACAACCCGAGTAAGTTTCCAGATCCGTCCGTGATCAAGCAAATCGAAGAACCCATCATTGACGCCACGGTGATTACGCGCGAGGAATACGTGGGCGAGATTCTGAAGCTGCTGGAAGAAAAGCGCGGAACGCAGAAGAAGTTTGAATACATCGGTACGGGCCGCGTGCTGCTGTTGTACGAGCTACCGCTGAATGAGATCGTGCTGGATTTCTACGATCGTCTGAAATCGGCGTCGCGTGGGTATGCCTCGCTCGATTACCACTTGGCTGGGTATCGAGTGTCGCCGATGGTGAAGCTGGATGTGTTGGTAGCGGGCGAGCCGGTGGATGCGCTTTCGATGATCGTGCACAAGGACTTTGCTTACGAGCGGGGCAAGCTCCTCATCGAGCGGTTGCGGAAGTTGATCCCGAGGCAGATGTTCGAGGTTGCGCTGCAAGCGGCCATCGGTAACAAGATCATTGCGCGGGAAACCATCAAAGCGATGGGCAAGAACGTCCTGGCGAAGTGCTACGGCGGCGACATCTCGCGCAAACGCAAGCTGCTCGAAAAACAAAAAGAAGGCAAGAAGCGGATGAAGCGGGTGGGGCGTGTGGAGATTCCGCAAGAGGCGTTCCTCGCGGTGTTGAAGGTGGGTGACGCTGACAACGAGTAGGCTGCCAGCCATACAGCCATAGTTATGGTAGTATGGCTGTATGGCAAGCCGTAAGATGACATTTTCTTTGCCGGAAGATCTGGCTTCGAGCTTTACCCGGCGCGTTCCTGCCCGCGACCGCTCGCGCTATGTCGCCGATGCCCTGGCCGAGAAGCTGGCGGGACGCGAGAAGCGGCTCATTCAAGCCTGTGAGATCGCAAATCACGATTCCCAGGTGAGAGAAATCGAGCTCGATTTCGACGCTCTTACCGATGCAATGCCGGAACCTTGGGAAGATGCCTCCGCGGCGAGGTGAGATCTGGTCGGCGAATCTGGAGCCGACGGTGGGTTCTGAGATCAAGAAAACTCGCCCCTGCGTGGTGGTCGGCAATAACGTGGTGAATCAGCACCGCCGAACGGTGGTCATCGTCCCGCTCAGCAGTTCCGCGCAAGCTGCGCCTCCCCTGATGGTGAGCGTCCAATGTTCAGGGCAATCCTGCGTGGCAGTGATCGATCAGGTGCGCGCCGTGGCCCAGGAGCGGCTGGTGCGCCATATGGAAAATCTCTCGGCCGAGCATCTTCGCGCTATCGAAGATGGGCTTCGGGAGATCCTCGATCTTGACTGACGCCACCGACGATCTTCCCTTTCAACATTATTCGCTCGAGCATCGCGCAATCGCGTGGATCAGCCGCTGTTTATTCGATCGTTTGACCTACACGGTCCGGCATGGTTTGATTCGCGGGATGAAGCGATCTCGCGGGAAATGTTTTGGCGCGATCTGCCGCTGGTTGGCAGGGTGGCCTACGATGCCGGCGCGTTCCAGGGAATTCTCACACTGTTTCGATTCGCGCGGGCGGAATCACGCCCGCCTGATCGAAAACGTATTCTTGAACAAGCTGGCGAATGTTCAGGTCCGCAAGCTCGGCGTGGGCGCGCAAACCGGCTTAGGCCTGTTGCACTTCACAGCGGCCATGGCGGGCGGAGGCAGCTTCCCGGAGTCCAACGCGGCGGGACCCCAGGGCGATGGCGCCGCTTTCACAGCACATCGAGATCACGACACTCGATGATGACATCGCGGCCAGAGCGGACTGCCAGGCGCTCTAGCCATCCCGGTTGGATCGCCTCTGTCGGCTTCCAGTTGCTGCTGGGGCCAAAGTAGGGGCTGGTGATTTGGGGGTTGGGCTCAGGGGATTGATGGTTGGAAACAGTGCTCTCATTCGATCCTACGGCCGCTGAATCTGAAGATCATCACAGATTTTGCGCGCCAGAAAATCGTTCACTTCACGATGCCTAGGAACCGCTGAAGTTCTCCTGGCCTTTGGATTTACGTATATGGTGTGGTTTCCTCCCTGGCGGAGAAGTTCGCAGCCCTGGTGCTCGATATGCCGGATGAGATCGGCGCGTTTCACGCCGCCGGAAGGGTAAGAGCCTCACGAATAACGTCGGCGCCCCGCAGTGATTGCTCGGATAATTCACGATTTGCTTCCAAGACCATCATGACAGCTTCCTTCAGGTTCGCACGCGCGTCGTCGAGCGTTTCCCCTTGTGTGTTTGCGCCTGGCAATTCTTCGACGAACGCGACATAGCCTTCGGGTACTTTCATGTACACGGCCGTGAGCTTCATATGGGCCATACGCTGCAATTGTAGCAAGCCATTTAGCCTGGGGAAATGAAAATGGGCCGAGCTGATTCGCGAACAAAAGCGCCGGCGCTTACCGAAAATCCTAGCGATCTCTACGATCGTCTGAGATCGGCTTCGCGCGAATATGCGCCGCTCGATTATCACTTGGCTGGATATCGAGCGTCGCCGATGGTGAAGCTGGACGTGTTGATAGCGGGCGAACCGGTGGATGCGCTTTCGATGATCGTGCACGCGGATGAAGCGCGTGGGGCGCGTGGAGATTCCACAGGAGGCATTCTTAGCGGTGTTGAAGGTGGGGGAAGCGAAAGCGAATAATGGCGAATCAGGATCCCGAGCTGAGAGAAATCGGGCTGGAATTCGACTCCCTAGCTGATGAGATTCCTGAACCTTGGGAAGACGCTCCAACCAAGTGAACCGCTCGCCGCGGACGACCTCCCCTTTCAACATTACTCGCTCGAACATCGCGCAATCGCGTGGATCAGCCGCTGTTTATTCGATCGTTTGACCTACACGGTCCGGCATGGTTTGATTCGCGGGATGAAGCGCAGGGGTGGGCTGGGCTGGACGCCGACATCGATCTCGCGGGGCACCCGGACGAAGGAAGAAATGTTTTGGCGCGATCTGCTGCTGGGTGGCAAGGTGGTCTACGATGTCGGAGCGTTCCACGGAATTCTCGCACTGTTTTTCGCTTCGCGCGGGGCACGAGTTATTGCCTATGAGCCGAACGAGCGGAATCACGCCCGCCTGATCGAGAATATTCGGCTCAACAGGCTCACCAGCGTCGCGGTCCGCAAGCTCGGCTTAGGCGCGCAACCCGGCTGGGGCGTGTTGCGGTTCTCAGCGGCCATGATGGGCGGAGGCAGTTTGGACGCCCGGGCGCTCGCAGCGCTTTCACAACACGTCGAGATTACGACACTCGATGAGGACATCCTACTCCATACTCTGCCCGCGCCCGATCTCATAAAAATCGACATTGAAGGCTGGGAGTTGGAAGCGCTTCAAGGCGCACGCGCAACGCTGGACGCTCACCATCCGGCGCTATTTCTTGAAATGCATGGCGAGACAATGGGCGAAAAGAAGCGCAAGGCTCGGGAGATCGTGGCATTTTTAATCGGGGCGGGATATAGAAACATCCGGCACGTGGAAACGGGCGTGGCGATCGAGCCCGGCATGGAGGCTCAGGCGGCCGAGGGGCACCTCTATTGCCTGTACACTCCTAAGTAGGGGGCTCAATGTCCTACCAACATCTGGTTCGCTCCACCGACGGCCAACTCGGCATCATTACGCTCAACCGGCCCGAGCGCCGCAACGCTCTTTCGCTCGAACTCATGCAGGAATTGATTTCCTGCCTCAACGGTATGGGGACCGAAACGAACATCCGCGCCATTATCCTGGCGGCCTCCGGCAAGGTCTTCAGTTCGGGCCACGACTTAAGCGAGATGGTGGGACGAACCGTCAACGATTATCGCCGCCTGTTCGATGTCTGCACCGAGCTGATGATGAAAATCCAATCCGTCCCGCAGCCGGTGATCGCGCAAGTGCAAGGCGTCGCCACTGCCGCGGGCTGCCAACTGGTGGCTACCTGCGACCTGGCCATTGCAAGCGATCAGGCCGCGTTCGCGACTCCCGGCGTGAAGATCGGGCTCTTCTGCACTACTCCCATGGTGGCTCTGAGCCGGGCGGTGGGACGCAAGCGCGCGATGGAGATGCTGCTTACCGGCAAGCTGGTGGATGCCGCGACCGCCGCCGAGTGGGGGCTTGTCAATCGCGTGGTGCCCGCCGCGGAACTCGAAGCCGCGACACAGGAACTAGCGTGCAAGATCGCCCAAGCCAGTAGCTTCACGGTGGCGCTCGGCAAGCAAGCGTATTATGCGCAGATCGATCTCGACCAGCCCAAAGCGTATGCCTACGCCAAGGAAGTGATGACGCTGAACTCGCTGGCGCACGATGCCCAGGAGGGCATTTCGGCGTTTCTTGAGAAGCGCGTCGCGTGCTGGAGCGGCGAGTAAGCGCGAACTATTTCAACTTGTAGACGATCGAGAACCGGGTCCGTCCCACTTCGCGATAATTGGCGAGCCACTCGCGCAAGTCCGCAAAGTTGGTGATCGCGAGCACCGGATTGAGGGGCCCGAGCCCGTCGACGATCCATGTTGGGTCGCTCGAGATCAACTCGCGCCGGTTGCGGGCGGCCCATTGGGGTGCGAAGGGCTGCGAGGTGGTGAGATGGCGATCGGCGAGCACGCCCGTGAGCGGCTGCGAATCAAGAAAGCGGCTGCCCGCGGGCATTCGGGTGTACGCGAATACGTCGGGGCGATAGCCCCAGACCAGTAACGTACCCGTGCGGGCCATGAGGTCGGAGGCGGCTTTGCTGTCCTGGTTGAGCGCGAGATCGGTCCAGTTACTTGGGCGCCCGTGGGCGAGATCGTTGGCCAGCATCACATAGCGTGGACCGAAGCGAACCAGCGGGATCAACAACAGTACCAGCATGATGACGCGGCATCGACCCAACAACGTGTAGCCGCGGGCAGCCAGCAGCGCCATCACGGGGAGTAGTTGAAAGTAATACCGCGGAAAGAATCGCCAGCCGGCGGCGAGCGCGGCCAACGACAGCAGCAGCCACGCCACCATCTTCCAGCGTTCACGGCCCGCCTTATAAAGAGCGAAGGCGGCGCCGACAATCAGCGCGCTCTGAAATCCCGCCCAGTTCGCCGACCTGATGAATCCAGTGGAGAACGCGAAAGTCTGCCCGGAATACATGGCGCCCCAGCGCCATACTTGATCGACATAGGGCCGTCCAAACCAGATAAGAGCCACAATGTTCGGGATTGCGAAGCCCGCGAGCAGCCATCCCGCACCGCGCCACGCGAAGAACAGGCAGGCGGCCAACACGAAAAATGCCTTGGCATTCACCAGCAGCGCGATGCCCGCCACCAGGCCGCTCAGGAACGCCCGGCCGCGCCAAGCCAGGTAGACCGCCGCGATATGCGGCAGCACCATCAACAGATCGGGGGCCAGCGCCATTACCGCAGCCGGAATTCCGAAGGTGAGGAAGAATCCGAGCAGTAGCGCCGCGGCCAGGCCTTCGCGCGGGCCCCACAGATCGCGAGCGAATTGCCGCAGCATCACACAACAGGTGAAAATGAACACCGCGCCGGCGATGCGTAATACTACGCCGATTCGGGCGTCCCATAGCAAATAGATCAGCGCGGATAGTGGAGGCTTGTCGAACCAGAGGTCGCGATACAACATTTTGCCGGCCAGGATTTGTATTGCAGCCGCGGTAGGATACGCTTCCTCCACCCAGACGATCCCGCTGTGGCACAGCCGCGCGGCAAGCAATCCCAGGAACGAGAGGGCTAGGACAGACTTGTCGCGGCCGATTGCGCTTGGAATCACCTATTGACTATAACTGTGGCTGGTGGCTGGTGACTTGTGGCTGGAAGCGTCTACGCTCGATCGAGGTAAGCGGCTGGATCAGTTCTTACACGAGCGCCTGCCGCAATACAGCCGATCGCGACTGCAAGATTGGATTGAGCAGGGTGGCGTGCTGGTGGATGGCTCGCCTGAAAAGCGCTCCTACTTGCTGAAAGGCGCCGAGCGCATAAAGGTGCTGCCCGGCGAACTGCCGCCGCTGCGGGCCACCCCGGAAGACCTGCCTATCGAGATCCTGTATGAAGACGCCGACGTGATCGCCGTCAATAAACCCGCGGGCATGGTGGTTCATACCGGCGCCGGACGGCACTCGGGCACGTTGGTCAACGCCCTGCTACATCGTTTTGGAAAGCTTTCCAAAGTCGGGGGCGATCTGCGGCCCGGCATCGTGCATCGACTGGACCGTTTCACCAGCGGCGTGATCCTGGTGGCACGCAGCGACGCGGCACATCGTAACCTGGCCGAGCAGTTTGCATCGCGGCAAGTCGAAAAAATCATACGTCGCTCTGGTACACGGAAGCGTGAAGAACGATGGGGGTCGGATCACCACCCCCATTGCTCGCGATCCGGTGCGCCGTGTTCGCATGACCGCTCGTCTGGCGCAAGGACGCCAGGCCATCACGTCTTATCAGGTCCTAAAACGTTTTGAGGGATTCACGCTTCTGGAGGTGAAAATTGGCACCGGGCGCACGCATCAGATCCGCGTGCATCTGGCGAGCATCCGGCATCCGGTGGTGGGAGACAAGCTATACGGCGCGCCCGCGAGCGCTTTGGGACGCTATTTCCTGCATGCGCGGCAGATCACGTTCACTAGCCCCGGAACAGGGGAGCGAATCACGGTGTCCGCGCCCTTGCCGGCCGATCTGGAAAACTATCTTGCCGCATTGGCACGGTACACGCGGCTTTAGTCGCGTTGGTATTTTCAACGGCGGAACTCGGCTGAAGCCGCGTCTACCCTTATTTCTCGGCTGCAGGCCGGCCCGATCCATTTGGCCGCGAACATGTAGTTCATATTCATGGTGTGTTGCGCCGTTGGTGACGGACATCTGCATGGAGCCTTTGACATTCTCGGAATCCACCGCCTCCACCTTTACGGTTCCCGTGCTCTTCATGCCTTCGCGATCGCAATCGATGCGGATCTCCTGCTTGCTCCCGGAGGACGTAACCAAACTGCGAGCGCAGGATTTGGTATTTTCATCGCCCAGATTGAAGGGCTTGTCGAGCTTGTCTTTGGTCAGGCAGTTCTTGCTGACCGTGGCCTTGGAACCACCACCCCTGGCTTGCATCGCGGCCTGAATCTTGGCGCGCTGCTCCGGCGTCATCCGGTTGAGCACGTCGTCCGGGAATGGGCGGCATGCCGGTGGTCTGGCCCGTCATCGTCGTTTCCCATTGCCCGGTCTTCACATCGAGAGGGCGGAAATCGGCTGCCGAAAGCAGAGTGCAGCTTACCAAAGCAAAAACGATCGAAAATGTCTTAATCACGAAATCCTCCTGGAATCCATCGTCGGTTCGCGCTAAAAACTGGAGGGCCAGCGGCCATTGTCAATATCAGACTTGAATTATGCCGGACGCCTTTGGTTCCATTGTCATCCCCGCCTATAACCCGACGGCCCTGCTACTGGAGGCGATGGCTTCGGCGGCGGCGCAGACCCACCCGCGCACTGAAATTATACTAATCAACGACGGCTCCGACCAACCCGAGAGCCTGGCCATCCTGGAACAAGCGGCCCGCAGCGCCGGCACTTACCTGGAACAATCGAATCAAGGGCCCAGCGCGGCTCGCAACGCGGCGTTTCGAATCGCGCAGGCGGACTACGTGGTCGCCGCTGGACGCCGACGATCTTTTAAGCCCAACCTACATTGCGACCTGTCTCTCGGCGCTGGATGCCGGCCACGCTTTCGTCTACACCGACTATCGGGTGATTGGCGCCGATCACTATGCCGAGCGCCCAGGGGACTACAACCTCTATCGCTTGCTCGATCGCAACTATCTGACTTATGCGGCGCTGCTGCGAAAGCAGGATTGGGAGCGGGCCGGCGGCTACGACGAAGCCATGCGGCTAGGCTATGAAGACTGGGAGTTCTGGCTGCGATTGGGATCTGGGGGCGGGTTCGGCCGGCATGTTCCACAATCGCTGTTTCGCTACCGGCGGCAAGGGATCACGCGATCCGATACCGCACTGGCGCACCATCAAGAGCTGGTCGATTACATCCGGCAGCGGCATCCCGAGCTTTACGAATATGAAAACCGCGCACGGATCAAAGCTCGATGGTCGCCGGCGGTTTCTATCATCGCCCGCGAGCAGCCCGGGAATCAGACTATCGAAGACGTTGAGGTGATCGCGCCGGGTGAATCCCCTCGGTCCCGGACGGTGCTCAACGCACTCGATGGAGCGCTTGAACCGCAAGCCGCCGAATTGGCCGCTCTGGCGACATGGAGCGGAGGTGGGAACCAGCCGCCAACCAAACGGGCCACTCCGGTGGGCAGCAAGTTGCATCGGCATTTATCGAATGCCGAACTGCTCTCGCTCGGATCCTGGACGCAACACCCCGGCGCGCTCCCTGGCGCGATTGATTCCGCTGCGCGTCAAAGAAGGCATCCATAAGTTTGCCGGACGCCCGGTGTTCGATCTCTCGTTCTACTTGCAGTTCCAACCCAACTCCGTGCTGGTGGGCGAGACCGTCATCGAACCTTTGGTCTACTATCCTAAGGCCGCTCAAAGACGGAAACGCATCGCGCTGGTGACGCCGCACCTGGGGCCGGGGGGCGCCGAGGCGGTGCTCTACGACATTGCGTCCACGTTATGTTCCAGCCGATTCGAGAGCTTGCTGCTAGCCACGCAATCCCGCGACGACCATTGGCTCACAAAATGGCGCCAACAGGTGGACCACGTATACGACCTGGCAAGGGTGGTGACTCCCGAGCGCATGGTGGCGGCGCTCTGCTCGATCATTTCCAACTGGCAGTGCGATTATGTGCTGATCCAAAACAGTCTTTACGGATACGCGGCGATACCGCATCATCAGGAAGATGCGCCCGGACATCAAGATCATCGACGTGATCCACTCCGTGGATGACGCCTGGGATCAGATTGGATCGACCGCCGCATGTGGCGCCAGAAATTGATCAGCGCATTGCCATGTCGCAATCGGTTCGCGATCGTTTGATTGCGGTGGGAACTGCCGGATCCAAGATCACTGCTCGCGCGGAACGGCGTGGATCTGGAACGATTCCATCCCGCGCCACCCCACTCGATGGATTCCGTAAAGACCATTTTGTTTGCCGCGCGGCTGGATGCGGTGAAGCGTCCGCTGCTGGTGGCAGATATTGCGAAGGCGCTTGCGGCGCTTCGGCCTCAGGGCGACTTTCGAGTCATCGTCGCAGGCGACGGTCCGGAGCGAGAACGCTTCGAACGGCGCGTCCGCCAGCTGGGACTCGACGCCATATTCGATTTCCGGGGGCAGGTGGATGATCTATGGTCTCTGTACGCCGCCTGCGATGTCGTGATTCTCCCGTCGCGCAGCGAAGGCGTTCCGCTGGTTGTGCTGGAGGCACTGGCTAGCGCTCGGCCGGTGGTGGCTTCTAACGTTGGGCGCGATTGGGGAAGTTCTCGACCCCAGCTGCGGGATCCTGATGGAAGAGCCGGAGCCCCAAGAATTCGCACGGGCCATCAACACGCTGCTCGATCAGCCGGAACTTCGCGAGAGGTTGGGCGCCGCCGGACGACGGAAGATGGAAACCACGCACGACATCCGAAAGACGCGTGAACTCTGGACCGGCCTGTTCGATCAGGGAACTTCACGTTTCGGTCTCTTCCACCAACCGGTCCACCGCGATGGAATAGAGCGCCAGCTTGCCGTCGCGATCGCTCTGAAAGATGACGCGCTGGCTGTTGGGGGAAAAGAACGAAGTGACCAGCCGCGGATCGCTGGCGCGATGCCCGCATAAAGGCAATTCCCGTTTCACCGAGCGAACCAGCAGCAGCACGTACGGCGACGCCTTGCTGCCGCTGGCGCCCACGAACACGCTGGTGTCGCTGTTGCGGTTGAAGACGGCGAATTGGCTGGTAGACGAAACAAATTGGTCCTCATTTGTATCGGGGGTCAGCTCGCGAATGTTATTCAACTGCTTGCGGTCGGCCGGAATGTTCAGATAGTCGAGGGTTCTTCCATCGGCGGACCACAAAGCCGTCCCGAGGCCGCCCGGAGCGGTCTGCAATTTGCGATTCTGCGCCGCGTCGTAATTGACCACCCAGACGGAATCGTTCCTGCGGTACAGCAATCCGGCGCGCTTGGGACGCGGCTGGGCATCGGTAATCGGATCGGTTGATTCAACCACCGTCGCGGGCGCGCCAGTCCGCATGTTGATCAGACGCAGCCGGCTCAGCCCGGGCTTCTCCTCCACCAAAGCCGAGAATAAGCCATCTTCGGAAAGGCTGAATCCGGTTCCGAACTTGAATCCTTCTTCCAGGCGGTAGACTTCGCGGGTGTGCGCGGAGCTGGTGCGCCCCATGTAGAGCGAGCGGCCAGCCAGAAAAGCAAACTCGCGATCGTCGGGCCCGAGTGTCAATGAAGCAGTGAATAATTCGGGAGCCGCCGCTAAAGGGTGCGATTGTCCATTTTTCAGATCCAAGCGATAGACCTGGACGACGCCCGACCGATCGCTCGAGTAAATCAGGAAATCGCTCTTGCGCGAAATGGGCCGGCAGTAGCAGGCGGGCAACCAGCTTTGGTGCCCGGGATCCGTCAGTCTGATGACGACGTTTTCGGTGGCTTCGTCGAGGTAGCGCTTAGCCTCCGACGGAACCGTTTGGCCGCTATCGGCCGCCAAGCAAGCTCCGGCGCCGGCAAGAGAGGCAACGAAGTGGCGGCGGGTGAGGAACGGCACTCTACCGATGACTGCTCTGATAGTGTTCCTTCAGCAGATCGAGGCCGAAATCGCCGTCAAAGTCTCGCCAAACGGAATGAATGTGATTGGCGTTATCTTGCGTGTCGTCGAACTCGACCATGAAACTGGGCGACTGGATCCGATAGTAGTGGCCTTGTCCGGGCTCCTCGCCGCCGGCCCACGCAAAGTAGATATTATCGCCGGCCTTCTTGATCTGATCTTCGCGCACCTGATCGATCTGGTCAGTCATGTTCTGGCAATATTCGTCGAGCAGGCTTTGAAAAATCGCACGCTGCGGGGCGGTCATCTTAGAAGCCATCAAACCGCTCGGCTGGCCCTTTAGAGCGGCTTTGCGAGACGCCTCGGTGAGAATCTCTTTCGGCGCATCTTTGGCGACGACGGCGATTTTCTTTTGATCGGCGGTGAGCGATTTCACCAGCTGGCGGCCAAGGTCCTCCTCACGCGCCAGAACGCGGAGGCCCTTGCGCGGACCTTCGCGGATCTCGGCCGGGTTGGTCCCAAAGAAGCTGGGCGCGCCTTGCACCTTGCCGGCAACGATAGTGAAATTTTGACTGACGTGGTGCCCTTCGACACGATAGCCCCAGGTGCCGGTCGCGGAAGGCTCACCGAAGACGGTGAAGAAGTAGCCTTCGGGATCGCGTTCGGGACCCTTGCCAGCTTCGAGAAGCTTCAGCACTTGCTCCAGGCTCATGATGCTGACGGCCTTGATGTAGCCTTGCTGGCTAAGGCCGGCGGCGAGGAGGGCGTGCGCCAACTGCTTTTGCTCCGTCGTCATTTCGCGCAGCGCGAGCCCCTTGCGTGGCTTGGGGATGTAATGCCAGTCCAAGCGTTCGTCGTCCTGAAAGGGGAAGGTGGCCTGCGCACGCTGTTGGGGCGTGAGCGAGGCGAGGAATGCTTTGGCGGCGTCCGTCATCACGGACGCGGAATGGATGCGGGTGTAGGCGGAGGTAAGCAGCACCACTCCCACACCGATCGCGAAAATCCGCAACGCTGCAGTCTTCATGGGCCTCCTCGACGAAGCTAAAAGCACGGCTCCGCGCGTGCTTCTAGCTTATCCGATGAGGACCGATGTTGGTGATTGGTGACTAGTGGGGAACGCCTTCCCGCGGAGGTGTTGGCACGAGTGCCAACACGGCACGCAAGAGTGCGTGCGCTACAGGAGTAATGCTTCGATGCGGTGCGCGTGCACTATGTTTTCGCAGGGCGACCATTCGAAGACCGTGAAGCGGCCATCCTGGGATGCAACAAGAGCTGCGCAATCCTGCTGATCGTTAACAAATTGCGCGGCCGAAAGATGCCGGGTGCCACCGAGCTTATCCGGACTCACCAGAGTGGCCACGCCGCCTTCGATCGGCTCGGTCACAATGACTTGCTCCACCAACGGCCGGCCTTTGCGCCGGGTAATTTTCGCGCCGAAGCCCAGCACTTCATATTGGTCGGTGAGAACCACGGCGCCATCCACAGCGGTGAGGCCGGCAACCGCTTCCACGGTTCGAATGAGCCCGCCAGGATCGTCATCGACAGCGCGGGCCAAGTCCGCGAGGTCCGCGAACGGCGGCGACACGGCGAAGGGTATCGGCGAGACGATGGATTCGCGCCAGACGTCGCCGGCGGGAACCACCAGGAGCGATCCGCCGCGGCCGTGCGCGCGCATCGAGACCGCCAGTTGCACCAGTACATTGACGGAGTGAACCCAGGCCGCCGGCGAGTCCGAGCCCAGCAATGCGCTGAGCAACGCCGGGCAATCGGGGATGGCGGAGGCGCGCTCGTCGACTATTTTCACCTGGTCGCCCTCCAGCACCGCAACATTGACGAACTTGCCCGCAGTGTCGCTACTGTGATGCTTGATCACGATCAAACCGGGCGCCGCCACTTCTACCACGAAGCACAAGCTAGGGATGGCCCGAGTGGCGCCCCACACATGCAGCCCCTCGGGGCCGTGCGAGACGCCCAAATGAATTCCAGGCCGTTCCACCGCCGGCGCCACCTTGGTGAGGATGCCCGGCTCCAAAGGTAAAGGCCGCTCGAAGAGCAATGTGCTGGCGGTCTCTTCGGGCGTAAGAAACGCGAGCGAGATCTTAGGGATGAAGCCCTCTTCCCTGCGGAGGCTGGCCCAAAAGGCGGCGTCGACGATGGCCTGGATGGTGGCGGTATCGGGCAAGGTGGCCAGGCGACCGTTTCCAGCGGCGCGAATTTCGGCCCGCTGCCGCGTAAAGTACGCGTGGACTTTGGGCGAGACAATTCGGGCGGCCGGGTAAGCAGCCTCGCGTTCCATGTTTGAGATTATCGCGTAGCGGCGGCTAGCGTGTGGATTAACTGCGGATTAACGTCTTCCGCCGGCCGCGATCAGGTAGTTCTTTACCAGTTCGATGACGTTGGTGGAATCGAGCAAGGCGGGTTCGATGAAGATGCCGGTAC
Organism: Bryobacterales bacterium; assembly: GCA_963820405.1. Classification (GTDB taxonomy): domain Bacteria; phylum Acidobacteriota; class Terriglobia; order Bryobacterales; family Bryobacteraceae; genus Palsa-89. The sequence continues at coordinate 104,929 of CAWFZZ010000010.1, read as the reverse complement.
GGAATCCGTCGTCACCTAGATTAGGGTCGGGATTAGAGTAGACGATGTGCCCGTAAAGCGTCAGGCCCAGGATTTCCAGTTTCACGATCGCGCCCGGCGCCAAGGGCTGTGCGAAGACCGAAGAGACACCGGATTCTGAGATGTCTTGCAGTTGCCCGGCAGACTCGCTACCGTCATCCAAGTGGGTGAGCCGAACGGGTAGATCACTGGAAATGCGCTGATTGAATCGGCGATCCATTGGCTGCCTAGCTATCGCCGGAATACAGGAACTACTTTAGGGGATATCGGCGAAACTCTTCAGCCGTAAGCGAATAGCATCCATTGCGGCTTTCTTTCGCCCAGATTCGGGCCAGGACGCAACGACATCCAGCCTGTACTCCAAGAACTGCACCTCAGTACGCTCCAGCGCCAAGAACCGCCTGGCGACGTGCGAGGGGCGGATTGTAATGTCCACAGTTCCAGGGTGCCCGGAAATTATGCTCCGCCCATCCACTTCTTCGAATCATGGATCAATTCAGAATGCATGGAACCAACCATTTCGTACTATGCCGTACCAGATTTGGAAGTATCACAACACCAACTCGGGTCGCTGATTCCAACAACGGCTAAGAATTCCACGTCGGAGTCATCTAAAACCAGTTCCTCGGTGAGAATCGACAAGGTCGGATAAGCCGCCGGTTCTGGTCCATCGTGTAGAGAAATATCAATGGTGAAGACGGGAAACTTGCCAGTGCGCTTCAGCGCCGCCACAATTGCCGCAACATCATTCGATTCGAGTATGGCTTCGTTGATAGATTGGCGGAGTACGTTCATCATTTCTTTAGTATTCTTGGTCACATGGTCGCCTCCCGTGCGATTTCTTGCGAGCACTTGGTCAACCATCTCAAAGACTGAAGTAATTCATGAAGTTAGAAGACGGCTCCAAAAGGAAGGGTGGATCAATGTGGGGGTACATGGCGCAGGAAGGTCAACCAGACTCGTTCAAAACTTCTGTTGGTCCAAAAACGCGATGAGCAGCTGGTTGAATTCCTCCGGCTTCTCGAGCATCAGAAAGTGACCCGTTCCCGCGATTTCCTTATAGTCCATGTTGGGGAAGTGGGTCTTCATGTACTCGCGGTCGCCCGAGCGGGAATGGTCGGCATAGAGGCCAAGCACGGGCTGGTTGAACACGTCGTCTTTCCAGTTGGCCGGATCGAAAGTCGCCTGCATGGCGCCACTGGCGGTGGACGGCGGCGCCGCCAACATCATCGACAGAATATGTTTCTGCACGTCGGGTGTGGTGGATTCCGAGAACATACCGCGGATCATGGCCTCGCGCGCTTTCAGTCCGTCGGAACCGAACATTTGGCTGGGATCGGGGCCTTTCACGCCCGCCGGCAGGTTGACCAAGCCGTCCACGAACACTAGAGCCGCGGTGTGCTGCGGATATAGGCGCGCGTACTGAATCACCACGGGAGTACCCATGCTGTGGCCGACCACGACGACGCGATCGGCTTTGGAATCCTTCCGCACCGCTTCGACGGCGCGCGCGAACAGATCCATCGAGAACTTGCTGTCTTTGGGCGATCCGCTTTGTCCGTGGCCGGGTAGATCCAGCGTGATGACCCGATATTCCTTGGACAGTTCCCCCACCTGCGCATTCCAGGTGGTTTCGTCGCAAGTCCAGCCATGCACCAGAATTACGGTGCGGGGGCCTTTTCCAGCGGTGGACGAATGAATCTTGATGCCATCCACGGTGGCGGCGGAGAGAGCAGTGGAAAGGCATGTCGCAAGGAGCATGCAGGGGATGGTTCGCATTGCTGCGATTATATATGAGAGGAGAATCCAGTGATCCGAAAACTGCTTTTGTTGTCTCTACTGGCGTTGAGCTGCGCACTCGGCCAGCCGAAGGTCACCGCAGCCAAAGAAGCTGCTCTGAAGGCCGATCTCGCGGGGCAGATCGACGGCATGAAAAAGCAGGCTCAGGTGATGGTGGACAGCGTCTTCAGTTTCGGCGAGTTGGGATTTCAGGAGTTCGAGACTTCGAAATACCTTACTGGAATTCTCGAAAAGGAAGGATTCAAGATCGAACGCGGCGTCGCGGGCATTCCAACCGCCTTCGTCGCCACGTGGGGACAGGGCAAGCCTGTGATCGCGCTCGGTTCCGATATTGACGACATTCCGCAAGCTTCGCAGAAGCCCGGGGTGGCATATCACGATCCCATGATTCAAGGCGCCCCGGGGCATGGGGAAGGCCACAATTCCGGTATGCCGCTGAATATTATCGCGGCGTTGGCGGTGAAGAAAGTGATGGAGCGCGAGCATCTCTCGGGGACCATCAAGCTGTGGCCGGGAGTGGCGGAGGAGGATCTGGGGACCAAGGCTTACTACGTGCGCGCCGGCGTCTTCAAGGACGTGGACATCGTACTCTTTTGCCACGTGTCCGACAATTTCCGGGTGGCGATGGGACCGACGACATCCAACGGACTGGTTTCGATTGAATACAGCTTCAAAGGCGAAAGCGCCCACGCTGCAGGCGCTCCATGGCGGGGAAAAAGCGCACTCGATGCGGTGGAACTCATGGATGTCGGCTGGAACTTCCGCCGGGAACATCTGCGCCTGGCCACACGCCTGCATTACGTGATCACCAACGGCGGTGATCAACCGAACGTTGTGCCGCCGAACGCGGCCGTCTGGTATTACTACCGGGAGGCCGACTACGAGCACATTATGAACCTGTGGCACATCGGCGATAACATGGCGCAGGCCGCCGCGTTAATGACCGATACCACTTATACGTCGCGCCTGCTGGGCAGCGCGTGGCCAGGCCACTTCAACGTTCCAGTGGCCGAAGATATGTACGAGAACATTCAGCGAGTAGGGTTGCCTCAATGGTCGGCCGAGGATCAGACGTTGGCAAAGGCGCTGCAGGCGGACCTGAAGGTGGAGCAGCGTGGTCTGGCCGCGAAAATTCCAGAGCCGCGAAAACCCAAGGCCAAGGCGGCGGACGATGATGAGGACGGGGCGAACGCGATCGGGCCCACCGGCGGAGGCTCGGACGATATCGGCGATATTTCCTGGGCCGTCCCGACTGTGACGCTGATGTATCCGTCGAATATTCCAGGAGGCCCCGGGCATAATTGGGCTAACGGAGTCTCCATGGCGACTCCGATTGCTCACAAAGGGGTAGTGGCGGGAGCGAAGGTGCAGGCGATGACGATGCTGGACATTCTCCTGCATCCGGAACTGGTGCAAAAGGCCTGGGATTATTACAACAACGTCCAGACCAAAGACATCAAGTACAAGAGCTTCCTGAGGCCGGACGACAAGCCCGCCATCTGGCTGAATCAGAAAACGATGGAAGAATTTCGCCCGCGCATGAAGGCGCTCTATTACGATTCATCCAAGTATGATACTTACCTTGAACAACTCGGAATTAAGTATCCCACTGTGCGGTAAATTATCGGCTGCCGGAGTTCGTACCGGGACTCAACCCGGATCGGAGCTTCGCGTAGTACGAATCGTAGAAGGCCAACATGGTGGGATCGATTCCCTGCCCCACCGCGACGGTGTCGCCGAGCACAATGTTCCGGGCGCCCTTTTTGGGGTTGAAGGCCGGCCAATCCGGTAAGCCTTTGCCATTGGGATTTCCGGTGGCGGCGAAGTTCACCCAATAGGACGACATGGTGTCGGCTAGCATCTTATCTGTATCGGTCCACGTCACATTGGGCGGCTGATTGTCGAACATGTACTGGAGATCGGCGGTGTGGGTGGCGCCGCGCGACGCCTGCCCGGGAGCGGTGGGAGGAACGTGCGTGAAGTAATAGAGATAGGCTTTCGCTTTGCCGCGCTCGGCTTCGAATTGCGCCCATTCGCGCATGTGCCAGCCCATTTCATCGCGGAAATTGGCGAGCTGCGAGGCTCCAGCTTCGTTGTCTGAGCTGCCTGGATAAAATTTCAGAAATGCATCGGCCTGATCGCTAAAGCGGCGTTTCGCCGTTCCTAAGAACTGCTCGGCACTGGCCGGTCCACGCGAAAAGAAGGTGCCCTCGTCCCGATTCGACCCGACGAGAAGATCGACATCGTTTTGCTTGTGGTTCTGATAGGTGACCGAAAGATCTTCGGGAACATACCAGCCATCGACGATGATGGCAAACTGGCCGCGGGCATTCTTGAGCAGCTCGTCGGCGGGTTTAGCGCGCAGCTCGGCAATGGACATCGCGCCCAAAGTCTGCGCCATCTTCTGCCCGTTCTCTTCGGCTTGCTCGCGCGTGGTCATTTTGCCGATGTTGATTCCCATCCAGGCGCCGCTTTGCCCGATAGCCCGCTGGAACAGTCCCTTGCCTTGGGGCGACCCAACCATGGCCGATACCAGCATGGAACCGGCCGATTCGCCGTCGATGGTGACGCGCTTGGGGTCGCCGCCGAAATTCGCAATGTTCTTCTGCACCCAGCGCAGCACGGTGGCCATATCCATCAACGCGTAATTACCCGATGCGTCGTGTCCGGATTCCTTGGTTAATTCCGGATGAGCCAAAAATCCGAAAATTCCCAGCCGGTAGTTGTAGGTGACCACCACCGCGCCCTTCCTGGCCAGAGCATCGCCGTCATACATGGGAAGCGACCCCGCGCCACCGGTGAAGGCGCCGCCATAGGTCCAGACGATAACGGGCCGGCGTTCGCTGGCGGATTTCGCTGCAGTCCACACGTTGAGGTAGAGACAGTCTTCGCTGGGGGGCCGCGATGCGCTTGCGCCTCCGCGCTGTTGCTGCATACAAACTGGGCTGAATTCGTCGGCTTTGTGCACGCCTTCCCAATGAGACGGCGGCCGCGGCTCATGCCAGCGTAAATCGCCGACCGGAGGCGCGGCGAACGGGATGCCTTTGTAGACGCGCACGTCGTCACTAGAACCTGTGACGCCCGAAACCAGACCGGTATCGATGCGGACCGGGTCTGAAATGGCGGCGGAGAGAATGGTGGCTCCCGCTAAGACGAGGGGAAATAAGCGGTGCATGGTGGAGTCAGTATGTCAGCTTGGCGCTAGACCGGTCAAGCTGGTGCGAGACACTCGCTGGGCGAGTACTCATGCCGGCCGTTTTCACACTCATGGACCCCCGCAAAGGTGTTGGCATGAGTGCCAACACGGCACGCACGAGTGCGTGCGCAACATGTTACCGGTCGAACACTAAACATGTGGAGGTCGCCGAAGCGTATAATTTTCCGGTTGCATCGGTAAGCTTGGCCTCAGCAAATCCCGCCCTTCGGCCCATCGACAGTACGACCCCTTCGGCGCGAAGACGTCCCGTGTCTTTGGTGATCGCCTTGTGGTAAGCGACCTTCAGTTCCAGCGTGGTGTAGCCTTGCGTTGCGGACAAACGGGAATGCACGGCGCAGCCACAGGCCGAATCGAGCAGCGTGGCCGCGTATCCGCCGTGAACCATGCCGATCGGATTGTAGGCGTGCTCACCCGGCGTGCCCTCGAAAACGGCTCTGCCGGCTTCCACCTCCGTAAATTCGAATTCGAGCGAAACCAGAATGCCTGGTTTACGCCCGGAAGCCATCAGGGCGCGAAGCTGCGACAGTCCGTCAGCACCGGCGGCGATCTCATCCACAAGACTCACGACAACCCCTCCCACAGCGTTCACACGAGTGTGAACGCGGCACGCAAGAGTGCGTGCGCCACATCCGATATACTCTTCCATATTGCGCTGCACTTCTTTGTGTGAGGTGTTTTCGGTTCAAGATACCGAAACGCCTCGGCAGCGCTTTCATAGGATCACAATTATTACATTCGCTGGGGCTCTATCGGATCCGGATTTACTCCCGGTGTTACATCCGGCCCAGGCTCATCGGGATTTGGCATCGGGATCGGCGGATCCGTTCCAGGCTCTGGATCAGGATCGGGGGGTGGAAGCTTGGGGTCAGGCATTCCGGCCTAAACCAGCTTGGTCGCCTTGGTGGCGCATGCGGGGTGCCCGCACTCGCACTCGATATCGGGCGTGCCGGCCTGGCCTTCGCAGAACGTGCTGCAATACTTGCCGTGTGTGGTGACGCAGTTGCAACTGGGGTGAGCGCATTTCTTAGGGTCTGCCATGGCTTAATTCTCCTGCCGTATTGGACTGCCTGGAAGCCGAACCATTTCAGGTTTTTCCCAATCTGCCCTCTGTTACAATCTTCCCGTGTCTAGATGCGCCATCTTGCTATGCTTTGCCGCTGTTCTGGCGGCTGAGGACTTGAATTCCACCGCCCAGCTGCTCATTGAGTTGATTCGCATCGATACCAGCAATCCGCCCGGCAACGAGGGAAAGCTGGACGATTTTTTGGCCGCGAAATTCCGGCCGCTGGGCTTCGCGATCACCGAGTTTCCGACTCCGGTCGCCGGGAAGAGCCACTTCATCGCGCGTTTGAAAGGCGACGGCACAAAGCGGCCGATCCTGGTGGCGGCACATGCCGATGTGGTCGGGGTGGAACGGGATAAGTGGACGATGGACCCCTTCGCCGGTGTAGTCAAAGACGGGTACGTCTACGGGCGCGGCGCTATCGATTTCAAAGGCGGCATCGCCGTTTTTGCGAGCGCGATTCTGCGCTTGGCGCAAAATCACGTGCCTTTGCATCGTGACGTCATTTTCATGGTGGAAGCCGACGAGGAAGCACAACCGTTCAACACTTCATGGCTGGCTCAATCTCATTGGGATGCCATGGACGCCGAGTTTGCTTTGAACGAAGGCGGTTGGATCATTCAGGACGGTGCGAAAAAGGTACGATATGTCAGCATTTCGACGGATGACAAGATCAGCGTAGCTATGCTTCTTACCGCCAAAGGAACGTCCACGCACTCCTCCATGCCCAGGCCCGACAGCGCGATCTTTTCGCTTTCCAAGGCGCTCGCCAAACTGGCTGATTACGACACTCAACCTCGGATCACGGCAAGCACGCGCGAATTCCTGCTCACCTTGGCCAAAACGAGCCAACCTCCGCAGTCGACGTACTTCCGTAATCTGGCGGAGAGCAAGGATCCAAAGCTGATCCACCAGGCCGACGTCGAGATCAGCAAAGACCCGCTGCTGCACGCCCTGATTCGCAATACCCTGGCGCCGGTGTTTCTCAATGCCGGAATTCGAAGCAATGTTATTCCCGGTTCCGCGCAGGCCACTATTAATTTCCGGATTGTGCCTGGAACTGATCCACGCGAACTGATTTCCGAGGTCCAAAGCGTGATCAAGGACGCCTCCATCGACGTAACGATCTCTGGGAGCCAGACTCCAACACAGCGTGAGCCCTCCAGCAAGGACACGGACTTGTACCGGGCGCTAGTCCGGAGCGCGACCGCAACCTGGCCTGGCGCGCCCGTTACTCCTTATCTATTTCAGGCGGGCACGGACGCCGTGGCGTGGCGAAGCCGCGGCGTGCCGGTCTATGGAATCTATCCGTATCCAATCAGTTCAGAAGACCTGACCCGCATGCACGGCAACGACGAGCGCGTGCCCATCGCCTCGCTGGAGCAAGGCACCGAATTTATCTACAAGACACTTTTGGAAGTAGTGGCGCGCTGAGGCTAGTGTCGTGTTTCAATCCAGGCGTCGGCACGATTGCCGACGCGGCACGCAGGAGTGCTGCGCCACGTTGCAAAACAGCGACTTTCAATAATGGACGGGACACACTAGGCAGCCAACTCTGAGGAGCGAGTAATTTGAAGCCGCGCAGGAGATTCCAGGATCGTCGGGCTGTTCCTGCGGCTGGCGCACATGGAGCAGCGGAATGTTGAGGCATCACAATGGACACTCCGCAGCAAGCTATCCAGAGCGGACCGGGCCGCGGCGAGTGCAGCCGTTTTTCTGGGTCCGTCCGGCCATTGCTCTATTAAGTGGATTCTGGAATGTTCGCTTGCGAGCCATGCGGTATGCATAACATCGTGCTCCTCGGGCAAGATACGAGCACGCTGAGTACCAATGTGGCTACTGTTGAGAATCAATCGGTTGCGTTTCGTCTGCGGTAGCCACGGGAGAAAAATTGTCACAGAACCGGACAGTTTGTGAGATCTTTATGAACATGCGCTCGACACTACTGGCAATTTGTCTCACCTCTTTGATCCTCTCAGCCAATGGGATCGCTGGCGACACTACTGCCAGGCCCAAGATCCGTACGATTACGGGTTTTGTGGATATCGACGCAAAAAGTTACGCGGCCCAACTTAAGGAAACGGTCGACTTTCTGAACCACGCGCGGCAGGCATACGAGAGTGCGGGGTGGGTAGTCTCCAGTGTTCGTATTACTACACAACCTTTTCCGCAGTACACTCGCGGCCTCAGCCACGACGACGCGCTGAGGCTTCTGCGCAACCTGAGCGACCTGGCCGGAAAACTCAAGTTCAATATGAATGTCGGCGCCGCCATGGTGAAAGATGACGACGACACCAAAGCCGTGGATCTGCTTGCCGAGGCGCTCTCGGCCGGCCTCGGTTTCAACGGCACTCTCATCACCGCCGGCGACGACGGGATCCATTGGAAGGCTATCAAGCAAGCCGCGCACCTGATCAAGTACGTCTCCGAGCACAGTCCGCACGGACAAGGCAATTTCAACTTTGGCGCTATCGCGATGATGAAGCCATACGGACCGTTCTATCCCGGCTCGTATTCGGGTGGAGGGCGTAATTTCTCGATTGGCCTGGAAAGCGCGAACGTTGTCGCTGAGGTCTTCGCGCGGGATCATGATCCACGCCGCACCGAAAAAGCTCTTTCCGCCGCGCTTTCGCGACATACGGTGGACGTGGAAACGATAGCCACCAAGATCGCGGCCGCGAGCAGCGGCTGGACCTATGCGGGAATCGACCCCACGCCGGCGCCGCTAGGGGAAGTCTCGATCGGCGCGGCCATCGAGTCCTTTATTGGAGGACCGTTCGGCTCGCCCGGAACTGAGACCGCCTCCGCCATCATCACCCGCGCCGTACAGTCGGTATCGGTAAAACGCGTAGGCTATTCGGGCCTTATGATTCCGGTACTCGAAGACGACACCCTGGCCAAGCGATGGGGAGAAGGCACCTACACGCTGGACTCGATCCTGGCTTATTCAGCGGTATGCGCGGGCGGCGTGGACACTGTGCCATTGCCGGGAGACATTAGCGAGGAACACATCGCGCAGATTCTTGGCGACGTGGCCACTCTGGCCTACAAATGGAACAAGCCGCTGGCCGCGCGACTGCTGCCATCCCCCGGAAGGAAGGTGGGCGAAACTACTGAATTTGGCGGGCTATTAAAGAACACCACGATCCAGCCACTCAGCGGAACACCCGCAGGACGGCTACCGAAGTAAGATAGAAAGCGCTATGCGTATAATCTATGTTTCCACGCTCGCTCTATTATTCTGGATGCTCGCGGCGCCAAGCCTGACCGCCCAGGATGACGCGTCTCGAGTGGTTGCCGGCGGCGGCATTTCCATCCCGCAGTGGACCGGTAAAATCGACGCCGGCGAAGAGCGGAATGGACGAACGTTGAACGATGCGAAACTCTCGAAGGATGGCGACGCATTCCATGTAGTCACGGGCCCCGCCGTTACCTATTGGAATCCCGGCAACAAGGCCAGCGGCGACTACACCGTGAAAGCGACATTCAACGAGCCAAAATACATGAGCCTGAACAACCACCCGCATCCGTATGGCATTTTTATCGCCGGCAACGATATGGGAACTCCAGGCCAGAGCTATTTATACTGTGCGGCGTACGGCGATGGAAGATTTATCGTGCGCGGCTTCGGTCCTAGTCCGTTTCAGATGAATGGCTTCGGAGGCGACCAAAACCCCGCGGTGCATCGGGCTGCAGGGGTTGGACAGCCTGTGACGCAGGAGATCGCGCTTTCGGTAAAGGGCGATCGCGTGGAGTGTTCGATTAATGGAACCGTAGTCGCCGGCTACAACAAGGCTGCGCTGGTGACGGCCGGAAAGCTCAAATCCACCGATGGCGTTTATGGGCTTCGCTTCGCTCACAACACGGAAGCCATGGTAACCGGCTTCGGCGTCTCGAAGCATTAGAGGGATGACCGGTTGCCAATTCAACATCCGTCCGGCCAACGCTCGCGATCTGGGCGAACTACGGGCTTTAATTGAGCAATCCGTGCGCGGCCTGCAGCACAACGACTATTCACCAGCCCAGATAGAGGGCGCGCTTGGACACGCCCTGGGGCTGGATACCCAACTCGTCGAGGATGGAACCTACTTTGCAGCAGTGCCCCTCTCAAACCCGGACGTGATCGTCGGATGTGGAGGATGGAGTTATCGAAAGACTCTTTTTGGAAGCGATCATGGACCGCATAGAGAGATGGGGTTGCTAGATCCGGCCACCGAACCGGCCAAGATCCGCGCCATTTTCGTTCATCCGGACTGGGCCCGAAAGGGTCTGGGCTCTCTGATCCTGAAACACTGCGAAGATGCGGCGCAGCGAGCCGGGTTCGGCAGCCTGGAGATGGGTTCTACGCTGACAGGAGTTCCGCTCTACTCACTGAAGGGTTACGAACGGCGCGAAAAAGTATTCATTCCTCTTCCGAACGGAGAAGTTCTTCCGATCATTCACATGGTGAAAACTCTTTCGCCAATCAGTCTGGAACTTCCGTTATGAGTGCCGATACTGAGGGCTGAGTCAAGACCTGCTGCTGGGCTACGAAAACGAATCGTCCCGCGATGGCGGCGGCGCCGACGGCCGCGATTGCCATCAGGAATGTGGCGGCATACCCGAAGGTGTTGGCGATGAAGCCGGCGGAAAACGCGCTCATCCCGACAAACAGGTCGTAGAAGGCGCTCAGTACGCTGACGGCGGATCCGCGCTCGCCATCGGGCGTTGCACGTAGCACCGTGGACGCTACCGAGGCCCAGGGGAATGAGAAGCCGAAGCCCAGAAGGCCGGCTCCGATCACGGCTCCGGTCCAGGCAGGTCCGGTGGCAAGGATTCCCAAACCCAGTGCCATCGACGCCAATCCGCTGTGGTACGTGATGCGGGGATGAATGCGATCCGGCAATCCGCCCAGGAAGAACCGCGATAGCAGGACGAACCCCGCGTAGGTGGAAAACGCCGCTGGTCCGGAATTGCCGTGGCGCGCCAGGTACAGGATCAGAAAACCGGTGATCACCGGGTAGTGGACGTTGACGAATCCCACTGCGATCCCGGCGGGAATGATATAAGCCCGCAACCATCCGCGCCGGCGAGTGTGCTCGGATGGCTGGTAGTCCTCGGGAACTTGCGTAAGAAGAGCCGCCGCACTGAGTGCCGCGACAACCTGGAAGCGCGCGGCGTTACTAAAGGAGCCGAGCAGTTGGCCAATCAGCGGCCCGGCCGCGATGCCGCCCCAGATGCCGCTGCTCACATAGCCCAGCGCGCGGGCACTGCGGTGTACTCCCGCAACCTCCACCGCCCAGGCCGCAGCGCCGGTGTAAAGGCAGGCTTCGCCAAAGCCTTGTAATATGCGCCCGAAGTAGATGCCGCCGATGCCCCACGGCAACAGGTACGCGATGCCCGCGAGTGTGCAACTGGAGAGCCCCGTGAGGAAGGCTCGTTTGCGTCCCTTGCGGTCTGCCAGCCGGCCGACGAACATGCGGCTACATAAAGCGACTAGGGAAAAAGTTCCGATGACAAAACCAACCGTGTGGTCGGAGCCGCCGAGGTCGTGCCGGACGTGTGGCGCGAGACCCGGCAGAACGCTGCCGAAACCCAAAAAGCCCAAGAAAGTTGCCGCGACCAACCACCAAAATCGCCCGCTCATGGCTTTATGATGGCACGGGGTGGCGCGCGCCCCGAAAAACGTTCACACGAGTGTGAACGCTGCACGCAGGAGTGCGTGCGCCACGTTACGGCAATACTACGATTCCGCCGGCGACGTCGTTGTTCAGGTCCCAGGTCTTCTCGTATTTAAAGGTTGCCGCATCGTACACTTCTATTTCGAAGCCTGCGCCGTAGATGTAGAGCTTCTTGCCGTCGGAAGAAATGCCCAGGGTGAAGCGGTTGCGGCAGGGGACCGGAGCCCTTTGGGTAATGCGATTGGAGGAAAGGTCCACGGCCCAAAACTCGCATTTCTTGTTCCCGAGATCGCCCTGCGCGATGACCGTGTACGCCATCTTTTTGTCGGGAGTCACTTCCAGGCCGGACATTCCCGAGGGTGCGGGTCCGATCGGCGCGTAGTCGATCTTGCGGGTGCTGAGATCCAGCCGCGCCAGCCCAAACATGCGTTTGTGAACCACGGGGTCGGCTGAGATGAACATGGCGGTGTGCTGGCCAGGCTCATTGATCAGATCCAAATCGCCGCCGAAGTCTCCGTACTGTCCGAAATGGACGCGCTCCATGCCGGGCACTTCGGGCTTCTCCAGATCGATGTGATCCAGGACCTTGAAGTCCGCCGTCTGCAGAACGGTGATCTTCTCGCCAAATTGGTACAGGAGCTTCCCATCCGGCGAGACCTCCATCGCGCCCACGCCCCAATCGCCTTCGTTGGTAGCTTCCTCCTCTTTCGGAATATCCACCATCTTGACGATCTTTTGCTGATCCAAATCGATCAGGGTGTATTTCGGCTTGGCCACTTCGTAGCGTTCGGCGAGCTTGGTGATTTCCTCCGTCACCGCGTAGTACAGTTTGCCTTGTGGATCCGGCGCGCCGTTGTAAATCCGGTACGAAATATTTCCTGAGTTCAGAACAAAGTGATTGGTCACTTTCCGTGTCGCAACATCGATTACTTCGATGCCGTTGTGATCCATGGTGGTGACGTAGATCTTCTTGTGGTCCGACGCCAGCCGTATCGACATCGGTGTACCTGTGACTAGCGGAATACGATCGACAATTTGGGCCTTGCCCTCGTCGAAAACGATTACGGCGTTGGGATAAGCGGGCAGGTAGAGCGTGCCCGCACCGGCGGTGGCGGAAAGCGCGGCGAAAAGCGCGGTCAAGATCGATAGCCGTTGCATAGTCATTTTCTTATGGAAACACCAGATCGAGATTTCGCCAATCCTTGGTCGCCGCGGCGCACTTAGCGGTCCAATCGGGCGTGTTGTTCATGTGATCGGGAACCTGCGCCGGCCAGTAACAACTGGCGAAGCAGTCATAGATGTCGCGTTCGACAGGTTGGCATAATCCAGCGGTGCCGCCCGATGAGTCCACTTCCCAGCCCGGCGAGAACATCAGTGTGCACCCCATTGGAATGTGAGGGCGCTGCTGGCCGGACGGCCGGTCCTGCATCCCGACGACGTCTTCGGTGCGCGACGTAACGTAGTCGTCGATGCGGCCAGCCTTCTTGTTTAAAGCTCGCATGTGTTTCATTCGGCTGCTTTCCTTTCGGCAAACTGTTGTAAAAATCCTGGATTCTTGGCTGCGATGGCGCCATAAATCCTTAGGCATGTGTCGGTCCAGTCCCGGATCCAATCGCAATAGTGCAGATTGGGATGGCCCGTGTCTCCGTAGCGTACAAATGCTTCGTGATGGCATCCGCCGGCGCATAGCGGGCGCGCCCAGCAGGTATGGCAATCGTATTTGGAAGCGATATTTCCGCGGGTCAGAAAATCGGTCTGCTTGGCTTTGTCGATGCCCGTCGAAATGTGCCCCAGCGCGTGCGCGTCGGAGTCCACAAAACGATGGCACGGTGCGATGTCCCCGGACGGGCCCACGCCCAGCAATCCGAGTCCGGCGCCGCACGGATGCGACTTGTTCACTCCCTGGCACAACTCCGCCAACGTGTCGCTGACGTTGGAAAAGCCATGCGATTCGCCGCGCAGCGCGTGCTCGAGATATTCGTCGGCTAGCGTATGGAACTGATCCAGTATGCTGTCCATCCCCGTCGCGTTGATCGCGTAGAGTTGATTCGGCGAAGTGGTTACCGGTGCGAAACCCACCTCTGCGAATCCCAGGTCCTGTTTCAGGTGCCGGAAAATGCGGATCACGTCGGAGACGCCCGCGGTGAGCGTTACGCGCGCCGTGATCGGCCGGGTGCGATGGTTCTGGATCAGTGCCCGCACCCTGGGCTCGATGATGTCGTAACTTCCTTTGCCGTTGGAGAAGACGCGCAGATGATCGTGCATCTCTTTGGGGCCATCCATGCTTACGGTGACGCCGATGTGATTGTCGGACAAGAATTGGATGATTGTGGGCGTAAGCAGCGTGGCATTGGTGGTGAGGCTGAAATCGATGTGACGGCCCTGTTCAGCGGCGCGCTGGTTGCCATACGCCACCACTTCTTTCAACAGCGGGAAATTCATCAGCGTTTCGCCGCCGAAGAAGGTGATGTGAATCGAACGCCGGTCGCCCGACTCGGCGAGCAAAAAATCCACCGAAGTCTTGGCTGTCGCCACATCCATGAACTTCGGCTTGCCTTCCGGCGTGGCCACTTTGTCGGCGCCGAACTCGTAGCAGTATTGGCACGACAAGTTGCACTGGTTGGTGAGGTTCATCACCAGCGTCTGGATCGGGAAAACTTCCGGAAGGGCCTGGGGCACGTCCGGGACTGAGTCGCGGCCCACGATCACGTTGGAGTGAGCCATCTCCTCGATCAACTCCTCCGCGTCTGGGATACTGAGCCCGTTGGCGGTCAGATCGTCAACTAACTGATCGTGGTGACGTTCGCCCGATTGAAGGCAATCAATCAATTTTCCGACTGCGGTATCGACGGCGAAGATCGCGCCTGCAGGCACCAAATAGAGGAAGTTTGCACCGGCCGATTCAAAGCGGTGAAACTCGCCTAAGCGATAAACGCGAGTATCCGCGGCTGCCATTAAAGCTGTCACTGTCCTACCTCTGGCTGATCCCACTGCATGTAGGCTGGAACCGTCACCACTAAATACGATTTTCCGGTGAGCGGTTTGCCATCCTTGTCCTTTTCATCTTTCGCGGTCGCGACTACCCAAACGTCGCCGTAATTATTCCGGCTAAATTTGCGCTGCGGATTGGGGCCGTCGGAAGCGGGAGTGAAGAACCCGGTGGCGCTCAGAGAGCCCACGAACTCCCTGTCGTCGTCGTTTTCCACGGAATAAAATTCCTCGACCGACCATTTCACGTCCACCGGACCAAGCTCAACGTCGTCGCCGGTGTTGATTTTCCCATCCACGCCACGCTGATAGCCAATAGCCTCGAACTGCTGGAAGCCTTTGGGATGCGTTTGGCTCCCCAGGCGGGCCAGAGCCGAGTCGGGCGTCACTTTGATGTAATCCACGCGGTCATAAACGGCGATCGCGCTTTCGAGCGCCGAGCGGCGGAAGGCGATATCGCGCTTGCCGGGAACCGCATCGGAGGCGACATCCACTTCAGCCACAATCTCAGTTGGAGTGTGCGAGACGATGCGCTTCACCGTCACGCCAGTTCCGAAATCCAAATCCGCAGGAGCGATTTGCTCCGGCAAACTCTCGGCGATTAACCGAACGCGATTGCCCTGCGATCCGGTCTTTAGCGAGGCTCTATCCACGCCGATCAGAGTGGGGTCGGCCGAGGCGCGTTTCATTTTCACATCGAAACCGAATTCCTGATATTGGCCCCAGAACCAACGGCCTTCGGCGACCGATTGATCCGGCGAAACCCACATCACCTCGCGCATCTCGCTGCCGAGGTCGTCAGGAGTGGAATTGGCCATGGGAGTCCCTTTGGACCGGCCGCGCCAGGAGTAGCCGGCGTAGACCACGCTGTGCCCGGTCCGGGAAATGGTTGAACCGTCCTTGGCCGAGGTCAGTTTCACTTTAGTGGTGAACTCGTCGTCGGTTCCTTTGGTCGGTTCCACTTCCATGTCGCCATAAAACTTGCCGCGCCCCGCAATGTAAGCCGAGACGATCCACCGTCCGGTGAGTCTTGGCGCATGCATCCGAGAACGCCAGGCCGCCCATTCCGGGGTATGGAGCGGTGCGGTCTTGGCCAGATACGCAATGGCTACGTCCACTGGACGCGTCTTTTCCTGTTGAGGCACCCAATCGAGCGCCGTTCCCATCCTCAATCCGCGACGGAAGGACTCCTCGGCGGACGCGTACAAGGCCACGTGCAAATTGGCGAGCAGCTTCCAATCCTGCTCAGTACGGCGCCAGGAAAGCGGACGCGCCATGGCATGACAATTCGTACAGGCGCCGCGCACGTTGTCGTTGGGGATGTTGGTTTCGTCCACCATCCGGCGCTCGGCATAGTACATGACCGGCTTGGCCTCTTCCGGCGCCAGACCGTGATCGGTGGCCAGATATTTCAGGATCGAATGTGCCTCGTCGGGCGTTAGCCGCACGCCCTGCTGACGCACCATGCGCTTGATGGCCTCTTCCCAGCCTTCCGGCGTGGCGCGTTCCCACGAGATGCGCTGGAGGTTGCCATGTTCGTCTTTGGCATGACAGGAGCCGCACCTGGAGATCACGACCGCGCTGGTGACGGGGATCCCTTCTTCGACGGTCTGTTTGGCTGCATCCGCCGATGGCGTTTGCGCAAGCGCAGGCAAGGCGAGAAAACACGCCAGGGAAATTCTCACAAAATTAGGTGTCATATTCAGCACTCGATTGTAAATCAAAAAACGAACCTCGCAGTCAACTGCACAGAGCGTGGGCCCGCGCCTTCCGACGGCTGAAGCCCGTTGATCTGGCCAAACCCCGCGACCCCGACGGTGAGGCTGGTAGGAGGCGCGTAGTTGGGGTGGTTCAGGACGTTTGCGGCCTGGGCGCCGATCTGGAACCGGATCCCTTCGGTGATCTCGACGCTCTTGATCAGGGAGGTGGACAGCGCGACGGTTCCCGGCCCCACTACGTCACCCTGCGAAGCATTTCCAAAGCGGCCAATATTGTTGCCTGGATCGGTGAAGGCGGCGGGATTGATCCAGGCCGCCAGAGATTGCCCCGCATATGGGCTCACGCCAGGAACCGTGTCTGCACGACCTCCGTTGGAGTTGAACAAGTTATAACCGGTACCCGAGGGATCGCTGTTGGTGGTCACGGTCATGAATGGACCCGACTGATAGAGCATGATCCCACTCAGCTCCCAGCCTCCCACCAGGCGGTTCACGATGCCGTTGCTAGAACTTAGGAACGTTTTGCCTTTTCCAAAAGGCAACTGGTAAAGGAAAGTCGCCAGAAAGCGGTTGCGCCGCGTGAACGGGACGTTGCCGTAATCGAGGCTTGGATTGTAGGGGTCCGAAAGCAACCCGCCTTGTTCTCCCGCGAAGTTGGTTACCGAATTCGAAGCGGCGCCAGTGACGTTGGAAAGATTTCGCGTGAACATGTAGCTGGCCTGAAGCTGAAGACCGTTGGACATGCGCTTCTTCACCTCTACAGTGGCCGAATTGTAGTTCGAGTAGCCCAGATTCGCCTGATAGCCGATGTAGCTCATCAACGGAAAGGGAACCTGCAAAGCCAGAGCGTTGAAGCCAGCTGTGTTCGGGGCAAGCTGGTTGAGGTTGTATTGCACACCCAGATTGGAACCGTGGTTTCCGTCGTAGGAGATCCGAAGGCCGAAGTTCGCGCCGAGGTCCCGTTCCAGCGTGATATCCCACTGTTGAACATACGGGTCCTTGTAATGGGTGTCCGTCGCCACGTAGAAACTCTGTGTTCCGGGCAGCGCGATGTTGGAGGGCCAGGCATAGGGTAGCTTGAACACGGGCGTGCCGTTCGAGTTGAAACTGTTGTTGAAGAAAGCCACGTCGCTGGACTCCACCGCCCAGGCGTTCTCAACGGCCGAGCCCAACAACGTTTGAATAAAGCGTCCGTAGCCGCCCCGCAGCACCGTTTTGTCGCTCCCAAACATACGCCAGGCGAAGCCCAGCCGAGGCGCGAAGTCGGTTTTCTGTGAGAAGCGCAGCGACTCGGGAATTCCGGCCTGCGCCGCCGTTAAAATCGGCGTGGGCGCGATGGACTGCTGGAACCCGGGATCGACGATGGAAAATGTGCCCTGGTTGGGAATGACCACTGCGCCGCGAATGGTCTGCCCGTTTTGGACGCTGTAATAGTTTGGCAGGAAGTTCGCCTCGTTGTTTAAGTGGTCCCGAAAGTTCGGATGGTATTCGTAGCGGAGGCCGACATTGAGAGTGAACGAGCGGGAAACCTTCCAGTCGTCCTGAATGTAAGTGGCGTAGTGCCGCGCGTAACCCTCGGTGTTCGCATTAATTACGGTGGCAACCTGGCTGTAGTCCGGATAGCCCAGCAGGAAAGAGGCGAACGGCGTCGCAGTCCCGCCACCTAGCAGGCTGCTCAACACAGATCCGTTAAAGGTATACGTTCCCATCCGCTGGTTCGCAAAAACGTTGGTGTAAAGGCCGTGGAGGGCGCGAAAGTCGCCGCCGAACTTGAAGGTGTGCTTCTGTTTGGTCCAGGTCAGCGTGTCCAAAACCTGCTCGGTTCCCTCCCTCGTGTTTTGCGACTGTCCGAAAATCCCAACAAATCCCGCGATGGTGATTTGCGGGATGTTGGTGCCGATCGGGAGCGGACCTGGAAGTCCAGTTAGCCCCAGTTCGGAGGCGGCTTGGGGCGTGGTGATCCCGATGCCTTGGTAGGTGTGATCCCCGCTGAACCCCACCCGGAGCTCGTTCACAATGGTCGGAGTGATCACCCAGTTGTCGGCAACCGTCAGCGCATCGTCGACCTCGGGCGCCACCTGCGATCCCACCAACGGCGAAGTGGGAGGGGCGCCAATATAGTAATTCGAGATCGGAACATTAGTAACTCGCCGATTCTTGTAAGTAAACCTCGCGTAGATTTGATTATTCGAGGTGATCTGCTGGTCCAGCCGGAGATCTCCTTGATTGCTCTTGATGGGAACGGCAAACGAGGCCAGATAATTGTTGGCGAAAGGTTGCGCTGGATTCTCGGGCGTTAAATTGGGCAGCGGGAAGAATGCATCCAATGCTTTCAGCGCGTACGGATTGATCTGGCTGGCTGGAATAATGTTGCCGGGGTAACCGGTCAGCTGGTTGGCAGCGCCACCATTGGCAGCGGTAAGATACGCCGAAAGGTCGCCATTCCGCATCGCCAACGTCGGCACGCTCTCTACATATTGCAGGGTCCTGGGAAGCTGCAGCGATTCCACGCTCAAAAAGAAGAATGTCTTATTGATCCCGTTGTAAAGCTTGGGCAAGATCACCGGGCCGCCAATGTAAGCGCCGAAATTGTTCATCTTCAACGTCGGCGTCTGATTGCTGAACGTGTTGGACGCGTTCAATTCGCTGTTCTGGAAATTTTCGAAGAGACCGCCGTGATAGTGATTGGTCCCCGATTTCGAGATGGTGGAGATGTCGGCCACGCCGCCGTATTCGGCTGGATTGATCGTTTCGCTGATCCGTATCTCTTCGATCGCGTTGAAGGAGGGAAACAGCTCACTGATCGCGCCCATCGTGGCCGGCCCAACCGAGCTGATGCCGTCAATAGTCATCGAAAGCTGAGCGGGCAGCAAGCCCGCCACCGAGATATTGCCGCTCGGATCGGTCTGCACGCCGGGCTGCGCCGTCAGCGTCGACATCGGACTGGTGGAGCCGCTGGCGCGCGAGGTGATCGCCACGGGAAGATCCGTTAACTCCAGGCTTCCTTTGGTTTCGGCGCCGCCCGAGGTATCGGTTTGGATGACGGTGCCAGCGGTAGCCTCCACGTTCACGGTGGTGGTCTGGGTGGCCACACTCAAACCCGCGTCGACGCGTTTGGTCTCCCGCGAGCCCAGCGCAATCGTAGTTAGTTCCATTTTCTGGAACCCCGGCTTTTCAATGGTGATCTGATACGTGCCAACGTCGAGATTTACGAACTGGAAGGACCCGGTGTCATTGGTTATCGTGCTGCGGGTGGCGCTAGTGCCCTGGTTCTGTAACGTCACTACGGCCTCAGTTACAACGCTTCCCCCGGGGTCTTTCACCGTCCCCAGAATCGTACCGGAAGTAGACTGGCTAAACGCCGCTTGACCCAGTAGCCAGATCACAGATGCCAACCCGAGCAGTTTCCTCATCGTTCCACCCCTTTATAGAAAAATGTTTTCCGGAAATACCGGCTTCCGGGGAGTAGGCCACGTGGCGAATTGAGTGATCTTCTGTAATGGCAGCGTTGCCAAAGACGAGTCAGGGCAAAATTCGTGAGAACTTTCGGCGTGTCGCCGCTTCCCCTGGCGAGCTGCAAACGGTGCAGGTTGTTAGTGAAGTTTGGGCTAAGCGGAGCTTCGAGTCAAGCGGAACGCTTGCCAGGCATCCTCGACAAAACTTTCGCAACCAGATGAAGCAAAGCCAGTTGAACCAAAGTGATAACCGTAATCGGTTACTGTTTGAAGGGCGTTTTTGATCATGTCGCCGTTAATAACGCAACAGCGCCATGAATCCGAAATCCATATGCAGTTGATGGTGGCAATGAAACAATGACGGTCCGGGACTATCGGCCAGCACATCCACCTCTAATTTGGTGTGGGCGGGGACCAGCAAAACATCCTTGCGAACGCCCGAGCCTAGCTCGAAGGTGTGGCGGTGCAAATGAAGCGGGTGTCCCATCATGCTCCGGTTGTCGAATACCAGCCGGTTACGAACGCCGGAAGTAAGGCGGATCTCATCCGCGTGGGGCCAGGATTTACCATTGATGGCCCAAAGGTAGCCATTTTTGCCCGGTTCGATGACTAGCGGGATCGTGGATTCAGATGCAGGCAATTCACGCTGCTCGCCAAATGCACCCAAATCCCACTGGAAATTGGACGGCGCTAGCCAGCGCGGTGCGCCCTGCGAGCCCGCGTACTCGACAGCGATTCCGGCGCCGGCGGCGCGCTGCGCATCTTCCACTTCGCCGAACACCCAAATGCCCGGGCTCTTCATCTCGACGATGGCATCCACTCGTTCTCCCGGAGCGAGATCCAGCACAGGAACGGAAGCCGGCTTTGGAACCGTGTTCCCGTCCAGAGCCACTACCTGGAACTTATGCGATGAAAGGGCCAGCCGATGCGCCTTGGTGGCACTCGCGTTCAGCACGCGGAACAGAACGCGCTGGCCGCCCTTCACGCGGATCGGCTCGCCGGAACCGAGCACCTTTCCATTGATGGTGAACAAGCGGTAATCGACGTCCCCTTCCATTTCGGATCGGAAGTATGGATCCCAATCGTGCAGCACAATGGGAAACTCTGCGTCGTAAGGCGCGGGATTCTGACGGGGCTCAACGACCACCATTCCGAACTGCCCCGAGTACATTCCGATACGCGTATTTTGTCCGGCCATTCCATGGGTGTGGTACCAACGCGAGCCGGAGGGCTGCGCGGTAAACGAATAACGCCGGGTGTCGCCCGGTTGAACGTGAGGCGTGCCCTCTTCGTGCGCGCCGTCCACCTCAGGCGGAATGTGAAAGCCGTGCCAGTGGACCATATCGGGAAGACGCGATTGGTTCACTACATCCACAGTCACGGTCTTGCCTTCCTGCATTTTTAGCAGCGGGCCCGGTATCTGCCCGTTATAGGCGAGCGTCTTTACGGTATGGCCATGTCCTAGATCGGCCGTGATTTCGCTGATGCGAAGAGTGATGTCGGCAGAGGGTTGGGTTGACCCCGCGCGAGCAATTCGAGCGGCTGGCAGGCTGGTGGCGGCGAAAGCGAGAAACTCGCGGCGATTCATGATTTTTTGATTCCCCTAGTGAGCGATCCAGTTTGCGATGTCGTCGATTACCGCCGGATCGACATTGCCTTGCTTAAGGTAGTCGGAAGGACCGGGTTTGCCTTCGCCGGCGATAAACAGATTGTTCAGCGCCGGGTACTCTTTGAACTCCACGTTGGGACGTGGTGCGAGCGCGGCCTTCCAAATCCCAAAGTCCTTGGAAGTGATCTGGAAATCGCGCCCGCCTTGCAGGAAGAGCATGGGAATCTTTAACTGCTTGGCCTGCTCTGCCGGTTGGTACCCTTTCAGGTCCAGCATGTAAACGCCTGGCAGTCCCATCACCACCTGTGGAGGGGATGTGCCGGGCTGCAGATTCTTCACTTTTGCCACTTCGGCTTTCAAGGCATCCAGCCGCTGCTGCGATTGTGGCGAAGGATCGCCGTTCAGATGCGCCACGTAATCGTTCTGCTCCAGCGCCACATCTTCGATGGGACGGGCATTTGCCGCGAAGAAAATCAGACCGGCCAGTTTTCCATCCCGAGCCGCGATGCGGGGCGCGGCGTAACCGCCCAGGCTGTGCCCCAGAACGAAAATACGATTCGCAGCCACCTCCGGCTGATGCCGCAGCACATCGATGGCGCGCACCGCATCCTCCACAGTTTCCTGCTCGAGAGTGAAGGACATGTATCCCATCTTGTCGCCGTAGGTGAGCGTGCGCTTGTCGTAGCGAAGCACCGCAATACCGCGCGAAGCCAGCCCCTCGGCGAGGTCGCGGAAAATGCGGTTGGAATAGATCTCCTCATCGCGATCGTTCGGACCCGGCCCATGCACCAGAACCACGCCTGGAAATGGTGGCTTGCCAACGGGTATGGTGAGCGCGCCTCCCAGTTTCCATTCGTCCGATCCGATAGTAACGTCGCGTTGCGTGAACGCCTCCGGCTTGCTATATGCGGGCCTCTGCCACACTTTGGGCAGCGGCGCATTGAGGGGACGAATATATAGTCCCGACACCTGGAGCGAGGGGTCCAGTGTGAATTGAACGTACACTCTGGTGGTAGCGAAGTGAACCGGGTAGCTGATCAGCGTGTTGTCGCCGTCTTTCGCCAGCACCGGCTCGCCGATAGAATTCATTTGCCCGAAGGTGCGGATTTCGCCGCCCACTTTATCGTGTAGGAATTCGACGGTAAGGCGTTCCTTTGCGGCAGGCGTCAACAGGGCTGTCAGATCCGAATATTTCTCAGCCAGCAAAAGGTCGAGCGCTTTGCGCGAGGCCGCTAGCGGCTTTTCGGAAGGCTCCGCAGCCAGCATCGAAAACACCAACAGGGCTGGAACAATGCTGCGCGCCGCGCCGTTTGCGCTCCTAAGGAACAACAATGAGCCCTCCGCCGGTGGTGTCGTTCTGCAAATCCCAAGTACGGTCATGCTGCAGCGTGGCGGCGTCAAACACGTCGATCTGGTAACCGGCGCCGTAGATGTAAAGCTTCTTTCCATCGCCCGACAATCCGAAACTAAACCTGCTGCGGCAGGCGAACTCGCGGACGCCGGTGACCCGGTCGCTCGCCATGTCGATCTGCCAGAACTCGCAGCGCTTGTTCCCCAGCGTGCCGCTGGTAACTACGGTGTACGCGTGGGTCTTGTCGGGCGCCACCTGCAGGCCCATCATGCCTTGGGGAGCGGGGCCGATCGGATCAAAGGTCATCTGCCGCGTATTGAGATCGAATCTACCGATACCGAATACATGGTTATGCACGATTGGATCGGAGGAATTGAACAACGAAACGTGCATGCCTGGTTGCGCGATGCTGTCCAACTGCCCGCCAAAGCCGATATCCTCCATACCGGGAAGGTCAGGTTTCGCAAGGTCCATCCGATCGACAACTTTAAAGTCGTCCGTGTTGAGGATCAGTACCTTCTCGCCGAAGTGATAAAGGTACTTGCCGTCCGGCGAAATCTCCATCATGGCCCGCCCGCGCCCGGCCCCGATGGCAATTTCGTCGTCTTTGGAAACATCGAAGGTCTTGGCGATTTTCTGCGCGGCAAGATCGATCACGGTAAATTTCGGTTTGCCGATTTCGTAGTGATCGGCCAGCTTGTTCATCTCGGTGGTGACGGTATAGATGAACTTGCCCTGCGGGTCGGGAACGCCGCCGGCATTGAACCGGATGCGCTTGGTGGGCGTATTCAGAACAAAGTGATTGGTGATTTTGCGCGTTGCGATATCGATGACTTCGATTCCGCTGTTATCGCCCGTGGTGACGTAGAGAGTCTTTTTGTCTTGCGACAGCCGCAAGTTGGCGGGCAGGCCCGTGTCGAGCTTTATGTTATCGACGATTTGCCCTTTCGCCTCATCGAAGGCGATTACCGTATCGTGATAGGTTCCCATGAACAGCGTGGCTGGACAGGCGGAGACCGCGAAAAAGAGAAACAGGCAATTGAGTCGTTGCATGGTTTTTCTACGGGAAAACAAGATCGAGATTCCGCCAGTCCTTGGTTGCCACGGCGCACTTACTCGACCAATCGGGATAGTTATTCATGTGATCGGGAACCTGGGCAGGCCAGAAACAGGAGTTATAGCAATCGTAAATATCTCGCTCTACCGGCTGGCAAAGGCCGGCAGTCCCGCCCGCTGAATCCACTTCCCAGCCCGGCGAAAACGACAGTGAGCATCCGGTGGGGATATGGGGCCGCGCCGGCGCCTGATCCTGAAGGGCGATCACGTCTTCATGCGCCTCGATGATCCGTTGAGCCTTTTTGTTCACTGCTCGTATATGCTTCATTATTTCTCCACCTCGGGTTGATCCCACTTGATGTAAGTGGGAACCGTGACCACCAGATACCCCTTGCCGATCATGGGGCGCCCATCCTTCTCTTTTTCAGTTTTCGAGGTTGCGACCACCCACACGTCTCCATAGTTATTCCGGCTGAACTTACGTTCCGGATTGGGACCGTCGGAGGCCGGTGTAAACAGCGCGGTTGGACTGAGTTGGCCGACGAAGCCTTTGTCATCGTCACCGAAAACCGACTGGAACTCTTCCACCGACCACGTGACGTCGACGGGCCCCAAATCGACGTCGTCCGGGGTATGCGGCTTGCCGTCGGCGCCCCGGCTAAATCCGATTGCCTCGAATTGCTGGTAGCCTTTCGGGTGCACATCGCTTCCCAGATGTCCCAGCCCCGCCTCAGGCGTCACCTTGATGTAATCGATGCGGTCATACACGGCGATGGCATTGGGAACAATCGACCGCCGGAAAGCGACGTCGCGTTTGCCACTTACCGCGTCCGCAGCCACGTTCACTTCCGCCACAATCTCGCCTGGATTACTGGACACGATGCGGCTCACTGTCACGCCAGTACCGAAATCGACATCCGACGCCAGAACATTCGCCGGGAAATTGTCGCCGATCAGCCGAACCTTTGCACCGGTCGATCCGGTCTTGAGCGAGGTGACATCCACTCCCAGCACGGCCGGTTCAGGCGATGCTCGCACCAGCTTCACGTCGAAACCGAACTCCTGGTAATCCCCCCAATACCAGCGGCCTTCCGCCTCCAGTTGATTGGGATTGAACCACATGGCCTCGCGCGTTTCGTGCATTAAATCATCTGGTGCGTTGCCGGGTTTCGCTGCGGCAGCGGAACGGCCGCGCCATGAATAGCCCGCGTACACGAGGCCGCTTCCGGAACGCTTTAAGGTAGATCCGTCCTTCACGGACCTGAGAGTGATGTTGGTCGTAAATTCGTCTTCGGCCGCGCCCGGCTGCATCACCATCTCGCCGTAGTAACGGCCATGTCCAGGCAGATGCGCGGAAACCAGCCATCGCCCGGCCAGCTTCGGCGGCCGCATACGAGCACGCCAGGCGGACCATTCGGGAGTATGCAGAGGTGCGGCCTTGGCCAGAAAATCCAGCGATATCTCAACCGGCTCCCGTTGGGGCGTCGCCGGCTCAGGGGCCGGAGCGACGCCGGCACGTTCGACGCGTGGGCCATGGACAGTGGGAAAAGCGCCCGAGCCGCGCCGAAAGATATTATCAGCCTGGGCATAGAGGAAGCTATGCATATTGACTAGCAAGCGCCAGTCGGCCTTGGTCCGCCGCCAGGACAACGCGCGGCCCAACGCATGGCAATTTGTGCAGGTGTCGTGGACCGTGTCGTTCGGGATGCTGGTCTCATCCACCAAGCGGTGCTCGGGCATGTACATCACTGGCTTGGCCTCTTCAGGCGCGAGGCCATGATACGTCGCCAGATATTTCACGATGGAGCGTGCTTCGGCGGGAGTAATGGCCATCCCATTCAGGCGGACCATCCGTTTGATGGCCTGCTCCCATCCCTCAGGCGTGGTGCGTTCCCAGGAGATGCGCGAAAGATTGCTCTTCGCATCCTTGGTATGGCAGGTCCCGCAACGCGAAATGACCAGCGCGTCGGTAACCGGAATACCCTCTTCGACAGGTTCTTCGGCGGCCACTCCGGATGCCCCTCCTCCAGAGCCTGCGCTCTGAGCGAATGCACTGCAGAGCAGGCCAGAACCAGAAACGATCAGAGTCAAAAATCGCTTAGTCACGTGTTCCTCAGGATGATCATATTCCACTCGATTGAATTATTGTAGGGCCTCGATCCGGGCGCATTTCTCGTGAGACCTTGCATTGTCATCATCGAGCTGCCAACGGAGCAGATGTTAGTGAAGTTTGTGCCAACTAGAGCTCTCAGTCAAGAAGATCTTTCGATCTTCCGGATCCGAAGTCCCACAACTTGATGCAAGAAAAGAGCCTTGCATAGAACTGATCACGGTAACCGGTTACTGTCTGAATAGCTTAATCTAATCTCATACGCCGCAGCAGAGCGTTAAATCGTGGGTCCGAGCGCAGTGGTTCGAAATACCCATCCCATTTCAAGCCCATCCCCAAGTCTCTTTCATCAATCGCTTTCTCCAACCATGGAAACGCCCGATCCTTGTCGCCCAGACCCATGTAAATCTCCGCGATCGCGAGCGCTGGTATGACGCCAGGCTTGGGTTCCGTCAAAAAGTCGCGTAATATTCTACGCGCTTCGGTCGGATGCCCGCACACGGCGTACCCATACCCCAGATCGGCCATCCGGCGAGGGCCGGGCATCGACTCATTGGCCAAACGCAATTCCTCGATCGCATTTCCACATCTGCCCTGCAGCAGGTACGAGTCGCCCAGGTCTTGATGAGCCAAACCGAAATTTGGCTCTAGCGCCAGGGCACTCTGGAATTGCTGAACAGCGGCGTCATAACGGCCTACCGCGGAATAGTAATCGCCGAGCGATTCGACAGCGTAGGGCGACACCGGATCAAGTTTCGCCGCCAGGGTTCGCTCCGTTAGCACCTCGTTCCTGCGTCCAAGCAGCGCGAGATACCAGGCGTACCAAAGGTGTCCTACTGCGTTACCCGGACTAAGCTCCAACCCTCGCTTGAATTCCCTTTCCGCCGTGGTCCAATCAAATTCGTACTCGGCGCTGACTGCGAGGTCGATATGCGGTTCACCCAGTGTGCCATCGAGTTCCAGGGCTTTGGATGCAGCTGCCTTGATTTTGGAAACTACCTCCAGGGGAGGAGTAGCGAGCACCGGACGCGCCATCGCGTAGCAATCGGCCAACCCTGCATAAGCCTGAGCAAACGAAGGGTCCGCGGCGATGGATCGCTTGAAATATTCGATCGCCTTGTTCAGGCTGTCAACGTTATACCGGTTCCGGAAGTAGAGGCCTCTTAGATAATCTTCTTGAGCCTCGCTATTGCGGGAAGCCGGCGTCTGAATCAAGTTCCGGGCGCCTGTGCGAATAAGCCCGACTCCGAGCGCATTTGTGACGGCACCTGCAATCGCGGGTGGGACTGTCCCGATGTCCGCGAAATCTCGTTCGTAACTTCCGGACCACAGGTGGTATCCATTTTCCGGGTTATTCAGCTGAACCGCTACGGTGAGCCTATTTTCGGACTTGCGAACAGTGCCCACCAAAACAGCGCGGACGTGCAAGTTTTTGCCGAACGCCGGCATCCGGGCCAACACCTGCAGGCCCGGCACCTGCCTAAGGGAATTAATCAGTTCGTCAGTGAGACCATCGCTGAGGAACTCCTGGTTATTGCCGCTGAGGTTCACCAGGGGCAGAACGGCGATGGAGGCATCGTCCGCGGCAAAAGTAGTTTGCCGCAAGCTGGCGCGAGAGAGATAAAAAATGGCGGCGCCAGCGACCGCTAGCATGAGAACCGCCAAAGCTGCCAGGACCCCTTTCCCAGGCCTCGATCGGGGTGCAATCTGGGCGTCCGGCATCGACGGCGTTTCCGAAGCGCATGCCAGGGCGGGCGCTTCGGCCTGCTTGGCTTCGATAGGCGGTTCTGGTACCGGAACTACAGCCTCGTGAAAAGACGGAACGTAGGAACCCTTGCGGAACTCCACGCGAAGCGGATCGCGGGCACCCTCAGTTTGATAGTATTTGTCGAGCCTGGCGCGCAGCTTCCTGGCCTCGGTTCGGACGATCGGATCCAGGCGGGGATCGAAAGATGGGTTTCTATCCAGCGCTTCCGTCGCAATGACATATTCCTTCAGCAGGTTGGCATGTCCAGCGAGTACCTCTTCCACTGCATAGGCGAGAAACTTCCTTTGTCCTTGTGCCGCTCGAAATGTTCGGCTTGCCAGTATCCTTTGAAGCTCACAGCGGATCGCCTCGGAAGAAAACGACCGGTCTGGCTGGGGACAATTTTGATCCATTTACAACACCCACGATGAACGCAGTATCCGGACAGAGGAGAAAGCAACGCACAGGGTTGCGCGCGGGAAGGACTTTGCCAAAGCGACTAAACTTCGGCCAGGGCTATGTTAGCAGAGCTATCATAGCACTTGTCGCACTCCACTCCGATAAGAATTATCTTTCGCGCTCAGTTGAGTTTTTGATCGCACGGGACGCAGAGTATACTGTTGCGATCCCAAGCCAGGAGAACTCTCAATGCGCCTGCTCTCTCTCTTCGTCATTATCGTGGTCGAAGTGTGCGCCCAAGCTCCCAGTCACCCTCTGGATAGCCTTACGAAGGCCGAATACTGGACCGTCTACGATGTTCTCCAACACGCGGGCCAAGTAACTCCTACTACCCTCTTCGCGAGTGTCCTGCTGCATCCTCCCGCGAAATCGGCCGTGCTCAGCTATCGGGCCGGCCA
This sequence comes from Bryobacterales bacterium, assembly GCA_963820405.1. GTDB lineage: Bacteria > Acidobacteriota > Terriglobia > Bryobacterales > Bryobacteraceae > Palsa-89. The sequence goes on along the minus strand of CAWFZZ010000010.1, from coordinate 76,280 downwards.
GCCATTCGCGCGAGAGGCCGACGTAGTCCTGCTGCGCGGCGAAAAAACGTTCGCCGCACGGGTGGACATCGTGGGGAAAAAAGTTGTTAGCTTTGAAGAGCTGCCAGGCGTCCAAGCCCCCATCCTGGCCAGCGAGCTGTTCGGCGAAGACGAAGTCATCAAGAGCGATCCCAGAGTGGTGGAAGCGCTGAAGAAGCGGGGCATCACGGATCTGGGAACCGTATCGTGCCTCGTGCTGCCGGGCGCCTACCAGTCCATTCCCGAACAGGCGACGCAAAGAATGGGTTTCGGATCGTGCTCCCAGAGGCACGGCGTCTTGCATAGTTGGGGGCGCGACATCGAAGGTCTCACCATGCAAGTGAACATGGCCACCAGGAAGGTCCTCAAGGTGGTCGATACCGGAGCGGTCCCGGTCCCCACCGGGAACATCGACTACGAAGGGATTCCAGAAAATCCCCGCCCGCACACCACGCCCATCTCGATTTCCCAGCCCGCGGGACAAGGCTACAAAATCGAGAACGGTGAGATTTCCTGGCAGAGCTGGCTCTTCCGCATCCGTATCGATCCGCGTGTGGGTACCGTCCTCAACCTGGTGCGGTTCGTCGACAAAGGCCAGCCCCGCTCCATTCTTTATGAAGCGAGCGTCAGCGAGTTATTCGTCCCCTACATGGATCCCGGGAACGGGTGGAACAATCGTGTGTTCGTGGACGCCGGCGAATTCTACGCCACCGGCTTCCTTTCGCCTATGCGTGCCGGCGTCGACTGCCCAGCGGATGCAACCTGGTTCGACGGCTTTACGGTTAGCGAGAATGGCGCGCCGAAGTTCAATTCGAACCTGGCCTGCCTGTTTGAGCGCGACCCGGAATCCGCCGCCTGGCGCCACTCCGAAGAGGGCGAGACCTACGGCCGCCCCACGCGCGAGCTGGTGCTACGTTCCGCAGCCACGATCGGCAACTACGACTACATCATAGACTACCGATTCGATCCCGTCGGCGGCATCGAAGTTGCCGTGGGAGCCACCGGAGTCATCGAGACCAAACACACACTGCAAGAGAAAGCCCCGGACCACGAAGATCATGGGGGGCCGGAATATGGCCAATACGTCGGGCCTCACACGGTCGGCGTCAACCACGACCACTTCTTCTCGTTTCGTCTGGACTTCGATATCGACGGACCGAACAATAGCTTCATGACCCATCGCATGGTGCTCAAGCGCCTTGAAAATGACCCTATGCGCAAATCCATTTGGGTGACCCAGCCCAGCGTTGCAGCGAACGAGAAGGATGCCATCCTCGATATCCAGCTGGATAGGCCATCCATGTGGATGTTCATGAATCCATCCGTAAAAGGACCGCTCAACCAGCCAACCGCTTATGAAGTGATGCCCGGCGCCACGGCCAAGTCGCTGCTGTCCCCCGACGACCCTCCTCAAAAGGTGGGCGCCTTCTCGGAACATCAATTCTGGGTCACGCCCTACAACGAAAATGAACGCTACGCTTCGGGCGTTTACCCCGTTAGCTCGAAAGGGACCGATGGCCTCGGCGTCTGGACCCAGGCCAACCGGCCGATTGCGAATACCGACATCGTTGGATGGTACACGCTTGGATTCCACCACATTACGCGATCGGAAGATTGGCCGATCATGCCGACTATGTGGCATTCGTTCTACATCCGGCCTATGCACTTCTTCCAGAACAACCCGGTTCTCGATCTCCCCAAGAGCCTTGTGGCTCGACCGTAATTGTGTTGTTGCGCACGCACAGTGTGAACGTTCCGCAGAGGTGTTGGCACGAGTGCCAACACGGCACGCACGAGTGCGTGCGCCACAAAAACTGATAAAATGCGGGGCGGCGGTCGCGAAGGGAGGTCCTATGCATAAGCTGCTGATGATCCTGTGCGTGATGAGCGTTTCTCTTACAGCGCAGTGGCCCAATCACCCAACTCCGGGAGTGACCCGCACACCGGACGGCAAGGTTGACCTCTCAGCCCCCACACCGCGGCTCGCGGATGGCAAGCCGGACCTATCCGGAGTCTGGATGCCGAGAAATACGGGCGCGCTGTTCTATGTCACCGAGGCCCTCAAGCCCGAGGATATACGGCCGTGGGCGGCGGCTCTGTACAAACAGCGCGAGGATAATTTTCGCAACGATACCGACGGTATTCATTGCCTGCCTCCCGGTCCGAAAGCCGGCATTGCGGTTGGCAACTTCCCGATGAAGGTGGTTCAAACCCCGAACCTGGTCGTGGTCCTTTACGAATATCAGACCCTTTTTCGCCAGATTTTTACCGACGGCCGTGGGCTGCCCGAAGATCCCAATCCGACTTGGATGGGCTACTCGGTGGGCCACTGGGACGGAGACACCCTGGTAGTGACCACGGCTGGTTATAATGACCGGACATCGCTCGATCTGGCGGGGCATCCGCACACCGAAGCATTACGGCTGACGGAGAGCTACCACCGCCGCGATGCCGGCCACATCGATCTCAAAGTGACGTACGACGATCCCAAGTCTTATACCAAGCCGTGGACGCTTGCAATCGAATTTGATCTGGTCCCGGACGGGGACCTGATTGAGTATATCTGTGAAAACGAGCGCGACAAGCCACACCTGGTGGGCAAAAGCGGGGAGGAGTTTCGTGTTCCAGCGGGGGTGCTCGCTCAATACGTGGGTTCTTACGAATCACCCACACTTCCGGCCGGCATCCTGGTCTCCTTGGAAGGGGGCCGTCTTATGATCGATCCGGGCTACGGAAACATCCCACTCGTCGCGCATTCGGAAACCAGTTTCACCATGGAAGGAACCGGCGTGGAGTTCGTCAGGGATGCAAAAGGCGCCGTCACCGCAATGGTGGAGCACTGGACCGAGGGAGACCGGCATTTCCCCCGCAAGAAGTAGCGCGCTCGTAAACATGCAACGAATCGAGGAATTGGAAACGCCGGCGCTCGTCGTCGACGCGGACATCCTGGAAACCAACATTCGCGATCTTTCCACGTATGCGGCCGCGCATCATCTCAACTTGCGGCCGCATACCAAGACGCATAAAATCCCTGAAATAGCTCATATGCAGGTGGCAGCCGGGAGCTCCGGTGTCACGGTTGCTAAGAGTGGCGAAGCCCAGGTGATGGCGGACGCGGGCTTAGATGACATCTTGGTCCACTATCCCGTTTTAGGCGCAGCGAAACTGGAGCGTCTGGCCGAGATTGCCCGTGCGCGCCGCGTAACACTGGCCATTGATTCGCGTGTCACGGCAGAAGCCGTCTCAGCTGCCGCATCGGCGAAAGGATCAACTATTGGGTTGCTGGTGGAGTTTGACGTTGGCATGCGACGTTGCGGGCTGCAATCGCCCGAGGATGGAAAGGCGCTGGCGATTGCGATTCAAAAGCTGCCTGGGGTTTGTTTTCGAGGCATATCCGTTTATCCTGGGCACATTAAGTCCGCGCCAGCAAATCAGGGACTCGCGCTCGAAGAGCTTTCAGCTAGAATCGCGGAAATAACCGCCAGCCTAAGCGGCGCCGGTATTGCTTGCGAAATCGTAAGCGGAGGCAGCACGCCAACCGCATATCAGTCGCATCAAGTTGCAGGCCTAACGGAAATCCGCCCAGGCACTTACGTATTTAACGATCGAAACACGTTGGACGCGGGCGGTTGCAGCCTGTCTCAATGCGCGCTCCGTGTACATGTCACGGTGGTGAGCACCGCTGTGCCTGGCCGGGCCATGGTGGATGGCGGCTCCAAGACTTTTTCCGGCGACCGTCTGAGTTCCGGGGCGAAGGAAGGTTTCGGTTACGTGGTCAACCATCCCGGCATTCGCTTCCTCGCGATGTCGGAGGAGCATGGTCACTTGGATCTGTCGGAATCGGACTATAAGCCCAAGGTTGGAGACCGCTTGACGATCATTCCGAATCACGTCTGCACTTGCGTCAATATGCACAGCCGGATTCATTACCATCGCGGCGGCATCGTCGAGGGCGTGTGGGAAGTGGCCGCGCGCGGCCGGGTGCAATAAAATTCACTTTTGCGCTGAAGTGAGCGTGGCTAAGATTTGCTTGTACTGCTCGTCATACGCATTCAAGACGTCGGGATTGGGACAGTCCGTAATCTCACCGAGGATGTGCGGGGGCATGTCGCGGTTCTTGAAGACCGGCCAGGCGGGAAGATTCTTGCCGTTCGGGTCGCCCGTTTTGGCAAAATTAACCCAATAAGATGACACCATCTCGGCCATCGCGCGGTCCTTTTCGGACGCCGCGGCCAGCCGGGGCGAACTGGTGTCCGGCACGGTACGAGGCGCGCTGAGAGTTTCGAACACGTACGGGATTTCGGCGGCATGGGTCGCTTTCAGCTCGCGGACTCCGGGCTCAACCGGCGGCTCGTGCGTGAAGAAGTACCAATATGCATGTTTCCCGATCGCGGTCTGGCGCTCGGCGAACAGCCGCATGGACCACATCAGCATGTCGCGAAACGCCACCCTTCCGCCCATGGCCAGATGCTCATCCTTATTAGAGCCGACCAGAACGTCCACGGGGTTCTGCCGGCCTTGAGCAAACGTGAGCGACTCATCTTCGGGAACTATCCAGCCGTCGATGATCATGCCTGCGCCGCGCAGCGTCTTCGCGACTTCCTCCGTAGATCGGGCGCGTAAATCGGCCAGCGACGGAAGGGGCAGGTTCGGGACATCGGTGTCGGCTCGGGGCCTCGGCGGCCCGGGAGGGCGCGAGGCAGCCTGCTCAGCGCGCGCGAGAGGAACCATGGGAGCCATGCCCAGCCCCATCCACTGTCCGCTCTCCGCAATGGCGCGATGGAACAGGCCTTTAGCCACGGGCGATCCAACCAACCCGCCAACCATCGCGGCGCCGGCGGATTCGCCGAAAATCGTCACATTGTTCCCATCGCCGCCAAAGGCGCGGATATTGCTTTGCACCCATTTCAACGCGGCGATGGTATCCATAAGGGCCTGGTTGCCGGACGCGTTCCGGCCCGACTCTTTCGTCAATTCGGGATGCGAGAAGAACCCGAATGGTCCGAGCCGGTAATTAAAGGTGACCAGCACCACGCCTTTACGGGCCAGCGCCTCTCCGTCGTTATGCGGACTGGATCCGGCGCCCTCAGAGTAAGCGCCGCCATAAATCCAGAACATCACCGGCAGCCGCGCGCTGGCGCTCTTCGCGTCCGTCCAGACGTTCAGGTACAGGCAGTCCTCACTCATTTTCGGTGAGTCCGGCAGATCGACGGCTACGTTGTTGGGGACGCGCTTGGGCTGCGATGGCTGCACGCACACATTCCCGAACGTATCCGCTTTGCGAACGCCTTCCCAGTGCGCCGGCGGTTGTGGCTCTCTCCAACGCAAGGCGCCCACCGGCGGCGCGGCGAACGGTATGCCTTTAAAGGCGCGAACGCCGGAGCTCAGAGTGACGCCAGATAGGCGTCCATCGCTGGTTTTCACGGGATCTGAGATCGCGGCCCGCATTCTCAGCGGGGCCAGGGCTGCCAGCGCCACCAGGAAGGCTAAGCTCCTCAATGCTGTTCCTTTTCGGCGCCGGCGGCCTTCGCCCGTTCCGCCCGTGAGACGCTGATCCAATTTGGAATGACGTGGTTATCCTCGGTACACGCATACTCCAGGATCTGGAAGCTGTTATCGAGCTTCAGAGGAAAGCGTGCAGTCCACGACCGCGTGAGCACGACCGGATCCTCAACCGTAATCGTGTAGATCAGAAAATCGTTGTTCAGACGCGTGAAGCGCTCCGTCATCTTCATCTGATCGCTGATCGGAAAACGGTTCCCCGCGGGCGACCCGCCTACGCCTGTGTTGGTGGCTGAGGCGCCGGGCTTGAAGTTGGTGGTCTCGACCACCAGAGCGTTTCCATCCCAATGTCCACGCGAAACGCCCAGCCATTCCTTGATGTTGGGAGACACCGGCGGAGCATTCAGCGTTACAACGCGCGCCTCGTGGATCATTTCCAAGCGGAGTACCACGTAACCAGGCGCCTGGATGATTTGCAATCCATTGTTATAGCGGAAGGGGAACATCGACGCCGGCAGGCCGCGCGTGATGCAGCGATCCCAACTATCGAAATCGGTATAAGAATCGAACGTGAGCTTCTCGCCCGGAAGCGGCCAAGTGCTTTTCATGAGGCTCGACAGGCGCTTGCCTTCGGGAGTCATTTCCGGAAGCTTGCCGTCGGGCGGGTCCATGATTAACGATGTCTGACGCTGAGGATAGAAGGTGTCCATGATACCGCTCAGAAAAGCGCGGCCGGCTTCGCCATCCTTGACAGCGTTCCCATAGCGGTCAGGCTGCTTGTCCGCCCGATCTTTGAGGGCCTTGAATTCGGCCTCGGTCAGAAAGACCTTGTGCGGATCGCAAGGTGGAGCGCTGGCCGGTCGCGGAGGCCCGAAAGACGGGACACAGCGCTGTAGGGACACGTTCCCCACGTAGGAAATCGGCCAAATTCCTTGTAGATCCGGATCGCCCCAAGGCGTTTTCGGCTGCACCCAGCCGGGGGGCGTAGCGATGAAGAAGTTCGCTTCGTTGGGCGTCGGGCCAGGTTGCACCGGCGGCAGTTGTGCGTTCACCGCAGACCCGAACACGAACAGGACGAGATTGGCGCCGATCAGAATTCCACGCATGAGTTCGCTCCTGGACTACTTCGCATCGGGCGGCGGCCCTTCCGGGCCGGACGATCCCAGGAAAATCTTCTTACCATCCGGGAATGTGATATCGCGCCCGTTAGCCCGATGGGATCCATCTTTGGCCTGATAGCCTTCAAAAATGACCTCCGTTCCAATAGGAATGGCGCTCTTGGTGAAACCGTGGCGGATGAGCGCGTTCGGCGAGCCTCCTTCGATCATCCACTCGGTGGTGGTCCCATCGTCATTCTTCACGGCGACGTGAAACCAGGCGTGAGGATTGACCATCTCGATTTTCACCACAGCGCCTCGCAATTTAACGGGCTTGTTGGAGTCGAATTCAGCGGCGAAAGCATGATGTGCGGACAGGGGGAGTGCCAAGATCAGCATTCCAATCGCGGCCAGCGTGAAACCGATTGTCTTTTTCATGGCATCTTGATTATATTGCGTTCTGTTTCCGGGGTCATGCGAGAATGCCAGGGGGGAGGGTGCTGGTGGCCAGTAGCGTCCTTGAACAGCGCTGTATCGTGCCGGAGATGCTGGATCACGCTCCTCCCGACGTGGCGCGCGCCAGCCTGCGGGACCTGACGCGGATCAACCGTTATCTGGGCGGCTACTACGTCCTGGGACGACTTTTTGCTGGCGTTGTAAAGCCCGACGACTGCTTTTCGGTGCTCGATGTCGGAGCCGCTTCGGGAGATATGGGCGCGGCCATCCAACGCCGTTATCCGCGCGCGCTGGTGACGTCGCTCGATTACAAAGGCGACCACCTGGCCCAGGCAGCCGAACCCAAGCTGGTGGCCGACGCGTTTCGCCTGCCCTTCCGGCCGGCCAGCTTCGATTTTGTCTTCAGCTCGCTGTTCCTGCATCACTTCCACAATGACCAGGTGGTGGAGTTGTTTCGCAGCTGCCGTGGCCTGGCGAGGCGCGCCGTGCTGGCCATCGATCTGGATCGCGGCCCATTGGCCTACCACTTCCTTCCGAGCACGCGCTGGCTATTCGGCTGGCACGACATTACGATCAACGACGGACAGATTTCGGTAGCAGCGGCATTGAAGAAAGACGAACTGCTGGCGTTGGCGCTGCGCGCGGGGTTGAGGGGCGCACGGGTTCGGGTGCACCGGCCGTGGTCGCGGCTGTCGTTGATGGCGCCCGTGTAACGCCGACACTATAGGGACCCTGGATCAGCTATTTGAGTTCCAGATATCCACGTGCCACTTCCAACGTCCGTTTTCCTGACGCCAGAAGACCACGTACTTCACCTCTAACTGGCTCTCCGGTTGGCCATCTGGATGGATGGTGAGTGTGGCGCGTCCGATTTCGACCAGACCCTCACCAGTCGGCATGACATCCACCGAAGACAACACAGCCGATGTGGCGTTGGCCGATTGAATCAGATCGGACCAGAATTTCTTGATCGCCGCGCGGCCCGAAATCAGGGGTGCTCCCGGCGGAAGGATGCGGGCGTCCGAGGTGTAGACGTCATCCAGAGCGGCGAAATTCCGCTTACCGAAGACCTCGGAGTTAAAGAGGCCATTGGTGGCTGCCATGGAGCGCTTGATTTGATCGAGAGCGACTTGTTGGGGAGATGCCATGGCGCTCAATATAGCAGACCCGCGGGATTAATTCGTGGTCACGGGAAGCGAGGCCTGGAAAGTATCCGAATCCGGTCCAATGATTTCCAGGGACGCGTTACCGGAAACCAGGCCCGAGGGAATCGCGAAGTTGATTTGATATAGTCCGGCGAATCCGGGCGCGAGGCCCGAGAAGGCGACCTTGGCCTGTAAGTAATGTCCGGCCGAATCGAGAAGGTAAACCAGCGGCGTCGCAGACGTGTTGACCAGCTGATTGGTTGGGGCGGGCGCTCCGTCCGCCACGCGCGGGATCACAATGCCCAACCCCGTGAGGTACACAGCCACCGTTTCCCCAATTTGAGCCGGGCTCGATTCCGAGATCACCGAATAATCGGGATGCAGCGCGGCTGCTGTGCCGAGGCCGCCTGCCGGCTCAGTAAACACACCAGCGGAAGTCGATCCCGTAAACGCACTGATGAGGTTAGAATTTGCACCGTTGTTAACCAGATAGATCTGCGCCACCGAGTTCGCGGTCGTATTGTAAGGAACGATCACGGAGATTTGCGTCGGGCTCACGTAGTAGATGGGGGCCGCAACCTGGTTAATGAACAGCTGCACGCCGTGAAAGATATCGGGAAAAGGCAGGCTGGAACTCGCGGTGGTACTGGCGAGCCCCGAGCCGTACAAGGTAAGAAATTCCCCGGGAGCCAACTGCGCGGTAAAGGGCGAGGAACTGGCGGCGTTCACCACACCGGCGGGATTTAGATACACGCCGGACCCACTGAAGGCAGGCTCCTGAAGCGCCACATTGATCCCGAGGGATGGGCCGATCCCATATCCGATTCGAATGGTTCCGTCCGTGCTGCTCAGATAATGCTGACCAAAGGCGCTGTCGTCGGAGCTGCCGTCGCTGTTCAAGGTATAGGAGTCATAATAGGTGAAATCGCTGGCGCCTCCGAAAATCTGGAGCGAGGACAAACTTCGGTAGCGAATCGCTGAAGAAGTAGTGAATCGCTGATGTCCGATGATGTTTCCTGAAAGGGCTTGAAACGACCCGTAGTAGCTGTCTAGCGGGGATGTGCCGCTGCCGGCTGCCGATTCATTGAGGTCCAGGCCGGCCTGGTAGTAGAGGCCCTGGTAATTGGAGGGCGCACTGGTGGCGGCTCGAACCCCTACAAACATATCGTACCCGGTAGCCGAACCGCCAAAAATGAAATTGCCGTCCGGCGAGATATAAAGCACCTCCGTGCCGGCGATGAAAGTAGAGCTATTACGCGTGCTTCCCAATTTAAGCTCTGCGGCGCCATGACTGAAGGCGTAGGTGACTCCGCCGATGGATTGGGTGCTGGCCGTGGTGCCGGCGCCGGTATAGCTGGTTACGTTGACGGTCCCGATGTTACCTTGCCCGTCGGCGGTCATGGTGAGGAGCGCGTCCCCAGGGTAAGTGGGGTCGATGTAAGCGACCGTGTAGGCGCCATGGAGCGTCGCGTTAGTGGCTTGAGAGCCCACCGGTGCTGCGATGAACAGATCGTTGAAGCCCTCATTGGTCTCGGTGGTGCTGCCGATGAAAATTCCGTGGGATACCAGTCCGACGATCCTATCGACGGAAAAAGTCGAGATTGAGGAAATAGAGCCCTGTCCGCTGGCGGAGATCGAATAGCTGCCGTTTGCAACCAAGGTCATCATGGCCGGATCGGCCGTGCTGTTCTCAACTGTACCGCTGAAACTATAGTTTCCGGCTCCGTCGAAAGTGATGTTACCGCTGATGTTGATGTTGTTTACCAAGGCGCCGCTCTCAGCGGTTACAACGTAGAAAACCTGCCGCATATAATAGGTGCCATTCAACATGGCATCGCCGCTTGAATCCAGAGTAGGCTGAGCGGAAGACTGCCAGGCGGAGGCGCCAAGAAAAATGAGAAGAAGAGACGATTTCATTTTCATGAGTTGACCGGTACAACACCAAGAATGACATTAGGACGCAGGACATCGATGTAAAGGTTTGTGGTCCTCGCCAACACACCAGTCTCCCTGTAATAATATGAACTTGATCCGAGTCGCATGTGTTCTGTGTTGTTTGGTCTGCCTGGCCGCCTGCGATCGTCTTCCCGAAAGCTATGCTCCGCCCGAGCAGCGCCATCCCGTACAGGGTTTCAATCCTGGCCCGGAAGCCATGATGGTGGAGATGAGCGACCCCGACGCGAGCCTGCATATCGCAAACGACATTTATGGTCCCACCGATCCTTCCTGGCGCTGGACATCGCAGAACCCTACGGTGCGGTTGCTGGTTCTTTCTACCGAGCATCTCAAGTTTCATGCCGACTTTGCCATCTGGGACGAAGGCTTTAAGGTTACCGGCCCGGTGGAGATTGCGTATCTGGTGAATGGCCGGCCTCTCGATAAAATCCGCTACACCACGCCAGGCGTCAAGCATTTTGAAAAACCGGTTCCGCCCGACTGGCTCTCGGCGGATGCCGATACCACCCTCGCGATGTCCATTGACAAACTGTACGTCGCACCCAAAGACGGCGTCAAGTTCGGCGTCATACTGCAGCGCATTGGATTGAAGCAGCAATGAGCCGCGCGCGCAAGCCAGCGGAACGTCGCGGTTCAGAACGATGATTCGAGTGATCCCGGTTCTTTTTGGCGCGCTCTTTACCGTAGCCACTGCCTGGTCGCTCGGCATGCTGCTGTTCCGCAAATTATCGCTGGCCTTCCACGCGTGGGAAGAGCGCTTGCTCGCATTTGTCGCAGGTTCGGCCTGCCTGAGCGCGATCATGTTTGCATTGAGCGCCACACGGCTGGCGCGTCGCGGAATTTTGCTGGTTCTCGCGCTCGGGATTATCGGCTACGCCGCATATTCCGGTGCGTTGCGAGTTTCCGGGAAGCCATCCCCTCCGCTCCCCCGGGTGTGGGTTTGGATTTTCGGAGCAGGCTTCGCCGCCTTCACCTACGTCGGATTTTTCAACGCGCTGGCTCCCGAGCACAGCCCGGACGGCATGGCCTATCACTTAGGTGAGGTATTGAAATACCAGCACGCGCATGGATTCGCGCGGATCACCACGGATCTTTATTCCAACTTGTCGCAAGGCATCGAGCTGATCTATCTGTTCGCGGTCGACTTCGGGCGTTACTCGGCCGCCAGCCTGGTCCACTTCACGTTCCTAGTGGTTCTGGTGTTCCTCATCCTGGCTTATGGCAAGCGAATCGGACGTCCCGATGTTGGCGCGGCAGCAGCCCTTATCACCTACGCCAGCCCGATCGTACTGCACGACGCGTCCATCGCTTATATCGACGTGGCGCTGGCCGCGGTCCTCTTCGCTCTGTTCTATCTGCTGCAGATCTGGGACGAAAACCGCGATCCGAAGATGCTGGTGCCGATCGGCCTGCTGGCCGGTTTCGGCTACGAAGTGAAATACACGGCGTTTGTAGCCGTGCCTTACGCCGCCGGATTCATTGCCTGGAAGCTGTGGCGCGAACGCAAACCGGTCCTGCGGCCCGTGCTGGTGGTCTCGCTCATCGCACTGGCTTGCATCGTGCCTTGGATGGTGAAGGATTGGATCGAGGTGGCGAACCCGGTGTCGCCGCTGGCCAACCGTATTTTCCCGAACCCCTACGTACACATTTCGTTTGAGGATGGCTGGCGCAGGTATCTGAGTAACTACGATCTCGCCAGCCGCTGGCAGATTCCATTGCAGCTGACGATTCAAGGCGATCGTTTGGAAGGTTTTCTCGGCCCGCTCTTTTTGCTGGCCCCCTTCGCTCTGCTGGGGTTCCGCTATCGTGAAGGACGTCAACTGTTGCTCGCGGCGGCGATCTTCGGATGCACTTACTTCGGCAACATTGGCACGCGCTTTCTGATTCCCCTGGTGCCGTTTGTTTCGCTCGCACTGGCGCTGGTGGTCGCCGATGTTCAGTGGCTCTTGCCCACGCTGGTAGTGGCGACGTGTATAACCTGCTGGCCGGATGTCTATCAATACTATTGCGCTCCCTATGCTTTTCGCATCGAAGAAGTGCCGGTGAGGGCTGCGCTTCGCTTACAGCCGGAGGAGGCGTATCTCAGTATGGATCCCGAATACGTGGTCGCTCACATGATCGGGTCCACCGTTCCTCCTGGTGAGCGGGTGTTCGCCATCAGCCAGGGCGGCCAATCGTATTTACCGCGCGACCTCCTGGTTGGCTATGAAAGCGCGCCGAATGAAGTCCTGCAAGATATTCTGTGGACGCCAGTGGTGCGGATTTATCAGCCCACACGCATCCTGAAATTCGATTTCCCGGCGCGCCAGCTGCGCAAATTGCGAGTGGTTCAAACCGCCCGCCTGCCCGGCAATCAATGGTCCATCGCCGAGCTTCGCGTCTTTAACGGCCAAGCTGAATTAGTGCGCGATCCGGCCTGGCGGCTCACGGCTCAGCCCAATCCCTGGGATGTTCAATTGGCTTTCGACAACAGTCCGGTGACACGCTGGCGAAGCTGGCAGCCGGCTGCTCCGGGGATGCATCTGGAAGTGGACTTCGGGCGGCTCCAAAGCGCCAGCGGGGTGGTGGTGGAGTCCTCCGAGGATACGGGCGAAGCCAGAGTGAAGCTGGAGGGCCTGGGCGCCGACGGGACATGGGTGACGCTTTCGGATAGCCCCGTCCAATCCAGGCAGCCCATACGTGCCAGTCTGCGCCTGGCGGCCACGGCGGAACTGAAGGCGCGCGGAATCCAATATCTGTTGATTAAGCCCGAAAATCCCGGCGCCAGCGACTTGCGCACCTATCCTGCTTTTTGGGGACTGACTGTGGCGGGAGCGGTGGGCGACGTGCGGCTCTTCCATATTAAGTAATGCTCGGTATTAAGTAATGCTCGGTATTAAGTAATGCCCGGCTTCTTTCTTGGCGTCGATGGCGGCCAATCCAGCACCACGGCGGTGATTGGCGACGAAACCGGCCGCATCGTCGGGGTTGGCCACGGCGGGCCGTCCAATCACGTGGGTACGGCAGAAGGCCGGGCGAAGTTTGTCGGCGCCATTCAGGCATCGGTACAGGCAGCTTGCGGAGCAGGGGGGTTGGATGCCAGGAGCATCCGCTTCACCAGCGCCTGCCTGGGATTAAGCGGCGGTCCGGCGGACAAGGAATCGATTCTCCGCGAAATCCTGGCGAGCGACCGTACCCTGGTAACCGACGATGCCCAAATCGCGCTGGCAGGCGCCACGGCAGGCGAACCCGGCGTGGTGGTGATCGCTGGAACCGGCTCCATAGCCTTTGGGCGCAATTCCGTGGGCCGCACTGCCCGGGCCGGCGGCTGGGGCTATCTTTTTGGAGACGAAGGGGGTGGTTTCTGGATCGCGCGCCAGGCATTGCGCGCCGCTCTCGGCTGGGAGGAGGGCTGGGGCGTCCCTTCCTCGCTGCGCTCCCGCCTCTTGGATTGCACCGGGAAGAGAAACATCAATGACTTGCTGCACCGCTGCTATACGGCCGAATTCCCCCGGCCTCGCGTGGCGAGCCTTTCTATTGTGGTGAACCAGGCGGCGGAAATCGGCGACCCTGTGGCTCTCGAAATTCTACAGGAAGCGGCCCGCGAACTGGCCTTATTGGCTGTGGCGGTGCGTGGACAATTGTTTGAGGCCGGGGAGGCGACGCTAGTGGCCTACTCCGGTGGCGTATTCGGGAGCAGGATACTTCTAGCCGGATTCCGGGCTTGGATGGCACCTGAGGTTGGGGTACGCGTGACGGCGCCGGTCTATGGACCCGCCGTCGGAGCCCTGCTGGAAGCCTATCGTGCGGCGGGGCGGCCCGGCATCTTACTGAACCCCGACCGTAAGGGAATGGTCGTTTCCTGACCTGGGATTCAGCCGTTTTCCTGTATCAGCGACTAGGGTGAGATTTCCTGAATCGCGCCTTGAAATTATCGATAAGGCGGGTGAGGGTAGACTGTCTAATGGCTTTGGCGTGGCACGACGGGAAAAAAGCTGACAGTGATCCGTCGAGTTCCACACTTTCCGGGACCTTGGCCGATGAGATTTCTATGAACACCCTGGCCAATGAACTAGCCGGAGCACGAGGCGATGAAGCAATTCGCGCGCATTGTTTGCGCGTGGCAACCTGGTCGAGCGAACTGGCCAGTGCACTCGGCCTTTCCGAGTCGGACAGGAATCTGGTGGAACAAGCTGCCATTGTCCATCACGTTCCCGAGATTCTGGTGGACGACCAAGCACGCCGCCGCCTGCTAGCCGAGATGCATCTGGAGGCGGCGGGTGAGCAGCCCTTGGTCGCCGACGATGTGCGAGCGGTTCTGGAGACACTGTGGGGCCGGCGCCCGATCGCCGATCCCGCCATGGGGAAGATCGTGGCGGTGCTCGAAATCAGCGACGACTTCGATCAGTTTTTCGAATCGGAGCCGCTGTTTGACGCCGACTCGGTGGATGAATGCACGAGTTCCTCCGTCGAGGCCATGATGACTTATCTGCAGGTCACCAGCCGGGCCGATGTCAGCCGGGTGATCGATCGCTTGCCGGTGTTTCCCCGCGCTGCTCGCGAGGTGGTACGGCAGGTTGCGAATCCCGACGTGGGACCTCGCGAAATGGAGGCGGTGGCCTCGGTGGATCCGGTACTTGCCGGACGGCTCATCCAAACGGCAAACTCGGCCTATTACAGCCCTCGGATGCCCATTGGGACCATTTTGCAAGCCGTCACCTATATTGGCACCGAGACCGCGCGGCGGGTGCTGCTGGCCGCCGCCATTCGAGGTAACTTCTCGTCGCCACAATCGCACCAGCTTTGGAACCACAGCCTGGATGTGGCCCAGACCGCCGAACTGGTGGCGATGCATGCGTCGGTAAAAATAGATCCTTCGCAGGCCTTTCTGGCCGGCTTGATCCACGATATCGGCCGCCTGGCCTTTGCTATCATGCCGGCTGCCTTCCAGGAACGCTTCCAGCGCCTCACTGATGGCGGTTGTCCGCCGGCGGAAGTGGAAATATGCCTTTCCGGGCGCTGCCACGACGAAGTGGGCGCCGAAGCTCTGGAACAATGGAAATTTCCGGCGGAAATCATCGAGGCCGTGCGCTGGCACCATCGTCCGGAGCGCTCTTCGCTGCCGCTGAGCTCCTTGCTTTATCTGGCCGAATTCGTCACCGAATCGCAAGAGGATCTTCCCTCCTATGTCCGCGTGAATGCAGCCTCGCGCTTAGCGGGCGTTTCCATGGGGCTGCTGTCCGAAATCCGCCAGAAGAACGCGGGGTCGCTGGAAAGCTTGCGGTTCGTGGCTTGACTGTGGCGCGCGCACTCTTGCGTGCCGTGTTGGCAATCGTGCCAACACCTCTGCGGCATCCCGAATGTACTGGTCCCCAAAATTGAGACACGCAAGTGTTAACACTTTGCCGTCGAATGGAGAAACAGGATGACAAAGTGGAAACCTTATAGCATTGATTTCAAGCGGCGAGCGGTAGAGCGGATGCGGAAGTGTGACAACGTCGCGGCGTTGGCGCGCGAACTGGGCCTGCCGCGGAACCTGCTGTACATCTGGAAACATCAACTGGAGGGCCGGCCTGATCCGCGTCGGGCGGATTTGAGCCAAAGCACCCAAACCCGCACCGAGCAAAAGCTGCGGGAGGAAAACCGGTTGCTGAAGGAAGCATTGGGCGAGAAGAGCATGGAAGCCGATTTTTTCGCCGGTGCCTTGCGCAGAATCAAGGAGCAACGCCAGAACAACACCGTTTCTGGCGCGACAGCATCTACGCCGAAATCGGCCAGTGGACGCGGCAGACGCAAGGCAAACTAAGCGTGGAACGGATGTGCGAGTTGGCGACGGTGAGCCGGGCCGGCTATTACCGGCAGTGGGCGGACCAGGCGCCCCAGGAAGAGGAGATGGCCACCCGAGCCGCGATCCAGGAAATCTTTGTCCAGCACCAACGCCGCTACGGGCGGCGCCGCATTACGGCCGAACTGCGGCGGCGCGGGATGCTGGTCAATCACAAACGCGTCGGGCGGCTGATGCGCGAGGACAACCTAATAGCGCTCCAGCGGAAAGCCTATGTGGGGACCACCGATTCCCAGCACGGCTTGGAAGTGTATCTGAATGTGGCGGCCAATCTGCGTTTGAGCGGGGTCGATCAGCTATGGGTCTCCGACCTCACTTACATTCGGCTACGGACCGAGTTCGTCTACCTGGCCATTGTGCTGGACCGCTTCTCCCGCCGTGCGGTGGGTTGGTCGCTAGAACGGAGCCTGACCGTGAAGCTGACTCTGACTGCTTTGCGGCAAGCCATTGAGAGGCGTCAGCCGCCCCAGGGGCTGGTGCATCACTCCGATCGCGGGGTGCAGTATGCAGCCCAGGAGTATGTGGAGATGCTGCAGGCGCATGGCATGATTCCCAGCATGAGCCGACCATCCAATCCCTACGACAACGCCGCTTGTGAGCGATTTATCAGAACCCTGAAACAAGAAGAGATTCACTGCCGGCAGTACCGCGATCTGGAGGATTTGCGCACTCACATGGAGCAGTTTATCGATGAATATTACAATCGCCAGCGCCTACATTCCGCGTTGGGCTATACCACACCCGAGGAGTTCGAACGAAGTCACGTTCCCGGCCCGGCCGCTCCCTTACCGGCGGCTCGTTTGAGTTTTTCCAGGCATGCGGAGATCTATCGATCCGATGGGGTGTTCCAACATGTTAAATGAACGGCTCGTGCGCCTCCCGTCGGTCGGCCAGATCTGCGGTCTGGAAGGGGAGAGAACTCTCTCTCCCCCGAGCCCATCGTCTGCGATGAGTCTCCGGCCGGCTATTCCTTGGCGAGTTGCTCTCCAGCAGAGCTCGCCTCCGCTTCACCGACTGCGACCATCATTCATGAAACCCAATTCTGAGACAATCAATTTGCAGCGAACGGCGAGTGTTCAAACCCGCTCGTGTCTCACCCACGGGGACCACCTCAGAAAACGTTCACACGAGTGTGAACGCAGCAAGAGTGCGTGCGCCACGGAGGCACCCAGCGCGGTCCTAATGGCTACTGCCGCAGCGCGCTGAGAGCGTGCGCCACGCTACGCTGGTCTATTGATAGCCAAGACTGAGACCGGCTGGTTGCCGGACCTGATTTACACTGGCGGAGAATTTCAATCCGGGGTGGCGATGTTCGCCGACCCAAGCGGCCGCATTACTCGATTTTCTTCCGCGCCGAGCGACCTGGCCCAATCCCAGCGGCTCACTGGGCGTGCCCTTCTGCCGGGGCTTGTGAATGGCCATTCGCACGCCTTCCAGCGCGCGCTACGCGGGCGGACCGAGCATCGAACGAGCGCTGAACAGGATTCATTCTGGACCTGGCGCGAGAGTATGTACTTCGCCGCCAACAGGCTGTCGCCGGAAGGTCTCTACCATGCGTCGCGCATGGCGTTTCTGGAGATGCTTCTGAGCGGCATCACAACGGTTGGGGAATTCCATTACGTGCACGGCGCCCCGTATCGAAACGAGCTTGCCATGCAGGTGATCCGGGCCGCGCGCGACGCCGGCGTGCGCATCGCGCTCTTGCGGACTGCTTATGCGCGATCGGGATGGCGGAAGCCGGCTCACCCCGGGCAGGCTTCCTTTCTGACGCCGCTGATAGAGGACTTCATTGCCGACACCGAAGCGCTGCGCGCTGCGATCGCGGACTCGCGAGATGCCGAACAGGTCTGGGTAGGCGTTGCGCCCCACAGCCTGCGTGCCGTGCCGCTCGATTACGTGCGCCAAGCAGTGGCATACGCTCGCGCTCAGCAACTGCCGGTACACATGCACGTTGCAGAGCAGCCCGCGGACGTGGAAGCTTGCGTGGCGGAGTACGGAGCTCGCCCCGTGGAACTATTGGAGGAAAACGGCTTGCTCGACTCCCAGTTCACGGCGGTGCATGCCATTCACGTGACTCAGGAAGAAATTGGCGCTTTGGCGCGCGCGGGTGCGATGGTTTGCGCCTGTCCCACCACGGAGCGCAATCTGGGCGATGGAACTTTGCCCGCTGACCGGTACTTGAGCGCGGGAGTTCGCATCTCGTTAGGGTCCGACAGCAACGTGCAAATTAACCTGCTCGAAGATGCGCGGGAGCTGGAATATCATCTACGGATGCTCAAACTGGAGCGCGCCGTGCTGGCGGCGAAACAGCTGTTCAGTTGCGCCACCCAAGCCGGGGCGCGAAGTCTGGGCGCGCCCAGCGGCAGTCTTGAGGTTGGCCGTCCCGCCGACTTCTTCAGCGTGGCGCTGGACGACCCGTCCATGGCGGGAGCAGGCCCGGAATCGCTGCTCAGTCACATCGTCTTCTCCGCCGAGCGGACCGCGGTGCGCGATGTTGCGGTAGGAGGCAAATTCATCGTTCGCGACGGGCGGCATGCCTCCCAAGGCGAGATCATCGAGGATTTCATGCGGGTGCAGCGCGGTCTTTGGGGCTAGCTCCCATCAAAGCTCAATGATTCGAAAGCCCTCCCGCCGGGCCGCCCCCTGCAATCGAATATCGCGACATAGAAAGGCGCGGTTCTTGGGCTTCTCACTCGACCAAACCAGCGCGGCCGCTAATTGGAGGGCGTCGGCGGCAGGGAGTTCATGACGGTCGAGACACGCCTCCGCCAGATCACGCAATCGGTGCGTCGGCTGTATCTCGCGCCAAGCCTTGCGAAGCAGAGCAAGCCGGCCGATTGCCGCAGCATGCTGCGGAGCCGAGAGAATTCCTTCCCGCCGCCGGCGACCTAGCGCGCTGACTGTTTCGACGCTCGTGCCCCACCACACAACCGGAACATGCTCGCGCAGGAGCCGCCGGATTGGTCCGGAGTTTTCCACTGATGCGCACAACGGCATGATCGCGCTAGCGTCCCAAAAGCCCGGCATCCCGTTCTTTCCGCTCTTCCGAAACGGCGCTCGAAAGGGACGCCGCGGTGTCCGCGCTCAAAGGATGATTCACGCCGATGGACCAAAAGGCGCGCTCGTTGAGCTTCTCCGACGGTAGCAGGAGCTCTCCCGAAGCTACCAATGCAAGTTCCTCCACCGATACATCCGCGGTGTTTAGAGGAATGATTTTCGCGACCGGCAAGTTGCGATCGCGAATAATGATTTCTTCGCCGGCGCGAACCTTCTGCAAGTAGGCGCTGAGGTTGTTTTTTAGTTCGGCGATATTCACGGTCTTCATATGGCTATTATAGCTACGTAGAGGCCAGATGGGCCAAGAGGCCCGGGTGCCAGCGCGTCATCCTGGTTGAAAGTTTTTTCGCGAGTATACGCTCCGGGTCTGTAATAATTGTTAAGTGGGTGGCGAACACAGCGCGTTGCACGACCTGATCCGGCGTGGCCGGATTCGCCAAGCCTTGCACCTTCTGATTCACGCGGCCTCCTTCGCCGCGGTGGTCGGCGTGGCGGGAGCCATTTTGCTCCTCATTGTCGGAGCGCAAATCCTCAACTGGTATTGGGTTATTCTGCTGTTTGTCGCGAGCCTGGGGGCCAGCGCGTATCGCTCGCGCGCCAAGCTGCTTTCGGCCTATCAGGTAGCGCAATCCATCGATCGCCAGCTCGATTTCAAGGATGCGCTGTCCACCGCGTATTACTTCAGCCGGCATCCGGATCGCGAGGCCTCACCCGAATTCGTTGCGCAGCAGCGCCTGAGCGC
Organism: Bryobacterales bacterium; assembly: GCA_963820405.1. Taxonomy (GTDB): domain Bacteria; phylum Acidobacteriota; class Terriglobia; order Bryobacterales; family Bryobacteraceae; genus Palsa-89. Next base: position 56,483 of record CAWFZZ010000010.1, on the reverse strand, counting down.
GGAGGAGCTGGCGCGAGGGGCCGATTTACAGCGTGGCGTGCCGTTCCGGATGCCGAGCACCGCCTACGTCAACCTGGCCTTGGTGGCGGTGGCATTCGGGATGTTCGGATTGCGATACGGGATGCACCGCAGTCTGGACCTCGGTTCGCCGCTGGTTCACATCAACTTCGACGGTCTATTCGGGAGTTCACCGGAAGTGGCCAGCGCGAGGCCCGGCAAACGGCTCGGCGACCAGGGCGGTCGCGAGTCCAAGGCTCCTGAAAACCCCTGGGACGCCAAGAGCAGCGATCTAGATCCCGCCACTGACGCCGCGCTCCAATCGGTGGAGGATCCGAATCCGAACAACGCCGCCACATCGCCGGACAGCGCCGCAAAAGCGGATGCCAAGAGCACCGAGCAATTGCCGCCGGGCACGAATCCGCTGGACTCCGGCGAAAAGGGGGACTCGTCGCCGAGCGATGCGAGCGCCAACCCGTCGGCGGGCGCCGATTCGAAGTCGGGTCAGCAGAGCGGCTCGAAAGACGCGAAGGATTCCAAAGACGCGCAGTCCGGCAGCTCTGGCGACAACGCCAGTCTGGGAAGCAAGTTACGCGACGCGCTGTCCAATCTGCTTGCGAAGATGAAGCCGCAATCCAAGCAGGGCGGCGGAAAGCCGAGCGACTCTTCGCAATCGGCGAACTCGAAGTCGTCCCAGCAAGGCGAAAAGCAGGAGGGCGATTCGAAATCACCCGGCCAGGAACAGGCCGACGCCAGCGCGAATTCGCAATCGGAAGGCGACCAGCAGCAGGGCGGGACCCAGCAAGCCTCCCAGGGTAAAAGCGAAGGACGCAGCAACAATCAGCCGAACTCGCCCGACGGCAAGAGCGGCATCGGGAAGCAGGACGGCGACAAGGCCGCCCGGGAAGCCGCCGAATTGGCCGCCATGGGAAAGATCAGCGAGATTATCGGCAAGCGCGCCGCCAACATCTCAGGCGAAGTGATGGTGGAAGTTTCGCCCGGCAAGCAGCAGCTGAAGACGCAGTATTCGCAGCAGAACGCGACGCATGTGGAAGCGGGTGGGGAAATTAATCGCGACGAGGTTCCCCTCGCCTACCAGCAATATGTGCAGCAGTATTTCGCGCAGGTACGGAAACTGCCGGCGGCGAAGAGCAAAGCCGGGGCGGATGCGAAGACCAAGACCACTCCATCCAGCCTTCCGTAATCGGCGCGCGCTAATTCTCCGGAATAAAACGTACCGACACCGGAATCGCAGCGCCGTTTTGTATACGGTATTTCGCAGAAACCTGCCCAAGACCTCCGCAGGCATGGCACTCAGCATCGCTCCTGTGAACCCCACTTAGCAGCTCCGCCTTCTCCGGCAGCAACGCCCAGCAGCGGGACGTGTACCTACTGTTGCGTGGAATAGCACGGTCGATCGCTCGTTCCAGAGGCGAGAAATCCACCTCATGAGGGCCGGTTTTGTCGAACCACCAATAGCCGTCTCCGCAGCCGCCACCGACCCCGCTATCCGGATCGTATGTGCCAAGGATGGCATTCGGGCCGACGCCATAGATCGCGGCCGGCTTCAGAGCCACAAAAGCGCCAAAATCCGATTGCAGGTGGTAGATTTCCAAGTACTGATCATCAGCTCCAGCTTGTACCAGCAACCACTTGCATTGCGAGGCAGGCGCATCCTCGGTCGACCAGCCTGAGGAGACAATCCGTGGCCCGGCATGGATGGTGGTAATGATTTGCACGATGCGGTGTCCGGAGAGCATGCCTAGACGCGTCACGCTTTGCTCAAACCGATAGTCCCGCGCGGTGACGATTTGGCCATCTGTTGCCGGCACGCCGAGCATCAAGTCTCCGCCCGCGTCCAACCGGAGTGGATCCTCGGTCCACCAAGCCAAGGGGTGCGGCACTGTTATTTCGAGCGATTCCCCTTTAGCTGTGAAAACCTTCTGGTAGACCTGACTGGGAAGTGGGACGGACACGCCGAGGAGCAGAGCCAGAGATAGTAGGCATCGCAGCGCCACTGACGCTCACTTGCCGTCTTTGGTCTGCGCGACGGCCTGCGCCAGGTAGTTCACCACCTGCGCTTGGTCGCGAGCCACTTCGTAGTACGCTGCGCGTAATAGCTGGTCCTTGCGATTGATGAGCGTCTCGCGGATATTCTGCTGCACGCGCGGATCGGTGAGCTCGCGCTGGCCGGCCGGCTCCTTGGAATATATCTTGAACACGCGATAGCCTTCCGACGTCTTCACCACCGGCGTCACCTGACCGGGAGGCGCGGTCTGAATGGCGGCGCGAATTTCCGGATTGGCCTTCTCCAGCGCCGATTCCGGCACGAATCCCAAGTCTCCGCCATTTGGCGCGCTGGTGGGGTCTTCGGAGAAATTCTGCGCCAGCGTCACGAAATCCTCGCCTTGCTTCAGCCGAGCCACTAGCATGTCCATCTTGCGGCGCGCCTGCTCGTCGTTCTGCGCTTTATCGTTCTTGAGATTCCGCACGTTCGGATCGGGCATCGGCGAAACCAGGATCTGCGCCAGGTGTACTTGCGGCTCCGGAAAATTGAAGCTGCTTTTGTTGGAGTTGTAGAACTCGGTAACGTCTTTGTCTGAAATGGAAATGTGCGAAGTGATCTCTTTGTTAAATAGCTTGGTGATGCTGAGGTCGCGCTTGAGCTGAGCCTTCATGTCGTCCACCGTCATCTTGCGCGCCGCGAGCTGCTTTTGAAATTCTTCCTGCGTGTACGGCGCTTTCAGTTCGGCGAATCTCGATTCCACGTCGGCATCGGTGGCCATCAAGCCCAGTTTCTCGGCACGCTGCAGCATGATTTCGTTGTCCACCAGCGTGCGCAGCACTTCCAGCTTTTGGATCTCCATCTGATCGCGGCTGGGCTTCTCACTGGAGGACATGAACTGCGCTTGATACTGCTTATCCAGGTCGGCGTAGGTGATGAGGCGGCCATTCACCGTGGCTGCGACGTTGTCGGACACGGCGTGCTTGCATCCGCACGCGCATACCATGAGCAGAGCGCTGGCGAAAGCGGGGAGAGGGCGGAACATTGGGTTGATGCCTCCATTCTACAGTCTTGGCGCGTCGCCCTGCTACAATCGCGCGCATGGGCACCCAGCGGCGCTGCTTCCTCGGGGCCGCGCTGGCTGTCATGGTTCTGGGCGCAGCCAACCCTCCCGGGAACGATTTCCGCTTTTCGATCGTCGGCGATCGCACGGGCGATGCTCAGCCCGGAGTCTATGAGCAGGTATGGCGTGAACTGGACGCCTGGCATCCCGATTTCGTCATCAATGCCGGCGACACCATTCAAGGCGGCAGCGACGCGACAGCGGCCTCGGAATGGCGCGCGCTTCGTCCGTTGTGGGACCGCTATCGAACCAGCATGTACTTCACGCCCGGCAATCACGACATCTGGTCCCGAGCCTCGCGCTCGATCTACGAAGAACAAACCGGGCACCCGGCGTTTTATAGCTTCAATTATCAAAACGCACACTTCACTGTCCTCGACAACAGCGAGGACCCGGATTTAAGCGCAGGACTGAGCGATCGGCAAATGCAATTTCTCGCGAGCGATCTGGCCCAAAACCGCGATCGCGATCCCAAGTTTGTTTTCTTCCACAAGCCTTTCTGGCTGATCCCGGTGAAATTTCAGAGCAGCCAGTTTCCTTTTCATCAGTTGATTGAGAAATTCGGCGTGCGCTATGTGGTGAGCGGCCATGGACACCAGTTCGTGCGCGCGGTTCAGGATGGCATTACCTATCTGGAAGCGTCCAGTTCGGGAGGCAAACTGAAAGGCGAGGGCTTCGAGCAGGGATGGTTCTACGGCCAGGTGTGGGTCACGGTGAAAGGCAAGAACGTCGAGATGATGGTGAAGGAAATCGGCGCACCTTTGGGCCAAGGCCGGGTCATCAAAGCGTCGGACTAGAGGCCTTACGGACGGTCGCTAGAGGGCGGCACCAGCCCCTTGATTCGCAGAAATGCGCCGATAATCCCGTACATTTCGTTGTCGTGCGCGATGTTCCAATTGAGCAGCCCCAGCCGGCTCATGTCCCAGCGGAACCACTTCACCTTGGCGGCGCCGGATGCGTCGGTCATGGACGCGTACACCGCATCGCAATAGTCGAAAGATGCCTTGAGCGATGCCACCAGATCGGCCTTGGCGGTTTTGGGCGGAGCGAACTTCGCATTGGCGGTGGTCTTCTCGCCTTTCGCCACCTGGCACATCAACAGCTGTCCGTCGGCGACGTGCGCGATCATCTCGCCAAAGGTGCGCACCTGGGGAACAGTGCGGAACGAGTAGTTCTCGGCCGGCATTCGATCCGCTGCCTTGAGGAGACTATCCTTCACCAGCGCGTAGCTCTGCCGGGCATCGGCGCTAAAGGGATTGTCCTGCGCTTCCACCGCAGCGGCACTCACGAGCGCTGCAACCACAAGAAAAAGATGAATTCGGTACATAGGTCTCCTCACTTGCCAACCAAATGCTGCAGATCTTTATTATTCTCGTTGCAAACGTACTCCAGCAGGTCTGTATCGGGTTGCAACGTCAGCGGCAGCTTCACATCCCACGGCTTGGTGTAAGCTTTCGGATCGTCGATAGTGATCAGAATATCCATGTGCCCGAAGTCCTTCCGCCGAAAGCGTTCTGTCACGTGCAGGGCGTCGGTGGCGGGGCGGCCATCGTTATCCAGCCAGCCCTGATTGTTGAAGCCGGCCGTCTGGGCCACGAAATCGTCGCCTTCCCAATGCCCGATCGAATAACCTTGCCAGGTGGGATTCGGATCTTTGGGAAGCTCGCGGCCATCGGTGAAAATCTGGCGATAGCTGTGAACCGCCTCATAGAGAATTACCACCATTTTTTCGCTGTTCACAATCTTAAAAGGGTAGGGGACCGCGTCGGAACGCGGGACGCCGCCCGGGATGCAGTTTCCGGTCGGATCGTCCTTGCTCTCGGTGGCGCGCCGCTGCTTAAACAACGCCTCGGCCCAGGGCTGGAAGGGCGCGTCGCCGGGCTTCAGGTCCGAAGCGATGTTACCGATGTAGGGGGGCGAAGGCTTCCAGACCCCCGACAGGTCCGGTTTGCCATTGTGGGTCTGCGGCGTGGGCGCTGACAGATTCGCCGTGCCATCCGGCAGCCGAGGAGTCCCCGGATTCCGAACATTGAACCATTGCGCCGTAGCCAGCGCGGGAGCCGCGCATAAAAGGGCCGCCGCCACTACGGGACGCAACATGCGTTTTAGTATGACACGTGGTGGGCGCGCAGGGACTCGAACCCCGGACCCCCTCGGTGTAAACGAGGTGCTCTAACCAACTGAGCTACGCGCCCGTGTGCGGCCATTCCATTCTACCGAACTCCTTGCCCCGCTTTCCTCAAATTCTGGTACGATCAGTACAATGATGAGTATTCGTTTTCACTTCGGCGGACCGGCATCGCCTACCGCCCCCGCCTTTCAATGATTCCATCCAGAAACTACCCGCCCCGCCGTCCCAGGGTTCGGGAAAATGTAAATGAGGCCATCCGGGTGCGCGAAGTACGAGCCGTATTTCCCGATGGATCCGTCGAGATCATGCCTACTCTGGCCGCCGTTCGCAAAGCGCAGGAGATGGGCCTCGACCTGATCCTGATTGCGCCCACTGCTGAGCCGCCGGTCGCCAAGGCCATGGACTACGGCCAGTGGCAATACGAGAACAAGAAGAAGCAGCACGAGGCCAAGAAGAAGCAGCATGTGATCCAGGTGAAGGAGCTGAAGTTCCGCCCCAACACCGACGATCACGACTATGAGTTCAAGAAAAACCACGCCATCCGATTCTTAGGCGAAGGCAACCGCGTTAAAGCGGTAGTGCAATTCCGCGGCCGCGAGATTGCGCACGTCGATCTGGGTAAGAAACTGCTGTTGCGTTTTGCTCAGGATCTTTCGGGCCACGGACAAGTGGAAGGCCAGCCGAGGCTGGAAGGCCGCAACGCGCACGTCATCATCAGTCCAGTGAAGGCGACTACGCCCGCGAAGGACAAGCCGAAAGAGCCCGGTCAGGCGCCGACGGCGCATTGAACGTCGAAGAATTCAGAATTCAAGAAGTCAGAATTCAGAATGAAGGAGCAGGAGAAGCGCCTGTTTTCCTGACTCCTGAATTCTAAGTATCGGGGCCGGGTCAACCTGTTTTATTCTGAATTCTGGATTCTCGAATTCTGAATTCTTCTTAGTAGAACAGATACTTCCGCCACTGATCGTCGCTCTTGGCGAGCAAGCGCATGAGGTGGCGGCTGGTGTGTAAACTGAACGGACGCGGCGCGCGCGCCAGTTTCATTCCGGCTTCTTCGGGAGTACGGCTGCCTTTACGATTGTTGCAGGGATGGCAGCAGGCTACCAGGTTTTCCCAAGTAGTCTCTCCAGCCCGCGAGCGCGGAACCACATGATCGAGCGTCAACTCTCCCGATGGCATAGTGCGATGGCAATACTGGCAGGTATAGCGATCGCGCATTAAAATGTTTTTGCGCGAAAGAGCTCGGGTCTGATGCGGAATGCGGCGGTATTCGAGCAGGCGAATCACGGACGGCACGCGAATGCTATGCCGCGGCGAATGGACATGCGCCTGTGACTCCTCTTCGGCCGACGCCACGCCCTTCAGCACCAGCACCAGCGCACGCCGCGCGGCGCAGATGTTAATCGGCTCGTAGCTGGCGTTCAGCACTAAGACGGGTCTGTGTAAACGATCAAGACTGGGCATCTTCGGGTCTCCCGGAGAAATTCGAGTCGTCGAACATCAAGCGACGGTCCACTCGCGCCAGGGTGAGCAAAGTAACTTGCCTCGCGCCCCCTCGCTTCAACGCACGGGCGCAGGACGCCGCGGTGGCGCCGGTGGTTATCACGTCGTCGATCAACAGCACGCGGCTGCCATTGAGCGTGGAGCGCCTTTTGGCTTGAAACGCCCCTGAAACATTTTTGCGACGTTTTGCGCTCGTCAAGCCGGCCTGCGATGCGGTGTTTCGCACACGGCGTAGAGCATTCCGAACCGGGGTATGCGTCCGCCGGCCGATTTCACGGGCCAGCAGTTCCGCCTGGTTGAACCCGCGCTGCCAGCGCTTATGCCAGTGCAACGGCATGGGAACGATGACGTCGAAATTTTGTTCGCGCGGCAGCGCAAGCGCCAGCAGCCGTCCCAAGGGCGCCGACAACGTTTGGATGCGCCCGTACTTGAACAGGTGAATTAGCTTGCGCAGTTCGTCTTGATAGAATCCGAATGAGTAGGCCGCGTCGAACCCACGGACTCCTCGCCGGCAAAGCGCGCAGCGACCCTCATCGTCCAGGGGGAAGCGGCTCAGGAACGGCGCGCGGCATTGGATGCAATAGTATTCCGCGGCCAGCGGCTCAGGCTTGGCCAGGCAAGCGCGGCAAACCGGCACGCGCGAAAAATCTACCAGGGGCTGATCGCAGATCCGGCAATCGTCGGGGAACAGAAGGGAAAAAAAGGCAGCGGGGATCGTTCGAGCTCGAGGAGAACTAAATGGGAGCCAACTACTGCTGAAGACGCACCCCCTCAAAACAACTATTTTACACGATGTAGCGCCTCCCTTGCGGAATCACCAGCCGGAAAGTATATCCAGGCTCTGGCGATCGAAGAAAGCTCCACTGGCCGACTGAAAATAATTTCGGATATCGGCGCGGCCAATGTTCACGGCAGTATGGTCCCATTCGCACTTTGTGCAATGTGGCGCGGTGTCGGAAGCGGGAGCATTGCCTGAGAACCAAGCACGCGCCTGGCGATATTTCTCCGAATCGAACGGATCGCTGCCGTTGCCATCGAACTTACTAAACACCAGATTGATGTCCGGTCGTGGCGCGCCGCAGCAAGGCGTGATTCTCCCCGTAGCATCCATCACGATGTTCTTGTACAGCCAGTGGCAAGTGTGGCCTTCGCTCGGTGGTGATTCGTCGGCGGCCTGCCCGGCCCAAGGATTTTCGTAGGCTTGGAAGATCGCGCCGCTATCCACGCTGTCCGGGAACGGGTTCCAGTTCGTGGATTGGTTCGTCATCGAAAGGCGATTGAGACGGCGGAAGCCGAAGGCCCGCGCTTGCAGCGCCGCAGGACGAATCTCCGGATCGTCCCAACTCACATCGAAGGGCTGAACCACGCGGAATAGATTGACGCCGAGTTTGCGCGCCATGCGGGCGGCCAGCGGGATCTCGTGCGCATTATGTTCGAATGCCAGGAAGTTCCAGGCGAGTACCGGGTAGCGCTTGCCCAGCTTTCGCTTTGCCTCTACCAGCTTTCGTAGATTGTCGAAAACAAGCCGCAGATCGCCATTGCGACGGAAGCGCTCGTAAACGGGCTGAGTGGCGCCATCGATCGAAAGCCCCATGAAATCGAGCCCTGATTCGACGTAAGCCTCCGCGTCGAACCGGCGGACCGAGAGCGTGGTTGAAATTGCGGTTGCCATAAGCCATGCTTTGGCCATCCGAATCAGCTTGGGCGTGTTGAGGTTGAGCAACGGCTCGCCGTAGTTATAAAACAGCGTTCCGATCGCATAAGCGCCGTAGCGTTTCAGCAGCGCGGAGAGACGGTTTTCCGATAGCGTGCCTTTCGGCCAATCGAATAACTGAAAGGCTTCATTCCCAGCGGAGTGTACGCAGCCCGGGCAAGCCAGCTGGCAAACGTTGCTGGGATCGATGACCAGCCCGAAAGGGCGAGACAGCAGAGATGCGCTGCGCGCCCGGAAATGATAGCGGGCCAGGAAGAGATTCAAAACTTTGAGCGTCAAGGCCTCGGCCAGCGGGCTCGGAAACCGGGCTTGCAAACGGGCGCATAGTTCCGGCTTCGCGCGCCTCAGGATGTCGATTGCGGCGGCGGTGCTCCGACAGCTCTCAAGCTCCTGGTCGACGTGCGATAAAACGGGAAACGCCGTCCGGCTGCGGTAAAGCGAAGTAGGGACGAAAGAGTGAAGGAACTTCTTAACCATTATCGCCACTGGCATTATAAGCACTCCCAGAACCCATGACCGGCTTGTACCAAAAAGCTACCATGGAAGCAGGGAAAGAACATGTCAATTCTCGATTGGTCCCAATGCCCCGCCGTGGAGAGCGTGCCGGGCAGATTCAGCGGTGCATGGTTGTTTAAGGATACTCGCATGCCAGTGTTCACTGTTTTCGAGAATCTCAAGGCCGGTGCAACCATCGACGAGATTATCGAGTGGTTCGACGTTAAGCGGGAACAGATCGTAGCGGTGCTCGAGTTCGCCGCTCGCAGTCTAGACCCGCCCATGCCGTCCGACCGTGAAGCCCGTACATTGACCTCGCTCAATGCGCGTTCTTTTTGACCACGGCACGCCCGCTCCGCTTATTCCGTTCCTCGATGGCCATACAGTCGCCAAAGCCAAAGATCGTGAATGGGATAGGCTAACGAACGGCGACTTGTTGACCGTCGCCGAAAGAAGCTGGTTTCGATGTGCTCCTTACAACAGACAAGAATATTCGCTATCAACAGAACCTGGCGGGCCGCCGCATTGCGTTATTCGTATTGAGCACTCCCCAGTGGCCGGTTGTGAAACCACACGTCGATAAGATAGTGGAGGCCGTGATTGCCGCGACGCCCGGCAGTTATTTTGAGGCGGAGATTCCGGAGTAGCAACGTGGTTCTTGGTGCGCTTTCCGGCAAATGCTCCCACGGAACCTGGTGTTCGTTGCGACATCAGCAGCCGTTGCCAGAGCTAAAGCCCACTACCCATCCCCCAACCCAGTACAATGGAAACGAAAGCCACGCATGCAGACTTTCTACATCGAGACCTTCGGGTGCCAGATGAACGCGCACGATTCCGAAAAGGTCATCGGCACGCTGTTGTCACAGGGCTACCAACAAGTTGCCAAGCCGGCGGAAGCCGACCTGGTGCTTTATAACACCTGTAGCATTCGCGACAAGGCCGAGCAGAAGGTCTTTCATCGCTTGGACGAATTCAAGCGACACGGAAAGGGGAAAGTGTTTGGGGTTCTCGGTTGCGTCGCTCAGCAGGAAGGCGAGCGCATTTTCGACCGCGCGCCGCACGTCAGCCTGGTAGCCGGATCGGCCAGCTACGCCAAGCTCCCCGAAATGCTGGTTCAACTGGAAGCCGGGAATCGCCGCGTCACCGGCCTGAGCCTGGACAACGATCAGGCCTTCGAGACGCCCCTCACCAAGCGCGATAATCCGCACCGGGCTTACATCACCATCATCGAAGGCTGTGACAAATCGTGCGCCTATTGCGTGGTTCCGTTCACTCGCGGTCCGGAGCGCAGCCGCACCAGCGAAAGCGTCCTGAACGAAGCTCGCGAACTCGCGCGCATGGGCTATGTCGAAGTTCAATTGCTCGGCCAGAACGTCAACAGCTATCGCGATCCGTCGCCCGCCGGTTGGGATTTTGCCCGCCTGCTGCGCGCCATGGGCGAAGTGGATGGCATCCGGCGCGTGCGCTTCACCACGTCGCACCCGCGCGATTTCGTCAAGGACATTGTCGACGCCATCGACGACAACCCGGTGCTTTGCAATCACGTGCATCTTCCGGTGCAGTCCGGGTCTTCGGACGTGCTGGCTCGCATGCAGCGCCTCTACACGCGCGACGAATATATGCGCCGCATTGATTGGATGAAGAAGGCACGCCGCAACATCTCCATTACCACCGACATCATCGTTGGTTTTCCCGGCGAGACGGAAGACGATTTCGACCAAACCCTCGCGCTATTGGACGAAGTGGAATACGATTCGCTGTTCGGCTTCAAGTACTCCCGCCGCCCCAACACCGCCGCGCTCGATCTTGCGGACCACATCGGCGAGGACGAAAAGGTTCGCCGCCTGGCCATCGTCAACGAAAAACAGCGAGCCATCCAGGTCCGCCGCAACTCGGAACTGGTGGGCAAAATCGAAGAGGCCTTCGTGGAGGGTTATAATCAGGCCACGGGTCAATGGATTGGACGCACCACGCAAAACCGCACGCTCAACTTTGTTCATCCCCAATTTGCGACGCCGCGCGAAGGCGCCCCACTGGCCGGCACGTCCTGGAACGTTCGCGTCACTCGCGCCGGTCCGAATTCTTTAGCTGGTGAGGTGGTGATTTGAGTATGGAAGGAAAGGGGGGCCGTATGGAAGTCGAAATGAAAATCCGCGGATTGATGATGGATCCCGTCACCAACATGCCCATCGTGGTGTTGAAGGATCTGAATGGGAATACCATCTTGCCGATCTGGGTTGGGATCTACGAGGCCAATGCGATTGCCCTCGAGATCGAAAAAGTTTCGACGCCGCGGCCCATGACGCACGATCTCATCAAGACCTTGCTGCTCGGACTGGGAACCGGCATTCGCAAAGTGGTGGTCAGCGAGCTGAAAGACGACACCTTCTATGCCGTGATCTGGCTCGACAAAGATGGCGAGCTGATCAGCGTGGACTCGCGGCCGAGCGATGCGTTGGCGTTGGCGTTGCGCCTGGATTGCCCCATCTACGTCGATGAATCGGTGCTCAAAAGCTCGAAGCGATCCAATGCCGCCGCCGACAAGGTGAGCGATGAGGAACAGCGCCGCTGGCTCGAAAGCCTGGACGACGAGGATCTCGGCCGATATAAGATGTGATTGAAATTTTTGAGAAGCTGGTGGCTGCCGGAATTCAGATCGTCCCGGCCGAGATCACTTCTCATTTCATCCTGGAGCGCGATGGCTTTGTCTCGTTCGTCGAGCGGCGTGACGACTCCTTTGGGAACATTGGTACCCCAGGTCTCATGACGGAACGAGGCTATGCGGCACTTATGTGGCGCGGCGATCAAGCCTTCTTCGTCGGCAAAAGTTTCGAGTTGCCGGCGACCGCCGAGCAAGTGCAGAAGATCCGTGCATTCGCAACCGATTTAGCGAATGCGTTACGTTAATTACTCGCCGAAGCTTTCTTGTGAACCGGCGCGTGATGCGCGGGCGGAGCATTCTTGCCGGTCCAGCCATGCAGCTTGTCAGGCTCCACGTTGAACACCACCATGTAAGGGCTGGCGGTGTAGCTTGCTGGCACTCCTTCAAACGTTAATTCCGTTCCGGGGTCGACTTTGCCCGCCAGGGGCATTTCGAATTTCAATGTGGCATCCGGTGTCGTGCCGTCTTCAAGCGCCAGCACCACGGTCTTAGGCTTCACCTCGGGTTCGAGCTTCACCACCTTTCCCTTGAGCGTCGGCAACAGCGCGTCTTTCATGCTTGAATTGAAATAACCGGCGCCATCAGCTCCGGTGAGCTGCGTCTTGATGTTCTTCCATAGCGTCAGCTCGGGATGACTGGCCGCCTCCTCATTTTCTTTCTGCACTGTTTCACCAGCGATGTCTTTCGCCGACTTGAGGTGATAATCCGCCGGCGGCACGGCTTGCGCTTTCGCCAGCGTCAATACATCACTAAAGCCCTCGTCACTCCCGTGATAGCCCTTGTAGGCCCGCTTCACGTAGTCCATAACCTGCTGCCGTCCAGCTTGCGGCAAAGCGCCGGTGGGTCCATCGTAGGTCGCTGCCCGCGCGAAGTAAAAAATCGCCACCGGCATTTTCTGTGGATTCTTCTCCGACGCAATCACGGTGCCCATGAAGTAGTCGACTTCAGCGTTGTTGGGATCCATCGCTAGTGTCTTTTGGAACTCGCCCTCGGCCGCGTCCCACGTTTTGCGTTGCATCGCGATCCATCCCAGTGTCGAGTGGCCCAGCGTCTCGACCGGCGTCCTGGCGCCTTTCCACTGATCCGCCGTCACGTTCGGCGGAGGCGTGTCGAGGTTCGCCAAAAGCGCTGTGGTGGCCTTCTCGCCTTGGTCCAGCACGTCCGGCGTGGGATTGTTACCCGCCAACGCGCGCGTGAAGTACATGGTGTAATACAGCGATGTAAAGTCCTTCGGATCGTTGGCCAGGATAAGCTTCGCCTCGCCCACCGCTTCCTTGGGCTGATTCAACGCCACGTAGGTATTCAGGAAAAGCTGCTTGCGCTGCTTCTCGAAATCGGTGGTGGCATATTTGGTCTGCCACTCCTGCAGTTTGTCCAATCTGGTTTTGGGATTTGTATCTTTCAGGATCGAATCGTAGAGTGTGAACTCCGCCGGATCCTTATATTGCGGCCCGGCCGCAGCTGCGGGCTTGTCCTGTCCCGTCATCCACGCCGGCGCCAACAGTCCCAAGACAGCAGCGACCGCTACCAAGTGTTTTGAGGATTGATACCGCATTCCCGACCTCCAGTTCTCTCTCTTCGTAGAGCCCATTCCGGACCTATCGCTCAGTGAACGAAAATGCCTTAGTTGGAATAGTACCAGAGTCCGAAAACACGCGCAGCCTTAGGAGCGCTCGAGGTTAATTGCTGGCTGGCCTAGGCCGATGATGTACTGGCGCCGGCTCATTCTTGCCGGTCCAGCCATGCAGCTTTTCCTTCTCAACGGTGAAGACCACCATAAAAGGATTCGCCGTGTAGCTGTCGGCAACGCCCTCGAATGTAAGCTCGGTACCCTCGTCAACTTTGCCTGCTAGCGGCATTTCAAATTTTAAGGTCGCGTCAGCTGTCGTGGTGTTGTTGGTTTTGTCTTCCATCGCCAGAAGTATGGTCTTCGGTTTCACCGCCGGCTCCAGTTTGATCACGCGTCCCTTGAGCGGTGTCGGAATTTCGGCGCCCTTCATGTTCATTTCGAAATACATTGCACCGTCCGGACCCGTCAGAGCTGTCTTTAGGCTATTCCACAACGCTTCGGATGGGTGCGCCTTGTTGTATTCCTCTTCGTTCGCGGCCGTGGCCTGCGCGATCTGATTGGCATCCTTGATGGTGAACCCTGCCGGCGGAGTTGGATTTGCCTTGGCCGCAGCCACCAGATCGTTGAAGCCTTCATCGCTGCCGTGGAAATTCTTGTACTGCTTCTGCACATAGGTCAGCGAGGCCTTCTGGCCTTCCGGAGTCAGCGCGCCGGGGCCTTGGTAACTGCCCGCGCGCGCGAAATAGAACATCGCCGCCGGCAATTTGTCCAGCTTCTTCTCCGATGCGATCACCGTGCCCATCTGGTAATCCACGGTAGCGTCGTTGGGGCTCATCATGAGAGCCTTTTGCAACTCGGCTTCCGCTACGTCCCAATTCTTCCGCTGCATGGCAATGAAACCCAGATTCTTGTGCGCCACCAGCTCCACATCCGGCCGCAGCTTCGCCCATTGGTCCGCCGCCACATTGGGCGGGGGCGTGGCGATGTTCTCCAGAATTGTTTTAGCGGCCTTTTCACCATCGTCGAGAATACTAGGCGACTGGCTTTGTCCGTACAACGGCTGGGTGAAAAGCATAATGTAGTACGACGCGGTGAAGTCCTTGGGATTATCCGCCAGGATCTTCTTGGCCACTTCCGTGGCGTTCTTGCCATCGTTCAGCGCCGCGTAGGTAGTCAGGAAGGCCGTCCGGCGAAGGTCCGCGAACTCACTCATGGGATATTGCTTCTCCCATTGCTGCAGCTTCTCCAGCCGGGTTTTCGGATTCTGATCCTGCCCGATCGAGGTGTAAAGATCGAACTCGGCCCGATCCTTCCAGTTCTTTTGAGACTGCGCTGCCGCCGGCGCGGCCGCCTGTCCGAACATCCGCGCCGGCATCGGCCCCAGCATTCCAGTCAATGCAAGTGCTAACAAGAATTTAGATGATTGAACCGACACTCCCCGCCTCCCAGCGATCGAATTTTACCGGCGATGGCCCTACTAAACCCAGCCCTCGGCCTTGGCACAACCTTTAATCTTAAAGTCCGTGCAATTGCGGAGTATACCGAATCGCAGCCATGGCCGCAACCTTCCCTAACACCCTCGCCTGTGACTTAGATGCGCCCCAGCGCGATCCTGTTCCCTTTTTGCTATTTTTTGAGTTACCAATATCTCATGAGTACCAATAGGAAGATGCCCGGCGGTTGGGCCGATCGGCACGCGCTCCCTAAGGGCCCCAACGGGCGCCGCCTGTGCCGTTGGTGCAATCTGGAGGTTCCCAAGGGCCGCCTGACGTTTTGTTCGGCGTGGTGCGTCGAAGAATGGCGCATGCGCAGCGACCCGGGCTATATTCGGGAAAAGGTACTGGAACGCGATCGCGGCGTGTGCGGCGGTTGCGGTGTGGATTGTCTGGATGCCGAACGGCAACTGAAGCGTCTCCGGGGCGCGGCAAGGTTGAAAGCCTTTATCGAGTGGGGGGTGGGTTCTCGAAAGTCTCTCTGGGACGCTGATCACATTATTCCCGTGGTGGAAGGTGGAGGGGAATGCGACCTGCAGAACATCCGAACCCTGTGTCTGAAGTGCCATCGCGCTGCTACCGCTCAACTCCGACAGCGCCGCCGAACAGCGGTTTCTACCGCAGCATCGGCTTCAGAAACCGTATAACCGTTTTCGCCACAATTTCGTTGCCCTGCGCCGTGGGGTGGATACCATCCTGCTGCATCAAGTCTGGATGGATCGCAACGCCCTCCAGCAAAAACGGAATCCGCGGTAGCTTGTACTTCGCCGCCAGATCCACATAAATCTGCTGGAACGGCTGGATGTAATCCGGTCCGTAATTAGGCGGCAGCGTCATCCCAGCCAGTAGCACTTTCGAGCCGGAGCCCTCGAGCATCTGGATAATCCGCTCCAGGTTCGCGCGCGTCGTTGGGATCGGCAGCCCCCGCAGCCCGTCATTACCGCCGAATTCGACAATGGTGACGCGAGGCTTGTAGGCCAGCACCTCGCTTAAGCGGCTCAATCCGTCCGTGGTGGTGTTGCCGCTCACGCCGAGGTTCACCACGCGCCATTTAAGCCCTGCAGCGTCCAAGTCCCGCTGCAGAAAATCGGGGAAGCTCTTGCCCGGATCGGCGCCGAACCCAGCCGTCAGACTATCGCCGAACGCAACGATCACCGGACGCGTATCTACAGAGGGAGGGGCAGCCTGTAAACCAAACGCTGCCGCAAGACATCCGATATAAAGAAACCGATGGAACGAGATGAACATCACTCAATGCCATAATAAAGAATTGCAGGCCGATTCCGTTCGCACATCGATTCAAACCCCCGCCATCCAGGTCTCCGCTCTGACCAAAAGCATTCCCACCGCCACTCACCGCGTGGATATCCTGCGCGGCATCGATCTGGAAATTGAGCGGGGCGAATTCGTTGCCATCATGGGACCTTCGGGCAGCGGCAAGAGCACGCTGCTGGGACTTTTGGCCGGCCTCGATACGCCAACCTCGGGCCGCATCGTTCTGGATGGTGAGGACATCACTGGCCTGAATGAGGATCGCATGGCGTTGCTGCGCGGCCGCAAAGTGGGCTTTGTGTTTCAGTCCTACCACCTGCTGCCCACCCTGACGGCGGAAGAAAATGTTCTGTTGCCGTATGAGCTCACCGGCGGAAATGGGATCGACGGGCCGAAGCGCGCCCGCGAACTGCTCGAAAGCGTCGGCCTGCTCGACCGCCGCGATCATTACCCCATCCAACTTTCGGGTGGCGAACAACAGCGCGTCGCCCTGGCGCGGGCGTTCATGGTACGCCCGCCGATTCTGCTGGCCGACGAACCTACCGGCAATCTCGACACGCAGAACGGCCAGCATGTGCTGGAGCTGCTCATCTCGCTCAACCAGCGCGAAGGAACCACGCTGGTGCTGGTGACGCACGATGCTGCGTTGTCCAGCCGCGCATCGCGGCGAATCACGCTGCGCGACGGCCGCATTGTAAGCGACGAACGAGCGTCCTAAGAGGTGCTATGAAAAATTACTACACATTTTCTGGGCGTTCACACGAGTGTGAACGCGGCACGCATGAGTGCGTGCGCCACATTTACTAAGCGAATCATCATGCATTTCTCATGGAAGACCGCCTGCAAAATCGCGTGGCGCGAATCGCGCTCCTCATCCTTCAAGTTTCTGTTCGTGATTTTCGCGGTCGCGGTGGGCGTGGGGTCGCTCACCGGCGTGCGGGGATTTAGCCGCGCCTTTCACGAGATGCTGTTGACTCAGGCCCGCACCCTGATGGCAGCCGACCTTTCTTTGCGCGTATTCGAACTACCCACGCCCGAGCAGATGGCCGAAATGGACGCGCTGACGAAATCCGGCATCGAGCGCACCTGGATTACCGAGACGGTCACCATGGCATCCGCCAGCCAATCCAAGCCGCCCATGCTGGTGTCGGTGAAAGCAGTCGATCCGAAGAAATATCCGTTCTATGGCGAGATCCGATTATCGCCGCCGGCCTCGCTGGTGAAGGCGCTAACCGCCGACACGGTGGCCGTTTCCGACGACGTGCTCCTGCGCCTGAACCTGAAGGTCGGCGACAGCATCCGGCTGGGCGGTCAACCGTTCCGCATCGTCGGCGAAGTGACGTACGAGCCGGATCGCATGATGGGCAGCCTCAATGTTGGCCCACGCGTGATGCTGGACCGCGAGGGCTTGGAGCGCACCGGACTCATACTGCCCGGCAGCCGCGCCGCCGAGCGTTTTCTGTTCCGTCTCTCGCCCAGTTCGCCCGGCATCGAGCAAACGCGCTCGCTGCTGAAAGCCGCTTTTCCCGACGCACTGATCGCCGATTATCGCGAGTCGCACCCCATCGTCACGCAAGGCCTGAACCGCGCCACCACGTTTCTTAGCCTGGTGAGTCTGATCACTCTGATCATCGGCGCCATCGGTGTCGGCACCGCCATGCGAGCGCACATCCAGCAGCGCATGGATTCCATCGCGATCATGAAATGCATCGGCGCGCGCTCCAGCCACGTTATGCGGATTTACTTGCTCCAGACGATCGCGCTGGGGCTCGCGGGCGGCTTGCTCGGCGTGGCATTCGGACTAGTTGTGCAGCGCGCCTTCCCGTCCTTTCTCGCGCGCTATTTCGAGCTTGAGCCCACCGCGCGATGGGACTTCGTCACCGCCGCGCAAGGCATCGGCATCGCGATCCTGGCGTCGCTGCTCTTCACCCTCCCGCCCCTGATCGGCATCCGGCACATCCGCCCCAGCCTGATTCTGCGCCGTGAAATGGAGGAAACGAAACCCGGCTGGCCTACGCGGCTCGCCGAAGCACGCGCGTCCATTTTAGCGGGCGTCATCATCCTCGTCGGATTCGCAGGGATCGCGATGTCCTTCGCTACCGGCACGTCCAGAGACATCTGGAAAACCGGCGAATACTTCGCGGGCGCACTTTTCATCGGCTTCGCGGCGCTCTGGGCCGTGGCCTGGCTGATGCTGCGGGTATTGAAAATCGTGAGCGGCCGCCGCCAGCTGCCAGTCAGCGTGCGCCATGGCATCGCGAACCTGTATCGTCCGGGGGCGCACGCGCAATCGGTCTTAGTAGCGCTGGGCGTCGGCGTAATGTTCACGCTCACGGTTTATCTGGTACAGCACGGGATGATCGCCGAGATGAATCGCACCTCGCCGCCGGGCATGCCTAACGTTTTCCTCATCGATATCGCCCCCAAGGATCGCGACGCGGTTCTCGATCTGATCCGGCGCCAGCGCGGCGTGGAAGGGACGCCGGAGTTGATCGGTACCGTGGCCGCCAAGCTGGTAAGCGTGGATGGCCAGGACGTCACCAGCATGGACCTGAAGGGCTTCGGCCGCCGCTATCGCACACCTCGCTCGGTCACTTCGGCCGGAGCCATGCCTGATTACGTGAATCTCGAGCGCGGCGATTGGTGGCCCCCAACCATCGCCGGTAATGAAGTCTGCGTGGATGAAGACGCCGCCCGGATTCTCCATATCGCGCCAGGATCCCAGCTGCGCTGGACCATTTCGGGCAAGGAAGTCGAAACGCACGTGGCCTGCATCCAGACCATCGACTCCATCCATCTTTCCAGTCGCGTCGAATTCATCTTCACCTCGAGCGCCCTGGCCGGCTTCCCGATCATTTACTACAGCAGCCTGCGCGCCCAGCCGTCCGCCGTTCCGGCGCTCCAAGAGGCGCTCTACCAGCGCTTCCCCACCGTTACCGTGGTCAATGTGGCCGATGTGCTCCAGATCGTGCAAGGCGTGGTGGATCGCATCTCGCAAGTGGTCCGCTTCATTTCGATGTTCGCCATTATCGCCGGAGCGGTGATTCTTTCCTCCGCCGTTGCGGGCACGCGCTTCCGCCGCATGCGCGAGGTGGTGATTCTAAAAACGCTCGGCGCCACCCGCTGGCGCGTCAGCCGCATCTTTTCGGTCGAGTTTCTGGTGCTGGGGGGCGTCGCTGGGCTGATGGGAAGCTTGCTCGCCGGCGGGTTCGCCAATATCCTGTTGAAGCGCATGCTGGACGCCAAGACGTCGATTCCGGTGATCCCGATCCTGCTCTCGGTGATCGCTACCGCTCTGATCGCCAACGCCGCCGGCTGGATGGCCAGCTTTCCAATCCTGGGTCAAAAGCCGCTGGAGATCCTGCGCGAAGAATAGCTTCACTCACTCTGCGCTCTCGCTAGCCGAGGCAATCCGGTTCAGAGTCCTCTCGAGGCCAGTGATTAGTGTGAAAATGACCGAACAACGATGACCAAAAAGAACACGGAAAGCCCCAAGCCGACAACGCCCATTAGTCTCGCGATCCGCAGGACGGTGTCATCATCTTCGGCCTCCTACGAGGAATCAGCGAGCAACAGTGATGTATGCATCCGCGGGCGACGCCACTCCGCCCACCGTGATCACCAGCGGCTGATTCCCATCCGCCACGCCCGCCGGCACCTGAATGTTCACCTGATACAGTCCGGCAAATTGTGAAAGACCGACGTACAAGATGTCCGATTGGCTTAGCGTCACGCCACCGAAGGTGATCGAAACCGGCGCGGTCACTGGCGCTGTGCCGCTCGGCAGCACTCCCGGAGCAAATGCCGGGTTCGTGGCGCCGAAGCCGGTAGCAAACAGCGTTAGATAGTCGCCGGGCTTGGCGGGTGTGAACGTCGCCCCGCTGATCAATCCCGCCGCGCCCACGTAGCCGCCGGTCACCGCATTGATCGCCGCAATCGGGTTGGCGCCGCTTGAAGTTTTTGTGAAGTAGAAGAACTCCGGAGCCGTGGCTTGCGCCGGAACACTGACCGGCGGGCTGGCGACAGCCTGCGGCGTATTGCAGTCGGTGATCACTTGCACCGGGACGTTTCCAGGCGCCACCGAGGGTACCTGTACGTTGATCTGCGTCGGATAGACCCCGAAAATCGGAGCCGCTACGGTTCCAAACTCGACGCAAACTCCGGCTAAGTTGGTCGGAAGTTGTCCGTTCACCAGCCCCGCCTGCTTGGCCGTTCCGGCCGGCGCGAAATTCGACCCGAAGATGGTCACAATGGCGTTCGGCGACAGCACCTTCACCGCCGGATTGCTAAGCCCGGCGCTGGTGATCCCGCCAGTTGCAATGGACGGCGAATTCGACGCCAGCGCGGTCGCGGAAAACGTAAGGTTCGCCAGTGCATAGGACTCCGCGGTGATCGTGATCGGGCCAGGATTGCTCCCTAACGTAACTGTCGCGGTGACCGTGCCGTCGTTCAACGTGATCGCGGCGGCAGGCTGGACAGTTGCGGCCCCCGTGGGGCTAACCGTAAAAGTCACCACCACTCCCGGAACGCCCGCGCCCGTGCTGTCGGCGATTTTTAACACCAAAGGCGCCGCCAGATTCAACGTCACCGGCGCGCTCTGGCCGTTGCCGCTGACTATGCTCATGCTCGCCGGTTTCACTACTTCAGGCGTTAGCCTACGCACATGATCGTTGAATAGGTCGGTAACGTATACGTTGCCCGCCGCATCCACCGCGACGCTGAAAGGATTGAGCTGCGCCGCCCTCGCGGGACCGCCATCACCCGCGCTCGGCGTCAACGTGCCGTTGCCGGCAATGGTTGTGATGAGTCCGCCCGACGTGACACGCCGCACCACCGAGTTGCCTGTATCGGCGATGTACATGTTTCCGGACCGGTCCAGTGCGATGCCCGAAGGTAGATTAAGAAGGGCTTCCGCTGCCGGCCCCCCGTCGCCGGAGTACCCCGGCACGCCTGTTCCCACAACCGTGGTGATCGTATTGTTCTGTGCGATTTTGCGGATGCGATTGTTAGACTGGTCAACTACGAGAAGGTCTCCAACGCTGTCCAGCGCTATATCGAAGGGATCGATTCCAGCAGCAGTCGCCGGCCCGTTGTCACCGGAGAATCGAATGCGGCCGTTTCCCGCGATCGTGTTGATGGTTCCGGTCGTGTCGATCTTGCGCACCCGGTGATTGCCGTAATCGGCGACATAGATATCGCCGGCTGAGTCCACCGCCAGTCCTTGCGGCGTGTTGAGAGATGCAGCAGTTGCCGGGCCGTCATCTCCCGAGAACCCGTCCGGACCATTACCGGCGATGAGCGTCGTAGTCCCATCCGGCTCCACTTTCAAAATTTGGGGCACCTGGCTTGGAAAGCTCGGTTCCTCGTCGGTGAGATAAAAGTTTCCCGCCTGGTCCACGGTCATGCCAAAGGGCGCGGCTCCCTGCAATTGCCCCACGGCATTGATGTTGCCGGCCGCCTTAAACTTCCTCGCTTCGGCGTTCCCGGTGTCGGCCACCAGAATGTCGCCGCTGCCGTCAATGGCGATGCCCTCAGGGAAGTTCAGGAAGGCATTGGTCGCTGGTCCATTGTCACGGATGCCGGTGCCTGCCACCGTCATGATGATGTTGTTCCCAACCTTTCGAACGCGTTCGTTCGCCACGTCCGCAAAATAAACCGCACCGCCGCCGGCGGCGATCCCGGCCGGATAGTTGAGCTCCGCGCCCAGCGGCGAAGCGCCGTCTCCCGTAAATCCGACGATGCCCGAGCCAGCCACCGTATAAATCAATCCCGTCGATAAGTCCACGCGGCGGACCACCGTGTTGTTAGTGTTTTCGTCGGAAATATACAAGTTGCCGGAACCGTCGTAGGCCAAGCCATCCGGACTCATGACGGCCGTGGTTGCGGGTATGCCGTCCGCAATGCTGCCGTATTGCACTCCCCCTGCGAAGGCTGTCATCGTGCCGGATGGGTCGATTTTCCGTACCTCGTAATTGTAAAGATCGGCCAAGTAGATATTGCCGGCGTCGTCGACGGCTAAATCGGTTACGAAACCAATCAGCGCGCTGAGAGCCGGGCCGTTGTCGCCCGAGTTCCCGTCGGATCCCGTACCGGCAATGGTCGTAATGATCCCGTTCGTGTCTACTTTACGGATCCGATAATTGAAGCCATCCGCGATGTACAGATTGCCCTGATTGTCTAGCGTCACGGCCACTGGATCGATTTGAGCTGACGCGGCCGGACCATTGTCACCGGCGAATTTGGAGATGCCATTGCCCGCAATAGTATTGATGGTGCCGTCCACTGCAATTCGGCGGACTACGGAATTTCCTTGGTCGGCGACATACATGTTTCCCTTCGCGTCCAGCGCAATGCCTGTCGGAAAGTTGAGTTGTGCGCTGGCCGCCGGCCCTCGATCGCCGCTATATCCGGGAATGCCGGTTCCCGCGTACGTGCTGATAATTCCCGCGGGATCCACTCTTCTGATCCGATTGTCATATTCATCGGCGATGTAGAGATTGGCGTGGGCATCCAGAGCGACTGCGATCGGTGTTCGCAGCGGTGCGGCGGTTGCCAGGCCTCCATCCAACAATCGCGGAGTTCCCGCCAGAGTGCTGATTACATAAGGCTGGGACCACGCATTTGCCAGGAAGAAATTACACAATAGTGCAAGCAGAGCAGTTGTTCGCATGAAATAGAAAATGATTCTATCACAAGGCGACAACCGCAACTCTCAATTCGAACGATTATTCGCGCGCTATCACGACTTCCACGTCCCTAACAAACGCCTCAAGAGCACCATTTGCCCTAAATGATAGGAATTGTGATCGGCGATGAGCAGCGCCTCGCGCAGAATCGTCTGGCCGGACCCGTGCGGAATCTTCGCGAACAGGTCGGTTTTCTTGTCGGCAACCAGCTTGGCCATAGCCTTTAAATCCGCGCGAAAGCTGCGCAGGCTGTTATTCCAGGAGGCCGCGTTGGGGGGCGCTTCAGTCTTAGGCCAGTAACCCTCCGGCCAAGGCGGCGACTTATGCTTCGCGTCCCGGCTGAATTCCAAAATGTCCCATTGCGCCGTTCGCATGTGTTCTAACAATTGCCATGCCGTGTAGGGCGCGCTGGGTGGTTTCACGCCACGCAAGCGAGAGGGGAAGTCGGCAGCGACCGCGTCAAAGTCCGCGTGTGCATTTCGTCCCCGCAAAAGATCCAGAAGATGTTGGCGCAGGGCGTCGGATTCAGGCATGACCTAGAGAAACACAAAGCCAGGCCGCATTTCAAGCAATGCTCACGGTGGCGCAGTATAGATAAAATCAAGCTTCATGACAAGATCTGCGGACGTGGTCATCATCGGCGCCGGAATCGTTGGATCCAGCATCGCGTTTCATCTGACGGAGGCGGGCTCGAAGAACGTGCTGGTCCTGGAACGCGAGAGCCGCCAGGGTCTTGGTTCCACCGGCAAGAGCATGGGCGGCGTGCGCGCGCAATTCTCCACTGACGTGAACATCCGCATGTCCATTTACTCCATTCCGTTCCTCGCGCGATTCGAAGAGGCCACCGGCCATCCCTCCGGATACAAGCCGCACGGTTACCTGTTCATGGCCACCAATGACGGGCACATGAACTATCTGCGCACCAATATCGCCCGGCAGAAGGCGCTCGGTTTGAAGAACGTGGAACTGCTCGCGCCCGACGATATTCGCAAAGTTTTGCCGCAGCTTCGCTCGGACGATATCGTCGGAGGAAGCCTCTGCACTACCGATGGCTTTGTCGACCCGGAGAGCGTTATGAACGGCTTCATGGCGCGCGCCATTGAGCGCGGCGTCGAACTCTGGCGCGGCACCCAGGTTACTGGCGTCTCGATCGCGAGCGGCGCCGTTTGCGGCGTGCTAACCAGCCAAGGCGCGGTCTCGGCCCCGGTTGTGGTGAACGCAGCGGGGCCGTGGGCCGCATCCATCGCGCGCATGGCCGGCGTCGATTTGCCGGTTCAACCACTGCGCCGCATGCTGGTTCTCACGGAACCTTTCCCCGGCCTTCCCGAAAGGCTTCCGATGATGATCGATATGTCCACCGGCTGGCACTTCCGCCAGGAGGGGCTGGGCCTGCTGATGGCTTGGGCCCACCCCGATGAGCAGCCCGGATTCCGGACCGATTTCGATCCCGCGTACATCGAAAAGAGCCTCACGCACGCCGCCTGGCGCGTACCCGATTTCGCCAATCTCGCAGTCAACCCCCGCCGCTGCTGGGCCGGGATGTATGAAATGTCGCCCGATCATCACGCCATTCTAGGCCCCTCGCCCGAGGTCCGTGGATTGTACTTCGCCAACGGCTTTAGCGGCCATGGCGTGATGCATTCTCCCGCCACGGGCCGCATTCTAGCGGACTTAATCATCCACGGCGAGACCAGCGTGATCGACGCCAACGACCTGAATGTGCAGCGTTTCGCCGAGGGCCGCGCTATCGAGGAAACCGCCATTTTATAGGCCAAAATTTTCCGGAACAAATCCGGATTTCCTTCGTCTATCACCCCATGAAACTTCTGATCCTTGGATTGTTGGCAATCGCGGTGCTTGCCTCCGGGAGCAGTCGGGACTGCTTCTGGCAGTGGCGCAGCGAGGCTCGTCATAGAACGAGGGAGGCGCGGGAAGAAGCCCGCCAAGCGCGAGAACACGCGATGGAGGCGCGCAACCAGGCCCGACAGGCACGCGATCTTGCGAGAGAACGCGCCCGGGAACTTCGTGAGGAGTTGCGCGCCGAGCGTGATCGGATTCGCCAGGAAATCCGCGACGACTTCCGCGACTGGCGCTACACCTACTAGCGCTGCTCCCTCTCGTACATCACCTTCCCGCCCACGATCGTATAGTCCACCTTCGCCGACCGAATCTTATCTTCCGGCAGCGTCAAAATGTCGCCTGACAACACCGTCACATCCGCCAGTTTTCCCATCTTCAGCGATCCCTTGCTACCCTCCTCAAACGCCGCGTACGCATTGTTGATGGTGTAGGATCGCAGCGCTTCCATCCGGCTCATCCTCTGGTCCGGAAAAAACACCGTGCCGTCTTTCAACCGCCGGCTCACCGCGGCGTAGAAACACTGGATCGGGTCCACGTCCTCCACCGGCGTATCGGTTCCGTTCGCCACCACCGCACCCGATTTCATCAGTTTCTGCCAGACGTATGCGCCCGCTTCCGCGCGTTCGCGCCCCAATCGCGCGATCACGAACGGACCATCGGAGGTGCAATGAATGGCCTGCGTCGCCGCGATCACGCCTAACGAGCCGAAGCGCGGGATATCGGCCGAATTCAGATGCTGCGCGTGCTCGATCCGCCAGCGCAGGGCATGCTTGTCCGGATGCTCGCGAAAAACCGCCTCGTACAAATTCAGCACCTCGCGATTCGCCCGGTCCCCGATGGCGTGCGTGCAAAGTTGAAAGCCGTTATCGATGGCCAGTTCCGCCGTCTTCCGGATGTACGCCACTTGCTCCACGTTGATCCCGCTGCGATTGGGCGCATCCTCCGGCAGGTCCGAGTACGGCGCCAGCAGCCACGCCCCTCGCGAGCCCAACGCGCCGTCCATGTATTCCTTGATCGCGCGCACGGTCAGATGCTCGCCGCCCACTTCAACCATGTAATAGCGCCGCAGGTTCGCCGCCAACTCGGACTGAGGCGCGCGCAGCATCACCCACATCCGCACCCCCAGTTCGCCCCGCTCCGCCATTTTCCGGAAAAGATCCACGGTCGCGAACGAAGAACCCGCATCCTCGAACGTCGTAATCCCCTTGGACAGACATTCACGCTCCGCCAGCTTGATCTGCTGCCGAATCTCCGCCTCGGCCTCCGACGCCGGACGATGGGCGCGATAGGAGTCCAGCACATGCTCGATCAATTCCTGCGCGCCTTCGTTCATCAATCCCGTTGGATCGCCATGCGCGTCGCGCAAGATTTCGCCACCCGCCGGGTCGGGCGTATTCTTATCCACTCCGGCTTGTCGCAGCGCCTCCGCATTCGCGAAACCCGCGTGCCCGCTGGCATGCGTCAGCCAGACTGGATTGCGCGGTGAAACCCGGCTCAAGCTCTGGTGTACCGGAAAGCCGCGCACGTTCGGCTCCGGCGTCCTATCCCATTTCGCTTGATGAAAGCCGCTCCCCAGTATCCACGTACCAGGTTTGGCCTTCTGCGCTGCGGCAGCCACCATCGCGACAATCTCATCCCAATTTTTCGCGCCGCGTAGATCCAGCATCCTCTTCGAGGCGCCCAGCTCCGTGAAATGCCCGTGTCCCTCAATGAATCCGGGGATCGCGAGCCGCCGCTGGAGATCGATCACCCGCGTCGACGGCCCGATAAGAGCATCCACAATCCGGTTCGATCCCACTGCGACAATCTTGCCGCCGCGCGCAGCCAGGCCCTGCGCCTCAGGCGCGCTCTGCTCGACTGTCACGATCCTTCCATTGCGCAGTACTAGATCGGCTGGTTGACCTAATGCCGTCCCGGCGCTCAAAGCGAGAGTCAGCCATATCCATTTCATCTCAAATGTCACTACAATCATTTAGTACGTTTCTTCCCCCGAGACAGGTTGAATTATGGCGCATGTTCCAAGTGTCGCTCAAACCGAGCGCACGGTTCGGCCGTTCTCTACCGCTGTTGGCAAGCTGGCGGTCGTGGGCCGGGCCTGTGCCGCGTGCGGATCCACCGATATTCGTCCCTCTAACCGCCGCAACGCGCTGGATATTCTTCTGGCGTGCCTATTTCTCGCGCCGTTCCGCTGTCGAGTTTGCCGGGAGCGTTTTTATCGAGTGTGGCGTCCTAGCTTGCAGCGTCCGCACAATCCTCCCAGCGCGCCCCTGCTGGTGGTGCCCGCGCCGCGCAGCATTCTGAAGACGCGCAGCGTTCTGCAACTGAATGCGGTGGAACCGCGTTCAGTTGAGTCCGACCCGGTCGAGTCGCAAAACGTTCCGCCTGATCTGCTTCCACCCGAAATAAAAGCTGACATGATCGCACCAACGTCCAATGGAAGTTCTGAAGTCGCCGCCGTTCCGGGCCCTGCCGCTTCAATCCCCGCCGTTCCCGGGGCGATACTGATTCTCGAGAGCGACTTCTCCATTCGCAAACTACTTTGCCGCTTGCTCGAACGGCGGGGCTATCCGACCGTCGAGATTGCGAAAGCCGAAGATCTCGCCAGCGCACTGCGTAGACTCCCCGCCGATTTAGTTGTGATGGATGTTTCGATTGCCGGAGCGAACGGTATGAAAGCTCTGCTCGCTCTCGCACGCGTTCATCCCAACTTAAAAATTCTCGCGTTATCGGCGGAGCCTACGGAAGCGAGCGAAATCCCCGGTCGTTTGTTGGCGCTTCCCAAGCCCTTCCCTTTGGACAGCTTCGTGGATTGCGTGGACCGCCTGCTGGAGCGCTCCAGCACGCCCAATAATGCACCGTGAATTTTCTCCGCCGCGCGCTCCCCTACCTCACCGTCGCGCTGGTCATCGCCATTGCCTATGACGGCTGGATCTTTTACTGGCGCTGGAGCGGAGCGCGCGAAGCTCGCAAGGCAGAGGCGCTGAAGCAAGCTCAGGATGCACGCCGCAACCTGGAATTATTGGGAGGCGATCGCCTCAAGATTCTCGACTTTTACGCATCTCCAGGCGCCATCCACCGCGGTGAGCGGGCCACAATCTGTTACGGCGTGAACGCAGCCGATCGAGTGCGCATCGATCCGCCTGTGGAGCAACTTCACCCCGCCTTCAGCCATTGCCTCCAAGTGGCGCCTCTCAAAGACACGGACTACAAGCTGATCGCCGAAGATCGCGCCGGCCATAGCGTCACCCAAAGCCTGACCATCAAAGTCGTCCCCTAACACCAGCCACGCTTCATCCGATTCGATCGCTCGACCCGGCAGTTCAAGCACAAATCGATCGTCACCATCCCCGGTGCGTTCTCAACTCCCGCCGCGCCCATTGCCTCCGCCTCGTCTTTCGAAACAACCTCGAGCGACAGCCTCGATCCGGGTGGAAGCTTCTGCCCGCAGCCATCACAATATCTTCCGTCGCTCTTGAGCACCGCCTACTAAAATAGAACTTGATCTCCCCCGCGCGCCAGATCGCCTTCGATGTTCTCCGCAAGGTCCAGCAAGGCGGCTATGCCTCCGACCTCCTGCTCCAGCGCGCCGCGCCACTCGATCCGCGCGATGCCGGCCTCGCGTCCGAGATCGTCTTCGGATGCCTCCGCTATCAAGCCCAGTTGGATTATCTGATCGCTCGCCGCGTCCCGCGACCGCCCGATCCCGACGTCCAGATCGCTCTTCGCATGGGCATTTATCAGCTTCGCTATCTCGATCGCATTCCAGCGCATGCCGCCGTCGGGGAAAGCGTGGAACTGGTAAAACGCATTCATAAAGCCTCTGCCGCGGGCCTGGTCAACGCAATTTTGCGAAAGACAGATCGCCAGCCGGTGCCCTGGCCCGACCGCGCCACCGATCTCTCCATGCCCGCCTGGCTGCTCGAACGCTGGGATCACCAATTCGGCAAGCAGACGGCCAACAGGATCGCCGCCGCTTTCCTGCAGCCGGCCGAGACCCACATCGCGAGCACTGGCCGCATTCAAGACATCGGAGCGCAGTCTATTGTGCCGTTCCTCGATCTGCACCCCGGCCAGACTTTTCTCGATTTGTGCGCCGCGCCGGGCAACAAGACCGCACAAGCCATCGAGAGCGGTGTACGCGCAGTGGCCTGCGACATTCACCTGCATCGTTTGAAACAAATGCGCGATCTCAACTGCTCCCTGGTCGTGCTCGACGGCACGCGGCCGCTTCCCTTCCGTGCCAAATTCGATCGCATCCTCATCGACGCGCCCTGTTCCGGCACCGGCACGCTGGGACGCAATCCCGAAATCAAATGGCGCCTTCAGCCGTCCGATTTGATCGATCTGCACGCCAAGCAGGTGGCTCTCGTTCGCCGCGCGCTCGAACATCTTTGTCCCGGCGGCCGGCTGGTTTATTCCACCTGTTCGCTCGAAAAAGAAGAAAACGAACAAGTGATCCAGTCGATTCCCGGCCCCTGGCAAACCAGCGAACGCCTGCCCGGACTCAACCCCGGCGACGGTTTCTTCGTCGCGATATATCGCAGCTAGGGTAGGGTCCGCAAAAATAACGGTAGACGCGGCTTCAGCCGCGTTCCGCCGTTGACAATACCAACGCGGCTAAAGCCGCGTGTACCGTGCCAATCGGACACTACACTAGCTTACGTGCACATCAAATACCGCCAGCCAATATTGCAGCGACTGTAGTGCAAACCCGCAAAACATCAGCCCGATGCCAAACACTCCCAAACGCCGCTCCGGCAAGTTATCCGCGTAGTATTCGACGTAAGGACTGAATGCCATTCCGAGACCGGTTACCAGCCCTGTCACCAGCCCGAGGCGCGTTGCAAATATCCAGGGATGGTCCACATGCCGCACCACCACGCTGCAAAGGAGCGCAGCCGCGATGTAGCCCACCGTCCGAATTGCCGTCGCCTCCAACCCAAATCGCGAGAGTTGCGGCCGGCGGGTCGCGGAATAGTTGAGCGACGGTCTCACTCCTCGGTGATACGCAATCACTTGTCCGGCAACCAGCAGAACGGCGTAGACCGCCGCGAAACGAAAGCCCACTTGGGGATACAGCGCCGCGCCAAAAGCGGTTGCGCGGATGGCACTGAACAGCGCCTCCCAAGGCAATGAGTAATGGTCTTGATGGACCGACATTCGGTTGAGCTCAATCGCAAACGTTACTCCGATCGCGACGCCCGCCGCTACCCCGAAGATTAAGCCCAGGCCGAGACCATAACCCAGGCCAAAGATGATCGAATACGTGACACATCTCGTCAGCAGCCGCAGCGGGCCATGCTGGCCGCCCAGCAAGTCGTACGCAAGATAAAGGCTGCCAAGCACGTCCAGGCAGCTTCCCGCCATGCTGATGGAAGCAACCATGTGGTGGTCCATTCCAACGATTGTAGAAGTCTTCTACAGCACCGCGCCCTACTTCACGGCGATCGTAACCGGCGGACTGGTCTCGCCAGCAATGCTAACCACCACGGGTGCTTCGCTCCCCGCTTCTACACCACCCGGCACGGTGGCATCAATCTGGTACAACCCGACGAAGCCAGGCGCCAGTCCTGAAAACGACACCCCCGCGTTCTGCCCGCCAATGGTCACCGTCGGCTTAGCCACCGTGTTCGCCAACGGAGCGGTGGGCGCCGCGGCTCCATCGGGAATCGTTTGATCCACAGCGCCTAATCCGGTGGCAAAGATGGCGAGGACATCGCCCTCCGATACCGGCGCCGAGGGATCCGCCACCGCGTAGGTCACCGCATTCACGATGGCCCCTTGCTGCGGCGGATCGCCCGGCGCGGGATATCCAAACACCCCGGGCTCGGCCGAAGCCACATCCACCGAAATTGGAATCGATAGCGCATTGTCGCGCTCCAGCAGGATCTGCTGGCTGGTGTTGGTGTTGATCCCTGCCGAAACCAGCGCGTTTATCTGCCCGCTCGATCCGAAGAAAAGCGGCAGAGAGTTGCCCGCCATGATCACCGTGGCGTCTGCTAGCGTGGTGCCCAACGGAACCGAGCTCGCCGACGCAGTGCCGTTCCCAAGATTCTGGCCGAACAGCGAAACAATGGAACCCGGCGAAAGCGGCGCGTGCGCTGCGAAGGTGGCGCCGTTCACCGCCGCGCTCAGCAACGGCGCCATCGACGAGGCTCCCAACCCGCCCGTCACTTCGCGCGTGCCCGTGAGATTGCTGGTTGGGTCGTTGGCCGTAATCGTCACAGTCACTGGCCCAGTGCTGTTCCCCGATCGCCAGGTATTCTGCCACGTGCCTCCCTGGACCGGAAGCAAGTTGAGCGCAGGATCGCCATTGGAGAACGATGCCATCACGTTGCCCGTATTCAGTGCATTGCCGCAATCGTCGCTGACTTGCGCCTCGATTGGCACCGGCCACGCCGCGGGCACTCCGAACGACTGGCCAAGCGTGGTGATCGCGAGAACAAGCTGCGACGGAGTACAGCCTGCAGTATCCCGTGGTTTCTCTCGAGTGCCCGAGCTTAGCGAACCGGACGGTGGCGCTGGCGTCACAATCGTCCGCACTCCAACCCGTCGCACGACGCCATCCGAAAATTGCAGCGTCAATTGCCCGTCGTACACCCCGGCTGCCAATCCGATAGTCATCGGTTGCACCACGATGCGCGTCGGTTCCGCCAACTCGAGCGTCGCGTTCCCCGGCAAGAAACTCAGCGCATCGTTTGCGTTGGCGGCGGTAAAGCTCGACAGGTACGTTTGCGGCGTGCCCGAAACGTTGTACACCAACAGATTCTGCGATCCCGGCGGCGGATCGCCTGCTACGGCCTTAAATACCAGCTCGCTCGGCTGAATATTTGGCCCCGGGTCCTCGCCTTCCGCCAGCACGCGCAGAACGACGATCGCCATCTGCGGCGTATTGGCTGCCGTGGAGGAATCCACGCGCACCAGCCCGTAGTAAAGACCAGCCGCGAGGCCAGTCTGATTCACTGTTACCTTGACGCTCTCTGGCGTCTGCCCGTTGGTTACGGCGCCGGTTGTGGGCGTCGCCGCCAGCCATTGCTGGCCGCCCGAGAGCGTTCGCGTCGACACTGTGAAATCCATCGTCCCGCGCCCAATATTGTTCACCGCGAAATTACCCGGTGGAACCACTCCGCCACCCACTACCGCCGTAAAGGACAGCGCGGGCCGCGACAATCGGACCGCCTGATCCAGCGCGCTCACCGTCAGATTCACTGGAATCGCAATACTCGTGCCGGTTGTCGAACTGCTGATGGTGACCGTTCCCGTATACGTTCCCGTCGCCAGCCCACTCGGATTTGCAATCACTCCGATGCTCACCGGCGATTTCGGCGTCACATTGCCCGCCGCCGTGTTCACCGTCAACCACGGGCCGCCCGTCGCCGTTTGCGTCGTCGCAGTGAAAGCCAGCGAGCCGTCGCCTGCGTTTGAGACGCGAACGACCTGCGTTCCCGTGGTGGTCGGATTGTTAGGAAAAGTGAAGGACAACCCAGCTCGATTCACCGCGAGGATCGGACTAACGCCCGGCCCCACTGCGAACGTAACCTGCACCGTGCTCGTTACCGGATTGGCCAGCAGCGCCGTAATGGTGAGCGTC
Organism: Bryobacterales bacterium; assembly: GCA_963820405.1. Lineage (GTDB taxonomy): Bacteria > Acidobacteriota > Terriglobia > Bryobacterales > Bryobacteraceae > Palsa-89. The sequence goes on along the minus strand of CAWFZZ010000010.1, from coordinate 24,381 downwards.
GCTTGATAATTTCCCGGATTCAGATTGGACGGATCGGCCGTCACCTCGATCACCCGTGGCGTAAGCCCGCCAGCGCTGACCAACAGCCAATCCGCACCGCTGCTGGCGCTGATTGAGAACGCCACGCCGCTCACCGGACCGTCCACCGTGAGTATCTGGGGCGGCGTCGGAGCCCCGCCGGCTTGGGCTGAAAAACTCATCTGGTTTGGAGTCACTGTGATCGCAGGCGGCAGCGCCAGCACTTCGCGGATACGATTATCCGCCACATCGGAAATAAATAAATCGCCTTGCGTATCGAACAGCAGTCCGCGCGGAATCGAAAAGCCCGCGTTTTGCGCCAAGCCTCCATCGCCCGCGGTGGTGGACGTGCCGTTGCCGGCGAACGTGTTGATGATCCCGTTCGGCGCTATCACGCGTACGCGATGGTTGAAGCCGTCGGCGACATACAAGTTCCCGGCGCGATCCAGCGCCAGCCCGGTGCGATTCTGCATGCCCGTTGAGGCCTGCGTGGCGGGTCCTCCATCGCCTGAAAATCCACCCTTCAGATTGCCCGCGATGGTCTTCAACTGCCCGTCCGGCGTGATGTAGCGCAGCACCACGCCACCCGGCAGCAGCGTTTGCTCCTCGACGAAATACAATCCGCCCTGGCCATCCAGCAAAAGCGAGGTTGGCCCGGCGATGGGCGACGTAAGAGCCACCGCTCCATCCGGCGAAACGCCCGAAACCCCCGTTCCCGCGATGGTATGTATGTTTCCATCCAGCGTCACTTCGCGGATTCTATTGGCGGCCGGATCGGAAAGATATAGATTGCCAGCCGCATCGCGAGCCAGTCCGCCTCCGCTTTGGAGCGATGCCAGCGTTGCGGGCCCGCCATCCCCGCTCGAGTTCAGGTTGCCCGGCTGATTGACGATGATCTGGATCGCCCCTGCCGGAGTTAGTTCGACCATCCGATGCGCCAACTGGACGTACACATTGCCGCTCGGGTCCGACGTAATCGCGTTCAGCGACTCGAAAACCGCCAGGGCGGGAAAATTCGCGCTGCTAAGCACGGTGCTGATAACGCCTTGCGGTGAAATGGCTCGAACCCGCGTATTTAGCGTGTCCAGAAAGTAGAGCGTTCCATCGGGAGTCTCGGTCATTTCCGCCGGCCCCTGAATGATCGCGCCCAGCGCCGGACCGCCATCACCTCCGAATCCGTACGCGCCGTTGCCCGCTAAGGTGGTAAACATACCCTGCGTGTTGATCTTGCAAAGCCGCCCATCTCGGCTGTCGGCGACGTATAAGTTCCCCGCTCGGTCCAGCGCGATCCCGCTGTTGTCGTAGATCCGTTGTCCCACCACGTAAGCGCTGCGCGCGGGCACGTTGGTCGTGAAGGCAGCCGCGAACGTGCTGGTCACCAGCGTCGCCAAGCCTCCCACAATCTTCAGCAAGTATCCACTGTGAGGTGCAAAAACATAGAGATCGTTTGCGGCATCCACCGCCAGTCCGCTCGCGTAGGACAGGTTCAAAGTGAGCGCCGCGGCCCCGTTAGTTGGAACGTCGTTACCGCCTCCAGCGATGGTGGAGATGGTTCCATTCACAGCGATCTCGCGAATCCGGGAAGGAAAATTAGCCACGTCGCCATCCGCCACGTAGAGATTCCCTTGCCCGTCGAACGCCAGCCCCAAGGGTTGCGACAGTAACGCCGCGCTGGCCGGCCCGCCATCCCCTGAGAATCCTTTGGCCGCCGCCCCCGCGTAAGTAGTCAGCGTGCCACCGGGTGTCATCTTGCGGACGCGGTTGGACTCGCAAAAATATAAATTGCCCGCCGCATCGAGCGTCAGGCCGTTGACAATCCCGAGCGACGCCCCCGTGGCCGGCCCGCCATTTCCAGGCGACTGAGTCCCGCCCCCCGCTACCGTCGCAATGTTCCCATCGGTCCCAATCCGCCGCACGTAGTGGCCGTCGCCGAAGTAAATGTTTCCTTGTTGATCTATGGCGATGCCTCCCAGGCTGTTCTCAAATGGCGCGCCGACGTACTGGTCCGGATTGTCCGTCGCAGCAATCGCCGCCGATGTCGCGGGCCCTCCGTCGCCCGAGTACCCCGCTATGCCGTTTCCCGCAACCACCGTCAGGGTGCCGTCCGCCGCCACGCGCAACAACAGATGCTCCAGCGGATCGGTGAAATAGACATTCCCCGCGCTGTCGGTGGCGACGCCGTTGACATAGCCGATCGGCACGTTCAGTGCGGGTTGGCCGTTGCCGGCGAAGCTGGGGTCTTGGCCTGCAATAGTAGTGATCACGTTCTGCGCAGCCAGCGCGCCCGCGAGCGCAACGAATAAGAACGCGCGGAAGAATCGGTCCATGGAACTTAAATTCTAGCTTGCCTTTCTAATTGGTCCGGGATCTGCATCGGCAACATTGAATGGAAGGTTTAGTGTCACCTACAATCGCCCGCATGATCATCCGCCGACACCGGGTGGATATCTGGACGCGGCGCGCCGCTGTGATGCTCTAGCGACGCCGTCAGGTTGCCCGGCGTAAGGGCGAGCGTTCCAGCCCTTTATGATGGGTACTTGAGGAAACCAGGGTCAATGAGGAAAGGAATCGATGTCGAGGATGTCGTCCTCGGTAGTGGAGATGAGGCCCTGCGCGGAAAGACTGTAGTTGTAAGCGTGCGGATGTTCCTGAATCACGTGGACCGAAGTGACGTTGTGGGGTGGGCCGAAGATTAAGATCGATCTCGGCAAGCGTGAGTGTATACCCGGTTTGCGGCTCGGTATCGAAGGTATGCGTGTTGGCGGTGTAAGAATGATGGTCATCGCCCCACACTTGGCCTATGGCGCCTCTGGCGTACAGGATAAGGTCCCGCCAAACGCATTGCTCCGTTGCGAGGTTGAGCTGCTGGAAGTTCGGGATTCGAATGCTCCGACGCCGGAGGACTATCCAGCTGGCCGGATACTCCACGTCTTTCATCCGGGCGAGGCTGCTCGCGGCCTGCCCAGATGGCAATTTAGCCTTGAAGAAAGCGGACGTTGCGGAGCATTGATCAACTTTCCGATACCTGACATGACATGGCGACACACCCGTCAAAAGACGCTTGAGATAGAGCTGGATCAAGCCGCGGCCGTGGCTCTATTCGAAAGCGCCAGTGCTCTACCGCACCAATTTCCGGCTGACTGCCTGCCGCATGAGGAACTCTGGGCAGACGGCACCGAGCCCACCAACTCGATAACGCGCGATCGGCGGAGCAACTCACCATGCATCACAATCGCCTTGTGGGCCAGGGACAATACAAGAGTTATTACTCAATGTCGGAAGACAGTCCTACGCTTCTTAACTCCGAACCGTACCGAGCCATCCGTTCGCTGCTGCAACCATATCTGGTCACGGACTAAGCTGTGGCGTCACAGCTTCGAACCGCCATCCACACGAACCGTGTCGCCGGTGATCCAGCGCGCGTCATCGGAGGCCAGAAAAGCAACTGCCAGGGCGATATCCTCGGGTTTCGCCAGACGCTGGATGGCCTGCATATTCATCGCGTATTTTTGTCCGGACTCAGTCTTCGTAAAGTTCGACATGTCCGTGTCCACAATGCCGGGCGCTACGGCGTTTACCCGGATTCCGCGGGGACCAAGCGCGGCTGCGAAGTGTTTCACCAGCGTGTCGATCGCACCCTTGGTTGCTGAATAAGCCGCCAGCGTGCCAATCACCGCATGGGCCACCAGCGAGGAAACGAACACAATGCTGCTGCCATTGCCCAGAATGGGAAGCGTCTGTTGAATCAGAAAGAAAGGCGAGCGAACATTGATGGCGAAAAGGCGGTCGAAATCCTCCACCGTCGTGTCCTCGATGGTCGCCGATTTCGACACGCCTGCGTTGGCCACCAGAACGTCCAGCCGGTCGCCGACGATAGCGCGAACTCGCTTGGCCAGATTGTGCGCCCCATCTGGAGCGGCCAGTTCAGACGCTACCACTTCAGCCCGGCCGCCTGCTCTCCGAATCTCGGCGACCACGGCTTCGGCTTGGGCCTTGCCACGGCCATAGTGAACCAGAACCAAAGCGCCTGCGTGCGCGAGCGCCAAGGCACTGGCACGTCCTATGCCACGGGAAGCTCCAGTGACCAGGGCGGTCTTTCCCGTGAGCGTGCTCATAGTCCGATCGTGTCGACGCGATCGGGGTAAAAGGAGAGATGTTCCTTGATGGCCTCAACGGCCGCGTACGGCGCCTCATAGGTCCATACCGCGTTACGGGAACGCTCGCCGCCGGCCGGAATGCTGTAGTAGGAGCAGTCGCCCTTGAACGGACAGTAAGTGGCGTGATCCGTCCTCTCCAGCAGCGTCATGTCTACGTCTTTGCGCGGGATGTATTGAACCGCCGGATAGCTCGCTTCACGAAGCGCCAAAGCATCCCGGGTGTCGGCAACCACGCGGCCGGCTACCGAAACGACCACCCGGTTCGGATTGCGTTCGATGGTGATCGGATGGTCTGGCCCCGGAATCTTGACCGGCTTAGCGGTTGGTATGGTTTGTTCGTTCATATCAGACCTGAGCGGCGCCACCGTCAACATACAGCTCGGCGCCGGTAATAAAACTAGCGTCGTCAGAAGCAAGGAAGACGACGGGTTTCGCGAGTTCTTCCGGGCGGCCGAGGCGGCCCATGACAACAGTCGAAGCGAGCGCCTGCCTGTCGTTCGGGTTGGAGAAGGTCCCATTGAGGAGCGGGGTATCCACCGGACCTGGGCTGACGACGTTGACCCGAATTCGCCGGTCCTTGAGGTCCGTGGTCCAGGTGCGAGCGAAGGAGCGCACCGCAGCTTTGGTAGCAGAGTAGATGCTGAAGGCAGGGAAGCCCTTAATGTCGACGATGGAGGCGTTCAAGATGATGGATCCGCCGTCGGGCATCAGTGGAAGAGCCTTCTGCACGGTGAATACGACGCCCTTCACATTGACGTCGAAGGTGGTGTCGAAATGCTCTTCGGTGATGGAGCCAAGAGGAGCCATATCGCCGAGGCCCGCGTTGGCGAAGACGATGTCGATGCGTCCTTTTTCTTTCTTGATCTGTGCGTAAATCCGGTCCAGATCCATAAGCCTGGCGACGTCTCCCTGGATCCCAGTAATGTTAGACCCGATCGACGCCACCGCGGCATCCAGCTCAGCCTGGCGGCGGCCGGTAATGTAGACGTAGGCGCCTTCTTCAACAAACTGCTTTGCCGTGGCAAGTCCGATGCCGGCACTGCCGCCCGTAATGAGAGCTATCTTACCTTCCAGTTTCTTGGACATTCTGTTCCTCCTCGTCTTTGATGCAGCCCTGGCAAAAATGGATGGATCTATAAAGTTGTCACCTGGGAACCGCTCGTCGTGGTCCTGCCGAGCGACCATCGCCTGGCCTCTCGAGAAACCATCCACCCCGACGACATTGCAGGAGAGACGCTCCTCAGCGTGTCGAATACCGCGCCAGTCTTGCACGCCGTCATCGAGGACTATCTGAACCGATCGGGAATCGACACCAAGCCCCAGCATGAGGCGGATAATCTCGCAATGGCGATGTCCCTGATCGCTTCCGCGCGGAGCGTTGCTCTGTTGCCCGCCTATGCGCCGAATTTTCTCCCTGGTCGGTCACCAGCCGCCCTTTGTACGGGGATTGCCGGCTATCGATCTTGTGGTCGGGTATAACAAAGCGAATCGATCGCCCATCCTGAAGCTGTTCCTGTCGAGAATAGACGATTTAATCGCGCGAGTTTCGAACCACGGCTCCGGCCCAAACTGACCCGTTCCCGCGTGCTAAGATCGGGTAAGTTCCAGCATGATCGAAGTCCTCCCCTCCATCCTCTCGGCTGATTTTGCGCGCCTGGGTGAAGAAATCGCCAAAGTCGAGCGCGCCGGAGCTTCGTTCCTCCACGTCGACGTCATGGACGGCCACTTCGTCCCCAACATCAGTATCGGAATTCCGGTAGTCGAGTCCATCCGCAAAGCTACGCGCCTCAAACTCGACGTTCACTTGATGATTTCAGACCCCGACAAATACGCGCCCGAGTTTATCCGCGCCGGCGCCGACTATGTGCTGGTCCACCTGGAGGCTTGCACGCATCTGGATCGAACACTCCGCCTCATCCGTTCCGAGGGGGGGCGTCCCGGCGTGGTCCTGAATCCGGCCACGCCGATCGCTATGCTGAGCGAGGTGCTGGATCTGGTGGACCACGTGCTGATCATGAGCGTTAATCCTGGGTTTGGAGGCCAGGCTTTCATCCCCAACGCTCTCAACAAAATCCAGGCGCTCGCGTGGCGTCGAAAAGAGTTAGGCTTAGATTTTGCCATCGAGATCGATGGCGGGGTATCGACGGAAAACGCCGGCGAGATCACTCGCGCCGGGTGTGACTGGCTGGTAGCAGGGTCGTCGATTTTTCACACCCCCGATCCCAGCCAGGCGTTTATCGATTTGCAGCGCGCGGCCCGCGAGGCCGTGCTCCTAAAGGTTTAATCTATAAGGTTGGATATGGCTACAAGGTTTGATACAGCAAGACATTTTCTGGTTGCGATTCTGCTGGCGGGGCTTTTGACCTCCTGCGGTTTTCGCGCCAAGAAATATGACGACCCGATCACCAAGGACACCAAACAGCCGGACAAGGTCTTGTTTGATCGTTCCATTGGCGACATCGAACATGGCCGTTACGAAATCGCGCGCATCACTCTCAACACTCTGATCAATACCTACGATCAGAGCGAGTTCCTCGCCAAAGCCAAGCTCGCCATCGCCGACAGTTGGTTTCGCGAAGGCGGTGCCGCCGGTCTGGCTCAGGCCGAGGCCGAGTACAAGGACTTCATCCTGTTCTATCCCACCATGGAAGAGGCCGCGGAGTCGCAGCAGAAGATCTGCCAGATTCACTACAAGCAAATGGATAAGGCGGACCGCGACCAAACTCAGGCTATACGCGCCGAAGACGAATGCCGCACGCTGATTACTCAGTTTCCCAACAGCAAGTACGTCGACGAAACCAAACAACTGCTGCGCAATATTCAGGAGGCCATCGCCGAAGGCGAGTACCTGGTGGGCAATTTCTACTACAAGCGCGGCGACAATTCCGCGGCCGCCAACCGCCTCAGCCACGTCGTCGATCAGTATCCTCTTTATAGCAAGGCGGATCTCGCTCTGTGGCAAATGGGCCAAGCCTACGGGCGCCTCGGGACCCGCTTCCGCAAGCAGGAGGGCGATGCCTACGCCAAGATCGTCCGTGATTACCCTCTGAGTGACTATGCCGACGACGCCACCAAACGGCTGAAGGAACTCGAACTGCCGGTTCCCGAGGCCGACAAAGCCGCCGTTGCGCGCATGGAGTACGAGAAAGACCACAAGGTAAAAAACGGCATCTTCGCACGCGATACGCTATGGCTCAGGCGTGGGCCCGACATGAGCACCGCCGCGCGTTCGGGCGACCCGGCCATGACCACCATGCGGCCGTCGGTTCCGCCCTTGGTGCCGCAAGCTCCTGGCGCCGGAACTGGTGGATTCAACGGGGACGTGACCGCGACTACGGTCGGAAATTCGACTGCGCTCGATACCAAACCCGACGCTCGTGCGAATCCGCCTGCCGCTTCAACCACCACGGCGGCTACTCCGGCCGCCGCTGCTTCCCAACAACAAGCCACCCAGCAGGCTGCTGCTGACCAGAACGCAAAGGCCGATCCGAACGCCAAAAAGAAAAAGAAAAACAAGAAGCAGCCAGCGGCCCCCACTACAGGCCAGCCGGCTGCCGCGGCTCAGCCCACGGCTGCGGCCACTCCTGCCTCGAACTGAGCTGATCGAACTAAATTCGATGAGCCGAATTCTCCTGGCTGACGACAGCCCCCACGCGCAGCGCATGGGGGAACGAATCCTCCGCGAAGAGGGCTTCGAAGTGGTCAGCCTCACCGACGGGAACGCCGCCATGCTCCGCTTGGCTGACGTGGATCCTGATTTGATCCTCGCCGACGTTTTTCTGCCTGGAAAATCGGGCTTCGAGCTATGCCGCCACGTGAAAAGCGAGCCGCGTTTCAAACACGTTCGGGTAGTGCTCACCGCCGGCCTGCTGGAGCCCTTCGATGAAGACGAAGCCAGGCGCGCCGGCTGCGATGGCATCCTCAAGAAGCCCTTTGAGGCTTCCAAAGTTGTCAGCACCATCGATCCGCTGGTGAAGGAAGCACAGCTAGCACGCGGCCTGTCCGGCGAAGCGATAGCCTCCGTTCCCGCGCCTCAACCAGAACCTCCCAAACCGATCGAACCTCCCAGTCCTGCCATCGATCCCGAACGAGTTCGCGCCGCCGTCACGCTGGCCCTCGACGCTGCGTTGCCGGCCATGATCCAGGAAATCACCGAGCGAGTCCTGATAGCATTGGGACATTAGCCCATGCCCGAGAATACATTCGATATCGTGTCCAAGATCGATTTGGCGGAAGTGAACAACGCCGTCCAACAGGCGATGAAGGAAATCCATCAACGCTTCGATTTGAAGGACTCCAAATCCGACATCCAGCTCAACGAAAAAGACAATAAACTTGTGCTTGCCAGCCTGGACGATTACAAGTTGAAGGCTGTCAGCGACGTGCTGCAGCAGAAACTGGTGAAGCGCAACGTATCTCTGAAAGGCCTCACTTACGGCCCGATTATTCCCGCCGCCGGCTCCAGCGTTCGACAGGAGATTACGCTGCAGCAAGGCATCGCCACCGAAAAAGCGCGGGAAATCGTGAAACTGGTCAAAGACAGCAAAAAGAAAGTGCAAGCTTCCATCCAGGGTGACGTAGTGCGCATCTCCGGCAAAGATCGCGATTCGCTGCAGGAGATCATCGCGATGCTGCGCGGCCATGACTTCGGCATCGACATGCAGTTCACTAACTATCGTTCGAATCTGAAATGCCGCGCCGGATCGAGAGCCTGTTCATCGATGGGCCGGCCGGAAAACTGGAAGCGCTGCTCGAAGAGCCCGAAGATCGGGACCCCAACCACGCCGTTTTGGTTTGCCATCCGCATCCACAACATGGCGGGACCATGCACAACAAAGTGGTCTATCGCATCGCGCGCGCGCTGCGCCGCGCCGGAGCCGTGGTGCTGCGATTTAACTATCGCGGCGTCAACCTGAGCGAAGGCCAATACGACCACGGCATCGGCGAAGTGGAAGATGCCCGCGCCGCGCTGGCCCTGCTGCGATCGCGCTACCCCGAACTTCCTTTTTCGCTGGCCGGTTTTTCGTTCGGCTCGCGCATCATACTGAAGCTGGGCTGCGAAACGCCCGGTGTTGCCACCGGCTGATCGCCGTCGGGTTTCCAGCGAATCTATCCGACAGCCAGCCGCTGGGGCAATGTCCAGTCCCGAAGATTTTCATCGTGAGCCGAAACGACCAATTCTGCGCGGTTCCGGCCATGGAAGCGTACTTCGCCGCGCTTCCAGAGCCTAAGGAATTGATCTGGGTGGACGCCGCAGACCACTTTTTCGGCGGCGCGCTGGATCAATTCGAAGATGTGGTCTACGGCCTGGCCGAAACGATTAGCTCGTAGCGTGGCGCATTTCGCGCTGGACTTTGCGGGCAGCCCGTTCGCTGATCAGGTTGGCAACTTTAGCCAGCAATCCCGGGACATCCTCCGGCTTTACGAGCGTCCGAACCTGCGCTTGGCGGCTTGGTATTGCTGTGGCTTGGCGTTCTGGTATGTGGTTACAATCGCCGTGGCCGGTTTGTAAGGCATCATACGGGCATGCGCCAGAACTTTGAGACCTGCTTCGGGAGACTCCATTTGCAGATCGCTGAGTACCAACTGATATTCCTGTTCATCCAGCTTGCCAACCGCTTCAGCTGCGGAAGCTGCTGAATCTACATGATATCCGCTGGCTTCCAGGACGGTTTGTAAAGTTAGGCGTGAGGTAGGATCGTCGTCTACCAGCAGGACTCGAGCGAGTTCAAAATCCATGCACCGATCACTTTCGGTCATTATTTTCATTCGGCGCCACCCGTCTCCTAGGTATTAGTTTAATGCATCCCTGCGGAAATGGAAGAGCAGATTTAGGGTACGGGATAGACCTTACTTCGGAAAGACACGCTGAAAGATCTGATCGATGTTCCGTAACTGCCTGGAAACAGAGAAGGTATTCTCTAGGGCCTCGGGGCTCGAGATGTTTGGTGATCGTGGGGTCGGACTCGATCATCGAGCGGAAATCGCCATCCCCCTCCCAGGCGGCTCATGGCATATCCCTGGACTAATCTGTAAGCTTCCTCACGCAACATTCCGGCCGCCGAGAGGTCGAGCAGGAGTTGTCCTGAGAAGACCAAGCCCCGGGTTAGATCCAGATTGCGCTTCATTCTTTCCGCCGAGACGCGCAGGCCCGGAGATCAGCCAGATGGTTCGCGCCAGCATGTAGTCGACCGCGGTGGTGGTATCCGGCAGAATGATCCGCTCCACGGAGGAATGAGAAATGTCGCGCTCGTGCCACAGCGCGATGTTCTCAAAAGCGGGCTGGATGTTGCCGCGGACCACGCGAGCCAGTCCGCAGATCTGCTCGCAGGTGACCGGGTTCCGCTTGTGGGGCATGGCGGACGAACCCTTCTGGCCCTGCGCAAAAGGCTCCTCCACTTCGCGAACTTCGGTGCGCTGCAAGTGGCGGATCTCAAGCGCGATTTTTTCGAGCGTCGCGGCGACCAGCGCCAGGGTGGCGATGTAGTGGGCATGGCGATCGCGCGAGATGACCTGCGAAGCGATCGCCGCCGGCCGCAATCCCAGGCGCTGGCAAATGCGCTCTTCGGCGTGCGGGCTGATGTGTCCGAAAGTTCCGACCGCGCCCGAAATCTTTCCGATCCGCATGCCCTCCGCGGCGCCGGAAAAGCGCGAGAGATTGCGATGCACTTCGTCGTACCACAGCGCCAGCTTCAATCCGAAAGTGATGGGCTCGGCGTGCATGCCGTGCGTTCTCCCGATTTGCACCGTATCCTTGAATTCGAAGGCGCGGGTCTTCAACACGGCGGCGAGGTCGGTGAGGCCTCGGAGGATCAGGTCCGAGGCGCTCGCGCACCATCAACGCCTGCGCGGTATCCACCACGTCATTGGACGTCAGCCCGTAGTGCAGCCAGCGCGACGCGCCAGCCTCGCCCGCGGCAGCCAGACTTTCTGAAACCGCGGTGGTGAATGCGATGACGTCGTGCTTGACCTCGCGCTCGATTTCCTGGATGCGCTTCAGATTGAAGCTGGCATGCTTGCGAAGCAGGCGCGCGGCCTCCGGCGGCACATCGTTGGTTTGCGCCAACGCATCGGACGCGGCCAGTTCCACTTCCAGCCACTGGTGGTATTTGTTCTCCTCGCTCCAGATGCGGGCCATCTCGGGGCGGGTGTAGCGTTCGATCATTTAATACGTAAAGACCTCGGATTGTTGTTTCGGCTCGGCCACCACCAGCCGCGTGAATAGCGCGCGGCGCGCGCCATCCAGCGCGCCGATAGGCCTGGTTCCGAACGATCTCGGGATGATTGTTGTGTTCGCTCAGATGGCCCAGCACCAAGGTATCGATGGACGAATCGAGATCGCGGCGGATGAAATCGCAAACCACGTCGTTCGACAGATGTCCTTTGCGCCCCATGACGCGCTGCTTGACGGACCATGGGTAAGGCCCCACCTTCAGCATTTCGAGATCGTGATTGGATTCGAGCACCAGCAGGTGAGCGCCGCGCAGGTGGAACTTGATGGAATCGGTCACATAGCCCAGGTCGGTTACCAGACCCACTTTAATGCCTTGCGCGCGAAAGCAGAAGCCTACCGGATCGATGGCGTCGTGCGGAATGGTGAAGCTATCGATTTCGATATCGCCTACACAAAATGTCGTCCCGGCCTGGAAACAATCCAGGCGCGGCGAGTATTCGCCCCAGGGGATGGCGGGCGCGGTGAGGCGGGTGATGAAGATGGGCACGTTGAGCAGGCGGGCCAGGGCCACCAGGCCGCTGACGTGATCGGAATGCTCATGCGTGATGAGGATGGCATCCAGCTTTTCGGCGTCTTCCTGAATGGCGGCGAGGCGGGCCAGAACGTCGCGCTTGCTGAGGCCGGCATCGACGAGGATGCGCGTTTTTTCGGTGCGGATGAAAGTGGAATTTCCCGAGCTGCTGGAGGCGAGGACGCAGATTTGGACTATGACGCGCCTCCGTCGTTGGATCGCGCACAACACAGCGGGCCGCGATTCCTTGCCTCTCTATGTGTGGCGCACGCACTCTTGCGTGCCGTGTTGGCACTCCTGCCAACACCTGTGCGGAAGTCCTGGAAACGTTCACACGAGTGTGAACGCGGCACGCAAGAGTGCGTGCGCCACAGGAGGGCCTTATTCAAGGGATTCGGGATCACGCTGGATGTTGTGCTCACCGGCGGTCTTCTTCTCCCAATATTTTCGCAGCCAGGCTTCCCAGCTTTTGCCGGCGGCGGTGTCGCGGCCCGTGAAGGCCAGCGCCTGGATTTCGGAATAGGGAATCGAGAGCTTTGAATCGAAGTTCTTCGGAAACACGCGAACGTGCGAATCGGCCAGCGTGGGGCCGTTTTGCCGGTCGAAAATGTAGCCTTCCACCTGGGTGCCGTTCTTCAAAGTGATGGTGACGTCGCCGCGATAGTCGAATGCCTTTTCGAGCGCGCCGCGAATCTCATCGTCCGTGGCAAGCGTCGGAATCCAGCCTTCCAGCTGATCGTGCGAGAAGCCGGGGACTACCTCAAGAATTTCGGGGTTCATGTTGAATATTCACGAATGGATTGTGGGCGTGCACCGGGCGCACCGGCTCCTGGAGTAATCGCTCGGCATCTGTATCCGGATAAGCGGTGAACAAATAGGAACGCGCCATGGCTGCGAAGCCGCGCAGGGAAGAGAAGCCGTCGTGAACGGCGGACGGCTCAAAGCCGCAATGGACCATGCAATTGGCGCACTTCGGATTGCCCGATTCGGTGCCATACTGCTCCCACGCGGTGCTCTCCATCAATTCGGCGAACGTGTCGGCGTAACCATCCTGCAGCAGATAGCAGGGTTTCTGCCAGCCGAAGAGGTTGTAAGTGGGCATGCCCCAGGGCGTGCAGTTGTAATGGCGCTTGCCCATGAGGAATTCGAGATACAGCGGCGATTGATTGAAAATCCAGTTGCGCTTGCGATTGGAAAGGATCGCCTTGAAAGTGCGGCGCGTGCGGGCCCGTCCGAGGAAATGCTGCTGGTCGGGCGCTTTGTCGTAAGAATAGCCGGGCGCGATCATGATTCCTTCGACGCCCAGATCCATCATTTCGTCGAAGAAAGCGCGGACGCTTTGCGGGTCCACGCCATCGAAGAGCGTGCTGTTGGTGGTGACTCGGAATCCGGCCTTCACGGCCTCGCGAACGGCTTCCACCGCGATCTCATAACCGCCTTCGCGGCAGACCGAAAAATCGTGATGCTCTTTCTGCCCATCCAAATGCACGGAGAACGAGAGATACTTGCTGGGCTTGAACAGCGACAGCTTTTCCTTGAGCAGCAGCGCGTTGGTGCACAGGTAAACGTATTTCTTGCGCGCCACCAGGCCTTCGACGATCTTGTCGATTTCCGGATGCATCAGCGGTTCGCCGCCGGGGATGGAGACCATGGGGGCGCCGCACTCATCCACGGCTTTGAAACATTCCTCGGGTGAAAGGTTTTTCTTGAGAATGTGGGCCGGATACTGGATCTTGCCGCAGCCCGCGCAGGCCAGGTTGCAGCGGAACAGCGGCTCCAGCATGAGGACCAGCGGATAGCGCCGGCGTCGCTTGAGACGCTGCTTGAGAACGTAGGTTGCTACGGTCCACATTTGCGAGACTGGAACGGGCATAAGTGAGCTGACCTAAACGACCATTGTAGCGGGGCGGGAGAGGAAAGCGGTAGCGGGCGAATTTTTCTCCCCACTGGCTACGCGGCGTAGCGCGTAGTGTGTTACCTATAGGAGCAACAGTACTCAGGTAACGGTCCGGCACCTCGAACATGGATTTCGCCGAGCAAGTCAAATCATCCGTCGACATCGTCAAAACCATCGAACAATACGTACGCCTGAAGAAGGCCGGCGGTTCGCCCCGCTACACCGGCCTGTGCCCGTTCCATACCGAAAAGACGCCGTCGTTCTCGGTCCATTCCAGCCATCAGTTTTACAAGTGCTTCGGCTGCGGCGCCAGTGGCGACCTGTTCAAGTTCGTTATGGAAATCGAGCGCATCAGCTTCTTTGAGGCGCTTAAGCTGGTGGCTGAGCGCAACGGCATCAACATGCCGAAGCGCGAATACACGGACCCGGACGCCAAGCTCCGGGGCGCCCTCATGGAGATGCATGAGACTGCGGCGCGCGTATTCCAGAGCAACCTGAATGGCCCGGCCGGCGCACAGGCGCGCCAATACCTGGCAAGCCGCAACGTAACCCCAGGGCAAATCGCTGAGTTCGGCCTCGGCCTGTCGGACGCGGGCGGCAATCAGTTGGTCCGCCAATTTGAATCGCGCTTCGCGCCCGAGCATCTGGAGCAATCAGGTCTGGTGGCGAAGCGCCAGGAAGCCGCCGGCTACTACGATCGTTTTCGCGGCCGGCTGATGTTCCCCATCCACAACGAGACGGGCAAAGTGATTGGCTTCGGCGGCCGCGCTCTGCGCCCCGACGAAGAACCCAAGTATCTGAACTCCCCGGAAACGGCGCTGTATCGCAAAAGCTACGTGCTTTACAACCTTCATCGCGCCAAGGACGCCATCCGCAGGCAGGAATACTCGGTGTTGGTGGAGGGCTATATGGACGTGATCGGCGTCTATGCGGCGGGCGTTCATAATGTGGTCGCAAGTTGCGGCACATCGCTCACCAACACTCAAGTCCGCGTGCTGAAACGCCACTCCGAGCGCATTGTGGTGAATTTCGATCCGGACAACGCCGGAGCCAGCGCCACGGAGAAGTACATTCAAATGTTGCTCGATGAGGGACTGCGGGTGAGCGTGCTCGAACTGGGCGGCGATCTCGATCCCGACGAGTATGTGAAAGCATCCGGCGCCGATGCTTATCGCCAGCGTCTCGAAAAAGCCCCGGCCTATTTTCACTGGCTGGCCGATCGCGCGCGCAAGAAGTACGACATGCGAACCGTGGAAGGGCGCATGGATGCCTTCAAGTTCCTGGCGCCCTCCATTCAGAGCATCACGGACCGTCTGGAACGCTTTGCCGTCGCCAACGATGTGGCCGATTACTTAGGCGTGGACGAGAAGCTGGTGCGCGACCATTTCAGCAAAGGAAGCAGCGAGCGTCCAAGCGCCCCAAGACGTCCCGAGATGCCGCCAATCGAGCGGCTGCTGCTGCATTCGTTACTCGCCAGCGAGATAGCCCGGACGCAGGTGATCCCCGAATTGAGAGGCCTGAGTGCAGTAGACCGGTTCGTTTCCCGGAACGTGTTTCAGGCTCTGTTTGCAATACATTCCGATGGCGGGGTTTTTCGATTTTCAGACCTGGAAGGCCGCCTTTCCGAAGCCGATCGGGATCTATTGTCGTCCGCCGTTTTTGCCGATGAAATACTAGAGGAGGAGAAGGCAGCCGAACAGGCTCTGGCATGTTTGCGCAGCCTCAAGTCACAGGATCCTCGGTCGGAGGCGGCGGCACTGCGCGCCCGGATCAAGGCAGCCGAACGGCAGGGCGATATCCAGGAGGCCATGCGGCTGACCCAGGAACTGGATCTGAAATCTCGTGCCGCAAGTACTAATACCAGATGAACTCCAGATTGTACTAAAGATGAATAAGAGCAGCCCGAGAAGCCGATCACGATGTTGTACACTGAATGAGATCAGGGCTATTTATCGCAGGGCTAATCATCGCTGGTAAGCGGGGATGCCAGTGGCAACAGATGACAAGTACGGCCGCCTAAAAAATCTCATGGATACGGGTAAAGAAAAAGGGTTCGTTCTTTACGACGAGGTCAACGAGTTGATCGCTGAGGAGTTTCCCTCAGGCCGCGAGTTCGAAGACCTGCTCACCGATCTCGACAGCGCCGGCGTTGAGATTCTCGAAGAACCCAAGCTCGAGTTCGAGAAATCCAAAGAAGAACCCGATGACTTTGGCGATCTCGAACTGGCCCAGGAAACGGGCGACAAAACCAACGATCCCGTCCGCATGTACCTGCGCGAGATGGGCACCGTGCCGCTGCTCACCCGTGAAGGCGAAATCGAGCTTGCCAAGCGCAACGAACGGGGCCAATGGGCCGTCCGCAAGGCCCTGTCGCGCTCAGCCCTGGTAATCCGTGAAATCATCCAGCTGGGCGAGGATCTGCAGCGCGGCGTCACCTCCATCCGCGATGTCCTGGTGCTTCCCGAATTCGTCATTACCGATGAAGACTTCACCGGGCAACTAAACGAACTGCTCTCGCAAATCGCCGAAATCGAGAAATTTTACAAGAAGAGCCTGCAATTTCGCCAGAAGCTGCAAGCCGTGTCGCGCCAGATGAAGCCCAAGCAGCACCGCGGCCTGCGCTACGGCCTGGCGCGCAATATGGTGCAGATCTCCCGCGTCATCCGCAACATCGGGTTCAGTACTTCGGTCCGCCGCAGTCTGGCCGGACGGCTGCGCTGTTCGGTGGAAGAGCTGAAACCACTGGAGCGGGAAATCGCCAAGATCCAGCGCAAGCTGGAAGAGCCCGCTAACGGCCACCCGGCGCGCGATCTGCGCAAGGAACTCCGCCAGTGCGGCCAGCGCCTGCAGCAGTTGGAAGAAGATTGCGGAGCCAGCTCCACTGAGCTGCGGCGTACGCTGCAAATCGTGGAACGCGGCGAACTAGAAGCGGAAACCGCCAAGAAGCAGCTCATCGAAGCGAACCTGCGCTTAGTGGTTTCCATCGCCAAGCGCTACACCAATCGCGGGCTCCAGTTCCTCGATCTGATCCAGGAAGGCAATATCGGCCTGATGAAGGCCGTCGACAAGTTCGATTACCGGCGCGGCTATAAGTTCTCCACCTATGCCACCTGGTGGGTGCGGCAGGCCATTACACGCGCCATTGCCGACCAGGCCCGCACCATCCGAATCCCGGTGCACATGATCGAGACCATCAACAAGCTGGTCCGCACCCAGCGTATGCTCCAGCAGGAACTGGGGCGTGAGCCTACCACCGAAGAGCTTTCGGTCAAGATGGAGCTCCCGGTAGGCAAGGTTCGCAAGGTGCTGCGGATCGCCCAGGAGCCTATTTCGCTCGAAACCCCCGTGGGTGAAGAGGAAGAGTCCCACTTGGGTGATTTCATCGTGGACCGCCGGGTGGTGTCGCCGTCAGAAGCCGTAATCAACTTGAACCTGCGCGAGCAAACCGCAGAAGTGCTCAAGACCCTGAGCCCGCGCGAAGAGAAAATCATCAAAATGCGCTTCGGGCTGCAAGATGGCAGCGAGCATACGCTCGAAGAAGTGGGCCAGCATTTCGCCGTCACCCGCGAGCGCATCCGCCAGATTGAAGCCAAGGCGCTGAGAAAATTGCGCCACCCCAGCCGCAGTCACCGCCTGCGCGCCTTTTTAGACACTAGTCTTCACGAGTAGATTTCTCGCACTCGCTCCCGAATCTTCTCCGGCACCAGGTGTTCCCAAGGCTCGCCGCGAGCGATCCGCTCTCTCACTTCGGTTGACGACACTTCTTCGTGCCCGTTCCCGAGCGGCAGCGTGTGGATTCGATGGCGATACTCCGCGGGCGGCGAAAAATGGCCTCCACGCGGCGCAACCAGAAGTTCAAACTGATCCAGCATCTCTTCTACGACGCCCGTGCGCCCGTAATCCCAGTGCAAAATCCGCTCGGCGGCGTCGCGTCCACAGATGAAGGACAACTGGACCTGAGTGCCATAATGATCCCGGCACTCACCCGCGATGTCGATAAAGAGTCCTTGACTGGTGGACGCGATCGCGTGTGGGACGGCCAGTCCAGCGGCGTCCAGCATCTCTATTCGCTGTTCGAGCGTCGCGCCGGAATAATCCTTATGAGGGAATACTCGTGGAACCACGCAAATAATCAGATCCAAACGGCGGCTGGCCGCCTCCGCCAGTTCGAGGTGCGCTATCGTAGGCGGGTTAAAGCTTCCCGCCAATATCCCGACGCTCTGGGGCCTTTGCGAAGTCTGCCGGTGGAAGTCCAAGCCTCTCCAGTATAGATTCTTAGGAGCTAAGGCCACTCTTAGAACGAAGGTAGGGTAACTGCCCGACAGATACAGAAGCCCTTTCGTCCTAGAGTGGGATATATATGCTGTACTGGATTTGTCCAGAGTGCGGGCACGAATGCTCGCCGGCCGTCCGGGAGTGTCCTACTTGTACAGCGCCTCCAGTCCAACAACCGGCCGCCGGGCAAACCGGCACTAGCCTGCAACTGCTCTCGCTCGCTCAGAGCTTCCACTCCACCCGTTCTGCCGCAGCCGCCGCGACGGCAGTTTCCATCGAGGCTCAGCCCAAAGAAGACGCTCCGCCCACGGATGTCGAAGCCTGGCTGGGGCCCGAGCTGTCCGGCCCTCTGACGCCGCTCGAAAAGCCTGCCATAAGACCTGCCCCCTCCGCTGGATGGACACCAGTTCAGTTGAGCCCAGCTCCTGTCCCGGTTCCAATCCCGCCTCTTGCGATCGCACGCGGGGACGCTCCAGCCCGCGCGGAATCTGTGCTCGTATCCGCCGGACCGGCTCCGCTCGGTAACCTCAGTTTTCAGCCCGCGCCCGGCAGCCATTCCCGGGCCATCGGAGAGTCCGCTGAACCCCTCCCGTCGCGTCGCCAATCCGTCGCTTTTGTACGCCCTGAACCGTCACGTGCCAATCACGGCGGCTTGGCTCTCGCAGATCTTGATCAATCGGACGCAGCAACGCTGAAGCCGGTGGTTGCCCAGCACAGCGGACGGCCCACACAGCTAGCTTACGAACCGCTGCTTTTCAAGCCGAGCGAGCTTTCGGTAGGATCGTCCGAACTGAAACTGGCGGGCGAATCTCTGGTCGATCTCGCGAGCGCTCTGAAGATCTCAGACGATGAAATCGAGCGGGCGGCCATCACCCAGGCCATTCAGGCCATTCAGTCATCGTTCTCCCAACAACCCTCGGTTTGCCTGCTGCCTGCTCCGGCGGAGGTCGTCGCGCCTGCGCCTCCCGCCGCGCAATGGATCCAGCCGCAGAAACCGAAATTCTCGGCCATAGCGTCTTGGAACTTGCCGCACCCGGCCGTGGCCGCGGGGCCACAGGCGCCGCCGCTAGCTGGTCCAAGTCTTCCGCCGCAGCTTCTTAAGTTCGAACTTCAGAGTTCGAGCTTACGGCCGAAGCGCAGACGGATGTCCTCTTGGCCACTCAGCCTGATGCTGGCAGTCGTAATCATTTTAGGCGCGGTAAGTCTGGTTCAGTATTTATCGCAGGATCGCGATACGAAAGCGGCCTCGATTGCAGGGCCGGCGCAGCCTACCAAGGCCGGGGCCGCGCCCGCACCCCCCGCTGCTGTGGTTCAGGAGCATCCTGCCGCCCGATCCGTGGAAGTGGCCGGCGTCCGCATTGTCACCGGACCAAACAAGAGGCCGCAGTTGCAGTACATCGTGATCAATCACTCGTCCAACGAACTCACTGGCTTGAATATTCGCATCGCGGTTCGTTCCGTGGATAAGCTGGGTGATGCGCCGCTGTTCAGCGTCTCCAACGTGGTTGCGGTTCTTGGCCCTAACCAATCGAAGGAGATCCATACGGAGCTGAATCCCTCGATTCAGCCGTCGGACATTCCCGACTGGCAGTCTCTGCGCACCGAGATTCTCGTAGCTCGCCAGTAGTTTTCCGGCTCCGCCGAGCCATGCGATGATAACGGCGTGACCCAGAAAGCCAAGCCTCCCAAGCTGGTGCCGAAACCCAAAACTGCCGCTGACCGCGCCGCCCGTTTGCGCAAAATTCTCAAGGGACTCGATCAGATGTATCCCCATCCCACTGTGCCCCTGCATCACCGGGATTGCTGGGAGTTGCTGGTAGCCACCATCCTCTCGGCGCAGTGCACCGACAAGGTGGTCAACGAGGTGACACCCGGCCTGTTTGAGAAATATCCCACGATCCAGGATTTTGCAGCGGCTAACCAGGCCGAGCTTGGCATCGCTATCCGCCGCACGGGTTTCTTTAACAACAAGTCCAAGTCTTTAATTGGCGCAGCGGGCAAGATCCTCGCGGATTTCAACGGTCAGGTCCCTCAGACCATGGATGAGATGCTGACCATCCCGGGAGCCGCGCGAAAAACCGCCAATGTCGTTCTCGGCGGCTGTTACAACATTCACCAGGGAATTGTAGTGGACACCCACGTTCAACGCAACGCGCAGCGCTTGGATTTGACCAGGAACACCAACCCGGTGAAGATCGAGCAGGACCTGATGAAGATCATCCCACGCGAGAAATGGTTCGAATTCCCTTTGCAGTTGATCTATCACGGCCGCGCGCTGTGCGTGGCGCGCAAGCCCAGATGTGCCGAGTGCAAGCTGGATCCGTTGTGCTACGCCAGGGACAAAACAGTTTAAAGATTTCGCTTCAAATACGAACAGATGTGATACCCGTCGATAAACTTGAACGGCGTCTCACCCAGCGTGTAGTGTCCGCATGGCAGCACCACCACTTTATGATCTACCGAGTATTCCCGCATCTTCGCCACAATGTCGCGCGAGAGCTCCGGTGGAAAGGTGGTATCGTACGCGGTGTAGATGAAGAGCGATTTCTGTTTCCTGGCCGCGAACTTTTCCATGTAATTCACCGGCGACACCGCCATCCAGACGCGCCGCAGCCCATCCAGATCGATATGCTCCTCCAAACTCTCGCGAATGTGCTTGGTCGAAAGCCCGGCCCAGACTACGTCAGCCACATAGGTGGAGCAGTGGTTGAACACATTGACGGAAATGCGTTCGTCGTGCGCGCTCACCAGGCACGCGTAGGCCGAACCCAGGCTGGTGCCGACAATCCCCAGGCGCTCGTAGCCCTGGAGCTGCAGCCAGTCGAAGCAGCAGCGCACGTCGATCACCGCTTGCCGCGCGGCATCCATGGTGCGGCAAATGTTGGAAGAGACCGCGTAGTCGGCGCGCTTCAGTTCCGCGGGCATGCGGTAATCGTGATAGGGCAAACTGATCCGGAGTGCGGAAATCCCGAGGCGGGCCAGTCCGCGGCATAGCGCATTGTGGCCGTCGGCGGGAGCGTTCCAGTGCGGCAGCAGCACCACGGCCCGCTTAGATCCCGGCGCTGGAAACCATTGCGCATGCACCAGATTGTTCTCTTCGTACGGGGTGTGAACGGGCGAATGAAATCGGAGGATGCCATCTCGCAATTCAAAATCGCGCGGGCGTTCATAACCGTAGAACGCTTCGCTGTCCTCCATCGCCAGGTGGTTCAGATGAGCCACGTAGTCTTCGGGAGCCTCGCCATTCTTGGGATGAAGCTGGGCGCAGGGCCAATCACGCGTCCATTCCAAGCCCCACTCGAAATCGCGAACCACGCGATTGGTGGCGCGAAAGCAGAGAGCCTCTTCGCGCGCGCGAATCCAGCGCTCATACCGGCTTGTGATTGCTTTTACCATGCAGCCCCTTCAGGATAACGAGCGCACCCGAGGAGCCGCAATGCGACGCGCTTACTCCGCCTTCAGATAGCGGTCAAACCAATCGATGGTGCGGCGGATCGCATCCACCTGATTTTCGCGTTTGGCGAAGCCATGTCCTTCGTTGGGATAGTAATGCGCGGCCACCACGGTTCCGGCTTTTTCGAGAATGTCGACAATCTGCTCGGCCTCTTCCTTCGGCACTCGAATGTCGTTGTCGCCCTGCAGGACAAGCAGGGGCGTCTTGGCGTGGCGGATGAACGTGATGGGCGAATCGTCTTCATAAACCTTGCGGTCCTGGACTGGATCGCCGATTATCGATTTCTGATAGGCCTGCAAGCTTGGGTCTTCATGCTGGAACATCGTGAACCAACTGATGATACCGTATTCCTCCACTGCGGCGGTCCACAGACCTGGCGTCTTGCCGATCGCCATCAGCGTCATATAGCCGCCGTACGATCCGCCGGTAATGCCGATCCGTTTCGCACTCACGTAGCCTGTATCGCTCATAAATCGGGCCGCGTACACTTCGTCCTGAAGATCCCCGCCTCCCAGGTCTTTATGGTTGGCAAGCTCAAACGCCAGACCGTACCCGGTAGAGCCCCTCACGTTCGGAGCGATGCAAACGTAACCGCGCGAAACCAGAGCGGCCACCGTTCTGTCGAAAGTATCCACGGTTTGGCCCGTCGGGCCGCCGTGCGGAAGCACAATCCCTGGATGGGAGCCATCGCGCTTCATATTGTCGGGCAGCCAGAGGAACGCGCTGATAATTTTACCGTCGAAGCTGCGATAGTGTACCAGTTGAGACGGTGGAATCCTTTCAGGATCAAGACCGGCTAGCGCCGAAAAAGTCAACTGGCGCGACGAACCGGTGCGCACGTCGTAGATCCAGAGATCGGCCGGCCTTTGGGAGTTCTGGTGCGACACAATGAGCCTGTCGCCGGACGGCGAGAACGAAGGCCGGCCAGCGAACAGGGAGACGCCCTCCGGGAAATCGATTCTGGAGGCATGCATGGAAGAGCGGTTGACGAGGTACAGTTCGGTCCTGCCGTCCTGGTTGATCAGATACGTGAATTGATCGCCGCGCGGAGAAAACTCGCCCGGCTCCGCTTCCCACTGCATATCGGTTACCCAAGTCAACTTCCGGGAACCGACATCGAGCAGCGCGATATTGTCGAATCCGCCTCTTTCGTTCGAGCTGACCAGCGCCGTGCTTCCGTCCGGAGATATAGAACTGATGGAGTAGCGGACCTCGCCCGTGTGCGGCGTCAATTCTTCCGTTTTTCCAGCGGGGAACTCGATTCGGTAGACGCTGGAATCCGTAAAAGAGGCGTTCAATCTGAGTGCGAAAAGAAAGCGGCCATCGCGGCTCCAAACCGCCGGTTGCCATCTGAAATTCTCATCCTTTTCGTGCGTCAGTTGCGCCACCGCGCGCGTGGACCAGTTCATCACGGCCACATTAGAAGCAGCGGAAGATTTCAGCTTGCGCGCAAAGGCCATGGCCTTGCTATCGGGCGACCACAGCGCGCCGGTCTCGGAAATGTCCGTCGTGCCGGTCAGATTGATCGCTTCCCCGCCTTTCGAAGGTAGGGCGAAAAGGTCGTAGTATTCGCCCCCTCCCGAATCCTGCTGGTAGACGATCCATTTGCCGTCGGGCGACCAGGTGGACTGCATCTCACGATCGTCGGATTGCGACAGTTGAACCGGCCAGCCTCCGTTGGCGGAGACTTTCCACAAATTCAGGCGGCCAGTAAGGTTGGTGGTGAACGCAATTTCACGCCCATCGGGCGACCAGGAGGGACCATTGACGGCTCTAGTATAAAAAAACTGGTCGATGGCGATGGGAGCTGCTGCCGGGTTCGAGCGGGAGCTGAGCGATTTGGGATCGGTGATTGGGCGATCATCGGGCGATTTCACGGCCGCGATGAGA
The DNA here is from genome assembly GCA_963820405.1 of Bryobacterales bacterium. Lineage (GTDB taxonomy): Bacteria > Acidobacteriota > Terriglobia > Bryobacterales > Bryobacteraceae > Palsa-89. Next base: position 945 of record CAWFZZ010000010.1, on the reverse strand, counting down.
CCGACGGCAATAAACAGAGAAACCCAGCGTAACGGCTTCATTTGGAGCGTAGTATAACGCAACCAATTGTGCGGCACACTGTTCAAAAGCTGCCCTATGTGGCGCACGCACTCGTGTGAACGTTTCGGAGATTTTCGCAAAGGTGTTGGCACGAGTGCCAACGCGGGTTGCGGTAGGGACGACCATTACTGATCGCCCCCCGCACAGATCCGTGCTGGCGCTACTAACGCACACGGTTCCTGCCTTGGATGTTCGTCCCGAAAGTCGGGTGGTTGAGCGCAAAGCGAACTTCAGGGTAGGGGTGCAGGATGGTGACTTCCGGAAGGTGGTTTCCGAGCCTCTCCTTAAATTTTTCCCACGTCCAGCGGCTGCGTTGACTCCGCCGCCGAAGCTGCCACAACCACATGCGCAGCACCTCTCGTCGAAAAGCTTTCAGTCGCTGCTCGTTGCGCGGCACCGCATGGTATTGAAAATATCCGCGAACCACTGCCTGGAGCCACTTCCTCGTGGTGTCGGTCGACTCATGCAGCCTGCGCCTCAGCTGTTGCCGAAGGTCTTTCAGCTTGGCTGCCATGCGCTTGCCAATGGTTTTCCGGTACACCAGAAAGTACCCCGTCTTGTGGTTCTTCCCACAGATGTGAGTGAAACCCAGAAAATTGAAGGTTTCCGCTTTCCCTTCCCCACGCTTTGCCCGCCGCTCAGCGGCATAGCGCCCAAACTCGATCAGGCGCGTCTTCTCCGGGTGTAATTCCAGTCCGAACTTCCGCAGCCGTTCCCGCAGGTCTGCCAGAAAGCGCTCCGCGTCTTCCCGATACTGAAACCCCAGCACTCCGTCATCGGCATACCGCACTACGATCATCTCGCCCTGCGCCAGCTTCTTCCGCCATGCCTTTACCCAGAGATCGAGAACGTAATGCAGGTAGAGATTTGCAAGCAGCGGCGATA
>CAWFZZ010000009.1:0-392167 GCA_963820405.1 Bryobacterales bacterium | reverse complement strand
TGATGATCACGAAACAGGTTTAGAGCCCATCTCAGCTTTCCCGGCTCCGTTCGATGGTAGGCTTCCCAGCATCGAAGATCCCCGTCGCAACTGAGGGTGTACAGGTATCCGGTTGCTACCTCCATCGCCGGCGTGGCCATCGTCCCTTTGTAGCTAGTGGAGAACCGGGTCCCCTTGCTGGAGTGGGGTGGGCACGGATACGATTGGACCCAGATTTCACGTGCCCTCCCGTTCTCACCGGCGGCATCAAGACAGTGAACGTAATCCCGGCCCTCTTTCCATCCCATGGCGTAAACGCGCTCGTAGACGATCAGCGGAGCGGAGGCGCCAAAGCCGACGTTGGTTCGCCACATCTCTCTGGGTGGCCATCCCTCGGGCCATCCTGAGGTGCCCGAGATTGTGCCCGCGCGGTCTGGCCCGTGCCACTGGAACCAGCTTGCTGTATTCGTCGCTCCGTTGGCGCAACCGGTCCTGCCCAGGATACCCACGACAACTGCGGCCAGTATCGAAGTTCGCAGGTTTCGTAACATGCGCATATCGTGGCAGAGCAAAACATCCAAGGTCGAGCGCGATCAGCCAGAGGTCAGCACCGATTTCTCCGCGCGTTGCCGCCGCTCACGCCGATCCCGCAATTAACGCCCGACACACCATGGTCGATGCCCCCTGCGGTGATTATTATTGGCTCTCAACCCTAGATCTGTCCCGCAACCTCGCCTGGTATAAGGGGTTGGATATCGTACCGCGATTGATCCAACAGAATAACCAGCGGTTTGCCACGGCAAAGATTTCCTTTGAGGCCACCGACCTGATCAAGCGGGTGCCGCCGCGCGCCGACTTAATCCTTTGCCGCCATCTCTTGATTCATCTGTCGTTTGAAGACGGCTTGCGCGTACTACGCAATTTCAAGAGCAGCGGCTCGAAGTATTTGATGATCACGAATCAGCCGCAAGTCCAACGCAACGAGGAGATTATTTTCACCGGATCATACCGGCCCGTGAACCTTCACCTTCCTCCGTTCAATTTCCCTCAGCCGTTCTGGTCGATCGACGATGCTCAAGGAGACCAAGACCAGTCCGTAGCGGCGATTTTCGACCTCAAGACGATCGCTGTTTAAAGGGAGGCAGACAGAATCCGAAGCAGATCGACAAGCCATCGACATTGCACATCCCCCGCTCGGTCGACGGCTTCATGGATCATAGAGTTCTGGACAAAAGATTACTTAAGCTTATTCGTGGGTAGCACCAACCCTGGCGGGATTGCTCATCGCTTATCTCATCTGCCTGTTCCTCCTTGGCCCGGTGCCATCCACTTTGAATGGGAAATGCAGCAAGGCTTATCGCGTGAAGGCGCTGGTTCGCCGCTCTCGGCGGCAACCGTTCCACCCGTCCGTCGAAGTGATGATCGGAGGCTTGACTCACTTAGAAACCTGCACACCGGCTCTCGAGGGCATATCGGCCGTGGTGCCTGCTGCCCTTACCAACAACTTGGCCGAAGTGCGTCGTGCAGCGATCCTTCACTTTTCCCCTGAGTACACTTTAGAGAGCGGTATGCGAACGGTGCGCTCGGGGCTCGCTGGCGAGTTCCTGCCCGGGTGAACGATTGCCCGCTTTCCTTTCCTATCAAAGAGAAGGCACGTCACAATCGCGAAAATCCTGAAGCCCAGTTTCTGGACATGGCGCCCGCGCCGCAATAGACGAAGCCGAATTTTCGACATGTCCATTCCCTCCACCCTCAGTTCGATGCAGAAGCGCCCGTTCGGCAAAACCGGAATCGAGGTCAGCCCCCTTGGTTGGGGTGCGGCCGAAATCGGCTTCGAAAATATCCCGGACAAAACTGTGGATGCTCTGCTGGGTGTTGCTTTGGATCAAGGGCTCAATGTCATCGACACTGCGGAGTGCTACATGGATAGCGAGGAAAAGGTGGGCCGCGCGCTCGGTGGAAAACGCCAGCAGTGTCTGCTGTTCACCAAATGCGGGCACGCGCCGCCGCAGCGGCCGGCCGGGCTTGTTACGCGAGTCTCGCGCAAGCTGTGGAGGCCCGTCGGCCGGGCGCTGGGACAATCCTTGGCGGATTGGGATCCCCGGCTCCTGGAACGAACTATCGACCAAAGCCTGCGCCGCCTCCAAACCGATTGGATCGACCTGATCCAGTTGCACAGCTGCTCGGAAGAAACTCTCCGCCGGGGCCGAGTGATCGAAGTGCTGCAAAAAGCACGGCAGGCCGGCAAGGCGCGTTTCATTGGCTATAGCGGCGACGGAGCCGCCGCGCGCTACGCCGTCGAGAGCGGCCAGTTCGATACTTTACAGACTTCCATTAACATTGCCGACCAGCAAGCCATCGAGCTTACATTACCGCTGGCGGCCGAACGCGGCATGGGGGTTATCGCCAAGCGGCCCGTCGCCAATGCGGTGTGGAAGCATCGGGTGAAACCTGAGAATTCCTATCACCATGTTTATTGGGACCGGATCGAGAAGCTGCGTTATGATTTCCTCGAGGATCCCGATCAAGCCGTCCAAATGGCCCTGCGTTTTACCTTGAGCGCTCCCGGAGTCCAAACTGCGATTGTCGGCACCACCAAGCCCGAACATTGGCGCAAAAATGTCCAGTACGCCAGGGCCGATGCGCTGGATGCCCGGCAATTCGATGCCATTCGCAACCGCTGGAAGCAAGTGGCGCCAGCCGATTGGGGGGGGCAGGAATGATTGAGACCCAGGCAACGACGCCCGCCCTGTCCGAGGCCCTGGTCAGGAAGCCGCGCATTGCCCTGATCCGCGACCTGATGGAAGAAAACTGGCCCAGCATGGATCTGGTGGCGGACATGGTTTTCGAGCGCCTGAACCAGGAGCATGCCGCGACCCTGCAGGTAACCGAGATCTGCCCTCCCCTCCAGCGGCGTTTCAGCCGGCTGCCAATGGTCGGGCCAACGGCCATATCTCATAACACCGACCGGCTGATCAATCGTTTCCTCGACTATCCCCGGGCCCTAAAGGCGAGGGTCGAAGAGTTCGATCTGTTTCATTTGATCGACCATAGTTATAGTCAACTAATCCATGACTTGCCGCCGGGCAGAACGGTGGTGACTTGCCACGATCTGGATACTTTCCGCTGCGTTCTCGAGCCCGCGCGCGAGCCGCGGCCGCGCTGGTTTCGCGCCATGACGGAACGAATTCTCGCTGGGTTCCGGAAAGCGACTTACGTCATCGCCGATAGCACCTTCACTGGCGATGAGATTCTGCGCTTCGGTTTGCACCCGCCAGACAGAATCACCGTTATATCCAATGGCGTTCACCCCTCCTGTTCGCCGGATACGGATCCAGTTGCTGACGCCCAATTGTCCCGCCTGCTTTCGAACGATTCTGCAGAAACGATTTGGCTGTTGAGCGTCGGCAGCTCTATCCCGCGTAAGCGGCTGGACGTGCTGCTGCGCGTTTTCGCTCAAGTTCGCAGCGTGGTCGGGAACGTTTGTCTGCTGCGTATCGGCGAGGCCCTGACCCCTGAACAACGAGAACTTGCGCGGCAACTCGGGGTCGACTCCGCTGTCCTTGAATTAGGTTTTGTGAGCCGCGAAATTTTGGCGGCCGCCTTTCGCCGCGCTCGCCTGTTGCTGCAAACTTCGGACGCCGAAGGTTTCGGATTACCTCCCATTGAAGCCATGGCGTGCGGTTGCCAGGTTATATCGAGCGACCTGCCGGTATTGCGCGAGGTGGGAGGGACGGCCGCCACCTACTGCGCGGTGGGAGATATAGAAGGCTGGCGGAACGCCGTTGTCGGCGCCATTCAAAACCGCAACTATGACCGTGCCGGCGGGTTCGCCAACGCGGCTCGTTTCTCGTGGTCGGAAAACGCCGCGCGGACCGCGCGTGTCTATGAACAAGTGCTTCGGTGAACAAGTACTCGCGGAGGCGCGAGGGAGTGGTGTTTCGGATTAAGAAAGGGATTATGAAGAAGAGAGCGCTCATTACGGGGATTACGGGGCAGGATGGAAGCTACCTGGCCGAACATCTATTGGATTTAGGCTATGAGGTGCATGGAGTGGTGCGGCGCGTCGCGCTCGAGCAGCCCGAGCTGCGTCTCAGCCGCCTGAAAGGCTGCCTGGACCGCATCCACATTCACCCGGCCAGCCTGGAGAGCTACGCCAGCGTATTTCACGTTTTCACGCAGCAACAGTTCGAGGAGTGTTATCACCTGGCCGCGCAGAGTTTCGTAGCCGAAAGCTTCGCCGACGGCTTCTCCACCATGAGCACCAACATCAACGGGACCCATTATGTTCTGGAGGCCATCCGGGAGCTGCAGCCCAAGTGCCGTTTCTATTTCGCCGGATCGAGCGAGATGTTCGGTAAAGTCCGGGACACGCCGCAGCGCGAGACCACGCCTTTTCATCCGCGGAGTCCGTATGGCGTCAGTAAGGTCGCGGGGTTCTACCTCTCCCTGAACTACCGGGAAGCCTATCAAATCCCTTGCTCTAACGGTATTCTGTTCAACCACGAGAGCCCCCGGCGAGGCTCCGAGTTTGTCACCCGGAAAATCACCGACGGAGTGGCTCGCATTAAGCTAGGCCTGGCGTCCGAACTGCTCCTGGGAAACCTGGAAGCCAAGCGGGATTGGGGGCACGCGCGGGATTTCGTCCGCGCCATGCATCTAATGCTGCAGCAGCCGGAAGCCGATGATTATGTGGTGGCTACCGGCGAGACGCACAGTGTGCGCGAATTCTGCGAACTGGCTTTCGGCGAGGTTGGCCTGGATTATCGCGACTTCGTTCGCAAGAATGAGGCGGTGTACCGCCCGGCGGAGGTGGATCTGCTCATCGGAGATTACAGCAAAGCTCGTAAAGTCCTCGGCTGGGAGCCGACGGTGAATTTCTCCGGCCTGGTCAAAGAAATGGTGCATGCCGACATGGAATTGCTCTCCTCCCGGTTGCAGCGCGAGCAACCTGTAACAGTTTCCGCGCCATAGCAATCCAACCAGTGATTACCATGAAGACCATCATTACGGGAGGCGCCGGCTTCATCGGCAGCAATGCCAGTAGCCGGTACTTGAGACGCGGACAACAGGTAGTGGTCGTCGATAACCTGGCGCGGGACGGCGTTCGCGAGAACCTGGAGTGGCTGCGTTCTTTGGGAGGCACGCTCGAGTTCCATCAAATCGACGTTCGCGACGAGGCTGGCGTTAGAAGCGTTTTCCAGCAACACCGCAATGCCGATCAGGTGTTGCATCTGGCCGCGCAAGTTGCGGTTACTACCTCGGTGCGAAATCCGCGCGAGGACTTCGAGATCAACGCGCTCGGTACTTTCAATGTGCTGGAGGCCATGCGGCAGTCGGGAATGCGCGCCCCGCTGATCTACTCGTCCACCAACAAAGTCTACGGCGAGATGTCCAGCGTCGGCGTGGTGGAACGAAATGGACGCTACGATTACCAATCCCTTCCCACCGGTGTCTCCGAAGAACACAATCTCGACTTCCACTCCCCTTACGGGTGCTCCAAAGGCTCAGCCGATCAGTACGTCATCGACTATCACCGCATCTACGGACTGCGTAGCATCGTCTTCCGCCAATCCTGCATTTATGGCTACCGCCAATTTGGCGCCGAGGACCAGGGATGGGTGGCATGGTTTATGATCGCGAGCCAATTGGGCCGCCCCATCACTATTTACGGCGACGGCAAGCAAGTGCGCGACATCCTTTTTATCGACGATCTTCTGGACGCCTACGATGCCGCCTTCGCCCGTCCCGATAAAGCCGCCGGGCGCGCCTTTAATATCGGCGGAGGGGTAAACAACGTGGTGTCGTTACGGCAACTGCTGGCGTTTATCGAGCAGCGTAGCAGCGCCAAACTAACGCCAGGAAGCGCCGATTGGCGTCCCGGGGACCAGAAGGTCTTTATCAGCGACATTCGCCGCGCCCAGGTCGAGCTGGGTTGGAGTCCCAAGATTACCTGTCCCCAGGGCTTGGGTCTTTTGTATGACTGGATCGAAAAGAATCGGGAATTGTTCTTGAAACTGAGCCCTACTTTGGTATGAACCTGCAACTCGACCAGCCCGTGGAGGGCAAACCGATTTCGCACACCCCTTCCGGTCACAGCCCAGCCAAGCTCCGCGTTTTACAAGTTGGGAAGTTCTACCCGCCTCACATGGGCGGCATTGAAACCCATCTGCAGGCGCTGTGTGGAGCGCTGCGCAAGCACGCCGAGGTGCGCGTAATTGTTTCGAGCGAGGGCCGCCAGACGGTAGAAGAGACCATCGATTCAGTTCCTGTCGCGCGTCTCGCCACGTGGCTGGCCGCCTTCTCCACATCCATCTCGCCGGCCATGGTCTCACGCATTCGCCGTTCCGAGGCCGACCTGGTACACATCCATCTGCCCAATCCTGCCGCCGTTCTGGCTTATCTTGCCAGCGGCCATCGCGGGCGCCTGGTGGTCACCTATCACAGCGACACGGTAAAGCAGAAGATTCTGGGCCAGATGTTTGAGCCTTTGCTGAACGCCGCGCTCCGCAGAAGCGCCGCTATTATCGCCACTTCGCCCAACTATGTCGCCACTTCTGGGGTGCTCCAAGCCTTTCGCGATCGATGCCATGTGATCCCCTATGGCATCGATACCGCGCAGTTTGAGCAGTGCGCCCCCGAAGCCGTGCGCAGCGTTCGCGAGCGCTATGGCAAACGCCTGATCGTCAGCGTCGGACGCCTGGTCTATTACAAAGGTTTTGACGTTCTGATCCGCGCTATGGCCTCGGTGCGTGCTAAGTTGGTGATCGTCGGGGATGGCCCGTTGCGAGGAGAGCTCGAAACTCTCGCCGCTCAGCTGGGAGTAACGGACAAAGTGGTTTTCGCCGGGGAAATCAACAACGCGGGCGTGACGCCCTATTATCATGCCGCCGATTTGTTCGCGCTGGCGTCGGTGGCGCGCAGCGAAGCTTTCGGAATCGTCCAGATCGAGGCCATGGCGGCCGGCCTGCCGGTAGTCAACACCGCGCTCGATTCCGGCGTCCCGTTTGTTTCGCTCCACGGAGAAACCGGGTTGACCGTTCCGCCCGGGGACCCCCAAGCTTTGGCGGCTGCCATGAACCGGCTTCTGGACGATGACGCCTTGCGCCACTCTCTTGGGCAGGCCGGGGTACGCCGGGCCAGGCAGGAATTCAGTTTGGATACCATGCTTCGCCGGACGCTCGAACTTTATCAGAGCGCGCGTGCGCCGATTTAAGAGTTCTCGCTCCCTCACGAGTTGTTATGCCCTACGGCGACAATATACAAAACGGCGAAGATACCGCTCAACCGCTCTCATTTCGCGAGAACCAGGGTCCACTGCTCTCTATCCTGGTGCCTCTCTACAACGAAGCGGAGTTCATTCAGGCTGTTTTGAAGCGCATTGTTCTGGCCCCTCTTCCGGACGGGCTGAGGCGTGAAATTATCGTCGCTGACGACGCTTCGGTGGACGGCTCGCCGGATCTGGTCGAAGCGGTTGCCCAAAGATATCCAGGATTGATTCGCCTGATCCGATGTCCTCAAAATCAAGGCAAAGGAGCCGCCGTGCGTGCCGCGCTCGAGCATGCCACCGGTGATTATTGCCTGATCCAGGATGCGGATCTGGAGTATGATCCGGCGGACTATCCCGCGCTTTTGGAACCATTGCTGGACGGCTCGGCGGATGTCGTCTATGGCTCGCGATTTCTGAGCGCCGGACGGCGCCGCGTGCTCTACTATTGGCACAGCGTCGCCAACCATTTCCTCACCACCATCTGCAACATCATTTCCAACCTCAACCTGACGGACATGGAAACTTGCTATAAAGCGTTTCGCACTCCGTTATTGAAAAGTATTCCCATTCGCAGCAATCGTTTTGGGATTGAGCCGGAGATCACGATTAAGGTTGCCAAGCGCCAGGCGCGGGTCTATGAGGTGCCCATCAGCTACAACGGCCGCACCTATGAGGAAGGCAAGAAGATCGGGATGAAGGACGCCTTCCAGGCGTTGTGGGTCATGCTGCGCTGTTCGGTCACCGGCGATCTTTATAAGGATCCCGGCGCCGAGATCCTGGACGCCTTCTCGGTTGCTCCCCGGTTCAACAAGTGGATGGCCGACACCATCCGGCCGTACGTGCAGGAACGGGTACTGGAAATAGGCGCCGGAATGGGCAATCTTACGCGTGCACTCGCTCGCGGGAAGCAGCGCTATATTGCCAGCGATATCGACAGTGAACATTTGTCCCGCCTGCAGTCCAGCCTGCGTCACTACCTGAACGTGGAAACCCGCTACTGCGATCTGGGGAAATCCGGCGACTTCGAGCCGCTGGCGGACGCCGTGGACACGGTGATTTGCCTGAACGTTCTGGAACACATCGAGGATGACCAAGGTGCGCTCCGCAACATCTATACAGCACTCTCACCGGGCGGGCGCGCCATCGTTCTGGTGCCGTGCGGGCAGGAAATTTTCGGGCAGCTGGATGTGATCCTGGGTCACTATCGAAGATATTCGACCTCCCAACTCCGGGAGCGATTTGAGCAGAGCGGTTTTGAGGTGGAGCGAATCCTGGAGTTCAATCACATTTCACGCCCCAGCTGGTACTTTACTGGCAAGATCGCGAAGCGTTCGCGGATCAGCCGTTTTCAACTCAAGATTTTCGATCGGCTGGTTTGGTTGTGGCGGCGGATCGATCGATTCATCCCGTGGAAGCCGACGTCCTTGATCGCGATCGCCAGCAAACCCCAGCGTAACCTTGCTAAGCGGCAATCCACGGTCGACTCCGGGGTGGCCTTAGGCAGTTGAACGCTGGTTTCCGGGCCGCATGATTAAAGAGAAAATGCTCTCCGATACAAACATCAGACAAGATCTTGCTCTCAGAGAAGAAGCGCTTGGACCTCTGGCCGCACTCCCGCTGTCGGCGCCGCCGGCGAAGCGAGGGCGGCCATGGCGGATCAAAGCATGGCCGATCACTGAGATGGGAATCGTGTGGGGCGTGTTGCTGCTGTACGCGTTGGGTTTTGTTTGTTTCTATCCCCAGGCTCTTACGAACTTTGACGAGGTGTCCTACGTCCGGCAGGCAGCTTCTTTCGCCTCCGGGAGCGCCACTGTAGACCAGGTGGATCCGTTCTCAGGCCAGCATCAAAGGCTGCATCCCAGCGACTATCCGGCGGGAACCTCGGCGTTGATGGTGCCCTTTGTCTGGTTGGCCGGGTGGCGCGGGACCTTCCTGCTGGGACTGCTGGCTCTGTTGGCCACGACGCTATTTACCGCGCGCTGGATCGCCGCTTCGGGAGCTTCGCCGCTCTATGCACTCGCGGTGCTCGGATATCTGCCCGCCATGGTGATGGCTCGCACCGGCATGAGCGACCTTCCCAGCGCGTGTCTGGTGGCAGCCGGACTTTGGCTATTTTGGGACGACAACCAGGCCACCCCCTGGCGGCGCCTGGCCGCGGGTTTCCTCGCCGGGGCGTCCATTTGCCTGCGGGAGCCCAATCCGGTGCTCTTTGCGATCTTTTTCGCCGGAGCCCTGCTTCGGCGGGAGCGCCATATGGGAGCCTTGATTCTGGGCGGTTTGGCTGGCGTAGCGTGCCGGCCGCTGCTCGCCGCGCTGGTCTATGGAGATCCCTTTTTCGTCAAGGATCACGTGTATGGATTCTCGGGCCTCTATGCGGGAGACAACTTGATCATGTACCTGACCGCGCTCTTGGTGCTGGTGCCCGGGGGACTGATCTTTGCCTTGTTTTACCGCGGCAAGCGGTGGGTGGAGCTGGTCTCTACCGTAGTTGTTTACCTCGGCATTTTTATCGACTGGAACTACAACGGAGCAGCCAGTGGAGGATTGAAGCAGTGGATGCTGTCTCTGCGGTTCTTGATCCCTTTGCTTCCCATCGTGGCCTTCGGCATGGCCCACACCTGCACGCGCTGGTATCGGAGCATCCAGGAATCGCTTGGCCTGAAAAGCCGAATCCAGTTGGAGCGTGCCGCCCGGGGTGCGGTAGTTCTTTGGGTGGCGGGAATCGTAGCCGTGGGTTTCGCAGTGAATTGGCGTAGCTACCTCTGGTCCCAGCTCCATGCGGACGTGGTGAAAGCAGTCTACGCCAACACCGACCCCTCGGAGCCGATCATGGCGGACCAGCCCGCCACTGTGAAATTCTTGAACGAGCTCAATGGGCAGCGCATGTTGGTGGATCTGGACCTGGGCGACGAGTCCAATGTGGTCCGCCGCTACCAACTGGTGCGGTTACTCGATCGGAACAAAACCGTCCAGATCCTTCTGTTCAGCCGGGACGACAGCGAATACTGGCTCAGCAAATCGAAGGACGACGAGGTCTTTATCGGCGCCATCTCACAACAGTTGCACGCGACACTGAAACTGCAACAGCGCTTTCCGGGTTTGGGCGTGCTCCGGATTTGGAACGTGAGTGACCGGTCTTGAGGTCCGGAAACGGCGCAGCCGCTGGCTCTTTCCCGCCGTCCTGCCCGCGTTACTAATCCTGATCCTCGTGGCGTTTCACCGCCAGGTTCTGGACGGGCTGGGCGAATTTCTGGTAGTCTCCGACCCGCTCGAACACGCCGACTTGATCTACGTGCTCGCGGGTGACTTTTGGGGCAGTCGTGTGCTCTTAGGCGCGAACCTGGGATCGGAAGGCTGGGCTCCTAAAGTGGTCCTTAGCGGAGGGCCTTATCAGGGCAGCTGTGCCTGTGACCTGTCGGTGGAATTCGCCGTGCAACATGGTTACCCTCGGGCCCTGTTCCTTCCCATTCCGATGCAGGCGCTGTCCACTATGGATGAGGCCTACTTCATGCGACCCGTCTTTGAACGTCTAGGCGCCCGCCGGATCATTTTGGTGACGAGCAACTTTCATTCCCGCCGCGCCGAACAGGTTTTTCGCCTCCTGCTTCCGCAATTTGATTTTCGAATGGCGGCAGCCCCCGACCCGACCTTTGATGCCCGTGCCTGGTGGCGGACCCAGCCCGAACGCCACCTCTTGTTCTCCGAGTATAAAAAAATGGTCGGGACCATTCTGGTGCGATTCCATCTCGCCAGCGCGGATTGGCTCCGGCAGGAACAGCCATAATGTCACGCAGTCGGTCGTTCCTCAGCGGAGCATTATTCTCGTATATCTATCAGGCCTCCCTGATGCTGGTGGGGTTGTGGCTGACTCCGTTTTATATTCACACTCTGGGTGAGCGGGACTATGGGATTTGGCTGGTCGGATTGCAGGTCCTCAATTTCCTGCTGCTATGCGATTTCGGAATCATCGTTGTCACGCCCCGGGACGTCGCTCAAGCCAGCGGCATCGAGCACGCCGAGCTAGGCTCCGGTGAAGTGGCGCGAGTAGTGGGCCAGACCATCAAGGTGGTCCTGGCGCAAACCGCGCTAGTCGCTCTGGCCGCTGTGGTGTTGTTCTTTCTTAAGCCCGCGCATGATGTTACACTTCGCGGCCCGGTTGGTTTGATTCTCGCCGTGTTCGTGATTTCTTACCCGTTGCGCGTCTTTCCGGCCGTGCTGCAGGGCTTGCAGGAGTTTAAGTTCCTGGGCCAGTTAAGGCTCACGCTGTGGGGCATCTCCACGGTAGTGGTGGTCGTGATGCTGCTTTTCGGTGCGCGCTTCTACGCCTTGGCATGCGGCTGGTGTTTGCAGCAAATGGGGCATGATCTGGTGGCCTTCATTCGTCTGCGTAAGTCCCGTCCCGATCTTTTGTCGGCTGAGGTCTGGCGCCGGGCCGGCCCGATACGCTGGCGCTGGTTCGCGCGCGGTTTCTGGGTGAACGTGAACCAACTCGCCAACCTGCTGTCGGCCGGCACCGATCAGTTGATCGTGGGCCGCGCCATCAGCGTCTCCAGCGTGGTGGTCTACAACTCGACCAACAAGCTGATCGCTGTGTTACAGAATCAACCCCAGATTCTCGCTAGTGTGGCGGTTCCCGGACTTAGCCACATGAAAACCAGCGAATCGCGCGAGCGAATCCTCACCGCCACCACTTCGCTCACTCAAGCCATGCTGCTGCTGGCGGGCGGCATTGCGTGTGTCCTGCTGGCGGTCAATCAGCAGTTCGTCACATTGTGGCTGGGAGCGCATTTCTTTGGCGGGATGCTGCTCACGGGCATTCTCTTATTGACCTTTTTGCTGCGTCAGGCGGATTATACGCTGGCGGTTACCCTGTTTGCGTTCGGGCATGAGAAGCTGATCTCCATCCGGGCTCTGGTGGACGGCGTGGTGAGCGTTGCGATCGCGTTTTTTCTGGTTCGACACTGGGGCATGCCAGGTGTGGCGTTCGGGTTCCTCTGCGGAGCTGTCCTGGTATCGCTCCCCGCCGATTTCCTGATGCTCTCCCGGACATTGCAGATATCGGTCGGGGAGCTGAGCCGGCCGTACCTACCCTTCGTCTGGCGCTTTGCCGTGACCGGGGCCGTCGCACTGGCCGTTCGCAATTGGCTGGGAGCGCCCGATGTGCTGCACCTGGCGCTCTCAGGGTCGATCGTTAGCCTGGTTTATCTACTACTGGTGCTCCCCTATGTTTGGACCACGCCGCTGCGCGGCTACATCCAGGACGCCACAGCGACGCTCACCTCCACCATGCGGGCTCGCGTGCTGGGGTGGTCGAACAACGGATGAAGAATTCAGAAGTCAGAAGTCAGAATCCAGAATAAAACAGGCGCTTCGCCTGCACCTTCATTCTGAATTCTGGATTCTGAATTCTGGATTCTGAATTCTGGATTCTGAATTCTCAGTTCAATTCCCTCCTTGACTGGGAATCTGCACTGCCTCCCCGATACTCAGCGGCAGATTGTTCGAATCCGCGTAGATCACCCGGTACCACGCCGAGGTATTGTGATGATCCACCTGGATGGTGCACGCCCGCGTGCAATCGGTGACCGGGTCGTCCTCCATCGCCCGCCGATAACAGCCTACCTGTAGCAAAAATTTGGATGCTCCAAAAGGAAGCGGGCTGGGAGGCGAGAACGTGATATTGTCCATCGGATTCACGGCCGGCGATGCCGGCAGCGCGACATACGTAGTGGTGCGGCCGGGGACGTTGCAAAACTCGTCCGTGTCCGTACTCGGGTTGCCGCTGAGCACCTTCACGCTCAGCGAGTAGCCGGTGAGCATGTACTTCAGCATCGATCCACCGCTGATCCTTGGCAGCGTGACCGTCTGCACGCCGTACGGCATTTCAGACGCGCACAGGATGGTCAGTTGGTTACCGTATGTGGAGCTGCTATGAGCATCCGTCAGGAACATAGGCCCCATGTAGGGTTTGTTGGCGGGAGGCTGTAGCTCGGTATCTTCGCGCACTTTGATGAGTGTATCGGTGCGCGCCATGGCCGACCACTGCTTGGGGCTGATGAACGGGTTGATTCCCATTCCCGCGCCAGTGCCGTGCGCGTTCCAGCCGCAGCAGTCCAGATTGTACAGGTCGTTCATGTTGCCAACGAAGTTGTAGAGCCGCAAGGCGCTCGCGTCCAAGGTCAGCATGGCCATCATCTGGGTCACCAAAGTTTCCGGCCGCCAATCGAGCTGGGTAGGCCGGTCACAAACCGGATCGAAATTGAAGCTGCGGCAATAGCGTAAGTAATAAAGCCCGGCGCCCCATAACATGGCGCGCGGTTGAAGCTGATAAGCGCGCGTCGCAAGTCCGGAGGTGGATTGCGAGTAATCCGCCCACTGCCAAACGCTCGCGTCCGGACCATAAATGTGAGTGGGCGGCTGAGGCACATAATCATTCGCCGCGTCCTCGCCAACCGGGTTGCCGGTCCAATTGTAGACAGCCGGGTTTCCTGGATTGAACGTAAACCCTATCACGGACCAGGTGGTCGCCGGATGGCCCTTTACGCTTGTGATGACATTGCGCAGGCTAAGGAACGGCGTCGGCGGAAAGTTTTCATCCACCGTTACGTAGAGTTTCGGCTCGACAATCCCGTTGTAAGTTCCGTTGGAAGGCAAGGCTCCGAAAAGACTGTGATAAGTAATAGTGAAATGGTTCGAGTCGATTAGTGTGATTGGTGCGACCACGTTCAGATTATGCGCTGAACCTTGCACCCTTATCGCCTGATTATTGGCAATTCCGTGGTTCGGCATGCTGAATTCAGCCGTGCAGGCGCTCGCCGTGCAGCCGCTCACCACCACCTGAGTGAAGTAAGTCGGGTCCCAATGTTGGATCGTGGCGCCGGATTGATCGGCAGCGCCAGTTCCCAGAAGTCTTGGCAGAACCCCGGCATTCTCGCCAATCCCGCCTCCGGCCCAATAGTGATAGAGCTGCGCTGTTGATTCAGTGTAGGTGCCGTCTGCACAGGTGGTCGGAGTAGTGAAGCTGACAGGATAGCGGCCTCCGTTGATCGGACGGTCCGTGATGCCGGTGACCGGAAACCAGCCATTCAAACAGGTGTTTTTCACCGCGCCCGCCATCTTGATCCAAGAACCCGTGCCCGCCTTTTGATTCCAAACTCCGGTGAACGATTCTGTTACGTTGTAAGTCGCAACGCCGCCCCGCACTGTAACGCTCGGGAAATCCTTGGAACCGAGATTCGGATTTCTGAACGGATTGGCCCCCGCCATGTATTGGTTCAGCTCGTCGTAACTGAAAGTGCGATAGGTGCGCCCCTCGCTCGCAAGAGCACTCAGCCATCCTTTAAAACACCCCTGGCGGTCATACCCGATGTTGTTCAGAAAAACAGCCAGCGATCCAGGGCCGTTGGGGCCCCATTGCGTAGGCTCCGTGTCGGCCTCAAAATAGATTCCGTATTGCGCGGCGAAGGCGGATTCGTAGGCGTGATACTTGCTTGGCCAGGATGATGAAACACATGCCTTGCCGGAGGCGTCGCCGAACGCCACATTGCTCGGATCGGGCGCGATCAAAGCGGTATTCAGATTCGCTTCCTGCATCATCGGACCGTACCAAACATTCCGCGCAACCGGATTGGTTTGATATGGTGTAGCGCCAATAATATTCAATTGCCAGGCCGAGAGCGGGAAGAATGAATTGCCGGGATTGAAAGCGGTTGCGATTGGACCACGGTGCGTGAAGTGCGGAAAAGTGATCGAACCGGAATGGACCTGGATATAGACTGTGACTGGTGGAAGCGACGTGCCACCCGCCGCGCATGCCGAGCACTGGACCTGTACCTGGCACCAGCCGGCCATGATCGGCGTAACGTTGCCCGATCGATCCACCGAACAAACGCCCGCAAGACCCCCGTCGTCTACTTCGCGGTAGGTCAGCCCGGTTGCATTGCAGGAGATTGTCGTAAAGCTCAGGTCTGTGTTTTTGATCTTAGGGCAGGTGCTGCTGGCAGGCGAGCCAGCGATCAGATGCATCTCCCAATAGGGCACTTCGATTTCCATCGGCTTAGTTCCGTTGGAAAATGTGACCAGCTGCTGGACGTAGGCCTCACCGCCGTACTTCGCGAAGTCGGGTCCCGGACCGGGCTCCCCATTGGCGCCCGAGGAAGTCCAGTAAGGCGATCGGATGCGCTGGAGGAGCGTGCTGGTGCCGGATCCTTTGGTAGTGAGCGGGATGGTCGATCCGCCCGGCGTGGCCGCTACCGCGATGTGACCACGATCCACATACTGGACGAAATAAGGATTGATGTCCACCTCCAGGTTCTCAGTCGCGGAGACTCCATTCGGACACCCAGCGGGAGCGGTCACCGTAAAGGTGGTGCCCGAGCCCGTTGCCATTCTGTAGTAGCCATCGCAGGTGGCTTGACCTGAGGCGTTCGTCCATTGCACGTTGCGAAGATAGACCGGAATCCCGGCCGCAAGTCCGCATGGAGAGCTGACGTGGACGGTAATAATGCCGCCCAAAACCGAAAGCCTGGCGGTGTTGGTGTTACTAGGGCTAGTGGCCCAGTAAAACTGACAGCCGGCCACCAGCGGAGCCGGTAGCGTTCCGGTGCTGGAAAACGTCACGACACTGCCTTCGACCGAGTAGTGGTTGGCGATGGTGATATTGTGGCCGCTTACCTCCGAGCTGGTGAATGTCTTCGATAGGAGAAAAGGGTCGTTGATACTGCCGAGATAATAGCCGGAATAGATCAAATGTGGCCCGTTTGGAAAACAATTGGTATTGAGGTTCGGAACCTGCCAGCCGCCGGTTTGTACGGTCGCTCCGGAACCGCCGCAGTAGGAATCGTAGGGCAGCGGGCGGCCGTCAACCAGCTGCGACACTGCGGTGCCTTGTGCATTGCTTCCGTCGAAGGTCAGCATTCCCCACTTGCCGGTTCCGCTGGTGGGAAAAGCGTTCACGGATTGATTGCTCATGCCCTCGATGCGAACCGTGAAACCGATCGGCGGGCAGGTGGCGAGTGTGTTGCCGAAAATGTCATAAACGATGCCCGCAACCGTGTGCGCGCCATCTCCGTTTAGTCCGGTATACCAGGTCGCGGTCCAAGGTCCGAGCCAGGTGTCGAGATGCGGGTTCTTCCCGTAGCCATTGGCCCAACGCTGAAAATCCACGCTCCAGATCAACTTGTATGCGGTCGGGGCCGAAGCAACGCTGGCGGTCAGTTGGAGCGGCTGAGGAGCCTGGAACAGCTGGCCGTTCGTGGGACTGGTGATGGCGCAGGTCTGGCCGAAGCAAGCAAGAGCGCCCAGTAGCAGTAGAACGGAGGCTTTGGGCAAACGTCCCAACATTGCGCAGGCGGCGATTGCGACTAACCGATCCGCTGGCAGACACCGGACCACGGTTCTAGACTTGCTAGTTACTGTGCGCAGTGTCATTTATGTGAATTTTCTAGTTTTGCTTGCGGCCACCCTACCTATTGTGGGATGCTCCAGGTGGCACAACCGATTGTCATACGGGGGTAGCTATGACTGGCGACATTCCAGTATTCTTCGTCATTGTAGCGTTTACTTGCGCGGTAGCGCTGTGGCAGGGGGTGCGGTACGCCGTGCGCTATTTCAAAACGAGATTGAGAACCCGTTCCAACACGACGGGCGCGGCACCAGCTAAGGGGAAGGCTGCGAGCAGTGGAGTCAACTGAGTAACTGCTGCGCGGCTATCAGGAGTCAGAATAAAACAGGCGCTTCGACTGCACCTTCATTCTGAATTCTGAATTCTGAATTCTGAATTCTGGCCCCTGAATTCTGGCCCCTGAATTCTGGCCCCTGAATTCTGCAGTTCAATTCCCTCCCTGGCTGGGAATCTGTATCGGATCCCCGATACTCAGCGGTAAATTGTTCGAATCCGCGTAGATCACCCGGTACCACGCTGCGGTATTGTGATGATCCACCTGGATGGTACACGCCGCTGTGCAATCGGTGACCGGATCGTCCTGCATCGCGCGCGGATAGTAACCCACCTGCACCAGGAATTTGGACGCTCCGAACGGGCGCTGATTGGGAGGCGAGAACGTGAGATTGTCCATCGGATTCACAGCCGGCGTTGACGGCAGCGCAACATATGTAGTGGTGCGGCCGGGGACGCTGCAAAATTCGTCCGTGTCGGCACTCGGGTTGCCGCTGAGCACCTTCGCGCTCAGCGAGTAGCCGGTGAGGATGTACTTCAGCATCGATCCGCCGGTCATCCTTGGCAGCGTGACCGTCTGAACGCCGTACGGCATTTCAGATGCGCACAGGATGGTTAATTGGTTGCCGTAAGTGGAGCTGGTATGAGCATCCGTCAAAAACATAGGCCCCATGTAGGGTTTGTTGGCGGCAGGCTGAAGCTTGGTATCTTCGCGCAGTTTGATGAGCGCATTGGTGCGCGCCATCGCCGACCACTGCTGCGGGCTGATGAACGGGTTGATTCCCTTGTTGACACCGGTACCGTTCGCGTTCCAGCCACAGCAATCGAGATTGTACATGTCAGTCATGTTGCCGGCGAAGGTGTAAAGCCGCAATGCACTCACGTCCAAGGTGAGCATCCCGATCAATTGAGCCACCATGGTTTCCGGCCGCCAGTTAAGTTGGAGAGGCCGGTCACAGGCCGGGTTGAACCTGAAATTTGGACAATACTGGGCGTAATCGGGATCCCCGGCCCAAAGCATCGCGCGCGGCTGAAGCTCATAAGCGCGTGCTACGAGTCCGGAGGTGGATTGCGAGTAGTTGGCTATCTGCCACACCGAAGTATCGGGACCATAAATGGACGCCGGCGGTTGAGGGATGTAGAGCCAGGCCGCGTCCTCGCCGATCGCGTTGCCTTCCCAACTCCGGACGCCGGGGTTGGGGAGGAAGTAGGTTAATCCTATCGCCGACCACGTGGTTGCAGGGTTGCCCCTGACGCTGGTAAAAATGTTGCGCAAGCTCAGAAAAGGAGTCGGCGGGAAGTTGCCATCTACGGTGAGGTACAGATTGGCATCGTTGCTTGCAGTGTAGGTTCCGTTCGATGGCAGTGTTCCAAACAGGCTCCGGTAAGAGATTGAGAAATGATTTGTGTCAATCACCGTCACCGGCGCAACCACGTTCAGATTATTCACCGAGCCTTGGACGCGGATCGCTTGGCCGTTGGCTACGCCATGACCGGGCATATAGAAGTCAGCCGTGCATGTCGTTCCATTGCAGCCGCTCACCACGATCTGGGTGAAGTAAGTGTTGTTCCAATTTTGGATATTCGTATCCGACACGCCCACCAACCTCGGGAGAGTGGATGCGTTCTCTCCGCCCGGATTGGCAAAGGAGACCCAGTAGTGATAAAGCTGCGTTGTCGATTCGGTGTATGTTCCGTTGGCGCAGGTGGTCGGGGTGGTGAAACTTGTACCAGTGGGTGGATTGCCGAGGCCCGCGGCGGACGTAATGCCAGTCACCGGAAACCAGCCATTCAAACAGGTATTGGTTACCGCGCCCGCCACCTTGATCCATGATCCTGAGCCTGCTGGTTGATTCCACACCCCGCTGAACGTTTCCGTCACATTGTAAGTTGCCACGCCGGCGCTCACAGTGATGGATGGAAAATCCGTCGAGCCGAGATTCGGATTTCGGAACGGGGCTTGGCCGGCCATATACGCATTGAGCTCGTCGTAGCTAAAAGTCCTCCACGTCCGGCCTTCGCTGATCAGTTGATTCATGAACCCGGAATAGCAGCTTTGACGGTTATAACCGATGTTGTTTAAAAACGCCGCCAGAAACGCCGATGCATTGGACCCCCATTCCATGCTCTCAGTGTCCAGCTCGAAATATGTTCCGTACTGCGCGGCAAATGCAGCCTCATAGGAGTGGAAGGCGGTAGGCCATGACGAAGAGAAGCACGACGTTGTGGCGGGATTCCCTAGAGCGGTATTGCTGGGGTCCGGCGCGATCATCGAGCTGTTCAGATTCGCTTCCTGCATCATCGGCCCGTACCACAGGGGACGGGTCGCGGCGTTGGAGTTATACGGCGTGGCGTTCACCACGTTCAGGAACCAGGCCGAAAGCGGAAAGAACGAATTGCCGGGGCTGAAAGCATTGGCGATCGTGCCGCCGTGGGTGAAGTGCGGAAAAGTCACCGAGCCGGAATGGACCTGGATATAAACAGTGACGGTCGGGAGCGATGCGCCATTTGCCGCGCAGGCAGCGCACTGGACGTGGACCTGGCACCAGCCGGGCATGATCGGAGTGACGTTGCCGGATGAATTGACGGAGCAGACGCCCGAAAGTCCGCCATCGTCTACTTCGGTGTAGGTCAGTCCATCGGCGGTGCACGAGATGGTTGTCAAGCTCAGATCCGTGTTCTTGATCTTCGGGCACACGCTCTGCACAGCTGCGCCTGCTACCATGTGCATCTCCCAGTACGGCACTTCAATTTCCATGGCAGCCGATCCATTGGAGAGTGTGACCAGCTGCTGGACATAGGCTGGGGCGCCCGAGCTTGCTGAGTCGCCACCCTGGTAGTTATGTGCCCAATAGGGACTGCGGAGGCGCTGCGTCAGGGTGTGGGTGCCGGAGCCTCCGTTGGTGAGGGTCAACGTCGGTCCGCCCGGAGTCGACGACACGCTAATCGTATTGCCGTCAATGTAATTCACGAAATATGGATTTACGACCACCTCAAAGTTGTAGTTGTTCGTCACGCCGTTGGGACATCCCGGCGGAGCGGTTACGGTGAACGACGTACCTGACCCGGTCACCATCTTATAGTAGCCGTCACAGAGTGGGACACCGTTGGTGGGACTGTTGCTGTGGATGTTGCGCAGAAACACGGGAACTCCGGCCGCGAACGAGCATCCCGTGCTCGTAGTGACTGTGATCACGCCGTTGGCAATCGAGTAGCTGGCCGTTACCGTGCTGCTTCGCGAAGTCTGCCAATAGTATTGGCATCCGGACACCAGTGGCGCCGGAAGTGTTCCCGAACTAGTGAAAGTAACCACGCTGCCTTGAACCGAGTAGTGGCTCGCGACAGTGATATTGTTGCCGCTTACGTTCGAGCTGGCAAATGTCTTTAGCAGCAGCTCGGGATCGTTGATGCTGCCGAGATAATAACTGGAATAGATCAGGTGCTGTCCGTTAGGAAAGCAGGTGGTGTTAAAGTTCGGAACCTGCCAGCCGCCCGATTGGATGGTCGCGCCGGAGCCGCCGCAGATCGGTTCATAAGGGAGCGGGTAGCCGTCGATAAAGTTGGTAGTCCCGATGTTACCGGCGTTGCTTCCATCGAACGTCAGGAATCCCCACTTGCCCTTGCCACTGGTGGGAAAAGAGTTCATGGACTGATTGCTCATGCCCTCAATGCGAACCGTGAAGGTGACGGCCGCGCAAGTGGCTAGCGTATTGCCGAAGACGTCGTAGACGACGCCCGAGACCGTGTGCGGGCCATCGCCGTCCAGTCCGGTGTACCACGTCACCGTCCAAGGTCCTTGCCAGGCATCGCGGTAGTCGTTGATGGTGGAATGCGGATTCTTTGCGTAGCCATTAGCCCAGCGCTGATAATCAACGCTCCAGATCAATTTGTACGCCGTCGGCGCGGATGAGACGCTCGCGCTTAGTTGCAGCGGGACAGGGGCCTGGAACAGCTGACCGCTGGCCGGGCTGGTAATGTTGCAGGTCTGGCCGAAGCAAGCGCCCGCGGCGATAGCGAGAATGATGCCGACTCCGGACAACCGCGTCATTGCAACCTCGCCAGAGCCGCGTGCAAATCGTAACTGGAAGTGCCGGACCCGCAAGCGCCCGAGATCGTCGATGAATAGGTCACCGAGCCCGAACCGGAATAGATTGGAAGAACCCCGGAAAGATAGCCGCCCGCGGATTGCGTTGAGCCCAGTGTCAGGCTGGCTGTCGTGGCCGTCCGAGCGTTCGAACCGTCTGTCCAGGTGAATGTGAAGGAGACTGTGTTGGAGCCCGTGGTACAGGTTCCATTTTGATCGGCGTAATAGTTCAGCGTGTACTGCCCAGGTCCCGGGGTAGCCAGGGTAACGCTCGTTTGCGACGCAGACTGCGCAGTGACGTTTGACACCCAACCCGTAACCGCCGCGCCATCCGGGCTCAGCACGAACGCGCTCACCGGGCTGCCAAACGCTCGCAGCAGAATTGGAACGTTCTGAGCGCAATCGCCAGCCCCAATGGGGACCAGCGCTCCTCCAATGACTTTCTCCAAAGGGATTGGCCCAAGGCCATCGATGTTCAGCGTAGCCCCGGCCCCGCACGCATGATCGGATGCGATGAAGCTCAACGTCTGGTTCTGCGTGTAAGTGATTAGCGTGGGACTCCCGCTCGCCACAAAAGAAGCTCCCGCGCCGCCGCTCGTTGCGATGATGCCGTGGTCCGTTCCAGCTTGATCCGTCGACCGGCTCAGCGCGTATGCGGTGTCCAAGGCAGGCGTGCAGTCCACGCGGTTCGCCCCGCTATTGTTTGCGCAAACCTGGATGATCCCGGTGCCCGAAATAAAATTGAGTGTGGCTTGCGCTCCCTGCGCAGCGCCGTTCACGTCGATGTTTAGGCCCGAGATCCCAGCGCCACTGCAGTCCGTTCTGCTGTTGCTGGGATTGTCCGTGCAGCCTCCGCCGGTAAAATTCAGAATGCTCTCCACTGGCAAATTTGTGCCGGCGTTCTGAATGACTGCCAGCGCTCCATTAGCTCCGTTAGCGCCGTTGGCGCCTGCTGGCCCGTTTGGTCCTGCCGGGCCCGCCGCTCCCGCCGGCCCCGGGGTCCCCGTTTGCAGCGTCCAGGAGTTCTGTGACGTACAAAGGTAAAAATTCGAACCCGCCGGCGCATTCGTGTCGAAGAACGCTTCACCCAAGCCGCACGCCGCGGGCAGGATGGGGCCGGTTTTCATTGGTTTCGTAGTGCTCGCCGCGGTGAAGTCGACGCTCTTGGATTGCGTTCGTAAGTCCACCAGAGTTTGTGCCTGTGTGCCGCACGCCACCAGCCCGGCAAGAACTACGCAACGAAAAAGCATGAATAAAAACCTCCCTTTCGATATCGTCGACTGCGATACAATCAAGCCGAATGTCGGTTGATCGAGACTCTTGTGAAATCAAACGAGCAAAGAGATCTCAAGTTCGGTGACTCAGCATCCCTGGCGCGCGCGGATGGTCTGGACACTGCTCGTACTATTGATTCTCGCTGCGACCTGCGAGCTTGGCTTTAGAGGAATCCGGCGGGCCCTTTCAGACAGCCGGGATTTTGCCGTGGTCTATGCGTCCGCCAGAACATTCGACGCCGGCAAAAATCCGTACGATAATGCCGCGCTCGAAACCTCCTGGCTGGAGGCGACCCATAACCATCCGGACGACCGAGATCCGCTCGACTTGGCCCTCTACCCGCCGACCACTTATCTCCTTCTTTCGCCTCTAGCGCTGCTGGACTGGAATCACGTCCGATGGGCCTGGCTCCTGATTAATCTGATCGCTGTCGCCGTGCTGGTCGTGACTCTGACGCGCTATTGGCCGGAAAAATTGTCACCCTGGAGGGCCGCTTGTGTGGCCGCGTTTATTCTCGGATTTGGCCCGATTCAGACGGCCATCACCAAAGGCCAACTGGCTGTCGTCGTGACAGCTATTTTGGCCCTCGCCGTCGTTGCGGAGGCTCGCCATGCGGTTGTTCCAGCGGCGATACTGATTGGTTTGGCAGCGTCTTTAAAGCCTCAAATCGCCGCTCCGGTCATCGTTCTTTATCTCGTCCAAAGACAATGGAAGGCAATAGCCGTCGTGGCCGGAGTTATTTCCCTGCTGTTGTCGATTGCTGCTGTCCGTCTTTCCTGGGCTGGTCTGTCATGGGCCCACTGGGTGGGTTCGTTGCTGCGGAATGTGAGCGTCGCTGCCCAGCCGGGAGGCGTTTATGATCCTTCGCCCACCAACCCTCTGGCTTTTCAGCTGCTGAATGCTTCCCCGCTGCTCCGTAGACTGACGGGTAATCAGGCCGCAATCACGCTTTTGCTGGCCGCTGTGGGCATATTGGTCTGCTTCTTCCTCTGGAGGCGCGGCCAGGCTGACTCCACCGCCTTCGCTACGGCCTGTGTGCTTGGCCTCGTGTTGATCGCTCACCGCTACTACGACGCGGCCGTTTTGGTCTTTGTATTCGCCTGGGCCCTAAGAACAGCATCCACTTGGAAGCGGACCCCAGAATTGATTACCATCGCCGGGTGCCTGGTTATGGCTTTCCCCGTGCCGGCGCTGTTGATCAGCTCGGGCCATTCCCGCGCACCGGCTGCAATTTCTCAGACCCTTTGGGATGCTGCCGTCATCCAGCAGCACAGTTGGGTGCTCCTGATCGTTCTGGCAGCACTCACTACCGTACTAGCGCAGCGCCATTCTGAATTCTGACTTCTGAATTCTGAATTCTGGTTTTCCCTACTCACTACACTTAATCAGGAAGTTGGCAGGATCGTCGGGTGGATTCACATACCAACCACAGGTGGCGTTCTGATCGGCGGTCCAATTTGCGTTGGGCCATATGGTTTTAGCCCACCGTGCCATTTGGCCCACCAGCGTCGGATCAACGCCGATAAAATTGAAGCGCGGAATCATATACCAAACCCAATCCGGGAAAACGTTGTCGTATGGGTTTCCGCCAGCCACGGGCACCGAGGTTGCAGTGGTCCAGCCGCCGGTATAAAACTCCTGCGGGGTGAACTGACTTACCTGGGTAAACCAGGATTGTACGATTCCGTTAGCAATCGCGGTGCGCGTCGACGGATCTACTCCGCTCCATACGTTCAAGTTCCACTCCGGCGTGACGAGCCAGGCGGGTTGCGTCACGAAAGGTTGCCAGCCATTGCCTGCCTGTTGCGGGCCTACGTTGAGTTGATTCATCACCTGCAGACTCTTGATCATCCACATGGTCTGAATTCCGCCCTGCGGCGAAGAAAGTCCTCCCAAGCTCTCCACGAAGTCATTCGCGTAACTCCAGTCGATCGGATACTGATACGACTGCGTCCCGTTGGAGTCATTCAGAATCAGTTGCAGGTTGTACCAGATGTACGACAAGTAAGTGAATTCAGCCGCGCTTCCATTCCGAAGCCCAGCCACCCCGGCCGAAGGCATCTGCAGCTCGTGAGGGGCAACAAAGAACGGCAAGTTGCTATACCAGGCGCGCGGATCTGCTTGTGGGCCAAAAATGGTCTGCGCAAATCCTTCGAGTTGGAACTGATTATTCAGCTCCCAGGTCTTTACCATTCCCCATTGGGGTATCGAGTAGATGGCATCCACATTCGCCGGAGTCCACTCTGACGGATTATTCGAAATAGGCTTGTCCATCTGATTGACAAAGCTGTAGAAGGCGCCAAACCAGGCCTGAAAAGTCTGCCATTGATTGTTATATACGGTAGGATTATTGACCTGCAGATTGGAACTCAGAGTTTGATAAATGGTGTTGTAACCGCTGGTCGTAAATGTCGAGCCAAACGCGTCCATGGGACTGGTTCCCGGCAGCCACTGGTTCCAGTCTGGCAGCTGTACCGGAAGAGGAAGCTCGCGCTGGTTGAGACGCGATGTTGCGGCAAAAACCGAGGACTGAATTCCCGACGGGAAGATCGCATTGATCATTTGTTGATCGTTGTCCAACACGGCGTCCAACCCCGCGCCCGCGGCCCAGCTGCTTACCGGCTGCGAATCCAACCCCGGACCGGGCTGATATGGCGGATTCCACGGCCGGCCGGGATTCACCACGTTTAAGCTGCGAATATAGCTGGCGATCTGCGCGCCCTGCTGCGCTGTGAGCCCGTGGAACAAGGCCCGCGCTTCAATCGAATTGTTGGAGTAATTGAAGTACTTCAGATCCCGTCCGTCAGCCGCGTGGCAGTCCGAACAGTGGGCTAAAATCTGCTTGATTCCACCCGTGCTGAGAGGAACGGTCAATGCGGCCGTATGCCACAGCGTCTGCCCGGCGGTTATATCGGAACCGCTGGTCGACGGCGGCTGCCAGGCATTGGGATCGTCCTGGACAAAAGTCGAGCTGGAAATTAACTGGGTTCCACCGGCGGTTTGAATATTGAACGCCAGCACTCGGAATCCGCTGACCCGGCCGTCGGTTTGATTGAAGCGGAAGTTGATGGTGTTGGAACCGATCCCGACGCTCCCGGCGGGAAGATTCATGGTCATCGTCAAAGTGCTGAACCCGCCCCCGATGCCGCCGTACGCCGCGGCGTTCCCGAGCAGTGTAACGGTGCTGCTGTTGATGGGCATCCAGCTGGAATTGTTCACCTGCACGCTGGCCTGGGTTTCAGAGCGCAATCCGTGGATTTGCATCCAGAGGCTGAGTGGACCGCTCACGTTTGAACCACTGGGAATGCTTACGGTAGCGGACACCGTTTTTCCGTTGGGGCCGATAACCTCCAAGGGAAGCGTCACGGTAGTGCTCTGCTGTACGGATGGAGTCGAATTCGCCGCAACGTTAACCGTGGCGGTCCCGGCTTTGGATGTATCGGCTACGCTAGTCGCCATGATCGTCACACTCTGAGCGCTGCTCATGCTGGCCGGCGCAGTGTATGTCCCATTCACCAATGTCCCCACGTTGGGACTCATGGACCAGGTAACCGCAGTGTTGTTAGTCCCGGTGACCGAAGCGTTAAAGGTTGCCGATGCGCCGGCGGCGAGCGATACCAAACCAGGTCCCACGGTCACGCCGACCGGTTGCAGCGACACCGTGGCGCTGGCCGTTTTTGTGGAATCCGCCGCGCTCGTAGCGGTTACCGTCACGGTCTGTTGGCTCCCGACAATCGACGGCGCCTGGTAAACTCCACCGTTTATGCTTCCCACCTGTGGATTGATAGACCATGTCACGGCCGTGTTCGAGGTGCCGCTCACGGTGGGTGTGAAAGTGGCGCTGTTGCCTCCGGTAAGTGACGCGCTCCTCGGCGACAAACTGAGGCTCACCGGCGGCGGAGCGCTGGCGAGCAATGTCACCGATGCTGTAATAGTTTTGGTGGGGTCTGCCGCGCTGGTGGCGATTACCGTAACGGTCTGCTGCGAAGCAACGTTGGCCGGCGCGGTATAGAGTCCATTGACGATGCTTCCCACATTCGGCGTTAACGACCAGCTAACCCCTGTATTCGCAGATCCTTGAATCGATGCGGTAAACTGCGTGGACTGTCCGGCTGCTACCGTCGCCGAGCTTGGCCCAATCGAAATATTCACAGTGGGTACTGAGACCGTTTGGCCCAGTGTAACGGTAGCTGTCGCTGTCTTCGTCGTGTCGGCAACACTCGTGGCCCAAATCGTGACCTGCGCATCATTCACTATTGACGACGGAGCCGTATAGACGCCGTCCACGAGGCTCCCGAGCCGCGGGCTGAATGACCACTGGACCTGTTGATTCGATGTTCCTTGGACTATTGCCGTAAACCCAGCCGATTGGCCTGCCTGGAGGTAAGTTGAGCCAGGAGTGATGGAAATTGAAACGTTACTGATTGGCCCGGGGGCCAGGGGATCTATCTGAATGGGCCCCGAACCTAGCGTCGGGCCATAGATCGGAGTCGCGGGCGATGGAGGACTCAGCCCCGGAGGTTCGTTCGTCGGACTCATACCCACAGTGGTATTTGGCGCCCCTGCCAGGAACACCGTTGCCTGAAGTAAAGGGCCATGCGCCGGTTTCGCATAAATAAACGCGACTCCGCTTGAGTTAGGAGCGGTATAAACTCCGGCGGTGGTGATCGTCCCCATCCCAACCGGCTGCACGGACCACGTTACAAAAGGCATGTAACTCGGCACCGTGAATTTCTGCTGTTGGAGCGGCTTCAGCGTTATGCCGGTCGGTTGGACGATGCCACTCACAGCTGCAACAGCGGGCAACCCCAATGATAGTAATAGGATAAGTTTGCTTCGCATAGTAGTTCGCTCGGGTACAGTCCAAGGTAGTACTAAGCCGCGCTTATGGCCATCACAGGTTCCCCCTAGTTAGTACTCAGGTTTACACGTAGGCTATAACTGCTTCTCTATGTGGTCCATCAGGCTCAAATTGGGGGAGCGGTACTACCGGAAAAGGGAGGGTAACAGTGATAACAGCCGTCCCGGATCTTTCCGGGACGGCTAGTACTGAAGTAATGGAAGGAAGGAGATGCTATTCCCGGCTATGGGAGTTGCCTTACTGGCTGCACTTGATCAGGAAGTTGGGGGGATCGTCAGGCAGACTGATAAACCAACCACAGGTGGCGTTCTGATCAGCAGTCCAATTTGCGTTGGGCCATACGGTTTGAGCCCACTGCGCCAATTGGCCTAACAGCGTAGGATCAACGCCGATAAAATTGAAGCGCGGAATCATATACCAAACCCAATTCGGGAAAACGTTGTCGTATGGGTTTCCGCCGGCCACGGGCACCGCCGTTGCAGTGGTCCAGCCGCCGGTATAAAACTGCTGCGGAGTGAACTGACTCACCTGGGAAAACCAGGATTGTACAATTCCGCTGGCAATCGCGGTGCGCGTCGATGGATCTACTCCGCTCCATACGTTCAGATTCCATTCCGGCGTGACCAGCCAGGCGGGTTGCGTCACGAAAGGTTGCCAGCCATTGCCTGCCTGGTCCGGGCCTTTGCCGAGTTGATTCATCACCTGGAGACCCTTGATCATCCACATGGTCTGAATTCCGCCCTGCGGCGAGGAGAGTCCTCCCAAGCCCAGGACCGATTCATTCGCGTAACTCCAGTCGATAGGATACTGATACGACTGCAGCCCGTTGGAGTCATTCAGAATCAGTTGCAGGTTGTACCAGATGTACGACAAGTAAGTGAACACAGCCGCGCTCCCATTGCGCAGCCCAACCGCCCCACTCGTCGGCATCTTGAGCGCATGAGGAGCTACAAAGAACGGCAAGTTGCTATACCAGGCGCGCGGATCTGCTTGTGGGCCAAAAATGTTTTGCGCCAGTCCTTCCAGTTGGAACTGATTATTCAGCTCCCAGGTCTTTACCATTCCCCATTGGGAGAGCGAGTAGATGGCGTCCACATTTGCCGGAGTCCACCCGTTCGCATTATTCGAAATAGGCCCGTCCATCTGGTTAATAAAGCTGTAGAAGGCGCCGAACCAGGCCTGAAATTTCTGCCACGTGTTTGCATACACAGTAGGATTGTTGACCTGCAGAGTGGAAGTCAGACTTTGATAAATGGTGTTGTAACCGCTGCTCGTAAATGCCGAGCCAAACGCGTCCACGGGACTGGTTCCCGGCAGCCACTGGTTCCAGTCGGGAAGCTGCACCGGCAGAGGAATCTCGCGCTGGTTGAGACGCGATGTTGCGGCAAAAACCGCGGACTGAATTCCCGACGGGAAGATCGCATTGATCATTTGTTGATCGTTGTCCAACACCGCGCCCAGTCCGGCCCCGGCTGCCCAGTTGCTCGCAGGCTGCGAATCCAACCCCGGACCGGGCTGATACGGCGGATTCCACGGCCGGCCGGGATTCACCACGTTTAAGCTGCGAAT
Organism: Bryobacterales bacterium; assembly: GCA_963820405.1. GTDB lineage: Bacteria > Acidobacteriota > Terriglobia > Bryobacterales > Bryobacteraceae > Palsa-89. The sequence goes on along the minus strand of CAWFZZ010000009.1, from coordinate 363,453 downwards.
GTAACTGGCGATCTGCGCGCCTTGCTGCGCCGTGAGCCCATGGAACAAGGCTCGCGTCTCGATCGAATTGTTGGAGTAGTTGAAGTACTTCAGATCCCGTCCATCCTGCGCGTGGCAGTCCGAACAGTGGGCTAAAATCTGCTTGGTTCCACCCGTGCTGAGTGGCAGCGTCAACGCGGCCGTTTGCCACAGCGTCTGCCCGGCGGTTATGTCGGAACCGCTGGTGGACGGCGGCTGCCAGGCATTGGGATCGTCCTGGACAAAAGTGGAGGTTTGGATCAGTTGCGTTCCATCCGCGGCTTGAACATTGAACGCCAGCACTCGGAATCCGCTCACCCTGCCGTCGGTTTGATTGAAGCGGAAGTTGATGGTGTTGGAGCCGGTCCCGATGCTCCCGGCGGGAAGAGTCATGGTCATCGTCAAAGTGCTGAACCCGCCCCCGATGCCGCCGTACGCCGCGGCGTTCCCCGCGAGCGTAACGGTGCTGCTGCTGATGGGCATCCAGCTGGAATTGTTCACCTGCACGCTGGCCTGGGTTTGATAGCGCAATCCGTGGATTTGCATCCAAAGGCTGAGTGGACCGCTCACGTTCGAGCCACTGGGGATGCTTACGGTAGCGGACACCGTTGTTCCATTGGGGCCGATTACCTCCAAGGGAAGCGTCACGGTAGTGCTCTGCTGTACCGCTGGAGTCGAAGGCGTCAGTCTAACGGTGGCGGTCGCCGCTTTGGTCGTATCTGCCACGCTAGTCGCCGTGATTGTCACATTCTGAGCGCTGCTGATGCTGGCAGGCGCAGTGTAAGTCCCATTCACCAATGTCCCCACGTTGGGACTCATGGACCAGGTAACCGCAGTGTTGCCGGTCCCGGTGACCGAAGCGCTAAAGGTTGCCGTCGCGGTGGCGCCAAGCCCCACAAAACCAGGTCCCACGGTCACGACGACCGGTTGCAGCGACACCGTGGCGCTGGCAGTTTTTGTGGAATCCGCCGCACTCGTGGCGCTGATCGTAATGGTCTGCTGCGAAGGAACATTGGTCGGCGCGGTGTAGAGTCCATTGACAATGGTTCCTACGTTCGGCGTCAACGACCAACTGACCCCTGTGTTCGAAGATCCCTGAATCGATGCGTTAAACTGCGCGGACTGTCCGGCTGCCAAATTCGCCGAGCCTGGCCCAATCGAAATGCTCACACTGGGCGCCGAGAGCGGTTGTCCCAGCATCACGATAGCGGTCGCGGTCTTAGTCGTGTCGGCGAGACTCGTCGCCGAAATCGTGACCTGCGCGTCATTCGCTATTGACGACGGAGCCGTATATACGCCGTTTACAAGGCTCCCCAGCTGCGGGCTGAATGACCATTGGACTTGTGCATTCGATGTTCCTTGGACCACGGCCGTAAACGCTGCCGATTGACCTGCCTGCAGAGAAACTGAGCCTGGGGTGATGGAAACTGAAACGTTGCTTGGAGGCAGGGGATTTATCTGACCAGGACCGGTCGCGGACGGGCCTCCCGTCGGGCCGGAAGTTGGGGTCGTGGGCAAGCCACCCGTGGGACTGACGACCCCCGTTAAAGATCCAGACCCCTCTGACAGAAATACCGATGCCACAAATTGAGGACCGCCTGTCGATTGGGCATAAATAAACACCATTCCGCTGCCAGCGTTGGGAGCGGTATAAAGTCCGTTTGGTGTGATAGTCCCCATCCCGACTGGCTGTAGAGACCACGTTACAGCCGAGATGTAACTCGGGACCGTGAATTGCTGCCGTTGTAACGGCACCAAGGTTATTCCGGTCGGCTGGATGATGCCACTGACTGCTCCCAGCGCCGGCAACCCCAATGATATTAATAGGATAAGTTTGATTCGCATGTTTGTTCGCTTAGGTACACTCCAAGTTAGTAGAATTTAGCCTCATGGCTTAGCCCGAATTCAGCAACTCGTAACGAACGTTACAAGGCGCTATATCGTGATCTGATCTGTCCGAGACGACCCGAGAAGGGGGAGGGTACTATGCAAAGACCCGGGTTTCCGTAAACTGGTACGGTAACCCCAGTACTAAAGTAATGGGCCAAGAGAGATGTTGACAAAGAATTTGGAATCCGTCAACCTAAAAATTCAATAATCGGGATTTTGGATGGTTCCAATCCAACAGTACCATCTGTCCAGTTTGGAGACCGATCCGCAAAATCGTCCCTGGTTTGCGTTGCGTCTCCGCTCCAATTACGAGCGAATTACAGCTGCCCACCTGCGCGACCGCGGCTACCAGGAATTCGCGCCTTCCTACAAGGTCGAAAAGCGCTGGTCCGATCGCACCAAGCAGATCGAGCAGTTCCTGTTTCCGGGATATCTTTTTTGCCGTTTCGATCCAACGGACCGCTTTCCCATCCTTTCGGCGCCCGGTGTGGTAGACGTGGTTGGTTTTGGCAAGATCCCCCAGCACATTCCCGAATCCGAGATCGAACGGGTCCGCAGGATGGTTGAGTCGGGGCTGCTCGTCACCCCCTATCCATACGTGCAAGTGGGTCAGGCCGTGCTCATCGAACGCGGGCCACTTTCGGGCGTTGAAGGAATCCTGGCGGAAGTAAAAGGGACTGCGCGCCTGGTAGTGTCCGTTAACTTGTTGCAGCGCTCGGTATCGGCCGAAGTAGACCGCCATTCCATCCGGCCAATCCAGGCCCTGTCCACCGATCTGGTCCGGCGTAAGTAGCAATAAGTGGTAAGGATTGCATTGAATCCTGGTAAAGTAGACTTGTATGCGTGAAAACCGGAAAAAGATCGCTCGTCTCGGCTTGAGTCGCGCGGTGCTGCTTGCTCTGGTATTGAGCCTGGCGGTCGGAATTCAAGTGCTGGCCCAGCAAGCCCAACCTGCTCCAGGTGACACTCAGCAGCCTGCTGGCGACATTCAGCAACCGCAGCCGGGCGCCCCCAATCCCGCGCCGCAAAACGGCCAGCAGCCGGCTCAGCAGCTTCCCCCTGATACACTTCGTCCGAACTATGTATTGGGACCGAACGATCAGATTCTGATTCGAGCTCCGGAGGCGGAGGAAATCGATAACCGGCCATTTCGCATTGATGGCGACGGATATATCAATCTGCCGCTGGTCGGCCACATCCACGCCGCCGGAATGAGCCTGCAGGAATTGGAAGCGGACTTGGTGAAACGCTTGCGCGAATACGTCCGCGAGCCGCAAGTCTTCGTCACGGTGGTCCAATTCCGTAGTGAACCGGTGTTCTTTGTGGGTTTGTTCACCAAGCCAGGTGTTTATCCGCTGCAAGGCAACCGCACGCTGGTTGAGATGCTAAGTACTGTCGGCGGCCTGCAGCGCGATGCCTCGCGGCGCATCAAGATCACGCGGCACGAGGAATATGGTCCCCTCCCGCTTCCCGACGCAGTGGTCGATCCCGAGAAGAAAATAAGCACGGCCGAAGTAAGTATTGGAAGCTTGACCCAGAACATGAATCCCGCCGAAAACATCCTGCTGCAACCCTATGACGAGATCTCGGTGGGCCGTGCCGAATTGGTGTACGTCAATGGCGAGGTTACCAAGGTCGGCGGCGTGGATTTGGCCGAACGGGATACCATTCCTATCGCTCAAGTGCTGGCCCAATCTGGTGGGTTCACCAGGGACGCCAAAAAGAACAAAGTGCGCATCCTGCGGCCGGTGGAAGGTACCAGTCGCCGCTACGTGATCGAGGTCGACGTCGCCGAATTGCTGGATGGCAAAGGTCTCGATGTCCCGCTGCAGCCAGGCGACATCGTTTACGTCCCTCGCTCCTACACACGCCAGTTCTGGCAGACTTTTTCGAGCGTGGCGCTTCCCATGTTGCCCTACATTCTCTACATTGTCGCTCCCTGAGAATGCAATCTACTTTTGAATGGTACACTGACTAATTGTTGATGCCCAACCCTCTACGTAGAAGGCTGAGGCTCGGCTGGCTACCGCAAGCTATCGCGGTACTCCTGGTGGTGACGCAGATTCAAGCAGCCGAGCAGGCTGTCGCGCCTCCACAAGCTACGCCTGTCGCGCCACAGACCAGTACTCCTACAACCCCACAGCCTGCAGCGCTAGCGGTGCCACAGCCGCCTGTCGAGCAGAGTTTGAAGATCCTGGTGCTGGCCGGAAACGGCGAGATGAACGACCTGGAGCGAAGAGTGATGGCGCCGCTGGTGATCCAGGTGTTGGACCAGAACGATCGGCCGGTGGAGGGCGCGCAAGTAGTATTTCGCTTTCCTCTCGACGGGCCCAGCGCCACCTTCCCCGGCGGAAAACCCTCCCTCACGGTGAGGACCAACGGAAACGGTCAGGCGCCCGCTCTGAATTGGATGGCTAACGGGCAAGTTGGAACTTTTCAAGTCCACGTGAATGCCAGCTATGGCAACCAGATTGGCGAGATGACCTTCCCCATGAGCAACGTGATGCGCATCACCGAGCAAGACAGGAAGGTCAAGCACGAAAGTCTGTGGTCCCACCGCTGGTTCAAGATCGCTGTGATCGGAGGCGCTGCCCTCGCAATCGGCCTGGGTGTGTACTTGGGTACGCGCGGTGGCTCCAAGTCGGGTACCACCGTTACCATCAATCCGGGATCGCCCGGCGTCGGAGCACCCGCACCCTAGTTGTTTCTATGCGTCCTGTATTTCTTTTTGTCTTTGCACTCATCTCGGCCCTTGGCCTTCGCGCCCAACCGACCTCATTGAGCGGTCCGGTGGAGGCCATCACGTTCGACGCCCCGACGCGCAGCCTTCGCGCTGTGAACGGCTTCCCTGGAGCCGCATCTTTCGGTCCCATGCTGCTCGATAGTCTGGACGTCGCATCAGTCGCCCCCCGCCAGAATTACGGCATCGTTTTCGAGAGCGGAAAATGCTTCTTTGTCTGGGGTCTGGGCTCGAAGACTATTTCCACCAGCGCGATTGCGGGCGTCACGGCGTATCCCGATGGAATCGTCTGGTCCGGAAATGGTTCTCTCGCGATCCTTTATTCGCGCTCCGCAAGCTGGTTTCAAACGGTGGCAGGTTTCCCTAAAGCTCCGGTGGCCGGAGCGCTGGTGGATGTCTCGTCGCTCGGTGGCGCGCTCACCGCAGTCGCGGCCGATGCGCCGGGCCAGCAGATTGTGGTCGCCGTCAGCGGGGACAAGGGCGGCGTTTATCAAGCCAGCGGCGGCCAGTTCACGCCCCTGGTCTCGATGGCGAAACCGGTATCGTTGTCCTTTTCAAGCGACGGGCAGACTCTTTACGCGCTGAATGCCCCCACTGATGCCGCCACTGCTACGGTAATCGCCGTGGCCATCGGAAGCCGCGGCCTTCAAACTCTAGCCTTGCAGGGAATCGCAAATCCGATCGCGATCCAGGCGCTCGAAGATTCTCAAAATCGTCAATTACTCTACATAGCCGGCGGCAGCGATCGCGTGGTGCGGATTCTCGATGTCGCCAGCCAGCAGGTCCTCATGGACGTGCCACTCACTTTCCAGCCCACCGGCCTGGAGCCGTTTGGTAGCAGCAGTTTCGTCCTCGGCTCCCGTTCCAATTCGGCGAATCCGCTGTGGCTGTTTGCGGTAGCGCCCCAGCCCGGGGCGTATTTCGTTCCAGCGGTCCAATTGCGCCAGCCGGTACATCGAAGCACAGCAATCACCGGGAGGGCGCGTTAGTGCCATCCGTTTTGCGCGCCTTCTTCTTCACGGCCTTGGTACTGGCGGCGCTAGGTGCCGGTGTTGCTTCAGCTCAAACCATTGACTTCCAATTATTAGCGATTCCGGTCAGCGGGAATCCGGCTACAGTTCCGAACGGTCAAACTATCGCTCTGGCAGCCCCCAACGTCGGTGCGCAAACCCAAGTAACCATCGTGGCCACCTACACCGGATCTACCTCGGCCACCATTCCCATGCCGCCTCAAGTGCTAGGTTCGACCGAGATTAAGGTTACCGAACCTTCCACTGAATCCTTCCCGCTGGTTTTAATGCCAAGCCAAAAACTCACTTTTACGGTAACGTACACCGCCGCGAATGCGAACCAAGTGAGCGCCCAGGTTACGGTCCCATTTACTGAACAAGCCACCCCCCCGGCCAGTGGGACGATTAGCAGTGCCATTGACCTCATATTCATAGGCGAGGCGCCCTTGTTCACGCTGAGCTATTTCATCACGCCGACCAACGGTAGCAACCCAAACATCCTCCCCATCGCGCCCGGTGGCACCATTACGTTCCCTCCAACGCAGCTCAACACCACCGCCACCGGGGGGCTCGAAATCAGTAACGTTGGGAGTGGCCCTGGGCAGGTCACGGGTGTCGCTCTTCTATCGGGAGCGCCCCATTTCCAACTGGCGGGAGTGCCTCTGATCACGCCTACGGTTCCCGCCACGTTGACGCCCGGCACGAATACCGCGACGTTGGCGATTGGAATCCTGTACACCCCCAGTGCGGTGGAGACAGACACGGGGCAGATTCAAATCACTTACCAGGACGGTACCACAGCTCTCATCAATCTCGTTGGCAACGGCGCGACGTCCTCTTACTCCTATAGCTATCTTTCGGGAACAACGTCCACACCAGTGCTGCCTGGCGGTACCATCACTTTTCAAACCGTCCCCGTAACAACTACAGGAACCACACCCGCCACCAGCAAAGTTATCGTGACGGTTACGAATAAAGGCAACGGCAATGGCACCATCAATTCGATCAATACGACCGGGCCGTTCACCGTCAGCGGCTTGCTTGCCACGCCCCCGGTTCTGAAGCCTGGAGACAGCGAAAGCTTTACCGTTACCTACACGCCCACTGCGGTGGGTCCGCAAACCGGCGCGCTCCAGGTCGGTAACGACATGTTCACCCTTTCGGGCACTGGGGGTGGGACGCTATTAGCCTTCTCTTATTCTTCGAACGGATCAACCATTCAGATAACGGGAAACAACGGGGTGGTCTTTCCATCCATTGCGGTTGGTAAAACCGAAAATGTCACGTTCACTGTCATGAACTCCGGCACCGTGGCCACGACGATTACACTCGTCACCGCCAGCCCCACTCCTCCGTTTTCGGTGCCGGTGCTTCCACCGGCCAATCTCGCCGCTGGCCAATCCACGTCGTTTCCGATTACATTTGCTCCCAACACGGTCGGTCCCGTGACTGGGGCGCTCTCGGTGAATGGCGTGGCAGTGTCCTTGTTTGGCGGGGGCTCCGCGCCGCCCGCGCTGCCTTCCTACACCCTAACCGGTCCAAGCGGGACCGTCTCGCCGGCATCGCAAGAAAATGTCAGTTTGACACTGGCAAGCTCCTATCCGGTGGATATCCACGGAGTGTTGACACTCACCACCTCCGGCAACTTTGGCACCGACCCGGCTGTTCAGTTTTCCAGCGGAAGCCGAACCGTGAATTTTGTGATCCCGGCCGGCAGCGCCAGCGCGAACTTCGCCGGACAAGGATCCGAGATTCCGCTGCAAACCGGTACCGTTGCCGAGACGGTCACCCTGACGCCCAGTTTTGCCACCGCCAGCGGGGTGGACTTGACCCCATCCTCCCCATCCACCCTGCAATTTACCGTTGCCTCCTTAGCGCCCGTTTTGGAAAGCGTGCGGGTCACCGGCCAAACCGCCTCAAGTTTCACGCTCCTCATTATCGGCTACTCCACCACCCGCAGCCTGGGCTCGCTCAACGTCACCTTCAACCCGGCCTCCGGTTATAATCTGGCGACCTCCACCTCCACCTTCGACCTGAGCGGGGTGGGGGCCTTCTGGTTTCAAAGCGTCGCTTCGCAAACGTTTGGTGGGCAATTTGAGGTCACGATTAGTTTCACCCTCACCGGCCCAGTGAGCAAGAACAGTACCCTTCTACAGGCCATTGCCTCCGTCTCGGCAACTATCAGCAATAGTGTCGGGACATCGAATTCGCTACAAGCCCCCGTACAGTAGCAACCCCCCGCAGTTACAACGGGCCATGTTCTGTAACCCATTTATATTAAAGGACTAAGCAGACTTTTGTACTAGTACAGGAACCGCTTTCCGGCCCTTGTAAACATACGGTATAGACCCTAACATGATTATGGTCTCAACGGAGAGAGCCATTTATTCGGATTCCTTTAGGAGGTTGTGAGTGACTCACAAATTTACTCGGATTATTCTATTTTCGGCCTGCGCAACTGTGATCTCCATGTTCACAATGGCGGCCGCACCCTGCACGCCTGGCACGTTAGCGTCCTACATGGCGCTTGGCGCCACCGGTTGCACTGTTGGCAACGATACCTTTTTTGACTTCCAGCTGGTTACAGACTCGAGCTCGGGAGGCGCAACCGCCATTCCAGCCAGCGGCATCACTGTTGAAGGGCTTGGCCCAACCGGCACCCTGGGAGCCAGCGCTGTTGCGCCGTTCCTGTCCAATAACGTCGGCATCGATTTCGGCACCGTTTGGGCGACCACCGCCGGGCAAACCCTGGATGACGACATTAGCTTTAGCGTGTCGGTCGGTTCCGGCGCTGCTTCGATCACCGATGCAGGCCTAGTTCAGAGTTCTTACACCTCGGGGAACGGCAATGTTACCGTTACCGAAAAGGGTTGCAGCGGAATCACGTATCCTTGCAATCAGATTTGGGGAGTGGCCACCAACGACACTTCCTTTGTAGCCGACACCATCTTCAGCTCAACTGGAACTCTCTCGGTGGAGAAGGACATTGCGGTTAGCGCGAATGCCGGCACCGCCGGTGTTTCGAGCGTGGCGGATGTCTTTTCGACGTCAGAGGTTCCCGAGCCCCGCTCCTTGTCGCTCTTCCTGGGACTTGTCTTCGTTGCCGGGTTCGCTTTCAAGAAAAAGCTGCAACAGGACGCAAAAGCCTAAGGTCGTTCCTCTTCTCTCCTTTTCCACGCAGGTCCGGACATTCCGGGCCTGCGCTTTTTGCTTTTAGCCGACCCTATAGGCCAGCGGAAGAAGGACTAGGATGCCCACAACATGCGACGAATTGCCGATCGGTAGCTGTGGGATGGTGCACCGATTTTCGTGTTCGCGGCTGGATGATATGAACCGTCTGCCCGGTAGTCCCTGATTTACCCATCCTGACCGTGTAGCGTCAGAGTTTCTTCGGTCCCTTTGTTCGACTGGCGGCGCAGTTGTTAGGGCAAGGCCCGCAGCGAGAGCTCCGATCGTCCCAGAACCACAGCATAGATTTTGTGATTTCTTAGGTTACACAGCGTGGTGGCGTAACCGCTGCGTCGGGTGAAGACGTCGATGCCAGCACCTGGGAACAACGGGCTGAGTGCCACTCCCCAAACTCGCGCCGGAACCCGCGCTGAAAGTAGCGTTCCACGGTGGCAGCGGCCAATACCTTCGCGCCGCCCCAGGCTGCGATTGATCCCGTCCAGGCTAAAGATCATTCTCTGAAAGGCTTCGCTGGATCTCTGGCCGGTTTCTTCGGAAGCGAAATGCGAATACTTTCCGGCTCGAGTATTTCTCTCGCATCTCCATTTCTTCCTTACTTAGCCCGTTTTCGCGGCGCAGAACCAACAGGCTCTAACTCGGCTTGCAGGAGCGTCTCCAGTATGTTGAGCGATTCGATGGATGCCGCAATTTCAAAAAACGCTTCCGCCGCCTGAGATCGCGCCTCGCTGCGAGGCAGCACAATTCCAACTGTTGGCTGGGCTCCGATGGGCTCCAACCGAATGGCCTCCAGCTCTTTGTCGCCGGCGATCATGACTCGAACCGGCCTGGGAAGGACGGAAGCCCAGTTGCCAGTCCGCACATGATCCATGACCAGCCAAATGGTGTTTGTAATAATGTGCGGCGTCTTGGTGAGCGCCTGATTTAGGATCCCGGACTCTTCAGCGCCAAAGATCCGCGTGTTCGGTGACAGCAAACACAGCGGCTGTTCCCTAATATCCTCCCAGCATGCCGAAGCTTTCCCGGAAAAGCGGGTTCCCCGCTTGATCAGCAGTTCGTACTCCTCTACGTATAGAGGTTGTGCCCGGCGATAGTTCCGCGAGGTTTTATCCAGGTAAGTAATGGCTACATCAAGAGAGCCTTCTTCGATGCATTGTTGAATCCCAAATGCATCATGAACCGTGACTGCCAAGTTCATGCTCGGATAGCGCCGCTGGAATGGCACTGTGAAAATCTTCATCAGCGGAATGGTAGAACCCAGCACTCCGATTCGTAAAGTTGCGGTGAAGCTTTCTTGCTGTTCTTTGAGTTGTTGCCGAAGGTTTTCAGCATCGTTGGTCGTGCGCAGTGCCCACGCTAAGACGAGTTCGCCCGCTTCCGTAAACCCCTCAAAGCGGCGACCGCGCTTGACGATTTGGACCCCCAGATCGATCTCAAGCTGCTGAATGCCGGCGGAAAGCGTCGGCTGTGAGACATGGCAAGCTAAGGCAGCGCGCGCGAAATGCTTTTCCCTGGCTAGTGCAACCAAGTACTCAAGCCTCCGAACGATCATCATCGCATCCATTCTATATAGACGCGGTTTGAGTTAGCGAACTCGAATGCGGCTGCTGCGCGTCAACTATTACGCGGGTCCAAAGCCACACGCACCACCCATCGCCCCCCGTGTTTCCTGTTTGTCCACGAGCTGATTGTCGGCCACCTGGGGCCGGGGCTGTTTCCAAGAACTTGGCTTATGAGGCAGACGACCAGAACTTAGGATTCCAGGCCTTAGCCGCCACTGAACGCGCCGCCAAAATTGATGATCTTGCGGGGATCCGTGTTTTTGTCGACAACCACACCAAAGAAGGGGAACATCATCTCCTCCCAACTCATGTTGCCGTAATACACAGTCTTGTTGGGATTCGGGTTGAGCTTGTTGTTGATCGAATTGTCGTAATGCGCCTCAACGTGCAGCTTCGTACCCTTCGGTACCTTTATCGAGGTGTAATACCCGAGTTGCCAATTGAAATCGTAGTGCGGCACGCTCAAAACAACTTGTTTTCGCCCGTCCGGATACTCGAGCGTATACGTCATGTCCTTCCCACGGAAGTGCATGTGCGGCATCATGTACACCAGTTCGGCGTCCGTTAGGAACGTGACTTCCGCTGGTGGACTATGCCAGTTCGGATCGTTCGGAGGAATCGCGAAATGTCCCTTATCGAAGGGAGCGGTGGTGAATAGAGACACGTACCGCCGTTCGGGCGCTCGCTCGGCCACGGTGAATCCAACTTTGACATGATCCGTAACGGCTATGCCTTTGGGCGTGTAGTGCAGGACGAAGACCATGTCGTAGCCCGCTGGAACCAGCTTCGCGGCATTGTTGATTCTGTAGTCAGCCACGGCGTTCCCCGGCAAATAGCAATCTTCCGCGGCTCCCTGCGCCGTACCAGGCGGAGCGGGATCTCCTTGGGCGTCAACTTGATGGTTACCGTTGCCGAACGTCGGCCCCTTGTCTGGAAGTGCGGATCCATCGGCGTCCCGGTCCTTGTCCTCCCAGTAAGCGACGCCATATCTGGTGGTTGCGTTGTGGGGAGTAAAACCCGTGCAGATATGGTGAGTGATTTCGGGATGCTCTGGCTTGAATTGTATTGAAGTGATCCACGTGTCTTTTGTGAATCCGGTGGGCATGGTTACAGTCATCCACTCGACGACACCGTTCTTCGGGTTGGCGGGAAGGTCAGTAGTTGGACCGTCGATAATGACGTCCGGCGTGAACGCCCAATCTTTCGCCCACTCCACAGCTTTCGGAGCATCTTTGGCATCGCCCGCCGGCGCGCCAGCGTCAACCCATTTCACAATGGTATCGATCTCATCTTGTTTGAGCGATCGATCGTTCAAATAAGGACCGTACTTGGGGTCAGCAAACCAGGGAGGCATCTGCCTGCTTATCACCGCAACTCGCATGGCCTTCGCCCACGGCCTTACGCTGTCATAGGTAAGGAAGGACATCGGCGCAATCTGGCCGGGGCGGTGGCAGGTTTGACAGTCCTTCTGCAGAATCGGCGCGACGTCCTTATAGAACGTAACTGCCGAGGAATTGGCCCCCAACGCAACAACGCTGAAAGTGAAGAGGGTAGCAGTGAGACGCATTAGCTCCCAGGCTAAACGGAGGGTTGATTCCTGTCAAATAGAAAGTACTCCTCCTTCAATAGAGCATTCCTATCAAGTGGGAGAAATGCGTTCTAAGCTAACGGTGGAATTTTGAGTCCGCGAGCCTTCTGATCAACTTCACTTCTTTGACGCCGTTTAGCCGATTACATAACTTAACAATTCGTCCGTTGCGGACCAACCCGTTTTTAGATAAGACTCCATATAGCGATTGCGTTCAGGATCTAAGGTTCGAGAAGGGGTGAGGAACGTGGCCCAACGTTTGAGGTCATCTATAAGCGCGCGTCCGCTTGACGTCATTATCTGGATATTAGTCCTCTCGCTGAGTATAGTGGGTCTGAGGGCTCAAAACACCGCAACAATTTCTGGCACCGTTTCGGATCCATCAGGTGCCGTGATGCAGGGTGTTGAGGTAACAGTTACCCAAACCGATACTGATACCCAGCGAACCACTACTACCGATGCAAGCGGCACGTACATTATTCCCAACTTGCCGCTCGGTCCCTATCGCCTGCGAGCGAGCAAAATGGGATTCGAGGTTTACGTTCAAACTGGCATCCTGTTGCAAGTGGGCAGTAGCCCTACCATACCAGTCACGTTAAGAGTCGGCGATGTCAACGAACAGGTCCAGGTGGAAGCTGCCACTTCGGCGGTTGAAACGCGAGATATGGGCGTTGGCACCGTGATTGAGACTCAACGAATCCTGGATCTGCCGCTGAACGGGAGACAGCCCACTGATCTCATCACTCTAAGCGGTCTCGCGGTCCAGACTGCCTCGTCGCCGCAATACACCATGAGCACCGGCGTAAACATCAGCGTGGCCGGCGGAACCGACTACAGCGTCCAGTACAACCTGGACGGAGCATCGCACCTCGACACGTATGTTGGCACCAACATGCCTCTTCCTTTCCCCGACGCGCTGCAGGAATTTCGGCTGGTGACCAGCTCGCAGGATGCCAATCAGGGCGGCGGGCACTCGGGGGCGACGGTGGACGCCGTCACCAAGTCCGGCTCCAATGCCTTCCACGGCGACGCTTTCGAATTCTTCCGCAATACCGACCTGAACGGGCGGGACTTCTTCGCGCCCGTGGGCGATGGGCTGAAACGCAATCAGTTCGGTGGCGTTATCGGCGGCCCGATCAAGAAGGACAAGTTCTTTTTCTTCGCCGGCTACGAGGGCACCCTGATCCGCCAGTACACCCAGTCCACTATCTCTTACGTTCCGACCGCGGCGGAACTTACTGGGAACTTCGGGCCGTACATTTCAGCCGGCTGTCCTGGAGCGGCGGGGATTGCCCATTCGCCAGTATTCCATAACGGTCAGCTGGTGCTGCCCATCAGTCCGGCAGCGGTAAAGATCGCGTCATACCTTCCCCAGTCAAACAATGCCTGCGGACAGGTTTTTAGCGGGATCCCTCTGCATCAGAACGAATCGCAGGTGCCCGTACGGCTCGATTACAACCTGAGCAATAAGAACATGCTCTTTGCGCGCTACATCCTTACTAAAATCAACATTGCCCAGCCCTATGACATAAGCAAGAATGTGTTGTCCACCGATGGCGCCGGCGCCAACGACATGTCGAATTCCCTCGCTTTGGGCGACACTTATTTGTTCAGCACCACCGTCGTCAACTCCTTCCGCGTCTTTGGAAACCGGGTGGGTGCTACCACGCCGGGGGCGCAGACTTTTGGCCCGCAGCAAGTGGGGATCAACAATTTCTACGATTACTACGGCAACTTCGTCCCGATCTTTTTAGTCGCGAATGGATTCTCGACAAATTTCGGCGCCAACTTTTTTATCGGTTCGGACACCACTACCAACTTCGGGCTGAATGACGATCTGAGTATAATCCGTGGGTCGCACCAACTCAGCTTTGGCGTAAATACGATGCGCGCCCTGCTGAACGCACACTCCTACGCGTGGTCTGAAGGCTTCTTCCTGTTTGCCGGGATTTTCGGTTCTCCCATGGTAGACTTCCTCGCCGGAGACGCGGCCTTGTTTCACCAGGCTAATCCGAATCCTGATAATGTGACCCAGAACTTCGTGGGATTGTATGCCGCCGACACCTGGAAGGTCACCCACCGTCTGACTCTGAATTATGGGCTGCGCTGGAATCCCTTTATCCCCGTGCAGTTTAAGCAGTCCGATAGTTACGATTTCAACCTGAGTAATTTTTATCACAACGTTCGCAGCACAGCGATTCCCACCGCTCCTCCGGGATTTCTCTATGCCGGCGACCCTGGCTTCAACGCAAGATCCGGCCAGGACAATGCGTATGGCCATGTGGAGCCCCGGCTCGGCTTAGCGTGGGACCCGTTCGGGGACGGAAAAACCGCCATCCGCGCCGGTGCGGGAATCGCCTATGATTTCTTTCGAGAGGATCTATACGAAAATACCTCCTCCGTGTTGCCCTTCCGCACCACGGTTATCGGCAGCTTCCCGGTTAGTCTGGATAACCCCTACGCGCACATTCCGGGCGGAAATCCGTTCCCCTATAACTACAACCCCAAGAACCCCGTCTTCCCCGACTTTCCCTATCAGTCTTTCCTGCCTATCCCGGCGGACCTAAAGAACACCACTGAATACTCATGGAACTTCGGAATACAACGGCAGGTCACTAAGAGCTTCTTCCTATCGGCCACCTACGTGGGAACGGAACTGGCTCACCTATTGACGGCCGTCGATTTGAATCCCCCTCAATTGATTCCTGGAAATTGTGTGGCCGGACAATATGGTCTTACCAAGCCGGGCCCCTGTTCTAGCACCTCCAATGAGAACCAGCGGCGCCTGCTGGAGCTATCGAATCCGTCGGCCGGCAATGAGTATGGGTCCATAACCAGTCTGGATTCGAGCGGAACTCAGCACTACGATGGGCTTCTCACCAACGCCCGCTTCCGGCTCGGAGAGAACGTGAACCTGGCCGGCAATTGGACCTGGTCCCACTGCATCGGTCTTCCGGTCACTGAGCTCAACAATGCGGGAGCCACTTACCTGAACACCCCCTATCAAAACAACGGACCTGTAAATCGACACCTGGACATGGGCGATTGCGTAGCGGGGTCTCTGGACATCCGGCACATCGTGAACGTCACCCTGGTGGTGAATACGCCGACGTTCTCCGGCACTTGGGCACGCCGCCTGGGCACCGGCTGGACTCTCTCAACAATCGTCACCTATCGTTCCGGGGTACCGTTCGCAGCGGAGTTGGGCACAGACAATGCATTGAACGGCTTCAATCCTGCCGGCGCCAATCCGGTTCCCCAACGGCCGAATCAATTGCTCTCGGATGTGTACGCAACCAATCAAGGGCAGTCTTGTTCGCCCGCCCCCTGCGTAAGTTATCTCAATCCCGCTGCGTTCGGAGTGCCGGCCACTGGCACCTACGGGAATATGGGCATCGGCGATCTGAGGGCTCCGGCATTCTGGGAATGGGATCAAACCGTTTCCAGAAGTTTCCCCGTGACCGAGCGGACTCACTTAGAGTTCCGAGTCGAAGCCTTTAACGTCACTAACTCCGTGCGGCTGGACCCTGTTCCCAACGCGACTCTGGGTGGCACATTCGGCACAATTACTACCGACTATTCCACAACCGGCTCATCGTCGGCAACAGGCTCCGGTGGAAGAATCGTGCAGCTGGCCATGAAATACGTGTTTTAGAACTGGGATTCCAATGTTAGCGAAGCTTTCCTAGTAGCGCTGGCTCTGGGCGGCGTCGTGATCGCCGCCGACGATCATGCTTCCACCGTTACGTTTAACAAGGACGTTCTCCCGATCTTGCAGAAGAATTGCCAGACTTGCCATCGGCCGGGCCAGATTGCGCCCATGTCTTTCTTGACGTACAAAGAAACGCGTCCCTGGGCCAAGGCGATGAAGGCTGCCGTCGCTTCACGCAGATGCCACCCTGGTTCGCAGATCCGCTAATAGGTCGCTTCTTGAATGACCACTCCTTGAAGCCTGGTGAAATCGAGACAATCGCAAAATAGGCGAACACCGGTGCGTTGGAGGGCGATCCAAAGGACCTGCCGCCCGCGGTGACCTGGCCCGACGGCTGGCAGATCCAGCCCGACGTGATCGTCAAAGGGCCGGTGGTTGAGATTCCGGCGCATCCCAAGAACGACGTGATCGAATGGATGTCGGTCACCGTGCCTACCGGCTTCGCAAAGGACACCTGGATAACGTCCGTGCAGATCAAGCCGGAGCACCCCGCCGTCGCCCATCACATATGCCTCGGATTCAACGCTCATACGCCCGACGTGAAGTATTTCGATTCCGGTATGGCAAGACAAGGAGCGCGACTCGGAGGGCAGCGCGATTCCGAGCAAGGGAGCAACATTTGGCCCCGCTTCGGCAGGTGGCCGTTTCACAAGTATGGCAGAGGACTGCTATTTACCCGGTAATCCGGCCGCCGATTATCGCGAGTTTCAGGCGGCGAAGCTGGTTCCGGCTGGCAGCGACATCACCCTGAATCTGCATTACACGCCCAACGGGATCGCCGGGATATGGCCTATAGCGAAGAAGAAAGTGTTGTTTTACTTGGGGACCCTGTCCGCAAACCTCTGGGATTTACCGCCTTTACGCCAGAATGTGCTCACAGGACGGTTTCCGCCGCCCCGCCATTCCGAGCGCTAAGTCGGCGCTCCGGTAACATGCCTGCGTGGCCATATCCTCCGCCCAGGTGAAGTCAGTATAAGCTCGCATGGGCCGGCTTGCAAAAAACGTTTGCCTGCACACTCAAGGTTGGCATGACTCCAGGCTAGCTAAGGTTCCCCAGCAGCTTCTTGATGCTGGGTTCGATGGACGACCCGGGGTGATCGGCCAGAGCCTTCTGCAGTTCCTTCTTGGCCCCTGTTCGATCGCCCTTTTCATACAACGCCATTCCCAAATGGTAGTGGAAAACTGAAAGGCCGGGATAGCGCCGCACCAGATCGCTAAAAGTCCGAATTGCAGTATCACGCTGGCCCTTTTTGAGATACACGTATGCCAGGGTATCGGAAAACCCGGGTTGGCCGGGCGCTTTTTCCAGGGCCTTTTCGGCCAATTTCTGTGCTTCATCCAAATCGCCATGGTCACAGAGGAAGAACGCCGCGTTATTGAGCGCCGGGAGGTTGTCGGGGTGAGTCCGGACAATCTGACGGTACAGCGCCTTGGCATCATCCGTCCGGCCCGCTTGCGTAAGGGCCTCGGCGAGAACTAATGCGGGTGTGGGCTCATTCGGCGCCAGGTCATGCGCCTGTTGATAACACTGGAGCGCATTCTTCCGGTCGCCTTGCGCCTGGTAGACTTCCCCCAGCCGAAAACGCAGTCGCGCCGATTTCGGGTCCCCGGCGATTAACTTCTGGAACTGCGCAGCCGCAAGCGCGTAGTCTCCAGCCATCGCTGTAGTCTCCGCCAGCTCCTCTCGAATTTGCATGGAACCGGGCGATTGCTTTAATGCTTCACTCAGCGTTTCCCGAGCTTTATCAAATTGGTGCAGTCCAATATAGGCTTTCGCCAGATTCGTAGACACACCGGGATCGCTATCGCCGCCCTGGCGAAGTTCTTCCAGGATCTCGGCGGCATCCCGGTATTTCTCTCGTTGCAGCGAGAGCATCCCGAGTTGCAGACGCGCCTCAATATCTTTAGGCGATTCTTTGATCAATCGATCTAGAATGACCTGCGCTTTTGCCGCATCGCCCGTACTCGCCAGGCTCCACGCTTGTAAAAGCAGAGCTTGACGATTGGAGGGTCCCAGTGCCACCGCCGCGTTGGCCGCTAGCAGCGCTTCCGCCGGCTGTCGCCGCTGAAGATATAGCCTGCCGAGCTCAAACTGCGCCGCGGCGAAATCCTTGCGCTGGCGGAGCGCTTCTTCGAACTCGGCGCGCGCCGCTGACAGGTCCCCTTTCAAACGATAGGCCCGGCCCAAATTCAGCCGCAGGCCGGGATCCGGCTGATTGGGATGGCTGTTCAATTGACTTTGCAGGATTTCGACGGCCGCCGCCCCGTTTTCAGGCTTTCGAGTATTGATCAGGAGGTCCGCACGCATCCGTAAGGCGATCTCATCGCTAGGTTCCTCTTTCAGGATATGATCCGTCACGCGCATGGCGTCGTCGTATTTGGATGCCACCAGCATGGCAACCAGGGCCCTTTTCTCGAGTCCGACTTTATCCTTCGGATTGTTCCGTTCCGCCGCCTCGTAATGGCGAATCGCTTCCGGGTAGTCCTTCTCGGCAAGGTAGAAATCGCCGATTCGAAGCTGCGCATCGGGGAAGTCCTTGGGATCGTCCAATAACCTTTGCAGCGCCTCCCGCTCTTCGGTGGGCTTTTGGGTGCGCGCGTAGTGGCCGGCCAATTGAACGATGTAGCTGGCTCGTTTTGGATTATTCGCCACTTTGAGTTTCGCGATGTTCTCGGCATCCGCCACCCGGTTCGCAGCGAAGTAAAAGGTGTATAAAACGTCGTAAACCGGACCGTAAGTCTTCTCTCGCGGGATCAGTTCCAGCGCGGTCTTTTCCGCTTCCGGGTATCGCCCGCTTTCCAAAAGGGTCCGTACCAATGCAGTGGTTACCGCGGGATTCCAGGGCTGCGCCCGGAGCGCTCGGCGGAAGTAATCGAGGGCCTGGTCGGGCTTGCGGTCTTCATGCGCCAGGTATCCTTCCAGCCGCAGGCCTTCGAACGAATTCGGATTCCGCGAGAGAAGCTCCGAGGCCGCTTGGTGAATCTCCTGGTAGAGTTTTTGGGGCCGCCTGGAGTCTTTCAGATAATCATCCAGGCAGGTCGCCGCGAACTTCTCTTTCACTTCAACGTTATTAGGGACTAGTTGGGAGGCTCGATACAGAGCATTGTAGGCGTCCGAGGCATTGCCTTGTTGAATCGCGGCCAGGCCCAGACGGTAGTACGCTTCGCCATAATTCGGGTCTTTCTGGATCGCTTTCTTGTAGTTAATGACGGCATCCTGGTACTTACCTTGCTGAAAAAGGACGTTGCCCTTCTCTACATAACCGCGTTTGCTAGTGCAGGCGCTCAATGCCAGCAATACGATACACAATCCAGCCGCTCTTCTCATATTCGCTCCTGGTAGTCCTGGAGCTATTCTGAAGATTTCCTGTGATAGCGGTAGATCCGAAAAGACTAAAAGCGGCCGATGAACGTACCAGTACTTTGGGAGCAATCGCTCCATAGTGACGGTCTCAGGATCGTTCTCCTGAAGCCAGTGAGAGGAGTCTTCGAACTTTCGCCACCCATTCCGGGCGTGAAATGGTTTCCCCGGGTGAAGGTCGTTCCAATGTGAACCGAGCCTGGATGACGCTTGGAACCACCCGTAAGCCACTTCCCGGGGCGCCGGTCGGAGGCGCGGCTGCGCTGCGTATCAGCACCAGCCGCACGCCGGGGTGCGCCACTACCAGCTCCTTGATCATCCGCTCGGCGCCGCGTAGTTCCGGATTTACGACCAGGATTGCTACAGGCAGGTTAAATCGCTTGGTCAAGGCTAGCGCCTGCCGGCAATGCAAGGCTGGAACCGCCTCGCACCCCAATTCGGTGAAAATCTCCCCGAGCCACATCACGAATCCTAAGTCATGGTCGATGATCAGCGCGAGGGCAGAGCCGGTGGGGGCGGTCACGGGTGGAAGAAGAGCAATTTCTGGCGCTTCGCGCCGCTGGCCGGACCCGCAGTGCGGAATTCATGCTCGTTGGACTCGATCGCGATGCCCCTGTCTTCCCTGCGCACCACGCGTCCCTTCAGCACCAGTTTCAAGGGGCACGCGCCGTCCAGCAGGCAAGGCCAGTCCACCATCAGTTCAATCCAACCAGAGATGGGATAACGATCGGCAAGTTCAATAAACACACCGCTACTGCTGATATTCCGTATTCTGCCGGAGCCGTGACGCTCGGCATCGCCCAACAATCTGTATTCTGCCGCTAGCGCGAGGGGAAAACGCCTGCGGGACCGCCGCTCTGACGAAAACGGAAACGTATCGAACGGCTGCGCCACGAACAGGCCTCCTCAGTGCCCACCCAAAAAATTAATAAGTCTTTATACCATTGACACCAGAGCCGGGTCAATGCTATGTCTCTGTATCGAGCGGTATAAATTTTTTCGCGTAGCTATCGCGTCACCTTGGCGTCTTATCCCATGGTGAGAGCGGCGCAGAGTTGTTCGCCAGGGAGGTGGCTAGATGCATCCCACTCGTAGAAGTTTCCTCAAAGCCGGCACGGGCGCCGTCGTGGCGTCGGTCCTTGGATTCGACGTCCAGAGGGCTTACGCACAAGCTCAGGAACTGAAAATTGCCCGAACCACCGAGACGCGCTCCACCTGTCCGTATTGCTCGGTGAGTTGCGGCGTCATCATCCATACCCTCGGCGACCAGGCCAAGAATGTCACCCCTCAAGTGGTGCACGTCGAAGGCGACCCGGATCATCCGATTAATCGCGGCACGCTCTGTCCCAAGGGCTCGTCGCTGATGCAGGATATCTTGAACGAGCGGCGGGTGCTCAAACCGCAAGTGCGCCGGCCGGGCTCCGATCATTGGGAGGACATCGCCTGGGAGCAGGCCTACGATGAAGTCGCGCGCCATATCAAGAAGACCCGCGACGACACCTTCATCACCACCGACGCCCAAGGCCGCACGGTCAATCGGCTGGAGAGCATCGCGTGGAACGGTGGCTGCACCGACACCAACGAATTCAATTTCCTGGCTGTAAAGACCATGCGCAGCCTGGGGGTGACCTTCATAGAAAATCAGGCCAGGGTTTGACACGGCCCCACGGTCTCCAGTTTGGGGCCAACATTCGGAAGAGGGGCCATGACGAATGGCTGGATCGACATCAAGAATACCGACATGATGTTAATCATGGGCGGCAACCCAGCCGAAAATCATCCCTGCGGATTCAAGTGGCCGGTGGAGGCCAAGCGCCAGCGCAATGCCAAGATGATCGTGGTAGATCCGCGCTACACGCGAACGGCCGCGGTAGCGGATATGTTCCTGCAGATTCGCGCCGGCTCCGACATCGCGTTCCTCGGCGGATTAATCCACTACGCGCTCGAGAATCAGCGTATCGCGAAAGATTACCTGATCAATTACACCAATGCTGCGATTCTGCTTCACGCCGACTTCAAGGTGGCTGACGATGGAGTTTTTTCGGGGTTCGACGCAGCCAAGCAGACCTACGACAAGGCCACCTGGAATTATCAGGCGCCGGGAAATCCAACCCCTTACCCGACCGCCGGCGCAGGCGGAGCTGGTCAATCGGGACACGCCCCGGCCAGGCCCGGCACACCCGATGTAAACCCACCCGCACTTCCGCCCGAAGTCCAGGCGGATCTCACGCTCGAAAATCCAGCGTGTGTCTATCAACAGCTGAAAAAGCACTACTCGCGCTACACGCCGGAAATGGTGGAACGCATCACGGGCATCCCCAAGGATCAGTTCCTGAAGGCGGCGGATCTGTTCACTTCTATTCGCAAGGACGGCGATGTCAAGAAGGTTGGCACCATCATCTATGCGGTGGGCTGGACCCAGCACAGCTTCGGAACGCAGATCATCCGGACCGCCGCGATGCTGCAATTGCTGCTCGGCAACGTGGGACGCGCGGGCGGCGGCGTGAACGCTCTGCGCGGGCACTCCAATATTCAAGGCGCCACCGATGTCGCCGGAATCTTCGATAATCTTCCCGGTTATCTGAAAGTGCCCACTCCCATCGATCACGATTTCGCCGCTTGGATGAAGCGCATCACCCCCACCGCATCGAAACCCAAGGAATGGGATTCCTGGAATTACTGGTCGAACACGCCCAAGTTTGCCGTCTCGTTCATGAAGACCATGTATGGCGACTCGGCCACCAAGGAAAACGATTGGGCCTACAATTATCTTCCGAAAGTGGACCGCGAATATTCCTGGGTCCACATCTGGGACGACATGTACCGGGGCAAGGTCAAAGGTCTGCTCGCATTCGGCATGAACGGCGTCGCCATTGGCCCGAATTCGCAAAAAAACATTGACGCGCTCAAAAAGGCGGACTGGCTGGTGGTCTGCGATATTTATCCCGACGAGACCAGCGGCTTCTGGCAATCGCCCGGCATCTCGGCGGACGACATGAAGAACATCAAGACCGAGGTGTATCGTCTGCCCGGAGCCGGATTCGCCGAAAAGGACGGCACTTTCGTCAATTCGGCGCGCTGGCTGCAATGGAAATGGGCGGCGGTTCCACCTCCCGGCGATGCACGGCTGGATCAGGAGATTCTTGCGCAGATTTTCCTGAAGGTGCGCGATCTCTACAAAAAGGAAGGCGGCAAGTTCCCAGACCCGATCCTCAATCTGGCCTGGCCCTACGTGGAGCCCAAAAATCCATCGCTTTCCGACGTGGCCAAGGAGCTGAATGGCCGCGCGGTCAGCGACTTCACCGACACCGCTACGCAACAAATAATTAAGGCCGGTCAGCAATTGGCCGGCTATGCGTTCCTTCGCGACGACGGCGCCACGTCGTCGGGAAACTGGCTCTGGTGCGGTTCCTGGACCGAAGCGGGAGCGCTAGCGCAACGCCGCAATACCGATGACCCCTCCGGACTCGGCATTTATCCCAACTGGGCTTGGTCCTGGCCGATGAATCGGCGCGTTTTGTATAACCGCGCGTCGTGCGACCTCAATGGCAAGCCTTGGGATGCCGATCGGCGCCAAATCTGGTGGAACGAAGATCGGAAGCGCTGGGTGGGCAATGACGTACCGGATTTCAAGCCTGACTCCGCTCCCAAAGATCACATGGGGCCGTTCATCATGAATCCGGAGGGCACCGGGCGCATCTTCGTACCGCTGGCAGGCATGGCCGACGGTCCGTTCCCCGAGTTCTACGAGCCCTTCGAGAGCCCGATCGTCAATCCGCTGCATCCTCAGCACCAGAATAATCCGGTGGTTAAGAAATACACCACCGACATGGACAAATACGGAACCACGGGCCAAGGCTATACCATCATCTGCACTACCTATCGGCTCACCGAACATTATCATTACTGGACCAAGAATAATCCAGTGAATGTCCAGTTAGTTCCGGAAATGTTTGTCGAAATCCCGGTGGAACTGGCGAACGATCTGGGGATCCAGGGCGGGGAACGGGTAAAGGTAACCAGCGCCCGCGCCACCTACCTCGCTAAAGCGATGGTCACCCGCCGCATCCGTCCCATGACCATCGACGGGAAAAAGATCTATCAAATCGGCCTGCCCATTCATCAGGGCTTCCGCGGCATTCAGGAAGACGCCGGCCGGGTGCCGCGCAGCATTGCGAATCTGCTGTCGCCCACCGTTACTGACCCCAACGCGTACACGCCCGAATTCAAAGGTTTTCTAGTGAAGTTGGAGAAGGCGTAATCCAATGGCCAACGGACCCCTGCAAATCAAAGCCATCTCGGGACACGCCGGAACGGTTCCCGGCAAGAACACCTCGCGCGATTACGATGTCTGCAAGCTGGTCGACGTCACAACCTGTATCGGCTGCAAAGCTTGCGAGGTGGCGTGCCTGGAATGGAACGGCTACCCGTTCCGGGAAACCGTTTTCGACAACACCTACCAGACCATGCCGGACACGGAGTGGAATTACTACAACCTGATCCGGTTTAACGAATTCACTGACGAGAACGGCAACTTCAGCTGGTTGATGCGTAAGGATCAGTGCATGCATTGCGCCGATCCCGGCTGCCTGCGCGCTTGCCCGGCCGACGGCGCCATCGTGCAATACACCAATGGAATTGTCGATTTCCAGCAGGATAATTGCATCGGCTGCCAGTATTGCGTCACGGGATGTCCGTTCAATATTCCTAAATTCAATAAAACCACCAAAAAAGTCTATAAATGTACGCTGTGCTCGGATCGCGTGGGCGCAGGTCTGGAACCGGCCTGCATCAAGGCCTGTCCCACCGGCTGTTTGCACTTCGGAACCAAAGACGACATGAAGGATCTGGCCGAGACCAGGGCCGCGCAGCTTCGCGAGCACACCTCGCACAAGGATGCCGGCGTCTACGATCCGCCCGGCGTCAGCGGCACCCACGTCATGTACGTGCTGCATGACATCAATCATCCGGAGCGCTACGGCGGCTTGCCCAAGGATCCACGCGTACCGTGGATGGTTCGCATCTGGAAGGGCCCGTTGAAGTGGATTGGCGATTTCGCCATGGCCGCCGGGATCATTGGCGTGGCCGTCCATTTCATTCGCTTCGGCCCCAAGGAAGTGGAGCCCGAGCCTGTTAAAGAGGTCAAGAAATGACCCCGCATGCCGGTGCACTCGAGCGTTACACATTCACCGAGCGCATCATGCACTGGACCAACGGCCTGACGTATCTTTACTGTCTCGCCACAGGACTCGCCTTCTATTCTCCGCATCTTTATTGGCTCGCATACGTGCTCGGCGGCGCACCGACGTCGCGCTTCTGGCATCCCATTATCGGCCTCGGCTTTTTGATGGCCACGCTGTGGATGCACAGCGTGTGGAATAGGGACATGCAGATTACCGGCGTCGACCGGCGGTGGCTCGATAACATTCGGGCCTACATCACCAATGATGAGCGGGACACGCCGCTCTCGGAGCGCTTCAACGGCGGACAAAAACTTTACTACTGGCTGATGGTATACGGTGCTCTCCTGCTATTACTCTCGGGAATTTTCCTGTGGGTACCCGAGTACATCCCGCGTCAGGCCGCCTGGGTGCGCGGCGTCATGATTCTTCTGCATGAAGTGGCCGCTCTGATAACAATCGGGGGATTCATCATCCACGTCTACATGAGCGTGTTCATGGTGCCCTACAGCATGGCAGCCATCACAACGGGCTGGGTCACGCGGGCTTGGGCTTGGACGCATCATCGCCTGTGGTACCTTCGAGTGACCGGCCAGAAGGAATGATCACGCACGACGCGCGAATCGCGCGGGCCACCCAGTTGGCCTCCACTCATCCGAACGCTGCACCGCTGCTCAATTTCTACACTGAACTGGCACGTTTTCAGCAGCCAGTGTTTTCCGAACTCCAGTCGAAAAACCAGACGGATCTACGCGCGCTTATTTGCCATTTTCCGGTTCTGATAAAACTGGTGTCGCGCACCGGCACCGGGTTGCTCGCCAAATTTGCCGCTGACAATCTCCCAAGCGCGGACGCCCAGCTGGAACTGCTTTCTTCCACTTGGGAGGGAGGGAAAGTCTTGGATCCCGCCGCCCGTTTCTTCGGCACGGTGCTGGTGCAGCCTTATGCCGAATATCTGGCTTCGCGCGGCGACATTCAAGCGGACCGAGCCGGCGCCACCTGCCCGTTCTGCAATGCCCGCCCGGTCGCCGGGGTCTTGCGCGGCGAGGGTGACGGCGGCAAGCGCTGGCTACTGTGCTCGCTTTGCTCCACCGAGTGGCAGTACCGGCGGGTGCTGTGTCCCGGCTGCGGAGAAGAGAACAAAGACAAGCTTCCGATTTACACCGCCGCCGAATTCCCCGCCGCTCGTGTGGACGCCTGCGACACCTGCCACACCTACCTCAAATCCATCGACCTGACTAAGGACGGCCACGCCATTCCGATTGTCGACGAAATCGCCACAGTCGCGCTAAATATCTGGGCCGAAGACCACGACTACGCCAAGCTTGAGACCAACCTGCTAGGCATGTGAGAAACTCCCGACAACACGGAGCAGCGCCGTTATTCTTTGTCGATGACTAACAAACCCAGTTCTGGATTTTCCTCGAACTGAGCAATCCGAACTGCTTCTCGCCGAAGAACGCTCTCGGCGTCACGTGTCGGATGGTTCCAGCGCCGGAGCCAGAGGACCTTAGGAGGTGGGCCAAAGTCAGTCGTCAGCTCCAAAAAATCCGCGTCCGCTCTTCAAGCGCAACATCGGTGAC
This sequence comes from Bryobacterales bacterium, assembly GCA_963820405.1. Taxonomy (GTDB): domain Bacteria; phylum Acidobacteriota; class Terriglobia; order Bryobacterales; family Bryobacteraceae; genus Palsa-89. The sequence continues at coordinate 337,623 of CAWFZZ010000009.1, read as the reverse complement.
ATGAATCGGGCCTGAAAAGGGACCCACGAGGCGCGCGACCAGCCTTCGCGAAAGATTCTCGTCGATGATCAGTTTCATAGCGCGATGCGCTTGCCTACGCGGGCCGCGTACTCATAAACTGTACGAAAATCCTCCCGTTCGAGTTCCGGGTAGTCCGCTAGAATCTGGCCCTCGCTCATGCCGGCGGCCAACCAATTGAGTACATCCCACACGGTAATCCGAAGACCTCGGATGCACGGCTGCCCGGACCGCTTTCCTGGCTCGATTGTGATGCGAGGACTCACGACTCCAAATTAACATTACCGACCCAGGATTCGATATCATTGCCCGTTATGAGGCTCCTCGCAGTGATGCTGGCGACTTTCTGCGCGCTGGACGCCCAGCCGGCCAAGTCCGCCGCCTCCTGTGACCGCGCTTGCCTGGAAGGCTTCGTGAATCAATATCTCGACGCCATGGTCGCGCGTAATCCTTACGGCCTTCCGCTCGCGCCCAAGGTGAAGTTCACCGAAAACGAGCAGGTGATTCCACTGGGCGAAGGGATCTGGGGCACCGCCAGCGGCCTCGGCACCTACAAGCTGTACGTCTCTGATCCACAGACAGGCCAAGTCGGCTTTCTTGGAACCCTGCGGGAAAATGACGCGCCGGTCGCCATTGCTATCCGCCTCAAGATCGATCATCGCCTTATCCGTGAAGTGGAAACCATCGTCGTTCGCGATCCTGGCGCCGGGAAAGCTGTCGAAGCTCTCGGCCAGCCCGATCCGCTGCTGGTCGCTTCCTTGCCGCCATCCGAGCGCCGCTCACGCGATGAAATGATCGTCATCGCGAATAAATATTCCGAAGGCGTCGAGCACAGCAATGGCGATTTAGTTCCCTTCGATCCCGATTGCAACCGCATCCAGAACGGCACGCAGACCACCAATAATCCGAATCTCAAGCTGGATCCCAACGCCTCCTGGACGCCCATGTCGCTAGGCTGTAAGGATCAACTCAATACCAGGTTCTTCAGCTTCGTGCACAAAATCTATCCCCGCCGATTCATGGTCGTCGATGAAGAGCGCGGCATCGTGTTTGGGTTGTTCCTGTTTCACATTCCGGGGACCGTGACAGCCGTCGACGTTCCCGGCCACGGTTCCATCGCTATTCCGCTGCCCTATCAGGCGCCCACCACGCTTGATATCGCCGAGCTTTATAAAATCAGGAACGGCAAGATTTGGAAAGTGGAAGCTCTGCAAACCAATGTGCCCTACGGCACGCCCAGTCCTTTCTTGAACGAGAAGTAGGCGGAGGTCTTATGCGAAAGTTGCTTTCATTAGCGCTTCTGACCGCAGCGGCTGCGTGGACCGCCGACCCGTCTTGCGATCGGGCCTGCCTGGAAGGCTTCATGAACCAATATCTCGACGCCCTGGTCGCTCACGATCCCTCGCATTTGCCGCTCACGCCCACCATCAAGTTCACCGAGGACGACGTAGTACTCAAACTCGGCGACGGGCTGTGGGCCACCGCCAGCGCCCGCGGCGCTTATAAGGAGTATTTTGACGATCCCGACGAAGGCCAGGTCGCGTTCTTCGGAACAATGAAGGAAAACGGCCACGGCATCGCCCTCGCGCTGCGTCTGAAGATCGAGAACCGCCGCATCAGTGAAGCGGAGAGCGTTGTGGTCCGCAGCCCGCGCACGTTCGACCTGATGGAAAAGGCCGGCGCGCCCGACCCGCTGCTCCTCGAAACCGTCCCTCCATCGGACCGTTTATCGCGCACCCAACTCACCGCCATCGCCAATCAATATTTCGAAGCCATCGAGCAGGGCAATGGTAAGGTGGCTCCATTCGACGCGGATTGCAATCGCTTCGAGAACGGGATGCAAACCAGCGGAGCCCTGGGTTGCTCGGCGCAGCTCGACACGCAGGTCTTCAACTACATCAGCCGGATCTTTCCGCGCCGTTTCTTAGTGGTCGACCCGGATCGCCAGGTGGTGTTCGGCTTCTTCATGTTTAATCATCGCGGCGATGTGCTGTGGGTCAACTCGCCGGGCGAGGGCAAGCACGACATGATGGGCGCCGCCAAGCGTCCCTTCAGCGTGGATGTCGCCGAAGCGTTTCGTATCAAGGACAGCAAGATTCGTAAGGTGGAAGCGCTCATGACCGCGCTGCCTTATGGCGCAAAGTCCCCATTTGTTCCGGGAGAATAAATCAGATGACTCCACGATTCCTCGCCCTGCTCATGGCCGGTCTCTCGCTCTGCGCTGAGACCGGCTCGATAGTTCCCGACATCGGCGCTCTCTGGGCCGCCGATTGGAGCGCCAAAAAATTGGACCAGGTAATGAGTCTTTACTCGCCTGATGCCGTCTTCTTTGCAACCGATGGGGGCCGGTTCGCAGGCGTTTCCACGATCCGGGACTTCTTCCAAAAGACTTTGGCAACCAATGACCCGACCATCCATATGCGTCGTGTGGCAACTGAGCAGTCAGGCAAGCTGGCATACGAAAGCGGCGAGTATCGGGAAACAATCGTTTCCGGAGGTCGCAGCAGCGATTTCGAAGGCCACTACTTGCTCGTACTCCGAAACCAGAGCGGGCGCTGGCTGATTGCGGAGCAGATGTGGACCGGCGGCCCCGCCCACCATTAGTACGCGTTACGCTCTGCTAGACTCGTTTCGGGGGCGCGCTGTAGCGCCTGACGTGCAAATCGCAAAGGAGCGATTCTATGTCGATTCAAGATGAAGCCGGTCTCATTCTGAAACTGTACGAATTGCGTCGTGAAGAAACGATGCGCAAAGCCCGCGATTGGTATTTTCGCGAATTCAACCCGGAAACGATGGCGGACTTTCGCGCCGCGATCTTCGGCGAGCATAGCGGCCACGTGCGCATGGTGGTCACTTATTGGGACATGGCCGCGGCGCTGGTGAATCGCGGAGCCATCAGCCTGGATCTTTTCACCGACGCCAACGGCGAGCAGATCGGCGTCTTCGCGAAGATTGAGCCGATTCTCGGCGAAATCCGGGCGGCCTTTGGACCGCAGTTCGCCACCAACCTGGAGAAGCTGATCGATGCCACACCGGACGGCCGCAAACGTACGGCTGGCACCCGTGACCAGATGAAAGCGATCCGCGCCCAGATGGCCGGGCAGACCACGCAGGCCGCTAAACACGCTTAAGTAACCGAACGGCGGCTGGGCCGAATGGTCCAGCCGCATGTACTGCACGGCATGGTCCGCCATCTACTGGCCTGGCTCCTGAAGCTCGGTATCTTTGGACCGCTGATCCTTGGTACTGCCGACTCGTCCTTCTTGTTCCTTCCCTTCGGAAACGACTTGCTAGTGGTCATCCTGGTCGCCCGAAATCATGCCCGCTTGCCGTTCCTGGTTGCAAGCGCGGCGATTGGCTCCACGCTCGGCGTTCTACTTCTAGATGCAGTGTGCCGCAAGGGCGGCGAAGAGGGACTGAAGAGAATGATGAAGCCCCGGCGCCTGGAATATTTCAAGCGACGCATGACCAGCCAGGCTGCCATCGCTATCGCAACCGCCTGCCTGGCCCCGCCGCCATTTCCGTTCACCCTCGTCATCGCGAGCGCCAGCGCATTCGCTTATCCCCGCCCGCGCCTGCTCGGCTGGGTCTTTATATCCCGCGCCGTCCGATTCACGATTGTTGGATTGCTGGCAATCCGATTCGGGGGCGACATCTTGAGGATTGCCGGGCTGCCGGCCACTACCTGGGTCATGCTGGGATTTATCGCACTGTGTACCGCTGGAAGCGCGGTCCAGGTGATGCAATGGGTGCGCCGAAGTCGTAGATTGGCATAAAGCTTAGCTAAACTGGAATTTGGGACCGTAACTCCATGGGGCGACCGAGCGAACTATAAATGGAGGAATCCCGCGCGCTCGAGCAACTCATGGTGCGATATCAACAGGCCGATGAGATCGCGGCGCGATCCCTGATCGAGCAGCTGAGCCCCCAGCTTTATCGCTTTTTTGCGGCCCAACACGGGAATGTTGACGAGGCGAGCGACATGCTGCAGGATGCCTGGCTGCGCATCCACCGGGCGCGTCACACGTACCGTTCCGGCGAGCCGCTGCTGCCCTGGATTTACGCCATTGCGCGGTGCGTTCGAGTGGACAGCTATCGCAAGCGGCGCCGTATCGCGGTGCGGGAGGTTCTGGTCGAAGTGCTGCCCGAACCGGCCGTCGCGAGCGGCGAACCAAGCGATCTTCCTCCCTTTGATGAGCTGATCGCCGGCCTTCCCGCCAGCCAGCGCGAGGTCCTGACCATGCTCAAGGTCAATGGGCTAACCTTGGAAGAGATTGCGCGCGCCACTTCGTCCAGCGTAGGGTCGGTGAAACAAAAAGCCCATCGCGCCTACAAACGCCTGCGCGGAGTCCTCCAATCGCCCCGCGCGGGAAAGGGAGCCATGTCATGACCTTCGATTTCCAGGCTCTTCCGCCACTTCCTTCGGACCGTGTGAAGCAGATCGAAGCCACCCTCATCGCCGATTTGAAGCCCGTGCGGCCTATCGCGCCCAGCAGCGTTTATCAAACGGCCTTCGCCGGCCTCTTCGTTGCCATCAGCATTGTGGGAGGTACCATCCTCGGTCAGTACGGATGGCGCGGGCTCAGCGAACTTCAGAAAATCGCTGTATTCGTGCCGCTAGCGGCGATCACGGCGCTACTCGTCTTTTCCATCGCGCGTCAAATGATACCGGCAGCCAGGCACGCGCGTTCCAGCGCGTTGTTTTCGGCGGGCCTTTTCGTTGTCTTGCTGATGATCATGAGCGTCATGTTTAGATCGGAGCAGGAATCCGCGTTTGTCCGACACGGTCTGGTTTGCTTTCGGACCGGCATGTCATTCGCTATCCCCGCCGCATTCCTCTTTGCACTGCTGTTGCGTCGCGGCGCTGCGCTGTCGCCTTTACTTACGGGCGCTACCGCGGGCGCGTTAGCCGGCTTAGTCGGCTTGGCTGTCCTCGAAATCCATTGCGGTAATTTGAACGTCTATCACATTGTTGTTTGGCACGTTTCCGTTACCCTGGTATGTGTGGTGGCGGGTTTAGTTTTTTCCAGCGTGACTTTCGAACGTTGGACACCGAATCATTAGTCAGAGTGGCGGCTGATCCGGACACTCACGAAATAAATATCACGAAGGAGAGCAAAGTTATGAAAGTTTCGAAAAGTTCCCTGGTACTCTCGGCGGCGTTCACCGGCCTGCTGGGCGGCACCGTGGCCCGCGCGGCCACCCCGACTGCCCCGAGTTCCGCAATCAGCCCCATCGCGGGCCAGCCTGCGGCCGACAAAGTTGAAAAGCACGCCTGTAAAGGTCTTAATTCCTGCAAAGGTAAGGGCGGCTGCAGCTCCAGCGACAACGGCTGCAAGGGCAAGAACTCCTGCAAGGGCAAGGGCGGTTGCGCCACCGACGGTTCCAAGAAGTAATAATCCCTAACCTGGGGCGCGTGAAACCGTGCCCCATTTTCCGCCTTTTTAATCCATGCCCGCCAATCGATTCAATGGACATACCGAATATGGCATTGGGATCGGCCTGCGCGTTCCGCATTACCAGCACATTCTGGAACGCCAGCCGGTGGTCGATTGGTTCGAGATTATTTCTGAAAACTACATGATCGATGGCGGGCGGCCGCTCGCGATACTGGATCGCATTCTCGAGCAATACCGCGTGGTCCAGCATGGCGTATCGATGTATTTCGGATCCGCCGAGCCGCTCAACCGCGAACATTTGCGGCGCCTGAAGGCGCTGGTGAAGCGAACCAAGACCCCGTGGCTTACCGATCACTTGTGCTGGGGCAGTGTAGACGGCCGCTACACGCATGATCTACTTCCGATGCCGTATACCTTTGAAGCCGCTGGCGTTACGGCGCGAAAAGTTCGGGAAGCGCGTGATTTCCTGGAAATCCCCATCGCTGTCGAGAATGTGAGCAGCTACGCGGAATTTCACGCCTCGGAAATGACGGAATGGGAGTTTTTGAACGAAGTAGTGGAGCGCGCCGACTGCGGCATTCTGTTGGATGTCAACAACATTTATGTCTCGTCGCAAAATCACGGGTTCGATCCATATGATTACCTGAACAGCGTTGCCGCCGATCGCGTCGCACAGATTCATATTGCCGGCCACTCGAAGTTCGAAAAGTACATTCTCGACACGCACGATCATCCGGTGCTCGATCCCGTTTGGAAATTGTACGAGCATGCCATCCGGCGCATCGGCCTTACCGCGACCCTGCTCGAATGGGACGACCGGATTCCGTCCTTTGAAGAAGTCCACGCCGAGGCGCGCAAGGCCGAACAATTCATCGAGAATCCGGTGGCGGTTCGATGAGGCGTCTTTTGGACTTTCAGCGTATCGTCGCCGGCGCCGTGATGAGTCCGCTGAATGCAGCGATCAGCGGCCAAGCCAACGAGCTGGTGAAGCCGAACGATCGCCTCACTTCCACCGAGCGCCTCAACATTTATCACCGCCAATACTGGTATCGCATTCTGGATTCGTTCAACGAAGATTTTCCCGGCTTGTGCGCCATCCTTGGCGACCGGGCGTTTCAGCGCCTCTCGCGCGCCTATCTGGCCGATTGCCCGTCGCAATCGTTTACCTTGCGGAATCTCGGCTCACGCCTTGAGAACTGGCTGAGGGAACATCCGGAATTCGCGGGCAGCAATCTCGCGCTCGCCCTCGACATGATTCGGCTGGAATGGGCACACATTGAGACTTTCGATAGCGGCGAGCGGAAGCCGCTCGGTCCGGAAGATCTGCTCGAACTTGGTCCCGAGCTGGTCATCGCTCTGCAGCCGCATATCAGGCTTTTGGAATTGCAATATCCGGTCGACGAGCTGCGCATTAAGAGCGGCAGCCAGCCGGAAGAGCACTGCCGAGCCAGCAACGCTGTCGCCGCGCCCGCCAGCCGCCGCGTGGTGCGCCGCTACGCCCGCTTGAAACCGCAACAGATTGTTCTGGCAGTGCATCGCGTGGAATTCACCGTTTATTACCGCAGATTGGACCCGCAGGAATTCGCCCTGTTGCGGGCCTTCGGTCCAGGGCGGTCGATTGGAGCTGCGCTCGAGGATCGCGATGCGGAGCCAGCAAAGATCCAAACCTGGTTTGCAAACTGGGCTCAACTCGGTTGGCTTTGCCAAGGTGAACGATGATGCGGAAGATACAAAAGCTATCTGAAATGTTCGTGCGAGCGGCCTCCAGCCTGGAATCGCCGTTCCTTCTGTTTGTTCGCCTCTATTGGGGCTGGCAATTCATCGAGACCGGCTGGGGCAAGTTGAGCGACCTCGGCAAAGTCACCAACTATTTCGCAAGCCTCGGGATTCCAGCGCCGGCTTTCAACGCCTACTTCATTTCAGGGCTCGAATTCGCCGGCGGTTTCCTGCTTGCAATTGGACTGGGTTCGCGCGCCATCGCTTTCTTGCTCGCCGCCGACATGGCCGTAGCGTATTATCTCGGCGATCATGAGGCTCTGCTGTCGTTCTTCTCGGACCCCGACAAGTTTTACGCCGCGGCTCCTTTCACCTTCCTGGCCGCTTCGTTGATCGTGTTGATTTTCGGTCCCGGAAAACTGGCCCTCGATACGCTTATCGAGAAACGTTTCGGGCAGCCGCCGCATCCGGTTCACGAAACCACGCCTCGGTCGCTTCAGGGTTCAGTTTCAGTTCCACGACCGTGACTTGGCCGGCTTCGGCGGTCAACACCAGCAGCCTGCAATCGCCGCGCTCCTCAGCCATATAGACCAGGACCGTCTGCGCGTGACCTCGAACCCGTACGAACGGCCGCCAACCGCCGTCCGCCATGCGGATAACTTCGGCGAGATCCCTGGCCGAGTGGTCATCCCGGTCCAGATTCTCAAACACTGCAAGGTCAAGATGTTTCACCCCTGCCGGGTGCGCGACGAATGTCGCGAAGTTGACCAGCCCGAAAAAGGGAATGTGCAGCGGCTGGGTATGAAACTGACTCGAAATGGCGCGAACGATATCGTCGAATCCGCGATCGGCGCCTTCGAGCACCGCAGAGGAACACATCCAGACGGCTGTCAGGATTAGCGCGGCTTTCATTTTAGTCGTCTTTCCCATGCCCGGTCTCCTTGCGCGTGTCCACTTTCGGAATTCCAAAATGTCCTCCCAGCTCGTTCAACTGGTCTGGATCGATGGTGCCCTCAATGCTGACAATGGTCAGTTGCCTGGGCGCCGTTACCAGGATGGCGAGGCCGCCGATCTTGCCGTTCTCCGTTTTCACGAACACTTCGGAGTTGTCGCCGGATTTCATGCTGCGAACGCCGACAATCCGCGACCAGGCCGGAGTATGGAGCTGCGCGCGGACCGGTTCGACGTCAGAGTCCTGATATTCCCCCGGTTTTTGAAATTCGAAGCTCCGGACGTAAATCCCTTTCAGACCGCCGATGGCCTTCTTGACCTGAGCTTCATCCGCGTTCTTGTCCGATAGAAACCGGCCGGCCAATTGAAGCAGATTCGCATCCATAGTAACGTCCACAACTTCAGTGGCCTTGGCCGCCAGACGATCCAGGCTGGCCGGCAGTTTGAGCTCTTGCGCGCCGAGCGGCGCAAACACTATACACGTTAATAAGGCAATTTTGATCATTCGTCCTCCGTCGATGTCCGCACCGTATTTTGAATCTTCGATAGTTCCGTGACCGTGACCTGCAGGGCCAATCGCAGGCGCGCTTTCGCCGCTTCCCCGGCGGTACGTTCGTGCTGCGCCCAGAGGCCGGCCACGAGCAGCACGGAGGCGGCCAGAGCCTCCCAACGCCAGGAGGTACGGCGCGCGGATCTCTCGGCCGCGATCGCGGCGAAGACCTGGGCCTCGAACGACGCCGGCTGTTCCTTCCGAGACAGCGCTTGTCTCAATTGACGCTCGAAATCTTCCATCAGCGAATGTCTCCCATGGTCCGATCGATTTTCTCGCGCAGCATTGCGAGCGAGCGCTGTAAATGGCTTTTCACCGTTCGCACCGGCATTTCCAGGACCTCCGATATCTCTTCCGGCGTCAAATCTTCCTGATAACGGAGCACCATCACCATGCGCGGCTTTTCAGGCAGCGTTGCGATCAGCTGCCGCAACCTCCGGCTAAGCAACGGATCGCCGTGCTGCTCCAGGGCCGCCGGCTCCGCGGTTTCCTCCAGCGCAATGGTGAAGTACGGCCCGCGCTTTCGAACATAATCAATCGAGCGGCGGCTGGTCACCTTTCTCAGCCAGAAGGCGACGTGCTTGGCATCTTCGAGATGGTCCAGCTTGCGGTAGAGCCGCAGGAAGACATCCTGCGCCACCTCTTCAGCGGCGCCCCGATCCCGCAGAAAATGATAGGCCAAGCTGAACACCATGGACTGATTGGCGCGCAGCACTTCGGCGAACGTCATTCCCGGCGCCGCCTCCGCCATCGCCTCCGTCGCTGAGCCGGCCGTCGGCATCGTCTCTAAAGAAGAGTACGTTGAAGCTGTGGTGTCAGGACGCAAAAACTAGCGGCGCGCGATGGACGCGCCCCATTCGTCAGGGCTGAGATCTCGAACGTGCTGCGAGAAGAGCCAGCGGTGTCCACCTAGATCCTGGACGCCGTACTGCCGCTCGCCGTACACAGTTTCGTGGAGCTCCTCGACGATTTTGGCGCCTGCGGATTGAGCTTTCGCATAATGAGCATCCACATTATCGACGAATACGGTGAGTGATTGAGTGTAGTGGCCAATCTGCGCTGGACTCGCGCTGCCGGATCGCTCGCTGTGTAACATGATGTAGGCGTTGCCCAGGAACACCTGGGCACCGCTGATGCGCCCGTTGGCTTCGCCATAACGATAATGCTCAACGAAGCCGAAAGTCGCCGTGAGCCACGCGAGGGCTTCGGCAACGTTCTCGTAGGTGACGTGCGGAAGCAGTGTATCGGTGGGGACGGAGCGATTCTTCATCTGTCATCGCTAGCGAACGTAGGCCGGAAGGCCTTGCAACGCCGATTCCTCGATCTTGACCCAGCCGCCATCGAACGCTTCTACCGGGCTGCCTTCGAGGAACCAGCTCTTGGGTGCATGGCCGCCCCATAGGGCCTGGCGACGAGGGTCGTGCAACTGCCAGCGAATCGGTTCGAAGTCCGGATCGACACTCAGATAATCCGAAGTATAAAGCTCGATGCGATGACCGTCGGGGTCGCGCAGATAGAGGAAGTAGGCATTGGTGATGCCGTGGCGGCCGGGCCCGCGCTCGATGCGATCGGTTTCAAATGCGCCCGCCAGGATATCGCACAATTGCGAAATGCGCGCTCCATCAGGCAGCCAATAGGCGAAATGATGGAGGCGCGGCCCAGCTCCGTTGGTGGTGGCGAGATCGTGCGCGTGTCCTTTGCGCTGCATCCAGGTAGCCCAGATGCGGCCGGTATCGTCTTCGGTGGATTCAGTGAGACGAAAATCCAAGTGCTTTTGGTACCACTCCGAAAGTTCCTTGACCTGGGGCGACAGAACATTGATGTGGTCGATGCGCTGGATACCCGGGCCGCGGTGCAGATCGAAGCGCTGCAGCAGCCAGGGATACTTCACCGACTCATAATAGAACGCGGTAGGAAACCCGAAAGGGTCTTGCATCCGCAAGATGCGTGGGCGGTCGCGTTCGGTTTCCCATCGAGCGGGGAGTCCTTCAGCATGGGCGATGGCGGCTATCTCATCGAGCGCCGCTTCAGATCCCGCTTTGTAGGCTAGTTGTTTCACTCCAGGCACGGCACCGAGTTCCAGCTTCAGACTCCACTCGCGATCTTCGACGCCGCGTAAATAGAGGGCGCGATCGTCCTCATGGACCACGTTGAGGCCGAGCAGATCGACATAGAAGTGGCGCGATGCGGCCAAATCGGCCACGGAGAGGATGACGTGGCCGACGCGAATCACGCGGGGGAAGACGGACATGTTGTTATCCTTTGCCAAACTTCGGTATGACATGGGAGCCAAGCGGAACGGCGATGTGCTTCAGCTCGGTGTAAAACTCGAAGGAGTGTTCGCCGCCCTCGCGATGGGTGCCGCTGAACTTGACGCCGCCGAAGGGCGTGGGCAGATGACGCACATTGTGGCTGTTGATCCAGGTCATGCCGGCTTCGAGCGCCAGGGCCATGCGGTGCGCGCGCGCGACGTCGCCGGTCCAGAGGTAGGAGGCGAGACCGTATTTCACGTCATTGGCTTTGGCCAGCGCGTCGGCTTCGTTCTTGAACGGAATGGCCGTCAGAACGGGACCAAAAATCTCCTCCTGCGCGATGCGCATGCGATTTTCCCCGGTGAACAGGGCGGGGGAGACGTAGTTTCCTTCCGATCCTATGCGCTCGCCGCCCACCAAAAGCCTGGCGCCTTCCTTCTTGCCGATATCGATATATCCCAGCACGCGGTCGCGATGTTCGGGATGGATGAGAGGGCCGACTTCGGTATCCGGATCGAGCGGGCTGCCGACTTTGACTCTCGCGGCGCGGCCTGCCAACGCCCGAGTGAATTCGTCGAAGATCGATTCCTCAATCAGAGCGCGAGAATTCGCTGTGCAGCGCTCGCCATTGAAACTGTAGATTTGGAAGACGGTGGCATCGAGAGCGCGGTCGAGATCTGCGTCAGCGAAAATGATGGCGGGCGATTTGCCGCCGAGCTCAAGCGACAGCCTCTTTAGTTGATCGGCCGCGGCTTTCATCACGATGGAGCCGGTGGTGGTCTCGCCAGTGAAGGTTATGAGCGGGACCAGCGGATGACTAACCAGCGGCGCGCCTGCTTCTTCGCCGAATCCTTGGACGACGTTGAAGACACCGGGCGGCAGGTCTGCCTCTTCGAAGATCTGCGCGAGCTTCCAGGCCGTGAGCGGCGACCACTCGGCCGGTTTCAAGATGACCGTGTTGCCGGTGGCAAGCGCGGGAGCGATGCGCCATGTGGAAAGCATCATGGGCGCGTTCCAGGGCGTGATGATGCCGCACGGGCCGACCGGGACGCGCAGGCTGTAGTTGAGCCACTCGTGATCCACCGGATAGGTGCGGCCGTCCATGGCCTTCTCCGCATATTCGGCGTAAAAGCTGAAGTTTTCGGCGGTGCGCGCGATTTGCGCGCGAACGATCTTGAGCGCTTGCCCGGCATCCAGGCATTCGATAGTGGCAAGCTCGTCGCCGTGCTTTTCGATCAGGCTGGCGATCTTCAGTAAATGTTTCTTGCGATCCTTGGCTTTGCCGTGACCCCATTTTTGAAACGCCGCGTGCGCCGCTTTGGCTGCGCGATCGATATCTTCGGCGTGTCCACGCCAGGCTCGAGCAAGCACGCGGTTGGTGGAAGGGTCCAGCGTCTCAAAAGTTTCGCCGCGCGCCCCTTGCACCCACTGGCCATTGATGTAATGCTCCACGGTGGTGCGCGCGAGCTTGGCACGAACCTGATCGATAAATTCCGGGCTGATGCCCGCCGCTGGGGATGCCGTGGTCATTGATTTATATTACCGAGACTTATATTATCCACTCCCTTGGCGCCTGAACAGGGCGCGGGGTCTCGGCTCGGGTCGGCGGAGGCGCATCAGGGGGGTGTTTTGTGCGCAGCTGCGTTTTTTTTGTTTTTGCAAAAACGAACCCAATCTAAGGGGGAATTCGAGGATGCAGCGACGTTCATGCGCTTCGAGTATAACGGGGGATGTCAAGAGAAGCGGGGACATACGAGGCGCAAGTGGAGGACTCTATTGGGCTGAGGTGGGTGTGATCGGGTTCGGTAGACGGCTCCCGCGCGCCTCTGCCGCGATCACGGTCCGCGGCTCAGCTAGTTCTCATTGGGAGAGTTCTCGAGATGATCAATGACGATGAAAGGGGAGGGGGCTTTGCGAGCTTCCAGCTTCAATCCTGAAGATTGCGGCGGAGCCGAACGCATCCCACCCGCGCCGATGGGCGCGACCGACACGTAAGGGCCGAGTTCAACACCGGTCACCCAGATGGGCATGGTCTTTCGATTCTACTTAGTTACCCTTTCAATTACTCAAGAGACTTCCGGCAGGTTCATCATTCGCAGCAAGGCGGGCCAGCGAGGGCTGGACCGCAGGTCCTTGGAAAGCGGCGAGCGCAATAAGGAAATAGCCATTAGATGGCGCTGGCCTATTGCCTTGTCGATCCAATCCGCGGCGGCATCGATTTCCCCACAGATGAGATGGAAACAAGCGAACCCGTACGACCTGGACAGGCATTCGGGGCGCCCGGGTCGCAGCAAGAGTCCGGCACGGCCCACTTCGTTCTAACCCAACAACAGATTTACCAACGCAGACAATGGACTACGCGCGGCCGTCGGTTGATGACCTCATCAACAACCTCCCGTGTGTCCTGAAATCGTCTCGTCAGTTCCTGCCCTGGAATAGGGAGCGCGACGGACCGGGAACGACGATCGAGGATTCGAGCCAGTTTTACGTGGCAAGATCACCGATCTCCAAAAGCTATACGCGGAACTGGAATGGGTCAACTGTTCCGCACGAGAACTGCTGGCTTCGGCGCGCCGCAACTGAGGACGAGCTAGTCGGGTTCGGCGAGTTGAGGTGCAGGTGATGGAACCCCGGTGTTGGAAGCTGGCTCGTCTAGTCCTGCAGTTGAGGGTGGCTCGGAACGGCTAAGACCAGGCCGAGAGTCGCTGTATTGCTCCCAATGAGGCGCTCCTCAACCCAGCGGGCCGTGCCGTCTGACACAAAGCCGGGCGTCTTGCATGTTGCGCAGCTACTCGCCGCCGGCCACCGAACCTTTGCCCAAGGTTCTCTGCTCAATCGCCTGGAGAAGGGACCGTTCGCCGCCTGGCCGGACACGGGCGCGCACCAGATACCGCATGCTGCTCCCATTCTAGGTGCTCGTTTGCCTCATGCGATACAGTCAAGAGAAGGATTTGCTTTGTGAAGCGCCACTGGAACATTCCAATCTGGACTGGGTTTGCGATCGTGACCGTTGCTCTTGTCAGCTACATCCCGATCTTCGCGCTGTTCCCGATTACCCGCGACGTTCCTTGGGCCAACTACCTGCTGTTTCTCTTGGGCGGCGGGCTGCTCGGGGTTGGTGTGAGGCGAGCGTTTCGAGATCCCGAGCACTACCGTGGCAGGATCAGCGGTTCAATCCTGGCTGTGCTTAGTGCGCTTCTGTTCGGGTTCTTTGTGGTTGGAACTGTCTTTTTGACGAAGCAAATCCCATCGGCGGAGCGAGTGTTGCGCCCAGGCCAGGCAGCGCCGCCGTTTGTTCTTCAGGACATCACCGGCAAACAGGTGGCTTCTTCGGAGTTGTTGAAAGGCCATCGCGCGGTGGTGCTAGTTTTCTATCGCGGCTATTGGTGACCTTTCTGCAACTCCGAGTTGCGGGGTTTCGAGCAGCACTTGAGCGAGTTCCATGAGCGGGGCGTCGAGGTTGTCGCGATCAGCGTGGACTCGCCCGCCGAGTCGCAGAAGCTTTGCCAGTCCAGGGGATATAGCTTTCCGTTTCTCTCTGATCCAAATGCCCAGGTGATCCGGCAGTACGGCGTGTTACATCCGAAGGGCGGCGAAAACGATAAGGACATCGCGCGCCCGGCTGAGTTTCTACTAGACACCACGGGGACGATCCGTTGGGTGAACCTGACGGACGACTTTCGAGTGCGCGCAAGGCCCGAAGCAGTTCTGGGAGCAATCAGCCAGATGGGAGGCTGATTTATGCCGCCTGAGGGACCGATTAGTCGGCCTTCGGCTTGTTCTCGCTCCCCGGCGGCCTACCGCGCCGCTTCACTGCCGTCATCCAGGCCGGCGGACGGCCACGGCGTTTGCCCCGTCGAGCTGCTAGTCGCTCCAAAACGAGGATCGCTTCCGCGAGCTGGTCCCGCTCCGCCCGCAGCTCATTCTTGCAGGATAACCGTTCAGGCTCCGATTGGCTGTCACAAACGCGGCAGCGGTGGGCAGATTTTTGCTCAAGCGTTCGCCGTCACGATCGTTGCCGGCCATTTGGTCATTTACTGCTATCGTGGCTTGTGCACCTGCATTCGGACTCTCTTACACTTCGGGCACCGCCATTTTCGCTTCTTGTGGTAGCTGTGCCCTTTGAGTTCCTCCATAGCAACTTTGCAGCTCTTGCAGGTCACGATGTTCCGTTTGTTTCGATGATCGCATTGTCCTAACGCGGACGTGAGACAGATTCTTGCACCAAAGGCCTTAACCTTTTGCGATCCGCAAGGAGGCCGCTTGAAGTTCATAGTTCACCTGTTCTTCCGAGAGTTCCTGGGTCGGGAAATTGCCGGTGCTTTCAATCGGGACCGGATCATCTTCGATCGTCAGTTTGAACGACCAAGCGCCATCTTCGTGGTTGATATACTCCACCTCACCGCAGACGGTCCCGTTGGTAATATTCATGGTGTCGATGTTATCAATTTGGGCTACAGCGTCGTTGATTCTTAGAACCGCTCAAACCGTCAAAGACGCCAAAGATTGACGGATTGTCACCACGGGATTTTTCAAATGAGCAGGGTTCCACCCCCGGCCTGGACACCTCATCCGATTCGGCGCACAAAAACGCCCAATTCGCAGGACCCTTCTCAGCCAACTTGCTTACTAAGAGTAGCCGAGTTGCTATTCCCTCCTCGCAATCAAAGGCTGGCCGCTTGTTAGATCCTGCCGGTTACATAGGAATGGAGAACTGATCTAAACGGCATCAGTATTGACGCGCAGTCCAAGGCCGTCCGTTCTCCTTGTCCGATGCGATCGTGCGAGACGCACGCACCACAGAAAATTTTAAGACCGCCCGCCTCTGGCGATCCCGCCAGCACGGCGGATTTCTATTCCAAAACAGAAAGTGAGAAAGCACATGAAGTATCAAAAGATGCTCAGCCCTTGGTCTGAGCCTAATAAACCGGCGGAAGTGTTTCAGAGGCTTGGAAACCTTCTTCGCCAGATGACCTCACCGAAAGACCGAGAAGTGTCCGAGTTACTGCTCGACATGCTACATGATGGCGCACTTGCCTATCGTTGGGACGCGACCAAAGGACTTCCCCTAACCGTTTGGTATCCGCTTAACCCTGTTCCTTACGCCGATCGGATCTTCGCGATAGAGGACGACGTCGCCGCACACTTGTAAAACTTTTCCTAGGAGGCCACCTTGAGTTCTCTGTTCGCACGGTGCCAACGCTTGATGTTGAGTGGCGGAAGACAGACGGGGAGCGGTCGACAACTCACATCATGTAGCAATTAAGCGAGGGTAAGCGGCAGCAGCGGCACTCCCGTACCACGTGCAACTCAGGGCGAAAAGAACTTAAACGGGCGGGGCGTTCTCGCCGAACTGGCGTAAGCCCTTTTGGGGGGCTAACGAGTACCGTTTGTTTTGGCCGCCGAAGTCACAGCAGGAACGCGGTGATCGACAACGATATTCCCGCCCTTAATCACCATCCGAACATTCAGAACGCTCTGGATGTCGGCCAGCGGATCGCCATCCAGCATTACGATGTCGGCCTGCTTACCGGACTCCAGCGTTCCGAGATCTTTCGCATGGCCGATCACGGTGGCGGCGTTCTTCGTCATAATCTGCACCACGTCTTTGTTGGAAAACATGAGGTGCAGAGGTTTCAGCTCCTGCGCGAGCGAGTCCTTCGGGAGAAAAGTCGTATCGGTGCCGTAACCGTAGACCACGCCCGCTTCCCAAAGCAGGCGCGCATTCACCGGTCCTTGGCCGGCGCTTTCTACCGTATCCCACGGAAATGGCTCCAGGTCACGGAAGCGGGGAATGTTATCCAAACCCGTTCTTTCGCGTATGCGCTCGTTAGCTTCCGAAAAGGTCGGCGCGAAAATGCCCAAAGTGGACATCATTGGAATCTTGGATGCGGCGACCCTGCGCGCGCCCTCTTGATCCAGTTGGCCGATATGCGGCGTGTGCGCGAGTATCGTGACGCCGGCATCGATGGCTGCAAACATGTCGTCCACGGTCACGGCGTGTGTGATCACGGGCATACCCAATTTCTTCGCTTCGTCCACCACGACCATCAACGTGTGCTTCTCCGGTCCGCCAGGAGTAGCTACCATTACTGCCTTGACGTCGTCGATCCCAGCCTTCTTCAGTTCTCGCACCGCGGCCCGAGTTTCTTCGTCGGGAATCGCCGCGGCGGCTTGCGTGGGTCGATGCGGGGGCCGCGCATTATCGACCCGCGCCGGATCGATGGTCATCGGTCCAGGCGCGCCTCTGCCCGAAGGCCGGGACAGTTGGACGAAAGCGGCGGTGAACAGCCGGGGGCCTTTGACGGCGCCGGAATTGAGGCGCCGCTGTAGTTCGACGATCTGTTCCACCGGATCGCCGCAGGATTGGACCGTCGTGAATCCGGCATCCAGAAATTCCTGCATGCGCGGCGCGGCTTTGTCTTTCATCCACTGAACCGGGTTCGGCGGCGGAAATGAATCCGCAATGACGTGACGATGGTCGTCAATGAAACCGGGCATGACAGTCATACCCCTGGCATCGATCATCCTCGCGCCTGTCGCGTTTACCGCGCCGTTAGATACCGACGCAATTCGTCCGTCGCGGACTACGACCGAGCCCCTTTGAATCACACCACCGTTTCCGTCGACGATGCGCACATTTGAGATCACGAGGTTCTGCGCGGCGAGACGTCCAACAGAGAGGGCGAGCAAGATCAGCGACGCGCTGGAAAGGCATTTTACTTTTGCTGGCATTCTTTCGTTCTCCTGATTAAAGGTGCGCTCTTAAGAATTCGAGCAGACGGCGCTTCGCGTCGGCGGCGGCCTCGGGCTGATATCCGGCGCCCATGGCGCCTCCCAACAGGCGGACGAACCAGTTGGCGGGTTGATTCATAAAGCTGTGGCCCGCCTGCGGGTAGATGTTCATGTCATAAGGAATGCCGAGGGACGGGAGCGCCTGTTCCAATCGCCGCGCATCCTTGACCAGCATCTTGTCCCGCCCGCCGTAGCTGGCGACTACCGGGCATAATCCTTCCAGCCGTTCCGGTACTTGGCCGTAAAAAGGCGCGCTCACCTGGAACAGACCCGTTTTTCCGAGCAGCAGCGCAAAGCCGCCACCCATGCAAAGCCCCATCACCGCAATTTTGCCCGAGTCCACATAATCCCGATTCGCGAGCCAGTTGCGGGCGTCCATCAAGTCCTGCACGCCTTGTCCGCTGCCGGTCTTCAAATCCCTCATGGCTTGCCGAACACAAGAAAACCAGGAGCCACGCTCGAAAAGGTCCGGTAGCAGCACCGCATAGCCCTCGGCCGCGATTTCATCGGCCACACGGATCATTTCGCCGTTCATTCCAAAAGCTTCGTAGATGAACAGCACCCCGGGAACTCTGTTGGACGCGTTCGGCCGGAATATGTAGGCGGTCATTTCGAATCCGTCGGCGCACCGGAATTTTTCCCGCGATTGAATCGATGCGGACATGGGTTTCGTTACCTCGCCAAGCAGGGCTTGGGATTCCAGCCCGCAGCGTCGGGCTGCTTCTTAAAGTCCGTGGTCGTAACAAAGGGACTGCCCAAATACGTCGGGTCAGTGACGACCGTTGTGACAGTGAACCATTCGTTGCCCCCAGGTTCCGTGAAGCGGTCGTAGTATTCCGTCAAGACCGTTTTGTCGCTGTACGGCACTCCATTCTTCCGAAGATACCCTGGGCGGAATTGCGTGGTCACCACTTCCAAAGTACGCGGCGGGTTTGCGGCTCGGCGAACTCCCAACCCACCTCCCGGTGCCTCTTCCGGGATCCAGCGTGCCGCTGAGTAGCCTTGCCACGATAAGGGTCCGTGCGCGGGCGCTTGCCCGCGGAAATGGAACAGCCGTGTCTGGGTACCCGCATCCGTTTCGATCTTGAGCGTGTTGTCGTCCTGCCAGGTGATGTGGAGGCGGCCCGGAATGCGCATGAGGGCGGGGGCGCCATAGGCCTTGCACTGCAAGCCGGCGGCTTCGTCCTTGGCCGGGTCCCAAGCATCCACGATCTTGCGCGCTTCGGCATTGATCGGAATGCTCGCGGCATCTCCCTTGAGCGGCGTCACCATGCGCCAGCGCCAGTCTTCGGTGACCACTGAAACCCAGTAACCGGTGAGATCGACTGGAGCACTGGCTCTTCCCGTGCGTGGAACCGCCGGGGGTGGCCCCTGTGCATCGATGCGCTCTCGAAGCGATAACGAAAGCAGAAGCGCAACGAAAACGAACCGTTTCATTGAGACTTCCCGCCAGGCGGATTCTTGCTCTGCTGGTCTTGTGTGAGGCTCCTATAAATCGCCTCCACAAACTGATCCGCTTTAACGAAGCTGTTTTCCGCAATATATTCCGTGTCGTAATCGCGGCTGGGCTTGGCGGCCTTTACTTGCTCCAGGGTCATGCCTTTCTTGATCATGTCCTTCACCCGGTCGTGAATAATTGTCACCATATCGCGGTATTCCACCACGTCGGCTTCATCGCAGATGCGCCCATGTCCTGGAACTACATAGGTGCCGCCATCCTGTGTTTTTCCGGGGACCGTCAGATCCAGAATGTGGTTCAGCGCGGCGATCTCGCCTTGGATGCTTCCACCACTCTCCAGGTCGATGAACGGATAGCCATCCGGAGTGAAGACATCACCCGTGCTCACGACATCCGAACCACGGAAGAGTACCACGCTGTCACCATCGGTGTGCGCGTTCGGCTCGTGATAGACCATGATCGCCTCGCCGTTGAATCGGAGATCTTTGAAAGGCGTGAAATATTCGTCCTGGGGCAACCCGAGTTGAGGCGGCGGAGTCTCCTTGCTTGCCGGCGTGGTCATCCTATTCAATACGTTCTCGTGCGCGATGATCTTGAGTGGCTGTAGTCCGTCCGACCGCGACTCCAAGCGTCCCCCTATGGCGCCGATTTCGGCTCCAGAGCCCATTTTGGCGAACGCCTCGTTTCCACCCACATGGTCCGGATGGACGTGCGTGTTGATAATGAACAATACCGGCGCGGGCGTGATTTTCCGAATCTCCGCGATGACTTGAGGCGCCGCGGCTGCTAATCCACTGTCCACCATTAGCACCCCGTCCTTGCCCGCTTGCACCGTAATGTTGCCGCCTGCTCCGGATATAACAGAAATATTGCCTTGCACCGGAGTCAACTCCAGGTGAAAGGCGTCCTGTTGAGCTATCACGGGACCGGACACCAGTGTCGCAAGCGACACCGTTAAAACGAAAATCGAAATCGAATGTGCCATAATCACCGCTTCGTGGGATTCAGATTGCAGCCCAGTCCGGTATTGCCGCAATCGCAATAGCGCTCGCATTTTTCCGGATGCGTATCCGGCTTGGGCATCTTCGACTGGTACTGGGGGTAGAGCGTTTCCGCCCCTCCGCGCGTCGCTTCATAAGGAAGCCCGTACCAATTCGCCACTTCGTGAAGAAACGGATTCGTTCCCGGCAAATGGGCTGGCACAACGCCTCGCGGCGCCGGCACCTCCGGTCCGTACTCGCAGATGTCTCGCCCCAGACGTTGGCTCGGGTCCAGAACCCAAGTCTGACTGCGCACCATGGTCTCGGTCAAGAACGCCGGATCCGTGATTGCGGTGATGACAGTGAGATAGTTCCCGTGCCTGACCCAATGCTCTTTGAACGTCGCTTTGCTGCTGCGAGGGAGACCGTTGCGCCGCAGGTAACTCTCCTTGAGATGGGTTGTGTAGACGTTCAGCATGTTTCCATCCCAGGTGGCCGTGGAAAAGCCTTGAAATGTATGAGGCGCCATGCCGGACGGATGCGGACGCCCATCCAGCCAGATGGTCCGTTCCATTTCCTGAAAGTTCATACGCGTGTGGATCGCGACGAGATTCTGCGTGACGGGATCGAATATCGAGTCGATCCGCATGTTCGATAGGCCGCGCATCGAGTAGTCGCCTCCATGCGGCCGGCATTGATACTCGGTTACGACGGAAATGCGGTCGGCGTCATAGCTGTCGCCGCGCAACCGGGCAGCGTCGTTGATGGGGATGCCCATATAGTCGCCCAGTTCCGGGCCAGGCAGACGCTCCGGATTGTCCTCATGAAACAGCGGCGCCCATTCTCCGGCAAAGTCGTCCTCGCCAAACGCGGGGACGGTCAGCAAGACGACCAGGATAAGTGGAAGTGAAGTTGGGAAAAACCGGTTTGTCATAACGTTCCTAAGCACGATCGATCGAAATTGTGTAGTCGTACCATTCGACAATCTTGCCATCCTTAAGGAAGAACACACCGACGCCATGCCACATCTTCAGAGGGCCGCCCGTAAAGTGGTCGTGGCGCTCGTTGATCACCAGTGGGCCTTTGCCGAATGTCTCGATCACCTCGAAGTTCTGGACAGCGCCGAGAAACGACTTGATCCGATCCACCACGGCTTGCCTGCCCTTACTTGGTTCTTGAGTCTCGCTGACGCGGTAAGCACAGTTTTCCGCGAAGAACGACATAATCCGATCAATGTCATGGCTGGGCCAAGCCGCGCAAAAATCGTTGACTACTTGAACGTTCGCCTTTTCGGCTGCTGTCTGTTCTGCGCCATCAGCGCGGCGGCTTAGGCCGGCTATCGCGGCAAGGCTAACTCCGGCAGTGGTAAACGCACAGCGGCGCGTGAGGCTGGATGAGGGTGGGGCGCTGTCGGATTTCATGGCTCGCTCCCTATTTCGACGACAGGATCAATTCGCAAGGCTGCGGGTTCCATTTGGATCCATCGGCCTCGCGTCGGAACTGATTGCTTACAACCCACGGGACGTAAAGATACTGCGGGTCCTCCACGATGGATGTAATCACCAGGTATTCCTGGCCGGCGTCTTGATGGATATCGTAATATTCCGTGAGCACCGCGCTGGCGCTATAGGGGACGCCGTTGTTGCGGAGGTAGCCGGGTTTCAGATGCGTCGTGACCACCTTGAGCGTACCGCCCAGCTTGCGCGTATCGGGTGGAGCAGATCCCAGCGGCGTTTGTCCGCGAAATCCAGGAGTATTGGGATCCTGCGCGCTAATCTTCGAGGTGTAAAATCGCGTGATCTGCGGCGATTGCCATTGAGCCAGGGAACTGCCTTGGATCGTTGCCTCGCCGGCCGGTTGCCGCGGCGCGCCGAAAGCGAACCAGCGTGTCTGCTTGCCCGCGTCGATCTCCACCTTCAGCGTATTATCGTTGTCCCAGGTGATATGAACGCGGCTTGGTTGACGCATGATGGCGGGCGCGCCGTAAGCCATACATTGCTTTCCTTGGGCTACATCCTTAGCCGCGTCCCAGGTGTCGGCCACTTTTCGCGCTTCGGGAGTCAAAGGAATGCTGTAGTAGTCGCCCTTCGGCGCGGTCAGCATACGATAGCGCCAATCCTCGGTCACAACGGAGACCCAGTAGCCGGTCAAATCGATAGGCGCGGCGGCCTTAGCGCTCAGGCCTGTGCCCGGAGGCGCTTGCGCGAACATTGCGGCCATGGAAGACGTTGCAATAGCGGTGGCAAGGAGACTCGATCTCAATGGCATCGTCATTCGCTCCCGGTTGGCTTGAGGCTGTGGTAAATGGACTCAACGAACATCTCGCCAGTCCAGGCTGGCTGGCTATACCGGCCGTCATAATCCCGCGTGACTCGCGCGGCCTGGACCTCGCTAAGCGATTTGCCTTTCTGAATCAGGTCGGCTATGCGGTCGCGCACGATTGTCACCATGTCGCGATATTCGGTTACGTCGGCTTCGTCGGAAAGCCTGCCATGTCCGGGGATTACCATGGTGCCGCCTTCCTGGGCAATCTCGGGAACGGTAAGTTCGAGGAGGTGATTGAGCGCCCTGATTTCGCCCTGGATGCTGCCGCCGCGCGTGAGGTCGATAACGGGATATCCGACGGTGCTGAAAATTTCTCCGGCGCTAATCGCATTCGACCCGCGAAAATAGACGATGCTGTCGCCATCCGTGTGCGCGGGGGCTTCCGAAAAGATTTGCACCCCTTCACCGTTGAAGGTGAAGTCCTTCAGCCGTTCAAAAGTCATCGTGGGAAGCCCCAGTGCGGGCACGCGCGCTTCCGGCGCGCTAAGCCGAGCCAGGACGCTGTCTTGTGCATAGACATTCACTTCCGCCGCGCCCGGTGCATTGCCTCCTTCTCCACGCGACCCGTGGCCCTTACTGAGAACGGCGTTGCCGCCGACGTGATCGGGATCGGCGCTGGTGTTGACCAGGTAGCGCACCGGTTTTTCTGTGAGCTTCCGCAGCTCAGCGACCACACGGTCCGTCATGGCCGCGGGACCTGTATCGACCATGAGGACGCCGTCGTTATCCCGATGCTCGCCCACTTGCACCGTGATGTTGCCTTCGTCGCTCGCGAACATGTAAACGTTGCCGCGAACATGGAGAACCTCGATGCTGGTTTGCTGCTGGGCGAAAGCTAGAGATGCCAGCAGCGGCGTGAGAACGAGCAATCTCATTTCACGGGCTCCTTGGAAGGCTCCTTCTGCCTCTCGGCGTTCTCATGCTCTTGCTCGAGCTTATTTAGGAAGATCCGAGGCGGAGGAATCCTCATGATCTTCAGCGCCTCACGGTATTCGGGATACATTGTCTCCGCGCCGCCGCGAGTCGCCTGGAAGGGGATGCCGTATTCCTTCGAGAATTCGGTGACCACAGTGTAGCTGCCCGGCAAGTGATGAGGCACCCAACCGTAAGGGCGCGGAAGCTCAGGCGCTGGTTGACACGCGGCTCCATAGGCATGTGGGGGTGCGAGCGGCTGATAGGGATTCCAAACGAAACTTTCGGTTCTTAGCAGAGGCTCGGTTAGATAGATCGGATCGTAAGCGAGGGTGGTGACGGTGAGGTATTTGTCGTGCAGGTCGAAAAATTCGGTCAGCGTGGCCGTGTCGTTGAACGTGATCCCGTTGCGGCGGAGGTAGCCGGCCTTGATGTGAGTGGTAACCACCTTCAGCGTGTCGCCCTCCCATGTGCCGGTAGAGAATCCGCCCCAGGTGTGCGCGGCGAATTTGGAAGGATGCGGGCGTCCGTCCATCCATATGGTTCTGGTGGCGCCACCAAAGGTGCCATTAATAACGTAGGCGAGCAGCCGGCCGGTGGAGGAATCGATCTCCGCGTGAATGTTCAAATTGGCAGGCCCGCGCATGCCGTAGATCGCATTGTGCGGGATGCACTGGTGCTCCATTACGGAGACCAGATCGGCGTCCCAGGAATCGGCGTGATACCGTGCGGCATCGTTGATGGGGATACCCGTGTAATCGCCAGGCGGGGGTCCGGGATCTGTGCGTTCCAGTTCGTCCTCATGATACATGCCGGACCACAGCCCCACCAAGCTGAACCCGGTGGGAGCTTCACCCCGTTGGGCAAATGCAGATACACTTACCAGAATCACGCTTCCCAGCAAAGCCCCGATTCGACGCATAGAACTCCTCCTTGCCGTGCGGAGCGCACCGCGCGACAGTCATTTTACATTCTTTCGCCCCGTGTCAACGCACTTTTGCACGTTTTCCTTCGAAAGTTTACGTTATGATTCCGTTCAAAATGGTCCGATTCCTGTAAGCTATCGCCAAGGACTTTGATTATTCTCCACTCTGGATACTGCTGCGCGGTGACGGATCATGGGAGCACCATCATCCGTTGAGGAGCTACATCGTGGGAATGGATTCTCGTGAAGCCTTACATCCCGCACCCGCGTTTGCGCACGCGACGATGCGGGCGTCTGACGATTCGCGGAGGAGGAGCAGCATCGGCTGGTAAACGGCGAGGACGCCGAAGACGTTGGTCTCCCACACCGTGCGCATTTCATCGAGCGATACGTTGCTCTCCAAACGTTGGTACCTCGAATTGAGATCGTGCCGTTGTGGCTTGCCCAGTGGATCAACGGGTGCGGGGGATCCGCTCGTCCCGCATCGCGGCGTGCCAGGCGAAGACGCCAAGCACCACAGCCGACTGCCGCAGATCCTCGACCTTGACGGCGTCTGCGAAGTCGGCGTTCGTGTGCCTGGTGCGTACGTCATAGTTCTCGAAGTCTTTAATGGTGGTGAAGGCAGGCACGCCCGCTTGGACGAACGGCACGTGGTCGGTGCTTCCAATGCCCTCAATCACGTTCCGCCGCATACCCAAATCGGCGAGCGGCGAGAGCCATGCGTCGAAGATCTGCTTGGCCGCCGCGTTGTTCTCCATGTAAAAGCCGTAGGTCTTCCCGGTCCCTGGATCGTCGTTCAAGTAGACCGCGATCCGGTCGCGTGCGGCCTGGTCCCCGAGATGCTTTGCCACCCAAGCCCGGCTTCCGACCATGCCTTGCTCCTCGCCTCCCCAGAGGGCTACGCGGATCGTCCGTCGAGGAGAGGTGTGGAGCGCGGCCAGAATGCGCATCGCCTCCATGGTGGCGGAGACGGCGTCGGCGTTGTCGGTGGCGCCAACGGCCGTATGCCACGAGTCCAGGTGAGCGCCCACTAGCACGACCTCGTTCTTGAGCACGGGATCCGTACCCGGGATCTCGGCCAGGACGTTGTCGCTGTCAAGGCGGTCCTGAGTGAAGCGGGCGCCGATCTCGACGCGGAGCTTCAGCGGCTCTCCGGTTTTCGCCAGGCTGACGAGCATGCTGTACTGTTCGGCGGCAAGTACCAGGGTGGGCACGGCGTCCGGGGACGTCGCCGGGTTACCCTGGACGCGCACGGTCCCGTGCTGTGTCGCCGACGGAGTAAGCGCCACGCCGGCGCCATACTTCTGAAGACGTAAGAGTATCTCGCGCTGCGGCGTTCGGCTGGATGGGCCCGGAAAGGGAGGGTTCCCGGTCTGAACGGGTCCCGCACCCTCGGACGGCTCCGGCCGGTCCTTGCGAAGGAACTGGGTCTGGGGCCGCGCCGTCAGGACGATCGCGTTGCGGAGACGGCTACCGAGCGCATCGATCTCCTCGACAGTGCTGTCGCCGACGTAGATGGGCGTCCCGGTCAAAAGGCCGGAGGTCGATGGCGACCAGGCCTCGGCATACCCCAGCAGCGGCATGTAGCGTGGCGCGGTCATCTCGACTGTGAGCTTCTCTAGTGTCCACCCGCGCCCGAGCTTGAACGGCTCGAGTTGCGGGTTCGCCAGTCCCCACTGCCGGAAACGGTCCACAGCCCAGTGGGCCGCCTTGTCGTAGGCGGGAGATCCTGAAAGCCTTGGCCCGATCACGTTCGTCAGCGTGAAAAAGATATCCGACGCCGCGGAGCGGTTCAGCTCTTCGGCCCGGATCGCGGCGACCATTGCCGCATCCACCCTCTCTTGAGCGGACCCTCTCGTCTGGAACAACGCGATCATCACAGCGGCAGTCGCTGGCAGCAGAAGGGTCTCTATTCGAGCCAATCGCATGATGTCCTTTCTTGCGCTAGCGTGGTTTCCAGGCCGCCGCAGCCGCCATGAAGGCGCGCGTTTCGGCGTCGAGCGCACGGTTGTCACCAGGGGGGAAGTAGCTGAGCTTCACGACCACCGTGCGTGTCGCGGGATCCACATAGATGTACTGTCCCTGCAGGCCGATCGCGGCGTAGGCGTCGTTTCCACCCATCGTCCACCACTGCAGACCGTAGCCGCCGCGCTGCGGGTCTACCGGACCGCTCGGCCGCGTCGACTGCCGCACCCAATCCTGGGAGACGATTCGGCGACCGTCGGCGACGCCCCCATCGATCATCATTTGGCCGAAGCGTGCATAGTCGCGCAAAGTGGCGTTGAAGCCGGCGCCGCTGAATTCACGCCCCGTGCCCGGCGGACCGTCCATGATGTAGAAACCGTCAGACTCGGCTCCCAAGGGCTCCCAAAGGCATCGCGCTGTATATGCCGCGACACTGCCCTGCGTCACTCGTTCGACCAGCCAGCCGAGCACTGCCGTATCCAATGTCTTGTACTGGAACACATCGCCCGGAGGATGAATTCGCTTGATGGTGCGCGCCACATCCACAAAACGCGCGGTATTGCGCACCAGCGCGGCGATGTGATTGCTGGCCGCCGTACCCGGGTTCTCAAAGTCGTAGCGCTCTTCGTAGTCGACGCCCGAGCGCATTTGCATCACCTGCCGGATCGAGACACCGTCATAGCCGCCGCCCTTGAGCTCGGGCAAGTAGTGGGCGATCGGCGTATCGAGGGAATCGATTCGGCCCTCAGCCAGCGCGCAGCCGATCAGCACCGAGGTGACGGATTTCGTCATCGACCACCCAATAAAGCGCGAGCGCTCGTTGGTGTTGTTGCGATAGATCTCGCGGACGATACGTCCGTCCTTCATCACGAGCAGCGCATTGGTGTAGGTGCGCTCCAGGAACTGCCCGGCGGGCAGAGTCGCTCCCTGCCATGGATAGGTGAAGTCCAAGGGATGATCGCTGTGGGGCAACACCCAAACGGAGCCGCTGCGGGCGACGGTGCGCGTCGTGAAGAGGCTGTCCATGCTGCGGAACGCGAGCGCGCTGACATCGTTGTCGAGCATGTGCCAGCGCAGGATCTGCACGGCGACCGGCACTTGCGATGGTGGACCGCCGACCAGCGGCGGCGGCAGCGCCTGCTGTGCACTTACATGGAAGGAGACAAGCGCTGCGACGAGAAGAGCAGGTGCGCTCGAGCGCGATAGATTCACGATTCAACCTCCGAGCAAAACAAGAGCCAAGCCCAGCTCGTGCAGTGGGGCGAACCGGGTGTCCTCTTGCTGTTCGCTTCTTTTTCCGTGATCGTACCATGACGGGAGCTGAAATCCGGTGAGATACCGGTATTTAACCGCGTTGACTCGCTTGTAACTATTTGGTTTTGGATAGCTTAGCTCGATCAGTCGGACCGTTGACAAATCTCGCAGCTTACGCCCATACTGCTCTATTAATTCCCATGGGCTGTGCATTGATGTTCACGCCTGGCTGGGAAGTTGATGCGGCCGGAGGTACAGCCGGGCTTTGTCAGCCAGTCGAGCGCGATATCTACGATCGAACAGAGCTGACACGCGGGTGTCGGCTGCCGTGCTTGTCCCGCCTCAGGCTGATCCACCTGATGTTAGGTCGGAACCGTCACCACCGGACTGGCGAAATCTCGATTTGGTGGTGAGGCTTGCCGTCGGCGCCACGCTGATACGCGACAGCCTCGAACTGCTGGTACCCTTCGGATGTTTTTCACTGCCCAGGTGGGCCAGAGCTGAATCCGGTGTCACTTTGACATAGTTAACGCGGTCGTACACAGCGATGGCGCTCTGCAGCACGGACCGCTTGAAGGCGATGTCCCGCTTCCCTGACACCGCGTCAGCGGCGACATCCACTTCGGCCACGATCTGAACAATGCCCCGGGCGGCTAAGTGCGCCACTGCAACAAAGGAAGTGCCCGCGGTGGCGAGACCATTCGGACGCCGGAGTGAACAAGCCGGTGTTACTCAATACGCCGACTAAGCAATATCGGTTCGCTCGGGGAACGCCAGATCCCGACGGCAAACTGTTTTACGCTGTGACCACGGAACTCACTAAGCTCCCCGAACACTACGAGGTGGCCAAGCCGAAGTACACCGTCATTGATCTGGAACAGCAGAAAATCGTCAAGACAGTGGACATTACGAAAGAAGAACCTCAGAACACGGGAGGTTTCGGCGTAGGACTGATCGAAATCTCGCCGGACGGTAAGTACCAGTATCAGTTTGGGAAGAAGATCACTATTCTCCAAGCCAGCGATTTCAAAGTGATTAATCATATCGACCTCGCGCAACCGGACGCTCCCGGAATGGAGAGCGTGCATTTTGGCTCCGATCTCGATTTGATCAATACCCCAGGGGAACATACCGGGATCTTTATCTCGTCCGATCCTCTCGTTCACAACATGGTTTTCGGCTTGGCGCGTTTCGATCTGACCACCCGGCATATGGACTTCAATCCGATTGGACCAGCTCCGGCTGGCATGGCTGGCATTGAAGTGACGCCGGATAAGAAGTGGGCCCACACAGTGGTGGCCAATGGAAGGCATGGGAACAAGCGCTGCGAGTTCTGGGCGTTCGATCTGAGCAATGGCGACAGAATCACCCAAAAGGCCGAGGTACCGTGCCGCACGCGATTCACGCGCGGAATTTCCGGCGACGGCAAGAAGCTCTACATTTACGGGGCTGGCTTTGACATCGAGGTTTACGACGCCGCGACACTCAAGTACGAGAAGACCTGGGATCTGAACAACGACGTGACGTATGGCGGGATCGTCGTTATACCGTAGTATGGGACCATGCGAGAGGGCGGCGTGGCAGCGTCTTGCTGCGCATAACTTCTGACCAAGCTGGTTGATCTTCAATCGGTAGACGGTACGCTACTGCCAGTAATCCCGCTCGGCGACCAGGTGAAGCCGCCGTAACGAGCGCGCGCGGCGAAAAGATGGGCATAGTCCAGACGACTGCCGCCGGCGTTTTGCAATACGAGTGATCCTCAAAGAGCCGAATCGCATAGAGAGTACATTACTTTGCTACGGGGGCGACGTTATGACACGGTGCGTCACATAAGAGATGTTCACAGGGACTGTGTCTCTGAACTTGACCTTCAACACGATTTGGAAGTAACGAGGAATCTCGCCAGACGGCGTTTTGATGCGCTCCAACAACATCCTCGCCAAAGGCGGCTCGGTGAAGGCCTGGACCGCGCCTTGTCGCCCCCAAGTACGCGAGCTGGTAAAGCTTTCAAAATTTGTGTTGTCAAGCGGTCCTGGGGCGCGCGAAACTAGCGCATACACTTCACCGTTCTCCGGCCCGGAGTTGGAAACCGCATCGGCGAAGAACGCAGGTTCTCCAGCCCGTGGGTGCAAGTTGCGAATTCCATTAGGCGTTGGCGTCAACTCCGGCTGCAACTGAATCCCAGCAATTTTCTGGTCGAAAACAATCTCCGGCCCGATCAGAACCACGTCGTTCTCCGCCAGTCCCCTCAGCAGAACCTCGCTGCCTCGAACCAACGAGACATCCAGCTTGCGCGTTCCCAGCAGCTTGCCGAGCAGGAACGACGACATGACCTCTCCGGTTGGAATGAAGCTATACAGGGGTTGAATGGCCGGATTGCCAAGCACTCTGCGAAGAGCGGTTACCTCTTTCGAAGCAGTCGCGTCTCCCGGCCGGCGCAGATCGACCTTGCGAAGGTAAACGTCGGTGCCCTCGAACCCGAAAAACAGAGGATCGGCGATCGCAACGATTAAAGGTTTTTTCGAAGCCATGAATGGACGCCACAATTGTTCCAATTCCGGAGTCCAAGCGGCCGATTGCGACTGATTCTGCCGAGCACGCAACAGTAGCACGGTCGAATAGCATCCCCAAATGACCGACAACGCCAAAGCTCCCCACAAAGCCATCGTCGCTGGCCTTCTCTGCACACGGGAACTCGACGGTTCCGCTTTGGGCGCCTCCACAGGACTGTACCGGACCTCCCATTTCAGCTTGAACCGGCCCTTCGGTAGTTCAATGACGACCGCATCGTCTTTTCCTTCGTTGCGATAGTAGTCTCCAAGTTTTTGCCGTATCCTGCCGACGTGAAGCCGGACGCTAGCGTCCTGGCGCGGATCGTAGGTTAGAGGCTTTCCAAATCCGTCGACGCCGATCGAGTATTCGTTGAGCTGGTCGGCTTGACCGGAAAAGGTCTTGTCGGCCAGGAACCTGAGCAACCGCCTGAGGACTATTGACGAGTGAAACGTGTCGCTTTCGAGGATGCGATCAATTTGTGCACGGGGCTCGTCATGAGCCAGCAACATGGACAGGATTATACCGCACAAGCAAAACTTCTGTTTAATGGCGGTCTAACAGCCGGTATTATGCCGGTTTTTAACCGAGCTGATTTCGGTGTACGTATCTGAAACACAAAGACTTGCTTCCACGTCGACGCGTCTTGACAACTCCGTCACCTAGGTCCATACTTGCAAAGCTAAACACCTTATTCGTCCGTTTCCATGGTCGCCGAGCGCTTCTTTTGCGGGGTTGCGGTCTCTTGGGCGAAGAGACGGAAGCAACGGGTGAGGAGGGGG
The DNA here is from genome assembly GCA_963820405.1 of Bryobacterales bacterium. GTDB lineage: Bacteria > Acidobacteriota > Terriglobia > Bryobacterales > Bryobacteraceae > Palsa-89. The sequence continues at coordinate 306,790 of CAWFZZ010000009.1, read as the reverse complement.
CTAAATGAAGAATAAGCTTGGGTTGATCCTTGTGAGTTGTGGGCTACTCGCGTGTGCGCCCGCCTTCTCTCAGTCCACGTTCGGCACCATCCTGGGTACAGTCCAGGATGCGTCGGGCGGAGCCATTCCTGAGGCCGAAATTGAGATTACGAACCTGGATGAGAACACGACGCGGAAAACGACATCGAACACTTCCGGACTTTACCAGTTCCAAAATATGCCTCCTGGCCGGTACACTCTCACCGCAGTCAAATCAGGTTTCGCCACCACGCGGGCCTCTGAGTTCGCCTTGGAAGCGCGTCAGGAAAGGCGCTTGGACCTGACGCTCGCTTTGGCCTCCATTCAGCAGACCGTCGAGGTACAGGCGGCCGCAGCCGTACTCAACACGGAAAACGCCACCATTTCATCGACCATGAACAACGCGCAGGTAGCGCAATTGCCAGCCAATTACCGTGGGGGGTCCACCAGTCCCTTAGGGGCCATCGTCGCTTTGCCAAATGTACAGCAAGATCAGACCGGGGCGATTGCCTTGACCGGGTCGTTACCGTTCATGACCGACTACAGTGTCGACGGCACTTCCGCAGTCAACGTCCAAACCAACAGCGCCGCCCGGGACATGTACCCGTCGTCGGAAATGTTGAGCGAATTCAAAGTGTCGGCCATCAACAACAACGCGGAACTGGCCTCTTCGGGCGACGTCACCGTAACTACCAAGAGCGGGGGAAACACCCTCCACGGAAGCGCGTTCGAATACCTCCAGAACCGAGCCCTGGACGCCACGACCTACGGCGCTGAAGCAAAGCAAGCCAAGGTTTGGAACACGTTTGGCGGCAGTCTGAGCGGTCCCTTAGTCATTCCGAAACTCTACAACGGCCACGACAAGACGTTCTTTTTCGTCGATTACGAAGGCAACCGCAAGCCTGGCTCCACGCTAGTCGTCAATAACGTACCCACTGCCGCCATGAGAACGGGCGACTTGAGCGCCTTCCGCGGCCAGGTGGTAGATCCGTTCACCGGTGTTCCATATCCCAACAATCAGATTCCCAGCTCTCAGCTGAATCCGGTTGCCCAGAAGCTCCTTAGCCAGTACTACCCGCTGCCAAACTTTGATTCGGGTTCCACCACGGGGAACTATCGGACGCAGTTGCCCTTGCCGAATAAAACCGACGGGTACGATATCCGGATCGACCAATACGTCAGCAGCAAGCACCTTATCTACGGGCGTTGGAGTTGGAAAAACATCCCGTTCTTCTCGGTCGCCACTGCTAACAGCATCTCGCAGTTGTTACCACCCATCAACAACGCGGAGCGAAACCGGAATCTCCTGGTCGCCGACAGTTATACCATTACGCCCAACGTCGTCAATGAATTTCGCTTTGGCTACAGCGATTTAGCGACTGATTCATCGCTTCCATTCTCTGGCGCCTCCGTGGTGTCGAATCTGGGGTTAACCGGCTTGGACCTTTCCCACGCAGGAAACGACAGTGGCTTCCCGGGGTTTAATTTCAGCACAGGCACCGGTTTTAGCACAATCGTACACGGTGAGGTTGGCCCCTCGCACTCGCGAACTCTGCAATACACGGACAACGTTACCTGGATCAAAGGCAAGCACACGGCAAAGTTCGGTGTCGACTGGCGGCGTGTGCGCTATGCGCGCATCAATAACTTCGGCGGCGGAGACGAGTTCGGTTCAATGGCATTCCGCGGTCATTTTAGCGGCAATGCACTTGGGGATCTGCTGCTTGGCTTGCCGTCGACCAACATCGTTTTCACCATCGGTCCCCCCATTGATCAGCTTTCCCAGCATTTCGCAGCGTACGCACAAGACGAGTGGCGGATTACCAAGAGCTTGACCTTGAATCTCGGTATGCGCTGGGAGATCCAACCGCCCTTCTCGGAAAAGAACGGCAACATTGCAAATTTCGACCCGGCAACGGGGGGCATGGTATATCCCGACATCGCCGCGAAGCTTCTGCCGCCAGCCGCCCAGGTCTTGTATCAACTCAACGCCTGTCCCGGTGTTATTGCAACACTACCCTGTTCGCCGGTGCAAACAGCGAGCCAGGCCGGCCTGCCGCAAGGGTTGCGCTATACCTACTGGAAGGATTTCAATCCTCGCGTTAGTCTCGCGTGGCGGCCCTTCGGCAATGACAAGACCGTGTTTCGTACCGGCTTTGGCATCTACACGGTGCCGCAGCTCGGAGGAGTGGCTTATCAGATGACCGGCTTGGCCAGTACTCCCTCTCTTTTCTATGTAAACGGCATTGTGAACGGAAAGGCGCTGTTCCAACTTCCCGCGGTCGGATATGGTAACGGTGGCTTGACGCCAGACATTGTCGGCACGTACGAGTACTACGTTGCCCAACAAATTCATTATCGAGATCCTCAGTCGGCACAATGGAATGTGACCCTCGAACGGCAATTTGGTGACAGTTGGAACACGCGCGTCAGTTACATCGGCGAGAATTCCTATCGCCTTGGGATGGACACGGATCAGAACTCAATCCGGGCCAGCGCCACACCCTATGATCCGCTCAGCGTCCCGTATACGCAGGTGGGTCCCATCATCCAATTGGGGAATTGGGGATTTGCTAATTACCAGGACCTCGAGTTCCAGGTTTCGCACCGGATGGCATCGGGATTTTATCTCCAAGCCACCTATGACTGGGCAAAGGATCTGACCAACGCGGGCGGCGACGCCCCGACTGCGTTCAATATCGAGCAAGGCAGCATAGGGCCTCCCGGAGTTGGGCTAACTGCCGTTAATGATCGATTCAACCTCCGATTGGACAGAGGTAACGACCCGGGAGTACGACGCCAGCGTTTCCTGTTGACCGGAATGTACCAATTCCCGTTTGGACGCGGCAGGAAATTCCTTGGCAATTCCAACCGGGCGGTGGATGCGTTGCTCGGCGGATGGCAATTGAGTACGATTACTCTTGTGGAGACCGGGCCCTATGAAACGCCCTGGGACAGCAATCCCAGCGACAGCCAGGCGAATCTCAACGAGGTAGGGCGGAACGCCATCGTGCGGCCCGACCAGATCGGAAGCTGCAATCTCTCGAATCCTGGCCCAAACGGCTGGTTTAATATGGCCGCATTCGTTCCGACCCCGGCTGGCGCCGGGCGCCCCGGCAACGCGGGCGTGGGAGTCTGCGAAGGTCCGGGAACCGTCACGATAGCGGGCGGACTGTCAAAGACCTTCTCGATAACGGAGAAGCTGAAGATGCGCTTCGACGCTACCTTCACCAACCTCCTCAACCACCCGAACTTCGCGGCGCCGCCAACGGACGTATCGTCCCCTGGTACCTTCGGAGTAACGCAAACTGTCCAGACCGCGGAGAACGGCGGCAACAGGGTGGGGCAAATGTCGCTCCGCTTAGATTTCTAACTCTGGTTATCTGAGCTACGAGGTTCGCATGACCATATCCCGACGTGAATTCTTGGGCGCCGCCGGCGTCGTATCCGCAGGCGGAGCGTGGCGCCTGCACGCGCAAGCTCCCTCGGCCGACCTGGTCCTCTTCAACGGCAAGATTGCCACCGTTGACGACGTGTTTTCGGTCCGCGAAGCGATCGCAATCAAGGATGGCCGGATCGCCGCCGTAGGCGGAAACGAGTTGCGAAACCGCTATCCCGGGGCGCGCGCCATCGACCTTCGGGGACGCATGGTCATCCCAGGTTTCCACGATACCCACATCCACCTGGGAGGGCACTCCCACCGTTACGTTGACCTCAACGACACCACGTCGCTTGCCGAGTTGAAGCAACAGGTGTCGGAGAAAGCGAAGGAACTAGGGCCCGGAGAATGGATCACCGGATCCGGATGGGATGAATATCATTTCAAAGAGCAGAGGAAGCCTTTACGCGGCGATCTGGACGCGGCCGCGCCCAATAATCCTGTCGTGCTCACCAGAGCGGGCGGCCATAGCTCAGTCGGGAACAGTAAAGCGCTTCAAATGGCCGACATCAATAGTGCAACCCCCGATCCTCCGAGGGGGCTCATCGAACGCGACGCCCAGGGCCAGCCCAACGGCATCATCCGCGAACGCTCCGATCTCTATACGCGCCTCGTTCCCAAGGACAAACCGGCCGAGGTCCGCGACAGCTTACTGGAAAATGTGCGCGATCAGTTGAAATTGGGCATCACCAGCGTTATTGAAGCAGGCTCTTCCATCGATCCGAACGTGGTTGGTTCGTACGCCGAATGGGAGCTTCTGTATCAAAAGCATGGCCCCGAGCTGCCGCGAGCATCGGTTCAGGTCGGCTACCCATCTCCGGCGGGCCAAGCGAAGGAAGGTGCCGCCAAGCTGAAAGAGTTCGGGAAAAAGACCGGCGATGGCAATGATCGCCTCCGGGTCGGTTCGATTGGCGAGATGGCGGCGGACGGCGGGTTCACGGGGCCGACGGCATGGTCGCTCAAAGACTACAACGGCCAACCGGGATTCCGCGGCCGCGCCTTCTTCACTCCCGAGCAGATTCACGCCAACATCGAGGAGGGTCATCAGCTCGGGTGGCAATTCGGGATTCATGCGATCGGTGACGCGGCCATCGCAATGACGGTGGATGCGCTCGACCAGGTGCTCGAAAAGTATCCCCGGAATGACCACCGGCATTACTTGTGTCACTTCACCGTCCTTCCGCCGGAGCGCACGATGCAAATCATGGCGAAGGACTCAATCCATATCGCCCAGCAGCCGAACTTTACTTATAACCTCGAAGGGCGCTATGTCGAAACCTTGGAAGGCAAGCGCCTGGCGACAAACAACGCACTGGCAACTCCCATCAAGCGCGGAATTTTCATGGCGTTCGGCAGTGACAACCTTCCGATCGGACCGCTAGTAGGTCTGTATGCGGCCGTTACCCGTAAGGGCGAGAGCGGGCGAATATTCGGCGCCGAGGAGGCCGTGAGTATGCGCGATGCGATCAAGATGTACACCCGCAACGGCGCGTTCCTAACGCGCGAAGAAAAGATCAAAGGCACGCTGGAAGTTGGAAAACTCGCCGACATGGTCGTGTTGCCGGAGGATCTCTTGAGTATCTCGCCAGACAAACTTCTGAACATGAAAGTAGATATGACGATTGTTGGCGGCAGGGTGTTGTACGAACGAGTGTAGCCTAAGCGTCGTATTGAGAATTTTGAACTTCGATTCTGTCAGACGGTCTTCAGTGCTTTTAATGCCGGCAGAAGCCACGAGTAGCCAAGTGGATGTTACTGGCGGCTTGCGGCGCAGTCTGGGGCTATCGGACTCGACCATGCCCGTTGCCGGGGTCGATGGTCGGCAGCGGCATTTACATTGTGTCCGCTGAGATGGCGCGTCAGATCGGCAACCCCGGCGGGCTGCTTGCAGCGCGGATCATCACGGGGTGGCTAACGATTGCGGCCGCGTTGTCTTACAGCGAATTAGCGGTGATGATGCCGTGGGCCTGAGGACAATCGTATACCTCCGAGAGGCGTGATCCCAGGATCTGCCCCCGCGATGCCAGGGGTTTGGGCCTCGATCTTAGTTTTGATCCGGACTTACACCCGGTGACGCATAATACGGCAATCTGTTCATTATTGTAAGTAGGAGCGGATATGAAAGCGCAGAATTCTTCTTGTGCCTTGGTTTCAATTACCGGGCTGTTGTTGTTCGGCGTCGCGTACGCACAGTCTCCGGCGACGCCCGCCGACACGATACTCACCAATGGCGAGATCTATACCGCGGATGGCACCTGGGCCGAGGCACTCGCCATCAAAAAGGGCGTGATACTGGCTGTTGGCGACAACACCGCGGTGCAACCGTATCGGGCCACCACCACGAAAGTCATCGATCTGAAGGGCCACACGGTTTTGCCCGGCTTCCACGACATGCACATGCATCCCTTGGGAGCGGGGCAAATGTTGCGAAGCTGCGTCCTCAAAAGGGAAGCGACGCCAAGTGAGATCCGCGAGACGGTCGCTTTGTGCGCCTCTAAGGCCAAGCCGGGACAGTGGATCACTGGCGGCAGTTGGGTGAACGACGTCTTCAAGACCGCCCCCCAGGATCGGGCGCTACTGGACGAGGCGGCGCCGAACAATCCGGTCATTCTCTCGGATGAAACTTACCATTCCGGCTGGGCAAACAGCTTGGCATTGAAGATGGCGGGCATCACCAAGGGAACGCCCAACCCGTTGAATGGTGTGATCGAGCACAGACCCGACGGAGAGCCCAACGGGCTGTTGCGGGAGTCGGCGGCGAACTTGGTGCGCGCCAAGGTTCCACCCGCTTCGCCCGAAGAGGACGCGGACGCATTGCGCCTCGCGCTTCAAACGACACTAGCCGCAGGCATCACCACGCTGCAGGATGCTCTCGCCTCGCGTCAGACACTCACAGCATTTACGATCCTGGCGGACCTGGGCGAACTCAAGCAGCGGGTGAAGGCATGCATCGGCTGGGGCTACAACCCGCTCGGCGCTAATCAGAATTTCGAGGATGTCTACAACGAACGCAATCTTTACCGGCGGGACCGGTTCGAACCGAGCTGCGTCAAGATCGTTGGCGACGGAGTCCCAGGCGAAGGGCACACCGCCGGAATGCTCGATCCCTACACCGCTTCGGTACCGGGGGATACCGACGATGCCCGTCGGAACGGCATCCTGAATGTCCCGCCAGACGTGATGAAGAAAATGGTCACTCGATTCGACAAAGACGGGATGGCCATGATGATCCATTGCACCGGCGACGCCTGTGCCCGAGAGGCGGTGGACGCCATCGCTGCGGCGCGGGAGGCCAACGGCTGGAGCGGCGTACTGCACCAGATTGCCCACAACAACTTCACGACTGCCGCAGATTTGAAACGCGGCCGGCAACTCGGGGTGACCTTCGAGTTCTCCGCCTACTTGTATTACTTGAACGGTGTCACGCGCACCTATCTAAAGGCGATCGGGCCTGAGCGGTTTACTCGTTACAAGCCCGTTCGTGAAGCCATAGACGATGGCGCCATCGCGCTGGAAGGCTCGGACTGGCCGGTATCGCCGACCCCCAACCCGTGGATCGCGGTTGAGACCCTGGTCACGCGCAAGAAGCCTGGGGGCAGCGAGGATCCGCCGCTGGCTCCCAAAGAGGCGATCACCCTGAAAGAAGCGATTGACATCTATACGGTGAACGCAGCGAAGCAGTTCGGCCATAGCGACAGCGTGGGATCCATCAAGCCGGGGCTGTTCGCGGACCTGATCGTGGTGGACCGCAATCCATTCAAAGTCCCAATCACCACCGTTCACGACACCAAAGTCGAGACCGCGATCATCAACGGCGAGGTTGTATATCAGGCGCCGTAAGAGCGGGCTTCGCGTCGCGTTCATGCAAGGACTTGCGTCGGCGGCTGGGTTCTGAGCGGCGTGGCTCTCTTCCAGACCGGGCCAGTCATGAGCGTGGCCGTGACCAGCGATCCTTCCGTCACCGGATTCATCCTGGGTTCAGGAGGCGCCTTCACCGGTATCGGAGGAAGAGCCGATACGGTGCCGGGCGTCAGCCCCACGGCGGGCCAATCGCTGAGCCAGTGGATCAATCCGGCAGCTTTCGCCGATCCGTGCGCGCTGTGTGGAATCAACGGCAATCCGGCCGCCATCGGCCGGTTCGGCGATTCGCTGTCGGGAGGCGTCACAGGACCCGGCACGCAGGCTGTTTCTCTGTCGCTGCTCAAGCGCTTCTCATTTACCGAGCGGATGTACGTAGAGTTTGGCGCACAGGTCGCCAACGCGTTCCATCATCCCAACTATGCTCCGCCTAGCTCCCTGACGCTCGGATTGGCGGCGTTCGGCACTATTTCAGCGATGCAGATCGCCGAGGGCGCCGCGCCGCGTCAGATCCAATTGACCGGACGATTCACGTTTTGACGAGTCGACCGGGCGTCACTTTTATGTAGTCGATACATTGCTTTTAGACGAGTTTACTTACGAGATCTGTTCTCGATGAATAAGTCGCAGGCTTCACGGCGCAGGCCCTCTCGGGCCACTGGACCATTCGCCGTCAGGTCCATGTAGGCGCGCGCGACGGGATCGAACTTCGGCCATCGCGGGAGAGAACCGCCGTTGGGGTTGCCTGTTTTGGCGAAGTTGGTCCAATACTGGCCGATCTGGGCGGAAACAGCGGCGTCCGTGGCGTCGTAATCGGGTCGATTCGGTCGAGATCCCACCGAGGAGAGCGTGCCGAATACATAGGGCAACTCACTCCCGTGTGCCGCTCCGACGGATTCCCGGCCGGGAGCAACCCGCGAGAACTGAAATTGATAAGACACATTTCCCGCTTGAGAGTGCCAGTTCAGCTCCGCCACGGTGCCGCATCGGAATTGCGTATCGGTAGCCCATTGCGCCATTGCAGCGCCGTACACGGGATCGGGCGGCGGTTCTTTGCCGTCCTTCAATCCATAGACATTCATGGCGCGCGAAGCCAACGGTCCGTACTGGGCTGCAATGCTTTCGCTGAGTCCTCCGACTGGAAAGAACGGACGTGTTAGTTCGCGCGCATTCGTTCCGAGCAGAAGGTCCACACGATGTTCCTGTCCCGCTTCGAACACTTCGAAAGGAGGCCTGGGCACGACCCAGCCGTCCACGACTACACCCAGGAGCGGTCCGAGAAACGACAAGCCCTGCCCGGTCGCCTTCTGGAGATCCTCCGCCGGCAGCGCCCGCATGACTCTTAATGAGTCGGCCTTCAGACTGGTGGCCACACTAAGGCCCTTCTTCTCTCCTTCGGCCAGCGAAGGGGGTTCCACCACAGGGCCGCTTTCTCCGATGAGCCGTGCATACAAACCCGTCGTCAACGGGGAGGTAAGGAGGACATTGATATCCAGCGCTCCCGCCGATTCGCCGAAGATGGTCACGTTCCCCGGATCCCCGCCAAACCGCGCTATGTTCTGCCGCACCCACTTCATTGCCGCCACCTGATCCAGTAACCCGTAGTTGCCGGAAGCATGATGTCTGGATTCCGCAGTTAATCCCGGATGCTCATAGAATCCGAAAATACCCAGGCGATAGTTCGCGCTGACCAGCACCACTCCATGCCGCGCCAGACTTTCACCGTCGAATATGGTTTCCGAGGACGATCCCGCGAAGTTTCCGCCGCCATGGATCCACAACATCACCGGCTTAGGGGATTTCGATGGCCATTCCGGTGTCCAGACGTTGATGAAGAGACAGTCTTCGCTGACTCCCTCGCCTCCCTGCATGCACCGCGCGCCAAAGTTCGTGGCCGCGCGAACGCCCGTCCACGTTTTCACAGGCATCGGTTCGCGCCAACGCAGATCGCCCACGGGAGGCGCGGCAAAAGGAATCCCTTTGAACGCCGCACCGCCGCCTGTGAGTGAGACGCCTTGAATCTTCCCTCCGCTGACCGTGACCGAGGGTCGTTCCTGTGCCTTGGCTACCAGTGTCACGAGCGTCAGTGCCGCAAAGGCTGCGGTTGTGCTCTTTCTGTGCATGAGATGCTCAACCTTCTTTCTGTCCGTCCCATTCCTGTAGCCCGCTGTTACGCCTAGTAGATCGTCGGAACGCCCACGACCGAGCGAAAATAGAACAGTAAACACCGCGTCAATGGCGGATAAAACCAGACCGCCGGAAAACTGGTTCCAGCGAACATTCCCAGAGGTGTACCCAATGGAGCTGTATGCGGGGGATGAGGAGCAGCGCGGCAAACGCTCCGCTGCAATCCGCCACAGTTACGAGGATATGATCCGGCATCATGAAGATGAACCGCGAGAATACCACCAAAGCGTAGTTAGCGAGCTGATACTTCTGCCGATCCAAAGTCCGGACGATATAGCCCTATTCAATGAGGATATTACCATGTTCAAATAACGAACCGATCCGGATCGCGACTTAGACGATTACTTATCCCGATATCGGTCAAAGAAATCGAAAACAGCGGGCAGCACCAATGGAACCATCCCTCCGTGGTCAGCTTTGACCTCGTAGTATTCGAAATGAAAGTCCTGCTGAAACATCCAATCTCGCATCAGGCGGCTGCCTTGGACTGATGGTAGAGCCAGAGTGCCCTCACTCATCATCACCGGGATCGCACGAATTCTGTCCCAGGGATAATTCGCCTGGTCGACGAAAGGCCCTGACATCGGGGCTATTGCTCGCCAATATTTGGAATACTTCGCACCCAGGTACCAGGTCCCACCGGCGCCCATGGAATGGCCCGCCAGGAAAATCGAAGACCGGTTTATCGGATATTCATTCAACACGATTTCCAGGACGTTGATCACATCCTTTTCACTCAGCTCGAGCGTGTGCTCCGCGTCGGGCGTAATTGCTGCTCTCTGCTTCGCTGCGATCTCCGGATGACCAAAGACTGCGGGTAGCCTGAGAGGTGTGCCATAGGCGCCTAGCGGGCTAAGGCCGAGCGGTGAGGCTAGAACGTATCCGTGCTGTTCGGCTAAGCGAATCATCTGTTGATTATTCATGTCCAGATACCGATTCTCATCGGCTCCAGCACCGTGCAGCATCGCAATCAGAGGCAACTTGGACTGGCCATCCCAAGTCGTTGGTACATACAACCGATACGGCATGTCGGTTTTCGCCGCCGAAAAGTGATACGTTCGGTGCTGGTCTCCTTTGGTGCGCTGCTTGAGTGCGGTAGTTTCTTTTGCAAGCTGCTGCGATTCGGCAATTTGCTGATCGGCATCCAGAGCCGAACCGAACGGGATGGGTCCAGTCTGCTGGGCCGCCAGGATGGTAGCGACAATAACGAGCAGGACGAAGGGCTTCATCGCTGGCTTTCCTTACCTGGCCGCGGTGAGATTCTCAGAAAAGAACGGCAGCACTTTCGTCGCGAAACGGGCTGTGATCCGGTTCCCATGGTCGCCTTCATAGGTCTCGAACTTGTGAGCGACTCCTAAACGTGTGAGGGACTGGTCCAGTTGCGTGTTCGTGGTCAGGAAAGGATCCTTTGTGCCCACGTCCATAGCGATTGCGCTATATCTCTTGAGGCTCGGCACATACTGGTCGACCATCACCAACGGCGAATTCGTAACCCACTTGGCCGCGATCAGAGGCTGGATCTCTCCATCCTTGGTAGGAAGGTCGAAGAACTGCGGCGGGTTCATTGGGTTCGGGGCCCACGCGGCGGCTTGGGCGGAGAGCGCCTTGGCGAGGACACCCGTCGGAGGCTGATTCGCTCCTGCGCCCGGAAGCAGCCGTTGTGGATCGTTCATCAGACAGCAAGAACTCATCGCATAGAGCACCGAGAAGGCTTCCGGATGTTTCATGCCGATCCGCACCGTTCCGTATCCGCCCATCGAATGTCCGGCGAGGCCTCTCGCGTTGCGATCTGCAATGGTGCGGTAGTGGGCATCGATATAGGTGACCAGGTCCTCTGCGACATACGCCTCCCAATTGCCTGTGGTGGGCGAATTCGAAAACATGCCGCCGTTGTAGACCGTATAAGCATCTGGAAGCACGAGGATCATTTCACGAGACGATCCGCTCGAGATCGCGGCGTCAGCGGCGGTGGGAACCGATAACATGTTCCAGTAGTTCTCGGCGTGAGCGGCATAGCCGTGAAGGAAGTAAACAACCGGGTAGCGCCGATTGGGACTCGTGGCATAACTTGGAGGAACATATACGAAGACGTCGCGATCTGGAGAGTCACCTTCCAGATTTCCTTCGAGCGACTTGCCGTGGACTTTGATCCTCTCCCACGAACCCTTCTTTGTTTCATTTCCACTCTGCGCTCTCGCTTCGGGAAGCAGAAACAGGACAGTGCAAACAGTGACAACAGCGGCGCCTAGAAGTTTCTTGAGGTTCATATTTGCTCCTATTTTCCCGTCGCGCGCAACTTGTCGGCAGCGGTACAATCCTGGACTACGGAAAAATAACGGGCCACGGCATTGGCGCCGACATCGAACGGATTCGATTCTACGCCCTTTCGGTCCGCAGCCGTATGGGCCTTGTAGAAGGCATTGTCGAACTCGGTGTGATTCGTAATCAGAGCCGTGGCGCCATAATCGGCGGCCGCCTTCGCCATCTTCTTCGAAGAAGCCAGGTAGCGGTCGTAGTATTCCGCATTGGCATTGAAGGGGATCGCTGTCCCACCCACGTAGGCGACCCGGAGCGGCTTGCCGTTGTCCCGAATCTCGAATAAGTAAGAAAGCGTTCCGGGCGTGTGGCCGGGCATGGTGACAATGCGCAGGGAAGCGTCGCCAACCGAGATTGTCATCCCATCATCGCCGGTGACGTCGCGCTTGGGTTTTCCGCCCATGTGGGTGGGCGCCTTGTCGATCGCGTCCCAATCCTCAGCACCATAGACGAGATGTACCCCTGGAATTGCATCCTGCAACATTTTGGCGCCGCCGTCGTGATCGCCGTGAGCATGTGAAAGGATCACGTACTTTACCTTATTGACATCCAAACCCAGCTTCTTGAGTCCGTCGAGGATCTCATCCTTTGCGGCGTAGTCGAACAATGCCTCGATAATGATGATGCCCTGACTTCCCACCAGAGCCCACGCGCTGTGGATTTTGGTGCCCAGGAAATAGAAGTTATCAGCGACCTTGGCCGGTTGCCCGTACCATGTTTCGCGGGCTGGGATGGCTCGGCTTGCAGGAGGAGGGCCGCCAGCGCCGGGGGGTGGAGGAATGCACATGCGGACAAACGTTCCGGCCCAATCGGTGCCGGCGGCAACCTTCGCTGCCGTGATATAACCGTCCACGGTCGTGGGAGGGGCCTGGGCCTGAGCGATTCCGCCAATCGCCAAAATAATGGTTGCTGACAGCGTAGCTAAAGTTCGTGATGTCATCCGATGCTCTCCTACCGCGCCTCCTTGTATAGGCTGACATGATGCCGGCGGCCATTCTCGCCTTCTTCGCATTCGTCCTCTAAGATCTGAATTCCCTTCTGCAGTCGAAGGGGCATTTGAATTTTCCAAGGCCGGGTAAACACCTTCGGATCTTCGATCATGGCCTCGTACATCAGTGTGTTAGGATTCATTCGCGTGTAGCGCTCCACGACGTGCAATTCATCGCTATGGTAGTTTCCCGCGGCATCCAGCCACGTGGTGTCGCTAAAGCTTGTGACGTCTGCCACTAACGTATCGCGCTCCCAGTGGCCGCGCGAATCACCCATCGCATAGCCAAGGCCGTCGTTATGCGGGCTTCCATTCAAGTAGACGATACGGTAGGAGTGGGCGTCCTGATAGACGATGTACACGGCGCGGTCGTTCTGAAAAATCTGAAAAGGCGATCGCAGATACGCGGCGCGCGGTATTCCGGGTTGGAAGCATCTTTTTTCCGGATCGGCAGTCCCTCGATTTGCGAAATTCCGTTTCCGTTGGACGGCGGCCTCGGGCCGATAGGGGATCTTGCCGTCCGGCGGATCGACAATCACGTGCGCGCGCTCCAGGTTGGTGTCTGCATTGCTCTCAGCCATCCAGATGCCACTGAGGTCTGCTCCGGCGCTTTGGGGTAGTGCGCGGCCGCTCGCGGCAGCGAACAGAACCACCATAACAAAAGCACACCTAATGTTTCTGACTAGCGGCGCCGGGAAAATGAATCTCGTCACGCTCTCCCTCGATACAGTCATATTCGATCAATTCGGTTCCTTTGGTCTGTCGCCGCAGCGAAACGCGCAGGGTCCAGGGCCGGGAATACACGGTGGGGTCCTCCACCCGCGCCTCATACACGATCGTGTCGGGCCGCGTCATCGTGAACCGCTCCACGACGTGTTCGTTTTCGTCCACGAAATTTCCCGACTGATCCAGCCAGGTTCGGCCGTTAAAGCCAGTCACGTCTACGACCAGCGTGTCGCCTTCCCAACGGCCCCGCGAATCCCCGGCCCAGGCGTGATAGTTCTTCAAGTGGGGACGCCCGTCGAGCGGAATGATCCGGACGCTGTGTTCGGTCTCTGAAAGCAGGACCACGTGGTTGCCGTCCTCGACGATCTCAATAGGAAACGGAGGTACCAGCGAACGCGGGACTCCATGCGTATGGCAATGTCCGGTGGGATCGCGTTCGCGATGGACGTGATTGTCATTGGCCTTCTGGAGTGCGTCTGCCAAATAGGGTAGTTTTCCATCAGGCGGGTCCACGATGACCGACGGGCCTCCCGGCTCGTTATAGTACGCCTTTTGCCCTTCGATGTTGAACGCGGCAACGATGGAGGCGTTGCGCCAAACTCCCTGCAAGTCCGGGTGTCCGCTGGATTGCCGCGGCGGTTCGAACTTAGCGGGTTGCCCAAACGCTGCAATCGAAATTAGAAGCAGGAATCGCATGTCAAAAGCCGCCCGGGATCAGCTATTTCAGGTTTTTGGTTCGGACAACCCATTTCGGGTTGACACACAGTCCGCAATCCGGACCGAGAAACATCAGCGCCGCACGCTGATCGCCCTTGAGCTGCCAGTTCAGCCAGGCCACCGCGATGCCACTGAATTCTCCGCCATTCGGCTCCCGATAGGTGCCGCCGTGCCCCACTCCCTTTTCATAGGCTCGGAACGCTGGGATTTTGGTCAGATAATCGAAATCGGCCTCTGCGTTTTTGAACGCGATGTCCCGGGGATCGCCACTGATGTAAGCCACGGGAACGTGAATCGATTCCAGGTCTTGCTTACTCAGAGTTTTTCCGCCGCCGAGGTTGGTCGGCTTGCCGAAGAGCCCGCTGTTCCAGATCACGGCGGTGGAGATGCGCCGATCCGCGGCAACCTCAATCGCCTGCACGCCGCCGCAAGATTGGCCCATGACGGCGATTTTGCCGCTATTGAGGCGCTTGTAATACTTGCTGGCGGCACGATCGTTTTCTGCAGTCGCCCATTGGATTGCATCGATCATCTGGGATGGATGAGTTGCCGCGGGGGGTAAACCGCGAGGGGGCTCCGTCGAGTCAGCGCCCTGGGGCGGGAGTGGCAGCGCCGGAGCCGGAGGAGGTTGTACGGGCGCTGTATCGCGTTGCACAATCGGGCCCAGCGCAATCACAAAATACCCATAGGACGAAATGTCGGTAAGAAAGCTACTGAAAGCGTTCCCGACATTGACGCAGGCGCCATTGCCCCAAACGACTATGGGCAAATTCGTTCCGTTCAGTGCCGACAGATCCTCCGGCCGGTAGATTGTGTGATCCGGCAAGCCCGTGTCCATTTCCATGACGGCCTTATAAGGGCCTGATCCCGAGGTGGTTCCGGGAGGCAGGGAACCTCCGGGATTTTGAGCCGCGCTTTGCCGGCAAAAGATCACAAGCGCGAGCAGGACAACAGAGCTAATTCTTATGGGCCTGGGTGTCATCTAAGATCCATCCTCTGAGTGAACTTGCGACCATCCACTATATCGAAGAGCCCGGCTATCGTCTGGAATATCGGGCGGCGAAACTCGATATTTTGTCATGGGGCCTACGCCAACTTCGCCCGAAGCATGGTAAACGAGTGCGGCGGAAAGCTGTACTGCAAGGTTTTACCCTGCGCCGGCGCGGAACACTGAGTGGGCTTCACGGCTGAGCCCTCAAAAGTGTTTGCGGCTTTGATATCGGGGCCGTTGACTTCGATCGCCTCTACGGAACCACTGAATTGCTTGTCCCCCAGCTCGAACCCGGTTTGAATCGCCTGGTCCCGATGCCTGTTCACGACGTTCACAACGAGAGAACCGTTGTGGAAGCATCGAGGTACGGAAGGTCGTCGAAACGGCGGCTGCTATACACTTCGGGCTATCGACAAACAGCTCTAGCGTTGGGTCTCGATTCCGATGACCGTGGATTGCGACTGTCGCTCCGACGGGAATGATTCCTTCCTTCAAGCCTGCCCGCTCCGTCCTGGCCGGCGGAGCTAACGTAAGATCCCAGACCTGGCCATCAGAAGAGCGGATCTGCATTGTGGCATGAGGTCCAGCGAGGCTAAGGCCAGTGGCGACGGTGCCGGTAATCTCGAATTCCTCATCCAAATTCCCCCCAGCCGTGATGGGCCTATGCTGGAACAGCCGAAACCGAAAGTGCGAGGATGCCGAGGCCGACGCAAAGTGAGAGCCTGGAGTGCATAATATATCTCTCCTTTACTGGATATGATACTCCCCTATCGGAGGGGTCGCTCACTGTCAGCAACCTCCAAACCTGGCTCGCTGGCGGCGGTTGGGTGTCGCTACCGGTTCACTGTTTCGGCCACCTTCCAAAAAGCCTAGACATCCATCCGGACACGCAAGCCCGATCCATTAGGTTTTGCACGATCGCTTCCGCCCTGCCAAAACCACAAGGTTTTGGAGGAGCTGGAATTAGTTCCGCGCCGGAACAGACATCGTCTTTTGGCCTTTTCAGGGTTTCATACGCTACTGGGGAGCCTTCCATGAGGAATGTGGGCTTTGACGCGGTCGGTTAAGCGCGTTGACTTCCTGCCCTGAGAACGGCGCATGGGTCCCAGGTCCGCTCGCGTTGGCGGAGCTGGGACTGATCGATGAGTACGAGTTCGTGGTGGAGCCAGGCCAGCGGGCCACGGGCCGACGTTGTTCGCGGGGCTATCGAAGCGTGTCGACTTGAGGCTCGTGAGCCGGCTGGACGATGCGGTATGAGCCGAGAGGGTAGCCATTGGACTTGTTAGCCCGAGTCGGCCGCAGCACCGCTGATGGGATAATCGATGGAGCAACTCGGGCCAGGCCTTCCAAGGTCTCGACCAACCTGACCATCGCCAGCGCATCCCGGTGACAGTAGTCGAGCAGGGCTCGCCTTACTCGGTCTAGTTCGTGCTTCGGAATCTTGTCCACGACGAAGAGGAGCCGGGCGATTTCGACGCCTCGTTGGCTATGGTGTCCCTATGTCGATGACCACGCGCACGCAGATGAGAAGCCACGCGCTGACTTTTGTGGAAGATTTCGATGGTCGTCGGCGTCGAGCGAACTTCCACCGAGTCGTGCTGATGCCCGCTGCTGAGGACGCGGTGGTCATTCGTAATCTTCGCTCCGATAACCTATCTTACGCTTCGCCTGGCGGGGATGTTTCCTACTATACATCCCAGCTGCCAGCTGCGAGATTTGTGCCAGATTTGACGTGAAAATGAGTATCCCCGTAATGCGATTCGTGTTATGGTTGGGCCGCACTTTCCAGCTCTCGAAAGGAGAACTGACATGAAGATCACATTGCTCGTTTCCGCAATCGCAACCGCAATGGTTGCCTCCGCCATCCCGTCGTTCGGACAGATGCCGGCTCCCGCGATGCTCAACGTGGTTCATTATCGGGTGAAGGTGGATCATCTTCAGGAATTTGAAGAAGTAGAAAAACAGATCGCCGGCTCCTACAAGAAGGCCTCGCCCACTGATCAGTTTCGTGTGGTTTACCGCGGCACCGTGGGCAACACGATGGACTTCGAAGTTTTTACTCCGATCTCAAAATTCGCCGATCGGGACGGTGAGAATCCTTACAACAAGATTGCAACCGAGCAAGAGCGGTTGACGAGAACTGCGCGTTTGGGGCAATACCTGGAGAACGTGCAAACCACCATCGAAAAGACACTCCCTGAGCTCGGCATCAACACGCCGGGCGCCCCGTTCCCGCCTGCGTACATGCAGTTGATTCGCATCCGCGTTAAAGGCGGGTCGGCAGATGAATTTTCCGCCGTGGTGAAGAACGAGTTGATTCCCGCGCTAAAAAAAGCAGACGTGAAGACGATAGTGGCTCGCCGAACATTGCTGGGCGGCCAAGGCGATTTTTATTTCGCGGAAGGATTCCAAAAATGGGCCGAAATGGACGCGCCGGAAAACCTGCCCAAAATAATGGGTCAAGAGGCGTTCCGCAAAATGGAGGATAAGCTGAATCAGATTGTCACGCTACGCGAGGATACCATTTATCGGTACCAGGCGGATCTGAGCTACTACCCGGGCGCTACAACGACGACCAGCAGCAGATAGATTGGCACGGTACACGCGGTTTTGGCCGCGTTGGTATTGGCAGCGGCGGAACGCGGCTGAAGCCGCGTCTACCCTTAGAGGGAGCTTAATAGAGACTTTTGGCGGCCGAGGCGCTCAGCTCGATCGCGGGCGAAACGCTCGATGCCTTTAGCGATGGATTCCTTATCGAGGTGCGCTTCGGCGATTACCTCCGGCTCCAGGCCGCCAGTGAGCCACTGATTGTCCCAATCGGAAGTCAGCGAGTAGGCGTCGGTCAGTGGGCCGACGTCGCGCAAAGGCCACATGCGGCGTGTGCCGGTCGAGACCACCATGAGATCGTAGCGGGATTCGGGAGGTAGCACGGAATTGCGATAAGCTTCGGGCTGCAGGTCGAATAACTCTTCGCTGATGGCGGCGATCACTTTGACGTTGATTCCGGCTTGCTCCAGGCGAGGCAGAATACTGACCAGATTCACGGTGGAACTGGAGCCTTGCGTGACGATGTAGCCGTGTTTGGGCTGGCCCGGCGAGAAGTCGCGAATTACATAGAAGCCTTTGGCCGCCGCTTTCAGATCTGTATCGGCGAACTTGGCTCGGTCGGCGACGGGGAAATCCGGGCGCGCCACTTCGATACTAATAATGCCCACTTTCGGATCACGCGCGGCGATTTCGGCGGCGGCAAAATAACCGGGCGCCACGTCGTTGTGATCCCAGAAATTCAGATGAATGGTTTGGCCGCGCGGAAAGAGCTTCCATACTTGCGTCGCGAAGATGCCGAAGTGGGTGCGGCCGTCGGCGGCGGTCTCGGGTCCCGAGTGGCCCGCCAGGATGTGCAACACGCCCATGCGAAACTTGCTGTCCTGATTCTGCTGGCTCCAGACGCGGGCGGGCGTGTACATCAGCGGGGTGAAGGCGCCATACGTTCCGCTCAGCGCCCAGACGCCAGCGAACTTTTCCGGATCCACACTGGCGCTCTGGCTCACCAGGCCGATCGCGGTAGACACATTGCCCGCTTCCTGAATGGCGGCCTTGATGCGGGTACCGAGCGGATTGGTTTCCGGATCATAGTGGCCCCACAGACTGCCATGTTCCACATTGATGGATTCCGACAGGTCGGCGGCCAGCGTGATGAAACGGCTGTCGGTGACATAGTTCATCCACTTGATGATTTCCGAGATACCGCGACGCGTGCCGGCCACCTCGCCAGGTTTACGGAAAAGCGCGATACCCACCTGTTTCTCGGCGCCCGAGATGCGATTCTTGACGGTGACCTTCTGCGACTCAACCGGTAGATTGGCCACGCGCAAGCGATCGTCCAGGAACGGATCGTGCCGAACGTCGAAGTGGACCTTGGCTTCGTCTTTCACCGTATCGCCGATGGCTACCAGGCGGTCGGCCAACCAATCGCCTAGTCCATTGCGCTCCAGCACCGACAGCGCGACGTCAATATTGGCTTTGAACTGGATCAGGCGTTCGCGCGGATTGGTAACCGCTCCATCGCGAATTCCAACGAACTCCACGCCATATTGATCCTCAAATGTTTTGGCTAGCGCGACGAAATACTCCGAGTTCATCTTCTGCGCGTAAGGATGGCTGGGGTAGCCGATCACCTGATCGCACTGTCCCGATATTTTTCCGTGCGATACGCAAGGCCAGTAGCCTTTGATGGTTTTTCCGATGACGACCATCGGACGGCGGTCGGTGGGATCCGAGTCGTCCATGGTTTTGAGGGCCGCGACCACCTGATCGTAATCGTTGCCGTCGTCGAGGGTGAAGACGTTCCAGCCATAGGACGTCCACTGATCGACCAAACGATAGTGGTCATATTTCGCAGCGATCACGCCGCCCAGCAGGGAGTCATCGATACCGGCGTTGTTATCGGAGAACATCACGCGCAGGCGCTTGCCAACCTGCAAAGCCAGCGCTTGGGTTTTCAACTCCTGGGCGTGGCCTTCGGTCATGGCAAATTCACCTTCGAAGGCGATGATCTTCGGCCCGGCCATGGGTCCGCTTAATGGCGTTCCCAGCATGTCCCAAAATGCAGCTTTGCCCGCAGCGGTGGCTATTCCGATTCCGGAGGGTCCGCCGTTCACGTCGTTGGTCAGGTCCGTGCTTTCGGCGTGTCCGGCCAGTGCTCTGATCCCGCGGATCTTCGCTTCGGCGAACAGGGGATGATCGGCCAAACCATTCTCCTGCAAAATTGTCGCAAGGGCGCCGGCGCCCCGGCGGAAACCAAGCGCGTCAATACCCAGCATGGCGACGTGCGGGTCGACGTAATAACGCTTGTCGCCGGTGGCTTTGTATTTGCGCGCCAGCGCTTCGCCCATGATGATCCACAGCGCGTAGCAGGTGGGGATGGTGTGGCCGCCGGCCAGCATAAACTTGTCGCCGAAGGGATGTTTGGGACGGCGATAGTCGTAGCGCAGGCCGCCTAAGTCGGGACCGGCGAGATGGACGGCGACGTTATAAGGAGTGTAAGCCAAAGGTCCGCCGAAATGACCGGTCTGAGCGTAGTTGCCGAGCAGAACCAGGGTCATGCAGGTCATGAAACCCACATCTTCGAGACGCTCGCGGTCGTAAGCCAGATTCAACGGTTCGACGGGTGAAAGGATAGGTTGTGCGGTTACGGCCAAGGGTATGCCTCCAGGTTCCTTCTGCGCGCGAAATTACAATAATCGCAGATTCCGAGGCTATTCGGGCAAATCGGCGGGCGGTTCGGGAAGCAGGAACGTGAGCCCTAGCGCGAGGGCGTAAACTCCGACGCCCACCACGGTGGCCGCATGGGTCAGCCGTGAGGACGGCGAGTTTCCCGGCATGAGTGCGGCGAGGTGCGTGGTGACCACCGCCGCGGAAGTGCCAAGCATGCGCCCGCCGACATTCGCTGCAAACCCTTCGCCGGTTCCGCGCAGGTGTACGGGGTATACGCGCGGCAGATAGTTGCCCCAGAACGTGAGCTGCGCCACCGTGGTAAATCCAGCGAAGAAGATACCAATGCGGAACATTTCCAGACTATGCGTTGCCATGTAGAGAAACACGACCGGGACGATGACGATACCGGGGATTAAGAACATGCGCAGCAGACGCCGCCGGCTGACGACGATCAGCGCGAGCGCCGCCAGAACAATGCGGCCGGCAAGTCCACCGATTTCCTGAGTGCCTTGCACGCTTGAAATGGCTTGCCCGCGCGCGGCCGGGGCCAGTTGCGCCACCTGTGGCAAGCCCGGTGTGATTTGGGGCGATTGCTGGATGGTGCCGAACGCAGCGGCATAAGCGCAAGCAAATAGCAGCGCGGTGACGATGGTGACGCGGCGGAATTCGGGGCTGAACAACTCGCGCACGCTGGGGCGCTTCAAGGTGCCCGTGATGCGCTGGTGCTCCCATTGCGGAGACTCGGGGAGGAATGGGCGGATGATGGCGAGGGGAATTGCGGGCGCCACGCCTGCGATCAATGCATAGCGCCAGGCGGCGTGGCTTCCGTAGAGCGCGGGCAAGGCGAGACCCCAGCGGTTCGCGATATAGAATGCGCCGGCGGTCAACACGCCGCCCAGCGATGAGAATGCCTGCGTGTAGCCGAGCACTGCCTCGCGCGTCTTGGGATCGGGAAATAGTTCGGCCAGCCACGCCACCGCCGCGACAAATTCCACGCAAGTGCCGGCGAACGAAAGTGTGCGGAAGAGCAGCAGCCACTCCACGCTGCCTGCGAGTCCGGAGGCGGTGGCGGAGAACGCGTACACCAGAATGCTGTAGGTAAGGATGCGGCGGCGTCCGAAACGATCGGCCAGAACTCCGCCCCACAGGCCGCAAAACCCGCCAACCAGCGGTGGAATCCAGAACAAGTAACCCGCCCAATCGCGGTACGCCGGGGTGCCTGGCTGCATGTGTCCAAGCTCCGTGAGCGCAGGCTGCAGAATGAGCGGGCCGACCAGTACGACATAAATGTCGAACAGGAAGCCCATGGCGGCGACCGCGCAAATAGTCCACTTGACGGGGTTAGAAATTGCGCGCGGGCCAACTGCGGACATAAGTGGCAAGCGTAGCACGAGGCGGGCTGGGGCCACCTCCGGAGGCGTTCACACGAGTGTGAACGCGGCACGCAAGAGTGCGTGCGCCACATTTTGATTGGATATGATGAGCGCTAGGGAGATTCTATGCGACTTGCACTGGTTCCCGTAGCGCTTTCCATTGCGACGCTGTCGGCGGCGATCAAAGAGCCGGTCGCATTACACTCGGGCTTCATCTCGGGCGTTGCGGGCGTGTTTCGTGGCATCCCGTATGCCGCGCCGCCTGTCGGGAATCTTCGCTGGCGCGAGCCGCAGCCTGCGACGCATTGGGACGGGGTGCGCAGGGCGGATCAATTCGGAGCGATGTGTACGCAGCCGGCGTTTCGCGGGGCTCCCAACGCAAACCCGCCGAAAACGAGCGAGGACTGCCTTTTCCTCAACGTCTGGACCGCCGCC
Source organism: Bryobacterales bacterium (assembly GCA_963820405.1). Classification (GTDB taxonomy): domain Bacteria; phylum Acidobacteriota; class Terriglobia; order Bryobacterales; family Bryobacteraceae; genus Palsa-89. Next base: position 284,525 of record CAWFZZ010000009.1, on the reverse strand, counting down.
GCGTCGGCCAGCGATCGGCGGCCGGTGATGGTTTGGATTCATCCTGGCGGCTATCAAACCGGTTCGGGATCCACGCCCGGCTTCGATGGAGAAGCACTCGCGAGGAAAGGCGTGGTGCTGGTCACCATCAATTACCGGCTGGGCGTGTTTGGATTCTTCTCGCATCCGGAATTGACCAAGGAGTCAGAGCATCACGCCTCGGGAAACTATGCGCTGATGGATCAGGTGGCGGCGCTGCGGTGGGTGCAGAAGAATATTGCCGGTTTTGGCGGCGACCCGCAACGCGTCACGGTCTTCGGCGATTCCGCCGGTTCATCGAGCATCTCCAATTTGATGGGATCGCCGCTTGCCAAAGGGCTGTTCCAGCGCGCGGTGGGTGAAAGCGGCGCGTGGATGGGGCTTTCTCTCACGCCCGCGCGGACGCTGGCGGAAGCCGAAGAGGCGGGTTTAAAGATCGCAGAGACGCTGCACGCTCAGAGCTTGAACGACCTGCGCGCGATGCCTGCGGAAGATTTGCTGAAAGCGGGCCGGGCCGGCGGGCCGGTGATCGACGGATGGTTTCTACCTGAGGACGTGGGAACGAGGTTCGCTGAGCGCAAACAGAATGATGTGCCGCTGCTGGCCGGATCGAATAAAGACGAAGGCACGTTCTTTCTTCAGCCCACCACGGCCGAGAACTTCATGGAACGATCGAGGGCGCGGTTCGGCAATCAGGCGGATGCGTTCCTGAAGCTGTACCCGGCAGCTACAGACGAGGAAGCCAACGCATCGCAACTGGCGGCATTTCGCGATGAGCTGGCGTTTGTCATGCGAGTTTGGGTGCGCGCGCAAACCAAGACCGGGCATGCCCGGGCGTTTCTGTATTACTTCGCGCACGATCCTCCTCCGCCCGCTGGAGCCACCTCGCGCGGTGGTTTCGGTTCGGGCGCCACGCACGGCGCCGAGGCACAATATGTTTTCCAAAACCTTCTTCCACCGCGCACCTGGACCGATCTTGACCATCGAGTCTCCGATATGCTGGCTTCGTATTGGGTGAACTTCGCGACGAATGGCGATCCCAACGGTAAGGGGCTCGCGACGTGGCCCGCGTTTGACGATCGAAAGAACGATCGGCCGATGGTATTGGGCGATCAGGCCACAATTGGACCGGCGCCGAATGGGGCGCAACTTTCGTTCTTCGAATCGGTATATGAAAAGGAGCGGGGAAGCGAACACTGATACCCGACCGAGGACTTACACAGTTTTCCGCAGCAAAGTAAGTACGTGTGCTCAGGCACTTACCCGATTGTAAGGACACGCATTGCGACTCTATGCTGGCTTTCGGGGTATCGATTCTGAAAACCTTGCGCTGCGTTGTCGTCCTGGCTGGGCTCGCCGGCTTGGCGGTGGCTCAGGGACCCGTCGAGGGCAACTGCCCGGTCTTTCCCGCCGACAATATCTGGAACGCGCGTGTTGACCAACTACCAGTCAACCCCAGTTCGCCCGCTTGGGTGTCCACCATTGGACCCTCTTCGCCGCTTCATCCCGATTTCGGGTCGGGAACCTATAATGGAGAGCCGATCGGCATTCCCTACGTGACGGTTCCAGGAAGCCAAACTAAGTATCCGGCCACATTCACCTATCAAAGCGAGAGCGATCCCGGTCCATACGCCATACCACTTACCGCGCCGATCGAGGGCGGCAGTTCGAGCACAGGCGACCGGCACGTGATCGCGGTCGACACCGACAACTGCATCCTCTACGAAATTTACGATGGGTTTCCGCAGGCGGCCAGCTGGGAGGGCGGTTCTGGAGCAATCTACAACCTATCCTCAGACGCGCTCCGAACGGCAGGGTGGACATCGGCGGATGCGGCGGGGCTCCCCATTTTTCCGGGACTGGTTCGGTACGAAGAAATTGCATCGGGGGCAATCCGTCATGCCATTCGCTTCACCGTTCCCCAAACTCAGAATACTTATGTATGGCCGGCCCGGCACGAGGCCTCCTCTCTTACCGGCGCGCAGTATCCGCCCATGGGCGCGCGCTTCCGCCTGAAATCGTCGTTTGATATATCGACGTTCTCGGCAACCAACCAGATCATCCTGACCGCACTGCAGCGCTATGGCATGATGCTGGCCGACAACGGATCGTCGTGGTATGTCTCAGGGGCGCCGGATTCGCGATGGGACAATAATGATCTGCACGCCTTGACCAGCATCAGCGGCTCGAATTTTGAGGCTGTGGATGTTTCAACGTTGATGGTGGATCCGAACTCGGGCGCAACCGCGCCGGGCTCGGCCGGCGTTCCGGCGGCAAATTCGGTCGCTCCGAATTCGGGATCAGGAGCGAGCCAGACTTTCAGCTTGCAATATTCCGATTCCGCCGGGGGGACGAGCCTGCAGTCGGTGTGGGCGTACTTCAACGCCACGCTGGCCAATCCCGCTAGCCATGCCTGCCTGTTGTCCTACAACGCTCCGACCAACCAGATCAACTTGCTGAACGACACCACTACCGCGTGGCTATCGGCGACCCTGGGGGCTGCGGCGACGTTACAGAACAGCCAATGCTCGCTGAATGTGGCGACAGCCACGGTAACGCGGAGTGGCAACATCTTGACGCTGAATTTGACGGTGACGTTCCTACCGGCGTTCACCGGGTCTAAGAATATCTACCTGCATGCCGTGGATGTGTCGGGAGCCAATAGTGGCTGGCAGCAACTGGGCGCCTGGACTGTGACGTCCACTGCGGGCACACCCGCGACGGTCTCAGTCTCGCCGAGTTCGGGATCGGGCGCGACCCAGACCTTCGCGCTCGAATATTCCGACAGTGCGGGAGCATCGAGCCTCACCCAGGTCTGGGCGTATTTCAACGCGACGCTGGCCAGTCCGGCCGCGAGCGCTTGCCTGCTGTATTACAACACTCTGACCAACCAGATCAACTTGCTGAACGATAACGCGACGGCATGGATGCCTGCCACCCTGGGGTCTGCGACGACATTGCAGAACAGCCAATGCTCGCTGAATGTGGCGACAGCGACGGTGGTCCCGAACGGCAACACCCTGACGCTGAATGGGACCGTTACCTTCAAACCGACCTTTGCTGGAGCCAAGAACGTCTACCTGCACTCCTTGGATGTGTCGGGAGCCAACAGCGGATGGCAGCAGTTGGGGGCCTGGACTGTGACGTCCACTGTGGGCACCGCGTCGACAGTCTCAGTGACGCCAAACTCTGGATCGGGCGCGACCCAGACTTTCAACCTGCTGTTTTCCGACACTGCGGGAGCGTCGAGCCTCACCCAGGTGTGGGCGTACTTCAACGCGACGTTAGCCAATCCCGCGAGCAGTGCTTGCATGCTGAGGTATATCGCGTCCACCAATCAGATTGATTTGTTGAACGACAACTCGACCGCGTGGCTATCGGCGACCCTGGGGTCTGCGCCGACGTTACAGAATAGCCAATGCTCGCTGAATGTGGCGACAGCCACGGTCTCCCGGAGTGCTGATGTATTGACACTGAATGTTACGGTGACCTTCCAACCGGCCTTCGCCGGGTCCAAGAATATCTACCTGCATGCCATGGATGTGTCGGGTGCCAATAGCGGCTGGCAGGAACTGGGTACGTGGGTGGTGGCGTTCACCAATTGAAAACCGTTCGAGGAGCGGGAGTGCAGTGTGGGGAAAAGGTCAGCGCTTCAACGCCACGCTGGATCGGATACCATAGGCGTGGAGAATCACATGACCCGATTCAGCATGTCACTCCTGAGCGGCTTCGCCCTCGCAGCGCTTTGGCTTGCGCCCAACGCTTCAGCCCAGCGCCACACCAGCCCTCCAGCCAACTCCTCGGCGGTGATTGACGGAGATCACATCTCCATCGACTACTATGCGCCGTCCATGCACGGCCGCAAGATCATGGGGAACCTGGTTCCTTACGACGAGGTCTGGTGCACGGGCGCAAATTGGGCCACTAAGATCACCACCCAAGCCGACCTCGACATCAATGGTCTGAAGGTTCCCAAGGGGAGCTACAGCATCTGGACGCTGCCGAACGAAAAGCAATGGATGCTGATCATCAACAAACAAACCGGTCAATTTCATTTGGACTACGATCAGAGCCAGGACTTCGCCCGGGTGAAAATGAATCTAAAGACACTACCGGCGCCGGTGGAAACGTTCAAGATCGAACTGCAATCTTCGGGGAACAGCAAGGGAACGCTGTCGCTGCTGTGGGAAAACACAGACGCGTGGGTTCCCATCACGGTGCTGCGTTAGTTCGGTAGACGCGGCTTTTTAGCCGCGTTGGTATTGTCAACGGCGGAACGCGGCTGAAGCCGCGTCTACCCTACAGCGCGCTACCCGTTGCTCGGAGCGTAGGCGTTTTGCTGCATATTCTCCGCCATTACCTGCTTGCCGTAAACTCGCAGCATGCGCCGGGCGATGGCCAGATCCTTTTCGAACTGTTCCTTTTCGGCGGCCAGGAGCTGCTCGGCGGTTCGAAAATCGATGCCCGCCGAAAGATCATGCGCGCTCAACAGATCGCTGACGTAAGTCGCGAGCCAGTGTTCCGAGCGCATCAGCGTTTGCAATCGCGCTAGTGTTTTTTCTTCGTCCAATACTTGATTAGCCACAAAAATCCTCCGATGGTGGTGGTTACTACTAAAAGCGTCGCGATACTACCAAGTCCATTCTTCTTTTCCAGTCAAGATGCCTCGAATGCATCCGCCTCAACGATCTGGGCCGAGACATCGAAGCAGCGCAGTTCGCGAACGAAATCTTCAATGCTGGCCTGCATCTCTTCGGCGGTCCGGACCAGCGGGTGCTGGCCGCCCAGCCGGTTCCGCAATACTCGCGGAACGTCGGCGGTTTCCGACATCAAGTCGGTGGCCCTGCGCGTCAAGGCGTTGAGTTCTCTCGCATCGATAATCATTCGAAATGCCTCATTATGAATTTCTGCGGCCCTTGTCTTGAATCTCCGGGAACAAGTGCGGATAGGTGCGATACATCCTGCGAGCGATCAAAAAGTCTTTGAGGAAGTCGTCCTTCCGTTGTTGCAGTAGACGCTCGGCAACTTCAAATGTGACTCCGCCGGAGGTTCGAACTCTAGAAGTGAGATCGTTCACGAACATTGGAAGCCAATGTTCGGGTTCCAGTTGAACTTGCGCGGCAAAAGCAGCCATGGCTTGGGTCCCCGTGGGCATGAGTACCGACGGATTTACTGTCGTCGGGGTTACCGGCTGCGTCTCGGTTTGCAGGGCGTCCTGTAACGCCGCCAAGCCGCCAGTGTCGTCTCGGGTTTGCGCCGCGGTGGTTCGAACTTCGCGCAGCGTGTTCTCGATTTTCCAAGATGCTGCGTTAGCCAACTGGGCCAGCCGGTGTTCGGTCCCCAGGCGCGCGCTGATAGAAGCTGCCAGTTCGGTAGCGCGCGATCGTGCTTCCGAAAGTGTGCGGATCAATTGCTCGAAGTCCGCTTCAGGAACGTGCAAGTCTGAAGTCTAAACGGTTTCACCCTCGTACATCAACTGGTATCGGGCTAGTACGCCCAGCCTGCGTGTTGCGGGCAAGCTTGGTTGTAACGATCAACTCACCGACATGGCGCTGGGTGTGCTCAGCCAAGTGGACCACCAATCCAATGACTGTGGTTGGAAGTTGTTTTCGACCGACGCTTCGCAAATCGGTGAGGGTGGCTGGATCCAGTGCGCGAATCACTTGTTCGGATTGGTCGAGCGCGTCGTTCATTTGATCGAGCAACGTTAATCGTCCTGGCCCTGGATCCATTTCGCGAGGGATTGCGGCCAGTTGTTCAGGCGTGAGCTGCTCGCCACGAAGGTAAGTAGTCAGACGTGCCACACTGCCCGCGATATGTCGCAGGTGAAATCCTACGGGCGCGAGTCCCTGTGGCCGCGACCAGATTTCGGCGTCAGTGAGTCCCTTGGTCCAATGAGCCATATCCTCGCGGGCTTGCGCGAAGGCGTGCAAGGTGGGCGCAACCAGCGGATGAACTTCTGCGAGCGGTCCTCGCAGCCAAGGTTCCTCACCCATGTTTATGTACTTGCGGCACGCCGAGCCGATCCAGAGTGTCACCTTCAAAGTCGAACTCAATCAACACGGCCGGTTCGTCGCCCACCACCCAACCTTCGTGTTCAGGTTCCACTTGAACAAACTTCGGCGCTTTGTATTCCACCACACATCCGTCCGCAAATCGCACATTGATTTGACCGTGTGCCATGAACCCGACGTGAGCGTGCATACAGTAGCGGCTGCCCATCAATGCGCTAAGATCTTTAGCCCAATGGAATCCTGGTGGATAGATCAGCCGCTTGACGCGGCAGGCGCCCGTCCGCGCTACATCCACTTGAACCCCGCCGATCTCGCGGTGTTCGTCTGCTTCCACTGGTCCTAGAAGTGGATCGATGACGCTCATTGTTGTCTCCTTCTAACTTAGATTAACCTGCCATCCCGTTCAGGTAATCGCGCATCTGGCGCAGCGCTTCGGCTCGATGGCTTACTTGCATCTTGCGCTCGAGGGGAACTTCTCCAAACGTGCAGTCGAATGGCGGGTAGAAAAACAGCGGGTCGTATCCGAAGCCGTTATCTCCGCGAGGCGCTTCGAGCAAGCGGCCTTCCACCTCGCCGCGAAACGTGCGGACTAAACGCCCCGACTCTGCCAGCGCCACCACGCAGACGAACCGCGCCGTGCGGTCGGTAACGCCGCGCATCCGATCCAGCAGGAGCTGATTGTTCGCCGCGTCTGTGGCGTTGGGGCCGGCAAAGCGAGCCGAGTACACGCCGGGCGCACCGTTGAGCGCCTCGACTTCGAGGCCGGAATCATCGACGAACAAGTTGCCGTCGCAAAACTTCGAATAGTACAGCGCCTTCTGGACTGCGTTCTCTTCAAATGTCGCGCCGGTCTCTTGACAAGGCGTGATCGACGCGAGGCCTGGCAGTGCTTGCACCTGGTCTGAATCTTCAAGGGCCATTTGAAATTCGCGGAGCTTGCCGCGGTTGGTGGTGGCGCAGTACAGCTTCAACTCCCCAGCGCCGCCTTCTGGATTTCAAACAGTTCCGCGATGCCGCGCCGCGCCAGCGCCACCATCTGCTCCAACTGCGCGTCATCGAACGGGGTCTTCTCGGCTGTGGCTTGCAGTTCCACGAAGCGGCCGGAACCGGTCATCACCAGGTTCATATCCACTTCAGCCGACGAGTCTTCCTCATAACACAAGTCGAGGAGCGGCTCACCCCGCAGGATCCCGACACTGGTGGCCGCCACGGGCTGAGTGATTGGAAGCGATTTCAACATGCCATGCTTTACCAGTTTCCGGAGCGCCTCAACCAACGCGACATAAGCGCCTGTGACGGACGCGGTGCGGGTGCCGCCGTCGGCCTGCAGAACGTCGCAATCCACGATCACGGTGCGGTCCCCGAGCGCGGCGGCGTCAACCACCGAACGTAGTGAACGACCGATCAGGCGTTGGATCTCGAGCGTGCGTCCCGACTGACGCCCCCTGGCGGCCTCGCGCGGCGTTCGCGTCGCGGTGGCGCGCGGCAGCATCGAATATTCGGCGGTCACCCATCCACGACCGCTTCCGCGCAGAAACTGCGGTACGGATTCTTCCACCGAAGCGGCGCACAGGACGCGGGTGTGTCCCACCTCGATCAGCGCCGATCCCTCCGCGGTCATCAGGTAGTTGGTCGCGATGTGAACGGGCCGCATCTGGTCCGCACGTCGTTGGTCGGTTCTCATTGAGGAAGTCCGGATTGTAGCGAATAATAGAACAGCACACACATGAGCGCGATCCCTAATGCGACTATGACCAGGCACGGGATGGCGGCCCGCGCCGACTTTATTTTTTCTGTTGTCTTCTTGGTGCCGCCGGCGGATTTGAACTTGGCCATGAAACTTCAGTTTAAATCAGGCGGCCGATCTGGACGGTAAGTTCAGCGGAGTAGTGGGCGAGTGGATTTCCCTGCGGCGCGGGAAGGCCCGCGGCCTTAAACAAAGTCTGCCGAATTTGTAGCGCGCTGGCACGCGCCAGGGGCCACGGTGAATGCTCGATGTCAGCGTGCCCCAGCCGTCCTCTCGACGTGGTGTAGAGACGATAACGGGCGGTGAGGAAGTGATCGCGCTGGGTGAGTTCGTCCGATTTATATAGTTCGCCGGGTTGGATCACGATGTCGGTCATGGCGCCTGCGTCCTGCGGCCAGTGTCGCCCGCTCCTGTAGTGAATTGCGGCGCCTTGTGATTTCACGCCCATCTTAGCCCAGAAGTAAGGCAAGCGATACCCAATGCGCGCGCCCAACACCGCAGCCAGCCGCGCTGCCTCCAAAGAGAAAAACCACACCGCGCGGGTGCCGTCCGGTCCGACGACATACGTGCGCAGATTTGTTTCGGGAAAATGCGGGATTCCCGGGAAGTCGTAAATTTCAAACGGGACCAATCCCACCCACGCCGCGGCATCGAACGTATCCAGTTCGAGGCCAGCCGGAATGAAGGGATGAATCAGATGGGGGGCATAGGGCCAATGCAGAAACGTAAGCCGGCGCCAGGTCTGCCGCATTACTCTGGGGCGCAGTACCCGCCGCCGCCGGGCGTTTCGATGCGGAGCACATCCCCAGCCTCCACGTCGAAGCGTGCTTTGCCTGGTATCGCAATAGTGCGTTTGCCGCGTAGCAGCGAATTTCTGCCACGCGCGCCCGGCCGGCCTCCGAATAAGCCGTATGGGCCGCGTTCGCGACGATCCGACAAAATGGTGGCGTCGGCTCGCGTAAGAAATTCAAACTCACGAACAATTCCATCGCCGCCGCGATGCTTTCCGACGCCGCCCGATCCAGAGCGAATCCGGTAGCTACGAATTCGCAGCGGATACAAGTGCTCGAACGCTTCCACGGGCGTGTTCCAGCTATTGGTCATGTGAGTGTGCGTGGCGCTGGCGCCTTCTGACAGCGCCGATGCGCCCATCCCGCCCGCGATGGTCTCGTAATAGGCGAAGGCGCGTCCGCGAACGCGATCCAATCCGCCGAAGGTCAGGTTGTTCATGGTTCCCGAACTTGCGGCTGGAATCAGCTCAGGCGCGGCCTTGGCCAATGCCGCCAAAATCACGTCGGTGATGCGCTGCGACGTTTCCACATTTCCCGCGGCCATGGCGGCCGGGGGCTGAGCGCTTACCACCAGTCCGCTCGGGGCAATCACTTCCAACGGTCGCATCACGCCCGCGGTATAAGGAATATCTTCGCGCACCAGACAACGAAACACGTAGGTAGCTGCTGAAACCGCGACCGCATAATTGGCATTCACCGAACCTTCCACCTGTGGATCGGAGCCGGTGAAGTCAATCGTCGCGCGATCGGCATGGATGGTCACCGTAGCCACAATTTTGACCGGGCCACCCGTGACGCCATCGTTGTCGAGATAATCTTCAGCGCGATAGGTTCCGGGGGGCAGGCGCCGGATGGCCGCGCGCAGCATACGCTCGCTATAATTCTTGAGGTCCGTCATATTGCGCCGCAACATAGGCAGCCCATATTTAGACGTCAGCTCCAGTAAGCGCTGCTCACCTCGCTTAATCGCCATGCACTGGGCCAGAAGATCGCCCTCGCGCTCCACCGGCGTTCGAACATTGGCGAGGATCAAGTCCAGCAGCTCGCGATCCATGCGGCCACTGCGTACCAGCAGCACCGGCGGAATCCGGATGCCCTCCTGGTAAATCTCGCGCGCCAGCGGCATCGATCCGGGGCTCATCCCTCCCACGTCGGCGTGATGCGCCCGGTTGGCGACGTAAAAGGCGGGTTTTCGGTTTCCTTTCAGGAAGACGCCGGAAACGGCGGTGATGTCGGGAAGGTGGGTGCCACCGCGGAAAGGGTCGTTCAAAATCGCAACATCTCCGGGTCTGAGCGCGAAGGCCTCAGTGGCACTTTGCACCGAAAGCGGCATGGCGCCCAGATGCACGGGCATGTGATCGCCCATCGCTACTGTTTCACCTTCTGCGTCATATACGGCGCAGGAATAATCGCGGCGTTCTTTGATATTCGCCGAAAAAGAAGTCTTGCGCAGCACTGCGCCCATTTCTTCCGCGATGGACACCAGCAAATGCCGGAAGAGCTCCAATTCTATGGGGTCCCTCTTCTTCATTCTTTACAACTCGCGACATTCACCAGAAAACTGGCTACTTTTTGCCAGCGACTATTCTCGGACTTTTCGATTACATAACTATGCGTGGCGGCGTCGGTTCGAACGCGCGAGCCCGGCGCGCCAACTGGCTTGTCCTTCGCCAGACGAATCGGATCGGCCGAGGTCTTTTGGATCGCCCAGCTTTCACCGCCGGTGCGAGTTTCATACAGTTCATGGTTCCCGTTATCGAGGCGCGCATCTACCAGCAGAGTTCCGTTGGCGGGGGTTTCAAATCGAAAGTTCTCGATCGCGGCGACGCGGCTTTCCTCAAAGATAGGACGTTCCTGCCAGGTCTTGCCACCGTCGGTAGTGATCAATAAGAATGGGTCGCGCGGCGCGCTGGTCAAGTTTGCACCGGCGATCCAGCCGTTTTGAAAATCGACGAACTGAATCTGATCCAGCCCCGACGAGCGCAGGCGCGGGTGAGGCTCAATCCACGTTTTTCCGCTGTCTTCCGACACCAACAAAATCGAGTACAGCGTCGCCATCGGGGTATGAAGATTTCCGGTAACGAAGAATTTGTTGCCTACCGCATCGACGTTTGCGAGCTCGAGATAAACCGGGCAGGGATCCTCTTCCGAGCAGCCCAGGCCGGCCGCTTGCGTGTCAGCCGCCGCGCATTCGTAAACCACGCGCATGGGTTTGCCATTGTTTTCGAGCGGGGTCTGCGCGCCGAGCAGGCTTAGAAGGGCCGGAAGCAACGCGGCGTAGCGAGTCATATTAAATCTCGAATTCGATGCCCTGCGCCAACGGAAGTTCTTGCGACCAGTTTATGGTCACGGTCTGGCGCCGCATATAAGCCTTCCACGCGTCGCTTCCGGATTCACGGCCACCGCCAGTGTCCTTTTCGCCGCCGAATGCCCCGCCGATCTCCGCGCCGCTGGTGCCGATATTTATGTTCGCGATCCCACAGTCGCTGCCACGCGCGCTCAGGAATGTTTCAGCCGAGATCAGGTTGGTGGTGAACATGGCCGAGGAGAGCCCTTGCGGGACGCCGTTGTGCCATTGGATGGCCTCTTCAGCCGAGTCAAATTCGATCAGGTAGAGAATCGGCGCGAAAACCTCTTCCTGCACGATCGGCATGTCGGCGCGCGCTCTGACCAGCGCCGGCCTGACATAACATCCACCCAGTTCTTCGCCGCCATAAACGATTTCACCCCCCTCAGTCTGGATACGCGCCAGAGCCGCGCGCATCGCCTCCACGGCCTGGCGGTCAATCAGCGGACCCATGAGCGTCTTCGGGTCCATCGGATCGCCGATGCGGATGTGACTGTAGGCGGATTGCAGTTTGCGCGTCATCTCCCGCGCGATTCCACGCTGCAGAAAGAGGCGACGGATACTGGTGCAGCGCTGGCCCGCCGTGCCCACCGCGCCAAACAAAACCGCGCGCAGGGCCAGATCGAGATTCGCATCGTTCATTACAATGACGCCATTGTTCCCGCCCAGCTCGAGCAGAGTGCGGCCCAGCCGACGGGCCACGGTCTCGGCAACGATACGGCCCATGCGAGTGGAGCCGGTGGCGCTAATCAAAGGAATGCGCCGATCCTCGACCATGCGTTTGCCGATGGTGGCATCCTCGCCGATGATGAGCTGAAAGACGCCGCGCCAGCCATGCCGATCGAGCACGCGATCACAGATGTTCTGCACCGCAATCGCTGTCAACGGCGTCTTGAGGGACGGCTTCCAGATTACGCAGTCGCCACAGACCGCGGCGATCAATGCATTCCAGGACCAGACCGCGACGGGAAAATTGAAGGCAGAGATCACCCCCACCACACCGAGCGGCTGCCACTGCTCCATCATTCGATGCTCGCGCCGTTCGCTCGCGATGGTGAGCCCATAGAGCTGCCTGGAAAGACCCACCGCGAAGTCCGCGATGTCGATCATCTCCTGCACTTCACCCTTGCCTTCGGCCAGAATCTTGCCCATTTCGAGTGTGACGAGGGTACCCAGATCGTCTTTGTGCCGGCGCAGTTCGTCGCCGATTTCGCGCACGATTTCGCCGCGCTTGGGGGCAGGGAACATGCGCCAGCGTTGGAACACCTCGAGGCTGTTGGCGATGGTGCGCTCGTAATCCTCGACGGAGGCCAGCCGAACCCGGCCAAGCTCGCTACCGTCGGCAGGGTTCAGCGACGCGATCGCGGAGCCGCTCCGAGTATCAACCGGTATGCCCAGGCGCTCTAAAACAGAATGCGTGGTTATTGTGTTAGCCATCCAAACCCTTCCGTTCCCGTCGCGAATCTGCGGCCAGCCAGGCGAACGGTGGATCGAATCCGGTCCACTACCTCGCGCTGAAACCCGGGCGCGAGCCACTCCGAAAAGCCATGCCGATGGCTGATTTCGAACGCCGCCTCGCGCGTAGTTGCGCCGCGCGGTTTCACCGCTCGGACGTGCAATGGATCGCCGATGATGTCCTGATCTGTTGCGCCAAGCGCAATAGTCGCCAGCCCTTCGGGATCGCAGGGCAGTATCGGCGCCAGCGTGGCGAACGTTCGGATGCCAGCCCGCCGCAGTTCCTGGATCGCCTTCAATCGGCAATCGAGGGTCGCGCAATGCGGCTCGTAGATCCTGCGCACAGACTCTAAATTCGTGGTGATCGAAAAACTCACCCGCAGGGTGGTCCGCCGGGACAACTCAACCAGCCGCGCTACATCGCGCACGATGAGTGGACCGCGCGTCTGAATCACGAAGACCTTGGGCGGACGCTCGAAAAGTTCGTCCAGAATGCGCGGCATCAACTGTTCAGACTCCTCCGCGGGCTGATACGGATCTACCAGCGGTGAGCAATAGATAATCTGATTTTCACGCAGTTGCCTCCGCAGCAACTCGGGCGCATTGCTCTTGAACGTGGTGAATTGTCCCCAATGCCGCCAATCTTCCGGCTTCAATCCGCCATAAATACGCATGCTGGGAACGTAGCAATAGCTGCACCCAAAGGTGCAGTTGCGGGCGGGCGTGAGCGAATGCGTGAATCCCGCTTCTGCGATAAATCCGGTGGTCGCGCTGAGAATGTTCGAGGCCTGCGCTTCTAAAACTTGGAACGGCATGGCTGGCTCACGTCTGGGGGACGCCCAGCAGCTTCCGCCGCAGCATGTCGAGTGCGATGTTGGTGGAAAATGCGCGTACGCGCTCGCGATCGGCCGGCCATTGCAGGCGCCGGCATTCGACGCCATCGGGCGACGCCAGGCCTATGAACACCAGACCAACTTTCTCGCCATCGGGCCCTGCATAGCCGGTGATGGACAACGCATAGTCCGACCCTGTTCCCGCCCGAGCGCCTTCCGCCATCGCCTTCGCCACGGGCTCTGAAACCGCGCTGTGTTCCGCGATCAATTCACGGGGTACAGCGAGCAGTTGGATCTTCATCTGATCGGAGTAAGTGATGAAGCCGCCTCGAAAATAATCCGATGCCGATGGCACCGCGGTAATTCTCCCGCCCAGCAGCCCGCTAGTGGCACTTTCGGCCACACTCAGCGACGCGTGCCGCGCCCGCAGCAGATCGCCAACTACTTTCTCGAGTGAATCGCCGTTGCAAGAATACACGCGATCGCCCAGCAGCGGCTCAATCTCGGCACTGGCCTGCGCCACCAGCGTCTCGGCCTCTTGCGCCGAGGCGCAGCGCGCGCGCAGATGGATGTGAATCTCGCCCGACACGGCCAGAATGGTTGTCGCCAGATTGGGGTAGCGCTTGTAGACCGGGGAAATCAATTGATCCAGGTCCGATTCGCCCATGCCCACGGTACGCAACCAACGCGTCCGAATCACTTGCGGCGGGAGGAGCTTTTCGAGCCGCGGCAGGCACTGCCCTTCGAACATCGGCTTCAATTCTCCGGGTGGTCCGGGGAGCAGCAGGAACACCACGCCGTGGTTCGCAATCCATTGGCCCGGCGCCGTTCCGCGATCGTTGCGCAACACCTCCGCGCCCTCGATGAGGTAGGCTTGCCGCCGATTGATCTCCGCCATCTTACGGCCAAAGGCGCGAATGCGGGCTTCGATGGTGTCGCAGATGTCCTGCTGAAAAATCAGTGCGCGGCCCAGTGCGCCAGCCACGGCTTCGCGCGTTAAATCGTCTTCGGTAGGCCCCAAGCCGCCGGTCAGCACCACAATTTGCGATCGCGCAGCCGCGCCCAGGATGCTGTCGGTGAGCCGCTCGCGCTCGTCGCCCACCACGGTCTTGCGCACCACCTCGACACCCAAAGCATTGAGCTGATCGGTGAGATAGAGAGAGTTCGTGTCGAGCCTCTGCGGCGTCAACAATTCCGAACCGACGGCGATGATCTCCGCGTCGGGCATCAGGGAAGAGGCCGGCCCGCGATGCCGACATCCACGCGATACAGCGCGTTGTTGGTACACACCGCCATCGCGCGCGAGGGCGTGAAAGCCAAGCCTACAATTCCTGGCCCCGAGAGAAACAACTCCGGATTCCGATCGTGATCGAAGCGCACCACTCCGCGCCGGCCGCCCAGCGATGCAGCCACATACAACTGCCCTTCGGCGTCGAAAGCCAGGCCCTGCGGACGACCCAGTCCGCGATAGTACGTCTCCACTTCACCCGCCGGGGAAATTCGATTCACCGAATCGAAGCTCGAGGTAGTGGGACCCGCGACGTACAAATATCCGTCGTTTCCAAACGCAAAATGATACGCGGCGATAGAAGGCTCGAGCGTGGCGAACACGTAAATCTGCCGTGAGCTCGAGATCTTGAACACCGTGCCGCTGCGATCGCCGACGTACAGGTTCTCGTCCGGATCGAAGGCGATCCCGGTCGCGACGCCCATCCCTTCCACGTAGACCGACACGTTGCCGGCGGAAGTAGCCTGATAGATGATGCCGTCGTAGCGGCTCGAAATGTACAGCGTGCCGGCCTTATCAAAAGCAAGTCCGGTGGCATTCATGATCTCACTGGCGAACGGTTTCGAGTTGTAGTTCAGATCCACCTTGTAGACCGACACCGGCGTCTTCTGCCCGCGCGAACCGCTGAAAGTGACGTAGATGTTGCCAAAGGTATCCACCGCCGGATTGCCCACCGGATACAGATTCTCGGCGATCTGGATTCCAATGCCGCAAGTCCAGCCCTGGCTGCTCAACGCTCCGTTGGCGACTACCAGCTCGCCAGCCGACGCACCCTCCGGGACGCGTACGATCACGCAGGAATCGGAGCCGATCACGATGGGCGCCTCCATATCCCCGATGGTGACGCGAGGGCGCTCGGTTTTAGCGAGTCCCGCGCCGCGGATCTGAAACTCACCACCCGGTATGGCCGCCTCCGGGGTTACGGTGGAAATCTGCGGACGGCCGTTCGAGTCCTTTTTAGAAGGCATAAGAGAAGATATGAAAACGATCTAATACGAATATAGCAAGCGCGCCGTAAAGCCCCGCCATCACGTCGTCGGCGACGATGCCCCATCCACCCGGCAAACTTTCGAGTTGCCGTGCCGGCGCGGGCTTCCACATGTCGAGCAGCCGGAAGAGAAGGAACGCGGCGAGCCAGGTCTTCCAATTAAATGTAGCCGCGCCCGTTAGCGTGATCCACTGGCCGATTACTTCGTCGACCACGACAATCTGAGGGTCGGTCGTGTTGGTTTCCTTCGCCACCACGCTGGCCGACCAGATTCCCGGCGCGAGCAGCACCACGGCCAGAACCAGCAGCGTGCCGCGGCCATAGCCACCAAACGCATTCAGCGCGATCGCGATGACCAGTGCCGCCAGTGACCCGGCCGTGCCCGGTGCGACCGGCGCGTACCCACAGCCGAACCAAGTAGCGATCAGAAATGCGCCAGACCGCATTATTTACTCGTCGCCTTCGCGTTCGCTCTCCAGGTCCTCGGGCTGCACCGGCGTCGAGATTACATATTTTTCACTAGCCCAGTTACCGAGATCGATAATCTTGCAGCGTTCGCTACAGAATGGAAAAAACGGGTCGCCTGGGGACACTTCTTTTTTGCAGATCGGGCACTTCATCGCATCGCTAAAATTGGGAAAGCGTTCGCCGCCGCAATCGGCAAGGCTGCTTCCGAGGCCACGTCCAATGCGCCAATCAAATCGTAATCATGCGCTTCGGTGATTCGCATTCGGCGGATCTCGCCACGACGGGGCGGCGCTCCCGCATAATCGTTCACATAGCAGAACCCGTCGATTTCCGGCGCCTGAGTGGACATGCGCGCCTGCCACAACAAATCGGTGTCAGCCGACGGGCCTTCGATCAGAACATCCACTTCGCGACCGATCATTTTCTTGTTCCGCGCTTTCGAGATGCGCCGCTGCACAGCCATGAGCTTCTGCTTGCGATTGTGAATCGCGCGTCCATCCACCTTGGCATCCAGGTGAAAGCTCGCGCTCGAGTCTTCATCCGAGTACGAGAATACACCCAACCTGTCGAGCTGCGCCGCCTTCACGAAATCGCACAGGATCTCGAAATCCGCCTCGGTCTCGCCCGGAAAACCCACGATCATGCTGGTTCGAATGGCCACGCCCGGAATAGTGGCGCGAATGCGCTCCAGCAATTTCAGGAAAAAGTCGCCGTGCGATCCGCGCTTCATGCGCTTCAGCACATTCGAACTGGCGTGCTGCAGCGGCATATCGATGTATTTCACCAGAGCGGCGTGTTCGGCGATGGCGTCCAACAATTTTTGCGTGATCCGGTTCGGATAGCAATAGAGGAACCGGATCCACTTTTCGCGCTCGGTCTCAATCTGCGCCAGCCGCGCCATCAGATTCGCCAGGCCGTCTTTTAGCCCCAAGTCTTCGCCGTACGAGGTAGTATCCTGTCCGATCAGATTGATCTCGCGGACTCCGCTCGCGAATAGCCGGGTGGCTTCGACAATCACCGATTCAAACCGTCGACTGCGAAATTTGCCGCGATATTGCGGGATCACGCAGAAGGAACACGGATGGTCACAGCCCTCGGCGATCTTTATATAGGCGAAGTGGCTGGCGGTAGCCAGGACGCGCGGCGTCAGGTCGTGATAGAGGTACGGCTCCGGCGCCAGAGCGTCGGGCTCCAACCCCTCGCAGACCGCGACAATTTTCGATAGTTCATTGGTACCAATCAGCGCGTCCACTTCGGGGAGTTGATCGCGAATCTGATCGCGATAACGCTCCACCATGCATCCCGCCACGATGAGCTTCCGTGCCCGGCCCGATTTTTTGTATTCGGCCATCTCGAGTATCGTGTCGATGGATTCCTGCTTGGCCGGATCGATGAAGCTGCAGGTGTTTACCACCAGGACTTCGGCATCGCCAGGCTGCGCCGTCAGCTTGTGGCCGCGCTGGGCCAAATGGCCCATCATCACCTCTGTATCCACGAGGTTCTTAGGGCAGCCGAGACTTACAAAACCAATTTTCAAGATGATGTTCCTGGCGGGAAGAGCGAACAACTCCAGTTTAGCAGGGCTATTTCAGGCTGTACAGCTTGGCCGCGTTATCGTGCAGCACCATGTGCGCCAGTTCCAGCGCTCGCTCTCGGGTAATCTCCCCGTCTTTCAGCATTTCCGTTAGCGCCAATCCCAGCGCCTCACGACCGGTCTGGCTTGCGATCCAGCCGGATTGTTCCCAGCCGTTTTCCTCTGAATAAGGATACGCATCGGTTCCAAATAAGATTTTATCGGGAGCCAATTCCAGCCACTCGCGAAGTACTTGAGACACCGCTCGCGGATAATTCATCAAAGTTTGGGCGGAGAAATCGGCGTACACATTGGGCTTGGTCAGCAGGGCCGTGATCTCGCGAATAAACGGCCAGCCACCGTGCAGCATGACGAAATTGGTCTGATGCAGACGCGGATCGTTAAACACGGATTCGAGCAGCAGCGGGTTGGTTCCCGCGATGTCGAAATAGCCGCCCGCGCCCCAGGCCACGTGCAAATGCACCGCCATCCCCTGCCGCCCGGCTTCGGCCGCGATGTGGCGGAAGATGTAGTCCTGCAATTTCTTGTAATCCGCGTCGGATATCGCGCCAGTGCGTCCACGAGCATAGACGGCTTCGGCTATGGCGCGCGGCACATCGCCGAAATCGAGTGAACGTAAATAGGCCGCTTCAAACTTCACCGCGACGGCTCCGCCGCGTTTGTGGCGCTCGAGCGTAGCATCCACCACTTTCTGCAGATATTCGCCGAGCGTGGACGGCGTATGGGTGTAACCGCATTCCTTCAGGTACTCGCGGAGCAGCTGATCCTCGTCGCCGAAGAACGCTTTTCGGTCCGAATTCTTCGCGGCCAGGCTCGCGTTGTTGAGTGGATACATGAGGGCGTCTTCAAAGGGCACCCATAGGAACCGAGGCGGAGCAACACCCGGTCCCATCGCGACGCGGTTGGCCAGCATGGTCTCGATCCCCAGTTGATCGAGCACCCAGTTGGGATAGCCCTCGCGCTTTTGGGCGATCACTTCTTGCCGCGGGGCGCCGTGGAACAATTGACGCGAGGCTTCGGCGGCGAGCGGAGATCCCGAGCGAGTGCGGACCGGCTCAGTGTAAGGCTCCATGTGCTCCACGGGAAGCGCGTCATAGCCGGTGTCGCCAGCAGCGGGCAGCACGGGATGGGCGTGGTTATCGATGGCTTTGATTTTCGCGATTTCAGCGGCGATCGCGGGGTCGATTTGGAGTTCGGCGGAGGCAACACACGCAAGGCCGAACAGCAGCGCAAGAATCTTCATTCGATGCCAAGATGCCAGCCGAGTTTCGTTGCATCAACCCATCGAATGTTCCCAAACCAATTTGAGGGGATACTGCCGCTCGCCATCTGGCCGCGCTGCGTGCCGAGAACAAATGCACAGGGCGCGTCGCCGAATTGCTGCAGGCGGGCGCTGAGCCACGAGTCGGGCGAAAGTGGCGTGGCCAGCACGACGTGGGTCAATGGGAAGAACGCAAGCTTTGCACCGAACTCGGTATCGGTTTGTCGTTGGGGCGCAGGTAAAAGATAGGCTTGCCGGTACTGTTCGATTGCAGACTCAAGATCGCGAACTCCGATCACAACTTTCTCCACGCCGGTAAAATCGTTCGTCGTCGGCTTGCCACTGGGAAACGCGCGATTCTCGCGCGGCGTGAAATCGTGAATCAGAAATGGAAAAAATCCGCCGTTGGTCGGACCAACCTGCGCGGTTTCCCAATCGAGCTGTACGCCATCGGGGCGCTGGCGTCCGCTCTTGTGCCAATCGGTGACGGCAACTCCGGCCTTCCTCAGTCGTTCCGGTTCAGTCGCGTAATCGGCCGGCCGGATGGCCCAGGCGCACGGACCAGCGTCGCCTTCCATGAATTTATGCCAATAATGCGCTGCCAGCGCTGCTGGATCAGCTTTGGGCTGGATTGCTATCAACTCCAAATACGACCCATCCGGAAAACTGGCGAGCGCCATTTCCGTGGCGTGATTGGAGTGGGGTCCGCCGTATTCGCTCTGGACGCCCACAGCGTCCAGCGCCTTCCGCATGGCCTTAAGATCTTTACCGGCAACGGTGACGTGATCGATGGGAAAATTCTGCGCCATAGCAACTGTTGCCAGAAATGCACAGCATGCCAACTGTTTCATGAAAGAGCTGCAATCTTATCGTCCAGATGCTTCAACGCGGCTTCAAGCGTCGCGCGATAGCGTGGATTCGTTGACGTTTCGATGTCATGCAGGACGCGTGTGCGCGAGAGCTGGAGGCTTTCCCTTTGTCCCTTGCGGTCCGCTTCTTCAGGAGTCAGTTTGGGTAGTTTGGCCAAAGCCGCCCGCTCTTCCGCGGCGTCAACCTGGGACTCGATGTCTTTGCTTTCCCATCCCCGCGCCATGCTCCCAGTGTGACATTTTTACGTGCCACGTATGATAAGTCAATCCATGCCCGCCCGTAGAGCCAAGAGTCCCTCACTGCCAGATCACATTAAGGAAGCCGTTCTTGAGGGACTCGGATCGCTTGAGCGCGGCGACTTCATCGAGCTGCATACCCACGAGGATCTCCGGCGTTATTTCAGCGACATCGTTGAGCGTGGCAAAATGCGCCTCGCGGCTGAAGCACGCCGGCGAGATGTTGTGCCGAAGAACTTGTAGAGCTTCATCGGCGTTCATCTGAGTTCATCTGTGGCTGAAGGTCTTACGCCCGCGTGTCAATCCCCGCCGGATGCGCCGCCTCAAACGCCGCGATTGCAGGTCCCTGTTGCAGCATGTACCCCAGCTCGTCGATGCCCTCAAGCAAACAATGCTTCGCGAAATCATCCACCGGGAACTTGACGCTCCGCCCGCTTGCCAGCGTCAATGTTTGCGACGCCAGATCCACCTTTACCGGCGCTTCCGGATTTTTCATTAGCTCGGCATGCACACCCGGCGGCACCACGATCGGCAGCAGCGAATTCTTCAACGAATTCCCCTTGAAAATATCCGCGAAGGATGTGCTGATCACTGCGCGAAACCCGTATTGCGTTAGTGCCCAGGGCGCGTGCTCACGCGAACTGCCGCATCCGAAGTTGTCGCCGGCGAGCAAAACCTGTCGCCCCTTCGACTCGGGTTTGTTCAAAACAAAATCAGGCTTCGGCGTTCCATCGGTATTGTAGCGCCAATCGCAAAAGAGCTGATCGCCCAGCCCCACCTTCGAAATGGTCTTCAGGAATCGCGCCGGAATGATCTGATCGGTGTCGACGTTGTCGCGCGCGATCAACACCATCTTGCTCTCAAAAGGCGTGAACTTTTCCATTACAGCAACTCCCTCACATCGCTGACCATGCCCGCGATCGCCGACGCGGCGGCCGTCATCGGACTCGCCAGGAACGTCCGCCCGCCCTTGCCCTGCCGTCCTTCAAAATTGCGATTGCTGGTGGACACGCTATACTCGCCCGCCTGCAATTGATCGCCATTCATAGCGATGCACATCGAACAACCGGCCTCGCGCCAATCGGCGCCAGCGTCACGGAAAATCTGGTCCAGACCCTCAGCCTGCGCTTGCTCCTTCACTTGCTGCGACCCCGGCACCACCAGCACGCGCACGCCCGGATGCACCTTGCGGCCTTTGAGCACGCTCGCCGCGATCCGCAGATCCGAGATTCTCGAATTCGTGCAGCTTCCGATAAACACTACGTTCACCGGATGCCCCAGCAGCGGTTTCCCCGGCGGAAGGTCCATGTAGACCAGCGCCCGCGCCAGCGAATCGCGCTCCAATGGATCGGTGATATCGCTCGGATTCGGCACCGCGCCTCGAATGGGAATGCCCATGCCTGGATTGGTTCCGAACGTGATCATCGGCTCGAGCGCGGCCGCATCGATCACGATACTTTTGTCGTACGTCGCGCCATCGTCGGTGGGCAATTGCCGCCAGCGCGCCACCGCTTGCTCCCACGCCGCGCCCTTCGGTGCGTACTGGCGTCCCGCTACATATTGATACGTTGTGTCATCGGGCGCCACCAACCCCGCGCGCGCTCCCGCTTCGATCGACATATTGCATACTGTCATGCGCTCTTCCATCGATAACGACCGGATCGCAGCTCCGCAATATTCGAACACCGAGCCCGTGCCTCCGCCGATGCCGATCCGCGCGATCAGCGCCAAAATAATGTCCTTCGCCGAAACACCGGGCCGCAGCGCGCCATCCACACGCACCTGATAGGTATGCGACCGCTTGTTCAACAAGCATTGCGTGGCCAGCACATGCTCCACTTCGCTGGTTCCGATGCCGAACGCCAGCGCCCCGAAGGCTCCGTGCGTCGCGGTGTGGCTATCGCCGCAGACCACCGTCATCCCCGGCTGCGTCAATCCCAACTCCGGCCCGATCACGTGCACGATGCCTTGCTTGTCGCTGCCCAGCGGATAACAGTGGATGCCAAACTCCTTGCAGTTCTGGATCAGCTTCTCCACCTGCGTGGCCGCGATCTTATCCACGATTGGCAACCCTCGCGGCGTGGTGGGCGTGCTGTGATCGGTAGTGGCAATCGTCAGATCCGGCCTGCGCACCTTCAAGCCACGCGCGCGCAACCCGTCGAAGGCTTGGGGCGACGTCACCTCGTGCACCAGGTGCAGATCGATATAAAGCAGCGCTGGAGCATTCGGCCGCTCCGCAACTACGTGGTTTTCCCAGATCTTTTCGATGATGGTACGAGGTTTCATATTGCTTGCGCTACTGCGTCTCCTACTTCTGAAGTGGTCGCCGGCTTGCCCGCAGGCTTCAAGTCCGCCGTCACACGGCCCGAGTTCAGCACCGCCTCCACCGCGTGATTCACCGCCGCCGCTTCTTCCTTCAGACCGAAACTATATTCGAGCATCGCGGCTACCGACCCGATGGCGCCAAACGGATTCGCCTTGCTTTGTCCCGCGATGTCGGGCGCCGAGCCGTGTACCGGTTCGTAAAGCCCTACCCACGCGCCCGATGGTTTCTGGTCGCCAATGGACGCCGATGGCAGCATGCCAATCGACCCTGCCAACACGGCTCCCTCATCACTCAAGATATCGCCGAACATGTTTTCGGTAACCAGGATGTCGAAGCGCCGCGGATTCAAGACCAGTTGCATCGCCGCAGTGTCCACCAGCAGATGCTCCAGCTCGACATCCGGAAACTCCCTGGCCACTTCGATAATCACCTTGCGCCAAAGTTGCGATGTCTCGATCACATTCGACTTATCAACGCTCGTCACCTTCTTGCGCCGGTTCCGCGCCAGATGAAACGCCATGCGCGAGACACGTTCGATTTCGGGCCGCGTGTAGGTCAGCGTGTTCACCGCGCGCTCGTCTTGGCCGGTCCCTGAAATGCCGCGCGGGGTGCCATAGTATATCCCGCCGGTGAGCTCGCGCACGATGATCATGTCGGTGCCATCCACCAGCGAGTTCTTGAGCGGCGACGAATCGAGCAGCGCTTTGTACGATCGCACCGGCCGCAGGTTCGCATACACGCCCAATACCTTGCGTATGCCGAGCAGTCCTTTCTCCGGCCGTTTCTCCGGGGCCACGTTATCGTATTCCGGCAGCCCTACCGCGCCCATCAGGGTGGCGTCGGCCTTCAACGCCAGATCGATGGTCTCCTGGGGCAGGGGACCGCCCGTTTTGTGAATGGCAATCCCGCCGATCAGGCCGTCAGAGAGTACCGGCTCATGATGAAACTTCTCGGCGACTTTATGCAGTACTTTGACTGCTTCACGCGTGACCTCGGTGCCGATTCCGTCACCGGGGAGTATCAATATGTTAAGTTGCATTCCTGTAAATGTGGCGCACGCACTTTTGCGTGCCGCGTTCACAATCGTGTGAACGCCTTCGGGACTGAGGCAACGGTGTTCGCAAGAGTGCGAACACGGCACGCAGGAGTGCGTGCGCCACATGTTGGCTAATCATTTGCTACAGCCGCGGCCTTTGCTCCCACTAATTCGCGCAGCAGCGCGACGATCTCATCGTTGCCCACGCCCTTCTTGCGGTCCGCCAGCGAAGTGAAGCGATGGTACAGCACGTCCAACTCCTCTTTGCCAAGCTCGAACCCGAGATCCTCGGCGCGCTTGTGCAGCGCGTGCCGCCCACTGTGCTTGCCCAGCACCAACTTACTCTCCGGCACGCCCACGGTATGCGGGTCCATAATTTCGTACGTCGTGCGTTCCTTTAAGTATCCATCCTGATGGATGCCCGCCTCGTGCGCAAAAGCATTGTCACCGACAATTGCTTTATTGGGTTGCGGCCCGAATGTAATGGTTCGCGAGAGCAGTTGGCTGGCCCCGTAGATGTGCTCGGTCACAATTTTGGTTTCAAACGGCAGCTTGTCCGGGCGCGTCTTGAACGCCATCACCACCTCTTCGAGCGACGCGTTGCCCGCGCGTTCGCCAATCCCGTTGATGGTACACTCCACCTGTCGCGCCCCCGCTTGCACCGCCGCGATCGAGTTCGCCACCGCGAGCCCCAGATCGTCATGGCAATGCACGCTTACGATCGCGCTATCGCCCAATGCCCGCACCATGCGCCCGATCAGCGCGCCGTATTCCTCAGGCACCGAATAGCCGACGGTATCCGGCAGATTCACCGTCCGCGCTCCAGCCGCCACCACGGCGCGCGAAACCTGCTCCAGGTAATCCCAGTCTGTGCGCGTGGCGTCTTCGGCCGAAAACTCCACGTCGTCGGTGTATTGCCGCGCCAGTTCCACCGCCGCCACCGCTTCATCCAGTACCTGCTCTTGCGATTTCTTCAGCTTGTACTTGAGATGGATTTCGCTCGTGGCAAGGAAGGTGTGAATCCTCGGCCGGCGCGCATGTTCCAGCGACACCGCCGCCCTCTCCACATCCAATTTATTGGCCCTCGCGAGCGCCGCCACTTGCACCCAGGAGAACTCACGGCTCACCGCGTCCACCGCTTCAAAATCCCCTTCGGAGGCGATCGGGAACCCGGCTTCGAGGATGTCGACGCCCAATTCCACCAGTTTTCGCGCCAGTTGCAGCTTCTCGGGTACGGTCATGCTGCAGCCCGGCGATTGCTCACCATCCCGGAGGGTGGTGTCGAAGATATAGACTCGATTGGCCATGTGTCCTCCTGCTTGTTGTTTCACGCTACTCATTATGGGGTCGCGGGCCGGATTTGGCAAATTTATAATTCAAGCGATTAGGATAAGTTACAATCATAGCATAAAGGCCGCTTATGGAACTCTATCCACTCAAGGTCTTCCTGTCGGTCGCATCGGAGAAAAGCTTCTCGAGAGCGGCTGAGAAGATGCTTCGCACGCAGCCCGCGATCTCGCTCGCCATTCAGAAGCTGGAATCCGATTTACAGGAGAAGCTGATCGACCGCTCGGGGAAAGAGCTGCTGCTGACGGATGCCGGTCGCATTGTTTACGACTATGCGCGGCGCTTTGAAAACCTCGCGGGCGAGTTGGAGAACGCGTTGTCTGAGCTGCGCGATAATTCCGCCGGCCGCCTGATCGTGGGCGCGAACGAATCCACGTCGCTTTATCTGCTGGGCCACATCGAGCGCTACAGGCGGCTTTATCCCAAGGTGAAAGTGCAGGTGCGCCGGTCGCTATCGAGCAAGATTCCGTCGCAGTTGATCGATGGCGATCTTGAACTCGGCGTGATCAGCTACGACCCGGAGGACGCGCGGCTGCATTCCAGGGTGATTTACACCGATCACCTGGCGTTCGTCGTTTCTCCGCAGCATCGCTTCGCCAAGCGCGCCCAGGTGTCGATCAACGAACTGGGCATGGAGACATTTATCGCCCATTATGTTCTGTCGCCCTATCGCGATGTTGTGCTGAAGGAATTCCAGCGGCACAAAGTGGCGCTGAACATGGACGTCGAGATGCCGACTGTCGAGACCATCCGCCTGATGGTGCAGCGCAACGAAGGGGTGGCGTTCCTGCCCCATATGTGCGTGGAGCAGGACGTCGCCCAGAACGCGTTGCGCGAGATAAAGGTGAAGGAGCTGGCCGTCGACCGCAAGATCCGCCTGGTGTGTCCGGCTAAGCGGAGTTTGAGCCACGCCGCGAAAGCGTTTTTGGAGTTGGTGAAGGCGAGCTAGGCCTTTCCAGATTCTTTCATCGCCGTCAGGGCTTTTGTCAGGATCTTGCCGTGAATAAATTTGTTGCGGGCCTGCCAAGCGTGCCTCTCTTGTCTGCCCCACCACATCGTGACGACGCGAGAATCACGAATCGAACTAGGCACGATGGCCGTTTTCGAGTATACTTCGGAGCCGGCGCCCGGTACGTCGTCGTGCATTGAGAAAGCGTCCGCAGCACCCAAAAACTTAAGTCGAACACTCTGCCCGTAGATGTTTTCGTACCTGGTGCGCTTGCAATAGCGCTTCGCCTCCGCTTCAGCCTGCCGGATAGCATCGTCGAAGTTAGTAGCTTGGAATAAAACCACCCTGTCTTCCACGAGCGTGGACGCGGGATCGAAGTAACGGTCAGTCCATTTTGGCTTGCCGACAGCCACTAATCGGAAGAGGGTCCGAACCCCGTACCAGGCGGTCGTCTTTTTGGCGGGCACGTCTCAGCGTACATCGTGATTGTTTTTGCGATCTTTCCTCTTGGAGCTTGCCTTTGTTCGCCCCGTCACCCTGTTTGGCTGTACGCTATAAGTATGGGGCGCATCCAGAAAACTACGAATCGTTTGGGTAAAGCCGCCGATGAAATCCGCAACGGCCCCTCCCCGAAGACCTCCAACAAGCGTCCGGTGTCGAGGAACACGGCTATTGCCGTCGAGCCGCCTGCCCTCGATCGCGCCAAGATCTCGCGTGAGTCCGTCAATTCTCACGCGCTCGCCACCTTTGGGTCGCCCGAAAAGGCGCAGCATTGGATGAATCGGCCAAATCCGCTGTTTGACGGAAAGTCGCCGGCCAAGGTGATCGAGTTTAATCTTGTTGGAGTGGAAGCAGAGCTGGTTCGTATTGACCACGGCGTCTACGTGTGATCACATACCGGATTGCGCGGCGCCCCTACGCCGGTCTTACAGGGGAGGGGGCGCGGCTATATGGCGGAAGGTTCAATCCTCCAGGCATTCCCGCAGTTTATACCTCACAGAGCATCGCCCTTGCTGTGCTGGAAATCCTCGTTCACATCGAAAAGTCAGAGGTGCCGGCGGACTATGTCGTCATGGCGATTCAGTTTCCAGGAGGAAGGGTGTCTCGACAGCGAGGTGAAAACCTGATCGGCGTAAACCGGTTGCCGATCGATCGATTCAAGGCCGCCTTTTGCCGCCTGGCCGGTTCTTCGCGTGCCTTCTGTGATTGTGCCGCGCGAGTACAATTTTTCGTTCTATTACCGCAGGCGGTCGGATTTGCCGCAACAATTGAGTGGGTGGAGCCGCTCAGCTTTGATCGTCGACTCTTCTCGCTGCGTGAGTAGACGAGAATTCACGAATCGGAGCGGCGTCGCTTCGCAAGGCCTTCTTCCAAAGGTCGGGCTTGGCCCTCGCCGATTTCCCTCTGAACCTCGTTCACCAGCCGTTCACCCCTGCCGCCCGGACCAAAATCTTGTATCAGATCCTCATCCCACGCCGACTCGTTTTGCGCTCGCACCAGGCGAATAAAATCGGGCAGCTCATGCAGCGACACAATCCCGCCTCCGGGATTGAGCATTGCCAACCGCCGAGACTCGTCGGGGTCGTTCATCATCAGAACCGAGTTGACGCCCACGCTGTCCGCCACCTTCAGTCCCTCCGCGGTGTCGGTAAGAAACATGGTGTTTTCCGGCCTTAGTGACGCGCCGTGGATGGCACGCGCCAGCGGCGTCGCTTTGATTCCGTCCGCATTGTCCCGGCTCCAGATGCCGTCGAACTGGTGTGGGCACTTCGCAAGGAAGCGTGTAATAGCCGTCTGAGACAGCGACGACGCGATACACAATTTCACGCCCATAGCCTTCAATTCAGCCAGTGCCGGCAGTACATCGTCATAAATCACCGCGCCATCCGCCGCCTGCACTTCAAGCGCCTCAATCGTATCGCCGCCTAGATTGAGCAAATGCCAGTAAGACCGGCTGGCCGATCGACTCGCTTTTCCGCGCTTCCCATACAATCTCACCGCGATTTCATGGAACGGCTCCGGCGGAAATTCGGCCAGGCAACCGACCGGCTCAAACAATACGCCCTCAATTGTTCGCATTGAGCTTCGCCAACCCGGAAGCCAGCAGCCCCTTCGCCATATCGATCTTGGTCGAATTGTATTTGAGCGGCGCCGCGTTCGCTAAAGCGATCGCCACGGCCTGTGCGCCCAGGTCCGCGCTCAACATCTTGCCTCGCAGAAAGTTCTCGACGGCATGTTCGCGCAGCGGTCGCCCCGCAATCCCGCCAAACACGACCCTCGCATCCTCGATGTGGTTCTCGCGAACTTCGAGACTCAGCGCCAGCGATGCCATCGCGAAATCCCATACACCACGCGGCCGCAGTTTCTCGAACGACGCCCGCACGCCCGGCCTCGGCGCAGGCAACACCACCTCGGTCAGGATCTCGTTGAATCGCACCACATGCGATTGGATTCTCCCATCCACCAGCATGTCCCCGGGTACCAGTTGCTCGAGCGTCAACTCCTTCGAACCGGCGGGGGTGGCCAGCTTCACCCTGGCATCGAAAGGAATCAGCGCGGTCGCCGCGTCCCCAGGATAAACGGCGTAGCACAACCGCCCTCCCATCGCCGAATGATAATAGCTGTTGTCGCCAATCGCCCCGTAGCACAGGTGCCCGCCATTTCTCCAGCACGAATAACCCCCGCGAAGATACTGGCACCACACCTCTTGCAAGAGGTCTCCTCCCAGCGTCGATACATTGCGGAGCTCGGGGGACGAAATCATGTTGACGGCTTGGACCACCATCGGGTAGCGCTGCTGCAGCAGCTTGGAGTCTGCGATCTGGGCCAATTTAGTCGCTGAGCCGATCCGCACTCCGCCCTGCGCATCCTCTTGGATGTATCGCAGATGATCGATCTTCTTGATATCCACCAAATACGTGGGCGCCTGCTGTAGCCGATTCTTCAGCCGGATCAGCAGGTCGGTACCGCCTGCGTAAACACCGGCCTCGGTTCCATGCGAGGACAGAATCTGGATCGCTTCATCGACGGTAGTCGGGCGATAAATAGAGATCTTCTTCATGCCCGCTCCTTCTTCGCATGCAAACCGGCCATGATCTTTTCCCGCGTGATGGGATGCTCCCGCAGCCTGACCCCACAAGCGTTATAGATGGCATTGGAAATAGCGCCCGGCACCGCCCCGATGCTGGTTTCACTAAAGCTCTTAATGCCATAAAACCAGCGCGGCTCCAAGCTATCGATGTAGACCTGCGTCTGTTGCGGAACGTCCATGATGGTGGGCAGCCTGTAAGAGAGATACCCCACGCTATAGTGCCGCGTGCCTGGAAACTCGCGATCCCACGGGATGGCGTCGGTCGCCACTTGCGTGCTCTCCACCAGCGATCCCACCATGTCGGCCTCGGCAACAAGTGGATTGATCACCAGGCCAGTGTCGTGCACGTAGGTGGCCCGCACAAAGCGCCAGTTGCCGGTCCAGGTATCCACTTCCACCTCTGCGAAACAAGCTCCCACGCCTTTGTTCGTTCCTCCGCGTTCACCGCCCGCTACGCCGCGGCCCGTTTGGAGGATTACGCCATTGTTCGCTTTCACCAGTGCCGCGAAGGTTGTCCTCTTCGCCGGGTCATCCTTCGACGAAATGACTCCATCGCGAATGTGCAGCGCCTCCGCGTTCACTTGCAATGCCGCAGCCGCGCGAGCCAGCAAATCTCTGCGGAGCTTATCAGCCGCGCTACAGATCGCCGCGCCCTGCAACGTAATCGTTCTGCCACCGAACCATTCATCGCTGGACGGCGCGATATCGCTGTCGCCCCAGACGATGCGAATTGGATCGCGCGTCGTAAAGCCCAGCATCTCCGCGGTGACGTGCGCCAACGCTGTGCCGGCGTTCGAACCGCTGTCGGGAAGCGCCACCTTCATGGTCACGTTGCCATCGGCCGCCAGTTCCAACTCGGTGCTGAAAAGATTCGCACCCGGCGCCGCCGCCAACCTGGCGAAAGCCTCTTCTCCCTCGTGATAACCCATCAGACCGCCGTGATGCTGGGACATTCCCAGTCCGAATCCCCGCTTAAATCTTCCCGGCGCGCCGCCCGCTACCGGATTCCTCTGGTCCCAACCGAATGCCTTGACCCCTTCCGTCAACACCTCCACCGACGCGAACGATTGATACGGATGCTGCGTATTGTCGGGCGCGATCCTGGTAATGTGCATCAGACGGAACTCCACCGGATCCTTCCCCGCCGCCTCCGCCATCTCATCCATCATGTTTTCCCAGGACCATTTGGTTTCCTGCTGGATGTGGCTGCGGGAAGGCCCGGGGCGCGGCGCATTGGTCCGATACGCGCACCATAAAGACCGCCAGTGTGGAACCTGCGAGGTATACAGCTCCAGCTGATTAAACGCGTTTCCAGGACCGTCGGCATGTACGCCGAACTCCAGTTCACCCACGCTAACGTACACTGTGTGGTCGATGGCCGTGATGCGCCCGTCTTTGTTGATCCCCACTTTGAATTTGGTGATGGTTTCGGGCTTAATCACCAGTTGCGCGAGTTCCTGGTCCTTCGGCAGCATCACCTTCACCGGCCGCCCGGTCACTTTCGCCAGGTGCGCGATCAAAGGATAAAATCGCTCCGCCGCCAACCTTGCGGCCCCGAAGGTAGAGCCATTCCATTTGTTGATGAACCGAATTTTCGACGGCTCGATCCCCAGTGCGTTTGCCAATTCCCTACGGGCGGGATAAATTCCCTGGCCCATGCCCCACAACGTCAACCGGTCGCCATCCCACTTGGCCACGCTTCCGCTCGGTTGCATGGGAACCGAAACGCCGCCTGCAAAGTGATAGCTGAACTCCTTTACGACGTCGGCTTCGGCGAATCCTTTTTCGATATCGCCTTGCTCCTGCGCCCAGGTGGCGTCCGGGAACTTGGCGGGCGAATCGCGATGCCGCAAAAGATTGCCTTTCCCTCCACGCAGATCGGCGGCGTCGGGCGCCATCGTATCTTGGAGGGTGGATGCAAAGGGCAGCACTTCGTAGTCCACTTGAATCGCGGCAGCCGCGTCCTCGGCCAGGTCTTCGGTCTCGGCCGCAACCAGAGCCACCGCTTCGCCCTGCAGATTCAGCTCCTCGGGAAGCGCGTCGGGCATGTACCGCAGCCCGGCCGGCCCCGGACCCTTCGGCTTCGGCGCGTTCTTATAGGTCAAGATGTGTCGCACGCCGGGCATCTTCTCCGCTGCAGACGTATCGATGCTCTTGATGCGCGCGTGGGGATGCGGGCACGTCAGAAACTTGACGTAGAGCATATCCGGAAACCAGATTCGGCTGCCGTATTGAGCCTTGCCGGTGAACCTGGGAACGGAAACCTCCCTCAGAGCGGGCATCGACTTTCCAAGCACGTTGAGATTCTCGGGAGGGTAGCCCTGCCACTTCTTAGTGACGGTCTTGTGGGCGCCTTCGAGCACTTCATCGCCGGCCAGATGTCCTCCGCTGGTGGAATAATCGCGCACCATCGGAAGCTTAATCTGCACCACGGATGCCGGCGTCGCTTCAATCGCGACCTTTTCTCCCCGCAACACTGCGGCAGAATCCATTACGGTCCGGATGATCGCCGGATAAGCCGCGCAGCGGCAAATATGCCCCGCCAGTGCGGCTTTCACATCGTCAACGGACGGATGAAGATTCTTGTCCAGAAGCGCTTTCGCGGTAACCACCCATCCGGCCGTGCAAAAGCCGCAGTCCGCCGCGACGTGTGTATGGCCGATCCGTTGCAAAGGATGCAAAGCTTTCTCATCCCCCACTCCTTCGATGGTGAGAATCTTCTTGCCCGCCGCCTCCGTCGCCAACGTGTGGCAGGAATAGATGGGCGTTCCGTCCACCACCACGCTGCACGCGCCGCAGCTGGCCCGGTTGCAGCTTCGATTGGTCCCGGTCATTCCAAGCTGAATAGCGATCACTTCCCAGAGCGTTGTGCGCGCTTCATACTCGGCGACGTGCATCTTTCCGTTGATAATGAATTGCGCCTTTTCCCTGGTCATTGGCGCGGCCAGAGCCAGGGGAGCGGCTGCCAGAAACACGGCGTCGCCTCCAACCGCCGTCAGGACCACGCCCGATCCGGCAGCTTTCAGGAAATTTCTGCGCGAATAACTCATTTCGATCCTCCTTCACGCGGAAACACGTTTGGCCGATACTGTTTGTGACAGGTGGTGCACGCTGCATCCAGCGATTCGGTGAGTTGCGAAAGTGCGCTCATATCCTTGGCCTGGGCAGCCCTGTAGGCGGCTCTCCCAACGTCGGCCAGGCTGTTCGCATCCTTTACCCAATCGCCCTGATCGCGCGCCCGGCCGCGCATCGTCAGCAAGCTTCCAGATTCCGCGAGTGTCAATGCGCTGCGCCGCACCGTGGCCCACTCCGCGTCATTTTTCGAGGCGCCGCGATTCACGAAAAGCAATATGTCATTCGAAGCTGGATGGATGAGATCCAGCATGAGCTGCTTCATGCTCGCTTCCGGAGACTGCGCAAAAGCGGACGCCGCAATCAGGACCAACCATGCCGGCTTCATAAGAATTGCTCGCTCTAGTTTATCGCTTGCGTGCCGATGGGATAAAATCAGCGCTATGCAGTCGAGAGTTGTGATAGTCGCCGCGCTCTACACGGCCGTGCTTTGCGCGCAGCCCAAGCCGCTAACAACACCCTGGCGAGGCGCGGGAACACCACCGTGCGTAGGCTCCGATGGCGGGATTTTGCAATGCCCGCCGGCTCCGCGAGTGGCCGCCGTCCGCGCCGGCCGCTTGTTCGATAGCAAGACGGGCCAAATGTTGACGAAACAGGTAGTCGTCATTTCAGGCCAGCGAATCATGGAAGTCGGGCCGGAAGGTCAAGTCAAGATTCCGGCCGAAGCTCAAGTGATCGACCTCCGCGCGGCAACCGTCCTGCCCGGCTTAATAGACGGGCACACGCACATGTTCAACGCGCGCAAGCCCAACGGCACGACGGAAGACTACATGCTCATCGGCGTGCAAAACGTCCAGTTCAACCTGAGAGCGGGCTTCACCGCCGCGCGGGACATGACCAGCCACGGGAACGGCTATGGCGATGTCGCGATTCGAAACGCCATCAATGAAGGCCGCATCGACGGTCCGCGCTATCAAGTCTCCACCCTGGGCATTGTTTGGGGCGCCAAGCCGAAGGACCCGGCCGTTCCGGAGAATCCATTGGCGTCGACCGTGGTTCGGTCGCCTGAAGACGCCCGCGCCGCCGTGCGTGACCAGATCGCACACGGCGCCGATTGGATCAAGCTGTATCCTGCGGGCGCGTACTCGTTCAGTCCAACCGGCAAGGATGAATACGAAGTCACCTATCCGTTGCCGGTGCTGCAGGCGGCCATTGACGAAGCGCATCGCCTGGGCAAGAAAACCGGTTGCCACAACTACGGAGGCGAGGGGCTCAGAAACGCGATCGTTGCCGGCTGCGACACCATCGAGCACGGATTTGGTCTGGATCAAGAGGAAATCAATATGATGGTCGCGAAAGGGCTGTACTTCGATCCCACCTTCGTTCGCTATATAGAGCCTTATATGGACGACAACGACCAGAAAAATACCGGCGGGAAATACCGGATCATTCCGATTTTCGAAAAGGCGGTCAGAATGGCGGTGGCTACCAAGGGACTGAAAGTGATGGTTGGTAGTGGAGCTGACGGAGCCACTTTTGCCCACGGCACGCAGGCCCTCGAATTTGAAGCTCTAGTGAAGCGCGGCGGCATGACGCCCGCCAGAGCCATCCAGGCGGGGACCATGACC
This sequence comes from Bryobacterales bacterium, assembly GCA_963820405.1. GTDB lineage: Bacteria > Acidobacteriota > Terriglobia > Bryobacterales > Bryobacteraceae > Palsa-89. Next base: position 251,166 of record CAWFZZ010000009.1, on the reverse strand, counting down.
AACGCCGAAGCCATGGGCTGGCAGGACCAGATCGGATCCATCGATAAGGGTAAATTCGCCGATCTGATCGCTGTCTCCGGCGATCCTCTCGCCGACATCACCGAACTCCAGCGCGTCAAATTCGTAATGAAGGGCGGGAAGATTATCCGGAACGAATTAAAGTGAGTGACGCACGCACTCAGTCCCGAAGGCGTTCACACGATTGTGAACGCGGCACGCAAGAGTGCGTGCGCCACATAAAATTGACCGGTGCTTCCGTCTCCAAGCATAATCAGGCGTATGAACAGGGTCGGGTTGTTTCTGTTTGCTGCGGGCGCTGTGCTTGCGCCGGCGCAGACCATGAACATGCAGGAGATCGCGCAAGCGCTGGGCGTCCGCTGCGATTATTGTCATTCCGCGCCGCGTGGCAGCGGTCAGCCGGAGCCGAAGAAGGAGATTGCACGAGCCATGATGGCCATGACTCGCGATCTCAATGCTAAAGTGCAGGAAGCAACCGGCAAGCCCGCCGACCAGACTACGCGCGTCGAATGCGTAACCTGCCACCGCGGAGTCGCGATTCCCCAGCCTCTTTCCGCGCTCATCTTGCGAACCATCGTCGACAAGGGAGGCGCGGCGGCCGTCGATCAATATCGCGAACTGCGCAAGCAATATTACAGCCGCGCGACTTATGATTTCAGCGAGGACGCGCTATTCGAAATCGTCCAACGCGTGGTCCAGGGTAAGCCCGACGACGCCATCGCGCTCCTGCGGATGAACCTGGAATTCAATCCGCAATCGGCCAAAACCTACGCACTGCTCGGTTTCGCCTACACTCGGAAGAGTGATGACGCCTCAGCCATGACGAATCTCGAAAAGTCACTCGAACTGGATCCAACTAACGCCATGGTTCGCGGTCAACTCGAACAATTGCAGGAATACCGCCGGCGCAGGCAGCGTCAATGAGCTCCCCCGAGGCGCTCTTCCGCCCATTCCAACTTAAAGGACTGACGCTCGCGAATCGAATCGTGATGGCGCCGATGACGCGCTCGCGCTCGCCCCAAGGTGTGCCTGGCCCCGACGTGGCCGCTTACTATCGGCGGCGGGCGGAAGGCGAAGTCGGCCTGATCGTCACCGAAGGTACTTATATCGACCACCCGGCGGCAGGCTTCGATCCGAACGTGCCTCACTTTTATGGCGAACAGGCGCTGGCCGGATGGCGGCGCGTCGCCGAGCAGGTGCACGCAGCAGACGGCCGGATTTTCCCCCAGCTCTGGCACGTCGGCATGATGCTATCGCCCGGCCAACAGCCGCCCGAGGAAATACCACCGATCGGCCCCGGTTCGATGACTCAGCACGCTATCGATGCCGTGATCGAAGCGTTCGCCCAAGGCGCGCGCGACGCGCAAAAACTGGGCTTCGATGGAGTGGAGTTGCACGGCGCGCATGGTTACTTAATCGATCAGTTCTTCTGGGAGGCCACCAACCCACGCACGGACCAATATGGCGGCGATCTGGTTTCGCGCACCCGTTTCGCTGTCGAAATCATCCAAGCTGTCCGCAAAAGCGTCGGGCCGGATTTTCCCGTGGTGCTTCGCTGGTCGCAATGGAAATTGCAGGATTTCGAGGCGAAGCTGGCACGCAATCCGGACGAATTACAACGATTTCTCGGGCCGCTCGTCGACGCGGGCGTAGACGCGTTTCATTGTTCCACGCGCCGTTTTTGGGAGCCGGAGTTCGCGGGCAGCGATCTCAATCTGGCAGGCTGGACGAAGAAGCTGACCGGGAAGCCGAGCATCACCGTGGGATCGGTGACGTTAAATCAGGATCTGATGACATCGTTTGGCAGCGCCGAAACGGCGGGAGTCACCAACATCGACAATCTGCTGGAGCGGTTGGAACGCGACGAGTTCGATCTGGTGGCCATCGGGCGCTCGTTGATCGTGAATCCAACCTGGCCCGGCATCGTGCGTCGTGGCGCATGGAGCGAGTTGCAGCCGTTCAATCGCGAGGTGCTGGCTGAACTGACTTGATGCTGTCGAGAATTTCCGCTCACATACACCGCTGGCGCCGGGCGGGGGAAGAGCCTTATTAGTTGCGCGGAAACGCGCTCGATCTCCCGAAGGTTTCGCCGAAGTGTGGCCCTTAAGGTCTGACACTCAATCTGAAGATCCTTGACCGCCTGAGCGCGGCTCCGGGCATGCCGATCGAAGGGAAATGGAACTGGTCGGATCGCTGAAGTAGTTGTGGGTACTCGGCTAAATGTTGGTTGATGGCGCTCCCGCTCGAACGCCTCTCCTGAGCCCTCGATCGAACGAGCAGACAGTCCCTAATGGTCGGTTCGCAAAATCCTGGAGGACGCATGAACTACAGATCCTTGGCTCTACTCAGTGCCGAAATGATCCAGGACCACCAAAGAATCACACAGGTGGCTATTAGCAGCGCGAGCCATACCAGGGGATGCACGCGCCTGACGAATCGCACGGCTCCAAGTCTACCTGAACAGGAGGCAGCTTAGTCCGAGCGTTCCCGCTAGGGCCCAGATTTCGCGGGCTACCCAGTTGTGGATGCCACTCGCCGATGTCGAGTAGAATTACAAAATGCGGAAATCAGTAACGGGGATCCTGTTTCTATTCGGGTGTGCCGCGCTTGCTCAGCACGCTCACAATGAGCAGCAAAATACCAATGCCGCGCCACTTCTGGTCGGACTTGGTAAGCTGCACCATCCCATCACCACTTCCAATCCCTTGGCGCAGCGTTATTTCGACCAGGGCCTTACGCTGGTGTACGCGTTCAATCACGAGGAAGCTGCGCGCTCCTTCGGCTATGCCGCCAAGCTGGATCCGAAGTGTGCCATGGCCTATTGGGGCATCGCGCTGGCCCGCGGGCCGAATTACAACGAATGGGAGATCGATCCCGGCCGCGAGAAAACCGCCGCCGAAGCGATCAAAAAAGCAGAGTCGTTATCTTCCGGCGCCAGCGCCGCCGAGCAGGCCTATATTCGCGCCATGGCCATGCGGGTTTCGAGCGATCCGAAAGCCGATCAAAAGAAGCTGGGAGCGAATTACCGCGACGCGATGCGCGAGCTGATGAAGCGTTATCCGAACGATATGGATGCCGCCGTTCTGTTCGCCGACGCTGCAATGAATCTGCACGCCTGGAAGCTGTGGAGGAAAGACGGCCAGCCCGAGGAGGGCACGCTCGAGGCGGTGCAAGCGCTCGAATCGGTATTGAAGCGCGATCCCGACAATATCGGCGCAAATCATTTTTATATTCACGTGATCGAAGAATCGCCGCATCCCGAACAGGCCATGGCCAGCGCCCGGAAGCTGGCCGGTTTGGCTCCCGGGGCCGGCCACCTGGTTCATATGCCGGCTCACATCTACATCCGCACCGGCGATTATCATGCGGCATCGGTGTCCAATAAACAGGCCATGGGAATGGACCAGGGTTACATCGAGAAATATCACATCGAGAATATGTACTCGATGATGTATTACACGCACAATGTGCATTTCCTGGCGGTCAGCAGCGGCATGGAAGGGAATTTCGCCGATTCCAATCGAGCGGCGTCGAGAATCACGAAGGGACTTACGCCGTATTTGAAGGAGCATCCGGAAGTGCAATCGTTCCTGCCCACCCAGACACTGATTTTGGTGCGTTTCCGCAAATGGCCTGAAATCGAACAACTCCCTGAGCCGGATAAAAACTTCGGCGAGGTGCACGTTTTATGGCGCTTCGCACGCGGAATGGCTTTTAGCAGCCAAGGCCAGATGAACAAAGCGGCGAGTGAACGCGCCGCATTTGCCGCCGAGGTGAAAGCGATACCACCCGGAACAATCTTCGGCTACAACACCACCGGACAGATTTTCGAGATCGCGCAATGGATGCTGGACGCCAACATCGCCAGGGCCAAGCACGACTATAAGCAAGCCTCGGCATTACTGAATAAAGCTGCACTGGCCGAAGACGCCCTGAATTACGACGAGCCGCCGGACTGGTATTTGCCCCCGCGCGAATCGCTGGGAGCGGTATTGCTTCTGGATGGGCGCGCCAAGGATGCCGAGGCCGCGTTTCGACAAGAACTGAAGCTGCACCCCAGGAATCCCCGCGCGCTGTTCGGGCTGGCGGAATGCCTTCATGCGCAAGGAAAAGCCGCCGAGGAAGCTGCCGCCCGCAAGGAGTATGAAGACGGGTGGAAGCACGCCGATATCCGCCTGCGGATGGAAGACCTGTAACAATAGGTAGGAGGTTTCATGCAGCTTAAATCCGTAATTCTAAGTGCAGCTTTGGGCCTGTACCTCGCCGCGCTGCCCGCATTGGCGCATCACTCTTTCGCGGCCGAGTTCGACGCTTCCAAGCCCATCACCCTGAAAGGTAAATTCGTGAAAATGGATTGGGTGAATCCTCACTCCCAGATCCACATTGATGTCACCGATGCGGACGGCAAGGTGACCACTTGGTCCTGCGAAGCGCTCCCGCCCAACGGCCTCTACCGGCAGGGCTGGAGGAAAGATTCGCTGAAGCCGGGTGAGGAGATCGAAATAGAAGGCTTCGCCGCGAAGGATGGGACATCGAGCATGTGGACGCGTTCGGTAAAGACCGCGGATGGACGGCGCATGTTCGCCGGAAGCGCCGATGCGCTGCCCCCCACCGCCCCGCCGCCTCCCAAAGACGACGGAAAGGTAAAATAGAACGCATGGCTGCTCCTGCTGAACCTACCACAAAAGCCGCGTGGCCCTGGCCCGATTCGCTCGATGCCATGATCGCCGCGCCCGACCATCATCGGCTGGTTTTTGAGAACGAGCGCATGCGCGTGATCGATACCGTGATCCCAGCGGGCCACACTGTCCCGGTGCACACGCATCGCTGGCCAGCCGTTTATTATGTCATCGTGCCCGGCCATTTTATTCGCCGCGACCCCGAGGGCCAGGTGTTGTTTGATAGCCGCACCATCGATCCGCAGGAGAAATTTTCCGCCACTTGGCTGGACTGTTTAACGCCGCACTCGGTGGAGAACGTGTCGCCGCACGAGATTCACGTCGTCAACGTCGAGCTCAAAGATTGAAAGCCGGACTGATCGTCGCTGTCGTACTTGCCCTGCCCATCGCGGCGCTGGCTGAAACCGATCTGCAAGGGATTTGGCAAGCCAAGGGGACGCCGAACTTGGACCTTGAGAAGTTCCTGGTCGCGCCGGATACCAAGATCCCGTATCGAGCGGACGCCCAAGCCAGGCAGAAGGAAAACTTCGCTCAGCGCGAGACAGCCGACACCGTCAAGAAATGCTACCTGCCGGGTGTGCCGCGCATCACGCTGCTCCCCCTGCCGTTTCAGATTTTTCAGTCGGGGAAGTACGTTGCTATCGTTTATCAATACGCGCACGCCTATCGAACCATCTATCTCGACGACAGTAAACATCTGGATGGCATCGATTTTTGGATGGGCGATTCGCGCGGACACTGGGAAGGCGACACGCTCGTGGTGGATGTTGCCGACTTCAACGATCAAACCTGGCTGGACGCCGCCGGCGATTATCACAGCGATGCGCTGCACGTGGTGGAGCGCTACACGCGCACGGGACCCGAGATCATCACCTATGAAGCCACCATTGAGGATCCAAAGGTCTTCACGCACGCCTGGAAGATTCGCGTCCCGCTCGCGCTCAACACCGGCAAGAATGCACGCCTGATGGAGTTCGAATGCCAATAAGGATGGTGTTTTTGCTGGCCATCTGTTCCAGCGCGTGGGGCCAAAACGTTTTCATGACTGGCCAGAGGGGACCCAACAAACCCGGGCCCGTGCTGCGAATGCCGGACGGCAAACCGAATCTGGAAGGATATTGGATCACGCAGGCGCCGGGCGCCGTGTATGGCGTGGAAGAGCATCCGGGCGCATTCGCTCTTTTCGGCGGCAAAAGCATCGTGATCGATCCACCCGATGGAAAAATCCCGTATCAAGGCTGGGCTCGTGCCAAGCAGCAGGACTTGCAGCTGCACCATATGTCTGAGGAGCCGGAGGCGCACTGCTCCGAATCCGGCGTGCCACACCAGATTTGGGCCCAATTTGGATTTCAGATTTTGCAGCCGCGTAATTATGTCGTGATGTTGTGGGAATTCATGCATGGGAACCGCATCATCGCGATGGATGGCCGGCCGCACGTTGATGCCAAGATCAAGCTGACCCAAGGCGACTCGATTGGCCATTGGGAAGGCGACACGCTGGTGATCGATACCACCAATCTCAACGACAAGACCTGGTTTGACGCCGCCGCCAATTTCCATAGTGACGCAGAGCATGTAGAGGAGCGCTTTACGCCCGTGGATTCGGACACCATCGACTATCAAGCCACCATCCGCGATCCGAAGGTTTATTACAAGAAGTGGACGGTCGGGTTGCAGATCTGGCGCAATCCCAATCCACAATTCGAACAGATGGAGTTCGCCTGCCGCGAAGGCCAGGTCGATCTTCAGCACCTGAAATAACTTACTTGTCGGTTCCCTTGAGTGACGCCAGATAGCTGACCACATCGGACAGCTCCTGCGGCGAGAGCTTGTCCTTATAGGACGGCATGCTGGACGTCTGCAGCACGCTGGATTCGCGCAGATCCGATCTCAAATACGAACGGAGATTCTCGTTCGAATCCAGCATCTGGATGGTGAATGTGTCGATATTGAGAAGGCGTCCGGTAATAGTGGTTCCATCCTTGGTAACTACGCGCACCGAGCGATTCTGCGGAGCCGCGGAGGCGTTCGGCTCAACCAGAGAATGATCGAGCTCCACCGTGCGGCGATTCGCGCCGATCTCGGTAAGATTGGGGCCAAGGCGCGATCCCGACCCGTTCACTCGATGGCAGCCTAGGCATCCACCCTTGTTTTCGAAGAGTTCTTTTCCGCGCACGGGATTGCCCGCCAGAGCAGACCGCCGCGAGGGATTGTCTCGAAAGGAACGCAGGTAGGCGACTATGGTTGCGGCCTGGAAATCATTGATCGATTCCAGCGGTCCCATCGCGGTCCCGGGAATGCCTTTTTCCATGATTTTGATCAGTTCGTCTTCGGTGCCCGTGGGCGTGGATGTCCGGCGGAACTTTCCGCTGCTGAGGTCCGCATTGGGAAGGGCGTTGCCATCGGGCCCGTGGCAGTTGGTGCAGTACTGGCGGTAGAGCCGTCCGCCATCTTCGATGTCGGCAGCAGAATAGCTATGTTGACCGAACAGCGAGGCCGCCAGGAGCAGGAATAACAATGGGAGCCGCATCGCGGACATCATTATATTAGATTATTTACCGGCCAGACCTTGCGTCAGCTCGATGCGAGTTCCCACCGGATCGATAATGAAGGCGATCTTGAGGCCGATGGCGGGAACGTCGCGGAACGGCATGTCGAACGTCATTCCATTGGCTGTCAGTTCTTTGCAAAAAGCATCCAGGTTTTTGATCTCAAACCCGATGTGATCGAGCGTTCGGCCTTTGGTGGGCGCGGGCGCTTCCTTGGCCTTCAGGAAATCGATCTCACCGCCGGGGATTTTCGCCGCGGGCAGATTGCGGCGCGTGGTGGCCTCGGCGGCAAAGGTTTTTACGTACCAGGCTTGGAGGGCCGCAGGGTCAGTGGTCGTCAGGTGGATGTGATGGAAGATAACGGGCGCGCCGATGGAAGCATCTTGGTTGAACTCCACCCGCACCTGGTCGGGGAAGGTCACCATGATCTGCTTGTTCTTCTCCATTTCGAATATGGTCGGGATGTTGGCGGCGGCCAGTTTGGCCTTCAGCCCCGCGTAATCCTTCACCAGAAATCCGATGTGGTTTGCGGTGGAACCCTCGGAACCTTCCGTCGCGGCTGCTTTCGTAACGACGATGAAGATCCCAGGCAGCTTCAGCAGATCCAAGGGCCCGGTTTTCGACTCCGTCGCACCCAAGACGTCCACCCAAACCCTGATCTGCGCGTCGGGATCTGGAACGGTTAGATGAATGTGTCCCATGGAGACGCCGGCGTCATTGGGCGGAGCCAGCTGGGCGAACATCGTGGCGGCCGACGCAGCGAGCAAACAGAGCCATGGCATGCGCGCCATCGTATCATGATTTCGCGCGGGAGCCGGGGTGCCGTTCACACGAGTGTGAACGCGGCAAGCACGAGTGCTTGCGCCACAAGCAAAAAGAAGGGCTAATTGTTATACACTGAGACCCAGAAATTGGAGGCTGGTATCTTCCATGTTGAGTTACTCGCGGGGGCACGATGCTCCACTTATCGACGCTAACATCTGGGATGTGTTTGAGAAAACAGCTTCCCGATTTCCAGACCGGGAAGCTCTGGTGGCGCGGCATCAAGGCGTGAGGCTGACTTTCTCGGAACTGGCCAGCACCGTGGAGCGGATGGCGCGGGGACTGACAGGCCTGGGGATTGGCGCGCAGGATCGTATCGGAGTCTGGTCGACCAACTGCGCCGAGTGGGTGCAGATGCACCTGGCGTGCGCACGGATCGGCGCGGTGTTGGTGAACGTGAATCCGTCGTACCGTCCCTACGATTTGTCGTTTGTGCTGCGCAAATCGAATATGAAGGCGCTGTTTCTTTGGGAGAAAGACAAACGGTCCGATTATCGCGCAATTGTCGATGAAGCGATGGCGGGACAAACGCTGGCCTTGGAGCACGTCGTTTACTTCGGCACGGAAGGCTGGGCACAGATGCTGGCGGAAGGCCGGGACGTGCCGGAGAAGGGGATATTGTCTACCGACGTCACCAACATCCAATACACGTCGGGTACCACAGGGTCGCCGAAGGGCGTGCTACTTACGCATCGAAACGTATTAAACAACGCGGCCATTACTGCTCAGGGCATGCAGATTCGCGAAAAGGATCGGATCATTGTTCCGGTGCCTATGTATCACTGTTTCGGGTGTGTACTTGGCACGCTGGTTTCGGTGGTGAGCGGAGCAACCCTGATACTGCCCGCCGCGACCTTTGACGCACTTGCGACCATGCAGGCTATCCATGACGAGCGGGCGACTGCGGTTTATGGCGTGCCAACGATGTTCATCGCGGAGCTAGAGCATCCGGCATTCCATACGTTCGACTTTACGTCGCTGCGCACTGGGATGATGGCCGGTGCGCCGTGTCCGGTGGAGATCATGAAGCGCGTGGTGAGCGAGATGCATTGCGAAGGGATGATTGTCGGGTACGGGCAGACGGAATCCTCACCAATCATTACGATGTCGGCGGTACACGATAGTCTGGAGCGACGCGTGTCGACCGTGGGACAAGCGTGTCCGAATACTGAAGTCAAGATTGTCTCGGCGAGCGGGGAGACCGTGCCGGTGGGCGAGCAAGGAGAGCTGTGTACTCGCGGATATTTAGTGATGAAGGGTTACGATCAGGAATTTGAAGCGACTTGCAGGGCGATTGACGAGGACGGTTGGCTGCGCACCGGAGATCTGGCGACGATCGATGTTGACGAATGCTTCCGGATTACGGGGCGAGGGAAGGACATGATCATACGGGCCGGTGAGAATGTGTATCCGCGAGAGATCGAAGAGTTTCTGCACACGCATCCGAAGATTGCGGAAGTGCAGGTGGTGGGCATTCCGGATGCAAGGCTCGGCGAGACGGTTGCGGCGTGGATTCGGCTGAAGGAGCCGGCGGCGGAGGAGGAGATCCGGGAGTTCTGCCGGGGTAGGATCGCACACTTCAAGGTGCCTCAATATATTCGATTCGTGGAGGCGTTTCCCATGACAGTGACGGGGAAAGTTCAGAAGTTTCGGATTCGGGAAATCGAGATCCAGGATCGGGGACTTGAGGACGCGGCGCGGATTAAGACGGCGTGAGTGGCGTAAGTGAGAAGCGTGGTTAGTGCGCTTCAAGTCAGGTGACAGAAAAGATTTGCAAATCAGCGGTGCGTTTTCAGGCGCTTAGGAAAGCGATTAGTGTAGAGCAGAAACACGATTGATAGAGTTGGTGCAGGAGAGAGTTGCTTGCGGGCGCTTCTGAAACGGAGGCGCCCATTGTTTTGGAATTCAGATGGCGGCACGCGCACAAAACGGAGCCAAGGCCTTGCGAGAAAAGCCGCAGAGTCGACGGGAAGAATCCCGCAGGCAACGGATCACGAAGCTACTCATTGGTATCGAGAAGAGACTCGATATCGAGAACAGTAAGGTGACGTTAGCGGATTTCATCCGGCTGACGCAGCTGGAACGTGAGCTGGAAGAAGAGGAGCAGCCGAGGGAGATCATCGTCACGTGGAAAGATCCAGCGGAGAAACGCTGAGGATTGAAATAGACTATGTGCCGCTCCCTTCGCAGAATAGGTTTCATGGTTCGACCGCGAGATTCAAAGGGTTTTCCGGGCCGATCGGATCGGGAAAGAGTCAAGCGCTGTGTCAAGAGGCCATTCGACTTAGTTACTTGAATCCAGGACGGCAGGGATTAATCGGCGCTCCGACTTACCCATTACCGCTCTCGCGCGGGATTCGACGTAGCACGCAGATGGGATAATCCAAGCGGCGCCCTGCGCGTTCGCGGTACAGTGAAGGTCGGTTGTGATTTCCGTCCAAAATGTATCCAAGGTTTACCATCTTTACCACCATCCCTTCGATCGCGTACTCGGCACTCTAGCGCTATCCAGAAAAAGGAAAGCGGAGTTTTGGGCTCTGCGCGATATCAACCTGCGCGTCGAAAAAGGTGAGGTATTCGCTCTGCTCGGGCCGAACGGATCAGGCAAGAGCACTTTGCTCCAGGTGATCAGTGGGATCTTGCAGCCGACCACGGGACGGGTGCTCAGTTCCGGGCGCGTGGCGGCGCTGCTAGAACTCGGCGCCGGCTTCAATCCTGAATTTAGCGGCCGTGAAAATGTGTATCTCAATGGCGAGATCCTGGGACTTTCGCGCAGCGAATTGAACAACGTTTTTCCGCGGATCGAGGCGTTCGCGGAGATCGGTCAATTCATCGATCGGCCGGTCAAAGAATACTCTAGCGGGATGTACGTTCGCCTGGCCTTTTCCACCGCCATTCACGTCGATCCCGAGGTCTTGATTGTCGACGAAGCGCTGGCTGTCGGCGATGCGATCTTCGCCAGCCGCTGCGTCCAAAAGTTCGAGGATCTTCGCAGGAAAAACGTCACCGTGCTGCTGGTATCGCACGACCTTGGCTTGATCAAGCGTCTCGCCGACCGCGCCGCCTTTATGCTGGATGGAAGAATAGTCATGCAAGGCGCTCCCAAGGATGCCGTAAATCGGTACGTCGGCTTTGTGCTCGATCGAGAACGCGCCAGCAAGGAACGCAGCGCCGGGCTGCTCGAAGAATCGATCGCCACCAAAAGCAGCTTTCGCCATGGCGACGGCGCCAGCCGCGTGATGGACGTGCGAATCCTCGGCTCCAGCGGCGAAACCTGCCACGCGTTCCGGCCCGGGGAGTCCATTATTCTGCGCGTCCGCGCCGCCTTTCTAAAGCCGGTTTCAAACCCCGTGGTCGGCATCCTGATCCGCAATCGCATCGGCATGGATATTTTTGGCACCAACACTCGCCTGGAGCGCGCCGATCTGGGAGACCTCGAATCAGGCGAGGAAATTGAAGTTGAGTTTGAGCTCGATTGCCTGCTTAGCCGCCAAGAATATACCGTCACGGTGGCCGTGCAATATTGGAACGGTCTCAGCCAGGATTGGCTTGACGACGTGCTCGACTTCCGTGTCGAAGACACCAAGGATGTGGCCGGTGTGTTGAACTTAAATACACGCGTGCGCCATCAAAAAATCGTCTCCGCGCCAAGTCGCGAACCAAGCAGCCTGATTCTGTGAGTTGCCATGTTTATCCAGGATATTCAAGCCGCGCTTCGACAAGAACATTTGGATGGCTGGTTGTTCTTCGACCATCACCAGCGGGATCCTCTCGCCTACCGGATTCTCAAACTCAATCCGACGCGAGTGGCCACTCGACGCTGGTATTACTTTATTCCCGCTCACGGCGAACCGCGTGGTCTGGTCCACGCCATCGAGCCCGCTGTCCTCACTGGACTGCCGGGCGGCATTTTCAAATATTCGAGTTGGTCCGCTCAAGTGGATGGCCTGTATCGCTTGCTGGCCGGCTGCCGGAAGATCGCGATGCAATATTCGCCGAACTGCTCCATCCCCTACGTGTCGCTGGTGGATGGCGGCACTCTCGAATTAGTCCGCGGCGCCGGGGTTGAGATTGCCACTTCGGCCAATCTGGTTCAGTTGTTCGAAGCTCGTTGGACCGCCGAGCAACTGGAGATGCACCTCGAAGCCGGTCGCCGGGTGGACCGCGTTCGCGCGGAGGCGTTTCAAAAGATCGCCGCCACGCTCGCCGCCAGCCAAAGCATCACGGAGTGGGAAGTGAATCGCTTTATCCGCGCCGGCTTCGAAAAGGCCGGCCTGGTCACCGATCACGGGCCCATCGTCGCCGTCAATTCCAACATGTCGGATCCGCATTATGAACCCGAGCCGCACGGAAGCCGCGAGATTCGCCCCGGGGACGCCGTGCTGATCGACATGTGGGCCAAGCTCGATCGCCCTTCGTCCGTTTACTACGACATTACTTGGAGCGGTTATTGCGGCTCCACGCCGCCCGCGGCCCTTCAAAATATCTTCGAAGTGGTGCGCGACGCGCGCGATCGCGCCATTGAGCGTGTCAAGGCCGCCATCGCAGGCGGCGAAGGCATTCAGGGCTTCCAGGTGGATGATGCCGCCAGGACCTATATTAAGGATCAGGGATTCGGCGAGTACTTCGTCCATCGCACCGGTCACTCGATCGGCGAAGAGGTGCATGGCACGGGCGCTAACATGGACAATCTGGAGACGCATGACGAGCGCAGAATCATCGCGCGAACCTGTTTCTCCGTCGAGCCGGGCGTCTATCTCTCTGACTTCGGTATTCGCTCCGAGGTCAACGTCTACGTCGGCGCTACCGACGCGCTAGTTACCGGCGAAGTCCAGCAAAAACTCGTTATGATTGAGTGACGAAAATTGACGTTCTGTCCACAACCTCCCAGCCTACGGTCTCTGGTGGCCAAGCCTCGTCATATCAACACCTTTCGCGCCTTTCAACTACACGCCAATCGACCCGATAGGAAATTTCGATTGGACCGGACACCCCTGCTCGCATACGCTGAGGTATGGCAACCGTTCACATTATGGAGCCCGTGAGTTCGCACGTCGCTTTGCTGCATCGCATAAGCAACATCGTGAGCTCAGAGCTGTCGTTAGACGAAATGCTCGGAGAGATTGTCGGACTTACCGTCCAGGTCACCGACTGCGATGCTTGTCTGGTTTACCTATTGGATCGTGACACCGACGAAGTCGTTTTGCGGGCCTCGCAAGTGCCGCATGCCGCCGCGCTGGGCCACTTGCGCATGAAAGTCGGAGAAGGCGTCACTGGCTGGGTGGCGGAGCACAAATCCGTCGTCGCGCTATCCTCCAAGGCTGGCGCGGACGCCCGTTTCAAGCGCTTCCAAACTCTCGTCGAAGACACCTATGAAGCCTTCCTTTCGGTGCCGCTGGTGAGCGGTGGCGATGTCATCGGCGTCATCAACGTGCACCACCGGCAGACTCACAATCACAATGGCGAAGAGATCTCTTTGCTGACCTTCATGGGCGAGCAGATGGGCGGCGCGGTCGCCAAGTCGATCCTTTCGGAAACTAACGCGCGCCTCCTCGAAGAGACCCTCGAGATGAAGCGCCAGCTCGAGACGCGGAAACTGGTGGAGCGCGCCAAAGGAATCTTGCAGAGTCGGCACAGCCTCACCGAGGAAGAGGCTTACCTGCGTCTTCGCAATGAGAGCCGGCGGCTTCGTCGTCCGATGAAGGAACTGGCTGAGGCCATCATCCTGGCCGAGGACCTGAGCCGCAAGACCGAGTCTCCAAACTAACTGGATCTTGAGATTGTGGCGCACGCACTCCTGCGTGCAGCGTTCACACTCGTGTGAACGTTTAACCTAAATTCGACAGTATCTTGCGCATTCTCCCATGGGCCAACACCACGTCCGGATCGCGCTGCAAGGCTTCAAAATATCGTTTCGCGAATCCGGTCCCAGTCTCATTGGGGGCCAGCAACTCCCAGGACTGCGCGATCAGCCGTTCGGCATCAATGATGGGTGCAGGTTCGCGGGGCCCCAATTTCCCGTCGATGGCGTCCACCGTCTCATCGATCAGCACCACGAATTCCGACAGCTCGTGCAGCCACGCGAACCATGGATCATAGAGCACCAGCTTCAATAGCTCGCCGCTGGAGCCAATGCGCGCAATATCGCGCTCGTAGCTGGCGCGCTCGGAATCGAGCAACGTTTTGTGCAGGCTGAGCAAACCGTTGCGCAGATCGGTCAGCCGCTGCTTGGTGAGATCGGGAGAGGAATTGTTGGACGACATGACGCCCTGGTGTTATAGTACATGACACCCAAGCAACACCGACCTGTCACCGCTAAAATAAATAAGTGAGTTCCGAGCCTAAACTACAGCTAGCCACCGGTCATCTCGATCAGGTGCGCAAAGAGATCGGTAAGATCATTGTCGGCCAGCAACATGTCGTCGATGGCGTCCTGATCTGTTTGTTAGCCGGCGGCCATGTGCTGCTGGAAGGAGTGCCGGGACTCGGCAAGACCACACTGCTGCGTACGCTGGGCCGCGTCTTGCATCTCAAGTATTCGCGCATTCAGTTCACGCCCGACCTCATGCCCGCCGACATCGTGGGCAGCATGATCATCGAAAGCGACGATCATGGCGCCAAGGCATTGCGCTTTCAACCCGGGCCCATCTTCGCGAATCTGGTGCTCGCCGATGAGATCAACCGCGCCACGCCCAAGACGCAGTCCGCGCTGCTCGAAGCCATGCAGGAGCGCACCGTCACCAGTGGAACTACCACCCATGAACTCGAGCTGCCGTTCCTGGTTATGGCCACGCAGAATCCCATCGAGATGGAAGGAACCTATCCTCTCCCGGAGGCCCAGCTGGATCGCTTCCTCATGAAGATTCTGGTGACTTATCCTTCACGCGCGGATCTGAACCGCATTGTCGAGCGCACCATTCATCGCGACGAAACCGCCCTGGAGCAGGTTGTCGACCGGGATGCGATTCTCCAACTGCGCGCCGCCTGCCGGGAAGTTCTGGTCGCCCAGCACGTGCAGGATTTTGCGATTGACCTGGTGATGGCTACGCAGCCCGGGTCCTCCAACGCTCATCCGCTAGCCAACAAATACATTCGCTATGGAAGCTCGCCGCGCGGCGCCCAGGCGCTGGTGGAGTGCGGCCGCGTGCTCGCTCTCATGCGCGGCCGTTTGAACGTCTCTGGCGACGACGTTCGCGAGATCGCGCCCGATGTCCTGCGCCATCGCATCATCCTGAACTTCGACGCGCACGCCGACGGACAAACGCCCGAAACCCTGCTTAGCGCCATCATCGAAAGCGTTACCGCCGCGGCCGTAAAGTGAAAACCGAGCCACTCATCGACAGCGAGTTCCTCGAGAAGCTCGAGCGGCTGGCCATCCGCTGGCAAAAGTCGTTTCCCGGCCTGGTCGGCGGCCACAACATCTCGCACTTTGCAGGTCCTGGCCAGGAGTTTCTCGATCATCGCCAATTCCATCATGGCGACGATCTGCGCGCGGTGAACTGGCGCGCGTACCTGCGCCTGGAAAAGCTGTTTCTGAAAATGTTCCAGGTGGAACCGCGTATTCCCGTGCGTGTCCTGCTCGATTGCAGCAACTCCATGACCACCGGCGCCGTCTCTAAGTTTGACTATGCCCGCAAACTCGCGGCCGCGTTGTGCTACGTCGGCCTGGTGCGCCTGGATACCATCTGCCTTCAGCCTTTCAGCGAGCAGCTGGGCGATTCATTTCTTTGCGGCGGCGGAAGGCACCGCTTCATTCCGGCCGTGAAGTTTCTGGAAAACCTCAAGCCCGGCGGCCGCACCAGCTATTTTCAGATTGCACGCGACTTCATTTCCACCTACCCGCAGCGCGGCCTGCTCATCATCATTTCCGATTTCCTCGACGACGCCGGTTGTGAACGGCCCTTGCAATACCTGGCCGATTTCGGGCACGAACTCATTCTGGTTCAGGTCTGGGCCGACGAAGATCGCGAACCCGGTTGGGACGGATTGCTCGATCTAGAGGACGCCGAAACTGGCGAAAAGCTTGAAATCGGTTTCGATGACGCGGCTCGGGTGAACTATATTCAGGCCTTCGACGCCCACGCTCGCGACATCCAGCGCGTCGGCCTGCGCAATAGCGGACGTTATGTGGGGATCAGTACAACTACTACAATTGAAGAGGCAGTGTTCGGCCCGCTAGCGCGCACCGGCAGCCTCGAGTAAGTCACGATGTTTTTCCTCAATCTTTCGTTGCCCGAATTCCTCACGATCCTCGGATCGCTTTCGGGCGTCGTCGTAGCGTTGTACCTGCTGGACCGCATGCGGAAGCACCACACCGTTGCGACACTGCGCTTCTTCGCTGCCGCCGAAAAACCCCCGGTGCTGAAGCATCGGCGCAAATTGCAGCAGCCTTGGTCTCTGCTGCTGCAGTTGATCAGCTTGTTGCTGCTTCTGCTGGCCATTGCCCAGCTTCGTGTCGGATCTCCGGCTCGCTACTCGCGCGATCACGTACTTATTCTCGATACCTCCGCATGGATGGCCGCTCGCCTTGGTAATGGCCGACTCATCGATCGAGCGCGCCTGGCGGCCGACAATTATGTGAGCGCGTTGCCGCCCGCCGATCGCGTCATGCTGGTTCGTGCCGACGTGCTCGCCACGCCCGCGCTGCTGTTTGAGTCGGACCGCAGGAAGATTCATCTCGCCATCGATCAGACCCAGCCTGGCGTCGCGCCGCTGAATCTGCAGCAAGCTCTCGATTTCGCCGTGCGAGCCCAGAAGGTGCAGGCCCAGCGTCCCGGTGAGATCGTTTTTATCGGAGCCGGCCGCATTCCCTCCGAACAGGCCGCGCGGCTAATTGCACCTGCGAATTTTCGCCTGATCTCAATCGACGGCCCTACCGAGCATGTCGGTTTGCGAAAAGTGAGCGTGCATCGAGCCACCGACGATCCCGATACGTGGGAGGTCTTCATCGCCGCCAGAAACTACGGAGCTGTGGCGCGCTCCGTTCCTGTCACGGTAGCCTTCGGCGGATCGCCCGTCGCCACTCGCCGCTTCGATTTGAAACCGGCCGCCGAACAAGACCTCACCTTCCGCTTCAAAACGCGTGCCGCCGGATGGTTGGAAACGCGGCTGGGTACTCAAGCTGGCACCCAGGACACTTTTCGTCAGGACAGCCGCGCCATTCTCGAACTTCCCGCGCGGGGCGCCGTGCCCGTCACTATTTATTCCGCCGAGCCGGATCTTCTCCGGCCCATTTTCACCGCGATTCCCGGAGTTCAAGCCAGCTTTCTTCCAGTTTCAAGCTATAAACCCGACGCTCGCGGCGGCATCGTTTTGCTGGATCGTTTTGCGCCGTCTTCGCCGCCCGCCGCGCAAAGCATTTGGCTGGAGCCGCCCGCCGGCAAATCTCCCATTCCGGTCGAAAGCACCGCGTCCAACGTCAAACTGAACCAGTGGCAGGCCGACCATCCCTTGGGAACCGGCTTGCGCGCGCGAGACATCGAACTCTCGAATGTCGAGATCTTCCGTCCCGCGCCCGGCGACATCGTCGTGGCCCGATCGGATGCTGGTCCTTTAATCGTCGCGCGGCCCGGTACTCCAAAGATTGTGGTGCTCGGTTTTCACCCCGTGCGATCGGGAATGAAATACCAGCTCACCACGCCGCTGCTATTTGCGAACATCATACGTTGGATGGCGCCCGACGCGTTCCGCTCCTGGGAGCTGACGGCCGGCACGGTGGGCACGGTGGATGTCGAAATGGATTCGGAAATAGATCCGAACTCGATTCGCGTCCAGACCGAAGAAGGACGTTCGCTGCCTTTTACAGTTGAAGGAAAAACGCTGCGCTTCTTCACCGGCGCTCCCGGAGTGGTGCGCGTCCTCAGCGGCGATCGCGAGCTGGTCTACTCTCTCACTTTGCCGCAGCCCGGCGATACCATCTGGCGCCCCGCCAACATAAAACTCGGGTTGCCTCCCCGCGCGCCATTCGGCCCCACCTCTCGCGATCTTTGGCATTGGCTGGCCCTGGCTGGAGCTCTGGGCCTTCTCGCCGATTGGATTCTTTTTGGCCGGGCCGATCGCCGGCTGCGCGCCACTAAAGGCATCGCGCCCGGTGAACCTCTAAGGAAGGCCTCATGACCTTCGAGCGTACCTGGGTCCTGATTTTTCTGCTCCTCCCGCTCGGCTGGATGTTCTTCGAGTGGCGGCGAACGCGCCGCATAACCGCGCTGGTTCTGAAGACGCTGGCGTTTCTAGCCATCATCCTCGCCTTGGCCGAACCCACCCTGACTGTCCCTCAAACAAAAATGGCAGTCGCTGTTCTGGTGGATACTTCCTCCAGCGTGTCGCCTCAGGACTTGACTCGCGCATCCGACTTCGCCGCCGCTCTCGACAAAGCGCACGGCCGCCACTGGGTGCGCATTCTTCCGTTTGCCCGCTCGGTTCGCGATTTGGCGGCCAGCGAACAGCGCGGCCTGCGTCTGGAACCTACCGCGGGCGAAGCCGGACGCGCCACCGATCTGGAATCCAGCATCGATGAAGCCATCGCCTCGCTTCCGGCCGATCTGGTACCGAGAATTGTGCTCGTCTCCGACGGCAAAGAGAATGCGGGCAGCATCACGCGCGCGGCTTGGCAGGCCCAGCGCCTGGGCATTCCCATCGACACCGTCGCACTCACTGGACGGCCCCAGCCCACCTTGCGCCTCGAATCGGTGACTGTACCCACCGTTGCGTTCACCGGCGAACAATTTCCCGTGGACTTGAGCATCGCCTCCCCCTCAGCGGTCTCGGGCACCGTGCAAATCAGCGCCGAAGGAAAATTGCTGGGATCAAATCCCGTCAAACTCGACAAGGGTGACAACCAGGTTCGGGTGCACGCCAGTCTAACCGCCGCCGGCGCACTGAGCCTCAGCGGCGTGATCCAAGCCAATGGACTCGGCGAAATCCGCTTTGATCGCGCCGTCACTTTGCGGCGTCCCAAGGTGCTCTACATTTCTCAGGATCCCGCCGGCACCGATACACATTTGCTCCAAACTCTGGCCGCGGCTCAATTCGATGTCGATGTCACTCCCGATCCCGCGCACGGGACCCTGGCCGACTACCAGCTCGTCGTCTTGAACAACCTGGACATGGAAGCATTGCCTGCCGGGCGCAAGGACGAGATCGAAAAATTCGTCCAGCAGGGCGGCGGCCTGCTCGTCATCGCCGGGGAACGCAACGTCTACGCGGAAGACAAGAAAGTGGAGGATGCGCTGGACCGAACTCTGCCGGCCAAGCTGGCTCCGCCGCGTTCGCCCGAAGGCACCGCCGTGGTGTTGATCATCGACAAATCCTCGTCCATGGAAGGGAAAAAAATCGAGCTGGCGCGCCAGGCCGCGAGCGGAGTGGTGGAGAATCTTCGCCCCATCGACCTGGTCGGTGTGCTGATATTCGATAATTCGTTTCAATGGGACGTGCCCATTCGGCGCGCCGAAGACAAGGTGCTCATCAAGCGCCTGATTTCCGGAATCGTTCCCGATGGTGGCACCCAGATTGCGCCCGCGCTGGCGGAGGCTTATCGCAAAGTCCTGCCCACGCACGCTACCTTCAAGCACATCGTATTGCTCACCGACGGCATCTCGGAAGAGGGCGACAGTCTCGATCTTTCGAAAGAAGCCGCATCCCAGCACGTGACCATCTCGACCGTCGGGCTCGGCCAGGACGTGAACCGCGCTTATCTGGAGAAGGTGGCTTCGGTCGCCAACGGCAAATCGTATTTCTTGAACGAGCCGGCTGGACTCGCCCAGATCGTCCTGAAAGACGTAATGGAGCACACCGGTTCTACCGCCGTGGAAAAGACCTTGCGGCCATTCGTCGCTAAGAACGCCGAAGTTCTGGACGGCGTAAGCATCGACAGCGCGCCGGCGCTCAAAGGCTATGTGCGGTTCATCAGCAAGCCGACCGCTGATACCATCCTCAAGGTTGACGAGCTGGATCCGCTGCTGGTGCGCTGGCAGTATGGACTGGGGCGCGCCGTGGTCTTCACCTCCGATGCGAAGAGCCGTTGGGCGGCCGACTGGGTGACCTGGAAGGGCTTCGACAAGCTGTGGACCAACACCTTTCGCGACCTGCTGCCACACGCCGAAAGTGGAGAAGCCAAGGCCGAATACGATAGCGCGAGCGGCGACTTGATCGTCAACTATCATCTCGGCGCCGATGCCGAAGATCCCGCCAAGCCGCCCGAAATTTTCGTGCTCGGTCCCAACGGCTTTCGTCACCCGCTGCCGCTCACCAAGCTCGCCGCGAAGTCGTATCGCGGAACGATACACATCGGGGATTTACAAGGACTCTTCCGTATCCGGTCGCTCGACGAATCCCGCGCCTTTCGCGAGGTCGGCTTCTATCGGCCGGAGCAGGAGCTGCTGGACTACGGATCGAACGAATTCCTGCTTCGCTCCGTCGCGCAATTCACCGGCGGGCGATTCAATCCAGCGCCCAGGCAGGTCTTCGATTCGGGAGGCCGATCCGAGTCGTCTACCTTGCGGCTATGGCCCATGCTGCTGGGTTTGGCCATCGCTTTGAACCTGGCCGAACTGCTTATGCGGAAAGTTCGACCACGGTTTCCAGGTGGAATGTTTGGGGGAACAAATCCAGCAGCGTGATCTTCTCGATCCGGTAATTCTCAGCTAACAAACCTTGCAGATCGCGCGCTAAGGTTGCCGGATCGCACGAGACAATCGTCAGACGCGGTGCCCGAATTCGCGCCAGCTGTTTCACCACCACTGTTCCTAAACCGGCACGCGGCGGATCGGCCAGGATGAAATCGGGAGTCGAGTCGAGGCCTGCAAGATAGTCTTCGACATTGGCATTGATCCCGCCTGCTGCGCCATGATGCGCCAAATTATGCTCCAAATCGCGAAAGCTGCTGCCGCCCGATTCAACGGCGGCCACCTTGGCGAACCGCTTCGCCAGCTTTACGGAAAAGAGCCCGACCCCCGCGTAAAGATCGGCCGCCCATTCACCCTTATGGTCCGCGACTGCGCACTCCACCAGCCGATCGACCAGGAAGCGGTTTACTTGAAAGAAAGAGTTTCGGCTAACCTGGAATCCCTCGTATTCGATCGGCGTAGTCACCCCAAGCGATGCGAGCGAGGTGAGCGCCTGGCGCGGCACGCGGTCCACAACATTCACCTGTACACCTGTTTCATTGGTGAACAACTCAAGGGCCGTCGTCGCTTGCGGCGCCTGGATCTTGCCGATGGTCTCATTCAGCTTCGGCGAGGCTATCGGGCAATGATCGATGGCGCAAAGATCTCGCGATCCTTGTCCAAAGTAGCCAACCGCGCCGCCTTCCACGTGTAATTGCACCCGGTTTCGATACTGCCAGGGTTCGCCCGCGACCATGCCGATTTCGCCGGCGAATTCTATCTTGCCCCCGCGCTGCAGTGTTTCGCGCAGAATCCCGCGCTTCTGCTCCAACTGAAACCCATAGTCCATATGCTGATACTGGCAACCGCCGCAGCGCTGGAAATACGGGCATCCCGGCGTAACGCGCGCCGCCGACGGCTCCAGCACTTCAAGCAAGCGGCCGCGCCACAGATCGTTCTTCGCGCGCTCGGTCTCCGCACGCACCACTTCGCCCGGCAGCACAAAGGGCGTCAGCACCACTTTGCCGCCAACGCGCGCCAAACCCTCGCCGCGGTACACCAGCTTTTCGATCGTAAGAATTTCTTCCACAGGCAAGCGAAAGGGTACCATGGTTGATCAAGCATGAAAGCACGCGTGTTTTCCGGCGTCCAGCCGACCGGTAATCTTCACATTGGAAACTATCTGGGGGCGCTCAAGAACTGGGTTCAAATCCAGGGCAACTACGAGAGCATCTTCGGCATCGTGGATCTGCACGCCATCACGGTCTACCAGGAACCGTCCGAGCTGCGCGCCAAAATTCTGGAAACCGCGGGGCTGTTCCTGGCCGCCGGTATTGACCCGAAGCATTCCACCATCGTCGTGCAATCCTCGGTGCCGGAGCACGTCGAGCTGGCATGGATGCTCACCTGCGTCACCCCGGTCGGCTGGCTGGAACGGATGACCCAGTACAAAGCCAAATCACAGGCGCAGGAAACGGTCGGCGACGGCCTGCTGCAATATCCGGTCTTGATGACCGCCGACATTTTGGTCTATCAAGCGGCCATCGTGCCGGTGGGCGACGATCAGGCGCAGCACCTGGAGCTGGCGCGCGACATTGCCCAGCGCTTCAATTCGCTCTACGGCGAAACCTTCGTGATGCCGGCCACGCACTTGCCGCTGGTGGGAGCGCGAGTGATGGGCCTGGACGATCCCGAAAAGAAGATGAGTAAGTCCGCGGCCGGAACGGGCCACGCAGTCGCGTTGCTCGATCCCATCGACCAGGTTCGCAAGAAGATCATGCGAGCGACAACGGACTCGTTGCCCGCAGTCGACTTCGATGCGGCCGGCCCAGGCGTACTAAACCTGCTGAGCATTTTTCAGGCGTTCAGCGGATGGCCCAGTGACAAGATGCGCGCGCACTTCAGCGGTATGCGTTACGGCGACTTTAAGAAACAAGTTGCCGAAATGGTAATCGCGAATCTGGAGCCCCTGCAAAAGCGCTACGCCGAAATCATGGACGAGCCCGGCTACCTGACCGGCGTGCTAAAGGAAGGCGCGGAACGCGTATCGCCCATCGCCAAGGCCACTGTTCGACTGACGAAGGAGCGCATGGGACTCCCTGCCAGCTAAGTTCGTGTGGCGCACGCACTCGCGTGAACGCCCTATTTTGACCAACGCACGTCAATCCGCGCAAGGACAAAGCTCGCTGCGCCCCACTCAATTGTCCGACTCGGTAACGCTGTTGGAAGCCTCGGAGCGGGGGCTAGAAAGAGCGGCGTAAGATAAAACTGTAGCTGCTATGATCCCGTTTAAGTACGTAGAGTTTTATGACGTTCCCAGATGCATTGCGCTGCACCATGGAGGCAAGCTGTTGCTTCTGGAAAGCGCCTTCGATGAGAAGATTGACGACTATTCAGACAATTACTCTGTGTACGTGTTCCCAGACTCATTCGAAGATTTACTAGAGAGAGCATCGTGGGGATTTCTTGGGTCGATGGGAGTGAACCCTATCGGCAATATTCGTGTTGACTCTGTGAAATTTGATGCCAGCAAGCGGCTTACCCTCGATTCCTCATGCCTGGACGCCTTGTTCGGCAAGGGAAATTCAAAGTAGCCCACTACCTACGCCTGCGCTTAGGTTATATAATTACATATTGTGTGGATGTACCGTTACGCGATCATCTTAGCGATCCTCCTACTGCCAGCGCAAATGATCGCGCAGGCTCCCGCTCGCCATTCATTCCCGCAGGCCACCGAGCGCCCGGTGCCATCCGATCCACTGGAATTGGTCACGGGCGATGCTCAGCCGGTGACTGAAGTGGCCCAGCGCGCTGAAATTGTCAATCTCCTGGCGGGCGCGCACCAACGGTCGAACGTGCGTGCGCAGCCCTACCATCTCAAGACCACGTTCACCGTTTCCGGCTCTTTATCCGCCGGACAGTGGCAGATGGAAGACATGTCTCCGGCCGCTAATCTCTATCGTTGGACTGCGGAAGGCCCAGGATATTCGGCTGTAAATCTCAACGTAAATCGCATTTTCTACAGTACTCAGCCCGCCAGTGGCCTCCCATTGCGGCTGATCCAGGTGCGTGAGGCGATTTTCAAAGCGGAAGCCGTGGTCGGCACTCACGCCACCCTGCGGACCGCAAACGCCACCCTGAACGGCGTGGATGTGGTTTGCGCGCTGGTGGCCCACAATGCCATCGCACCGGCTGGAACGGGTGGCCGCCAATGGGAAGAGCAAGAGTATTGCGTGGATCCCAAGGCAGGCACGTTGGTCACATATTCTGAAATTCCGGGCGTATACTTTCACTACGATTACTCCAAGGCGCTGCAATTTCATGGCAAGCTCATCCCGAACGGCTTCACCATCACCCAAGCCGGTCAAACGGTGGTCGAGGCGCAAACCGAAAGCGTGACGGACCCGGTGAACGATCCCGCAGCTTTTGAGACCACCGGGTTGAACCAGATTGGCGTGGGCGCCATCATGTCGTCGCCATGGCACTATCGGATGGGGTTCCCCCTGCCCAGTCCCGGCGCCGCGCAGGTTGTGGCCCTGCACGCCGTCGAGTCACCGTCCGGCCAGATCAGCGACGTCGAATTACTGGTCTCTTCCGACCCCGCGCTCAACGAAGTTTCGATCGCCTTCGTGTCCAAATGGCAAGGCGGGATGATGGGTCAGGAATCCCAGAGCGGCGCAACGCCGCAGTCGCACGAAGTGGTCATGATGCTGGAGTACGTCGGTCCTCAAGCCAATCCGCTTCAGCGGTGATGCGGGTAAATATACTCTAATGCGGCGATAAATCCCTGCGTAAGTTCTTGCGGGAAGGTTTGAAATCCGTTGAGAAAGCGCGACGCATTAATCCGTCCTCCGGATTCCCGTCCCAGCGTAATCAATTCGATTTCAACGTATACGCCGTTGTCCGCTTGGTGCATTCGCAAATAGAAATTTAACCGCCATAAATAACCCGCCGCGTCCTCCTCCGCGCGTTCCTCATCGTAGGTCTTCTTCTTACTGGGATGCTCCACTTCTCCGATATGCGTTGAATGGTAGGCGATCACCCCGCGCGTGGGATCCAGCAGCGTATATTTCGCGGTTCCCTTCACGTTCAATACCACCGCGCTTACCTGCTTCTTATAGAGGCGCAGAAACGTTTCCCGCTGATCGCCCTCCACCTTTTCGGTCTTCGAATCCTTGATCTGCAGCGGGATCATATTGTGGTATTCATTAAAGTTCAGCAGGATATCCCGCACCTTATCGAGCGTCGCGTTTTCCAGGTAAACCAGCCCCAGCCAATGTTGAATCACGCCGCCTGGAACTTCGATCTCCGCGCCTTGATCCAGCGTCTTTAGAGGCACCACTACGCTCTGCTGCAGCCAGATCAGCGACTTCTCCTTGGGATGATGATCCAACCAAAGGAAATTCTCAAAGCCCTGATTCTTCGCAAAGCCGTCTTCGGTGATTTTCACGTAGCGGTCGAACGCGGCGCTGGTTTCAGGCTTCAACTCAGCCGCCAGCAGACCCGGGAACACCCCAATCAGCACCGGCAGGTAATGAAAACGCGTCACTCTTTCAATATAGACGAGCGAACCGCGTGCGCCGGTCATGTTAGTTTGATTTATGCCCCGAAAAATCGCTTGCGGCACAGGCTTGCTTTTGATCGCGGCCGCTGCTGCGAGTGTCGCCCTGAGCACCGAGCCAGAGCGGCTGCCGGCCGGTGTCACCCCCATCCACTACGACCTCGCGCTGGTCTCCGATGCGGCTCATTTGACCTTTCGCGGGCGAGTGCGGATCGAAATTGACGTGAAGACATCCACGCCTGATCTTGTGCTGAACTCTGACGACCTCGTGATCGACAAAGCCACGCTCGAAAGCAAAGAATCTGCCGCCGTAGCCTTGAGCGCCAAACTGCAGCGGGCCACCCTCACGTTCCCGCGTGCCGTGGCAGCGGGACGCCACACGCTCGCCATCGAGTATCACGGCAAGATCGGGCTTTCCACGCTTGGCTTCTTCGCCATGGACTATGACAGCCCGTCCGGCAAGCGCCGCACCATCGCCACCAACTTCGAACCGGCCTCCGAGCGGCGCTTCATGCCGTCCTGGGACGAGCCCGCGTTCAAGGCCACTTTCAGCATTACGACGGATGTGCCCGCGGGTCTCACGGCCGTATCCAACATGCCCATCGCCTCCACCGAAAGCCTGGCGAACGGAGTGAGCCGCGTTCATTTTGCGACCACGCCGAAAATGTCCACTTATCTCCTGTTCCTCGCCATCGGCGACTTCGAACGGATCGCGACGAAAGTGGATTCCACCGATTTGGGCGTTGTGGTGAATCGCGGCGATACAGAAAAAGGCCGCTATGCCCTCCAGGAAGCGTCGCGACTGTTGCATTACTATAACGAATACTTCGGATTTCATTACGCTCTGCCTAAGCTGGATCTCGTCGTCGCGCCCGGCGACATTGACGGAGGCTCCATGGAGAACTGGGGCGCCATCTTTTATGGGCAGCAGGATCTCTTGTTCGATCCCCACTTCTCCACCGAAGCCGATCGCCAAAGGGTCTTTGAAGTTGTGGCTCACGAAATGTCGCACCAGTGGTTTGGCGACCTGGTCACCATGGCCTGGTGGGACAATCTGTGGCTGAACGAAGGTTTTGCGCGCTGGATGCAGACCAAGGCCGCCGACGATCTTCATCCGGAATGGAAGACGGGGCTGCAGGCGCTCGCGGTGTCGGAAGCGGGAAAACGCGCCGACGCCAAGCCCTCCACGCACCCGGTTGTGCAGGCGGTGCTCACAGCCAGCCAGGCGGAGCAAGCCTTCGACCGGATCACTTACGATAAAGGCGCCGCGGTAATCGGGATGCTGGAAGCCTACGTCGGCCCCGCGGCCTTCCGGGATGGCGTTCGGCGCTATATGCAGGCCCACGCCTTTGGGAACACCGTGGATGCGGATCTCTGGCGTGAAGTGCAGAGCGCCGCCGGCCAGCCGGTATTAGAGGTGGAAGCTGATTTCACGCGGCAGCCGGGAGTCCCGCTGTTGAAAGTCGAGGCGCAACAGAGCAAGGGCTCCGAGCAGACCATCGCGTTGAGCGAGGGAAGGTTCGCCGAAGATCCGGCCACCATCGCGTCCCTGCCGCCTGAGACGTGGCACATTCCCGTCGCAGTCAGTGCCGGAGGGCCCCCCTACATTCTGTTACTCGCGGGCTCGATGCCGGCCAAGGTATCGGTCCAAGGCGAGGGACCAGCGATCGTCAACGCCGGGCAGTCCAGCTTTGTTCGCACTTTGTATTCGCAAGCCATGATCCAGGCGCTGAGCGCCCACATCGGTGCAGTAAAGCCCGTGGATCAACTCGGTATTTTGTACGACGCGTGGGCCCTCGGGCAGTCCGGCTACGCGCCTATTACGAATTACCTCGACCTGACGAGGGAGATTCCGCCCGACGCCGATCCGATCGTTTGGCAGCAGATCGTCTCCACGCTGGTTTCCGTCGACAGGCTTTCCGCCGACAACGCGGGCCACGCCGCATTCCTGGCTTATGCGCGAGCGCGGCTCCATCCTTTGGCAGTCCGGCTCGGTTGGGAGGCCCAGCCCAATGAGGAACCGAACGACGCCAAGCTGAGGGACGCAGTCCTGGTGGCTCTGAGCCGCTTCGATGACCAGCCGGTAATCGCTGAAGCTGGCCGCCGCTTCGATGACGCCTCCCCCGCCGTGCGGCGCACGGCGCTCTCGATTCTGGCTCGCCACGCCGACGCCAAAACTCTCGACAGGCTGTTCGCGCTGTTCCGGGCCACGAAGGACCCTCTGGAAAAGGAAAACATGTTTGAGGCTTTGGCGTCGATCGCGGACCCGGCAGGCGCCGAACGCTTCCTGGAACTGGCAGCCGGCCCGGAGGCGCCCGCCGGAACCGTGGATGCAATGTTTCGCCGGGTTTCGAGCACGCATCCCGATCTGGCCTGGACGTTTGCGCTTCAACACATCCTGCGGCCGGGCTTTCCGCTGCAGCCGTTCGAGCGCTTAAGGCTGATGTCTGCCATCGCGGGCGAATCGAGCAATAAGAAACGCGCCGCCGACTTGGAAGCCTACGCCCGCCGGCACGGGCCCGCGAGTGCGCGCCAAACCGTTGTGGCGGCGATTTCCGCGATAAACTTAAATGTGAAATTCAGAGCCGAACGTCTTCCGGAAATTGAAGCCTGGCTGGCCAGGCGTTGACCGCTCGGCTACCGTGGCGCACGCACTCGTGCGCAATGTCACTTAGTTTTCGGCGAGGCTCAGTAAAGTATTGAAAACATTCTGGCGCACGCACTCCTGCGTGCCGCGTCGGCAATCATGCCGACGCTGGCTTTCGAGATTGGCGTACCATGGCGCAGGATGCTGCCTGCTGCAATCAAACATAAGTCCTTTAAAATGTTCGCGCACAAAAAACTAAGCGGCATTGCGCACTCGTGCGTGCCGTGTTGGCACTCGTGCCAACGCCTTCTGAAGCGTTCACACGATTGTGAACGCGGCACGCAAGAGTGCGTGCGCCACATTTTGCAGCGTATTCTGAGGTAATGGCGCGACGCTGGAAATGGATCGCATGGGGCGCCGCCGCGGTTGCCGCCATCGCGCTGATCGTTTGCGGTGTCGCAGGCGTCCTACTGAGCGAGGCCGCTTTGCGTCCAGCCCGCCGGCCGGTTGCTTCCAATCGTGACGCGCGGACCGTCGACATAAACGCCCAGGACGGCATTGATCTGCGTGCCTGGCTATTCCGGCCCGACCGTCCCAATGGCGATGCCGTTTTGATCCTGCACGGTATCGCCGATTCTCGCGGCAGCCAAGTGGGCCTCGCCCGAATGTTTCTCTCCCATGGATACACGGTGCTGGTGCCCGACAGCCGAGCCCATGGTGAGAGCGGCGGCGATTTGACAACCTACGGACTGCTCGAGTCCGACGATGTGCATCGCTGGGTTTCGTGGCTGATGGACGAAGAGCACCCACTCCGGCTGTTTGGCCTGGGGGAATCGCTCGGTGGCGCGGTGCTCATCCAATCGCTTGCAGTGGAGCACCGATTCAATGCCATTGTTGCCGACAGCCCATACTCCAGCTTCGAACGAATCGCCCAGGATCGCGTGGCACAAAACCTTCCATTTCCGCCCAGGATCGGCAGAATTCTGGCGGAGCCACCCATTTGGGCCGGCTTCCTTTACGCCCGTTTGAAGTACGGTCTGGACTTTCGCAAGGCGTCGCCGGAAGCTGCAATTGCCCGATCCACCACGCCCGTCTTACTGATCCACGGTCTTTACGACCGGTTGACGCCGCCCGAACATTCGAGGATCTTGGCGGCGAGCAACCGCGTAAGTACAGAGTTATGGCTGGTGCCGGGGGCAGGGCACACCGGAACTTTCGGGTCCGATCCCGTGGAATTTGAAAACCGCGTTTTAGCGTTCTACCAGAACTTGCCGCCCGGCATCCAGGTGCGCGAGAAGTAGTCGCCCAACGTCATCACCAGCAAAATCGCCATCCAGAAAAATCCCGCGAACACAAACAGCTTGGTCAGCGGATTGTCAGTCCTCACATGCATGAAGAACCAGATCACCAGCATCATCTTGAAGAAGGCGATACCGAGCGCGATCACGATGTTGAACGCGCCTAGATCGATGGTGGAGACGTAAAAAGTGACAAAGGTCATGATCGTTAGCGTCAGCCAGATCAGGACGTAGGTGCGAACAGGAGTTACAGGATGCATATTAGACCAAATTCTTCGTGTGCCCGATTAAGTACAGCAAAGGAAATAGGAAGATCCAAACAATGTCAACGAAGTGCCAATAGAGTCCGGACACTTCCACCGGAGTGTAATAGGTGGGGCCGAAACTGCCCTTCCGCGCCATCACGAAAATCGTAGTCATGATTCCCAAGCCCACCAACATGTGAATGGCGTGGAATCCAGTCATGAAGAAATAAAAGCAAAACAGGATCTGAGCCTGGTGAGCGAACTGTGGCGGAGCTAATGGCCCATCCCAGGCCCAATGGCCCGTGATCAACGGAACTTTCATGTCCACCCAATGCTCGTGGTATTCAAAACCCTTGATCACCAGGAAGCAGGTGCCAAAAAACATGGTGACCAGCAGCATCAACTGCAGGAATTTCTGTTGCCCGAGATGGGCTGCCCGTACCGCCAGCGCCATGCTCAAGCTGCTGACGATCAGGACCGCGGTATTCAACGCGCCGAATGCCGGATTCATGAAGTTGCTGGTGGCGGCAAACGCCTCCGGGTACATGCCGCGGTACACGGTATAGGCGCCAAACATCCCGCCGAAGAACATGATTTCCGTCAGCAGGAACACCCACATTCCGAAGGTGGCCGAGTCAAACTGCTGGCCCATGTCATCGAAGTGATGACGTAATTGCGGTGGATGCTCGGTTGCAACCGCGTGCGTGTCAGCCAACTTTCACCTCGTGATGTTTTGCATAAGCGTAGGCTTCTTCGGTGACGATCGGGGTCACGTCGAAGTTAAAAGTTGTGGGCGGCGATTGGGTGGTCCATTCCAGGCCCTTTGCTCCCCAGGGATTGTTGCCGGCCGCTTTGCCGTATTTCAGCGACCACAACAGGTAGATCAGAGGAATCAGAAACCCAACGCCCAGCACGGACGCTCCCGCCGTCGACATCACGTTGAGCACCTGGAACTCCGGCGCATAAGCGTGATAGCGGCGCGGCTGTCCCAGATAACCCAGAATGAATTGCGGGAAGAAGGTCAGATTGAATCCCACGAATACCAGCAGCGCGGAGAACTTACCCCAGCCATCCGGATACAGTTTTCCCGGTGATCTTTGGCCACCAGAAATGCAGCGCGCCCATGTAGGCCAACACCATCCCTCCCACCATCACGTAATGGAAATGCGCCACCACGAAGTAAGTATCGGTGAGATGCACGTCCATCCCAGCGTGCCGAGGAACAGCCCCGTCAAACCGCCGATGGTGAACAGTCCAATGAATCCGAAAGCGTACAGCATCGGAGTCTCATAGCTGATGGAGCCGCGAAACATGGTTGCAGTCCAATTGAAAACCTTGATCGCCGAGGGAACCGCCACCACCATCGTCAAAAACGAAAAGTACAATCCAGCGTACATCGACATTCCAGTGACGAACATATGATGACCCCACACCAGAAAGCCAATGATCGCGATGCCCAGGCTGGAGCCGGCGATAAACGAATATCCGAAAATGCCTTTCCGCGAAAAGCACGTTACCAGCTCGCTGATTACGCCCATTCCGGGCAGAATCATGATGTAGACCGCCGGATGGGAATAAAACCAGAACATGTGCTGGAACAGAATCGGGTCGCCGCCGATGGCCGGATCGAAAATGCCGATGTGGAAAGCCCGCTCCAGAGCGACCAGCGCCAGAGTGATAGCAACTACCGGTGTGCCGAGCACCTGAATTAAAGCCGTCGCGTAGTTGGCCCAGACAAAGAGCGGCAAACGGCCCCAGGTCATACCGGGCGCGCGCATTTTATGCACCGTGACGATGAAGTTCAGCCCCGTCAGAATGGACGAGAAGCCCGCGATGAACACGCCCACCGCGGCAGTGATCACGAAAGTGTTCGAATAGGTGGTGCTGAACGGAGTATAGAAGGTCCAGCCGGTGTCCACGCCGCCCATCACGATGGCGGCCAGCGCGAACAGCGCGCCCACGATGTAGATATACCAGCTCAGCAAGTTAATCCGCGGGAAGGCCAGATCCTTGGCGCCGATCATCATCGGTATCAGGAAATTTCCAAAGGTCGCTGGAATGGACGGTATCAGGAAAAAGAAGATCATCGTCACGCCGTGCATGGTGAAGATCTTGTTGTAGGTGTCGGAATTAAACAGGTCGCCCTCGGGCGTCAGCAGTTCGGTTCGGATCAAGCCCGCAAATACGCCGCCCATGGCGAACATCACGCTGATCGAGATCAGATAGAGCACGGCGATGCGTTTGTGGTCTGTGGTGAACAGCCACGACTTCCAGCCGTACTCAGCGTTTAAATAATTCGGAGTTTCCTTAATTTCCGGTTCTATTATTGCTGTGCTCATTGTTTACCGCCATCCTGCCGATCTTACCAGCGCGGCCGTGGGCGCGCCCGGCGCATTGCTTATCGCCAGCGATTTAATGTAGACGATCAACTGCAGAATTCCCTCTTCGCTAATCTGGCCCTGGAAACTGGGCATCACGTTCGCACGGTAGCCGGCCACGGTTTTGGCATTGGGATTCAAGATTGATTCGCGAATGTAGGCGTCGTCGGCCGGCACGGGCTGTCCGTTGGTGAGTTGCACGCGTGAGCCATACAGGCCGCGCAGGTTCGGACCGCGCCCCTGGCGCTCCAGCAGATGACAGCCGGAGCAGCCTAATTGCTCGAACAGACGCTCGCCTTGCTGCGCCATCGTTCCGCTCGATCCGCCGCCGGCCAGCCAGTTCTGATAATCGGCCGGCTCCATGATCGTCACCCAACCCACCATGCCGGAGTGCTCCGTCCCGCAATATTCAGCGCAGAAAATATGGTAGCGCCCGGGCTTGTTGGCGGTGAACCACATGGTGTCGTAATGGCCCGGCACCACATCGTGCTTGATGCGAAGCGCGGGGACGAAGAAACTATGGATCACGTCTTCCGACGCCAGCGTCAGCTTCACCGGCCGTCCGATGGGAACATGCAGTTCGTTGATCTCGCGCTGCCCGCCTGGATACTGGAGCTTCCACATCCACTGCTTGCCCACCACGTACACGTCCATCGCATTGGGCGGAGGTACGGCGTTATAGAAGAAGATCTTTGCGCCCCACCAAAAGAACGTCAGCATTACCAGGAAGGGGAAGATCGACCAGCCGATTTCCAGCCGCAGCGAGCCATGGATGGGCGCCGGCACCTCATCGCCGCGCCGGCGGTACTTGATCGCAAAGACGAAGATGGTGGCAAAGATGAGCACCGACATCACGACACTCACCACGGTCAGATAGATGTATAAGTAATCGACCTCGACGGCCAGGGCCGAAGCGGCTTCGGGCCACAGTGGAAGCTGCATGTTTTAGGCTGACCTCCCGGGGCCGATGTGCGAGCGCCGGTCTCGCCGGATCATGATGAACACGAAGCCCCCCAGCAGAAGGACCGTGGCCGTGCCAAGCACCCGGATGACCTGCGTGATGACCATTCCATATTTCCCCGTGGTGGGATCGTAGTGATAGCAGAACAGCAGCACCTGGTCCGCCGGCGAACCAATCTTGTTGGCCGAAGCTTCCACCAGACCCAGACGAAAATCGCGCGGCTTATATTCGATTCCGTAGAAGTAGCGCGCGATCTTGCCTTCCGGCGTCAGCAGCATGATGCCGCTGGCGTGCGCGAACTGGTTGTTGATGGGATCGTACTTATAGTGGAATCCCACCGTGTCGGCCAGGTTCTTGATGGAGGCTTGGTCACCGGTCAGGAAATGCCATCCTTCTTTGGCGCCCGCGCGCTGGTACTTCTCCATGTAATTGGCTTTTTTCGCCTGGGCGAGCTGCCAGGTCTCTTTGGGATTAAAGCTGACCGTGACCACTTCATAATCCGAGCCCACATTCAGCGAAACCTGTCCCATCGTGTGAGTGAGACCATTCAGGATCAGGTCGCACAGGCCGGGGCACTCGTAATAGACCAGCGCCAGCACCACCGGCTTCTCGCGGAAATACTGGCCCAGCCGAACCACCTGTCCGGTTTCGTCTTTAAACTTCAATTCCAGTGGAATCTGGGCATTCAGGTTCTGATCGATGCCGACGCCCTGCACCATCATGGGCAGAGTTGCCGCCGGAATCCCCATCTGCTGTGCCGCCGCCAGTGCCGGCAGCGCGGCGATCGCGAGACCGGCCATCCAAAGTTTGTTACTTCGCATCACTACTTCCTTGTTTCGCGGGCGGCGCCGGCTTGGCAGCCGGGGGCGCCTTTCGACCCGCCAGAATATCATCCAGATAGTTGTGCGAGGCGAGTCCTTTGCTGGCCAGAAGATCGATGGCCTTATCGATCGGCACTCGCACTGTGCCGCTGGTCTTGTCAATAAGAGCGTAAGTGCTCAAAACGTGATCTTCCTTAGCGCGCAATTGCTGTAGTTGCTCGTAAGGCGCTACTTCGATCCGCGGCTCCGGAGGCACCACGGGCTGCGCCAGCCTGGTGGCTTCCGCGGTGCCATTGGCGTCGTAAAAATAGCGGAAGATTCCGACCACCAGCACCAGGACGATCAGCGTCGCCACCGCCAGAAACGCCAGTGACACTACGATGAGCCGTACGCTGACCTCGCTCTGCTCGTGGCCGGCTCCGTTCGGGCTGTGATGTACCGTGTGTTCCATGTTTGTATAAGTACGCGATCAGTGTCCGTGTCCGTGCGCTTTGAGCAGAGAATAAGTGTCGCGAGGATCGCGCGACGGAAGCAGCGGCCGGGCCTTCAGGTTAAAGATGAAATAAGCCAGCCAGATGCCGCCCAAGCCGATCAGCGCCACCACGTCGGTCCAATAAACTTCCAACCCCCGTTGGCGAAAGGCCGGTTCCACAATCCAGAATACATCCAGGATTCGCATGATGATGATCCACACCGCCAGCGTTCGGAGCCGCGCCGGATTCTTCTTCACGAAGCGCAGCAGCAGCAGGAAGAAAGGCACAAAGAAATGGAAGATCGCAATGGTCCAGATGATGTAGCCCCACCCTCCGCTGAAACGGCGCACGTACCAGGGAATTTCGTCCGGCAGGTTTTCGGCCCAGATGATCAGGAACTGCGCGAACGACATGTAGGCCCAGAGCATGGTGAAGGCCAGCATGAGATTGCCGATATCGTGATAATGCTGGCGCGTCAGGAAGCTGGCGAAGGGCTCGCGTTTCGAGAGCAGCACCAGCACCGCCACCACAAATGAAAACGTCAGCAGCACTTCACCCACCGTGAACATCCAGGCGTAGATGGTCGAATACCATTCCGGTTCCAGCGACATGATCCAGTCGATGAACGCTAATGTCGTGGTCAACACAAAGACCAATAACGCCGGAGCGCTACGAGCCTTGATTCGTCTGAACAGTGCCGGATCGCCGGTGCGATCGTGCTCGTTAGCCATAGCCAGAATGCGATAGCCGGAGAATCCCCAGATCGCAAAATACAGCAGCGTGCGAATGATGAACCAGGGCTGGTTCAGATAGGCGGCTTTGTGGCCCACCGCGAAATGTTCAGCCCGATAACCTGCGTCCGTCCACTTGTACAGCGTCCCTAGAGCGAAAAAGACCGGGATGGCAAACAGCAAAACCAACGGCAAGGTCTTGAGTCCGGATTCCACCAGGCGTCGAATCGCCACGCCCCAGTTCCCTCCCACCACGTTATGCAGGAAAAAGACGCCCAGGCATCCCAGCGTCAGTCCGGCCCAGAAAATGTACGCGAACAGATAGGATTGCCAGAAATGCGCTGCGTCCCCGAAAAGACCCAGGCAGCTGAAGGCCAGCGCGATCACGCCCACGAAAATGGCGATCCTCTGTGCGCGATCCATCTGAGGGCGGAGGCTATCGCTCGGTGTCACTGAGTTACTCCTTGGGGACCGGCAGCTACTCCCGAGTTTCCGGATAAGCGCGGCGGCGGCTCAACCGTCAGATTCTGGCGCTGATCCGCCGGCACGTCGTTCAGGCTCGCGGACTCGCTCAATTGCAAGGCGCGAATATAGGCGATTATGCGCCAGCGATCATCGGATGGAACGCGCGAGGCATAGCTCGGCATGGCCCCAAATCCGTTGGAGATCACATCGAAGAAGTGTCCCACCGGAGCATTCACCAGCCGTTCGGAGTAATACGACGGAGGCTGCCTGAAACCGCGCAAAACCACCATTCCGTTCCCGTCCCCCAGCCGTCCATGGCAGGGCGAGCAATACACGTTGAAGCGACTCTGGCCGCGTTCAATATCTGCTTTGGCGATGGGAATCGGAAATTGGTCCACGTCCTCGCCGTCCATCTTGCCCGTATAGCGGGCTTCGTCGATGCGCAGGTGCCCACGCGCCACGGTTCCTTCCACCATCGGCCGCGCGGAACGTCCATCGGCGAAAAAATCGCTTGCAGCCAGCGGCTTATAGCGCGGCTCATTGTGCATATCCTGGCGGCAAGCCGTCAATATCAACAACGCACCCAAGCAGAGTTTGCGGCTATTTTTCAACTTCGGCCACCTCTTCAGGGTTCAGCTGTTCGAGAAACGCTTTGGTCTTGGCCATCTCAAACTTGGGGTCCGATGCCTCGATGCACAGGAAAAACCGGTCGATCGACGCGCGGGAAAAGCCCTCTACGTTGAACACCGGATGATACGGCATGGGCAGTTTGTTGAGCGCCAGCATCCCCACTACGGCGCTCAGCGCGGCCAGCAGAACGGTGCACTCAAAGGTGATCGGAATATAGGCCGGCCAGCTATTAAAAGGCCGTCCCGCTACGTTGTGCGGATAAGCGATCACCGAAATCCACCACAACAGCCCAAAGCCTCCCGCAGCGCCACACAGGCCAAAGAACAGCACGATCGGCGCTACCCAGTTGCGGCGGAAACCAACCGCTTCGGCCAGGCCCTCGATGGGCATCGGGGTGTAAGCGTCCATGTTGCGATAACCTGATGCGTAAGCGCGGTTGGCAGCTGCGAGCAACTGCTCGGGTGTTTCAAACTGCGCCATGACGCCGTAAACTCCGTGCCGATCTGCGAAAGTCTCCGTCATCGAATCATTCCTGGCCACAGATAAACACAGATGAACACCGATAATGCCAACTCATTGTTTTTAATCTGTGTTGATCTGTGTTCATCTGTGGCCACCTAAGTTTAGTCTCCAACCGCCGGCTCATCGGCGATGTTAGGCGCCAGATGATGCAGCACCTCGCGCACCTCAAAAATCGAAATCGATGGAAGCGTGCGCACGAACAAAATCATCAGCACCAGGAAAAATCCGAGCGTTCCAATGTACACCGCCCAATCCCACTGCGTCGGATAATACATGCCCCACGACGACGGCACAAAATCCCGAGCCAGGCTGGTGATGACGATGATAAAGCGCTCCAGCCACATCCCGATATTCACCACGATCGAAACAAAAAACAGCTTCGGTATGCTCTGCCGCACGCTCGCCAGCCACAGCGATTGCGGGATCAGGATGTTGCACAGGATCAGCGCCCAGAAGAAGACCGCGTAGGGTCCGGTGGCGCGGTTGTAGTACATGAACATCTCATGTGGATTGCCGCTGTACCAGGACATGAACGCTTCCATCGCGTATCCATAAGCGACAATAAGTCCGGTGCCCAGCATCAATTTACCCATGCAATCCAGATGGCGCATGGTGATGATATCTTCCAGGTGGAACCACTTTCTCGCCGGGATCGCGAGCGTCACCACCATCGCAAAGCCGGAATAAATGGCGCCGGCGACGAAGTAGGGCGGGAAAATCGTGGTGTGCCAGCCCGGCAGCAGGCTGATCGCAAAGTCGAAGCTCACTACGGTGTGAACCGAAACCACCAGCGGCGTCGCCAGGCCGCCCAATAGCAGGTAAGCCATCTGATAGCGAGCCCAATGTTTCGCCGATCCGCGCCAGCCCATGCCCAGCATGCCGAAGATCATCTTCTGCCACTGATGCTTGGCGCGATCCCGCATGGTCGCCAGATCCGGCACCAGGCCGATGAACCAGAAAATCAGCGATACGGTCAGGTAAGTCGAAACCGCGAACACGTCCCAGATCAGCGGGCTGCGCGGATTGGGCCACAGCCACATCGAGTTGGGGTAGGGAAGCAGCCAATAGGGCAGCCACGGGCGGCCCAGGTGAAGAATCGGAAACATCCCTGCTTGCGCCACGGCGAACAGCGTCATCGCTTCCGAGAATCGATTAATAGAAGTGCGCCAGTCTTGTTTCAGCAGCAGCAGAATCGCCGAAATCAGCGTCCCGGCGTGGCCGATACCGATCCACCACACGAAATTAACAATGGCAAAGCCCCACGCCACCGGGATGACAATGCCCCAAACTCCTACGCCTTTGTAGAACAGCCAGACCGCGCCCGCCAGCAGGCCCTGCATGGCCACAAATGCCAAAAACAGGGCGATCCACCATTGTTTCGGAGTGGTCTGGATCGGCCTCAGGACAGTGTTGGCGATCTTGTCGGTGACGGTAGTGTAGTTAAATCCCGGCGCAATGATCTTGTCCGGTCCGGGGTCGATGACTTTCGGCTCTAGTTCTTCCGTGTTCAGGCTAGGCATTGCCGATCTCCGGGTTAGGATTCCGCAAGCGTCCCAGGTAAGTGGTTCGAGGCCGCACGTTCAGGTCTTCGAGCAGGCTGTAATTACGCGCTTGCGCTTTCATCTGCGCCACTCGGCTCTTGGGATCGTTAATGTCTCCGAAAACGATCGCCTGAGTGGGGCAAGCCTGTGCGCAGGCCGGAGTGATTTCGCCGTCGGCGATGCGCCGGTTTTGTTTTTCCGATTCGATCTTCACCGCGTTGATGCGTTGGATGCAGTAGGTGCACTTTTCCATGACGCCGCGGCTGCGCACGGTCACGTTCGGATTGCGGACTCCGTACAGGCTCGGCGTTCCCCAGTCGGAATACAACAGGAAATTGAAGCGCCGCACCTTGTAGGGACAGTTGTTGGAACAGTACCGCGTGCCCACGCAGCGGTTATAAACCATCTGGTTGATACCCTCGCCGCTATGCACCGTCGCGGCCACCGGACACACCAGCTCGCACGGCGCGCTTTCGCACTGCATGCACGGAACCGGCTGGTAATAGAGTTCCGGATTGTCCCAATTGCCTTTGAAATAGCGGTCTACGCGCAGCCAGTTCATATGCCGCCCGCGAGTTACTTCGATCTTGCCCACTACCGCGATATTGTTTTCCGTCACGCAGGCCATCATGCACGAGCCGCAACCGACGCACGCATTCAGGTCGATCGTCATGCCCCATTTGTAGCCTTGATAGCGATAGTCCGGATACAAGGTGAGCTTGGATGGCAGGGGCCGGTCGTCCTCTTTTTGATCCACCCACTGCGGAGTCTTCTTATACTCGTCGAGGGTGGCGACGCGAATCGGCTCGCTCTCCTCCATGGTCTGGGTGTGCTGCGTGGT
Source organism: Bryobacterales bacterium (assembly GCA_963820405.1). Taxonomy (GTDB): domain Bacteria; phylum Acidobacteriota; class Terriglobia; order Bryobacterales; family Bryobacteraceae; genus Palsa-89. The sequence continues at coordinate 212,442 of CAWFZZ010000009.1, read as the reverse complement.
CGCAAACTCGTGCTTTCCGCCCACCTTATTCAGCTCCGCGCCATAGTCATTCCACGGCGCCGAGGAAGTGCGGAGCAGATAGGCATTGAAACCAACTTCGTTGCCAACATGCCCGGCGAAGGTTCTGCCAAAGCCGAGATGGACCGTCACGCTGTTATTGGCGTGGCCCGGCATGATCCAAATCGGGCCCGTAATTTTTCGCCCTTGATACTTCAGCTCCGCCATGTCGCCGATATTGAGATTTTTCTGCTGCGACGTACTGGGACTGATCCAGATGGCGTTGTCCCAGGTCATCTTGTTTTGCGGCTTGGGCAGCTCTTGCAGCCAGCCGTTGTTGGCGAACGATCCATCCCAAATGGTCGGATCGGGGCGGAACATAATTTCGAGCCCCTGCGCGGTTTTGGGCTGCGGCGCCGGAGGCATTTTCGCGGTAACGTTCACAGCAGCGAGCGCCGTATTCGGCACCACGCCGTCATGCAGGGCTGTTTGCCAGAAGATGTCGAAGCTGGGAGCTTTGGTCTGCGCCTGCCAGTACGCTTGCACCAGATCATGATCCGATTTATCAGGCTGGCCGCCCAGCGTGGCGATTACTTCGAGCGCGGTCTTGCCGCCATACAGCGGCGCAATCAGCGGCTGGACGAAACTAACTGTCCCGTCGAATCCACGAACATCGCCCCACGACTCAAGATAGTGCGCCTCGGGCACGCTCCACACGCACTGCCTCGCAGTCTCGTCAGAGTAAAGCCCGAGGTAAGCTTTCCACGCTACCTTTTTCAACGCGCCGGCAAAATCCAAATCCGCCGGAGCCGCGTAAACGGGATTGCCTCCGAGGATGAACAGCGTTTCAACTTTGCCCGCATTCATGTCGCCTACCAGCTGGCCGAGCGAATCCTGCTGATCGATGGGATTGCCTTCGATGGAATCCGTGTAGCTGACCGTTTTGCCGACGTTCGCGAGCGCTGCGTTCATGGCGTGCGCCAGAGCATGCACGGCCGGTGTTTGATACTCGCCCGCCACCACTAAACAAGCGCCTTTGTGCGCCTGCAAATCCTTCGCGATCGCCGCAATCTCTTTGTTCTTTCCGCTGGACTGGCCGCCCAAACCAAGGGCCGCTGCCAGATCCCAGGCCCAGGTTTCAATTTCGCTGGCCGGAAGCACAAAATGGTGATCCGCCATGCTCGCGGTGGGAGATGGATATGGCTCCACCACGTACAGCCGATTCAGCACGGTCTCGCTGGGGGACTTTCCTTCGGCCTGCACCTGAGCCGGCAAAACCACCGGTCCGCGGTTTTCTGTCGCGTACGAAGCGGATTGATTCGCGCGCGGCGCCGCGGGACCTTCCTGGTAGCCTTCCTGCCAATCTTCCTTCGGTTGCGGCGTGTGCGTTACGTTGCTCTGTACCCGACGCTTATCGGCAAACTGCCGTGCATGACGAAGATTCCCTGGGCCGCAGGCCAGGAAATCGGCATCCATCGAAACGATCACGTCCGCCCGGCTGAGATCGTAAATCGTGTTGACCGGACGGCCAAACGCGAGCATCGATCCTTTATATGCGCTGTGCCGGCCACCGACCTCGTAGGTGTGCCATTTGGAGCCGGGAAAATCTTTCAGAACTGCTTGAATCCCCGCTGTCAGCGTCGGCGACGTCACCGTTTCCGTGAGAATGCGCAGGCCCGCCCCGTTCAACATGGACGCTTCGCGCCGCGTTGCCACCGCGTCCTGAAATTCCACCCAGGAGTCGATGGATCCCTTGTTCATCACGCCCTGTGCGCGGTCCGGATCGTACATCGTCAGGATAGATGCTTGGTGGAAGTAGTCCGAAGCCCCCAGGCTTCCGGGATGATCGGGATTTCCTTCAATTTTGGTGGGCCGGCCCAGGTGGCTGGTTACCAGTAACCCAGTGCCCACGCCACCCATCTGCATCGCTGTCGCGTAATAAAGCGGAACGCCCGGAATGAACTCCTCCGGCTGGCGAACATAGGGAACAATTACTTCTTTAGGCTGCTTGGTGCAGGCCGTCACTCCGGCAAACGCGAGTGACGCGGCAGCGAGCTTTAAAAAATTACGGCGATGGTCTGCGTCCAGCCAATTGGGCGTCCTATCGGCGAGTTCATCTTCGAGGAAGGCCTGAAACTCTTTAGTCTCCGCCAGCTCTTCCAGGCTCTTCCAATACAAAGGTCCCTGGGCTGATTCCAGCCGAGCCCGAATCTTGTCCAAGTCAAGAGCGCCAGCAACTTGCTCGCCTGGCACTCCGTCTTGCGCGAGTACCTTAAAGGCCGGTTTCTCATTCATCGGTGGCAAGTGTAACAGTCCGTTAAACTTTGTATGTGATTTTCCTGAACCAGCTTGCGGCCCAGTTCTTCCTGATTGGCCGGCGGTTCATAGGCCATGTTGAAGACTTGATCGCGTGGTCGAACATATTTCTCGGGATTGCGGTGACAGTTGACGCACCAGTTCATATAAAGGGTGTTTTCTTTGTACATCAAGGGCATCTGATCCACGCGGCCATGGCAGGTGGCGCATCCGACGCCCTTGTTGATATGGATACTGTGGTTGAAGTAAACGAAATCGGGTAGATCGTGGATGCGGGTCCACTCGAGCGACTCGCCCGTACGGTAACTCGCCCGCACCGGCTCCAGAATCTCGGCGTTCGACCAGATCTGCGAATGACAACTCATGCAGATCTCAGTAGCCGGAAGGCCCGCGAATGAAGACGTCTCGACCGAGGTGTGGCAATAGCGGCAGTCGATTCCGTCGTCGCCGACGTGGTGTTTGTGGCTGAAGGGAACGGGCTGCTCTTTCACTACCTTGACGTCCGTGATGTAGCTGCCACGGTCCATCGTGTAGGCAAAAGTGATTAGTCCCCCGGCTGCGAGGACAGCGCCCGCGATACTGATTTTTGAGATGCTATTTGCGCTTCGGTGGAAAAGCTGGGCCATCCAGTTCGTCCTGTATGACCCACCATCCTAACTCGAATTGCGCTAGGATTGCAAAAAATATTATGGCGCGAGTTTTAGTGTTATGTGTATTACTATTTAAGCTGGATTTCGGTTCTGGGACTGCTAGGCCGCGAAGCGCTTGTTCACTGCGCGTCGGGCCCGCAATAAACGGATGCGAACCGCAGTTTCGGTCCAACCATGAGCGCGCGCGATCTCCTGGACCTTATATCCTTCCAGGTAGTGCCGCGTCAGGACCATGCGATCGTTCTTTTTGCAAGTCTTCAGAATTCGCCTTACGTCAATGGCGGCCAGATTCACCTTGGGAGGAGTGGGCAGCTCGGGCAGCGTCTGCAGGAACGGTTCACGGCGCATGCAGCTCCGGTGAATATTCAGCGCGATGCTATTCATCCAGGTCAGCACCATGTTTTGGTCCCGCAATTGGCCTAGGCGTTCCCAGCCCTTCACCCAGGCGGCTTGCGCCGTCTCCTGCGCGGAATCATACGACAGGCCACGCGATACCAAAAAGCGCACCGTCAAGTTATAGCCCTTTTTGTAAGCGGCACCGTATTCTTCTCGTGTCATTTCCCTAAGCTCCCTTGTTTGGAACGATTTGCCGTCTTCGGCTTTCGTTTGACAAGAAAAGCAGTTTCAGGACCACCATGACAAACGCGTCGGCATGCAAAACTAAGTCATTAAGGGTCTATGGTTTGAGCCGGAATCCATGACTTGGCTTACGTTACGCGAGACCACGCAAGAATTTCTGGACGGGCAAAATTTTCCGGAAACCTTTAGGCCTTAGGGCTTTCGGGTTTGCGCATCCTCAGGACCATGTAGTCTTCGTCGACGTAAGCATCCCCTATCTTGAGCGCTCCTCGCTCGTGTCCGAAGATGGTGAATCCGAGCGATGAATAAAGACGCTTGGCTGCAGCCTGGTGATGGCCAACCGTGAGCATGATTTGATCCAGCCCCTCGAGCGATGTCGCGCGCTCTAATACTTCCATCATCAAGCGCCGCGCAATGCCTTGGCCGCGATGTTCGTCCCCCACAAACACGCCCCAAATTCTTGCTTTGTGCCGCTCCTTCAGGCGCGTGTTGCGCCCAAAGCCGACGGTCCCCACTAATTTCCCGCCGGCAAAGGCGCCCAAAACGTAGTTGTTGTCGCTGGCCGCCGCCAAGCGCTTGCTAATTACTTCCACCGATATCGCGCGATGCTCCTCGGCGGATTCGCCAAAGGCGCGGGGTTCCCGTTCCAGAGCTTGCAGGCGCAGGCGCCAGAAGGCCTCGGCGTCTTGCGCTCCGAGGGTCTGAATCTCTATATTCATTCTTGGGCCAGGCGTCTGCAATTATCGCTGTCCTATCCGTGGCTTTCTCAGGCCGCGTCCTTGCGCAGTTGCCCGCACCCGCCCCCGCCGAGCAAAAGCAGATCCTGGCCGACGCCACCGAGTACGCAACCAATCATGAGCGCGGCCTCCCAAATTTTATTTGCACCCAAACCACTCGCCGCTTTCAGGACTTCAATTTCCGCGACGAATGGCGCCCCATAGACATTATCGTAGAGCGGCTGGCGTATTTTGAACACCACGAAGATTACAAAGTTATCGAAATCAATGGCGTTCCGTCCAGTCAGGACCACGATAAGCTGGGAGGGGCTTCCTCTTCAGGCGAGTTTGGCTCCGTCATGAAACAGATTTTCGCGCCCGCAACAGCTGCCGATTTCAACTGGCAAACCTGGTTTACGCTACGCGGGCACAAGATGCACGTCTATGCCTACAAGGTTGCGGCGGCCAAGTCGGACTACCATGTGGTCGTGCCGGAACAGCACAAAGATCTGGTAACGGCGTATCACGGTCTGATCTTCATCGACAACGAAGCGCATTTCGTCCACCGCATCACGCTGCACGCCGATGATATCCCCCCGGCGTTTCCAATTCAAGACATCAGCCTGATGCTGGACTACGAGTACACCCGCATCGGCAACTCCGATTACTTGCTGCCGCTGACTTTTGAGCTGCGCTCTCGCGAGGGCAATGTCCGAATCAAGAACGACGTGGATTACGATCAGTATCGTAAGTTCACGTCCGAATCCAGCCTCACCTATACCGCACCCGCCGATCCCGCCAAAAAGTAGGGGTCAGCCGCTCGGGAATCCGAACATCAGCCACGACTGGTTGGCTGCCCAGTGGGGGTAAAGCTCGGTCATCTGATTGAACAGCTCTTCGTCGGACGCCGTGGTCTGCCGCAGCCGATCAAAGTCCAGCAGATAGCGCTTGGTGTCCTGGATCGCCGACGGTGAGTCGGGCGCACCAGGCTTCTTGTGACCGGCAACAACAATCGCCGGCTTAAGCGCTGCCAACCGGTCCAGCGCCGCGACCCAGTTCTTCCGGCTCTCGGGGGTGGTGTCGCCAACGTACATGTGGCACTGGTTGTACACCACGTCGCCGGCGACCACCAGGCCGATCGATGGAACGTATAGAGACGTCGTATCGGGACTATCGGTGTGGCCCTGCTCGAGGATGCGCAATTCCTGGCCCTCGAGAGTGAACGTGTCGTGCTCATAGGGCTGAGGTGGAACCAATCTAGTGGCCACTTGCCCAGGAAACAACCGGCGGGCTAACCGCTCCACCGGGGGAGTGAAAGACATCTGCATGGCGTTCACCGTCTTGGGTGTTGCTATCGCCCGAGCGCCCGGGAAACGGTCGAGCAGAATGCTCAGACCGTAGAAGTGGTCGAAATGGCCGTGCGTTATATAGATGGTCTCCAGGTTGCGGTTGTGCAGCGCAACCCAATCCGCGAGAGCCTTGGCCTCAGCCACCGTCGTCATTGCGTCTACCAGCACAGCGTCGTACTCGCCGAAGATTAGAGTGGACGTCATCGGGTCGAAGCCGAGCGTTTCGCCGAAGGGCTTTGGCCGCTCGCCTACCATTGCCTTTCCCGGTGCGGTAAACACGTTGACACCAAGCGTGTTCGACGGGATGGGGGCGGTCATTTGCGTAGTCTCCGTTAACCGTATGTAAGGTCGGTGCTCTGTCCGACCTCGATGATATAACCGTCAGGATCGCGGATGTAGCAGCGAATTTCGCCGTACTTGGGGATCGGCTCGGTGATGAACTCGGCTCCTCGGCCTTTCCATAACTTGTAGCAAGCTTGAATATCCGCAACGCGGATATTCATGAAGCTGTTGATGTGATTCGGGTCGGGGACGCTCAGCGTTACCGTCGGCTTGTCAGGGGTCGGCCCACCCCCGGGGTTGACAAGGAGCCATGTATTCGCGATCTGAATGTACGCAGGCGCGCCTTGGCTGTTGCCTTTGCTCAGGATGCGACCGCCGAAGACCTTTTCGTAGAAGCGAGCCGATCGGTCGACGTCGGAGACGGTGAGAAAATGAGCGACGGTGAACCCCTCGCGCGGGGGCATCTCATAACTCTTCTGTTCGACTAGTACGCTGTTCATTGACGAATCCTCCGGCAAAACTGGACGCAAGTGGCGCGCCACGACGAAGATATTGAAACGAAAGACTGAAGTACAGACCGTCGAACACGAATGTTCGCGGACCGACTCAACGGGTCAACACGATCCGACTTTCGACAGACGCGCTAAATAAACGCCGTCGTCTTAATCCCCGACACGTCAAAACGCTTCCGGCAGCGCATGTTTTTGCACATCACCTTGTCATCCAACAGGACCATATAACTGGCGGCCTTCTTGAATTTGGCGCGATCGCGCTCGTCGGCATGGCCCGGCAGCCGGTCTACTTTCGTCCGCACCAGCCAGCGCAGGTCGTGAGCGTCTGCCGCCTTGCAGAAAGGGCAGTTCAAAGTCATCGGCTTCTTGGTTTCTGATTCTTTGTAGAAAGCTCGTTCGTCCATGGCTGCTCTATTCTACCTCCCAGGCTCGCCTATCATCGAAAGGATGAAGATCGCGTTGGACGCGACTCCTTTGACCGTTCCCAGCGGCGGTGTGCGCCGCTACACCGAGGAGCTGACCCGCGCGCTCTGCGATAGTTTTCCCGCCGATCAGTTTTGGCTGCTTTCCGATCAGAAGACTCCCCTTCTGTTTGCTCGCCCGAACCTGAGTGCAGGCCAGGGACCGCGCAACATGCTGGAACGGCGCTGGTGGTCCTGGGGATTGCAGGGTGAGATCTCGCGCCTGGGCATCGATGTTTTTCATGGCACGGATTTCTCGGTTCCCTATCTGCCCCTGCGTCCCAGCGTGATGACGCTGCACGATCTTTCTCCCTGGCTCGATCCTGGCTGGCATTCTGAAGCCGATCGCATACGCAAGCGCACTCCCATGCTGCTGCGCCTGGGTCTGGCCACCATGGTGATCACGCCTTCGGAGGCCATCCGCCGCGCTGCCATCGACCGTTTTCATTTGCAGCACGATCGCGTGATCGCGGTGCCTCACGCCGCCTCGGCATGTTTTCGCGCCACGCCAGGGCTGGAACAAAAGCGTCCCTATTTGTTGTACGTCGGCACGCTGGAGCCCAGAAAAAATATCGACTTGATTCTCGAACTCTGGCGCGAGCTTCGCCGCGAGGTTCCTATCGATCTGGTCCTGGCGGGCCGGCGCCGCGCCGACTTTCCCGAAATTCCCGCCGAGCCCGGCTTGCAATTGAAAGGAGTCACGCCGGAAGAAGACCTGCCCGCTTTGTACTCCGGCGCCCTGGCTTGTCTCTATCCGTCTTACTATGAGGGGTTCGGCTTGCCGGTGCTCGAAGCCATGCAGTGTGGAGCACTGGTGATTGCTTCGCGCGATCCTGCCATTCTGGAGGTAGCCGGCGACGGTGCGATTCTGCTCGACGTAGCAGATCGGGCTTCCTGGATGGACACCTTGCGGCTGGCCGTGAGCCAATCGCAGCGCATACTCGACTACCGCGCTAAAGCCCTGCTCAGAGCGGGAGAATTTTCTTGGACCAAAACAGCCAGACTCACCAGAGCCGTGTATGAGCAAGCTATCCAGCGCTTCCGCAAATAAGTTCTTGTGTCTCGTCACCACCGGTTCCGTCCCACATTCTGATGTCCTGCCACTTCCTTTGCCTTGTCACCTTCAGGTGTCTTCTTGTTCCTTCTCACAATTCTTGAGCCTTGCCACTATGCTTGAGTCTTGTCCCTATCCTCGTGTCCGGTCACTTCTTGTTTCTTCTCAGCATGTCTTGAGCCTTGTCACTGTGCTTCTGTCTTGTCACTATGCTTGTGCCTTGTGGCGCACGCACTCATGCGTGCCGCGTCGGCACTCGTGCCGACGCCTGGCTAGGTATCCACAATGATCCAGCCTAACGCCCTCTTCCTGGCCGCCGAAGCGCCCTACCCAATCATCGGAGGAGGTCCTAATCGCGCCGCCTCCGTGCTCGAATATCTGACGCGGCGGTTTTCCGTACATGGAATTTTCTTTCGCGAACCGGGAGTCCCGGATCCGGTGGCCGCGATTCCGCCAGGTAAGCTGGCTCGCGCCGACGTGGTCCAACTGCCATTTCATTCCAGGCATCCACTCGCGCGTGTGCTCAGAAACGCTTCGCGCCTGGCGCGGAATCGCTCGCCGTTGCTCGATCGCTTCTCCGGGTTTGAGGCTCAGATCGAGCGCTTTCTGACGGGTCAGCAATACCAAGCCGCATTCATCGAGCATTTCTGGTGTGCTCCTTATATCGATCAAGTACGCCCCCGCGCGAAGAGCGTCATCCTGGATCTATACAATATCGAATCGGCGTGGCACCGCAGCATGGCTTCTTCCGAGAGCGGAGCGCTGGCCTGGGGCCACAGCCGATTCGCGCGCGCCACGCTCGAATCGGAGCGCTACTGGCTGCCCAAGGCGGATTCCATTCTGGTGACTTCCTGCAACGACGCTAAATTGGTGCGGGAGATCGTGCCGGATTCCCGCGTCACGGTCTACCCCAACGCTCTTCCGCTGATTGTTCCGCCGCCCCGTTCGGATCGCCAAGAGATTATCTTCAGCGGCAATCTGGAATACGCCCCCAACATCCAGGCGGTCCGATTCTTTCATCGCAACGTGTGGCCTGCCCTGCAGTCCCGCTGGCCCAAGTTGAAGTGGAAGATTGTGAGCAAGAACCCGGGGTCTATTCGTGATTTGGCGCTGCGCGATCCCGACATCCAAGTTACCGGCTTTGTGGAAGACGCGGTGGCAGTTATTGCGCAAGCCCAAGTGGCCGTCGTCCCGCTGCTGGCGGGAAGCGGAACGCGGATCAAGATTCTGGAGGCTTGGGCCGCGGGTACGCCGGTGGTGTCCACCACGCTCGGCGCCGAGGGTCTGGAATACCGCGATCGCGAGCATCTGGTCCTGGCCGACGATGCAGAGAGCTTCACCGCCGCCGTTTCCGAGCTGCTGGCGCTGCCCGTGAATCGGGAACGCATCGGAGCGGCAGGCCGGCGGCTTTATGAGGAGCAATACACCTGGCAAACTGCCTGGAAAGCGCTCGACGGGATCTTCGAGAATAACTGATAGCATCGGAAACGTACGCGCGTGCGGGCCGTCTAACTCGGTGGAATCCCGCGCCTGCGTTAGCAATCCATGTAACATGAACGTATGTAACAGGACCAGACTGTAAACGTTTTGTGAATGCCCCATTTCAAAACGGGGAAACCCTCTATACTGGAGAAGGTCATGCGCTTTTCCGTAGACGCTCATGCGATCGGACAGCACTTAACGGGGAACGAAACATACATAAAAAATCTTCTGAATTGTTTCGACGTGCTGGATCGTGAAGCGGATTTTGTAGCGTATATTTCGCGCCCAGAGGCAGTCGCCGACGTGCCTCAGCGATTTCAAAAGAGCCGAGTTTCGGCCAACCCTTTTGTGCGGCTTGGTTACGACCTGCCGCGACGGGTAGCTCAAGATCGTCCCAGTCTGCTTCACGTGCAGTACACCGCGCCCCTTCGCTGCTCGGCGCCCATCGTGGTCAGCGTGCATGACGTCAGTTTTCTGGAGCATCCCGAGTACTTCACATCCTTTCGCGCGCTGCAGCTGCGCTTGACGGTGCGTCGCACCGTAAAAGCCGCTTCTTGCGTCCTGACGCCCAGCGAATTTTCCAAACGACGAATTCTGGATGCCTACCAACTTCCGGACGACAAGGTTGTCGTGCTGCCCTACGGCGTCAGCTCGGTATTTCACCCGGTAGCTCGCGAAACAGCGCAACGCTGCAGGCGCACGCGCTTGCCGTCGGCGCCGTTCATCCTGACCGTTAGCGACTTGCAGCCGCGCAAGAACCACCTGGGACTGATCCAGGCGTTCGAGGACCTCATCCGCGCCTACCCACTGTTGCCGCATCAATTGCTGGTGGTCGGCAAGGAAACCTGGTACGGACCAACGGTACGCGCCGCCGCGAAGAAATCGCCGGTGGCGGATCGCATCCACTTCACCGGTTTCGTGGATGACGAAGAGTTGCGGCGCCTGTATGGCGCATGCGATCTGTTCGTTTATCCCTCCTTCTATGAGGGCTGCGGATTGCCCATTCTGGAGGCCATGGCTTGCGGGCGGGCCGTGGCCTGCTCCAATACTTCGGCCATGCCGGAAGTGGCCGATTCCGCCGCGCTGCTCTTCGATCCCACTTCCCGGCGGGAGCTGGTCTTTGCTATGCGCGATCTGTTGTTGAATCCCGAACTGCGCCAGCGTATGGAACGGCTGGGTGTGCAGCGGGCGGCCATGTTCAGTTGGACGAGCAGCGCGTCCAAGACTTTGGATCTCTACTACACCGTGGCTGGCGGCGCATCCAAAGCCGCGGCTGTCGGAAAGTCCAGCTCGGTGGCTCGTCGATGAAGTATAGGTTGTCATGAAGTACCCATTTGTAAAAATCACGTCTCCATTTCTTCTCTCCGCGCTGGTGCTTTTCGCGGCGCCGGTAGCTGAATCCACGCTTCCCAATGAAACGCTGCGCTACAGCGTTAACTGGCCGAGCGGCTTGAGTCTGGGCGAAGCAACGCTCAGCGCCTCCAGTGCGCGTGAGGCTAAGGGGACGGAGCGCATGCATTTTCATTTCGACCTGGACGCGGGCGTTCCCGGATTTGCAGTAAGCGATCGATTTCGCTCCGACGCCAGCGGAACCTTTTGCTCGGCGGAGTTTCAGAAAACCACCTCGCACGGTTCCAAGCGTGTGGATGACAAGGAAACGTTCGATCCCAACAGCGGGACGGTTACTCGCGGATCGGGCGACGGGCAGGCCGAAATCAGCGCCAATACCTGCGGCAAGGACGCCCTCGCTTTCCTGTATTTCGTTCGCCAGGAGTTGAGCCAGGGCCGAGTTCCTCCGCGCCAGACGGTGTTCTTCGGCGCTCCCTACGAAATTAAGCTGGATTCCGCCGGCACGGAAAGCGTGAAGATTGGCAACGCACCCACGCAGACGGACCATTTGAAGGCGTCCGTTACAGGGCCATCGTCCAGCATCAATTTCGATCTGTACTTTCTGCAGGACCGGGCTCGCACGCTCGCGCTGGTGCGCGTTCCGCTCGCTATGGGCACGTTTTCGATGGAACTGCTGAAATAGACGGCGCTCGCCCCCAATGGACTCGTGGCAATTAAAGTAGCCTATTTCTCCCCCCTTCCCCCGGCGCGCAGTGGCATCGCCGATTATTCCGCCGCCCTTCTCGACGAGCTGAAAAAACTGGTGGACGTCGAGGTGTTCGCTTCCAAGCCGCTCTCTTTTAACCCCAAGAATTTCGACGTCACCCTGTACCAGGTGGGCAACAACGTTTATCACGACTTTTGTTATGAGGCGGCGATGGATCATCCCGGCGTGGTGGTGGTGCACGAAGCGAACCTGCATCACCTGATCGCCGACATCACCATCAAACGCGGCGATTGGGACGCCTACATGCAGGCCGTCGAGCAGGAAGGCAGCCCTGCGGACATGGCCTATGCGGACCGCGTGCGGCGGCTCGAAGTTGGTCCTGACTACGAAGGCGTGCCCATGCTGCGCCAGTTGCTGAGCCGATCCAAGGCGGCCATCGTGCATAGCGGCTGCGTGGAGAGCGAGTTGCGCGGCGCGGGCTTTTCGGGCGCGGTGGCTCGCATTCCGCATGGCGCCTGGATTCCGGACGCCAACCGTTCGGACTTTCGCGAACGCCTAGGCCTGGACGAGACCACGCCGCTGATCGGCATCTTCGGTTTCCTGAAGCCGTATAAGCGGATTGCCGAATCGTTGCGGGCTTTTCGGCGGCTGGTGCGCGTTCACCCGTCGGCCAAAATGATTCTGGTGGGCGATCCGCATCCCGAGCTGCAGTTGGAGTCGCTGATTCGCTCGCTCGATCTTGGCCTCCACGTGCGGGTTCTGGGCTTCCGTCCTATTGAGGAATTCGTGGGTTTCCTCGCTGCGTGCGACATCGTCCTCAATCTGCGCTACCCAACTGTAGGCGAGAACTCGGGTACGCTTATGCGATCGCTCGGTCTTGGCAAAGCGGTGGTGGTCTCCGAGGTGGGATCCTTCAGCGAGCTTCCGGAAACCATCTGCTTGAAAGCGCCGGTGGATGCGAGCGAAGAGGATCATCTTTTCGAATATCTCAATCTGCTGGTAAGCCGGCCCGAGTTGCGCAAGGAGTTGGGCGCGAGAGCCCGCGAATGGGTGGAAACCGAGTGTACCTGGCCGAAAGTGGCGCGGCGCTATGCGGACTTTCTGGAGAAAGTCTCTCTGGAGCGAATCGGGGGGAACGGCGCGGGCCCGGCCCCTACAACTCTGCGCGCCGAGCCATCCATCGCGCCCAAGGGTGTGCGAGTGGAGCCGGAATATATTCTTTCCTGGGCGCCCGATGACGCAGCCAAAGCCTACATCGAAACACACCTTACTCGTTTCGAAAAAACGCTCGCGATCACGCCGCCAGGCGGTCCGGAAGATCGTATTCTCGAGATGGGCTCGTATCTGCAAATCACCCCGGCGCTCAAAACCCGGCTCGGTTACGGTGAGGTGCGCGGCTGCTACTATGGCCCGGCGGGCAAAGTGGATGTGCATGAGCGCAGCGTCCAGTCTATCGACGGCGAGCAGTTCCATTGCACGCTCGAACTTTTCGATGCGGAAAAGGACCGTTTTCCTTACGACGACGGCTATTTCTCGACCGTTTTGTGCTGCGAACTGGTGGAGCATCTCACCGAAGATCCGATGCACATGATGGAGGAGATTAATCGGATATTGCGGCCCGGCGGCCACCTGGTGTTGACTACGCCGAACATCGGTTCGCTGCGCGCGATCGCTGCGATCCTGTCGGGCTATCATCCGGGATTTTTCCCCGCCTACATTCGTCCGCGCGGGGAGGGCGAGGAGCCGGAAGCGCGGCACAATCGAGAATACACGGCGCGCGAGATCACGCTGCTGTTCTATTACGCCGGCTTCGAGATTACGCTGCTTGAAACCGGGCCCTTCCGCAATGAGCCCAAACCCGAGCATGAGTGGGTGAAACATTTGCTCGACCGCTACGAACAGCCCGCGGATTTGCGCGGCGATGGGATTTACGCGGTGGGCCGCAAGACGGGGCCGGTGCGCGAGCGATATCCTGCGTGGCTCTATCAATGAACTACCGCGACGTACGAGTACGGGCGCGAGGATCGGTACTCGAGGTTTCCTTGTCGGTCGAAAACAAATCGCGCCAGACCACCTGGAAACCTGAGAACTTTTCGATGGGCTGCCAGTTTTTCGATCCCGATTCGCATGTATTCATCGAGGAAGGCGCATGGACCCCGGTGGCCAGTGCGGTTGCGCCGGGCGAGACGGCGAACTTCGAAATTTCGATCCCGTTTCTTCCCGAAGCCGGCTCGTATGAAATCTATGTCTCGCACATTCAGCCGTCGGACGGATGGGCTTACACGCACGGCGAGCCATTCCTGCGCATACTGGTCGAAACCGCGAGCGGCGACCTGCGCGTTGTGGAGCAGGAAATCACCACGCTGCGCTCGCTGCGCCTCGGGCGATTGTGGGCCGCGCTTCCCAAGCTGTTCGCGAGCCCTCTGCGGACCATCGCTCAGAACCATCGGCTGATCCGTTCCATGGCACGGCGCGATATCCTGGCGCGTTATCGCGGCTCGTTCGGCGACGTCTTCTGGACGGTATTGAATCCGCTGCTGCTCATGGCGACCTATTTCTTCGTTTTCGGAATCGTGTTGCAGAGCAGGTTTCCGGGCGATCAGAGCCGCACTGGTTTCGCCCTCTACTTTCTGGCCGGAATGCTGCCCTGGCTGGCGTTTTCTGAACCCGTGGGACGCGCGGCGTCGGTGATTCTGGACCACCGTAATTTTGTCAAGAAGCTGGTGTTTCCGCTCGACACGCTGCCGGTGAATCAAGTGGTCTCCGGATTGGTCACCGAGCTTTTCGGCGCCGGAGTCTTCGTGGCCGGATTGTTGATCATTCGCCATACCCTTCCGGCGGCGGTGCTCTGGCTGCCCGTGTTGCTGGTGCCGCAATTGCTATTCACGCTGGGCATCTGCTGGTTTCTCGCGGCGCTGGGAGTGTACATGCGCGACCTGGGCCAGATCATGGCGCTGGTTCTGACGCTGTGGTTCTTCATCACGCCCATTTGTTATCCGGAGTCGGCCAATCTATCGCCCGCGATAACGGCAGTGATGCGGCAGAATCCACTGTATGTTTTGGTGCGCGGCTATCGCGCCGTTTTTCTGGAAGGCCACGCGCCGGAACTGCTGCCGCTGGTGAAACTGTGGGCCATCGCGCTGACTTTATTTTTCCTGGGACATGTGTGGTTTTATCGGCTGCGCAAGAGCTTCGCCGACGTGATTTAATTGTCTGATGCAGCACTATGAATGGGATCGGGTGGAGAAGGAGCAGCTGAATCCATCGCTCGCGCGCCAGGTAATTCATGGCGACACGATGACGGTGGCGCGAATGTACATCCGCAAGGGATGCAAGGTGCCGGAGCACAGCCATCACAATGAGCAGATCTCGATCATGGAGCAAGGCTCGGCGAAATTCACGCTGGACGGGGTGGATCGCGTGATGAAAGCGGGCGAGTTGGTACGAATTCCTCCCAACGTGCGGCACAGCGTGGAGGCGCTCGAAGACTGTGTAGCCATGGACCTGTTTTCTCCGCGCCGCGAGGACTGGCTGCGCGGCGACGATTCCTATCTGCGGAAGTGACCCTTTCGCTGCGAGAGGCATCGCGGGAAGTGATGCACCAAATTCGCTAGCGGTTGAGTTTGGCAAATGAGTCGGCGTCCCTTCCTTGTAGCGCTATCCCGAAGTACTTCACGCGCGGTTTCGTCGTCTCGAGGATTCCGTTTCGTCGAATACCCCACGAATGCTGACGCCAGAGCCCATCGTCGCTGAGCGCGTACCCAGTCCCTATCCCAACTAGTCCGCTTTCCTTCGCTATCCAAAGCCGTGCAGTATTAGAATGACATGCGTTAGGCTCCATCGGTTCGCATTCTACAGGGCTGTCCATTGTGAAACCAGACGAGATTAGGGCGCTTATCTCGTGATCGATAAAGCTTGGGGCTACGAAATCGACGCCACCAATGCCAAGCAGCAATGTCCTAAACGCTCCGATCTCAGGTTGCAGGTCGATTGATGCTCGAAGTCGGCGAGCCAATAGATTTCGTTGATGCTCAGGGATCGGAAGCCCGAAAGGCGGCCTTTTCGGAAGTTGAAAGCCGCGTGACTGGCGCTTACCTGCATGACTTACCAACCCCATAGTGTTCTATTCTAGAACACTTCTCGGACAGAGCTTGACGCTACGCTCATCGTGTGCCCAGAGGTCCGAAAGGTAAGAACATCGTCGGACGGCGCGTTGCTGAAGCGCGCAACCTGCTCAGGCCAGCAATTACGCAGGACGCTCTGTCGGGGAGGGTGGCGCGGCTCGGAATTCAACTCGACAGAGCTGCGATTGCGAAGATCGAGAATAACCACCGACGTGTTCTCGATTACGAAGTCAAGGCGCTCGCCGCTGCCCTGGGCGTTCAGATCGACTGGCTGTTCGGAGACGAGTGATGAAAGACCCAACGTCTCAACTCCGGTCGGCGACGAGAAGGGCCAAATCAGACGTCGCGAACAAGATAGTTAGCATGTTCCTACACGAACTGAGCCGGAGCATTGCCGAGCACTGGAAATTCCGAGTGGACGGCGAGGAATACGAGAATCTGGTCCGCGAATGGTTTGACAATAAATGCCCGTACTGCTCTCGCCCTCTCGCTGATGGCCAACCCGTAATCGAACACCTCGATGGGATGAACCGCTACCGTGCGGGTCTGCATGTCGCCGGAAATGTCCTCGTCGCGTGCAGGACGTGCAACGGTGAAAAACGTCGCGACGACTCGGCAAAGACTCTGTCACTAGCTGAGTCCGGCTGGGCGTCGTTTCTGTCTCACGACGCAACACGGTGCGCTCCGTCGTGTCTAACCTGTAGATATTGGCGCAGCATATGGGAAGACGAGACCGAGCGCAGGACGCGGCTAGTCGAGAACTCGGAGAGAATACGTTCTTTTCGTGCCTCCTTTCCTGACCTCGAACAAATTCTGCCTGCCATCCGGGAGGCTCTGCCAGGGCTGTTGACCAAGCTCTACTCCGATTGTCAATCCTTCGCAGAGAAAGAGATCCGTACTCTACTGGAAGGCCTTGACCGGATCGTGGCCGCATAGTCCGGAGGGATCCGCGCTAGCCGCCGGGGTCCGAACACGCGAGCGTGGCGAGACCGAGCCTTTAAGCAGTCGTCCTGCGGACGAAGCTCCTTAACGACTGCGGCTGTCGGTTCGCAGGCGTCGATCAATTCAAGGATGTTGTCTGGTGTGGTCATATCCGAGGGGCTTCAGAGGGCTGCCGCAATATCGCACCGCGCCTGGTTTTCCCTTGGTGATGCGGCCGATCCGGATTCCCGGCACGTTTATCCGCGGTGGCGCTGTGTACAGCAGCTCGTAATCTTCGCCGTCGTGCAGCGCCTGATCGAGCGTGGCGCCTTTGAGCAACGGCACGTTCTCCAGCTCCGCGGCAACGCCCGATGCTTGGCACAGGCGGTGAAGATCGAGCGCCAGGCCGTCGCTGATATCCATGCAGGCCGTCGCCACTCCTACCAGCTTGCGCCCGAATTCCAATCGTGGCGCGATCACAGGCTTGTTGCGCCAGCCGCCCAACGGGCCAGAGACGTAAAGAGCATCCTTCACTTGGGCCCCGGAACGTAACAGGGCTTTGCCTTTGGCGACTTCGCCGCACAGCATTACATCGCACACGAACTTGTCGGCATGGGAGATGTCACCGCCTGCAAGCGATGCCTTGGATTTTCGCAGCAACTTATAGACGCCGCGATAGAAACCGTCGATCCAGCGTTCATCGGTCCAGGGTGCGAGCGCCATTGATATCAGGCAATAGAGCGGTGTCCCTCCCATGGCGGCGATATCGCTCAAGCTGCGGGCGACCGCGCGCGCACCGATCTCTTCGGCCTTCGAGTGGCGCGTGAAATGAACGCCTTCAATACTAAGATCCGCCTTGAGAAGCAGGTCGCGGCCGTGGGGCGAATGGATCACCGCGCAATCGTCGCCGATCAAAGGCGAACGGCGGCGAAGTTTTTGAATAAGACTGTCTTCTGTCACGGGACTGCAGCGACCAATCCCGAGGGCAGCTCTTCGCCAAACACTTTGCCGAGGTCCTCTTCCACTTCTCCCTCTAGCGTGGGCAGAAGAGCTTCGGGTATGCGCTTCCGAATCAGCTCCATGGTAGCCGGGCTTAAGTCACGCGTGGAATCGCCGGTGCGCCGTGCGATCGCAACCACGGCGTCGTCGGCCTTGGGGACTTTGAGCAGCACTTCCACCCAACGCGTGGCCGCCTGGACCGGCAGCACTTGATTGATGGGGCCGTAGAACAACTTCCGCGCGCCCAGCCGCGACAAGCACCACAAGCCCGTGTCGACCATCTCGCCCTTCTTTACCAGTGCGAGAAGCGCATCGCCGAGCTGCGTCTTGGTTTGCAACGGTAGCAGCTCCAAGCTTGCGGCGGTGCGCCACATTTCGCGCAGCAGACTGTTATTGAGACGGGGGCGTTTGGAGCCGCGCGGCAGGAGGGTGGGGGAAAGGCGCTGGAAGATATCGACCTGCTGGTTCTTGTTGAGCCCGCCTGCGAGCCGGCCCCAAAAAATCCACCAGTCGATTTCGTTTTGCACTTGATTGGGGAATTGAAGTCCTGCGGAGTAGATGCGGCGGGCTTGCTCGATGCGGAAATCGTCGCCGGGAAATCCGAAGCCGGGACGCAGCATGAAGCCGCACAAATTGAGCCAGCGCATTTCCAGAGCGGGGGATTTGCGGCGCTGCTCGGCTAGTTCCAGTAGATGATCGCTTAACTTCCGGATTGCACTGAGAGTCCAGGAGTTACGGCCAAGTGCTAGGGCCTGCTCCAGCTTGCCAGGGAGCTCTTCAGGGGTCACGGTTCCCGATCGGAATGCGCCATCAAGTAAAGCTTCAGCTTGTGCGACGGCTTCGTCACTGACAACCGCTGCGGGCTTGCCTCCTCGGGGAGTGCTGGCCGTTTTCCGCAACTCGAATTGCAGCCGCCAGTGATGTTCGCTGATTTTCGAATCGGCCCAGACTTCGAGCGTTCCAACTTCGGTTAAGTGCGCACGGAGTTTCACGGGTACCAATCGCTCGCCCGCTTTGCCGAAGCGGATGACTGCGTTCAGCGGCGCGTGCAAATGCAGATCGGCTACATCCGCGCTTTCGAGCAGATGCCCGGCGGGATCATCCACGCGCGTCAGCGAACTATACAGTCGAAACGACACTGGCTTGTTTGCGACCAGATGAAGATCTTGAGAGTCGAGCTCGAGGGTCTGGCCTTCCTCGGTTCCGCGCGGCACCAGGCAG
Organism: Bryobacterales bacterium; assembly: GCA_963820405.1. GTDB lineage: Bacteria > Acidobacteriota > Terriglobia > Bryobacterales > Bryobacteraceae > Palsa-89. Next base: position 193,723 of record CAWFZZ010000009.1, on the reverse strand, counting down.
ACGGCCTGGTTGTCGCCGATGCCGACGTAGTAGGAGCGGGGAAGTCCGCCGCGCACGAGCAGCCCAGCGCCGGTGGCCTTGACGTAGGAATAATAGGCCGCGCCCACCGCGACCGCGAGATCGAGATCGCGATTCTCCAGAATTGCGGGGCGGCGTCCATACCAGCGCTCCATCACGTCGGCGACGCGCTGCTGGCAGATGTCGGGGATGAAGAATCCGCCGTTGAAGAGGACCGCGTCGGGCTTGGCGTCTTCGTTCGCGCTCAGGAATGCCGCCAGGTGACGCGTGACAGCTGGGTCGGAAACATAGGGCAATCCGAGCTCGCGAAACAGGCTGCGCTTTTCTTCGCTGGGCTTATCGTTGATGCCGCAGAACGGCAGGAAGCCTTCGAGCGTCAGCTCCAGTGCCTCTTCACGCGTGATCTCGGTTTTGAGGGTGCCGCCCACCAGCGACGATCCGGCGCCCAGCACCGTGATTTCGACGGACTTCAGATGGGGGTCGGCCAGCATGCGTTCCTTGGCGGCCGCGCATTGGCGTCGCAAGGCGGTGCGTTGACGGATGGACAGCTGGGTGCCGAGTTTCGATTCCACCAACCAGGCCAGCGTCAGATCCAGGTTGTCGCCGCCCAGCAATAGATGCTTGCCCACGGCGGTACGGGTGAACTCGATGCGGTCGCCATCGCGATGCACGCGGATCAGCGTGAAATCGCTGGTGCCGCCGCCGACGTCGCACACCAGCACCAGTTGGCCGTCGAAGAGACTCTTCTGCGATTGTGCCAGATGGTTGGCGATCCAGGAATAAAACGCGGCTGCCGGCTCTTCCACCAGCGTGAGCCTTTCGATTCCGGCGGCGTGCGCGGCCTGCACGGTGAGCTCGCGCGCCTCTTCATCGAAGGAGGCGGGTACGGTGAGCACCACATCTTGGGATGCGAGCGGCGCGTTGGGATGGGCCTGGTTCCAGGCATCGCGGAGGTTCGACAGAATGGCTGTGGAAACGTCCACCGGCGAAAGCAGGCGGCCGCCTTCCTGCGCGTCCCATGGAAGGATTTTGGCGGTGCGGTCCACTTCGGGATTCGATAGCCAGGATTTCGCCGAGTGCACCGACTTGGTGGGCACCAGCGCGCCCTGCTCGCGGGCATAGGCGCCGACGTAGGTTTGATCGCCCAGGAACAAGAAAGACGGCAGCGTCCGGCGCGGCTCAATCTGGCCCGGCGCGATGTATTGCGGGATCTGGAGCACCTGGATTTCCGGATAGTCCGGCAGCTCCCCGTGAATTTCTGGAATGTAGGCGAGGGCGGAATTGGTGGTGCCGAGATCGATGCCGATGTTCACTACTCGATCTCGACTTCGGCGGGCGCGATCACGGACGCGTTGGAACCTGGCGCGAGCGGCGGGAGATCGATTTTCTCGGCCTTCCAGCCCTTGTGGCGGAGGACGCCCGAGGACGCTTTGCCGTTGACCGGCACGTTGCCCAAGAGCTTTACGGTGGCGGGATCGTTGGTATCCAGTTTGGTGGGGCTGCCTTCGACGCCGTCGATCACGGGTCCAAGGTGCACGTACCGAATTAACGAATCGCGGCACTGCTGGTGCAAATCCCGGACCGCCGCGCCCACCTGGTCGTCGGGGTAGGCGCTGATGTCTTCCATCAGAAAGTCGATGAAGCGGGAGTCGCGCTGGAGAATCCCGAGAATTTGGAGGGCGCCGTCGGAGGGTTGGGCGACCCTGGGGGGTGGGGTGGGCTTAGGTGGAGGTGACGCTTTTTTTTGGGAAAGGCCGAGATCCTGCGCGATGTCGGCTGGGAGGTTGCCTGAAAAGAGAATGGCGAAGAAACTGCGGAACGCGAGTATAAGCCTGCTCAAATGATCCTCTAGCTAAGGATACAACGCTGGTTGGGTATTCGCGATCGGGGATTGGCGGTTGGCCGGATGTCGGAAAGACGGCCGTAAATTACTGAGGCGGTGGGGGATGGCGCATCAGGGGTATTTTTGTGTTTACTGACGCATTTTTTCGGGCTTGGCGAAACAAGGGAAAGGGCGAGGTGCTGATGACATGGTAATCCGGACGGGAGCTGCTGGAGCATGGTAGGCGTGCGGGGCGATGAGCGGGAAGGGGTGAAATCGAAAGGAGTGGCGTGATTCTGGGATAAACTGCTCCTATTGATGCAGTTCTTGAATCGCCGTGAGGCGGGACGGCAACTCGCCACTAAGCTGATGGGCTACGCGGGCGATCCGGGCCTATTGGTGTTGGGCTTGCCGAGGGGTGGGGTGCCGGTGGCGTATGAAGTAGCGCGCGGGCTGCACGCGCCACTGGACGTTTTCGTGGTCCGCAAGCTGGGGGCGCCGGGTCATCGCGAGTTGGCGATGGGGGCCATTGCGAGCGGGGGGGTGCGCGTTCTCAATTTGGATGTCATCGAAGTTTTAGGGATCTCCCCGGCTGCGTTGGACGCGGTGGCAGAGAAGGAGTCGCTGGAGATGGAACGCCAAGAGAGAGCGTACCGCGGCGGCGCGCCCATTCCGGAGTTTTCCGGCCGCACGATCATCTTAGTGGATGACGGATTGGCAACAGGATCCACGATGCGAGCTGCCATCGGAGCGCTGCGGCAGAGCAACCCGGCGCGCATTATCGCTGCGGTACCGGTCGCCGCGGCTGAAACCGTGCTCCGCCTGGGGAAAGAAGCCGACAGCGTGGTTTGCCTGAGCGCGCCGACCGAATTTCACGCGGTCAGCATGTGGTACGAAGATTTTTCGCAAATCAGCGACGAAGAGGTACGTAAGTTGTTGGGGGCGGCTTCGCACGCGGCATTCTCGCTGTGAATGTCCGGGCGGCCGGCATGGAAGGCGACTTGATTGTGCCGGCAGCGGCTACCGGGGTGGTCGTCTTCGCGCACGGCAGCGGCAGTTCGCGCCATAGCCCCCGCAACCGGTATGTCGCCGATATTCTCAACGAAGCGTCGCTCGGCACGCTCCTGATTGATTTGCTGAAGTCTGAGGAGGATCAAGATCGGCGCTTCGATATTCCGTTCCTGGCGCAGCGCCTGGTTGCGATTACGTTATGGCTGAGCGAGCAGCCCCAGGCAGCCAGCCTGAAGATTGGTTATTTCGGCGCGAGCACCGGTGCTGGTGCCGCATTAGTGGCCGCCGCGGAGCTTCCTGGCGTGATACACGCGGTGGTGTCGCGGGGTGGCAGGCCCGATTTGGCGGGAGACGCGCTGGAGCGTGTGGTGGCTCCTACTCTTGCGATCGTGGGTGGAGACGATCCTGTGGTGCTGGAGTTGAACCGCCAGGCTTTGGCTCGGATGAATTGCGTGAAGGCGTTGCACGTGATTCCCGGCGCTGGTCATTTGTTCGAGGAGGCGGGGACTTTGGAGGAGGTGGGGGTGCTGGCGCGGGAGTGGTTTTGCCAGGCGTTCACACCGTCGAAAATCACCCCTCCGGTTGGGGGCAAAGATCGGTGAGTGTGACCGCATATCCTAGTTTAGTGAGCTTGGCCACAAGGCGTTTCTGGTAGCGCAGGCGCGCTTTGGGGTCGCACAAGGGGCCGTATTCGATGTAGCGCACGCCCTGGTGAAGGATTTTCCAGATCAAACGGCAGAGTTTGTGAGCGATGGCCCAGACTGCGGTTTTATATCCCAGTTTTGGCAGTAAGCGCTGAAAAACAGTTTGCAAAAGGCAGCCGTTCTTTCGGACTGCGGCCTGAGCGAGTTGGTTAAGCAGACGCCGCAGAGTTCGGTTGCCTTTGGGTGAGCGGTCGCTGCGGGATTGCCCAGCACTTTCCTGCCGTCCCGGACAAACCCCAATCCAGGAAGCCAACTGGGCGGCCGAAGGAAAAGCTGCCGCTTGAGGACCCAGTTCGGCGATGATCTGCTGCGCCGAATCCACTCCCAGGCCCGGCAACTCAGCCAGGCGCACGATCGCTTCCTGATGCGCCCGCAAACAATCCGCGATGTCCCTTTCCAGTTTGGCTCGTTGCGATTCGATCAGATCCAAACGATCCAGAAACATCTGCAACATGCCGCGCTGGAGTTCATGCGGCTGCCCTTGCAATGCATCCTGCAGTTCCTCTTCACTGGCGCGCAACCGTTCATCGCCCAACTTCGCCAACCGGGCTGGATCGCTTTCTCCCCGCGCCACGGCCTGCAGGATGCGCCGCCCGCTAGCCCCCAGCAGATCGCTGATCACGCTCGACAACTTAATCTGCATCTCTTCCAGCAGGCTCTCCACCTGGCTCTGCAGCCGTACCCGATCGCGCGTCAACTGTTGCTTGTTACGGCTTACACTTCGCCAGATCCTTTGCTCCGGCTCCGGTACAAAGCTCAGGATCAAATCTCCACTCAAAAACCGGCTCACCAGTCGCTCGGCATCCCGGAAATCCGTCTTCCGTCCGCGCGGTCCCCGGTTCGATCGTGCCTGGGCCAGATAAAGACCGAACTTTGTTTCCAAGGCCATCCACACCGGTTTCCAGTATTGCGCCGTCGACTCCATCACCACCTGCTGGACTCCCTGCTGTTCCAGCCACGCCAGCAGATGCCGCAGTTCGCTGGCTGTGGCGCCGAATCTTCTTCTTTCAAAACTCAAATGCTCGGCTCCGCTATCGGCTATTACTACTGCCAGCATGGCCTTATGAACATCGATTCCTGCAATCTTGTACTCTAAGTGCATCGTCTTCTCCTGGCGGGGAGCGAGGAACGCACACCACTTCTCACACACCGTCACGTGCTGCCCTCATTCCCCGTTGGGAGAACGGAAGCGCACACTTATTGGTTACTTCCGCGCGTTCCGGATCAAACACGATTACGGCCTCGACCGCTCCAGTGTGAACTCGACCTTGTTCGCACCTCCGCAGTCTTCACACTACCTCACACCTGCCGCATTTTCATCTCTATTGGTGGGCCAAGCGGCCCATGGGAACACGATTGTGAACGCGGCACGCAGGAGTGCGTGCGCCACAATGCTTAGCGGCGTTGTGAAGTACACAATGGTCAGCTGCCTTGTGAAGTACACAACGCTTAGCATCCTTGGTGAAGTTACACAATGGTCGGCAGCCACGCATTAGCGCTGCTGCGGACCGCGGAGAATGGCGGCTTCCTTGATCTTGGCCAGTTCGCGGCGGGCGATGGCGGCCCAGGCGCTGCCGGGGTCCATGGTCAGATATGCCTTCCAGTGACGGACGGCTTTCAAGGGCTGACCCATGGATTGATACAGCAGGGCGATGTTGTAATGCGCGTCGGCATAGCGCGGATGTATGCCGATGGCGGCGAGATAGTGGTTCAATGCCGCGGGGCGGTCGCCGCGCTCATCGTAGAGATTGCCGAGATTGAAATGCGCCAAAGCATATTGGGGGTCCACGTCGACGGCCTGGCGGTAAAACTGCTCCGCCTGACGCCAATCCCGGGCGTTGAAATAAACCGTTCCCAGATTCACCAGCGCGCCCGCCGATGTGGGATCGATCTCGGCGGCCTTCTGATAGGCCGCGATCACTTCTTCCGGCGGCGCGCCGGTCTGTTCCAGATCGAGGCCTTTTTCGAACCACTGCTCGGCTTCGCGGCGCGACTTCATCTTGCGGGCGGCTTCGGATTCCTCGGCGTGGCCAGGGAAAGACAGAAGCTTGCTGATTTCGGCCTGGTCGAAATTCAGGATGAGTTGGCCCGATATGGCCTCCATCTTCTTGTCGCCGGCGAACTGGACTTCGATCTTCTTGCCTTGCGAGTAGATCTTTACTTCAGTGAACGGATTCTCGAATTCGCGAAAATGCTTGCGCACGGCGTGGACGGCTTTGCGGATTTGGACCGGTGAAACGTCGCTTTTGCGCAAACCCACCAGAGTCCGCAAGGCCAGGATGTCGGAAAAGCTGAAGGAGCCGCCGGAGGGCACCAGATTCTGCTGCTCCCAGCTTTGAAGTTGACGCTTGGAAACACCTAACTGCCGGCGAACATCTTCGCGCGAGTAGGCCTGCTTAGTTGCTGGAGCGGGCACGGTGAAAGTTTAGCAGAAGGCTTAGTCGTCGTCGAACATTTCGGCGAGGGGCACTTGGATGTCGGGGTCGCTGGCTTGGAGTATGCCGGAGCGGGCTTCGACGATGCCAGCGTCGGTGGCGACGTAACCTTTGCGCAAACGGGGATTGATGATCCAGATATATGTGACGCCAGAGCGCAGGTAGTCGTCGATCTTCTCTTGCATGTACACCATGGTGTCGTCTTTGGAGAGGACTTCGATGCAGAGATGGGGTGGGGAAGTAAAGATTTTGCCCTGGAATTGAGAAGCCTTTATTATGGTTACGTCCGGAATTCGAAAACGTGTCGGACTGACTTGAACGCGCTGCTCGGCGTAGATTTTGATGCCTAGCAGCCCGTATCTAAACCGGCGTTTTCCAGTCGGTGGAAACATCTGACAGCAGACTTTGATTGGCGAGAAACTCGAACCACGGCGTGGGAATTCGCGGACCATGACGTGAAGAGGCCTTCAACGGCTCTTATGACAGCCAAAATCGCAAAAATAGCCTCGATAGCTCCGTCATGAGCAGCTCTGGGCTTGCCCCAGCCATATCTCGATCGCATCAAGAGGGCGAGATTGCATGCGGCGGCCTGAATCAGGAATTTCTTGTGCACGTTTTCCAGGCCTCGCACATAGAGCCGGTCCAGTCCGCCGGTATCAAACTGATGCGCGAAGTTCCTCTCGATCCGCTCTCCCCGTTGGCGCTGCAGGCGCTTGCCGCGATCGCCCTCAATGCGCCGCCGATTGCCGTAGACCGCTGCCTTCTCCGCCGCTTTGCCGTCCCAGTTGCGCTTGCCACGATCGGGCTCGGCTATATACGTTCGCACTTCTAGCTCAGCCAGACCAAGCGCGACATCGTTGCTGTGATAGCCCTTGTCCGCCACCACTTCTTCGACTCCGTCAGGATGCACAGGATACTCGCCCTCGGATGTCTTTTCGGCGATCAAACCGGCCACCGCGAGCGCTGCGTCAATCACGGTTTCCTGCACTGTCGCAGTGTCGGCGGCGGCTCCGCCGTGCGTGGTGACCGCCACGATGGCGCCGGTTTCCATGTCCACCGCGTTCTCCGCTTTATACGCCAGGGCCGTGCGTCCGTCTTTCAGTTTCGTGATCTCGGCCTCTTGGTCGATGGGGCTTTTCCAGTCTTCATTGGAAGTCCTCTTCTTCCGCTTGCGATCCATGCGGAGCAATGCTGCCGCGTCTTGGGCGTCGATTCCTTCGGCTTCGGCAAGGTGCTGCAAGTACGCCATGTAGCTCTCGCCCGTGTCGCGGCGCACAATCGATTTCATGGCCGCGTTGGCTTCCAGAGTGGTCGAATCCACGCCGATCGTCTTCCCTTTAATGAGCCCGGCCTGCGCCAGCCGCTCCAGCACCCAGGTGAAGATACGCTGATGGGTTTCGCCGTCGATCAGGCGTCTGGTGCGCGAGATGGTGACGTGATCCGGCGTATTCTCATCGAGTCCGATGGACAGGAACTGCCGGAGCGTGAGCGAATCGGCGAGACGCCATGCAATGCCGCGTTCGCTATCGAGCCCTTCGAAGAAGCCGATCATCATGATGCGGAAATACTGGCCCGGAGGCAGGGACGGACGCCCTAATTTGTCGTGATAGAAGCCAGCGCAACTGGTCTCGCAGAAGAGATCAAAACCGGCCTTGTCCAGGACCTCATTGAGCCGCTTGTAGAACGGATGACCGGGCGCTGTCGGAAGTTCCCCGCCGTACCAGAGTCCCTCTTGCCTTTGTCGCTTCTTCCGCGTTCCCATTGCCATATATCGATTGTAAGATCAAAACATTTTCAGTACCACATGTTTTTGGACTTTAGACACGGGCTGCTAGGGCCTTGCGCAGCGTCCCCAGATACATAATTAGGTGGGCCTGAATCGAGCTATGCGTCTTCTCGCCCAAGTTCCGCTCCACAATCCTGCCGTCGATGTACTCGCGGTCAGGAGAGTAGCTGGTACTCGGGTATTCTTCAACCGAAACGAGAGTTGCTGCTCCCATACCTAAGTTCAGGATACTCGATCCGGGATGTTAGGTCGTAGTAAGGGTACACGCGGCTTCAGCCGCGAAACGCGACTAAAAGTCGCGTGTACCGGCCTCTCATAAGTGTACCAGCGTCTCATAAAGTGAACAGTATTGATGCTAGTAGCTAGCTCGATGGTGGGCCGAACGTCGATCGTACCAGTTCCAGGCCCTCGTCTTTGCTGCGGATGCGGGCTTCCAGTTGGGCGTCCTCGGTCACTTCCAACATGCGCGAGAAGTCGGGCCCGGGGGCATAGCCGGCCGCGATCAAATCGTCGCCCGTCACCAAGCGCGGGGGCCGAAGTTCCTCGGGCGGGGATTGTTCGTACCTGGCCTTGGCAAATTCATAATTGTCGAGATGGCCGTGACTGGATGAGCAGTCCAAGCGATGCAGTTCCAGGTGCTCTTCGAAGGCCGGCAGCCGCAGCATGCGCTTGAGCGTGCTCTCGCGCATCTGATGCACGTGCGAAAATCGCATGTGATTGGCAATCAAGGCGACCGCCTGATCGGTCTCCGCATTTGAAAAACGCAGCCGGTTCAAGATTTCGCGCGCAATTCGCTCGCCCAGTTCGACGTGGCCGTCGAATCGGATGCGATCGGCTATGCGGAACGTGCCCGGCTTGCCGACATCGTGGAGCAAAACGCCCAGCGCCAGGGCCGGCGACGGCGATTCTAGGCCGTCCAGCATGATCAGGGTGTGGGTCCAGACGTCGCCCTCGGGATGAAACTCGGGCGGCTGCGCGACTCCCTTCATGGCGGCCACTTCCGGAAGAACGTCAGCGAGAAGCCCGGATTGGTCCAAGAGTTCGAACCCGCGCCGCGCTCCGCCTTCGGTCAAGATGCGAACCAGTTCGTCGCGAATCCGTTCGGGCGAAACGCGCAGAATCTTAGCGTGCAGCTTCTGGATGGCGGCCAGGGTTGCGGGCTCGATTTGGAAACCGAAGCGCGCCGCGAAGCGGACGGCTCTGAGCATCCGCAGATGATCTTCCTCGAAGCGCTGTTCCGGATCGCCGATGGCGCGGATCACGCCGGAGCGCAAGTCAGAAAGGCCGCCGACGTAGTCCAGGACCTGGGAAGACAAGGACGACGAGGAATTCAAGATTGCCGGATCGAGCAGCAGGGCGTTGATGGTAAAGTCCCGCCGCAAGACATCTTGCCTGGGATCTGTTTCAAACACTACCCGGCCGGGATGCCGGCCGTCGGCGTATGAGTGGTCACTGCGGAAGGTGGCGATTTCCACGCCATCCACCAGCACCACGCCGAATTGCGCACCCACCAGTTGAGCCCTTGGAAACAGCCGCAGGAGTTGGTCCGGTTGAGCGTCGGTCGAGATATCGTAATCCTTCGGTTCGCGGCCGAGGAGCAGGTCGCGCACGCAACCGCCGACCATCCAAGCCTGGAAGCCGTGCGAGCGCAGCTCCGCCGCGATCTGGATGGCCCGCATTCGGCTCATACGATCATCGTAAGATAGAACCACTCGGCTCAAGTAGAATAGTCAATTGGAACGCGCCCGATCATGTCCTCAGAAGTAGACAAGCCGTCGTCAACAACCACCGCGAAGGTCGTGGTGGCCACCACCATAGCTCTTTCCTTCATCAGTTTTTGGAGGGGCGCATCGATAGTTCTTGCCGATCTGGCGTCGTCGGCGTTTTATGCCGGTGGCATTGCCGAGACGGCGGTGGGCCCCGCGGCACCCTGGTTCGTTCTGGGGGTGATGCTGTTCAGCTTTGCAGTGCGCTCGGTGTACATGGAGAGCTGCAGCATGTTCGTACGCGGCGGCGTGTACATTGTGGTGAAGGACAGCATGGGGCCCTTCGTGGCGCGGCTTTCGGTGTCGTCGCTGGTCTTCGATTACATCCTCACCGGACCCATCAGCGTGGTGAGCGCGGGGCAATATCTGGGCCATTTGCTGGATGAAATCGCGAGGATGCTTGGCCAGGCGTTCCCCTTCAACGTGAACTATTTTGCGGCCTTCTTCGCGGTTATGGTCACGGTGTACTTCTGGTGGCAGAACACCAAGGGGATGCACGAATCGAGCGGGAAGGCGCTGCGCATCATGCAGATCACCACTGTGATGGTGGTGGCGCTGCTGATCTGGTGCCCGCTGACCATCATTCTGCGCGGCCACATTACGCTACCGCCGGCGCCACTGCCGCGCAATCTCCAATTCACCAACGAATCACTGGGCTGGTTCAAGGGGACGATCTTCCCTTCCATTCCGATCATCGCCTTGATGATTGCCTTCGGGCACTCGCTGCTTTCGATGAGCGGCTTCGAAACGCTGGCGCAGGTTTATCGCGAGATCGCGTATCCGAAGATGAAGAATCTGAAGATCACCTCGAATATCGTGTGCTGGTACGCGGTGATTTGCACCGGTGTGATCACCGTGTTCGCGGGGATGATCATCAGCCCCGCCGACATTCGCGACAAGTTTTCCGATGACTTGCTGGGTGGATTGGCGATGCGACTGGTGGGGCCTGAACTGATCAGGCTGGCGTTCCATATTTTCGTGGTGATCGTGGGCGTGCTGATTCTCTCGGGCGCCGTGAATACGTCCATCATCGGCGCGAACGGCGTATTGAATCGCGTGGCCGAAGACGGTGTCCTGCTGGATTGGTTCCGCAAGCCCCACAAGCGTTTTGGCACGACGTTCCGGATCGTCAACATGATCGCGCTGTTGCAACTTGCCACGATCATCCTTAGCCGCGGCGATGTTTACCTACTGGGCGAAGCTTACGCGTTTGGCGTGGTGTGGAGTTTCTTCCTGAAATCGTTGGGCGTCCTGGCGCTGCGCTACCAGCGGCACGATCAGGAATATAAATTTCCCTTCAACTTCCGTCTAGGGGGAATTGAGATCCCGGTGGGCCTGGGTGTTACGACTCTGATTCTGGGCTTTGTCGCGATCGCGAATCTTTTCTCGAAAGAATACGCGACCATCTACGGCGTGTCGTTCACGCTGGTTGTTTTCACCGTGTTCACGCTCTCTGAGCACGTCAACGCAAAGACACGCAAACTGACCGCCGAACACAAGACGCTAGAAGAATTCAACCTCGACCATCAGCCGCAAGTAAATGCAGCCACCTTGCACGCGCGGCCCGGCTGCGTGCTGGTTGCGGTGCGCGACTATCACAACATGGAGCACCTGAAGAAGGTTCTGGAGAAGATCAACTTGCGCCGCCACGACATTGTTGTGATGACGGTGCGCACCATCTCAACCGGCGCCGGCGAGTACGATCTTTCCGACGAACAGATGTTCAGCGATTACGAAAAGGAACTGTTCAGCCACGTGGTTGAGATGGCGGAGAAGGAAGGCAAGCCGGTGGAATTGCTGGAAGTGCCGGCGGTGAATCCTTTTGACGCGGTGGTGCAAACGGCGACCAGGCTGAAGGCTTCGCGGCTGGTAACCGGGGTGTCGGCGAGGATGACGTCGGAAGAATTGGCGCGCCGCATCGGGTTGGCATGGGAAAGCCAGCCGGAGCCGCGGCATGCGTTTTCGCTGGAGATCATCGCCAAGGACCGGCCGTCGACCTACGTGAACCTGGGTCCGCATCCTCCGCGGCTGTGGCCCGAAGATGTGGACCGCTTGCACGAGCTGTGGCTGCGGTTGAGCGGCCATGAGTCGGTTGGATCGCGGCTGCACCATCGGGACATCGTGGGACTGGCGCTGCGGCGGCTGGAAAAAGATTTGGCGGATGGGAAGCGGGAGCAGGTGATGACGGATTTGGATGAGGAGTTGCGGAAGGAGTGAAAGGGAGGAATTCAGAATTCAGAATGAGGCGCACCGGGACTGGCTATTACGGCTAGGACAAAAACGCAAAACGGGAGCTAGGGACCTCTTGTATACTCAGAGTTTCGTTATGCGCTCATTTATCATCGCCATCCTATTCCTCGGGACCTCTTTATGGGGGGCTGAAATTCCCCGGATGTCGCCGGACTACTCGATCCAACTCACCAACGGCAAGCAAGTGAAGGTGAGCGATTACCGCGGCAAGGTCCTGTGCCTCACCTTCATCCTCACCACCTGCCCGCACTGCCAGAAGACGACCCAGCTGTGGGACGAACTGCTTCCGGAGCTCGGGCCCAAAGGCTTTGCCGTAGTGGAAGCGGCGATCAACGAGAACCCGGACATTCCTGCGTTCATCTCGCAATTTAAGGTGCCGTTTCCGGTGGGCACGGCGGGAGTGATGTCGGCGCTGGATTATATCCAGTGGCCCAAGGACAAGCGCCCGTTGGTTCCCTTTCTGGTTTTTATCGACCGCAACGGTGTGATTCGCGCGCAATACACGGGCGTGGATGAAGCGTTCTTCGACAACCAGCAGAAGCAGCACATGCGCGAGGAAGCCGAGAAGCTGCTGAACGAAGGCGGCGTCAAAGCTAAGCCGGCGCACAAATCGCCTGCCAGTTGACCAGGATAGTGGCACATCGCGGAGCTTCGTCGGAGGCGCCTGAGAACACGCCGGCGGCGTTTGCGAAGGCCATTGAAGCGGGCGCGGACATGATCGAATTCGATGTCCGGCGCGCAGCGGACGGCAGGCTAGTTATTTCGCACGATCCGATTCGCGGGGCCGGACTGGAGCTCGCCACGCTGGAAGAAACACTGCAACTTACCGAGGGCCGGATTCAGCTGGACGTCGAACTCAAGGAGCCTGATTGCGAGCGGGACGCGATCAATCTGCTGCTCCGGTATTTTTCTTTGAGCGACTTTTGCATCACATCGTTTCTTGCCGCTACGCTGAGGGAAACTCGCGCTATTCATGCCGGCGTTCGAACCGGGCTGATCTTTGCGGCTTGGAACGAGAGTGTACGCGCCGCGTGCATGAGCACGGACGTCGACTTTCTGGTGGCCCACTATGGTGTGGTCGAAGAGGCCGAGGAGATTGGAAAGCCTCTGTTTGTTTGGACGGTGGATGATGTGGCGCTTACGCGCGCGCTGATGCAGCGTCGGTTGGTGGAGGGCATTGTGACTAATAATCCGAGGCAGGCTGTGGCGATGCAAGCTTAGCGTTCACATGATTGTGAACGCGGCACGCACGAGTGCGTGCGCCACAGCGTCTAGCATCGGGTGAACAATCAGCGTGGTACAATCCGCGCATGATGGGGTGGACCGCGCTCTTCTTGCTCGCTTTGATGCCGCCTGACGCGGATCGGCAGTTGGCGCGGGAAATATACAAGGAAATGGTAGAGATTCGGTCTGGCTACACGACCGGATCCACCACTCCAGTGGCCGAAGCTGCTGCCGCGCGATTACGCACCGCGGGCTTCCGGGAATCCGACATTTTCGTGGGCGGCGCGAGTCCTAAGAAGGCCAACCTGGTGGTGCGCTATCACGGTACCGGGCCGCTGAAGCCGATCCTGCTGCTGGCGCATACCGACGTGGTGGAGGCGAACCGCGAGGACTGGAGCACGGATCCCTTCCAATTCATCGAGAAAGACGGCTACTTCTATGGCCGCGGGACTTCGGACGACAAGGCGCAGGCGGCGGTCTGGATCGCGAACCTGATCCGCTACAAGCGCGAGGGATTCAAACCGGAGCGCGATATCATTGTCGCTCTTACCGCGGATGAAGAAGGCGGTGGTCCTTTTAACGGGCTCATGTGGCTGCTCAAGAACAAGCGCGAGTTGATTGACGCCGATCTGTGTCTGAATGAGGGCGGCGGGGGCGTGATGGTGGGTGGAAAAAAGATTGCCAACAACATCCAGGTGAGCGAGAAAACGTATGCCGATTTCAAGCTCGAGGTGCATAACAAGGGCGGGCATAGTTCCGTGCCGGTGCCGGACAACGCCATTTATCGCTTGTCGACGGCGCTTGAGAGGCTGTCCCGTTACAGCTTTCCGCTGAAGACGGACGAGGTGACGCGCGCTTATTTTCGACAAATGGCGAAAGTGGAGGACGGAGCTTTAAGGAACGATCTGGTGAAAATCGCCGACGGATCGGGCGACGCTGCCAGGGAGGCCATGTCGCGGGTGGCGTCGGTTTCGCCCCGTTGGAATTCGATGCTGCGCACCACTTGTGTCGCCACGGAGGTGGCCGGCGGACATGCGTTGAACGCGCTGCCGCAGGTCGCCACCGCCAACGTGAACTGCCGCATGTTCCCCGGCGACTCCGTTGAATCGGTGCAAAAGGGGGTGCGGCTGGCCATCGGCGACGACCAGGTTGCGATTCATGTGCAAGGCGATGTGGGCGTCGGGCCGGCGTCACCGATGCGGCAGGACGTGCTCAAGGCTGTGGTCCGGCTCAGCGATTCGATGTGGGCAGGCGTGGTGACCATTCCGGTGATGAGCACCGGCGCGACGGATGGGCGCTACCTGCGCATTGCGGGCATCCCCACCTACGGGGTGTCGGGCTTCTTCGGCGACCGGGATGACGTTCGCGCGCATGGCCGCGATGAGCGCATGAACGTCGCGTCGTTTTATGAGGGGCAAGCGTTCCTGTATCAATTAGTGAAAGAATTGTCGACCGGGCAATAAGTGGCTAGTTCTGAAGCGGTTTCTGGTAATTGAATCCCAAAGGATTTTCGAGATAGGACAAGCTTGTAAATCCTTGGTCGTCGTTAGCAGTTGAAGATATTAGCAGAATATTGCCGGACGCGAATCCCCAGAAGCAGTTTCTTGCGGAAGGCACTAAGAGATCTTTTGACGGAGCGCCATACTGCTTGCTGACCAGATCCTTCAGCGTGGAGAACATTTGTTGATGGGACGGATGTTTTCCCTGATAGAGAAGGTGCACTCCGTTGACTCGCTGGGTGCGGAGGTCCGTGCTCACATAGCCGCTTAGTTCCCTGTCTCCAACCATCAGCTTGACGGTCGCTATCGCCGCGCCGGTTTTGGGGTCCGTCAGGATCTGCGCCTTAGGACCGATCAGAGCCTTGACTTGCTCCAGCGTCATGCCCCATTGATTTGCCCGTAGCCTTTGACGTCGACGGGCGGCGCCTTCATGGCGGAACATGAGTTATTGGAGAGGTAGAACAGGGCCAGCAGCGCCAGGCCATAGTCGGGTACGCATCCGATCTCTATTCGGCGGCTTCGATGTGGCGCTTTAGCTATTGCACGATGTTGTAGAGACGCTCGTCAAAAGGACTCCCCAGCATGGGCTGCAGCTTCTCTCGAAATTGTCTGGTGTGATCCGCTGCCAGGTGGGCGTCAAAGGCGGCCCGATTCTCCCAGGCCCCAACCATTGTGAAATGGTTCTTGCGGCCGATATCGTGGAACAGTTCGAAGCGGACTATATCCTTTTCCTTGCGGCAGTCGGAAGCGTACTTCTGCAGGACTTTGGATCCATCGTCAGCGAAATTGGGCATGAGGTCAATGTAAGTGACGACGTAGAGCCGGTCTTGAGCGGAGGCAGGAACGCTCGCCAGCAAGAGCAAAGAGGCGAGGGCTGCGAATAAGAATCTCATGGCTTCTGATAGTCTACTCCCGATGGAACTGGATCGCCTGGAAGCTTCCAAACGAGCCTTTGGCACGAGGGAACACGCGGCACTTCCGCGCCTGCTGCGGCAACTGGGCCGCGCGCGCTTCACGGACGCCGGCTCGCTGATCCGGCTGCACGAAGCGCTGCTCTTTTATCGCGCGTACCCGCCGAATCGGGAGGTGGTGCGGCTTACCGACGAGTTACTCCGGTTGTTGCCGAAGAAGATTTGGCAGCTACGCCGGGCGGGAGTGGATCTAACGCCGTTTGAAGAACCCGATCGGTCCGGTATCGCGGGCACCGCGTTTTCGGCGGGGTTCACCTACGACATTACCCGCTGGCTGGCGCAACATCATCCCAGAGCAGTGGAGGTGGATTGGAATGGCTACGATGCGGCGCTGCTGGGGCCGCTGCTCGGCCGCTTGCATCCGTTCGCTGACGAAGACCTGCTGGTAGAGGCAAACATTCCTTATATGGATTGGTTTCGCGCGGCCAAGCGGGGCGGGGGATCGGATTTGCTCTGGTTGCTGTCACAAATCGACGACGCGGGACTGTTCGCGCAGGCGAAAATCTTCGTGCGGTGGGAGCTGGGCGATGGGAGCGCCACTCGCACGAATGGGCGATTGCCGGGGCGGCACAAAGTTTTCTATCACGACGCTCCACTCATTCGCCGCGCTGATGTGTCGCTGGAGGCGGAGCTGGAATCGCCGGCCATCGCGACTCGAAGGCTGAGCCGCGCGGAGGGCGAAAGGCTGCTCGATTTCGCGCGTGAAACTTCGGCCATGCGATATCGCGAACTGCACGGATTCACCTATGGCGATCCGGCTCACGTGGTTCGCGCCGACCTTGGACGCGGCGTCGAGGTATTCGTTTCAGGCGTGCCACCCGAGCATCGGCTGCCGCTGCGCGCTTATCACGCGGGCATGTTTTTCAAGAACGGCGTTCCGATCGGTTATATCGAATGCCTGACGCTGTTCGAGCACATGGAGGTCGGGTTCAATCTGTACTATACGTTTCGCGAAGGCGAGACAGCGTGGCTCTATGGGCGATTGCTGCGGCTGTTTCGGCAATTGCTCGCGGTGAGTTGTTTCGCCGTGGACCCTTATCAACTGGGGGCTCACAACGAGGAGGCGATTGAGTCGGGCGCATTTTGGTTTTATCGCAAACTGGGCTTTCGTCCGGCGAGTCCGGAGGTAGCCAAGCTGCTCGAGATCGAGGAATCGAAACTGCGCGCGAACCCCGCCTATCGCACTGCGGCTCGGACGCTGCGACGTCTGGCGGCCGGTTGGATGATTTACGAGATGGCTGGCTCGCGCGTGGGCGATTGGGATCGTTTTGAAACGCGCCGGGCTGCGATGGCGATGCGGAGGTCTCCATTCCCGCCCGCGATTGAACGCGCGAAGAACGCGGCGGAAGAATCGGGGTACGTGCGGGCGCTTCAGCGCGATCGCGCGCTACGCCGCCGGATCCTGAAGCTCGGCTCGGCTCAGTCCGTAACGTAGACGGTGATGGCGCCCTGATTGAGCGGGAATGCACCCACCTGAAACGTGATGGGCTGCGCTCCGCGTGCGATGGAAGCGGGGACGCGAACATTCAACTGTGTCAACCCGACAAATCCGGGAGCATCGCCGGCATAAAGAACATCGGCGTTCGCACCGCCGATGGTCACGAGCACCCCGAGTTTCACCAGCGGCGGGGACGCATCCGGCGGCATGACCCCATCCGATCCGGGCGGTACGGTTTGGCCAGTGCCAGTGGCATACAGCACGACAATAGAGCCTTGGCGCGCAGGATTCGCGGCGGAATTGAGCGTGCCGTCCTGATTCGACGCGATGGCGGGCCCGCCCGGTTGATTGGTCATCGTAAAGAGTGCGGGATTGGCCGGTTGGAGATCGAGATTTGTTACGTCCATAGCGCCGTTGAAAGTGACAGTGACGCTCGCGCCAGCGTGTCCGTCCAGCTCATAAGGCGCTTGAGCGACGATCTCGCCTGAAGATACAAAGATCAGCGGCGCGGGCGCGCTTCCGAATAGGATCTGTGTGCCGCCTGCGCTGGTACTCAACGCGCCATTGGCATTGAAGCCGACCGAGACCGGCTCGAAAGGTCCGATACAAACGCCGCGAATACGCAGCAATTCGCCCGGCGCGATGGGGGCCTGGAAGGGCGGCAGGGGCGGCTCACCGGGGAGCGTGATGAGGTTGGCCGGGGCCGCGCTTTGGACTGCGTCTCGCGCGAAAATTGGCTGCGGACTCTCGCCGGCGGGTGCGGGCACCGGCATTCCAACCCAGATGGTTCCTTCGACGGAGTCGGCGATGTACAGGTTGCCCTTGGCATCGAACGTCATCCCGGAGGGTTGCCGCAACACGCCGCCGCCATCGTCCACGGAGAGCACGCAGTTGTGGCTGACGCGATCAAGGACTGCTTTGACCGAGTCGGCGACGTAGATGGAACCCGCGGAATCCAAGGCGACGGCCGATGCTCCGCCGATTTCCGCGGGAGAGCTGGCGAATCCAGGCGCGGCCGAGACGTTGTATTCGCCGGTGCCGGCGACGGGCGAAATGGCGCCGCTTAACGCGGACAACCGCTCCACGCTGAATCCCACCGAAAAGAACAAGTCGCCTGCCTTGTCCAGAGCCATGGATCCGGTGGCGCCCTTGGTCCAGAGAGTTTGGAGTGCGCCGTTCGGCCCGATCCTGGTTAACGCGGAATTGCCGGTGTCGGTGACGAAGATGTTCCCGGCGCCATCCACGATGACGCCCTGCGGTCCCGAGAATTGCCCGCCGATCGAGGTCTCGGTTCCGTCCGGAGCGATCTTCAAGACCCGGTTCTTGCCGGTGTCAGCGACGAAGATGTCGCCCGCGGCATCCAGCGCTACGCCTTGCGGTTTTCGCAAGAAGCTCGGCTGATCGGCCACGCACGCTGGGTCCTGGTTGTACACCGGGCCGCCCTGACCCGCCACGGTTTGCACGATACCGCCTGTGTCAATCTTGCGGATGCGGTTGTTGCCGCTATCGGCGACGTACAAATTCCCCTGCTGGTCGAACGCGATCGCCTGCGGCGAAGCGAATGTGGCGTTCGCCGCCGGGCCCCCATCTCCAGTGAAGAGATTGGGTCCCGCGCCTGCGATGGTGCTGATCTGGCCCGCCGCTGTCGCTTCTTGCAGGCGGTTAGCCAGGTGGTTAATGAAGAACGCATTGCCGCTGGCATCCGTCAGGATGCCTCCCGCGGTGGCTCGAACGGCGGCCTTCAAAGCATCACCGCAAGCTTCGGTGAACGTTTGTGGGTTCGAATCCTCGACGCCAGCGAAGGCGTGAATAATCCCGTCGGGAGTGATCTTGCGAACACGCGGGGTTGCTACGAACACATCACCCTGCGGATCGACCGCCACCGAGAAAGCGAACAGCGACGACTGCGTAGCTGGTATTTCGTCCTGGCTCACGATGCCGAGCGGCAATGACGGATCACCCGCCACGCGCGTGAGAACGCCGTTGGTATCGATCTTCGCCACGCGTTGGCCGTCGGCGACATACAGATTGCCCGCGGCATCGAACGCCAGGTCCACCGGCTGGTCAAGCTGGGATTGAAGCGCGGGTCCGCCTTCGCCCGCGTAGCCGTGCGTTCCGATGCCTGCGATCGTCGAGACTGCGCCATTCTTGTCGATCTTTTTTATAAGCGCGTTGGAAGAATCGGCGAAATACAGTTGGTCCTGCGAGTCGAAGGCAAGCGCGCCCGCATCCTGGACCAGGGGTACAGTCGAAATAATCCCATCCAGCCCGATCCGGCGAATGTCGAAATCGTCTTCGCTGAAATATAGATTACCCTTACTATCGAATGCGATGCCGGTGACATAGTTGATCTCGGCCGAAGTGGCATGTCCTCCGTCGCCGGATTCGCCGTTCGTTCCAGTGCCTGCGACCGTGGTGATGACACCGTGTACGTCGATCTTTCGTATGCGAGCGATCTCACCGATGTACATGTTGCCCGCGGCATCGCGCGCCAAGACGGACGGACTCTGGAAGGTTGCGTAATAAGCTGGGCCGTTGTCGCCGGTTGGTGTGGAGGTGTTGAGGCCGGCAAAACGGGTCAGTCCGTTGTTCAGGAAGGATTGCCCTGTCACGGCATACGGGAGAATGACCATCACAATGCTCAGGGCTTTGATCACAGCTTCTTACATTCTAGGGCCGAGAGGGTCTGGCACAGACGCGTCTGCCCATCGCGGCTGCGTTAGGATGAAAGCCGTGGACCGCCAAGATTCGCCGCCCGGAACGGGGGAACACAGCTCTTCAGCAGCCGCGCCCGCGGTGGCCCCGGCCTGGGTGGCGCTGAAAGACGACGAGCTGCTTGAAAAACGTATCTGCGATCTTGGCGTGCGCATTCCCGGAAGCGACCTGGAGGGCCGTATCGCGCAGCTTTACGAAGAGCTGGGGGCGCACGGGGTGGCATTCCGGCCGGTCTGCTATCTGGGGGATGAATGGTTCTCGCCGGAAGGATCGCCGGCCATCGCGATTCCTTTTTATCTGGCGCATCCACGCTTGAAAACTCTCGAAATGCACCAGATGCTGCAGGTGGAAGGTGGCACTCCCGAATGGTGCCAGCAACTGTTACGGCACGAAAGCGGCCACGCCATCGATCATGCGTACCGCTTCTCTTCGCGCGACGATTGGCACGCGGTGTTTGGCAGCCCAGAAACCGAATACGCGCCGGAAACCTATCAGCCGCGGCCTTACAGCAAAGGCTTCGTGCGCCATCTGCCGAACTGGTATGCGCAGGCTCATCCGGACGAGGATTTCGCCGAGACCTTCGCGGTGTGGCTGGCGTCGACACCGGAGCAGTGGCGCGAACAGTATCGCGGGTGGAAGGCGCTGGACAAACTGGAATTCGTGCATTGCCTGATGGAGGAGGCCAAGAATACGGCGCCCAAAGTGAAGCGGGTGCGGCGCATCTATGAAGCCAGCCGGCTGCGAAAAACGCTGGCGCGCTACTATAGCGAACGGCGCAAGCTCTACGCCGAAGACTTCCCCGACTTTTATGACGCCGATCTGCGCGTTATATTCGGACATGATGAGCCGAACGGAGAATCCGCTGCAAAAGTCATGCGACGCAATCGGCCGGCGCTGGTGGGATCGATCGTCCGCTGGACCGGACAGCACAAGTACACGGTGGACATGCTGGTGCGTAAATTGATCGAGCGCTGCCAGGAGCTGAAGCTGACGTTTCCGCCGCCGCTGGAACGGGCGCGCGTCTCGTTTGAACTGGCCGCCTATCTGTCGGCCATGGTGACCAATCATCTGCACACCGGGCGCTTCAAGAGGTCGGTTTAGCTGTGAAGGTTCTGATTTTATTCGACGTGTCCTATCACGCCGGGGCGGCTGAAACCTTCTCTCCGCAGGAGTTGAAGGAAGAAGAAGACAAGCCCACCGAAGCCGACGTGCTGGCTTGCCTGCAGCGGCTGGGACACGACGTGGATACACTGGCGGTCTTTGACGATGTGGTGTGCATCGTCGAAAAGCTGAAGAGCTTCGCGCCGGAAGTGGTGTTCAATCTCACCGAGAGCTTCCATTCCAGCCGCGCGCACGAGCCGAACATCCCGGCACTGCTGGAACTGATGCGGGTGAAATACACGGGCGCCAGGCCGGACGGTCTGATGCTGTGCAAGGATAAAGCGCTCGCCAAGAAAGTGCTGGCGTATCATCGGGTGCGCGTCCCGCATTTTGTCATCTCTACCGAGCAGCGACCGCTGAAGCGGCTGAGGCGCTTTGTTTATCCGGCGTTTGTGAAGCCGGTGGGCGAGGAATCGTCGGACGGAATCGCCAAGGCGTCGTTCGCCAAGAGCGAGGAGGAGGCGTTGGAGCGCGCGCGCTTCATCCACGAGAAATTTAACTGCGATGCATTGATCGAGGAATATATAGACGGACGCGAGCTGTACTTGAGCGTAATGGGCAATCGCAAGCTCACAGTTCTGCCGACGCGGGAAATCTTTTTTCACGATGTTCCCGAGGACACGCCGAAGTTTGCGACTTTCAAAGCCAAGTGGGACGATACGTATCGCAAGAAGTGGGGCATCCAGAACGGGCCCGCGCAGGAGCTGCCCCCTGGTGTCGACGAAAAACTGGCGCGGCTGGCCCGCAAGGTTTATCGGGTGCTGAAGATTCGCGGCTTCGGCAGAGTGGACGTGCGTCTGACGCCAGCGGGAGAAGTGGTGGTGATCGAGGCCAATCCCAATCCTTCGCTGGCGTGTGAAGACGACTTCGCGCAAGCGGCCGGGACTGCGGGTTTGGGTTATGATGCGTTGATTCAGAAAATTTTGGATACGGCTTGCGCGTAAGAGGCGTTCACACGAGTGTGAACGCGGCACGCAGGAGTGCGTGCGCCACAAGATCCATGAACCAGGCCAGTACTTGTCAGAGACAAGCAGAGGCAAGAGCTACGATTCCTTAGTACTAACTTCTCATTATTTCTTCCATCCGGCCTGCCGATCTCTCCTGGCTAGAGGATCACCCTGTGATCTGACGCGGCTATGTGGTAGTCGCGTCGTCTTGTGTCCATGATTCGAGGGGCACGGTTCCCTTGTCCGTCCCCTCATTTTTTCGCAGGCCGGTAAAATGGTGGGTGGTGCGGCCCTTTGTTCCATACTTTCGAAATCCGCACCTGGCTACCATCGCAGGCAACTACTGGCGTCGCGGCGTGGACGAGCGGCGCTTCCCGGTGACGACGAAGTTCTACGAGACCGAGCCGGGCGTCCAAGTTCTGGTCCATTCGCAAACACCCGCCTCCGAACCCACCGCCCAACTTATTTTGGTCCACGGCCTGGAAGGGTCCAGCTCGGCGGGCTATGCGCGCAGCCTGGCCCAAGCCACGCTCGAAGCCGGTTGTGCCACGCATCGCTTCAATATGCGAAGCTGCGGCGGGACGGAACACTTGAGCGGACGCACGCTGTATCATTCCGGCCAGACTTCCGATTTGCTGGCTGTGATTCGGCAGCTCCCTTCCCGCGGACCGATCTTCCTGGCGGGCTTTTCGCTGGGCGGCAACGTAGTGTTGAAGCTAGCTGGGGAACTGGGATGTTCAGCGTCGGGATTCATCGCGGGAGTAATGGCCACTTCCACGCCGATTGACCTGGCGGCCTGCGTCCGCGAGCTGGACAAACCGTCCAACCTGATTTACGCGCGACGATTTGTCACACGCCTGAAGGAGCGGGTCCGCGCCAAGGAACGGCTCACGCCTGGAATCTTCGACCTGGCCGGGCTGGATCTGGTTCGAAATATCTACGATTTCGACGACCGCTTCACGGCCCAGGCATTTGGCTTCGGCAGCGCCGACAACTACTACGCGACGCAATCGTCCAATCAGTTCCTGGACCGCATCCGTGTTCCGACGCTGCTGGTGCAGGCCAAGGACGATCCGCTGATCCCTTTCTCGGTTTACGATCACCCGGCTATCCGGGCGAATCCTAATCTGGAGCTGCTGGCGGTGGAGCATGGCGGGCACCTGGGCTTCATCTCAAAAGACCGGCCGCGCTTCTGGCTGGATCAGGTTCTCGTAAACTGGATGTTGGAACTACGGAACAAGATAACAGCCGTTTTCGTCTCCTAATTAGTGGCCCAAACTGCCTCATTTCGCGAAGCTGCAGCGGTAGCGGCGGATTCGCTGCGCTCGAGCAAGCTGCGCAGTTTCCTTACGCTGCTCGGTATTATCCTGGCTACCACGACTCTGATCGCGGTTATGGCCATGATTCACGGCATGGATATGTACATCGCCAACACCATGACCAGCATGGGATCGGATGGCTTCCGCATTGTCAAGATCGCGTTCCTGGGCAACTTCGATCCGAAGAAATTCCTCCAGATGCAGAAGAGGAATCCGGAGCTGAGTCCTGAGGAGTTCCAATACCTAAAAGACCATGCGACGCTGGTCAGTGATTTCGGCATGAGCGCCGGCCGCACGGTCACCATCTCCGCCGGATCGCAAACCTTGACCAATGTCTCTTTGAACGGCGGCACAGCCAATTGGGGCGCGCTGGGCGATACGCAGGTGGCCGCGGGCCGCTACTTTACCGAATTCGAAGACCGTCACCACAGTCCCGTGGCAGTGATTGGCGCCGATCTGAAGACCAACCTGTTCGGGGACGGCGATCCCCTGGGCCATGAGATTAAGATCGAAGGCCGGCCGTTTACGGTGATTGGAGTGGCGGAGGCTAAGGGCAGCGTCTTCGGCCAGTCGCAGGATGCATTTGCCGACATCCCCATCGGCGCTTACTTCCAGATTTACGGATCGCGCACCGGCATTCGCTACGCCGCGCGCGCCGCCGATCAGAAAGTACTGGAGCAGGCCAAGGATGAAATGCGCATGCTGATTCGCGCTCATCGGCACGAACGGCCGGGGCAGGACGACACCTTCTCGATTCTCTCTTCGGATGCGCTAGTCAGCGCCTGGGATCAGCTCACCAACGCGATCGCCGCAACGGCTGTCGCCATCGTGTCCATCTTTATGGTGGTGGGAGGCGTGGTTATCATGAACATCATGCTGGCGGTGGTGAGCGAGCGTACGCACGAGATCGGCATCCGCAAGTCGGTGGGCGCGCGCCGCCAGGATATACTCAATCAATTTCTGGTGGAATCCTCCATGCTGGCGGGCATGGGCGGCTTTATTGGCGTGGTGCTGGCCTGGATGATTGCCGCGGCGGTGCGAAACTTCACGGCGGTTCCCATGTCGGTGCCCGTTTCGGCGGTGCTGCTGGGCGTGACTCTTTCGACGGCGGTGGGGCTGTTTTTTGGAATCTATCCGGCGCAGCAGGCTTCTAAACTTGATCCGATTGAGGCCCTAAGAGTGGAACGGTGAAAGAGAACTCAGAAAGAGAGAATTCAGAATTCAGAATTCAGAATCCAGAATGGTGGAAGAAGAATCCTGAATTCTGATTCAAGAGGCACGGTCAACATTATGACTCGGGTGGAACTTACGGCGGCGATCGGGTTGGCGCTCGACACGGTGCGGGAGCACAAGATGCGCTCGTTCCTTACCGTGCTGGGCGTGATAATCGGGACTGGAACGATCATCGCCGTGGGCTCTATAATCGCCGGATTAGACGGCGCCGTTACCGGCGTCATCCGGGCCTTCGGAACCAACACCGCCATCATCTTCAAGTTTCCGATCGGATTTCAAACCCGCACACCCGAAATGCTGCGGCGTAAGCCCATCACGTACGCGGATGGCCTGGCGATTGCGGCTCGCTGTCCATCGGTGGAGTCGGTGAGCCCATATTTGATCCCGAATTCTTTCGGAAGCGGGCCGCAAATCAGTATGGCTCGTTACAAAGGAAATGAACTGTACAACGCCAGCCCGGTTGGAACCGAAGCGTCCTACGCCGATAGCGGACAAGTGGAGATGCAGGAAGGGCGCTTTTTCACGGACGTTGAAAATCAGCACCGCATGCCGGTGGCTGTGATCGGCGCCGATGTCCCCAGAGCGCTGTTCAATGGGGAAGACCCGATCGGCAAGTGGATCGATGTGAACGGCCACAAGTTCGAGGTGGTGGGCGTGACGAAGCGCCCGGGAAATTCGTTCCCCGGCCAGGACGATATCAACATCTACCTGCCGTACTTCAGCATGCACAAACTGTTTCCGGCTTCCAAGGAAAATCTGCTGTTCGTCAATGCCAAGCCCGGCCGCCTGGCTGCCGCCGTGGACGAGGCCACTGCGGTGATGCGCATCCAGCGGCACGTTGCGGCGAACAAGCCCGACGATTTCTCTATTTCAACCTCGGATCAGCTGGTGGAACAGTTCCACAGCGTAACCGCCATCGTGGCGCTGGTGATGGTGGTGATGAGTTCGGTGGGACTGCTGGTGGGCGGAATCGGGGTGATGAACATCATGCTGGTGTCGGTGACCGAGCGCACGCGCGAAATTGGCATTCGCAAGGCGATTGGCGCGCGCCGCGCCGATATCGTGCTGCAGTTCCTTACCGAAGCCGTGGTGCTCACCGGCTTGGGCGGGCTGATTGGGATGACGTTCGGATGGGCCGTTTCCCTGGCTTGCCGGCTGGCGTTTCCTGCGCTGCCAACGGCGGTTCCATGGTGGGCGGCGGCGCTGGGGGTGGTGGTCTCGGTGGCGATCGGGCTGTTTTTTGGGATTTGGCCGGCTAATAAGGCGGCGCGGCTGGATCCGGTGGTGGCGCTGCGATATGAGTAAGCGTTCACATGAGTGTGAACGCGGCACGCAGGAGTGCGTGCGCTACATCGTGCGGCGGGGCTTTTTCTTGCGGGACGCGCGTTTGGAAGCGGCTGGCGCGGGATTTAGCGGACGATTGCAATGTAGACAACGCACGACGTCGGAGCGAGTGGAGAGATGACACGCCCGGCAGTAGGTCTGGGGCAGGGAAACGGTTGTAAGTCCGGGCAACATTTTTGGCTTAATATGTTTATCGGCTGCGAACACGATTCCTTTAGGGCAAATCTATCCCAATCCACATGTGTTAACATTAGCCAGTTATGATGTGCCAGGAACGTATACGTCTGGTCGCTGATTACCGGGAAACAACGCGCACTTACGCCGATTTAGTGCGCAAGATGACAGACCTCGTTGGTTTAGGCATTGAATCTGAAGTCGATCTGCTGCGCCGCTCGTGCCGGCTATCGTGGGATGCGGCCGAAAAATCCCGTCTCGCGCTGTTCCGGCATGAAGCCGATCACAGCTGCAACCGAGCCGACTTCCGGTCCACCTCCGCGGCGTTGGGGCCGCCTTACGCCTAGCATTCACATCACTTGTCTGAGCCAAGCGTTCACCGGATTGTGTGCGCCACATTGCTATATACTGGGCGTATGAAATCACCGGAGTTACTTGACCGGTTGTCGAGTGTAATGCAGGCTTCACGGGCCATTCGCTCCGAAGTGGCCCTCACGATTTGCGAGAGCAGCGAGATGAGATTGGCTTCGCGACAGCTGCGGCGGGCCAGTCATCTAACGGCTGCCGAAAGCGCCGCGTGCCGGCGAAAACTGCAGTCACGCCAAACGGAAAAGATCCGCGGGGTGGCCGAGGCCATCGCTCAGATCTTGTCCAGACAGGGTTATTCCGCCTTCGTGACGGCGCAGTCTCGAGATACCGCATTAATTCAATAAAATTCCGGTAAATCTGTTACTGTAGCCTAAGCAACCGACGTATTTCATCCGATGCCGAAGAAGAAGCCGCCGGCGCAGCGCGCGAGGAAAATTCCATTCTCCCGCGCGGTGCCTCCGCCGGTGCCGGTGGTCGGCATTGGCGCTTCGGCCGGGGGACTGGAGGCATTTCGGGAACTTGTGCAAGCGCTTCCCAACGACACCGGATTGGCTTTCGTCCTGGTGTCTCACCTCAGCAAAACATACAAGAGCATGCTGGGCGAGTTGCTCTCCAAGGTGACCAAAATGCCCGTCACGGAAGTGCGTGGCGAGACGCAGGTGCAGGCCAATCATATTTACGTGATTTCGCCGAACGTCACTTTAGCGATGCAGGATAACCATCTCTCCGCGAAGCCGATCCAGAACGAGGATCGTCACGGCACGGTGATCGACACTTTTTTCCGCTCTCTGGCGGAGCACCGCAAAAGCCAGGCCATCGGAGTGGTGCTTTCCGGCACCGGCACCGATGGCACGCTGGGCCTGGCGGCGATTAAAGCCGAAGGGGGCATCGCGTTCGCGCAGGATCAGGAAAGCGCTAAGTACCCGGACATGCCTCGCAGCGCCAGCGCTCAGTTCAGCTCGGCGGATCTGGTGCTGCCGCCCGCTCAAATCGCCAAGGAACTGGCACGCGTCGCGGGCCATCCTTACGTTCTGCGCGTCCAGCCGGAGGGGGATAGCGAACTCACCGCAGAATCGCAGTACGCCGGCATCTTCCAGTGGGTGAAGCGCTCCACGGGGGTGGATTTCTCGCAATACAAGCCCAGCACGCTGCGCAGACGAATCCTGCGCCGCATGGTTCTCAACAATATTGAGACCGTGGGAAGCTACCTGAAGCGCCTGGAAAACGATCCCTCTGAAGTAGACGCACTGTATCGGGATCTGCTGATCAGTGTGACGTCTTTTTTCCGGGATGCGGAGACGTTCGAGTACCTCAAGCGCGACATTATCCCGGATATCTTGAAACGCCGGCAGGGAGATTTGCCGATTCGGGTTTGGGTTCCGGGGTGCGCCACAGGCGAGGAAGCGTATTCCATCGCAATTCTGTTGCTGGAGGCATCGCAATGGCCCGGAGGGTCGGCGCCGGTTCAGATCTTCGCTTCCGACATCGGCAAGCAAGCCATTCAGTTCGCGCGCGAGGGTCTTTACCCGGAGAATGTTGCGGCCGATATTTCTCCCGAACGGCTGCGGAGATTTTTCGTGAAAGTGAATGAGGGCTATCAAGTCAGCAAGCAGGTGCGCGATCTTTGTATCTTCGCGGTTCAAGACGTCACCAAGGATCCGCCATTCTCCCGGATGGATCTGATCACGTGCCGCAATCTGCT
Source organism: Bryobacterales bacterium (assembly GCA_963820405.1). Lineage (GTDB taxonomy): Bacteria > Acidobacteriota > Terriglobia > Bryobacterales > Bryobacteraceae > Palsa-89. The sequence continues at coordinate 165,835 of CAWFZZ010000009.1, read as the reverse complement.
GATCTATCTTGGAAATCCTCTGCAAAAGAAGGTGCTGGCTGCGTTCCACTATGCTCTAAACCCGGACGGTTATCTTTTGCTGGGAGCGTCGGAAACCGTGGAAGCGGGGTCGCAAGCTTTCAGGCAGATTGACAAGAAGCAGAAAGTGTACGCCAGAGTCCGCACATCGGCGCGCGCGCATCTGGAGTTCGATCTGGCGGATTTGGTGGGAGACCCGGTTCGGGTGCGCAGGCCCAGGCTGATATCGAAGCCGGACATTGATCTGGGCAAGGAAGCCGACGAAATCGTTTTATCCCGGTTCTCGCCGCCCGGAGTTCTGATCAATTCATCGTTCGACATCCTTCAATTCCGAGGGCGTACGGGTCCCTATCTCGAGCAGCCACCGGGACACGCGACCCTGAATCTGCTGAAGATGGCGCGGGAAGGATTGGCGCTCGACCTGCGGGCCGCGGTCCATCAGGCCAAGAAAGCGGGCGCCCCAATTCGCAAGTCCGGCGTGCGGGTGCCGGGCGATTCAAGGGCCTCTGAGGTGACTCTGGAAGTGACTCCCCTGATCGACAAATCCGCCCCTAACGCCGCGAAAGATCCTTACTACCTGGTATTATTCGACGCCACGCGGCAAGAAACCAGGGAGGGAGCGGGGCGTTCTGTCGCGGGCAAAGCCAAGATCAGCTCGCGCGCGGAGCGCGAACTCGCGGCTTTGCGCGGAGAATTGGCCGGAACGCAGAACGATCTGCGCTCCATCATTGAGGAACAGGAAGCCACCAACGAGGAGCTACAGTCGGCCAACGAAGAGATCCTATCCAGCAACGAAGAGCTGCAGAGCACCAACGAAGAGCTGGAAACGGCGAAAGAGGAGTTGCAGGCCACCAACGAGGAACTGATCACCGTCAATGAAGAGGCACAAAACCGCAATGCCGAGTTGGCCAAGGCGAACAGCGACCTGACCAACCTGATTGAGAGCGTGGATATGGTTTTTGTGATGCTGGATAGCAATCTGCGAATACGGCGCTTCACTTCGGCGGCGCAGAAGGTACTGAACCTGATCCCCACCGACGTTGGCCGGCCCATCGGCGATCTGAAGCCAAACATCCAGGTGGCGGATCTTCCCAAGTTAATTCGAGACGCCATTAGCGGCGGCCACCATTATGAGCAGAACGTGCAAGATTCGGCCGGGCGTTCGTATGCGATGAAGATCCGTCCTTCGCAGACGCCGGAAGGCAAAGTGGAAGGCGCCATTCTGGCCCTTACCGATATCGATGCGCTGCTGCGCAGCCAGGAGAACCGGCAAACCCTGGAGAGCAGCTTGCGTTCCCTGCTCAGGGAGCCGCCCGATTTGTTGATGGCTGTTTCGCCGGAGGGCCAACCCTTGTTCGTAAGCGGGGCGGTGCTGGCGGAAGCGGGCGCGGTGGAGCGATCTATCTTCGAATACCTGGCACCCCAAGACCGGGAGCCGATGCGGCGCTGTTTGCGGCAGGTGATCCAGACCCGCTCGCCGGCCGAAGTTGAGGTTCGAAAATTTAAGCTGAAGCCAGCCAAGAGTCCGGTCGTGCTGGCTGTGGAACCTATCGTGACCGCCGAGGGCGTTCTGGCTTTCGGCGTCAGAGTGAGAGCGGCTTCCTCACCACAATGAGATCATGGTTCGGTCAACTATGGATGTAAATGGACCGGCGGCTGTAAATGCACCGGCGCCTGTAAATGCAAAGGCCGCGGTGTGGATCGAGGCGGCTCAAAAAGCCATGCGGATCGAAGCCGATGCCGTGGCCCGCGCCGCCGGGCGTTTGGATGGGAATCTATCCTGCGCGATCGAAATGATTCTGGCGCATCCGGGCAAGTTGGTGGTTACGGGCCTCGGCAAGTCGGGCCATGTGGCGCGCAAGATCGTTTCCACGCTGTGCAGCACCGGGACGCCGGCCGTCTTCCTGCACGCCGCCGAAGCAGCGCACGGCGATCTAGGCTTGTATTCGCCCGGCGATCCTACCTTGATGGTTTCAAAAAGCGGCAATACGCTCGAGCTGTTGCAGCTGATTCCGTTCCTGCGTGAATTGCCGTCGCAGCGCATCGGCATCCTGGGCAATCCATCCGCTCCGCTGGCGTCGGAAATGGACGTGGTGTTGGATGCGTCGGTGGAACGCGAGGCTGATCCTGATAATCTGGCGCCCACCGCCAGTTCCACCGTGGCTCTGTCACTGGGGCATGCTTTGGCTGTGGGGTTGATGAGCGCGCGCAACTTCGGTGTGGAAGATTTCGGGCGGGTCCATCCAGGCGGACATCTGGGGCGGAGCTTGCGCCTGACGGTTCGCGAGGTGATGCACGGCCGGGACGAGGTGGCGTGGGCGCGTCCGGACGACTCGCTCAAGCAGGTGGTGATTGCGATGACGCACTATCCGCGCGGCGCCGCGTGCGTGGTGGATGCCGACGGGCGGTTGATCGGGCTGGTTACCGATGGGGACGTGCGGCGGGCTTTCCAAGCCCACGACGATATTCGCGAGCTGCGCGCTGGGGCAGTGATGACGTCGAATCCTGCTACCATTTCGCCCGATGCGCGTTTGCAGGAAGCGCTGCGGATAATGGAGGACCGGCCGTCGCAGATTTCGGTGCTGCCGGTTGTGGATCCGGCGAGCGGCGTATGCCTGGGGCTGCTGCGGTTGCACGACATCTATCGAGCGGGTATCGAAAGCGCGCGCCGGTAAGCAAATTGACCGCGTTCGGCAGGGTTCCGTACAATGGTTGCGGTAGTTGTTTCCGATGATCCGATGTGCGGGGTTGGCCTAGCGGTTGGGCGTCAGCCTTCCAAGCTGATTTACACGGGTTCGATTCCCGTACCCCGCTTTTCCGATCTAAGCTGGCGTAGCTCAGTTGGTAGAGCATCTGATTTGTAATCAGAGGGTCGGGGGTTCAAATCCCTCCGCCAGCTCCATAAAAAAATAGAATCAACTTGAAAGGCCGCCCGGAAGAAGTTCGCCGTGCGATCGGCCTCGGTTTCTAACACTCAGTTTTGAGGGTTCCCGCTCGGGTTAGAGGTCGCCGTAAGCGCTTTGTGGCGTGTGGTTTTTAGGAAGGTTTCGAGCGCGATCGGTGGGTCTAAACATGGTCTGATGGGCTGAGATAAACGACTTCGAAACACATCCAAAGTACATCTGCTTCAAATTGCAATTTTCTAGGGTTGGCCGAAGTTGCGCCACCATGATCGAATTTAGAGGCTGAAAATCCGGTCCGATGGGAGCTAGAAAGGCGCCCGATCCGCGTAGTGCGATAACTCTGTGCGTCTCGGCTCAACATCCGGCTTCAACCGCAAGCCGCTTGCCGGTAGCGGTTAAGGCATGGATACCCGAAGCCCCTACGCTGGTTGAAGCCAAGATGCGTGCTTCAGTCCCGCGGACGGTAAGAATTGGGCGACCGTTGCTTCCAAGTTTGTATGGATATACAATGAGCTAGGTATATCTTCTATGCAGGTTTCCAAATGGGGCAATAGTTTGGCCGTGCGTCTTCCCGCTGTGGTTGTCGAAGCGCTCGATCTGAAAGAGGGAGACGAAATCGAGATTTCCATCGCGGGTAAACGTGACTTCAAAGTAGCCCGTGACCGGTCCAAGGAGAGGGCGCTCGAGCAGCTGCGTCAAATGAAGTGGTCCTTCCCTCCGGATTTCAAATTCAATCGCGAAGAGATCAATGAACGATAGACCGTTCTTTGATACCAATGTCATCCTGTACGCTTTCAGCCAAGACGATACGCGCGGTCGGGTGGCCGAAACTCTGGTGGCCGCGGGAGGAGCACTATCGGTTCAGGTCCTTAACGAGTTTGTCGCTGTGGCGCGGCGCAAGCTTGACAAGAGCTGGGAGGAAGTTCGCCGCGCCCTTGACATACTTCGCGTTTTTTGCCCGGCGCCCGTGCCGCTTACGGTGGAGACCCACGAGCGAGCCGTGCACATTGCCGAGCGATACCGGTATTCCATCTTCGATTCACTAATCATCGCGGCTGCGCTCCAGGCTGGCGCCCGCACACTTTACACCGAGGACATGCGAGACGGACAGGCGGTCGATGGGCTTACAATTCGCAATCCATTTTCGCGCTAGCTAGGGCTGTCTTGGCCAGTTTTGAGGGTTCCCGTTCGGGTTAGAGGTCGGTGAAAGCGCTTTGCGGCATGTACCACGGAGGAGGGCAAAACTGCTGCGAATACAAGTTGGCCGGAGCTACGCCCCCATGATCGAATTGAGAGGCTGAACATCCGCTTAGATGGGAAGCTAGAAAGGCGCCCGATCCGCGTAGTGCGATAACGCTGTGTCCCTGGTTTTTTTGGCTGGTTCTTAGTACTAATCCACAGATCCACGATTCGGCGCATGGGCGTCACTAATGGATCATCGGGATTGGCGAGCATTTCTGTTTTTTGAACAGCTCGGGCCTTTTGATACCGCATCCGCTTCCACCACTGCGACGGCGCCTCGTGCCGGTACTTTTTTGAACCACGGTTGAAAATGGTTGCGACGATAGACCAAGCCCCGACGCGTGCTGAAAGCGCTTTGAAGCGAGCGCTGTCCATCGGAGTGCCGGAACGTTTGCTAGTAAATGCCCGGCGCATGGCTGGGGGCCCAATCGTAGCCTCTCCGTGCGTCCTGGCGCAATGGATGCGATTTGGAAAAACTGTCCGAAGTGCCAGCGCTCGACTGAGCCCTCGTCCGCGGGAGTTCGTCCCTCGCATTGACCCTCAGACGATGCGAATGCCGCGCTTGTGGAGGTACTAGCAGCACTCAAATTGTCATCGTCATGCGTTACGTGATTGGCTCCTAGCCCTGAAGCGGCCTGACCTTGCTGGTCTACCCCATCGGCGATACTCTTGCGTAGTGCGACCCCTTCGATATTCCATCAACGTCACATTGGACGGGTGCTGCGATCATCGTGCAATGTTCGCCGACGCAGACTTGCATCGTCACGCGGCCGGGAACCTCGACCAGGCCGATGCCCTCCTCTTTGGCCGGGTGACTTACGAAATGATGGAGGCAGCGTTCCGGCCGCCGGCGCTGACCGGAGCGAGGCCTGATTGGATGGAACCCTTCGCCCGGACGATTGATGCGGCAAAGAAGTACGTCGTGTCGAGCACCCTGGATCGGGTCGATTGGAACGCGGAGCTCGTGAGCGGGGATCTAGGGAAGGCCGTTCAGCAGCTCAAGCGGGAGTCGGGTAAGGGACTGCTCGTGGGAGGCGTGAAGCTCCCGCTGGCGTTGGCGGAACTTGGATTGATCGATGAGTACGAGTTCGTGGTGCAGCCCAGGCTAGCGGGCCACGGGCCGACGTTGTTCGCCGGGCTATCGAAGCGTGTCGACTTGAAGCTCGTGAGCCGGCTGGAGTTCGGCTCGGGGGCGGTGGCGATGCGGTATGAGCCGAGAAGGTGCCATTGGGCTGGTTAGCCCGAGTCGGCCGTAGCACCGCTGATAGGATAATCGATGGAGCAACTCGGGCTAGGCCTTCCAAAGTCTCGACCGACCAGACCATCGCCAACATTCCGGTGACAGGGTCGAGCAGGTCTTGCCTGACTGGGGTCTCGTTCGTGCTTCGGAATTTTGTCCACGACGAGGCGGGCGATTTCGACGCCTCGTTGGGAACAGGACCGGCTCGGTGCAGGACGATGCCCTCCCGAAGACGATGGCGTGCTTCCGTCGGAGATCGGTCACCGAGGTGAACACGCCGCCGCATCCCTTCTATAGGCCGCCAGCGGTCGCTTGGCCGTGTCGCACTTAGTATGCGAATTCGCAGAAGCGAGCTAACCATGGCTTGTATCCCTAGCCGTTGGGTTTTATTTTGACGGACGCCTTTGGCGTGGTATGGTATTTGGTATGGCGACCACGAAGATTACGATTACATTGGAGAATGATCAGATCGAAGAAATTCGCGCACTTGTCGCGGCCGGAAAGACGGCCAGCATTTCTGGATTTGTGAAACACGCCGTCGGAGTAGCTCTTCACGATGCCAGCGGGTGGAGAGAGATGCTCAAAGACGCATTGGAGCAAACCGGTGGTCCGCTAACGAAAAAGGAGCGTGTGTGGGCGGATGCGCTTCTTTCTCCACGGCATCGGAAGAGAAGCTCCAGAAAAGGCCAGGCCGCGTGAGCGGCATCACGTTGGATGCGGGTGGGCTGATCGCGCTCGATCGAAACGATCGCCGGGTGATCATTCTACTTGCGCGAGCGACTGAGCGGGGTCAGCGAATTACAATTCCGGCGACGGCGCTGGCTCAGGCCATCCGCAACCCTGCCAGACAATCGCGCCTTTCGCGACTCATCCGACAGGCAAGCACCGACCTCGTCCCACTCAACGGCCGGGATGCGACTGCTGTAGGGCTCCTGTTGGCACGAACCGCGACAGCCGATATCGTCGACGCGCACGTCGTGATTTGTGCCCAGAGAGCCGGCCAGGCGATCGTCACCAGCGACGCCGACCACCTGAAACTAATTGCTCCGGAGTTGCCTCTGGTCGTCGTGTGATGGCGCGTTCCTTGAGCGCTGCCCGGATTCGTGGAAGCCCTATCCGGCGATTGTTCGAGTTTGCCGAGCCGCAACAGGGCTTCTTCACGACGAAGCAGGCCAATGGCTTCGCCAAGAGCACACACCCCTACCATGTGCATGTTGGGAACTGGATCCAGGAGCACCGCGGCATCTACGGCTCTCGCTCTTTCCGACAGCCGATAGACCCGATCTCGTGCTGTGGGCGCTCTGGTCCCGGAACCGGAACGAAGAGGTCGAAGGCGTCTACAGTCATCAGACGGCGCTCAGCCTTTACGAACTGTCGGCGGGCCGGTCATCGAGGAGGCGACGGACCCGCGGGAACTGACGCAGGCGGTCGCGGCGTCGGGGTGTAGTCACCGGGCGCCGGTTCGCCTGGAAGCTGGTTGCGTTTCAGTCCACTCTAGTGATTTCCCTACAACATCCACTGAGCAAGCATCGAGAAGGTCATCGGGGAAAACTGAATACTGCGAACCATTGCAGGAAATTTCAACCCAGCCTCTGGGGGAACTTTGAGACACCTCGATTTCCGATCCGGAAGGAAGAGTTTCCGCTATTCGAGTGTCGAGTTGCACCCCCACTACCGGTTTGATAAGCGTGGTCTTCAATCGCTAATCCCCATCTTCTGAAGGAACAATTTGTCGGTTTCGCCAAACACCGGGAGTTTTGGGTCAAGAACCGCGCTACCGCCCAGTCGCTTCTGCGCCGCTAGAACCACTAACAGGCCCACCTGTGGAGGTTGGTCGGCATGGATGACGTGACGCACGCCAGCCTCCCAGAGCTGGTCCACTTCAAGGGCTACTTTCTGTGTGAAAACTACGCACCGATCAAAATCAGGCCCCGGAGATGACGTCTTGCGGCTAACGATGGTATCGTCAACCACGACAACGCCGTCAATGGCCGGATTCGGGTAATTTACGATGTGGACCTGGTGTTGCCCATCGGCCACGAGCTGATCGCGTAGCGCCTCGGCGTAATCTGGATCGCTGATGGCAATCTGGATGTTGGTCATTTCTACGGGTTGTAGCGCAATCAAAAAGCCGGAACTGCGGCCCGATTGAAAAAGCTGAGTAAACTTGACGAGAAGGTTCTAAAGTCCATTTGGTTCCAAACGGATGCGGATTCTCGATCAGGGCAGGATAACTGATTCAGGAACTCGTGGAGCATTTCGGAGGTGTGGGATATAACGCAGCTCGCCGTTGACAATCCCACGATCTGTTGGGTGTTACGCATCGTCACTCGGGCACGATCAAAATCCCTGAAGCTCTGTGCTATGATGCTCCGATTATGGATTCCACCAGACGGACCATTCTGGCAGCGGGCGCTGCGGCAGCGGCAACGGCGGCGGTACAGGGCGTGTTTGCTCAGCAGCCGGGCAAAGGCGGAACCGGCAAGTTCTACGAGAAAGGCTCGGTTCGCATTTACTATGAGGAGGCCGGTTCCGGCTTCCCGCTGATGCTGCTGCCAGGCGGAGGATTGAACTCGACCATTGCCTTCTTCACCGGCAACTCGCCGTTCAACGCAATCGAGGAGTTCAAGGGACAATACCGGTCGATCACGGCGGATCTTCGCAACGCCCCCAGCGGCCAGTCCACTGGGCCAGTGGAGGTGGAGCGGCCGTGGGAATCCTATGCCGACGACCAACTCGGCCTGATGGATCATCTGGGCATCGACAAGTTCATGGTGATGGGTTTCTGCATTGGCGGCCCCTTTATCTGGAGTCTTTTGAAGCGCGCACCCAATCGTGTGGTAGCGGCTGTATTGGCGCAGCCGGTGGGCTGGCGTCCGGAGATGCGCGACCCTAAGTATCCGGGCACATTTTGGAAGAGCTGGGGTGCGACGCTGACGGCGAAGCGGCCCGAGATCACGATCCAGACGACCGACCAGTTCGTGACCAATATGTTTGAGACCAACCCCGACTTCGTGTTTACCGTGACACGCGATTTCGTGCGTAGCTGCCAAAATCCGGTCCTGATCCTGCCGGACGAGGTTCCAGCGCACCCTTATGCCGTCGCGATGGAGTGCGCCATGCTAGCTCCCAAAGCCGAAGTGAGCATGTTCCCGTGGAAAGAGCCCAAGGAACGGATTCCGCTGGCGGTGCGCCAAATCCATTCCTTCTTGCGGGCGCACCAGCCTGCTTAGCCTAGTGCGCAGCTTCAGCCGCGTTTCGCCGTTGACAATACCAACGCGGCTAAAAAGCCGCGTGTACCCTGCCAATCCGGCGAGTGTCTGGTTATTTGGCCATTGCATCGCAATGGGTGGCGCTATAGAATTCAAGGCGGAGGCATGGGCATGTGGCGAACTAAATCCGCATTTGTTCTTTTCGGAATGGCACTGACGGTTGCGGCAGCCGAGCAACCTTTATATACGGTTTTGAATCCGACAGGCAATCCCCCGCCGATCGAGCGCAGAGCCATGGCGCCGCGTCCCGCGAGTCTTTCGGGCAAGACCGTCTACCTGGTGGACGACACCTTCGATGGAGGCGACAAGTTTCTGCAGCAGATGCAGGCGTGGATGGCCGTTCACATGCCCGATGTCAAAACCGATATTCCGGGAGAAGAAAGGCTCGTATGCCGCCGATGACCCGGATCTGTGGAAGGAAATCAAGTCCGTCAACGGCCTGATGATCATGGCCATTGGCCATTGAAGCACCTGCGCGCCGGCGGTCGTCGGCCATGTAGCGGAAGTTGAGGCGAATTACGGGATCCCGGCGGTAGGAGTCATCATCGATGCTCTGGTCGATCTGGTTCACGACAAGGCCTATGAAGAAGGCATGCCGGCTCTCCGGCTGGTCTTCACTCATACGCCAGTGGGCGGAAAGACGCGGAAAGAGCTGGACGCATACATTGCGGGTGACGATCCTGTCACCAAGCAGCCTTTCATGCAGGAAATCGTGGACGATCTGACGCGGCCGCTGAATGATGAGGAGAAAAAGACAGGCGTCGTCCAGCGTGAGAAAAAGCGCTTCATCGGACCGGACACCGCCGAGAACATCCAAAAGTACTTTGATGAGCGTTTCTGGACCGACCAGCTTCCGATCATCATGCCGACCGAAGAGCGGGTGCCGGCGATGCTCAAGGCAACCCATCACAAGCCCGATGAAATCGTCGGAAAGATGCGGGTCACCGGAGAAAGGGAGGCGTGGGCAGTACACCGTGGAGACGGTCGCCATCAACGCCGTGATGGCGGGCGCTAAACCCGAAATGTTCCCGGCGATCCTGGCGTTGGCCGCCTCGCAGACGGACGCGCACTCCAGCTCCACATCCTCGATGGCGGCGATGGCGGTTTTCAACGGCAAGATCGTTAACGAGCTGGATTTGAACTCCAGCACCGGCGCCCTGGGACTCTACAACAACGCAGGGCGCGCTCATCGGGCGCGCATGGAGCTTATTGTCGATGAACGCCACCGGCGGATCGGTGCCGGGCCACACCTATGAGGGCGTGCAAGGCAATCCCATGGCAGACGTCCCGGCCGTATTCGCGGAAAACGTCGCCGGCCTGCCTGCGGGTTGGAAACCGCTGAGCGTTCAGAAGGGTTTCCAGGCCGACGATAGCGTGGCCAGCACATTCGACGGTTGCCAGAGTCAAAACACGATGATGGTCCTGCAGGACGAGGATTGGCAATACACGCTGAAGCGGTTTATCGGCGGCCTGGGTTCTCCCCAGCGCGGCGGCAAGCTGCTGCTGATCGATCCTTCGGTGACGCCTCCGTTAGTTCGATTCGGCTTCGACACCAAGGAAAAGCTGATCAAGTGGGTGAAGGAGAACGTGACCATTCCCAAGGACCATTATTGGCTGGACCAGGAGGTCATCAACTATAAGCTGGGGCCGGCGCGCGCTGGACAGGAGCCCTACGCCACGTGGTTGAAACTTCCTGGGGACGCGCCGATTCCCTATCTCAACAACGTCAATGTGGTTGTGGTCGGCGGAAGCGGCAACATCCGGTGGAGTGTGAACGAGTGCTCTTATCGCAAGAGCGTCAAAGTCGACGATTGGAGATAGGGGCCAATGCGCGTGGCGATTGGGGTGGCGCTGTGGTTCGGAATCGCGTTGCTGCCCATGAGATCCGAAGCGACGGAGGGGGTCTGCGCCGCCGATGCGAAAGCGGCGAATCTCAACTTCACTTTCAAGGACCTCCAAGGCAAATCCATCAGCTTGGCCGATTACAAGGGGAAAGTGGTCCTGCTGGACTTCTGGGCGACGTGGTGCCCGCCTTGCCGGAAGGAGATTCCCGGGTTCATTGAGTTGTATGACACAGTACAAATCGCGCGGCCTGACGGTGATCGGGGTTTCGATGGATGAACGAGCCCTCGGATGTGAAACGCTACGCCGCGCAAATGAAGATGAACTATCCGATTCTGTTCGGCGCCGGCCGGGAAGAGGCCCTTAAGCCGGCATTCGGCGAGCTTCCACTCCCGACGTCTTTCGTAATCGCGCGCGACGGCAGGATCTGCGGCAGACATGACGGTCTGACAGCCAAGGATGTGTTAGAGCGCGAAATCGCGGCGCTGCTCTAATAATTGACTTAAAATAGAGAAGGAGGGTCTATGAGGCAGAAATCGTCCTATGCCATTCCGGCCGCAGTGTTGCTGCTTGGTCTCCTGGCGCCCTGCCGCCGGCTTTTCCCAGGACTGCAAGGGAACTTTTGTGGATGGCGAATGCGTGGAGGGTTATGTCTACGTGCCCGATTTCATGACGCCGCAGGAGTTGAAGAAGGACATCGACGAACATGCCAAGGACATCGTGATTGTCGACACGGCCGCTCCTCCCATCTGGGAAGACGAGCATATTCCCGGTGCTTTCAATCTGCCGTACTCCAAGAACATTACCGCGCCCGCGGAACTGTCTCGTGAAAAAACGCTGGTCGTCTATTGCGCCTGCAAAGATGACGATGACTCCAAAGAAGTGGCGCGCCAGCTCAGTCTGCTTGGTTACCGCAAGGTGAAGGTCCTCAAGGACGGTTGGTTCAAGTGGCTAGAGCTGAAATACAAGACGGTGAGCAAAGACGACGAGAAGGCATCGAAATGATGAGAAGCCGACTCCTGATCCTTCCGTTTGTCCTCGCGACACTCGCGCCGGCGGCCGACGTTATCTCTGGTCCCGCTATCGGGGCCACGACGATGTCGATTCCCGTCTCCGATGTCACAGGGCCTTATAAAGGTCAACTCATCTGTTACGTTTGCGATTACGACAAGGCGCCGGACGTCCTGGCGTTTTTCCGCGACACTTCGGAAGCCACGGCGAAAGAGATCATTCAGCTCAATGATCTGTATTTGAAAAACAAGTCGCGCAACTTCAAGGCGGTGGCGATGATCATTGCCGGCGAAAGCTCCAAGCACTGGCTGGAGGATCTGAACCGCTCCGCCCATCTCGAAATTCCTTTGACGTACTTCAGGAAAGGACCGAAGGATGCCGCGGTGCGTGTTTACAACCTGAACCCGGCTGTCGCCAACACGTTCCTGGTCACCGTGGACCGATCCGTGGTCGCCAACATCTCCGATATTGGGCCAGACCAGTTCAGCCGCGTTGCCGACGCCACGTCGGAAATGCTCTCGACAGTCCGGTAGCTCGCCGGCTCGCTGCTCTCATTCCGCTTCGTGTCCTTGCGGCAAGGCTGCGTAAGTTAGGATGTTTTCGGATGTACGGCCGATTTTTAAGCTGTCGAGCGATTTCAGATTTGCTGAGAGCGACACAGGGCCGCGAGTAACTGCTGTCGCAGCGGGCGATCGGATGCCAACCTCTTTGATCTGCACAGCGATGGTCAATTTTCGTTTGGTGGTTGATCGTAAGTCGCGCCTTCCGTACTTGCGAAACGGTCAGTGGAATGCCCTAGGCAGTGGTTGCCGGTGCTGCAAGACTCGGTCTGATGTTGTGGTTCATGCGGAAAAAGTTCGTTGGATCATACCTGTTTTTCAAGGCTACGAGCCGGTCGTAATTGGGGCCGTAAGCGGCGCGCGCGAAGGCGTCCCCCTCGTCCGAGACGTAGTTGACATAGGAGCCTGTCGCTAGAGACGGATGCATCGCTTCCCAACACTCCCTCGTCCATTGGATGTTCTTCTCCGAGTCGGATGGGCTGTCCCAGCTCGACCAGGCCATGAAGTTGTAGGAGTAATGACGATGAGCAAATGCAGTATCCGTGACCCCGACGCGAGTGGCTGCGCCGTGCCAGTGCTCAATGAAAGGCGCAAAAGTATAGGGGGAAGGGCTCTTCCCGGCGTACTCCGCCATCGCCTGAATAGCTTCATCATTCAGAGCACGAACGAAGTTTGATTTCACATAGGTGTAGCGCCCGGGTGGAAAGAATGGTTCGAACATACTTTGCACTTGCAAATAGCTCATGACACCAATAATGTCAGCAATAGGGGAGTCGAACTTTCGCAAGGGAGTCAGCACCTTCTCGCCCTCAGACAAGGACGATCCGCAGTAGCAAGCGGCAACGGCGAAAACCGGGACGCCGTCTGGAGTTGTAAATGCGCCAGCCTGAATCACCAGTTCGTCCGGGATAGTCTCCGAAAATTCGCGAAAGAAACGTAGGACATCTTTGGTCTTTGCGACCGGAAAGAAGACGGCGCCCCCCAACACTGGCCCCACTTCATGCAGCCGGTATTCGAGCGAGGTCACGATCCCCAGGTTGCCGCTGCTGCCGCGTATACCCCAGAAGAGATCCTCGTTTTCCGAAGCATTCGCCGTGAGCAGACCACCGTCGGCTGTGACCACATCCACCCCGATCAGGTTGTCGAGCGCCAGGCCGTGCTTTGCCATCAGATTGCCGAATCCGCCGCCCAGTGTCAGTCCAGATATTCCGGTGTTCGGAACAAGACCGAGAGTGGTGGCCAGGCCAAACGCTTGCGTTTCGCGATCGAACTCGACGAGCTTGAGGCCTGCCTCAGCCCGGACGGTCCGCCTTACAGGGTCCACGCGTATGCCCTTCATCGCCGAGAGGTCAATCATAAGACCGCCATCACAAACTGACTTCCCAGCAACGCTGTGCCCCCCACCGCGAACAGAAACGAGAACGTCGTGCTCGCGGGCGAAACGGACACACGCGATGACATCGGCAGCGCCGACACAGCGCGCGATGACGGCTGGTCGCCGGTCGATCATGGCGTTAGGAACGGTTCGGACGGCGTCATAGCCCTGCTCGCCAGGACAGAATGACTGGCCCCGAAGAGATTCTCTGAACTTTTGTACCGCAGATTCTGGAATCAAGGCGGACCTCCTTCGTCGATTGTCAGGCTGGACGATTATATCCAACCAGTCACTTCACATCTAACCTCGGCTGTCATTCTCATTCCGCTTCGAACGCGAGCAACACGTTGCCTGGTGTGCCGCGTAGGGTTCCGCGGTAACCCGAGCTGCGAAGAGCATGCCGCCCACTATCACGGGACCGGCAGATCCGAACGACCCTCCTTTAGCGGGCACTCCGTTGACGGTGTCAAAGTCCCGCACGGCGTTGAACGACCAGATCACTTTTCCGCTGGCATCGACGGCACGCAGGATCCCATCCCATCCGCCCGTGAAGACGACGCCCGGAATAGCACTGGCCGGACCCGCCTGGCCACGCTGGTCCGCGTTGATGGCGGCATTCCAATCCACCTTCCCGGTTTTGATGTCGAGCGCCTTCAGGCCACCGCCGGGCTGCTGCAGCGGATAGTACACGCGCTGCCCGTCGGCCGCGCCACCCCAGACCACCAAACCGGAGGCCGAAGGGGCTTGATTTTCCCACAATTGGGTGCGCCACAGAAGTTTGCCCTCTTTATCCGGATCCAGCGCGATGGCCACCCCGCCTTTTCCCGCCGCCAGCAGGATATCTTTGCCGTTGACAGTTTGCAGAATGGCGGACGAACCGCCGAAGTCGTAGTCCGGGCCCAGCTTATCCGGGCAATTCGAGTCGGCGGCGTTGGTCGCCTGGCAACGGGCCATGAACGTATCGCCTTCGAACTCCTGGTGATGCCACATCATCTTGCCATCGGTCATGCGAAGAGCCAGGATGGAATCGCTGGTGGCGGCCGCAATGCGTCCGAAGTTGTTGCCGGTGCCGACGTAGATCAGTCCGCGCTTGGCATCGACGGTGGGCGTGTTCCACACCGAAGCGCCCGCAGGCCCCCATCGTTGCTTGCCATTCGCGTTTTCGCCGAGCTCGCGCAGCGGCTCCTGGATGCTCTGCGTGACCCACAGCACCTTGCCCGGTATTGGCGTCGAGCGCGGCCACGGCCCCGCGGGACTGGCAGCACTCGTATTTGGGATCCGCACCGACCAGCGTCTCGGTGCCGGACATCGGCACATAAAGCCGTCCGTCATGATAGGCCGCCGTTGCGCTCAAGTTATTCAGTCCGGTCCGGACCTGCGCTTTTCCAGAGCAGCTTGCCGTCGTGCGCATCCAGCGCGTAGGCATTCGTGGAGCGGGTGACGAAGAAGATCGCGTACCGTGGTTCCCGGAGTAGCCGGAGATCGGCGCGGCGATGGGAGCGAAGCGGCCGAACATATCGGCCTGGTAGGCCCAATAAACGCAGCCGGTCTTGGCGTCCAGCGAATACACGACGCCGTTGTCATTCCCCACGAAGACTCTGCCGAATGCCACTGAGGGCTGCGAATACATGCTCACGCCGCCGGGAAATCCAAAGGCCCACTTGAGCTTCAGCTTGGGTACGTCGGCGGGCGTGAGGCCGGAGGCGGCTTTGGTTTGAAAGCGGGCGTTGCCCGCTCCGCCCCAGCCGGACCAAACAGGGCGAGGCGTCGAGATTGCCGAGTTCGGGATTCGCCGGGCAATGGTTGCATCAATTCCTTGAGGAGGCCCTCCGTTACGCCGGCCGGCGGCTGTGCGAGTTGCGCAGAGAGGGAACACCCGAAGGAGAGCAACGCGGCTGTGAGAGGGATCAGATGTCGCATGTGTGGATTATTCTAAACCCTTCCCGAAACGTTCACACGAGTGTGAACGCTGAACGCAGGAGTGCGTGCGCCACATTTGCCCCAGCGCTTACCAAAGAATCCCGCGAGCCAGCAAATCAGAAAGGATCTTATGCGCAATGCTGGGAGCGAGCTGAGATCTGTCGTCTCGCTCTCCGAACCAGACTAACTCGCCGATTTCCGAGTGGGGCGCCGGTTCACCGATTAATTCGGCCTGGTAAAGCTCGATTCGAACGGTTTTCGGCTGTGCCGTGGACGATCCCGCGGCTTGATCGGTGTAGACTCCCACCAGCTCGACGGCGCGCGCGATCACGTCGCCTAGCTCCTCGCGCAATTCGCGAGACAGGCAATCCATCGCAGATTCGCCCGGCTCGCGGCAGCCTCCAGGCAATATGAGCAGGGAAGTGGTGTGCCGCTTCCGGCACAACAGAATCTTTCCGTCGCGCACGGCAAGAAGCCTGACTTTGTCAAAGTCCATTTGGGGGCCTATTGCAGAACAGGCAGCTGGAGGTAATCGTTCGAAACAAAAAGGCTGCCTTCTGTAGTTCCCTGCGGTGCGAACTTTCGCAATTCGGAGCCAAGCTTCTGCGTGGTCATCTTGCCTTGAAGAGTCAGATGAAAGGCCTCAACCACTGCTCGCAACTGCTGCGGGGATTCGTGCGCAAACTCCAGTCGGAAATGGCGGATGCCCGCGGCGCGCCACACGTCGATGTGCGGCTTGCTTCCTGCGCCTCCGCTCCGAACACCGTGTTGCGGCAACCCACGTCGGCCATCACGGGGTGCGCGCGGCCCGTCGGATCCCTCAGCTCGACGCGATGCTTCTCGCAAGGACGCCCGCAATCGCGATAGCTGGTCCCGGTCGATAGAAAGCGGCAGAACACGCAATGCTCGGTGTGGAATACCGGCAGGTGCTGATAGGCGACCGCTTCGATGTTTTCCGCGCCGGTGCACTCGGCGCCAGCGCGGCAATCTGCGCGGCATTCAGATCGTGCGTCGGCGTGAGGCGCGCCAGCCCGAGTTCGAGATACGTCGCGGCGGTGATCGAGTTGGCGGCATTCAGGCTGAAATCGCCGATCAATCGGTGGATGCTGACGCTCGCGCAAGCGCATTCAGCATGCCGCGTCGAGCGCACCAGAATCGGGCATTCCAGGCTCGAGCAGGAAATTCGAGGATCCGCTCTTCGCCCGGTTTCAGCACGCGCGGAGCTGGCCACGCGCGCCAGCGATGCCGCTGCGCCTTCACGCGTTCGATCGAAGGCCGCAGACCGTACAGATCCAGATAGTCGAGCGTGATGCTGGCTGGCCGGAGTCTCGAGCGCCGCGTCGAGTTGTTCAGGCGTGCGCACCAGAAGATGGATTTCGCGGGCGATGGCTCGTCATGAGCGAGCGGGGTTACCGCCTGTCCATCAGGAGACGGGCCGTTTCCGAAGGATCGTGAACAGTGATGCCCGCGCGAGTATGCGCTCTGCAGCGCCTGCAATTGCTCGACGGCATCGCGGCGCATCTGATTCAGCATCGGAAGCCGGAACAAATGGACGCTCCTTCGCAGTCGAAGCGTTACGTCCGCAAGTTGGTAAGGCGTATTTCCCAGGCGACCGAACTGTTCGCGCAATGACTCGAGCGAAACGCCGCGATTTTGCGCGGCACTCGAGAGCGTTCGCGGACTTCACGACCACTGCGGTTTGCGGCTGGCCGACCAGCGACCATTCGGTCACCAAGCGGCTCACCTTCGATCGCCACTACTCGCACTCGAACAGGCTGCCGCGACACGGGCGCCGCGGCTTGCGTATAGGCACGAGCGGCGCGATCTAAATCGGGATCGTCGGTGCGCCAGATCCGGTCGCCGGGCCGAATGCGCTCGAAACGAATTTCACTATTTCCGAATCGCAGTTCGAGCAGGCCGTTCGGTCCGGGCCGCACCTGGTAAATCCGGCCGCCTTCCTCTGTCTCTTCCGGACTCCGCCAATCGGCCGCATCGAAGACTACACCGTCGCCTGGCTTGAGTGGCGCGATGCGGTGAGCTTCACTGGGTTCAATAAATACGTTGTTCGGAGTCCGATCGTTCCAGCGCGCCCCATCTAGACGCCGCGATGGCGCGGCGCGCGCCCGTTGACCACCGCCTGATGATTCGTCCCGGTCATGAAAAACGGACCCAGGCCGCGCGAATACACTTGCTCCAGTTGCGAGCCTCTGGCCGGGAGTAACGGGCTGGGGGCGGCCGGCCCAAGCTTCGTCGACCGCTTTGCGATAGGCGCGCGTAGTGAGCGCGACATAATCCGCGTCCTTGTATCGGCCCTCGATCTTCAGCGCGGCGACACCGATCTGCGAGGATCTCCGGGATCTGTTCCAAGGCGAAAAGATCGCCGGGCGAAAGCAGGTAACGCGCGTCGGCCAAAGATTCGGGGCGTCCATCAACCATCATCTCGTAGGGCAGCCGGCAGGCCTGCGCGCACTGTCCGCGATTGGCGCTGCGACCTCCCCATGCTTCTGAGGAAAAGCATTGGCCCGAATAAGCCACACAAAGCGCTCCGTGGACAAAGATCTCGACTTCGCAGCCGGTCTTTTGAACGATCGCACGGACTTCATCGAGCGACAGTTCCCGGCCAGAGTGACGCGCTGGACGCCAAAACTCTTGGCCAGCTCAACACCCTCAGCATTGGTGATGCTCATCTGCGTGCTGGCGTGGAGTTCGATGTCTGGCGCAATCTGGCGGGCCAGCCGCACGATTCCGTAATCCTGTACGATCAGCGCGTCGGCGCCGGCCTCGATGATCGCGGCGATGGTGCGGGCGGCTTCCAGCAGCTCGTGCTCGAAGACCAGCGTATTAAAGGTGATGTAGCCGCGCACTCCGCGCGGGTGCAGAGTGCGCATCACCTCGGGCAATTCCTCCAGCGTAAATCCCACTTTGGCGCGCGCCGAAAAATGGTTCAGACCGAAATAGACCGCGTCCGCTCCAGCTTCGATCGCCGCGTGCAATTGGGGCCAATAGCCGACGGGGCTCATGATCTCTGGCTTGCGTGGAGCTAAGGACGGCATGGGGGGACCTTCTCCAGCGTAACGCAGAGCTAGAATCGTAAGTCAGAAGGCGGGGCAGGGAGGCGCTGGTTGAGAATCGGCGGGTCTGGGGCAGCGAGACGCTGTCTCTATTGGCAAGCCGACATCGAATGGTCGGTGCCGGCGTTTCCTCGCAGACTTTTGGTTTGGCCTGAAATGCAGGGACACCCACGGTTTGAGAGGATAGATAGCACCAATGAGATCGGAGACCGACTGTTGCTCGGATGGTATCTAGACGAGATCGTCGTTTTCCTGTTGCGGACGTTGATCCGGCTCATTCGGGATCGCAACACGAGAACATGGCCGACTGTGGAGGGAGAGGTTCACACTTCGGGTCGTTCCAGATCTTTTTATCCCACAGCCGAAATTACGTACATGTACTCCGTTAATGACGAGCGACATCCCGGCATTCACGAGAGATCCTTCTTCTTTCGTAATTCTGCCGAGGAGTACGCGAAGCGGTTTATCCCCAAATGGAAGGTGACCATCGGCTACAGCGCGGACGATCCCGATAAGTCGTTTGCGTCAGCACATGATCAGGTTGCGCCTCCGGTTTGGGCAACCAGCTATCGCGAGAAATGATTGCACCCAGGTTGATGGAAGTTTCAGACTCGAGACGTCCATTAGGCCCGATGTCTCACAACCGGTAAGCTTCGGGATTCACCCCCCGACCCTTCCCTACCTGACGCCGCCGCCGAACCGTGGTAAAAAGCTACCATGATCTCGCGATACTGGCCTTGGCTATTCTCATTTAAAGGAGGCATGTGAGCATGAAGAACCTGTTCGATGCGACGGTGGCGAATCAGGTAAAGACCCGGCTGGGAAAATTGGAGCCGCAAAGTGAGAGGCGCTGGGGTAAGATGACGGCGGCGCAGATGCTGGCACATTGCTCGGTGAGTATGCAGTGGGCGGTGGGAGAAGTGGTGCCCGAAAAGGCAGCGCTACCCGCTACGTCTGATGGGGCGGCTGGTGAAGCCGATGGTGCTTCGGAACGAAGACCCGCTACGGAAGAATTCGCCGACGGCCAAGAGCCTCATTGTGGCCGACGAACGAGATTTGGGCAAGGAACGGGACCGGTTATCGGGACTAATTGACAAATTTGCGGCGGGAGGGGCGGCAGGGTGTACGAGGAATCCGCATAGTTTCTTTGGGAAGATGACGCCGGAGGAATGGGCGATTTTAGTGTACAAACATCTCGACCATCATTTGCGCCAGTTTGGGGTGTGACCTCTCGAAAAGGGTAAGTTTTGAGACTGGTACACAGCCGCTTTCGAACATGCGTCGCGGGGTGTTTTCGCTAGCCGTTTGTTTGTAGTGGACGGGGATAGTAGAACGAGTGAATTTCCTTCACTTCACCATCGAGCAAACGTATGCGATCGAACACGCGATCTATTCCATCGGTCGTCTCCATGTCAAAAACAGTGGCGACGTAGTCTCCTTCGACGATGTGCTGCTTAATTTGGATATGCTTAATTGCCGGAAGAATCATCTTCAGAAATCCAACCACGGCCTCTCGCCCGGCTAGCGGTGGAACCCGCGGCCCCTCGAAGGTGATATCGGTCGCAAAGGGTACCTTGGAGATATCTTTGCTGACCAGCCCCTTCAGATATGCTTCGACCACTGCAACCTTTTCCTCGCGTGTCAATTGTGCTCCTCCTTGGGTTTCCATCGGGCCTGCCACCGATCCGTTGACATTCGGATGACGCCCGGAGCCAAGAATAACAGACCTAGGCGAAGCGCCTCGTGTCGAACTGCGGCGTATCCCGCAGGGTTAGTTTTGCGACGCTCTGCCAGGCCAATCGGTCTCAAAACCGCATGCACGTCGTCGAGTTGGGCGAGGCGTAGTTATTCCGAAGGACTGGGGATGCGGCTCAGTCGCTGCCCGGCGAAGACCGCAAATCGCAATCATGTGGCGAACCTGTGACTCCAGAAGCCAGACTAAACGCGACGGTGGTCATTCCGTTCACGCCAGTTGCTCGCTGGAGTTCGTCGATCAATACGGACTCCAAGCCTGCGGGGTCAAAATCTACCAGGCAGGCGGCGATCTGCTGGTCACTCGCGACGTCGAAGCACAGCTCACAGACGCCGATGGCACCGGAATCGCACAGGACCGGTGGACCAAAGCATCGGCAAGTGATAGGCCGTGACGCATAGAGATCGCAAGTCCCGGTTTGCGGGTCGAGCACCGGGCACGGATCGTCATCGCTGAAGTTCGTAAGTTGCGCAGCGTGACGGGTCCGGTCGAGAACGGCGGCGGCGCGATGGGGATCGCGGCTTTCGAGTTCTGCCAGGCCTTTCCGCAGCCGGAGTGCGTCGAGTTGGGTGATTTCAAACGGCCCATAGCAACACTGACTACATCCCGGCCGGCAAACCAACCACGATCCACTTCTGCGCGCCGCTTCGATGAGTGCGCGATCGACAATCTGGACCAGCTCGAAGTCAGAGGCCATGGGAAGTCAAAGCCGTGCGCGCGCGTTTCCGCATCATGGATTCGAAGGAAACGCGCGGCACGTCGATGAGCTTGCGCATTTCGGCGTCCCGCAGCAGGACGCTGAGCGCCGTTGGGCATTCGGGAGGCGGCGCGTTCGAAAGCGCCCGCGGATGCGGCGAGCATGCCTGCGATGGCGCGGTAGTAGCCCTGCTGACCCTGCACTCTCTTGCAGCCCATCACCAGCGCGGCCAGCACCTCGGGGCTCTCTTCCATTTGCGCCACCACGCTTCCCCAATCATCCAGGAACGGGCTTAGCGGCAGCAGCGTATCGGGCGAGCGGCGCAACGCCTTCACGGGGCGCAGCGGATAATGCCGGTGGCCTTCGCTCGAAAGCCCGGTGTGTTGATAGATTCGAACCGCGAGCTCGAAGCGGCCCGCGCGTAAGGAGATGCTCCATCAGCGGCGCGGTGAGCGGCGTGTGCTTCCAGAAACCCATGCCTTGCTTGAGATCGCCGCGATTGTGCGCCAGGGTCATGGAGAGGCGCAGCAAGTCGAGCTCAGCGTCGCGCTCGGCGGCCACTGCATCGAAAAGCCGCCTGTTCGCGATCGATTTCCGACTTCGATGGCGGCCTGCGCCTCTTCGGCGGAGGCGGTGTCGCCGAGTTCCAGCAGGCGTCCGAGCCCGCCAGCGATCGCGCTCCACTGCTCGCCGTTGTGCCCGCTGACGCCGCGAACGGAGCGGACTGAGATGCCGTCCTCGGTCCAGGCGCGCGACGCCAGAGCAAGGCGCAGCATGGGCCGCAAAACATCGGGGTCGCGCGATTCGCGCCACAGGATCCCACGGATTTTGGTGTCCACATCGGTGGGGACGAACGTGGCGACGGTGGCGTGATGACAGGCCAGACAGAGCGCGAAATAATCCTGCAGTTGCTCCTCGGGCGCAAGACTATCGCTGCAGGATGTTTCGCCAGTTGGCGAGAATTCGCAGAAAGCCGTCGGGCGAGTGGCCCAGTTCGATGAGCCGGCCGGATCCCGTTGAGGAGAGGCTGGCGTCGAGGAACGGGGCGGTGCTTCGAACCTGCGCGATGAGTGTCTCGGGTGAAATCCACTGGGCCCATGCACTGGTATGACGTTTCACAGCGCCATGCGTTCACACGAGTGTGAACGCGGCACGCACGAGTGCGTGCGCCACGCGAGCGCTCTGGCATCCACATAAACTTGACTCATACACTTTGCAGGAAAGTTAGCAGGTGCTGGAAGTAGATGGCCTGATCGTCCCACATATCCAAATGACTTCCGTTGGGACAGATAGCAGAGGTGGCGTTCCGCATCAGCGTCGCCATTTTCCGCATGTCGGCAGGGTCCATTTCGTCATGCGTGGCACCGATGGTAAGCGCCTTCACCTGGATCTCGTGCAGCCGGTCCCAGCGCTCCCAATCCTTGAGGTTGCCGGTGACTTCGAACTCGCTCTTGCCCTGCATCTGGTTGTAGATCTTGTCGTTCGCCCGGCGGAAGGCCCGAGTTACCGGTTCGGGCCATGGTTTGAGGCGACAGATCATCTGCGGGTAGAGATCCTGCATTAGGATTTGGGTGTATTCAGGGTTGGCGTAATCCTTGGACGCCTCCATCGCGTTGAATTTTGCCAGATGTTCGGGCGTGAGAAGCTGCTTCTTGAGCGCGGCCGTTCGCTTGAGGTAAGACTGGGTGCCCGCGGTCATGTTCGAGATCACCAGGCCGCGCAAATGCTGCTGATATTTGAGCGCGTACTCCAGCGCGAGGATGCCGCCCCAGGAGTGGCCGAACAGAACAAATCGATCCAGCCCGAGGCCTTGACGAACTTCTTCGACTTCCTGCACGTAACGAGGCAAGGTCCACAGCGCGGGGTTGTCGGGAATATCGGAGTTGCCGACTCCGAGCTGATCGTAGTAGTACATCTCGATCCCCGCCTGCGGCAGGAATGACTCCATGGCCTCCAGGTAATCGTGCGGAAAACCAGGGCCACCGTGCAGCAGGAGCACCTTCACAGGACCGGAGCCCATCTGCTTGGTCCAGACCTTGTACTTACCTCCAACGACCGGAATCATACGGATACCGGCTACACGTATTCCGCCAGGGTTCAAGGCGTCGGCTCTCAGGGGAACCGCGGACATGGCCGTTGCGAAGGCAGTGTATTCGAGAAAAGTTCGGCGGTTCATTGTTTCATATAGTATCGTGGTTTAAATTCAATGGCCATTCAACTACCCACGCCGTCTCAATTGCGAGAGGTCGCGAGCGAGGTCGGGCTGGACCTGACTGATGCCGATGTGGCTTCGTTTATCGGACTGATGCGATCGAGCGTCGACGCTTACAACGTAGTGGATGCGATGCCGGATAATTTACCTGCCGTCCGTTATCCTCGCGGCGCGGGCTATCGCCCGACCGGAGAGGAAAACGCTTATAACGCATGGTATGTGAAGACTACCGTGCAAGGGGCGCCGACCGGCAAACTGGCAGGCAAAACGGTGGCTCTCAAAGACAACATCATGCTGGCCGGCGTACCGATGATGAATGGGTCAGCTACGCTCGAAGGCTACATTCCCGATATCGACGCGACGGTGGTGGAACGCGTTCTGGACGCCGGCGGCACGATTGTCGGCAAAGCCCATTGTGAGGCGCTCTGTCTATCGGGCGGTAGTCATACCAATGCCACCGGGCCGGTGCATAATCCGCACAAGAAGGGCTACTCAGCGGGTGGCTCGTCTTCCGGTAGCGCGGTTTTGGTGGCGCTGGGCGAAGCCGATCTGGCGCTCGGTGGCGACCAGGGAGGCTCCATTCGCATGCCTGCCTCGTTCTGCGGCGTATACGGCATGAAGCCGACGCACGGTCTGGTTCCCTATACGGGCATGATGCCGATCGAAATCTATATCGATCACACCGGGCCGATCACGCGGAATGTTCGTGACAATGCGCTGCTGCTGGAGGTGCTGGCGGGACCGGACGGCTACGATCCCCGCCAATACGACGTGAAGGTGCACCCGTATGCCAGTTTGCTCGAAGGCGGCGTCAAGGGCATGCGGATCGGCATGGTGACGGAAGGGTTCGAGCAGACCAATGCGGAGGCGGACGTGAATGCCAAGGTCCGCGCAGCGGCGGCACGCCTGGCCGCGCTGGGCGCCGAAGTGACGGAGATTTCTATCCCCTTGCACCTGGCTGGCCCGGCATTGTGGATGCCGATCGGTGTGGAAGGGCTGACCCAGACGATGATGTGGGGCGATGGTTATGGCCTGAGCCGGCCAGACTTATACGTTACCAGTCTCATGGATTTCCATCGGGGCTGGCGCACGCGGGCCAACGAGCTTTCAGAGACCACCAAGCTCTTCACGCTGTTCGGTACCTATATTCGCACTTACTATGGAAGCCGCTATTACGGTAAGGCAATGAATATTACGCGCCAGCTGACGGCGGCTTACGATGCCGCGCTGACGACGCACGATCTGCTCCTGATGCCGACGACGCCGATCAAAGCCACGCCGCTGCCGCCCGCTGATGCGTCGCGGGAAGTTTATGTGGAGCGTGCGCTGAACATGATCTCGAATACCGCGCCTTTCGATATCTCCCATCACCCCGCTATGGCGGTGCCCTGCGGCATGTCAGACGGCCTGCCGGTGTCGGTGATGCTAATTGGGAAGCATTTTGACGAGCCCAGTATCTACCGAGCTGCGTACGCGTTCGAGCAGTCGGGGGACTGGATGGAGATGTAGAAAGAGAAGTCAGAAGTCAGAAGTCAGAATTCAGAATCCGGAATTTGGAGTTCGGCGGAATATTTAGGGTTCGCCGAAGCTCCCGGCGGGAGGAGAATCTCAATGCAACTCGACGTAGTAGCTGGTAATCGTGGAACCTGGCTGAAGCAGGAAAAGTCTCATGGTTTTACTTCTCATTATTTACTTAACGATGTGTTGCAGGTCCCTCTCACCTTCGTTGCAGATAAACTCCATGAGGTCGTAGTTCGGGGCCAGCGCAGAGACCTTCTTGATGGTCCAGGGCTTGACGTACGCCCCTGGATCGTCCACCGTGATTTCCACCGCCAAATGCCCCAAGTCGGGGCGATGGTACCGCTCGACGATGTGCAACATCTCCGTCGCCGGCTGACCTGCGAAACCGACCCAACCCTTTCCGTTGAAACCCACGCTATCAACCACTAGCGTGTCTTGTTCCCAGTGCCCGATGGAATGCCCGAGCCAGGTAGGGTTGGGATCCTTGGGATGGGCGCGCCCGTCAAGGAAGATCTCCCTGGGAAATTCGCCTTCGTACATCATCACCAGGAGCTTCGGTGTTTGAACCAGCTGGTAGGGAAAAAGAAACGTAGACATGATCACGCCCAGCGGCAGGCAGTGCCCGGATGGAATGTCCTGGTTACCGTCTTCGGCTCGATGCTTCATTAAAGCCGCGGCCCAAGGCAGGGGCTCTGCTTTGCCCGGATCGGTGGGAAAAGACGGAAGCCACACGCCCGAAAGGTCAGGTTTGCCGTCCGGCATCCGCGGGGCCGGCCCCGTTGGCGCGGGCTGCCGGGAGATGAGGTTATCGAGAAGGTCGCGGGGACTGTCGCCCAACGTGTTTTGCTGAACATCGAAGTGTAGGCGAATGTCGATCCCCAATGTCTCGCCTGCCCGAACCATCACGGTTTGCTTAAATGGAACAAGCCCCGCAGCCTCGGCCGTTAGCTCATAAGAGCCGGCGGGCAACGCTCCCAGCGTGTAACTGCCGCTGATCGAGCCCTCGGCTGAGTAGCTCGCGCCGGTCGCTGTGTTCTTGGCGAGCATCTTCACTTTTGGAACCGCCGCGCCGTCGTCGTCTGAAACCTTGCCGGACACAGTGCCGCCGCTTTGCGCGAAAGCTGCCGATGCCAAGCACAGCAGCAAACACAGCGTATGCTTCATCGCGCGCCACCGGATGCCGTACCGGACATCGGACTCTCGTCATTCTTCGCGCCAGCCCCAAGGTTCTCGAATACCTTCCCG
Source organism: Bryobacterales bacterium (assembly GCA_963820405.1). Lineage (GTDB taxonomy): Bacteria > Acidobacteriota > Terriglobia > Bryobacterales > Bryobacteraceae > Palsa-89. The sequence goes on along the minus strand of CAWFZZ010000009.1, from coordinate 139,953 downwards.
CCTTTCATGACGAACACCGAGCGTCCCGCGGCCGTCACGTCCTGAAGTGGATTGCCGTCAAAGGCGACAATATCGGCCTGCATTCCGGGCGATATCGAGCCAATCTGGTCTCCCAGATTCAATGACTGGGCCGAAAGCGAAGTGGCTGAAATCAGCGCCTGCATCGGGTCCTGGCCTCCGTCGCGAACGCGCACGATGAACTCGCGGTAATTGTGGCCATGCGCTCCCGCGGTGGCGTCGGTTCCGTAGATGATCTTCAGATTCTTGTGTGTCAGGGCTCGCTTGAAAGTGTCCCGCACGATGGTGACGCCCTTATCCATGAAAGCGAATCCCTCTTCATTGTAGTTCCCGATGCCGAAATACTTGGGCTTGTTCTCAAGATAATTTTGCAGCACCACTCCGATGTTTGGATCATAGTAGGTACCGTGCTGCGCCATCAGGTCGAACACTTCGTCGGTAACATAAGCGCCGTGCTCGATCGAAGTGCAGCCCGCGAGCGTCGCCGCTTTGACGGAGGAAGCCGAGTGCGCGTGAACCAGCGTTCGCAGGCCCAGCGATTTGGCCTCGCCGCAAGCGGCTTGCAGTTGCGCATCCGTCATCGTTTGGCCACCCCCCTCGCGGATGCTTTTCGAAGCGAACAGCTTGATGAAGTCCGCGCCCTGTTGCTTGCGCTCCCGAACCAGCGCGCGTAACCGGGCCGGATCCCCGCTAGCTTCGGTAAGCGGCTCGAGCGAGGTAAGCAGGCGCGGACCGGGGAAGATACCGCGCGCGATCGCGTCCCGCAAATCCTTGTCCACCATCGCGCCCGGGCTCTGCACGGTGGTGAACCCGGCGTTGAGCGTGCGCACCGCGTTTTCGGCGATGCTTAGCAATGCTTGGGAAGGCGGCTCATCGGCTCCGGCCAGGCGGTCGTGGCTGTCGAAGTGATAGGAGAGGTGCGAATGCGTATCGATCCACCCCGGCGACACGGTGAACGCGGAAAGATCGTACAGGACCGCGCCCGCCGGAGCGGCGCCGCCGATGCGTGCGATCTTGGAGCCTTCGATGACGATGATCGTGTTGTGCAGCGTCTGGCCTTTTCCGTCCAAGACCGTGGACGCCTTGAGGACAATTGGCCGCTCCTGGGCAAATACGGCAGCCGCGCAGAGTAGCAGGAGCAAGAATTTCCACATAGGCCCTTCCTTCTTTAGAACGACAACTCCAGCTTGTCATTCTACGCCGCGGCGCGAGCCCGGACAATCTCACTCCGTGCGGAGTGCCTTTAGCGGGTCTAAACTGATGGCGTGGCGCGCGGGTACCAATGCCGTCCGCGTCAACACCACGTGTGCCACCTGCGATGGGGCATCAGTTGCCCGATTGTGGGACGAGATCTCTCACGCTCGGTCATCTTTTGTGCACCTGGTCCTTTTCGTTTTCGCAGTAGGTCTCAATGAGATCGGTATCCGCGAGAAGATGGACCGGCACCTTAGCTCGCCACGGTTTTTCGTAAGCGCCGGGATCGTCAATGGTGATGTCGATTTCCATATGCCCGAAGTCGAGGCGTGTGAAGCGCTCGGTAACATGTGCGGACTCGGTTTGCGGATGACCCTTGCCTGTATCCAGCCATGAGCGGCCATTGAACCCGGTGGTCTCAACCACCAGCGTGCTTTTTTCCCAACGGCCCACCGAATAGCCCAGCCACGTTGGCTGCGGCCCCTTTGGCAACGGGCGGCCATCCAGGAAAACCTGACGGAAAGTAGAATTGGCGGATGTCTCATAAAGCAGGACCACCAGTTTCGGCGTCTGCACAATCTTAAAGGGGTGTGGGGCGGCAGGGGTCGACATGTTGATGCGGGGCACGCCCGGCGGCATGCACGTGGACAACGGATCGTCCTGATGATCTTTTCCTTCGCGCTCCGCCTGCTGGCTTTTCGCCTCGGGCCGCATCACAACTTCGCCGGGCTTGAGATCCCTGGTGAGATCGTAGAAGTATTCGGGCGCGCTCTCCCAAACTCCGGATAGATCGGGTCTGCCGTCCGGCGCCTGGGGCGTGGGCGCAGCCAGGTTCACCTTGCCATCGGGGGTGCGCGGAACTCCCGGCGTCTGGTAGTTCAGCCACTGCGCCGATAATGGAGCGCCTGTGATGAAGCTCGCAAGAAAAACGATGGATAGTTTTATAGCGGTCACCTCTGCCGGGCGAATCGGTAATCGCCCGACACGTGCTTGACGTAGAGACCCGTTACCACGCCCTGGGTGTCCTTGATGAATTCGATTGCCAGCCCGGAGAAACCGGAAAATTTGGTTTCCGACCGCGCAAATTGCCGCTCCATTCCCCGTCCATCCATGTCGCCATACAGTACGCCATCGGAGAAAGTGATCTTAACAACTCGAGGGACCACTCTCCAGAGTTTCGGCTGCTCTACATAAGTGCCTACATATTTCGCCAGAATCTCCGGCGCGACCTTTGCCTCGGATTTCGTTTCATCGGAAGCCTTGCCCACCCAGTGCTCCAGGTCGCGGGTATTCTCGTTGCAAACATATTCGAGCAGTTCCGTATCGGCGGCCAACTCCGCCTTCACGGCGACAGTCCAAGACCTGGCGTATACCGCGGGGTCCTGCAGCGTCACTTCGACGTCCATGTGACCGAAGTCGCGGCGGTGGTATCGTTCGGTCATTCGCAGGGCTTCGGTGTGGGGATGGCCGCTGGAATCGAGCCAGGTCCTGTCGTTGAAGCCGAAACTCTCCACCACCAGCGTGTCGCCATCCCAGCGTCCCACCGAGTATCCCATCCAACTGGGATTCGGAGCGGCTTCGAGCGGGCGGCCGTCCAAGTAGACCTGGCGATAAGTGAGATCCGGATTGAGAATGATGATAAGCCCGGGCGTCTGGGCGATTTTCATCATTCCTCCGCCGGTGCTGTCTGCGTCGGTGGTGTATTGAGGGCCCAGCGGCAGGCAGCGCGCGACCATCGAGTCCTTGCCGATGTTTTCGGTACGCTCCCGGACCAAGTCCTTGGCCCAAGGTTGAACTTCTTCCGGCTTCAGGTCCGCGGCGATGTTGATGCGATATTTTGGGGACAGCCTGTTCCACACACCCGATAGGTCGGGCTTACCGTCCGCAGTGCGTGGCGCCGGGGCGCTAAGATTCGGCTGGCCGTTCGGTAAACGGGGAAGCCCCGGAGTCGGATAATTTAGCCACTGCGCTTGAAGTACCAGTATTGGCGCGGCCGTCAAGAGAACGAGAGCCCGATACATGCATTCTTCCCCAGCCCAAGTAAATCACAGATTCATTACCTCGGCAACGCGGGGTCCCTCAGGTGAGACAATCGTGGAGATTGGAGCAAGGTCCATGAGACTAGCAGAGACACTAGCCAAGCAATTCTTCGTTCTGGTAGCAGGCGCTGTTTGGGTGCAGGGGCAGGGAATTGACTACGCCAAGATCGAAATCCTGACGGAAAAAATAGCCCCGAATCTTTACATCCTGTCCGGCTCGGCGGGAGCCGATCCCGGGCATGAGGACGCGGCCGGCGGCAGGATCGGTGTGCTGGTCGGCCCCGATGGCATCTTCATGGTGGATGCCCAGTACGCGCAAATCACCGACAAGGTGGTGGCGGCCATCCGGAAAATCAGCCCCGAGCCGATTCGTTTCCTGGTCAACACGCACGTGCATGGCGACCACACGGCCGGCAATGCGAACTTCGTCAAAATGGGCGCGCTGCTGTTCGACCGGGAAGAACTCCGCGAGGAACTGCTGCGCTCGCCGGCTGCCGCCAAGGATCCGGCCCGGCTTCCCGTTGTGACTTACGGGATGGGTGATCCTGTGAAGCTTCGCTTGAACGGCGAAATCGTCGACCTGATACCGGTTCGTGCGGCCCATACCGGCGGCGATACAATGATCCGGTTTGAAAATGCGGATGCGATCATGATTGGCGACTTCTACCGGAATTATGGGTATCCGTTTATCGACACCAACAACGGCGGCACGTTGAAGGGTGCCCTGGAGGCGTTGGAAGCTACCATGAAGGTGGCCGGTCCGAACACCAGGCTGATCCCCGGCCATGGCACGATCATCAACCGAACCGACATCGTTCCGTACCGCGACATGATCCTGGACGTCGAGGCCAAGGTGCAGCGGATGATCAGCGAAGGCAAGACGGCGCAGGAGGTCTTAGCAGCGAAGGTGACGGCTCCTTATGATGCGAAGATTCCCGGCGGACTACTGCCTGCGGGCTCGGGCACCAGCGCCGACCGGTTCGTCAGCATGGTGTATTCGCAACTGAAGGCCGGCCAATGAGTCAGGCGTTGTGGCAAGCCAGCGCTTTTGATGTCGCTCGTGGAATCCGCGAGAGGCGCTTCTCATGTTCCGAGGTGATGGAATCGGTTGTCGAACGCATTCGTGCGCTCAACCCGAAGCTGAATGCGATTGTGGTCGATCTCACCGATCAAGCGCTGGCCGACGCAGCGGCTGCCGATCGCAAGCTACAGACGCTCGCCGAGCCTGGACCACTTTTCGGCGTCCCGGTCACCATCAAGGTGAACGTCGATCAGGAGGGGCAAGCGACGACCAACGGACTTCCCGCCCTCGCTAAGCTCATCGCTCCCGGCGACGCACCGATCGTGCGCAACCTTCGCCGGGCCGGCGCCATCATCGTCGGCCGCACCAACACGCCCGAGCTTTCCATGCGTGCCACTACGGTGAATCCGTTGCACGGGCGCACAGTGAACCCGTGGCATCCGGACGCATCTCCGGGGGGATCGTCCGGCGGCGCCGGAGTTGCGGCCGCGGTAGGTTTCGGCCCCCTCCATCACGGCAACGACATCGGCGGCTCGCTACGGTTCCCGTCGTTCGTCAATGGCGTGACGACCATCAAGCCAACTCAGGGTCGAATTCCCGCCTTCAATCCGTCGGCAAATGTCGAGCGCGGCTTGCTCGCGCAGCTTACCTCGGTACAAGGTGCCATCGCTCGCACCGCTGCGGATGTGCGACTGGCAACTCGCGTGATGGCCCGCGGCGATTCGCGCGATCCATGGTGGGTACCCGCGCCTTTCGACGGCGAGCCTTTGGAGAAGCCAATTCGCGTTGCCGTTACACGCAATAGTCACGGATACCCGATTCATCCGGGCATAAGCGGGCTGATCGACCGGTCGGCAGGCTTTCTGCGCGACGCTGGATATGACGTTGTCGAAGTCGAGCCGCCATCCATCATGGAGCCGGCGCGCGGTTGGTTCAGCGTGTTGCTCACTGAGCTGAAGGGAACCCTAGGCCCGATTATCGATCGGGCTGGCAGCGACGATCTGCGCCGCATCTTCGGCTGGTATTACGAAATCGGAACGCTTCTCGATTTCGACGGCTATCGCGACGGACTCGCGGACAGAACCCGGATGGTACGTGCATGGAATTTGTTCCTGGATTCCTATCCATTGGTGCTGACGCCGTTCCTGATGCGCCCAACCTATGCATGGAACTACGATGCGTTGGGACTGGCGCAGACGAAAGACCTCTTCGACGCCGCGATCTACAGTTATGGGATCAACTATCTTGGGCTGCCGGCCGGTTTCGTGCCGGTGGACCTGGTTGAAAATCTGCCCGCCGGCGTTCAACTGGTCGGGCGCCGGTTCCGCGAGGATGTAATCCTGGATGCCATGGCCGCAATCGAGCAGCGCGCAGGTCTTCTGGTTAACAGGCTGTGGGCACCGCCGCCATCCTAATGATGTCGGGCATGCAGGTTCGAACGCTGGTGAGTGCTTGCAACTTTTTCCCGGTGCAGCAACCGATCCAGCTTGTGCAATAAGCTAGCCAGCCAATTCCACACGATTAGCACCTCAAACGGACCCTATCACAAATAATCGGTGGCGTCACCCGGGGGTCGCGCCTGGTTTATTTGGCGGTCCCACCGAACGCCGAATCGTTCGACCGTGATAGGCTGCGGAAAATGGATGCCGCACTCAAGAAAAGGTATCTGCGCAAGGCGATACGTGAATACGAATACTCTCCGGCGCCGGAATATGACAAGTCCAGCATGAGTCCCATGGCAATTGAGCGAGGGACTCTGGATTTCGATTATCAAAACGAAGAAGCGGATGTAGATATCGCGCCAGATGGCGCGTGGGTGCGCGCGCGCGTGTGGGTTCCCAAGGAATGGCTAGATTTAGATTAAATGCCTTCCAGTAGTTCGCGCACGCTCCAAACATGATCGGCAAAAGATTTAGCGCACCACCTCACCCCGGGGGGCGCGGTTCGGTTAGTGGCCGGCGCCGGAGAGCTTGCGGTAATACTCGGCGACCGAGTCCTGATAGCCGGCGGGGACCTTGGTCGGATTGGTATTGCGGATGGTGCCGCCATGGTTCTCGTCGAGTTGGCGGCGCAACTGCAGTTCCAGCGCGTCCACACCGCTAACCAGTTGCTGGTGCATCTGCTCCACCAAGGCCGGATTGCCAGGGAAACGGCTGGGATCGAGATTGCGCATTTGATCGATGAGCGACTGCCATTGTTGCCGCGCCTCGGGGCTATCCTGCACCGCGGCGCGAACCTGGTTGAGCAAGTTCAGCCCTTGTTCAATCTCGCGTTGTGCATCAGCTGGGTTGGGACCTTGCTGCGGCGCCACCGCCCGGCCGGAGATGTGAGTATTGCCGGTATCATAGCCACCATTCAGGTTGCCACCACGATAGACGGCGCCTCCGGCCGCATTGCCCACCGGGCCCGCAGTGCGGTTGCCGACTCCGCCGGCTTGGTTTCCGCCGCCTTGCTGGCCGGCCTGACCGGATGGCCCATTGCGGGTAAGTTGGCCGGTTTGAAGCTGGTCGCGCAGACGGGATAGATCGTCCATGGCGCGGTTGATCGCCTCATCTTTGGAACCGGCCTGAGCGCTGCCTAAAGCATGAGCCGCGTCGCTGACTTCACGGCCGAGTTTTTGCAGGTCGCTGGTGAGGGCGGTTTCGGCCTGATCGGAGAAGGTGCCGCTACGCAGCCCATCCGAGCTGCGTTGCATGCGAGTGTTGAGGTCGTTTTCGTCCATGCCCTCCAGCGCACTCCGCAACTTACCGGAAGCCGCCGATTGCGTGGGCGCCAGCTCGCGCGCCGCGCCGCGTATTTGCTGGGTAAGGCGCGCTAGGTCATCGGCCACCTGTTGGCGATCGTTGACCATTTTGTCAACTTCCTGGGCGGTGGGATACTTCTGCGGCTGGTTGGCGGCGCGAGCGGCATTCTGTTGAGCCATCAACTCGCGCACGTGGTCCGCTTGCTTCTTTTGCTGCGCTGCTAATTGCTCTGCCGTTTGGGCCATCGAGCTGATGCGGCCGGCGGCGTCCTGCTGCTCCAGGCCGCCCAGCAGGCTGGTGGCTTCGCGCAGGCGATCGGCGGCGCGGCGGGAATCGGCAGCACTGTTCCGGGAGACGGCACGCTTCATATCTTCATTCGCTTGGCGGAGGCGATCGAGCGCCTGTTGAGCCGATTGCTGGCGGCTGTCGGCGGCTTGCTCGGGGGACTGTCCTTGGGACTGCTGCCCGCCGTTTTGGCCTGCTTGTCCGCTTGATTGTCCAGAACTTGACTGCCCCGAACTTGATTGCCCCGCACTGGATTGCCCGGAAGCTGAAGACTGCTGTCCACTCGATTGGCTCTGCTGCCCTCGCTGGCCATTCTGCGCCAGTTGTTGCTCCATCTGCTGCTGAAGCTGCTGCGCCTCGCGCTGCAACATCTCCTGTTGCCACTTTTGTTCAGCAGTCTGGGCGCCGTTCCGTTGCTGCTGGGCGAGATCCTCTTCGCGCTTGGCCAGCTCGTCCAGTTTTTTGAGCGCGTCGTCGATTTCTCGTGCCTTTTGCTCGGCGCTGGTAGAGGCGCTTTGCGGGGTCTCGTATTGATTTTTCTGAGTATCCAGCTCGAGTTCGAAAAGGCTGGCCAGATCGCGAGCCGCGCCGCCGCCTCCACCACCCCCGCCCTGCGCTCCAAATGCAACCTGAATTCGCCGGAAGGTGGCTTCGGCGCGCAGCAAGGATTGCAGAGCCTTCTGTTCGTTGGGGATGGCATCCTTCCACTTCTGCTGCTGCAACTGCTGAGCGGCCGGCTGCATGGCGCTGGACGCGGCCAGCATATCCTTCTGGAAATCGCTAATGGCCTGCACTTCATTGGTCAACTCGCGGGCCTCTAAGCGGCCGGAAAGCGAGACGGCCTGATCGCGCAAGGTGGATTGGGATTGCGACAGCAGCTTGGCGATGTCGGTGGCCTGCTGTGGCGTGGAGTTTTTATCCCCCTGTTGTTTGAAGGTGGCGGAAATGATTTCCTTTTCGCGCTGCGAGATCTCGGCCGAGGGGTCGCCCCCGCCACCACCCCCGCCGCCTCCGCCCGCCACTTGCGATTGCGAAAACTCGCGCTCAAACGGGTCCGCCTGGATGAACATCATGTCGGTGTGGGCTTCGGCGTTGGCGTCTTTGGCGGTGGCGTAGACGCTCACCAGATCGCCCGGAATGAGCTTGAAACTTTCGAGCGAAAGGGTGGTGGAACCATCGGATTGTTTGGCGCCTTTTTGGTGGAGCAGATCGACAGCGGTCTCAGGACCACCGTTCACCGAATAATGCAGCGTGACTCCTTGCAGGCCGTACTCGTCGGTTGCCTTGGCGGCGACGGTTACCTCTTCGATCGGGCTGGCGTGGTAATCACCCCGGCCAGGACGGACCAGCGAAATCTGGGGCGGATTCGCTTTGCGGGCCTCGATGAAAAAATCCTCGCTCACGCGAACCGGCTGGCCCTGCTCAACGCCGGCGACGTGGTAGGCGCCATCTTTATCCATCTTGACCGTCCCGTGATAGACGCTATTTTGGCCTCCCGTAAGCCGGACTTGCTGCCCATTGTCGAGCTGGAGTTGGGCGCCCTGGAGCGGCCGATCGGTGGAAACTTCGAGTTCGGCCTCGGTTCCGGTGACGGCGCGTAGATCGCCGCCGCGCTGCTCCACCTCGGGCGGCAGGCCGGTCCAACGAGGGTAATGATAGGTGACGCGAATCTGCTTCACCGCGGGTAAATCAGTGACGAGAATATTAAAATGCCTCGAAGTCATGGCTCCGGCGGTCACATAATATTCGACATTCTCGGGTAATCCGGCGAATAGAAATTGATAACCGCCGGCGAAACTTCCGGTCGCCTGAGGCTGCATCACAATCGCTTCCCACTTGGAAGAGCTCTGATAGCGCGCATATAACTTGACGCTGGGCGCGCGCAGGCCGGTGGGAATCGCCGCAACCAACTGGTCGGCGTGGCGGCGAACTACGGCGTCGCCGGGAGTGACGCGGAGATCGTAAAGCGGGGGCTTGTCGCGATGCGGACCGGTCCACAGCAGCGAGGCGCCATAGCCCAGAAACCCGGGGCCGGCGACGATCATCCAGATCAGGATGGCAAAGGCTCCGACGCCGGCTGCCAGCGATCCCCACAGGCGGAAGTCGGTGACCATTTCGTTGGGTCGGGCGAATTGCGCTACTTCGAGCGTGTCGCCGGCCAAAAGTTCAATGAAGGGATCCTGGCCGTCGCGCTCGGTGAAGGTGGTGAGGCGCTGCTGGAATTGCGGGAAAGCGGTTTCGGCGGCTTTGATCACGCGCGGGCGAGTGAGGCGGCGCAACGGCAGCGCTAATCCGACGGCCGCGGCAATGGCCAAAATCAGGATGAGTGTGAAGCGAGCGGCAGTCACGCTGCCATTTGAAAAGGCCAGCGCATTGGCGATTGCGACCAGCACCAACGTAGCCCCGAGCGCGCCACCGGTGAGCAGAGCCACCCCGCGCAGCAAGGTACTCCAACGCAGACGCTGCTCCAGTTGCGCAATGTATGCGTGAACTTGTTCGCGGAGACTCATGTCACCTCCAACGCGTGGGCCAACGTTAATACTTGAAGGATATCGCACTGGGGGTGGGGGCGCTGCCTTCAGGCCCATTTTGGGATTCACACTATATCGCCGGCGGTGTTTTCTGCCGATAGGCGGCTGAGGCCTTCGAATAATGAATATCGACCAAAAGAAATATAGACTTCTCACCCGAAGCGATTTTGATGGACTGGTATGCGCATTACTGCTAAAGGAGCTCGGCAGCCTCGAATCCATCAAGTTTGTGCACCCCAAAGACGTTCAGGACGGCGCCATAGAGGTTACAGAAAACGACATTCTCACCAATCTGCCTTACGTACCGAGTTGTCATCTCTGCTTCGACCATCATGCCAGCGAAGAACTTCGAAACGGCCGTTCATCGCCACGGAATTACATTCTGAAGTCAGGGGCTAGTTCGGCGGCCCGGGTGCTCTACACCTATTACGGTGGCAAAGACACCTTCCCCGCAGTCAGTGAATCAATGCTCGATGCAGTGGACAAGGCGGATTCGGCTAACTTCACGCTGGACGACGTCTTAAACCCGCAGGGATGGGTGCTGCTTTCCCTGCTGATGGACCCACGCACCGGCCTTGGACGGTTCCGTGAATTTCGTGTCTCCAACTACCAGTTGATGATGCAGCTCATTGATTATTGCCGCGAACACACCATTGACGAAACCCTAAACCTGCCCGACGTTCGTGAACGGGTGGATCTGTATAGAGAGCACCATGACAAGTTTGTAAACCAGATCCGCAAATGTACCAGACTGCACGGAAGCGTGGCTGTTCTTGACCTGCGAGGCGAAGACGTGATTTTCTGTGGAAACCGGTTCATGATCTATGCGTTATTTCCACAATGCAATTTGTCGATCCATGTCTTGTGGGGATTGAACAAACAAAATACTGTGCTCGCAGTGGGTAGATCGATCCTCAATCGAACGTCCCGGATCAGAGTCGGGAATTTACTATTAACTTATGAGGGCGGTGGGCACGACGGGGCAGGAGGTTGCCAAATCGCGAATCACTTAGCGGATCAGGTTCTGAGTGAGATCATCAACGTAATAAATAGTGAAACCAGTTGCCTGAAAGAACCGGTCACGGCTTAGCAGAGCACTGAAAAAAGCACTCTGGCCACAGATAAACGCAGATGAACACCGATAATGGTCATTGTTATTAATCTGTGTGGATCGGTGTTCATCCGTGGCCACTTATGAGTCCTCGCGCTGGGTGCCTAGATAGCGGCTGGCCAGGATCGATTCGGCCAGGGCTGCGGCGAACACCAGCAGCATGACGTACCACCAGAAGCTTTCTGCTGTTTTGTTCGGCGTTGCCGTACTCGACGCCGACGAAGCTGGTGAAGATGAGGGGCCGCTTTTGCCCTGCCACAAAGCCAAGACATCGCCGGGGATCACATCGAGGTTGGACTCCTTGGGGTCGGGGTTGACGCCGACCTCGTCCTGGCGGCCATTGGCAAGGCGAAGCTGGTAATAGCCGGCCTCGGTGAGTTGGAACGACTGCGCGGACGCGGCCTCCCGCAGCGTGAGCGGGCGCTTCCCATCGGGGTCGGTGACCTCCACGCCTTGTCCTTGTTCCTTGTCATTGCGCAGATCGAGATAGGCGTCCACCGTGCGTGCGCCGCCTTGGCGTTCACTGCCCGCGAGATAACGCGCGGTCTGCTCGATGAAGGGGACGAAGGCAGGATCGAGGGGAAAATCGTTGGTGAGGTTGTCGAGCCCGGAGGTAAGCAGCAGCACGCGGCCTTCGCCGATACGTCGCTCGAGCAGGAGCGGTGTCTGGTCGGCCAGGCGAACGATGACGCGCGCGGCTGCGGGACCAACCCCGGGATCGACATTCAAAGCGTAGAAGAACTTTACGCCGGTCCAGCCGCTGGCCTTGGCCACGGCGGGGTACGAAGAGTCGCTGGAGCCCACCGCCATGTAACGATCGGGAACGCGGGTATAGTCGCGCGTGTCGATGATGTGCGCGCCGAAAATGGGAACCTGCGATCGGCCGCCGGCGGAAGTGCCCGCGGCGATCAGGAGGCTACCGCCGGAGCGCACGTATCCGGTGAGCGAATTTTCCAGCAGCGAAGGCAGTGTGTTGAGATCGGAGAGAATGACGAACGAGTAATTGGACGGCCGGCGGTCCGCGGCTTCGCTGACGTTGATCGATTCAAGGACAAAAGCCGATTGCGCGGCCGCCGAGAGCGCGGCGCCCACGTAGAGCGGCGAACGGGTGTCGCCGTAATTGTGAATCAGCAAAACTTTCTGCGGGTCCGAACGTTCGACGGCGAAGCGGCGGAGGTCATCGGCCGGCAAGGCATCCGCGGCATCGATCTTGACCTCGCAGCGGCTGAAGCCGTAGGGCACTGTGAGCGACGGGAAGTCGACTGTAGCGCGTCCATTAGCGGGGACGGCTACGGTTTTGGTCGCTGTCGTGTTGCCGTTCACCACCAGCGACACGGTCCGTTGTGCGGCGGGAGTTCCGAAGCCCGCAATCACGGCTTGTACGTGAACCGGCTTGGCGTCCTTGCCCCAGACCTGTCCGGGGGCATCCACCGATTCCACTGTCCAGTTGGGCTGGGCCTTGGCGATCACGGGATGGGTCAGCAGAGTGACGTTGCCGGGCAGCGCCATGTCGGAGAAGGTGGCGGCCAAATCGCCGCGCTGCATATCGCTGAAGAGATGCAGTTCGATGGGAGTGTGGACCGACTCGGCCATGGCACGCACCGCGCGCGACAGTTCGCCGAAATTACCGTGGCCATCACCGGGCTGAATGGCCTGGACGGCGGCTCGCAACGCCGATTGATCCTCGATCGGCTGGGTCATCAGGCGTAGCTGGGATCCAAACGCCGCTACCTGGGCGCGCGCGGCGCCCTTTCCCGAAAGCACGCTCACGGCTGCATCCTTGGAATCGGCTAACCGCGTTCCAGCTCGCATGCTGAAGGAATTGTCGATCACCAGGAGCACCAGACGATTGCTCGCCAGCGCGGCCGCGTTGCGGCTGATGAAGGGGTTCGCGAAGGCCAGAATCAACAGGAAGAGCCATAGCAGCCGCAGCGAGAGTAGCAGGAAATAACGGAGCCGGCGATGACGAGTGGAGCTTTGTGTGCGCGACTCGTACAACATCAACGAGCTCACTTCCTTGGGCGCGGTGGTTTGCTTCTTCAACAGATGCAGGTAGAGCGGAATCGTGAGGCCGGCGAGAGCGGCCAGGAACCAAGGGGCGAAAAATCCCATTACTTACGACCTCCGCGCAGGGTGAGATATTCGCGCAGGGCGGCGTCGAGGGGGCGATCGGTCATGAGCAAGTAATAACCCATGCCCGCGGCTATAGTGCGATCGCGAAGATCGGCAAGATGCGCGTCGACTTTTTCGCGATAGTCCTTCTTGGTGTAATCGGGGGTGACCTCGAGCTCCTGTCTGGTTTCGATGTCAACCAGAATGGACGGCCGGTTCATTAGAGGGCGCACATCCTCAGGATCGAGGACGTGGAACAAGACCACCTCGTTCCCGCGATAACGAAGCGGCTCGATGTTGCGGACGATGCTCTCGGGCGATTCCCAAAAATCGGAGACGATCAGCACGATGCCGCGGCGCTTCAGGAACTCCTGGAAATAGCGCATCGGCTTGGCGAAATCGGTGCGGGCGCGCGCTTCGGCCTGTTCCAGAGCGGCCATCAAGCGATGCAACTGGCCTTGGCGGGTGGAGGGGCGAACAAAGTTGCGGATCTCGTCGTCGAAGGTAATCAGCCCGGCGGCGTCGCGCTGGTCGTGGATGGCGAGGTAGAAGAGCGACGCGGCGAGGTAGCGGGCGTAATCCATTTTGTTGACTCGATGCGAGCCGAACTGCATGGAGTTGCTCGCGTCCAGCAGCACCGTCAGCACGCTGTTGGTTTCGCCGCGAAAGCGTTTCAGATAGAGGCGCTCGGTTCGGGAGTAAACGTTCCAATCGACGTGGCGAAGATCGTCGCCAGGATTGTAGGCGCGATATTCGGCGAACTCCTGGCTGAAACCGAAGTCGGGAGAGCGGTGCAGGCCGGCGACGAAGCCATCCACGACGGTTTTGGCGACCAGGTCGAGTCCGGAGATGCCGGCGAGGATGGCGGGATCGAGGAAGCGCTGTTGCATGAAAAGCTATTCGTTTACGCGCGCGGTTGAGAAGAACTCTGATTATAAACGCAGGTGTGGGTCTATGATGAACAAAGGTAGATTGTGATAAAGAAAGGAAGAAAGGGCGTAAGCCTCAATATCAAAGACCCCGAAGCCCACAGGCTCGCGCAGGCGATCGCCCGGGAGAAACCCTAACACACGTCGTCACGGATGCCTTGCGCGAGCGCTATGAACGTCTTCAGCGTCGCCGCGCTAGAGCCTCCGTCGAGGAGTTGGGAGCCATCGCCAAGCGCACCGCCGCGCATGTCAAGCGTCCTTATTTGGACCATGCCAAGCTCCTATACGACGAACACGGCCTTCCAAAATGATCTTGGACACTTCCGCGCTGGTGGCGGTTCTGTTCGGGGAGCCTGAAGCCGACGAGCTCTCCATAGTCATCGAGCGTCAGACAGGGCCAGAAGTCGCACGCCAATGCATATGTTTTTCCGCAGGGCAGGCATCATGATCGAGCCTTTCACCGTCGGGCAGGTGCATATAGCACGCCAGGCGTTTCACGATTTCGGAAAAGGGCGCCACGAGGCTGCGTTGAATTTCGGCGACTGCTTCGCGTATGCACTTGCCAAGATCACCGGCGAGCCGCTGTTGTTCAAAGGAGAAGACTTCAAGAAAACAGACCTCGTATCGGCGCTGTGACGGGCGGCACGTTTTGGCAATGAGCAACGTCACCTACGAATCCTCACGACAGTCCGGGTAGAGGTAGTAAAAGTCAAAATCGACGCTGAGCCCATACTCCGTAAGCGATTCAACCAGCCTCCGCTTCAAATGGAGACCTGGATCGTTGGTCTTGAAGTACGCCGAAAGTTGCATCTGGCCGCCATATTGGAAAGACAGCGCAACGAAATCGCTTCTCTTCGCTTCCATTTGCTCAATCACGTCGGCGATGTGGGCCCTAGCTCTCGCGATCTGTGAAGACGGGAGTAGAGTGACCACCGACTAAACTTCCGCTCAAGTTGTGTACGTGGATTGATGTCACCCTTGAACCATGCCTCCGTCGGCGTCACGCCGACTTGTTTTGAAATGTCGACTGGGTCGAAGTCTCCGCTAATCGTGAAATACGCGTATTGCTCGTTGGGTTCGGTCATTCCGGTGAAATGTCTTTTCCAAAAATTAAAGGCGGGTTCGACGGCGTTAACCATCCAACTGAAGCAGCGACTGCAAGCATGGGCGGGTGGCCGTTCACTCAAATATGGGTGATAGCCTCGCCAGCACCTCGTCCATGATCGCGTCTGGGATGCTTTCGAGCTTCCTGCCGCCGCGCGCGGCGAGATCGAGAGTGCGGGGCTGGTCGCATCGGACAACTCCGGTCGTTTTGGTCCCAGCTCCAGCCAGCGGCACGGCGAAACCAGCCGTCCGCGCGAATTTACCTCCGCTTGTGATCGGGAGAATTACGGGAAGTCTGGTCACGAGGTTAAAGGGTTCCGGCGACACGATCAATACCGGACGGCGACCCTTTTGCTCGTGTCCCGATGTCGGATCGAGACTGACGAGCCAGATCTCGCCGCGCTTCATTAGATGAGTTCGCCGCCAACAGGCTTACTATCCAGCCATTCCCGGTCTGCCTTGGAACGCCGCGCCTTGGGATTGCATTTGGCAAGCAGCATGTCCACGGTGTAACGGCGTCGCGGTTGGGGGTCGACGACGAGACGACCGCTTTCAACCGTGATGCCGACCTTCGCACCCGGCTGCAATCGCAGGATGTCGAGCAGCGCTGGTGGGACGGCCAGCATAACCGAGCCACCCACTTTGCGGAGATTGGTGATATGCATTGAGGCTTCCCTTATTATACTTCGGTATAACATGGTTTTTCAAACGATGCCCCACTTTCGGCGCAGCCACCATTCGGAAAAACGCAGCAGCAGCAATACCAGGAAGACCAGGGGCAGATCCCAGAGATCCTTGGTCTCGCGTACGGTGACGCCAGCCTCTGAAAATGGAATGCTACCGGCGAGTTTGCCGAGGTCGGCGGGCTTCCAATATTGTCCACCGGTTTGAGAGGCCAGCCGCTCCAGCAGGTCGCGATTCTGTTCGGTATGGAAATTCTCGACGACGCCGTCAATGCGCTGAAAGGTTAATACGTCGCGGCCCAGTTCCTGGCCCGAACGTTGGGCCGTCACCTCGGTGAGGTAAGCGCCGGTTTTGGGAGCAGACCAGGCGGCTTGGAACTGACCGGGATTATCGGGCACCGGCGTCATCTCCACCAGGGCGCTGACACCGCTCGGGCCCAGGACATGCGCTTCCACCTTGGCATCTGGCGCGGGGTTGTATTGCTGATCGCGAACGTCGGCGGTGATGGTGATGGCGCCATTGTCGAGCAGCATCTGAGCGGGGACGGAAGCCGCCACGTGGCCGGGAGTATCGGACACCAGCCACCGCAATAGTTGCTGCCAGAACAAATCGTGAGCGGTGTCGCCGAGCGGTGAACTCATTTGCCAACGCCAACTGCCGCCGGTGGCCATAATCGCTGTACGGCCGCGGCCGAAGTTCTCCGTGATCAGCAATGGCAGCGTTCGGCCTTCGGGCGTAATCATGTTGGCGAGAACCTCTGCTCCCGGCTTGGGCGTGCCGGGATCCTCATAGTCCATCAGGTATGGCAGCTGTTTCCACTTGGCCGCGTTAGCGGCGGGGTCGTCAACCAGGCGGGTGATAATGCTGTCCATGCCGGCTTTCGCCAGCTCGGCAGTAGTATGCGTGGTGCCGTTCTTCGGATCGGCCTCGCGATGAAAAGTGCCGGCCTGGGTTGGCAGCGTGGTCGGGAACAGGTCGGTGAGGTTGGTGGCGTTCCAACCGCCATCCGCCAGCGCAAACTGACCGCCCAGCAGCAGCAGGCCGCCGCCTCGGCGATCCACGAACTGGTGGATTAATTCCTGCTGGGCGGGAGTGAAATAGCCGGCTTCCACCGAACCGAAGATCAATCCCTGATAGACGAAAAGGTCCTCGGCTCGAGAGGGAAAGCCGCCGGCCAGCTCCTTGGGATCGGAAATTCCCTGGCGATAGATTTTGTTTTCGCTGGTGCGAACGATGGAGGTGATGTGCACCATGCGGTCGTCTTCTTCCGCCTGACGGATAAACTTGAACTCCCAGCGCGGTTCGCCTTCGATGTACAGGATGCGGCGCGGTTCGGCGCCGACATTCACCACGCGGGTCAAGGTGTTGTTGGCCGTGTTCTCCTCGCCCGGCAGCGGACCGGCCGCGATCTGGAGCGTCCTCGCGCCAGCGCCGCCGATATCGAACATCAATGTCTCGGTCTGGAGATTGCCTTCCGGCCCTAACGCGATGATGCGCGAGGCAAGCATTTTGGCTTGGCCCGTGGTGACGTCTCGTATCGTCAGGTTGATCTTCGCGCCTGCGTATCCGCGTTGATGCAAGGTGATCCTGGCGGCCAGACGGGAGTCGGCCAAGGCGCGGGGCGCAACCACCACGTCATCCAGCTCCACGTCGTGCCCGGCGCGCTCGCGGCCGAAGCCCACGGTGTGGACCGGAATGTGCCGAGCTCGTAGCGCGCTGATGGCGTCCGCGCTAATGCCACCAGTGTTGTCGTCGCCGTCGCTGAGCAGGACCACGGCGCCGATCGGTAAGTCGGATGTCTCTTCGCTCAATTGCTTGAGGCTGTCACCGAGGCGGGTGGAGGGCGCGCCAGGTTGCAGGTTGTTGAGATTCTCAATGCGAGCCGGCACGGCGTCCACGCGGTAAAGACGCGTTTGAAACGAGCGGTTCAGGCTGGCCAGGACGCCGTTCTGAAGCGTCGCGACGGCTTGAGCCTCGCGGGAAGCGCCGCCCTCCGAGATGGCCATGCTGCGCGAATCGTCCACCAACAGGGCGATGATGTTTTGTTGTGGCTTCAACTCGGCGACGGTGATCGCCGGTTGCCACAGAAGAACCAGGAGCAGCGCAGCAAGAAGTGTTTGCAGACTCCAGATTACCCAGACTCGCCAACCGCGCATGACGGGTGCGGCTTGCGCCAGGCGGGAGCGGATCAGCCAGGCCAGACCCAGGGCCGCGGCCACGATCAGCAGCACCAGCATCCACTTTGGCCCGGCCCCTAGCAAAGCAAATTGGCCGCGGGAATACACCGAGCGCGGATATTTAAAAAGAAACTCGAACATTAGTTGGTGGGTTGCGGAACGACCGCTTCCTCAAGGTCTTGGCTCGGTTTCAATGGGTCATCGAGTAGGTGATGTAGTTGAGGACGATGCGAAAAGCAAGTCCGGAAAACTTCTCGGGGTACTCCGGGCTGTCCGCCCACTCCCAGGCGTCACCGAGGTGCATGTTGTGGCAGATGGCCACCATGATGCGCCCGTGATCGCTGCGAATGGCGCGCCATTTGGGAACGTAGCCGTCCTTCTCGTACGTTCGGCCGGTATTGACGTAGACCTCGCTCGGGATCTGAAACTTTTCGTTGATGTCGTACAGGACGTGGTAAATCTCGTCCGTATCCTTGAGATCCTCGACGGGCCGATCGGGCAACACCTGGCGCATGCCGGCCATGAAATGCTGCCAGTCGTCAGTGCCGTGGAAGTCGTCGACCATCAGGAAACCGCCCTTCAAAAGATAATCGTGCAGGCGCTTGGCCTCCTGGTCGGTAAAGGTCCAGGTATTGACATCGACGGCGTAGATCCATGGATAGTCGAAGAGGTGGTCGCTATCGAGATCAGCCACGTTCAGCGGCGACGGCGAGTTGATGCGTGTCAAACGCCGCAGTGCAATCAGGCAATCGTTGTCGGCCTTGGGATAATCCCGGTACCAGCTGCCTCGAAAACTGCGATAACCGAAACTGCCGCCGCTGGCGTAGCCGGACGTGTACTGTAGCCGGCTCCAATAAAACTCCGAGGGCACCAGCGGTCCATCGGAGTAGTCTCGCCCGCGGCCGAACTGGAACCTTCCCCCTTGCATCGCGAACAGACTGAGGGTCAACAAAAACAGGAGAGGAATGGCGGAGATGGGCCGCGCCAGCTTCATAAGATAACTACCAATGCTTCTTGAAGCGTAGCATCTTTAGCGGTGGGGCAAATGTGGCGCACGCACTCGTGCGTGCCGTGTTGGCACTCGTGCCAACACCTCCCCGCGAGTCCTGAAACGTTCACACGAGTGTGAACGCGGCACGCAAGGAGTGCGTGCGCCACGGGGTGTCTGTATATACCACAATCAGAAAAAAACTAGCGATAAGTTACCTAAGTAATGGTTTACTTGCGATGAATTGGTCAAACAATCAATGGAAACACGTGTCCTCCGGGGAGCATGTTTGGCGTGCGGCGACGTGGGCGGTTACCATGGTGGCTTGCAACGGTCTCCCATGCAAAGACGCGACTTTCTCAAGATGACTGGCCTGGCGGCCGCGGCTACCCGGCTGGGCGCCCAACAACCACAATCTTTTCTCGCTCCAGCCGCGTCGGAAGACGTCGCGAAGACCGATTTCACGCTACAAATCGCGCCGATTACGGTGGAACTGGCACCCAATCGAATCCTGAGTACCATCGGCTATAACGGCATCTCGCCGGGGCCGCTGTTGCGAATGAAAGAAGGCGTGCCGGTTACGGTGAACGTGGTTAACAACACGGACGTACCGGAGTTTGTGCATTTTCACGGCTTGCTCATTCCTTCCGACGTGG
Source organism: Bryobacterales bacterium (assembly GCA_963820405.1). Classification (GTDB taxonomy): domain Bacteria; phylum Acidobacteriota; class Terriglobia; order Bryobacterales; family Bryobacteraceae; genus Palsa-89. Next base: position 120,360 of record CAWFZZ010000009.1, on the reverse strand, counting down.
ACGGGTCGGAGGAAGAAGGCACCCCGGGAGTGCCGCCGCACGGAAGCCGCCGCTATCAGTTCACTCCCACGCCGGCCGGGACGCGCTGGTACCACACCCACACCATGTCGATGGATGATCTGCATCGTGGCAGCTATACCGGGATGTTCGGCTTTCTGGTCATCGAGGGAGCGAATAATCCCGGTAGCTACGATCAGGAGCACTACCTGGCATTGCGCGATTGGGAGCCTTATTTCACCAACCAATCGATGGACAACGACGATCTGGATCCCGCGGGAACGCAGCCGGAGAAGCCCGCGGTGCTGGATACGCGACCGGTGGGGATGGAGGTAGCGGCCGACATTTTTTCCATTAACGATAAGGCGCTCGGCGCGGGCGACCCCATCCGCGTCAAGAGCGGCGAACGCGTGCTATTTCATTTTCTAAACGCCAGCGCCATCGAGAACCGCCACCTGGCGCTGCCCGGCCACAAATTCAACGTCATCGCGCTGGATGGAAATCCCGTGCCCACGCCCGCGGCCGTGGATGTTTTGATGCTGGGTCCGGGCGAGCGCATCGATGCCTGGGTCCAGATGAACCAGCCTGGCGTTTGGATTCTGGGCGCGCCGGAGGACCCGGTGCGCGAAGGCGGGCTCGGTATTGTCATCGAATACGCCAATCAACGCCGCACTCCACAGTGGACGGCCGCGCCGAAATCCATTTGGGACTATACGATTTTTGGTAAGCCGCCTTCGCAACCAGCGCCCACCGAGCGATTAGACATGATATTCGAAAAGGTGCCGCGCGGCGCCGGCAAATTCAACAGCTTTACTGTAAACGGTAAATCTTATCCGCATGATCAGGAGTTTCTGCTCAAACAAGGCACGCGCTACCGGCTGACGTTTCACAATCGCACCGACGATGCGCATCCGTTGCACCTGCATCGCCACCAACTCGAGATCGCCGAGATTTATGGCAAGGCTACTTCGGGCGTGATCAAGGACACGGTCGTGGTGCCCACCTATGGCCGCGCCAGCGTCGACTTTACCGCCGATCAGCCGGGAGCGACGCTATTTCACTGCCATATCCAGCAGCACATGGATTTCGGTTTCAAGGCCCTGCTGCGTTATTCGTAAGCGTGCAACAAAAAAGCGGTATATGATGACCCAGATGAGAACGCGATCAAAAGTTGGCGCGCTGTGCCTGGTAGCCGGATTCACGCTGAGGGCGCAGTCGCCCGAGTTCACCGTCACGCTGGCTGGACAATCGATGATTCGGTCGGATATCCGCGTTCACGCGCCCTCCGCTGTGCCGGTCATAAAGTCGCTCTTGAAGGGCGACGTGATCTTTACGAATTTTGAAACTACCATCGTCGACGAACGGAAAGGGCAGTCGCATAAGGACGGCAGGTTCCTCTCGCCGCCGGAAGCGCTGGATGCGCTGCAGGAGTTCGGCTTCAATCTGGTGTCGCTGTCTAATAACCACGCCTGGGATCTGAAGGTGCCAGGCATTCAGAACACGCTCCAGGAAGCCAGCCGTTTGCATCTGGCTCACGCCGGGACCGGCAACACACTAGAGGAAGCCGCCGCGCCGGGTTACCTCAAAACGCCGAAAGGCACAGTCGCCCTGGTGGCCATGGCATCCGGCCTGATTGAGCCAGGAGGATCGGCCAGCGCAACGCGGCCGGGCGTGAATGAGCTCCGTGTCGAAGCCGGAAAGCCAAATCCGGAGGATACCGAACGCATTCTTCAAAGTATCCGGAATGCCAGAAAGCGTGCCGACCTGGTGGTGGTGTACGAACACAATCACGTGTTCGACAAGCCCTTCCGGACCATCATGCTGGAGGAGCTGCCGGAGCGCCTGGCGCCACCGGATTGGCTCAAGAAATGGACACACGCGGAGGTAGACGCCGGCGCCGACATCATCGTGATGCATGGCGCACCGCTGCTGCACGGCGTCGAGATTTATCGCGACCGCCCTATCTTCTACGATCTAGGTAACTTCATTTTTCAGGCGCCGCCGATCGACATCTTACTGGACGAACCGATCAACTGGGAAAGTGTGGTTGCTTATGTCGACTTCCGTGGAAAGAATCTGCAATCGATCAAGTTCCAACCCATTGCGCAGAATAAGATTGGTCAGGGCCAGGCCGACACTCAAGACGAGCACACCAATAATCTCTTCCTCCAGACACGGGGCTTGCCATCGCCGGCGCACGGCGAGCAAGCGAACTATATCCTGGAGCGGCTGGCCAATTTGTCACGGCCTTTTGGAACAACCATTGAGGTGAAGGGCGAAACCGCGGAGATTAAGCTGAAGGGCGAAAACTAGCCCATCAGCCCAGTTCGCCGCGCTTAGCCGCTTGAATCGCATAGTCGGCCGCGCGATAGGCCAGTGCTTGAATCGTAGCCGTCGGCTGCTGCCGGGCGGCGGTGACAAAGCTGCTGCCGTCCGCGATGATCAGATTCGGGATGTCGTGCGCCCGGTGGTAGCGATCCACCACCGACTGCTTAGGATCGTTGCCCATGCGGCAGGTGCCCATCAAATGAGTCGACGGCATCTGGTCCTCCATGGCGATGCTCGACGTCCAGATCTTCCTGGCTCCCGCGGCTTCCAGAATTTCCGCCTGCTTGGTGAGCGCCCACTGCATGGTCTTCACGTCATCGGGGTGGAAATCGAATGTAACGCGCATCGCGGGCAAGCCCCAGTGGTCCTTAACGTCGGGGTCTAGCGAAATATTGTTGCGCTCCTGGGCCAGGGAACTGGTGTGCGCCAGCACAGCCATGGTGTGGGTGAAATAGGTGCCCAGCATCTTCTTATACTCGGCGCCCCACTTCGGCGCGTCGCCCGGCATTCCACGCAACACGAAATTGGCCGGGTAAAAGTCGAAGCGCGCGTCGATGCCGGTGCCTCCGTAGAAGCCACGCTTGGGATCGGCACGATAGTAATCGTGGAGTACACGCGTCACTACAATGCTCTTGTACTCGTTCAAGGGTTGTTCGAACAGGCCGAACGCTTCACCGCCGTTGTCCCACATCAAGTGCTTGCCTACCATTCCGCTGGAGTTGGCCAAGCCTTGCGGAAAGCGTTTCGATTTGGACAGCAGCAACAAGCGGGCGGTTTCGGCGCCATTCGCGCACAGCACCACGGCCTTGGCCCGTTGAAAAATCTGGCGGCGATTCACATCGAAGTAGACAGCGCCCGTCACGCGGCCGTGCGCATCGGTTTCAATCTTCCGGACATAAGAATTTGGCCGGATTTCACAGCGGCCGGTCTTCTCGGCAATGGGAATCAGAGCGACCAAAGTGCTCGATTTGGCGCGCATCTCGCAGCCAAAATACTCGCAGAAGCCGCAATGGACACAAGCCGCGCGCCCTTGATAGGGTTGCGACAGAATCGCCATCGGCGCCGGATAGGGATGCAGCCCCAGCTTTTTTGCAGCCCGCTCGAACAGGACGCCCGACGACTTCACAGGCATGGGCGGCAGCGGATACGGCTTCGATCGCGGACCTTCAAACGGATTCGCGCCACCGACGCCGGAAATTCCCAAATCCCACTCGGCCTTGGTGTAATAAGGTTCCAGGTCGGCATACTTGATGGGCCAATCGGCCAGCGCCGCGCCGGGCACTTCGCCGAACTGACTGCGCTCCTCGAAATCGCTTTCGTGAAACCGCCAATAATTCGCCGTGAAGTGAACGCTGCCTCCGCCCACCTGGCGTCCGTACATGATGGCCTTGATCGGCCTAGCCTGTTCCGATTCGTTCTTGCGATACGTGATCGGTTGTACCTTGGTATCGTTGGTCAACCCCGCTTGGTAGGTGTAGCGGATCTCATCATGTTTGTAATCTTTTTCGGTGAGATACGGGCCCTGCTCCAATACCACCACGCGAAAGCCCGCCGTAGACAGTTCCTTCGCCATCACGCCGCCGGCCGCGCCCGCCCCGATTACCAGGAAATCGACGGCATCGGACGGTCGAAATGTCGTCCCGCTCATTTGGCCTCCTGGTCTACGTGCGCGTCGTAATAGCCGAAGGGCGGCTGGTATGCCATGCGATCCTCAAAGCCGATCAGCTTCCAACCCACGCGATCGCGGTTGCCGCCATAGCTTGGATTGCCGAGCAAGCCGTACAGCGTGTGCGTGCGAAGCAGCTCGAAGAATCCGGTGTTCTCGATGGCGTGCATCAACTGGATCTGCTGCTCGCTCGTAAGCGTCGCGATACTGGCCGAGCCCGGGAACATTTCTTGGCGCTTTTGTTGGACGCTAGACATGCCCATGCGATAGCTGTCGCGTAGATCCGCGTCAAAAGTCGAAAGGGCGCGATCGATGAAATAGACGATACCGGCTTCATGCGCGCCTGGTCCGTCGCTCGAAGGGATAATCTGCGACGTGAGCGCGTCGATCTCCGCCGCCGTGGCCGGATCAAGCGTCTGGAAAGGCGGTGGGGCGGAGGACTGCGCGGCTTCGTGCGCGTGCTGCTGCGCCGCAGCGATATCGGCTAATGCCGCGATACCAAGGCATTGGGACAGCCAGAGCCGCCGGGTAGATCGCATGATCCATCTTGCGCGATGAGATAAGCGCTTTGCAAATGCAGCCCATTGTGGCGCACGCACTCGTGCGTGCTGCGTTCACACTCGTGTGAACGTTTCAGGACTCCCGAGGTGTTGGCACGAGGGCCAACACGGCACGTATGAGTACGTGCGCCACATCCACACTCTCTTACTGCAGGTGCTCCCGCCACCAGATGGTCTCCTGATAGTAGCGATGGACCATGTCCCAAGGTGGCCGGCCGCCATGGTAATTGCCCGGGTAGCGGATGAACTTCGCCGCGACGTGTTGTTTTTTCAGCGCGGTGTACATTTGCTCCCCTTCTTCAATCGGGACGCGCATGTCGGCTTCGCCATGGACGAACAGGGTCGGTGTCTTGACGTTTGCGGCGTAGGTGATCGGAGACAGCGCGCGCAAGCGTTCGCCGGCTTCCTGGTTCCAGGGCGCGCCCGAGAATTCGCTCTCCTTGGTGCGGGGAATATCGGCGGTGCCATAATCGCTCAGCCAGTTGGAAATGCCGGCGCCTACCACCGCGGCTTTGAAACGCGTAGTTTGAGTGATCACCCAATTGGTCAGAAACCCGCCATACGAGTAGCCGGTGACGCCCAGACGTTTGGGGTCCACTGGATAATGGGCGATAGCGTAGTCCACGCCCGCCATGACGTCCTCGAAATCCAGTTTGCCCCAGCCGTTCCAGGTGGCCCACAGGAATTTTTCGCCATAGCCGGTGGACCCGCGCGGATTCGTGTAGACGACGGCGTAGGCGTTTGATAGCCACTGGGCTTCGAAGTCGAATTCGCTGCCCAAAGCCATGTGCGGTCCGCCGTGAATGCTGAGAATCAGCGGATAGGGAGCCGTTCCCAGATGCGGCTTCACGATCCAACCTTCAATGAGCGTGCCGTCTTTGCTCGGGAAATGAATGAGCTCGGCTGGGTTGAGGTCCACTTCGCTCAAGAACGCGTCATTGAGCCGGCTGAGCCTGGACTCGCTGTTGCCGTCGATGTTGGATGAGAACGCTTCGTAGGGATGCGTGGGATCCTGGGCCACGTACGCGATGCGATCGAAATGTTCCGAAAAGCTGAAGCCGGCCAACGATCTCTCGCCCTTCGTAATTTTAACCGGCGTGCCGCCCGGCGCGGCCAAGCGGAAGAGATGACCGTCGCCGCCCACTTCAGAACGAAAGTAGATGCTGTCGCCGGTCCATGCTGGGGCCTCAGGGATCAGGTCGAAATCCGGAGTCAGATTTTTCATCGGTCCGCCCGCCGCCGGCATGCGATAAATATCGATGGCGGCGCCATGCTTCTGGTGGGCTGCGAGGATCAGATTCAAACCCTGGCTGCGGAGGAACGCCAGGTTTTTTCCATCCGGCGACCAACAGGGGGCAGCGTATTCAAATCCGTCGTCGGTCAGGCGGCGGAGTTGTCCTTCCAAATCGACGATCCAGAGGTCGGCGCGTTCATAAGAGTATTCGTCGCGCTGATGCGAATCGGCGATCAGGGCCAGCGCCCCGCTGTCGGGACGCCACGCGGCTGCCTTGACGTCGACATTGAGGTGCGTCAGTTGTTTCGAAGCGCCTCCTTCGCGGGCCACGACATATAACTCGAGCGGAGGCGTGGTATGCGGATCACGAGGATCGGCCAAATAGCCGCGCTGGTCGAAACGTAAATTCATCCAGTCGTAAATCCTTCCTTTGAAGCGCTGTGCCAGCTGTTTTTCGAAAGGCGATTCGGCGGCTGGATCGGAGGGCGGCGGCGTTTTCTTGGTGAAAGCAATCCAGCGATTATCGGGGCTGAAGATCGGCATGCCTTCGAGACCGGGAATCTGGAAGGCGTCCCCCTCGCTTCGAGCGCCATCCATATGCAGGAACCATGTGCCGGCGTCTAAGCGGAACGCCAGCAGCTTTCCGTCCGGACTCCAGCGGGGAGCGGATGCGTTCGTCGAGGCGCTGGTGAGTCTCGCGGCAGGCGCCGATCCATCCGATGAGCTGATCCAGAGCTCGGTATGACGCCGGTTCTCGGCCTCGATAATGTTCGTGCGCACGAAGACCACCCAGCGTCCGTCCGGAGAAATGGCAGGAGCGGACGCGGTCTCGATGCGGTAATAATCTTCTAACTGGAGGGGGCGGCCGGCATCGGATCGAACGGCAAAGAAGCCTAGCAAACCGAGGACGGCGAGAACCTTCATAACTACTGAGCTTCTTCGATCACTCCGTTCAAGCCTCGCGCCAAATGCAAGTCCGCCCAGTGAAACTCTGTCTTAAGCATGGCCGCGATATCTTGCTTCGACTTTTTTGCGCGATTCATTTCCCGCACACGAGCAACCAGTTTCATCGTGCTTTCGCGAAACGCAGCCATGTCTTGTTTGGTCGCCATCGGTCCGTGGCCCGGAACCACCCTGTCGAAGTCGAGTTGCAACGCCGAGCGCAGCGTGCTGGGCCATTCCACCGCGCTGCCGCCGCCCGAATAATCGATCAGCTCGGGAACGTCGTCGCCCTTGGTGAACATGTCACCGGCAGCCAGCACCCGATCGGCCGGGAACAGAACGACTACATCGCCGTTAGTGTGCGAACGGCCGAAATGATAGAGCGCCACGTTCTGCCCACCGAGAAAGATGTGCGCGTGATGCTCGATCACGATGTCGGGAAGGCCGGGCTGTTTTGCGACCACCATCTGCTCGCGCGCTTCCTGCGACGCGACTATCTTCGCGTCCATCGCCTGGAACTTGGCGTTGCCACCACTATGGTCCCCATGGTGATGGGTGTTGATGACGTACTTCACCGGCTTGTCAGTGATTTTCTTGAGCTCGGCCATGATGCCGGCGTGGTCAATGTCGAATTTGTCGTCTACCAATAGAACACCGTCATTGGTGATCAGCGCCGTGGTATTACCGGGAACGAAGTCGTTGTGGATGACATACAGATGGTCGTTCAGCTTGATGGTGTTCAGTTTCGCGGGCTGATTGCCAAACTGCGTGTATGCGGTGAACAACGCGCCGCAAGCGAACACGGCGGCGAATAATCGGACAACGGAGCTCTTTCGCATTATCGGCAAGTATATCAAGTTCGCTGTTGCAGCAAGGGACGCAAATCACGAACGGACTTGAGCTTTTCGAGATTCATGGTGGTCTGAATCAGCTTGTCGCAGCGATCGGCTCCGAGAACCGGAGTTAATAGATCGCGCGCCTTGGCGATCACTTCTTCGCGCGGCATCGGATTTTCGGCGGTGCCTCGGACAGCTTTGACGGTTTCACTAAGACGCGTCCCATCGGTGAGGGTCACCTCGACGATCGCCACGCGAGCGGGCAATAGGCGCTCCAGCTCGGCATCGGGAACAAGCTGGACTTTGGCGCGCTGCTTGAGGACCGCCGGATCTTGCATGCGTGCCTTATCGTGCGCGGCTTTAAACGAAGCCGTTTTGTCGAGCAGCATGACTGCCACCATGTGCTGCATACAAATGTCCGGCATTTCGCGATTGGTCACCAGAGAGGCCTCGCTGGCGGCGACACGCACCGTAACGGTCTGCACTTGATCGGGTTCGAACGGCCGCCGTTTGAGAATTAGCTCCAGCGCGTCGAGCGGAGCTTGAATCGGTGAACCGACGGTCCACTTCTTGATGTTGGTACGTGTTACCTCATAGCGCTCGCCGAGCCTGTCAATTAGTTTCCCGGCATCGGCCTGCGGCGCATAGTCGGCGAGGAAGTTATCTTGACCCGAGAGGACATCATCGACCCCCGTAGCGCCGGATTGAACCAATAACGCCGCCGTAACGCCGTTGCGCGCGGGCATTCCGGCGAACAGGAAGGCCTTCTCGATGTGATCCGTATCGCGCTGCCAGGTTTTGATTCCGGAAGCCTGCTGCGACGCGTAATCGATCAGCCAGCGCATTTGCCGCTCGTTCAAGCCGGCGGCGCAACCGGCCGCGGCGGCAGAGCCGAAGTTTCCCGCCAGCGCGTGCGTGCTCATGTGGGTCACGGTTTGAAACGCGCCCACGCCTACCGTCATCGTGACGCGAGTTCCGACGTCGTATCCGAGCGCGACGGCACGCAGGAATCGCTGACCATCGATGTTAAATTGTTCGCCGGCCGCAAGGGCGGAGGGCACCACCGACGCGCCGGGATGGGATTCCGAGGGCGCATGCGAATCGTCCGTTTCGTCGGAATGGGCCAGCATGGCATTGGCGAATGCGGCTTCGATTGCGCCGCAGACCACATCCGATGCGGCCACCGTCGCAACCTTTTCAGCGGAATGTTCGCGTGCGAACTTGATCGCAAAGCGGCCGGGCGCGAGTTCGGAGCCGGAGACCATAGCGGCGAAGGTATCCAAAATATGCTGCTTGGTCTTTTCTAGTGCTTCTTCGGGAAGCAGTTGGCTTCCGGCCTCGCTCATGTAGGAGCTGAGCCGGGCCATCACCGGGCTCAACGAGGAAGTGGCGGCTCGGAGTGGGACGGCTGCAGCGGCGATAAGGATGTTTCGTCTGGTTAATTTACTTAAGCTCATTGCGGAAAACTACTCCACCTTTCATGACGAATTTCACGCGCTGCATTTCGGTGATATCGGCCAAGGGATCGCCTGACACAGCCACCAGGTCGGCGTACTTCCCCGCTTCTACGCTACCAACTTGTTTGCCCAAATCGAAGTTGAGGCTTTCCGCGGCGGAACTGGTAGCCATTTGCAGAGCCTGCGCGGGCGTCATGCCCCATTTCACGTAATATGCAAACTGGAAGGCCTGGGCGCCGTGACCATTGGTGTAGGCGCCGCTTCCAAAGACTTCCTTGACGCCCGCCGCCACCAGCCGCTTAAAACTCATTTCGGTGAGACGGAAGCGCGTGGTGCGGCCGCCGGAAGCCTTCAGATCGCGCGCTTCCAGATCTCCAATCAAATCCCAAAGCGTTTGCATCACCGGGCGTTGGGTGCCATCCCACAGCGGCTTTTTGAACAAGCGGATGGTTTCGTCGTCCAGACCTTCGGCGCCGGTAACGCCCACGATGACGTGCATCGGCATATCGACGCCCGCTTCCAGGCAGTTGCGCAGCCCTTGGCCGCCGTAGGCGTGGCAAGCGACTTTCAGGCCCCTGCGGTGCGCTTCGTCGACAATGGCCTGGTCTTCCTCCAGAGTGAGCGATGGAACGTTGATCATTTTTCCATCGGGAGTGAACGCTCCAGAGCCCGCCGGATCGGGATAGCCGCCGCCTTCGTAATCCTCAGTGTCATAAACCTTGATCCAATCCACGCCGTAGTGCGAGTGTTCGCGCACGGCGGCACGAGCCAGCCAGGGAGAATTGACATTGCCAGCCAGCTGCCAGGCGTTCGGACCGGCGGCTTGGCCGAACGGAGTGACAACGGACGGCGCGGGATAATATCCTGCGGCTCGCGGATTCAATTGCGGACCAGCCACCTGCAAGCGCGGTCCCGGAATTTGCCCCTTATTGATGGCATCGCGCAGTTCGACGGTGGCATAGGTGAAAGGCGAACCCATGTCCTGCAACGTGGTGAAGCCCGCGCTCAGATCTTTGAGAGCGTAATTCAATCCGGAAAAGGCGGCGCGCGCGTCATTGGGCTGCTGGTCCTGCATCAGGTGCACGTGACGATCTATCAGTCCAGGCAAAACTGTCGCGCGGCTGAGGTCGATGACCAGCGCGCCTGCTGGAATCTGAACGCGAGCTGCGGCGCCGGCGGCTGTAATGCGATCGCCTTTAATTAGGATCACCTGGTCCTTGAGCATGGCGCCCGATTTTGAGTCGAAGAGGCGGCCGGCACGAATCGCGACGCCTTGAGGTGGCGGAGACTGCATGTCCATATGAGAGCCGACATCGAACGGGCCGGCTTCCGGACGGGTGCTTTGTGCTTGGAGCTGCGCAGTAATCGCGAGCAGGAAAAAGGCGGAGAGAGAAAGTCTCATGGTGCGTCGGAGCAGTTAGCAGTATACCGCTTGCTTGCCCGCGCGGGCGCGTGGAAGTCCTAGGGTTGAAGGAGTGTGAGACCGATGCGGTAGGCGGCTTCAAAAGCTTCCAGCCCGTTGCTTCCCCCGTTTACCAATCGGCGCGCTTCGGCGAGATCGCTACCGGCCAGTGCGGCGCGAATCTCCTTTTCGCGTAGCTTCAAGAAGCTCGCAAGCAGCTCGGCGGCGATGGTGGGATCGTTGGCCAGATCGGGCTCGGCGATAAGCTGAGGAGCCAACCCGATGGCCGCGCCGTGCAGCGCATAGTTGGATCGCCCCGTGAGTTGGATGAAGCCCCGGCCTTTGAAGCGCTCACCGTCGGGCGGCCCGAGATTGCCAAGGTCGGCGCGCGAATCGTAGAGGTCGAAGGGTGGCCCGCCGGGTGATGTGTTGTAGTGACTCTGGCCTTCACTGATCGGCAGAAAAGATCCTGTTTCCGCGCGAACGGTTGCAAGCGCCATCAGGATCATCGGCTGGTCGGTGAGCTGGGGTTCCACCAGAGCATTCAGCACCAACGGAAGATTCCGCTCGATGTTGGCGCGAGGGGCATCGGGAAGCATTCGCATCGCGATCTCAACTGTGATCATTTCGGCGCCCTCAGTGTAGGCCCGAGAGCCGCATGAACGAGCCGTTCTAAAGCGGCTCGGAATCCCCGGGTATAAAATGGCTGATTGAAACGTCATGACAAAAATATTGATTTCAATGGGTATATTGGGACTCTCGCTGGCCGGCGCGTTGCCGGCCCAGAACGCAAACGGAAAAAGCGGAGCGTGTGACCGGGCATGTCTCGAAGGCTTCGTGGACCAGTATCTGGACGCCGTCACCGCGCACGATCCGAAGCTGGTTCCACTGGCGAAAAATGTGAAGTTCACCGAGAACGGACAGAAGCTGGTGATCCCCGATGGACTTTGGAATTCCATGCTCGGGAAAGGGACGTATCGTTTGTTCGTAGACGATCCGCAAGCGGGATCGGTCGCCTTCATCGGGACGATCAAGGAAGAAGGCCGGACGCCCAACGAACCAATCTCAGGCGTGATCGCGCTGCGTCTTAAGCTGGAAAATCGGCAAATCTCGGAAGTAGAGACCTTCGTGGTGCGCAACCCGCAGGCGGCCGAGCGTCTGGAAAAGATCGGCACGCCCAATCATTTGTTTTTGGAGGCGGTACCCGAGGCGCAGCGGATGTCGCGCGCGGATCTGATCAAAACCGCCAATATGTACTTTTCCGGCATGCAACAAAATGACGGCAAAGGCGTCTATCCCTTTTCAGACGATTGCAATCGGATTGAGAATGGAATGCAGGCCACCAACGCTCCTTTGAAGGAGGGCCAGACCAGGCCCGACCCGGCGACCGCGTCCAATTACTCCTCGGCCTGGGGCTGCAAGGAGCAGTTTCAATCCGGCCTGCTGCACTTCGTTACCCGCATTCGCGACCGGCGCTACGTGGCCGTGGATCCGGAGCGCGGGCTGGTATTCAGCTTCATCTTTTTCGATCATGCGGCGGGAAAGACGCGGCATTTTGAGACACCCAGCGGGCGTGCGGTGGTGGCGGGGCCCTCGCAGCCTTGGACCTGGGAGCTTGCAGAGATGTTCAAGGTGGAGAATGGCAAATTGCGTCAAATTGAAGCGGTGCTCGACCGTGCTCCTTATGGCATGGCGTCGGGATGGAGCAGCTGGGAAGAAGGAATGACGGACCGGGCTCGGGACGTGACCATGCCGGCGAGGCGATGAGCGAACTGGGCGAAGTTCAAATCCTACTGATTGACGATCGCGCGAGCGACGCCAAGTTGTTCGAGCATGCCCTGGAGCAGGCCGGGACGCGTGTCAAGCTGTACTGGGTGGCGACGGCCGAAGAAGGACTGGAGTATTTGAAGCAAGAGGGTCGCTTTGCGGGCGCCGGCCGCGTGCGGCTGGTGGTCAGCGATCTCAGCATGCCAGGAATGGACGGGTTCGAGTTTTTGGCGCATGTAAGGAAAAGTCCGGCCCTGGCTTCGATTCCGATCGTGATTTTGAGCAGTTCGCAATCCCCGGGCGATGTGTTTCGGTGCTACCAGTTGGGCGCGAATTCGTACATCACAAAACCCATGTCGCTCCAGACCTTCGTGGAGACCATCGGAACACTAGTGCGCTACTGGCTGGATATTGCCGAGTTGCCAGATCCACGGCTGGTAGATTGACTAGCGGGCTTCGGCGCGCGAGCGCAATTGCTCCGCCGCGCGATACCAATCTTCCTCCGGCGATCCCTCCGGACAGCCTCGCGTTTGCCACAGGGCATGCGCGAGGGCTGCAATCTCGGCATGCCCGAACGCGGCGATGCCATGTCCCACGGTAGGCGTGGCCTGGTGATCGTGAGAAGCGTGGTGCTCCGATGCCTGCCGCGACAACTCGTGTCCGGTCAGATGCTCCTGCTTTCCCTGCTGCTCGGCAACGCGATGCGCATGCGCGGCCCCGTCCTGCAATTCGGCGGCTCGTGGGTGGTTCTCGTAATGCGACGCGTCATTATAACGAGTGGACATGTGTATTGGACGCCACAGCGGCGCGTTAGTAACACCTGAAACGAGATCCACGAAAAGCGTATCAATATGTTGAACGGGGGAATTATGAAAACTCCAAGATCGTACCTGGGCCTGCTGGCCGTGTTACTGGCTGGCGGCCTTTCGGGATGCTCCAACGCGCCCAAATCGGCCGATGTTTCGGGCAGCATCCGCACCTCTCTGAATCAGGCTGGCTTCAAAGACGTCTCGATCAGCCAGGATCGTGACAAAGGCGTTGTCACTCTGGCAGGCCATGTGGCCACCGGTACCGATAAGGCGCAGGCTGAATCCATTGCCAGGTCGTTGGCGGCGGGGCAAGTGGTGGCCGACGAAATTGCCGTAATCCCGCCTGGCAGCGAGCATGATGCCAAGGCGATCAACTCGGACTTGGATAAAGGTATTGAGCAGAATCTGGACGCCGCGCTTATCTCGGCTAATCTTCACAAGGGCGTAAAGTACGCGGTGAAGAACAATGTCGTCACGTTGACCGGCGACGTCGACTCTCAGGACGCCCGCGCACAAGCGCAACAGGTGGCCGCTGCCGTTCCGTATGTGCAGCAAGTGGTGAACGAGTTGCAAATTAAGGGTCAAAAGGCTAGTTCATCCAACTAAATTGAGTATCGTCACTTCGAGAGAGCCTCGAGAGCGAGCTTGTTTGTGCGTGGCCCCAGCAGGCCGATGGCGAGCATCACCATCAGCATGCTGCCCGCGATCAGGGCGAAAACTCCGGCCACGCCGAAGCGGTCGAGAAAAAATCCGATCACAAACGAGCTGAAGACCACCGAGATACGGCTCCACGAATAGACGAAACCGACAGCCATCGCGCGGATACGCGTGGGATAGAGCTCGGTCTGGTAAGCGTGGCCGGAAACCGAAAGAATATTGTTCCCGAGCGTGAGCAGCACGCCGAAAAAGATCAGCATCGCGGGCGCATTCATTTGTCCGAACAGCAGGCCGGCAACCGCGATGGCGAACGCCGACCAAACGATTTGCCACTTGCGTTCGAGCTGGTCGGCAATGGCGGCGGCGAGTAGCGGTCCAAACGGGGCCGCGATGGCGATGATGAACGTGTAGCGGAGGCTGCTGGTGATGGCGATGCCACGCTTGATGAGGAGCGTCGGAACCCAATTGGAGAAGCCATAAAACCCGACCGTTTGAAACAAGTGAAAGATGATGAGCATCACGCTGCGCGTGCGGTACGGCGGCCGCCACATTTCGGCGAAGCTGCCAGGCGCGCGGGTCGCCCGCTGCGCAAGCCAGCGCGGGCTTTCGGGAACGCGGCGGCGGATCCACCAAACCACGATCGCGCCGCTAGCGCCGAGAAGCACCACCCAGCGCCAGCCCTCCAGTCCAAAAGGAGCGCTCGGGACCAGCAGCCATGCCAGAAGCGCCACAACCGGAACGGCGCAAAATTGGATGGACTGATTGATCGCGAACACGCGGCCCCGCAGTTTGGCCGGCGCTAGTTCGGCAAGATAGGTGTCGATGGTGACCAGTTCGACGCCCACACCGATGCCGGAAAGGAAGCGCCACAGGTTGAGGCCGAAGGCATCGTGCTGGAACGCCATGATGACGCTGGCGACGGTATACCAAAGCAGCGAGTAAGTGAAGATTGTGCGGCGGCCGAAGCGGTCGGCGACGAAACTGACCAGCGCGGTTCCAACGAATAATCCTGAGAACATGGCGGCCACGAAGCCCGCGACGCCCGTGGACGCCGTCAGAATGCCGGAGCGGACCAAGCCTGGGGCAATGTACCCGGCAAAGAAGATGTCATAGAACTCAAAGAAGCCGCCCAGAGAGATCAGCGCAACGCGCGACCATAGGCTGGTTTCGACGGCGCCTTGATGCACAGCTTTGAGATTACCGCGCGGCGCTTCGGCCGGGGCTACAATTGAGCCGATGGATCGCCGGCTGATTGTCTTTCCGCTGCTCCTGGCCAGCACCGTTCTCGGGCAGCGTTTCCGGTCTCAGGAGCAAGAGGAGGAAGGCCCGCGGCCGGTGTTTCCCTCCCAGGCCGAGTTTCACTTCGTTCGCGCGGAATATACGGACTTGCCCGAATATCATCGCTTCTTTGGATTCGCTTCGCGCGGCGCCAGGGGTGAAGGCTGGTGGGTAGTGGACTGGCCGGATGCGGACGATCACTTTTCGCAAGGGGTGGAGCGGTTGACGCGCATCGCGACGGGCGATCCGCGCCACATGCGATTCACCGACGATCGCTTGTTCGATTATCCGTGGGTGTACGCGACGCAAACCGGCTGGTGGAATCTGAGCGAGGCGGAAACGGCGCGCCTGCGCGAGTATCTACTGCGCGGCGGGTTCCTGGTGGTGGACGATTTTTGGGGAGCCGATCAGTGGGAGACTTTTCGCGAAACCATGGCGCGCGTCCTGCCGGGACATGCCATTCCTGATCTGGCTGAAACAGATTCAGTGATGCACGTTCTTTACGATATCCAGGAGAAGGACCGCACGTTCATTCCGGGAACGCGACATTTGCGGCGCGGGCCCGGCGGAACGGTGCGTGTCTATCAGCCGGAAGGCTCCACGCCGGCCTGGCGCGCGATGTACGACGACCGGCGGCACATGGTGGTGGCGGTCAACTTCAACACCGACGTCGGCGATGCCTGGGAGTACGCGGATTCGCCGATTTACCCGGCCGAGATGACGGCGCTCGCGTATCGGTATGGGATCAATTATCTGATCTATTCGATGACGCATTGAGCGTTACAGATAGCGCTGGATGCGGTCGCGGAAGCGGGTGTACATCCAGGAGACGCCCACCAGAATCAGTCCGAGCACGATGAAGGACAAAATGCGGTTGATGGTTTCGAGTTCGCGCAGATCGTAGAGGAAGAGCTTGAGCACACAGATCATGAAGAGTGTCAGGCCGGACAGGCGTTGCACCCGGTCGCGCAATGGGAATCCGGCGCCGAGCAGCGCGAGCGCCTCTGCCCCCCAGGCCATGGTCAGTGTGCCGCCCGAGACTTCGTAATACAGCAAGACGGCCAGCAATAGCGTGGCGAGGAGGGAATAAAAGGCGCGCGCGTGCCGTTCAATATTCTCGCCAATGCCGCGCGGAGCAAGCAGTTGAGCGCAGTAGAGGCTCGCGATCACGACGCTCGCGGGCAGGACGCGGGTTCGATTTCCAGCTAAAAAACCGGCGGTGAAAAATAACGAGAGCAGCGCGAGCGCATAGCCTTGCCAGCGCAGATCCGCGAGTTTGCGAAGCTGTCCAATTTCAAAGAGTGCCAGTCCGAACAGGGACCAGGCCACCACCGCCGCTGTTAAACCCAGTTCGAAGCGCGCGAGGACCACGAAGAGCACCGCGGCCGCATAGAGATAGATCCGGTAGGCCCCGCGCTGGTAGCGCCACCAGACGTAGTACTGCGACGCCAGGATCGGCAATATCGTGAAGGTCCGATACGTGATGTGGACCGCATCGCTGAATTCGGCGAAGTCGAAAACAAATAATCGAATACAGACCGCGGCGGCAATTAAGTGCGCCAACCAGCGAAAGCGCGGCAGTCGGAAGCGAACTCCGATTTCAAACAGCGCCAGGCCGGGAACGGTCCAAACCAGCGCGACGAATTGCGGCGGCAGTTCCAGCCAGGCCAGCGTCATGGCAAACAAGGCTCCCGCGCCGGCGTACAAATCACGGCACCATTCGCGCTCCCAATCGCCGATGCAATCGGGCATCGGGCGGAAGATCCGGGCGCTGACGGAGAAGCAGACCACAGTTGCGATGGCGAGTGAGATGGCTTCGGAGATCGGGGAGCCGAGGTGAGCATCCACCACGTAATACCAGAACAAATTCCAAAAGCCCGCCGCCGAAGCAACGTACGAGAGCCATCGAAAATGTTCGGGTAGTTTTCGCAGGCCGAGTTCGAACAGAACCGCACCCACCAGCAGCCAGGCGGCGCCGAGATAGACGCCAGGAGCAACCTTCCACACGATCACCAGCAAGAAGGCAACTGCGGATGCGGCGGTGATCCACGCCGCCTTCTTTTCAGGATCGCTGAGACGGTAGTCATCGCGCATAGCGATTCGCAGCGTGACGGCATAGTGGATGGCCGCGCAGATGGCGAGCGGCAGCCACGCTAAAGGCCAATCGGACCCGCCGAGCGCATTTAGGATCAGGCCTGTGCCGGTACCAAGCGCGCCAAGGATGTATGACTGGTATCGGAACTCCGCCTCACGCCAGCGGAAACCCACTTCGAACAGCAGCGCGGCGAAGGCCAGCCACGCCACCGACAGGTAGTGGTGCGGCGTCTCGAAGGCAAGCAGCATCGCAATCAACCCGGCCGCGGCGGAGCTATAAACCACGCCCTCGCTCACGCGCAGCACACGGTTGACATAGAAAACCGCCGCCGACCATGCCGCCGTGGGCGACCAACTGGTCCAGGTACGTCCGGCGATAGTTACGGATTCGGCTGCGGATGCATCCACCAGCACGGTCTTGATGACGGATCCGAAAAATACTGCCCCGGCCAAGTTCCGCAGATACTTCTGTCCGCAGCGAAATCCCACCAGAAACAGAATCTCGCCTTCGATGAGCAGATCCAGGTTGAGCCATTGGCCGCTGGCGCGGAGCAGAATGGCGGCCGCGGTGAGCCCGGAGGATATCGTGATCGGGCCCTCGTAGCTCCCGCCCGCGATTCGATCCACAGTGCCAGAGTCCGGGTCGAAAGTGGATGGTGGCCGCAAACGTGTGCGTAATAGGGCGCTTGCCAGATAAAGAGCCGCGCCGGCGGCCAGGAACGCATAGAGATGTTCGGGGTCGGCACTCTGCCACTTCACGAGTGACAGGCCGAGGAAACCCAGCGCATTGATGGGAAGAATGAACGAATCGATGGTCCAGCCGGCAGTGCTGCGGCGCAGACGGAAAAGGTCGAAGGTTTCAAAAAGCAGCCAATACATCGCCAAAAGTGCTTGGGTGGATGCGAGCGGCGCACCGATGTCAGGCCGCGAAGCGACGGTAGCGTAGGTGGCAAACAGCCCGAAGACGGCCATGCGATGCCACGCGAAGCGGTGGGCCAAATAGAGTAGTGACGCGGCCAGCGGCAAAAGCGCCAGAACCGAGAACGGCGTGCTCTCACTGAGCGCGAGCGTAGCGAATGCGATGAAGTAGGCCAGGCCGCTGACGGTTTGCGATTTGTAGCGGAGCGAATGCGAAATCATTCCGCAAGCGACCGCAAGGAGGAGGGCGGTGGCCAGGTAGGGATCGTCAATTACCTTCGCCGCGGGCAGCGCGTGCATGGCGTAAGTGGTGAAGTAGAGCGCCGCCCAACCACCGCCGATCAGTCCGCGCGCGAAGATCGCGTAGCCTCGCTTCCGTTCGATGAGCACGCCTCCGATCAGCATCGTGAGGCTGAGGCCAATTCCGGTGGCGACGCGGCCGCCTGGACCAACGCGGGTGAATTCGTAACCGAGCAGCAGTGCGATGCCGATCACCAGCACCAGCACGCCTAGCTTATTGAGCCAGCTCCCGCCGACCACTGCTTCCCACTCCTGGCCGCCCAAGGATTCGCGGAGCTGATCGAGCCAGGTTCGTTCAGGTTCACGCCAGGTTGGTTGAGTCACCGCTTCGGGTGCGGTAGACACTGGAATTGGCGCCGGGGTTGATTCCAGCTGGGGAACCATAATCGAGGGCGAGTCGAACACCACGGCTGGTGGTGCTTCGAAGGGTTTTGGTTGGACCGGCGGCGGCATGGTTTGCGATTTCTCGAGCGCGAAAATGCGGCGCGTTAGTCCCGCGACTATTTCGTCGTGGCGATCTTCGGCACGACGCACGCGGCTATAAAGATAAGCCCAACCCGCTAGCGCGACGAGGAAAAAGAGGATGCCCATACATGTTCCTGTAGTTGATGCATGTGGCCGGCCATCGCCAGACGCCAGCGAAAAATGTAGTAAGTTGCAATCGCCGCCAGGACATGTTTGATGCTGTGGCCGCTGATTGGCAGGGTGGAGAAAATTCCGCGATCGTAGAATTCCGCGAGCTTCGCGAGAGCGTAGAAGGCCAAGACGGCGGCCAGGTACCGCGCGTTCCGAAGGAACCAGAGGGCGGGAACGAGAATCAGAAGCGGGCCGAACTGGACCAGAACGTACGGGCGAAGATCGTTGCTGACGCTCCACCACAAGACGCTCGCGACGCCTGAGGCCAAGAAGACCGCCAATAGCCGGTTATCTACCTCTATGACGCACGCCAGAAGCGCCATGAAAACCAGCGTCATCGGCAGACGATCCCAGACCAGGCGAGCGTCGCTCGGCGCGAGATGATAGTAAGCCGACCCGAAGAACGTTAACAGAACGCCCGCGAACAAGACACGATCGGCCAGGCCGCGAAGTTTCCACAACCCCAGCAGGCCGACCAGTGCGAACGGGAGATTCGAAACCACGTTCCAGAAGTTTGGAATGCCCAAGATGGTTCTGTCGTCTGCGAAAAAATGATAGGCCTGGTCTTGCGTAATGGGAGGCACGAAGAGGAAGAATGCCAAAACAGCGAGCACCGCAGCGGCGATCAGCAGACGGGTTTTAGATTGCATTGATTTTCTCCTCCGCCTCGCTCGGGCGTGCAGCGCCAGCCAGTTCGATGGCTCTGGCTTTCGCGGCCCGGAGATCGAGCTTGCCGGTGCCGAGCGTTGGGATAGCGTCCACCACGTAGATGTTTTCGCGCTTGGGAATCCACAGCCGGGGCAGGCTGGTTTCAGACAGGGCCTGCCACACTTGAGAGGGTGTGGTTTCCGCTTGCGTGTAGAGCAGCGTCAGACGCTCGCCGCGCTGGTCATCGGGGATGCCGAGGACGACGCATGGCTGATCGCCGAGGATCTCGTGAATGGTTTCTTCGATTTTCAGGTGCGGTACCATTTCGCCTGCGATCTTGCTGAAGCGCGCCAGGCGATCGATGATGTGCAGGAAGCCCTCGGCATCCACGCAGGCGAGATCGCCGGTGTTGTAGTATCCATCCACCAGCGACTGCGCGGTGCGTTCGGGGTCGTTCAGATACCCGATCATGCGGCTCGGTCCCGCCACCAGTAGCAAGCCGGTTTCACCGGCCGCGACGGGAGCCATGGTTTCCGGATCGACGACGCGCAAGGAGACATAAGGCAGAGGGCGGCCAGCAGTGCCAGGCTTATATGCAGAGCGCTCGTGATTGGTGACGTTCACCGACACAACCGGGCCCATTTCGGTGCAGCCGTAGCCTTCCAGCGGCGTGACTCCGAATTTGTCTTCGAACGATTTCACGAGCGCGGGGCGCAGCTTTTCCGCGCCCACCAGAAGGTATCGAATGCTTCCCAGCTGTTCGCGTGTGCATTTGCGAAGATAGCCGAGGCAGAAAGTCGGCGTCGAAAGAAACAAGGTCGGATGATGCGCACCCGCCAATTCACCGATCGCTTTGGCATCGGTGGGATTGGGGTGAAACACTGCTTTGAAACCGTTCAGTAATGGAAACCAGAGCGTGTAGGTGTAGCCGAAGGAGTGAAAGAAGGGGAGCACGCCGAGCATGCAGTCGCGGTGATCGACAGAGTAAACTTGCGCGGTTGCGTCCGTGTTCGCGATCAGGTTCCAATGCGAGAGCATCACGCCTTTGGGCGTGCCGGTACTGCCGCTGGAGAAGATGACCGCGGCGAGATCGTCCGGTTCGATTGCGCCCGCAAGGTACCGAGTGGGGAGCAATCGCGCGGCCGCCATCGTCAGGGCCTTGGACATGGGGCTGAACGTCGCCAGCACGTCTTCCACATACACGGTGCCAGGCAATTCGGCAATCTTGGTTTTTTCGAGAAAGGCGCGCGAGGAAATTATCGTCGAGATTCCGCAGGTGGAGATCGCGTGCGCCATGCCCTCTTCGCCCGAGGTGAAGTTCAGATTTACTGCAGCCTTGCCCGCCAGCGTCACCCCGAGGTTCGCCAGCGCGCCGCCTACAGAGGCGGGGAACAGCAGTCCCACCGAGCGCGATCGGGCGCACTTGGCGCGGATCCATTTCTTCAAGAGCAGCGCCGCGGTCAAGGTCTGGCCGAAACTGAGTTGTTGGCCGGTGGAATCGGCAATCGCGACCGATGACCAGCGGGTTTTGGCCGCCTCGATGAATCGATGCGCCAGCGTGCTCGATGCCCGCTTGCGGCATTCGGCGGCCTGGGTGCCCAGTTCGAGGATGCGCTGATAGAGATGCTGGGAGCCGATATTGCCGGTAATCGGCGCGCCAACGTAGACCGTCACTTCGTGCCGCAGCTTCAATCGCGATGAAAAGGGCCGGCCGCCCTTGAGACTGAGAGCATGGCCCCACAGTCCATCCAGATAGACCGGAATCACGGGCGTTGAATCGGGATCGAGCCCGCGGGTGACAACATCCACGCCGCGCTCGAAAGGTTTCACGTGCGAGGTACGCGTGATCTCGCCTTCCGGGAAGATGCCTACCAGCATTCCTTTTTCGAGCTCCGTGCGGGCATTCCGCAACGCGCGCAGCGACTCTTTTGAATGCGTAGGGATCGGGATGGCATAGAGCAGGCGGCAGAAGGGATTCAGCCATTTGCTTTCGTACAGCGGCTGCCACATCAGGAAACGTATGAAGCGCGGAGTGGCGCAGCCAATCAGAATGGCGTCAGCGTAGGAGGCATGATTGGAAACGATCAGAGCGCCGCCCTTCTTAGGAATGTTGTCCGCGCCAACGATACGGATTTTGAAGAAAAGCTTCGCGAAGGTCCACAAGATCAGGCGAACCAGCGGCGCGGGAACCAGCCACGCGATGTATACCGTGGCCGCGAGCGTCAATACGCCCAGCGCGGCGAGGATCTCCGACGGCGTCCAGCGCAGAAGATCGTGGAACAGATAAAGCGAACCGGAAGCAAGCACCACTCCGATCATATTCAAGAAATTGTTGGTCGCGAGCAAGCGGCCCTTTTCTTCCGGCTTGGCGTGCTCTTGCAGGAAGGCGTTGAGCGGGACGATGAAGAGTCCGCCGGCGAAGCCCGCCAGCGCAAGCCATAGCAGGCTGGATGCAAAGGAATGCGCGAAACCCAGCAGTATGGCAGCCAGACCGAGCATAGCTGCGCCATAGGGAACCAGCCCGATTTCGACCGAGTCGCCCGAGAGCCATCCGGCCGCGATGCTGCCCAAGCCGATGCCGACGGCCAGCGCCGTGACCAGGAGTCCGGTGCGAGTGTCTGAAAGGTGGAGCGTCTCGGTGCCGATCAGAATGACGGCCATTTGAAAAAGTGCGCCCAGAAACCAGAAATAGGAAATCCCGGCGACTGTGAGCCACAGCGGCCGGTCGCGATACATGCGCTGAACGCCGGTCCAGACTTCGCCGAACGGATTCCACCGCATCGGCAAACGCGAGCCGGAGGCCGGGACCTTGCGGATGAACAGACTGGTGAGTGATCCAACCACCGCGATTCCGAGCAGCATCCCGCCCATGATCAGCGGCTCGCCTTTCCAGCGCGCGAAGAGGAACGATCCGACGCTGGTTCCGAGTACGATGGCCGCGAAGGTTGAGAGTTCGAGCAGTCCGTTGGCGCGGGTTAATTGCGCTTCAGGCAGCATTTCCGGAAGAATGCCGTACTTGGCGGGGCTGAAGAAATTGGCTTGCATGGCAAGCAGGAAGAGGACCACCAGCAGCATCTCGATGCTGCGCAGGTAAAGAGCGAGCATGCCGACCCCCATGATTACGATTTCGAACGCCTTGGTGATCTGGAGGACGCGGGTCTTGCTGCAGCGATCGGCGAGTTGGCCGGCGTAACCGGCGAACAGCAGGAATGGCAGAACGAAGACGGCTCCGGCGATGGCCAGGTAGCGCGAGCCGAGCAGTTGATTGGCGGCCAACTCGACGGCGCCCACCGACACGATCATTTTATAGACGTTGTCGTTGAACGCGGCCAGGAATTGAGTCCAGAGGAAGGATTGAAAGCCATGGTCGCGAAGGAGTGCGGCATATCCGCTGGACCCGGTTCGAGCTTCAGTCATTGCTTCCATGCATATCTATTCGGCACTTAGACCACCAAACGATGGCCGTGATGTCTCAATGATTTGGCGGGTGAGCTTCGAACGGGATGGACCAAGGAATGTACATACATGTACACTAAATGTATGGCCATCTACTCCCAGCAGGAACGGCATTTCCTTTCGTCAGTTGCCAAGCTGGGCTACGGGAATCCCTTTCTTCCCGAGCGAATCACATTCGAGATGGCGGCGCTGGGCCGCGAGTTTGTGGACGGCGGCGAAGTTTGGAGCGCGTCGGTGAGCGATCCGGATGCCGAGCCTCCCAACGTCGCCTCGATCTACAAGAAGCTTTCGGCGCTCATGGATGGGTTGCCCACGCGCCTGGCCGCGGCGTCGGAACTTCGCGGAGAAGAGCGTACCGCGTACGAAGAGAGCGTCCACTATCTGCTTTATCAGCGCTATCATTCGCGGTTCATTTCGTCTCCGGGGAAATGGCGTTTCTATCGTGACTTCCTGGCCGACTGGAATCGATACTTCCTGCACTTGAAGACCGATCTGGAGCCCGCGCACATGTTCGCGTGTTTTCGGCAGGTACAGCGCGCGTTTCATCACATTTATGACAACATCATCGGCAACTCGATGCCGGCCGCGCGATTGCGGGCGAGCATCTGGCAATCCATCTTCACGCACGACATGCGGCGCTACCGGCGCGTGCTATATCGCAAGATGGGCGACTTTCCCACCCTGATCACCGGTGCGTCGGGGACCGGAAAGGAGCTGATCGCGCGCGCCATCGCGGGGGCGCGTTATGTGCCGTTCGATCCCGTGCGCATGGAATTTGCCGATTCGGCTGGTGAGAGCTTCCTCGCGATCAGCATCGCGGCACTGTCGCCGACCCTGATTGAGTCGGAGCTGTTCGGGCACCGCCGCGGATCGTTCACCGGGGCCATTAGCGATCGCAAAGGTTGGCTGGAAGCGTGTCCGCCATCCGGGTCCGTGTTTCTCGATGAGTTGGGCGAAATGGATCTGGCGATTCAGGTGAAGCTGCTGCGCGTAATGGAGACGCGGCGCTTCTCGGCGGTAGGCGACACGGTAATGCGCGAGTTTCACGGCAAGCTGATCGCGGCGACCAATCGCGACTTGCCCGCCGAGATACGGGCCGGCAGGTTTCGTGAAGATCTTTATTACCGGCTCTGCGCGGATTTGATTCAGACACCGTCGCTGGCCGATCAGATTCGCGACTCGCCGCAAGTGCTCAGGGAGCTGGTGCATTATATGACGCTGCGAACGGTGGGGAGCGAAGCGGAGCGGTGCCTGCCCGAAGTCGAGGCGTGGATCGCTCAGCATTTGCCCGCCGATTATGCGTGGCCGGGGAATTATCGGGAGTTGGAGCAGTGTGTGCGAAATGTAATTATCCGGCGTTCGTATCAGCCGTTAACCCAAGCGTTCAGCAGCAATGAAGATCCGTTCTTGGCGCGCTTTAGAGCCGGGCAATTCACCGCGGACGAATTGCTGGCCCACTATGCGGCGCGCGTGTATAGACTGACGGGGAGCTATGAAGAAGCGGCGCGAAGAATGGGACTGGACCGCAGGACGGTGAAGGCTAAAGTAGAGCTGTTCCTGGCAGGCGACGGCGACTAGAATTCGTCGGAATCCGGTTTGAACTGGAAACTCAAGACCATCTGGCTGTCGACAGTTTTCTGGCCTTCCCGCGCCGGACGGAAGCGGGATTGGCGGGCGGCTCGAAGCGCTTCCGACGCCAGCAGCGGTGCGTTATCGCCGGTTGTGGAAGACACGTGCGCGTCGGTTACCTTGCCTTCCTGGTCAATCGCCACCACCACCTCCACTCGTGCTTCCGATTGAATCTTCGTCTTCAGATTGGAGGGGATATCGAGCGGGATCAGGGGACCAACGAAAGGCTCATGGGATCGCGTGGCTACGGTGTGCATCGCGGGGGCCGTTAGCGATTCTGCTTGAGGACGGCGCACCGGCGTCGGGATCGGCAGGACGGGCGCGGCAGGCGTCTTGGGCTTGACAGTTGGCAGCATTTGGACCAAAGCGAAGCGCACCCACTGATGCTGCAATTCGGGAAAAGCAAGACCGGCCAGGATTGCGACCGCGGCTGCCACGGTGACACCCATCACAGACCAGCCACGCGGTTGCTGCGGCGCTGCCAATGGGGCCGGAACCGGCGGGGCTTCTTGCGCTACCGGCGGGGCTAGCTGAGGCACGTGCCGGGGAGCTTGCGCCCAAAACGTCTCCATGGCAGCTAGGAGTTTCTGAAATTTCTCTTCGGCCGCGTCGGGATTGCCGCTGATCTGTTGCATTTGGCGGCTTTGCTCCGCAACTTCCTCTTCGAGCAGGCCGATGCGCCGCGACAGATTGGATTCCAACTCCCGCACCACCTTGGATGGATCGGCCGCCAGCGCCTCGCGCTCGCGCCGGTCCTTGAAAAGACGCCGCCCCGCGACGCTTCCGCGCATCACGGTCGGCAACTGCGTTTGCGATACCTGCTCTCCGGCGGCTTGTGCGAGCATCTGGATCTCTTCGCCAAAGCGCATGGCATCGCGCTTGGAAAGGCAGCGCCACTCGGAAGGCTCGGTCTCCTGATCGGATTGGTACAGCCCGAATCCTACCAACTCGTCTTCGCCCAGAAAGTCGGCGATGCGGGTGAACTGCGCAATGGTGCTTTTGCGCAAGGAAGTAGCGCCTGCAAAAGCGGCGCCGAACGCGTGGGCCTGTTCGGTGGAAACCGCTCCCGCGTATTCGGCGGTGAAGTTGAGCGACTCGGCGTCGAACTCCGAGGCCAGCCACTCGCCTCGATCCGCTTGGATCTGTACATCCTCGGAGAGCAGGTGAAAGAATTTGTGGGTCTCTTCGACCACGCTCGCCATCTTGTCGAGAGGCACTCCGACCATCCGGCGATTTAATTCGATGCGAACGCGCAGGCGCGCCATTATTTCACCCCCGAACCAGCGGCCATCGGCTCTGGAGCGGTGAAGGCCGTCAGAATGCGATCGAGCGCCACTCGCAGGTTGTGCCAGGCCTCCAGACAATCCGGCGCCAGCTGCACGATGCGATCGCAATAGCGCGCGGCGGCATGATGGTCCTGAAGCTCCAGCGCCACGGTGGCCAAGCCTTGTAAGGCGGCCGGAGATTGCGGAGCGATCTTCAACAGTCGCTGCGAATAGTCGCGCACGCGATCCAGGTCCTCGGTTTCGATGGCCAGCGCGATCAGGTTTGACAAAGCCTCTTCGGAATTTGGATCGTAGGCGAGCACCGTCTCATAAGCGGCTTCGGCTTCCCCGAATCGATGCAGCAATTGCAACGCGACCGCCCTTCCGAATGTGGCCGGTCTTTTGAGTGCATACGAGCAGCCGTGCAAGGCGACCAGCGCTTCGTCCAGACGATTCAGATACAGCAAACTGGCGCCCAGGCCGAGGCGCGCCGCGTCACGGCTGGGATCGAGCGCGAGCGTCCGCTCGAAAGCCTGGCAAGACGCATCCCAGCGATCCGAGCGTTGCAGGCAGAGCGCCAGATTGTAGTGCGCATCGGCGTTGTCGGGCTCCGAATGGACCACGGCGAAGTAGCTCAAGGCCGCGTCCGCGAAGCGGCCCAAAGCAAATTCAATCTCGCCGCGCAGCGTGTAGAGATACGAATTATATTCGTTGGGGTTGGCCAGGGCGTTAAGAGCCTCCTCCAAACAGCCAGACGATCGCAGGGCCAGGGCGGCGTCGATCTGCGGCTGAACGCCCGGCCGGGCTGAGATTTCAATGACGTTGAAGGACTGAACAATCATAAAAGCTCTCGCTTTTCAGGGATGAACGTTC
This sequence comes from Bryobacterales bacterium, assembly GCA_963820405.1. Classification (GTDB taxonomy): domain Bacteria; phylum Acidobacteriota; class Terriglobia; order Bryobacterales; family Bryobacteraceae; genus Palsa-89. Next base: position 93,608 of record CAWFZZ010000009.1, on the reverse strand, counting down.
GTGCGCCAGTACGAATCATCTTGGGGACCACCATTTCCCACGCTGCGCTGGAATCAGAGTCGGGGAGTTGTACTTTTGAAACGGGCGAGGCCACGACAGGTACCAGGGCCAGCGCGGGAGAAAGAGTTTCGACACGCGGCCGCGGGCCCGCCGATTCGATCGGGTCCAGGTGCGCGAATAAGGTGACCCAGGTGACGGCGAAATGGAAGTCTCTGGCCGGCTCGGGGCCGGACTCGACGGCTCCCGCTATCTCGATCGCGGGTAGCGGAGCAACCGACTTAGCCTTTGAGTTTCCCATAATCGGCGTGGCTAGGAGCAACTTAAGGATCGTCGCTTAGCTCCAGGGAAATTAGAGTACTAAGTACCAAAAGTTCGGAAGGACTAGCGGGGAGGGGTAGGGATTGGGCTTGGCCGGCAGGTTCGCGGCGTTAAGTGTAGGATGGATAACGGAAACGGACTACGCCTTGGCGGCCTTGGTTGCCCCAGGGGCACGATAAGCGAGCTTCATGGCGAGAGCCCGATCGGTTTCTTCGACTGTCATGAGCGGAATGGTCTTGGTTCGAACCAGGCCGCTCGCCGATACCGCGAGCGATAATGCGGCGGCAGTCACGTGGTCCGGGCAATCGCAGATCACGTAGACGTCGGTATCGCCGAGGGCGAAGAAGGCGGCTTCGAGTTTTCCACCTAGGGACGCGAGCGCCTCCTTGACCACCGCTTGCCGTCCTGAGGCCTTGTCCTTCGCGAGGCCGCGCAATCCTTCGGGAGTATAGGAACCTTCGATGAGAAACTTCGGCATGGGAGAGCCTCCTTGAGGCGTTCATCATATATTATTTCCCGCCCGTGCGGAAGCTGCTGTCGGATTTCAAAGCAGGCCGCTCCGGCAGGTAGGCGACGGCCTGGGCGAGGCTATAGAAAAACTGGTTGAACTTGGCGGCAGCGTCAAAATCGATGGGTTGCATGAGGTCGTCCTGGGGGCGGTGATAGCGCACCTGATACCACTCGCGGTAGCGGCGCTCGGCGTCCGTGCCCGCGTCATATCCGAATATGAAGCCGATGGCGGGCACCCCGGCGCGCAGAAAAGGATAATGATCGGCGCGCCGCAGCAGATTGCGTTCGGGCTCGGCATCGGCTCGGAGTTCGATGCCCATGCCGGTTCCGATCTTGCGGGCCACTGCGCCGAGAGAGGAGTCGTCGATGGCTAGCGCGGTGAGAATTCGGAGCGGGAAAAGAGGCCGAAGCTGATCGAGGTTGATGTCCGCGGCCAGCTGCGATAAAGGGACGGTAGGATGTTCCACAAAGTAGTTGGAGCCTAGCAATCCCTTTTCCTCGCCCGTAAAGGCGCAAAACAGGAGAGAGCGTTTCAACGCGCGATGCTCGCGCTGGAGGTTTTCGGCGAACTGGATGAGTAGCGCAACGTAAGCGGCGTCATCCAGAGCCCCGTTGTACAGCTTGTCGCCCTGGACCGGAGTGCCGTAACCATAGCCGTCCAGGTGCGCTGCAATAACGACGGATTCGTTCTTAAGAGCAGGGTCCGTTCCAGGCAGCGTGGCTAGTACGTTGGGCGAATTATAAGAGCGTTGTGTGATGTGCAGGTGGACTCGCAGGCGTGCGGGAATGTCGAACGACGCGAGCGTTTCTTTGTGCCCACCAGCAGTAAGGATGTCGGCGGAATCGTGGCCCGTGCCTTCGAGAAGACTAGGCAGCACCTCGGCGCTCAAGCGCATCACCAAAAACGGATTGCCTGGCGCCTGGGCCGCACCAAGAGCGACGGTACGAGCGTAGGCTGCTGGCCATCGAGGCGGCTCGATCGTGAAGTATGGGTCGTCTATATTGATGATCCCGCGTGCATGTCCGGCGCGAGCGTTCGCTGCTCGTTCGGCGCCATTCGGGAGGCCTTGGCGCTGCGTGCCGAAGCAGACCACGATCTTGCCGTCAACTTCCTTCATGGCTTCCCGGCCGCAGTATCCGCGAAATGTGAGGGACGCGTCAGTTTCCGGCGGCAGGCCAGGCGCGGCATTGATGGTGATTTGTTGAAGGAACGCAATCGACTGCTCGCTGCCGCGATCGTGCAGAAGTGTGAAGCTAGTCCCGGCGGCTTGGACCGCTACTTCGTGTAAAGGTACAGACTGAAAGAAGGCGCCACGATCTCCCGCTGGCTGGAGCCCGGCCTTGCGAAAGCGGGCTGCCACGAGCTCGGCGGCTCGCTGATAGGCGGCCGAGCCGGTGTCGCGTCCTTCCATGCGGTCGTTGGCAAGCAATTCGGTGGTATGCCACCAGGCGCGCGTGTCGGCGTCATGAATATCCTGGTCGCGGAGATGCTGTTGGGAACGTCCGGCAGTGGCAAGAACCAGAAGAAGGGGAGCAGTGGTCTTCCAGGACGTCCATTTTGTCGGCATAATTCAACAACTATACATGACCAGTGCTGTAGGCGATTCCCAAAACGCGCGATAACAAGGTCGTGTATATCGCCAGGGCATTTGCGCAGCGAGGTCAACTCGATGAAGCTATTAACCAGCTTCGGCCTGCGGTAGGGCCCGACGTTGTGCGTTTGCGGTACACACTGGAAAACGATTGGAGCGGCGATCCGGCCATCTTTTTCAGAGTCCTCCTTTCGGACAGAGCCAGCCGCCGGGATCAGTTATTGAGCTCGGCGAGGCAGATTGAAGACATGATGGTCGAGAGCCTCCAGCCGCTCGAACGATGGGGTGTTCTCCCCTATTTTAGTTATCGCAGTCTGGTCGAGCAGGCCGTGCTACAGGAAGAAACCTGGGCATGACCGATGGCCAATGCCGACGATCTCCTTGATCTCGCTCGGCGTTTGGCGAACCTCGATCCGGCGAATCCTCGGCAAGCATGCCTGAGACGGGCCGCTCCACGGCGTATTACGCTCTGTTCCATCTGCTGATTGCTGAGGCTGCGCTGAACTGGGGACGGCCAGAGTTGCGCTCCCAGCTTGGGAGAGTCTTTGGACATGGAAGGATGAAGAGCGCATCAGTAGAGAATCCGCACCGTACTTGAGACCCGCCTTAGGGACGGTACAGCCGGGAGCCAGGAAGCTGTGGTATTGGAGCACTTACGTAGGGTCACGGGCACTTTCATTCAGGCGCAACAGAGGCGCGAAGAAGCGGACTACGACACTGAGAAAGACTGGACCCAGACCGACGTATTGACGCTTATCGTCGAGCTCTCGAATGGTACAAATATTAATGCTTACCCGGGCGGGAGAGTCAGATGAACAGTAACGTAATTCTTGTCGCTCGCCGTGTGGTCTTCAATTCGATGAGTGATGAGGCCGTTTTCTTCAAATGGCTTGATAGCCTGCGTTGCGTCTCACGCTATGAGGGAAAGGGCGACTCTCTTAATATTGAAGTCAATTCAGAGTTAGTAGACGAACTCGCATTGCGCGATTTACTAGCTCTGTTCGATCGTTACGATATTGACATGAAGCAGCTTATTGCATTTGACCGAAAGGAGTTTTCTACGTGGTTCCGTAACAAGAAGAGCTATTGGTTTGTGAGTGTTTTCGGAGCGGGCTCCAAGGCCAAGAAAATGCCATAGCCAACATCTGCGGCAAGCACCTTCCGAACACGTGATCTCGATTGTATTTTGAAGTTTGCCCGTTTGGACGCGGCGCGCAAACTTCCCGGCCTCGGTTTGTCAGGGCTGTGGTAGTCGATGTTGTTGCCGACGTGTTCGGAAACTGGCAAGAAATTCGGGAGGAGCCGGTCGCGCAGGCATATCTGGTGTCGCTCTTGGGTAAGAGAGCACGTTCAGAATGGGTTCCGACGAAACTGGAACCCCAACCCTGAGGCGTCGATTGCCTAGTGAAGGTAGGGGGAAAGAAGCCTAAGGCGATGGAGATCAGCGCAGATCAACTGGAGCCGGATTAAGTGCCAGATCAAACCTAGGAGGTGGCATTAAGCTTAGGAGGTCTTCTATTAGCAATCGGGCCACTTGATCGGTTCTCGCCGTGCCCCGGGTTCGTGCGCAGCTCGTCGCGAACCCGCCCATGAGATGATGAAAGTGCACGGCACTAAAGAGCCGGAATAGGTGGAACAATGACGATCAATCTCAAACCCGAACAGGAACGGATCATTCAGGCGGAGATCGCCAGTGGCCACTTTCGGAGCGCTGAGGAAGTGCTCAATCACGCCTTGGCCGCACTGCAAGAGAAGGATCACGAGCGCAAAGCCACGGCACCGCGGAAGAACCTCGCCGAATTCCTGATGGAGTCCCCACTCGCAGGCGCGGAGCTGAACTTGGAGAGGCAGAAGGACTACGGACGCTCCATTGACCTATGAGCGGGTTCCTGCTCGATACGAATGTACTTTCCGAATTCAATCGACGAGGCGATCCAAACCCGCTGGTGAGGCGGTGGCTAGAAGCGGCAGACACCGGCTCTCTTTACGCGAGTGTCCTCACCCTTGCAGAGATCCGATTTGGAGCCGAACTCCTTCCGCCAAGCAAGCGGCGAACCCAGTTGGAGGAATGGCTCGATCGCGACTTGCCTGTATGGTTCGACGGTCGGGTCCTCCCCGTTGATAGATCGATTGCAGATCGATGGGGAGTGCTTCGCGCCCAGGCGCAGATGAAAGGCCGACCGCTCTCAGTCGTTGACGGCTTGCTCGCGGCGACCGCTCTGCAATACGGCCTTGCCATCGTGTCGCGCAACCTGAGCGACTTCGTGGCTGTCGGAGTGGCTGTGATCAATCCGTGGGAGCCTCCGACCTAGCGCGATAGAAAGCCGGCAGCACTGCTGGTAGGCGCGAAATTTTCCGTTAGAATAAATTCAGAATGTTCGAAAGTTTCGTGCCAATTGGCTGTCGCTAACTGCATATTTTGCGATCATGCGCTCCTTCCGACCAGCCAAAATTTGCCGCACTCGCGAACAGAGGAGATAATCTTCGCAAACTGGTTCCGCTCCCTGACCAATCACAAAACGATAGGCATCTATCTGGGAAGCCCAAGCGGCACATCGGCCCGGTTGAAATGGCGGCTACTCTCGCGCGGCCGGTGGTGAAAAGCGTTTGTAGGAAGTGCAACGACGGCTGGATGTCGTCACTGGGGACGGCGGTTGATCCCATCATGCGGAGGGATTTTGCTGGAACGGACGTCGATTAGTTACCGCCGGTTAAATTGGAGACGCTGGTGACACGGACGGCCAAGACAGCAATCACGCTAAGCTAAGCCACACCGCAGACCGACTACGTGTTGACCTGCTCAAGCAGATCTGGTCTCGCTCTTTGGGGAGAGAGCGCGTTCGGAATAGGTTCTTACGAAACCGGAACCCAACCCTGCGGCGTCGAAAGCCTAGTGGAGGTACGGGGGAAAGATGCCTAAGACGGTGGGGGAAGCGCAAGGCAGGATCAGCGGGCGGATCATCATCGAGCAGCTCATCCGCAACATGGAGCTGGGGCAGTTCGAGATGGGCTACAGCATCCTGGCGCCCTGCATTTTCAGCCTCTATTTGCATCCGGACGACTACACGCGGCTGACTGGCGTGTTCGACCTGATTCGCGAGGACGCCAAGAAGGCGCTGGCATCCCGGTTGGCGCAGCTCAATGCCAAGCCGCTGGGAATTGGGGCGTTGCGGGGCGCCAAGGATCGTAAGCCGTACAAGATCGCGTGCAAGGACTGGGCCTTCGAGTTCTTCCCCGATTCCGAGGGTGCGGTGCCGTTGGGCGACGTGGAGATTCACTCCGAGCTGAACGAGACGCCGCAGCCCGGCTACCACGGGACCAAGACCACGCTACTCGATCGCGAGCCGAGCGTCGGCGCCAGGCCGGAAACGCGGCAGTTGGTCGATCGGGCGGGCAATCGGGCGGGTGACCGGGTCTACGCCGAGATCCACTACGAAGACGACTCGGGCCCGCAGCTTTACTTGATGACCCAGGACGAGATCAGCGTAGGCCGGGGCGGCGATGGCGCGCAGGTCAGCCTGGCGCTTTACACCAACGATGAGGTCTCGCGCGAGCATTTGCGCGTGCGGCGCGATGCTGTCGAGAAGCGCTTCGTGATCGTCGACAAAAGCATGAACGGGACTTGGCTCAACGGCAAGCGGCTGGCTCGCGGCGTGGAGGAGACGCTGCCGCCCAAGGCGCAGATCAGTGTGGCGGAAGTGATCACGCTGCGGTTTGAGGAGCGGCCGTGATTCGCATTCCATATATCGCGCACATTCCCTTTGTGCTGCTTTTCCTGGGATTTGCGCTTTGCTTTGTGGTGACCCAGGTAGTGACGCGGCGGCGCTAACGATGGCGAAGACTCTCGAGGGCCAATCCGGATATGCCTGGCGATCGGCGACCGCGAGCGACCCTGGACGCATGCGCGCGGAGAACCAGGATCGAGCCTACGCAGACGACGAGTTGGGGATTTTTCTCGTGGTCGACGGTCTGGGCGGTCATGCGGCGGGCGAGAAGGCCGCGGAAACAGCGCTGGAAGCCGTTCGCGCGGCTGATGCTCGAACCGGGTGGCGATCCGCGGCATCAAATCCGGCGCGCCATCACAGCGGCCAACAATCGGATTTTTGAAGCAGCCTCGGAAAACGAAACCTGGCGCGGTATGGCGTGCGTCCTGACCCTGGCTGTCATTTCGGATGACAAAGTGATGGTCGGCCACGTCGGCGATTCTCGCCTTTACCTAACCTGGAACGGAGCCATCCGAAAACTGACGTCGGACCATTCGCCGGTTGGCGAGCGGGAAGACGCGGGCGAACTGACCGAAGCCGAGGCGATGGCCCATCCCAGGCGGCACGAGGTGTTTCGGGACGTTGGGTCGCGACGCCGCGAGCCGGATGAAGAGGATTTCATCGAGGTGAAGGAGTTTTTATTCAAGCCCGACGCTGCCATCCTTCTGTGCAGCGACGGCTTGAGCGACCAGCTGACGTCAACGGAGATGCTGGAAGTGATCGAACGCTACGATGGCGATCCGGCACAGGTGGCGCGAAGAACTGGTGGAGGCCGCCAACATAGCCGGCGGAAACGACAACATAACCGCTATCTTCGTGGCAGGCAGCGAATTCCTGGGCAATGCGTCGCCGGCGGCGGCGGAGGCTCGGACGCGAAATTCGATCACCAAAGCGCGCGATATCGGGGTGGAAGCAGCAGCCCGGCGGAGGCGCTCTCACTAAGGTGGCGCGCGCGCTGACCACGCGAGTGGCCTTCCTGATTTACGGGTTTTTACTGGGAGTGGTGCTGGCGCTGGCCCTGCGTTGGCCGAAACCGTAAAACACGGTGCGCGTCAATGTGTACGATATCTAATTGTGCTCCGCACCAAGCAATTTGGCGCCTATGAGGTGATCCGCAAGCTCGCGCGAGGAATGACCGACGTGTATCTGGCCTTCGATACCAGCGCCAATCGTCACGCCGTATTAAAAATTGTTGAGGAATCAGGCGACCCGCAGACGCAACTGGTCATCGAGGCCGAGCGGCGCGGCGCCGATTTGCAGAAGCAGCTGCGCGACGCCGATGCGCGCGTGATTGAAGTCTACGAGTATGGGCAACTGGACGGATTCTTCTTCGTCTCGATGCAATACATCGAGGGACGGACCGTGGCGGAGATCCTGAAGCAGGAGGGCCGCATTGAGCCCGCGCGCGCCGCGCAATTCACGGTCGAGATCCTGAGCCAGCTCGACAAGCTGCATTCCTTTCAAGCCACCATCGACGGGCAGCGGCGGTCGGTGGTGCACGGCGACATCAAGCCATCGAACATTCAGATCGGAGCGAACGACGAAGTACGGCTGCTGGATTTTGGCATCGCGAAAGCGCTGACGTTTACACACAGCCGTACCCATCTGGGATTGGGCAGCCCGAGCTATTGCTCGCCGGAACGATTGAGTCGCGGGCAAGTGGACCGGCATGCGGACCTTTGGGCGGTTGGAGTGACGCTGTACGAAATGGTGGCGGGCGTCCCGCCTTATCAGGCGCAGGACACGCGAAAACTGGAAGCGCTGATCCAATCGCGTCGTCCCCCGCGCGCGCTGCCGGAAAGCTGCCCGGATGCGATGACCGCGATTCTGCATAAGGCGCTGGCGGGCGATCTGCACCAGCGCTATGTGTCGGCGTCGGCTTTTGCAAACGACTTGACTCTGTTTTTGCAGAATCGTCCGACCAGCGCGGAAATGGAGCGGCGTGTTTCGTGGAAAAGCAATCCGACGGTGGAGAGGCCGCGCCTGCCCTATTTACCCGAGCGCCTGTCCGGCATGGCGGAGACCGTGCGGCGCAGCGTGCTCAAGCTGAAGCCTCCGCGCGTGAAACAGATCGCATCGGTGATGAGCATTCTGGTGGCGTTGTGCTGGGGATTGCTCGCCGGGCTGGTGGTGTGCGTGCCGCTGGGCTACTACTATCGATTCGGGCGCGAGAGCAGCGCTCTGCGCGGCAACCTGGACTATACGCGCGCGAGCGCCGCCGAGATCAACCGGGATTGGGATTTGCTGCAGCGCATCCAAAGGCAGAATGCGTTCCTGGGCGGGATGTCGCCGGCCAGCCGTCTGGCGGGGAATGTGCATGCGGCGCTTTTGCAAGCCGGCAATGAGGTGATCGAAGGTTATCGCAACAATTCCGATCCGCGCATTCAGAAGTTCGACTGGCCCAAGGCCGCGGTGTGCTTCACGCATTTGATTGAAATGGACCGCAACGATCGCAGCTTCGAGGGCAAGCTTGCGTTGTGTCATGGCTACGAAAACCTGGAGCGCGACCAGCATGCCGCGCTGGCCGATTTCGATGCCGCCGCAGCGCTGATGCCGCGTTCGCCCGATCCGCACCTGGGCCTGGCGCGCATCGATGTGTATTCGCTGAAAAATATCGGCAAGGCAATGGCGGAGCTGCACCAGGCACAGCGTCTGGGGTTCGAACCGGGTCCGCGCGAAATGGAGGAAGAGGCGGATGGCTATCGCTTTCGGGCCACGGCGGAGTTGAACCAGGCGCGCCAGAGCGGCCCTGATAACCGTGCCGCCGAAGAGCGCTATTTGCGGCTGGCGCAGCGCGATTTCGATCGTGCGCGGCAATTGTACGAGCCGATTGAGGGTTTCTCGAATGTGAGCGTGGCGCTGCGGCAGGTGGATGACGACGATCGGGCGCGGCAAGGGATGGCCGATGCGCTGGCGAAGAAGCCCAAGCCGGTCAAGCGGACTCGTTATGCCACCCGGAGGACGCATTGGCAGTAACGAAGAGCTGGGAATCGAACGTTCTGGTGGCTGGTGCCAAGGGCGCTGCGGCAGCCGGGCGCGTTGGATGGCGTGAGTTCGCATGGCTGGCGTTGTCGTCCGTGCTGGTGGCCGCGGGATTGTTGATGGTCTATTCGGCCAAGACCCAGAGCTTTCCCGAGCTATCGGCGGCGCTAGGGCGGGGGGACTTGCTGGATTTGAATGGAGTGAGCAAACCGGAGCAATTGCTCCCGTTTTTGCAAGTGTTCCAGGATGAGAGCCAACGTGGATCGGTGGCGGCCAGAACGTTCGACTACCTTGCAACGCACCGGCCCATTCCCAATGTTGGGGTATTGGCGCGGCTGCGCGTGGGGGTGCCGCTGGCGAAACTCAAGCCCGCGTTTGTGGTGCGCACGCCGGGACAATTTCAAACCCAATTTCTGATCTGGATCGCAGTTTACCTGGCAGCTTTCCACGCCGTCTTTCTGATCTGGCGATGGAGTGGTCTGCGCGGCGATTTTTCGATCTTGCCGGCCATTCATCTGCTGACTGGCATCGGTCTGATTCTCGCGGTGAGCCTGCGCGATCCGCTGCGCGATACTCTCGAGTTCAGCAAATTCGCCTGGGGAGTCGCGCTGGGCTGCCTGGTATTCCTGCTGCCGTCGCTGCGGGCTTTGAACTATCAGCGCTTTTCGGCCTGGTGTTACACGCCGCTGTTCGGTGCGCTGGCGCTCTTTGTATTGCTGATGCGCTTCGGCTCGGGACCCGGTGGCAACGACGCGAAAGTGAATCTGGGTCCGTTCCAACCGGTGGAGGCGATCAAGATTCTGCTGGTGTTTTTCCTGGCTGGATATTTCACGCGCAATTGGGAGCGATTGCGCGATCTGCGGGAAAAGAAGCTGGTGCCGCGCTGGGTCGGCGTGCCGCGCCTTTCGCACGTCCTGCCGGTAATATTCGCGGTCGCGCTGGCGCTGGGCTTCTTCTTTTTATTGAAGGATTTGGGGCCGGCGCTGGTTACCGGATTTCTGTTTCTCGCGATGTTTTGGGTGGCGCGCGGGCGGGCGGGCCTGGCCGTACTCGGCATTGTTCTGCTGGTGGCGGGCGTTGTGGTCGGATACCATTTCGGCAAGCCGACCACGGTTGTCGATCGCATCAACATGTGGCTGTCGCCTTGGGACAACGACGTTCACGGTGGCAATCAACTGGCGCATTCGCTATGGGCGTTTTCCACCGGCGGCGCGCTGGGATCGGGGCCGGGCTGGGGCGATCCGGAAATGATTCCCGCGGGGCACACCGATCTGGTGCTTCCGGCTGTCGGGGAAGAGTGGGGATTCTGCGGTGTGCTGACCGTGTTGCTGCTGCTCGGATTTCTGGTGTGGCGAGGAATGCGGATAGGGCTGCGCGCGCCGATGGAATACGGGATGTTTCTGGCGGTCGGCTTGTCGGCGCTGATCGCTTTTGAAATGCTGCTGATTTCGGGCGGCGTGCTGGGCGCGATTCCGCTATCGGGAGTAGTGTCGCCGTTCCTGAGCTTCGGAAATACGGCGATGCTGGCGAATTTCCTGATCTTCGGAATTCTGGTGGCAATTTCGAGCCAGGGAAAAGAAAGCGCTGTCATCGGTGAACCATTCTTGAAGCCGATTGCGCGGCTGGAATGGGTCCTGGGAGCTGCCGCAGCGACGCTACTGGGATTTGCGGCGTATTATCAAGTGGCGCACGATCAGGATTTCCTGGCGCGCGAGGCCAAGGTCTTTGAAGACGATGGCGTGAAGCGGCCGCAGCGCAACCCCAGGCTTAATTCGCTGGCGCGCGAGATCCGGCGCGGAAACATTTTCGATCGAAATGGCGTATTGCTCGCAACCAGCGATTGGGCGGAGCTGGAGCGGCATCGCGATCAATACGCGCAGCTCGGTATTTCGATCGACCAGGCCTGTTCGCGGCTGGACAACCGCCATTACCCTTTCGGATCGATGACGGCGCATCTGTTGGGCGACTGGCGAACCGGCGACAATTTCCATGCGACCAACGCGTCGCTGATCGAGCATGACTCGAACATGAAACTACAAGGCTTCACGGATTACCGTGAATTGGCGCCGCTGATCCGCTATCGCCATCAGCCGGGCAATCCGGAGATTGCGAAGCTGCTGGCGCGGGATCGCAATGTTACGGCGTCAATCGACATTCGGTTGCAGATGCGCGCGACCAAGGCGCTGGAAGACCGGCTGGCTAAGGCGCATAAAGACAGGGGCGCGGTGGTGGTGATGGATCCGAACACTGGCGATGTACTGGCCCTGGTGAGCGCGCCTGCGCCCGATGTCAAATCACCGACAACACCTGAAGAATTGTTCGATCGCGCGCGCTACGGCCAGTATCCGCCGGGTTCCACATTCAAATTGGTGACCGCGATGGCCGCGTTGCGATTAGATCCTGCACTCGAAAACAAAAGCTTCAGCTGCCGGCGGCTGCCGGATGGACGCGTGGGCGCGATCATTCCCGGATGGCGCAAGCCGATTCGCGACGATGTGGGCGATTCGGCGCATGGAACGCTCACCATGCATCGGGCCATCGCGGTTTCGTGCAACGCCTATTTTGCGCAGCTCGGTGTGTTTTCGGTGGGGGCGAAACAATTGAGCGACACGGCCAAGCTGCTCGATATTCCGGCCGGAAGTGTTGCCGATATCCAAGCCGCGATGCCGTTCGCGTCCTATGGACAAGGGCCGGTGCTGGTGACGCCCTTCAAGATGGCGCGTGTGGCGGCGACCATCGCGGCACATGGTTCGCTGCCGGAGGGCCGCTGGGTGATCGACGGGAGTAATGCGCGAACTGCTCCGCCGAAGCAAATCCTAGGCACCGATCTTGCGGCGTTTCTAGCCAGCGCGATGCGATCGGTGGTGGTGGAAGGAACGGCACGGCGCGCGATGAAAGGGGAAGCGGTGAGCGTCGCCGGCAAGACCGGAACTGCACAGCTCGATGAAGGTATGCCGCACTCCTGGTTCGCGGGATTTGCACCCTATGACGGTGATCGAAGTAAGAGCATCGCCTTCGCGGTTGTCGTGGAACACGGAGGGTATGGTGGAACGACGGCGGCGCCGATTGCGCGCGAGATTGTGGATGCCGCGGCGGAGCTGGGATTGGTGAAATGAAAATCTCGGAGCTCATCGAGCGCTTGGGTAGGACCGTGTTTGAAGCGCCCTTTGGGGCCAATGCACAGGCTATCGGCGAATCGCCCGAAGTCGCCGAGATTCGGATCGCGGTGCTGGATGAAGTGAAGAAGAAGATCCAGCGCGCGGGCGGCCACGTACTTTTCCCGTATAACGTGGTGCGCGTCGAGATACGCGCGCAAGGTGATGCGGGCGCGGTTTTCGAGCGCGACTTTTTCCGCAGGTTCTTCAATGAAGAGGTGCGCAAAGGCTTATCGAAAGAAGCCTGCCGGTTTCCCTCAGACCTGCGCGTCGAGATTCGCGCCGTCGAAAGTGAGGGCCATTGGCTGCATGTCGAGATGCTGGCCGAAGAAATTGCGCCGCTGCCGGAAGAAGCTCCGCGCGCGCGCCGGGCGGCCAGGTTAGTGGTCTCGGCGGGAACGGCCAATAAAACGGAAATTCCGCTGCAGAAAGCCCGCACTAATATCGGCCGCCTCACCGACGTCTACAAATCGGAGGGCCTCTCGCGGCGCAACGACCTGGCGTTTGCCGCCGACAACGCGATCAATCGCACGGTGTCGCGCGAACACGCGCATATCGTTCACGATAAGAAGACCGGCGAATATCGTTTGTTTAACGATCGCTGGTACACGCGTGGCAATAAAGCCGAGAACAACTGCGGGCTGTGGATTGTTCGTGACGGCATGGGGCAGGAGGTGCATCGCGACACGCGTGGGACACGACTCCTGCCGGGGGATGAGATTCACTTGGGGAAGGCCGTGGTGAAGTTTCAGATCAAGTAATGCCCTTGTGGCACAGTGCCCCTGCGGGGCAAACAATGTTCGTGAAAACAGAAAGGCGTTCTGCCGTTGTAGTATTTCGGATTATCGAGTCTGAAAACACTACAAGGAGAACGCCGTGCAACAGTTTATCGAAAAATATGGCGATCGGATCGCGGGAGTGCTGTCCGGGTTCGATCGACTGGTACTACGAGGTTCACCGCGCCGGTTGGATATAAGTTACTGGGACCCCACCCGGCACGTGATGGTGTCCAAGGGGATGGAAGAATTCCTTTGGCAAAATGGAGTTCTGTTCAAACATTACGGCGACTACCTGAAGAAGACCAGTGAGCGGGTGAAGGAGGCTTCTACGAGGGCCGTTCGCCAAGCTGGACTCCCGGTGATTTATGTGCGAGAGGCCGGGGTGGACAAGGACGAGTATGCGCGGCGGGTGGCTGCTGAGCGGGGAATCCGTAGCGGGCCAGTATGTGTGCTGAGCGTGCTGGAGCCGTGTCCGACGTTCGAATATGTGCAGTCGAAGATCGTACGGCGGAAGCGGCCCTGCCATGTGCTCTATCACTATGGATGGGACCAGAGGCTGGGGTGGATGTACGCGCGGATTCAGACCTGGTTCCCATTCCACATCCAGATCGGCATCAATGGTCGGGAATGGCTGGCGCAGCAGATGCGGCAAGCGGGGCTAGCGTTCCAACAGGAGAAAAACTGCTTTACGCGGATCGCCGATTTTCCACGCGCGCAGGAGATGCTGAACCAGCAACTGCGAACCGATTGGGTGGATCTGCTCACCGGCTTCGCTAAGCGGCTGAACCCCATCCACGAAGAGATTTTCGCGAAGTATCCAACGCCGTATTACTGGACCTGTTACCAAAGCGAATGGGCCACCGACATCGTATTCCCTAGCGGGGCAGAGCTGAAACGATTGATGCCGGCCTTCATTGCCCATGGAATGCTGAGCTTCCACAGCCGCGATGTTCTCCGATTCTTCGGGAAACGACTGACGAAATCCGGCCAGATCCCCCGGAACTTTCATGGCGAACTCCAGACCAGTTGCAAGGAGTACGAAGAAGGCGAGCGCATCAAGTTCTGGATGGACGGCAACTCGACCAAGGCCTATAGCAAGGTAATCCTGGCCGACGCGGCGGTGTTGAGGGCGGCGGAAACGACCATCAACAACGTCGACGTGTTTCGCACCTATCGACCCGCCGAGGGCGGCCCGGAGGAGAATCTGCAATGGCGGAAAATGCGCAAAGGGATTGCCGATCTGCACCGCAGAGCCGAGGTCTCCCAGCAGACCAACAACCGGCTCATCGACGCTTTGGCCAGCGTCGACGACAGCCGCAGATTGGAGGAACTGATCGCCGACATCCAAAAGCCGGTGAACTGGCAAGGGCGCCGCGTACGGGCCTTGCGCCCCTTGGGGGATGACCGGCCATTGCTGGAGGCGATCAATGACGGCGATTTCGTGCTGAATGGATTCCGCAACCGCGACCTACAGACCCTCTTTTACGACACCCCCGCTCATTCCGCCGCCGAAAAACTTCGCCGTTCGGCCGCCATCAGCCGACGGCTCCGGATGCTGCGCGCGCACGGCTTAATCCGGAAAGTGCCGCATACCCATCGCTACCAAGTCAGTCCCGATGCGCGTACCCTTCTGGTAGCCATCCAAACGGCGGCGAGAACAACGCTCAACCAAGTCAACCAGTTGAGGACTGCGGCTTGAAAAATCGACGCAGCACGCGAAGATTCTTATCGTTAGCAATGCACGCACTCGTGCGTGCTGCGTTCACACTCGTGTGAACGTTCTTAAAACGTGTTCGCATGAGTGCGAACACGGCACGCAGGAGTGCGTACGCCACATCAGATCAAATCCAGGGCTTGTTCGAAATCGACCATTAAATCGCGCCAGTCCTCGATGCCGATGGAGATGCGTACCAGTCCGTCGGTGACGCCGGCGGCGGTGAATTCCTCTTCGGTGAAACCGGAGTGCGTAGTGGTCTTGGGATGGCACACCAGCGTTTCCACGCCGCCCAGCGATACAGCGTTGCGCGCGATTCGCAGGTTGCGCAGAAACTCGAACGCGGCCCTCTTGCCGCCGCGCAGATCGATGGACAACATGCCGCCCGGGAAGTCGCATTGTTGGCGGGCGATCTCGACCTGCTCTGGATCCGTGAATAGCGTCGGATATAACACGCGGGCCACCTTGGGATGCTTGGCCAGGCGGATCGCGATGCGCTCGGCATTCTTGCTGGAGCGGTTCATGCGCAGCGTAACAGTGGGCAGACGGCCTTCCAGCATCCAGCATTCGTCGGGTTGCAGAATGTTGCCAAAGAGATTGCGCTTGGAACGCATTTGCCTAATCAGGCTTGGATCGCTGGCAATCGCGATGCCGGCAATCAGATCGCTAAGGCCCGACAGATACTTGGTGGCCGAGTACAGGCTAAGGTCGGCGCCCAGCATCAGCGGATGCTGAAAGGCCGGCCCGAGCATGGTGTTATCCACCATCACTAATGGCTTCGGATTCAGGCGAGCGACGGCATCGGTGGCGTGCCTGATGTCGGTCATCACGATGGTGGGATTGGCGGGCGTCTCAATCAGGACCACGGCAAGATTCTTGGCGGTGCGAATGGCAGCGTCCATCTCGCCCGTGTGCCCGGCTTCCACGGGAATACCGCCGATGCCGAGCGTGCTGAGAAAATCTTCGATCAGGTGCTGGGTGCCCCCGTAAATCGGGACGGTGTAAATGATATTCTGACCGGGCCGCGCGAAGGCGAACAGCGCGGTCATGATGGCGGCCATCCCGGAGTTGAAGACCAAGGCCGCGTGCGCGCCGGTTTCAAGCGGCACTACGCGCGATTCCAGGATTTCGGCGTTGGGGTGATTGAAGCGCGAGTAGATCAAGTCGGGCTGCTCGCCGGCGTCCGGTTGAGCGCGGCCCGCCATTAAGTCAAAGGCGCGCTCGGCTGCTTCCGGACTGGGGAAAACATAGGTGGAGCTGCGGAACACCGCGGGGCGCGCCGATCCAACCGAAAGCGTGGGATCGAAACCGCGGGTGAGAACTTGTGTAGGCGGGCGGAGGTCCTGCTGATCGGCCATGAACTGCCTCCAGTTTTAGTTTAGCGGAGCTTAGGACGTGCGTGAGAACAATGAGAGCAAACCGGAGAGCGAGCTGTTTTTCTTTCCAGGCGCTTCCGAGCTTCCAGCCAGGCGATCCACCAGCGCGATCACGCTTTTGCCGAAGCTGGTGGCGATCCCCATGGGTTTGCCCTCCATCAAGGATTTTTGGATGGCCTCATAATCGCTTGGCATGATGTGGAAAATGTCGGTGTGGAGTGCCGTGCCGATGACGTCTTTGCTTAGCCCGGTGTGACGGTCATAGCGGTTCACGATGAGACGCAGCTTATGGCGGCCGATATTGTTGGCATCCAGGTAGCTGAGGGCGCGCTGCACCGCTTGCAAAGCGGTCAGCTCGTTGGTGGTAATGAGCAAGATCTCGTCGGCCAGCTGCGCCTGGCTGAGATTCCAATCTCCGTACACGCTGCCGGTATCCAGGATCACCAGGTCGTAGACGCCGCGCGCGTATTCAACGATGCTGCTGGCGTCCTTCAGCTCGCTCATGCCTTCGGTCATCACTTCGGGCGACAACAGCACGTCCACGCCGTTGCGGCTGGTGATGATCGCTTTCCACAAGTCGGCATCGATATCCTGGGAGCGGGCCAGCGCGTCCATGAAACTGAAGTTGGACTTGATCTTCAGCAGGAACGAGAGCGTTCCGGCCAGCGGATCCAGGTCCGCCAGAAGAATGCGCTTATTGCCGCGCTTCATCTGATACGCCAGATTGCTCGCGATGGTACTGGCGCCGCAGCCGCCCTTGGCGGGCATAATGCAATAGACTCTGCCGGCGTTAATGGCGCGATTGGGCTGCAGGCGGGCAATCTTTTGCAGCGCCCCTTCCACCTGCTCGGAAGTGAAGGGGGGAATCAGGAAATCGCTCGCGCCCTGGCGCAGGCAGCGCAGCACCAGTTCTGGATCATTGCTGGGGAGAACCACGATGATTGGCAGCTTGGCATCAATGCGCAGCAAGTCTGTGATCAGAGCGAACCCGGCGTCGGGGTTCTCTCCGATCTCGAGCAGGCACAGATTGGGGGCCTCCGAACTGACCACCTCGGCCAGTTGGTGGCGCATCGGGTAGGCGTTCAGATCGTGGCCGGAAAAGGTCGGCAGATGCTTGCGGAAAAGAGGGGCTAAGTCCCGGATTATCTTCTGGTTAGGACAGATG
This sequence comes from Bryobacterales bacterium, assembly GCA_963820405.1. Taxonomy (GTDB): domain Bacteria; phylum Acidobacteriota; class Terriglobia; order Bryobacterales; family Bryobacteraceae; genus Palsa-89. The sequence continues at coordinate 76,253 of CAWFZZ010000009.1, read as the reverse complement.
AACAGCGCTTTCCAAGTACCGCTGAATTTCGGGGCATCAGGCTGGGGCATCGGCGCACTGCGGACCGTCCATCATGAGAGTCCTACACGATCAAATCGGCTAGTGTCGATGATAACATGAGAGCCTTCGCTCACCCGATCAACTAAACAATCGAACGCACTCGCCGATAAGGCTTAGTTTGATTCATGAATTAACGATGAATCAAACTGAGGCCCGCATGGGAAAGGCGTGTCGGCTGGTAAGAGACCAACATGAGCGAAGACCACTCGAACCACTCGAAAAAAACTGTCGTCGTGTGCGACACTCAACCTATATCGGCGGAAGGATTGCGAACCTTGCTGGCCGCAGCCGGAGACCTGGAGTTCCTGGCATCGTTGAATTCGCTGGAATCGGCCACGCAATCTGGTGACGATCCAGCGGCCTGACATTGTAATCGTGGACAAGGGATTCGGCATGCGCGTCGTGCTGGATTGGATTCACGATCTGAAACTGGCGGATGCTTCGCCCGCTGTCACCGTCTGGGGCGTTTCGATGACCGAGGCTGAAGCACTGCGCCTGCTGCAGGCGGGTGCCAAGGGCATTGTTCGTAAAACGGCGGATCTAGAGAACATCCTCAGCTGCCTTCGCACTGTAGCGTCGGGGAAAAGCTGGATGGAGGATTGCGTGTTTCGCGATGCGGCGCGTCCGGAGCGCTACCCGCGGTCCGAGTTGACCCCGCGTGAGCACCAGGTGCTCGAGATGGTGGAGCAGGGGTTTAAGAACAAGGAGATTGCGCTTGAACTGGGCATCCGGCCGGGAACCGTCAAGATCCATCTAAAGCATATCTTCGAAAAGACCGGGGTGCGGGGCCGTTACGGACTGGCCATCAACGGGCTGAAGGAGCGGGGATTGGTTTCGATGGTGAGTTAACCCCCGTGGCGCACGCACTCCTACTCGTGCGTGCAGCGTTCACACTCGTGTGAACGATTTCGTGAGGTACTTCCGAACAGTGTTGGCACGAGTGCCAACACGGCACGCAAGAGTCCGTGCGCCACACCTATGCCATCGGAAATCATGCGAGAAGATAATCTTCTGGCCGTGCAGTGTGCTGCTGCCGACTGCATTCTGCGCTGGGGCAATAATCCATAACCACCTAGTCAAACAAATGTGAGGGCAAACGTTCCAATATCGTAGATGCTAAGATAGCGCTGAAGTCGGGCAATGATCGGCGAGACTCTCCGACATTATCGCATCGAGGCCAAGCTGGGCTCGGGAGGGATGGGCGTTGTCTATCGCGCACTGGACACCCATCTCGACCGGTTCGTCGCGGTGAAAGTTTTGCCCTCCACAGCCATCGCGAACGCCGACCGCCGGGCGCGCTTCTCGCAAGAGGCGAAATCCGCGTCGGCCTTAAGCAATCGGCACATCGTCACGATTTTCGATATCGACACCGGGCAGGTGGATGGGCAGCCGGTAGATTTCATCGCGATGGAGTACGTGGCCGGCAAGACCCTGGACCGGCTGATCGGCCGCAAAGGCATTCGGCTGAACGAGGCGCTGCGTTACGCGATTCAGATCGCCGACGGCTTGGTGGCCGCTCATAACGCCGGCATCGTGCACCGCGATCTGAAGCCCGCCAACGTCATCGTCAACGACAACGGCGAAGTGAAGATTCTCGATTTCGGCCTGGCCAAGCTGACCGAGATCGAGGAGCCGGATGTTTTTGCCCTGACCGAGAGCGTGCATCTGGACGCCGTACTGCGGACTGAAGCCGGGACCATCATTGGCACCGTGGCGTACATGTCGCCGGAGCAGGCGGACGGGCACATCGTGGACGCCCGATCGGATATTTTTTCGTTCGGCGCCGTGTTGTACGAGATGCTGACGGGTAAGCGAGCCTTCTCGGGCGACTCGAAGCTTTCTACGCTGGCATCGGTACTGCATTCCGAGCCCTTGCCGCCGAGTCAGATCGGGCAGGGCATTCCGCGCGACGTAGAGCGGATCATCAGCCGCTGCCTTCGCAAGGATCCGCAGCGCCGCTGGCAAAGCATGGCTGATATTAAGGTCGCCCTGGAAGACGTGCTGGAGGAGCTGGAAGCGGGCAAGCTGGGAGTGGCCGCGATTGGAGCGCCGGTTGTCGAGCCGCGGCGAAGCATTCCAGTTTTACTGCGGCGAGTCCTGCTATGGCCCGCTTTGATCGTGCTGGCCTTGCTGGCCGGAGGCTATGCCGCCTGGAGATTTCTGAAACCGGCGCAGCCCACCTTCGAGCGCCTCACTTACCGGCGGGGCCAGATTCCATCGGCGATGTTTTCTCCAGACGGCCAGACGGTGGTCTTCACCGCGCAATGGGCCAACGAACCGACCAGTATTTTTTCAATGCGCCCTGGCAGCCGCGAGTATCGGCCGCTCGATTTGCCGGAAGGGCGGATCCTGGCGATCAGCTCGACGGGCGAGATGGCGATTCTGCTGGGGCCGGCCGCGAATGGAACCGTGGGAACGCTGGCGCGGGTGCCGTTGTCGGGCGGGGCGCCGCGCGAAATACTGGAAAACGTCAACGAGGCCGATTGGTCGCCGGATGGTTCCAATCTCGCCGTCTCGCGCACCGTGGAAGGCAGGAATCGGATCGAGTATCCCATCGGAACCGTGCGCTTTGAAAGCGACGGGCGGCCGCCGTCGTCGCTGCGCGTTTCGCCGCGGGGAGATCGGATCGCGTTTTTTGAGCCGGACAATCACCTCGGCGACTATGCAGTGACGGTTCTGGACATGAGCGGCCGGAAACAGGCTTTGTCGCGCGGCTGGCAGGAACTGCTAGGCCTGGCATGGTCCCCCAAAGGCGACGAGATCTGGTTTGGCGGCGCAAAAGCCGGGGGTGAGCCCGCGCTGCGCGCTGTTTCGTTGGCAGGCAAAGAGCGCCTGCTCATCGCGCCGCCGACCACCATGATCATCGACGACGTCACACGCGATGGGAAGGTCTTGGTGACGGTCGTGGATGCGCGATTGGGAATTTCCGGCCTGGCCCCCGGCGCCAAACAGGAGCGCGATCTCTCCTGGTTTGACGCCAGCAGCATCGCCGATATTTCCGCCGACGGCAGCACCATCCTGTTCGAGGAGCTGTCGTATGGAGCGGCGCGCAATCCCGCGATTTACCTCCGCAAGACCGACGGTTCCCCGGCAGTGCGGTTAGGCGATGGCAACCGCCCCGCTCTTTCTCCGGACGGCAAATGGGTGGCTTGCATTGTCAACGCCGGGTCTGATACGCAGCTGTCCCTGCTGCCCACTGGAGCGGGGGAGGCGCGGAACATTGGCGCGTCGGGAATGCACTACGGGCGCGTGGAGTGGTTTCCGCAGGGGCAGCAGGTGCTGTTCACGGGCTACGAACCGGGCCGGCGCCCGCGAACCTATGTGCAGGATGTGCGCGGTGGACCCCCGAGGCCCGTGACGGCGGAGGGAGTAAGCGCCACCCGCGTTTCGCCCGACGGCAAGTATGTGACCGCCGTGATCGGGGGAAAATTGACCCTTCTGCCGATAGCTGGCGGCGAGCCAAAGACGCTGGTCGCCATGCAGCCCGGAGAATCCGTGCTGCGTTGGAGCGCTGACGGGCGCTATTTGTTCCTCCGTCAGATGGCAGGGCTGGCGGCCATGAAGATCGACCGGCTGGACCTGGCCAGCCGCCGCGAGGAGCCATGGAAGGAACTCAAGCCGGCCGACCCGCAGGGTGTGCAGATCTATGACGCGGTGGTGACGCCGGATGGCAGCGGCTACGCTTATTCGTTCCAGCGCGATATTGGAACGCTGTTTTTGGCGAGTGGACTGAAGTAAGTCAGCGGTGGGCGATTACCAGGAGTGATCGCGCGCGATGAACAACGCACTCCACAGCACGCTTTAGATTCTCCGGGTCCAGCGCCGCGAAGCTTTCATCCAGGACCACCAGTTCGGCATCCTGCAGCAGCGCGCGAGCGATGTACAGGCGGCTGCGTTCGCCGTGCGAGAGCTGCCAGCCGGTTTCGCCCACCATTTGCAGCATGCCGGCGGGCATGCGGGCAAGCAAATCGCCCAGGCCGAGTTCGGCGCAAATTTCCTGGGCTTCCTCGAAATCGGCGGGAGTAAGAACGGTGCGGCGTCCCAGGAACAAGTTGAAAGCGAATGTTTCGGCAAGGACGTGATTCTCATGGAACTGCGGCGCGGCGGCCAGGCGCCTGCGCCATTGGGCGGCACCCAGCGCTGTCCGATCGAATCCATCGATGAGCACACGGCCCGAGTCAGGCTCGCGCACGCCGGTGAGCAGGGAGAGGAGTGTGGATTTGCCGCCGCCCGACGGGCCTTCGAGAACCAGGCGATCGCCCCTGGCGATTTCTAGATTTGCGCCGCGCAGCACCGGTTCGGATCGGTCGCTGTAACGGAAGACAAGATCGCGCGCTTCCATTCCCAGCGGAGTGGGTGTGGGGGCCAGGTCGAGAGCGCCGGGTAACTCCTGGCGGGTGGCAGCGCGGAAGAGAACCGACGTTCGCTGCCACGCCACCGCCGCGCCGGCCAACTGCCATGCCCCGGCTGCGAGCCGCCTCCATGCCCGGTATGCGAGCAACGTTCCGCCGACCGCGATCGCGATGAGTGCGGGCGAAGCATTGCCTTGAACAAACGCGGGCGCTAAACCGAGCAGGCCGACCACCAGCCAGCCGCGAGGCACCAGGGCGATCAGCCTGGTTGTTGATTGATCCATGGCTTTTGAGCTGATCAAATATTTTTCGAGAGCCTCGTCTTCGCCGTCGTGCCAGCGGGCGACCGGGAGTTGCGCCAGGCGAGTGCGGTGCCCGGCCATGCTCTCGACCAGGTCATGCGTCATCCGCAGCCGAACATCAGTCCAGTCGCGATTGCGTTGGAAATAGCTCCAGGCGATGCCGGCTGCGACCAGAAGCCACACAAAAAGCAGCGCCGATTGCAGCATGCCCCCGGCGCCCGCTGCCAGAACGAAAATCGCAACGACGATTTCGATGAGCGCGACCAGGGCGAGAAATCCTCCGCTCAACGCGAGCGCTTCCACCGCTTCCGATTCAAGCACGCGCCCGAGCAGCTGCCCCGCGCCTTGGTGCCGGAGGCTGTCGGGATCTAAGCGCAGCGAGCCAAAGATGAGCCGCTGCTTCAACAGAGCGCCCGCGCCGATCGCGACCCAGCCTTGTAATCGCGTAATGAGGACTCGCAACGGGACCAGCGTGAGCAAGAGCAGCGACCAGGGAATGAGCCACGTGCGATCCGTTCCACCGCGCAAGACGTGCGATCCAACTACATACCAGGCGAGAATCCAGAGCAGGTACTGAATGGCGTGCGCGCCGGCGAGCGCCAGAAGCCGGCGGGGAATGTGCGCATGGCGCAGTTGCTCCCGGAAGTTTGCGCCCGGGGGCAGCCGGAGAAGCCAGATTCCGCGGATTCGTTTGGAGCTGAGACGTTCCCGCAAGATGGCATCGCGCGCACGCGCTTGTTTCGCGGGCGGGATCTGGGCGCGATCCAGGGTGTCCTGGATCTCGCCCAGGATAGGCGTTTCGAAAGTGGAGCAGAGCGCGGACCGGATCAGGGCGGGATCGGCGCGAACTTTGGTGAGATTGGTCGTGAGGATCGTCAGGCCGGGAAGTATCGCTAGGAATTTGGGGCCGATTTGGATGAGCGCGGGGCCCATTTGAGGGAGGTGGCGTTCGAGTTCGGCGTAGGTTGTTTCGGTGGGCTGTGCCTCCAGGCCTAGGGTTAGAGCGGCGGATTCCAGCCATTGATCTACGGAATTGAGATCGGGAGGCGTCGACACGATTGTCGACGCGGCACGCAGGAGTGCGTGCGCCACGACAGCATTCAGGACTTCGCCCAGTTGGGTAGCGGGCCACAACCACGAGTCAGGTAAGTTGGCCATTGTTGAGACGCAGGTGGCGCCACTCAGCTCCATTCCAAAACTGGCCGCGAATGGCGCTCTCGGCTTCCAGCATGGCGTGGAAGCGCGATTCTGGATTGCGCGACAAATCGCGCGGATGACCGTCTTCGATAATATGCCCGCCTTCCAGAACCAGCACGCGCTCGAAGGACATGGCCTCCGCAATGTCGTGCGATATCAGGAGCAGCGTGGCGTGGCGCCAGGCTTCTCGTGAGCCGGCCAGCAATTTGCGGCGCTGCTCGGAATCAAGTCCGCGAAAGGGCTCGTCGAGAATCGCCAGGCGCACTCCGGGACGAAGCAGGGCGCGGCCCAGGCGCACGCGCTGGCCTTCGCCGCCTGAGACCAAACCGCCGCCTTCGCCGAGCGGCGTCTCCATGCCATTCGGGAGCCGCTCGATTATGGTGCGCAATTCGGCTGCCTCGATCGCGTTCTCCACCGGCAGCGATGACCCATATTGCAGGTTATCGACCAACGACCGGTTCCAAAGCTGCACCGCCGGGTCCACCCACGCGATGTGCGAACGCAGTTGATCGAGGCGCGCATCGTCGAGTTCGACGCCGTCGACCAGGACGGCGCCGGATGCCGTGCGATGCCATCCGAGCAGCAATCCAACCAGGCTCGATTTACCGGCTCCAGAAGCGCCAACGATGGCCACGTGTGTTCCGGCGGCGATGGTTAGGTTGATATCGCGGAGGATCTGATGCCCAGTTGCCACGACACTCACGTTCTCGAAGGCAACTGCGACGGCCGCATTCTCAGGGAGAGCAGCCGCCGGGCCTGGCAGCCGTTCTTCCAACGCACCGAGGGGCTCCAGCAATCGCAGAGTTACGTTGCGATAAGAAGGATATTGCCATGCAATGATCGCGATTTCCTGGCCGAGCGCCGGCAGATTCAGCGCCCAATAGACCAGCAGCAACACCGCGCCCGCTTGGCCACCGCGCGCCAGGTGCGACGCCAGCAGCCAGATGGCGAGTCCGAATCCGACCAGAAACTGGAGCGTTTCGAGCGAAAGAACGGCGCGCTGCAGATTCAAACCCGCCCGCGCCCATTCGGTGAGCAGCGACTCGTGCTCGCGGCGTATCGCGGGTTGTCCGCCATGCGTGTGGATGGCGATCAATCCGAGCAGCGCGTCCAAATAGAAATGCGTGAGCGCGCCGGCGTGGGTTCGCAAACGCAGATCGCGCTCTTGAAGGACAGGTTGTGACGCCAGCGGAATCGCAAGCGAAGCGAGAGCCGCCAGTAGTGCGATCGGGGCCGCGCCTGGAGCGATCCAAATGATACCCGCCGCGGTGAAAACAATTTCAAAGCTGTAGCGCAGGAGCTGGCCGCCGAGTTCGGGAAGGCGGCGGATCAGATGAATGCTGTGGCTGCGCTCGGCCATGTCCGACTTGAGACGGCTCTGAAAGTAACGGTCGCCGAGGCGCGGGAGCTTTTCCAAAAATGCCAGGCGTAGGCGAATTTCGAGACGGCGTCCAAACCGCAGCAGGCTGCCGGTAAGCGGGATTTCGAGCAGGAGGAGGGCACAGGACAACGCAATGACGGCGGCGAGGACAACCATGCGCTGCGGGCCCGCGTTTATCAGGCCGCGCAATAGGATCGCTTCCACGATCACGGCCGCGCTGGCTAGGGCAAGCGCCATGCCGATGGCGGCGGGCGTGAATGCTCCGTCGGCTCGGAGCAATCGCAGCAGCTCGATGCCAGGCCGCGCGGAGGGCTGCTCGAGCGACGGCCTCCAGCTCGGCGCCCAGTTCGGGACGTGTCTCTGAAATCCCCAAGGCCCGAACCAGGACCGCGCCCCGCATCATCAGGCCATCGCCCGCGGCACGCACCGACCAATAATGTTCCGGGATAGTGTTGTCGTGCCGGAGGAATTCTTCGAGCACGCGCGCGCACTCGGGGCCGCGATCGATGGCGCCCGAATCCACCAGCGACGCGAGCATTCGCACTGCGGCGTCCAAGGTGGCAAGCGATCTCCAGCCAGGATCATTGACTGCTGCCGTGACTGCCTGGTCGTTGTCGATTCCAAGCAAATGCAGGCGGCGGCGCAAGGGCGCCAGGAAATCTTCGGAGCCGGCATACTCGCGCCAATCGTTCGCTACGACGTGCTGCTTATGAAGATAAAGATCGGACAGAAACCGGGCGGCGCTCACCCAGCGCCGGCCCACCGCAGGATCCATGATTTCAATCCATCGCCCGAAACGGCGCCACACGATGACGAAGTGCGTGACGCCCGAAGGCAGCACCACGACGGCGATGGCGGGCAGCGCGCGTGCTTCATCTACCAGCACGTGATCGGCGGGCAGCATAATCTGTTCGGCCTCGAGCCCGAGCTGATTGGCGACTTCTTCGATGGTGTCGATGGAGGTGCCATCCACGCCGGTCTGGCAGGCCTCGCGCAGGCGGCCGTAGTTTACCGGAATACCAAAGCCTTCCAGCAGCGACTTGAGCGCCGCCGGTCCGCAGTCCATGTTGGAAGTTTGGACCACCTCCGGGACGATGAGGCGAAAGCGCTTCATCGTAGGGTGCGTAGCGCGATGGCCGCTGGAGAAAGGCGAGAGACTTCGACTTCGGCGGTCGCCGAGGTCGAAGTCGTGACTGGTGTCTGGTGGCTGGTGGCCAGGACCAGTTCGGCGTGGTCTGCGGCTACCGTTTGGACCCGAGCTGGAAAGGCTTCGCTGTCGAATCGAACGATTGCGGTTTGATCGGCGTGCATGCGCCTAAGAGCTTCCGCGGAGAAATAGGCAATGGCGTGGCTGGACTCGATATGGACGTTGGTGGTCGATTCGTATTGGGGGACGCGAGCGGCAAACATCCACCAAGTCCAGGCAGCGACCAAAGCAACGGCTGCAAGAAGGCCGAGTTTAGAGGCGCGGAAATCGTCGGCATTGAGCGCGCGAAGAGTTCGAGCGAACGCGATTCCCTGGTTCATGTCTTATGAGTGTATCGTGCTGTGGCGCACGCACTCTCATGCGCGCCGTGTTGGCAATCGTGCCAAACACCGTTCACACGAGTGCGAACGCAGCATGCAAGAGTGCGTGGATAGCGTCGGGATAAACCGGCGTGAAGTAATGAATGAAAGAGTCATACAGGAAAGGAGTAGCGAACCATCCTGACCCCTACTCATGGGAGGGCGGCTGAGAGGCCGAACTTGAAGCGTTGGGAAGGGGCACATGCAGGCTGGGTATCCCTGAAGTAGATGAGCTCCGAAATAGCGAAAACCAGAGTGCCGACGGTGTCACGCAATCTGGAAGGCAACACGGCGGCGCGCGAAAGCGCGAGTGCGCGGCCGACTCTGCGGAGTCGTAGACCCCAGGCATGCATGGAAACTTCACGCACGAGAACCGAGAGACCCCGTTGCCATCCGCGGCCCGCAAGGTGGCGGATCGGAGGGAGAAGGCGATGAGCCATAAGTCCCACATGCACGGCAGCGGGGAGTCGTACAGCGGCATATTACCAGTGAAGCGGTCGAACGAAGGCCAGGGAGGGCCGAAGGAGATCGTGGAGGAAAGGCCGCTGGCCAAGGAGAACATGGAAGAGCACAACCCGTACCGGACACAAAGCCGGGAAAGCGGGCCAAACGGGCTGGACCGTGTGCGTCAAGCAGCAAAAGGGAACCAGGAGCTTAAGTTCACCGCCCTGCTGCATCACGTGAATGTCGATCTGCTGCGAAGCAGCTACCACGGCTTGAAAAAGCACGCTGCGGCTGGAGTGGATGGCGTCACGTGGCAAGAATATGGAAACGGACTGGAGGGACGGTTAGCCGACCTGCATGGACGGATCCATCGCGGGGCATAGCATGCCAAACCGTCGCGAAGAGTCTGGATACCGAAACCGGATGGGCGGCAACGGCCATTGGGCATCGCGGCGCTGGAGGACAAAGTCGTCCAGCACGCGGTGGTGGAGGTTCTCAACCAGATCTGGGAAGAGGACTTTCTGGATTTTTCGTACGGTTTCCGGCCGGGGCGCAGCCAACACGATGCGCTGGATGCGCTGTACACCGGAATCACGCAGCGGCAGGTGAACTACGTACTGGATCTTGACATTCGGTCATTCTTCGACAAAGTGGGGCATGACCATCTGGAGAGATTCATACGGCACCGGATAGGAGACGAACGGCTGGTCCGTCTGATTCTGAAATGGATGAGGGCGGGCGTGATGGAGGATGGACAGTGGTTCGAGACCAAGGAAGGGACGCCGCAAGGGGCGGTGATTACCCCTCGAACGCAAACGATAACTTCTCGTTTGAGCGGGCAGTGAGGTATCGATGAAGCTCTTGGGCGACGGCTTGTTTTATGTCATATATAGTTGTATGTTTATGACATATGGGTCGCGCCGACGACATCGAAAAGGCGGAGCGCCTCAACCGGGCTCGTCAATTGCTCGAGCAGTTCGATCATCTGCGCGATGCTGTCGAGGAGATGGTGCGGGATTGCAGGATATCTCCGCGTCAGGCATACCGCTATCTGCAACAGGCACGACGGTTGAAGCAACCCGTGGTTGTGGGCGATCCCAAAGTGGCCTTCACAGTCAAGCTGTCCCAAACGTTGGTGGAGCGTGTACGGTCTCACGCCAGCGTGTCAGGACTTTCGCTGAGCGAAATTGTGAGTCGGGCTCTGGTAGCGCTGCTGGCGCGGAGACGAGGGCGTGGCTGAGCGGCGCCCAGGCCGACCTTGCACGATTCATCTGGAATGTCGATTTGATCGTTTGCTGCCTGACAAACTGGAGCAGGCTTACGAGCTTCTGGTGCCTGATCGGCGTCGGCCGATTGAGTCTATCCCATCCACCCTTACGCAGGAGAATCTGAATGAACAAGCCCGCGGCCATTTACGCGCGAGTCTCCTCAGACCGGCAGAAGGAGAATCACACGATTGCGAGCCAAACGACGGCCTTGATCGAGTACGCCGGAACCCACGGATACGCCGTGCCGCCGGAATGGATCTTCCAAGATGAAGGGTATAGCGGGGCCAGCCTGGCGCGGCCGGGCCTCGAATCGCTGCGCGACCTGGCGGCGGAAGGCCAGATTGTCGCGGCCTTGATTTTTTCGCCGGACCGGCTTAGTCGCAAGTATGCCTATCAGGTCTTATTGGCCGAGGAGCTATCGCGTTGCGGCGTCGAGGTGATCTTCCTTAAGTCACCGGCAGGAGCGACTCCAGAAGACCAACTGGTGGTTCAATTCCAAGGCATGATTGCCGAGTATGAGCGTGCACAGATTGCGGAGCGGAGCCGCCGCGGGAAGCGCCACAAGGCCCAACAGGGTGTGGTGAATGTACTGTCGGGTGCGCCCTACGGGTACCAGTATGTGAAGAAGAGCGAAACCTCAGCCGCCTACTACGAAGTGATAGAGCAGGAAGCAGACGTAGTGCGGATGGTGTTTGCGATGTACACTCAGCAAGACCTGAGCATCAATGCGATTGCACATTCGCTAAACCAACAGCGGATCCCCACCAAGACCAAGAACACGCGGTGGGAGCGATCGACCATCTGGGGTATGCTACGCAACCCGGCGTACCAGGGCAAGGCCTGTTATGGCAAGACAGAACTGCGGCCTCGCCAGCGCATCACGCGACCACTGCGGCAACGCAACAGACTGCCGAATCGCAATAGCGCCAATCATGAGCGTCCGCGAGAGGAATGGATCGAGGTGATGGTGCCAGCGCTGGTCAGCGAACAGGTGTTTGCGTTGGCGCAGGAGCAGTTGAAGAAGAACAGACAGTATTCTCCACGGAGGACGAAAAAGCCGACCTTGCTCCAGGGAATACTGGTCTGCCAACAATGCGGCTATGCCTTGTGCCGGGCTTCTGGAGGGAAGCCAAACCGGCCAGTCTATTATTACCGATGCATTGGCTCAGATGGGTACCGCCGGCTCAACGGCCCGCTGTGTACGAATCGTCCTGTGCGGCAGGATCATCTCGATGCGGTGGTCTGGGAGCAGATCATTCGTTTGTTGGAGGATGACAGGTTGATCCAGTCGGAGATCGAGCGCCGCCGAGAACTGGCTCAAACGACCAACCCTCTCCGCAAACGCGAGGAAGGATTGCGGCGAGAACAAGCTCGTTTGGAAAATCATGTCGAACGGCTGGTGACTGCCTACCAGGAGGGATTGGTCACTCTGGCACAACTGCGGCAAAGAATGCCCGACCTGCAACAGCGCACGCAAGCTGTGGCATCGGAACTACAATCATTGGAAATGGCGGCCGTGGACCAAACTCGTTATCTCCAACTGGCCGAGACCCTCAACGGATTTCGAATTAAGCTGTGCGCCCGTGCCGAGACCTTGGACATCAAAGAGCGCCAGCAGATCGTACGTCTGCTTGTCAAAGAGATCCTCGTTGGCGCCGATACCCTCATCATCCGCCATTCGATTCCGATCCCTCCCGGTGACTCTGGTTCAAACGGTTCCTCTCCGCCCGATAACGGCCCTTCAGGACCATGCAATCCTCCTAGTTATCGTTTGCGTTCGAGGGGTAATATCGCCGCTGCTTGCAAATCTCTACCTGCATTACGTTCTCGATCTCTGGGTAAAGGCATGGCGGAAGAAGCTGGCGCAGGGCGAGATGATCGTAGTGCGGTATGCCGATGACGGAGTGCTGGGGTTTCAGTATCGGGAAGACGCGGAGCGCTTTCTGGCAGACCTGCGGGAACGGCTGCGGAAGTTCGGACTGGAATTACACCCGGAGAAGACGCGCCTGATCGAGTTTGGGCGCTATGCCGCTGAGCGGCGGGCAAAGCGTGGGGAAGGGAAAGCGGAAACCTTCAATTTTCTGGGTTTCACTCACATCTGTGGGAAGAACCACAAGACGGGGTACTTTCTGGTGTACCGGAAAACCATTGGCAAGCGCATGGCAGCCAAGCTGAAAGACCTTCGGCAACAGCTGAGGCGCAGGCTGTATGAGTCGACCGACACCACGAGGAAGTGGCTCCAGGCAGTGGTTCGCGGATATTTTCAATACCATGCGGTGCCGCGCAACGAGCAGCGACTGAAAGCTTTTCGACGAGAGGTGCTGCGCATGTGGTTGTGGCAGCTTCGGCGGCGGAGTCAACGCAGCCGCTGGACGTGGGAAAAATTTAAGGAGAGGCTCGGAAACCACCTTCCGGAAGTCACCATCCTGCACCCCTACCCTGAAGTTCGCTTTGCGCTCAACCACCCGACTTTCGGGACGAACATCCAAGGCAGGAACCGTGTGCGTTAGTAGCGCCAGCACGGATCTGTGCGGGGGGCGATCAGTAATGGTCGTCCCTACCGCGACCGCCACAATGATCTTCTATTCGGCGGCGGCTTGCCGCAGTTGCGGCTTCATGTTCAAGTTACGGATCAGCCGGTGCAGATAATTGGGATGCAGGCCAAGCAGGTGCGCGGCTTCGGTGTAGCTGCCTTGGGCCTGCTCGAAAGCGTTCAGGATGAGCTGCTTTTTGGCTTCTCTGAGGGAATCATGGAACGCAGTCATGGTGGCACCCGCCGATTCGGCCCTTTCGAGCACCGCTTCGGGGAGGTCTTCCGGAAGAATCACATCGGATGATCCCAGCACCACGGCGCGCTCAATCGCGTTTTCGAGCTCGCGGACGTTGCCCGGCCAATCGTAGTTCGTCAAACAAGTGCGAGCCTGCGGCGAAACGCCGAGCACCGGCCGGTTGGAGCGCTGCGAAAACTTCGCGGCAAAATAGCTGGCGAGCAACGGAATATCCTCGCGCCGCTCCCGCAGCGGGGGCATGCGGACCGAGACGACGTTGAGGCGATAGAACAGGTCTTCGCGGAAGCGGCCGCGCTTGACTTCTTCTTCCAGGTCGCGATTGGTGGCTGTGACTAAACGCACGTCCAGCTTGATGGTGCGCGTGCCGCCCACGCGTTCGAATTCGCGCTCCTGCAGCACGCGCAGAAGTTTGGCTTGCAGCAGCGGCGCCAGCTCGCCGATTTCGTCCAGGAAAACGGTGCCGCCTTCGGCGATCTCGAGCTTGCCTTTCTTCTGGGCGATGGCACCGGTGAACGCGCCTTTCTCGTGGCCGAAAAGCTCGCTTTCAAGCAGGTTTTCGGCGAGTGCCGCGCAGTTGATGGCCACGCAGGGCTTGTTGGCTCGGCTGCTGGTGCGATGGATGGCGCGCGCCACCAGCTCCTTGCCGGTTCCACTTTCGCCGAAGATGAGCACCGTGATGTCTCTGGGAGCCACGCGGGCAATGAACTGATAAATGTCACGCATGCGAGGGCTGTCGCCCACCATGTTGTGGTCCAGGCTGATCTCCTCCTGTAAACGGCGGTTCTCCTGCTCGAGCCCTTCCACCCGGCGCGCGTTATCGAGCGCCGCGGCAGCGATGCTGCCAATGGCGGTCAGCAACTGCAGGTGATTCTCGTCGAAGCGCGCCTTCGGATTGGATGCATCCAGGTAGATAACACCCAGAATCCGATCGAAGACTTCGAGCGGCACGGCCAGCACGCCGTGGATGCGCCGTTCGACAATGCTGGCAGTGTCGGAGAACGCTTCCTCGGCGGGAAGATCGTTGGAGAGCACAGCCACGCCATCGGAAAGCACCTGCGAGACGATAGTCCGGCTGACCTGCACGGCTTGACTTGGCCCGGCCCGCCGGTCCCATCCGAAAACCGAGGTCCATTCCTCGGAGCCATGCTCGCACAGCAGAATGGCGGCCCGATCCGCTGGAGCCACTTCGAAGATCGATTCGAGCACCTGTTTTTCCAGCGCTTCCAGGCCCCGGACCGAGTTCACCGCCTTGCTGATCCGGAGCAGGGCGTTCAGATCGCCGACGGTCCGGTTGGCGGCCTTAATGTTTTCGAGATGAAGGTCTTCCAGATCGCGCAGGTAACGCGCGTCCTGCTTGCGCAAGATGATGGTGGAACCGCCGCCCGCATCCGCCTTTTCAAATTCCACCGAAGTGGAGGTGTTCTTGGCTTTTTCCGCTTCCGGCAGCACGAATATAAAGAGCGAGTTTCCGATCTTAATCTCGTCGCCGGAGGCGAGTGTGCGCTCGGTTACGGGAACGCCATTCACGAACGTACTATTACGGCTATTCAGATCTTGGATCTTGAATTGCCCGGCATTCCGAGTGATCACGCAGTGTTTGCGTGATACCGCTGCATCCAGCAGCGAAATCACATTGGAGGGTTCGCGCCCGAACGAGACTTCGTCTTCAGTAAGCGGGATACAACTTCCCTTGAGTGGGCCAGCTACCGCCTCGAGTTCAGCGGGAATGTCGGGCATGCTCTCGGGTAAGTATAACGGATTGGAGAGGCGTGGGTCTGGAAGTGGACAGGTGCAATGTGGGCCTGGGTCGGGCGCAGTTCTAAGGGGAAAGCCCTATCCGTCAGGATAGGTGTCTATCCCCAAAGATAGTCGAAAAGGTTCCTACGAGCCTTAGGGACAGGTGCGTGTGTTCGCGCCCGCGATCTCTTTCTGCCTTATATTCAGTAGCTTTCCGTACGTAGTACCCTGGTTTCCGTCTCCATGGTACTGTTGGTGGTCCGGTTGCATTCCTAAGGGCTGTAAGTAAGCAACACTTTCAAACCTATAGGAAGAAGGAGGTAGCAACCATGAGGACCAAGACCAATATTAAAGCGGGCTCTGCGGTTTGGGGAAGCTAGCACCAACCTGTGCCACTGAAATCTGCGGCTGGGAACCACACCTGGCCGCAGTTTTTCATTCCACTTTTTTCAGCTCCCGCCTTTAGACTCTTCAAATACCAATTGATCTCTGGCGAAAGTTACAATGCAGACTGTACTCGATGAGTGTGCTCACGCAAGATCTGCGGTACGCCCTGCGTACGTTCTTAAACAGCCCGGGCTCGACCGCAGTTGCGATCCTTGTTCTCAGTCTGGGAATCGGCGCCAATGCCGCGATCTTCAGCGTTACCAGCGCTGTCTTGTTTCATGCGCTGCCCTACAAAGATTCGGGGAGCCTGGTTTTTGTGTGGGAGAACAAGCTATCCAAAGCGATGCGGCAACAGGCGCTTTCCCCAGCCGACTTCAAAGATTTCCTCACCAGCAATCAAGTGTTCGACGAGATGGGCGCCATTCGCGCTCAATCCTCCGTACTGAGTGGAGGCGAGTTACCCGAAAGAATCCAAACCGCCGCCGTTTCGTCTGGTATCTTTCAGATGCTGGGCATGAAGCCGGCGCTGGGACGAGCTTTCGCTCCCGATGAGGACCGGCCGGACAAGAACCGCGTTGCCATTCTGAGTGCTGGCCTGTGGCAACGCCGCTTTGGCCGGGACCCCAACATTCTTGGCAGGCCTTTGACGCTGGACGCCGGCTCGTACACCATCGTGGGTGTCGCGCCGGTCCAGTTTCAGCTTCCCGGAAGCCAGTCCGAGCTTTGGATTCCGTACACGCCCGATCCTAAGGATTTCCTGCCAACCAACCGCGGAGCCCGCTTCCTGAGTGTCCTCGCGCGCCTAGGACCCGGGATTTCCGTGGAGCGGGCGCAAAGCGAAATGCGGATCGTCGCGGATCGGCTTGCGCGGGAATACCCGGATCTCAATGCTGGCTATAGCGTGGATCTGGTACCTATTCGAGAGCAGCTGACCGGCGCTATTCGTCCCACTCTTTGGATTCTAGTTGCAGCGGTGGTGGCGGTGTTGCTGATTGCCTGTGTGAACGTGGCCCACCTGCTCCTGGCTCGCGCGGGTGCTCGGGAAAAAGAGATCGCGGTAAGAACGGCGCTGGGCGCGAATCCTGGCCGGCTGGTGCGCCAGCTTCTGACTGAGAGCGTTTTCCTGGCCGTGATCGCCGGACTTTTCGGACTCCTGATCGCGTATTGGGGCACTTGGCTCCTGGCCAGGCAAGCGCCGGCAGGACTCCTGCCATCCGGGGAGACCACGCTCGATTGGCGCGTTCTGGCATTCACCTTGGGAGTTTCGATTTTCACCGGCCTGACATTTGGCCTGGTGCCGGCCTTAGCCACCGCGCGATCCAATCTGAATCTGGTGCTGCGCAGCGGCGGCCGCGGCGGAACCGGCGGCCGAACTCGAACCCGTGTACGCGATGTGCTGCTGGTGTGCGAGGTTGCATCCAGTGCGGCGTTGCTCATTGGCGCCGGACTATTAATTCGAAGTTTGGGCCGATTGCAGGAAGTGAACCCCGGATTTCGGACCGATCACGTGCTTAGCATGCAGCTTTCCCTGCCGCCGGCGCGCTATTCCGGTCTCCAGGTGGCAAGGTTCTACGAACTGCTTCTCCGTCGCATCGAAGGACTGCCGGGCGTTCAGATGGCCGGATTTTGCCGGTTTCTGCCGTTGAGCGGACATGACGTCGACCTGAATTTTCAGATCGAAGGGCGGCCGCGTCTTCGTGACGCCGATCAACCACGGGCCTACTATCGAACGGCCAGCAACGGATACTTTGCGGCGCTCGGCATTCCGCTGCTGCGAGGCCGTGTCTTTGACGAGCGCGACAATCAGAGCACGCCCAAAGTGGCGATCATCAATGAAATGGCTGCGCGGCGCTACTGGCCCGGTGAGAATCCGATCGGCAAGCGCGTTCTGTCCGGCTTGGACGAGACCCAATGGTCCACCATTATCGGAGTGGTCGGCGATGTGAAGCACATCGGTTTGGACGCCGGCACGGATCCCGAAATGTACTATCACTATCTGCAGATTCCTCCGGAGGCGATGAATCTAGCCGAGGGCACGGTGGCATTCGCGATTCGAACCAGCGCCGATCCGGCCAGGATGACATCCGCGGTACGAGAAGAACTTCGGACGCTCGATCCCACGCTGCCGGTCTTCAACGTACAGACCATGCAGGACCTGTTATACGGCTCGGTAGCGCAGCCGCGGTTTCGCACATTCCTAATCAGTATGTTCGCGGTTTTGGCTCTGGTGCTGGCTGCGCTCGGGTTGTACGGTGTGGTGGCGTATTCGGTGTCGCAGCGAACCACCGAACTAGGGATCCGAATGGCGCTGGGCGCGCAACCGGGCAGCATCCTGAAGCTGGTGGTTTTCCACGCCGCTGGACTCGCGGCGATCGGCCTTGCCATTGGTATCGTCGCGACCCTGGCTGGAAGCCGCATGGTGTCTCGATTTCTGTTCGGTGTAAGCACCAGCGACCCGATCACACTCGCGATCACCTGTCTGATCATCTTGCTGGTGGCTGTCACGGCCAGTTTAGTTCCCGCTTTGCGGGCCGCCAAAGTGGATCCGGCCATTGCGCTCCGTGCGGAGTAGGTCGTCTATTGTTTCCTCGGCCGTCTGCTCGGCCCGAAATAGCGGCCTAACCTGCTGATCTAGATAAAGTTCGCTTCCCACCGTGCCGATCTTTAAGTATGTCCGCTCTCCGATTTGACGGCTAGCGCGGCAAAAGGTCTTATTTTTCTGAAGCTTGCGGACGCCCTAAGGAATTTTGGCAGTGGAACACGCACAGTCTGAGCGCATACCGGGAGCAGCGCGACTCTTTGTCGTTGCAATCGGAATTGCCGGTTTGACTGCCATGGCCCTGACCTTTCAGGGTTTGAGGCTTGAACCACAGCCGCGCTTTCTGATCTACCTTTTTCTGGCCTTAGTTTCTTCCGGGATGAAAGTCGGTCTTCCGGGCGTCCAGACCACGATCTCGTTAAACTTTATCCTCATCATGCTGGGTCTGGTGGAATTGACGCTACCCCAGACAATAATCCTGGCGGTGGCGAGCGCGGCGGCACAAACTTGCTGGCAAGCCAAATTTAAAGTGAAGCCGGTCCAGATTCTTTTCAACGCGGCTTGTCTTGATTTGGCAACGATAGCCGCGGCGCTGGCTTATTACTCGCCGTGGTTGGTGCATATACCGCAGAGCCAGTTCCTGCGGCTCATGCTGGCCGGAGTGACCTATTTTCTGGTGAACAGCGCTCTGCTTGCCATTGTAATTTCGCTCGCCGAAGGGCAAAGCATAAAGACGGTTATTGGAGGTCTCTTCGACTGGTCGATCTGCTATTACCCGGTCGGCGTTTCGCTAGCGGAGATTGTGCATACTGCTACCGAACGGTTAGGCTGGGCCTTCAGTCTGGCGCTTCTGGCGCCGCTTTACCTCATCTATCGTTCCGTCCGTCTGTACTTCGGGAAGATGGAACAAGAGAAAGCGCATGCCGAAGGCATGGCGTCGCTGCATCTGCGAACCATCGAAGCGCTGGCCACCGCCATCGAAGCCAAGGACGAATGCACCGGCGACCATTTGCGGCGCGTGCAGGTCTATTCACTCGAACTGGCGAAGCACTTAGGACTGTCGTCCGATGAGGTGCATGCGCTGCAGGCGGCCTCGATTCTCCACGACATCGGCAAACTGGCCGTACCCGACTACATCATTTCGAAGCCCGGCAAGCTGACTCCCGACGAATTCGACAAGATGAAAGTCCACACCGTGGTGGGCGCCGAAATCCTGGAGCAGGTAGCGTTTCCTTATCCGGTGGCGCCGATTGTGCGCTCGCATCATGAGAAATGGGATGGCAGCGGTTATCCCGATGGCCTGAAGGCCGAGGACATTCCGATTGGCGCGCGCATTTTGTCCGCCGTGGATTGCCTGGATGCGCTGGCGAGCGACCGGCAGTATCGCCGCGCGCTGCCTCTGGACGAAGCCATGAACTACGTGGCGGGGCTCTCCGGGCGGAGCTTCGATCCGCAGGTGGTGGATATCCTGAAGGCCAACTATCGCGAGTTCGAGCGGCTGGCCCAGAGCACTCCTCTGCGCAATCACCGGCTGAGCAAAGATCTGATCGTGAGCCGCGGTGAGGCTCCCGACGCCGGGTTCGAAAAGAGCGCCGCTGCGGCCGCCGGTGCCGCGGGCAAAACCCTAGCGGTGGACTCCATCGCCTCCGCGCAACAGGAAATGCGCGCCATCGTTGAATTGGCTCTGGACCTCAGCAAATCTTTGCGGATGGAAGACATTCTTTCTATCCTGGCCGAGCGATTGAAGCAGCTGGTGCCCTACGACTGCCTGGCGATCTACGTTCGCGAACGATCCGTCCTGAAGGCCCGATACACCAGCGGGTTGACCAGTCAAATATTTGCGTCGCTCGAGATTCCCGTGGGCCAAGGTCTATCCGGCTGGGTAGTGGAAAACGGGAAGGCGATCGTGAACGGCAATCCAGCCGTAGAACCGGGCTACGCCGAGGCGTCCGGTCAATTGGGTGTTTTGAACTCCGCCCTTTCGATTCCCTTCGGGGACCTGGATCAATTGAGCGGGGCATTGACGTTATATCGCACTGAGAAGGACGCCTATAGCGCGGACCACCTGCGCGTTTTGCTGGCCATCAAAGCCGACATCGCGAAAGCAGTGGACGGGGCTATCCGGTTCCAAAAAACGCAGCCGCATGGAACCGGCCTCGACGAACTAACGGGTTTGCCGGCCAAGTCCGCGCTTTTCGCGCGACTGCAGGATGAATTTGCCGCGCAGTGCAAGCCGGTCACGGTGTTGCTTGCCGATATCGATGAATTCCGCCGGGTGAACGAGGCGTATGGGCGCTCTATCGGAGACCAACTGCTGAAGCAGGTCGCCGGCATTCTCCGCGACCACTCACGCACGGTCGATTACGTGGCACGGGTGGGAGGGGACGAGTTTGTCCTACTGCTCGCGGCGGCGCGTCCGGAAGACTTGGCGGGCAAGATAGAAGCGCTGGACCGCCTGGTTCGGAATGCCTGCCGGGCATTGTGCGGAGAAGAGAGTTCCGGTCTGGCCGTCGGGGTGGCCTGCTTCCCGGAAAACGGCGCCGACGCCGAGAGCCTGATGGCGTTCGCCGCTCAGGCCCTGGCCGGCGCCAAGGAAGCACGGCGGGCCAGCCGCAGTGTCATGCTTCAACTGGAGCACTCGGTACGGAGGCCGGCGTAAAGCGCCAGGTATATGCGGCTTTCAGCCGCGTTTGCGTTTGTTACGGAGGAGACGCGACTAAAGGTCGCGTGTACCACCAGGGGTTACCCACTAGCGGCCCGCCGCGGCCTTCCAGGCTTTCACTTCCACCCCCCCGTGGATCATGCCTTGAATCATCCCGCTGAAAAATACGTACGGATGAACAGGCTCGAGCGCACTGGCTTCGTCTAAGCGCTTGCGAACATCTACGGGGATGGCGAATTCGAGCGACGCGAGGTTGTCGTTGAGCTGTGCCAGGCTGCTGGCGCCTAGGATGGTGGAGGTGATGCCGGGCTGCGTCACCACCCACTGAATCGCGACTTGCGCGGGAGATTTTCCCAGCTGCTTGCTCGCGTCCAGCAGCACTTCCAATATGCCCCAGTTGCGGTCCGAGAATTTGTTGAATGGGCTCCCTTTGGTGAGGCGCCCATCGCCGGTTCCGGTATCGCCTTTCCCCTTGTATTTGCCCGTAAGAAAGCCGCCGCCGAGGGGGCTCCAGGGACAAATCCCAATGCCGAGCTCTTGTGCGGCCGGGATGTGTTCGCGCTCGATGTTGCGCTCGATGAGCGAATACTCCAGTTGCAGCGCCGCCACGCCTTCCTTCGCTTGCTGCTCGGCGAGCGTCTGCGCGCGAGCCACATACCAGGCGGGAGTGTCGGAGAATCCGTAATGGCGAATCTTGCCGGCGCGCACCAGATCGGTCAGGGTCGCGACCACTTCTTCCACCGGCGTAACGGTGTCCCAGGCGTGCAGCCAATACAGATCGACAAAATCCGTGCTCAGCCGTTTCAAAGACGCGTCGATCGCGCGATAGATGTTTTTACGGCCATTGCCGCCCGAATTGGGATTGCCGGGCGAGCCATTAAACGTGAATTTGGTGGCGAGCACGATCTGGTCGCGCAGCTTGCGGTCGTTGATGAACTTCCCGCACATCTGCTCGCTTTGCCCTTTTTGATAGCCGTCGGCGGTGTCGACGAAGTTGCCGCCGGCGTCGATGTAGCGGTCGAAGATAGAACGCGAGACGGATTCGTCGGCGCCCCAGCCCCACTCGGTTCCAAAGGTCATCGCGCCCAGGCACAACGGGCTGACGCGGAGGCCGGTGCGGCCCAATGTAGTGTAGCTTTTCAGGTCCATGCTGTGATGATAGCGTTACCGAGATTTGTCCAGAAGTTTTTGGGTGTTCACCAGCAGTGCATAATTGCCCTCGGTAAGACGGTCGATTTTTTCGTGCAGGTACGCGATCTTGGTTTCGGTGTTGATGCTGGATTCAAACTCGATGTCGGAGCGGATATGATCGCGCGCGCTCTGCCGGTTCTGGCTGGTGAGCACGAAGAGGGTCAAGAAAATTGACTCGAGCGATACCAACACCGACAGGAATTCGAATGGAAAAGGATCGAAGGCTTTACGCAAGACACCGAGATTCATAGCGATCCACCCCCCCAGGAAGACCGCCTGTAAAGCCAGGAATCCGATGCTTCCGGTGAAGGCGGGTACAGCGTCGGCCACGCGGGTGAGAAGGGTTTGTTGCTCGGCGGCGACGTCATTGACGTTGCGCGTCACAGTGCGGCGGATCACTTCATCGCTTTTGCGCAATCTTCGGGCGGTGACGCTCAGCAGGTTCAGCGCGGCGGGCGTACATTGGCGGAGGTAGGCTTCAAAATGCTCACGGTCCAGCCGGAGAACTTCGACCTCTCCTAAGGCATCCGCCCAGGCTGTGCGCGGACCGCCATCCAGCAGCGAGATCTCACCAAAGATGTCGCCGGGCTGGGTGGTTTCGAGCACAATCTTCTCGCCTTGATCGTTCTTGACATAGATCTCCACTTCGCCGGTGCGGACAATATACATGGCATGTCCGGGGTCGCCATACCGGAAGACGCCCTGGCCGCTTGAGTAGTGGAGCAGCTCGATCTTTTCGGCTAAGGCCGCTTTCTCTTCCATGTTGAGTTCGCGCAAATGCTCCACTTCGTTCAGGATCGATGCATCAATGGGCATAGTTGTTTCAGGCTATCACTGCGTACCACCCCCCTTGCTATACCCCGACGAATAGCGAATTTGTACCGGAGCCTGTATGCTCCAAATCGAGCCATATTGCTCATGCTCGAACGATGGATGCCCTGTGATAAT
This sequence comes from Bryobacterales bacterium, assembly GCA_963820405.1. GTDB lineage: Bacteria > Acidobacteriota > Terriglobia > Bryobacterales > Bryobacteraceae > Palsa-89. Next base: position 53,430 of record CAWFZZ010000009.1, on the reverse strand, counting down.
CACTTCGTCTCTAGGATTCAGCGAGGTGCTTTTCGTGAAAACCATCGGTTTTCTGTTGATTTTTGCAGCGGTCGCCGCGGCCAGTCCGATTTACACCGTGGTGGACTTGGGTGGGCTAGGTGGGCCGGCTGCAGGCTATGCCATCAATAGCTCGGGTACAGTGGCGGGATGGGCACAAAATCCCTCGGGCTACCAACAGGCAGTTTGTCTCCACACCGAATGGTTTACAAACGCTGGGTTCGGCGAGTACCGACTCGTACGCCTACGGGATCAATAACTCGGGAACGGTGGTGGGGACCACGTACGTCAACGGGACGGCGCACGGAACCGTTTGGAGCCCACTGGGCATCACCGATCTGGGCGCAGATTCGTACGCGATGGCGATCAATAGTGCGGGAGAAGTGGCGGGCGGAAACGGCGGCGCATTCACGGCGGTGAACGGCCAGCTTCAAAGCCTTGGAACGCCGCAGGGCATCGGTTGGAGCGCGGCTTACGGGATTAACGACGGAGGAGCGGTAGTGGGCGATGGCCAATTAGCCAACGGAGCATTTCGAGGAATCGTCTGGAACCCGGATGGCAGCATGCTTCTGCTGGGCACCTTGGGCGGAATGAGCAGCCAGGCCACCGATGTCAACAATAGCGGCGAAGTGGTGGGTTTCGCCAGTGTATCGAGCGGCTACCAGCATGCTTTTTCGATGCTGGACGCCATGATGATCGACCTGGGGACATTGGGCGGGGGGAGCAGTTACGCTTATGGCATCAACGATAGCGGCGAATCGTGGGCTACAGCTACCTGGCCAACGGCGGCCAAAGCGCGTTTCTCTACGAGAACGGCACGATGCTCGATTTGAACTCGCTACTGCCGATCAATTCGGGCTGGGATCTTCTCGACGCTTACGGAATCAACGCTGCGGGCCAAATTACCGGAGAAGGTCTATATAACGGGCAACTCAGCGCGTTCTTGATTACGGATCCACCGGCGGCCGTTCCGGAGCCAGGGATGCCGCTTGTTTTGGGCGTGGCTTTGGTGATGATTGCTTTGGTGCGGTGGGGTGGTTACTACAAACTATTGCCGCGGTTCAGTGGGCGGTTTCGGTGACGGGCTGCTGACGGGCAGGCGGGGCAGGCGGCGGAACAGGCGAAGCTTGGACCAGATGGGTTGGCTTTCCGGCTGCCGAGAACCTGGAGCGGGGGCGGCGCCCGCTACAACCCCCCACACGGCGGAAATCACGGACCGGCCTTGAAACATCATACTTTCACCTTGTACTGAGATCGACGCGAGATCGCTGCAACTTTAGACGAAGCGATCGAAATGGTTGTTACCAAAATCGTGCCGCTATGGTCGACAATTTAGTAGCGGCTTATGCGTTATCGAAAGATCAGCGGGCAAGTGGGGCGGAAGATCCGCGAGTCGCGGATGTTCGCCCGCGCCATGCAGTCGGACGCACATCCTATCCTGGCCCAGATCGTTCCGATCGCGCCGCTGCAATCTGGACTGCGGCTATTGCAATGAATACGACAAGACGTCCGAACCGGTGCCGCTCCCAACCATGCTCGCGCGGATCGACCGGCTGGCCGATCTCGGAACCACCATCATCACGCTGAGCGGCGGCGAGCCCACGCTGCATCCCGATCTGGACGCGATTATCGCGCGGATTCGCGAGCGCGGCGCCATCGCCACGCTGATCACCAATGGCTTGCTTTTGACCCCGGAGCGGATCGAAAGGCTCAACCGCGCCGGCCTGGATTACCTGCAGATCAGCATCGATAACGCGCGGCCGGACGAGATTTCAAAGAAAAGCCTGCAGGTGCTGGACCGCAAGCTGGAGTGGCTGGCCGAGCACGCCGAATTCGGAGTGACGATCAATTCCGTGCTGGGCGCCGGTGTTCGCAATCCGGCCTAATCCGGAGGACGCGCTGGCGGTGTCTCGGGCGCGCGCGGTCGCTCGGCTTCACCAGCACGGTCGGCATTCTGCACGATCATTCCGGCCAATTGAAACCGCTGGGCCCGGGCCATCAAGAGGTCTACGAACGGGTTCGCGAACACAAAGGCTCGTTATTCTCGTTCGCGCATTTCGACAGCTTTCAGCAGAACATCGGGCGGGGGCTACCCAATGCCTGGCACTGCCGCGCCGGCGGGCGGTTCCTGTACATTTGCGAGGACGGCCTGGTGCATTATTGCTCGCAGCAGCGCGGCAAGCCTGGGATTCCGCTGGAAAAGTACACCGTGGAAGACCTGCGGCGAGAAGCCGCGCGTCCCAAGGGCTGCGCGCCGTTTTGCACCATATCGTGCGTCCATCAAACCGCCATGCTGGACGATTTTCGTGAGAAGCCGCGGGAAACGCTGGCCGGGATTCTGGAGCGCCGCCGCGAAGCCGATCCGACTTTCCGTGCGCCGCTGGCCGTACGGGTACTGTCGTGGATGTTTCTCGACGCACGCCGCCGGGGTTTTTTCGGCAAGTTGATGCTGGGCGCCCTGGGAGTTAAGAAAAAGCGCGAATGTACAAATTCGGGTTCTGCCAGCATCTAAGGTGAGTGAAACGTTACGGGCCCGCACTCATCACTGCGGTGCTGCTGCCGCTTTCCGTCCCTCCCGTCATTTTGGGACAGGCGTTGGGACAGGCGGCAGACCCGCCCTTACTCAGCTTTGACGAGATCAAGCGACTTTACCAGGATGACGATCTTCCAGCACCATTGCGCGACAAGCTGAGGACCCTGCTGACCACGCCGTTCGTGCGGAACAACGCGTCGGACGCGGGCATGACGCCGCTGAAACCGAGCGATCCTCAGACCGGAAAGATGCTCCGCGTCGCGCAGTGGAATATTGAGCGAGGCCTGGAGTTCGACGCTGTCCGCTTCGCCTTCAGCGACCCCAAACAGTTCAACGCTCTGATGGAAGACAAAGGATCCAAGGCCAGCGAGGAAGACCGCGCAAAGATCCGCGAGCAGATCGAGATCCTGCGTCAGGCCGATCTGCTGGTACTGAACGAAGTGGACTGGGCGAAACGTGGCGGATGAACTGGCGAGCGCGCTGAACATGAACTACGCCTATGGCGTTGAGTTTGTCGAGGTAGATCCCATCACGATGGGATTGGATCAGCAGGTTATCGTTCGGGAGGTGGAAGAAGCATACGCCGAACCGCACGACGATCGCGCGGCTATGCTGGAGCATGTCAAAGAAGTGATGAAGCCCGATCCGGCCCGCTATAAGGGGATGCACGGCACTGCGATTTTGAGCCGCTACCGGCTGGAGAACGTGAGACTGATCCCGTTCCTGATCCAGGGCCACGACTGGTACAAAGACGAGAAGAAGCAGTCGGCGGCTTTCAAGGCGGAAGGTAAAGTGAGCGCGGCGGTATTCAAAGAACAATTGGTGCGGCAGGTGCGGCGCGGGGGCCGGATGATGCTGATGGCCGACATAGCGGATCCCGATCTACCCGCGGGCCGGGTGACGGTGGTAGCAACCCATCTGGAAGATGTCACCAGCCCTGAGAATCGCCGCAAGCAAATGCGGGAGATCCTCGACAAGATCGACCAGATAGACCATCCGGTGATCATCGCAGGCGACATCAACACGTCGACGCACACCGGCGTTCCCATCAGCGTAACGCGCGCCCTGAAGCAGCGTTTTGGCAGCGGTAAATGGTGGGCGGAGGAAGGCGCCACGAATGCAATTAAGCTAGCTACGCCGTTGGGTTGGGCCTATGATCTGACACTTGGCGTAATTGGTTTCGCCCGCAAAGTAGATGATCCGACGCGCGCCAGCATCCCTTTGGTTGGCGACAATCCGGAGGCCAAGTTTTTCTCGGAGATCGAAAATTTCCGTTTTGACGACGGCAGCGCTTTCGATTTCCGCGGTGATGCGGAGCATTCGGCGAATGGCCGCGGCGGACGGCTGGCGAACTCCAATGAGCGTTCCGCCAAGGGGTTCGAGGCGACCGAAGAGCTAAGCCGGCGATATGGACCGATCGGACGGTACAAACTGGATTGGATCTTCGTGCGGCCGGCCCATCTCCATAAGCCCGATAGCCGCGATTTTTCGGCCTTCAGCTGCTATTACGGCCGGACACTGCACGCGCTCAATCACGCGATACCGGATCGGATTTCGGACCACAATCCGATCACGGTGGACCTGCCGCTCTCCGATCCGGCAAAAGTGCGGACTACTGCGGATTCCCGCTGACGCGGTTCTTATTAGACGCCAGCCGGTGGCGGAGCCCGCGAGGCTGCGGATGATCCGGTTTCGCTCGAGCCGCCGCCGTGGTGGCGCTAAGAGGAAGTTGGGCCTCCAGCGCATCGGAGTCCACCCCACCGAAGATCTCGATGGCCCCGCACGAGGTGGGGCAGTTGTCACTAGCGGTCAATCCGGTGGGTATGGTGAAGTTGATCTGATACAAGCCGGCGAATCCGGGAGCCAGGCCGGAGTACGTAACGGTGGCCTGCGCGTAATTGCCCGCAACGTCATAGAGGTAAACTTGCGGCGTATTGGTGGTTTTGGCGAGCGGACTGCTGGGCGCGGCCGCGCCATCGGCGGGCTGATTGCTTACCGCGCCCATGCCCGCCAGAAACACCGCCTCAGTCTCGCCAACCAGCGCGGGGTTGGAGTTGGAAATGACAGAACCATCCGGACGTTCCGCGGCTGCGATTCCGACTGCCTCCCACCGGATTGTTGGTGAAGAGTCCCACCGAAGTCTCTCCAGTGAATTGCGTGACTACGTTCGAATTGGCGCCGTTGTTGACCACCTGGATCTGCGCTACCGTACCCGGCGTCGTGATGAAGGGAACGATTACCGAGATTTGGGTGGGGCTCACATAGTAGATGGGCGCTGGAATCTGGTTGATCAACACCTGCACCTTACTGAGGCTGGTGGGGAAGGGTATGGTGGCGCTGTTGGTGGTGGGAGCGAGACCCGACCCGTAAAGCGTGAGAAATTCCCCCGGTGACAGGAATGCAGTGAAAGGCGCCGAACTGGCTGCGTTCACTACGCCTACCGGACTCAGATATACGCCCGAACCGTTGAACGCCGGCGCCTGAAATGCAACGTTTAGCGACAGTAAGGGGCCAATTCCATAGCCGATGCGAATGGTTCCGTCCGAACTGCTCACATAGTACTGGTTATATAAGGAGTCCGTGGAGCTACCGTCGCCGTTGAGGGCGTAAGAGTCGTAATATGTGAAATCACTCGACCCGCCATAAAATAACTGGGAATTCATTCTCTGGTGCCCGATAATATTCTGTGAAAAGGCCTGCAGCGACCCGAAGTAACTATCCAGGTTGCCGTTGGATTCATCCATGTCCAGGCCGGCCTGGTAATAGAGACCGTCGTAATTGGAAGGATTGCTGGTGGCTCGCGCGCACTCCGACGAACATGTCGAAGCCGTTGTAGGAACCGCCGAAGATGAAATTCCCGTCGGGAGAGGTGTATAGCAATTCGGTTCCGCCGATCAAAGCGGTGCTGTTGGAGGTGCCCCCAAAGTTGATCTGCGCGGCGCCGTTGCTGAAGGAGTACGTCACGTTGTTCAGGGTTTGCGTGCTCACTGGGTTGGTTCCGACATAGCCGGTTACATTGACGGTTCCAATGCCGCCTTGCCCATTGGCGGTCATGGTGAGGAGCGCATCGCCTCCCCCGGGAAAGGTAGGATCCATGTACGCCACCGAATAGGCGCCGTTGAGTGTCGCGTTAGTAGCCGTGGAGCCGACCGGCGCGGCGATAAACAGGTCGTTATAGCCGTTGCCGTTCTCTGTGCTGCTGCCGATGAAAACGCCGCCTTGGGACACCAGCCCGATAATCTGATCGTTAGGAAACTTGGGATTTACGGCGCTGATGATAGCCCTCGCCGCTCGCTGCGATGACGTACGTTCCGCTCTCGTTACTAAACGTCACCGGCGTCGACGACCCGGTGGCGCTGTCGAGAAGAGACGCATTGGTTACGGTATAGTTGCCGCCACCGCTGAACGTAATGGTGCCCTGGAGACTTATGGCTTCGCTTAAACCGCCGCTCTGAGACAGGAAATAGAAGACCTGGCGGAAATAGTAGGCGCCGTTCAATTGCCCGTCGCCGCTGGAGTCGAAAGCAGGCTGAGCGGAAGACCTCCAGGCGCACGCTGCCAGGAGAAACACAACAAGAAGAGTAGTTTTTGTTTTCATTGGATCGCACACAGGAGGCCGGGGCCTCTCGAAAAGGTTGACGCGCGAGACGGCAACTCGGTTAACGTGTCCGTCCGCTTAAATCAGCGTAACGGCTTCTCATCGATTACAACACGAAAGCCAATGCGCGGTGCGCGGATGACTTCCTGTCGGTCGTCACTCGGTTGGTCGATGGCTCGCGCCTGGAGAACCGCCTCTACAATCTTTCCCACTTCCAGAAGCTCGTCCAGGTCCGAAGATTTTTGGAGATAGAGGTTAGCTCCCAGATCGATAGCCGCGGCGCGATCGGCCGGGGACGCCGAGGATGTCAGCATAATCACAGGAACGCCTTGGAGCCAGGGCTGGCGCCGCACATGGCGTAGCACCGCGTCCCCGTTGTGCTTGGGAAGGTTGACGTCCAGCACGATCAAGTGGGGTCGCCACTGGGGCGCGGGACGGCCTTCCCGCCAGGGTCCCCAGCGTTCTCGCCGCCCAGCAGGTCCATCGCTTTTTGTCCGTCGGCCGCCACCACCACGTTGCATTGCAACTGGCGACTGTTCAGCGCTTCGCGGAACAGCAGAACGTCCCCGGGGTTGTCCTCCGCCAACAGGATTTCAAACACAGCCTTAGTAACCTAATAGTACAGATAAAGTACCGAAAGCATAGAGCGGTATCGAAAATAGTTGTAACGGGATTGGCACGGCTGAGTCTTACGGAAAGATCGCCAGAGGCAGGTACGTAACAGTAAGGAATCTTACTCTTTCTAAGGGGTCAGAATAATGAAAACTGTGACCGCTGAAAACGGCGCCAAGGCGCGCGATTCGAAGTCCCAGATCCACGCTAAGAAGCTCGACGCTAAATCGAACGGAAGCAAGACCCATGGTAGCAAGCCGAATGGCAGGAAATCCGCTCTAAGCGAGGCGAACGGCGCGAAGGCCCGCCGCGATGGCAACGTTCTGCTTAGCACGCTGATCGCTTTTAAGAGAGGGAATTTCTCGGTCCGCATGCCGGTGGACCAAACCGACCTGGAGGGCAAGATCGCCGATGCGCTGAATGACGTTCTGGAAATTAACCAGAAGATGGTCAGCGAATTCGAGCGCATCAGCCGGGCGGTGGGGAAGGACGGCAAGATCACCCAGCGGGCTTCGATTGGCTCAGTGACTGGGGCGTGGGCCGATTGCGTGGAGAGCGGTGAACAGCCTGATTGGCGATCTGGTGCAGCCATCCACCGAAGTGGCGCGCGTGATCGGCGCGGTGGCCAAAGGCGATCTCTCGCAGAACATGTCGCTCGAAGTAGACGGGCGGCCGCTGCGCGGCGAGTTCCTGCATACGGCGCGCGTGGTGAACACGATGGTGCAGCAGTTGAATTCGTTCGCGAGCGAAGTGACGCGCGTGGCGCGCGAAGTGGGAACGGAGGGCAAGCTGGGCGGTCAGGCGGTGGTCCCGGCGGTGGCGGGAACCTGGCGCGATTTGACGGAAAGCGTCAACTCGATGGCGAGCAACCTGACCAACCAGGTGCGCAATATCGCGGGCGTAACTACGGCCGTGGCGAAAGGCGACTTGACGACGCGCATCACGGTGGATGCGCGCGGTGAAATTTTGCAGTTGAAGAACACCATTAACACCATGGTGGACCAGCTCAGTTCGTTCGCCGCCGAAGTGACGCGCGTGGCGCGCGAAGTGGGAACGGAAGGCCGATTAGGCGGCCAGGCCGATGTGCGCGGCGTGGCGGGGACGTGGAAAGATTTGACCGATTCGGTCAATTCGATGGCGAGCAACCTGACCAATCAGGTGCGCAACATCGCGGAAGTGACCACTGCGGTGGCGAAAGGCGATTTGTCGACGCGCATCACGGTGGACGCGCGCGGCGAAATTCTGCAATTGAAAAACACCATCAACACGATGGTGGATCAGCTCAGTTCGTTCGCGGCCGAAGTGACGCGCGTGGCGCGTGAAGTGGGTACCGAAGGGAAGCTGGGCGGCCAGGCCGATGTGCCCGGCGTCGGTGGAACGTGGAAGGATTTGACCGACAGCGTCAATTCGATGGCCGGCAATCTGACGGCTCAGGTTAGAAACATCGCCGAAGTTACCACGGCCGTCGCCAAGGGCGATCTGTCGCGCAAGATCACGGTGCAGGTGCGCGGTGAGATTCTGGAATTGAAGAACACCATCAACACGATGGTGGATCAGTTGAGCTCGTTCGCATCGGAAGTAACGCGCGTGGCGCGGGAGGTGGGTACCGAAGGCCGGCTGGGCGGCCAGGCCGAAGTGGAAGGCGTGGCGGGAACGTGGCGCGATTTGACGGAGAGCGTCAATTCGATGGCCGGCAATTTGACGAATCAAGTGCGCAACATCGCGGGCGTGACAACGGCGGTGGCCAAGGGCGACCTTTCGACCAAAATCACGGTGGATGCGCGCGGCGAAATTCTGGAGCTGAAGAACACCATCAACACCATGGTGGATCAGCTGAATTCGTTCGCCAGCGAAGTGACGCGCGTGGCGCGCGAAGTGGGAACCGAAGGCAAGTTGGGCGGGCAGGCGCAGGTGAAGGGCGTGGGCGGCGTGTGGAAGGATCTCACCGAGAGCGTCAACTCGATGGCGGGCAATCTGACGAATCAAGTGCGCAACATCGCCGGTGTAACGACGGCGGTGGCGCGCGGCGATTTGTCGACCAAGATCACGGTAGATGCGCGCGGCGAAATTCTGGAGTTGAAGAACACCATCAACACCATGGTGGATCAGCTCAATTCTTTTGCGAGCGAAGTGACGCGCGTGGCGCGCGAAGTGGGTACCGACGGCAAGCTGGGCGGGCAGGCGCAGGTGAAAGGCGTGGGCGGCGTGTGGAAGGATTTGACCGATTCGGTCAATTCCATGGCCGGCAACCTGACGGCTCAGGTTCGAAACATCGCCGAAGTGACTACCGCCGTTGCGAACGGCGATTTGTCGCGCAAGATTACGGTGGATGTGCGCGGCGAAATTCTGGAGCTGAAGAACACCATCAACATCATGGTGGATCAGCTCAACGGTTTTGCGAGCGAAGTGACGCGCGTGGCGCGCGAAGTGGGTACGGAGGGCAAGCTGGGCGGCCAGGCGGTGGTGAAAGGCGTGGCCGGAACGTGGAAGGATCTCACGGACTCCGTCAACTCGATGGCGAGCAACCTGACCAACCAGGTGCGCAATATCGCCGAAGTGACCACCGCGGTTGCGACGGGCGACCTGTCGCGCAAGATCACGGTGGAAGTGCGGGGCGAGATTCTGGAATTGAAGAACACCATCAATACCATGGTGGATCAGTTGAGCTCGTTCGCGTCCGAAGTGACCCGCGTGGCGCGCGAAGTTGGCACCGAAGGCAAACTGGGCGGCCAGGCGGACGTCCACGGTGTGGCGGGAACGTGGAAGGATTTGACGGACTCGGTGAATTCGATGGCGAGCAACTTAACCTCGCAGGTTCGAAATATCGCTGAAGTGACGACCGCCGTGGCCAAGGGCGATTTGTCGCGCAAGATCACGGTGGACGTGCGCGGCGAAATTCTGGAGCTGAAGAACACCATCAATACGATGGTGGATCAGCTGAATGCGTTTGCGAGCGAAGTGACGCGTGTGGCGCGCGAGGTGGGAACTGAAGGCAAGCTGGGCGGACAGGCGGAAGTCACCGGCGTGGGCGGCGTCTGGAAGGATTTGACGGACTCGGTCAACTTCATGGCGGGTAACCTGACATCCCAGGTCCGCAATATCGCACAGGTGACCACGGGCGTCGCGAAAGGCGATTTATCGACCAAGATCACGGTGGACGCGCGCGGGGAAATTCTGGAGTTGAAGAACACCATCAACACCATGGTCGATCAGCTCAACGCGTTTGCGAGCGAAGTGACGCGCGTGGCGCGCGAAGTGGGTACGGAAGGCAGATTAGGCGGCCAGGCCGATGTGCGCGGGGTGGCCGGCACGTGGAAGGATTTGACGGATAGCGTCAACTACATGGCCAGCAACCTGACCAACCAGGTGCGCAACATCGCCGGCGTCACAACCGCGGTAGCGCGCGGCGACTTAACCACCAAGATCACGGTGGATGCGCGCGGCGAAATTCTGGAGCTGAAGAACACCATCAATACGATGGTGGATCAGTTGAGCTCGTTCGCATCGGAAGTGACACGCGTGGCGCGTGAGGTTGGAACCGAAGGCAATCTGGGCGGCCAGGCGGAAGTGAAGGGCGTGGCGGGTACCTGGAAAGATTTGACGGAAAGCGTCAACTCTATGGCGGGCAACTTGACCAACCAGGTCCGCAACATCGCGCAAGTTACGACGGCGGTCGCCAAGGGCGACTTGTCGCGCAAGATCACGGTGGACGTGCGCGGCGAGATTCTGGAGCTGAAGAACACCATCAACACGATGGTCGATCAGTTGAACGCGTTTGCCAGCGAAGTAACCCGCGTGGCGCGCGAAGTGGGTACCGAAGGCAAGCTCGGCGGCCAGGCCAATGTGCGCGGCGTCGGTGGAACGTGGAAGGATTTGACCGACAGCGTCAATTCGATGGCCGGCAACCTGACGGCCCAGGTCCGCAACATCGCGCAGGTGACGACGGCCGTTGCCAATGGCGATCTTTCGCGGAAAATCACGGTCGATGTGCAGGGCGAGATTCTGGAGCTGAAGAACACCATCAATCGCATGGTGGATCAGCTCAATTCGTTCGCCAGCGAAGTGACGCGCGTGGCGCGCGAAGTGGGAACCGACGGCAAGCTGGGCGGCCAAGCCGAAGTGAAAGGCGTCGCTGGTACCTGGAAGGATCTGACGGACAACGTCAACTTCATGGCCGCCAACCTGACCACGCAGGTGCGCGGTATCGCAAAAGTGGTCACTGCCGTAGCTAACGGGGATCTGAAACGAAAGCTGGTGCTCGAAACCAAGGGCGAGATCGCCGAGCTGGCCGACACCATCAACGGAATGATCGACACGCTGGCGACGTTCGCCGATCAGGTGACCACCGTGGCGCGCGAAGTTGGCTATCGAAGGCAAGCTGGGCGGGCAGGCGCGTGTGCCCGGCGCGGCTGGCATCTGGCGCGATTTGACGGACAACGTCAATCAACTTGCGGCCAATCTAACCACGCAGGTCCGCGCCATCGCCGAAGTGGCCACCGCGGTGACCAAGGGCGATCTCACGCGGTCCATCGCGGTCGAAGCGCTGGGCGAAGTGGCGGCGCTCAAGGACAACTTGAATGAGATGATCGTGAACCTTGCGGCCACCACGCGCAAGAACAACGAGCAGGACTTCCTGAAGACCAACATCGCCAAGTTCACCGGCATGATGCAGGGCCAGCGCGATCTGTTGACGTTGTCGCAGTTGCTGCTTTCCGAGCTGACGCCGCTGGTGGGCGCGCAGCATGGGACGTTTTATATTGCCGAAACGCATGACAGCAAGACCCTGCTGAAGTTGGTTGCCGGTTACGCGATTCACGATCGCGATGGCGTTCCCATGGAGTTCGAAGTTGGCCAGGGACTGGTGGGGCAGTGCGCCAAAGAGAAGGAGCGCATCTTAGTCACCAACCTTCCAGGCGGATACATCCGGATTAATTCGAGCCTCGGAAGCACCGCGCCGGTGAGCATCGTGGTATTGCCGGTACTGTTTGAAGGCGATGTAAAGGCGGCCATCGAGCTGGCGTCCTTCGGCCAGTTCAGCGATATTCACCTGGCGTTCCTCGATCAGCTCACGCAATCCATCGGAATCGTGTTGAACACCATTCGCGCCACCATGCGGACCGAGCAACTGCTGACGCAAAGCCAGGCGCTGGCCGAAGAGCTGCAAAGCCAACAGCTCCAGTTGCAGAAGACCAACGCCGAGCTGCAGGAGAAAGCGCAGTTGCTGGCCGAGCAGAAGACGGAAGTCGAAACCAAGAATCAGGAAGTGGAGCAGGCCAAGAAGGCGCTGGAAGAAAAGGCCGAGCAGTTGGCGCTGACCTCCAAGTACAAGAGCGAATTTCTGGCCAACATGAGCCACGAGCTGCGCACGCCGCTCAACAATTTGCTGATTCTAGCACGCATGCTTTCGGAGAATTCCGACAAGAACCTGACGGCCAAACAGGTGAAGTTCGCCGAGACCATTCACACTTCGGGGACCGACCTGCTGTCGCTGATCAGCGACATTCTGGATTTGAGCAAGATCGAATCGGGCAAGATGGACGTGGAGGTGGGCGGCATTCGGTTCAGTGAGCTGGAAGACTTCTGCCTGCGCACATTCCGCCACGTTGCGGACGGCAAGAACCTCGATTTTACGGCGGAGCTGGGATCCAACCTGGCTTCCGAGATCATCCATACCGATGCCAAGCGCCTGCAGCAGGTGCTAAAAAATCTACTTTCGAACGCCTTGAAGTTTACCGAACATGGATCGGTACGGCTGTCCATCGACAAAGCGGCAAGCGGTTGGAACCCGGCCAACGGCGTCCTAAGCCGCGCGAAATCGGTAATCGCATTTTCGGTGGCGGACACGGGCATTGGAATCGCGTCGGAAAAGCAGCGCATCATCTTTGAGGCGTTCCAACAAGCCGATGGAACCACCAGCCGTAAGTACGGCGGGACGGGCCTGGGGCTTTCCATCAGCCGCGAGTTGGCGCGACTGCTGGGTGGTGAGATCCGGTTGCAGAGCGCGCCCAGGCGTCGGAAGCACCTTTACCTTGTACTTGCCGCAGGTCTACGTCACGCCCGCCGCGCAGCCCAAGAGTGAAGCGTTTCGCCTTACTTCGCCAGTCATGCTGGAACAAGCGGTCAAAGAAACCGTGGATGCCGGCGTGGACATGATTCTGCCGGCGGCCGCGATGGCGACCGAAGAACTGGTGGAAGATTTGGTGATCGACGACGATCGCAATCTGGTGCAGCCGGGCGACGGGGCGCTGTTGATCGTTGAAGACGACATCACCTTCGCGCGCATACTGCTGGATCTGGCCCACGATCACGGCCTGAAGGCTCTGGTAGCTCTGCGCGGATCGAGCGCCATGACCTTGGCGCGCGAGTTCAAACCGGGCGCGATCACGCTCGACATCAATCTTCCCGATATCGCGGGCTGGACCATTCTGGATCGCCTGAAACACGATCCTGCTACGCAGGCACATTCCGGTGCATATCATTTCCGGCGATGAAAACCGGCGGCGCGGCCTGGCGCTGGGAGCCATGACTTATCTTGAAAAGTCGGTCACCAACGATTTGCTGGCCGAGGCGTTCGCGGCGATCGAGCATTCGGTTCAGAAGCGCGTGAAGAAATTGCTGCTGGTATGCGCCGACGAAATAGAGCGGGCGAACATGATTGCGACGGTGGGCGCGCCGGATCTCGACCCGATCGGCGTAGCAACCGCGGGCGAAGCGTTGGCCGTGCTGAAGCAGCAGTATCTGGACGGAATCGTAGTGCATCTTCAAATCGAGGGCATTGCGCCCATGGCGCTAGTGGAAGAGATACAAACTCACGCCGGTCCTTATACGCCGCCCATCCTGCTGATGTGCGACCGGCCGCTGACCGACGACGAAGAACTCGAGTTAGCGCGGCTGAGCCGTGCGGGCATTGTCAGGACGGTGCAAACGCGCGAACGTTTGCTGGATGAATCGGTGCTCCTGTTGCATCGCGCGGAATCTGATCTGGCGCCAGACCAGTGCCGTATCCTCGAGCAGCTGCGGGACACCGACGTCGCGCTGTTCGGCAAGAAAGTGCTGGTGGTGGACGACGATGTTCGCAATATTTTCGCACTCACCAGTCTGCTCGAAGATCACAACCTGAAAGTGGCGCACGCCGAAAATGGCCGGGCCGGCATCGAACTATTGAAGAAGACGCCGGATGTCGATCTCGTGCTGATGGACATCATGATGCCGGAGATGGACGGCTATGAGACGATGCGGGCGATTCGCGAGGTGCCCGAATTCCGGACGCTGCCGATCGTTGCTTTGACCGCCAAGGCCATGAAGGGCGACCGTGCCAAGTGCATCGAGGCGGGGGCGTCCGATTACATTACAAAACCCGTGGATCTGGAACAGCTATTCTCGGTGCTGCGCGTGTGGATTAGCCGGGGCCATGAGGTAGGCACCCCGGCGGCGACGGCCTAAAATGGAACCGGAAACCCAGGCCGGCCAGCGGGCGGTGTCCAACGGAGCAAGCAGCGGAGCAGGCATGCCCCTACCTGAAACTGCAGCGCAGGATCGCGTGAAGATCCTGTTGGTGGACGACACGCCGGATAATCTGGTGTCGCTCGAAGCGGCGCTGGATGGGCTGGGCCAGGAACTGGTGCTGGCGCGCTCCGGCACCGAAGCCCTGCGCCATCTGCTGGACGCCGATTTCGCGGCCATCCTGCTGGACGTGAAGATGCCGGATATGGACGGGTTTCAGACGGCCGAGCTGATCCGCTCGCGCAAACGCTCCCGCCACACGCCGATCCTGTTTCTCACCGGTTACCGCAGCGACGAGCATCTGTTCCGCGGCTACGATCTGGGCGCGGTGGATTTCCTGTTCAAGCCGATTGTGGCCGAGATTCTGCGATCCAAGGTCGGCGTGTTTGTCGAATTGAGCCGCAACACCGCGCTGCTCCGGCGCCAGACCGAAGTGTTGGGAAAGGCGGAGCAAAAGTTCCGCTCGCTGCTGGAAGCCGCGCCCGACGCGATGATCATCAGCGATGAGGAGGGTTGCATCAGCCTGGCCAATTCGCAGGCGGAAATCATGTTCGCGTTCCCGCGCGAAGAGCTGATCGGGCAAAACATCCGGATGCTGGTCCCGGATTGGAGCAGCCACTCCGCGCCGGCGCGTTCGAATGGCTCGGCTTGGCTGGCTCCGCCCACCGAACTGTGGGCTCGGCGCAAGAACGGCCATCAGTTTCCGGTTGAAATCAGCTTGAGCCCGCTACAGACCGAAGAGGGCCTGCTGCTTACCTCCGCCATTCGCGATGTTACCGAGCGCCGGCGCGCCGATGAGGCCATTCGCGAGCTGAACGCGACGCTCGAGCAGCGCGTGGCCGAGCGCACGCAGGAGCTGCTGCGATCCAACGAAGCGCTGCGGCAATCCAACGGCGATTTGAACCAGTTTGCTTACGCGGCGAGTCACGATTTGCAGGAGCCGCTGCGCATGGTGGCGCTGTACAGCCAGATGCTGCAGCGGAAATATTTGGAGAAGCTGGATGCCAATGCCGACCAGTACATCTCCTACATCGTCGGCGGCGCCAGACGAATGGAGATGCTGCTCAAGGATCTGCTGGCGTACTCGCAAACCGGATCGTCGGCGGAGGGTCCGGCTGAAACCGTGGATTTCATCGATGTGATCCGCAAAGTGCTCCTGAACCTGCAGGCGTCGGTGGAGCAGAGCGGCGCCATGATCACCTGGGATACCATCCCAGCGGTTCATGCGCACGAGATTTGCCTGGTGCAGCTGCTGCAAAATCTGGTGGGCAACGCGATCAAATATCGCGGCGAAGATGCGCCGCGCATCCACATCTCGGCGCAATGGCAGGAGCGCGGAATGGGTGTTGTCGGTGCGAGACAACGGCATCGGAATCGCCCCCGAATACGCGCAACAAATCTTCAAGATTTTTAAGCGCTTGCATGGGCAGGATTATCCGGGAACCGGGATCGGATTGGCGATCTGCCAGCGCATTGTCGAGACCTATGGCGGGCGGATTTGGGTGGAGTCGAACGGAAAAGGGTCCTGCTTCTACTTCACTCTGCCACCGGCCAAGGGTCAGGCGCCGCAGCAGACTGCCGTGGAAAAGGCGCGCGCGTCGTAAACTAGTTGCGTACCTCTATTCATGCGCAAACCTGCGATCCTTGCCCTCGCGGTTTTCTGCGCTTCGATCGCCAACTCTCAGATTGTTGGCAGAGCGTCCCGTAAAGTCGCGGGGGCAGACAAGCCCGTCTGCTCGCCAGGAGCGATCTGTTTCTCCGGCAAAATATCCGAAGGCGAGGAGTTCCGCAGGACGCTGAATAGCGCTCTGGATTTTGTGCTTCAGCCCGGTTGGAACATAGCTGTCGAGCTGAAGCAGCCGCAGGGCGATTGCCAGGAGCTTGCCTCTGTGGTCAATCCTCCCTACCGGGCTCACAGAGATCTAGATATTGATACAACCTACGGATGGACGGCGGAGGAAGAGGTGTCCGCTTCACCGCGCGAATTCCGTTTCGTAACGAACTGCAACGACTACCAGATCGAGTATGCGCGGTTGAACATCGTGCTGTGGCCTTACACGACCACGCCGGATAAAGAAAAGGAAGCGTTAGCGAAGCTGGGTACCTCGCCCGTAGGGACGGGCCGTCTGTGGATCACGGATTCAAAGATCAGCCATTCCGCGGACACGGCCGAGGAAAAGCTTGGCAGGATCGAGTGGATGAGCTTCAGCGTCGAAATCAGGCTGCCGCGCGATAAGTAATCACGAGTCAGCAGGGCGCAGGAAATCGGCGATCTCCGCGTGGCCGCCCGCTTCCGCGATGCCGAGAGCCGTAAGGCCACTGGCCGTGAGCTGCTGGGGGTCGGCGCCCGATTGTATGAGTAGCCGGACCGCTTCCGCGCGTCCCATGGCAGCTGCGGCGTGCAGCGCGGTCAGCCCGCTTTGATCGGCCGCGTTGATCTCGGCGCCGTGCGCAAGCAGCATGGGGATGGCGTCGGGATGGCTGTTGACGGCTGCCATCAACGCCGTGACCCCTTGGCTGGTGCGCGCATTGACATCGGCGCCGGATCGAATCAACAGCTCAGCCATGTCGGTCTGTCCGCGGACGACGGCGGCAATGAGCGGCGTGATGCCGGTTGCTCCCGCAGCATTTGGATTTGCCCCGGCATCGAGCAGCGCCTTAGCCACCTCGATATGTCCACCGAGCGCCGCTGCGAGCAACGCCGCCTCTTCAATCCGTGCGCCTTTGGCCAGCAGCATCGGCACGGCTTCCGCATTTCCACTGGCGGCCGCCGCCACCAGGACCGGCCGGCCCTGCTCGTCCAAGGTATTGGGATCGGCGCCCTTTTCGAGCAGCACCCATGCCACCGCGGGCGTCGCCGATACCGCGGCAACCAGCGCCGTGAGACCGGATTTGCTGACCGCGCCGATATCGGCTCCGGCAGCGAGCAGAGCGAGGAGAGCCTCCATGCGGCCGTTCACCGCCGCGCCAATTAGAGGCGTTACACCGCGCGCGTCGGCGGCGTTCGGATCCGCGCCCGCGGCCAGCAGCGCCTCCATCACCGCTCCGTGCCCTTCAATCGCGGCGGCCAGCAGCGGGGTGACGCCAGTGCGAGTTCGTTCGTGATGGCTGGCGCCCTTTTGTAGCAGCAACTGGACCACATTGGCGTGTCCCTGCGTGGCGGCCATGACGAGAACCGTGGCTTCGTCGCGATAGCGGGCCTTCAGATCGGCGCCTTGGAGCAACAAAAGCTGGAGCGCTTCGATGCGCCCGGCCACGGCCGCCGCCAGCAGGGCGGTGGCTCCGTTCTTCATGCGCGCGTTCACCTTGGCGCCGCGCCCCAGCAGTGCCCGCATGCGTTCGGCGTCGCCAGCGGCTGAGGCACGGATTAAGTCGAGATCGCGTTCACTGGGCATGTGCGCGAAGGCTGGCTCTCGGTATCTTGGTCTAAACTTCAGCCGCGCTGACCGGGCCGGCTTTCTCCTGCAGGTCTTCGTTGAAAACCGAGAAGACTTCGCCGTTCCAGAGCACGTTGATCAAGCCGGACTGAGCGACGCCGCCTTCGATTTCGACGATCACTTCGGCTGGGATCTGGACCAGGGTGCCGGTGGGATCGCGCAGGCTGCTGCCGGGATGTTCCGCCAGCTTCACTGCTTGCAGGGGTTTAGAAACCTTGTAGCGAATGGGAGGACCGGTGTACCGCATTCGTCGCTAGCTCCTCAAGATGTTGACTTGATCTCAGGATAGCATGGGGTCGTCTTACCGTTTGGTGATGACTGCGTGTCCATGAACATCTCCCGCCGGGGCTTGGAAAGGGATCGAGGCCCAGTGGGCGCGCGGCCATTGGAGCCTAAGCGGCGAATGGCAGCGCTTCCAATATGATTATCCCGGCTTCACTCAGGCGCCGTCGGTTATCTCTACCTACGGAGAAGCGAAGCGGATTCTGACCCCGCATCTTTATGTGGCTGGCCGTGCGGGATGGCTCAAACCCGGCGGCGCAAGGGATGCAACCGGGACAGCCACCAGCCAGTTCTCACCGTGGATTACGTCTTATGAACTTGGAGCCGGTTGGTGGCTCAACCGGCACCAATTGCTCAAGGCCAGCTATGAGTGGCTGAACATTGAAAATTATCCGGGATCACAGAACAATATTGTGGGAATCCAGTTCGTCACCACGTTCCACGCCTTAGATCAGGCGTTTCACTAGAAACGACGTTACTTAGCAGCGCCGGACTTTTGTGCCAGATCCACTTTGCCGCGGATGAACCCGCCATCCTCGATTACTATGGCACGCGAGTGAATATCGCCGATGAATCGCGCTCCACTGCGGATGTAGATCTTGTCGGCGTTGTCGACGTTTCCTTGCAACGAACCAAGCACGTCAATCTCCTTGGCCTGGACGCTGGCGCGCACTTTTCCGTTGGGCGCAATGGTGAGCAGGTGGCCGGCCACGTCGATGGTTCCCTCTACCTCACCCTCGATGATGAGAGGTTCGTGGCTGCGAATTTCACCAGTAATTGTGACCTCCCTGCCGAGAACGGCCTGGGACGTTGATATATGGGTTGAGAATGAAGCTGCAGCGGCCATGTTGCTCCTGCTTTCCTAAGTTTGAAATGTTCGGTACGGCTACCGTTGGTCTGCTTGACTTTGATTATCATCCGGGCGCAGCGCCTGGTACATCTTCACCAGAGCTCCTTCATCCACGCCTATCGCCCGGGCGTATTGTCGAATATAGCTGATATTGTAAATTCCGCCCGGCAAAACATCAAAGTTAGCATCCTCGATAGCCTTCAATGTTGTGATCTTGAGTTTGGTGTTTCGCGCGATCTCTTCCAGACTGATTCCGTTGGTCTGACGGATAGACGCTACGCTCCAGCTCTTCGAAGGCATTGTTGCCATGCCTGCTCCTGTGATCTCTATCGGCGGTAGTGGGTAGAGGCTACAGGGTTGAACCGGCAATAACGGAGAAAATAGTGCTTTCGCCTGACATCCGCGGCCTAGGTACAAAGCACGCATACAATCGGTAATGTGAGGAGTGTGCGACGGCTGGCGGCAGTGGGCGGCGGCTTGATGGCCGCAGGAGCAATCGTGGTCTATATATGGAGCTTTAGGATCCACCATCCCCCGAATCCTCCCGCGGCGCAGCTGCCCGCGAGCGCCCGAAGTCTGCTCCAGCCGTTTCGCAAGGACAGTTTTGATCTCACTGTCGGAGCGCAGCAGGAAGCGAACTACCGCGTGGGCATGCAGGCGGGCGCAACGCTGGTATACGCCTGGTCCACTGGCCAGGCCGGAGGAGCTGGGGGTAAACCGCTCTACTGCGAATTCGCGGGCCGGCAGACCAGGAGTGCATCTGAGGCGCATAGCGCGTTCGTGGCCCAATCCTCGGGCTGGTACCACTGGCGCTGGAAGAACCAGAATAGCCGTTCGGTCACCATCCACCTGAAGCTGAGCGGCTACTACGAACCGGCAAGCGTCCCGCCCGCGGGTATGCCGTATGATAGATAGCGATGGTGGTTGAAGAGCTGGAAGCGAACCAAACGCAGGTCCAGCGAATCATCCAGAGCAAAGCCTTCCGAACTTCGGAAGTACACCGCAATCTGCTGCACTATCTCGCGGAGAAGTCGCTTTCCGGAACGGCCGACAGCCTAAAGGAATACACGGTGGGCCTGGATGTTTTCGCCAAGCCGGCATCCTACGATCCGCGCCAGGAATCGGTAGTGCGGATGCATGTCGCGCGGTTGCGGCAAAAGTTGGCGGAGTATTATCGCACCGAAGGTGTGAACGACGCGGTGATGGTGGATGTCCCTAAGGGCGGCTTTCGAGTGACGTTTGAGCCGCGCGAAATCGCGCCCGATCCGGTGGATGCCGCGGTTCCCGAGACAGCGGCGCAACTCGAGCCCAGCCAACGCAAAGAAATCGTCCTGATGGCGCTTCTGGCCTTGGCCGTGGTGTGCGCCTTGGCGTTCGGTGTTCAACTCTGGCGTTCCAACAAGACCGCCGCCGCGGCTGCGCCCGGTTCCCCCGAACTGCCACAACTATGGGGATCTGTTCTCCAAAGCAATCGCCCACTCATGATCTGTCTGGCTGCGTCGAAGGGATTTACCGGCGCGGGCACCGCGAACGGAGCGTTCCTGCTCGGTGAATTTCTGGCGCGCCGCAAGGACAACGTGCTGATCACCAGCAGCGACCAGCTGGCGATGCCGGAAGTCCTGATGGACAACGTGATCTTTCTCGGGCCAGTTTCGGGAAATCGCCAGATCGAAGCGCTTTCCAAGGGACAGCCCCTGGTGCTGGAGCCCAATGGAATCCGGAACCTGAGCCCGAGACCGGGCGAACCTGCCTTCATTCCCGACCAGCCCCTAGGGTCGCCCGAAAGCGGCGCTGAAGAGACTCACGCGCTGATCACTCACATGCCGGGGCTATACGGGAATGGCGACATTCTGTACTTGTCGGGGAATCAGATTTCGAGCACTCTGGCCGCCGTGCGGGCGCTCACCGACCCGACGCTGGCAC
The DNA here is from genome assembly GCA_963820405.1 of Bryobacterales bacterium. Lineage (GTDB taxonomy): Bacteria > Acidobacteriota > Terriglobia > Bryobacterales > Bryobacteraceae > Palsa-89. The sequence continues at coordinate 32,674 of CAWFZZ010000009.1, read as the reverse complement.
GGGCGCTGGTCTCCAAACTGAAATCGCCGGATGGCAGCGTGCCACGCTTCTACCAGATGGTGTTGCGCGTTCAGTCCATGGATAGCATGCCCATCGAAATTTCCTACATGTTCCATCGCGACTTGTCGCCCCGCGGCAAGCCATAGCCATGAGAAGCGACCAGCTAGAACTTGAATCGCAGGGAAAACTGCAACGCGCGGGGCAAGCCATTGGGACTAATTTCCTGCAGGGCTCCGAAATTGCCTGCGCCCGAGTTGGGCATCAGATAGCAGGTCTGGTTTAAACTAACGCCGTCGCCGCAGTTGGTTCCGATCGGGTTGTATTGCAGTTGGTTGACACCATCGCCGTTCTGCACAAAGTAGTTGGCATGATTGAAGAGATTGAATACTTGCACTTGAAATTGCAAGACTTTGCTTTCCTTGATCGCAAAACTGCGGGCCAGCGCAACGTCGATCCTCTCCAGCCACGGGCCGTAGAACGAATTCAGGCCGATGCCGGGCGTGGGGCCGGCGCCATTGACACCCGCCGCGCTGTTCGCAGTGTCTTGGTTGAAGGCGGTGTCGTTCAAGTTGTCATTGCCGGTAGCTGCGCAATTGCTGAACGACAGGTTCGGGCTGGTACAGGCGGGACTCAATAAACCGGCATACGGCCGGCCGGAAGAAAACTCCATGACGCCGCTCAGCCTCCAGCCCGAGAGTATCGCGTGGCCGGTGTTGGAGCCAGTCAATCTTTCCAAACGGGGCTGGTAGACGCCGGCCAAGCTAAGCCGATGCCGCTGGTCCAACAGCGAGGGAGCGTGGGTGTTGCTGAAGTTGAATTGATTGCTGAAGTCCATGCCATCCAGCATGATGCTCTTGGCAAACGTGTAGGAAAATTGATAGGAAAGGTCCTGGGACATGCGGTGCTGTAATTGCACGAACAACGAGTTGTAATAGCTTTGCGCGGGGCTGATCAGTTCGTTGATCTGGCCCAGGTTGGGATTGATGCGGCCTTCGGTGAGCAGCCCGTTGTCCATATTCGGCAGGGTGATCGCCTGTCCACTGCAGGGAGCGGCGGTCGTTCCCGGAGGACAGACAATATACGTTGTCGTGCCTTGCAACGGATTCAGGTTCAAGTCATAAGCGCTGCCGGAAACGAGGTGCAGCGCGTGAGCGAACATGGTGCCGACACTAAGGGTTGTATTCCGGGAAAGCTGTTGCTCAATCTGCAAGCTCGCCTGTAAGACGTAGGGCGCACGAAACTGCGGAGAAACCAGGGAAATGTCCGGGCTAGCCTGGAACAGGGGGGAAGTGCCCGGCAGCACGCCGGGAAACGTCGGCGCTTGTTGGTCCGGTGGCAGCGCTGGGTTATAACTCACGCTTGCCGAAGATTGCTGGGACGCCAATCCGTTCGAGACCACCGCGTTCCGGTAGTTCAAGCCGTTCATGTTGTCATAGAACTGCCCGAATCCGCCGCGCACTACCGTCTTCGCTAGCGCTTGCCAGGCAAATCCGAAGCGCGGGGCCAGCCTTAGAAACTGGTTCGGATATTGTCCGGTAAGCGGAAACGCCGGATTTTCCGCCGGCTGCGGATAAACCTGAAAGTCCTCGCGCAATCCAATTTCCAGCGTCAAATGCGGGAAGGCCCGGAACGAGTCCTGAACATAAAATCCGTAGTAGGGCACGGCAAAAGAAAAAATCGGGTTTCCCGAAGACTGACTGAACAGGTTGTATTCTCCGAGCGCAAAACTCTGCAGGTTCGAAAATTGGTAGCTGCCGAGGAACGACCCGAACTGCACGTCGGCATTGGGGTCAGCGCCGCCAAAATTAGTGTCCACATCCCGGGCGCGATTGGTATCGAAGCCGAATTGCAACGTGTGCCTGCCAATCACGTAGTCCACTCGGTCGGAAAGAGACCACTGCCTCTCAAAAACTCTTCCGGCGGAAAATGGGGCGTTACCTAGGGTGAAAGATGCTGGACTATCCAGTATCAGCGTGGGAATGTTGGGAGCCAGGCCGGTGGGTGTCGCGATCTGGTTGTCGGTCGAAAAACCCGCGTGGAATTCGTTCAGGAGATTGGAGGAGAATGTATGCGTCCATCCCAGACTGGCCTGGAAGGCACGCACGTAATCGTTGGCCAGCGTTTGCTCCCCGTAAACGGCCACCGGACTGACGGTGATCACGCCTCCGGGCGAATCGAAGCGGTTCATGTTGACGCTGAGGAACAGGCTGTCGAGGGAACTGGCCTGATAGTCCAACCGAGGCGTGAACACCAGATCGTTTCTCTGTCTTGGACTGATTCCAAGATTGGAACTGAGCGCATTTAGAGCATTCGACACTTGCTGGAGGTACACCGGGTTGGTCGCGCTCGGAACGCTGTCGGCGCCCGGCATCGGGTACGCCGCATTGGGCGCAGGTAGCTTCGTCCCGTTCGGAATTCCAAAATTATCAACCAGGTCCGACGACACCGTCGCCAATGCGGGATTGATAATGGAAATTGGATCGTTCTCCCGTTGCTGCTCGTAATCGAAGAAGAACCATAACCGGTTCCGCACGATCGGTCCGCCCAGCGCGGCCCCGAATTGCTGTAGAGCGTCTTGCGGTTTGGGGAAGCCACTGGCTTTCAAAAGAGTTTCATTGGCCCCAGTCGCGGAGTTCCGATTGTAGTAGAACGCATCACCATGGAACGCGTTGCTCCCAGACCGGGTCACCGCGTTAATGAAGCTCGATCCACCCCCGTAGATTGCCGAATACGGCGTAATTGAGACTTGAAACTCCAGGATCGAGTTCTCGCCATACAGATAGGGGATTCGATAACGACCTAAAATGTCGGCGAAGTAGTTGCTGGTTGCACTGGTCCCGTCCACGGTGAATACATTGGAGCCATTTCCGTTGGCGTATCCTGAGTCTTCTCCGCCTTGTTGGCCGGCGATGCTTACCAGACCGGTGTCGCCGTCTGGGCTGGTGTTGGGGGTGAGCAGCGTAAAGTCGGTGTAACGGCGCCCATTGAGGGGCAGCTCCTCGATAAACGAATGTTCCATCACTGTGCTGGAAGAAGATTCCGTTGGCCGAAGTAGCGGTCTGGCGCCGTTGACGCTGACCGTCTCTCTGCCGGCTACCACTTGCAGGTTGATGTCCTGCAACGTGGTGTTTCCCAGCCGCACTTGAACCAGGCCCTGAACATTGCGGAAACCGTCCAAGCTTGCCGTGATTGAATACGTTCCCGGCGTGAGGGAGGGAAAGTGGTAGAGTCCGGTATCGTTAGTCTGGTCGGATTGCTTCAAGCCGGTCTCGAGGTTTCGCACTACAACCGAAGCTCCGCTGACCACCGCGCCAGTGGCGTCCGTAGCCCGTCCGCTCAACGCGCCCGTAAAAACCGCACTCTGGGCTATGAGCGATGCGCAGCCGGCGAGCGCGATTGGCACGAGCAAAGCATTGCATACAATTCTCATATTGCCCTTCCTCCAGATATCGGTACCCACGTCTACGAACCTTAGAGAGGCCGTCCGAGAGGCGGCGCGCAGCGCAGGGCCCGGTATATTCTAGAACTCGCAAAGTTCCTCACTGCGGGCAAGCTTTCACTCGGAGCTGGACGGCGGCGCCGAGGAGACCGAAGAGACGCATGCGCTGATCACTCCCATGCCGGAAGAATGGCCGGAAGAATGGCCGGAAGAATGGCCGGAAGAATGGCCGGAAGAATGGCCGGAAGAATGGCCGCAAGACCTGCGCGCTTTCATCTGATATGCTCTAAACTTCGAAATGACCACGGAACTGCCCGAGTTGGATTTTCAGCGCTTCTGGCGCAGGCTGCAGCAATTGGGCCTGAATGCCTATGAGGCGCGTTCCTACCTGGTTCTGATTGGGCATCCACGCTTCAAGGCCATCGAGTTAGCGGCTCGCGCGCATGTGCCGCGCCAGAAGATTTATGAAGTCCTGGACAGTTTGGTCGAGAAGGGATTCGCGCAGGTGGTGCAGGAGAAAACCAAGCTTTTCTCCGCCGTGGAGCCGAGCCTGGCCGTCCCCAGTTATCTGGCGCGCCGGGCTCAAATGCTGCAGCGCGAGCTGACCGACCAGACCCGCATGGCCGACAGCCTGGTAGTGGATCTGGCGGCGTCGTATTCGGAAGGGCAGGGAGAACGGGGCACGCTCGAATATTTGCGAATTGTGAGCGATCCCGAGCAAATCGCGCAACAATACCGGCGCATGCTTTCCGACGTGCGGCATGAGTATCTGGAATTTTCGCGGCCGCCCTACGCGGTGGATCCCCTCGACGAACAATTGGTGAAGCAGGCGCGTCTGGGGGGTGTGACGTGCCGGTTGCTGATCGAAGCGGGCACGCTGGACGCGGCTCACCGGCAGCGCCTGGAAGAGTACTCGACCTCGGGCGTCGAAGTGGCGCAGACCGAATCGCTGCCGATGAAGCTGGCGGTCTTTGACGGCGAGCGCGGTTTGCTGGCGCTGCTGGATCCCGTGATCACCCGTCCCACCTGGACGGCGATCGTGTTCGAGCACGCCGGCATGGGCGAAGCGATGAAAGGGCTGTTTGAGAATTACTGGCGGCGGAGATTGAGCCGCACGGTTATTGAATTTGCGCCGAAGCCGGCGGTCGGAGAAGACTGACTTGGGGCGTGCGACATGAAAGTGGAATGGCTAAGTCCATCGCCTGGTATATGCGGCTTGAGCCGCGTTTTTTGCCAAAATCGGCGGGAAGGCGTCTGGTGAGAACAGGGGAAAACGCGGCTTGAAGCCGCGTGTACCCAACGCGCGGCCCCGGCCCCGTCCCGCACCCCTGACTTGGGGGGTGCTCCTAGGGAGCTTTGTAAACCGTCTTGCCCCCCACCATGGTCCAAAGTACCTTGGTGTCTTTGAACTCCTCCGCTGGAACCGTGAGGACATCTCGATCCACCAGCACAAAATCCGCCTGCTTGCCTGGGGCTATCGATCCAAGGGAGGACTGCTCGTTCATGGCGCGCGCCGAGTTTCTGGTGTAGGCCAACAGCATCGCCTCACGAGGCACGCGCTGGGAAGCATCCAGTACGCCCTCCGGTCCCTTGCGCGTCTCGGCCTGATAAATCGCCAGGAACACGTTGGCCGTTGAGACCGGCCAGTCGCTGGCCCCGGAAATGATCGCGCCGTTGTCCAGCAGGGACCTGGCCGGGTACTGCCAGCGATAGATGGCCGGGTCCAGATAGGGTTTCAGAAGCTCAATCGCATCCCCGTTCGCGCTGGCCCAGAAGAGCTGCAGTGCGGCAATTACCCCTAGCTGGCGAAAGCGCGGGAAATCTTCAGGCTGCATAAACTGAACGTGTGTGATGGTATGCGGCAGGCCGCTCGGGCCGTTGGCTTTACGGGCCGCTTCTATGCCGTTCAGAGCTTCGTGGACCGCCTGATCGCCAATCGCATGAACGTGCACAATGAGGCCCTGCTTGTCGGCTGCGATGGCGAGTTGGGCAAAGCGTTTTGGATCGAACAGCAACTCTCCGTTCTTTCCCGAGTTGCGATAGGGTTGGGACAGGGCCGCGGTGTGAGAGGGGAATTCCGCCACGCCGTCGGCGAAGATCTTCACGCCCGAAATCTTCAAATTCTTGACGTCTTTGTTTTCCAGCCGGATTTTCTGAACCGCAGCCAGTTCTTCGCCGGCCGGTTTCTTGGCGTAAACCTGTACGAAACCTGCCACGTGCGCGGTCAACTCACCGCGCTCCGCCAATTGGCGATACGCCGTCAACGCGGATTCATCGACGATGGGATCCACCCACGAGGTAATTCCGAGACTGTGGTTATACTGAAGCGCGGCGCGTCCCGCTTCCAGCAGCCGATCCCTGGTGGGTTTTGGCACCACCGCCTGAAGCCTTCTCAGGCCGTCATCCACCACAAAACCATTCGGCTCCGATCCTGAGCCAACGCCATAGTAGTTTCGATCAGCCGCGGAAAGAGCGCTGATGAACTGCTTGGTGATCTCGGCCCGGCGCAGCAGCGCTCGATTGCCCCACGCGGTGTGGCCATCCATGCCGGCCAAGAACACCGGCTGGTTGGCATAGGCTCCGGCGCTGAAGTTCGCATTTAGCTCGTCGGTCTTGGACCAGAAGGCCAAGGGCAGGCCGCTGACGCTCAGAATCTCGCCATTCATGCCTTTGCCGGTTTTTTTCGCGTCGGCGACGAAAGCGACCAGGTCGGCGATCGATTCCACTTTGTCGCTGACGTCGGCCGCGACCAGAGTGAGCCCGCCGAAAATGGAATGGCTGTGGCTATCGATGAAGCCGGGAAGCAGCCACTTGCCCTGTAGATCGATGGATTCCGCCTTCGCGCCGACCGATTTTGCGACCTCGGCGCGGCTGCCTACCGCGACGATTTTGTCACCGCGGATCGCTACCGCCTCGGCGTAGGGATGATCCGGCTCCGCAGTGAAGATGCTGGCGTTGAAGAACACGCGTTCGGTGTCGTCGGCGAGCGCAGTGCCGGCGCTAACCCAAAACGCGAATGCTACGAATGATAAGACGAACGATGAAAACCTAAAGCAGCCCATTCGTTAAGCCGGAGCTACCGGTTCGCGGCGGCAGCGTACCTCGCGCACGGCGTAGATGCGGCGTCCCTGGCTTTCAAAATAGGTGCGCATCAGCACCTCGCCGAGCAGGCCGGTGCTGAACATCATCAGACCGCCCAGCAGTAGCAGCGCCCCCAGGATCACGAGCGGGCCGTGGTTTACCATGATGGGCTCACCCCACAATTTCGGAACCGACACCGCGCCCAGGATCATGAATCCGACGGCGAATGCGGCCAACCCCAGCCGGCCAAAGAAGTGCATCGGCCGTGTAAAATACTTCAACAAAAATTTGATGGTCAGGATGTCGAAAATCACGTTGAAGGTTCGGCCCAGACCGTAGTGCGAATCGCCCGAGGCGCGCGGCGTATTACGGATGGGAACCTCGGCGATGCGCGCGCCGTAGAAACTGGCGAGCGCGGGAATGAAGCGATGCAGCTCTCCGTATAGATTGATGTCCTTGAGCACTTCGGCGCGGTACGCCTTGAAGGTGGTCCCGAAATCGCGCAGGGCCACGCCAGACGATTTCGCCATCAACCAGTTCGCGATGCGTGAGGGAAGTTTGCGAGTGATCGCGTTGTCGACGCGATCCTTGCGCCAGCCGCTGGCGATGTCGTAGCCTTCCTCGATCTTGGCGAGCAGCGCCGGGATGTCCTCCGGCGCGTGCTGCAAGTCGCCATCGAGCGAGATGATCACGCTGCCCTGCGCCTCGTCGAAACCGGCGGAAAGAGCGGCGGTCTGTCCGAAATTACGGCGCAGACGGATCACTTTCAGACGGGCGTCCGTTTCCACCAGGTTGGCCAGCAGGTCGAAGCTGCGATCGGTGGACGCGTCGTCCACCGCGATAATTTCATAAGGCTTTTGCATCGACTCCAACACCAGGGTCAGCCGGTCGTAAAGCGGCAGGATAGACGGCTCCTCATTGTGGATTGGGATGACGATTGACAGCATGTTGGTAAATTCCATCTTATCCTACGAGTCGCCTCAGGCGGGTACAATAGTCCGGAGGTTCTAAAGTGAAGCGCGTTACCGGCATCGGCGGGATTTTCATCAAGGCGGAGAATCCCGAAGAGCTTTATCAGTGGTACGAAAAACATCTTGCTATCAAGCGCGAGCCGCATGGTTATGGGGCGCTGCTGCATTGGCGCGAGGACGAGAACCCGGAGTGCCGCGGAACGACGGTGTGGGCGCTGTTTGAAAAGCACAGCAAGTATTTCGAACCGAGCCGCGCGCCGTTCATGCTGAACTATCGCGTGGACGATTTGGATGCGCTTCTCGTCGCGCTGCGGGCGGAGGGCGTCACCATCGATCCCAAGCGCGAGGACTACGACTACGGCCGGTTCGCTTGGATTACCGACCCCGAGGGGAACAAAATCGAGCTTTGGGAGCCAGCGAAACATGGAGCCTGAACGGCACAAATGCACGGCGTGCGGAGGCAGTGGCGATTGCCCCCTCTGCAAGGGAACCGGCAACGGCGGTCAATGTACCAGGTGCAAGGGAACCGGTAGATGCCCGAACTGCCAGGGTACCGGCCGCAACCCGGAGAAACCGGCGGGTTAATAGAACCGCCAATCGTTCCGCGGGAGTAGAACTCCCACCAAAGAAACAAACGCCAGCGGCAACACTATCCACCGAGTTCGACCTGTGATGGTTCAGCCGCGGGCGGGGATTTTCGGGGCGGAGGGTCTAGCGCTCCGTTCATCGTCTCGATGAGCCCCGGACTATCGCTCAGCATGGTTGCGTCCCCGCAGTGCTGCTTCGCCGCCGCGACCCGCACGGCCAACTTCCGGAGGCGCCGTCATCCAGGAGCTATCCGCTGCAGCACCTCTCACCATAGAGTTGCTCCAGGTAGGACTCGACGGAGCCGATTGATTTGCTTCCACCGATAAATCCGATGTATCCATCAGGCCTGATCAGAAAGAGCGCGCCATTTTCGCCGCCATAAGCATGCAGAACATGCTCCTGATCATCGATCAGCCGATTGTTGCGAGCAGCCGTTTGGGAGGCGCCGCGATCAATGGTGTAGGCCCGAAGGTTTTGTTCGTATCTTTCGCTGACTTGATTCAGTCCCGGCAAATCATGCCATCCAAGGCTCAGCAAAGTAAACCGGGGACCACGGAAGAGGTCGAAGAGGCGCACCCGGTTTCCGTTACGATCGAGCAGTGGAGCGTCAGGAGCGCGGTCTCCCGCTTGGAGGGGAGTCGAGGGTGGATCTACCTGCCTGCTGAGAGAACCGCCACGATAGTTCAGTCCAAGTTGCAGGACTTCCTCACCTCGCCGGAACTCTCTATCTTTGAATGTCTGCTGGTGCAGTCTTGTGGAGATCCCCAGCAAGGATGCCGCAATTGGCAACCTCTCCTCCTCGTAGCTATCCAGTAGCGATACCTTCGCGCCATTCAGGACGGCGCCAAGTTTCCATCCGATATTGTAGGCATCCTGAATCCCAGTGTTCATGCCCATTCCGCCGGCTGGCGAGTGAACGTGAGCTGCATCGCCCGCAAGGAAGATTCGCCCGACCCGGTATCGGTCCACCATTCTTACATTCGCTCGATAGAGCGAGAGCCAAGTAGCACCGTAAAGTTTCAAATCGGTACGTCCGGTACGCTCGGCGATGATCCGTTGAAAGGTTTCGAGCGACGCCTCTCGCTCTTCCCCCGCCAAAACCTGGGCTTGAAACTGAAACATCTCCGAGGACCGAAGAGGACAGAGAGCCACCATACCGTCCTTATGTTTTGGCCACATGTGCCAATGGTCTCGATCCAGCCCATCTACGCAAACGTCGCCTGTCATCAGCCGCTCTTCTTTTAACGTCTCGCCTTCGAATCCCACGTTCAGCGACTTGCGCACGAAGCTGTGTCCGCCGTCCGCCGCAATCAAGTATTTGCCGCGAACCTGTTCCTGCGTATCAGGCTTTTGCAGCGTCGCAGCCACGTAATCTTCGTTCTGTTCGACAGCAACCAGCTCTGTCCCTAATTCCACCCCCGCACCCCACTCCGCCAGGCGCAAGCGAAGCGCCTCCTCAACACGCCACTGCGGAACGATTAGCGTACTCGCGTAAGGTATGTCCGGCGTGCAATTACGGCCTTCATTCATGTCATGGTCGCCGAGAACGGTAGCACCGTCATAGGTGCGGAAGCGCAGATGAAACTGACCATGAACGAGAATCCGGTCCATGACCCCAAGATCCTCGAGAATTTCCATGCTCCGCGGTTGCAGGCCTTTTCCACGCGACCCGGCGGCATAATCCGTTGCTTTTTCGACGATCCTGAAGTCCACCCCGCGGCGAGCCAGGTCGCAGGCGAGAATAAGGCCGGTCGGGCCAGCTCCAACGATGAGGACCGATACATCAGGTGCATGGGCGGCAGTAGCGTTCATGCGGCACAGTCCGTTAACAGCGTTGTTAGTAGTCTAACATCGTAAAGGCGTCACAAACTACGGAATAATTTCCGGTTGGTAGCCCTCAGGACTTGGGCGAATGTTTTGGGCTAAAATCGATCCACGCAGTATGCCACTGGCCATCGCCACGCGCTTAGGCAACTACGAGATTGTTGGGCCGCTCGGTAAGGGCGGCATGGGCGAAGTATATCGGGCCAAAGACACGAAGCTGGATCGTGAAGTAGCGATCAAGGTTCTGCCCGCCGCGTTCCTAGAACATCCCGATCGGCTGGCGCGCTTCGAGCGCGAAGCCAAACTGCTAGCTTCGCTGAACCATCCCAACATCGCGAGCATTTACGCGATCGAAGAATCCTCCGAGGGTAAGGCGCTGGTAATGGAGCTAGTCCAGGGCGAGACGCTCCAGGGGCCCGTGCCCGTCGATACCGCCCTGAAGTATGCCGCGCAGATCGCAGACGCCCTGGCAGCGGCCCACGAGAGGGGGATCACGCATCGCGATATAAAACCGGCCAACATCATGCTGACGCCGGAGGGCACGATCAAGGTGCTGGACTTCGGTCTTGCCGCCGTGACGCAGCCTTCGCATGGCGACGGCGAGGTTGGTACACACATGGCGACCCTCACCACGTCGCCGACCACGGCTGGCATGATCATGGGCACAGCGGCGTACATGAGTCCGGAACAGGCTCGCGGTCAGACCGTGGACCGCCGCGCCGACATCTGGGCGTTCGGTGTGGTGCTGTGGGAACTGCTGACGGGCCAGCAGCTTTTTCGCGGCGACACTGTCTCCGACATCCTGGCGAGCGTGCTGAAGGAAGAGCCAAATCTGGAGCGTGCCCCTGCCAAGGTGCGTCCGCTGCTCAAACGTTGCCTGGAAAGAGAACCGAAGGCGAGGCTGCAAGCGATTGGGGATTGGGAGTTGCTCCTGGGGGAGGATGCGCCGCCTGCATCCGCTTCGGCTCCGCCAGCGTCGCGACATCGATCGTGGCTGCCGTGGTGCGTTGCGGCCTTCCTCCTGCTCGCGTTGATGCCAGCGAATATCCTCCACCTCCGTGAGACGCCTCCCCAGGAGCAGCCGCTGCGGGCCTCGATCGCTTTACCGGAGAACAGCGCCGTTCATAGCTTCGCTATTTCTCCGGATGGCCGCACTCTCGTCATCGCCGCGGCGGTCAACGGGAAACGCCAGCTCTGGCTGCGTCCCATGGATGTGCTCCAAGCTAAGCCGATGCCATTCACCGAGGACGCCACGTATCCATTCTGGTCGCCCGATAGCCGCAATATCGGATTTTTCGCGCAAGGGAATCTGAAGAAAGTCGCGGCCAGCGGCGGTCCCGCCCTATCGCTCTGCGACGTTCCCAATGCTCGCGGCGGGTCGTGGAATCGCGACGATGTCATCATTTTCTCACCGACCAACGGCGGGATTTCGATCCAGCGGGTCGCGGCGGCGGGCGGCGTTCCGGTGGATGTGACCAAGATCAAGGGCAATCTGAAGCATCCGGTATTTCTTCCGGACGGCCGCCATTTCCTGTACGTCGTGGAAGGAGGGCCGGCCGAACAGACTGGCGTGCATATCAGCTCGCTCGATGGGAAAGAGGACCGGCGAATACTGCCGGATGTATCGAGCATCGCGTTCTCGCCGCCCGCGCAAGGCGCTCGAACCGGTCATATCCTGTTTGTCCGCGAAAACACCTTGATGGCGCAGCCTTTCGACGCCGCAAGCGGACAGGTCTCGGGCGATGTATTTCCCGTCGCCGAGGGGGTCTCGCGAGCAGCCGCGAACACCACTTATATGCCGGCCACAGTCTCGGAGAACGGCGTGCTCGTTTACGAAACCGGCGGCAGTGGGGACACAAACCAATTCGGCTGGTTCGATCGATACGGCAAATCCCTTGGTCCCGTGGGCGCGCCCGGCGTCCTGGACTTGGCGCTTTCCCCCGATGAGAAATCGCTTGCTTTCAGCCGTTCGAGGGGCGCCGCGTCCGATGTGTGGGTACGCGATCTGAGCCGTGGTACCGAGGCGCGCTTCACCAGCGACCAACACTTCAACCTAGCTCCCGTTTGGTCTCCCCGAGGAGACTATATCGTCTTCACTTCGAACCAAAAAGGGGCCTTTAATCTTTACCGAAAAGCCGCTAGCGGAAGCGGGCAGGAGGAGCTGTGGCTGCCGAATAGCTCCAGCGATGTGGCCTCCCAATGGTCGAAGGACGGCCGGTACATCGTCTACGTCGACAATGATCCCAAGACCAAATACGATCTTTGGGTTCTTCCCGTCGAGGGCGCCGCGGCGGACCGGAAGCCCATCCCATTTCTGAGGACCGAGTTCAACGAAGTGTTTGGCCAGCTCTCGCCGGACAGCCACTGGATGGCTTTCACTTCGGACAGTTCGGGCCGCCGCGAAGTGTACGTCCGGCCGTTTCCTTCAGCCGAGGGCGAGTGGGCCATCTCGATTGCCGGTGGCGAGCAGCCGCGCTGGCGCGGCGATGGCAAGGAGCTGTTCTTTGTGGCCGCCGACGGAAAGATGATGGCCGTCCCGGTAAAAGCGAGCGCCCCGGGGGTTGAGCCGAGGTCGAAGCCTTCTTTTGAGCCGGGTGTCCCCGTGGCCCTGTTCGACGCGCACATGGCCAACAGTTTTGGCACCCTCACGTTTGAGTACGACGTCACCGCGGATGGCAGGCGTTTCCTCATCAACACGGCGAGCGGCGCCGGCGCGACATCGCCTCCGCTGACCGTGGTGACGAATTGGAACGCGGGATTGAAGAAGTAGAACCCACCGGACGATCCGATCCGACGCTTTGCGGAAAACATTGCTTTTTGAATTCCGCCTTAGGCGGTTGGTCGGCAACCCGATCTCCTGCTGGCGCCCGGCGAGCACCTCCTTCGGCGTGATGTAGTTGGCAGCGCCGTTCAGACTGTATCCGGACACATGAGCGGGAACGCTAGCGGTGAGAGGCGTGCCGGATCTGGTACGCTAAAGAAGCAAACTAATTGCAAAAAGCAGAGGTGAGTTCCGTTGGCTGAAGTTCAACTTCATGATGGCGAAAGCCTGGAAAGCGCGCTGAAGCGCTTTAAGCGAAAGGTCCTGCAAGAGGACATCATTAAAGACATCAAGCGGCATGCTTTCTATTTGAAGCCGGGTCAGAAGAAGCGAGTAAAGCAGGCCTTGGCTCGCAAACGCGCCCGCAAAAAACGCACCAGAGACAGCGAGCCCGATCGCAGTCCGTCTTAAGCCGGGGAGTCAGATCGCTCTGGCTTCGAACTGGCATACCTCATCATTCTTGACTGCGTAGTGTACTTCTATCGGTTGGCAGCACACTTCGCAGTCTTCTATATAAGTTTGTCTTTTGACGGACGTGTCCAGCACCATAGAAATCCGTTCCGAGCAGTAGGGACAAGCAAAGAAGTACTCCACCCGCCCAGCTTATCTAAAAGCCGATTAGCCCTAAAGAGCCAAGTTTCAACCATTCGCTCCGCGTAGTATGATCTCTGAGTCCGCGAGGAGATAACATGCGAAAAATTTGGCTCATGTTGCTGATGCTGGCGATTGGCGTCGGAATCGGTCTCACCATCTCGGCCCGCTTGGGATCCGTGAGAGCACAGTCCAAGCCCGGGACCGGATTTGCAGCGGTTCCCGGAAGTGTAGGATCGGAAGATTTGACTGGCGCTTATGACCTGGTGAAGAACTGGCCGCAGGACGTCAGCACGCTGCCAGGCAATGAAAAGTGGACTTACGGCGCGGGTGAAAGTGTTTTTGCCGAAAGCCCGAATCGTATTTACATGCTCTTCCGCGGTGAACTGCCCAAGATGGCGCCGCCCAAGGCAATATTGCTGCCGCAACTGGGACCCAGTATCAGCTTCCCGGTGGCTGGTTTTTGGCGCGACGCCACGGTGGCATCCCTGCCGGGGACGGGCGGCACCGACAACGATGTCAGCGAGTGGCTGACCTCGTGGGAAGGGAAGTCGCCGGACCTGGGAATCAAGGGGCCGCCTTATCGCCAGTTGGGCGTCGACGCGAAATGGGAAAACTGCGTCGTGGTGGTGGATGGCAATGGCAAGATCATCGAGACCTGGAAGCAGTGGGACAAGCTGTTCCGGCGTCCGCACTCCATCTACATCAGCCCGTACGATCCGGAAAAGAACGTTTGGATCGTCGACGACAACATGCAGGTGATTTACAAATTCACGCATGACGGTAAGAAGCTGCTGCAGACTATCGGCACGCCGGAAGTGGCCGGCGCGGACGCAACGCACTTCAACCGGCCGACGTATCTCGATTGGCTGCCGGACGGAACCTTCTTCGTCTCGGATGGCTATACGGGCACGCGTGTGGCGAAATTCAATAAAGACGGCAAGTTTTTGTTGCAGTGGGGCACGCTGGGTGGCCCTCCGCGCGGGCCCATCGACACCCGTCCGGGCTACTTTAGCAACGTGCACGGGGTGGCCGTAGATCCGGCGACGCGACACGTTTTTGTGAACGATCGAAACAACCATCGCATTCAGGTGTTCGACGAGAACGGCAAGTATTTATACCAATGGAAGATTGACGCCGACCCATCCAGCCTGCATCTGCTGTATATCGGATCGGGGAAATCCATTTGGACTTATGACCGGACTACGAACAAGATGGTGGAGTGGGATTTACAAGGCCACCTGCTGTATTCGTGGGGCAGCATGGGCGAATTCGCGGGAGGCCTGTGGGGCGTGCACGGGATGAGCGTGGATCAGGAAGGGAACCTGTACGTCGCTGAAGTGGACGCCGGACGGGTGCAGAAGTTCCGTCCGAAGGCCGGCGCCAATCCGGATTTTCTGGTTGCCAAGCCCGTTTATTCCGCATGGAAATGATCCTGCTGTGATCATCGGCGGCGATATATAGTAAGGAGCATGAAAACCCGCTATGGGATTTTGGCCCTCCTCTTAGCCGCCGCCGCTATCGCACAGAAGCAGTCCAAACCGCTGGTGCTGGCCGAACAAGGCAGCTTTTTCGTAGGCGGCGAGACCAAGACCCTGCCGGCGCCTCCTCCCGGGGCGCCACGACCAGGCGGCCCACCCGCTTTCCCCGGTGGCGACATCACGATCAACCAGATGTACGTGCAGTATCAGATCCCGGTAAACGGCAACCGGCACGTACCGGTGGTCATGGTGCACGGGTGCTGCCTGAGCAGTAAAACGTGGGAGACCACCCCGGATGGGCGGATGGGCTGGAACGAATATTTTGTGCGCAAGGACCGGCCGGTCTATCTGGCGGATCAGGTCTCTCGCGCGCGCTCCGGCTTCGATCCGTCGACGTTCAACGCGGTGAAGGCGGGAACGCTTCCACCCAGCCAGCTTCCGAATGTGTTGGACGCGAGCCATCAGGCCGCATGGTCGATCTTCCGCTTTGGACCTACCTACGGCACTGCGTTTCCGGATGAACAGTTTCCCATGGAGGCGGTGGATGAACTCTACAAGCAGATGATTCCGGACCTCAACGCTGTACTCCCAATGCCCAATCCGACCTGGACGAATATGGCTGCACTGGCGGTGAAGCTGAAGGGAGCGATCCTGATCGGGCACTCGGAATCGGGCTTCTTTCCGGAGCAAGCTGCGCTGCTCGATCCGGCTGGGGTGAAAGGGATCGTTTCCATCGAAATGCCTTGCGTCACTACGCTGAAGGCCGCGGAGCTGTCGAAGCTGGCGAAGATTCCTCTACTGGTGATGTTCGGCGATCACCTGGGCGATATCCAGGGTCCCTTTAACTTCTGGCCGGGGGCCTTCGATTCGTGTAATACGTTCGTCAAGCAGGTGAACGATGCCGGCGGCGACGCACAGATGATGTCGCTCCCAAAGATGGGGATCAAGGGCAACAGCCACATGCTGATGCAGGACAAGAATAACTTGCAGCTCGCGGATTTGATTCTGGGGTGGATCGAGAAACATGTCGAGAAAAAAGCGGCGCGATCGTAGGGCGGAAGGGAGAATATGTTCCGAATTCGCTTTATCGGATTCGTCTTCGCCGCTGCGCTGGCATTTCGCGTCCCGGCTGCCGACGTTGTAGTTCACATAGCTCCCCCCGCGATGTTGTAGAGACGCGCGGTCCGGCCCCCAGTCCAAGGCATGTATGGATTGCCGGCTATCATTTTTGGGACGGCCAGGCGTACGTGTGGGTCCGCGGAAGATGGGAGCTACCGCCCAGACCCCACCTTCACTGGGTTAGGCATCGCTGGGTTCACCGGGGCGGAGGGTATGTTCTGGTGGAAGGCCACTGGCGCTAATAAACAGGGCACTTCTGGACGCGGGTACTGAGTGGTACGCGCGGCTGGACTCGAACCAGCGACCACCTGCTTAGAAGTTGCCACGGCGGACTGTGAACGATTGATCCGCAGTCATCACCATTGCTAGCAAGCCATTGAGAGTTCAGGGGCTTCGCTCGTTCCCGCGACAGCGCTTCTCAATTATGAGCACGACTGAGGTAGCCGTGGTTAGGGACGAAACAACAAATTTCCAGGGGTTACGTCACAATCCACGTCACAAAAGTGCAGCGAATCTGCCGAACCAAACCCTAGTGGCCTCGGAGCGTCTCCTGGAACGGATCGCCGAGAGTCGCTAGCTTTCGCTCCAGTCGCTCCGTGCAGTCGCAGTTCTCGCAGGCCAGGTGAATCATAGCCTCCTTGTTTCGTCTCGTACGGAACGTGGCATCGTGTACCAAGAGATTCTATCGCAAGGGAACAAGAGACGAGGCTTGAGCGCGCGGTCTCCACCGCTAGACGAAGGATGCTTGGCCATCACGGCCCGGAAGCCAGGCGTCGCGGCAGGCCGCCTGGGAGCAAGAACAAACCGAAGGACGCCTAACCCCAGCGCTCCAAACCGTGATTGGTGCTTGCGAGCTTCGTCACTCTGGCGGGTGACTGATACTAGTGGCGTGTCGCAGCTAGTTCGTTAACATCGGAAGAACATAAAGCGTTCACACGAGTGTGAACGCGGCACGCAAGAGTGCGTGCGCCACAATTGCATCCTGGTAACGATTTCTCTGCGACAGGCCACAAGAGAGTAGTTCCGCTGGTCCGTTATTCCGCGAGCGTTCTGTTGTCGCCGGTCTCAAACAAACCTTTCTGTTCTGGTTGTAGTGGCGGATGCGCGGCCTAGCCTATTTGTCCCGGTAGTTCAACGGCGGACTCTGTCCGGCTGGAATGGCGGACACATAAGTTCTACCTTTCAGCTGCTGCTGAAAATCCGCCTTCGCATCCAATACCAATTGCCGATCTGCAAACAAATCCGCTCCGGTGATGGCGAGTGCCTTCGCGGCGACGATCATCCCTTTCTGCCCGATACTCATGCCTGCGCTGGCAGCTGCCTGCCAGGTATGGGGGACCACTCCGGGCACAAAAGTTGCCGTTTCAAAACCAATCGTCGGAACGTTCCAACTGACGTCTCCTACGTCTGTCGACGCGGCGGCCGCGTTGGGATCTGGTCGCCGAAGGGGCTGAATCAACGCGGTTGAATCCAAATCACCAGCTCCCCCGGCGGGCAAGCTCTTTTGCAGTTGCTCCGCAAAATGCCTTTCTTCCGCCGTATAGCGGAAACCACCAACCTCTTCCAAATTCCGTTGAGCAACTTTAGCCAGCGCATCGTTGGAAAGCACGTTGGCGGTGCCTCCAATATCTTTTACATCAAGCGTAGTTTCTGTCATTAGTGCCGCACCCTGGCCTATCTTAAGAATTCGATTCCAAACTTCGGCGAGCACCGGGAGCGAAGGATTGCGGGCGTACAGGTAGAGTTCCGCTGTATCCGGAACGATGTTGGGTGCCTCGCCACCATTGGTGATGATGTAATGGATTCGGCTGTTGCTGGCGACATGCTCGCGAAGATACTCGATGCCAGTCCCCATCAGCATCACCGCATCCAGGGCGGAACGGCCGCGTTCCGGAGCCATCGCTGCATGAGCGGCCACGCCATGGAATAGGAACTTGGCGCTGTTCATGGCAAGCATGCCACCGTTTGCAACGATATTCTCGCTGGCCGGATGCCACTGAAGAACCACATCGACATCGCGAAAGAGCCCAGCTCGGAGCATGTACACTTTCCCGTCGCCGCCCTCCTCGGCCGGCGTCCCGTAGTAGCGCAGGGTCCCGGTAACGTGATTCCGTTCCATGTACTCTTTCAGCGCCACCGCTGCGAGTGCTGCCCCGGACCCCAGCAGGTTATGTCCACAGCCATGGCCTGGCGCGTTTGCTATCAGGGGGCTACGGTCCGGCGTGGCGGCTTGTGAAAGGCCGGGGAGTGCGTCAAATTCGCCCAGGATGCCGATGACGGGCTCACCCTGGCCATACGTGGCGACGATGGCGGTCGGTTCATCTGCTACTGTTGATTGCACACGGAAACCCGCCGCCTCTAATTCACGCCGCAGAAGAGCCGAACTTTTCTCCTCGTGATAGCCCAATTCCGCGTACTCCCAGATGGTCTTGGAAGTTGCTGAAAAGTGCGCCGAGTGCTCTTCCACAAGTTGCAGGACTTGCTGGTGTCGCGCAGGCTGCTGACCGAGGGCTGTTGAAGCAACCAGGGTTGCCACCATCATAGTGGCTGAAGCCCAACAGGAAAAGAGATGCGAAGGTCGGACGTGCATTCATTCAGCTTACTGGTAGTTCGAAGCCCACGGGCGAACTCGCACATCCTGTTCGCGATCCAAGTCGCGCGTATCCTATAGGCTTCCGTGGCACTCCTGAAGACCAAAGCGGGGTTCATGCGCCCATGTTGCTCCTTCGCACCGACCGGCTTCTAGAAGGTCGATGAGATCCTGGCCCCGGCGGTCCCTCCAGACCCGCAGCAGGAAAAGCAACGCTTGAGTACTGATCATTTTGATCCTCCTTCAAGTATTTGCGGTTCCTTGCCGCAATCACTAGTTTGACGGGCCGCCGTATTTCACTCGTCCCTATTTCTGGCGGCGCGAATGCCGTCCCGAACGCTGCCCAGTCGTAGCTAGCTTAGATCTGATAGTCCAATGCGTAACTCTCGCGGGATTTCTGCGGAATGATTCTTACGTTCATGGCTTCCAGGACAACCAATGAATCCTCGGGGACGCTGGTTGTGAGAAACACACTGGCGCCAATAGTGCTGCCTGCTCCGATCACTGTATCACCACCCATGATTGTTGCTCCGAAGCAAGCGGCGCGGACCAATCTTCGGCCATCGCGGGAATGTTTGCGTTCCATGCCTGCAGCGCGCGCGGCCGCCAATTCTTACATTATCCGGCACGGACTCCCGTTACGAATTGTTGCATCGCAGGTTGTCCGGGGGGCGACTGGATATGTTGTATACTACGATCCCCAAGGACTTCGGTGGAAAGGAGAGGCGTATTGAAATCTGCATTTCAACGGACCTTTGTTGGTCTGGCGTTGACAGCGCTTTTCTCCATTGCGCAGGCGCAGTCCATCATCACCACTGTTGCGGGAACCGATTTTACCTTCCCCAATACGCCGATTCCCGGCGTCAACGCCCCAACCGGATCGATCTTCGGCGTGGCCGTGGATCCAAGCGGCAATGTTTTCGTCTCAGACTCCGAGAACTTTCGCGTATTTAAGCTCGACCCGCAGGGAGCGCTCACGGTGGTCGCGGGAAACTCCGCTCTCGTTCCTTACGGAGGTGCCCTGTTCGACTCTCCCAGCGGCGACGGCGGCCCGGCGACCAGCTCATCACTGTGTTTTCCCTACGGCTTAGCGCTAGATACCGCCGGCAATCTCTACATCGCTGACGAATGCAATTTTCGAGTTCGTAAAGTAACGCCGGCTGGAATCATCAGTACCGTGGCCGGGAATGGACGATTCGGCTACTCCGGCGATGGCGGACCCGCGGTGAATGCAGCCATCAGCGTCCCGACGGGCCTGGCGGTCGATGCAGCGGGCAATCTGTTCATTGCCGATTACGACAATCAGGTAATTCGCAAAGTGACGCCGGATGGGATCATTTCCACTTTCGCCGGTACCGGCACTGCGGGTTATTCCGGTGACTACGGCCCAGCCGCGAAAGCGACCTTGAATGCCCCGCTTTCTGTAGCCGCCAACGCGGCCGGGGACCTCTTCATCTCCGATAGTGGGAATAATGTAATTCGCGAAGTGAGTCCGAAAGGGTTCATCACCACGTTTGCCGGAAATGGGACATTCGGGTACTCGGGGGATGGCGGGCCCGCCACACGCGCCCAGTTGTGCGTTCCATACGGCATGGCAGTGGATGCAACCGCCGATCTTTTCATCGCCGACCAATGCAACCAGGTCATCCGGAAGGTGAGCCCGGCGGGGATCATCAGTACCGTCGCAGGGGAACATCTTGGGCCGGATTACGCAGGTGGATTTTCCGGCGATGGCGGCCCTGCCACAAATGCAGAGCTGAACTTTCCCGGGGCCATAGCGGTCGATTCATCGGGCGATCTCTTCATCGGGGATTCGCATAACCACCGGGTTCGTCAAGTAAACACGATGGGCATCATCCAAACCATCGTCGGCAATGGTCAGTTTGAGTTTAGCGGCGACGGAGGACCGGCCATTACCGCAACCCTGGACACTCCGAGTGGCGTGACCGCAGACGCGATTGGCAACTTCTACATTGCCGATACGAGAAACAATCGAATCCGTAAGGTCACGCCTGAAGGGACCATCAGCACGGTGGCCGGCAATGGTAAGGCCTTTACGTCGCAAGCCGTTTATCCAGGTGAAAACGGACCGGCCGCAAACGCGCCGTTAACTTTTCCCATGTCGGTTTCTGTGGATCAGGCGGGGAATCTGTTCATCGCCGATACCTTCGCCAATGCGATTCGAAAGGTAACGCCGGACGGGAACATTCACACCGTGGTGCGGTTAGATGCTTCCAGCGGAGGCGGTGTGCCTTTTCGTGTGGTGGTTGATCCTGGCGGAAATCTCTTCATCGCGGACACGTACGGCAATGTAATCCGGAAGTTAACCCCCGCAGGATACCTTAGCACGGTGGCGGGAAACGGAACTGCCGGCCATTCCGGCGATGGCGGTCCCGCTACGAGCGCTGCTCTGAACTATCCCACGGGTCTCGCGCTCGACACCGCGGGCGATCTTTTCATTAGCGATTCGGCGAATAATGTGATCCGCAAGGTCACCGCAGCCGGAATCATCTATACGATTGCCGGAACCGGAAGGTCCGGATACTCCGGCGATGGTGGTCCAGCCACGCAAGCAACCCTATTTTCCCCCCAGGGCCTCGCGCTAGACGCAGCGGGCGATCTATTTATCGTGGACGACAACCGAGTGATTCGGATGGTGACTCGCGGTGGAATCATCAGCACGGTCGCGGGAAACGGAACGATCGGATATTCCGGCGACGGCGGTGCTGCCACGCAGGCTGCGCTGGGTGTCTACCCGGATCCAACGGGACAACCCAATAACTCGGGTGACGTGGCGGTAGATTCATCCGGCAATCTCTTCATTGCGGATTCCAACAACAATCGCATCAGGAAGGTCTTGGCCAATAAACCGGCAGTGAGCGTATCGCCGCAACAGCTCCAGTTCTCCGCGCCCAGTAACGGCGCGCCTGCGACGCCGCGGATTGTGAGCGTAATCTCTCCCGTTGAGGGCCTGGCGTTCTCGCTCACAACGGACGGAAACTGGCTGCAGATCACCCCAACCAGTGGAGCGTCGCCGCGAGTCATTCAAGTGGTGGCCGACCCCACGGGTCTAGCGCCCGGTACGTATCAGGCAACCATCAACATCAGCACTCCCACCGCTAGCCCAGCCTACAGCTTAGTCTCCGTCACTTTCACGGTGACAGCCGCCCTGCCCCCAACGCTTTCGATCGACACAACGAGCCTGTCATTCCCGTTTCCCCAGCAAGGCATTGCGCGCAGCCAGACGATCAATGTGTCGAATAACGGAGGCGGCACGCTCTCCTTTACCTCGGCAGCCACAACCAGCTCCGGCGGAAACTGGCTCTCAGTATCACCTTCGAATGCGTCGGCGCTTCCGGGGAGTCCAGTGCCTTTGGTGGCCACAGCGAATCCGGCGGGCCTCTCCCCTGGCGCCTATTCGGGGCAGGTGACCATTGCTGCCGGCACACAAAGCCAGACAGTGGCTGTCACGATGACGATCAGCACATTGAATCAGGCGATTTTGCTGTCGCAATCGGGGCTGTCGTTCTTAGCGGTTCAAGGCGGCGGCGTAATTCCGTCCCAGAGCTTCGGCGTCACCAACATTGGTACGGGCGTCGTCAATTGGACAGTTTCCACGTCTACTTTGGCCGGCGGACCAGCGTGGCTACAAGTTTCGCCAAGCTCGGGAAGCTCCGATGCAAGCGCTTCCACCAGCCCGCGCGTCACCGTGAGCGTCAACGGATCGGCGCTGGCGGCAGGGACGTATTACGGATTGGTGCGAGTGGACGCGCCGGGCGCTGCCAATTCTCCTCAGGTCCTGACGGTTTTCTTGAGCGTGTTGCCCCCGGACACCGCCGTGCCGGGCGTGGTCCAGCCGGCGCAGCTGGTCTTTACGGCTACTGCCGGCGGAGAATCGCCGCCTTCACAAACCATCCAGGTGTTCAATGTCGCGTCTGGCACGCGAAGCTTTCAATCTCACTTGAGCGCCGATTCCGGCCTTTTGCTGGCGACCACGCCGCAGAATGTAACGCTCGATCCCCAGCAGCCTACCAGCATCGTTGTGCAGCCGGTCATCGCAGGCTATAACGATGGCGTTCCGATCACCACGGCTTCGAAAGCCGGCGTGTATAACGCTACCCTGACGCTCCAATTCTCAGACGGCACTGTCAGCTCCGTCCAGGTGAAAGTTGTGGTCGCGAGCAGCACAACGCTGCCTGCCTCGCGAAGAAAAACCGGCCTTAAACCGGCCGACGCCGGCGCGGGCTGCGCGCCGACTATGCTGCTTCCCACGCTCACAACTTTGGGGCAGGGCTTCGCAGTGTCGGCAGGTTGGCCGACGGCGCTGGTCGTAAACGTGACCGACGATTGCGGCGCGCCCATGCAGAACACTGGATCTGTGACGGTCAATTTCTCCAATGGAGATCCGCGCTTGTCACTCCAGTCCCAGGGGGGTGGCGGTTGGGAGGGCACCTGGCAAACCGGCAATGCAACGGCCGGCGTGACCCTGACCATCCAGTCGGCTAATCAAGGGTTAACTGGTAATGCGGTGATCAACGGCAACCTGGCGTCGCGTGAGCGGCCGCCGGTGTTTACCAGTTCAGGAATCGTGAGTGTGGCGACGGCAGTCTCGTTCACCTCCCTGGCACCGGGATCGGCGATCTCGATCTACGGGAGCATGCTGGCGGAAAGTGCTGCTGCTGCACAGTCCCTCCCGTTGCCCACACAAATTGGAAATACGGATACTCAGGTGTTTGTCTCGGGAACCACGGCAGCGGGAACTTCGACTGGGCTGATGAACGCACCGCTCTACTATGTAAGTCCCAACCAGATAAATGCGTTGATTCCTTATGAGGTGAGCGTCGATACGTCGCTTCAACTGTTGGTGCAGCGCGGAGGGACTCTATCGGTACCGATCGCGATCAACATGGCTCAGGCACAGCCGGCGATCTTCAGCAGCAGTGCTCAGACGGGCGGGGTGGGGCTGATTCAAGTGTATCCCGCCAGCGGAGGTGCGCCGTACTTGGCGAGCTCAACCTCCCCAGCACACGTTGGCGACACTATTGTGGCGTACTGCACGGGATTGGGTGCGGTGAATCCTGCTGTGTCGGACGGAGCCGCACCGGAGCAATTGTCCAGCACCACTGGCAAGGCGAAGCTCATGATCGGAGGGCAGCCTGCGTCAGTTAGTTTCTCAGGATTGACGCCCGGATTCGCTGGTCTATACCAAGTCAACGCCGTCGTGCCAGCGGGTGTGCAAACCGGCTCGAACGTGTCAGTCACGCTATCGATCAACGGACAGACAAGTCCACTTGTCACGCTCGCGATTCAGTGACCATCGTTAACGGCTGATCGATCACGCTCGCGATCCGAAGATCACCCGCACCTTCTGCCGGTGCACCGTCTCGGCCGGACTCCCCCCGGACCGCTTGAGCCACGATTTGAACTCAGTGACCTTGACGTGGTGCTCCACTTACGGCTGCGCTGCGCACACGGTGACGATCGTTATTCCCTCAGGAATCTCGCCGGCCCAAACCGATTCGCGGCTCGCCTTGAGTCCCCACGCCACGGCTTCAAAGAGCGTGTCGGTACCAAACACGCGATATGTTCGATGCCGTCGATGTCCGTGACGGAGACGCGGCAAAACCGGTTGGGCGCCTCCGAATTGTCGCGGAGGTTTTTCGCCTTGTGTTCACCCTTATCGTATGGCCGTCGATAGGTCCACGAAGGAATCCATCGTGAAGGGTAAAACCATCGGCACGAACGGCGTGGAGCTCGTGTCGGCACGCTCCAGACTGGCTCGATGGCGGCGGTAAGAGTCCGAATGAGCAAGTAGTGAAAAGCCGCCTGCGCGAAATGCTGTGACTCGGTTCCCTCGGCGGTGCCAGTCCCGTCGACGTTGGCCGGATTTCATGAAATCAAATTAAGCCACACCTCGGCACAGGTCTCCTCCGGGAGACCGAAGTCGGGCGTATGCTACGAATGAGAAATGAGTATTGACGTTTCCGTTCGCACGGTGCTTCCATGAAGCTTGCGGCCGTCCGGCGTCATGTCGCAATTGGCGGCGTCGGCCCTGCGTGGAAGCCGGCGCTCGATAAAGTCTGGGAGTTCCTGCGTACCCAACCGGGCCTACGCATCGATGGGCACAACGTGTTTCTCTATCACCATCCCGCGCGCCGCGACCAGGCAATGGACGTGGACTTCGGCGTTGAGGTCTCGCGCGCGTTTGAGTCCGCCGGCGAGGTTTACGCCACCGAGACTCCGGCGGGCATGGTGGCGGTGGCGGTGCATCTTGGCGCCTACGACCGGATGAAGGAAACCCACGATGCGATTCATGCATGGCGCGAGGCGAACAACCGGGCCTTCGCCGGAGAGTCGTGGGAGATCTACGGCGACTGGTCGGACGATCCGTCGAAACTCGAAACGACTATTATGTATGTGCTGAAGTAGAGTCCGACAAACGGAGCTAGCCGGCGGTCGTGGGAGTCCACGCCCGAATGAGCAGGTCGCGAAGTCGAGGCGGAGGGAGATTCTGCGGTAGTGAAGCAAGCTCGACTTAGAGGCCCTTCACCAGTTCCGCGATTCGCACGCCCAAGCGTGTCGCTTGAGCGTTTGAATGGTCACATTGCTCTCGCCGCGCTCGATCTCCCCACATGTGCCCGATTCAGCCCGGATCGGTCGCCAAAAATTGCGAAGGTTCCCCCGATCAGATTCACCAGTATCCGATCATCCGTCCGGCACTGATTGCAGTTAGCCAACACACGAGTGATATACCGCCAAATACGGCCAGCTTGGACTGTTCGCTTGCTGAAAGATCCCGAATCCTATGTTGCTTCCATGCCTGCAGAGAGCTAAGCGAGACAACATTGAGAATGCCCAAAGCGATAGCGGGAAATTTGATGTAGAGAAACGGATTGTCCACGTATTCCGTCGCCTTGGTTGCAAGCAAGCAGGCGCCACTGATCGCCGCAACTCCGAATCCAAGAGCGGCAATGGGCACCGTCGGTTTGCTGATTGCAGCCAGTGGAACGCTCCGCCAAACACCGAGCAGCCGCAGATCCAGAACGAGAACGGACCCAAAGAGTGAGGCTACGCCCAAAATGTGGACGAGATTCACAACACCATAGGTCCACACACCGGACTCGCGCATCGCGTGGCCGAGAGCCGAGCCTTGCAGCCACGCCATGAAGTCGTACAAGCGGTCTCCGAGGGCCTATGTGCGATCGGGATAAACGTTGAACGTCTTGCCGTTCCAGGTTACCCGCTCGGTCTTGATCTCAAAACGCTTTGGGTCTCGATTCCGATGGCCGTGGATTGCGACTGTAGCTCCGATGGGAATGATTCCTTCCTTCAGGCCTGCCCGCTCCGTCCTGGCCGGCGGAGCCAACGTAAGATCCCAGACCTGACCATCAGCAGCGCGGATCTGCATTGTGGCATGAGGTCCAGCGAGGCTAAGGCCAGTGACGACGGTGCCGGTAATCTCGAATTCCTCATCCAAATTCCCACCCCAGCCGTGATGGGCCGATGCTGGAACAGCCGAAAGCGAAAGTGCGAGGATGCCGAGGCCGACGCAAAGTGAGAGCCTGGAGTGCATAACGTATCTTTCCTTTACTGGATATGATACTCCCCATCGGAGGGGTCGCTCACTGTCAGCAACCTCCAAACCTGGCTCGCTGGCGGCGGGGGGTGTCGCTACCGGTTCACGGTTTCAGCCACCTTCCAAAAAGCCCGGACATCGATCCAGACACTCAAGCCCGATCCATTAGGTTTTGCACAAGTGGTTTGATGGACGGCCTTCTTGAAAGCCAGCGAGCAGTCGGGAAGGCAAATTGAGGGGTTACGTCACAAGGGCCTCCGTAGCTGGTAGACTTTTGCTGCATGTGACTGAAAGAATTGGTAGGCGCGGCTGGACTCGAACCAGCGACCACCTGCTTAGAAGACGCGCAGGGTGCTTCTATTGGCTCCATGGCATACCCTCCTGTTCTTTGGCTTTTCAACAATTTAGGGAGTCTGCTTTTCGCTCAAAGGCAAGTCCCATCGGTCGAAAGGATAGGGTTTTGATACGGTTTTGATACGGTTTGATACGGTCAACAGCAGTCGTCGATGATATTTGTATCGTGCGGCCCCAAAGCACGTCCTAAGGTTACCTTTACGGAAAACGCAGTCGAATAAATGTCCGGCCTCCGGACAAAAACGAACCATCGTGAAACCGGGCACGGACCACGCTAGCGTTCGGTAAGGCGTGGATCGTGGAGACTATAGGGCAGCCCAGAAAAGGCTGGCGTCGGCGGTTCGATTCCGTCCCTGGCCACCACAAAACGAAACACTTAGCAGCAGCCAAAGAGCTAAGGTTTCAGTCAACCGAACAATAACCGAACATCCTCAACAGGCGTTCGTTTTGTCGGCAATATTCACTTCCATCAGTTTCCAGATTTCCCGCGCCGTGCTTCCGGTCCTGGCGATATGCTGCCGCGCCAGCTTCGCATAGCGTTCGGTCATCTTGATATTCGAGTGGCCGAGGATTTTCGCGAGCTCGTAGAGATCGCCGCCGTTCATCATGAACCATGACGCAAACGTGTGGCGCAGATCGTGAAAGCGGAAATCCTCGATCTTTGCTCGCTTCAGCAAGTCCTCGAAACTTCCTTCCACGCGTTGCCTGTTGCTCGTTGCACCTGGTTTTGGCGGAAAAATACGATCTTCTCCAATGACGGCGGGAAACCGCCGCAGCTCGCCGGCGAGTTCGGGAAGCATCGGGACATAACGCATCTTGCCGCCCTTCAGCTTCGCCCTCACCGCCAACAGCCCTTCGTTGTACATTACGTCACTCCAACTCAGAGAAAATATTTCTGAAGCACGCATCCCCGTGGTAACGGCGATAAGCATAATCAGCCTGAGCCGATAGAACGTCCTGTTGATTGCTTTCGTACCCTTGCGGTACGTTCTTTCATCGAGCGCTTGCTTGAGCCTGCCAAGTTCCTCAGCCGAGAGGTAACGGTCGCGTTGATCGTCCGGCCGTTTGACCTCGACCAGGTCGGCCGGGTTCCGGTCAATTCCGGTTTCCTTCGACCAGATCGTCGCGGCCTTCTTCATCATGTGGTGCATGACGTTGAAGTGCCGCACGGCCGTTCCTGCTGAGAGCTCGCGAAGCACGGTCAGTTTTTCGTACCAGCCTGAGACGGCCACGCCGTCAACCTCCCGCACAAAGCGGCTACCCAGCTCATCGCGAATGCCCTCCAGGATGCTTTTCTCCCGGCCCGCCGAACGCTTTTTGGCTCCGTAATGGGTCCAGTAGCGCTCAATCAGTTTCGACATCCGAAAGTTGACCTCCCGTTTGACATCGAGATGCCGGTTCTCATCGCGCACCGACATCTTTTTCCGCTCCACCTTCCTGGCCAGTTCAAAAGATCCATGCACCCACAGGCTCTTGTTTCTACCTCCTTCCCTCCAGCGAACTTCAAACACTCCATCCGACATTTTATGAATGGACACTTCAATGCTTCTCCTTTCAGTCAATGGTTTCGATCGTGTGCTGTTCAACGAAGCGCTCCAGCGCTTTCAAATCGAACCGCAACGCTCGACCAACCTTGACGCAGGGAAGCTCCCGCAACCGGGCTTTCTTGTAGACCGTGTCCACTTCGAGGCCGAGGTATTGGGCCGTCTCCCTGACATTCAGGAGCCGCCTACCGATTCCTCCATTAAACACCGTCGAGGTGATCATGTCATTTCTTCCTTTGTCGCCCCGATGCTCCCAACCGCCCCCCGGATAGCGCGGAGAAAGGCTCCCTGGTCATCTGGCTAGGTGGAAACATGGCCCAAACCACACGCCTGAGGCGAACATCGCTGCGGCAGCCACTAACCCAACGGACACCCAACGTATGATTGCAGGGCGGCGATGAGCTTCGTTCACCCTATGTACGTATTCGCGCGCTTTCAGGCCGGCGAAGTGAATATCGCCCTGCAGACCCTCCCGCATCTTCTCCGCTGATTCCTTCACTATCTGGGCGAGGATACTTCCGGCATGCGTTTCGGCCCTCTTCATCGACTCATTGAATTCTGCAATTAGCTTTTGGTTCGATTCGTAATACCTTTGCGCTGCCTCCTCAAACACCATGCGGTTCATGGTCACCAGTGCAAATAGCGGATCGCCGGGCTCAATGCGGATTTCGTTCTCGGCGAAGACTTCGCTGATCATTTGTTTGATGTCTGGCATTCTGCTCTCCTTACAGCATGACATCTGGTCCAATTGCTCGAACAGATCCCGCTGGACCATCTTGAGCCGCTGTTTACTCATGACCGGAGCCTTGCCGTTGCGGATCGCGTCTTCGAAAGTCCTCTTGCGGGTGATGACCTCTTCAACATCTCGCCCGAACGTGTCCTGATTTCTCTTCGCAATCTGAACCAGGCCGAAGACTTTGGACTGGCTTTCTTTGTAGGCCTGCATGTCGGTGAACGTTTTACCGTCACGCTCGATGACACCGAAATACTCGTTCAACCAGACCACGATGTTTCGTTCGGCGCTGCTATCGGCGAGACTCTTGAACCCCTTGAGCGTGTCTCCGAGCGCCTGTCCGCCCGTTATGATCGTGTGGACATACAGCTTGCGCCCGGCGTCGGAGAGCACTTCCAGTGCGTTGTTTTCGACAAGGTAGCTCCAGAGTGGAACGAAGGTGGAGGCGCCGTTGTCGACGATGAAGATTCCGTCTTCGGTGAGAAGCCGGTCCATCAAAACGTCGAAGCCGGCGGAATCAATCCTGCCATCGCGCATGAGCGCCAGGTGTTCGGCGCCCAGCTCGGTGTATTGCGAGAAGGTCTGGTTCACTGGATCGCTGTCAATGCAATGGATCTCCTGGCCGTGATGGCGGAAGTATTGAGCAAGAATGCTGGCGACCAAGCTCTTTCCGACGCCACCTTTGCCTTGCAGTGTGAGGTGAATCGTTGCGTTGTTCGTCAAGATGTTCATTGTTCCTGGACATTTTCCTCCTTGAATTCAACTCTTCAACCCTCTAAGGGAATGGCGGGCGCTGTTTGGGACGCCGAAGCCAATATCTTTCGAACAGAGGCGGTGCTCCAGGCTGTCCCACCATGAATTCCGCGCTCACACTTTGTAAAGGAATGGCGGAGGCGCTTCGGGACGGTAAAATTATTTTGATCAGTCCGAACTCAGATGAGCTGGCTTTCGTCTGGAGGCCCCGGAGGGTACTCGAACCCACGGTTTTCTTGGCGTTCACCGGCATTTTGGTTCGCGGGTTCGAGACGACGTTTTGCTTTTACCGTAGCCGGGATGGCGGGAGTGACTGCGTCTGGATTCGCCCTTTCCTTGCGGCGGATGCGGGTGAGGTAGGAGCCTAGGCTTTGGACCGTGACCACGATTCCGCCTTCTTCTTCAAGCCACTGGCGGATGGTCGCTAAGCTTTGTCCTTCGGCTTTGGCAGCTCGGATCTCTGGCCAAAGGGCGCGCAACTGGCCGGCTTTGGTGGCAGGCTTTTTCCCGCGGCGTTGCGCGAGGCGGTTTCGGGTCTCAGCGATCCACTGCTGCTCAGCTTTCGTGTATTCCTCGCCATTCGCCATCGCACCAATAGTTTGCGCTGCCTTTCGACATAATTCAACGAATTTCGACAACGCGACGGGCCTTCGACATTCTTCGACGTCTTTCAACCTCACGAAGCAACAAACATGGGTAGTGGAACATAAAGGCTGACAAGTGGTTGTTTTTGTTTGTCTTCGCACTGATCCACGCGACTTTACGCGTCCGCCATTTGCTATCTCTGTCCGCCATTCGTCGGACGCTGAGCTTCCGACAAAAATCTTGCTCCCGAAGTCCCTCCGCCATTCCCTTTAAAGGGAGAGGAACCAATGCCGAGACGAACCATCCGACTGACTGACGCAATCGATGAGCGAATTGAATCCGCCGCGAAGCTGGGAGGCTATTCCAGTCCGAGCGCCTTTCTTCGAGCAGCGATCAAGAAGGAACTGGGCGAGCCGGGAGTGGGCTCTAGCGCCAAGGAGCAGATTGTCGGAAACTTCATGGAAGTGCAGCAGGATGTGCGCCGGATTGAACGAGCGCAACAGGCTCTGTTCGCTTTAGTGGACAGCTTGGCGAAGGTCTTCCTTACCTGTGTGCCCGAGCCACGTGGGGCCATGGAGCCAGCGCTTGCGGAAGCACGTAACCGCCACGCCCGGCTGCTTAATAATGCGGGCCACGCGATGCTCAGTGACTCGCTCGTGGCGATGGAGGACTTGATGAGCCGTGGAGAAAAATAAAGACAAGGAGCGGGAATTCCGGCTTCGGCCACGAAAGCCGGCAGCACGAGGCGAGCGCCGAGTTTACGCGTCCGCGTACAAGATCATCATGCATCATGCTCGCATGAGCGGCGTGCGGAAGGGCCGCGTGGTTGGATTCGGCACGGCGAAGACGCACGGTCGCCCTTATTCGCAGCGTTGCGCGGTGCGTGTTCTGTATTCAAAGAACACCAGTAAAGGGCAGTGGCGAGCCCATGGGCGCTACGTTGCCCGCGAGAGTGCCACTCAGGAGGGTGATCCAGGGCAGTCGGGTTCAGTACCAGCCAAGAAGGCATCGACATCGCTGCGCGACTCGAAGATTGGCAGAAGGCGAGCGACGAGCGAATGTGGAAGTTGATCGTGTCCCCCGAGTTTGGCGACCGAGTGGACCTGAAACGATTGACTCGCGATCTGATGTCAGAGATGCAGACGGACCTCGCCATGCCGCTCGAATGGATCGCAGTGGCGCACTACAACACCGAGCACCCGCATGTTCATATTGCGCTGCGAGGTGTCGGAGCAGAAGGACGGCCGGTTCGACTCAGCCGGGATTACATACGAGGAGGCATCCGCGAAGTCGCCGAAAATCTGTGCACGCGCCAGCTTGGGTATCGCACTGAGTTCGATGCAGCCGACGCGCAGCGAAGGGAAGTCCACCAGCACCGCTACACATCGCTTGACCGCGTTATCCAGCGCGATGCCGAGGTGCCGGCGAGCCACGACTCCCCGTTCTTCACGGTCACGAAGGACCCGAGCCGCGCCGGATTGGGTCCGACGATGTCGCTTACGGAACGGCGTGCGGCGGAACGGCTGATGGTTCTCGCATCGATGGGGCTGGCCGAGTCCACCGGGTCAAAGACTTGGCGAGTAAGACGGGATTTCGAGAATGTCCTGCGAGCCATGCAACGCAGTGCCGACTGGCAGAAGACCCTGGGAGCGCACGGAGCACTAATGTCCGACGAGCGGCTTCCGCTGACGTGCTCGACTTTCGCGGCCTCACGACCTTGGAAGGCAGGATCTTGGTACATGGGGAGGACGAAAACTCGGGACGCAGTTACCTCATGCTCGAAGGAACGGACGCGCAAGTCCACTATGTCTAATACACGCCCGAGATGGATGCGGCACGAAATCGCGGCGGCCTACGAACGAATGCGTTTGTTCGGCTTCGAAACGGATTTAAGTTCTCGTCCCGCGCTGGAGATCGACGAGTTCGGCGATGCGGAGTCGATCTTGCGCAACAAGCTTCACCTTCGCGAGACCGCGCAGAAGTCTGAGCCGGCGTGGCATCATTCCTAAGGATGGCGGCTGGGATGGATGGTTTGGTCGCTACCAAAAGGCGCTTCGAGACGCCGTGACCATTCTTGAAACTCCAAGCGTAACCAAGAGACATGAACGCGAGAAGACCCGGGGCCACGGACGCTAGCGAACGAGAGGTCGGTGGAGGCACCGAGAAAGAAGCGCTAATGCGAATTGCAAAGTCTGAGTGACAGGCTGAGGCAACCGTCAGTCTTCTGTTCCCGGGACGCACGTGCCATGACTTTTGAGAAGATTCCCCCTTTAGGTCCACCAACCCGAGCCGTAGGCGTAGACGACCTCTAGCAGTAAAACCCGATTCGAATGTTCCCGACTTGGCCAGGACGGGCGTCAACACGCCTGGGACAATGTTTCCGAAGGCCCCTGATTCTCACTATTCCGAACGCCATCAATGTCAAAACACACACGTGTGCGACCAGCGCGGCGAGATCTCCGATGAATGAGCGATGGTAGTGAGGCAACTAGAAAAGAAGCTTGAGCGCAAACTGAAGTTGGCGGGAATCCTGTGCGCTGGAAATGCTGCCGAAATTCGCGGTAAACGCCGTCCGGTTCGGGATGTTGAAATTGGGGTGATTGAAGACGTTGTACGCCTCGGCT
>CAWFZZ010000008.1:0-612089 GCA_963820405.1 Bryobacterales bacterium | reverse complement strand
CAGATACGCCAGCACCAGCTCGCCGCCCGGATGGGGTTCCGAGACTTTGACGAAGCCCAGCCGGACCAGATAAAAGCTGTCGGCCACGTCGCCCGGCTGCAAATCACGTCGCCCTTGGTGTAGCGCACCAGCTCCACTTTATTGCGCAGCACATCGATAAACTCCTGGCTCAGGGAGGCGAACATGGGCACGCTGCGCAGATGATCGTCCAGCGCGCGCTTGCGATAACCGGCATCCAGCTGCGCCTTGAGCGTCTTGTTGCGCTGGATAATATCGAGCACGTTGCGCAGCATCTCGTACATCACGCAATCAGTCGACGCCCGGACGGTGGCCGAGCGCGGATACAGACTGATGCAGGTCATCTCGCCGAACAGATCGCCCGGACCAAGCGTCGCCACGGGATGATCGTAGGGCAGATCCACCGGCCCATCGATCGGAATGGTGTTGCGACGTCCTTCTTCCGTCCGGCGGTCCTGATGCCGACCAAACAGACGGCTGGTCATCTTGGTGAGGAAGCCCGAGCCGCTCGAGGCCGTGTTTACGTGCGCCATGGGCGTCGAAAGATAAACCTCGGCCTCGCCTTCGACGATATAAAACGCGGTCCGGCCATACTCGCCTTCCCGGCACACGATGTCGCCTTTGCGATAATGCCTGCGCACCACCGCGTTCTTGTTCAACTCCAGAAACGTTCCCGAGACTTTCTGGAAATAAGAAAGCTGCTGCAGTTCTTCGACGTTGACCGGCTCGCCCGGCAGCACGGTCTTGACTACGCTCTTGTTGGTGAGGGCGCCGGTGGGGCACGACACCATGCACTCCCCGCACGATACGCAGGACGAGTTGCCCATCGGCAGGTTGGTGTCGAACGCGATCCCGGCCATGAAGCCTTTGCCGCGGCGGCCCAAAACGTCGTTGTGGCGAATCTCATCGCAGCCCCGAATGCAGCGGTCGCACAAAATGCACGCCTCGTGATCGACCGCGATGGCGAGCGACGAGCTGTCCTGGCCGCGCGGCGAGATGCGGCGCGGAAAGCGCGGCGTGCCGATGCCTTCGTTGCGCGCCAGTGTTTCGAGCTCACAATCGTTGGACTGGCGCTGCCGCGCGCAGGGGCTGGGATGATCGGCCATCAGCATCTCGACCAGCGTGCGGCGCGTCTGTTGGACTCGTGCCGAGTTGGTGGTCACCACCATGTTGTTCTCGGCCGGACGCACGCAGGAAGCCTGCAATACGCGGGCTTTCTCGATGTCCACCACGCACACCCGGCAAACGCCCACCGGCGTTTCGTTCTGCTGATGGCAGAGCGTCGGAATCGGGATGCCGTTGGAACGGGCGGCATCGAACACCGTGGTTCCTTCCGGCACCGAAACCTTCATTCCGTCAATGGTCAGTTCTACATTACTCAAGCGTAAACCTCGCGCATAGGACAGACTCCTTCAGGACACCGGTGGTTGTGAACGTGCGCCTCAATCTCGTCGCGGAAGTGCAGCAGCACCGAGCTCAAGGGCGAGTGGGCGAACTGCCCCAGCCCGCAAATGGAGGTCAGCTTCAGGGCTTCGGTCAGGTCGTCAATCAGCACCATGTCGGCGGCCGTTCCCTTGCCGTGCGTCCAGCCGGTCAGAATATCCACCATTTTCTGCGAGCCCATGCGGCAGGGGACGCACTTGCCGCACGATTCATTGCGGAAAAACTTCACCGCGTTCAAGGCCATGTCGAGCATGCAGCGGCCTTCGGCGCACACTACAATGGCGCCCGAGCCGAGCATCGACCCAATGGCCGCGAGCGACTTAAAATCCAGCCGCACATCCACCGTTGAAGCGGGCAAATATCCCGACGAGGGACCCGACGGCGCAAAGGCCTTCAGCTTCTTTCCGTCCACGATTCCGCCCGCCAGGTTGAAAATCACTTCCGACATCGGCAGGCCCATCGGAATCTCGAACACGCCGGGCCGCACCACGTCGCCGCTGATGCCCACAAACTTCAAACCGGCCGCCCCGCCCAGGCCCTGTGACTTATACCACTCCACGCCATTCACTAAAATCTGCGGCACGTTGGCGAACGTTTCCACATTGTTCAACGCGGTGGGTTTGTGAAAAACGCCCTGCACCACCGGAAACGGCGGCTTGTTGCGCGGCTCGGCGCGGTGGCCCTCGATGGCTTCAATCAGCGCGCTCTCTTCTCCGCAAATGTATCCGCCGGGGCTGATGAATAACTCCAGATCAAAGCCCAGGCCCGATCCCAGAATGTTTTCCCCCAGCAGGCCTTCTTTATAGCAGTGCTTGATCTCGTGATCGAGAATATGTTCCTGATGTCCGTACTCGTGTCTGAGATACAGGATGCCCTTTTGTGCGCCGGTCACCAGACCGGCGATGATCATGCCCTCGACCAGCAGGTTCGGCAGATGCTGCATGATGAAGCGGTCTTTGATGGTGCCCGGCTCGCTCTCGTCGGCGTTGCACACCACGTACTTGATAGGCTCGCGCTCCTTGCGCACAATCTCCCACTTCATCCCGGTCGGGAATCCCGCGCCGCCCAGCCCTGACAGCCCGCTCGCTTTCAGTTTCGCGATCACTCCGTCCCAATCGCGCGAAACCACCAGCTTCCGCAGCGCGCCATAATGTTCGGCGTCCGGGTAGGGATCCGATCCCAGCCGTCCGGGCTTTTCATCGAATGGCGGCATCTCGGGCAGTTCGCTGCCGCCCAGCGCAGTGAGCACCAGGGCCTCGGCCTGCGCGGTGGTGACGCTGCGATAGATGTGATCGTTGATCGATATCGCGGGCGCGCCGTCGCACTGGCCCAGGCACGAAACGTCGCCCACCAGGACATCCTTGTCGCTCATGCCGCGGAAACGCTGCTGCAAGGCGCCCTTCAGATCGTCTGCGCCCAGCAGATGGCAGGACATGTCGGTGCACACGTTCATCCGCACTTTGGGCGGACGGCTGAGATGAAAGTGTGGAAAAAAATCGGCCACTCCATGGATGCGGAACAGCGGCGTCCCGGTGCGCTTGGAGAGCTCTTGCATCTGTTCGGCCGGTAAATAACCGTACTGAGATTGGATCTCTCTGAGGTCGTCAAAGATCAACGTTCGATCCTCCCGATTGCGATCACGAGGTTACATTATAGCCGTAAAAACGGCCGCCGCATCTGGTAACCTAGACTGAAGCAAAAGAGGAACATGAAAAACTGTTTTGTAATGGTCGCTACCATCACGTGCGGTGCAATCATGTTGGGTGCGGCGGACAACGGGGCGCCCTCCAAATACAACGGACCCGGTTCGTGCAGTTCGCCCAGCTGCCACGGCGGGGTGCAGGCGCGCGATCAGACCACGGTGCTGCAGAACGAATACAGCACCTGGGTGGTGCGCGACAAGCATGCCCACGCTTATGTGAACCTCACCAACCCGGTGGGAGTGCGCATTGCGAAAATCATGGGGCTGCCTAGCCCCGACACGGCGCCCAGGTGCCTGGCTTGCCATGCCCTGGACGTTCCGCCCGATGAGCGCGCCCGCACGTTTGACCTCACCGACGGGGTGGGCTGCGAGAACTGCCACGGCCCGGCGTCGGCGTGGCTGGGGCCGCACACCACGCGCGGATGGAACTACGCCAAGTCGCAGGAGCTGGGCATGTACGACACGCGCGACCTGGTCAAGCGCAGCGAGAAATGCCTGACCTGCCATCTGGGCACGCCCGAAAAATCGGTGGATCATGAGCTGATCGCCGCCGGGCACCCGGATCTGTACTTCGAGCTCGATTCGTTTATGTCGGTGATGCCGCCGCACTGGAAAGAAGTGGACACCGATCCCTGGTTTGCGGTGCGCGCCATGGCGGTGGGACAGGCGGTGCAAATGCGGGAGCAGCTCAAGCGCGTGGCGCGCGAATCGCAAAGCGGCATCTGGCCCGAATACGGCGAGCTGGACTGTTTTGCCTGCCATCACAACCTGGTGGCGGCCAAGGACAGCTGGCGGCAGGAGCGCGGGTATCCGGGCCGCCGTCCCGGCAATGCGCCTTTCAATCTTTCGCGCTTCGTGGTGCTGAAGCATGTGATCCAGGATGCCGATCCGGCCGCTACCGGCGAGCTGAAGGCTGGGGTCGACCAGGTCTATACGGGCGTCACGGCGCTCAACTCCAACCGGCTGCAGGTGGCGTCGGAAGCCGCCAGCGTGGCCGAGCTGGCCGGCCGTCTGGCTACCCGGTTGAACGCCATGAAGTTCGATCAGGCGCAGACGCTGCGCTTGATGAAGAGCATCTCGGGCGACGCCGACGGGATCTCGGAGCAAGGCGAGCGCGCGGCCGAACAAGCCACCATGGCGCTGGACTCGCTGTTCATCGCCTACAGCAAAAGCGCGAAGCTCGCCAACGACACCCAGATTCGCGCGGGCATCAACGGATTGTTCCGGCAGCTGGACAATCCCTCCGATTTTGATGGCTTCAAGTTTACCGCGGCGATGAAAAGTCTGAACGGACTGATCGAGTAGGAAATAAAATGCTGGTCTCGCGAACCATCTCGGTGTTTGTCCTGGCGGGCGTGATCTGCTTTGCCCAGCGTCCGCCTGTTCATCGCCATCCGTTTCCACTGCCCGATCCGGTGATCCTCACCTCGGCCGACGTCGCGCTGGTGGTCCAAAAGACGGCCGAGGCGGTGAACTCCGATGCCATGGTGATCGCGGTCACCGACCGGCAGGGGGACATCCTGGCGATTTATCAAAAGCCCTCGGCTCCGGCCACCTCGGCGGCTAATTTTGGGATGCAGGCCGACACCAAGGAAGTGGCGGTAGCGCTGGCCCGCACCACCAGTTTTTTCAGCAACGATAACGCTCCGCTGTCTTCGCGCACCGTGCGCTTCATCAGCGGCATCCACTTTCCGCCGGGCATCGACTACACCAGCAACGCGCCTCTCTACGGGATCGAGAACACCAACCGCGGCTGCCCCTTCAACGCCGATTATGTTCCCGGCCAGGATTTTCCGCCCGCGCGATCGATCGACGGTTTACAGCCCGGGCTCGGTATCCTCACCGGCAAGGCGAACCTGAACGACAGCGATCCCAACGCCGTCAATCCGGGCGGCGTGCCGTTGTTCAAACAGGGCATCCTGGTGGGCGGCGTGGGCGTCGCGGGCGTGCCGGGGGATGTCGCTGAGTTCGCCGCTTTCACCGGCTCCTATGGAGCAAACCTGGGCGCCCATCCGGCGGCGCCCGGCGTGGTCATCGTGGGAGGCCTTGCGCTGCCCTTCGTCAATCAAAAAACCATGCCCCCTGGCTTCGGGCCTGGAACGGCCGATGGCAAATACGCGCTCGGTCCGTTGGGCAGCCCGAAACCGGATCCGCAAGGCGATCTGGTGGCCCCGCGCGCGGGACCGGTGGGCGGACTGAGCGCAGCTGAAGTCCAGAATATCGTCAACGCAGTCGTCACCCAGGCCAATGCCACGCGCGCCGTGATTCGACTGCCCATCGGCACCCGCGCCCGGTTTGTGATCGCGGTGTCGGATCTCGATGGCACCCTAATCGCGCTGCATCGCATGGACGACGCGACCATCTTCAGCATCGACGTCGCAGTGGCCAAATCGCGCAATGTGATTTTCTTCAGCGGACCCAATCGCACCGCGAGCGACCTGCCGGGCGTTCCCATGGGCACTGCGGTCACCAACCGCACCATCGGCTTCGGCGGCCAGCCCATTTATCCTCCCGGCATCGACCGCACCGCCCCTGGCCCGTTTTTCCCGCTTTATGTTTTTGACACGCTCAATCCCTGCTCCCAAGGCTCCGACACAAGCAATAAGGCGAATCAAAACGGCATCGTCTTTTTCCCCGGAGCGGTCCCGCTCTACCGAAACGGCGTCCTGGTAGGCGGCCTCGGGGTCTCCGGCGACGGCGTCGACCAGGACGACTTCGCCACCTCCGCCGGCGCCGCCCTCTTTCCCGCCCCCACCAACATCCGCGCCGATCAGATCATCGACCAGGACGTCCGCCTACCCTATATCAAGTTCCCCCAGAATCCGACGTATTAACCTATTTCGTCTTCATTACCCACACGCCATTCCATTCCTCCGGCGGCGGATTCTCCTTGAAATGCATGCAGCGGTCCACGTACATGCGGGGAAGTTGGTCGGATGGATTGAGAATCGAAGCTTCCGCGAACCCGTCGATAGCTTTATCCCATTGGCGGTTGCGATAGTAGGATAACCCGCTTTTGAACGCGTTCACTGCTTCCATCAGATTGGGAAAGGTTTCTTCGGTATAGTAGTCGAGCACCTCATAAATTCCGACCGGTTCGTGTTTGCCCTTCACCACCACACGATCCACCTCCCGGATGCGGTAGGTCCCGCGAAGCTGCCGCAAAGTACTCTCCGTAGTCAGAATGCGCGAGAAATACTGCTTGCAGGCTCCTTCCAAGCGCGAGGCCAGGTTCACGCCGTCGCCGATCACGGTGTAGTCCATGCGCCTGGGCGAGCCGATATTTCCCGATACCACCTTGTCCGTGTGAATTCCGATTCCGATGTCGAGCGGAGACTTCGCCGCCGCGGTCCGCTGCGTGTTCCATCTGCGCAACTCGGTGATCATAGCGATCGCGGCCCGCACGGCGCGATCCGCATCGTCGTCATGAGCCATGGGAAGGCCGAAGACGGCCATAATGGCGTCGCCAATGAACTTGTCGAGCATGCCGCCCTGTTTCTGGATGCACTCCACCATGATGGTGAAATACTCGTTCAACAGCGCAACGGTGGGATGGGGGCCTAGCTCTTCCGACATGCCGGTGAAATTCCGAATATCGGAGAATAGCACCGTCGTTTCCACGCTTTTCCCGCCCAGAACCTCGTCTCCGCCCGCCAGGAGCTGATCGGCGATACTCGGATCCATGTAGCGCGACATAGTTGATTTCATGCGCTTTTCACTACTGATGTCTTCGATCATCAGCAAGGATCCCAGCCGCTTCCGTTCGTCGCCGCCCTCGCCAGTGAGCAGCGGCAGCACGCTCAGGTTCACCGAAATCTTTTCCCCCGCCACCGTCATCTCCGCGTCCATCAGAATGTCGGACCGGTGAGTCTGATCCAACGCCTGGATCCGTTCGCTGATCCATTCATTGGGTCCCGCGAAAAACTCCTTCGCGGTCTGATTCAAGATGGCTTGCGGCTGCACTCTCAAAATGCCCAGGCCAGCCGCGTTGCAGGTGGCAATCCGGCCTTCCTCATTCAGCGTAACCACGCCGGTGGACATGCTCTGCAGCATGCTTTCGTTGTAATTCCTCATGCTCTGCACATCGTCGAACAGCTTAGCGTTTTCCAAGCTAATGGCCAGCTGCGCGGTGAAGGCTTTCAGGCGTGCCTCATCCTCGGCGGTGAAGGGCCCTCCTTTTTTGTTGAGAGCCTGAGTCACCCCGATGATCTTACCGGCCTTATTGACAATAGGAACGCAAAGAATGGATCGCGTGAAATAACCCGTGCGCCGGTCCTGCGCGGGATTGAAGCGTAGATCCGCGTAGGCATGCGGAAGATTGATGGTTTCTCCAGAAGTGAAAACGGTTCCGGCAATGCCCATGTGGTCGGGTATCCGAATTTCGCCCACTGAGTCCCCCATGGCGACCCGCGAGAACAGCTCCCGGCGCTTGGGGTCGTGAAGGAATAGCGTGGCCCGGTCGGCTTTTAGCATCTGCGCCGCTTCCGTCACAATCTTGATCAGCATGGCTCCCAACTCGAAATCGGAGCCCACCTCCGCCACAAAATTCAGGAACCGCATCTCCTGCTCGCGAATGGCCTTGGTCCTTTCGCGAAACAGCGCGCTGCGCAGGGTGATCGCGGTATGCTCCGCCATTGCCTCCAGCAAGCTAAGATCCTCTTTGGTGTAGGCGCCGCTTTTCTTGTTGAGCACCTGGAGAACGCCTATAACGTCGCCCTTGAAGTGGATTGGCGCGCACGCCAGGTTCCGGGTCACGTAGCGGGTCTCCTGGTCTATGCTGCGGTCAAAGAGAGGATTCGAGTAGGCGTCCTCAATGATCATACCCTCGCCGGTAGTGAACACACGTCCCGCCACTCCGGAATCCTTCATGATGCGGATCTCTCGAATGTCCAGCCCTTGCGCGACGCGCGAATAGAGCTCGCCGGTTTCCTCATCGGTCAGGAACAGGGTGCCTCTTTCCGAGTCCGTTTCCCGAGAGCACAGGTCCACGATGGTCTGGAGCAATTCATCCAAGGCATCGATGGTCGAAATTTCACGGGAAAGCCGCAGCAGCAGCTCCATTTCGCGAACCGTCTGCCGCTTTCGCGGCGCCAGGGACGGCACCCGCCTGGTTTGCGCGGAAACGCCGCCCAGTTCGCGATTAGCCATTCCTGTGTTCCAACTCTTCGCGTAGGCGCACGATGATCTGACGCAGTTGGGTTTGTTCGCTGTTGGCCAAAGCTTTCATGTCCTGCAACTCCCTTGCGTGGTCGCCGTCTTGCATCCCCAGTTGCTCCCGCAGCGCAACCACCGTGGCTTTCAATTGCTGAATCTCATCGGCGAATTGGGTGGCCGTACGCTGGAGCTGGCCGCGGCTGTCGGCCCGCAGTTGCTCCATCTCGTCGCGCAGCGCTCGAATAGTCTTGTGAAGTTCGGCGATCTCCAGGCTGGATTCCAGTTCGGCATGCTGCAAGGCCTGCTGGTGCGTCCCCCGCATTTCTTCCATTTGGGACCGCATGGCAACGATCGTCGCTTTCAGGGAAACGGTCTGATCGTTGTTTTCCACGGCCTCATGCTGCGCACCTTTCATAAAGCTGGGTTGTAAAACTGATGATACCTAAACTTCGCACTGGCATGCGCAGAACTTAAGCCCAGCCGAGCAGGCCAGCGCAGGACGAACTTTAGTCTACTCGGCTTTTTTAGCAACCGGGCTAGGCTCTGCTAGAGTAGTTGGATCTATGGACTCAGCCTTGGTCATGCACCGGCTCCATTTCGCTTTCACTATCACCTACCACTATTTGTTTCCGCAACTCACCATGGGACTGGCGCTTCTGATCCTGATCCTGAAGACCATGGCGCTGTGGACCGGCGACGAACGGTACAGCGGATCGGCGCGCTTCTGGGCCAAAATCTTCGCCGTCAACTTCGCTTTCGGAGTGATCACGGGGATTCCCATGGAATTCCAGTTCGGCACAAACTGGGCGGCCTTTTCTCGCGAAGCCGGCGCCGTGATCGGACAAACGCTCGGGATGGAGGGCG
Organism: Bryobacterales bacterium; assembly: GCA_963820405.1. Taxonomy (GTDB): domain Bacteria; phylum Acidobacteriota; class Terriglobia; order Bryobacterales; family Bryobacteraceae; genus Palsa-89. The sequence goes on along the minus strand of CAWFZZ010000008.1, from coordinate 602,908 downwards.
TCTTCTCCTTCTTCCTTGAGTCCACCTTCCTGGGCCTGTTCCTGTATGGGGAGAAACGCCTCACCCCGCTGTCGCACTGGGGCGCCGCTTTCATGGTGTTTCTCGGCTCGTGGCTTTCGGGCTACCTCATTATCTCCACCGACGCGTGGATGCAGCATCCAGTGGGATACCAGATTGGCCCCGACGGACATGTGATGCTGACCAGCTTCTGGGCGCTGTTGAGCAATCCGTGGGCGCAATGGCAGTATCTACACAACATGTTCGCCTCCGTGGTCACGGCATCCTTCGTGATGTCGGCCATCGGCGCTTATTATCTGCTCATGGGCCAGCACGAACAGTACGCGCGCACGTTTCTGCGCGTCGGAGTGGTATGCGGATTAATTTTCGTCATGATGCTCCCCTTCCCCACGGGTGATGGCCAGGGCAAAGCTGTGGCGCTTAACCAGCCCCAAACTCTGGCCGCTATGGAAGGACTGTTTCAAAGCGAGGAGGGCGCGCCGATGGTGTTAATCGGGCAGCCCGATATGGAAAAGCTGCGACTCGATAATCCGGTCGAGGTTCCGCACGTGCTCAGCTTCCTCACCTACCAGCGCTGGAAGGCGAAGGTCCAGGGACTAAACGATTTTCCCAAGGACCTGTGGCCCGAAAACATCCCCCTGCTGTATTACAGCTATCACATCATGGTGGGGCTGGGAACGCTTCTGATGCCCGTAATGGCGTTGGCGGCTTTCCTGCTCTATCGCGGACAACTGTATACTTTTCGTCCCATGCTGTGGGCCTTGATGCTGGCGTTCCCCTTCCCCTACATTGCTACCACTGCGGGATGGCTCACAGCGGAGCTCGGCCGCCAGCCGTGGTTGATTTTTGGCGTGATGCGAACCGCGCGAGGAGCCTCACCGTATGTTTCCGCCGGGAACGGCCTGTTCACGCTGCTCGGATTTCTGGGGCTGTATGTGGTGTTAAGCGTTCTGTTCGTGTTTCTGATCGGACGTGAGATTTATCACGGCCCGGCACCGCAGCCGCAGCACAAAGGGTAATCGCCTTATGCAAATTCTTTGGTTCTGTCTGGTCGCTCTTTTGCTCGCCGGGTACGTCGTGTTCGACGGATTCGATCTGGGGGCCGGGATCATCTACTTGTTCGTTTCCCGCTCCGATGCGGAAAGACAGCAGGTAATTCGCGCTATTGGACCCGTTAGAGATGGAAACGAAGTCTGGCTGGTGGCCGCCGGTGGCACTATGTTCTGCGCCTTCCCGGTGCTGTTCGCCTCCAGCTTCAGCGGCTTCTATCTGCCATTGATGGTGGCGCTCTGGCTGCTGATTCTGAGGGGCCTGGCGCTCGAACTGCGTGATCACCTGCCCAATCATCTATGGCGATCGCTGTGGGACACGGTGTTCGCTGGGGCCAGCGCTCTGCTGGCGTTTGCCTTTGGCGCGGCGCTAGGCAACGTGATCCGCGGTGTGCCGCTAGAATCAACCGGCTATTTCTTTGTTCCGTTCTTTAGCAACTTCCAGCCAGGGCCTAATCCCGGCGTTCTCGACTGGTACACCATTCCAATCGGGCTTGCGGCAGCGCTGATGATTGCCATGCACGGGGCGCTGTGGATCGCCTACAAAACGGGCGGAGGGGTGCAGAGGCGAGCCAAGGCCATGGTCGGGCCGCTGTGGTGGGGCGTGGTGCTCCTTGCCGTCCTGATCACGCTACTCAGCTTCCGAGTGCAACCTCATGTCGCGGAAAACTTCGCGGTCCATCCCTGGGGCTATATTTTCCCGGCCGTCACCCTGGTGGGGCTTTTGGCCATCCGAAAGTTTCACCAGCCGGAAGCCGAGTTGAAGGCGTTTCTGTCATCTACCGTTTTCATCTGTGGGCTGCTGTGCACCGCTGCGTTCGGGATCTTCCCGAATGTGCTTCCGGCTAGCGGCGATCCCAGCTTGAGTCTCACAATCTACAACAGCTCGGCATCCAGCTATGGCATGAGCACGGCGCTGAAGTGGTGGATTCCCGGCATGCTTCTGGTCATGACCTACTTCTTTGTCGTATACCGCTACTTCCGCGGCAAGGTGCAGGCGGAAGGGGAAGGTTTCTGACCCGGCTTGCGCAACGGCCATAGTCTTGCGTCGCTGGGTCTGTTTCAAAATATCGTAAGTGGTGCCCGGGGTGGGACTTGAACCCACACGGGAGTTGCCTCCCAAAGGATTTTAAGTCCTTTGCGTCTGCCGATTTCGCCACCCGGGCTAAGGCCGTTAATGCGTTCCGCCCGCGGCCGGTAATTGCGCTTTGAGCCACGCCACAATCATCGGTTCCAGGTCGGGATTTTTTGCAAACATCGGGACGCCATGTTCGGTACCCGCATACATCTTGACCACGGATTTGGGGTCCTTCGACACCGCCACCGCTTCTTGAATGCCCTTCGCCGCGCCCGTGTCCCCTTCGCTAGCGGCGCCAAACACTGGCAGGGACGCGTTGCTTGCCAGGTATGCTTTGGCTGCATCGCTGGCCATGCCCGAAAGCAGCAGGAGCGCCCGGATTTCGTGATGCCGCGCCGCAAGATCGGACGATTGAGTGACGCCGCAGCTTGCGCCGCCCACCGCGATGCGCGATTGATCCACGCCCTTCTGCCTGGTCAGATACGCGAACGCCGCATCCACGTCGGCGGGCCATTTCTGCCTGGCTGCGGCCCGCTCGCCGGGATCAGTGGACTTCGAACCGCCGCTTTCTCCAAAACCTCGAAAGTCGATCGTTAGCACTTGAAACCCGTTACTCGCCAGGTCCTCGGCCAGCCCATCCCACGCATGCCGATCCATATTGCATTGGTGCAGCAGTAACATCGCGGGACCCGGCCGGCCCGCTGAAAAATACGTGCCCTTCAGGCTCACGCCATCCGGCGCTTGGATGTCGACGTCTTTCTTATGAACCTCGGCTGACAGGCCGGCGGCAAAAGTCAGCGATAACGCAAACGCGAGTGTTTTCATGGTGCCTCCCGTGCGTTTTCAACTTATCACGAAATCGAAATTTCGGCGACACCATTCGCCTAGCGTAGGGCCAAAGCGGTGCAGTTCCAACTGGCTCGGTTCCAGCTCCGACAGATGCTGATCTCGCGTGCCCGCGCTGCCTTCGCCCTGGACAGCTAGAATGGAGACTGCGCACGATATGCTGAGCGGCCCGGGTGGCGAAATCGGCACGCGCCCTCTATGAGTATGTGGCGCAAGAATCGCTGGTTTTGGCGGATTGTATTCGTAGCGTCAATCCTATATTTTCTTGCACGTGGGCCCTGGCGTGCCATCCACGACAGTGACGACTTTCTAATGGTGTTCACCGCTTCCAGATGTTGGCTGCACGGCATGAATCCGTATTCAGCCAACGATCTTGCAGTGACGGCGCAAGCCGCCGGCCTTCATATTACGGCGCGGCACTTTATCACGAGCCCATCCGTTTATTTGCCCCCCGCATTAGCGCTTCTTGCGCCGTTGGCGCTGTTGCCCTGGAACATCGCACAAACGTTCTGGTTGGCGTGCTTGGTCGCCCTCTCCGCGTGGAGCATCGTGCTGTTGGCCCGGATGGCGGAGGGATGGGAACTCGCGGTAGGCTCCTTTCTACTCGCGTTTGCTCCGCTGCACACCGGCCTTAACAAGGGACAGCCCAGCGTCCTGGTTTGCGCCTTGATCTGTCTCAGTATATTCATGCCGCAGCCTTATGCCGCCGGCTTGATGCTTGGCCTGGCCGCATCGCTAAAACCCCAACTAGCGATAGGTTTTCTGCTCTTGGCTCTGGGCTACCGGGAATATCGAAAAGTAGTTACGGCTTGCGTCTTTGGACTGGTTGCAACTGGAGTTGCATTGCTGTTCATGGCGCCAGGTTGGTTTCCTCTGCTGGCCTCAAACCTATGGCAGACTACCGGCGGTTCTTTTGGCCTCAACGCACCAACTCCCGCTTCCTGGTATCAGCTCGTTAACATCCATATTTTGATTCCCAGGGCGCTGTACGGAACGCCCCTCGAGGTCATCGTCTACGCAATTATCGTTTTGATCACCGTATTCGCCGCTTGGCAAGTCTCGGATTACTGGATAGCCGCGGCCCTGATCGCGTCGGCCACGGTGCTCATTGGATACCACCGCTTTTACGAGGCCCAGATCCTATGGTTCGGCATACCCGCGATGGTGTTCGTAAGGGACAAACGCATCTCGCTTTGCTTGTGGGCGGGTTACGCCGTCCTCCTTGTCCCGGGACAAACCATGACAGCCCTGTGGCTGGGAACACGAACAGATAATCCCTGGTCGTGGCTGCTCTTGCGTCAGGATGCACTTGCGATTGTGCTGGTATGGGCGACGTTCGCATGGATCGCCATCACGCGTCACGGAGTCTGGGCGGATCAGCAGCGGTCGCGAAATCGGAATTCCGGCGAGGCGATCAGCGTCGCATACGAACCGAAGCGATCGCGGTCCCAACTCGGCTCTGGCTCGCTCGGTTCCTGATCGAATACTCGCAGAGTCTGGTACGTTGTCGAGCGCTGCACCGGGATTCGCCTAGCCATCCTAATCCGCATTCGCATCTCCGCCGGATGCAGAAATTGGCCATGCCGCGCTCCCGCCGATGTCGAGATGCTCTCGTTCATCAACGTCCCGCCAAAATCGTTCGCGCCGGCTTGGAGGCACTCCTGCGCAAGCTGTTCGCCCTGCTTTACCCAAGTCGCTTGAATATTCGGAATCCATGGATCCAGCATCAATCGCGCGACTGCGTACATGCGCAGCACATCTTCACGCGACACTTCCGCGCAAATGCCCGCCACTAGCGACTTCTTCACCATCGGCGCCTCCGCCGCGATAAAGCTGAGCGGCACGAACTCCGTAATGCCGCCCGTGTCCTTTTGAATTCCGCGCAACAGCTCCAGGTGGCGCGCCCGATCCAAAGCCGTCTCAACATGCCCGTACATGATGGTGGAAGTTGTGGGGATGCCGACTTTGTGAGCCGTGCGGATCACAGTGCTCCAGTCTCTGCGTTGTAATGCGCCCGGGAGATATGACATCGCGTACCCGATCGTCCAGAATCTCGGCCGACGTTCCCGGCATGGATCCCAATCCCACATCTTTCAGCGCCATCAGATAATCTTCGATGCTGCGGTTTGACAATGTCGCTCCGTACAGGATCTCCTCGGGAGAAAATGCGTGAACGTGGATCTGGGGGATTTCTCTTTTAATCGCTGCGCAAAGGTTGATGTAGAACGCCCCGTCAATGCGCGGAGGAAGTCCCGCCTGAATACAAACCTCGGTAGCGCCCAGATCCCACGCCTCGCGCACCCGGCGTAGAATTTCCTCTGTGGGCAGGAAATAACCCTGCTCCGCGCGATGGCCTCGGCTGAACGCGCAGAAGCCGCATCGCTTCACGCAAACGTTGGTGAAATTGACGTTCCGATTGATCACGTAAGCGACGCGCTCGCCCACTCCGCGGCTCCGCAGTTCGTCAGCTATGGAAATTAACCGGTGCAGGTTGTCTCCCTCGGCAGTGAACAGAAGCGCACCGTCCTCGGCCGATAGTTCGCGGCCTTCCAAAGCCTTATCGAATACCGCTTGAATGCTCATGCCACCAACCCCGCGTCATCCGTCCAGGCCAGCGCTTGCCGGCGCAAGGCCTCGGGCACCCATCGGGAATCGTGCAAGTACTCCGGGTATGCCGCCAGTCTCTCGCGCAGCTCAAAGCCGGCTTCCCGCGTCACGGACTGGAGCGTCGCAATCTGTGGCCACGCCATCTCAGGATTGATGAAATCGCGCGTTACAGGTGAGATGCCTCCCCAATCGTTGATGCCGGAAAGCAGGTAGAATCCATACGCATCCTGCGATAGGTTGGGTGGGACCTGTAAGTTCATCGTGCCTCCCAAAACGAGCCGAGCCACCGCTGCGGTCCGCGCTACATCCAGCGCAGTAGGTTCGCTGCGATTGGCGAACAGCGTATCCGGCTTAGCGCGAAAATTCTGAACGATCACTTCTTGAATGTGCCCGTGCTTCTCATTCAGTTCGCGTATCGCAAATAGCGCGTCCACGCGTTCTTCCAGCGTCTCGCCGATCCCGATCAGAATGCCCGTGGTGAACGGAATCCGCAATTCCCCGGCGGTCTTCGAGCGCCGCCAGCCGGATTTTGGGAACCTTGTCGGGACAGCGATGGTGCGCTTCGCCCGGCGCCAGCAATCGCGAACTGGCCGTTTCCAGCATCATCCCCATGCTGGCATTCACCGGCCGCAGTTGCTCCATCTCATCGCGCGAAAGAACGCCGGCGTTGGCGTGCGGCAGCAGCCTGGTCTCTTCAAACACCAACTGGCACATGGCCCGCAAATATTCAATGGTCGAATGGAACCCGCGTCGCTCCAGCCACTCGCGATATTCCGGATAACGCAGTTCCGGCTTGTCACCCAAACTAAACAGCGCTTCCTTGCAGCCCGCCTTTTGGCCCGCCCGAGCGACGGCCAGGACCTCATCGGGAGTCATGGTGTGCGCCTTCACATCGCCCGGCTCGCGCGCGAAGGTGCAGTATCCGCAGCGATCCCGGCACAGATTCGTCAGTGGAATAAAGACCTTGCGCGAATAAGTGATCACCGCTCCGGTGCGCGCGTCACGAATGGCGCTCGCCTCTTTTAGGAGATCGAGCAGTTCACCGCGCGTGGCGCGGATCAGCCGGTTGGCGTCGGCCCTGGAGATTCCAGTTTCAACCTGCACAGGCTTATCCCATCGCGTGGGTGTGCACGGCTTCGATCTTGTACAGCACGCGCACTTCACCCGGCCCACGGTGCGCATACTTATCCAGCCCGGTATATTTCTTCGAAAGTTTATCGATCAGCTCGTCCGCGCCTTTTTCGGTGATCTCCACCACGCGGCCCCGAATCGAAAGGTGGCGATACGGATTGTCGGGATCGAGAATGTCGATGCCAACCCGCGGATCGCGCCGGATGTTCTTGTCCTTGATCCGTCCCTTGGCGGAATCGATCAAAATGTGCGTTCCATCGTAGTCGAACCAGACGGGCGCGACATGCGGACTGCCATCCGGCATGAGTGTCGCTAATTGCGCGAACGCTTTCTTTTGGACCAGGTCGAGATACTTTTCAGGAATTGCGGCCACGGTGGTCTCCTCTTCCCTTCGAGGGTATCACGGGTTATTTTAAAAGTACTCGTGCAAACAATCATCGCGGTAGTGGGCGGCACTGGAGCCGAAGGCAGTGGACTCGCGGCTCGCTTTGCCAAAGCGGGTATCGTGGTACGCATCGGTTCCCGCAGCCTGGAAAAGGCTCAGGAAAGTGCGAGGCGCATTGCAGGTCAAGCGGCCGGTCTTACGAACGCGGATGCAGTCAAGGAAGCCGGCATTATCCTTCTTACAGTGCCGCTCTCCGCGCAGGTGGAGACCATCAAGTCGATTCGCGGCAGCATCGCGCCAGGCGCCATCTTAGTGGATGCCACGGTCCCACTCGAAGTCGCGATTGGCGGGCGTATCTCGCGTACGCTCACGTTGTGGGATGGCTCGGCCGCGCAGCAAGCGGCGCGTCTTTTGCCGGGCGTCCCCGTAATTGCGGCGTTTCACGCGTTGAGCGCGGACGCTTTGGCGAAGCTCGATCATCCGCTGGACTGCGATGCTCTGATCTGCGGCGACGACGCGGACGCCAAGGCTGCCGTGATGAAACTCGCAGAGATGATTTCCGGTGTGCGCGCCATTGACGCCGGGCCGCTCGACAACGCGCGTCTGCTCGAAAGCGCGGCGGCGCTGCTTATATCGCTCAATCTCCGTCATAAGGTGAAAGAGTCGGGAATGCGATTCACCGGAATATAGGCATGAAACGGCGCTCTGTGGTAGCACTTGCCGGAGGAGTGGGAGCGGCGCGTTTCCTCGACGGCTTAACTCGAGTGATCGCGCCCGAGCGCGTCTACATCATCGGAAACACCGCAGACGATGCCGAGATTCACGGACTTCACATCTCACCAGATCTCGATACCGTTACCTACACCTTGGCCGGTTTAGCAAATCCGCAGCACGGCTGGGGCATTCGCGGAGATAGCTTCCGATGTTTGGAAGCGTTGGGACGGCTGGGCGTCGATACCTGGTTTCAGCTCGGCGATCTGGATCTGGCCACTCACCTGTATCGCACCGTGCGTCTTCGTGAAGGGCTGAGTCTTGCGGATGTCACAGCACAGATCACGCGAGCCCTCAAGGTAGATTCCACGCTTGTTCCGATGTCGAACGAACGTGTGCGGACCCGCATTTGCACACCCTCCGGGGAGCTTGAGTTTCAAACCTATTTCGTGAAACGCCGCGCGCGCGATCGGGTAACCGCCATGCGCTTCGAAGGTGCGTCGGAAGCTGCGCCCGCGCCTGGTTTGTTGGACGCCATCGCAAACGCGGAGGCGATCATCCTTTGCCCGTCCAATCCTTTTATTAGCATTGGTCCCATTCTCGCGATCCCCGGCATCCGCGCGGCCTTGGGGCGCAGACGCGACGTGGTGGCCGCCATTTCGCCCATCGTGGGTGGCAAAGCGCTCAAGGGCCCTGCGGCAAAAATGATGAAGAGCATGCAACTGCGTTCGTCGGCGGCCGAGGTGGCGAAACTCTATATGGATTTCACGGGTGTGTTCATCCTTGATGAAGCCGATCGCAACCAAACCGCGCAAGTTGAAGCGCTGGGAATGCGCCCGGTGGTAACTAACACCATCATGCGTGGGCTACGTGAGAAAAAAGCTCTGGCGCAAGTCGTGGTCCGTGCACTGGGGATTCAAGTGTGATCTTCGCCATCCTGCCGGTCAAGAGTCCGCAAAACGCCAAGCAGCGCTTGACGGGATTTCTTGCAGTGGAGCAGCGGGAAGCGCTGGCTCGCCTGCTCTATCGACAGACGCTGGCCGCGCTGTGCCAGGCCGAGGGTATCGATCGGATAGTCGTCGCCACCAGCGACCCCGAGATCGCCGCACACGCTCGGCGCTCGGGCGCTCTGGTCTTTGAAGAGAATGAACAAGTCAGCCACAGCGTTTCCGCCGACGCAGCTTGTTTGCGCGCCATGGAAATGGGCGCATCCACGGTGCTGCTGGTTCCCATCGACGTTCCCACTGTGACATCGGCCGATTTCAGTCGTCTAGCGGCGTGTGTGCGTCCTGGTCTGGTCGTGGTTCCGTCTTCGGATGGGACTGGCACAAATGCGCTAGTGCGAACGCCGCCCAATTGCATTGAGAGCTGCTTTGGTCCCGGCAGCTTCCGCAAGCATCTCGATCAGGCTCGCTCCAAGGGCTTGCGCACCGATGTGCTGCGCCTTCGAGGATTAATGTTCGACATCGACACTCCCGAAGATGTGGCCGAACTAATAACCAGTGGCCACGAGTGTGAAGTCTCGTCCTTTTTGCGAACCGCATGCGTCTCGAAATAGTCGCGCTTTCCACTCTGCCCGAAGTACGTTTTGGCGACGACCTGGCATCTTTCATTCGTATGGGAGGCGAAGTTCTCGATCAAAACACCGTGCTGGCTGTTGCGCAGAAGATCGTGTCGAAGTCCGAAGGAGCCTTCATCGATCTGCGCGAGATTCACCCGTCGGCGCTGGCCCAATCCTGGGCCGCTGAGTGGGGTAAAGACGCCCGCCTGATCGAGTTGATCCTGTCGCAATCGCGCCGCATTGTGAAGATGGATCGCGGCGTCATTATCGCCGAAACGCAGCACGGCTTGGTCTGTGCCAACGCGGGCGTCGATCAATCGAATGTCCCAGGCGACGATTTCGCGACGGTTCTGCCCAGCGATCCCGACGCTTCCGCTCTCCGGCTCCGAACCAACCTGGGATGCGGCGCGGTTCTTGTCACCGACACATTTGGACGTCCCTGGCGCGAAGGCTTGGTGGACGTCGCCATTGGCGTCGCGGGTCTCGATCCGTTGGACGATCATCGCGGACGCACAGACCGTCACGGCCGGAAACTCGCCAGCACTATCATCGCAGTGGCCGATCAACTGGCCGCCGCTGCCGGTCTGGTGATGCAAAAATCCGCCGGTTGTCCGGTCGCGCTGATTCGCGGTTTCGAGTGGCAGACTGCCGAAGGCTCCGCCCGGGCACTTCTCCGTAAACCCGAGCAGGACTTATTTCGTTAAGACCGCGAGTTCCCGCCATTCAAGTAGCGGCAACCCCTTGGGATCGGCCGTCAGCACTTGGATGCAAACATGGTCCGCGCCCGCCGCATGATGCTCGGCGATCCGAGCCCGGATCGCATTCAAATCGCCCCACGCAATGATAGCGTCGATGAGTTTGTTACTTCCGCCATCTTTAAAATCGCCTTCGTCAAACCCATGCCGTAGAAAATTGTTCGTGTAGTTGGGCAGCGTGAGATACAACGCGAGAAAGGCTCGTCCGATCGCACGCGCTTTTTCGGCATCGGTCTCCAGCACCACCGCCTGCTCGGGACACAGATAGGGCTGCGGTCCTAAAATCCTCCGTGCCTCGGCAGTATGCTCCGGATTTACGTTGTAAGGATGTGCTCCATCGGCGCGTTCGCCCGCGAGTTCCAGCATCTTCGGTCCCAGCGCCGCAAGAACTCGCGGGGCTTTCGTCGCAGGAGGAAAAGCGCTATAAGGCGCCTGATCCATGGCGTCCAGATAAGCGCGCATAGTCGCCACCGGCTTCTCGTACCGATGTCCGCGCAATTGTTCCACCAATGGAATGTGGCTCACGCCCAGTCCGAGCAAAAATCGATTTGGATACGCCTCCGCCAGCGTCTTTTGCCCCGACGCCATTGCCATCGCGTCGCGTGCGTAGATGTTTGCGATCCCGGTGGCGATGACCATTCGCTTGGTCGCAGCCAGCAGCAAGCCCGAGTTACAAAGTACCTCGCGCCCAAATGCTTCGCCGAACCAGAGCGCCCCGTAGCCCAACTCTTCCAATTCGCGAGCGGTCTCCTGCGCCTTCGTCGCGGGCTGATCCTCCAGCTGCCGCGTCCAAATTCCGATGCGGCCAAGTTGTATCGAGCTTCGCGCCATCGCTTTAGCTTACTGTTTTCTGGGATGAAATCGGGCGCCCTGTGCATTATAGTCAGTGAAAGGGAGGTAACCCAGAATGACGAAGACTTTACTGTTCGGCATCAGCGCATTAATGCTAGCGGCAGGCGCGGCAATGTACGCCGACGATGCGCTGCCGGCCGAGGGAACCAAGGCGCCCGGTTTTACCTTGAAATCGCAGGAAGGCAAGGAAGTCAGCCTCAAGGATTTTAAGGGGAAATGGGTGGTTCTTTACTTCTACCCCAAAGACATGACCCCGGGCTGCACCATTGAAGCGCACAATTTCCAGCGCGATCAGCCCGATTTCGACAAGAAGAACGCGGTGATCGTGGGCGTCAGCCTGGATACCGTGGATTCGCACGTGCAATTTTGCACCAAGGAGAACCTGACGTTTAAGCTGCTGTCCGATCCCGATCACGTGGTGGTCTCCAAGTACGGCTCGCTCAGCCACTTCGGCGCGATGACAGTGGCGGCGCGCAACACTTTCCTGATCGATCCCCAGGGCATCATCAAGAAGGTGTACTTGAAAGTCGATCCGAATCCGCATAGCAAAGAAGTGCTGGCGGAGTTGGACGAGCTGCAAAAAAAGAGCGACTAGGTCCGGCGTAAAATGAAACGACGTGCCCACGCAGCAGCAAGAATTCGAGCGTATTGCCATGCCGCACCTGGCGGCTCTGCTGCGTGTGGCTCGACGCCTGACGCTTAATCCAACCTCAGCGGAAGACCTGGCGCAGGAGACCATGCTGCTCGCCTGGCGTGGGTTCGGTAGTTTCCAGATCGGCACCAATGCACGTGCATGGCTGTTCCGTATTTTGTTCAATGCGTTTCACGGCGAGGGCCGCAAGCCGTTTCCGGAGGCAGTGTCAAGCACGGTCGTCAACGGCAAGCAGCAGGAAGCGGTTGAGATCTCGGAAGCGCTTGCAGCGTTACCGATCGAACAGAGAACGGTGCTTTTGTTGTGTGTAGTGGAAGGATTCACCAGCCGCGAGGCAGCCGGAATATTGGATTTGCCAATGGGCACTGTGATGTCGCGGCTCAGCCGGGCTCGCCAGGAGTTGCGAAGTAGTTTGGCGCCCTTGGCCAAAGAAGCATATCGATGACGGACGACGAAATCGATGACTGACGAAGAATTGGATCAGCGCGTGCGGGCCGCGGTACTCGCGGAGCAGATCGATGCTGCACCGCTGGAGCGTTCGATCTCGGAGCGCATTGCAAGCAGGATTCTGCCGCGTTGGGCAGTTCCTGTTGCCGCAGGCATTGCGATCATCATCGCCGGCGGGCTGGCCGACCGGGCGTTTTTCAGTCCACAAACTCCCGCTCTCTGCGTCGCCGCTGCCGAGGATCATCGGCGCGAGATCGAGAATGGGGATCCGCGGCGATGGCTCACCGATCTCGCCGCCATTCAGTCTCTCGCAGAGAAGCAGGACGTGCCGCGCTCCGCCATCGCCGCGCTCGGACCACCGGCTACCGTTTGGAGCGCGCGCGGCTCTGCTTCCTAAAGAAACAAATCTTCCTGCATTTGGTTTACACCAGGGATGGCGAAGAATTCTCCGTGTATCTGCGGCCGCGTGGATCGGAATCGCCTTTCGATAGCTCCGTTCGCGAAGCCTCCGTCGGCCCGGAAGATTTGGCGTACTTTCAGACCGATCGTCTGGCGGCGGTGGTGGTCTCGCACCAAAGTGCGCTTCCGTTTGCCGTCAAACAGCGCTTGGTTCTTCAATAACGCAAACTAGTTTCCACCCGTACTGGCCGGCGGTCCGGAGGTCATCTTCTTACCGTCGGGCCACGTGATTTCGCGGGAATGCGCAAAGTTCGATCCGTCGCGCGCGCGCCACCCAAACACCGTAACCGTGTCGCCGGGCTTCATGGTGACGTCGCGCCGCCATCCCTGCCGGATCAGCATGTTGGGCGGAAAGCCTTCAAACTTCCAATGGACGACATTGCCGGATTCGTCCTTTACGTCAACGTAAAAATGAATGTGAGGATTCTCCCAGTCCAGCTTGGTCACAACGCCCGTGATGGTGACTGGTTTGGTGTCGTCGTACTCCGCCCCAAAGGAATGGTGCGCAAACGCAGGAGCCGAAAGCAGTAGCCCGAAGAAACCGGCTAGGAAATAAGTCCGCATGAGCCTAATTATATATTGCCGAGACGCAGCCCAAACACCTGCTCGGCGTTAGTCTGGTACAGCTTCTTTTTATCGGCAGCGCTGATCGGAAGATCGTCGGTAACTTTCACTTCTTCCGGCACGAATTGGTAGGGATAATCCATCGCATAGAGCACGCGATCGACGCCTAGCACCGATTGCGCGTAGAGAATCGGCGGTTCCCAGGCCATGCCGCTGGTGGTGACGTAAACGTTTTCCTTTACGTAATCGCTGGGCTGTTTCTGGAGCTTCTGCACCGCAGCGTAGCGATTGGCTTTCACCATCGCGCGATGCATGAAATCGATGCGAAAGAGCCAGTAGGGAATGCCCTCACCCAAATGCCCCACGACGATGCGAAGCTTCGGGAATCTATCGAAGACGCCGCTAACGATGATGCGCAGCAGATGCAGTCCGGTTTCCACGGCGAAGCCGTAGATGGCGCCCTCCAGGCCCCGCTCGAGAAACGGGCCGATCATGGACTTCGGCGGCGTGGTGGGATGAATGTACACGGGAACGTTTAAATGCTCGGCCGCTTCGAAGATCGCCCAGAATTTTGGATCGTCCAGATACTCGCCCCGCGTGTGACTGTTGACGACGGCGCCCTTCAGGCCCAGCTGTCGCACCCCGCGTTCGAGTTCTTTGGCCGCGCCGGCCGGATCCTGGGGCGCGACGGCCGCCAGACCGTCAAATCGGTCGGGATGTTTTCGGATGGCGGCGGCGAGTTGATCGTTGAAAGATTGCGCGAGCATCGTCGCTTCCGGCGCATCGAAGACTTGCACGCCCGGCGCGGTGAGCAAAAGCAGCTGCATCGCGATACCGGTCTCGTCCATATCGCGTAAGCGCCGGTCGCCGAGATCCTGAATGCGTTCGGCGAGAGCCGTGGCGCGAGGGCTCGCTCCCGAATAGAATCCCCAAAGACTGCGAAATCCGGGATCGTCGTAGCCGTCTTCGATCAAATCGCGATAGCGCGCCAACAACTCGGGCGGCGCGAATGCTTCTTCGGTTGCAATGCGCAGGTAATCGGTCATTAGGATTCCGTTACGAACTTAGTCACCAGGCACGCCTCCAACCCTTCCATGCCTTCCTCGCTGCCGTGCCCGCTTTCTTTGATGCCGCCGAACGGAGAGTCACGCACCGAGATAAGGTAGCTGTTGATTCCGATCAAGCCTGCTTCGACCTGTTCGCCGAGCAGGTTAACTGTCCGGCTGTTCCGCGTGAAGGCGTAAGCGGCCAGGCCGCAGGGCAAGCGGTTGGCTTGTTTGATGACGTCATTGAAATCGGAAAAGGGATTGATGATCGCGATGGGCCCGAAGGGCTCTTCATTCATGATGCGTGCTTCATTCGGCACATCCGATAATACGGTGGGTTCCCAGAAATAGCCAGGCCCCGAGATGCGCGATCCGCCCGCGTCGAAGTGAGCGCCGTGTTTCTTGGCGTCGCTAAGCAGCTCCTCCATCGCGTTCAAACGCAGCGCATGCGCGAGCGGTCCCATTTTGTTGGTTTCAACCAGTCCATCGCCCACCACCCAGGACCGCGCGCGCTCCGCAAAGCCGTCGACAAATTGCTTGTAAATGTTTTCGTGAACGTAGTAGCGGGTCGGCGATATGCACACCTGACCGGCATTGCGGAACTTAGATGCGGCTGAAAGGTCGAGCACATGCTCCACATCCACGTCGTCGAACACGATCACCGGCGCGTGGCCGCCCAGTTCCATGGTGGTGCGCTTCATGCCATCGGCTGCCAGCTTCATGAGCTGCTTGCCCACTCGCGTGGATCCGGTGAATGAGACCTTGCGAATCACTGGCGACGCCAGAAGATGCGTGGACACTTGCGATGGAACGCCAAAAACAATCGACATCACGCCTTTCGGCAGCCCGGCGTCCATTAATGCGCGCGCCACTTCCAGGGCGGATGCGGGGGTATGCTCGGCGGGCTTCATGATGCACGGACACCCCGCCGCCAGTGCCGCGCCCAGCTTGCGGCAGGGATTGCCCACGGGAAAATTCCACGGCGCGAAAGCAGCCACGGGACCGACCGGCTCGCGCAGCACGGTCATCCGGACACCCGGTGTTCGCTGGGGCAATACCCGGCCGTAGGCTCTTCGCCCTTCTTCGGCGTACCACTCGATGATATCGGCCGAGCCATGTGTTTCCAGGCGAGTTTCGTGTATCGTCTTACCTTCTTCGATGGTGGCGATGCGAGCGATGTGCTCGGCGCGCTCGTGCATCAGATCCGCGGCGCGCTTCAAAATCTTTCCGCGCTCCTGCGGCGACATGCCGCGCCACACCGGATAAGCTTGCTCGGCGGCGTCCAGCGCGCGATCCAGGTCGGCTTTGGAGGCGTGGGGCAGCACGCCGATGCATTCGCCCGTGGCTGGATTCATCACCGGCTCGTGCTCCCGGCCGCCTTTCGGCGTCCATTCGCCGCCTATGAGAAGTCTTAAATCTGCGTACTCGTGAGACATTTTCGCCTGCCCATTATATGGTATAAGCTCTAAGAACCATGCAGAAGTCGGCATTCTACGGCTGGAAGCTGCTCGCAGCGTTCTGGTTCATTTATCTCGTCAATCTTGGATTTCCGACCTACGGACAGAGCGTGATCAATGCGTACATGGCCAAAGGGCTGCACCTCGATCGCACCATGCTCGGCCTGGCTTTTTCGCTCTACATGCTGATGGTCGGGTTGCCCGGCCCCGCCGTCGCGGCCCTGGTGAATCGCATCGGCGTTCGTAAAACGCTCCTGATCGGAAGTTGTTCCGCCATGCTGGGCGCCCTGTCCATGGCGCTGTTCGTTCACACCGGGTGGCAAGCGGTTATCTCTTTCGGAATACTGATCGGGTTCGGCTCCTGCGCGGGCGGAGCCATCGCCGAACAACAGGGGATCGCGCAATGGTTTGTCCGCAAACGCGCGCTCGCGTTGTCGTTGATGTACAGCGGAGGCGGAATTGGCGGATTCATTCTGCCTCCAGTCCTCAATCGAGTGATTTCCAGCACCAACGGGAATTGGCGCAACGGATGGTGGATCTTTCTCGGGCTTGCGGCGATTGGCGCGACGTTCGTGATTTTGTTCGTTAAAGAAAAACCGGCGGATATGGGCCAGTTACCCGATGGCGGCGCGGAGACCGATCTGACGCCTGGCAAGCCGCGTCCTAAAGGCGTGTTCGTGACCACCGAAGCATGGACGTTCAGAGAAGCCATCTTCTCGCGCGCATTCATATTCATGCTGGTGTCTTCTATTGGAATCAGCAGCGGCTTCTCGCTGATTCAAGCCCACGGCGTGGTACATATCAGGGACCTGGGCCACTCGGCGTCCGAAGCGGCAATGGCGATGTCCATCCTTGCCATCTCGACGCTGCTTGGCAAACTGCTCGCGAGTTTCGGCGATCGCATTGAGCCGCGCTATATATGGGCCGGCGCCATGGTCGCGTTCGGATTGGGAATGGTTCTGGTAGTGCATGCTACCAGCGCGGCGGCGCTAGTTCCATTCCCGATCCTGCTGGGATTTGGATGGGGCGCAACGCTGGTATCCATGATGGGCGCGCCCATGAATTACTTCGGACTGAAGGCCTATCCCGCCGTAATCGGATTGTGGCTCGCCATTCAGACCACGATCGGCTCGGTGTCCCCTTTTGTGGCCGGCTATGTGTTCGATAAATACGGAAGCTACACACCGGTGTTTTACTCCATCGCCGGATTGTGCTTGGCAGGATCGCTGCTGTTGCTGTTTGCGACGCCCCCGCGACGGAAGGTCACTGACGATGCACCGGCGGCCCATGGCGCGTTGCGCCCCGCGCGAGCGTAAGAATTTATGGATCTATTCAAACCTGGCGATCTCTGCCCCAAGTCCGGAATCTATGATGTGGTCCATAACGGGGCCCATCAAGACCAGCACCAGGTGACGATGGTGAAGGGAGAGACTTTTCCCGTGTGCAGACTGTGTGGCGATCATGCGCGCTTCGCCGTTGCGATCGCGGCGCATCACGCGCCGAATCACGAGCACTTCAAGAAGTAGGCGAGCCAGAGCAAGACACGCGTCACTAGTTCAAATACGTATTCGATGACACACTCCCCAAGGAACTCGAAGATGAAACCAAGGACCAGATCCATCTGCGCTTACTTCTACGCACGCGAAGACTGAATTGTTCCCGGACCAAACGGTGGGGTTAGCGGGGTTCTCGATTGCTGAGCGCGATGGTCCACGAGACGAACAGGAATCCGACACCGGTCAGCGCTAAGATTCGGAATAGCGTGTCGTTGAAGGCCGCGGCCGGCGAACCGGCAGTCCAGGGTCGAACCGACCATCCCGCTTTCTCAAGTACCGCAATGGCGAGAATAACGATGCCGATCAAGTTCAGCAGCAACTGCGTCCGATAGGACGTGCCGCGAAGCACGTAACCAATCAAGAACGCGATCACGAAGACAACCGCCACCAGCAGCACAGCGATAAAATAAGCGCCCACTACTTCAGACACTTAGATCCTCCGCCGGCACCCAGTTGCCATGCACCTGGACGCGCAGGCGGAACGGCACCTTGATTCGCGCAATGGGACCTTTTTCGATGTGTTCGGCTTCCACAATGGCGACTTCGGAAAGCTGATGATCGTGCATGTCGCAAACGAACGCCAGGTAGCCTTCGTGGCCGGGCTTCTGGGAGGGAATGTGAATGTGCTCCTGCACCGTGACCGCGGGTCCCAGGCCGAGCGTCGCGTATTTTCCAGTTTTGACTTCCATGCGGACAATGGTGTTGAAGCCCGCGCCCACGGGTCCGGCGATCGGCGGCGGGCCATTCTTCGGGGCATTCCGGGGATCGAACGTCTGGTAATAGCCAATGTCGAAGTCAGTCATCTGATCCTTGATCGCGGTACGCGGCATGTCGCCGCTCGGGCCGATGATCTCCTCTTCCCAGGTGTCGCCAGGCTTCGATAAATCGAACGTCCAGCGCACGAATCCAATGCGCACCTGATCGGGACGCAAATGGATGCCCGACGCCTCCTGCATGAACGGGAATGGCGGAACTTTGCTGACGCCAAAATACAGATGTACGCGATGGCCTTCGCTATAGGCATTCATGAAGTGGAACGAGGATCGCGCCGGGCCGCGGAACCATCGCATGTGCTTCACGTGAGCGTCGCGCGGCAGGATTCCGACGAAGGATTCTTTGTCCTGCTCAAAAACCCAGTGGTGGCCGCCGGCTTTCATGCGGTTGAGATCGGCTGTAATGGGAAACACCGGGAAGATGACGTGCTCGCGCGTGACCGCGAAATCGTGCATCAGCGCGACGTAGGGCGCTTCGAACCATTCTTCGCGCGTAAGGTTGCCCTTCTTGTCAGCGACGCAGAACGACACGTCTTTGGTGACCAGCCCTCCAGCTTCGTATCCGAAGAAGTAGAGATCGCCCGAGTCCGGCGCCAGGCGGGTATGCGCGGTCATGGTCTGGCTTTTCAGCTTGCCGTCATAATCCCACTCGCCGATGGTTTCGAGCGTATGGGGGTCCAGCTCCATCGCGTGGCTGTCTTCTTTTAACGCGAGCAATTTACCGGCGTGATAGATCGGCGTTGTGTTGTTGACGTTGCGAGGCTTGCCCCGGACGCTGGGATCGTCGGTGTAGGGATTGCGATACTTGCCGTACAGCGAACGGCGGGCGGCGCGCTCGGCCTTCCAGCGTTCGGTCTTGATGTAGCGCATCTTGAAATCAACATGGCCGTTCTCAAAGCGAAACAGGCTTACCATGCCGTCGCCGCTCAGGAACGTGTCATCGCCGAGCATCGGTGAATATTGGGGATCGGGGATGGAACGATACCAGGAGCCGTTGATCTCCTCAGGCACCACGCCTTCGGTGACCAAATCGTAGATGTCGCACTCGATGCGGGACGGGGCGTTCCAGCCCGCGAAGTCCATCGTGTTGGGGAAAGGCTTGGCCATGGCCGCTGCTTCTATTTCACTGCCGCCTTCTGGGTGATGTTGGGCGGCGGGGAGAGTTTCACTTCCTTTCCGGTCACCGGGTGCGGATAGTGGAAGGGAAGAACGTCGGTGTCGGGCCACAGCGGAGGCGTGGGCTTTTCGAGTTCATCCGGACCGGTTGGATTGGCGGGGTAAGTCGCCGTGTAGAATGGAACGTAATTCGGCTTGGTGAAAGCCCAGCCTTTGTCGAAGTCGGCGTGGTAGACAGGGCGATAGTTCAGCACCTTCATTTTCCAGATGCCATTCTCTTTGGCGTAGACATTTTCATAGAGCGAACCTTCCCACCACTGGCGCAGGGGATGCGTTTCATCGGTGAATTCGTGGTGGCGGCCGGCCTGCATGAAGACCCGCAGGCGCGCGTAGGCGGTTTTGCCGTCGGGCGATATGTCGATGATGTCCTGCAGCATCATGTGATCGAGCAGGTAGCCTTGCACCGGACCGTTGTGGCCGCCGGTGAAGTTCTTACGGAAGCGGTCGCAGTACAGACGGCGCGCGCTGGCCTTGCCGCGGAAAATGCCGCCGATAAAGTGCACCTCGCAATCGTCGGTGAATAGATCCACCACTTCGTCGTAGAGGCACTTGTCGAGATAGTAGCCGTACTTGAATTGCAAGTCGCGGACGGCCTGAGTATCCTGCAGCTTTCCGACTTGGGCGGCGAGTTCGTCGACTTTCCGTTCGAGGGCGCGGAATTGGTCATCAGAGGCCATGGGGGACCTTCCTTTATCGGGGAATCGGCAGCGGGAGATGGACTACCGCCATAGGAATTATAGACTGTGGCGCACGCACTCGTGTGTGCCGTGTTGGCACTCGTGCCGACACCGGTTTCTGTACGTATCATAGGGCTGACATAATACGTACGAATGTCGAAGCTCACGCTCAGCGTAGATGAAGCAGTTATCGGCCGCGCCAAGCGCTATGCCAAGAAGCAAGGCGTCTCCATCTCGAAGATGGTCGAGGCTTACCTCTCTGCAGTTGCCGGCCCGTCCACTCGCGTGACAGCGGATACGCCAATCTTACGTTCGGTGCGAGGCATTCTGAAGAAGGCGGATGTAAGGGACTACAAGCGGCATCTGGCAAACAAGTATCGATGAACCGGATTTTAATCGATACCAACGTGTTTCTGGACGTTCTGCTCGAACGCCAACCCCACGCGGAGCTGAGCGCGGAAATTTGGAAGGCCATTGAAACCGGCGCGTCGGAAGGTTTACTCGCTGCGCACGCAATCACGACTATCCACTACCTCATCCAAAAGGAACTCGGCGTTACCAAGGCAAAACGACTCATTTCCGAGATTCTCCGGGTTTTTCGTGTGGCCGCGGTGGATGGTGCAGTAATCGAAGAGGCTCTGCGTTTGCCACTCCTCGACTTTGAGGATGCTGTAACCGCATCCGCCGCGCGGTCTTCGGAGTGTGATTACATCGTGACCCGAGACCCCAAAGTGTTCCGCGGATCGCCCGTTCGTCCGCTTACACCGGAGGCCGCCTTGCCGCTCATAGGCATGGATTGAGCGATACAATACCGCCATGCAACGTTTGCTTCTTTTCAGTTTCTTCGGGATTTTCGCGCTAGGGAGTACATATGGCGCCGGGTGCGATCGCGCTTGCCTGAAGGCCTTGCTCGATCAGTACGTCAACGCCGTGGTCGAGCACAATCCCGCGGCCGCGCCGCTTGCCGTGGGATTCCGGCAGACCGAAAACGGAATGGTCCGGCGGCCGGGCAGCGGGTTGTGGCAGAGCGCTAAGGCAGTGGGCAAATTGCAGCGCCGGTATCTGGACGCCGAAAGCGGCCAGGCGGGATATTTTGGAACGCTGGAAGAAGAGAACGGCCCCGCCATCGTGACTGTGCGATTGAAGGTGGAGGATCGCAAGATCACCGAGGCGGAGTGGTTCCTCGCGCGGAAAGGAGATCCGGGGATCGGAACGGGGGCGGGCGTGCAAGCCAATGCAGCGTTTTACGATGCCGACAACCTGATTGCGCATCCGCCGGTCGAACGCGTGGTTCCGAAAAGCGAACGGCTTTCACGCACGGACATGATCGCCATCACCAACACATACTTCGATGGCCTGACGGCGCATGACGGCACGCTGATCACCGCCCACCCGGGATGCATTCGCCTGGAGAACGGCGTGCTGACGACGCAAAGGCCGAATCCAAGCGGCGGAAACACCGACTGCATGTCGAACGGCGCCATGGCCAACATTTTCGCCGTCACGGCGCGGCGTTATCCGATTGTGGACGAGGATGCGGGCGTGGTGCTGGGCCTCGGTCTCTTTGAGCGCAAACCGGGCGTGGCGATGCGAAGGAATGCATTCAGCGAGTGGTTTGTCATCGAGCAGGGCAAAATCCGATCTATCTACTCCGCGATGTTTTATCCGGAACAAGAAGCGATGATGCCGAACTGGCCGCCTTTCGACGGAAACTGGTCCGTGGCGCCGCCGCCGAAGTAGCGGCTAGTAAGGACGTTCGCCGACCCAGTTACCCGGCGGGTCGTAATTGCAGACCCAGACTTCGCGGCCGGGTTCGCTTGCTACGGCGCAGCCGACTTCGCGAGTATCGTTCCAAACCAGTTGCGTGTAGTGGCCGCACATGCCGCGGCAGGTATTGGCGCGGTAACTGTAGTCGCGCGCCTCGGCTGCCCAGTAGCCGACTACCTCGGCCGCTGAAGCTCGACTGCCCATGATTTCAAATAGATTTTCGCCGAATTTGGGATGCGGGCGGTGGTAAAACTCCCCTTCGTGGAGCAGATGGCTGGCCCAATCCTGCGCCTGGACTGAAAGGCGGTCCGACCATCGGAGCGGCGGCTCATCCACGCGCGCCCTTACCTGGTTGTGAGCGGCCAACATCTCGCGCGCGAGTGGAACAGCGGAGTCTGGCCCTCTATAATCAATGCGACGCCATTGCGCCCCGACCGTCACGGCCAGAGCGACGAAAAGACAACACAAAACGACGAAATTACGACGCACGACAGCAGTTTAAGGAAAAGTGGCCGATCTGACTGTCGGGCGTTTGACCTAAGTTGAGCACTGTCTTCGACTTAGGATCCGTAGGGACTTTGCTGCCTTCCGGCCTTGGGCGCGTCGGATTTTCGACGGGTCAAGGCTGGTGATGCAACCAGATTTTCATTGGCGGGGCCGCATGGGATGGGCTACAATGCTCGGTCAGAAGAGCGCGCGAATTTGTCCCCCGAATTTCGCCGCCCGCGAACCGCGGAGGGTTCGTCCCATGTCCACCTCTACCCAGCCTCAGCCGACTCAGGCGGCTTCAAAGGATATACCTTCAGGTGTCATCGATCAGCTCTGTATCAACACCATCCGCACCCTGTCGATGGACGCGGTTCAACAAGCGAACTCCGGGCATCCCGGGACGCCCATGGCCATGGCGCCGGTGGTCTACACGCTCTGGCAGCAATTCCTGAGGTTCGACCCGGACGATCCCATCTGGCCCAATCGCGACCGCTTCGTACTTTCGGCGGGACATGCCTCGATGCTGCTGTACTCGATGCTGCATCTCACCCAGGTGAAGGCCGTGGATCCGAAGTACGAAACCCTCGGAACGCTGAGCGTCACCCTCGATGACATCAAGAATTTCCGTCAGCTCAACAGCAAGTGCCCCGGACATCCGGAGTACCGCTGGACTTCGGGCATCGAAACCACGACCGGTCCGCTCGGGCAGGGCGTAGCCACCAGCGTCGGGATGGCTCTGGCATCGCGCTGGATGGCGCAGCATTTTAACCGCCCGGGTTTCGAGATGATAAACTTCAACGTCTTCGCGCTGGCCGGCGACGGCTGCATGATGGAAGGCGTCAGCGGAGAAGCGGCGTCGGTGGCGGGACACCTCAAGCTTTCTAATCTCTGCTGGATCTACGACAACAACCACATCACCATTGAGGGCAACACTTCGCTGGCGTTCAGCGAGGACGTGGCTACGCGGTTCCTGGGCTATGGCTGGAACGTGCTGCGGGTGGGCGACGCCAACGATCAAGAGATGGTTGCTCGGGCGCTGCGAACCTTCCAGGCCACCGACGATCGTCCGACCATCATTATTGTGGACAGCCACATCGCGTATGGCGCGCCGCACAAACAGGACACCAGCGCTGCGCACGGCGAGCCTCTCGGTGAAGAAGAGATCCGGCTGACCAAACGCAACTATGGCTGGCCGGAGGACGCGAAATTTCTGGTGCCGGATGGCGTGTACGATCGCTTCAAGGAGCAATTAGGCCAACGCGGACATAGCGCCCGCAACGCATGGATGACGAAATTCGCGGAGTACAGCCAGCAGTTCCCCGAACTGGCGAGCCAGTTGGACAAAATCCAAAAGCGCGAACTGCCCCAGGGTTGGGATGCGGAAATTCCATTCTTTCCAGCCGATGCGAAAGGCTTGGCCGGACGCGACGCCTCTGCCAAGGTGGAAAACGCGATCGCGAAAAATTTGCCGTGGCTGATCGGAGGCGCGGCCGATCTTGCGCCGTCCACGAAAACCAGGCTGACGTTCGATGGGGCGGGCGACCTGGAAGCCAATAATTACGGCGGCCGCAACCTGCACTTCGGCATCCGAGAGCACGCCATGGGATCCATCCTGAACGGGCTTTCGCTGTCCAAACTGCGTCCGTTCGGCTCGGGCTTTCTGATCTTCAGCGACTACATGCGCGCGCCCATCCGACTGAGCGCTTTAATGGAGATCCCTGTCATATTTATCTTCACCCACGATTCAATCGGCGTCGGTGAGGATGGTCCCACGCATCAGCCGGTGGAACAATTGATTTCGCTGCGTGCCATCCCCGGCCTGATCGTGATGAGGCCGGGCGATGCCAATGAGGTGGCCGCCGCCTGGCGAGTTATTGTGCAACTCCGGCACGAGCCGGTGTGTCTCATTCTATCGAGGCAGAATATGCCTACACTCGACCGCACCAAATACGCGTCCGCATCCGGGGTGGCGCGCGGCGCCTATGTTCTCGCCGACGCCCTGGGCGGCAGTCCGGACGTGATTTTGATCGGGACGGGCAGCGAGGTTTCGCTCTGCGTGGACGCGTACGAAAAACTCACGAAAGACGGAGTCAAGACGCGTGTGGTCAGCATGCCGTCCTGGGAGCTGTTCGAACAACAATCCTACGAGTATCAGAACTCGGTGCTGCCTCCGCGCGTACGTGCTCGCGTGTCGGTGGAGCAGGCATCGGTCTTTGGGTGGGATCGCTATGCCCGGCGCCGCATCGGGATGCACACCTTCGGCGCCTCCGCGCCGCTCAAAGAGTTACAAAAGAAATTCGGCTTCACCCCTGACGCCGTCGTCGCGGCCGCCAAGGAAGAGTTGGCAAAGGCACAATAAAACTGGAGAGGGCGGTCCGAAGGCGTCGTAGCGAGCGTCTCAAAGATTGAGCATGAAAGGAACATCATGAGTGCCACAATCACAACCCCTGCGGGAACAACCAACCCGTTGCAGCAACTTCGCAAATTCGGTCAATCCGCGTGGCTGGACTACATCCGTCGCAGTCTCATTAATGGCGGCGAACTAAAGCGCCTGGTGGATGAAGATGGGCTGGGCGGCGTCACCTCCAATCCCGCCATCTTTGAAAAAGCCATCACCGGCAGCACCGATTATGCGGATGCGCTGGTGGAGTTGCAAAAGCGCAAAGACCTGGACGCCATGGGCGTGTACGAGATCATCGCGATCAAAGACATTCAGGACGCAGCCGACATCCTGCGTCCGGTATATGACGGCCCCAATAAGATGCGCGATGGCTATGTGAGCCTGGAAGTTTCTCCGTTTCTCGCGCGCGACACCCAAGGCACGCTCAAGGACGCGCGGCGTTTGTGGAAAGCGGTGAACCGTCCGAATCTGCTGGTGAAGGTGCCGGCGACGCTGGAAGGCATTCCGGCCATCGAGCAGCTCATTAGCGAGGGCATCAATGTCAATGTGACGCTGCTCTTCGCGCAGGAGATGTATGAGAAAGTAGCACTGGCCTACATCGCTGGATTAAAAAAGTACGTCGCCGGCGGCGGCGACCCCAGCCACGTGGCCAGTGTCGCCAGCTTTTTCATCAGCCGCATCGATAGCATGGTGGACGCCATCGTGAAGGCGAAGCTGAAATCGAGTACCGATCCACAGGAGCAGTCGCTGCTCAAGAGCCTGCAGGGCAAGGTTGCCATTGCCAACGGCAAGCTGACTTATCAGCGCTACAAAGAGATTTTTTCGGGCGCCGATTGGAGCGCTCTGGCGAAGAAGGGCGCGCAGACGCAGCGTGTCCTGTGGGCCAGCACCAGCACTAAGGATCCCACTTACTCTGACGTCCTGTACGTCGAAGAGTTGATCGGGCCCGACACGGTGAACACCATGCCGCCGCAGACGCTTGAAGCTTTCCGCGATCATGGCAAGCCCAAGGCGAGTCTGGAGGCCAACCTGGGTGCGGCCAAGGCCACCATGGACAACCTGGCCAAGGCAGGCATTTCGATGCAGAAAGTGACGGACGACTTGGTGACACAGGCGGTGAAGTTATTCGCCGAGCCGTTCGACAAGCTGCTGAACGCGGTGGACGCCAAGTGCAAGTTTGTTTCCCAGGCCGAGGTAGATACGCAGACCTACACGCTGCCCGACAATGTCGGCGCGAAACTTTCCGCGGAAATCGACGATTGGAAAATGGCGGGCAAGGTACGTCGCTTGTGGGCGCGCGACGCATCACTGTGGACGGGATCGGATGAAAACAAGTGGCTGGGCTGGCTCAGCATCACCGAGGACCAACTGGCGCACAAGCAGCACCTGGAAGACGTCGCCAAGGATGTGAAAGCGGCCGGATTCAAGTATGCGCTGCTGCTCGGCATGGGAGGATCCAGCCTGTGTCCCGAAGTTCTGGACAAGACTTTCGGCAAAATCGACGGTTATCCGCAGCTACTGGTGCTGGATTCAACCGACCCGGCGCAAGTGAAGGCCACCGAAAATAAGATCGACCTGGCGAACACGGTTTTCATTGTTTCGAGCAAGTCCGGCACCACGCTCGAGCCGAACATCTTCAAGCAATATTTCTTCCAGCGCGTGGAAGAGACGTTGGGGAAGGGTAAAGCGGGCAGCCGCTTCATCGCGATCACCGATCCGGGCTCGAAGTTCGAACAGGTGGCGCAGGCCGATGGCTTCCGGCACATCTTTCATGGCGATCCGAGCATCGGCGGGCGGTACTCAGCGCTGTCGGATTTCGGCATGGTTCCAGCGGCGGTAATGGGGATGGACGCGCTGCGCTTTCTGGATCGCGCCGATGTGATGGCGATCGCGTGCTCAGCGTGCCTGCCGGTGGACAAGAACCCCGGCGTCCAGCTTGGTTTGATGCTGGGCGCGGCGGCCAAGACCGGGCGCGATAAAGTGACGCTGATCACGTCGCCCGGTATTTGGGATTTCGGCGCGTGGCTGGAACAGTTGCTGGCCGAATCCACGGGCAAGGAAGGCAAGGGGCTGATCCCGGTAGATGGCGAAGCGCTGGGCGCGCCCGAAGTTTACGGCAACGATCGCGTGTTCGCTTACATTCGCCTGGAGCACGGCGCGGAAGCGGCGCAGGATAAAGGCGTGGAGGCGCTGGCCAAGGCGGGGCACCCGGTGGTGCGGATCGCGCTGTCCGATATTTATAACCTCGGCCAGGAAATGTTCCGCTGGGAAATCGCGACAGCGGTCGCCGGGTCAGTGATCGGAATCAATGCGTTCAATCAGCCGGACGTTGAAGCGAGCAAGCAGGAGACGCGCAAGCTGACGTCGGAATACGAAAAGACCGGATCGCTTCCGCCCGAGTCGCCCGTCCTTTCAGAAAGCGGCATTGACTTGTTCACCGATCGAGCGAACGCTGCCGCCCTGGCCTCGGCGGCAGGTTCGGACAAGACGCTGGTGGGATATTTGCGCGCGCACCTGACTCGCCTGAAGGCGGGCGATTACTTCGCTCTTCTCGGTTACGTAGAGATGAACCAGGCGCACCAGAAGACGCTGCAGACCATGCGGATGGGCGTACGCGACAAGAAGCGAGTGGCCACCTGCCTGGGATTTGGTCCGCGCTTCTTGCATTCCACCGGTCAAGCATACAAGGGTGGGCCGAACAGCGGTGTATTCTTGCAAGTGACCTGCGCCGACCGGGCCGACCTGGCCGTGCCGGGGCAGAAGTTCACATTTGGCATCGTGAAAGCCGCGCAGGCTCGCGGCGATTTTCAGGTTCTGGCCGATCGCAAACGGCGGGTGTTGCGGGTTCACTTGCACGACGTGGAAGGCGGCTTGGCGGCTCTTCAAACAGCCATCGCAAAAGCATTATCGTAATAGAGCGGATGCTCGAACCGCTGGTTCGCGCGGCCGGTTCAGACCGGCGGGACGGAAAGGTGAAGAATGCAGTTGGCAGAAGACATCGCTTCTAAGGGAATTCTCGGCGCCGGACGTCCCGGCGATCCGTGCGTGATGGTGATCTTCGGGGCGTCGGGTGATTTGACCAAGCGCAAATTAATCCCGGCGCTCTACAATCTCGCCAAGGATAATCTGCTGTCCAAGGAGTTCGCGCTGGTGGGATTCGCGCGCAACGAGCTGACCAGCGAGCAATTTCGGGACGAGATCGGCAAGGAAATCGGCGAGTTCGCCACTACCGCCATCGATCCCGACCTGTGGCACTGGTTCTCGCGCCGAATCTATTATCTTTCGGGCGACTTTGCCGATCCAAAACCCTACCAGGCCTTGTCCGCGCTGCTGGAGCAGATCGACAAGGAGCATGGCACGCGCGGAAATTACTTCTACTATCTGGCTACCGCGCCCACCTTCTTCGGACCAATTATCACGCAGTTGGGCGAGGCCGGACTGGTTCAGGAAGAGAACTGCTGGCGCCGCGTCATCATCGAAAAACCATTTGGGCGGGATTATGAATCGGCGGTCTCCCTGAACAAGGAAATACGCAAGGTTCTGAACGAAAAGCAAATCTACCGGATCGATCATTACCTGGGGAAAGAGACGGTCCAAAATATTTTGGTGTTCCGTTTCGCCAATGGCATTTTCGAGCCGATCTGGAACCGGCGATACATCGATCACATCCAGATCACGGTGGCCGAAACGGTGGGCGTGGAGCAGCGTGGCATGTACTACGACAAGGCGGGCACGCTGCGGGACATGGTGCCCAACCATATCTTCCAGCTCATCTCGCTGACTGCCATGGAGCCGCCCGTCTCTTTCGACGCCGAGGTGGTGCGCGACGAGCAGGCCAAAATCCTGAAGGCGCTTTCACCGATGTCGGATGAAGAGGTGCTCACGCGCACCGTGCGCGGCCAGTATGGCGAAGGCATGGAGGGCAACAGCAAAGTTTCGGGCTATCGTTCGGAGCCCTACGTGGCGGCGGATTCCCGCACCGAGACCTTTGTGGCGATGAAGCTCTTCATCGACAACTGGCGCTGGGCGGACGTGCCGTTTTATCTCCGCACCGGAAAGCGCCTGCCGCAGCGCTCCACCAAAATAGTGATTCAGTTCAAACGCGCGCCATTCGTACTTTTTCGCAAAACCGCGGTCGATAAGTTGGAACCGAACCGCCTGGTATTGCACCTGCAGCCGGACGAAGGCATCAAGCTCAGCTTCGGCGCTAAGATTCCCGGCCCGGTGGTGCAGATCGGTGATGTGGACATGAACTTCAACTACACCGATTATTTCAACGCCACGCCGCAAACCGGTTACGAACGCTTGTTGTATGATTGCATGCTGGGCGATGCAACGCTGTTCCAGCGATCCGATATGGTGGAGGCGGCCTGGCATGTGGTGGCGCCGATTCTAGATGTCTGGGAGGCTTTGCCGCCGCGGCGATTCCCCAACTATGCGGCCGGTTCCTGGGGGCCGCACGAGGCTGACGAGATGCTGACCAAGGATCATCGCCATTGGAGCAACGAGTAATGATCCTGGCCGGGGACATCGGCGGGACCCACACTCGTCTCGCATTTCTGGAAGGAACGGCGGATCGCCTGCAGCCGGTTCAGATCGAAATCTTTCCCAGCCCGCAGTTTTCGGGGCTGGCCGAGATTGCTCGCAAGTTTCTTGGCGCACACCCCAAGGCGGTGGATGCAGGCTGTTTCGGGCTGCCGGGCGCGGTGGTGAACGGACGCGTGGAAACCACCAATCTGCCTTGGGTGGTGGATTCGCGACAGATGTCGTCCGACCTGGGTATTCCCTCCATCACTCTGATCAACGACCTTTTCGCCAACGCGCACGGAATCGCGCTGTTGGAGGAATCGGATTTTGTGGTTCTGAATCCCGGCGTCGCGAACCCTACCGCGAATCGCGCTCTGATTTCCGCCGGCACCGGTTTGGGCGAAGCGGGATTGTACGCCGACGGCCGGGGCGACTATCATCCTTTTCCCTCCGAAGGCGGTCATTGCGATTTCGCGCCGCGCACCGATCTGGAAATGGATCTGCTTCGTTACCTGTTAGGCCGCTTCGAACACGTTAGCTATGAGCGTGTACTCTCCGGGCCCGGACTGCACAACATCTATCAGTTTTTACGCGAGACCGGGCGAGGCGAAGAGCCGGCGTGGCTGGCCGAACAGATCGTGCAGGGCGATCCGTCGGCGGCGATCTCGAAATCGGCGCTGGAAGGAACCTCCGCCATTTCCGTGCAGGCTATGGATATATTCGTGTCCATTTACGGCGCCGAAGCCGGCAATCTGGGTTTGAAAATGCTTGCCACCGGCGGCATGTATGTGGGAGGCGGCATCGCGCCGAAGATCATTCGCAAACTAAGCAGCAGCGCCTTCATGAAGGCTTTCACCGCCAAGGGCCGCAGCGGCGCTTTGCTGAAGGATGTTCCGGTGCGAGTTATTACGAACGATAAAACCGCGCTATTGGGAGCCGGCCGCGTGGCGGCGCTGGCGCTAACAAAGGCCCTCTAACCCTGCGCTGTGTCTGGGTGCCCTGTGGCGCACGCACTCATGCGTGCCGTGTTGGCAATCGTGCCAACACCTGTGCGGAACTACCGAACTCGTTCACACCGTCGAAAATCACCCCTCCGGTTGGGGGCAAAGATCGGTGAGTGTGACCGCATATCCTAGTTTAGTGAGCTTGGCCACAAGGCGTTTCTGGTAGCGCAGGCGCGCTTTGGGGTCGCACAAGGGGCCGTATTCGATGTAGCGCACGCCCTGGTGAAGGATTTTCCAGATCAAACGGCAGAGTTTGTGAGCGATGGCCCAGACTGCGGTTTTATATCCCAGTTTTGGCAGTAAGCGCTGAAAAACAGTTTGCAAAAGGCAGCCGTTCTTTCGGACTGCGGCCTGAGCGAGTTGGTTAAGCAGACGCCGCAGAGTTCGGTTGCCTTTGGGTGAGCGGTCGCTGCGGGATTGCCCAGCACTTTCCTGCCGTCCCGGACAAACCCCAATCCAGGAAGCCAACTGGGCGGCCGAAGGAAAAGCTGCCGCTTGAGGACCCAGTTCGGCGATGATCTGCTGCGCCGAATCCACTCCCAGGCCCGGCAACTCAGCCAGGCGCACGATCGCTTCCTGATGCGCCCGCAAACAATCCGCGATGTCCCTTTCCAGTTTGGCTCGTTGCGATTCGATCAGATCCAAACGATCCAGAAACATCTGCAACATGCCGCGCTGGAGTTCATGCGGCTGCCCTTGCAATGCATCCTGCAGTTCCTCTTCACTGGCGCGCAACCGTTCATCGCCCAACTTCGCCAACCGGGCTGGATCGCTTTCTCCCCGCGCCACGGCCTGCAGGATGCGCCGCCCGCTAGCCCCCAGCAGATCGCTGATCACGCTCGACAACTTAATCTGCATCTCTTCCAGCAGGCTCTCCACCTGGCTCTGCAGCCGTACCCGATCGCGCGTCAACTGTTGCTTGTTACGGCTTACACTTCGCCAGATCCTTTGCTCCGGCTCCGGTACAAAGCTCAGGATCAAATCTCCACTCAAAAACCGGCTCACCAGTCGCTCGGCATCCCGGAAATCCGTCTTCCGTCCGCGCGGTCCCCGGTTCGATCGTGCCTGGGCCAGATAAAGACCGAACTTTGTTTCCAAGGCCATCCACACCGGTTTCCAGTATTGCGCCGTCGACTCCATCACCACCTGCTGGACTCCCTGCTGTTCCAGCCACGCCAGCAGATGCCGCAGTTCGCTGGCTGTGGCGCCGAATCTTCTTCTTTCAAAACTCAAATGCTCGGCTCCGCTATCGGCTATTACTACTGCCAGCATGGCCTTATGAACATCGATTCCTGCAATCTTGTACTCTAAGTGCATCGTCTTCTCCTGGCGGGGAGCGAGGAACGCACACCACTTCTCACACACCGTCACGTGCTGCCCTCATTCCCCGTTGGGAGAACGGAAGCGCACACTTATTGGTTACTTCCGCGCGTTCCGGATCAAACACGATTACGGCCTCGACCGCTCCAGTGTGAACTCGACCTTGTTCGCACCTCCGCAGTCTTCACACTACCTCACACCTGCCGCATTTTCATCTCTATTGGTGGGCCAAGCGGCCCATGGGAACACGATTGTGAACGCTGCACGCAAAGTGCGCGCGCCACAAATTGCGCGCCGCACTGGCGTAGTAAGATGCAGTTACATGAAGAAGAAGTGGAGGCACTGGGCCATCTGCGCTGTTCTGGCGGTGGGAAGTGCACTGGGCGCGTCGTTGTTGAGCGGCGTCCGCTTCTTTCAAATTCTCAACCTCAAGGCCTATGACGCGCATTTTGTGGCGCGCGATTTTTTCGGCAAGCCACCATCAATCTCTAACATTGTCCTCCTGCTGGCGGATCAGAAGACTCTGGACAGCCCCAGTTTTAGCGAGCTTCGGGACTTTTGGCACAAGCACTATGCCACCGCGATCCGCGCGGCCGGGCAAGCGGGCGCGAAGGTGATCGGCCTGGATCTGGCGTTCGGCGCACCAGTGGACAAGTATGAGCCGGACTACGACCGGTTGCTCGGCGAAGCAGTCAGCACGTCGCCCGTCCCCGTGGTATGCGCCTACGCGACGGAGATCAACACCAATCCAGAAGCGCAACGGATCCCCATCAACATGTTGTCGGCTGCGTTGGGCCTGGCGGGATTCGCGAATCTGACTATCGATTCGGACGACTTCGTGCGCCGCCAGGAATTGACCGAAGCCCCGCCCCGCAGCGCGAACGATCCGCCTCCGGCGCACTCATTCGCCCTGCGCGTTGCCGAAAAGTTCGCCGGAAGCGACGCCGAAAGGCAGAATGGCCAGCTCGTTTTTCAGGGCCACATCATCCCCGTCGCATCGGACCGGAGCATCGCCATCAACTACGCCGGACCAGCCGGCACCTTCCCCAGCGTCTCTCTAGTCGATTTCGAGAATGCGGCGAAAGCCGGAAACATGGATCAACTGCGGAAATGGGTGAACGGCAAAATCGTTCTGGTGGGATCCGCCGAGCTCAGCGACCGGCGGGATACTCCGTTTGTCACGCTCTTCAGCGGAACGAAATGGCTGACGCCCGGCGTGGAGATCCATGCCAATACGATCCGCACGCTGCTCACCCGAAACTACCTGGTTCCCGCGCCCCAATGGGAAGTGGCGCTGGCGCTATTGTTGGCCACCTCGCTTGCGGTCTGGGTCGTAGCCTCGTTCGGAGCCAGGTGGGCGGTTAGCCTGGTGCTGCTGGAAGTGACCGCGATCTTAATCGCGACTCACGTATCATTCGAACAGGGGTTCGTCCTCTCCACGTCCGAGGTGCTGCTGGCCACATCGCTGGGCCTGGTCACCGCCTTGGTGTATCGCTGGGCTTCTGAAGAAACTCGCGGCGATCTGTTTCACCGCGCGGTTGCGCTGTTCGTCGGTAAACAGGTGGCGTCGTCGCTGGAAGAATCCGATGCGATTCGCTTATCGGGCAAGCGCATGGAGGTAACCATCCTGTTCACCGACATCCGGGGCTTTACCGCATTCACCGAGCAGGCCTCCGAAGACCAGGGCCCTGAAGTAGTGGTGCAGCTGCTGAATGAATACATGGCGACCATGGTGGGTATCATTGTGATGTACCACGGGCATGTGAATAAGTTCATCGGCGACGGCATTTTGGCCGTATTTTCAGACGACGACGAAGGCGTCCAGCCGGGCGATCATGCGCTGCGGGCGGTTCGCTGCGCCACGCGCATGGTGACGGCTCGCAGCCGCTTTGAGACGGGAGCGGGCATTCATACGGGCCTGGTGGTGGTAGGGAACGTCGGTTCTGCCGATAAAATGGAGTATACGGTGTTGGGTGACACGGTGAACCTGGCATCCAGGCTCGAGAGTTTGAACAAGGAGCACCATACGAAGCTGTTGATGACTGGAATTACGCAAGAGAGACTGGGGAATCTAGTAGAAACGTCGCACTTGGGGCAGGCGCCCGTGCGAGGCAAGGCCTTGCCCATCGACTTGTACACGGTGACGTCGTTGGTGGTGAAGGCTGCGGTAAATGCGTAACAAGAGCGTTCATGCGTGCGCCACGATGCTCGCGCTCATACCCTCCTTGATGCTCGCGGATACGGCTAAAGAGGAGCCGGTGGGCCTGGTTCTGTCGGCCATGGGTGGCAAGCTGCTTCGCGCCGACACCGAAACACCGCTGGACGCTCGGCCGGGCGATCTGTTGTTCTCAGGCGACGGCATCCGAACGGAAAGCGGTCCGGCGTCGTTCCTGTTCTGTCCCGGCAAGTCGCTCGACACTCTGACCCCATCCGGCGAAGTCCGCTTCGATACCAAGGCTCCCAAGGTGAAATCGGGCAAGATCACCGAGGTGCCGGCGCGCGCGTGTACTTTGCCGCAAACCTTGCGCGTCGCCGTCGCCAGCCAGCAGCACTACGGCGTCAGCATGACGCGCGGCTTGGATAAACCCGGTATCCCGCCTATCGCGCACGACAAACTTGCCGCGGATGTGCAGGCTGAAATCGCAGCGTTTGAAACTGTGCTGGCGGCGAATCCAAAGGATCCGGCGGCGCTGGTGACGGAAGCCACTATCTTTGAGAATCACAAGCTGAATGCCAATGCTCTGGACGCGTATGATAAGCTTCGCGAGCAGTGGCCCGACGCGGCATGGGTGAAAGGGAAGATCTTCGATCTGGGGCAGGCGGTGGCGGATCAAGCTGCCGCCGCCACAGCCTCGGTGCAGCCAGGCGGCCAAACCTACGCGCTTCTGATTGGTATTTCCAAATACTCCAAGCCTGAGCTGGCGCTCCAGTTCGCCGACGCGGATGCCAACGTGTTTAGCAAGCTGTTGGAAAGTCCGTTGGGGGGAAGCGTTCCGGGCGACAACGTCATGCTGCTCACCGACGAGAAGGCTACGACAGCCGCGGTGCGGAACGGTTTCCAGGATTTTCTGAAGCGCCGCGCCGGCAAGAACGATACGGTAATGATCGTGATTGCCGGACACGGCACCGTGGAAGTGCCAGGCAGCAAAGGCGCGTACATTCTCACTTACGATTCCGATCCGCAGGATCTGAAAAGCACCGCGCTTGGTATGGACGAACTTCAGTCGCTGTTTGAAGAGCAGCTCACCAGGGTTGGCCGCGTCCTGTTGTTCGTCGACGTCTGCAAGGCGGGCACCATTGGGACCATCCACAACACCACCGTCGCATCCAACGTCCAGCAGCTCGGCGATATCCAAGGTGATCTTTTCGGATTGCTCGCTAGCCGCCCGCGCGAGGTTTCACTCGAAGGGCCGGAGTTTGGCGGCGGGCACGGTGTTTTTAGCTACTACGTGGTCAAGGGGCTGCAAGGTGCGGCCGACGCGAACCATGACGGCGTGGTGGACGCCGACGAGCTGATCAAGTACGTCAGCGAGCAGGTGCCCATGGCGACCGCGAACAAACAGCATCCGCGCGAATTCGGCACCTATGACAATATGATGCGTTTGTCGGATACCAAGAAGCCGGGCATCAATTTGGCGCATTGGCGTGTAATCCTGGACGCGCGTAACGGCGGTCCGCTGTATCTGGCCGGCGCGCCGCAAGGGCAGATTCCGGCGCGGCAGTTGCCAGTGGAGGCGCAAGCTGCGATGGATCGCCTCTCCTCGGCGATTGACGCGGGCCGTATCCTGCCCACCGATCCGAACAACGCTTTCACCGCTCTGCGAGATGTGAAAGCGGCGGCTTCGCCGGAGCAATACCAGGAGCGCCAGAACCAGCTTCGAGTGGCATTGGAAAACAAGGCGCAAGAAGTGTTGCTGCGCTATTTGGCGGGCGATGAAAGGCCGCAGACCCGCGATGAATTTCAGGGCGGGGCGCGTTATATGGAAGCCGCGCTTGATTTGACGAAGGAATCGCTGTTCCTGGAAGGTCGCCAGGACTTCTTCCAGGGTCGCGCACTGCTGTTCGACAAGAAATTCCCGGAAGCTGCTAACCTGCTGGAGCAGGCCGTGCGCATTGATCCAGGCGCCGCTTATGGTTTTAACGCGCTCGGCATCGCGTATCTGGAGCAAGCCCAGTACGACAAGGCCATTCCTGCTTTTCGCGACGCGGTTCGCCGCGCGCAGCACTGGTCCTATCCACTGCACAACGTGGCTTTGGCGTACGTAGAGACTGGCGATTATCGATCGGCCATCCGCGCCTATCAGGAAGCAATTCGGCTGACGCCGCAGTACAGCTATTTGCCCTACAACCTGGGGCTGGTTTATCAGCGCTTGAATCGACGCAAAGACGCGGAGACGGCGTATATGAAAGCGGAGATGCTCGCGCCCAATTCGGCGGAGCCATACAATGCGCTAGGCACGTTGAAAGCATCGGAAGGCAAGCGAACCGAAGCCGAGCAGCTTTACCGTCAGGCCTTGCAGAAGGATCCAGCTTTGCTGCCTGCGCGTCACAACCTGGCGCTCTTACTGGACGACCAGAAGGGTCGGGAGAAGGAAGCGATTGATCTTTGGCGCGAGAATCTGCGCCAATCGCCGGATTATCTGCCGTCGCGTCTCAGCCTGGCCGAGGCGCTGGCCGCGCAAGGCGACAATACCGGGGCCGTGGAAGAATACCGCAAGGTACTGGAGGCCAAGCCCGATTATGTGGCGGCGCGCATCGCGTTAGCGGATGTTCTTGCGAAGGCGAATGACCGCGATGGCGCGCTCGATCAGTTACGTCAGGTAACCAAGCAGGATTCCCAGGACCCGGCCCTATTTGAGCGCATCGGCGATCTCGAAGCAGCCCAGCAACACTCGGCCGAAGCCCGCATGGCTTACCAATCGGCGCTGAATCTTAAGCCGGAGCGCGCGGTGCGCAAGCGTATCGAGAATAAGCAGAAAAGCCTGGGGGCCGGAAAGTAAGAGGGCCGCCGGAAAGTAAGAGAGGCGCCCGCCTTCCAACGGAGCGCCTCAGTCCCGGTCACATGTTCCTCATTGCTGAGGGTGCGGCCTCAATAGGTTGGACGCACGAAACGGGAAATCGTTGCAAAGGCTAAAACGGAGCGGAGCGGTATTGTTTTAGAAGGGTTTCCGCCCTTGGCCGGTTAATTCTTCTGGCCAGCGGATGCGCCTTGGGCCTTTGGCGCCGATTTGCTCTCTCCGTTCTTGGAGATGTCGATACCGCCCTTGAAATAGGCCCCATCTTCGATGACGATACCCGCGGTTTTGATATCCCCGACAATCGAAGCTCCGGTCCTCAACGAGACGCGGGTCTCCGATTCAACGTTGCCCTTGATAGTGCCATAAACGATGATTTCCTGGGCCTTGATGTTCGCGTTCACCTTGCTGTTCGGGCCCACAGTCAAGCGGTTGCGGAGGTTCAGCTTGCCATCCAGATCCCCGTCCAGATAGAGCTCTTCGTCGCTGGTAACCTCGCCGATGATTTTCATGGACTGTCCAAACACGGTTGGAGTTGAGGCAGGCGCGGGCGCCTGCCGTGGTTGACTGATGGCCGGCGCAGCAGCAGGTGCCGGCTGCGTGGGTTGAGCCGGAGGGCTCTGAACCATTTTTCCATCGTTTTGTTTTGCCCACATAAGCTCCCATTTTACCGCTCCGAGGTGGTGACCACAAGAGTTTTTATTTGCTAACGGTGATAGCGGCTGGAGATTGTTTACGTTCAAAGAATTTGGGCTTGTCGATGTTGGCGTCTACTACGACATCGAAGAAGCCGATCATCATCTCCTCCCAGCTCTGTTCGCCATAACGAACCTCCGCCGTCGGATCGGGATTAGCGGGATTATTCGGCGAGTTGTCGAAGGTGCCAACCCAGGTGAGATGCGTGCCCGCTTGGATAAGCCGCGGCTCGGCAAGACGATAGTTGAGCTGCCATTGAAAGTCGTAGTGGCTCACTTTGAGCAGCGTCTCCACGTGCCCATTGGGCCCCGTGATCAGATACTCGAATCCTTTACCGCGTAAGTGCATGTGCGGGAACATGCTGATGAGCAGCGCGTCGTTGGGCAAGGTGCCGGACACTTGCACGCGATAGTCGGAATCGCCGGGCGGAATTACAAAGCGATCGTTACTCATCTGGAGCGAAAGCACGGCTTGCATGGGCGGTTCGGTGGCGAAGACCAGGCCGATGCGCGTGCGGTCTTCGGCGGACGTGCCGTTGGCCGTGTAGTGCATCTGCAGCACCAGGTCCGAACCGGCTTTGATGCGCTTGGCGATGCCGGGTTTCCATTCGTCAAACGAATTCCCCGGCGTATAGACCATCAGGATGTCGCTGGTGGTGAATCCCTTTTCCAGAGGGACGGAGAAGGTTGCTGCGCGCGGCTCCCCTTCCAACCATTTCGATCCTGGCTCGCGGATGTAAACCACAGCATGGTGCACCGTGGCGCGGTTGCCTGGCCGCACTTCCACTTTTTGGACCCAGCGGTCTGCGGTGAAGTGCGTGGGCAGAATCAGATACTGATAATCGATCGCACCCTGGGCCGGAATCGCGAACGACGCCGGCATCTCAAAGACTTCATCGGGCTTTCCGATCATCCATCCTTTCGGCCAGTGACGCGGCGGCGGAGCATCTTTCCGATCGCCGGCGGGTGCGCCAGCATTCACCCAGGCCGCCAATGTATCGATCTCGGCCGGCGATAGTGAACGGTCATTGGCGAAGTGTCCGTATTTCGGATCTGCGAACCAGGGCGGCATTTTGCGAGCGGCGGTTTGTTCGCGAATGGCCCTGGCCCAGGGCCGCGTTTCAGCGTAAGTGATAAACGACATCGGAGCGATTTCGCCCGGCCGGTGGCACTCCTGGCAATGCATCTGGAGGATAGGAAGAATGTTCTTGTAGAAAACCGGCTGGGCCAGCGCAGGCCAGAGAATGGCCGCCAGGCTAGCGAGCCAGCGAAGCAACGTACTTATCGCGGCATTCCAGGGAGCAGAAATGGAAGGTCTGGCCTCCCACCTTTTCCTGAATCGAAGTAGCCGCGGAGATGTAAGTTCCACAGACCGGATCTTTCTTTAGCTCGCCAGTGAGCGGGACTTGGTTCGGTGGACGCGAAGCCCCACCTGCGGCGCTGGAACCGGGCTTCATCGCCTCCGCCACTCCCCTGAGGACGATCCCGATGATGCTCTTCGCCACGGTAATCACCACAACCGAGAGAAGAAGATAGAAGATGGCGCGAAACATTTCCGCTCACCTTCATTCTATCTGAACTACGCGGCTATTCTTCCTTATTGGCTGCTTTGCGAGCCGCGTCGATACGTGCCTGCGCGTGGAGGGCGGCGCTGAACGCCGACGCGATATCGATGCCTAGCGCAGGATTGACCATGGCATCCTGGGCCTGCTTCAAGTCCTTCTCGGCTTTCGAAACATCGATCTCGTGGCCCTTCTCAGCCTCGTCGGTCAGCACCCGGACCACGTTGTCCTTGATCTCAAGGAAACCGCCGGCCACGGCAAGGCTGAAGCGATGATCTCCGGACGTGGTGTATGTGAGCGCGCCGATCCCCAACTCAGAAAGCAGCGGCGCATGATCCGGCAGCACGCCGATATAGCCTTCCTTGGCGGGAATTTGCGCGCGAACAGCCTTTTCGCTCGAGAGCAATCGCTCGGGTGTGGCAATCTCGATATCGAACGTGTCCGCCATTAATCAGGCTTTCTTTAGCTCTTCGGCCCGCTTCTTCACATCTTCGATGTCGCCCTGCATATAGAAGGCCTGCTCGGGAAGCTCATCGTGCTTGCCTTCCACAACTTCCTTAAAGCTGCGCACCGTATCGGCCAACGATACGTACTTGCCCTTGTACCCCGTGAACTGCTCAGCGACATGGAAGGGCTGCGATAGGAACCTCTGTATTTTGCGGGCGCGCGCCACGGCCTGCTTGTCGTCGTCGGACAATTCGTCGATGCCGAGAATCGCGATAATGTCCTGCAGGTCTTTATAGCGCTGTAGAATCTGCTTCACTTGTTGCGCCACGCTGTAGTGCTCCTCGCCCACGATGCGGGGATCGAGAATGCGCGAGCTGGAGGCCAGCGGATCCACGGCCGGGTAGATACCCTGTTCCACCAGGCTGCGCGTCAGGTTGGTGGTAGCGTCCAGGTGGGCAAAGGTGGTGGCCGGCGCGGGATCAGTATAGTCGTCGGCGGGCACGTAAATGGCCTGTACCGAGGTAATCGAACCTTTTTTGGTAGACGTGATGCGCTCCTGCAACTCGCCCATCTCGGTAGCCAGGTTGGGTTGATAGCCCACGGCGGATGGCATGCGTCCCAGCAGCGCCGAGACTTCCGAACCGGCCTGTGTGAAGCGGAAAATATTGTCGATGAACAGCAGCACGTCTTGGCCGCCCTCGTCGCGGAAATACTCGGCGACTGTGAGACCCGTGAGACCCACGCGCAAGCGTGCTCCGGGCGGCTCTGTCATTTGTCCATAGATGAGCGCCACCTTGGACTTGGTGAAATCGTGCGGATCGAGCACGCCGGACTCCTGCATTTCCGTCCACAGATCGTTTCCTTCGCGGGTGCGCTCGCCGACGCCCGAAAACACGGACACGCCGCCATGTTTTAGAGCGATGTTATTGATCAACTCCATGATGATGACGGTCTTGCCCACTCCCGCGCCGCCAAACAGCCCGATTTTTCCGCCGCGGAGGTAGGGTTCCAGCAGATCGATCACCTTGATGCCGGTCTCGAACATTTGTAATTCGGTGGCCTGTTCATCAAAGGCGGGGGCTTGGCGATGAATGGGCCACTTTTGAGCCGTATTCACGGGACCCATGTTATCCACGGGCTGGCCGATAACGTTCATCACGCGCCCCAGCGTCTCATTGCCTACCGGGACTTCGACGCCGTGGCCCAGGCTGACGGCCTTCATGCCGCGCACCATGCCATCGGTAGGCTGCAGCGCGATGGTGCGCACCCGGCCTTCCCCGATGTGCTGCGCCACTTCCACCATCACGTCGATGGGAACGTTGGTGTTAAAGCCTTCGCTGGTGATATGGATGGCCGTGTTAATGACGGGAATCTGATGTTCGGGAAACTGAATGTCGATGGCCGGGCCGGCCACCTGGATGACCTTGCCTTCGACCTGCGTCGTTGTTGTGGTTGCCATAAATACCTCTCTCTTAATCCAGAGCGGCGGCGCCGCTTACGATTTCTATAATCTCCCTGGTGATACTGGCCTGCCGCACGCGGTTCATGTTCAGCGTCAACGAGCTGATGACATCAGATGCGTTGGAGCTGGCGGCTTCCATGGCGGTCATGCGCGCTGCGTGCTGAGCGGCGTCCGATTCCAGCATGGCGCGATAAATCTGCGATTCGACATAGCGCGGCAAAAGCGCGGCCAGAAGCTCGCCGGGCGGCTGTTCATAAATATAGTCGACCTGTTCCTGCTTCTCGGGAAACTCCACCGGCAGCAAACGCGTGGTGACTAATAGAGACGCCATCATACTTTTGAAGGTATTGCCGACCAGATAAACGGCGTCGATTTCGGCCTTCTGGAACATCTCAATCACCTTGCGCGCAATTTCGAGCGCATCCTCGAAGCGCGGCGGCTTCTGAAAAAGTGTCGTGTATTCGCCGCTGATTTTGGAGTGGCGGCGCTTAAAAAACTCGCGACCCTTGCGACCGATCAGTTCCAAATGGATTTCAGCGTCGCGGTGCTCGACGATGAACTTTTGCGCCGCGCGGATCACGTTCGAATTGAAGGCTCCTGCCAGGCCGCGATCGGCCGTGACGATCAGAAACAGAATCCGCTTCTCCGGCCGCCTGGCCAGCAGCTCGATTTCTGCCTCGGCATGCTGCTCGGCCGCGGCTTGCGCCACATTCGCCAGCATGCGCTGGATGATCTGCGCGTAAGGCCGGGCGGCCAGCACGCGGTCCTGAGCGCGGCGCAGCTTCGCCGCCGACACCACTTTCATGGCTTTGGTGATCTGCTGCGTGTTTTTCACCGAGCGAATGCGTCGGCGTAAATCGATCAAACTGGGCATGGGCTAAGCCGTGACGAGGGCTTCTTTGTGTTGGGAAACGAAG
Organism: Bryobacterales bacterium; assembly: GCA_963820405.1. Taxonomy (GTDB): domain Bacteria; phylum Acidobacteriota; class Terriglobia; order Bryobacterales; family Bryobacteraceae; genus Palsa-89. The sequence continues at coordinate 561,502 of CAWFZZ010000008.1, read as the reverse complement.
CGCTCCTTGAATTCCTTGAGCACCGTGTTGAGCTTCGCCTTGAGCTGGTCGTCCAAAGCCTTCTTTTCGCGAATCTCCTGCAGCAATGCGATCTGCGAAGTGTCGAGAAAACGATTCAACTCGGCTTCAAAGGGGCGGATGTGCTCTACCGCGAGATCGTCCAGCATGCCGCTGGTGCCTGCGAAGATGATCACCACCTGCTTCTCCACCGGGACCGGCTTGTATTGCGGCTGCTTCAAGATTTCGATCAGACGTTTGCCGCGGCCCAACTGTTGTTGTGAAGCCTTGTCCAGTTCCGAGCCGAACAGCGCGAAGGCCGCCAGCTCGCGATATTGGGCTAGGTCCAAACGCAACGATCCGGCCACTTGCCGCATCGCCTTGATTTGCGCGCTGCCGCCCACGCGGCTCACTGATAGGCCGACGTCAATGGCGGGACGAACGTCGGAATTGAACAGATCGGCCAGCAGGAAGATCTGACCGTCGGTGATGGAAATCACGTTGGTTGGAATGTACGCCGAGATATCGCCGGCTTGCGTTTCAATAATCGGCAGAGCCGTGAGCGACCCCCCTCCTTTTTCGTCGTTCAGCTTTGCCGCGCGCTCCAGCAAACGGCTGTGAAGGTAGAACACGTCGCCGGGATAAGCTTCGCGTCCGGGAGGACGGCGCAGCAGCAGGGAAATTTCGCGATACGCGGCGGCGTGCTTGGAAAGATCGTCGTAGATGCACAGCGCATGGCGCTTGGAGTCGCGGAAAAACTCGCCCATCGCGCATCCCGAGTACGGCGCGATATATTGCATGGGCGCTGGATCGGAGGCAGTGGCTGCCACTACGATGGTATATTCCATGGCGCCGAAGTCTTCGAGCGTCTTCACCACCTGCGCCACCGTGGATCGTTTCTGGCCGATCGCGACGTAGATACAAATAACGTCGCCGCCTTTCTGGTTGATGATGGTGTCTAGCGCCACCGCGGTCTTTCCAGTCTGGCGGTCGCCGATGATCAGCTCGCGCTGGCCGCGGCCGATCGGAATCATGGAGTCAATGGCCTTGACGCCGGTTTGCAGCGGCTCTTTCACCCCACGGCGGTCCACTACGCCAGGAGCGATCGCTTCAACCGGGCGCGTCTCGCTGGTGGTGATGGGCCCTTTGCCGTCGATGGGCTGGCCCAGTGCATCCACCACGCGGCCGACTAAGGCTTGGCCCACCGGCACGGCCATGATTTTTCCGGTCCGGCGGACCTCGTCGCCTTCCTTGATTTCCTGATATTCGCCCAGCAGCACGGTTCCCACCTGGTCTTTTTCCAGGTTGAGAGCGATGCCGGTGACGCCGTGCGGGAACTCCACCATCTCACCCGACATCACGTTTTCAAGGCCGTAAACACGGGCGATGCCGTCGCCGACCGAAATCACCGATCCGGTTTCGGAAACGCTGACCGCCTTTTCGTAGTGCTCGATTTCGCCGCGCAACAGGCGCGCGATTTCATCAGCTTGGATCTGAGCCATAAATCGATTTCATCCCCTATTCGACGGCCTGTGCGGCCATCCTTCTCCCCAGTTGACGCAATTCCCCGCGGATCGATCCGTCGTACACCGTGGATCCGATGCGCGCCACCACCCCGCCCAGCAGCGCCGGATCAACGTCGAATCGCAGGCGCATGCGCTTCCCCGTAAGCTTCGAAAGCTCCGCTTCCAGTCCCGCACTCAGGGGTGCGTTCAGCGGCGCCGCCGAAGATACCTCGGCGCGGACAAAGCCGAGGCGTTCGTCGAGCTGAAGCTCAAACGCTTCCCGAATCTCGCCTATCACGCCGATCCGCCGATGATCGATCACCACGTAAATAAAGTTCCGGATCAAAGGCGATGCGCCGGTTCTCTCCAGCAGTTTCGCCATGACGGCCCGCTTGCGCGAATTTTGAATGGCGGGCGTCAGCAGCGCGATGCGCAACTCGAGCGATTCATGAATTACTGCCTCGATGGCAGCCAACTGCGTGACTGCGTCTTCCGGTTTCAGCGCCGAACCAGGCGACATTACGATATCGACTAGGGCTCGGGCGTAGCGGTTAGCGACGGCGGATGCCATAGATTAGTTCGCCGTCCGGCGATCGTGCAGATCGTGAAGAAACCCGTTTGCCAGCCTGTCTTGAGTCTCCGGATTCATTCGAAAGCGAATGCGCTCCTCAGCCAGCCCGATGGCCAATTCAGCGGCGTATTTCCTCAACTCGTCTTTGGCCGCCCTGGTCATCAGATCTATTTCTTGCATCGACTGCTCTCGTATTCTCTGAACGTGATGTTCAGTCTCGCGACGCACCCGCTCGCTTTCGGCCAGCATTTCAGCATGGGCATCTTCGCGGAGCTTCTGAATTTCATTTTGCAAATTGGCCAGGCGCGCCTCCACCCCAGCAGCGTAGTCGGCTGCTTCCTGCTTGATCTTCGCGGACTCGGCCAGCGCCGCCTGGATTTCGTCGGATTGCCTACGAAACAGCGGTGGCACGTTCTTGCCGATCAGGTAGCCAAGTCCAGCGGCTAGAATTGCGAAGTTGGCCCACTTCCACCAAATCCAGGGATCGCCCGTTTCGGCTTCCTTGGTTTGTGCTGCTGGCGATTCCTGTGGGAGCGCATAGCACGCGAAAGCCAAACCGAGCGCAATCGCAAACGTGGCGCGTCGCATCAGGCTGGCGTCCTTTCGAGCAGGGTCTGAGCGATTTGATCCGCTAGCTCATCCGCTGTCCCGGCCAATTGGCTCTTGGCAGCCACTGCTTCGGCACGCAGTAGTTCATCGGACTGGTGGATCCGCTCGCGAGCCTGCTGTCGGCCTGCGTCTAATTGGCTGGTCTGATCGCTCGTCCAATTACGGCGCGCCTCTTCCTGCTCCTGGTAGATGGCTTCGCGAGCCTGACGTAAATTCTCTTCGATGGCCTTGGTTTGTTCGTCGGCTTTCGCCCGCATCGCTTCGGCCGATTCGCGCAGACCTTCGGTGGCCGCTCGCCGCTTGGCCAGCACGTCCGCCATGGGACGAAAGAACATCCCCTTCAGATAGAAATGAACCAGGAGCAACAGGAAAAACGTTGGGATCGCTTTTAGCAGGAGTTGACCCAGGTCGTGTAGCGTCGATTCCATTGTGTTTTAAGAAAGGGAACTGGCAGACTGCGAGAAGGCGCCTTCCGATAATTACAGCACGCCCCAAAACTGGTGTCCCAAAAACGTTACCGTAGCACACTTGGGGCAATGAATTCAACCGCTTCTCTGAACTTGCGCCGCGCTCCTCCAGCGGACTTTTGTTCTATTTTGGCGGTGCCGGCGGTTTGGCGAACTTCGCGTCGTCAACTGGGACGTTCGGCTTTATTTCGGTCAGCGTATACTCTTCGCGCCCGCTTACCCATCCGTAGTTCCTCTTGAAGGGCATCATAACCCCCGCGACCGGCCGATAATCGGAGAAGTCGATTTGCGTCGGAACGCGGCCGACCGCCGAATTAGCGTAGCGCACCATGCGAATCAGCAGGTTGGTCTGTTTATCGAAGAAAAAGGTCGCGATAAAACCGAGCGGTCCGCTTCCCTGCACCACGTTGACGTCGTGGCCGTCAATATTGGCCGGATAGCTCACTCGCCAGCTATTGAAAAATGATTTGATGTTCCCAGGAAAAGCTAGTTCACCATCCAGTTTGCCGCCTTCTGCCGCGCTTGCGGTCAGAAGATATTCACCGGTCACAGTCAGCGGCAACACCACCCACGCATCGTGCCCATCGTAGGTTCGGACCATGTCGCCTTCCCGTTGATGAACGATGGTGACATATTTATCCGGGGCCTTGGCAAAGATCTCCGCCTTATTTATCCGATCCGCTCCGAAAGTGGTGCTGGTCCCGGTCCCGGCATAGCTGGTCAGCTTCGAGAGGGCCTGGTCGCCGCCCAGAGCTTTGATGTACTTTTCGAAAATCACATCGGCGGAGGGTACCACGGCGCCGGCGGACGCCTGCGGCAGAACGTCGGGGTAGCTCGGTACAGGATCGCTATAGATGGCGTCGATGGAGGGTGTGGTGGCGGGGGGAGTGCCGCCGCGGTGGCAGGTCCAGCACGTTACCACCTGGCGCCCGCCGAAGCTCTCTTTATTGACCTTGTTCATCACTTCCACCATCCGGCGCGCCACAAGTTTTCGCGGAGGGTCTTTTTCCCATTGTGGATTGGAGCCACCGGCGCCGACATGGCAGTCCCCACAGCAGACATTCAGAGCGGCCGAAAACAGGCCCATGGTTCCCATAAATTCGTCGACCGTCAAACCTTTGAGCACTTTAATGTTTTTGAAAACGTCGTCGGCCATCTGCGGCTTAGCCTGTGCGAAGGCCATGCCTCCGAAGGGCGCCGTGGCGCCCAGCAATGCAACGGCGCTGCTATACATCAATAAACGCTTCGATGGAAGCTTCATGGCTACATCTCCTTAATCTTCATCCGCAAATACAGTCGAGAACATTCCTGCATGCAAGCCTGTAGGAAGTATGATGATACAAAGCGATACAAAGTAAAGTCAAAGAATCACGCACCGGGCAGCTTAGTCCGGGAGGAGGCACCTTGGCTGAAAAGACGCCGCAGACTTACGCGAATCACGCCCGGCTTCACCCGCCGTTTCACTTCTTTCTGGGCCCGGGTTCGTTTGTGCTACTGATCCTGACGATCATCAACGTGGTTCGGAACTATCGGCAATTGGAAGCCTGGATCTTGATGTTGATCGGTATCTTGTTTCCAGTGGCGGTCCTCTTGATTCGATTGAATCCGCTACGGGTGCAAGACCGGCTGATCCGGTTGGAAGAATGGCTGCGTTTGGAGGCGCTGCTGTCACCAGAGCTAGGAGCGCGCCTCGATGAGTTGAACGAATCGCAATTGATCGCGCTGCGTTTTGCCTCCGACGAAGAGGTGCCCGCACTGGTGGCGAAGGTGCTGGCCGCGAAGATGCCGCCGAAGGAAATCAAGCAAGCTATCGTGACTTGGCGCGCGGATACTTTTCGAGTCTGATTTAGTCGGTTATAGCTACAATCGGGTATGCGCCGCTTCCTGTACCTCAGCGTGTCCTTTAGCGCCGGCATGCTTCTTGCGGCCGGCGCCAACCTCCCGACGCCATCGAATCTGAAACCGGAAGGGCTTCCGCCTATTTGGCAGGACGTATTCGATTCCATCAACCGCTACACCGAATTCCGCACTGCTGCCTTGCTCGATTGGGCGCCATCCAAGTGCGAGATTCTGATTGCCACGCGGTTCGGCGACGTGCCGCAGATCCATCGAGTCGCCATGCCAGGCGGATCGCGCCAGCAGCTCACGTTTTTCCAGGACCGCGTGACGCAGGCGCTCTACAATCCGGCCAACGACGGAGAGATGCTGTTTCGCAAGGACGAAGGCGGCGGGGAGTTTTACCAGCTTTTCCTGGACGACCTGCACAGCGGCCAGATCACGCTGCTCACCAAAGGCGGGCGGACGCGCAACACCGGGCCGGTTTGGTCGCGCGACGGAAAGCACATCGCCTTCGCATCCACGGCGCGGGATGGGCAGAACGGGGATATTTGGATCGAAGATCCTCACAATCCGGCGTCGGCTCGAATTCTGCTGCAAACCAACGAGCCCGGCTGGGAGATCAGCGATTGGTCGGCGGACGGCAAGCAGATGCTCCTGACTTTGTACAAATCGGCGGTAGTAAGCGAAGCGTATTTGTTGAATGTAGCCAGCGGCCAGAAGCAGAAGCTGGGTCCCGATTCGGCGGAGGCCGGTTGGTTCAGCCCCCAATTTGCAAATGCCGGGCCAGGCGTTTACGCGATATCGAACGTGGGCAGCGACACCACGCAGGTTGTGTACATCGATCCCGGCTCGAAGAAGGTGACCGCGCTCGGTCCCGATCTCAAGTGGGACGTTGACGATCTTGCCGTCTCTCGCGACGGCCGCTACGTGGCATTCTTGGCCAATGAAGACGGCTTCGGCAAGCTGCACGTCTGGGACACGGCGTCGCACAATGAGGCCATGCTTCCGGAACTCCCCGCAGGCGTCATGGATGGCTTGCGATGGCGCGATCGGGGGCATGAAATCGGGTTTAGCGTCTCGTCGGCGCACAGTCCCGGCGATGCGTATTCGGTGGACTTGGACGCCCACCAGGCCACCCGCTGGACCTACAGCGAAACGGGTGGCCTGGATGCGACGACGTTCGCGAGCGCGCAGCTCATACACTGGAAATCGTTTGACGGCCGCAGTATCTCCGGTTTTATGTACCCCGCTGCCGCGCGGTTTACCGGCCCGCGCCCGGTAATCATCAATATTCACGGCGGTCCGGAGGGCCAATCGCGGCCGGGCTATATGGGCGCTACCAATTACTACATGAGCGATCTTGGGATCGTCGTAATTTATCCCAACGTTCGCGGCTCAACCGGATACGGCAAGACCTATCTGAATCTCGACAATGGAATGAAGCGCGAGGACTCGGTGAAGGACATCGGCGCCCTGCTGGGTTGGATCAAAACGCAGCCGGCCCTGGATGCGAGCCGGATCATGGTCACTGGCGGCAGCTATGGAGGATACATGACGCTGGCTGTGATGACCCATTACAGCGACCGCGTACGCTGCGCTGTGGAACAGGTGGGCATCAGCAATTTCCGCACTTTCCTGGAGCACACCGAAGCTTATCGGCGCGACCTTCGGCGCGTGGAATATGGCGACGAGCGTGATCCCAAGATGCGCGATTTCTTCGAGACCATTGCGCCCTTGAACAATGCGGCCAAGATCACCAAGCCAATGTTCATCGTGGCCGGCCGCAACGATCCTCGCGTGCCCTGGACCGAAGGCCAGCAGATGACCGAGGCGCTGCGGAAGAACAATGTCCCGGTGTGGTGGCTGGTGGCCGAAGACGAGGGGCATGGATTCGCGAAGAAGAAGAATCGCGATTTTCTGGCCGCCGCGACGGCTGAGTTCGTCGAGCAGTTCTTGGTTGGGAATGCAGGCGCAAGCGTACAATAGAACTACGTGAACGGCCAAACCAATCCCGACGAGCGGTTCGATCAGGTGGAGTCAGTCCTGAATCAGCTCGCGAATAGCCAGCGCCACCTGTTAACGGCCCAGGTGCTGATGAACGATCGTTTGGAGCGTGCGGAAACTGCGATCCAGAAGACCGCGGAAATGATGCTGGCTCTCACCGATAGCCAGAAACACACCGACGATAAAATCGCGGCGCTGACGGAAATCGTCCGCAAGTGGTACGAGCGGCACGGAAACGGCAGCGGCGGCTAGTATCCGTCGTAACCGGATATTCAAACTCGCGTCCAGCCAAAAATTTACTTGCCCTGGACGCCAATTCGCAGGACACTGAATTTTAGCGTCTGAATCTGGACGTGTCCCTGGAGGTAACCGCGAATTGAAACTCAGTGAAGCCGCCGTTTTCGAGCCAACCGAGCGGTGGACCGTCACCGACGCCAGCGAACTTTACGATGTCGCCAGTTGGGGCAAAGGCTATTTTTCCGTCGGAGCGAACGGGCATCTCTGGGTGCATCCCAGCAAAGAGCCGGCCCGCGGCATCGATCTGCGCGAGCTGATCGAAAAGCTCGAGCTGCGCGGCATCGGGCTCCCCATCCTGATTCGCTTCGCCGAAATTCTCAAGCATCGCCTGGGCGAAATGTACCAGGCCTTCCAGAGCGCCATCGCCGAGCATAATTACAAGGGCGATTACCGCTGTGTCTATCCGATCAAAGTGAATCAGCAGCGGCAGGTGGTGGAAGAGGTCTTCCAGTTCGGCCGGCCTTATCATTTTGGCCTGGAAGCCGGCTCTAAGCCGGAGCTGCTCGCGGTTCTGGCGGTGGCTGACAACGAAACGCCCATCATCTGCAACGGCTTTAAGGACGACGAGTACATCGAGATGGTGATGCTGGCGAAAAAGATCGGCCGCCAGATCATCCCAGTGGTCGAAAAATACACCGAGCTCGATCTGATCCTGAAGCACTCTCAGCGTGTCGGCGTGCGGCCCACTATTGGTCTGCGGCTGAAGTTGGCGAGCAGAGGGTCGGGACGCTGGAAATCTTCCGGTGGGTATCGCTCCAAGTTCGGGCTGACGGTGAGCGAGTCTCTCCAAGCTCTGGAACAAATGAAGGCGGCCGGGATGGAGGATTGCCTGGAGCTGCTTCACTTTCACCTCGGCAGCCAGATCACCAACATCCGGCAGATCAAAGCCGCGGTTATGGAGGGCGCGCGTATTTACGTGGAGCTGAAACGCGCAGGCGCCGGCCTGAAATACCTCGACGTCGGAGGCGGCTTGGGAATCGATTACGACGGCTCGCAGACCGATTTCGAATCCAGCGTCAACTACACGCTGCAGGAATACGCCAACGACGTCGTTTATCACATTCAGAACGTGTGCGACGAAGCCGAAGTAGCGCATCCCACCATCGTGTCCGAAAGCGGGCGCGCCATCGCCGCTTATCACAGCGTGCTGGTGTTCAATGTGCTGGGCGTGAGCGGTTTCGGCGAGAATGCTTTCACGCCCGTGCCGGAGGACGCCGAGCAGCCGCTCATCGATTTGCAGGAAACCTACCGCTCGCTCAGCTCCAAGAATCTGCTGGAAAGTTTTCACGACGCCCAGCAGGCGCTGGATTCCGCGCTCAACCTGTTTAGCCTGGGCTATCTGCCTCTCGCGCAGCGCAGCCAGGCCGAGACGCTGTATTGGGCCATCTGCCGGCGCGTGCATCGCTTGGCCAAGGAGCTGGATTACCTCCCCGAAGAGCTGGAAGGCTTGGATGGAATGCTGTCCGACACGTATTTCTGTAATTTTTCGCTGTTCCAGAGCATGCCCGACAGTTGGGCTGTGAAGCAGCTCTTCCCTATCATGCCGATCCACCGGCTGAACGAGATGCCCACGCGCAACGGCGTGCTGGGCGACATCTCCTGCGATTCGGACGGCAAGATCGATCAGTTTATCGACCGCCGCGATGTAAAACGCACGCTGCCGCTACATCCTTTCAATGGGGACCCTTACCTTCTGGGCGCGTTCCTGGTGGGCGCCTACCAGGAGATCCTGGGCGATCTGCATAACCTGTTCGGTGATACCAACGCCGTGCACGTTAGCCTGGGGCCGAGCGGCGACGTGATTCTGGACGCCGTGATTCGCGGCGATACCGTGCGCGAGGTGCTGGATTACGTCCAGTTCAACTCCAAAGTGCTGCTCGAGGAGTTCCGCCGAGACGTAGAGACGGCTCTGCGCGACGGCAAAATCGGCTACGAAGAATCGGGGCGGCTGCTCAAATTCTACGAAGAGGGCCTCAACGGCTACACGTACCTCGAACAATAGTTTTCTTGAGAACCTCCGGGTCGTCCTGGTAGCACCGCGGAACCCACTCAATATTGGAGCGGCGGCCCGAGCTATGAGCAACTTTGGATTCACCGGGCTGCGGCTGGTGAATCCCTATCAGGTGGCGTTTCAAGAGGCGCGGTCCGCGGTGCATGCCCACCAGATCCTGCGCGATGCCGAAGAGTTCCCCACGCTTGAACAGGCGATTGCCGATTGCAGGCTGGTGGTAGGGACCACGTCGCTAGGGCATCGCGAATTGCAGCACACGCTCCGGCCTCTTGAATCCGCTGGGAAACTGATTCGTAAGCGGCTGGCGACCGCGCCGGTGGCGCTACTCTTCGGCTCCGAGAAGTTTGGCCTCTCCAACCAAGACATCAGCTATTGCCATTGGCTGCTCCGTATCGGGACCCAGGGCTCGATGAATCTCGGCCAGGCGGTCGCGGTTTGCCTCTACGAACTGGTGCGCAATCCCGCGCTGCCTAGTCCTGACCAGCGCAAGCCGGTCACAGCCGAAGAACTGGATCGCCTGACGCTACTGTTGACCGAAGTTTTGGAAAAATCGGGCTACGTCCATACCGAAGGCGCCGACTCCAAGATCCGAAGATTAGTTCGGCGGCTGGGTCTGGCCGGGCACGACGCTGAAATATGGCTCGGGATGATCCGGCAAATCGAATGGAAGCTGAAGAGTAAATGATATCCTGAGTACTCGGTTATGACTAAGGTTCAGCTCGAATACGATCTCGTTCGCCCGTTGACGGATCACGACGCCTCGGCTGTCGCCGACGTACACAGTTGGTACGGCATCCAGCGTGTTCAACTGGCACCCTCGCTCGATCGGCTGCTGGTAGAATTCGACGCCTCGCGCCTCAGCGAAAAAGATGTCGAAGCGGTGCTCCAGCGTTTTGGCTTGCCCATCCAGCGCAAGTGGGCGACTCCCTGACATGTCGCATTACTCCCGCCTGTGCCGGGCTCGCGACTATTTGGCCGATCGGTTCAATGAGCGTACTTCGTTGGCTGAAGCCGCCGCGCACGCCGGACTGTCGCCTTTCTATTTCCATCGCCTGTTCGCCGACGCCTTCCAGGAAACACCCCATGAGTTTGTCACGCGGCTGCGGATCGAGCACGCCAAGAAACTGCTGCTGGCCGGAAATCACAGCGTCACCGACATCTGCTTCCATGCCGGCTACGAAAGCCTGGGATCCTTCAGCACCCGCTTTCATTCGCTAACCGGCCTTTCGCCAGCGGCTTTCCGCCGCCAAGCCCGGCTCGTCTTTGGAACCTCCGGACGGAACTGGCCGCTGTACTACATGCCTGCCTGCTTTCAGCATTTTTTCGCCGGAATCGACTGATCGCAAGATCCGAGAAGCATTCTCCTGCGGCTTTCGCTTATTCTGAGGACCGTAGGAGGATCGAATGATTCAACGCCTCTCTCACAGCGGCATCTACATTTTGGACCAGGACGCCGCGCGTGACTTCTATGTAAACAAGCTCGGGTTCGAGATTCGCATGGACCAGAGTATGCACAATGGGTTCCGCTGGTTGACGGTGAGTCCCAAGGGACAGCCGGATTTGCAGCTGATTCTCATGAAAGTGGATGGCCCAAACATCCAGCCCGACGTCGCGGTTACACTCAAAAGCCTGATGGAAAAAGGCCGGCTCAGCGGCGGCGTTCTGCAAGTGGACGACTGCCGCGCCACTTATGAAGAGCTCAAAGCCAAAGGTGTTGAATTCCTATCTCCGCCGGCCGACCGATTCTATGGCATCGAGTGCATCCTCAAGGACAATTCCGGAAATTGGTTCAGTATGACGCAGCCCAAAATGCCGCCGCAGAAATGATGTAATGGTCCAGTGCTCCGGTCCGCCGCCAGATCCGTCGGGTTCCTGCTCCTGGCGTTCCTGTTGTACGCTTCCGGACCCGGCTTTCGCAGCCGGACCCAGCTGGACGAACATTATCAAAAGCATGGCGCCGAGTTCGGTGCGATTAGCAAAGCCGAGTACCTGCGCCTCGCGCAGGAGTTGAGGGACACGCCCGCGGGTGGCCCCATTCTAGAAGCCAGGCGTCCCAGCGGCGAATTCAGTCGCTTCGACCGACGCCATGGCTACTTCGGCGCCTACAACCCGGACGGCACTATCCGAACGTTCTTCATCCCCAATAATGGCGAACGATACTTCCGAAGGCAGGCCACCCGTCGCTATGACTGACGAAGAAATGGCCGCTTACCTCCGCCAGAACGGCTACCCCGAGCATATCGTTCGCGCCGGGCGCGCCGGATTGGTCGAGCGCTGGGCCAAATTCGTCGCCGAGGTGGAGCGCGGCTATCGATTCGGGTTGGAGGATTACCGCAACGACCTGGATCTGCGTGCAATCATTGCCATGTTGGGGCTCGATGACGAAGTGAAAGACCTGGACCGGCGCTTCGAATCGCTCCTGATTCATCGTGAGAAGCGCATTTGGGAAAGTTCCGCGGACGACCCCTTCTGGGATTACGGATATCCTACGAGTACTGGAACCCGTTTTTTACAAGATATTGAAGAGGAAGGACTTAGGTAGAATGGTCCTCATCTCCATGGACATTGGGTAGATTGTTTGATAAGCTATCTTCGGTTACACTCTTCCCATGTCGCAGTTGGGTCACTTACGATTACTGGAAGCCGAAAGCATCCATATAATGCGCGAGGTGGCGTCGGAGTTCCAGCGCCCCGTGATGCTATACTCCATCGGCAAGGATTCTTCGGTCCTGCTGCGACTGGCGCAAAAGGCTTTCCACCCGGCGCCGATCCCCTTCCCGCTGCTGCACATCGACACCACCTATAAATTTCGCGAGATGATCGAGTTTCGCGACCGCTATACGGCCGAGATCGGCGCCAAGCTGATCGTATATACCAATAAAGAGGCCATCGAGGATGGCGCGAACCCGTTCCGGCTGGGCACCCAGCGCTGCTGCGGATTATTGAAGACCAAGGCGCTTCTCGACGGTCTGCGCCAGGGCGGCTTCGACGCCGCGATCGGCGGAGCCCGGCGCGATGAAGAAAAATCGCGGGCCAAAGAGCGCATCTTCTCGTTTCGAGACGAGAAGGGGCAGTGGGATCCGAAGAACCAACGGCCTGAATTGTGGAACCTGTTTAACGCACGAATTCATCCGGGCGAAAGTCTCCGCATCTTTCCGTTGTCGAACTGGACTGAGATGGACATCTGGCAATACATTCACGCCGAATCCATTCCGATCGTTCCGATGTATTTCGCCCAGGACCGCGAAGTGCTGGTGCGCGGCGAGTCGCTGATCCTGCGAGAGCAACCGTTCATTCCCATGCTGCCGGGCGAAAAATTGCAAACCGTGCGCTGCCGCATGCGATCGCTTGGATGCAGCCCTTGCACCGGCGCGATCCGGTCCAACGCCGACACAATACCGAAAATCATCGAAGAGCTGGTGTCGTTCCGCAGGTCGGAGCGGGAAAATCGCGTTATCGATCACGATCAGGATGGTTCCATGGAGATCAAGAAGCGTGAGGGTTACTTTTAATGGCCGCCCTTGCTGAGAGCGTTGTTGCATTCCAGATTGAAGATTTTCTCGCTGCGGAGCAGGCCAAGGATCTCCTGCGATTTACCACGGCGGGCAGCGTGGACGATGGTAAGTCCACTCTGATCGGCCGTCTGCTTTACGATTCGCAAAGCGTTTACGAAGATCAAATCAAGGCCGTGACCAAGGCCTCCGTCAACCGGTCGGCCGGCGCCATCGACTTTTCGCTCCTCACCGACGGCTTGCGCGCCGAGCGGGAGCAGGGCATTACCATCGATGTCGCTTATCGCTACTTTGCCACCGCGCGGCGCAAGTTCATCATCGCCGACACACCGGGACATGAGCAGTACACGCGCAACATGGCTACCGGCGCATCCACGGCCGACCTGGCTGTGATTCTGATCGACGCGCGCAACGGCGTTTTGCAGCAATCGCGGCGCCATGGCTTCATCGCGTCGCTGCTGGGGATCCCGAATTTCGTGGTCGCGGTGAATAAGATGGACGCCGTGGATTACGACGAAACCGTATTCCGCGCCATTGAAACCGAATTTCGCGAATTTGTCGCGCGGCTCGCCTTCCAGCACACCGCGCCGCATGTGTACTTCCTCCCGATCAGCGCGCTCCAAGGCGATAACGTGGTGCGGCCCAGCCGCAACATGTCCTGGTTCCAAGGGCCGACTCTGTTGGAGTTCCTGGAGACCGTCCCGGTGCACCATCGCACTCGCGCCACCGCCTTTCGTTTTCCGGTGCAGCGCGTGATCCGGCCCGATCAAAACTTTCGCGGCTATGCCGGACAAGTGGTTTCCGGTACAGTTCGTCCTGGCGACGGCATTCTGGCTTTGCCCTCGGGTCGGCGTTCTCGCGTGAAGAGCATCGAAACATTCGACGGTCAATTGGAAGAAGCGGTGGCGCCGATGTCGGTGACGCTGACGCTCGAAGATGAAGTGGACATCAGCCGAGGCGATATGCTGGCCTCGGCGCAGAAGCCGCCCGACGCAGCGCGCCAGTTCGACGCAAGCATAGTCTGGCTTAACGAACAGCCCCTCGATCTCGCCAAGCGCTATGTGTTGAAACACACCACGCAGACGCTGCCCGCGGAAGTGAAAGCGGTGAAACACCGCGTCAACATTAAGACCTTGGAACACGAGCCGGCCGACCGGCTGGAAATGAACGGCATCGGCGTGCTGCGTATCGAGACCAGCAGGCCCATTTACTTCGACGCGTATACGCAAAACCGGGCTACCGGCAGCCTCATCCTCATTGATCCGGAAACGAATGCCACCGTGGGCGCTGGCATGATTCTGGCCCCGGTGATAGTAGAACGCGATCGATCCAAAGTGGTCGCGCTGGATGTGCGTCACGAACGCGTGACACCCGTGGAGCGCATTGCACGCTATCGCCATGGCGGCGACACAGTCGCGCTGGGTGACCGCAAAACGCTGGCTTGGCTGCTCGAACGGAAACTTTTCGATCGTGGATGCGCGGTAACGGTAATTGAGCACGCCTCCGCCGAAACGCTGGCGGCGCTCGAACAGGCCGGTTTGTTGGTTCTGCTGGTCTCCAGCAAATCCGCGCATTGGGATCTGCCGAGAGATGATTCCGACGCGGCGGACTTCGTAATCGCGTCGCTCGAAGAAGCGGAGATTCTGCTGCGCAATGAATCGCTGACTGGCGGCGAAGGTATCTGAACCCGTGGCTTTTCGAGCCGTGACGCGATCGGAGCGGTCAGTAAAAGGGAGCGGGCAGTAAAAAGTGGCAACCGTGACGTTGGACCAGAAGATCGACGAAGCGAGAGCCGTGATTCGCGGCGTGCTCGATGAACACACCGGGGTCCCCTGCGTTACCTGCAGCTTTCAAACCGAGTGTATGGCGCTGGTGGATCTGGTCATCGAGCGGCAGCCCAACATTCCGGTGCTGTTTCTTGAAACCGGCTATCACTTCCCCGAAACGTACGCCTACCGCGATCAAATGACCGAGCGCATGCATCTGAACCTGGTGAATCTCGCCGCCCAGATGTCGGTGGCCGAGCAGGAATCGCGGTTCGGCATCCTCAACCAAACCGCGCCCGACAGTTGCTGCGGCATCCGCAAAGTGGAGCCGCTGTTCCGCGGCCTGGGCGACTATGGCATCTGGTTCACGGCGCTGCGTCGCGAGCAATCGCCCACGCGCGCGAATTTGCAGACCGTAAGTCCGTTCAAGCTTCCCACTGGGCATCAACTGCTAAAAGTAAGCCCTCTTGCCGACTGGACTAACGCCGACGTGTGGGCCTATTTGAAGCGTCGGGAGATTCCTGTGTTGCCGCTGTACGACCAGGGCTACACCAGCATTGGCTGCGCGCCTTGCACCACGCCGCCGCTCGATCCGGACAATCCGCGCTCGGGCCGCTGGAGCGGTCATAAGCTGGAGTGCGGAATCCACGTTCAAAGTGAGTAATTCATGGAAATCGTTCTCGGCTTTATTATCGCGGTAGCAATCGGCATCACCGGCGTGGGCGCCGGAGTAATCACAGCGCCCGTCTTAATCCTCTTTATGCACGTGTCCCCGGCACATGCCGTGGGAACGGCGCTCGCGTTCAGCGTCGCGGTGAAAATTCTGGTTGTTCCCATGCAGATTTATCGCAAACAGGTGGACTACAAAGTATTGGGTTACCTGCTGGCGGGTGGAATTCCAGGTGTGCTTGCAGGATCGTTCATTCTAGCGAAACTCAACACCCACGGTTCGCAAGGGATCCTGTACGCTGCCTTGGGCACTACGGTAGTGGTTATGGCGGCTGCAAATCTCTACCGCCTCTGGGTGCGTCCAGCCCGCCCCGGCGTCGTCGCCCGGGATTGGTCGCGCTGGCTGCCCGCAATCGCCCTGCCGATCGGCGCCGAAGTTGGTTTTTCGTCGGCCGGCGCGGGCGCCATCGGATCGCTGGCGCTGCTGTGGCTCACTCCGCTTTCTGCCGCGCGCGTGGTGGGAACGGACTTGTTCTTTGGCTTGTGCCTGTCGCTCATCGGCAGTGGCTTCCAGCTCAGCGCGGGCAACTATGATCTGGCGATTTTGACTCAGCTGGTGATCGGCGGCGTTTTCGGCGCGTTCGCCGGAACGTACGTGGCTTCCATCACTCCGCAGCGAGCGTTTCGCATCGCGCTTTCAATGTGGCTGATCACCTTGGGCATCCAGTTGTGCTGGAGCGGCGTCCACCAGCTCTGAGCCGCCGGTACCCAACCCTACGCGCCGGCTTTTGTGGCCGCGCCCGCCAAGTGCAACTTCAAGAACTCCAGCGTCAAAGACCAAGCCTCTTGTGCCGCCACGGCATGGTAGCTGGCGCGCGCGTCGCAGAAAAAACCATGATCGGCGGTCGAAAACACAACGTTTACGTAATCCTTCTTAGCCCCACTTAGTGCGCTGGTAACGGCCTCGACCGCATCCGAGCCGATGTGAGCATCCAGGCCTCCCCAGAAAAGGAGTACCGGAGCCTGCAAGTCCTTCAGGCGGTCGGCCAGACTCGGGAACATGCCGCCCGGAGCGATTCCGCCACCGTAATAGGAGACCGCGCACTGCAGCGGCACGGTGAGAGCCGCCAGAATCGATGTTCTCCCGCCCATGCAGTATCCCGTAGCGCCTACCGGCAAGTCCTTCGCGCCGCCATGTTTCAACCACTGATACGACGCTTGGATATCAGCTGCTAGACCGGCGTCGGTGAGCGCCTGCAGGTGCGGCATCACTGCCGGGAAATTCGTATAGCCCGCTTCCAAGCCCGGCGCGGTGCGATGAAACAACTCGGGTGAAATCGACAGATAGCCCTCGCGCGCGAATCTTTCTGTGACATCGCGAATATGTGCGTTGACGCCGAACGCCTCCTGGAACACCAGCAATCCGGCCCGGGGCCGGCCCTCCGGTTGGGCCACGTAGGCGCGCATCGAGGTGCCATCCTTGACTGAGAGTGTTACGTATTCTGTTTTGAGATTCATATTTTTGCCTTCCCGATGATAGCGCAATGATTGCCGAGGGAACATGGGCCGGAGAAGATATCGAACTAATCCTTGGCATGCTGCATCTAACCTGCAGGTGGGTTAGTTGTGAATCTTCGCGGAGGGGACTATTTAGTAGATTTTCATAAACAGCGGATTGCCATTGCCGTGGTGGCCGCCGTTACGATTGTTACAGCTGTCGGGTTGGAGTTGAAGAACTCCTGGATTGAGTCGGAAGTGTCCCGTGAAGCCGACCGCCATCTTACTTACCGGCTAACGGAAGGGAAAAGCGCGTCCATCCACTATCCCGGCGCAGGTCCCTACGACTGGACGCTGGGGTATGCGCGGATCCCTAAGTTTCTGCCGCGCCTGGAAGCGCACGGTTTCCGGGTCGCGGCGCAGGCACACAGTTCGGAATTGCTCGCGTCGTTCTCCGACTTTGGACTCTATCCGGTCTATCAACAGAAGGATCAAGCCGGGCTGCGCATCGTCGATCGAGACGGGCGCGATCTGTATTCTTTCGATCGCCCCGAGCGAGTCTATCCAAGCTTCTCCAGCATTCCGCCGCTAGTAGTCCAGTCGCTGTTGTTTATCGAGAACCGGGACATGCTGGATTCCAAACATCCCACGCGAAATCCCGCAGTGGAGTGGGACCGGCTGGGCAAAGCAGTCATCGACTATAGCTTGCATAAGGTGGATTCCAAACATCCTGTGGTGGGCGGAAGCACCCTGGCTACGCAGCTCGAAAAGCTGCGGCATTCCCCGCGTGGCAGAACCAGCTCTCCGGTCGACAAGCTGCGCCAGATGACGTCGGCAACTCTGGCTGCCTACCAGGAAGGCGGCACCACGCTGCACGCGCAGCAGGACATCATTCGCTCCTATATCAATTCGATCCCGTTGGCCGCATCGCCGGGATACGGCGACGTCCAGGGGCTAGGCGACGGCTTGTGGGTTTGGTACGGCGCCGATATTTCAAAAATCGATCCCCTGCTTCGCGCGCGCGAAGCTTCGCTCAGCCCGCTGGAAATGCGGATGCGCGCACGCGCCTACCGTCAAACACTCTCGCTGCTGCTCGCGCTGCGTTCGCCGCATGTTTATCTGGTCCAGAATCCTCAGGCGCTCGAGACGCAGACCAATCGTTACCTGCGGGCGCTGGCCGAACGCGGGGTCATTTCACCGCGCCTGCGCGATCTCGCGCTCGAGCAGGCCATCCGACCCTTGAAGCGAGGCCCCGCGCAGCCGGCCGTCGATTACGTTGAGAACAAGGCGCCCAACAGCATCAGGATGTCGTTGCTTCCCCTGCTCGGCCTCCACAACACGTACGATCTCGACCGCCTGGATTTGACGGTTCAAACCACCGTGGATCAGCCCGCGCAGCAAGGGATCACCAAATTTTTCGAGAACATTGCCGATCCTAAGCAAGCCGCCGCCGCGAATCTCACTCAGTATCAATTGCTCGAACAAAACGATCCATCGAAAGTGATTTACAGCTTTACGCTCTATGAGCGCAAGCCGGGCGCAAATCTGTTGCGGGTCCAGACCGACAACCTGAATCAGCCGCTGAACATCAACCAGGACACCCGGCTGGAACTAGGCTCTACCGCCAAGCTTCGAACCCTCATCAACTATTTGGAGATTGTCGCCGAACTGCACAGACAATACGCCGGCAAAAGCGCTGCTGAATTGAAGTCGGTCCCCATTCTGCCGGATGATCATCTCACCGCTTGGGCGGTCGACTATTTGAGCTCCGCGCAGGATCGAAGTGAAAAGGCCACGCTCGAAGCGGCGCTGGAGCGCAAGTATTCAGGCAATCCCGGCGAAGCGTTCTATACCGGCGGCGGCGTCCATGTATTTGCAAATTTTGAGAAGTCTGAGGATTTTCAGAACTTCACCGTTGCCGCCGGCTTCCAGAATTCAGTGAACCTGGTGTTCATCCGCTTAATGCGCGATATCGTCAATTACTATCGATACCGTGTGAGGGATGCGTCGCCCACGGTGCTCGAGAACTGGAATAATCCCGAGCGTCAAAAATACCTGGCGCGTTTCGCCGATCAGGAGGGCAAGGTCTACCTCTCGCGCTTCTACGCCAAGTATCGGGGCGACACTCCCGATCAGGCTCTCGAGGCGCTGGTCCGCGATGTGCATCTTACTCCTTTGCGTGCCGCCGTCATTTACCGTTCGGTGAAGCCTCAATCGGGGCTGAGCGAATTCACGCTCTTCCTGAAGAAGCATTTTCCCGCCGGCCTGCTCGTGAAGAAAAACGCCCCGGCCGAGCTCTACGAAAAATATGGGCCGGATAAGTTCAATCTCGCCGATCGCGGCTACCTGGCGCACGTCCATCCGCTCGAGCTGTGGATGCTGGGTTATCGCGAAAAGCATCCCAAAGCCGGATTCAAGGAATTAGCGGCCGAGAGCGCTACCCTACGTCAGGACGTGTATGAGTGGCTGTTCCGCAGCCGCTACAAGCATCAGCAGGACATTCGCATTCGCACGCTCACCGAGGAAGACGCATTTCGTGAGATCTACAAAGCCTGGAAACGGCAAGGGTATCCGTTTGATTCGCTGGTGCCGTCTTACGCCACAACCATTGGAGTTTCGGGCGATACTCCGGCTGCGCTGGCCGACTTGGTGGGTGTCCTGGTGAACGATGGGGTCCGAAATCCCAGCCTCAAGATTGACCGTCTGCACTTCGGTGCGGACACTCCCACCGAGACGGTGCTGGCTTCGCAACCTACGCCTGGCGAGCGCGTGATCGCGCCTGAGATCGCTCGGCTGGTGCGACAACAGTTGATCGGCGTGGTAGAAAACGGGACTGGCAGGCGGGCGCATGGCGGCATTGCAATGCCTGGAGGCCGAATCATTCCCGTCGGCGGCAAGACCGGTACTGGAGACAATCGCCTGGAAAGCTTTTCCGCCAACGGCCGCGTCATCGGCGACAAAGCTGTCAGCCGGACGGCGACTTTTGTCTTTATGATCGGCGACCGGTTTTATGGGACCGTAGTCGCCTTCGTTCCCGGATCGAAAGCGGCGTCTTACAAATTTACCAGCGCTTTGGCTGTCCAAATCTTCAAGGACCTGGAGCCCCAACTGAGGCCGCTGATTGATTCACGAGACCCGCAACCGCCCGTTTCCTCTCTGCTTACCAAAAACGAGCGACCAAACCCCGGCTCCAGCATCCAACGTTAGTACCGTACCTTTTGCGGCTTTTGCCTATTCGTCTACCGACAAAGAGGTGATAAAATCAATAGGATCAGCCAGATGTCCACGACGCTCGCTACCACTGCCCCGAACGATTCGCGTCTAGTCGCGACGGACCTCCTGCAACTCATTGGAAACACGCCGTTAATCCGGCTGGAACGCATCGCGCGCGATTTCCAGGGCGTCGAGATTTTTGGCAAAGCCGAGTTCTTCAATCCGGGCGGTTCCGTGAAGGATCGCGCCGGCTTGAACATGATCCGCGAGGGCGAACGAAGCGGCAAACTGACGCACGGCAAGATTATCCTGGACGCCACAAGCGGGAACACCGGGATAGCTTATGCCATGATCGGCGCGTACTTGGGCTATCAGGTGAAGCTATGCTTGCCGAAAAACGCGTCCATGGAACGCAAGCACGTGCTGCAAGCCTATGGTGCTGAGATGGTATTCAGCGATCCGGGCGAAGGCTCCGACGGCGCCATTCGGCTGTGCCAGGAAATCTACAAATCGGATCCCGATCGGTACTTCTATCCCGATCAATACAACAACCCCGCCAATTGGAAAGCCCATTACAACGGCACCGCGGTCGAGATCCTGGCCCAAACCGACGGACGGATCACGCACTTTGTCGCCTCCATGGGCACCAGTGGAACATTCATGGGCAACACGCGCCGTTTGCGCGAGGAAGTTCCGGGCGTGAAATGCATTTCGGCGCAGCCGGCATCGGGTTTTCATGGACTGGAAGGCTTGAAGCACATGCCGACCGCGATCGTTCCTGGCATTTACGACCCCTCGCTCGCCGACGAAAACATCTGGATTGAAACCGAACACGCGTATGCAATGTGCCGTCGCTTGGCCCGCGAGCAGGCGCTGTTGGTTGGTATTTCGTCAGGAGCGAACCTGGTGGCAGCCACCAAAGTTGCGCGCAGGCTGGCGGACGCCGGACAGCCGGGGGTAATCGTCACAGTGCTCTGCGACGGCGCCTATAAATACCTCAGTGAACCCTTCTGGAATGATTCGAATTAATAAACCCGCCTGGGACACCATGGTGTCGCATGTCGAAAGTACGTTTCCGAAAGAAGGCTGCGGCCTGATGATCGGCTCGGACGGGTTCGTTCAAGAAGCCGTGCCGTTGCCGAACTCATACACCGGCCCGCAGGAAGACTTTTTCGTGATCGATCCCAAGGACCTGCATCGCGTGGATCGCGAATCGCGCGAAAAGGGTCTGGATGTGCTCGGAGTGTTTCACTCGCATCCGGATTGCGACGCTTATTTTTCCAAACGCGATCTGGAACACTCCTGCCCCTGGTTCTCATACGTCGTACTATCGATAAAGAAAGGGCGTTTCGATCACGCCAACAGCTACCGCCCGGATTTCGACCAGACGGAGGCTCCCAAGGAAGAACTCATCTATGGCTAAGATTCTGATCCCCACTCCGCTTCGCCAGTATGCCGACAAGAAGGACTCGGTGCAGCTCACCGGCTCCACCGTCGGAGAAGTGTTGAAATCGCTCACCAGCGAATACGCAGACCTGCGCCGTCACCTGTATAACGACGAAGGCAAGCTGCGCAGTTTCGTGAACGTCTACGTGAACGACGAAGACATTCGCTACCTAAACAAGGAAGCGACGCCGCTCAACGAAGGCGATACCGTGTCCATCGTGCCGAGCATCGCGGGCGGATCGGCCGGAGTGGCTGCTCCGCCGGCGCCCCCGCTCACGTTGTCCAAAGACGAGATCCTGCGCTATAGCCGCCACCTGATCATGCCCGAAGTCGGCATGGAGGGTCAGTTAAAGTTGAAGGCCGCGAAGGTTGCATTGATCGGCACGGGCGGACTGGGCGCCCCGCTCGGCATGTATCTTGCGGCAGCCGGCATCGGCCGCATCGGTCTGGTTGATTTCGACGTGGTTGATTTCACCAACCTGCAGCGGCAGGTGATCCACGGGACCAAAGACGTCGGCAAGAAGAAGCTCGACTCGGCCGCCGAAACCATGCTCGACATCAATCCCTATGTCGAGATCGACCGGCACGAAGTTGCCCTGAGCAGCGAGAACGCACTCGAGATTTTGAAGGACTATGACATTGTGGTCGATGGAACCGATAATTTCCCGACCCGATACCTCGTAAATGACGCCTGCGTCCTGCTTGGCAAGCCAAACGTGTATGGATCCATCTTCCGCTTCGAAGGCCAGGCCACCATCTTCGCTTATCCAGGTGGTCCGTGTTACCGCTGCCTATATCCGGAGCCCCCACCCCCCGGACTGGTTCCAAGCTGCGCCGAAGGCGGCGTGCTCGGCATTCTACCTGGGACGGTCGGGTTAATCCAGGCCACCGAAACCGTGAAGCTGATTTTGGGTATCGGCGAGCCTTTGATCGGCCGGCTGGTGCTCTACGACGCGCTTGCCATGCGGTTCCGCGAATTGAGGCTCCGCCGCAATCCTGAGTGCCCGGTGTGCGGCGATCATCCCACCATCACCAAGCTGATCGATTACCAGGAATTCTGCGGCATCCCGAACCAACCCCATCAGGAAGCGACAATCACGGGCGGACTGGAAGGCGACATCGAACCAACCGAAGTGAAGGCCAAGATCGATCGCGGCGACCGCTTCGTTCTGATCGATGTACGCGAGCCGCACGAATATCAGATCTGCAATATACCGCATGCCAAGCTAATTCCGCTCGGCGATCTTCCCAAGCGCGTGAACGAGCTGAACTCAGCCGACGAAATCGTCGCGCACTGTAAGAGCGGGATGCGCAGCGCCAAAGCAGTCGACTTCCTGAAGCAGGCCGGGTTCAAGAAGGTCCGCAACATGAAGGGCGGAATCCTGGCCTGGAGCGATAAAGTAGACCCCAGCGTCCCGAAGTATTGAAAATAGGCGAGAATTCAGAAGCCAGAATTCAGAAGAGACTTATCTCGCGCCGCCGGCGATCCCGAAGTCGAAACCGAGCCGAAGCCAGCGCTCGCCCGATTGAGTAGCTGAGGCCAAGGCATATTCGCCCGGCTTCAAGTCGACGCGCGGCTTCACCGCAACTACGTCTCCATCCGTTCCTAATATGTCCACGTCCGTCAAATCTTTCGCGCGGAAATGCGCCCACTCGTAGAAATGTCTGCTGGTGGGCATCCACAGTTCGCGATTGCCTTGTTTGGTTTCAGCTCGAACCAGATACAGGTCCGTGGCATCGATGCCATGCAGATAAAAGGTCGGGCGCGTATCGTTGCCGATCTGGATACCGGAGTGCGCGCCTCGTATTTCCGCGATCGCGTGGTCCGACCCCACGTTGAGGATTTCGAGCGCCACCGATCTTCCTCGGTCGAACGGCATAAGAACTGTGGGCGAAAGTCCCAGCCACTTGCCGGCAGTACGGATGTAGACACCGCGTGATCCAGGAAGTCCGGTAAGGTCGATGTTTTCCGTTGGAGCAGGCGGCGGATTGTCTTGCGCGAGCAACGCAATCCCGAGAAGCGTGGTGCAGGCGAGCGTAGCACCTGCCAGGGAGGAACTGATCAATTTCTGACGCGTCATAAAACTAAGGCCCTCTTTCCGTTCGACAATATCCCGTCGAAAACTATTACAAGCCGAGTACTACTTCTCGGCGGGCGGTTTCTTGGCTTCGTCTTTGGCGTCTCTAGTTACTTTGTCTTTGTCGTTGTGAAAGTTCGACCATTCGCCTTGCAGGGGTGGTTGTAACATTACACCTTCCGAGGTACATCCCACGCTGAGCAGCGAAAAGATCGCAATGACGATAACGGCCAGGATCCGCATACCTGAGTAATGTAACACGCTCGACCGCTCAGCAGTGCGCTGAAACGCTCGTACTGGGGCTAGCCATACTAGCCCTCACAATCCGCCTAGTTGCGCGCCTGTTCTGGCGGGTGCTTAGGGAACATCAAATCCTGCGCAGTGGTGTTCATCGGAACTGCCACGTCAAAGAATCCGATCATCATCTCTTCCCAGGTTTGCTCTCCGTAGTGGACTTCCTTGGTCGGATCCGGGTTGAAGCGATTGTTCGGCGAATTGTCGAAGTGCGCCTCGCACTCGATCACCGTGCCCTTGGGCAACTTCTTTTCCCGCGCAAGATCGTACGTCAGTTGCCAGTTGAAGTCATAATGCGGAACGCTGAGCAGCACTTCTTTCTCACCGTTCGGATAGGTGGCGCGATATTCAAAACTCTTCCCGCGAAAATGCATGTGCGGCAAAAAGCTTTCGAGCTTGGCATCTTGCTGCAGCGTCATCTTGGCGTCAACCTGAGTGTCCGGAGCGCCGGGAGGAATGGAAAAGACCACATTCGCGCTGTTGATCGTCACCACGCGCTCTCTGGGGGGCGTCTTCGCAAATACCAGCCCAATCTTTGAAATGTCCGTGCCCGCCGTACCATTGGCTGTGTAATGCATTTGCAGCACCAGATCCGAGCCAGCCTTGATCAGTTTGGCTTGGCCTGGCTTCAAGATGGTCGGAATGGTCCTCGGAGCGAAGCCGACCAGGAAATCGCCCGGAAACGGGATTCCAGGCAACTTCGCTTCCGCCTCTTCTTGTTTTTTCTGATCTTCGGGACTCAACTCGGGCTCTTGCGGAACATAGGGCACGCCTGGCTTGGCATCCTTCATCCACGGATTCCCGGGCTCGCGCACGAAAGCGATGATGTGATGAACCAGCTTGGGATTGCCCGGACGCGCTTCGACCATCTGCACGTATTTGTCTTCTGTAAAACCTGTCGGGACCACGATGTATTGATAGTCAATGGTCCCTGAAGCCGGAACGTGATACTCGATGGGCATCGAGATCACCACGTCTGGCTGGCCTATGCGCCAGCCTTGCACCCACTCCACAGGCTTGGGCGCGTCTTTAGGATCGCCCGCCGGAGCCCCCGCGTCTACCCATGCCGCCAGCGTGTGGATGGTGGATTCAGGCAGCGACCGGTCGTTCGAAAACTTACCGTAGTGCTCATCCGCGAACCACGGCGGCATCTTCTTGGTCAACACCGCTGTTTTGATCGACTTGGCCCAGGGCCGTGTGCTTTCGTAGCTCAAGAACGAGGCCGGAGCGATTTCGCCGGGACGGTGGCAACCCTGGCAGTTCTTCTGTAAGACCGGCAACACATCCTTGTAAAATGTGACAGGCTCAGATCCGGTGCCCGCCCAAGCGAGGCCGATGGAACCGAGGATGCAACTAAACAGGGAAAGGCGCATAGGTTTTCTCCAGAGATCTTCGCGGCTCTTGCTCTATAATACGGGATCGACTGAACCTCGGTTCTAGAAAACTTGCGAGTCGCGGACAAAAGATTACAAATTGGGTATCATAAGCGTTACTATCACCCGATAAGGTATATACGGCTAGCAGTTATGCATTCATCCGTATCTTCGAATCGAGACACCAACTTGGAGCTCGATCTAACCAGGTTCCGAAAGCGAGCAGGCGTATCCTTGGAGCAAATTGTCCAGAGCACCAAGATCAGCTCGCGATTTCTACAAGCCATTGAGGACGAGCATTTCGAGCAGCTTCCCGGAGGAATCTTCAGCACCAGCTATCTCCGGCAATATGCGATAGCTATTGGATACGACGAAGATGCGTTAGTGGCGTTCTACAACCAAAAGATGAATCCCTCCGAACCGATTTCCAAAGGGCCCCAAACCGAAACCGGCAGCCGTGGTCTTATCGACCGGTGGTTGCGAACCGTGGCGCAGGCGCCACGCTAGTGTAGTGTTCAATAATAACCAAACACTTACCGGATTGGCACGGTACACGCGGCTTTTTAGCCGCGTTGGTATTGTCAACGGCGGAACGCGGCTGAAGCCGCATCTACCCTTCTTACTAATAGTGAAAAGAAGACGAGATCACACGATTCGAAGAATCCACTAGCGCCCGCGCGCCAAATGGAAACCGCCAATCCCTTAGTTCTACATCGCGAGCGCCCTCCGGATTATCCAAAGAGCCGGCCAACGGCATCACCGACCACAACGGATATTGCGCAAACTTCAAGAACACCTCTACCGGGGCGGCTTGGCGAGCGGCTTCAATCGTAAGACTGGGTGGCGCCTTAAATAGGATGGCGCCCGCCGTAGGATCGAACTCTTTCCGCACGTTCACGCTGAAGCGCATCACAAACTCCGGCCGCTCAATCCAACCTTGCCATTCGAGCGGATTCACGGCTCCGGCCGGAAACGCAGCAACCCGCAAAGGCGGGCCGTCCCGGTAATCGCGCGAGTTCAAAATCTCGATGGCCCGTTGGTGCGACAGGAACCGGCCGAAATCATAGAGCAGAAAAAACGACAACGCGAACATCGCCATGCCGCGCCCGGTTCCCGCCTTTGCCCCTATCTCGCCGCTGACCAGTTTTCCCATCATCGGACCCAGCCAGCCCAGCAGTAGAACCGCCCATACCGCCAGATCGAAGAGATTAATCAGATCCAGATGAAACCACTGCGACGAGAAGGGCAATAGCAGACGAATCCCGTAAGTGTTCGTCCAATCGAGCAACAGATGGCTGGCGACTCCGATGAGCGCGATCCCCCACGCCACAGCCCAGCCTCGCATGGTCCTTCCGATCGCGCAGGCTAGCAGGACCGGCAAGAGCGCCATCCCGGGCGCGGCGGCGATGGAGTGGGTAATTCCGCGGTGCTGCTCGAAATAGTAGAGCGGTCCGCGCGCGATGGCTACAAAGTCGATGTCCGGGATATTTGCAGCGATCACCAGGACCAGAGTTGCTCGTGGATAGAAGCGGTTAAGCCCGGCGCGGCTCAGCATCAAACCGGTTAGCGAGTGGGTGAGATTGTCCATGCAGCAGCGTCGACGCTGGCAGGCCGTCGGGCGTGAAAACCTGGCGGGACCAGAAGCGTGAGCGCATTGGGAACTATTTCCACTCGGGCGGGCGCTAAGCCTGCATACTCACCGTCTACCTGCACATGGATCTTGAATCCCTCACGCGCCGAGAACAGCGCTTGGCGCGTTCGCAGAACGGTGATCCCGCGCATGGCCTGCTGCTGGTGAACCACTACGGCCAGCATGTATTTCAAAAAGCCGAGCGAACTCTCGCCCTCGAACAGAACCATCTCAAATTCGTCGTCCAGCAGCGAAATGGTGGGCGCAATCTCGAGATCGCCGCCATAGTTGCGGACGCGGCTCAACAAAGCAAAGCTAGCGCAGTACTCGCGCCCCTCGGCCTGCACCGTAAACTCCGGAATGCGGCGGCCCACCTTCGAGAATCCCCCCATCCAGTACGCCGCTTTTCCAACGGCTTCCTTCATTCTGGGGTTCATATTGTAAACGATGTCTGCGTCCAAGCCGGCGCCCGCCATGAGAAGGAAATGGCGCTGCAGCTTCTCGTTCTCACTCTTGATCAGTCCGAGCGCCACGCGTTCCGGAAGCGAATCGGCCAGCACCGCAGCCGCGCGTTCCATGCTGGACCCGGAACCCAGTTCATTGGCGAGCACGTTCGCGGTTCCCGCCGGAAGGATGCCCAGGGGAACCTGTGAATGGACCATCCCGTTGACTGCTTCGTTGATGGTTCCGTCGCCGCCGGCCACCAGAATCAGATCCGCTCCCTGGTCCACGGCGCGGCGCGCAATCTCGCCGGCGTGCCCCGGTCCGCTGGTGGCAATGGAATCTACATTGATGCCGCGCGCGTCCAGCAACTCAATGGACCGTCGAAGCGCATGGCTTCGCCGTCTGAGTCCGCCCGCGTAAGGATTATAAATAAGTACGGTCTGACGGTAGATAGCACCCCAATTATACTCGAAGCACCCTTCCCGCTCCTGCCGGCGCGCTGTGCAGTAGACTTGGTACGGAGCCGAGTCGCGCCTGGGAAAAATCATCCAAACCAAGATCATCCCCACCCTGGTGTCCTGGGGACCCGGCGGCGTCTTCCTGTTGGCGATGGCCGATTCCACCGGAGTCCCGATGGTCGGCGGAGTGGATGCGTTCATCGTTCTGGTTGCCATTGTGAATCGCTCGCAAGCCTATCTGGGCGCAGCGACCGCCATCCTGGGTTCCTTAATTGGCAGCTTGATCCTATTTATGATCGCCCGCAAAGGCGGCGAAGAATATCATCGCCACCACACCTCCTCCGCCAGAGGAAACAAACTCAAGTCCTGGTTCGATGAATACGGACTGCTAACCGTCTTCGTGCCGGCGATTGTCCCGATTATTCCGCTGCCGCTGAAGATTTTCATCATTTGCGCGGGTGCGCTGGAAGAAAGCCCAGTGACCTTCTCCCTGGTTCTGATGGCCGCCCGTATCCCGCGCTATGTGTTCCTGGCATGGCTTGGACTGCGCCTCGGCAACGACACCATTCCCTTCCTGCGACAACATATTTGGGAACTTATTTTGCTGGCTTCCGCTTTATTTGTCCTCCTCTACTTGCTGGTGCGCGTCGTGCACAATCGTCGAGTCAGTAAGGCGCCCGCTACGGCCCCAGAGTGAAATTTACTTCGATCGGCGCAACTACTTCCACAGGAATTCCATTTAGCAATGTCGGTTTGTAAACCCATTGCCGCACGGCTTCCAGTGCAGCGCGCGCAAGCATCGGGTGGCCGCTGACGATTTCGAGATTCTGGATCGCGCCATCCTTGCCGATGGTGCCAATCAGGCGAACTATGCCTGAGATGCGGGCCGCTCTCGCGATGGATGGGTACTCGGGAATCACTTTCCGCACCAGCATCGCCATTTGAACATCGCCTCCCACTGGAATGGGCGCGGAAGGCGGCTTCGGCTTCTCTACTGTTGGCTTTGGCGGAGGGGCGGGCGCCACTACGTTCGGGATGAACGTTCCGAGCGCGCTTGTGCTTCCTCCGATGCCTACACTAAGCCCGAGCGATGGCGGCGCGTCAGGAGTCAGGTCAATCGAAGCGGCTGGCGCCGGTTGCAGACTAGCGTGGGGATCTGGAACAAATATCCGAGGCTCTGAGCGCGCTGGAGTAGTGCTCGCGCGGCGCGAATCTCGTCCTACAGGCAACGGCTCCGGCTTGGGCGCTGGTGCAACCAGGATGTCCTTCCAATGAACAGCGGGTAAGTGGTCGCGAAACAGGATCGGAATTAGCAGCGCCAAACTGACGATCAGTGCCTCGGCACCCAGCGAGACCAGGAAATTCCACGGCCTCCGCAGTCCTTGATTGAGCTGCAATGATTGTTCAAACACGCTTCTATAGACACCAAGCATCGCCGTGGGTTCCCGAGCGCGCTCCCGCCGATCTATCGGCCTGCGCCGCTATTTCGGCAACCCAACTTCGGCAGTGGCGCGCAATCTTCTGAAACGTAAGGGGAAACTATGGCAACGGATCTGCCTCTAAGGAGGGAGGTACGAGCAATGCTACGGATCACGATGCATGATAGCCCGGAGACTCTGACCTTCCTGGTAGAAGGGAAGTTGGTAGGCGACTGGGCGAAGGAGTTGGAGCAGTGCTGGAACCAGACCGCCTCCGTTCGAGGCCACCGCGCGCTGATCATTGATCTCTCCGAAACGCTTTTTATTGATCAAGAGGGCCGGCGCGTCTTGACCACTCTATTCCGAGAGGGTGCATTTTTTCGTACCGCTAGCCCGATGACGGAATCTATAGTCTCGGAGATCACCAAAAAGCCATCGGGCGCCAAGCGCGGCGTACTGTTGCAGTGCGCCCTGTTGCTCCTGCTAGTGGCTGGGGCTAAGGCCGTACAACCGCCTACGCAATCGGCGCCTTTGCGGCTCACGCTGCGCGACGCCGTAGACATGGCGCTAAAGCAGAATCCTCAGGTGCAGATCGCGAATCTAAACATCGCAGTGACCCAGGAAAACCAGATTGTGGCGCGTTCTGCGCTCTTGCCACAGGTGAATTTTGCGATGTCGGAAATGGTACAGCGCAACAACCTCGAGGCCTTTCTGGGAATGCGGGTCCGCGGTTTCCCGCAACATTCCGGCCCGTTCTGGTTATCCCAGGGCGGCACCAACGGCTCGGTGCCATTGTTTGATCTAGCTGCCTGGCATCGCTGGCGTCAATCCCAGGAAAATACCATGGGCGCGTATGCTCAAGATCTGACGGTTCGCGAACAGGACGTGCAATTGGTTGTGTCGCAATATCTAGGAAGCCTAAGGGCGTCCGCCGACGTGACCGCCGCCCAATCGCGTGTTGAACTGGCCAAAGCACTGTTCGATCAAGCCTCCGACCTGCAGAAGAACGGCGTCGGCACTTCGATCGATACGCTTCGCGCCAACGTGCAATACCAGAATGAGCAGCAGCGGCTGATCGAATCGCGCACTTCGCTCGCAACGTCCCTTTTCGGGCTCGCGCGTTTGCTCAATGTCGATCCGCACCAGCCCGTCGAGCTCGCCGACTTATCCCAGTTCTATAGCACGCCTGCTTTCTCGGCCGATGAGACTATGGAGCGGGCTTTCGTAGAGAGGCCGGAAATGAAAGCCCTCGCGTCGCAGATACGCGCTACCGAGCTGGAAAGGAAAACGGCGCAGGACGCCCGGGTGCCGCGGCTGGCGTTGAACGGTTTGTGGAGCGAAGAAGGCACTTCGCCCGCATCTGCGATTCCCGTTTACAACTTCGCTGTCAGCTTGGACGTCCCGCTCTACACCGGCGGCCGCATCCGGGCGCAGGTGGCTATTGAGGACATCGAGCTTAAGAAGCTGGGCCAGCAGCAGACCGACCTTCGCAATCAGATCGCTCAAGAAGTGCGGACCGCGGCAGCGCAACTGGACGCCGCCAAGAGCGAGGTAGACGTCGCCAATCTGGGCATCGATCTGGCCCGCGAGGAAGTGACGCAGGCGCGCGACCGGTTCCAGGCCGGCGTCGCCAACAATATCGAAGTAATCACCGCGCAGGACGAACTGGCCCGCGCCAACGACAATCAGATCGCAGCTCTGTATCGCTACAACCAGGCGCGCGCGGATCTGGCGCACGCCACCGGACAAATGGAATCTTTATACGCCAAATGAGCCGCGCCCGTGAGAAAGCGGTCTGAGGAGAGAAGAGAGAATGGAATCAAGCACTGTGGACCAGGAAAAAGAGCTGGGAGCAACTACCCCCGAGCCGAGAATCATCGAGGCGCGCGCGTTGCCTCCGCCGAAAAGTTCATCGCGCAAGCTCGTCATCTTCGGGGCGTTAGCGGTGTTGGCTGCGATCGGCGTGTATCTGTGGGTCCATTCCTTGAATCGCGTTTCTACCGATGACGCGCAAGTGGACGGACACATCATTCCGATCTCTCCGAAGATCTACGGCAAGGTCCTCGAAGTTATGGTGGACGACAACCAGCAAGTGAAGCAGGGCCAGGTATTGGTCCGCATCGACCCGCGGGATTACCAGGCCAAGGTGGACCAGGCCCAGGCCGCAGTGGCTGTGGCCGAGAGCCAGGCGCAGGGGGCCAGCGCCGGTATCCCCCTCACCCGCGACACGACGGGCAGCAGTGTGACGGCCGCCGAAGCGCAATTGAGCGCCGCGCGGGCCGATTACGATCAAGCTGTGGTCGAATCCCAGCGTGCCGCCACCGCCGATATCGCCGTGGCGCGCTCCAACGTGGAGACCGCGCAAGCCACCGCGGATCACGCGCAAACGGATCTGAACCGCATGAAGACTCTGGTGGATAAGGAAGAAATTTCGCGTCTGGAGTACGATTCTTACGCCTCTTCCACGCGGGTAGCGCTCAGTCAATTGCAAGCGGCCAAGGACAAGCTCGAGTCCGTGACCAAGGACGCCGAAACAAAGAAGGCGGCGCTGGTTTCCGCGCAAGCCCGAATCGCCCAGGCTCAAGCCGCTATCCTGCAGGCCAAGGCTACTCAAAGGCAGGTGCCTGTCCGGGTGGCGGATGCTTCTTCCGCTACGGCGGGCATCGCCCAGGCGCACGCCAATCTGGAAGCCGCCAAACTGGATCTGAGCTACGCAACGATTGTGGCTCCCATGGATGGCATGGTGACCAGAAAGAGCGTCGAGGTGGGGCAAGTGGTCCAGCAAGGCCAAGGTTTGCTCATGCTGGTGCCGCTCCAGGATGTCTGGGTGACCGCCAACTTCAAAGAGACGCAACTGGCGGACGTTCGAATCGGCCAAAAGGCGGAAGTGAAGGCCGACTTGAGCGGCCAGACTTATCCCGGCCACGTGGATTCGCTGGCTGCGGCGACGGGTACCCGCATGAGCTTGTTGCCGCCTGAAAACGCCACCGGCAATTACGTCAAAGTTGTTCAAAGGATTCCCGTGAAGATCGTGCTCGATCCGATTCCCGGTGGCAATCGGGTGCTGCGTCCGGGAATGAACATCGAAGCGACCATTTTCACCAAGTAGCACTCCCACTGGGATCGCGCTATGCCGACTGTTCTACAAACCGAAGTAGTGGAAGTGCGCACGCCCGCGCCTGGCGCCATCAGTCCTGCCATTAACCCATGGGTCATCGCGGGAACGGTGATGCTGGCCACGTTCATGGAGGTGCTGGATACCAGCGTCGCCAACGTTGCGCTGCCGCACATTGCGGGCAGCCTTTCATCGAGCGTTGACGAAGCCACCTGGGTGCTCACCGCCTATCTGGTCGCGAACGCCGTGGTGCTGCCGCTCAGCGGGTGGTTCTCGACACTTTTCGGCCGCAAGCGATTCTATATGTCGTGCGTGCTGTTATTCACCGCCAGTTCCGCGATGTGCGGCCTGGCGCCCAGCCTTCCCATATTGATCTTGTGCCGCGTGCTGCAAGGCTTGGGAGGCGGCGCGCTCCAGCCCGTCTCGCAGGCCATTCTGCGCGAAACTTTTCCACGCGAAAAGCAGGGCATGGCGATGGCGGTTTACGGCATGGGTGTGGTGTTCGCGCCCGTGGTGGGGCCCACGCTGGGAGGCTGGATCACCGACAACTACACCTGGCGCTGGATCTTCCTGATCAACATTCCCGTCGGCATTTGTTCTTTACTGCTTACCTCGCTGCTGATCTTCGATCCGCCGTATTTAGTCCGCAAGACGCTGCGCGACGGCCTGAAGATCGACTACATCGGCCTGGGGCTGCTAGCCACCGGTCTCGGCTCGCTCGAAATCATGCTCGACGAAGGCCAGCGCAATGATTGGTTCTCATCGCACGGGATCGTCGCGGCCGCCATCATCGCCGCCATTGGATTGATCGGCGTGGTGGTGTGGGAACTGCGGCAGAAAGAACCGGTGGTCGATTTTCGCCTGCTGAAGGATCGCACCTTCGCCATTTCCACCGCCAGCATGTTCGTTCTCGGCTTTGTGCTGTACGGCAGCACCATGGCGCTGCCCCTATTTTTGCAAACTCTGCTCGGTTATACGGCGATGCAAAGCGGCCTGGCATTATCCCCTGGTGGTCTCGTGATCATGATCATGATGCCCATCGTAGGCATTCT
The DNA here is from genome assembly GCA_963820405.1 of Bryobacterales bacterium. Taxonomy (GTDB): domain Bacteria; phylum Acidobacteriota; class Terriglobia; order Bryobacterales; family Bryobacteraceae; genus Palsa-89. The sequence continues at coordinate 528,237 of CAWFZZ010000008.1, read as the reverse complement.
GCTTTCCAGGATCGAAGCCCGCTGGCTGATCATCGTCGGCCTGGTCGTGTCTTCGCTGGGCCTGTTCCAAATGTCGCAATGGAACATGCAAATTAACTTCGGACACGCGGTGAGCGCGCGCGTGCTGCAAAGCCTCGGTCTGGCATTTTTGTTTGTGCCTATCAACACCGTGGCGTTTTCGTTCATCGCCCGCGCCAAGACCGGCTACGCCACGGGGCTGATCAACCTGGCTCGTAACATGGGCGGCAGCAGCGGCATCGCCATCTGCACCACGCTGATCGCACGGCGCGAGCAATTCCATCAGCAGCGGATGATCGACCATCTGTCCCCGCTCGACGCACCCTATCAGTCCAGTCTCCATAGCTTTACGCAGATGTTTATCAATAAAGGATCGGACCCCGCGCAGGCCGCCGCCCAGGCGCACGGGATGATCTACAACATGCTGCAGCAGCAAGCCGCCATGCTTTCGTTCAACGAAGTATTCTGGGCTTTGGGCGTCCTCTTCCTTGCAGTAATTCCGCTCATGTTTCTGATGAAGAAGACAGGTCCGGTCAAAGGCGCCGTAGCGATCGAATAATCTATCGAGCAAAAAAAGCGGGCGTCTTGTGGACGCCCGCGATGCAGTCCGAAAAATTATGCCTAGAAGCTCACACCAGGTAAAGCCTGTGTGCCTTCCTGCTGTACCGCCGTCAAGCCGTGGGGATCCAGCCCCAGGGCTTTGAGAATCGTCGGCGCCACTTGTGCCGTTTCCACCGGAGAAAAGACGGTCTTGTCAGGGAGGCTTGGATTGGACAGCAGCATCACCACGTTCGTATCGTCATGCGCGAAACCTCCGTGCTCGGCCAATTTCTTAGTGCTGCCGGAGTAGGTAACGCCGATATTCGGTGTAACCAGGATGTCGGGTGTGCGAGGATCGCCACTTGGGGGCAGACCCGGCGGATTGAAAAGCTGTGCAATCCCCGGTCCCGAGAAAATCTGTCCGATGCCCGCGACATTGGCCGAAGCCGGCGATTGCGTTTCGAGCGCGCTGACCGCGCTAGCGGTAGTGCAGGTATTGTTCAGCCAGATCAAAGAGACATCGTCCTCGGTGGGGCCGATTCCGGTCGGATTCGACGGCGATTCGGAAGCTGGCAGGCAGCCCAGGCTGTCCAGAATGGTGGCTGGCGACGTTGTTACAGGCCCGGTTGTGGTGATACGAGTGTAGCGGGCGGAATCAATAGGACTCTGCCCATGTTTGGCGGTAATGATGACCAGCGTGTCGTTGAAAATTCCCTCCTTCTTCAACTCCGCTACCATTTTGCCGATGGAGGCATCTACAAACTCGATCTCACTCAGCAACGCCGCGGTGGGTGTGCCTATCGAGTCCACATATCCCCCGGTCGTGGAGTTGCTCGCCTCGATTAACTTCTGACCTACGCTAACCGCCTGGAAGTTCATGCCGAACAGCGCGGGCTTCTGGGCTGGAAATTTGCCGTCGTGGGTCTTGCCGGCGATTTCGTTCAAGATCGCATTCACCTTCAGCGTGTCGTAGCACTGAATATTTTGAAAGCTGTTGGTCCAGGCAGACGTGTCTGAGCCGGGGTCGGGAATCTTCGCGCAGGACATGCCGCCCGGCGTGGTGACGCCCGGCAGCTTTATGACGGTGGAATTGATTTCTGGGGAATAGTAATCGTCAAGGTTGCTTCCGTTGCCGTTTCCGCTGACCGAGGAGTACGATGGGTGCTTGTCGGACCAGGCCGTGTAGCCGCCGGCCGCGTGGACCACTCCGAAGATCGAGTTCCCCCGAACAAAATTCCAGGGGTAAATCGGATTGCAATTTTGGTCGCGTGGGAGTCTGTTGGCGTCGATCGAAGCAATACCGCCTCCGAAGGTACCCAACGTCGAGTTGCTTACCCCGTTCAGTTGCGTCTTATCTAAATCAATCCCTTCGTCGAATTCAGTCGTGGTGCCGATGGGAGTTGCGCCCACCTTGCACGGGCCGCCAGCGACGCCGTTCCCTGTGGTTTTTTTGGGTGGGTTGAGCGAACGATCATAAGCCACGTCATAAAACGCTCCGTAGGTGCGCGGCGAGCCGCCCGTCACAAGCGCCTCCAGCCCAGGAAACGAATCCGACGGTTTAGACGTACTAGTGGTTACATAATTCACAGCCGTCTCGCCTAATTCGGCAAGTGCGGGACAATACGGCAGACCGAAATTCACGCCCGGCAGGCCGCTGGAGCAGTTCGTAAAATCCACCACATGGAAACCATCGATGCTGAGGAGCAGCACGTGGTGAATTCCCGTACTGGACGTAGGCGCCAATTGTTGCGCGGGTAAGACGGCGGTCAGACTGAGCCCGGCCGCCAAAAGGACAGCTTGCGCCATCCGGTTTTGTAAGTTCATGGAATCCCTCCGCGAGGGATACTAACAAAGCCGCGATTTCCGTCTATTGACGAATTAGTGAAATCTCAGTTACTGGTAACCGTGACCGAGAAGAAAGAGAAATTACGAGCTGCTTCGAGTAACCCAGCGCCCGCTTACCGGATCTGTTCGTCTTTTTCGACTTTTCCGTCGCGAACGTGAATCACGCGGCGCGCGCGATTGGCGATGTCCGCCTCATGCGTCACCAGGACAATCGTGTTGCCCTGCTGCCACAGCCGCTCGAATAGGATCATGATCTCGTTGCCGGTGGCGGTATCCAGCGCGCCCGTCGGCTCGTCAGCCAGCAGAATCGACGGATTGTTCACCAACGCCCGCGCCACGGCCACGCGCTGCCTCTGACCGCCTGATAGCTCGTTGGGACGGTGATTCATGCGCGACTCCAGATCCACTGCGCGCAGCGCGGCCTTGGCGCGCTCGGTCCGCTCTTGCTTGGGGACGCCGGCGTAAATCAGCGGCAATTCCACGTTGTGCAGACCGGAGGCGCGTGCCAATAGGTTGAAGGTCTGGAACACGAATCCGATTTCCTTGTTCCGGATATGCGCCAGCTCGTCGTCCTGCATGTCGCTTACTAAGTTCCCGTTCAGATAATACAGTCCGCGCGTGGGCGAATCCAGACAACCGATCAGATTCATCAGCGTCGACTTACCCGACCCCGACGGACCCATAATCGCCACATACTCACCGCGCCGAATCTCGATATCTACGCCCGAAACCGCGTGAATTTCCTGGTCGCCCATCACGTACGTCTTCCATAGATCGTAAGTGCGGATGACGATCCCCTCGCGCTTTAAGCTCTCGCCTCGATTGAGCAGGTCCTGTGTCGCAGTCGCCATGCGCTAGCTTTCCGACTGCGTGACAGCCGGCACCGTGTTATTCACCTTCACCTTGGCAAGGTTTCGCAGCGTGCGGATTATCTTGTAACTGCCGGTAATAATCTGGTCGCCTTCCTTTAAGCCGCCCACCACTTCGATATCGGTGGCGCCAGTGATCCCGGTGGTTACCGGCAGGAATTCCGCCTTGCCGTTTCTCACTACGAAGACGCCCTGTAACTCTTGCTTCTTGGCCTTCTCGGTAACCGGATCGCTATTGGCCTCCACGCTGCCGCTCTTTTTCACCGGATCGAGATCGCCCTTCTTGCGAACGGTAAGCGCCTGGATCGGAATAGTCAGAACATTCTCCTTGGTCGCGGTGGTGATCTTGCCAGTGCAAGACAGTCCGGGCCGAATATCTTCCGGAGGATCGTCCAACGCCACCACCACTTTGAAATCCTTGGCTTCCTGATCGGAGGTATTGCTCTGCGAGGCGGCCACGCCGCTCGATCGCAAAATCGCGGTGTCGCCGATCTCCGTCACCCGCCCGTGGAAAGTACGGTTGGGCATGGCGTCGATAGTCACCTCGGCGCGTTGACCTATTTGGACGTTCACGATATCGGTTTCATCCACCTTCACCTCGGCCGTGATCACGGACATGTCCGCGATCGTCATGATGGTGCTGGCCGCCGAGTTCTGTATTCCCGGCACCACGGTTTCACCTGCGCGCACCGGCAAATTGGTCACGATGCCGTCGATGGGCGCGGTTACATAATACTGCGACAGGATGTCTTTGTAGCGATCCAATCCGGCTTCGAGTTGCGCGATCCGCTTTTGCGCGGAAGTCAGTTGCTGCCTCGACTGCGCCTCCTGCGCCTTGGCCTGATTCAGCCGCGCCTCGGCCTCGCCCATGGCGGCAATCGCCGTATCGTACTCGGCCTTCTTCTGATCGAAATCCTGCCTGGCGAGAAGCTTCTCCTTGTACAGTTCCGCGGCCCGGTCGTAATTGGATTTGGTCCGGTCCAGCTCGGCTCTGTTTTTCTCCAAGGTGGCCTGCGCGGTGGTAACGCCGTCTTCCTGTGATTTCAAGCCAGCTTCCGCCGCCGCCGAATCGGCCAGAGACGTTGCGATGCTCGCGTTCTGCGCCACCACGTCCGCGTTGGCCTGCACCGACTGCATCTTCGCCACCACCTGCCCCTTTCGCACCCGGTCGCCTTCCTTCACCATAATTTCGGTGATCGGCGCCGGGCCGAGCGTGTTCGCGCCCAGATTGATGTAGTTTTTCGGCTTGATTTCGCCGGAGGCGGTAACGGAAGCCACCAGTTCCTGCCGCACCACGCGGCCGGTCTGAACGTCGACAATGCCGCGCTGGTTGTATTTGATGCTGGCGAAGACACCACCGGTCACTACCACAACTAAGCCGATAGTCAGCAGAATCTTAGAGTTTGCTTTCACTTGGGATGAATCTCCCCAGCAGGTTTAGACGCAAGAATCGAATTTTTGTTCGATTTAATTCATTTTAGCATGCGCGGTGCGCAGCCCCGCTACCCTCAAGCTTTGGGGTGCGCCTTGTCATAAACGGCCATCAAATCCGCCAACGACACCTGGGTGTACTTCTGCGTTGTGGATAGCCGGGCATGCCCGAGCAGTTCCTGGATCGCCCGCAGGTCGGCGCCATCGCTCAGCAGGTGCGTGGCGTAGGCGTGCCGCATGCTGTGCGGATGGATGGAGGGATCGCCGGTGATCAGTCCCGCGTAAAATTTCACGATGCCGCGCGCGCCTCTATCGGTCAGCCGGCCGCCGCGATGGTTCAGGAACAGAGCCTGCACGCTCGCGCTATCCGGTTGCCGCAAGGGGAGATAGCGATCCAGCGCCGTCCCTGCTTTGCCGGTGTAGGGAACCTGACGTTCCTTCTTGCCCTTGCCCCTGACCCGAATCCAGCGTTCGTTGAAATCGAAATCCCCCAGGTTTAGGCCGACCAGCTCGCTGATCCGGAGCCCGCAACCGTACAGCAGCTCGAAGATCGCGAGATCCCTCGCCGGATAGGGCCGTTCGAACTTGTCCGCAGTGCCAGGGACGCCATCCACCAGCGCGTTGGTTTGTTCGGCTGTCATCACCTCGGGAAGCGTCTTGGGCATCTTGGGCGTGCGCACCATCCGAGCCACGTTCTTTTCTACGAAACCTTCCCGTAACAGAAATTTAAAGAACGACCGGACGGCCGCCAGCTTCCGGCGCATGCTCACCGCCGTCAGCTGCTGCCCATACAAATGTCCCAGCCATTCGCGAACCGCCAGCGCGTCAATATCCTTCACCGTGGGTTTTGTTTGGTCTGAGATGGAGAAATAAACCAGAAACTGATTCAGATCCGACGCGTAATTTCGGACTGTGTGTTCGGACGCGTTCTGCCGCCGCAGTTCATCGAGAAACAGGTCGATCTGGGCGGCCAGGTCAGGCATATACGAACCTGTATTCGTCCAGCTTCTCGAGCGCCCGCCGGCAAACCTCGGCGTGGCGCGCCTTTTTGTCGTGACGCAACGCGAGCCGGGTTGCTTCCTCCAGCGCGGGCAACAAATCGAACGTGATGTTCGCCGGTTGGTAGTTCGGAGCCTCCGCGCCTGAAACATACGCGCACAACGATCCGAGCGCCGTCTCCCGAGGGAACGGTCGGACGTGCGCCCCCGCTGCGAGTTCCGACGCATGTCGTCCGGCAACCAGGCCTGTGGCGATGGATTCCACATAGCCTTCCACGCCCGAGATCTGTCCGGCGAAGAATACCCGGGCGTGCGTCCGAAGCTGGAGCGTCGAAGTCAGCAGCGCCGGCGCGTTGATATACGTGTTGCGGTGAATCTGCCCATAACGCAGGAAATCAACACGCTCGAGGCCGGGAATCAGGCGAAATACGCGCGCCTGTTCGGCGAAACGCATGTGATTTTGGAAGCCCACCAGGTTGTAGCTATCCGCTCGCAGGTTTTCCTGCCGCAGTTGCACTACTGCGTAAGGCCGCCGCCCGCTGCGGGGATCGATCAGCCCCATCGGTTTCATGGGACCGAAGCGCAGCGTCTCGCGGCCGCGCCGCGCCAGCTCTTCGATGGGCAGGCAGGCTTCAAAGAAGCGCGCGTTGTCTTCCGGGATGTGGGACGGAACAGCCTCTGCCTCGAGCACCGCGTCGATAAATCGCTCATACTGCTCGCGATCGAAGGGGCAATTCAAATAATCGTCGGTTCCGTCCAGCGACTTGCCATAACGCGACGCCCGAAACGCGATCGAAAGATCAATCGAATCCGCTTCAACGATCGGGCTGATCGAGTCGTAGAAAAACAACCGCTCGGCGCCAGTCAGGCGTCCAATCTCCTCAGCCATGGCGCCGCTGGTAAGCGGCCCAGTCGCGATAATCGTGATGGCGTCGCCAGGGATCGAGATCGCCTCTTCACGTCGCAACTCGATGCGAGGATTCACTTCGATGGCCCTCGAAACCTCCTGGGCAAACACCTCACGATCCACTGTCAACGCGTGGCCGCCCGGCACGCGAGCCTTTTGAGCCGCCGCCAGCAGCAGTGAATCCAGCCTGCGCAGTTCTTCTTTCAGCAGCCACGGCGCTGTGTTTTCCGATTCGCTCTTCAGCGAATTGCTGCAAACCAACTCTGCCAGCCGGTCGGTTTTGTGCGCCGGCGTCGGCCGCTGGGGCCGCATTTCGAACAGCACGCATTCGTATCCGGCGCGCGCAATCTGCCACGCGGCTTCACAACCCGCCAGGCCGCCGCCGAAAATATGAATTGGACGCATTCATCTCAAGGATACAGTGCGGAATGGCTCATCCACAGCATTTCCTCTAGCCAAAACGGCGCGCGGTTCGCACATTTTGTCACAACAATGTTAGAATAACGGCGGATAGACGTCGGCAGCCCTGTTCGAGGGTACATTTGAGCATCCTCGTACCACTCAAGGAGATTCGCAGTTGTCCACTATAGGAAATACCAGGATTGCGCCTGCGGAAGGCAAGCTGGGGGTCCTGATTCCCGGCATTGGAGCGGTCAGCACCACGTTCATGGCGGGGGTTGAAGCAGTAAAGCGCGGCCTCGGCCAGCCCATTGGCTCGCTCACACAGATTGGAACGGTCCGCCTCGGGAAACGCACCGAGGGCCGCAGCCCGATGATCAAGGATTTTGTTCCGCTGGCCGGATTGAACGACCTGGTCTTCGGCGGTTGGGATATCTTCAACGATACGGCGTACGAGTCGGCGGCGCATGCCGAAGTATTGGAAAAGTCGCTGCTGGAGCAGGTGCGCGAGCCGCTTAGCGCTATCAAGCCGATGAAAGCTGTTTTCGATACCGATTATGTGCGGCGGCTGAACGGGCCCAACGTCAAAGAAGCCGGCTCGAAGATGGACAAGGCGGAAATGCTGATGGAAGACATCCGGCAATTCCGCGCCACCCACGGCGTAGAACGAACGGTGATGATCTGGTGCGGCTCCACGGAAGTGTTTCACCGGCCCGGAGCGGTGCATCAGACGCTGAAGGATTTCGAGTGTGGCCTGCAGAAGAATGATCCCGACATCGCTCCCAGCCAAATTTATGCCTACGCCGCATTGAAGAGCGGAGTGCCGTATGCTAACGGAGCGCCCAATCTGACCACCGACACGCCGGCGCTGCTGGAGTTAGCCAGGGAACGCCAGATTCCGATCTGCGGCAAGGATTTTAAGACCGGGCAGACGTTCATGAAGACGCTGGTGGCGCCGGGGCTAAAAGCTCGCATGCTCGGGATGTCGGGGTGGTTCTCGACCAACATCCTGGGGAATCGCGACGGCGAAGTGCTGGAAGATCCGGGCTCCTTCAAATCCAAAGAAGAGACCAAGCTGAGTGTGCTCCAGCAGATCCTGCAGCCCGAGCTGTACCCGCAGCTTTACAAGGACCTTTATCACGCTGTTCGCATCAACTACTATCCGCCCCGCGGCGATGCCAAGGAAGGCTGGGACAACATCGACATTTTCGGATGGCTCGGTTATCCCATGCAGATTAAAATCAACTTCCTGTGCCGCGATTCCATCCTGGCCGCTCCTCTCGTTCTGGATCTTGTTCTCTTCATGGATCTGGCGCAGCGGGCGGGCATGAAAGGCATCCAAGAGTGGCTGTCCTTCTACTTCAAAGCTCCCATGACGGCTCCCGGATTGTATCCTGAGCACGACATTTTCATTCAGTTGATGAAGTTGAAGAACACGCTGCGTTGGATGCGCGGAGAGGATCTGATTACACATCTTGGGCTCGAGTACTACGACTAACGGCTCCAAACGCCAGGACCCGGCCAAGCGAAAAGTCCTGGTGATTGGCGGCACTCTATTCATCGGCCAGGCGCTGGTGAAGCAACTCCTGCACGCCGGCCACGACGTGACGGTGATGCACCGCAAACCCCGCCACAAGCTGGGAAAAAGGGTCGCAAACATTGTCGCGGACCGCAACGATCCCGACGCCGTGAAGCGGGCGCTGGCGGGCAAGAGCTTCGATGTCGTCTACGACAATGTCTACGACTGGGAACATGGCACCACGGCGTCGCAAGTGGAAGCGACGGCGCGGGCCTCCGGGAACAATCTGCATCGTTATGTTTTCATGTCGAGCGTGGGCGCGTACGGCGACGGTCTGAACCATCACGAGGGCGACGCGCTCGCGCCCGACGATCATCCCGATCCTTACGTGCGCAACAAGGCCATGAGCGAACGGGCGCTGTTCCGCATGCGGCAGCGCAATGGGTTCCCGGTGGTGACACTGCGTCCTCCGTTTGTGTATGGCCCGGGAAATCCCTTTTATCGCGAAGCGTTCTTCTGGGATCGTTTAAGAGACGGGCGTCCCTTGATTCTGCCGGGCGACGGGCGCCGGCTCATGCAGTTCGTGCATATTAACGACCTGGTGGCAGCCTGCGTAAAGGCGATCGATACACCCGATATTGAGGGGCACGCGTTTAACATCGCCAATCCCAGACCCTTAACTCAGGTGGAAGCTGTGGAGGCGTTCGCGCGCGCCGCCGGAAAAGAACCGACCTTCGTGCGTCTGCCACGCGAGCGGATTCTGCGGGCGGGTGGACATCCCATGGGGCCGAAGATGTATTTCGGAGTGTACTTCGACTTGCCGGCCATCACGGTGGTGGTGAACAAAGCACAGCGTATTTTGAAATTCAAGCCGGTGGAATTTAATGCAGGCTTGAAGGAGAGCTACCGCTGGTATGTGCGGCATAAGTTTCCCAAGCCGGATTATTCCTTTGAAGATGCTCTGATTGCGTCGGCTCCCGCGTCGGCCTATTCGGCGCCGGTGGATTAAGATAAAGAGGAGTCCGCCGATGTCGAGCGCCACACTCGTTTCTGTCCCAGAATATCTCGCCGCGAGCTTTGATCCGGATCGGGATTACGTGGACGGCGAGCTTCAAGAGCGCAACTTGGGCGAACAGCCACACAGCCTGACGCAGACGAACCTAGCCTCTTTCCTCCACCAAAGGCGAGCAAAGTGGGGAATCCGCGTGCTGACGGAACAACGCGTACAGGTGAGTCCGACTCGTTTTCGCGTGCCGGATCTGTGCGTACTTTCGGCGTCCGCTCCTCGCGATCCCATTGTGCAGCAAGCGCCTTTCCTCTGTATTGAGATTCTTTCCTCTGAAGACAGGGTCTCGCGACTCAATGAGAGACTCTCGGATTACTTCCAGATGGGTGTGTGCTGCGTTTGGGTGCTCGATCCCGTGGCGCGCCGCGCGTATTGCTACACGCCAGGTGAGATGCACGAAGTGCTGGACGGCGTCTTACGCGCCAGTAATCCCGATATCGCGGTTCCGCTCGCGGACGCCTTCGAAGAGTAGCCTGCGCCCCGCCTGGACATACGGCCATTCCCCCGATCACGCTATTCCGGCATAAGAGCAGTGACGGCGGCTTTCGCCGTATTGCAGTGGATGGTCACGGTATCGTTGGTGTCGCGGGCGTAGCCGCCGGCCAGCGCCACGGCCACTGGCACGGAATGCCCGAGGGCTGTTTCAAACACCAGCTGATCGCGGCGTTTGAGGCCCTCCATTGTTAACGCCAGGCCGCCGAGTTGGTCCTCCCGGTATGGATCGGCGCCGGCCACGTACAGCAGCAAGTCTGGGGCGAAGCTGATCGCGACTTCGAGCGCGCCGTTCAGTCGATCGAGATATTCACTGTCTTCAACCCCGTCGGCCAGATCGACGTCGATCACCGACGGAGGTTTATCGCTCGGATAGTTGTGGAACTGGTGCAGCGAGAGCGTGAGCACGCTGCGATCGCCGGCGAAAATAGCGGCGGTGCCATTGCCGTGATGAACATCGCAATCGACCACCAGGGCTTTTTCGATGGCGCGCTCCTGCTGCAACACCCGGATGGCGATAGCGACGTCGTGGATGGCGCAAAAACCTTCTCCGTGTCTGGGAAACGCGTGATGAAATCCCCCGCCGATATTGAATCCGATACGGTCCCTCAGCGCGTTACGGGACGCCAGAATGGTCCCGCCGGTGGCCAGCCAAAAGCCGTCCACCATTTCGCGCGAATAGGGGATTTCGAGCTTAACGATTTCCGCTTCCGTCAGCGTTCCGGTTTTCAGGCGATGCACCCAGCCGGGATCGTGAACTCGGAGCACGTCATCGTCGGAAGCGGCCTCGGGTTCGACGAAATCGGCTGGCTCGGCGAAGCGCTCCGCGAGCAACCGATCGCGAATGAGGCGGTACTTACGCGCGGGGAACACATGCTCGCCGAGGTTCAGGTCGTAGCGTGGAGAATAGACCAGTTGGAACGGCAGCATCGATTCATGGCTTGGTGGCTTGCCGGTACTGTTGCACCGCCACATTGTGCTGCTCTATCGTGGTAGAAAATTGATGGCTGCCGGAACCGTTCGGCTTGGCGACAAAATAGAGATAATCTGTTTCGGCGGGAGCGAGCGCGGCTTTGAGCGAGGCCACGCCGGGATTCGCGATCGGCCCCGGAGGAAGGCCGGGATGACGATACGTGTTATAGGCGTTGTCGCTCGCCAGATCGGAACGATAGATGGTCCCTCGATAACGCGCCTCGAGCAGCGCCGCGTAAATGGTGGTGGGATCGCAATCCAGCGCCATCCCCTTGCGCAGCCGGTTTTCATATACGGACGCGACGATCGGACGGTCTTCCGGACGCCCCGTTTCCTTTTCCACCAGCGAGGCCAGAGTCACGATTTCGTTGACATGGCGGGGGTGCGCGGTATCTTGCAGCTCGCGCCATTGCTTGCGGAACTGCGTGGTCATCATCGCGCAAAGCTGCTCTACCGTGGTGGATCGCGTGATGCGATAGGTGGCGGGAAACAGATAACCTTCGAGCGTGGGCGCTTCGGGCGCCAGATCGCGGATGAGCGAAGGGTTGCGGGCTGCGCGCATGAAATCGGAGGCTTTCAGGAAATCGAAGCGCCCCACGCTGGCGGCGATGTCGAACATGTTGCTGCCTTCGGGCACGATGAGTTCGTAGAAGAACACGTCGCCGCGCGCGATACGGTTCAGGATGTTGGATGGGGTGTCGGCGCGAGCGAACTGATATTCGCCCGCTTGCAACTTGCGGCCTTGATGCAGGGCGCGAGCCATCAAAAATTGCCACGAGTAGCGGATCACGCCTTTTTGGGCCAGCTCTTCCGCCATAGCTTGGGTGCTGGTTCCCTTGGGAAAATCGAGGATTACCGGCTCATGAAAACCCTGGTAGGTGGCGTTGAGAGACAGGTAAGCTAGGCCTGAGGCGATACATGCCAGGAGCACCAGCGCGAACAAGAGCCGTCTCATGACCGGAGTCTCATGACTGACGGGAGTCGAGGAAACTTTCGAGCAGAATAACGGCGGCCAGACGGTCCACCGCTTTGGCGCGCTTTTCAATACTGACGCCGCTTTCCCGCAGCACGCGCTGGGCCTGCACGGTGGTGAGGCGCTCGTCCCATAATTGAACCGGAATGGCAGTGGCGGCATGCAAGCGCGCGCCAAAATCACGGGCGTGTTCGGTGCCGCGCCCTTCGTGTCCACTCATATGTAACGGATTCCCCATCAATATCAGTGTGACGTTATGGTCGGAGGCCAGTTTCACCAGGCGCGCTAAATCCTCTCGAATATTGGTGCGCTGAAGAGTTTCCAGGCCCTGCGCGGTGACGCCGAGTTCATCGCTAAGCGCCAGCCCGATGCGCCGTTTGCCCAGATCGAGGGCCAGAATTCTGCCTGGAGTCATGAAAATAGCCTGCCGCAGCTCTTATTTTGATTGCCGTTTGTGCCGATTTCATTTCATCATAGAAGAGTCATAGTAAGAAGTAGAAGTAGAGGATCCGGGGTTCCCTATGTCCACCCTGACGCCAACGCCCACGCCTATATTGCCGGTGCAGAAACAATCGCATGCCGGCGTCACCATATTGGCGGTGGCCGCGATCGTGGCCCTGCTCTACTTCGGCCGGGTATTTTTCATCACCATGGTGGTGGCGATTACAATCGCTTTTCTGTTAGACCCGCTGTTGACGCCGTTCCTGAAACTTCGAATGCCGCGCGCCGTGGCGAGTTTCATCGTTTGCAGTGTGGCGTTGCTGGTTCTGTATCTGCTTGGGCTGGGACTCTACACCCAGTTCTCCGGATTTGTGCAGGAGCTGCCCACGTTCAGCCAGCGCATGAACGAACTGGTGGATAACGTGGCGGCGCGCGTGGACGAAGTGGAGAAGCGCACCTACCAGGTGGTGATTCCCAAACGATTTCAGGAAGCGCCGCCGCCGCCCGGAAATCCCGCGCCGGAGACCGCGCGCAGGAAGCGAGGAAGCAAAGTCGCGGAAGTACCCGTGCCTGCCTCGCCTGCCCAGATTCCAGAAGTTCGCATCCATACCGAGCCGACGCCGCTGCTGACGTATCTGTACGGATATATCCGCTCCTTCTACGACGTGCTGCTGATGGCGAGCTTCGTGCCGTTCCTGGTGTATTTCATGTTGAGCTGGCGCGATCACATCCGGCGCAGCTTTCTGTATCTTTTCAGCGGCTCCGAGCGGCAGGTGGTTGGGAAGAGCTGGCAGGGCGTGGCGGACATGGTGCGGGCCTACGTAATCGGGAATTTTATTCTCGGCTTGATGCTCGCTACCATCAGTTCCTCGTTCTTTTTTTCGATCCGTCTGCCCTATTGGCCCCTGGTGGGACCTTTGAGCGGTTTCCTCAGCCTGGTGCCGTACGTCGGTCTGCCGCTCGCAATGATCCCGGCGCTGGCAGCGGGGCTGATTATTTACGACCAGCCGGCCATTTACGTGATGATCGCGGTGGTGGTGGCGCTGCTTCATCTGGTGGCGATGAACCTGCTGTATCCCAAAGTAGTGGGTTCGCGCGTGCATCTGAATCCGCTGGTGGTGACCGTCGCGCTAATGTTTTGGGGCACCATCTGGGGCGGCATCGGCCTGCTGCTGGCCATTCCGATCACCGCGGGAATCAAAGCCGTCTGCGATAATGTCACCAGCTTGCACGGCTACGGCAGATTGCTGGGGGATTAGCGCGCTCGTGAGCAAACGGCTTTTGATTTTTTTCAGCATCGGAGTGGTTGCGGTCGCAATCGCTGTGGTGGTGATTTGGACCGCCAACAAAGGAGCGCATCTTCAATTAGTGGGCAAGATCATGAAGGTGCGCACCGGAGCGCTGGGCGAAGGGAACAGCATCGCGGTGATGGATTTTCGCGTGGAAAATCCTTCCGATAAGCCGTTCGTGGTGCGGGATGTCGAGATCGCTCTGGAACAGAAGAATGGAGCAATGTTGGATGGCGTCACCGTATCGAAGAGCGATCTGAAGCGGCTGTTCCAATACAATCGTTTCCTCGGCGATCAATACAACGATGGGCTGGGATTGCAGGATACCATTGCGCCGCACAGCATGGTGGATCGCATGGTGGCCGCTCATTTTGAGGTAAGCAATGACGACCTGGAGAAGGCCAAAGCGGTGCACCTGAGCATTCAGGATGTGGATGGTCCGCTGTGGGAGACCAGCCAGAGCATCCACTAGGTTGCCCGTGCGCCGGCTCATCATTCGACCCGGAGGTATCGGCGATTGCATCTTGTCGCTACCTGCCATCGAGCACCTTCGAACTGAAACCACCGAGATCTGGGTGCCGTCAGCCGTCGTGCCGTTGATTCGTTGCGCGGAGGCGCGCGCCATCGCATCAACGGGGATCGACTTGCTGGGTCTGCCTGGCGTGGAGCCCCCGCCGGGTTTGATCGCGAAGCTCGGGTCGTTCGATTCCATTGTTTCGTGGTACGGGGCGAATCGCGCGGAGTTTCGCCAGCACGTCGATGGAATTGGATTACCGTTTCGTTTCCTGGATGCTCTGCCGGCGCCGGACGCCAAGATTCATGCGGCGGATTTCTTTCTGAAGCAGGCGGGGGGTCAGGGCTTGGCTGTGCCTAAGGTGGCGTGCCCGGGGCGGCGGCGCGGCGATTTCGCAGTGATCCATCCATTTTCAGGAAGCTCGCGGAAGAATTGGCCGTTGGAGCGGTTTCGCGAGTTGGCGGCGCGGTTGGCGATGCCGGTGCGGTGGTGCGCGGGACCGGAAGAGACGCTCGAAGAAGCGGTACGCTTCGAGAATTTGTACCATCTGGCATGTTGGCTGGCGTCAGCGCGGGTTTACATCGGCAACGATTCAGGAATCACGCATCTGGCGGCAGCGGTGGGGACGCCGGTGGTCGCTATCTTCGGGCCCACCGATCCGGAAGTGTGGGCGCCGCGGGGCGAGCGCGTGCGAGTGATGCGTCGTGAAACCTTAGAGGCGGTATCGGTGGATGAAGCGTTGGAAGCGGTGAAATGTCGCCGAAGGTGCGATTAGTGAGAACTGGCGGTTGGCCATGGCGCACGCACTCCTGCGTGCCGTGTTGGCACTCGTGCCAACACCTCTGGGGAATCTCCTAACGCGAACACTTTTCATTGCTTCGGCGGGTTTCGGAGTGCGCGAAATCCCCACGACATCGAAGACGCTCCGCGTTCTTGGCCCATGTGCAGCAGCGCTCGTCCAACGTCAGCGGTGATGACGCCGAAGGCTCGGCGGTGTCAAGACACTACAGTTCGGAGGGGTCTTCGTCGAGTTCGCCCAGGTCAGGCTCGCGACGTTCCAGATCGCGATCCTCTTTGGACCATTCCGAAGGCAGGTCTTCGATCGGCTTCGGGACCTTGCCCTTACCGATGTCCTCGTCGATTTTCTTGTCGATTGGCTTCATACCTCAGTCTCCCACCATTCGACGCTACCGGAAGCCAACCTGAGTCAGGATAATCGCGAGTTGGCGGCTATCGCCTGGAACAAAAAAGCTTTTGTCGACCGAAATGCCGAGCGTGGCGGTGTCTCCATCAGGCTGCAAAGGCGGACTGGAGAGCGAATATGCGCCGGGCGCGGAATATTTTTGGGAGGCGACGAGATGGTCGTTCAGTGCGATGGTCACTTGCCGCGCGGGCGATGCTGCCGGGATGGTGAATTGGACCGTGACAGGCTTGGGCTGGCCGGGAGGCTTCAAAAGGATGGTTGCGGTCTGGCCCATCCAGCGCCATTGACCGCTTTCGAGCTGATAGACGCCACTGACGATTTGTTGCTCGGCCTGAGGCGCGTTCATGGGCAGATCGGTGAGAGCAGGCTTGCGTTCGATCATCAGTTCGGCGCTCAGCTGATCGATGGGGGCGCGGGAAATATCGAAGGGGCGCAGTCCGAGCATAGTAGTGGAATAAGCGGCGCGGCTTTGGAGCGCGACGATCCGCAGGGGGATGGATGACGTGATGATTCGTTGGGCAACTGCCGCCAGCACTCCGCCTCCGCTGGTGAACGGAATGGGATAGCTCAGTTTGCTTGAGACCACCATTTCGCCGGGATGGATCGCTTGACCTTGGTGCAACGGGAGACCGCCATCGGATTCGAAGTAGTAGCGAAGCCCCCACTCGCCGTTGATCCAGAGGCGTTTCCCGACTGCATCCCTTTGCACCTCTCGCGCGAACCGACGATAGCCATCCCAGTGCTGATAGTTGACTGTGGCGAGGGCGAGGCTGAGGGCGAATCCGCAGGCCAGGCTCACCACAAGCAGCCAGCGCGGGGCGCGTTGGGTGGCGAGAATCGCGATGGGTACCGCGATGGGCAGCAAGTAGCGGGCTGACCCGGCGAAGAAGATGATAAGCGCGCCAGCGAAAAAGATGAGCACCCATTGCGCCAGGAAGTCGCGCCAATGGCGAGCGCACCAGATCAGAATGCCGGCGCCTACGCCAATGGAACCCCAGAAGAGCGGGTTCAAATCGTAAAACGCGGCGCCGATGACGAAGGGCAGGACGTAGAGGGATGGAATCCAGAGGGCGGGGAAGACCAGCCACGCCAAATGGCCGGTGAGCGCGACTGCGCTTTTGATCTTTTGTGTAAATACTTGCAGACCGTAGGTGGTCATGTAATTGGCGAGGGTGCCTGCCGGGAGCCCGCCGGTCGAGAAGCGCTCGAAAATCTGCCAGGCGGCGAGTGCGGCTATGGGAGTGCAGGCGGCGATCTGCGCCGTACGCCATTTTCGGCCATATAGAACCAGGATCGGAACCAGCAAAATGGATTGATACGCGGTGAGCGCCGTCAGCACCATGACGACCGAAGAAGCGATCAGCAAGTGGATTGAATGGCGATCCACGGCCCAGACGTAAAGCGCTGTCGAGAGCAGCCAGAGGGCGACGAAGGGCAGGTCCGCTTCGAGCGATGTTCCATTGATGACGAAGGTGGGGGTGGCGCAGAAGAGCAGCGTCGCAAGCAGCGGGTGCGGGCTGAAACGGCGGGCGAGCGCGAGCGCGCTGAAGGCGGCCATAAGTGAAAACAGAAGGTAGGCGGCATGCAAGGGGATTTCTGAAACGCCTCGCCCCAAGGCGATCAGCAGCGCGAGAAACCAGGCGTTGAGCGGCGGATGCGATTGGCCGCGCATGTCGATGTCGCGGCCCATAAACACATACTGGGTGTGCATGGGATGCAGCGGTTCAATTTGCGCGTGGGCGGCCTCGGTAAGATACAGGACGTCGTCGCCCTGCAGGGCCTGGTTGAGGAAGGGCAGGCGCAAAGCTAGGACGACCAGCGCGACGAGAATGAGCTGCCGCCGCAAGTTTAGCTGCCGATTTTGAGCACCGCTCGGAAGCGCACCTTGCCACTCAGCATGTGATCGTACGCTTCGGTTACGCGATCGAGCGGGAACACTTCGTTCATGGAGTGGACACCGGAGAGCACACTGAAGTTGAGCGTGTCTTGGGAATCGATGGCCGTACCGGCGTACCAGCCGGTGACGGATTGATTGTTCAACAGCATTTGCAGTGTCGGCACTTCCAGGGAAGGCACGACGCCGATGACCATCAGCTTTCCGTAAATGCGCAGTCCGCCCAGAGCGGCTTTCATGGCGTCGCTGCTGGTGACGGTGGCGAGGATGACTTTCGCGCCTCCCAGCTTTTGCAACTCCACCGCGGGATCCTGCGTTTTATTGTCTATGTAATAGTGCGCGCCGAGTTGCCGGGCCAGCGGCTCCTCATCGGTTCCGCGCGCGATGGCGACGGTTTTGCAGCCCATCTTGGCGGCAAACTGCACGGCGAGATGGCCGAGACCGCCGATGCCGATGACGGCGACCAGGTCGCCAGGCCGCGCGCCACTGTTGCGAAGACAATTGAACGTGGTGACGCCGGCGCACATGAGCGGCGCAGCATCGGTGGACGCCAGAGTATCGGGCACCAAAGCCAGCGCGCTAATGGGCGCGAGCATGTATTCCGCATAGCCGCCATCGCGCGAGACGCCGGTGACATCGGTGGAAGTCTGGCAGGCGAAGAAGTCACCTCGCCGACAGTTGTCGCAATAGCCGCAGAATCCGCCGTTCCAGCCAACGCCGACTCGCTGTCCGGGTTTCCAGCGTGGGACATTAGGACCCGCTGCGTCGATTACGCCGATCACTTCGTGCCCAGGAACGCGTGGATACTGGATCCCCGGGAGCAAGCCATCTTTCGTTACCGTATCGCTGTGGCAGACGCCACAAGCTTGCACTTTGATTCGCACAAATCCTGGACCGGGTTCGGGGATTTCCCGCTCGACGAGTTCCAAGGGACCGCCGGCGCGGGAGACCTGCACAGCGCGCATTTTGGGCATAAGTTCCTCCAATCAAGATCTTGACACGAGTCGCGCGGAGATTTATTGCTGTCGAGGACCGCGCCGAAACATGCAGTAGCTGCCGGTCCGGTCCGCGCGTCTAACATGGAGAATGAGCATCTCTACTCGCGCCGGGCTTGGGATCGCCGCGGTCCTGGTAATTTCACTCTCCTCCTGCGGTAGCCGGTTGGCCAGCGCGGTAACACAAGAAGTTACCCGAGCCACTTTGAGTAACGGCCTTCGCGTGGTCATTGTTCGCGATCCGATCG
Organism: Bryobacterales bacterium; assembly: GCA_963820405.1. Classification (GTDB taxonomy): domain Bacteria; phylum Acidobacteriota; class Terriglobia; order Bryobacterales; family Bryobacteraceae; genus Palsa-89. The sequence continues at coordinate 509,623 of CAWFZZ010000008.1, read as the reverse complement.
CGCCGGTTGTGACGGTGGAAGACAACATCCTGGCGGGCGGGGATGAGACTCCGGCCGGATTCCCCGGCACGGCGCACGCACAGGAGCACATGCTCTTCCGTGGCTGCGAGGGGCTCACTGGCTCTCAGATATCCGCGATATACGCACAGCTCGGTGGCGTGAATAACGCCGACACGCAACAAATGGTCACTCAATACTACGCGACCGTACCGTCCGAGGATCTGGATGTCGTGCTTCGCGTGGATGCCTCCTGCTTGGGAAATGCCCAAGACTCGGAAAGCGAGTGGCGGCAAGAACGGGGCGCTATCGAACAGGAAGTGGCGCGGGACCTCTCCAATGCAACTTATAAGTTCATCACGCGCCTGAACGAGGACATGTTCGCTCGCACGCCATACGCCCACGATGCGCTCGGAACCAAGCCATCCTTCGACTCGACCACCGGGCCGATGTTGCATGAGTTCTACCGGAGTTGGTATGCGCCGAACAACGCAATTCTGGTAATTACCGGCGACGTCGATCCACAAAGCGTCCTGGCAAAAGTGAGGAACATCTACGGCGCCATCCCCCGGCACGACGTACCTTCCCGCCCTGCGGTAAACCTTCAGCCTGTAAAGCCGGAAACCTTCACCCTGCCGAGCAACTTGCCTTATCAATTGGTGTTCGTCGCTTTTCGAATGCCAGGTACGGATAGCCAGGATTTCGCAGCCGCGCAAATCCTGAGCGACGTTCTCGCCAGCCAGCGCGCCAAGCTGTACGATCTGGTGGTTCAGGGTAAGGCTCTGGGGGTTGATTTCACCCTGGGTGAATCTTACCGGAAAGCTAGCGTAGGCTTCGCGGTTGCCGCTATTCCCGCGGAGGCTGATGCGAGCCCCGTTATTAGCGCCATCCAGGGCGTCCTCGCGGATGCATCCACAAACGGTTTGCCGGCGGACTTGCTGGCCGCTGCTAAACGGAAAGAAGTCGCGTCTGCTGAGTTCGCGCGGAATTCCATTACCGATCTGGCCGCGCGTTGGTCCAATGCAGTGGCTGTCGAAGGACGCCAATCCCCCGACCAGGATGTAGCCGCGCTTGACAGCGTTACGCCGGAAGAAGTCCGCCGTGTCGCAAAAGATTACCTGTTGCAGCGTAACGCGATCGTCGCCGTGTTGAAGCCCGCTGCCTCTTCCCAGGCTTCCGCCGCGGCGGGATTTGGAGGCACCGAAAAAGTAACCGTCCCGCCCTCCTCCTCAGTGAATCTTCCTCCGTGGGTCGATTCGGAGCTAAAGAAGCTGGCCCTCCCACCACCGGTTGCGCCACCCTCCGATGTCACGCTCTCCAATGGAATCCGATTGATTGTGCTCACGGAAAAAATCACTCCGACTATCACCGTGGTGGGTGAAGTCCTCCATCAGACCAATCTTGAAACTCCCCCGGGCCAAGACGGAATTGCCGACATTTTGGACGGGCTGTTTGAATATGGCACTGTTTCTCTCGATCGCGTCGCGTTTCATAAAGCGCTCGATGACATTGCGGCCTCCGAAACGGCTGGTCATTTCTTCTCTCTTCGGGTTCTAAAACAGTATTTTGCGAGCGGCGTGCAACTCCTCGCGGCCAATGAACTCACGCCTCGCCTGCCGGGCGAAGCGCTCGAGATCGTCCGGAAAGAGAACGCTGAGTTTACAGACGGGCAGCTAAAAAGCCCAACCTACCGGGCTGAGCGCGCCCTACAGAAAGCGCTGCTCCCGCCGAACGATCCCGAGTTGCGCGAAGCGACGCCCAAGACCATCTCCAGTGTGACTCTCGCCGAGGTCAAAGCTTATTACGGCAGGGTATTTCGGCCCGATCTTACCGACATCGTCGTGATCGGCGAGATCACACCCGAAGAGGCTAGAAAGCAGATGGAGGATTATTTCGGAAAGTGGACGGCTGAGGGACCGAAGCCGAACGTTACACTGGCTCCCGTGCCCCTCAACCATACCGCCTCTTTCAACGTGCAGGACAATACCAGCGTTCAGGCTGAGGTGGATCTCTCTGAGGAACTGGGAATCAATCGTTTCGATCCCGATTACTACCCCATCGAACTAGGCAACCACGTCTTGGGCGGAGGATTCTACGCCACACGGCTTTACCATGACCTCAGGCAGGTCGCCGGGTACGTCTATACGGTTGGCGACACCATCGCAGCCGGGAAAACCCGCGCCACTTACACCGTCAATTATGCCTGCGACCCAGTCAATGTCATCAAAGCGGCTGCACTGGTGAAACGCGACCTGATCCAAATGCAAGCTCAAGATGTTGCTCCGGCCGAACTGCTGCAAGCTAAGGCCTTGCTTCTACGGCAGATCCCGCTGAGCGAATCGAGCGAGGACGCGATTGCCCGCGAGCTTTTGGACCGCGCCACCATAGGCCTGCCTTTAGACGAACAGCGCCGCGCCGCTTCCCGCTACCTGACCATGACAGCTAGCGATATCCGTTCGGCATTTGCGCGCCGGATTCGTCCCAACGATTTCGTTTCGGTGGTGCGCGGCCCCCAACCGCACTGAAAGCGTCAAGCTCGTCTTGACATCCGCCCGTTAAGTATTTTACTGTGAACATTCATCTGGCCGCGGCGTTGCCCAAAAAAGACGACCTCCACGCTGAAACTATGGCAGAACGCAAAATGCTGCTCGATTCGACCCTGGACAGTGTGGAAGTGGCGGAAACGGCGGTTCTGGGGGCCGCGCGGGAGATCGGCTTTCATGAGGACGATCTGCATCAACTGGGAATGGCGGTGCGGGAAAGTATGGTAAACGCTGTGGTTCATGGGAACCGCTACAACGCGCGCAAGAAGGTTCATCTTTCGGTGACTAAGTCGCCCGATCGATTGACCATAGTGATCGCCGACGAAGGCGACGGCTTCGATCCGGATTCGGTCCCGGATCCTTTGGCCGAAGGGAATCTGCTCCGCCAATCCGGTCGCGGGTTGCTTTTGATCCGCGCCTTCGTGGACGAATTCCAGGTGCTACCCGGTCAGCCCAGGGGAACGGAAGTCCGCATGGTGAAGTACCTGGCCAAGGCCAGTTGACAAGATCCAATAAGAATCGCGAGGAGGGTCAAAAATTCGTGAGTGTCAAAATGTCACATCGTCAAGTCGGCGACGTTACCGTGGTGGATGCAGCGGGGCGAATCACCCTGGGAGAGGGCGCAAGCGTCTTCCGGGACATGATTCGCGATCTAGCCGCTAAAGGCAACAAGAAGATCCTGATCAACCTGAGCGATGTCTCCTATATCGATAGCTCCGGAATCGGTGAAATGGTGTCCAGCTTTACCACGGTGACCAATCATGGCGGGCAGTTGAAACTGCTGGGCTTGACCAAGCGCGTCAAGGATCTGCTCCAGATCACCAAGCTCTACACCGTGTTCGAGGTTTTCGAGGAAGAGCCGGCGGCGATTCGCAGCTTCGCCTGACCGCGCCGGGACCACCTAACCGAGCCGCGACCAAAGGGAGACGGCGCGGGAAGCACTGGGCTACGGCCTGCCTCGCTATGCTAGACTGAAGTTTCCCGCACTTACGAGGTTTCCGTGGATAAGCTTACCCGCAAGGAACTGAAGAGCGACAAATTCGCTCTGGAAGTCCAGCATAGCGTCGAATACGTTTCCCAGCACCGCCAGCAAATGATCCGATGGGGCGGCCCAGCGGTCGCGGTGGTGCTAATCGCCATTGGCATTTTCTGGTATCGAAGCTACCAGCACAACGCGCGCCAGGAAGCGCTGCATGCCACCCTGCTCGTCCAGAACAGCACCGTCGGTCCTTCGCAATCCGAGTACGTGATGTCGTTTCCTACCGCGGCAGCGCGCAAAACCGCCGTGGTCAAAGCGTGGCGCGAATTAGCTGTCAAGTATCCGGGAACTGAGGAAGGCGGTATCGCCGAGTTTTTCCTGGGCACCAATGCCGCCGACGATGGAAATTTGCCTGAAGCCGCCAAGCACTTCCAGGCCGCCCTCGATTCCGGCAGCGGGGCCTATGCGTCGGAGGCCAAGCTGGCGCTGGCTCAAGTCTACGGCGCCCAGGGCAAAGTGAACGACGGTGCGAAGCTCATCCAGTCCGTCATAGACCATCCCACGGTTTTAGTTTCGAAAGATGCTGCCATTCTGGCGCTGGCGGATCTCATCAAGACCACCGACCCGAAGCGCGCCAGGCAGTTGGTGGACCCGCTGCGCACCAGCACTCGTAGCGCTGTGAGCAAAGCCGCCCTCACTTTGGCCAGCACCCTGCCCCCGCAGTGAGCGGGTTAGGCCGCCTTCGTTTTCCAGCCGAGCGAAGCCGAGGCCGGCGATACCCCGAGCTGGCCCACTCTTACCGCGGCGAGTTCCAGCGCGATCGCGACCGCATTATCCATTCGCGGGCCTTTCGCCGGCTTGAGAATAAAACACAAGTCTTTCCGCCGGGCCTCTCGGACTATTTCCATAACCGGCTCACCCACACCATCGAGGTCGCCCAGATTGCCCGCACCGTGGCCGTGGCGCTCAATCTCAATGAAGAGCTCACCGAAGCGCTCGCCCTGGGCCACGACGTCGGTCATCCTCCGTTTGCGCATGCCGGCGAAGACGAGCTCGACCGCCAGATGCGCCGCTTTGGCGATCGTTTCGACCATAATCTCCACGCCCTGCGAATCGTCGAGTCGTTCGAGCGCGGCTACGCACGCTTTCCCGGCCTGAACCTGACCTTCGAAGTGCGCGAGGGCATCGTCAAGCATTCGCGCGATTTTGAAAAGGGCGAGAATTCGGCGTTGGACGAATATCTCCCCGGACTCCGGCCGCCGCTCGAAGCCCAACTGATCGACCTGGCGGATGAGATCGCCTACAACACAGCCGACCTGGACGATGGCTTCTCGGCCGGTCTTTTTACGATCCAAGAAGCGTGCCAGTGGGTTCCCGAGTTCGGCCGCCGCTGGGAAGAGCTGGAATCCCAATTCCCTGGCGCTACCGAACGCGACCGGTTTCAGGAAGGGCTGCGCGGATTGCTCGACTGGCTGGTTTCCGGTTTGGTGCAAGGGACTATCGAAGCCGCTGAGGCAGCGTCGGTAGCGGGCGTCGACGACGTCCGGGCCCATCCCCGGCGCATCGCTTCGTTTACTTTGCCAACTCACACCGCCAACCGGGCGCTCAAACAATTTCTGCATCATACGCTTTACTATTCTGAGCCAATGGCGGGCGAGCGCCGCCGCTCCGCCGCCCAAATCGCGGAGTTGTTCGAGTTCTGGGTCGCGCATCCCGATAAACTCCCCGCCAACTACGTGGAATCGCTTGCCGACTCGCCCGTACATCGCGTGGTTTGCGACTACATCGCCGGCATGACCGATGGCTACTTCCTGCGCTGCTATCAGCAAGCTGGCCTATTGGCTGAGCGCGAACGGCTCAAGCCGACGTCTTAGCGGACCCGAGCGATCTTCGAAAGCCACCACCATTCCCAACTCTCGCCAATCTGCCGGAGATGGTGCTAGGGCTTTATCGAGTTCAAACTGAATGAGGGCGCTTCCATCCACCCACAGGCGGTCGGTAATCTCACAAATATAGTTGTGGTCACCCGCCGCGGAATACTCGGAGGAAGGCAAGGGCACCCCGTCTACGTGCGCGCTGAGGCGCACGGTCTTATGTTCATGCATAACCAGAGCCGGCAAGTAAAACCGAAATCGAAGCGTCGCCGACCCCGGTAGCGCTCGCCGGAGACGCACTTCAAATGCGCGTTCGGTCCATCGCCAGTAGCCGTCTTCCAGTTCGTGCCAGCCCCGCTGAAGTTGTGATTGGGCCCATGTCCCCGGAGCTTTGGTGAGCAACAACACATCCTGAAGCCCGTACAGCGTGGGCTCAATGATTTTAAGGCCAAGCTCCGCAACCATGCGACGCACGTAGGGCTCATGATATGCCACTGCATTGGTCGGATAATCTTCACGATTAACGGCGTAGTTGCCATGCCGAAATGGGAAGCGGATACCGTGGCGAACGGTTCCAGCGGCCGCATCGTCGAGAGATTCGTAGAGAAAGAACGAACTGTACGCGACACCGCCAGGCGCCAGCATCCGGCTCACTTCAGCGAGGTAATGATACGCGTCGCGTTCCAGAAGGTGCGTCATCACGGAGGTCAACAGGATCAGATCGAACGAAACATCCGGGTGCGGGAAAACGTAGACATCGGCAGCCATCGAGCCGCGGGGGTTATAAGAGCGATTGAAACAATCCGCTTGGTAGAACGTGAATGCATCATTCGCCGGCGTGATATATCGCTGGCACCATTCGACACTGTCGCGGTCGATATCCATGCCTGTGTAGACGATCTCAAGTTCTTGCAATCGCAAATCCCCGGCCAGTGTACGTGCGATCCGGCCGCAGCCGCAGCCGATATCGAGGATACGCGTGCCCCTTCCAAATAAGCCCAACCTCCAAAACTCGCGGAGGAATGCCGTCCCGACGTAATCGAAACCCCGAGCGCCGCCCACAAAGGAACGCAATGAATAGGGAGGCCAATCCCCACGTCCGGTCAGATGACGGAAAACGGCATCGGGCAGATCGAGAAACAGCCGGTCGAGTTCCCTCCGCGCCAGCAAACGGCGGCGAAACCAGGGAATTTTCAGTCCTGACATACCCGTATCGTAAGCGACCCCAATTTTAGGATGGAATCACCGAGCCTGTCCGTCATGAAATGCAAGATCTGCGACACGCGCAAGGCGCGCCCAATTCCCTGGCGCTACCGAACGCGACCGGTTTCAGGAAGGGCTGCGCGGATTGCTCGACTGGCTGGTTTCCGGTTTGGTGCAAGGGACTATCGAAGCCGCTGAGGCAGCGTCGGTAGCGGGCGTCGACGACGTCCGGGCCCATCCCCGGCGCATCGCTTCGTTTACTTTGCCAACTCACACCGCCAACCGGGCGCTCAAACAATTTCTGCATCATACGCTTTACTATTCCGAGCCAATGGCGGGCGAGCGCCGCCGCTCCGCCGCCCAAATCGCGGAGTTGTTCGAGTTCTGGGTCTCCCACCCCGATAAACTCCCCGCCAACTACGTGGAATCGCTTGCCAACTCGCCCGTACATCGCGTGGTTTGCGACTACATCGCCGGCATGACCGATGGCTACTTCCTGCGCTGCTATCAGCAAACTATTGGAATGCTCTCTCGATGATTCCCTAGCTCGGGCTTCCTATAAAATTGACAGCCAATGGTTAGCCTCCAACGAAGACGCTACGGTACTAGCCAACGACATCTGACGGCGCGAATTCAAGATAGAAACAGTTCCCGAAAAGTTCGAACAATCAAGCAAATCCCACTCGATTTTCTGTACCACCGCGTCAGGGGAGACCGCGCCATGTTTGATAGCTAAATCTATTTCTGCCCAAGGCTCCTTGCCTCGCTCGAAGAGGTACAGGGAGGGAGGAGTGTGATTGAGCCTCTGTTGAAAATTCCTCTCGTGTCCAAAAATCAAGGCCAGGACTTTGTTCGCAGGCTTCCAAAGAGAAACCAAGGGAAACGGCGAACGGAAGCTGATGTTCGTCACGCAAACCCAATGCGATCAGATACGACTGAACACCAGCTTCGATCCAGCGCTGCCGAGGTTTCCAATTATTGTCGATCTTATCAACGTGAAGACCGTCGAACCTCTCGATCCCACCGTCTTCGGCAATATTGAGCATCCACCGCTCGATGAGCCGCTCGTGCCTCACTCTCGTATCGCCACTTTCTTCGGGCCTTCCTACTGTACCTCGTCGTTTCTAGGACACATGCCCGCTGAAAGAAAGGTCTTTGGGAACTCACCTTCACCAGCCAGTGTAAACTTCGTAAACTGCTTGTACCACATGCCGACTGGAACCTCGGGCTCGGATTCCAGCCAGTGCTTCAGTTCACTGAGGTCCTCTACCGAAATTCTGCCGTCCCGAAAACGCTTCAGCAGATGATCCATGATCCCCTGCGGAGGCGGCCTCCGGATCTTAGGCATTCTTGAATTGTTGGTGGAAGACGATCCGTTCGATCTGCTCGGAAAGCTGGCGTATCTCGGCTGGATCAACGGTCTCTTTGAGACGATTGAGCGCCACCACAAGAGCCTGATCGGAAGCGTCGGCCTTTTGTGGCGGCACTCTTTTGCGGGACGCAGTATTCTTCGTTGCGTTCATGATTTCTCCGTTCTGGCGCTTTACTTTGGCCCATCTGGCTAAACCGGCCTTCCTCGCGCTTTCGCTCCGTTGCTTGCTGGTGAGCTTTGCGGCTCGGGCCGGTCCACCCTTTTTCCCGCCTTTGCGCCCCAGCTCGACCGCTGCGACATTCTTCCTCGCCATAATAATATTGTACGTGAGCGATCACGCATCCCGTGCCAAACGATTGTCTCTCAGTGCTGGACCCCGATGCTACGATGGAATCACCGAGCCTGTCCGTCATGAAATGCAAGATCTGCGACACGCGCAAGGCGCGCCGCCATTGTCCCGGCGTCAATGGCGAAATCTGCTCCATTTGCTGCGGCAACGGGCGCGAAGTCACCATCAGTTGCCCCCTCGATTGCCCTTATCTGGCGGAAGCGCGCCTGCATGAAAAGCCGCGCGAAGTGAATCCCGAGAAAGTTCCCAATCGGGACGTTCAGGTTACCGAAGAATTCCTGCGCGAACATGAGCCCCTGCTCGTGTTCTTGGGTGCCAAGCTCCTGGAAGCTTCGCTCGGGTCTCCGGGCGCGGTAGATTCCGACGTTCGCGATGCGCTCGAATCCCTCATCCGCACCTATCGCACGCTCCAAAGCGGTTTGTACTACGAAACTCGGCCCACCAACCTGATCGCCGCCGGAATCCATAAGCACATGCAGGAAGCCGTCGAGAGCCTGCGCAAAGAACTCGCCGAGAAGAATGCCATGCCTCTGCGCGACGCCGAAATCCTGGGGACCCTGGTGTTCCTGGAGCGCGTGGAGCTGCACGAAAACAACGGGCGCCCGCGCGGCCGCGCCTTCATCGACTATCTGCGAGCGTACTTCCCGCCATCCGACCAAAATCTCGCGCCCGCGTCTCCGCTGATCCAGGTATGACCGGGTTCATCGTCTTCGCCCATGGCTCTCGCGTCGAAAGCGCCAACCAAGCCGTACGCGATGTCGCCGCTCAGATGGCTGCTTCCGGCCCGCACGTCGTTGAAGCGGCCTTCCTGGAACTCGGGACGCCTGATCTTACCGCCGCTACCGGACTGCTCATCGCGCGCGGCGCCCAACGCATCGTCGTCATCCCCTATTTCCTCACGCTGGGCACCCACATGCAGCGCGACCTTCCGCGCCTCGCCCGCGACGCTTCGCACGCCCACGGCGACATCGAAGTGCAGATCACCTTACCATTGGACGGCCATCCGGCGTTGGTCCAGGCGCTGCTCGATCGAGCCAGCGAAGCTTTAAACACCGCATGAGGGCCACGGTTGTTGAATTTCACGACATCGCGCCTGAAGTGCGCCACTTCGTGTTTGAAGTCCCTCAGGTCCAGCAGCTCCACTTCAAGCCTGGGCAGTTTGTTTCGTTTAATGAAACTCTCCGAGGCAAGCAGATCACGCGACCCTACTCCATCGTCTCCCTCCCCGATGGCAATCGGTTTGAGCTCTGCTTGAACCTGGTGCACGGAGGTGTCTTCACACCTCACCTTTTCGCGATGCAGCCGGGCGATTCCATCGAGATGTCGGCGCCGCTCGGATTCTTCGTGATCCGCGATCCAGCGAAAGAAGCCGTGTTCATCGCCACTGGCACTGGCATCGCGCCGTTCCGGGCCATGGCGCCCGATTATTTGTCGCATCCGCACGCCAGTCGACTCACGCTCCTTTTCGGCGTGCGCCACGAACATACCATTTACTATCGCGACGATTTCGATGCGCTGGCAGGCAAATATCCTAATTTCCGCTTTTGGCCCACGCTGAGCCGTGCAGAATCCTCCTGGACTGGCCGCACCGGACACGTGCAAACTCACTTGCTCGAAGCTATTGGCGACCGCCGCGATCTCGATGTCTACATCTGCGGCCTCAAAGCAATGGTGGACAACGTACGCGCTATCCTCAAAGAGGCGGGGTTCGACCGCAAGCAAATCATTTTCGAAAAGTACGACTGAGTTAAAACCGATGAATCGCACAATTGCGCTCGCGCTCGGTATGTTGCTGACCTTCGGCGTAACCGTCGCCATCCTGCTGGCCGTGATGCCTGGTCCGCACAAAACGACAGACTACCTGGTCATCGGATGCGTGGCCACCCTGCTCTGCCTGCTGCTGCTGTTTGTGGTGTTGTTCAACAGCGCGAAGCGCCCCAATCCCAAGTCCGGCGCGGAAACCGAGCCGCGGCCGTGAGGGAACGGACTTACGCCCTGCGCACTTCCACCGCCTTATACACTTCTTTGGTCTGTTCCAGGTTGGCGAACACCAGTCCCGGCTGCATAGCCGAGGCCGTTCCGGCCGCCACCGCCCAGCGCACACAGTCGGCGAAGTCTTTTTTCTTCTCGGCAGCCCATACATACGCCGCGGCCAGCGCATCACCCGCGCCCAATGGCGACACCGCGTCGGTCCGCGGGGGAATCACTTCCAATAGCTGATTCTCATTCACCGCCACCACGCCGCGCCCGCCCAGCGACAGCATCACGGCTTCGGGGCCCATCGCTTTGATCCGCGTGGCTGCTTCCAGGAATTGCGCACGAGTGATCAGCGCGCGATTCAACAGTCGCTCTGCCTCGGGTTGATTCGGACTCACAATCGTGGGGCTAGCTTCGATGCCGTGCAGCAGCGCGTCGCCGTCGGTATCCAGCATCGTTTTCACTTTGCTCTTCCGCGCCATCTGGATCAGTTTCGTATAGAAATGGGTGGACACGTCCGGTGGAATGCTGCCGCACAACATCAGCCACGAAGCGGACTCCAGGCGCTTCGCTACCACGTTTTCCACGCGCGTCAGCTCCTCCAGGGTGATCTTCGGGCCGCGCTCGTTCAGCCGCATCGCCAGCCCCTGCCGGTCGGTAATGGTCAGATTGACACGGATCTCGTTGTGAATCGGAACCACCTTCACTGGAAATCCAGACTTCGCCGCCAGCTTTTCCAGGCGCTGCCCGTTCATACCGCCCGAAGTGACGATCGCCAGCGTCTTCGCCCCGAACGAATGCAGAACGCGGGAAGCATTCATGCCGCGCCCGCCGGCCGAGTCACTGCGTGAAAGAATATAGGCGCGGTCTTCGAAAACTAGCCTGTCTACTTCAATATTGCGATCCACCGAAGGGTTGATCGTGACGGTGAGTATCAACACTCAATGTTACCCTGAATTTTGCCGCGCCATCCTCATTTTCAGGCCTACCTGGCGCTGTCCGCCGTGTGCGTCTTCTGGGGCACAACCTATCTCGGCATCCGCATTGCCCTCGAATCCATGGAGCCGCCGGTGCTGATGAGTCTGCGCTACACCATTTCGGGAATCATACTGCTGGCCATCGCCTATTTTTGGAAGGCGCATCTTCCCACCGGGCGCGAACTTTGGTACACAGCGCTTCACGGCGTCATCATCATCGGCGCGGGTACGGGCTGTCTGGTCTACGCGGAACAATGGGTGCCCAGCGGACTGGCATCGGTCTTTATCACCGTATCGCCTTTCTGGATGATCGGTGTCGAAGCGCTCATTCCCGGCGGCGCACGATTGCATGGACCCACCATCGTCGGGATGTTTGTCGGACTGGCAGGCACCATTCTGTTGGTCGCTCCCGAAGCGATGCACGAAGGTTTCGGCGGACCGCTGCTGCGCGGATTCCTGCTGTTGCAGCTCGGCTGCGCCGGTTGGGCGCTCGGTTCCATCCTGCAGCGCCGCCATCAAACCAAGGCGCATCCGGTGGTGAGCGGCGCCGTGCAACAATTGGCCACTGGACTTGCGTTTGCCATCCCTGCGCTATTCGCAAAGCCGCACCCGTCCACGTGGAGTTCGCGCAGCATTGGAGCGGTTGCTTATCTGGTAATGTTCGGTTCCATCGTGGGCTACAGCGCTTACATTTTTGTACTCGACCGCCTGCCCGTCTCCGTGGTCAGCATCTATAATTACATCAACCCAATCATCGCCGTGTTTCTCGGCTGGCTCTTTTTCCGCGAGCATTTTGGACTGCAGGAACTGATCGCGATGCTGATCATTTTCGCCGGTGTGGCGCTGGTGAAGCGCTATTCGCTGCCACCTTCTCCAAAGCCGGTTCCAGTCTCTGCGGCTTCGTAAGCACCCCCTCGAACAGATCGCCCGTGCGCTCGAACCGATCCATCGCGTTGTGGATGTTGAACTGCCCAGGGTCTAAGCCGGCTTTCACCTCCGACCAATCGAGCGGCGTGGAGACCGGAGCGCCGGGATGTGCTCGCAAAACATAAGGGGCCGCGATGGTCTTAGCGCTCGAAATCTGCAGATAGTCGAAATAGACTTTCGACTTCTTGCGGCGCGACACCGTACGCGGCGTAGTGAACAGATCCGGATTCTGATTGACGACCAGAATCGATAGCAGCTCGGCGAAAGACCGTACCTGTTCGTATGTATAGATGGGTTCAAGCGGAATGTAGATATGCATTCCGTCGCCGCCAGTTGTTTTCGGGTAGCCTGCCAGACCGATGGAGTCCAGCGTTCTTTTGACAAGTTGCGCGGCTTCCACGATCTGGCTATACGGGCAGCCTTCCGTCGGGTCCAGATCGATGAGCGCGAAATCCGGATTGTCCAGCGATCCCAAGCGGCTCATCCAGGGGTTCTGGTCGATGGAGGCCAAGTTCGCCAGGTAAATCAGGGTCGCGCGATCGTTGCAGATAATGTAGTGGATTTTGTCCTGATTGTGCTCGGAGAAAATCGGCTCCAGGCGCACCCAATCGGGAACTTTTCCTTCGGCGTCTTTCTGAAAGAAGAACTGCTCGTGGATGCCGTTCGGATAGCGCTTCAGCGAAAGGGGGCGGTCGCGCAGATGTGGAAGAATCAGCGGAGCTACGGCGTCATAGTAATTGATGACGTCACGCTTGGTGATGCCTTCGCCGGGATAGAAGACTTTGTTGAGATTGGTGAGCTTGAGCCGATGGCTCTCGATGTCGAGCAGAACTTCGGCGGGTGAATCTTTAGGAATCAGTGGGCCAGCACTCGTTTCTGGCGGTTCTCCCGCCATTTCGCGCACGCACTCTTTCGGATCCTTGTCGCCGCGAAGGGCGACAAACACCGGCGCGCGCAGCAATCCATCCGGAGTGAATTCCAGATATTTGATTTCGGCCACCAGCTCGGGCTTGATCCATGTCACATCGCGCAGTGCCTTGACGGTTCCGGCGAAGGGGCTTTTCTTGGTGATGAGCGGTTCAACCTTGCCGAAGATTTCCTTGAGCGACTTCTCGTTGAATCCGGTGCCCACCTGACCGGCGTGGGTTAGTTTCTCGCCATCATAGAGTCCCAGCACCAGGGAGCTGAAATAATCGCGCTCGCCATGCGTGAATCCGCCGATGACGAAGTCGCCCGACGATACCACTTTTACCTTCACCCAATCGCGGCTGCGGCGTCCTTCGTATTTGCTTCCGCGGGCTTTCGCCACGATCCCTTCCAGTCCATTAGCGCGCGCGGCTTCGAGCATCGCCGCGCCATCCACGGTGAAGAAATCGGAAACGTGAATGCGCTCGGAGGGAGTGACAATTTCCGCCAGCAGGCGCTTGCGTTCCTCGAGTGGCGCTCCGCGGAGATCGTGGCCGTCCAGATACAGCAGATCGAACAAGAAAATGTTCACCGGCGCGGAGCGGGAAAGATGCGCCACCGAGTTCGCGTCAGCCACCGAAATACGTGGCTGGATCAGGCTGAAACTGGAGCGGCCGTTGTCATCCAGCACCGCAATCTCGCCATCCAGAATCGCCTGCGTTGCTTTGACGTGGCGAGGAAGAACACTCAGCTCGGGATACTGCTGATCGCAGCGCTTTCCGGATCGGGAGAAAATGCGGAGATCGTTGTCTTCGATAAAGCACAGCGCGCGCACCCCATCCCATTTCACCTCATAGAGCCACGAATCACCCGAAGGCGGATGTGTCGCGAGGGTGGCAAGCATGGGGGACACCGTGCGCGGCATCGGAGCCTGGACGGCGCTGGACGGGAACTTGGCAGGTGGCTGGCGGCTGGTGGCTGGCGGCTGCTGCACCGAAAGATTTTCAGCGATCTCTTGCTGTGTTCGGCCGGTGAGTACGCTGCGCGCGTGATCCTCGATATTCCAGCCGGGCTTCGCCTCGGCATCTTTCTTCTTGATCAGGAGCCATTCGTTGCCCTTGCCGCGCCCGCGCATCAGAACCAGCGCGAATTCGCCGCGCAGCTTTTCGCCATGCAAACGAAATTTGAAATCCCCGCGCTCGATTTGCGCCAGCGCCGGCGCGTCACCCAGCAGATCGTAGCTGCCGCGATCCCACAGCATCACGCTGCCGCCGCCGTACTCCCCTTTCGGAATGTTGCCTTCAAACCCGCCGTAGTCGAGCGGATGATCCTCCACGTGCATCGCCAGATGTTTGGCGAGCGGCTCCAGGGTCGGACCTTTGGGAACGGCCCAGGACTTCAGCGTCCCGTCGACTTCCAGTCGAAAATCGTAGTGCAGCCGCGTGGCGTCGTGACGCTGTACGCAAAAGTAGTTGCCGGGCGCGGCCGATGGCGCGGGCGTCGCGGGCTTTGGCTCCGGCGTCTTATCGAAGGACCGCTTGCGGCTGTACTCTTTTAGCGACATGCCAACCCGCAGTATACTGATCCTTATGCCCTCGCGCCTTGCCCGTTGGTTTGCTACCGCGCTAGTGGCACTTCTGTTCGCGCAGCCGATTCCGTTTGCCGCGTTCGCGCAAAGCGCAAACGACATGCCTTGTTGTAACGACAAGAGCATGAGCTGCTGCCGCCGATCGCACAAGCATACATCCGGGCCGGCGTTTTCCTCGCGCGACTGCTGCGGACAGTGCCAGGTTTCAGTCAGTAAGAGCCAGCCCGTTGCGGAGACGGTTCCTCCCGCTATGGCGTGTGCGCATCTAGCGCTCGCGATATCGTCGCCGCCGGCATGGGTGGGCTGGATTCCTTCCGCTCGGCGCGACGCAACTTTATTCGAACGTCCTCCGCCTCCTTCCACCACGTAGTTCCCTACTCTCATTTAAAAGAAATCAGGAAGAAGGAGGCTTCATGCGAAAGCCCGTATTCTGTTTGTGTCTGGCAGTCTTTCTATTGTCTGGTTCCGTGCTCGACGCAACAATTTTCGGAAAAATTCAAGGAATCGTGCACGACCCACAGCATCGGCCTATGGCGGGAGCATCGGTAAAGCTGCAGGCGGTGACGTCCGATTACTCTCAAACCGCGCAGGCCAACGATGACGGTGAGTTTGCGTTCACCGCCGTGCCGGTTGGCGATTATAAAATCACCGTCACTCAGCCTAAGTTCGCGACTGAGGAGCAGACCGTCACAGTGGATTCCAACTCGTCGCCGGTTCTTCACTTTCAACTGGCGATCGGAGCCTTGAATGAAAGTACCGTTGTTGTCGGCGAGGGGGCAGTGGCCAATATGGATTCGGTAACCCCTACCACGCTTGTGGATCGCGAGGACATCGCCCAAACTCCCGGCGCCGACCGGACCAACAGTCTGGCGATGATCACCGACTTTACGCCCGGCGCCTACGTAACTCACGACATGTTGCATATGCGCGGGGGCCATCAAGTGGATTGGCTGATTGACGGCGTGCCAATACCGAATACCAATATCGCCACCAATCTAGGGCCGCAGATCGATCCCAAGGACATCGATTATCTTGAGGTTCAGCGCGGCAGCTACGATGCGGAGTACGGAGACCGCACTTACGGAATCTTCAATATCGTGCCCCGCACCGGCTTCGAGCGTGACAATGAGGCGGAACTTGTCGCCAGTTTCGGCAACTGGTACCAGACCAACGATCAACTCAATTTCGGGGGACACACCAAACGCTTCGCTTACTACGCGAGTGTGAATGCAAATCGCAGCGACTACGGACTGCAGCCCCCGATCGGGCAGGTGGTTCACGACGCCCAGAACGGTTATGGCGGATTCGCGTCGTTTATCTTCAACGCCAGCCCCGCCAACCAATTTCGTCTGGTCGCGTCGTTGCGTCAGGATTATTACCAGATCCCGATCGACCCAAATCCCAGCTCATCCGGAAATCAGGATTATCCCAGTTACGGTCTTCACGATAGTGAACGTGAACCTGATGGCTACGTCACTTTCTCCTGGGTCCACACATTTAATCCCAACCTGCTGCTGACGATTTCACCTTTCTATCATTACAACCAGGCCAGCTATAACAGCTCGCCGAACGATTTCCCGGTGATCACGAATGTGAGGCAAACCGCCAACTATGGCGGCGCACAAGCCAGTTTGAGCGCGACATTCTTGAAGAATAATGACATTCAAGTGGGAGCCTATGGATTCGTCCAACACCAAGCCACTTACTTTAACAACGTTTTTACGGATTGCGGCACGAGTTGCCAGAACTTCGACCCATCGTCGGGTTCGGTAACCGGCGGACTGGCCGAGCTGTTCGTCAGCGACCGGTACAAGGTGACCTCTTGGTTGACGCTGATCGCAGGCTTTCGCTATTCACACTTCAACTCCGGCTCAGTGGGCGGTAGTAGCCAGGTGGCCGTGGTGGAGAACGCGCCCGACCCGCGCTTTGGGGTCGCCGTGAGAATCCCGCGCCTGAACTGGGTGTTTCGTGGCTTTTACGGTGTATTTTACCAACCGCCTCCGCTCTTAACTGCTACCGGACCCGTAATCGATTTAGCCAACAGCCAGAGCCTCACTTTCGGCCCGCTGCGGGGTGAGCGCGATCACGAATACCAGTTCGGCGTGGCGATTCCTTTTCGCGGTTGGACACTCGATATCGACACCTTTCAAACCAGCTCGAGGAATTGGCTGGACCACAGCAATATTGGCGAATCGAACCTTTTCTGGCCGCTCACTTGGGACTACGCTTTGATCCAAGGTTGGGAAACCACACTGCGTTCCCCGCGCCTTTGGCGCCGCGGTCAGTTCCACTTGGCCTACTCGAACCAGATCGCTCAGGACTCGGCGCCCTTCACCGGAGGCTTGATCTGCCCTGTTCCCGTGTCTTCCGACTGCGAGCCGCCCCCCGGATTGTCGCCGGTGGACCACGATCAGAGAAATACGCTAAACGTGGGTATCAATGCCATTCTTCCCTGGCAAGTGCTGGCCTCGACAAACGTATACTACGGGTCAGGATTCCACAACGGATCGCCAAACGACCAATATCCGGGGGACTATCTGCCCCAGCACACCACCTTTGACATTTCGCTGGGGAAGAGCTTTGGCGAAAAGGATAAGTACAAGATTTCGGTGACCGCCTTGAATGTGGCGAATCGACGCGTGCTGCTCGACAACAGCCTGACGTTCGGCGGATTCCACTATAACGATCCGCGAGAGATCTACGTCGAGTTCCGTTGGAGATTTCACTACTGACCGAGCGGACTCTTCGCCGTCTTCGGCCACACCACGCCCTGGTCCTTTGTCGTCACTGGCGCCAGACCCTTATACACGAACTTCTGAACGCGCTGTCCACGATATGTCTCCGTCGTGAATAAATTTCCCTTCGAGTCGGTGGCGATGCTATGGACAGCGTAGAACTCGCCCGGCTGTCTTCCGCCGTCGCCGAAGCTGGTCAGTACTTCCATCGTTTTACGGTCCAGAATGTGGATTTTTTCGTTCGAGCCATCCCCAACATAGAGGAATCTCTGCTGCGGATCTCTCGAAAAAGCGATATCCCACACCGAACCGTCGCCCAGAGTGTTGGTGTAGTAATAGTATTCTTTGAGGAAAGTCCCATCTGGGTTGTAAATTTGGATGCGATCGTTCACGCGATCACAAACGTAGAGCAGATTGTCGTTGGAAAGAACCGCGCAATGAACCGGATTTCGGAATTGCGGGACATCTTTCGTTCCGGCGACGTAGCGGCCCAGGTTTTCATCGGTCGGCGGCTTGCCATAGGCGCCCCAGTGCCGTTTGTATTTTCCGGTCTCATAATCAAACACGATCACCCGATGGTTACCGTAGCCATCGGCGACGTAGACTTCTTTGGCCTTGGGATCGAACCAGATTTTCGCCGGCCCTTTCAGATTTTCTGTGTCATTGCTTCCCTTGCTTTGGCTGGCTTTCCCGATTTGCATCAGAAATTTGCCTTGCGGGGTGAATTTCAAAATCATGCAGTCATGGTAGGGAGCGTTGGCCCCGGTGGCCAGAGCAGCGGCATCCCCCGGAGCCACTGCGCCGGGCGCTGGGCCTCCGCGGCCATTCCCGCCGATCCAAACGTTGCCGTCTGGATCGATCGTGATTCCATGCATCGAAACAGGCCAGTCATATCCTTCACCCGGACCACCCCAATGGCCAATCAGATTGCCTGCTTGATCGAACTCGAGCACCGGAGGCGCCGGTGCGCAACACTCAGAAGCAGGCGGATTCTGCGCCGCGTACGCCTCCATGCGCTCTAGCGTTCCCTGCCGGTGAACGATCCAGATATGATCTTGCGCGTCGATCCCGACGCCAACAACATTTCCCATAATCCAGTGGTTTGGAAGAGGCTTGGGCCACAGCGGGTCGACTTCAAAGCGCGGCGCTTCAGGACTCGCCGCGAAGAACGCGGTTGGCGTCAACGCACAGAACGCGACCACGAGAGGCAGCTTGGCGGCTCGGGCGATAGATTTCATATGTTTGTCTCCTGTGACACGCTGGGGACCTCCGATCGCACTCAGGGCCCTGAGCGTCTCTGGAAGCGTATCATCATTGGAAATCAGATGCGCGTCTCAGCCTCCAAGCACGTCGGCGAAGATGAGGGGTGCGACGATAGTTGCATCCGATTCGATGACGAATTTTGGCGTGTCGATGCTGAGCTTCTCCCAGGTGATCTTCTCGTTTGGAATCGCGCCGGAATAGGAGCCGTAGCTCGTAGTTGAATCGCTGATCTGGCAGAAGTAGCCCCACAGCGGTGTATCCTTCCGTTGGAGGTCCTGCCGAAGCATCGGGACAACGCAGATGGGGAAGTCACCGGCGATGCCTCCGCCGATTTGAAAAAAGCCAATCGAGGACTCAGCGGATGTCTTCGTATACCAATCGGCCAGCCAGATCATCGTTTCAATACCTGTGCGCACCGTATGGACGTTTTTCACATCGCCCGCGATGCAATGGCCGGCGTACATGTTGCCCAGCGTCGAATCCTCCCAGCCGGGCACAAAAACGGGAATCGCAGCTTCCATGGCGGCGTAGAGCCAGCTATCGCGCACGTCGATCTGAAAGGAGCCGCGAACTTCCGGATCTTGGAGAACACGAAAGAAGAACTCCGACGGGAAATACCGCTCGCCAGCCAGATCGGCCGCCATCCATTGACGAAGAATGGCGCCTTCAATCCGGCGCATGGCCTCAGCCTCGGGAATACAGGTGTCAGTTACTCGATTCATATGGCTCTCTAAGAGCGCCTGCTCATCCTGCGGCGTCAAATCGCGATAATTCGCAATCCGCCGGTAGTGGTCGTGCGCCACCAGGTTGAAGACGTCTTCTTCCAGGTTGGCCCCCGTTGAACAAATGCCGTGCACTTTGCCGCGCCGAATCATTTCGGCCAGAGAGAGTCCCAACTCCGCGGTGCTCATTGCGCCGGCTAGTGTGACAAACATTTGTCCGCCGGCATCGAGATGGCGACGGTATCCTTCCGCCGCATCCACCAACGCACGGGAATTGAAATGCCGAAAGTGGTGACGAAGAAAATCGCCGATAGGGGCGCCGGAGGTTGCTTTCGATTCGTTCCGCATGAGTTCTACCATAGGAGACGATAGTAACAAGCGTGGCCAGGGGCCTACCTCAGCTCCGTGCCCTTGGTCTCGGGGAGCGTGAAGATGAGCGCGGCGCCGATCAGGAAGAAAGCGGAGTTGAGCGCGAGCCCGTAGCCGAGTCCGCGGCGATCCGCAATAGCTCCGATGGCGAAAGGCGCAAGCGCGCTGGCGGCGCGCCCGGTGTTGTACACGAAGCCTTGCGCGGAGCCGCGTATGGAAGTGGGATAGAGCTCGGCGATCATGGCTCCGAACAGCGAGAAAAAGCCGGTGCCGAAGAATCCGACCAGCGGCCCGAGAGCGAGCAGCCAGAATTCCGATGAAGCTCCCGCCCAGGCGGGCGTGAGTCCATAGATGGGCGTGAGGACCGCTGCAATCAGGACGTAGACCAGGAACGCCGGGCGCCGTCCCCACCAATCGGCCAGCCAGCCGAAGGTCGCGTAACCCAGAAAGGTGCCGAACTGCATGATGAAAATCCACGTGCTGGTTTGGAGCACGTTAAGTCCTCCGCCGCCCTGCGATCGGGGAGCGGAGAGAAATCCGGGAAGCCAGGTGTTGAGTCCCCAATAGGCGAAGAGCATGCACGTGGCTAACGCGGTAGTAAGAAATGTTCGCCTGGCGAGCGGCGGACGGAAGAGATCCAGCCAGGGACTCGCGGCCGGCTTTTCTTTCCATAAAGGCGGCTCCTTCACTTTGCGCTGGATCCAGATGGTGAGAAGCGCCGGAAAGAGGCCGGTGAGAAAAAGCACACGCCATCCGAAGCGCGGCAGTATGAAAGCCGTACTGGCAGCGGCCAGCATATAGCCGAGCGCCCAACCCGATTGCATCAGCGCGATGGCTTTAGCGCGATGTTTCGGCGGCCAGCTTTCGGCCACCAGGACCGCGCCGGCCGACCATTCGCCGCCCAGTCCGAATCCCACGATGGATCGCCAGAAGATGAGCGTAGTAAGGCCGGTGGCCAAGGCCGACCCGCCGGAGCCGATCGAATAAACCAGGATGGTGAGCACCAGCGTTCGCCGGCGCCCGATTCGGTCCGAAAGAAAACCCGCGCCGATGCCCCCGAGCGCGGAGGTGATCAGCGTGGCGGAACTGACCAGCCCCGCGGTGGCGGCGCTCCAATGAAATTCGGCGCGCAGAGTCTGGACCAGGAAGACGTACAGCAGGACGTCGTAGGAATCGAGCACGAAGCCCGCCATGGCAGCCCAAAGCGCCAGGCCGCGAGGCTCGGAAATCCATGCGAGTGCGCTGGTGCGGGCAACGGATGACGTGGAAGGGGGCAGGCAGAATTAAAGTATCACGGACCTCACGGCCATGGCTCGGTTCCTGCGCCAAGCGACACGAATTCGGCCATTTCACGTTGCATGCGCGGCGGCTCCTTGGGCAACGTGAAGAAGAAAGTGGAGCCGAACCCAGGTTCGGATTCCACCCGGATCTCTCCGCCGTGCCACTGCACGATGCGCTGGCAGATCGCCAGGCCAATGCCTGTCCCGGGGATTTCTTTTCCATGTAGCCGCTTAAAAATGCCAAAAATGCGCTCGTGATACTCCGGGGCGATTCCTATGCCGTTGTCGCGGACCGAGAATCGCCAATTCGCATCCGCTGCCTCGGCGGAGATGTGGATGCGGGGCGGATCCTGCCCTCGATACTTGATCGCGTTTCCGACTAAGTTCTGCAGTAGCGTGATCAGCGACCGGTTTTCCACCCAAACGGAAGGCAGATGATCGTAAGTGATCTCCGCGCCGCTGGCCTGGATAGAAGCCGAAAGCGCGAACATCACCTCGGCCAGGGCACCCTCGGCGGGGGTTGGCGTGGTTGGAAGTGTCTTCGAAGCGCCGGTGGATGAATACTGCAACAGGTCGTGAATGAGAGAACTCATTCGCTCTACTCCGTCGACGATAAATGAGACGAACTCAGCCGCCTGTGGATCGCGTTGATCGCCGTAGCGGCTGACTAAGAGCTGGGTGAAGCTGGCAACGGTGCGCAGCGGTTCCTGCAAATCATGACTGGCGATATACGCGAATTGGCGCAACTCTTCGTTGGACCGCTGCAGCACCTGGCGGGCCGCCTCCAGCCGTCTTCGCTCCTGTTCGGCCATGGTGAACAGCCGCGCGTTGTCGATGGCAATAGCGGCTTGCGATGCCAGGCTGGTGGCGACGCTCTCTTCGCGTCCTGAGAAGGGCTCGGGGCTGCGGCGACCGAAAAACAGGACTCCCAAAACAGCGCCGGGGCGCGACATCACGGGCAGGGCGATGCAGTTTCCAAGCGACAGCTTTTCAGCCACGGCACGGATCCACGGGTCGTTGCCGTCCGATTCCGCTTCGCGGCGGTTCGAACACCGCAGCATCTTCTTCCACGAGAATTGCTCGCCATCCATGAGCGCGTCTTCTCCCAGCAGACTGCTGGCCTCAGCTAGCGTTAGGCTGGAGGCGCAACGCAGGGCAAACTTTCGCGCGCCTTCCACGATGGCCTCCGAAAAGAACATCCCGATATCGGCCCCGGTCAGGTCCGTACAGGCCTCCACGATAGCGGGGAGCAAGGTATCGAGGTTCAACTCGGCGGAAAGAATCTCGCCGACGTGATTCAACAGCTCAATCCGCGCCTGCGCGGCTTCTTCGCGCGCATAGGCTTGGGCCTTATCGAACTCCGCCTGGCGCGTCTCTTCGAGGTGCTGCTTCACTTCGTATTGGCGCGCCCGCGCCCGCAGCGCCGCTCGCACCACCGTGAGCAAGGTGATGGATCGGAGCGGACGCTCCAGCAGCGTAATGTTCCCCAGCGGCTGCATGAGATTGAAGCGCTCCTGCATTTTCTCCGGCAGCGCTTTACCGCCGGTCAAGATGATGAACGGGAAATCGGACCAGGCCGGCTGCGCTTCCACCCAGTCGTGCAACAACGAAATTCGGCCATTCAGTGCCTCGTCGGCGATGACGGCTGCGCCGGCCCCGCCTTCTAATTCGGAAATCAGCTCGCCGACATCAGAGCAAGTTTCGGCATCCAGATGCTCACGCTCCAGAAGGCGGCGGGCCAATTCGGCGTCGCGTCCAACCGGCGCTAGGATCAACACCCTCGCGGGTGCCCTTTCATCACTGGCTGGCACGCGGGCCTTCCTTCTCAAGCAAAGGTCCCGATTCGCCGATGTAGGTTGGTACGCCGGTTAGCACTCCCTGAAACTCCGAGAGCGGCGGGCCAACCGAGACGCCGCCCGGACCGAGCCGAAACTCCCGGATGGTTTCTTCGTGCTTTCCGCTGCGTTTCTTAATAACCGAAATGGCTTTCTTCACCGCCCCGCGAAACTCGAAAAAGCGGAGCAGGACCACGGTATCCGTCAAGTAGCTCAGATCTACGGGCGAATGCATGTGGCCGATTAATCCTTGCTGAGCCATGATCAGGATGCTGAGTATGCCCCTGCGATTCAGATACGAGAGCAACTCGTGCATCTGCATGACGAGATACTGCTCGGCCGGCATGGTGTTGAGGTAACTGTTCAAGCTGTCGATCACTACCACGCCGCGTGGATTTTGTTGGACGCGTTCACGCACCCGATGCGCGAAGTGTCCGGGGGCCAACTCCGCCGCGTTCACGCCTTCGATCCACAAGCGGCCGCTTTCCAGATGTTGCTGAAGATGCATGCCCAAGCCAGTGGAGCGCTCGATC
Source organism: Bryobacterales bacterium (assembly GCA_963820405.1). Taxonomy (GTDB): domain Bacteria; phylum Acidobacteriota; class Terriglobia; order Bryobacterales; family Bryobacteraceae; genus Palsa-89. The sequence continues at coordinate 486,194 of CAWFZZ010000008.1, read as the reverse complement.
AGCGTATTGCGGCTTTCGTCGAAGGTATAAATGGCAGCGGACTCCCCGCGTTCCAAGGCCGCCAAGGCATACCGTGTGGCGAGCGAAGACTTGCCGGCGCCAGCGGGGCCCACTAGCAGCATGCTGGTGCCGCGATGCACTCCGTCGCCAAGTAGTGCGTCCAGCTCGGGCACGCCGCTGCTGATCATTTCACCCGCGAAGGTGTCCACCGTATCCTCCACCGATAGCCTGGGGAAAACCGACACCCCGCCGGTCGCAATCACCACATCGTGGTAGCCCCCGCGAAACTTAGCGCTGCGCATTTTAGTGATTTGAATCCGGCGGCGCTCGGCTCCGTATTCGCGAACCAGCCGCTCCAAAACGATCACGCCGTGCGTGATGCTGTGTACCTGCAGCTCATGCGAACGCGACGTCAGGTCGTCCAGCAGGAGCGCGGTGCTACGCCGGCCGGCGAAGAATTGTTTCAACGCCAGCACCTGGCGGCGGTAGCGGAGCGGGTCCTGGGCAAGCAGACGGATTTCGGCTAAGGAATCGAACGCTACCCGATCCGGCTGCAGCTCTTCGATGCGATCCAGGATCAACTTAATGGTCTCGCTGAGTTCCACCTCGGAGGGATGCAGCAGCGTGTAATACTGATCCGCCGCGAAGTTCGCCTCGGGCGGGGTCAGCTCGAAAATAGTAACCCCAGCGAGCGACCAGCCGTGGGAGCGCGCCACAGCGTGCAACTCCTCCGACGTTTCAGACAGGGTGACGTAAAGGCACTTTTCCCCAGTCCGCGCGCCTTCCAGCATGAACTGGAGGGCCAGCGTGGTTTTCCCGGTGCCCGGATCGCCTTCCAGGAGATAAATGCGGTTTGGATTGAGACCTCCCAATAGCACCTCATCCAAACCTCGTACTCCAGTAGATATGCGCCCGGCGTCGTCGTTGTTACGAGTCAAACGAACCCCCCGGCCCGTTAGACTCGCCATGCTCGTGGGCCGTTACGGGGGGCGTTAACCGGACGCGAGCGGTGGCTCTGGAAGACGCACGATCCAGCGCGTCACGATTCCCCGGACGGCGTCCGCGTAGGGCTCAAATCCGATGGGCTTTTGAACGTATTCGCGCGCACCCAGCGCCAGGGCCTTCTGCACTTCGGCTTTGTTCTGTGTCGAGCTGAAGATCACGATGGGGATTTTGGTTTGCTGGTATTGCTGCAGAACAGTTTGCCCGTCGACGCGCGGCATGTTCAGGTCGAGAATGATCAGATTCGGCTGGAAATCGGGCGAACTCAGCATCTTGAGCGCTTGCTCGCCATCCTTAGCCACCAGAAGTTTAAGGGGGAAAGCAACTTGCGATAGCGCCACCCGGATCAACAGCACGTCGGCAGGATTATCCTCGACAAGGAATACCTCGATTGTTTCCATTACCCCGCACTTTACCGATCTTTACCTACTGGTGAGATTCGTCTGGCGCGAATCCGTTACATCAGCATGTCTGCGCGAGCTGCGCCACCGCCGAACCGCTCACGCGTGCGCCGGATTCTTCCAGGAATACTTCGAAGCCGAACAATGGAGTGCGTTCGCCTCTTCCCCAAAGGTTCATGTTCCACTGCACGCGCAAATAGCGAACATCAGGGTGCATCGCCATGTTCAGAAGAACCGAGTAAACGCCGCAGTATTGACGCTGGCGAAAGGTAAGCAGAGGCTTGGAGCCCCATTCGGTTTGATCTGGAGAGCCCCAAATAGAAACTGTCAGGCCAGTACGTTCCACCACATCGGTGATTCCGAGCGTAACAACCAGCAGCTTGGAGCAATACTCCCCGAGATCCAGGACGGGACCGATGCCGTCGCCTGTCCGAACCGCCTCAGCGAGCAAACGCTTAGGGCTAGAGGCGTTTTTCTGGCCGTCGGAGCTGGCGGCAAAACGGGCTAGTGAACTAACCGCTTGGTCCGTGTTAACGACCGCGGTGCGCGGTCCGGAAACCTCTTCGTCTGACACAACCTTTTTCGGAAGAACTCCGGCGTCCATGTTTAGCTGACTCCTGTAACCGTACTTAACGGCAGTATCGAAAAATATGTTTAACCCTAAGGTTCTTTTTCCTTTCCCGAACTGCCAGTTGTAAGGGCAGTTGGGGTACCATCACCCCCCATAATGGATTTATCGCGTGCCGCTGTAATTTTTGCACTTATACGGCAACGATCCGGGTGCGGGTTGGCTCGTTGAGGGGTAAGACGCAGTTAGGTGAGTAAATTTCACATCCGGTCGAGAAAATTCTTTTTTCCCCATTCCTGCTAACGATTCACCCGAACATTCGTGTCAACCTATCGACTTACGCGTCTTATCGATGATGGGAACCGGGCGGAAGCGAACCCCCTCCCCCAAAGGATTGACACGAGTAGTAACATCTACTAAATAGGGCCGGGCTGTTCGGCTAGGTAACCGGAGGAAACAAGCACATATGGCGACTCTGCCACGCTTCGCTGATGAATGGCTGCTTTCACGAATTCTTGATGCTACCGGCTCGGCCCCGGTTCGCCTTTTGGTTAAGGGGGGCGCCGATGTTTCTCCCCCCGGCGGTTCGCCGGTAGCCACTATGGTGATTCAGGATCGCAGCACCTTAACGGGGCTGCTACGCGACCCAGAGGTCAGCTTCGGGGATGCGTATATGGACGGCCGCATCGAGGTAGAGGGCGATTTGGTGCGTTTTCTCGAGGCAATTTACCAAGCCATGGAGAACTCGTCCCGGACCGGGAAATTGTATTCCAAAGTGGCGTCCAAGTTGATGGATTTATCGCAGGACAACTCGCGTCGCGGATCGCGCACCAATATTCACCGTCATTACGATCTGGGGAACGATTTCTATAAGCTGTGGCTGGACGACCAGCTCCTCTACACCTGCGCATACTTCCCGACGCCGTCGTCGACATTGGAGCTCGCCCAAATTGCCAAGATGGATCACGTGTGCCGTAAGCTGCGGTTGCAGCCGGGTGAGACGGTGGTGGAAGCGGGCTGCGGCTGGGGAGCGCTGGCCCTTCACATGGCTCGAGAGTATGGCGTGTCGGTGAAGGCCTACAACGTTTCTCACGAACAGATTGCTTTCGCGCGCGAGCGAGCGCGAGCTGAGGGCTTGAGCCACCGCGTGGAATACATCGAGGACGACTACCGGGCCATCTCGGGAAAATTCGACGTGTTCGTTTCGGTGGGCATGCTCGAGCACGTAGGGTTGGACCATTTCCCGGAGTTTTCCGAGATCATTCACCGCTCGATTGGCGACACTGGCCGCGGTCTGCTGCACTTCATCGGGCGAAACTATCCGGCGGTCTTCAGCCGCTGGATTCGCAAACATATATTCCCCGGCGGATTCGTTCCGTCGCTGCGGCAATCTTTGAGGGTTCTGGAACCCAGGAACTACGCGATTCTGGACGTAGAGAATTTGCGGATGCATTACGCCAAGACGCTGGAGCATTGGCTGGAGCGCTTTGAAAAGTCCAAGAGCCAGGTGACCGGGATGTACGATTCCCGATTCGTGCGCGGGTGGCGCCTGTACCTGGCGGGATCCATCGCGGCGTTTCGCGGCGGCCATTTGCAGTTGTTCCAGATTGTCTTCACGGGCTCGCAGCGCCAGCCGATGTACTGGACGCGCGATCCGTTGTACGTCCATGAAAATCTCCTGTTGGAGGATTCGAAGCCCGTAGTCGAGAAGGTCAGATGGACGCATGCGATGTCCTGATCGTAGGCGGCGGGCCGGCGGGGTCGTCCTGCGCCTGGAAGCTGCGGAGCTCCGGGCTGGACGTGGCGATACTCGACCGGCAGATCTTTCCGCGCGATAAAATCTGCGGCGGATGGATCACCCCGCAGGTGTTGACCGAGCTCGGGATCGATCCCGTGGAATACAGCTGCAATCGCGTGCTTCAGCCCATTACCGGATTTCGCACTGGCTGGATTGGCGGCCGGGCGCTAGATACGGCATTCAACACTACGGTGAGCTATGGGATCCGGCGGCGCGAGTTCGACGATTATCTCTTACGGCGATCGGGCGCGTGGCTGCTGGAAGGTATCTCGCTCGCGAGCATGCAGCGGGATACTGGCGGCTGGATCGTAAACGGAAACATGCGGGCTCGGCTGGTGGTAGGAGCCGGCGGCCACTTCTGCCCGGTGGCCAAACTGACGGGCGCGAAACCGGCGCGAGAAAGCGCAGTGGTGGCGCAAGAGGCCGAGTTCGAGATGGACGATCGACAGCAATCGGCTTGCCGCGTTCGCTCCGATACGCCGGAGCTTTATTTCTGCTCCGATCTCAAAGGCTATGGCTGGTGCTTTCGCAAGAACAATTACTTGAATATTGGCCTGGGGCGAATGGATCAACACCGCCTCACGGAGCACGTAGCGGCGTTCGTGCGCTTTTTGATCTCCGCGGGTCGGATTTCCTTCGATGTTCCCTCGGCGCTGTTGGGTCACGCCTATTTGCTGTACGGGGTTTCAGAACGCAAGGTCGCCGGCGACGGGGTTTTGTTGATTGGAGACTCGGCGGGCTTGGCCTATAAGCAGAGTGGCGAGGGGATCCGGCCTGCCGTCGAATCTGGCCTGCTGGCCGCGCGAGCTATCTCGGAGGCGCAAGGAAACTACTCGCGTGAGTCGCTGGAGCGTTATAAAAAGCTGATCGCGCGCCGTTTTGGGACGTCGGGCAACGACTGGGCCTCGCGCCTTGGAGAGGTGCTCCCATCGGCTTGGATCGGCGCCGTGGGAAGACGGCTGCTGGGTGCACGCTGGTTTGTGCGCGATGTTGTGCTCGACCGTTGGTTCCTGCACGCGAACGAGCCGGGCCTCTAAGATCAGGAGCTGGATTCGGATTCCAACTCGGCTTCATCGGCGGCTGCCGGCCCTCTTTTTTCGGCGTCGGCGATCAGTATGCGGGCGTGCTCCACTTGATCGCGAGCCACACGGACTTCGAACGGAAAGTTGGGCAGCACCGAATCGCCGACCAGCACGGCTGCGATACCGTTCGATTCCAGCAGATTCTTGATGCCCATGGCTTCCATTTCACTCGAAGCGCCGACTATAGTCTCCAAGTCGAGATCCGATGACGAATCCACTTCTTCGGCTTCTTCGGGCAGCGGATTCTCGGCGATGATCTGTTCGGCGCGGGCCGCGTCGGCAGTTGGGACGCAGACTTCGAAAACGCCTTCGGGCACACCGGGCGCGGAGTCGTCCCGCACCACCGCTTGAATCCCGGCATCGGTCAACAGCTCAACGATGCAATCGGCGTCTTCGGCCGCGTCCGGATCCATGGAGCGATACACCGTAACTAAATCCAGTTCGTTACTCACGCTTTGATTCTAGAGGATTGCGGGCTGCGTCGGGCGTTAGAATAACTAAGGAGGGTTCATGTCAGAAGATTACGGCAGCAAAGCAGTATGGTTTATGGCGGGAATCGCGATTGGCGCGACTGTGGCATTGCTCTACGCGCCGGCCACGGGCGAGGCAACCCGGCGGCAGCTCTCACGGAAGGCGCAAAGGGGCCGGGATGCGCTGGCTGACTCGGGCGGCGATTTGATTGACCGCGGGCGCGAAATGTACGAGCGCGGTCGTAAGCTGGCGGATGAAGCTGCGGATATGTTCGAGCGCGGCCGGAAGATCGTTGAGAGCACTGCGTCCAATCTGAAGGGATAAGCATCAAAAGAAGGTATACTTTCATGTCCAGTACGATTGCCGAACCCGTCCAGACGCTGCAGCCGTTTTCCAATGAGCCGGTAGCCGATTTCTCCAAACCCGCGAACCGCGAAGCGCTGGAGCGTGCGCTACGCGAGGTACGGGCGCAGTTGGGGCGCGAGTATGAGCTTCTGATTGCCGGCCGGCGCGAAAAGACCGGGGATTTGTTGAAGTCGCTAAACCCGTCGCGTCCCAGTGAGGTGGTGGGCGTTCATCACCAGGCCACCGCGTCGCAGGCCGAAGAAGCTGTGGAAGCGGCTCACGCATATTTCCCAACATGGGCCGCCGTGCCTGCCGAGACTCGCGCGCGGATTCTGCTGCGCGCGGCGCAACTTTTTCGAGAGCGGAAGTTCGAATTTGACGCGTGGCTGGTTTTCGAAGCTGGCAAAACGTGGCCCGAAGCCGACGCCGACGTTTCCGAAGCGATCGATTTTTGCGAATATTACGCGCGTCAAATGCAGCGCCTGGACAAGCCGGATCCGTTGGTGCAGTTGCCGGGCGAGAAGGACGAATTATTCTATTTGCCACTCGGCGTGGGCGTCGTAATTCCACCGTGGAATTTTCCGCTCGCCATCATGGTGGGGATGACCGCTGCGGCGCTGGTCGCAGGGAACACGGTGGTGATCAAGCCGTCGAGCGATACACCGACCATCGGGGCGAAATTCGCCGAAGTGTTGTTGGACTCAGGCTTTCCTGTGCAATCGTTCTCTATGCTGGTGGGGGACGGGTCGGTGCTGGGCGACGTTCTTGTCGAACATCCGCTGACGCGGTTTATCGCGTTCACTGGCTCCAAGAAAGTGGGCCTGCGCATCAACGAACGGGCGGCCAAACCGCGCAAGGGTCAGCGCTGGATTAAACGTGTGGTGGCGGAGATGGGTGGTAAAGACGCCATCGTGGTGGATCGCGAGACCAACGTGGATGAAGCGGTGAAGGGCGTACTGCTGTCGGCGTTTGGATATCAGGGGCAGAAATGTTCGGCCTGCTCGCGCGCCATCGTGGACGCGGCAATTTACGATGAGTTCGTTGACAAGCTGAAGGCCGAGGCCGCGGCGTTGAAGGTGGGTTCCGCGGAAGACTCCGGAAATTACATGGGTCCGGTGATCAACGAAAGCGCCATGAAATCGATTTTGGACTACGTCGAAATCGGCAAAAAGGAAGGCCGGTTGGTGGCGGGCGGTGGCAAGGCCCCGGGCGACGGCTATTTCGTACAGCCAACCGTAATCGCAGACATCGATTCGAAGGCGCGCATCTTCCAGGAAGAGATTTTTGGACCGGTGCTGGCGGTGGCCAAGGCGCGCGATTTCGATCATGCCCTGGAGCTCGCGAACGATTCCGAATATGGGCTGACGGGCGCCGTTTATACCAACAATAAAGCAAAGATCCGCAAGGCGCGCGAGCAGTTCTTTGTGGGAAACCTATACATTAATCGCAAATGCACGGGAGCGATGGTGGGTGCGCATCCTTTCGGCGGGTTCAACATGTCGGGAACCGATTCCAAGGCGGGCGGCCCGGATTACCTGCTGCAGTTCCTGCAAGCCAAGGCGATCGGCGAGAAGATTTCGTGATAACATCGGCGAGGTAGGTTGTCCGGAAGGCAGTGGAACCCCGATCAGAAGGGGACTAAGACGTCATAACTCCAGGGTCGATTCCGAACGACGCGGCGAAGGGCGCACGATCATATCGGCGCCCTTTTCCATAGGCACAACCGTTTTACGAGACAGTCTCTTCCAGCGGATTTGGGTAGGCGTCGGGATCCCGGGCCTCGTCGCCGTGCAGGCACTGGAAATCCTTTTCGATCAAGATGGAGAGTCGTTTGCCGGATTCGAGCGGCTGATCGCCGGCGATGCCGACACGCTCCGATCTCACCCAATCCGTTGCGTCGGCTCCCGGCACCCGGATGCACAAGGAGCCGTTCGCGTAGATAGCTTGAGGCGCGCTGAGGCTCGACATCGATTCGAGCGTGTAGCTGAAGCGGGCGCCGGGCGCGAACTGGATGCTATCTTCGACAAAACCTGTCTTGCTGAACTGGGCGACTTCCGATTGGCTCAGTCGGAGCCGCAGTGAGTTTCCATGGATGCGGAGTTTCATTGGATTCGGGATGCTCCTGAATAGATGTTAAACCGGCTGTCGCGCACGAACCCAAGCAGGGTCAGGTTAAAGCGCTGCGCCGTTTCCACCGCCAGGCTGGAGGGCGCGCCAACCGCGGCCAGGATGGGGATGCCGGCCATCAGGGCCTTTTGTACTAACTCGAAACTGGCGCGGCTGCTCACGAACATGAGACGATCGCCGAGTGGCGTATGGCCCGCAAGCATTTCGGCGCCGACCAGCTTATCGACCGCGTTGTGGCGGCCCACGTCTTCCCGTAAGAGCTGGAGCGTTCCATCGGGTGAAAACAGTGCCGCCGCGTGCAGGCCGCCGGTCCGCTCGAAGACCGGTTGAGCGCGCCGCAGGGCGTCAGGTAGACCATGGATGACCTTGGGTTCGATGAGCGGCGAGTCGCGTGGCAGCATTGGGCAGCCCTGCATCTGGATGGCTTCCATGGAGGCTTTCCCGCAGACGCCGCAGCTTGAGGTGGTGTAGAAGTGGCGCTCCAACCGGTCCAGATCGACCTCGACGCCGGGGTTCAGCTCCACCGTGACGGAGTTGCCGAGCTGGCGCGGATTGCCATTAGCGTTGTGCGACCAGCGGATTTCGCGAATCTGCGCCGCGTCACCGAGGATGCCCTCGGAGAACAGGAAACCGGCGGCCAGCTCGAAGTCGTGCCCCGGAGTGCGCATGGTAATCGAAATCGACTTGTCGCCGAGGCGGATTTCGAGCGGTTCTTCGACGGCCAGCAGATCCTGGAAGGGCGCGCAGGAATCGCCCTCGACTTTTTGGACGGGTACTGTGAGAATCGGCCGGTTCACACCGACTTTATGGTAACCCGATGTGCTACGCCAGATTCGGTATCTTGATGATCTTCTTTTGGATGGCGTACTGCACGAGTTGGGCTTTGTTGTGGATGTCGAGCTTACGCATCAAGTTGAATTTGTGGGCTTCGACAGTTTTGACGCTCAGATTCAGATCGCAGGCGATCTCTTTCACCGAGTTGCCTTCGGCCAGCATTTTGAGGACTTCGCGCTCGCGCGTGGTGAGCGTAGCGAAGCGCGGCAGCCGGTTGGCGGACTTGATGCGCGACCGGAAATCGTCGACCAACTGCGACAGCATGCGAGGGCTGAGGTAACTGCCTCCTCGGCAAATGTCGCGAACGGCGGCCACCAGCTGGGCTGAAGGGCTATCTTTGAGGACATAGCCGCTGGCGCCCACTTCCATGCCTTCCACCAGGTAGTCTTCGTCGTCGTACATGGTGAGAAAGAGGACTTTTGTTTCGGGGCGGTTCTTTTTGATTTGCCGGGTAGCTTCGAAACTGCTGAGACCGGGCATGCCGATGTCCATGAGAACGACGTCCGGACGGAATTCGGCTGCTTTTTCGACGGCGTCGCCGCCATTGGAGGCTTCGCCAACCACTTCCATATCGGCTTCCGCGGAAATGAGGGTTCTGATGCCCTGGCGGAAGAGCGTGTGATCATCCGCCAACATGATGCGAGTCTTGGCCATAACGTGTACCCTAGTTACTGTCTCGAATCCCTTTCCTAAGCTTGAGCTATCCACCTGCAGAGCTTGAGTGCTCAACCCAGCTGATCAACCCAGCTGCTCAACCCAGCCACTCGGTCTACGCACCCACTGCTCTGATCTTCCGCGTAGTTCTTCCCCCCATCGGCTTGGCGGCGATTGGCTCGACCGAACTGGATTCCGGCGGTTGCTTAGCTACCGGAAGACGGATCAAAATCTTGGTGCCCCGTCCTGTTCTCTTGCGATCAACCGATCTTTTTTCGATTCTGGTCCCAATTCCGTTACCGCTGCCGGACCCGTTCTTGGGATAACTGCGAATCTCAAACCTGCCACCCAGGAGGGCAACGCGCTCCCTCATGCCAGAAAGCCCAAACGAATCTTTCCGAGCCAGCGCTTCCTCGACTCTAAACCCGACTCCGTTGTCCTCAACGGCCAGTCTGACCCATCCATCGGCCGAACTGACAGAAATGTTTACGCTGCTGGCGGCGGAGTGCTTGGCGATGTTGTTACAGCACTCCTGTACGAGCCTATAGACAATAATTTCAGTATGTTGCGGCAGCCGTCCCAGCCGGGCTAACAGCAGTTTGACGCGGATGGGATTGAGACGCCGGAAGCGGTTCACCAGTTGCCTCATCGCGGCTCCCAGGCCGAGCTGTTCCAACACCGCTGGGCTTAAGGCGGCGATCAGGCGCCGCATTTCCAGAATGGTACGCTCGGTGAGGTCCCGCGCCTCGCCGAGTTTGCGGATCCACTCGGCGTGCTCGGGTGGGATGGACTGCTCGATCATTTCGATTTGCAGGCGGATGCACAGCAGCGACTGTCCGGCTTCGTCGTGCAACTCGCGGCTGATGCGGCGGCGCTCGATTTCTTCCACGTGCAGCATGTGCTCGGCCAGTTGCCGCACCTGCTCCTCGCGCGCGGCCAGATCTTCCATCAAACGAGCTTTCTCGGCGGCCATCAGGCAGCGCTCGGCCGCCGCGGCCAGCAATTCCTGCTCGCGCGGTAGCCACTCGTAGGATTTCGAGAAGCCAAATTGCATGACGCCCGCGGTGCGGCCTCCGGTGGCCAGCGGGATGGACCACAGGGTCTGGAATCGGCCTTTCCAAGCGGGCTCCAAAAGTAACGATCCGGCGCCGTTGTCTTTCAGCTCGATCTGTCGCGAACGGGCCAAGGTTCGCATGGTTCCGCGGCCATTGGGGACTTCCACTAGTGTGGGCCTGTTCAGACCGCGCGTTTGAGCCTGCGCCCTCAGTACCCATGCGCTGCGCTTATCGTTCAGCAAATATAAGTGACCGGCGTCGGCGTGGCATACCTGGACTAAAGTATTCAGAAAGTGACGCAGCAGTTCATCTAGATTGCGCGATTCCAGTTCCACGCGGAACAGCTCGTAAAAGGCTTGTGTTTCGGCCTCCCGGACCTGGTAATAGGCATTGTTCAGCGTCAGGATGACGCAGAAATGCAGTTGCTCGCGTACCCACTGGAAATTCGCATATTCGTTGGGGAGCAGCTTACGCAGCATCGGCGTGAGCAGCCGGTCATACTCTTGCAAGGCTTCGACGATGCTGCTGGGCGGGAGGTTCAGCTTGGCCAGGCGCCGGCCATTGTATTCCACCTGCTCGATGAATTTAAGCGGCGGCTGCCCACGGGCCAGAATACGCGCCGCGGCGCCGGGGGTGATGGAGGCCAGCGCCAGGCGGATCTTGGGTTCGAATTGCCGGCTTTCGAATTGCCCGCTCTTCAGCTTGGCCAGGAAGCGCCGGTCGAGGGTTTCGGCATGCGGCAGAAGAAACACCGCCAGCCGGTGCAGATGGACTCGAAGCTGATCGCTGAGTACATCCGCAGCATCGGCCAGTTCCGGCGATATTTCCGTGAGTGGCACCCTGCTTTGCTATCGGCGACTAGGGGGAAAGCTTTAGGGTAGGCGCGCGGAACGGGCCACACGGGATTGGCGGTTGGGGATTGGGGATTGGCTGGTAGCGGAAAGAGTACATTGAGTAAAAGGTATGGACATCATCCAGTGTTTTCGACCGAACCTTGCTGCCCAGGCTGGGTCTCAGAAACGCTGCTGATAGCGTGCGCTAATCCGGGAAAGAGCAGCTGCGTAGTTCAAGCGCGTTTCGCTGTAGTCAGCCCAAGCGAACGGATAAGATGCTGCATTCGTGGACTTGAACCGTAATATGAGGAACTCATCGTTAGTCTGGAGCCGCCAAGGATTGCAGCCTGCGAGCGGCTTCAGGAGCTTCCTGAAAGGGATGCAGAAACCCGGATTTACCGGTCGTCGGAAATGGCCGATCGCCTTCATACCCTACCGTGGTTTCTGCCTCATTAATCCCGACGACCGCTACGCAGATCGGATGTCCGCCTCCCCGACCAAATTGGACGACCTGGTTCCTAAGATCATTGATCACCCGATCGATTTGCTTGATCATGGCTTTCGCGAGTATCTTCACCTCGACGCCAATCTCAACGGTTGCGATTGGTCCTCTTCCAACTTGATAGCCGCTATCAAAGATTGGTGTTTCGCCTGGGATAATTTCGCCAAACGTTCCATCACCGCGGCGAGCGATGATGCCGCGGCGTCGATTTTGAACGTTCAATACGCGATCCTGGCGAGTGACAACTGCTTCAATAAACCTGGAAGACCGGTGAACTGTGACCAGATCTTCATAAAGGTGCATCGCCACGAAGTCGCCCTGGTTGGACGCTCGATGTTTGTAGACCTTACCCTCAAAGAGGCGCCGGAACTCGTTGAGCAGCCGATACTCGCTTTGTGTGGGCGTCTCTGTCAAATAAGACCTTGGCCTCAATCGCCCCCGCCAGTCGAGGCTCACGCGCGGTGCTCATAACGCGCCGCCGTGCTATCTCAACATAGGCAGGCTCGATTTCGTTGGCAATCGAATTCCTTCCCGCGATAATAGCAGCTTGAGACGTTGACCCTGTGCCTGCGAACGGATCAAACACCGTGTCCCCCGCGAACGAAAACATTTTGATGAGCCGCTCGGCGAGTTCAACGGGGTAAGGGGCAGGATGTCCGCCTCGAGTAGATGCCCCCCGGAGATCGGACCATATAGAACGTTGCCAGGTCTGCATTTCCTCGCGCGTGAGCATCGACAGAGCCTTCTGAATCATGGGAGCGGAACGATACTCGCCCCCTTTACGCAGAAACAGAATGTGCTCGATATCGTTCTTGATAATGCCCCCAGGTTGGTAAGGCTTCCCGTAAAACCCAGCGCCATTGCCCTGGGCTTCAGTCGCGCCGTTAGCAATCTTGTGCCAAAGGATGGGCGTCAGGCAATCCAAGCCGAGTTTGCGGGCTCGTACCTGAATGTCTGAATGAAGCGGCACCAAATGATGTCGACCGCCTTGCTTCCGCGGGATGCAAACATCGCCTACAACGCAACAAACTCGGCCGCCGCCGACAAGGACACGGGCGCATTCGCTCCAGACGCGATCCAACTCATCGAGAAAATGCTCATAGCTCTCGAAGTGCCCCATCTGACCTTCGTTTCCGGGTGCGTACTCCTTAAGAGTCCAGTAAGGTGGCGATGTCACCACCAGGTGAACGGAACGATCGGGCAGCCATGATAGGTCACGCGAATCGCCCAGATGCAAGCGATGAGTCGTCCGGTTGTAAGGCTCAGGCCACGCCACTTCGCGGTAGTATCGATTGGCTTCTAGGAGCCCTTTCAATCCTTCCGGCGTATTGTCTTCCGCCAAAAGCGATGGCTTGCGAAGCCGCACACGCTTCGATGTGCCGTTCGTGAAGAGCACCGCTTGGAGAGGATGATTGTTCCGCTTCGTCTTTACTGGTCTGCTGTCCACGGGTGTTTGGCCAAATTTCAACTTCAGACTTGAAGCAATTGTATCTTTGTTGATCGCAGCCTCATCTCTGTGAGCTTATCGGTCGACAAGTTACGAACGAGAGCCCTGCGCCGTAAACCCGTTGAATCCTACAGCAGTTCCGCCATGCTGAAAAAGTACGGAATCTCCACCGCCGCCGTCTCTGGCGCGTCCGACCCGTGTACCGCGTTGCGCTCGATATTTTTCGCGAAGTTCTTGCGCACGGTGCCCTCCGCCGCCTTCTCCGGATTGGTCGCCCCCATCACTTCGCGCCAGTGTTTAATCGCGTTGTCGCGCTCCAGCACCAGCAGCACCACCGGCCCCTCCGTCATGAACGCCACCAAACCGGTGAAAAACGGCCGTTCGCGATGGATGTCGTAAAAGCCCTCCGCCTGCTGTCTGGAAAGCCGCGTCATTCGCATGCCGCGAATGCGGAATCCGGCCTTTTCGATCATCGCGAGTATCTGCCCCGTGTGCCCCGCCGCCACCGCATCCGGCTTGAGAATTGCAAATGTCTGTTCGATTGCCATGTTCTATTTGTGCCGCCCTTAGAGGCGGCTCTTGACCTTTTCTCCGATTTCGGCGGGAGTGGCGCACACCGTGATCCCCGCCGCCTCCATCGCCTTCATTTTGTCTTCCGCTTTTCCCGATCCGCCGGAAATAATCGCTCCCGCATGCCCCATGCGGCGTCCCGGCGGCGCCGTCTGTCCGGCGATGAACCCCACCACCGGCTTCTTGACGTGCGACTTGATATATTCCGCGGCCGTCTCCTCGGCGCCGCCGCCGATCTCGCCGATCATCACGATCGCGTGCGTGTCTGGGTCCGCGTTGAACATCTGGATCGCATCCAGGAAGGTGGTGCCGATAATCGGGTCGCCGCCGATTCCGATGCAGGTGGATTGGCCGATCCCCAGCTTCGTCAATTGCCCCACCGCTTCATAGGTCAGCGTTCCCGAGCGGGAAACCACGCCCACGTACCCCTGCTTGTGAATGGAAGCAGGCATGATCCCGATCTTGCACTTCCCCGGCGAAATAATTCCGGGACAATTCGGCCCGATCAAGCGCGAGGTCGAGCCCTTCATGAACTCGCGCGCCTGCACCATATCTTCGGTCGGAATTCCTTCGGTGATGCAGACTACCAGCGGCACTCCGGCGTCTACCGACTCCATGATCGCGTCCGCGGCGTAGGGAGGCGGAACAAAAATCACAGAAGCGTTCGCGCCCGTCTGTTGCACTGCATCGGACACCGTGTTGAACACCGGCAGGCCTAAGTGCATCATCCCGCCCTTGCCAGGCGTCACACCGCCTACTACCTTGGTCCCGTAATCGATGGATGCCTGGGCGTGAAAGCTGGCCTCGCGTCCGGTGAAGCCCTGAAACAAAACCCGTGTGTTTTGATCTACCAGAACGCTCATGCCTTCACTTCCTTGGCCGCGCGCACCACTTTTTCCGCCGCGTCGCGCATCCCATCCGCCACGGTGAAGTTGAAGCCCGATGTTTTCAAGATCTCCTGTCCTTTTTCGACGTTGGTGCCTTCCATGCGAACCACGATCGGCGCCGTCACTTTCAACTCGCGCGCCGCATTCACCACTCCCGTCGCCAGGACGTCGCAGCGCAGAATGCCGCCAAAGATGTTGATCAGCACCGCCTTCACGCCGGCGTCCGACAGCAGAATGCGAAACGCGTTCTTGATCTGCTCGGCATTCGCGCCGCCGCCCACGTCCAGGAAGTTCGCCGGACTGCCACCGGCATACTTCACAATATCCATGGTCGCCATCGCGAGACCCGCGCCGTTCACCATGCACGCAATGTCGCCATCCAGCTTGATGTAGTTCAGGCTGAACCGGGAGGCCTCCACCTCCAGCGGGTCCTCTTCATTTAAATCGCGCAGGTCGAGCAAATCCTTGTGCCGGTATAGCGCGTTGTCGTCCAGGTTGAATTTGGCGTCCAGGGCGTATACCCTGCCATCCTCGGTAACAATGAACGGATTGATCTCGGCGAGGGAAGCGTCCATTGCGTCGTAAGCTTTCGCCAGTCCGATCATCGCCGCCACCGCGCTCGCCGCGCTTTCCGATTCCACGCCCATTCCGAAAGCCATGCTGCGGGCCTGAAATGGCGCGAGTCCGTAGCCCGGCTCCAGCGCTTCCTTCAAGATCAGCTCGGGCGACTTCGCTGCCACCTCTTCGATGTCCATTCCGCCTGCCGCCGACGCCATGAACACCGGCTTTCCTTGTCCGCGATCCAGCACGATGCCGAGATAGAGCTCTCTTGCGATCGGCAGCGTCTCTTCCACTAACAGGCGCTGCACGATGCGGCCCTCCGGGCCGGTCTGGTGCGTCACCAGCCGCATGCCCAGCATCTTTTTCGCGATCTCGACGGCTTCGGCTGCGTCCTTGGCAACCTTGACACCGCCGCCCTTTCCGCGCCCGCCGGCGTGAATCTGCGCCTTTACAACCACGCTGCCGCCGATTTTCTTCGCCGCCGCTTCCGCCTCATCCACCGTAAACGCCACTTCGCCCCGAGGCACAGGGACTCCGTACTTGGCCAAGATCGCCTTGGCCTGATACTCGTGAATTTTCATGGGATCAAAGAGTTAGTTTACCTTAGAAGCATGCGGTGGGATCGAACTCGGCAGCTTGCCGAGGCCTTTGCTTTTTCTTTCTTGGTCATCACCTACATTTGGCTACGGCCTTTGTGGTGGTCATGGAGTCTGCTTATCCCCTTGGCCTTGGTTGCTGTTTCGTTCGTCTGGCACTCCGAGACGGCCGAATCGCTCGGCTTGGGTTTGCGCGCGTTCCTCGGTGCTATCTCAGCCTGGCGATGGTGGCTCGCAAGCTGCGCCGCTTCCCTCCTGGCCCTCACTTGGCTCGAGACCGCGACTTCCATTCATGTTGTCTATCGCTGGTGCGGCTACGCCTGTTGGTGCGTTCTGCAGCAGCTTTTGTTCCAGAACATGGCTTACCGGCGGCTGCGTGATGGCCTGGGCGCGTCATGGAAGACCTCCAGCATCGCCGGCGCGATGTTCGCCGCGGCGCATATTCCGAATCCCATTCTGGTGCCCGCTACATTTCTATGGGGAACTGTTTCCACGCGATTATTTGAAGCCCGCCCCAGTGTCCCCGTGTTGGGCGTGACCCAGGCGTTGCTTTCCGCCATGCTTTACGTCCTCACACCAGTCGCGTTGAACGGGCAGTTCCGCGTCGGTCCCGGATACTGGGCCGCGCTTACGCGTCTTAAAGAACCGCTAACTTGTGTTAAATTACTGCCACCATATCATTCCCATGTGGCGCACGCACTCCTGCGTGCCGCGTTCACACTCATGTGAACGCATGGGGATTTGTGTCGAGAGGAGTCTCGACACCGCAGGAGTGCGGGCGCCACATCAGTCTAGAACCGCTTCGATCAGCCTTGGCCCCGGCTGCTTCACGGCCTCGCGGAACAGCGTAATAAACTCGTCCCCGGTAGCCGCGCGCCCTGCCGGGACTCCCTGTCCTTCAGCCAATTTCACCCAATCGAGATCCGGGTGGGTAAGATCCATCATGTCGTTGGCCTTCGGACCGATCTCGCCGGCCCCAGTCCGGCGAGTCTCGATTTCAAGAATCTTATAGCGGCGGTTCGCCAGAATCACCACCACAATATCCAGCCGCTCGCGGGCCATGGTCCACAGCGCTTGCAGTGTGTACATCGCGCTACCGTCGGCTTGGAGCGCGATCACCTTGCGATCGGGGCACGCCACCGCGGCGCCCACCGCCACCGGCAACCCTTGACCGATGGCGCCTCCCGTGATCGGCAGGTGAGTAAATGGACGGGCCGCCCCGAGGTTCTGCAGGACTGCTTCGGCAGCGGAAATCATTTCATCCGAGACGATGGAGTCCTCGGGCATCTCGGCAGCCAGCACCCGTCCGATGGTGTCCAGAGTCAGATCGGCGCCCTTGGGCAACTCCCTCGGCGGTGTTCCTTGCGCCGGAATCATCGAGGAGCCGACGCCACATTCCTCGACCAACGCTTCCAACGCCACCGTACCGTTCTCGTCCGTAGCAGCCAGTACATGCACCGAGCAATCTTCCGGCGCCAACGTGCTTCTGCGCCCAGGGTATCCGAAAAAGGACACTGGCGGCAGGCTCTCCACTAGAATCAGGTGTTTCAAACCGGCCAGCGCGGCTTCGGCTGGCTCCGGAAAGTAGGGGACTCGCTGCGGGGCGAATGTTCCCGCTCCCCGTTCCATGCGGGCCGCGTTGCGGTCGGCGAACACGCGCACTCCTGTACTGGCGGCGAGTTGACCTGCCGCGTGCAGCCCTCCAGCCAGCAGAGTGGCGCCGCCCAGCAGCAATCCAGTGGGCTCGCCGGATTTCAGGATCGAAGCCGCTCCGTGAACGCAACCGGACTGTGCATCGCGCCGCGCCAATAATTCGGGGGCGTCCGCAGGCTCGCCGCCGTCGCTCCATGAAAAGTCAGCGGGCACGATGAGCGTAGCCACCTGCCCCGGAGGCGCGCACGCAGCGCGCACCACCGAAGCAGCATCGGAGCCCATGTCACAGGCCCGCTGGAGCGTCCTGATCCAGCCCGACACAGGACGCGCAAAGGCTTCGATATCGGCCGTTAGCGGCGCGTCGTAACGCAGGTGCTGTGTAGTGTGCTGCCCAACGATATTGACTATCGGCGACCGCGCCTTCCGGGCGTTGTGAAGATTGGCCAGTGCATTGCCCAGACCGGGACCCAGGTGCAGCAGCGTGGCCGCCGGGCGCCGGCGCATCCGCGCGTATCCGTCAGCCGCGCCCGAGCATACTCCCTCGAAAAGGCAGAGCACGCTGCGCATTCCATTCACCCGATCCAGCGCCGCTACAAACTGCATCTCGGACGTGCCGGGATTCATGAAGCAGGTGTCCACTCCGCACTGGAGCAAGGTTCTCAGAAGACATTCCGCACCGTTCATGCTTGTCTCCAATATCAGAGCACAAACGGTCACGAGAGTTGCAACTCTTGTTTCGATGTTTTTTCACAGGCTTGAACAAATGGCGCCCGGGAATGGCCGCGTCCTTATTTTAGGATCGGTGCAGCCAAGAGATTGAATGCAACGACTGGTCCTCGCCTACAAGAATTTCGCCGCCCACCAGAACATCAGCCATATCGGACTCGGCGTCTCGGCCCTCAACACGTGCAAAGTGCTGCGCCGCGGCGGCATCGTCGCCGACGTCTGGCCGGTAGTCAACGCTAAAGACCTCACCACCCGATTAGAGCGCGATCCCGCCACTCACGTGGTTATTTCCGCGCCCTGGATCCCCTCCGTGGACATTCAAGCCATCGTGACAACCAACCCTTCTACCCGCTTCGCCGTCAATTGCCACTCCAACGTCGGCTTTCTGCAAGCCGATTCCAACGGCGTCCGGCTGGTTCGCGAGGCCATGGACGTCGAGGCCGCTTCCCATAATTTCCATCTGGCGGGAAACAGCTCTAAATTTTGCAAATGGATTCGTTCCGCTTACACGCGCCCCTGCACCTATCTGCCCAACCTCTACTACCTCGATAACGATTTCCTTCCGTGGCGTCCTCTTTATACCGGCGGCACGCTCCGCATCGGCGCTTTCGGCGCCACGCGGCCACTGAAGAATTTCATGAGCGCCGCGGGAGCCGCACTCGAAATCACACATCGCTACAAAGCCAATCTGGAGTTGTGGCTCTCGGCGGGACGCACCGAAGGCGGCGGCGATACCATCCTGCGCTCAGCGCGCGCCATGCTGGACGGCCTGCCCAACGTCAAACTGGTCGAGAACGGATGGCAGTCCTGGCCCCAGTTCCGCCAAAGCGTCGCGCACATGCACCTGCTGCTGCAGCCCAGCTACACCGAATCCTTCAACATGGTGACCGCCGATGGCGTCGCTGAAGGCGTGCCCTCCGTGGTGTCGCACGCCATCGACTGGGCGCCCGAGCATTGGAAGGCCATGATGGATGATGTGCTCGATATCGCGCGCGTCGGCCGCTACCTGCTTACCGATCCTTATGCACCCCAGGAAGGCATCGAGGCTCTGAAGACCCACAACGCCGACGGCCTAAAATCCTGGCAATCGTTCTTAAGCTTCTAGATCCAGCTCTTAAGCTCCTAAGCGGATGTGGCGCGCGCACTCCTGCGTGCCGCGTTCACACTCATGTGAACGCTTCGCTCCCCGGCCATGGCCCTCCAAGCCCGGTTTGGCGACCAGCACCCGATGCGGGGGCTGCGACAGTCTCCGGAAATGATCGTGAGTGCCGCTTTGGCTAAAGAATGAACATACAGTCGCCATACGAATAAAATCGATACCCCGCCGACACCGCGTGTTCATACGCCGCCAACACAAACTCGCGCCCCGCAAACGCGCACACCAGCATGAGCAGGCTCGATTCCGGCAAATGAAAGTTCGTCAGCATCGCGTTCGTCCGTTGAAATTGAAACCCCGGCCGGATAAACAGATCAGTCTCGCCACTCCTGCCTAAGAACAAACTTTCTACCGCCCGGACGCTCGTGGTTCCGGCGCAAATCACGCGCTCGGCCGCCCGAATCTTCCCGGCGTCTTCCTCGTTTACACGAAATCGTTCAGCATGCAGCCTCTCGCCCCGCACCGGCTGAAACGTGCCGAGCCCCACGTGCAGCGTCACATAGGCGATCTGGGCCCCGGCCTTGCGGCACTCATCCAAAATTTCACCATTGAAATGCAGCCCGGCCGTCGGCGCGGCCACTGATCCGGTTTCGCGCGCAAAAACGGTCTGGTATCGTTCTCGGTCTTCGGCGGTATCGGTCCGTTTGATGTACGGCGGCAACGGCACGTGCCCGATTTTCTGCAGCCACTCGTAGAAGTCTCCGTCATAGTGAAATCGCAGGGTCCGCTCGCCATATTCACCGCGTCCGATCACCTCTGCCTCCACCCCATCGAACGCCACTCGTTCACGCGTCCGCATTTTCCTCCCCGGATGCACCAGCGCGGTCCAGGTTTTCGCGTCCTCGCTGATCGGCTGCACCAGCAGCACTTCCACCGCGCCCGAAAAGCCCACGCGCTTCCCGTATAATCGCGACGGAAACACCTTCGAATCGTTCAACACCAGGCAGTCACCCGCGCGCAGCAATCGCGGAAACTCCCGAAACACCCGATCTTCCCAACGCTGCTCATCGCGATACAACACCAGCATGCGCGACCCCGCGCGATCCTCCAGCGGCGCTTGCGCGATCGACGATTCGGGCAAGTGATAATGAAATTGCGAAAGGTCCAAATCACACCATACCAGTGAAGATCCTGGGCATCGAGACATCCTGCGATGAAACGGCTGCGGCTGTAGTGGAGGACGGAACCACCATCATGTCGTCCGTGGTCGCCTCCCAAATCGCACATGCGAAATACGGCGGCGTGGTTCCCGAGCTGGCTTCGCGCGAGCATCTGCGCGCCATCGTGCCCGTGGTCCGCCTCGCGCTGGAGCAAGCCCAAACAAGTCTCGACGACCTTGCCGCTATCGCCGTCACCGAAGGCCCGGGCCTGGTGGGATCGCTGCTGGTTGGCATCACTTATGCGAAATCGCTGTGCTTGGTTCGCAACCTGCCGCTCATTGCCGTGAATCACATCGAAGGACATATCCACGCCGTAGTTCTCGAAGCCGGCGCCCGCCTCGAATATCCCGCGCTCGCACTCGTCGTCAGCGGCGGCCACACCCACCTGTTCGAAGTCCGCGAAGGCTTCACTTATCGTCTGCTTGGGAAAACGCGCGACGATGCCGCCGGCGAAGCTTATGACAAAGTCGCGAAACTTCTGGGTTTCGGCTATCCCGGCGGCCCCATCATCGATCAACTCGCCCCACATGGCGATCCACGCGCCGTAAAATTCACGCTGGCGCGCATGAAAGGCAACACGCTCGACTTCAGCTTTAGTGGATTGAAAACGGCGGTGCTCCGCTGGGTGGAACACCACGACCTCAGCGCTGAGATCGATGCCCGCCGTCGCTCCCAAGTCACCTCGGCTCAGGATTTTTTGCCGCTCACTCCTCAGCCCACGCTCGATCTGCTCGCTTCCTTTCAATACACGGTCATCGAAGAGTTGTTGCGCCGTGCCGCCGTATGCATTGAGGATATCGGCGCGCGATCGCTCATCATCTCCGGTGGCGTAGCGTCCAACGCCGGTCTCAGATCCGCCGCCCAAGCGGCCGGCCTGCCCTGCCCGGTCTTTTTCCCCACTCCCGCGCTTTCCACCGACAACGCCGCCATGATCGCCGCCGCCGCGTTCCCAAAACTTCACGCCCACCAATTCTCCGACTTCTCGCTCCGCGCCCAAGCCAACCTCGCCCTTGCCTGAGAAATAACGCGCTATCCTAGTAGCACCTAAAAAGGTGTCTTACGAGAACGGAATGATGATCGACATCACCAAGGATATTCAATCGCTTACAACGTTCCGTCGCCGGTCCGGCGACTTCATGAAACAACTCAAGAAGAGCAAGCGTCCCGTGGTGCTTACTGTGAAAGGCAAGGCCGCCGCCATCGTGCAGGATGCCGAAGCGTACCAGCGGCTGCTCGATATTGCGGCCTACGCCGATGCTGGGGAGGGCATCAGGCAGGGGCTAGAGGATGTTAAAAAAGGGAAGCTCCGGCCGGCAAGGCGGTTTTTCGAGGATTTCGAAGCCTCGCGTGGCATACCTCGTTAACTTGACCGCCCGCGCCGAGCGCGATCTCGCCCACCTTTACCGGGAGATTAACGCTGAGCATTCCCACGCGGCCCTTAAATGGTATCGCGGGTTCAAGGAGGCGATCCTCAGCCTGGAGGAACAGCCCGACCGATGTCCGGTGACCCCCGAGAGTGACAAGTCCAGGCATTTACTGTATGGCAACAAACCGCACATTTATCGCGCGATATACCGTGTGCTGGAGAAGCAGAAACAGGTTGAAGTGCTGCATATCCGCCACAGCGCAAGGAGGAGGTTCAAAGTGTCCGATGTCGCATAAGGCGTGGCGGGCATCGTGCCTGCGTGTGGTCGATGTTCCCCGAAGCGCCTCCCGCGAAGGACTATGCCGACGAACTCGGCTGGTATGGGCCTATATCAGTTGCGCGGCAGCGTGGAATCCACGGCAACCGCGCTAAAATCTACCCATGCCCAGCAGCCTCGCCGTCTGTCTTCTTTTAGCCGCTTCCGCTGCTTCCGCCGCGGTCACTCGTGTAGACGTTACCGAACGATCCAATGACGCAGGCTACGAACGCATTGTAGGGAAGGTCTACTTTGCTGTCGATCCCAAGCTCGCGCCCAACCGGATTATCGCCGACATTGATCTGGCGCCACGCAATGCGGAAGGCAAAGTGGAATTCTCGGCCGACCTTTACATGCTCCGGCCGCTCGATCCAATAAAGCGAAACGGGACCGCCTTCGTCGAAATCCCCAACCGCGGCGGCAAGGGCATCGGCATGTTCGACCTCGGCGACCACTTTCTGCTCGATCAGGGCTTCACGCTGGTCTGGGTGGGCTGGGAATTCGACCTTCCTGCCAAGCCCGGCTTGCTTCGCATCGACGCTCCCATCGCCACCAACAACGGCCAACCGATCCACGGACTGGTTCGCTCGGAATGGGAAGGCACCCAACGGGTGACCAGCATTCCTCTGGGCGATCGCGATGAAATCGGATACCCCGTGGCCGACGCCCAAGATCCGGCCAATAAAATCTTCGTCCGCGACACCCTGGAAGGCGAGCGCCGGCTGATCCCGCGCGAACAATGGACCTTCACCGATCCCACGCACGTCACCATGGCGGCGGGCTTCAATCCCGGCAAGATTTACGAAGTCGTCTACAACGCCAAGGATCCGGTGCTGGTCGGCCTGGGTCCCACTGCCGTTCGCGACACCGTGTCGTATCTGAAGTACGGCGGCGTGGATACTCCGATCGATGGTTTCCACAAAGACATCCAGCGCACGCTCGGCATCGGCATCTCTCAAAGCGGCCGGTTTCTCCGCACGTTTCTATACGACGGCTTCAATCAGGACGAAAAAAATCGGCGCGTCTTCGATGGTGTGTGGGCTACTATCGCCGGCGCCGGCCGCGGCGGCTTCAACGCCCGCTTTGCGCAGCCCTCCCGCGACGGAAATCCGTACTTCAACATCTTTTATCCAGTCGATATTCCGCCCTTCTCAGACGAGGGCGGTCTTCTCGCCAACGCGATTCGCACCAACACCGTTCCGAAAATCTTTTACACCAATGGCTCCTATGAATACTGGGGACGCGTCGCATCGCTGATTCACACCACGCCCGATGGCAAGCAGGATCTTGCTCCCGCCAAGGACACGCGCATCTATTTCTTCCCCGGTTCGCGGCATGGAGCGGGAAGCCTTCCGCCGCGCCACCCGGAAGCCCAGAACCTGGACAGCACCAATGACTACAGCGCCTCAATGCGGGCGCTCTTGATCGCCATGCAGGCATGGCTTAAGGATGGCAAGCAGCCGCCGGCGTCAGTCTATCCGCAGATCGCGAAGGATCAGCTCGTTCCTGTTGGAGCGTACGCGTTTCCCAAGGTTCCCGGCATCGCGACCCCGCGCTATAATCGCAGGGCGTTTCGCCTGGACTTCTCCATCGAGCCGCCCTCCGTAGGGGCTCCTTTCCCGACGCTGGTCCCGCAAGTGAATCTCGATGGCAACGAAACTTCGGGAATCCACATGCCCGAAATTCAGGTCCCACTCGCTTCCTACACCGGCTGGAACCTGCGCAGTCCCAAAATCGGCGCGCCCGATCAGTTGTTCACCCAGGCTGGGTCCTGGATTCCGTTTGCTGCCACCAAGGCCGAGCGCGAGAACCGCAAAGATCCGCGCCTTTCCATCCAAGAGCGCTATCCCACCAAACAGGACTATCTCGATAAGATCACAGCCGCCGCGCAGCAATTGGTACGGGAAAGTTTTTTGCTCGACCGCGATATCCCTTACCTGCGCGATCGCGCCGCGAAGGAATGGGACTATGTTCTAACATCAAAGTGATGGGTCCCAACACAGCGCAAGCCGAACAGCCGAAAGTCCCGATTGCCGGCGTCCAGAATTTGATCGCCGTCGGCTCGGGCAAAGGCGGCGTCGGAAAAACCACCGTGTCCGTGAATCTCGCCGTCGCGCTGTCACGCCTGGGCCACAAAGTGGGCCTTCTTGACGCCGACGTCTACGGTCCCAACGTGCCGCTCATGATGGGCGTGCGAGCCCAGCCGCATTCGATCGGCGAGCGCATTCAGCCGCTGGAAAAGGACGGCGTGCGCCTCATGTCGATGGGCTTCTTGAATCCCGGCGACAAGCCGCTGGTGTGGCGCGGACCCATGCTGCATAGCGTGATCCAGCAATTCCTGCGCAGCGTCGATTGGGGCCAGCTCGATTATCTGATTGTGGATTTACCGCCCGGCACTGGCGACGTGCAGCTCTCGCTCATTCAAACCGCGCCGCTCACCGGAGCCGTAGTGGTCACCACGCCGTCTGAAGTCTCGCTCGAAGATGCGCGCAAAGCCATCCACATGTTCCAGCAAGTGCGCGTGCCTATCCTCGGGCTGGTGGAAAACATGAGCTACCTCGAATGCCCGCACTGCGGCGAGCGCATCGATGTCTTCAGCCACGGCGGCGGCAAGCGGACGGCCGAGACCATGGGCGTTCCGTTCCTGGGCGAGCTGCCGCTCGATCCCGCGGTTCGGATCGGTGGCGATTCCGGCCGGCCCATCACGCTGGGCGATGCCGGTGCGCCGTTTGTAGCCATCGCACGCGAGGTGCAGCGCCGCGCCGCTGAAGAGAGCGCCAAGAAAGGCCCCTCGATCCACATCGAGGAATAGCCTCTACCTTCTTCCCCAACTCGCCCCAATAAAATCGCGATTCATGCGCGCGATAGCCTCCAGGCTGATCTCCTTCGGACAAACCGCCTCGCACTCGCCAATATTGGTGCAGCTTCCGAAGCCCTCGGCGTTGTACTGCCGCACCATGTTCAGCGCCCTTCGCCACCGCTCCGGCTGACCCTGCGGCAGCAATCCCAGATGGGAAATTTTAGCACCCGTGAACAGCGCCGCCGCCGCATTGGGACACGCCGCCACGCACGCCCCGCAGCCAATGCACGCTGCCGCATCCATGGCGCGATCCGCATTTTCTTTGGGCACCAGAATCGCGTTGCCGTCGGGCGCGCTGCCAGTGGGCACACTCACGTATCCGCCCGCCGCGATGATCCGATCGAACGCGGCGCGATCCACCACCAGGTCCTTGATCACCGGAAACGCCCTGGCGCGCCACGGTTCCACGTAAAGCTGCTGCCCGTCCTTGAAATGCCGCATGCTGAGCTGGCACACCGTGGTCCCGGGCAGCGGCCCGTGCGCCATGCCGTTGATCATGAACCCGCACGATCCGCAAATGCCCTCGCGGCAGTCATGCTCGAACGCGATCGGCTCCTCGCCCTTCAAGATCAGACCTTCGTTCAGCACGTCCAGCAACTCCAGCATCGACATATCCGGATTCACGTCGGCAGCTTCGTAACGCGTCATTCTCCCTGGCGCTTTCGCGCCTTTTTGGCGCCACACATGCAAAATCAGCCGCATTACTTATAGCTCCGCTGGCTGGGGTGAACGTATTCAAACGCCAGAGGCTCCCGATGCAATTCCGGGGCGTGCTCCGCGCCTTTGTATTCCCATGCCGCCACGTACGCGCAAGTGTCGTCCCTGCGCCTCGCCTCGCCCTCCGGCGTCTGATATTCTTCGCGAAAATGGCCGCCGCAGCTTTCTTCGCGATCCAGCGCATCGATGCACATCAACTCGGCCAGCTCAAAGAAATCCGCCACGCGCCCGGCTTTCTCCAGCGATTGATTCAAATCGTCCGCACTTCCCGGCACGTTTACATCGCGCCAGTATTGCTCGCGCAACTCGCGAATCTTGCCGATCGCCACCTCCAACCCGGCTCCCGTGCGCGACATCCCGCAATAATCCCAAACGATCTTCCCCAGTCGCCGATGGAACGCGTCCACGGTCTGGCGCCCATGAATCCCCAGCAGCTTTTTCGTCAGCTCCGCCACGCCCGCTTCCGCGCTCAGAAACTCCGCCGCGCCTGGGTCAACTTCTTCAGGCATGGTTTTAGCGATGTAATCGCCCACCGTATACGGCAGAATGAAATAGCCGTCGGAGAGCCCCTGCATCAGCGCACTCGCGCCCAGGCGGTTGGCGCCGTGATCGGAAAAATTCGCCTCGCCGATCACGAACAGCCCCGGAATGGTGCTCATCAGGTAGTAATCCACCCACAGGCCCCCCATGGTGTAGTGAATCGCCGGATAGATTCGCATCGGCACCTGATACGGATCTTCGTCGGTGATGCGCTGGTACATCTCGAACAGGTTTCCATAGCGCTCACGGATCACATCCACGCTCAGCCGTTCAATCGCATCCGAGAAATCCAGATACACGCCCAGCCCCGTCTCACCCACGCCGCGGCCCTCGTCGCACACCTCCTTGGCATTGCGCGACGCCACATCGCGCGGCACCAGATTTCCAAAGCTGGGGTATTTGCGCTCCAGATAATAATCGCGCTCCGCTTCGGGAATCTGATTTGGCGCGCGTTTGTCGCCGGCCTTCAACGGCACCCAGATGCGGCCGTCGTTGCGTAGCGACTCGCTCATCAGCGTCAGCTTCGATTGATAATCGCCCGACACCGGGATACACGTAGGGTGAATCTGCGTGAAGCAGGGATTGGCGAACAGCGCGCCGCGCTTGTAGGCCCGCCAGATGGCGGTGCAATTCGATCCTTTCGCGTTGGTCGAAAGATAATAGACGTTTCCGTACCCGCCCGTCCCCAGCACCACCGCATCACCCACGTGCGATTCGATCCGCCCGGTCACCAGGTTGCGCGTCACAATCCCGCGCGCTCGCCCGTCGATCACCACCAGGTCCAGCATCTCCGTGCGCGGGAACATGCTGACCCGCCCCTCGTGGACTTGCCATTCCAGCGCCTGATACGCGCCCAGCAGCAACTGCTGACCGGTTTGACCGCGCGCATAAAAGGTCCGCGATACCTGAGCGCCCCCGAAGCTCCGGTTGGCCAGCGTCCCGCCATACTCGCGCGCGAACGGCACGCCCTGCGCCACGCATTGATCGATAATGTTCACGCTGATCTGCGGCCAGCCGGTACACGTTGGCCTCGCGCGAACGGAAGTCGCCGCCCTTCACCGTGTCGTAAAACAGCCGGAACACGCTGTCACCGTCGCTGTGATAATTCTTCGCGGCGTTGATCCCGCCCTGCGCCGCGATGCTGTGCGCGCGCCGTGGCGAATCCTGGAAGCAGAAGCACTTCACGTTGTATCCCAGCTCGCCCAACGTAGCGGCCGCTGAAGCCCCCGCCAGGCCCGATCCCACCACCAGGATGGTGTGCTTGCGCTTGTTGGCCGGATTCACCAGCTTCATTTCGAAGCGCGCCTGTTCCCACAGTTTTTCGATTCCTCCCGAAGGCACCCGTGCGTCGAGTTTGATCACTTCACCCATCCCGCAAGCACGGCCACGGGAATCGAAATGTTCCCCGCCGCGATCAATATTGCGACCACTGCCGCTCCCCTTCGCAACAGCGGCGTGTAGCGCGGATGCGCGATCCCGAGCGATTGAAACATGCTCCACAGCCCGTGATAGAGGTGCAGGCACAGCAGCAGCATCGCCAGGATGTAGAACATCGCTACCGGAATCACCTGAAAGCTCGCCACCACGTTGCCGTACACATCGCCCGGCTCAAAATGCGGATTCACTTTGCCAAACGTGAAGTCCAGCAGATGATAAATCACGAACGCCAGAATGATCGGCCCGCTCCAGTACATGGTTCGCGACGCATAGGACGATCCGGCCGCTTTCTTCTTCTGATACCCCACTGGCCTGGCGCCGATATTGCGCGCCGCGAGTTGCACCGACGACCAGATGTGCAGCAGCACCATCACCAGCAGCGCTGTCCGCACGCTCCACAGTAGCGCGGGCATGGAGCGCAGCAGCACCGCGTAACGATTCAGTTTGTCTTGGCCCTCGTAGATCTGCAGATTGCCGATCAAATGGCCGACGACGAATAGAAAAAGAATGCAGCCACTCACCGCCATCGCCGCTTTTTTGCCCGTCGTCGAGGCATAAAAGCTCTCTTTCGCTACCGCCGTGCTCATCCAGTCATAGGTTACTACCTAAGGTGACCGCCGTCTTCGTCGCGCATACACATAGACGGCATAGGCTGCAATCAACACGCTCGCCACAGCCGTGGCCTGCTTCAGATGATGCTCGATCACGCCGAGTATCTCCTCCCAGCGCGCGCCGAAATGATAACCGATGAAGAGAAAGGTGCTCACCCACATCAGCGCGCCGGCGTAAGCGAAAGCCGCGAACCCGGGGTATTCCAGCTTCGAGGTGCCCGCCACAATCGCCGTGAAGTGCCGCACGCCCGGCACGAAATAGCCGATCATGAGCGCCCAATGGCCGATCCGGTTGAACCAGTCATGCACCCATTGGATCTGTTCGTCCCGAATATGCAGTAGCCGTCCGGCGCGCGAGTGCAGAAACTTCCATCCGAGCGTGCGTCCAATGATGTAGCTGCACGTGATGCCGCACATGCTTCCAGCCAGGGCGCTCGCAAAGGCTGGCGCGGGATTGAGGTCGCCTCGATATATGAGGAAGCCGCAGCCGGTCAGCAGAAATTCATCGGGAACCGGAATGCCGACAATGCCCAGCACCAGCAGCCCGAAGATGGCGAAATACCCATAGGTTGCGACCCACTGGAGGACGGCGCTTTCCAATCAGCGATGATAGCGAAGTATGCAGGGAGCAGCCATTGGCATTCGGGCCCACTCGGGTTGGGGCGCTGTTGTGGTGGTCGCCGGAGCCCCTGGGGCTATCGAGGTAATTGACCGGCGAAAAATCGTAATTTCCGCAGTCAGCCAACCGTATCATTTTGCTAAAGGCCTTCCAAACCCGGAAGGTTATCTTGCCGAATGCGCGGCGGCTTCAGAAAGACTTGCGTTGGATGGTCTGCGCGAGATGATCCTGTCCGCGCGACAACGCCATAAGATTGTGCGAAGCTGTGCAATCCTGCTGTCTCGCGGCCGCACGCTGCCGGATCTTCCAAAAATCCTCGCGTCTCACCCTCTCATTCACACCGCCGAAGGCGAGTTCTTCCGTCAGGCCTTTCGAAAAGCTGGCGAACGGTTGGACCTGAAGGTGACGGGGATTCGAGAACGGGATCTGGTTGAACGCTCAGATCCGATGAAGCGCGAGATCGCGTCTCTCGGAAGTTCGCTCGGTCCGCCTTGGACTAGCGACCAGAAGAACGCGTGCCTGGCCGCCCTGCTGGTCCTGAAGCCCTAGCGTAGTGTCCGGATTGGCATGGTACACGCGGCTTTGTAGCCGCGTTACGCGGCTGAAGCCGCGTCTACCCTTATCCCGCGGTTTTGCGGGCCGGCGTCACGGCTTTGCTCGGCACCACGGAAAAGAACTCGATGAACCGTTTCTTCGGCTCCGGCACGGCCACTGCCTTGGTTTCCAGCATGCTCTGCGCCAGAGCAGTAAATTGGCGGCCGAGGTCGCTGGTGGTATCTACCCATCGGCCCGCCGTCATGGCGCGCTGCACGCCCTGATAGTCGTTGGCGAAGGTCATGTAGATTGGAACTCCCAGTAATTGCTCAATCTCGCTCGGCGAGATCAGGGACCGCTTGGGGCAGCGGTTCAGCAGCACGCTGACGCGCTCGCCCAAATCCAGCTGCTTCAGGTAAAGATATTTCTCCTTGGCCAGGTGCAAGGAAGGAATTTCCGGGGTGCATACCAGGAAGATGCGCTTCGATTCGTGCATGATCTCGAGCGAATACCGCTCCAGGTTGCCCGACATGTCGAAGCACAATGCAGAATAGTTGCGCCGCATGAACTCCATCAGGTGGCGGATCTGCGTTGGCTCGATGCGGAAATCGGGATTTAGCTTGCCCGCGTGCAGCACGTCCAGCTTGTCGATCGTGGTCACCATGGTCGGCCACAAGCTCTCGTCCATCTCCAGCGCATGCTCGGCCGCGTCGGTAACGCAATAGGCGCTATCCAGCTTCAGCATGAACCGCACCATGCCGGAATTCAGGTCGAAATCGGACAGCAGAACCGAGGCGTCCTGTACCCGCGACATCGCCACAGCCGTGTTCATGGCAATGGTGGATGTCCCCACTCCCGCTTTAGACGGCAGGAAACTGTAAACCTGATTGGTCGCTTCAATGGCCGGCGGCCGCGCTTGCACCGCATCCTTGATCCGTACTAAGGCGTCCACCAGCGTCTGACGATCGAACGGCAGCGACGCAAACTCGCGAATCCCCGCCCGCATCACTTCCAGCAGAATCTGCGGATCCACGAAACGGCTGACCGCGACAATCTGAACGCCAGGCGTGTTTTTCTCCACCTCGCGCGCGATCTCCATCGCCTTGGCAGTGGACTCCGTGCTCACGAAGATCACTTGCGGCGCGTGCGCTCGCAGAAAACGCAGCAGTTCGAGGGCGCTCGGATACCGGTCGAGTGTCCGCGTGATGCCTACGATTCCGGTCTCTGTGAGAATCGCTTCCAGCCTCTCATTTAGGTCCACGTCGGGACAGATAATTATGCCTCTAAGCATCTCTTGTAACACTCCTGAATGTAGACTAAGGCTCAAGCACGGGATCAACAATTGGTTTTTGGTACTAGAAACGCGTCAGCGTCACCTTAGAACGAAGGTCCTTGGGAAGGAGAGGCTAAGGGCAATCACTTATGGAATGCCAAAATAAGTGTCACATGCCCAAACGAATCTGCGTGTTTTGCGGGTCCAGTCCGGGAGCCCGTCCGTGCTATGCCGCCGCGGCAGCTTCCTTGGCCCGGCACCTGGCCTCAAATGAAATCGGGATTGTCTATGGTGGGGGTAAAGTGGGGCTCATGGGTACGCTTGCCGATGCGGCGCTCGAAGCAGGTGGAGATATCATCGGCGTGATTCCACAATCTCTAGTCGACAAGGAACTCTCGCACCCGCGCCTTTCCGACCTGCGCGTAGTCGCATCCATGCACGAGCGCAAGGCCTTAATGGCTGAGTTGTCCGACGCGTTCATCGCTCTGCCGGGTGGCTATGGCACCTTCGAGGAGTTTTGCGAAGTGCTCACCTGGACGCAACTCGGGCTGCATCGCAAGCCCTGCGGAATTTTGAATGTGGAGGGCTATTACGATCGCCTTCTGGCGCTTTTTGACCACGCTCTCGCCGAACAGTTTCTAAAGCCGGTGCACCGCGAAATGGTGCTCTCTGGCAGCAGCCCCGCAGGGTTGGTCGCGAACTTGCTGGAGTATAAGCTGCCTTGGGTCGATAAATGGATTGCTCGGGAACAGACTTGAGCGGGCCCGCTGCGTTGTCCGTGGTGATTATTTTGAATGCACAGCGCGGGACGCGCCCCCAACGAAGAAGAGAACAACCGCGGCCCGCTGCGTTGTGCATAGTGCTTATTTGAAGCCGCGCATCTATCATGGAAGTATGAGGTTTCTGCTCGCCGCCACGCTGGCGGCCTGGGCGGCGTTGTTTACGCAGATAATATCCGCCCAGATCATCCCGTTTGAGTCCAACGGGCTGCAGTACAAGACGCTCACCAAGGGCAGCATCACCGTCATGTTCGCTTACTTGCCGGCGCACTTGAAGGAATATTCGATCATGCAGACCTCCATCTCCAACGGCTCACCCATTTCCTGGACGGTAAAGCCGGAGGATTTCAGCTATCGCGAGGACAACGGAACCACCTGGCAAGCCGCCACCGCGCTCTCCGTCGTGAACAACCTCCTGGCCAAGGCCGGCCGCCACGACGTGATCAAGCTGGTCACCACCTACGAACGCGGCGTCTACGGCAACGAACACATGCAGACCACCAATGGCTACGAGTCTCGCCGCCAAAGCGCCCTGGCCGAGGGTGTCTCTTCACGGCTCAAAGCGGGCGCCGCCGCCTCCGCGCTGGCACTGGTCCCCACCAAGCTCGCATCCGGAGAATCCACCGATGGCGCTATCTTTTTCCCGAGCAACGGGCGGGTCCTCGGCCCCGGAACACTGCTGGTCCACACCGGCGGCGAGATGTTCGAATTCCCCTCCGACGGGGAGCCCGCGACCAAATAGCGCCAGCCATCCAGAGACTAGCAGAGCTAAGTGATGGGATATAATGATCTAAGAGTTCATCGCCCCCGGAGAGCGCATCGCCTGGGCCAGAAGTAGGCCTGATGCGGCGCACGGCTCGGAAAAACTAGTCAAAAAGGGCCAGTAACAGCGTTCGATGAACCGTCGCCTAGTCTTATGGAGTTTTCTGTTCAGTGTGGATAGTTAAGATAGCGCTGACGCGCCCCTACACGTTCATTGTGATGGCGCTATTGATCCTGCTGATCAGCCCCCTGGTCATCCTGCGCACGCCCATCGACATCTTCCCCAACGTCGATATCCCAATCATCGCGGTGCTCTGGACTTACACCGGTCTCAGCGCGGAAGAAATGGAAGAGCGCATAGCTTCACCCTTCGAGCGTTCGCTCACCACCGTCGTTACGGACATCGATCACCTGGAATCGCAAACCGTCAACGGGCGCAGTATCACCAAAGTTTTCTTCCATCCCGGCACCCGCGTCGACATGGCGATGGCCCAGCTCACCTCCGTCGCGCAGAACGCGCTGCATCAAATGCCGCCCGGCTCATCATCGCCCTTTATGCTGGTCTACAGCGCCTCCAGCGTCCCCATCCTGCAACTCGCGCTTTCCGGTCAAGGCCTCTCCGAGCAACAACTTTTCGACTACGCCGCTAACTTCATCCGAACCCAACTGGCGACCGTGAAGGGTGCTTCTGTCCCCTGGCCCTATGGGGGCAAGCAGCGCCAGGTGATGATCGACCTGCAGCCCGCGCTGCTCCAATCCAAGGGTCTCTCGCCAGCCGACATTGTAAATGCGGTCAACACCCAGAACCTGATCCTGCCCACCGGTACATCGAAGATTGGGCAGTTCGAATACGATGTCGGCCTGAATGCCAGTCCGGAGACCATTCAGGAGCTCAACGATCTTCCGGTAAAGGCGGCCGGGAACAGCACCATTTATGTGCACGACGTGGCGCACGTGCGCGACGGCTTTTCACCGCAGACCAACATCGTCCGCCGTAACGGACAACGCAGCACGTTGCTCAGCATCCTGAAAGTTGGCGACACCTCGACCCTGGATATCGTTCAGGAAGTACGGGATATGCTTCCCAAAATTGCCGCTACCCTCCCGCCCGAGCTCAAGATCGAGGCGATATCGGACCAGTCGCTGTTTGTGCGCGCCGCCGTGAACGGCGTGGTTCGGGAAGCCATCATCGCCGCGTGTCTTACCGCCATTATGATCCTGCTCTTTCTTGGAAGCTGGCGCAGCACGCTGATCATCGCGATCTCGATCCCGCTGTCGATCCTGTGCTCCCTTTGCGTCCTGAGCGCGCTGGGCCAAACCATCAACATCATGACGCTGGGCGGGCTGGCTCTGGCGGTCGGTATTTTGGTCGACGACGCCACCGTCACCATCGAGAATATCGATCGCAATTTCGATGAAGGCAAGAGCCTGCACCACGGTATTCTGGACGGCGCGGCCCAAATTGCGCTCCCGGCTCTGGTTTCCACGCTGTGCATCTGTATCGTCTTCATCCCCATGTTCTTCCTCACAGGCGTGGCGCGCTATCTCTTTGTCCCGCTAGCTGAAGCCGTGGTATTCGCCATGCTCGCCTCCTACGTGCTCTCGCGCACCCTGGTCCCCACCCTCGCGATGTATCTGCTCAAGGTCCACGGGCATCATTCGTCCGAGCCCCAATCCTGGAACCTCGCGGCACGCTTCCAGCGCGCTTTTGAGCGCGGCTTCGAAGCGGCGCGCATGCGCTATCTCCGGACGCTCCAGGGCTGCATTCGACGCCGGAGAATCTTCGTTCCGGCGTTCCTGGCCCTATGCGCCGCCGCCTTCCTCCTGATTCCCTGGCTCGGCCGCGACTTCTTCCCAGTCTCCGACGCCGGCCAGTTTAATCTGCATTTCCGCGCTAAGACCGGAACCCGCATCGAAGAGACCGCCCGCCTGGGCGATTTAATCGAGACCTCGATGAGGGAAGCGATTCCGCCGTCCGACCTGGGCAGCATCATCGACAACATCGGAATTCCGTACAGCTCTATCAACATGGCTTACAGCAACTCGGCGCCGGTGGGAACCATGGATGCCGATGTTCTGGTCACCCTCAAGCCAGGCCATAAACCCTCGGATTTCTACGTGCACGAGCTGCGCCGTAAGCTTCCGCGCGAGTTTCCCGGCGTTACTTTCTATTTCCTGCCGGCCGACATCATCAGCCAGATTCTGAACTTCGGCCTGCCGGCCCCTATCGATATTCAAGTTTCAGGCCCCAACCTTATCGGCAACCACGCGTTTGCCACCAGTCTGCTCAGCCAGCTTCGCACCGTGCCTGGCGCAGTGGATCTCCGTATCCATCAGCTCTTCGATCTTCCGCGAATTCAAGTGAATGTAAATCGCACCAAGGCCATCGAGAGCGGCTACTCGCAGCTGGATGTCGCCAACAGTTTGCTGATCTCGTTGAGCGGCAGTTTTCAAACTACGCCTTCCTTTTGGCTCGACCCCAAGAACGGCGTCACCTATAGCCTGGTGGCCCAGACCCCCCAATACGATATGTCCTCGGTGAGCGACCTGGACAACGTTCCCATCACCAGTGAAGGCGTGCACCGGCCCGAGATCCTGGGCGACGTGGTCAGCACCAGCCGCCGTGCCGAAATGGCCGTCGTTTCGCATTACAACATCGCGCGCGCCATCGACATCTTCGGGAATGTGCAGGATCGAGACTTGGGCGGCGTCTCGACCGACATCGATCGCATTGTCGAAAAGGCGCGCGCTAAATTGCCACGTGGATCTCAGCTGATCGTTCGCGGCCAGATCGACACCATGCAGTCTTCGTTCCGCGGCCTCCTGGGCGGCCTGGTTCTTTCCATCATCCTGGTCTACTTCCTGATCGTGATCAACTTTCAATCCTGGCTCGATCCGTTCATCATCATTACCGCGCTTCCCGCCGCCATGGCCGGAATCGTCATCTTTCTCTTTGTCTCGCGCACTACGTTGAGCGTCCCCGCGCTGATGGGCGCCATTATGAGCGTGGGCGTGGCCACGGCCAACAGCATCCTGGTGATCAGCTTCGCCAAAGAGCATCTGGAGGCCGAAGGCGATCCCACCAGGGCCGCGCTCGAAGCCGGCTTCACGCGCTTTCGTCCCGTTCTCATGACCGCGCTCGCCATGATTATCGGTATGATCCCGATGGCCATGGGTTTGGGCCAAGGCGGCGAGCAAAACGCTCCCCTCGGCCGAGCCGTGATCGGTGGATTGAT
The DNA here is from genome assembly GCA_963820405.1 of Bryobacterales bacterium. Lineage (GTDB taxonomy): Bacteria > Acidobacteriota > Terriglobia > Bryobacterales > Bryobacteraceae > Palsa-89. Next base: position 450,716 of record CAWFZZ010000008.1, on the reverse strand, counting down.
TTGCGCCACTATCGCAACTTTGTTCTTCGTCCCCACTGTGTTCAGCATGTTGCACCGGAAGCGGGTGAGCGTCAATGTTGAATAGTGAAAAGCTAAATAGGGAAGAGCTTAATAGTGAAGAGATGCTAGCCACTCCCCAGTCCAGTAAGCACGACCACCAGCCGGTATTGCCTCCCGCCCGCCCCCCCGAACGTCCGCGGACGCTGCGGGTCGTAGTTCTCCTTCTGTTGGCCGTGCTGATCGCAGCAGGTATCGTTTTCTGGGGTATCAACGCTCGCATCCAGACTGCCGCGGCTGTAAAGGAAACCACGCGAGAACTTGCTATTCCAGACGTCTCAGTGATCCATCCCAAGCCGGGCGCCGTAAAGGACGAAGTGGTGCTCCCGGGCAACATCCAGGCGTTCACGGATTCGCCCATCTATGCGCGCTCCAGCGGCTATTTGAAGCAATGGAACGTCGACATCGGCGGACACGTGAAAGCCGGCCAGGTATTGGCCACCATCGAAGCGCCTGAGCTGGATCAGCAGGTCCGGCAAGCCCAAGCCACCATTCAACAAGCGCAGGCCTCTTTGGATCAGGCCATCGCCAACCAGCAGCAAGGCAAGGCTAACGAAGAGATCGCGCGCGTCACCGCGGAGCGCTGGAAGAATCTGGTGGCAAAAGGCGCGGTCTCGCGCCAGGAGAACGATCAGTATCAGGCGCAATACCAGGCGCAAGTGGCCAATCTCAACGCCCTCGAACAGGCCATTGCAGCGGCGCGCAGCAACATCGCCGTCGCCGAAGCCAATCTTGGGCGCCTCCAGGAGATGCAGAATTATGAAACGGTGAAGGCGCCGTTTGATGGAATCATAACAGCTCGCAACATCGACGTTGGCGCCCTCATTAACGCCGGCAATGGCGGAGCGGCCCAGGAACTGTTCCACATGGCAGCCACCGCCAAGCTGCGCGTCTACGTGAGCGTCCCGCAAGCGGACTCGCGCGCCGCGGTTCCGGGTCTGAAGTCTTATCTGACTTTATCGGAATTTCCCGGCCGCCGCTTTCCCGGCGAACTGGTCCGCACCGCCGGAGCCATCGACCCTGCCACTCGAACCCTGCTCACCGAAGTGGATGTTGATAATGCTTCGGGCGAGCTTCGCCCCGGTGCCTACGCCGAAGTTCACCTCATGATTCCGGAAGGCTCGCGCTCGCTCATTTTGCCCGTCAGCGTACTCATTTTTCGCAGTGAAGGCTTGCGCGTCGGAGTGGTCCGCGACGGCAACAAAGCCGAATTGGTTCCAGTCATCCTGGGCAAGGACTACGGCAACGAGGTCGAGGTGGTCTCAGGCATCGCCGAAAACGATGCGGTGATTGCCAATCCGCCCGACTCGCTGTCGAGCGGCGCCACTGTTCAGGTTGTCAATTCCTCTGACGTCCGATGAACTGAGCCCAGACTTATAATCGAACTGTGCGATTACTCGTCCTCGCATTAGTTGCCTTCGCTTCCGCTACTCCTCAATCGCTGCGTTTTGAACCGAATATGGGCCAAACTGACCGGCTCGCCCAGTTCGTCGCCCGTTCCTCGCGCTACAACATCTTCCTGACGACAACCGGCGCCGTCCTTGCACCGCGCAACTCCGCCGAGGGTGTGCGCGTCAGATTCGTCGATTCCAGTCCCGCCAAACTGGAAGGAGCCAGTCCGCTACCCGGCCTCGTGAACTACTTCCGCGGTTCCACGCAAGCGCTCGAAAATGTTCCGACCTATGAGCGCGTCACACAGCACGGCGTTTATCCCGGTATCGATGTCGTGTTCCATAGCGAAGAAGACCAGCTCGAATATGATTTCATAGTAGCGCCCGACGCCGATCCCGCACGCATTGTTCTGGCCTTTGATGGCGCGCATCACGCCCAACTCAACGATCACGGCGAAATTGAATTCTCCACCGCCGCAGGAACCCTTACGCAGCGCAAGCCATTGGTCTACCAGGAGCGCGACAGCCATCGCATTCCGGTCCAAGGGCGTTATGAATCGCGTGGCAACCACGAGTTTGCACTCGTCGTCGGGAAATACGATCGCGCCAAGCCGCTCATTATCGATCCGACTCTGGTCTTTTTCACATCCATCGGCGGCAGCGGTCCGGATCAGGTCAACGGTGTCGCACTCGATTCGCAGGGCAATATCTACATCGCCGGCCAAACCGCGTCACTCGATTTTCCCGTGGTCGGTGGAGTTCAAGGCCAACTGAACGTGGCCTACGCCTACCGGCTCGACAATGCTGGAACCACCACCACGCGCTTGAATGGAATCTTGAGTTCGATTACCAGCTTCGCCACCGACACCAAGTCTCCCTCCACAGTCTACGCGGGCACGCAAAGCGGGCTGTTGAAAAGCACGGATTCTGGCGCAAACTGGACTACGCTCGCCGGAGGCCTTCCCTCCGGCGCTCTCTTCTATCCCATCCTGATCGATCCCACGAATTCGCAGGTCATCTACGTGGTAGCCGCCAATGGACCCGGCGTCTTTAAGTCAACCGATGCAGGCGCAACGTGGACCGCCATCAACAACGGCATCAGCGGTGTCGGTGGATCCTATTTTCAGTTCTCCGGTCCCGCGCTCGTCATCGATCCGTTCCAAACAAATCACCTTATTCTCAGGACCGACATGGGGGAATTCCAGACTACCGACGGCGGCGCCAATTGGTCGCCGTACTCATTCCCCTATGGCGCCATCGCCTTCGATCCGAACAACCAGGGCGTGGTTTATGCTTCGTCGCCGTTAGCTGACATCCCGACTATCTACAAAAGCGCGGATAGCGGCGTCACTTTTAATCCGATCGCATCCCTCCCAGGAAACGCGGCCGTCTTTGTTCTGTTGGTCGATCCTCGCAACTCTTCCACGCTCTACGTGGGATCGCCGCAAGGATTGTTCAAGAGCACCGACGGCGGGCTCACCTGGAATTCCCTGAACAGCCCAAGTCCGTTTGGGATTTTCCAGTTGATGGCCGATCCCGTCCAGCCCAACACTCTGTACGCGCAGTTCTACAGCACCCTTTACAAAACCATCGACGGCGGGGCCACGTTTTCCCAATTGGCGCCCAGCCTTCAGATCCAAACCTTTGCGGTCTCTTCAAACGGCGCGAGCGTCTATCTTGCGACCACGGCTGCGAACAACGTGTTCGTTACCAAGCTCGATCCCACAGGCAAAACGATCCTTTACTCCACCTACGTCGGCGGAAGCGCTTCGGATCAAACGGCCGGTATCGCGATCGATGGCCGGGACAATGTTTACATCACTGGACTCACCGAATCGCCCGACTTTCCGGTCACAGCAGGCGCGGTTAAATCCGCCGGCGGAGGACCCGGCTTTATCGCGACGCCGGGGTTTGTTTTCAAATTGAATCCCAACGGCAACCAACTGATCTACTCAGCGACTATCGATGGCGTAAACCCGACAGCTATCGCGATTGACTCCGAAGGCAGCGCCTACGTGACCGGATCCACCACGGGCGGCTTGGCCGCTACCAAGGGAGCCTATTGGACTACGCCTCCCGCTTGCATCCCGACGGGCTTCATCGGCTGCATCCCGCAAGCCGACGCGTTTGTATTCAAGCTGAACCCGTCAGCATCTTCGCTCGCGTACTCCACCTATCTGAATCAGTTGTTTCTCGCGGGTAGCATAGGTCGGGTCGGCAAAGCGATCGCGCTGGACTCGGGCGGCAACGCGTATGTCACCGGACTGGAGACGTATGTCGACAAACTGAGCGCGGATGGTTCGTCGTTGCTCTTTTCAACCGCTTTGAACACGGTGGGAGGCGCCCTTGCGCTCGATTCGGCGAACAACGCTTATATTACCGGCCCGCGAGCCTTAGTCGCCAAATTCGATCCCAACGGCGCGCAATTGTTTTCGAAGAGTATTGGCGTGAATACTGATTCAGGCGTGGCGATCGCTCTCGATTCATCGGGCAACATCGTGATCGCGGGCCTGACTTACTCCTCTTATTTCCCTCTGTTCAGCCCAACGCAGAGTATGTTCGCGCCGCAGACTGGATTCCTGACGAAACTCGACAGCACCGCGTCAAATCTGCTCTTTTCAACCTATGTCGGAGATTCCCGGAACTTCCAGATCAGCGGGCTGGTGCTGGATGCTAGCGGTCGCGCCATCATCTCCGGCAGTACGTTCACCGTTCAAAATCCCTCCCAATCCTTCCTTGACGCGTTCGTCTCCGAATACGACATGTCAGATATTCCTAGCGTTCGATTGGACAATGTGCTGAACGCCGCCAGTTTGCAGGGCGGCCCCGTGTCACCTGGCGAGATCGTTACGATACAGGGCGCAGGCTTCCCAAGCGCGGCGAATACGCAGTTATTCTTTGATCAAATGCCGGCGACTGTGCTCTCGGCCACCGCCACGCGCTTGACTGCCATCGTCCCCTATGCCCTGGACGGCAAGACCTTCACCCAGGCGCAGGTTCAATCGGCTGGCATGCTTTCGAATCCCGTGTGGTTCGTGGCGGCGTCCGCATCGCCCGGCATCTACAGCGTGGATGGGAGCGGCACAGGCCAGGCCCTGGCCTTCAATCAGGACGGCACGCCCAACTCGCTCAGCAATCCGGCAGCGGTGGGATCCACCATCACGTTCTATGCCACCGGAGTTGGCCAGACCATTCCGCCGGGAGTCGATGGCGTCCTCCATCGAAGCGCACCGGCCGCTCCCGCAAATTCTGTTGCCATCTTTATCGGCGGCTTGTACATCTTAGGGCCGGGATTCAACGTCGGTCCCGCGACGGGTTTCCCCGCGGATGTATTTACCGTTAAAGCGGTGATTCCGAACCCAACCGCGTACAGTTTGCCGGGCCTGGTGCCGATCCAGATCCAACTGGGCGGCGTCGCGTCGCAAGGGGGCCTAGGATCCTCCAGTGTGGAGATCGCGGTCAAACCAAACTAGTGATCTTGTTTAGTAGAGAACCGAGGGCAGGAACGCGCCCTTCGGTTCGTTATAGAGGCCTAGGGACATCAGCGTCATAGGCTGGACCACGCGCAGGCCGTTGGCGAGGCACCAGCGGAACAATTCGGAGTTGCGCGACGGGACCAGGATTCCGGGACCTGCGAAACTGTCGGCCGCCGCAATCATCGCTTGCAAATCCGGATTCGTTTCCGCAACCGCGTGTCCGTAAAATGCGATCGAACTGGCGTAGCCGGTGATTCGGCCCTGACGCTCCACTACGATCGCGGTGCCTTGGCGGATGGCGTCGGCAAGTTCTCCGCCACGGTGGTGGCCATGCACGCCAAACGCCACGAGGTTGCAAGCTTCCAGATCGGATGGCCGAGCCGGGCGCACCCTGGTTCCTTCGTACGTCTTCTTGATAGCGGGGCCCTGCAGCACTGCCAGCGGCTCCCGAACGTCGAAGCCCAGGGAAGTGTAGAGCGAAAGCGAACGATTGTGGAACGTGGCCTGCACCAGGCGGACCCCTGCGAAGTTGCGCTCGCGAGCGCGGTCGAGCACCGCGTCCATCAGCTTGCGGCCGATCCCCCGATTTTGCACCTTGGGATCGATGGTGATGGGTCCCACGCCGGCGATCGCGCCGCGTTCGTCCAGGCAGTTGCTCCCAGCCATGCGGCCGTCGGCTTCGGCCACCACGCAGTAGAAGCCGGGATCGGAGAACATGCGGGTCATCAGCTCTATGCCCCCCTCGGGCGCGGGAACGTCGGGCGGGAAATTGTGATCGGTGTTTATCTTGTGAAATGCTTCGTAGCAGATTTGCCCGCACGCGCTCGCGTCTTCGGGCTTCGCTCGCCGAATGCTAATCGCCATAGGCTTTTCAGTCTAAAGTTTCAGCAGCGCCCGCAATCGCTTGGTCTGCACGCGGCTCACCGGCACTTCGGTTTGCTTCTTGTCATCCATGCGGAGCTGAAAGCTCGACTTGAACCACGGGATCACTTCCTTGATGCGATGAATGTTCACCAGGAACGAGCGGTGCACGCGCCAGAAAGTGTCGGGATCCAGGTTCGATTGCAGCTCTTCGATGGTGCGGTAGTTCGATTCGCCCTCCACGTTGGTGGCCACTACTGTGATGAGGCCGTCGTCAATGGTGGCGTAGACCACGTCCTGCGCGTCGACAATGAAGTTGCGATTGTTGTTCTTCACCAGCAGCTTGGTGCGCTGCGGGGAGGACTTCAACGGCGCGATTTCTAACTGCGGCGCTGCTTTCGATTTCTCGGTAACGGCTTTCCGCGCGCGCTCCACAGCCACCTGCAGGCGGTCCTTCTCGATGGGCTTGAGCAAATAATCCAGCGCCTCCCAACGGAAGGCCTGGATGGCGTACTGATCGTAGGCGGTGGCCAGAATAAAATGCGGCAGCGGAATGTTCTTCTCGCGCAGATTCTGGATGACGCCGAAACCATCCAGTCCGGGCATCTGGACGTCCAGGAAAACAACGTCGGGCTCCAGGTTTTCGATGAGCTTTACGGCTTCCAGGCCGTTGCGGCCGGTAGCGAGAATCTCGACGTCTGGGAACTCCTTGAGCAGATACGACAATTCCTCGCGCGCCAGTTGTTCATCGTCAATCAGAATGGCAGAGAGGGTGCTCGTCGCGCGCTCAATCATTAGATTTTAGTATAGCGCCGCCCGTAACATACAAATCCATCTCGCTAGGCTATAATCATCCGATGGACCGCAAGTTGCAAACCGGTCCTTTCAACATGCGCGGTATTTTCTTGTCTGCACTTCTGCTCGCTAACGGAGCCTTTGCTGAAGAGCCTTTGGCGCCCATCACTTCGGATGCCTTGGTGGTCAAATCGGTGCGCGTTGTTGGCACCAAATCGGGCGTGGATTTAAAGACACAGGTGGGCCAGATCTTCGACGCCTCCACCGTCCAGTCCGATGTCCGCCACCTTTGGGCCACCGGCCGTTTTGACGATATTCGCGTGGAGACCTCGCGCGAAGACGAAGGCACGGGAGTTATTTTCAAGGTGGTGGAGATGCCGCAGCTTCAGCTTCACACCTTCCATGTGGAGCCGTCCACCTTTGGGCTGACGATGAATCTGCCCGAAGGCACCCCCATGAGCCGGCTGCGCGCCCATCAGATCGCTTATCAAGCTCAACAGGACCTTCGCTCGGATGGCTTCCGCACGGCAACCGTGGATTACGACCTGGTGCCTTACATCGGCAACAAAGTGGATCTGCACCTCAATATCGACGCGGGCGAGCGCATTCGAGTGAAGCAGGTGGAGTTCACCGGCGACACCGAATTCGATTCGAAGGATCTTCGCGGCAACCTCCGATCGCTCAAAATTAAGCGGGTCACGCCGCCCATTCCCGGTATCTGGCAGGGCTGGCGTCTTTATCCGGGCTACAGTCCGGAAGGCGTGCAAGGGGATCTGGCTTTGCTGCGGTCTTATTACATATCCAAGGGTTACTTTGACGCCACGGTGAAGCTGGACGCGGTGCAAGTGGCCCAGAAGTCCGCGCACGTCAGCATTAATGTGCAAGCCGGGCAGCTTTACCATGTGCGGAATTTGCAGGTTTCCGGCAACGGCGTCATGCCGAAGGTGGTCCATCCGATGAACGGCCTGATGCGCTCCCAAAACTTCTGCTCCACCCTGTTTGTCGCTCGCCGGGAGGCCGAGCACGATGGCATTCTGGACTTCACCGTCAATCTGCAGGTGCAACCCACCGAAGCCAACACCAAGGAAGCGCCGGAAGCCGATTTAAACGCGACCATCGATCGGGGCGCTCCGTTTCACGTGGGGCGAATCAATTTCACTGGCAATCGCCACTTCTCGGAAGCCGCCGTTCGCAGCAATTTCCTGCTGGACGAAGGCGACTTGCTGGATGAGCACTTGTTGCGGAAGAGCATGGCTCGTTTGAACGAAGCGAACTTTTTCGAACCCGTCAGCGAGCGCACCACTATGATCCATACGGATCCGAAAACTGGCATCGCCGATATCGATATTCGAGTGATGGAACGCAAACGCGGCGCATGGAATCTCTCCGGACCCGTTGGGCCCGCCAGCGTTGCCGGACCCGTGGAAGCCTCCATCCGGACGCGCCTGCCCGCGTGGGGTTCGGGTCTGCTGGAGGCGTCCACTTATACCGTCTCTCTCAGCATGTTCGCCTTCGTCCATTCTTTTCTGCCGGTGCTCGGCGTTCCGAAAATTCCCTTGATTCCCCTCGCTGCGTTCAACCGGCCCTATACGCCCGGCGCAGGTTGGAAATCGGGATTTATGATCATTCCGCAGCTCGGCTGGCAATACATGGTGCTCGGTTACGGCGTCACGCAGCTTGAGCACCGCTTGCTTCCGGTATTGCAAGGCGATCGCGGCCTGGAGCCGGAGCTGCCGGTCACGGTCGACACCCCCACCAGCCGTACCACCATGTTCTGCGAACCGCCCGCGCCGCGCCTCTCGCCGGTGCGGACCGCCCTTGCGATGGGCCTGCGTTTTATCGGCTCGGTAGCCGGCCTCTAACTGTCACCAAGGGTAGACGCGGCTTCAGCCGCGTTCCGCCGTTGACAATACCAACGCGGCTAAAACCGCGTGTACCGTGGCAAATCCGGTGAGTGTCTAGTTATTTTATCGGACACTACACTACCGCCGATTCACAACCCACAAAATCAGCGACAGAACCAGGCTGATCAACAGGCACGTCACCAGCGGGAAATAGAAAACCGAGTTCTTGCCTCGGACAATAATGTCGCCCGGCAAACGCCCCAACCGGATCGGAAGCCTTTCGCCCAGAGAAATGATCACGCCAGCCGCCGCCACCATCAGGCCGAGCACGATCAGCATCCGTCCCAAGCTCATTTGCCACTAGTGTAACGCCGCAAGGCCCCTAACCCGTCCGGCTGCGGTAAAGTGAATGTGCAGCCCCGAGGTGAATCCATGAACAAACTGACACTCGTCCTGGTGGCAGTTTCCCTCCCGCTATTCGGCGCCGACGAAGCGTTGCCCAGCGTCGAAACCGTCATGAACCATTTCATCGCCGCCACTGGTGGAAAGGCCGCGTGGGAAGCGCGCCACAGCCAGATCGAGCACGCCACTATCGATTTCGCCAAGCAGGGCCTCAAAGGCTCGCTCACCATCTACGAGGCCGCACCCGACAAGTACCTCGGCGTTACGGAACTCCCCGGTATCGGCAAGATCTCAACCGGCAGCAATGGCGATGTGGCGTGGGAGAACTCGGCTCTCCAAGGCCCCCGCATCAAACAAGGCGCCGAGCGGGCCGACGCGATGCGCGAAGGCGCCTTCAACGCTCCGCTCTACTGGCAGAAGCTGTACATGAAGGCCGAAACGGCGGGCTCGGAGACCGTCGAGGCCCACGATTGCTACAAAGTTGTCCTCACCCCCCAAGAAGGCAAGCCAATCACCGAGTTCTATGACAAAAAATCGGGGCTCATGATCAAAACCATGGCCACCGTGACCTCGCAGATGGGCGATGTCAACGCCGAAATTCTTTACGACGATTACCGCAAGGATGGCGGCCTTCTCTCGCCCCATCGCATGGTCAACCGCGCGGCCCAGCAGGAATTCGTGATTCAAATCGAAAGCGTGGAAGTGAATCCCGATCTTCCCAAGGATCGCTTCGATCTGCCTCCGGAAATTAAGGCCTTGCTAAACAAGCCGGCCGCCGCCGAGAACAAGTCCCCAACACCTGCCGAGGGAGGTAAGCTCTCTATCTACATGGCGGGCAATCCGGTCGCCAGCGAAACATACACCCTGAAGAAATCCGACAGCGGGATCGAGATTGATGGCTCCGGCTCGGCCAGTCTGGGCACCATGAAAATCGATATCGAACGGTTCGACGTGCAAACTAACTCGAAATATGAGCCGGTCCAGGCCCTGGGGAAGGCCAAGCTCGGCTCCATTCCTATGAACGTGAACGCGACATTCGCCGATGGCCAGTCCAAGAACGAAATCGACAATGGCCAGGGCCCACAGACCAAGATGCTGGCCGTGCATCCCGACGCAATCGTCGTCAATGCGAATCTGCCCCTCTATCCCTGGACCTTGCTCGCCATGCGCGCCCGCTTTGATATGCACGATCCCCAGCCGTTCCACGTTTACGTTCTCGGACAAGCCGAAGTGAACGCCACAGTCGTTTTCAAGGGGCGCGAACATGTGGATTTCGCCGGAAAATCGGCGGAGCTGAATCACCTGGCTGTTTCCGGCTCTACGCCACAAGGCCAGCCCATCAGTCTCGACTTTTGGGTGGACGACAACCGTAAGTTGATCAAAATCGCCGTCCCCTCGCAAGGCGTGGAAGCTTATCAGGAAGGCTTTGATCCTTCCGTGTCCGCAACTGCATCTAAAGCTGCGGCACATTGAAATGACTGCCGCGCTGGAGTGCTATCTTTACTCCATCCTTGAAATCTGGGAGGCCATCGAAGCGATTTCACCCGAGATCGCATCGTCGTTCCGTGAGCCCTTAATGGCGCTCCGGTCCCATCTTCCCGATCCCACTCCAGAAGAGCTCGAACAAAGCCGCGCCGCGCTGCACGAAATCCTGCACAGCTTTTGTGAGCAAGCCCGCCGGCGGAATGAAACGCTGGCCCGCGATCTCAATCAAACGCTCAGCATGGTGACGCGAACCGAGGACACCAGCGCGGGGCGCAACGTCCAATACGTCGAGCGGCTCGTGGATTTCGTGGACCGCTTCGAATCCGCCGTCCGTTCTGCCGATCTGCCGCGGCTGGCTGCCCAGGCCTCCGATTTGCGCGATTTCGCTCAATCCATCGAACTCGATAGCCGGGACGACTTCGCCCGGCTACGCCAGAAGATGCTCGAGATTCAACGACGTCTGCACGAGGTGGAGTTGCTGGCCACGCTGGATCCTCTAACCGGCGTCGCCAACCGCCGGGACCTGGATCGCGAGCTTGCCGCCCGCATCGACGCTCGCCAGGAGTTCTGCGTTCTGCTCTTCGATCTCAACGGCTTCAAGGAGATCAACGACCGGTTAGGACATCTCTATGGAGATCAGGTGCTCAAGCAGTTGGCGGCCCGCCTCAGCAGTCAGGTGCGCGCCCGCGACTATGTCTGCCGCTGGGGCGGCGATGAGTTCGTCGCCATTCTGGCCTGCGATCTCTCCATCGCCCAGTCCCGCTCTCTCCAAATCGCCGAGCGCCTCAACGGCCCTTACCAGATCGGAGGACCCGCGGGCGAGCTCCGCGTGGATGTCGCCGTTACCGTGGGACTGGTTCAATATTGTAGCGGCGAATCACCCGAGCAGCTCTTTCGCCGCGTCGACGAATCTATGTACCGTCAAAAGCACCTTGGCGCCTGAACAAGCCTCTTCGCCCAACGATCTCCGCGTTGTACTAACGTGAATTGGAAGGAATCAGCACGGTGGAAACTCTGACCAATGCCGGTGTGCTCGTTACGGGAGCCGGAAGAGGCATCGGCAAGCGGTTGGCGATCGGGTTTGCCACCGCGGGAAATCGCGTGGCGCTGCTGGCCCGCAGTAAGGCCGAATTGGACCTGGCGCACCTGGAGATCGAACACGCCGGCGGCAACGCCCTCCGCATTCGGGCCGATGTCACCGACTTCGAGCAGGTCAACGCAGCCGTCGACCGCATGCGCGTACACTACGGCGAAGTCAATGTCCTCATCTGCGCCGCGGCCATTCCGGGCCCCATCGGACCCTTTGTAGATCAATCTCCCAAAGCGTGGGTCGACACCATTCAGACCAACCTGCTCGGCGTCATGAATGCCTGCAAAGCCGTTCTCCCGCACATGATCGCGCGGCGCGAAGGCAAAATCGTTGTGATCAGTGGCCCCGGCGCAACGCTCGCGCGCCCGAATCTATCCGCCTATGCCGCGTCGAAAGCGGCGGTCGTTCGGCTGGTGGAAACCATCGCCGAAGAAGTTCGCGAGCACAACGTCCAAATCAACTGCATGGGTCCGGGCGGCACCTACACGCATATGACCGATGAAATCCTTCGCGCCGGCGAGCGCGCGGGCTGGAAGGAAACCGAGGAAGCGCTGGAAATCCGCCAGACCGGCGGTGTCGCGCCCGAGAAGCAGATTCACCTGGCCCTCTTCCTGGCTTCCGAACAGTCCAATCACATCAGTGGCAAATTGATTCACATCTCCGACGACTGGAAGAAGCTCCGCTCAGAAAACATCCACCCGGAGATTTACACCCTGCGCCGCTTGCAGAAAATTTAGCTGGCCACAGATGAACACTGATTGACACGGATACTACAAGATAATGCGTTTCCATTCTACTTTGGGTTTTTGAAAATTAATCAGCAGACAGATGCTCTTGCCGGACGCGCGAAGATAGTTGAGACATTGCGCCAGATGCTCGTTTGCTAACCGGTCGACGCACTTCAACTCGATGACCAGCACATCTTCGACGAGGATGTCCGCGAAGTACTCGCCTACTGTATGCCCCTTGAACTTTACCGCAAAGGAAACCTGAGCCTTCGCTGGGATGCCACGAATGTTCAGCTCTTTGAGTAGGGCCCGTTCATAAACTTTCTCCAAGAATCCCAAACCCAGCGTATTTGAAACCTCAAAAACAGCCGCAAGAACTTTTTCAGTCAGGCATCCGTGTTCATCCGTGTTCATCTGTGGCTAATTGAAATGTGCCATTACCCCCCGGTACTTCTCGTTTCAACTGCCCGCAGGCCGCGAAAATATCCCGCCCCCGAGGCTTCCGTACAAAACACGGCATCGCACGCCGGACAATCGCCTGAAACGCGCGCACCCGCTCCGGATCGGGCGTCTCAAAAGCAATCCCAGGCCCCGGATTCAATGCAATCAGATTCACCTTCGCGTTCAAATGAGCCAGCAGCTTCACCACCCGCCGCGCGTCCACGTCGGAATCGTTTACGCCTTTGAGCAGCACATATTCAAAGGTCAGCTTTTCCCACGGCCGCAGCGGATACGCCTTGCACGCAGCGAGAAGATCCTTCAGCGAATACTTGCGCGTGATCGGCATCAGCTCGCGCCGCTGCTCTTCGGTCGATGCGTTGAGCGAAATCGCCAGCTTCGGCCGGACCGGCTCCCGCCCCAGCTCGGCCATCTTCGGAACAATGCCCGCCGTCGACAACGTGATCCGTTTCGGCGAAAGCCCGATCCCCGCCGGATCGGTCAAAATCCGCGTCGCCTTGATCACGTTAGGCAAATTGAGCAGCGGCTCACCCATCCCCATCATCACGATATTCAACCGGTCGGTCTCGGTCGAAATCTTGTGCGCCCGCATCACAAAAAGTACTTGCCCGACAATTTCGCCTGCCGTCAGATTCCGCTCCAACCCCATTAGCGCGGTCAGGCAAAACTTGCAGTTCACGGGACAGCCCACCTGGCTCGAGATACAAATCGTGTCCCGGCCTTCTTCGGGCATCAGAACCGTCTCAACCGTCCTATGATCTTCCAGTTCAAGCAGATAGCGGCGGGTACCATCCACACTCTGGTACTCGGCCGAAGCTGCCGGCAGACCCAGCGCCAGCCTAGAAGCCATTTCTTTTCTTAGGCTTGCCGGTAGGCTAGTGATCTGAACCAGATCCACTACCCTTTGCCGGTACACAGCGTCATATACTTGGCGGGCTCGAAACGCAGGCTGTTCTGGTCCCAGACTGGCTTGTAGATCAGCAAGTTCCAGGCCTACAATAGCTTGCGCCATATCTCCAGTATATCCGAGCCAAGACCATAGAGAATCGGATTCCCCTCGAAATCCGCGATAAAATAAAGGAAGCAAAATGGCTAAGGCAGCAGTCCAGACTCTCCGCGATATCGAGATTGCAACCCTGAAGAACGGGGTTCGCGTGATCAGCGAGGAGATGGGCCATGTTCGGTCAGTTTCCCTCGGCGTCTGGATTCGCACCGGCTCACGGCGCGAAACCTCCGAAGAAAACGGAATCTCGCACTTCATTGAGCACATGCTCTTCAAGGGCACCAAGAATCGCTCGGCCGAAGAGATCGCACGCTCGGTGGATTCCATCGGCGGCGGCCTGGACGCCTTCACCGCCAAGGAGATGGTGAGTTACAACACCAAGGTCCTCGACGAACACCTGCCCATAGCGTTCGACGTCCTGGCGGACATGGTCCGCAATCCCCTGTTCCGTGAAGAAGACATCGAGAAGGAGAAGGGCGTCATCCTCGAAGAATTGAAGATGGACGTGGACAACCCCGAGTATCTTCTGCACGATATCTTTTCCAGCAATTTCTACAAAGATCATCCGCTTGGCAAGCCCATCATCGGCAGCAAGGACACCATTCGCGCGTTCGATCGCGGAATGATCGACTCCTATTTTCACCGCTACTATTCGCCCTCGAATATTTTGATCACCGCCGCCGGCAATTTGAACCACGCCGAGTTGGTGGAGCTGGCCCGCCACCACTTCGAAGACCTGCCGGTGAACGCGCAGCTCGCTCCCGAAGTGGCGCCGGTACCCCACGCGCGCCTGGTTTTTCGCAACAAAAGTTCGCTCGAGCAGACGCATCTCTATATGGGCGTGCCCGCCTATCCGTTTCCGCACCAGCTGCGCTTCGCCTGCTATACGCTCAACACCATTCTGGGCGGCGGAATGAGTTCCCGCCTGTTCCAGAATATTCGTGAAAAGCAGGGCTTGGCCTACGCCGTCTATTCCGAGCTTTCCATGTATCGCGACACCGGCTGCATGGCGATCTACGCCGGCACCGCTGTTGAAACCTGCGGCAAGGTGATCGATTCCATCGTGAAGGAATTCCGCGAGCTGAAAGAGAATCTGGTGCCGGCCGAGGAACTGCGCCGCGCCAAAGATAACCTGAAAGGCTCCTTCATGCTCGGACTGGAATCCACCTCCAGCCGCATGGGCAATCTGGCGCGGCAGGATCTCTATTTCCCGCGCTTCTTCACTCTGGACGAAATGTTGGAGAGCATCGAAGCGGTCACCGCCGAACAAGTGCAGCAGATCGCTCGGGAGTTCTTCAATCCGAAAAACATCACCCTCGCCGTGCTAGGCAACCTCGGTGACTTCCGTATCAAACGCGAGGACCTCGACTGCTAACCAAAGCAAAGGTGGCGCACGCACTCCTGCGTGCCGCGTCCCCACTCCTGGGGACGCTTGGTCTTCTCTGCCTCTGCGTTACCTCTCTATCGGCCCTCGATCTCAAATCGCTCAAGCCCCAGGGCTACGTCAGCGACTTCGCCAATGTCCTCGATCCCCAATCGCGCGCCCAGCTGGAAGCCTACGCGGGCCGGGTGGAACAAACCACCGGCGTGCAAATGGCGCTGGTTACTCTCAAATCGCTCGATGGCGAGCCGATCGAAGACGTCAGCAATACCCTCTTCCGCCAGTGGGGCGTCGGCAAGCACGGCAAGGACGAAGGCATCATGCTGCTCCTCGCGGTTCAGGACCACCGCGATCGCATCGAAGTAGGCTACGGCCTGGAGCCGATCCTTCCCGACGGATTCGACGGCAGCATTTTGCGCGGCATTGCACCGTTGTTAAAACAGGGCGCGTACGGGCAGGCCATGATCTCAGGCGCAGTGCAGATCGCCTCCGCCATCCAACGCGCCAAAGGCATAACGCCCGATACCCGTCCCCAGACACGCGATCGCACCGTCACCACTCGCACGCACGAAGGTCTTCCTTGGCCGCTAATCGTAATCGGAATCGTGGTGTTACTGTTGTTGTTCCGTGGCGGTGGCAGCGGCGGAGGTTTATTAGCCGGCTTGCTTCTCGGTAACCTATTAGGCGGTGGCCGGCGCGGAGGCGGCGACTGGGGTGGCGGAGGTTTTGGCGGCGGTGGTGGCGGAGGCTTCGGCGGTTTCGGTGGAGGCGATTCAGGCGGCGGCGGCGCGTCCGGCAGCTGGTAATCAAAATTAAAAATGGAAGATAAGCTCCTCGAACTCGTCGATCGTCTCAAGCAGGCCCAGCGCGAGCGCCTGGTTTCGGTAATTCTTTACGGCTCCGCTGCGGCCGGCGAACATAACCAGCATTTCTCGGACATCAACGTGTTGTGCGTGCTCACGCGCGTCACGCCAGCCGAGCTGGCCGATTCGGCGCCCATCTTCGAATGGTGGCGCTCGCTCGGCAATCCGCCGCCGCTCTTGTTGAGCGAAGAAGAAGTGCGCTCGTCCACCGATTGCTTTCCCATCGAGTTTCACGACATGCAGGAGCGGCGGCGCGTGCTGTTTGGTAAGGACCTGATCCAGAATCTGGTGGTCGAGAAAACCTTCTACCGCGCGCAGGTGGAGATGGAACTGCGCTCCAAGCTGCTGCGCTTGCGCCAGAAGGCCGCCGACGTCCTTTCGAACCCGTCCGCCTTGCTGCGTTTGATGATCGATTCGGTACCGAATTTCCTGGTGCTCGCGCGGCATGCCTTGCTGGTTTCAGGGCTGCCATCGGGATGGCGCAAGCGTGAGATCGTCCGCCATCTGTCCGACATCGGCGCCGATGGAATGCCGTTCGATACTCTGCTCGATCTCAGGGACCAAACCAAGCTAGCCGGGGACGTGGATCCAGAAGCGTTGTTTGCCAGTTATTTGAAACAGATTGAAGCGCTGGTCTTGCATGTGGACAAACTGGAAAAGTGAGGGGATTCGATGAAAATCGCATTGGTAGTAATCGGCGTTATCATTTTGGGCGTTCTCGCTACGCTGGGCTGGGCCATGGGCTCGCGCAACACTTTGGTTACCGAGCGCGAAGCTGTGAATGCGTCTTGGGCCCAGGTGGACGTCGCGCTGCAGCGCCGCGCCGATCTGATTCCCAATCTTGTCGAGACCGTCAAAGGTTTCGCCAAGCAGGAACAGGCCGTCATCAAAGAAGTGACGGACGCTCGCGCAGCCTTAGGTGGCGCGCGCACGCCCCAAGATAAGATCGCAGCCAACGGGCAACTGGATGGCGCTCTCAGCCGGCTGTTGGTGGTGGTGGAAAATTACCCGCAGCTCAAATCCAACGAAAACTTTCTGCGCTTGCAGGACGAACTCGCCGGTACCGAAAACCGCATCGCTGTCGAGCGCCGCAAGTACAACGAAACCGTGCAGCGCTACAACACCGATATCGAACTGTTCCCAAACAACATCGCGGCATCCATGTTCGGCTTCCAGCGCAACGACGCTTATTTCAAGACCGAGCCCGGCGCCCGCAACGCGCCCAAAGTGTCTTTCTGAATTCGTGGCATTCCACGTGCTGCTTCCTCTGGGAGGTGTTCGCGTGCTTCGACGTCTTTCGCTTGTTACTGCCTTGATTCTTGCGGTTGGGCTGGCGGCTTGCAACTCATCCCAACCTCAATCCGCGCAAAATCAGCCTGCCGCGCAAACTGCCGACATCAGTAATGCCAGCCCGGGCGATCCTGCCAACGGAAACCTCGCGCCGGCAGAGCAACCGGCCTATCAGGCGCCTGCGGGTGAAACTTACAATCCGGCAGACTACGATCAGGACTCCGGCCCGCCCATCCAAGCCTCTGAACCCCCCCCGCCTCTTCCCGAGTACAGTCAGCCTCCCGCCCCCGGCGACGATTACATTTGGACGCCTGGTTACTGGAGCTATGCAAACGACGGATATTACTGGGTTCCCGGCGTCTGGGTCCTGGCTCCTTATGTGGATGCGCTCTGGACGCCGCCATGGTGGGGCTACGATAACGGCTACTACCGTTGGCATTCAGGCTACTGGGGTCCGCACATCGGCTACTACGGCGGCATCGATTATGGCTACGGATATACCGGCCAGGGTTATTATGGCGCTTATTGGAACAATGGTTCGGTTTACTATAACCGCAACGTAACAAATGTAGACACCGCCCGCGTTCACAATGTTTACAACCGTGATGTCCCAAACAGCCGAGGCAATCACGTCAGTTACAACGGTGGGCGCGGCGGAATCAATTCGAGGCCCACGCCTCAGGAGTTGGCCGTGGTGCGTGATCCGCGGATTCCGCCAGTAGCCGCTCAGGTTCAACACAGACGTGAAGCTTCCACCAATCGCGCGCAATTTGTGGCGCCAGGGGGTAAAGCGCAGCCGGCGGCCCTGGTAGCATCCCGTCCGCTTGCCACGCCGTATAAGGCTCCAGCCGCGCGTCCGCCCGCTTCCGCGATGAGAATGGCGGCCCGGCCGGCACAAACGAACCCTCAAAACACGCCGCAGGCCCGTCCAGAACCCGTTCAGACAACTCCACTTCGTCCTGCGCCGCAAGCCCGTCAGGAGTTCCCGCCGCGCGCAGCGCCGCAAGCCCGTCCCGAACCGGCTCCGATAGCCCCAGTACGCCCGGCTCAGCCGACGCGTCAGGAGCCTCAGCCCGCAGCGCGTCCGGCGCCCCAAGTTCGGCAGGAGTTCCCGCCGCGCGCGGCGCCGCAAGCCCGTCCCCAACCGGCTCCGATAGCCCCAGTACGCCCGGCTCAGCCGACGCGTCAGGAGCCCCAGCCCGCAGCGCGTCCGGCGCCGCAAGTTCGGCAGGAACTCCCGCCGCGCGCAACGCCGCAAGCCCGTCCCGAACCGGTTCCGATAGCCCCAGTACGCCCGGCTCAGCCGGCGCGTCAGGAACCTCGACCCGCTGCGGCACCACGTCCAGCCCAACAAGCGCCTCAAGAACCTCGGGCTATAGCTCCGCCACATCCAGCGGCACAAGAAGCGCGGCCCGCGCCTCCGCCACATCCGGCGCCACAGGTGCGTCAGGAACCTCGTCCCGCGGCTCCTGCACGCCCCGCGCCAAAACCGAAGGATGAAGAACGCAAACCGTAGCTGCCATCCGGCTTCGCACACAGTAGAAATTACCGGCCAGCGACGAAAGGTTCGTTCTAAAATAGGAACACCGCGCCCGTTCCATCTTGAAACAGGAGCGTATTCCCAATGCGAACTCTCGTTCTTTGCTGTAGCGTATTTGCGGCTGTTTCCATCTGTGCGGCGCAGGGTCCCGCCGCGCAGGGTCCCACAGTGATGGGCGCCGGTTTTGCCAATCCCTTCCCCATCGCCGTCGCGCCAGGTCAGTCGCTGACGCTCTTCGTGCAGCCCGGCGCCGGATACGATCCGTCGGTTCCCCTGCCCAGCGTCTCAGCGGTCTACTGGAATGGATCGACCGGGCAAACGATGCCCCTTTTGCAAGTCAACCAAACGGAAGCCGCGTGCAATGTTCCGCCCAATTCCGGATGCACCAACTTACTGGCGGTTACCGTTCAAGTTCCCTTCGATGCCTACATCATCCCGTCCGCCGAATCGAACGTTATAGTCGTACCGAGCAGCGTGGCTGTCTCCATAAATGGCTCGACAACTTCTTATTTCGGCGTGCAGCCATCCCGGGACCACGTCCACATTCTGACTGCGTGCGACCTGATCGCCGGAGCCTCCCCCGCTTTTCTGGCCTACCAGGGCACACTCTGCGCGCCCCTGGTGACGCACGCCAATGGCAAGCCGGTCTCCGCTATTCTTCCGGCGACCGCCGGAGAAGAGCTAATCGCGTATGCCACAGGTCTTGGACAGACCAATCCACCGCTCACCACCGGCCACCCCGCCGCCCAGAGCAGCCCCACTGTGGACGCGTTCAACCTGGATTTTAGTTATCGGCCCAATGCTCTCGCCACCGAACCTCTCTCCACGGGTCCCGTTCCACTTTTTGCCGGAGCAACCCAGGGCTTTGTCGGCCTCTACCAGATCAACTTCGTTGTGCCGCCCGCGCCGGCCGGAACCCTGCCGTGCGTGGATTTCGCGGTCCTGCCTCTGGACGCCAGCAATGCGGGTAACGTAGTGCACTCGAACCTGACGGTGAGCGTCGGTTCTGCGTTCTCGTTCGATGGCGCGGGCATCTGCGTCCTAACCCCTCCGGTTCCCTGATCCCGCGATCATGCAATGAAGAAACGCCTGCTACTGATCGGCGCCACCACCGGCTACCAGACGCGCGCCTTCGCCGGCGCCGCCGAGCGCTTGGGTTTTGAGCTGGTGCTCGCCACCGATCGCTGCCATGTGCTCGACGATCCGTGGGGCGATCGCGCGATTCCGTTGCGCTTTGAAGATCCTCGCGGCGCCGCCGAAACATTGGCGGCCGAAGTTGGCGTCGATGGACTGGTGGCGGTGGGCGACCGTGCGGCTTACATCGCGGCGCTCGCGGCCGAGCTGATGGGCATCCCATACAACTCGCCGGATTCTGTGGCCGCCAGTCGCAACAAATTTCTCGCGCGCGAGCGATTTCGCGCCGCTGGTCTGCTGGTCCCCGATTTTCATCGGATAGCGTTGGCCGAAAGCCCGGACCGCGCGGCACGGCAAGCTCGCTATCCTTGCGTACTCAAGCCCCTCGGTCTTTCCGCCAGCCGTGGCGTCATTCGCGCCGACAACCCAGAGGAATTCACCGCCGCTTTTCGCCGCATCGAAAGTCTGCTGTCCGATCCCGACATCGCGCGCCTCCACGAAGATCAGGATCGCTTTCTTCAAGTGGAATCCTTCATCGCAGGCCGCGAGTTCGCGCTCGAAGGCATCCTCACCTCTGGACAACTCCGCGTGCTCGCGCTTTTCGACAAGCCGGATCCTCTCGACGGCCCATTCTTTGAAGAAACCATCTACGTCACGCCGTCGCGGGAATCCCTGTTCACGCAGGATGCGATCATGCGAGCCACCCACGCTGCCGTCGAAGCTCTCGGACTCACCGAAGGTCCCATCCATGCCGAAATGCGCGTCAACCGGAGCGGTGTCTGGATGCTCGAAGTGGCCGCGCGGCCCATCGGGGGGCTTTGTGCGCGGGTCATACCGGGATTGGAGGATCTGATCCTGCGCCACGCCGCGGGTGTTGATGCCGGCTCTCTCACGATGCCTAGCCCAGCGGCCGGAGTAATGATGATCCCCATCCCGCGCGAAGGCATCTACGTCGATGTCCAAGGACTCGATCAGGTGCGCTCCGCAGCCGGTATCGAAGATGTGATAATCACCGCGAAGCAGGGCCAGAAGCTCATCCCCTTGCCTGAAGGCGCCAGCTACCTCGGTTTCATCTTCGCGCGCGCCGAAACTCCCGATGCCGCCGAGCAAGCGCTACGCGATGCACATCGGCACTTGCGCTTTGAAATCGCCACCGCCCTGCCAGTGATTTAGTCTCAGCTCTTAGTCTGCGGCGGCACGTAGCCGGGCGGCAGCGCCGCGCCCTGACCGAAGAAGTAGTCTTCCATCTGCTTGAGTAGAAATTCCTGCGCTTCTTGCGTACCCAGGTTGAGCCGGTACTCGTTCATGATCATCTTCATCTGCTCCAGCCACATCTTCCAGGCTTCTTTGGAGACGTTCTCATAAATGCGCTGGCCGAGCGGATGATTATCGAAAGGAACTTCGTCCAGTCCCGGCATGTCCTTCTGAAATTTGACGCAGAAAACTGTCCGGCCCGGTGTTCCGCTTGCACTCATGGACCTTAGAATACCAGAGCGGCGATCAGGACCCTGGTTTTAGGGATGTTTTAGGCGGTGTGTTCAGCCGGGTCGGGGGCCAAGGTCGGGCCTCCCGCGCCCTTCTTTCCGTTCAGATACTCGGAAAGGCGAAGCGGAGTGGGCGCGCCTCTCTCCATAGCGCGTTGTACCGCTTTTTGGTAGCGGCGTAGGGTCTCGCGCTTAACCGGCTCACGAATCTGGCAGGCATCGATATCGAGCAGGATCTCTATCTCCCATCGCTGGAAGGTATTACGGCTCATGTTGCCGCGAATCAGTTCCTGCATCAGCCGGTTGAATCGGTTTAGTTGAGCTTCGCTGCTAAGGGTCTCCACCAGCATATCTTGTCTTTCAGTACCTTATCGGCACCCGCCGCCCGAAACTTGAACGAATAACTTCAACAAATTGTCCCCCCACAGGTTACTGTCGCCCCAGGGTATTACCGCCGCTCCAGGGTCCTGATAAACTGACAAGGGGAACCGGAGAGCCAGCGTGCCCGATCCTGAGTTTGACCAACCAAGGTTCCAGCAGCCGCGCCTCGCGCTGACTCGCATCTACACCAAGACCGGCGATCAGGGCCAAACCCACCTGGCGGGCGGCCAGCGGGTCTCCAAGGATTCTCCGCGCCTGGAGTGCTACGGCACCGTCGACGAATTGAACGCTTTCGTCGGTATGGCCGCCGTTTCAGCCAATGAATCCGTGCCCGCCCTGGTGCCCATCTTGCGACGGGTTCAGCATGAGCTTTTTAATCTTGGCTCTATCCTGGCGACCAAGCCCGAAGACGTCCATCCTAAACAAGCCCGCGTCACTGAAGCCGAAGTCCGCCAGCTTGAAATTGAAATCGACAGCATGAACCAGGAACTGGCGCCCCTGCGCTCTTTTGTTCTACCCGGCGGAACCCGCTTGAACACCGAACTGCACGCCTGCCGCACTATCTGTCGGCGTGCCGAGCGGCTGGCCGTAAGTTTGTCGCGCGAAGAACCTATCCCCCCGCAAACCATTCAGTACCTGAATCGGCTGAGCGATGCTTTCTTCGTTTGGAGCCGCTGGGTGAATCACGTGCTGGCCGTCCCCGAGATTCTCTGGGAGCCGAACCAATCCGCTTCCGGTACTACAAAGTTACAGAACGAGTAACCTGCCACACAGGTTCTTATCCTTTCCCACCCGGCCCGCCGGAAAAAAGCGTCGCTCCTCAGACCGAATTGGGCTATTCTTTATAAATCTGGTTTTGGTTCATCAGTCTGAAATCCGTACGTGGTATCAAAGGGCATTGCTCGATCCCGTTGCGAGTGTCCCCAAAGATCCGACGCTTCGTCCGCGTTCCGGCGACCAGACCATAATTTGAGGTTCGGGGATACGCTCCCTGGAAGTTAGTCTTCGTTGCAAGAAACCAAAAATGCCGCGTGGAGAGCGCGGTCCGATTCTACGAGGAGGACTCGAAAGTTTATGACCAAGCATCCTAGCTCGCAACCTGGGCTTCCGCGGCCCGCCGTAATCGCGGCCCTTCTTCTTGCGCTGACGCTCGTGGTCCACGTGCCATCCTACGCGCAGCAGATTTTTGGCACTATCACGGGTACCGTTCACGATGCCTCCGGAGCTGCGGTGCCGGATGTCGAAGCCACGGCGCGCAACGTCGCAACCAACCTAACGGTCAGCGCCCGTTCGCAATCCACCGGCTCCTATTCGATTTCGAATTTGCCCGCTGGCACCTATGAGCTCACCTTCACCAAGGAGGGCTTCGACGCCGAACGCCACACCGAAGTGAACGTGAATGGCGATCGCACCACCACGGTGGACGGCGATCTCAAGGTCGGGACTGTCTCTACCAAAGTGGACGTCCTTGGTACACCGCTCATGAACCAAACGGACGCCACCACCGGTTATGTGGTGGATCAGGCCACCATCGAACAAACCCCACTCGGCACCGGCAGCTTCACGCAATTGGCCATCATGAGCCCCGGAGTTCACGCCGACTTCCTGGGAGGGGCGGGCGCTAACACCGGCCTCGGCAATCAGGCCATCTTCGCCAATGGGCAGCGCGACACCAGCAACAGCTTTTCGCTGAACGGCATCGGCACCAACAATTTGTTTAATGGAAATACCACCAGTCAGGTGGGCGAGAATCGTTTTGTATTAAACACCGGCGAGAACTTCGGCGCGGGCGGCCAGGTTCAAACCAACACCTCCGTGTACGGCGCTATCGGCCAGGCCCTCCCCACCCCGCCGGCCGAAGCCATTCAGGAAATTGCCGTCAACTCAGCCATGTATGACGCCACCCAGGGCGCCAATAGCGGAGCGCACATCAGCGTGCTGACCAAGTCCGGCGGCAACGACCTGCACGTCGAACTCTACGAGAAGTTTCAGAACAGCGCGATGAATGCCGCGCCCTTTTTCTACAACGCTTCGCCCGCCATCATTCAAAAAGATCCGTTCTTGAATCGCAATCAATTCGGCGCTACCGTTGGCGGACCCATCAAGAAGAACAAGTTGTTTTATTTTCTTTCCTACCAGGGAGTGCGGATCGCAGATGCGTCGTTATCCACCCAGGATGCAACCGTGCCGCTGACGCTCACCGACGACCGCAGCACGCAAGGCATTATCAACACCATCCAGGGCGCTTATGGAAAAACGATCTCGGCCAGCCAGATCAGCCCCGTAGCAGCTGCCATGCTCCAGGCCAAGCTCAAGAATGGACAGTATTTAATTCCCAGCGCGCAAATTACCGATCCAACCACCGCACTTGGGTTGGGATACGACGCCGTCCTTCAAGGCCCCAATGCCCAGTCCCATGTGGACCAGGGCATCGCCAACTTCGACTACGTCCTCGGCGACAAGGACCGCTTAACTGGGAAGTATTACGTCCAAGATAATCCCACCACGGATCCCTTTGGATCGGTGGGAACGTTGCTCGGATTCGGACAACAACTCTCGGCCGGCAGTCAGGTCGGGTCCGTCAACAACACGGTCATTCTCACTCCTAACCTGACTTGGGAGCAACGCATCGGATTCACGCGCCTGCGGGCCTACGCCACCACCTCCCAGGCATTCAGCCCGGGCGACTTTGGGATCAATCTGCTTGGATCCACTACTTTCCCCCAAATTCAGGTCACCACAGCCGACCCCACCTTGGCCAACTCGCTGCAGTTCGGTCCCGGCACCAGCTTCGGCAACGCCGGCATGTTCCAGAACCAATGGGAATACGGCACCACGTTGCATTGGATCAAGGGACGTCACACGCTTGCCTTCGGCATGCTATGGGATCACACCCAACTCAACATCGTCAACCACAACACCAACACCGACAATCTCGACTTCAAGACCTTTCTGAACTTCGTGGAGGGATCTGTGCGGACGGGTATCGACAGCACCGCGTTCACGGGCTCGGCCAATCGTTACTACCGCTCCGATACCGCCGGCGCTTTCGTCAACGACAACTACAAACTCCGCAGTAATCTCACCGTAACGCTCGGACTTCGTTGGGACTTCGATGGCCCGCTTTCAGAAAAATATGGCAGGCTGACGGCCTTCAACGGCAACCAGTACTCTTATGATGCTGCCACGGACACCATCACAAATTCCGGATTGGAAATTGCGGGCAACTCCAGCAGTACTCTGATGAAGAATCACCAGTGGGGCTTCGCGCCGCGTATTGGCATCGCCTGGAACCCGATTCCGAAGCTGACCATCCGCAGCGGATTCGGCATCTACTACGACCGCGGAGAGTTTTTCAGCTATCTCTCCCCCAGCGCCGGCGGCGGCTTCAATGGACCCTTCGGCGTCACACTCGAACCGCCCTTCGTGCAGCCCATCGTCGCGCAAACGGGCGCGACATTCTCGAATCCGTTCGGCACCACGGCGCCAGCCCCGCCGGCCGGCACCTTGGCCGCATTCCAGGGTCTGTTGCCGAATATCGCGCAGACCGAATCGGGCAATTTCCCCCCCGGAAATCTTTTCGGACCGTTCCTGTTCGGCGGCTACGACATCAACAACAAGCTCCCCTATACCGAAAACTGGACTTTCGACCTTCAATACCAAGCTGCCAACGACTGGCTGTTCAGCGCCGGTTACATCGGCAACCATGGTGTGCATCAGGTCCTGCCTATTGCCTTCAACCAACCCGGCATCGCAACGCCCCAACACCCGATCAACGGTGAAATCTATTCCTATGGCGGCGTCAGCCCCAATTACAATCTAGACCTGGAACCTATTTCGACCAGTGAGTACGCCGGCAACGCTCCAATCCGCGTGCCCTACATCGGTTACGATATGAACTCGGTTCTCTTCAAAGCCGAAGGCATCTCAAATTACAACGCGCTTCAGTTGCAGGCCCGCAAACGCTACTCGAACGGTCTGCAGTTCACCGCCTCCTACACCTGGTCGCACGCACTGGACGAACAAAGCGGCCTGGGCCTCTTCTTCACCGGGAACAATCCCTTGTACCCGAAGCAGAGCTACGGCTCCGCCGACTTCGACCGGACTCACGTGTTCCTGATCAACTATAGCTATACCCTCCCGAAGCTCACTTCCAACAAAGCGCTGGGCGCCGCAATTAACGGCTGGACCATCGGTGGACAGACTATCGCCCAGAGCGGCGAGCCGTACAGCATTTACGACTATTCCGGATCGGTAGGGAGTTTGTACTTCGGGACGTCCAACTACATCGGAAACCCGATCGTGCCCCTAAAACCTGGCGTGACCGTACAACAGGCCCAACTCCAAGGCACCACTGGTGTGAACGCGGGTAAGCCTGTCTTAGACGTGAACGCATTCGCTCCGCAGTTTGTTGCTCCGGGAACCAACGGGGTTCCGCCCTGCGACGCTACCGGATGCGATTTGTATGAATCGCTTTACGGCAACTCCGGTAGGAACATTTTTCGTGCTCCGTTCGAGGTGCGCTTCGATATGTCGCTGGGCAAGGAATTTGTTCTCAACGACCGGTTCCGGCTGCGCTTCAACTTCGATGCGTTCAATATCTTCAATCATCCGGATTTCGACGCACCAAACAACGACGTAAATTTCTTCCCCAATTATTCGGGGCCGCCCCAGTTCCCGCCAGCCGGCAGCCTGGGGATCATCCAGCACACTCTCGGAAGCTCGCGCTTCTTGCAGCTCTCAATGCACCTGCGGTTTTAGGACTACGTCCTCTTGGCCGGCGGCGACCCCGCGATCACCTGCGCATGATTCAGCGCAGACACCAGCGCGACGCCGCCGAGCACATTTCCGATCAGCGTCGGAAGCATGTACCCGCCCACCGCCGAAATCCAGGATTTGACACCGGTCATCACCAGAAACAGCACTTCCACCGACCCGGCCACGATGTGAGTGAGCCCGGCCAGGCCCACAATATAGGTCATCAGAATAATAATCGGAATGCGGTTGGAATCCGTGGCGGCCAGCATCCAGACCACCATCGCGATCAGCCATCCGGCAAAGATGCCGCGCAAAATGGCTGTACCGAAGGAAACGTCGGCGGCTTCGGTTGCCAGTTGCCCCAGCGCCAGGTGAAACTTCGAATGCAGTACCGTCGTGTTACCAATTACCCAGGCGAAGATGTGCGCACCCGCCATGTTCGCGGCCAGCACCACGGCCCATAGACGCAGCACCTGCCAGAGCGTCGCCAAATTGCGGCGCGCCAGAAGTGGAATGATCGCCGTCAATGTGTTTTCGGTGAACAGTTGCTGCCTTCCGACAATCACGATGAGAAAGCCGAGCGGATAACCCAGATTGGTGATCAGCGGCCGCCAGGGCGCTTCCGGCAGGTAGGTTCGGAACAAAGCTTCGCCGACAAATGAGAACCCCATGGAAAGCCCAGCCGCCAGCCCGGACCAGGCCAGCGCGGAGATCGGCCGGCGCAGCTCTTCATCGCCGTCTTTGCGAATGGCTTCGTGAACCACCAGCGCGCTAACGGAGGTGCGGTCTTCGGCTTCTTGTTCCTGGCGCTCGGTAAGCGTCGGCATGGCCGGCGCGTCGGTGATCGTGTGGCCTTTTTCGTCGACAATCACAAGAACCCTCGACATCTAGACCCTCGCGTATGCTAAAAAGTGACGTGAAGCTCCTGATCTTTTCCGACATCCACGGCGACCGGGCGGCGCTCGAAAGATTGATGGCCATCGACGCCGACTACTATTTCGCCGCCGGCGACCTGGCGAATTTCGGACGCGGCCTGGACGTCATGGGGCCGATTCTTCAAAAGCGCGCGGAGCGGATGTATGTCCTTCCCGGAAATCATGAATCGGAGACCGACATCGCGCGATTCTGCCGCGAGTTTGGTTTTCAAGATTTTCATGGACGGACTATGGAGATCGCAGGCTATCAGATAGCGGGGCTCGGCTACTCCAATCCAACGCCTTTCAACACACCAGGCGAGTACAGCGAGCAGGAATTGAGGGAGCGCCTCAACAGGTTTTCAGGACTCGATCCCCTGCTGCTCATCTGCCACACTCCCCCCAAAGACACGGCGCTCGATCGCGCGGGGGAAGGCCAGCATTTCGGAAGCGCTGCAATCCGCGAATTCATCGAGCGCGAGCAGCCCAGGTATTTCTATTGCGGGCATATTCACGAGGCCGCCGGCCAACATGAAATGTTAGGTCGAACCGAGGGCTGGAACGTCGGAAAGCGCGGCCAGTTGCTCGATTTGACGCCCCTGGTAAAATAAAATCTTAATGACCCTCGAAGAACACGAAAGAGAATACGCTTCGCTCCGCCAGCAAGCTGACGCTGTGCGGAGCTATCTTTGACTCCTCCAACAAGAAGCTGCAGCTAGCGAAAATCGAACAGCAGATCTCCGATTCCGATTTCTGGAATCAGCAGCCCGAAAAAAGCCCAGAAAGTCATGCAGGAGCGCAAGCGCCTGGAGCAGGCCATCGCCGATGAAGCCGAGGTTGCGCGGCTGACTTCGGATTTGGATACGCTGTTCGAACTCGGCCGCGAAGGCGAAAACGTGACCGCCGATCTGGACCGCGAGATCCAGCGTTTTTCCGCGCGCCTGGAAGTGCTCGAAACCGGGATGCTGCTCAACGGCCCCAACGATGGCAAGAGCGCGATCATGGCCATCCATCCGGGCGCGGGCGGCACCGAAAGCCAGGACTGGGCGGAGATGCTGCTGCGCATGTACCTGCGCTGGGCCGAACGCCATAATATGCAGGCCGTGGTTACCGATCGCCTGGAAGGTGAAGGCGCGGGCATCAAATCGGCGACTCTCGAAATGAATGGCGAAAATGCCTACGGGCTGCTGCAATCGGAGATCGGAGTGCATCGCCTGGTCCGAATTTCGCCCTTCGATGCCAACGCACGGCGGCACACCTCGTTTGCGTCGGTGTTCGTCTATCCGCAGATTGAAGACGACATCAACATCGACATCAAACCGGAAGATATTCGCGTGGACGTATTTCGCGCCTCGGGCGCCGGAGGCCAGCACGTTAACCGGACGGAATCGGCAGTGCGCATGACGCACATCCCCACCGGTCTTGTCGTGCAGTGCCAGAACGAGCGCTCGCAGCACAAGAACCGGGCCAGCGCGATGAAGCAAATGCGCGCGCGGCTGTATGAATACGAGCTGGAGAAAAAAAGGGTCTCCGATAAAAAGATCGAAGACTCCAAGCTCGAAATCAATTTCGGCAGCCAGATCCGCAGCTACGTTCTCGCACCGTATCGGATGGTGAAGGATCATCGCACCAAGCTTTCGATCGGCGACGTGGATCGAGTATTAGAAGGTGACCTGGACCGGCTCATGCACGCCTTCCTGGTCTTTAAGCACACCGGCAAAATCGCCGGTGACGGAAAAGAGGACTTGCCTGAGTGATGCCTCGGAGATAGCCCGGGCCGCCGCTCTGATCAGAGCCGGCGAGCTAGTAGCGTTTCCTACGGAAACGGTCTATGGACTCGGGGCCAACGCGCTCGATGCAGCGGCGATT
Source organism: Bryobacterales bacterium (assembly GCA_963820405.1). Lineage (GTDB taxonomy): Bacteria > Acidobacteriota > Terriglobia > Bryobacterales > Bryobacteraceae > Palsa-89. The sequence goes on along the minus strand of CAWFZZ010000008.1, from coordinate 421,511 downwards.
GAAAAAATCTTTGCCGCAAAGGGCCGTCCTGCGTCGAGTCCGCTGATTGTTCATGTAAGCTCCATCGAAATGGCGCACAGCCTGGTGCGCGAGTGGCCGGAGCGAGCCGAGCGACTGGCCCGCGTATTTTGGCCTGGACCGCTGACGCTCGTGTTGCCGAAACAGCCGCACGTGCCGGATCGGTTGACCGCCGGATTGGATACCGTCGGGGTTCGAATGCCCGCCAATCCCATCGCACAGGAGTTGATTTCCGAAGCCGGCGTTCCCATCGCCGCGCCGAGCGCTAATCGTTTCACCGAGCTCTCGCCGACCACCGCGCAGCATGTCCGCGACAGTTTGGGCGATCGAGTCGCGATGGTGCTGGATGGCGGACGAACCACGGTTGGAATCGAGTCCACTGTTCTTTCGATTGTCGGGACGGATGCAGTTTTGTTGAGACCGGGCATGGTAACGAAAGCGGAAATCGAAGCCGTAATTGGGCCGGTGCAAATGCCGGGGCCGATGGCCGAAGGCGCTCATGCGTCGCCGGGATTGCATGCCCGGCACTACAGTCCGAAGACTCCGCTGATTTTGGTCGAACGCGGGGACCTACCGTCCACTGGCCGCGGGATCTTTCTCCAGATGCCAGACGATCCGCAGGCGTACGCGGCGGTGCTCTATGAAAGATTGCACGACGCGGATGCTCAAGGGCTCGACTGGATCGCCATCGAGCAGCCGCCTCGCTCGGAAGAGTGGTCGGCGATTCGAGATCGCCTGGAACGAGCCAGCTACCGGTCGTAGCAGGCCGAGGGCTTCCAGCCAGTGGCGTCGGGCTGTTTGCGGAAGTGCGTGCTGGTGATCATGGTGCGGAACAGATACGTCGGATCGGTGACGATGGTCTTTACTACAATCCAGTCGGCCTCGGGCTCCTTGATCACGTCGTAGAATTCTTGCACCGTGGTTTTGTCGCTATAGGGAACTCCGTTGCGGCGAAGATAGCCCGGAGCCAGGTGACTGGTGTTCACTTCGAGCGAGCCGCCCTTGCTGGGATCGAACGCCGTTCCGAAATAACCGACGCCGCCAAACGATCCGTGCCATTCAGCCGCCGAATAACCTTGCAAGGTCGGTGGACCGCTGGGTGGGTGCGGAGTCCCGAAGTGCAGGAGGCGTGTTTGCGTTCCGGCATCCGTTTCGATCTTGAGCGTGTTGTCGTCCTGCCAGGTGATGTGCAGGCGCGTGGGTATGCGCATCAAACCAGCCGCGCCGTAAGCCTTGCACTGATTGCCGGCGGCTTCGTCCTTGGCCGGATCCCATTCCTTAGCCACCTTCTGGCCTGCTGGATTCAAGGGCACTCCCGCGAAATCGCCCTTGGGCGCCGCGATCATGCGGAAGCGCCAGTCTTCGCTGACGATGGAAACCCAGTAGCCGGTCAGTTCGATGGGAGCGATGGCCTTGGCCGGCTTGGGTGGCCCGGGAGGCGGTCCTCCAGGAAATTGCGCAAACAGAGCAGGCGCAACGGCCAGGATAGCTAAAGCTTGGATTTTCATTTCTCACCTTTTAGGCTTTTGTAAACGGCTTCGACGAACTTGTCGGTGGTCCAGAAGCCGGTGGTGGAACCATACAGAGGATCGTAATCCTGGGTCGGACGGGCCGCCTTCACCTGTTCGAGCGTCATGCCCTTCTTGATCATGTCCTGCACGCGATCGCGAATGATGATGGTCATTTCGCGAAAATTCAGCACGTCGCCGAAATCGCACAAGCGGCCGTGGCCGGGGACCACCATGGTGCCGCCTTCCTGGCCGTAAACCGGGATGATCATGTCGACGATCTTCTGCAGCGCGGCGATGGTGCCCTGAATGCTGCCGCCCGCGGCGAGATCGATGATGGGGTAATTGGTGGTGGTGAAGATGTCGCCGGTGCTGATGACATCGGAGCGGCGGAAGAACACGATGCTATCGCCGTCGGTGTGGGCGGCGGGTTGATGCAGGATATCGATCCCCTCGCCATTGAAGTACAGCTTCTTTTGATCGCTCAAGAAGGTGCTGGTGGGCCAGCCACCGTCTGGTGACGGCGCTTGCTGGCCGGTGGGCGCGCTCATCCGGTTCAGAACGTTGATGTGCGAAAGAATGGCAGCGCCTACGCCGGCGTCTTTGATATCGCCCGTGACGTTGGCGCCGACGATGGTGCTGCCGGCCAGGCGGATTTTCTCATTACCGCCGGTATGATCGGCATGATAATGCGTGTTGATGATGTACCGGATCGGACCGTTGGAGAGCGTTTTGATGGCGGCCAGAACCTTGTCGGCCATCGGAGCCAATCCAGTATCCACCACCAGAACGCCATCTTTGCCGGTTTGCACGGTGATGTTACCGCCCGCGCCGACAATCATGTAGATGTTGCCTTGCACCGGCCAAACATGGACTTCGGAATCTTGGGCTTGCGCGGAGGTCAGGCCCGCGGTTGCCAAAAGAAGTAGCAGGAGAATTCGGCTTCTCATTTTGCGTCCGCCTTCGTCGCCGGAGCGGCCTTGCGGATCTTGTCTTGATATTCGGGATACAGGGTGTCGGCGCCGCCGCGCGCGGCTTCGGGTGGGATTCCGTGGGCGGCCGGAAACTCGCCCAGGAACGTATTCGTGCCGGGCAGGTGATGCGGGATTTTACCTTTGGGCCGGATGACCTCTTCCACGCTTTCACAAGGGTAGGGTGCGATCTGACCGCCAATTTCATAGACGTAGTCGCGGGTTCGAATCATGGGCTCGGTGAGATAAGCGGGATCGCGGATCACCGTCATGAGCGTCAGGTTGTCGCCGTGACGGATGAAATGCTCGGTGAACGTGGCGCGATCGCTGCGCGGCAGACCGTTGCGGCGAATCCAACCTTCTTTCAGATGCGTAGTGTAGACGGCCAGGACATCGCCTTCCCATTTGCCGGTGGAAAAGCCCATGGAGGTGTGCAGCGCGTATTCGGGCGGATGCGGACGGCCGTCCATCCAGATGGTGCGCTCGGTGTTCCAGGCGAAGTGGTGGATGTGGATGGCGATAAGCTGCTGGGTGTCCTTGTCGTATTCGTCCCACATGCGAATACTTGCGAAACTGGGAGAGTAATCCGAGGGGTGGACTCGGCACTGGTATTCGGGAAGCGTGATAAGCGATGCGTCCCAGGCGTCGGCGCGATAACGGGCTGCGGCATTGATGGGGACGCCCAGGTAATCGCCGAGCTCGGGGCCGGGGAGCCGTTCGGGCTCATCTTCGTGGAGAATTTGCAAATTGTTCCAGACGCCGGCCAGGTTCACCTGGGCGAAAGCCGGGGCGTGGCCGAGCGCGAGCAGCACGGGGAACAGCCAGACAGGGCTGGCCATTCGGAGGATTCGTTGCATAGACCTTCCTATTCGTTTGAAGCGCAAAGGGTGCGGCGCGCCCCGTAGATGTACAAAACGGTTTGGCGCCGCGCTCCGTTTTGCGCGGTTCTAAAAGCTCAGCGGTGGGGCCGAGCGGGTATTAGAGCGTGACTCACCTGATTGTATACAGGTCGGGGCGGTTTGTCGATTCGGGGCATAAATTCTCCTTAATGTTGGCTTGGGGTCGGATCTATAATGAAGCGATGGGAACGGACTATCGCAAGATCATCACGATCGAGGCAGGGAAGATGGGCGGTAAGCCGTGTGTTCGGGGACTTCGGATTACAGTCTCTGATGTCCTGGATTATCTTGCGTCCGGCATGACTGAAGCCGAGATCCTGGCCGATTTTCCGGACCTAACGTCCCAGGACATCCGCGCCTGCCTGGCGTTCGCCGCTGATCGCGAACGGCGGCTCACTTCCACCCAGGTGTGAAGCTCCTCTTTGACGAGAACCTTTCACCGGCCCTTCTGGGCCTACTGGCTGAAGTCTATCCAGAATCCTCCCACGTGCGGGACGTTGGGCTGAAATCATCGACGGACCGGAAAGTTTGGGATTACGCCGTGGAGAAGGGCTACATCATTGTGACGAAGGACGCCGACTTCCGCCAGCGCAGTTTTCTCCTCGGACCACCTCCAAAGGTAATTTGGATTGGGCTCGGAAACTGCTCGACCCGGGAAATCGCAGAACTGCTCCGCAGAGGGAGCCGCGAAATCGAGGCATTCGCGCTTGCGGAAGAGTCGGCTTTCCTGGTCCTTCGATAGCAAGCGTGCGGGTTGGGGAGGGCAACCGCACTGGTATACTAGCTCGCTGTGTTTATCGTTCACGAGTTGGGCGTCGCTGTACTGTTTTGCATCGTCACGATGCTGGGGTGGGGGTCGTGGGCGAATGCGCAAAAACTGGCTGGCAAAGATAAATGGCCGTTTGAGCTTTTCTATTGGGACTACGCCATCGGGGTGTTCGCGTTCTCACTGCTGTTTGCGTTCACCCTCGGCAGCGCGGGCTCGGCTGGAATGCCGTTTCTCGAGAGCCTGCGCGGAGGTTCAGAAGGCGCAATCTGGAACGCGATTTTGAGCGGCGTCCTGTTCAATATCTCGAATATTCTGCTGGTGGTTGCGATCGACGCGGCGGGCATGGCGGTGGCGTTTCCCGTGGGCGTCGGCCTGGCGCTCGTGATCGGAACCGTGAAGAGCTACGTGCTTACGCCCCAAGGCAATGCCACGCTTCTGACCGCCGGGGTGGCGCTGATCGTCTTTGCGATGATCATGTCGGCCGTCGCGCACCATCGTCTCGGAAAGGCCAAGCAGACGAAAACATTTCGGGGGCTCGCATTCTCCGTGGTAGCTGGTTGTTTGATGGGCTTCTTCTATCCGCAATTGCTCGCGGCCGTGTCGCCGGATTTCAGCACGCGTGCTCTCGAGCCGGGACTGCTCACGCCTTACGCCGCGCTGGTCCTGTTCGCAGTGGGACTGCTGGCCAGCAACGTCGTGGTGAATACCATCTTCATGCACGCCGGCAAGGTCACGTACCGCGATTATTTCCGCGGACGCGCGCGCCTGCATTCGCTTGGATTCCTGGGCGGATGCATCTGGATGGTGGCACTGTGCATGAACGTAATCGCTTCGGGAGTGGCCGGTCCGGCCATCTCCTACGCGCTGGGCCAGGGCGCCACGCTGGTGGCCGCCATCTGGGGCGTGCTCATCTGGCGCGAATTCATGCATGCACCGCAGGGGACGTGGACGTTCGTGACGCTGATGTTCGCCGGATACGTGATCGGCCTGGTGCTGATCGGGATGGCGAGTCTTTAAGAGCGTAATGGCGAATTCGATTGTGGTGATCGGCAGTTTGAACATGGACTTCGTCCTCGCGGTGGACCGCCTGCCGCTCCCGGGAGAAACCATTCTGGGACGTAATTTCCGCACCATTCCGGGAGGCAAGGGCGCCAATCAGGCCTATGCCGCGGCGAAGCTGGCAGCGAGCGGGACGGTGGTGAGAATGATCGGACGCGTCGGAGCCGACGCATTCGGGAGTGCGCTCAAGGCCAATCTGGCGGGCGCGGGCGTGGATGTTCGCGCGGTGCTGGAAACGGCTTCCGAAGCGAGCGGTGTGGCATGCATCCACGTCGACGATGCGGGGCAGAATTCGATCACGGTGGCGCCGGGGGCGAACGGCGTTTTATCCGCGGTCGATATCGATGCCGAGCGCTGGGCGCTGGAAGGCGCGCGCTCGGTGCTGCTGCAACTGGAGGTTCCGATGGAGGCCGTAGAGGAAGGCTTGCGGGAAGCGCGCCGGATGGGCGCGATGGGCATCCTGGATCCCGCGCCTGCGCGAGCGCTGCCGAAGGAGATCCTCCAACTGGTAGACATCGCAACGCCGAATGAGAATGAGGCCTGTGTGCTGGCAGGCATGCCGCCGAGTCGCGTGAACGCCACGGAAGCGGTCGCACTTGGAAACAAGATCAGAGAATTAGGCGTGCGGTCCGTGGTGGTGAAGCTGGGCAGTCAGGGCTGCGTGTATTGCGGAGTGGATGGAACCCTCGTCGCGCCTGCTTTCCCGGTGCGGGCCGTGGATTCCACCGCGGCTGGAGACACGTTTAACGCTGCGTTGGCGGTTGGTCTGATGGAGGACATGCCAATGGAGCAAGCACTGCGTTTCGCCAACGCCGCGGCGGCGATTTCAGTGACTCGAGCCGGCGCTCAGACTTCGGCGCCACTCCGGACGGAAGTGGAAGCGCTTTTGGCTCAGCAACGCGCCTGAGCGATGCAATCAGATGGAGGATGAGCAATCGCGTTCACATTCGTGTGAAGAATCCAGAATTCAAGAATTCGGCAAAGACCGCCGCTGCGGCGCCCCTCGCTTCTGAATTCTGACTTCTGACTTCTGAATTCTTCGAGTGTGTGCGCCACGGTGGTCATCAGGACGCCACACCCGGTAATTAACGATAAAGTACCGGTACCTTTTGGCGCTTTGGTGGGTTGAGACCCGTGGCGCACATCCCATAAACTTCCAGTGGTGTTCATCGTCCTCGAGGAGTGGAATCGATAATGCGAGTTGCTATCTTGCGCCTGCTGGCGCCTTTATTCTGGATCGCCGCGGCCTACGCGCAGATCCCGAACTTCGAGCATGTAATCGTAATTGTTCAGGAAAATCGAACGCCGGATAATCTATTCCACGGATTATGCGTGGCGCCCACCCCCCACTCCTGTAGTACGACGCCAACGAACGAGCAATACAACATCCAGACCAAGAACTGGCTGGACAAGACCTCGCCAACCGGAGTCAGGCAGCCGTTACCCGTTGGGCTAGCTGCCAAGTACGATTTGAGCCACAAACATTCGGCGTTCGTCGCGATGTGCGATTTGGATAAGACCACACGTGTCTGCAAGAACGACGGCGAAGCCGGAGTCAGCTGCTTCCAAACGTGCCCGCCAAATCCCCAGTTCCGGTATGTGGATAATTCGACTGGACTAGTGAATCCCTATCTCGACATGGCGGAACAATACGGCTGGGCGAACTACATGTTCCAGACCAACCAGGGGCCCAGCTTTCCCGCGCATCAATTTCTGTTTGGCGGAACGTCCGCGCCCAGCGCAGCCGACGATGCTGCTGGAACGTTCGCTGCCGAGAACATGACGAGTTCTGGCACCGCCGGCGTCGTGACTGGCGCGGGGTGTGCGGCGCCGGCCGGGACAACGGTTGAGCTAATCGACACCACGGGCGAGAATCAGAACATGTATCCATGTTTCGAGCACCAAACCATCGTGGACATGCTGCCATCTTTCGTTACATGGAGATATTACACGCCGAACGCGACCTCGATCTGGTCGGCGCCCAACGCCATCGCGCACCTCTGTCAATCAACGGGGCCGGGAGGGCAGTGTACGGGACCGGACTGGACTCATAATGTCGACCTTACAAACGCGGGCGTCTTGAAAGACATCGCCGCTTGCAAGCTGCGCTCGGTAAGTTGGGTCGTTCCCACTGGGGCGAACTCCGATCACCCGGACATTAACGACGGCGGCGGACCTTCGTGGGTAGCTTCCATTGTGAATGCGATCGGCAACAGCAGTTCGTGCGACGGGAAGGACGGGTATTGGGAAAACACCGCGATCTTCATCACCTGGGACGATTGGGGAGGGTGGTACGATCATGAGCCCCCGACGATCCTGCCTGGAGCCCAGGGCGATTACCAATACGGCTTTCGCGTTCCCCTGGTAGTGGTTTCCGCTTACACGCCACAGGCGTACATCGACAACACCCGCCACGACTTCGGAAGCATCCTCCGGTTCATCGAACACAACTTCAACCTGCCAATGGGGGGATTGAAATTCGCGGATGCGCGCGCAACCAGCGATCTAGTCAGCTTCTTCGACCTCACCAGGAAGCCGCGCACGTTCCAGACCATCAGCGCACCGAAGACCGCGGCCTTCTTCTTAAACGATACGAGGCCCGCGACGGATCCCGACGATTACTAGGTATATTGTTAACGCCTGATTTCCAAACGCGCCGTTCCGCCGTTGGGGTCGGTGAACTCGTAAACTTCAGGCTCCGTGGAGACTGGCTTAAGGGGAGCTTGTTTCCAAGCTTCCTTTGAATCGGCGGCGCCCTCCTTATACCAGCCGCTCAGCACATATTGCGCGAGTGCGCTGGATCCCCATTCATAGCAGGAGCTGATGGGGACCAGTGCGCGAGCCGATGTGTCGGCGTTTGCGCCGGACCATACGGTGCGCCATCCGGCTTTTACATTGTGCAAACACTTGCCTTTTACGTCGAGTTCGCACTTATCGTTCGCAAAGCTGCTCACGACGAATTCGCGCGCCCAGTCGCCGGCGGAAAATGTCGTTTGGATGCGAAGCAGGTCTTCGGGCGCTCCATTACCGTCGCACGGGATGCGGCTATGCAACTGTGCTCCCTTGGTGGGGTCCACCGGTTCACGCGCTGGATGGTGGCCGAGGCCGAAGATCAAAAGGAATGCGAGGGAATAGCTGCTCATTCTAGAACCAATCCATTCGATAAGCGAACCACCAACTTAGAATGCCGATGGGAATGGTGGCGCCCAGAGCCCACCAGAGGGGGAGGAAGAAATCGGCCACCAACCCCAGGATGGTAAAGGTGAGCCAGAAGATCTTTCGCTCCACATACCCAGTTTAACAGGCGTCGGTGAGAAATCGTACCAGGATGCAATTGTGGCGCACGCACTCCTGCGTGCCGCGTTCACACTCGTGTGAACGCTGAGGCTATAGAATTGTTGTGCGATGACTTTCGAGGCGGTCCGCAAAATAGCGCTGGTGCTGGATGACATCGAGGAGGGCACCTCGTACGGAACGCCCGCGTTTAAAGTGAAGGGGGAATTGATTGCGCGGTTGCGGGATGATATTGGTGCTTTGGTGGTGCGGATGAGCATCGAGGATCGGCAGGACTTGATTGCGGCGGATCCGGAGACCTACTTCATTACCGATCATTACCTCGAGTATCCCTACGTACTCGTGAACCTTGCGCGCGTCGAGCCCGATGCCATGAGCGACTTGCTGAAGGGAGCCTGTAGATTGGCGCCGAAACGTCCGCCTCGCAAAAGGCGCTAGCGTTCGTGATATTCGCCAAAGACGGCGCGGAGACGGTCCGAAATTTCACCGACGGTCGCGTATGCTTCGGCGCAGGTCAGGATGCGGGGCATCAGGTTGTCGCTCGAACGGGCGGCGTCTTCAAGGGCGCAGAGGCTGGCATCGACTGCGCGGGCGTCTCGGGAAGCTCGCAGCTCCCGGATACGAGCGATTTGCTGTCTTTCGAGCTCGGGGTCGAGCCGAAAGGTCGTGGGCGCGCTCGCCTGGTCCTGCTGAAATTTGTTTACGCCGACGACGATGGTCTCGCCGCGCTCGACGGTTTGCTGGTAGGCATAGGCGGCGTTCTGGATTTCATTCTGGATGAAACCGTTTTCGATAGCGGCCAGGGTGCCGCCCATGGCGTCGATGCGCTGGATATATTCCTCGGCGCCGCGCTCGATCTCATCCGTCAGTTTTTCAATGTAGTGGCTGCCACCAATGGGGTCGGCAGTGCTGATGACGCCGGTTTCGTGCGCGATGATTTGTTGCGTGCGCAGAGCCAGACGCGCGGCTTCTTCGGTGGGAAGCCCGAGCGCTTCATCCTTGGCGTTGGTGTGCAGGGATTGCGCGCCGCCCAGCACCGCGGCCAGCGCCTGCAGGGCCACGCGCACTACGTTGACGTCGGGTTGCTGGGCGGTGAGCGAGGAGCCGGCGGTCTGAACGTGAAAGCGCAGCATCATCGAGCGGGGATTACGGGCTCCGAAACGCTCGCGCATAAGCTTCGCGTACAGCCTCCGAGCTGCCCGGAACTTGGCGATCTCCTCCAGGAAATTGCTGTGGGAGTTGAAGAAAAACGAAAGACGCGGGGCGAATGAATCTACCTCCAGGCCGGCGTCGATGGCGGCGCCGATGTAGGCGATGGCGTCGGCGAGCGTGAAGGCCACTTCCTGAATCGCAGTCGAGCCGGCTTCGCGAATGTGGTAGCCGCTGATGGAGATGGTGTTCCATTCGGGCAGTTCGCGGGCGGCCCAGGCGAACAGGTCCGTGATGATGCGCATGGCGGGGCGGGGAGGATAAATGTACGTGCCGCGCGCGATGTACTCTTTGAGGATGTCGTTCTGGATAGTGCCGGAGATTTTGGCGAGGTCGGCGCCCTGGCTGCGCGCGACCAGCACGTAGAAGCACAAAAGAATGGCGGCCGTCGAGTTGATGGTCATCGAAGTGGTGATGTCGGCCAGGCGGATGCCTTCAAATAGACGCTGCATGTCGGCCAGCGAGCAGATGGCAACGCCCACGCGGCCCACTTCGCCAGCCGCGAGAGGATGATCGGAATCCATGCCCATCTGGGTCGGCAAATCGAAGGCGACCGAGAGGCCGGTGATGCCTTGCGACAGCAGGTAGCGATAGCGGCGATTGCTTTCTTCGGCGGTTCCGAAGCCGGCGTACTGGCGCATGGTCCAGAGGCGGCGAGCGGTACATGTCCGGATAGATCCCTCGAGTGAACGGGTACTGGCCGGGCTGCTCGCGAGGTCATGACCTAGAGATTTTGCGGGCTTTCAGAAAGGAGTGGATGCCGAAGCCGGCCATGATCAGGGCGAAAGGGATTTCGAGCGCGAGTCGTGGGCCGCTATCGTCTTTTCCCCAATCGCGAATGATGGCGTGGATGGGCAAAAGCGCCAAGACAATGAAAAAAAAGCCGATCACTTGATTCCATAAAATATGGATGGGCCGAATAACGCCCGGCATCACATGGCCGATGAACTTTTTTGCCATTGAAAACATAGGCTAGTTCCAGTGTAGCGTCTCCCCTGCACCGTGGCTCGGTGACGAGTCCCGATTGCCTGCGCCGCACGGAGGAGACTTCTACTGATAAGGGGGGATTGGGCCGATAGAGGAAATAGGAGAGCGAAACCCGGAAGCGGGGGCACTAACCTTTTGTTTGAAACTGTCCTTGCCTCGGCAACATCAAGAAGGTAGAGTGTTATTCTAAGAGGGAGCCCGCTGCAAAGAAAGGGGCAATGCGTGGAAGAGAAACTCAAAGAGTTGATGCAAGAGCTTGGCAACGCGATCAATGAATCGCTGTCCGACTCCGATCGCATTGCTGCCGCCATCGGGGAGATCAAGCGAGCCGGGTACGACGTTTTCCTGGTTCTCGAAGCCACCATCGGGTTCAATAAACGCGAGGAAAACGGCGAGTACGAATCTGAGGTGGAAGGCGAAGCGGTAGGGTCGGAAGCGCCACCGCCCAAGCGCAAGTTTGAATCCACCGGCAAGATCAAGCTGACGTCGCAGGACCAAAAGTTCCTGAAAGCTTTGAAGATTGCGATCGACGAAGAGAAAACTTAGCCCAGCAGTTCCTCGTAGACCTGCCAGGTTGCTTCCACCGATTTCTCGCCAAGTAAATTCCTTCGCCCGAGCCAATCCCGCTTGGATCAGTGCGTCTCGTAAGTCCGAGTTCGTGGCAAGGCGGCAGAGTCCATCCGCGATGGAGTGGACGTCGGTGGGGTCGACCAGAAGAGCAGCGTCGCCGGCAACTTCCGGCATCGCGGAGAGGTTGGAAGTGAGCACCGGCACACCGCGCGCCATGGCGTCCAGTATCGGCATGCCGAAGCCTTCGTCGAGCGAGGGGAAAGCCAGGATGGAGGCGCGCTGGTAAAGATCTTCCAGTTGCGGAATCGGAAACATAGCCAAGCATCTGAATATCCTGTTTGCGCGGGCTGTGCTGCGATGCGTTCGCGCGCGGCCTCCGAATCGAAGCCGAGGGATCCGGCCAGGAGAAGCTTCCAGCCGGGAGCCAGCTGCTCAAACGCTTCCACTAAACGCACGATATTCTTGCGGCGCTGGATCGCTCCGACGCTCAAGATGATTGGCTCGCGCGGGACGGTGTGGCTGGAAGGTGGCGCCGGACGAGCGCCGTGAGGAATAACTCGGATCCTGGACGGTTCGACGTGCAGCAGTTGTTCCACTTGCCGCGCGGTGAAGGCGGAGACGGCGATGATCAAGTCGGAACGCTCGGCGGCGGCGCGGGCTTGGGCGGTGAAGCGGTTGCGGAAATCGGGTGTCGAGTAATCGCCCGACATCACGAACAGATCGTGGAAGGTGGCAACGCGGCGGCGGTAGGAGGCGGCGCCGAGGCGTTGGTTCAATCCATGAAACAGATCGGCGGATGGCCCACGATTCTCTCCGAGCAGACGGCGAGCGGCGTTGGAAGGAAGACGATCGGCAGAAGGAGCGCAGGAAGCGGTGCGAGCGATAGCAGAACAGATAGCGAGCTTCCGGATGGGCGCGCGCCAGACCGAACAGGATTTCGCGCGAGTAGACGCCGACGCCCGAGAGATTCGGTCCCAGGCTGTAGGTGGCGTCGAGAGCGATTTTCAATCAGCCAGCATAGCGATTTTCGCGCGAGGACGTAGCTTGGCCGTCAGAATTTCTTCCAGACTGTCGTTGGAGTCGAGTGGGCTGAGGGAGAATTGAAAGGCGACAATGCCGGCGGCGCGATGCAACATTGCTTCCACGGCGGCTTCGGTAAGGCCGGAGGTGATGACGCAGAATCGACAGCTGATCCCAGCGGCCCACGATGGCATGCGCTTCAAAGACGCTTCGCAGCACTTCCGCGGCCTGAATCAGGAGCGGCTCAAGCGCGTCGCGATCGGCCGCAATCTCTACCAGGGCCACCAGCTCTCTGCGGCCGGCATGGGCGGCGACGGTGAGGAATGCGTCGCGGGTGAGAACGCCGGTGAGATCGTCGACCAGCGCGGAAGCCCGCGCGGCCCTGACTCTACGCTGGCGCTCGATAGCGTAACGGATGGCGCGGGCCAGCGGGGAGCACTCCAGTTCGGACTTCACCAGAACGTCCTGAGCTCCTTCACGCAGCAATCGATTCGCGAGGTTTTCATCCGGCTCGTCAGCCAGAACCAGAATGGGAGCGACGCGGCGCACGCAGCTACCTCGAGGAACGAATCGAGCAGCGTGGGGCTATCGGGCAGGCTGAGATTGAGCAGGACGGCGTCGAACGAGTCACGACGCAAGCAGTCCAGGGCGTCGGCCAGCCGATCGACGGGCACGACGGCCGAGGAGCGCCAGTTGCACCACTGGCGATTTCTCCTCGATCTCGAGGAACGCTTCCGAGATGAGCCGTTCGTCCTCGAGTTCGTCCTCTACGAGCAAGAGCTTGAGGGTTTTCGACTTCCCGCACGCGGGGTAGTGCGCGGCGAGGATTTCGTATCAGCTTTGGCTGAGTCTTAGACGGCGAGTTGATACTCCTTGAGCTTGCGGTAGAGCGTGGTGCGTCCGATGCCCAACAGATTGGCGGCAATGGCGCGATCGCCCTTGGTGTAAGCGAGCGCTTCGAGGATGGCCTGGCGCTCCATCTGCGTGAGAGGAATGATCGGCGAGCGGGCGCCTTCCGGTGCGCCGCGATGCTCGTGTGCGGAGGCTTCGCCGGGCGGCTTGGACAAGGGCTGGAATCCAACGGCGACCGAGAGCGACTGAGCTTTCTTCGCCAGCAGATAATTCTGCAGCATGGAAGGCAGCTCGGCGGCATGCAACAACGGGCCGGTATTGATGGCGACCATGTGCTGGATGCAATTTTCGAGCTCGCGGACGTTGCCCGGCCAATCGTAGGAAAGCATGGCCTCGAAGGTTTCCTGGGCCAGCGTGTGACCTTTTCCGTGGCGCGCGAGGAAGTGCGCGATGAGGGCGGGAATGTCTTCCTTGCGATCGCGCAGCGGGGCCAGCCGGAGATTGACGACGTTTAGCCGGTAGAACAGATCGCGGCGGAACGTCGCCCTTTTCCACTTCCTTCGCCAAGTCGCGATTGGTGGCGGCGATGACGCGGAAGTCCGAGCGGCGATGGGTGAGCGAACCGACCGGGCGGAATTCCTTTTCCTGCAAGACGCGCAGCAGCTTGGCCTGAAGGTCGAGCGGCAACTCGCCGATTTCGTCAAAGAAGGCGGTGCCGCCATTGGCCACTTCGATCAAGCCGGTCTTGGGAGTGACAGCGCCGGTGAATGCGCCTTTGACGTGACCGAACAGCTCACTCTCCATGAGCGGGCCGACCAGCGAGGAACAATCGATGGTAACGAACGGGCCGACGGGCTGAACCTTATGTATAGAGCGCGCGACTACTTCCTTGCCAGTACCAGTTTCGCCGAGCAGCAGCACCGGCCAACGGCAACGTCCCAGCTTCTCCACCATCCGCAAGACATTTCGGATGCGCGGCGACTGGCCGACCAATAAGGGAGCGGATTCTTCAGCTTGCGCTAGCATTCATGGTTCCCGAATCTTGAGTTGTTAGAGAAGATAGTGCCTGAGTCCTTCATAAACTCTACGGGGACTTTAGGATTTCGACAACACCCCACGGTATTAGATTGGGGGATCATTTGGGGTGTAGGGGTGACCTCATTTGAGGGGATTGCCTCTAGTACCTGGCCGCTAAGGGACTGCGCCGGGCTGGTGTCGGAATTGGGTGTAGAAGGATCGAGGCGTACTACGTAGGCGGTACCGGATTCCTGTCGTACTCGCTGAGCCAGCGCAGCGGCGGCTTGCTCGGAGGGGACTCGTCCCACCACAACGCGCCAGAAAGCGTGGACTATCGGCACGCTGCAACAGATGCGCCGGACCGAAGTCGCGCTCCAGAGAAGCACGTAGACGTTCGGCGCGATCGCGATCGAGGAAGGCGCCGGCTTGGACGGCATACCAGTTTTCGCCGGAGGCGACGCTGGGGACGGAAAGAATGTCGAGGCGGACGCGCGCGACGCCGGGTCCGATCAGTGCGATGGCTTCGGCCGCCGCATGCGAAAGATCGATGATGCGGTTCTCCGACGAAGGGGCCGCGGTCGGTGATGCGGACGTCGACGGTTTTGTCGTTGGTGAGATTGACGACGCGCACCCAGGTTCCGAAGGGCAGGGTCCGATGCGCGGCAGTGAGCTTTTCCATGTCGTAGATCTCGCCGTTGGCGGCGGGGCGGCCATGATAAGGATGGCCGTACCAGCTTGCGAGGCCGGTTTCGCCGTCTCGGATTTCAGCAGTGCCGGCGCGTGGAGGCAGGGGTGCGGCGGCGGTGTGATGCTTCTTCGCGCAAGCGGCGAGCGCGAGACTGGCCAGTATCAGCGCGGAGCAGCGCGGCCGAGATCCCGAGTGATCGGCGAGAGGCCACTTGGTCCGATCGTAACGCGGGCCGCCCGGCGCGGGCAAGAACAAAAAGGCGTGTTTGTGGCGCGGAGGGAGGCCGCAGTGTGAAGAACAATTCATGGCGAAAATGGTTTTGACCGCGAAGAGAGGGCGCGGAGGGTCGGAGGGCGAGACCCGATCCGCATTTTTTTCTTGACTTTCGCCTCAAAGAACCTTATATATGAATCACACTGCGATCTAAGATCGCAAATCTGATGTTAGGGAGAATCAATCGATGAAGAACGCAACTAAGAAGGCTGCGAAGAAGGCCGCTAAGAAAGCGCCCGCCAAGAAAAAGAAGTAGACCTTGGCGCCCCGAGAGGGCTCGCAGTAGTTTAGGGTTCATGCAAACGGCCCCGAGAGATCGGGGCCTTTTTTATTGTCCGCACACTTCCTTCCGCTCAACCGCGCTTCGAGCCAAGTTGCCACGCCTTCACGACCCGCGCCCCGGCTCGCAACCATTCCAGCCCCTCTCCTCCCACCTCCACCGGATTGCACCAAACGATCTTCGCAAGCTCGGGGCAGTTTCCGGTGATGCTCTGCAACAACGCGCGCACGGAATCATCTCTCGAAACGACGATTCGATCAAAAGCCATCGCAGCCTCTAGCAGGTGCAGATCCTCGTCGATCTCTCGCCGGGACGCCTGCGGCAGCCCGAGATGATTAATCTTCGTGCGCAGAGCCAGATCGCGGGTCACGACGGGTCGAATGATTTTGCCACCCTTCCGCCTGGTCATCGCCACCATCCACCCGACAAGATACTGGGATCTCCTTTGGTCTGCCGGGCTTCGCACCTGCAGCACGTTGTAGTCCCACTCGCGATAGATCTCCGCCGTCAGGACGATCCTATGGCAGACGTCGAAGATCGCCTGAAAAAATTCCCGGCAAGCTGTGGACGTCGGGTCGTCAGATCGCGTGGCAGACCGTGCAACCGAGGCGTCGATAACAAGACACCTCGACGTTCTCTTTGCCACTATCCGGTGCTCCGCTCGGTGACCGCATCGAGGTACTCTCGCTCAGTCTTTAGAATCACATCGTCGAAGTCTTCCGGCCAGTCTCCGAACGCGCCATTCTCGTCGAGGTCGGCCATGGTTACTTTCGTCACTCCCGTTTTCGCATCGCGTTGGAACCAGTGGAGCTTCACCAGATCCGGGCTGAGGTCGCCTTTTGCGACAAGCGTTTGAATTGCGGTCAGGAGCAACGTGCTGTGGGTTTCTGCCACGACGCGAACGCCGCGTTTGGCGGCATCGGCGAGGATGTCGGCCAGTTTGGCTTGAGCGCGCGGATGGAGGTCGATTTCGGGCTCTTCGAGGTAAACCAGCCGCCCCTGATCCGCGGCCCGTAAAGCCACTAGAACCGGAAGTACTTGTGACACACCAAAGCCGACATCCGCTATGTTGTCTATGCGGTTTTCGACGAGCCCGACTGTAGCTCGATCGCAACGTCGTTGATACGGTGCGCCGATACGCTTCGAGCCAGACCGACACGACGAAGGTCTGTATTCAGCTCTTCGTGGCGACCACTCTCCTCCCGTTGCCAAGCTAGAATCACGCTTGCGACGTAGTTGTCGAATGTCCCGGGGAAACTGGGGCCCGCCGCCGCCATTGGGTAGGTGCGAGTCGCGTTTCCACGCAGACCGGGAACATGAATCACGTTCTGTATTGCCACCTCTGGAGAAATGAAGGAGACCGGGTACGACTGGTCCGCCATTCTGATCCTCAGCAGGAATCGGTCTTGAGTCACAGAAAGCTTTTCTATAGCGAACGCTTTAGTCGGCCCAAAAGCATTTGCGGCTTCCTGTACCTCCTTGCAAGACATTCGCGGTCGAAGAGTCAAGCTACTATCGCGTACGCGATAAGTCTGCTCCGTCGCCTCCAGTCCTGCAAACGTAAACTCGAAAGCAAAGTCCCCAGCGGAGATCTCTACCCGAAGGAGGCGCTGCCCATTCTGCGCGTACCCCGACAGAAATTCCTCGGAGCTCGTGAACTTAACGTTGGGACCGTCGATCTTCAGCGGGCCGGGATCGTACGTCGCCTCCAACGTCTGCTTCAGCATCAGCAGGGGCTGCATGATGCTCGACTTGCCGGAACTGTTCGCACCGGCGAGGATCGTCAGCGGGGCGATTTCGATCTCCTGCCGTTTGACGATCGATTTGAAGCCTTCGACGGCAATGCGGGTGATCCCGTCGGCCATGCCTTAGCCTACCCGATTCAGCGCCGTGCGCAATTCATCCAGCGTCATTGCGCCGGGATGATAAAGGCGCACGATGCCGCGGCGGTCGATTAGAACCAAAGTTGGCGTGGTGCTGGCGCCGTAGTTGCGGAAGTTGGCTTCGCTCACCGGCGCGGGTACGCTGAGCAGGTCGGCGTAGTATTGATGGCGGATCTGCTCGATGTACTTGAGTTCGTCGGCAGGTCCGGCTTCATCGCCGTTCGCGACATAGCCGTAGCGTTGCGTGGGCGCGATCATCACCAGCCCCTTCGGTGAGTACTCGCGCGCGATCTGGGCCAGGATGTGTTCCTCCTGTTTGCAGTCCGGACACCAATGCGCCCAGAAAAACAGCAGAACGGGCTTGCCGCGCAGTCCAAGCAGCGGCGTGGGCTTGGCGCCAAGGAACTCGCGTTCTTCCAGTGGCGGGGCTGCCCGGCCTTCCAGCGTGAGCAAGTTGATGTTCTTCTGAATGCGCGTGCGGATGGACGTGGCGCGGTACGTAAGCAGATCTTTACGCAGCAGAGCGAGAGCGCCGGCGCGATCGCCATTCGCGGTCAGAACTTGAGCTTCCACTTCGATGGCGGCGCCTAAGGCCAACGGCAGATGCGGCTCGGCGTCCAAAGGGCGCGTGGCGAGGGACTGCACCGCGAGTTTTTCAGTCTCTCTCGCATTGGCATCGGCTTTGTCGAACTGGCGGGTGATCAGATCGCCGCGCGCCAGCCAGGAGAAGGCTTCCAGGTATTCCGGCGTGACGCCGCGCTGCGACCGGTAGCTTTGAAGCAGGGCTTCGGCCAGCGGGAAATTGCCGTGCGACATCGCGGTCTCCACGTCGGTGACGATGGTGGCGAAGGCGGATACGGTGAACAGGGCCGCGGGAATTAATTTGCCTAGCATCTATATCGAGGATATCAACCGCGGGATCGAGGATATCAACCCCGGCATCGAGGATATCAAGCGCGGCCTCACAGCTTGAGCTGCTTCAGGTACTCGCGAAACGGCGCACCCAGGTCGTGGCGATGCAGGGCGAACTCGACCGTGGCTTTCAAGAAGCCCAGCTTGTCGCCGGCATCGTAGCGCGTTCCTTCAAAACGGTAGCCGTAGATGGGCCGGTTGCGGAGCAGGTGCTTCAGCGCGTCGGTGAGCTGGATTTCGCCGCCGCTTCCCGGTTCGATGGCCTCGATGGATTCGAAGACTTCCGGAGTGAGCACATAGCGGCCGATGATCGCGAGATTGGAGGGCGCTTCGGATGGCTTGGGCTTTTCCACCATGTTGCGGATACGGAACAGCCGGTCTTTGCCCGAATTGTGCGAGACCGGCTCGGCGTCCACCGCGCCGTAGGATGAGATCGCGTCGCCGGGCACTTCCATGAGCGCCACCACGGACGCGCCGTAAAACTCGTAAACGTCGAGGAGCTGGCGAATGCAAGGGATCTCGGAATCGATGACGTCGTCGGAAAGCACCACCGCGAAAGGCTCGTTCCCCACCAATTCCTTGGCGCGAAGCACGGCGTGCCCCAGACCGAGCGCCTCCTTCTGGCGTACGTAAGAGACGTCGATCATGTCGGACACATCGCGGACAATCTTGAGCAGTTCTTTCTTGCCCTTCGATTCAAGCGCGGCCTCCAGCTCAAAGGCGACGTCGAAATGATCTTCAATGGCGGTTTTTCCACGGCCGGTGACGATGATGATGTTCTGAATTCCCGAATGCATGGCTTCTTCGACCCCATACTGGATGAGGGGCTTGTCCACCAGCGGCAGCATCTCCTTGGGTTGCGCCTTGGTGGCGGGAAGAAATCGCGTGCCCAGTCCTGCGGCGGGGAAGACTGCTTTGCGCACTTTGGGAATCATGTTCTCTGGCTTCTCTTTTCGGTTTGGCTTCTGGTTTACAGATCGGAAAATAAAACGCTGGGCGTTAGCTCGAATGGGTAATCGGCGAGGGCAAGGGAAGAGACGTACTGGAGGCCCGATCTCCGTATAAATCGCGAAGCGTTTAGAGAGGGGGTCGACGACCCAGATGTTCTGAACGCCCCAGAGGCGATATTCTTCGAGCTTCTCCATGAGGTTGTGATGGCGGTCGTCTTTGGACAGGATCTCGATCACGAGCAGGGGAGGCGTGGAGGGGACGTTCTCCTGCGGAGGTTGGCTGCCATAGACGGAAATGTCTGGAATGCGGAAGACTCGAGGCTCTAACCGCAACCGGAGCTCAGGATAAGGGAACAATGGATAGGATTGGATCAAGCGTCCAATTGCCATCAAGATCAGAAACTGGATAGTGGAATGAAGTTTGTCTGGCATGCTGCGCTCGACAATCTCGCCGCGAACGAACTCCGCGTCGTGTTCGAAAGTCATGTGCAGGTACTGCTCGGCCGTGATCTGCGCTTTAGTGGCCATCTGTGGGAAGCATAGCATGGCGCGCCACCCTCGGAATTCTTCCATCTACATCGGAAATTGGGCCTTTCGACCCGTTCCGCGCGGCAAAAAGCAGCGTCACGCTATAATAATGATTACCCCATACGCAGAATCCGCTTTCGATCTGCGCCCTGGAGAAATAATGGCTTACGTTATTGCAGAACCTTGCATCGGCACAAAGGACTCAGCCTGCATTGATGCGTGCCCGGTCGATTGCATCCACCCCAAAAAAGACGAGCCCGCCTTCGCAGAGCACAACATGATCTATATTGACCCTGTGGAGTGCATCGATTGTGGAGCCTGCGTGCCGGTTTGCCCGGTTTCGGCGATATTCGCGCTGGACGATCTGCCGGAAAAATGGTCGAACTTCACCAAGATCAATTCGGACTATTTCGGACGCTAGGGCGTGCCAAAGGTACACGCGGCTTCAGACGCGTTTGTGTTCGTGTACCAGCGTCCCATAAAGTGAACAGTATTGACGCTAGGGCCGGTAGATCGCTGAGCTGGTGTCGGTTTCCCATACCTGGATCGCAGAGATGCGCACCGGCACCTCGTTCTTCAATCCAACGTTCACCTTGTCGTAGAAATATTTGGCGATGTTCTCGGCCGACGGGTTGATTTCATCGAAGGGGGCCAGGTCGTTGATGAAGCGATGGTCCAGATAGCCGACGGCGCCCGATATCAGGCGATTCACTTCCAGAAAATCCACCAGCAGACCAGTGGAATCGAGTTGCTGGCCCTCCACGGTTACCCGCACGCGATAGTTGTGCCCATGCACGTCTTCGGACTTGCCATGGTAATTGCGCAGGGCGTGACCGGCGGCAAAAGTCTGTTCCACGGTAACTTCAAACATTGAAAAATTTCTCCACGGCGCTCAATTCAGTGCTGAAGGCATAAGGCGGCAGGCTGTCGAAAAACACCTGGCCATACCTCTGCTTCGTAATACGATTATCCAGCAAGACCAGGACGCCGCGGTCGGTCTTGCTGCGGATCAGGCGGCCGAAGCCCTGTTTGAGCGCCAGCGCGGCCTGCGGAATCTGGTAATCGTAAAACGGATTGCCGCCTTCTTCGCGGATGCGTTCGATGCGGGCTTCCACCACCGGGTCGCTGGGGACCGCGAACGGAAGCTTGTCGATGATCACGCAGCTCAACTGATCGCCCTGCACGTCCACCCCTTGCCAGAACGATGAAGTGGCGAACAAGACGCAGTGCGGGGTGGCGCGGAACTCGTCGAGAAGCGCGTTGCGGGGGCCGGTGCCTTGCATGAGGGTCGGATAGTCGATTTCAAGCGATACGCGATCATAGACCATGCGCATCTGCTGATAGCTGGTAAAGAGGACGAAGGCCCGGCCCCTGCTGTGGCGCAGGATACGCGTAATTTCCTCAGCGGCGGAGCGGGGGAAGGCGGGCGAGCGCGGATCGGGCAGGTGCTGAGGCACGTAAAGCAGCGCCTGCCTGGCGTATTCGAAGTGGCTGGGGACGACCAGCGAACGAGTGTGGCGGATCCCCAGGCGGCGCTCCGCGAATTCGAACGTTTCGCCCACCGCCAGCGTGGCGGAGGTCAGGATCACGGTGTCGAGCGCATCGAAAAGCTTTTCTTCCAGGATGGACGAGACGTCGATCGGCGTAGCTTGGAGGAAGCAGCCGCGGCCCCGGCGTTCCACCCAATAAACGTAGGAACGGTCGGCGCCCTTGCGCCAAAATTCGAGGCGCTGCTGCATTTCCTGGACGCGGCGGAACAGCGGGATCACTTCCTCCGGCGCGTTCTTCACCAGTTGCAGGTGCGAGCCGATTAGTTCGAGAGCGCGCACCAGGTCTTCGAGCGCCTCTCCATGCTGCTCGAAGAACGCCGCGTGTCCCTTGAAGGCGACGCGTCCCTCGGATTCGCCGAAGAGGAGGAAGAACTGCTGAGCGCGATCGTCCAGCGTGTCGAGCACTCGATCCAGTTCGCCGGAGCCGAACTGCTTGGCGCGCGAGACGGCCGCGATGTCGCGCACCAGCTCCTGGAACTGATAGTTGCTGACGCCCACGCCGAAGTACTTGCCGGCCACGTCCTCAATCTCGTGGGCTTCATCGAAAACCACCGCGGCGTATTCGGGAATGATGCCGCCGAAGTCGTCGTCTTTCACCGCCAGGTCAGCGAAGAACAAATGGTGATTAACGATGATGATGTCGCTTTCGTGCGCGCGGCGGTGCATTTCGGTGAGGAAACAGCGCTCGAATTGCTGGCACTTCTGACCAGTGCACAGATCGCGGCGGGCGTCCACCTTTTGCCAGGCGGAGCTGGATTCGGGAAGAGTCTTGATCTCGGAGCGATCGCCGGTGATGGTGGTCTTCTCCCATTCGCGGATGATTTGAAAGTCGGCGATTTCTTCCAGGCCGTTCAGCATGGGTTCGCGATCGGCATCGTAGATCTTTTGGCGGCAAGCGAAGTTGGCGCGCCCTTTCATGTAGCAAACTTGCAGAGGCCGGTCGAAATGCTTTTGCAGAAACGGAATGTCTTTGTAAAAAAGCTGCTCTTGCAGATTTTTGGTGCCTGTGGAAACCACCACGCGCTTCCCGGAGAGCAGGGCCGGAACCAGATACGCGAGTGTTTTGCCGGTGCCGGTGCCCGCGTCCACCAACAGGTGCTTCTTCTCGGCCAAGGCGGACTCGACGGCTTCGGCCATTTCGAGCTGCCCGGGACGAAACTCGTAGCGGGGGTGCCATCTCGAGAGCACACCGCTCCGTGAAAAGAATTGCCGCGCGGTTAGCGCTTTTGCGGCCGAAGACATCCTTTCTGATTCTGACACGTGCCAAGATAAAGAGACCAAAGCATGCCCGACTACAAAGCACTCGAAAATCAATTCCAGCAGATCCTCAACTTAAGCCGGCGGCCCGTGGCCGTGGCTTTTCGCGACCAGGCACCCGCGACGGTGGATAAGTTCTCGGGATCCGAGCCCGCCGGTTGCAGCTTCTGGAGATTGGCGGCGGAAGGCCGGACCTTCTCCACCGTGCCCTCGGATCACTACAACTGTCCGATCGGATCGTATACCCACAATATTCCGCTGCCGGAGGGCCGCGCCCATGAACTGCCCGACGTTCTTGGAACCATGGTTAGCCTGGGCTATCTGAAGATGGACGAGGTGCCCGGAATTCCTCGTCTTCCCCAGACTCCGAAGAACATCGTTTTCGCGCCGCTGGGCGATACGCCGGTAGATCCCGACGTCGTGCTCTTCGTTGCGGCGGCGAGTAAACTCATGCTGCTGGAAGAAGCGGCTATTCGCGCCGGCTCCTGGTCCAAGCTGCCATTACTCGCGCGGCCCACCTGCATGGCGATCCCGGCGGCGATGGCGCACGGCATGGTGTCGAGCGCCGGCTGCATCGGAAATCGCGTTTATACCACCATCGGCGACGATACGATGTACGCCGCAGTCCCGGGGCGCGCGTTAGAGCAGATCGCGCGAGAGCTGGAGACCGTCGCTTCCGCCAATCTGGCGCTGGCGCAATATCATCGCGAACGGCAGCAACGGCTTTCGACGGCATAAATTGAGACCGTCAGTGGCGGTTGGGCGGCGGCGCCACGGTAGAATCGAAATCGATGCGAATTAAGATTGGCTGTGCGTTGGTGCTGGCAGCGACGTTATCAGCCCGGCAACCGGAGCATGCCAGGCACGCGATGGTAGTGACGCAGGAGCCTCTGGCCGCCGACGTAGGTCTGCGCGTGTTGCAATCGGGTGGGAACGCGATCGACGCCGCGGTGGCGATTGGATTTGCGCTCGCCGTGACGCATCCCGTTTGCGGGCAACATTGGCGGCGGCGGATTTTTGCTGGCACGTTTCGCCGATGGCCGCAGCACGTTCATCGACTTTCGCGAAAAAGCGCCGATGGCGGCCACGCGGAACATGTATCTGGATGCCAAGGGTAACGTGAGCGAAGACAGCCTGGTGGGATGGCGAGCGGCCGGCGTGCCGGGGACCGTGCGGGGCCTGGAACTCGCGCATTCCAAATACGGGCGTAAGGCGTGGGCCGAGCTACTGAACGCGGCGGTGGAACTGGCGAGCGAAGGTTATCCCGTGTCGTACAGTTTGGATGCGTCGCTGCATAGCGAGGAAGAGACCAGGCTGCTATCGAAGTTTCCCGAATCGAAGCGCATCTTTTTGAACGCCCACTATGGCGAAAAATTAGTGCAGCCGGAATTGGCCGCCACCTTGAAGCGGATTCGGGATCGCGGGGCGAGCGATTTTTATGATGGTGAAACTGCGCGGAAGCTGGCTGCCGCCATGGCGGCCAATGGCGGCTTGATCACGCTGGCGGATTTGCAGTCCTACCAGGCAGAAGAAAGCGAACCGCTACGCGGCCACTATCACGGCGACGAGATCATCACGGCCCCTCCGCCCAGCGCCGGCGGCGTGGGGCTGCTGCAGATGCTGGGAATGCTGGAGGGTTCGGGATACGAAAAAACGGGCGCTGGCTCCGCCGCGTCCATCCATTACGTCGCTGAAGTAATGCGGCGATTCTATGCCGACCGCAGCGAATACTTCGGCGATCCCGACTTTTACAAAGTGCCCATCAGCAAGCTGCTGGACCCCAAGTACATCGCCAGCCGCCGGGCCAGCATCGATCCGCTGCACGCCACGCCGAGCACTCAGATTCGTCCGGGCAACATCACCGTTCAAGAAGGCACCCAGACTACACACTTCAATGTCGTGGACAGTGAGGGGAACGCGGTCGCGGTGACGTATACGCTGAACAACGGATATGGCAGCGGCGTTACCGTGCCAGGGCTGGGGTTTTTGTTGAACGATGAAATGGACGACTTCGCGGCCAAGCCCGGTACGGAAAACCTGTTCCACTTGATTCAGGGTGAATCGAACGCGATTCAGCCTGGCAAGCGGCCCGTGTCGTCCATGACTCCAGCCATCGTGCTGCGGGATGGGAAACTGTTTCTCATCCTCGGCGCGCCCGGCGGATCGCGTATCATCAACGGCGTAATGCAGGTGCTGTTGAATGTCGTGGATTTCCACATGAACGTGCAGGACGCGGTGGATTGGCCCCGATTCCATCACCAGTGGATGCCGGACGTATTGTACGTGCAGCAGGGCATTTCTCCCGACACCGTGAAACTCCTGCGCGGCATGGGGCACGACGTTTCGCTGCTTGCACCCACATCGGGTGTGGCGCAGGTGGAGGCGATTTTGAACGACGGCGGTTGGTTGCAGGGCGCTTCAGATCCACTGAGTAATGGAAAGGCCGAAGGCTATTGATGGACCACGTTCTCTCGACGCACCTGCTGGTGAATCATCGCTTAAACACCGTATGGTTGGACAAGATTTGGCAGGCGGGCGTGCCGGCGGTGGAGATTTTCTGCGCGCGGCAGCATCTGGATTATCGGGATCGCGCGCAAATCAACGAGCTGGGCCACTGGTTTCGGGACTCCAAGCTGAAACTGCATTCGCTGCATTCGCCGATGTATCAGCGACGACATGTGGGGCCGGTCGGGTCCCAACTCGCACATCAACATTACCGAGCCGGTGAAATCGAAGCGGCTGGACATGCTGGACGAGATCAAGCGCGCGCTCGATATTTCCGAAGTGATTCCGTTCCGCTATCTGATCCAGCACTTCGGCGTCTCTGAAGAGGAATACGACGAGCGTAAAGTGGAGGCCGCGTTTACCTCGCTCGAAGAGATCCATTTGTTTGCCAAGGCGCGCGGCGTGGAAGTGCTGCTGGAGAACACGCCCAATGGATTGGCGAGCGCCCAGCGGCTGATTCATTTCCTGGGACAAACGCATCTGAAGCTGAACTTCTGTCTGGACGTGGGGCACGCCAACATGAACGAAGGCGTGGCTTCGGCCTTCGCCATCTTGAAGGATCGGATCAGATCCACGCATTTGCATGACAATAACGGCCAAGACGATAGCCATCTTTGGCCGTTCCAGTCGCCAGGCGGGACTATCGACTGGAGCGAGACCATGCGGCTGTTGCGCTCGCAACCGCAACCAGTATCCGCTTGTTGCTCGAGTTGCGCGACTATCCCGAGTTTCCGCTTCCGCAATCGCTGGATGTGGTAAAGCAGATTTTTGAAAAGCTCGAGACGGTTGGAAATCAAGAAGCCTGATGGACTATTCCCGCATTCGAATTGAAGACGCCGGGCGGCACGTCGGCGAGCCGGTGGAGATCGCGGGCTGGTTGTACAATCTGCGCAAATCCGGCAAGATCGTTTTTCCTCTGCTGCGCGACGGCACCGGAACCATCCAGGCTGTGGCGGTGAAGGCCAATGTGGATGAAGCGACGTTTGAGTCGCTTAAGAACCTGACGCAGGAGTCGTCGTTGATCCTGCGCGGCAAGGTACGGCCGGAGCAGCGCGCGCCGGGCGGATACGAGATGGACGTGGAAGGCGCCGAGATCGTGCAGCGCATTCCGGAATCGGATCCCTACCCCATCACGCCCAAAGAACATGGCGTCGATTTCCTGATGGATCATCGACATCTTTGGCTGCGCAGCAAGCGGCAGCATGCGGCCATCCGGGTGCGGCACGAAGTGATCCGGGCGGTGCGCGATTATTTCGACACGCACGGGTTCACGCTTGGTGGATACGCCGATTTTCACGCCGGCCGCATGTGAAGGCACGTCGACGCTGTTTGAGGTGAACTACTTCGAGGACGAAAAGGCGTACCTGACGCAATCGGGCCAGCTCTATAACGAAGCCGACGCCATGGCGTTCGGCAAGGTGTACTGCTTCGGCCCGACGTTTCGCGCCGAGAAAAGCAAGACGCGGCGTCATCTGACCGAGTTCTGGATGGTGGAGCCGGAGATGGCGTACGCGACGCTCGACGATGTAAAGCGGGTGGGCGAGGAATTGGTGGTGTTCGTGGTTGGCGCGGGTGCTGGAGAATCGCGCGGGCCGAGTTGCGCGAACTGGAGCGCGATACCAGCAAGCTCGAAAGCGTCCTGTCGCCATTTCCGCGCATGAGCTACGACGAAGCCGTGGTCGCGCTGCAGAAGAAAGGCAGCGAGATCCAGTGGGGCGGCGATTTCGGCAACACCGACGAGACCTTGATCACGGAGGGTTTGGATCGGCCGCTGATCGTCGACCGGTTTCCCACCGAGATCAAAGCGTTTTACTTCGAGCCCGATCCCGAGCGCCCGGAATTGGCGTTGGGAGTGGATTTTATCGCGCCGGAAGGATACGGCGAGATCATCGGCGGCGGGCAACGCATTCATAATCTGGATTTGCTGCTGAAGCGCTTGGAAGAGCACAAGCTTCCGCGTGAGGCCTTCGAGTGGTACGTCGATCTGCGCAAGTTCGGCAGCGTGCCGCACGCCGGCTTCGGGATGGGTATCGAGCGGTTTGTGGCGTGGATGTGCGGATTGGAGCATATTCGCGAGACAATCGCGTTCCCGCGGATGCTTGTACCGGACGCGCCCATGATGTGGCGCACGCACTCGTGCGTGCCGCGTCGGCACTCATGCCGACGCCCGGCTCAGCGTTCACACGAGTGTGAACGCGGCACGCAAGAGTGCGTGCGCCACATTTCAGTGAGAACCATGCGCCCGAAGCACATCGCGATTATCGGCGCGCCGCTGGACTTAGGGTCTGGGCGGCGCGGCGTGGATATGGGACCGTCGGCGGTTCGCGTGGCCAATCTGAATGGGCGGCTGGCGGAGTTGGGCTATCAAGTGGAGGATTTGGGCAACGTGCCGGTGATCCAGCGCGAGAGCCAGGGTGAGGTGGATTCGCGGGCCAAGTATCTGCCGCAGATCGCGGAAACATGTACGCTGGTGGCCGAGATGGTGAGTGAAGCGCTGGGATCGGGAAAGTTTCCGCTGGTACTGGGCGGGGACCATTCCATCGCAGTGGGCGCAGTAGCGGGCGCGTCGCTGCATTTTCATCGGCGCGGCGAAAAGCTGGGTTTGATCTGGATCGATGCGCACACCGACATGAATACGCCCGAGAGCAGCCCGAGCGGTAACGTGCACGGCATGCCGCTGGCGTGCTGCATCGGCGAGGGGCCCCTGGAGTTGACGAACATCTTTGGATATTCGCCCAAGGTGGATCCGGCGAATGTCGCGCTGGTTGGGATTCGCTCCGTGGATGGCCAGGAGCGCGACATTGTGCAGCGTTCCGGGGTTCACGCTTTTACGATGCGCGACATCGATGAGCGAGGAATGCGGTCGGTGTTTGAAGAAGCCATCCGGCTGGCAGGCGAAGGAACTGCCGGATTTCACGTTTCACTCGATATGGACGCCGTAGATCCGCAGGAAGCGCCGGGCGTGGGCACGCCGGTGCAGGGCGGCATCACCTATCGCGAAGCCCACCTGGCGATGGAAATGTTAGGCGACACGGGCCGCGTAACGTCGATGGAAGTTGTAGAGGTGAATCCAGTGATCGATGATGCGAACCGGACGGCGATTTTGGCGGTGGAATTGGTGATGTCGGCCATGGGCAAGAGGATTTTATAAGGCATGAAAACGAACGTAGCCGTCATTTACGGTGGACGTACCGGGGAGCACGAAGTCTCGCATCGCTCGGCCAAGTCGGTAATCGATGCGATGGATCCCGGAAATATAAGGTGCTGCACTATGTGATTTCTAAGGCAGGGAAATGGAGTCCCAGGCCAATTCTTCCCGAGCCGGGCGGTAATCCAGGAATCGACGTGGTGTTTCCCGGTGTTGCATGGCACGTTCGGCGAAGACGGAACGATGCAAGGCTTGCTCGAGCTGGCCGATTTGCCCTATGTCGGCGCGGGTGTCCTGGCGTCTTCGATTTCGATGGATAAGGAAATGATGAAGCGCGTGGCCAAAGAGCGCGGCCTCCCGGTGGTGGAGTATGCCATTGTGTCCCTGCAACGGGACGTCGAACTTGGCATTCGATTTCCCGATGTTTGTGAAGCCGGCGAATCTTGGATCCTCGGTTGGCATCTCAAAGGCCCGGAACCAAGAGGAGCTGCAAGCGGCCATCGAATTGGCGAGGGCATACGATCGTAAGGTGATCGTGGAGCGCGGCATTACGGGGCGGGAATTTGAATGCGCGGTGCTCGGCAACGAGAATCCGAGGGCTTCGGCGCCTTGCGAAATCCTGCCGTCCCGCGAGTTCTACGATTACGACGACAAATATCTTTTGGATCAGGCCCAGACTGTGATTCCGGCCAACCTGTCGCCGGAAGAGACCGCGGAGATGCAGCGGCTCGCCGTGGCATGCTATCAGGCGGTGGAGTGCGAAGGGCATGGCGCGCGTGGATTTTCTGCTGGAAACCGCGACCAATCGGCTCTACATCAACGAGATCAACACCATTCCCGGATTCACCTCCATTAGCATGTACCCTAAGATGTGGGAATATTCGGGGCTGCCGATGCCCAAGCTGATCGACCGGCTGATTGAGCTGGCTTTGGAACGGCACGCCGCCCGGCAACGCCTGCGATACTCAAAATGAAGTATTTGAAGTAAATGTTTTTACCTGCTCTTTTTTTGTTCGCCACGCCGCCTTCCACCGAAGACCTGGAGAGCGCGCTGAAGCGCTTCACCGAGTTGGTTTCCGTGATGCAAACACAAGCGGCGGACCCGGTGAACACCGAGCAGGCCGTTTATCAGGGCGCGATTCCGGGAATGCTGCGCACGCTGGACCCGCATTCCATCTTCTTCGATCCCGACCAGAATGAGCAGCTCAAGCAGATGGAGAATTCCGAGCGCAAGGGATTCGGGACGGTGGTGTCGGTGCTGCCCGGTCGAGTGATCGTGCTGCAGGCGCTGCCCGGAACGCCGTCCGCCAAAGCGGGGCTGCAGCCTGGCGACGAGATTGTGGCGGTGAATAACGTGGAGCTGGCGCGGCTGGAGTTCGATCAAATGGTGGGGTACCTGGGCGAGAGCCATCAGCATCGTGCCCAGCTCATCGTGCGCCGTCCGGGGAATGCGCGCCCGCTTCAGTTTGTGCTGGATCCGGAGCTGCTGGATTCTCCGAGCGTGGATCGCGCGTTTCTACTACAGCCCGGCATTGGATATGTTCGGGTGAACGGTTTCGATCCGCAAACTGCCAAGCAATTGAAGGACGCCATTGAAAAGCTGGGCGGGGAGAAGTTGAAGGGGCTGGTGCTGGACCTGCGCGACAATCCGGGCGGCGTGGTACAAGCGGCGCTGGAAGCCGCTTCGTATTTCCTGATGCCCGGACAGAAAATCTTGAGCGTGAAGGGGAGAAGCATCGCCGAGCAATCGGTGGAAGTTCCCAAGACCGCCGCGCCCTATCTGTTCCCGTTGGCGGTTTTGGTGAACGCCAAGTCGGCGAGCGCATCGGAGATCCTGACGGGTGCTTTGCAGGATCACGATCGCGCGGTGGTGATCGGAGAGCCGAGCTTCGGTAAGGGGCTGGTGCAAAACGTTTTCCCCTTGGCGGGCAATACGGCGCTGGCGCTGACCACGGCGTTCTATTACACGCCCAGCGGCCGGTCCATTCAGAAGCCGCTTCCGAGCGGGCACCTGGAAATCGAGAAACAAGCGGAACAATTTCGAACCGATTCGGGCCGCACTGTCACGGGCGGAGGCGGCATTCAGCCCGACGTCGCGATTGGACCGGAGCCGCAAACGCGATTGCGCGTGGCTCTGGACGCCAGCGGCATCATTACGTCCTTCGCCACCGAGTTTATCCAAAAGCACGAGACCAATCCGGACTTCGAGGTGACGCCCGCGCTGCTGGAAGAATTTGAGGTCTATGCGGGCCAGCGCGAAATCCAGCCGTCGGTCGCCGAATGGAGTCAGGAGCGGGCCTGGGTGCAGAGCCGGCTGAAGCAGGAGATTTTCAACCAGGCGCTGGGAGTGGCCAAGGGCGACGAGGTGGAAGCACAGCGCGATCCCGCGGTGCGGGCGGCGATCGAACGACTAATCCTGCCTACCAAACTCCTATGAGCAAAAGCCTGCGCGAGCAGCTCAAGTCCGGCTAGCTGGCCAATGCCGGCGAGAATCTAAGGATTGCCGCGGAGTGGTTTCCCCTGGGGGAAGAAGCATGGCAAAAGCCCGCACCGCCCCAAGAGCCAAAAACAAATAGCCAATCGCCGGTACGTCTTTAGTCGCCTGGCTGCAGAGCAGGCCTGCGTTTTCGCATGGCCTGCACCACTTGCATCATCACCGGAAGCAGAGAAACGAAAATCACCAGCAGCACGAACTTTTCGAAATTGCGCTGAACCAGGGGAATCTTGCCCAGCAGCGAGCCCAGCACGGTCATGGAAATCACCCAGCCCGTGGCGCCGAATACATCAAAGCTAATGAAGCTGCGGTAGCGCATGTTGGCCACGCCAGCGACAAAAGGCGCAAAGGTGCGGATCACGGGGACAAACTTCGCGTAGATGATGGTCTTGCCGCCATGCTTCTCATAGAAAGCATTCGTGCGCTGCAGATGCTCCTGCTTGAAGAAGCGCGAATCAGGCCGATTGAAGATCGCGGGACCGGCGCGCCGGCCGAGCAGATAGCCGCACCAATCGCCAGCCAGGCAAGCCACGATCAACAACACGATCATGATCGTGAGGTTCAATTGCCCGGCGCCGGCCACCACGCCGATGGTGAAGAGCAGAGAATCGCCGGGAAGCACGAAACCAACCAGAAGTCCGGTTTCGGCGAACACGATCGCAGTGAGCGTGGCGTAACCCAGCCAGCCGGAAAGCACGGTGGACAGCAGATGTATCAGCCGATCGGGCGTGGTGAGCGTCCGCAGGAAGTCCAGCAGAGCATGGATCATCGAGTGTGGTGTCCCATCTATTACTTGACAATAGCTGCTGAAGCACCGTGGCGCACGCACTCGTGCGTGCCGCGTTCACAATCGTGTGAACGCCTGGCAGCATTGTCGCTTTTAGCCGCGATACTGCGCTTTCAGCCGGTCGATGACCGCCTGATGCTTCTTCACTTTGCCGTGCTGGATGAGATCGGTCAGGATGCTGTCTTCCAACAGCGTTATGCGATCGGACTTCTCTTTTCCTTTGAGCTGCTCGATGATGCTGTCGCGCTCCTGCGGGAACTTGGCCATGTCGGCATCCTGGTGATCCGCGACTTTTCCGACCACGGTTTGAGCGCCCGCCGGTAGCGGACCAAAGACCGTGCCCACGGGTTTGTTGAAGTAGTCGGCGAGCATGGCGGCGGAGCCGATGCCTTCGGCCGCGCCTGAGCTGGTGAAGAAATCGGTGCTCTTCACCTCGCCACCAACCGCTTTCGCCGCAGCCTTTAATGTCGCCGCCATTCTGTCTTCAGCAGTTCGGCCGCCTTGGCCGCTTTTTCAGCGACCATCCGATTTGCCTCGGCCTGGATATAACTTCTGGCGCACCTGATTCTCCACTTCGGCCAGTTCCGGGGGATGCGGCGGGTGAGTGCCGGTAACCACTGCGATCGCCAGCTTATTGCCGGCTTGAAGAACCTGGCTCACTTCGCTGGGCTTCATGCCTTGCAAAGCGGCTGGGACCTGCGGGTCGTTACCGAGTTGCACCACCTGAGCTGCCGGCTCGATAGCGCGGGCACAGCTCAAGAACTCCAGGTTCAATTGGGTCGCGATCTGCTGCGCGTTCTGCGGCGCTTTCACCAGCTCGGCGCGCGCTTTGTCGGCCAGTTCTTGCATGCGGTCGAAAACGTTCTGATTCTTCAGCGTGGCTATAATCGCGGGCTTCACCTCATCCAGTGTTTGCAGGTGCGCGGGCTGCTTCTCCAGCACCTGAATGATGTGGAAGCCATATTCGGTCGTAACGACGTTGCTGATTTCGTTCGGCTTTAGCGCGAAGACCGCATCTTCAAAGTTCTTGACCATCTGGCCGCGCGACACCCAACCCAGGTCTCCGCCCTTTTGGGCCGAACCGGGGTCCTGGGAGTTCTTCTTGGCAAGCTCGGCGAAGTCCGCCGCCGGCCTTGATCTGCTTGAGGAGCGCCTCGGCTTGCGCCTGGATTTTCGGAACCTCGTCTTTGGGCTTGTTCGCGGTACTTAACAGAATGTGGCGCGCGCGTACGCGCTCCGGCGTCCGGTATTCGTCTTTGTGGGCGTTGTAGTAATCCTGGATTTGCGCGTCGGTCACCTGAATGGTGTCCGCCACTTTGGCTTGATCGGCGACGATGAATCTGCAGATCGCGCGTCTCTGGCACGTTGTAGAACGCCCTTGTTCTTGTCGAAGTAAGCTTTGATCTCTTCGGGGGTGGGTTTGATGTCGGCGCATTACTTGGCGCTGGAGAGAAGCCGATATAGTCGACTTTGATTTTCTGGTTGCGCCGGCGATATTCCGCCTCCGCTTGCGGCGGGAGTGACGATGATGCCCTCGACGACGATGTTTTCAATCTCGTCCTCAAACATTTTCACGCGCACGTTATCTTCGAAGGCCGGAACCGTGAGTCCCGACTTGCTGTTTCACGTATTGCTGGTATTGGTCGGCGGGCAGGCTTCCAAACGGGAAGGAGCGCAGGGTGTTGGCTAAATCGCGATCTGAAACGCGAAAACCGAGCTGCTCCGCTTCGTAAGCCACGGCTCGCTCGGCAATGGCTTGATCCACCAATTGGGGAATGATGGTAGCGGCGTACTCCGGAGGCAGACGCTGGTTCTGCAAAGCATTTCGTAATTGTTGCTGCACCTCGCCGACGGTGACGGTCGACTTGCCGATCTCGGCGACCACCTGGTCGGCGTTCGAATCCGCAGCGGTAATTCCCGTGCCGGGAATTAGATAAAGCAGCATGGAGAGCGCCATGACACCGAGCAGGGCGCCCAACAGAATGCGCACGGCCTTGGCCTGGCTACGAAATAAGTGAAACATGCGTGAAGCTCCTACGTTGCGACGCGTTGGGACGTTGAGACTGCCGGTACACGCGCGTAATCAGCCGCGTCCCTGAGCGGTCAGGGTTAACTCCGTAAGTTCCAGTATAGTATAGGCCGGGGCGCGGCGAACTGAAGCGCCACGGTGAACCCGGCCAGGGACGGCAGGTAGGGGCTGTAGGCCATGTGGAAGAAAAAAGCGCTGACGGCAAAGACCAAAGTGCCTGCCAGCAGACAGCGGCTGAGGCCGGCCAATCGCGATACGGCGGGGATGTCGCGAGTCCGCCGATAGAGCCGAAGGTTGGAACGCAGGCAGAGCGCCGATCACCGCGACGTAGAAGATGAGGGCGGGGATGCCGCATTCGCTCGAAACCTGAGTGTAGGTGTTATGGGTGCCGAGCCAGGGAACCTGCTGGCCGTCGCCGGCGGCTTCCTGGCTCACCGCAGCGGCGAATTGATCGGGCCCAACTCCGAACAAAGGATGGCTGCAGGGTGTATCGCAGGCTGGTTTTGAGCACTTCTTCCCGCTGGAGTTGGGAAGCGACGCTCGCCAGGTCCGATTCAGTTTCACCGGGCGACGGCATCGCTGGTGAGCAGAGACAGGCGATGCAGCGTGCTGGAGGATTCGCCGCCGATGGAGGCTGCCAGCGCCATGCCGAGAGCGGTTAGTCCGAGAGCCGCCACCTTCCACCTGCTCCGGCTCAGCAAGAAGATCAAGATCAGCATGGCGGATCGCGGCAATCACGCAGCCCCGCGATCCGGTGCGGGCCGCATAGAAGGTGGAGAGCAGGATTCCTGCGATGCCCGCCAGCCGTCCGGCGCGTGACGGCCTGGTGGAAGCAGAAACAGGAAGGAAGCGATTCCGAGCAGCAACGCGAGCGCCACGTCGTTGGAGTTGGCATAGAACAAGCTGTGGGGAATTCGGAAGCGCGATTCGCCGGGGTCGCCGCCTGCTTCCGAGCGCCATGCAGCTGAACAAGAGAGCAACCGCCGCTGGCGATCTGGACGTACATCCACTGGCGGCAGCGGCGGAGCGAGGTAACGAAAGCGCAGGTATAGAAGAAGTCCAGGTAGGCGCGCGGAACATAGTTCGCCAGCAGGGCGGCGCTTCCGCCTCGCCACACGCTGAGGGGCGTGGCCAGGAACATCCAGAGCAGGAACGCCGCCCAGCAGATTCCGACGCCGGAGCGTAAACCTCGCAAGGCATTGCCCGAAAAGAGCCACGCCAGCGGAAGCAGAACCAGGGTGACAGTAGATAGGTAAGCCTTGACGCCGAAAAGGCTGCAGGGACCAATCGTTGGCGAATCCCGACAGGATGTAGACGGAATACCAAACGAACCCAACTGGCCAACAAGTCGCAGTCCGAGTGGTTTCGTAGAACGACACGAAAATTGAGTGCTGTTTCGGCGGTCACATTTCTCGCAAGATTTTTTGCCGGGTCATCAAACGGAATAGGCAGATGACTTTCGCTCGAATCGGCTGGCCAGACGCTGGGCCGCCGTCGTTTCGATTCCAGTGGGAGACTGTAGGCGCCAGAGGAGAGGCTCTGAGACGGATGCCTATTTTCAGAATTCTGCTGTTCGTGACGTTGGCGCGGCGTGCGCGCTTTATGGCCAATTGACCCAACTGGATTTGCGGATGCAGAGCCGGGACGTGGATTTTTCCGGCTCCAGCGCGACCAAGCCTTTCAAGTCGGGCACGGGGCTGCCGTCCTCTTGCGGGCAAGGCGAGATGTATTACCGGATGGACGCCGCTGCGGGCATGAACGTTTACGGTTGCACCGCTTCCAACTCCTGGACGCTGGAACAAGGACCGCCGGCCGCATCCATGGCGAGCCAGTTGGGGGATTTTGCGGTGACGGCGACCAGCGCCACCACGCTTGCGATCGGAACGGGCTGTTCCGCGTCCACGCCTTGCACGGTGCGGTTCGGCGCGCTGGTGTATTCGTTCGGCAGCGGCGCGACGGTGACCATCTCGGCGGGCAGCGGGCTGGCGTTCATCTACGTTTCGAGCGCGGGAGCGTTGACGGTGGGGAACAACGTCACCGCGAGCTGTAGCAGCGGTTGCGTAGCGCAGAGCGGCGTGACCGCTTTTCCAGCCGATGCCATTCCTCTATTCACCTGGTCGGCGACGAATGGAACGTGGGATGCGAACGGCGGCGTGGACCAGCGCGCATTCCTGAGCTCGAAGAGCGTAACGGCCGGGGTGGGGATCACGAGTACCGAGATCTCGGGCAAGACTCAATTGAGCGCGGACACGTCGGTGATTGGGCTGCGCACTGGCGCGCCAGGGACATCCAGCACAGCTTGCACCATGGGGTCGTGGGCCACCGACGGGTCGTACTTTCTACTTGTGCACGAGCACGAACGTGTGGATGCGCGCGGCGCTGTCGTCCTTTTGAGCTTATGCGACACTTACTATGGCTACTTACTTGTGCCCTGCCCTGCTGGGCGAACACGTCCATTGTGTCGATCGAGCCCGACCCAGATGCAGGCCAAAATCACGGTGCAAACCGACCAGGCCGGGTTTTGCACCTACCGGGCATCGCGCGGAGCGGCGTTTAGCGCGAATCATCGCGGATCTGACCGACAACACCAACACGGACGCCCGCGCCGGATCCATCGTTAACGCGAATGTTCATGTCTTTGTCCTGGGCACGCGGGCTGGCAATGATGCGCTGGCCGCGGCCGCCACTTACTGGGTGGGAGTTACTTGCGGTTCGGACGACCTGAAGTTGCGGCTACTTTTGTAACTCGATCCATTGCGTGGGGCAATACGGCGCCCGATCCCGTTCCGTTTAATGCGGCTAAGTTCGGGAACATGGATTATCCGGTGATCGATTGGACGAATCAGCAGCAATCCTATGTGGATCCGGTGACGGGCGTGGAATTCTGGCGAGTCACTTCGCCTGGAATGATGAGTGTTTCGGCGCTCAGCCTGGCCGCTCAGAACACGGGCATTCTGGGTGTTCCGCTGGATGCTAGTGGAACCGGGAAGTGGGCGAGCATCGCGCAATATCAGTTCCGATGGGGCGAGCGTTTCGGTGGGTTCGGGCGGGCCATCGGACAAGGCGTTTATTCCACTCGCGAACTTCACCTGTCCCGCCGGAACCACCTTTGCCGGCTGGTATCCGAAATGCACCGTCGACGATCTGTCCTTCGACGTCTATTGCGGGAATGCAGCAGCCAGCGGCACGACCATTACTTTGCAGCTTTCGCATGGATGGCGGGCAAACGGTGGCGGGAAATCCGGTGACAACATCGGCGTGTCCAACCAGCGCGCCGGTGATGCTGGGAACGTATCCGCAACTGGCCGCCAACCCTCCTTTCTTGTCGTGGGGATTCACGCCGCAGCATCACCTGGTGGTTCCTCCGGCCGGGCACGGTCAACGTCGCGGGACATGCGGTGACACTGCAAAATCCGACCGGCACGCAGAATTACTTCGATACGGACTGGGTGAGCGGAACTCCGATTCTGATTAATGGGACTTACTTTCATGTCGCGAGTATTGGCAGCTCTTCAGCTCTGACGCTTGCAGGAGAATGCGGGAACATTGACCGGACGTCCCCTATGTGGCTGCAAACTTCGGCGTAGTGGTTACTAAGTCGAACGCTGGATCGAATGCCAGCGTGAGCGTAGGCGTGAACTATGCTTACGCCACCATGCCGAGCGCGTGCTGCAATGGCGATTCCGGGATGATGAGCCAAGCCTCGGTATCGGTGACCAATGACGCGCCGATGGCTCCCTCGCTCTTAGTCCGCCATTGACGGGATATTTGACCAACGTTGTGGATAGCGCGGGAGGGGAGGCGCTGCTGCTTTGGATCCCATTCAACAGCGACGGATCGGCCCGAGCGGAGACACGGTTGCTGGCCATGGGGTCGAAGACGGCCGGAGCCCGCGCCTCAACTACCAATGGCGACAGCCTGCCCTACGGAGCCGACAGGGCAGAGCGGCTACTTCTTCGACAACGTGGACGGGACATCGGCGTACACCATTGATGTGAACAATCGCGTCTGGAAACTGACTTACAACGAAAGTTTCACGCGGCTGCGCGGGGTATATCGCTTTTCATCCCTATCCGGCTTATGGAGACTACAATCCGAACACCGCGATCGCGGACGACTGTTTTCAATGGACGAATCTGACGCCGACCAATAGCGGCCAGGACATTCGATCGCAAATGGTGAGCGCATACCAAACGGGTTTAAATCGTCTCGGACAAACTGTGGGGCCGGCGCACCCCGGCTTCGATCTCGGATGGATGAACAGCCCGTTAGTGGGGGGATTCGATGGCGGTTACTTCTCGGCGAGCAT
Organism: Bryobacterales bacterium; assembly: GCA_963820405.1. GTDB lineage: Bacteria > Acidobacteriota > Terriglobia > Bryobacterales > Bryobacteraceae > Palsa-89. The sequence goes on along the minus strand of CAWFZZ010000008.1, from coordinate 383,745 downwards.
GGGCAACGTTCAAAACCATATCGGCATTATGGCGTCCTTCGACACGGCCAGCGGCGTGGTGCGGAGCATTCGAAATAGCTGGAACGAAGGCGATTGCCGATGGTGCGGGCTGCACGATGCGCCGGTGCTCACGATGGGGACCTGGCGCTTGGCCGTGATCGATCCGCAGCAGGACACGGGCGCCGCGAATCTGGTGTTTCCCGACTCCTTCAAGATGAACGTCAGCGAGGTGAATCGCGCGGGATCGGGATCGAGCGCGGTATGGGATTGCAGCGGATGCTCGGGCGGTCCGCAGCAGACTACCAGCCTTAGCGCCACCGAAGCGTATACGTGCCCAGCCAATTTATTTGCACCCTATACGTCTTTTTCGGGGACGGCAAACTGCATCCAAGTGAAGGTTACATCGCCACCATGTCAGCAAAACCCGAACACCTCCTACACGTTTTCGGACGGCAATACCGAACGGCTGGAGTTTCCCTGCACCACGCCGGGTTTTGGATCGGCGAATGTCAACTGGTCCAAGCTGCAGGATATGCAGCCTGGCGATTGGTTACTCACCAACGCCGGGAGCCAGGGCGAGAACCTGCTTCTTCTTTCGGTGACTTACAACAGCGCGACTAACATCGACTTATGGTTGCTGCGATGGGCGGCGCACAATTATCTGGCGCCGCTTTTTCCCGGAAAAGACGATCTCAGCGGCAGCGCGCATTCAAGTCCCTGGCTGCTGTATATGGGGCCCACTTATGCGACGAATGCAGTGGCGTTGGACGCATCGGCTGCAACCAACACCTGGACCAAAAGTAATCCGCTGCGCTTCTCTTCGCATGGGTCATCGGCTCCAGGGGCGACTATCAGGCGGCGACCGCCTCATACTCCTATCAGCAAGCCTGGTTTGGCGGAAGCTATATTGGCAGCGTCGACACATCGGTGCCGAACCTCTTGTGGAGTCCACTCGAACCGTCGGCTTCCTCCTGGCCGACATTTGCAGGCAGCAATAACGGGGCGAGCAACGCGCTGACGCAGTCCTATAACAGCGGCGCCTACGCGCCGAATACCGCGCAGCAACCCTTCTTCGTGGATTACCGGCACTTCAATCCGTCCGAAGGCGGAGGCATAGAATCGAATGGCGGCGCGGCTCTTGGAAGTATGTCGCTGACCCTGGTGGCGGGAACCAGCCAGACTTATCGGGTGGCCGCCGATTGCTGCGCAGCCGGGCCCGAGCGATTATAAGCGCTTGGGATTGGTGGGATTCGCGGGCCGTTATCTGGCGCATGACGTCAGCAGCCCCACCACCGGCAATACCGGCGATTTGCCGAGCTGGAGCCTGTGCCGCGCGTTTCAAGCCAATGAGTGCGAGCAGGGTTCGTCGGCGGGCAATTTGTATATGAGCCTGCCCAAGGCTGACTTGGAGTCGACGTGCGCCAGCTCCCAGTTCACGCAAGCCATCCCGTGTCTGTATCAGCCGGCGCCGTGGAGCGGGCAGAGCATCCAGTTTCGCATCGATCGAACGGATTTCAGCGGCCTGACGACGCGCAAATTCGGATATGTGCATGGCCATCCAGGAACCACTTACGCATACAGTAACTGCCGGCCGACCGCGGACGCGCAGTTCATGTTCTGTCCCGGCTACTGGCTGGATGGCGTTCGCACCGAGTGGCTGGCGTATCGGATTCCATCCGCGTTTCCCACGGACAGCGTGAATCGTACAACGTTCGTGCCGGTGAACGTGACATACCAGGGGGCGCCTTTTGCCAGTAACATCCGGGCGCGATTTGGATATCTGGAAAATGGCGGCGATTTGTTGCGGTGCACGGCTTATGCGCAGGATTGCTCGACGGAGATCCCTAGCGGCGCGGCGAGCGATCCTTATAGTTTCACCAACGAAAGTGTGACGCGCCAAAGCTGCGCGAACGGCGCGGCTGTGCAGCGTCATGATTCCAAGCTTGCCGAATCGCGTGCTGTACTACGTGATCGATCGGCTGGATGCGGACGGCAACGTGGTGACTAGAGCGCGATGCAGGCCGTGGCAGTACCTTAGTCCCATCACACTCAAGCGTGGACGCACTAAGGCCGATAGAAGGAAATGCATCCGCTGATCTCGCAAGTGGTGCCGGTATTCATCCCTTCCTCGTTTGTAGAAACTGGCGGCTGGCCGGGCCCGTACGCGACTTTGAGGGCGCAAGGGGTGGCGCTGGCTTGGGCCATAGTGCTGGCCGACGATGCCATCCGCTATGTCCTCCACCACGTGCAGCGCGAATGGGAAACAGAGGGAATCGATTGGCAGACTTGCGCGCTTCAAAATCTCCGCGAACGGTCGCCGGAACCCATGGGCACCGGCACGCTTTTTCGTGACAATGGCGAAACCTGGTTGAGTCTCGCTAATGCATCCCGATGGACTGGGCCCCTCGCGGTTGCTGCTCACCGAGGAGTTGGAGCGTCGTGTTTCCCAAGGGTTACCGGGTGGCTTTGCCGGAACGCAGCCGGGGATTCGCCTTCGCCTCCGAATTAGACCTGGAAGACGCCGACACCATCCACAATCTCATTCAAAGAAACTATTCGCGAGGCGAGCGGCCTTTATCGCCGGAAATCTTTTGCCCAAACGACCTGCTCAGCGCAATCCCGAGAAGTACCACATAAAAAGCGTCAAGCGGAAAACGATATCGATTGTTTTCGAAGCTGGATAGGAAGTTCGCGATAGCCGTGACGTAAGTGATGTTCAGTAACAAGAATCCGATGAGAATCGCGGCCGGTGGATCCAGAGTCTTCGCGCGCACTCCAGTAACTAGATAGTAAATGCTCCACAGCCAGAGCGCCGGCAGGCCAATCATTAGAAACACACCGGTATAAAGCACCAGTGACGCTCCGTCGCCCCGCGCGGCCAATCGCCTAAGTTCCTTGCGATCGTCCGGCTTCTTTGAACTGGCCAAAGAACACGATATTCCAGAACCGATCGATGGCGTGAATTTTGGGGCCATTCAGATCGAAGAACGGAAAGTCTCCCGGCGGGCAGAAAATAGCTGAACCAGGCCGCTTCAAGCGGATCGTAGATAGACCACCGGGTAGTTTCGCAACAGCGCCAACCCATCCTGTGTATACATTCGCTGGACCTGAAAAAAGGCCAGGCAATTAAAGTTCGTGGCGCCGGTGGAGGTGACGCAATCGTCCAGCACGGGGATGCCGGTGCGCGCGGACGGCATCTTGATGTAAGGTGCGTAGAGATCGATGGGCGAACCAAGATCCAGCAGTGAAGCCTGAGAAATCATGCCCCGGTTGACGAAGTCCCTGGCTTCTTCCCTCGTCAACTGATGAGCGGTTATGACGTCCATGTTCATGCCCATCCAGGTGCTGCCGGAGAAGCTTCCAAAGAGGTCCCAGTTCTTCGCATAGAGAGCCAGGATCGCAAGCAAAGGCAGTGCGCCGCAGAAAAGAACGGTGCGCCGGCGCGCTGGAGAGAGACAGGCCAGCGCAGCCAGGATCGCGGCGAAATAGGCCAGATGGAAGAAGTTCCGGACCAGCACCAGGGCCAACAGGGCCGCAAAGAAGAGGACGGCCCAGAGGGAGTTTTGGCTCATAACGAAATGAACCAACGCCACCGCGGCAGCCAACAGCAAGAAGGCGACTAAATACTCGTAAAGCAGGTAGTTCTCAAATAAGACAACGCCGGGACTTACAATAAACCAGGCGGCTAACGCAAACGCGAGCCATCGAGTTACTCCCAGCACGCGCATCAGATGATAAGTGGACCAACAAATCCCGAGCCCAAAAAGCAAGTAAGTCAGATGGAAGATAACCGAATAGGATGTCGGAAAGAGCTTCAACACGACCCCGGCATAGAGGTTCCAGCCAGGCGGCTGGATGTGAAGATAGAACAGGCTCTCGAGAAGCCTGTGCTTCAGCAGCTCCGGATCGACGAACTGATAGTAGTGGAGAACCGGCCGGGCATCAAAGCGGACGCCGAGCAGATAGTACCCGAGCCGCGACACGGCGAATACCATCGCCAGTAGCGCGTAGAGCGTACGCTCTTTCATTCGTTAGCAACATTAGAGGCCGGCGTCCAGGCGCAATGCCAGCAGTTCCGGCAGCCCTGCGTCGATGATTTTTTTCTGCGCGGAAGCAACGTCGTATTCGGCGCGGCACAGAGTTTACCACACGCGCGGCGGAATCATAGATCGCATAGCCGGCGCGGCGATCGCCATCGCGCGGCTGTCCCACCGAACCGGGATTGATGAGATAGTTCACATCGTTTTCCAGCGCGATTTCTTCTTCACTGGACGCCGGATCCTCGCCGAGCAATCGCTTTACTCCGTTTCGATGGCAAAGGAACGCCCCCTGCAAATGAGTGTGTCCGAAGAAAGAAACATCGCAATCCAGATATGGGGCGATTTGCGCCACATCCTGCTCCGAGGTCACGTATTCATCTTCATCCAGCGGGGACCCATGCAGAATCTGAAAGCCGTTGATCCGCTCCGGGCCTTGCACCAGTTCTCGCAGATATTGGGCGTGTTCCGGCTGAATGACGGCCTGGGTCCACAGGGCCGAAAGGCGCGCCACGGGGTTGAACCACTCCAAATCCTCCAGGCCGGCGCAAGCCTTGTCGTGATTTCCGCGGACGATGCCGTTGACATTTTCTCGAACCCATTGGACCACTTGGTCGGGATCGGCGCCATAGCCGACCAGATCGCCGCAGCAGACAATGCGGTCGAAGTTCGAGCCGGCGCGCGCCAGCACGGCGCCGAGCGCTTCCCAATTGGCGTGAATGTCGCTGAGGATCAGATAGCGCACAGGCGAAGAACCGATACCTCGGGCGGCGCGCCGAGCCGGACCGGGACGCCGATGGTGCCCAGCCCGTTCGACACATAGACGGACGAATTTTCCCGCCGATAGAGCCCTTGTACAAAAGGAGTGAAGTAACGCGCGACGTTGAAATGTTGATCGAGGATTTCCACATCTACCTGGCCGCCGTGGGTGTGGCCGGCGATGGTGAGATCGTAGCCTTGCGCGGCAGCCACGGGAAATACATCCGGGTTGTGCGACAGCATAATGTTGAGCGCGCCAGGAACAATCAACCGCTCCGTATCTTTGAGGTAGTGCGAGTGCATCTTCTGATAGTCGACTCCCGCGAAGTTGATCACCGCATTTCCAAATCGAAGCTGCCTGGCCTGATGCCGCAGAAAGTCGATTCCGATCCGGCGCCCTTGTTCGGTGACATAGTTCTCGGTGCCCGTAACGATTTCATGATTGCCGAGACAGCCCAGCACGCCGGCATCGGCGCGCAGCCGGGCCAATTGTCCCAGACAGGCGTCCAAGGGATCGCCGGGGCGCGTGATCAGATCGCCCGTTACCAGCGCGATGTTCGCGCGCGCTTCGTTTGCCATATCGATGGCGGCGGCGAATTCGCGTTCACTCAGGAACGGGCTCAGATGGATATCGGTGATTTGCACGATCCGCAATCCTTCCAAATCCCGGGGCAGATTTCGGATGGGGACCGACACTTCAGACACCCGGAAACGGTTGCGGCGCACGACACCGAAGGCGGTGGCCGCTAGCGGCGCAATCGAAAGGCTGGCCCCCGCGGCCTGCAGCAGTTTCCGCCGCGCCGGATCGAATTGCGGCGCTTGGCGCCAGACCAGAAGCGCCATTGACAACCCGATCAACCAGATCGTCTCCACCAGTGAGGCGCATTCGAGCCAAGTCCACCACTGGACGGGGAAGTGTCGCAGAACCCGCTGGAATTCCAGTAAGTAACCAGCCACCAGCAGGGCGGTGGAAGCCGCCGCGCCCAACCAGATCAAACTGCGCCGGCGGGAAGAATCCAACAGCCAGCGGATCACCGGATACTGCAGGCCAAGGCCGAGAAAAAGCAGGCAGAGGCCCGGAAAGAAGTGCACACGCAAGACCACTTCTTCCATTCTAACGGGTTGCTTCGATTCGCCGCGCGAATGCTACACTGGTGCTGTAATTCCCTCCGAGAGATCCCCGGTCGTCTAATGGTAGGACAGCGGCCTTTGGAGCCGTGAATCGTGGTTCGAATCCATGCCGGGGAGCCAAACCTTTAGCGTCAATGGTTTACAAGAGAATTGACGTATCTACGTACGAGTTTTGTACCTGGGCCTCCAAGCGTAAATTATTGATTTATTGAGGGTAGTTCGTAGGGCATGGATTTGAAAATCGAATCCATGCTGAGTTGGGAAGTGCCGGGCGTAGCACGCCCTTCGCGCTCTGCATCGCACCTATGAATCTCAGGAGCCCGGCGCTCGCCTTTGCGAACCGCGTCACCGCTGAAGGCCGCTGCAACGTCCTTTAAGAATTTGATTAGTGTCCCTCTCCGCGTAGCCGGACAAAAGGTAGGCTTTCGTGCCAACGTAAAACTCTTCATACTTAACCGTGCAACCGGTCGAATCTCCAATCGTGCCGGAGCGCGGAAAAAATATTCCGATGTCTTTGTCGTTCGCTAGGTTCTCGGGCGTCCGTTGAACAGTCGTGCTCCAAAGATTCTCTATGCGACGTTGAGTGCCATTTCTGTTTTGGAAGTAGTACTCATCTCTTGTCCACCCTCCAACCATCGGCGCAGTGGTGAACAGAATACCGTCGCTGGGAACGCGGAAGGTGATACTGGCTTCGTGTGTCGCGGGTTTGCCAGTTGGGTCGCTATAGAAAATGTAGACGTCACCCTTGTGGCCTTCCGGAATGATGAAACGCCGATTCGTGGTCTTGATCAGCAAGATTCCTATTCCGATGACGACCGCTGCATAGAGCACGATTGCGGCGCCGTTGATGATTAAACCAAGCCACCGCCAAACGCGCGAACCAAGGTTTTTTGTGAGCCAAAGGCCGACGACAGATATCGGTACGCCTATCGCCAGCAGTGTAAGCAACTGCCAGCTTGAAATTTCAGGAGCGAGCACGGACAACGCGAGCAGCGTTCCATACAGGACGAGGATGACGAGCGCTGCCACTACTAGATTCGCGAGCGTAGTAATTCGCTGCCATCTGACGCGTCCCCGCATGTCCGCTCGATGAGCCTCCACCCAAGCCCATTCTACATTTCGGATAGGGCAACTCGCCGCCCATAAGATAAATTGCTCTCGGTGCTGCGTTCGCGAGGCACCGAAGTGGAAAAAAGGCTTTGTACCGATTTTGTACAAGGTGCCTGCTTTTGGTGCTTTTGAGGACTTTAGTGACTTTGTCGAATCAATAACTTCTGCGTATTGTAAAGCCTGTCAATAATGTGGTTCGAATCCATGCCGGGGAGCCACACGACCCAGCGTTGAAAACAGGACGCTTGCGTTCAGCAGAACGATCCCGGCCTGCGATTACGACAGATATCTGGCTCCCCACGATGTCGCCCCGGCCGCCTCGCGCCTCGCCACGTTTTTGAATTCTGCGTGCTATCCTTCGGCTCAAGGAGGCTACATAATGGCCCGAATCAATTTGAACAATGTGTGCTTGCTGACTTTGGGCGTTCTGGGCCTCGGCGTTTCTGCCACGGGGCTGGTCGGCTGCGGCTCGTCCTCAGGCGGCGGATCGTCCACGGTGCCCGCCGCATCTTCAACGCCAAGCGGCGGGGCCACGCCCGTGTCCGGGAAGCCGATCGACGTCTGCGCGGCGCTCCCGGCCACATCGGCGGCCAAGCTGTCGGGCGCGGCATTCTCGACGGCGAATCCCATCACGAACTTGCAGCCTCAGGAATACGGCTGCGCCTACTCCAACGACGCCGACAACGTTCAGGCTGAAGTCAAGGTGTTCGAGCACAACGCCGTGGTCAGCTACGACTTTTTTCTCAACGGCTCCAAGAATGCACAGCCGGTACGGGGCTTGGGTGACAAGGCCTTCTTCGATAACGACGGGACGATGTACGTGCTTGCCGGGGGCAACTTGATCCAGGTCAACGGGCTGAAGACGGCCGACCAGTGCGCCGCGCTGGCCCGTCCGATCCTCGTCGCGCTCTGAGTCCGTTGACGCGGCGGTCGAGGGACGACAGAGACAAACCGCGCGGTCTCGAATTTCAAGTTGCAATTCCTCCTGATCGGAGTGATGGATGTGACGCCCGCAACCCGGTCAGGAGAAACCGATGAGCAGCGAAATTGAAGTCAACGTAACATCAGAACCGCGGGCCGGAATGGATGCGGAAAGCGTGGAGAAAAAGTTGCAAATGCCAATTCTTGGGGAGCCAAATTTCCGAATCGCATCCTGTCCCCGGGTTTTGGTTGTCTTTTCTATGACTTTCCCGGTTCGAATGGCGCAAGATCTCAAACGGTTCGAACAGGGTCGTCTGTAACGCGCCGTCCTTCCGGGCGGCCTTCGCCACCACTGTCTGAAGCAACCGGCGCTGCTCCACCGCGCACTGCTGCAAGAAACAACTCGCTCGCCTGGCTCGTCAGGCGCAGCATGTCGACGGCCTGATCAATCGGGGCCGGGGCGGCCTTCTGGATATCCTGGATCTTGGGCTGTAGCCCGTCCTGTTCCCCGCGCCAAGTAGCGGAATATTTGTCGAAAAACTCCTGGTTGACGCGCCCGTCGAGCTTGTCCAAGTACATCGTCTCAATGCTCGCTTGAATGTTGTCGTACTCGGTCTGCAAACATTTTAATGGTTCGTGCGCGGGCCGCGTGCTCGGTCCGGTCGGAAACGTGCACAGCGTTAGCGAGCCATTCGAGGACCGGCTTTGGGATGATCAATTCCTTTAGGATGGTGGCGAACTCCCTCGTGAGGACCTCCTGGGGCGTGTATGGTTCCGGGCACTTGCCCCGGTTGCCGGTGCAGTGGTAATAAACATACCGGCCTTTTTGATCTCGCCGAGCATCATGCATCCGCAATGGCCGCAGCGGACTAAACCCGTGAACGCAAAATCGCGCGACGGAAAGGGAAGTGGATCGGAGCTTACCCGATCTTAGGCTACGACGTGGCCTAAAGGCGGAGCGCTGCTGCTGAATCCAGCGGTGGCCGAGCGCGTTCGCGAGATCTTCAGGCTCTACCTCCGGCTTGGCGCCCTCATTCCCGTTCTGGAAGAACTGGAGCGACGGGAGTGGCGTAAGAAAGCCTGGACCACGCGCGACGGCCTCCAACGGGGCGGCTCACGGTTCAGCAAGACAACGCTCCATGCGCTGATTACCAATGTTGCTTACGTTGGCCGTGTGCAGTTTGAAGGTAAGCTCTTCGACGGTGAACAACAGCGAGTCGTCGACGACGAAACATTTGACGAGTACTGGAGCGCCTTCACGGCAATGGCGGCAAAGGCGAGCGCAAGATCCGTAACAAACATGGCGCGCTTCTCAAGGGGCTAGTGCGATGTGGGAGTTGCGGCGGCGCGATTGCCCGCCAGCGTGGCTGGAACAAATGTGAAACTCGCTCCGCATCGGCGCCGGAGCTGGCAGGAGCGGTAATGAACCAGCTTCGGAACTTCGCTGGCGATCCAGCCGTCTTTTCCGAAGTACTACAACGGATCAACGAAGGCCGCCAGCCGAATGAGCCGATGACTGATCCTGCCGACCCTCAGGCGGCCTTGTTGACGTTCGATCCCTGTGGGAACAACTCACGACAGCGGAGCAGGAAACCTTCATTCGAAGCGTGGTCAAGCAGGTGAAATACGACGGAACAACCGGTGAAGTGACGATCGGCTTCCACAACAACGGGCATCAAAGAGCTTTGCAGCCCGAAGTCGGAGTCAAATGAATGACCGCCGGCTCGCCACTCGAAATTCGATTTAGTTTGCGCAAAATTGCGCCCGGTCAACGAGGCAACCCAAACAGATCCCCCAGCGCGAGTCGGCCGTCTGCCGCGAATCACGCAAGCGCTCGGCCTCGCGATAAATTTGGAAGCTATCATCGGGCGAGGTGAAAACTAAAGACTACGCGGACCTCGCACGGCAGAGTTGCCTTTGCCGTGAGCGACTCAGCCAGATCGTCCGTCTGAACTACCTCGCGCCAGAGATCCAGGTTGAAATATTGTACTTGGCTCCGACAACCGGCGGTCGCTTTCCATTAGCGAAACAGCCCTGCGCAGGATCGTGAACCTTCTTGTATGGGCCGACCAGCGTCGCGAATGGAAGACGCTCAAGCAACTGCACCAGTTGAACTGATGAAAACGGCCTGAGCGCGCCCGGGCAATCCAGAAAAACCAGGACCCATCTCATTGAAAGATTTGTTCGCCAGGATCGCGGGAATCAATCTCTTTCAAACGCTAGCGGTTTTGACGCCGTTTTTGCACCTGACTTTCTGGCCTTGCAAACTACCCGGCTTCTGATCCAAACCTGTGACCGATGAGAGCGGTCGGCTACGTTCGGGTTTCCACGGACAGGCAGGCGGATCACGGTGTTTCTCTCGAACCGCAGGCGGAGAAGATCCGCGCCATGGCCGTCGTCCACAATGCAGAGTTGTTGGACATCATTGTGGGATGGCGGCGAGTCGGCCAAAAGCTTGCAGCGGCCTGGCACGGAGCGGCTGCTCGCGCTAGTGGACGGCAAGAAGGTTCAGGCTGTGATTGTGGCCAAACTGGATCGACTCACACGCAGCGTGAAGGATCTGTGCGTGTTGCTGGAGCGGTTCGAGCGCCGATGCGTGGCCTTGATATCCGTCGCCGAATCGCTCGACACCAGTTCCGCCGGGGGCAGGCTTGTGCTGAATATCATGACCGCAGTCAGCCAGTGGGAACGCGAGGCCACCATCGGGGAGCGCACGCGGGAGGCTCTAAACCACAAGCGCAATCGCGGCGAACGGACTGGTAACATTCCATTCGATTCCCGGCTAGCGGCCGACGGCAAGCACCTGGAACCTGATTCCGCAGAGCAAGCCGCGCTCGCCGAGATCCGACGGTTGCGCAACGAAGACAAAGCCATGCGCAAGATCGCCGCCAAGATGAACGAGCGGGCGTACCGGACGCGACGAGGGACACCCTGGCGCCTCGAGTCGGTGGCGCGAGTCCTCAAGACCGTCGCCGCCCGGTAAGAATGCGCCCGCTGGGCTCGCTCGTTGCGCAGCCCTTCATTTCCCCTGACTCATCTCATCCGGACGCGACTGTGCGCGCCGGCGAGCGCACACGGCCCGTTTCTGGCGCCTTTCGCTGTTGGAACGTTCCGGGCTAGGAATGGTTTTGGGGCGGCAGTGACGTTTTCGGTCCGTGACTAGCGACGTTGGAAAAACGGACATTCGAAGTACTCGCATTCGTGATGTGTTGTTTGGAGGAAGTTTACGGCGAAAACCATGCAAATCGGCAAACGAAGAGGTGTCACGTATAGCGCTGGGGAAAGCTACGGTTCATCCGGCAGCGGTCCGAACTCGGGGGGTGGCCTGCGATGTCCAGTTGCTGCTTCGAAAGCCGAGGCGATGCGAAACAGCGTTGTCTCGTCAAACGGGCGTGCAATGAAATCGATGCCGACCGGCAAGTAGGCACTTATGGGGCCGACCAAGCGCGTACCGCCGTTGGCATCGTTGACACGATCCCAGATCAGCGTCGTAAAGCCAGCAGGCACGGTGATAGCAGGGAAACCTTGCTGACCGATCAGTGACCAGCCAATCGGAGAGCGGCCGTTCACGTTGGGTTCGCGCGGCGACGTCAGCTTTCGTGGCGGGACAGTGGACATAGGGGAAGCGAGTGCGTCGAGCCGCTGTTCCTCCATGCACTTCAGGAAAACGGTTTGAAGGGCATAGCGGGACTGAAGGCGTCCGGAGGTGTCCAACATCTTGGCGCTTTCGGCGGTTTGCCTGGCCCGTCTTCTATCCGGAAAATTAGGATCCTCGTAGAACCTGGCCTTCGTGATGAGGTCCGCGTTGTTTTTGATGTTCGCGTCTCCACGTTCGTACAGGTACTTGTTCAGCATGTATTTGTCTTCGCCGGGAACACCTAGCCCGTTCAAGCTGCGCAGCGAAACAGCTTGCGGAACTCGCGCCGCATCGGCGTGCATATCGAGAAGCGTGGCGATGTGATCGGATTGGGGCTGGCCCGCGGCATCGATGGGAAACTGCTCCCGATACTGGCGCGTAAGCGCGCTGTTCATAAGTTCCGGTGCATTACGTGAGATGCAGCCCTGGAACAATGCGCCCTTCGGACCGGGATCCACGATCGTCGCGCCGAGTTTGCGAAGATCGTCGATGGCGTGCTCGACGATATCGATACTTTCCTCGTCGGCCTTGGAGAACAACTCCCTAGCCAGGTATTCACGAATCACGCCTATCCGGACTCCGTCCAGCCGCTGCGCCGCGGCGAAGCTGACATAGGGCTGCGGGGGCCGGCGGCCGATGCTAAACACGGTGGTCTCATCCTTCGGGTCGTAGCCCGCGATTACGTCCAATATTTTTGCCGCATCTTGCACGTTGCGGCAAATCGGACCGGTCCGCATGTTCAGGCCCGCACCCATCATTCCTCTCCGGCTAACCAGGTCCAGCGTCGGTGCGAGCCCAACCAGGCTGTTCACGGATGCCGGCCATCGGATCGACACAACGGTTTCTTCGCCGATGGCGCAGGTCACCAGGTTTGCCGCTACCGACGTCGCCGAGCCCGCACTCGACATGCCGGGTTCGCGTTCCGTATCGTAGGGATTACAGAAGGTCCCGCCAAAGGAACTACGCGCGCCGTCCGTTGCATATTCGGCTAGATTTGCCTTGGCCAGAATGATCGCTCCGGCATCCCGCAACCGCTTGACGAAGGTGGCATCCTGCGGAGGGCGGTCGTTCGCGTACTGCACGTCGGCGCCGGACGTAGTGCGCAAGTCAAATGTGTCGTATTGGTCTTTGATCGCCATGACCACTCCATGTAGCGGACCGACTAGCCTTCCGGTCTGCTTGAATTGGCGATCCTGAGCGGCCGCCACCTCGAGCGCGTCCAGCATGGTCGGATCGTTATCAATCGCGTCCGTCATGCTGCGGGCCTTCCGCTCGTCAAAGCCCCAGGCCTTGCGCGCCGCCGGCCTCAGGTTCAGGGTCGAGAGCGCGTTAATTTGCCGGGCGTGCGGAATGGTGGTAATCGGTCCGAGAATTCCCGTAGGCTGGTTCACGCACGTGTTGTTGTAAGTCTTGATCCGTTTCAAATACAAATTGACGAGACCCACACTCGTGATCTGGTGGGCCACGATCGCCCTCTGGATATCGCTGATGCTGGCGTCCTGTAGATGAAATTTCGCTGTAGCTGTTTGCTGCGCGCCGACGCCGCCGCTCGCAACCACCAGGGCGGTCAGGATTGCGGCAATCCTCAGGTTGTAATCAGGACCGATGCTTTGAAACACTGTTTCTACTTCCTTGTGAAGAAGCTTCCAAGTATAGCTTCTTTGGGCATGTCCGCTACCGAGAAGGCCCGCGGTTTGTTACCGTGGAGCTACTCGGAATTTTACTTGGTTCGGGGCGGCCTTATTGGAGGAGCGGCATTCCCCTTTGAGCCCAATGCGCCGATCCGTACGTGAGGCTTTGGAAGCTCAGGCTGCGATGCTGTTTGCAGAACGCGCCGAGCGCGGCGAGCGATCGGAACTGGTGAAGCTGGCCAAGCGGGTGGACGCGCTCGCCGCGCAACCCAATGGCGATCGCTTTGTTCTCACGGCCCTGCACGAGAAATTGCATAAGCTCATTGCGGAGTTCGCGCGCTGCCCTGCTCTATCCGATGCAATCAACATTATGTACGCTGCTGCGGCGCCGTGGCTCTGCGCGACGCGGCCGTTACCGGCCAACTCGGCCACCGAGCATCGGGATCTGATGAAGGTAATCGTTAACGACAGCCCCGCAGCCGCTGCAGAGGCGATGCGCGTGCATATTCGAGATAGCATGGAATGGGCTCTACGCCGCCTTGAAGTATTCTTTCGTGTTCAAAAGGAATATCCAAGAGAATATCCGCGCACTGGAAAAAAGCCCTTGTCGCTGGATTTGCTGGTACCCCCATGGGACACCCCAGTTGAGCCCTCATTGTTGTCTGACCAATCTGCCTCAATCTAGGTGACTGCGCAGAACCGGCGCTACAAACGATCCGACCATTAAACCAACCTCAGCGCGTAGTGGGTCACGCTATCGGAGCTTGGGATAGGGGTTCTTAACTCGGTGAGACTTATTCTTATTTTCTGCCAGCCGCCCGGCGATTGTGGGTGTGTCACTTAGTTGGTTGGAAATGCTTCTTGGAGCGATGTGTCGCCAATGGTCCGGTAAGTTTGGAGACGATGAAACAGGCGTAAACACGCCCGAGGTCGCCAAGTCCGTGGGCCATAGTGGGCAAGATTTCGATAGTCCGAATCCCAGCCCTCGCCGCCAGCATCGACCTGCTAAGGTTCGATCCTTGGCTGCCCAGGAACATTAAGGAACATTGAGAGAAAAAAGTTGCGAAACCGCATTCTTGGGGAGCCACACGTTTAGTATCAGTAAGTTATATGGATTTCGAATCCATGCGGCTGCGGCCCAGTCGGACGCGGAACCATCAGGCCGATACGGGTCGATAATTCCCGTGAGTAACACAAGAAGCCAGGCCCGTCAGGGACCATCAGCGTGACGAAGAGCGATGCGCGTTACGTGGGGCACCGCTCCATCCTCTTCATTTGGATTTCTGCTTGTCCCGCTTGGCGGGTGGCATGACCATGACGTCGTGAAGCGTGGTTTCGCCCTTGTAAACGGTCGCCATGATAGTGTCACCGACCTTGATCTTCTTGAGGATCTCGGGCTTGTCCACTGGGTAGCTCATCGTCATCGCGTCCATCCAGCCTTCGACCTTTTCACCGTTGACGGTCAGTCCCTTGTCGGTGACGGCCTCAACCTTGCCGTGAAACGTCATGCCCTTGCCCTTCGTCTTGTCCTGGGCATTTGTATTGGCCGCGAGCAAGCCCGTAAGGGCGAGTGCCACGGCGAGAATGTGTCTTCGAGTGCTCATGTTTTTCACCTTTCCTTGAATCGTTATTTTTTGACTGCTGAACCTTTCTCTATTTCCGCTGCTCGGCTAGAGTTTCATCGGCGGCTCCTTTCGGCGGGGTCTCGGTGCCCGCGCTGCGCCGGATGGCGCGGCCCTTTATTATGGCGAAGAACACTGGAACGAGAATAAGAACGTGGATCGTGGACGTAATCATACCGCGCACGATGGGCGCGGCAAATAGCTTCATCACGTCAGTGCCGATGCCGGTTTCGCGCAAGATCGGATCGAGGCTCGCCAGCACCACGGCGACGGTCATCAGTTTCGGCCGTAGTCGGTGTACGACGCCTTCGATGATCGCGGTCTCCAGGTCGGCTTCGATCAGAGGCACGCCTGAGGCCAGACGGCGCTCAAGCGCTTCGTGCAGATAAACCACCATAACGACGCCCGTTTCGACCGCGATGCCGAAAAGCGCGATGGATCCGACCCAGACCGCGACGCTGAAGTTGTAGCCAAGTATCGCTGAAGTATGAGCCCTCCGGTAAGGGCATAGAGAGTCGGGAAGATCAGGACGGCGGCCTCGGTAAACGAATGGAACACTATGTAGAGCAGGACGAAAATTACGCAAAACGCAACGGGCACGATCAGCTTCAAACGCTCTTTTGCGCGCAGCTCGAATTCGTATTCGCCGGACCATTTGTATGTGTAACCCGCGGGAAGCGCGAGCTGCCGCCGGAACACGTTGTCCGCCTGGCTGACGAAAGTGCCGTAGTCTGTTGCTACGCCGAACGGCCCGCAAATTCTCATCGGAGAAGTGCATCGTTAACGCCGTCGCCAACCATTGCTACACGTTTGCCGGCACCCGGCCCAGGCATCGGCGCGCAATTCTGGCGTCCAATCGCTCTTCATCCAGCTAGCCGGGTGAACTTCGTTCAGGGCATGGCCGTACTCGTGCGCGATGAACGCGATGATGGCGCCATCTCCGTACTTGTCATAAACCGCCGTGAAGAACTGTGGCGCGTACACAAATTTCGCCTGGTCGGCGGTTACAACCAGCCTGGCATTTGGCGATGTTGGGGTATATCGCGATCTGAGGGCACTGCGGCGAGCAAGTTGGCGACAGCGCTGCGTTCATCCGGGCAGCCAGTTGCATGGCGTCGCGGGTGCGTCGCTGATCGCCTTTGGCATCGTAGGAAGAAGCGCCGGACCCCAGCGCGCATATAACTTCCGCGTTTGCGCCGAAGGGTTGCAGAGACGCGCAAAACAGGGAGCACAACAGACGGCGCATGTCAGAAAGCGCGGTGCGGCCGCCCAATCAATTCATGTAAGATGTTCACGCCATCGCCACTCCCGACGAACAAATCTTCGGGAAATTTGCGATAAGACAGGGTGCGCGAAAACGACTCGATCGATCACCGAGTTCAACCCCGGTCACTCCATATACTGCAAGCGCATATTCAGAAAGTCATTGAGTTGAGCGTTGGCTAAGAGGGGTGCAAGATCTTGGGCATTCTGGCATAGGTTGCGAGCAGGTCCACGCGGAACCCGACCGGACTTCCGGGGAGTAGCTGGACTGATCCAAAGTGGGCCCATTCGGAGCCGTCAGGAGCGCCAGTCTGAATGCCGGCCAGGTTCGCGGACCTCCTGCATTCATGATGCTACTTCCTGACATACCCGCTACTGGCGGATCGCTGAGCGCCCTGGCGGTGCATTTCGTCTGAAAGCGCGTGCACTCCGCTGGCATCCACCCAGCGATTGTAGAAGTTGAAGAGCCCGCACACGGTTATGGCGTAATAAATTGCGTCATCGTCCCAGCCCACCGCGTGCAAGGATTCGATGTCATCGGATGTAATGCTCCGCGAGCAACCGTTCACCCGGTCGACGAAGCGGAAAAGCGCCTTTTCCTTTTCGGTCAGCGCGGATGTTTCTAAATCGCGAATCACGCCGGAGATGAACCCTTCAGCGTCCATGTCCGCTCCCGATTTCTGTTGCAAAAGAACAGCCGCGACCGCGGCGTGGGACTTCAATCAAAACGGACAATCATTGCGAGCCGAGGTGAAGGCCGCGATTAACTCCCGAAGCCACGGCTCGAGGGGAGCCCGCTCGCGCATGATCTCTTGCGTAAAGCGCGCAAGATGATCGGTCGCACTCGGTTTGAAGGCGAACAGATGCCAGATCTGCGGGTAATCGGCGCCCGCGGCTTGCATCATGCGCAGTGCATCGGCGTATGGTCCCGGCTGCGGATTGTTCTCCACGTCGGGAAGGAACATCGCTTCCATTTTGGCGGTTGTTCTATCGTCATCGCTCATGCTGCACTCCCGCCGAACCAACCGGGATTCCCATTTTGCCTTCCTGGCTTCGAGTAGTATACAGCAATCGCCTCGATGGCGACCAAGCTTTTGGCAGCGTATCGCCGGACGCCTACCGAGCGGCTATAAAATTGGGCGAGACCCCTTACCTGGGCCGAAGCCAACCGGAAACGACCTGGCGACGCGAAGTGGCTCCCCAAGGGAAAGTTGCACCTCGGAGGTCAAACCTGCTGCGCGGTGTAGACTGATAGAAATCTCGGGCCTAAATACGGAAGTCCCGGACCAGATACACTCATGAGTCAGGGCTGAGGCAACCAGCGGGATGATTATTGGTTCGAGGAGTGAAATTAAGCGGCGCTTAGTTGCGTCGGGCTGCCTCCGCTACCCGAGCGCCTGATCCGGTCACTTCGAGGCGGAGCGAGAGAAGGAGAGTAAATTGCGGCGCTTCGCATTGTGGGCGTTGATTCTCCTGGTTGTGAATGGCGCCTATTTAGCGGCGTTCGCGCAAGCCAGCATCTTTTATGAAGCGAACGTTTTGCTTCATCTCGCGCTGGGCTTGGCGCTGGCGTTCGTTGCGGCGCGCTATGTGCGCCAGTATCCGGTGGAATGCGGGATCTTCCTGGCGGCGGCTCTGGCCGCTTGCTATCTCGCGATCCGCGGCAACACCTATGATCAGCGCGTAGTATTGTGGCTGCACATTGGCCTCGCTGAATTGGCGCTGGTGGCCTTTGGTTGGCGGTTCGCGCGTTCCCGTCCTGCGCAATTGGCTGTTGGCTTGTTGGCGTTGCTTCCGCTTGCAGGAGAGTTTTGGCCACATGCCAAAGCCCGCATAGAAAATCCGGTGAGCGCTCCACTATCGATGGATCTGGAAGGCGCCGGCGCACAATCTCCTTTCGCGCCATCTTCCGCGCAGACCGATACCGGCAAGATCATCCCATCGAACTTTTTCATGGACTCGGCTGGCTGCGGTAAATGCCATCGGGATATTTACCAGCAGTGGAAAAGCTCGGTCCATCATTTTGCGTCGTTCAACAATCAGTTTTATCGGAAGTCCATCGAATACATGCAGGACGAGATTGGCACGCGGCCCAGCAAGTGGTGCGCCGGCTGCCATGATCATGCGGTGTTCTTCAACGGCCGCTTCGACCGGCCCATCAAGGAACAGATCGACACGCCGGAGGCGCAAGCCGGACTCGGCTGCATGTCCTGTCATGCCATCGTTCACCTGGACGGATCCATGGGCAACGGCGATTTCACCGTGGAGTATCCGCCGCTGCATGAGCTGGCATCCAGCCCGAATCGCTTCCTTCAGGCCATGGACCACTTTCTCATCTATCTCAACCCCAAGCCTCACCGCGCGACGTTTCTGAAGCCGTTTATGCGCGAGCAGCCGGCCGAGTTCTGCTCCGCCTGTCACAAAGTTCATTTGGATGTGCCGGTGAACAACTATCGATGGGTGCGGGGATTCAACGATTACGATAACTGGCAAGCCAGCGGCGTCTCGGGCCAGGGCGCGCGTTCGTTTTACTA
Organism: Bryobacterales bacterium; assembly: GCA_963820405.1. Lineage (GTDB taxonomy): Bacteria > Acidobacteriota > Terriglobia > Bryobacterales > Bryobacteraceae > Palsa-89. The sequence goes on along the minus strand of CAWFZZ010000008.1, from coordinate 365,100 downwards.
TCCCAACAAGACGCAAACCTGCGCCGATTGTCACATGCCGCTGGTGGCCTCGCACGATCCGGGTAATCGCGATGGGCAGATACATTCGCATCGTTTTCCGGGCGCCAATACGGCGGTCGCGCTTGCCAATCGCGATGATGCGCAATTGAAGGCCGAGGAAGCGTTCCTGAAGTCGGGGTTCATCACAGTGGATATTTTCGCGGCTTCGCCGGCCAGCGATCACACCGGGAAGTCGGCGATGGTAAGGCGAAATGACTCTCCTCGGACCAACACGACGTTTGCGGTGGGCGAAGAAGCTGAGCAACAGGGCGACGTTACCATTCGCGAGGTGGGCAAGATCGCGGCTCCGCTCGATTCTTCGGGCGCGAAGCTGGAGCCGGGCAGCGAGGTACGCGTGGATGTAGTGGTCAGAACCAGAAAGATCGGGCACTTCTTCCCTGGCGGCACCGTGGACGCGTTCGACGCCTGGCTGGAATTGCAGGCGCGGGATGCGGACGGCCGGGTAATCTTTTGGAGCGGGAGCGTAGCCGATAAAGGGCGAGGTCCCGTGGAACCGGGCGCTCATTTCTATCGCTCCTTTCAACTCGACGGCGCGGGCAATCCGATTAACAAGCGAAACGCGTGGCAGACGCGCAGTCTGTTGTATGTCCGGTTGATTCCGCCCGGAGCGGCCGACGTGGCGCACTATTTGGTTCGGGTGCCCAAGGATGCGCGCGGGCCATTGCAGTTCACCGCGCGGCTGAATTATCGAAAGTTCGCATGGTATTACACGCAATTCGCCTATGGCTCGCACGTGAAAGAGGGTCAAGATCCGAGGCTCTTGACCGTCGATCACAATAGTCTGAATTATGAATTTGGCCCGCAGTTCATCCCGGCGAACGTCTCGGGGTCGATTAAAGATCGCATTCCCGATGTTCCCATCGTGACGATTGCTGAAGCCAAGGTCACGGTGCCGCTCGGGGAGGCGGTCTGGTCGCCCCTGGTGCTGAAGAAAGATCGCGAGCGCTGGAACGATTGGGGCATCGGGCTGCTGTTGCAAGGCGATCTCAAAGGCGCCGAATATGCGTTCCGCAAGGTCACCGAAGCCGAGCCGGGCTATGCCGATGGCTGGCTGAACTTGGCCAGGGCTCTGATCCAGGAAGGCGAAACGGACGCCGCGAAGCCGGACATCGCTAAGGCGCTTGAAATTGCTCCGCAATTTGGACGCACCTGGTTTTTCAAGGCTGCCATTCAGAAGGCGGATGGCGACTACGATGGCGCGCTCCAATCGCTCGATCGGGTGCGCTCGGTGTACCCGCGCGATCGCGTAGCGCTGAACCAAATCGCCCGGCTTTTGTTCCTGAAGCGCGAGTATGCCAAGGCCATCGAAGCCTTGCGGGCCGTAAATGCGGTGGACCCCGAAGACGTTCAGATGCACTATACGTGGATGTTGTCATGCCGCGGACTGGGAGACACAGCCGGGGCCGAGCGCGAGGAAAAGCTCTTCCTCCGCTTCAAAGCGGAAGAAGCTTCGCAGACGCTGACCGCGCGGAGGCGAGCATCCAGTCCCGAAGATAACAATGAACGGCAAGCCATTCACGATCATGAGAGCGCAGTGAAATGAGGGGTTGGGGGTTGGGGGTTGGCGTGCTGGCAAGCGCTCTGCTGATCACGGCGGCGAAAGAGCCCGAGAGCGGGATCATCTTTACCGATGTCACGGAGCAGGCGGGGATTCACTTCACCCATAACAGCGGCCGGGCGGGTAAGAAGTATCTGCCCGAGACATTGGGTTCGGGTTGCGCGTTCTTCGATGCCGATGGCGACGGCTGGCCGGACATTCTGCTGATCAACGGCAAGGATTGGACGCCCGGCGGCAGGAAATCGCTGCCGGCGCTCTATCACAACAATCGCAATGGCACGTTCACCGATGTAACACGCGGCAGCGGCCTGGATGTCGAAATGTACGGAATGGGCGTGGCCATCGCCGATTTCGACAACGATGGCCGCGAGGACGTTTACATCACCGCGCTGGACGGCGATCATCTTTTTCACAACGAAGGACACGGGAAATTTCGCGATGTGACCAAGACCTCGGGCATTCAAAACGCGAGCTTCGGGACTAGCGCGGCGTGGCTGGATTATGATCGCGACGGCAAGCTGGACCTTTTCGTCGCCAACTATGTGCAGTGGAGCCCGAAGCTGGATTTGTTGTGCTCGCTGGATGGCGCGACGAAGTCCTACTGCACGCCCGAATCCTACATGGGGACACGTTCGAAGCTGTTTCACAATCTGGGTGGGGGACATTTCGAAGAAGTCGGCGAGAAGGCGGGTGTCGGTGATCCGACGAGTAAATCTTTGGGGGTTGCAGTCTTCGATTATAATGGCGACGGCTGGCCCGACCTGTTCGTCGCCAACGACACGCAACCGAATAAGTTGTATCGAAACAACCGCAACGGCACATTCAGCGAAGATGGCATGGCGGCGGGAGTCGCCTATGGCGAAGAGGGAGTCGCGCGCGGGGCGATGGGCGTGGATTCGGCCGATTATGACCACAGCGGGCGAGCGCATTTGCTGGTAGGGAACTTCTCCAACCAGATGCTGGGCCTGTATCACAACGAAGGCAACGGGCTGTTCGTGGATGAAGCGCCCTCTTCGGCAGTGGGACGCTCCAGCCTGCTGGCGTTGACCTTCGGGGTTTTCTTCTTCGATTACGACCTGGACGGCTATCCGGATATCTTCACCGCTAACGGCCACATTGACGAGCAGATCGGACGCGTGCAGCCCAAGGTCAGCTATCGGCAGGCGCCGCTGCTGTTTCACAATCTCGGGCGTAGTCAATTCCAGAATGTGACTGCCTCGATGGGGGCTGCATTTAATCGCCCAATCGTCGGGCGAGGAGCCGCTTACGCGGATTTCGATCACGACGGCGATCTGGACATTCTCATTTCAACGAACAATGGACCGGCCTATCTGTTCCGGAACGACGGCGGGAATCGCAATCACTGGCTTACGATCCGGCTTGTGGGCGTCAAGAGCAATCGCGATGGGATTGGCAGCGTGATTCGGGTGAAAGGCTCTTCCTTCACGCAATCGAATACGGTGCACAGCGGATCCAGCTATTGTTCCGCCAGCGATCTGGCCGCGACGTTCGGTCTGGGAAAGGACACATCGGCATCCGTCGAGATCGAGTGGCCCAGTGGTACGAAGCAGTCGATCGGCAAGGTGGATGCAAACCAGTTTCTGACGATTGATGAAAGCCGCGGTGTGATAGCTCGCGAAGCTCCAGCGCGATTACCATGAACTCGAAAGGGCAGTTGGGCTTTATCCTTTCATTCATGCTTGCAGTGGGGTGTTCTAAACCGCCTCATCAGGCCCTGCTGGACCAGCACCGTAATCTCGGCAAGGCCTTCTATGAAAATCCCACCACCCAACAGGAAGCTGTTGGGGAGTTTCAAAAGGCGCTCGCACTCGCGCCCGATTCGGTACGCGACAAATTGAACTACGCGCTCGCCTTGCTCAAGTTACAGGGGCGGGAAGAGGAAGCAATAAAGCTCTTGCAGGAGGTGCAGCGCCAGGATCCAACGCTACCGCACACCTGGTTCAACCTCGGGATCTACTATAAGCATCAGGGTGACGCGCAGCGCGCGATCGCGCAATTCTTGGGGCTGCTCGCTCGAACGCCGGACGAGGCAATCGCGCATTATCAACTGGGCACCCTGTACAACCAAACGAATCGGCCCCAGGAAGCGCAGGCTCAATTCGAAAAGGCCGCCGAGCTGGATCCCTTACTGGCGGCGGCGCGGTTCCAACTTTACAACCTAAACCGGCTGGCCGGAAACGCCAGGCAAGCGGACCGCTATCTCGCCGATTTTGAGCGCATCAAGACGTTGCAGAAAAGCTGGGTGATCCCGGAGAACGTAGAGTGGTCGAGCTACGCGGAGATCTACGACCCGCCGGAGGCTCGCGCCGAAGCAGCAGCGCCGCCGGAACCGAAGTTCTCCGACACCCGCCTCGCTGGAACGGTGGATCCAGCAACCGCTGGCTTGACCTTGATCGACTCCACCGGTAGCGGCCAAACCGATCTTCTGGTGTGGTCTTCCGAAGGAATCCGTCTGTTCCTCAAGGGACAGCGCCCTGCCGCCGAAACGGGCCTGGAAGGAGTGCGCGGTGTAATCGACGTGGCTCCGGGCGATTTTAATAATGACGGCCTGATGGATCTCTGTGTGCTAACGGCGGCTGGTCCTATGCTGTTTCGCAATACAGGCGGTAAATTCGTAAGGCAGCCGGCGAGCCTTCCGGCGAGTCTGTCCACCAGGCGCTTCGATGCCGCCGTATGGATCGACTTCGATCACGATTACGACCTCGATCTGCTCCTCCTCGGGACCCAGCCGGCGCTATTGCGGAATCAGGGAGCGGCGGGATGGGCGGATCGGACCGAGGATTTCCCGTTTGTGAAGGGCGCGGTCGCATCCACCCGAAAGCTGCGCGTGGTCCCCGACAGCAAGGCTTTCGACCTGGCCGTGTTCTATCGCGATCGCGCGCCGGTGCTGTATCGCGATCAACTGGGCGGCAGATACACCGTTGAGGCGTTCCATGGGCAGCCCGCCGCCGACGGGAAGCAAGTGGATGCCGACTTCGACGCAACCGGGCGGCTGGACCGTGCCCGCATCAATGCGGACGGCAGCATTCATTTGTTGCGCAATCAGAGTGACCAAACTCATCACTGGGTCCGTGTTCAGCTCAAGGGCGTGCGAAGTCTCAAGCTGGCTCAGGATGCCTTGGTCGAGATGAAGATTGGAACTCTATACAGGCAACAGTTCTACAACGGCGTGCCGCTGTTCTTTGACGCGGGAGAGCATGCTTCCGTCGACGTCGTTCGCATCACGTGGCCCAACGGGCTCATCCAGAACGAAGTCCGGCAGGCGACGAATCAGACCCATATCTATAAGGAAGCCCAACGATTGTCCGGCTCCTGCCCGATGATCTGGACCTGGAACGGGCGCGAGTTCCAGTTCATTACCGATGTTCTGGGAGTGGCGCCACTCGGCGCCCGCAATGGCGATGGAAGTTACTTCCCCGTGGATCACGACGAGTACGTGCAAATTCCTGGCGCCGCGCTTCAGCCCGTCAAGGATCACTATGAAGTTCACGTAACCGAAGAATTGAGTGAGGTATCGTATCTTGATCAGATCCAGCTGTACGCCCTCGATCATCCTGCCGGCACTGAGATCTTTACCAACGAGAAGTTCAAAGGTCCTCCCTATCCCGAGTTCCGCCTGTTCAGTGTCGAGCGGAGGATTTATCCCAAAACCGCGCTCGATGACCACGGCGCGGATGTCTTGCCAAAATTGATGGCTAGGGATCAGCGTTATCCGGATCATTTCCAACGTTCCGAAACAGGCGTGGCGGATCTCCATTCATTGGACTTGGATTTCGGCTCTGTTTCCCCGTCCGGCAAGGCCATCCTGCTGCTGAACGGATGGGTGGATTGGCCTGATGGCAGCACCTTCCGGAGGGCTGCGCAGGAGTCCGGGTCTGGCCTGGTGATGCCGTATCTCCAGGTGCAGGATGCCGCCGGCGCCTGGAAAACCGTGAATCAGGATATGGGCATGCCGGCCGGAAAGCCCAAGACGATCGTAGTCCCGGTGGAGTTTCTCTCCATGAGCCGCAAGGTCCGGATCGTCACCAATCTATGCGTATATTGGGACGAGATCTTTTTGAGTGAGGGCGCTTCGGACGCTCAAGTGAAGCCCACTCCCATACCTTTTGACTTCGCCGATATGCATTTTCGCGGATTCTCCCAAACACGCATTGACCCTCAGCGCAAGCAACCCGATACATTCTTCTATGATCGTGTTTCCCCGGTTTCCTTCTGGAATCCCACCCCGGGCCTCTATACCAGGTTCGGCCCGGTGGACAGCCTGCTGCGCGACGTCGACGACCAGTTCGTGATCATGGGCTCGGGCGACGAGGTGACCCTGCGGTTCCCGGTGGCAGCCCTTTCGGCGCCACCTGCCGGAATGACGCGCGACTTCCTGTTCAAGGTGGACGGCTGGGCCAAGGATCGCGATCCGAACACCGCCTTTTCATCCACCGTTCAGCCGCTTCCGTTCCATGGCATGTCTCGGTATCCGTATCCGGCCAGCGAACACTTCCCGAGGGACGTGGCGCACGATTCCTACCAGCGCACTTACAACACCCGGCCCGCGAAGGTGATGCTCCAGCCGCTGGCATCGAAATGACGGAGGTCTGCGCACTATCCGGAACCGCGCAAGCGCGCTTGATCCGAAGCGGCGAGGTTTCGGCCACGGAATTAGTGGAGGCGCATCTTCGGCGTATTGAAGAGGTGAATCCTTGCCTGAACGCGGTCTGCCAGGTGCTGGAAGAAACGGCGCGGCAATCGGCGGCACGTGTGGATCGCGAGCGGGCCCAGGGCAATTCGCTTCCTGCTCTAGCGGGCGTTCCGTTTTCGATCAAAGATTCGATCGAGGTGGAAGGAACGGTGTGCACGGCCGGCACGCTCGGCCGCATATCGGCTGCGCCTTCACTTCGGGATGCCACGGTAGTGGCGCGGCTGCGCGCTGCGGGAGCCATTCCAATCGCCCGCACCAACTTGCCGGACCTTTTGTTCGCGTTCGAAAGCGATAACCTGATCCGCGGTCGCACCAACAATCCCTACGATTTCTCGCGCACCTCCGGCGGGTCGAGCGGAGGCGAGGCTGCGCTGATCGCGGCCTGCGGATCGCCCTTCGGCCTCGGTAGCGACGCCGCGGGGAGCGTGCGGCTGCCGGCTCATTTCTGCGGCATTGCGAGCATCAAGCCCACCTCGGGACGCCTGCCGCGCACGGGCCATGTTCCTCCGGCGGGCGGGTGGATAGAAGCGCTGTGGCAGATCGGTCCCATGGCACGCCGCGTCGAGGATCTCGCTTCCATGCTGTCGTTGCTGGCGGCGCCGGATCCTCAAGATCACACCGTCACCGGCATGCCGTTCGGCGATCCCGAGCAGGTGCGGATGAAAGGCCTGCGGATCGCGTTCTTTACCGACAACGGAATTGTCCCGGCGGAAGCGGATACCGTCGCCGTAGTTCGCGAGGCGGCTGCCGCGCTCCAGCCTGACGTGAACCGGATCGAAGAGCGTCGCCCGCCCGGTGTGGAGGAAAGTTACGAGCTCGAAATGCGGATGATTGGTCCGGATGGTGGCGATGGTTTGCGGGCCTTCTTAAACGCCATTGGAAGCACGCGCACGCATCCGCTTCTCGAAGGCTGGCTGATGAAGCTCGAACCATACCGCACCACGATCGACGGGTTCGCGCAATACTGGGCCGTTCTCGACCGCTTTCGAGCGCGCATGTTCGCGTTCCTCGAAGACTTCGACGCGATCATTTCGCCAGTCTGCCCGCAAGCGGCGTTGCCGCATGGCAGCTCGATTGAAGAGCGGACCTTCCGGGGATTCAGTTACACCATGACCCACAATCTTACCGGCTGGCCGGCGGCCGTAGTGCGCTGCGGCCAGACGCCCGCGGGCCTGCCGATCGGTGTGCAGATCGCCGCCCGCCCATGGCGCGAAGATGTGGCGCTCCGCATTGCAGCCCACCTCGAGCAGGCGTGCGGCGGCTGGCAACCCAGCCCCCGGTTATGTTAGACCCCGTCGCCGCGTACGATCGGATCGCACCCGTGTTCGCGCGCGTCGCCGAAGAGCGCAGACCGTATCTGGACAGCATCGACCGGCTGGTGATCTCCGGGATACCGCCGGGAAGCCGCTCCCTGCTCGACGTCGGATCGGGCGACGGCCGGCGAGCCCGCCGGATCGCACGGGCGGGGAACATCGCGAAAGTCGTTCTAGTGGAGCCCAGCATGGCGATGCGGGGCCCGGACACCACAATCAGGGCCATGCGCGCCGAAGAACTTCATCTGGCCGAGACCGGGTTTGACGTCATCACGTGTCTCTGGAATGTCCTCGGACACATCTTTCCCTCCGCCAGCCGCGCTGAGGTTCTCCATCGGTTTGCACGTCTGGTGTCTCCGCAAGGGAGGATCTTTGTGGACGTGCATCACCGCTACAACGCGCGACACTACGGTGCCATTCCAACCGCGCTACGCTATCTACGCGATCGCCTGAGGTGGAACGAGACCAATGGCGATGTCGTGGTTGCATGGAACTTCGAAGACGTGCAGTGCACGACGCAAGGGCACGTCTTTACTCACCGGGAGTTTCGTTCTGTCGCCCACGCGGCCGGCCTGAGGATCGAGAACCGGCTCGTGGTCGACTACGCGACCGGTGAAAGCCGGCCATGGAGCATCCAGGGACATCTCCTTTACGTTTTGCAACCAACCGCCGTCCGCAGCGTGCAGCAGACTTCGTGAATCTGTTCCCTGGTCAGACCATTGAAAAATGGCAGCGCCAATGTTTGAAACGCGACTTGCTCAGTGATTTTCAGATCGTCGCGCGGATTCAGATAGGGCGCAAAGAGCGGCTGGAGATGCAGCGGGGCGAAATACCGCGCGCAGCCAATTCCTTGCTCCGTCATCTTTCCCAGAATTGCATCGCGATTTTCCAGACGAATCACGTAGACGAACCAGCACAGACGTCCATCCTCGATTCTTAGCGGCGGCGTGATTATTTCGGGCATCGCTTGCAGCTCCTCGGAATACTGCATCGCGATCTGCTCACGGCGATCGAGAATGTCATCGATCCGTTTGCTCTGTGCCAGACCAAGTGCGCAGTTTAATTCGGAAAGCCGATAGTTGTATCCGAGCAGGCGATGGCCTAGCCAGCCGTCAGTTTCCGCCCTGCCTTGATTGCGAAGCGCCCTGATGGTAGCGGCCATGTGAGAATCCCGAGTCACCACCATGCCGCCCTCGCCCGTAGTGATCGGCTTGTTGGGATAGAACCCAAATACACCGAAATCTCCGATTCCCCCGACCGCCCGCCCTCGATAGCGGGCTCCAATCGCCTCGGCTGCGTCCTCAATCACGGGCAAACCGTGCTTGTGGGCAATCTCCATGATCGGATCCAGATCTGCGGGATGTCCGAACGTGTGGACCGCGATAATGCCACGCGTCTTCGGCGTAATGCTCCGCTCCAATTTCAGCGGATCGAGATTGAGCGTATTAGGTTCAATATCCACGAATACTGGCCTCGCTCGTTCATAGAGAACCACATTTCCGGCAGCAATAAATGTAAACGATGGCAAAAGGACTTCATCACCCTCGCCAATCCCCAGAGCCCGCAGGCAAAGATGCAGACCCGCCGTTCCTGAACTGACGGCGATTCCATGGGGGACGCCCGCAAGATCCGCGATGGATCTCTCGAATTCCTCCATCTTGGGGCCGATACTAAGTCGCGGTGTCCGCAAGACGCTCACCACGGCCTCGATATCCGCCGCGGTAATGTCCGGGGACGAGAGCGGAATTCTCATCCGACGGCCCGCGCGTGTTTTATCAGTAGTTCCTCGCCTAACGGCACGGACGCGAGCACGGAAACGATTCGCCGCGAAGCGCATCCATCCCCATACGGGTTCACCATACCCTGCAGCGATTGCCGGAATTCCTCGCTTCTCGCGGTTTGGATGCGATCCAAAATGGAGCGCGCGTCCGGCTCCGCGTCGAGCACGTTACGGCCATGCTCGCGACCTTGCTGGCGGATTCCCACATTCACCGCGGGCAAAGCGAAGGACGCCGCCTCAATGATTCCGCTGCTGGAATTGCCGAGCAGGAACTCCACCTGCCCCAAGAGACTCCAATAGACGATCGGCTCCAGGTTGACGAATACTCTGCCACCGCGATCGCCGACCAGCGATTCAATCCGCGCGATCAGTTCCCGGCTGCCCGCATCAGCGTTTGGATAGCAAAACAGAAGCTGCTCCGGCATCGCCTGGGGTGCATACAATTGGAGCGCCTCGAAGAGGGCATCCGCCTCCCGGGTTGTGTCCCGGGCGATGGTCGTTGGATGATACGTGACGATGGCCGCCGGCCGGCTGAGGTCGATCGCCAAACGATGCTCCAGTTGCTCACGGTTCAACAGTGCACCGCGCCGCAGATGATCGAGCGACGGAGCGCCCGTGCGATGGACACGCCCCTCTTCCTCGCCCATGGCGATTACCCTCGCGCGCGCCTGCTCCGTGGACGTGAAGTGGACGTGACTCAGCTTGGAAAGCGCGTTGCGGACCGCGTCGTCGATTGCGCCTTCACTAATCTCTCCACCTTCAATGTGCGCCACCGGAATCCGCAGCGCCAAGGCAACCGATGCGGGGGCGAGCATCTCGTAGCGGTCCGCGGTCACCAGCAGCAGATCGGGGCGCATCTCGCCGAGGCAATCCGCCAAGCTCAACGTCGCCAGGCCGATGGTCTTGGCCATGCCTACATCGGTGTCCGAACTCAACAGGCACTCGATACGCGCGTCAACCCGGAATCCGGCTTGCTCGATCTCCCGAATGGTCGATCCGAATTCCGGAGACAAATGCGGCCCGAGCGCAATAATCCTCAAATCCACGTCGGGATGTGCCGCCAGGTCATGCAACGGCCAATACAACGCGGTGAAGTCAGCTCGCGACGTCGTAACGGCCGCGATTTTTCGGCTCATCGCACCACACCACTCGGTACATATTCAGGAACCACTTCACATAGCGTTCGAATCAGCGCGGGAACTTCACGGGCGGCGACGGAATCCGAAAGCCGCCGCATGATCGCGTCAAGTTCCTCGATTTGAAGCCGGCAGGTCTTGAACACATCGAGCGGGCCTGGCAAGGTTCCCTCTTTCGCCTCGGCTTTATAGACCATCTCTTCGGTGAGTTTGTCTCCTGGACGGCATCCGATGAACGCGATCGGCACTTCCCCGGCCGCGCCGATCAGAAACGCAGCCAGATCGGCAATTCGCGTTGGCTCATCCAGCTCCGGTACCAGAATTCTTCCTTCCATCTCAGCCGCCCCACACGCCAGGATCGCATCGACAGTCTGGTTCAAAGTCATAAACCATCGGGTGGCTTCCGGATGCGTAACAGTGACGGGCCTGCGCTCCGCGATCTGCCGCAGGAAAATCGGAACCACGCTGCCGGTCGATCCGATAACGTTACCGAGGCGGATTGCATTCATGCGGCATGCGGGACTGCTGATCCCCATCACAGCCAGCTCGGCGAGGCGTTTTGAAACACCCATGACACTGTGCGGGTTCACGGCTTTATCGCTGGAGATCAGGATCAGCTTGCGCGTCCCATGGCGGAGAGCCGCTTGCGCCAGCGTGTAGGTACCGATTGCGTTGTTGCGAATAGCCGCGATGGGATTGCGCTCCAGCAAGGGAACGTGCTTGAAGGCCGCCGCGTGATAGATCACCTCGGGCTGAAAGCGAGTGAAAATGTCATCGAGCAAATGAACCGCGTCCACGCTTCCCAGGACAGGCTCGCAAGGCACATGCCCGAAGGCCGATTCGAGGTGTTGTTGGATATGGAAGAGGTTGTGCTCCGACGAGTCCAGCAAGACGATGCGGCTTGCACCGGCCGCCGCAATCGCCTTCGCTAAGGCTGATCCAATATATCCTCCTGCGCCAGTTACGAGGACTGACTGTCCAGCGTGGGCAGACCAAGATCGGACGCTTGCGGTGTCATCGACGGGGTCTTGGGCCTGCACCGGAAGGAAGCGCGTCCACGCAGGCGTTTCAGGTAGCGGAAAGATCAACCATACCTCAGGCTTAATTGCGGACCGGGAATTCCCCCGTGTCACAAAAGTATCGCCATGATATCATCCCCGTCTAATGGTGTATCGACGGTGAACCGGGTATTTCTCGCACTGCCCTTGCCGGCGTTGTTATTCGTCTGGTTGCTCGCCTGCCAAACATCCTTTTCCCACAAATCATTCCTTTTCGAGGACGTCTCCAAACAGGTTGGGATCGACTTTTGGCAGTTTTCCGGGGCCACGGGTGAGATGCTTCTTCCCGAAATGGTAGGATCGGGCGCGGCGCTGGTCGACTACGATAACGACGGCGATGTGGACGTTTATCTGGTCCAGGGGTATCCCACTGCTCCTCAAGGCAAGCCTCTCGTGCCCGTTCCGCCGGGTTGGAAAGCCGGCAACCGCCTGTACCGGAATAATCTGAGGGAAACGGGCAAGCTGACGTTCACCGATGTCACCGAATCTGCCGGGCTAGGCTACGCCGGCAAAGGCATGGGCGTGGCGGCTGGCGATTACGACAACGACGGATACATCGATCTTTATGTCACCAATTACGGCCACAACATCCTGTATCACAACAACGGTAACGGCACATTCACGGATGTTACCGCCGACGCTGGTGTCGCTTCATCCGGCTGGTCCACCAGCGCAGCCTTTATCGATTACGACAGGGACGGCCTGCTGGACATCGCGGTGGTTCACTATGTCGACTTCTATCGCCGTCCCTGCTACATGTTCGATGGCAAACTCGATTATTGCGGTCCTTCACCTTTCAAGGGTACGGCGACGGAGTTGTATCGCAACCTCGGGAACGGGCGGTTCAGGAATGTCACCGATGAGGTCGGTCTGAACGCGAAGCTGGGGCCCGGGCTTGGCATTCTCACGGGAGATTTCGGTTCCGATGGTTATCCCGGCTTCATGGTCGCCAACGATGGCGCCGCGAATCATCTCTGGATCAGTTCCCCGCGCACGGCGCAGTCGAAACCGAATGACCGGGTATTCCACGAAGAGGGCCTCACGCACGGGCTCGCCTACGCTTCGGACGGCAAGCCGCGCGCCGGTATGGGCATCGCCTCGGGCGATATTTACGGCGACGGCGGTGAATCTATCGTCGTGACCAATCTTCCCACCGAGGCGTTCACGCTGTTTCAACGACAGCCGAATGGGGATTTTGTCGATGCCACGGAGCAATCGGGTCTGTCGCATATTTCGCTGCCCTACACCGGATTTGGCGTCGGCCTCTGTGACATGGCAAATAGCGGGCTGTTGGATATGTTCAGCGCCAATGGTGGCGTGAGAGCGATGGCCGGGGATCTGAGCTCGAATCCGAAGGGCGATCGGTTTCCTTACCGCGAGCGCAAGTTGTTGCTGCGGAATTTGGGGAAAGGGAAGGGGTTCGAAGACATTACGACGCTGGCGGGTCCTGCGCTGGCTAGTTTCGAAGTGAGCCGTTCGGCGGCTTTCGGCGACGTGAATAATGACGGTGGCACGGACATCCTGGTGACCAACAATAACGGTCCCGCGCGTCTGCTGTTGAACACGGTACCCAACCGTGGACATTGGCTGCTGGTTCATCTCGAGGGCACGAAAACCAATCGCTCGGCCTATGGGAGCGTAGTGGAAGTGGTGCGAGTGGACGGTACCTCGGTGAAGGGCTGGGTGAGAGGCGATGGCAGTTATCTGGCGGCGAACGACCCCCGGGTTCATTTCGGTCTGGGGAAGGATGCGCAAGTGAATCGCGTCCAGGTTTATTGGCTGGCGGGGGAATGCGAGTCGTGGAAACAGACCGCCGTCGACACCATCGTGAATTTCAAGGAAGGCACCGGGCAGCCGTGTTCGGTAGCGCCATCCGCGTCGGGCCATTGATATACTCAAACACCAGAGATTCGAGCGATGAAGAAAATAGCCGGGCTCTTCCTCTTATTTGCTTTCGGTCTCGTGGCTGCCGACTTCTGGCAAAAGCCTTACACGGAATGGAGCGATAAAGACGCCGCGAAGATGATGACCGATTCGCCGTGGGCGAAATCCACCGGCGTTTCGATGGGTGGTCCCACGCCACCAGTGATGCCCGCTGGTGGTGGATTTGGCGGTGGCCCTGGCGGCGGCCTGCAGGGCGGGGGAGGGTCCGAATTAGGCCCTGGCGCCCAGGGTTCGACGCCCCCTTCGTTCGATATTGTGGCTCGCTGGCAATCCGCGCTTCCGATCCGGCAGGCGTTTGTGCGTCTCAAGTTCGGCGCCGAAGCGGACAAATCAGCCGAAGCCGGGAAGATTCTCCAACAGCTGGAGAGGCCCTATGAAATCGTTCTTTCCGGACCGATGGGAATGTTTCTGGCTGGCAAGCCGGAGGACGTCGCGAAAGCTCTTAGCCAAGTGACCTCTCTGTCATCGCGGAGGACGGGCGGGATTAAGCCCAGCCAGATCGAAGTGGGCAAACCTGGAAAAACCATGGATGTGTTGTTCGCGTTCCCGCGCTCGATGCCTTTCACCGTTGAGGACAAAGAGGTCGAACTAACCACCAAGCTGAGCACTTCGACTCTTAAGTACAAGTTCAAACTGAAAGACATGGTCCTGAACGGCAAACTCGAGATGTAGCCCTGTATATCCGATGATCGAAGTTGCGGCCGTCGGTTCAAATCGATTTGCCGCCGGTCACACCATTCCCTGCTCATACCGGCCGGATGGAAACCGGGCAATCGCCTATTCCGCAATAACCGCGCGAAACCGGGAAGCTTTCGTTCACCGACGTTATGGCGTAAGCGGCAATTTTGGCCACGATAGCCCCCATTACCCCGAACGCTTCCGATTTCGTAATCCCATTGCCCTATTTCTTTGCCACCACTGCTGCAAACTGAGTCGCGATATCTCGTACTCGGCCCGACTCAGACACGCCGCCACTTAAGCAGAAGTGATATTGACTATCACACTTGTTTATCGACTTACTGATGCCATTACGGAAGTTGTTGTCGGCTGCTCTTGTGAGGAGGATAATAACCGGAAGCGTTATTAGCGTCGGCTTTCTCGGGAAGGCTGCCAAATTCCATGATCGATACCCGTATCGCTTGAGTAGCTATTGAGAGCCTACAATGGAAAAAAACAAACCTGGGCCAAGGGTTGATGTTGAGACCGCTCGGAAAGTGGCCGACATAGTCGCTCGGACAGTGTCGGTCGAGCGCTGGCAGGATAAGATCGAGGATGTTTGCCGTGCTTTGGATGACGCGAAAATCCGACGCCCGAAAACGTGGCGTAATCGTCGTCCTCCGATATCGAGTTGGTCGAATGCCATGGTCGGCGACGATCGCAAACTGGCGAAGAAAGCGATCGCTCACCACGTAGAGAACGCACGAAAGTTCTAATTCTCGACTGGCGAATTTTCTCCCGCTTCATCGTTGATCCGGGAACCCCATTTTTGCTCTCAAGCACCAGCGAAGTTGCCTTTCTAATTGTCGTTGTCTGGAGTGGCTATCTGCGCTCCCGGCGACGCGGCCCGTGCGCAACATCTGGTTGTTGTTGGCAAAATCGCGCTGCCGTCGCTTCTGATTCCCGCGTCTCCGCGGCTGCAAGACCTGCTCACTAAGCGACAAGCTCCGTTCGACCATTCCGGCGTTGTCTCACTCAACGGGATCGGGGGAAGAGTTTTAGAAACTTTTGTAGAGTCGGTGCCGCAACCACCTCGAAGGCGATCTTCCCAAACTACAAAAAACTGCCGAATTGTTCTATTGCGGCGCTGATAGTTTATCAAATAAATTGATAGAACTACCCAGGATTAGATGATATTCCGCCTTGGCTGAGCTGTTGCGTTCCGGCTTAGGCGTCAGAGAAGTTAGGCCGCGCGTCAAAACAATTTTACACCGCGCGTCTAAACAAGTTACATCGCGCGTCAAAAACAATTTACGCCGCGCGTCAAAACATTGTCAAATTTTCATCCAGGTGTCACCGTGTGCCTTTCTCTGTTATATACTGGCCGCGCTTCGTTTCGTTTTGAGGTTTTGTGTCACACAAGAGATTTGATCTCAGACCTTTGGGAGGTTCGCGCACCGTGAAGACACTCATTTCGATTGTTTGTCTATTGGCTCTCGCTTCAGCCGCATTTGCTCAGAGTGATCGCGGCACGATCACTGGTACCGTTCTGGACGTATCGGGCGCCGTGATTCCCACCGCCTCCATCCAAGCGAAGAACACCGCAACCAGCGAGGTGTATACGGCGGGTACCACCGGTACGGGCAATTACACGCTCGCCAACCTGCCTGCAGGCACCTATGAGTTCACGGTAAATGCCCCGGGTTTCAAGAAGTACATCCGGCCGGGCCTCACTGTCCAGGTGGCCGAGACTATCCGCGTGGACGCGAGCCTTGAGGTGGGAGCTGCCAACGAGTCGGTCACGGTCAGCACCGAAGCTCCACTGCTGAAGACGGAAAGCGGCGAAGTGAGCCATCAGATTGATTACACCGAGGCAGAATAACATCCCTATTTTCACCCTGAACGGGAGCGGCAGCGAGGGTATCGGCAACATTCGGGACCCGCTGTCGGTTCTGAACACCCTGCCGGGAACGAATTTCACTTCTGATGTTGAGGTTCGCATCAACGGCCTGCCGTCCGGTTCGCAAGCCATTCGAGTGGAAGGCCAGGACTCCACCAACGGCTTTATGCAAAATGCCAGCCAGGGCACCCAGCCAAGTGTGGACGCCATTCAGGAAGTGTCCATCCAGACCAGCAATTTCGCGGCTGAGTATGGCCAGGTTGGCGGCGGATACATCAACTTCACCATGAAGTCGGGCACCAATCAGTTCCACGGCTCCGCTTACGACTATTTCCAGAACGACGCGTCTGAACGCGGGCATGCCGTTCACGGATCAACCCGGGACAGGCATCGGTCACGTCAAGAACCCGTTGAACCGGAACGACTACGGGTTCACGCTGGGCGGACCGCTCATCATTCCGAAACTGTACAACGGTAAAGACAAGACATTCTTCTTCTTCAACTTCGAGCAGTTCCGCCAAAACGTGACCGTTACAACAATCTGATTGCTACCGCGCCCCTGCCTCAATGGACCGGGGCGGATCCGCGGGGTGCAAACTTCGGTCCGACGCTGGCAAACGGCCAGCCGAACCCGGGTAACATTGAGAGCCCGTTAGGCCCCTTCGTGACTGCCGGGTTCGGCACGCCCTCTCCGACGGGCCAGGTCGATCTGATCGGCCAGTTGTTTGACCCCCAAACAGCCCACTATGTGAACGGCGGGGCGCTCGGTTCCGGGATCGTCGAAACCCCGTTCCCGAACAACATTATTCCGTTCAGCAGGATGGATTCGTCCTCGCTCCGCTATCAGTCGCTGTTCATCAAGCCCACTCAGGGCGGGCTGGCAGAACAACTCCGTTGCAGCCGGCCTACTCCAACTACCGGCACACTACGATTCCCTCGCTCAAGATCGATCAGAACCTCAGCTCGAAAATAAAAATATCCGGCTACTATTCCCAGACGTACACCTATTCGCCCAATTCGAATGGATTCGCCGGAGGAATTGTCGCCGGCCACGCCCCAGGAGCGAAGGGCGCAAACCATCCGCGCCAATTTCGACGACACCCTCACGCCCACCGTCCTGCTGCATGTGGGCGTCGGTCTTCTGTACTTCGACCAGAACCAGTATCCGCCGTCCTTTAACGCAGGCCAGATCTTGGGTTGGGCGCCGAACCAGCAGTACCCCGCGAATAACATCATGCCTCAGGTTGCTGGCTTGTCCAGCATTCTTTGAAGGTGGCCTGAGTCTGGGTCAGGGGTTCTTCGCTCCCTCACCCGGCGTCGGCTTCGCGGCGGACCAGGATGAGAAGGAGTACAAGCCGACGGCGAACGTCAACATGACCTGGGTCAAAGGGAACCACACGTTCAAGTTTGGGGGGGAAATGGTCGTCGAAGGTTTCCCCACGCATAGTTCCAGCCGCGCCAACGCGCTCTATGGCGTCAGCTACGAAGAGACCCAGAATCCCTGGGAGTATACCAGTCCCGCAATCGGCCCCAGCTCGTTCTTTACCTCCGGGAACCCGTATGCCAGCTTCCTGTTGGGATCGATGGACAACCTCAACGCTTCCGCGATTACCGACACCCGGCTGGGCAGACATCAGTTGGGCTTCTTTGCGCAGGACAGCTGGAAGGTGACCCGTAAGCTCAGCCTGGAACTGGGTCTCCGCTGGGACTATTCCACGCTGCTGGAGGAGGAGCACGGGCGCATGCAGAGCGCCAACTTCCAAATGCCGAATCCAAACCTGATTCCAGCGGATTCCACCACCCCGTTGGACGGACTGGTGGTTTATCAGAAGCAGTTCAATAAGAACTATCCGTTCGCGTTTGGACCGCGTCTCGGAGTGGCCTACCAGATCGATTCCAAGACCGTGTTCCGCGCGGGCGCGGGCATCTCTTACGCCACCGCTGGCGGCAACGCCGGCTTGTCGGGTACCGATGCCGACTTCTATGCCCTTGGAGCCCCCGAGGGAACCGGCCAGGGCCTTGGCGGAGGCGGCGCCGGTGCGATCTATTTCAGGAATGGAAATCCCTTTGCTCCCGGCAACATCTACGGCAATGGACCACTCACGGCCCCTCTGAGCGGTGCCGCTTTTCCCTCACAGACTTCCAGTTCGGGTTGCGGCGTGGCGCCTGCTTACTTGAGTCCGTGCAGACCGATTGATTCTCCGTTCATTACGATCGACAAGGGCACGGGACGGCCTCCGCGCATTTTCCAATGGAGCATCGGGCTACAGCGCCAAATCCTCCCCAACCTGGTGATGGAAGCCAACTACGTAGGCAACCGCGGCGCATGGTTTACAGCGCCGGTCCTGGATGCCGAAGCCGAGAATGGTCTTACCCCGGCCGGACTGCTGGCCGAGCGGCAGTACGGGAACACCACCGGAATCAACATCAACAACCCGGCACAGCTGGCGTTGCTCACCACGCCGATCAGCAGTCCGGCTGTGATCGCGGCCTTTCCGGCGCTGGCGAATCCGAATAATGTGTATCCGGGATTCCCGTCGTATGAACCATTGAACCAGGCTCTGCGGCCCCATCCGCAGTGGATCGGTGTTCCTCCCTTCCTGGGACCGCCACTCGGCGATACCTGGTACGATTCGCTCCAGGTGAAGGTGACCAAGCGTTATTCTCAGGGGTTGGTCGTGACGGGGTCCTATACATTCCAGAAGACATTGGTCCTGGGCACCACCTCTGCCACGCCCTACTTTACGGCCGGCCAGGTGGTCGTCAATGACGTCAACAACCGTATGCAAAACAAGCAGCTTTGTAGTTGCGACTATCCGCAGGTGCTGACGGTCACGTTCAACTACACCACGCAGAAGTGGGAGGGCTTCAAGGGCGGTGCCGGCAAGGCTCTTAGCTGGCTGGCCCGCGACTGGACCTTCGGCGGTGTGCTGCGCTATCAGAGCGGGGTCCTGATTCAAACGCCCGCCTCCGAAAACAACTTCCTGTATCAGCTGGGTGTCGGTACGCAGGATAACCCGGCGTTATTCAGCGCACCCGCGGGCCTGGAAAACTACGTTCCGGGGCAACCTTTCTTCATGCCGGGTTTTAATCCGAACTCGCACTTCGACCCGACCAAAACGCTGGTGCTGAATCCCAAAGCGTGGACTGACGCGCCTGCGGGCACGTTCGGAGTCTCCGCGCCGTACTACATCAACAACCGGTGGCAGCGCCAGCCGGCTGAATCTCTCAGTGTGGGGCGAATCTTCCGAGTGAAGGAGAAGTATGAGTTCCAGGTCCGCGCCGAGTTCCAGAACCCGTTTAATCGCGTGTTCTACGCCGTGCCGCAATCTGGCTACCCCAGCGGTGGTGCTTATACTCTGCCAACCTACCAAAACCCCTTCCCGGTCCTCGGATCCACCGGCGGAGCGTTGAATGGAGGCTACGGCTTCGTCAACGAGTTTAACGGCGGGGGGACGAGCAACTCCGCCGCCACCGGACTCGCCACTGGACTCCTTACAACGCTTCCAAGAACGGGCCAAATCGTGGCGCGCTTTACGTTCTGACGCAGCGCCGCTTCGCTGTCAACCATGGGCCTCGCCGGGCGACCGGCGAGGCCTTTTAGTCAGTGGCACGGCTGGCCGCTACCTTCGCGCAGATTCACAATCCGATCCACCACCGTCTGCTGCCACGCCTCGCATTCCCCGGCCAGCCAATGGACCTGGATGCGATCCACCTGGGTGTCTTTCCCCAGACCGAAATGTACTCTGGGATCGTTGGCGGCGAGATAACTGCCATCACCCCTCGCAAAGCGTCTGACGGATGTGCCGCTCTTCCGCACCAGTTCCACCACGCTTCCATATCCGGAACGATTGGTGCGGACTCCCTCCAGATGAACCAGGAGCCAATGACCGCGGTCCGGCACCGTGTTCAACAGCAGGTGCGCGGGACCGTTGTTGGTGGTGACCAGAATATCCATCCCGCCGTCGTTGTTCACATCGCCGAAAACCGCCGCCCGGCTGACCTCCACCGGCTGGAGCGCGGGGCCGGCTGAAGCTGTAATGTCCTGGAATCCCTTTCCTTTGCCTCCGTTGCGCAGCAATAAGTTGCGTTGGCGGTATGGAAACTTCTCGCCCTGCTCCGTCGCCATGGCAGCCACCGCTCCATTGGCGCTGAAAAAATCGAGCAGCCCGCGATTTTCCATATCGAACAAGCCGACGCCAAACCCGCTGTATGGCAGGGAAATGTGGGATAGTCCGCTCTGCTCGGTGGCATCGACGAATTCTCCGTTCGGCTGCCGCTGGAACACGGTGAATGATTCGGTGGGAAGGTTGGTGACGATCACCGCCTCGCCGCCGTCGCCGTAAATGTCTCCAGCCGCAATGCCCATGCCGGCCCGGGGTTGCCCGTCCGAAGCGTAGGCCAGCCCGTGCGTGAGGCCCTCTTCGTGGAATACACGGTCATTCGGTTTCGACTGCGCCCCGCGCGGCGAGCTGATCCAGAGATGATTGGCCGCGCCATCGTTGGCCACCATGAAACCCGGATAACCGTCCGTACCGAAATCCCCGGTCAGGATACCCAACCCCGGCCCCCTTTTGGCGTTCAGCCCCGTTTCTTCCGTCACGTCTTTGAATCGTCCGTTCCCCAGGTTGTGAAAAAGTTGCGTCAAGGTTCGTTTAAATGGCTTCGGCCCGCAATAGTCTTTTGAACCCTGCGGCAAATAACAAGGCCCGCCAAAAAACTCCACGTAGTGAACCACGGCCAGATCGAGCAGACCGTCCCGATCGTAGTCGATAAACGCGGCACTGGTGGACCACCCGGATGAGGCCACTCCGGCGGCTGCGGTCACGTCGGTAAAAGTGCCGTT
This sequence comes from Bryobacterales bacterium, assembly GCA_963820405.1. Taxonomy (GTDB): domain Bacteria; phylum Acidobacteriota; class Terriglobia; order Bryobacterales; family Bryobacteraceae; genus Palsa-89. The sequence goes on along the minus strand of CAWFZZ010000008.1, from coordinate 344,134 downwards.
TCCATTGTTGTGATAAAGAATGTTGCGCCCGTAATTTGTGACATAGAGATCCGTGTAGCCGTCATTATCATAGTCGCCCGCCGCGACGCCCATTCCCTCATCGGCGTGTCCCAGACCGGCCGACTCGGTAACGTCGGTGAAGCTGAGTTTGCCGCTGGGATTCAGGTTGTTGCGGAACAGGCGGTTGCCGGGTTTCCATCCCGCGGGCACCGGGACCAGAGCTTTGCCCTGAGGGTCGACCGGATAGCCCTGAACCAGAAAAACGTCCAGGTCCCCGTCATTGTCGTAGTCGATCAGCGCGGCGCCGGACCCCATCACTTCAGGTAAAAAGTATTCTCCCGTCGCGCCGGAATACTGCCAGAAGTCGATCCCGCTCTGTTTGGCGACGTCCTCAAAAAGTGGAGCGCTGTGCGGCGGCGAGGACTTGCACGAGAGGCAAAGGCCAACGAGCGACAGCAGGAAACACCCCGATTTCACTTGCAACAGAATCCCACGCGTTATAATATCGAGTCAAATTGTGAAGCGGGGAGCGGCGGCAATATGCGTTGGGGTGTTCATTGTTTCCTGCGCCCGCCCCATCCCGCCGGTTCCAGTCGTTTCACTCGATAGTCTTGACGCGGACGTTCGCGTTGCGATTGAGAAGGCTCGCGACGAGGCCGTGGCACAGCCCAGCAGCGGGCAAGCTTCGGGACACTTCGGTATGGTGCTCGAAGCTCACGCGCTATATCTCCCGGCCGCGTTTGCCTTTGAACGCGCCATTCGTCTGGACCCCAAACAATTCGCATGGCGATATTATCTGGCTGTTGCGCGCGAATATTCAGCCCAGCCCGAACAAGCTCTGACAGCAGTTACGGACGCATTGCGTATCCGCCCGGACTATACGCCCGCTGTCTTGAAGCGCGGGGCGCTGCTCCTGAAACTGGGACGTTTCCAGGAGAGTGACGCTGTCCTCGAGCCGCTCCTGGCGCAAAATCCCCGCTCGGCCGAGACTCTCTACACCCTCGGGCGCGTTAAGTTCGCGCAAGGGGATTTCCCTGCCGCGGAAGATCTCTACCGCCGGGCTTCGGAGGCGTACCCAACCTACGGGGCCGCATGGTTCGGCCTGGCCGAAGCCGGAAGGAGACTAGGCCACAACGAAGAGTCTGAGAAAAACTTCCGGTTGGCGGAGAGCTACAAAGACCGAAACCCGCCGTCGGAGGACGAACTGCTCCGCGACATGCTGAAGCTGGCCATCGGCATTGAAAATCAACTGGCCGAGGCCAAAAAGCTCATGGATCGGAGACAGTTTGACGAGGCATCGCGGATTTATAAGGAGGTTCTGACCCGGCATCCGGACAACCCTGACTGCCTGGTGAACCTTCTCTACATGGCTCAGTTCCCGAACCAGTCGTCTCCGGAAGAAGTGGATGCCCTCTACGCGACCGCCAGTCGAGTCAGCCCTGACGTTCCGCAAGTCTATCTGTACTACGGCACTGCCCTGGCCGCCCAGGGCAAATATGAAGCGGCCGTCGCTGCGATCGAGAAAGGGATTTCATTAAAACCAGACGACGGGGAGGCTCAGGCCTGGCTCGCGGACATTATGATGAGGCAGCATCGGCCGGCCCAGGCGATCGAACATTATCGCCGCGCACTGGAGGTCGATCCTTCCTTTCGTCCGGCCCGACTGATGCTGGGACAGCTCCTGATCACAACAGGCCGCAGCCGCGAAGCCATTCCCGTGCTGCTCCCCGCCCTCCAACGGAATGACAAGGTTACGCCTGTCTTCCTGATGACCCTGGCGCAGGCATACGCCAACACCGGAGACCCGGCCAAGGCGATCGAGCGTCTGAAACAAGCCCGGCCCCTGGTGCTCCAGTCAGGCCCTCCCAACCTGCTGGCGCAAATTGACCAGGGGTTGGCGCAATTGGGGTCACACCCTTGATCGTTCCCCGTCCGTAAGAGTCACACTGTGGCGCGAACGCTCGTGTTTGCCGCGCCGAGACTCCTTCGTGACGGCGACAAATCAGGAGTAATCTCAAGCCGCGTTTTTCCAAGAACCACGAGTGGCACAAGTCACCATAGCCGGCAACCCGTCAAAGTGAATCGGTGGACTTGAACGCGTTTGTGAGTACTCATCTCGCCCAGTCGCGAAAAGACGAGAGCGCGCCTATTACAGTCATCGCGCTTTCACCACCTGCGCCGTTTCATCTTGGGAAAGCTGAAGAGCTCGACGAGCGTCCTCACGCGCTCTTTCTGACGGCTGGGCGGAAATCGCTTGGTTCTTGACAGCTCGGCGATACCATGGAGGCTCGCCCAAAACAGTTCCGATAGAACTTCCGCCTTCGAGCTCTGCCCCTGAAACAACTCCAGGAGTTGGGAAAACGCGAATCGCAGCTCCGGAGGAGTAGCCGCTTCACCGAATGGTACGCTCAGGCTGAGCAAAAACATAACTTCATACAGTGCGGGTGAAGACGCGGCGAACTCCAGATATGCGGCCGCGACGGATTCGACTGCATTTCCCCGCTTCACCCGTTTCCGTGCCTTCTCCAAAGCCAGGCCCAATTCCTGGAATCCCTCGATAGCAACCGCGGCGAGAATCCCTTCGCGGCTTTCAAAATGAGCGTAAAAGACGGGTTGGCTGTATGAAATTTCGTCGGATAGCCGCCTAACGGTTACGTTGGACCACCCTTCGAGCTCCGCGATTCGTCGTGCGGCACCGATGATCTGTGCCCGGCGGGCCTGCTTGTCACGCAGTTTTCGTTCCGCAATTCGGTTAGCTGCCAGCGTCGTTGCCATCGATAGGAAGTATAGCGCCGCTAGGATCAACGCCTGGCAGATGGTGAATCCTTTCCCGAACGCTACGCATCGAGTATAGCGTTGCTAGTTTTTCTAGGACGAACACATTTTATGTATAACGCTATCCCGACGATTTACGCGGGAGGAGGCGGCAATGCGAACCTTTGAACTTCGCGTGTACAAGCTGCGCACCAAAGAGGTGCTCGATTTCTACATGCAGAAGATTTATCCCCGTCATCTCAACAGCTTTCTGCTGTTCGGGATTGAGGCCCACGGCTTCTGGACCGCCCAGGAGGATGTCGAGCCACGGCTCTTCGTGCTGGCCCCTTATGCGGCGGGCGAAGATCCCGGCGAGGTCGCTCGGCGGTACATGCAAAGCACGGAATTCGCTGACGACATCGGAAACTTCAATGTTTCCGACATCGTTGGCGTCGAATCAACGATTCTCATAGCTTCAACAAGTTCTCCGCTCAAGTGACGGGGAGAAGGAAAAAACAAATGAACACGACAACAAGCTCAGATAGTTCGACTTTGAGAAGGAATTCGCTGCTCTTCTGGTGCACTCTCGTGATACCGCTAGCTATCATCGGAATCGGCATCAACTTCATACTCAACCCGGTTGGGGCCTCAACTGCCTTCGGCATTCCGATCCACGGCCCCGCCGCCTTTCCTTTTATGTGGGTCAAGGGAATTCGCGACATATTTTCGGGTCTCGTAATCCTGTCTTTCCTTTGGAGGGGAGACCGGCGCACCACGGCAATACTCTTCGCCATTGCAATTTTCATTCCGTTCGGCGATGGACTGGTCATTCTGAGCCATCTTGGTTTTGCGCCGCCCATCTATATTCACTGGGGAACAGCGCTTTACATGACGATCGTTGCCGCGTTTCTTCTCAGAAGGAAGGCCGCGTGACTTATGCCTGGGTGTAGCTTAGGGACGAACTCCTGATGGAATACCTGAATGTCGTTGCGATCATTGTCGCTGGATTGATGGTTGGGAGTGAACTGGCCATCGCCGCGTTTGTTCACCCAACTCTTGATCGGCTTCCGGATAATGTTCATCTGCCGGTGGCAAGCGCCCTGGCTCGTGTGTTGGGGAGATTCATGCCGTTTTGGTGCACTCTTATGCCCCTGCTTACTTTAGCCGAGGTCTACATCCAATGGCGCCAATCCGGCCACTTACCGATCTGGATTGTTACGTCGGCCATTTTGTGGGCGTTGGCGAGTGTGTATTCGATCGCTGCTTTGGTGCCGATCAACAACCGTATTGCATCCTGGGAAAAGGTCGCCCCACCTGCCGATTGGAAAACTTTTCGATGCAGATGGGACATGCTTCACCGCTGGCGTGTTGTGCTCCTCACGATAGCTTTCGCTTCTCTGATCGTGTGAGTCGTCGGTAGTGGGTCCGTTTGGCAAATAGACCCACTATCGAGTCGTCAGTCAATAGACGGCCTCGGGGCGGAGTCGGGCGATCAAAAAAAGTTGTGGAAGAGTGCCCGACCACACGGGACATGAGTGGCTTGCCCCATTTTTGGAAGCCCTTAGATCCTGACAGGTGATATGATTCGGAGTTCGATGCGGCACGACAAGGGAGGAGCCAGCACGTTCATGAAACCGGTAGAGGCGCTCAATCGCATATCCGTGATCGCGACTGCATTTTGTCAATCACAGGTGTTTTTTGCGGCTTGCAAGCTCGGAGTGTTTGACGCACTCGATAAAGCTGCCTCCGCCGAGGACGTAGCGAAGCGCGTGGGTATTCATCCTGAGGGCTGCCGGCGGCTACTCGCCGCGCTGGCGGATAGGGGCTTAGTCGGACGCGAGGATGGCCTCTACCGTAATTCAGAAGTGGGAACGTTTTGCACATCCGCATCCCCGGTCAAGCTACAGTCGTTTTCCGCTTGGGGAAATCCGTGGTACAAGCTCTGGCAGTTCCTTCCTGACGCGCTCCGAGAATATGCTCCACGTTGGCAGCAGGCTCTGGGTGCTTCGGCGAACGAAACATTCGCCGCCTTGTATTCGAATCCCGCGGCTCTCCTGGAATTCGCCCAATTCATGAATGCGATGAGCGTTGTCCAGGCGCAGGAACTGGCAGACCATTTCGATTTCACGCCTTTCCACTGTGTGTTGGATGTGGCGGGAGGACCCGGAGGAATCGCCCTTGAGCTCGGACGAAGATTTCCACATCTGCGTGGAATCGTCATGGACGTAGCGCCGGTCTGCGCCGTGGCGCAGGAGTACATCGACTCAGGGGGCCGCGCTGGCCGGTTTAAGACGGCTCCGGCTGACATGTTCATGCTCCCCTATCCGCAGGGGGCCGATGTCATCGTGTTGGGGCACGTGTTACATGATTGGAGCGACGACAGCAGCCGAAAGATCCTCCATAATTGTTTTGAGACCCTGCCCACTGGCGGCACGCTGCTGGTGTGCGAAAAGGTGTTGAACAACGACTTTTCGAGTACAACGGACACGTTGATGAAGGATCTAACGATGCTCGTGGGCTGTGAGTCGGGAGCCCGAGAGAGAACCGAGGTCGAATATCGCGGCTTGGTTGAAGGCGCTGGGTTCAGCGTTGCAGAAGTCATCCGACTTGATGCGCCACGCGATTTGGTTGTGGCGCACAAGCTATAAGGAGTGCCGCTAGCGCCTCCCAGAGAAGCATAGATTTGTGCGCTGTGACTCCGCCAAGACCTTGAACCGTATAGAAGCGAATCAAGCCGCAATTCCGTGGCCCACTAAGTCCTGGATGACGGCGAACCCGGAAGTTATGGCCCTTTGGCGCATAACGGCCGACTCGTTGACTTGATCAAGTGGTGCTTAAGGAAATACCCGCCGCCGCAAAATTTCTCTCCAAGGGCCGAAGCTCCACACATGTCGGCGCCGTTCCCGCCGATCCAATCACAAACTTCCGCCCGCTCTTTCTATTTCCCCTTCAACAAACTATGCCGGCCCTCTATCAACCGCATCCCCGGCCCGTGGTATCCGGTTGACCGAGGTGTACAAATGGCCACAGCAGCAGCCCAAGCTCCAGCCGCGCCAACCACAACGGATCCCGTCCAACGTTGGCTAGCCCGCAGAAGCGCGTGCCCCCACGATGCAAACCAGATCGATGCCAAAATAACAGGCGCACCCGCGCCTTCCATGCCCGCGACTGACTCAAAAGCCCGTCGCGCCGCCACCAACCGCGCCAATTCTGTGCACTCCACCGGCCCGCGCACCGAATCGGGCAAGCAGCGGTCCTCGCAGAACGCTCTCCGCCACGGCTTGACTGCCCAAACCGCCGTCCTGCCCACTGAGGACCCCGAAGCCTACCATCGCCACATCCAGCAATTTCTCGATGAGCACAAACCCGCCACCCCCACCGAAACGCAACTCGTCCACGAAATCGCCAACACCGCCTGGCGCCTCAACCGCATCCCATTCCTCGAAGCCGAGCTGCTCTCCCAAGCCCCCAGCCCCCAAACCCTGATCCCGCAGCTGGCCACTCTCGGCCTGCACGGCTCGCGTCTCTCCCGCCAGTTCCAAAAAGCCCTCGAGCAGCTCCGTGACATCCAGGAAGAGCGTCGCCGCCTGGAGCGCCGCCATCTCAACGAAGTGGCCGAGATCCTCATACGCCATCAGCGCAAAGGACTTCCCTGGGATCCCGAGGGTTTTTCCAGGGAAGCTGGCTTCGTTTTTTCAAAAGAACAAGTCGAGCGCCACGCACAACACCTGATTCTTCAAAACCCGGTTTATTACGCCCCCACGCCCCGCCAACAGGCGGCCGGAGCCGCATTTTAAAACGCGCCGGCCCCCGTCCCGACAAGCGCTCACGGGAATCCGGCCTGCCGCAAAAACGTCGCCCCACTGGCGGTATAATGATCCCGCTAGAGACAACCCATCATGCATTTCGCCAACGCGAACTTCGCGAAGGTCTTGCGTCGGACTGCGTATCCGGTGGCGGTCGCTGTCCTCGGTCTGATCCTTTTTTCGCGGGTCGCGCGAACGGGCGATGACGCGAACGCGATTCCGGTGCGACTGATCGTCGTGAATTCAGCCCAAGATGCGCAGGCTATTGTGGACCGGTTGAAGGCGGGCGCCGACTTCGCGGTCCTCGCGCGAGAAGTGTCCGTGGATCCCACATCAGCTGAAGGGGGCTTCCTGGGCAAAATCGATCCCGCTTCGCTGCGGGCCGAATTGAGAGATGCGTTGAGCGCAGTACAACGTGGGCAGCTTTCGAAAATCGTCAAATTACCATCCGGCTACGCGATTCTGCAGGTATTGACGGAAGCAGAGGCCGCGGATCTGGGGAAGGCCGACCGCGCCCTTCAGGCCGCCATCAGGAAAGAAGGAACCATAAGGCTGGCACTCCTGGTGGGCGGACAGGATGAGGCATTGTCGCGTTTGTACCAGCACGCCATGCCGGAGGCCTGGAGCCAGGAGCTGCATGCTATCTGCACTGCCTACCGTCAGTCCCCGTTAGTGCTCATGAAGGAGCTAGACGCCCTGGTGGACCCGGCGAACAAAGAGAGCCCGCTGAACGCCAAGCCTGCAAGGCCGAACGACCGGCTGGATGTTTACATGACCAGGGGACAGCTCTACGCTTACCGGGGCGATATGGCCCACGCTGTCGCGGAGTGGGAGATCGCCTATCGGATCGCCTTGGCGGATGTTCCGCGGGGTGTGCCGCTGATGGAAGAAGTGCTCGGGATCGGTTACCTGCACAAATCCGAGATGGACAACGACGTTTATCGCCATCCGGGTGACCGCTGCATTTTTCCCATTCGTCCGGATCTCCATTACACCCAAACAGCCGCCTCGGCGAAAGCCATTGAGTATTTCACGAAATATCTAGACAGGAAGCCCGATGATCTCGAAGTGAAATGGCTGCTGAACCTGACATACATGACGCTCGGGAAACACCCCTCCGGCGTTCCGCCAAAATATCTGTTGCCTCTGTCGTCATTTGGAACCGGCGAGAGCATCGGACGCTTCACCGATGTGGCTCCTCAGGCAGGGCTGAATCTGTTTGCGATGGCTTCCGGCGTGATCGTCGACGATTTCGAGAATAACGGCCTGTTCGACGTCGTTACGTCGACCTACGACGCCTGCGAACCGATGCACTTTTTCCATAACAACGGAGACGGGACTTTCACCGACCAGGCCGCCAAGGCTGGTCTCAGCGACCAGTTGGGCGGCCTGAATCTGGTGCAAACCGACTACAACAACGATGGCTGCACCGACATTCTGGTTTTGCGCGGAGCATGGCAACCGAACAACGTGGCGCAGCGCAAATCGCTGCTTCGCAACAATTGCAACGGGACCTTCACCGATGTTACCGAGGAAAGCGGTCTGGCGAAACCGACCAATACCCAGACCGCAGTGTGGGCCGATATCAACAACGACGGTCTCCTCGACCTTTTCGTAGGCAACGAGACCGGGCCCAGCCAGCTCTTCCTCAACAAAGGCGACGGAACCTTCGCGGACATTTCCCATTCCGCCGGTATCGACCGGAGCGCCTTTACAAAGGCCGTCGCGGCAGCCGATTACGACAACGATGGCTACGTGGATTTCTACGTTTCCAACCAGACTGGCGCTAATTTTCTGTACCACAACAATCACAACGGGACATTCACCGAGATCGCCAGCCAGGCCGGCGTGCCAGGCGTCGGAAGGGGTTTCTCGGCGTGGTTTTTCGATTACGACAACGATGGCTGGCCAGACTTGTTCGTAACCAGCTACTACGCTTCGATCGAGGAGAACATCGCAACTTACCTGGGGCTTCCGCAGAAAGCCGGGACGATGAAGTTATACCGGAACCTGGGAAACGGGACCTTCCAGGACGTGACCAAAGAGACCGGAATGGACAAGGTCTTCATGCCCATGGGGGCAAACTTCGGCGACGTGGACAACGATGGTTACCTGGATATTTATCTGGGCACGGGAAATCCCTCGTATGCCTCGCTGCTCCCGAATGTGTTGCTCCGCAACAAGGAGGGCAAGTCCTTTGTGGACGTCACGGCTTCTTCGGGCACCGGCGAATTACACAAAGGGCACGGTGTAGCCTTTGCGGACATCGATAATGACGGCGATGAAGACATCATCACTTCGATCGGCGGCGCCACGCCCGGGGACAGCCATGCTTTCCGTCTGTTCGAAAACCCGGGCAATGGCAATGACTGGATCAATCTGAAGCTGGTGGGCGTCAAGGCCAACAGGTCCGCGATCGGAGCGCGCATCAAAGTGACCGTCAGAGATCAGGCCGGCGCTGTACGCTCCATCTATCGCACCGTCAACAGCGGAGGCTCCTTCGGCGCATCGCCGCTGGAACAGCATATCGGGTTGGGGAAGGCGGCGCAGAGCGTGAGCATCGAAATATTGTGGCCCGGAGGCAGCAGGACGCCGCAGACATTTTCAAACGTGGGCAAGAACCAGTTTCTGGAGATCAAAGAGTTTGCCACCGAATACACGAAGCTGGAGCGTCGCCGGGTCCGCCTCGGAGGCGCGAAGAGAGTTCAATGAAACGCGCGCTGTTACTGGCCCTTGCGTCGTGTTTTTTCCTGAGTAACGTCCGGGCCGCCCCGGCAGCGCGCTATCCCGTTACCGGGCTGATCCTGAGCATAGACAAGCCGCATCGCACTTTTAGCGCATCCTGTTCGGAAATCCCTGGTTTCATGAAGGCCATGGTGATGCCGATCACGGTACGCGAGCCGAAGGCCCTCGATGGCCTGAAACCCAGCATGTTTGTGGATTTCACGCTGGTGGTGGAAAACGATCGTTCCTATGCCGAGAACGTTCGCGTTCACGAGTACGAAAACCTGGCGCAGGAACCGCTGCTGGTTCGCCGCTTGGAACTGCTTGCCAGACTCGATAAGACGGATCCTCCGCCCGCGCCGATTGCGGTCGGGGCGCCGGTGCCGGATTTCACGCTCACCGATCAGACCGGGCAGCGCGTGAGTCTCTCGCGGTTCGCGGGCAAAGTAGTCGGAGTCACCTTCATTTACACCAGTTGTCCACTCCCCGATTTTTGTTTCCGGCTGTCCAACAATTTCGGGCGCCTTCAGAAGCGCTTCGCGGAACGGATGGGCCGCGGTCTGGTGTTGCTGAGCATCAGCTTCGATCCGGTTCACGATACGCCGGAGGTTCTGGCGAAGTACGCGACCACCTGGAGGGCCGACCCGAATTCGTGGCACTTTTTGACCGGAACGCCCGCTGAGGTAAAGGCGGTGTGCCGCAGGTTTGGCCTGAACTTCTGGCCGGATGAAGGGTCTCTGGTGCACTCCATGCACACGCTCGTCATTGACCGCGAGGGCAAACTGGCGGCCAACTTCGAGGGCAACCAGTTCAGCGCCGAGCAGTTGGGAGATTTCGTCGAGACAACGCTGAACCACGTCAGGTAATTATCCATGTGCTTGCGCACCATGGGTCCGTTCTTCGACTCGACCAGATCGTTGTCTCCCGTGCGATGCGCGTGATTTAGTCTGATCGATCAGCAGTTTGTCCAGCAGTCTGGCGACCTCATCGATATCCTCCGCGTCGAGTTCGTCGCCATGATCGAAATAGTGTCCGGGTCGACACTGAACTAAACCGGCGCCGCAGGCGTTCCGTGCTGGCAACAACAATTGATTACCTGGTCCCACGCCGTGTGCAAGCCGCCATCGCCGATGACCAGGGGTATGCAGGGTGGGAGATTGGAAGCGACGCCGAGAGCGAGGTTATCGATGGCGACAATACAGTGTCCGCTGCCTGAAGGGCGCGCGCCCAGCTCAAACCAACGATCTCCGCGTAACGGGCTGTAGCCAACCCGTTTTTGCGCTAGGGTGGTGATGAAGACTCTTTCGGCACGTGATGCGTCCGTTTTGGCAGTGATCGCCCGTCGCCCGAGTCTGTAGCGAAGCCGATAGCAGATTTGTTGGCCGTCTTGACCCCGCCGTTCTTTTCCATTGGAGGCGTCGCGATTCGAATCCGACCAATCCTTCACCGCGTTTGCAACTCGGGTCTACCGACGAAAGACGGCCTCCAAGCAGCGGATCCTTCGGCGACTCACCTAGAATTTCTCGCTCTAACGGCACTGGCGTTCCCCTTCCGGGTGTTCCGGACCGCAGGAATCGAACCCCGCGACCAACAGCAATGGGAAAACGCTCCAACATCGTGCACTGAGCATCACTGAGTTTCATGCCCAAGTATTCGCGGACACTCCGCGAATGGCGTCACCACGGCGTCACAGGTCCGGCGGCTGGTTTGGCTCACGGATCTTGGTCGAGTGCCTCTGCTCGGAGCAGGAAGGTGCCATCGATCACCCAACCCTCTCGCCGACCTCGACTCCTTCCCGCACGCGCACCCGCAGTCGTCCCCTCCCCGAGCGTGACCGGTGCAGAAACCCGCCCGGTTCTTCTGCGACTGGAACTAAGACGCTAATCGTTGGGGCCGATGGTCTGGATTGCGGGCTCCACGTTCTACCTGTCAGGACGCCCAATATGATATGTTGAGTCTGTCGTGGGATGGACAGTGAGCGAGAACGGCGGAGGCGAGACATCCCAGACTGATTTACTGTCCATTTTGCGGTCAAAACTCATGGTTTTGGACGGACGCAATAGACGGAATAGACTCGCGGTACAGCGGCCTAAGTGCTTTGAAAACAGGTAAGTAGAAGAAAAGTAAGGTAAGCGGGAGTAATTCAGTGGTAGAATGCCAGCTTCCCAAGCTGGACGTCGCGGGTTCGAACCCCGTCTCCCGCTCCATCTTTTGAGCAACTTAGCGCATTCCACCCTCATCCCGTTTTACCTCGTTTACCTCGAAAACCCGGTTTGCTTGAAGAATCGGCAGCGGCAGCTCGCTCGGCCGGCTTGCGGCCAGCCAAAGCAAGCTCCAACTTGGTTACCGCTTCCCGCCGGCTTTCAAGATCGCTCTCGGTGTACGTATCGATAGCGACCCCGATCGCGTGCCCACGTTGATCGGCGGCCACTTTCGGGTCGACGCCCTCGTTATGGCCGAGACTCGCCTGGGTCCTGCGCAGTACCTGAAAGTTCACCCACCCGAGTCCGATCTCTTCGAGCTTCTTCTGAATGTTCCGCCGCAGAAAATTGTCACGCGACAAATACGTGCCGCGTTCGGACGGAAACACCAATGCATCCGGACCTGTATCAGAGGAGATGTTGCGCCAATTATCAACCTCGCTGGCAAGATCTGGAGGCAACGCCGCTTGCCTCTTGCCGCGCTCGGTCTTTGGGTCGTCCAGAAGACCCCGGTAAACGCGTTGAGCGATCTCGATCATCTTTGAATCAACCCTTGCCCATCGCAGCGCAAGAATTTCTCCGGGCCTCATCCCGACCAAAACTGCAAGCAGAAAAATGATCCTGTCCCTCAGGTCCAAGACTGACAAGGCCAACCGGACCTGTTCTTTGGTCATCGTACGTTTTGCCCGAGTTTTCGCTTCTTTCGGCGTAACGAGCGAACCCGCCGAATTGCCTGGGACGATCGAATCCTCCGCAGCCATCTTGAAGATCGCGTTCAAGTCCCACCGAAGATGGCTTACCACGCTCCGCGACAGCGAGCGTGCCTTGTCGTCGAGAAACCTCTGCAGTCGATCCCGGGTAAGATCGCTCAGATCGAAGCTCTCGAATGCCGTAATCAGATGTGTTCCAATTCGTTCTGTTGTTGTCTGGTCTGTTGAGTCCTTCCATTTCTTGCGTCGCTGAGGAAGGTACACGTTTGAAACGTATGCCCTGAAATTTGTGGGCAAGGCTTGACGCTGCCCTGCCCGCTCGTTCAGGGGACGTAAGTGTTCTTGCAGTTTCGCCCATGCTCCTCCCTCCGTCAGATCCGCACAATGGCCAAGGACCTTTGTCCTCCCTATTCCGTCCTCGCGGTACTTTCCAATCCACACCCATCTGCGGCCATGCCTTACCTTTCGAACACAGCCGCGTTGAAATCGCTTTCGACGCACGGTTTTCCTTTCCGGCGTCTCCGGCGCTGTTTTCTGGTCTGATTCGCATCGTACCACTACCGGCCCCCAGCGCTAGTTCTTTAGCTGGCCGCTCGCTTCCGCCCAGTGGCTTCGACCTCTCTGAGCCACTGCTCAAGCGATTCTCGCCTGAAGAGAACCCGCCTGCCGATTCGCACTGTTGGGAGGTGCGGGATCCCTCGAACTTTGCCATTGATAACGTTGCAGAGGTGGGCTCGCGAACATCGGACGAGCGTGGCTGCCTCGGCCAAATTCAAGACCTTGGGCATACTTGCGTCCTCGAGCTCGACGGGGCGTTCCGCTTCGCTAAGGCGCTCAGTATAGGGTGCTACTGGATGGAAGGGGCCGGCAGACATATAGTCCTCTCGTTTCTTCGTCCTTTAAGGCGCAGGACGCCAAGGAAGGCCCGCGGCGTGTCGAACCGTCAGTACGATTTCATCTGCGCCGGCGAATGCGGCTGATGTGCCCCCGCTGTTCAGATCGAGGGGGAGGCTCTTGGGATTCATATCCTCTTTTTTATATGGCTTGTCCTGTTTTTTCTCAAATGGACCAACGTGCTGATAGTAAGGGTGCTGCCGTCGCTGGCTGAATCGTGCTGAAACTTAAGCACTTGAAGACGGCGACAAGAGTAAGACCTCAACCACCGACTGATCTTCGTCCGCGCCGGCACCTCAATTTCAGGTGACAGAGCGGTCGACCGCTCGCCTTCTGTCGCCCTCACTGTCGGAATCCTTGTACAGCAGTTCGTTTGATTGTTTACGGACGCATCCATCACAATCGCAGCAATGGACCACGTTGGCCTCATTCAGGAACTGCACCGTCGCGAGTTGCCCGACGGAGGTTGGAGCTTTTCCGGGTCATCGCAGATGAGCCTGCAGACTACATGCCTAGCAAGCTTCTCCGTGCTGGCGGAACAGCCCTCTTCAGCTCCGCACGTTGTTTGGCCACTCCTGCACGCGCAACTCTCCGACGGCAGTTGGCCATCGTTTGTCGGCGACGGAGAGCCCTCGTGGACAACTGCGCTTGCCATCTGCGTATTGAACTCAGCAAACGATTCGTCGGGTGCCAGAGAACGAGGTCAATCATGGCTCTTGAAGACCATGGGCCGAGAAGGGGGCTGGTTTTGGCGTTGGAAATTCAAGCTCGCGGACCGAGCGGTTCGATTCGACCCAGACCGTTATGGATGGCCCTGGCTCCCCGGCTCCGCCAGTTGGGTCATTCCCACGGCGTTTAGCGTCATCGCCATTAAACAATTCACCGCCTGCAGCCGGACCGAGGTGTCAGAAAGACGAATTCGCCTGGGCGTCGAGATGCTTCTGGATCGCACGTGCGTCGAGGGAGGCTGGAACTCAGGAAACAGTGTGGTTTATGGCGTGCCTTTGCGCCCGCACGTTGAAGCGACAGCGATCGCTCTGCTGGCTTTGCAGGATGAGCGAAGAACCGAAACCATTCAGCGGAGCTTGGCCTGGCTTAAACAGCAAGCGACCGTCATCAATTCCGGTTCCAGCCTTGCGTGGTGCATTCTCAGCTTGTTTGTGTACCAGGAGTCCGTTGAGGCGCTGAAGAACAGGCTGGCAACGATCATGGGAGACGGCCGCGACATCCGCAACAATGCCACACTCGCCACCGGGCTTCTCGCCCTGAAGTGCGGCCAGATGATTCATCCGTTCCTGGTGCTGCGATGACGCTCGATCGGCGACGATTCCTTGGCTCTTCAGTGGGTGTGGCCGCGACAGTGGGGATGACGGCCGAATGGGCTTGGCCGAAGCACTCCGTCTCGTATCGGAGACCTCGTTCAGCTGTAGCGGTGCTGAATGCGGATGAGTACTCAGAGAAGATCGAGGCGCTCCTTCTCGATGGATTGCGGTTGTTCCGGCTGAACGTTCTTGGCAAGACGGTTCTCCTCAAGCCAAACCTGGTGGAAGATTTGCCGGGACCCGTGAACACGAGCGCAACTCTTGTCGGAGCGGCGGCGCGATCGTTCATTCTTCTTGGCGCTGCCCGTATTGTGATCGGCGAAGGCCCGGGACATCAACGCGACACTGAACTCGTTGTACAGGCCGCGGGTCTGAAGCCGCATCTCAGCGAACGGCAGATCGAGTTCGTGGATCTGAACCGCGACGAGCTCAGGAAAGTGAAGCTGAAAGCCAATTACAGCGGCCTCGGAGAGCTGTGGCTACCGCGCTCGGTTCTCGATGCCGACTTCATTGTCTCAATGCCCAAGGTGAAGACGCACCACTGGGCAGGGGTCACCCTCAGCCTAAAGAATATGTTCGGCATTGTGCCGGGCATGAAGTACGGCTGGCCGAAGAATCTGTTGCACTGGAGCGGAATTCACGAAAGCATTCTCGACATCTGCGCGACGGTTCCGATTCACTTCGTGATCGCAGATGGTATTACTGCAATGGAAGGCAATGGACCTCTTCAAGGAAGCGCTCGCCAACTGGGAAAGATCGTGCTTGCCGATGATCCTGTCGCGGCGGACGCGACCTGCGCACGGCTGATGGGGTTTAATCCGCTAAGAGTTCGGCATCTCTCTGAGGGGTGCCATTTCTTAGGCAACCTTCGCGAGGACCGTATCAGGATGTTGGCGGAAGGACTCGGAGCACCGACGCGCCCGTTTTCCGTACTGCCAGAATTCCGCTATCTCTTTGCGGCGAAGAGCTAGAGGAAGAACTGCTGGAGAAAGTCTGGTGCGGCCAACGGCGTCCGTGAAACAAAGGGAATGAGGAAAAGTGGTTCCCTTGAAAAAAAGTGCAGTGCATCCCGGCGAGCCCGATCTCCTGGCTTCCAGGGCTGCGGTCCCAGCCGGAAGGAATGAGGAAAAGTGGTTCCCTTGAAAAAAAGTGCGGTGCATCCCGGCGAGCCCGATCTCCTGGCTTCCAGGGCTGCGGTCCGAGCCGGAAGGAACGAGGAAAACTGGTTCCCTCGAAAAAAAAGCAGTGCATCCCGGCGAGCCCGACCTCCTGGCTCCCTTGGCGCAGGTCTCGCCGGGAAGGAATGAGGAAAAGTGGTTCCGTCGAGAAAGAGTACGGCGACTCTCCGGCGGCCCAAACCTCCTGGTTTCCTGGACGCGGGTCTGAACCGAGAGGAATGAGTAAAAGTGGTTCCAGCAAAAAAATGTGCCGGCATCATTCTTCGTCGCTGAATTGGAACGTATCCCGAGAGCCCGGGACGGGGTGGGTTTCGCGAGAGACCGAAAAGTTGAGGAGCCCGCAGAATGATTCTGCCTTAGTATGAGGCTTCAAGGAGCCCCGACGAGTGTTCTCCTCGATCCAAGAGTTGTCCGAGAAGCTAGAGTCCGCCAAGTACGTCACCGATCCCGTGACGCTGAAGGTGATCTATCTAGCGGCGCAAATGCAAAAGCCGGTTCTCGCGGAAGGACCGCCCGGCTCTGGGAAAACAGAGCTCGCCAAAGTAGTTGCTCTCGCAGCAGACACCACTATCGAACGTCTTCAGTGCTACGAGGGTATCAATGAAGATAAGGCAATTGGCAAGTTCGATGAATCACTGCAGCGTCTCTACCTGAATACACAGGGAGCCGCTTCAGGTACGGAATGGGCGTCCCTGCGCCGCGACCTCCATACGCTTGAGTTCTTCCAGGAAGGACCACTGCTGCGGGCGCTTCTGTGCGAGAAACCGTGTGTCCTGCTGATCGACGAGATCGACAAAGTAGGCGAGGAATTCGAGGCGGAGCTCCTTGAAATCCTGAGTGACTGGCAAATCTCCATCCCCAAGATCGGCACGATCAAAGCGAGGAGCCGGCCTTTTGTTGTGCTGACCTCGAACGAGGTTCGCAGGATTGGCGATCCACTGCGGCGCCGCAGCCTGTACCTTCGGTTCGAGCACCCCTCGATCGAGCGGGAGACCCGAATCCTGGAAAAACGGACGGCCGGAACCCACATGGATTTGCATGGACAGCTCGCCGGGTTCGCTCACGCGCTTCGGGGCTACACGCTCGAGAAGCCGCCCTCGATCGCAGAGATGCTGGATCTGGCAGAAGCACTGAAAATCCTGGGTGTTCGCGAAATTAGCGCCGATTTGCGAGACGTGTTGTTACCCCTCGTTGCGAAGACACAGAATGATCGCAAGCGGCTGTTGCTGAGGGATGGGTTCGAGAGCCTCGTCTACGACACACAGCATTACAGCAAAGATTTCGACGAGGCAGAGCGTAGACAAGGGGAACAGGTATGCGCAGAGCGACGTGGGTTTCCGGTGAACGTGCGTGACTGAAGGCATCGAAACTTGCTAGCGTCAGCAGGAGGCGGAGGCCCAAGCAATGATGCGAGTAATTCACGGCAGCAGCTTCGATGATGTGGAAGAGCTGAGATTGCGCTTTGAAGAGTTTCGGAGCCAGCACCAGAGGCGGACGCGGCTCCCAGAAGAGCTATGGCGGGCTGCCGCAGAGATCGCGGGACGGCGCGGCATGAATCTGGTTTGCCGGTGCTTGCGGTTGGACTCGAATAGCCTGAGGAAGTGGATGGGCAAGGGAGTCAATGGATCTAGACCGAGGCACGTGGGGAGAAAACGCTCGGCAATGACGCCGACGGCAACTTTTATGGAACTGCTGACGCCCGCAACGAGTGTTGCCGCGAGTTGCGTCGTTGAAGTCGAATCGCAACGTGGCGGCAAGCTCCGTTTGGAGCTGAAAGGCATCGCAACCAGCGAGATTGCGCAGTTGATTCACAGCTTCGCAGACCAGTAGGCCATGCTGCAGCTCACGCCGCAGATGCGGATTTTAGTGGCGGTGGAAGCGGTGGATTTCCGCAAGGGCATCGATTCGCTGGCCGAGTTGTGCCGCGCAAAACTGAATGCCGATCCGTTCTCGGGTTGCCTGTTTGTGTTCCGCAGCCGCCGGGCGACCTCGATCAAGGTGTTGGTCTACGATGGGCAGGGATTTTGGTTGGCGACCAAGCGCCTGTCGAAAGGACGCTTTCGCTGGTGGCCACAGGTGGCAGAACAAGGAGCCGAGCAACCTACCCGGGCACTGCGCGTGCATCAAGCGCAGGTGCTGTTCGCGGCGGGCAACCCCGACGTCGATGCCGCTCCCGAGTGGCGGCAGATCCAGTGAAGGAAGCTGAGTAACAACGCGATGTATTTTTTGCTTGCGTTCTGAAACTCTTTCTGTCACACTGCTGCCATGACGATCTACCGTGGCCAGCGCTTCGGTGGCGATGAGATTGCATTCATCCGGCAGTTCATCCGAGATCATCCCGAGCTGAGCCGCTGGAAGCTGTCGCGCTTGTTATGTGAAACCTGGGAGTGGAAGCAGGCCAACGGCACATTGCGCGACATGGTGTGCCGCGGTTTGCTGCTGGCGCTCGATCGCGCCGGCGAGATCCACTTGCCGCCGGTGCGGCGCGCCGTGCGGAATCGATTAGCAGAGCGGCAACGCCCCGAACCCGTGATCCCCGACAAGCGTCCGGTTTGCGGACGACTGGACAGCATCACTCCACTGGAGTTTGTGCAAATGCGGCGCACACCGGAAGAGCCGTTGTTCAACAGCCTGATGGAGCAGTATCACTATCTCGGCTATGAACAGCCGGTGGGTGAGCACTTGAAGTATCTGGTAAAAGCCGACGGGCAAGCGATCGCATGCCTGGCCTGGCAAAGTGCGCCGCGCCACCTGAAGGTGCGCGACCGGTATATCGAATGGAGCGACGAAGCGCGCGAACGCAACGTGCACTTGCTGGCTTACAACACGCGCTTTCTGATTCTGCCGTGGGTGAGAGTGGATCATCTGGCTTCGCACATTCTGGGACGCATGGCCCAGCGCGTTCCGCAAGATTGGCAACGTCTCTACGCGCATCCGATTTATTGGCTGGAAACCTTCGTGGACACCTCGCGTTTTCGCGGGACGTGTTATCGCGCGGCTAACTGGCAGGTGATCGGAATGACGGCGGGCCGCGGACATCGCGCACCGACCTGCGAGCAGACACGGACCGCGAAACAGATGCTCGGCTTGTCCCTGCATCGCAAGTTTCGGGAGATCCTGCAAGGATGAAACGCCCGCGAATGGATGTGAATCTGGAAGAGCTGGACCAGATCATCGAGCGCGGCACGCAGGCGCCGTTGAGCGAGTCGGAAAGCGAAAAGCTCAAGAACGCGCTGCATGCATTGGCCGGGATGCTGGCGAAGCCACGCACGACAGAAAAGACCAAGAACGTTTTGGAACAGCCGGAAACGCCGGCGCCTGAAAATGATTCGGAACCGCTTGCTGACAAAACGCCTGGCCACGGGCGCAACGGAGCTTCGTCCTACAGTGGCGCGAAGACGATTGCCGTTCCGCATCCGGAGCTACACGCCGGCGACTCATGCCCAGGCTGTGAAAAAGGCAAAGTCTATCCGCAGAAAGAACCTCGGACTCTAGTCCGGATCGTGGGACAAGCGCCGCTGGCAGCAACCGTGTACGAGCTGGACCGGCTGCGTTGCAATCTGTGCGGCGAACTGTTCACCGCGCAAGAACCGGAAGGCGTGGGTCCGGAAAAATACGACGAGACCACGGCGGCCATGATCGCACTGCTGAAGTACGGCAGCGGAATGCCGTTTTATCGTTTGGAAAAGCTGGAAGATTTACTCGGGATTCCGTTACCGGCTTCCACGCAGTGGGAGATCGTGGAAGAAGCGGCGGAAGTGATCAAAGCAGCGCGCGACGAACTGATCCGGCAAGCGGCGCAAGGTGAGGTTCTACACAACGACGACACCAGCATGCGCGTGCTGCGTCTGGCGCGTGAGCCGTCCGATGAACGCACCGGTGTGTTTACTTCCGGCATCGTGTCGACGAAACAAGGGCAAAAGATCGCGCTGTACTTCACCGGCCGTCAGCATGCGGGTGAGAATCTGCGCGATGTGCTCGAACACCGGGTAGCAGAGCTCGGCCGGCCCATTCAGATGTGCGATGCCTTGTCACGCAATACGCCCAAACTGAGTGACGGCGCCGAGATCCTGCTGGCCAACTGTCTTGCGCACGGAAGGCGACAGTTTGTCGAGGTAGCCGCAAACTTCCCAGAACAATGCCGCTATGTCCTGGAGACGCTGGGCGACGTATATAAATACGATGCGGAGGCGCGCGCGGGAAAACTTGCACCAGCGGAGCGTCTCGAGTTTCATCAACAGCACAGCGGCCCGGTGATGCAGCAACTGCACCAGTGGCTGG
Source organism: Bryobacterales bacterium (assembly GCA_963820405.1). Lineage (GTDB taxonomy): Bacteria > Acidobacteriota > Terriglobia > Bryobacterales > Bryobacteraceae > Palsa-89. The sequence continues at coordinate 324,264 of CAWFZZ010000008.1, read as the reverse complement.
AAGCTCAATTTGCACTGAAGCGAGTGGAACCAAACTCGGGTCTGGGCAAAGCCATCACTTATTTGTTGCGCCACTGGAAAGGGCTGACGGCGTTTCTACGGGAAGCCGGCGCACCGTTGGACAACAATGTTTGCACTGCCGCACGCGGCAGTGCAAACATAATGCCGACTGCCGGATTATGCCGCGTCGGCGGGCCCCCGAACCGCCCTGCCTGCTTTCTGAGGGCTGCTCACGCGGCATAATTAGAAACGCCTCTCCCGACTGGCAAACATGCCAACAAGGAGAGACCACTTGACGACACCCACGTTGGAAGATGGGAGAGCCGAGCGCCAGCCTGACAATCACATCGAACCATTCCTAAAACATCTACGTGCTGCCGGTTACGCCGAACGCACGCTACGCAAGAAACGAACTGTTGTGAGAGCGTTTGCCCGATGGACGAGACGGAAGCAGATCGTGGTAAATGACCTCAACGACGGGCATATCGCCGCGTTCGTGGCTCGCTCGCCTCGAAGGCGGAAGGCTCACGTGAAGTTTGAACTGGCGGCGATGCGGCTTTTCTTTGGTTACCTGCGAGGCCATGCTGGCCTGCAACGGCCACCCTCGCAAGCTGACGTTTCTGCTGCGGACGCCCTTCTTCAGAACTACAAGGATCATCTGCGCAAGGACCGGGGACTCACCGAGAACTCGGTGCATGTATATGTGCCGTTCGTCCGTGATTTCCTCGCCACCCAGACCGCACAAACGGGCTGCGTGTCCCCGAAGTCGTTTGGGGCGTTGATCATCCGAAGGTTCATTCTAGAGCACACCCTCGATCGGTCCAGCGAGTATGCGCGTCTGCTATGCACGGCGCTCCGGTCGTTCTTTCGTTTCCTCCTTCTGTGTGGCCAGACGCTGCAGGACCTATCTAAGTCGGTTCCGGCAGTCCGCAAATACCGTCAAGCTGTGCCGCCTGCATTTCTTTCACCCGACGAAGTAGACCGTGTACTGACGGCGGACCGATCGACACTCAGTGGGCGCCGAGATCAAGCGATTCTGCTCTTGCTTGCTCGGCTCGGACTACGTGCGGGAGAAATAGTCTCCCTTGAACTTGACGACATTCGCTGGCGGGCGGGCGAGATCGTCGTCCGCGGCAAAGGCCGAACCGTGGACCATTTGCCGCTGCTGTCCGATATTGGCGATGCTCTGGTTTCCTACCTGCGTGAGGATCGCGGCGTTAGTACATCGCGACGGGTCTTCCTGCGAATGTGGGCGCCTCGCATCGGTCTAACCGGTCCGGCAGCAGTAGGTCACATTGTAAGGCGGGCGCTGGCCCAAGCTGGTGTCCACCGCTCGGGCCGCGGCGCTGCCCATTTATTCCGGCACGGCTTAGCTACCAAGATGATCCGGCACGGTGCCTCAATGGCCGAGATCGCAGAAGTCCTCCGGCATCGCTCGCAGGCCACCACCGCGATTTACGCCCAGGTATCCTTCGAGGCATTGCGCGCCGTTGCCCTTCCGTGGCCGACTGCGGGAGGTGACCGATGAGTACCCTGCACCACGCCCTCACGAAGTACGTGGCGCTCCGACGTGCCCTCGGTACGCAACTTGAAGAGCCGGCCAGAACACTCAGCTATTTCGTGGATTTCGTCGATCGCGAGGGATCAGAGTTCATCACTTCGGAACTTGCCCTCCGTTGGGCGATGGAGCCCAAACTTGTGCAACGTGCGACATGGGCACGACGGCTCGGCATGGTGAGACGATTCGCCTCTTGGCTCAGCACAGTCGACTTCCGAACTGAGATTCCACCACGGCGCCTGCTCGCCGTCCGTCGACGTCGCAACAAGCCCCACATCTTTACCGAACAGGAGATCGTGCGATTGATGGAGGAGGCCGCCAGGCTTACTTCACCCAGCGGATTGCGGGCAATGACCTACGTGACGCTCATTGGACTTCTCAGCGCCACAGGCCTCCGGCCAGGGGAGGCTCTGGCTCTCGACATGGCTGACGTGGATCTGCAAAGCGGTATCCTTGCGATTCGCCAGACAAAGTTCGGGAAGTCCCGCTTCGTTCCACTCGAAGACTCGACACGAGCCGCTCTTGCGCGCTATGCAAAACAGCGCGGTGAACTCGGTTCGCAACGTTTAACGGAGGCGTTTCTCGTTTCCGAACGTGGCCGCCGGCTGCTGGGTTGTACTGCGCGGCGCACGTTCGCCAGGATGTCCCATGCTATCGGTCTGCGGATGCCAACTGGGAGCCGGCGCATCGGTCGTGGGCCGAGGCTGCAGGATTTTCGTCACAGTTTCGCGACAAGTAGGCTCATCCACTGGTATCGGGCCGGTCTCGATGTGGGGCTGGAACTGCCAAAGCTCGCAACTTACCTCGGCCATGTCGATGTCGGCCACACCTACTGGTATATCGAGGCGGTTCCGGAACTCCTCCAACTTGCTACCGACCGCCTTGGCGGGCGCCAGTCCGGAGGTGAGCGATGAGCGCTTCCAGCTTTCAGTCCCTCTTGCAGCGCTTCTTTACCGAACGGCTGCTTAAGCAACTCGGTGCGAGCCAGTACACCGTGGCAGCTTACCGGGATGCCTTTCGATTGTTGCTTCAGTTTGCATCCGAGCGTGCGGGACGGGCACCTTCCGAACTGCTCATGGATAATTTCGATGTTAACTTCCTCGGGCAGTTCCTCGAACACCTCGAACTCGATCGCGGCAACTGCACACGGACACGAAACAATCGTCTGGCTGCGATACGCGCCTTTTTCCAATACGTAGCCATCAATGAACCAGCACTTGCTTTGCATTGCCAACGCGTCCTTGCGATCCCTTCGAAACGCTACGAGCGTGGACCAGTGGAGTTTCTGACAGAGGAAGAGACCGCCGCCCTCGTCGGAGCTCCTAATCCTGACAGGTGGATCGGAAGGCGGGATAAGACGCTTCTGCTCGTCGCGATTCAGACGGGCCTTCGGAATAGCGAGATTACGTCACTTCGTCACCAGGACGTGGAGTTCGGAACAGGCGCTCACGTCCGGTGCCTCGGAAAAGGTCGAAAGATGCGATGTACGCCATTACGCCCGGATGTTGCCGCAGTCCTCAAGGAATGGTTGTCGCAGCAAGGCGGAAAGCCAGACGATCCCGTTTTCCCAAGTTTGAATGGAGGACGCCTCAGCGCCGATGCATTCCAACGACTCGTATCCCGACACATCGCAATCGCGCGTCGAACTTGTCCATCCCTGGTGGCGAAGACGGTGACGCCGCACACATTGCGCCATGCAGCCGCCATGGCCCTCCTCCGTCGCGGTGTGGATCTTAGCGTGATCGCTCTTTGGCTCGGCCACGAATCAACTGAGACGACCCAGATCTATCTGCATGCTGACATGCAGCTCAAGGAACGCGCACTCGCACATGCTACTTCGTCAGGTCTCGCACCCGACCGCTTCCGGCCGCCCGACCCTTTACTTGCCTTCCTCGAGAGCCTGTGATTATGCCGACAAACCGACCCACGAAAATCAGGGATCCCTCGCGAACTGCAGCACCGCTCAACTCCCGCGCGGCATAATCCGGCAGTCGGCATTATGTTTGCGAACGTGCGCTCAAACGTGCCGTGCTGCATCGCAAGAACGCCCTGTTCTATCGCACGCTGCACGGCGCCGAAGCCGGCGACCTGTTCATGAGCCTGATCCATACCTGCGAGCTATCGAACGCCAATCCCTTCGGCTACCTTGCTGAGTTGCAGAAACATCCCGCGGAACTGGCATCCAACCCATCGGCTTGGATGCCGTGGAATTACGCTGACACACTGGCGCGGATTGGATTATCATAAACCCTACATGGCCGGAAAGGATAGTCTTCGGCCATGTGGGAGCGACATTCCGAAATGGCCGCCAAACAGGCTTCTAAGAAGGCACAATCGCCTGGGGTTTTTGGCCAGCGACGAAAACATCCGAAAACGTTTCGCGTAGGCCTCTATGCCCGCGTTTCCACATTCGACCAACACACCATCCCCTTGCAGATCCGCGCCCTGCGCGAATATGCCGCCCGGCGGGGCTGGATCATTGCTCTGCAAGTGAAGGAGGTCGGTTCCGGCGCTGTGCAACGACAACTACGGGGAAAGTTGCTGGACGCGGCGCGCCGCCGGGAGATCGACGTCGTGCTGGTGTGGCGATTGGATCGCTGGGGCCGGTCGGTGGCGGACCTGCTCGCGACACTCCAGGAACTGGATCATCTCGGTGTCGGTTTCGTATCGCTGACCGAAGCGCTGGACCTGACGACACCCGCCGGGCGTGCCATGGCCGCTTTACTGGCCGTCTTCGCCGAGTTCGAACGGGAGATTCTGCGGGAACGCGTGCGCGCCGGTCTAGCCCATGCCCGGCAGAACGGCACACGTCTGGGGCGGCCACAAACCGCGGCGCTCCAAACCAGCCAAGTACGGAAACTATACAGTGCTGGCGTTAGCAAGTCTGAGATCGCCCGTCGACTGGGAATCGGTCGCACCTCGGTGCGCCGAATCCTGGCAGCAAAGCCGTGAAAAAACCGAAGAAAGACCCGATCCGGGAAGACCGCATCCACAACCAAGCCATCGTGGACGCTTACGGGCCGGAAGAGCAAGCGATGAGCTGGTATTACTATCTCGATGACAAAATCCGATTCCCTTTCCAGGCCAAGTGCATCGCTTCCAAAGTCGTCTCGCCGCTCCGCAAGGGGGACACTGTCGAAGTGCGGCGTATGGCGCCGGAAGACGCCTGCTCCGCCGACATGCTCGTGCTGATCCGTTGGCAAGGGCGTAAGATGGCCGTGCCTCTTTCCCAACTGGCTGCCATCGATCCTGACGAATCCACTGCCGAGGCGATTGGCGACTGGCATTACTGGGTGGCGCAGGGCTACCTGTTCTGAGCTCACACCGGTAGAATCGAACAGACACATGATCCAACGTCAGTCGAAAGGGCAACCGAAATGGACCAATGTTAAGGCGAAGCTCGCGAGTTTTGATCGCGCAGGATTGCTAGGCCTGGTCCAGGATCTCTACGCTGCGCACCCGGACAACCGGACGTTTCTTCACACCCGCTTCGGCTTGGGCGAGGATATGCTTCGCCCCTACAAAGAAACGATTGATGGCTGGCTTTGGCCGGACGCCTTCAGCAGCCAGGTTCCGTCTGTTCTGAAGGCCAAGCAAGCCATTTCCAGTTACAAGAAGGCCGTTGGCGACCCCGCCGGCCTAGCCGAGTTGATGGTCTTCTATTGCGAGCAGGCCTCCGGTTTTGCGAGCGACCTCGGCTATCAAGATGAAAGCTACTTCAATGCACTGGTGCGAATGTTTGAACAGTCTGTGGCTGCCGCGAACACATTGCCAACCGAAACTCGCGACGCACTGATCGCTCGACTGGATCGGGTCCGCAGCATCAGCCACAAGTGCGGTTACGGCGTCGGAGACGACATGGACTCCATCCTCACAAAGTACACGAAGCGCAAAGACCGTCCCTCCCAGCGCCGACAATCCTGATTCCAGCTCCAATATCACCCTTTCACGCACCCTTGCCGGAAACTCACACAAGGCCCAAGATGTCCTTGGTCTGCTGGGCTATCAAGTGAACCGCTGTAGGCAGCGCTTGCGCGTACGATTCGTCGATGACTTCATTGGCCCCGACATTTCTAAGCACATAGTCGACAAATACCTTGTGGGCGGGATCGGCCGGATCGGCCAGAGGGTAGGTGACGGCGTCGCAGTAGGCGTACTTGTCGCGATTGTCGATTGCTTCGCCGGCCGCAAGAATGGCGCGTTGGGTATTGGGGTCCTGCAATGAACGCCTGAGTTCCTGGCTGTCCCGCGAGGTGACCGGAAGTATGCAGCCCTGTGCCATCGTTGTACAAGGAAACCAATATTAGCTTAGTCTTTATATGATCGTCGCATCCGGCGCGTCCTCGGGGGTGCGCTTCGCGATCGCCGCTTTTAGATCAAGGTCCGCCCTCGGTGCTCGAACCTTCGTCCCTGTGGAAGAAGACCGCCGCTGATTGGCCGCTCCTGGATTTCGCCTGCGCGTTCAAGCCACGCGGACCTGGCTAGAATCCGCGGTCAACGCGCCGTGGAATGCCATCCACCCACCCCACAACAGGTTATCGATCCCAAGCTTGTTGTGATTTTTCTCGACTGGCCAGAAGGTCAAGCAAACGACCCACCCAACTGCCCACCCACGAGTATACTTTTAGTACTTAAAATGAAGCTTTTTACGAAAATATTTGCTTTATACTCAAGGAGATAGCGAAGGCCGCAAGCTTCGGGACCAGGAGGTTTGAGCTAGTTATAGAAGTGTTGCTACAATCGGTCGCGCCGTCCGAACTTGCCTGACCGGAAGGCTCATGCGAATCTCTTCGGGAGCGGCAATCCAGATCGAACCACCACGAAAGAGAGTCGCGGCGCATTTACCTCGTTTACCTCATTAACTAGGAATCTGAGATTGAGGAATTGAAAACCATAGACTTATTTGACCAGAAAACAGCGCCATAGACGCCTAAGTCATTTATTTACAATCGACGCTCATATTCCCAAGCTGGACGCGCGGGTTCGAGCCCCGTCTCCCGCTCCATGTTTTCAATGGCTTACACGCGCCTGCCGCTTCGTGAGAACCCCCTTTTCGAGGTAACGAGGTAGCAGGCAGTCCGGAAGCACTTGATAAATAAATGATTGAATGATCGATATGCAGTGCGCCACGCTGGGCGTCACGATCGCATACATTGAAGGATATGGGTCCACACACGTGCTGGAAACCTCGCTCGACTCGGGACGACGAAAGGGAGTGGAAAAGAGCAACTCTGGGTGGGTGATTGATTCGTCGCTCGCCTGTTCCGGAAATGTTCTTATGGCCGACTGCCACATTCTTGGAAGCGCTATCGCCTGTATCAAAGCGGATTCGCCTCACCGGCTCGCGACTTTGAGTATCGAGACCCGGAAAGGCTCCGTTCCGACAGCGGCGCGGGCTGGTCTGTTTGCCAGTCTTAAAGGTTTGAGGCGGTATCCTTTTCATAGAAGGGCCAGGGAATGTCGCCGCTATGCCGGAGACGCTTCCTTGACCCGCACGTCTGATAGAACCTAGAATCAGACTGGATGCTTCGCAGGCTCACATCTTTCGTCGTCGCGGTATGCCTTCTGCTGGCGGTGCCTTTTGCAGAATGTCTGGCCATGACCCACGACCCGCAGGCCATGAAGTGCTGCCGGACAATGCCCTGCAATCCGTCCAACCATAAACACGACTGCTGCAAGAACATGGTCTCGCCCCAGACCGCGAGCGTTCTGCCGAGCCATAATGCTCCTCTCAGCATCCCTCTGGCGGTCCCGGCCGGTCCACTGCCCGTCACCGAGATCGTCCGCGCTCCAGAAACATTCTGGCCGAAGATCGATGCCCAGCAGCACGCGCCACCTGACCTCTATATCGTCTACGCTTCCCTCCTAATCTAGACCTCCCTCCTGAAAAGGCGATGCGGGTTTTCCGCATTCCGCTCTCGTTGTGTCTTCCCAAAGGTTCTAAAACCCGGCCAACCCTCGCTCAAAGCATTTGGCCCCGAGCGGGGAGGGCCATTTTCAGGAGGTTCTGCAATGATTTTACTTTCACGAAAGGGCGCAACGCCTGCGCCGAGCCGCTTCATCGGCTCCCTGTATGCCCTCGCGATTTCTGCCCTGCTCGGGGGCTCATGCTTCGCGCAAGGCGCCGACGTGCAGCACCCGTCTGCGGTCACGTCGCTATCCGAGCTCCTGAAGGAGGCGGAGCAAAACAATCCTCAAATCCAGGCCTGGCGGCAAGGCTTCGAGGCGGCAAGGCAGGTACCCGCGCAGGTCACCGCGCTCCCGGACCCGATGTTTCAGATCCAGCAGGTCAACGTGGGCAGTCCGCGGCCTTTCGCGGGCTATACCAACAGCGAATTCGCCTACATCGGTCTTGGAGCCTCGCAGGACATTCCCTATCCAGGCAAACTGCGGCTTCGGGGAGAGATCGCCCAGCGCGAGGCCGACATCGCCGGCAGCCGCGCCGATTCGGTCTCGCTCGGCGTGCTCGCCGCAATCAAAACCGCATACTACCAGCTCGCATATCTCTCGCAGACGCTTTCCATCCTGGAGAACGACCGGGAGATCCTCAAGCAGGTGGAGCTCGCGGCCGACGCCCGCTACCGCTCAGGTCTGGGGAACCAGCAGGACATCCTGCAGGCGCAGTTCCAGCAAACGAAACTGCTGCGCGACATTTCAATGCACCACCTCGAAGCCGGCAAACTTCAGGCGCGGCTCAAGCAGCTCGTCAACCGCTCTCAGACTTCGCCCGACATCGATCCCGGCTTATTAGGGGAAAGCCCGCTTCGGATGCCCTTCGAAGAAATCCTCGCCGCCGCCCAGGCGCAAAACCCCGACCTCGCCGCCACGCAGCACACCATTGATCGCCAGGCGCTGCAGGTCGACGCGGCGCGCAAGGATTTCAAACCGGACTTCAATGTGCAGGCCATGTGGCAACGCACCGACCCGACGCAGTATCGCGCCTATTACCAGATCACCTTCGGCGTGAAGCTCCCCCTTCATTACGGAAAGCAGCGCGCCGAACTGGCGCAGGCGCAAACGGAATTGAGCCGCGCGCGCAGCGAACGCCTCGCGCAATCCCAGCAGCTCGCGGCCGACCTCCGCGAGCAATACCTCATCGCTGAGCAAAGCGCCGAATTGCTCAAGATCAACCGCGAGGGCCTGATTCCCGAGGCGCGCACAGGATTGCAGGCGGGCCTCGCGGCATATCAGAACAACCGACAGGACTTTCAGCCCTTGCTGAATTCCTATCGCGAAATCCTTCAGCTCGAACAGGAGAACCTTCAGACGCTTGCCGACCACGAGACCGCAATCGCCCGGATTGAGCAGATGACGGGCCTGTCTCTCTCGGCCGCAGCGAAGGAGAAGGAGTAGACCATGAAAACCTATCGCAGCGCGTTCTTCGTGGCCCTGGCTGGCAATGTGCTGCTCGCCGGCGTCCTTGGTTTTTTCTGGTGGCGCTCCCACGCGACCGGCCAGGGATGGATGCAGGGATTGACGCTTCCCTCCCAGTTGCCGCAAGCCGTCCGATCTATATTGCCGGCAGCCCTGCAGCCCGCCGAGACGAACACGGCTCCGACGCCGCCCGCTCCGCCCTTGTCGGGAGATCCGGACCTGGTACCCGTTCAGATATCGCCGCAGCGCCTTCAAAGCATCGGCGTGAAGCACGGCCGCGTGCAGCGCAAGACCGTGTCGGATCAAATCAGCACCGCAGGCAACGTAGCGCTCGACGAAACCCGGCTCTCTTACGTCCAGGTGCGCTTCCCCGGCTTCATCCAAAAGGTCTTCGTCGACGCCACCTACCAATATGTCCGGCAGGGCCAGCCGTTGTTCACAATCTACAGCCCCGACCTCGTCGCTACAGAGCGCGAGTATCTCGTTGCAAAACAGAATCAGAACCAAGTAGCCCACAGCACGATACCGGGAGTCGCCTCCGGAGCGGATTCGCTTCTCGACGCCGCCGTCAATCGCCTGAAGCAATGGCAGGTTCCAGACAGCGAGATCGAACGGCTCGAAAAGACAGGACAAGTCCAACAGGAGATCGAAATCGACGCTCCTACCTCCGGCTACATCACGGAGCGCAAGGCGTATCCGAGCACCGCCGTACAGCCGGACATGCGGCTCTACGCCATCGCCGACCTCTCGACTGTCTGGGTCAACGCGCAGGTGTTCCAGAACGACTTGGGGTCGGTGAAGGTTGACGCTCCAGCTACCATCACCGCTGACACATATCCGGGCCGGGCCATCACGGGCCGCGTGGATTTCATATACCCCGACGTGGATATGGCGACCCGCACGGCGCGCGTGCGGATCGTCCTGCAAAACCCCGACCCGCCTCTGTCTCCGGGCATGTTCGTCAAGGTCGCGTTCAAGGTGCCGATGGGAGATCAACTGGTCATCCCGGCAAGCGGCGTCCTGCAATCCGGCACGCGGCAGATTGCCTTTGTCGATCGCGGCAACGGCTACCTGGAGCCGCGCGAGCTTCAGCTTGGCGCCCGTGTGGGCGACGACTTCATCGTGCTCAAGGGCCTCAGAGAGGGCGAACAGATCGTCACCTCCGCGAATTTCCTCATTGATTCAGAGAGTCAGTTGCAGGCCTCGCTCGGCTCTTATGCGCCCCCGCTGCCGGGCGCTGGCAACGCCACGGCGATGAACGCCCCCAAGGCGAACGCCGCACTGACATCGCAGCCGGACCCTCCCCGCAAGGGAAGCAATGTTTTCCGCGTGAAGCTCACGGACGCGAAGGGCGCGCCCGTTGCCGGCGCTCAAGTCTCCGTGACGTTCTTCATGGCGGCGATGCCAGCGATGGGGATGGCCGCTATGCGAACCGACGTGAAGTGTTCCGACAAAGGCAACGGCCTCTACGAAGGGCCGGGCCAGCTTGGGAGCGGCGGCACCTGGCAGGTCACGATCACCGCGCAGAAAGATGGGCAGACCATCGCCACCAAGCAGTTCAGCGTCAACGCAACGGGAGGGATGTGACATGCTGGCCCGTTGGATCGACTGGTGCGCGCGCAATCGCTTCCTGGTTTTCACGGTTACGCTCATGCTCGTGCTCGCCGGCATCTGGAGCCTGCGTCAAGTCTCCCTCGACGCGCTTCCCGACATCTCGGATGTTGAGGTCATTGTCCATACGGAATGGGCGGGCGAGCCGCCCACCATCATCGAGGACCAGGTCACCTATCCCATCGTCACGTCCTTGCTCGCGGCGCCACACGTTAAGGCCGTGCGCGCGCAAACCATGTTCGGCGATTCTTATGTCTTTGTCGTTTTTGAGGACGGAACCGACCTGTACTGGGCGCGCTCACGGGTCGTGGAGTATCTGCAGCAGATACAAGGCAAACTGCCGGAAGCCGTCCATCCGAGCATCGGCCCCGACGCCACCGGCGCGGGATGGGTGTATGAATACGCCCTCGTCGATCACGGCCACCAGCAAAGTCTCGCGGATCTTCGCAGCCTTCAGGACTGGTATCTGCGTGATCAGCTCGCGACCGTTCCTGGCGTGGCCGAAGTCGCCACCATCGGCGGCTTCGTGAGGCAGTATCAGGTCAACCTGGACCCCGACAAACTCCGCGCTTATGGAATTCCTCTTTCCACGGTTATCGACAAAATTCGCGCCAGCACGAATGAAGTGGGCGGCAGCCTGCTCGAACTGAGTGGCGCGCAGTACATGGTGCGAGGGCTCGGATACCTTCACGCCCTAACCGACCTGGAAAACGTGCCGCTCGCTTCCAAGGACGGAACCCCGGTCATGATCCGCGACGTGGCGACCGTGGTTTTCGGACCCGACGTCCGCCAGGGCGCGGCCGATTGGCAGGGCGAGGGCGAGACGGTCGGCGGCATCATCGTCATGCGCGACGGCATGAACGCGCTCACTGTCATCAACGGCGTGAAAGCCAAGCTCGCGGAAATCAAACCTTCGCTTCCGCCCGGCGTCGAGATCGTCGCCGGTTACGACCGCTCCGGCCTCATCCATGCCTCCATCGATACGCTCCAGCGCGACCTGCTGGAGGAGGCGGTCATCGTCAGCCTGGTCATTGTCGTCTTCCTGTTTCACTTCCGCTCTGCCTTCGTGCCCATCCTGACGCTGCCCATCGCCGTGCTCGCGTCCTTTATCCCGATGTATTACCTCCACGTCACCTCGAACATCATGTCGTTGGGCGGACTTGCCCTTGCCATCGGAGTGCTCGTGGATGCGGCCATCGTCATGGTCGAGAACGGGTACCGCCATCTCGCGGAAGCCCAGAAAGACGGGCCGATTGACGAAGTGCAACGCCGCCGTATCCTGCTCGACGCGGCCAAGCAGGTAGGCCCGGCCATATTTTTCTCGCTCATCATCATCGTCGTTTCGTTCCTGCCTGTTTTCCTGCTGGAAGCGCAGGAGGGCCGCATGTTCCGGCCGCTGGCTTGGACGAAAACCCTCGCGGTTGGCTTTTCCTCGCTCCTCGCCATCACGCTCGTTCCGGTGCTCATGCTCGTTTTCATCCGGGGCAAATTACGGCCCGAGGCTGGCAATCCGCTGTCCCGCATCACGCAGGCGATCTATCTGCCCATCCTTCGTCTCTGTCTGCGCTTTCGCAAGACCACGTTGTTGCTGAACCTCATTTTCCTTGTCTTCACGCTTCCAATCGCTCTCAAGATCGGCAACCAGTTCATGCCGCCCTTGTTCGAAGGCTCCTCGCTTTACATGCCGACCGCGCTGCCCGGTATTTCCATCACCCAGGCATCGCAGCTCATGCAGGAGCAGGACCGCGTCATCCGCTCGTTTCCAGAAGTGGAGAGCGTTTTCGGTACCGTTGGCCGCTCCGAAAGCGCGACCGACAACGCACCGCTCGATATGTACGACACGACCGTCATGCTGAAGCCGCGCGAGCAATGGCGGACCGGAATGACCTACGAAAAGCTGATCCAGGAAATGGATGCAAAGCTCCAGTTTCCGGGGCTGTCCAACACCTGGACCATGCCTGTCGAAAACCGCCTCGACATGGAGCTGACGGGCATCAAGACGCCGCTCGGCATGAAAATCCAGGGGCCGAGCCTCGACGGCATCCAGCAAGCCGGCATGCAAGTGCAGCGCATCCTATCCACGCTTCCGGGTGTGCGGTCTGTTTTCGCCGAGCGTGTCAGCCAAGGCTTTTATGTCAATGTCGAGGTGAACCGCACCGAAGCGGCAAGGTATGGCCTCACCGTCTCCGACGTGCAGCAGGTTGTCACGTCCGGCATCGGTGGCAAGACCATCGCCGAAAACATCGAGGGCCGCCAGCGTTATCCCATCAACGTCAGATACAGCCGGGATTTCCGCGACAACGTCGAGGCGTTAAGCCGCCTCGTGATTGCTACGCCGAACGGCGCGCAAATCCCGATTGGGGAAGTGGCGACGGTTTCGTTCTCGCGCGGCCCTGCCATGATCCGCGACGAGGACGCGGCGCTTACCGGCTACGTCTACCTCGACCTCAACACCACCGATTACGGCAGTTTCGTCACGCAAGCCGACAACGTGCTCCGGCAGCAGCTCGCGCTTCCCGCTGGCTACACCTACAAATGGTCGGGCGAATACGAATTCGAGTTACGGGCCAAGGAGCGATTAGAGCTGATCGTGCCCGTTGCGTTTTTCGTGATTTTTGTCCTCCTCTACATGGTGTTCCATTCGGTCACTGAGGCCGCCGTCCTGATTTTTCCCACGCTGTACGCCCTTACCGGAGGGCTGATTCTGCAGCGATACCTTGGCTATAACTTCAGCGTTGCGGTCTGGGTGGGATACATCGCCCTATTCGGCATCGCCGTCGAAACGGGCGTGGTCATGGTGGTATACCTGCACGAGGCGCTTGAGCGCCGTCTTGCTTCCGGCGTGCCGCTCACCGAGGCCGACCTGGAGGCGGCGATCATCGAGGGCGCCGTGCACCGGCTGCGTCCCAAGCTGATGACCGTCGCCGTCGTGTTGGCGAGCCTCGTTCCGATCCTGCGAGAAACCGGCATCGGCTCTGACGTGATGAAGCCTATCGCCGCGCCCATCGTGGGCGGCATGATTACGTCCACGATTCACGTTCTCATTCTGGTCCCCGTGTTCTTCGCAATGATCAAGGGCCGCGCCATCCGGCGCGGTGCGAACACCGAGACGCCGCCGAAAGGAGCCGCCGATGAAACACTAGCCGAGCAACCGCAATAGGAGAAGGTTCAGCAGTCGGAAACATTCAGATCAGGAAAGGGGAAAAAGCATGAGCACTCGAAGACACATCCTCGCCGCGGCGCTCGCCCTCACGGGCTTGCTCGCGGCCAACTCAAATGCACAGGACAAAACGAAGGGCACGGGCATGACGTTTCACGGCAAGGTTGAGGCCGTCACCGACAAGGGACTGACCGTCAACGGTGAAAAGGTCGAAGGCTGGATGGACGCGATGACCATGAGTTACCCGGTAGACAAGCCCGAGGTCCTCAAGAAGATCAAGGTCGGCGACACGATCATGGCAACCGTTTACAAGGGCGAAACCACGCTTCACGACGTGATGGTCATGCCACCTGGCAGACAGGACAAGAAAAACTCGAAATGAACCCCGAAGCGGTGCGCCGCGTCGCGCATCGCTCTCTTTCTCGAGTCCCGTAGGGCTCGTTGGGCTTCACAATGGACTACATGAGCCACAATGATCACGGACCGGCGTCCGATCCCCACGCCGGTCACAAGATGTCAGACATGCACGGCAGCCACGACCGTCATGCCGGGCACTCCGTTGCCATGTTTCGCGACAAATTTTGGCTGAGTTTCGCTCTCACAATACCCGTCGTCTTCTGGTCATCCGACGTTCAACACTGGCTTGGCTACACAGCGCCTTCCTTCCCAGGCTCGAAGTTTATCCCCGCCCTCCTCGGCACGGTCGTCTTCGTTTATGGCGGCCTAGTCTTCGTCCGTGGGGCAGGGAGCGAACTTGCCGATCACAAGCCGGGCATGATGACGCTGATCAGCCTGGCAATCACAGTCGCTTTTGGAACTTCGCTCGCTGCGACATTCGGCCTCTTCGAGATTGACGTCTGGTGGGAAGTCGCTTCTCTTATTACGATCATGGTCCTCGGCCACTGGCTCGAAATGCGGGCCATTTCCCAGGCTCGTGGCGCGCTAAACGCACTAGCCGCCCTGCTCCCGGACACCGCTGAACGCGTAAGGGGCGAAGAAACTCAATCTGTTCCACTCTCTGAGTTGCGCATCGGCGACATCGTTCTTGTCAGGCCCGGAGCCCGCGTTCCGGCCGACGGCACTGTCGTTGAGGGCGCGGCCGATCTTGACGAGTCCATTATCACCGGCGAGTCCAAGCCGCTGCCGAAGGTGGCGGGCTCCAAAGTCATTGCGGGAACAGTTGTCGGCGGTGGAAGCCTTCGCGTCAGTATTGCGGCAATCGGGGACGAGACCGCTCTTTCTGGAATCATGCGGCTCGTCGCCGCGGCGCAAGCGTCCGGGTCTCGCACGCAGGCACTTGCCGACCGTGCCGCCGCGATCCTCTTTTACGTCGCCGTCGCGTCGGGTGCCATTACTTTCGCATATTGGTGGTTTTCAGGCGACAAGGAGCACGCCCTGATTAGAACCGCAACAGTCCTTGTCATTGCTTGCCCTCATGCCCTTGGTCTGGCGATTCCACTAGTCATCGCAATCTCGACATCACTAGGGGCACAGAACGGGCTTCTGGTTAAGGACAGACTCGCACTCGAACGCGCCCGCAATCTGGATATGGTCATTTTCGACAAGACCGGAACCCTGACACGCGGTACTCCTGCCGTGTCGGGAGTCGCGGCGGCGCCTGGCACGACCGAGGACGATTTGATTGCGCGCGCCGCCGCTGTCGAATCAACCTCCGAGCACCCTCTCGCCAAAGCAATCGTCGCCGAAGCCGGGCGCCGCAGCCTGCCCCGATTGGCAGCCACGAATTTCGAGGCGCTTCCCGGCCGGGGAGCGAAGGCGGTTGTGGAAGGCATGAGTGTCGAAATCGGCGGTCCGCGCCTAGTGACCGAGGGCAAGGTAACGGTGCCGCCGGAAGTTGAAAAACTGACAACGGCATGGGCGTCTGACGGGAAGACGGTTCTTTATGCGCTCGCTCAAGGTCGGCTGCTCGGGGCTTTCGCAGTTGAAGACGAGATTCGGCCTGAATCCAGTGAAGCCGTCGCTGAGCTGCATCGGCATGGTGTCCGCGTCGCGATGATCACTGGCGATTCGAAGGCGGTTGCCGATTCGGTCGCCCGGCGTATTGGAATCGATGAGGTTGCCGCCGAGGTTCTCCCCGCCGACAAGGCAGCTTCGGTGAAGAAGTTTCAGGCTGGCGGCAAACGGGTAGCAATGGTTGGCGACGGCGTTAACGATGCACCCGCCCTGGCAACCGCAGATGTGGGAATCGCCATCGGGGCAGGAACCGATGTGGCGATTGAGTCCGCGGGGATCGTACTCGTGCGGAGCGATCCCCGCGATGTCGTGGGTGCGATCGAACTATCCCGCGCTGCCTATCGAAAAATGATTCAGAACCTGGTTTGGGCAACGGCCTATAACCTCGTCGCTATTCCGGTTGCTGCGGGCCTTTTCGTCCACTGGGGACTCGATCTCCCCATGAGTGTGGGGGCGGTCGCGATGAGCCTGTCCACCATCATCGTCGCCGCGAACGCTCAGTTGCTTCGCGGACTTAAGTTGCAACACGACGCCCTAAGGCCTGCCCGTTGATCCGATGCCGGGCATGCTACAGGGTTCGAATTCGCAACGCGGAGAGGATCACGGGGTCAGCCCTCACTTTTTCGGACTCTAACCACTGGGGCTCAATTGCCGCCCCGGCCGCAACCAGTAGCGCGATGACTTCTGGTTGCCTGCCATGGTTCCCGGCGGGCGGGTCGCCCCAGCCATGGATCGCCCATCCCAGGGGTGGCGACTTGTACTTCTCATCTCTGAGGTTCAGATCGGAACCGCTAATCAGCCTTCCCGCCAACCGGTCCTCGCCAAGCAGCGCTGCCCAATGGAGAGCCGTCTCGCCGAAGAGACCGCATACTTCCGGTCTCGCTCCCGCTTCCAGCAGCCTGAGCCCGACTTCCTCCGCACCCAGGCTCGCAGCTCCAATCAGCGGTGAGTCGCTCTTTTTACCGCCTTCACGGTCCCTCTGAAAGTTCAAATCCGATCCGGCCTGAATGAGCGCCTCGACCAGCATCAGTTCCTTACCCCGTTGAAGAGTGCCCTCAAGCAGCATGTCGGAGACGTAGTGCAGCGGATGCGTTAGGCAGCCCTCGTTTCGTCCCCACCGGATGAGCGAATTCGCTAGCGAGGGATTTTCTGCGAGAAGCTGGCACAACGCATCAGCATGTCCGCTTTCAATCGCGGTCTTCACATCCATATTTCACTCGCACGCGACCTCAACGGATCAGCGGTTTTCTCGCGCCAAGGCCCTTTCCACTGCAGAGCGCACCGGTTCCGTCACTCTCACTACCGGTCCACCGTGGTACAGGGCCTCCGGAGGCCCATCTTCCCAGACCGCACCCGGCGGGTACACCGCGATGTAGTCCCAGACGACGCTGTGGCTATCATGTTCGCCCATTAAATGCGAAACCAGTCGGCCCTTGTCCCAAAACTGAGTCGCTCGCGTATCGGAGACTCTCCTCAGCGCAGCCGTCGAAGGCGCCGACCAATCGGTCGGTAGGACCGGTTCCCAAATTACGAAAACTCGCACCGGCCTCCGGGCGAACTCATGGATAATCTTCTCGGCTGCAGAGGCCCCCTGCAGACATACCGTTCAAGTCGGGGAGAGCAGAAGCAGGACCCGGACATCGTCATTCGCCAAGTTAAATTGCGTCTTAATGTCCCCAACGTTTTGTGCGGTGAGGCTTTCAATCGGAGGCTGTCCGGACGGAGCCTGACTGCCGCCATAGAAATAGAAGAGCGCCGCGACAAGGACGACTCCAAAAAGCGTGCCGAAGATTAACTTGCCCCTCATCAAATCACCGTGCGAGCAGCCCTGCGGCTGCGTTTGCCATCACTTGGGGGAAGAAGATTGAGATCACCACGAAAATGGCGGAGACCCACAACAGCGCAGAAGCTATCATGTTCGGCCGACGCTGGCATTTTTTCGCTCTCCACGACTGATAGAACCCGTAGGCGATGAATAGAATCGAGGCGACAAGCAGATACGGCCTCGCGGCCGCAAGAAAAGTCGAACTCCCGGCGAGGCTCGCGGCCACCATAAACGGCAAAATCGGCAGGCAACAGCTCGATGCGGCCAGTACGCTTCCGATTGCGGCGAGACCCGCAAGCGTTGTGCGTGCCCCGTCGTGCTGATCCGACTTGCTTGCGCTTCGCGCCACTCTCGATTCCTCGGTCATACGTCACTTCCCTTGTGCTTCCCTTACTGCGGCTCGTATCATCTCCTCGGAAGGCAGCCCGCCGGGGTAACAACGGCAGGCGAGGCCCGTTGCGCTCACCTGACGCGAACTGGCCTCGATGTCGAGCCCGTTGACGCGAATCGTTGGCGATCCAAAGAATTTCAGCTCCCTAGCAGCCGAGTCATCTCTCACTTCGATCTCGATTACCCCTACCTGCAACCCTTCTCCCGCCAGAACAGTTCGGAGCCGGTCCACTGCGGGCGAGTAGTTCGGGCAACCGTCGAAATACAAGACCTCAATTCTCAATGGATGGTCCTCGCTGCGCGATTCCCTCGATTACCGGGCAGACCCCTTTGTGTGAATCGCCGGAGACTTTCAGTTGACGCTCGCACTTGCGCAGACTCTTCGTCAATTGCTCTTCAAGAACCCCGAGTTCCGCGATTTTATGGCGCACGGCGGCGACCTTTGCCCGCAGCAGGTCGCGCACCGGTAAACAAGCCTCACCGTCGTCGCGCCGGAGAACCAGTAGCTCGCGCACTTCGGTGAGCGAAAACCCTAGTTGTTGAGCACGCTGAATAAATTGGATACGCTCGACATCCCGCGTGTTAAACAGGCGAAATCCGCCCTCGGTTCGCGGCGGCCGGTCCAGTAACCGTTGCTTCTCGTAGAAGCGGATGGCGTCGATACTCAAGCCGGTTTGTTCCGACACCTTTCCAATCTGAATTCCAATCCGCGCCATCAGCCTCAGCATACACTCTGGAGTCAACTCCAGAGTCAAGGGTTGAAAAGAGACGCGCTCGCACCACTATTCACTAAAGACGGGTTCGCCGTACATTTGGAGGAAACCTGTGGAGAGTTTGGAACCCAGTGCGTATTCGTAATCGGAAGATCGTGCCCCGCCGAGCTTGACGCTCGCCCCAACACAACATTATTGTAGTGTTGGTATAATGTTACCGGAGTTCAATCGCGACGGCAGGCTGCCGGCTGGCATTCACTGGGCTACTTGGCAAGAGCTTCAATCACGATTCGGGTTTAGCTCACGTCGGCAACAGTTGCTCGGTGGCCTTCGCCTGGCGTTGGCAGCATTGAATAGGGCGGGTTGCAGCAGAGTGTACATCGACGGCAGTTTCGTGACGGTCAAGCGCGAGCCAGGCGACTACGACGCCTGCTGGGACATCGACGGAGTGAATGTAGAAGCTCTGGATTCGGTTTTCCTTGATTTTTCGAAGGGCAGGGCCGCGCAGAAGCGCAAGTATTTCGGCGAGTTTTTCCCCGCCCAGATGCCCGAAGGCGCAAGCGGAAGAGTGTTCTTGGAGTTCTTCCAGACGGACAAAGAGACCGGACGATCAAAAGGAATTGTGGGGTTGAATCTTCAGGAGGCAGAGTTGTGATCAAGAACGAGCGGCAGCATCGCATCACCAGAGCTCACGCCGAGAAGTTCCGAGCTACGCTGAATGAGTTGGCCGCGACGCCCCGGCCGAAGAACGTTCATCCAAAGCTGTGGGACGCACAAAAGGACGGGCTGAAGAGCCAACTGCAGGACCTCGAAGCGGAACTTCAGGAATACGAGACATTGAAGACAGGCGGCCCCCAGGTTCTTGAAATGGATTCCCTTGAAGGACTGCCGAAGGTGCTTATTCAAGCACGCATCGCGGCAGGTTGGACGCAGGAGGATCTGGCAGCGCGTTTGGGTGTGAAGCCCCAACAAATCCAGCGCTACGAAGCCAGCGATTATCAGACCGCAAGCTTCGCACGGCTTCGCGAGATTGCACGCTTGCTCGGTCTCGATGTTCGCGACAGAATAGAGTTGGTCCAGAAGTGAAATCGTATTGCAAACGGCAATTCGCCGCGGAGTCCGGGGCCGTCGGGTTTTTACCTCGATTACCTCATTAACCGGGAGCATGAAAACGGATCGTTGAACAATATAGACTTACATGACCAGAACACAGCGCCATAGACGCCTAAGTCATTTATTTACAATCGACGCTCATATTCCCAAGCTGGACGTCGTGGGTTCGAGTCCCATCTCCCGCTCCACTTTTTAAACGACTTACGAGCACCGGCTTCATTCTGAACTCCGATAGAACACCGTTTACATCACCAGTAGGCTTTTTTCGAGTTGGTTCACCATGTCGAGCCTGCTTTCGACCGGCGAATGCGTATAGACGTCTTGGCTGACATCAAAGCTGTCGCGACCAGCTTTCCATCCCCGCCCAAAGCTTTCATCAAGGTTGCATGCGTCCGGGCATCACTAGGAAATTCGCCCAGCCGAGTCCGACCTTCTCCAGATTCGGTTGCATCGAGCGGCGCCAAGCAATTGTCCTTCGATAGCGGAGTGAGCCTCTCGGAGGGAAAGACCCAGGCTTCGTCCCTCAGATCTACCGGCAACTGCTACCATTTTTTGACCTCGGCAGCAACGCCTTCTGATAGCGCCGGCTTCCGTAACGACTGATCGGTTTTCGGCGTGTCCACCAGTCCTCGGTACACCCGCTGCCGGATATCGGCGTATTTCGCCGTCAGCCGTCGCCAGGTGAGACCGAAAATCTCGCCCGGCCGCATGCCGGCCAAGCAGGGCGAGCTTGGCAATGAGTCGCTTCCGCTGATCCAGAACACTAAAGCATAATTGAACCTCCCTGATCGTCATCGCCCGTCGAACCGGCTTCCGCGCCTCCTTCGGCGTGAACAACAGCAAGGCCGGATTCCGGCCGACCTGGCCCTCAGCCACGGCCATATCGAAAATCTGCTTGAGATCCCATCGCAGATGATCGACGACCGAAAAGGAGATGCCCGTCCCCTTCGCGTCCAAAATGCCGATACCAAATGAACCCTCACTCTGTTGACGTTTCTCCACCAGACGCCGCCTTAGAATGGCGGCCCTTTCCTCTGCCGTGTAATGCTTCCGTTGCATTTTCACACGCGCTCTCCGTTATCTGAACTTGAACGCTCTCTCCATTTCCAGCTGAGGCAGGACAATCATCCATCACTCGTTTACCCGCAACAGTCAAGTTGCTTTGCCGGCCATAAACGAAGATCGCCTCGCCGAAATCCAGTCTTTTTATTGAGCGCGCGCGGCGTTGAGAAGGTGCCTCGGACAATAGGCCGATTTAGCCAAAGGAAAGCAAGCCGGATTGGAGCAACGCAAATCTAGTTGACTGTGCCGGGCAAAGGAGCGATGACTGTAATGGCTGCAAACACTAATGCAACTGACTTTGCCATTTGAGAGAGCACCTTGTCCGCGACCACCCCCGCTTTCTCCGCTACCACCCGTCCATGATCGATGTGAAGAGCCTCGGAACTGTGCTCGTAAGTGGTCAGGTTCGCCGTTCGAATCAGCTCCCAGGTCTCCGGCTGGCGGCCATGAACGAATCAGCGCCCAGTTCAATCGGAAGCGGAGCGAGTGGATCGTGAACCGTGAGGATGCGCCCTCCCACTCGATCGGTCGCTTCCAGGTACTTCGTCAGGCCCGCAACGCCTGCGCCATAATCGCCACATCGCAGTCGGTGTGTTTCACGATACGCTCGAAAGCGGCGCCGTAACGGACTCCAGCGGCTTACGCTCAGCCGCCACGCCGTGCGTCCATTCGATCAGAGCCGCTCCCACCATGAGCGCCGCCCCGGCCATATAGCCCCAAAACAACATCAGCCGCGATCCTGTTTCCGTAAGGGCGCCGAACAAAGCCGGTGCGCCCACGCCGCCCACCAGTGTTCCGCAGGCATAGAAGATAGCGATCGCGAGACCACGAATCTCGAGTGGGAACACTTCGCTGACCGTCAGGTACGCCGAACTCGCGGCCGCCGACGCGATGAAAAAGATAATGCTCCACGCTATGGCCTGCATAGTCAGCGTGAGCCATCCCTTCAAGAACAGCCAGCTTGCGATCGCGAGCAGAATGCCCGACGCGGAATAAGTAATCGTGATCATCGTTTTGCGGCCCACCGTGTCGAACAGTCTGCCGATCAGCAGCGGCCCCAGGAAATTCCCCACCGATGACGGCAGCAGCCAGTAGCCGATCGATTCCGCCGGTACGTTGTAATAACGCAGTAGCACCAGGCCATAGGTGAACATCACTGCGTTGTAAAAGAACGCTTGCGACACCATGAGCGAGAACCCCAGCACGGAGCGCTCGCGATATTGCCGCGTCATCGCGTCCCAAATCTCGCGCCAGGGTGTATGATCACGCACCTGCAGACGGATTGTGCCCTCCGGCGTCGGCAATTCCCGCCCTTCAGCCACTTCGCGCTCGATCTCGCTCACCACTCGTTCCGCCTCGCCCTTTTGTGCATGGATCAGCAGCCAGCGCGGGCTCTCTGGCACGTAGCGCCGCATCATCAGAACACCGAGGCCAAGCACCGCGCCGATGCCGAACGCGAAACGCCAGCTGAAAGTGGGTGGAACGGATTTCATGTGCAGCAGCAGCACGGAGCCTAACGATCCCAGAAACGCGCCGATCCAGAATGTGGAATTGATTACCAGATCCACGTGGCCCCGGACGCGCGCCGGAATCAGTTCATCAACGGCCGAATTAATGGCCGCATATTCACCACCAATCCCCGCGCCGGTCAGGCTCCGAAACAAGCAAAAGCTCCAGAAATTCCAAGAAAACGCGGTCGCGGCGGTGGCTACCAGATAGACGCCGAGCGTAATGAAGAAGAGGCGCTTTCGGCCCCATCGGTCGGTCGCGTATCCGAATACCAGAGCGCCAATCACTGCGCCAGCCAGATAGATCGTGGCGCTCAGTCCGATTTCAGAATCGCTCAGGTGCAGCGTGCGCGGATCTTTCAGGATTCCGACTAGCGCTCCGCCCAGCATGGTTTCCAGGCCATCCAGCAGCCATGTGATCCCGAGTGCGGTGACGATTCTCCAGTGCCATAGGCTCCACGGAAGCCGGTCCAGGCGCGCGGGGACGTCGCTCTCAATGATGATAGTAGGTAGACGTTTTTCTGATCTTCTTGCTACCTGCAAAGGGCGCAGCTAACGGTTAGAACAAATGAAACAAAAATGGTAGCTAATGAGCCTAGTGATACCAATGCTTCGGATACTGCTCGTCGAGGACAATGCAGCTACGCAGTTGGACCTGGGCCTTGCCCACCAGATCGAGAGCCAACTCCGGTTCTGGTTGCCCTAGAGGAACTCTTCGGGCACGATCTTCCTTGCGGCAAAGTCCGTGAAGCGTTGTAAGGCTCGATTATGGGCGTCGGAGGCAATACGCTTTTCTTCCTCCGTTGTCGCTGTCCGGGCCCGCTCTCTAGCCGATTGAAGTTCAGCAGCTAGTTTCTGTTCTATCTCCCGCATTCGGAAATTGTCGAGAGATTGATAAGGGTCCATGCCCTTGTGATGATCTTAACCATTCGTGAGTCGCTAGCTACTTAGGGCTAACGACTTACAGGCGAAAGCGCTAGCCATAAAACAGAGTTTGATTCCGTAACGGCCACCCAGCCGATTCGAACCACGGACCACGCCGTTAGGCTCACTAGGACTCCGCCCCAAGTAGTTCAGTTGCGAGCCGGCCGAACACGATTTCGATCATGGCGACGAACTTGACGCGGAAGATATCGAGGTCGGAACCCATTTCCTTAAGTAAGTAATCGCCTCATGTAAATCGCAGGCTGCGACCTGCGTGACGGGTGACTCGCCGTCACCATGCTAGTAGGGGACGAAATCGTCTTGCGATCCCTGCTTTTCTGTCGCCCGACTTGGTGAAAGTCGACGAGGATTGCGGATTCGCAAATCCGAGTTCGTGGCATTCGGCGAAGACCGCAGGGTCGACGTCGACGCTTTTCAGCATCTCCGGCGCGACCTCAGATCGTGCATCGTAGAGCTTTAAGATCTTTTTGTGAAAGGCCAACCGGCCAGGTCCGGACGATTCAAGAAATGATGCAACGTTCGCGGACACGCGGAAACGGAGTTCCTGCTTGGCGGGCGTCAATCAGGGAACCCTCGTAGCCCTGTACCGACACGAAGCCGACCACATTTGCGGCCGAAATATTTTTGAGACTGCTCAATGAACCCACGGCTTAATGCCCGGGGTAGAAGGCGGGCGCGTTTCCAGGAAAGCTTGCGGAACACAAGACCCTACCTGGCGGCCAAGGCAGGCAAAGACGAAGCGTCTAAGGCCGGAAGTTTGAAAGCGCCGGGAGCCGGGGGGAGTCTGAGGGCTTCACAGTAACAAAGAAGGCTGCAAGAAAATGACAATTTTGGCCACCGAATTACTATCGGTATTGTACGAATCGCTGGCTCAAGGACACCATCATTACAATGCCGGAGTTCAGGCCCGAGGCGCGAACTGGGGCGCGCGATGCGAGCGCGGCGACGGCCAGCTCGTCGAAAGATTCTCCTGGAATATTTGAGCTTGCAGGGATGTTGGCGAGAAGCGCTGGAGGTATCGAATACTGGTTTGATTCCGCGCGTACGGCGCAAATTGTCATGCCGATAGTCGTGGCCACCTGATCGACGTTCCTGGCAATGATCAACACTAAGTCATTCACCGATTCATCCTTCCAATGAACCGTCACCCCGCGGCTCCGGTCGACGGCGGGAATGGCATCCCGGTCCGTCCATTCGAGCGGGGGTGGAATCGTGAATTTAGCCGTGAAGGCGCCCACATCCTTGCCGCCTGGCCCTTTGAGCACGTATTCGCCCGGGAATAAAAAAAGCGGAGGCGCACTGCTAAGATTCGGCACACCGGAACTACCCAGGCGCGCCCGGTAGCGGCCCGGGGTCTCCCAACCCTCGCCAATCGATTTTGTTTGTTCCCCACGACTCAACGCGAGAGAGGAGCCGGCGTCCAATCCACGGCCTTCGGGACTGACGATGGATGTAATCGAAGTGGCAAGATCCGCGTTGGCCTGAAAGCTGGCGGTGTAAGCCGTACAGGTGCCTGGCGGCGGTAGAAGGCGCAGTGGAGTCAGTATTGTATCCTTGCCTGTATCAATGAACGAAATGCGGGCATCGTCCAGAACAGTTTCTCCTTGATCCAGCCGCATCTTCTTTTCCAGCGTCTTCAATCGCGCGCGAGAAAGGCCGACAACTCCGATCCGCTGCGCGGAATGCACTGGAATGAGATCACTGCGGCACGGCGCTGTGGGTCCGATCGTCAAGGTCACAACGTTGCTGGCGCGCGCGGGCGTCACGAGAATGTAGACCGGCACCCAGCACCCAACTGGGGCATCGGACGGAATGACGACGGTTATTTCCTCACGCCCTCGTTCCAGGCTTTTCGTTAGCCCTGACTTGATGGTTTGGTTTCCGAGCATTACCGTCACGTCCTTTGCACGCGCCAATCCGGTAGCTGTGAGCACAACTCTTTGGCCGGGATGAGCGGGCCTCGTTGGGCTATTTGCGAATCGAAGACCGGACTTCTCGATGTTATCGGCTAGCGCAGGCCCCCAACCCGCGCCATTGCGGCTGAATAGGCCAGGGTTAAATTCGCTCACGTTCACCGCAATAGGCTTGCTGGACTCGCCGCCGGCGGTGACCACGAGCATTGCTGAACCGAGCGGTGCAGATGCCGGCATCCACGCATCAATACGCCTGTCCGTAGCCTTGAGGACCTCGACCGGTGAGACGACCCCGTTCTTGCTGAGGGTCACGGCTACGTGCCCGGAGTCCTGCAGCCGGACGCCGGAAATGGTGAACAAAGCTCCACGCCCAATCGAGCCTCCCGCGAAAGAGGAGGGAATAAGGCTGGCGGCGTTGACGACGCCATTCTGCGAGATCGCCGGCTGAGCATAGAGCGCCGCCCCAGCCAGCCACAAGCCCACAAATACCAGCAGAATTCGAAGCATTGTAAAAAGATTAGCGCGCTATCATGATCACTTGCGGTCTCCCCGTCGTCCCCTGGCTTTTTCACGCTGTGTGCTTCGGCTGGCCTGGAGGGATCTTAGGCACTCGCGATCGCGGCCCCTTCTGGTGACGCTATCGGCGGCAGTGAGCATGGCAAGCATCGCGGGCGTTTACGGCACCGCGAACGTGGCTCGGGAGGCGCTCCAAGGAGATTCGCGCGCGTGGCTTGCGGGCGATATTGGCGTGGATCTTCGCGACCCTATCGACCAGGAACAGGCCGCTGCGCTGAACCGATTGCAGGCGCACGCCGTGCAGTGGACGGTGGTCACCACGGCGCTTACCATGGCGGTGTCCGATCGATCCGCCGATGCCGCGTTCATCGGCGTCAAAGCGGTGGACCCGTCGCTCTACCCGTTTTACGGCGCCGTCACGCTGGCTCCCGACCAGTCGCTCCGCGAAATCCTTAAGCCGGATACAGCGGCGGTTTCACAAGAAGTATTGGAACGTTTTAGCGTTCGACTTGGAGACACTTTCCTGATCGCCGGCCAGCCGTTCCGTATCGCGGCCGTTATTCAAGGTGAGCCGGATCGATTTTCGGGCTCGGTGGGTCTGGGCATGCGTTGTATTCTTTCGCGCGAAGGCTACGCAAGAACCCGCTTGGAAGAATCCGGAGTCTCGGTAAGCCACCGCGTTTTGTTGCGGCTGGACTCTGGTTTTGGACTGGCAAAAGGGCGCCGCTTGCTGGAAGGGTTGTTCCCCGGCGGCGCTATCCGAGAATACCGCACCGCGTACGGCCGTCAGGTTGACGCAGCCCTCACATTTTTGGGCATCACTTCATTCCTCACGCTGATCCTTGGCGCCTTAGGTGTCGGGATCTCAATCCGCCAACACGCCGACGAGGGCATGGTTCACTTCGCAGTCATGAAAATCCTGGGGGCCGGGAGCGCTCAAACCAGCGCGGTATTTATCATTGAAGTCGCAACGTTGATCTTTGCGGCGGTTTTGCTTGCTGCGCCCCTCTCGGTTGGCACGGAGCTATCCCTGCTCGCGATTGTTCGAAAGTACCTTGTACTCCCGCGAGACATCGGTTGGAGCGTGGGCGCGATGGTCCAAAGCGCGGCAGCAAGCGTAATGGCGATCTCCGCCGCTGTGATTGGTCCTCTAATCGTCCTCCGGCGTCTACGGCCCGCTGAGATGTTGCGGCAAACCGACGTTTCCGCGGCGCGGCCCAATAAAAGCGATGGCCAATTCACAAGGTTGGCCGCTGGATTCGCATGCGCCGCTCTGGTGTTCTTAGCTCACAGCCTGGTGCGCGGTTGGAGTGACGCGTTCCTATTGGCGGGGTCGGTAGCGGCCTGCCTGGCGCTGTCATGTGTTGTTGCAAGCATGGCTTTCGGGGCCGCGGAAAAATGGATAGGTCTAAAATCGATGCCTTCCTGGCTGAGATTGGGGGTCGCCGGGCTTTACCGGCCGGGCAACCGTTCGCGCCTGTTGGTGGCTGCCCTGTCCGTGGCGCTCCTGATGATGATCGCGACCTTCGAAGCGGTTGGTGAAGTGGTCAGCGCGGTTTTCGACGTTTTGCCGGACCAGGCGGCCAGCTTGTACGTCGGACGATTCAACGATACGCAGAAGGCAAGCCTCAGGGAATTCCTCATGCGCCAGCCCGGCGTGAAAGCGGTGCATCTAATTACGCAAACCAGGCTGAGATTGCAGGGTGTGAACCCCGACGACGCGCGTGCCTTTTCCTTCAATTACCTGGTGGCGTGTGAACCGCCGCAATTTTTCACCAGGCCCGCCGCGCAGCAACTGCCTCGATCTGTAATGGACGCAGGTTCAGCCCGGAAATTGGGCATTCACGTGGGATCACGGATCCATTTGGAGTCCAGGAATAGGATCATCCAATCGGAAGTAGTTGAGGTTCGGAAGTTAGCGCCGGCCGAAAAGGTTTGGTCGACGCTGCATCTGGATTGTAGCGGGCTTGAGGAGGAATCCAGCCTGTTTCATCAGGCGGCGGTGGAGATCAGTCCCGAATCGATTACGGCCGTGCGCCGCGCCCTCATGGCCGAATATCCTGCCTTTGCCGTCATCACGAATGCCGATATCGTGAAGACGGTGCAGTCGGTCAGCCATGATGTGGTCATGCTGGTTCGGATCGTGGCCTGGCTCGCCACCGGTGCTGCCGTATGTATTCTGCTGGCGATTATCGCCGCCTCACGCGCAGCCCGCTTGCGCGAGATCGGCATCCTCATGGCGCTGGGCGCGCGCCGATCGTTGCTAATCAAGATTTACTCCGTGGAGTTTGCCGCTCTGGGACTGCTGGCCGGCACGATTGCGGCAATTCTGAGCGCCGGCTTCGCCTCACTGCTATTGAGCATCACTTTTGATGAGCTTCATATGGCCCATGAGTGGAAACCAGCGGCGGCCGCCATTGCGATTTCGGTCGTGTTGACGAGCGCGGCGGGGTGGCTGCCCACCTGGGCGCTCTTGCGCAAGAAACCGTGGAACGTGTTGCGCGATCTGGGCGTGGGGTGAACGCTACTGCACGGAAATCGTCAGATTGGCCTGAGAAGTGAAGCTGCCCAGCTTGATCGCCACCGGTTGGCTCCCGGAAGGAGTTTCGGCAGAAAGCTGAAGATTCACCTGTAACTCACCCTCCACCACGAAGGGGACGGAACCGCAATAAAGCACGGCGGCTGGTAATCCGCCGACTGTGCCGCTGCAATTCAGGACGGGCTTTACCAGCGAGCCCGGAACTGCAATTTCACCGTCAATTCCAGGCGGAGTTGTCTCACCTTCGCCGGTTCCATAAACAACGACGATAGAACCCTTCTTGGCAGGATTGGACGGTGAGTTCAGCGAATTATCCTGATTGAAAGCCACGGCGGCGCCTGACCCGCTGAAATTCGCCGAAAATAATCCTGGGGCCGCTGCAGTGACCGGAACGGTGAGAGGCGCAGAATCCTGGCCGTTATTTTGGACCACCACCTGGGTGGAGGTTTTCCCCGCAACTTCATATGGAACCACGCC
The DNA here is from genome assembly GCA_963820405.1 of Bryobacterales bacterium. Taxonomy (GTDB): domain Bacteria; phylum Acidobacteriota; class Terriglobia; order Bryobacterales; family Bryobacteraceae; genus Palsa-89. The sequence continues at coordinate 295,587 of CAWFZZ010000008.1, read as the reverse complement.
GGCAACCTGGTTCGCGGATACGTAGACGATCGGCGCGGGCACGCCGTCGAATGTAATGGTGACTCCGGCCTGGGTGGTGGCGAGTTTGCCGCTGGAGTCGAGCGACGCTCCCTCCAAAACCGCCGGACCGATCGATGACCCATAGCCTACAAAAATCATACCCGGCGATACCGCACCTCCAGCGTTGCTGGCTGCGTTCGCGAGTGCCGTCAAGACTGGCCCGGTTGCAGCCAGACCAGTAAGATGAACCAGCCAGGAGTCCGTTCGTCCGGCGTTGATCGGTTGAAAAGCATTCGCCGACACGGGAATATCAGTAGAATGCGTTCCGCCCGCTGCCCACACTCCTCCGCTTCCATCCAAAGCCAGTCCCAGCATCGAATCGTCCCGTGAGCCACCCAGGTAAGTACTGAATGGAAGGGTGGATTTGTTCGGATCGATCACCGTCACAAACCCGTCCCCGATTTGGAAATACTGAATTCCGCACATCAGGTCCCGGCCGTTACAATCTCCGTCCCCTCCAAACTTGGGCTGCACGGCATTGGAGGAAACGGGGAAGTTCGAGGAATCCGTGAATCCGGACACGTATACCAATCCCGAGGCATCCACTTGGATAGCGCCACCTAAATCGTTTTGGGATCCACCTAAGTAGGTCGAATATAAGATTGCCGTTGCGGCGGCGTTGATATGCGTGGCAAACGCGTCTCCGGTGGACTGCTCCACTAGAAATGGCAAGACTTGATATCCCGCGAATGCGCGCTGAAACGCATTGGCAGTTACCGGAAAGTCCGGAGAACTGGTCGCACCGGTAATCCAAACCGTTCCATCGCCCAAGGCTGCGATACCGGTAATTCCGTCATCGCCGACGCCGCCGAGATAAGTCGAATAGAGGAGGGAAGCTCCATCGTTATTCAGCTTGCTCAAGAAGCCATCGCCAGTATTGAAGAATATGTTCTGGGCGTCGGTGCCCTGATTCGTGGATTGAAGCACCCCCGTGGTGGTTGGGAAATTGATCGAAAGCGTAAATCCCCCCACAAACACGTTTTGCTCCGAATCCAGGGCAATTGCCAAGCCGGCATCATCGAAACGGCCGCCCAGATAAGTTGAGAAGACCACTTGAGACCCACCTGGATTGAGTTTGGTCACAAAGGCGTCTCCGGTATTGAACCACGGCAAACCACCACAGGAGGGCCGGCCGGTCTGCGCACCGACGCCGGCCAATGACCTCTGATAGGCACCTGGTGTGCTGGGAAAATTGTCCGATATGGTGAAGCCGGTGACATAGGCATTCCCTGCGGCGTCGACTGCGATCGCAGATCCAAAATCATCGAAGCGGCCACCCAAATACGTGGAATAGACAAGGTTCGTCCCGGTGGGATTTATTTTGGTGATGAACGCGTCGCCAGCGTGCTGGCAGATATTGCCGCCCGAACCCCCGAATGTGGTTTGATAGGCGCCCTGGGTTACCGGGAAATTCGTTGAGTTGGTCATCCCTGTAACATATGCGTTTCCGGCTGCATCGGCTGCAATCCCAAAACCCAAATCGTCGGCCGCCCCGCCTAGGTACGTCAAGTATAGGAGCGCGCCGGCAGAGCTAAATTTGGCGACAAATGCATCGCCGCCCGTGTTCCCGATGGCCTTCTGTCCGGCAAAGGCGTGCTGAAACGCAGTGGAGCTGTTCTTCAGATCGGTGGATGAAGTCAGCCCGGTGACGTAAACATTCCCCGCGGGATCCGTAGCCACCGCTCTAGACCATTCTCTTCCCCGTCCTCCTAAATAGGAGGCATAGCTCAAAATCGGATCGATGGTCAGATCGCGCGAACGATCATACTTATCCACTTGGAAACGGATGCGACGGTTGGAACTCAATACGTAACGTCCAGACACCTCCACGCGCGTACTCCCGATAACCTGATACAGCACGGGGGCCTGCCAGCGCAGATATTTGCCCCCGGAGGACAACACCAAATCGCCATTGTCATCCACACGAATCGCGTCGGCGCCTGAAATCTCGAATCGAATTGAAGCTGGATCGGCGCCGGGATGGATCACAAAGTCGTACTCCAATTTGCCTGAGGCCCCGTAGTAAATCAGATCGATACCGGAATATAGCCCGTCCACGCGAACCTTGCTGTAGTTCACAATCCCGGTGCGCCAATCGCTGGCGGAACTTCCGATAAAATAGCTGGTAAAGAACGGAAACGGACCAACCGCGTGAATGCGCGCCTGCGGTCGGGGACCTAAGAATCGAGTCCGAAGCGAGAGGCCCGGCTTCGGCTGGAGGAAGGTCAACGCCGTCTCCAGGGCATGAATCTCGAAGCCGTAGCCGGGACCTCGCAGGACGTAGTCATCCTGGTGGCCGTTCATCGGCTCAAAACTCATAGGAACCTTGGAGCTTAAGTCGACAGGCGTGGTCGCAGCCAATAAGCTTATGCTGCACCAAATCATCGCCAAAAGAGCGAAGAATGTCCTCATTGTTTTCCCATCAGCAGACACTCTAACATGGGATGCCGTTCGGTGGCGGACAACTTGGCGGCTGGGTTCAAGCGATGCACTATCGTCGCCAATCCCATTTTGAATAAGCGTTTCTCTTCTCGTACGCTTTGGAGGGAGCGTCGGCTCGCCGCCTCCGCCAGCTTGTTTGTTTGGAGTGGCCGCACTGGCATTGTCGACGGGTGCAGTGTGTGAAAAGCGCGTGATTCCGCAGATCTCCCCGCTGGCTGGCCTTTCACGATGTTCGGATGTTCACTGGCGCTGGACAACGTAGATGCGGCCGGAATGGCCTGCCGCTCAACGTTCAAGCGGTGAAGGATTTCCGTGCGACTTTTTCGGGCCACGACATTAGCCGTTTCATGGCTTTCTTTGCGGAAAACGGCGCGTATCGAATAAAGGTAGGCAGTCGGTCATGGATCGCATCGGATCGTACATAAACAACGTCCAAAGGTTGAAGGTACGCCCGCGGGCCATTCCTAACTTACCGAGACTGACCTCGCAGCGTCAGAGTTTCTTCGGTCCTTTGGCGTTCTCGTGGGCGCTCTGGGACGCCTGGTGTGCTTTGATTTCGCAGCCTCATCGGGGTGCTGGGCTGCTTTGTGGTGATCGTGTTTAGGCGTTTTGTCTGCTGGTATCGGTGAGCATGCCAGTGGCTCTACCCCGATTCGGCGGCTTTGAGTAGTACCGCTTCGTGGGGACGGTTCCGTCGCCGGACGCGACTTTTTCGGCTGTCCTGACGAATGGAACCACGTCGTACGTAGCGACGATACGGTACCTAGTGGCGTGTCGCAGCGAGTTCGTTAGCATCGGAAGAACATAAAGCGTTCACACGAGTGTGAACGCGGCACGCAAGAGTGCGTGCGCCACAATTGCATCCTAGTAACGATTTCTCTTCCGCGATCTCCTAAACTTTTCAGGCTGGCCCATCTCGACGACAATCCTCACGCCTACGCATGCGCTGCACGCCCAATGGCCGCAGTTTTCGACGCGCACAGAAACCTCAGCCAGTTGCCGTAGATACGTACCGCCGGCGAATGCCACGTATTCGCCAGATGCCTGGCGGTAAGAACCGTCCTAAGATCAGCGAGCACTTTCTCAGGCTGATCGGAGAAGGCTCCCGATTGCAGCGCGTTCATGGCCGCTACAGTATCTGACTCGAAGTAAGCCTCTGGTATTGGCGGGTAGTTATCGCTCTCGCGCCGGAGGAAACGTCCGACATCCCTCATATATTCGAGCAGCAGAGTATTAGCCTCATACTCGGTATGACCCTGGAGGAAAACAAACAGACTCTGTTTCTGCTTTACGAACATGTCAACGCCGGCGTGTTGCGCCCGCGTCAGCACACAGTAACCGGAAGTAGTGAGTTCATCTTCGGAAACATCGTTCCATCTGGAATGCGGAACCATCATTGGTAAAGGAACGCCGCTAAGGAGTTGGTGGTCAGATACCCACTCGCACTTGAATAGCCCGAAGCGTTTCTCGCTGAGCCGGCGCCGCACAATACCATCGGTACAGAGCAGAGCGGCATGAGCGGCCAGGCAGGACCAAACAGTAGATCGCGTGTTCCGTTCGGCCCACTCAATCAATAGCTTCATGTTCGGCCAGTGCGGTTCGTCCACTAAGTCAGGGGCCCGAGGTTCGGTCCCGGTCACGATGAGACCGTCGAGAGGGCGATCCCACAGATTGTCGATCCGGTCATAGAAGCTGTCGATATGCCGCCGGCCCGAATCGGTTCTGGGAACATCCGGCAGCGAGTAGAGCCAAAGTCGTACCACCATGCCTTCGGCCGCCGAATCCAACAGGGTTATGAACTGGCGTTCCGTGGCTCGCAGGGCTTTGCCCGGCATGTTGTTGACCAGACCTACATCGAGGCAGTTGGCGGTAGATCCTCGAAACTCGACGGGCGGCCTTGCGCCAGAAATGTTCGCGGCCTTCAGCAGATCATAACCGGACGAATCGCTACTGAAACAGATCGGCATTAGTGTTTCTCCGAAAAGCTCAACGCGAATTGCGCCCGCTCCATCGAGCTGGTCGCTTGCAGCGCCTGATCCAGGTCGGCGATGATATCGTCGATGTGTTCGATACCGATACTGAGCCGGATGGCCTCAGCCTTTACGCCCGCCATGAGTTGCTCTTCAGGCGACATCTGCCGATGAGTGGTAGAGGCAGGATGGCAGGCCAGGGTCTTGGCGTCGCCCAGGTTGACCAGGCGCTTCACTAAATTCAGAGCGTCATAGAAAACCTTCGCGGCTTCAAAACCGCCGCGGATTCCGAACGTCAGCAGCGAGCAAGCTCGTCCGGACAGATATTTTTGCGTGAGCGGATAGTACGGGCTATCGGGAAATCCGGTATAGCTTACCCACTCGACTCTCGGATCGCCGCACAAGAAGTGCGCAACCCTCTCGGCGTTCTCCACATGCCGTTCCATCCGGAGGGGGAGGGTTTCGATTCCCTGCAGCAACAGGAAGGCGCTCAATGGCGATAATACGGCCCCCGTGGTGCGTTGATAAACACTGCGGCAGCGTCCGATATAGGCGGCTCTCTTAAAGTGATCGGTGTAGACCAGGCCGTGGTAGGAAGCATCCGGCGTGCTGAACATCGGGAAGCGTCGCCCGTGTTCCTTCCATGGAAAGTTGCCGCTATCGACGATGGCCCCTCCCATGGTTGTGCCGTGTCCACCCATGAATTTGGTGAGAGAATGCACTACGATATCGGCACCGTATTCGATCGGCCGGAGCAACATCGGAGTCGGCACAGTGTTGTCCACGATTAGTGGGACGCCGTGCTCGTGGGCCACGCGAGCCAGCGCTTCGATGTCGCAGATATTCCCGGCGGGATTGCCCACCGATTCGCAAAAGACGGCGCGTGTCTGGTCATCGATCAATTCCCCAATGGCGCCGGCCTGGTCGGATTCGGCAAACCGGACGGTGACGCCTTGACTCGGCAGAAGGTGGGCGAACAATGTGTGGGTGGTGCCGTAGAGCTGAGGGACTGAGACGATGTTGCATCCCAACTCCGTGACGTTCTGCGCCGCATAATACAGGGCCGCTTGCCCGGAGCTCACACACAGCGCGTCTACGCCTCCTTCGAGCTCCGCAACGCGGCGCTCCAGAACTGCAACGGTCGGATTACTGATACGGCTGTAGCGGAACCCTTCGGCTTCCAGATTAAACAGCGCAGCTCCGTGATCGGCGCTATCGAACTCGTAGGCCGCGGTCTGATAGATGGGGACGGCCACCGCCTTAGTGGTCGGATCCACCTGGTAGCCACCGTGAATAGCGATCGTCTCTCTGCGCATATGTTTCCCTCGCAGCTAAAGCAGCCGGCTTATTTCCCGCACAACACGTTCGATATCCGCTTCCGTAGTCCGAAAACTCGTGATGCACGCTCGCAGCGCCGGTGTTCCACGCAGTTGCACGGCGGACATCCACGCAATCTGGCGCTCCTGAAGGGCGGCCACGAGTTTCGCCGGATCCAGCCCATCGCGGGTGAACCACACCACCGGCAGCGGCGTCGAATTGACGATGCGCCACCCCGTTCTCCGCAAACACTCGCGCAGCAGATCGCCCAACTGCGCCTGATGTTCAATCATTTCGACGTAGCCGGACTCGCCGCGCTCGGCCAGCGACAAGAAGAGCTTTAACCCGATAAACCGCCGGGACCACTGTGCTGTTGTGGTGTACGGATCGGGAAGCGACCCAGGCGTTTCAAGCGGCATATATGCCGTCTCGGCGTGAAACGATGCGGTGACCGCTTCTGGATGTCGGCAAAAGAACATCCCCGCTCCCATCGGCACCGAAAACCACTTGTGCGCATCGCAGGTGATGGAATCCGCGTCTTCGATTCCGCGGAGATGCGCCTTCAAGCGCGGCGAGATGATGGCTGCACCACCCCAGGCCGCGTCGGCATGAAACCAGAGGTTCTCCGATCGGCAGAAGCGGGCGATATCCGGCAATGGATCGATCACGCCGGCCGCGGTTGTTCCCGCCGTGCCCGAAACCATAAAAGGTACGAAGCCGTTTTTCCGGTCTTCGGCGACTTGCCTGGCGAGAGCGGCGACGTCCATTCTCAGATCGGGATCGGTACCGACTACCCGAAGCGCCTGCCGCCCCAATCCTGTCATGTGAGCGATCTTGTTGAAAGAGTGATTCGCTTCAGCGGTCACATAGATGGCCGGCGTTGCGTCGAGATGCCGGAGCCCAGCTTCGCCATACTCCGGGAACTTCCTCGTGAGGGCGACAATCACAGCCGTGAGATTGGCTTCGGCGCCGCCCGTAGTGAAGCTTGAAAACGCGTTATCCGGGAAGCCGAACTTGCACCCGAGCCACGCCAGCGTGTGGTGTTCTATTTCATTGGCCGCTGGTGACGTACGCCAGGTCGCCAGCTGCGGATTGTACATCGCAACCATTGTGTCCGCGACGACGGATGCAAACGTCACGCTCGGATTGAAGAGGCCGAAGTAACGCGGATGAGTGATCTGCACGTGCCAGGTTTGCATCATCCGCGCCACGTCAGAGCAAAGTTCATCCAAGGCCACCGGCTGGGAGAAGTCATAGCGATGGAGGTGCTTCCTGATCTGCTGCGGCGTTACCTTGGGCACAATTGGGCCGTCGGCGATCTCGCAATTGAGTTCCTCAACTACACTACGCAAGTTCTCAAGCAGGGCTTGCATCGGAACTCCTCTTCGAGCGATTTCGCGCGGTCTGAAGTTCTATCGCCTGTTGTGGTCCAAAACGATGCCGCCCATATTGCGTCGCCCCGCGGCGCCCTGAATGCATTTGGCCGGTCTGGATACGCTCGTAAAGCATCTCATCGACTCGGATGAATGCCTCCTGTTCCGGGTGGTTGAAATAGATCGGATCGGAGCTCGCCGCGGGATCGTACGCTTCGCGCACCAGATCGGTCTTGGTGTATTTGAAAGTGGCGGTCACTTCCATCTCGTTCCGGATCCGGAGGAACAAAGGACGAGCGTAGTGTGGAAGCCGCGCCGTCAGATGTTCGCGCAGCTCCGCAAGATTCAGATCGGCATCGGCGACCAATGTGGCCATGCCCGCCCGACCGTCAGCGCCGGGAATTGCCACCCCATAGACATTCGCTTCTTTGATTCCAGGAAAATCGCAGAGTGCCTCCGACACCTCCGAAGTGGATACATTCTCACCCTTCCAACGGAAAGTGTCACCGATTCGATCGACGAAATAGAAAAAGCCTCTGTCGTCCATACGCATGAGATCGCCGGTTCGAAACCAGGCATCTCCCGGTTGGAACACGTTGCGAAGAATTTTCTTTTCGGATGCTTCCTGGCTGCTGTAACCTTCAAACCGGCTACCAATATTCGGCGAATCTTTCAAAAGCTGCCCGATCGCCTCTCCGACTTCGCCCGCTTTACAACGGATGCAGAATCCCTGTTCATCGAGAACCGGCTCGCTTTTCTGAACATCGAACCGGATCAGAGTCGCCGCGAATCGGTGCGCCAGATAGGAGGGGACGCGGCCGATGGCGCCGGGCTCGCCTTCGACGTTAAATAATGAAACGTTGCTTTCGGTGGCGCCGTAGAACTCGATAATCCGGGGAATTCGGAAGCGGTTCTGGAAAGTCTCCCACACCTCAGGCCGAAGTCCATTTCCGCACGCCATACGGATGCGATGCTGCCTTTCCTCCGGAGAAGCAGCGGTGCCGAGCAAATAGCGGCAAAGCTCGCCGATGTACTGGATCAGGGTGCAGTCCCAGCGCACGACTTCGTTCCAAAACCGGCTCGCCGAGAATGTTTCGCTAATCACGATGGAGCCGCCACTGACCAGAACGGCGCCAGGCGCTTGTATGCCTCCTACGCTGTGATACATCGGAAGGCAGCTGTACATTCGATCTTTGGAATGGGTATTCATCAGACCGGCGAACCAGTGGGTCCACTGCATCACTCGGCCGTGGCTGACGGAGGCAGCTTTAGGCAAGCCGGTGGTGCCGGAAGTGTAAATATAGAGGGCCTGGTCGGCGATGGTGAGCGGAGGCCGCTCGGCGGCGGTTAGTGCCTCGCCGCTGTGTTGCTCGAGCTCGTGATCCACGCGCCTGAAGGACGGGTGGCCGGCGCCGTGAATCCACACTGAGGCGGGCCTTGTGAGGTTCGGCAAAGCGGCGGCCAACTGATCGACGATCTCCGCAGCTACGATAATGTGGCGGGGTGTGACGATATTAATGCAATGGGCGAGCGAGGCGCCGGTCAGATTGGTATTCAGAAGTGCCACGACGCCACCTGCCTGAGTGATGCCCAGCCAGCAAGCGATGTACTCCGGCCGGTTGGGCATGAGCAGGCCGACGCGATCGCCTTTGTGGATGCCCTGTGCGAGCGCCCAGCGAGTATATTGATTGGCGCGTCGGGCAAGCGCACGATAGGTGAAACGTTCGCGGTCTGAGAGTAGTGCTGGCGCGTCGCCGAATTGCGTGGCGCATTCCTCGATCACTTTGGGGAAAATCCGTTCGGGATTCCGAGCGATGGGCGTCGTCAACTCGAGAGCGTGGGCCCACGCTTGGGCCGAAGAAACGCAGCTTTTGTCCGGCTTGGTGCCGCTTTCCGTCACGCCGTACTCCCCGCGTCGACGGTCAGGACCGTGCCGGTGACGCTTTTTGATTTGCACCCCAAAAGGAACTCGACAGCGTTCGCTACGTCTTCGATCTCCGTGAGACGCTTCAGTGCGCTTCGCCGTACAATCTTCTCGCGTTGTTCTTCTGTCAGCTCCTGAGTCATTTCCGTGTCGACGAATCCAGGGGCCACCGCATTTACGTTCACGCCCATGCGCCCCACTTCTCGCGCCAGGGATCGTGTAAAACCGATGAGCGATGCCTTGGTTGCGCCGTATACGGAGAGGCCGCTATAGCCAGTGGAGCCCAGAATCGAGCTTACGTTCACAATCCGCCCGCCGCCGTCGGCGAGCATCGAGCGCACGACGTACTTAGTGAGGACGATGGGAGAAATTGTGTTCACGCGCACCAGCTGTTCGATCCGTGAAGTGGGCGTCAGGGCCAAAGCGCCCTCGAAACTAATGCCGGCGTTGTTCACCAGGCCGTAGATCGGGCCAAACTCCTTCCTTAAGTTTTTAACCAGTTGCGCAATTTCTTCGATATTCGCTAGATCGAAAGGAACAAAATGGAGCGATCCAGGGTTGCCGTGGCCGGCTTGTTCGATGGCCGTATTAAGCCGATCGGATTCCTTACGGGCCAGAGCGATGACCTGATAGCCGGCGCTTGCGAGCTTACAAGCGATGCCCAGGCCCAATCCGCGACTCCCTCCAGTGACGAGAACATTACGCATGTTGCCGCACGATCTTTCCGCTGGAAGCCACGGCTAATTCGCTGACGAATTGGATCGCAGACGGAACCTTATGCCGAGGAAGCGCCTGGCGGCATATCTCCAAAATTTCGTTCTCGATTCCGAGCGCTTGCTCGCTCGCGGATTCGGGAGCTGCTTTTATGACCACGTCGGCGACGACCAGCGCACCCAGGAGCGGATTCTTCCGCGGCCGGACCACGGACATCCGAACGCGCGGGTGACGATTGATAACACCCTCCACTTCTTCGGGATTAACTTTTTGGCCGCCAACGTTGATGGTTCCGTCGCGGCGGCCGACAAAGTAATAGCGTCCACCACGTAATTCGACCAGGTCACCAGTGTCTACGAAGCCGTCCGAGCTGTCCGTGAGGCAGCCTTGATGGCCTATGTAGCCGATAGCGATTCGCGAGGATCGGATTCGAAGCGATCCATCCTCCACTTTCATTTCGACGCCATTTGTCTGGCCGATGAAGCTGGCTGGGAAGCCCTCCAACCCATCGCAAACATCGAATGCGACGCCCGCCTCAGTCGATGCGAAGGCGTGCTTCACTTGGGCCTGCGGGTAAAAGGAGCGAAGATTGTCCAGGATGGACTGGTCCGCAATTTCACCCGATAAGCGAACATATCGAGGAGCAATCCTGCTGCTCGCCGGGCTCATCAAGGCGCGACGCCAGTGCGATGGAGTCCCGGAAATATGGGAGACTCCGTGAGCGCCGGCCCGGATCAGAAACTCCGCGCTCGACTCTCCCGCGCTTGATAGCACCAGGGACCCTCCGCTGAGCATCGCGCGCAGGAAGATCTGAAGTCCGCCATAGCGCCTGATGTCGTAGAAGGTACTCCAAACATGAGGGCCGTCCGAGGAGTTGCCGGTTTCGATGGCTCCGCACAAACTCTCCAGATTGTGGACCACCATTTTGGGGTACCCGGTGGTACCGGAGGTGAGGAGAACCCACTCCGTCCGACAATTTCCAGTCCGATCGCAGCTCGCCCGAACAATCGTTGGACTGCACGCGATGCGCAGCCCAATGGCGGTATGATCCACTCCCATCACCTTGCCATCGGAAACAATCGCCTCTACCGGCATCGAAGCGATCACGAAAGCCATGTGCTCGATGGCCAGATCGGCGGGACAGAGAACAACACGGCGTGCGATGCCATCCAATTCAAGGAGCGCCAACGCGGCGGAGAGCTGATCGCTAGTCGCGATCAATACAGATTTTCCGCGAAGCTCCTGCGCACGTCCACCGATACATGTACCGTGCAGCAGATCGCTTAAAGCAACGCGCGCGCTAGCCCCCGCGAGAAAACGCTCGTTCAGTTTTCCCGCCGCGGCGGTGGCATTCCAGAGCGAGGATAGGTCATTTCGCGGCATTTTCGTAAAACTGGATGAACTCGCCCAGGGTGACTGGAAAACCAATGTCGGCGGCGGTGCTGAACGGATCGACACCCAGCGAGTCCTCCAGCCTGGCAACGATAATTGCGAAGCACAACGAGTCCAGTCCGGAATCGAGGAGCGCCAGATCGTCGGTGAGTGGCTCCAGAAGCTTGCCCTGTCGTGCTGCAACCTGATTCACTTGAGCCAGAACTTCGGATCGAATTGACTTGGTACCTATCGTCGTGTGCGTCATATTTGGCGATTTACAGTGAGCTGTTCAGCAAACGTGTTTTCTTTTGACTCCAGCCGCGGGAAAGAAGCATTCAGCCATTGTTCGATAAAGCGCCGGACAGCGACCTTGCCGACGTTATCGGCAAACGAGTGATGAGCACCGTTGATGAATCTGATCGCAACCCGACTGCGGCCACCTGCCGCTTGCTGAAGATATCGAAAATAATCAAATTGTCCACGGCTCTGGCTCGGTCCCCGAGCGTTCACGACCAGCATCGGAATTCCAGCGGAAGCGAGACGGTTCCAATTACGGACGAGAGTCAAATTCGTGTTCGCTGGGAGCTTGGCTCCTCTGACGAGCACACCGACTTTCTTCAAGTGCCTATATACTTTGCTGAGTTGCCCAGCCACTTTGTTACGCGTTACCAACACGCTGATCCCTTGCCGAATGGCAGGACGTACTTCTTCATTGCGGAAGAAGTATGGGTCCAGAGCAACGACGCCTTTGATATATTTGCTCTCGGCGCCCGCATAGACAGCGGAAATCGCTCCAGCGCAGTGCCCGATAATGACCACTCCGGACAAACGAAAGCGTTCCGTGAGACTTTTCGCTGCATTGGAGACATAAGAAGCGAAGTGTCCGTCATTAATGAGCTGGGAGAGTTCCAGCCACGTTTCTGGAAGCTCGCCCTCGGAATCTCCCAAGCCCGGCAAGTCCAGGCGGAAAGAGGGGAAGCCGCAATTCGCAAAAGCATCTGCCCAATACACCGCGGAGTCGCCAAATGCCGCCCTGGGCGCATATCCGGAATTTACGAACAAAACACCGATACGCGCGCTTGAATCTGAGCCTGCTTGGGTTCTGTGGTACGTACCTCGAAGGCGCATCTCGCCGATTGGCACGGTGATCAGCTCTCTGCTTTCAATGGCTTCAACCACTATTGCCTCTCCGCGCTGATCATCAGGGCTGTGGTGATCCATTGAAAATTGTCCGCGAACAGACCACTCAGGTCTGGGTCTACCAAGACTGAGATCGAACCTTTGACAAGAGGCTCAGCGCTCTTGTCGAGCGGAACGGTTCGGACCGGCCTTTTGCAATCGGAGGCGATGGTGCCCGCTACGTTCATACCAGCGGGTAATTCCAGATGGAACGAATCACGCCAAAGTCTGCTGGACCACTGATACCCTTCCACCTCCAGAGGCTCTCTGTCGAGCTGAACGAGGTAGTCCGGCACTCCCTTGCGTTCATTTCCGTAGCGAAACATATTGTCCACAGCTATGCGGCGGAGAAGCGCAGGCCGTAGGACTTCGTTTGCGCTCTGGGGGGGTGCCCACATGAGTAACGCGTCGCCTACACCTGCCGTGAAAGCCTGGCTCGCGAGCAGCGCGCCAAGCTCAAGGCCATGCAGCAGCAGGGGCTGTCTTGGCCCCCAACGATCCAGCCAAGCCACGAGAAGTTCGACATCTTCCGCCCAACTGCTAAAGCTCATCTCCTCGAAGTTGCCGGTGCTTTCACCCATCCCGCGATAATCAAATCTGATGCATTCAAGTCCTCTTGCCGCCAGGTATCTGGCCCAGCGCACCCACGGTAGGTAAGAGGTATGCCGTTCCGAGGCGAACGCTCCTATGAGCAAAACCCGAGCCAATGGAGCCGAAACCTTGTGCACAACGGTATAAAGGTGCGCTCCGGGTACTTCGAAGTACCCGGCCTGCTCAACAGGATTGATGTCGACGGTAGCGCTCACTTGCCAATACCTCTGCGATGCCAAGCCGCGCCACCTAGGCGCCAGGAATTGTTTCAACGGGCCGGGCCAGGTTATGCCGGTTTGGGGCCTCCAGGACAATGCCTTGGATCAGATTGCTTAAAAGATCGATGCCCTCAAAAAGGTCGGTTCCATCTTCCGGCGGATTGATCGCCATTTCGGCGGCGAGGGCGCGGAAGAGCCCATCGGTATGCGCGATGTCGCAGATACCGTGCACATCGGTATATTCCAGCTCAGTGGAGCCTAGCTCGGTGGCGAGCTTCGCCAAAAAGTCCATGAACCTCTGGATGAAGCCTTCGAAGAAGGTCATCATAAGCACCAGGGGAATTCCCGACAGCCGGCCTATGAAGAGTCGCACCTGCGTCAAATCCCCATATACAGCCATTGCGTCGGAATCTTTTGGAACAGCGTTGGCGGCGATCGCGAACTTGCGGAGCATCCCAGGATGACAGTCGCGCACTTCTTCGTGCAGGTTTTCCAAGATGATGCGGCGAGCCTCTTCGGACCGTACGGCGAGATACGCACCCGTCATCCAGTAAATGAAATTGCCTTCGAGCACGGCGGCATACCGCGCGATGATCCCCCGCCGCTGATCTACCGAGAGGCGCTCGGGGACCGGCAATGAAGTAATCAACGAATCGACCGCACAGCCGACCCGGAGTTGAAGGTACGCCTCATCGGAGGCGCACGGCTTCAAGACAATCGAGGTGGCTAAGGTCATCATTTACCTTTTAGGGCGAACGGTTTCTTGGCTGTCAAAGTACTTAGACCCAGCGTTGGATCCAAAACCAACTCACAAATAGCTTTTGGTACCAGTTGATTATAGACGGATGCAATAACGAAAAACAGGCTCAGCAGTCCTGGTACCAGCCTGTCGGGTGACCCTCCTTTTGGTGCGTATAAAGGTGGTCTGCGGGCCGCCGGCCGAGGACAGGAAATACGTGAGATTCTTTGCCCATTACATTGAAAACACACTGTATCCGCCTTAGCCGCAACATGGAGTGACGGCGGCCTCGTCTTTGGCTTTAAGCAAAAACATTCCTTGCAGTCCTCACACGGCTGGCTAGACCGACGTGGAATCGATTAGACTGATGCTCAACTCGGTTTTAATAAAGAGTGACCTAGATCGCTCTTAGATACAAGAGCAGTTTCTGCTTTTTGCTCGAAGTCAAGATTGCTTTTGTACCACTCGTACTAATCACAAGTTATTGCTCGGGCGTGAAGTTGGCCGGGGAATGCCCGGCGTGTCGCAGCGAGTTCGTTAGCATCGGAAGAACATAAAGCGTTCACACGAGTGTGAACGCGGCACGCAAGAGTGCGTGCGCCACAATTGCATCCTGGTAACGATTTCTCTGCGTGCAACCCACTCTACGACGCCTGTCTCTGTTTGACAAGCTCCGACTTAGGCGGTGCCAGAGCTTCTAATTTTCTGATGAGTGCCGGAATCTGTTCGTGTCCGGTGACCTTTCGGAACTGTTTTGTGCGACGAAGAGTCCCGACCCAAGCCAGCGCTCTCGCTGGTCGCCGCCATGCCACATCGGGACGTGAAGCCGGCGCACGGTCAAGGTCTCCTCCATCCCTTCGCCCAAGCTCGCGTAGCGCTGGATCGCCGCCGACTCGCAAGATCGGTGCTTGGTAGGTCCGGACAAATCCGAAAGACCATCTTCACCGCGATGCAGGTCGTCACCGGGAAGATCTGTCATCGTGAACAGGTTCGTAAACCCCTTCTCTACATCGGGACCGGGACTACGCTGCCCGTCGCCGAGCCGAGCTTTTGTCCAGGATCAATTGGGTGGCGATAGGGTTCGCTTCGTCGTATCGCTCCGTGCGCGACCAGAAAAAACGCACGGCCGCTGTAGTTTCAAAATGGAGTTGCCCAATCCTTTCCTCCCTTCGAAAAAAGCAAGAGGCGCGCCGTTGTGAACGGTCGCGCCTTTCGTACTTTGGGATCAAAATGAAAACGGCCCGGCGGGGCACCGCAAGGCCGGCAAAACGTCGCTAGAATCTACACAAGCGCCCATAGGCAATTTGTCGATCTGCTCTAAAACGCGTCTTTCCGTCAGCTCCGGACTCTTTAGGAAAGTTCGATAATCATTGACGAAGGGGAGCCAAATCTTTTAATTCAATAGTTTACAAAGAACTTTCATCGCGATGTACGAATTTTGCGCCAAGCAGTGATCCCCAGCGCAAAACTGCGCCGTATGACGCAGTACCGTACCGCGAACGATGCGTGCCGTGCGTTTGAAAGGGCCCCAGGCGTGCCTTGTTCTCATGGTGTGCAAGTTGCTGGATCAATGAACCACGCGCGATTTCAATAGCATAAGTCTTTAAACAGGGCTCGCGAAGCATTCAAAGGGCGAAACCAGCCCAAGGTGGAGCATGACCAACGTAAACTTCGACTATGCGAAAGACGTGGCCCCGGCTGAAGCTCCATCTTCAAAACCGGCAGGGTCGCGCTCCGGCGGGGACGGCAAGGAAACGCGGTCGAAGGAAGCCTATATTTCCTATCTCGCCGTGCTTGGGATTTCAGCTTATCTGATCGCCAGGTTCGGATTCCATGCGACAACGAAGCTCTATGATCTTCCGCTCATTCTCGTTCTGACAATTGGCGGTGCTCCGCTCTTGTTCGACCTCCTTCAGAGGATAATTCGCCGTGAGTTCGGCTCCGATCTTTTGGCGGGCCTCTCGATCGCGGCGTCCGCCATATTGGGAGAATATCTGGCTGGGTCGATTGTCGTGCTCATGCTCTCTGGCGGAACCGCGTTGGAACTATACGCAACAAAGCGCGCCTCCGCTGTGCTTGCGGCGCTCGCAAAGCGGATGCCCCGCTCGGCTCACAAGTTGGTTGATTCGCGGATCGTCGATATAAGCCTCGCCGAAGTGAGTATCGCCGACCAACTGGTCGTTTTTCCGCATGAGATTTGCCCGGTGGATGGTGCGGTCGTCGAGGGGCGCGGGACTATGGACGAGTCATACCTGACTGGCGAGCCGTTTCTCATAGCCAAGGTGCCGGGATCAGAGGTTCTTTCCGGCGCGGTGAACGGCGAAACCGCGCTTACCGTGTCGGCGACCAAGCTTCCAATCGATTCGCGATATTCGAAGATCATGCGGGTGATGCAGGAGGCTGAAGGTAACCGTCCCAGGATGAGGCGCATAGCCGATCGCCTTGGAGCCTGGTACACCGCCCTCGGAGTGGCGGTTGCGGCGGTCGGCTGGATGATCGGGCACGATCCGACTCGCTTTCTTGCGGTTCTGGTGATTGCTACTCCGTGCCCTCTATTGCTTGCGATTCCGGTTGCGATCATCGGGGCTATCTCCGTCGCGGCCAGCCGCGGCATTATCGTCAAGGACCCGGCGATGCTTGAAAGGATCAGTTCCTGCAGAACGGTGATTTTCGACAAGACCGGCACGCTCACGCATGGCAAACCCTCTTTGACGGAGATTCTTTGCGCGCCGAACTTGGACCGCAAGGATGTTCTGCAAATGGCCGTCAGCCTGGAACAATATTCGAAGCACCCGCTGGCAGGAAGCGTCCTCGCCGCGGCGCGCCAGGAAAGCGTTGAACTGATTCCGGTATCGCAGATCAGCGAGAAACCCGGGCAAGGACTGGGAGGCTGGATCGGAACCAGATTTGTCCAGATCACTGGGCGCAAAGCAGTGCTCGCGCAGGGTGGGGCCGCCGCGTCGCAACTTCCAACCGTTGCCGCCGGGATGGAGTGCATCCTGCTCATCGACGGACAGTACGCGGCGACCTTTCGCTTCCACGACGCGCCCAGAAAGGAAAGCGGGGCCTTCATCGGTCACCTAGGGCCGCACCACCAGGTCCGGAAAGTGATGCTCCTTTCAGGGGATCGCGAAGCGGAGGTGCGCTATCTGGCGAGCGCGGTGGGCATCACAGAGGCGCTGTTTGGCAAGAGTCCGGAGGAAAAAGTAGAAATCGTGCGGGAGGAAGCGAAAAAAGCGCCGACGCTGTTCCTCGGCGACGGCATCAACGATGCTCCCGCGATGCAAGCGGCAACGGTAGGGGTCGCGTTCGGGCAGAATAGCGACATCACGGCGGAAGCGGCGGACGCCGTCGTACTGGAAACGTCGCTAGGGAAAGTCGATGAGCTCATTCACATCGGCCGTCGCATGCGCACGATCGCACTGCAATGCGCGATCGGCGGCATGGCACTGAGTATGGTCGGCATGGCGATGGCCGCTGCGGGCCTGCTGCCCCCCGTCGTGGGCGCGATCGCACAAGAAGTAATCGATCTTGCCGCGGTGCTTAACGCCCTCCGGGTGGCCATACCAACGAAGGACCTGAGGGACGAACTTGTTTGACGCGGGACTGCAGTGATTCGCTGGCCCAGGATTCATCGGATCGAAGGTTATGGTTTGCCCGTTCAATACAAGTTGCTCTCGGTTAGCGAAATGGGATTGGTTTGCAAAAGTACTTCGTGCCGATTTTGTACGGCGTAGCTGCTTGTCAGGCCTTTTACGACATCAGCGACGTCGTAGAATCAATAAGGTCTGAGACATCACAATCCTGTCAAGCTCGTGGTTCGAGTCTACGCTGGGGAGCCATTAATTTAGAAGTCAATCGCCGTGTCGATGTACGATGTTTGTAACTTGGGTCGATAGCGCGCACCCGAACTCGCTGAGGCTGCTAGATGAGCGCGCTGTACATGGATTCGAAAATCGAATCCGTGGAAGCCATGACGTTTTGGATTCTCGCGCGATTTAGAGCCGCCAAGGGCGTCGCCAGGCTCGCATCCCCAAAAAAGCGCCGTAGACCCATCGTAAGATTCCCGTCATCTCCCGCCGTCGCAAACACAACGCGCGCATCAAGGAGGAGGAGTACGGGAACCCGCTTGGCTGGCTGTTCGATCGTCCTTTGTTGAAATCGAAGTACGACTCGTAGGACGAATTGTACCAATGCGGTTCGTTCCTCTGACTATTTGCCCATTGATTACCAGTCAAGAGCGGCCAAGGGGTGGCTGCCTCGCTACTGCTCGCCATTGGCGTGGCGTGGTTTTTTCCGCGCTTGCGAGCGTAGCGAATCGGCCGCGTGCGCCATCATATGTTGTATGCGCACCTTCGACAGTCTTTCAGAACGTGAGATCCTGGCCCTCGCCATTTCGCTCGAAGAAGAAGACGAGCGCGTGTACTCCGAGTACGCCGAGGGACTACGGCAGAACTTTCGAGCCTCAGCCGAGGTCTTTGATGGAATGCGCGAGGAAGAATCCGGACATCGGCGCCGCTTGATCGAGTTATTCCGCAAAAAGTTCGGCGAACATGTTCCGCTGATCCGCCGCCAGGACGTGCGCGGCTTCGTGCATCGCAATCCGGTGTGGCTGATGCAGCCGCTCGGGCTCGATACAGTTCGCAATCAAGCTAGCGCCATGGAGGTAGAGAGCCGGCGCTTCTACGAAAAGGCCGCCGCGCGCGCTCAAGACGCCGGTGTTCGGCAATTGCTCGACGATCTGGCGCAGGAAGAGCGTACGCACGAGGATCGCGCCGAGGAACTGGAGAAGACCAAGCTACAGCCTGACGTCAAGCACCGCGAGGACGAAGCAAACCGGCGTCTGTTCGTTTTGCAAATCGTACAACCCGGTTTGGCTGGGCTCATGGATGGCTCCGTATCCACGCTGGCGCCCGTGTTCGCTGCGGCGCTGGCCACGCAAAGCAGCTTCGATGCGTTCAAGGTGGGGCTTGCGGCGTCGCTCGGCGCGGGCATCAGTATGGGCTTTGCAGAAGCTCTTTCCGACGATGGCAGCCTCACCGGCCGCGGCCATCCGTGGGCGCGCGGCATTGTGTGCGGGCTCATGACGGCTCTCGGCGGAATCGGCCACACGCTGCCGTTTCTCATCGCAGGTTTTCGGCCGGCCATGATTGTCGCCGGAGTAGTGGTGCTGGTAGAGCTCGGCCTCATTTCGTGGATACGCCATCGTTACATGGATACGCCTCCCGTATCCGCGGTTTTGCAAGTAGGGCTCGGCGGCGTCCTGGTGTTCCTGACCGGCGTTCTTATCGGGAGTTCTTGAAAATCCTTTCCGTTCCGCGACTATAGATGAGCGCGGCCTTCTGCCTTCGCGGCGAATCGAGCCGCCTGCCGGCAGCCGCCATGCTGGAAACAGCCCTGGTCACGGAACGGGCCCGGGAGGGCGCGACGCTACGCGGTGGTCAACAACTGGAATTCAACCGCCGTGGCCAACTATGTGGTTTACGGGAACACGACGGCGCCGTCAGACGGAGGACCGGGGTTACTGGGACTAACGATAGCGGAGGTAAAGTTCACGACGTACGCCGATTCCGGCATCGGCGATGCGCGTGACCAAGTGACGGTCAGCGGGGTCAAGTTCCCGATTTTTGTACCTTCTATTTCCGGGAACTACACCGTGCCCACGATCTCGGTCACGGCCCCCGCCGAGAGCGGCGGCGCGACCAACTAGCGAACTGAAACGAGCGTGTAGATATGTGGTCGACCAGTTACAACTCAGCGATTCAGCGACCGCTGCCGCGATGAAAGCGGCAAAGTGCGGCCCCTGTCGATGCGGTGTGTCCTATGAGCCCTCGCGATCAGCAGCGCTTGTTCCCCTCTCAACCCGGTTACGCCATGCAGGACGACAGTCGAGAACGTTGGGAAATTTGGCTCCTCAGGTAGTCTTCAGCAACCAGGTTTATCGCGACTCGCGGGTACCTGGCAGGGCACCGAGCCGGATGGTCCAAGGCATCACTGTCTCGACTACAAGAAGATTAAGATCGGTCCAGGGATCACCCTGAAGATACTGGGCGGCCTCATCAGCGCTGTCCGCCCGCATCACAAGGAGGACATCCGGCGTCCCTTCCAAGGGCCCGCCGAGAATGACTGCTCCGCTGGCTTCAAGGTTGTTCATAAACCGGGCGTGCGCAGGCCACTCTGGCTGGCCTTCAAGTGAAAGCGAGGGCTGCCAGGCAGGGCCACGTGTACGGATCACTGCGAATATCTTCATCAGCCCGGACGCTCATCTCAGATTGTACAGCGGCGCTCTTTTGTTGCACGGTCTCTTATATTACGGGTGCAACAGCTTAGGGCCAGTATGGAGTCGCTTTTTGCTTTGCTCGCTGCCTAAGACGGCGCAGGGAAGGCGCGCAGAGCAAAAGTCCAAAACTCAAGCAAAAGCCAAAGCGGGGTTCTGGAACGGCTGCCGTGCCGTGCGCAGCGGGCTCAAAGGACCCAAATGCTTCGTCCGAGGGAAAGACGGTCACACTCGGATTGGGGCCGTTGAGGTCAATCTCCAGTTCAGCCCCGTCGCCGGCGCTACGGGTCGAATTCAGGCTCGTATCAGTAACGGCGAAGGTGAAAGCATCGCCAGGGCCTGGAGACGAGTAGTTGTCTGAATAAGTCACCATGAAGGAAACATTGCCGGCGGTGGACGAGGCCGTAAATGCCCGATCGACTTCTGTTATAGGACCGTCCGTTAAGGTCAGTCCGCTCACCAGGTTGGTGCCGCTGACCGAGCCGAAGGTGGAGAGTGCCCCGAGGGTCACATTTGTCGCTGAGAAATCGCTGATTACCGCTGTGTTGTTTCCGTTTACGTTATCACCATTTATGAATTGGAAATCGAACAGGTAATTGCCTGCCGGAAGGCCAGAGGTGTTGAGCGTCACGTCGACCGTGGACGCAGTGCCGGCGCCGCAGCTTGCGATAACGAACAAGCATGTAATTCCAATATTCCATTTCATATATGCGATCTCCTTTACTGCAGTCCGCTGCCGGCCAGATAGCGCGGCGTGTAGATAAACGGCGGCGGTCCGGAAGCTGAGCTGAATTGCAATCGAAACGTCAGGGATTGGCCCGCGCCGATACCGCCACTCGTGAGCAAAATATAGGGTGAACCCGCCGGCAGTGCGCATTGCGTGTGCCCTTGGCTACCAACCAAGGTGGCTCCTGCCGTCAAGGAATCGAGAACCAGATACAGCGGCCCGCTAATGGCTGCGCCGCTGTTGGTCACTGTCAGCCCTTGGCTGTAAGTCCCCGTCAAGCGATTGTAGCGATACCCCGAAAGAGCGCTCTGCAACTGTCCGCTGACGCTCGCCTCGGCGGTTGAAACGAAATTCGCCGTCACGGATTCGGAGGCGTTCATGGTCAGCGATGCCGGATTTGCTTTGCCGCTCAGAGCGCCGCTATACGTCGAGAATTGGTAGCATGCATTGGCCACGGCGTTTACCGTAATTTTCGATCCAGGAGCATAGAGCGAACCTGAAGCCGGCGTGACGCTGCCCCCTGCCGCAGGATTGGCGGTCCAACTGAACGTATACTCGGTCGCACTGCCGATGCTGGTGATGTCGCTCGCCGTGGCTGAGGCCGACCCGCCGCCGGAAACCGTCGCCATGTTGGTCAGGCTGGACGGAGCATTTGAGGCCACGCTCACGCTGACGGTGATCGACGAATAGCTTTGGCCGGGCTGCAGCGCGTCGGATCGCGTGCAGGTTGGAAGCGTCACGCAATTCCACCCGCCGCCGCTCATGGCGGTGACGGTCATGCCCGCCGGCGCCTTATCGGCCACAGTAACGGTTCCGCTGGTCGGCCCGGCTGAGGATGGATTGCTCACCGTAACGGTGTAACTTCCAGTCCCACCGGTTTTGAAGGTAGTCGTATGCGATTTGGAAATCGCCAGCACCGGCGGCGGGGGCGTCACATTGATCTGGACCGTCGCGGTCTGCGTCGTGTAATCTGTCGTGTTGGCCGGTGTGAACAGAACAGAAAGCGTTTGATTGTTGCCGGCCGCAAGAACGGTTCCCGCAGGAGGAGTATAAGCAAGAGCGCCGGCCACATTGGCGGTGGCATCCAATTGCGTGGAACCGAGCGGCGTGCCCGCAACGATACTGGCAGGAGTCGCCCAAGTAATGACGGGATTAGCCTTGGAAATGGTGAGTTGGTGGCTCGTATCGCTGCTCGCGCTATATCCGCTCGCCGGATTATAGGACGCTTGAATCTGATAGCTTCCTGCCGCTGTGCCGGCCGGAATCGTAAAGCTCGTGCTGGCGGTTCCGCTGACGACATTGGCTGAAACCGAGGTGCTGAGCAGCGTGAAGGTCACCGAACCACCGCTGATCGGCGTCGAATTGCTTGAGACCGTAGCACTCAATGTGATCGACTGGGAGTTCTGGCTATAGGTCGCTGAAACCGACGCTGCCGTCGTGGTGCTTGGCGCCGTGGTCCCGGTGGAAGCGTTGGGGTTGAACATGACGACCAGAGTGCCTCGATCGGGTCGTTGCACCTGGCCGATAATGGCGACATCCAGTGCTCCATCGCCGTTAAAATCGGCAGACGCGACGCCCCTGGGATTAGCACCGGATGGGATCTGAAACTCGGGCTGAAAACTTCCATCGCCATTGCCGAGCAGCACACTTGCTTCGCTCAGCCCGCAACAGTCCGCCAGCAACAAGTCCAATTTGCCGTCCACGTTTTGGTCCGTGGTGACGAGCATCGGCGGGGCTGTAGTGGTGCTCGCCAGGATTGGCGGCAGAAAGGTTCCATCTCCATTTCCCAGGAACACCGCCACCTGGTTCGATCCCGAGCCACGTATCACGGTCACCAGATCCAGTTTGCCGTCGCCGTTAAAATCGGCGGCTAAGAGCGCAGCCGATGCAAGCGGGCCCGTGAGCATGATGTTATTGGGTGGCTGAAATGTTCCATCGCCTTTGCCGAGGAAAACTGCAATGCCGCCCGGCTGATTGAAATCGGTTGGGCTGAACGCGACAGCCATGTCGGGCTTTCCGTCGCCGTTGAAATCCCCAGCTATGGCGCGAAGGGGAACCAAACCGCCCGATAGTGCAATTGTGCGGACACTTTGGAAGGTGCCGTTGCCGTTACCGAGAAATAGCGCTACATCTCCGCCGGAAGGACTCGCTGCCACGACATCCGGCTTACCGTCGGAATTAAAATCTGCGATCGCAACGGAACTTAAGCCGGCGTTCGAAGCGAATGTTTTCACGGGCCCAAGAGCCCCGCTGCCCGTGCCAAGCAGGACATCAATGCCCGTTGCATCCGCGGCCACGACATCCAGTTTTCCATCCCCATTTAGGTCCGCAATGTCGAGCGCGCTCGGTTGCGATCCGAGTGGATAAGTGGCCGGCGGCCCAAATTGTCCTCCGCCGGTGGCCAGCTCGACATAGATGTTACCGGCTTCGGGATCGCTGATCACCAGATCCGGTTTCTGATCTCCATTCAGGTCCGGAGTCGCGATCCAGGTGGGTCCTGTGCCGAGGCTTTGAATGGCGGGAATATAAACCGTTCCGTCCCTGCCCACCACCCACGAGAACAACGCTGGACTTATGGTGTCAACCGTCGTCAGCCAGGTATTGCCGTCGGCGCGCGGAATGGGAGCAATTGAAACAGGCTGGGCGCTCATCAAGTATTCCGTCGAACCTTGAAAGGTGCCGTCGCCGTTTCCCATCATGATGGCTGTGGAGCTTGCAAGCTGGTCGGCAATGATCAGATCCAGTTTGCCGTCATTATTTAAGTCAGCATAAGAAAGATAACCGCTACCGGTTCCCGAAGGAGTGGATTTGGCCGGCAGGAACGTGCCGTCCCCTTTTCCCGGTAGCACCCAAACCTTGTTCGTATAGCTCGTGAAGCCCGTCTGACTATCGAGCGTGGCAAGATCCACGATTCCATCTCCGTTGAAGTCAGCGGCAACGATGGTCGCGGGGAACTCGCCAACGGTATAGGGCACGGGTGCGGCGAAGGCGCCGTCTCCTTTTCCGAGCAGAACGGAAACGGTAGTGTTGGAGCCTATCTTTGCTGCTGAGTTCGTCACCGCAAGGTCGGGAACTCCATCTCGATTAAAGTCCCCGGTGGCCAAGTAGAAGCCGTAGAAGCCGGCGCCGGGACCAGCGGGATATTTGCTTTGCGTTCCGAACGTGCCGTCGCCCTTGCCAAGCAAAATGACGACATTCCCTTGACCGGAAGGATCCGTCTCGGTCACGGCCAGGTCCGCAAATTTGTCCCCGTTGAAATCGGCGGAGACGATACTCGGCCCCACTCCGGGTATCAAATAACTGGAGGTGGATAAAGTGGTGCCGTCGGCGTTAAGAAGAGTGACAATGACGCCCGATCCGGTTAGCACAGCACTGTCGATAATCCCATCGCCGTTGAAATCTGCTTGCGCCACCATTTCGTTCGCCTGTCCGGTCGGGGAACTTAGCGTCGACGCAGCGATGCTGGGTTTCGACCGAGCCTGTGCGGGGGTTGATGAGTCACACGGAGTCGAGGCGTCCTCTGGCAGCACCTTGACTAATTGTCCATTGTCATACACGTCAATGTGGTCCGAGAACTTGTAAAACGAAATCACTTCCCCGAAGCTGTTCACAAAGAACGAAACCTTCACGTCCTCTAGGACCGGGATGAATGGCTCTTCGGGGATCGCGAAATTGGCTATGACGGTGTAGAACGTGTGGCAGGTTAACGCTGACGCCTGCTGCGATCCACAGATCAGCAAACAGCCCAGCAGCAAAATGTGAAAACAAATGCGGCGTCCAGGCTGTCTTGCGGTAGTGGGAGTACTATAACTTGCGGAACGGCTTGAAATCCAATTGAAGCGAAAGGCCCAAGCTTTTCCCCGTGATCGCAACATTTTAACTATCTCCTCCGAAAAAGATAGCCTGGCTCACAAAGCAGTCCTGTGTAGATTAAGGTGAAAAACTTATCGCGGCAAGGAGACAACCGTAGACTACGTGGAGTAGGCTATTGAAAGCAGACTTAATTCTCGTGTCAGTTCCGGCTGGCGCAAATGATGATTGCCGAGAAGGCTTATGCCGAACCAAGCCGCTACGACGCCCGATCCGGCAGTCATCATCGACGAATTAGAACGAATCGCGGCCTCAGCTTGTTTTCGGAAGGCGCAGCGCTGCCTCCGGCTCTTGCGATATGTGACTGAGCAAGCCCTTGCCGGGCGCGGATCCGAGTTGAAGGAATACGTCCTGGGCGTCGCGGTCATGGACCGGCTGGAGTCCTTCGATCCTCGAAACGATGCCGTGGTGCGGCTGGAAGCTCGCCGGTTGCGATTGAAACTGGCTGAGTATTATCAGTTCGAAGGATCGAAAGATGCTCTCATCATCGATCTGCCCAAAGGCGGCTATGTTCCCGAATTTCGGTTCCCGAGCGTCGCGGCGAGTGACACGCCACCGGTTCCGCCCAAGCGGTCCCCTTGGCCAAGCGGGCCTGTCTTAGCCGCCGGCGCTGCCGTAATACTGATTGCCGCCGTAATCGGATGGGTGGGTTGGAGAAAGAAAACTGCCGGAGTTACGGTACGCCCATCCATCGCCGTCATCGGATTCCGCGATATCACACAGAACCCGCAAACAGCCTGGATTTCCTCAGCTCTCGCCGAAAGAATCACTTTCAACCTGGTTGCGGGACAGCAGCTCCGGGCGATCCCGCTCGAAAACGTAGCGCGCATGCGAATGGAGCTGGGCGTTCAGCCCCAAACCACCTATACGGTCGAGCTCCTGCATCGCATGCGAAGCGATCTGGGATGCGATTATATCCTGGGCGGATCGACATCTGATCAAGCCAATCGTATCCAGGCGAATTTGATTGTGATGGACGCACGCACCGGGCAGCAGCTCACTGTAATTCGCGAGGATGCGCAAGAAAATGACCTGGCGGGGCTGGCGGAACGAGGCGCGGCGCGCGTTCGCGTGCTACTCGGAGTGCGATCACC
This sequence comes from Bryobacterales bacterium, assembly GCA_963820405.1. Taxonomy (GTDB): domain Bacteria; phylum Acidobacteriota; class Terriglobia; order Bryobacterales; family Bryobacteraceae; genus Palsa-89. The sequence continues at coordinate 269,718 of CAWFZZ010000008.1, read as the reverse complement.
AAGTTCCCTGCCGATGTTTGATGAACGCGCCATGGAGCCATATGCACGAGGAATGGAGCGTTTGCGTCAAGGAGACGCGTTGGGCGCCCGCGCATTCCTGGAGCAGGCGGCGTCGGAATCTCCATCCAACCCGTTCGTTCTTGGCGGCCTGGCGGCGGCTCTTTCGGGAATCGGGCTGGATCGTCGCGCCGAGGAGGAAGCAAAAAAGGCGCTCGATTCTTCGGCCGAATTGGGCCGCGTGGAGCAGTTGGAGATGGAAGGGCGTGACGCGACTATGGTTCCAGATTGGGAACGCGCGATCCGGGTTTACCAGGCCTTGTCCACGCTGTTGCCCGACGATCTGGAGTACGGACTGTTGCTTGCTTCCGCGGAAATCCATGGCGGCCAAGCCAAGCAGGCTTTGGCCGTTTTGAAATCCCTTCGCGGCTTACCTTCGCCGCTGGGTGACGATCCCCGTATCGACCTGACGGACGCTCAAGCGGCAGGAGCGTTGAGCGATTTCAAGCGGACGGAAGACGAGGCTCGTGCCGCGGCGGAGAAAGCCAAAGCGCGAGGAGCAAGGCTGCTGTATGCCAAAGCCCGGCTCCTTCAATCCGGCGCCATGGCTAACTTAGGTCAGAGTGGATTCGCGGAGAGCAGGGCCGAGGCGCGCGATATTTGCGCGCAACTGGGGGACCGCTCCTGCGTCGCTGCCGCGTATCGGATCGAAGGGAATGATAAAGCGACCGCGGGCGAGTTGGCCGCCGCGGACCAGCTCTACAGTGCATCGCTCAAAATCGCGGATGAAATCGGTAACCGGCTGGAGCAATTGAATGCGCTGAATGGCTTCGCTTACACCACCCTGCGCGAGGGAGATTTGCGGGCTGCGGAAGCTTACTTGCGTCGCGCCGTGACCGTCGGAGAGGAAATGGGTACGCTGAAGAGCTACCAACTGAGGTTGGACCTGGCCGACGTGCTCGCGGACGAAGGGCGTCTCGCCGAAGCTCGTGCTCTCATCGCGCAGGCCGAGAAGACCGCGAACCAGGTCGCCGCGCAAGATGGCATCGCACAGGTCCAATCTGACACCGCACATGTGATGGCTTTGGAAAACCGGCCAAGCGAGGCGCTGGCCGAATATGCGGCTGCGGTTGCTACGCTGCGCTCCGTGAATTATGCATTCCCGCTCCGCGAGGCCCTATTGGACCTCGGGAACGCTCAGCTCGACGAGAGAGATATGGTGGGCGCCAGGAAGAGCTTCGAGGAAGCGCGTACTCTTTCCCAAAAAACCGGAAATGCACGGGATCCTGAGTTGGAGCTCGCATTCGCGGGCCTGAGTCTTGCGGAGGGGCGTTTGCCGGATGCCGTTAGTCACGCCCAATCAGCGCTCGAGTGGTACACTCTTTCGCGGCGGCAAGGCGATCGTATGCGGGCCGCGGCTGTGTTGGCGAATGCTTGGGTGCGCCAGGGCAAAAGCGGGGAGGCTTTAGATCTACTCGCGAAGTTTCCTGCCCCCGACACGGACAAACTTCCGCCCCGAAGTGTTGTGGATTTCCAGATTGCCCGTTCTTGCGCGCTGGCGAAAATCGGTAAACGAGCCGAGGCCATGCGGGTGATAGAAGAAGCCGTCAACCTCTCGGCACGAGTCGGCATTCCCCAGCTTCAAGATCGTGCAGCCCGGGCCAAGAAGTCGCTGGCGTCTGAAGGTGTTCATGTACGCGCAGGTATAACCTTGAGATCGCTGTCGTCCAGCTTGAGTTCGAGCGAAGGGAGCAGGTTATCCTTGCCCAGCGATTTCGCCGCAATCTGGTCGGCGGTGATTCCCAGATACAGGTCGGCGCCTTCGGTCCGTTTGGCGTGGCACCCGCTCAGAAATGCCCCCGCGGCTCGCGGATGGTCGCCAGAACGGTCGTTCATCCGGTCGGCGCAGTGATGCGCCAACCCCGACAGGACAGTTACGCGATCGCGAAATGGTTCGAGCGCGCTCAGCGTCGGCGACAATGCGAAATCGGTCCTCGAACCGCTGGAGCTTTACGCCCCTGGCGCCGAGGCCGCCCGCGTTTCCGCCAGCACCCGCACGATCCCTGGTGACGAGTGCCGTGAATAAAGCCTAAGGACAGATGTGCCGATAGAAAAATTGATACATCTTCAATTGATTGATCAACATGATGACGCCATCGAGCGACCAGGAAGTTTTTGAAGCTCTTCTTGCTGGTACCTCAGCGGACGAAATCCAGCTATACCTAGATCAACTAACGGCAGAAGACCGCCAAGCGGTCCTCTGCACCGCTTGCTATCTACTTAACGAGATAGCAGCGAACTGCCATGAGCGTGCAGAAGTCATACAATCCGTTATCAATGCCAATTGCCCCATGTCGCACTGTTCCGGTGGATGCAAGTGCGGGCATCTTGGGCAGACCGATTCTAAGAGCCCGTCCACCTGCGCCCCCGCCGCTCTGCAATGAGGGCTGGCCGGAAGCGCGGAGTAAGGGGTAGTTCCAAGACCAAGGCCGACACCAAGGACGGCAGCGGCACGAGAACCGGGTCTGCGTCACTGGCGTTCTGAACTGCAAGCCCACAAAAAGGCGATGGGTGCGAATATGGGTCGCGAAGCGGCACTGAAGCTGCGGACCGGCCGGAGCAGCACGAAGGGCTGTTCTTCCTCCAAGTGTGCCGGATCATCGATCATTGAGCGTTGTCGTCCAGAAAAAACAGTAAGACATTGACGAGACGGGCATCAAGATGTTCGCCCCCATATCCGCGCGCGTTTGCTGCAGCAAAGATCTTCAAAGACGGTGATCTCCTCGCGACTGCATGAAAAACGCCTCAAGACCGTTTGCGCAACGCGACCAAGCCGACGTTGCAAACCAACGGACGCTGCTTGCTCGATCTGGTCAGGAGGACGTGACATCCTCGCGTTTTCCTCTCACCATTGTCTCGTCAATCCGATCAATCCCAAATGATTCGTGGATAATGCAGCTTTTGGAGACCGAAAGGACTAGGAGCAAGACGCCCGGTGACTCAAATTTTTCAGCTACCAGGCTGTCCAAGGTCTGGCATGGCACGGCCGTGAGTAGAGACGGCACGGCGCCTACCTTCAGGGCCCGCACGGCTACGCTGATCGCCCGATTCGCGTTCTGATCTAGCGCCTCAAAGGCTCTCACGCAAAAGCCGCGAAGGCACGCTCGGGTTCTTCGGTGCGTTTTGATAATCCATCCACGCTGTCGGCTTTCGTTTTATAAAGCTCGTGAGGGCTGCATACAGGTTGAGAAGTTGGTGTAAATCCAGGCTTGAAAATGACACTGAAATTTCACTTTTGCCTTGACGGAGAGATCAAAATCTAATATGCTCGACGAAGTTAAACTTTGTAAAGTACGTGGCGATTTTATTGCCCACGTATGGGGTTCACTTACTCATCGTCCGAGGAAGGAGTGCGTATGCGCTCAGTGTGTGTAGCCGCTGGTTCACTATTCTGTTTGCTGGTGTTGGCGTCGCTGGCGTTCGGCCAGGGGGCCAATGGAACAATCACAGGCACTGTCACCGATCCGACAGGGCTGGCTGTCCCTGGCGCGAACGTCGGAGCCAGGAACACCGACACGGGGGTGGTTTACTCCGGGGCGTCAACGGCTGCGGGAAATTATGCGATCCCGAATGTTCCGGTTGGCACCTACGAGTTGACAGTGAAGGTGCCCGGATTCAAGACTTACACCCACACCAACCTCGTCATGGCTGCGGCGCAAGTCCTGAGGGAAGACATTCCACTGCAAGTAGGCGAGACATCGGAGTCCATAACCGTCGAGGCTCAAGCTTCTCTGCTGAAGACCGAAACCGGCGAGCAGGGCGACAACGTCACGGTCGAGCAAATGATAGATTCTCCTTTGCTGGGCATTGGGACCGTCAACTCCGGCACGTCCGGCGTACGCAACCCCTACAACGTGCTCCAGACCCTTCCCGGTGTAACCGGTTATAACGCAGGCGGCACAGTCGGCGGACCTATAGTCGTCAACGGTCTCGGTGGCGCGCAGCCGGGCAATGGTTTCACTGTTTCTCTCACCGAGACGATGCGCATCGAGGGCCAGGACGCCACCTCTCAGATTTTCGGAAACTACGTTTACACTCAGATGGCCCAGCCGAACGCGGATGCCATCCAGGAAGTCGCCTTCCAGACCAGCAACTACGCCCCGGAGTTTGGACAGGCGGGCACCGCAGTCATCAACATGACTATGAAGTCCGGCACCAACCAATACCACGGCACCGGCTTCGACTACTTCGTCAATGAATTCTTGAACGCCGGCGATCCGTTTACCATCACGCCCGAGGGCACATCGAAAGTTACGCCGCGCAACCGTCGCAATGATTTCGGCGGCACCCTGGGCGGTCCCATCATCATTCCCAAACTCTACAACGGAAAAAACAAAACATTCTTCTTCTTTGCTTATGAGGAGTACCTCGAAAACAACCAGTTGACCTTTAACGACACGGTGCCCACGCCGGCGTTTCTGAATGGCGACTTCTCGGCCATCTCAGCCAATGGGACTTGCAGTTTGTGTGCCGCTTACGGCATTCCGACCACGCCCTTGGGCGTCGATGCTTTGGGTCGCCCCATGTACGCCAATGAAATTTACGATCCAAATACACGCGCGATCAATCCAGCCAACGGTTTGGGCTACGCGAATCCGTTTCCAAATAATATAATCCCGGCGAGCCGTTTCTCCGCGAGTTCTCTGGCGTTTCAAAAGCTTTTCCCTGCGGCGCAGAACTCCAATCTCATCAATAACTACAATGGCAGCATCCTCAGCCATCGATACACGGCCATTCCGTCGATAAAGATCGATCAGATCCTCTCTGAAAAAGACAAATTGTCGTTCTATTGGTCGAGGATCAACACTGAGAGCCAGGTGGCGACTCCCTATGGAAACGCGGACGGCCTACCGGAGGAGATTGGTGGTTATCGTGGGACATTCATTCCCAGTTACACCACACGGCTCAATTACGACCGCACAATTTCCCCAACCATCCTGTTGCACCTGGGCGCGGGTTATTACCACACAAGTTTCAGCGATCGAGCGCCGTTCCTTAAATTCGACCCGTCCGCTTTCGATCTTTCCGGCTTCGTGCAGGACCGTCAGTTCCCGAGCGTGACGGGAATGTGCATCGCGGCCCCGTTTGGCGCCGTCGGATGCTCCGGATACGGCGGCATGCAAAATATCGGAACCTCCGGTCAAATCCAGGGCCAGAACTACGAAGAGAAGCCTAGCTTCAACGCCAATGCCACGTGGGTCCACGGCAGCCACACCTTCAAAGTGGGCGCGGAACTGTACCTGGAGCAGGTTTACACAGGAGCCTTTTCCGGCGTTACTCTGGCAGTTGCCTCACAGGCTGGCACTCCGGTTGCGACGGCTCAACCTTTCATTCCGACATTCAGCCTCAATGGATTTAACCAGGGCTTCAACTATGCCAGTTTCTTGCTCGGCGACTATGCTTCGACCACCCAAAACCCCAATGAGTTTACGCGCGAAGGCAACCAGCAGTGGGGGCTGTTTATTCAAGACTCCTGGAAGGTAACTCGCAAGCTGACGGTGAACTACGGTCTGCGGTGGGATTACGCCACTCCGCAGCACGAGCAATATGGGCGCTTGGGACAGTTAAACCCGACGGCGCCGAACGCCAATGCGGACGGTCACCTGGGAGCCACCCAGTATGCAAGCACCTGCAATTGCCCGTTCTATAAGTCAGCCTATCCTTATGCCATTGGGCCGCGCTTCAGCGTAGCTTATCAGATCGACCCCAAGACGGTGTTCCGTGGCGGATGGGGGATCAATTACCAGTTCACTGGAAACCCCGCCGGAGCCACCATCGGAACGAACGGTGTCTACCCCCTTGCAGGCATCAATCCGTATGTGAACATCGCCACCCCAGGCGCCATCGTGCAACCCACTTGGCCCGTCACAGATCCGAACGTTTATCCGCCGCCGGGCACGGTTGGGATACCGGGCGTTTCGACTCCTTATGTGCCCGACGCCAACGAAAATCGGCCGCCCCGCGTCAACCAATGGAGCGTCGGCTTCCAGCGAGAGATTACCAAGGATTTTATCGTGGAAGCTTCTTACGTGGCCAACCGCGCCGCGTGGCTGCCCAGCGGCCCTCTGGGATTCCTGAGCCAAATCTCGCCGCAAAAATACGCGAGCTACCATTTATACCCCTACCCCGGAACCGGCCCCTGCTCGGGTGGCGGCGGCGTCTGCAAAAGCTCGACCTACGACAACTACAGCGATTTCCTCCTGACCACTCAGCCCATCAGCAGCCCCCAGGTGATCAGCACCATGGCTGCGCGAGGAATCACCAACCTTCTGCCCTATCCAAGCTTCAACACGGGCAACTCGCTGGAGAGCACCCTGTACCCGTTCCCGCAGTTCGGCGCGCTGGAACCGTCGAATTCCCCGACCGGCGCGTCCAAGTACGACTCGTTACAGATCAAGGCGACCAAGCGCTTCTCGCACGGGCTCCAAGCCAACGCCAACTTCACTTGGGGACAAGGCTTTCTCCGGCCTGTTCGTCAGGACTTCTTCAACCCCCAGTCCTCCCAGTGGCAGTTGCAGCAGATCCCGCCACTGAACTTCAACTTCAATGCTATTTACACTGTTCCTAAGGCGGAGTTTATTCCCAAACACCTGCAATACGCAGCCAAAGATTGGCAGATCGGCTGGTTTTCCAACTACCAGAGCGGCCAGTTCCTGCCGCCTCCCGTAAGCCCCACCTTGAATCTGCTGCCCAGTGAGGAGGTCCGAGTTCCGGGCCAGCCGTTGTATGCGCCAGGCGTAAACATCAACAATCTCGGCACTTACAACGCGGCTACCACCCAGGTGCTGAATCCAAACGCCTGGGCGCCATGCCCCGTGGACACCACCTGTGCTGCAGCGAATGTCACGAACGGCTTTTTTGGCCCCCAGACAAACTCAACCGTGTTCTACAAAGACTTTCGCGCCCCGCGTACTCCCACGGAGAACCTCAACTTCGGCCGAAATTTCCGGTTTGGCCCGGAGGGCAAGTTTAACCTCTTTATCCGAGCCGAATTCGTCAACATCTTTAATCGCACATTGATGCCGGCCCCGAACACCGGTACCGGCGCCTTCCCTGTTTATCCCCAGAATCCGGTGTTCAGGGCAGGCCCAGGCGGTCCCATACTTTTCGGGTGGGGAGCCATCAGCGGCGTGTACAACACGCCAGGCGCCATAACAAGCGCCGTGCCGCCTTACCTCCAAGGCCGCACAGGCACTCTGATCGCCCGGTTCTCGTTCTGATGTAATGACGGAGTGCGCCGGCAGTTTCTGACTTTCGAACAGCAAAGCCCGCGAAGATTCCTGAGAATGCTTCGCGGGTTTTTTGCATTCGCAGCCGTCGTCGGCCTGCTAGCGGCCGACCGTACATTCACTCCTTATGCGAGCGTAAAGCCAATCTTGGATGCGCAGGGCGAGCAGTTGCCCCACGCGCTCAGAGATGCAAACCAGACTCGGTGGCTAGCCTGGAGCCGCGGGCGGGACTCGAGCATTCGCGCGCGTCTTCAGCGGGGCGAGCTCGATTCCATGGTGAATCTTCTGTTATACGGCACTTCGTTCACCAAGCAGCCACGCATCCTGATGAGCGGCCTCACCGAAGCTTCCAAGGCTGGGGTCTTGCGATCCCGCGTGGACGATTTAGTCGCGGGTGTGCGGAGTCCGGGTGACAATGAGCGATTGATTTTTCTCCAGCAGCTTCTGCAAAGCCAGGGAGTTGATCCGCAAAGCCCGGAGGGTCCAAAGGAGACGGGCATCTTCATCCTCCAGAATCTCCAACGAGTGATTCAGGAACGGAAGACCCTGGCCGATCGCGCCGCCAATGCCAAGGCCGATCCCAACGATCCATCGTCGCTCTTGGACCGTTCGTCGTTGTTCCGCGATCGGGGAGTTTCGCTCGACACCGGCATCACCCCCGATTTTTCGATCGACCAAACCCTACGCGATCTGAAGAACCGCGGCTTGCTGCGCGAAGGCCAGGTGGCTCGCGTGGCCGTGATCGGGCCAGGCCTCGATTTTATCGACAAAAACGAAGGGTCGGCCTACGACTATTATCCCGAGCAGACTCTGCAACCGTTTGCGTTGTACGATTCGCTGGTCCGGCTCAAGGTGGCGAAAGCCAACGCTTTGTCCATATCGATTTTCGACATCAGCTCCCGAGTGATCCAGCATGTCGAGCGTGCCCGCCAACGCGCCCGGAAGAACATAGGCTATCCCATCCAGTTGCCGCGCGACGGCGCACTTCGGTGGCCGCCGGAGCTGGCCAGCTACTGGAACTCGCTGGGAGATGCGGCGGGAACGCCGATTGCGCCCATCCCTCCTCCAGGAATCTTCCAAGGCTTGCAGACCCGAGCAGTGCTCATCCGTCCGGAGGTGGTCCTAGAGTGTGAGCCGATCGATCTCGATATCGTTCTCGAACGCCTCAATTTGGACGCGGCGGATCAGTTCGATCTAATCGTGGGTACGAATATTTTCGTCTACTACGATGCCTTCGAACAGGCTCTCGCCTTGGAGAACGCGGGCGCCATGTTGAAGCCCGGAGGTATGTTGCTGACAAATGATTCCCTGCCTACGGTTCCTGGTGGTTCCATGCGGCTGGCCGGCATCACTGTCGTGCCCTTTGACTCTCCTGGTGTCAGTATCCGTCAGGCCGTGGGCTGGTATCGGAAACAATAGCCAGGGGGCATCGGGGACGTGACGCCTGCGGACACTAACCGACGCGGGGCACTAAGCAACGTGGCTCGCGCCACGTCCGAAATAGAAGCTGCGCGACGGTTGATCGTCCCATCCCGCATTGCAATGAGGCACCGACCAGCGCTCCACCTTGCGCGGTTCCAGCACCGGCTTCCCAAGCGCCGGACACGACAGGCAGTAGCTGGCTGCGTGCGTGCCGACCCAAATCAAGTTTCGATCCCACTCGACGAAGACGTTCTCCGTCGTGCCACGCCACCAGCTGTCGTAGTTGTCGATTTGTCCGTCGTGCGGCGGTACGAAGTACCCTACTTCCTTGGGCGCCGTGGGGTTGGAGATATCGAAAATCCGGACGCCGGCGTTGAACCAGGCAATCGCAATGATCTCAGGGCGCGAAGTTCCCGGCGCGAGCCAGCATTGTGTATTGTGCGAGCCAAAACGGCCTCTGGCAAAGCAGAAGTCGGAGTAAGGAGCCTCCGGAGGCGCGGCTGGGCGAGGAAACAGACCGATGATCTTAGGGTTTCGAGGATCCTTCACGTCCACCACATAGGGTGTGTGGTAAACCTCCCGGCAATCGGCCTCCAGTGCCTCGTGTACCGCCACGACCAGATTCTGCAATCGCGGATGGGCCGCATCCGAAATTACCGGATAACAGGTATGAAACGGAATGGTGCCGAGCGCGTTGAATTCGTACTGGACTTTGCCGAAGGGCTTGGGCTTAGTGATATCGCTAAGATCCATCACATACATTCCGAACGCGCCGAAACCTCCGTAGCCGATTTTGCCGCCATCCTCGACGCGCTTGGGAACGCTCAGCGCTCCGTGATTCCCAGTCCAGGAAGTGCGGTCGCCGGCGAAAATATACTTCTTGTACTCCGCTTCTTCGCCCAGACGTTGTCCGGGAACCCACCACCGCGATACTTCCTTCACTTTGCTCGGGTCCGACATGTCGACGATCATGATCGCGTTGCTGAACGGTCGCTGGTGATTCTCCATGCGCAACTGATCGTCCCAGCCGCAATCCAGGTAGGCGTACTTCCCCCCGTCGTAGAAATTGTGGTGAGTGCCGTTGCCTTTCTCGCCCGTGTTGAATTCGGTGAGCAGATCGGGCTTGCGGGGATCGGTAATGTCGTAATTGCGAATTCCGCGCAGTCCTTTGAAATTAACGGACCGGTCGCGCAGTTCTTTATCGTACGCGCCGTTAGGAAACTCGGGCGTCGCCGAGGTCAGCGGAGCGGCTGCGGTGCACATCATGATCCACTTCTTTAGCTCGGTGTTGTAAACGACGGCGCCAGGCCCGCGAGTCACACCTTTGTTGACCACTACGGGTTTGGTGGGCTCGCTGACGTCGATGAAACCGCCACCACCGGGCAGCATTCGCTGCTTGCCTTTGGCCCACATCGCCATTAACGGTTCGCCGCCGCTGATAGTGACTCCTGGCAAGGTCGCGTGTACTTCCATGTTATGGATGTACGATTTCCGGTCAAGAAAATCGAGTGCGCCTAGGGCCAGCGGGAACGGTGGAGTCCCGCCTCCCGGCGTCAGTCCACTCACCTGCGCTCGCGCTATCGATCCGGTCAAGCCTGCGGCTGCCGCTCCCAGCAATGCTCTGCGACTGAATTCGTGGGCCATGGGTTAACTCCTAGGGGTGTTGGGCGGTGGGGGCGGTAGTTTCTCAAGCGACCCACCACGGTAGTCTATCACGCTGTTCCCGGTAACTTGCACCGGCTTCAACTTGCCTCGCTTGTATCAAGTTCGCTCCAGGGCAGCAACGAATTAGCGCCATCGAGTGTCTAGACCAGGATGGCGGATGGATGGCGGCGACCCTCGCATCTATAGCATCCTCGTTAGTAGCGTACGATAACGGAAAGAGGGCGAAATGAGCGCAATGAGTTTGAAGGTGAACGGCCGGACCCACACTGTCGACGTGGACCCGGCGACGCCGCTGCTGTACGTGCTGAGCGACGATCTCGAGCTGCGCGGGCCTAAGTTCGGCTGTGGCCTGGGACAATGCGGAGCCTGCACTGTGATTCTCAAAGGCGCGGCTGTCCGCTCCTGCGTTACCCCGGTGAAAGCCGCGCTGGGATCGGAGATCACCACTCTGGAAGGGTTGGGAACACCCGGGAAGCCGCACCCCATCCAGCAGGCGTTCATCGATGAACAGGCCGCGCAGTGCGGTTTTTGTGTGAATGGCGTGATCCTGACCGCCAAGGCGTTCCTCGACAAGCACCCCAAAGCCAGTGAAGAGGAGATTCAGCAGGCGCTTTCCGGTGTGCTGTGCCGCTGCTTCACGCATGTTCGGATGTATCAGGCCATCCAGAAATATGCAAAGGAGGTGGCGCGGTGAAAACGTCCATGACGCCGGATGCTCTCAGCGCGCTCGCACGCAGTGGATTTTCGCGCCGCAATTTCTTGAAGACCTCGGGTGCCCTGATCGTCGGCTTCCGCATTGCGGATCGGCAAGCCATTGCGCAAGGGCTTGGGGGGCGGGGCGGCCCGTCGCCCGGTTCGCCGCCCATCAATCAATTGGATTCGTGGATCGCCATCGCCGCCGACGGCAGCGTGACGGCCTACAGCGGCAAGGAGGAGCTGGGCCAAGGTATTTCGACGGCCCAAGCCCAGTTGGTAGCCGAAGAGTTGTCGGTGCCGTTCGATCGCGTGAAGCTGATTTACTGCGACACCGCGATGACGCCGGATCAAGCTTACACCTCAGGCAGCCAATCGCATCCCGCTAATTTCAACCACGCCAATCTGGCTCAGGCGGGAGCCACGGCCCGCGAAGCTCTTATCAGAATGGCGTCCCAGCGGCTTGGCGTCCCAGTGGATGAGCTGACGGCCGCCGATGGAGCGATCAGCGCCAAGGGCGATCCCTCCAAGAAAGTAACTTACGGCCAACTGGTCGGCGGCAAGAAGTTTAACCTCACGCTCGATCCGAAAGCCAAGCGCAAGCCTCCCAGCGAATGGACGGTGCTGGGAACGCCGGCGCAGCGTCCGGACATCCCTGAAATCGTAACCGGACAATTCGAATTCGTTCATAATGTGCGGGTGCCAGGCATGCTGCACGGCCGCGTGGTGCGTCCGGCGGCCGCAGGCGCCACGGTGATCAGCGTCGACGAAAGCTCGGTTGCGGGCATGCCGGGCCTGGTAAAGGTGGTCGTCAAGAAAAACTTCGTCGGCGTGGTGGCGGAAAAACCGTGGCAGGCGCAACAGGTAGCCGACAAACTGAAGGTCACGTGGAGTTCGGGCAGCGGCTTGGCGAATCCGGGGGACTTTTACGAGCAGCTGCGGAACCAGAAGCCTACCCGCGACATTTTGCTGGTCGACTCGAAAGACGTCGGAACAGAAGCTGGGCCAGGCCTCCGCAGTGGTAAAGGCCACGTACCTTCATCCGTATCAAGCGCACGGATCCATGGGCAGCTCCTGCGCGGTTGCGGACGTGCAGGGCGACAAGGCAACCATCTGGTCGCCCACGCAGGGTGTTTGGTATCAGCGCAGCACGGCCGCCATGGTGCTCGGTCTGAAACCGGAAAACGTACGCGTGATCTTTCGCCGAGGCTCAGGCTGCTACGGGTTGAACGCGGCCGATACGGTAACCTACGATGCCGCTCTGCTCTCGCAAGCCGCCGGCAAACCGGTCCGCGTGCAGCTCACGCGCAAGGACGAGTTGACGTCGGAAAACTATGGCAACGCGTTTCTGATGGACGAGCGCGCGGGAGTGGACGCCCAGGGCAACATTATCGCCTGGGAGCACGAAGCCTGGTCTCCCACGCTTGGCAATCGGCCGGGGCCCGGCACTCCGGGCAATGTCATCACCGGTGCCTTGGTAGGTTTTCAGCCGGAAGCGTTCACGCCCAGATCGCCCGCGCCGGATCCACGGGGCTTTAACAACAACAGCAACGGAATTCCTTCTTATGCCGCTGCTCTGTTCGACGGTGTTCCCAAGGGCGCCGGCATTGTGCGCAGCGCGCGCGTGCTGGTTCACAACATTCCCTCGCCTTTCTTCACCGGCCCTCTTCGATCTCCCGCTCGCTTCCAGAACACATTCGCGCACGAGTCGTTCATGGACGAACTGGCGTCGCACGCCAAGGCAGACCCGGTTGAGTATCGCCTGCGCCATTTACGCAACGAGCGCGTGATCGACGTGCTCAAAGCTGCGGCAAAAGCGGCGAATTGGGATACGCGGCCATCGCCGCATTCCGGAATGCGCAAGGCGGGCCTAGCCACCGGCCGCGGTGTGGCTTGCGTCGCCTACGAGGGAGACAACGGATATACGGGGATCGTCACTGAGGTCGAAGTCGATCAGGACACCGGCAAGATCACGGTAAAGCGCGTCGTCGTTGCGATCGACGCCGGCCCAATCTCGAATCCGGACGGCCTGAAGAACCAGGCCGAGGGTGGAGCGCTCCAGGGCATGAGCCGCGCGCTGCTGGAAGAGGTGACGTGGGACGACCAGAAGGTAACTTCGATCGACTGGCGAACGTATCGGACCTTGCCGCTCGGCTTCAATGTTCCCAAGGTAGAATGCGTGCTGTTGAACCGGCCGGATGAAGAAGCGACGGGGGCGGGCGAGACCTCCATTACGGTCATTGCGGCCGCCATCGGCAATGCCGTGTTCGACGCGACTGGCGCTCGACTTCGCCGGATTCCGTTCGTTCCCGAGCGCGTGAAAGCAGCGCTCAGCGCGCGGGCCTGAAGGGGGCTAACGCGGTCCTCACTCACCAGACTTCAACGGGCGCGCGCTATCCTTCAACGCCGCGCGGTACTCGTTGTCGAGGCTCCTGGATGAAGGGTGACCTTCTGCACTCGCCAGTTATTCATGTCCGCGACTAATAGAGTGTTCTCCGACGGGCACGCTATCCCGTGCACCCAGTTGAACTGGCCGAGCTCGTGGCCGGATTCGCCGAACCAACCCATAATCTTGCCGTCTTTGGGATTGATTTTGTAAATCCGGCCGGGCTCCTGGTCCGCGACATAAAGATATTGCGGGGTGGTATTAGTCATGCAAAGAGCCCACGGCGCCGTAACGTCCGGGGCGTTCTGCGGAATGTTGCCAAGTACCGGATGTCGCGATTTATCGTAAGGGACGTTTAGCAGGATCAGCCGCTGAAAATTGCCATCACTGTCGAACACCTGAATGCGCGCGTTCCCCCGATCCGCTACATAAAGGCTGCCGTCGCGGTCTGACACGATATTGTGAGGAGTGTTGAACTGGCCTGTGGCGGTTCCCCGCGAACCCCAGGACTTTATCCAGTTTCCATGCTTATCGTATTTTGCAATCCGTGAGTTGCTATATCCGTCGCTCACATAAATGTTGTCTTGCGCGTCCCAGGTGACATCCGTGGAGCCATTCAAGTAGCCGTCCACTTGCCGCGGAGGATTTTGCGCAACTTTCCGGGGATCGTAGTACTCGGGAACATCTGGCCCTTCCGGGCGGCGTCCGAGGTTCATCAAGACCATGCCACCCGGGTTGAACTTGATTACCGTGTTCACGCCCTTATCTACGACCCACAGGTTGTCATATCGATCAAATCGAACCGAGTGCGCGTAGCCAAGTCCGTAAACGCCTTTGGCTAACTCCCGTGTGAACTTGCCGCTGGAATCAAATTCCAGCAGCTGCGTTGTCGCGTTTCCATAGATCGGGCCGGTAGTCGCGCTGCCGGGGTGATTGAGCACGACAATCGTTCCCTTGGAATTCACGGCGACGCCCAGCACTTCACCAAGGTTCATCTGGTAGTTCAACTTGAGAAAGCTGTCGGAAAAATCCGCCGCGATTTTGGGCGCGCTTTGTTGGGCTGACAAACTTACCGCAACAAGCGACAAGGTAAGGAGTTGACTGAGTTGTTCGCTGAATCTTTTCACTTGAACCTCTTTGGTCATTGATTTTACTGCTTAACACGTTAACCTGAGATCACCGGGCAAAGCTACTTCTTCCAAGGGAAGTTTCCTGAGGCGCCAGGGCCGGGCCTCCATACACATACACCGACTATGTTTCCCCGCTCGAGTTACGCCGGCCACTAAACTGCCGTCTGCGTTCGTCAAGCCAGATCCTCCGCGGAACGAGCCATTGGTCCTGCGGTGTCCATTGTACAAGACAAGGGAACGATCCCCGAAGCCTGGCGCAAGAGAGTGGCGAGAGGGCGATTCGAGGGGAAATGGTGCAAAGCTCCATTGCCCGAAGCGCCCACCCGGAGCCCAGCTCCCAGCGAGGCCAAGGTGTTACGTGCGCTGACGGGGGTTTCGGAGGTGTTGGTCAATGGTGTCGAAGTAATTCGTGAGCACACTGGCGCCAAACCTGGGCGAGTGGTGCGGCGGGAGCGCTAGAGGCGGAGTTTACGACCGGTCTTCTTACGTGGAGCTGCTTAATTACGCGCCTACTGCGTGGCAGGAGGGCGGCATCTCGCCGAGCAAGGAATGCAAACATGAACTGAAAGTATCGATCCTGGCGCGACCGCGACAAACGTGGGCTCAATGTCCGCGCCATGCTGCATCGCTGGGGGCCGAGGTCGCGGTCGGTGATCTCCAGAAAAGCGACGAAATCCGACAGGCTATGGAAGGCGTGGATGCAGCCTTCCTTGTGTACCCGCTCCGACCCCGGCTTTCATCGCGCCGAAAAGCTGCGCGACCCCAAACGTTGGGATGTGGACCTACACTCCTTTAAACTCAGCCCTTATTGACTCAGGCATTGTCTCATCCCTTTACTTTAGGTTCGTGACACCTTTTTCTGGGCCGTTACCGGCAGTCAGTCGTCTCCACGTAGCGTTTGACAGCGCTTAGACGGATGCGGGTGGAAGCGAGACGATCCGGTTGTGTTCGGAGGAGTCCCATCGGTCGGCTCCCCACCCGTGCCGGAGCCGACGGCCTTCGGTCGGAAGTGGTCTACCGAATCTCAACCTGGAACCCGTGTTCATGGCGGTATCTGAAGTATTCCCTCCGATGGCGATACCTCACAAACGGAACGTACGCCTGATGCTGCTCCGCCAGGTACGCCCGGTATTGACGATCTTCGCCGTCGTTCCAGTAATGATAGTCGCGGTGATCCCGATCGTAATAGCGCTTTTCACCATGGTGTTCGTCAGCCATCACCGCCATCGGCGCAACCAAGGAGGCAGCCATCAACAAGCCGCCGATAATGAGAGAGTGTTTCATGTCGTTTGACTCCTGCAGTGGAATGGGCATGCCAGAGGCCACTTGTCCGCGCTGCGGTAAATCACCTCTTAGCCACCTTCGGGCCAGACCATTGACCGCACTTGGTCAAGTGACGCAGCGCGGTCACCCCTGGGTCCGGCAGGCGCGGATCGGCGGGGTTGTTCCTTTTTAAATCCTAGGATGCACCGCGTGGTCGCGTACACTACGGCCGGCGGTTTCGAGATTAGCAAGCCACGCCCCCATGCCCACGCCGGTCTTGGCCGATACGCGGAAGACAGGCATGCCCGGCCGGACGGCCTGGATGTTGGCCTCAGCGGAGTTCCACTCGAACTCCACCGCATCGGCCAGATCGACCTTCGTCACCACCGCGACATCGGAGCTGTTGAAGATAGTTGGGTACTTCAATGGCTTGTCCTCGCCTTCTGTGACGGAGAGCAGGACCAAGCGCATGTTTTCGCCCAGGTCATAGGAAGACGGGCACACCAGATTGCCGACATTTTCGATGAACAGGAAGTCCAGTTCCTCGAGATTCCAGCCTGCCAGCGCCTGGTCCACCATGGCCGCCTCGAGATGGCAAAGCGTTCCAGTAGTAATTTGTTTCACGGGAGCCTGACTGCGCGCCAGACGCACCGCGTCGTTGTCGGTGGCCAGGTCGCCAACCAGGGCCGCGGGCCGGGCTCCCCGTTGTTTGAGCAGTGTGAGTGTCTTCTCAAGGAACGCGGTCTTACCTGAACCTGGGCTCGAGACCAGGCTGACCACAAATACGCCGGCCGCCCGGAAGCGCTGTCGCAACTGGTGGGCCAGTTCGTCGTTGCGCTTCAGAATATTCTGGCGAACGTGAACGATGCGTGGTTGGGCGCTCATTCGGCCAACTCCAGCGCAGAAACCAGCAGTTCCCGCCCGCGCACCACTTCGGTGGCCGGCGTAGCGCATTCCACGCAGCAGAATTGCTGGATGGATTTGACCGGCCGTTCGGCCTGACACTTGGAACAAAACACGGCGATGGGGACTTCTTCGACGACCAAGCGGCAATCTTCGAACTCGGTTTCTTCGGAAGCGAGTTGCCATGCTGATAGAAGGGCTTCCTTGACGACCCCGGAAAGTGGTCCTAATCGCAGATGGATCGCATCGACGTGGACGCCGCCACGCTTCTCTGACTCTTCCCCGGTGAGTTCCAGGATGCCCATCGCGATGGAAAGTTCATGCATGCGGCGCTCCCAGATATTGGAAGGCCGCCAGCGCGGCTTGTCCCAGGCTGATGCCGCCATCGTTGGGAGGGACTGACGCGTTGGTCCAAATGCGAATGCCTTCCGGCTCAAGTATTTCTCTCGCATCTCGAAGCAACAAGTCATTTTGAAAAACGCCGCCGGAGAGCGCCGCAGTCCCGGTGCCATGAGTTTCGCAGAGCATTTTGATGGCAGTACATAATCCCTGGGAGACGCCTCGCTGAAAGGCGCGAGCGATAGAGGAAGGCTCACGACCCCTGAGGCGATCCTGGATCACGGCGGAGAGCAGCGGGCGAAAGTCGAGCGTTGCGCCGTCGATAGGGAACGGGTATGCGTCGGAACTTGCGCCCTTTCGCGCGAGCTGCTCCAGCCACATGGCGGCTTGCCCCTCGAAGGTGATTTCATGAGTAAAACCGAGCAGTGCGGCGGCCGCATCGAAGAGCCGACCTATGGAAGTTGTCTCGAACGTGCGAATGTTTTTGTCTATCAGTTGCAAGGAATCCTGGTAGCGGCGGGGAAAGCGGAACGGCGCGTCGGTCAAAGTCGGGAAGTCCATCGATTTGCGACAGAAAGCCAGCGGCGCACTGTACGGGATAGCGGGCTGCGGCGTCTCCACCAGCAAGGGCGGCCGTGCGCAGGTGCATCACCCGTTGAAAGCCCTCCGTCATACTTCCGGCGAAGAACTCCCCGCCCCAGACGCGAGCCGTCATCGCCATAACCTGTCCCGTCAAAACTGACACCGATGATGCGCTCCTCCCAGGCTTCTTTTTCGGCGAGCACGGAGGCGAGGTGGGCCCGGTGGTGTTGGACGGCGAGCATTTCCAGAGCGGGCAATTCGCGCGCGTGAATGGTAGAAACATATTCCGGATGCAGATCGTGAACCACGAGCAGATCATCCCAGGAGACTTGATACATGGAGATTAAATCACGAATTGTTTGCTCGAACGACTGGCGCGACTCATAATGATCCAGATCTCCGACGTGCTGGCTGACAAAGGCCTGTCCATCCACGACGAGAGTGATGGTGTTCTTCAGGTCGGCGCCGACGGCCAGCAGAGGACGCTCGATCGGCAGCTTGGCCGCCGCGCCAGGCGCGTAACCACGGGACCGGCGCAGTATCACGGGTCCGCAAGCTCCGGCGCGGGCCACGGAATCGTCCACGCGGCGTGCGATGGGGCGCTCGCCGATGAGAAAAGAGTCGGCAATTCCTGAGAGTTGCCGCTGTGCGTCGTCATCCTGGTAGGCGATCGGCTCGCTGGATCGATTCGCGCTGGTCATTACCAGCACTTCGGGAGCGCCCGCCGCGAATAACAAATGATGCAAGGGAGCGTAAGGAAGCACCAGCCCCAATTCGCGAATTCCCGGGCGCCACGCCGGGAAGCTCAATTTTCGCCGGCGCGAGGACTATGGGGCGCGCCGTAGACGTGAGCAACGCTTCGGATTCGGTTGAAATCTCGGCCAGCTGCCGAGCGACGTCCATGCTGCGCACCATCACGGCGAACGGCCGTTCTTTTGCGAAATTTGCGTTCGCGCAGCGCTTGAACGGCAGATGCGTTCCGGGCGTCACAGGCCAGATGATAACCCCCGATCCCTTTGATCGCGACGATGCTGCCCTCGCGCAGGAACTCGGCCGCCTTCTCGATTACCGGGATCGCCATCGGCTCCAGGCGATAACGCGGTCCACACGCAGGGCAAGCGATGGGTTGGGCGTGAAACCGGCGATCGAATGGATCGCTGTATTGAGCCGAGCAGAAAGCGTCCATCGGCCAGTGCCGCATGGTGGTGTTCGCGCGGTCGTAGGGGAGACTCGCGATCACCGAGTAGCGGGGTCCGCAGTTGGTGCAGTTGATGTAGGGATAAAGATAGCGCGGTTCGGCGGGGTCGAACAGCTCGCTGAGACAGTCTTCGCACACCGGAAGGTCCGGCGAGATGCGCACAGAAGGCCGGCCAGTGGACTCGCTCGCGCGAATAGTAAAGTCCTGAAGGCCCGATTGCTCGGCAGCATCCACCTCCACTGCGGTGATGCGCGCGGCGTGGGGAGCTAGCGTTTCGAGCTGGTGCAAAAAGGTCTGAAGCGCCAGCTCATCACCTTCCAGGCGAATGTCCACGCCATGGGGCTCATTCAGCACCCATCCGGCCAGGGAGTTCGCGCGCGCCAGGCGAAACACAAACGGGCGAAAACCCACGCCCTGCACCATCCCTCGTACACGAACTGTGCGCGCTATCGTCATGACGGATTCACAACGCAGCCCCGCCCCTGCCAACCGATATGCGTGACCTTACCGTCCTCGACCAGTACGGGCACGGTGCGCTGCCCGCCGGTTGCCGCGGAGCATTCCTGCCAAGGCTGCCGGGTCCGCCTCCACATCGTACTCGTCGAATTCGACGCTTGTGCCATTCCAGCCATTCACGCATTTCCTGCGTGTAGCGGACAACCGGCGCGTTCCGTAGAGCTCCAGCCTTAGGCATGGCGAGTCACCTCCAGCAGCTCGCGAATCATGTGGTAGATGGACGCTTGCACTTCCTGAATGCGCGGAATGTAGTCGGAGCGGACCACCAGCGGCCAATCCGCCATTCCGCGCCGCACGATCTCGCCGCCATCGTAGCCCAGCAGCGCCACAGTCAGCAGGTTGCGCTTGCGCGCTTCTTCCAGCGCCATGATGATGTTCTTCGATCCGCCGCTGGTGGAAATCCCGACGGCCACGTCCTCTGGACGCGCCTGAGCGATCAGCTGGCGCAGAAAAATCACTTCGGTTCCGACGTCGTTGGCGAGTGCGGTGATGTTGGCCGGCTCGAGCGAAAGCGAGACGGCAGGGACGGGCTGATAACCAGCAGGCGGAGCGACACAATCGAGCGCCCAGTCGTTGGCATCCGTGGCCGAGCCTCCGTTGCCAAACAGTATCAGTTTCCCGCCGCGCGACAGACGTTCGCGCATGGCCGCGGTGGCGTCGGCAATCTGTCTCGGACTCTTCGCGGCGCGATCTGTGCGCGCAGCTTGGCATCTTCGGCGACCTTCATGCGGATGGATGCCGCGACTTCTCCACCAGGCTCGCCGGTGTCCTGCTTCTCCTGGCCCAGAAACGGATACAAGAAAGCCGGCCGCGCCCGACATCGTGACCCAGTTCCCGATGCTCGAAGAAAACGTGCACCGTTTCCCAGAGCGTGTGATAGAGGATCTCGATCATTTCCTGGTGCATGAAAGGATCGCTGGCTGCGGCGCTGCAGAAATAGGAGCCTCGGTTCCGGGCAGAGCGAACGTCATGGCTCCCCGGGCGCCGGCCGGTCGAGCGCGGCTTGGACTTCCGGATCGCCTTCCGGCGGACCGAAGCCCATGACGATATCCTCGGGCTGAACGATCGCTTCGAGCCAGGGCGCGAAGAGCATGGAGAGGTCCAGCGCGGGCAGCGCGCGCTTTCCGACGATCACCGGATGGACGAACTCCACCGATACGTGTTGGGCGTCGGTGGCGTACGGTCCTCGTCCAAAGGCCAGCAGGCGGCCGCCCTGCAGGAAGCGATCCGACATTTCCTGGCAAGCGATCGCCAGCCGCAGCGCTTCCCGCGCGAAGAATTCCTCACAGAGCCGATTGCGTTGCAGTAGAGCTTCGCTCTACGTGACTCGTGAGTTGCGTATCGGCTGAGCAGGCTAGCATATGCGCGGCAGAGGATCGCCCACCAGCATGTCGATGACACGGGTGCCGCCGTAAGCGGTCGCTCCGAGAACGTTCCCGGCAGGCTGCTTCGCGCATCTCGCCGATGATCGCGGCTTCATCGCCGCCCGGGGTTTCGCGCAAGGCCTCTAGCGCGGCTTCGGCGTACTCGGGCGCGACCACCGCCAGGAACTGGCCTTCGTTGGCGATGTGCAGCGGATCCAGCCCCAGCAGTTCACAAGCGCCGCGCACCGCGTCGCGCATCGGAATCGCGTCCTCCGCAGAGCATCACGCCCAGGCCGCAATCGCGCGCCAGCTCATTCAGCGACGTTGCGACGCCGCCGCGCGTAGGATCGCGCATCCAGCGAATGCCCGGCGCCGCTGCCCCGCCATAGCCTCCACCAGCGGAAGCACTGAGCGGGTGTCGGAACAAAGGTCGGCTTCCAGTTCCAGCTCTCCGCGCGCCAGCAGAATGGTGATGCCGTGGTCGCCGATGGGCCCGCTGAGCAGCACCTTGTCGCCGGGCCGGACGGACGCGGCCGCAGAGTCGACGCCCGGAATGGGCCGGCCGATGCCGGCGGTGGTGATGTACATGCGGTCGGCCTTGCCGTGCTCCACCACCTTGGTGTCGCCGCCGGCGATCGACGACGCCGGCGCGCGCGCAGCCGCTTTCGCCATGGCGCGAACTTCGGCTTCCAGGATCTCGGTCGGCAGCCCGGCTTCCAGAACATAAGTGACGACCAGCGCCTGCGCGCGCGCGCCCGAAACCGCCAGATCGTTTACTGTTCCGTTGACGGCCAGCTCGCCGATGGAGCCTCCGGGAAAGCGCAGCGGCTTTACGACGAAGCTGTCGGTGGTAATGGCGATGCGAGTTCCGTTGAGATCGAGATGAGCGGCATCGCCCAGCGGCTCGGTGGACGACTCCGAAGAGGAGCGGAGCGAAAAGGCCTTCCACCAGTCGGCGGCTGGCCTTGCCACCGGCTCCGTGCGCCATCTCGATTTGAGGATCGCGGAACCGGATCTTGGGAAGCACGGTGCTCATTTTATGCGCGGATTCACACCGGCGCGCCAATGCTGGTCAGAGCCGGACGCCTTTCGATGCTCGTAATTATAATAAGCCGCGCAGGATCCTTCCGATGAAACCATCAGCGCGCCCACCGGACGCTCGGGCGTGCACTCCTTTCCGAACAGCTTGCATTGCGCCGGCTTGAGCACTCCCTTCAGCACTTCGCCGCATTGCGCCGCTTTGGGATCGGTGACGCGCACGCCGGGCACCTGGAAGCGCCGCTCGGCATCCCATTGCGCATAGCTGTCGCGGATACGCAAAGCCGATTGCGAGATGAAGCCCATGCCGCGCCATTCGAAATACGGCCGCAGCTCGAACACCTCGGCCATGGCTCGCAAGGCGGCGCGATTGCCCTCCCAGGGCACCACGCGCTTGTACTGATTCTCCACCTTCGCTTCGCCCGCCTGGAGCTGCTGCAGCAGCATCACGATGGATTGCAGAACGTCCACCGGCTCGAAGCCGGACACCACGATCGGCTTGCCCTCGTTCCTCGCGATCCACTCGTAGGGCCGGCAGCCGATGACCGTGGAAACGTGGCCCGGGCCGATGAACGCATCGATGCGCATGTCCGGCGAATCGAGGATCGCGCGGATGGCGGGAATGATGGTGACGTGATTGCGAGAACACGGAGAAGTTGCGAAATGCCCTGCTGCCTTGGCGCGCATCAGGGTGAGCGCGGTGGAGGGCGCGGTGGTCTCGAAGCCGATGGCGAAGAACATCACGTGCTTGTCGGGATTCTTGCTGGGCCAGTTTCAGCGCGTCCGCGGGAGAGTAGACGATCCGGACGTCCATGCCGCGGGCCTTGTGCTCCAGCGGGCTGCCCTGAGTGCCGGGCACGCGCATCATGTCGCCGAAGGCGGTGAAGATCACGTTCGGCGTCGCGCGCCATCGACAGGCCGTCATCGATTCTTCCCATGGGCAGCACGCACACCGGACAGCCCGGGCCGTGGACCAGCTCGATGTTGGGAGGCAGCAGATCCTTCAGACCGAAGCGATAGATGGCGTGGGTGTGGCCGCCGCACACTTCCATGAAGCGGTAATGCCGCCCGGGATCGGCCAGCCGGCGGATCTCGTCGGCGGCCTTGGCGATGACGCCGGCGTTCGCGAAATTCATCGACAAATTTCATGTGTTCGCTCAGTGCCGTAACCTTCGGACTTCCTCCATGGCCGCTTCCTGTCTCGCCGAGCATGGTCAGGGTGCGAAGCTGATCGAGTGCCTGCTCTTCGCTGATCTTGCTCATGGCGAAGCCCACGTGGATCAGGACCCAGTCGCCGGTTTTCGGCGGATCGTCGGCAAGTAGCCCGGTGTCGATGTGACGGCGCACGCCCGACACTTCCACCAGCGCTCGAGTTCGCTCACCGGGGAAGAGCTCGACGACTTTGGCCGGAATTGCTAAGACACATAATCGATCCTTTAGCGAATTCCCCGCTTGCTTCCGGGCCAGATATCGAACGAGCATTTCAGCTCGTCCTTCAGCTTGAGCGATCCGCCGCCGATGGATACCGGCTTGATGCCGTAGGCGGTTTGCAGCAGCGAGAATTCGCCATGCGCCCGCAAGATGTCGCCAGTCACCGCAACCTGCGCCGAGATCGGCCTGCGCTGTTTGGTGACGCCGTGCAGCGAAAGATCGCCCACCATGTTCACCAGGTATTGGCCGTCGCCCGCTTTGCTGGCGGAAACTTTGGAGCTTTCGAACAAAATTTCCGGATAGCGCGCGGTTTCGAGCACCTCCTGATTCATGGTGCGCTCGATTTCGCGGCGGTCCTTGTCGCTCATGTTATCGGTGACATTCAGCGACCCGGTCTTGATCCTGATGTGAAGCGCCGCAGGGTCCAGCGAGCCCGGGGTAAGCTCCGCCTGGCCGGTAAAATCGCGGACCGCGATAGTCGGGCTGTGCCCCATGGCGGCCAGCAGTCCGCTCGCAAAGGCGCGCACGGTGAACCGGCTCATATCCGGATCGATGGCGTAGCGTTCCACTTCGATGCTCACTGGAGATGTCACATCGACTTCAATTTCATGTATCGTTCAAAGTCCGGGCCAGCTGCCTGCAGCAGGTTTCCCACGTCCAATCCGCCCAGATATTTGCGCACGATGGGGCTGGTTAGAATCAGTCCGGCGCCCAGCGTCATCAGCGCCAATCCGCCGAACAACATCAAAGTGGTTTGCGAATCTTCGGAATCGCCGTTATTCGCAGCTCGTAGCATTTCCATGATCAGGTTGTTCCTTTCGCAGAATTCTCCAAGGCCTCTTCCAACTTTTCGCCGCGCAAAAGCTTTTGGACCAAGTCGTAGACCAGCCGGGCAGCTTCGTCCAGGGCGGACGAAACGGCTTCGCTCAATCCCATGTGCCCTTCGTCCCCGCCGAGTGTCTGCGGGCTCGCAGCCGACCAGCACCACGCGGCCGCGAACCGGCCCCATGCTTCTCGCCAGTTGAAGGACGCTTACAGGGTTCATGGCGTGGGCGTCCATCGCACGAATGGCCCGTAACGTCGGGCTCGATCACGTAGATCGTTCCGGGAGCGCCGCCGCGCGCCGCCGCATCCACCAGGATTGTGACGTCGGGGCCGTCGAGCAGCGCATAGGCGAGATCATAGCCGCGAATCCCGAAGTCCTCCACTCGGACCTCGGCGGGAAACTCACGCGAAGAAAGCCGGCGGATCACTTCCACTCCGAATCCGTCGTCTCCCAGAAAAATGTTCCCGATGCCTGCCACTAGAATGTTCGGGCGCAGTGGTTCCACCTCTTCGGCGGAGAAGAAGAACCGATGTCCAGGTTGGCGCAACATCCCCAAATCCTTGCCGGGATCTTCATCCAGTACCACTGCCAGGTGCACCTTGCCGTCGTAATCCTGCTCGATGGATTCGATCAATGGCCACCTGGCCGGCCAGCGCCAGATCGAAAATGTCGCCGCCCGCGCGGGGACGCAGCCGGACGCGATCGCCCTTTTTCACCTCTTTACCCGAGACCCAGACGGTTTCGGCCGGAGCCTTCTCTTCCAGAAGCTGCCACTCCCATTCGTTCATGCGGCGCAATACCCCGCATGCATCCGTGCATCTTCATGAACTGCTCGGGCGGCATGGATTCGGTACGCTCCAGAATCTGACGCGCGCGGTCGTCACCATTGGCCCATTTCGAGCTTTTCTTCATCGGTCAGTGTCAGGATGCGCAGCGTCAGAATCTCGTCGATCTCGGTTCCATCGAACAAGGCACCCGGGCTTTCGGGCGCGATTTGCGGATAATCGTACAGAATGATGGGCGAGGCAAGCATCGTGTCGCGCTGGCCAGGTTCACCCACCAGCACGGGCCAGGCGCCGATGTTCTGGCACGCCGCAGCCCAGTGGCTAAGCTGTTCGGGCGGTTCCAGAAGCGAAACGAATTCGCCCCCCTGAATGCCCAAGATGGTGTGCGTGGAGATGAGGGAGTGGAGAAGAGCGTCTTCCCTGTTGGAGGCAGCGGACTCGCTGCTGTTGAAAATAGTCACGCGGATTTTGAACACATCGCTGGACAATTGCGTGGCGCGCAGGTCCACGGCGGCTTCGATAAAGTTATGGCCTGCGGGGGTAGTCGCAAGTTCGGACAACTCGATCGGTGGCAAATCGAGTTCATGTTCCGTGGCCCCCTCACCGCTCAACTGAAGAAAGCGGAGGCGCACTTCAAGCACCGCCTGGGAGTTCGCAGTCGCCAGGCACTCGGTCTGCATTGTCCAAGAATCCGCCCCGGACTGCTGCTCCGCGTATTCGCGAGGATACAAAACTCCGAAGTTCCAACGCTGCTGGTTTTTGATGGACGAGGCTCGGTAGGGATACAGCAGGTAGCCTTCGTACAGTACAGCGTTCGCAATATCCTCGACACGTTTGGTATTCATCGGCCGACGGGTTCTCCTTCGGCCGCCGAAAGCAGGCTCATCAGCGCTTCCTCCCAACTCGGGATGCCCTGGCGAACTTTGTATTCGTAGACGCGCTCGAAGACATCCCGGCGCAGAGCGAGCCAGGCGCTGCTGGGATAATAGGCATCCATCATTTCCCGCCACACCTGCACTGGCAGCCGATAACGCGCCTCCTTATCCCACGGGATTGGCGCCACCTGGAGGGCTCCCTCGGGACCGGCGTAGAACAGCGTGCCGCTGAACAGCAAGCTCAGTGGAATATCTCCGTCTCTGACGGCGTGAAAATACTTGGTGGCCGCGACATTGAAATCGAAGGTGCAGGGAACCTGGAGCTCGGCCGTGGTTGAGCCGGTGAATGCGGGGATCACGACGCTCGAGTGTGTCCACAGCATGGAACGGAGGGTGCGGCTCCAGCGATCCGGCTCACCAAACAGATCGAGGAGCTTTTCCTGTTCGCTTTCCGAATAACGCCTCCGCGCCGCCTCAATCTGAATCTGCGCCCGCAGAGCGATGGTGTGGATGATCTCTTCTGGATTGGCGTTTTCCACCCGGAGCTTGAACGCCAGCAGCGGGGCCGCTGCAAAAGGGACCGCTTCGGCGCCTACCACTGTGAAACGCAGATCAGGCACGAGAAGCCTCTTTCAACTCCGTGAAGAAGTCGCCTATCTTCCGCCATACTCCGGAGCCACCGGACAGCCCGTGCCAGTTGGAGCGAATCAGACCCACCAGTTCGTAGCACTTGTCGATCGGCGTCAGGTAATATTCGGCGGGGCGATTCAGCCGATTCACCAGCAGCGCCTCCACGTCCGGCTCCATCTGATCCAGAATCGGATTCTCCTGCGCGATGTCCGTCCAGGTATCGAGAGGGAGCAGCGATTCAGCGCTCCCTGCCGCGCCCGGATACATGGCCAGAACCCGGCTTTCCGTGCTGCTCTTCAGGAAGAAGGCGAGGCCAATCGGTATTAACAGGCTGTCCCACTGGGCTTCGGTCATCCGAAAGTTTTGGATCACCCGTCCTCGCTGAGGCACGCGTTTGTACTTGGTGTCGCTTGAGAACAACAACGCGCAGGCCTGGCAGGAGCACATCAGTTTGCGGGCCGCGGGGTCGATCAGATGCTGGTGCTCGCGCGCTACGATCGCGCCGCAAATATCGCAATGCTCGCCCGACTGCGGCTTCTGGGTCAAACTACGCAGAGTAGCGAAGGCGCTCATGAACGTGTGAGGGACACCGCCGTTTGCAGGCTGCTCAAGGGCACGAAGTTGGAGCCGGTGGCGCGTCCTTTGCCTCCGTCGATGATCACTTCCACCGCATCAGGAGCGTGTTCAAGCAGCGCTTCGCGAACCACCGTCTCCAACTCTTTCGATCCCGCCCCGGTAATCTTGACGCGCAGCACGCTTTCCGTCACCGTGAGGGCTTCCACTCCCGCTCCTCGCTCGCGCAATGCGGGCCGCACTTTATCCAAGGCCCGCAGAACGCGCGTTTCGAAATTGTCCGGATGCAGGCCATACAGCACCATGAGGCTGCTCACCAGCTCATCGCGCGCCATCGAATCGATCAACTCTCGACCGGCATCACCGCTAGCAGCTACGATCTCGAGGATGCGCTCCAGACCCGCGCCATGCAACTCCATCAGAGACTGAATCAACTCTCTCGCGGTACTCCGGGAAGCGGGGTCGGCGCCGTTCTCCAGCTTCTTGACCAACCCCTCGATACGGGCAACCCGCTCATGGAATTCCTGGGTTGCGGTCATCGGCTATTCTTGATTCCCAAACATCGGCGAGTGAACCGTCTTGAGCGTCTTACCTTCTCCCAGATACATGTGCACTCCGCACGGCAGACACGGATCGAAGCTGCGTACAGTACGCATGATGTCGATGCCCTTAAACTTATCCGGGCCGTTCTCCTCGAAAATGGGAGTGTTTTGAACCGCGTCTTCATACGGCCCCGGGGTGCCATAGCTGTCACGGGGATTGGCGTTCCAGGGAGTCGGCGGATAGGGGTGGTAGTTGGCGATCTTGCCGTCACGAATGACGACGTGATGCGATAACACGCCTCGCACCGCTTCATGGAAGCCACAACCGATGGCTTCGTCCGGCACCTTGAAATCCGTCCAGGTCTTAGTTCGGCCGGCGTGCAGCTCCTTCATGGCCTTTTCGGCGAAATACAGCGCGCAAGCGGCGGCATAAGCCTGGAAGTATGTGCGGGCGCGGTCGCGCTCGATGGTGTTGCTCCACTTGGGAATCTTCCATTCGAACTCCGTCTCGGGCAACATGGCCGTCTTGGGGAGATAGATTTTCACGCTCTTGCCCGTGGCTTTCACATACCCGATATCCACCAAACCAGCCAATGCGGTAGCCCAGAAGCGAGCAATGGGTCCGCCTCCGGTATCGAGCGCAAGATGATCCCCAGAGCGTTTATCGAACCAGCGCGGAGACATCACCCAGGTGTAATTGCCTTTAAAGTCCCGCTTCTGGGGCCGTGGAACCGTGGTCTGGTTCCAGGGATGCCGCTGATCCACCGTGTTTCCCAGCGGATCTTTCTTGACGAAGGTCTCGCCCCTCTCCCAGTCGTCGTAATAGGAGCTTCCCAGAAGAATACGAATGTTCAGGTTGATGTCGACCAGGCTGTGGGTTACCAGCTCGCCATCCACCACTACGCCGGGCGTGACATACATCGCATCGCCCCATTCGGCCATGTTCTTGTAGGTGTAATCGCAGACATCTGGGTTCTGGAACGAGCCCCAACAGCCTAACAGAATTCGGCGCTGGCCTACTTTTTCATAGCCGGGCAGGGCTTCATAGAAGAAGTCGAATAAATCGTCGTGTAGGGGAACCACTTTCTTCATGAACTCGACGTACTTCATGAGCCGAACCATATAGTCGGTGAATAACTGAACGGTCGGAACCGTGCCGACGCCACCCGGGTAGAGCGTGGAAGGGTGCACGTGCCGGCCTTCCATGAGGCAGAACATCTCGCGGGTCATGCGGCTCATCTGCAGCGTCTCGCGATAGAACGAGCCGGTGAAGGGATTCAGCGCCGTCATGATTTCCGAAATGGTCTTGAAGCCGTGCAGCTTCGCGCCCTTGGCCGGCGTTCTTTGAGCCTTGTCCCAGACGCCGGGATTGGTCTCCTTGATCATTTGCTCGCAAAAATCGACCCCGACCAGATTGTCCTGAAAGATGTTGTGGTCGAACATGTACTCGGCGGCTTCGCCCAGGTTGACGATCCATTCGGCGATGCCGGGCGGCCTGATTCCGAAGGCCATATTCTGCGCGTAGGTGGCGCAGGTGGCGTGATTGTCCCCGCAGATTCCGCAGATCCGGCTGGTAATGAAGTGAGCATCGCGGGGATCTTTGCCTTTCATGAAGATGCTGTAGCCGCGGAAGATCGACGAAGTGCTATAACACTCCGCCACCTCACGGTTATCGAAGTCGATCTTGGTGAAGATTCCGAGGCTGCCCACGATTCGGGTAATGGGGTCCCAGTTCATCTCCACCAGGTTGCGCGGTTTAGACGGTGTGCCAGTTGTCGGTGCGGTAATCGTGCTCATTTAGCCCCTTTTCAGATTTGCGGATACTCGGATCTAATAGGATCTTGGTTGATAACCGGTGGTGAGCTCCGCTCGCGGATGCCTCCACTTCGGTTCTTTGTTCACGGTATGATTCGTAATCCCGCGCAGCGCAGTCACTGCGCGCCCATACAGGCCGACCGTGCCGGCCGAGATGTGAGAGCCGGGAGGGGCGTCCATGAATGGCATGAACTTGTCGGGAAATCCGGGCATGGTGCAACCGATGCAGATGCCGCCCACATTGGGGCAGCCGCCGATTCCCGCCATCCAGCCGCGCTTGGGCACATTGCAGTTGACCACCGGTCCCCAACAACCCAACTTGACGATGCATTTCGGCGAGCCATAATAATCCGCGAAGTCACCCTGCTCGTAGTAGCCGGCCCGATCGCAGCCCTCATGAACCGTTTTGCCGAACAGCCAGGTAGGACGTAGTTGATCGTCGAGGGGAATCATTGGAGCGAGACCCGCCACTTGATACAAAAGATAGAGCAGGGTCTCCATGAAATTATCTGGTTGTACCGGACAGCCCGGGACATTGACGATCGGCAAGCCCGCTTTCGAGCGCCAATCCCAGCCGAGATAATCCGCCAGACCCATGGCTCCGGTGGGGTTGCCCTGCATGGCGTGAATTCCGCCATAAGTGGCGCATGTGCCTGCACCAACGATAGCCAGAGCCTTTGGAGCCAGCCGGTCGATCCACTCGTTGGTGGTTATGGGCTGCCCGGTTTTGGGGTCCGTGCCTAAAGCCGCCCAGTATCCTTCTCGCTTGATTTTCTCGTTGGGAATGGAACCTTCTACCACGAGCACGAAAGGATCCAGCTTGCCTTCCGCATGCCTGGTACCAATACTTCAGGAAGTCGTCGCCGACTTCGAAAGAAATCACGGGATTGTGAACGTGAACCTTGGGGAGGCCGGGAATGGCTCCCATCACGACATCTTCGATGCTCGGCTGCATGGCGGCAGTAATGGAAACTGAATCGCCATCGCAAGAGAGGCCGGATGTCATCCAGAGAATATGGATCTCTGGCACGGGTGAGGGTTTCTGGGTAACACGCCCATATGGAACGACGTCTGGCATGGTCGGATCTCCTTCCGGGGGCCGCGCGCGTGGCGTGGCTTGGGCATCTCAATTAGGCCACAAAGTGGGGAGGCCTTCCAGCGGGATGCGCCCGCTTTCGCGTCCAGGTTTTTTCCGAAAGAACCATCGGGGATTCCCCGGTTCTCTCTCCGTGCTATTGGACCCGATCGCGTTGGAAAATGTTTCTGCGTCTTACTCGGATTTATCCCACAGCGCGGACTGGATGGCGTATTGCATCAGCTCGCGAGAGTTCTTTAATGCAAGCTTGTCCTTGAGGTGACTCTGGTAGGATTCCACGGTCTTGACACTGAGATGAAGCTCTTGGGCGATCTGGCGAGTTCCATGGCCCTCGCCAATAAGATGAAGCACTTCGAGTTCCCGATCCGTTAACGCATCCAACGGAGAACACTGGTCCACGGCGAAGCGCCCGCCGGCTACGAAGCGGCGCAGCATTTTGTCGGCGATGCGATCGCTAACGTAGATCTCACGGTTAAGAATCCGCCGTAGTGCGACCAGCACTCTTTCGGTGGCCTCTTGCTTCATGATGTAACCGTTTGCACCCGCCCTCAGCGCCCGCTCGGCATAAATCGACTCGTCGTGCATCGACAGCACCAGGACCGGAAGACTCGGGTCCTTGCTGCGGATGTTTTTCAACAGGTCCAATCCGTCGGGCCCATTCAGTGAAATGTCGACTATTAGAATATGCGGTTTTTGGATGTCGATCGCTTGCAGAGCCTCGCGCATCTCGGGCGCGTCGCCGCAAACCGCCAGGTCCGGCTCGCGATTGATCATCTGAGCCAGCCCTTCGCGCACGATGGGATGGTCGTCCACGATGAAGACTTTGCGCTTGAGGCCGATAGAGTCCCGGGCCTCGGGGGATGTGACGGACTCACTGTATGTAACGGCCCCAGTCGCATTCACGCTCATGCGTTCCACTCCATTCTCTTCTGCGGAAAGCTGCAGGTCACGAGCGTCCCGCCACTCCCGCCTCGCGCGACTTCCAATGCGCCACCAATCATGCTAACGCGATAGCGCATGATATGTAGGCCCATGCCGTTGTGGCTCCCACCGGGCTCGGTGATTCCAAGCCCATCATCCTGAATAGTCAGGACGCCGCTGTCCTTTGAGACGCGCAGCTCAATCACAATGTTGCTGGCCTTCCCATGTTTGATGGCGTTGTGCACCGCCTCCTGTGCAATTCGGTACAAATGATTGGCGACGGCCTCGTCGTCCACCAGCACCGGCTCCTCGCACTTGAACCTGCAGCAAACCTGGAAGAGATCCTCGACTTCGGACGAGAAGTGTTGCAGCGCCGACATGAGACCTTGCTGGTCGGACTGCACCGGAAGCAAGCCCCGTGCCAACTCGCGAGTCTTGTGGATGGCTTCATTTACCAGCCGCACAATTTTGGCGGCAGCGGCGGCTTCCGGTTGCGACCTTTCCACTAACGTTTGCTCCTGCACCTTCGTCATAAATGCAATGCCGGTGAGATGCTGGCCCAAGCCATCGTGCAGATCCTGACCAATGCGCCGCTGTTCCCGGCCGCTGATTTCCAGGATGGCGCGTTCCAGGATTTTACGCTCGGTGATATCCGTCCCGGAGGCGATTACATAGCGGACTGCTTGCCCCGGTCCCAGCAGAATTGTCGTGGACCAGCGTATCAACCGGCGATCGCCGCTTTTGGTGAGCCAATAACTCTCTTCCTCGATAGGTGGCGAACCGCGCGCTAGCTGATCGAAGCCAGCCTTATACCGTTCGCGATCTTCGGCGGCAAGAAAGAGATCCCACACCTGCGCGCCCCGCACGTCGGCGAACGAAAAGCCGGTGGTCTGCTCGCAAGCCCGATTGAATCGAACGATTCGCCCGCTGGGATCGAGGACCACTACCAGCGCAGCCACAGTCTCCAGGATCGCCGACAGAACGTTTCGCTCTTCTTCGAGGGCCTCCTCGGTCTGTTTGAGTTCGCTGATGTCGAAGGCAACACCGTGAATGAACCACGGCTGGCCGTCGCTACGCCGCATCATCTGGGCCTCGCAGTGGAACCAGATCACGCGCCCGTCGCGCGACATCACCCGGTACGCCGACCGCAGGGGATTGCCGGAAAGAAACATTTCGGCGGCTTCCACGCTCCAGCGCTGTTTGTCGTCGGGATGAATTTGCTGATACCAGCGAATGGGGTCTTCCAGCCATTCCCGTTGAGAAAAGCCCAGGGTGGCTTCGATCTGGGGGCTTACGTAAGCTTCGCCGATGCCGTCATCGAGCGAAGCCATGAAGACCACGGCGGGAATCTGCTCCACGATGGCGCGATAGCGAGCCTCCACATTCAACGATGGTGCGCCTGCATCTGCCGGATTCCTTTCAGAGTCTCGG
Source organism: Bryobacterales bacterium (assembly GCA_963820405.1). Lineage (GTDB taxonomy): Bacteria > Acidobacteriota > Terriglobia > Bryobacterales > Bryobacteraceae > Palsa-89. The sequence goes on along the minus strand of CAWFZZ010000008.1, from coordinate 237,008 downwards.
AAGAATACGCCGGCCAGACCACTGAGGATCGCTTCCGCGTCGGCCACGGTTGTCATGTCCTTCACGTCTTAAACCCCGGGATCGGCGGGTGGTTGCTGATTGCGTTTGGAGCGCCAGCTCGGCTCGCGGTTCAGGGATGCCTGGGTGAATCGCCGCAACGCGTGAATCGCTTTTCCATAAGTGGTGACGGCCTTCGACGACAGCAGCGAACCGGGCGGCTGATCCATGAACGGCATGAACTTGTCGGGAAAGCCCGGCATGGTACAACCGATGCAGATGCCGCCTACGTTCGGGCAGCCGCCGATCCCCGCCATCCAGCCGCGCTTTCCCACATTGCATTGGACCACCGGGCCCCAGCAGCCTTGCTTCACGATACACAAGCGCGACCCGAGCTCCTCGGCGAATTCAGCTTGCTCGTAATATCCGCCTCGGTCGCAGCCTTCATGCACGGTTTGGCTGAACATCGCGGCCGGCCGCAGTTCGCTGTCCAGCGCGAACATTGGCGCGCGGCCCGCCGCAAAATAGAGCAGTTGCAAAATGGTTTGGGTCAGATTGTCCGGCTGAACAGGACAGCCGGGAATGCAGACGATGGGAATGCCGGCCTTCGACTTCCAGTCCCAACCAAGGTAGTCGGGGAGGCCCATGCAGTTGGTTGGATTGCCCTGCATGGCATGAATGCCCCCGTAGGCGGCGCAGGTCCCTGCCGCCACCACTGCCCAAGCTTCCGGGGCGAGGCGATCGATCCAGTCGCAGGTGGGAATGGGCTGCCCAGAGGCAGGGTCGGTGCCGAAGGAGGCCCAGTAACCCTCCTCTTTGTTGGTCTCGTCCGGAATGGAGCCTTCCACCACCAGGATAAACGGGCCGAATTTCTTCTCCGCCGCGAGATGAAAAGGGCGCAGAAAATCGTCGCCGTTCTCGATAGCGAGCACGGGATTGTGGAGCCGGACTTTCGGAATCCAAGGGATGGCCCCCAGCACCAGGTCTTCGATGCTGGGCTGTGTGGCGGCGGTCAACGCGATGCTTTCTCCATCGCAGCTCAATCCCGCGGTCAACCAGAGAATGTCGATTTCCTGAATGGCCCGCTCCCGTGGGTATTGTATCGAATCGAAACTAACTTGGTTGAACTCAATCTAACTGACGACTGAGGTCTGCTCGGCGCTCATACTGTTAGAGTGGAATTTGGAGGGAACATGCAGCTTTCGAAAGTTCTAGGAATGGTAATAGTGGCGGCGGTTGTGGCGGGAGTGATCGCGTCCTTGCCGGACATCAAGCGTTACATCCGAATTAGCACCATGTGAGCTCGCCCGCAACGCCGATCTGCGTTGGTTAACGCCAGAACCCAGCGACCCCGGGGTGCGCGCTGGCGACTACGACAGCGATGATTTTGAGCTGTGCGCCTCCTAAGAGAACGAAGAGAAAAAGTTGTAAAACCGAATTTCCGGGGAGCCATCGTCTGGGCTCCGATCCGGATTTACACTTTCTGGGTTCTTTGTCGGCAGATGGATTCCAAACAGGCAATCCTTCCGTGGTGATACATTGTAAGTACGGAGATGCGCGTGGTTAAGAAGCTTACGAAACACGGAAACAGTCTGGCGTTGGTGATCGATCGTCCGATTCTGGACCTTCTTAAGATCGACCCTGAAACGCCGCTCGATGTCAGTACCGACGGAAAACAGCTAATCGTCGCCCCTGCGAAACCGTCCACACGGCGGAAGAAGTTCGAGGCAGCTCAGGAACTGGTGCACAAGCGTTACGGGCAAGCCTTCCGGAAACTGGCCGAATGAGTTCCTTGGATGGAGCCGGTATTTCTATCTTTAGATGAGATTCTGGAGATCCACGAGGAACAGATCGAGCGATATGGCGGGTCTGCAGGTCTTCGCGATCCTGCTGGACTTGAATCGGCCGTAGCTACCGCAGGCGACCTTCGGCGGCGAATTCCTACACGCCTCCATTCCGGCTATGGCAGCGGCGTTTCTCTTTCATCTTTGCCAGAACCACGCATTCATCGACGGTAACAAACGGGCCGGCGCGAACGCGGCCGTCACATTCCTCATAATGAACAACTGGGAAGCAACTTTCAGCCAGGAAGAACTGGTGGACGTGGTTCTATCCGTTGCTTCAGGTCGACTGAACAAACAGGGATTGCTCGAGATCTTCGAATCCCGTTGCAAACCTGTCGAAGAACCCTGAATCGGCAGCCGCTCTATGGCTACCAGACCAGGATGATCGCGAGCGGGCTGATCGCGCCAGTTTCGATGGTCCTTTTCGCGGTAGTACGGCCGACGCGGTCCTTGGCGAGGCGGGTGGGATTGCGGCCGACTCTACGCGGAGTCTTGCGCCAGGCGGCATCTGGCAATTCAAAGCCCAGGTACAAGTCCGGGAATTGGCCGAGATGGCCTCCGACCAAGTCACTGACCGGTCTGTGACACAGACTTGTCCGGAATTCGGTAAGAACAGGACCGTTTCTCGCATTCCTCTATTGACCGTCCCGAGACGCAATAGTAGACTGAGGCCATCCATCCTCGTGGGATCTCCTTTTAGCCCTCATTCCCCGCAGGCCGAGATGATCGCGGCCGTTTTTTCACTCGTTCTGGTGATCGCCGCGGTGATTTTTCTGCTGGTCGCGGCCGGGGTCTGCTACTGCAGCTTGCGATACCGGTCGCGGGGCAACGCTATGACGGAGCCCCGGCAGATCTTCGGATCGCGGAGCGTAGAGATTCTGTGGACGGTGATACCCCTTTTGATCGTAACGGGCCTTTTCGTTGTTACGGTGCGCGCCATGCTAGCGATTGACGCGCCACAGGACTCCAGCCGGACACCCGACCTGGTGATCACCGGGCATCAGTGGTGGTGGGACGCTCGTTATCCCAATGGTGTGCTGGCGACCGGCGACATTCATATTCCCACCTCGCGACGCCTGCTGGCGCGCATTCAATCCACCGACGTGATTCACGACTTCTGGGTCCCGGAGTTGGCAAGAAAGATGGACGCTATACCGGGGCGTGCCAGCTACATCTGGCTGCAGGCGGACACGCCCGGTACTTATGGGGGTGCCTGCTCGGAATTCTGCGGGGTCCAACATGCCTGGATGCGTTTTCGCGTGATCGCGGAACCTGAGGCTGACTTCGAGAATTGGCTGATTGCCGAGGCACGGGCGACGCCGAACGACGTTCCGGCGGCGGACGAGCGGCTCTTTATCAACAAGGGCTGTGCAAGCTGCCACAGCACGATAGCGCGGGCGCCGAGTTCAGCAAAAGGGCCCAGCCTCGCGGGGTTAAGGGCAAGAGCGTTCCTGGGCGGCGGCATTTCGCGAAACACGCCCGAGAACCTGATGCTTTGGCTGACAGATCCGCAAGCGGCCAAGCCGGGTAACCGCATGCCGAATACGCCGCTCACCGCCGACGAAAGACGAGTCTTGCTTGGGTACCTGGAGAGCCTTCGATGACAGACTGGCTCTGCGCGATCGACCACAAGCGCGTCGGCATCCTTTATATGCTCTCCGCGCTGGTGTTTTTCCTGGCAGGCGGAATGGAAGCCATGGTGATGCGCGCGCAGCTTGCAGCGCCGAACCTCAAACTCATTGCGCCTCAGACCTACAATCAGGTTTTCACCATGCACGGCACCACGATGATATTTCTGGTGGCGATGCCGGTGCTCACCGGTATAGAAGTTTATCTGGTTCCACTCATGATTGGCGCGAACGAAACGGCGCTGCCCCGGCTGGGCGCGCTCAGTTTCTGGCTGCAGTTTTTCGGTGGCGTTCTGCTGTACTTCAGTTTTGCGACGGGCGACGCTCCGAATGCAGGCTGGTTCAGTTACGCTCCGCTAAGCGAAAAACCGTTCTCGCCGGGCGCGGGTCTCGATTATTGGGCGCTGGCGCTGCTGATGATCGCGGGCAGTAGCGTGGGTTCAGCGATTAACCTGGTAGTGACCGTGGCGACCGAGCGCGCGCCGGGCATGACGTTGCGACTGGTTCCGCTGTTCGTCTGGATGACCCTCATTACGTCGGTGATGATCGTCTTCGCACTGCCGGCCCTGGCGGCATCGTTGGTCATGCTACTCAGCGACCGATTGCTCGATGCCCACTTCTTCGACCCCGCGCAAGGCGGCGCGCCGCTGCTGTGGCAGCACTACTTCTGGATCTTCGGGCATCCCGAGGTCTACATCGTGGTGCTTCCCGCGTTCGGAATGATCTCTGAGATCATTCCCGTGTTTTCGCGCAAACCGATCTTCGGCTATCCGTTCATGGCGACGTCATCGGTGGCGATCGCTTTTCTGAGCTACGGCGTGTGGGTGCACCATATGTTCGCGGTTGCTCTGGGCCGGAATTTCCTGGCCGTATTCGCCGCTGCCAGCATGCTGATTGCAGTTCCCACAGGTATGAAGATCTTCAGCTGGGTGGCGACCATGTGGGGCGGCGCCATCCGCTTTACTACCGCCATGCTATTCGCCGTGGCGTTCCTTTTGGAGTTCACGGTGGGCGGGCTGAGCGGCGTCGCATTCGCCACGGTGCCGGTGGACTGGCAGTTGACCGACACTTATTTCGTCGTTGCGCACCTTCACTACGTGCTCTTCGGCGGCACCGTGTTCGCTGTTCTGGCGGGCATTCATTACTGGTTCCCCAAGTTCAGCGGACGAATGATGGACGAGAAACTCGGTCGTTGGAGTTTCTGGCTCATCGTGCTGGGCTTCAACACGGCGTTTTTCGTCCAACATTTCCTGGGACTGCTGGGGATGACACGCCGCGTCTACACCTATCCGAATCTTCCGTGGTTCGGCGCGCTGAACGTCATTTCTACCGTTGGCGCCGCCATCCTCGTCTTCGGGATCTTCATTTTCCTTTGCAACGTCGGAATGAGTCTGCTATTTGGAGCCAAAGCCGACGACGATCCCTGGAACGCCTGGACGCTCGAATGGGCCGCGGCGTCGCCGCCGTTGCTGCAGAATTTCGCGCAAGTGCCCGAGGTGCGCAGCCGCCGGCCGCTGTGGGATTTGAAGCATCCCGACGCGCCTGATTGGATGGTATCTTGAACCGGCGCGCTGAACTGGGAATGGCGTTGTTCCTGATCGCAGAAGCCGTGTTCTTTTTTCTGCTGATCATCGCGTTTGCGTATTTTAGGGCCATGCCTCAGGGGATCTCGCAAATGGGATGGCTTTTCACAGCTTTGCTCCTCGCCAGCACCGTTAGCATGTGGCGGGCCCCTGCCGCATCTCGCCTTTGGCTGTGGGTCACGATTGTGTTGGGCGCCGCGTTCCTGGCCGGGCAGTCCATCTTCTTTAGGACTACGTTCTTTACGCTGGCCGGCATTCACGGGCTGCATATTCTCGCCGGCCTGATAGCGCTGGCTGTGGCGCCGTCCGCCGCGATCAAAGTGGTGGCCCTCTATTGGTACTTCTTCGTGGTCCTCTGGCTCGTGATCGTTGTTGTGATGTACGCCCGGAGCGCCCCATGAATGAATGGGACTGGGAGCCTTCGGTGGTGGCCGGTTGCGTGGTGCTCTTTCTGGCCTACATAGCATTGGTACGCAAGCGCGGATACAACCGTGCGCCTTACTTCTTCACGGGCGTACTTTTACTTTTACTCGACCTGGTCTCACCCATCGACACGCTCGCCGACCGGTACCTGTTCAGCGCCCACGTCGTACAGCATTTCCTGCTGGCCCTGGTGATTCCGCCGCTGATCCTGCTGGGAATTCCAAAATGGCTGGCAGAAGCCGCGCTGCGACGGCCATTGCTTAGAAAAATGGAATGCATGGTAGGCCAGCCGCCAGTCTCATGGCTGCTCGGAGTGGGCACGATGCTGGCGTGGCATATTCCGGCGCTGTTCAACGCTGCGCTCGCAAACGATGGCCTGCACGTCTTTCAGCACCTGAGCTTGCTCGCTACCGGGACGATTTTCTGGTGGTCGATCCTGGGGCCTCTCGACGATCGCCGCCTTCCAACCCTTGGTGCCGTGTCCTATTTATTCAGCGCCTGCGTGTGCTGCAGTTTGCTCGGGGCCTTCCTGACATTCGGCCCCGCAGGACTGTACCCCGCTTACGCCGGCTACGGAGGGCTCGATCCGAAAAGCGACCAGCAATTGGGAGGCATGCTGATGTGGGTCCCGGGTTGCTTCGTCTATCTGGCTGGGATTGTCACGAGTGTTGCGCGATGGTACGGAGCGGAGCGCACCGCATGACCCGGCCGACTAGCTACGCGCCCATCGTGCTGGCCGCAGGTGCGATGCTGGCGCTGTGGGGCGCGACGTCCACGTGGATCGTGTCGGTGGCTGGCTTGATCGTGATAGGAATAGGAACGGCACGCTGGATCAAAGATCTTCGAAATGAACACTGAAACTCCTTGGTCGCATCGCTACGCTATTTTTGTAGCGTTTTTTGCGCTATTCGCCATCGCGGCCGGCGCCATCGTCACCAGTCTCGAACGACCCATAGCGGTAACCCCCGTGGCGGCGGCTGTCAATCCTGCGTTCGAGTTCTGGCACCACATGGCTGGTGGTGTAGCCGTGGTTCTGATGCTCGTCCTGGCCGTTGGACTTCGGAGCCTACTCGGCTGGATTGCCCTCGGCGCCGGCGTTCTTGACGGGCTATTGGGAGCCAAGGCCTTCACGCAAGCTTTGCCGCAGCTCTCGGGCATCTTGCACGCCGTTCTGGCGCAGGTGTTTTTCGCGGCGATTGTCGCTATCGCAGTGGTCACGTCGGAGAGTTGGAAGCAGGGCCCCGAACCGATCGAGGACTCCTGGCGTCCTTCCATGAGGTCGCTGGCAATGGCTATCGTGGCTATCGTCCTGCTGCAAATCACGCTCGGCGCCTCGTACCGCTATCGGGCCTTGGGCGTGCTTTGGCACATCCTGAACGCCATGATTGTCCTGCTTCTCATCCTGATCGTCGCCGTGTTTCTGGTACGCCAGTTTCCTGAGCATCCAACTTTGCGGCCGGCAGCAGTCGCCCTGGCCGTCATCACTTCCATCCAGGTAATGCTCGGATTCACGACGTTCATGATGCTGATCCTGTTCCCGGAGACCAGCCTTGCGGTGGTGATCACCAGCGTCCTGCATGTCGCCACCGGCAGCCTCACTTTCGGCGCAAGTTTCGCGCTCGCAATCGCTGATCCGCTACAACCTCCGAGCGACGGTCACTCACCGGTCAGTGACCGCCAAGTGACCCTAGGAAAGACGTGGATTTTCCGCGACCGCTCTGATAAACTTACCAATCGGGTAGACCTGGAAGGTCTCACCATCCGATGCTGATCACGAACCCTCTAAATTCCTCCGAGCTTGTCTTTCCGGTCTCTGGAGTGCTTCCACATCGTCGGATTTGCGCTTTCGATCGGAACCATCGCCATTGTGGATTTTTCGCTGCTGGGTCTCGGCATGAGGCGTGAAAGTCCGGCCCAGCTCGCCAAGGATACCTGGCTTTGGACGCTCGGCGGCCTGGTGGTCATGTTCTTCTCCGGCCTGCTGTTGTTCTCGTCGGACCCCGACATGTACTATCTCAACTGGGCCGTTCCTGATCAAAATGGTCTTTTTCGTATCGGCTGTCATCTTTCACTACACGGTGCATCGCAAAGCCGTGTCCTCCGACATCCCACCGCCCAACGGAAAGCTGGTGGCGTGGGTATCGCTGGCGTTCTGGTGCGGGGTTATTTTCGGCGGAATCTTCATCGGCTTCGTTTACCCTGGACTGAGCATAGGTCGCTATTAGGTAGCCATCGCATGCTTCTCTCATTCGCCCAATGGATCCAATTGACGACCTTCTTCACCGCACTGCGTGGATCGGCTAATGTGTATCCGATCGTCATGTCCCTTGCACATGGTCGGCATCGCGCTGTTCGGAGGAATGATCCTGATGACGGACATCGGCTGCTGGGCTGGGCCATGCGGAAGCGTTCGATCGCCGATGTAGTGGAGCAGTTCCGCGTGCCGAAGCGCTGGGGTTTGCTGCTTACCGCCACGTGCGGCATCCTGCTGGCGGGTTCCAAGGCCGAAGAGTATTACTACAATGCGTTCTTTCGGACCAAGCTGATTCTCTTCGCCCTTGTCCTGGTGCAGGAGTTGGTGTTTTATCGCAGCGTCTATGCCAACCCCGCAGCGCTGGATCGGGCCCCCAGCATCCCCGCAAGCGCGAAGCTGGCTGCCGCGCTTTCACTGCTGCTTTGGACGTCCATCGCCTGCTGCGGACGCGGGATCGGCTACATCGAGCCGCCTCTCGACAAAATCCACGCCCAGTTACATAACGCCGACGCGCTGGTTGCTTGGCGCGGACCAAGCCTGCCAAAAGGACAGGACTACTGACATGTTGCTTCTCCTCCTTCAAAACGCCATCGCCGACGCGCTGAATAGCTCCGAGTGGGTTTTCCCGATCGCCGAATGCTTTCACATCGCCGCATTCGCCTGGTCGATCGGCTTGATCGCGATCGTTGACTTTCGCCTGTTCGGCGTGGGAATCGGGCACTCAACTCCTTCGGAGGTCCTTAAGGCCACGGCGCCCTGGACTCTGCTGGGGCTAGCGGTGGTTTTGCTTTCGGGGCCGGTTCTATTCCTCTCCGACCCGCGAATGTACCTTCACAATCCTTCGTTCGTTTTCAAAATGTACGCGCTTGCGATCGCGATTATCTTTAATTACACGATTCATCGCAAGGTGGCATTGTCCGATAGTTCGTCGCCGGGTGTCCGCGTGGCGGTGGGCGTAGTTTCTCTAGCGTTGTGGGTCAGCGTCGTGTTCGGCGGTCTGTTCATCGCGTTTGCTTAGCAGATTCGAGAGGCAAAAATGATTCTTGAACTTTTTCGGTGGCTTCAAAGCCTCAGCTTCATGAGCTACATCCGTGAGTCGGGATTGGAATACCCGATTATCATGAGCACGCACCTGGCCTGCATTGCGGTGTTTGGCGGAATGATTGTGATCACCGATCTCCGGCTGTTGGGGGCGGTGCTGACGGAGCGGCCCATTGCGGATGTGGTTAACGGATTGCGTTGGTGGAAGCGTCTCGGCTTCGTGATCATGTTCTCGATGGGGTTCATGCTGTTCGGCTCGAAAGCCGCCGATTACTATCCGAACCCCTACTTCTGGGTAAAGATGGCCTGCTTGACGCTGGTTCTGATTCACGCCCTTGTCTTTCGGCCGCTGGTCTATAACCATCCCGAGCAATTGGATGTTTCGCCAGTAATTCCAACACGCGCCAAAGTGGCTGGAGCGCTTTCGCTCTTCCTATGGACCGCGGTCCTGTGCAACGGGCGTCTCATCGGCTATTATGAGCCGCCGCAGCAAAAGGGACACGTAGTGTCGACCGCGGAAGCAAAATAACTGAGCGCCCTCAGACTCTGCGAGGTCGAGGGCTGATGTTATTGAAAATAAGCTTTCTTTCCGGTCAGTGACTACGCTTTGAGGGTCATTGACCCACACTTGACCTCATCTTAGGCGCGCTTACGGCATTCACATGGTAGTCTCGCTGCAGATTCAAAGGACCGGGTTTCGGGGTATGGCATGCAAACTGGCGGTTTTTATTTCGGGTGGACTGTTGCTGTTGGCGACGGCTCCGATTTTCGGCCACCATTCCGTTTCGGCGGAGTTTGACGTAAATAAGCAGAACACGTACGCGGGGGTGGTTACGAAAGTGGAGTGGAGCAATCCTCATATCTACTTCTACGTGGACGTCAAAGACGCCAGCCAGAAGGTCACGAATTGGGCCTTCGAGGGCGCTGGGCCAAATACGTTGGCTAGGCTAGGTTGGTTGCGCGATTCGCTCAAGATTGGCGACCGCGTCACGGTTGTCGCCTATCCAGCCCGGGACGGCGCTTACGTGGGTTCGGCGCGGGAAGTCAGGCTTTCGAACGGAAGAAAAGTGCTTGCCGGGATGCCGCCCGACCAAAGGCCCAAGTAGACGCATGAATACGTCCAAAGTCCTGGCCCAAGCTTTGACTGTCTTCTTCGCCACTGGGGCAATCCTTTGGTGCGCCGTCACGGGAAGCATCTCGGGCACCGTATCCGATCCCACGGGCGCCGTGATTGCCGGCGCAAGCGTCACCGCCACCAATTCGGCCCAGGGCTTGGTGACCAAGGTCATCACGGATGACAGCGGTTTCTACAACTTTCCGCGCCTTCCGGTGGGCGCCTACGATATCCAGGTAGAATCCCCAGGTTTTAGCCCTCAAAAGAAGTCCGCGATCGCGGTGGATGCTGACGCGTCCGTGCGAATGGACTTTAGCCTCCAGATGTCAGAGAAGGTGGAAGAAGTCACGGTTTCCGAAAGCGCCAATGAGGTGCACGTCGAGACCTCCAGCACGCAGGTGGGTGAAGTAGTCAGCCAGAAGGAAATGACGGCGGTGGCGCTGAATGGCCGCAGTTATACGGACTTACTGGCGCTGCAGCCGGGCATCGTTCCGATGTCGACCCAGACGGCGAATTCCGTCGTCATGGCCGGCGCGTCGGTGGCCATCGCCCCGTCAGGTGGCCTGAATCCGGGCAATCAATCCATCAGCGGCCAGCGTGAGGACGCCAATGGATTCCTGGTGAACGGAGGCGACGTGAAGGAGTTGATGAACGGCGGCACCGCTATCATCCCGAATCTCGATTCCATCGCCGAGTTCCGGGTGTTGACCAATAACTTCGACGCCGAGTATGGCAACTACAGCGGCGGCATCGTCAACGTGGTCACCCGATCCGGCTCCAACGCGATTCACGGCAGCGCTTTCGAGTTCCTGCGAAACACGGACCTGGACGCCCGCAATTTCTTTTCGCCCGAGCGGGGCTTTTACAGGCAAAACCAGTTTGGCGGCACCGTGGGCGGACCTATCAAGAAGAACAAGATTTTCTTCTTTCTCGATTACCAGGGCACTCGGAACGCACAGGGGATCGATACCGGATTAATTCAGGTGCCGACGCTGGCTGAACGCAGGGGCAACTTCAGCGACGCGGCGAGCACGCTAACAGGCATTGTCAGCGGGCCGTACATCGCCAATATTTTAAGCGGAAAGCTTGGCTATAACGTTACTCCGGGCGAGCCTTACTACACGCCCGGCTGCGGTTCGACAACGTGTGTTTTTCCCGGCGCGATTATCCCGCAATCGGTTTGGGCGGCGCCGGCCTCACACCTCCTTCCGTACATTCCACTCCCTAACGATGGACCATCCACTTTTACGACCGGCGCTTATGGCGAGATTCTCCGCGACGACAAGGGCAGCGCCCGCGTGGACATGGATGCCGGACGATGGGGTTCGATCTCTGCGTATTATTTTTTCGACGACTACCACTTGAGCAACCCGTATCCCAGCGGCCAGGGAGGCGCCACCGTTCCAGGCTTCGCGGGTCTTAATCTTGGACGTTCACAGCTTATCAGCGTGTCCGACACGAAGACCTTCGGTCCTACCCTGGTCAATGAAGCCCGGATCAGCTTTATGAGGGATGCGAATAACGTCGGACAACCCGCGCAAGGCGTGGGCCCGAGCCTGGCGTCGCAAGGATTCCAAACCGGCGTCGGGACGCCCGGCATCGTTCCGCTGGATCCGAAGATCGAAGGCATCGAAAACGTGATCTTCAATTCCTTTGTCATGGGCCTCCCCATCACCAACCTGGCGCAATTCAACAATACCTATGCCTGGAACGACATCGTTTCGAAGGTGCTGGGCACGCATACCCTTAAGGCCGGAATCATTGGCAGCTACGAGCAGGTGAATGTGCATCCCGATCCGGAATTCAACGGAGGATTTACCTTTGCCGGGCAGGAAACCGGAAACGATTTCGCGGACTTTTTCGTCGGCGTAGCCAGCCTCTTCAATCAGGCCAGTTCCCAGGCGTACTACCTCCGCCATCATTACGCCGGCGGTTTCGCGCAGGATAGCTGGCGCGCGACGAAGAACTTGACGATCAACTATGGTGTCCGGTGGGATTGGATGGCATATTGGTCCGAGAAATACCGTCAGATTCCGACCTTCATTCCCGGCGAGCAATCACAGGTCTATACCCAGGCTTTCCCGAGCCTGGTCTACGTCGGCGACAAGGGCGTCCCGAGCACGTTGGTGCCGTCGAGGAACCGTTTTTCGCCGCGCCTCGGGATTGCGTATTCGCCGGGTGGGACGGATGGGCTTCTTAGAAGGATCACCGGCGGTCCCGGAAACAGCAGCATCCGCGCCGGGTATGGGATCTACTATTCGGTCATTGAGGGCAACACCATGGCGGTAGACGAGCCGCAACCGCCTTATGGTTTGAGTTACACCAGCCCCGGGCCGCCCTTGTTTGCCCAGCCCTACAGGACAGCGGCCAACGGGCAGTTTATGGGCAATCCGTTTCCGTTGACTGTTCCCTCTCTTAATACGTCGATTAAGAATCCAAACACGACTCAGAACTTTTCAATCTTTGCTCCGCAACAGGGCATGACTGCTCCCGTGCCATGGGACACCTATCCCTATACCGAGCATTACTTTCTGTCCTTCCAGCGGCAATTTGGCCAAAACATGATGCTCAGCGCGAGCTACGTCGGCAATCAGTCCCATCATCTGCTGCTGGTTTACTCCGCCAACCCAGGCAATCCAGGCTTGTGTCTGTCTCTCAGCCAGCCGAACGAAGTCAAACCGGGAACGCCAACGTGCGGGCCATTCGGCGAAGAAACCACGTATATCAGCGCGTCCGGGCAAGTCTACAACGGAACGCGCCAAGGCCTGGGACCGAACTTCGGCAACGATAGTTACGACTCCACGATCGCGAACGCCAGCTACAACGCGCTCGAGGTCACGCTACGCTACACCACGCCAAACCTGAGCTTCCTGGCCGGATACACCTGGAGTAAGTCGATTGATCAAGCGTCGAGTATTTCCGATCCTGGGAATCCGTATAACTTCGCCGCCACGCGCGCGCTTTCGGCGTTCGATATACCGCAAAATCTCGTTATCAGCTATCAGTACAAGCTTCCGTTCGAGCGCTTTTTCGGGCATGTCCGAGGGCTGACCGCGGGATGGCAGCTTTCGGGAATAACGCGTATCAACAGCGGATTCCCGGTGTCGCTGCACTCCGATGGTGACAATTCGTTGATGGGAAGCAATCCCAACGGCGTCAATAACTATAGCTTGGACTTGCCCGACTACAACGGCCAGCCGCTGGATATCAATAGTAATGCCGGCAGAAATGGCAAGCCTTACTTCAATATCAACGCGTTTACACTGAATGCGCTGGGTAGTCCTGGCAACGCTTCGCGCCGGTCATTTATCGGGCCGGGAGAGATCAACTTCGACATGGCGCTGCTCAAGACGTTAACGTTTACCGAGTCCAAGAGTCTTCAAATTCGACTGGAAGCGTTCAATGCGTTTAATCACGCCAACTTCTTCGGGCCTAGCGCTGTGAATGGTGATATCAGCAGTTCGTTGTTCGGTCAGGTTGTAAACGCCGCTCCGCCGCGGGAGGTGCAGGTGGCGGCGAAGTTCTTTTTCTAAGTTATCAAAATAGGAAGGAAGTGTATCATCGTACCTCGCCATGTTCTGTTAGTTGTCGCCCTGATTGTTTCCGCGTTTATGTTTCCAGCCGCCGCTAGCGCCCACAATGTGTCGAAGCGCGACGCGTCCTTCGTTCAATCTAACAAGGGCGCTGCCATCGCTGCGTTCGTTTATCTGGGCGCGAAACACATGGTGACTGGTTATGACCACATCGCATTCCTGGTGGGTGTCGTCTTTTTCCTGTATCGGCTGAAAGACATCGTTCTGTACGTCAGTCTTTTCACGCTGGGACACAGCATCACGCTGCTGGCCGGCGTGCTCGGAGGATTCCACGCAAACCCGTACCTCATCGACGCCATCATTGGGTTCTCGGTGGTATATAAAGCATTCGACAACATGGATGGCTTCCGGCGATTCCTTGGATTTGAACCCAACACCAAGGTCGCTGTGTTGATTTTTGGGCTGTTTCACGGTTTTGGCTTGGCGACGAAGCTCCAGGAGTTGGACTTGGCGAAGGAAGGCTTATTGACCAACATCATCAGCTTCAACGTCGGGGTGGAGATCGGACAGGTGCTGGCGCTCACTGCCGTGCTGATCGTGCTCAGCGTATGGCGCACGCAGAAGAGTTTCTTGCGCGATGCTTTCGCCACGAACACCGTGCTCATGACGGTTGGATTCATACTGGTGGGATACCAGATCGCCGGTTATTTTGAAGCGGTGTAATTATGGTCGAAGCACAGGCTCCATCCAGGAAGGCCATCGCAAAAGCCACCGGCATCGCACTGGCCGCTGCGATCATAATTCTCTTCGTTGCGGTTCTTCCGGCGGAGTATGGAATCGATCCGTTGAAGACGGGCAAGGCTCTTCATTTAACGGATCTCGCGAAGGCTACGGAAGCCAAGCCGGAGCCCAAACCGGTGACCGGCGCCCAACCGACAGCGGCGCCGGCCGGGATCTACACCGCGCAACCGACGTCCTACAAAGTGGACAGCGAAGATCTTTCGCTGGGCCCCGGCGAGGGGGTGGAGATCAAATATCACATGCAGAAGGGCGCTGGAATGGTCTACGCGTGGAAGGCCACCGGGAATATCGCCTTTGAATTCCACGGTGAGCCTGACAAAAAGCCCAATCCCGATTACTTCGAGAGCTACGAACTCGACGACAAGGTGGGCAAAGATCGCTCGTACGGTTCGTTCACTGCGCCCACCACCGGCATTCACGGCTGGTTTTGGGAGAACAAGGGAAAAACGCAGGTGGACATCCACCTGACCACCGCCGGTTTCTACGACAGCGCCAAGATGTACGCAGGCGATAAGCCCGACGAACTTACGATCCAGGACCCAAAGTAGCTGTATAACACGCCAATGCCAACTTGACGAGGTTACTCACGATTGGCTCCGTTCTTCGCGGCATCATATATCGACCGCCACCGCGTTGGGGGGATAGCCCAAATGTGGCGCACGCACTCGTGCGTGCCGTGTTGGCACTCGTGCCAACACCTTTGCGGGAGTCCTGAAACGTTCACACGAGTGTGAACGCGGCGCGCAGGAGTGTTCCCATTGCGTTCCGCAAAACAATGGCGATGAAAATAAAAGACTTGCCTGCGGTGGCGTCTTTTACATTCGAGGGTGCGTGCGCCACGGAGGTGCCCAAAGCCCAGCGGATGGCGGTCCGGCTTAGATCTAACGGCCTACCCAGCTCACCCGCCAGATGGATTTCGATCCGTCGTCGGTGACCATGAGGGAGCCATCCGGCGCTACGGCGACCCCCACGGGCCGTCCCCACACTTTTCCGTCGGCAGTGACAAAACCGGTGAGGAAATCCTCGAAAACGCCGCTGGCATGACCGCCATTGAGGGGAACCCTCACCACTTCGTAGCCCGTGCGCACCGACCGATTCCACGAGCCGTGCTCCGCGGCAAACAGGTCTCCTCTATATTCGGCCGGAAATTGCTGGCCTTCATAAAAGGCGAGTTCGAGCGAGGCATTGTGCGGTTGCAGCAAGACGTCCGGGACAATCACTTTGTTCTTGAGCTCGGGATGTTTTCCCTCCAGCCGCGGGTCCGGATGTCCACCCATGTAATACCACGGCCATCCATAGAACCCGCCCGGCTGGACATGAGTAATGTAGTCAGGAACGAGATTGTCGCCGAGCATGTCCCGCTCGTTGGTTGAACACCACAGTTCGCCCGTTTCCGGATCGATTCCAATCCCCACTGGATTCCGGATTCCGGAAGCGTAAACGCGCACAAACTTGCCCTCCGGTGTGTATTCGAGAATGTTGGCTCGGTGAAACTCGCCGGAATGAGTGTCCGGGTCGTCTACATTGGATGCCGATCCCACGGAAACGAACAGGCTGGTTCCATTGGGCGAAAACGCCAGATCGCGCGTCTGGTGGCCACCCGGGCCCGGAAGTTCGGCAATGACAACTTCCCTGGGACCGCTGGCTTGCACATCTCCGTTTTTGTAGGGGAAGCGAACTACGCTGCTGGTGTTCCCGATATACACCCACTGGGGATTTGCTCCCAATGGGTAGAATGCGATACCGAAGGGCTGCTTCAAGCCCGTTGCGAAAGTGGACGTCTGCTCCGGCTTACCGTCTTTCGAAATGCCTCGAAAAATCTTGATCTCGCCCCGGTTGCTTTCCGCAACGAACATGTCTCCGTTGGGAGACGTGCGAATTTCGCGGGGAAGGTCAAGTCCGGCGGCGTAGAGATCGACCTGGAAGCCTTGCGGCGCCTTGGGCCACGCATCGGCGGGGCGATTTACGACGCGCGGAAAACTAAAGTCTAACCATCCCCGCGACGGCTTGGGAAGAGCATCTACCGTGATCTTGCGGAAGGTGCCGGGTTGCAAATCTTTGTAACCCTGGAACGCTTTGTCCCCTGAAAGAATATTGGCCGGATCGATATTGTTCGATGACGCGGCAATCCATCCAGCACCTGCGAACAGGAGCGTCAGCAGCGCGGAGGCAAGCCATTTCATTCGCTATCTCACAACGTTAGGGCGCACTATGAGCATAGCGCCAAACAGTCCGCCTGATCCTGGCTATCCGTACTTAAGGTTTTCAACTTCTGGAATAGCTCTCAAGTCGACTTCGGCTTGCTGCTGTTTCGCTCGGCCACGTTGCAAAACGCGGTGGGGGAAGGCTAACCAGGTCGCTTCCCCCTTAGTGCTTTGCGGCATTGGGTGGCGCCAGTGGACCCACCTCGACCTTAGCCTGGGTATTCGTCAACGGTCCGAGTTCGGTCGCAACGCCGCGGGCGATGGCTGCCGTTTCGCTGCCTGCCTGGAAGCAGGTGAAATCCGGGCGGTCGCGCCAAGCTAGGGGACCGCACAATCGCTTGCCCGCTGAAATCGCGGCATCGTGGACGACATTGATCAAACGCTCATAGTCCGGAGAGCCCATTGCGTAGCCTGAGAAATTTCCGAGGTCGCCGCTGGCCGCGAAAACCGCTGTCACACCCGGTACGCTGGCAATCTCGTAGGCGTTCTTGGCGCCCTCTACGGTCTCGATCATCAAAATCAACACAATGTTGTCATTTGCGGAGTTGCGATAACCGTTCGGGACATTGCCCCACATATCCGGATCGAATGCCTGGCCGCCGCCCAGGCTGCGCTTTCCCAGCGGGGGAAAATAGGTCCAGTCCCGAGCGGCGATGGCCTGTTGGACCGTGCTAACGGTGGGGACCACAATCACCAGGGCGCCGGCGTCGGCGGCATGCTGAATTTCACGCTCGTCGGTGTATGCGACGCGTACACCCGGAACCGCCTTGGCGTGGGGGCAGGTGCGCCACATACGAGCCACCTGGTCCCAATCGCGGGCGTCATGCTGCATTTCCGTCCAAATAAAGTCGTAGCCGGCGTTGGCCATCGCGCAATAGGTGGCTGGATCGGTAGCGCTGAATAGCGTGCCACCGGTCACTTTACCGCCTTGCATCATTTTTAGCTTCACTGGATTCCAGATTTTCGCGTCCTTAGGCTGCTCAAATCGGGATCCGTACTTCCAGGTCGATGGATCCGGCGGGGCCAGGTTGATGGCTCCCGGCAGCGCCATCTTCATTGCGCCGCTGTCCTTGCCGGCCGGAGCCGCGAGAGGAAAAGAGAGCTTCCCGGG
The DNA here is from genome assembly GCA_963820405.1 of Bryobacterales bacterium. Taxonomy (GTDB): domain Bacteria; phylum Acidobacteriota; class Terriglobia; order Bryobacterales; family Bryobacteraceae; genus Palsa-89. The sequence continues at coordinate 219,475 of CAWFZZ010000008.1, read as the reverse complement.
TTCGGCGTTGTTGGCATATGGGTCTGCGTTCGGCTTCGGGGATGGCGCGGGGGAAGCATTCTGCCCCTGGACTTGGGAGGAAATCAGTCCTAGCGCGGAAAAGACAGTTGCGGCAAAAAGAAAGCGGTTCATTCGGTTCTCCTAGACGTATGTTCTGTAGCGAAGATAAACCGGGAGTTTCCGCATGTCAAGCAATGGTCTTATTCGGTACCGATTTAGGCTTCTCGGAATCGATATCCGGTGTGCGAATCCGTTAAGAGATACGTGGGGTTGGCCGCATCATCTTCCAGTTTCTTCCGCAACTGACGCATGAAGGTGCGAAGATATTCCAACTCGTTACCGTACTCGGGACCCCAGACCGCGCCCAGGATGCGTGCGTGCATCATGGGCGACCGGCGTTCTTCATTAGATAGTAAAGGAGATCGAACTCTTTGGGAGTGAGGTGCACGGTGGCGCCGTTCTTCTGGACCAGGCGCCGCAGTGGATCGAGTGTGATCTGGCCGATCGAAATGACGGCCTTCCCGTTGTCTGCCGGAGTGTGCGACCGTCGAACGGCGGCGCGTACGCGCGCCACCAACTCGCGGATCGGAAATGGCTTGGTTACGTAGTCGTCAGCGCCCGCCTCGAGCGCCTCCACCTTGTCATTCTCATGGTCGCGCACCGTCAGCATGAGGACGGCCAGCCGTGGGAATTGCCGGCGGATTTCCCGGCAAGCCTGGATACCGCCCATTCCGGGCATGTTGACGTCCAGCAACACGGCGTCGAAATTGGCCGCGCGCAGCAGCGGCAGCGCCTGTTCGCCGGTGACGGCTTTCGCGATGTCGAAGCCGAGCGTTCCGAACGTGGTGCGGAGTGCGCGGCGGATGGACGGCTCGTCGTCCACGATCAGTACCTTGCCTTGGGAAATACTCATTGGAACCTCCGTTCCGTGCGTGGGAGCGAGAGAAAGAAGTTTGCAGCAGCCGCGTGCTGAGATTAGTGAGCTGGTCGGACGCCTCGTCGATGAGAGTTATTAACCGGAACTTCCTGTGCGGATTGCAAGGGCGTCTCGACTGGATCGTTTGCCGGCACTCCGCTTCAGCACCACATTCTCTTAGTACTCTCCCTACTTTCCTTGCATTCCCAATGCTGGCAGCGGCATGCCTTTCCCTTATTTATGGTCAGGATGTTAGTGATCGAACGTGAATATCAGGCCCCCAATCAGCAGATGTTGAGTCGGCGTCAGGCCTACTATGCCTGGTTGCAGTTCGGCGCCTCGAAAGAAGCCACCCTCCGGCCCGCGTGAATCGTCGTACCGATGTTCCAATCGAACAATCATATCGAGCTGCCGAAACGGAACCCGGTATTCGAGCGTGGTAGTGACCGCTTTGACCGTCTGCTTCGCAAGCGTCCAGCGGCCATCGCGATCCCAGAACACCTCGGGACGAACGGTCGCAGCCCAGTGTTTGTTTATGACCCAATGCAAAGGCACCTGGCCGGCCATCATCAGCGCACGAGGATTTCCCGGTGTCGTGACTTGTTCTGTTGAATAAATGTACTCCGCTGCAAGTGTAACCCGGTCTGTCTTGCGCTCGAGGATGGTGTCCGTTAAGAAACGCCAGTACTCGAGCGAAGTGTCTGCCTGGTGAGGTCCGGTGAGGACGGTTTCTTTAAGGGTCACGGGTGAACTGATCTTATAGACGATTTGACCGCCAGAACTGGGAACGTTGTTAGCATTAGCCAAATGCCAGTAGCCATTGATGACAAATAGCGCACCGGTAAGTCTATCGTTGAATTGGTAACTCGCGTTTATGCCCATCATCAGATACGGGGTGAAGTCGGCTCCCCATGGTCTGGTGTATGAAAAATTGTCTTTGGAATAAAGCGAATCGTATCCGATCAGGCTTGCGAAGATCCCGCCCTGCACAGTAAGGCCCTTGCCCACGGGGGCCACGTAAGAGACATCGGCCAAGCCAATATGGCGTAACCATCTATAGCCGGGGAGATTCGGAGCTGTTGCGGAAAACCCGAATACTTCCGTATCCTTGCCTCCCTGAACGGCAAACTCAGCGCCCCATCGCGATTGCTCGGACGCTTTCTTCTTGATGTACGCTGCCGCCATATTCAAATCCAGTTCGTCGACGTGCCAAGCGGTGCCGCGACTTCGAAAGATGTCATTCGCCGGATGATTGAAATCGTATAAGTAGCCAAGGTCGACGAAGCCGCCATACTGCCATTGCGTCGCAGGCTGCGGTGTCGGCGATCCTTGTGTTGGCACATCCTGAGCGATCGTGCTATCGATCGATGCTCGCTCGCGACCGGTGAGGGGAGCTTGATCGGTTGGTGTTGTTTGCGCGCTGAGCAATGTGCTGCAAGACAAGATCAAGGCAGCGAATCGACATGGCGTCGCCGATACAGTGTTGCATGGAATCTGAAGCATAAAAGTTTTGGGGGCGGGAAACGCCTCCCGGTAATCCTTTCGCGCTAATCGAAGGGAATCGACGGCTATCGGGCTGGGACCTGGGCTTCGAGAGCGAGATTCAGTTTCACTACGTTTACCCGCGGCTCGCCCAGAAAACCGAACGTAATCCGCTCTGTGATGTTCACGCATTTGCGTTCAGTGCAAGGCGCTAGCTCAGCGATTGCGGCGGCAAGCTGCCCTTATTGCGCAACTCCTCTCGGAACATATACAAACGCATTATTGCGTGAATTCTGCATCATGTCGGACGTTTAAATTAAGTCTTCCTGCGCAGGATCAAGCCCGCCCGCTTCGAGCAAACCCGAGCTCACGATGCGGATGGCCGTCAGCGGAGTCTTGAAGGCATGGGCCAGAGCATCCAATACCGCCGTGCGGAGTTGTTCGCTCTGGCGCGCTGCCTCGGCGTGGCTCTGTTTTTCGAAAGATCGAGCGCGTTCGAGAGCGAGGGCAGTCAGCGACGCTATGGCGTCCGCCATGAGCGGATTCAGTTCCACGCCGCGCAGCACGATGGCGCCCCTAGCACGGGTGCCCGGACGAAGCACCCGCCGCCAAGTGCATGCCGCGGGGTGGTCCTGATTGCGGTCTTCGAGGTAGGTATCTCGGGCGGAGGTCTCCATGTCCGGGTCGGTGGATCCGCTAGCGTCCAGGTGCGCCCGCGTGGTATCGAACAGCGCTACAGCATCCACCTGGACGACGTCGCGAATCTGAGACACAATTTGCACGCGCGGCGATTGTTGGGGATTCATCAGCAGAGTGCGGCGGCTGAGTTCATATAGTTTTTCCATGCCCCTGCGCTCCTGGATGGCGGTGCGGGCCTGCTTCTCCATTTGTATGGATAGCCGGCTGACCAGCAAAGCAGTGGACTGGAAGGTGATCAACGCCACCCAGTTCTGTGGATCCGCAATGTAGAAAGTGTAGACCGGTGGAACAAAGAAGTAATTCAAACAAGTGAGGGCCGCCAGCGAAGTCACGGTGGCTTCCCAGAATCCGGAAAACATTGCGACGAGAACAACAACCAATAAGTCCAGGAATCCGGTGGTGGAGAAGTTAACCTGCAGACGGACTCCCAGGTACGCCGCCAGGAGAACCACTGCGGATCCAGCGAGGGCGTGTGTCAGAAACCGACTTGCGGCTTGCGGCTTGCGGCCTGTTTGCATGGCTTTCTATCATGACATTGCTCTCGGGCTGGTGTGCAGTAAGTTCAACGTGGACGCGTCAGGGAGAATTGAATGTGCCGCTGGAATAAAGATACACCGGAATAGCTAAAGAAACCATTAAAGAGAAATAAAGATGGCACAAATATGCTCGCCACGCTATAGTCGCCATCATAAGGTTACAGCTAGGCGAAGTTTCTTAAGGACAGGAGAGCATAGATGCCTTTCTCGTCAATTTCGAAAATGCGTCTCCGGTGCGGGGTAGAGCGGCCCGGTTGAGATCCTCTAGCGACTGACACTCAGGTTTCGCGGGGAAAGCCCACGTGAAGTATTTCATCGGAAGACGTTTTACTGGTGCCAATGAGTCCGCCGCCCCATCCGATCCACCTGCGCGTCGGATTCGGCGGGATCACCATGAAGGAGATGGCGCCTGATGCACCGCCGTGACCCAGCTTCTTGGGCCAGCCGGACTGCTGGCCTTTGCCGCCCGATTCGCGCTGAGGGTGGCCGACTTATTTCGATAGCGCGGCCGAAGAACGCTGGAAGGCGAAGTAAAGCGGCACGCCGATCAGGACGATCGCAAGGCCGGGAAAAGTGGTCGCCGGACGATACACAAAAAGGATCGCCAGGATCACTGCGGCGCTAAGAATATAAAGTGCCGGCGCCCAAGGATATCCCCACGCCTTGTAGGGCCGCTCGGCTTGGGGGCGCAGCCTGCGAAGGCGGAACACTGCTGCGATGGTCAGAATGTAGAAAATCAGATCGGCGGAGATCACGTAGTCCAGCAGATTGCTGTAGAGACTTCCAAAAACGCGAGTGGACGGATTATATGTGCGGACCAGAACCAGAAAGCCCGCCCAGGCGCCTTGCATCATGAGCGATGCGCCTGGAACGTGGGCTCGATTGAGCTCAGCAGCCGGCCGGAAGAACAGGCCATCGCGCGCCATGGCAAAGTAAGCTCGAGCTCCGGACAGGACCAAGCCGTTCATGCAGCCAAACGCGGAGATCATGATGGCAACCGCCATTAACGCCGCCCCGATGGTTGGGAAAACCGCTTGAAGCATGGCGCCCCCCACGCGATCCTCGGGCGCATGTTGAATTTTGTCCAGCGGCAAGACGGCAACATATGCGAGGTTCGCGCCCACATAAAGGGCGATCACGATAAAGACGCCGAAGGCCAGGGAAAGCGGCACATTACGGCGCGGGTTCTTAACCTCGCCGGCGGTGAACGTGATGTTGTTCCAGCCATCGGATGAAAACAGCGAGCCCACCTGGGCGATGCAGATGGCCGCAAACAGCCCGAACACGGTTACTGGCGTGAGCCCGGGGGCTACCGGAGTGTAGCCTTGCGGCTTCCACATATTGCTGAAATTCGACCGGCCCGCGAGACCCCACCCCACTATCCCCACCACAATCACCCCCAGCAAACCGGCGATCTTGGCGGTGGTAAACGTGTTTTGAACCAGCTTCCCGTAATTGATCCCGCGCGCGTTGCTCCAGGTCAACAAGGCAATGATTACGACGCCGATCAATTGCGCGGTGGAAAGCGAAATCGCGTAGGTACTGGTGATGTGGATGGGAGGAATCAGGTACGCGGTTTCCGAGATGCGCGGCCATAGGGTGCCCAGATATCGAGCGAACCCCACGCCCACCGCGGCGATGGTTCCGGTCTGGATCACCATGAAGAAGGTCCAGCCGTACAAGAACCCGCACAATGGCGACCAAGCCTCGCGCAGATATACGTACTGGCCTCCGGCCCTCGGCATCATCGCGGCCAACTCGCCATACGACAAGGCTGCTGCGATGGTCAACAAACCGGTAATGACCCACGAGCCGAGCAGCCATCCAACGCTGCCCACCTGCCGCGCCATGTCGGCTGAAACGATGAAGATCCCGGCTCCGACCATGGAACCGGCCACGATCATGGTGGAATCGAAGAGACCCAGGCTTTGTTGCAGGCCGGCGTTTTCCATGCGCCGTGTCAGTCCAACTCGCCGAGCGCGCGGCCCAGTGCGTCCACCAGCCCATCCAACTCGGCCTCACTCATGGGCGTCGATAAACAACCGAAAATCCCGCGCGGCGAAAGGATGAAGCCGTATTCCAGCAGCTTATGGCACAGCTCGCCGTAGATCGGATTGGTTCGCGAGAATCCGCGCAGCGAGCGGAAGTCGATGAGTTCCGCATCGGTCAGATGCGCAAGAAACATCGATCCGGCGCCTAAAACTTGAGCGGGTCTTCCGCTATCCGAAAACAGACGCCGCAGGCGATCGCGGACGTATTCACCGAGATGATTCAGCCGGTCAAATGCTTCAGGCGTCATGTGCCGCATGGTTTCCAGGCCGGCCACGATGGTCACTGGATTCGCATTGAAGGTTCCACCGTGATGCACCTTAAGCGCTCCAGTGTGATCAAAAACTGACATCACACGTCGCGAGCCCGCCACCGCGCCCACCGGAAATCCGCCGCCAATGATCTTCCCGAAAGTTGTCAGATCCGGCGCGATGCCCGAGGCGTGGCAGGCGCCATGATAGTCGAGACGGAAATTCAGGACCTCGTCGGCGATCAAAAGGGTACCGTAGCGGGCGGTCTCTTCGCGCAGCCATTCGAGGAATCCGGGGAGCGGCGCGATCATCCCGATTCCGAGCGGCATCGGATCAACCAACACCGCGGCCAGCTCGCTCCGGTTCCGCTCGATTAATTTGCGGCAGGCCTCCGGCCGGTTCCATGGCAACACCACCACATCGCTCGCCACGCTCTCGGGTGTGCCGGGCTCGGTGATAGATGTTGGCGCATCGGCTTCGCCCCAAGCGTCGGGAGTGGGACCTTCGCTGACTTCCGCGTAGTCGTAAACTCCGTGGTACGCGCCTTCGAATTTCGCGATCTTGTGGCGTCCGGTAAAGGCTCGGGCCGCCTTGACGGCGAGCATCACAGCCTCACTGCCGGAATTGCAGAAGCGGATCTGCTCCACATAGGCGACGCGCGCGGTGATCAACTCCGCCAGTTCCACTTCTTCCGGAGTGGGCATGGTGAATGCGGTTCCAAGCGCAGCACGTCGCTGGACAGCCTGAGTGATTGACGGATGAGCGTGCCCCAGAATCAGAGACGTGTAGTTATTTAGGAAATCGACTCGCTCTTCGCCCTCCACGTCGGTGATGCGGCAATCCCTGCCGCTGCGGGCGTATATGGGATAAGGGGCCAGCGCGACGGAGTGCCTGGTGTTGCCGCCTGGCATCACACACGAAGCGCGTTCGTAAAGCTGTCGCGACAGCGCGCCGGGCTCGCGATATTTTGTGAGGGAAGCCAATCATCCTCCCGCTTGCCGCAACTCCGCCATCATACGGCGCAGCGCGTTATCGATCCGCGCGGTTTCCTCGGCCACGCGAGCCGGATCTTTCAACCGAATCGCTTCCGCCAATCCCGGCAACGGCTGTCCATCGTATAAGGAGTAAATGTTCCAACCGTAGATCACATGCCGATACCAGTGCTCGGCTGGGCTGCCGCTTTCATCCAGCAAATCCTGCTCCAGGTGCGTGAGCCGATCGTTCAACAGCGCGGTGGATGGATCGGGCCAGCGTCCGCTTTCCACATTTTCATCAATGCGTTTTTCGAGCGCCGTGGATCGAGTGGCGATCTCCACCGCCAGGGCCTTTGAGCTTTCCAGATTGAGCTTCACGATTTGTTGGCCGTTGTCGTCGATGGCCCATGCGCCGGCATCTTCGAGAAAATCTGAGATTTTATGCGCGTAATGCGAGTAGCGGTAAGGAAGCACGGCAGCGTCCGCCAGACGCATCACGGTGACGCCGAAGACCTGCGCCAGCGTCCGCGCCACGTGGAAGCCAGGATCGCTGAAATGCTCCACATAATAGCGCGAGTCGTAGTTGGAATGATACGTTCCGTAGCTTCCATCAAAATCAAATTGCACCGATAATGTTGGGAGACCAAGATAATCCTGGAAGGCCACAAAATCAGCGCCGCTGCCAAGAGCCGCCAATTCGACTTCGAAATCCTTGGGGCCTTTACGCCGCCGCTCGGCTGGCTGCTTCTGCCATGAGTCAGCGCGCCATGCATCGTAGACACTGCCCTGGCCGCTGAGCGCCGGAACATCCTGGGTCACCTGGATCAGAAAGTCGCGCAACGACGGCGTCCCACCGCCGAAAAAGTGGCCCTGCATGAACAGATCCGTATTGATGTAGGCCACCGCTTTCTGGCGGAGGTCGCGTTCGAACGCTTCGGCGTATTCGGTGGATCCAACTAATCCGGGCTCTTCGGCGTCCCAGAAGGCGAAGACGATGGAACGGTCCGGAGTCCAGCCTTCCTTCGCCAGCGCCGCAAGCGCGCGCGCTGTCTCGTAGACGGCCGACGTCCCGCTTCCCGGGTCCATGCCGCCAAACGTCCAGGCGTCATGATGCGTGCCGAGCACTACCCAGCGGTTTGGATTTTTTCCCGGCAGCCGGGCGACAATGTCACGGATCGGTCGCCGGCTTGAGTCCATCTGGACATTCACGTTGACCACCGCCGGTCCAGCGCCCAGGCGATACGCAAATGGCAGAGCGCCTTGGAATCCGGCCGGCACGCCCGGGCCGCGCAATTGGCTGAGGATTTTGGCCGCCTCTTTGTAGGAAAGAACAATTGCGGGAATTCGTGGGAGGGTCGGTGCGGCGGCTGGGTCCAGCACTTTGGAATCGGCGCGCGCGCCGACGCCCGGCGAGAGCGGATCGCCATGCCAAAACCAACTGTATTTCCCGTTGCCGTCTTGCGACTGAAAATCGGCGCGCCAGGGACCTTCGGGCCACGTCAATCCCTTAGCATAGCCATCGTCGGCGGGATCGCTATAGATAATGATGGCCGCTGCTCCGTGCTGCTGCGCAGTGTAGATCTTTACCGCACGATGGCTCCGGGCGTAGCGGGCGATGACGATCTTGCCGCGGACGTCCACGCCGGCGGCTTCCACCTTGGCATAATCGGGCGGCAATCCATAATTCACGTAGACCACCGGCGCCTGGACGTGGCCAGAGGCCGAATAGGCTACGAACGCCGGCACTAATTCCGGATTTGCCGAGTCGGGGTCGAGCGGGTGGGCGGGCTCGCGCGCAGACAACGTCTCCCTCGCTGGCGCCACCAGTTCGACACTGATTGAGCGGGGGGTGGAGAGATAGACCTGAAACTCGTGAACCTCCGTTTGGAGACCGGCGTTTTCCAGGCCCTGACGAATGGTCTCGGCGACGGCCATGGAGGCCAGGGACCCAGCCATGTGCGGCCGCTTGGTGATCACCAGGTGGAACTGAGAAATGGATTCGGTGGAAAGCTGGGCGGCGTACTTCGCCTCGGCATTGCGTTCATCAACGAGGCCGCGGCTTGAAAAACCCAGGCGGGTATCGGGACTGGCTGCGTGTACGAATGCGATCGCGATGCCGGAGGATACGACCGCCATTATTGTTCGTCCCGCGACCGATTTAAGCATGTCGAAAACGCGCACAGCGTGCTTTCGATGATCGCACGAATCTGCTGGAACTCGCCCGCGCGGGACTACTGAACCCTCGTGAGATTCTCTTGAATCCTGCTGGACAGTTCCTTGGGAGGATGTTGCGATAGCGCGGCCAGCAGCTCGCGTTTGGCATCGCTGGTTTGCTTGTTCTGCAACAGCGCGACTGCCAAATGATAGTGAAATGTTGGTTCGTTCGGGTTCTTGTTTACTAGAGCGCGCAGCACCTGAATGGCGCTCTGATTCAAGCCGCGTTTGGTGTACACCCATCCGAGCGTGTCAATGACGCCAGGGTCATTGGGAAACTTTCGGGCAACCACTTCGGCGAGGGCCAGCGCCCGATCGAGGTCCGTCCCGGCTTCAGCCAGATTGAAGGCCAGATTGTTCATGGCCGCGGCGTTGTTCGGATCCAGCGCGAGTTGCTTGTTGAGCGTCGCGATGGCCTGCTTGGCCTGCCCGCTGTTGCTTTCCAAAATTGCGATCTGGTTCAATATCCTGGTGTCGCGTGGCGCCAGCTCCTGGGCCTTTTCATAGCTGGCAAGCGCATCCTGAGGCGCGCCTTGAAGCTGGTACAGGTCGCCCATTGAAGAATACGGTTGCGCCGATTTCGGGTCCTTGGATTGAAGCCAGCGATACTGCTGGGAGGCGACATCAAACTTGCGCTCTTCGGTAGCAAATGACGCTAGTAGCAGGTGGACAGGACGGGAGTCAGGCGCTTGTTTAAGCTCGCCGTCTAAGAGGGCTTGGGCTTTTTCGGGATGGTGTTCAAGGGCCGCGAGCGCAAGCAATCCCTGGAGCGGCCGCAGATCCGGGGAACCTGGACGATAAAGACTCCGATACAGCCGCTCGGCCTTGGCGTAATCCTTCTCGCCTGCGGCCAGCGCCGCCAGCTCCAGATTAACTTCTTTGGAATCAGGGTGCAGTTTCGACAGGGCAGTAAGATCGCTCTCGGCTTGCTGGTAGGACTTACTTCCCACCAACGCAGACGCCTTGGCCAGCTGGGCATCGAAGTTGTTGGGATCGAGCGCCAGTACTTCTCGAGCTGCGTCCAGCGCGACGGAATAATTGTGGGCGGACTGGGCCAATTCAGCTAACACCAGCCTGGGAGCAATGTAGTCGCTCCGCAGGACCGCACTTTTCTGAAGTTGCGCCGAAGCCGATTCGAAATCGCCCTTCGCAAGATACGATAGTCCCAGGTTGTAGTGCACGACCGCGTTCTGCGGGTATTGCGCGGCCAGCGCCTTAAGTTCCTCGCTCGCCAGATCACGGTCTTTCGCATCCTTACTTTCTCGCAAGAGGACGGCGCGAGATAGCCGTGCATCCGCATCCTTCGGATTTGCCTTCAAGATTTCGTTCAGCTCGACAACGGCCTCTTGGCGCTTACCTACCGCCGTTAGAGCATGTGCGATTCGTCTACGGTAAAGGTCCTTATCGGATGACTGTGCGATTCCGGCAGAGTAGTGTAGGAGAGCATCGTCCCACTTGCCATACGCTGCGTAGAAGTCGCCAACCACGATAGGCCCGGTCGGAAAATTGGCAGGGTCGGCAACGATCTTTTCTAACACCCGCGACATTTCCTGATCGCGTCCCGACGCCCGATACAAACTTGCCAACTGGATTCGCGGGTTGGCGTTCTTGGGAAGAGCAGCGATTTCTGACTCGAGAAGACGTTGAGCATCTTCCACCCGTCTATTCCGGAGGTAGTGCGTTTCAAGCAAGTCGTATATTGCTGGAAAATCCTTCCGCACGTTGAGAAACTGCTCTAATAACCCTTCACCCTCCCGGTCCTGTTTTTGGGCGAAAAAGGTTTGCGCCATAGCCACGACCACCTTGGGATTGTTGGGCTTGATGGCATTAGCCTTCTGAAATTCCGACATCGCTTCGTCATATTTGCGATCAATTACCAACACGTCGCCTCTAAGCCGCAGCCCATCAAACGAGTTGGGATCCTTTTTCAAAAGACGCTCCGCCTCCTGAGCCACTTGCCCGTATAGATTCTTGCGGTTCGGCATCGCTTGATAGGCTTCCAGGGATACGTCGGCGAGCTCGATACCATAACGTTCGTTGCCTGGATCAAAGTTCACCGCGCGCTGCAAGTCGTCCAAGGCTTCCGGTCCATGCTTTAACTGATATTCGAGGACGCCGAGCCGATAATAGCCTTCGGCGAACTTGGGGTCTTCTGAGATGCTCTTGCGATATTGAAGTTGCGCGTCCGCGTATTTGCCGGCCGCCAGCATGCCGTTCCCCCGCTCCACGTAGGATTGTGGCGATTTACTACAGGCAAGTTGTAAGCACGCCACTATTCCGACCCACACATATCGCTTCATGCTGAGGTTAGACTGATGCGTGACTCAACTGTTTCGCTTGTCGTGAAGATTCTCGTTTTTCGTGACCAGTAGTACACGTTACATGCAGCTGTCACTTCAACTGTGGATCTTTCCGGATTACTATTCAACCAGAGCGATGAATCGAAGCGCGACGATAAGTCGTTCTTCGGGGCTAGTCCGGACTCGTCAGTCGGAACCGGGAATGAGAATAACTCTTACGAGAATTTAATGCGTAGGGGAACCAATTGTTGTCAGCGAACTGATCAGTAGGAGAAACTAATGAAAATTTTCGCGCGATTAAGTATTACGGGGTCCTTTTTAGGCCTCATCTTTTTGACGGCGGCGCCCTCGTTTGCAACTGTGGTGGGGACGCTGTACACCGGGGGCCCGGGTACGGTGACGGTCACTCCCACATCCATAACCTTCACCCAGAACGATACGAACAACACCCCGCCTAGTTCGACGGAGGTCGGTGGGAGTACGACACTCACTTATGATGGGCCGGCACTGCAGGTTAAGGATCCGATCGACATTAATGGTGGCAGCCCCATCATGCCAACCGGAGCTCCGGTGAGTGGCGTATATCCTGTTGACGTGCCCATTACATTCCCCAATGAACCAACCCTCAACATCACGCTGACATCTTTTGGGCCCGGTACTGGGACCGCGTGTACTTCAGGAATGATGGTAGGTCAGTCGTGCTCTCCGCTGGGCGGAGCTTCGCCGATTGTCCTGACGGACGAAGGGCCAAACCTGACGATCGCTTCTCTCGCGGTCGCCGGAACCGCAACCGATCTCACTGGGACCAGCGATGTCACCGGGGGCTTCACTCAACCTATCCCTGAAGGTGCGTTCGCGTTGTCGACCTCCAAGAATATTACAACCACCGACGCCGGCACGTTTACGATAACTGCCAGGAGTGAAGTGCCTGAACCGCGGGCTGTTTCGATGATCGCGCTAGCGGGCCTCTTGATGGGGTTGGTGGTGTCGAAGCGCCGGAAGAACCTGGCGTAAGCCTCCCTCAGTTGCTCACCTATGAAGACCGGCCCTGATTGGGGCTCGGTCTTCTTTTTTTTGGTCCTCATTTTGCTCCCCGCCCCCTCTTGCCCATTCTCTAGTACTGACCCAGAAGTTCTATCACCTTCAAGTAACACCCACCTAACAGCCGATCACTGGAAGGTAAGAAATCAGACCTGAATAGCATATATCTTCACTGGCCGGAGTTTTTTGCTTGCAACAGTACTATAGGGGTGGTACTATCGCCATTAAAGTTTTTTTACTGCTCTCATAGCCCGGTTCTATGAGAGATCATGCGCGCTATTACCACTTGAAGTGTAGTACTGCGCGCATACCAAAACTACTGCTCTGTCAGGCAGAACTGTTCTTATATCTTGCTGTTTCTTAAGTGCTTACGCAAAAATCTCGATTCTTCGAGGGTGGTGGATGAGATCGTTTTCATTGGATGGATTTAGCTTTCAGCGTAGGAATTTGTTGCTGGCGCCCACGTCGATAAACCCTGGCCCATTCAAGGATGTGGTTGTGGACTCTTCGGGCCATCACAGTCGGCTGACCGAAGCCCAGAAGCTGAGGGGAAGAATCGCACTGCATGAGGGAGCCATCGACGCCACACAGTTGATGGCTGACGGCCGGCACGTGCAGGCGGCTGATCGTCATAGCTGGCATTTGTTAACCTTAGACGCTCACGGGCGGGTTGCAGCCTGTATGCGGTATCTACCGCATCGCAAGGACGCCGGTTTCAACGATCTGGCAATTTCCTGTTCTACGCTCGCCAAATCGAAAGCGTGGGGTCAAGAGTTACGGACGGCCGTGGAAGCGGATCTCCACAAAGCCAGGCAGCGAGGCTATTCCTACGTGGAGCTTGGGGGCTGGGTGATCTCGGAGGCATTGCGCTGTACCACAGAGGCCCTCCGAATGATTGCGACAGCTTACGCATTTGCGCAGTTGTGCGGTGGCGCGTTGGGAATCAGCTCCGCCAGTACCCAGCGCTGTTCGGCGGCTATCTTGAAACGGATTGGCGGCCAACAACTGCAGGCACGCGGCGTGGAACTCCCGTCCTTTTACGATGCGCAGTATCGGTGCCATATGGAAGTCCTGCGATTCGATTCTTCCAGGCCGAATCCGCGCTATAGCAAATGGATGGAAGCCTGTCGTTCGCGCTTGAGAGATGTCCCGGTGATTTGTTCCGAAACGGCGGACGCAGGCGTGTGACGGCGCACGGATGGCAGTGGATATCCTTCGGCCTTCTGATCGGGTGCCTCGCCAGCTTCGGCTGGGCGATGAGAAGATTTTTCATCCAACCGGCCGGTCTGACCACAGGCATGCAAGTGATCAAAGCCTGTGGAGTAGCTTTCGGGATACTCCATTTAACGGCCATTGTGGTAACGCCGGGCATCAATGCAGTTCGCGGGGTTAGTGGAACGGTGCTGTATCTGTGCGCCCTGGCGCTATTTTGGTGGGCGGTCCAAGTCAGCTTGCGCCAGCCTTTGTCGGCCGCCTTCTCGCCCGACTTGCCCTCCCACTTGGTGGCGCAGGGACCCTATCGAATGATCCGGCATCCGTTGTATTGCTCCTATCTGCTGTGCTGGGTGGCGGGATGGGCAGCCACCGGTCGCCTGTGGCTCGGACCAACCGTGGCCGTGATGCTCGTCATTTATGTACGGGCGGCGACCGAGGAAGAAAAGAAGTTTACACGCAGTCCACTGGCTGAAGCTTACCAGCGGTATCGGGCCAGGACGGGTCTTTTTTTTCCGAATCCCCTGAAGCGGTACTTAACTGGATAGTCGTGCCTGTGCGCAGTATTGAACATCGTCGGGAAGCGGAAACGGTTACGCTTGTTCGTGACCACGCTCGTGGGATTGCTGTTAGCAATCGCAGTGTTGTCATTCCGCCCACTGCCTGAGGGCACACAACTTCACATCCGGCTAACAACTACGGTGGGCTCTTATGCCAGCGCTCCCGGGTCGCGGATCAGCGCGGTTCTGATTGCGCCACTGGTGCTAAATAGCGAAACCGTGTTGGCGGCCGGAAGCACCCTGGCTGGGCGAGTGAAATCGGTCACGCGCGTCGGCTTCGGAGTACGCCACGAAACAGCCGCGCTCGATTTGCAATTCAACCAGATCACTCCGCTGGACGGGAGTATGGTTCCCATCGTCGCTCAGGTAGCGGAGGTGGATAACAGCCGCGAGCGTGTGACACGAACCGGCCGCATCCAGGGAGTACGATCCACTGGAAGCATTTGCTACAGAATCAGCGGCTACATACGAACCGCGCTGCATTGGGAGATCCACGCCGAGCTCGCTTGGTGGATCATCCGGTCGCTGATCATGCAGCTTCCAGAACCGGAGATTTACTACCCCGCGGGCGTTGAGTTGACGCTGAGGCTAACCCAGCCCCTGCTTCTGGAACCGCCGCGACAACCGGAGGTTCGCCAGCTGACGGACGAAGAGGGCGCGGAGTTGTCGCGTATCGTTGCGGAGGTTCCCTATCGAACTCAAGCTCCCGTTTCGGGCCGGCCTTCGGATCTCACGAACGTTCTGTTTATCGGCTCCGCGCGCCAGATCGTCACTGCTTTCGATGCCGCCGGCTGGACGCAGCCTGGTCCACCGACGCTTCGCGATCGTATCCATTGGATTCGGGCCGTGGCAGAGCTTCGTGGAGACCACGCCGCGCCCATGTCCCTGTTGTTGTTGAATGGAGCCGAGCCGGATGTGTCCTGGCAAAAGAGCCTGAATGATGTTTCCAAGCGGCACCATATAAGGATCTGGAAAGCGGCTGACACCTGGCGCGGGCGGGAGATGTGGATCGGAGCCGCTACCCGGGATATCGACTTCGCGTACTGGCGGTCGGGGCGCAGGCTCTCGCATAAAATCGAGGAGGATGTCGATCAGGAGCGCGATAAAGTAGCGTACGATCTGGCCTATTCATCCTGCGGGAGCCTATTAGACTGGCGAGATCGGGCGGACCTCCCACGGTTCGCCGTCAACGCCACAGGAGATCCCATCATGACGGATGGCCGCATGGTGGTGATTGAGCTCAATGATTGTGGTGCGCCGCGGCTCTCTACCGAAACTGCTGACTCAACCCCCCTTCCCGAACACGGCAATAAACTGCAGCGCTTCGCGCGACGCGAAATCTTAAGCGCCCGGAACGAACTGCTGCGCACCAATCCCTATTGGCGAGCGTTTGAAGCCAGCCGCTGGATAGTTTATTCGATTCGCCAGCGTCACCACCAAACTCCGGACCCGGAGTTACTGAGTGGGTCGCGCAGTGCCTGGCTTGATTTTCGGCAGCCGCCAAACTAGCGGGATCATGCCACACGCCAGGCAGCGAGAGTGGCCAGCGCTTCGTTATGCGTCAGGTCCGGCTTGATTACCAATTCGACAGTCGAGACGCCGTCCAAATTGACTTCATAATCTTCCAGCTCGCTGGTCGACCCGGAAGGGCTGAAATTCCATTGCTGCCGCACGATCTCTTTGGGCTGCCCGCCATCCGCCGCCGACCATCGAACAGTGAATTCCTGCAGGCGGTCGCGCGTTGGCTCCAGAAAATGAAGTTGTATTCGATGTACTGCGATAGCCTGGTCGAAGATGAGTCGGATTTGCTGTTCGCCTTTTTGAGACGCTCGCCAGCCTGAACCGCTGTTGGTATCAAAAACGGATTCGATGGGAAAGCTGGGATCCTCGGAGGAAACTTCGACGGTCGCGATCTGCCCCAGATCCATCCAGCGCGGACCAGGCCCCGGCTTGGCAGCCGTGCGGCCCGAACCAATAATTCTCTTTCGCACCTTCTTATTCTCGCTCATCCAGACGTTTGAGGAGCAGACGCAGATCCTCCTGCTCCCCGCTCGCGAGCGGGCTCATCATGGAAGCGACCAGGCGCAGGTGATCGGGAAGCGCCGCCGTCACTAACTTACGCCCGCTGGTGGTGAGACGAATCAGGTTGGCGCGGCGTCCTTTTCGCGAAGGAACCCGTTTGACGAAACCGCGCCGGCTAAGACGATTCACCAAACCCACCATGTTGCCCTTGGTGACGGCCAATTTCTTCGCCAGGTCCTGCTGATTCAGATCCTCTAACCCTAAGAGCATCGCCAGCAAATCGAATTGGGCCAGCGTGAGCTTGTGCTTCTTGAGCGATTCCTCCACCTTGGACTGCAGCGTCCAGAAGGTGCGGATCATCTGCAGCCAAGTCTCCAAATCGAGAGGCAGCGTCCTACTTACTACGTGACGGGTACGCAATGAATCATTTATAGCTCAAAGACGAGATAGAATCGGCCCATGGTTCTAAGCACCAGCGGGACGGGCGCGCGGCGCGGCGCGCAAGTGTTGGAACGCCTGCGCACCCATCCGCCCAATCTTTGGTATGAAGGGCGTCGAGTGGAAGATCCCACCGCGCATCCGGCAATGCGTCACGGGGTAGAATCCCTCGCGGCGCTTTACGATCTGCAATGGCGCCAGCCGGAGGTCACTCTATACGATTCGCCCACCTCTGGCGTCAAGGTCGGCCGGACGTTTCTGATCCCGCGTACCGATGCCGAGCTGCGCAGCATCAGCCGCGCCATGAAAGTGCGATCCGATGCGAACTTCGGAATGATGGGGCGCCTTCCGGACTATCTCAACAGGGCCATGGCGGGCTACGCTTCGGGCTCGGCTTTCTTGGGGGAAGCCGATCCGCGTTTCGGAGAAAACGCGCGCCGCTATTATGAGCATCTGCGCGAACATGATCTGTCGATGACCCACACACTGATCACCCCCCAGGCCAATCGCTCGGTGGGAACCGCCAGGCAAGCCGATCCGTTCCTGGCAGCGCGCGTGAAGGAAGAAACAGCGGCCGGGTTGGTGATTCAAGGCTGTCGGATGCTCGCGACTCTTCCTTTCGCAGATGAACTGATGGTCTTTCCTTCCACTTTGCTCAAGAATCAGGAAGAAGATGCTCCCTATGCATTTGGATTTTGCCTTCCAACCAACACGCCCGGCCTGAAATTCTTGTGCCGCGAAAGCCTGGACTACGGGCGCTCCAGGTACGATCACCCGTTCGGATCCCGCTTCGAGGAATTGGATTCGGTGGTGATTTTCGAAAACGTATTCGTACCGTGGGAGCGTGTGTTGCTGTACCGGGATGTGGCCCGGTGCAACGCCGCTTACGGCCGAACCGGCGCGCTGGCCTGCATGACGCACCAGGTGGTGGTGAAGAATTTCGCGAAGACCGAATACCTGCTGGGCCTGGCGTCGCTGATAGCGCACACCATCGCGATTGAAAGCTTTCAACATATCCAGGAAAAGCTGGCGGAAATCTGGGTCAACATGGAAACCATGCGAGCTTTTCTGCGGGCCGCGGAAGCAGACGCGGCGCTGGATGAATACGGCATGCTGCGTCCGGCCTGGGATCCGCTGGATGCGGCGCGCAATCTTTACCCGCGGCTCTATCCGCGGATGGTCGAGATTATCCAGCAGATGGGCGCCAGCGGCCTGGTTGCCATGCCGACAGAGGCGGATGTTCGAGGTCCCATGGCGGAGGAGATTGAGCGCTATTTCCAATCCGCTCGCGCCGAAGCGCACGATCGTATTCCGCTCTTTCGGTTGGCCTGGGACACGGCGGTCTCCGCATTCGCGTCGAGACAAGTACTGTACGAGCGCTTCTTCTTTGGCGATCCAGTGCGGATGGCCGGCGCATTGGTGTCAAGCCACGATCGCAGCGCGTACATGGATCGGGTGCGGGAGTTTCTAAAATCCGCCGGCTGATCGACGTGGCCTGTGGCGTACGCACTCATGCGTGCCGTCTTCGCACTCATGCGAAGACCCGTTGCTTGCTACTAAGCAATGGGAACAACGAGGTTGTAATAGCAGCTAGCAACGCACTTCGAGTGTGGAACGCGGCACGCAGGAGTGAGGGTGCTGAAAAAAGCAATCTGGCCACAGCCCACTCAAGTTAATCGTTTTCAATCTGTGTTGATCGGTGTTCATCTGTGGCCAGCCAGGAGTGCGTGCGCCGCGTCTTAACGCACGGTACACGGCTCGGGATCCCAGCCAGACGCATCGGCAAGTTTTTTGAAGTGGCTGGTGGTAACGAATGGAACCGCGAGATACGTGGGGTCGTCCACTACCGTTGTCACCATGAACCAGGTGTCGGCGTTCGGCTCTTTGAACAAATCGTAATACTCTTTGAGAACGGCCTTTTCGCTATACGGAACGCCGTTCTTGCGCAGGTATCCGGCGCGCAATTGCGTGGTGGTTACTTCGAGCGAACGGGATTTCGAGCCCAGCCGCGGCGCCAATCCCAGACCGAATACAACGGGCGGATTGACCGTGGGCAAAGCTCCTTCCCACTTTGCGGACGAGTACCCCTGCCAGGAGGGCGCGGCATCGTGGGGAGGCGGTCCATCAAAATGGAGCAAGCGGGTCTGCTGGCCTGCGTCGGTTTCGATCTTCAGAGTTTTATCGTCCTGCCAGGTGATGTGCAGGCGTCCGGGGACACGCATGATTGCGGGCGCGCCATAGGATTTGCATTGGAGACCGGCGGCTTCGTCTTTGGCCGGATCCCAGGTATCGATGACCTTCCGGGCTTCGGCATTGGTCGGAACACTTGCGGCGTCGCCCTTCAGCGGTGTCACCATGCGCCAGCGCCAATCTTCAGTGACGTACGCGACCCAGTATCCAGTGAAATCGACTGGTGCGCCCGGCTTTCCTGGCGCCGGAGGGACGGGGGGACGACCGAATTGCGCAGAAAGCCCGCTTGCGGCCGCCAATATTAGGATTGCTAACTTGTATGTCATGGTGCAAGACTCTTGTAAACCGCCTCAACAAAACGATCCGCCGTGACGAAGCTGTTGCTGGTTACATATTCGGTGTCATAGTCCAATGTGGGCTTGGCGGCTTTCACCTGATCGAGCGTCATGTTTTTCTGGATCATGGCGCGAATGCGATCGCGAACGATCACCACCATGTCTCGAAACTCGACCACGTCGGCATCGTCGCAGATTCGCCCGTGGCCTGGCACGATGTAGGTACCCCCTTCCTGCGTTTTGGCTGGAACGGCTAACTGCAGGATATGGTTCAACGCCAAAATTTCCCCCTGTACGCTGCCGCCGTGGGCGATGTCGAGGAAGGGATATCCATCGGGAGTGAAAATATCGCCGGTGCTGATGACGTCCGAGCCCCGAAATAGAACCACGCTGTCGCCATCGGTGTGCGCGTTCGGCTCATGATAAATTATGATGGCCTCACCGTTGAAATGCAGGTTTTTGGTAGGCGTTCCGTATTCGTCAATCGGCAACCCCGCTTCCGGAAAACGGGGCTGCCCGGGAGCCGTCGCGGTCAATCGGTTGAGCACGTTTTCCTGCGCGATGATCTTCAGCGGAAGAGCGGGATCGGAACCCGCGAGTTTTGCAATTGCCGCGTTTCCCCCCACGTGATCCCCATGCATGTGCGTGTTGATGATGTAGCGTAAAGGGCCGGGAGAAAGTTTGCGGATCTCGGCCATCAGTTTCGGCGCCAAGGGAGCAAATTGCGTGTCCACCATCAACACACCTTCGCTCCCCACCTGCAGCGTGGTATTGCCGCCCGCGCCCACCAGCATGTAAATGTTGTGCTGCACCGGTTCAACGTGGATTTGCACGTTGTCAAAATTCTGTTGGGGTTGTCCGCTGGCATGGGCAAAGCACAGGACCATCAGAGCGAAAAGACTTGAGTAGCGCGTCTTCGTCATTCTGGGTTCACCGTTTTGGCGGCGCAGAAGTGGGACTCAGACAAACCTGGCCTTCGGCGCCGCAGGAACAGTAGCGCTCGCACCGATCGCGGGGATGCTCCGGTTTGCCCATCTTCTTCTTGTATTCGGGGTACAATGTTTCGGCGCCGCCCCGAGTTGCCTCGTAGGGCAATCCATACCAATCCGCCACCTCGTGTAAGAAAGGATTTGTTCCGGGCAAGTGGTTCGGGACATAGTCGGCGGCCTTCGGCGTTTCAGCGACGGTCTCGCAGATGTCTCTGGCGATCACTTGCGCCGGATCCAGGACCCAGGTCTGCGTCCGCACCAACGGTTCGGTCATGAAGACAGGATCCGTCACCACGGTGGCGACAGTCAGGTAATTTCCATGCCGCACCCAATGTTCGGTGAACGTAGCTTTGTCGCTGCGCGGAACGCCGTTGCGCTTCAGGTAACTTTCCTTGAGATGCGTGGTGTAAATGTCCAGCATGTTGTCGTCCCAAGTTGCGGTGGAAAAGCCTTGCCAGGTGTGAGGCGCGTATTCAGACGGATGCGGACGCCCGTCCAGCCAGATGGTCCGTTCCATCTCCTGAAAGTTGATACGGGTGTGAAACGCGACGAAGCGCTGCGTGATCGGGTCGCGGATTAAATCGACGCGCATGTTAGCCAGGCCGCGCATCGAATAGTCGGCGGAGTGCGGCCGGCATTGATACTCGGGAACCACCGAGATCCGATCCGCATCGTAGCTGTCGGCGCGCAGGCGTGCGGCGTCGTTGAGGGGGAGCCCCAGGTAGTCGCCGAGCTCGGGGCCGGGAATTCGATCCGGCAAGTCCTCATGGTACAAGGGCGCCCAGCTTCCCGAGAAATCGATCTGCGCGAGCGCGGGCGCCGAGAGCAGCAGAACGGCGGTGAGAAATCGAATCATCAATTAGTGCGTTCCTTTCTCGCCGAGACTCTGATAGACAGCCTCGACAAACATGTCGGTGGTCCATGGACCGGTGACGGCGCCCCAGCGCGGATCGTAGTCCCGCGTAGGTTTGGATGCTTGAACCTGGGCCAGCGTCATGCCCTTGTTCTTCATGTCGACGATCCGGTCGCGAATAATCGTCACCATGTCGCGGTAGTAAGCGACGTCGGCGGCATCCGAGAGCCGCCCGTGGCCAGGAATTATATAGGTTCCAGCCTCTTCATTGCGCGCCGGGATCACCAGGCTGAGAATCTGATTCAAAGCCGCGATTTCACCCTGGATGCTGCCGCCATCAGCTAGGTCGATGATCGGGTAAAGGTCGGTGGTGAAGATATCGCCCGTGCTAATTACATCGGAGCGGCGGAAGAAAACCATGCTGTCTCCATCGGTGTGCGCATTTTTCAGATGCACGACGCGAATTCCTTCGTCATTGAAGAACAGGTCCTTCCTCGATCCAAGATAGGTATCGGTGGGCAACATGGCAAAGGGCGAGGCAGGCTGCGCTCCATCCGGGGCCGTCATCCGATTGAGGACATTTTGATGGGCGATCACTTTTGCGCCCTCCCTTGCGTCATCCGTCAGATTTGTGACGTCGCCGCCGGCAATG
This sequence comes from Bryobacterales bacterium, assembly GCA_963820405.1. GTDB lineage: Bacteria > Acidobacteriota > Terriglobia > Bryobacterales > Bryobacteraceae > Palsa-89. The sequence continues at coordinate 197,762 of CAWFZZ010000008.1, read as the reverse complement.
GTCTGGCCCAATTTCGCGATTTTCTCGTTTCCTCCCGTGTGGTCCGGATGCAAATGCGTATCGATGATGTAGCGAATCGGCTTGCTGGAAAGTTTAGCCAGTTCGGCCAGCACCTGATCCGTCTTTTCCGGCAGCCCCGTGTCGACGAGAAGCAGTCCTTCGCTTCCCGTATCCACGGTAATGTTGCCGCCGGCGCCGGAGAGCATGAAGATGTTTCCGCGCACCCGTTGCACATGAATTCCTGCGGGTGGCGGAGGTTCGGGCTGGATGGCCGGCTCGGGCGCTGAGCTCGCAGCCGATCCGCGCATCGACATTCGATATTCCGGATACATGGTCTCTGCTCCGCCGCGAGTTGCGCGCTCCGGCAGGCCGAACCTTTTGGGGAATTCAGTGAGGAATTTGTTCGCTCCGGGCAAGTGATGAGGGACTGAGCCTTCCGGACGCTCGATTTCCTCGGCCACTTCGCAAGGATAAGGATCGATCGACTGCTGCGGCGAAAGCACCCAGTTGGTAGTGCGAACGAACGGCTCAGTCAGATACACCGGATCGGTGATGATGCTGACCAGCGTCATAAAATCGCCGTGGCGAATCCAGTGCTCCACCAGCGTCGCGCGATCGCTACGCGGAACGCCATTCCGGCGAATATAGCCCTCCTTGAGATGGGTTGTGATGACAGTGAGCTGATTGCCTTCCCACTTGCCGGTCGAAAATCCTTGCCACGTGTGTGGATCGTCGGCGGAGGGATGCGGACGGCCATCCATCCAGATGGTCCTTTCCTGCGCCTGCCACTGCACGTGTGTGTGGTAGGCGATTATTTGTTGCGTCTGGTTGTCAACGTCCTTCCAAATTCGCAGATCGGCCGGTCCGCGCGTTCCGTAATCGGCTGGATGAGGACGGCACTGCCACTCAGGCAATGTCGTGATGGACGCATCCCAACTGTCCGCGCGAAGCCTGGCTGCATCTGTGATTGGCAATCCGAGATAGTCGCCGAGTTCCGGGCCAGGGATGCGTTCGAGCTGGTCCTCGTGATAGCGTGCGCCCCATTCGCCGGTGAGATCGTACTGGCCAAACAGCGGAAAGCTCGCGAGGACCGTTAGGATCGCGAATCGGGATGCTGTCATGGTTTTGCCGCAGGCGGGGCAGCCTTTTTCTCTTCGGCTCGCGCGCCCGAAAGCATGTCGGCCATGGCGTAATTTCCCTCGTGGCACGCGTATTCGAAAAGCCGGCCGGTGCGTTTGGACATCGAAATCTCCACCGTCCAGGGTTTGGTATAGACCGTAGGATCGTCCACCGTGGCTTGATAAATAATCGTGTTGAGATCCGCTCGGCGGAAGCGCTCCACCACGTGAAGATTCTCGTCCGTCATTCCATCCAGGTAGCCGACTCCGAAGCGGCTTTGGTTGTTGAATTTGAAATTGGTGGTATCGACCACCAGCGTTTCCCCTTCCCAATGACCGCGCGAGTCGCCGGTCCATTGGTGAATTTGTGAGGGAAGATGCGGACTTCCGTCGATCGGAATCACGCGAGTTTCGTGGTTCATTTCCACTACCATGGCGATCAGCCCGCTGCTTTGGACAATCTCATAGTTGTTGTTGTACGGCTCCGGCAGCATCGGCGGACCGGCGGCGCCAAACAGAATGCAGCGCTCGGTGAGAAGCCGGTCTTCGGGGCCGTCGGAGGGATGCAGCGCCTGGTGGGCGTGAAACGCATCATATCTTTTCTGCGCCGCGGGCGTGAAAGGCGGAATTCTTCCATCGGGCGGATCCATGACCAGAGACGTGCGCATGGTGCTGGCGACGTGGGTTCCGCGATCGGTCCAAAAGTTGTTGTAGGCACGGCGCGCCAGGTCGGACGCTCCGCGTTCGCCCTCGATGCGATCCACGTTGCCCTGTTCGACACGCTGCTTTGCAAATGCGGAGGCTTCTTCCGCGGTGAAAAATTGCTTGGCGCCCAATTCCTTGGGCCGCTGGAACGGCGTGACCGTGGCGTTGGTCCACGTCCCCTGTAGATCCGGGTGGCCATCCGGAGTTCGAGGAAGTGTCTGGCCGGCAAGCGACGCTCCTACGAGAACACAGATAAGACCGCAAGCGCCGAAACGGAGCCCCGAGCAAAGGGAGCGGTCGCGCGGTTCTATAAAAGGTGGCGACTGCACGGGGTCCTCCACGATTGAGTTTAGGTATAAACTAACCCCGGGAGGAAGTCAAGCTCACATGGGTTGCTGGAGCGCTCTACGGTTGTGGCGAACGCCATGCAGCGCCGACGGTTTCGGGCGCAGGGCGGCGAGGCGCTTTCTTCTTCTGCGCTGCCAGAACTCGCGCGGCAAGGGAGTTACTCGCATGCAGACGCATGGCCTCTTCGGTGAAGGTCAAAGCGTTCTGTAGTTCGGCTTCATCGCGGCGTTCTAGAATAGCCCGGCACATGAGCGGCAACTCCTGCAGGCGAATGCCATATGTTCGGCTGAGAGCCAGATCCGCCCGTACGGTAAACGGCGTTCGAACACGATCGGCGGCGATCCCTTCAAATGCGAACACTCGGAATTCCCTGTCTTGAGTGAATCCAGTGAGAATAAACTGCATCACAAAGCTCCTTTGGTGAGGTCAGACGGCATACGGCACTCTGGAGGAAGACACTTTCTTGGCACGCTCGGCCACTAACCGCAAACGCTCCACGAGTTTCTTGCCGAGGCTTATCTCAGCCGGGTTGAATTTATTGCCGGGCATCTTAGGATCGATGAATTCTCTGCGGAAAAGCTGATCGGATGCCAGAGTGGTCAGCAGTCCCAGTTCCTGTTCGGTGAGTTTGACGGTGATCATTGCCATGCGATTAGGTTCCCAAAGCTCCTATTACTTCCAATAGCCGTTACCATGGATGAGCATTCTTCCATGACCACGCTGCAACTCCAACCTGCGCGTTAGCCTCCAAAACTGAAGCGGGCCACTGGGATTTTTCATCGGCCATCGAATAACGGGCGTTCCAAGGGCTGTTCCTGGATGTGCCGGGACCGGGCGGAGACCTTTACGTACGGTAGTTTCAGGAACGACTTGGCCGTCACTTCCGTAATCTGTAGACTGTTGCATCTTTGAAATTTCACGCTCGCAATGATGCGTTCCATTGCGGCCCGTAAAGCCTTTCCTCGATCAAATCCGAAAACCGTAGCTTTGATCTCACCAGCCATCAGGTAGAAGATCCATCCCGCCCGGTTGATTCTCCGCTCGAAGTCGCCATCTTCGACGCGCTCCATCGAACGCCAGCCATCCGAATTGGACGGCCCTTCCAGCCGCATGGAGTCCGGCATTGGCGTGCCTTCCGCGATCAAAATTATCCCCGGATGGATTCCGCCGGACGTAAACCCCGCGGTCGTAACGCCGCTAGCGCCAGAGCGTTTCACGGGCGAAAACTCGCTATGTTCGACTGGCGCGACTTTTGTTCGAGAGCTTGCAGATCGTCGGCCTGCTTCTTGGCGCGGTCGGCCTCTTTTTGAGGAGCCGCGAGAGCTTCCAGCCGAACCGCCTCAACGATTGCCGTCGCCGCCAGCGCATCCAGCCGTTTCGAATAGAGGATCATGGCAAAACTCGACCGATCGTCGGATCGAATCAGATTGTACGAGTATTCGGAATCCTCCCAGCGTGCAACCACTGGCGCGGTCTCGGCATAGTAAGAGTGGTAAGCGATCTCCGCCTTCGGTTTGGTGGCTGTCCCATAGACCGCCGAGAGCGCTTGGATCATATCGTCCGCGGTCATGCCATCCACTTTGTAGCGGTCGTAGACCACAGCCATCCGAGCGAGTTCCCCATCGTAAAAAGTCAATGTAATTTCCGACACCGGATCGTTCTTGCCAACTGAGGCATGAAAAAGGTTGGGCTGAAAATCCAGCGACTGGATGAGCGCGGGCTGCTGGTGGACCGTAGTGGCGTCCGTGGCCTTCATCCCGGCCTGAGTGGCCGCTTGAGCGGTGCTCATTCCGAACCGGAATCCTCGATATGTTGACAAGTCGGCGGCCTGGAGCATTGGCGCTGCGAGTGCGGCGCAAAGGAATGATAGCGAGAGCGCTCGGGCCAGAGGTGTATCGAACACAGCAACCTCCTCGGTTGTCGGTTGGCCTAAGAAAGAGGAATCATACCGCCTGACTTAGTTCAGGCGATTTGCGAGTGGGCGGAAGCGCTCAGACATTTACTATTATCGGTTAATTCAAGCGCCACGTCAAGTTCCCTCGATTAGGGAGTCATCGATTAGTTTACTGACAGCAGTTAATTTCCTAGCCGCCCTCCAACTGGGTTAACCTAGACGTTAACCTATACCAGAATGCGATCACTACGGTTTAGCATCGTTCTGTTACTGGTGTGCGGATGTTATTGGGCGCAGGCTCCCGAACCCAATGGTGGCGGGGTCCGGCCGGGTGAGCTTCCCAAATCCTGGCGCACGGGCGGACCGACGTGTGGGGACGCACCCGAGTGGGAGATTCAGGCTTACAATCCAGACTTGTACATTCTGCGGGAAAACGGCTGCGTCAATTACGAGAAACCGTTCCTCTATCTTTTTTTCGGCAGTGAGAAGGCGTTTCTGATCGACACCGGCGCGGGCGAAACGCACGTCGCGTCCGCGGTTTCAGGTGTTCTTGACGAGTGGGCCGCGCGCAATCACCGGGAGCCTCCGCCGCTGCTGGTCGGGCATTCGCATTCGCACGACGATCATATCGCGGGCGACGCACAGTTCCGCGGCCGTGGGAACACTACCGTGGTGCCCCTGACCGTCGAAGCCACCATGAAAACCTTCGGTATCCCTCACTGGCCCGACGGTATCGGCAAGATCGATCTGGGCGGCCGCATCATCGATGTTGTACCCATCCCCGGCCATGACGTGCTGAGCGTGGCTTACTACGATCGCCAGACCGGCATTCTGGACGCGGGCGACAGCCTTTATCCCGGCCGCTTGTACGTTCACGATTTTCCGTCGTTTGTCGCCAGCACCCAGCGCCTGGTGAGCTTCACCGACGGCAAGATCGTTACGCACATTGTCGGCTGCCACATCGAGCAGTCCGACACGCCCTACCTGGATTATAAAGTGGGCACGAAGTATCAGCCTGACGAGCACTCGCTCGATATGGGGCGCGGCCAGTTGCTGGAGCTGAACGACGCGCTGGCGCACATGAAGAAGCCAGTGCGCATGGCGTTTCGGGATTTCACGATCTGGCCCATGTAGCCGGTGAGGCCTCTTCAAGCGACCGTGTTACGCTGAGAGCATGGATGCTGAAACGATCTCTACGCTGCGAACCGTATGCACGGCGGGACGCGCCAGTTCAGGATTTAACGGAGATTGCAATGCGCGGTTGGAGCGGCTGGTGGAGGACGGCTTCCTGGTGGTCGTGAACAGTGCGAAGGCCAAGGGGCCTGGCAGCGCATATAAGCCCACGGAAAAAGGCAAAGAGATGTTCCGCCAGCTGAGTCACAAAGGTGCGGCCTAGGCAGCTAAAGCGCCACGTACTCCTTTTTGGCATAAGCTTCTACCATACTGAGCAAGTCGGCCGCGCGGATTGGCTTGGAAAGATATGCGTCCATTCCAGCAGCAATACATCGGTCCTGATCGCCCTTCATGGCATGCGCCGTCAACGCGATGATCGGAATGTGCGCTTTGGTCATGGCTTCGGATTCACGAATGGCTCTGGTTGCTTCAAGTCCGTCCATCAGGGGCATCTGAACATCCATCAGAACCAGGTCGAAGGCATGTTTTTTTAGCGCTTCCAATGCGTCTACTCCATTTCCGACCACCACAACGGCGTGCCCTACTTTCTCTAGCAAGCGCTGCACCAGGTGTTGATTTACGAGATTGTCCTCGGCCAGAAGAATCCGCGAAGGGGATACCGGAAGTTGCCTGGGAGTGGAAGGCGGGAGGGTCCCCTTATTCACAATAGTTTCGTCAGAAGCGCTCTGCTTACCCAATGCCCTTGCGATCGCGTCTCGTAACTCTTCGCGCCGGACGGGCTTGAGCAGGTAATTTGAAGCACCCGCCTGACGGGATCGGGCGATGTCTCCCGGCCGTTCCCCAGAGGTCAGCATGAGTATGATGGGTTCCGCGCCGTACGGCGACTGCTTCAACTTCTCGGCGAGTTCAAACCCATCCATTCCCGGCATATGGACATCGGTGATGATCAATCCGAATGGCTCTTTCGCTTCAAAAGCTCGCCGTATTAAAGAGATTGCTTCCACACCACTCGCCGCGGACATTGGCTTCATGCCCCACCGCCACAATACTTCGGTCAAGATGCGGCGATTGGTAAAGTTGTCATCCACCACCAACACTTCGAGGCCGGGTATGAACTGCCGCTCTTCCGCCGGAATGGATTGAGCGACGCCAAACCACGCAGTGAAGTGGAACGAGCTCCCATGGCCCAGGGCACTCTCCACCCAGATCCGGCCCTGCATTGCGTCCACCAGGCGCGATGAAATTGTTAGTCCCAGCCCGGTTCCTCCGTACTTTCGCGTCATGGAGCCGTCGGCCTGGGAAAATTCGTCGAAGATGAGCTTCTGGTTTTCAGAAGCAATCCCGATTCCTGTGTCGCGAATGATGAAGTGCAGTTCCACCTGTTCTGGCGTGCTTTCTTCTACCGCGACTTCCAGGGCGACCTCGCCGGCCTGGGTAAATTTAATGGCGTTCCCGAGCAGGTTCACGATCACCTGGCGAATCCTCACCTGATCGCCTACGACATAGTCGGGCACATCCGCCTTCCACTCGCACAGCAGCTCCAGGTTTTTCTCATGAGCCCGAACGGCCAACGTGCGCACCGCTTCGTCGAGATTGTCGCGCAGGTTGAAGCAGACCGGAATCCAGCTCCAGCCGGCCCGCCTCGATTTTCGAAAAGTCCAGAATGTCGTTGATGATGGTGAGCAGCGAGTCCGCCGAGCTCTTTACCGTGCATAGATAGTCCCTCTGCTCGGCGGTGAGGTTGGTATCCAACACCAGGTCCGTCATGCCGATCACACCATTCATCGGAGTTCGGATCTCGTGGCTCATGTTGGCGAGGAATTCGCTCTTCGAGCGGCTGCCGGCTTCGGCCTTTTCTTTCGCCGCGGACAGTGCCGAGTTGGCGGCAACCAGCTCAGCCGTCCGTGCGGCAACTTCATGCTCCAGGCGATCGCGATGGCTCAGCAGTTGCTTGTCTTGCTCCTGAATCTCAACCAGCATGCCGTTGAAAGTGTCTGTAAGTTGTCCCAGGTCGTCATTGGCGGTCTTGGCGGCGCGGACTGAAAAATCTTTATCAGCCGATACGACCTTCGCGGTGCGCGCCAGACGGGCGATCGGCTCGGAGATAGCGGTTTGGAGCTTGGCCGAAAGTACGAATGCGAGCAACAGGGCCACCACCAGCGTGAGAGTCACAATCAACACAAACTGAGAAATTTTGGAATAGACTTCGCCCAAGTCCGACTCCAGATAGATGCCTCCAATCAACTGCTGCTGGAGCACAATGCGCTGAAATATGTGGAGGCGGCCGTTCTGAAAGGAGCTGGAGTTCCTATTGATTGCAAAGCTCGCTGGAGGTGCGGATGCCGCCCCATCGCGCCGGTAGCTGGCGAAGACTTGGCCATCCGCGGAGTAGATGGCTGCCGTTACGATGGAGCGCTTCGCCCTTAACCCGGAGAGCAGCTCCCCAGCGGTCTTTCCATCGCCAAAGCTGAGCGCCGCCGTGCTGTTGTCGCCGGTCATTTCAGCCAGCACCCCCAGATCGCGCCGCAGGGAATCGCGCAGGGTGTAGTAGTCATAGACCAGCACAGCCCCGCAGGCCACGCTTAAAGCGGCGCCCACGGTGAGCATAACGATCAGTTTCAGCTTGTAACGGATCGGCAGATCGCGGTATCGCACCGCCAATGTCATCGGAGTTTCTCCGTTTTCACGATCTGCGCCAGGCTAAGAAGTTTGGCGGAGATGTGGAGCTGCTCATGCTCGGCGGCCTCCGTGTTGATCTCGAAGTGTACGCGTCCGTCGTCCAGTTTGAAGTTGATCACTCCGCCATCGGCGGCGAAACCCTGAGCCTCTCCAACCGTCAAGATGCCCATCGGTTTCAGGCTTTCGAGGATCGACCGGAAGTGTTTGCTTTCCGTCGAGCCGACGAAGAGAATCTGGCAGGCGCTGGCGCTTTCGACGTCCGAGACCTGGCGATAGGCGAACGCTCTGCCTTCAATTGATTTCCCCCGAATCGCATCTTCGAGAGCACTTCCAAATGGATTATGCCCAAGCACGCAGACCACGATTGGGTCCTTCGGCGCCTTAAAAGCTTCCGGCGGCCATTCTACGAATTTGGCGAAGCTATATAGGAAAGCCGCTTTCACCCGGTATTCGTCCATCGCCTGGCCAGGCGCGCGAAGCGCCAGCAACATTACGGCGAAGACAAAGGTGGCGAACCGCAATACCATATGGGAGGACGTCTCAGTCAGAAGTACGAGGTCACCTTTCCGAAAGCGCTGCGCTCCACCACTGTGCGATTGATTCCATAACCGTGTTCGATTAACTCGCTCCATCGCCACGCCAGGCGGCTATCCACCCGGGCATAAGCGGGCACATCTCCATCCGCCGGCTTGCTGACGTAGCCGAGCGTGTTGTCCCATTCGAGATGGCGCGGCAGATCCAGGATCGATCGCACCTGAAATTGATGATTTGGAGACGAACCGGCGGTGCGCTGACTCCGGGAAGGTAGCCGCTCATATCGAGCCGCCAACGATCCATCAGGTTCCAGTTTGTGGACGCCGTCTGCTCTTTCTTCGAGACAGAAGTCGCCTGTATGTCCATCAGGTCTTCGATGCTGGCCTGCGATAGATCGAGGTTTTTGGGCTGCGGCTGTTGGCCCAAGCTCGACGTGGCGGAGAGCGCGGCAATCGTTGCCAAGCGTCGGCGGTAATTACAAGCGTTGACACTCGCGCACGTTGCCATCCTCTGTGGCTTATCGGCAGGGGGAAATTTTTGACTATATCGCTGATGCGGCGTGGGCTGTAGGCTCAAGCTGAACCCTGGGGTACCTGGAGGGGTCCCTGGATTCCCCTAGCGGGACTCAAAAGCGCCATGTCACTTTTGCGAACACGCTGCGCTCCATCAGGGTGTAATTGGTCGGAAGACCTGCATTGGCAAACTCGGCATGCCGGGGACTCAAGAGATTCTGTCCCACCACGCTCAGTTCGATAAACTCGCCCCATCGCCAACCGGCTCGGATGTCCAGCCGCGCATATTGGGGAATATTTCCAACCGCCAGTTTGCTGACGTAGCCGAGCGTGGTATCCCATTCCAGATGGTGCGGCAGGTCGAGTAGAGATCTTACTTGAAATTGGTGGTTTGGCGAGGTGCCCGGCGGTGTATAGAGACCGGTGGAATTCCCGTCGATGCCGATATGAAAGTAGGAATAACCGGGGCTGATCCGCCAATAATCCGTCAAACTCCAGTTCGCGAAAAATTCCGCACCATACGTGTGGGCTGCCGGGCCATTCACAAATTGTTCCGGCAAGATCAGGTAAGGAACGTTTTGTTGAATCTCCACGTACGGTGCGATTGGACTAACGAACTGCAAGTTCCGATAAAGGCCGCCGAAAGTAGCAATGTCCAGAGACACCCGCTTGGTCGCCAGGGCGCGGTAGCCTGCCTCGAAGTTCCGTAGTTGCTCGGCTTTCGTGTTTGGATTTCCGATTATTCTGACAATACCGTAGGACAAACCAATCGGCACGCTGTTTACGTCATCACGTAGACCATCCTCCAGGGTGCTCGGCTCCCGAATAGCCCGCGCGGCGGACACCCACAGCGTTTGCGTCTCGGTGGGCGTCCACACCAGCTGGACACTAGGCTCGTATTCAAAGCCGGTGAAATCGTTGTGTTCGAACTTCGAGCCTATCGTGAGCGACCAGGACTTCGCGAGCTTCAGCTCGTCTTGGAGGAAGGCACTGCCGAGGCGATCGAATCGATGCTGCGGAAGGATTGTCAAGGAATCCCCGACGCCGTAATTACTGTCGATCACACGGTAGCCCACTCCCCACACGAGGTCATTGTGGGATCCCCACGCGATGTGGTGCTGAAAGTCCAGATCCACGGTGTTTTGAGAATCCCGGAATCCCAGCTCAAAGTGCCGGGTGTAATCGTCGTATACCTGCAGCGACATTTGAGATCCGTTCGCGAAAGTGTGATTCCACCGCCCCAGCACATTGCCCGCGGTTGCCGCCACTGGGTCGTTCAAAGTTTGTTCCAGTGGGAGTGCGCTCGAAAACAATGTCGTGACGGTCTGGCTCTCGTTGCTCTTGAAGAAATCGCCCTGAACGGTCAACGAATCGTGGGCCGACAGGTCCCAGTCTGAGCGCAAGCCGGCCTGGCCTGCGCTCCATCCATCGGCCGCCTGTTGTCCACCGGGAAAAACAGAGTTGCCGATATCGAAATACTTGCCGTAGACTCGGTAGGAGCCATTCTGTCCAATCGTGCCTCCGTATTGAGCCAAGGCATCGGCGTGATCTTGGGATCCGGTGCCGGCGACGATAAGGCCTCCCTTGGTGGCTGTTGCGCTCTTAGTAATGATGTTGATCACTCCGTTTACCGCGTTTGCGCCCCAGACTGTGCCTCCTGGCCCTCGAATGATCTCAATGCGTTCAATGTCCTCCAGCGGCACACTCTGCATGTCCCAATAGACCCCGGAGAAGCTGGGGCTATACACCGAGCGACCATCGATCAGCACCAACACCTTATTCGCGAATTGATCGTTAAACCCGCGAATGCTGATCGCCCATTGATTTGCGTCTATCCTCGCCACATCCACGCCGGGCGCCAAACGCAGAAGATCTGGAATGTTCGTGGCGCCCGAGCGCCGGATGTCGTCCTGGGTGATCACGAAGACTGCCGAGCCGGTCTTCGATAACCTCTGGTCCTTCTTTGAGACCGACGTCACCTGAATGTTCATCAGATCTTCGAGACTGGTCTGCGATAGATCGTTGTTGGGCTGTTGGGCCAAGCTCGACAAAACCGTGAGCGCCGCTAGCATTGCGAGACACGGATACACACGCGTTGCCATCCTGCGTGGCTTATCGGCAGCGTGGAACAATCTATAGACTAATTTGCGATCGCGGGTTGAATTGCAACGGTGAGGCCGCATGGGGTAAGGTCTTCTCCCCAAATCAGCCCCCAGTGTCCTGGTGCAGTGAAATCGTTACTAGGATGCAATAGTGGCGCACGCACTCTTGCGTGCCGCGTTCACACTCGTGTGAACGCTTTATGTTCTTCCGATGCTAACCAACTCGCTGCGAAGCGCCACGAGTGACCGTGATTGGCTCTGATACCGGAAACCAGCCACAATTCTCTATCGAATCTGCCTCTTGTAAATTAAGGTGACGCTGAAGATTCCGTTATAGTCCCGCAAGGCCTGCGCGGACCATTGCGGCGTGAACGTCCAGACCGCTTGAATTGTCTCCGCATTGGCAGTGTTCAATCCAGTTATATAAGTGAACGTGACGTTATTGGAAATCTGTTGTTGCAAGCTCAGCTGCGCTTCCGGGAGTTGCGATCCGGAAGTAAATGCCGGATTTATTTTAAGCTGAGTAACTCCGAAGACCCTCTGTAGCTGATTCGTTACCGGATCGGCGAGCGCGCGGCCTACGATGGCCGATTCCCCCATCTGCTGAAAGCTCTGGGCCGGGAGCGCGGGCGAATTGGCGAGCAGCGTAGGATCGGACGTAGGAGTGGTGCCGGTGGCCAGCAGACTGACGATCTCCTGAAACTGAAGCGGCGGATCCGATGTGTAGCTCAATTTCATGTTGTCGATAGGGCCCGGTCACTTTCAGCACGACGTCCACGCCCTGCGTCTGTGTTTCGAGGCTCAAATCGAGAATCGGTTCGATGCGGACAGGATTATAGAACGCGATGGTCCCGCTATTCACCGTGTATGTGGATCCGAAGAAGACCAGCTTGCCCTCGGTGATGAGCACGCGCCCAAGGACGCCCGGATAGGCCATCGATCCGCGGATGCGCAGATCCGCGGTGAGTTGCACATTCTGCGCCAGGGAAGATTGCACGCCCAAGGCGCTGGAACTGCGCACGCGAATGTCGAGCCGCATATTTTCGAACAAGGGCGAAGGCGTGGAAGGCGTTTGCACGGGCGGCGCGGCCAGGCTCAAGAGGGAGCCGAGGTCGGTTTTGGCGGCATAAGAGACCTGTTCGACGGTCACGCGTCCCGGACATCGTGCTGTTCTCCGTAGTCCCGGAAACATTAATGTTGGCGGACGCCACCACGCCCACGCCTTGCTGAATTAGCATTCGCACTCGGGATGCCTTGGCCTGCAGGCCAAATCGCAGCCTGCCGTTCAGCGTCGCCGAACCGGTGACGGACGACCTGCCCTCCGCCAGCTTCCGCGGTGAGATTGCGGATCACCGCGCTATCTCCATTGAGCGCGATGACGCCCTTCGCATTCGACACCCCGGTTGGCCAGCCCGGTGTCATCGAAGGAGGCGTTGTGAAGCTCCACTTGGCCGGTTAAGCGGGGATTGAGCAGGCGATCCGCGCACGCCCGCCGCCAGAACGATTTTCCCGACGATGTGATGGACTGGTCGAATTGCTGGAGGATCGCGAGATTCACGTTCCCATTGAGCGCGACGTCCATGGCTTGTCCCGCCGCTGTTCCGAGCGGCACCGTGCCGGTGGCCTGAAGTCGGTTTGCGGCCAGCCGCCGCCAACAAGATGGGCGCTCTGAATCTTGAGCGCTCCGCGATCTAACGTCGCCGCAATGGGTCCTTGATTCTGTAGCAACATGGTGTTCGCTCTTGGAAACGATGGAAGCGCGCGCCGCTCACTTCGAGACGTGTCACTCTGAACGGAGCCGCGCAGTTGCTCGAGGTTCATCAGCGGGCCGTTCACCGATACTTGTCCCTCCGCCGCCGCCTCAAACCCACGGCCTTCGCCGGTGCCGTATCCCAAAAGCGGCCCCAGCCTGGCCCACGTCACGTTCTTAAACGTGACTTGCGCATCCGTGGGATAGTCATTGGCGAGTTGTACGCTGCCGCGGCCTTCAATGGATGCGCCCGCGATTCCGGAATCGAGCGTGAAATTCGTTCGGCCACCGGATGTGTTGGCCGCGAGAGTCACATCGCCGAGGCTTTTGCCGTTCATTGCCAGACCGGTGGTCTTGAGATTGCCGCTAAGATCCCGTACCAGAATGCGCGGCTCGGTAGAACGAATCTCAGCGCTGGCCGCACGCACTAAGCTGCACTGTCCCAGCCAGCCCAGACACTTTCTCGGTGAGCGATTTCATGCGGGCCAGATCGACGGTGGTTGGATCCAGATGGAACTGGAGATTGCCGGGCGAATGATCGTATTGCGCCGTCAGGTGGATGCGATCTACCGCGTCGTCGTAAATGCTTGCCTTGGCAAGTGTCAAGTCCGCGCTGCCCCGTGGATTGCCGATAGTGCCGGTGAAGTTCGCCGTCCCGGAAAGCAGCCCTTTCACCGGAATATCGCGGCGATCCGCTACGGCCAGCAATCGCTCGACCGGCAGATTGCCGAGCGTTGGCGCGCGCCGTGGTTGGATAATCGCTCGTGAGCTGGGTGCTTCCGTCGATGTGAATGCTCGATCCCGCGAAGTTCGAAGTAAGGTTGTAATTCACCGCTTGGCCGCTGGTGGCTGCCGTGGCCGTCAGGTCGCCGTAATCCTGGCCTTCCGACTGAAGTCCGCGCACCGCAGCACGGCCGTTGATACTGGTGAGTTGGAACTCGCCCGATAAGTTGGCGGTGACGTTTGCATTGAGCTGCACAACTCCGCGAGTGTTCGGCCTTTGCTTCTGCAACGCGCTGAACTGCGCCAAATTGATCTGATCGCTTTGAACATCGGCGCGAAGTTGGCCAGTGGCGAAACTATCTCGCGGATGCCGGAATTCGCCCGTCACGTTTACCCGCGCGGCGCCGAGTTGTACGAATGCGCTCGGCACCGTGAGCAACTGGTCGGTCAGAGTCACCTGCGCCTCTGCGCGATCGAACGGCTGCCCCTGGAACCTGCCATTGCTTACCGCGAGCGACCCGTCGCCCTTCGGATTGCCGAGCGTGCCATTCACGCCGATAGTCGCGCTGAGTTGTCCTGAATACCCGCTGCTGGGCTGACCAGCCAGGGCGAGAACATCCGCCAGGTCGCCATTCTGGATAGAACCCGCAATCGACACGGGCGCGCTCGGCAGCGTCTTCCAATCGCGCAGCCCCAGTGTTCCAGAGAAGCGAGTCTGCATGCTGTTCCGGTCCAGGCTGCCGTTCTGGATCGCGACCTCGTGATTCGTCGATGGATGCATCGGCGTCGAAGCTGTCGAATTCGCCGGCCCGCTACGCTGAAGCGCCTGGCGGTAACATGGCCGGAAATTTCGGGCGCGGTCAAGCTGCCTGTCACCCGGCCCGTGAAGCCGGCTTGCCCGCCGTGGAGCGCGACTTCAGGTCTGGAATCCCCCGGCGACCGCGAAAAGGTCGTCAAGATTAGTCGTGGTCAAGGCGACGTTCAATTGCTTGCCCATCGAACCATCCACGCTGAGGCGGGAATGTGGCAGCGTCAGTAGCGACTTTTGAATGGACACGTCGTCCGTTAACCCCGCATAGGAAGCGGTCAAATTGCCCGATAAAGGAATCCCATGCCGTCCCGGCGCAATGGAAATCTTACCCTGCGCGGTCAAGCCACGAATCCCGGCGCTCAGGTTCCCTCTCAGCTCGATCGGCCCGGACAGCACGCCATCGTAGGGCAGAAGAGTCTGGCCCAGGGCACGCAGGGCGCTTGCCAGGTCCAGGTCCTTCAAGTTGCCGCGCACCTGGTACGTGTTTTGGGAATCGAGCGCCACCGTCCCCGTCACACTGACAAGTTCATTCGGATGATTCGCACCATCCGCCAGGCTGGCCACTTCACCTAATGCCAGACGGCTTTGGAAAGCCAGCCCTTGAGCCAAGTTACCCGACGCCTCGAAATTCGACTGGCCCAGTGAGAGCCGAAGGCTCGTGACTTCGATGGCATGGTTGGCAACCCTGGCATTAGCATCCAGATCGAGCACCGATGGACCGTTGCGCACCTTCAGTGACAAAGGAACCTCCGCCAGCGCGATGTGCCCGGTGGCATGCGCGGAGATTTTCGGATCCTTCAAATCCTGGATCGACGCGTTGAGTGTGATGGCGGACTGCTTAGAGAAAATGCTCGCGTCGTGTACAGCGATTCGATCACGGGAGAGTGCGAGCGGCAGGTTCACTGTGATATCCAACGGCATGTTTCTCCCGGGAACCACATATATGGGCTGAAGTGAGATCTGTCCCCGGTAATCCTGGCTGAGAATGTTGTAGGAGAGTTGCGCGCGCAAATTGTTTCCACGGACGCTCAGCTCATACTTTTGGGCCGCCAAAGCAATCAGCCCGTTAGTGAGTTCGAAGCGCCCAATCGCGAGATCCACGACGGTTTCGAGCGGTGAGCCGCTCGACTTCTGGCGGGGCGATGGGATATTGGTATGGCCGTCGGGATAAACAATCACGTTGGCTTGGGGGCGATCGAGGCCTAGATAGGCGATGTCCCACAGGTGATGCAGGCTCGTAAACAGACGAAGATTCAACTGCGCTCGCGCCACTCGAAGCAGGGGAGCGGCGCCCGCCGGCTCAGTTCCGTGAATCACGAAATCCGTAGCCACGGCCGTCAAGTGCCTCCAGTAGAAGTGGAAGGTTCCGATCTCGACTTTTCCGCCCGTGCTCTCTTCCGCCGACGTAATGATGGTTTGCTTGACGTAGTTCTCGAACCAGGAAGACTGTACGACCAGCAGGACTGCGATCGCCAGCACCACCATAAGCGCCCCCACGATCATGATCGCGCGTCTCATTCAAAAGCTCCCTGCTTAAACTCAACCTTCTCGCTGTTGCGAGCCTGGTCGAGCCATTCATTGAATGCCTTATTGATGCGCTCGCCTTCGAGCGTAGTCCGGATCTTCGGCGCCGAAGCCTCGAAGCTGCCTCGCTGCTCCGCGCGGTGCTCATCGTAGTAGCCGCGGATATCATCGTCTGTGATCACTACTCCGCCCCGAAAGCGCTGATCGATAAACTGCAGCACGGTAATTTGCCACAGCAATCGTTCACGCAACTCGGCGCTCGTCAATCCATAGCGCTGCAAGCCTTCCACCAGCCGCTGTTCAGATCCGCCAAAACGGTCGCGGCGCAGCTGCGCTTCCAACTCGACGGCTTCGCTCTCCGGTGGACGTCGATAGCCGCCGCTGACGATTTCGTCGCGGATGATTTGCTGCGTGATCAACCGTTCAGCGGATTCTCGCTTTACGCTTCGAGTGAAGCTGAGCGGCGCGCGATTCAGAAAGTCGGTAAGGCGGATGTCTCGATCGATGTCGCTGGCTTTGATCACATGCGTGCCGGCGATCACCGCAATGCGATCCAGAATCACCGCCCCCATTACCGTGCAACTCAGCAATGTGGCGCACGCACTCATGCGTGCCGCGTTCACACTCGTGTGAACGCTGTGAACGATCTTTCTCTTTCCCAGCATGCTAGAAAGTCTGCCCAATCGAAAAGAAAAACTGGAAATGGCTGACACTCTGCGGCGTGCTCGCGCAATAAGCCGGCAGATGCTCTAGTGGAATATTCGGATTGCAGTTCAAGATCTGAGACGGCGTCCCGGAGAATCCAACATACGCCGGCGGGTTGATGCTGTACGCAAAATCGGCGCGAACCGGCCCCACCGGAGTTCGATAACGAACTCCAAAACCGACCGCATGGACCATATAGTTGAAATCCTGCGGATTGTTCTGGTGGAAACGGAACGATATATCGTGCAGACTGGAATAGACGTTTCCCATGTCGTGGAATAGGACGCCCTGAATATTTTGTCCGATGAACGGGAAGCGCAGCTCGACGTTATTGACGAAGAGTGCATTGCCGCCCAGGGGAAATCCGGTTGGCTCGGACGACTTGCCGCCAGGAACCAGCGGCGCGCCGATGTCGCGAGGACCGGCCTGATTGAAAGGAAAAGCGCGCAGCGAATCCGCGCCTCCCGCGTAGAAACGCTCCGGCAGAGGGACCGATTCCTCGGCATCGATCCCGCCGGGCGGTGAGAACGGCACGATCACCCCAAATTGCGTTTGCCGGGCGAGCACTAAATTCTTCCCAAACGGATAGTAAGTTGCGTTCCGGACGAGCGCGCGGCCGAAGCTGCGTTGCGATCCGAAAAATCTTCCGCTCAAGCCGAAGCTGGCCGTATTGTACATGCCGTGATGTGGATCGCCGGGATTATCGCGCCGGTCCTGAACGAAGTTGGCCGACAGCATGCCGATTCGGACCGACTGCAGAAATTGTGAAACCAGCAAAACCGGAATGACAATATCGCTCACGTTGTCTTTGCGGAAGGAAGCCTGAAAAACGCCGGTGAACGACTTCGAAAATTTCTTTGACAACTGCACCGACGCCTCCTCGCGCCGGGCGGCGAAGGTCCGCACATCCAGCGTGTCGTCGTAGATCAGCGTATAGGTCAGGCTTTGCCCTTCCACGTTCAGAAATCTCGGTTGCAAATAAGTGAGCGAGGCGCGCTTTTCGATGGAGGAGTACACGCCTTGCAAGCTCACGGTGTGTCCCAGCCCCAGGAAATTCAGGCGGCTGACGGTCAGCGATCCTTCTGGACTCACGCCCGTGGTGCCGCCCGGCGCCGCCAGGCTGGTGCTGTTGGGCGTTCCGAATTGCGCCAGTTGCAGTCCAAATCCGACGGAAAACGTATAGCGATTCGCTTCGTCAAAGTGATACAGCACGTACTTATGATCCGTAGCGCCGTCTGGGTTTTCGATGGCGGTATCCACATTCGCGAACACGCCCAGATCGTAGAGAGACTTTTGGATATTGGTCTGCGCCGTGGGTGACAGTGGATCGCCGGCCTTCAGCGTGATGGCCCGGTCCACCAAACTCTGTCGAGTGGTGTTAAGACCCGACGTCAGCACGTCGCGAACATACTCGCGGTCGCCTTCCGTGATGGTGTAAACCACATGGACATGCCCCGGGGTAACCGGTTGCCAGGCGGCGTTGAAGGTCGCCTTGGGAAAGCCGCGCGTGTAGTAGAAAGTGAGCACCGTATCGCGATCGTTCGCGATGTTTACTTCCGAGAACGGCTGCCCGCTGGAAGAGGCGAGACTGGGAAGCTCGGCCGGTTTGAATTGGCTGGCGCCATGCACGGCAAGATCGTCCACCACCCATTGCGATCCCTCCACAACATGCATGGTGACGGCGATGTTTCCCGGTTGGCCCCGCACATCGCGAGTCACCTCGGAAGTGACCCTGACGTCGCGAAATCCATTGGACTTATACAGGTTGGCGATGCTCTCCTCGTCCCTCCGCCGGAAGGCTTCGCTGTAGCGCCCGTGCCGCAGAATCAGGAACCCGGCGGGCTGCATAAACATCCGCTCCCGGATGGATTCCGTGTCGAAATAGTGATTGCCGGTAACGCTCACCCGCACCAGTTTGTAGCGCATACCGCGCGAAATGGCGTATTCCACGGTTTCCTGATCGTCGTGGACCGGCTGCACTTTGAAGTCGACGCTTACGTCGTAGTAGCCCTGGCTTTGAAAATATTCCTGTAGATTGCGCTTGCCCGTTTCGAGCAGATCGTCGTCCACGGCTCGTTCCTGAAACACGGGAACGTATCTCTTTAGTACGCGTCGAGAGACCTTGGTTTCGGTCGCTGTCACCTTGACCGTCGGCCCTGCGTCAATCTCCAGGTCGGGACGCACCCGCCGGCGGCTCGCCTCGTAATCCAGCTTTTTCAGATCAACCCGCGCCATCAGGCGGTCCTTGCTGCCATATTTCTTCAAGACGCCTTCGACGCCGCCACGGGTGCGCGAACTAGTGACGTGCTTCCACCAGTGGACCAGCGGAAAGCGCCAACCCGTGGCGCGGATAATGGTCGCGTCTGGCAGCTTAGTGGCGCCTGTGATGGTCGGCGTATCATATTTCGCGCGTTTGCCTTCACGGATCCGAAAATCGAGGAAGACTTGCTGGGCATCCTCTCCTTTTTCCACTGTAGGAGTCACCTGCGCCTCGTAAAATCCGTTGGCCTGAAGTAAGCGGTGCATGCGGTCCACGGCTTCGGTGACATCGTCGTCATGGAAAGGGGCGCCCAGCGAGAGCTGCGCCGCGTTGTCGATCTGGGCCCGATTGGGAGACTCCAGCACCTTGCCGTCTACTGTAATGCCCCCCAGGAATCGGGCATTCTGGGTGACGATGCGGATGATCACGCCTCCCTCAGATGGCTCCGCCTCCACCGCGATGTCCTCGAAGCGTCCAGTCGCGAATAGCCCATCAATGGCGTACGCCACATCGATGGAGTGCAACGGCTGACCTTTCCTCAGTGGCAGGGCGCGCGCCAAGTCGGCGGGATCCAAAGGCTGGCCGTTGGGGAACTGAATATCAACGATCGGCTTCCCTTCGAAAGCGGAGATCTGCGCCAGCACCAGCAACCCAGAGAGGAAAGCCCCTACGCACACACCTATGGCGAGCCAGCGCCGCACCTATATTGGACCCTCGTTCGTCGTTTTAGTTACGCTCGGCATAGGAGCCGACGGGCCTCTGCTGTGAGATCCGTAGTTGCGCGTGTACACCTTTGTGAATTCCGCGCCCAGAAAGAAAAGCTGAGCCGAATAATAGACCCATACCAGGAATATCACTACCGTCCAGGCTGCGCCATAAGTGGATTCAAATCCCACGCGTCCCAGATAGATAGCCATCAGTTGCTTCCCGATGGTGAACAGTAATGATGTGACGGATGCCCCGACCAGCACGTCGCTCCATCGTAGCGAAACATCGGGAAGCAGTTTGTAGATGGCGGCAAAGAGCAGAGTCAACACGATGAAAGACGCAACAAAGGTCGCCAGGTGCAGCACCGATTCCGGAGTCGGAAGCAGCGGGTTGAAGTACTTCCCAACGGCTGTGATGGAAACGCTCGCGATGAGCGAAATCAGCAACAGGCATCCGGCCGCGATCACCATCAGCGTTGAATAGAGCCGCTGTTTGACAAAGTAAAACAAATTCCTGATCCAGGTTCCGGCGTCGGTATCGGCGATACCCCAAATCAAATTCAACGCCGAGTGCAGCTCTACCACCACTGAGGAAGCCCCTACCAGCAGGGTGGCGATGCTGAGAATCGTCGCGACCAGCCCGGTGGTTGGCCGATGGGCGCCGCGAATGACCGCTTGAATGGCCTGCGCGGCGTCGCCGCCCACCAAGGTCTGAATTTCCCAGGCCAGTTGGCCTTCGACCGCTTGCTGTCCAAAAACACGATCGGCCAGCGCAATAGATATGACCAGCAGCGGCGCCGACGACAGAATCGTGTAGTAAGCCAGGGAGGCGGCCAGCCGTGGAACGTCGTCGCGCGACCAGTGATCAAAAAGCTGTTCCGCGAATGGGGCGATGCGCCGGTAAAGTCGCGGCATGCTGCCTAGGTGACGCCCTCCGGGGTGTTTTCAGAGCGCTCAATTTTCTGGCCGTCAGAGGGTGTTTGCGTCACAAGCTACTTCCCATCCACCGAGAACGCCAGCAGCACGTTACCCGGTTTCCCTCCCAGGAATCCGTAACCGCACATCGTGATCACCATCCCGTTCGCGATGGCTGGCCCTCCGCCGTTGAACGACCCGCCTCGGGCCGCCACGTGATTCACTGTCTCAAAATCGCGCACGGCGTCGAAGTCCCAAAGAATCTCACCGGTCTTGGTCGAGTAAGCGCGCAGATGTCCTCCCCAGGATCCGGAAAATACAAGGCCCGGCATCGCCGAGACGGCGGACAATTGAGCCTTGTTACCGGCCCCCTCGGGCGCGGGAGTGCTCCAGAGCTTCTCCCCGGTGTCGATCTTGACCGCATACATTCCCGGAGTTGCTTTCTCACCCCGGTTGATATCGGAAACCGCGGCGTAAATCGTTCGATCGTCCAGCGCCCCGCCCCATTGGATTCCACCTTGCCCGCCACCCACCCCGATGCGCGTCTGCCACAGGATCTTGCCGCGCTGATCCACGTCCAGTCCGTAAACCAACCCCGACTTTTGCGTGGCCACCAGAATCTGCTTGCCGTTGCTCAGGGTTCGCAAGACAGACGAACTGCCGAAGTCGGTATCTTCACCCGGATTCTCCGGACAATTCATATTCTTCGGACAACCGGGCACCCAATTGTCGCGGGGCGTGACCTGCGCGGACCACAGCAAACTGCCGCTTGCCAGATCGAACGCCAGGATGGAATCGCTGGTCGGGATGTCCACGCCAGTATAAGAATTGCCGGTGCCTATATAAACTCGCTGTCGCTTCTCGTCGATGGTCGGCGAATTCCAGATTCCAGCCCCCGCCGGACCGTACAGCTTGGTCCCCGCCGCATTGGTCTTGTAGGATTTGGGCGGATCGGGAATCGAATACGATTTCCAGATCGTCTGGCCGGTTTCGGCATCGAGCGCGGTCAAGCTGCCTCGAAATGTGCAGCATTCATACTGAGCGGACATGCCGTCCAATTCTTCCGAAGATGCAACCGGAACATAGAGCCGGCCCTTGTAATAAGTGGGCGACCCGCTGATGCGCGCCGCTGGATGCTGGTCGATCTTCACCTTCCACAGCAGCCGCCCGGTCTCGGCGTCCACCGCATGAGCCGATGCGTGATAATCGCCAAAATATGCAATCCAGCGAGGAGACTTGGGCGACCGCACAATGCTGATGGCCGAACGCACCACTCCGCCCGCATCGTAGGCCCAGTAGACGCAGCCGGTGGACGCGTCGAGCGAGTACACCGTGCCTCCGTTGCTTCCGACAAACACGCGCCCGCCAACAATCACCGGCTGCCCGGCCGCCTGTGTGTCATCGGGAAAACCGAAAGCCCACTTGAGCTTCAGCCGTGGCGCGTCTTCGGATTTGAAACCGGGGCTGGACTGGTAGCGCGCGTTAGAGCCATTCACGCCCCATCCGTTCCAATCGCCTGCGCCGGGCGAAAACGGTTTCGGATTGCCCACGCAGCGGCCCGCCGCCGGATCCACGCTGCCCGCCGAAAAGTTCTTGCCCGTGACATAAAGGGCCACGGAGCGGATTTCGTTGGTGGCGAGCCCCGAGCCTTGCATCGTCATTTTTCCGCGCAGCAACGCGGTCATTACTTGCTCCGGTGTCAGATTGCCCAACTCGGCGCGAGTAGGCGTTCGTGAGCCCGTCTCGGTCTGATGACAAGCGGCGCAATGACTTTCGAAAACCAGTGCGCCGTCCGGTGCAGCGGCCACTGCTGCCGTGGTAAGCGCGGCCACAATGAGGAATCGCATAATATCTCCGCGGCAGTGTAGCATAACGACCATGTCGAGGTATGGGCCGCCCCTGCCGCACCCGGCAAGGTGGTCGGGTAGGAGGCTTCAGCCACATCGTGGCGAACGTCGAAGGCAGCGGTCGCCTTCTATCGCGACGTTTTCGGCCTCGAGATGCCCAGCGGGGGCTTTCGCGCCTCGGTAACAGCCGAACGCTGCGTGAGCGACCCTGATGCCTGACGCAATAAAAAAGGCCGGGCTTATTAGTCCGGCCTTTCACACAGGAGGAGGAGTCGTTTGGCTTTACCGGGCAGCCAGTAAAGCCCTCAAATGGCGCGCCCGTTCCGGGGATCGAAGCTGGCGCAACGCCTTCGCTTCAATCTGACGGATGCGCTCTCGGGTGACGTCAAATTCCTGCCCGATCTCTTCGAGGGTGTGCTCGCGCTCGCAGCCGATGCCGAAGCGCAGGCGGATCACTTTCTCTTCTTTGGGAGACAGGGTCTTCAGAATATTGGCGGTTTCGTCGCGGACGTTGGAGTCGATGACGGCGTCCACGGGGGAACCCACCCAGCGGTCTTCAATCAGGTCGCCCAGCGCCGACTCGCCATCCCGGCCCACCGGCGTTTCGAGCGAAACCGGATCGCGCGAGATCGTCTTCAGCTTCTGGACCTTCTCCACCGGAATGTCCATGCGGCGGCTGATTTCGTCGTTGGTCGGAGCCCGGCCGAGTTCTTTCTCAAGCTCGCGCGTGGCGCGCAGGAACTTGTTCATGCTCTCGTTCATGTGCACCGGGATACGGATGGTGCGCGATTGGTCGGCGATGGCGCGCGTGATGGCCTGGCGAATCCACCAGGTAGCGTAAGTGGAGAACTTGTAACCACGCCGGTATTCGAACTTGTCGGCGGCGCGCATCAACCCGATGTTGCCTTCCTGGATCAGGTCCAGCAAGTGCAGCCCGCGATTGACATACTTCTTCGCAACGGAAACCACCAGACGAAGGTTGGCTTCCACCAGATCCTTCTTGGCGCGCTCGGCTTCGATTTCACCGTGCCGGATGACCGACATGCTGTGCTTGAGATCGCCCAGCGATGCGCCGGCGGCATTCTCCAGCTTCCGAACTTCGCGGCGCAGCTCACGGGTGCGAGCCTGCGCTGTCAACCCCGAGCGACCTTCCAATTTGCGCAACTCGATTTCGAGATGGGCCAACTGCTCGACGGCGTGCTCGATTTCCTTTGCGAACTGCTTCCAGCGCGAAGGCAGCCAGGGCAGGCGCCGAATGGCTTGCGACATTTCTACCTTGGCGCGATTCACCTTGCCCTGCGCCTTGCGACGGAGCTTCTTGTTGCTGAGCGCCACGGTTTCCAGCTTGTCGATTAACTGGACCTGCTTCTTGTGCGAGGCGATCAGATCGCCAAACTGCCCGCGGACCTCGGCCTGTCTCTTGGTGTCGGCGGGACTGCCTTCCTCGACGTCGCCGAAATCGACAAAATTGTCCAGTTCGTCATCGCCGCGCTTGAGCAACTCGGCGATCTCGGAAACCCGCAACTGAACCAGCGCGGAGCGGCTGATAGACTTCTGCATGCGCAGCTTCCCGCGCTCCATGCGGCGAGCCAGATTGACTTCGCCCTCACGAGTGAGCAGTGGAACGGCGCCCATTTCACGCAGGTACACGCGTACCGGGTCGTCGGTGTAAATCGACTCCTCGGCCTGTTGGGCTGGAAACTCCTCTTCCTGAACTTCCTCGGGATGGAAGAAATTGGCTTCTTCGTCGAACGGAAGTCCAAGGGGTTCGTTGCCCTCTGCTAAGAACTGATCTTCAAATTGATCCACTTGGATGCTCACCTCCCCAACCGGGCACAATACATTTGACGAATATTCTCCTGGCGGGGTATGTTAACCTATATACAAACCACTAGCTTAGGCGCGCGCTCTGCCACCGTGCCGTCAACGAATATTAGCAATCGATTATAGCATCGAATCGATCGCGAAGTTAAGCCCTAAATAGAAGATGTTCTGATTCCAGATTGGTTACACCAAGTTTACGCCCTGACATCTCAGATTAGCCGGTACTAAACCTGGCGAAGTACTACGAGCGCTTGTGCAACACCAAGTTCTTTAGTTCGTTCAGAAATGCCTCCACGTCTTGAAAGTCGCGATAGACCGACGCGAATCTCACATAAGCTATCTTATCGAGGTTCTTGAGGTGCTCCATGAGCATCTCGCCGATCTGGGCTGTGGATATCTCCCGATCGGGATTGTCGGCCAGCTTGGCCTCCACAGCGTCAACCACCTCAGCCAGCTTTGCCATGGCGACCGGCCGCTTCTCGCAAGCCTTGAGCAGGCCGTTCAGGACCTTCTGGCGGTCGAACTTCTCGCGCCTTCCATCCTTTTTGACGACCATGTAGGGGATTTCGTCACTTCTTTCATAGGTAGTGAAGCGGCGCTCGCAACCCAGGCACTGGCGGCGGCGGCGGACAACGTCGCCCTCCTTGCTCTCGCGTGAATCAATGACTTTGTCCTCCTTGTGGCCGCAAAAGGGGCAATTCATGCTTGAGGATCTTCCAGTATCTGCTTTGCTGACAATAGCTTAAGTTTACTCCAATTCAGTGCTTGTTGTAAGGGGGGTACACGCGGCTTGAGCCGCGTTCCACCGTTGACAATACCAACGCGGCTAAAAAAGCCGCGTGTACCTAGCGACCACATGGGGATCTGCCTGTATTGCCAAATAATGCTGTGGGCGAAAAGAATACGATTTTTCAAAGTCTCGCAAAAACCCTTACGCCAAGCAACTGAAGCATCAAAGTGGATTACGTCAAGCAGATGGCAACCGAACTGGGGATGCCTTATCAGAACCTAATCAATCTGTTCTTAAGAGATTGCGCCATCCAGAAACGCAGACCAGTCATTCACTGGCCGGAGGAAGCTGCGAAGTAGGTGGAGCATCGTCCATTATCTGCTTTGCTGACAACAGCTTAAGTTTACTCCAATTCAGCCCTTCGTGGAAGGCGCAGGCGACCCCAAAAGGCACGATGGCGATCGAACCCACCACCCAAAGCAGGATCGCAATGCCCGAGGCGGTTTCGAGTGGGATGCCATAGATCCTGGTAAGCGCAACAATAGAAGCGACTTGTACTCCACCGCCCAGGCCCGGCACCTGCACTAGGCTGCCCAGCGTCATGAAAGCTAACAGCACCAGGACATCCAGCGGCCCGAAACCACGCGTCGCCGTGAACGCATGGAACAGGGCAAAGCTGCTGGCGACGATGATCGCCCATTCGAGCGCGGTGTAAGCGAGCAGCAGTGCCAGCGATTGGGGGTCGCGGGTGCATTCCACCCCTTGCGAGAACGCGTCCAGCATGTGGGAAGCGTGCCTTTGTTGGGGTTCGGGCAGGAAAGTGAGTGCGCTCAAGATCCGTCGCTGCGCACGACGAGCCGGGTCGCGAAAGGCGAGGAGAAGCACCAGGCAGATTGCTCCGGCGAAGGCGAGAAAGTAACCGCCGGCCGCAATAGCGTCTTGAATTTTCGGGCCGAGGCGCCAGCTATATTGCGGAAGTCGTATGAGGGCATAGCCACAAAGTAGTAATACCGCGAGAAGATCGAGCATACGTTCCAGCAGCCAGGCGGCCGCTTGCGAAGAGAATGGAAGCCCGGTCTGGATTGCGATCAGATAGGGACGGACCACTTCGCCCACACGCCCCAGCAAAACCCCAGCGGTGAGGCCAATGGCGGTATCGGAAGTCAGGCGCCAGACGCCGATCGGGGTCCCGATGGGCCGCAGCATTACCTGCCAGCGCAGGGCGCGGCCGACATTGCTCAGCAGTATCAAGCAAATAGAGGCGGCCAGCCAGGGCCAGTCCACCCCGTCCAGGGTGGTTAGGAACAAATCCCAGCGGAAAGATGTGCCTCGGGTTCGGTAAGCTAGAAGGAAAACAACGAGCAGGCCTGCTGCAACAATGAGAGCCAAGGCTCTGGAAGGACGGGCCGGAGAGGACCGAGGACGATTTGTTGCGGGTTCCGGGGTAAAGCTTGGATTCAAGTGAACTTCTTATCATAGAACCTCGTTTTCATTAGTGGAAGCAGGAGATAAGAGGCAGCATGGCAACGGTGGCGATTCCGGCGGCGAAATGGAGCTGGGATGCACCATACCCGCAAGTCCGGACGATCGAAAGCTTGGATGCGGATGTCCAACTCGTGGAGCGCTGCCTTAGCGGCCAGGAAGCCGCTTGGGAAGACCTGGTGAGGGTACATACCCGGCGTGTGTATTCGATTTGCTATCGTTTCACCAACAGCGATGCGGAAGCGCAGGATCTGACGCAGGACGTTTTCCTGCGGGTGTTCAAGAATTTGAAAAGCTTCCGCGCGGGCGAAGGATTGTTTATTGTCTGGCTGACGAGGCTGACCAGAAATCTGCTGATCGATCATTACCGGCGGACGCGCATGGACCGGGCCACTGAATCGATTGAAGATCAAACGGCGGCGCTCGAAGAAAATACCGCCGCGATCGCCAGGACCGATGGAATGCTGGCGGGGCGCGAAGCGAGCGAGTTGTTGCAGGCCGCGCTACAGAAGTTGTCGCCGGAACTGCGGGAAACGGTAATTCTTCGCGACCTGGAGGAATTAGAATATCGAGAGATCGCGAAAATCCTGAACGTTCCGGAAGGAACCGTGAAGTCGCGATTGAATCGCGGGCGCGCCGAGCTGGCTAAGGCGCTCCGCAGGCAGAAGGTTCGACTATGACGTGCGCAGAGCTCGAAATCCTGCTGTGCGACTACGTGGACGGAACACTCCGCGCCGAGGAGAAGACTGCGCTCGAAAGTCATCTGTCAGGGTGTCCGGCTTGTAAGCAACTAGCCGAAGACATCGCGGGCGTGACGGCGTTCTTCGAGCGGGTGCCTCAGGCCGAGCCGCCGGCCGAACTGCTGACGCGCATTTTGCATCATGCGCCGATGGGACCGGGAGCCATTGCCGAGCGGCTCCCTAACGCCCCGTCTCCCTCCTGGGCCAAGCGGATTTTCGGCGGATTCTTTCAGGGCTGGCTGCAGCCTCGCTACGTGATGGGCATGGCGATGACCATCCTGTCGTTCTCCATGCTGGCGCGCTTCGCCCATATCGAGCCGAGGCAGTTGCGGCCCTCGGATCTGGATCCGGTAAAGGTGTGGCAAGGGATTGATGACCACTCGCACCGCGTCTACGACCGGGCGATGAAGTATTACGACAATCTGAAGTTAGTGATCGAAATTCAATCGCGTCTAAAAGAATGGACCGATGATCCGTCACAGAACGGGGCCGCGCAAGGCGCGCGGACGAGCGAAAGAGGTAGTCAGCAATGAATTGCTTAAATCATCCAGAGGCTCCGGCCGTCGCTTATTGCCGGGAATGCGGAAAGGCGTTGTGTGAAACATGCCGCCGCCAAGCCGATGGCACCATGTACTGCGAAGAGCACGCGCCGGCGCCTGCCTGGGCCGCGCCTCCTCCGCCGCCCGCCCCTCCGCCCATGCCATCGCCGCCCTATACTGCGCCCGAACCGACGCCCTATACGACACCGGAGACGGCGCGGCCCCATCCGTCAATTTCCGACCCGGGAGCGTCGCCTGGACTGGCCTTCCTGCTCGGCTTCATTCCGGGCGTGGGCGCCATCTACAACGGCCAATATGTGAAGGGCCTGATCCATGTGGTTGTGATGGGCGTTCTGATCAGCGTCGTGAGCAGCGACGAATTAAGCGGCAACATGGAGCCCTTGTTTGGGATGATGATCGCGCGTGTGGGTATTCTATATGGCTTTTGAGGCGTACCACACGGCGAAGCGGCGTCAGCTGGGCCAGCCGGTGGACGAGTTTTCGAGCATCGTTCCGCGCGCCGGACATCCGAACCGGTTCCCGCTGGCGCCCACAGTTTTGATCGCGGTGGGGATGCTCTTCCTTTTGCATAATCTGGATATTCTGCGGATCGGTGAGCTGATTCGCTACTGGCCGGTGGCTGTGATTTGTCTGGGTGTGTATATGCTCTATGAACGGCTGTCCGGAACATCCGCACGCGAGCAGTGCGTACGGGAGGCGGCCGATGAACGACACTAGCGGCGTTTATCCAAGCGATCCGCGGGCCCATCATGCTCATCACGCTGGGGGCGCTGGTGGCCATCGACTATGCGGGCATCTACGGATTTTGGCGGACTTGGCCGATCCTGATTATCGTGTTCGGCCTTCTGAAACTGCTGGAGCGAGCCAGCGCGAAGCCGGCGCCGCCTTACGGCGACAGTCAGCCTTATGGCGGCAGGCCGCCCGGAGGTAACGCGATATGAGGCGCGGTTCGGTGATTGGTCCGCTGATCCTGATCGGGCTCGGCGTTCTGTTCCTGTTTCGCAATTTGTGGCCGGAGATTCCGCTGGTGGATCTGATCTCGCGGTTTTGGCCGTTCCTGCTGATTGCCTGGGGTGGCATTCGGCTGATCGAAATTCTGTTCTGGTCGATGACCGGCAAGCCGCTGCCGCGCAATGGTGTGTCGGGCGGCGAATGGGCGCTGATTTTCGTGATCTGCATCGTGGGCGCCACCATGTACACCGCGCATAACGCCCGCTCCTGGTTTCCCACCGGCGAGCATGTTGAAACGAGTGGTGGTGCCCATGGGCGGAACCACACGACTATACGTTCGCGCCGGTGGAAAAACCTTGCGCGAAGAATTGCCGCATCATCATTGAAAACTTTCGCGGCAACGCCAAGATCACGGGCAGCACGGACATGACGGTGAAGGCGAGCGGACAGGAAACCATGCGGTCGTTTCAACAGGCCGACGCCGACAGCGCCAATAAGCAGACTCCTCTGGAACTGATCCAGCAAGGCGATCAGATCATCGTGCGCACCAACCAGGACAAGGTGAGCGATCGGGTGCAGCCGAACGCCGAACTGGAGATTTCGGTTCCCGAAGGATCGTCGATTGAAGCACACGGGCGCTATGGCGATTTCGACATCCAGAATATCAACGGAAACGTGAATATCAATAGCGATAACGCCGGCGTGCGGCTGGAAAACTTGGGGGGCAACGTCCAGATCGACACGCGAGCCAGCGATACCATCCGCGCGGTGAACGTGAAGGGCAATGTCGAGCTGAAGGGCCGGGGCGAAGATGTGGAGTTGCAGAATATCGCCGGACTGGTGACGGCCACTGGCGTCTACGTTGGCGAGATTCAGTTGAGTAACCTGGCCCAGCCGCTGCGCTGGGAAGATCCGACCACCTCGGTCAGTTTCGAGAAGTTGCCTGGACACATCCGGGTCACCCGTGGCGAGGCCACCGGGAACAACATTATTGGCCCGATCCGGATTCGAGCGCCCGGTCGAGCGATGTACAGCTTTCCGAATTCACGCAGTCGCTGGATTTGACGCTGGACCGCGGCGATATCGATCTGAAGCCCGGCAAGAATTTGTCGAAGATGGATGTTCACACGCGATCGGGCGACATCACACTGGCGCTGCCGCCGGGGGCTAAGTTCGACTTGAGAGCTTCCACCGCGCATGGCGACGCCGACAACGAGTATGGCGATCCGCTGCGCGAACAAGAAGCGGGTCACGGAAACACGATTACGGGAAGCACCGGTGGCGGGCCGGAATTGCGGTTGGAGACAGGCCGCGGATCCGTTACCGTGCGCAAGGCGAGCGGGGAAGAGACCACAACATTCCCGGATATCCCGAGTGCGCCACCCAAGCCGCCCAAACCGCCAGAGCTCAAGGTGGAGCATCAGTAACCGACTAGGGTACACGCGGCTTTCAGCCGCGTTTCAACGTGCCACACTAGCGAACCAGGACCAAGTGAATATCGGCCACATTGGTGCCGGTGGGGCCGGTCTTGATCAAATCGCCGATGGGTTCGAAAAAATGATACGAGTCGTTGTTGGCGAGGAACGCGGCTGCATTGAGGCCGAGCGCTTGAGCGCGCGCGACCGTGGTTCCATCCGCAATGGCGCCCGTGGCATCGGTGGGCCCGTCGGTGCCGTCTGTTCCTCCGCTGAGGATTACGGTGTCGCGTAAGCCTCGCAATTTCGAGCGCGGCGGCCAGCGCGAATTCCTGATTGCGACCGCCCATTCCAGTGCCGCGAACGGTGACCGTGGTTTCGCCGCCTGAGATCACGCAGGCCGGCCTTTGAACCGGCCGGCCGGAAGCCAGAATCTCCTTGGCGATGGCGGCGTGGAGGCGTGCCACTTCACGCGCTTCGCCTTCGACGAATGTCGATAGAACCATGGTATGGAATCCGAGGCGACGCGCCTCCCGCGCCGCGGCATCCACGGCCATAGCGTTGCTGCCCACGATTACGTTGCGCGTCTTCTCGAAGATTTTGTCGCCCGGCTTGGGAGTCTCTTCGGCTGCGGAGGTAAGGCGCTCGCGCACCGCAGCCGGCAGCTTGTTCCAGAGGCGATATTTTTCGACGATCGCGCGCGCATCGGCGAACGTGGAAGGATCGGGAACCGTCGGCCCCGAGCCGATCACGTCCAGATCGTCACCGATTACGTCCGAGAGAATCAACGTCTCGAGCGAAGCTGGATATGCCAGGCGCGCAAGTTGGCCTCCTTTAATCTGCGAGATGTGCTTCCGTACGCAATTGATCTCGTGGATGCTGGCGCCGCAATGCAGCAATAATCGCGTGGCCTTCTGCTTTTCGGCGAGTGTAATGGGCGGAGCCGGGAATGGAAGTAAAGCGGAAGCGCCCCCCGAAATCAGACAGACGACCAGATCGTCCGGGCCGGCTTGCCTGGCAATCTTGGCGATGCGCCGCGCGCCGGCCACGCCCCGTGCATCGGGCATGGGATGACGGCACTCGTTGATCTTGATGCGCCGCAATGCCGCGCCGTGCCCGTCCTTAACGTTGATCTCGCCGCCTGAGATGCGAGCGCCGAAGGAGCGCTCGACCGCGCGAGCCATCTGGGCGCTGGCCTTGCCTGCGCCGATCACAAAGACGTTGCGGTAAGACTTGGCGTCCAGATGCAGGTGGCGCTGTACGGCTGCGGCGGGATCGGCCGCTTTGAGCGCCGCTTGAAAAATTCGAAGAGCCTGGGAGCGCAGAGAGGCTGCCATCGGCGTTAGTGCCAGCGCTGCCAGGCGTTCACACGATTGTGAACGCGGCACGCATGAGTGCGTGCGCCACGATGCTCAGTGTCGGACACCACGCTAGAAAATGGGGAGCTTCAAAATCTCGGCCACAATCGCGGCCGGATCGTCGGTATCGGCCTCGATGCGATGCTCGGCCTGGCTGTACACGTCGCGGCGGTCGTCAAAGAGCTGCTGGAACGTTTGGGGATCGCGCGCCAGCGGACGATGCGCCTGGTCTTTCACCCTGGCGTGAATACGCGGGAAGGGACAATCCAGCCATACCGTGACGCCGCGTTCTTCGAGCAGCTTCCTATTGGCCGGATCGACAAACGCGCCGCCGCCCAAGGCCACGACCATCGGTTTGCCGCACTCCACTTCACGCACTCGTTTGCGCAACGCTTCCTGCTCGATTCCCCGGAACTCCTGCTCGCCGCGCGTGTCGAAAATTTCGGCGATGGAAACGCCCTGGGCGCTCTCGATGTCTTCGTCAATGTCGGCGAAAGACCAGCCGAGTTCGTGGGCCAGCAGGCGGCCGACGGCAGATTTACCAGATCCCATGAAACCGACCAGATAGAGGCCGGGCGTGCGCTTCAGCTTCAGTAGCATTCGTTCCAGTAACGTCCAACTAACGTCTCGGTACGAATGGTCCCACAGCTTTCGGTCGTCGTGCAACGTGACGCATAATGGTACACATGCAGGACGAGCTGTTGCCGCTGTTCCCGCTCCAATTGGTCCTGTTTCCCAGGACCGCGCTGCCGCTGCACATTTTTGAGGAGCGCTACAAACAGATGATCGCCGACGTGCAGCGGGGCCACACCGAGTTCGGTGTGGTGTTGGCCGGCGAAAAGGGCATCGTGAATACGGGCTGCACCGCTACCGTGGAGAAAGTCCTGAGGAACTACCCCGACGGACGCATGGACCTGATCACGGTGGGCCGCAGGCGTTTTGAGATTATCCTGCTTAACGACGAGAAGCCGTACCTGCGGGGCGCGGTGGAGTATTTCGACGATGAGGCGGCCGATCCGATTGCGCCCGAGGTCCGCAAACGGGTGATCGAATCGTACAACGACTTGCGCGCGCTGGAAGATTCCGAACCCATTCACGAGCCGGAGCTGAGCGATCCTCAGCTCAGCTTCCAACTGGCGCAAGTGGTGCCCGACCTGGACTTCCGTCAGATCCTGCTGGCAACGCGTTCGGAAGCCGATCGTATGCGACGGCTGGCCGAGTTTTTCCCCAGCTACAATTCTCGGCAGCGCCAGATCCAGCACGCCCGCGCGGTGGCTCCCACCAACGGACACGCCAAGGGGTCGCTGGGGGTGTGAGGATACTCCAGAGACAAAATCTGATCATAGACGCCGACGACACGCTGTGGGAGAACAATATTTATTTCGAGCGGGCCTTCGACGATTTCTGCGATTTTCTGGCCCACTCGGCTCTTTCGCCGGTGGAAGTGCGGGCCGTGCTGGACGAGATCGAGATTGTCAACAGCAGGACGCACGGCTACGGGACTGCTAGTTTCACGCGTAACCTCACGGAGTGTTATCACAAGCTGGTGGAGCGCGAGGTCAGCGCCGAAGATTTGCCGCGCATCATGAGCTTCGCCGAGCAGATCCTGCATCATCCCATCGAAGTGATTCCGGACGTGGGAAAGACGCTGGAGTATCTTTCCGGGCGTCACTCGCTGACGCTGTTCACCAAAGGCAATCCCGAAGAGCAGAAGCTGAAGCTGGATCGGTCGGGCCTCGGGATTTATTTCGGACATGTCGGCATTGTGAAGGAGAAAGACGCGCGGTCCTACGGCGCGCTGATTCGCGAACGGGCGCTCGACCCGGGGCATACCTGGATGATCGGGAATTCGCCTAAGTCCGACATAAATCCGGCGCTGGAAGCGGGAATCCATGCAGTGTTCGTCCCGCACGATCGGACCTGGGGGCTGGAACTGGAGGAACTGCGGGAGGAGCCGGGACGGCTAATCAGGGTTGAGAAGTTCGCGGAGCTGAGGAAATATTTTTAATCTCAGTAAGACACGTGGTTGGAGATCAGAGCGGCCGGCGAAACCTGCGGAGCGGCTTGCGCAAAATAGTTCTCGCCCGAAAGATTCTTGTAAACCGCGCCCGCTACGCCTGAGGCGATCGGTCCACTCACCGAGTGCGCGCCGGAGGTCAGCAGAACCACCACCACCAGCTTGCGGTCCCCAACCTCGTTATAGGAACCAAACCAGCCCAAGTGCGTAGCCGACCGGTTATCGGTGCAGGTGCCGGTCTTGCCAAAAATCGGCTCGCTGGCGCTAAAACCTGCGCGCCGCGCTGTCCCGTACTCTACCGCGCCCATCATGCCCGGTTTGAGGTTCGTCAGCCACTGAGCCCCGTTGAGCTGCCGCTTTACCTGTGGAACAAACTGATCGATCTCGGTTTGCGAGCTGGGGTGCTGAAGATAATACAGCGTTCCACCGTTGGCCACCGCGGAAACAATCGCGGTCAGCTCCATCGGAGTCATATAAAAACCCTCGCCGAAGCTGGTCATCATTCCCAGACCATCGGACGGGGGCGCCTCCGCGATCAACCCCGGTTGCTCGGAATCGATGTTCAATCCAGCTTTTTCACCAAGGCCGAACATCTGCCCGTACTGCACGATTTTGTCGTATCCCAACTGCTCACCCACCGTGGCGAAGTAGGCATTATTAGAGTGCGCGATGGCTTCGGTGAGATCAATGGAATGACGTTTCTTGAGCTTGAACGCGGTTTCCTGATTGATGATGCCCTCGTTCAACCCCGCCAGCGCCGCGACAATCTTGATGGTGGAGCACGGCTCATACGCGCCCTGATAGGCCAGCTTCTGATTCACTACGGAAAGGATGCGCCCGGTGTTGGGATCCGCCACGATTACCGCGCCGTTTTGGGGGCCCAGTGCCTGTACCGCAGCGCGGCGAGCCGTCAAATCCTCACCATCTACCGAGTCGCCCGCCGTGGGATCCACCAATGGGACGACCACCCGCCTCCTCGTCCGCACTCCGATGAGCTTTGGAGCGAAGGCGACCGGCGCCTTCACCGCAGTCGCGGCGGCGTGAGCGATCCGATGACGCTTTTTATGGGTGGTACCGGTGGTGATTCCAAACGCTGATCCGGTCAGCAGTACTACAGAAAGGAAGACAATAAGAAGGCGCTGATGCATCGAATATGAATACCTACCTTAAGATCTCAGGGCAAACCGTTCCCACATTATGAGTTATCGGCGGACTTTCGTCAAGACTTCAATGGTCCTGGACTAAGCTATTCAGTGTACCTTCCCCAACCGGCTTCTCAACAAGATAATGCCCTGCTGGAAAGCACTGATGTACAATGGGAACCAAAACTTAGACGTATTCCAGGCCGGGAGCAGTTACTGTGATCGTACCGCCGACCTCCATATTCACCGCTCGCGAAACCCACGGGCGCGTGCTCCGCTCCGGAAACCGGCTCATCGCCCATAGCCAGGATGCGGGCTGGCGATCTCTGCACGCCGCGATTCTGGAAGAAGCCCCTTTCCAGGCTGTCGAGCGACCCATTCGCCATCCTTCGCTGATCTATCATTTGAGCCGGCCCACCGAGGTGACGCGCAAAATTGAAGGCGCCGCGCGCGAAACCGCCCTCATCGGACCGCGCCGCATCTGCCTCACTCCGGGCGACGCCACCGCCCAGTGGCAACACGCCGGACACCCCGAAATTCTGCAAGTGTATCTGCGCCAATCGGTTTATGAAGCTGCGGTGAGTGAAATCTATGGCTGCGACAGCGCTGGCGCGGAACTGGTGCCGCGCTTTGCGATTCTAGACCCACTTTTGGAGCAGCTCGCCATCGCCATCACGAATGCTTTGCGAGATGGAAATGCACAAGATGGCTTGTACATCGACACGATCGCGCAGATGATGGCCGTACATTTGGCCCGCACGCATTCGTCGCGATCGCGACCGGTCCGCCTGCTCCCGGCGAAACCGCTGGCCGGCTGGAAAATGCGGCGAGTGATTGAGTTTATCGAGGACAATCTGGAAGGAGATCTGAGCCTCCAAGCCATGGCGGAGGAAGTAGACATCAGTCCGCTGTATCTGGCGCGCGCGTTCAAGGCCGCCGTCGGGCAATCGCCCCATCAGTATGTGCTTGCGCGGCGCATCGAGCGCGCCAAGGAGCTTCTGCGCAACACCGATTTACCGGTGGTTGACGTGGCGCTGTCGTCGGGCTTCTCGTCGCAGAGCCACTTGTCGCATTGGTTCATCCGGCAGGTGGGCGTTTCGCCGGCGGTGTATCGAAGACAAGCGACTGGGTAGACGCGGCTTCAGCCGCGTAACGCGACTAAAGCCGCGTGTACCGTGCCAATCCTAGGCGGCTGCTTTGGCCAGCACCGGGTAGACGCAGCTTCAGCCGCGTTCCGCCGTTGACATTACCAACCTTGTGCCAATCCGGTGAGTGTCTAGACTAGGCGGCTGCTTTGGCCAGCACGAAATCGGAGTGGAGCTTGCGCCATGGCACGTCGATCTTCTTGCCATCCGGCGCGATACCGGGCGCTTGGCGAGGGAAATCGCGGATCAGCGAATTCTTAACGGCGAATACGGCGTCGCTATCCAGGTATTGATCGCCGTCCACGAACAGATGCGTCACCAGCGTCTTATGCCCGTCGGCGAAGATCATGAAGTGCACGTGCGCTGGCCGGTAAGGATGCCGTGCCGTCGCTTTCAGCATCTCGCCTACCGTACCGTCGTATGGAATCGGATAATAGCGCGGCAGGATGGTCCAGAAGCGGAAGCGGCCCTGCGCGTCGCTATGGAAGCGCGCCCGCAGCGTTGGTTCTTCAAGCTCCGGCAACTGCACATCGTAGAAACCCTCGGAGTCGGAGTGCCAGACATCGATGGTGGCGTTCGCCACCGGACGGCCGTCTTCAGAAAGAATTGACCCGTCCAGATACAGAGGCTCGCCCTTGGCGCCACCGCTAATATCGGCGCCAAACGCCGCTTCGGGCGGATTCTCCACATAGAAGGGACCCTTTACGGTGGTTTCGGTGGCGCCCTTGGCAAACCGATGATTGATGGCGTCCACCAGCATGGAAACGCCCAGCGTGTCCGACAACAGAATGAACTCCTGCCGTTTGTCGGTGCACAGCTTGCCGGTGCGGGTGAGGAAGTCGATGGCTTGCCCCCACTCGGCTTCGGTGGGTTCCACGTCGCGCACGAAATCGTGCAGGTGCTGGACCAGGCTGGTCATAATTTTCTTGAGCCGCGGATCCGGTGTGTTCTTATAGCGGTCGATCACCGCGGCTGTAATGTTGTTTTCGTCAAAATCGCGCATAGAGATCCGAAGAGACATCATATCGAACGCACAGCGCCACGCAACAATCGCCGGATCATTTTTGGGGGGCGCCGTGGCGCACGCACTCTTGCGTGCTGCGTTCACACTCGTGTGAACGGGTGTTGGCAAGAGTGCCAACACCGCACGCAGGAGTAGGAGTGCGTGCGTCAATTACGGGTGGAAGCGGATCCCGGCCGCGCATTGCTGTATATTCTTAGAGGCTCGAACACTCGAGGAATCCGGAGGAACAATGGCGAGCAATCAACATCGAATTCTGACCACGCATGTCGGCAGTCTGGTGCGGCCGCCCAAGCTAATCCCTTTCCTGCAGGAGATCGAAGCGGGACGTCCTTATGACCAATCGGCGTACGACGCCTGCCTGCGGGAATCCATCGCCGAGGTGGTACGGCAACAAGCCGAGGCCGGCGTGGACATTGTCAGCGATGGCGAGTTTGGCAAGACCGGAAACTGGGCTTGGTATATCCACGGGCGAATCTCCGGTTTTAGCGAACGGCCGGCCACGCCGGAAGAAGCCAAGGATCCACTGGCGACCAGAAGCATGGGTCGGGATTTTGCTGCCTTCCCGGAGTTCTACGCCGAGTACTTTCCCACCCAAGGCTTCCGGGTGCCGGACGGCGCCACCACAACCGTCTGCAGCGGACCCATCCGTTATATCGGGCAGGCGCAGGTTCAGCGCGACATCGCCAATCTAAAAGCAGCCGCCGCAAAGGTCAAAGTGGAGGATGCTTTCCTTCCGGTAGTGGCGCCGGCCAGCGCGTTTCCGTTTTACAGGAACGAATACTACCAGGACGAGGAGTCGCTTTTGTTCGCATTGGCCGAAGCTCTTCGGGAAGAATACAAAGCGGTCCTGGACGCAGGCCTGCGAATCCAGATCGACGACGCATTTCTTCCCTATACCTACGAACGAATTGTGCCGCCCATGACCTTGGCGGATTACCGGAAGTGGGCCGAGTTGCGCATCGACGCTCTCAATCATGCGCTCAAAGGTCTCCCGCAGGAGAGAATCCGATATCACATATGTTGGGGTAGCTGGAACGCGCCGCATGTTTTCGACGTGCCGTTGCGCGACATCATCGACCTGCTTCTGAAGCTGCGCGTCGGCGGTTATCAATTTGAAGCCGCGAACGTACGGCACGAGCACGAATGGAAGGTGTGGCAGGACGTTAAGGTTCCCCAGGATCGCGTTTTGATTCCCGGCGTAATCAGCCACGTAACCAACGTGGTGGAACACCCCGAGTTGGTTGCTGACCGGTTGATCCGCTACGCCAATATCGTCGGCCGCGAAAGAGTGATGGCCGGCTCAGATTGTGGCTTTGCACAAAGTCCTTTCACCCGGAGAGTGCATCCGACCATTCAGTGGGCGAAGCTGAGAGCCCAGGCCGAAGGCGCCAGGATCGCGACTGCGAGATTGTGGGGGCAGACTTCCGCTACTTCTTAGAATCGCTACCAGGACGCACTTGTGGCGCACGCACTCCTGCGTGCCGCGTTCACACTCGTGTGAACGCGCCGGGCATTTCTCCCGATGCTAACGCACTAGACGCCGGCCGGCGCCCTTATGCGGATCGCCGGGGGCGCTGCTTAGCCGAAATCGATTTGATCACGATCTTGCCGCTGCCGGCGCCTGGCTCCAACCCCAGTCGCGCCGCCTCGGCATCGATTAAAGCCAGCAGCTTCGGATCGTCCAACAACTTCACGTTTTCGAGCCGGATGCTGCGCGCCTGCTTGCCGCTGCCCTTCA
Source organism: Bryobacterales bacterium (assembly GCA_963820405.1). Taxonomy (GTDB): domain Bacteria; phylum Acidobacteriota; class Terriglobia; order Bryobacterales; family Bryobacteraceae; genus Palsa-89. Next base: position 159,368 of record CAWFZZ010000008.1, on the reverse strand, counting down.
GCAGCTTTTGCGGATCGGGCAGCGCCGCACCTTGCAGAAAAAACAGATTCGTCCAGCGGGGGAACAGCGCAATCGAGAACACCGCGTCGGATGCCCGCTCGGTGGGCCCAAAGCCGATGGCGAGCGCATTGTAGTTGTCGTACACCAGGACGCTGGCATGTGGAAACTTTTTGCGCATCCACACCAACGCCTGGCGCGCAACGCCCGCTACCTCCGGCGAATATTTCGCAATGAACATATCGAGCTGTTGTTGAGCGGTCATCTTAACCCGTGCGTTGTGCTAATCTCGCAGGCGGCTCATGAAGGTCGTTCTCATTATGGCGCTCCTGGCCGCGGGGATTGTTCCCTCCGCTTCGGCCGCCGATCCCTTTTATGTCGGGACATGGAAAATCGTGTCGGCCGCCGTGGCGCCCTGGCGGGATGCTGCCCACCCGGACGATCTTGCGGAAATGAAATCGCTAGTTGGCAAGACTGTTGCCATCCAGCTCAAGGCAATCATCGGGCCGCACGCGGTGGCGTGCAAGGGGCCGAACTATCGTGTCAAAGATTATCCCGCTGACATGTTGTTCCAAGGTGCGTTCGACGAGATGCACCGGCGCGACAAGTCGGCCGATCCGGCGAAGATCGCCGCCCAGCTGGGATTTCGCGGATCGTCATGGAAGACGCTCGAAACCGGCTGCGGCAACGAGCTGGATTACCATTTCCTCGATCCACAGACGGCCGATTTTGGGCTGAACAATTACGTGTATACGATGAAGAAGCTATGAAGACAACCATCGATTCCAACGCGCTCGACCGCCAGCTTGCCTACGGCATATTTCGTCTCACATTGGGCATCAACATCCTGGTGCACGGGGCCGGCCGCATTTTCGGGCCGGGGGCGGACGCCTTCGCTGCCACCACGGCGGTTGAATTCGCCAAGACGCCTCTGCCCGCGGGTATGGTGCACGCATTTTTGCTTATGGTGCCTTTCGCGGAGCTGGTGCTGGGCGCGCTGACAGCATTCGGCCTGTTCACGCGCTGGTCCTTGGCGCTGGGCGGCCTGTTGATCACGGTCCTGGTTTTTGGCACGGCCATGCGGAGCGATTGGAACACCGTCGGCGTGCAGATGATCTATGCGATCACTTACTATTTTCTGCTGGTGCATCGCTCCAGCAATCGCTTCTCACTCGATGGGCTGATGGAAAGGCGGGCTGATTAGTTCTCAGAGACGGTTTTCTTGACGAACTTGTGCAGCGTACCATTCACCGTGTCGGCGACGTAAATCTCTCCCTTGGGGCTTAGCGCGATAAAGTGAGCCTCGCCGAATTCGCCCAGACCTTTTCCGGGTTTTCCCGTCACGGCCAATACATTCCCGTTGAGATCCAGTTTCAGGATCTGGCCGGTGAAGCCGTTCACCATATATATGTTCTTGTCGCTGATTTGAATCGAGCAGGGCAAGCCAGCGTACTTCAATTGCCTAATAAACGTTCCGTCCTGGTCGAAAATTTGAATTCTCTGATTCTCCCGGTCCGCGATCCATAACAGTCCCTTGGCGTCCAGCGCGATCCCGTGCGCCACATTGAACTTGCCGGGCGCCGTACCCTCGCCGCCCCAAGTCTTGATGAACGTTCCGTTCTTGTCGAATTTCAGCACGCGCGGGTCGCCCTTGCCGGGGGTGTGTCCCTCAACGACGAAAATGTCTCCGTTGCTGCTAATGGCAAGATCATTCGGCTCGTTTAAATGCTGCGACCCAGCGGCCTCATCCCATTCGCCCGGCTGCCCCTTGGTTCCCAGCGTCAGAAGAACCTTACCCTCGGAGTCGAGTTTTTCCACGATGTGCGCGCCGACGTCGGTGACCCAGAAATTTCCGGCGCTATCCAGACGAAAACCGTGCGCGCGGGTGAGAGGCTCCCCAAATGCTCGAATGAACTTTTGATTCTCATCGAACTCCATCAGAGGTTGGGGTCCTCGATTCAGGACCAACAGATGTTGTCTGGAGTCGAACGCAACGCTCGCGGGCGCTCCCATCTTGATACCCACTGGAACTGCTAGCGTATTCGGGACGGCTACATAATCCAACTCCGGGGCAGCCTGGGGGATCATCAGCGCCGGATCGGTAGGACGCTGTGCGAAAGTGGCCGCGCAGGCCAACCAAAGCGCGAATGCTGGAGCGGCTTTTAGCATGCCCACCGCAGTTACCTTGCCAGCGGATCCGGCCGGATCTGGAACTTCACGATCTTGCCTTTGGTGCCCTTCCCGCCTTCAATGTGCCAGACGAAATGCGTGCCGTAGTTGGAGTAGAGCGCCCGGCCTTTCCATCCGGCGGACGCATCGTCGATGCGCGCATCCATGCCGCGCGAGTAGTATCCGAGCGGATAAGGGACGCGGAAATAGGTCCACTTCCTGGTCTGCGTATTCAGGGCAATGAGTGAGTCTGAGTTCGACCCAGTGACGAACGGTGTGTTCGCGCCCAGCCCGATCACATTGTGTTGGTCCACCCAGTCGTAATAGTGGAAATCCGCGGGAATATCGGTTCCCTTCAGCTTGGGCCCAGGGGTCTGATAGAGCGTCCAGCCTTCCCTGCACTGGCTGCCATCCGTTTTTGCCGGACCATTCAGGTCCTTGCACTTGCGAACGTCAAAGCTGGCAAGGTGGCTGGTGGCGGCCAGCCCTGTCCAGACCACGCCGTTGGTGTCGATATCCACGCCGCGCGGATCGTAGCCCGGCACCGGTATCTTGAAGAGCTGGGTTTTGCAACTTTCCGGAGGATTGTTGCCACGCTGTAGCCGTACCAGCATACCCGGGAACGGACTCTCGGCCACTCCCCACACAGAGTCGTCCACAGGGCTGGGAACCAATCCGTACATGCTGTAGCTGACCATCGTATCCAGCTTGGGATCGAACCCCGCCTGTGTGCTTCCTGCTCGGCCACCCCCAGGTGTAGGCGCTCCGCCCCCCGTGTCCGTGTAATACAAAATCGACGCGTCGCCTGCTCGGCCCATCTTCATCACCTGGAACGGCCGGGTGATCTTTCCGTCCCCGTTGGTATCCAGCACCTGTCCGCACCAGCCCACCGCCTTTTGCTCGTCGTGGGTCTGGTCATACACCTTGGTGTCGATCCAACCGAAGATCGGCCCGCTCAATTCGTTGAAATATACCGTCTCGTCGGGATCGTTATCGAACTGCAGGTGATGCGTGGAGAAGCACGTGTCGATCAGCGTGAACTGCTTGGTCTTCGGGTCGTAGAACGACGCCTGGCGGAAGCTTGAGGTCAGCGGAAACCAGTCCGCATATTTGTTGCTCGGATCTTTGCACCAGGCCGGGTCCGTGTTGCCGCGAATCTTGGATGTCATCCACACCCGGCCCTTGCTGTCCAGCATGGGATTGTGCGGGTCGGCCGGATTGTACGGAGGATTGGACCACAAGTGCTCATTGCCCCAGAACATCGAGGGGCGGTTCGGCGACGGGAAGCGCGAAGGAACCTTGTCCTTGGGTTCGCGCTCCGGGATGTCCAGGGCGTATGTGTTGTTGTCCGCCTGATCCAGCACCACCAGTTGGCCATGGCCCGCGTTCACGGCGTAGTTCGGTCCGCCCGCATTCACATTCGGGTGATGTTTGTCGGTGGAAATCTGATCGTGCATAAAGGAATGGTCGTCGCCCACGTCCCATAGGGTGGCCACGATGTTGCGCTCGATTCCGGACGGCCGCGGCGGAGCCGGAGGCACTTCGCCGGCAGCGATGCGCTCGGTCCAGTCCGACAACGCCTTCAGGGTGGGGTCCTTGCCCATCTGGCCTAGCAGCGAATACATATTGGTCCCGCGAACGCCAACGCCCAGGCGCCACTCCCAGGCTTCGGTGTGAGTCTTGAGCTCGGGCTTGGCGGCGAATACATGGTTCACATCGCGAGTCAGCGCATTCCCGAGCTGATGGCAGAAATTGCAGCCCGACTTCAGCGAATTGATCCAATGGTCCTGATCCGTCATTCCCAGACCCAGGCCGTTACCGCTCGAGCCCGTTCCCGGGAACAGATCCTTGGCCGGCGGCGCCAGCATCGAGAGCCAGTAATCGCCCGGATAAACTTTCGCCGCTTCCTGCGGGGTCTTGGCGGACGCCACTTTCAGGGTCACCGCAGCGGCGGTGGGTTTGGTCTCGATGGGGGTGGAATCCACCAGGCCATAACCTCGCACCCAAACCTTGTAATTCGCCGCCGGCAATTCAGGCAGCATGAACTTGCCCTCATCGTTGGTGACGACGATCTTGACCATCGGGGTCTGAAAGTCTTTAGTCTGGGCGATGACCCAAACGCCGGCTTCAGGGCCTTTTTCACCTTGCACCACGCCGGTTATGTAGCCGGGGGGGCTGACGTAGTGCGATTGCGCGTGGATTGGCGCTACTACGAATAGGGCTAACAAAGCAGTGGCTGCGATGCTGGAGCAAATGGACTTCATTATGTTCCTCATAGTTCAGAAATATCGAAACCAGTATATATGAGCGCTACGTAGCGCACGCACTCTTGCGTGCCGTGTTGGCACTCGTGCCAACACTATGTTGGACGGCTTGTGGTAGATTGCAACTTTCAGGGGGCTTATCTGAATATGAAACGACGGCTTTTTGGTGTAGCCTGTATTTTGTTCGTCACGGCTACGCCGTCCGAAGTGGCTGCATTTCAGACCGCCCCAAAGCCGGGAGATTCGAAAGTGAATCCAAAAGACGGTCTGCGCTACCGCTGGATCCCTCCAGGCAAGTTCACATCGGGATGCTCGCCGGGAGACAAGGATTGTTATAAGGACGAATATCCGAACCGCAAAATAACGCTCACCCGAGGATTCTGGTTGGGAGAGACCGAGGTCACTCAAGCCGCCTACGAACGTGTCACCGGAGATAACCCCAGCGTCTTTCAGGGACCCGATTTACCGGTTGACATGGTCACCTGGAACGAAGCCGACTATTATTGCACCGAGATTGGAGGCAGGCTGCCAACCGAAGCGGAATGGGAGTACGCCGCCAGGGCGGGGACAACCGGCCCCCGCTACGGCGATCTCGATCAGATCGCCTGGTACTGGAAGAACAGCAAGTTCTCTACGCACCCGGTAGGCCAGAAGAAACCCAACGCGTTCGGGTTGTACGACATGCTCGGGAATGTGGTGGAATGGACGCACACCTGGTACACGGTGCAGCTATCGCAGGAGACTATTAACCCGACGGGACCCAGCTTGGCGGAATTCAAATCGCTGAAAGGTGGCGGATGGTGGGACGACCCCGATCTGGTCCGCGCCTCCTACCGCAGCCGGATCGAACCCGGTGACACGGACTACAACATCGGCTTCCGATGCGTTAGCGAATAAAGGAACAATCCATGAACACGCTTTCCAGACGAATGATGGTCTTGGCTCCCGTGGCTTTGAGCGGCACCGTTCTGGCCGCACCCAAGAAGAAGATGACGCTCGCCATGCACCAGAACACGTCCGCGGGGGCGGGCTATCGCAAGTCGCTGGAAGGTTGGTCTCGGGCAGGGATCAAATACGCGGAAATCACCAATAACCTTCTCGATGAATTTCTGAAAACGGACGACCTGCCGGCCGCCCGCCGGGTGCTCACAGACCTCGGACTGACACCCGTCCAGGGAGCCACCGGAGTGAACGGTTTATGGGAGCCAAATGCCAATCGCTCGGCTGCGCTCGAGAATCTCAAGAAACGTTGCGAGATGTTTGCGGCATTGGGACTAAAAAACGTTTACGCAACTACTGCCACCACGTTTAAAGCCTCCGAGGACGACTACAAGACCGGCGCGGACAAAATGCGTGAGGCCGGGGAGGTTGCCAAGCAGTTCAACATGTCGCTCAGGCTCGAATTCGTGCGCACATCGACATTCATTTCCACCTTGCCGACCATGCTGAAAATGACGCGAGCGGCCGCGCATCCGAACCTCGAGCCGATGTTCGACTGCTATCACTTCTATTCCGGCCTCAGCAAGCTGGAGGATATGGATTCACTGAAGCCCGGGGAAATTGGTCACGTGCACTTTCAGGATGTGCCCGATATGCCGCGAGAGTTGCTGAATCTCACAACGCGAGTCATTCCCGGCGATGGAGTCAGTCCACTCACCCGGATCCTCCATAACCTCGCGGAAAAGGGATATGCTGGTCCCCTCTCGGTGGAACTTTTCCTGCCGAAATTCCAACAAGGCGATCCCTTTGAGGTCGCCACCGAAATCCGTCAGAAAGCCGAAGCGGTGATGCGTCGCGCCGGCGTGATGTAGCCTTGTGGCGCACGCACTCTTGCGTGCCGTGTTGGCACTCGTGCCAACACCTCCGGAACATTCACACTTAGTCGCCCGCGGCCTTCAGAAACGTCCCCTGTTCCAGTTCGTCGAAAGCCTTTCGCAGCTGGTCTTGCGTGTTCATTACGATCGGGCCATACCATGCCACCGGTTCTTCGAGCGGCTGTCCTGAAACCAGCAGGAAACGGATGCCTTCCTCGCCCGCCTGCACGGTGAGTTCATCGCCTTGATCGAACAGCACCAGCGAACGATTGTCGGCGTCCAGGGGAGGCACCGTATCGGACCATCCCACTCCCTCGGTCGGCACCGCCAGCGGCCCCGACGCATTGCCGAACGTCCCGTCGCCTGCGAAAACATAGGCGAAGGCGTGCCGCGTGGTCTCTACCGGCAGCACTTTCCTCTTTCCCGGAGGAACCGATACATCCAGGTACATCGGATCGGCTGCGATTCCATCCACCGGACCGCGCTTCCCCCAAAAGCTTCCACAAACAACGCGCACGCCGGTGCCGTCGTCATCGGTGACCAGGGGAATCTCGCCCGCCTTCACCTCCTGATAGCGCGGCTCGGTCATCTTGAGCGACGAGGGAAGGTTGGCCCACAGCTGGAACCCGTGCATTCGCCCGGTCTGATCGCCTTTTGGCATCTCCTGATGAATGATCCCGCGCCCGGCCGTCATCCATTGAACGTCGCCCGCCGCGATGGTGCCCTGGTTCCCCATGCTGTCGCCGTGATCCACCGTTCCAGCCAGAACATAGGTGATGGTCTCAATGCCGCGATGCGGATGCCAGGGGAAGCCGGCCAGATAGTCGGCGGGAACGTCGTTGCGAAAATCGTCGAGAAGGAGAAAAGGATCGAATTCGGATGTGTTGCCAAATCCGAACGCCCGCCGTAGATGTACCCCGGCTCCCTCTAGCGTGGGTTTTGACTTGATGAGCCGCTTCACTGGTCGAATGGACAATTTGGCCTCCTACTACTGAGGGTACCAGTGAAGTAAGCACCGATCTCGCAGCGCAGCCAAAATTTTCTCTACGCCCGCTTCCGGAGTTTCCTCAGCGGAATGAATGGTGACTTCGGGATTGAGTGGGGGCTCGTAAGGATCTGAAATGCCGGTGAAGTGAGCGATCTCGCCCGCCAGAGCCGCTTTATAAAGACCCTTCGAATCGCGTTCGACCAGTACCTCGAGGGGGCATTCCAGATAGACCTCAATAAAGTCGGGAATTCGTTCACGCACCTTTTCGCGCGCGGCCCGGTAGGGCGAGATAACCGCCGCGATCGCGATCACGCCATTGCGGGAGAGCAGTTCACAGACGAATCCGATGCGCCTGATATTTTCATCGCGATCTTCCTTGCTGAAACCCAAACCCTTGGAGAGATACGTCCGCACCACGTCGCCGTCCAGCACCTCTACATTGGCGCCGCGATCGCGCAGATACTTCTCCAATAACTTCGATGTGCTGCTTTTGCCGGCCCCCGACATGCCTGTAAGCCAAATCGTAAATCCCTTATGCATGCGCCGGCACCGGGGAGGCTTCCGCGCCAGGACTCACGTCGCAGAATTCTTCGTACGGAAAATCCGAGCCCAGCCGTTTCAATTCCTCCATAAAGTAGGCGTCCAATTCGCACTGGCGCTGCGGGGTGAGCAGCTCCGCGGAACCGCCCTGCACGCCCTTGCGCATCATGGAGGCCTGAGCTCCCCAGGGCGCCATTTTCCAGGGCTGAAACTTTTGGTCGATCTGCTTCATGTATTCGAACGACGACTTACGGACGACTTCGTCCAGAACAGCCTCCGGAAGATGGAGATTCAGGAACTCCGCCACCTGGAGCACCGTGCCGTGGAGGTCGCGCTTCATCTGTTTAAAGGACAGCACCAAGACGTTAGGACGATGGCGCTGGGCCCAGTAGCCGGCGGTGTTCGCTGCCCAGGAGCCGCCCACCGGGAAGCCCTCCGAGAGGAACAGCCGGTACCAGAGGTCGCCCGAAGGCATCAAAGCGCGCATGAAGCCGGCCTTAACAAAAAAGAAGTAACTCGAGACGAAAACGTCCTTGGGGTCGCGGATCACAGCGATGTAGCGCGCGTCTTCGGAGTAAGGAATCAGGTCCCAATCGAAGTGCGTCTTGATGACTCGCCGATGCTCTGGAGAAGCCATCCAGACCGAGGGATCGTCGAGCGGGATTGCGTATCGGCGCATGGGGCCCGCGGAGTTCATATCGGGCCAAGGTACCACGTCGTGGATGTGATCGAATTCTCCCTGGCCGTGGAACAAGAGCTGGTGGACAATCTGCATCACCCAGTTGGTTCCGCTCTTGGCGAAGGTGGCTATGAAGACGTCGTGCGAACTGGGAACATAGCCGGCGAATGGATTTTTCGACGCCAGGCGTCGTAGCTGGCCCTTCCGCAGGCCGGCGAAGAAACGTTCGGAGCGTCCCAATTTTTCCAGGGTCCAAACCAGCGGGGTGGCGATGCCGTACAAGAGGGCGGCGAAGCCACAACGGGCCGCGAATGACGGCGGGCGCCGCTCGAACGCTGATCCAGTTATGTGCACTTCACAAGGATACTCAAACGAGGGGAGGAATTCAGAATTCAGAATTCAGAATCCAGAATTCAGAATCCAGAATTCAGAATCCAGAATTTATTCATCGCGCAATGCTCGCATGGGATCCACCAGCGATGCGCGGCGCGCGGGCGCGTAAGTTGCAAGGAGCGTTATCAAGAGCAGCGGGATCGCGATGGCTGGAAATAGAGCGTAGTTCAAGTGGTCGAAGGACGCCACCCAAGCTACGGTCATCACCATGCGGCATACGAAGAAACTGACGATCAAGCCCACTGCAATTCCAATCGATCCCAGCATGAGACCTTGTTTCAGAACCATTCGAATCACTTTTTGCCGGTCCGCTCCAATTGCCATACGGATGCCTATTTCACGCCGCCGGCGGCTCACCGAATAAGAGATCAGCCCGTACAGCCCGACTATGGCTAGAATCAAGCCCATCGACCCCAGGCCCGCGACGCTTTCCGAGATAATACCCGGGGTTTTCACCGCGCGCTGCGTGTAATAATCTTGCATGGTTCGGGCGCCAGAGACCGGCATGCTAGGGTCGATCCCGCGCACCACTTCGCGCAACACGGGCGCGAGCGTCGCCGCGTCTGGAGCAGCGGTTTCCGCAACTACGGTCATGGCGGGACGCTTGTCCTGGGTATATGGGAAATAGATAAATTCCTGAGGAGGCTCCGCGATCCAGAAGTATTTCGCCATTTTAGCGATGCCGACGATCTGGACCAGTGGCCCAGTGGCCGTTTTCATGTGGAAGCGCTTTCCGAGCGCGTCTTGCTTGGGCCAATAATGATGGGCGAACTGCTCGTTCACCACGGCCACCAGGGGTGTGTCCTGCCGGTCGGAATCCAGGAACGGACGCCCTTGGAGGATGGGAACGCCCATGGTCGTAAAATAGCCCGTGCTTACCCAAGAGCCCGCAATGGAGAGGGATTCCTGGCCGCGCGGCAGCGTGAAGCCTTCTGGCACAACGCCCGCGCCGCCGCCGCCCAGCAGTGGAATGTCCGATGTAAGAGCCGCCGACCGGACGCCGGGCGCCAGGCGAGTTTTATCGAGAAGATCTTTGTAGAACCGCCGGGTCTGGTCCTCGGAATAGTGCACGGGTGTGGTGTCGAAACTGGTAAGCCACAGATGATCGGTGCGGAAGCCGGGACCTTGCAGCAATTGGTCCCGGAAACCCTGCAGCAAAACAGCGGAAACAACCAGCAGCACCAGCGACAGAGCCACTTGCCCGGCCACGATCAGGTTGCGTCCCCATAACCGCTGCTTCCCACTACTGTCGGCGTCGGCCGATTTGAGCGATGAGACAAGATCCAGCCGAATTGTTTGCAAGGCCGGCGTGAGACCGAAGAAGAACGTGCTGATCAAAGAAGCCGCTATGGTGAAGAGCAGCATGCGCTGGTCCACGGAGACATGGAAAGCGAGCGGTACATCGATCGGGATGGGGATGCTATTGAAGAAGCTGGTTCCGCCGTAGGCCACTGCAATACCAGCCAGGCCGCCCGCTAGGGCCAGCAGAAAATTTTCGAGCAGCAGTTGCCGGATGAGCGCACCACGTCCGGCGCCGATAGCCAGCCGGACCGCCATCTCCCGGGAACGCGCCCGGGCGCGGCTTAGCAGCAGGCCGGTAACGTTCGCGCACGCCACCAGCAACACGCAAAGCGAAAGCATCAGCAGCATCGCCACCAGCGCGGTATTGGGCGGCGATTGTCGCAAGCGCATTTGGAACTCGGTCTGGACATCCACACGCTGGTTGCGGTTGCTCTTCGGGTACATTTGCTCCAGCCGGGTCGCGATGCCAGTGAGATCGGCGCCAGCCTGCGAAATGCCGACGCCCGGCTTCAAGCGGCCTTTCACCGTGACCCAGCGCAGTTCGCGTTTTTCGAGATCGTTGGTCCCGGCAAGACGTGGAGACATCGCGAGTGGAACAAACATGGACGGCTTAATGAAATTGTCGATGCCGGTGAACTGCTCGGGCGTGACGCCGATGATGGTACACGGAACGTTGTTGATCCAGATGGTGGAACCCACTGCCGCGGGGTTGGCGTTGAATTGGCTGACCCAATAGTCGTGACCGAGCACCACCACGGCGTCGCGTCCCACGGCTTGATCCTCCGAATCGAGAAAGCTTCTCCCTAATGACGGCTGCACCCCAAGCACGCGGAGGAAGTTGCCCGAGACGTACATTCCGTACGCGATTTTCGGAAGCGCTGCCGCGTCAGGCTTGACGCCGAACGCAGCGAGTGACGCCGCCATCAACCCATCGAAGCTGCGGCTGCTATCGCGGTAGTCGCGATAGTCAGGATAAGACAGCGCGGTGTTGGAGAAAGCTTCGGTGCTGGCAGTGGTAACGGCCGCGATTCGGGTAGGCTCCAGGACCGGCAGTGGCCGCAAAATGAGCGCATCCGCAAAGCTGAACATCGCCGAGGTGGCGCCGATCCCGATGGCCAGGGAGCAGATACTTACCAGCGTAAAGCCCGGAGCTTTCAGCAAAAGCCGGAGAGCGTGGCGTAAGGACTTCAGCATTGAACATACAAACGCAGCCGGGACCGCAAATGTTCAATCGAATTAGACAGTGATCACTACTTTGCCAACCTGCTGGTTGGATTCCAGATACTGGTAAGCCTCCACGGACTGGGCCAGCGGAAATGTTTTGGCGATCTTGGGATGGAAACGCCCGTCTTCCAGATGATCAAAAACATACTGCTTCGCGGTCTTGAGAAGCGCCGGGTCGCGGTTCAGCTCAAGCAGCGTATAAGCGCGCATGCTCAAGCCCTTCTGAAACGCGTTGCCCGGGAACGGCGTCGGCTGTTGAGAGAGCGACCCATATACGAAGAAAATTCCATGGTACGCGGCGGCGTCCACCAACTTTTCCACGCCGGGCCCGGCGATAGGATCGAAGATGAGGCGTGCGCCCTTGCCGCTGGTGATCTCGTTCACTTTTTGAACCACGTCTTCCTCTTCGGTGGCAATTACGTGGGCGGCGCCGAGGGAAAGCAATTCGGACCGCTTACGGGAACCTCGCGTGGCGGCGATCGGTATCGCGCCTTCCGCATTCACAATCTGAATGGCTGCGAGCCCGACGCTGCTGGAGGCGGCGGTGATGAGCACGAAATCTCCGGGTTTCACACCGCCATAGGTGACAAGGGCGCCATAGGCGGTCAGATATTGCATCCATATAGCCGCGCCCTGGGCGGGCGAAAGCTTCGCCGGATATTCGCCGAGCGAGGACGCGGGCACAACAGCCTCTTCGCCCAACACGCCATTCTTGCTCATGGAGTAGCCGGGGACGGTTGCAACATGCTTGCCTACCCAACTCGGATCCACGCGCGGTCCCACTGCTTCCACCACGCCGGCCGCTTCGTACCCGAGTCTGGACGGCAGTTCGGGCGTTTCAAAATATCGCCCTCGCATAAAGCCGGACTCGGCTCGATTCAACCCGACCGCTTGAACCCGCAACTTCACCTCGCCTTCGCCTGGCTGGCGCGAAGGAAGGTCTTCCAGTTTCAGATTCTCGGGACCGCCGATACTGTGAAAGCGAATAATCTTAGGCATAACACTCAAGATGAGTGCAGCGCGGTTATGGATTCACCTTACACGTAAAATTGCCCGCGTCAGTGGTGAGACCGCTTCCTTTGTAGACGGCAACCTGCGGATACGGGCATAAGGGGCGAGTCATATCGATCTGCGCGTTGGTTACATGTGAAGCGATAATCTGCGCGGGCGCCTTGCCATCTTCGCGCCAGCGCTCCATGACGGCCATTTTGTTGAACTGATCGGTGCCCTGGCCGCCGGCGCAGTGCTGCATGCCGGGAATCATGAATAAACGAAGCCAATCGCTTTGGTCCGGACCCATCTTCTCCAGCACGGCGCTGTAGAAGTTGACCGTATTTCCCGGCGGGATGGCTTGATCGGCCCAGCCGTGGTAGAGCAGCAGCTTTCCTCCATGCTGCTTGAAGGGCGAAAGATCGTAGGTGTGGGCATCGATCCCGGATTTATCAGCCAGTTCGACATCGCTATCCAGATCGAACTTGTGGAAATCGTAATCGGCATCCTGGTGGCCTAAGATTCGGATGCTATCCCAGCCTCCGCCGGGCTGCGTCGGGGTGCTCTTCAGGGCGGCATATTGCAACTCGCCGCCGGGCTGGAATCCGGTCCAGATAATCTCGCCCCTTTTGGTTTTCACGTCTGCGAACACAATCTTCACCGTTTGAACCTGGGCGGCAGTCAGGCAACCCTCCGATTCCTCGCCCTTGCACAGCAGCGCTGCCGGATCGAAATGGCATTTGGTGGGATCGCCGATCAGGCCGTCCTTAACGCCATCCAGCGCGTCGCACTTGGCGAGCACCGCTTTGTGCAGCAGCTCTACGTTGGCCTGAGAGAGCGCGCCGGCGGGATTCTTCATTTCCTCAATGGATCTTTCGACGCCGGCGGCGTGGAGATGAATATGAGGATTGGCGGGCGCACCGGCCAGCACACCGTCGAAGTCGTCGGGAAACTTAGTCACTTCCACCAGAGCCTGCCGGCCGCCGGTGGAGCATCCGTTCCAATAAGAGTACTTCGAGCCTTGGCCATAGTAGGCCTGGATCAGAGCCTTCGACTTGACGACTGTCTCGTGGACCGCGCGCCAGCCGAAATCGACGATCTTTTCCGGATGCCCGAGGGCAAACATTCCGTTGCCGCCTGCATGGCCGGTGTCAGTGGAAGCAGTAGCATATCCCTCGCGAAGCGCGGCGGCCATTTGGGGGAAGCTGATGATGCCTGCCCAGCCACCGTTGCCCACCATCTCGAATTTGCCATTCCAATTTTCGACGGGCAGCCACAGTTCCATTTTGATGTCGGAGTCGGTGGAGGGCCGCAGCGTGGCGGCGACGCGGCAATGGGCTGGGAGCATCTGCGGGGTGACAGCGGATCCCGCTCCTAGTCCAGCGCGAGCGGGAGCCTGATATGGCCCAGCGGCGACGGTCTCGACAGCCGTGAACTCCACGCCTGGGATGGAGAGCGACTTGAGGTTTTGGCAAGGGGTCTGGGCGAAGGCGGCGAAACCGCACAGAGCGGCAGAAAGCTCGAGTACGAACGTCGAGGTTCTCATGATGGTTCTCCTTCGATGCTTGTCACGGACATTGTTGCATAAGCACCAGAATTATTCTGGTTGATTCGACGCAGGGGCGGCGCATCAGGGGTGTTTTTTGCGCGCGTGTGGCGCATTTTCTTTTTTGCAAACTTGGCGGAATTTCGGCAAAAACGAACCCAGGCGGCGCGTGGCATTCGATTCGAGAATATCAATGCGTGGGCTAATCTAGTGGGAAACGCAGTTGGAAGTGATTGCGCGAAAAGCGGAAGTGGGCTTGCGAGGCTGGTGACCAAGCAAGAAAGATCAAGCAGGCGGGATGGTGTACGGGTTAGATTCATAGGGACATGACAACGCGGCTGAAACAGGTGCAGCCTGTCCTGGCATTCGCGGCGGCGCATCTGGATGAGGACCTTTCGTTGGCGGCGCTGGCCGATCAGGCCGGGCTATCGGCGTTTCATCTGCATCGTGTGTTTTCCGCGGCGGCCGGCGAAACGCCCAAACAATTTACCTTGCGCCTGCGGCTGGGGCGCGCTGCGGCGATGCTGCTGACTACCGGGGATTCGGTGCTGGACGTCGCATTATCTTGTGGCTTCCAGAGTCACGAGGCGTTCTGCCGGGGCTTTCGAAAGCGCTTCGGGATAACGCCCAGCGCTTATCGGGCGAGGGGTCTTGCGGGCGGTGGCAATGAACACAGAGCCCTTGTGGACCGTATCGGCCCGTGCATCAGGCTTTTTCATACTCGACAGGACCCCAGACCAGGGAGAATCGAAATGGCATATTCAATCACGAAGAAAGAGATTCCAGCGCAGCCGGTGATGGTGGTGCGGCGGCGGATCAAACCGTCCGAGGTGGCAGCTACACTGGCTGAAGCGCTCGGCCACGTGTTCCTGCAGGCTCAACAAAACGGAATCGCACTGGCGGGCCAGCCATTCACACGGTATCTGGAGTGGGGACCCGGATTGTGGACCATCGAAGCTGGAATGCCGGTGACAGCAGAGGTTTCGGAAATCCCATCCGCGGCAGATGTTCGGCCAGATAGGTTGCCAGGCGGATTGGTGGCCACCACCACGCACACCGGAGCCTACGATAAGCTCAGCGAGGCCCACGCCGCGATTCAGCAATGGATTGAAGCCGAAGGGCTAACCGCATCCGGAGCGCCTTGGGAAATCTACACAACCGACCCAGCCGATTATCCCGATCCGAAGGACTGGCAGACCGAAGTTTTCTGGCCAGTGGTTAATCCGAAGTGAGCGACCGCAACGAGATTGCGGCGAAGCCTGTTGTGTACAAAATTCCCGACATGGACGCGGTGAAAATTGTGCGCGACGTCCCATTCCAAAGCGCCAATGCGCAGCTAACGATGGATCTCTACCGTCCGCCGGATTCGAGTGCCACTACACGCTTGCCTGCGTTGGTCTTTGTCATGGGGTATTCCGACTTGGGCGCGGAAAAAATGTTCGGGTGCAAGTTCAAAGAGATGGAGGCCTATATTTGCTGGGCGAAGCTGGTTGCGGCATCGGGCTTGATCGCCATCACTTATGTAAACCACGATCCCATGGGCGACCTGGACGCGCTATTCCGGCATATTGGGGAGAACAGCGGGAGGCTGGGAATCGACGAGAAGGCGATCGGCGTATGGTCGTGCTCCGGCAATGTTCCGAGGGCACTGGGTTTGCTGACGCAGGCTGGGCGGCCGGCTCTTAGGTGCGCCGCGCTTTGTTATGGCTGTATGCTCGACCTGGACGGCGCCACTAATACAGCCGATGGAGCCAAGACGTGGAGGTTTACCAACCCCACGGCGGGAAAATCCATCCGCGATCTTCCCGCGGACGTTCCTCTGTTCATTGCGAGAGCAGGCCGCGACAACCCTCAGTTAAATGAAACGCTCGACCGCTTCGTCGCTCATGCGCTGACGGCGAATCTGCCGATTATGTTGGCGAATCATCCCAGCGGGCCGCATGCCTTCGACATCATGGACGATAGCGAGAGGTCGCGCGAGATTATACGTCAGATTCTGGCGTTCTTTAGGTTTCACCTGGCGTGACGATGTCTTCGAGATGCCGGGGTCTGCCTTCATGAATCCAGCGCAGCCATTGCTGCCGATCGCCCAGGTCAGTCACCGGTCACCTACCGACGACTGGCGCGATGTCCGCGCGATTTTGTGACGGACCGGCCGATCGCGGTTGTAATCCACGTCGATTCTCACGCGCGCCAAAGCCGCCGGTACGTTGTCGTTCATTTTATGGACCGGCGTCGACTCCCGAAAAGGTGTTGGCACGAGTGCCAACACGGCACGCAGGAGTGCGTGCGCCACAAGCCACGCGGGGTTAGTGGGATTGGGTTAGGGTTGCTGTTTCGATGTGCTTGGGATTGCCCCAGGCGATGAACGTATCGCTCCCGTGGTGAAAAAGCTTGGGGTATCCCAGAGCCATCCTTCCGCCTTTGGCCACCTCGACAATCGGGCCGGGGACGCCGTCAGCGGTTACCCGACGGACCAGCACTCGGGCGCCTTCCGGGCTCTGCTCCAGCCAGGAGACAATCGCGCCGCCATCGTCGTCCAGAGCCATGGCCGTATAGCCGAAGGCGTGGCCCATGCTCAGGGTCACCGGCTTGGTGAAACTGGAGCCGCTGTCGGATGAAAACGCCAGCAGCTCACGGGGCATGTCTTGGGCGCCCGTGAACCACGCGACCGCCACGTGATCGCCCTTGGCGGACACCGCCGCGGCATTAGTTGGACAGGCGTTGAGCTCCCAATTATCGGCGTTCACAATCTTGGGCGTGGACCAGTGGCCGTTTTCCAGACGAGTTACGGCGATGTCGCGAATGTCTTCCTTGGTGTGGGCTCGAAAAGCCACCAGCAATCCCTTCGAAGTCTTCGCAACCGCGGTCGGGCAGCAGCCGCAAACGTCGCCATCGATCTGCTCTTCCCGGACCTCTTTGCCGGTAGCGTCCACGATGGTGCGCTTCAAGGCCACCGGGGCGTCCTCGCCTTTGAGCGCCTCCAGCCAGAATATCGATCCTCCGCCGTCCGGGTTGGCGATCATCGACGCCAAGCCGTGTTGGACGGGGCTGCGGTCCTTATGGGCTTCGAGCGGCATGGACCAATGCGCGCCATCGGCGGACGACGAGACAAAAATGTATTCGGCGTCGCTGTCGCCGCCCGGCGACTCCACCCAGTGAGCGAACCAATGTCCGCCAGGCAAAGCGATCACCTCCGGCATCTCGGCCGGTTGATGAAAAAAGTGGCGATTCGCTGCGATGGTGATGGCCGGCGACCAGGTAGCGCCGCGCCGCACGGCATATCGCAGCGCAAAGGCGCCGCCTTGCGATGGCTCGATCCAACTGAACACCGCCGCTCCATCCGGGGCGACGGACCAATTCGGTTGCAGGCTGCCAGGCCCGGCGGGATTCGCCAGCGGGGCGGCGGAAAAAGTTTGGCTGAAGGCCGGCAGCGCCAACACGGCGCCAAGAAGTATGGACTGGATCTTCACGAGAGTTGCTCCTCTTCTAGGAGAACACGATTTGTGATGCTATGCGCAGCGAAAGACGCGGCTTGAAGCCGCGTGTACCTTTGGCAGGGTATGGGTTTACACACGTTTATGTTTCACTCTTCCAGGGCGCCTGATCGGCCAGCGCGGTGTAGAAGCCCCAGATCGCCAAGGCCGCGATCGATAGCAAGAGCGAGCGTTGTGCCGGCGAAATACCACGCCGATGGGTTCAACGTGAGGGGGATGTTCAACGCCAAGTCGGCTGTGAAGAGAGCGATCACCAGCGTCACCAATCCGAAGCGCAATGCACCGGCGGCGAGCGCCGTGTACAGGATGGCCTGATGGGCCATTCCACCGCCGGATAGTTAGAGGACAGCGACTTGAGGGCGGCGAACAACAGGACAAAAGCCGCGGCCGCCAGCCAGGATTTCCGCAGCAACACGCGGAAGAGGAAGAGAATCAGGAACAGGAGCAGCGTGAAAGTAATGGAGTCGGGCACATGCATCAGCCACGCGCCCAAGGCGAGCCTGACGCTTCCCAGATAGTCGGTATTGGCAACAGAAGGGGCGGCGCCGAGACTGAGCCTCCAGATGATAGCGGAGGCCATAGAGGTCGCAAAAGAGAATGCCGAGAACGGCGCCGTAGAGCACATCGCGGCCGACCAACGGATCTCGCCAGCGGCCGCTCAGGACACGAGTCCAAGAGATAATGGCCTGCGGCCAGTAACGACGCACATACGGTTCAATCGCCAGATAGAGCACCCACACTGTGGCACCCCAAAGAAGGGAGGTGCTGATGGCAAGCGAACAGGAGATAGATGAAATTTCCCGCTGAAGAGAAATGGGCTTGGAACAACCACAACGCCATGTGGAGCGAAAAAATCAGAACGGCGAGGCGCATGGCGCCACGGCGGTCGCCTTTGCCGTGAACGAAGTTCCAGCGGGCCATAAAGACCGCTGCGCCGATAGGGAGCAGGATGGCGATGACCAGCAAAATTCGAGCCACGAGATCTCCGGCGCCTCCGGGTGCGCTGGATGGCATGCGAGCCGGAACGATTCCACGGTCCGGTTAGCGAAAAATACACCGGGCGGCCATGCCAGGCGCCGGCTTCGACGTGCAAGGGGCGCTGGTTGTATCCCGGCCACTGGCCCGCCCAGGCTTGACGCACGTCGGACGCGGCGAGTGGCGCCCACACGGGAGTTGTCGGGCTGGAATTTGGACAGGTCCAAGCCGGCGGCGGCGAAGAGCGTGCTCCAATCCGGCGGCGGAGTTTTTCCGGGCGGATCTTCGCGTCTCCGGCGGGAGCGCTTCAAAGTAGGTGAGCCGGCCCTGAGGATCGAGCTGGACATCGATCATGCCCGACATGGTGGGCTTAGGATCGTCCTCCCCGATCTTGCCAGGAATGAACATCTCGTTATGCAGGCCAAAGGCCAGCATCGGCTCGGGACTTTGGCGATACCAGAACTTCAGCGGCGACGGACGGCTGCGAGCGATCTCATCCCAGCGCGGGAGTGGCCGGTCGGTCTTTTCCACAGCGTTGAGAAAATCGTCGTTGGAATCGAAGGCATAAGCGGAATCGCCCGGCGTTGCTGTGTAGCCGAGGCGCTGAATCAACTCACGCGCCTTGTCGGCGAGCACTTCCGGGGCTTTGGTGAGCTGCGTCTTCTCGATCATGCTGGAAGTGGCGGCCAGAAACGCAAAGGCCGCAAGACCGAGGAGCGCGGCGGCCAGAGTAGGAACCGCGATTTTCCAAGGCAGCGCCGCCGTGCTGCCAGAGGCGGCCACCACTTGGGGCGAAGGTGTTTCGCCGGCAGCGAGCGCGGCGGCCAGTGGATCGCCGCCGGGGAGACTGGCTGCGACCGCAAGAGCCGACGAGGGCCGATTGGAAGGCTCCGAATCGAGGCAGCGAAGAATGGCGCTCTCGACGGCCGGGTCGAGTTCTTTCACCAGCGACGACGGGCTTACCGGAGTTGTCTCGCTGTGCAGGCGCACCAGCTCCGCCAGCGTGGAGGCTTCAAAGGCGCGTTTTCCGGTGAAAACTTCGTAGAGCACCAAGCCCAGCGAATAGATGTCGCTTTGCACCGTGACTTCTTTTCCGGCCAGTTGCTCGGGCGCCATGTAGGCGGGAGTGCCGTTGCGAATTTCTTCGCCGGGGATTTCGTCGGCCAGCGCGGCCAGGCCGAAATCGGTGACCACCACGTGGCCCCGGCCGTCGAGCATGACGTTGGCCGGTTTGAGATCGCGATGCAGAACGCCCTTGGCGTGCGCGGCGGCCAGGCCCGCGCACAACTGGCGCGCGATATCGATGGCTTTGTCCGACGGCAGGCGGCCGATGCGGCGCAACAGCGATGCCCAGGTCTTCGCCATCCACGTACTCCATCGACAGGTAAGGCTGGCCGTCCACTTCGCCGAGATCGTAAACGCGGCAGACATTGGCGTGCGAAACCTGGCGCGCGATACGGATTTCGTTATAGAAGCGCGCCAGAGCGGCTGGATTGCCGGCGGCCGCTTCGGGCAGGAACTTGAGCGCGACCTCCTGGCCGAGCGTCAGGTCGTGAGCGCGATAAACTTCGCCCATACCGCCGCGGCCCAGCAGAGCAACGAT
The DNA here is from genome assembly GCA_963820405.1 of Bryobacterales bacterium. Classification (GTDB taxonomy): domain Bacteria; phylum Acidobacteriota; class Terriglobia; order Bryobacterales; family Bryobacteraceae; genus Palsa-89. The sequence goes on along the minus strand of CAWFZZ010000008.1, from coordinate 139,387 downwards.
GCGGTAGCGGCCGGCCAGCAAGCGCTCCAGGCAGGAAGCGGCCTTCGGCCAGCGAGCCTGAAGAAGAGGAGAGGGAAGAATGAGAAGGAGTCCGGGAAGGCGCCTGGGGTGCGCGGCGGAATGGAAGAAGGCGTTGCGACAGTTTGCGTGACTAGCGGCGCGCCGCCATTGAGTGCTGAGCCGCAGGACAGGCAAAAGCGGCTGGAGTCCGGGACGTCTTTCGCGCAGGTGCGGCAGGTCAATGCGATTCCTTTGGGGTTAGCCTTTAGTCGTCGTGATGCTTGATCGCTTCCTGATCGGCTATGGCTTTCTCGCTGCGCGACTTTGACGCCCGCCTTGCGCGCCGAATTGATGTTGCTCTGCCGGATGCTGGCGGAGTCGACGCTGAACATCGAAATCAGTTGCTCCAGGTTGTGGCCTTGGCAACCGGGACACTCGGGCTCAGATTTCAGAACCAGCGCTTCGAACTGCTGGCCGCAATCCAGGCATTTAAAATCGTACAGGGGCACGGGGGGAGCTCCTTTCAAGCCATACCTATTATGCTAATCTCTAGCTCGTTATGGCCACCACTGGATTCGCGGCGCGGCGCGCGGCATTCCGCAAGCTTCACGAGAGCGGATGTTTTGTGATCCCCAATCCCTGGGATGTCGGTACCGCGCGGTATCTGCGGCATCTCGGTTTCAAGGCCCTGGCAAGCACCAGCGCGGGGTTCGCATTTTCGCGCGGATTAGCGGATGCGGAAGTGTCGTGTGACACCGTGCTTAGCCACATCGCGGAAATCGTTGCTTCGGGCGATTTGCCGGTGAATGCTGATTTTGAATCGGGCTATGCGCACGATGCGGAAGGCGTGGCTCGAAATGTTCGTTTGTGCGTGGAGACGGGCGTGGCTGGTCTGTCGATTGAGGATTCGACGGGCGATCGCGCCAAGCCGCTGTACGATTTGCCGGTTGCGGTGGAGCGGATGAAAGCGGCACGCGGGGCAATAGACGCTTCTGGGCCGGACGTGCTGCTGGTGGGACGCGCGGAGTGTTACTTAGTGGGGCATGCGGAGCCACTGAAAGAAGCGATTCGGCGCCTGCAGGCTTATGCGGAAGCGGGCGCGGACGTGTTGTACGCGCCGGGGGTTCGGGAGCGCGCCGATATACAAGCGATCGTTTCGGCGGTGAGTCCGAAACCTGTGAACGTGCTGATGAGTGGGAACACCGGGCTAAAAGTTTCGGATCTGGCGGACATGGGAGTGCGGCGAATCAGTGTGGGGAGTTCGCTAGCGCGGGCGGCGTGGGGCGGGTTCATCCGCGCGGCGAAAGCGATCGCGGACGAAGGAAGCTTCGCGGGTTTCGACGATTGTGCTCCGTTCGCTGAGCTGAATGGCTTTTTTCGGGAAGATTTCAAAAAGCACTAGTGGCGTATCCAATAAGTAACCAGACACCCACCGGATCGGCACGGTACACACGGCTTTAGCCGGGTTGGTATTGTCAACGGCGGAACGCGGCTGAAGCCGCGTCTACCTTTATTTTGTGGACACCACGCTAGCTGCGTGCGCGCCAGCGGCGGGCCAGCGCAGGGATGATCGCGCCGCCGATATTGGCGAGATTGGCATCGGGGAACGGCGGGCGTTCCCCGCGAAACAGCGCGCTGGTGAAGCGGCCGAAGGCCTTCAATTTTTCCCCAAAGGAGAAGCGGAGCTGGCGGCCGTTGGCGCGAACCACGAGCACGGTGACGTCGTCTTCGGAGAGATTCTCGGGATAACGCGTCTCGATTTCAGCCAGCAGCGTTTCGATCATCTTGTCGGGCGGGACGTCGCCCAGTACCCTGGTGATCCGAAGCAGGCCGTCTTCACCGAGCATTTCGCCGTCGGCGTCGCGCGATTCGATGAGGGCATCGGTATAGCTCAACAGGCAGTCGCCGGGCTCGAGCTCGACATCGAATTGTTCGTACACAGCGGCGTCAAACAGACCTAGCGGGATGTTGCTGGGCGCGTTCCGCGAGCCTGGCCCTTGAGTCCCCAGGAAATCCCATTGGCGCTGTGCGGCGCGAAACAGCATGGGCCGGGGATGGCCGGCGTTGCAGACCGTGAGGCGGCGGCTAGGCTCAAAGAACGTGGTCACGATGGCAGTCGCGAAGGCGCCCGTGCGCGGCAGCACGGCGAACTGCTGATTGAGCAGGCGAACGAATTCAGTTTGATCGAGCCGATTCACAAAACGCCGCATGAGCGTGCGAAGATCGGCGGCCGTGGCGGCGACCGTTTGGCCGTGGCCCGCAACGTCGGCCAGCAACAAACGGCTGATGCGGCCGGTGGCGCAGCTGGAGGCATAGTAAATATCGCCGCCGGCATGTGCCTTGCCGTATGGCTTGCTATAAACCCAAGCGTCGAGGCCGCCGAATTCCACGCCGCGCGACGTGAGCTGGCTTCCACCCCAGACTTCCATGCACTGCATGTGTTGCGCCGGTTGGTCGGGCATCGTTTCCATTCTATGCGGAGTATGCTGAAAGCGCGTATGAGTAAAGACAACTCGAACGGATTTACGAGGCGAGATCTGGCGACACTGGCCGCAGCGGCGATCGCGATTGCCCCGAAAAATGCGCCCGCGCAAACTGCGCCCACTGGCAATCCCGGCCCGGAGCTCGATATCGCGGACTGGAGTTATCACTGGTACGGTGTGGAGCATGCGTTGCTTGCGCGCGGGACGATGTGCAACGGGATGCAGATGTACGTGGAGCATTGGATCCCGCGCGAAGTCCGCCATCCTTATCCGGTGGTGCTGATTCATGGCGGGTATGGACAAGGGTCGGACTGGATCAGCACTCCGGACGGTCGCCGCGGCTGGGCGATGCTGTTGCTGGAGCAAGGCTACAAGGTGTATGTGCTCGATCGGCCTGGGCAAGGTCGCAACCCTTATCATCCGTGGGTGCATGGCTATTTTGACAAGGAAGCGCCGACGTTTGAAAGAGTCGCCAAAAATATGGGCGCCGGTGCAAACGATCCAGACGTGGCCCAGATCGTGGCATCGATGGGTCAGCCGATGGGCAATAATCCGATCACGCAAAGCGTGTGGCGATCGCGCGGAGCGAAGCTGCTGGATGAGATTGGCCCTGCAATTTTGATCACTAATGGTGATGGCGCCGCGTTTGCCCGGGTCGCCAACGAAGAGCGCCCGAACCTGGTGAAGGCCCTTGTCGCGACAGCGCCGACGGGGCTCGGCGACACTGCTGGGGTCCCGATCCTGACCGTGAAGGATAGCAAAGATCTCGCGCCTGTACTTGCGTGGCTACACGCCAACATTAAGACTCCGGCTCAAGCCACGCCTGCCAGCGATCCCAAGCCCAATCGCGAGTCGACTGGGTTGAAACTCGCCGATCAAGGCTGTTTCTGGGTAGGCGTGCAGCGCAAGCAGATGTCGTACGGCACCATCGCGATGGGGCAGATGTATGTGCAATACATGATCCCGGCTGAGAAACGGTATCCGTATCCGGTGATCATGGTGCACGGAGGCGGCGGCCAGGGCTGCCACATGATGGGCATCGGCGGACGGCCGGGCTGGGTGCACTATTTCGTGCAGGCCGGATACAGCGTGTATTGGCTGGATCGGCCGAGTTATGGCCGATCGCCCTACCATCCGGACGCGCTGGGACCGAGCCATCTGCCGAATGTTCCGCCTTATGAACCGCTGGTGCAGACGCCGGTGGTGTTCAATACGGCGCAGTGGCCTGGACCGGGAGGCATGAACGATCCGCTAATCGATCAGTTCATGGCGAATGAATCGGGCAACGTGATGGACGAAGCGTTCCATAGCGATCTGGTGTGGCGCGGGGGCGTAGAGCTGGTGGACCGGATCGGCCCGTGCATTTTGTTGACGCACGCCTTTCGGAGGATTTTTCGGCTGGGGCGTGGCGGATCGGCGGCCGAACCTGGTGAAGGGGATTTTCTGCATGGAAATCAACGGCAATCCATTCGCCGCGCAACTGCGATGGGGATTAACTGCGAGCCCCATGACTTACGATCCGCCAGTGACGGATCCATCGCAATTCCAGTTAGTGGATCATCCGCTGCCGCCCGATTCGCCGCGTCCGATTATCCCGTCTTATAAGTTGCAGGCGGAGCCGGCGCGTAAGTGGAAAAATCTGCGCGGCATTCCAATTGGGTGGCTGACCAGTGAATTCGGCGGTGGAGGATCGCCGATTTCCAATGTGGAGTTCTTGAAACAGGTGGGATGCTCGGCGGAGATGGTGCGTCTGCGCGACTACGGTATTGTTGGCAACGGCAACCTGATGCTGCTGGAGAAGAACAACCACGAGGTGTTCGGCGTGGTGCGGGATTGGCTGGACCGGAAAGTCGCGCCGCCCGAAGGGTATATAATCCATCCGATGACTTGCAGAAGTGGCCTTGTAATCCCGCTCATTGCGATGCTCTCGCCTCTCTCCGCGCAATGGCTGAAACTGCCGGATAAAGGCATTCCACGAACGAAGGATGGCAAGCCGGATCTGACGGCTGCGGCGCCCCATAAGGCGGATGGCAAGCCGGATCTGTCGGGAATTTGGATCGTGCCGGGGCCCAAGTATCTTCAGAATCTGGCGGCAGATTTGAAACCAGGCGACGTGCCGATGCAGCCGTGGGCGGCGGCGCTGACCAAGGAGCGCATGACGGGCGTCGCATGCCTCCGAGGAATCCGATGCGAGTTGCTTGCCGCAAGGCGTTCCCAAGATCAATGTGACGCCGGTGCCTTTCAAAATTGTTCAAAATCCGGACGAAGTGATTATTCTGTACGAGGCGTTTGGGATTTACCGGCAGATCTTTATGGATGGGCGTGAGCTTCCGAAAGATCCGAATCCGTCGTGGATGGGTTACTCGATCGGTAAGTGGGATGGAGATGCGCTGGTGGTGGAAACATCAGGCTTTAATGGCAAGACGTGGCTGGATCAAGCGGGTCATCCGGCGACCGAAGCCTTGCATGTTACCGAGCGCTTCCGGAGGCCGGACTTCGGCCACCTGTCCATCGAGGTTACGATCAACGATCCGAAGGCCTACACGAAACCTTGGAGCGTAACAGAGGGTATGCAGTTACTGGCGGACACTGACTTACTCGAATTTGTGTGCAGCGAGAATAATCGGGATCTGCCCCACTTAGTCACTAAGTAGCGGCGCCCCTTCCCCACAGGCGAGTGGAAGCGATGTCCGCGCCCTGCCGCAGCGCCTTCAGCTTCAACCAGACGACAGGTTCAATCACGTACTCGCGATTGGTGAAGGTTCCGAAGCCGCAATCGGCGCTGGCAATGACGCGCTCACGGTCGCCGACCACCGCCACTGCTTCCTCCAGACGCCGGGCGACCACTTCCGGATGCTCGACGATGTTGCTGTTGCTCTCGACGACGCCGGGCAGCAGCAGCATGTGATGGGGCAGTTTATGGCGGCGCAATGCTTCCAATTCGTGCTGGTGGCGCGGATTGCCGAACTCGATGCTGAGTGCGCCGACATTGGCCTGATAGAGCACGGGCAGGATGAGATCGAGCGCGACATCGTAGAGATGCGGGCCGTTCCAATTGCCCCAGCAGCAGTGCAGACGCACACGATCGCGCGGGATTCCGTCGATGGCCGAGTTGATCGCTGCGACGTGCATTTCCGCGGCCTTGACGAACTCCGGGTCAGGGAGATCGCGGTAAAACATCGAGCGATCCATGGCCAGGTCGGGCGCATCGATCTGCAGCAGAAGGCCGGCGCGGTGGATGGCAAGATACTCGTTGCGCATCTCGCGCGCGAGTGCGGTCAAATAGGACTGCTGCGAATCGTAGTACGCGTTCAGCATGGTGGTGGAGATGATGCCGGGCGAGGGCGCTGTCATGAAGCACTCGGCGAAAGCTCCTGAATCCTTCGCGGCTGCGTTGGAAGCGATCGATCTCCTGCGCGATGGCGGACGAATCGAGATAATGCAGCTCAGCCTGCGCTTCCGGAGCGTTCTGCATGCGGCTGCGCTTGGGAAAGCGGCGCATGAGATCTTCAACCAGGGCAGGGAACTCCTCGAAGTCCCGGCCGCGGCGACGCTTGGATTCGCCGGCGAAACCGGACATGCGGCGCGGCACGTAAGTTTGGAAGCCGACGCGCTGCTGTTCGCCGTCGTTGCCGATGTCGATGCCGGCCTCGGTCTGGCTGGCGATGACGTGGCGCACGGCGCGGTCCATCTCATCGGCCAGTAGCCGCTCGCTGAGAAGCTTCCCCTCCTCGCGGTCAATGAGCATTTCAGAAAGCGCTTCGTTGCGCGGGAGGCTGCCGACATGGGTAGCAAGGATACGGTCGCGACTGAGGATCATGTGATGTTCCTATGATGACATTCCTATTGACAGGGGCTACGGCTTCATGCTAATTTTTACGCAGGTGCTAAAGAATGCGCATATCGAAGCCTAAGCCCGATCCTGACTTGAGCCGTCGCGAGCGCCAGATCATGGACATTCTGTTCGCGCGCGGGCGGGCTACGGGCCAGGAGATCCAGGAGGGACTCGCCGATCAGCCGAACTACTCGTCGGTGCGCACCATCCTGCGAGTGTTGGAGCGCAAAGGCTATGTGCGGCATGTTGAGGAAGGCCTGCGATATGTGTACGAGCCGACCGTCGCTCGGGAAGCCGCGAGCCGATCGGCGTTGCAGCGCATCATCCGAACATTTTTTGATGGATCGGCGAAGGAAGCTGTGGCGGCGCTACTGGACCCGGCAGCCTTCCATCTGAGTGAAAAGGAACTTGGGGAACTTGCCCGAATTGTCGATCGGGCCAAGAAGGAAAGGAAATAGCCATGTTGGAATCCTATTTGATTTCGGTTGCGATCAAATCCACCGTTTTGCTTTTGGCGGGAATGTTGTGCTTGCGGCTTCCTGGGCCGGCAGGATGCGGCTGTGCGGCATTTGGTCTGTCTGACGGCGCTCGCCAGCGCGGCTGCCATTCCGTTGCTGGCGCTTTGGTCTCCGCAATGGAGCGTTCCTCATTTCTGTCCCGGTGGGCGCGGGCGTTGGATCCGGCGGGAGCCAGGTGGGAAGCGAGACTTGCGAACTGGCGGATGGCGCTTGCGGCGATCTGGGCGCTCGGCACATTCGCAATGGCTATCCGTGCGGCCGGTGGATGGGTGATGTTGTCGGGGGTCCGGCGCCGTTCGGAATATTTTACAGATACAGACGGTGCCGGAGGTTCGAACTGCGGATGTGAGCACTCCACTGACTTGTGGCGTACTGCTTCCGGTGATTCTTCTTCCCGCGAAGTGCGCGCGATTGGGATGACCTGCGACTGCGCGCCGTGCTGTTGCACGAATCGGCGCACGTGCGCCGCGCGATTGCATGGCGAAGTATGTTGCGCAAGGGTCGCGAGCAATCTTGTGGTGGAATCCGCTGGCATGGATGCATCGCGGCGCGACTGAATCACGAGCAAGAGTTGGCCTGCGATGACGCTGTGTTATCTGCTGGTGTTCCGGCAGAGACGTACGCGACCGTGTTGCTGGATGTGGCGCGTGACTGTTCCAGTCCATTTGTTCTGGGCTGCGCGATGGGAGCCAACAATAGCGCTGCCGTTTTGCGGGAGCGCTTCAAGCATTTATTCGAGTGGCGCCCAGGGCTGCTCGCTCCACGCCAAGAGCCGCGATCGCGATTCCTCTGCTGCTTCTATTGATGACCACCGTCTCCTTTGCGGAAAAAATCTACAAGATTGGACCGGGAATCGTTCCGCCGAGGTCCTGGAAAAGCACGATCCAATGTATCCCGATCAGAGAGAAGCGCCAAGATCGAAGGCACTGTCGCGCTGGCGATTGTTGTCGGCATCGATCAGCGAGCGCACGACATCAAAGTGACCAAATCGCTCGAGCCGGGTCTCGATGCCAGTGCTGTTGCCGCATCCAGAACATGGCGCTTTCAACCAGGCACAAAGAACGGAAAGCCCGTGCCCGTACGAGCAAAGATCGAAGTGAACTTCCGCCTACAATAGCTGCGCGCTAGTGAGCGCTTCGGCGACATCCTTAAGAAACGCCGCGGCCTGCGCGCCATCCACCACGCGATGATCGCTCGATAGCGTCATCGTCAAGATGGGACGGATGCCGATGAATCCGTTCACGGGCACCACTCGATCGGCGATGCGGCCGACAGCCAGCACGGCGGCTTGCGGCGGCGTGATGATCGCGCTGAATGCATCTATGCCGAACATTCCCAGATTGCTGATGGTGAACGTTCCGCCGGTGACGTCAGGCGGGTGAAGGCGTCCCGCGCGGGCGCGCTCGGCCAGGTCCTGGCGTTTCTTACTGATGTCGCTGAGGGTGGCGCTGTCGGCGTTCGGAATCACGGCGCCCACTACGCCGTCCTTTACTGCGATCGCGATGCTGATGTTCACGCTGGGATTTAGCTGGATAGCGCTGCCGGTCCAACTCGCGTTCATCTTAGGATGTTTCACCAGCGTGCGTGCCACCAGCGCGACCAGAAGGTCGGTATGGGTGATTGCCTTGCCATGTTTTTCGCGCGCGGCGAGAAGGCCGCTGGCGTCGATCTCACGCACCAGAAAGAAGTGCGGAGCAGTGGTCCAGCTTTGCGTAGTGCGTTCGGCCATCAGGCGCGCAATAGAGCTGAGCGCCGCGGGCGGGGCGGGAGGGGCCGGGGGTGCAGCTTTCTGCGAGTCAGCGGCGCGTTGCACATCGTCTCCGCTGACGGTTCCACCTGGACCGGTTCCGACTACCTGGCTCAGATCTACGCCGAGTTCCTGCGCCATCCGGCGAGCCTTGGGAGAAACCTTGGCCTCCACTTTCGCTGCAGGCGGGGCCGCCGGAACGGCTGAGGGCGACGGCGGCGGGGTTGCTGTCATGGTTCGCGCGGCCGGAGCCGAGCTTTCAGCTTCCACAGGCGGTTTCTCGCCAGGCGCGACAATCCACGCGATGATTTTGCCTACTTGAACCACATCACCGGGGGCTGCCTTCACGCCCGCGAGCACGCCGTCAGCCGACGCTTCGAGTTCCAGCACCACTTTGTCGGTTTCGATTTCGGCGAGCGGATCGCCTTTTGAGATGGAGTCGCCTTCTTTCTTGAGCCAAGAGATGATCTTGCCGGTTTCCTGCGCCATCTCGAGCGCAGGCATGACGATGCTGACGGCCATTTAGCGGGAAACCACCTGTTCAATTCGCGCGCTGGCTTCCACCATTTCGACGATGCGCTGGCTGGGGGCGGGATCGTGTTCGCGCGTGGTTGGCAGCGGGCCATCCACGGTGAAATAATGCGCGCCCGCCACCAGTAGCTTTTCGGCCGGGAATCTGCGTGATCACCTCGTGTCCCGTTTCAGTGACGACGATTTCTTCTTCGATGCGGGCTGCGCTCCATCCGTCCTTCGACGGCCAGAAAGTTTCGAGAGCGAACACCATGCCTGGCTTGATTTCATAAGAATGTTCCAGCGACACCAGGCGGCTGATGACGGGCTTTTCCCAGATCGCCAGGCCGATTCCGTGGCCGAACTGCAGCGCGAAGGCCGCTTCTTCATTGGGGAAGCCGAACTCCTGCGCCTTGGGCCACACCGAGGCGATCTCGCCGGTTGTGCGTCCCGGACGAATGAGGGAGATGGCGGCATCCAGATAATCGCGACACCGTGAATAAGCATCGATCAGCGTGTGGGGAGCGTAGCCGATGCTGAAGCAACGGTAGTAGCAGGTTCGGTAACCCATGAACGAATGCAGAATGTCGTAGTATACGGGATCGCCGGGGCGCAGGATGCGATCGGAGAACACGTGCGGGTGCGGGTTGCAGCGCTCGCCGGAGATGGCGTTCACGCCTTCGACGTATTCCGAACCCAGGTCGTACAGGATCTTGTTCACCAAACCCACGGCCTGGTTCTCGCTCATTCCCGGCTTCATCGCGCAGTAGAGATCGTGGTAGGCGGCGTCCACCATCATGGCGGAGGTGTTGAGCAGCGAGATCTCATCCTGCGTTTTGATGACGCGGGCATCCGACATCAGCTGTTGGCCGTCCACCACGTTAATGCCTTCGCGCTGCAAGGCAAATAAAATGGGCGGTTCCACCACGTCTATTCCGAGCGGTTCTTTGAGCAGCCCGCGCATTTCCAGCTCGAGCTTGATCTTCTTGGCCACATCTTCGGCGCGGCCCATCTCGGGCGACATCGCTCCGCGCAACAAAGAAATGCCGGCGCGCGACCGCTCGCCGAGCCAGGGACAATTGAGCTGATGGTGCTTGGCGGCTGAGCCAAAGTCCCACAGAATCGGCTCGTCATTTTGGGGCAACAAAGTGAAGCGGCTGATCTTGTCCTGCGCCCAGCTGCCGATGTGGGTGGCGGTGATGTATCGCACGTTGTTCATGTCGAAGCACAGCAGCGCGCCGAGTTCGGATTTCGCGAGCAGCGCTTTGATGCGCGCCAGGCGTTCCCGGCGCAAGCGATCCATGTCGATGCGCTGCTCCCAATCCACCGCCATGGTTCCATGAGTTTTCAATGCCACTTTATGCCTCCCTATTCGTAGTCTTAATTCCTGCGGCGAGTTCTACGGGCTTTCCGTGCGGAGTATGGCGATAGGCTTCCGCCCATGCGTTCTTGCGGTCGAAAAGCGCCGCTCGGTCCGTTAGTCCTTTGGCCGTCGCCAAGCGTTCCAAAGCCGCCAGCCAACTCTTCGTAATATTCACCGCCGGCGCGGTTTTCAATTCATCGGCGAGCGCAGCGGACCATTCTTTCCAGGTGAAATAACCCTGTTCCGATAGTTTCACAGCCAGGGCGAAAGCCTGCGCCTGCCAGGGCTCGGCAAAGACCGGGACGTCTGAATCGCGCGGCAGATCGGGCAAGCGTGATGGATCAGGCTGGTTCAAGATAATCGTCCCAAAGATCGAGGTACACCGAGTCGCGCGGCGAAGCGTGGTCGCCCCACAGCTCGCGCGCGGTGAAACGAACTGAATACACGTGCTGCGGATTCTCATCCGCGCTATGAGCGATGGCGTCGGGGAAAACATAGACGCCGTGATCGCGATCGACAATCCCCAGCTTGCCGCGAACGTAGCGCGGGAGGCGCGTGTGGCCCACCGGATTCATGTTGCGGGCGCTTACTCGCTGGCCGGCATGAAAGTGCGGCTGCACGGATACGTTGCGACTGGCGAGCGCTCCACTGCGGAGCATCGCGGGCACCTGGGCGGCCGTAAGGGGCGGAGTGGCCTTAGACCCGCCAGGCGCGGGTTGGCCGCTTTCCACCTCAGCGCGACTGACCAGGCCGCTCTCGACCAGGCGCTCGGTGACCGCAGTGAGCCATTTCTCGTAGTAACTCATGCGCAGATAGTCGGCGGCCGGGATGAGTTCGATCTGGTGACGGAGAGCGTCCAGGCTCCACATTCGCCAGGCAGCGGCCGCGAGATTCAGCGCGAACGCGCGCCCTTCCCAAGGCGCGTGGAACACGGGTTCGTTTCGCTCGTATTGGATGGGGCCCAGGCCGTGCATCCCGCCCATGTCATGCACGCCGTTCACGCGCTGGCTCCTCGGGACGGCATCGCCACCGTCGCAACGCCAACCATGGAATCCCGCGTCACCAGCGCGGCGAGTTCGGTTTCGTTCAGGCTCTCGCTTCCGGCCGGGCGCTCGGGAAGCACCAGATAGCGGATCTCGGCCGTGCTGTCCCACACGCGTATTTCCGTTTCGTCCGCCAACTCCAGCCCGAACTCGCGCAACACGCCGCGCGGATCGATTACAGCTCTCGAACGATACGGCGCCGACTTATACCAGACCGGCGGCAGGCCCAGAACCGACCAGGGATAACAGGAGCATAACGTGCAAACCACGAGATTATGCACGCGGGCCGTGTTCTCCACCACCACCATGTGCTCACCTTGCGCCCCGCCGTAGCCTAGCTCCCCGATCGCGGCCGTGGCGTCCTCAAACAAGCGCTGTTTGTAGGAGGGATCCACCCAGGCGCGTGCCACCACGCGCGCGCCGTTGCGCGGACCAATCTGTCGTTCGTATTTTTCGATCAGAGCATCCAATGCCTTCGGATCCACCAGCCCCTTCTCCGTCAGCAGCGATTCGAGCGCTTTCACGCGCAACGCGGGATCGGAGGGAACTACCTGATGGTCTGATCGTGTCATGGCCGTTCGAGATCCTACTTGGCTCCGCACATGGCGGACGCCGCATCGGCCACGGTCTTTTCGGTGGGAACGGTGACATCTTCGAGCGGCGGGGAGAATGGAATGGGGACGTGCATCGCGCCCATGCGCTTCACCGGGGCTTCCAGATCGAAGAACGCGTTCTCCTGGATGACCGATGCGATTTCGGCCGTGACGCCGTAGCGCCCATAGCCTTCGTCCACCACAATAACGCGCGAGGTCTTCTTCGCGGACTCAACCAGTGTCTTTTCATCCAGCGGCCATAGCGTGCGCGGGTCCACCACTTCGGCGCTGATGCCGTTTTCCTCGAGCAGACTGGCCGCGCCCAAAGCGACTTGAACCATACTGCTAGTGGCGATGATGGTTATGTCGCTGCCTTCGCGCTTGATGTCGGCGACGCCGAGCGGAATGGTGTAATCTTCCTCCGGCACCGGCCCCTTCAGCCGGTACATCATCTTGTCTTCGAAAAACACTACTGGGTTGTCGTCCCGGATGGCCGACTTCAACAGGCCCTTGGCGTCGTAAGGTGTGGAAGGCATCACCACCTTCAGCCCAGGGATGTGGCAGAACCAGGCATGCAGCGATTGGGAATGCTGCGCGGCCGAGCGACGCGTGGCCCCCAGCGTAGTTCGCATCACCAGTGGAGCCTTCCATTTGCCGCCCGACATATAGTGAATTTTGGCGGCCTGGTTCACCATCTGGTCCATGGTGAGACCGATGAAGTCGCCGAACATGATGTCGATCACCGGCCGCATGCCGGTCATGGCGGCGCCCACGGCAATGCCGGTGAAGCCTGCTTCCGAGATGGGCGTATCGAGCACGCGTTGGGGGCCGAACTCTTCCACCAAGCCGGTGAGCACTTTAAAAGGATGGCCCGCTTCGGCGATATCTTCGCCCAGAATGAAGACGCGCGGATCGCGGCGCATCTCTTCCGCGAGCGCTTCGCGGATGGCTTGCGCGAGGGTTATTTCACGCGTCGCGGTTGCTTCAAGCCCGCCTTCTTTCAAGCGTAGACATCTTGATCCACCTTGTCGGGACTGGGATAAGGGGCGGCGAGAGCGAACTGGACCGCACTGTCGATTTCGAGCTTCACTTCGTCATGAATTTTCTCGAGCGCGGCGCGATCGGCCAAGCCTTGTGATGTCAACCAATCGCCCATGATCCGAAGAGGATCGCGGTCGGTTTTCCATTGCTGCTCTTCTTGCTTGGAGCGATAATATTCGCGGCTGACATCGCCCACATGGTGCCCATGGTAGCGATAAGTGTTCACCAGCAGCAGCGCTGGACCTTCGCCTGCCCGAGCACGCTCCACCAGCTTCTTCGCCGAGGCGTAAACCGCTCGAACGTCCTGCCCGTCCACCTGTTCGGAAGGCACTCCGAAAGCCGGACCGCGCGCCAGAATATCGCCGGCCGTGGTTTCCGAAAAGTGCGTGTATTCGCCGTACATATTGTTTTCGCAAACGTAGATCACCGGCAGCTTCCAAAGCGCCGCCATGTTCATTACTTCGTAGAGCACACCCTGGCCGAGCGCGCCCTCGCCGAAGAAGCAGACCGCTACTTGCCCGGTTCCCAGACGCTGCGCTGAAAATGCCGCGCCGGTGGCGATGCCGGTGCTCCCGCCCACGATGGCGTTGGCCCCGAGGTTGCCGGTAGCAGGGTCGGCGATGTGCATGGAGCCGCCTTTGCCTTTGCAGTAACCGATTTCTTTGCCGAGCAGCTCGGCGAACATCAGGTCCACTGCCGCGCCTTTGGCCAGACAATGGCCGTGTCCGCGATGCGTGCTGGTGATGTAATCATCCAGGCGCAGCGCCTCGCAGACGCCTACGGCCACAGCTTCCTCACCAATATAAAGGTGAGCCAGGCCGGGCATCAGCGCGCGGGTATACAGGTCGTTGACCTGCTCTTCAAACAGGCGGATCATCATCATGCGCCGGTACATGTGCAGGTGCAACTCTGCGCCGGTTCGCGCATCTGGCTTAGCGGGGTTGACGAGGGTGCTCATTTTGGAACTCCAGACATTCTTGCCAGTACCTCAAATACTACTGCGAAATCCTGCTCCACGTAGCCCATGGCGCGCGCGGCGGTGAGGAATTCGTTCGCTGTGGAGGTGGTGGGCAGAGGCACGTCTGCTTTTCGGCCCAACTCTAGCGCGAGCAGCATATCCTTCTGCATCATGTTGACGTTGAACCACGCCTCCTCAGGCATTTTAAGCACAAACGGGCCGCGATACTGCACCATGGGCGATGCGATGGCACTATGCGTTAGGACGTCGACGGCCGTCTCGCGCTTTATCCCACTCTTCTCGGCCAGTAAAACCGCTTCGGAGAACGCGAGCATTTGGACTGCAAGATTGAGATTAGTCGCGATCTTCATCACCAGCGCCAAGCCGTTTTCCCCGACGTGGGTGACTTTAGGCCCCAGATCGAGTAGCACTACTTTTGCGCGCTCGAAGGTTTCCGCATGGCCGCCCACCATTACCGAAAGCTTTCCCTGTTCGAGCGTAATCACGCTTCCCGACACTGGAGCATCCAGCATGTCGGCGCCTTTTTCTCTGACTCGGGTGGCCAGAGCCTTGCTGATTTCCGGGCTCACGGTGCTCATTTCGATCCAGGTTTTGCCGCCGCCAATCCCGGCGATGATTCCGTTCGGGCCGTCGGCGATTTCCTGAAGCGCGGCGGAATTGGTGACCATGGAAAGCGTGAAGTCGGCCGCGGCGGCCACGGCGCGGGGTGAATCGGCACATTTCATGCCTCGATCGATGAGCCACTGGGCTTTGGAGCGGGTCCGGTTGTAGCCGGTGACGGTGTGCCCTTTATCAAGAAGGCGGTTCACCATGCGGCTGCCCATAACGCCCAAACCGACGAAACCTAAATTGGCCATTCCCTACAGTTTACGAGGTACAGAATGATTTTGTATTGCCGGATTTGGGTGCACATGAACAGATTCGTGTCTCGCGGGACACCGCAGTTGCCGGAAGGACACAAGGGAGCGCCGCAATGTGTTGGGTATGCGGCCTGAAATGGTTGGCCAGCGACTTGCTGGATACATTGCATGGCAGTTCCGGCGATTCGTGTAGGTCTCTTGGCTGGAATCCTGAACGCAGCCATTTTCGGGCAGGATGTAGTTCCTCGCATTCTCACGCGGCCCCTGCCTTCACCGCAGGAGATCGCGAATCTTGAATCGCACGTACTGCAGACTCCGGATGACATGGACGCCCGCATTGAGCTGCTGCAGTTGTATCTCGACACTGCGCCGCCGTCGCTCAGCGTCGATTCCAGCCGCCGATCCGTCCGGCTGCAACACATTCTTTATCTGGTGGAGCATCATCCGGAAGCCGCGGTGAGCGCCTCGCAGGTGGGATACGTCTATCGGAGCAGCGGCCCTTACGCGAATACCGCGGATCATGAGGACGTGCGCGATCGGTGGCTCGCGGCGGTGCAGGGGTATGCAGGAAAAATGGCAGTCACGATGAACGCAGTGAAGTTCCTGGAGAGGGAAGACCCGGAGGATGCCGAACAAGTGCTGCTGCGCGCCATGGATGCCGATCCGCAGAACCGGGAGATCGCCGCGAACCTGGGATTCCTGTATGCGAAGGAGATTTTGGGGCGTGATCTCGCAGCGCATGCTACCGCGGAGCTGGAACAAAGCTCCAAAGCGATCGTTCTGGCCGCGGCTGGAACCGCCCTGCCCAACCTGGCCGTCCGCGCCAGCGCTGGCCGCGTCGTCGATGAGAAAATCTTCACTCTTGCGAACGAGCTATCCGATCGAGCCAGGAAGCTCGCTCCAGACGATCCAGATATTCAGGGTCCAATGCCGGTGATCAAATATTTCGCAGCCTGGCAAGGAGGATCTTCCGTGGCTAAGCAGCCCGGACAATTGCCGGTACCGGGCGATCGCCCAACTCGGATTCGTGTCGGCGAGAACGTCCAAGCTGCAAACCTGATCCGAAGAGTGCAACCGCAATATCCCGAAGCAGCGCGAAACGCCGGCGTGATTGGCGAAGTTCGCATGTCGGTGATCATCGATCGGGAGGGCGCAGTTCAAAAGGTCGAACTGATCAGCGGGGATCCCCTTCTCGCCGACGCTTCCATGCACGCTGTCGAGAGCTGGCTATACAGGCCGACGCTTCTGAACGGCTCGGCAGTAGAAGTGGTCACCACGATCACAGTGACGTTTCCGCTTCGTTAGCATCGGAAGAAATACATAAAGCGTTCACAGCGCGGCGAAGCCGCAACCAAAATAAGGCGTTCCTGATTCCGTAAGATCGTTGTTGTTATTCCATGACAGACAACGCAACGGAGGAACGCCCATGAGCCAGTTTATCGCGAAGTTTTCAGAGCAGATCGAAGGAGTGCTGAGCGGCTTTGACCGGCTGGTGTTCCGGGGGACCCTGCGAGCCATCGCGTACGAGTTGGGGATGAAGACGTACTTGTGGCATAGCCAGATACTACTGAAGGACTTTGGCCGGCACGTGGAGCAGACCAGCCAGGCGTTGAAGACAGCCGCGACCGAAGTGGCGCAACGGAACGGCCGACCAGTTCAGTTTCTGCGCTCCAGTCATGAGAGCAAAGAGGAGCTAGCCAGGCGCATCGCGGCCCGGGATCAGATCCAAAGCGGACTGGTGTGTGTGCTGACGAGCGTGGAGCCGTGTTGGAGCTACGAAATAGTCGCGCGCCGAGCGACCCAAAAGCTGGACTTGAGGGCGGCTCGGCGCAAGTGTCTGTACATCTACCAGTATTGGCAGCATCCGGTGCTGGGCTTTTTGCACGCCCGCATCCAGACCTGGTTTCCGTTTTCGATCCAGATCTGTTTGAACGGGCGGGAATGGCTGGCCCGGCAGATGGATCAAGCCCAGATGAACTATGTGCGTCAGGATAATTGTTTTCTTTGGGTTCAAGACTACCCACAAGCCCAGCGTTTGATGGATCAACAGCTGCAAGTAAATTGGCAGCAGTTGCTGGCCGGCCTGGCGCACCAGCTTAATCCGATTCACTCGAAAATCTTCGAGCGCTATCCGGTGAACTACTACTGGACCACCTATCAAAGCGAATGGGCCACCGACCTGGTCTTCCGGCCGGCCGAACCCTTGCGGCGACTGTATCCGAAGTTGGTGCAACTGGGGATGACAAGTTTCTCCAGCGCCGATGTAATGCGGTTCTTGGGCCGCAAGACGACGCTGGCCGGGAATGTGCCAGGCACGCTGACAGCCGCCGTGTGCAGCGACTTGAAGCAGCGGCCGGAAGGGGTGCGGATCAAGCATAGCTTGGGAATTAACTCGGTCAAGCTGTACGACAAAGCCTACACGCCCGAAAGAGCGGTGTTGCGAGCCGAGATCACCATTAACGCGGCCGAACAGTTCCGGGTGTACCGTCCCAAGGAGGGCGATCCGAAAGGCCAGTTGCAGTGGCGCAGCATGCGGCGCAGCATAGCCGATTTGCATCGCCGGGCCGAAGTTTCCGGCCAAGCGCTGGAGCGCTACTGGGATGCGTTAGCCAGCGTGGATGACAGCACCACGTTGGAAGAGCTGAGCCGCGGCCTGGAGCAGCCCGTGAAATGGAAAGGCTACTCGGTACGGGCGCTGCATCCGTTCGATCCGGCTGACTCGGCTTTGTTGGCAGCGGTCAACCGAGCCGAGTTTACCATCCACGGCCTGCGGAACCGGGACTTGCAGGCGCTGTTATATGCTGGTCCGGCACTTTCCCAACCGGAGAAGCGGCGACGATCGGCCAGCATTAGCCGTAAGCTGCGGCTGCTCAGAGCACACGGCTTGATCCAAAAACTGGCGCATACGCATCGCTATCAAGTCACCGAACAAGGCCGGCTGATTCTGACTGTATTTCTGGCTGCCCGTCACGCCACCCTCAAGCAACTCACTACTCAGGCGGCAGCCTGAAAAATCGTCGCGAGCGAAGAAGAATCCTGGGATTAGTAGTACACGAGTGTGAACGCGGCACGCAAGAGTGCGTGCGCCACAATTGCATCCTGGTATCAGGCCACTAGCCACGTTTCAACGCAGCCAGGACGCGCTTCGGGGTCAACGGGAACTCCGTCATGCGCACGCCGGTGGCGTCGAAGAAGGCATTGGCGATCGCGCCGGCGGCCGCTGCCATCACCTCTTCGCCCGCACCGGTGGAGCGCTGGTTCAAGCGCTGCACCACAACCGGCGTCACCTCGGGGCATTCGTCGAAGCGCAAGATGGGGTAGCTGGCCCAATCCAGGCTGGTGACGTTGGTTTTTGTGAACGTCACCTCTTCTTTGAACATGCGGCTGGCAGTCTGCACCAACTGTCCGCTGATCTGGCTCTCGACATTTCCAGGATTGACAACGAGACCGGCATCCACCGCGCCATACAGATGTTTCGCGAGAACCTTGCCGGTCTGTTTGTCGATCTCGATTTCAGCGACCGCCGCGCCGTAGGACGCCAGGTGGGTTCCCATTCCGATGCCGCGCCCGGTCACGATTTTGGCTTGCGACAAATTCGACGCAGCCGGCCGCGCGGTCCATTTCGCCGCCTGGGCGGCAGCGTCCAACACTCCCAGCCAACGGTCATCCTTTATGTTGCGCCTGCGAAACTCGTACGGATCCAGCTGCAACAAAAACGCCAGTTGATCGATGGCCTGTTCGGAAGTGAACGAAAACGCGAGATCGAGCGGCGAGCGGAGCCACCCGCCTTTTAAATAGCCAAGCCCCGGCACATGATGGTTCACCAGGCGCACATGCGGAATATCGTACATGCCTCCGCAACAAAGCGGGTTTACCTGCATCGCGGGGTTGGGCCGCCATTCGGCCGCGGGCTTTCCGAGCGCGAGCTGCTCGGATGTTTCCACGTCGCTCCAGTGATGCTGCCAGCCGTGATATTCGTACCCGACGATCTTTCCTTCGGCGCTGGCGGCGGCGCGAACTTCGCCCACGTGCGAAGGGCCGTAGTTGTCCCAGCCGTGCTCGTCCCAGCGCATGAATTGCAACCGCACCGGCTGGCCGGCTAGTTGCGAGAGCAGCGTCGCGGCCTGCGCCGCGTCGTCGTAGCAACTATGGCCATAGGTGCCCGATCCTTCGTAGTACTGCACCCGAACTTTTTCCACCGGCAAACCGAGGATGCGCGCCAGGCTGCCGCGCGTGCCGTAAACATCCTGCGTGGAGCACATCACCAGCGCCGAATCCGGCTTCACATCCGCGAGTGCGCAGTTCGGCCCGAACGGAGCGTGCGCCTGATAGGGAGCGCGGGTGTTGTAAGACACTTTGTGTGGGGCGGCGCCAATGGCATCCGCCGCATTGCCACGCTCCACCACGATCCGGTCGTCGGTCTTGGCGGCGCGCATGGATTGGTACATACCATCGCTGCCGGAAAGCGCGGGCGTTGAGTCCCAGGTTACTTTCAACTGGCGAGCAGCGCGAACAGCGCTCCACTCATTCTCGGCGACCACGCCGACAAAATCGCCCTTGCGCAAAACGCGCGCGCCGGGAATATTTGCGATGGACGCTGCGTCCAGCGCCAGCACTTTCGCACCCGCCCCATAAGCGCCCTGACCATGCGGGCGAACCACGCGGCCATGCAGCATGCCGGGGACTCGGACGTGCTGCATGTAGACGTACTTGCCGCTTACTTTGTCGGGCAGGTCATTGCGCGGAACCCCAGTGGCGACAATTTTGTAGGCGGCGGGGGGCTTTACCGGAGCCGAACCGGTGAACGCCAGGTGAAACGGTTGGTCGCCGATCAGTTCCCCATAAGTGATGGTTGCGCCTGCTGCGGAGACAACGCCCTTGGAAACCGTGAGACCACTGACTGGCGAGTTCAACTTTTTCGAAGCAAGTTGTAGCAGTGCCTGTCGAGCCTCGGCCGCCGCGGTGCGAACCTGCGGGCCGCCTCTTTGGATGGACGCGCTGGAATAAGTCCCGCCTTGGTTCGGCGTGACGTTGGTGTCGAGCCGGACGGTTTTGAGCTGGCTCATCTCCATATCCAACTCTTCGGCCGCCACCTGTAGCAGCGCGGTGGAATTGCCTTGTCCGAGTTCGGCGAAGCCAATGTACACGGTCGCCGTGTTGTCGGCATGGATGGCAAGCCAGGTATCCACCTGCTTGGGATCGGGGGGCCCAGCCACCGTGCCCCGCGCCACCGGCTCCTGGGCCACGAGTGCATCGCTGCAAGCGGAATCCAATGACCAGCGCGCCACCCGCTTTTAGAAAATCGCGACGGAGTGTCATGCTTTCACCTCCGACATGGCGCGCGACGCCCTTTGCACGGCCAGGATGATGCGCGGATATGTTCCGCAGCGGCACAGGTGTCCATTCATCGCCGTACGGATTTGCGCTTCGGTTGGCTGGGGAGTTTTCGCCAGCAGTTCAGACGCCTTCACGATCATGCCGTTGTAGCAGTACCCGCATTGCACGGCCTGTTCGTCGAGCATAGCCTGTTGCACCGGATGCAGCGCGGGAACCTGCGCCAGCTTCTTTTGCGCCGCGTACCAGGCGGGCAGGCCTTCGAGCGTGGTGACCGATTTCCCCTGGACCGCGGACACGGGCGTCACGCACGAACGCGTTTCCACGCCATTTACCAGCACCGAGCACGAGCCGCACTGCGCAAGTCCGCAG
The DNA here is from genome assembly GCA_963820405.1 of Bryobacterales bacterium. Taxonomy (GTDB): domain Bacteria; phylum Acidobacteriota; class Terriglobia; order Bryobacterales; family Bryobacteraceae; genus Palsa-89. The sequence continues at coordinate 118,709 of CAWFZZ010000008.1, read as the reverse complement.
CCGAAGCGTGGACCTTGCAGCAGCAATTCATTGGAAAGGACATACAACAGCGGCGTGTCGGGAGCGGCTAAAACCGTCCAAAGCCGTTCATTCACTTTGATTTTTAGTTCGCCGGCCATTTCGTTAATAGATTATCAGGTTAGAAATCACTCTTTCTTCCGATGCCGCCGGGCACCGGCAGGGAGCATGCTGGAATCATCATGGCAACCGAACTTCAAAATCTCTCGAATAAATTGGCCGAAACCGTGGAGCACGCAGCCGCCAGCATTGTCGCGGTACACGCCCGCCGCGGCGTCGGATCGAGCGGCATCGCCTGGCGCGACAACCTGATCCTGACCACCAGCGAAGGTGTTCGCGCCGAAGAGGGCATCAAAGTCGTACTCCCGGATGGCCGCGTGACCACGGCTCGATTGCGTGGACGCGATTCCGGTACCGACCTTGCGGTTCTCGAAATAGAAAGGCGGCCTTCCACCGCTCGATTTCGCCGACGATGCCGCGCTCAAAGCCGGACAACTGGCCCTGGCAGTGGGACGCACGGCCAACACCGGACCGATCGCGTCCTTCGGAATCATCAGCGGCGTTTCGCGGAATGGAAAACCTGGCGCGGTGGAAAGCTCGATCCATTCGTTCGCCTGGATATTTCGGCCTATCCGACGCTCTCAGGCGGCGCAGCTTTGAGTGCGGACGGCAAGCTGATTGGCCTGGTGTCCACCGGACTGTCGCGCAGTTCGGTGTTCGCCGTTACCGGCCGCACTATCGGTCGAATCGCGGGAAAATTGAGCCAGCAGGGGTTTGTCAGCCGCGGTTTTCTGGGAATTGCGCTGCAGCCGGTAGCGCTGCCTCCCCAGATGAAGGAGACGCTCGGACAGGAGGCCGGCATCATGCTGGTGGGGATCGAGCCGGAAGGACCGGCGTCGGTTGGAGGATTGATCCTGGGAGATGTGCTGGTCACTTCTACTCAATCTCCGGGGGCGATGCTCAGTCGCTCGCGCAGCCGGAGGCGCTGGCGGAGCTTTTGGAACGGACGCCGGCGGGTCAGGTTGTCAAATTCAAGGTGCTGCGCGCGGGCATATTGCAGGATGTGGACGTGCGTATCGGAGAGCGGCCTAGCCGCAGGAAATAACCACATGGGCGCCGCTTTTGGAGAGATCGTTGAAAAACTGCGCCGCTGGACAGTTCAGGTAAAGGCCCACCGCAACGGCGGCGGGTCGGGCGTGATCTGGTCGCCGGATGGCAGGATCGTGACAAACGCGCATGTCGTGGATGGCGCGGGCAGGTCAATAGAAGTGGAACTTTGGGATGGCCGTCGTTTTCCGGGCCAAATCGTCAAGCAAGACCGGCGGCGCGATCTGGCGGCTATACAAATCGAAGCCTCGGGTCTCCCCGCTGTCACTACCGGCGATTCGAACGCGCTTCGTGTGGGCGAGTTAGTGATCGCAGTAGGGAATCCGTGGGGTTTTATCGGCGCGGCCAGCACCGGCGTAGTACACGGGTTCGAAAGCCAATCCTGGGTCGTGAGCCGGCTTCGACTGGCTCCGGGAAACTCCGGCGGCCCGCTGGCGAACGCTCACGGTGAGGTGGTGGGGATCAACACGATGATTGCCGCCGGACTCGCTTTCGCAATTCCGTCCAATTCTGTGGCGCGATTTCTGAGAGCTGGAAACGCGGGGCGGGCGACGGACGGGGTCGTGGTCCGGCCGATTGTCGGCGGGACTCATCGTTCTAGAAGTGATTCCGAACTCGCCAGCGGACCGCGCGTCGCTGCTCCAGGGCGACATTTTAGTGGGCGCGGGCGGGAAGCGATTCCAGTCGATCGCAGGACCTTGGGATGCGCGATCCACGCCAGCCGGGGAGGGATTCTGGAACTACAATTTCGCCGGGGTGGGAGCGCGAACATCCGAACGGTGGCGGCTCAAATGGCTCTCTGCTTCCGTGAGAGCCGCGTGATTCGTGTTTTAGTGGCGTCGCGCTCGAGTCGAGGTGGAGCACGCCATCCGATCCAGCTCATCGATCGAATTTGCCGGTCGGGTCGACCCATCGCATCTCTTCCATCGCAACTCTCCTCGGAACTCTCCGGCGACGTATTGCTCATCGAGGTGGAAGACCCCAGACGAACACGATTGGCGTGCCCTGGCCGAGTTGCCGATCCCGATACTTCTATTAATTGACGCGCCGAATTCCTTGCTCGTGGCGTCGGCTTTGCGCGCGGGAATTCGGGGAGCGATCTTGTCCGATGCAACACCGCAGGAGATGGAAGGCGCGGTGCATGCGGTAAACGCGGGATTGGTGGTGACGACGCCCGCAGCACTCGCTGAACTTTTGCCCGATTCCCAGCTATTCGGCGGAGGAGCTTGCCGAACCGCTCAGCTGGCCGCGAGCTGGAAGTGCTGGATCTTGTGGCCGACGGGCTGAGTAACAAGTTAATCGCGCATCGGCTCAACATCTCCGAGCACACGGTTAAGACCCACGTCGCATCCATCTTCGCGAAACTCGGCGCTTCCAGCCGAACCGAGGCGGTTTCCCAAGCGATCCGGCGAGGCCTGGTGATGCTGTAATGGCGGCCCTGAAACGAAGTACTTCGACTAAAGTTAAACCACCAGGAGTTTGACAGCATGACACGAAATATATTGATTTCACCGGCCTTCATCGCTGGCGCAGCCGCCTTATTGTTTGCCGACGTGAAGACCGACTATAGTCATTCCGTCGATTTCGGCAATTACCACACTTATTCCTGGCTCAAGGTGAACGCCGGCGATCCTCTTTGGGTGGACCGCATCGAACGGGCCATAGATGGCGAGCTGACAGCGAAAGGCTGGAGTAAAGTGGATTCCGGTGGCGACGCTGCAGTTTCCGCATTCGGCGCCACACATAACCAGCAAAGCCTACAGACCTTCTATGACGGATTCGGAGGCGGCTGGCGCTGGGGCGGATTCGGAGATGTGGCTACCACTACTACGATTAATACGCCGGTCGGAACGCTGGTCGTCGATATTTTCGATGCGCATAGCAAGAAGTTAATCTGGCGCGGCACTTCGGAGAAGACTCTTTCCGATAAGCCAGATAAGAATGAGAAGAAGCTTGAGGACTCCGTGGAGTCCATGTTCAAGCACTTCCCGCCGGCGCCTAGAAGTTAGTTCCTGGTGTGTCGCTAGGAAACTATTCGACCGTATAGCCGTCCGATGTAGAGAAGGTTGATCCGAGGACTGAAACTATGCCAGATAAAAATAAGTGTGCTCATCCAGCTTGCAATTGCGTTGCCCCGAAGGACGCCAAGTTTTGCAGCCAATATTGCAGCGATGCGAGCAAGACGGTAGAACTCGCTTGCAATTGCGGCCACCCCGGTTGCGCGGAAGGACTTGCACACCAGGGGTGAACATGCCCGAATCGGATCCCACAGGCTTTCACTCGATCCTCGAAATTCTAGATCAGTTCCTTAGTAAGCCGCTGCCGGAGCAATGGGGCAAGTGGAAGCTCGATCGGGATCGTAGAGCTATTTATTACGACGGGCCGCATGACTATTGGTTCTCACTAGGACAGATGAACAATTCCACTGAAGTGTTGGACTGGATCGTTCAGCTTCACGAAGAGAAGTGGGCTACGCCGGAGGACATCGGGAACCTGGTGGCGGCGTTGGACGACATCTTTGACCTGCAGAATAACGTTTGCGGGTGCGGAATCGAACATCGCTTCAACGCCAAAGAGCACATTGCCAAGCTGTTCCCTTCCCCCAGCGAGAGTCCAGGCGTCAACTAGCTACTGTCGGGCGGGATTCTGACTCGGCCGGGGGCAAGCACGAAAAAGGGCAGCCGGTTGGGGCTGCCCCGATCGATTGCTCTTCTGGCGGACTGAATCGCTTAGCGATGAGCGCTTTCGCTGCTCACTTTGGACGCGGTTTCCTTGGCTATTCGCAGGTGATCTTCTAGTGTGGGAAGTGTCGTGGATGCGAATGAGCGGACATCGGTGTCCTTGGCCATCTTGGATTCTTTTCGAAACTCCGCGACGTCTTCGTTATGATCTTTGACCATCGCCTGCATATAGGCTCGGTCGAAAGCATCGCCCGAAAGTCGGGAGAGGCGATCATAGAGCGCCTTATCTTTCGGCGATACCGAATCCGGCAGCGTCACACCTTTGCTTTGCGCAATGCCTTTCAACTTATCATTGGCTTGGCTGTGATCTTTTACCATACGCTGGCCAAAGTCTTTCACCGGCTGCTCCGCAGCTTTCTCGGAGGCCAACTGACCCAACTGCACCTCGGCCATACCGCCCTGGGCGGCCTTGTCCATGAACATGCGATCGGCGGAACTCACATGGGATTGTGCATAGGCTAAAAGTCCGCATCCGCAAGTCGCTAACAACAGTGTCGTAATGTTCTTCATTGATAAAACCTCTCCAATCCATAGACCGGTGGAGGGCACGAATCGTGTTATCGCACAATTGGATCTAACGGTGACCCTGGCCTGCCCAAGGTTCTCGCCGGTACGGCTCCGACCGAAAGCGTTGCAAATGAAGATGCTAGCCCGGAAATAGCTTGAAGCAATTGGGCGCGCTTTGCGTCTCACGGTGAGAGGAAAATCCCCTGGTCGAGGTGAAGCCCGCCACCACCGACATTGCCGATTGGTGTCCCGACTGCAATCCCTGGCTGATCGCCCTGGCAGTCATTCTTCCCACGTTCATGGAAGTGCTGGATACCTCTATTGCGGCGGTGATCCTGCCTCAAATTGCCGGCAGCGTTTCCGCCACCACCGACGAGGCCACCTGGGTACTCACCAGCTACCTGGTTGCCAACGCGGTCATCCTGCCTGCCAGTGGTTGGTTTGCGCTGCGGTTCGGCCGGAGGAATTTCCTGCTGTTTTGCATTTCGCTCTTTACCGTGGCTTCGTTTTTCTGCGGCGCGGCTCAAAACCTGGGGATGATCCTGTTGGCTCGCGCGATTCAGGGCGCCGGAGGCGGGGCGCTGCAACCGCTATCGCAATCGATATTGCTGGAGAGTTTTCCGCGCGAAAAACGCGGCCAGGCGATGGCAGCCTTTGCGCTGGGAGTGGTGGTGGCGCCGGTACTCGGACCGACGCTGGGAGGGTGGCTGACGGATCAATACTCGTGGCGCTGGGCTTTCTACATCAATATCCCGATCGGCGTGGCGGCTACTTTCCTGATTATGCGCTTCGTCAAAGATCCTCCCTACATTCAGAACGCGAAGCCGGGCAAGATGGACGGCATCGGGCTGGGCTTGCTCGCGGTCTGGATCGGAACTCTGCAAGTGATCCTCGACAAGGGACAGGAGGACGATTGGTTCGGCGCGGTATGGATTCGCTGGGCGGCGGTGATCCTGGTGATCTCGCTCGTGGTCTTCCTCATTCGCGAACTGGTGATCAAGAATCCGATTGTGAACTTGCGGATCTTCAAAGACCGGAATTTTGCGATTGCTTGTACGTTGATCGGATGCTTCGGAGCCGTCATATACGGCCTGGTGACGCTGCTCCCGCTGTTTTATCAAACGCTGCTGAACTACTCTGCCTCCGCGGCTGGGCTGGCTGTTAGCCCGCGCGGAGTGGGAGCCATTCTGGTGATGCCGATCATCGGCGTGCTGACGGCCAAAATGGATAACCGGTATCTTGTCGCGGCCGGATTCACACTGTTCGGATGGTGCGCCTGGTGGGTTTCCAACATTACCCTGGAGGTTTCTCAATGGTCGCTTTTGTGGCCCATCATTTTGAGCGGAACGGCGATGGGGTTGATCTTTGTGCCGTTATCCACCACGTCGGTGGCAACGCTACGTAACGAACAAATAGGCAACGCCAGCGGGTTGTACAACTTATTGCGGAACATCGGCGGAAGCATCGGGATTTCCGTGGTGGACACTTTGCTTTCGCGCCGCGAGCAGGTACACCGGAATGAACTGAGCCGGTATATTTCGCCGGCGGGCGTGGCTCATCAGACCTTCCTCAGGCTTCAATCGTACATGTCTCTTCATAGCGGGCCCAGGCTCGCTAAACTCCGCGCCTACGCCATCCTGCAACACGGCTTGGATCAGCAGTCCGTACTCTACTCTTATGTTGACGATTTCCGGTACATGGCGCTGATGTGCGCGCTCTGCCTGCCAATCGTATTCTTATTGCGGCCGGCCAAGGCCAAGCCAGGAGCTAGTCCGGCCGCGGACTAATTGCGATGCTGCCAGGCGGTCACACCGTCGAAAATCACCCCTCCGGTTGGGGGCAAAGATCGGTGAGTGTGACCGCATATCCTAGTTTAGTGAGCTTGGCCACAAGGCGTTTCTGGTAGCGCAGGCGCGCTTTGGGGTCGCACAAGGGGCCGTATTCGATGTAGCGCACGCCCTGGTGAAGGATTTTCCAGATCAAACGGCAGAGTTTGTGAGCGATGGCCCAGACTGCGGTTTTATATCCCAGTTTTGGCAGTAAGCGCTGAAAAACAGTTTGCAAAAGGCAGCCGTTCTTTCGGACTGCGGCCTGAGCGAGTTGGTTAAGCAGACGCCGCAGAGTTCGGTTGCCTTTGGGTGAGCGGTCGCTGCGGGATTGCCCAGCACTTTCCTGCCGTCCCGGACAAACCCCAATCCAGGAAGCCAACTGGGCGGCCGAAGGAAAAGCTGCCGCTTGAGGACCCAGTTCGGCGATGATCTGCTGCGCCGAATCCACTCCCAGGCCCGGCAACTCAGCCAGGCGCACGATCGCTTCCTGATGCGCCCGCAAACAATCCGCGATGTCCCTTTCCAGTTTGGCTCGTTGCGATTCGATCAGATCCAAACGATCCAGAAACATCTGCAACATGCCGCGCTGGAGTTCATGCGGCTGCCCTTGCAATGCATCCTGCAGTTCCTCTTCACTGGCGCGCAACCGTTCATCGCCCAACTTCGCCAACCGGGCTGGATCGCTTTCTCCCCGCGCCACGGCCTGCAGGATGCGCCGCCCGCTAGCCCCCAGCAGATCGCTGATCACGCTCGACAACTTAATCTGCATCTCTTCCAGCAGGCTCTCCACCTGGCTCTGCAGCCGTACCCGATCGCGCGTCAACTGTTGCTTGTTACGGCTTACACTTCGCCAGATCCTTTGCTCCGGCTCCGGTACAAAGCTCAGGATCAAATCTCCACTCAAAAACCGGCTCACCAGTCGCTCGGCATCCCGGAAATCCGTCTTCCGTCCGCGCGGTCCCCGGTTCGATCGTGCCTGGGCCAGATAAAGACCGAACTTTGTTTCCAAGGCCATCCACACCGGTTTCCAGTATTGCGCCGTCGACTCCATCACCACCTGCTGGACTCCCTGCTGTTCCAGCCACGCCAGCAGATGCCGCAGTTCGCTGGCTGTGGCGCCGAATCTTCTTCTTTCAAAACTCAAATGCTCGGCTCCGCTATCGGCTATTACTACTGCCAGCATGGCCTTATGAACATCGATTCCTGCAATCTTGTACTCTAAGTGCATCGTCTTCTCCTGGCGGGGAGCGAGGAACGCACACCACTTCTCACACACCGTCACGTGCTGCCCTCATTCCCCGTTGGGAGAACGGAAGCGCACACTTATTGGTTACTTCCGCGCGTTCCGGATCAAACACGATTACGGCCTCGACCGCTCCAGTGTGAACTCGACCTTGTTCGCACCTCCGCAGTCTTCACACTACCTCACACCTGCCGCATTTTCATCTCTATTGGTGGGCCAAGCGGCCCATGGGAACACGATTGTGAACGCGGCACGCATGAGTGCGCAATGCCGCTTAGTTTCTTATGCGCGAACATTTTAAAGGACTTATGTTTGATTGCAACAGACAGCATCCTGCGCTATGGTACGCCAATCTCGAAAGCCAGCGTCGGCACGATTGCCGACGCGGCACGCAGGAGTGCGTGCGCCACAGTGCTTTCAATACTTTACTGAACCTAGCCGAAAACTAAGTGACATTGCGCAAGAGTGCGTGCGCCACCGTAGACCAATTAATTGTTCGAACTCAGCCAAACCTTGGGCTCCACGGACATTCCGATCCTTAACCAGTGCTGCGGATCTTCGCCTGGTTTGAGCCGGATCCTCACGGGTAGGCGCTGTACCACTTTGACGTAGTTTCCCGTGGCATTCTCGGGCGGCAGCAAGCTGGTTACCGCTCCCGTTGCGCCGGGCATGCTCTCCAGGTAGCCGTGAAAGGTTTGGCCGAAGGCGTCTACCTTCACATCCACGGACTGTCCGGCGTGCATGCGGCGGAGCTGGGTTTCCTTGAAGTTTGCCGTTATCCAAATATCGTCGATCTGGCTAATGTCGAGCATATCTTCGCCCGGCTGCAGGCGCTGGCCCACCTCTACGGTCTTATTTACGACCACTCCACCCACTGGGGCCACAATCTTGGTATAGGACAAATTCAGCGCCGCCTGCTCCACCCTGGCTTGGGCTGAGACGATGCCGGCTTGGCGCGTGGCCACCGTAGCTTGCCGGGACGCGGTCTGCCGAGGAGCATTTTGCTGGGCTCCTTCAAGGTTCGTTTGGGCTTGCGACAGTTGAGCGCGGCGCTCATCCAATTCACGCAACGCGACCCGGACGTCTGCTCGGGCCGAGTCCACGGTGGCTGCCTGGCTTTCAGCCGTCGCGCGAACGGCGTCGAACTGTTGCTTCGAGATTTCTTGCTTGGCCGCCAAAGGCTGGAAGCGTTCGACATCCCTTTGCGCCTTTGCGTTCTGCGCCTCGGTATTCCGCAAGTCGGCGAGCTTGGCCTGGTATTGCTGTTCAGCCGCGGCTATGGCCTTTTCCGCCACCGTTACATCCGCTTGTCCTGAGGATATGGTGGTCTGATTAGTAGTTACGATGATGGGAACGTTAGGACTTTCAGCGTGTAGCTGCGCCACCGCTTCCCCATAAGCGGCGTTGGCTTGTTCGAGAGCTACTTTGTAATCCCGGGGATCGAGATCCACGATCACCTGGCCGGCCTTGACGTACTGGTTGTTCTCGACGTAAACACCTACTACGGTTCCGCTGATGCGCGGACTGATCATGTTCAAGTGCCCATCCACCTGAGCGTCGTCGGTGGACTCGTAAGACGAAAGATAATTCCACAACAGAACGCTGCCTACCACAACTGCCGCCAGCGCGATGATCCCGAGCAGCACGCGTCCGGGATTTCGTCTGATATAGCGGCGGGTTCGCTGAGCGAACGGTTTTCTGGGCTTCTCGGGCTGTAGCTTTTGGGCTTGCTGTTCCTTCTGCTCTCCATCCTTTTTCTGATCCAGGCCCTTTGGGTCGGAACCGCCATTTTGCGATGGCTTTTTCTCGGAACCGTCCCCACTTGGATCCTGGATCTTTTGCTGCTCCTCTTTTTTGAGACGCTGCTGCTCGTCCTCGAGACGGTCCACCCTCTGATTTAGCTCTTGAACTGTTGACTCATCGGCCATAGAATTCGGACTTACACGGATATGACGGTGAGAAGGGCGGTCTGTTTCCGATCAAAAGTGGACCGCGAAGGGAGTTTATAGCGACAGGCGATAATATCGCCGGCGGCACGAACGGCAACGGAACGGACGCAACAGGAACAAACCTAATATGGAATCAAGACCTGTCCTGCGCTTGGAGCGTTGAGCACACTTCCAGTGGCATCTCGGGCAGGCAATGTGCTGCTCGGCGGAAGGCACGACCACACGGCCCATCCTCCCCATAGTTCTCTTCAGGGCCATAAAGGACTCCCTGAATTGAGTCAGCCCAAACCTGGTGCGGATCTGCTCACGATGCGGTAAAGAATTGCCCAGCATAGGCTTCGTTTAGTGCTCCTATAGGGGGCTAGCGCGCCGATAAAAGAGCGGGTGACTATTAAAGACCCATTTCGACGGCAAAAGGTTTCATGTTACGCTATGCGTGCGTGACAGAACGTTAGCTTTCGTGATTATTCCGGTTCCCGCCGATCCAGGCGTCCTGTAGGTCATGGTAATCGAATGATGTTTTCGCCATAGACTTCCAGAACGGACCATACATTGGTAATCCGGAACAGCTCGCGGACACGCTGGCTGAGGTTGATCAGGATAAGGCTGCAGCCGCCGGCCTTAGCAGAAACATACAGCCCCATGATTGTTCCCAGACCCATGCTGTCCATCTGCGTGAGAAGGGTCAAATCGAGGACAATTTTTTTGGAAAGCGGGATTAGCCGCTTCACCTCGTCCCGAAGAAGGCCGGTGAGGCCTGCCGTCAGCTTGCCAGTGCACTGGACGACGGTGGCGTCGCCTTCGACGTAGGTGCGAAGGCTTAATAGCGGAGCCTCGGCATCGGCTGGGTCTGCGGACATGGTGAACTCCTATGGCGAACTATTGTATCCGAGTGCGGAGGATGGTTTCGAATCGGTTGAAGGGCGGCGTTGCCGCGAAACAATCCGAAGCAACGCCGGTTGATAGGACTAAGGCCTATTTGTGGCCGTGCTCGTTAGCGTGGTGCTTGCTTGCCTCTTCGGCATGCTGTGTGGCGTGAGCGTGATGGCCTTGCGCAACGTGCGCGTGGTGACCGGCTTTGTGGTGGTCACCGGACTCGTGATGCTCCGCGGCTACTTTGTGATGCGTAGCGGCATGCTCGTGGTGTTCGGCAGCTTTACGGTGATGTTCCGCAGCTTGTTTCGACATGGATTGCCTCCGGTAGGCAGCATATCGAGCCCGAATTTCAGCCGCATGACGGATAAATAAACAATCGTTTTCGGCTTTCACCGCTCACAGGCGCGACCTTGCGTTGGCAGCGGGACTCGCGATATCCTGCCGTTGACCGGAGGTCCACGCATGAAAACGTCATCGTCCCGAGCCTTATCGTTCGCTTCTGTTGTGATTGGTCTGGCTCTTGGGGCGCTGCCCATCCTGGCTCATCATTCTTTTGCCGCCGAGTATGACGACACCAAACCAGTGAAGTTCTCGGGCGTGGTCACCAAGGTGGAGTGGATGAATCCGCACATCTGGTTCTATGTCGACGAGAAAACCGCGGATGGCGCCGTGACACATTGGGCGATTTCCGGCGGAGCGCCCGGCCAGTTGATGCGGCGCGGTATCACGAAGGATGTGATTCAGCCGGGGATGATGATCAGCGTCGAAGGTTTCCGCGCTAAAGACGGTTCGGACAACGCCAACGGAACCAAGGTCACGTTTCCGGACGGGCGCCAGGTGTTCACCGCCAGCGGCGAGCCGGATTCCAAAAAGAATTAACGGAGGTTCGAGCATGAGCACGAAATCTGCGGACGGGAGGTGGCGACGCATTGCGTTCGGAGCGCTTTTGGTCGGATTGGTTCTATCGCCCGCGCGTCTGCAGCCGCAAACCGCAAAAGCGTCCAGCGCTAAGGGAGTGCCACGCACCGCCGACGGCAAGCCGGATTTTAGCGGCATATATGAATGGCCGAAGTCGAACGGCGGCGATCGGTGCAAATGTTCCGCCACGGTTTTCGATCATAAGAAGTTTGCTCCATTCAAGCCTGGCGGCATGCCGTTCTTTGAGCCGCCCACCGGCGATCCGCGCCACGACGAGCCCCGCGAGTTTTGTATGCCGGCCGGGTTTCCATCCGGGATGCTGTCGGCTAATGCGGTGCAGTTCGTGCAGAATAAAAACTATCTGGTCATCGTGCACGAATTCCAGCGCATGACGCGCATCATTCCGCTGGACGGGCGTCCGCACCGCACGGGAATCGAGCCGACGTATCTCGGCGATCCGGTGGGACATTGGGAAGGCGACACGCTGGTGGTTGAGAGCACCAACTTCAAGCGCTGGGGCTTGGATGATTACTACTACACGGACAAAAACCAGTACCGGATGCACAGCGATGCCTTGCGCACTGTGGAGCACATCCGGTGGTTGGACGACAAGACGCTTTCCTACCAGCTCACTATCGACGATCCGAAAGTTTTCACCGCCGCGTGGACGCAGGATTTCACCATGGCGTTGCATCCGGACTGGGATGCGGCGGGGCTGTACGAATACGTCTGCGAAGAGAATAACCGCTGTCCCGGCGGAAAATGTAAGGGCGAGTAATTCATGTTTCAAGGAGCAATCAATATCAATGAAGACCCGTAAGTTGGGAGGGTCAGGTCTGGAAGTGTCTCCCATTTGCCTGGGCGGCAACGTCTTTGGCTGGACCGCGGATGAGCCTGCGATCGTTCGCCATCCTGGATGCTTTTGTGGACGCCGGCTTCAATTTCGTCGATACCGCCGACGTGTACTCGCGCTGGGCGCCCGGCCACAAGGGCGGAGAATCGGAGACCGTGCTTGGCAATTGGTTCAAACGCAGCGGTCACCGGAAGAAGGTGATCCTGGCGACCAAAGTGGGCATCGAACTCGCGCCCGACAAGAAAGGGCTTTCGAAAGCATACATTCTGCGCGAAGTGGAAGACTCTTTGCAGCGCTTGCAGACGGATTACATCGACCTGTATCAATCCCATATCGACGACGCGAGCGTGCCTTTGAAAGAAACACTTGGGGCTTACGATCAGTTGATCAAAGAAGGCAAAGTGCGTGCAATTGGCGCTTCGAACTATCGCGCGGAGCGGCTGGTGGAGGCTCTCAAGATCGCCAAGGAATCACGGACTGCCACGCTACGAGTGCCTGCAGCCGCACTACAACCTTTACGAACGAGCCGCCTATGAACAGGATCTCGAACCGCTCTGCCTGAAGGAAGGCATCGGCGTAATTCCGTATTTTGCGCTGGCTAGCGGATTTTTGACGGGCAAGTACCGGGCGGAGAGCGATCTTGCCAAGGGACCGCGCGGGCAGATGGTGAAGAAATATCTGGACGATCGCGGGTTCCGAATTTTGGCCGCGCTGGATGAAGTGGCTACCAAGCTTGATGCCACGCCTGGGAAAGTGGCGATTGCCTGGCTGATTGCGCGGCCGAGCATCACCGCCCCGATTGCGAGCGCCACCAGCGTCGAGCAGTTGAAGGAACTGGTGGAAGCGGCGAACCTTCAATTGGACCCAGCTTCGATTCAAACGCTGAACGATGCGAGCGCGTACTGAGCCGTGAACGCCCCAGAGCTGCGATTCGCTTTTGAGATTGATGTTGAGGTTGGCACGCCGCTTGATTTGGGCGAGACGCAGGCCGGACATCGGCGCGTGATTCCTATCGCAGGCGGGCCGGTTTCGGGCCCCAGACTACAAGGGCGCGTCTTGCCCGTGGGAGCGGATTGGCAGATCCTGCGTCCGGATGGCACGGCCGATTTGGATGCGCGGTATACCATTCAGTCCGACGATGGCGCGCTCATTTATGTTGTGAATCGTGGTGTCAGGCACGGGCCGCCGGAGGTGCTTGCGCGGCTAAACCGGGGCGAGCGGGTCGACCCAGCGTCGTACTACTTCCGCAGCTCGGCGAGTTTTGAGACCGGCGCGCCGCAATATGCCTGGCTAACTCGCGCCGTGGTCTTGGGCGTGGGCGAGCGATATCCGGACAAGGTCGTGATTCGATTCTGGGAAATGCTGTGAGCCGGATCGCCCTAGTCACCGGCGCCGGCAGCGGCATCGGCCGCGCTGTTAGCCTGGCGTTGAACGCAGCCGGATACTCGGTCGTGCTGGCTGGGCGACGCGCTTCGGAACTGGAGAGCACCGCCGGCGGGATCCTCGATGCTCGCCGTTCCCACCGACGTCACGCTGCCGGACGCCGTAGCAGCGCTATTTGATCGAGTTCAGGAAAGGTTTGGGCGCCTGGATGTCCTATTCAATAATGCCGGTATGGGCGCTCCCGCGCTTCCGCTGGAGGATCTGACTTTCGAGCAGTGGAGCGCGGTAGTGGCCGTCAACCTGACCGGGGCGTTTTTGTGCGCGCAGCACGCTATCCGGCTCATGAAGGCGCAGCAGCCGCGCGGCGGGCGGATCATTAATAACGGGTCGATTTCGGCGCATGCGCCCCGGCCCAATTCGGCGCCCTACACGGCCACCAAGCATGCCATCACGGGGCTGACCAAAAGCATTTCGCTCGACGGCCGAAAGAACGACATCGCGTGCGGGCAGATCGATATCGGCAACGCCGCCACGGAAATGACAGAGCGCATGACGGCGGGAGTCGCACAGGCTGACGGCACGAAAGCGCCTGAGCCGCGCATGGACGTGAAACTGGTGGCTGACGCCGTGGTTTATATGGCGAACCTGCCGCTAGAGGCGAACGTGCAATTCATGACCGTGATGGCGACGAAGATGCCGTTCGTCGGGCGCGGGTGAGTCAACAGGTCAGGCCTTCACCAGCATCTTGCCGGTGTTCTTGCCTTCCAGCATCTCGATAAACGCGCGCGGCGTATTCTCGAAGCCTTCGACGATGTCTTCGCGATAGCGGAGTTTGCCTTCTTGAATCCAGCGCGCCATTTGGGCCATCCCCTGCGGCCAGCGGTCTTGAAATCGGGACACGATGAAGCCCTCCACCTTGAGTTGCCTGACCAGGATCTGGGTCAGCAGGCGCGGACCAGGCTCGGGCTTCTGCAAACTGTATTGCGAAATCTGGCCGCAGACCGAAACGCGTCCGAAGGGATTGAGCAAGGTAAAAACCGCGTCGGTGATGGCGCCGCCGACATTGTCGAAATAGCAATCGATGCCCTTGGGGCAAAGTTCCTTCAACTTTTCGGTGTAATCGCTGACGGTCTTGTAATTGAAGCCGGCGTCGAAGCCGAGGTCGTCGACGATGTGCCGGATCTTGTCGTCGGCTCCGGCGATGCCAACGGCGCGGCAGCCGTGGATCTTCGCGATCTGGCCCACCAGCGATCCCACAGCGCCGGCCGCTCCCGACACGACGACGGTTTCTCCCGCCTTGGGATGGCAGAGATCGAGGAAGCCGAAATAGGCGGTCATGCCTGGCATCCCGAGGACGCCTAGCGCGGTGGATACGGGAGCAACCTGCGGGTCGAGCTTACGCATCCAGGCACCGGACGCCACCGCGCGATCGCGCCAGCCCCAAGCCCCTGCGACGAAATCACCTGGCTGCAGGTTCGGATCGCGAGATTCAATCACTTCTCCGACGGTCCCGCCCACCATTACATCGCCGATGTTTACCGGATCGGCATAGGTCCGGACGCCAGTGATGCGTCCGCGCATGTAGGGATCCACTGACAGGTAGGTGGTCTTGACGAGGACTTCACCCTGCTGCGGGACGGCCAGGGGCGCCTCTACCAGCTTGAAATCGGATTCTTTGGGTAGCCCATTGGGCCGTGCAGAAAGTTGGAACTGCTTTTGGGTGGCGGGCATGGGACTTATTATCGCGCCACGAACAGGTTCTAATGGAGGACATGCGGGTTGTGCTCTTCGGCGCCACGGGAATGGTGGGCCAAGGAGTTTTGCGCGAATGCCTGATCGATCCCGATGTCGAAAGCGTTGTAACGATTGTGCGAAGCGCGACTGGAAAACACGACGCGAAGCTCCGCGAACTAATCCATGATGATTTCCTGGATTTTTCCGGCATTGAACAGCAACTTTCCAATTTCGACGCGTGCTTCTTTTGTCTGGGCGTTTCTGTCGCTGGCATGACTGAGCAGGACTACCAGCGCATCACTTACGGTTTCACGCTGGCTGCGGCGCGAGTGCTCGTCAGACTGAATCCGAACATGACCTTCATCTATGTTTCAGGCGCGGGGACCGATAGCTCGGAGCGGGGCCGATCCATGTGGGCGCGAGTGAAGGGCAAGACTGAAAATGAATTGCTTCGACTGCCGTTCCACGCCGCATATATGTTCCGACCCGGTTTGATTGTGCCGCTTCATGGCGTGCAATCAAAGACCAAAGTCTACCGCGTGTTTTACACGCTGCTGGGGCCGGTGTTGCCGCTGTTGAACGGGCGATTTCCGAAGTATGTGACGACGACCGAGCAGATTGGCCGCGCGATGCTCAAGGTGGCGGAGCGGGGCTGGCCGAAGCGGGTGCTGGAGACGTCGGATATTAATGAGGTGTGAAGGCGCGTTATTGACACTTGACCAGGCGCAAATGTAGGATCGATACGGAATTAGAAAGGCATCAATTATGAAGAATCTCCCTTCCCTGGGCCTGTTCGCGCTGGTATTGATCGGTACCGCCGCTTCCGCGCAGCAAAAGGTCCCATGGGATAGCAAGTACAACATTCCCGTGGCGCCCACCGGTCTTGCTCATCGTCCACTGCCGGATCACCCGGTGGAATTCGATACGGCGGAGGGACAGAAGATCCGCGTGGTGGTGGTCACTAAGGAGCTTGAATATCCCTGGAGCGCTGCCTTTCTTCCCGACGGAAGTATGCTGGTTACCGAACGCCCGGGACGATTGCGAATCATTCGCAAGGGAGTGCTGGATCCGAAACCGATCGCCGGCGCACCGGCGTCCTACTGGGCCGGAGAATCGGGCGGACCGGGCGCGGTCCACGGATATATGGATATCGCGCTCCATCCGCACTTCGCTGAAAATCACCTCCTCTATTTGACCTACACGAAACCGCTGGATGGCGGAAAAAGGACCACTGCGATCGCGCGCGGGCGACTCGATGGCAGCGCGCTTGCCGACGTGAAGGACATTTTTGTTTTGGACGAAGCCAGCACTTCGCGGATTGCATTCGGCAGCGACGGCATGCTTTACCTGACCACCACAGGCAAGGATCCGCAGGATCCCAACACGCTCGGCGGAAAAGTGCTGCGACTGCGCGACGACGGCTCCGTGCCGCCCGATAATCCGTTCGTGGGGCAAGCGGGTCATCGGGCGGAAGTATACACGCTGGGGCATCGTAGCGCGCTGGGCCTGGCGGTGAATCCCGCGACCGGCGAGATGTGGCAGAACGAAAACGGCCCCAACGGCGGCGACGAGATCAACATCCTGAAGCCCGGCCGCAACTATGGCTGGCCCATTGTGAGCTACGGACGCACGTATCAAGGTCCATGGCAATCCACGCCTCCGGGAAGCGCCGGGTTCGAGGCGCCGGTGGTGATTTGGAATCCCGCGATTGCGGTCTCGGGCATGACCTTCTACACCGGCGACAAATTTCCGAAATGGAAGGGCGACGTTTTTGTCGGCTCGCTTCGCACCGGCGAGATTCCGGGCACCGGGCACCTGGAGCGCATCCTGTTCAACGACAAGATGGAGGAGCTGCGGCGTGAGGCGCTGCTCCGCGAACTGCGCCAGCGCATCCGCGATGTGCGGCAAGGCCCCGACGGATTGTTGTACTTGCTCACGGATGAGAAAGAAGGAGCCGTGCTGCGCATCGAGCCGGCGGAGTAGGGCCTGGCTGAGTGTCCAATCGACAACATGCCGGGCCCGGACCGGCAACTCCGAATGTACCCGAACCTTCGCTTGCTGAACGCGCTCGCACGCTCGCCTCGATTGGGCTCATCGGCGCCCTTTCAACGCATTCCCGGAAGTTTCCCGGCTTTCCTTTTGG
Organism: Bryobacterales bacterium; assembly: GCA_963820405.1. GTDB lineage: Bacteria > Acidobacteriota > Terriglobia > Bryobacterales > Bryobacteraceae > Palsa-89. The sequence goes on along the minus strand of CAWFZZ010000008.1, from coordinate 101,408 downwards.
CTCCATGATGCCCTTCGCAGTCGACCATCTAGGGCGTCCCATTTTCTTCATCAGCAGCATGGCGATGCACACACAGAATCTGCTCACGGATGGACGCGCCAGCCTTCTCATCACACAGCCGGATGTTTCAGGCGATCCGTTGGGATCCGCCCGGCTTACTCTGGTCGGTACGGCCCAGGGAGCGCCCGCTGACGATGTGCGCGATCTGTATCTCTCGCGTTACGAGAACGCGCGATATTGGCAGGATTATACCGACTTCGCTTATTACCGGCTCGAGGTGGAGGGGGTTTACTTCATTGGCGGGTTCGGCGTGATGGGCTGGGTGCATGCCGAGGATTACGCCAGTGCGACGCCCGATCCTTTAGCCGCTGTTGCGCCGGGAATCATTCAGCACATGAACGCCGACCATGGCGACGCTTTGCTCCGCATCGCGCGGCACGATACGGCGAAGACGGCGGACGAAGCGGCGGCGGACCAAGCGGCTGACGAAGCAAGCATCACCGCCGTGGATCGGCTGGGCTTTCATGTACGGCTAAAAACCGGCGACCGTGTGCATGGACGCCGCATAGCGTTTCCACGAGAAGTGAAGGACAGCAGCGAAGCTCGCGCCGTGTTTATCGAAATGGTTCGGGCCTCCTCTTGATCATTCAGATTTTTGGGGTGAAGAACTCGCCTGCCACGCGCGCCGCGGAGCGATTTTTCAAGGAGCGCCGCGTGGGCTTTCAGTTCGTCGATTTGAAAAAAAAGCCCATGGCTCCAGGGGAGATCAGAAGATTCGTCGAGCGGTTTGGATTGGAGCAACTGTTGGATATTGAGGGCGCAGCTTATGTCGATTCGGGCCTGAAATACCTGAAGACTTCAGAGACCGAATTGCTGGCGCGCATCGAGCAGGATCCGAAATTGCTCAGGCTGCCGTTGGTTCGATCGGGCAATCGTCTGAGCGTCGGTGACGATGAGGGCGGCTGGAAAGCAATGCTGGCCGTCACCCAGCCGCGATGAGCCGTTCCAATGCAGCGGTCAACTCGGGTGAGTCCGGCAATTGAATCCGGAAAACCTTTTCCAGACAGGAGCGCAGCGCGGCGGCGTCGGCCAGAGTATGCTTCTCGGTCCCAGTATTGCGATGGACGGCGAGCTGGTTGTTACGCAGCGCGTAACGGCCTTCCGGGGTAGCTCGCGCGCCAAGCAGCAGGTAGCGGAAGAAGGAACTAGGGTGGTGGCACAAATACCAATTTGAGACTTCGTAGTCGGCCGGGAACTGGGGCTCCAGCGTAAAGCGGTAAAATGGGCTCCATTCGCCGTTCACCGAAGCTTCCAGCACGAAGCCGTCTTCGAGCGGCAGCAAGCGGTGAAGTTCATGCGGTGTGGCCTGCGCGATGTGTGGTTCCAAGCGCAGCGGAGCGGTGAGGACATTGCCGCCAAATCCGACGTCGGCGATATAGGGAACGCTGTCCAAATTCACCAGCAGGAGCATGTGGCTGCGCGGACCGATCGGACTGTCAGGCGGGGTATTCCACAGCACACGGGCCGCCAGGCTGGCGACTGAAAATCCGATTGCTTCCAGCGCATGGCGAAACAAGGTGTTTTGCTCGAAGCACCAACCGCCGCGGCCGCCGGCGACCATTTTCGCTTGCAGGGAATCCACATCCAACGCCACGGGCCAACCCACCAGCGGGTTCAAATTCTCGAAGGGAATTGCCGCGGGGTGGAGAACATGGAGAGCCTTCAAAGTTTCGAGAGTCGCGGTGCGTGGACCTGCATAGCCGATGCGATCCAGATAAGCATCCAAGTTAAAGTCGGAGGTCACACCGTCAGGATAACCGTTTCTTCCACTCGAGAACGGCTGCTGGCCGCAGTTCGATATAATGCAGTTCGGCCACGGCCTTTTCACATGACTGCAGCTAAGATCGACCAGAGTTTAGAGGATGCGCTTCAAGGCGCCGCGAATCCGGTGGAGCGCTTGCGTAATTCGCAAATCGGACCTTACGCATTTCCGGTGGTGCGTTCCGAGTTTACGAACTGGAGAGATGAACAGCGTGCGTGGAAGGAAACCTGCGCGCTGCTCGACCAGTCGCACCACATGGCCGACCTTTATCTGAACGGCGCCGATGCACTGAAAGTGCTTTCGGATCTTGGCGTGAACAGTTTCAAGAATTTTAAGGTCAATCAAGCGAAGCAGTTTGTCGCCTGTAACCACAATGGTTATGTCATTGGCGACGCGATCCTCTTTTATCTGGACGAAAACAAGTTCAATCTGGTGGGACGCCCTCCCGCGCTGAATTGGGTGCAATATCACGTAGACACTGGGCGCTATAAGGCGACGGTGGAGCGAGACGAGAGGTCCGCCTTGAATCAAGGGCGGCGAAAAACTTACCGCTATCAGATCCAGGGCCCGCATGCTCAGCGCACGATGGAAAAGGCGACGGGAAAGCCGGCGCCCGATATCCGCTTCTTCAATATGGATGTCTTCGTCATCGCGGGTCGGAATGTGCGCGCGCTGCGGCATGGAATGGTGGGGCAGCCGGGTTGGGAGCTGTTTGGACCGTGGGAGGACGGGGACGCGGTCCGCGAGGCCATTGTGAAAGCCGGCCAGGAATACGGGATTCGACAAGTAGGGTCGCGTGCTTATCCCACCACTTGCCTGGAGTCGGGCTGGATTCCGTCTCCTCTTCCGGCGATTTATGTCGGTGATGAGTTGAAGGCCTATCGGCAGTGGTTAAGCACGAAGAGTTATGAAGCAACAGCTTCGCTGGGCGGCAGCTTCTACAGCGATAAAATCACCGATTACTATCTGACTCCCTATGATCTGGGATATGGCCCCTTCGTCAAGTTCGATCATGATTTTGTGGGCCGGACGGCTCTCGAAAAGATGGTCGATAACCAGCGGCGCAAGAAAGTAACTCTGGTCTGGAACGGGGATGATATTGCGCGGGTGTTTGGTTCGTTGTTTCACTCTGGAGACATTGAAAAGTATATCGACTTACCGTTGGCTAACTATGCGACGCTGCCATTTGACAAAGTGCTGAAGGAAGGCCGGGTCATCGGCGTATCCACTTACACGGGCTACACCTACAATGAACGCGCGATGCTCTCGCTGGGTGTGGTCGACGTGGCGTACAGTGAGCCGGGGACGCAAGTTACGCTGGTGTGGGGCGAGGAAGCACGCGGGTCGACCAAGCCGACTGTAGAGCGCCATCAGCAGGCCGAGATCCGCGCCACGGTGGCGTCCGTTCCTTACGCCGAGGTGGCGCGTGTGGCGTACCGTCCGCATTAGGCAATTACGATTGGAGAAAAACCTTGGCGTATATATTCCACGAAGACGACTTACCTAAGTTAGTCGCGGTGGTTCCTGGACGCGAGCGCACGTTCTTCGTCAACAAAGAACTCACTAACATGGACGACATGCTGGCGGGAGTGATGGTGTACAAAGCACACGGCTCGTCTCCGTATCATTATCACGAAATCTGCGAGCACTTTTACTTCATCATGGAAGGTAAGGGCACCGTGGAATCCGAAGAAGGCGTGCGGCCGGTGGGTCCCGGAGACCTGATCTTTATCCCGGCGGACGCCAAACACCGGCTGCGCGCCACCGAGACCGGACTGTTTTATTTCGAATTTCAGGCGCCGAATCGCTTTAAGACTCACATCCTGGATGGCACGCCGGACGATCTGCGCTGGAACCGCGTGGATGGACGAGTGTGGGTCCAAACGTAAAGGAACCGGCTATGACTAATTCACTTACTTTCATCGATACCAATAAGCTTCCGCGCGTGAAGACTCCGCAGGGCGAAGTAACGGAGATCCTGAATCAGCAGTTAGTAGGCGCGAAGAATGTATTGGGAACGCTGCGCTGGCTTTCGCCTGGCGAAAAATTCAAAGCTGAGCCGCTCGAAAAACATCAGCTCATTTACTTAATGGAAGGACAGGGAAGCATTCACCTGGACAACAAGGACTACGAGGTTTCTCGCGGGGCGGGGGTCTATCTGGGGCCTTCGGAAGCAGCTACTATTCAGGCTGGAGTTGGGTCGACGGTCAAGCTGTTTCACTTGATGGTTCCTCGGATTCCCGCGTAAGAACCGCTCACACGAGTGGGCACGCAGCACCTTGGGCAATCGCCATTTCAGAAATGTCACAGCCGAGATGGGCGCGGGGTTCAATCGCCCCATCGTAGCGCGAGGGGCGGCCTACGCGGATTTCGATTCGTGACGGCGACCTGGATCTTCTGATCTCTACGAACAGTGGGCCAGGCATCTCTGCATCGCAATGACGGAGACATCGCAATCAATGGCTCACCATCCGGCTGGCCGGTTCAAGAGCTCGTTAGGCACGCAATCGGCTATGGTGGACAGCGAGTCCAGCTATTGTTGGCAGAGCGATCCGGCGGCGACGTTATGCTTGGGGAATGCCACATCGGCATCCATCGAAATCCGAGCGGCCGAGTGGGATCAAGCAGTCGATCGGGAATGTGGGGTCCAACGAATTTTTAACGATTGATGAAAGTCGGGGTGTAATTGTAAGAGAGCCGCCAGCTAAACGACTGCCATGACGCTTTGTTACAGAAGGCTTGTTTCTCCTTGACAAACTGTTGAAAAAGGGCAAAACTTGCTTAATCAGCCAGGTCTTTTCGCTGCCGGTTTGACGACTGAACTTTGTGCGTTCAGCCACAAAGGGGACGATGCTTACTAGATTGCAATCCACAACAATTTTCGTTGGCTTACTGACAATCCTGGCCGCTCCAATGCTGTATGGACAAGCCACTGGAAGTATTTCAGGCACGGTGACGGACGTTACGGGATCGGCCGTGCCCAATGCCAAGGTGACGGTGACTGCTCCAGCCACGGGCGCGTCGCGGTCCTCCACAACCAACGACAGCGGTGAGTACATTGTTCCGTTGTTAGGTGTCGCGAATTACAACGTACAGGTGGAATTGCAAGGTTTCCAGACCGCCAAAGCCGACGACGTCCGGCTGCAAGTGGACGAACACCGCGAGTTGGATTTCAATTTGACACCTGCATCGGTGCAAAGCTCGGTTGAAGTAAACGCAACGGCAGTGGCTATCCAGACATCGGACGCCACGCTCGGTCAAGTGATCACGTCCCAGCAGGTGGCCGATCTTCCGTTGAACGGCCGCGATTTTGTGCAGCTTGCTTCGCTGACGCCGGGCACCTCCCAGCAAACCGATCCCGGCAGCTTCTTCAATGGCGGCGCGAGCAGCGAAGTTTCTGCCCGCGGCTCTTATTCGCTGTCTGTGGGGGGCTCGCGCGCCAACAGTACCGACTGGTTGCTGGATGGACTCGACAATAACGAGCTGACCGCCGGAGGGATCGGAATTTTCTCCTCCATTGATTCCATCCAGGAGTTCAAGGTCCTCACCTACAACTACTCGGCAGAATGGGGAACGCGCGGAGGTCCGACGGTTTTAGTTACAACCAAGTCGGGAAGCAATCAATTCCATGGAACCCTCTTTGAATTTCTGCGCAACACCGACTTGGATGCGCGCAGCTACTTCGCGGCTTCGACCGAAAAATTCAATCTGAATCAATTCGGCGCTTCGGTCGGCGGCCCGATCAAGAAAGACAAAGCCTTCTTCTTCATGGATTATGAGGAAAAATATCAAAGGCACGGTATTCCGTTCACCGGCGTGGTGCCGTCGCTCGCTCAGCGCACCGGAGATTTTACCAATGATGCTTTCGGTCAGCCGAACACGATCCAGTTGAAAAACCCCACCTCGACGTCCGGAACGGACTTGATGTGCGATTCCGGGGGCAATGCATTGCCTACCGCCGCGGATGGAAGCCAAGCCGCAGGAACGCCATGCAACAAGATTCCGGCCAGCCTGATTAACCCGATTGGCCAAAAATTTATCAATCTATATCCGGCGCCCAATGCCAACAATGCCGCTCTCGGATATAACTACGTTAGCGAGCCGGTGAGGAAGCTAGACGAAGGAAAGTTCGATATCCGGCTGGATGAAAATATTTCGAGCAAGGATACTTTGTTCGCGCGCTTCAGTTACGATCAAGCAACATCGTACGTGCCCGGCGGCGCACCCGGATTTGCCGAGCAAAACGCTTTCGGCAGCAATCAAAGCATTGCCAACCATGCCCGTAACGCGGCCATATCCGAGACTCACCTCTTTTCACCCAGTACAGTCAATCAAATGAGCTTCGGTTTTAACCGCATCTTCGACTACATCACCTCGGAGGGAACGGGAAGCTGCCTGGCAGCGGCGTTCGGCATACCGAACGCCGATCTGGGAGGCAGGAGTTGCGGTCTGACATCGGTCCAAATGGTGGGTCAATATTGGTCCCTGGGAGATCGCGGCTATACACCCTTCGTCGGCGGGACGAATGTTTGGATGTTTTCGGATTCTCTGGATTTGGTTCGTGGCAGCCACGATATCAGGATCGGCGGCTCCATTCGCGGCAATCAGTTGAACACCGTCGCAGTCGGTTTCCCTAACGGAACCTGGACCGTTAACGGGCAGTTTACCGGTGATCCGGCGGCGGATCTTCTGACTGGATGGACTGCCTCTGCTATCCACGACCAGGAATTCGGAGGCGCAAACACCGGACGCCGCTGGAAGCTGTACCGTCCATTCATTGAGGACAATTGGCGCGTGACTAAGAACTTAACATTGAACCTCGGTCTCGCTTGGGCGATGATGACTCCCGAAACCGAAGCGGCCAATCGCCTCTCGGACTTCAATCCAGCCACAGGCCAATTCCTTGTCGCGGGCCAAGGTGCAAGTTCGAGCGCGGGCATTAAAATGGATTGGACCGCGTTAGAGCCGCGAATTGGAGCCGCCTGGAAACCGTTCGGAAAGGCGAACACCGTCGTCAGAGGGGGATATGCGATCTTCCACGATTCATCCTGGAACCAGGGCGCGCAAGGGCTATGGCAAAATCCGCCGTTTTATGGGGAGTCGTTTAACACCGGAACCAACATGTCGCAGGGATTTCAAGTCTATGCTACCGCTCCGACTCCGGCTGATTTCGGGGGCACCATCCTAGCGCAAGATACGAACTTCAAGCAAGCAAGAATTCAGCAGTACAATGTCAACGTGGAACAGGAGATTCCAGGACAGATTGTGTTGACGGTGGGCTATGCGGGTTCCCACGCGTCCCACATTCTGGAATATGGCAACAACATCAACGTAGGGTCGCCCAGCGCCTGCGGTACGGTTTCCGGATACACGCTGGGTTGCGGTCCCAACGGAGCGGCGTTCAGCGCGCCATATCCCGCATTCCCTTTTTCGTTCATACAGAACGTCTTTGACGCCGGGCGTGCGCATTACAATTCGCTACAGATCAAAGCCGAGACCAAGAGCGCGCGATACGGAATTTACGCGCTTATTGGATATACCTATTCACGATCGTATGACACCGGGTTCATGGACGGTCTGGGGAGCGTAACCGGGGCCAACTACTTTCCCCTCCCGGGCTGGCAAAATCTGGACAATGGACTCTCGCAGATCAACCTGAATCAGAATTTCACCGCCAGCGTCATCTACCAGTTGCCGTTCGGCAAGGGCCGGAAATGGGGAAGTAATTGGAATGCAGCGGCTAACGCAATCGCCGGAGGATGGGAGCTGACTGTTATCGAGAAGGCTACCTCCGGATTTCCGATCTTCGTGGTCGATAGCGCCAACACATCCGGCGTAGGCCTTCTGAACAACAATTTCCAAAGCTTCATTCGCCCCAATCAGACCTGCAATCCGGTGCTGAGCAACCCGACCTTATCCGAGTGGTTCAACGCTTCGTGTTTCTCACAGCCGGCGGCGGGAGAACTCGGCAACGCGAATCGGACGCCGCTTTCAGGTCCGGATTTCGTCAACACGGATTTCTCCGTCATCAAGCACTTCGCGCTGCCACGCGAAGGAATGCGGCTTGATTTCCGGGCTGAGTTCTTCAACTTGTTCAATCATGCGCAGTTCGGTGCGCCCGGCTACAATGGCGGCTCCGGCGCGGACTTCAATTCTCCTTCCACGTTTAACGTGATTAACTACACGGTAAACAATCCGCGTCTGGTTCAGTTCGCTCTCAAGCTGGCTTTCTGAGGTTGCGCTAAGCTGGACGGAATGACGCGGCTCGCGATTGCGATGCTGCTGGCGGATTCACTCGCGTGCGGAATGTTTGTCGGGCTGATGTCGGTGCCGACGCCCGGCGTCGTTCATTAACGCTTCAGCTCAAATACAAATTGCTGGATTTCAGCGCGCTCACGTTCCAGCGCCTCCGCCGATTGCTTTGACAATTGCTCGTAAAGTTCCAGTTCTTTTTGTGCCTTGTCAGGTTGGGCCGTCTTGCGGTAGGCCAGCGCCAACCGATAGTGCGCCTCCTCGATTTGAGGGCTAGCCGCAATCGCACTCTGGTAGGCTGCAATCGCTTTGGGCAAATTCCCTTCGTTGGCGTAAATACTTCCGAGCAGCAGAAAGGCATCGCCAAGTTTGGGATCGAGACGAGCAGCCTTTTCAAGCAGCGCCCGAGCTTTGAGTGACGTTCGCGGGAGACTCGCGGCGTAGTAATAATTCGCCCAGGCACTCTCGGGATGCAGACGGGCGAAGCGTTCCAGCCGCTCATCGAAGCCGCGGGATTCCGTGATCGGGCCATTTGATATCTTTCCGAGAAACAGATACGGCGACGGATCTTTAGGATTCAAGTCGGCCGCTTCGAAGAACCGTTGTGCGGCCTGATCATAGGAGCCGCGCGAATATAAAGCCACAGCCAGGCCGAGCAATATGCGGGTGGAACGCGGGTACAAGCGATGGCCGTTGCTAAACACTTCGACGGCCTGCTCGGCGGCGCGATGCGTTAGCAGCTCCGTACCCCAATTGAAAAGATTAGCCTCGCTCGGATCGAGTTCGGCGGCGCGCTGATACTGACGAGCTGCCTCCAGTGCATTGCCCTGTTTTTCAGCGGCATCGGCGGGTGACGACCCGGTGCGAAGCGAAGCAGTTTCCTTGGCCAGGCTTTCGGCTGAGCGCAAAACCGGATCGGAACCGTGGCCGCCGCGTTGGGACGCATCCGTGACGCCCGCCACGATGAACTGAGGCTCGTCGAAATAGGGAGGCGGCGCGGGGGAACTTTGTTGCTGCCCGAGCACAGTGGTTGCTGCGAGAGCGCTCGCCAAGCCAGACGCAAAGACCCTCATGAAGGGGATTATAACCGGGCTAGACGGCCGATCACCAGATCGAAATAGGCGTCGGCATTCACATCGCGAAGCAAAAACACGTTGGGCTTCGTGCCGGTGACTCCCCACCAATCCACGACGGTTATTCCAAGCGTGAGGGCGCTGGAGCACTCCACCTCGACATTTACTTTACGTCCCCGGAAGAGCTGGGGATTGAGCAGATACGCGATCACTGTGGCATCGTGCAAAGGGCCGCCCTCCCATCCGTATTTGCGCTCGTCGAAAAGCTTGTTGAATTTAAGAAGATGGTAGAAGGCCTCGGCCACGGGAGTCCCGATGCTCCGAAGTTTTTCGAGGCGCGGCGCGGTGGTGAGCGCCTGGTGCGTGCAGTCTAGTGGGATGATCGTGATGGGCGCGCCGCATTGGAGCACGCGAGCGGCGGCTTCAGGGTCCACGTAAATGTTGAATTCCGCGCGGCGGGCGTGATATTTCCGCCTTCTGAGAAGGCCCCGCCCATCATCACGATCTCTCGCAAATGCCCGGCCAGGCGTGGCTCCTTCGCCATCGCCAGCGCGACATTGGTGAGCGGCGCAAGGCAGGATAACGTTACTTCGCCAGCTGGTCTGCGCATCACCAGATCCACGATGGCGGTGCGAATCCTGGGGCCAGAGGCGTCACCGGATCCGGCAGATCGTAACCATCGAAGCCCGTCTTGCCGTGAACTTCTTCCGCCGTTACCAGCGGCCGCAGTAGTGGCGCGGCGGCGCCCGCGTAGACCGGCGTGTCGGTCTTGCGGGCCAGTTCCAGGGCTTTGCGGGCGTTTTTGGAGGTGAGACGCACCGGAACATTTCCAGCGACGGTGGTTATGGCGAGTACTTCCAATTCGTCTGGCGAGGCCAGCGCCGTGAGGAGGGCGACGGCATCGTCAGGGGATGGATCGGTGTCGATGATGATGGGACGCTTGGTCGACATTATTGCAACTGATTGAGGAGTTGTTGGGCCTGCGGATGACCGGGATGCTGTTTGAGCAGATCAAGCAGCACAATGCGCGCCTTGTCGCGATCGCCTTCCAGGCCGTAAACACGCGCCAGGTTTAAGTAAGACTGATCGAAGCCAGGCGCCACGCGGATGCATTGCTCGAACTGAGCCACCGCATCATCCCTGCGGCGGGTTCGCAGATACAGGATGCCAAGGTTATTCAGCGCCTCCGGATAAGCGGGGCGCAACTTCAAAGCATTTTGCAAATACTGATAGGCACGATCGGTGTCATCAGTTTGCGCGTAAACCATCGCCAGGCTGTAATTCGCTTCCGGGTCCTGGGGACGCGCAGCGACTGCTCGTTCCAGGGCCGCGCGCGCGTCGTCCCAGCGCTTTTGCTGCCGATATGCGTTTCCCAGATTCTCCAGCGCGATCCAATACTCGGGGCTGAGGCGGAGAGCTTCTTGAAAATATCCAATCGCTTCGGCGGTGCGTCCTTCGCGCGTGGCGAGAAGTCCAAGATTGTTCCACGCGTTTGGGACCGTGTCGGGATAACCCGCCGTGAGCTTCAGGGCCTGCTCAAAGCTGGCACGTGCCTGCGCGTTGTTCTCCTGCTTCAGGTAGACGCTGCCCAGGCCGTATTGAGCCTCCGCGCTCGATGGATCGCCCTTCAGAGCAAGTTGGAAAGACGCCGCGGCTTGATCGTAGTAGCCGCGCTGAAAGAACGCCGAACCGAGTGACAGATGGTTCCGGCCGAACTCATACGTTTCGGCGTTGCCGGGGAAGGGAAGCGCCATGGCCAGCCGCTGCCGGACGGTTTGAGGGATGCGCTTCATATCTTCCTCGACGCCCCGCGGGTCAACGGGGCCTTGATACACCTTCACGATGTCGCCTTTATCATTGATTAAGAACGACGTTGGAAGTGTAAGATCGCGATGGCGATCGAAGAGGTAGCGATAAAGGATGTTGTAGATGGCCGCGAGGTCGTCGGTAACGGACAATACCTGACGCGCTGGATCGAACGTTAATTGAACAAGCTGGGGCTTGCCGCTGGGAAGATGATTCGGCGCGGGCACGGGTGCCAGTAGCCATGTTTCGATTGTTACCGGGAGGGCGTGGGCGGATTGCGAGGGGCGTGACCACACGGACGTGCCTTTGAAAGGTTCGATGCGAGTGGGTTCGACGCCTTCTTCCACCCACACCCGATGATTGAGCGGGAGGTTGTGGAGTTGCTGCACGAATCCGCTCGGCCAGCGGATGGAAGCATCCACGGGACCTTTGGCCTGCCCGAGGCCGAAGAATAGATCTTTGCTGTGCTGCGAAAGAAATCCCGAACCGGCCTGCAGCATTTTACTCTGGCGATCCACGGTGACGGCCGCGCCGATGGCGTCGGGATTGCTTTTGACGCCGCGCAGACGAAAGGAGATGGACGGCGGCAGATCTTCTGAAACATTCTTCAGCAAGCGAAGCTGTGGAGCATTGCGGTTCTTAAGGAACACCTCCTGGCGTCCGTCATGATCGAAGTCAGCCAAGGCGAAGGAGCGGCCGTCCTCCAGGAAATCGAGATCCACCGCGCCTGAGACGTCGGAAAAGGTTCCGTCGCGATTGTTGGCGTAAAAAATGTTGCGTTCGTAGCCGCTCCATGTGTAATCGGCGCGGATCAGCTCGTTGATGGCGTTCCATCCCTGTTCGTAGCCATCGGCCGGCTTGGCGGTCCCGGGTGAATTGGCAACCACCTGGCGCCAGAAGAAGCTGTTTAGATCCTCTCGGATTGGGCCGGAGACCATTCCGTTAGTGATGTACAAATCGGGGAAACCGTCATGATCGAAATCCCAGGCATCGCTCGACCACGACCATCGGCCCAGGCCCACGCCGCTGCGCACGGTGGCGTCCTGAAATGTACCATCGCCGCGATTTCGGAATAGCGAATTGCCCATGGCATGTTTGCGGTACAACGCGCGGGTCTTGGTGGGCGCCGTGCGCTGAAAGATCTCCTGGCTGGAGATGCGCTCGCCGGCGGCGGTCCACATATCGGCGACGTAGAGGTCCTCGAGGCCGTCGTTGTCGTAATCGAACCAGCAGACGCTCATGCCTGCGCCGACGTCTTCGACGCCCGCCTGGGGCGCGACGTCGGTAAACGTTCCGTCGCCGTTGTTGCGGTAGAGGTTCTTGCGTCCGAAATCGTTTACGACACAGAGGTCGGGCCATCCATCGCGGTTATAGTCGCCCCAGCCGCAGCAAAAACTGTAACGCGTGTTGTTCTGGTTGAGCCCCGATTGCGCGGTCACGTCACGAAAGGTTCCATCGCGATTGTTGCGCAGCATGAAATTAGGAGGTCCGTTCTCGGCCGCGTAATAAGGAGCGGGGTATTTATATTGATCGGCGCCTTGATAATAGACGTAAAGGCAGAAATAAATGTCCAGCCAGCCATCGCGATCATAGTCGGCGGCTGCCGCGCCGGTGAAGGTTCCCTGGGGAGGGTTCGCGAATTGAAAGGCATTGGGCTTGAGGCGAAATTTGCCGCCTCCCTGATTCAAGAACAGGAGCGGGCCGGCGGCGCGCACCACAATCAAATCCTGGCGGCCATCGTTGTCGAAATCGGCGAAAATCGCGCATGCTGTATTTTCGAGAAGCCCAACGCCGGACCACTCCGTGATGTCCTCGAAGGTTCCGTCTCCGCGGTTGCGATAAAGCCGATTGGGAACGCCCGCGGGCTGGCAAACGTAAAGGTCGTCGAAGCCATCTCCATCAATGTCACCGACCGAGACGCCATTGTGGCCGTAGATGTCGATGCCACAGGCTCCGTCCAGGACCGTCCGCCAATCATCCACGCCCCGCAGCATCTGATCGGTGTAAGACGAAGCGTGGGCGAACGCATTCGGAGCAATGTCTTCGTACCAGGGCTTGCTGGATCTGGCGCGCGTCTCATCTAAGAACCGCCAGCGCCGCACACGCTCTTGATTCCACTCCAGGTCCCACCAGCCCACGCGCTGCTCGCGATGGAATCCAACGCCCACGCCGACGAGTTCATAGCGGATGCGGGTTCGAAGCCCAGCGGGTTGCGCGTCGATTCGGGTTATCTGAAACTCGGCCGTCTGGATGGTCGAGAAGCTGCTGAGAGATGACCGCAGATCCCGGATGAAAGCTTCGCGCCCGAGCGCCGGTTGATCGGGAAAAGTGATTCGCCGGACTTCGAGAGCGGGGCCGGGGCGCACAATTTCCGATTTCGCAGGCTGCGGAGAAGCTCCCAGGAAATCCGGGGCGAGAATCTTTTCGATGGAGTCGACCAGGTTTCCACGCCATTCCGCGATAATAGCGGCAATTTGATCGTGATATTGTTCCGTGATGAAGTCGTCTAGCCCGGCTTTAGCTTTTAATAGCGTAGCTTCCAGCGGCGTCTCGGCGCGGTAATGAGGATGGAGATGGAATGCGGCATCCACCAGCGGTGTGGTTTGAGCTCTCAGCCGTCCCAGCAACGGTAGAGCCAGGCCGCCGCGGAGGAAGGCTCGTCTTCTCATATCGTAAATGGCGGCTTCTTCGTCGCCACGATTCCAACGCCCTCGCGGATCAGAACCAAATGGTTGGCCGGAACGCTGGGGACTGTCTGCTTCACCCCATTGGGCCAGCGGATCTCCAGGCTCGCGGATGTTTCGGCGCCCAGTCCGAAGTGCAGGCGTTTATCGTTGACCGAAAGAAAACTCGACTGGCTCATCACCTCCTGCGCCTGCCGGCGTGCGCCATAGTGGGCCGTTACCCGGGCGCCAATCGCATGGCGATCGGACTCCAGTTGGACCTTCAGCCAATGGTTTCCTCCGGTGACGTCATTGCGCAGCAGCGAGGGCGGCTCGTTCATGTTCATGATCACGATATCGATGTCGCCGTCGTTGTCGAAGTCGCCGAACGCACATCCGCGACTGGAGTGCGCGGCGGCGATGGCCGGTCCGGCTTCATCGAACAATTCTTCAAACCTTCCACCGCCCAGATTGCGGAAAACGATCCGCGGACTTTTGTAGGGGAACAGCGGCGCCTGCTTTTCGAGCTCGGGATAAACCTGCCCGGCGGCAATAAACAAATCGGGTAGACCGTCGTTGTCGAGATCCACGATCCCCGCGCCCCAGCAAACGTAGCGAGTCTCAACGCCCAGCCCAGCCTTCAGCGTCACGTCCGTGAACTCGCCCTTTCCGTTGTTTTCGTAGAGCACGCTCGTGTCGTCGGCGAAGTGGGTCTTTAGAATTCCGAGTGTTCCATCCAGCCTGTAATCTCCGATGCCGATGCCCATGCCAGCTTGCTCCGCGCCATCTTCGCTCAGCGCCACGCCACGCTCCAAACCTTCTTCGACGAACGTCCCGTTATGCCGGTTGCGGAAGTACAAGCTGGGCGTGGAGTCGCAGGCCACGTAAATATCGGGCCAGCCATCATCATCGAAATCCGCGGCCACGGCGGTGAATCCGTAGGCTCGGCTTTGGTCGACGCCTGCCTCCTTACTGACGTCGGTGAACCGACCGCGTCCATCGTTGTGAAATAAATAGCATCGGCCCTTCGGAAGGCCGCGTGGACCACAATGTACGGGAATGCCCTTCCAGTCGCAGCCCGTCGGCATTTTCAGGCCGGTGTCCAGGTCAACGTAGGTGCTGAAAAAAAGATCCAGGTGACCGTCGCGATCATAGTCGACAAAGGTGCAGCCAGTGCTCCATTGCGGCCTGGGCAACATCAGCCCTGCTTCCCGCGTGACATCGGTGAAGGTGCCGTCGCCGTGATTGCGGAACAGTGCATTGTGGTCGTAATAGGTGAGGAACAGATCGTCCAGTCCATCGTTGTTGTAATCGCCGATGCACACCCCTGAGACCCAGCCGGGACGCGCCAGGCCGGATTTTGCGGTGACGTCGAGAAACGTTCCATCGCGATTGTTTTTGTAGAGCCGATTGCCAGCGCCAGCGGGAGTGGCGCCGAAGCGGGTGCCACCGAGAACCAGAATATCGAGCCAACCATCGTGATCGTAATCGAAGAACGCGATGCCGCAACCGACGGCTTCAAGAATGTGGCGCTTGGTGTCGACGCTCCCATAAATACTGGGCGCGGTGAGGCCAGCTGGATGAGCGACATCGGTGAACTTCGCATTGAACGGCAGACCGGAGCGCTTGGCGCGCAGCTGCGGACGGACGTTGCGCGTGGCCATGCCTTGCGCGAACAGTGAGGCCGGAATGGTCTGTAGCAGAGAACGGCGCGTCATTCGCATGTTAACGGTACACTAAGCAGCCGCGTGCTTCGAGAGTGGCGAGCCACGCGGGCGGCGGAAGGTTCACCCATCGCAGATCGAGTTTCTCCAGCCGGGGCATGGTAGCCAGGGAGGGGGGCAACTGGGTCAACGGGTTTCCACGGAGATCGATGTGTCGCAGTTGTTGGAGTGCCGCAATCGACTCCGGGAGTGACGTCAGTTGGTTGTTTCTCAGGTGAAGCTCCCGCAAGCGTTGCAAATGACCGGCGGAATCCGGAAGCGACGTCAGCCGATTGTCGGAGGCCCGCAACTCGATCAGGCTGTTCATACAAGAAATGGATTCAGGCCATATTTCAAAGGCGTTTTCGCTGATATTCAGGTAGCGCAACTTGGTCAGCTTGGCGAGAGACGCAGGCAGCGAGGTCAATTGATTGTCGTGGAGATAGAGAAAATCGGTTAGACCATCCAGGTCTGCCAACGCATCCGGCACTTGAGCCAGCCTATTGTGTCCTAAATCGAGCATACGAAGTTTTTTCAGGTGGCCGATGTGGTCGGATATTTCCGACAATTCGTTGTCGGCCAAGACCAGCGTTTCGAGATCGGTTCGCTCCCACACCCACTCCGGAACGCGGCCCAGGTGCTTTTTCCATAAGCTCAAATGGAACGCGGATGCATCATCCGGCATGAAAGCGATACTAGCGCAAATGAGGACCGGGGCGCGGCTCAGAGCGCAAGCGCTTTTAAGTCGACACTCGAATCGGCGGCCTGTTCCGGTGTCAGCGGCGTTCCGTTGGTTATTAGCTTTCGCCCTATGATGTGGTCACCGGGACGATTCACAGAATCGATCGCTACCAGTCGGCCCTGCTTGAAATAGAACACGGAAAACTTGCGGCTTTCCGGCTCTCCTCTGATGACGATGTGGTCGTAGCCTGCGGATAGCCCGACCATCTGGAGATTGATGTCAAACTGGTCGGTCCAAAACCAAGGCACCGCCTGGTACTTTTGACCACGCCCCACGATCGCGGCTGCGACGCATTTGGCCTGGTCCACCGCATTCTGCACCGATTCGATCCGGACGCGCGCGGCGGCGTACGGGTTCGGATGATCCGCGCAGTCACCTATGGCGTAGATGTTCTCGTCTTCGGTACGAAGCTGCTGGTCAACGACGATGCCATTGGCGATGGCTAGTCCGGCCGCGCTCGCTAACTCGACATTCGGCACGACGCCCACGCCAATGAGCACCAGGTCGGCGGGGTACGAACTCCCGTCGCTGAGCACAACTTCGCTGACTTTTCCCTCCCGGCCGGCGATTTCCAGCGGCACAACGCCGAGCGAGACGTTTACGCCGCGACCGGTGTGAAGGTCGCGATAAAAATCAGAGAGGACAGGTGAGACCACACGCGCCATGAGCCGAGGCTGCGCTTCAAGGACGTAAACCGACTTCCCTAGTGAAGAAGCCGCCGCGGCAAGTTCGAGTCCGATGAATCCGCCGCCGATCACAACAACATGGTGAGCTTGCGCGAGCCGGTCCTTGATCTCGACGGCCTCGGCGCCGGTGCGCAAGTAGCAGACGCCATCCACATTGGCGCCCTTCCCCGGTGTGGCGCCCTTCAATGCGAGACACCGGTTTCGCGCACCGACCGCGAGCACCAGGATCCCATACCGAATACGGCGGCCGGAGGCGAGACTCACCGAGCGGCCTGCGCGATCTATCTCAATGACCTTGTCGCCAGATAATAACTCAATGCGTTGTTTTTCGTAGAAAGCGGCGGGGCGCAGGGCAATGCCTTCGATGGCCTGCTTACCAGCCATGAAGCCTTTCGAGAGGGGGGGGCGCTGGTAGGGGAGTCCCGGCTCGTCCCCAAACAGAATAATAGATCCGTCAAAGCCCTCCAGACGTAGCGACGCGGCAACCTGGAACCCGGCTTGGCCGGCTCCGGCAATCACTACTCCATCATCCATATTGCTTGCCCCAGGTGTCGCTCCTGTCCCTCACTGCTGTGCCTCAGGCGTTCTTACGATCAGACCGTCGAGCTCCTTAGTTACCCGTATCTGGCACCCCAGGCGGCTGTTTGAGCGCCTGGGACAGAACGTAGTATTGAGCATTTCATCCTCGTTCTCCTCGATCGGATTCAGCCGGGCCAGGAACATTTCATCGACGTAGACGTGACAGGTACCGCATTGGCATGCGCCGCCACACTCGGCGACAATGCCCTCTATTCCGTTGCTTATGGCGCCTTCCATGACGGAGTCGCCAATCGGCACCAAGACCTGACGGGTATCGCCCGTATGCGAGATGTAAGTAACAGCCGCAGTTTCTTTTTGTTTTTTTCCAAACAGACTCATGATGGTCGGCACCCACCAGTCTACCCGCTAAAGCAGATTCATTGGCAGTGGGGAGTGCGGGCCGTCAATCATGCCCGGTAGTACCAGGACTAAATTGAAATTCAGCGCGCTATATTGGCAGTGTAATTGCCTGTATTCTGGTAACTACTCGACGCCGGTCTTTCATTTTTCGACGCACGCCGCTTTCTACGATTGCTCATTTTCAGAAGAGTTTAGACTCCGCTATTTGCAGGAAAATGATTAGGACTACTAGGACTAAAGTTAAATTTCGGGACCCTATATCGGTAGTATAATCGTCCACATCCTAATTAAAGACTTCAGTTTTCGTCGAGTCTTGCGATGCTGCTTGGGTTGCGCCAAGCCGGCAAGGACGTCGCATTTGAACATAACGATTCTTACGCTATCGCTTTTGTCTGGTGTTTCCGTCCTGGCCCAGACATTATCGCCCAGCGGGCTGCCTTTTGGCGCTCAGGCCATTAACCAATTGAGCGCAAAGAAGACTCTCACCTACAAGAATGCTCAAACTGTCGCTCTGGTGATCGAGACCATCACTATAGAAGGCGCCAACACGGGTGATTTTCTCTGGGGCGGGAACTGCCCGCAGAGCCCGACTCCGCTCGCCGCAGGGGCCAGCTGCACCATAACTGTTCAGTTCAAGCCCACAACTACTGCAAAGGAAACGGCCACGCTGGTGCTGAACCTCGGTGCGGGCACCACTGCGACGGCAACGCT
This sequence comes from Bryobacterales bacterium, assembly GCA_963820405.1. Taxonomy (GTDB): domain Bacteria; phylum Acidobacteriota; class Terriglobia; order Bryobacterales; family Bryobacteraceae; genus Palsa-89. The sequence continues at coordinate 83,011 of CAWFZZ010000008.1, read as the reverse complement.
GAGCGGCACTGGCATAGAGCCTGTCACTTTTGGGTCCAACCCCCTAGCGTTTGCTGATCAGGCAGAAGGAACCCGTAGCGCCACGCAAGCTGAAACGATCAGCAACCTGCAGACGAAACCCCTGAAGATCAGCACGATTGCAGTTAGCGGAGCATTTTCTTACGCGGGAGGAACATGCCCGGTGGGCGCAGGCTCCGTGGCCGCCGGCGCAACCTGCAACATATTCATCGCGTTTTCACCGACGGCGGTGGGGGCTGAAACCGGCACGCTGACCATCACCGACAACGCCGCTAACAGTCCCCAGACAGCCAGCTTGTCAGGCAACGGCATCACGCCGGTCACGGTTTCGTCCAGTACCCTGAATCTTCCGAGCGCGGCCGTCGGCAATACCAGTGCGGTAAGGACGGTGACACTGACGAACCAGGAGAATATACCGCTGAATTTTACAAGCATCGCCGCGAGCGGGGCTTTCGCCGTGGCCACCAACAGCTGCGGTGCTAGTGTTGCCGCGGGCGCCACGTGTGCGATCGGCGTGACTTTTTCACCGAGCGCTCTGGGCGCCGTTGCCGGCACGTTGACGATCACCGATAACGCCACGAACAGCCCGCAGACCGTGGGCCTGGCTGGCACCGGGATAGCGCAAGTGACGCTTTCGACAGGCAGTCTTACGTATCCCAGTACCACGGTGGGCGTGACTAGCGCTGTTCAAACAGTAACGTTAACGAACAATATGACCACATCTTTGGCCATAGGGGGGGGCAGCGCGACCGGCGATTTCGCAGTGGCCAGCAATACCTGTGGGTCCCTGGTTGGTGCGGGACTTCAGTGCCAGATTGGAGTGACGTTTACGCCGACAGTGGTGGGCGCTCGCTCGGGCACAGTGACCATGAATTATGGCGCTTTCGGAAGCCCGATTGTGGTGGCCCTTACCGGCACGGGCGATGTTACTGGCCTGACTTCTCTCAGCGTCAGGCCTGCCAACGCGACGATTCCGCTGGGGACCGCGCAACAGTATATCGTTACGGGTAAATTTAGCGGCGGAATGACGCAAAACCTTACGGCGTCGGCGACCTGGAGTTCATCCGCTACGGGCATCGCTACGGTCAATGCCTCCGGTCTCGCCGAAGGCGTTGCCCTGGGCGGCACGACCATCCAAGCGACGGTGGGTTCCGTTCAGGGCTCGACGGGCCTGACGGTGAACCCACCCGCACTTGTTTCCATCGCCCTTGTTCCAAACACTCCGTCGATTCCAGCGGAAAGTACGCTGCAATTTACAGCCACGGGCACCTACACGGACAACAGCACGCAGAGTGTTACCAGTTTGGCCACGTGGAGTTCGTCAGTTAACAGCGTGGCGACGATTAGCGCCGAGGGAGTTGTGGCCGGTGTGGCGACCGGTCACTCAACGATAAGCGCTGCGATCGGTCCGATCACTGGCTCGACAAAACTGAAGGTATTCGAACCTGCGTTTCTCTACGTGGCGCCCGATGGAAGCGATCAATGGAGCGGAACGTTGCCGGCGCCGAATGTCGGCAATACCGATGGTCCTTTTGCGTCTCTGGCCAGGGCTCAGAGCGCCGTGAGAAATCTCCGCGCCGCCAATCCCGGGCAATCCATTTCGGTCCAGCTGCGGCAAGGGAGTTACTATCTCGTCTCAAGCCCGACGAATCCTGGAACCCTGAATTTTACTGCGGCTGACTCAGGCAGCGCCGGTACGCGCGTCCTGTGGCAGAACTATCCGGGTGAAACTGCCATTGTCAGTGGAGGACTGCCGTTGGGTCAAACCTGGACGCACGTTTCCGGCAACCTATGGGAGACGCGGTTACCAGCCAATACACAACCTTTCGAGTATTTGTTCTATAACAATCAGCGGCGTATGCGCTCCAGGGTCGCAGGTCCCACCGGCGTCGGCTATTACATGCACGGCGGCTTCTGTTATTCAACCGCGACCGGGCTAACCGTCAAAAAATCATTGTGTAATCTCGGCACCTTCCTGCGGGTGGCGGCGGAAATCCCGCCAACCGGCGCGGATGCCAATTGCCCCAGTGTTACCAACCTCGCGGGGACCGCGTCCAAATGCCTGGATCGCTTCGGATACAATCCGGGCGACCCAATCGCTGAATGGCTCAACCTGAATTCGAGTCAATGCAGCGGCGGTCCTAATCCGTATCCGGTAGGCGACATCGAACTCACTCTGTTCGAAGCCTGGACCGAGGAGGTCATGCGCGTCAGCTGTGTGGACACAACCAGGAACATCATCTATTTTACTGGCCCCACAGGCAGCAACAGCAGCGACTATTACTTCTTTGGACCCACGGTCGGCCATCGCTACGTCGTCGATAACACATTGGACGCTTTCAGAGCCGCGAACGCCGATGGCCAAACGGGCATTTGGTTCCTGGATCGTTCGACATCTCCGTGGACTTTGAAATATGTCGCCAACTCTGGCGAGAATCCGAACACCGACGCCGTGATCATCGCCCAGCTATCTTCGGCCAGCCCCACTGGAGGGAGCCTGATCTCCGCCACCAATCTGAGTTACGTGACTTTTCAGGGCATCACATTTTCAACGGACAATTTCATACCGCCCGCCACGGGTTTCAATCAGGACGTTAACGGAGAAAACACACTGCCGGCCGCTATCGATTGCGAGAGCTGCCAGAACGTGATCTTCGATTCCATCGTGGTGCGGCACACCTCAGCGTCGGGCCTTCAGATCGCCTCGACATCGGGGGATTCAGGGCCGCCGGCATCCAACGACGTAATACAGAATTCCGCCTTTTATGACATCGGCTCCAGCGGTATCCACATCGGACACCTGCCAGCGCTAACGGACCTGGCCGCCAACGTCGTCCAGTTCGTTACGGTTCAAAACAACATTGTCCAGGGCTATTCGCGAGTGTTCCCAAGTGGTGAAGGGTTGGCACAGGGCAGCGGTCACGACATCGCCTACCTTCACAACGACATTACCGATGGGTACCATGCGGGAATTTCGATCTGTAGTATAGGCTGTCCCTCCGTGAACTACACTGCGAACGGCGTGAACATTACCAGCCAGTACAACCATATCTGGAACGTCATGCAGGGAATTACTTCCGACGGAGGAGCGCTGTACTACAACATCGGCAGCCCGCTGGGAAGCGGCACCGGTAATAAGATTCTAAATAATCTGCTTCACGACATAACCGACTCTTCCATCATCGACGTCAACATCAAGGCCGCGGGCTACGGAGGCCACGGCATTTATCTGGACAACCAAACGGCCGACGTAGAGGTGAAGAACAACGTTGTATACCGGGTGGCGGGCTCAACGGCCTTCACTCATCAAGGGCCGCTGGTCGGACAAGCAGCCAACACCTTTAGCAATAATATCTTTGCCTACGGGCGTTCCAGCATGTTCGAGGACCAAAACCCGTGGCCGCAAGGCTGTAATCTCGCTCCCTCGCCCCAGGTGAATGTGGCGCATAACATCTTCTATTTCGACCTCAACGATTCATCCGGCTTCTACGTAACCAGCGGCTGTGCGGATTCCTGCGGCTTGCCTTATAACCAGTTCCAAAACTTCGAGGGTAATCTGTATTGGAGAACAGATGGCGCCTTCTCCACCTATGGGGAGGCCTTCCACGTCCTGACTAAACCTCCCGCGGGGGCCGTCGCAAGCAGCTGCGTCTCGCCTCAATATCCCAATTCGGCATGGACCTTCCTGACTTTCTCGCAATGGCAGAGCGGCCAACCTCTGGTGAATGGAAGCCAGTTGTCGATGAATGAAGACAAAGACGGGGTGATTGCGAATCCCGGATTCGGCACTTCCGGCCTGCCCGCAGACTTCCTGCTCACGGCAGCTCCAGTAGCGGGCTTCACTTTCTTCGACACCAACGACACAATTCTTCAAGCTGGCCGATACAGCCCAGTGATCGTTCCACCGACTGTGCCGGAAACTTATCCAACTTACGCGTTTACCCAGTTCTAATTCCAGACGAAACTGGCGATGTATGATGATTCGGAAGGATTTTTCATGCCCGAACCCAATGCTCGAAGTGAACGGTTGCACCCGGAAGCGCGGGCGCTGTTGGAGATGATGGACGCGCAAGGAGGTCCACCACTCGAAAGTCAGGATCCAGTGGAAGCCCGCAACAGCCGCTTGGAACCGATGAAGATGCTGGGTGGCGAGCCAGATGCGCTGGAGCGCGTGGAGAACCTGTCCATTCCTGGTCCGGGCGGCGACGTGCCAATTCGCATTTATGCGAAGGAAAAGGGCGGGCTCCGGCCTGCACTGGCGTACTTTCACGGCGGCGGCTTCGTGTTCGGCAACCTGGACACGCATGACGCCGTATGCCGGGCGCTTGCCACCGAATCCGGTGCTGTCGTGATCTCGGTGGACTACCGGCTTTCGCCCGAATCCAGGTTCCCAGCGGCGCTGGACGATTCGCATGCGGCCGTCAGGTGGGTAGCAGCCAACGCTGAACGGCTGGGCATCGATGCCCGCAGGATCGGAGTGGGTGGCGATAGCGCCGGCGGTAATCTGGCCACCGTGGTGGCTATGCGCTGCCGCGATGCCGGCGGTCCCGCTCTAGCATTCCAGATGTTAATTTATCCGGTGACGAACTCCAGCTCTTACGATACCGGCTCGCACCGTGAATCGGGAGAAGGCTACTTCCTGACCACCGCCGCGATGGATTGGTTTATCGGCCATTACCTCTCAACAGCCGATCAAAAGCGCCTTCCGGAGGTCTCACCTCTGCTCGCCACGGACCTCAGCCGTCTGCCGCCCGCGCTGGTTATTACCGCCGAGTTCGATCCACTGCGGGATGAGGGTGAAGCCTACGCGCAGCGCCTCCGGCAGACCGGCGTGCCCGTTACCTTGACGCGTTATCCGGGCATGATTCACGGCTTCGTTTCCATGCGCGGCGTACTGGCCGACGGCCGCCGGGCGATCCGGGAGGCAGCGGAGTTTATCCAAGGAACGGGGACGGGAACTGGGACCGCCGGCGACACGAAAACCCGCAGCGCTGCTTTGGAATAGAAGTTCGCTATGCCGGAAACACCAAGCCAGCCAGCGCCAGTCCCCGCGTTCTTCGACTCCGTCATTGTCGGCGCAGGCTTCGCCGGGCTTTACATGTTGCATCGGTTGCGCAGCCTCGGTTTCTCCGCCTGTATCTACGAAGCCGGCAGCGGCGTTGGGGGCACCTGGTATTGGAACCGCTACCCCGGGGCGCGCTGCGATGTTGAAAGCCTCGAATATTCCTACTCGTTCTCCAAGGAACTCGATCGCGAATGGCAATGGTCGGAACGCTATTCCACCCAATCCGAAATCCTGCGTTATCTCAACTATGTTGCCGACCGCTTCCAGCTCCGCGGCGACATCCGGTTCGATTCGCTCGTAACCTCGGTCATCTTCGATGAATCCACCAACCTCTGGAACATCCATACCGATCGCCACCCACCGGTCTGGGCCAGGTTTTGCATTATGGCCACCGGCTGCCTTTCTGCCTCTAAGCTGGCTGAATACCCGGGCCTCGATACTTTCCAGGGCGAGTGGTATCACACCGGCAACTGGCCGCATGAAGGCGTCGATTTCAACGGCCAAAGGGTCGGAGTCATCGGCACCGGCTCCTCTGCAATTCAGGCCATCCCCATCATCGCCGAGCAGGCCTCGCATCTCCACGTGTTCCAGCGGACGCCCAACTTCAGCGTTCCCGCACACAATAAACCGCTCTCGGCGCAAGCTATCGAGGGCTGGAACGCTCACCGCGCCACCTACCGCGAACAGGCCCGCCGGTCGGGCTTTGGCATTATCAGTCTCGATCCCAACGACAAATCGGCCTTCGAAAGCTCCGCCGAAGAACGCCAACTTGCCTACCAGCAGCGTTGGCAACTTGGCGGCGTCGCCCTGCTTGGCGCATACTCCGACCTGGTCATAAACCAAGAGGCCAACGACACTGTCGCCGATTTTGTGCGCTCCAAAATCCGCGAGATCGTGCACAATCCCGAGGTCGCCGAAAAGCTGCTGCCCAAGGATTACCCGCTGGGCACCAAGCGCCTTTGCGTTGACACCAACTATTACGCCACCTTCAACCGCGACAACGTCACCCTGGTCGACGTCCGCACCGCGCCCATTGAGGAGATCACTCCCACCGGCGTTCGCACCTCGGATAACGATTACGCGCTGGACAGTATCGTGTTCGCAACTGGGTTCGATGCCATGACCGGAGCCCTTTCCCGCATTGACATCCGCGGTCGTGCCGGCCTGCCTCTCAAACAGAAGTGGGCCGCTGGTCCACGCACGTATCTGGGTATCATGGTCGCCGGCTTTCCCAACCTCTTCACCATCACTGGCCCGGGCAGCCCCTCCGTCCTGAGCAACATGGTCGTCTCCATCGAGCAGCACGTTGATTGGATTGCCGATTGCCTCGTCTATCTCCGGAACCATCACCTGGCCGCCATCGAAGCCGGGATCGAAGCCGAAACCGACTGGTGCAATCACGTCAACGAAGTCGCCAATCAAACTCTTTTCCCGCTCGCTAACTCCTGGTACGTTGGAGCCAATATCCCCGGAAAACCGCGAGTCTTCATGCCTTACGTGGGAGGTCTGGGGGCCTACTGCCAGAAATGTGAAGAAGTCGCCGCCAACCATTACCCGGGCTTCGCCCTTTCCGCCTTCGATGTGCAAGATCTCGTAGCCTCCAAAAGCTCGTAGGGCTACCCAATCACATCTAAAGCGTATATACTCGGTACGAAAATGGAGGCTAAAGATGCATTTGCGGAGTCTCACTTTCGTAGCTTCGGCCGGAGTTGTTTTATCGCTGGTCGTTTTATCGCTGACCCAGGGGCAAGCTATAGCCCAGTCGGTGAATGCAAAAGCCTCTAAGACCGGGGCGGAGACCTGGACGGCGCCCCGGACGGTGGACGGCCGGCCGGATCTGCAGGGAGTCTGGGCTAACAATAGCGCAACGCCGCTCGAGCGGCCAAAGGTATTGGCGGGGCGTGCCCTTCTGACCGAACAGGAAGTGGCGGCTCTCAAAAAGAAGGCGGCTGAGCTTTTCGACAACGGCAATTCAGACGCCGCGTTTGGCGACTCAGTTTTCGAGAGCGTGCTGGCGAATGTCAAAGGAACCAAGTCGGGTTTCAAAAGCGTCGACGGCGAGACCGGCGATTACAGCTCGGTTTGGACAGTCGCCCGGGATTGGGACAACAGAACCTCGCTGATCACAGACCCTTCGGATGGCCGTCTGCCGTCCCTGACACCGCAGGCGGAAAAGATACAAGCTGCCGCAGCCGAGGCGCGGAATCATTTACCCGCCGGCCCGGAGGACCGATCATTGAGCGAACGCTGTATTACGTATGGCTCGCCGCAGCTGGTGGCCGGATACCAGAGCTACTACCAGATTGTACAGACGCCGACCTCAGTGGTCATCTTGACGGAGATGATTCACGACGCCCGTGTAATTCCGATCAATGGGAGCCCGCATCTGCCTCCGAACGTCCAGAGCTGGTTGGGTGACGCCCGCGGGCATTGGGAAGGCGATACGCTGGTCGTTGATTCCACCAACTATAGGCCGGGCGTGTTCAGGAACGTTTCGACCGAGAAGCTGCATGTCGTCGAGCGATTTACGCGCACGGGCCCAGACACGCTTCAGTGGGAACTCACCATCGACGATCCCGGGGCCTGGACCAAACCATGGACCGCAATGATCCCTCTGCGGTCCTCGAAGAAAGCCATCTACGAGTACGCATGCCATGAGGGGAACTACGGCTTGCAGGATATTCTCGCGGGCGCCCGCCGCGAAGAGAAGGCTGCCGCAGAAGCGGAAAAGACGAGCCAACCGAAGTAGTCATCGGAGATGTGACCACAACCTGATCACCTGGGGCGTAGCGGCGACGGATTTCAGATCGCGCCATTCGCGTAGCGCCAGCTCGCTATTGACGCCGGGGCAGCTTTATCCACCAGCGCATGAACTGGCTGTCGGCCCGCTGGCTTTTGCAACTCCCAGACAGACCGGAAGAGCGAGAACGGTCGCCGCCGAACACGCACTTGGCTTCATTTCTCACCTCCCATGAATACCAACGATGAGAACGATAAGACGGATCAGCGCTTTTGGGGTTAGCCAATTATCCGAAAGGCCAGGGCCGTGAATGCTATAGTTGGCAGTTGGACGCGAGGGGATTATGAACGGGAAATACTATCGAGAAAATGAATGGTGGGTCAGTCCATATAACTTTGTTCCTGAAGTGACGTCGAAATTTCAACTGCCTGCGCGCGTGAGCATTCACGACGCGACGCTGCGCGATGGCGAGCAGACGCCGGGAGTTGTTTTCAGCATCGCCGACAAGGTCGCGATTGCCGAAAAGCTGGCTGAAATTGGCGTCGACCGCATTGAGGCCGGCATGCCTGCCGTCTCCGAGCAGGATTTTCAGGCGATCAAGGAAATTTCGAAACTGGGACTGAAGTCGAAGATTTACACGTTTGCCCGCGCCATGAACGCCGATATCGACAAAGCGCTCGAATGCGGCTGCCAGGGTGTGATTGTCGAGATCCCGATCGGCTATCCCAAGCTCAAATACCAATTTAAATGGACCTGGGAAGACGTGTTGAAGAAAAGCATCGGCGTAGTCAATTATGCCAAGTCTCGGGGCCTGCACGTGGTGTATTTCCCCTACGACACAACCCGCGCGCGCGAGGAGGATCTCACTAATCTACTGACTCGCCTGATGCGGGAAGCGCCGCCGGATTCGGTAGGCGTGGTAGACACTATGGGGTGCGTGTTGCCCGAAGCCATGAAGTACCTGGTGCGCCTGGTGAAGGGGATCACCAAGCTTCCCGTGGAAGTACATACGCACAACGATTTCGGCATGGCGGTGGCGACGGAACTGGCTGGCGTGGAGGCCGGGGCCGAAGTGGTGCATAGCTGCGCCAACGGTTTGGGCGAGCGGACCGGCAACGCGGCCCTTGAGGAGCTGATCGTTGCGCTGCACGTGCTCTATGGCTATGAGACGCACTACAACCTGGGTAAACTGCCGGAGCTGGGCGAGTTGGTCAGCCGCATCAGCAAGTTCGACATCGCTTTGAACAAGCCCATTCTCGGGGACCGGAACTTCACGCGCGAGTCCGGGATCGGCGTCGATCTGGTCGTAAAGGAGCCGCTGGCGATGTTCGGAACGCATCCGGCATTGACGGGCAGGCGGGGCGAAGTGGTGCTCGGCAAGAAGAGCGGCAAAGCTTCCATCACGTACAACCTGGAACAGATGGGAATTACGGACGCTGACGACGAAGCGGTTTCCGAAATGCTGCGCCGCGTGAAGGACAAGGGCATTGAGAAGCGCGGGTTGCTCAGCCCGGCTGAGTTCAAGGAAATCGTCGAAGACGTTCTCGTTGCCAAGCGGTAAATTAAAGGTCACGCTGAGCTTCGACAACGGGCCGGAGCCAGCGGTGACTCCGATGGTGCTGGAGTGCCTGGCGCGGCACGACATCCAGGCTACCTTCTTTGTGATGGGACGTAAGGCGATTTCGCCGGAGGGCTCCGATCTGGTGCGGCGGGCGGCCGCTGCAGGCCACTGGATCGGCAATCACACCTTCACGCATTCGTCGCCGCTGGGAAGGTTAGATCGCGAGACGGCGTTGCGCGAATTTGAACAAGCCGAACAAGCGCTGGCTTGGCTCGCGCAGCCACACCGTCTTTTTCGACCGCCCGGATCCGGCCAACTGGGCAAACACCTGCTGCTGCCGGTGATTGTGGAAAAGCTCCAGCAGGGCGGCTACACGTGCGTTCTGTGGAACTCCGTTCCAGGTGATTATCGTGACCCGGATGGTTGGATCGAGCGCGCTCTGGCCGATTGTCAGTCACGCGACTGGACGCTCATTGCGTTGCACGATAAACCCAATGGGGCGATGGCCCACCTGGAGGCATTCATCACTCGTTTGAAGGCTGTGGGTGCCGAGTTTACACAGGAATTTCTTCCCGCATGCGTGCCGATTCTGGATGGCAAAGTCGTTTTACCGCTCGATCCCTACATGAACGGCTGAAAACCACCGGCCGGCGGTGGCGCGCGGCCAGCCCGCTTGTACTTATCACGCCAACTCAAGCACTTAGCCTGGCAACAGGCGTGCCTTAATGAGGGGCGTGAGGAGGACAAGAAAATGAAAAAGAAAATGTTAGCTGGTTTGCTTCTGGCTGGCAGCACGATGTTCGCCGCTCCGCGTGTTTCGTTTGGTGTTGGTTTCGGAGCCCCTGTGCGGGTGGCGCCTCCGGTTGTGGAAGCCGTGCCTCCATGCCCTGGCCCGGGCTACGTTTTCGTGGACGGATATTGGCAATTGCCGGGTGCCGGCTGGCGCGGAGGTTATCGCGCACCGGAGCATTTCGAGCATTTTGACCGGCACGCCGAACATTTTCGCCGCTAACGGGGAGCGGCGAGCGCCCGGCCGATACGCGAGGCCTCCCGGTCCTCAACCCGGAGGTGGCACCGTATCGGCCGTAGGAAGGCGCCCGTCCTGACCCCGCGCTTTATTAGGTGTTACAATCCCTACATAAGAATTCCTACCGCGCCAGTGGGCTCGCCCCGCCGTGGGCCTTAGTCGGATTCGCCTGAATCCTCGACATGCCCTTGACGGCAGATTAAAGATCGGGGTGCAGCGGATGCAAGAGGGAACCATGGCAATCAATGAACCCTTGCGACTTCTGCAGGTCGAAAATTCGCCCAGCGACGCCGCACTCACCGAGTGCGCTTTAGCAAAAGCTGGCTACACCATCTATTCCGAACGCGTCGCAACCGCCTTGGAAATGCGGGCGGCCTTGAAGAAACAGGCGTGGGATTTGATTGTCGCGGATTACCGTCTTCCCCAGTTCGATGCCAAATCGGCCTTATCGCTGTTGCACGAGAGCGGGCACGACATTCCATTTATCGTGGTGTCGGGAGCCCTGGGCGAGGAACTGGCAGTGTCCATGATGAAGGCCGGAGCGCATGACTACGTGCTGAAGCAGAACCTGGCGCGTTTGGCTCCGGCGGTGGAGCGGGAAATTGGGGATGTCCGTGCGCGTCGGGGACGCGACGTGGCGGAGCGCGCGCTCAACGAGAGCGAAGAGCGGTTCACCGAACAAGGCGAAAGGCTGGAGCACCAAACCACGCTGCTGCACCAGCGCGAGACGATGCTTCGGGAAATTCATCACCGCGTCAAAAACAACATGCAGGTGATGTCGAGCCTGCTGAGTTTGCAATCCAGGGCGGCTTCGAATCCCGCCATAAGCAAAATGCTGGAGGAGAACCAGAATCGGATTCAATCCATGGCCTTGCTGCATGAGATTCTTTATCAATCCGAAGATCTGGCCGTGGTCGATTTCTCCAAGTACCTGCGACGCATGGTGGACCATTTGTTTCGGTCGTACGGAGTGGACCAGCGGCAGATACGGCTGCGCACCGCGCTGGATTCAGTGGGCTTGGAGCTGGATGACGCGCTACCTTCGGGGCTGCTTATCAGCGAGCTAGTCTCGAATTCGTTGAAACACGGGTTTCCAGAAGGGCGAAAAGGGGAAGTTCGCATTGTATTGCGCCGCCAGTCTCCGACTAATGTCTTGCTGGTGGTTTCTGACAACGGAGTGGGATTTCCCGACAATCTGGACTGGAGGAAGTCGCGGTCACTTGGCCTGCGGCTGGTGCAAGTGTTGGCTCAACAGTTGCGCGGCAACTTGGACATTCGGTCCGAAGACGGCACCGAGGTCAAACTGGTCTTTTCTGCAAGCTCGTCCCTGGCCCAGCGGCGCGCCACCGGTGCACTCTGAACTTCCCGTTAGAATAGTCTGATCGTATTTACATCGCTGGATGGTCGTTCGGTAATCGTAACCGGCGCGAGCAAGGGAATCGGCAAGGGAATCGCGCGTGTTTTCGCGAGCAAAGGCGCCCAGGTATTACTGGCTGCCCGTGACCTGGCACAGGCCGAAGCTGCGGCCGCCGAAATCGGTAGGGCCAGCGCGGTTGCCGCCGATGTTTCGAGTGAAGAAGACTGCGCAAGACTGGCGCGGACCGCGGTAGAACGCCATGGCGGCATCGACATCGTCTGTTGCAACGCCGGTGTCTTTCCGGCAGCGAGGCTCGGAGCGATGAGTGTCGCCGATTAGGATCAGGTGGTCGATATCAATCTTAAAGGCACCTTTCTTACGGTGAATGCGTGTTTGCCGGAACTCAAGGCGCGGGGCAAGGGGCGCATCATTGTTACTTCGTCGATCACCGGGCCGATTACCGGATATCCAGGCTGGTGCCATTACGCGGCGAGCAAGGCAGGACAACTCGGTTTCGTTCGCACCGCGGCCATCGAACTGGCGCCGCATAACATCACCGTGAATGCGGTGCTTCCGGGAAACATTCTGACCGAGGGGGTGGAAACGCTTGGCCCGGAGTACATTGCGCGGATGACGTCGGCGATTCCTCAGCGGCGGCTCGGCACAGTGGAGGATGTGGCCTACGCTGCTTTGTTCCTGGCGAGCGATGAGGCGGCTTTTATTACCGGGCAAACTATTGTCGTGGATGGAGGACAGGTGCTTCCCGAGTCGCACATGGCGCTGGAAGATTTATAGTTTAGGTACACGTGGCTTGAGCCGCGTTGGTATTGTCAACGGCGGAACGCGGCTGAAGCCGCGTGTACCCTAGCCGCGCGCGGTGCCGAGCAGATCGCTGACCGCGCGATACGCCTCGTCGATGGCGGCGTCGGTGTAAGAATAAGCCGCGGCGTCGGCGTTTGCGATGGCTACTCGTCCGAAGGGCTGGCGGGCCACGACGCAGGGCTGCTCGCCGCCATCCAGCCAAAATGGATCGAACAACGAATTGTATTCGTAGGCATAGCCATGCGGCCATCGGTTTACGGTGATGGCGTCGATATCGCGCGCAGGGTCGAATCCGCCGTTTGAAAGAGCGCGGGCGAATTGATCGCGAATGTTGCGCTCGAAGGTTTCGAATGTCGTGCCGTACAACTCAACGCGGCCGGCGCGATGCTGATCGCGCGCTGGAAGGCCGGGGTGACAGGGCGTCTTCATCAGGTGTACGACGATGGGCTCGTCGGGAGTTCGCGGACATTTGTAGTCGCCCATGCTCACCGGCAAGTCTAATTGAACGGCTTCGAAATAGCTGCCGGGCGAGTAAATTGAATTGACTCCGGCCTTTTGAAACGCGGTCCAATTCTTCAGAACGACGTTGGTGTAGACGATGGGAACTTTCGCTGCCGACGCCAGCGCCGTGCGTTGTTTCGCGGAAAGCTCATCGGTGAGATACGGAATCATGGAGTGCCAGCAGGCCAGGATGCAGCGGCCCGCGCGCACCGATTGCAGCTTGCCGTCCTTGACGTAGCTCACTTCTACTTCCTTCGCGGTGTCCACGTCGCCTAAATGGCGTACGCGAGCCACTGTGCTGTTTAGGCGAATGCGGGTGGCGGAGCTGGCTTCGTCGAGAAGTGCATAATCGGCGCGGGCCGTCACGACGTCGTCCACCGAATTTCCCGGAACCGCTGCTGGCAGCAGCTTTCGAACCAGCAAGCGAGCGATGGACGCGTTGCCATCGGGGAAATGGAACCAATACTTTTCGGCTTCTTCGTTTTGGATCGAGTCGTGACTGATACCGGGACCCGGCTCTGTTCCAAGATCCAAGCCCTGGAATCCAGGCAGCCCGAATCCCCACGCGTCTTGAGCGGAGACTGCGTCGATGCCCACTCCGAAGTAGGCGTGGGGCCGGGTTTGGAAGTATTTGATGACGGATGGATCGGCGCCCGCGACGTCGGTCAGATACTTGGCGTAGGTCATGCGAGCGAGACGAGCTTTCTTTTCCGCTGGCGATAGGCCCGGCATGTAATCCTTGATGCCCTCGTAGATCCGTTGGATGTCCTGCTTCGCCCCGGCCGGCAGCGGCGCCTTTTCGTGGAATTCTTTCCAATGAGTTTCCGTAGTGCCTGGATCGCCAAAATCGGCATCCTTCTCGGGCTTGGGATCGGGCAGCAGCAGGTCCGCCCCAAACGTTTCTTTGTCGAAAAAAACGCCCGGGCCCATGCCGAGTGACGGATAAAGCTTGCGATCCAGCACGCGCGCGGTGGCTGTCACGTCAATTCCGAGATCGTCGATGACACTTTTCGCGATCGGGCTATACGGACTAGGACTCTCAATCGCGTAAGTGCCCCCATAGCCCAGAAGCTTGCGGCCATTGACGTCGAATTCATTGCGTTTGGCGTGGCCGCCGAAATCGTCTAAAACATCCAGGATCAGAATGCGCGCGTTGTTCCCCACCACTTTTCTGTAGAAATAGGCGGCGCTCAAACCGCTGATGCCTCCGCCGACGATCACCAGATCGTAGCGCTCGCCCGTATCGGACCCTTTGTCGGCATGGTTCCAAAAGGTGTGATCGCGCAGCGCGTGAGCGGTGTTGAAGGAGCCGGGATACAAACCACGCATGCCTGTAAGCGAAGGTGGATAAGACGTGGGGGACGGTTGACCGGCGGCGGGGTTCAATCCTAACAACGGCGCGCCAATCGCGACAGCCATGCCATTTAGAAAATCCCGCCGCTTGATGGCGCGGTCCATTCCAAGTTCACGATCTCGGGGGTTCATAGGCTGACTCAGTCCGTCTCGTTCGGCAGCGCGCCTAAATCCGCGGGGATCCGGGCGACGAAGGAAGGGGCGCGGGCGCTCCAAATGGTGGACCACGCGAAGCCGGTCAACAGTAAAGCCACATAGACGTAGGGCAGGTACGAGTAGGGGGCATCGGGAACCGGATAAAGGTTGCCCAGCAGCGCAGCGGTCATCGCGACAATCGCCAAAACAGAAATCCCCAGGGCCTGCGGCGTCAAAAGCCCTTGCGAGCGCAGGTATAGCGGAGCGGCGGCGCAGACCAGGATGTAAACTGTAACGAACCCGAATGTGGCGATTGTTCCTATGAGGCCATAAATTTCGAACAGGTTCATCCCTCGCAACGTCATGATGCCGGCGGGGACAAAAGCAACGGCGGAACTGAGCAGGACGGCGCGATGCGGGGTTTGATTCGCCTCATGCGCCTCGCCCAACACCGCGTGCAGCGCGCCATTCCGGCCCATGAGAAAAAGCACGCGGGCCGCCGCGGTAATGCAAGCCAGGAAGCACGAGAAGAACGTCACCACCGCGCCGAGATCCGTTAAGGTGCCCACTATCGGTGGAAATCCAAGCTGCCGCGCGAGTACATGCAAAGGCGCTGCGTTTTGGCCCAGGCCTTGTGATTCGCCCCGGAACGCGAGCACTTCGGCATACGCGCACAAGAAGAAGAACACACCGGCTAGAATAGCGCTCCACTTTACGGCGCGCGGAATGTTGATCAGCGGATCCCGGGCTTCCGACCCGAGCGACGTCGCGCTTTCGAAACCCACCGAACTGAAGATTGCGAGCACCAAGCCGAGGCGCAGCTTTTCAGGGGTGACGCCTTGCAAAGTGAGTTGCGCCATATCGGGGCGCCATCCGTGCTTGGCGATAATGCCGATCGCGATGACGGAAATCAAGGCCACCGATACAGCCTGCAGCCAAACCATGAGTTGAGCGGAAACTTGGACGTCGCGATAAGCCAGATAGCACGCCACCACGGTGACCACCCCGCTCCAGAACAGTGGAAAAACTTGCAGGTGGAAGACGTCCCGAAAGATCACGTTGGCGTAGTTCGTCGCTCCGGCGCAGACGGCCGAAGCCGTTCCGAGATACGCGATCACCAAAGCCCACCCGGCCAGAACGCCCCACCTGGGATGCATATGGTCCGTAATATAGGTGTAAAGAGAGCCGGGCGATGCCGATCTCCGAGCAAATTGGTTTACGTTGAGCGCCACCAGCAAAACGCCGAGAGTGGAAATAAGAAACGCGACGGCGGCTCCTTGCCCCGCCAAGGCGAAGACCAGCGGTATGGTCATGACCGGAGCGCCGGTGGGTGCAATCACCGCTACGGATTGAGCCAAAGTCTCCAGCGGCGACAGCGACGCGGATTTCAGCCCATAAGACGAAGATTTTGGAGACTCTGGCGCGGACGGAGCGGCAAGCTTTACTAACCTTACCGAAGTATTGCCAAGTTCCATCCACTTATACTAGCATCAGACTTAAGCGAACCGTTCCGGCCGGGAGTGGCGTATCCGCACAGGCGAACGTCCGGTCGATTGTCAGCTCAGTTGCTGAGGAAAGCGCGAATTATTTGAGCGTAAAGGCGGCAATATGGCAATTCCAACTGAAATACAGCATGAGACTTCGGAGCCCGGAACGGCTCCGCACGCGAAACATCCACTGGATCCTTTGTATGCCTCCGAACTCGAGGCTGCGGTACGAATCCTGGGGCGGGAAAAGTACCTCGGCGACGGCGTCCGCATAGCTTCCATCAACCGGATCGAGCCCGCGAAAAGCCTGGTAGAAAAGCACCAGCCCGGCAGCCGGTTTGAGCGCAAGGCGCTGGCGGTTCTCCTGGACCGCGGCAAGCGGACAGCGTACGAGGCGGTGATGGATCTGGCGGGCGAGTCCGTTACGTCGGTCACCGAGCTTCCGAGCGGCGTCCAGCCATCCATCATGCTGGATGAGTTTAGCGAGGTGGAGCAAACCGTCCATCGCTCGCCTCTTTTCCAGGCCGCTCTGAAGAAGCGGGGCGTGACGGACGCCGATCTGGTGATGGTGGAACCGTGGTCGGCCGGATTGTACGGTAACGAATTGCCGGAAGAAAAAGGCTTACGGAGAATGCGGGCGCTGTGCTTCGTGCGGTCAGAAGCCAAGGACAACGGCTACGCGCGGCCCATCGACAGCATGGTGATCGTGGTGGACCTTTACAAAATGGAAGTGGTCCGCATCGAGGAATATCCCATTGCGCCGCTGCCGCCGGAGCCTGGGAATTGGGCGCGCGAGTACATTCCCAATGTCCGCACGGATCTGAAGCCGGTGGACATCGTGCAGCCGGAAGGCCCCAGTTTCACAGTGGAAGGCAACCAGGTGGAGTGGCAGAAGTGGAAATTTCGGGTGGGCTTCACCTCGCGCGAGGGCCTGGTGCTCCACACCATCAGCTACAACGACGATGGAGTTGAGCGTCCGGTTCTCTATCGCGCATCCATCTGCGAGATGGTGGTACCGTATGGCGATCCGGGCGAGCAGTATTATCGCAAGAACGCTTTTGACATCGGAGAATACGGGCTCGGAATGCTTGCCAACTCACTCGCGCTCGGCTGCGATTGTCTGGGCGTGATCCATTATTTCGATTTTCCTTTGGTGGACAGCCACGGCAATGTAACGCCGCTGAAGAACGCGGTATGTCTGCATGAGGAAGACTTCGGCATTCTGTGGAAGCACACCGATTGGCGGACTGGCCAATCGGAAGTACGAAGGTCGCGGCGGCTTTCGGTTTCCTTCATCGCAACTGTTGGGAACTACGAGTACGGGTTCTACTGGTATCTGTACCAAGACGGATCCTTGCAATGCGAGATCAAGCTGACCGGGATCATGAACACCACGGCGTTAGCGCCCGGCGAAACGTCACAGTACGGCATGGAAATCGCGCCACGGTTGAATGCGCCTTTCCATCAGCACATTTTCGCGGCGCGGCTGGTGCCGAGTGTGGACGGCCCGAACAATTCGGTGGTGGAAGTGAACAGCATGGGTGTTCCCACCGGCCCGAGCAATCCGCATGGCAATGCGTTCGTAGCGGAAGAGACGCTTTTTAAAACCGAGAAACAAGCACAACGACGGGTGAATTCGGCGAGCGCGCGCTTCTGGCGCGTGGTGAATCCGAGCAAGAAAAATCGGCTGGGGCGGCCGGTGGGATATCGGTTGGTTCCAGGCGAAAATTGCCCGCCGTTCGCGCAGCCGGATGCGCCCATCATGCGCCGCGCCGGGTTCACGGCGAATAACGTCTGGGTGACGCCTTACAATCCGCGGGAGCGGTTCGCGGCTGGAGAGTATCCCAATCAGCATCCAACCGGTGACGGTTTGCCAGTCTGGACCAAGGCCGATCGAAAGGTGGACGACACCGAGATCTCGCTGTGGTATGTGTTCGGGCACAATCACGTACCGCGTCCGGAAGACTGGCCGGTGATGCCGGTGGCGATGCTCGGATTCCAATTTCGTCCGGACGGATTCTTCGAGCGCAGCGCCGCGATGGACGTGCCTCCGCCTCCTCCGAAGTCGTCGTGCTGCCACTAAGCTACGGCGTTCACACGAGTGTGAACGCGGCACGCAAGAGTGCGTGCGCCACATAAGCATATATGTACGTTCCGAAGGTGTTCGCTGTTGAAGACTTGGTCCGGCTCCAAGACTTCATCGAGGAATTCAGTTTTGCCACGATTGTCACGCAGCGTGACGGTGATCTGACAGCTTCGCACTTACCTTTCTTACTCGATCGCAGCGTGGCGCCTTACGGAGCGCTGCGCGCGCACATGGCGATTCGAAATCCGCAGGTCAAAGACCTTCAATCAGGGAGTCAGGCGCTGGTAATCTTTCAAGGTCCGCACACCTACGTTTCTCCATCCTGGTATGTGCAGCCCGAGAACGTGCCCACCTGGAACTACACGGCGGTGCATGCCTACGGCGTTCCAAGGATAGGCGATCGCACGGCCATGATCGCGCTACTGAAGGATTTGACTCGCCAACACGAGAAATCGTTGGAGCAACCCTGGGATTTCGATCCAGACGCTGCTTGGATCCAGAAGCTACTTCCCGAGATAGCGGCGTTCGAAATTAGGATCGAAAAGCTGCAGGGAAAGTTCAAGCTGAATCAGAATCGGACGGCGGCAGATCGGGACGGTGTGATTGAGGCGCTCTCGGGGAGCGAGATTGCAAAACTGATGGACCAGCAGCGCTCGCCCAAATTATCGTAACCTTAACTAAGTTATGAAACGATTGTTTTCGCTTCTGGCCTTATTCGCGGCCGCCGCAAGCGCGGGCACGCTGTATCTTCCGGCGTATCCAGCCACCGTCCTGGTCTTCGATGAATCGCAGGGAAAAGTTGTCGACCGCATCCCGCTGGCAACCGGCACGCCCATGTCGATACGCCTGACGCCTGACCACAAAAAGATTTATGTGACTACCATCGATCACAACGGGATCGAGGTGATTGATGTAGCCACGCGCAAGGTGACTAATCATTTCGTGCTGAACACTCCGACCACGCAATACCGCTTCCGTGGCGGGGCGGTGGACCCGGACGGCAAGCTCTTCTACACCGTTACGCGCGAAATCGACAAGCTTCCTGAGCACTTCGACGTGAAGCACGCCAAGTACACGGTGATCGATCTGGAGCAGCAGAAGATCGTTAAGACTGTGGACATGCCGGTGGAGGACGAACGGACCAACCGTCTCTCCTATGAAGTTTCGCCTGATGGAAAGTATCTATACCAATTCGGGCCCAAGATCAAAATTCTTCAGACTGCGGACTTCAAGGTTGTGGACGAACTGGACCTGGCGCAGCCGGAATTCGGCGCCATGGAGAATGTCCACCTGGGAAGTGATCTGGATTTGATCACCCAACCTGGTGTGCACACGTCGGTCTTTAACTCCGCCGACCCGATCGTCCACAATAGAGTATTCGGGTTGGCGCGTTTGGATCTGGCTACGCGGCACGTCGAATACGATCCGATTGGCCCCGCGCCGGCCGGAATGGCTGGTCTGCAGGTCACGCCGGACAAAAAGTCCGCCTACACCGTCGTCGCCAATGGGGCCAACGGAAATAAGCGCTGCGAGTTCTGGAAGTTCGATTTGACCAGCGATCGCTTGACGCAAAAAGCCGAAGTGCCGTGCCGGACCCGCTTCAGTTTCGGGATGTCGAGCAATGGCCAAAAGCTGTACATCTACGGCGCCGGTTTTGAGATCGAGGTTTACGATACCGCGACGTTGAAACTCGAGAAAACCTGGGATCTCCAGAACGACGTCACTTACGCCGGCATTGCCGTTTTGCCGTAGGGTCTGCCCCGCTGGCGCGCATGAAGATTGCGATTATTGATAGCGGCATTCATGCGGGGCATCCGCATGTCGGGGAGATCGCCGGCGCGGTGGAAATTACACTCACCGGCGAAGGCCCTGACGGAATCGATCGGCTGGGGCATGGCACGGCAGTGGCGGGCGCGATCCGCGAAAAAATGCCGGATGCCGAGTTGTACGCGGTTAAGGTTTTTGATCGGAGGCTGACCGCGAACATTGGGGTGATTCTCCGTTCTCTAGCCTGGTGTAGGGAGCATGGGATGGATATCGTGAATCTCAGTTTGGGCACCGAGAATGCAGGCCACAGGCAGGCGTTTATCGAGGCGATTGGCGACCTGCTTATCGTTAGCGCGGCGAGTGCGTTGCCCGGAAGTTTGCCCGGAGTAATCGGCGTGGCTCCCGATCCCGATTGCCCGCGCGACAATTTCCGGTATCATGACGGAATGTTTTATGCGTCTCCTTATCCGCGGCCGATTCCAGGTGTTTCCGTCGATCGCAACCTGCACGGAACCAGCTTTGCCGTCGCGAACATGACGGGTTTGGCGGCGCGCGCGTTAAGGAATAGTTCGCGATCTCAAATATGTGAGACGCTGAAGGGCACCACATGAGATTTTTATCCGCTATCATCTTCTTCGTTATGCCGCTCATGTACGGACAAGTGCTTGGCCGCAACTATGGCCGTTCCATCGTCATCAGCCAGCAAGGAATCGCAGCGACCAGCCAGGTTCTCGCATCCCAGACCGGAGCGCAAATCCTGGCTCGCGGCGGATCGGCGGTGGATGCCGCCATCGCTTCGAACGCCGTTCTCGGCGTCACGGAGCCAATGATGACGGGACTGGGCGGCGATCTCTTCGTCATGTATTGGGACGCGAAGACGGGCAAGCTAACCGGCCTGAACGCCTCCGGGCCCGCGCCTCGCGGAATAGCGCCGGCGTTTCTAGCCAAGCACGACATCCAGAGCATGCCGCAAGACGGCATTCACACCGTCACAGTTCCGGGCGCCGTGGACGGCTGGTATCGGATGCATCAGCGCTTCGGAAAACTTCCCTGGAAGGATTTGTTTCAGGACGCGATCGCGTATGCCGATCGGGGATTTCCGGTTTACGAAGGGATGCACGAAACGTGGGCCGATCCGGCGATCGTTCACAGGCTGGAAGCAAACGCGGAGTCCAAGCGCGTGTTCCTGCCTGGCGGAAAGGCGCCGCACACCGGGGAACTCTTCAAAAATCCCGAGATGGCGCGCGCGTTCCGCATGATCGCCGAGCAGGGTCCGGATGTCTACTACAAAGGCGCCATTGCAGCCGCTATCGTGAAGACTTCCGAAAAGCTTGGCGGCACCATGACGGCGCAGGATCTGGCTTCGTATTCATCCGAATGGGTAGAGCCGCTTTCGATCGATTATCGCGGCTGGAAAATTTACGAACTTCCGCCCAATGGGCAGGGCATGGCGGCGCTGGAAATGCTCAACATAATGGAGACTTCGCCTGCCTCGCCGCTGGGTGCATTCGGCGCGCCGGAGATGCACAAGCGCATCGAAGCGATGAAACTCGCCTATTCCGATGTTCACGCCAACGTTACGGACCCTCGCGTTCACGATGTGCCCGTGGCTCAGATGCTTTCCAAAGAATACGCGCGCAAGCGCGCCGGCCTGATCGATACCAATCGCGCGAATTGCGAAGTGAAGGCTGGCGACCCGGTTGGCAGCAACACCACCTATTTGACCGTGGTGGACAAGGACGGAAACATCGCCAGTTGGATTCAGAGCCTCTACTCTGCCTTCGGTTCGCGGGTTACCGTGGAGGGGATGGGCTTCGCTTTGCAAAATCGCGGCGCAAGTTTCAATCTCGATCCCAAACATCCGAATGTGTTGGCCGGTGGCAAGCGGCCGTTTCACACCATCATCCCGGCGTTCATGGAGCGGGGCGATGATCACATCGGCTTCGGCATCATGGGAGGCGCGGTGCAGCCCATGGCCCACGCGCAGTTTGTTTCCAACTACGTCGATTATGGGATGAGCCTCCAGGGAGCGTTGGAAGCGCCGCGTTTCTTCAAGAACAACGCGCCGGGTTGCGATGTCTACATCGAATCGCGCGTGCCGGAACAGACGCTGCAGCAATTGTCCGAGCGCGGCCACCAGATCCGAATTGGGCGCGAATACGTGGAGACCATGGGCCGCGGCCAAGCTATTCTGCACAACTCCAAGACAGGAATGAATTATGCGGCGTCCGATCCCCGCGCCGATGGCGCCGCAATCCCAGAGCCCCTCCGATAACATCGAACGGGTGTTGGCACGAGTGCCAACACGGCACGCAGGAGTGCGTGCGCCACATCGACCCTAAGCAGTGGACGGCTGGGGCTCGGGTTCTGATGCCGGGCGAAGACGCGAATAATAAACGAAAAGCCCACTCGCCAACGCGAGAATGAATCCCAGGGTCAGGAACATTTTCAGTTCAAACGATCCGATGGAGGAGATCTGACGCGACGGCACAAATGCCATGGAGAATCCCAGCACCGCCATAATCAGGCCCGAGACGGAGGCTAGTTGCAGCACCGGCCGCCGGAAATAGCGGGGATCCGATGATCTGGAAAACGCGCGTTTGAGAAGCGCAAGGAAGAGATAGATGTAGGAGATCATCTGTAGCGCGACCGCCAGATCCAGCATCGTCAGATAAGCCTCCTGCACGGATGCGCCGATGAAACTCATGGCGATGATCGACGTCGCCAGGAATCCGAACATGATCAACGCAACATACGGCGAATGATGGCGGGGATGTATTTTGCCGAGCGCCTTGGGCAGATAGCGATCCAGTCCGCAAACAAACAGAATGCGCGCCGATCCGCTCACCCACGCCGATGTCGACCCCGCGATGGAAGCGGCCATCAGCACCGCCAGAGGCAGCAGAATCCAACCCAGCCCGAACGACACGCTCATGTTGTCCACGGCTTGCAGCAGGCCTTGCACCACCGCCACTTGCGATTGTGGCACCGCCGTCAATAGCGAGATGACGCAACCCAGGTACATCAATGAGCACAGCGCGCCTCCGACCAAGACACTGCGCGGTATGGTGCGGCGCGGATCGCGAACCTCGTCGCCCATGATGGGCCCGAGCTCCATTCCCACCAGCGCCAAACAGATGACGCCGAATGTTGGGAGCGGCAGAGTGCCGGCGCTGGCCGGCGCCAGATCCTTCCAGTGCAGCACTCCGCGATGCTCGGCAACCACGATCGTGGCCATGATCATCAGCGCGCCGCCGATTACCAAAGCCCCGATCCCGCCGATATTGTTCACCCACTTGCCGACTCCGAGCCCGCGAACATTGGCGTAGATGGTGATCCACAGCAGCGAAACAGGGAGCAGGAAGAAGAGGGCGCGGCTCTCGTTGATCTTCGCAGCGGCGCTTCCGCCGGCAATGTAGCCGATGACGCCAGCTACAGCGAATAGCAAGGACGGGACGAAAAACATGTTCGTCATCCAATAGCACCAGCCGCACAAAAAGCCGTGGAAATCGCCGTAGCTCTCCTTGGTCCAAAGGTAGAGACCGCCCTCGCCGGGCAGGTGCTCCGCCAGTTCGATGACGCTGATTCCCTGCGGCAGGAAGAAGAGCAGGATGGTGGCCGCTAAAAGCCAAATCACTTTGGAACCGCCCGCGGCGATCACGGGCACCACATTCAAATTGACCACGGCCACCAGATAGAGCCAGGTCAAATCGCTTACGCCGAGGGCGCGTACGAGCGAGTTGGTAGCGGGGGCCGGGCCGGTTTCCATGAACTTGAGGTTCAGAATAGCACTTCCTTGTCCGGGGACAAGCCCGCTGCGGCTGCTATACTCGTATACTCGCAGAGAGCCTTGTCAAAAACTTCTAACAATTCCCGGTCTCCCAAGACCGACCGTAAGAGGAAGGCGACGGACTCCGCGAGGAAAACAGGCGAAGCGCTGAAGGTTGGCGCGGTAGCCCAACGTTTGGGTGTATCCGCCTCCATGGTTCGATCCTGGGAAAAGCTGGGACTCGCCAAACCGGCGCGCAGCCAAAGCAAATACCGGCTCTACACCAACGACGACCTTCGGGTTCTACGGCGCGCCATTTATTTGCGCCGGGTGCAAGGATTGAACGCACCCGCGATTTTGAATCAACTGAAGCAGGAGGGGCTGCTCAACCATCGCGCAGCGGGCCCGGCGGAAGAGCAGTCGTCCATCGGTCCTCGCTTCCGCAAGCTCCGCCTGCAGCGCGGAGAGTCGCTCGCTACCGTGGCGAACGCGGTGGGCGTGTCGATCGGTTTCCTGAGCAATCTGGAGCGCTCGCAAAGCGGCGCTTCCATCGCCATCATGCGCAAGCTGGCGCAATATTTCGGACTGAATATTCTCGATCTCTTCAATCCCATCGATGGCACCGGGCCGTTGGTCAGGCCGCGGGACCGCAAGAGTCTGGAGGGCGGCCCCGGCGTTCAGATGGAGCTTCTGGCCTCCGGGAAGATTACCATGGAACCGCACCTGTTTCGCGTAGCGCCGGGCGCCGGCAGCGGTGAATCGTACTCGCATGAGGGTGAGGAGTTTCTCTATCTGGTGCGGGGCCGGCTGGATATCGAATTGGCCGGCGAGAAATACCAGCTTCGATCGGGCGACAGTTTTTATTTCAGCAGCAAGACCCAACATCGCTGGTTCAACCCAGGGAACGCCGAGACGCTGATCCTGTGGATTAACACTCCCCCTACCTTTTGAACATGACGATCCTCGATGCCACGGCGCAAGCTGAACTTGTCGAACGACGCCAGGCGTCGCCGCTGGAACTGGTGGACGCGGCCATTCAGCGCATCGAGAAGGTGAATCCACAATTGAATGCGGTGGTGTGGGAGCGCTTCGAAAAGGCGCGTGAAGAGGCGCGCTCGGCTCATTTGCCGGAAGGTCCGTTCACAGGCGTGCCGTTCTTAACCAAGGACCTGGGCTGTACAACGGCCGGCGAGCCGGATTCCGGAGGGTCGCGATTTCTCAAAGAAGACGGCTACATCGCCAGTGTGACCACGGAACTGGCACGCCGAATCAAGGCCGCCGGCTTCATCAACCTGGGCCGCACCAACACGCCGGAGTTCGGCTCGGTACCGACCACTGAGCCGCTGGCTTGGGGCCCGACGCGGAATCCCTGGGATTTGACGCGGACGCCGGCCGGATCGAGCGGTGGTTCCTGCGCGGCAGTTGCTGCGCTGATGGTGCCGGTTGCGCATGGCAGCGATGGCGGCGGGTCCATCCGGCTTCCGGCCGCCGCTTGCGGACTAGTGGGATTGAAACCGACGCGCGGCCGCGTCAATATTTGGCCGTCCACCGAATGGCTCAGTCCGGTGAGCGTGCAAGGTTTTCAGACCCGGACCGTTCGCGATCTGGCGGCGTGCATGGATTTCGCCTCGGGAGCGCTGGCGGGCGATCCAATGCCGCCACCGGAGCCTGATCGATCCTATTTGAGCGAAGTTGGCGCACATACCGGCCAGCTCAGAATTGGCCTCTGGAATCGCTTGCCAGCCCCGCTCAATGGCACGCTCGACCCCGAGTGCCAACGGGCCGTTGAGGAGACCGGGAAGCTGCTCGAGTCTTTGGGCCACTATGTGGAGCTGGCTCACCCTCCCGTTCTCGACGAGCTGAAGACGTCCACTATCTTCAACCGTATCTGGCCCGTTCGTCTGCTTGCGGCGGTGGAGTCCTTCGAGCGCAAATTGGGAAAGAAAGCGGGTCCCGATAATCTGGATCCCGACACGCTGCAATGGCTGGATCGCGCGCGCGGCGTTGGCGCATCCGAATATCTGTCCGCCCTGGAAGATATGGATGCCTTCACGCGGGCTTTCGCGGGGTGGTGGAAGAGCGGGTACGACGTGCTGGTTTTGCCGGTCACTGGAATGGTGACCCCCAAGTTAGGCGCACTCGGCATGGATCCGGCCCGGTTGAGAACTTCGGCGCTATGGTGGCCGTTCACGGCGTTTTTCAATATGTCCGGACAACCGGCCATCAGCTTACCCTTACATTGGTCGGCGGAAGGCTTGCCGGTGGGCGTCCAATTGGGAGCGGCGTACGCGCGGGAAGATGTATTGATTCGGCTGGCGGCACAACTGGAAAAAGCGCGTCCCTGGAGCGAGCGCCTTCCTCCGGTGCATGCCTAGCGTGGTGATAGCTGCTGAAGCACCGTGGCGCACGCACTCGTCGTGCGTGCCGCGTTCACAATCGTGTGGTGTAGCGTCCGCAAAATAACAAGAGAGAAATAAGGGTAGACGCGGCTTCAGCCGCGTTCCGCCGTTGACAATACCAACGCGGCTAAAGCCGCGTGTACCGTGCCAATCCTGTGAGAAACACTAGCGTTTACTTCGCCAATACGGGAACTGGCGCGCCTTTGACCAACCCTCGCTCACGAACCATGGCGAGCGTATCGTCGAGCGCTAGCGAGAACCGTTCCAACATCATATCGATCTCCGCTTCGTTGATGATCAGCGGCGGGCAGAACGCGATGGAGTCGCCCAGGGGACGCAGAATAACGCCGTGGTGATGGCCTCGCTTCACCAGGAACGGACCGACGGCTTCGGTGGCAGCGAACGGCGCTTTCGAAGCTTTATCGGCTACCAACTCCACCGCACCAATCAGTCCGATGCCCCGAACCTCGCCCACCAGGGGATGATCCAGGAATTTGCGCAGCCCAGCCTGCATGCGCGGAGCCACGCGGCGCACGTGTCCAAGAATGTCGTCCTCTTCGTAAATCTTGAGCGTTTCCAAGGCAACCGCCGAACTCACGGGATGGCCGCTGTAGGTGAAGCCGTGGCTGAACACGCCGATTTTTTCGGACTCTTTGACCAGCGCGTCGTAGATTGTTTCGGCCACCATGACCGCGCCGATCGGCAAATAGGCGGAGGAAAGCGCTTTGGCGCAGGTGAGCATATCGGGCGTTATCCCGTAAGTTATGCTGCCCCACATATCGCCGGTACGGCCGAAAGCGCAAATCACTTCGTCGGCAATGAGCAGAACATCGTATTTCTTTAAAACCGCCTGGATTTTCTCCCAATAGGTGGCGGGTGGCAGGATCACGCCGCCTGCGCCCATAATCGGTTCGCCAATAAATGCCGCCACGGTCTCCGGACCTTCGCTCAGAATGCGCTGTTCCAATGAATCGGCCATCCGGCTGGCAAACGCTTCTTCGGTTTCGCCGGGCAATCCAAAACGATAAAAGTGGGGACACTCGACATGCAAAATGTTGGCGATGGGCAGATCGAAATCGCGATGATTATTCGGGAGCCCCGTGAGACTGGCGCTCGCTACGGTTACGCCATGGTAGCCTTTCGTCCGGCTGATGATCTTTTTCTTGCGCGGGCGGCCGATTGCATTGTTGTAATACCAGACCAGCTTCACTACCGTGTCGTTGGCCTCCGACCCCGAGTTCACAAAAAATACCTTGGACATGGGAACAGGTGCAATGCTCAGAAGCTTTTCGGCTAGTTCGATGCCAATATCGGTCGCTTTATGGGCGAACGTGTGATAAAACGGCAGCTTTAACATTTGCCGATAGGCGGCTTCGGCTAAACGCCGCTCGGAAAATCCCAGGCTGGCGCACCACAGCCCAGCGAGTCCTTCGAGATACTGCTTGCCGGCTTCATCGTGGACAAAAACTCCGTTGCCCCCAGTGATCACCAGCGGGCCGTCGGTCTCGTGCAATTTCAGATTCGTGTAGGGGTGAATCGTGGTTGCAATATCGCGGCTGGCAGAATTCGTTTTTGCCATAGTGTTTCCAATTAGCCTAGCACAAACATTGCGCAAAGATGAATAAGGTTGTGAGAAACCGCTAGGCGGCAACTGGCGCCGTTTTGCTTCTTCCCAGCCTCTTCCACTTTCTCCGCAGCACCCGATTCCAATACATGAGCAACCCGGTTATGGTAAGCAGCGGGATGGCCAAACCTGCTGTCGCCCATACTATCTTGATGCCCAGGCCCCAATAGGTGCCGAAATGCAGGGGAACCTGCCACCAGATGACCGAATCGCCGAAGCTTTGGTTCACACCGTAGCGCCAGGTGGAAATGTACTCGCCATTGTAGGGATTGAAGTACACGGTGTCCACGTATTCGTAGCCCGGACTGTTGCGCCTCCGCATGACGACAGCCAGGGGTGCTCTGCGGCCATATGGGAATGCAATTCCGCCCAGCGTAGTCCCCGGATCGAGTGTAGATGCTCGCTCGACCAGCGCCCGGAGGTCAGGGTCGTGGGCCGTGCTCTCGATTGGAACGCTAATGGCGGGGGGCCGGGCCGTGATTACCGGTGAAAGCGAATTGACGAATTCAAAGATCTGGCGGGGCCAGCCGAAATAGACGCCGCTTAACGCCCAGAATGACGCGATCAGAATGGTCCAGAAGCCCACCGAGACATGCAGATCGAAGTTGATCCGCCGCCAGCCTCTTTGGAAGTCCACTTTCAGCGCGCGCGTCCAATTTCGTATGCCCGGCCACCAGATCACCATTCCTGTGGCGTTCAGCAACAGCAGCAACGCGGCGCCCGCTCCGTTCCACTTGCGGCCAATCCCCCGCTGCTCTACCAACAGAGTCTCGTGCAGTTCCTGGACGAAGTCCAGCCAATTATACGTTTTTGGAAATTCGCCGAGCACCTTGCCCTCTTTTGGATCGCAGGCCACTTTGATCCGGCTTCGACCTTGCAGGACGGCGACGAAGGTGGCTTCGTCCACGCTGGGAGCGTCCACCGAAACGACGTGGCTGCGCGGGTAGGCGGCTTTCAGGTTATCGACCACCGTGGCTATGTCGGCCAGTGGTTCTTGAACGCGAATGTTCTGCCATGGCTTCAGGCCGCAGAGCCGCTCCAGCTCCGGACGAAATACCAGAATCGATCCGGTGACGCCGATCACGATCATGTAGAGGGCCAGGATGATCCCAACCCAGAGATGGACCTGGAAGTTCAACCGGCGCACGGCCAGTTGTTGGGGCCGGCGGAAATAGCGCTGGAGGAAGCCCACTTCGTACCACTAGTAGCGCGAGAAAAGCTGCTTGGAATGCATGGACCGGCCGCCCTGCCCGCCCTGCACCGTATCGGTTTCGCTGCTCAGCGTTTTTCCGTCGGGCGAGACGGTGAGTTTACCGGCACTGTCGGGCCGGTTCGGTCCCTTTAAGATCAGTTTGTATTGCGATGGGCCGCCGGAAGTCACCTGGATGGTCCCAATCTTCTCGCCTTGGGCGTTCTTGACCTCCGCTTCGCTGCCATCCAGCTTGACGGTGTACGTCATGCTGACGAAGTAGACGTTGTTGACGGGCACCGAGAAGGCGAACGCCAGCTTATCGCCGGCTTGGGTGACTTTCAAAGTGAGCGGCTCGGAATTGGTTTTCTGGCCGTTGACTTCCTGGCTATCCAGACGCCATGTTCCGACCAAGGGCTCCGGCGCAGCGTAGATAGCCGTGGCCAGAAGGATGGTGGCTGCGCACAGCAGCGGTGTTTGTCTCATTTGGTCTTATTATCTTTCACCCAGAAGATGTCGTAGGTTCGATCGAAGCTGACAAACATGACGCACGCCGTCTTGGACTGGCAAGAGAATTGGTGTTTCGCTTGGCCCGGCATCATGGCAAATCCCCCTGGACCAAGAGCGCGGGCAGGCATGCCCTCCATCTCCGTCTGGACACTTCCCTGAACGACAATGAGCTGCTCTTCTGCCGTGTGGTAGTGCCACGGGACCAGACAATTTGGTGGAGCTTTCAGGATGATGGTCGATGGGCCTTTGGCAGGGTCGCCGGTCTCCACGGTCGAAAACAGGCACTTGACGTCGTCATCCGGGTCGAACTTGACTTCGGCGAGAGGGCGAACGACGCCGTGGTTCCTGGTTTGAGCTGGAGAAAGGCTCGCGAACCCGAGCAGCAGGATCGCGAGCCGAAGTCGAGGCAAAGGTGGCAATCTAGAACGTTAGGCGTCCAGTCAACTGGATTTGTCGCGGACCAGCGCCCTCGGCCACTTGCATCGATGAGATCTGGCCGAATGCCGGAACTCCCAGTATCAGATTGCCCGGAGGATTGTAGTTGGGATGGTTGAACGCGTTCGAAACCTGCATTCCAATCACGGCCCGAATCCGTTCCGTGAATGAAAACCGCTTGAGGAGCGACAGCGAAACGGCCTGGGTGCCCGGACCGACAATGGAGCCTGACCCAGAATCGCCGAATCGGCCGATGTTGTTGGCCGGATCGACGAAAGCATTGGGATTGATCCATTGGTTGATCGATTGGCCGGCGTAAGGGCTCACTCCCGGTACCGTATCGGCTCTTCCGCCGTTGCCGTATAAGGAGCCAAAGATGTTGTAGCCCGCGCCGGACGGATCATTCAGGGTCGCCACGCTCATAAACGGCCCGCTTTGGAAGAGCGCCAGGCCACTCAGCTCCCACCCACCTACAACCTTATCCAAAACGGCGTTGCTGTTCAGGAAGGTTCTGCCTTTTCCAAATGGCAGCTCATAGAGAAACGTTGCCAGAACGCGATTACGGCGGGAATAGGGCACATTCCCGTAATCGAGACCCGGATTTCGAGGATCCTCCAAAGTGTTGCCAAACTCGTTGGCGAACCCGCTGGCGCTTGCAACGGGAGCTCCGGTGATGTTTGAAAGGTTGCGCGTGTACGTGTAGCTGACCTCGAATTGCAGGTTGGCGCTACGCTTGTGAACCGAAATGGTCCCAGCCTGGTAGTTGCCGAAACCATCGTTGGTCGCAGTGGCGATGTACGAGATCAAAGGAAAGGGAATTGCGGTCTGGGTCGCTGGGTTGCCAAAGCCCAAAGTGTTGTTGGGGGGCTGGTTGGCATTGACGTCGGCCGGGACGTTGTAGGAATGGTTGCCATCGTAGGAGGCGCGCAGCCCGACTCCCTTGCCCAGATCGTGCTCCAGGGTGAGGTTCCATTCCTCGACGATGGGATCCTTATATTTGATCTCGGTCGCCAGATCAAAGAACTGCGAGCCCGGTTGGGCGATGTTGGCGGGGAAGGAGTAGGGGAGCGAGAAAACCGGGACCCCGTTGCTGCCCAAGGAATTGGAGAAAAATCCCACATCGCTCGAGTCCACGGACCATCCATTGATGGCCGAGCCGGTCAGCAGCGTCTCGATGAATCTTCCGTATCCGCCACGCAGGACCGTTTTGTTGTTGCCGCCGACACGCCAGGCGAATCCGATGCGGGGCGCGAAATCCTTCTTGGAAGATTGGCGCATGTTGGACGGAACGCCGGCTGCAGCCGCGGTGATTACCGGAGTGGGAAACACCGATTGCACAAAACCGGGGTTGACGTTCGCAAACGTCCCTTGGTCGGGCAGAATGACCGCGCCGGTGTTCCGGCCGTTAACGATGTTCTGGTAGTAGGGATCGAAGTTCGCGAGATTGTCATTTTTGTCCCTGAAGGCCGGATGGTATTCCCAACGCAAACCGTAGTTGAGGGTGAAGGACTGTGAAACCTTAAAGTCGTCTTGCACAAAAAAGGCGTAATGCTTCGAGTAGGAATCGGTGGCCGGGTTGATCACGGTCGCGATGGTAGTCAGGTCCGGGTAACCCATCAGGAATCCAGCGAACGGAGACAAACCTGTTGCCGAACCGTTGAACTGATAGGATCCCAGGCGGTAGTCGGCAAATACGTTGGTAAACAGGCTGCTCAGGTACCGGTAGTCTCCGCCAAATTTTATGGTGTGTTTTGCCCGCGTCCAAGTCAGTGTGTCCGTGGCCTGATAGGTGCCTTCACTGGGGTTGATATCGGCGGTCTGAGGCCGGGACCCAATGAATCCGGCTATGGATATGGTCGGGGTGTCGTAACCTGGCGGAAGCACGCCGGGCAGAGCGCCGGGGCCGCTTGTCAGGCCCAAGATGCTGGCTGCTTGCTGCGATGTATAGCCGGTTGTGAATCCGCGCCGAACGACCGTAAACCCTCCGCGCAACTCATTCACCAAGGACGGAGAGATGACCCAGTTGTAGGCGGTCGTCATGGAATTATAGATCTCCGGATTGGAGGTCTCCCCTACCAGCGGCGAACCTGGATTTCCGCCGCCGTCCTTCGGGTAATTGATCACGCGGCGATTCTTGTAACTGTAGCGCACGTAGATCATGTGCTTTGGGCCCAGGCTCTGATCGATACGAACATCGCCCTGGGAGCTATTGATCGGCGTCGCGAAAGTCGCAACGTAGTTGTTCGCTACCGCGCCGGGGGGGCCGTAGTTCGGTAGCGGGTAAAAGAAGTCCAACAACTTTTTCGAGTAAGGATTGATCTGGCTGGCGGGAATTACACTTCCGTCGTAGGCCGTGAGATCGCCGCTCCGCATGGCCAGGCTGGGAACGCTCTCGACGAACTGGAAGCTTTTGGGCAGCCGAAGCACTTCGTAGCTTCCAAAGAAGAATGTCCGATTGCGGCCATTGTAGAGCTTCGGGAAGATGACCGGGCCGCCCAGGTAAAGACCGAAGTTATTCATCTTTACCGGGGTAACGATATGGCTGAAGGTGTCGGCGGCATTGAAGTCGGTGTTTTGAACGTTCTCAAACAAGCCGCCATGGAACTCGTTCGTGCCCGACTTGGAAACGGTGGTGATATCGGCCACGCCTCCAAACTCGGCCGGGTTCAGCGTTTCGCTGATCTTGATCTCTTCGATGGCGTTGAAGGAAGGGAACACTTCGGCCAAGGCCCCCAATGTTCCCGGTCCAGCGGAGCTGATGCCGTCGATGGTGATCGAGATCTGCGACGGCCCCGCCCCCGCTACGGAAATATTGTTGTTGGCGTCAATCTGCACGCCCGGCTGTGCGGTCAGCGTTGAGAATGCGCTGGTGGAGCCCTGTGAACGAGTACCGATGGCGACGGGGAGGTTGGTCAACTCCAGGCTGCCCTTGGATTCGGACACGTTGGAGGCATCGGTCTGGACGACCGCCACGGCTTCGACAGTCACCGAAGTGGCTTGGGAAGCGACCTTGAGATCAATGTCGATGCGCATGGTGGCTCGGGCGGCCACGTCGAACGCCTGGTACTCGGTTTTTTGAAAACCGGCCGCCTCGACAGTGAGCTTGTAATTTCCGATTTCGACGTTAACGAATTCATAGGTGCCGTTCGTGTTGGTGATCGCAGTTTTTTCCGCGTTGGTGCCGGTGTTCATGAGACTGACCGTCGCCATAGGGATAAAGCTGCCCGAGGGATCTTTGACCGTGCCGAGAATGGTGCCGAAGGTGGACTGGGCGTAGCTTGCCTGACAAAACGCAAGGACGCAAGCAATCGCCAGGGCGAAGTGGAACGCCGAACGCATCGACCGGCCATCACGAGGCACAGATGAAACCGGGCACATTTGGGACTTTATAGACGACATCAAATCTCTCCTTCCAAAATTCGAACGGTCCTGCCAGTTTTAAGTGCTTAGACTAAGAAGCTCTAAATCGACTTATCAAAGTTTTCGATGGACCTTATGCCGATCACATTCGGCTGCTCGTCGGAGAGCTTTGGCCAACTCCATCCTGTACGCCACACCACTTCCACGAAGCGCTGGCGCTTGCGCCGGAAGGTATTTCGTTCACCCGGATGCATTGTCGTTGCAACCAGTTGCACGAACATTTCAGCTTTCAAAATCGAGAGATCGCGGTGCATCCGCTGCCCCTGCCAGTAAGAAAAACCAACGTGGGTTCTTATGAAATTTGGAGTTGAGTATATCCAACCAAACCAGGAGTGTCAAGGCCAACCTTGCGCGAGTTGCGCAAAGTTTGCGCTGGACCAACTGACCATTTCGGGCTATACTCCCAGCTAAAGAGCACCACAATGTCGATCCGTCTAGCCGCGCTATTGACGCTGGCTGTCGCCTCCGTATTTTGTCAGGACTGGAACCCCAAACTGGCGGAGCAATATATGGATTCACGCCAGAAGGAATGGATCGCCTGGCCCATCGCTATGCATTCCGGCGTGGCGTGCGTATCTTGCCATACCGGCTTAACCTACCTGGTGGCGCGTCCGGCGCTGCGCCACTCGTTGGGGGAGAAGACCGGTCCCACGCTGTACGAGAACGTCCTGGTGGACAGCATGCGGGCCACCGTGATTCGCACGGACGCCAACGATCTCTTTGCAGGGCTCAAGGGCCCCATCGTCGATCAGGTTTATGGCGCGCAGGTGGTGCTGGCTTCTTTGGTGCTGGCGATGGACGATCGACCACGCGGCAAACTGAGTCCGGAAGGCGAAAAGGCTTTCGAGCGCATGTGGTCCATCCAATTGAAAGACGGAGCCGACAAGGGCGGCTGGAATTGGTCCGATTTCGATCTAGATCCGTGGGAGACCAAGGACTCAGCATATTACGGCGTGGCTTTGGCGGCCCTGGCCACCGGGTTGGCTCCAGCCGGTTATCAGGGGCGTCCGGAAATTCGGGACAACGTGGCCGCGATGACAGCGTATCTTCGCTCGGGCGCAAAGACTCAGTCGCTGCACAACAAGCTGTTCCTGTTATGGGCTTCTTCGAAAATGCACGGCGTACTAGCCGACCCGGACAAGCAAGCGATCCTGGACGAACTGTGGCGCAAACAGGAGCCGGATGGCGGCTGGACCATGCAGTCGGCCGGCCAATGGAAGAAGCGCGACGCGGCAGCGCCGGCGATCGGTTCCAACAGCTACATCACGGCGCTGGCGGCATTCACCACCGAGCAGGCCGGCATACCGTCCTCCCAGCCGGGTTTGGCGAAGGCGCTGGCTTGGCTCAGAACCCACCAGACCGCGCAGGGCTATTGGGCGGCGGAATCGATGAACCACAAGCACGAGGCCGGTACGCTCCCCGAGAAGTTCATGAGCGACGCTGCGACTGGGTACGCCACGGCAGCTTTGTTAGCGACGGGCAATGATGGAATTGAGCGTACCGCTCGAAAATGAGCAATCTCCGAAACGTTCACACGAGTGTGAACGCTGCACGCAGGAGTGCGTGCGCCACACATCGGTCTGCTACGGTATTACGACGATCCCGGCATACGTTACGTCGTTGTTCAGATCCCAAGTCTTCTCGTACTTGAGCGTGGCCGCGTCGTAGACTTCGATATCAAAGCCCGCACCGTAGATGTAAAGCTTCTTGCCATTGGTGGAAATGCCCAGCGTAAATCGCGTGCGGCAGGGAACCTCGGCCTTTTGCGTGATTCGGTCGCTCGATAGGTCGAACGCCCAGAACTCGCATCGCTTGTTCCCGTTCTTTCCGTTGGCAACCACCGTGTAAGCCCACTTCTTGTCGGGAGTGACCTCAATGCCCGCCATGCCGGTCGGCGCTGGTCCAATCGGATTAAAGTCCATGTGCCGGTTGGTTAGATCGAAGCGAGCCAATCCGAAGACCAGATTGTGGACCACGGGATCGGACCAAACGAACATACCCGTGTGCTGTCCCGGCGAGTTGATCAGATCCAGATCGCTACCGAAATGGACGTTCTCCATCCCGGGAGAATCCGGCTGAGCCAGATCGATGTGATCGACCACTTTGAAATCGGAAGCCTGCAGAATCGTGATCTTCTGGCCGAACTGGTACAGGTACTTGCCGTCGGGCGAAATCTCAATCCATCCCACCCCGTAGTCGCCTTGGTTCTGAGGTTCTTCTTCCTTGGTGATGTCCACAGTCTTGACGATTTTCTGCTGCTGCAGATCGATCACTGTGTATTTCGGTTTGGCCACTTCATAGTGCTCCGGAAACTGGGTGATTTCCTTGGTGACCGCGTAGAACAGCTTGCCTTCCGGATCCGGGGTGCCCGTAAAGAAGCGATATTGCTTGGTTGCGAGTATTCAACACAAAGTGATTGATCACCTTGCGTGTCGCCACATCAATCACCTCGATGCCATTGTGGTCGATGGTGGTGACGTAGATCTTCTTGTGATCCGGCGAAAGACGGATCGACATGGGGGTGCCGGTCTGAAGCGGAATGCGATCGACAACCTGGGCCTTGTCCTCGTCAAAAACGAGAACGGCAGCCGGATAAGCCGGAAGGTACAGCGTACCGGCGCTGGCAAAACCAGCGAGAGCCGCCGTGCAGGCGGCGAGCAGTGTCAGTCGTGATAGGGCCATGATTTATGGGAATACGAGATCCAGATTTCGCCAGTCCTTGGTTGCAGTGGCGCATTTGGAGGTCCAGTCTGGGGCGTTGTTCAAATGATCGGGAACCTGCGCCGGCCAATAGCAACTGACAAAACAATCGTAGATGTCGCGCTCGACGGGCTGACAAAGTCCGGCCGTGCCGCCGGCCGCGTCCACTTCCCAGCCGGGTGTGAACATCAATGCGCAACCTGCGGGAACGTGGGGGCGCTGGTTAGCCGGGCGATCCTGCATAGCAACGACGTCATCGGTGTGCCTGGCAACGTACTCTTCGATGCGGCCAGCCTTCTTGTTTAAAGCTCGCATGTGTTTCATTCGGCTGCTTTCCTTTCGGCAAACTGCTGTAAAAATCCTGGATTCTTGGCCGCGATGGCGCCATAAATCCTTAGACACGTGTCGGTCCAGTCCCGGATCCAATCGCAATAGTGCAGATTGGGATGGCCGGTGTCTCCATAGCGCACGAATGCTTCGTGATGGCATCCGCCGGCGCATAGCGGGCGCGCCCAGCAGGTGTGGCAATCGTATTTGGAATCGATATTGCCGCGGGTCAGAAAATCGGTCTGCTTGGCTCTGTCGATGCCCGTCGAAATGTGCCCCAGCGCGTGTGCATCGGAGTCCACAAAACGATGGCACGGCGCGATGTCCCCGGATGGTCCCACGCCCAGCAGTCCCAGACCGGCACCGCACGGATGCGACTTGTTGACGCCCTGGCACAGTTCAGCCAAGGTGTCGCTGACGTTGGAAAAGCCGTGCGACTCGCCGCGCAGCGCGTACTCCAGATATTCGTCGGCCAGCGTGTGGAACTGATCCAGGACGCTGTCCATCCCCGTCGCGTTGATCGCGTAGAGTTGATTCGGCGAAGTGGTTACCGGCGCGAAACCCACCTCGTGGAATCCCAGGTCCTGCTTCAGGTGCCGGAAAATGCGGATCACGTCGGAGACGCCCGCGGTGAGCGTGACGCGCGCCGTGATCGGCCGGGTGCGATGGTTCTGGATCAGTGCCCGCACCCTGGGCTCGATGATGTCGTAACTTCCTTTGCCGTTGGAGAAGACGCGCAGATGATCGTGCATCTCCTTGGGGCCATCCATGCTTACGGTGACGCCGATGTGATTCTCGGAGAAGAATTCGATGATTGCGGGCGTAAGCAGCGTGGCGTTGGTGGTGAGGCTGAAATCGATGTGACGGCCCTGTTCAGCGGCGCGCTGGTTGCCATACGCCACCACTTCTTTCAACAGCGGGAAATTCATCAGCGTTTCGCCGCCGAAGAAGGTGATGTGAATCGAACGCCGGTCGCCCGACTCGGCGAGCAGAAAATCCACCGAAGTCTTGGCTGTCTCCACATCCATGAACTTCGGCTTGCCTTCCGGCGTGGCCACTTTGTCGGCGCCGAACTCGTAGCAGTATTGGCACGACAAGTTGCACTGGTTGGTGAGGTTCATCACCAGCGTCTGGATCGGGAAAACTTCCGGAAGGGCCTGGGGCACGTCCGGGACTGAGTCGCGGCCCACGATCACGTTGGAGTGAGCCATCTCCTCGATCAACTCCTCGGCGTCTCCGATACTGAGGCCGCTGGCAGTCAGATCGTCAACTAACTGCTCGTGGTGACGTTCGCCCGACTGAAGGCAATCGATTAATTTTCCGACCGCAGTGTCGACGGCGAAGATCGCGCCGGCCGGAACCAGGTAGAGGAAGTTTGCGCCAGCCGATTCAAAGCGGTGAAACTCGCCTAAGCGGTAAGCCCGAGTGGCATCGGCTACGGACGTGGCAGTCACTGTCCCACCTCAGGCTGATCCCACTTAATGTAGGTTGGAACCGTGACCACCAGGTACGATTTGCCTATCAAAGGCCTTCCATCTTTGTCTTTTTCGTCCTTGGCCGTCGCAACAACCCAAACGTCGCCGTAGTTGTTGCGGCTGAATTTGCGCTGCGGATTGGGGCCATCGGAGGCTGGAGTGAACAAGCCGGTGTTACTCAAAGAGCCGACGAACTCCCTGTCATCGTCGCCATACGTTGAGTAAAACTCTTCCACCGACCAATTCACGTCGATGGGCCCGAGTTCGACATCGTCGGCGGTGTGTGACTTGTCGTCGGCGCCGCGCTGGTAGGCCACAGCCTCGAACTGCTGGAAGCCCTTGGGGTGTGTTTCGCTGCCCAGGTGAGCCAGCGCCGAGTCCGGCGTCACTTTGACATAGTCGATGCGATCATAGACCGCGATGGCGTTTGGTAGCACCGAACGGCGGAATGCGATGTCCCGCTTGCCCGACACGGCGTTCGCCGCTACGTCCACTTCCGCCACGATCTCAGTAGGGGTGTGAGAGACAATGCGTTTCACGGTCACGCCGGTTCCGAAGTCCAGATCCGCGGGTGCAACCTGTGCGGGCAAGCTCTCCGCGAGCAGGCGGACCCGCGTCCCTTGTGTGCCGGTCTTCAGCAAAGTGCGGTCGGCGCCGATCAAAGTGGGGTCGGCGGATGCGCGCGTTAATTTCACATCGCAGCCGAACTCCTGATATTCGCCCCAGAACCAGCGGCCTTCCGCCATGGACTGATCGGGTGAAATCCACATCACTTCCCGCATATCGCTGCCAAGATCGTCGGGAGCAGCCTTGGCGGCCGGCGTTCCTTTCGATCGGCCGCGCCAGGCATATCCCGCGTAAACCAAACTGTGCCCCGTGCGCGAAATAGTGGTGCCATTCTTTATGGAAGTCAGCTTCACGCGCGTTGTGAACTCGTCGTCCGTCCCGTTGCTCGCTTCCACTTCCATGTCGCCGTAAAACCTGCCGCGCCCAGGGATGTAGGCCGAAACAATCCATCGTCCGGCGAGCTTCGGCGCGCGCATGCGAGCGCGCCAAGCGGACCATTCGGGGGTTTCCAGCGGAGCGGTCTTACTGAGATAGGCGAGCGCGATGTCCACCGGCAGAGGTGCGCCGGGTTCCGCGTGATGCTGGCCTTCATCGAAACCGCCG
This sequence comes from Bryobacterales bacterium, assembly GCA_963820405.1. Lineage (GTDB taxonomy): Bacteria > Acidobacteriota > Terriglobia > Bryobacterales > Bryobacteraceae > Palsa-89. The sequence goes on along the minus strand of CAWFZZ010000008.1, from coordinate 44,074 downwards.
GCATTGATCCCCAATCGGAATGCCTCGTCGGCCTGCGGATAAAGCGCGATGTGCAGATTGGCGAGATCCTTCCAATCGTCCGGCGAACGGCGCCAGGACAGCGGGCGCGCCAGCATATGGCAGTTCGCGCACGCGCCTTTTACATTGTCGTTCGGGATGTTGGTCTCGTCCTGGATCCTATGTTCGGCGTAATAGTTGATCGGCTTTGCTTCTTCAGGCGCCAGCCCGTGATAGGTTGCCAGGTACTTCAGGATCGAGCGGGCTTCATCCGGTGTCAGGCTGACGCCCCGCAAACGCACCATGCGCTTGATGGCTTCTTCCCAACCTTCCGGCGTGGCACGCTCCCAGGAGATGCGGAGCATGTTGCCCTTTTCGTCTTTGGTGTGGCAAGCTCCGCATTTGGAGATTACCAATTGACTCGTGACCGGGATGCCCTCTACGGGCGCCGATTTAGCCGGCTCTGCTGACGGGGCAGCTTGCGGCTTCTGGCCCTGAGCAAGCAGAGGTAATACCAGAACGGATGCAAGCAGGATTTTCATAACCTTATCCGAATATCATACACTGTTGTTCCGCGGCAAGGGGATAGAAAAGTTCTTTATAGGCGCGATCACCGCCCGCGAGCGCCACGCCGCATGTGGTATTAACAAGGTGATCCATCCGGGACCAAATCATGCGGGACCAAATCACAGCGCAGCCAAGCGTTCATCTGGACCGAGGCATCCCACTCGATGGCTATCGCCGCGCGCTGCGTTTCATCGTTCCCTATTGGCCCCGCTTGCTGTTCGTGATGCTGGTGGGCATCGCTGCCACCGGTTTCGGGCTCCTGCAGCCGTACATCTCGAAACTTCTCATCGATGACGCGCTGCTGAAGCACAATATGCGAATGCTGCTGCTGGTGAGCGGGCTGATGTTCGGCATCACCGTGCTGGGATTTGTGTTGAACATCTTGTCCAGCTATCAGTACGTCCGCATTTCGGCATTAGTCCTGTTCGACATGCGCCTGGCGCTGTACCGGCACCTGCAGACCCTATCGCCCCGCTTCTGGGCCAGCAGGAAACTGGGCGATGTGGTCTCGCGCATTAATAATGACATCGCCGAGGTGCAGCGGGTTTCGGCGGACAGTTTATTGAGCGTGCTCTCCAACGTAGTGTTTCTGATCGGCAGCGCCGCAATCATGATCGCGCTCAGTCCGCGGTTGTTTCTAGTGAGCGTCGCAGCGGTTCCGGCCGGTGTCTGGGCGCTGCAACACTATCAACATCGATTGGCGGCGCGCGTGCGGGCGGTTCGCGAGCGAAGCTCCGATATCGGAAGCTTTCTGTTGGAAACATTGCTCGGAATCCGTCTGGTGGTAACATCGCGCTCCGAAACGCGCGAAGTAGAGCGGTTTCGCGCGCGGAACCAAAGTTTTCTGGATGCGCTCATGCGCATGCAACTCGCGTCGTTCATGGCGGGCGCTGTTCCCGGGACCATCCTGACGCTCTCCACGGCTGCGATTTTTCTCTACGGCGGCAAGCTGGTCATCGATCGCCAGTTGAGCATCGGAGCGCTGGTTGCCGTGATGTCGTATCACCTGCGCCTGCTATCGCCCGTGCAAAACCTGATGAGCCTGTACAGCAATTTAGTGTCTGGCGGCGTATCTCTTTCGCGCGTCTGGGAACTGTTCGATACGCGCGCCGAGATTGTCGATCGGCCCGATGCGAAACCTCTGGTCAATGTGCGCGGCGAAATCGAGTTCGATCGCGTTTCGTTCGGCTACGGCAGCGATGCGGTGCTCGACGATCTCTCGTTCCGGGTGGCGCCCGGCACCATCTGCGCCATCCTGGGTCCGAGCGGCGCAGGCAAGTCGACGCTGGCGGATCTCCTGGTCCGTTTTTACGATCCCGATGCCGGCGAAATCCGCATCGACGGCCGCGATATCCGCGACCTTCCCCTCGCCGATCTGCGTCACGCCGTCCTGCTGGTGGATCAAGCGCCTTATCTTTTTCACGCCAGCGTGCGTGAGAATATTGCCTACGCTCGTCCAGAGGCCGGCGATGAAGAAATTGTCAGCGCTGCACAGGCAGCGTCGATTCACGAACGAATCCTCGCTTTGCCCGACGGCTACAACACCATCGTCGCCGAACGCGGGCAGACTCTTTCGGCGGGGGAACGCCAACGCATCGCGCTGGCCCGGGCTCTGCTGGCTGATCCGAAAGTCTTAATCCTCGACGAGCCGACCTCGGCGCTGGACGAAGCCAATGAGCGTGCGATTGCCGAAACGCTGGTCCGCGTGGCCGAGGGCCGCACGGCGATCCTGATCACGCATCGTGCTTCGCTCGCTCGCATCGCGCATCAGACCATTTACCTCGATCCCGTAAAAGCAGAAGCTACCGCTGTGTATTAGGCGGCAGTCGTTTCGTCCCCGACAATTCTTGTGCCGTTTGCTCAATGCCGATGCCGGCGTAGTCCGCGAAGAAGCCCCATTTCCCGTAGCTTGCCTTGAGGCCGGGCAACAGCGCTTCGACCAGCGCTTTGCCGGACTTGCCAGCCGATTGTTCACGCCGCACCCCAGCGCGCAAGTCGGCCAGATATTTCCGAAAGGTCAAGACGTCTTGAGCGTTCGCAATTCCGCCATGACCCGGAACCCAGATGGATGGCCCGTAGTCCTTTTGCATCGCGTCGAGCGATTCGATCCAGGCTTTCGTCGAGGCATCGATCAGATTCGGGACGTGCTCCTTCCACAACATGTCGCCGCAGAACACAATGTGCGCGTCCGGGACCCAAACCACGGAATCGCCGCCGGTGTGGCCGGGATAATATCGAACCTTGATTCGCCGCGCGCCCAGGTAAAGATCAAGGTGGCTGTCGTGGACCACCGTCGGCAGGGTGAGCGATTGGACGCGCGCCTTCTTCTCGGGCGTCACCGGAGGATCGAGCATCTTGATGTTCTCGGTGCGCATCCAGGCGCGTACATTGCGATGCGCCACAATGGTCGCTCCGGCGGCGGCAAACACGTCATTGCCGTTGACGTGGTCCAAGTGATAGTGCGTATTCACGACAAAGCGGATCGGCAAGGGCGTGATTTTGCGAATCTCGGCGAGCATCGCCTTGGCGGGCCGCGGATCCTGGAAAGTATCCACCACCAAAACCCCGTCGTCTCCAATCACGAAGCCTGCGTTGCCGCCGGCCAGCCCCTCGTCGTTCACAATGGCCGCCCACACGCCATTGCCGATCTTCTGCAGACGAAAATCAGGCCCGGCGCCCAGCAAGGGCCGTGCGATTGGAACCAGCAGGAGCGCCAAGGCTAGCTTGGGAATAATCATGCCTCTATTGTGGCGCACGCACTCCTGCGTGCGGCGTTCACACTCGTGTGAACGTTTTCGTGAATCTCGCAGAAGGGTTGGCACGAGTGCGTGCGCCACATTTGCCCCGGCCCTGCGTAAAAAGTACGAAGTCGGTTAAACTAGATCGATATGGGTGAGGCGGAGACGGTCGACTGGAAAACTCATGGGGTGAAAGTGATTCCCGCGAATTCTCTCGACCCCAATACCGCCCAAACGCCTGGAATGAATCGCGCCGCCGCGATTAACTATGCGCGCGTAGGCGCTCAGAAGATCTGGGCCGGAACCGTCAGTATCTTCGCCAACGCCAAAACCGGCGCTCATCACCACGGTCCGCTCGAAAGCGTTATTTATGTAGTGCGCGGCCGTGCCCGCATGCGCTGGGGCGATCGTCTCGAATACGTGGCTGAGGCGGGCCCTGGCGATTTCATCTATGTGCCTCCCTTCGTGCCGCACCAGGAGATCAACGCCTCCAGCGACCAGACCCTGGAATGCGTGCTGGTCCGCAGCGACAACGAGGCGGTGGTCGTAAATCTGGACATCCAACCTGTGGAGGAGCCGAGCCCCGTGCGCTGGGTTGATCCAATCCACGCACAAAGCGAGAAATAAAATGATACAACTCACGGTAAATGGATCATTAAAAGAATATGATGGCGATCCCGCGATGCCGGTGCTTTGGTATTTACGCGATCTGCTGCAACTGACCGGCGCGAAGTTCGGCTGCGGGGTGGGCCTGTGCGGCTGCTGCACGGTGCACGTGGAAGGCAAGGCCATGCGAAGCTGCGTCACCAACATGAGCGATGTGGCGGGCAAGCGCATCACCACGATTGAAGGACTCAATCCCAATGGCGACCATCCTCTGCAAAAGGCCTGGCGGGCGGTCAACGTGCCGCAGTGCGGTTATTGTCAGGCCGGCCAGATCATGCAGGCCGCGTCGCTGCTGGCACAAAAACCCAAGCCGACGGATCGCGATATCGATGAAGCCATGCAAGGCAATATCTGCCGATGCGGAACCTATCAACGGATTCGGCAGGCAGTGAAGATGGCCGCGGGGGTGAAAGCATGAAAGCCGGGAACATGACGAGCGATTCGATTACCGTAGTCAGCCGCCGCGGCTTTCTGGGCGGCGTTTTCTCCGCTGGCGCGCTGATTCTTGGTTCGCGACTTCTGCCTGTGGACGCAGTGGCGGCTACCGGCGACGCCACCTGGCAGCCCGGCGTCTACCTCGGCCTGGAACCCGATGGGCGCGTGATCATCATCGCGCATCGCTCAGAAATGGGGACGGGAATCCGCACCGCTTTACCGATGATTGTGGCGGAGGAGTTGGATGCCGATTGGGCGCGCGTCAAGATCGAACAGGCCATCGGCGACAAGAAATACGGCAGTCAGGATACGGATGGCTCGGAGTCCATTCGCGACTTCTATGATCCGATGCGAGAGGCCGGCGCCACCGCCCGCATGATGCTCGAAGGCGCTGCGGCTTCCAAGTGGGGCGTGCCGGCAGCGGAATGCCAGGCCAAGAATCATGAAGTAATCCATGCCAAGACCGGTCGCAAGCTGAGTTTCGGCGAACTGGTTCCGCTCGCCGCCAAGCAGCCGGTGCCCAAGAAAGAGCAGCTCAAATTCAAGTCTCCGGCTGAGTATCGTTACATCGGCAAGAACGTTCCCATCACCGATCTCGACGAAATTCTGGCCGGCCGCGCAGTCTTCGGAATGGATGCCCGCATGCCGGGCATGGTGTACGCATCCATCGAACACCCTCCGGTGTTTGGCGGAAAGCTCAAGACCTATGACGATGCCGAAGCGCGCAAGGTCCGCGGCGTTTCGAAGACCCTGACCATTCCGCCCTTCAAGCCGCCTTACGCGTTTCAGCCGCTGGGCGGCGTGGCCGTAATTGCCGACAATACCTGGGCGGCGATGCAGGGGCGCCGCAAGCTCAAAATAGACTGGGACCTGGGACCGAACGCCAGCCTGGATTCAGTCGCCTATAAGAAAACACTGCAGGAGACTGCGCGTAAGGCTTGCAAAGTATCGCGTAACGATGGCAATGTAGATGCCGCGTTCAAGAATGCGACCAAGGTGCACGAGGCCGAATACTACGTGCCGCTTCTGGCGCACGCATCCATGGAGCCGCCGGTCGCGGTGGCGGAGTTTAAGAATGGCAAGGTTGAGGCTTGGGCGCCCACCCAGAACCCCCAGGCCGTTCAGGATACCGTGGCCAAGGCCCTCGGCATCAAGCCCGCCGACGTTACTTGCCACGTGACGCTGCTGGGCGGCGGTTTCGGCCGCAAATCAAAACCGGATTATGTCGCCGAAGCCGCCATTCTTTCCAAGCAACTGGGTAAGCCGGTGAAAGTGGTATGGAGCCGCGAGGACGACATTCGCTTCGACTTTTATCATGCGGTGGCGGCCATGTACATGAAAGCGGCTACCGATGAAAAGGGCCGCCCAACGGCTTGGCTACAGCGTAGTGTGTTTCCGCCGATTGGATCGCAGGACGATGTTACCGCAAAGTACGGAACATTCGAGCTGGATATGGGATGGAACGATGTTCCCTTCGATATTGCCAACTTCCGCGCCGAATGCGGACCGGCGGATACGAACATACGCATCGGCTGGATGCGATCGGTGGCAAATATTCCGCACGCGTTCGCCGTTCAGTCCTTCACCGATGAACTGGCGGCGGCCGCCGGGCGCGATCGCGTCGAGTACCTGCTCGACATTGTGGGCAAGCCGCGCAAGATCGATCTGCGCCCGCCGGCCGAGCGCGAGGGTCCTGATCCCTACATGCTCGACATCGCGCGCATGCGGCGCGTGATTGAAATCGCAGCCGAACAATCAGGGTGGGCTAAGAAGAAGCCGGGCAACGGGCGCGCGCTCGGGATCGCCGTCCACCGCAGCTTCCTCACCTATGTCGCGGCGGTGGTGGAAGTGGAAGTGGACAACGGAAAGATCCGTATTCCGCGTGTCGACATCGCTCTCGATACCGGCACGGTGATTCACCCCGACCGCGTTCGCGCCCAGTTCGAAGGCGCCTCGGTATTTGGGACCAGCGTCGCGCTGATGGGCGAAATCACCGCCGCCAACGGGCGGGTGGTGCAATCCAACTTCAACAACTATCCGGTGGCGCGGCTAAATGAAGCGCCCGTGGAGACGCACGTTCATATTGTGCCGAGTTCCGCTCCACCGGCCGGCGTTGGCGAGCCCGGGGTTCCGCCCATGTCGCCCGCCATCTGCAATGCGATTTTCGCGGTCACCGGGAAACGGATCCGCGAACTGCCGATCAAGAAACAACTGGGATAGCTCCCCACGGTTTTCACAAGGACTGCGCGTAGGTAAGCGGCCGGTCTCCACTACTTCTCCAGAAGTAGGCCAGGATGATCAGACTAGCTATAGCCGCATACGCGCACCACAACGAGGTGAACGCGTACCGCTTCACCTCCATGACCACCAGGAGAATTATCAGGTTTGCCGCTCCGAAGACTACCATTGATTTGACCTTCGAGAAAAACAGCGAACCGCACGTAGCAATCACATAGAGGACCGCGACCGCTGTATTGTTGGTCGCTGGATTGATGTATACGATACTGTCTCCGCGGACGTAGATTTGCAATGAGTATGCCGTCAACGCCCACAGGATGTAAAGCGCCGTCCCTCCGCCGATTATGAGGAACGGCCGCATGCGCCTGCGGCCCTTCCCATCCGGCTCAAACAGGAACACGCTGAGCGGCAGCAGGAACGGGAGCAGCCCTTGCGCATACAGCATGTATGCCGCGCCCATGTCGCGAGTCACCGCGGGCGACAGAATCCCATCCAATCCCAGCCACACGAATCCCTCGATGAACTGGTGAACACCGAATAGCGCGGGAAGCGCCGCGAAAAGCAATTCCCGGCGGTGTTTCACTTTCGTCAGTGTGACGACACCGATGGCGGCTAGAGCTCCACTACCCACAAAGTTCGCGGTCGCTGAAAAACACACGGTTGGTCTTTCTCTCTAATTTACACCCGCGAGTTTACGCGGCCTCAAGACTAAAGCCATTACCTCGCTTGACCTATGGTTTTTTCGAACCATTCCATAAAGGAGCGCGCCTTTGCACTCGTCAACCGGCCAAAGGGATAAATGACCCAGAGATTGATTGGCGGAAGCGTCCATTCGCCGAGAACGCTCGCCACTTCGCCAGACTTGAGTTCCGGCGTAAACATCCACCCGGAAGCGATCGCAAATCCCTGACCTGCGAGAACCGCTTCGCGCAATCCTTCGGCGCACTTCAGTTTCAGGTGCGCTTTGAGGTACACGGATGTTTCGGAACTGCCCGCATGATCCAGTAAATCCACCGGCGCAAGGTAGCCCGGGATCAGGGAATCTGCCGTTCCCATAAAACGGCGGACAGCGAACGCCTCCTCGTGGTCCCAAGGAAGATACGCCGATAAGAGGCTTCGATGTTCGAACCCTGTCGCGCCTCTTTCTATCCCCATCCAAGCGGGCCGGGACGCTCGTGATGGTCAAGTAACGTTGAACAGGAGCTTGAATCCGTAATCCATGTGGAGCTGCTGGTGGCAGTGAAAGAGCGTCAGACCGTCCATCGCCGGTGTGACGTCCACCTCGATCTGTTTGAATCCCTTCACCAGCACGACATCCTTCAAAATGCCGGCAGTAGGCTTCCCGTGCACTTTGGTCAGCTCGAAGCTGTTACGGTGCAGGTGGACCGGATGCGCATCATCCGTCTGGTTGTCGAATACAAGGCGATAGCGCTTTCCCTTCTGAAGTGTTCGAGGCTGAGCTTTTTCATCGAAGCTCGACCCATTGATGGTCCAGCGATTGAATCCCCCTTGCCCGCCGTTGATCTTCCCGAAAGCCAGCGGAATTGTTTCATCGGGCTGTGAAACAGGCCGGGCCTGGCCGAACAAAGTGTACTCCCACGGTTTCTTTTGAGGCTTCACCCAGCGCGGCGCACCATTTCGGTTGGCGTACTCGACGACGATCCCCATGCCATTCTTGCGGTCGTCGTCCATGGGCGTACCCAAAATCCACACGCCGGGATTCTTCATCTCTACGATGGCTGAGATTCGTTCGGCTGTGCCCAATTCGAGCACCTCCACGGATTGAGGTTGAGGCACGGGATTGCCATCCAGAGCGATGACCTGAAACTGGTGGCCGGGCAAGGCGAGCTGAATGTTTTCGGTAGCGCTCGCATTCAGGATGTGAAACAGAACGCGCTGGCCTTCCTTCACCCGAACGGGATCGCCATAGCCCAGGCATTTGCCGTTGATGGTGAAGCGCTGATACCCGATCTCCCACCCGTTTGGCTTTTCCTGCTTCTGTTGGGATTCCTTCTTTTTGCGCGCAAAGTCTTTATCTTCTTCGTCGCCTTCCTCCATCTCCTCGGCTCCGAAGAACGGCTCAAATTCGTGAGTCGCCAGAAATACTTCCTGATCATAATGACCGGGGTTACTCTTGGGCTCGATGTAGACAAACGCAAACTGGCCGGTGTAGGTGCCACGGTTGATATCAGACATCGACATCACATGCGTGTGCACGAAGCGTGCGCCAGCCGGCTGCGGCGTCAGTTGATATCGCAAATGGCCATGGGCGGGAACTGCAAGGCTATTTTCCTCTGAAGCCCCGTCCACGGACGCCGGGACAATTTGACCATGCCAGTGGACGAATTCCCGGGTATCGGTGTCGTTGAACAAATCGACGGTCACAGGGACGCCCTCGCGAAGGCGGATAAGAGGTCCGGGGACTGTGCCGTTGTATCCGAGCGTGCTGATCGTATGCTCTTTGGCAATATCGGCCAGCACCGGACCGATGCGCAGGGTGACATCGGCCGGGCCGCCGGGCGCGGTCCCTTCCGCCCCGGCGACTTTTGGCGTGGCCGAGCGGCTGCACCCACCTAATAAGAGGCCAGATGCCGCTACAGTGTCTGCGAAAAAGTTCCGGCGTGTTTTTTGAGATCCATTCATAGAACGGCTCCTCCCGCGGGTTCAGCGCTCAATATTTCACTGGTCCTAGCCTCGACTCATACGATGATACCTAGACAACGGTCGAGCACTCTAAGTATGGGTCACAACTTCCAACTTGGCGCGCGCTTGACAAGTAGGGCTGCCGGTCCTTAAGCTAGCAGTATTCGTAATCGAATGTCGAAATCTAAACTAGAGCAAAAAATGGAGCTGGCCGACCGCGATTTGTATTCAGGCCTGATCCGGCTGCATGTGCTCCACCACGCCGTTGAAGGTCCGATTTTCGGTCTAGGAATGATCGAGGAACTGGCGCGCCACGGCTACCGAATCAGCGCGGGAAGTCTGTATCCCTTGCTCCAGGGACTTGAGAAGAAAGGCTATCTTCGTTCGACCGAGCAGCGCAAGGGGAAGTCCCTTCGGAGAGTGTACCGGGCCACGCCGCTAGGCCGGAAAGCGCTAGCAGCATCAAAGAGCAAAGTGCGGGAGCTTTTTCATGAACTCATCGAAGGTGACTAGCCCAAGTGCTGACTGAGCGCAAGCAAAATTTAATCTGCGGGATCAGATGTCTCTCCGTGATGTTCTTGGCGTTGGGAGCTTTGCCGGCACAACAGGCTACGCCTCCGGCTGGTTTGACGCTTAGCCAGGCCGTCGAGGGCGCATTGAAAAACTATCCTTCGATCCGCGTAACGCAGGAACAAATGAACGCCGCTGCGGCCGGAATCCGTTTGGCGCAGACTGCATACCTGCCACGGGTTGACGGCCTGGCCCAGATAAACCGCGCCACGCGCAACACCTTCTACGGACTCCTGCTTCCGGAAGGCGTCATACCTGGCGTGGATGGGGTTCCGGCGAACAATCTCGGCTCAGTCTGGGACAGCGGATTGGGAGTTCTCGTTACCTGGCAGCCGTTCGACTTTGGTTTGCGCGCGGCCAACATCGCGACCGCTACCGCAACGCGCAGCCAGGCTCAGGCAACGATGAACCGGACACGCTATGACGTTTCCGTTGCCACGGCGGATGCATTTCTGACTGTCGTCGCCGCCCTGCAGACTGCAGAGGCCGCCCGCGCGTCGGTTGACAGTTGGCAAGTCCTTCTGAAAAGCATTCATGCGCTGGTGGCTGCACAACTGCGGCCGGGTGCGGACGAATCGAGGGTTCTGGCGGAGTTAGCGGTAGCGCAAACCCAACTCGCTCAGGCCGAGCAAGCCATTGACGTCGCTCGCTCGACCGTAGGCCAATTCGTTGGCCTCAACCCGTCTCAAGTGGACGTAAGTCCCGGCAAGTTGGCCGCTCAACCGCCGCCGGACAGACCGGAGTCGCCCATGGATGCAGCGGCAAACCCGCTAGCTATCGAGCAGAACTCCGCGATCACGCAGGCGCAATCCCAGCTCAAGGCGATGGAGCGGATGTATTATCCGCAGTTCCTCGTCCAGGGCTTGGCTGCCGCCCGCGGGACCGGCCTGCTAAACGATGGCTCGCGGCTGGGCGGATTGAACGGGCTGGCGCCGACGACCCAAAATTACGGCATCGGGCTTACCATGACGTTCCCCTTTATGGACAAGTTCGCGATCCGGGAGCAGGAAGCCATGCAGTCGGCAAACGTTCGGGCCGGGCAAGCGCAATCCATGGTGATCGCGACCAACCTGCAAGCCCAGTTCAATACTGCGCTGGCGACGCTCGCCGGCGCGCGACGCGTGGCCACCAATACGCCGATCGAGGTGTCCTCGGCGCGCACTGCCCTCGAACAGGCCAGGGCGCGGTATCAGTCTGGATTGGCGCCCATCGATGATGTCGCGCAGGCTCAACGATTGCTGGTCCAGGCGCAGATCGATGATGCACTGGCCCGCTTGAACGTCTGGCGGGCGCTGCTGCAAGTGGCCGCGGCTCGTGGCGATATACAGCCGTTCGTTGCCGAGGCGGGTCAATGATGTCGAGAGGTGAAATATGCGTTTGGTCCTAGCTGCTCTCAGCCGTCCAATCACCGTCGTCGTGGCATTGATCTCTCTCGCACTCTTTGCGTTTCTCGCCGTGCAACGGATGCCGGTCGACATCTTCCCAAAAGTGGGCGACCCGGCCATTTACGTAGCTCAGCCCTACGGAGGCATGGACCCGGCGCAGATGGAGGGCTACCTAACCTACTATTACGAGTATCATTTCCTCTACATCACGGGAATCGATCGCGTCGAAAGCAAGAGCATTCAAGGCGCGGCCCTGATGAAGCTGATCTTTCATGAAGGCACCGATATGGCCTCGGCGATGGCGGAGACTGTCGGCTATGTGAACCGCGCGCGGGCATTCATGCCTCCTGGGACTGTGCCACCCTTTATCACGCGATTTGACGCGGGAAGCGTTGCGGTTGGTCAACTGGTCTTCAGCAGCGCTACCCGCTCGCAGGGCGAGTTGCAGGATTTGGCGCTCAACAGCGTGCGTCCCTTGTTCGCGACATTGCCTGGAGTTTCCGCTCCGCCACCCTTTGGCGGGAATCAGAGAACCATCGTCGTCACGCTCGATCCCGACAAGCTCCAGCAATACAAAATCTCACCGCAGGAGGCAATCTCGGCGGTCAGCAAGGCCACCTTGGTGATGCCCTCCGGAAATATGTGGACCGGCGAGATCAACCGCATTGCGAGGACGAACGCAGCGCTCGGTGGAAACCTTTCGGAACTGTTGAGTACGCCTATCCGGCCAGTTTCCGGTACAACCGTCTATTTGCGAGATATCGGAACAATTGAGAACGGTACGGATATCATTACGGCCTATGCTCATGTCAACGGGAAGCGAACGGTCTACATCCCCGTGACCAAGCGCGCGGATGCCTCGACGCTGGCCGTCATCAAAGCTGTCAAAGCGGCGATACCGGATTTCAAGAAGGTGGTGCCGGATGATGTGGACGTAAGTCTGCAATTTGACCAGTCGCCGTTCGTCACCAACTCTCTTCGCGGGCTGATCATTGAAGGATTGCTCGGCGCGGGCCTGACTGGCTTGATGGTGCTGATCTTCCTGCGCGACTGGCGCAGCGCGGTGATTGTCGTCATGAACATCCCGTTCGCCTTGTTGAGCGCCGTGCTCCTCTTGTGGGCCACGGGCCAGACGATTAACATCATGACGCTCGGCGGCCTGGCGCTCGCTGTCGGCGTTCTGGTGGATGAGGCAACGGTTGAGATCGAGAATATTCATACCCAGATGCTTCCGGGGATTTCGCGTGCGCGCGCGGTGGTGGAAGCATGCAGCCGAACCGCGATGGCACGGTTGCTTTCGATGTTCTGCATTCTCGCCGTCTTCGTGCCTTCTTTCTTCATGGTCGGTGTGAGCCGGCAGCTCTTCGTGCCGTTATCGCTGGCGGTCGCCTTCTCGATGATCGCTTCGTATTTGCTCTCCAGCAGCCTGGTGCCGGTATTCTCCACATGGCTGATGCGCGAGGCGCATCGCGGCGAGGAGCATGAGGGAATTTTCGGGCATCTTCGCTCGTTCTACGAGCGGTATCTGCGCCTCGTCCTGCGGTTTCGCTGGTCCTTGGTGCTCGTTTATCTTGCAACAGCCTTCGGGCTCCTCTATGTGCTGCTGCCGCGCATGGGAACCGAATTGTTTCCGGATGCCAATGCTCCGCTGCTGCGCGTGCGGCTGCGGGCTCCGGCCGGCACCCGGATCGAGGAGACCGAACGCATTGTCCTTCGCGCGCTGAACGTCATTCAACAGGACGCCGGCAGGGACAACGTGCAAATCACCAGCGACTTCATGGGTGTCGTGCCCTCCAGCTATCCGGTGGACTTGATTCATCTGTTCACCAGCGGACCCCAGGAAGCGATCATCCAGGTCGCCATGAAACCGGAGACGCCGCGGGGCGAAGCTCTGCGAGAGCGCATCAGAGCGGACCTGCGGCAGGAATTGCCCGCGTGCCAAGTCTCGTTTGAAGCCGCCGACATCGTGTCCCAGGTAATGAGCTTTGGCTCTCCCACTCCCATCGAGGTAGCGGTGCAGGGAGCCAGCCTCGCGAATGATTATGGATATGCTCAGAAAATTCAGTCCCAACTGGCAAAGCTGGATTTCGTCCGGGATCTGCAATTCGCGCAGGAGTACAACTACCCGACGCTAGACATCAACATCAATCGCGAACGGGCGGGCCAATTCGGGCTGACCATGGCGGACGTGGTAGGTTCGGTTGTCCCAGCGACGTCCTCCTCCCGGTTCACGCAGCCGAACTACTGGCGCGATCCGAATTCGGGCAACGCGTTCCAGATTCAGGTCGAGATACCGCAGAATCGCATGCAAAGCGTTGAAAGCGTCGGTGAACTCCCGATCATGTTGGACGGCCACCGGGACACCGAACTGACAAACATTGCGCAGATGAAGCTGGGAACAATGCCAGGGCTGATTGAGCGTTTCAACGGCCAACATATAGTCAGCCTGACGGCCAATATTCACGGAATCACACTGGGAGAGGCCGCGCTAAAACTGAACCAGGCACTGGCCGGAGCAGGGTCTCCGCCCAAGGGGGTCAAAGTCGTCATGAAGGGCGAGATCCCCCCGCTGGAGCAGACCATTTCCGGTTTGCGGATTGGTCTGCTGCTGGCCGTCGTAGTGATTTTCCTGCTGCTCTCCGCGAATTTTCAGTCGATGCGGCTGGCGCTCGCGATCGTTCTTACCGTTCCCGCGGTGCTGTGCGGGGTTCTTCTCATGCTGCGGGTGACCAATACGACGTTGAATATTCAATCTTTCATGGGCGCCATTATGGCGATCGGCATTGCCGTCGCAAACTCGATATTGCTGATCACGTTCGCCGAGCGCTTTCGCCACGACAACAGCCCTGTGATGGATGCGGCACGGGAGGGCGCCTCAAGCCGGCTCCGGGCGATCCTGATGACGGCGGCGGCGATGATTTTCGGCATGCTGCCGATGGCGATCGGATTTGGCGAGAGTGGCGCTCAATCGGCGCCGCTGGGCCGCGCCGTCATCGGCGGCCTGCTCGCTATCCACCTTCGCGACGTTGACGATCCTTCCCTCTATCTATGCCATCCTGCAGCGAAGAGCGGCGGTGACGTCGCCGTCGCTCAATCCGATGGACCCGGCGAGCCGATACTATGACGCACACTAGATTTTTCCTTTTACCGATTTATATTCTCGGATTGCTCGCGCAACTTAGCCCGGCAGAGACCGGAGACCTGACTCCGGTGGTATCCAAGCCGGTATCGCGGATCATCGAATTGCCGGGCGAATTTCTGCCCTTCCTGAGCGTCTCGCTGCATGCCAAGGTTCCGAGCTACGTGGATCGCGTTCTGGTGGATCGAGGCAGCATCGTTAAGCAAGGTGATTTGCTCGTCGAAATGAGCGCGCCGGAGATGGCCGCGCAGATTGCCGAAGCTCAGTCGAAAGTGCAGGCGGCAGAGGCGGACCGCTTGCAAGCCGAAGCTCAGCTCGCGGCGGCGCAGAGCACGTACGATCGGACGAAGCAGGCTGCTGAAACACCCGGCGCGATCGCGGGCAATGAGCTTATTCAGGCGGAAAAACAGGTTGACGCCGCCAAGGCCCTGCTGAATTCCCGCCTGCAAGCCAGCCGGGCAACGGAATCGGCCGTCCGGGCGCTCCAGGATTTGCAAGGTTATCTGAAAATCACGGCGCCATTCGACGGCGTGGTGACTGACCGCATGGTCCATCCGGGTGCACTGGTAGGCCCCGGGAACGACATCGCGCTTTTGTTAATCCAGCAGGTATCGCATCTTCGGCTTGTGGTGCCGGTGCCGGAGGAGGATGTCAGTGGGGTCGTAAACGGGGCAAGCGTTGCCTTTCAGGTCCCCGCCTGGCCTGAACGAACCTACTCAGGGACAATCGCGCGCATTTCTCATGCGCTCGATCAAAAGACGCGCACCATGGCCATTGAACTGGACGTGATGAACCGCGATGGATCGTTGGCTCCCGGTATGTATCCGACCGTGAAATGGCCCGTCCGCCGCGCGCGGCCTTCGCTTTTTGTGCCAAAGACGAGCGTGGTCATCACTACGGAGCGCACGTTCGTGATACGAAGTCAAAACGGCCAGGCGGAATGGGTCGACGTCAAGAAGGGTGTGGCCGAGGGAGACCTCGTTGAAGTGATCGGCATTCTGAAGCCGGGCGATATGGTCGTCCGGCGCGCGACGGATGAGATCAGAGATGGCGCGCCAATCCAGGTGGCGGCAAGGTCGAAACAGTGAAATCGTTCACTTGGGTGACGGCTCGAATCGCGCTCAGCGCCGCGGGCCTTTTGCTGGTGACCGGAACTTCGCACGCACAAGCCTTATCCGGTGAGGCGTTGGTCAAAGCCTTGCGCCAGGGTGGATACGTCATCGTCATGCGCCACGCGAGCTCACCGCGCGAGGCCCCCGCTCGGCAAACTGCCAACGCGGACAATGTGAATCACGAACGGCAGTTGGACGAAGCCGGGCGGGCCAGCGCGATTGCCATGGGCAAGGCGCTGCATCAACTCAAAATTCCGATCGGTGAGGTGTTCACCAGCCCGGCATATCGCGCTCTCGAGACCGTGCATCTTGCGCATTTTCCTGATCCACGCACCGTCCCCGAACTGGGCGACGGTGGTCAAAGCATGCAAGGTGTGATGGAAGCTCAAGCCGCATGGCTGCAGCGCAAGATTACCCAGTTTCCTACACGCACTAATACGATTATCGTTACCCACTTCCCAAATATGAGCCGAGCTTTCCCGCAATGGACTTCGGGCTTGGCGGATGGTGAAGCGCTGGTATTTGGTGCGGACGGCAGGGGAGGCACGACGCTCATGACACGAATCAAAATCGAGGAGTGGCCGAGGCTGCGGCCCTGATGCATACGCGCACTCGGGTTGTTACAGGCTGCCGGGAATCAATACCGGACCGTCACAACCTTGGTTCCGGTCGCCTTCGCCAAATCTCCAATGCCAATCTTGTTTTTTCCATTCATCCCTTAACCCTATAGCGTCTACAGACCTTATGCTGAAGGAAATGGAATGAATGCAATAAAATCTCTGTTGTTCACAACACTGATTTTCTGCCCGAGAAACGTCTCCGCCCAGTCGATCGATAAAGAACCTGAGCCTGTGGCAATCGTCGAGGTTGGCGGAGCCGCCGGGCGGGACCTCAAAGGTGGTGGTTCAAGTTTCGGCGGGGACCTAGCGGTTGAGTTTACACCGATAGAGAAGTGGCTAGAGATTGAAGCGGGCACTACGCCGCTTTTCCGTCGTCACTCGACAGAATGGGATACCGACCTTTTGTTCAAGAAGCCTTGGACCCTCTCGGAAAAAGTGGAATTTATGATCGGCGTTGGTCCGGAGTGGATACATACGAAGGCGTTTGGCGTGACAACGAACTCGCTCGGCGGGGAAGTGGCGCTGGACTTTATGTTCTGGCCCTCCTCGAAGCATCGCCTTGGCTGGTTCCTCGAACCGGGCTACGATTACAGCTTCGCGCGAGGGCATGAGCGATCGATCGGGATAAGCGGTGGCCTGCTGATCGCCATCCCACGAAGACGCTAAACCTTCCGAGCTAGCCCGCGTCGCAGAAAGGACTTCGAGAGAGCAGGGTTCAACGCCCGCACGCACTCCCTTTTTACATCGTCGTGGCACGAAAGGAACCGGCCCTTTTCGGGCCGTAGGCTCCAGCGCGTAAGCGTTGACCCTGTGATGTTTTATTGCTGCACCAGGCGTAGTATCGAAGTGGCTTACAAAGCCATTCCATGCGCCAAGCACAAGAGCGGAAATACAGACGAATTGGCACCATAACCCAGAGGACAGCGTTCGCTATTCGTTGAACAAGTACGATGGTGCTTAAACAAAACCCGGCTCCCAGCGTCAAGGGAAGATCGGTAATGAAAACCGCGTCCCAGGCAATCGCCTCAAGCGCCGCTCCACCGGCTGGATTTGCCGCCATGGCCCTGCTGGAGCGAGTGAGACTGATACCCCCCGTCCTAGTACGATTTAGGATTTTAATCGTAGTATTCGCAGGTTCCGCTGGTTATAACCAGCGAGTGGCCTGGCACTCTGCTCGGGGTGTTTGGCCGGAGGGTAAAAAGAGAAACCAAATACTTTATGGCTCTTTCTAGTCTCAGCTATTGCGCTGGCTCAGGTCGCGGCGGCGGATACTGTCACGGATACGACCCTGAACGTTAACTACACTGCGACATCCACGTTTGTTGCAGGTATGGGAAATGTATACGACGTTTTCCTGAATGTAGATCCAACCGCGTTCAGCGCCGGCAGTGGCTTTTTGACAGCCGTAGACATGCAGTTTAAGACCGGGTCGGACATTTCTACGTCTGTGACCCTGCTGGCTGCGCCGGGTGGAGTGGGCGATTGGGCCTCCGAGGATGTTGGCGGGGTGGATGCGAAGGGATGCAACGGTACGGGCGGCAGCGGAGGCTACGTGTGCTTTCAGGATGTCTCGGCCACCACCACTGTGCCCTCCGTAGGGTCCTATAACTTCGAATTTGCCGTAACCATGCCAGGAACCGATGTCTTGACTGCCTCTTCCGATATCAGGATTGATTAAAACAAGACGTTAGTCAATAGTCAGCAAGATAACCTCGGTTTGACTTCGATGGGTATCACGATTCAACCTTCCACGGTGCCCGAACCCAATGCTCTTTGGTTTTGTCTGGGCGCCGGACTGTTTGCCGTAATCGTCGCATCGAAACGGAAAGCGCTCACAAGCCGTTAATCAGCAGTTTTCGCGAGTATTCTAACGCGGGACAAATGAGCCCAGCGCGCGAAGGTAACGACAACTTTCAGCTATCTTGTTGCCGCTTTTCCATCCATCGTCCATCGAGATGGAGACGATCGATCAGGCCATTGTGTTTAAGCCGTTTCCCGGCGTCCCGCGACTGGGAGCCTCCGGGATTTTGAGCCGCACTTTGCCAGAATAAATCAGCGCGATCAGAGCAACCGAGCTGATTCCTGTGTACCACCAACGGATGGGTGTCACCGTAAGGTCACCACTCCTCGAGAACTGCCGACCATCCCCTATATCGAAGACCAAGCTGATCGAGTAGTCCCTCTTGGCTAGCGGTACTCTGTCTTGTCCAAATGGCTCAGTAACTCTCGGGTCGGGTCGAACATCCAGTTCAACAGCAATCCGACGAAAAGTACCGCTGCGAACCCGCTGGCCAGAACAAATCCGTACTTCGCGTCGCCCATCGCATCGCTGACCGCGCCCATCGCCAGCGGCCCGACAACAGCGGAAAGACAAGTGAAGAAGAGAATCACTCCAGCGACGGCGCCATGCTCCGATTTCGGGAAACAGCTAATTCCTTTGGAATTGATGCTGGGATAAATGACGGACATAAAAAGACCGGAAGCGGGCAACAGATAAAGCGCCGAGCCGGGGCCGCCGATTACAGCACCGATAAAGCAAACCAGGATCAGGCCACTGAAAAGCGCCAGGACCTTTGTCCAGTAAACGTGTTCCAACATCCGGGCGCCAACGAAACGCCCAGTCGCGCGAAGGATAAAGAAAATCGAAATGCTGTAGGCGACGAATGAAACCGCCGAGCCTTGATAAGCAGCGAGCAACGTCGGCATCCAGACATACACTGCCGCCTCGGTAGCTACATAAAGGAACGCACCGAGCGAAAAAGCCAGCGCGTAGCGGCTCTTCATCGCTGCGACGGTATGCCTTAGGTCCATGCTTTGGTGGCTGGCATTCATAGTGTGCGGATATTGGGCTCCGAGAGCAATCAGGATCAGAACTACGCAAATTGTGCCAGCGAGGATGTACAGGCCCTTCCACGAGGCGCCGGTCGCCAACAGGCGGACAAGAATGGCCGGCCCAATGATGGACCCTACTCCGAAGAATCCCTCCACGGTGTTCATCAGTGAGGTATGGTCGGTCGTCGATTTCGCCAAGTCTCCGATCAGCGCGAGAGCGCCCGTCTTGAAGACGCCGATCCCAATACCGGATAGGGCCAGCAGAATCGAGAAATAAACGAACGAATTTCCCGCCGCAAACAAGTACGAAGCAACCGCAAACAGCGTGAGGCCCACCACGATGGTGGGTTTCCGACCGAACGTGTCGGCAAGGTGGCCGAGAAAGAATCCCGCGATGGCGATTCCCGCCATGGTGGCGTACTGAAAGGTTCCCGCAGCGGTCATGCTCAGCCGGAATGTCTTGATGATCTCGGGAATTATGATTCCCACCGAGTCCGTTGTCATGGCAAACACCATGAACATGACGAAGGTGAGTGCCTTTATGCGTGTCATGTGAGCAGCGCCTTGGTCTGATCGCCTGCCGGGTCCGAATGCGAAAGCGTCGCGCGTCGAGCGGCAAGATCGACGTCGAGTCGAGCCCAGTCGCTAAGCATGCGCCATTCCATCACAAGTGAGCTCTCGTTAGAGTTGAGGATATGAAAATCGCCAGCGAATGCGGGATGCGAATTGCGGAAACAGATCAGATCCAGAAGAGAACGAACCACGGAGGCCACGAGCCGCCTGTGCAATTCCTCGTGCGTATAGTAGTGACGGTTAACGTCGCGGCCCACACCGGTCCGCCGCAGCAGATCCACGTCATTCGTCCCCGCCAGGAGCCCGACGTAATAGACCTGGGGGATTCCGGGAGCAAAGAATTGAATGGCACGGGCAATCAAGTAGTCATCGTCCCTTCGGCCGAGAGCGTCGTAAAAGGTGCAATTCACCTGATACAGATCCAGGTTACTTGCGGCTGCTCCAGTAGCCTGCCGGCTTTCGCCGTTGCTCCTCTGGTGAATCCCTTCGACCAAGCTGTTGACTTCCTCCGGAGTAAGCAACCCGGGCGGGCCCTCCGGATACCTTCGATCCGGTCCAACATCGATTACCCCGATTCCGTCGTGAGTATCGAGCACGGTGATGGCATTGCGGGGACTAATTTCAAGCCAGCGCTTCAGATGGCAGGAGTTGCGAGTATACAGCGTGTGTAGAACTAGCGGGGGCAGCGCGAAATCATATACCCAATCCACCTGCTTGGCGATTTCGATCTGCTGCAGATAGTGGCTATGAATTTCCACCAAAACTTCGATTTCATGGGCGTGCGCGCGATCTGTGAACTCGCGAATGAATTCGAAGGTCTCCGGAATCATGAAGCAACTCGTGCCGCGTTTCTTGATGGCGTAACCGGCTGCGTCCAGCCGGATGGAACGAATGCCGGCCGCGTGAAATTGATTCAGGATTTGATCCAGGTACCTTTTGCCCTGCGAGGAACGGACGTCGATATCAACTTGTTCCGACGTGAACGTAGTCCACAAGAGTCGCTCAGTTCCATCGTCCAGGCGCACTTTCGTGAAGGGAAGCCCTGGCCGCGGGCGGTAAATCTGCAATAGCTCCGTTTCGGCTGCACCATCTGGAAAAACTCGGCCGTAGGTGAGAAACATGAACGCGTAGGACGATGCGTCTCCGCGCTTCCGAAAGTCGGTGAATTGGGAAGACTGGCTCGAAAGATGATTCACGATCAGGTCGGCCATGAGATCCGTGCGCTCGGCCAACGCGCGCACGGCGTCCCAGGAGCCCAACCGGGGATCGACTTGAGTGTGATCGATTGGATCGAAGCCCGCATCGGCGCCATCGATCTGCCAAAAGAAGGGCAGCACATGAACGCCGCCGAACAGTCCAGCCAACGGCCCGTCATTGAGGAGTGACTGAAGCTCGCGAAAGCCGCCGCCCGAAAAACGATCGACGTAAGCGATGAGCTGGACCTGGTTCTTCATGGCCGCCGGGGATGAGACGCCTTCACAGGTGGTGCTCCATTTTATCCAGGCTTACTCCGTTGGTTTCCGGGTACAGGGTCAGCACAACGAAGAATTGCACAACCATCATCATCGCAAACAGGACAAACGGGACAGCCACGGAACGAGCAGCCATCACAGGGAACACGGCGGAAATAAGAGCATTCATGAACCAATGAGTGAAGCTCTCGAGGCTCTGGCCTTTGGCGCGAACCAAATTCGGGAACACTTCGCTGAGGTAAACCCAAATGACGGCGCCCCCTGGGAGAATGCGAAAAAGGCGACGAATCCGACCAGCAGCCAGAGCAGGAGTTTCGGTTGCTTTCCGGTTGCGAAAAGCATGGCTACCCCAGCCAGGGAGACCGCCGTTCCGACCGCCCCAGCCAGCAACAACTTCGTGCGCCCCACTCGATCGATCATGCTCATAGCGATGAGAGTGAACACGAGGTTGGTGAAGCCGATGACAACCGCTTGCATATCGTTCGGTGCCTGGCTTCTTGAGCGGCACACTCAGAAAGAAAATGGACTTGCACGTCACTTCCACCAAGCTGCCGCATGGCGAGCGCACCTACCGCATCATCTCAAGTAGTTTCCACACGCCGCCGCGACTTGTCCTTAGCCCGGCGGCGTTTTCTCTTTACGGCCTTCATTCAGCTCCTGCATGTCTGTTAGCGTTCGCGTGAAGTCAGCTCGCATGAGTCCATCCCAGGTTGAGGCGATAGCGGGCGACTATCGACTAACGCGGAATACCATGACCATGAAGCCGAGCCGGTGTCTGTCCAGCCCCCAGCCAACAGACCCTGCCAGTCAACGGAGCGGGAGCCGAGCGTCACTGCGGTCCGAAGACCGCTGTGCCGTAGCACTGGCTGGAGAAACCGCGAATCGATCTTAAAAAGCTACCGCGACCGATACGGAATGATCCTCAAAGCGCCCGCGCACAACATTGAGATAAAGAACACTCGCTCACAACGGCTATCGTGAGATCAAACTGGTGAGCGCAACTGCTGCTGCCGTGTCCTCGGTGCTCTGCAGGTTTCAAGCAGAAATCTACAGGCCATTCAAGAAAGCCCTCGAACGTATACCCATGACTGCCCTGGTTGGGCGCTCTGGGTCAGCCTGCGCGGCCTGTGCACCACCTCTACTTTGACCACGGCCCGAATTGGTCAATAGAAGACAGGGTTATCATCAAGCGTGATGTTTTTGTATCGGCCGTGGTTAGCCGTTGTTCTGACATTTCCAGCCTTGTCCGCAGGCGCTTCTTTACCCAGCGATCTGCTTCCGCCCAAGCCCGTTTACAAGTCGCTGGTGGCGAGCTATGTCTGGACGGATTCCTCCCGTGCCACTCCCGCTAATGGCTCGGTTGCGGCACGCCCCCAGCGATCATTCGCCACCGATATCACTTACCCCGAAATGCCTTCCAACGCCCAGCGCAGACCGCTGGTAGTCTTTGTTCATGGCGTGGATAGCAACCGGCGGCAGTCGACCTTTCTAACCCGGTTTTTGGCCGAAGCCGGCTATGCAGTGCTGGCCGCTGATTTCCCGCTCACCGCCAGGTCGACGCCAGGCGGCGCCACGGACGCCCACGCTGAAGAGCAGGCCCGAGACATTGCGTTCCTGGTGGATCAGCTGGCGAATCCCGAGAATGCCCACGCCCCCTGGGCAGCGTCGCTGAATGCTTCGAAATATGTGGTGGTCGGGCACTCCACCGGCGGGGCCGTCGCCTTGGTGGCGGGCTTTGCCCCGGACTATCACGATCCTCGCGTGGCCGGCGTGATCGCTCTGTCTCCTGACGCCTGCTTTTTCTCGCATGCCTTCTTTTCCACTCGGGCGGTGCCGCTGGCGATCATTGGCGCCACGAATGACCGCTTTTCTCCGTTTGCCAACAATGCCGAGTGGGCTTATCAAAACTCTTCAGCCCCGCATGCCTTGGCGACTTTGCGCGGCGGCAACCACATCTACTTCACCGACTATTGCTTGCCGGATTGGTTGATCGCGCCGCTGTACGGGCTCGACGATGCTGCTTTGAATGCGACCATGGCCCGCTACGGCCCCGGGACCGGCTGCGGTGCTCCGCCCACCCACGACCTGCCGGCCTTAAGCTGCTCCAACCAGCACGCGCTAGCCGAGACGCTAGTGCTGGCCTTTCTCAACGAAATGCTGCGCGGAGAGTCGCGAGGAGTGAATACCATCATGGGCAATCACGGCCCTGTATCGGTGGCCGCGCAGCGCTAGCCGGTCAGATTGGCTCGAGCTAATATGCTTGGACGCCGAGGAAGCCGTGCATCGCGGCTGCGTATATCGCTCTGAAAGGACCTGGCAGAGACCGGCGTTCCATGCCTGAGAATCCCATCGCCAGTTCAGGCTCATCTTGCACGAGACAAGAGTCCCTCGAACCCCCGCAACAATATTCACCGCCGATCACCGCCGGATCTCCTCCAGTGATGTACCTGGATCATTGGGATAGGTGGAAGCCTCACGGCTCCGGCCCTCCCACACTCAAAGGCCGATAGTGAGCCGTGACGACGAAGGTCAAGAGCCACTAACGGGGGGGCTTCGCCAAAGCGATCTGGTCAACACGCCCAAGAAGCAGACACCAGTCAGCAGGAGAGTTGATGGTTCGGGAACGGCTTTAACTCCATCAATAGTCCACGTTCCTCCACCAGGGACACCCACTTGCAATCCAATGGCGGTCACATCGTTCAAGTTTGCTCCGGTTCCGAGGACCGTAGGATCTGTAAGGGAATCAGCACATCAACGAAGCTTGAGCTAGCTGGGAATGTTGCGCCGAATGACAACAAGTCGGTGGACGCGACGGAGCCGCTGCCGAAGGTTACTTCGAGGGTTCCTGCGGCATCGGACTTGATTTGAACCAGTATGGAATCACCAACCAAATCCAGGTTCGGCAAGTCAAAGACCCCAGGCGTCGTGGTGCCAAACCACCCCAATATATCTACTCCCATTAATCCGCTCCCAATTGTTCCGGTGATCTCCCCACCGCCGGACGTGAGGGTACTTGAACTGCTACCGGAGCCGCCGGTGAAGAAGATGGAATCCCCGCGTGCCCCTCCGATCGCACTAGCACACGAAATCACACTGTTGGCAAACACGGGACCAGTCGTGCTTACGCTGTCGGAGCAACTGAAGTTGTCAATGACGAGAGTGCTGCCATAACTTGCGACAGCCATGCTCAGAAAGCCGGTGAATATAAACACACTGATCAGTTTCACTGATCCTCCAATCTCTGTATCCAGTTCGGCTTCAGAGGAGTATACACGAGAAGTGTTTTAAAGGAGCGCCTTTTCCGCAGCGCTTCGCCAAGTTCGTTTTATTAGTTCCGCAAGTACCGTTACTATCAATCGGACTAACGCCGTGTTCATGAGACGTCCCTTCCGGTCGAGCATGGGAAATGCCTTGAAACGACGAAACGATAACAGGCTCCGCCACCGACCCACGGACACCGCAAAGCCTTTAGCCCGAGCTTGATCTTGCTCTTAACCGCCAACCGTCACGCTCGGCGGTAGTCGGTAAACGGTCTGACGGAGCCACAAGAGACAATATCGCAGGCTGGAATTGGAACCCAATTGGAACAAAAACCCGGAATGTGTGCCTTGAACCATAGTTTTGCCCCGATTGGAACCATACCTTTGCCGCCGTATGGCCGGAATCCATTAATGTCACCGCCTGGCAGGTCCTTCCTGGAACGATTGTTTGGCCGCAAGCCCCATGTGGAAGGATAGTCCTGCCGATCGCACTCGCCAAAAACCATCGGTCGATGGATGCCTAAACAAAATCATTGACTTTTGCTTTGCATACATGCAATATGGCACATATACGTACATGGCCAATGATAAGAGCTCTTCAGATGTCCAGCGGTGGTTCACAAAAGCCGTAGGCGGGATCTGGCCGGTGGCCACCGGTTCGCTCTCGCTGAGGAAGGGTCCCTGTATCCGCAAGAATTGTCCGGCGTGCGCCGCCGGTAAGGGACACAGCAGTCACGCGCTGTACGTGCGCCGGGGTTCTCGCCGTTTCTCGATCTATGTCCCCGAGAGGTTGGTGCCCGAGGTCCGCAAGGCCATCGAAAATGGGCGCTTGCTCCAAGATTTAATCAACGAGGCCGGGGTGCGATATGTGAGCGCGCTCAAGAACGAGGAGCCGTCCACGTAGCGAAAGTAAACAGGACAATGAACACGGGCGGGCACCGACAGAGCACCTGTCGTGCCGCCGGTTTCGAGGAGGCTGAACGATGCTGAGTCCAGAGGCCTTAGAAGCTTGGTACAGCGGGATCGGCGTCTCGCCCCACACCCGAGCGCTGATGGATCGAATCCGCACATCTGATCCGGCCCGCCGGGTAGGCGGTGGCCGGTCAAACGTTAGCGGCCGTTATCCCAGCCGGAAAATGGGCGTCACCATCCAGTTCGAAAGTCATCGGGTCGAACTCGCCGGCATATACGAGATGGAGCACGATCCCGAAGTCCTCGAGTTTTACGATCAACCCATTCAGATCAAGTTGGACTACGAAGGTACTGGTGGAAAGCACCTGGGCGTTCTCCATACGCCCGACTTTTTCGTGATTCGCACGACCGGCGCCGGTTGGGAGGAATGGAAAACGGAAGAGGAACTCCTGCATCTTGCGGAGCGAAGCCCAAACAGATATCTCGCCGCCGAAGACGGCCACTGGTGCTGCCCGCCGGGCGAAGCGTGCGCCAGAGATTTTGGTTTCTATTACCGGGTCCGTTCTTCCAGTGAGATCAACTGGGTGTACCAACGGAATGTCCAGTTCCTGGAGGACTACCTCCGGTCCGACTGGCCAATACGGCCCGAAGCCCAAAAGCACGTGCGTGCGCTCGTTACCGCCAGTCCGGGTATCCGACTGAGCGAGATCGTTCAGGAAACCGAGGGCGTCGTGACGCGCGACGATCTCTTTGCGATGATCGCCATCGGAACTTTCGATATCGACATCTCCTCGGCTCCGCTCACAGAACCCGAAAAGATTCGCCTCCGCCTAAACCAGCCTAAAGACGAATGCTTACCCGCGTCGAATGGTTCCGGACCGAGTGCAGGCCCTGGCGCGGCAGTTAAAGGACTCCTACCGCAAATGGGCCCGGCACAAGTGGCGGAGGCGAATCGCCGGTTACGGCTGATCCAAGCTTATGAGGCGAAATTGCCATTGGAAGACGATGTTTCGGAGCGAACCGTCCGACACTGGCTACACCGATACCGGCACGCCGAGGCGATGCAGGGTGATGGCTATCTCGGTCTTCTGCCCCGCTTCCATGACTGCGGAAACCGGAATAGCAAACTTCCGGAGAAAGCCAAAGCGTTGATGATGAACATCATCGAAACGGACTACGAGACCCTCAAGCAGAAACGGAGGTTCCATGTGTATGGCGCGTTGATCCGTGCTTGCGAGACCGAAGACACTGTAGCGCCAAGCTACAAAACCTTCTCTTTGGCGATCAACCGGCGTTTACAATCGGAGATCGTTCTCAACCGGCGCGGTCGACGGGCAGCCTATCAGGTGCAAGCGCCTTACTTGGAACTGGGCCTCACAACCCCGCGCCACGGCGACCGGCCTTTTCACATCTGCCATATCGATCACACCGAACTCGACGTAGAAATCCTTTGCTCCAGCACCGGCCGAAACCTCGGCCGTCCGTGGCTGACAATCTTCATGGACGCATTTTCCAGGCGTTTGCTGGCCTTCTTCCTATCCTTCGACCCGCCGTCCTATCGATCGTGCATGATGGTCCTGCGGGAGTGCGTTCGGCGGCACGGCCGGCTTCCGCAAATCCTGGTCGTCGACGGTGGAAAGGAGTTCGACAGCGTCTACTTCGAGACACTGCTGGCGCGATATGAATGCACCAAGAAGACCCGGCCTCCAGCTAAGCCACGGTTTGGATCCGTTTGTGAGCGGCTCTTTGGAACCAGCACGCAACTAATCTACAGTCTGGCAGGCAATACACAGATCACCAAGAACGTGCGCCAGGTGACCACCAGCGTTGACCCGAAGAATCACGCCGTCTGGACTCTGGAATCGCTTCACCGTCGTCTGTGCGAGTGGGCCTACGAATTCTACGACACCACAATGCACCCCGCCCTTGGCCAATCTCCCCGGGATTGTTTCGAACTCGGATTGGAGCGCTCCGGGAATCGCCCTCAGCGTCACATCCAGTACGACGACGAATTCCGGATGATGACCTTGCCAACCACCGCCAGAGGAGCCGCTCTGGTCGACTCTGGAAAGGGCGTCAAGATTAATCAGTTGCAATACTGGTCTGCCGCTTTCCGAGACCCCACCATCGAGCGGACCAGAGTGCCTGTCCGGTACGACCCGTACGACGCGGGCACAGCCTACGCCTACGTCGCGAACCACTGGATCAGTTGTTATTCCGAACACTTCTCATCGTTTCGCGGACGTTCGGAGCGGGAGATGATGATCGCAACCGCCGAATTACGTAAGCGATCGCAGGACCATTCCCGGGAATTCCAAGTGACGGCCAGGCGGCTGGCCGACTTTGTCGCCTCTGTCGAAGCAGAGGAGTCGCTTCTGATTCAACGGCTCCAGGATGCGGCAGCTCGAAGAATCCGCCAGGCTGACGTCGAGCCCAGCGACCGGCCTGAGAAAACCGTTTCATCTCCATCGCAATCGGAGCCTGACGCCACGACTCCAGCACTGGTAATCGACCCTTGCTCCGTGCCGCAGCCTGAGCTGTATGAGGAGTACTGAATCGTGCCCGACTACGCATTTCCCCGAGATCTGCTTGGCCAACCACCGGAAGCACGGCTCGGCTACTTCAAGTCTTTCACGATTGCGCACCCACTCCTGAAGGAAGCCGATGCCGCCTTGAAACAAGCCATTCAGGAACCTGCCGGCTGGTCCCTTATTTTCGTGTATGGCCCGACCGGCGTCGGGAAGACGACCTTGCGCCGGCGAGTGGAAAAGCAACTGAAGGAATCCATGATGGAGGCCCTTCATCAGAATCCCGGGCTGGTCCCCGTGGTGAGCATGGAAGCGGCGGCCCCGGATTCCAGCCAGTTCAGTTGGAAGGACTACTATCGGCGTGCTCTGCTCGCACTCGACGAACCGCTTATCGATCAGAAGCTGACTTGCAACGTTCGAAGTTCATTCCACAACGTTCGCGACACCTTCGGCCGAGCGCTCACCGATCCGCGTGCTGCGGGGCTTGAACTCCGGCTGGCTCTGGAGAGCACACTGATTCACCGCCGGCCGGCGGCATTCTTCGTCGACGAGGCCCAGCACCTGGCGAAGATGAAGAGCGGCCGCAAGCTGCAAGATCAACTCGACTCGATCAAATCCTTGGCCAGCCTCACCAATACGGTTCATATCCTAGTGGGCACCTACGAGTTGCTTCCCTTCCGCAATCTCAGTGCTCAACTGAGCCGCCGCAGCATCGATATTCACTTTCCGCGGTACCGCGCTGAAAGAAGCGAGGATTACACAGCCTTTCGAAACGTGCTCTTCACCTTGCAGCGGCACCTGCCTCTGCCCGGTGAGTCCGACCTGCTGCCTCACCTGGAATACTGTTATGAGCGTTCGATTGGCTGTGTCGGGTTGGTGAAAGACTGGCTGACACGCGGTTTGTCACTGGCCATGAATCAGGGCGCCAACGCCGTGAGTCGCAAGATCCTTGAAAAAACGGCTTGGTCACTGGATCAATCCGAGAGAATGGCCCGAGAGACGGTCGACGGCGAGAGCGACGTTTCCGAAAAAGAGGAGAAGCACGATCGCCTGAGACATCTTCTGCGGTTGGGCGCCACCAGTTCGGCGACGGCGCCAGCAGCGGCTCGGGTGAATCCGCCGGTTCCGCAGGTGCGTCGACGTGTTGGACAGCGCAAACCGGCTCGGGACCTTGTTGGAATTGCCAAGGAGGCTTGAATGAGCAATGACGGTCTTGCAACTTATGAAGCGTGGGACGTTGCGGCGCCTGTAGTCCCGCCCCGTAGCCAACTGTTCCATCTCAATCCGGTCGGGTTCGGAACACCGCTGGTCGAATGCCTGACAAGCTATTTCTCGCGCGTTGCCCAGGCCCACTCTGTTTCTCCCGGCGCTCTTCACCATCACGAGGTGATGAAGTACGGCGTGCACCGGCGAAACATGTTTAGCTGCGGGATCAATGCTCGGGCACGTTCCTTTACTTCCGGCATCAACGCCACAGGCGGCGTAGCAGCCGACTTCGTCTCGGCGGTCGGCAAGCTGACTGCCAGAAACGATCTCCAATATCTCACTATGATCCCCTGGAAGTCGCTCTTCCCCTCGCCGATGTTGATGCGCGGCGTGGCCGCATGGTGTCCCGTTTGCCTGACCAGTTGGAGAAAAGCCGGCAAAACGGTTTATGTGCCTTTGCTGTGGACGTTGGAAGTCGTCAAGTTCTGCCCTTACCACCGGCACCCATTGCGCCTCACCTGTCCGCACTGCGCACTTCCGCAACCATTGCTCGGCCAGTGCTCGTGGGTGGGGTTCTGCACGCGATGTAAGCGCTGGCTCGGTTCGGATTCGGGGAAGGACGATCCAGAACGCTATTCGGTTCTCCACCAGGAATCGCCGGAGTGGGAAATCTGGGTAGCGGGCCAGATTGCGGATCTAATCCAAGTCGCATTCTCTACCCCGCCATTAGTGACCAGGGGCCAGTTAGCCGATCTGGTTCGGACTGGAAGTGATTTAGAAGGGTTGTCCAGTTTTGCCCGGATACTGGGGGTCAGTGCAACATCGGTCTGTCAGTGGCGAATGGGCGCAAAAAATCCGATTCTGCCGGCCTACCTGCGCCTGGCGCGCGTATTTAACGTGAGGTTAGTCGATCTCCTCACGGGGAGCGTCTCGCCGAGCGATCTTCAATCACTGGATTGCGCGGGCGTGCCGCACTGGCGCAACCTCTGGGTCCGGCGACCCATGCCTTTCAACAGGATCAAGGTCGCACGCCAAATGGACGAAGTATTGAGAGAGTTGCCCCCGCCTTCCATGAGGACCTTTGAGAGACGCAACGGTTATCACTATGCGACCCTTCGTAAACATTTTCCCGCCGAATGTAGGGCGGTCCAAGAACGGTTTCGAGAGTACTGCGCCGCTTCCATTCAAGAGCGCCAAGCCAAGAAGATCGCGGAGTTTCGCCAGATCGCTTATCAACTCCACGAACAAGGGACGGACCTATTTGTGAACCGCGTGCTCACGCGGATGTCCGTACCAAAAAGTCTGGATTACCGCATCGCACGCGAGCTCCTGGCCGAGATTAAGCGCGAGATTCTGGCGAATGAGAGACCAACGGTCGAATGACCCGGTGCCGTCAAATGAGCGCGATTCGGCTACAGCTTCGGTAATCCCAGCCGTGCCAAGCTTTCTTGAAGGAGCCCAATGTCGAATCGGATCCCTTGCCGCAGCAGGTCTATGTACGCTTGGCGAAGATCCGGAACGAGGCCCCTGCGGGTGCCAGCCTCCAGCACTCCCAAGCAGCCCACAATGGAAAACCCTGCCTCCCGCGCGATGCGACGCGCCTTCCATTCATCCAGAAGAATAAGGTTGGCCGGAAGAGTCTTCGCCAGAAGAATCGCGCTACGCTCACCAGCGCCGAGGCCTTGGCATGCCTGCTCCAATGAGATATCCGCAAGCAACCTTTGTGGCGCCACTTCAATCCAACCCGCGTTGCGCACTTCTTCGGCTCCGGGAAGACCCCGCCCATCCACGGTCACTTCATGGTGCACTTCGGGTGGGACCAGAACGCGTTCGTAGAATGAAGCAAGAAGGTTAAGCCGGCCAATGCGAGCGAGAGAGATTAGCGGGGAGGAATTAGAAACGACAATCACAGCCCGAGCCGTTCCAACGTTTGGCGATCCTCCTCCAGTTCTTTGGCGCCATAATGAAGCGGAACATTGTGCCGGCCTGCGAACTCCATGAACTGCTCCACTGGCGTGTGGCAGAGTTCGGCGGCACGCCCCAGCGAAACCTTGTCCTCCCGGTAGAGTTCCAGCGCTAGGAGCCGGGTTGCCTCCACAGCCAGGTTGCCCGCATCCAATCCTGCCGCCAGAACAAGCTCCGCCGGGATTTCCACTCTGACCGTCTGCATGCCTCCAAGGTAGCGCATGCGGCCTCCTGACGTGATGGCTGCGCTAGAATGGCGAACAACACAACGTACTTCCCCCGACGTCCTCCGCGCGCAGACGGAAGAATGGAGGAGTACGCATGCCCACGTGGGTCTACAGCCCTCACACTGGCGGGAAGAGCATCCCGCCCGGCATCAAGGCACGTACAGAGCGGCGCATTCTTGATTATGCGGCCAAGCAGTACCCCGGAAAGTTCACTCGAATCGAAGTGCGCTTCCGCGGAGCCCTATGCTACATCGACGTGTACAGCGAACCCGACATGCCGCGCGGAAGTGCTCCGCCTCCTGGCGAGACGCGTGACCAGTGGATCGAGCGGCTTCGAAATACCCCCCTGCATCTCTGCCGGATTCGCTACTTCGGAAACGAAGATCGATGGAGTTTCGCTTGGTACACCTATGCCCACGAAAAGTACGAACCGAGCTTTTTGATCACCGGCGAAGATCAAGGCACGCCCGAGGAAGCTTTCGAGACGTCAGCCCACTTCCTCTGAAGAAATCGCGAGCGAAGTTGCCTCGCACTCTCCTTCGGACCCGGCGGAGCCACTGCTTCCCGCGGCAAGACTATGCTTCCAATCCGGCAAAACTATGGGTGAAGTGACAAGACATGAGACCGGCTGTAAGCGATTGAAAACGTGGTGGCCAGGGACGGAATCGAACCGCCGACGCCAGCCTTTTCAGGGCCTCCTACCGAATTGGCCAAGTGGTCTGGAATCAGCGCATGTGACTGATGGCAAAAAGCTTCTGGGTGAAGCCCTCCAGGATGATTTAGGATCAGGTAGGCTATTTTCGGCCCGTTGATGTTCGGGTATTGTTCGGGCGTTGTCCGGTACCCGGAGGCGTGAACCTCATTCCGAATCGGTGCTGGGTAGCCACGGGTGTTTTTTCAACTGCTTGAGATTAGGCGGTTGCTACAACGATCCGTCCGAATACTCAGGCGCAACTCTGCTTAGTTATTTGCCGCCCTGGGTGCGCCGCCGGACCATGTGAT
Source organism: Bryobacterales bacterium (assembly GCA_963820405.1). Classification (GTDB taxonomy): domain Bacteria; phylum Acidobacteriota; class Terriglobia; order Bryobacterales; family Bryobacteraceae; genus Palsa-89. The sequence goes on along the minus strand of CAWFZZ010000008.1, from coordinate 11,987 downwards.
GTACCGGTTGAGTAGGTGGCGAAGGGCCGCAGCCGGCAAGGCCTTGTTCGCCGGCGACCGACCTTCGAGCGCTTCGTAGAAGGTCCAAATAAGGTCCAAAAACAAAGCTAGTTCCACCAACTCTCCATCGGAAGATTGGACCATTTTGCGAGGGCCGGCGACTTCACGCCCGTGACAATGTCACCATAATTGGATCGAGGGCACGCGCGTGAGTGTCCGTCGGTAGTCGAAGGACAACTGCTACTTTCGTTGTCCCAATCTCGATCCGCTGAATTAGGGCGCGGATGATTTCACGCTTGGTGGCCCAGTCTGCATCGCTCAGCTGGGTCCGCACGTGGCAGGAGATTTCGGTAAGACGACTCCTAACGGATCGCAAATTTGCCTGTCGGCCTTCATCCGAAGTTTGAGCGCCGATCTTCGCATCGATGTCGGCGATGCGAGTTTTGGTTCGATTCATTCGAGCCGTGAATTGGTCTTTGTCAATCACCCCTTCGGCGAGGCTGTCGATCAAGTGATCCATCCCGTGCTGCAGCTTTTGCCGCTGCGCAGTTAGCGTTTCGACAGTCTCCTGTACCCCACTCTGCTTGGAACTGTCCTGTTCCTCCTGTTCCAGAATCTCAGGATTCATTAGAATCTCGCATACGTTCTCCCAGATCCTATTCTCCAGAGTATCGGCGCGGATTTGGGTGTTGCTGCAAATGCGCTCGCCACCGAACCGGTAAGCATCCGTCCCGGAGCAGCGGTAGTAGCGAAAATCCGTCATAACACGCCCTCTCCCCCTTTGACGAATTGTTTTGCCGTAATAGGCAGATCCACAGAAGGCACAACAGGTCAGACCTTGTAGAAGATGGCCTGGCCTTCGCGGCCCCGATCGAGCGCGCGTGCGATTCTCACGAAGTTGCTCCTGAGCGGCTTCGAACAGCGCCTTATCAACTTATCGGCGGTGCTGGCATAAACACCCACTCTTTCTGGTCGACGGCAACTGCTGAACCACTTACGCGGGGTTCGGCCGGTCGCCCCTTGGGCGGTCTCGGGCGGGATTTCCTGGTACGCGGCATCATGTGCGTTTCCCATAGGCCGCGGTTCCCCGGTAAACAGGATTCTGAAGAATGTGCCATACGGTCTGCCGAGACCAAACGCGCTTTCCGGCCGCAGTGACTCTGCCTGAGTTTTGAAGACGACGGCAGACCTCTCCGAGCGAGCACCGTTCCTGTCCGAGGAAAATGCTGGAGCAGTTGATTGAACAGGCTGGCGACTTGTACGATTGGATCGCCCTCCCGTGGCAGCGTGTGGCGAGGGATTCGGCCACCGAAACGCTCGCCCACGTCAATTATAGGAGGGCGTTCTTATTTCAGATTCCACACGCGTGTTTTAAGGAAATCTTCCAAAATGGACATCCCACGGATATTCAACATCACCGAAAGTGCTCACCGCATCCACAACCCGATCACACCCGAAAAGCTCGCCACTCTCGGCGCGGCGCTGCGTCTGGAACCGAGGGCCCGAGTACTCGACCTCGGAAGCGGTTCGGGGGAGATGCTGTGCACCTGGGCACGCGATCATGGCGTCATCGGCACCGGCATCGACATGAGCCAGTTGTTCACCGAGCAAGCGAAACTCCGTGCTGTAGAACTCGGCGTCGCCGATCAAGTCAAGTTCATCCATGGCGATGCTGCCGGCTATGTCTCTGACGAAAAGGCCAGTATGGCAGCCTGTGTCGGTGCCACTTGGATCGCCGGTGGAGTCGTGGGCACTATCGAGCTTCTGGCGCGGAGCCTGCGCACCGGAGGGATCATCCTCATCGGCGAGCCGTACTGGCGGCAGTTACCGCCGACGGAAGATGTTGCCAAGGGGTGCCTTGCCAACTCAATCTCCGACTTTCTCATGCTTCCAGAACTTCTCGCGTCTTTTGGCCACCTTGGCTACGACGTCGTTGAGATGGTTTTGGCTGACCAAGACGGCTGGGACAGATACGAGGCGGCCAAATGGCTCACCATGCGCCGATGGCTTGAAGCCAATCCCGGCGACGAGTTCGCGAAAGATGTTCGAGCCAAACTGACCTCGGAACCCGAGCGCTACGCCGCTTACACGCGTGAATACCTAGGCTGGGGTGTGTTCGCGCTGATGAGGCGGTGATGGGTTGGGGCAAGGAAACGCTCGCCCACGTGAATAGCAGGAGGGCATTCTTATTTCAGACTCCACACCCGTGTTTTGGACAATGGTGACATGCTGAAGTCGATTCCCCGTATAGGTCGTAATTCCTCAAGTGGGCGCGATACGGCCCCTGCACTTCAGGCTGTTACTACTAAGCGGGTTGGCCTTTGATGCAGGAGCCACGGGGCTTGAGCACGATCACATCGCACGCTTTTTTCAGTGTTGCGCTTACCAGTCCTACGGAGGGCCGGGCTTTAGCGGCATCAGCTCTCAGTGCGAGCTCCGATAGAGGATGAGACGAGCGGATCAAATGCAACAGTTCACTCACTGCACGATGCAATGCGAGGTCGCCAAACCTGATCTTGGCTCAGAAAAGGAGCACGATCAGGCTGATCCCAACGCCCAGCGTTACCGAGTAGGCTAGCGCCACCTTTCGACACAGTCGCCAATTGCCCAAGACCAGGACCACCGCTCCCTTGAATACGAGATTGGACATGAGAGCCACAGTGATCACTCGCCACCCCTGATCGGCCGGAATGCGCCCAGCCTGAACAAGCTGCGATGTCGATAGAGTAAGAGCGTGAACGTCAGCGAGTCCCGAAGCGAGCGCAACCGTATAAAGACCTCGGTCGCCGTACGCGTCTTTGACTGCGGCGGTGGCGAGTAAGATCAGCGCATACAGCGCAGCGAAATAGATTGCACTCTTCAATTCTGTAGGATTGCTTTGCACTGGCATTTCGTCAGAATGCTGATGTTCTCGAATCAGGAAAAGCAAAGAAACGATCCCGAGAACCAAGACGAAGCTTCCTATCGGAACGATCGACGCCCGCAAGAAATCAGAGTCGACAATTCCGATTTCGACCAGGACAAGAGCGGACGAAGCCACGGACGCCAGCATAATCACAACCGCACCTGAGTTTTCGGAAATCTCGCCCTTCGCACTCCGCTTTGCGTAGCTTACCGTTGTGGCGGTGCTTGAGACGATTCCACCTAAGATTCCAGCCAGCAACAATCCTGCGTTTGCTCCGACAAATCTATACGCGATATACCCGCCGAGCCCAATTCCCACAATCAAGACAACCATCAGCCAGACCTGGCGCGGATTAAGGACGTTATACGGTCCGTAGGTTCGGTTCGGCAGGATCGGCAGAACCACCATCGAAATAAGCGCAAACTGCATGATCGCCCTTGAGTCAGCGCTTAGTCGCTCCGCAATTCCATGCAACTCTCCCTTGAAATGCAGCAGGACTGCGATGGAACCTCCTGCTGCAATTGCGACCTCCCGATGCCCAATTGCGAGATAGGCTCCGAGGCCGAACATAGCCAAGGCGGCAACTTCCGTTGTTACTCCTGACTCGGTCTTTTCTCCCTTGAGCTCTGCCACGTGCCCTGTTAGCAGGGCTCCGGTCAGGGCGAGAAAGCCCGACGCGACCACCCAACCGCCAAAGGCAAGCGAAAGGAGACCGCATACGGTGCCGAGTACGGTAATGAGGGCGAACGTCCGCAAGCCGGCGAGCTGTGTTGCTACCTGTTCGCGTTGTAATCCCACCAGCAGCCCAAGGCCAAGAGCGATTCCCAAATCTGCAAACGTGGTAGTGAGATCCATAGATGTATCAGGCTGCAGTCTCCCAATCGTCTCGGCATTTCGCGGGAGCCACGTCTGCGAACAGAGGGAGATGATCCGAGGCGATCAGGGACAGGCGATTCCGGTGAAAGCCCGCGTTTTCAATCCTGAGGTGGTGGTCAAAGTAAATGTGATCCAACTTCAGCAGGGGCAGGATGCCGGGATAGGCTCTCGTGCGTGGCAGGTGCGTGCGCAGATCGGTTAGATGGAACTCACCCGAAAGGGTCTGTGTGACTAAGCCGTGCGTCCACTCATTGAAATCGCCGAGCACAATACGCGGCCCCGTAATGTCCACCGCCTTCAGCAAATGTTCGTCCATCAGGCGCACAGCTTGCGTCCTGCGCTCGCGATGCGCCGTGCCAAGATGCACGTTAAATACATGAACTAAATTCGGTCCCACCCGGATGTCGGTGCGAAGCGCGCCGCGCTCTTCGCGCCGTGGAACGCTCAAGTCTACATGACGAATTGCACCAAATTCCCAGCGGCTCAGTGTGACGTTGCCGTAGACTCCGCCACGATGTTTGCGCGTCTCACCGATCGCGCAAAAGTAGCCGAGCCGGGCTGCCAGATAGCTGGCCTGGTGGTCCTCAATCGAACGACCCTCATGGCTGACCACCTCTTGAAGAGCGACAATATCAGCGTCCACCTGCTCTAGCACGCGGGCGATCCGTTCCACGCGAACACGTCCATCCATCCCGCGCGCCTTGTGAATGTTGTAGGTGGCGATCCTGAAGTGAGTCATTGTCTCCTCTCATGGTTTTACATCTGGTTCTCGATCAGCGAGGCCACGGCTTCTTTGGTCTGCTGCCACGCGCCGCGATGCCTCCATTGGACGACATCAATATGTTCGCAAGACGCAAGATCGTCCTCGAAAAGTGTTCTCAGTTGCTCGACTAATGTCGGGTCATGGAAGCAGATATTGGTTTCCTCGCTCAACGCAAACGAGCGATTGTCGAAGTTGGTGGTCCCCACGGTCCCCCAGACACCGTCCACCACCATGGTTTTCTGGTGGAGCATAGTCGGCATATATTCGTAGAGTTCAACGCCGGCCTCCGCCAGCTTCCCGTAAAGCCGGAAGCTGTTCTGGCGCGCCCACCAAGTGTCGTTATGATTGCCCGCAAGCATCAGTTTGATCGAGACGCCGCGCCGGCACGCCCTGGTCAACATCGCGATCACGCGAGAATCAGGGATGAAATAAGGATTCGCGATATATAGGTACTTCTGGGCGGTTTGAAGGGTGATCAGATACATGGTCCCAGCAGCGCTTGCGCCGCCCGAAGGCGAACTCAGGATGGTCTGTACGGGCACGCTCCCGGCTATCTGGGGCTCGGGAAAGAACTCATGGCCATTGATGATTTCGCCAGTCGTCAACATCCAGTTCTGCGCGAACCCCGCCTGCTGAGTCGCCACGGCTGGTCCTTCCACGCTGATTTGGATATCGCGCCACTCGTGCTCATTCGCCGCCGACCCGAGCCAGTGGTCGGCAATACCCGCCCCGCCCGTGAATGCCACCCGGCCATCGACGATCAGCGATTTGCGATGATTCCGCCGATTCGCACGGTGCAGTGTGTACCAATGGATGGGACGGAACCAGGCGAGTTGGCAGCCTCCTCTTTCCAAGGTTTCGAAAATTTCCGAACCAAGAGTGGCTGAGCCGATGGCATCGACGAGAAGCTTCACCGGGATGCCGAGCAAGCCTTCGCGGCGAAGGCTTCGGCAAAGCGTCTGCCGACCTCGCCATCCCAGAATATGTATTGTTCCATCGTGATGGACAGGCGAGCCGATTCGATCGCTTCCAGCATCGCCGGATAGAATTCATCGCCGTTGTTGAGGATCTGGACGCGATTGCCATCCACCAGCGGCATGCCGGTTGCGCCCACCATGGTCTCCCGAAATTCGGCAGAGGCGCTGTCGAAGTCAGGCTCTAATGCGTAGACGGCTGGATGAAAATCCGGAGACGTGTGATACAGAGCGAACGATATTGCTCCTGCCAGTATTCCGGTGATTCGCAGGCCAATGAACTCCAGTAGAAGGGCGACTGCAAACCACGCCCACCAGGCACGAACTACGATACGCACGCGGTCCCACGGGGTGAGCTCTCCCAGGCGGATTCGTTTTGGCAACGGAGCCAGCCGATAGAGCTGCTCCTTCGGGACTTGCCGTTTCAGCCAACGCCGCGATTCCTTCGGCTTCGTGGCGACAGATGGAACCGAGCCAACGAAAGGCGCGACGGGCTTAGTCTCCTTTGCTCCTGCCTCCAGCATCAGGTCCGTCCATTCCGCCGAATCATCACGCGGGCGCCGGATTTCAGATCATTCGCCGGATGGAGAATCACTTGCCCGTTCTCGACAAGACCTTTGAGGATCTCCGCTTCTGATGCATTGCGATGTCCGACTTCAACGGCCGCGACACTCGTCCGGCCATTCTCAATCGTGAAAACGCTCCACGCCTGGCCTGTTCGGAAAAGAGCGCTGGCGGGGATCTTCAGAACATCTGAGGCTTCCCAAACCACGATGCGCGCGTCCACGCGATAGCCGTCGCCGAGGCCTTCGGGCGAGTCGACGAAGTCTGCGATGACATTGACTCTCTGCTCTTCGATCCCCAGCGCAGAGACTTTTGTGAATCCGTACGGCTCAACCATCCGCACTCGGGCCCGGAGCGGGCAAGGGCCGCCCCAGTTTTCGATGATTACGGATGCGCCGGGCTTTACCTTGACCGCGTCGCTGGACAATAGATCTACGACAATCTCGATCTTCTGCGGATTGCTTAGGACAACGATGGGCGTTCCGGACGGGACCACGCGCTCGCTCTTTTCGAGGATGCGAAGGATTCGGCTGCGAACCGGCGCCTGAATCGCAACGATTTTGCCGGCCTCGCGCTGGGATTGGAGCGATACAAGTCCAGCTTTCTCACGTTCCAGATCAGCCGCCGCCGATTGGAGACGGAACTTCGCCGATTCCACCTCTTTGGCTGCGGACGCTTCCTTGCTTTCAGCCAGCTCTAACTCCTTTTGTGCAATGAGCCGATCGGCGGCCAACAGGCGCGTGCGGTTCCGCTCCCGGGTTGCCTGTGCATGATCGGTCTCCCAGCGCGCCAGTTGTTGCTCGGCTTCGCGGTGACGAGCCTCGGCCGAGTCGATGCGCGCGCGAATTTCCGCGAGTTCACGCGGGTCGAGCGGCAAAGGGCTAATCGTCGCAATGATGGTTTCGGGTACTACCTGATCGCCTTCGCGCAATGTGATCCGCGACACTCGGCCCGCGACAGGGGCCGAGAGGGTAAAACGATCACGTGCCCGCGTCTCGCCATCCTCGTCGATTGTGACCTGCAACGGCCCTCGAACCGCACGCGCTGCCTCTACTTCCGTTGGCTTGGGCCGGAAGGCGATGGCGGCTACTACGGCAGCTGCGACTACCGTCATGCTCGTCAGAAATCGTTTAAACTTTCGATTCATCATGGCAGTCACTCCCGAGACTTCAGTACTTCAGTCAGATCCATACGCCTCAACCTTTGGGCGACGACAAGTCCAGAAAAATCGCGGCGGCTATCGTCACGACCGCTGCAAACGCGTAGGTCCCCGCGTTTACAACCAGCGGCAACCGGAACAAGTCGCGCGAGAAAAACCGCGAAAGTAGCCACGACAAACCGAAGCCAATCGCAAAACCGACAGGGATGGAGCCGAGCGTCAACAGACCTTGCTCACCGAGTAAGATTCGCCCAATCTCGAAGCGAGTGTAGCCGAGCACGCGCAAGCAAGCCAGTTCGTTGCCACGTTCGGAGAGTGCGATACGCGCACCGTTGTACACAATCCCAAATGCTATGACCGTGGCAAAGCCGACCAAAAAGGCCGTAGACACCCAAATGGACTCGCCGAAGGTCTTCCAGAAGCTCGCCAGCATCGCTTCTCTCACGGCGACGCCGCTGACCGACGGGGTATGTTTCAAAATCGAGTAAAGCGTCGGCGCGACGTTGGAATCCACCTTCAGGTAAGCACCGGAAATCGTGTCGCCCTCGCGCATCAGCCGATGCAACGCTCCGGCCTGCATATAGGCGCCGAGTCCGACAGGCTCCTCCACCAATCCAGCGACCCGGACCTGACGAACTGGTCGCGCGCCTTCCAGAACGTCCACGGTCAGAACATCGCCTGGCCGTACTCCAAGGATTTCGGCAAGCTTGGTGTTCAGCACGAGCCCATCGGGTGGCAAGTCCACCGGCCGCAGTTGCCCATCAATCGGACGGCGGAGCGCACTGTCAGGCGCCAGCCCCAGAACCGCTACGCGGCGCGAGCGATGCTGGTAGCGCAGCCGCGCGGGGATCTCGCGGTACGGCTCGACGCGCAGAACGCCAGGAAGCTGAGCCAATTCGTATCGTGCATGCGCTGTCCGCGCTTCCTGGAACACAACGGTAACGTCCTCACGTTGGATGGTGTGGAACTGAACGTTCACCAGACGATTCACCGCATCGATTGAGTAGCGCCCCGCGACGACAATGGCGACCGCCAGCGATACCGCGATGACAGAGAATAGAGCGCGCCATCGGCGGCGGTCCAAGTTCCGAACGATCATTCGAGAAGCCGGAGAAAGCAGACTTCGCAGGCCAATCCGCTCAAGCACGCCTGGATGAAACGTGGCTGGTGGTTCAGGACGCATTGCTTCGGCGGGAGCAAGAGCAACGGCGCGTCGGACAGCGGAAATGGCCCCCAGGCATGCGGACCCGGCAGCGATTGCGACCGCGAATATGATCAATCGAGCATCGATCTCCAAACGCAAGTGCGGAAAGTGAAAATATCGGGCGTAAATGTTCATCATTCCCGAGGCAAGCCACAAACCGAAGCCGACGCCCGCGGCGGTACCAGCGCTTACGGCAACCAGCGCAAGCTCCAGGTAGTGCACGCCGATTTCGACGCGCGTGTAGCCAAAGGCCTTGAGGATGGCAATCTGGCCGCGCTGCGTTCCCACCAGACGCGACAACAACACGTTCAGCAGAAACGCAACAATGCACAGAAAGAGCGTCGGCAAGATGAGTCCGTAGGCTTCGAGCTCCCCGTGCAGCCCGTCGGTCACAAACCGGGATGAGATTTGATCCTCCCGTCCATACGCACCGAGAGAGCCATAACGGTCGAGAAGTTGATCGAGCCGAGCAATCACCTCACGCTCATCGGCGGCTCTGGCCAGCGAGAGGGTACATCGTTAAACGCGTCCTTCATGTTGAAAGCGCCGGCCAGCAAATCGCGGCTCATCCACAACACGCCGAATTGCCCATCGTCTGGGAAGACTTCCGAAGGGCGGATCTCGTAGACATATTCGGGCGAAAGCGTGATGCCCACGATGCGCAAGCGCTCCCATTTGCCGTTCATCACCGCACCGATGGAATCGCCGACCGTCAGCTTGTTGGCTGTAGCGAAGGCTTCGCTTACCAGAACTTCTCCGCGCTGCCCAGGTTCAATGTAGCGTCCTTCGCGAAGAAAGATGTCGTCGAGCATCGGAGCGCGGCGCTCTGGTATCGAGATCAGGCGCCCCGTGGCTGGTTCTTCGAGGCCCGGGACATCCAGCGTGACGTCCATGACTACTCGCGTATTCACGGCTGCAACACCCGGAAAGCGCCGATATTCTTGCCGCGAGTGCTTCGGCGCACGTTTCACATGCGCGAAAACGTCCGCGAACCGATACTCGGAATAGTAGTCCGACTGCGCAACCACCAGCGACTGAAAGGCCGAGCGCATGGTGACGTAAGTGGCGATCCCGCACGCCAGCACCAAGGTGACGGCGATCATTTGGCCGCGCATGTGGATCAGATCCCGGATGAGTTTGCGGTGTAATGGGGTCATAAACTCACCAAGCAAGGTCCGAAGGCGAAATTCGTTTCGCGTTCTGCTGGATTTCTGCGATGGTACCGCTACTTACCCGTACGACTCGGTCCGCCATTCCGGCTATGGCCGCGTTGTGGGTGATAATCGCGACGATGGTGCCGAGTTCGCGATTGACGCGCTCCAAAACCTCCAGCACGAGCTTGCCGGTAGCATAGTCAAGCGCGCCCGTTGGCTCGTCGCAGAGCAATACCTCCGGCCGCTTAGCTACCGCTCGCGCGATGGCCACGCGCTGTTGCTCGCCCCCAGAAAGCTGCGCTGGAAAGTGGTTGAGGCGATCGCCGAGCCCGACCAAGCGAAGAGCGTCGGCGGGGTCCATGGGATGCTCGGCGATTCTCCGGTCACGAGCGCGACGTTTTCGACCGCCGTGAGGCTCGGAATCAAGTTGTAAAACTGGAACACGAAGCCAACATGCTCGCGGCGAAAGCGGGTGAGGGCCGCATCGCTGGCAGCAGTCAAATTGTGATCCAGGTAATGGACCTCGCCACTCGTTGGCACATCCAGGCCACCCGGAAGATATTTAGCAGCGTCGATTTTCCGCTGCCGGAGGGACCGAGTACTACAACGAATTCGCCAGCGTAGAGGTCGAGATCGACGCCGCGGAGAGCATGTACCTCCACATCTCCCAACCGGTACACCTTTGTGACGCCGTGGATTTGGAACACCGCTTCGAGTTGAGCCGCGTTCCGTAATGTAAGGGCCATACCACTCCTCGTATCTTCGGTGTGCGCAATTTCCGTTCCATCAACATGCGCGGTCGCTGGCAGTCTCGAATCATGCGCTGCGTGAAATCACGCACCCCGGCTGCGTTTATAGAGTCAGGTCATGGCTCTTTGGGATGAATGGTTCTAGTCTCCTGTCCCAATGGTTCGTGAATTTAGTTCGGGATGGGACGCGAGTGTGCGGCGAGCATATCGAGCAATGCTGTCCAGAATCTGATCAGCGGTTCTGGTCCATACGAAGGGCTTGGGGTCTTCGTTGTGGACTTCGATAAACTCGCGAATCGCCGATTCCAGTTCCCTGACGCTGCGGAATGCACCGCGCCGAATCCGTTTGTTGGTGAGTTCGGCGAACCATCGCTCGACCAGATTCAACCATGAGCCATACGTCGGCGTGAAGTGGACATGGAACCGCGGACGCTTGGCGAACCAGTTCCGAATCGTCGCTGTCTTGTGAGTGCCGTAGTTGTCGAGGATGAGGTGAACGTCCAGATCGGCCGGGACCTGGCCTCGATCACATCCAGAAACCTGCGGAACTCCACCGAGCGATGGCGTCGGTGGAACTGACTGATGACGCGGCTGGTCTTCAAATCCAGAGCGGCAAACAATGAAGTCGTGCCATTGCGTTTATAGTCGTGCGTGCCTCGCTCCAACTGCCCAGGCTGCATGGGCAGCAGAGGCTGGGTCCGGTCGAGCGCCTGAATCTGGCTCTTTTCGTCCACGCAGAGGACCAGCGCGTGATCGGGCGGGTTCATATACAAGCCGGCGATGTCGCGTACCTTTTCGATCAGCAGCGGGTCGGCGACAGTTTGAAGGTGTCGGCACGGTGCGGCTGCAATCCGAAGCACGCCAGATCCGGCTGATGGTCATTCGGCTGAATCCGGTGGCCTCCGCCAGTCCTCGCGTACTCCAGTGCGTTTGCCCGCGCGGCGTGCTTTCTAATGTCTGTATGACGACTTTCTCCACCTGTCATCGCTGACCTTGCGCGGCGCGCCCGGCCGCGGTTCGTCATACAGCCCTTCCAGACGGGCCTTCAGAAATCGGGCTCGCCATTTTCCCACCATTCCCAGCGATGCCGCGCAGCTTTCGCGCGACGGTCTGATTGTCCAGACCATCGCCACACGCCAACACTACCCGTGCTCGCCGCGCCAGCAGCGGCTGACTCCGTGCCCGATGCGCCATCGATTGAAGCCTGTCCCGTTCTTCTTCGGTCAGTATCAACGCCTGTTTGGGTCGTCCAGTTCGCATCCAAGACTCCTAATATCTTAGACGCACGACCGCCTTATTTAGTTTATTATTTCTGGGACAGGAGACTAGCCTCTGGGCCTAACGGTGTCCCAAGCGTCTGCTGTAGGCCGTTCAGTAGGACGGTGCGTTCGGATGGTGTGAGCTTGGCTTCCGGATGAATCACGAGGTAGAGCTCCGGCGGCATTTTGCCACTCGTGATCGCGTTACCCACTTTCGCGATTTCGTTCTGCGGGCGGTCCCACTCGGAGAAGTTCAGAGCGCTGCGGCCTTGCTTAACGTCTCTTTGAATCAGCCACGAAACTGGCGCGGCGATGGCGTAGGCGGGCCATTTCGTTTCATTGCTATGGCAATCGAAACAAGCGCGTTTCGCAAGGAGGCG
>CAWFZZ010000007.1:0-740721 GCA_963820405.1 Bryobacterales bacterium | reverse complement strand
TTGTCCCTAGGTTTTCTCGGCCGCGCTGGCATAACGGCGACGCCATAATGCAATGCCATCTCGTGATAGGTGCGATTCAGGTCGGGCTCATAGCGACAGGCGCGATCCACACCGGTGCGAAGGTTGTCTGGAACCACCAGTCTCGGCGTGCCTTGGCAATATTCGAAGGCCGCCACGTGACATTCCACCCAGTTGCCCAGATCCTGACTGAGCGTGGCGCGCGCAAAGGTGTACGTGCTGGCGCCGAGAACAGCCACGAACAACGAGGCCGGCATGATATCGCCGGTGCGCAAGTCATGGAGTGGGATGGTGTCGCCAGCCCAGTCCACGAACATCTTCTCGCCGGCGCGGTGTTCCTGGCGCAGCACCACATCCTGATTGCGGCTCCAGCGCTCGTACAACTCGCAGAAGCGGCTGTAGCCGTAGCCGTCGGGCTGGGTTTCGCGGTACTCTTCCCAGACCAACTGCAAGGTCAGGTGTTTGTGAATCTGCAGCTGCCGGCGCACTTCGGCAAAGTCCGGCAACGGCCGAATGGTTTGGCTGGGACGCCCGACCGCCGCCGGGAACAACAGTTCCTCCAGCCGGCGATCATCGATCTCTTCCGGCAGCGGCCAACTCAAACCGGCTGCGGCGGCTTTCTGTAAATACCGATGAACGGTCGCCTGACCGATCGAACAACTGCGGGCGATCTGATTCTGCTGCAGCCTCAAATCGAACCGCAAACGCAGGACCTCTTTTAGCTTTCGCATGGATTATGTTCCCGGGAACATAATCCGTGTAATGTGCCCTCCCGCATTATGTGGCTGTCCTGTGATCCGCCGCAGTCCGGTTGAGCGCTCATCTACCGAGCGCGGGCACATAACCGTTTTGTCAACGTGCGATGATCTCCTGAACCTCCCCCTCAAGAGAGGAGATTGTCGTGTTGAACCATTACTTCATCCGCCCGACCACTATCGATCGAATCCGCTCATCCTGGATCGGCGAAGCGATCGAGCGTTACGTTATGTGGCTAGAGGCCAAAAGCTACGCGAAGCGCAACGTCTTTGTGCGTGTGCCAATCCTGCTCCGATTCGGACAGTTTGCACACGATGCCGGTGCAAAGAGGTGGGAGGAACTCCCCGCCCATGTCGATTCGTTTGTCCAAACTTGGCTAGGGCGCCATGGCCGAGAGTACTCTGAGCTCCAGCGCCAAGCCGCTGCCCGAGGCATTCGCAATCCGATCCAGCAACTGCTGCGTTTGGTTCTTCCCCCGGAGAACGGTCCTTGCTTGCCGGATCCATTCGCCGATTCGGTTCCGGGGTTCTTTGAGTTTTTGCGGCAGGAACGCGGTCTTCGTGAAGCCACGTTAGTGCAGTACCGGCACTATCTTCAGCGGTTTCAGGCCTACCTGCGCCAGGTTGAGCAGCCGTTGTTGCCCGATCTACAACTCTCGGTCATCAGTGCATTCATTACCAAGAGCGGCGAGACCGTTGACAAGCGATCGGTGCAGAGCCTGTGTAGCATTTTCAAAGTGTTCTTTCGCTACCTCTTTCGCATGGGCCTCATGAAGCGTGACCTCGGCAAGGCAATCGAATCTCCGCGCCGATACAGCTTCTCCAACTTACCGCGCTCGATCACTTGGAGCGAAGTGGAGCGGATGCTGCAAAAAGTGGACCGGCGAAGTGCGGTTGGTAAGCGCGACTACGCCATCCTTCTGCTTCTGGTGACGTATGGGCTGCGCTCTCGTGAAGTCGGGGCCTTGATGTTGGACGACGTCGACTGGAAACATGATCGCCTTCACATTCGTGGACGCAAGGCGGGACATTCGACGGCTTACCCTTTGGCCGCGCCGGTAGGCGAGGCGCTCCTCGATTACTTGCAACATGGCCGTCCACAAACACAGGAGCGGGCGGTCTTTATCGGAGCATTCGCACCATACCCGCCATTGCGGCCCGGAGCTGTTTCCCAACGGGCGAAGTGGTACCTCCGCAAATCGGGGATCAAGGTGCCCCGGCCGGGTTCGCATACGTTGAGGCACACCTGCGTTCAACGTCTCGTCGATTCCGGGTTCTCGCTGAAAACGATTGGCGACTTCATCGGGCACCGAACACCGGATGCTACCAAGATTTACGCCAAGGCGAACATCGAGGCACTTCGCGAGGTCGCGCTCGGCGATGGCGAGGAGGTCCTGTGAAGAAGATCTCACCGAATGGCCCTTTGGCTAAGAGCATCGAGGTGTACCTCGCGCACAAGCATTCCTTGGGGAAACAGTTGACCAAGCAAGGTGCAATGCTTTATCTCCTGGACGGCTACTTGTCTGCCCAGGGAGTCACGAATCTCAGCCAGATCACGCCCGCCCACATCGAAGCGTTCGTAAATTCGCGAGTCCGCCCAATGCCGCGCAGCTACAACGAACTTCTCGGAGCATTAAGAGGACTGTTTGACTGGCTGATGGCTCACGAAGTCTTGCCGGAGTCGCCGCTGCGATGCGAACCTCGCCGCGTCCCGCCACGGCGCCGACCATTCCTGTTCAACACAGAGCAAGTGCGGTGCCTCCTCGAAGCTGCGGCAAAACTGCCCAGCAATCCTCGGGCCCTGGATCGCGGTGAGATATACAAGACGATGTTTGCTCTGCTGTACGGTTTGGGGCTGCGCGTCGGGGAGGTATCGCGGTTGTGCCGCAAGGATGTCGATCTCGAAGCGCAGCTTCTGATTATTCGACAGACCAAGTTTGGCAAGGATCGCATCGTACCGTTTGGGCCCCGAGTGGGTCGAACCCTGGCGGCTTTCCTGCAACGTGAAGAATCCATTTACGGGACGATTGCTCCCGATGGTCCGGTGTTTTCTTTTGCAAAGCAGCAGCGCCGGCCGATTGGGAAAGGCACCATCAGTTGGACGTTCCATAAACTTCTGCCCGTGCTTAACCTGACGATCCCGCCAGGAACGGCTGCACCACACCTTCATTGTCTCCGCCATTCCTTCGCGGTCGGAACGCTCTTGCGTTGGTACCGACAGGGTTTGAACCCGATGTCACGCCTGTTCGACCTCTCCACCTTCCTCGGTCACGTCAGCCCGTCCTCGACGGCATATTACTTGACCATCACGGATGAGCTTTTGAACTTCGCCAATGATCGCTTCGCTCAGTTCGCGGCAAACAGCAGGAAGGAGTCGATGCGATGAGAGGCAGCACGCCCGCGCTCGGCGCGGTCCTGGCGTCGTTCTTCAATGACTACCTGAGATTGCGAAAAGGACTGCGGCCCAACTCCATCACAAGCTACGCCGATGCTTTACGTCTGTTTTTGCAGTTCGCCGCGACAGCACGCCAGAAGAAAATCACACAGCTTGGTCTCGATGATCTGGATGCAGAGACGGTGTCCAGTTTCCTAAACTCTCTCGAAAAGACTCGTGGAAACGCGGTGCCCTCCCGCAATCAACGATTAGCCGCGCTCCGCACCTTTTTCGAATACGTTGCTCAACGATTTCCAGACCGGCTGGCCCAAGCGCAAAAGGTAACGTCCATTCCAAGAAAGCGGACTCAGCCTCCCGAGACGGTCTTTTTAGAAAGGGATGAAATCGAAGCGACGTTGGCGACACTGCCGGCAGAGGGTCGCCTTGCCCTACGTGACCGAACCTTATTAGTGTTCCTCTACAACACTGGAGCGCGCGTACAGGAAGCGTCGGACCTGCGCGTATGCGATGTTCATTTCGATCCCAACCCGCAAGTACACCTGCACGGGAAGGGAGATAAGTGGCGTGTCTGCCCGCTGTGGGCCGAAACCGCGGCGCTGCTCAAACGGCTAATGCTTGAGCAGACAACTGGAGGCGCACCCGACAGACCCGTCTTCGTCGGAACAAAGAATGTTGCCTTAACCCGATTCGGCATTTACAAGCTCATCCGCCGTTACACCGAACAACTTGTTAAGCGGCGATCCAATGGCACGCGGAAGCTCGTTTCTCCGCACGTTTGGCGGCATAGCACCGCAGTGCATCTCCTGGAGGCCGGAGCCGAGGTAAACGTCATTCGTGCTTGGCTCGGCCATGCAAACTTGGAGACGACGAATCGATATGCGGAAATCACCATCCGCACTAAACAGGCCGCATTGGAAAAATGCATTTTTCCTGGAAGCGTAGACGAGAGGATTCCGCGGAAGTCCGCCTGGCAGACCGACGTCTCCCTGTTGAAATGGCTGCAATCGCTGTAACGTTATGTTGCCGAAAACCACCCGCGCCCCCTGAATCAGAAGCCACGTCGTGCCGTGGCCACATAATGCGGGAGGGCACATTACATGGACACACGCTCCTGGGGCACGAAGTTTCCTCCACGTCTGTGGAATCGACTTCGCCCCGCTGGTGTCCAGCGCCGCCTGCTTCAATTAAGGCTTCTTCAGAAAATCATTCCGGGATGTGAATAACGATTCCGGACCAAGCCGTTTTGCGTTCCACATCCCGCCGGAATCCGATTTCAGCATTTCCCGGAATCCGTATTCACCATTTCCCGGAACGCTTATTCACATGCCCCGGATTCCGCAAAAATGTTCCCGCATGAGTTTGCTGACCTGTTCTAGTTGGCCGACGGCGACGACGAGGTCCAGATCGAGGCTGACAAGAGGCTCTACGTAGGCGTTGACGGCCTGCCCGCCGATCACGCAGAAGCGTACGTCGTGCTCGTCGAGCAGAGCGAAGACTTCCTCCAGAAGATTGGATTTGTCCAGAGTGACGGCCTTCCAGAACGAGAGTGCTTTCATTGGGCTGGTGTTCTCAGGTTAGCCGTCAATTCCTCTTTGAGACGGTCATACGGCTTATCGGTGATGATTTGCCCGTCTTTCGGAACGTCGGTGTCGAAATCATGGACATCGAACGGCGGCGCGATAACCTCGGGCTCGAGGACGTTTCCCCGACAAACGATGTCCACAGCATATCCCTTTGTGCGGTGGCGCCGAACGACAAACTCCGTGCACGGAAAAGCACGGGGTTGATCCTCCGAGTCGTAGTCGTACAGGTATTGGCCGCTCAGGAAGAGGACCCGGCGGTCGTCGAGTTCGATGAAATAGTGCGATCCTTCGTCCTCGAACTCCTCGACCTGGAACGCTCGCTTCGCTCGATAAGCTTCCGACAAAAGCAGACCTTGTACTTCGAGCTTACGAATACGATCTGCTTTGTTTTCGACTGCCCTTCCGATGATTGATTCCTTGAACAACACGAACGCAAGCGCGAGGAACACGAAAAGAACCACCACCGATAATACTGAAGCTAGCCAGACCGGATATTCTGCGGGGATGACGAGAACGAAGCCAAAGAGCCCTGCGACTACGAAAAGCCCAGCGCCGACAAGCTTCAACCTATCGATAAGCGCTTTGCGTCTGGCCATGCGGTCCCAACAGTCCTGGGCTCAGAATAGCAAAAGCCCCGGACATCTTGCGATGCCGGGGCTTCGTGTTTAATCGGGCAACGTCCTACTCTCCCACACACTCGCGCGTGCAGTACCATCGGGGCTGCAGGGCTTAACTGCCGTGTTCGGGATGGGAACGGGTGGGACCCCTGCGCTACAATCACCCAAAAGTGAAGATGACGAAAAAAGGTTGAATATTGATGGGCAACAAGTAAGTAGAGTTTGTATCTACAATAAATTTTATGGTCAAGCCGAACGGGCTATTAGTAACGGTCAGCTCAACGTATTGCTACGCTTACACATCCGTCCTATCAACGTGGTAGTCTTCCACGGCCCTTCTTAGGGTATTACCCTTGGGAGATCTCATCTCGAGGAAGGTTTCGCGCTTATATGCCTTCAGCGCTTATCCTGACCCAACTTCGCTACCCAGCTATGCCACTGGCGTGACAACTGGATCACAAGAGGTTGGTTCATCCCGGTCCTCTCGTACTAAGGACAAGCCCTCTCAAATCTCCTGCGCCCACAACAGATAGGGACCGAACTGTCTCGCGACGTTCTGAACCCAGTTCACGTACCGCTTTAATAGGCGAACAGCCTAACCCTTGGGAGCTTCTACACCCCCAGGATGCGATGAACCGACATCGAGGTGCCAAACCGGAGCGTCGATGTGAACTCTTGACTCCGATCAGCCTGTTATCCCCGGCGTACCTTTTATCCGTTGAGCGATGGCCCTTCCATACAGAACCACCGGATCACTAAGTCCTGCTTTCGCATCTGCTTGACTTGTAGGTCTCGCAGTCAGCCTAGTTTATGCCTTTACACTCGACCTCTGATTTCCAAACAGAGTGAACTAAGCTTCGAGCGCCTCCGTTACAATTTAGGAGGCGACCGCCCCAGTCAAACTACCCGTCTACCAATGTCCTTCTCCCGGATAACGGGAGTAAGTTAGAATCACAGAATGCTCAGGGTGGTATCTCACCGTTGGCTCCCTCGAGACCAAAATCCCGAGTTCAAAGCCTCCCACCTATTCTGCGCAGAGCACCCCATAATTCATTGATAGAGTATAGTAAAGGTGCACGGGGTCTTTCCGTCTTGCTGCGGGCATCCGGCGTCTTCACCGGAACCACAAGTTCGCCGGGCGAATCGTTAAGAC
This sequence comes from Bryobacterales bacterium, assembly GCA_963820405.1. Lineage (GTDB taxonomy): Bacteria > Acidobacteriota > Terriglobia > Bryobacterales > Bryobacteraceae > Palsa-89. The sequence continues at coordinate 734,200 of CAWFZZ010000007.1, read as the reverse complement.
AGTTGTCAGATCGTTACGCGATTCGTGCAGGTCGGAACTTACCCGACAAGGAATTTCGCTACCTTAGGACCGTTATAGTTACGGCCGCCGTTCACTGGGGCTTCAGTTCAAAGCTTCGCCTTGCGGCTAACCTCTCCCTTTAACCTTCCAGCACCGGGCACGCGTCAGCCCCTATACGTCGTTTTCGACTTAGCAGAGACCTGTGTTTTTGTTAAACAGTCGCCTGACACCATTCACTGCGGCCCCCATTGCTGAGGGCACTCCTTATCCCGAAGTTACGGAGCTATATTGCCTAGTTCCTGAACGATTCATCACCCGAGCGCCTGAGTATATTCTACTCGTCCACATGTGTCTGTTTGTGGTACGGGCACCTAACTCTCCCACGAGGATTTTCCCGGCAGACGACCTGGCGGGTTTACCTATCCAGATCTCGCTTCACCTAGGATTGAAACCATTGCGCCCCCAGACTTACGCGCTGCGTCCCCCCGCTTTCGACGAGTTTTGGTGGTCACGGAATGTTAACCGTATGTCCATCAGCTACGCCTTTCGGCCTCGCCTTAGGCCCCGACTAACCCTGAGCGGATTAACCTTTCTCAGGAAACCTTAGACTTGCGGCGACCAGGGTTCTCACCTGGTTTCTCGCTACTTATGCTGGCAGAGTCACTTCCTAACCGTCGAACGCTCCTTTCGGTACGTCTTCAGTCCAGTTAAGAACGCTCTCCTACCACCCAGATGCTTGCGCATCGGATCCATAACTTCGGTATCATGCTTGAGCCCCGTTGGATTGTCGGCACCGGGTTCCTCGACCAGTGAGCTATTACGCTTTCTTTAAAGGATGGCTGCTTCTAAGCCAACCTCCTGGCTGTCTGAGGCGCCCGACTTCCTTTCCCACTTAGCATGAATTTAGGGACCTTAGTTGATGGTCTGGGCTCTTCCCCTTTCGACAACGAAGCTTAGCCCCCGCTGTCTGACTCCCGTGTTACTCATTAACGGCATTCGAAGTTTGGTTGAATTCGGTAACCTGGGAAGGCCCCTAGTTCATCCAGATCTCTACCACCGTCACGGACCACACGAGGCTAGCCCTAAAGCTATTTCGGAGAGAACGAGCTATCACGGAATTTGATTAGCCTTTCACCCCTACCCTCAGCTCATCCAAGCTGTTTTCAACCAACACTGGTTCGGACCTCCAGTCGCTGTTACACGACCTTCATCCTGGCCAAGGGTAGATCATCCCGCTTCGCGTCTAATCCCAGCGACTGAACGCCCTATTCAGACTCGCTTTCGCTGCGGCTCGCTTTCGCTTAACCTTGCCACTGAGATTAACTAGCCAGCTCATTATTCAATAGGCACGATGTCAGGCATTCCGGCAAGCCGGCATAGCCCTCCAACTGCTTGTAAGCATGCGGTTTCAGGTACTATTTCACTCCCCTCGCAGGGGTACTTTTCACCTTTCCCTCACGGTACTAGTTCACTATCGGTCGCAAGTGAGTATTTAGCCTTACCGGATGGTCCCGGTGGATTCCCGCAGGGTTTCACGTGCCCCGCGGTACTTAGGAGCCACTCGAAGCTAGGATGGCATTTTCATATACGGGGCTGTCACCCTCTATGGCCGGCCTTTCCAGACCGTTCTATTAACGCTTCCCTATAACCTCTTTACACTAAGTGACGACTCTAAACCGCTCCCTTACGGTCACGGCTCTGAATCCCCACTTAATGTTTGTGGTCCTGCAACCCCAGGCTCTCCTTTCGAATTACCTGGTTTAGGCTTTTCCGAGTTCGCTCGCCACTACTATCGGAATCACGGTTGTTTTCTCTTCCTCTGGGTACTGAGATGGTTCACTTCCCCAGGTTCGCCTCGCACTCCTATGTATTCAGAATGCGATAACTGTTGTTCGCAACAGTTGGGTTTCCCCATTCGGACATCTCCGGATCACGGATTGCTTGCATCTCCCCGAAGCTTATCGCAGCTGGTCACGTCCTTCATCGCCTACTTGCGCCAAGGCATCCACACGCATGCTCTTAGTAGCTTGACCATAAAACTTACTCTAGACACAAACTAACTAATCGCCTTATTTGTCACGCACAACGCCTTTGCTTGCTGTGCGCGCTTACTTACATTTTTACTAGCGCTCCACGCCGTATATTGGCTGCACGGCGTGATTGCAACTTGTGTTGCCCATCAATATTCAATTGTCAAAGATCAAAGGCTTCAGTTCAGAAGCCAGGAGTGGAAACCGCACGCGGTTTCTACTCCTGAATTCTGAATTAGCTATTAGCTGATTGGCCGTTGGCGATTTGCCAAACACTAACAGCCAATGGCGCGTTCGCATTCGGGAACGCTTTTGGTGGGCCTGGGTAGAGTCGAACTACCGACCTCACCCTTATCAGGGGTGCGCTCTAGCCAGCTGAGCTACAGGCCCGTCGGGCATGGCCTTCTGGAACTGGTGGAGCTGGTCGGGATCGAACCGGCGACCTCCTGAGTGCAAATCAGGCGCTCTCCCAGCTGAGCTACAGCCCCTGGTTGGTAGTTGGCGATTGGCTCTTAGCTATTGGCAAAACATCGCTGCCAAAAACTAACAGCCAACCGCCAACCCCGAGTTTTTGTATCGAGGCCGATTGGACGCTGCCGGCCGGCACCTGGCCGAACCGACGAAATAAGTCGCAGAACCTAAGTGGAGATCCGAGACGGATTGGACTGGAAAGGCTATTACTTACTGACCGTTGAGCGACTTACAAATACTCACGGCTCGGCTTCTAACCGATTCGGTAACTCCAGCCACTTTCTCTCTTAGAAAGGAGGTGATCCAGCCGCAGGTTCTCCTACGGCTACCTTGTTACGACTTCACCCCAATCATGAGTCATACCTTGGGCCGCTGCCTCCCTTGCGGGTTAGCATACAGACTTCTAGTACAACCCACTTTCGTGATGTGACGGGCGGTGTGTACAAGGCCCGGGAACGTATTCACGCTATCGTTCTGATATAGCATTACTAGCGATTCCAGCTTCATGCAGGCGAGTTGCAGCCTGCAATCCGAACTGAGGACGGTTTTTGGCGATTAGCTCCCCCTCGCGGGTTGGCAGCGCTTTGTACCGCCCATTGTAGCACGTGTGTGGCCCTGGACATAAAGGCCATGATGACTTGACGTCATCCCCACCTTCCTCCAACTTATCGCTGGCGGTCTCCTGAGAGTTGCGCCTTACGGCATGCCAACACAGGACAAGGGTTGCGCTCGTTGCGGGACTTAACCCAACATCTCACGACACGAGCTGACGACAGCCATGCAGCACCTCGACTCCAGTCTTTTAAGGGAAGTCCCTGTTTCCAAGGATGATCTGAAGCCGTTCGAGCCCAGGTAAGGTTCTTCGCGTTGCGTCGAATTAAACCACATGCTCCACCGCTTGTGCGGGCCCCCGTCAATTCCTTTGAGTTTCAGCCTTGCGACCGTACTCCCCAGGCGGCATACTTAACGCGTTAGCTCCGGCACGAACCGAATGAACGGCTCACACCAAGTATGCATCGTTTAGGGCGTGGACTACCAGGGTATCTAATCCTGTTTGCTACCCACGCTTTCGTGTCTCAGCGTCAGTGATGGTCCAGAAAGCCGTCTACACCGCAGGTGTTCCTCCTGATATCTACGCATTTCACCGCTACACCAGGAATTCCGCTTTCCTCTCCCATACTCAAGCCCTCCAGTTTTCGGCGCACCCTCCCAGTTAAGCCGGGAGATTTCACACCGAACATAGAGAACCGCCTACACACTCTTTACGCCCAGTAATTCCGAACAACGCTTGCTGCCTACGTATTACCGCGGCTGCTGGCACGTAGTTAGCCGCAGCTTCTTCTCCGGGTACCGTCATTATCGTTCCCGTCGAAAGAGCTTTACACCCCGAAGGGCTTCATCGCTCACGCGGCGTCGCTGCATCAGAGTTTCCTCCATTGTGCAAGATTCCCCACTGCTGCCTCCCGTAGGAGTCTGGCCCGTGTTTCAGTGCCAGTGTGGCCGTGTGCCCTCTCAGGCCGGCTACCGATCATTGCCTTGGTAGGCCATTACCCTACCAACTAGCTAATCGGCCGCGGACTCCTCTCTCGGCGCATTGCTGCTTTCCCTTCGCAGGCTTATGCGGTATTAGCCCAGGTTTCCCCGGGTTATTCCCCACCAAGAGGTAGATGATCCACGTGTTACTCACCCGTACGCCACTTTACTCATGGATTGCTCCACTTTCTCGTGCGACTTGCATGTGTTAAGCGCGCCGCCAGCGTTGATTCTGAGCCGGGATCAAACTCTCGTTTGATCTTGTGAGACTCCCGATCCTCGCCCATTCCACTTTGTTGAAGCGAAACAGACTCAGACCGGTTTTATATCGACTCGGTTTTACTCAAAGTTCTGACGAACATTACTTCTGCGTCCAACCAGATTGTCAAAGATCTGCGTAGCCAGCCGGACGATCCCCGTTTGCACGGAAAAGACCCGACCAACTACCGGCCTCGAAAGCCGTTTGGCTCGAGCGTCATTTTTGACAATGCACTGCCCGAACCGAAATTCGTGGGAACTGAAAGAACTGCCTGACAGGAGATGAGGCGTTACTGCTTCTGCTACCTGCCGAAACTGTATCCGTCGCTTGAACTTCAGCAACGATACTCGCCCGGTGGCCATTGCCACTCCGGACTTTCGTCTAGAAACTGCTCAAGACGACCTTGATCAGAATAACAAAACCGGCAACTCTTGGCAACAGGTAATGATAAAAAAATTGCGAGACTGTGACTGCCTCTTCTAACTAACACAAAACAAAAAGAATTAAGAATTCAGAATCTTGGGTCTTGATCCCTGCGGCTGATGAGATCCCTCAAATCTGTCGATGGATTCCTTAGAAGCCGGTTTCATGCCTTCCACCACCAAAGTACTTGTTGCCGACGATCACGGCGTAGTCCGCAAGGGCCTTCAGTTCCTGCTCCAAACAGACCCTTCTATTGAGGTCGTCGGAGAAGCCTGCGACGGTCGGGAAGCCGTTCGGCTTACCGAGCAGCTCTCCCCCGACGTCGTTGTAATGGATATTACCATGCCCCAGCTCAACGGGATCGACGCGGCCTCCCAGATCGTCAAACGCGATCCCAATGTTGGCATCATCATGTTGAGCATGCACTGCGATGAGACCTTTCTGGTGCGCGCGCTAGCGGCCGGAGCGCAGGGCTATCTGCTCAAAGATTGCGCCGAGGCCGATCTGTTGCAGGCGGTCCGCGCGGTGGCCAGCAAGAAGCTGTTCTTCAGCCCCTCCATCACCCAAACGCTGCTTGAGGATTACATGCGCCAGATGCAAAGTGAGGGCCTGGAGGATTCCTACGATCTGCTCACCGACCGCGAAAAGGAAGTCCTGCAGCTGTTGGCCGAAGGCAAGTCCAACAAAGAAGCCGCCTCGCTGCTGAATGTCAGCCTTTACACGATTGAGACGCACCGTAGCCGCTTGATGCAGAAACTGAACCTGCACTCTACCGCCGACATTGTGTTGTACGCGGTCCGCAAGCGGATCATTCAGTAACAGCCTGTAACATCTTTCGCCGTTGCGGATCACAATATATAGTGCGCTGGCTCGTTCTCATCCCGCTACTCGCTCTTTCGCTTCCGGAGCGCGCCCCAGCCTATTCGGTTCTCACCCACGAAGCCATTATTGACGCGGCGTGGCCCAAGAACCTGCGTCCGCTGCTTCTGAAACGCTTCCCCAACGCCACTGACGACCAATTGCGGGAAGCCCACGCCTACGCCTATGGCGGCGCCATTATCCAGGACATGGGCTACTATCCCTTCGGCAGCAAGCTTTTCAGCGATCTGGTGCACTACACGCGGAGCGGCGATTTTATCCTTGCTCTTCTCCATGACGCTCAGGAATCGCAAGATCTGAACGACTACGCGTTCGCACTGGGAGCGCTGGCTCATTACGCCGCCGATAACCTGGGGCACCCGGTCGCGGTGAATCGCACGGTGCCCCTGGTTTATCCCAAGCTCAGGGCCAAGTTCGGTTCCGAGATTACCTACGAAGACAATCCCGCCGCGCATTTGAAGACCGAGTTCGGCTTCGACGTCATCGAGGTGGCTCGCGGACAGTATGCCAACGAAGCCTATCACGACTTTATCGGCTTCAAAGTGGCCAAGCCGCTGCTGGAACGCGCTTTCGAACAGACTTATTGTGTTCCGCTGAAGAGCCTGTTTACCAATCTGGATCTGGCGTTAGGCACCTATCGCTTCTCCGTCAGCCAGGCGATTCCGGAAATGACCAAGGCGGCCTGGGCGGCCAAGAAAAAGGACATTCAAACTTTGCAGGCGGGCATGACCCGGCGCCGCTACGTCTATCACATCAGCGCGCACGCGTATCAAAAAGATTGGGACAACCAATACGCGAGACCAGGATTCGGCGCCCGGTTGCTGGCATTTCTGTTCCGCCTGGTTCCTAAAATCGGACCATTCCGAGCGTTCGCGTTCAAAGTCCCGCCGGCCGCGGCGGAGAAGATGTTCCTCGCCAGCCTCGACGACACGATCAAGCGGTACGAGGCCCTTCTTGTGGAAGCGAACGAGAACAGCATCCAGCTTCCCAACGAAAACTTTGATACTGGACGTCCGACGCGTCTTGGCGAGTACCATCTAGCGGATGAAACCTACGCCAAGCTTCTGGAACACTTCGATGGGCACCTCAACGACGTCTCGGATGCGATGCGCGCGAACGTTCTCAAATTTTATGCCGCATCCGGCAGTCCTGATTCCAGCAAGGCCATGGCGGTGCTCTCGGCGTTGCGGGCCAATTCGGCGACGAAGGACTAGTGTCCTGAGTTATAAGTTCGCTTCACAAAACCGTTGGACTTTGCCGAGAATCAAATCGGCATTGGCGGTCCAGACGAAAGGCTTGCAATCCTGATTGTGCTGAGCGAGGTATTCTGTGATGGCCTGCTCCAAAGAGCGCACACTCGAGAAGGTGCCGCGGCGAATCCGGCGCGCGGTGATCTGGGCAAAAAACCGCTCGACTTGATTCAGCCAACTGGCGGAGGTCGGAGTGAAATGCAGATGATAGTCGGGATGTTGTAGAAACCAGCGCCGCACCTTGGGAGTTTTGTGCGTGCCGTAGTTGTCCATCACCAAATGAACCGGTTGGCCGGCGGGGACTTGGACCGCGATCTTTTCCAGGAACCGCAGAAACTCCTGGTGCCGATGCCGGCGATGGCACGAGCCGATCACCTTTCCGGTGGCAATGTCCAGAGCCGCGAACAGCGAGGTCGTGCCGTGCCGAATGTAATCGTGGGTTTGACGTTCCGGCACTCCTGGGCGCAACGGCAGCACCGGCTGAGTGCGATCCAGCGCCTGCACCTGGCTCTTTTCATCGACACACAGCACGATGGCGCGATGCGGAGGATTCAGGTACAGCCCCACGATGTCCCGCACTTTCTCTACAAAAAACGGGTCGGCCGAGAGTTTGAAAGAATCGGTCCGGTGCGGCTGCAATGCGAACGCCCGCCAGATACGGGACACGGCCGTCTGAGACAAACCGCTTTCCTTGGCCATCGTTCGGGTACTCCAATGCGTGCCTTGTGCAGGTCGCTTTTCCAGCGTACGGGTGATCACGTCTTCGACCTGCTGATCGCCGATCTGGCGCGGAGCACCGGGACGAGGTTCGTCGGCCAGACCCTCCAAACGGGAGACGCGGAATCGCTCCCGCCACTTCCCGACGGTATGCACGTCCAACCGAAGCTCTCGGGCAACCTCTTGATTGAGCATCCCCGTGCCGCATCTCAAAATGATCCGCGCTCGCAATGCCAACCGCTGCGCCGTCTTGGGGCGTCGCGCCCAGGACTCCAACTTCTGCTGCTCTTCCGCCGTTATCGACAAGGGCTCACAAACGCGTCCACTGGGCATGCTTTTTTGATTCCCAAGCATACCATCGGGTTCCTTATTTAATGAAGCGAACTTATAACTCAGGACACTAGCGGACTGATTTAGCGCCTTGCGTTCACACCGTCGAAAATCACCCCTCCGGTTGGGGGCAAAGATCGGTGAGTGTGACCGCATATCCTAGTTTAGTGAGCTTGGCCACAAGGCGTTTCTGGTAGCGCAGGCGCGCTTTGGGGTCGCACAAGGGGCCGTATTCGATGTAGCGCACGCCCTGGTGAAGGATTTTCCAGATCAAACGGCAGAGTTTGTGAGCGATGGCCCAGACTGCGGTTTTATATCCCAGTTTTGGCAGTAAGCGCTGAAAAACAGTTTGCAAAAGGCAGCCGTTCTTTCGGACTGCGGCCTGAGCGAGTTGGTTAAGCAGACGCCGCAGAGTTCGGTTGCCTTTGGGTGAGCGGTCGCTGCGGGATTGCCCAGCACTTTCCTGCCGTCCCGGACAAACCCCAATCCAGGAAGCCAACTGGGCGGCCGAAGGAAAAGCTGCCGCTTGAGGACCCAGTTCGGCGATGATCTGCTGCGCCGAATCCACTCCCAGGCCCGGCAACTCAGCCAGGCGCACGATCGCTTCCTGATGCGCCCGCAAACAATCCGCGATGTCCCTTTCCAGTTTGGCTCGTTGCGATTCGATCAGATCCAAACGATCCAGAAACATCTGCAACATGCCGCGCTGGAGTTCATGCGGCTGCCCTTGCAATGCATCCTGCAGTTCCTCTTCACTGGCGCGCAACCGTTCATCGCCCAACTTCGCCAACCGGGCTGGATCGCTTTCTCCCCGCGCCACGGCCTGCAGGATGCGCCGCCCGCTAGCCCCCAGCAGATCGCTGATCACGCTCGACAACTTAATCTGCATCTCTTCCAGCAGGCTCTCCACCTGGCTCTGCAGCCGTACCCGATCGCGCGTCAACTGTTGCTTGTTACGGCTTACACTTCGCCAGATCCTTTGCTCCGGCTCCGGTACAAAGCTCAGGATCAAATCTCCACTCAAAAACCGGCTCACCAGTCGCTCGGCATCCCGGAAATCCGTCTTCCGTCCGCGCGGTCCCCGGTTCGATCGTGCCTGGGCCAGATAAAGACCGAACTTTGTTTCCAAGGCCATCCACACCGGTTTCCAGTATTGCGCCGTCGACTCCATCACCACCTGCTGGACTCCCTGCTGTTCCAGCCACGCCAGCAGATGCCGCAGTTCGCTGGCTGTGGCGCCGAATCTTCTTCTTTCAAAACTCAAATGCTCGGCTCCGCTATCGGCTATTACTACTGCCAGCATGGCCTTATGAACATCGATTCCTGCAATCTTGTACTCTAAGTGCATCGTCTTCTCCTGGCGGGGAGCGAGGAACGCACACCACTTCTCACACACCGTCACGTGCTGCCCTCATTCCCCGTTGGGAGAACGGAAGCGCACACTTATTGGTTACTTCCGCGCGTTCCGGATCAAACACGATTACGGCCTCGACCGCTCCAGTGTGAACTCGACCTTGTTCGCACCTCCGCAGTCTTCACACTACCTCACACCTGCCGCATTTTCATCTCTATTGGTGGGCCAAGCGGCCCATGGGAACACGATTGTGAACGCGGCACGCACGAGTGCGTGCGCCACGCGGGGACTAGTCTGAAACCGCTGGAGCTGGCTCGGGGGGCACAGCGGTTAGCGGCAGGACCACCGAGATTTTGGTTCCTTTGCCGGGCTCCGACTGAATGGACAACTGGCCGGACAGCTCGCGCACGCGTTCGGTGATACCGAGCAATCCGAGTCCATAAACTACGCCGCTATGCTGATCGAATCCCACGCCATCGTCCTCCACCAGCACCGCCAGTTTGCCGCTGGAATCCTCCAATTTCACGTGAATGTTCTTGGCTTGAGCGTGGCGGGCGCAGTTGGTGAGCCCTTCCTGGACGATGCGATAGAGATAGGTGCGGTGAGGATCGGGGACGTCGCGAAGATCCCCGTCCACTTCTAATCGAATGGGGGTGTGATAGCGCCGCGAAAACTCGCGCGCCTGCCATTCGAGCGCCGGCCCAAGTCCCAGGACGTCCAACATGGCGGGCCGCAATCCCATCGCAATATCGCGCGTGGTTCTGAGCGTGCTTTCAGCCAGTTTCTTGGCTTGATCCAGATGCGGATCAGTTTCCCCGCCCAGTGCCGCCCGCCCGCGCTCCATATTTCCCAGCTCCATACGCAGCGCCGTCAGCAACTGCCCGATTTCATCGTGCAACTCGCGCGACAGCGCCTTTCGCTCCTGCTCTTGCGACGACACCAACTGTTGTGAGAGATGCCGCAGCCGAATCTCGGCTAGCTCGCTCATCTTTTGATGAGCCGCAGATTCCTTTTCGAGCGACGAGATCCGGAATACGCTAGCCCCCGCGATGATGGCCCCTAATACCAGCGCGGTTAGCATGGTCTCCCAAATGTCGTTCTGCAGATGGACCACCGACTCGCCCAAGTCGCGCCGGCGCGACTCGAAACTCTCGTCGTTCAGCTTCCCCAGTTCTTCGGTGATGGCAAAAATGGGCATGGTCTCAGAGCCAAAGCCATCATCCATGAACTGTTCCCTGGTTTGCTCGGGGACCTGCTCGAACTCGGCCCGGACGGTTTTCAGGTAAGCTTCGAGCGCTGTCTCGAGCCGCTCCACGGGCCCACTGCTGTGTTGCGGACGCAGCGATTTCAATTGCGCCAGGCTGCTCTCAGTTTTGGCGCGCAGGCCGGCCAACTGAACGGCATAGACCCGGGACGAAGCATCCCGCTCCAACAAACGGTCACGCCTTAGCACAGCCACCCGGGAGGTATCCGAGCGGATGCTCTCCACCACATTCTCGATCTGGCGGTAGGTGTCCTCCACCGTCAAGATCTGCTGGTGAATCCGGCGCGTCTCCTGGATGCTGGCCGCCCCCGACAAGCCAATGATAATTAACAGGAAACCCAGGCCGAACACCGACACCGGCCAAATGCTTTGGGGAACGCTCTTCACTGATGGTACTTGCCTCTAGACAGTACTACTGATTGGGGGTTGGTTCTAGATCCCCCTGTTCTATCGGCGTGCTTGTTCACCCTCATTAGCTCGCCGACAATTGGTACCACAGCACACGCTCCAACGAAAAGAGGACATGAAAATGATCGGTATTCAAGCTTTGAGTTTTCTGATGCGCGCCTGGCGCGATCGCCGGGGCCAGGACCTCATCGAGTATGCCTTAATGGCGGGTTTCGTGGCGGTGGCGGCTGGTGCTATCATGCCCGGCGTCTCCAGCAGCATCAGCATGATATTCAGCCAAGTGGCTTCGGTGATGACTGCGGCGTCTAACACCACGCCGAATTAAGGCGAGCGAACTTTGCGCTGGGCCGCTCGTACCATAACAGTATGAGCAGCCTTCTTTCAGACCTGCGTCACTCTCTGCGCGTTCTGACTGCCAATCCTGGCTTCACGGGAGTGGCTGTCGCGGCCCTCGCACTCGGCATGGGCGCCAATACTGCCATTTTTTCGGTGGTCAACGCGGTGTTGCTCGCCCCTCTCCCTTATCCCGAGTCCGACCGCATCATGCGCATCGAGCGCGGCTTTCAGGGCGGGGACGGTGGCGGAGCGACCTCCATTCCCAAGTTCATGGCGTGGAAAAAGGCCAACCAGACCTTCCAGGCCATGGCTCTGTACGACTTCTCGGGACCGGGCTTGAACCTGGGCACGGGCGACCGGCCGCAGCAAATCAAAGGCATCCACGTCTCGGCTGAGTATTTCCAGGTGTTCGGGGTCTCGCCCTCCTACGGCCGCACGTTCCTGCCGCAAGAGGACCAGCCCAACGGAGCGAAGGCCGCGGTACTTAGCAACGATCTGTGGCGAACCCGCTTTGCGAGCGACCCGGCGCTGGTGGGGAGGCCGGTACTGCTGGGGGGCGATCCCTACACAGTGGTTGGAATCCTGCCCGCCAGCTTCCATTCCGATCCTCCCGCGGACGTTTTTCTGCCCATGCAGGCCGATCCCAACAGCACCAACCAAGCTCACTATCTAGTGGCTGCCGGCCGCCTGAAGCCGGGCGCGACCCTGGATTCCGCCAAAGCCAATATGATTGGCGCGGGTGAGCAATTCCGCGCCGCCAATTCCAAGTGGATGGACAAGAGCGAAAGCGTCGCGGTGATTCCTCTGCGGGATGCACTGGTCGGCGACGTGCGGCTCGCGCTATTGATCCTGGTGGGGGCGGTAGGCTTCGTGCTGCTCATCGCCTGCGCTAACGTCGCCAATCTGTTGCTCGCGCGCGCCGCCGGACGGCAGCGCGAAATCGCTATCCGTACCGCGGTGGGCGCCAGCCGGGGCAATCTGATCCGGCAATTGCTCACCGAAAGCGTTCTGCTTTCCGCTATCGGCGGAGTGCTGGGCTTGATCATCGGAAGCTGGAGTGTGCCGCTGCTGTTGGCCGTCAGCCCGGGCAATCTGCCGCGCATCAACGACGAGGAACACGCCGCGTCCGTCATCAGTACCCTGGACTGGCACGTGCTGGCCTTCACTTTCGCCATCGCGCTTCTGACCGGCGTGCTGTTTGGCTTGCTTCCAGCGCTGCGGATGTCCAAGCTCGACGTGAACTCGGTGCTCAAGGAAGCCAGTGGGCGTTCGGGAACCGGCCTGAGGCACAACCGGGTGCGAAGCGTCCTGGTGGCCGGCGAGATGGCTCTGGCAGTCATCTTAGTGGCGGGCGCCGGTCTGATGATCCGCACCTTCGCCGGATTGCGCTCCGTCCAACCGGGCTTCGACCCGCACAACGTCATCACTATGCAGACGTCCTTGAGCGGCGGCCGCTACGATAGCGCCGTCAAGGCCGCCAACATGACTCGCCAAGTTGTGGACCATATCGAAGCGCTGCCGGGAGTACGGGCGGCGGCGGCCACGGTCATGCTGCCGGCAGCAAGCCTCGGACTCGACCTACCCTTCGTTATTGAAGGCCGTCCACCCGCGAAGGGCAACTTGTATAGTGGCGACGAGTTTTGGCGTTTTGGCAGTCCCCATTATTTTAGTGCGCTGCGCGTGCCTCTCTTGAGAGGCCGAGTTTTCGACCAGCGCGATGAGGGAAACTCGGCCCGGGTGATGATCGTTAACGAAGTATTCGCTAAAAAGTATTGGCCTCAGGGAGACCCTATCGGGCAGCGCATCACGATTGGCAAAGGACTCGGCCCGGAGTTTGAAGAGCCCGCCCGTGAGATTGTCGGGGTCGTGGGGAATATACGGGAGAATGGCCTCCAAGGCGGTGATCAAGCGGTCATGTACATTCCCCAAACCCAGGTTACCGACGGGCTGACCAAACTCGCCAATAGCCTCATCCCGCTCAGCTGGATCATTCAAACCGCTGGAGAACCCACGTCGCTGAGCAGCGCGATCCAGCACGAAATTCAATCCGTGGACAGCCAGTTGGCCGCTTCCAAAATCCGCACGATGGACCAGGTGATTTCCGAATCCACGGCGCGCCAGAACTTCAACATGCTGCTGCTCACCATCTTTGCCGGTCTTGCGCTGCTGCTGGCCGCTATCGGAATTTACGGCTTGATGGCTTATACGGTAGAGCAGCGCACCCAGGAACTCGGCATCCGCATGGCGCTGGGCGCGGGTCAGGGAGACATGCTCAAGCTGGTGGTGCGTCAGGGCATGCTGCTCGCGGGCATCGGCCTCGTGATCGGCCTGGCTGCTTCCTTCGGCCTGAACCGCCTCTTGGGTAACTTGCTTTTCGGCGTCAAAGCCACCGATCCGGTCACCTACCTTGCGGTCACCTTGATCCTGATTTCGGTCGCGCTGCTCGCCACGTTCATTCCCGCCCGCCGGGCCACAAAAATCGACCCCATGATCGCGTTACGCTACGAATAAGCGAGTTGCCACAGATGAATGCAGATAAATACCGATCCGGGTTATAGGTGTTTATCTGGGGTTCGCAATCGAGCAAGTCCCTAAGCGGGAACCCCGCAGTTTGTGGAACAAACTGCCCATTTCTGCCGTATACTCGGGTACAAGCATATGAGTTTCCTTTCCAAGCAGTTCATCGATGTTATCCAGTGGACCGAACCGGAAGATGGAATCCTGGCCTACCGTTACCCCATGGAGGACATGGAGATCCAGAACGGCGGCAAGCTTACGGTGCGTGATTCACAAATGGCCGTCTTCGTGAACGAGGGGCGAGTGGCCGACGTCTTCGCGCCGGGCCTCTACACTTTGAGCACGCAGACCTTGCCGATTCTGACGTATCTGATGAATTGGGACAAGGCCTTCAAGTCCCCGTTCAAATCGGACGTCTATTACTTCTCCACGCGCCTGCAAACCAACCAGCGCTGGGGCACCGCCACGCCGATCACGATCCGCGACAAGGAATTCGGCGCTATCCGGATGCGCGGGTATGGGATCTATGCGTACAAGATCGCCGACCCCAAGCTGTTTTACCAAAAGATCAGCGGCACGCGCGATGTCTACGGCGTACCCGATCTAGAGGGCCAGCTGCGCAACACCATCGTGGCGCGCATGACGGACAGTTTCGCGCAAAGCTCGGTGCCATTCCTGGATATGGCGGCGAACCAGGCCGCGCTCGGCCAGAAGATTGTGGACACGCTGAAGCCGTCGTTTGCAGAACTGGGGTTGTCGCTCGAAACTTTCGTGGTGGAAAACATCTCGCTGCCCGACGAGCTGCAGAAGATGTTGGATCAGCGCATCAGCATGAACATGCTTGGCGATATGAATAAGTACACGCAGTTCCAGGTGGCGCAGAGCCTGCCTATCGCGGCGGCGAACGAAGGCGGTGGAGGGATCGCGGGTATCGGCGTGGGGTTAGGCGCGGGCCTGACGATGGCTCAAAGCGTGATGAATGCGATGAAGCCGGGAGAGCAGCCTCCGCCAGCGACGGGTGGTCCAGCGCCCAGCGCGGGCCCGGTGGCGCCGGCCGCGCCAACTACTCCTGCCACGGACACCAAGTTCTGCACCAATTGCGGGAACAAGATGCCGCGGGCATCGAAATTCTGTCCGGAGTGCGGCACCGCTCAACAGTAGAATATGAACGGTCTGGAGTGGATCGTGGAGGCGCACGGCTGTGATGTTGCGGCGCTGATCAACCAGGACCGGCTGGAAGAACTGTTCCGGCTGATCGTGGCCGCGATGGACCTCCACCCGCTCGGCAAAACAAGCTGGCATCAGTTTCCTAACACTGGCGGGATCACGGGGGTGAGCCTGCTCACCGAATCGCATCTGGCTTGCCACACCTTCCCGGAGTATGAATCGCTGTGCCTGAACGTGTTCTGCTGCCGGCCGCGGCCCACGGCCGACTTTGAGGCGCTGCTGAAGATCGGCTTTGCTCCGACGCGAGTTTCGGTGCGTCAAGTGGAGCGGCCCTATCAGGTATGAGCTCGCCGACCGGGAACTGTCCCAACTGCGGCGCGCCGGTGAAGTTCCTGTGGTCCAGCGCGGTCCAGACCACCTGCGAATTCTGCCATTCGATTCTGGTCCGCACCGATGTGGACTTGAAGAAAGTGGGTGACGTTGCCGACCTGCCGCCCGACGCCTCGCCCATTCAGATCGGAACCGAAGGCGCTTATCAGAACAAAAGCTTCGTGGTCGTAGGGCGCATCATTTACGAATACGAGCAAGGCGGCTGGAACGAATGGCATATCGTCTATAACGATGGATCGAGCGGTTGGCTGGCCGATGCGCAGTTGGAATACGACCTCTCGTGGGCCATTCCACCCTCGACGCCGTTGCCGGCCTCCGATGAAATCCGGCAGGGTCACAGTTTTCAGTGGGGCGGCAAGACCTACCAGGTGACTTCCCGCACTCAGGCTCATTACAAAGGCGTGCAAGGCGAGCTGCCGTTTCAATATTGGGACAAATCCGATTTGATGTTCGCCGATCTCAGAACTACCAGCGGCGATTTTGGAACCATCGACTATAGCGAGAACCCTCCGCTTCTGTTTCTCGGGCGCGCGGTCGAGTTTGACGATCTGCACTTAAAGAACCTTCGTGAATTTGAGGGCTGGAGCTGATGGCGGCGGTACAAGCCAAGTCGATCTCCTGCCCCAATTGCGGCGGGCCGGTCGAGTTGCGCGGGTTCGCGCACACGCTCAGTGTGGTTTGTCCGCAGTGTTTGACGGTGCTGGATACGTCGACACCCGAAGTTCAGATCCTGCAGAAGTTCCAGGGTAAGGCGCACGCCCAGCCGACCATTCCGCTCGGGACGCGCGGCAAAATAGGCAACACACAGTACGAGATCATCGGCTTCCAGATTCGCCGGGTTGAATCCGGCGAAGACACCTACCAGTGGGACGAGTACCTGCTCTTCAATCCCTACAAAGGCTTCCGTTATCTCACCGAGTACAACGGACATTGGAATTTCGTCCACGTGGAAACTGCATTGCCCGAACAAACACTGGGGCGCGGTAGAATCGCGATGCGCTGTGGCGGCCAGATGTATCTGGCTTTTGACTCCATGACGGCCAGCACCGTTTATGTTTTGGGCGAATTTCCCTGGCGAGTCCGGACCGGCGATGCGGTGGCCTGCCAGGATTTCGTTGCGCCGCCAGCGATGCTTTCTTCGGAATCGACCGACGGGGAAATTACCTGGTCCCTGGCCGAGTACATGACAGGGTCGCAAGTCTGGCAGGCATTCAAGCTTCCCGGATCTCCGCCGCCCGCATACGGAATTTTTGCCAATCAGCCTTCGCCATACGGCGGCAATGTGGGCTCTTCCTGGCGCACCTGGCTGTGGTTGAACGTCGCGTTAGCGGCGCTGATTTTCCTCTTTCTGATCATTTCGCCGGGACGCGTCGCGTTTAGCGATCACTATGTTTACTCGCAAGGAGTGAAGACCGATATTGCGTTTGCAAATACCGAAGCGTTCGTCACTCCGACCTTTCAGCTGGACGGCCGCAAGTCGAATGTCGAGCTTTCCATCCACACCGACCTGGATAATAATTGGGTCTATTTCAACTTTGCCCTGATCAACAATCAAACCGGTGAGACCTTCGACTTCGCCCGCGAAGTGAGTTACTATCATGACTCCGATGGGAGCGAAGGGAGCCGCGACAACAGCGTGATCGTTCCGTCCGTGCCGTCGGGCCAGTATTACTTGCGTGTTGATCCGGAGATGGAGCGCGGATCGCCCTTCGTGGCCTACGACCTGCGTTTGCGGCGCAACGTGCCTAACTACGGATTCTTTTTCGTGGCGGCGCTGCTGCTCCTTATTCCGCCCATTTTGACCACGATTCGAAAAGGCGGTTTCGAAGCTGCGAGATGGCGTGAAAGCGATTATGCGCCCTCCCATTCAAGCACATCCAGTTCCGGCGGAGATGACGATTGAACACACCATTGTTCGTGATTTATGGCGCTCTGCTGCTGGGGCTGACCGGCGCGGCCGAATATCAGGGCTGGAGCTGGTCGCGAGTGGATCAGCAGAAGGTGCTGCCCAAATCGATCCGCGATAATCCCGGCGCGTATCGCTCATCCTATGGCGGTTATTCCCGATACATCGGAGGTAAATGAACGTGAACTTAAGCGCTTTCGGCAATGCTTTGCTTTACTCAGTGCTTGGAATCCTGATCTTTGTGGCCGCGTTCGTCTTTATCGACAAGGTGACGCCGTTTCATCTGTGGAAAGAGATCGTGCAGGACAAGAACGTCGCGCTCGCCGTGTTGCTGGGCGCCATGTCGATCGGCATCTGCATTATAATTGCCGCCGCGGTGCACTAGGTGTCGATCGCACTATTCCTCTCTGTTTTTCTAATTGCCGCCTGCGGGCTGATCTACGAACTGATCGCTGGAACTCTCGCGAGTTACTTACTCGGCGATACTGTTTTTCAATTCTCTACTATCATCGGATGTTACTTGTTCGCGATGGGTATCGGGAGTTACTTGTCGCGGTTCCTGCACCGTGGATTAGTGGCGCGCTTCGTTTCGATTGAGCTGATGGTGGGAGTGGTTGGCGGATTCTCTTCTTCCATTCTGTTCCTGGCCTTCGCCTACACGGAAGCGTTTCGATTGGTGCTTTACGTCGTCGTGATTCTGGTGGGTACTTTAGTGGGCCTTGAAATTCCCTTGCTGATGCGAATATTGAAAGAACGCTTTCAGTTTCGCGAGTTGGTTTCGCACGTACTTACTTTCGATTACCTGGGCGCGCTGGGCGCATCGCTGTTGTTTCCGATTCTATTGGTGCCGAAGCTCGGGCTGGTTCGGTCGGCGTTGGTATTTGGAATTTTCAACGCGGGTGTCGCGCTATGGTCGACTTACCTGTTCCGCGAGCAAATTGGCCGCGCGCGCGTGCTTCGTTGGGGATGCTTGGCAGTCCTAGCGCTGCTGGGAGTGGGGACCATTTTCGCCAATCGGATCTCTTCCGCCGCCGACAACAGCCTGTATGCCGATGAAGTGATCTTCAGCCGCACTACACCTTATCAGCGGATCGTACTTACTAAGTGGAAGGACGATCTGCGGCTATTCCTGAACTCGCATCTGCAGTTCAGCTCGCGCGACGAGTACCGATATCACGAGGCCCTGGTGCATCCCGGCCTGGCCGCGCTTCCCGGCGCCCGCCGGGTTTTGGTACTGGGCGGCGGCGATGGGCTGGCGGTTCGCGAAATCCTGAAGTACCCGTCGGTTGAGAGCGTCACGCTGGTGGATCTGGATCCGGAGATGACGCGGCTGTTCTCGACACATCCGGTAATGTCGGCTTTGAACCAGCATTCGCTTACCGCTCCGCGCGTGCACGTGATCAATGCCGACGCGTTTCGCTGGCTGGACACCAACACCGAGCAATACGATTTCATCGTGGCCGATTTTCCCGATCCCACCAGTTACGCGCTTGGCAAGCTGTTCACCACGGCGTTCTACCGGCTGGCCGCGAAGCATCTGGCGAGCGGCGGCTTGATGGTGGTGCAAAGCACGTCGCCGCTGTTCGCACGGCAATCCTATTGGTGCATCGTTGAATCCGTCAAACAGGCCGGTTTGCGCGTCTATCCGTATCACGTATATGTGCCATCGTTCGGCGAATGGGGATACGTGATCGGCAGCTTCGCGCCCTATGAGCCGCCGCGCCAATTACCGGCTGGACTGCGATTCCTTTCAACCGCCAATGTCGCCGAACTGTTCATATTTCCAGTGGACATGCAGCCGGTGCCCGCTGAGCCGAACCGGCTGAACGACCAGGTTCTGGTGCGATATTACGAACAGGAATGGAAGGACGTGGCGCACTGATGATCTCGCGCCGCGAGTTCTTCGCCGCGCCCGCGTTGATCGGCTTGTGGCCGAAGACGGAGCGCACAGTCACAGGTGGGTTCGTCAACGATTCGTTTCCGCTGGGGCATCGGCTGCGCGATCGTGCGGCGTTTCGGACGCCGGCAGAACAGTTCCGCGTCCCGATCGTGATTGTCGGCGGCGGTATGGCCGGCTTAAACGCGGCCTGGCACCTGGACAAGCGCGGTTTCCGCGATTTCGTGCTGCTTGAAATGGAGCGGCAGGCGGGCGGCAACTCACGTTGGGGCGAGAATGAGATCTCGAAGTTTCCGTGGGCGGCGCATTACGTTCCGGTGCCGCCCAAAGGCGAATCGCTGGCGCGCGAGCTGTTCGAAGAGCTGGGCGTATTCCGCGATGGCAAATGGGACGAGCGCGTGCTGTGCTTCGACCCGCAGGAGAGGCTGTTCATCAACGGCCATTGGCAGGAAGGCATCGAGCCAGAGGATGGCGCGACGCCGAGGGATCGCGCGCAGTATCGCCGCTTCATGGAAAAGATTAACGAATTTCGCGCGACGGGACAATTTACCGTTCCCATGGAACGCGGCGCCAAGCCGTCACAACTGGACCGGATGTCGATGGCGGATTGGCTGGCACAGCAAGGCTTCGATTCCGCTGCTTTGCGCTGGTATATCAACTATGCTTGCCGCGATGATTACGGGGCGATGGCGAAGGACACGTCGGCGTGGGCAGGCGTGCAATATTTTGCATCGCGCGACCCGGAAGAGAAAGGTCCCTTGACCTGGCCGGAAGGAAATGGCTGGATCGCTGCGCGATTCATCGAAAAGCTGAGGCGATATTTGAGGACCGGCGACGCGGTATATCGCGTGGCGCGGAGCGGCAATAAAATCCGCGTTCTTACCGAGCAGACGGAATATATGGCGGACGCCGTAATTTGGGCCGCTCCGACGTTTCTTGCGTCTTATGTCGTGGAAGGCGCGCCGCGGGCGGGAGGGTTTCAATATTCACCGTGGCTCACCGCCAACCTTACGCTGGATCGCATTCCAGACCAAAAGAACGCGGAGCCGGCGTGGGACAACGTCATTTATGACTCACCTACGCTGGGATACGTGAATGCGACACACATGAGCCTGGCGACGCATATCGATCGAACGGTGTGGACGTTTTATTGGTCGCTGGCGGAGCACACGCCGGAAGATGCGCGCCGGTTGTTGCTCGCGAAGGACTGGAATTACTGGAAGGAAGCGATCCTGAACGATCTGGCTCGCGCCCATCCCGACATCCGGCAGTGCGTGGCGCACCTGGACATTATGCGCATCGGCCACGCCATGGCGCGGCCGTCGCCCGGGTTTCTGTTCTCGAAGGAAAGAGAGCAATGGCTGAAACCAGGGAGGAACATTTTCTTCGCCAACTCGGATCTCAGCGGCTTTTCGATTTTTGAAGAAGCGCAATATCGGGGTGTGGAGGCAGCTAAGGGCGCGCTCGGTCTCGTGGGCCGAGGGTGAGTGGGCCAACCGTCCGTAGCCGGGGCATATAATTGTGGCGCACGCACTTTTGCGTGCCGCGTTCACAATCGTGTGAACGATTTCGGTACGTTCGAACGGGTGTTGGCACGAGTGCCAACACGGCACGTATGAGTACGTGCGCCACACATACGCTCGCACCGATCATGTGCGCCTTGGCCAACATTCCACCACCTGTTGTGACACACTCTTATGTCTAAGTCGCTAACGTCGGGCGGCGCTTGTGCCAGTCCGTGCGATCCTGGAATGTTTTACCGATTGCCAGTAGCATGTTTTCCGAAAATGGCGAGCCCACCAGTTGCAAGCCCATCGGCATGCCGTTGGCAAAACCACAGGGAAGCGACAGCGCGGGGAGGCCGGCCAGGTTGCCGGCCGGAATCAGAGTTGTACCGGCGCGACGATCCAGCGGCTGAGTGATCTTCGGCGCCGGGTCGAAGCGCGTAGGAGCGATGAGCACGTCTACCGTGGAAAGCAGATCGTGGAAGGCATCTTGGATCAGCGCGCGGATGCGCATAGCCTTCAAATACTCGTTCGCGGGAATTTCTAATCCGACTTTTAGTCCTGCGATCTGACGCTGGTCGGCGAGCTGATCCACCTTACCGCTTTTGATGAGAGGCTCGAAGACGGCAGAGCCTTCGGCGGAGATAATGGTGCCGATGACGGCGCCATAAGGAAATTCGGGCAGCTTGGCTTCGGTGACTTGCACACCCAAAGATCGGATGGTTTCAAGAGCCTTGGCGTAGTCGACGCGCGCCGCCGGGTCAACTCCTTCGTTGAAGTCGACCGGGGCGAAACCCACGCGGACGTCCTTCAGATCGCGCGCGAACTGCGGCGTGTAGTAGAAGCTCTTTCTGGCGGAGGAAGCGTCATCGTAGTCGGCGCCAGCGATGGCTTCCAGCACCAGGCCGCAATCCTCCGCCGAGCGGCAGATGGGTCCGATTTTGTCGAGAGTCCAGGAGAGGGCCATCGCGCCATGCCGCGAGACCAATCCGTAGGTGGGGCGCAAACCGGTGACGCCGCAGAATGCGCTGGGAGTGAGGATGGAGCCGGACGTTTCCGACCCAAGCGCGTAGGTAACCAAGCCTGCGGCAACCGCGATGGCCGAACCGCTCGAAGAACCGCCCGACCAGCGCGTGTTGTCCCAAGGATTCAGTCCGGGTCCAGTCAAGGAGGCACTGGCATAGCGATAGCTGGGGCCGCCGGCCAATTCCACCATGGCGAGCTTGCTGGTGAGCAATCCACCGCGCTTCTGAATGTGCTTCAAGACGCTGGCGGTGTAATCGAAGACCTGATCCTCATAGGGTTTGGCACCCCAGGTAGTGGGATGTTTGGCGTAAGCCAGGAGATCCTTGGCGCCGAACGGAACGCCCTGCAAGGGTCCACGCAGACGGTCGCGCTGGATGTCGCCGTCCACCTCTTTGGCTTCGCGAAGCACATCCTTGCGCAGGGAGAGCGCGAGTGCGTTGTAGCGCGGCCCGATGCTTTCAAGACGATCGCAGAAAGCGCGGGTCAACTCCACCGCGGAGAATTCTTTTTTGGCGAGCTTCTGATTAAGCTCTGTAATGCCGGCGAAAAAGATGTCGTTCGAGATGCTCATGGCTTGAACGTGGTGGCGGGCTCGGCGTCCATGGGCAGAGGAAATTTGTCGAGCTGGCCGGCATTGTCGCGCAGTTGGGCTTGGGCGGCTTTCAGTTCTTCTTCAGGGTTCGCGGGCAACGCCAGGGGAGGGGCCTGAGCTTGGGGGCGGGCCAGCAGAACCGCCGATGTAGACAGCGCGGCGGCGAGTTCACGGCGAGTGAACTTACTCATGACTTTAGTGTAGTAAATTGACAATACTCCAGGCGTTCACACGAGTGTGAACGCGGCACGCAAGAGTGCGTGCGCCACATCAACAGGCAGGCTCTAGAGCCTCGAGGGCGGCCTTCTCCATGACGGACCGCGGGGCGGAGCCGCCGGTCCAGATCTCGAACTGGCGGGTGGCCTGTTCCAGAAACATCTGGAGGCCCGATATAACCGTGGAACCTTGGGAGGCGGCGTGGCGCAGAAGCGTAGTTTCGAGCGGGTTGTACACCATGTCGAAGACCAGCGCGGCGGGAATGGTGTCGGGGAAGAAACAGGCTTCCGGATGAGGGAACATTCCGAGCGGCGTGGCGTGCACCAGGGCGTCGAACTTGCGGCCGTTCATCTGTTCGCGCAGCAGGGACTCGGCGCCGCAGGCCCGGGCGAGCGACCGCACGCGGTCCGGATTACGGCCAACGATGGATACTTTCGCGCCGCTGCCCACCAGCGCATATGCCGCGCTGCGAGCGGCCCCGCCATTGCCGACCACCAGCACCGAGGATTTCGATAAACGCAGCTTGCGCGACAAAGGAATGGTCACTGCATCGGCGTCGGTGTTGGCGCCCCGCCACTTGCCCGCTTTTTTCCACACGGTGTTG
This sequence comes from Bryobacterales bacterium, assembly GCA_963820405.1. Classification (GTDB taxonomy): domain Bacteria; phylum Acidobacteriota; class Terriglobia; order Bryobacterales; family Bryobacteraceae; genus Palsa-89. The sequence goes on along the minus strand of CAWFZZ010000007.1, from coordinate 711,126 downwards.
ACCGCGCCGATGCGCCTCGCCAGAGGATCGACCACGTCCAGATAGCGGACTATCTTCTGCTTGTGGGGGATGGTAACGCTGAATCCGGCAATGGGCAGCGATCCGGCCAGGATAAAAAAGTCCTTCAACTGAGCAGGCTGGACCAAAAACGGAAGATACACTGCATCCACACGATGGGCCTGAAAGGCGCGATTATGTACTGCCGGAGAGATGGAGTGACGCACCGGATCCGCTATGACGCCGTAGATCTTGGCGGCGCGCGAAAACTTCTCAACGCGATAAAGATGGCGCAGCACACGAGCGCTCACCTGGCCGGATGCCGTGCCTTCGGAGGCATTGGGCGCGGCATAGGTAAACATCCCGCCCCAGGCGGTGGCCAGGACGCGCGTGGGAAATCCGGTCTCGCCCATGGCCAGCACCACCAGTGGCGTGCGCGAGTGTGATTTGGTGAGCGCTAGAATGCGCGAGTTATCGGATGGCTTGCGGGCGGTGGTGACGATCTTGTAGCCGTCGGCGGGAATGCGCAACATGCGGCGCAGCACGGTTTCGGGCGAAGGCGTGCCATCATAATTGTGGTACGAAAGAATGGTCCGGCCTTTACCGCGCAGCGCTTCCAGGCGCGGCACGGCATTTTCGGCGCTTTCGATTTCGATGTCGACCGCGCTGGCGCCGGCGTCCAGCGCGGCGTTCAGAATACGAATCTGATCCTCCACGCTGCCGTTGAATTTTCCATGATTTTGGTGGCGGCGGCAAGTAGCCAGGATGCAGCAATCAGGATGCGCGGCGAGAAACTTGCGGATGACGGCGATGCCTTGTTCGGGAGCGGGCAGATAGTCCAGGCGGAATTCGAAAAAGGATTCTCCCGCGTTCGCTTCGCGGCGCGCGTTTTCCAGCAGCTTTTGCGCGTCGGGAAAGCCCATGGCAATGCAGATGCGCGGTAGCGACGATGGATGCGACATGAGCAGCGGGAGGAAACAGCATAACACAGCGCAGCGGGGGCGGGATTTGGGGAGTTAGTTTGCTCTACGCCGTTTGACTGGGGTCCCCACTGTGAGACCCATGTCGCGCAACTGCGCTTTGGCCTTGGCGGCGGTGTCTGGATGGTCATTGACATAACGGGCGTAAACATCGCGAAACTCACGCGCGGCCGAATCGTTTCTGTCCAGCTTCAGCAGACACATCGCTTTACGGTAGCGCGCGTCGGGGGTCCTGGGATTGTCGGCATACTTCTCAAGCACGGCGTCGTAGGCTGCGAGCGCGTTGGTGTAGTCCGCCTTTTGGTAATAAATCTCTCCGATGTAGAATTGGGCGGAAGGCGCGAGGTCGGTATTGTTGAAATACTTCACATAGTCGGTAAACTCCTGGAGGGCGATATCGTATTTGCCGGCCATCTTATCGCCGTACGCGCTGGTATATAGCGTACCGGCTTGAAGACCTTGCGGAGGGCCCGCGGAGGCATCGAGAGGGCTGGAACCAGGCGAGAAATTGGCATTGCCATCGGCGGGCGGCACGGTTCCGGTGGCCGGCGGAGGAGCCGCGGCGGGCGCGCGCACCGTGTTGATGAGATTTTCAAGGTCGGCGATCTTGGCGTCCAGTTTGCCCATGCGCGTGTTCATGTCGAGCACCGATTCGCGCACGGCGCGGAAGTCCTCCGACATCTGATCCAGCTTCTGTCCGACATTGGCGACAGGACCGGTCAAGCTTTGCTGCTGTTTGCTCATCGTGTCGTTGAAGCTGCTTTGCATGACGGCGACGGCAGTGTTGGTGCGATTGACGCTGTCGAGCGTCTGTTGGGTTAGAGTTTGGATGGCCGCGACCTTTTGATCCAGCGAACTTTGCAGAGTGCGCACCTGATCCTGCAGCAAGGCGACGTCGCGCTGCAACTCCATAATCTCTTTGCTGGCCCCGAAGGCCAAAGGCGACAACGCCAAGAATACAACCACGACGCGAGAAAAGCTCATAGATCACTCCTCAGTACCGCGGGGCGCATCATGGCAACACGCCCCGCGGCTATATTCAGCCTACTGCCCGGGCGACAAATGCGCGCGCCGGTTCTTTTGCCAGCAATCCTCGGATGCTTCGGTGCATTGCGGCCGCTCTTTTCCATAGCTGATGGTTTTCAAGCGATCCGCAGGGACGCCCAATTGCACCAGAAAATCCTTGGCGGCGGTGGAGCGGCGATCGCCCAACGCCAGGTTATATTCCGCCGATCCACGTTCGTCGCAATGGCCTTCCACCACCACCGAGAAATTCGGGTCCTGCTGGAAGATCTGCTTCAACAAGGCGGCGTCCTTGGTAAGAGCGTCGCGGCCATCGGCCCGGATCTCGCTCATGTCTAAATCGAAGAAGGCATCCTGCGCCTGCTGCTGCAAAATCTCGGCGCTGGATAGACGCGGCGAATTGACAGTCGGCGGGGGCGGCGGAGGAGCGCTGCCCACTGTGACGGTAACGGAGCGCGAGTCCATTCCACCTGGACCGCGGGCTGTCAGCATATAGCTGGTGCTGGTCCTGGGGAAGACTTGCCGCATACCGCTGCTCTGCACGGCACCCACGCCATGATCGATGGTCATGTCGGTGGCGCCGCTGATGGACCAGCGCAAGGTGGAAGATTGCCCGGCCTCTACCGTGGAAGGTTCCGCCGTGAAACTATTGATCACGGGCGCTGCCGCCGTGGGCGGGGGGGCGATGGGCGTGGCTGCCGGAGGCGGAGGTGGCGGAGGCGGCGGGACTTTCTTACCGCAACCCACCGCGAACAACACTAGCGCCGACAGCAGCAGTAGCATGCCGACCCGCGACGAGTGCAATGACGCGTGCAATCTCGAACTATCGCTCATCCTGAGAATCTCCTCTTTCCTGGTATCTTTAGTTCTCGTTTTTATTGTGTTGCTTTACTCCAAACAGGTTTGTCGTTGTTGCCTTGCGTTGTAAGCTGCTGTAGTCCGCTGCCGTCGGCGAGCATGGTGTAAATCTGCATTGTTCTGCCGCGCTTGGATGCGAACACCAGATGGACGCCATCGGGAGCCCAACTTGGATTTTCGTTTCGGCCCGCGCCATGGGTCAGTTGCACTATATCGCGGCTGGCCACGTCCATGACGAAGATATTGAAATTTCCCGGCTCGAATCCACGAGTCCATGCGAATGCGATGTGCTGGCCATCCGGGCTCCACGCGGGGTTTACTGCGTCGCCTTCCCCGCTAGTCAAGCGGCTGACATCTGTTCCGTCAATATTCATTCTATATATTTGCGGCGTGCCGCCGCGCCCCGAAACAAAAACCAGATCCATGCCGGTGCGGGGATTTACCTTAGGCTCCACTTCCAAAGAGTTGGAGTGAGTGATGCGATGCAGGTCGCCGCCGTCCAGATCGGTCTCATAGATCTGTGAGAAACCAGCGTTGGCGGTGGAGTAAATCAGTAAGTGGCGGCTATCGGGTAGAAAATCAGAAGCCGCATTCATGGATGCCTGTTGGTTATAGTAGACCAGCTTGCGTCCCGTTTCCACCGAATGGATGAAGATTTGGGGCTGTCCCAAATTCTGCTCTTTGCCAAATTGCGCCGCGTTGGCATTGCGTGAAGAAGGGAGGATGGGGTAAGTGGTGAAGGCAATCTTAGTGCCGTCGGGGGAAATTGCGGGGAAAGTTGTAATGGACCGGTAATGGGTGAACTGCTTTTGATCGGAACCGTCGTAATTCATGGACCAGATCTCTTTCTGGCCGCTGCGGTCCGAGACGAAGTAGATTTTGGTTCCGATCAGACTGGTGGCGCCGAATTGCTTAAGGATGTCGGCGGCGAATTCCTGGGCCACTTTGCGCGATCCGGCTTCGTCGAGTGAGCCGAGATAAACTTTCCCGATCAATTGCGCGGAGCTGGGGTTGGCTTGGCGGACATCGAAGAGAAATCCGTAGAGCACAATCTGGTTATTCTGCGTAGCGGTATAGCCAAAGGCCAGGTAGTTGGCGTTGGGCGGTGGTCCGGACCAATCGGTGAGCCAGAGGCCTTGACTCTGTCCATTCACGGGCGGCCGGAAGTCGGACGGCTGCTGGGGAACCTGCACCGGATAGAGGGTTTTGGGGATCATCTTCAACTGGCCGGAGCCTTGGAGGTCGTTGAAGAGGGTGCTATTGAAGACGCCCATGAAGTTCTGAGCGTCGCCGGAGCCGCGAAAATCGGGGACAGCGATGGAGGGCTTTTCGCCGTTCTTGCCGATATCGCGGGTAATCTGCTGCGCGCCGACATAGACGGCAATGGCCGGGACGATGTAGCTGAGAAGAAGAATTCGTTTCATCGCTGTAATTGAAATCGAAGTTCCACGCTGGTGGAACTTCCGCTGTAATTCGAAGGAAGCGGTGGAAATGGTCCCGCGTCGGTAACGGCGCGGAGCGTGGAATAGTCGAGGGTGCTGTTGCCGCTCCGCTGGGCAATCTGCGGATTCCGCACGGAGCCGTCACGCATGATGTCGAAAGTGACCACTACCATCGGCAAACTCAAACCGGCCAACCCGCTGGTTTGCCATTTATCAGTGACGCGGCGCACCACGAGGTCGGCATACGCCCCAAATTGATTTCCGAAAGTGCTGTTGGGCCCCACACCCACACCACCCGCACCGGGCTTTTCGAACATCGGCGAAACCGCCGCCGGCGCCGTACTGCTGACCACCTGATTCGACGCGAGAGGCTGTGGCCGATAGCGCTGCGGAGCTTCCGGCCGGGGCTGCTTCTTGGCTAGCCGGCTCTTGAGAGGGACAGCGTCTTCTTCGGGGATCTTGACCTGCTTTTTAGGTTCGGGCTTCGGCGCCTGCGGGACCCGGGATTCTGTGTCGTTCGCCACCGGATTTTTGATGCCCGCACGCGCGGGAAGCGGAATCGTCTTCACCGAGTTAATCGCCACGGCGGTGCCCGCGCCAGTGTTGGTGGATCCCCACTGTTGGCGCGAATGTTCGAAGCTGATACTGGAGACGATCAGCGCTGCGGCGATGGCAGCGTGCAGCAGCACCGACTGAACGAACGGCGCGCCCAGTGATTCTCGCTGATCCAGGATATCGGCGTGCGGCTGCATGGCGGCTATCGGCGCTTTTCGGACTGATCTTCGGGTTGCGTTACCACGTTCACCGCCAGTTTGGCGTCGCCGAGCGTGGCGATCACTTGGGCGATGGGATCGAAGGGCGTGCGCCGGTCGGCGCGTAAGTAGACGGAAGTAGCATTATGAAATCGTTTATGAATCTCGCCAGCCAGCAGGTTGATGTTCACGGGCCGGTCGTTTAAATAAGACGCGCCTTCGCTGGTGATAGAGACGACGGGAAGGTCCTGGACGTTTTCCTTCACCGGCTTCACTTTCGGCACTTCCACTTGCAAGCCGAACTCCATGACGTGCGCTGTCAGCATAAAGATGATGAGCAGCACGAGCACCACGTCCACCAGCGGTACGATGTTGATCTCGGCGAGCGCTGGAGTGCCGCGAAAGCGCCCGCGCCCGAGTCCACCGGAACTGTTCAGAGAGAAGGCCATGTTATCGCTCCAGACTGCGTTCGGTAAGGTTCAAGAACTCGAGTTGGAAATCTTCCATGCGCGCACCGAATTCCTTGATGGCGCTGCCATAGATGTTGTAGAAAATGGCGGCGGGAATGGCGGCAAAGAGGCCCATGGCGGTGGTGATCAGGGCCTCGGAGATGCCAGGCGCAACGGCCCGCAGGCTGGCTGCCCCGGCGGTGCCCAACTGCTGAAAAGCGTCGATAATGCCCCACACCGTACCGAACAGGCCGATGAAAGGCGTGACCGTAGCGGTGGTGGCCAGCACGCTCATGTTGCGCTCCAGACGCGTCAGCTCTTCGCTCATCCCCAACTGCAAGGTGCGTTCGAGCGATAGCGGATTGGTGACGCTGCCGCGCGATTTCATCTGGCGCGCGACCTCGCTGTACCCGAAGTCGAAGACCGCCACCAGCGGGGAGCGGTGGAATTGCTCGCTCGCGGCGGCGATGGTGTCGAGCGCCGGAGCCTTGCGGAAGGCCCGCAGGAAGCTGCGATTGGCCGATCGCGCCCGCCGGAACGCGGCCCACTTGGAAAGGATGACAGCCCAAGAGGCGAGTGAGAAGCAGAGCAGGATCAGCATCACCCCTTTTGGCAACGGACCAGAGCTTTGCACCAGGTCCCAAACTTCCAACTGCAGGAATAGGTTGCCCACGCACAAAAGTATCAACCAGGCTCCTTCCGGCCCAACGCAATACTTCTAAAACCATGATATCGCGCCGCCATCATTTCTCCATGTAGTAAAAAAACAGAACCACCCTGTTCTGTTTTACAGATCGCTCTGCTTAACAGTATGACGCAAACCGCCGCGAATAGACAGATCTCCTCTTCGTTAGACGGAGCGAAACCTGGGATAATTTCATCGAGTGTTGCTGGAACTGGTGGTGGAAAACTACGCCGTAGTGGAACGCGTCCGGGCGCGGTTTCACGCCGGATTGAACCTGCTGACGGGCGAGACCGGGAGCGGAAAATCCATTGTAGTGGATGCACTTGGGCTGGTTTTAGGAGGGCGAGCCTCGGCCGATATGGTGCGCTCAGACGCCGAGCGGGCGCGCGTGGCGGCCATTTTTGAAGCCCCCAGGGATGCCCGATTGACGGGCCTTTTGGAACAAGCGGGGGCGCAGGTGGAAGATGGCGAGTTGCTGATCGAGCGCGAGGTTCTGGCAGGGGGCAAGTCGCGGGCGTTTCTCGGAAACCGGCCTGTAACAATGGCGCTACTGCGGGAGATCGCGCCATTTCTAGGCGACATTCATGGGCAGCACGAGCAGCAACAGCTTTTTTCGAACGAGGCGCAGTTGCTGTCGCTGGATGATTTCGCTGGGTTGCTGGAGCAGCGTGAGGAAGTAGGTGATTGGTTTCTCCGCTGGAAAAACATGCAAGGCGAACTGGAGGAGCTGAAACGATCGGAACAGGAAAAGCTTCGCCTGGCGGATCTGTGGAGCTTCCAGCGCAAAGAAATCGACGCGGCGGCGCTGAAGCCGGGCGAGGACATGCAGCTGGAACAAGAGCGAGTGGTGCTGCGCAACGTGGTGAAGCTCCAGGAGAACGCGAATGCGGCCTACGGGGCATTGTATGAAGAGCAGGAGAGCGTGTCGACGCAGCTTCGCACGGCGCTGAAGAAGGTGGAGGAACTGGCCAGGATCGACGCCAGCATGCAGCGCGTGGTGGAGACGCTGCAGAGCGCGGCCATCGGGGTGGACGACGCGTCCGATTCGATCCGCGACTATGTGGACACCTTGGAGGCAGATCCGAAGCGGCTGGATGAAATCGAGTCCCGCCTGGCGCTGATGGAGCGTCTAAAGCGTAAGTATGGATCTAGTCTCGACGACGTACTGGCGTTCGGCGAGGACGTTCGAACCAAGCTCGAGGCCATTGAGACTGCCGGAGAACGTAAGGCTAAGCTTGAGCAGGACCTGGCGCAGGCGAGCGCGGCCTACCTGGCCCGTGCTGTGGCACTGACCGGCGCGCGGAAGGCGGCTGCGGAGAAACTGGCAAAGAAAGTGGAATCGGAGCTCGCTTCGCTGGCGCTCGGGAGCGCCGTGTTTCGCATCGAAGTGAGGGAAGCGAACTGGACCGGGAACGGAGTGGATCGCGTGGAGTTTTTGATTTCGGCGAATGCAGGCGAGGAGCCCCGGCCGCTGGATAAAGTGGCGTCGGGCGGTGAGCTTTCCCGGATCGCTCTGGCGTTGAAGACGTCGCTAGGGCAGGCGGGTGGGAACGGCGTGCAGCGCACTCTGGTATTCGACGAGATCGATAGCGGCATCGGCGGCGGTGTGGCGGAAGCGGTGGGGCGCAGGCTGAAGAAGCTGGCGGGTTCCAATCAGGTGTTGTGCGTGACCCATCTGGCGCAAGTGGCCGGGTTCGCCGATCATCACTATTCCGTAGAGAAACGGGAAGTGAAAGGCCGCACGGTGGCCGAGATTGAAGAGCTGACTGGCGACGCACGGACCCGGGAAATCGGGCGCATGCTGTCCGGCCAGAAGGTGACACCGGAAGCGCTGAAGCATGCCGAGCAGTTGATTCGGCTGGGCGCGGCACGGCGGTGACGTTGCGATTGCGGTCGGCCGAATGGCTGCTGGTGATCTACTTCGGCTATGTGGCGGCCATCGCGCCGCGGTTTCCGCTGCAGAATCAAATTGTCTGGCGGCCATTCCTGGTGGAGCTGTTGGTGTGCTGTTTATTTCTGGCGCTGGCCTACGGCGAGTCGCGCGAGCACGCTGAGATCTTCAGCGTCATGCGGGACTGGGTTCCCCTGGCGCTGCTGGTCGGGACCTATCGCGAGATGGATTGGTTCTCCGCGCTGCCGCGCAGTTTCAATTTAGAACTGCGTTGGGTGGGATGGGACCGAACCATCTTGTATAGGTGGGGCTTCCAGCGCGTCGTGGAGGCTGTGGGAGCGCTAGGGCCGATGATTCTGGAGCTTTGCTACGCGCTGGTATACGCGGTAGCTCCGTTCCTGGTGGCGGTTTTGTATTTTCAGCATCGGCGCCGGCGCGTGAACGGCGCGCTGTTTTTGTATCTACTGGGAACACTGCTGGCGTATGCGCTGTTTCCTTACTTTCCTTCGGATCCGCCGCGCGTGGCATTTGGCGGAAGCGATGTGCCGAATATCACGACCGCTCTGCGCGAGTTCAATTTGTGGTTTTTGGGAAACGTCGGTATTCACTCCAGCGTGTTTCCAAGCGCGCACGTATCTTCGGCGTTTTCGGCCGCCTGGGCGCTGTTCGCTTTTCTACCGGAGCGCAAGCGATACGGCTGGGGAATGCTGGTGTATGCGATGACCGTCGCGATAGCTACCATCTATGGGCGCTACCACTATGCAGCGGATGTTGCGGCGGGACTGGCCGTCAGCCTGGTTCCCGCCTTTACGATTCTTCTGGCTCGCCGCCATCGTGTTCGCCTTGTTGAACTGCCTTGAGGCGATCTTCACGGCGCTTGGCGCGTTCGGCGGCGCGCTTGACTAGTTCGGTGCCCACCAGTTCGAGCTTGGCGAGTTCGGCGCCATCGCCCTTACGCCAGCCCAAGCGGACGATGCGGGTATAGCCGCCGTTCCGCTGTCCGAACTTGGTGCCGAGCTTGTCGAACAGCTTTTGGACCGAAGCGGGCGTGCGGAGGAAAGCAGCGGCCTGCCGGCGGGAATGCAGCGTGTCGTCCTTGGCGAGGGTGATCATCTTGTCCACCAATGGCCGCACGGCCTTGGCCTTGGGAACGGTAGTGATGACGAAATCGCTTTCAATGACGCTGGTGACGAGGCCGCGCAGCAGCGAATTGCGCGAGGCGATGTTGCGTTTGAGTTTATATCCGGAGACCCCGTGGCGCATGATTACTCCACCGCCTCATCCGGGAATTCCGCCGTATCGTCGATCCCACCGAAGTGCGGCAGCGATGGCGGCGGCGCCACCAAACGGCCCTGCGCATCGAACTTCATGCCGAAGGTGAGGCCCAGATTGGAGAGGATTTCCTTGATTTCGTTGAGCGATTTGCGGCCGAAGTTCTTGGTGCGGAGCATTTCGGCTTCGGTCTTCTGCACCAGGTCGCCAATGGTTTGAATATTGGCGTTCTTCAGGCAGTTGTAGGAGCGAACGCTCAGCTCCAGTTCCTCGACGGAACGGTTGAGCACTTCGTTCATCTGGGTGGCGCCGCGCTCGGCCGGCTCTTCGGCGGTCTCCGGCAGTTCTTCAAAGTTGATGAAGATCGCCATGTGGTCCTTGAGCAGCTTGGCGGCCTGGCCGATGGCGTCCTGCGGTGAGATGGCGCCGTTGGTCCAGACCTCGAGCGTGAGTTTGTCGTAATCGGTCATCTGGCCCAGGCGAGCGGCTTCGACGGCGAAGTTCACTTTGCGCACGGGAGAATGAACCGAATCGATGGGGATGTAGCCGAGCGCCAAATCTTCATCGTAGTTGCGGTCGGCAGCCACGTAGCCGCGGCCGGTCTTGAGCCGCATCTCGATGTTGAGCTTGCCGCCCTCGCCGACGGTGGCGATGGGGAGGTTGCGATCCAGCACTTCGACATCGGCGTCGGTTTCGATCTGTCCACTCAGAACCTGGCCGGGACGGTCGACGCGAAGCCGCGCGATGCGGATGCCTTCGCCGCTCATCTTGAAGGGCACCTGCTTCAGGTTGAGGATGATGTCGGTGGCATCTTCGACCACGCCCGGAATGGGGCTGAATTCGTGGGCCACGCCTTCGATGCGGATGGAGGTGATGGCGGCGCCTTCAATGGAGCTGAGCAGGACGCGGCGCAGGCCGGTGCCGATGGTGGCTCCAAAGCCGCGCTCGAACGGCTGGGCAGTGAACATGCCGTAGCGCTCGGTGAGAGTTTCGGTGTTGGCGATCAGCCTTTTCGGCTTTTGAAATCCTTTAAACATAATTCAATTCTTCCTTTCGGGGATCGGCCCTTACTTCGAATACAATTCCACGATCAACTGCTCATTGAGCTGGATCTGGACGAGTTCTTCTCTTTTGGGCTGTGCGATCATCCGGCCCTTGAGATTATCGCGGTCTACTTCGAGCCAATTGGGCGACGGGGCGTGCGCAGTGGCGTCGCGGGCAGCCAGGATGGTGGGATTTTCCTTGCTCTTCTCGCGAATTTCGATGACGTCGTTCACCCGGACTTCGAACGAGGGGATGTTGACTTTGTGGCCGTTCACCAGCAAATGACCATGCCGGACCAGTTGGCGTGCCTGGCTGCGGCTGGTTCCCAGGCCCATGCGATAGACCACGTTGTCGAGCCGCCGCTCGAGCGAGTTGAGCATGTTGTCGCCGGTGACGCCCTTGGTGCGGAAGGCGCGCTCGAACAGATTGCGGAATTGGCCTTCCAAAATGCCGTAGTAACGGCGGGCCTTCTGTTTCTCGCGCAGCTGGAGACCATAGCCAACCAGCTTGGGCTTGCGGTCCTTGCCGTGCTGGCCGGGGGCGAAGTTGCGCTTTTCGATGGCGCACTTTTCGGTGTGGCAGCGCTCCCCTTTTAGAAATAACTTCATGCCCTCGCGCCGGCAGAGCCGGCAGACGGGGCCATTGTATCTTGCCATTCCTTCTTTACCTTTCCTGCGTTCCACGCAGAACGCTACAACTTAAGGTGCAGTTTACGGCCTGGGCCTTCTTCCTGCTTACTACCAACAAAAGCGTTCACACGAGTGTGAACGCGGCACGCACGAGTGCGTGCGCCACAAAAAAATCAGACGCGGCGGCGCTTGGGAGGGCGGCAGCCGTTGTGCGGGATCGGGGTGCGATCCTTAATTGATTTGACTTCGATTCCGACCGTCGCCAGCGCGCGCACAGCCGATTCACGGCCGGCTCCGGGTCCTGAGACTCGCACTTCCACCGAGCGGAGCCCATATTCCTTGGCTTTATTGGCGGCCGTCAGCGACGCCTGCTGGGCGGCGAAGGGCGTACCCTTGCGCGAGCCTCGAAATCCGAGCGACCCGGAACTGGACCAGGCCAGAACATTGCCCACCAGATCGGTGAACGTCACGATGGTGTTGTTGAACGAAGCCTGGACATGCACCAGGCCGTTGGACACCACCTTCTTTTCCTTCTTCTTGAAGGTTTTCTTCTTGGTAGTCTTTGCAGGAGCTTTTGCCATTCGATGTCCTTAGGTCTTGCCGGTGGCTTTCTTCTTGTTGGCGACGGTTCCGCGACGAGGTCCTTTGCGCGTGCGGGCGTTGGTGTGGGTGCGCTGCCCGCGTACCGGCAGGCCGCGACGATGCCGCAATCCGCGATAGGAGCCCATTTCGATGAGGCGCTTGATATTCATCGAAAGTTCCTTGCGGAGGTCGCCCTCCACCGATCCTTCGTTTTCGATCAGCGTTCGGACGCGGTTGATTTCGTCTTCTGTGAGGTCGGAGACCTTTTTAGTGGCGTCTACGTTGGCCCGATGGAGCAGCGAGAGCGCGCGGGTCCGCCCAATTCCGTAGATATATGTCAGACCGATCTCGGCCCGCTTCTTGGCTGGTAAATCGACACCTGCAATACGCGCCATATTGTTTCCTTTATCCCTGCCGCTGCTTATGCTTCGGATTGGTGCAGATGACCCGCACCACACCTTCTCGGTGGATCACTTTGCACTTGTCGCACATCTTTTTGACCGACGCTCGCACTTTCATCATTCTCTCCTTTGCGTCGCTAAGAGTGGCGACGCGGCACGCTAAAGCGTGCGCTACCTCAGTAATCGAACAATTCTTCCGCGGCCGGGATCGTGCGGCGATAACTCCACCTCGACTCGATCGCCTGGCCTGACTCTCACAAAATTCGTCTTCACCGCCCCGGCCGCATGCGCCAGAACCACGGCTTCATTTTCCAGCTTCACTTTCACGATCGCCCTGGGCATCAATTCCAATACGATCGCTGCGACCGTCACGGCCGCGTCAACACCCACGGACCTTCGGACGTCACCGCCACGCAATGCTCAAAATGCGCCGACAGCGAATGATCCTTGGTAACCGCCGTCCACTTATCCGACAAAACGCGCATGTCGGGAGCGCCGGCATTGACCATCGGCTCAATGGCCAGCACCATGCCTTCCTTCAGCCTCGGATTCTCATTTCGGCGATCCACGTAATTGGGGACTTGCGGCTCTTCGTGCAGCTTGGTGCCGATTCCGTGCCCCACCATCTCGCGAACCACCGAGAATCCGTTTCCGACCACATGCTGCTCCACCGTTCCGCAAACGTCGAACAGCCGATTGCCGGGCCGCGCCTTATCGATGGCCAGTTCCAGCGATTCCTTGGTCACTTCCAGCAGCTTCTTGGCTGCTTCGTTAATCTCGCCCACCGGAACCGTGACGGCCGAATCGCCGAAATAACCGTTCAACTGGACACCCGTATCGAGGGAGACGATGTCGCCCTTTTTCAATTTCGTCCTGGCCGACGGCATGCCATGCACGATCTGATCGTTCACCGACGTGCACAACACGTACGGATATTTGCTGCCCGCCGCCTGCGTGTAGTAACCCTTGAAGGCCGGCTTGGCGCCTGCGTCCTTCATCATCTTCTCCGCCGCAACTTCCAGATCGTGTGTGGTGACGCCCTCCTGGACCATTTTCGAAAGGTCCTGCAGGATCTGCCAGACCAGCATGCCACTTTTGCGCATCTGGTCCAACTCGTTGCGGTTCTTACGGATAATCATCTTCGCGGACTGTCATCCAGGGGGGCGGGCACACACCGGCCCTCTCCACGGGAGTGACTGATAAATTTATTATACTGCAAAATCATCGGGTTAGGAGACGGGCTCTAAGATACACTGCTGCGACGGCCCCGAATCCGGCCGGAGCGTGGGGTGAAGCCCTCGTAGTGCCGCATGATCAACTGAGCTTCCACCTGGTTGACCGTATCCATGGCGACGCCGACGACAATCAGCAGCGAGGTGCCGCCGAAGAAGAAGTTTACATTGAGGCCGTCCAGAAGCCAGCGCGGGAAATAGTTATCGATGAAGTTGCCCACCAGCGGCAAGCGCTGCAATTTTATGCCGGCGATCATGATCTGCGGAATCAGCGACAGCACCGAAAGGTACAGACCGCCCACCACCGTGATCCTGGTCAGAATCTTGTTCATGTAGTCAGCGGTGTTCTTGCCAGGACGAATGCCGGGGATAAATCCGCCGTATTTGCGCATGTTGTCCGCCGCTTCGTTGGGATTGAAGATGATGGACACATAGAAGAAGCAGAAGAAAATGATGAGGACGCAGAATAGCAAATAATACAGCGGCTGGTTGCCGCCGATGGAGTCGAGCATTCCAGTCAGGATGGGGCTGTTCTTCACAACTTGCCAGTTGGTGAGCGTCTGCGGGAAGGCCAGTAGCGATGAAGCGAAGATCACAGGGATCACACCGCCCGCATTCACTTTCAGCGGAAGATGCGTGGATTGCCCGCCCATCATTTTGCGGCCCTGGATGCGCTTGGCATACTGCACCGGAATGCGGCGCTCGCCACGCTCCACCAACACGATAAAGGCGACGACGGCCAGCATGACGGCCAGAATGATAATCAGGTGGATGGGCGTCCAGTCGCGCACGCGGAACACATGATCGTAGATGTTGTCGATGGCTCGCGGGAGACCGACCACGATTCCGGCAAAGATCAGCAGCGACATCCCGTTGCCGATGCCGCGCTCGGTGATCTGCTCGCCCAGCCACATGATGAAAGTGGTTCCGGCGGTGAGCGTAATGACCGTCATCGCGATGAACGCGATACCCGGATTCAACACAAACCCGCCCCCCGACTTCTCGAGCGTCAAAGCGATACCAAAGGATTGGACGAGAGCCAGGATGATGGTGAGGTAGCGGGTCCACTGCGTGATCTTGCGTCGGCCCAACTCACCTTCCTTCTGGAGTTTCTCAAGGGTTGGAACCACCACCTGCAGCAATTGCAAAATGATGGACGCGGTGATGTAGGGCATGATGCCCAGGGCGAAGACCGTCAGCCGGCGGAACATGCCGCCGCTGAACAGATCGATGAACCCGAACAGCGATCCGGAATTCTGCTGGAAGAATTCAGCTAATCGGTTGGCGTCGATCCCGGGGGTCGGGATGTGGCCGCCAAACCGGTACACGGCCAATAAGCCCAGCGTGAAGAGGATGCGCTTCCGCAGGTCCGGAATCCGGAACATATTGGCGATGGTGTCGAAGAACTTCATCTTTGTCCTGCCTCTGGGCTTACCTCGATCGGCTCCTGGAACTGTTAGCTTCCTATCACGTTTCCACTGCCGCCGGCCTTCTGGATTTTATCCAGAGCCGATTTCGAAAATACGTGCGCCCGCACTTCGATCTTGCGGGTGATGTCGCCGGAGCCTAGCACTTTGAGCCCGGCGCCGAGCTTCTTAATGACGCCCAGTTCGATCAGCCGCGCCGCATCGAACGTGCTGCCTTCCAGTTGTTCCAGACGCCCAACATTTACGATGGCATATTCTTTCTTGAAAATGTTGGTGAACCCGCGCTTGGGCAGGCGGCGATGCAGCGGCATTTGCCCGCCCTCGAAACCGCGCATGATGCTGTAGCCGGAAATAGAGCGCGCGCCCTTGGCGCCTCGGCCGGAATACTTGCCGCGCCCGGTGCCCATGCCCTGTCCGATGCGCTGCCTCTTTTGTTTTTGCCCTTTCGGCGGGCGAAGATCGCTGAGATTCATGGTTATTCCTTGGCTCCCTGAGGTCAGTCCTTTACGATGGCTAACAAGTGCGGGATTTTGGCCACCATGCCGCGGAATACCGCGTCGTCCGGCCGCACCACGATGCGGTTCATTTTCTTCAGCCCCAGCGAACGGACGATCGCTTTATGCTTTTCGGGGCAGCAGATGGGACTGCCGATCAACTTAATTTTAATAGTTCCGGCGGCCATGGATTAGCTTACCTTCTCCTGCGCCAGACCACGCATGTCGGAAGTCTGCGCCCGGTCGCGCAACTGCTCGAGCGCGTTGATGGTGGCTTTTACGACGTTATGCGGATTGCGCGAACCAATGGATTTGGTGAGCACGTTAGTTATGCCAACAGCTTGGATCACCGCGCGCACCGGGCCGCCGGCGATAACGCCCGTTCCTTCCGGCGCCGGCTTCAACAGCACCAGGCCGCTGCCGAATCGTCCCAACACCTTATGCAGAATGGTGGTTTCGAGCACGTTCACCTTACGCAGATTCTTTTTCGCCGCCTCAATGCCCTTCTTGATGGCGGCCGGAACTTCCTTGGCCTTGCCGGTGCCGAAGCCGACGATCTTCGCTCCAGGATCGCCAATGACAACCAGAGCCGAAAAGCTCAGGTTCTTGCCGCCTTTGACCACTTTCGTGACGCGATTGATCGAGACCACCTGCTCCTTGAGGTTCAAGGTGTTGGCATCGATCCGTTTCGCCGTGGGTGTTGCCGCCATGGTTAAAACTCCAATCCTGCTTCTCGCGCGGCATCGGCCAGGGCTTTCACACGCCCGTGATAGAGATAGCCTCCGCGATCGAACACAACTTTGCTGATGCCCTTGGTTTTGGCGCGTTCGGCGATCAGTTTGCCGACTTCTTTGGCGCCGGCCAGATTGCCGCCCACCACGCTCGAATTCTTTTCGCCCGAAGACGCGGCGGCCAGCGTGCGGCCCTCGCGATCGTCGATCACCTGGGCATAAATATGTTTCAGGCTGCGAAACACGGCCAGCCGCGGCCGCTCCTGGCTGCCCTTCAGTTTGATCCGGATGCGCGTGTGAATCCGAGTCCGAACGTCATTCTTAGAAGATTTCGCCATTTACTTCGCTCCTGCTCCCGCGGTCTTGCCGGCCTTCTTGCGGAGCGCTTCACCGGTATAGCGGACGCCCTTGTTCTTGTACGGATCGGGCGGGCGCAAGGCGCGGATGTTGGCGGCCACCTGTCCCACCATCTGCTTGTCGTAACCGCTCAAAACCAGATGGGTTTGCTTGTCGATCTTGAGATCCACGCCGTCGGGCAATAGCAATTCGATGGGATGCGAATAGCCCAGAGTGAAGGTGGCGATCTTACCCTTGACGTCGGCGCGATAGCCGGTGCCGGTGATATCGAGCTCGCGCGTGAAGCCGGTGGATACACCCTGTACGGCGGCGGCGGCGAGCGCGCGGGTGAGGCCATGCAGAGCGGCGCGCTGATCGGAATCGCGCAAAAATTCGAGTGTGCCGTCCACCTGGCGTGCTTCGATACCCTCTGGCATCGGCACGTTCAGCTTGCCTTTGGGACCTTCCACTAGCAGCTCTTTGCCCATGGTGATCTTGACGCCCTTGGGCAGCGGAATTATTTTTTTACCTACTCGGGACATAGTTTATACTCCGGGCGTTCACACGAGTGTGAACGCGGCACGCAGGAGTGCGTGCGCCACATTTCGATTACCAGAGCTGGCATAGAACCTCGCCGCCGACGCGTTCCTTACGCGCCGAGCTGCCGGTCATGACGCCGCGCGCCGTGGTCAAAATATTGATGCCGAGACCGCCCAGCACCTTGGGAACTTCCTGGCTGCCGACATACACCCGGCATCCGGGCCGCGATACCCGCTCGATCCGCGAAATCACCGGCAGGTTGCCGGGCGTGTATTTCAGATAAATGCGAATGCTGCGTTTGGCGCCCTCTTCGGCCAGCTTGAAGTTGACGATGAAGCCTTCCTCCTTCAAGATCCGGGCGATTTCCATTTTGAGCTTGGAGGCGGGCACGTCCACTTTGGGATGGCGCGCCAACTGCGCATTGCGGATGCGCGTCAGCATGTCGGCGATGGGATCGGTAATGGCCATGTTTCTATTCTTGGGACTCCTTTCCTTACCAGCTCGCTTTGATGACGCCGGGAACCTCGCCAGCGAGAGCGAGCTGGCGGAAACAAATCCGGCACAAATTGAATTTGCGAATGTAGCCGCGGGGCCGGCCACAACGGAAACAGCGGTTGCGCAGCCGGATTTTCACCCGTGCCGGAGTGGTCTTGTTGGCGGCCTTGTCGGCTGCGATCCTGGCTCTGGTATGGTCTTCTTTCGCGATCTTCGCTGTGGTTGCCATGTGTTCCTTTTTTCCTACTGCCTAAACGGCATTCCCATGTGCCGCAGCAACGCCAGACCTTCGGCATCGGTCTTAGCGCTGGTAGTGATGGAAATATTCATGCCCTTGACCTTCTCTACTTTGTTGTAATCGATCTCGGGAAAAATCAATTGATCGCGCACGCCCAGGGTGTAATTCCCACGCCCGTCGAAGGACTTGGACGACACGCCGCGAAAATCGCGGACGCGCGGCAGAGCGACATTCATCAGCCGGTCCAGGAACTCGTACATCCGGTCGCCGCGCAGCGTCACCATGGCGCCGATCGACATGCCCTCGCGCAGTTTGAAAGCCGCAATGGACTTCTTGGCTTTGGTGACCACCGGTTTTTGTCCCGCGATTTGCCCCAGTTCATTCACCGCGCCGTCCATGAGCTTGGCGTTCTGGGTGGCCTCGCCCAAGCCAATATTGACCGATACCTTCTGGATCTTAGGTACGGCCATCACGTTCTTGTAGCCGAACTCCTTCACCAGCGCCGGAATCACGCTCTTTTGATAATGCTGCTTGAGTCTTGCTTCTACTGCTGCCATTTTCTTGGATCCTCTAACCTTTGGTGGTCGTCATCCCTTAGTATCTAGCGCCTCGCCGCTCTTCTTGGCGATGCGAACGCGGCGCGTGGAGGTGCCGCTTGGCTCCAGCTTGTAACCCACCCGCGTGGGGACTCCGCCGGAAGTGAGCATCATCACGTTTGAAACCGAGATGGCGCTTTCCTTTTCGGCGATACCGCCTTTGATCTGCTGCTGCGGATTGGGGCGGGTGTGACGCTTGATCATCGACACGCCTTCCACAATCAGCTTGCCGCGCCAGCGATCCACCGAAATCACCCGGCCCGTTTTGCCTTTGTCGCGTCCGGCGATCACTTTCACCTGGTCGTTCTTCTTGATCCGGGTCTTGACGAAAGTCTTCTCCACGGGGCGTTTGGGCATCAGATCACCTCCGGGGCGAGCGAAACGATCTTCATGAAGCGCTTGTCGCGCAGTTCGCGCGCCACCGGACCGAAGACGCGGGTGCCCACCGGCTCGCCCACTTCGTTAATCAGCACGGCGGCGTTGGAGTCGAACCGGATGTAGGTGCCATCCTTGCGGCGGGACTCTTTGCGCATGCGAACGATGACGCAGCGCACCACTTTGCCCTTCTTAATCGGCGATTCGGGCGTGGCTTCTTTGACGCTCGCGGTAATGACGTCGCCCAAACCGGCGCGCAATCCCAAATCCCCGCCACGCGGCAAAATGCACATCAGCTTGCGGGCGCCGCTGTTGTCGGCCACCTCCAGGATGGTGCGCATTCCAATCATGATTTCCTCCCGACTTTAGCTTTGGGCGATTTGGAACCGGCCGTCGGCTGCGTGGTTTCAAGATCCACAGCACTCGGATCTACGGCCACCTGCACCGCCTTGCGCAGCACGTCGCCCAGGCGCCAGCGCTTCAGTTTGCTCATCGGCCGGCACTCGATGATCCGGACCGTATCGCCGATCTGCGCCCGCTGCTCTTCGTCGTGAGCGTAAAACTTGCTGCGCTTATTGATGATTCGCTTGTAAATGGGATGGGGAACGCGTCTGGTGACTTCGACCACGATGGTCTTGGTCATTTTGGCGGAAACCACCTCGCCGACCTTCTCGTTCTTATTGCCTATCTTCTTCCTGGCTGGAGCGGTATCGGCCATGGCTTACTTCCCCTTCTTCTTTTTCTTGGGCGACGGCTCGGGTGCGGTCTCTGGATGCAGCTCGCGATCGCGCAGAATGGTAAGAATCCGTGCGCGATCCTTGCGCATGGTGCGCACCTTCTTCAGTCCGTCGCTTTGCCCCATGCTCAACTGGAAACGGAGCCGGAAGTTCTGTTCCTGGATCTCCGCCACCTGCCTGCGCAGCTCGTCGCTATCGAGTTCCCGTATTTTGTCTGCTCTCATTTTTTATTCTCCGGCTGCCCTATTCGGGCTCGCTATCATTCGCCGGTGTTGTCCTCGCGGCTCACCACTTTAGTCGGCAGCGGCAGCTTGCCCGCGGCCAGCCGAAAAGCTTCCTGCGCGGTCGCTTTCGGAACGCCTTCCATTTCAAACAGGATTTTGCCGGGCCGGATCACCGCCACCCACTGCTCGGGCGCGCCTTTGCCCTTGCCCATACGCGTTTCAGCCGGCTTCTTGGTGATGGGCTTGTCGGGAAACAGGCGGATCCACACCTTGCCGCCGCGCTTGATGAAGCGCGTCATGGCGACGCGGGCGGCTTCAATTTGCCGGTCCGTGATCCAACCGCAGCGCATGGCCTTCAGTCCAAAATCGCCAAAAGCGAGCGTGGAGCCGCGCCAAGCTTTGCCGGTCATGCGGCCGCGCTGCTGTTTCCTGTACTTAACCTTCTTGGGCATCAACATGGCGATTATCCTTATCCTTGTTTCGGCGGCTCGCTACCCGATCCGCCGGTCGATTCGGGAGGTCCTTCTTTTCCTTCCCGTTTCCAGGTTGGTTGCGGTGGCGCCAATGGCGGCAAAATGGGCGCGACGCGCGGCGCTGCGCCGAGGTCGGGAGGAGCCTGCACCACGGGACCGGTCGGTTCGGCCGCGGGAGGCGCAAAAGCGCTGCCGGGACGACGCTCGCGGCGATCGCGCAAGGGCTGACGCCTGGGCTCGGGATCATTGCGCATCGAATCGCGCCGGCCGCTGTCCAGGATTTCACCCTTATAGGTCCAGCACTTGATCCCGATGACGCCGTAGGTGGTGTAGGCCTGAGCGAAGCCATAATCCAGATCGGCGCGCAAAGTATGCAGGGGAAGCTGCCCTTGCAGATACCATTCGCTGCGCGCGATTTCGGCGCCATTCAGGCGGCCCGATACCCGGACCTTGATGCCTTTACAGCCAAAGCGCAGCGCCGAATCGACGGCCTTCCGCATGGCCCTTCGAAATGCAACGCGCTTTTCCAGCTGCAGCGCGATGGACTCGGCCACTAACTGGGCGTCCAATTCCGGCTTGTGTACTTCCTGAATATCGATGAAAACTTCGCGCTTGGTTTTCTTGGCGAGGTCGCCCTTGAGCTTCTCGATTTCGGCGCCCTTGCGTCCGATGATGATGCCGGGCCGCGAGGTGCGAATGGTGACCCGCAGCTTGTTGCCGGGCCGGTCCACTTCAATGGAGCTGACGCCGGCCGACTTCAGCCGTTCGCGCAGCGCGCCTTTCAGCTCCAGGTCTTCGCGCAGAAGCTTGGCATAGTCCGCTTTGGCGAACCAGCGCGATCGCCAGGTCTTGGTGACGCCCAGACGAAAGCCGTATGGATGTACTTTCTGTCCCACTATGCGTTCTCCTCATTTACCGGGGCTGCCCCGGCCTTGTCGCTCACCACGACCGCGATATGCGACGTACGGCGTTGATAGCGA
Organism: Bryobacterales bacterium; assembly: GCA_963820405.1. Classification (GTDB taxonomy): domain Bacteria; phylum Acidobacteriota; class Terriglobia; order Bryobacterales; family Bryobacteraceae; genus Palsa-89. The sequence goes on along the minus strand of CAWFZZ010000007.1, from coordinate 690,243 downwards.
TACGCGCGGCCCATGGGCGCGGGCCGGATGCGCTTCTGCCGCGGTCCTTCGTTGACGTACGCTTCGCTCACCACCAGTTGATCCACGTCCACATCGTTATTGCGGTTCTCGGCGTTGGCGATGGCCGAATCCAGCACCTTCAAGACGGTTGGAGCCATGCGCTTGTTGGTCTGGCGCAAAATGATGCGCGCTTCGTTGGCCGAACGGCCGCGGATCAGGTCGATCACCAAGCGGGCTTTCTGCGGCGACGATCGTATATATCGGGCTTCTGCTCTGGCTTGCATCGTTTTTCCTTTAGGCCGGCTTGGCGGTCTTCTCGGTGGTTGAGGCGGCCTTCACCGAGTGTCCTTTAAATACGCGGGTGGGAGAAAACTCGCCCAGCTTGTGGCCCACCATGTTTTCAGTGACATAGACCGGAATGAACTTCTTGCCGTTATGGACGCCCAGGGTGTGGCCGATGAAATCGGGAACAATGGTAGAACGCCTGGACCAGGTTCGCACCACTTTCTTTTCGTTCTTGGCGTTCATGTCAGCCACTTTCTTGGCCAAATGATCATCGGTGAAAGGCCCTTTTTTAAGCGATCTGCTCATAGCTCCAATCCCTCATTTGCTCTTGGCTATTAGCTCATTGGCGATTGGCCAAATACTAACTGCCAATGACCAATTGCTATCCCCTCTTCTTCGACTTGCGGCTCACGATCCACTTGTCGGTCCGCTTGTTATTGCGCGTTTTGAATCCGCGCGTAGGCTGGCCCCACGGCGTCACCGGATGCCGGCCTCCGGAGGTCTTGCCTTCCCCCCCGCCGTGCGGGTGATCCACCGGGTTCATCGACACGCCGCGATTGTGCGGCTTCTTGCCCAGCCAGCGCGTTTTGCCCGCCTTGCCGTGCGACTCGTTTTCGTGCTCCACGTTGCCCACCTGGCCGATGGTGGCCATGCATTCCACTTGCACCCGGCGTATCTCGCCCGAAGGAAGCTTCAACAGCGCGATTCCACCTTCGCGCGAAACCAACTGAGCCTGCGCCCCGGCCGAGCGCGCCATTTGAGCGCCCTTGCCGGGCCGCAGCTCGATGTTATGGACCACGGTGCCAGCCGGAATGTTTTTGAGCGGCAGCGCATTTCCGATCAGGATGTCGGCCTCGGCGCCGGAGGTGACCGTGCGCCCGACCGTTAGACCTACCGGACAAATGATGTAGCGCTTCTCGCCGTCGGCGTAATTGAGCAGCGCGATGCGCGCCGTGCGGTTGGGATCGTACTCGATGGCGGCCACCTTGGCCGGAATGCCGAACTTGTCGCGCTTAAAATCGATAGCCCGGTAGGCCTTCTTGGCCCCGCCGCCGCGGAACCGCGACGAGATAAGCCCTTCGCTGTTGCGTCCGCCCGATCGTTTCTTTCCAACCACCAGTGACTTTTCGGGAGTCTGCTTGGTGATCTCCTCGCGAGAAACAACGCTCATGAAGCGCCGGGACGGCGTGGTCGGGTTGTAGCTCTTCATCGCCATGACGTTAACTCTCCAATACCCTAAATCTCGGCGTACTCGGGAACCTTTTGCCCGGTCTTCAGCCGGACATAAGCCTTTTTCCAATCCGAACGATAGCCGGAAAACCTGCCGCGCCGCCGCAGCTTGCCAGCCACGCTGACGGTTCGGACATCCGCCACTTTCACTTTGAACAACTGCTCGACAGCGGCCTTCACCAAAGTCTTGTTGGCATCCGGAGCCACTTCAAAACACAGAGTCTGCTCGCCGTCCTTCTTGGCGACGCCCTTTTCGGTCACAATGGGCCGTTTGATCACTTCGTAAATGGTCATTTCCCGAGCGCCTCCGAAAGCTTCTCGGCCGCCGCCTGCGAGAGCAAAACTCCGGCGTGGCCGAGCAGCGAGTAGACGTCCACCTCTTTGGTCGAAACCAGCGTGACGCCCTCTAAGTTACGAGCGCTCAGCGCCAGGTTGCGATTTTCGCCGTTATCGACCACCAGCACCGTCTTGGTCGCTCCCAGCACATCCAGCACCGCGCGCATGGCTTTGGTCTTGTGATCGGCGAGGGAAAAATCCTGCACCACTCTCAGCTCACCATCGCGCAGCTTGGCCGATAGCGCGGAACGAAGGGCCCCCAGCAGCATCTTGCGCGGCAGTTTATAGCTGTAATCGCGCGGTTGCGGACCGTGCGTGGTTCCGCCGTGCCGCCACAGCGGCGACCGGATGGATCCCATGCGCGCGCGCCCGGTGCCCTTTTGCCGCCATAACTTCTTGCCCGAACCCGACACTTCGTGGCGCGTCTTGGTTTTGGCGTTGCCGCCCCGGCGCACGGCTTGGGAATGCCGCACCGCCTCATAGAGCAGGTCCTTATTGAGCGGCGCGCCGAAGACCACGTCCGACAATTCGAGCGAGCCGACCACCGCGTTATTTAAATCGACTACGTCTACACTGGGCATGCTTAGTCTCCTTACCTCTTGGCCCTTCTCACCAGCACATAGCCGCCATTGGGACCAGGGACCGCTCCCTTGATTACCAGGACGTTGTCTTCGGCCACCACGTCCACGATTTCCAGATTCCGGATGGTCACCTGCTGGTCGCCCGAATGGCCGGCCATGCGGGTTCCCGGGAACACGCGCGAAGGAAAGCTGGACGCACCGATGGAGCCAGGCGCGCGATTGAACATGGAGCCATGGCTGCCAGGACCGCCTTTAAAATGATGGCGCTTGATGATGCTGGTGAAACCGCGCCCTTTGCTGACGCCGATCACGTCCACCTTGTCGGCAGGCTTGAACTGGTCTACCAGCACGCGATCGCCTTGTTTCAGGTCGTCATCGCCCGGCCGCATGCGAACTTCGCGTAGAAACTTCACGCCATCGGCGCTGGCCTTTTTCAGATGGCCGGCCATGGGCTTGCTGGTGTGTGAGGCCTTGGCGAACTCGACCAATCCGAGTTGAACGGCGTCGTAGCCATCGGTGGTCGGGGTTTTGCGCTGCACCACCACGCAAGGTCCGGCCTTCAACAGCGTGACAGGAACAACCTGCCCGTCGGCGCGGAACACCTGGCTCATCCCGATCTTTTTGCCTAAAATCCCTGGGCTCATGAATACCTCTTAGAATTCAGAATTCAGAATTCAGAATTCAGAATCTACTTTCCCCGTCCGAATGCCTTGATTTCCACATCCACACCCGCCGGCAGATCCAGTTTCATCAAGGCATCCACCGTATCCTGGGTCGGCTCGAGAATATCGAGCAGCCGCTTGTGCGTTCGGATTTCGAACTGCTCGCGCGACTTCTTATCCACGTGCGGCGACCTGAGGACGGTGTAGCGATTCTTGATGGTGGGCAGCGGAATGGGACCCGCCACCGTTGCTCCGGTGCGCTTGGCCGTGTCGACAATCTCGGTTGTCGATTGGTCCAGGATGCGGTGATCATACGCCTTGAGGCGGATGCGAATGCGTTCTCGTAAACTCAATTAGTTTCGCTCCTATTCAGTCGCGAGAAGCCAGAATCCAGAAGTCAGAATCCAGAAGAAGGAACCCGATCATTCTGAATTCTGAATTCTCGAATTCTGAATTCTATTCCAATATCTCCGTCACGGTTCCCGCGCCCACCGTCCGGCCGCCTTCGCGGATTGCAAAGCGCAATCCCTTGTCCATAGCGACCGGCGTAATCAGCTCGATCACCAATCCCACGTTGTCGCCCGGCATCACCATTTCGGTCCCGGCCGGCAACTCCGCCACTCCCGTCACGTCCGTCGTCCGGAAATAAAACTGCGGCCGGTATCCCTTGAAGAACGGCGTGTGCCGCCCGCCTTCTTCCTTGGTCAGCACCACGATCTCGCCCTTGAACCGCTTGTGCGGCTTGATCGATCCCGGCTTCGCAATCACCTGCCCGCGCTCCACGTCATCTTTTTCAATACCGCGCAGCAGCAATCCTACATTGTCTCCGGCCCGTACCTTCGTCCAGCAGCTTCTTGAACATCTCGACGCCGGTGACCACCGTCTTGCGCGTGTCCTTGAAGCCCACGATCTCCATTTCCTCGCCCACCTTGCAGATCCCTTTCTCGATACGCCCCGTCACCACCGTGCCGCGGCCCTGGATCGAGAAAATGTCTTCCACCGGCATCAGGAACGGCTTGTCGATGTCGCGCGCCGGCATCGGAACATACTCGTCCACCTTCGCCATCAGCTCGTCTACCGACTTTTCCCACTTCTCTTCCCCGTTCAATGCTCCCAGCGCACTCACCCGCACCACCGGCAGATCGTCACCAGGAAACTCGTACTTCGACAGCAGCTCGCGTACTTCCAGCTCCACCAGCTCCAGCAGCTCCGGATCGTCCACCATGTCCACTTTGTTCAGCGCCACCACGATTGACGGCACGCCCACCTGACGAGCCAGCAGGATATGCTCGCGCGTTTGCGGCATGGGACCATCGGTGGCCGCGACCACCAGAATCGCGCCATCCATCTGCGCCGCTCCCGTGATCATGTTCTTGATGTAGTCGGCATGACCCGGGCAATCCACGTGCGCGTAGTGTCGGTTCGCCGTCTCATACTCCACGTGCGCCACCGCGATCGTGATCCCGCGCGCTTTTTCTTCCGGCGCATTGTCGATCGAATCGAACGAGCGGAACTTGTTTTTCGGATTGTGCTTGGACAGCACCTTGGTAATCGCCGCCGTCAGCGTCGTCTTGCCGTGATCGATGTGCCCGATGGTCCCGATATTCACATGCGGTTTGCTGCGGTCAAATTTTTCCTTCGCCATGGATGTTTAAACTCTCCTACCTGATTCCGATTCTGAATTCTGCTTATTTCGTCACTCTGCCTTGAACTTTCGCCACGATCTCTTCGGCCAGGTTCTTGGGAACTTCCTCGTACTGCCCGAAGTGCATGGTGAAGCTGCCGCGGCCCTGCGTACGCGAGCGCAGCTCGGTGGCATAGCCGAACATCTCAGACAGCGGAACCATGGCTTTAATGAGCTGCGTGGTACCCCGAACTTCGGTGCCTTCCAAACGGCCGCGGCGCGAGCTGAGGTCGCCGTTAACGGTGCCCATGTACTCTTCCGGCACAACCACTTCGACGCGCATCACTGGTTCGAGCAGCACCGGCTTGGCTCTTTTGCAGGCTTCCTTGAAACAGATGGAGGCGCATATCTTGAACGCCATTTCCGACGAATCGACATCGTGATAAGCTCCGTCGATGAGCGCCACCTTGACGTCCACCATTGGATAGCCGGCCAGGATGCCGCCTTCGAGCGATTCGCGAACGCCCTTCTCCACCGCGGGAATAAACTCCTTGGGCACCGAACCGCCCTTGATGTCGTTGTCAAACTCGAAGCCCTTGCCCGGGTTTGGTTCGACGGTGAGCCGGGTGCGCGCGTACTGTCCGCTGCCGCCGGTCTGCTTCTTGTGCGTGTAGTCGTACTCAGCCTTGGATCGAATGGTCTCGCGATAAGCCACCTGCGGCTTGCCGACGTTGGCGCCGACGTTGAACTCGCGCTGCATGCGGTCCACGATGATTTCCAGATGCAACTCGCCCATCCCGGCCAAAATGGTCTGCCCGGTGTCGGGATCGGTGTTCACGCGCAGGGTGGGATCTTCCTGCACCAGTTTCTGAATCGCCAATCCGAGCTTTTCCTGATCGGCCTTGGTCTTGGGCTCGATCGCGAGTTGGATGACCGGCTCGGGGAAGTCGATATTTTCGAGGAGAATTGGCCGCTTTTCATCGCAGATGGTGTCGCCGGTGGAGACGTTCTTCAAAACCGCGGCGCAGATGTCGCCAGCTAGAATTTCCTGAATGTCCTCGCGCTTGTTGGCGTGCATCTTCACCAGACGGCCGACGCGCTCCTTGCGATTCTTGGCGACATTAAATACCGATTCACCCGAGCCCAGCCGGCCCGAATATACGCGGATAAACGCCAACTGGCCGACAAACGGGTCGGTCATGATCTTGAAGACCAGAGCCGAAAAGGGAGCGTCGTCGGTGGGCGGAAGCTCTTCGGTTATTTCCGGATGGTCGGGCAGCACGCCTTGCACGGGCGGAATGTCCAGCGGCGAAGGCAGATGGTCGACCACGGCATCGAGAAGGTTCTGGACGCCCTTATTCTTGAACGCCGAGCCACAGATAACGGGGAAAATCTTTTGCGAAATGGTGGCTTTGCGGATGCCCGCCATAATCTCTTTTTCGGAGATAGGCGTGCCTTCCACAAACTTGGCGAACAAGTGGTCGTCCGACTCGGCAATGGCTTCGATCATCTGCTCGCGATACGATTTGGCCTTGTCCAGCAGGTCGGCCGGGATCTCCACTTCATCGAACTCAGCGCCCAGCGTCTCATCACGCCAGATGCGGGCTTTCATCGTCACCAAATCGACGGTGCCCTTGAACTGGTCTTCCGCGCCCACCGGGAGCTGAATTGCAACCGGCCGGCACTTCAGCCGATCGACAATGGTATCGATGGAATGGTAAAAATCCGCGCCTACGCGATCCATCTTGTTAATGAAACAGATGCGCGGGACTCCGTATTTGTCGGCCTGACGCCACACCGCTTCCGATTGCGGCTGAACGCCGGCGACGGCGTCGAACACCGCGACCGCGCCGTCGAGCACGCGCAGACTGCGTTCCACCTCGGCGGTGAAATCAACGTGGCCGGGAGTGTCGATGATGTTGATCGTGACGTCGCGCCACTGGCACGTGGTGGCGGCTGACGTGATGGTGATACCCCGCTCCTGCTCCTGCTCCATCCAGTCCATGATGGCGGTGCCTTCATGAACTTCGCCGATCTTGTGGGTACGGCCGGTGTAATAGAGCACACGCTCGGTAGTGGTGGTTTTGCCGGCATCAATGTGGGCCATGATGCCGATATTCCTCATTTTTTCGATCGGTACAGTACGTGCCATAAATAAAACCCTACGTCTCTAACTTCGCTGGCATTTCCAACTTCGCTACCAGCGGTAATGCGCGAAAGCCTTGTTGGCTTCCGCCATTCTGTGAACGTCGTCCTTCTTCTTGATTGCTCCGCCGCGCATGTTCGCGGCATCCGTCAACTCGTTCGCCAGTTTGTCCGGCATCCCCTTGTCGGGCCGGCTGCGGGCGTTCTGCAAAATCCACCGAATCGCCAAACTGACCCGGCGGTTCTGTGAAACCTCCACCGGAACCTGATAGTTGGCGCCGCCCACGCGCCGGGTCTTCACTTCGAGCAGCGGCTTGGCGTTCTCCACGGCTTTCTTAAAAAGCTTCAATGGATCGTCGGCGGTGCGCTCCTTGATCTTGTCCATGGCACCGTAGAAAATCCGCTGGGAGGTGTTTTTCTTGCCATCCCACATCATGGAGTTGATGAACTTCTCCGCCAGCGTGGAGTTATAAATCGGATCCGGCAGGATCTCGCGAGGCTCTGGTCTGCGTCTGCGTGGCATATCCTATTTCGTTGGCCCCTTGGGGCGCTTGGCGCCGTATTTCGATCGCCCCTGTTTACGATCCGTTACTCCGGCCGCATCGAGCGTACCGCGCACCACGTGATACCGGACGCCAGGTAAATCCTTGACGCGGCCGCCGCGAATCAACACGATGGAATGTTCCTGCAGATTGTGGCCGACACCGGGGATATAGGTGGTCACTTCGATCCCATTGGTCAGGCGGACGCGCGCCACTTTCCGCAGCGCTGAATTCGGCTTCTTGGGGGTGGTGGTGTACACGCGCGTACATACACCGCGCTTCTGCGGACAGGCCTGCAGCGCCGGACTGGCGGTCTTATAACGTGGCGGTTTTCGCCCTTTTCGCACGAGTTGATTAAACGTCGGCACGAATCTTCCCTTCAGAAGTTATGTTGGTCGTTGACAATGAGCGGAGGGCTCAAAGCCCCACCGCGAAAAATTGCAAAGCTGCGAGGGTACTTACTCTGGACTAGCCCATATCCCAACGGCTGAAAAACCGCCAGGACATCGGGGCCGGCCCCCGGCCGGGCTCTCTAATTAAAGAGCGGTAGCACGGGAGCAGAAGACACAACTCGCCAAACCTTTCTAGAATACTGAAGGAACCCACGCTTGTCAAATTGGCCTTACGCAGCGACGCGCAAAAGCTAACTTGACATACCAGCTTCAACAATGGTATGTCTAGACATATGAGAACAACGGTGAGACTTTCGGAGGCTTTAATTAACCAAGCTAAGCGAGAAGCAGAACAGCGAGGAGAAACCGTGACAGCTCTCATTGAAGAAGGTCTTAGATTGGTCCTGGCGCAGTCGCACCAGTCGCCCCGCCGCGAACGAGTGACTCTTCCGGTTTCAACAGCGGGTGGCGGCGTGCTTCCCGGCGTTGACCTAAACGACAGTGCCGCCCTGGAAGACATCATGGAAGGCCGTGGGTGATTCTGCCGGATGTGAACGTTCTTCTTTATGCGTTCCGTTCGGACGTTGAACACCATGACGCCTATAGGGTCTGGCTGGAGGGCGTAATCAACGGCGACGCGGCGTACGGGATTTCGCCGCAAGTGATGGCCAGTGTAATCCGGCTGGCCACTCATCCACGCATCTTCGCGCGGCCCGATCGTCTGGAGGATGTGATAGCTTTTGCATCCACGGTCCTCGATCAACCCCATTGCCAGATCATTGAGCCGGGATCGCGCCATTGGGGCATCTTCACGACGTTGTGCCGCAGCGCGAACGCCTAGGGAAATCTGATACAAGACGCCTGGCTGGCGGCCCTGGCCATAGAATCGGGGTGCGAATGGATCACCAACGATCGCGATTATGCGCGATTTGATGGACTGCAGTGGCGCACGCCGCTAACGCGTTGATGTATGGTTTTCCGCCAGCAGGCTTTCCACCTGCGAATAAAACTCGTGCGCCGCTTGGCGATAGAGTTCGCCGCTTGCCGGGCCGGGGAAACCGGCATGGACAAAACGCACGCGCCCATCGCGTCCCAGGAAAAACGTGGTCGGCCAGGAATTCAGATTCACCGGCTGCGTCAGTTTCGCATCACGATCGTCGGTAGTGCCCGCCAGCAGCACCGTGTAATCGATTCCGTACTCCTTCATAAAAGCGCGCAGCCGTGCCGGATTCTTGAGTTGATCCTCTTCCTCAAAGGAAAGCGCGACAACTTCGAGGCCCTGGGCTGCGATACTTGCGATACAGTTCGGCCAGAAACGGCGCTTCGTCGTGGCAATTGGGGCACCAGCTTCCGGTCATGTTGACCAGCACCACTTTGCCTTGGAAGCGCACATCGGTATTGGAAACGATCTTGCCGCTTAAGATCGGGGGCGCTGAACCGAAACGGCTTCGGAGGGGTCCTTCACGGTGGTGTGGTGATCCGGATCGGTCGGCGGCGGCAGTCCTTTGGCGCGCGCGACATCGGGCCGCGTGGCCGTTAGCTGGCTCTTGCCGTTCAGATCGGTCATATCGATGGCGAGCGTTCCGTCGGCCGCGGGCGTCAGGATCATCAGCGCCGGCCGTCCTCCGGAGAAGTGGCTCAGGACGAAGTGGCCATCTTTGTAACTGCCCGTCAGCGCGCCGGTATCTCCATCCACCCGCAGAATCGCCGCGGAGACATTCGACGCGCTTTTCTGCTGAACGATGAGGCGCCAGGCCTGCTCGCCCTTGGAGCTCTTGACGGCCACTTCCCAAAGGCCGTTGATGGACGGAGCGGCGCCGCTCGAGTTGGTCTCCGCCGTGTGGCGATGCGCCATCACCGGATAGGTCTTCTTCAACATCGGCCCGTATTGGCCGACCAGCGCGCCATCTTCGAGCTTAGCTTCCAGCTTGGCGGCGTAGGAGTCGAAATTCAACACCAGCGAGCCATTTTGAAAGCTGCCGCCGCTGGCGATCACTTTGTCGTCGCCATTGAAGAACCAACCCTGCACGTTCGATCCGTCGCCCGCAATCTGCAGACGAAACGGCATCGATTCGCCATTAAAGGTGATGCTGGCGTCCCACAGACCCGCTAAAGATTGAGCCAGGGGCGGGCGCGATGGCGACGAGGAGAGCTACCGCAAGTTTGGTTTTCACGTTCGCTCCTTTCGTGAGCCGGTGATTTGGTAGCTATTAGTGTACATCCGTCCAAGGATTGATGAGTCGAATCCCGCAACGCTCGAAATCGGATGTATTGCGCGTTGCCAGCGCCACTCGATGAACACTGGCAATCGCGGCAATCATCGCGTCAAATTGAGCTATCGGCCGCCCAGCGGCCTTGCGACCGGCACGAATTCTTGCATAGCGCCGCCCAGACTCTTCGTCAAAGGGCAGAATACGCCTCTCAAAATCCAATCGGAAGGTGTCTTCAACAACATCAGGAAGGCTTTGCCTGCGCCTGCCGGCCGGGAGGACTTCGATTCCATAGAGGATCTCAGCCTGAGTAATTACCGTTGTAAAGACACTCGATGATTCCTGGGACGCCAGCCAATGCACAACCTTCTCGGAAGGCGCAGGCTTCATTATTTCAGACACCACGTTCGTGTCTAGAACGATCATTCAAAATCGGGCGGCTCGCGACCCATCTCGCGCGGCGGGATTTCCAATTCAACTCCACCCAGAGGCGCGAAACGAGCTTCGAATTGCTTCGGCGAGATTCAATGGGGGGCGCTTCGGCTCCTCCTTCAGCGCGGCGGTGAGTACCTGGCGTGCTTCTTCTTCCATGGATCGACCGTGACGGGCCGCCCGAATGCGGAGTCGCGCCTTCACTGAGTCGTCCAGTCGCCGGATGGTGATGCTCGCCACACCTCAATGATAGCATTGCTATCACTGATAGCACACGGTGATTGACACCCCTGGGTGTTTCGATTGAAATCGACCACAATCGGTGTGTGCTCAGCGGCATAGCGCTGGTGGGAATGGCGAGGGCGGCAGAGACCTGCGACCGGACATGTCTCGAAGGATTCGTCAACCAATACTTAGATGCGCTGGCCGCGCACGAGCCTTCCAGATTGCCTCGCGCCAAGAACGCGCGGTACACCGAAAACGGACAAGAGCTCAAACTGGGCGACGGCATGTGGGGTCCTACCATCACGATGGGAAACTACAAGCTATATTTCGCCGATCCGCAAGCCGTGCAAGTGGGCTTCTTCGGAACCATCGAGGAGCATGGCCATCCGGTGATTCTCGGATTACGGCTAAATACAAAAGATCAGCGAAATGGAAGTGATCGCGCTACGCAAGACGGCCGCGTGTTCTCTGAACGGCAAAATCTGGTGGACAACCGATCTTTCATCAAGCGCTGGCGCCCTCCGAACGTCGCCCGCGCGCGGAACTGATCCGGGTGGCGAATTCGTATTTTCGAAGACATGGAACAGGGCACAAACAAAACACTCCCTTCGCCCAGGACTGCCAGCGGATCGAGAATGGCTTGCTCACCTCCAACGATCCCAGCAGCAAGAGTGAGATTACCCGGATGAGCTGCGGCGCGCAATTCGCCACCGGATTTACCAAAGTGATTACGCGGGTGGAGGAGCGGCGCTTCCCGGTAGTGGATGAAGAACGCGGGCTGGTGCTCTCGGCGATTCGCTTCGATCACTCAGGCAAGAATAAGACCCTCACCTGGGCCGACGGCACCGAAACATAAAGTGAGTCCGCCGTTCGATCAGCCGTTTTCGTTCTTTATCGCGGAGTTGTTCAAGATCGTGGACGGCAAGATCAATCGGATTGAGGCGCTGGTGACGCCGGTTCCGTACGGAATGTGGACTGGTTGGCCGAAGAAGTAGCGGACGGCGCGGGTTGTTCGGAAAGCAGCCGATCCACGTCGGCCCGAAAGATAGACTCACGCACGGCGCCAATGTAGGACTTGGCCGCACGGCCGTTCCGATCGACTAACACGGTGGTCGGCAGCGCGTCGATGGCGGGCGCCGCGGGCGATGCCAGATCGGGCATGAGCACCGGATAGGGCAGATGGAATTCGCTCATAAACGACTCGACCGCGGGCTTGCCACCCATATCCATGGAAACGCCCACGATCGAGAGTCCTTTGTAGCGATAATCACGCGCCAGATCGATTAATCCGGGCGTCTCTTGCCGGCAGGGTCCGCACCAACTGGCCCAATAGTTGATGAGCACCACTTCGCCGCGATGATCGGAGAGGCGCCAGGAACTGCCGTTCAGTTGTGGAAACACCAGGTCGGCCATAGGCGTTCGATCCTTCACGGCCCGCACGCCGGCTTTCTGATCGGTCCAGCTTTGCGACGCGAGCGCGATCCACAGAACGGCCACGCCGAAGAGCAGGTACTGGAAGAGCTTTCGGTAGTTTGGTTTGTTTTCCGACACCTGTCTTCCATTATACCGGCCTGCAACGGTAACTATTTCCGATCGGACGGGCTTCGTTCCTAATCGAACCATCGCGTTACGCCTGGCAGAACAATTGCACAGTCGGATTGACGTGATTGACTTCGGTTAAGGAGGGTTACATGTCATTCGGCCTGTACATCGTTGGGTTTATCGTACTGATCGTTGGTCTGGCCATCGGAGCGCATCTGGCGCACGTGCCGCCGCAGTGGATCGGGGTGGGTGCCGTAGTTTTGGTGGGACTGGGAATTCTAAAGGCAGTGACCCACACGCGCCAGAGAGATCCCAGTTAGCCGCACAGACCACTGCGATCCACCGGTACCCGTGCAAAAGCGGCGCGGACCCATGTGCAGGGGGAGTTCTTCGGCGCGCTAGTGCTGCTGTTCGACGCGCGCGGCGAGCTGAGAGAAGTCCACCCGCACAGCCGGGGATCGGCATCGCCGATAGCACCCAAAGCTCGCCACAGCGCGTCTTTGCCAAAGATCCCGAGCGCCAACGCGTCGAGCGCCTCAAAGGTTCCGAGATCACCTTGCCTCAGTCTCAATTCGCTCAGCTTTTCGGCCGCCCAAGCCGAAGCCTCCTTGAAGATGGGCACGCTGTTGCCTACGCGGCCAATAATTCGGCCGCCGCGGCATCCCTCAAGGGCTGGCCGGCATGCTGCTTCCGCAGGATCCCAAGCAATTCGACAGCGAATTGGAACCCGCAAGATGATCGTGCAAGTAGATCGCTAAAGAATCGCTCATGCAGCATGGACGCCGGCCGGGAGACAATTGTCTCATCGCTCCACTCTCTTATCTCTCACCGAAGGCCGCGGTCAAAAGCAGCCCGATTCATGGTAGCGGACTGTTTGCGACGGGAGAATTTCAGGCCGGCGAGATCGTCTGCGTGAAGGGCGGCTACATATTCGACCGCGCGACGCTGGGCGAGATCGCGCCAGCCCTGGGTCCGGCGGAGATTCAAATCGCCGAAGACCTTTTCATCGGACCCCGTCACGCGGAGGAGCGAGAAGGCGGCATGATCTTCAGCAATCATTCCTGCGATCCGAATATCGGCGTGCAGGGGCAGATCGTGTTTGTCGCGCTCCGGCACATCGCAGCGGGCGAAGAGTTGACGCACGATTGGGCGACCACCGACGATGACGATTACACCATGACCTGCCGCTGCGGAGCCACCTGTTGTCGCGGAGTGATTACGGGGAAGGATTGGCAGAAGAAAGAGCTGCAGCGTAAGTACCAGGGGATGTTCTCGTGGTACCTTGAGCGGAAAATCCATGGATCTTGAAGAGCAGTTCGGGCCGATCGACATCTACCTTTTCGATCAATTGCTCAAGGGACGCATCGTGCCCGGGATGCGAATCCTGGATGCCGGTTGTGGACATGGCCGAAATCTGGTCTATTTGCTCCGGGAAGGTTATGAGATCTTTGGCGCGGACGCGGACCGTAGGGCGATTGACGCGGTTCGTCACCTGGCTCGATCGCTGGCACCTCGACTTCCGGCCGAAAACTTTCGCGCGGAGGCCGTCGAAGCCATGTCCTTCGCGGACGCCATAGCGGACGTCGCGATCAGCAGCGCGGTGCTGCACTTTGCGCGGGATGACCAACAGTTTGACGCGATGCTGCGCGGCACGTGGCGGGTATTGAAGCAGGGCGGCCTGTTCTTCTGCCGGCTGGCGTCATCGATTGGAATTGAAAGCCAGGTCAAGCCCGTCGCGGGCCGCCGCTGCCTGCTGCCGGATGGTTCCCAGCGCTATCTGGTGGATGAAGCGCTGCTGCTAAAGCTGACGAAAGATCTGGGCGGGAAGTTGGCCGACCCGTTGAAAACCACCGTGGTGCAGAACCAGCGCTCGATGACAACCTGGGTGGTGCGGAAGGCCACGCAGTTTAGAGGCCTTTTTTGCCCAGAAACTCGATCAGATCCACCACACGCATCGAATATCCCCACTCGTTGTCGTACCAGGAAACGACATGCACCAGATTCCCATCCAGCACCTTGGTCAGGCCGGCGTCGACGATCGAGCTATTGGGATTGTGCAGCATGTCGGTGGAAACCACCGGGTCTTCGGTATAAGCCAGGATGCCCTTGAGCGGGCCGTTGGCCGCTTCCTCCAGCGCCTTGTTCACTTCTTCGGCCGAGGTATTCTTGGACGTCAGCACCACCAGATCCACCACGGAAACGTCGGGCGTGGGAACGCGCATTGAGTAGCCGTCCAGCTTGCCCTTTAGCTCCGGCATCACGAGCGACGATGGCTTTCGCCGCGCCAGTGGTAGTGGGGATCATGTTCAACGCGGCGGCGCGGGCGCGGCGCAGATCCTTGTGCGGAAAATCGAGAACGTTCTGATCGTTGGTGTAGCTGTGGATGGTGGTCATCGATCCTTTGAGGATTCCGAATTTTTCGTGCAGCACCTTGACCACCGGCGCCAGGCAATTGGTGGTGCAGGAGGCGTTGGAGATGACGTTATCCTTGGCGGGATCGTACATGTTCTCGTTCACGCCGAGAACGATGGTGATGTCCTCGCCGTTGGCAGGGGCCGAGATGATGACCTTCTTTACCGTGCCTCGCAGATGCTTGGACGCGTCCTTCTTGTCGGTGAATCTGCCGGTGGATTCCACCACCACCTGCACGCCCAGCGAACTCCAGTCCAACTCGGCCGGATCCTTGATGGCAAAAATCTTGATGCGCTTTCCGGCTACGACGATGGAATCGCCGTCCACCTTCACCTCTTCGTGAAGCCGGCCGAGGATGGAATCGTATTTCAGAAGATGCGCCAGCGTTTTGGTGTCGGTGAGATCGTTGGCGGCGACAAATTCGATATTGGGATGATGCAAGCCTGCGCGGACCACATTCCGGCCGATGCGGCCGAAGCCGTTGATGCCTACTTTAATGGACATACCACTCCGATGATGCGACATTACCCCTCCGAGTTTTTGTTTGGTCGTCTTACTTGGCGACTAATGGCGGCGCCGTGGACCCGCCGATGTCGGCGTAGGCTTCCTTGATCGCGGTTACCTTGGACCCCGCGAAGGTCACAAAAGTAATCTTACCGGGAGGATCGCCATAGATCCAGTCCTCGGTTTCGTCGCCGTCGTTCGTGATGTTGCGTTCCTTGTGGCGCGGCTTGCCGATGGCGAGCAGCACCTGGTCGCGATCCATGCCTACGATCACCTTATTCGCCTTGATGGCTTTCTGGATCGGCTCAGGCAGTTTTTCGACATAGTTGTCGGCGGCTGATCTGCTGGTCGAAGTCGAGAACCGGCGCCATGATCTTCTTGATTTCGTCGGCTTTTATCTCAGGAACCGGTCCGCCGAACAACAGCGCGATGGAAGTGCCGCTGGGCGCGTTGGAGTTCTGACCCCGGTTGATCGGCGACATAGTTGGACCCATGCCAACCTGCACGTGATCTTTCCAGCTGCCCTTGGCGCCCTTCATTCCACCGTTGATCTCAAAAATGATCTTGTTGCTTTCGATGTCGACGTGCGTGATCTGCACCAGATCCCCAACTCGCGCTGCCGGACCGAACTGCTGGCCGACCTGCGCCCAAGCCTGTTTGTCCCACTCCCCGCTTGCGAAAAAGGGAAGCGGCTTCTTGGACCGCGGAACAAATGCCTTCACCGTGGCGTACTCGGACAGCAGGCCGCGCAGCAGCTCAACCCGGTCGTCTTCGCTGAGCTTCTGGTCGGCGCGCGCTCCCCAGGGAGCAAGAGCGGAAAGCAGCATACAGGCCGCGGATGGCCCAAGGCAGTGAGTCGCGAGACGCTTACGAATCATGAATTCTCCTCAGGCTGGCTCAGGGGTCGCTTCCTGGTGCTGGATCGGGGCTTTCAAAACGTAGAAGAACAAGCCGATGGCTACAGCGGTGGTGAGCAAACCGCCTTCCGGGCCATAGGCGCCTCCACTTAAGAGACCACCGATCTTCCAGTGCATCGCGTACCCTGTAACATCCATTGTAAACCCGCTGAGATTTGCGCCTAGCAATGGCAACGCCAAATTCCAGCCAAAGTGCAGACCGATGGGCAGCCAAAGATCGCCGCTGCGAAGGTAGGCGATAACCAAGCACCACGCCCCACAGGATGGTATTGAAGAGCGCGAGGGGGCCGAAGTTCAGATTTTGCGAGTGCGCCAGGCCGAACAGTACGGCCACGGGAAGAATGGTCGCGAAAGGCCCGATGCCCTTTACGAGAACCTGAAAGCCGTAGCCGCGAAACAGCATTTCCTCACCGACGGCGCCGAAGAGCAGCAGGATGGAAACGAAGAGCAGAGACGGCCAGTGCAGGCGCTCGTTGGGAACGGGCTCAAAATCGGCCACCCGCAGCGCCAGCGGCAGAACCACTACCGCCAACGCGGCGCCAATGCCACCCAGCATTCCGAGCGATAGATTGCGGCGGGAAGCCGCGGTCCAGCCCAGGCCGATGTCGGATAGATTGCCGCGTTCGTAAATGCGCAGCGCAAGCGTGTTGGCGACGGCGGCCGCGGCGAACGTGCCGAGCGTGGAGATCACGAAAACGGGCGCACCCAGGAATGCGATGATGAGCGGAAAAACGAAATAGTAGCCCAGAGCGGCGATGAGGGCGAAGACCCCTACGCGCAGAAGTACGCCGAGAAGTTTCTTGCGCTGCTCGGCGGAGGTGACTGGTGAGGGCAACAACTCTTCATGTTACGTGAACAACGAAATCCCCGCGACGCCGGCCGCGCCCGCCTGGATGCAGCGCGACGCATTTTCAGCGGTAACTCCCCCGAGCGCATACACCGGCAAACGAACGCTGGCGGCAGCTTCTCGAAAGGCTTCGATGCCGATGGGCGCAAGCGACTTGGTGAGGCTCGGGAACACCGGGCCGTAGACCGCGAAATCGGCGCCCTCGCGCTCGGCCGCGCGTAGTTCTTCGATGGTGTGGCAGGAAACGCCGATCAGGAACCCCGGGGGCGCGATGCGGCGGATGGTACTCGGGGCCATCGATCCCGCTGGCAAATGAACACCGTGAGCGCCGCACGCTATTGCAACATCGGTGCGGGTGTTCACCAGAATCCGGCTGCTTTGTGCGACTCCGAGGACGGTTTCGACCAAGCCGGTCAGCTCTCGCGCGGAAAGCTGCTTGGCGCGGATCTGAATCATCTCTACAGCCGTCCACGAGCGGCGCGCTCGGCCACTTCGAGTGAATCGGTAATGCAGTATCTATTCACAAAATCCGCAGATCGCGGCTGGGAAATTCGACCACCCACTCTTTCACGCCGCTGTATTTCCATCGACCGAATGGCGCGCCATGCCGGCACTTCGACGGCGATGTCGCCAGAAAACTCCAGTCGCACGCCGCTCGGGTTTTTCGACCGTGCGCAGCAGCGTGGCGGGGATCTGATTGAACGCCGGCCGGCCATTGCGAGGAGCCACCGAGAGCTGATCGGGCCGCACGAACAGCCAGACCTGATCGCCGATCAGCTGCCTGGGAAATAAGGACCTGCCAGTTCGAAATCCTGATAACGCAAGCGGCTGGCATTGCGGCCGGGATCGAGCGATCGGATCTCGACCGGCAGAATGTTGTAGAGGCCGAGCAAGCGCGCCACATCCACGTTGGCCGGCTGCTCGAAAACCTTGCGCGGCGACCCGCTTTGCACCGCGCGGCCGTCCCGCATCACCACCATCTCCTCGGCTAGCGCGAAGCATTCTTCGGTGTCGTGCGTGACCAGCAGCATGGGCGTTCCAAACTCCTGCCGGACTTGCCGGAGCACCGAGTAAAGCTCGGCCCGCAGCGGAGCATCCAGGCCGCGCGCCGGGTTCGTCGAGCAACAGGATGCGCGGGGCGCCGATCAACGCGCGAGCGATGGAACAACGCTGCTTTTGTCCGCCGGAAAGCTGGTAGGGATGGCGTCCGGCGACTTCGGTCAAGCGGAATTTCTCCAGCATCTCATTCACCTTGCGATGCCGGCCCAGGCGCGGCGCGCGTTCCACCGCGAACTCCAGGTTTTGCCGCAGCGTCATGTGCGGAAACAGCGCGTAATTCTGGAAGACGTATCCACAATGGCGCGCACGCGGCTGCAAGATGCACGCCCGCAGCGCCGTCGAACAGGATCTGATCGTCCAGCAGGATGCGTCCTTCATCGGGGCGCACGAATCCGGCGATGGAATCGAGTGTCAGAGTCTTGCCGGAGCCGCTGGAACCAAACAGGACCGTCACTCCGGCGGCGGCGCTGAATTCGAGATCCAGCGAAAAACCGGCGGAATCCGGCCCGGGCGCGTACTGCTTGCGAATCCGCGCCTGGATCATAGCGCGGTCTGCCGAGGACCGAAAGGGTTGGAAGTGAGACGATTGGCCAGCGTCAGAATGGCAAGCGCAAGGGCCGAGACGATAAGCACCAGCACCCGCGCGGCAGCGCCGTTTCCCGCTTCCACTGCGTCGTAGATGGCGATGGAGACAGTCTGTGTGCGGCCCGGAATGTTGCCGGCGATCATCAATGTGACGCCGAAGTCGCCCAGCGAGCGGGCAAAGGCGAGCGCGCTGGCCGCCAGGATCGACCGCCGCACCAGCGGCAGCGTGACGCGCCAGAATAACCGCAGCTCGGTCGCGCCCAGATTGCGCGCCGCCCGCTCGTAAGACCGATCCACGCTTTCAAAAGCGGCCCGCGCCGACTTTACCAGCAGCGGCGTGGAGTGGAAGAGCGAAGCCACTACGGCGGCCTGCCAGGTGAACACCAGCGGTCCGCCGAAAAGCCATTCATAGAGATGGCCGACCGGGCTGGCGCGGCCGAGCAGAACCAGAAGATAGTAGCCCAGGACGGTGGGCGGAAGCACCAGCGGCAGCGTAATCGCGGCGTCCAAAACTTCTTTTCCGCGGAACGCCCGGTTGGCCAGAGTCCACGCCAGCCACAGCCCGATGGCTACCGCGAGTGCCGTGGAAATTGCGGCCACGCGCAAGCTGAGCCACAGCGGGAACCAATCGAGCGGCATGGAGATATTTCATGTTAGCGCAGGCCGCGCTGAAACATGCCGATCAGCTTTTGTTCTTACCAGCCTAGCGTTCACATGAGTGTGAACGCGGCACGCAAGAGTGCGTGCGCTACATGTGAGTGGCGATCCACCACTGATTTCCAAAAGCGTCCTCCACGCCCGCCATGCGGTCGCCATGGGGCTGGTCGGCCGGCTCGCGAAGCGACTTTGCTCCCGCCTGTATGGCCCGCTTATAGATGGCATCCACATCGTCCATATACAGGTGAAGCATGCCGGGGAAGTTCTTCGAGTCGGGCGCTTCGCCCAGCATGATAATTGAATCGCCGATCTTTATCTCGGCATGCTGCACGCTTCCATCCGGCCGCTTGAACGAGCGGACTTCGGTGGCGCCGAAAACCTGCTTTGCGAAATCAATCAGCTTCATCACACCGGGAATGACGAGATAGGAGGTTACTGTGTGGTAGCCCACGGGAATGCCTTTGGCTTTAGTTTCCATGCAGCTATTGTGCGCCCAACGGCGGTAGGCGGTATTGTAAAAATTTTCACTCAACCAGCGGCACGTGATTCCGATGCTCGGTGCGGTGCGCGAGATAGGAAGACGGATTGATGCCCGAAAACGCACGGAAATCGTGAATGAAATGCGCCTGATCGAAGTAGCCGCAATCGAGGGCGACCTGGGCCCAATCCACGCTCTTACGGCCGTCCATGCAGTCCAAAGCCTGCTGAAACCGGCGAATGCGACAAAACACTTTGGGCGTGAACCCGGTTTCGTCGCGAAAAACCTGGATGAATCGCTTGGGGCTCAGACCGATCTGGTTCGTTACGCCCGCGACAGTGGCCACATGAGGCTCAGCCATAAACTGGCGCAAAGCAAATCCAACCGCGGCATGCTGGTCGAATCCCCGCGCGAGTTCCGCTAGAAGCACCTGCTCCAGAACCGCGATGCGGGCCTCCCTCGTCAACGCCTCCAGCAAGCGATCGCGCAAGTCCACGGCTGCGGCGCCCCACAAGGTGTCGAGCGACACCGTAGCATTGCGTAATTCGCCCGCCGGCATCCGCAGGAATGGGAATGCGCCACCTGGCTTAAAGCTTACGCCCACTACCGAGGCCTGCATCGCGGTGCTGATAACGAGGTATTCGGAATGGGCGCCCGCGAGCAGCGACCCGCTGAAGGTCTGGCAGCGTTCGGTGTCATCGCGGTCGTAAACGCAGGATTTGTCTTGGAGTAGGTTGATGACGATCTGCATCTGGCCGGTTGGCAAAACGCGCTCTTTGGCGTGGGGTTGGGTGTACCCTTCGTAGAGCCACAGCAAGTGCACGAATTGCGAAAGAGGAGGCCGCGGTACGTACCTAAGACTGATCATGCCGTCGCCCTATCTTCCCACTGGGCCGTGTCCGACGGCAGGCACAAGCGGCGCATGAAGCGCTACAGTGAAGATATTGTTACTCCATGCCTACGCCAATCATTTGGATCAGCTAACCGCAACAGCCGCTCGCGTATGTAATGCGCTGCGGCAGGCTGGAATCGACTACCGGGTAGTCGGTGGGTTGGCCGTCCTTTTTCATGTGCAGTCGCGTGACCCGCTAGCCGCACGTTTAACGAAAGACGTTGACTTGGCGGTGAATCGCGCCGATCTTAACCGCATCGCCGAAGCGGTCCGGAGCATAGGCTTAGAATATCGCCACGTTGCCGGCGTCGACATGCTGGTTGACGCCGTGACTCCTAAAGCTCGAAGCGGGATCCATCTGTTGTTTGCCGGAGAGAGGGTGCGGCCTACCGATTTGGAGCCGGTTCCGGCCTTGTCGGACCCAGACGTCGCGGATCAAGGCATCCTGGTCACTTCCGTGGCTTCCATCCTCCGCATGAAGCTGATCAGTTTCCGCCAACGAGACAAAACGCACATCGTCGACATGGATTCGGTCGGATTAATCACGCCGGAAATCGAAGCAGGATTGCCGGAAGCTTTGACCCAACGATTGAACCAAGTTCGCGCGGAAGAGGCGCAGGCCACCGGAGGTTAGCTTTCAGGCTCGAAGACTTCCTGGAGCGGGACTTCGATATGCGGGTTAGCCGTACAGGGCATTCCATCCAGGACTTCATGCATCTCGCCCGGGGTGTAGCAAAACGTGCCTCGCGCCAGCGGATCGAGAACCCAAACATAAGCCGCACCTCCAGTTTCTTACTGTGCCAGCCAGCGTGCCGAAAGTAGCTCTTCCGAGCCGTTGTAATAAAGGCTGCAATGTGAAAGAATCTCGCAGTTGTATACGGAGGCGTTTCATGAAAACCGCGAGGTATGCGCTAGCAGGCCTGGGGCTGCTGCTTTTGGGTCTGTCGCTCGGTGGGCAGGAGCAAACCGCGCCCAAGTTCAAGTTCGACCCGGACTGGCCAAAACCTCTGCCAAACAAGTGGAAGATGGGCGGCGTCACTGGCCTGGCTGTGGATAAGGACGACACCGTTTGGGTGTATGACCGCCCCAACGATCTGACCGATATTGAGCTCGAAGCTGAGCTGAGTCCTCCGCTGGCCGATTGCTGCGTGCGCCCTCCAGCCATGATCCACATCGACAAGAACGGCACCGTCATCGGTTCCTTCGATGCGCCGCAAGGTCACGGCATGGCAGTGGACAGCAAGGGGTTCGCCTACCTGGGGCAGGACACAGTCCGCAAGTACGATGAGAAAACCGGCAAGCTGGTTGCCGAGGTGCCTCGTACGCCGGATAAGCAGCCGGGCGGCGGCGGTGGGGATGGCGCGTCGCCTACGTCAGCCCATGTTCCGGGGCATGGCAGCATGGGGCCGGTGGCGGGTTTCCTCACACCACCTGGCGGACGCCCTCAGCCGGATGCGGCGACAAGGGCGTCACGGGAAGCGGCCATCGCGGCTTTCCGCGCCAAGTATCCCCCGACGACGCCCATGATCGTGGGCGGACTGGAAGAGATACGGCTCGACGAGCCAGCTCACGAACTCTACGCCGCCGATAATTACCTGGGCGGGCGAGTGATGGTGTTCGACCTGGATACGCTCCAATTCAAGCGAGGTTGGGGCGCCTATGGACACACGCTGTCGAAGATGAGCACCGACGACAAAGACCGCGCGTATACCCCCGGTGGGCCGGAACCCAAGGAGTTCCGAGGCCATCTTACGCTGAACGTGTCCCACGATGGCAAGGTCTACGCGGCGGATCGGATGGCGAACCGCATTCAAGTCTTCACCAAGGAAGGCAAATTCCTGAAGGAATTCACCCTGGCCCCCATGACGGGCGTGGGTGGTTCCACCGGCGGGGTGATGTTCTCACCGGACAAAGGGCAGCGATTTCTGTATATTTCCGACCTCACGAACAACCACATCTGGTTCCTCGACCGGGAAGACGGCAAGGTGGTGGGGCAGATGGGTAGCATGGGCGAAAACGGCGGCCAGTTCTTCGGTCTGCACATGATCGCGGTGGATTCGAAAGGCGACATCTACACGGGCGAGGTGTTCGCCGGCGAGCGCGTGCAGAGGTTCCTACCAATCAGGTGATTAGGCGAGTTCGTCCCAATCGTCAAGTTCGATGTGAGCTTGGCTCAGGATACTTCGCAGCGTGCCGATGGGAACCTCGCGCTTATTTGGCACAATGGCCGTGTCGACGAGTTCACCCGAGCGTCGCACAAACTTCACGTGGCTGCCTTTTTGGCTTACTTCGATAAAGCCCGCCGATTCGAGCCGACGCTTGATCTCGCGGAACGGCTGCGGCTTAAGCCGCCCCAACCTCAACCTCGACGGTGCGAATTTTTGGAGGCCGCGTGGCCTGGGGGGCTTCGAAGTGGAGTTCCAATGCCTCTTTCAGATTGGCAAGAGCATCTTCTTCACTCTCACCTTGGCTGGCGACATCGACTTCCAGGCACTGAGAAACATACCAGTTTCCTTCGCGCCACACGGTGGCAGAGAACGGCCGCTTCATGACCATATTCTTCCATAAGTGCGGGCCCGCCGTGGCAAAATGGATCAATATGGAGGCGGGAGAAGCCTACTGGAAAGCTATCGATCGCATTTGGGATGAGGTCGACATTGATAGCGTTGAATCCTTTCAGCGAACATTTCAGAACGTGCCAAGTGAATTGGGTCTCCTATATGCGGCTCATTTCTGCCAGTTGGAGGTATGCAATGGAGGCTTCACTCAATTCTTTTGGAACAGTACAGGCGTGCTGGCTCCCGAGGCAGTTGAGGGCTTCGTCGCGATCGGCCAAGTGAAGGTTGCAGACGTTGTCAGGAGGGCGATGTCGATGTTAGGCTCGCCTTATTTGCGGGATCGGGCAGCGCGATGGCTGACTCTTGACGGACTGGCTCCAACGGCGGATCAACGGCCGGGTTCAACGGTACCTGCCGGGGATCGAAATATCGACCTATTCGGACCCTTGGAGGAAGATTTCTACTCACTCCTGAGGACGGACGGGGGCGGCTTCGAGAATGCCGCAGACCGGTACGCGGCCGCACTCGGATACGAAAACGCTAGCTCTGTGTCAGCGGAATCAGAAAAAGAGGCGCTCGGGAAGGCGCTGCGAGGCCTCTCGAAGGCGGACGCCAGAGAGCTCAAAAATCAGCTGTTCGACTTTAAGACGGACCTGGCGGAGATCCGGCGTAGACTCGCCGAAAAGTCCGGGGACCAAAACGACGAACCGCCATCCTGAGTCGGATACAGTACCTCCCCATCCTTGCCGCCTCTGGTATAATGGCCGACAGATGTTTGCTTTTCCTCCGCGCTCGCGGATGAAAATTCCCGCTACCGCCGAAATCTGCTCGAATCGCGTCCCATGTCGCAATCAGCCCCCTCTAGCTGTTCTCGCATGCAACTAAGCAAGATTACCTTGGAATGAAACTCAGCGTTCAGATCACCCGCGGCATTGAGTCCTTGTTTGGAACCCGCGACGAAAATATCCGTGTGCTCGAGAGCGGCCTGCATGTCACCGCCAGCCTGATGAACGACTCGTTGGAGATTGAAGGCGCCGAGCCCGACGTCATTCGCGCCGCCAGTATCCTGGAAGATTATGTCGCTCTGGTGAAAGAGGGCCAAAGCTTCGCGAATGGAGATCTGAACAGCTACCTGCGCGTGGTGACAGCCGACCCCGAGGTGACGCTTCGCAGCCTGGTTCACAGCGGACGGCAGCGCAATTTCGGAAAGAAGACGCTGGCGCCCAAGACCGTGAATCAGCGGCGCTACGTGGACGCCATCGAGCGCAACGACCTGGTGTTCGGCGTGGGCCCCGCGGGCACGGGGAAGACGTATCTCGCGGTAGCCATGGCTGTTTCGGCGTTGATGAACAAGCGCGTGGCGCGCATCGTGCTGACCAGGCCGGCGGTGGAAGCGGGCGAGCGCCTGGGATTCTTGCCCGGCAATTTGCAGGAAAAAGTGGACCCGTATCTGCGTCCATTGTATGACGCGCTGTATGACATGCTGGACGCCGACAAAGTGGAAAAGCTGCTGGAGCGCGCGGTGATTGAAGTGGCGCCTATTGCGTTCATGCGAGGCCGCACGCTAAACGACAGCTTCATCATTCTGGACGAAGCGCAAAACAGCACCGCCGAACAGATGAAGATGGTGCTGACGCGTCAGGGTTTCAACTCGAAAATGGTGGTCACGGGCGACCTTACGCAAGTGGATCTGCCAACTGGAAAACGCAGCGGCCTCAACGACGCGGTGGAAGTGCTGCGCGGCATCGAAGGGATCAGTTTTGTTTATTTCGACGACCGCGATGTGGTTCGCCACCCCCTGGTGCAAAAAATTGTGAAAGCTTACGAACGGCATCAGGAAAACCTGGGCGGACGGCAGCTTGCGTTGCGACTGACCGAATCCGGCGCCGAAGCCGCGGCCTTAGCTGAGCCTGCGTCACGGGCCGGCCAACCGCTCCCCGTTACGCCCGCGGAAAACCGCGAGATCCCACTGGTCTAATATCCGGCCATGCCTGCTGAGCAGACTACTCTGCTATTCCATTCGGCTACACCAGGCCTGGCGCGGGGACCTGCCCGCGCATTCGCGAAGCGCTTGGAATCCGAGATCACGTTCGGGCGGCCGTTCACTTGTCTGATTTCGAGCGATGAGGAACTGCGCCAGCTGAACCGGGATTTTCTCAAGAACGATTGTGCCACCGACGTGCTGTCGTTTCCATCCGGAAAGACGCTCGGCTTCATCGGCGATGTTGCGATATCATTCCAGCACGCTAAACGACAGGCGGGGGAATACGGCCACCCGGTGGGCACTGAGATCGAGATTTTGATGCTGCATGGCGTACTCCACTTGCTAGGGATGGATCACGAAAAAGACGGCGGCCAGATGGCGCGAATCGAGAACAAATGGCGCGCAGCTTTCGGGTTGCCGCGCGGTTTGATCGCGCGGGTGCGGGCATGACTTGGTTCGCCGTGGCAGCCACCGTTATTTGGGCGGTGCTGCTGTGCCTGATCACGGTGGTTCAGACGCTCTATATGGAGTCGATACGGCTGCGTTCGCGCGATCTCCCGGCGCTGCAGTTCTTCAAAGAGACGCTCGAAGATCGCATCGGCGTGCATGGCGACGAGGGCGTGCTTGCGTTTTCGCTCATTAAGCACACGCTGGTGGTGCTGCTAGGGGTGTGTTTTCTGGCGACGCGAACGGGCGATGTCGCTCAGTTCCCTGGACAAGCTTGGCAGAATCTGTTTGAGGCGGCCCTCTTCGCCTGGCTCACCATGCTGATCACCACGTATGTATTAGCTCAGGTGTTGTACCGCAAAACTAGCGGCCGCTGGTTGCTGCCGCTGGCGCCCATTCTCCGCCTAAGCGCGCTTCTGGTCCGGCCGCTGACCGCGATTTTAGGCTTCTTCCAATCGCTGGTGGACCTGTCCGAACCCGCCAAAACGAACGAAGAAGGGCCGGGGCAAAACGGCGACATCGAGGCGCTCATCTCGGCCGGGGAAGAGGAAGGCATCATCGAAAAAGACGACCGA
Source organism: Bryobacterales bacterium (assembly GCA_963820405.1). GTDB lineage: Bacteria > Acidobacteriota > Terriglobia > Bryobacterales > Bryobacteraceae > Palsa-89. The sequence continues at coordinate 664,122 of CAWFZZ010000007.1, read as the reverse complement.
AGGCTGATCGAATCTGTGGTGGCTTTCGGCGACAAGACAGTCCGCGAAGTGATGACGCCGCGTCCAAAAATGGTGGCCATCGAGGCCAACCGGTCGCTCGAAGATTTGCGCGAGCTGGTGATTCACGAACAATATTCGCGCATCCCGGTGTATGAGCGAAGCATCGACAACATCATCGGCTTTGTCCACGTGCGCGACATGTTCGAACTGGATGAAGCGGCACGGCACGGCCGCCGGGTGAAAGAACTGACGCGGCCCATCCGCTTTGTTCCGGAAACCAAGCCGGTGAACGATCTGCTGCGCGAGATGCAGCAGGACGGCGCGCACATGGCCATCGTGATCGATGAGTATGGCAACACCGCCGGGCTTGCCACGATGGAAGACATGGTGGAAGAAATCCTGGGTGAAATTCACGACGAGCATGAGCCCGAGCGCGACGTGTTGAAGGAGCCGGACGGCAGTTTCGTGGTCGCGGGCAGCGTGGACCTGGACCGTTTGCACGATCTGCTGGAGTTCCGTCCGCCGGAAGAAACCGAGTCCACCACCATTGGGGGATTAGTGACGGAATGGCTGGGGCACGTGCCGCATATTGGGGAAGTGGTGGAACGCGACGGCATCCGGTTGGAAGTGCTGGCGGGGGACGAGTTAAAGGTGGAACAGGTGCGAGTTTCGAAAGCGGCGCATGAAACTGTGCCGGACACGGATTCATGAGCGTTCACACGAGTGTGAACGCGGCACGCAGGAGTGCGTGCGCCACATGAGGTCATGAGTGAGTAGATCCAGGGGCTATGAGTTAATGAGTAAACCCGAGGGTAATTCAGTATTCCGGTCGGGGTTTGCTTCTTTGATTGGCCGTCCGAACGCGGGTAAATCCACCTTACTCAACGCGCTCATCGGCGAAAAGCTCGCCATCGTCTCCGAAAAACCGCAGACCACGCGCACCACCATTCAAGGCGTGGTGAATCTTCCCGACGCTCAAGTAGTCTTCATCGATACGCCTGGCATCCATAAATCGACGACGCTGTTTAATAAGCGCATGATGGAGACCGTGCGGACGGCGCTGGAAGATCGCGATGTGCTGCTCTATGTGGCCGACGCGTCGATCCCCTTCTCCACCGAAGATACGGAAGCGGTTTCGGTGCTCAAAGACTTATCGACGCCGGTCCTGTTGCTGGCCAACAAAATCGACCGTGTACAGGACAAACGGAAATTGCTGCCTTTCATCGAGCAATTCAAGACGGTCCGTGAATTCGACGAATACATCCCGGTGTCCGCCATCACGGGCGAAGGCCTGGACCAGGTACGCGATGCGATTGTCTCGCGTCTCCCAGAGGGGCCGGCTTATTTCCCGGCCGACCATCTGACGGATCAACCCGAGCGGTTCCTCGCCGCCGAACTGATTCGTGAGCAGATCCTCCGTCAAACCCGCCAGGAGGTGCCGCATTCGGTGGCCGTGCTGATCGAGCGCTGGGAGGAAGCGGCGAAGATCACCAGGATCGCCGCCACCATCTACGTCGAACGGGATGGACAGAAGGCTATCGTCATTGGCGCGGCCGGCGCGGCGCTGAAAAAGATCGGAACGCAGGCGCGCCTGGAAATCGAAAAGATGCTGGGACGCAAAGTCTTTCTCGAGCTGTTTGTCAAAGTGCAAAAAGATTGGCGCGAAAATCCAGAGTTTCTCAATGCCATTGACTGGCGGTCCATGCGGGGGGGAGAATTGGACTCGGACGAAGGTCCTGTCACCTAATGCGACTGCTACTTCTTACCATGTTGTTTGCTCTCGTCCTGACGCCGCTGTTGGCCGAGAAGGACAAGACGCCGGTATCCGACGATGTCATTGTGGATCAGGTCCGGGTGAAGATCGCGGACGATTCCGAAGTGGGAGGACAGCCGATTCAGGTTGACGCCCACAACGGAGTGGTGGTGCTTACCGGCAAGGTCAGCAACGATAAGCTAAAGGCGAAAGTGGAGAAAATCGCCAAGAAGGTGAAAGGCGTCACCGGCGTGGATAACAAGCTGGTGATTAGTCCCGACTAAACCCAGCGGGGGTCCCCAGCTGGTTTTTCAGGTGACGGCGCGAAAGTGCTTGAGCAACGGGCGCTTTTACGTACTTTGACACTATGCGAGTAACCGCAACAAGTTCTTGTTCGCCCAGTGTATTGATGAGATTCTGGCTAAGCTTGGCTGCTATCGTGGCGTATTGCGCCGCGTGTTGCGCCCAAGCTCCCCCAGGGCTCAAGCAAGTGATCGGTGAAGTAACCTCGGTGGATGCCGCAGCCAAGCAGATCAAGCTGAAGGGCGATGATGGGGCGGCCATTACCATCCTGCTCGGCGACAACACATCGTTTTTGCGCGTAGCTCCCGGAGAGAAAGACCTCAAGAAGGCCACCAAAATCGCATTCTCGGACGTGATGGTTGGTGATCGGGCTTTGGCTTTGGAAAAAGATAGCGCCGCTCCGGCTCGCGCCGTGGTCATCATGACCAAGGCTGATCTGGCCCAGAAGCATCAGCACGACCAGGCAGAGTGGCAGACCCGGGGAGTGGCTGGCACTGTTTCGGCGCTGAGTGCCGATAACAAGGAAGTGACGATCACGACGCGGGGCCGCGAGCCGAAGACCATCGTGATTGATGCGTCGGCTGCCGAATTTCGCCGTTACGCGCCCGATTCCACCAAATTCGCGGATGCCAAGCCCAGTTCCTTCGCTGCTCTGCAGCACGGAGATACGCTGCGCGCGCTGGGCGCTAAGAACGAAGACGGAACCCATCTGAAGGCCGAAGAATTGATTTCGGGGGCTTTCGAAACCATCGCTGGGACGGTGGATTCCGTAGACCCGGCGGCTGGCGAGGTGCGCATCACCAACCTGCAGACCAAGAAGCCCGTGGTAATTCGGACCAATCAAAACTCCCTATTGCGACGGCTTGATCCGCAAGTCGCAGCGATGCTTGCGCGGCGGCTCCGTCCTGACTCCTCCGGTGGTGGGCCGGCCGCGCCGGCTGGTGGGAGACCGCCATCCGGTGAAAATGCCGCGCCGTCGCAAGGCGCCCCTGGTGAACAGGGCGGAGCGGGCGGCGGGTTTCGCCGTGGAGCGGGCGGCCCCGGCGGCGCTGGCGGCGGCGATCTCCAGCAAATACTCGATCGGATGCCGCAGCTATCGCTCTCGGAATTGAAAAAGGGCGACGCGGTGATCGTCTCCAGTTCGAAAGTTCCCGGCGATTCCCCCGTCACGGCCTTCACGTTTGTCGCAGGCGTTGAGCCATTCCTGGCGGCTGCGCCGCGCACCGCCGGACAAGTAAATTTGGGTTCCTGGAATCTCGATGTCGGCGGCGGCCCTGAGGAATGATACCGCCTAAACGCTAAAACGAAAGCACGAAATGAAATCCCTACTGCTGCTCTGGTTGCTATTGCTGACTCTGCTACCGGCCACGTACGGCCAACCCGCCGGGGCGGTGCATGGGGTAGTGACCGACGAATCCGGCGCGATCGTGCCTGGCGCCAAAGTCACGGTATCTAATGCCCAAGGTCCGGTAAAATCGGCGACCGCCGGGGATGATGGCAATTATTCGGTGCCTGGTTTGGACCAAGGCACCTACACTGTGCAGGCTTCTTCTCCCGGCTTGCAGCAAGTTCAACCCACAGCGGTTGAGTTGAGGGGCGGAACGCAGACCGCAACCGTCAATTTGCAGCTTCGCGTTGCCGCCGAAAAGCAGGAAGTGACGGTGCAGGAAAACGCCGGGCCCGCGGTTAGCGTGGACCCCTCCCAGAACGCGGGCGCCCTGGTGCTGCGGGGAACCGATTTACAAGCCTTGTCCGACGACCCGGACGACCTGCAGGCCGATTTGCAAGCCCTGGCGGGTCCATCGGCCGGACCGAGCGGCGGCCAAATCTACATCGACGGATTCACCGGCGGCACGCTTCCGAGCAAGGACTCTATCCGCGAGATTCGCATCAACCAGAATCCGTTTTCGCCTGAATACGACAAGTTGGGCTACGGACGTATCGAGATCCTCACCAAGCCGGGCACCGACAAGCTGCATGGAAACGTCAACGCCGACATTGGCGATGCCATCTTCGACTCGCGGAATCCCTACGCCGCCCGGAAGGCGCCCTTCCTGCAACGGAATTTCGGCGGATCTCTCAGCGGCGCGCTGGGCAAGAAGGCGTCTTTCTTTGTGGATGTTCAGGATCGCGATATTAATAACGGAAACATCATCAACGGCTTCCAGCTAAACCCCGCCACCCTTCAACCGACGCCATTCAACAGCGTCTTTCAGGCTCCGCAAAACCGCTTTCGAATCAGCCCGCGCATCGATTACCAGCTCAGCCAGAACAATACGCTGACCGTGCGCTACGGCTACACGCGTAACGATCTTCAAGACCAGGGCGTAGGAAATCTCAGCCTACTAACCCGCGCTATCCACGGACTGGACACGGACCACACCGTGCAAATAATCGAGACGGCCGTTCTCAGCACCAAGGTGATCAACGAAACGCGGTTCCAGTTGTATCACACCGAAGACGATCAACTGGCCGGCTCCAACCTGCCGGGCCTTACCGTGGGTGGCGCATTTAATGGCGGCGGCCCGCAGGTGGGAAAGACCACCGACACCGAAAATCATTACGAACTGCAGAATTACACCACGGTTACGGCCGGCGCGCATACCTGGAAATTTGGAGTCCGCACCCGGGCCGTCACGATCAACAGCTTTTCGCCGCAGAATTTCACCGGTTCGTACTTTTTCAACGGCGGCGGCGTGGGCGGTCTGAACTGCGAAATAGCCGCTCCCGACCCGGCTGATTGCGCCCAGCTTTCTTCCATCCAGCTGTATAGCGACACATTGCAATTCATGCAGCAGTCGCCGCTCACCGGCTCGGCGTTGGCCGCCGCGCTCCAGCAGCGCGGCCTGGGGCCCTCACAGTTCACCATCACGCAAGGCATCGCGCTAGCGAACGTGAATCAAGTGGACGTGGGCGCGTTTGTAGGTGACGATTGGCGCGTCCGGCCCAACCTGACCTTGAGCCTGGGACTGCGTTTCGAGACACAAACTAACATCCACGATTGGCATGATTGGGCGCCGCGCATCGGGTTCGCTTGGGCGCCGGGCCAGAGCAAGAACAATCCTCGGCCTAAGACCGTATTCCGAGGCGGCTTCGGTATATTCTACGATCGCGTCAGCGAACAAGACACCTTGACCGCTGAACGCTATGGCATTCTGCAGCAGCAGTACGTGATCACCCAGAGCGCCGCCAACCCCATTCCATTCAATCCCCTGACTCCCGGACTGCCGGTCGGTCTCCAGTTACTGGCCCCGCACACCATTGAATTGCTCGATTCGAATTTGCACGCGCCTTACATTCTGCAGGAAGCTTTCACCGTCGAGCGCCAGTTGCCAAAGAACACCACCATTTCGGAGTCGTACGTGAACTCGCACGGCTTGCATGAACTGATGTCGAACGACATCAATGCACCGCTCCCAGGCACTTACACGGGCCCTGGCAGCGGCGTTTATCCGCTCGCCGCGCAATACGCGACAAATCCGGTGCTGCTGATGGAATCGTCGGGCCTTTTCAACCAGTGGCAATTGATCACCAACGTGCGCTCGCAGTTAAACAAACGAATTTCGCTGAATGGGTTCTACATGTATGGCCGGGCCTATAGCAATACCGACGGCGTAAACACACTGCCCGCAAATCCCTACAGTATGCAGGGCGAATACGGGCCTTCCTCGCTGGACCAGCGCAACCGCGTATTCGTGGGCGGCACCATTACCACGTGGTGGGGGGTGCTGGCGGCGCCCTTTTTCAACGCCAACTCCGGCGCGCCATTTAACATCATCACCGGCACCGACCCTTACGGAACCGCGCTTACTTCTACTCTGTTCACCGCGCGGCCTGGGATCTCACCCACCCCCACCAAGTACCTGATCGATGGGCTGTACCTGGACCCGAACTCCAAGCCGGGCGAAACGATTTTGCCGCGTAACTTCGGCAGAAGCCCCGGTAGTGTCAGCCTGAACTTCCGTCTCGCGAAGACGTTCGGTTTTGGTGGATCACGGGAACGCTCGGCAAACAGCAACAACAATCGCGACTTCGGTGGCGGCGGTGGCGGGGGTGGTGGCGGTGGACGCGGACCCGGGGGCGGTGGACCCGGCGGCGGATTCGCAGGCGGCCCGGGAGGCGGTCCCGGCGGATTTTTCCGCGGATTTGGCGGCGGATCAACAGGCCAGCGTTATAACCTCACCATTTCAGTCCAAGCGCGCAACCTGCTCAACCATGTGAACCCCGGACCGATTAACGGCATCGTCACCTCGCCTCTTTTCGGCGAATCGAACAACTTGGCGGGCGGTGTCGGCGCGTTCGCGCAAAGCGGCCTGAACCGCCGCATCGAGTTGCAGGCGCGATTCACGTTCTAATGTCGCGCACGCGCGACTACATACGCCACGCGTACGCCTAACCTTGTTAAACTGAATCGAAACCATGCCGATCAGCAAGGATTTGCTCGACATTCTGGTCTGTCCCTTGTGCAAAGCCGAGTTGGAGATGAAGCCGGATCAGAGCGGCTTAAAATGCGTCCAGTGTAAGCGGGTGTATCCGATACGCAACGACATTCCCGTAATGCTGATCGATGAAGCCAAGGTCGAGGAGTAAGCTGAGCTGACCACCAATGTGCTAGACCGCCTGCCGTCCGGCGCACGCGTGGCGATCATCCGTTTGCGATCGCTGGGCGATTGCGTGCTGACGACACCCGCGCTCTCGCTGCTGAAACAAGCCCGGCCGGATTTGAAAGTCGCGGTGGTGGTGGAAGATTCCTTTGCACCCGTATTCGCCGGGAATCCGGATGTCGATCAGATCCTGGCGCCGAACGCCGGCAGCCTGGGGCGATTTCGTCCGCACCTGGCGCTTAATCTGCACGGCGGCGCAACCAGCGTGCGATTGATGCTGGCAGCGGCTTCGGGCCTGCGCGCCGGATTCGGTCATTTCCGCTTTCAACCGATGTACAACGTGCGCATCCCACGCGCCCAGGAGATTCTAAGCGTCGATCGAACGGTCCATACCGCGGAACATCTCGCGTCCGCGATGTTTTACCTGGGCGTACCCCCAGCCGAAATCCCGCGAGCGCGATTGTTTACCGCGCCGAATTCACGGCCGCGTCCCTACGCCGTCCTGCATCCGTTTGCTTCCGAGCCGGCGAAAACCTGGCCGAGCGAAAACTTCCTGGCCGTGGCGAAACATCTGAATGACGATCTGGGGATGGAACCGCTGTTCGTGGGCGGCGCAAGCGACGATCTATCGGCCTTCAGATCATACACGTGCTTTCAAGGCGCGCCTCTCGAAGAAGTGAAATCGCTCGTCGCGGGCGCGGCGCTCTTCGTTGGAAATGATAGCGGACCGGCTCACATCGCTGCGGCTTTCGGCCGCCCCGTGGTGGTACTGTTCGGATCGTCCGACATCGATAACTGGCGTCCCTGGCGCACCGAAAATGCGGCGCTGACAAGCGCGCAGGGAATCCATTCCATCGAAGTTTCCGAGGTGACGGGCGCGATAGCAACCCTGGCGCCGGCCCAACAATCGGCATGAAAGAGCTGCGGCGTCTCCTCCACTACGTCCGGCCGTACGCGGGGCCGCTCCTGCTCTCGGTGATCCTGTTGGCGCTGGTGGGAGCGGCGCAAGGCTTTACCGCGATTCTCATCGGGCCGGTATTCGATCGCGTTCTCAAACCCGATTCGCCGGATTCTCCCGTCCCCCTGTTCACCATCCCGCTGTTGAAGCACACCGTTTATCTTCAAGATTTCGTGCCCGCCGCGATTCATAATGTCTGGACCATGGTGGCCGTCGCCATCGTCGCCACGTTCTTCATCAAAGGAGCGTGCGATTACTTCGGAAACTACTTCATCAACTATGTCGGGATCTCCGCGGTCACCGATCTGCGCCAGACGGTCTTCGATAAAGTGCTGCGGCAGGACGCGCACTTTTTCGAATCCAATTCCACCGGCCGCGTTATGTCGTCCATCATGAACGACATCGAAAAGATCCAGGTGGCTACCTCGCACATGCTTGCGGATTGGATGCGCCAGACCTTCACCGTGGTCTTCCTGCTGTGCGTAGTGATTCAACAGGACTGGCGGCTCGCGCTGGTCAGCCTGACCCTGCTCCCATTTGTGCTGGTGCCGACTCTGCGTATTGGACGCCGCATCCGCCGAACAACTCGCAAGGCGCAGGATGAAGCAGCCGATCTCAATCAAATCCTGCAGGAAACCATCAGCGGGCATCAGGTGGTGAAATCTTTTGGCGCCGAGGACGTGGAGTCCAATCGCTTCAGCATGGCGGCGGCGCGATTCAAGAGCAGCAACCTGCGATACATCGCCCAGCAGGCGCTTTCTTCGCCGCTCATCGAATGCTTTGGCGCTCTGACCATCGTAGGTCTGCTCAGCTATGCGCGCATCCAGATCAAGAGCGGCATGTTGACAGCCGGCGAGTTCACCAGTTTTGTGATCGCGCTGCTGATGCTCTATGAACCCGTGAAACGCCTCACTGGCATTCACAACATCTTCCAGCAGGCTCTGGGCGCATCGCAGAAAGTGTTCGAGTATCTGGATCGCGATCAACAGATTGTCGAAAAACCGGGTGCGGCGAAACTGGGCAAGTTCCAGCACGCGGTGGTGCTGGACAATGTCGACTTCCACTATCAGAACGCTCCCAACGGATTCGCCGTGCGTGGGGTTCGTCTGGAAGTGCGGGCCGGTGAAGTGGTGGCGCTGGTGGGGCCCAGCGGCGGAGGAAAAACAACGCTGGCCAACTTGGTCCCGCGGTTCTACGATGTCACCGGCGGCTCCATTCTTATTGACGGCAAGGACGTGCGCGATCTGCAGATCGCCTCGCTGCGCGCGCAGATCGGAACTGTGGCGCAGGAGACCTTCCTGTTCAATGACACGGTGGCGAACAACATCCGCTACGGCCGGCCCAAAGCGAAGGACGACGAAGTTCGCCAAGCCGCGCGCAACGCGCTAGCCGAAGAGTTCATCGAGCGCATGCACGAAGGCTATGCCACCGTGATCGGTGAACGCGGGGTGAAGCTGAGCGGAGGGCAGCGGCAACGGCTGGCCATCGCGCGGGCGCTGCTCAAGAACGCGCCCATCCTGATTCTGGATGAAGCCACGTCGCATCTGGACACCGAATCGGAGATTCTGGTCCAGAAGGCTTTGCAGACATTGATGAGCAATCGCACCGTGATCGTGATCGCCCACCGGCTGTCCACTATTCGGCGGGCGGACAAAATAGTGGTGGTGGATCGGGGCCGCATCTCGGAGGTTGGAACGCACGAGGAATTGATCAACCACGGCGGCATCTACCAGCGGCTCCACGAGCTACAGTTCTTATCCGATCCCTTGGTGAATCCATGAGCCTCCCGATTCGGAGTATGACTGGCTTCGCGCGCGTCCAGAAAACCACCGAGCACGGCGACATCACCGTCAGCCTGAAGAGCGTCAACCACCGCGGTCTGGATGTTCATTTTCATTTGGGCGCCGAACTGGATTTGCTGGAGCATGTGATGCGGGCCGCGCTCAAGCGAACCGTTCTGCGCGGGCACGTGGATGTGCGCTGTTCAGTGCTGCGCCCTGCGAACGGCGCCTCGGGCAGCCTCAATCTGCCGCTCTTTCGGTCTTACCTGGCGGCTTTTCGCAAAGCGGCGGACGAAGAAGGCATGGACGCGCAGCCGGATCTGAATCGAATTTTGCTGCTGCCCGGTATCCTCGGCGCTGCAGAGCAACTGGCTCCCGACACCACCGCCGAAAAAGCCATCCTGGCGGCGCTCGAAGAAGCGATCGAAATGCTCAACCAGTTTCGAGCGCGCGAAGGCGCGGAGCTGGCCGCCTTCATTCGCGAACAAAATGCCGCGATTCGTGCCGGCTCCGAAGAAATGCAGCGAATCCGAGCCGGAGCAATTCCCGCCTTCCAGAAGCGCCTGATCGAAAAGCTGCAGGAGCTGCTCGGCAACACCATGATCGATCCGCAGCGCCTGGCGCAAGAGGCCGCCCTGCTGGCCGATCGCGGCGATATCGGCGAGGAGATTTCGCGCCTCGAAATCCACTCTCGCCAACTGAATGAGATCCTGGATTCGGGTGGCGAAGTCGGCAAGCGGCTGGACTTTCTGCTGCAGGAGCTGAACCGTGAGACCAATACCGTCCTCTCGAAGACGAGCGGGCTCGGCGACCTCGGCCTTCGCATTACGGAACTGGCGCTGGCGTCGAAGGCCGCCATCGAAAAAATCCGCGAACAGGCGCTGAATCTTGAGTGACAACCAGCGCATGACCACGGTCTTCATCATCTCGGCGCCGTCCGGCTCCGGGAAGTCGACTCTGGTTCACCGGCTTCTCAACACCATCCCGAACCTGGAGTTTTCGATTTCCTACACGACGCGTCCCCCGCGCCCCACCGAAACCCCCGGGGTGGACTACATCTTCATCAGCCGTAAGGACTTCGAGGATCGCCTGGCACGCGGCGAATTCCTTGAATATGCGGAGGTTTTCGGCAATTATTACGGCACCAACCGCGAGACGTTTGAATCGGCCACTCATCAGGGCAAGGACCTGGTACTCGACATCGACGTCCAGGGTGCGAGACAATTGAAGGTAGCGATTCCGCAGGCGATCAGTATTTTTGTGTTGCCGCCCTCGCGGGACGTTCTGGAGCAGCGGCTTCGCTCGCGATCGCAAGACAGCGAAGAAGTGATCGAGCGCCGGCTGCGGGGAGCAGCGGAAGAAGTTCAGAACTACACGCAATACGATTTTGTTTTGATCAACCGCGATATCGAGGAAGCGTCGGCTCGCCTGGCGAACATCGTCGAGGCCGAACGGCTGCGCAAGGTTCGGATGGAAGAGGAAGTCCGCCCGATCCTCGAGAGTTTCAAGATTAGCTAGGAGATCCATCAACATGGCTGAGAGAATGAGAAACAACGCGATGTATGCGATTCCCGACGACGGCGAGCAGAGCACTTATCGTTTCATCATCGTGGCCGCCAAGCGCGCCCGGCAATTGCAGAATGGCGCTCGGCCATTTCTCCCCACCACGTCGAAGAAGCCGACGGTGACCTCCATGGAGGAAGTGCGGCGCGGTCTGGTGAAATATACGGACTCGCTGCGAGTGGTCCCAGAGGAAGTTTTACCCCAAGAGTAAAGCAATGAACGTGGTCCTCGGCGTGGGGGGCGGGATTGCCGCCTATAAATCCGCGGAGCTGGCCAGGGCCTTGATGGAGCGCGGCATGCGCGTCCAGGTGGTGATGACGGATGCAGCGCGCCAGTTCATTACACCTCTGACGTTTGCCAGCCTCACGGGCCACAAAGTCATCACTGGGCTGTTCGCTTCCGGCAGCGCCGACGAAACCCTTTCGAGTGCGGTGGAACACATCGCTGTCGCGCAGGACAACGACGTTCTAGTGATCGCCCCAGCCACAGCCGATTTGATGGCCCGCCTGGCGCATGGCTTAGCCGATGATTTCCTGACCACCATGTATCTGGCGTTCACTGGCCGCGTAGTGCTGGCGCCTGCGATGAATAGTAATATGTGGGCCCATCCGGCCACGCAAGAGAATTTGGAAACGCTGCGTAAGCGTGGGCATATCATCGTTGAGCCGGAAGAGGGCTTGCTGGCTTGCGGCACCACGGGGCCAGGACGTTTGGCCGAGCCCGAAAGAATCGCCGAGGTGATTGCCAACCTGGGCAGCCGCTTGACACTTCATGCGCGCGATCTGGAAGGCGAGACCGTTCTCATTACCGCGGGTCCCACGCAGGAACCGCTCGACCCGGTGCGCTATATTTCGAACCGTTCGAGCGGCAAAATGGGTTATGCCCTGGCGGATGCTGCGCAACAGCGCGGCGCCCAAGTGACGCTGGTTTCAGGACCCGTGGAACTGTCGGACCCGCGCGGGGTGCGCGTAGTGCATGTGCGCACTGCTCTTGAAATGCACGACGCCGTGATGGCGCACTTGAGCGAAGCCACCATCATCGTGAAGGCAGCCGCGGTGGCGGATTACCATCTCGCACAGGTGCCCCGCCACAAGATGAAGAAAACCGCGATGCGAATGTCTCTCGATCTGGATCCAACGCTCGACATTTTGGCCGAATTAGGCCGCAAGAAAGGCGATCGGCTGCTGATCGGATTCGCGGCGGAAACCGAAAACCTGGTCGAGAGCGCCCGGCACAAACTGGAATCGAAGAACTGCGACATGGTGGTTGCCAATCTGGTGAATCAGGAAGCCACCGGCTTTGAAGCCGACGAAAACGAAGTGGTGCTGGTATTGCGCACCGGCGAGACCATTCCGCTTTCGCGCGCACCCAAGCGCGAGATCGCCGACCGCATCTTCGATCAGGTGCTGAAGCTTCGTCTGGCTCTACACGCGGCGCAATGACCAAAGACGAGCTTCGCCAGCGCCTGGAGTTTTACCAGGACCTCGGAATCAAGACCGTATATCGTCGTTCCACACTCGAACATACCTTGCCAACCAGCCACCAACCACCAGCCGCCGTTGTGTCCTTGCCGACCATCGAACCTGCGCAGGATAGTCTGCTTACGATCATGCAGGACATCGGCGATTGCAAGCGCTGCCGTTTGCACGAGGCGCGCCATAAAATCGTATTTGGATCGGGCAACGAGGAATCGAGGCTGGTGTTCGTCGGTGAAGGTCCCGGCGCCGATGAAGATCAGCAAGGCTTGCCGTTTGTGGGCCGCGCCGGACAACTGCTCACGCAGATGATTGAGGGCACGGCCGCGAAGGAAGGCATCCCGATCAAGCGCGCCGACGTCTACATCTGCAACGTGGTGAAGTGCCGGCCGCCAGAGAATCGCACGCCGCAGCCCGACGAGATGGAAATTTGCGGACAGTTCCTTTACCGGCAGTTGCAGACGATCAAACCCAAGGCGATCTGCGCACTGGGCTCCACCGCCACCAAGGCTCTGCTCGGCACCACGGAAGGCGTGACGCGGCTGCGCGGAAAATGGCACAAATGGCGCGACATTCAATTGATGGTCACCTACCATCCCTCCTATTTGTTGCGGCCCTACAATCAAAACGCGAAGAAGGAAGCGTGGGAGGACCTGAAGAAGGTCCTGCACTATGTCTACGACTAGGCGGCGTGGCCTCTTCATCACTTTTGAAGGGCCCGATGGCAGCGGCAAAAGTACCCAGGCCCGGCTGCTGGCCGAGCGTCTGCGCGGCCAGGGACGGGAGGTGCTGGAAAGCGCCGAACCAGGCGGCTCGCCCATCGGCCAGCAGATCCGGCGCATTCTGCTCGATCCCGCCAACCAGGAGCTCGCTCCGGTTGCGGAGCTGTTGTTGATGTTTGCGGCCCGCGCGCAAAATGTCGAGCAGTGGATTCTGCCGGCGCTCAACCACGGCCAGATCGTCATCTCGGATCGCTTCACGGATTCTTCCATTGCCTATCAAGGCTCAGGCCGGGATTTAGGATGGGAAATGGTGTTCCAACTCGATCGGATTGCATGCCACGGCCTGAAGCCGGATTTGACGATCTGCATCGACATCGATACGGAGACGGGTTTGGCGCGTGCACTGGCGCGCGGAGGATCGGAAACGCGTCTTGAAGAACAGGCCATCGAGTTTCACCACAAGGTCCGCGAGGCTTATCACGAACTAGCCCGGCGTGAGCCGCTGCGTTTTCGTTTAGTCGACGGAGGCGGCGCGCCGGAAGCAATCGCGGAAAAAGTGTGGGACCAAGTGGCTACGCTGATGCTGTCCTAGTTGTTATTTGTGGCGCACGCACTCGTGCGTGCCGTGTTGGCACTCGTGCCAACACCTGTGAAACGTTCACACGAGTGTGAACGCATGAGTGCGTGCGCCACAGCCGAAATGAGGGCGTTCGTCTAACTGTCGTGCTTGAGTGGAGGGGGGAACTTACATGAATTCGATACGCTGGTTGCGCCCCGAGTACTCCATCAGCTTCTCCAGCCGCTTGATTTGCGTCTCTTCCTTCTTCGCGCTCGCCACCCATCCAGCCGTCACTCGACGGTAGCCGGGCGGAAACTTCTGGTAGTTCGCCCAGGCCGCGGGCTGCTGGCGAAACTTTTCTTCGAGTGCCTGGGGCAGAGCGGTCGGCATGGGCGCTACTTCACGGCGGTCGTCTGAGTTGTACGCCTTTAACCCTGCCGGCGTCATCCGGCCGTCTGCAATCAGCCGCTCAACGCGCTGGAGATTTGATTTCGACCACGCGCTCCTCGCCTTCCGGGGCGTAAACCGGAACGCGTAGCGCTCCTCGTCCAGCTTCTTCTTCATGCCATCCACCCAGCCGAAACACAGCGCCTCTTCCACGGCATGGTCGTAGGACACTGTCTGCTTGGCCGAAGCTTTTTTGTAAAACACCAGCCAGATCTCGTCCGAACGCGCGAAGTTTTTCGCCAGCCAGCGCCGCCATTCCGCGCGATCCTTGGCGAACACAGTCTCCATCGGCCTCAGCTCACTCGCTTCATTTCGTCTATGCGATCCACTTCCACCACCAGGTCGCCATGGGAATCCACTTTGAAGGTGGGAATGAATTTCGCGTCCCACACAAACTCGTCGTGCCGGTAGGAATACCGCGAGTGGACCTGCTGGCTGAACGTGTCGTCGAATCCCTGAATCAATATCAAGATTTCCGCCGAAAGCTTGGCTAGGTCCTCACGCGTCTTTCCGAAGAACGGGCTCGCGGAATCGATCGGGTGCACGATAGTCCAAGTCAGCGCGAAGAAATAGATAGTGGGCCGTTCGAGCGGTAGATCGATGAAATTACGCTTCAGTCCTCCGTCGGCGCTATCCACCATCATCAACAGGACGCGCGCTTCCATATTCATGAGCGTGTTGCGGCGGGCATTAGCGACGCGGAACTGCAAACTGGTTCCGTCCTGGTAGGGAGCGATGATCGCGTTCTTGCTGTAGACGATGCGAGCGGTGGGCCTCGAAAAACGTCCGTAAAGGAGCCCCGTAGCAATCGCAAAAACCATCAAGCCGGTGGCGGCTTCAAGCGACGAGATGGTATTGGCCAACACGCCTTCCGGATAAACATTGCCGTATCCGACGGTAGTCAGGGTGTGAACGCTAAAGAAGAATGCGTTCGCAAAAGCGCTCATGTCGGACTCGAGCCCCCTAAGGTGTTCGACGCCGATCATCAGATAGAGCCAGGCGAAGATCACGTTGACAGCCAAAAATGCCGCCGTAACCACGAGAATGAATCGCGGCCAGGTGGTGTCGATCAGCGTGAGATATGGGTTGGCGTCGCGCCATTTCAATCCCGTGCGTTTGACGTTAAAGGAGCCGTCCGCGTTAATGGTCCGGCGCAATTCGCCACTGAACTGAGTTGTTAAGCCTGGATCGAAGGATTCCTTCTTCATAAGGGAATGCCCTCAGAATAACCCAGCTGGGCGCGGCCTGCCTCCTCACTGAAACTACAGAGTGGGCTATTTTGCTTTCAACCTCAAGCGGACAAGTAAGTCATTCAATGCTTCACGGGACCTAGGTTCGGACGGCAGATCAGATTTGCCGGCCGCTTCTTCGAGACTCACGATCAACCGCATGTACTCGGCCTGATGAAAGTCTCTCTCTTCTGTCTCAAGCAGTCCCTTTTCCGATCCCTGCACTTTCCTCTGCACTAACTCTGGGATATATGGCAGGCGAAACTCTTCGTTCAGCGTTATCAGATTCGCCTCTATCATTCCCGTGCGCATAAGGTGGATGCCAGTCAGGATCACGCGATAGACGTACAGCAGCGGTTTGACTCGCGGAGGGCTATCCTTTCCGAATAAGCTCCATTGAGTCGCAGCGAAACCCAGGTAGTGGTGGCTATGGTGACGGGTAATGCAACCCTCTGCAATTTCCTTCAGCTCCCGATGCTCCGGTGTTGTGTGCACAATGAGCGGCGAGTAAAGCTGTTCAAGGACGTAACCGTTCCTCTTCAATAACAAGTTGAAGAACTTAAGGAGGTCGTGAGTCACTAAGTCCATTTCGATTCCCTCACGCAGTCCAGAAAACTCGACTGTCTCCTGCTTCGGCAGTATTCCCACGATTTCATTAGCTGGGAGGATATGAACACCGCGCAAATCGTGGTCTGAATCCGGCGAGGGGAATCCATACAAATGGGCGCCACTAACGGTCGCGAAGAGCAGTGGATAGGGATGACGGGCCACTTCGGCCTCCAACAACTCGAAGTCGATCACATCCCATACTCCGGAGAAGCGGCCATTCTACGAGCCCTGAGCAGAAAGTCATTGGCGCGCTCGTAGTCAGGATGTTCCGGCAGTTCGGTGGATTGCAACGCCTGATCGAGTTCGCGATGCAGTTCGAGCCGCCAGCGCTCGACATCTTTCCACGGTACATCGCCTCTCCGAATAGCCAAGAGCCGATCGCGGTACTCATCCACGCGAAGAGGGACGAAGCCTTGCTTCAATACCACGACACCCGATAATAGTAGGCGAATCAGATGCATCACGTGTTTCCAACGTATCTGACCATGATTCCGAAGATCCTGCTCCAGCTTCTTGAATTGTGACAGGACGTAGGCATTGTAGGTGCGATGGACGTATTGCGACAGGAAAATGTCGCGCAAATTAATCAAGTCTCGAGCTATCGGACTACACGTTTCTACGAGCGGCGAGTACAGGCACTCCAGAATGTTTGGGTTCGCCTTGAGGGCGAGACGAACGAACTTCTCCAGTTCCCAGTAGACTTCTTCATTGTCCGTTTCCAACTGCTCGGGAACTCCGGCGAGCGACCATTCAAGGTCTGCAGGCGGCAGATAAAAACCGCGCCGATCCATGTCTGACGCTTCTTGGGCCAACCCATACGCAGTGGACCCGACAACGCAACGATAGATAACGAATCGATACAGATCCGTGGATTCTGATCCTCCCGGTATCTCAGCCTGCACATGCTTGAATATCGTCAGGTCGGACCGGCGAAAGCTTTCCTCGGGACCATCTACAAATCGGACGCGATAGCTGTGCTCGGGGGCCCTAGGCGAATGCGCGACGACGCCTATACGTCCGTTCGGTCTCGTCAATACCTTTGTGCCTTCTGGTATTACAATGTGAACCTGCTTTTGGTTGGACAATTTGGGCTCAGTCCTGACTTTACGACGGAGGCGATGGAGAAGGAAAGGATAGCGCCGTTCTCGGTGATAACGCTAGCGAAGCAGGCCCATCTTGTCAAGCGGCCAGTAGATGAAGACGGCCTTGCCGTAGATGAATCGGCGCGGAACCATGCCCCACGCCCGACTGTCGTTGGACGAGCTGCGATGATCGCCTAAGACGAAATATTCATCGTCGGGGATCACGCGCGCCGACATGGAGCTCTGATCGCGGAACTCAGGCGGCACATAACGCTCAACCAGCGGCTGGCCATTCACGATCACCTTGCCCTGATCCACTTCCACCCGATCGCCCGGCATCCCGATCACGCGCTTGATGTAGGACTTGCTGGGGTCGCCAGGAAACCAGAACACTACCGTATCGCCGCGATCGATGTTGCCGAAATGGAAGCGGTAGACGAACTTGTTGATGAAGATGCGCTCCTGGTCGTCCAGCGTGGGCATCATGCTGGTGCCTTCCACCTTCACGGGTTGGTAGATGAACAGGATGACGAAGATGGCCAGGACTACCGAGATCATCAAATCCCGCGCCCAGTGTGCCACGGAGCCTAGAACCGAGCGCTTCGCCGGCATCGGGCTCGCACTGGGAGCCGTATTCACCGCGGCATTCGTCTGTTGCTGGTCCATTTCTTATATAATTTCGAAGTGGAGTCCCAATTTCATTTTCACACCGGTTGGTTTGCGAAGCAAGTTCTTCGCGCATTGGGCCTTGCGCTGCTCGCTTGCGCCACTTCTTCCCCTGGAAACGCCGCCGATGCCAGCAAATTGCCGGGCGGCACCTGGGCCTCGATCGCGCAATTACCCGATTTAAACGGCGTGTGGGAGATGGCTTTCGGCCGCGGCGCGGGGTACGCTCCACCTCAACCGCTGTCGCTCACGCCTAAGTATGCGGCCATTCTCAAAGCCTTTCAGGCCAACCCGCCGCACGACACGCCGTCGGCGAACTGCGTGCCGCCCGGTATGCCCGGGATCATGGGCGAACCGTACCCCATCGAAATCCTGTACACGCCCGGCATGGTCACCGTGATCGCCGAAGCGTTTATGCAGGTCCGCCACATCTACACCGACGGCCGGGCCCATCCCGACGACCCGGATCTCACCTACAACGGCCATTCCACTGGGCACTGGGATGGCGACACGCTGGTGGCGGATTCGGTTGGTTTCTCCACCGACACACCGTTCGGAATGAACATGGGGACGCAGCACAGCGACAAGATGCACATCGTGGAACGCTTCCATCTGAAAGATCCTAAGACACTGGAAATCACCACAACGATTGACGATCCGGAGGCGCTGGCGAAGCCCTGGACTAAGACGGTCAGCTACGCCCGTCATCCCGACTGGACGCTCGCCGAATACATCTGCCAGCAGAATAATCGCAACTCCGTGGACGCCTCAGGCAAAGCGGGAATCAATCTCACCATCCCGAAAAAGTAAATGAGACATCGAATGAAAATCAACTTCATCCTTTGCAGTCTCGCTGCCGCCGCAATTTTATTGGTTGTTACACCGGCCGTGGCGCATCACTCCTTCGACATGTTCGACATGACGAAGCAGATCACCATTACCGGAACCATCAAAGAGTTTCAGTGGACCAATCCGCACACCTTTACCTGGATCGATGTTCCCAATGACAAAGGCGGCGTCGACACCTGGGCCATCGAAGGCATGAGTCCCAACTTCCTGGGACGCCGCGGCTGGACCAAGCACACCTTGAACCCGGGCGACAAGGTGACTGTGACCATTTATCCGCTCAAAGAAGGCAAGTTGGGTGGGACGTTCCTGCACTGCACTTTGCCGGACGGCAAAGAAATGGTGATGTTCGACGTTCCTCGGGCGAAATAGGAGCGGCTATTTCGCGGCGTTTCTCGCCAGCAGCACCGATCCGAGGCCCAGGATCGCGAACGCCATTCCCAAAATCCAATACATGCTCTGGTAAATCCGAGGCTTCACTTCCTGGACTTGCGGCTGGCCGTTATCGTCGCCGGAACCTTCCGACTGCGGCTGCAGGATGCCGGTGCCGTCCACTTCCACCTTGAAGCTGGCGTTCTTGATGCGATAAATGCTGGCCTGCGTTTTCGGCTCCTGCCCCGCGAGTTCCAGATCGTCGCTCTTCACGGTGACGCCGTTCGGGACTACCAAATTCGATGCCGCGTCTTTATGCAGAAGCTGGTCGGTGAAAATCATGGGACTGGTGGTGGGCACCGTGTAGTTCAGGTCGAAGCGCGTTTCGCCGGGCCGGACCGGATAGTCAATCTTATAGACGTTGGGCTCTTTGGTCTTCAAAGCCGGCCGTGGGATCGGCATTCCGCCCGGCGGATTCACGGTAACGCCGATCGGTCCCTTGGCCTCCGGCGGAACATAGAAGCGGACCGAGCCGTTCACCGGGTCGTAGTAAGTGACGTTGGGATCCCCCACGTAAAGCAACCCTTCGCTGACGGTCATCTCCTTGTCGCCGGGCTGGAGCACGATGAAGTGCTGCGTCTCTTTGGCGGTCCCGGCTTTATTGGTGGAGGCGAACACCGGAATCTGAACGCCAGTGGACGGCATCCCGGGCGGCACCATTTTGTTGTATTGCACACCGTCAAAAACTGCTTGAATCAGCCGAGGCCCGGAATCGTCGTTATTGTCGAAACTGAACTTGCCTTGCGCATCGCTTTTAGTGGTGCCGAGCGTTTGCATGCCCGCCTGAGTGGGCTGGATCAACAGCACCACAGTGTTCGGCTCGGGTTGGCCCGTGGTGCCGTTGACGATCACGCCGTCCACTGCGGCGAAGGCTGGTGCCACTGCGAGTAACAGGCAAAGTGCGGCGCGCATTATGCCATCGCCTTTCCACACTCCCCGCAGAATTTCAGGGGTTGCGGGAACTTAGCGCCGCAATGCGGGCATTTGTCAGAGACCAAAGTCTTGACGGCCTTAGCACGAACCGGCTGCACCGGCGCAACCGGCTGCATCGCGTCGATCTCCGCCAGCACTTTCGCTAGTTCGAGCTGCAAATCCACTTTGGTCTTCTGATAGTCCGCGTCCGACAACTTGCCCAGGCGAAACTCAAACTGCAGATCCCGCAAGTTTTCGTAGATCTGGGCTTTGTGCTCTTCCAGATGCTCGGTGGGCGACACGGCTGGCGCCTCGGGAACATCCTGGGAGCGCACGAAGAGCGTGAACAGAAGGGTCCCCACAACCAGGACCACGGCAGCCGAAAGAACCATCAATCGAGCTTTTCCACTTCCTTCTCGATTTGATCGTGATAGCGATCTAAAAGAGGATCGTGCGGGGGCACGCCGGCGGCGACAACCGCAGCTTCTTTGCGCCGGTACTTCCGAATCACAAACACGACCAGTAGAAGACCCAGGGCAGCGGCAGTGTAGAACGATAGCGAGCCGAGGATGCCCGGAGGCACCACCACGGTATTCGGCCCCATTTCACCGGCGAATGCGTCCAGAATGGCCTGGTCCGACATCCCGGCCTGTTCCATCTTGAGGATCTTCTTTTTGTTGTCCCAACAAGTACGGCAAGGATACGGGTCCATGCGGCAAGCCATGTTGGTCTTGCAGCCGCACGGGCAATTCAACCGCGTGGCGATACGATTCACCGCCGGACTTTCCAGTTCTTCGGCCGATTGGGCAAGGCAGGCTTGTGCCAACCAGCCACCCGCCAACAAGCCAAGAGCCAACCAGCTAGTTCTCAACCGTCGCATGTTTTTCAGCAACTCCCACTACTTGCGTCCGGGCATAAGACAAACGAACTTTATTGGGAATCAGGCAGACAATGGTGCCGAACGCGAGCACCCAAAATCCGAGCCAGATCCACGAGACTAACGGGAACACGTAAGCTTGTATCACGGCGCGCTTGTTGTCGGCCGAAAGCCCCGCGAAGTTGATGTAAAAATCCTCGTTGAGCGCGCGTCGGATGGAAACCTCCGACGTGGGCTGCTGGCTGGCCTTGTAAAGACGCCGCTCGGGATAGCGCGTGCCTATAGACTTTCCGTTGTGCGATACGTCCGCCACCAGCCTCTGCCACGCGTAGGTATCGTTCTCGCCCGATTCGATGTTCGCGACGTGCACATTGTAACGGCCAATCTCGAAGCTGCTGCCGGGCGCCACTTCCTTGGTGACGTCCAGATTAAACGCCGCACCTGTATAGCCGATAAACATGAACACGATACCCATGTGAACCAGATAGCCGCCGTAGCGCCGCGTATTGCGGTGCGTCAACTCGATGGCGGCCGGGATGAACCCGATACCGTTTTTGGCTCGAATCGCCGAGGCGCCTTTCCAGAACTCGGAGACAATGGTGGCCGTCACGAACATGCATAGTCCGAACGACACCAGCGCGAAGGGATGCTCGTAGGCGCCCAGAATCGCGAGCACCACCATGAGCGCAACCCCGGCGATGGTGGGAACGAGGAAAGCGCGTTTCAGGCTTTCGAGCGAACTTCTGCGCCATGCGATTAGCGGGCCGATGCCGGTGAGGAAAATGAGCGCAAGTCCAATCGGAATGTTGATGCGGTTGAAGAACGGCGCATCCACGCTGATCTTTTCGCCCGTCACCGCTTCCGAGATCACCGGGAACATAGTGCCCCACAGCACCGCGAAGCAGCTGGCCACCAGGATCAGGTTGTTGAACATGAAGCTGGACTCGCGGGATACGACGCTTTCCAGACGCGCTTCCGACTTCAAATATTTCAAGCGCTCCAGGATCAGGATCACCGTGGCCGCTATCCCAATGGCCAGGAAGATCACGAAGTACTTACCGATGGGCGACTGCGCGAAGGCATGCACCGAACTGACGACGCCCGAGCGCGTCAGGAACGTTCCGAAGATGCACAGGAAAAAGGTCCCGGAAATCAGAACCATGTTCCAGACCTTCATCATGCCCTTCTTTTCCTGCATCATCACCGAGTGCAGAAACGCCGTGGCGGTGATCCAGGGCAGCAGCGACGCGTTCTCCACCGGATCCCAGGCCCAGTATCCGCCCCAGCCCAGCACCGCATACGCCCAGCCCTGTCCCAGCAGGATGCCGGCGCTTTGGAACAACCACGTGACGATGGTCCAACGCCTGGTGGTGTGAATCCACGCATCGCCCGGCTGCCTGGTAATCAGCGAACCCATCGCAAACGCGAACGGCACCGTGAATCCGACGTAGCCCAAATAAAGCATGGGCGGATGGATCACCATGGTCCAATATTGGAGCAGCGGATTCAGGCCCTGCCCCACGCCTTCGACCACGTTGCCGCGGCCGGCTTCGAGAACGCCGAAGGGGCTAAGCACGAATGAGATCAAGATCAGGAAGAAGGTTTCGGTGGTCATCAGCACCGCCGTCACCCAGGGCATCATGTCGCGGAACTTGCGCCGATTCATGAACACCACGACGGCCGAATAAGTGGCCAGCAGCCAGGACCACAACAGCAGCGAACCCTCTTGCCCACCCCACCAAGCCGTGAACTTGTAGATCTTCGACATGGACGAATCGGTGTGGGCCGCCACGTAAGCCAGCCGGAAATCGCCCGTGAGCAAGGAATAAATGAGGAGCCCGGACGCCACGCTCAGCAGTATCCAGACCGAATAAACCGCGCGTTGCCCGCTGACAATGAGGAAGGAGTTTTTCTTGAACCTGCCGGTCACCGACGCAACCACAGCGTAAACGGCGAAGCAGAAGGCGAGCAAAATCGAGAGAGCGCCGATATTTTCCATTGCGAGCTTTGTTCAGTCCTCTTTGCGGCCTTGGCCGCTGGCTGACGATGACCGGGGCGCGAGCTGGTTAGCTTTGGGCCTGGTTCATGGCAGGCTTGGCTTCCGTTTTCATTTGGGGCGTCTTCATTTGGGGTTTAGCTTCGTACTTAGACGCGCATTTCGCTTGCACTTTGCTGGCATGAAAGACGCCATCCTGACCTAATCTTCCGTCCGCGAGAGCCTGCGCGTTGTCCTTGAAGGTATCCGGCAGCGGATCGATTCCACTGTACACAACCGCGAGCCGAACGGGATCCTTCTGGAGCATACCGGGAGTTTGATGGAGAACAAAGCTGACTTGAGCGCCGTTGCGGACAATGGAGCCTTGTTCCACGTAACCGTTCACGCGAAGCTTCTCGTTCTGAGCCTGGCTGCCCATCTGAGCGACTTCTTTAATCTCTTTGTAGTACGTCTTGCTTTCGGTCACTCCGCCCATCGCAAGCCACGCCAGCACGCCAACGATGACAGCCACAATCGCGCCGAATTTCCAGTACGTATTCATGATCCGCTCCCGAAATACCAGTATAGCGCCGCCGGCAGGCTAGTCACGGAACCTAAGACGATCCAGACGCGGCATTTCATCCACGTTTATGGCCCGGTACACTGGATTCTACCAGCCTTGAGCCGCTACGCAAGCACCACCGGCAATGTAGTCTATCATTTTCACGACCTGAAGACCCTGCTGGCCAAGGCGTCGCCGGCCCGTTCGGGTGATGATCTGGCTGGACTCTCGGCCGCCAGCGCCGAGGAACGCGTGGCGGCCCAGATGGCTCTGAGCGAAGTTTCACTGAAAACTTTCCTCGCGGAGCCTGTGGTCCCCTATGAGACCGATGAAGTTACGCGACTTATCGCGGACCAGCACGATGCCGTCGCGTTCGCTCCCGTGGCCCATCTCACGGTGGGTGATTTCCGCGATTGGCTGCTTAGCGAACAGGCTACTGGCGAGATTTTGGGCGCACTGGCGCCCGGTCTGACGCCTGAAATGGCCGCCGCTGTCTCTAAGATTATGCGGCTCCAGGACCTGGTCACAGTGGCCCGGAAGGTTCGCGTCGTCACGCGCTTCCGCAACACACTTGGGCTTACGGGGCGGCTTTCGACGCGCTTGCAGCCCAATCATCCCACCGACGACCCCAAGGGCGTGGCCGCCAGTATTATCGACGGTCTCGCGTACGCGAGTGGCGACGCGGTAATCGGAATTAATCCGGTGTCCGACAATCTGGAAAGCGTCGAGACTTTGCTACGGCTGCTGGATCGTGTGCGCGAGTCCTATCGCATTCCGACGCAGACCTGCGTGCTGGCCCATGTCACCACCACCATGAACGCGATGCGGCGCGGCGCTCCGGTAGACCTGGTGTTTCAATCCATCGCCGGCACTGAATCTGCCAACGCATCGTTCGGAATAAACATCGCGATGCTCCGGGAGGCGCGCCAGCAGGCTTTGGAATTGCGGCGTGGGATACCAGGGAGCAGCAACGTAATGTATTTCGAGACCGGTCAAGGCAGCGCTCTATCGGCGAACGCTCATCACGGCGTCGATCAACAAACCTGTGAGGCGCGCGCTTACGGCCTGGCGCGCCATTTCCAACCGCTGCTGGTGAATACCGTGGTCGGATTCATTGGCCCCGAATATCTGTACAACGGAAAGCAGATCCTGCGCGCGGGTTTAGAGGACCACTTCTGCGGCAAACTGCTGGGCCTTCCGATGGGCTGCGACATCTGCTACACCAATCATGCCGAGGCCGATGGGGACGATATGGACGCGCTGCTGACTATGCTGGGCGCGGCGGGCGTGAACTACATCATGGGCGTGCCGGGCGCCGACGATGTGATGCTGAATTATCAGAGCACGTCGTTTCATGATGCACTCTATTTACGCGGCGTGTTCGACCTGCGGCCCGCGCCCGAGTTCGAAGCCTGGTTCGAGCACATGCGGCAGGAGCTGCCTCGCATGGCGGGCCTGCTTTTAGCATGAAACGACGCGCAGTCCGAGGTGCGCGACGAATGGCTCAAAATCCCTGTCATTGTGCAGCAAGTCGTACCCGCTCGCGATGCACCTGGTAGCAATGATCGTGTCGATGGTCTTCCGAACGGTTACGCCTAGATTGCGGAGCGCTCGAAAGTTTCTCGCCGCCTGAATCGCAATTTCCAGCCCGCCCAGTTCAACAACCATGAGCGACGTCAGCAGTTTCCTGGCTTCGTTAAAGTCTCGTTCCTGAGCGAAGCCCTGCAGGACCTCGGTCAGCATCAGGTCGCCGACGGCCAGCGGCTCGTGGCCAAGTAGTCTGTCGAGTTTCTCGGTTTGTGCTGTAGCCACGCCCTTGAAGTAATCGATCCAGACGCTGGAATCGACCAGAATCAACGATCACTCCTCATCGCGTTCAGATCGCCCTGCCAGTCCAGTTTGCCCCGCAACCGGCGGATCTCTCCCTGCTTTTTCAGTCGAAGCAAGGTCCGCAGGCCAAGTTCAACGGCCTCCCGCTTGGTCTTCAGCCCGGTTGCGCGAAGAGTGTCCCGCATCAGCTTGTCGTCGATCACAATGTTGGTTCGCATTGTAATGTGTATCCTAATGATCTATTATACACATCCAGTTTGCGGAGACCGCGCCATACTGGAAGCATGACGCGGCTGCGCGATTACACCCCGGCTCAAGTAGATTTGGGCCGCGCTGGTGCAAGCATTCCCACACGCGCGCTGCTCGAATTTCAGCTGGCGCATGCCAGGGCGAGAGATGCGGTCCATTTGCCGCTGGCGGTCAATTCGCTGGTGCTCGAACTGAAGCAAAGGAGTATTTCATCGATCAGGTTGGCTAGCGCGGCGCGCGATCGCGACGAATATCTGCGACGACCGGATTTGGGGCGATCGCTACATCCGGAATCAAAGAAGCTTTTGATTCCCTGGCATGCGGAGTATGACGCCGCCTTCGTGATCGCCGACGGACTTTCGGCGCTAGCGGTCAATCGCCATGCCGCGCCGTTGCTGGATCTGCTGCTACAGAATCTCGATTGGCGGATCGCCCCGGTAGCGATCGTCGAACAAGGCCGCGTCGCAATCGGCGACGAAATCGGCCAGCTGCTCGGAGCACGAATGGCCGTGGTTCTGATTGGCGAACGGCCCGGGCTTAGTTCGCCTGACAGCCTGGGCGCGTATCTTACCTGGCAGCCACGGCCCGGCCGGACCGACGCGGAGCGCAATTGTGTCTCGAACATTCGCGCTGAGGGGATTAGCTACGCGGTCGCCGCGCACAAGCTGCTGTTTCTGATGAACGAATCACGGCGCTTGAAATTGTCGGGCGTGCGGCTTAAAGAAGACGCCGGCTCAGTTGGGCAGCCGGTACTGAACGCCCAACTCCCCGGCGAGGCCTGACAAACGCGGATCGTCCGTCCACAGCTTTAGTCCATAAGCCAGGGCTGACGCCAAGAGATGAATATCAATCCATCCAACCCCGTGGCCATGCAGTTTCCGGGCCCGGACAAATGCGACCACCTCGTCATGGGGAACAGCGTTCGCCTGGAACATCGCTTCGTACGCATGGAGGAGCTTCTGGCGGCCTCCGCGATCACCGATCAGAAGTTCCCCGTACACCAGCTCGTGGCCGGCCACTTCGTCAAGACCGAGTAACCGGTCCAACTCGCTCACGAATGGTTGACGATTCGCGAGAGACCGAATCCAGACCGACGTATCCACCAAGACCATTACGCGACTTGGTGTTTTACCGCCGGCTTCTCACGACGCCGGGGAACGTCCTGCGCATTTGGCTCGGATCCAAGCAAGGATCGCAGACGCTGGTAAGCGGCGTGGCGCACCAGGGACTCCAGACCGAGACGAACGGTTTCGGTGTCCGTCGCGGCGCCGCAAGCTGCCTTGGCTTCCTGGAACAGCTGTTCGTCGATATTCAAGGTCTTCTTCATATGTACGATTATGCCATAAAAGTATGGGTAATTCAACTGGCTAGGGAAGAGGGGCGCCGGCAGCCTGTCCCGAGCCCCGCAGATGCCGGTAGTAGCCCAGATCCTGGCCTGTCAGCATCTTTGTCAGAAGCATGATCTGGCCGGTATGCTGCGAAAAATGCTCCACCACGTGGGCGATTGCTTCGAGCACCGTGACATCGTGGCCCTGGGGCGTTATGCGCTCGGTGAGGCGTGCCGCAGGTACTTCGCGGATGAACCCGACGGCGTCCGTAACCCTGGTTTTGAGGAGATCGGAAAGCTCACCGGGCGCCACTCCAGCTCGGGCGTCGAATTCCGTGTCGCGCTGGCGACTATCCGGCAATCCAGCCACGCCCGATCCGATCCATTGGCGCACATTCCCCGACAGATGCAGCACCAAATTGGCCACTGCGTTCTCGTTTTCAGAGTTGCGCGTCCAGATTTGCTCGGGCGTCAGCCGCGTGAGGCAATCCTGGATGCGGCCGTGCAACTGTTCCAACTTGTCGGCTGAGAATTTTAGGAAAATCTCCTCCGACGTCACAAAACCTCTTCAGACCAATTTTCGAGAATCGATTTCACCTTGGCGGTGAACTGGTCGGCCAGCGCGCCATCGATGAGACGGTGATCGAAAGTAAGCGCGAGATAAGCGATGGAGCGAATTGCGATGGCATCGTCCACCACAACCGGCGTTTTTTCCACCGCGCCCACGCCCAGGACGGCTATCTGCGGCTGGTTAATTATCGGCGTGGCGAAAACGCTGCCGAAACTGCCGAAATTGGTGATGGAGAACGTTCCTCCCTGGACTTCGTCAGGCTTGAGCTGGCGCGAACGTGCGCGCGTGGACAGATCCACAATCGAACGCTGCAATCCGACGACGTTTTTCTCGTCCGCATTGCGGATCACGGGAACGATGAGGCCGTTCTCGAGCGCCACCGCGATCCCGATATTGATTTCGTTGTGATAAATGATGTTGGTGCCTTCGATGGACGCGTTCAGGATCGGGAAATGCCGAATCGCTTCGGCGGCCGCTTTGGCCACGAACGGTAGGAAGGTGAGCGAGTAGCCGTAGCGCTGCTGGAATTCGCCTTTGTTGCGCTCGCGCATCCTGGCGATCTTGGTCATGTCGGTTTTGTGAACGGTAGTGACATGCGCCGAAATGCGCTTGCTCATCACCATGTGTTCGGCGATGCGTTGCCGCATCACGCTCATCGGTTCCACGCGGGTACGCGGAGCTTCGGCGCGCGGCATGGGAACTGGAGGAGCGGCAGGCGTGTAAACGGCCGGCGTGGAGGGCGTGGTGGTCGCAATTGCAGTCGGCGGTGCACTGGATTGCGCCATGGTCCGCGCGCCTTGCGCCGACATATATGCTTCCAGATCCTGCTTGGTGATGCGGCCACCAGCGCCGCTGCCCCTCACTTGGCGCAGATCGATGCCATATTCGCGCGCCATCTTGCGCACCAGCGGGGACAGGGGACCAGCGGGCGATTCGGCTTCCTCGGCTGGCACGGGCTCTTCCACGGGAATCGGATACGGACCAGCCGAGTGTGCCACTGGTTCGGGCAGAGGCTGGGATGCGGCAGCGGGAGGCGCCACGGCCTTGGCTGCAGGCACAGGCGCCGCCGGCTGTGCAGGCGCAGGCCTGGGAGCGGGCGGCGCGGGCGCAGCCTTCTGTTCTGGTTGAGCCTTGGCGGCCGTGGCTGGAGCCGACGCTCCATTTCCTGCGCCTTCTTCGATGCGACCCACCACCGTGCTGATCGCCACCGTCTTGCCTTCTTCCACCAGCACTTCCTTCAACACTCCGGCAGCGGGCGACGGAATTTCGGTGTCCACTTTATCGGTCGAAATTTCAAACAAGGGCTCATCGCGATCCACGTGCTCCCCGGCCTTCTTCAGCCATTTGGTCAGGGTGCCCTCCACGATGCTTTCGCCCATTTGAGGCATTACTACGTCTGTCATGAATATGTCTCCGTATGGAACTGTCTCGCAAAACCGGTCGATAACGCGGCCAGCACTTGTTCGCGGCTCGAGCCCGATCCCAGTTCTTGCATGGATGTGACCGGCTTCGTTAACCCACAGGGAACGATGTACTGAAAGTAGCGTAAATCGGTGGTATGATTCAACGCAAAACCGTGCGAAGTGACCCAACGGCTGATATGCACGCCGATTGCGGCCACCTTCCTGCCATCTACCCACACGCCGGTGCAGCCCGGAATTCGCCCGGCCGCAATATGAAACTGCGCGAGCGCGTCCATGATCACTTGCTCGATCGCACGAACATAGGCGACCACGTCGCGCTTCCATTCTCGCAAATCCACGATCGGATAACCGACGATCTGACCAGGTCCGTGATAAGTGATATCGCCGCCGCGGTTGGTCGGATAGAACTCAATTCCGGCGCTACGCAGCGCGTCTTCGCTCGCCAGCAGATTTTCGGCATGGCCGTTGCGGCCTTGCGTGATGACGTGCGGATGCTCGACGAACAAAAGTTGATCGGGAATCAACCCCTGCTTGCGCTGCTCTACCAGTTCCTTCTGGATTTCGAGCGCCTCCGAGTACCGCATCCGCCCCAGATCCCGGATTTGGAGCGTCCTTGAGGCGCACGCGCTCGTGGCGACGCCCTCAAGCATTGATGGTCAGTCCATAGACGTTATTGAACGCCTCGCCCATGGCTTCGTACAACGTCGGATGCGCGTGGATTGTACCCATCAGCGTTTCCACGGTGGCTTCGGCTTCCATCGCCAACACTGCCTCGGCGACCAGTTCGTAGGCCTCCGGCCCAATAATGTGGACGCCCAGGATCTCGCCATATTTCTCTTCCGCCACCACCTTCACGAAGCCATCGTGACTTCCCAGGATGGTCGCCTTGCTATTGGCGACGAATGGAAATTTACCCACCTTCACCGCAAAACCCTGCGCGCGCGCCTGTGCTTCGGTTAGCCCGACGCTGCCGATGCCGGGCTCGGTGTAGGTGCATCCGGGAATGCGATTGCGATTGATCGGCTTGGCGGGCTTGCCCGCCATGTGCGCTACCGCCACCATCCCTTCCATGGTCGCGACATGGGCCAGTTGCGGCGTCCCAGCCACCACATCGCCGATCGCGTAGACGCCCGGCTCGCCGGTAAGCTGGTGCTCGTCCACCTTGACGAAGCCGCGATCCAGCTGCACCTTTAGCTTGTCCAGGCCGATGTTCTCGGTGTTCGGCTTGCGGCCCACGGCCACCAGCAATGTCTCGGCCTCCAGGTCCTCGCGTTTTCCATTCGCGAGCGCGGCGCACAACCGGACGCCGCTTTCAGTCCGGGTGATGTTCTCGGCCTTGGCGCCCGTTTCGCAGCGGATGCCGGTCTTCTTGAAACAGCGCTCCAGTTCCTTGGAAATTTCTTCGTCTTCCACCGGCACCAAACGCGGCAGCATTTCGAGCACGGTGACCTTGGTCCCGAAGCGACTAAAGATGGACGCGAACTCCACGCCCACCGCGCCCGCCCCGATGATCAGCATGGTTTTGGGAATGACGGGAAGATCGAGGATCTCGATGTTGGTCAGGATGGCCTTCGGATCCGGCTCCAAGCCGGGAAGCATGCGCGCTTCCGATCCGGCGGCGATGATTACATTCTTGGTCTCGAGCGTTTGGGCGCCTGTTTCCGACTTCACTTCCACTTGGAGGGGACCGTTGCCCGAGCGTGGCAGGATGGTCGCGTAACCCTTCACCCAATCGACCTTGTTCTTCTTCATCAAGAACTCGACGCCCTTGGCATGTTTCGAGACGATCTTGTTTTTGCGATCCAGGACCTTGGCATAATCCAGCCGCGGATTTTCGCACTGGATGCCCTCGTCGGACGGGTTGACAAAGTGCTCCCAGAGGTCGGCCGTATGGAGCAGCGCCTTGGTCGGGATGCATCCGACGTGCAGGCAGGTGCCGCCGAGCTTAGAGTCTTTTTCGACAATCGCGGTTTTCAGGCCGTATTGACCGGCCCGGACCGCCGCGGAGTAGCCACCGGGCCCGCTCCCAATCACAATCAGGTCATAAGTCATTTATTTTCAGGATAACATTCGAGGATCGCCGGACCTCGGCCCGGCACTGGAATGCCAAGCCAATTCGATGCGGGGAAATGCCAATCGATTCAGGGACTCCTCACGCCGTGGTACTGGAAGGCATACGTGACGAGCGACTACGTGAAACTAACCCTGCGTGAAGTACTAAGTCAGAATCCGCGGGAATGTGGCGGCAAGACAGTCTGGAAAGTCTTGCGTCGATCGCTTATGGTGGAAACTGTACCCATGCAGCGCCGCCCGAAACATCCCACTACCACTTTGATCCGGCTCTGCGTGTTGGGCGCCATCTTCCTGATTCCTCTTACGATCGGCATTGTGTTGCTCACAAATAGCGCCAGCCGGAGCGATCATGCTTACCGGCTCAGCCACGATGTGGGCAGCATGTATGCGCAGGGCCTCGATTTCTCGCAGGGCGCTAATCAGAACATCGCGTTGAGCGTGGCGGAGGGCATCGGCATCGACATCCAAGGGGGAAAAGGCGTTCTGATCCTTAGCAAAATTCGTGTCGTTCACCCATCCGATTGTCCAGGGGACGCCGCACAAAGGTGCACCAACAAAGGATACCCGGTGGTGACCGAGCGCTATGTGCTGGGAGACCGGTCGCTGCGCCCCAGCTCTTTCGGAACGCCAGCCAGTCTCGATCCCGCGAGTGGCAAAGTTCTCAATTGGACCAACGACCTGTCGGCGCGCGCCACCAACTTCGCTTCCAGTTTGAAGCCGGGCGAAGTCACTTACGCGGCCGAGTGCTACCTCACATCGCCCGAATCGCGCGGCGGAGTTTATTCGCGCACGATGTTCTAAGAGCGGCCTACTCGTCAGACGGGCCCGAAGTCTTGTACACGATTGGCCCAGGCATATCCAGGATCTTAAAGTCCGAAGGTACCGTGAACAGCGACGGATCGGGCTCCGCGCGCACGATGTTGGTGACCTGGTATGTCTGATCGCCCATCCGAGGATCGCTGCGCTTGCTATAAATAACGGTTTTCAATTCGGGCGAGGTCCACACCTCAGTCACGATGCTCAGAGGCCGGTCATTGCCGATCTGGCCGGCCGGAATGGTGTGAGTTGTACGCGTGCCTGTGACCGTCACACCTTCCATGGTCTTCGATCCTAACTGCTCGGTTTGCGCCTGACCCTCATCACTGGCCATTACACGACTTTGGATGGCGACCGTTTGGGGCGGCGGCGCTTTCGTAACCATAGCGCCGGTAAACGCAACGCCCGCACTTAAAACCGGCATGGCCAACCCTGGGGAAGAAGGATTTTTCACCGCGGTTTTATCCTTCAAGTTCAGGGTGTAAGACGTCTGCGCAACCGGGTCTTGAACGAAAACCAAATGCGGTGCGTCGGCCGGCGACATGTTACCGATCAGCGGCAACGTGGCATCCTTGCGCGTCCGGCCCAGCGAATCCCGCGCTGTAGTTCCGGTACTGGTCTGCACGATGCGGTTCCCGTCCGCCAGAGTTTGCACGGTTTCATTTGTAATGGTGGCCGAATAAGGCGCGCCTGGCACCGGAGCATCGGACATCTGTAATCCGCCTCCGATGCCGCCGGAGCTGATGAAGATATGGTTGGACTCGGATTGCGCGAAGCCAGTGGATACCGCGAACATAGTTAGAATCAATGTGCGTCGCATAAGTAGATTTCTCCTTGTAGATTACTCCTACGGACGAACGTCCGCGATAAAACTAAAGCCCTGAGGAACGGCACCCGGGGGAAACAACGCATCGGCGGGCAATGCCACTTCGATGGTGGGTTCGACAGCGATCCACTGCGATTGAATCGGCGCCGGCCGACGCCGCCGGCGAACGGCCACGATCGGCCTGGGTGGTTCAACGATCTCGAGCGCGAAGGCTGGCGGGCGCGGCGATTGCGGAACAAGGGCCACGCTTTCCGCGCGGGGTTGGGCGAGAAGAATTGCCGCGAGGACCACCGCGGCAGCTATGCCTCCCGCTGCCCACAGTGGCGTCTTCCAGCGTGGTTGCACCGCTATTGCCGCTTCGTAACATGTCAAGAAAGCGGCGCCGACTTCTTCATAATCGCTCAGGGCTTGCCGGCATTCGGCGCACTGCCCCACGTGCCGTTCGATATTTGTCGCTTCCTCGCCCGGCAGTTCGTGATCCATCCACGCGATCAACCTTCCCGAATATTCACACATTGCATTTCTCCGCCAGTTTCTTGACCGCGCGGTCCACAAGATCGGCTACCGTCGACGTCGCGATCCCGAGCACTTCCCCGATCTCGCGATATCGCAGCCCGCTCGCGCGCAGCAGCAGGCAATCACGCTCGACGCCCCCAAGCGTTCGAATCGCACTCCGGAGTCGCTCGAATTTTTCCTTTTCCAGCAGCACCCGTTCGGGCGTCGATATATCCAGCGCCGATGCGGCTCCGGCGGCGTCATCCAGCGGAGCGCTGAAACGCCGGTCATAGCTGGTCTGCCGGTTCCGCGCCTGATTATGCGCCACTCGAAACAGCCAGCTGCGGATATTATCTTGTGAGCCGCCGGCGGACAAATGACGATGCAAACTTAGGAAGGCGTCTTGCACCACGTCCTGTGCTTCGTCGGAGGAGAGCCCCAGGCATACCAGGTATCGAAGCAAAGGTTTCCGCAGCTCTCGAAACAGAGTTGTAGCCTCGTGATCGCTAGTTCGAATGTGCGCGAGGGGCAGAGCCCACGGTACGGAATCGCCGCTCATAATGTCCCTGGCATCGTGCTTTTGGTTATAGAACAAATCGGGGCGGCGATTTTCCGGAAGCCTGCGCTATAACAGAACTTGGACCTTGGCAAAATCGCTCTTTGGCTCACGCTTCTGATCTGCCTCGGCGCTGCAGCGCAGCCTCCGGTATTCCATCTTGGGCCCGATATAACGGCGCCTTTTGTTGCCGCGAAAGCCAAGCCAGCGTACACCGAAGAAGCTCGACTGGCAAAGCTCGAAGGCAGCGTGTTGCTGTCGCTGGTGGTAGGAGCCGACGGTCGGCCCCGCGATATTCAGGTAGCTCGCCCGCTTGGTCTGGGCCTGGATGAAAGCGCGGTCGAAAATGTCCGCGCGTGGCGATTCAAGCCAAGCACCAGAAACGAAACTCCCGTGGACGTGCTGGTCAACGAGGAGGTCTTCTTCCGCCCTCAGCGGACTTTGTGGGACTGGCATGTGGTGCGCGCGGTGTTCCGGCCGCCGGGGCAGGCGACACGCCCGATTCTCATCCAAGTGAAATTCCCCGCTACAGTCGACCTGGAACAAAATGCATCCGTAACAATTGCGTTCGACGTCTCGCCGCGCGGCGTCCCGGACCATCTTCGCGTGGTGAAATCGTCCAGTGCAAACTGGGAAAATGAGCTTCTTCGAGCAGTGCGCAGCGGCTGGCAGTTTCGTCCTGGAATCGCTGACGGCAAACCCGTCACCGTGCCGGCCTGGTTGGAGTTTGTCCGCGGGTCGCATTCACCCATTCCGCCCGCGGTGATCCCGTCGCCCTAAGCCTGGGCCGCCGCGTTCTGGATCTGCTCTTCGACAATCCGGCCGTCGAACAGCGTAATGGTGCGGTCTGCGCAGCGCGCGTACCGGGGATCGTGGGTCACCATGCAAATAGTGGCGCCTTCCTGGTGCAGTTCGCTCAACAAGCCCATTACTTGCTCGCCGTTCACCGAGTCCAGATTGCCGGTTGGCTCATCGGCCAGCAGGATGGACGGACGCCCGGCGAGCGCTCGCGCCACAGCCACGCGCTGCTGCTGTCCTCCCGACAACTGCGACGGATAATGTTTGATGCGATGCGACATTCCCACGCGTTCCAGCGCATCCTTCACCAGCTTCTTGCGTTCCGAGGCTGGCATATTGCGATAAGTGAGCGGCAGTTCGACATTTTCATACACGGTAAGGTCGCCGATTAAATTAAAAGCCTGGAAAATGAATCCGATTTCGCGGTTGCGCACTCGCGCGCGCTGCGAAAGCTTCATCTGATCCACGCGCGTGTCGTTCAGCACGTAGCTGCCATCCGACGGCGTATCCAACAGGCCAAGAATCGCCAGCAACGTCGACTTCCCGCAGCCGGACGGCCCGGAAATAGAAACATATTCGCCTTTACGAACATTCAGTTCGATGCCGGCCAGCGCGTGGGTCTCCACCTCATCGGTAGTGAACACCTTGAAAACGCTCTTGAGACTAATCAGTGTCGTATCTGAATGCACACCGTCTCCTTCCCGAGCGCCGCCAGAACCCCAACGCTCAGCTCTGATAGACGTACGTTGGCAGGAGAGGTTAGGTTCACAGAAAAATAGCTGAAATCGAGATGGCCACCGATTAACGCAGATAAAACAGCTGCAAGCTGCTAGACGCTAACTGCTCAGCTGCAAACTGCTTTAGCTGCTGAACTGCTGAACTGCTCAGCTACTGACCCCAGCTGATTAACTGCCAAGATGCTGAACTGCCCTCGCCATGGTGGCGCACGCACTCTATTATTGCGTGCCGTGTTGGCACTCGTGCCAACACCTCTGCGGGAGTCACTGAAACGTTCACACGAGTGTGAACGCTCACGCGCGAGTGCGTGCACCACATCATCCGTGGCCTACTTCGCTGGGCCCGGCGGGGCGTTCGTCACCGTGTACAGCTGGCCGTTCTGCATGTACAGCCGTTCGGCCTCTTCATGATTAAACGGGCGTGACCCGCGACGGTTGAAGACCGCCAACTGGTTGCCGTCTTCATCCACCGCGCGGTCGCGATCGATGCCCTTCGATACCGCCAGCGCCGGGCCGCCGGTATGATACGTCGCGATCAGCTTCGGCGTCGGCTTGGGACTGAAGCCCAGATAGTTCGGCGTATCGTTGGGCGCGAACAGCTGCACGATGCGCATGCCGTTCTTCCCGTCGGCTACATAAGCGAAAGCGCTCGCCGCTGTCATGCCAAGTTTGACGTCGCGCGTATCGTTGATTTCGCCCTTGGCGTTAAAAACTTCGTCGATCACCGGATGCTCGGGCCGCTCCACATCCACGATCACAAGCCCCTGCTTACCGCCGGCGACGTAGGCGTAGGTGCGCGCGATATAAATGTTGCGCGCATCTTCGAGCGAAACCGTGGCGCCTGAAACCACGCGCGGATGGGCGAGTGAAGTGACGTCCAACACTTTCAATCCCTGGCGATCGACCACAAAAGCGTAGCGGAACTGGATGGCGACGCCTTGCGGGTCCACAAGATCGGGCGCGCCGATTTCCGACTCCACTTTGGGCGCCACCGGATTTGAGATATTCACCACCACCAATCCGCGATCGCACAAGATGTAGGCGTAGGTTCCAGCGATCGTGATCCGGCGCGCGCCCTTTAGCACTCCGTTCGGATTGAAGGTGGCCGCGCGTTTCAAAAAATTGTTCGACGGATTGCCGTCTAACAGCGTCAGCACGCCCGGCGCTTTGGCCTTCAGATTCGGATCGCCAATCACCACCAGGCCTTCTTCGGCGTCCGTCACGTAGAGGAACCCGTACATCAGCGCGATCTGCTGCTCTTCATTGGCCGGAATGCGCGTACGCAGCGGATCTACCGCCAGCGTGGATGGCGAGCCGACGGCAGTGGCGTTCTTGGTCTTCACATAAAACCGCTGGCCCAGCGGCGACACCGGCGCGGTGTTCATTTTCTCGGAAAAATCCTTGTTGTCGATATTGGCGACATCGTAGATGCGGAAGCCGCCCTTGCCGAGCGCCGCGTAAAGATATTCGCCGCGCAGCTGCAGATCTAACACACTCCCGGCATGATGATCGGCTTCGTGAATCTCGCCGTGATGCTTTTCGACCTCTTCGTAATCTTTCGAGTAAACCAGCTTCTGCAGATCGCTTCCAAACACCGCCGGCGGATCGTCATGCTCGGCCACCGTCACGGCGTCAAAGCCCTTCGATCCCTCGGCCACATACACATAGCGGCCCATGAAGTTCACTAAATTGGTGCCCTGCATCAACAGCTGCGCCATCCAGGCATTGTTATCGCCCTGGCGCGAGACATGACAATCGGTGCACATTTTGGTTTCCGTCGCCCGCACCGTGTGCGGATAGTAGGAGCTGAACCCGAAGCCGCTGAAACCTTCCGCCGAGATGGTCTGCTGCATATAGTAAATCCAGTCGCGATTGGCGTTCTGCGAGCTGACTACTACCGCGCAGGTCGAGCGCGTGGGAGCGATGCGATGCTTGGTCACCGTGCCATCCACGCCCAGCATGTAGATGTCGTCGCGCAGCACCTCGAAGTTATACGCGGTGTAATTGCGCGTAGTCTGCCCTTCGTTGTGCAGCATGGGCAGCTTGCGATTGGCCGACATCGGCAGATGGCACCCGAAGCAGCTGGTGGTCCAGGAAGAGTGGCACGCATAACACGTCATCCGTTCGTTGGAATGCGCGAGCGTGGATTCGTCGCCGGGCACCGTGCCCCACGTGGTCCCATCCTTCAGCATGGTTTTAGCCAGGCGCGATTTTTCGTTGTAGTGGGGATTGCCGGGCGTAATGGTATCCACCACCTGCACCACTTCCCACGGCGCGCGTTCCCGGTCCACCATCGAGCGCTGGTAGAGCTTTCCTTCCTGCCAGTAGAACCGCCGCTGGCCCCACGGCGTGCGCAGCAGCGCGATGTCGGTGCCGCCCTTGGGCGCTGCCGCGGCCGAGGTTCTCAGCGTCGCTTTATGCGAGATGGCGCCATGGCAATCCACGCAATCGATCTCCACCGCGTTGCGCGTCTCGCCGTACAGATTGCCGTCGCCATGATTGTCCTGCTGGAAGTGGCAGTCGGTGCAGTGCATGCCTTTTTCCAGATGAATGTCGCGCAGCTGCACCGCCTTCTGAAACTTCTCCTTGTCGTCGGGCGGCACCACGTGGCTCTCGGGATCCAGCAAGTTGCCCTTCCGGTCGCGCTTATAGACCGCGCGAAACACCCAGCCGTGGCCGTGAAAATCGGCAAACTGGGTGTGCTTCAGCTGCTGGTTAAACTCCGGGCTGCCGGTTTTTTCAAGGAACGAAAGATCCTTCCACAACCCCCGCGCCGCCGCGCTTTCCGGATTCGCCTGCCAGGTCTTGAAGCGCTCCTCGTCCGACGGATTGTGCTGCTCCTTCGGATACATGTGCTCGCCATCGGTTTCGTTGTCCCACCAGATGTAGCCCAGATACGACGCCACCATGTTGGTGCCCGGATGGATGTGGCAAACGATGCACTGGCTGGTGGGAATGGAGCGCGTAAACTCGTGCTTGATGGGATGGCCGGATTCGTTCTGCGGAATGGTGGGATCGATTTGCGAGCTGTGCGCCTGGTTGCCGTACTTGGCATAGGGCCCGGAATGCACTGGCGATCGATCGTTGGCGTAAATCACGTGGCAGGCCGTGCAGCCGCTGTTGCGATAATCGCCCGGATGATCGTTGGTGCCGGGCAGCGACAGAATGGGATCGAGCAGGCGCGTCTTTTGCAGGCCCAGGAAAACCGGGTCGGTTCTCAACTCGGTGCCCAAGCCGCGCTCGCTCAGCTTCACATCGGGACGCCCCGGATCTTCTTCCGTATTCGGAATGCCAATCTCGGAGCGCTCTCCCCCGCCCCGCTCGAACACGCGCAGGATATTGCCCGGTTGCGAAACTTCCCAGCGGCCCAGCGGATCCAGATGCGGCAATACGCCTTTCAGACGCGTCAGCTCCTGCGATGGGGGCGGATAATTGTTGATGCGCTGCGCCGTCCCGTCGGCCGCATAGCTTTCTCCAAAATGCGCGTCTTTATATGGAAACCCGCCGTTGTTATAAAGCGCCGCTTCCCACAGCATAGCTCCGGTGGTCATCATGCTGGTGCGCACCGCGTACACTTCCTTGACATGACACCCGGCCGAGCCACATGTTTCGCGCGCCACCCGCAGGTCGCCCGGATTGACGAACTGGATGTACTCTTTGGTTTCCTTCAGCCACTCGGTCCAGGCCCGCACCGGGTTGGCCGAACTTTTCCACATCCCGGGAATGCTCGGCTTGGGATGCGCCTTCTTCTTCGCCTCGTCGTAGCCGGCCGCGCCTTTCTGAGCGCCCGCCGGCGGCATCACGCCCGCGTTTCCACCATGGCAATCGGTGCACCCCAGACGCACCGTCCCGGTGGTGTGCATCGACGCCGAATCAGTCTGGCCGTGGCAGGCCACGCATCCGCCGCTCGCGTGATTGGCTTCTTCCTGCGTTTCGCCCAGCCGGCCCTGGCCCACCAGCGGCGCTTGCCTGGCTTGCTGTCCCAACAGCAGCGCGCACAAAAACACGCAGGCAACGCTCGCCACCAGACCAGCCGCCGCGGACTTTTTAAAATTTGAATCGGACATTCGTAAATACCGAGAACAAAACTCGATTGGTGGAGATGTCGCGCAAACCCTGGAACGGCACCAGCGTATCTACGCCGGCGGTGATCACAACGTTCTCCGAAAGCGCCGGCCGGTACGTGAACCCGATCCCGGAATCAGCTCCGATGCCGGCGTGAATATTGGACTGGAACAAAAGCAACTCCAGCGGTTGGGTGTTCGCAAAGCGCAGCAGATTCAGATTCACGAAACCGCGCAGCCTCGGTGTGATGTCGATGTCCACTCCAGCATTGTAGAGGAACAACCCCGGATTCACGAAATTAGCCTGCCCTTCGCTTTTGCTGGTGCGCAGGTCCGGCACCAGACTGCCCGGACTCACCAGGCCGACGCCCGTACTTGTCAGCCGGATCCCTTCGTTATTGAAGAAACTGAAAATGCCGCCGGCGAAGTTGGGATTGTCGAAGATGGTGTCGAAGCCGCGCGCCGTGCCATCGGTCGGATTCTTGTCGCCGGAGGCATAAAAAAACGACGCCCTGTAGCGTATCCAATCTTTGTCCAGCGACAGTTCCACCGCCGCCATCTGCGCGTTGATACTGGCGGGCTTTCCGGCGATCTCGTTGAGCTTGTCGGTGCCGAGCACCTGATAGAAGGCGTGCGTGACGTTGATCCGGCCGAAGTGCCCGTCCCCCGTCAGGCCGTAATAATAAGCGCGAATCGAATGCGGCGTCACCAGGCCAATGGGCGCCGGGCGAACCAGAAAATTATCGGTGTCGTACTGAAACGACGGATCGTCTTTGTCGTAATGGAAGCTGGCCTGAATGGTGTAGCCCGGCTTGATAAAATCCTGCCGGTAGATATTGGCGATCATCACCTGCTGGTGGCGGTAGGCAAACGTGTTCAAGCCGCTGTTGGTGTCCTTTTCCAGCATCGCGAAATACGCCAGGTTGAACTGATAGCGGTTCGAATCGAGGTTGCCGTACAGGCGAATGCCCGGCTCCTGGTCCGAAAAAATGAAGCCCCGGAAATCGCTGGTGAAACTCTGCACGCCCATGCGCAAGGACACGAAGTCGTACTGATTGCTCAAGTCCTTCAGCTTCACTTCGGCGAAACCTTCCTGTAATCCCAGGTGCGAATCCAGGCGCGTGGTCCCTTTCCGCACGTCGAAATTAACCACCCCGTTTTCCTGCGCCGCCAGGTAGTTGACATTGATCTCCGGCGTCACCTGGATGCGCCAGTCCGGCGGACGGAACGATGCCGTGTCGCCATGAAACAGATTGAAGGAGAACGCCATGTTCTCGTCGATGAAGAACTGCCCAAAGTGACCGAAAAACTGGGCCGAACTAGCATTGGCCGAGCCTAATCCACTCGGAGTCGGAAGGCGGCGTCCCTCGGCGAAGGTGTCGCTGGTGAAGGTCATATCCAGAAACGTCTCGTTGCCGATGATCGGATAATCGCCCTTCAGCTTATTGCGATTGAACGGATCGTACCAGTGGCCTTTCACGTACGGCACTTCGAAGTTGGGGTAGCGATGATAATCGGTGGGAAACTGGTAGTCCCAGCGATTCGGAATAGCGGCGAAAACTTGATCGTCGGTTGGCACCGGATTGAGCGGCTTGGCCTCGCCCGTATCGCCGGGCGGAGGCTCGGACGGCAAGTTGCGATACGTCGACGACGTCACCGGCTCCTGAGGACCGGTCGGCGGTTGCGGACCGAGATCAGGCTGACGCGGGATCTCGCGCACCCCTTCGGCGCCCGTGGGCACGGCTTTCATCTTGAACTCCAGCGCGAAAACACTGCCCGCCCCGAGTTGGATGCCCTCTTGTGAAAACGGCTCGAACCCGTCGCGCGCAGCCTTCACCTGATAGCGCCCCGGCGCCAGGTTCAAAAAGCGGAACGTTCCGTCGCCCGCGCTGGTGGCCGTCACGCTTCTGCCACTCGCATCCTCGAGCACCACACCCACGCCCCCCAACCCCAGCCCATCCCCGGTTACCACGATCCCTTGGATCGCCGTCGCCCCCGCCGTCTGGCGAGGTATCCGCTCCGGCTGCACTTGACCAGGCGCCGCCAGAGCGACGGGGACAGTCGCGAGCATTAAGATCAACAGCAGGCCAGTCGATAATTTGGTCACTGGAATCTTTCTATAAGAACACAAGAGCGAAGGGTATTGCCACCCCGGTGCAAGGCCGACCGGCGTCCACCCTGGCTCGCCTCGGCGTGGGCTGCTATTTTCACGAACCATATGGTGACCCTTGGCAACGGTGTTAAACTTCTAACATCGCCAGGGTACGGGATGAGTTTCGGACCATCGGTCCAGCCAGAATCATGAAGAGGTAATCTTCAAATTGCGTTGTAGCGTCCTGCTAGGTTTATTTTTATTCAGCACCGCACTTAGCGCGCAGACCACGCAAGGCCTGATCTCTGGAAGGCTGTTGAACTCTGTCACTGGCACGCCGATCCAAGGAGCAAGAGTCGTCTTTGCGAGCTCTCTCACTACGGTTGCCGGCGGCGCCGTGAGCGATTCATCCGGGTACTATTTATTGCCCTTACTTTCACCAGGGCTCTACCAGATCCGCGTGAACGCCGACGCATTTCAGGCGCAAGAAGTGCAAGATATCGAACTCACCGTCGCCGCGCGCATCGATCTCGATTTCCGCCTCCGGCCTTTGAACGATGTGTGGGAGGCCGGGCAGTACAAGAGCGTTTTCCTGCCTGGATCGAAGACCATTGTCACTTTCTACGGGCCGGACGTGGACAGCACGAAAACAGGATCGTTCGAAGCGCAGAAGGGCCGCAGCGAAGCGCTGGAATCGACCATCTCGGAAGTTATCGATGGCGCGGAGCTGGACAACCTTCCACTGGAAGGCCGCGACGTGTTTACTTTGCTTGTGACGCAGCCCGGCGTGACTTCCGACGCCGGCACCGCGCGCGGCCTGGGACTCTCTATCAACGGGACGCGTCCCACCTCTTCGAATTTCATGCTGGACGGCGTGGAGAACAACAACTATTTGACCACCGGTCCACTGACTCCCATTGCGCCTGAAGCCATCCAGGAGTACCGCATTTCGACTAACAATTTTTCGGCGGAATATGGCCGAACCGGCGGCTATGTCGCCAACGCGATCACGCGATCGGGCAGCGATCAGTTTCACGGCATGGCCTATTTCTATCTCAAGAACGACGCGCTGGATGCCAACAGTTTTCAGCAGAACCTGGCGGGAACGCCCCGTACTCCGGACAAGGAGCTCCAACCCGGATATGTTGTAGGCGGCCCGATTCTCAAGAATCGTCTCTTCTTCTCGAGCGCCTTCGAACAACTGAGCAGCCACAGCTTCCAGGGTCCCGCCACATTCCTGCTTCCCTCCACGACTTTCTTGTCCGACGTTTCGCCGACCAGCGCGATAGCCAAGCTGCTGACGATGTTCCCAGCGCCGCCGGTTGCGGACCAGGGGAACCTTTTCGCGCCTCTCACGGTTGCGCCGCCGGTGAAAGTTGACCGCTCACTCGGGATCGAACGCTTGGATTACACCACGCCCAGCGGCCGCGACCGCATTATGGCGCGGGGTATTTTCGTGAATATGTCCGAGCCCGATTTCATCTGGAATCCATACAAGCAATTCATCACACCTTTGATAGAAGATACATGGGCCGTCGGCGGCAGCTACATCCACACGTTTTCCTCGAGCCTGACCAATGAGTTCCGCTTAAGCCGCACCGACGACGATCTGCATTTCAACCGTCCACAGCCGCAAATTCCGACCCTTCTCGCCTTGGCGCCTTCCAACTACTCGGAGTCAACCGTCACTCTACCCG
Organism: Bryobacterales bacterium; assembly: GCA_963820405.1. Lineage (GTDB taxonomy): Bacteria > Acidobacteriota > Terriglobia > Bryobacterales > Bryobacteraceae > Palsa-89. Next base: position 621,212 of record CAWFZZ010000007.1, on the reverse strand, counting down.
GGAGCGCGCAATTTTATAGTTATAAAAATCACAGCAAGACCACGGAGCTTCTCGACAACGTAATTTGGGCGCGCGACCGCCATCTAATTACATTTGGCGCTGGAATTCTTTTTCGCAACCTGAGCGGCTACCTCACGGCAGGACAGGACGGAGAGTACACGTTCCAGCAACCACTTGACCTGCTTTTGGATTTACCCACCAGCTTGACCGTAACGATCGAGCGCAACAGCCCGGCGGGACAGGCGATTCAACCGAACTACAACCGCGAATACTCGTACAACCAGTATTTTCTTTTTGCCCAGGATACATTCCGGCTCACGCCGCGTCTCACCGTCAATTACGGCCTTCGATATGAGAATTATGGATCGCCCCGCAATGTTGGGCCGAACAAAGACGCGCTGCTGCAGTTAGGCACCGGCGCCACTATGAACGAGCAACTCGCCGCAGCCAGTTTAGTCACCCCCGCCAGCGGCAGTGAACAGCTTTTCGGCACCGATAACCTGGACATCGCAGTTCGCGCCGGAGCATCCTACGATCTATTCGGCAACGGGCGCACGCTGCTTCGGGGCGCCTTTGGAACCTTCTACGACCGGCCTTTCGACAATCTGTGGCAAGATTTGCGGAGCAACGATTACGTGCTAACGCAGTTCGGAATCCCAGGCCAGTTCAATTACCTGAGTCCGATCGCGAGCGTGCTACCGGGCCTGGCGCAAAGCTCCACTCCCAGCCCCTACTCGTTCCCGAACGTTACTCTGGTGGCTCCGAATCTGTTAAATGGCCGGACGGCGAGCTATTTTGCCGGCATACAGCATCGCGTGACAAGCGATTTAACGATTGAGGTAAATGGATTGGGCACTTATGGACGAAATCTGATCACTACCGATATAATCAATCGCCAGTTCACGCTACCCGATGGCGCGAGCTTGAACCCCAATCTGCCAAACGTCAACTACCGGGCGAACCAGGGCTTTTCAAACTACAATGCGCTTACGGTTGTGGCGCGTTATCGCTGGAGCCGGGGATATCTTCAGGGGTCCTACACCTGGAGTCACTACATCGACAACCAAAGCGATCCTCTGGCAGGCGATTTCTTCGACCTCAGCTTCACCAACATTAACTCCGGCGGCGGAACGGGGGGGCAAGCGGCTTTTACGCAGCAATTCAATCCGAAGAGCGCCATAGGGAATTCCGATTACGATCAGCGGCACAACCTGGTGATATTTTCTTACTGGAATCTACCGACAGCGCTGCAAGGAACCAAAGCCGGGGTATTGTTCCGCGGCTGGATCGTCTCGGGCCTGGCGGCTTTCCGGGCAGGCTTGCCATACACGGTGATCGACAACACGAGCGCCGTGCTGGCCGGAAGCGGGACGCTAATCAACCCGCGTCCGAATCTGGTGGAGCCGAACGCCGCTGTTTTGTCGAGCCCAGTGCCGATTCCTGGCGGCAAACAATTACTCAATCCGGCCGCCTTCGCCGGAGTCTCGGACGCTATGGGCACGCTCGGACGCAATTCGTTGATTGGCCCCGGACTTTACAATATCGACCTTTCTCTTGGGCGCTCCTTCGGTGTACCATGGTTCGGCGAATCGGGTCGGCTGACATTTCGCGCCGATGCATTCAATTTCCTGAATCACGCGAACCTGAACAATCCAGATCCGCTCCTGGGTGACGCCACTTTTGGCGCGGCGTCGTTTGGCAGACTAGGGGATCCGAGCGGTTTTCCGGCAGTGAGTCCGCTGAATGAAACTCCGCGTGAGATTCAATTGCTTCTGAGGGTCGAGTTCTGATTTGAGCCGAGCGTATAGGGAAGGGAAAGAAACGTGAGCAATCGATGGAGCATCTTGTTTTCGATCGCTTATGCGATTGGACTCAGCGCGTTAATACTACAAGCTCAGAGCCAATCGGCGCCCGTTACTTGTGCGATAGCTCCGCCGGCCACGCAGACTTTTTCCATCGAGCGAGCCGTGATGCCTGCCAATACCGGGACTACCTACAATTCAGACCTTTCTTCCACTATTCTTGCGAGCCTCGCTTTGGGAACGATGGAGATGAGGGAGCGGCTGGTCTATAATCCCCAGACCAACAATCTGACCTCTACCGTCTTTCTGGTCCCCTCCGGCTCGCCAATCCCCACGCCTTCCGACGTCGATATCACCGCTGCGACGCTCGTCACATACAACATCTCGGTTGACCGGACTTACACCTCTTGCAGTCCTTATCCGAGTGTTATGTTCACCGGGACCGTCACCTCCAGCACCGGCGGAGCGTCTGCCCCGAATGGCGTTTACGGCCTCACCTTCAGTGGAACTCCCGCCGCGGTATCCATCGGCTACAGCACCGACAATCCCCCGCTGATTAATAATGTGGTGACCTTATTCGCCGGTGTTGTGGTCTCTTATGCACCCGCTGGGTACGGGACCTTGACGTTCCTTGGGAATCCAGCGTCCGGACAGCCAACCATCACCAGCGTGACCAACTCGGCGAGCGCGCTGCCGCAGATTGCCCCGAACACCTGGGTGACGATTACAGGAAGCGGTCTCGCTTCGACCACGGACTCATGGAACAAACCGATCGTCAACGGAGCACTGCCGACCACTCTGGACGGTGTCAGCGTGACCATCGGCGGCACGCCGGCTTACATCAATTACGTCAGTCCTGGACAAATCAATCTGGTCGCACCGGACGTGAGCCCGGGACCGGTAGCGGTGATCGTAAAAAACTCGTCCGGAACCAGCGCCGCGTTTACAGTGAACGCGGGCCAGTATAGTCCCGCGGTTTTTGTGTGGCCTGGAAACCAGGCTGTGGCGACGCATCTGGACTTCACTTACGCAGTGAAGGCCGGCACCTTCCCGGGCGTCACCACGACACCCGCGAAACCCGGCGAGACGATTATTCTCTATGGAACGGGACTAGGTCCCACCACTCCAGCTACGCCTGTCGGCACGCTGGTACCGGGGACTCAGACTTATAACACCTCCACCTTGCCAACCGTGACGCTCAACAACTCCCCAGTCACGGTAGTGGGAGCAGCGCTGAGTCAAAACGCCGCTGCTCTGTATCAAGTGGCTATTCAAATCCCGAACTCGATCGGGAACGGCGACTTTCCGGTACAAGTGAGCATTGGCGGCGTCACTTCTCCGCCGAACATTATACTTTCGGTCCAGCAGTAGTGCGGTTCTACTAACGGGTGTTCGCTAGCCACTTCTTGCGCAACCAAACCAGCGCAAGCATTCCGGGCGCGAGCCAAAGCGCGCTGGACGGCTCAGGCACGCCGGTAAGTTCCGCGTTCGTTCCAAAGTAAGTTGTGCTGGACTGTCCAACGAGGTCCAGGACGAGGCGAGTATCCACATCAGTTGCGATCAAGGGAAATGGGGAGGGGGGTGTAGTTTGAGGGCTCCCGTCAGTCGAGGTAACAGCCAGGGTCTTCGGAAAGATCCCCGCCTCGTTAGTGCCGCTGCAGCTGGCAGGGTTCCCGGGTACGTAGGCGTCCAGGGTCCCATTTCCGCAAAACTGGCCGATTAAGGTCACTGGATCGGAAGGTCCCAAATCGATGCTTTGGGCAACAATCTGCGGTAAAACAGGATCCAATTCGTATCGAACTATATACTCCTCAGTCTGGCCCGCTACGGAGCTGAAAGCACCGTAAAACCGAAAGGAGACGCTGTTCGGTGTGCTGAGGGACGGGTTCACGGTTATATCATATGGCGTCAGCGAAGCGTTTGGGGAGGGAGTGAAACTGAAGTCTTCAAACGTAAAACCCTCAATGGTGCATTGGCCCAGGGTTTCGTAGATGGCAACGGATGCTACTGGACACGGCACTGGGCTTCCTAAGAGTCCAGGGGCAACCAAGGTCAGCCCTAAGGTAAATAGGAGGGCAAGCAAGAGTCGCGGCCCGCTCAACTCCCTAGTGAACATGCGCATAAAAATCCTTTTCATAGTATAAAAAGTCTCTAGAATCTAACCGTGAGACACTAGGAGCATTACTGTATCCATCAGAATTTAGTATACATATCTCTTGTTGCTAAACCCAGTGGACCGGAGATACTATTAAGTACCATACGATCCAGGCCGTCCAAGTGTAATCTCTAAGGGTTTAACAGCAGAACTGCGTGCCCTTGTTTTAGTTACCGCAAGATACCGTCTTATGAACAAGTTCCCTATCATCATCGCTTTCCAGATTCTCCTTACTTGCCAGATTTCCCGCAGTGCCGACTTGACCCCAAATAGTATTATTAGTACTTTCGCTGGAGCTGCACATACGTTCAGCGGCGACGGTGGACCGGCTTTGAATGCCGCTCTATCCGGTTTCCAGCAGGTCCAAACTGACCGCAACGGCAACATCATCTTTGCCGACACCAATAATCATGTAGTTAGCCGCCTGAATGCAGACGGAACGATCACGGTTTTGGCAGGCAATGGCATCGCCGGCTTCTCAGGCGAGGGCGGCCCGGCCCGCAGCGCTTCCTTGCGATATCCCAGCGACGCGGTGATGGACAAGGCAGGCAATCTCTATATTTACGATTCGGAAAATTATCGAATACGCCGAGTGACGCCGGACGGCACTATATCCACATATGCGGGCACAGGGGCGCCCGGATATACGGGCGATGGCGGCCCCGCTCTCGAAGCGCACATCGAGTACGGCGGAAAAATGGCGATAGACGCCACGGGCATGGTGTACTTTACCGACGGGGCTCATTCCGTTGTTCGCCGCGTCACAGCAGGCGGTACGATCGAAACGTACGCGGGAAACGGCCAACTCGCTACAGCGCCGAACAACGGGAATAATGGCCCGGCTACCAAGGCTTCGTTAGGGCTTATGGCTGGCGGGTTGGTGATCGACAGCGCCGGTAATCTCTATATTGCCGAGGACTACACCAACCAAATCCGCAAAGTGGCGCCGGACGGCATCCTCACCTTGGTCGCCGGATCGGGCACATATGGCTTCCTGGATGGGCCGGCGTCATCAGCGCAGTTCGCCACACCATATGGCATTGCTCTCGACGCCGGCGGCAATTTGTATGTCGCAGATGTAAACAACGGCGTCGTGCGAAAAATATCTACAGCGGGGATCGTGAGTACGGTGGCCGGAACCCCTGTTTTCAGTTTCTCAGGGGATGGCGCCCCTGCATTAGAGGCGACATTCCGCTTTCCCGAGGGAGTTACGATCGGCGGTGATGGCAACCTGTACATCGAAGATACGGGCAACTTCCGCATCCGAGAGGTCACGGCGGATGGAACCATCCACAGCGTGGCAGGCAACGGACAGTTCGAAAGCACCCCCGATGGGACGCCGGCCGAAAGCGCAACGTTGGTGGGACCTAACTTCATTTCATTCGATCCTTCCGGACGTCTTTTGATTGCCGATGGTGGAGATTTCACGGTCCGGCGCATCAACTCAGACGGCACAATCCAAACCATCGCCGGAACAGGCGTCCAAGGCGTGGGCGACGGATACGTGCTCACGTACGGCCAACCGGCCAACCAAACTTTAATAGGAACCCCACGGCAGGCAGTGGCCGATACGAAAGGCAACATTTATGTTTCGGACGACTACGCCGGCGCGGTCTATATAATCACGCCCGACGGTATCTTGAACGTGTTCGCGGGACAAGTTGGTGTGTATGCATCTGGAGGCGACAACATTCCGGCCACCAGCTCATCTTTCATAAATCCGGAGGGGCTGGCGCTCGATCAAAATGGCAACTTATATATTTCCGACCCTTCCGACAATCGGATCCGGAGGGTGGCGGCTAACGGAATCATTACCACTTTTGCAGGAACGGGCAAAGCGGGCTATTCCGGCGATGGCGGCCCCGCGAACCATGCCATGCTGAATCTCCCTCAAGGAATCGCTTTCGATTCCAAAGGGGATCTGATTATCGCTGACGGAGGGAACAACCGGCTGCGCATGGTGACACCGGACGGCAACATTTCGACCATCGCGGGCAACGGAACCGGAGCCTCCACCGGCAATGGAGGACCCGCCACCGCAGCCAGTTTGAATGACCCCTTCGCCGTTGCGACAGATTCCGCCAGCGACATCTTTCTGATTGAAACCGGCGGTAGAACGGTACGCCGCATTTCGCCGGATGGAACCATCGCGGTGGCTGCTGGAAATGGGCACAGAGGTTTCGCGGGAGATGGCGGTCCCGCAATTGAGGCCAGCTTCGGCGACGCCGACGGGCTGGCTGTGGATTCCACGGGTAATCTTTATGTCGCGGACTTTAACAATAATCGCGTTCGAGTGGTCCTTACCGCCACGCCGACTCTGTCGGCAACACCGACGGCCCTGTCTTTTCTCGCAACCAGCGGAGGCATAACCGCGGGCCCACAGGCCATCAATGTCACCAGCAGCCTTCCTGGACTGGAGGTGGCGGCCAGCTCCGATAGCCCTTGGCTGATCGTTCCATCCACCATCACCCATGCGTCTGGAAGTATTTCGGTCTCAGCGGATCCAACGGGTCTCGCGCCCGGCACTTATCAGGGCAACGTAAGCTTGCTGTCCCCTGGCCTCACCTCGGTATTAAGAACGGTCCATGTTACTTTTCTCGTGAATTCGGCCTTTGATCCTCAACTCACCACCGACGTTTCCGAGCTGACCTTTTCCCTCACCAGCGGTAGCGCCCCGCAGAGCCAGTCCTTGAAAGTGTTGAACACGGGAAGCGGCCAGGTGGACTTCCTGGTGCAATTTACAGGCCCAGGCAGCGCGGGTCTTACTGCTTCCATGCAGCAGGGAAGCACGCAGCCGAATTCACCCGCGACGATCGTAATCGCGGCCGACCCAGCCAAATTTCCTGTAGGGACAACATCCGCTTCATTGCTCGTCCTGGGTACGAATTTCCAGTTTGCGACCATCCCCATCACAATTACGGTTTCCCCGAGCCCGCAGAAAATGGCCCTGTCGCAGAACGGATTCACCTTTGTCGCGGTGGCAGGCGGAGGCGTGACGCCGCCGCAGAGCTTCGAGGTTCTCGCCACGGGAACGGGAGGCTTTAGCTGGACCGCGCAAGCCAGCACAGTTTCGGGCGGCTACTGGTTGTCAGTGTCACCCGATAGCGGCAGTTCTTCGTCCACCAGCTTCGGTACAGTTACTGTATCCGCGAATCCCGCGGGTCTGGCGCCCGGCGTTTACTACGGCCTAGTGGTGGTGTCGTCGGCGGGTACCGTAAACTCGCCCCAACAGTTCGAAGTAGTCCTGAATGTGCTGGCATCGCAACAATCGGCAGGAGCAACAGCGGCGCCGTCGGGACTTATCTTCACCGCTCCGTTCGGCGGCGACAGTCCGAGTTCCCAGACGTTCCTGCTCACCAATCTGAACGCTGCGAGTGCCTCGTTAGCGGTGAAGGTCACAACTTCGGACGGCGCCAACTGGCTGGTCGCGGCGCCCGACAACGGAACCATTGCAGCGGGTGGGTCGCAGCTCATCACCGTCCAGCCTGCTACGGGGTCTCTGGCGGCAGGCGTTTACCAAGCGGCAGTCGCGGTGCAAGTGGGCAGCATGCCGCTCACAGTGAACGTTCTCTTCGTGGTTGTTCCTTCGGTTACTCCGGTCCCAGGCTCATCGTCGACAGCGCATAGCGCCACGCCGGCGAGCTGCGCGGCAAGCAAACTTTATCCGGTATTCACTTCACTCACTCAAGGCTTCGTGATTCCGGCCAGCTGGCCATTACCGATCCAACTGCAAGTGGTTGATGACTGCGGAAACCCGATGACCAGCGGGCAAGTGTCCACCGATTTCTCAAATGGCGATCCGCGCCTCGCGCTGGCTTCGCTACAGACTGGGAAATGGCAGGGCATTTGGCTGGGCCACAATCTGAAGGCGAATCAGATCGTGATTACCGCTACCGCGACCACCACGATGCCTGCACTGCAGGGGTCGGCAAAATTCACCGGCATGCTGGCGTCAAATCCGAACGTTCCCTCTGTCGCGCCTGGTGGTGTGACCAGCGGAGCGGGAGCGAAAGGCGAGGTGGTGGTGGCTCCCGGCGATGTGATTACGATTACCGGACAGTATTTTGCCGCAGCCCCGGTTTCCGCCACGAAGCTGCCGCTCTCCCCGCAGTTGGCCGGCACGGAGGTATTGTTTGGCGGCGCCACGCTGCCGCTAATTTATTCGAGCAGCGGCAAAATCCTGGCGATCGTGCCATACAATCTTGCGCCGAATGCTCAATATCAGCTCATCGTGGCCCAGGGTGGCTCCATATCGGGACCGGTGTCGGTTACACTTGGTGCCGCTCAACCAGATATTCTCCAAATCGTCACCACGAACACGAATGTCGCGCAAAACCTATGGAGCCTTTTGACGGCGGGCACGGCGTTTAATCTTGCTAAGGCTGGACCTGCAACTCCGCTGAAATCTGGCGAGAGTATCGTCATCTATTGCACGGGCCTGGGCGCCGTCAACCAGACGATCGCTGCCGGAGCCGCTGCGCCCACCACGCCTGTCAGCACGGTGAATACTGTGTCTGTTAGCATTGGCGGCCAGAACGTGCCAGTGACATTCGCAGGACTGGTACCCGGATATCCTGGCATTTACCAGATCACCGGCACGGTACCGGCCAATGCTCCGACCGGCACCAATATCCCGATCACAGTTTCGGTAGCGGGCGAGACCAGCGCCGCGGTCCCGGTTGCGGTTCAATAGAGAAGCGATCCAATGTCATCACTCATGCGAAAGATCCGGGAGTTCCCGGTACCCAGCAACTCCCTGGCGCTGTGGTGGTTCGGGCAAAGCGGCTATATTTTCAAGTCGCCCGAAGGCACCCTGGCTAGCGTCGACCTGTACTTGACCGACTCTTGCGCCTCGATTCCCAATGGTCTCAACCTGCACCGCAGCGTGCCGGTATTTATCGAGCCTGAGGACCTGGATGTGGACATCTTCACGTGCACCCACAATCATCAGGACCACACCGATCCGGACACCATCCGGCGACTCGCGAATAAGGACACCACCGCCTTTATCGGACCACACCCCAGCTGCGAGGTCTTTGCGCGGGAGGGTATCGAGCAAACCCGCATCGTGCCCGCCTGGCCGGCGTGCGAGCAGGAACATCGCGACCTGCGGCTTACGGGCACCTTCGCGCTCCCCACCGACACCACCGACGTGAATCACATGGGTTTCGTACTCCAGTTCGGCAACGGCCCCAAAGTGTACGTCACCGGCGACACCGATTACAGCGAGCTGTTGTTCGGAGCCGCCGCCCACTCGCCGGATCTGATGATTACCTGCATTAATGCGGGCTTCAACAACCTTTCGCACTGGGAAGCGGCCGAGGTGGCGGGAAAGATCAAGCCCCGCGCGGCGATCCCGTGCCACTACGACATGTTTCCCGACAACTCGGTGGACCCGAAACAGTTTTGTGCCTCACTGAAGCTTCGCGCGCCCGATGTTCGCTACCAGGAAATGCAGTACGCCACGCCACTACTGTTTTCGCGGTAGACTAACAGACTCACGCGTGAAGTGATCAACAAAAGAAATTTTTCGTTTCAATGACGACGCATCGCGAGCCGTTTTGCGCTAAGATAACGTATCCAATGCGCCGACGCGCAGACAAAACAGACTAAGATCGCTGAAGAATTGGAGCTACGAATGCCAACGAACAATCATTACGACGTCATCATCATAGGGACCGGCGCGGGGGGCGGCACGCTTTTGTATAAGCTGGCTCCATCCGGCAAGCGGATTCTGGTCCTGGAGCGCGGCGACTACGTAAAGCGCGAGAAGGACAACTGGAACCCGACGGCCGTCAATCTCCACGGGAAATACCAGACGACGGAACATTGGAAGGACAAAGACGGGAAAGATCTCCATCCGCACACCAACTATTACGTGGGCGGCAACACGAAGTTTTACGGAGCCGCGTTGTTCCGGCTCCGCAAGGAGGATTTCCAGGAGTTGCGCATGTACGACGGCGTTTCGCCGGCATGGCCCGTCTCCTATAACGATCTCGAGTCTTACTACACTCAGGCCGAAAATCTTTATCACGTCCACGGCACGCGTGGAGAAGATCCCACCGATCCCGGCTCCAGCTCGCCCTTCCCTTATCCCGCCATCAGCCACGAACCCCGCATCCAGCAGCTACACGACGATATGGCAGCGGCCGGGCTGAAGCCATTTCATACACCGCTCGGCGTCATGCTCAACGAAGCCAACATGCACGAGAGCAAGTGCATCCGCTGCGATACCTGCGACGGGTTCCCGTGCCTGGTACATGCCAAGGGTGACGCTGAGGTGCTGTGCGTAGAGCCCTCGCTAAAATATCCCAACGTTACCCTCCTCACCGGGTCTTTCGTGAAGCGCCTTGAAACCAGCCCGTCCGGTGGCGAAGTCACCAAAGTGATCGTCGAGAGGGACGGCGTCACGGAAGAATATTCCGCCGACATCGTGGTCTCCTCGGCCGGCGCCATTAACTCGGCCGCGCTGCTGCTTCGTTCCGCCAACGAGAAGCATCCCCGCGGGCTTGCCAATGGCTCCGATGTCGTGGGCCGGCACTATATGGGTCACGTCAATTCCGTCATCATGGCCATCTCCAAGTGCGCTAACCCGACGGTCTTCCAGAAGACGCTGTCCATCAACGATTTCTATTTCGGAACCCCGGAGTGGAAACACCCCATGGGACACATATCGTTCGTAGGCAAGCTGGACGCGGAGACTTTGAAGGGTGGCGCGCCGAAACTTACCCCCGGCTTCACGCTCGATCTAATGGCCAAGCACTCGCTGGATTTCTGGCTGACCTCGGAAGATTTGCCGGATCCCGAAAATCGAGTAACGTTGGACCGCGATGGCCACATCGTGCTGTCTTACAAACCCAACAACGAAGAAGCGCACAAGCGTCTCATCAATAAACTCGAGGACCTGTTGAAGCACAAACAAAGGGAGTGCTCCATTCACGGATATGGATGCCACGAGGGGCTTTCGTCGCGCAGCCTCTTTGTGGGCCAGCGCATCCCACTGGCGGGCGTTGCTCACCAGAATGGGACCATTCGTTTCGGCAAAGATCCGAAAACCTCGGCGTTAGACTCTAACTGCAAGGCGCATGAAGTGGACAACCTCTACGTGGTTGACGGAAGCTTCTTCTGCTCCTCCGGCGCTGTGAATCCGGCACTCACGATCATGGCGAATGCGTTGCGCGTAGGCGACCATCTTTTGCAGCGTATGAACTAATTCTCCAAGCAGAGAGGGAAAATGACACCAGAAGAGAAGCGCCTGTCCGAAGCTCGCGAGAACAAGGCGCCCTGGAAACTGTGGGGGCCCTATCTGAGCGAACGTCAATGGGGAACCGTTCGCGAAGATTATTCGCCGGGCGGCACTGCCTGGGACTCTTTCAGCCACGACCATGCCCGCAGCCGCGCGTACCGCTGGGGCGAAGACGGCATCGGCGGTTGGAGCGACGAACTGGCGCGGTTATGTCTTTCCGTGGCCCTGTGGAACGGACGCGATCCTATTCTGAAAGAGCGCATGTTCGGGCTCACCAACAGCGAGGGGAACCACGGGGAAGACGTCAAGGATCTTTACTACTATGTGGACGCCACGCCCACGCAGTCGTACATGAAAATGTTGTACAAATATCCGCAGAGGGAGTTCCCTTACGCGTGGCTCGGGGAGGAGAACCGCCGGCGCGGGGGCTTCGATCCGGAATTCGAACTGCTCGACACAGGTGTATTCGACGACAACCGCTATTGGGATGTAGAGATCGAATACGCCAAGGCCGGCCCGCAGGACACGCTGCTCCAGATCACGCTCAACAACCGCGGACCGGACACGGCCGAAATTCACGTTCTTCCGCAGCTTTTTTTTCGTAATACCTGGTCCTGGGGCTACGATATTCCCAAACCCAGCATGATGGCCACGAGCGACCGTTCCGTCATCGCCCGTCATCATGAGCTGGGCGAGTATGAATTCTACAGCGATTGCTGTCACCAGCTGCTGTTTTGCGACAACGAGACCAATACGGGGAAGCTCTACGGATTCCCCAAGGACGGGTACTTCAAGGACGGTTTCCACGAAGCCGTCGTACACGGGAATCCGAAGGCGGTGAATCCCCACCGGACCGGCACCAAGGCCGCCGCGCACTGCTTGCTCAAAGTGGAGCCGGGTAAGGCCGGCGTGGTTCGTGTGCGCCTGACCGCGGGCGGTTCCAACGCTCCGTTCACCGGCTTTGACGACACCATGGCCGAGCGCCACAAGGAAGCTGACGAATTTTATCAGCATCTGCAACATGACATCGCCGACCCGCAGGTGCGTATGGTGCAGCGCCAGGCGCTGGCGGGCATGATCTGGAGTAAGCAGTTCTTCTACTACGACATCCCGCAGTGGTTGAATGGCGATCCGGCCGGCCCTCCGCCGGACGGCAACCGCAAGCACGGCCGAAATTTCGAATGGCAGCATCTGAACAATGCCGATGTGGTCTCGATGCCCGACAAGTGGGAGTATCCGTGGTACGCGGCCTGGGATCTGGCGTTTCACACTTTGTCGCTGGCATTGGTGGATTCCGATTTCGCCAAGGGCCAGCTGGTGCTTATGACGCGGGAATGGTACATGCATCCCAATGGGCAGCTGCCCGCCTACGAATGGGCCTTCGGCGATGTGAATCCACCAGTCCATGCCTGGGCCACATGGCGTGTGTTTCAGATGGACCGCAAGCGCCGGCGGCGCGAGAAACCAGACGATCCCGGCGATCTGGATTTCCTGGAGCGCGTCTTTCACAAATTGATGCTCAACTTCACCTGGTGGGTGAATCGCAAGGACGCCGCGGGGCGCAACATTTTCCAGGGCGGGTTTCTCGGCCTGGATAACATCGGCGTCTTCGACCGCAGCGCGCCGCTGCCAACAGGCGGATACATCAACCAGTCCGACGGGACCAGTTGGATGGCTATGTACTCCCTCAACCTGATGCGCATCGCGCTGGAGTTGGCGCAGCACAATCACGTATACGAAGACATCGCCACCAAGTTTTTCGAGCACTTCCTGCATATCGCCGAAGCCATGACCAAGGTCGGCGGCCAGGAGGGCGTGGGGCTCTGGGACGATGAGGACGGCTTTTACTACGACGTTCTCAACCTTCCCAACGGGCAGATGATTCCCCTCAAGATCCGCTCCATGGTGGGCCTGATCCCACTCTACGCGGTGGAGACGCTGGAGCCGGACTTGCTGGACAAGGTGCCTGAATTTAAGGCACGGCTGGAATGGTTTCTGAACTATCGGCCGGACCTGGCCTCACTGGTGTCGCGCTGGCAGGAGCCGCGCTCCGGCCAACGCCATCTGCTCTCGCTGCTGCGCGGAAGCCGGATGAAGAAACTGCTGCGGAGAATGCTGGATGAGACCGAGTTTCTCTCCGACTACGGCATCCGCGCCATCTCGCAGATCCATCGGGATCATCCCTACGAATTCCATTGGAATGGCAACTCGATGGGTGTTTCTTATCAGCCGGGCGAGTCCACGTCGGGGATGTTCGGCGGAAACTCGAACTGGCGCGGTCCCATCTGGTTCCCAGTCAATTACCTGATCATCGAGTCGCTCCAGAAGTTCTACCATTATTACGGCGACGAGTTTAAGATCGAGTGCCCCACCGGCTCGGGCCACCTGATGAATATCAATGAAGTGGCGGCTGAACTGAGCCGCAGGCTGCTCCGGGTGTTCCTGCCGGACAGCTCCGGAAACCGGCCCGTGTTCGGCAACTACCAGAAGATGCAGAAGGATCCGCACTTCCGGGACCACCTGTTGTTCTACGAATATTTTCACGGCGATACCGGCCGCGGCGTCGGCGCCAATCATCAGACCGGATGGACCGGCCTGATCGCAAAGCTCGCGCAGCCACGCGGCAGCAAATCAAAGAAACCATAAGGAGGATTTAGACTTGCCAGCAAATTCGGAAAAATACCCCAAGGCTCAGCTCCCCAAGACCGGCCCGCTGCCGGTAATACTCAAGGGGCAAAAAGCATTGGTGACCGGGGCCAACTCGGGGATCGGAAAAGCCGTTGCTATCGCCCTCGGGCAGGCCGGCGCCGATGTCGTGGTGAACTACGTACGCGGGGATGAGGCCGCCAAGGAAGTGGTGGACACCATCAAGGCCACCGGCCACAAGGCCTACGCTCATTTGGCGGACGTTTCCAAAGAAGATCAAGTCCAGGGAATGTTCAAGAAGATGTACGACGAGTTCGGCACCATCGACATCCTGGTGAACAATGCCGGCTTGCAGCAGGACGCCAACCTGGTGGACATGACGCTGCAGCAGTGGAACACCGTGATCAGCATCAACCTGACCGGGCAATGGTTGTGCGCCCGCGAGGCGGCTAAAGAATTCATGCGGCGGGGCGTGAAGTCGGACGTTTCCGTGGCGGCGGGGAAGATCATCTGCATGAGCTCGGTGCACGACGTCATTCCGTGGGCCGGCCACGTAAACTACGCTTCGTCCAAGGGCGGCATCATGATGATGATGAAGAGCATGGCGCAGGAGCTCGCTCCCCATCGAATTCGCGTTTTTAGCGTTTGTCCGGGAGCGATTCGGACGCCCATCAACACCGAAGCCTGGACAACGCCCGAGGCTTACAACGACCTGATGAAGCTGGTTCCTTACAACCGGATCGGCGAGCCCGAGGATATCGCCAGCGTCACCGTGATGTTAGCTTCCGATTTCGCCGATTATGTCACTGGAATCAATGTTTACGTCGACGGTGGCATGACCCTGTACCCCGGGTTTGAAGCCGGCGGCTGATCGCAGTATCTTTAAACTCAGAGGTGTTATGTTCGGTCCCATTCGACGCCATTGGCCGGAATATCTGATGGAGGCGGCTGGGCTGGGGATCTTCATGATCTCCGCTGGCGTGTTCACCATCCTGTTCGAATATCCAGGATCCCCGGTTCATCAAGCCCTGCCTTCGGGATTCATTCGGCGCTGTCTCATCGGTTTGGCGATGGGGCTTACCGCCGTCGGGATTATCTATTCGCATTGGGGAAAACGCTCGGGCGCGCACTTGAACCCGGCGGTCACTTTGAGCTTCCTGTGGTTGAAGAAGATCCAACCCTGGGACGCCTTCTACTACATCGCCGCTCAATTCGCAGGCGGATTGGCTGGAGTGTTCCTGGTGGAAATATTGTTCCCCCAAGCGTTTCGGGTGCCGGAGGTGGCTTATGCCGCCACAGTGCCAGGCCCAGGCGGCCCCTGGCTCGCGTTTATCGCGGAGGCTGGAATCTCGTTCGGATTGATGCTCACGGTACTATCGGCGAGCAGCCAGCCGCGCTTCAACAAGCTCACCGGAGTTTTCGCCGGGTGCTTGGTGGCCCTTTATATCGCCTTTGAAGCGCCTTTTTCCGGCATGAGCATGAATCCGGCACGTACTTTTGCCTCGGCACTCCCTGGCGGTATCTGGAAAGACGTCTGGGTTTACTTCACGGCTCCTTTTGTAGGGATGCTGGCGGCGGTGGAAGTGAGCCATCTGTGGGTGGAAGCACATCATCCGTGTCCTAAGCTAGGCCACAGCCATCATCATCGCTGTATCTTCTGCGGCCTGCATATGCACCATCAGGCCAACACAACCACAACCGCTACGGCAGCCAAGGCCATCATGGTTCTGCTGGTGTTGCTGAGCGCGGGCTCGATGACGGCCCACGCACAGATCAAGCAGGTGGGCATGGGCCCCATCGTACAGACAGTGTCCGATCTGGACCGCTCCGTTGAGTTCTACAGCAAGGTGCTCTCGTTCCAGAAAGAATCCGAGCACGACGCGCGCCTGGAGTCCTTCGATCATCTCACCGGCGTATTCGGCACCAACACTCGCGTGGCCACCATGCGGCTCGGAAACGAGCGGTTGCAGCTCGTCCAGTGGGTCACGCCCGAGGGTCGTCCTGTTCCGGCGTCGTCTCGAGCCGAAGACGGCTGGTTTCAACATATCGCCATAGTGGTGAGCAACATGGAACAGGCCTACGCAGTCCTTAAGCAGAACAAGGTCCGGCAGATCTCCACCGAACCGCAAACGCTACCCCTGTCGAATCCGGCCGCGGGCGGCGTCAAGGCTTTCTATTTCCACGATCCCGATAACCATTCCCTGGAGCTGATCTATTTTCCGCCGGGCAAGGGCGATCCCAAGTGGCAGGGCGGCAAGACAACCTTCCTCGGTATCGACCACTCGGCCATTGCAGTTACCGATTCGGATCGCTCCGCTGAGTTTTATGTAGGCATCCTGGGACTGCACGTCACCGGAGAAAGCCTCAACTTCGGTATCGAGCAGGAGCATTTGAATCACGTCTTTGGATCGCGCGTGCGCATCACCGGCCTGCGCGGCCCCACCGGCCCCGGCATCGAGTTTCTCCAGTACATCGTTCCCACCGACGGCCGCCCCATGCCCGCCGATTCGCAACCCAACGATCTCTGGTACTGGAACACCACCGTGCTAGTGGATGACGTGCCCGGTTCGGTCGCCGAACTCCGCAAGCGCAAGGTGCGGTTCGTTTCTTCCGAGCCTGAGAGCGTGGAGCCGCTGGCCGAAAAAAGCAAGCAAGGCGTTCTCATCCGCGATCCCGACGGCCACGCGATACTGGTTCGGTCCAATTAACCGCCGCTTACTTTTTCCAAGGTTCTGGCTGCGCTACGTAATTCGGCTTGAGTTCCACGTCCGGCCATTCCACGTGAAAAACCGGCGTCGCCGAGCCCGAGATGGGCGGGACAATCCAACTCCATCGCCCATACGTGGTCCGGCCGGCGCGGCTTTCCTGCTCGTCAAACTTCATGAATGACTGGCTGGCGGCGTGGTGGTCCATGATCTTCACGCCCGCTTTCTCAAACGAATACAGCACTGCCACGTTCAGTTCCACTAAGGCCCGGTCGCGCCACAACGTGCGATCGCTGCTCATGTCGAGACCCATGACTTTGGCCACTTTCGGCAACTGGTTATAGCGCTGGACGTCGGTAAAGATTCGGGCGCCGATTTCGGTTTCCATGCTCCAACCGTTGAACGGCGCGGCGCTGTAATGAACGCCGCCCGCGTCCAGCATTACTCCAGAGACCAGGCGTAGCGCGTACCATTTCAATCCAAGATCTTTGAATCCTGGAAAATCGGGATGCAGAATGGGAATCTCCACCACCAGTTTCCTGGGGATTTCCCTCCCTTGCGGCGGACGTCCGCCGGCCTGAAGAATCACCGGCAGAAGATCGAACCGGCTGCGCTCGGCCGGTGGTGTCCAACCCAAACCGATGGCTGCCTCCGTAAACTCCACGTTCGCGGGATCACCGAGGATGGAGCCGTCGCGCGCCCTGTATCCCGCATAGCGGAAGATCTGAGCGTTCCAAATGCGCGGCGCATGCCCATCTTTATCGGCGGGAGGAAATACCGTCATCAGCGGGCGAATATTCCCACCGTTCATGGCAGTCTCGATATGCGAGAAAACTGCATCGAACATCTCCTCTTCGGTCACAACGTGCCGGAAATCGCGCACCGCCAGCCCCTGCCAATACAGCCGTCCGATGCATTTGACACTGTTCCGCCAGGCGACGCGCGCCGCGAACACCAGCTCCTCATAGGTTTGATGGTAGGTTCCGGTACGCTGAAATTCGTCCTCCACCTGACGCCAGCGGGCCTCGAACACCGCGAGCGCGTTGGCTTCCTGATAACAATCCCGCAACATGGAGCGGGCTTGCTCCAAAGGAGTGGCCGGCGGCTCGGTCACCGTCGCCGAATGCGCCACCGGACAGCGGTTTTCAGCTTTTCGTTCGTCCACCTTCGCGCCCGCCACGGTGAACAACTCAATCCGGACGCGCTCGTCCGGCACGCCGCATTGGTGCAGATGGGCGCTCACTGCCTGCATGTACGACGGGCTTCCACAGAGGAAATAGAGAGCATCCGGAAACTGCCTGTCGAGCTCGCGAATCTGATCCAGGCCGCAGCGCCCCTGTTTTCGAGTGACGAGGGTCTCCACTGAGATGTGAGAGTTCTTCCCCGCCAAGGCGAGCAATTCCTCGCGACCGGCCAGATCGTTTTCCTCGGATGCGGAATAGTGCACGTGCAACCGGAATGGGCGTGGTTCCACCGCCAAGGTACGCGCCATGGAAAGCGCCGGCGTGACGCCGATTCCGCCCACCAGGCACACTACATCGGCGCTTTGATCGGCGGGCAGGCAATATTCGCCGCCGGGTTCCGAGATGCGCAGCATCGCATCGGGCGCCATCCGCTCGAACAGCCAGCGTGAGAAAACGCCTTGTGGCTCCTTCTTCACCGTAATCTCGTAATAGCCTTCTCCAGGCGCGCAGGAGAGCGTGTAAGCGCGCTGCACCCAGCGATTGTCGATGCGGGCCTGTAGCACCAGATGCTGCCCCGGCAGCCAGGAATGGCAGGAACCGGAAATTGGCCGCAGGCGAAAGGATCGCACGTCTTCGGCCAGCGGGACCATCTCAACCACGTGCGCCGCAGTCCAGCTGGACTGTCCAAGCAGTTCCCGGACTAGCGGAGCGCAGCCGCCGCAGACCCGGGTGGCATTGGTACGCTCGGCCACCGCTTCCAGCGTCGTGCAATTTTCGCGGATGGCCTGCATGATCTTGCCGCAAGTGACTTGCGTGCAAGTGCAGATCACTTCATTCTCTTCATACAGCGGCTGGATCTGGCGGACATGGAAGTCTCCGCGTTCCCGGAATAGGACCAGCTGCCATTCCTCCACCGGCGTCGAGTCCAGCAGCATGCTGAACATATCGCCCAGGCCGGTCCACTCGCCTTCCGCATCCAGACCGATCAACTTGCCCCCGGCGATCTGAAGCTCGCGGCGCAGCCCGAGCTCCCGATTGTCATACACCACGCTGGTGGCCTCGGCTTCGGTATCCAGCACTTGCGCTGTAAACGCCGCCACGCCAGCCAGGCGGGTACTCAGCACTCGCCTTCCATCCGGCAGATTATGGACGGCCGTGACGGTCGGCTTCCCGTCCAGCTGACCGGTTTGCAGCGTCAACAGACCGCGCCGTGGCAAAAGGTAGATGCTCGAGAGCGAATCCATCAGCGACCGTAGTGCCGGATTCTTCTCATGCGCCTCGCGGAACCACGCGCCATCCAGGCTCACCACTTCCAGGTCTTCCACCGCTTCGACTGAGGCGCTGCGAGGCGCATTGCGCAGAATGGCAAGCTCGCCGAAAAACTGTCCCGGCAGCAACTCCGCCAGCACCGCTTCCTGGCCGTCCTCGGCGCGTTTCACCTGCGCGCGCCCGCTCAAGATCAGGTAGAGCCGATCCCCGGAATCGCCCTGCCGGAACACGGCGTCGCCGGCACGATAACTCTCAATGCGATAGCTTCCCGCACCCGAACTGAAGCCCAGGCTGCGAAACGCGCCTTCCCGCAATTTTCCACTACGCAGCGCGCGCTGCTCTTCCCCTTTGGCGCGCATCTGCTCCAGGAGCTTGCTGTTTTTCGCCAGAGCGTGCTGGAAAAGGTCGCGCGACAGCATCAGAAACGAGCACGCTTCGAGTGCCCTGAGGCTGGCATTTCGACGACCAGTGCTGCCCGGCAGCAGCACTTGTTCACCGAACCACTGCCCGGCTTCCAGGCGAGCCAGCACCACATCGGAACCATCGAACGACGTGGTCAGCACCTGCACCGAGCCCCGATCGATGACGTACATGCAGTCGCCCACATCGCCTTCGCGGATAATCAACTCACCGGAGGAAACGGTGACCAGGCTGGTCTGAGCTACTATCTGTTCCAGTTCCAGATCGGTCAAGGGAGCAAGAAATGGGACAGATTTGAGTAGCGCTAGTGACTCGTTCAAGCTTGCTTCCAGTTTACAGTCTAATCCCATTGTGTATAATCGCCGGTTGATGAGCCATGGTCTGAATATTCCTCGCGAAGGCGCCCTGGGCCTTTTGTCTTTGGGAGCGCTGGTATATCGCCTGGATCCCGGCGTGGTCCCGTTCCGCAAAGCCAGCGAGTGCAAAATTCACGTAAGCGGCGGCGAGTTCAACGTCGCTGCCAATCTCGCCGACTGCTTCGGCATCCCCACCGGTATCGCGAGCGCGATGGTCGATTATCCGATTGGCGATTTGATTTCCGAGCGCGTTCGCGGCATGGGCGTGCACCCTTTCTACAAGCGCTTCGAACACAACGGAGTCACTGGTCCGAACATGGCGACGGTCTATAGCGATCGTGGTTTCGGAGTGCGGCCGCCGGTGGTGTTCTACAATCGGGCAAACGAAGCCGGCGCCATGCTAAAGCCTGGCGATTTCGATTGGAAGGCCATTTTCGCGCGTGGCGTCCGCTGGTTCCACAGTGGCGGCATTTTCGCCGCGCTCTCGGCCACCACGGGCGATCTCATCGTCGAAGCCATGCAAACCGCCAGGGCCGCCGGCGCGGTGGTTTCGTTCGACCTCAACTTTCGCCAGAAGCTATGGAATGTTTGGGGGGCGGCGATCGCGCCACGGCTGTGGTCCATCGCATCGTCCAGAATGTCGACGTGCTGGTGGGCAATGAAGAAGATCTGGAGAAGGGGCTGGGCGTTGCTGGAGCCGCCCAAGCCGTCAAAACGTATCCCCAAGTGAAGATCGTAGCCACCAGCCTGCGCGAAGTACACTCGGCCAACCGGCACACCTGGAGCGCCACGGCTTGGATAAATGGCAAGACTTATAACGCCCCGAAAGCCGAGTTGGATGTCTACGACCGCGTGGGTGGCGGAGATGGATTCGCGGCTGGATTCTTTTATGGCCTGCTGGCCGGCGAATCTCCGGAAGACGCTCTCCAGCTCGGCTGGGCGCATGGCGCTCTGTTAACCACCTTTCCCGGCGACACCACCATGGCTACGCTCGAGCAAGTGCGCGCCTTCGCCAAAGGCGGCTCGGCTCGAATCCAGCGCTAAGTGTTTTTGGCAGCTTGTTCTTAGAACGGTGTTTTGAGATAGACTTAGTGGGCCTGCGGAGGAACACCAATGATTCAATATGACGAAAAAATTTGCCGCGACTTGGATGCCGGTTCCCATCGCGAATGGCTGGAGACGAACGGGCTAGGGAGCTACGCCTCGTCCACGGTCTCCGGTATGAATACACGCCGTTACCACGGACTGCTGGTGTCGGCCACCAATCCCCCGGTGGGCAGAATGGTTCTCCTGTCGAAGATGGAGGAGACCTTGATCGTTGGGGGAAAGAGGTTCGACCTTTCCGTCAATCGATACCCCGGTGTGGTGCACCCTCAAGGTTATGTATACCTGAAGGAGTTTCGGGTGGATCCGTTTCCGGTCTTCACCTACGAAATCGATGGCATCCGGCTCCAAAAACGCGTTTGCATGGTGGACGGGCAAGACATCACGGTAATTGAGTATCAACTGCAAGGTCCGGCCGAAAATTGCTCGCTCGAACTTCGTCCGCTGATCGCTTTCCGCGACTATCACTCCACCGCGCACGAAAACGGGGCTCTCAACTCGTCATTGGGAATCGAAGACGGCAGCGTCAGGATTAGTCCCTATCAGGGCTGTCCGTCGCTCTATCTGGCGCACGCGGGCGCCGAGGTCCATGATGGCGGCGGATGGTATCGCAGCTTTGAATATGACCGCGAGCGCGACCGCGGGCTGGACTGTCAAGAAGACCTCTTCAATTCATGCACACTGGTGCTGAATCTGAGCCGCAATCCGC
The DNA here is from genome assembly GCA_963820405.1 of Bryobacterales bacterium. Classification (GTDB taxonomy): domain Bacteria; phylum Acidobacteriota; class Terriglobia; order Bryobacterales; family Bryobacteraceae; genus Palsa-89. Next base: position 599,616 of record CAWFZZ010000007.1, on the reverse strand, counting down.
GGCAGGCCGTGATCGCTTCTACCCAGCATCAATCGGTTTCGTCGGCGGATGGTTTGCTGAATTCCGAAATTCAACGGCGCAAGAAGATCGACGCCGGCGCGGCCAAAGAACAGCCCTTCGTGCAGGTGCTTACGCGGGCCGCTGACCAGTACATCGTGAAGCGCGGCGAGGGGCAAAGCGTCATCGCCGGCTATCATTGGTTCAGCGATTGGGGACGCGACACCATGATCGCGTTTCCCGGCTTGACTCTCTCCACTGACCGTCCTGAGGTGGCCAAGAATATTCTGAAGGCGTTTGCAGCCAGTGTCGATCAAGGCATGCTGCCCAACCGCTTCCCCGACGCGGGCGAAACGCCCGAATTCAACACAATAGACGCCACGCTGTGGTTCTTTGAAGCAGTGCGGGCTTACCTGGCTCACACCGGCGATTCTGAATTCGTCCAGAATCGTCTTTATCCAGTCCTGGCGGACATTGTTTCCTGGCACGAGCGGGGAACACGATTTGCGATCCATGTGGACCAGGATGGTCTTCTGACGGCGGGCGAACCCGGTTCGCAGCTTACCTGGATGGACGCCAAGATTGGTGATTGGGTGGTGACACCCAGACATGGCAAACCGGTTGAAATCCAGGCACTTTGGTACAACGCCTTGGGTGTGATGGCGGATTTGGCACAGCGTTTCAACCGCTCCGGCGAGAGCGGCCACTACCGCGAACTGGCGGAGCGTTGCACAGCCAGTTTTTCGAAACTGTTTTGGAACCCCTCCTTGGGCTGCCTTTACGATGTGGTGCAGGGCGATTACCGGGAGCCTGCAATACGCCCGAATCAGATTTTCGCCGTTAGCTTGTTTTACAAAATGTTGACGCCGGAGCAGTCGGCTAAAGTGGTTGAAACGGTCCAGCAGCATCTGTTGACGCCGTATGGACTGCGAAGCCTGGCGCCATCCGATCCGCAATATCAAGCCCGTTACGAGGGGGATTCGCGAAGCCGTGACGGCGCCTACCATCGTGGCACGGTTTGGCCGTGGCTCATGGGACCGTTCTTGAAGGCCTACGTCGAAGTGAACAAGCGCTCACCGCAGTCGCTCAAACAGGCCGCCGATTGGCTTTCGGAGATGGCTCGCTTCATCGAGAATGAAGGCGCTGGACAGCTTCCCGAGGTCTTCGATGGAAGTGCTCCCTACCGGCCCGGCGGATGTATCGCCCAAGCGTGGTCAGTGGCGGAGTTGCTGCGGACCTGCCTGGAAGACGTTTACAGTCCAACCCAACCCATGCGGGCGGGCGCATAAAGCCTAGCCTTGGGCTCTAGCGAACTCGGGGCTGGACGCCCAGTTTCGCCGGTAAACCAACAAGGCCACTCCGGCATAAGCAGCCAGCGATAGCAAATTGAGGTTGTTGATGCCCCACGCCATGGAGCAGTACTCCAAAACTCCGCCGACCATCGCGCCCAACAAGTTATAGCCCAGCGCGACGCTCGCTTCGGGCACCCGTCCGTAGCAATCGGCAAATATGATGCTCGCAAAGAAGAGTGGCAGAGCCAGCAGGATCAGAGTCAGCGCGAGATTCAGCGCCGGCTGATCCACCAGAGACACGCTGTTCAGCTTGACCACCAAATCCAGCAGCACCGAAGCGGCTAACCCCGGGAATGCCCAGCGCGGTTTAGTGAACCAGCCACGCATCACTGCGGTGTTCGCCAGCAGGATCATCGCCAACACGGCGCTGATGACAAAGGTGTTGACGATCCAGGTGGCGCCGGCCAGCAGCGCGGTTTTGGCTAGCACCTTGGTTTCCAGAAGCATGAAGCCCACGCCCAGCAAGAACATCACGCCGTCGAATTTCGACGCTGCGATTTGGGCGCCGCGCGCCACCGCGATGTAGCTGAACCCGAGAATCAGCACTAGCATGTATCCGTAATTGAGCGGAAAGCCGCGCTCGCGTAAGTAGAGGAATGGCCAATCGTCGGTGGTGGGCTCCACGGTTCCATGGCCCGTCATGCTCTCGGCGTTCTGTGCTTGGACATAAGGCTGAGCGAGCAGCGTATCGCGGTCGGCGCCCGGCCCGGCAAACATCACCAGGTTATTGCTTCCCGAACCTAGCGAATGCACCACCACTGGCTTCGCGAGATTCGCTTTCCACAAGGCGTTATACACACGTTCCAGCTGCCATTCCTTGTAGCAATAAAAAGTCACCGCCAGAATCCCGCGGCTATTCAATCGTTTCAAGGCTTCCGAGAAGCTCTCCACCGTATAGACGTAATTGTCAATGCGCACGCTGGACATGGACGAGAAGACCGCATGGCTATCCAGGGCTCCGAACACGATCATGTCGTAGCCCGGGCCGCCCTGTTCGCGCAGGAACGTGCGCGCGTCGCCATTGATTATATGCACCCGGGTGGATTGGTACGGGCGCTCGGCATGGTACTGTTTGCCGATTTCAATAATGCCGGGATCGATCTCCACGGCATCCACCGACTGCACGTTATGGCGTAGCGCCGTCGCCACGTCATTGCCACCGCCCGATCCAAGTATTGCGATCCGCTGGAAGCGATCCCCAAATACACGATAGGGAACGTTGTAGTAATCGAGCAGCTGACTCTGAACTTCAGGCGGAAGGGTGCGCACGTACTCCGGGCTGAAGTTGTAGGCGCCCAGAATTCCATCGTGATTCACTTCGACGGTGTAGCCGAGAGGATAGGCTTTGTTGTGCTGGTCGAACAGCGCCAGCGGCTTCACGTCGATCCGGTAATAGGGCGACCAAACCGCCGAGGATGGCGTGGTCAGCAATGGAAGTACGATAGTGATCAGCGCCGGTACCGCGAACCATCCCCAAATGGCCGGGAGGTTGCGCCGCGGCCACAGCAGGAAGAAAGGCGCCATCGCGCAGGCTGCCACCGCCAGCCAAATGGCCGGTCCCCATTCCATCCACGACATCCAGGCGTAAAGTAGAATGCCCGCCAGGCTGAACCCGACATTAATCGTATACGCAGTCAACGGAGGAAACTGCTCCAGGCACTCCCCGAGTTTTTCGCACACCGCGACGAACAGCAGCGTGGTCAGGATGAAGATGCCGAGCACGCAGGCTGCGCCTTTAAACATTTGGAACACATTGAACGAGAAAACGCCAATGAGGTAAGTCTCGTAAGGATCGACAAAGGTGATGTGCGTGTAGCCGAAGCGGTAGGCGAAGCAGATTACCGCCGAAAGAAGGAGCAGTAGACACGGTGCGTACTTGAAATAACCCTTGCGGCGCTTGGCGATCAGGCATCCGATGCCAAAGCCCAGGAACGCGGCGAGCAGCGGGAAATTCTTGAAGTAGGCGAATATCCGCACCTCCGACGCCAACCACCGGATGACGATCAGCTCCAAATAAACCGAGAGAAAGCTCACCAGGGCGAGCGGCAGGTAGGGGCGCACACGTTGGGCGATCACCCCCGGTTAATCGGCCAGCTTAGGAGTAGGCATTAGCGGGGACGCGTAAGTAGCTGAAACAGCGCGTTGTCAGCTATCGGCCTGCCGGCCAGCCGGCGTCGATGGCTTTTGCCGGATCGGGTGTGATTTGCAAAACTGCGCAGTGGTGGTAGAAATATCCGCCGTCGTGATTGTAGCCGTGTTCCGCCATGAATTCTACAATCTGCAAAGTGCATTTCTCGCAATGAATGTTGGGTAGCTGGACATCCGTTTCGAAGGGTGTGGTGGCGCGCGTGGTGTGGACGAACAGGCCATCGGCCAGCACGGGAATTTTAGGCTGGCTTGCGATGGGAGACGAGACGGACCAAGGCCCCTTATCGGTATCGCGGGTCTGCACGTCGGCGTCCGGTGGGAGTTCGGAGCGCGAATTCACCGCCAGCGCCACTCGATAGTGCCCCGGGTGAAAAATGGTTTCCTGAAGCTTGATGTGGAGCATCTGCCCGCCCCGAACCTTGTTCACGGCGTTGGTTGGAGTCCCGCTGTCGTTGGAAGTGCCGCCGCATGGGCCGAGCTTCTGCGGGTCGCCCAGGTTGCTCTCCACCAGCCAGGATTGGGGCTCCAGGAGCCGAAAATGCGCGACAGCGAGCGGCGCAAAAACCACAATCGCGACCATAGCCAAAAACCAGCCGAACCAAGTTTTCATCTGTCTAGCATAACCTGTATGCTGGATAGTTCACTGACCTATGAGAAAACTGAATCGACTTTCACTACTCTCTCTGCTGGGTTTAGCGGTCGCGCTGTCTCCCGCGACGGCCCAGGAGAAACAAGCGGGCGGACAAAGCGCCATCGAACGGGGCCGATACATCGTCGAGAGCGTCGCGATGTGCGAATTGTGTCACACGCCCCGCACGGAAAGCGGCGACCCCGATAAGGGGCACTGGCTGGGAGGCGGCCCGACACAGCTGAGACCCTCTTATCCATCACCATATTGGACGCAGATTGAACCGCGGATTGCCGGCCGCCCTCCAGGGACCGACGCCGATTTCATCAAGCTTCTGACCACCGGGATCTCGCGCACGGGCCGTCCTCCGAATCCGCCCATGCCGCCGTTTCGCATGACGCGCGCGGACGCCGAGGCGGTGCTTGCTTATCTGAAATCGCTGCCCCGATAAGATGGAACAACTTGCCCTGGCGTGGGGGCCGGTTCGCAAAACCTTTACGGTGGCCGAACTAAACGCGCGCATCCGCGGGCTACTCGGCGATGAGTTCGACGACGTCTGGGTGGCGGGCGAAATTTCGGGATCGAAAACCGCTACCAGCGGCCATTGCTACTTCACGCTGAAGGATCATGACGCGCAGTTGCGCTGCGTGTGCTTCCGACAGTCTCTGCGTTACTTGAAAGTCAAGCCGCAAGACGGCATGGCGGTCCTGGCGCGCGGCCGCATCGATGTCTATGAAGCGCGCGGCGAGTATCAGCTTCTGGTGGAAGCGATCGAGCCCCAGGGCCACGGGGCGCTGCAGTTCGCCTTCGAACAACTGAAGAAGAAGCTGGCCGCTGAAGGGCTGTTCGATCCCGCGCGGAAACGGCCCATCCCCCAGCTTCCGCAACGCATTGGTATCATCACCTCGCCCTCGGGCGCCGTGGTCAGGGACATCACCGAGATCCTGTCGCGCCGCTTTCCGGGTTTGCATCTACGCATTTATCCGGCTCAGGTTCAGGGTGAGGGATCGGTGGAAGCGGTTTGCCGCGGCATCGAGTACTTCAGCAATTCAGGTTGGCCGGAGGTGGTGATCGTGGCTCGCGGCGGCGGGTCGCTCGAAGATCTCTGGACCTTTAACGAAGAATCGGTGGCACGCGCCATCGCGGCGAGCACGGTACCCGTCATCTCGGCCGTCGGACATGAGACCGACTTCAGCATTGCGGACTTCGTCGCCGATCTCCGCGCTGCCACGCCTTCAGCCGCCGCCGAACTGGTGATTTGCCCGCGCGAACAAATCCTCGAGCAGCTTACCGTATTCGATCACAAACTGGTGCAAGCCACCCGCTACCGCTTGGCGATGGCTGCGCGCGCCTTGCATGAACGTGGAGTGGAGCGGGCATCCGCCGTCTTACATCGCAACATCGGACGCTGGCAGCAGCGCGTGGATGAAATGGATTACCGGATGCGCAGCCGCGCCCAGTCCGCCGCTTCGGCCCGGCGCAAGCGCTTGGAAGAGCTGACGGCCCGGCTCCGCAGCCTGGACCTGCGTCTACGGGTCGCCCGCGCGCGACAAAGGCTGGAGGCAGCCGATACGGCCGCGGCCCAACTCATTCATCTGCGCCTGACGCGGGCACATGGAAGGCTGAATCCGCTGATTGCTCATCTCACCCAGCTCAGCCCGCTCAAAATCCTGGAACGGGGCTATGCAATCGTCACTAACGAGAGCGGCGAGATCGTGAAACAGCCGGCGGACGCTCCGGCCGAATCGAAGGTCGATGTTCGACTCGCGCAGGGCAAGATCGCCGCCCGGGTGCTCGGAGGCAATTAGCTAACCGACATCGGTAGAGGATAATACGACGCACATGGAATTGCCGAGCACATCCAGCGCCCGCGGCCCGAAACGTCGCGTCAGACGCTCCAGAGCGTACCACCCGCGCAGCGGCAACAGTGGGGCTAGATAGCGGAAACCGCTCTCGCCGCTAACGAAAGGCGTGCCCCACGCGGTGATATCATCGACCCTGAACCCGGCGGATGCTGCAATCCCTTCCATTTCTTTGGGAGTGATCAAGAATAAATGCCCGTCTGAATCGGGCTTGAATTGTTCTTTTTCGAGCGCAGTGAAATCGTCAATCTGAGAGTACGTCGGAAGCTTGTTGCGAAAATAGGCGCCATTGGGGGTGGTAAGCAGGATTCGGCCGCCCGGCGCCAGCAAGCGCTTCAACTGCTTCAGAAAATCCACGCTATGCGCGACGTGCTCAATAATTTCGCAGGCGATCACGAGATCGAAAGTTCCAACGCTCCCCGGATCGACGTCAAATAGATTCCCCGGCAGCAATCGAATATCTGCGGCATTGCTGAAGTGCGCCACAGACGCCCTGAGATTCTCCTCCCGGAGATCGTTCGCGGTTACATGGTGCCCTTCCAGGGCAAGACAAGCCGACAGTGCCGCATCCCCAGCCGCCACTTCCAGGACACGGGAGGGAGCTGTTTTATCGAGCAGTCCTCGCGCTCGCTCCAGGGTCATCAAAGCCCGTAGGCGTCCGTATGCCCAATAAGAAGGAGGACGGGCGGACCCGTAGTTCCAGCCGAAAACATCGTCTTTGGGGTAGGACAAAGACAAGGGGCGCACCACGCTAAGTCCTCTCTCGCAGACGGACCGGTATAGTGTTTGCGATGGAAATAACGTATTCATTTGCTCTAGAACAGGTTATTCTTTGAAGTCGTGCCGTCCTAGGTACAGGTTTGCCATACCAGGAGTTTAGTCTCTCGGTACTAGAGTACCGCTTTGGTGTCGCTTTTGAATTTTCCGTGCGAATTCCTGCCAGCGGACCGCACTCAATGGCTGTGAAAAGAACTCTTCTCGCTTTAGCGCTGCTCGGCTGCTCGTTCTCCCTGTCTGCCGGACCGCCGCTCTCGAAATCGCATAGTGAGGGCAAGTTCAGCGACGCGGAAATCGAAGCGACCATCAAGGCCAAACTGGCCAGGTCCAAAATCGGCAAGGACGGCTTTCAGGTTCACGTCAAGGATCGCGTGGCCACCTGGACTGGCACCACAACAGTGATGCAACACAAAGGAGCCGCGACTCGAATGGCGAAAACCGCCGGGGCCATTCAGGTCCTCAACAATATCAAAGTCTCCGACGGCGCTGGCCCGCCGCGCCACGTACAGGTGAAAACCGGCGCTTCAGATGGAGAACCGTAGAAGCTTTGATAAACCGTCGCATGATAAACTGAATGCTTCCACCCCTGGGAAGTATTCAAATGAAGATCCTCACCATTCCTTTTCTATTGTCTGCTGTACTCTACGGCCAAGCGCAGGAGCCGGTGAAAGTCACGCCGGGCAACCCGACGGCCCAGGCCCCGACCTCTCCGCCGCCCGTGTCACCCGATACAGTGGTGGCCGAAGTGAACGGGAAGAAATATACGGCGGCCGAAATAGACAGGATGATCTCTATCCTTCCCGCGCAATACCAACAGGCTGCTCACTCCCAGACTCAAATCCTCAGCCAGGTATTTCTGATGCAGCGATTGGCCGAAGATGCGGCCAAAGCAGGACTGGATCAAAAATCTCCTTTCAAAGAGCAACTGGAAATAAACCGGATTCAGGTGCTCTCCACGGCCGAGCTTTCGGACGAGCAGAATACCATGAAAATCACACCGGAAGAGCAGCAGAAGTATTACAAAGACAATCCTGACAAATTCAAGGAAGTCAAAATCCGAGTCATCTATATCGCTTATAACCCCACGCCCGGGAAAGCCGCCACCGATGGCAAGAAGATTGTCACCGAAGCGGAAGCGAAAGCAAAAATCGAGGATCTGGCTAAACAGATCCAGGGCGGCGCCGATTTTGGCAAGTTAGCGCGCGATGTTTCCGACGACAAGACCTCCGCCGCCAAGGATGGCGAATTCGGCGTGATCAAGCAGGACAGCGGCTATCCGGAAGCGATCAAAACCGCGGTGTTCGCTCTGAAACAGGGAGAGCTAAGCGCGCCGATTAAGCAGCCCAATGGTTTTTACCTGATTCGGGCCGAGGAGATCAACCAAAAGTCCTTCGATGATTCCATCCAGCTAATTCTCCAGGCGGAGAAGCAGGCGAAATTTCAAGAGTGGCTCAAGGGCATGCAGGCCCAGTACAGCGTGAAAATTGAAAACCCGGCCTATTTTGCTCCGCGGGTACCCGCGCAACTGCAGCAGGTCCATTAAGGCCATCGAAAGGCGACTGGCGGCGCTCACAGGCCGCAGTGTATCCCTTCGTTTCGTGCCAGCGCTGACAGCCGACCGCCGCCGCTTATACTCCGATCGTCCCCTCGGCCAGCCAGTCTACGCCGGCTCGTTCATTCGAAAGCGCCGGATCGTGCTGGACCAGGAACTCCAGCGCCAGCCGAGAGAACTGGCTCGTATTCTGGTGCATGAGCTGTTTCACTTCGTCTGGGTCAGGCTGGGAAACCCCGCGCGGCGCTCCTATGAAGCGCTGGTGCGCGAGGAATGGAAGAAGCGGGCGCGCGGAGAACTGGGTTGGTCCGCCGAATCGCGCAAACGGGTACTCGTTAAGGGCTCGCTTCGGAGCCGAACCTCGCCTCCCTGGCGCGACTACCTTTGCGAAAGTTTTTGCGACACCGCCGCCTGGGTCTACTCCGGGGTCCGACGGCATCCCGAGTACACGCTGGCGGCGCGACACCGCAATCGGCGGGCAGCATGGTTCCAGGCTGCGTTTCAGCGAGGGGCGATCCCGATATAATGATGGGGGAGTACCCCGTGTCGAAGACTATATCAGTGATTGGCATCGGTTCCGCGCTGGCCTGCGCGCTTTTGTGGACCGGATGCTCGGATTTTGTGGTTAAGTCCGCTCCCAAAACCAAACAGGAGCAGCAGAAGCCCGCGGCCCAGTTCAGCCTGAAGGACGCGGTTGGACAGCCGATGCCGGCGTTCAGCTTGAAAGACGCCAACGGCCAGGTGGTCCGGCCCGCCGACTACCAGGGCAAGGTGGTCCTGCTAGACTTTTGGGCTACCTGGTGCGGCCCCTGCAAGATCGAAATTCCGTGGTTCATCGAGATGGAAAGGCAATTCAAAGATCAAGGCTTCGCGGTACTGGGAGTGTCCATGGATGAAGACGGATGGGCCGCCGTCAAACCCTATGTCCAAAAGATGCAGATGAACTATCGCATCCTGCTCGGCAATGACGACGTCAGTACCGCCTACGGGGGATTGGACTCGTTGCCAACTACGCTGCTGATTGACCGCCAGGGGAAGATTGCCTCGGTTCATGTCGGGGTCACTATGGGGAAAGAGGAATTTAAGGATGCCGTCGTTAAACTGCTCAACGCGAAACTGCTCAACGCGCCTCAGCACCGGGCTGCTCTTGCTTCTGGCAACTCCCTGGCCCTGCTTACTCGCCCAGGCGCCCGGTAACGCGGTCCTCAGTATTGTTCCTTCCACGCGGCTCACCATCCAGCGCGGCGGCACGGCGGATTTTTCTTTGAAAGCTGAGTTGCAACCGGGCTTTCACGTCAACAGCAACATGCCGGGCGACGATTATTTGATTCCCATCAAACTGACGTGGAACAAAGATCCACTGGAAGCCGGGCAAGTCACCTATCCCAAGCCCCAGATGGAGAAGCTTTCCTTCTCCACCAACCCGATTTCGGTCTACACCGGAACTTTTGAAATCGGGACCCGCTTCAAAGCCCCCACGAGCGCCATGCCCGGTATGGCATTCATGAATGGCAAGCTCCGCTACCAGGCCTGCAACAACAAGGAGTGCCTGCCGCCCAGAACCGTGGACGTGAGGGTCACTTTGGATATTCAGTGAACACTTTAGGCGCTGAACTTGCCAGCTTGGTGGATTCCACCGAAGCGAATCTTCTAAAAATCAGCGAGCAGGATAGCTCCGCGCCGATTCGTCCGGGCGGCTGGTCGCGAAAACAGGTGATCGGGCATCTGATCGACTCGGCATCCAACAACCATCAGCGCTTTGTTCGCGCTGTTCTTCAAGGCTCTCTCGAATTTCCGGGCTACGATCAGGAAGGCTCCATCCGTGCGCAAGCCGTTCAGGAAATGTCCTGGCCCGGTTTGATCGCGCTGTGGGCCAGCTACAACCGCTATTTAGCCCATATTATTGCGCACCTTCCCAAGAACGCACTCGAAACGGAGTGCCGGATCGGTTCCAGTGAGCCAGTCACCCTCCGGTTCCTGGCCGACGATTATCTCGTTCATCTCGTTCATCACCTCCAGCAAGTGCGATAAGTACGCCCGTCGCGGCACTAATAGCCGGAATGGCATTGCTCGCTCACGGTCGTGGCTCGATAATTGTTTTCGGATTGCTGCTGGCGCTATTCCTCTTACTCATAACCCGCAACGTTTCATGGGAGCCGTATGTCTACGACGAGGCCGACTACATGTACGCCGCTTCGTTGGGTTTCACCGCGAACTGGAGCGATTCGCACTCCATCCCGATCTCCGATTTCGTGCGGACCGGACTGGCTCGAGAAGGCCGCCAGGGGCTCTCCGAACGGATTCGCCGTGGCAATGACGTGCTGTTCTATCGCCACTTTCACGGCCCGCTGTTTGACTACCTGCTCGTCCTTGTATCGCGACTCAACCTGCGCGAGCAAACGGTCCGTGTTGCCATGCTCACCATTCCAGCGTTAAGCCTGGCAGTCATTTACTTCGGTGCTCAATCGTGGATGGCCGCACTTCTGTTCCTGTGCAGCTATTCGGTGATCGAGTCTACGGAACTAGCGCCGCATCAATTATTCGCACTTTGCTCGCTAATCAGCCTGACTCTTCTTCTGAAGACTGTGGCCACGCGCCGGCACCGCTATTGGTATGGCTCCGTTGTGGCGGCGGGCCTGGCATTCTGCACGCTCGAAATCGCATACGTTCTGCTGCTCACTCTGGTCATCTGCTGCTTCGTCGAAAGGCGCCAGTGGGGCGCCGATCGCGGATTCATCGTGAAATCGCTCGCGCTGCTTCTTGCGACTGTCCTGCTGGTGTGGCCGGCCGCCTGGATCCGGCTGTCGTTCTTAAAGGCCTATGCAGTGTTGGCCTACCTGGCCGTGTCGCGCGAATTCCCCGGCAATGCCGGCTTGATCGAAACCTGGCGCGACCGCATTTTCCATTCACCGCTCGAATGGCTGCTGATCCTGCTAGCAGTACTGTTATGGCTTCGAAAACGACCGGCGAAGGGAAAGATTTTCCCCTATCCCCTTGCAGTCTTCGCGGGCTTGATGCTCATCGCGACTCTTCCAGTTCACAACATCACGCCGCGATATTCATTGGCGTTCGTGCCCGCTCTGGATTTGCTGGCTGGCCTCGCGTTGGTTCCTTCACTTGGCCCATTGCCGAGGCCAGCCAGATTTGCCGTCGTAACTCTGGCTGTTGCGGGACTTTACGGCTTCGCCTGGGTACAGGCGGTCCACCAGGCCCACAATCCAAATCCCCGTTCGGCGGCGGTTCTGACATATATACACCAAAACAAACTGGAGAACAAGGCAGTACTAGCGCCGCAAACCGATGTCCCGACGCTGCACTATTACTTCCCAGCCATGCAATTGCGCGGGTATTTCGGCCAAGCGCCCACCGCAACGGACCGAGCGATTATTGCGGCAGCAAAACCTTGACGCCGCCCGATCCCGCAACAATCACCTGCGTAGCCATCCCGAGAAACAGCCCGTGCTCAACGACGCCCACCACGCTATTGAGCTCGGAATCCAGCTTCGCCGGTAACGCAATCGGCCCGAACGCACAGTCGACAATGTAGTGCCCGCCGTCGGTGATATAGGGTTTTCCATCGGAGCCCGATCGCAGTGCTACTTTCGCGCCCAACGCCTCCAGTTTTCGCGCCGCCACATGCCATCCAAATGGAACCAGCTCCACCGGTAGAGCAAAATGCGAACCCAGGCGTTCCACCAGCTTGCTCTCATCCACGATGATGACCAGCCGCTTGCTCGCGCTGGCCACAATTTTCTCGCGCAGTAGTGCGCCGCCCCGACCTTTGATCAGATTGAGCGGACCCAGTTCCACCTCATCCGCGCCATCGATCGTCAAATCGATCGCAGGACGCTCGTCGAGTGTGGAAACGGGAATGCCGAGCGACCGCGCCTGCGCAGCCGTGGCTTCCGATGTAGGGATGCCTGTCACGCGCAGCCCGCCTTTTACCCGCTGGCCCAGGACATCCACCGCCAGCTTGGCCGTAGAACCGGTGCCCAGTCCCAGGACCATCCCATCCTCGACCAAGGCCACGGCCGACTCAGCCGCAGCCTGCTTAAACTGCTGCTGCGCGTCCATACCTCAGTAGCCAATGGTGAAGCGCTGCTTGGTGTGACGCCCTTGTTCTACTTCGTCCACCAGCGCGCTGGCGTAGTCTTCGGCTGAAATTGAGCTGTTGCCTTTGTCGTCCGACACCAGGGCGTCTTTCCCTAGCCGGAATTTGCCCGTGCGCTGGCCGGGTTGAATCATCATGGCGGGGCTGAAGTAAGTCCAATTAAGATCGCTCTCGCGCATAACGTAAAACGCATCGCGATGCGCCAGCGCCACCGGCTTGTAGGCTTCAGGGAAAGTTGGCGCGTCGACAATTTGCAGCCCTGGCGAAACTTCCAGGCTTCCCGCGCCGCCCACCATGATGATGCGGGGCGCACCGGCGCGCCGCACCCCGGCAATCAGCGCGCGGGTGGCGTCCACCAACTGGTTCACCTTCGCAGGATCGGGCCCCTGAGCGCCCGAAGGCGGCCCATAAGAGCTGATCACCACGTCCGATCCTTTAGCCACTTTCGCGATGTTATCGGCATCCAGCATGTCGCCCTTTTCAATGGTCAGATTGTTCTGGGCCACCACCTTCGACGGATCGCGCACCACCGCTGTCACGGTGTGCCCGCGCGACAGCAGTTCCTTCAGGATCCGGCTCCCGATCATGCCCGTGGCCCCGTACAAGACAACTCTCATTCCGTTCTCCTCATTGGATGGTTCTAGTAGCTCCAGGATCGATAATACAACTTGCTCCGCACCTGGCGTCGGCGCTTGGCAGCCATTCCAGGCGATAATTAAGAGAGCCAATGACCACACTTGAATTGCCGGGTGCGAACCCTGTGGCGCTGTCCACGTCTTCGTTCTCGCCGGATATGAGCTGGACTAAAAACATTCCGGCACCAAAACGATTGGATTGCGTCACGGTGGCCAACGACGTCTTCACCCTGGCCGAGCGCAAACTCAGCCACGTAGAGCGAACCGGACTGGATCGGGAGCACATCCGGGTGGCGGCGTTTATGCCCCGCCTGCCCGAAACGCCGCTCGATCGGGGATCCCGCCGCTACGCCAGCTACATGGGCAAGACATTCCGCCAGCACGGCCTCGATTTCCGCGTGGAAGAAGCCCAGAGCGCAGACGCTTTGGAACTCCTGCTGATGGGAGCTCAAGTCAACGAGAAGATCTACGGAACGTTCGTCTTCTTCCCGGCGCCATTCGGCAAGAGCGAAGACTATTTCCTGCGCCGTGTGCGGCCTGAAAAGGACATCGAAGGACTCACCGTCGAAAACACCGGCCGCATGGCGCTTAACATCCGCACCGTGGACGAGGAAGAAAAATATGAGGGCGTAGTGCCGTGTACCGCGCGCGCCATTCTTACGCTGCTCCACCAGCACGATTCCATCAAGAAGATGTTCCCGCGCGATTCCAGCCACCCCGGCCCCACCGCTGTCATTTTTAACAACTCCCCTCGGATCGGTATCCCACTGCAAAGTATGCTAATGCGCATTGGAGCCACGGCCGTCATGCTGCATCCGCAAACACGGCCCGAGGATCGGGAGCATTTCCTCAAAACCGCCGACATTGTCGTCACGGCATTTCCGGCTCTTTCGGAGGCGGACCTGATCCGCAACATCAAACCCGGTGCAGTTGTGATCGACTGCTCCACCGACGGAAATCTGCACCCGGATGTGGCCGAGCGCGCGGCCTATCTTTCCACGCACGACAATCATCTAGGACAAATCACCACTGCGCTGGCGCTTTACAACACCGCCTTGTGCGCGCTCTGGCAGTGTGGACTGAACGCATAGGAATCAACCATGGCCCCTGTAGAAAGAACCGAAATCGTAGAGAATCTGGAGCGCAGCCGCCAGGAGTTTATCGCGGCTCTGGCTGGGCTAAGCGAGTCGCAGGCCAAACTTCGTCCAGACCCCGAGCGATGGTCCGTGCTCGATTGCGTGGAGCACGTCGCTACGGTTGAGGAGCGCTTTCTGGGCTGGCTGGAAGCCGCCGAAAAACTGGATGCTCCCCGCGTTGACAAAGAAAAAGAGGTCGGCCTCACGGCGCGTGTTCCCGACCGCTCCACCCGCGTGAAGGCCCCCGATGCCGTTTTACCCGTCGGCCGGTTCACCAGCCTGGCGCAAGCCGTGGAGCAATTCAATGCCGCGCGCACACGCTGTATTCAGTTCGCCGATTACCGCTCGGACGACCTTTATTGCCTGACCTCCGCGCATCCGCGCTTCGGGCCGGTGAATGGAGTGGAGTTGCTGATCATCATCGCGGGCCACTCCCGGCGGCACGCCCAGCAAATCAGGGAAGCGCGGGCCGCGCTGGAAACGTAATGGACTCCCGCCGCAAATTCATCGGCGCCATGGCCACGGGCCTGGCTTCCACGCTGGCCTCTTCCGCGGGCGTCCTGGGCGCGAACGACCGCGTGCGGGTCGGCATCATAGGCGCCGGGCAGCGCGGCACGGAACTGGTTCATCAGGCTTTGGCCTGCCCCAATGTCGAGGTCGCCGCGTTTGCCGACGTATACAACAAGCGGCTGGATGACGCGCGCAATTTGGTGCCGGGCGCTCAATCTTACAGCGATTATCGCCGGCTTCTGGACGATCAAAATATCGACGCGGTGATCATCGCCACGCCGCAGCATCTGCACTGCGAGCACTTTGTTCACTCGCTTGAGGCGGGCAAGCATGTTTATCAGGAAAAGACGCTGGCCTTCACGCTCGAGCAGGCCAGGCGGATGCGTTCGGCGCACCGGCAGGCGCCTAGAGCCATCGTTCAGATCGGTCATCAATCCTGCTCCTCCGGACAGATTCGCGACGCAGTCAACTTCTTTGCCACCGGCCACGTCGGCAAAATCACCGCGATCCGCATGCACTGGTATCGCAACACTCCGCATGGCAAAGCGCAGTGGGCGCGGCCGGTGTATCCCGACATGACGTCCGAGAACATCCAATGGACCTCGTTCCTGGGCGACGCCCCCCGCCGCGACTTCGACCCGCACCGCTTCATCAATTGGAGGTTTTTTGAGGATTATTCCGGCGGCAACGTGTACGAAAACCTGAGCCACCAACTCGCGTTTTGGTACAAGGCGCTCAATCTGCAAATCCCGCAGGCGGCCACCATGACCGGCGGGCTCTATCTGTGGAAGGATGGCCGCGACGTTCCCGATACCATGAACGTGACGTTCCAGCAAGCCGAACAGATGTTGGTGAGTTGGGATTCGGGTTTGGGCAACAGCCAGCCCGGTATTACCGAAGATGTGCTCGGCTCCGACGGCACCATCTCGCGCAGTCCGTCCGCCATTCGCTATCTGCCGCAAAAGGTGAACCGTCCCGAAGGCGCCGAGATGGCCGGCAAAGTGGCAAACTTCCCCACGGCGCACATGCAGAATTTCGTGGACTGCATCCGTTCGGGTAAAGAACCCCACTGCTCATTCGAGCTTGGCTACCGGGTTTCCATTGCATGCCGCATGGCGCTCGAAAGTTTTCATCAGGGTCGAACCGTGCGCTGGGATCCCCGGACGGAAACGATCAGCTAATTTGCGACTGGTTAGCGCCCGCCGCCGATTTCGAGAATCGTGCCGGTCACATACGAGGCTGCTTCAGAGAGCAACCAAAGCACGCTCTTCGCGATTTCGTCCGGCGTTCCGGCGCGCTGCATCGGTATAGTGGGATTCAGCCGGGCCAGCCGTCCGGGTTCGCCATTCGCCGCGTGCAGGCCGGTGTCGACCAAACCTGGTGCGACAGCATTCACTCGAATGCCTTCGGCCGCCACTTCGCGCGCCAATCCGATGGTAAAAGTGTTAACAGCGCCCTTCGACGCGGCGTAGTGAACCCACTCACCCGCGCTACCCGTTCGGGCGGCGAGCGAAGAGATGTTTACTATCGCCCCGCCCGCGCCGCCCCGCTTCGTCGACATTCTTCGCACCGCTTCGCGCGCGCACAAGATGGTTCCCACGACGTTAACAGCAAGCATCTCGGTGAGAGCCGTGCTGCTCAAGTCTTGGACCCGCGCGAAACCACCGGTGATGGCCGCATTGTTGACCAGCGCGCGTACCGGTCCTAACTCGCGTTCCGCAATCTCGAAAAGTCGCAGGACATCAGCCTCGCGCGACAGATCGCCCTGGATCCCGACTGCTCGCGATCCCGCAGCGGTCAATGTGGCTAATACCGCCCGGGCTGCAGCCTCGTCTTTCACATAACTCACCGCCACGCTGTAACCGCTCGCGCCCAGCAACTTCGCAATGGCTGCTCCTATTCCACGACTCCCGCCCGTGACGATAGCGGTAGGTCTGTTGTCGTATTGCATATATCCAGAATAAGGTGCAGACCGTTTACACGGGCGACGCGCGGTGATAACTTAGGCGGTGATGAGATCCCTATTTCTGGCCATTGCCGTAATTCTGCCGTTAGCGGCCCAGCAGGATAGCCGCCTGGCTTGGGCTCCAGTTCCCGTGCAACCGGCCGCCTGGGTGGCGCCCAACCGGCCCCTCTGGAAACTCGCCGACCTTCTCGCCCAGCACAAAGGCCAGACCAACTGGACCCAGACCGTAGCCAGTGATTCGCTGCTTCATGCGGACTATATTTCGATGGCTCCCGGAGCGAAAACGCCCCGCCGGTTCCATCCCGATACGCGCGCCTGGTGGATCGTGCAGGACGGTCAAATCCGCTTCACCATCGAAGGCCAGGAGCCGTTTGTCGCGTCCAAGGGCTATCTGGTGCAGGTGCCTTATCGGACCGTATACAGCCTCGAAACGGTGGGCGACAAACCGTCGCTGCGCCTGGAGGTAAACATCGCGGGCGCGCAGACCATGTATCCCGTCGATGAGACGCCCGTGCCGTTAGACGGCGTAAACTTCGTGAAAGTGCGGATCGAAGGCCGGGGCAAATACGATCAGGGCAACAAGCCCTACATCGATTTCAATGCGGTGGTAGCTGGAACCGAGAAGCAGCGGCGGTTCATAGCCGACGATCGAGCGGTGGCCAACATCATCATCGGCGATCCTAAGAAGCAGCGCCCGGCGGCCGATACCGACAAAGGCCATTTTCACGAAGAATCGCCGGAGTTCTGGTTCATCCTGCTCGGCAAGATGGAATACAAGATCGGGTCATTACCCGTTTTCGTGGCCGACCAGGGTGACATCGTGTACACCCCCAAACAAACCTGGCATCGCGCGCGATTCGCCGGCACTGATATGGCCTGCCGCCTGGCGATGAACGGTTATCAAGATCTGCTCCACAACTACCAGCCGCCGGATTAGAAGCTCAAAGTAACCGCCTGCCATGGTGATCACCAGCAAGTACGTCGATATCCCTGCCGCCGGCGCGCCCATGCGGATGTTTGTGGCAGCGCCGAAAGCCCCGGGAAAGTATCCAGGCATCGTCTGCTATTCGGACATCTTCCAGCTCACCGGTCCCATGCTGCGTTCGGTGTCTCGTCTCGCAGGCTACGGATTTGTTGCCGCGGCGCCGGAGATCTATCATCGCGTGGAACCTGCTGGCGAGGCGATTCCTTTCGATGATGCGGGTCGAACGCGTGGACAGGACGACGCAGCCAAGACCCCGGTAGCGCAATTCGACCAGGACCGGAGAGCCGCTTTGGATTATTTAGCGCAGCATCCACTCGTGCAGGATGGCCAACTAGGCGCGATGGGCAACTGCATCGGCGGTCATTTGGCGTTTCGAGCCGCGCTCGATCCGGAGGTGCGCGCCACGGTCTGCTATTACGCCACGGGTCTTCACGACGGAAAGCTGGGCCAGGACCCCGACGCTGGATCGCTCCGACGCGCCGCAGAAATTCGCGGAAAGTTGCTCATGGTTTTTGGCAGCGCCGATCCGCACGTGCCAGAAGCCGGACGCGCCGAGATCGATCGCCAGCTGCGCAAGGCCAAAATCGACTACGCGCTGAAGCTTTACCCTGCCGAACATGCTTTTATGCGCGATGAAGGGCCGCGCTATGACCCGGAGGCCACCGACCTGGCGTTCGCGGACATGATTGGGTTGTTTCGAACCGTGTTCGGTCCCCGTTATACTTAAACCGTGGTGCGCGAGAGTCGCAATCGCATTTTTGCTGATGGGGATTCTTTTCGCTCAGGACGACCCCCAGCTGAAGAAGCGGTCGGCCGACCAGTCCAAACCCCAGCAGCAACAGGACCAGGAACCTCCGGAAGAAGACGAGAGCCTGGCGCCAAAAACGTACTCTTTCAATCCCCTCGAAGCCGAGAAAGATCTCAAGGTCGGCCTTTACTACTTCAAAAAGGGCAATTACAAAGCGTCTACCAGCCGGTTCCGGGAAGCCACGCTGTGGAACCCCACCTATGCTGAAGCCTTTCTGCGGCTCGGTGAGAGCGAAGAGAAGCTGAAGGACAAGAAGGCGGCTGACGAGGCCTATACGAAATACTTGGCTCTTGCTCCGGACGCCAAGGACGCCGAGTCCATCAAGAAGAAGTTAGCCCGCCAGCGGTAGGCGTTTTCGCTTGCGGACTTGGTTCTGCGTCTTGATCACGGCCTTCAGGCGGCACATGCCGGCAGCCCAATCGGGAAACAGGTCCAGGTATTGAATCTGTTTTGAGATGCGGGCCGGTACAACACAATCGTCCAGGCGTAGCGGGATCAGGAAAATTTCATCGAGCGGCACTTTCGCCGCGCAAAACAACGCAAAGCGGAGCTCGCTGTGGAAGCTGCCGCGCTTCGACGTGGCCCGGCGCGAGAAACACGCCACAAAGAAGTCGGAGGTCTGAATGGCGGTTTCAATCGCCCGCGGCCAGTTCTGTCCCGGCATCAGCCTCTTCTTGTCCAGCCAGGGGCGAAAGCCGCATGTCTTCAAGGGCGCGGTAAAGCTTCTTAGCGAACGAGAGGTCTTCCTGAACGTAGGCGATGAAGACGCGTGGCTTGTTCTGCGCGACGAAGCGAAAGCCGTGTTTTCCTCCCGCCGACAAGGTACCCAGGCCGTCGATGTCTACCGATCCGCCGTGTTCCAGCGCTTCGCGGAGCACCCGTGCGATGCGGCGCGTGATGGCTGCCTTCGAACCCGCCGCGGTCACCGCTGCTCCCTTTTTCGCCTTTTGGCGCGGCTGGCCCCCGCTGGCAAGCCTTGCTCAAAATGGAACTCGGTCTTCGGGCCCGGCAAGAAGGTTCCCAAGCCAGGAAGACGCGCGCTGTGGCCCTGACGCACCCGCCGGAGGATGCCCGATAAAATGCCATCCAGCTGATCGGCAGCGGCGGCGGTGGATATTCCCGACTCCTTGGCGAGACGTTTAGCAAGCTGTTCTTTCTTCATTCCTGTCCCCTCACTATCCTAGGGGAGTGATGAGCAGCGGGAGTTGGTGGCCCGCGCAAAACTACGACTAAGAGCTTATTATTCAGCTAGATACCAGAGAATCTCAGATTTCGCTGCGTTCGTCACCGCCTGCTCAAATGAAGCGCTTTTAATAGCGTCTTAAGGGTGGGTTCATCTCGGACTGAAATGATAGTGCTGAAGTTATCTACATAGCTTCTGACACCTAAGGAGATCTCAAAAATGAAGAAACTCATGACATTGGTGCTTGGCCTGTCTTTCTTGATGGGAACAGTCAGCCTGTTCGCGCCAGACGGATAAGCCGGCGGATAGCACATCAACCAAGAAGAAGGCCAAGAAGAAGAAATCGAAGCCAGCAGACAGCACCGAAAAGAAGTAGCTAACTAGCTTTTCCATTCGTTAGCCAAAGTTTGTGTCGCGCATGCGCCCGGCGCTCCGGTAGTGCCATGCGCGACAACTTTTTTGGGTCCCGCTAGTTCGCCGACCCCGCCTTGCCCCACAACTTCTGCGACGCAATCTTCGCTCCATCGGCCAGCGACTTCAGCTTCAGCCACGCGATATCGGGAAACACTGCGCCGAACCCGGCGAAGGTGCCGAATCCGCAGTCGGTACCCGCCATCACATGCTCGCGCCCCAGCATCTCGGCATAACGCAGAATGCGCTGCGCCACCAGCTCGGGATGCTCCACGTAGTTCGTACTGGAACCGATCATGCCCGGAACCAGCACCTTGTCCTGCGGCAGCTTAATGGTCGTCTTCCAAAGCTCCCACTCGTGTTCATGCCGCGGGTTCGCTCCCTCAATCAACAGCGCTCCAGTCTTACCCTTCAGAGCCACCGGCAGCACCTTGAAGCCTGGAATGTCGCGCGTGTGCGGTCCGTCGTAGTTCCCCCAGCAGACATGCATGCGGGTGCGGTCGGGCGGAAGGTTCGCTAGCGCGTGATTCAACGCCTCTACCTGCATCTCCGCGTTGCGTAGGAACTCGTCGTCATCCACGCCGCGAAACTTGATGTGCCGCCCCATGGCTAAATCCGGGCAATCCACCGATAAGATCAGGCCGGAGTTCACGATGGTTTCGTACTCTGTGCGCATCGCTTCGGCCAGCGCTTCCAGGTACGCTTCGTGGCTCGGATAATACTCGTTCGGCTGGAATACCGCTATGGTGCCGGGCGAAACCGCATTCATAAAGCCATCCGTGACCTTGGCCTTCGACAAGGCATCCTTGAAGCGATCAATATCCTGCTTTAGGGGCTCCAGGGTTTTCACTTTGATCGGTCCCTTGCAGATGGGCCGGATGTACTTCGGCGTCGCCCCAGCCGCCGCGATCTTGTCTCGAAACGCGGGAAAATCGTCCTGATCCTGGGGCGTGGCACGGGGCACGTTGCCCGGTTCAAAGCCCGTTAGGCGGTGCCGGATGTACGTAGCGTAGCTGATCTTGCCCATTTCGCCATCGCTCACGATATCCAGGCCAGCAGCGGCCTGCTTGTGTACGGCATCGGCGACAGCGCTCCGTACCGTCGCATCAAACTTCTTCTCATCAATCGCTTCGCCGCGATCCTGCGCGAACAAAATGTCGACCACTTCCTGCGGCCTGGGCAGGCTACCGACATGGGTCGTAAGAATGCGGTCGGAACTCTTCATCTTCCGGTGTTTCTCCCTTTATGTAAGCTTGGTAACTACCGGTACGAGGATATCAAACTTACATCCGCTCGCGGTTCCAATTAGCGAGAAAGGACTCGGAAGCCAGCTCTTCCAGCAGCGCGGCTTCCTCATATTTCCACTCCTGCAGCCTTCGATCTTTCAGCTCTTCGAGCAGCCGGACCCGTCGTTTGGCTTCGCTGTACTTTTTCCGTTGCTTGGCCAGTTCGCGTCCGCACTGCAGCAAACGCTGCGCCAGAGTTTCGGCATTCCGCCGCAGCCGCAGGCCGCAGGCAGTCAGGGTTCGCAGATCGTCGCCCCGCAAGTCGGCCATGTTGCCCAGAGAGGAAATCAGTTTTGAGCGTTCGGCGCTCACTTCCGCCAGCAGCGTCTGCAGGTGGGTTTGTTCCTGCACCAACGCCTTCAGCTTGGCCTCTTCGCCGGCCAGTTCGACAGCACGCCAGCGAAGAACTTTTTCGAGCGAGAATTGAAAACGCGCCATGAGCTACCTGCTATCCCAGCGCCATGGCCAGCTTGGACAGCCGCTCCAGCGTTTCGGGCAGCTTGCAGAAGCTTTGCGCATCCTGCTTCAGGAACTCCAGAATCTCCGGACGGCAGCGAATGGCCGCATCCAGCTTGGCATTGGTCCCCGCCACATACGCGCCCAATTGAATCAAATCCTGGGAATCGTGATACAGGGCCAGTGCTTCGCGCAGCTTCTGCAAATGCCCGCGCTGCTCGGGCGTTGCAATTTTGGACGTAAGCCTGCTGATCGATTGCCGGATGTCGATAGCCGGATAATGCCCGGCTACCGCCAGTTCGCGCGAGAGAATGAAATGCCCGTCCAGAATGCCGCGAACCGCGTCGCAGATCGGCTCGTTGAAGTCATCGCCTTCCACCAGGACGGTGAAAAAGCCGGTAATCGAACCTTTCTTGAAGTGCCCCGAGCGCTCGAAGATCTTAGGTAACAGCGCGAACACCGACGGCGTGTAACCCTTCTGGCTGGGCGGCTCGCCGGCCGCAAGACCAATTTCGCGCTGCGCCATGGCAAGCCGGGTGACGGAATCCACCACCAGCAAAACGTTCTTGCCTTGATCCCGAAAATACTCCGCTACCGCCAGGGCGACGAAGCAGGCGCGAATGCGCAATGGCGCCGGCCGATCCGAAGTGGCCACCACAACCACCGATCGCCTGCGCCCTTCCGGGCCAAGTTCATTTTCCAGGAACGCCCTCACTTCGCGATTGCGCTCGCCCACCAATGCGATCACGCTGACATCGCGCGTCGTTGTGCCGCGACATCATGCCCAGCAAAGTGCTTTTGCCGACCCCGCTGCCTCCGAAGATTCCGACGCGCTGTCCTTTGCCGCACGGCAGCAGACCATCGATGGCGCGAATGCCGGTAACCAACGGCTCCACGATGTGTTCGCGATCCAGCGGCTGGGGAGGCGCCGTGTAGAGAGGATATGCCATGGAGGCTCGCACCGGCAGGACCGTCGTCCATCGGCCGCCCGAATCCATCCAGCACCCGGCCCAGCAATCCCGGTCCCACACGCAGCAACGCGTCGTCGCGGCGAGCAATCACCCGATCGCCGGGCTGCAGTCCGTCCGTCTCTTCCAGCGGCATCGACAGCACGCGATCGTTGCGAAATCCGATCACTTGCGAGCGAATGGAGCGGCCGGAATTGGTGCGCACTTCCACGAAATCGCCAATCGAAACCACCGGTCCCCGTGACGCAATGAGCAACCCGACCATCTCGGTCACTTCGCCGATCCAGGGCAGCACTTCCATGCCTGGAACCTGCGGGACCAATTCTCGAATGGATGTACTAGGAGGCGCCATATTAGCGTGTAATCCCATCTTTCCCTGCCTCTGGTGGCCCATCTGCCAAGGCCCGTGGCGCACGCACTCTTGCGTGCCGCGTCGGCACTCGTGCCGACGCATGGCAACCTTCCTTCATCGCTCCAACTTGTCGATCAGCCCGCGCTCAATCTCGCGCAATTGCGTTTCCACCGACGCATCCAGGATGCCTTGCGCGGTCTCAAAGAAAACCTCTGCAGGCTTGAGGCTTGCATCCGGCGTAAGAACCAGGTTCTTCGGCGCTCCGGCCTGTTCCAGCAGCTTACGAACCAATGGTTCCAGTGTCGGATGCATCCGCACGCGGTTAATCTCGCGCGACTGCAACTTCGAAAACGCCGCCTGGATCAGCCCCGCCAAGGCGTCCGGATCCACGGCCACTTCGCGATGAATCACCCGCGCGGCAATCGAGACCGCCAGATGCACCAGGTCCTGAATGGTTTCCTCTCGAATGCTCTCGCGCAGCCGGGCCAGCGAGTCCAGCGTTTCCGCCAACCCTTGCGCTGCGGGGCGGAACTGCTCTTCGGTTTGCTGGCGACCAGCCGCCAGACCTTCGGCGTAAGCTTCGCGCCGCGCTTGATCCAGTTTGCGGGCGGCTTCGCGCTCGGCATCGCCGTGGCTATTTCGGCGCGGGTCGCTGACCGCAGCCACCATGCGCCACAACACCGGCGTAGCGGCGGAGGACTGATCGCCTCCTGGAACGCTAGACGACATATTCGGCGCCGCCGCCTCCCTTCAGGCTCAGCGTGCCTTCGCTCTCCAGTTGTCGCACCACCGCCAGGATCTGTTGTTGCGCAGCCTCCACTTCGCGGATGCGCACCGGCCCCGCGGCCTCCATGTCTTCGCGCAACATCTCGGCGCCGCGCTGCGACATGCATTGCAGAAATTGATTCTTCAACTGATCGCTGGTACCCTTCAGCGCCACCACTAGAAGTTTGCGGTCTATCTTGCCCACCACTTCCTTCATCGCCATGCTGTCAATCAGCAACAGGTCGTCAAAGGTGAACATGTAATGTCGAATCGCGTCCACCAGCGGCTGCTCGTCCTCCAGGCTTCCCAGGATCTCGTCGCTCATCGCGCCTTCCATGCGGTTCAGGATTTCCGCCACCGAGCGCGGCCCGCCGTGCAATTCCATCTTTACTTCACCCAGCGTCTTCAGCTTTTCGCTGATGACGATGGAGATGCGCGCCACCACGTCCGGCGAAACGCGGTCCAACTGGGCGATACGGAGCGTTACGTCGGAGCGCAGCGGCAGCGGCAGAGTGCCCAGCAACGAGGCGGCTTGCGAGGGAGAAAGATGCGAGAGAATGAGCGCGATGGTTTGCGGATGCTCGCTTTCGATGAAGCGGCTTAATTGACTGGGATCGGCCTTCTGCAGGGACTCGAAGTTCTTATTAAAACGCACGCCGATGCGCGGCAGATGCTCGGCGATGCGCTTGGCGCCTTCCGGCCCAAAGGCGTTCGAAAGCACCCGTTTGGCGTAATCGAAGCCGCCGCGGCCGCCGTTCTGTCCCGTCAACTGGCAAAACTCTTCCAGCACCGACTCGGTCTGGCTGGGCGTCACTTTCTCCAGCCGCGCGATTGCTTTGCTGACCGCCTTGGCCTCTTCGTCGTTTAGCTGCTTCATGATTTCGCCGCTGATCTTGTCTCCCAAAGCAACCAGAAGTATGGCGGCCTTTTGCGGCCCGGTGATCTTGGTCGAACTGCTCTCTGTTCCAGGCATTTAACTTGTCTCCTCTTCGGCCAGCCAACCGCGCAGAATATTGGCCCATGCTTCCGGATTGTTTCGGCTGTTTTCCTGAAGCTGGTTGAGCAGTACTTCGGTTCGCGATGGCATCAGCGCGGGCAATCGGGAGGGCTCGCCGATTGGAGTTGCCGTTGCTGCTGCACCGCCCGGCAAGCCGGCGTACGTGTCCACGGCTGGCAAAGCATGGTGTGCCTCCGCGCTCG
This sequence comes from Bryobacterales bacterium, assembly GCA_963820405.1. Lineage (GTDB taxonomy): Bacteria > Acidobacteriota > Terriglobia > Bryobacterales > Bryobacteraceae > Palsa-89. Next base: position 574,528 of record CAWFZZ010000007.1, on the reverse strand, counting down.
CGCCGCGATTGCCGCCGCGCATCATCTTCACCATGGCGAAGACCACCAGGCCAATCACCAGCACCGCGCCGCCCACCGATCCCCACAACAGCGCCGGCTTCTTCTTCAGGGTTTCGATCGAGAAAACATCATCCGGCTTCTTCTGAGCGCCCGGCTGTCCCAACGAACCGGGATCCAGGTTCATGCTGGTGTCAAAAGGAAGCGCCTCCACGGTCAATTGATCGCCCCGCGTCGAGTCCAAGCCCACCAATGTTCCCACCAGCGTTTGAATGGCCTTCAATTTCTCGGTGTCCGGAGGCATCGGCACGCGATGAGCCTGCGCCCCTTGCCCCTCCATCCGGGATCCCTGATCCACCAGCACCGCGATCGACAATCGTTTGACGGTGCCTTGCGGAAGCTTCAGATGTTTGGTGATCCGGCTGGATTGATAGGTTATGCTCTCCTGGCGCCGGCTGGTAGTGGTGGAATTGCCTCCCGTGCGCGGAGGAGTTTGTTGCGCCGTGCCCGCGGGCTGTCCAGGTTGGCCAGGTTGCCCCGACTGCTGAGCGGGCTGCGTGGCCGCCGGCGGAGTTTGCTGCTGCGCGTTGGAAGGCGTGGTCTGTTGCGGCGGCAGATTCGCGGCGGTGCCTGGGATGGAGGGACTGGTGCGTGTGGTCCCGCTTTGATCTTCGGTCTTCTGCGAACTCGTCATCACGGACTTGGAAGGGTCGAACGTCTCTTCGCTTTGCTCGCCGCTGGTCATGTCGATGTCGGCCGACACTCCGGTGCGGAATTTGTCGGGCCCTAGCAGCGGTTCGAGCGTGCTGTTGATCTTTGCCGCCAGATCGTGTTCGACGGCTTGCCGGTATTCGAGCACCGCTTCGGTTATCTGCGTGCCGTCCGGCAGTCCTTCGCGTCTCGGGCGGCTCAGTAGATTTCCACTCATGTCGACCACCGAAACGGACTCGGGCCCCAGGCCTTCCACCGCGCTAGATACCAGATTCGTGATCGCGATCACATTGGGCGAGGACAACCGCGTCCCCGGCCGCAGACCCACCAGCACGCTGGCTTTCGCGGGCTCCCGTGCGTCGGTGAATACCGAATCCTTGGGCAGCGTCACGTGGACGCGTGCCTGGCGCACGTCCGAGATGGCCATGATGGAGCGCTCCAGTTCGCCTTCGAGCGCGCGCCGATAGTTTACATGCTCGGCAAAATCGGTGATCCCGAAATTCGTTTTATCGAAGATCTCGAATCCGATGCGTCCGGTCTTGGGCAATCCGAGCCCGGCCATTTCCAGCCGCAGTTCAGGGACTTTGTCCTCGGGCGCCAGCAGCTCGGTTCCATTGTTTACGATCTTGTAGTCCACCCCGCCTTCATGCAGCTTCTGCACGATGGCGCTGGCGTCTTCGGGCGCCAAGCCGGAATAGAGAGGCCGTAGTCCGCTTTCGCGTTCCCAGCGCGAAAACGCCATCACACCACCGGCTACCGCGATTGCCACGATCGCAATGGTGACAAGCTGGCGAGGCGTGAGCGCTAAGAGGAGTTTTTTGGCTTGATCCATTTTCTTTCGCTAGAAGGCAACGAAATTCCCAGGAGGACCCACGCGTCAGACTTGCATCCGCATGACTTCCTGGTAGGCCGATACGGCCTTGTTCCTTACTTGCAGGAACAGATTGAACTGCAGGTCCGCGCGCTGGGCTGCCAGCGCTACCGAATGCAGTTCCTCGTCGCCTCCGCTCAAGAAATTCTGGGCGGCCTGGTGGGCCTGCGTCTGCGATTGTTCGACGCGCCCGATCATTCCTTCCAGCATGGATTGAAACGCACCCGTGCCGCCCGCCGAGCTGGACGCATCTACCGGCGTCGTTTGCGGCAGGCTGATCAACTGAACTGGGGTAATGGGGGACATGTTTTATTAACGAAAGAGATCGAGAGACTTGTTAATCATGTCTTTCACGGCCGAAATGGCCGCGACGTTCGCTTCATAACCGCGCGAGGCGCCCAGCAGGTCCACCATATCCTCCGCCGGGTTGATTTTTGGGTACGCGACGTAGCCGTCTTTGTCGGCATCCGGATGCCCGGGCTGGTAGCGCAACTCGGGCGCGCTGTCGTCGATGGTGGTCTCACTCACCCTCACGCCTGAAAGAGTGGGGCCCAGTGCCGTGCCGAGCTCGGAAGAAAAAGATCCGATGGTGTTGTCTTCCGTAAATACGACGTCTTTTCTACGGTACGGGCCGCCTTCCGGCGTGCGGGTGGTTTCCGAATTGGCCAGATTTTCCACCAGCACTTCGGTGCGCGCGCGCTGCGCAGCCATTCCGGACGCACTGACCGCAATACTGGAAAAGAGGCTCACGAGCTCTTGCCTCCCTCTTCAATGGCCGTGCGGATGGTGCTGATTTCGGAATGGGCCAGGCTGGAGGCGACGCTGAAGCGCAGGGCATTCTCGGCCAGCAGGCGTGCTTCCCGGTCCATGTCCACGTTGTTGCCGTCGTTCTTGTTCTTCAAGCCAGAGACTTCTATCACGTTGGGCTTGGAACCCGACAGTTGGCTTTGGAATTCGCTATTAAAATCGATGTCCTTGGTTTGGTACCCCGGTGTGTCGGCATTGGCGATATTGGAGGCCACCACTTTTTGGCGCGCGCTCACCAGGTTCATGAACTGCTCAATACCCGCCCCTACGTTGTCCAGCATGAAGCAGATCGGGATGCAATCGGGTTGCCACAGAACGGATGGCGATTTTGAGGGACTTATCAGCCCAAGCTGTTTCAAACTTGACGCCGAGCGTTGAGATTTCGACGCTCTCAGCGCGCTTCCAGAGCCGCCGATCGAAGGTACAAGGCGCGGGCAGCCTGATAGCGGCTGGCCTTTTCGACCGCCGCCAGGTGTTGGGCTGCCAGAGCATGCTGCATGATAGTCATGTCGCGCACCCAGGTGAGCAGTTCCAGGGATTGTTTGGGTATCGGCGACGCGGCACGCTCGGAGGCCCGCAGCATCATCCAATGTTGCTGCAATGCCGCACTGTATTCCACCGTCAGGCGCGTAGCTTTTTCATGGTCGCTCGCGAGCACCGCCGCGCGAAGCTCGCGCGCGAGATTATCCAGCCGTGGATGCATTGGGGTTGTTGCTCGTATCGGCCTGGAAGAGGCCTATCAGGAAAGTATTCTGGCTCTGCAGCGTCGCAATGAGCGCATTGGCTTGCGCCATTTGCGCCTGAAGATTCGTCTGCATCAGGGTCAGTTTCGCTTGATCGTTCGTGATCTGTGTCTGATCGTTGGCGTTCTCGGTATTGAGCGTTTGCGTTTCGGTAGCCACCGAGCCGCTGATCGGATCCGTGACGCTGTTGAGGGTGTTGTTCGCGTATTGCAGGAATCCACCGCTATTTGTGCCGCCAAGAAAATTGAGCGCGTCGCTGATTTGAGACTGGCTCAAGCTGGTCAAGGCCGACGAATTGAACGTTAAGGTGCCTTGCTGGGTAAACTCCACGCCCAACTGCGCCAGCGAAGTGATGGAACCGCTCGTCCCGGCGTAGCCGATCATTTGCGTCAGTGCTTGTTGCATGTCGAGCACAGTGCTATCTCCCACCAGGACGCCGCCGTTTTGGCCGAAGTTTTTCTGCACTTCGGCATAGGCGGCGTTATAGGCGGTGACGAAGGACGAAAGCTCACTCGAAACAGAACTGAGACTAGAGGAAACCGTGACCGTACTGGTGCCCGCTTGTTTCAGAGTCACGTTGAGGCCCGGGGCAATGGTGACCGTCGCGGAATCGGACGCAATGCCCCCGCTCGGCTGGCCATCCACCGTATACGATGCAAGGCCGCCCGCGTTCAGGGTGCCCATCAGATTGTTGGTACCGTCGTTCAGCTGCAACGGGACATTTCCCAAAGCCGTGCTCTGGAGGCTGAGCTGGTAGTCGGGCGAGCCGGGACTTCCCAGATTGACCACCACCGCCTGGACCGCTGCACCGCTGGAGTTGATGGCCGTGGCCAAGTCGTTCAAATCCTGCCCGGCGGGCGTAATGGTATAGGTGGACGTGCCGACCGTAAGAGTGAATGAAGTGCTGGAGCTGATGTTTTGGCTGGTGGGATCGGTAACCGCCGTGGCGGAGTTGCTCATGGCGCTCGAAGGCGAACCCGGGGCGAGAACATCGATGGTATACGTGCCGACCAGCGCGCTGCCCGTAACGCTCGCCGAAAGCACGGACTGGTCGCCGACGGTGGCTTGCAAAGCATTGCTGCCTGTTCCGGATGAAATGGCTTGAAGGGAGGTTTGCAGGCTGTTAAAGAGGCCGCCCAGCGTACCGAGTTCGCCAGTCTTGCCGCTAATTGTCGACTGATCGGCCTGCAAGGCCTGCATCGGAAGTGAGGCGATTTCCAGCGCCCTGGTTACCGATGCTTGCAGATCGGAGGCGAATGTACTCGATCCCGTGGTGCTGGTCTGCGGAGCGGCGAGGCTCGCTGCCAGGGACGAGATCGCATTTGTGCTCGACGTAGGACTGGTGCTCATGAAGGTACCTTCGGCCAAAAACGAATCTGGGCCTTAATCGCGGTCTTAATTGCGAGAGATCGGCCCAGATCGTCCTTGGCTTTAGCCTTCGAGTTATTGGAGCAGCTTCAGGAGAGCTTGCGGCATGGAGTTGGCTTGCGCCAGGGCAGCGATGGAGGACTGCTGCAGGGTCTGTGCCTTGGCCAGGTTGGAAGCTTCGGCGGCCACATTGGCATCCTTGATGGAGGATTCCGAAGCCGTCAAGTTCGTGATCTGGGAGTTGGCGAGGCTGGTGGCGTAATTCAGCAGGTTTTCACCCGATCCGACCGCGCCCTGCACGATGCCGAGGTTGCTGATGGCCGTCTGGACCAATGCCAGCGCGGCAGTTGCGTTAGTAATCGCCGCAGTCTCTGTGGCGCCGGTTACGGTCGCACCGGTGAGTCCCAGGCCTGAGGTATCCACGCCATTGCCGCCATTTGTCAAGTCCACGGTCACCTGGTTGTCTGTTGCCGTGCCAGTGTCGCCGCCGCCGATGAAGATGGCAAGTGGATTCGTATTGTATTGCGACGAACCGATGGTGCCGGTGGTCGACGTCGTTCCGCCGGTCGCCAAACCGATGTTGCCGGCCTGGCGGGTAATTTCTGTTAGCACCGATTGAAACTCGTTATCGAGCGTGGTGCGGTTGCCCGCGAACGTTCCGCTGGCCGATTCGGTGGCCAGCGTCTGCAAGCGGTCTAAAAGGTTGGAAATATTGTTTAGTCCGCCATCGATGATTTGCAGGATGCTGGTACCGTTAGAGGCGTTGATGACGCCCTGCTGCAGTTCAGCGACGTTGGCTTGTAATTGATTCGCGACGGCGAGGCCGGCGGCGTCGTTTCCGGCGTTGTTAATGCGATAGCCCGACGTCAATTGCTGAATCGTATTACTTTCGAAATTACTGTTCAGATTGAGTTGTTCTTGCGCAAACAGCGACGTGACGTTAGTTTGAAGTGAGATCATAATTTGTCCTCTTTCGTCCTTGCTACGGCTTCTTGCCGAAGTCACGCCTTGCTCAGCGTGCAGTACTCTTTTCGATGATGCGGGGAGCTTTTTCAGGGTTTTTAGGATTTTTTTGCGTGCTCGGGGGGAAGTGTCGAAGAATCGTCATTTTAGGGGCGAGGCAGGGGTAGCCGAAGCGGCTGCTTTAACGGCGGACAAGCGTTCTATCTTGAGACTGTTGAGGATGACAACGTCCACGCGGCGATTGCGGGCCCGCCCTAGCGGGGTCTCATTGGAATCTATAGGGACCGTGTCGGCGCGGCCCACCACGGAAAAACGCGTTCGGCTGAGCTGGAATGTACCGCAGAAGGTTTCCAGCACCGCGATGGCCCGGGCGCAGGAAAGCTCCCAATTGCTCTTGAACCGAGCGTTATGGATGGGGATGGAGTCGGTGTGTCCTTCGAGCTGAATCGAATTGGGAAGCGTGGCGATGAGTTCGGCGAGTTTCTTCATGGTGGGCAGGTTGGCCTGATCCAGCGCGTCGGTGCCCGAAGAAAAGAAGGCGGATTGCCGCAAGCTGATCACCAGCCCGCGCGGCTCCATCCGGATCTCCAGCTTGCCTTCCTCGATCTCGGTGGCCAGCTCCTTGTTCAAACGCTCGAGCGAAGGCATCAGCTCGATCACGCTCTCGGGCGGGGCGTCTTTCACGGCATGTTGCGCGCCTCCCGGGCCTTTCATCATCGCGTTGCCTTGCCCTTTGTCGTCGACCGTGCCCCCCAGAATCTTAGCCACAGCGGCCGGGACGCTGATGGTGTGTCCGTCGTCCAGCGCCTTTTCGACGGCTTGGGAAACTTGCTTGGCGCGCGCCTTGTCAGTCTGCGAAGAAGCGAACATCACCACAAAAAAGGCGAACAGCAGAGTGATGAAATCGGCGTAAGATACTAGCCAACGCTCGTGATTTTCGGGCTCGGGGGCGTGTTTCTTCGGCATGCCGCCTTAACCTTGCGCCGGCACGGTTCGCGCGGCTTGCGGAGCTTTGGCCTTTTCAGGCGCTTCGGCTTCGCCCTCCGCGAAAGCATTCAGCTTTATGCGAATCAGCTTGGGGTTCATCCCTTCCACGATGCTGCAGACGCCTTCCAGCATCAGCTCTTTGATGTGCAGCGTCTCATGCAAGCGCGCTTTGATCTTATTCGCCGCCGGCAGGAAGAACAGATTCGCGGAGGCCACGCCATACACCGTGGCCACAAACGCGACGGCGATTCCGCGGCCCACCTCTTCGATGTTCTCCAGGTGCTTCATCACCTGGATCAGACCGAGCACGGCGCCGATAATTCCGATGGTGGGAGCGTAGCCGCCGGCGCATTCATAAACCTTGGCTACCGACTCGCCGCTGCGCTGCTGCAGATCCAAATCCAGCTCCATCATCTTGCGCAGCTCCTGCAGATCGGTGCCGTCCACGCTCAATGAGATCGCTTTGCGAAGAAATGGGTCGGAGATTCGTTCCAGATCCGACTCCAGCGAGATGATGCTGTTCTTGCGCGCCTTGGTGGCGTACGAGATGATCTCCTCAATCACCTGCTGCGGCTCCTCTTCCTGCGCAAAGAAGACCGTTCCCAGATACTTCGCCGCGCGGATCAGGGTCTTTAACGGGGTGGTTACCATTACGGCTCCGATGGTGCCGCCCAACACGATCATAAGCGCGGTGACCTGGGTGATGTCGGTCAGCTTCCCGCCCTCGATCAGCAATCCGCCCAGAATGCCGCCGGCCGCCAGCAGCAACCCTCCCAGGGTCGCTAGATCCGGCCGGCTGGAAGGCTTCTTGCGTTCAGCGTTGTTTGCCATGCACTTCCTCTACTTGGCCCTCATCCGTCGTCATATCACTGATCTTTAGCGGGCAGCGAGTGGAACTCAGAAGGGCCTTCCGAAATTGGATGACCCTCTCCACCACCTCTTCGGCCGATTCGAGAACCATGAATTTCTGTCCCGTCGTAAGGGCCACTACGGTATCCGGGGTGACCTCGACGTGCTCAATCAGGTCGGCATTCACGATAAGCGGAACATGGTTCAACCTGGTGAGCCGGATCATAAGTCACCTCTCAACGCGCAACACAGCTTTCCTCTATCGACCATTGTGCGCCAAGATTTACGATTTTACGGACCGATTCAGTGAGTTAAGTCCCGTAGGGTAAAGTGTTTGCCGGAGGCGGCCGATCTCAAGACTACGGCGTAGCCTCAATATGGAATCGAATTTGACTAAGGTCGAGTTTCGGGTCAGCAGCAAGCTGGAGGGCGTGCCTGGCGAGCTGGTACGGCTGGCGAATGAGACCCTGGCTCGGCAGCTTACTATCAGTCTGTCGGCGTTTCTGAGGACATCGGTTACCGCCGCGCTTACCAGCGGTGGAGAGATCTCCTTCGGCGAGTTTCCAGTAGCCGACGGCAAATCATGCTTCGGGCTGGCGCTGGTGCGTCCCGACGACCGAAAACTGATTCTGGTGGTGGAGTACTCGGTGCTGCTGCCGTTGGTAGGTATTGCGTTAGGCGCGAAAGCAGGCTCTTTCGGCGCGGTGGAGCGCAAACCAACTGAGATCGAATTGCAAGTAGTGGGCCTGTTGTACCGCATGATTCTTTCGGATGCGTACCGATCCTGGGCGACGCTGATGAAGACCCCGCTCGAAACGGTGACGCTGGAGTTTGAGCCCGCTCCGTCACGCCTTCTTCCGGCCACCGATCCGGTGTTCGCGGCCCGCTTCGAGCTGACCGCGGGAGAGCAGGTCGGACAGCTCACCTTGCTGGCGCCCCCCGATCTGTTCGCCACAGTGGTAGAAGAGGAGGCGCCCCCTCCCTTCGAGAAGCCGCAAACCAGCGTATCCGTGGAAGCCACTTTGGAACTGTTGTTGGGCGGCCAGGTTGCGATACAAGTATGGCTGGATGGCTCCGAGATGCGGCTGGGGGATCTCTTGCAGCTACAAGAAGGGCAGGTCGTGCGGCTGGACCATCCCGTGGAACGAATGGCCGTCTGCACATTGAACGGCGTTTCCAGCTTTAGTGGGCAAATCGTGAGCACCGGCCAGCGGCGGGCGTTCCAGGTGGAAGACGGCATCAGTTAGTTTCAGAAGAGTTCACTTCGCTCATAGCAGTTGCTACCAGGTGTTCCAGTAGCCGAAGGGCGCCGGCGTGTTTCCCCGGGACGTGTCCAAGCGATTCTATAGCGCCGGACAGGACCTCCAGCCTTTCCATCTCCAGCGTGCTGCTCATTCCGAGCATGCTGGATAGCTCTGTCTGAGCCGCCAGGCATCGGGCATGTTCCAACTCCTGGTTGATGTCCGCGGGTTTCCCGTTTCGCCACGCGATCAGGACTCTGCCTGCCACTTGCGCAACGCCGTCCCGCTGGACATGAGTGGACCGTGCCATGGTAGGCGTATCGAAGATGGGTGGCCCGGATTGAAGGAACTTGAACGGAAAACATACCTACTTAAGAACGAAAAAAAGGCGGCGGGGGCCAAACCGCACCCTCCCGCCGCCGTTGTGGAACCAGGCGAAGCTCTGGAACCTGGTTATTGAACCGCGATTGTTACGCCGGCCTGGCTGCTGACGGCATTGACTCCCGTACCCATCGTCACCAGAACCGCGTCGTTGCCGGCAGCGGCCTTGGAGGGAACGGTGGCATTGATCTGATAGAGGCCGGCCACCGAACCTGAAACCCAGCCCGCGTAAGTGACTGTGGCGGCCGTGCCGCCGATGGTGACGGTCGGCGCGGTAACGAAGCAGGGAGGCAGTAAATGGGTTGCGATGTCGGTAGCCTGTAACACCGCGCCATCGGCAGTGGCTGGGCTGGCAAGAGCCGCCTGAGTCACATAGTTGGCCACCGAAACGCACCCGGCGGGATACGTACCTGCCGAGGCTAGGGCGGTATCAGCGGCTATGCTATTCGGTATTCCCATACCGCTGAGATAGATCAGGATAGTGCTTCCCAGGGCAGCCGTGTTCGTGGAGGAGTTCACCGAGTCGTTCGCCAACAGGATCGCGCCCTGACCTTGGCCCGAAGAGGATATCGTAAAGATCCCAGGTTTAGCCGCCACGACATTCGCGTTGTAGACGACGTTGGCGTTGCTGGGCAGGCTGTTGTAGGTGACGATGATCTGCATAGGATCGTCACCGACGACAACAGTGGATGGAACCAGCGCGTTGATCTGCGTGTTGGTGGCGAACAGCAAGTAGGCATTGGCGATCAGTGTGGTGCCATCGCTTTGGTAGAAACCAACCGTGAGCGTATGGCCGCCAGCCGTAAGGCTGGCCGGATAGCGATTAGAGGTTAGTGTACCTTGCACCGGAGCGGCGCAGGTCGGACAGAAGTTGGTGCCGAAGATGGAGATCAACTCATAGGGTGCAACGGTGGCCGCGGCGCCGGGCGTGGGTTCCACCAAGGCAGCAGCGTCGGTTACTGAATAGATGATGGGGCTGGCGCTCACGGTGAGAGTGGCGGTGGCCGCGACTTCCCCGCCCAATCCGTTGGTGATGCTGATTCCAACCGTGCCGGCGGTGAGAATTGCGACCGGAGTGGAAGCATTATCCTGATAGGGGATCTTGAGAACCATGGTATTGGCGTTCGGAATCGTGACCGTGCCGCCAATCGCCGTAAGGACGCTGGTGCTGGGTCCGCTTCCGTAGGTGAGAGAGACCACGCTCGGATTTGCGGCATACCCGCCGGTGTTTCCGAAGCCCGATCCGTTCACCACTACCGTCACAAAACCGGAAGCCTGCGGCGCCACTTCCTGCGGGAAGATGCTGGTAACGGCCGCATTCGGCTCGGTAACCGTGATGGCGACGTTCACGACGAAAGTTGAACTGGCTCCGTAGTGAACGGTCACAGCCCCATTCAGGACCTGTCCAACGGTTGCGTTTTGGAAGACCGCCGGCAGGAAGCTAATGGTGAACGTAGTTCCAGATCCGTAGTTGTACGCCAGGCCGGTGGTGGCGCTGAGCTCAATCCAGTCGACGGTGTTAGCCGGAGTGGTCACGGCGGAAGTTAAGGTATACGAGATCGGATCATTACTCGAAAAGAGGGTCAAGGTCTGGGTGGGATAAGTGGTCGAACCATACGTATAGGAAAGCGGGATGCTGGCCGGGCTCGTCAAAGGCGTTGCGCCATTGAGAACGGACAAAGCCGAAGGGGCGCCGCTAACCGCGAGACTTACCGGAATCACCAGATCCTGAAAACCACTGACGCCAACGTGCACATTGAAGCTGTAAACGCCCGCGGTCAACGTCGCGGCGCCGGGGCCCGCGTTGAAGCTAACGGTGATGGCAGGCCCGGGTTTTGCGGGCACGGCCGTTCCGGATGTCGCGCTCAAGGAAAGCCAGAAGGGTATGGTTGACGGATTGATGACGAAGGCATCGCCGGCGCCGGACGCAACGGTCAGCGTCACTGGAACGGCGGTGCCTGCGGTGGAAGTTTGCAGCGAATAAGAAATCGACACGGAGGTCGGCGCGGCTGTGAGCGGCGTGACCGGTGTCTGCGCTTGCGCCAGGCCCGCACCCAATAGGAGCGCGGACGCGGCGAGCGATATCCTGTGGGCAGAAAGTCTAAACATGAACTGAATCCTTTCCAAAATCGTGTTTACGGCTTCGATACCCTCGCTACTTTTGAAAATCCTGCTTGGGTACCTTCTTCTATCGCTATTTCCGCGAAAAGATTGAACATTTTTTACGGCAGCCCCGCAAAATACCGTGGCTTTCGGGCGCGTACTGGGGGAACAGGACTGCGCGCGTGAGGGTGCTCTCATCGATCGCGCTCAGCCTATCGGCAGATAGTCAAACAGCGTGGTGGTCGGCTTATGGGCCTCGGCCGTTATGGCGGCGTTCAGGGCTGTGGTGCCTTGAGTCACCTGGATCGCGAGCGTGGCCGTGTTGGCGTCCTCCAGGCCGCTGAGCTGGGTTTGATCCTGGGTCTGAAACTTCTGCGCCAGATCGAGAGCGGAGGAGACATTGTTTTCCGCCGCTCCATAGAAGGCGGTCTGATCATTCACGTAGTTGCTGGCGGTTTGGAGCGCGCTAACAGCTTGGCTGATATTGCTGATGTTTCCGCTCTGCAACGCTTGAGCCAAACCGTTGAGGGCCGCGAAGGCATTGTTCGCAGTGGGATTGTCATTGGAGTCGCGCTGATCGAACAGATCTTGCGCAGTCATGGAGACTTGGAACGTTACGCCCGACGGACCCGCCACCTGCAATGTAGCCTGTTGCGGCGTGATCAGCCGATCGACGCCGGTAGGACTGGAAGTATCCACCTTGTAGGGCGCCGAACCGCTGGCATCGCCGCTGAATACGTGCACTCCGTCAGCTTCCGTGTTGCTGATGGCCACCAACTGCGACTCGATGGCTTGAACCTGCGTCGCCAGAGTCTGCTGTGTAGCCGTGGAAGTGGTGGTACTGGCGCCTTGTGCGCCAAGTGAGACCGCCTGACTGAGCAACTGGATGGCGCTTTGGACGGCGGAACCCGCCGTCTGGACTTGGCCCTGTATGGTGGTAAGATTCTGCGTGGTCTGAGTGTTCTGACCGATTGCGGCGCGCGTCTCGAAGATATCCTGAATGGATTGCGGGGCATCGGAGGCCTGGTTGACCCTCAGACCGCTAGAAAGCTCCTCGTTGGCCTGGCTCAGGTTGTTCTGAAGAATATTCAACGACGCCAGGAATTGGTCATTAGAAGCGCTTAATCCGCTGATCATTAGGTGCCTCCATTACGCAGGAATCATGTTAATAAGCGATTGCGTGATGTTATCGAGCACAGTCACAACCTTGCTCGCCGCCTGATACGAACTCTGGAGCTGCACCAATCGGATGGCTTCTTGATCCAGGGACACTCCCGAAATCTGCTGCTGCAGACTCTTGGCTTGCGCTACCAGCTGCGTCTGCGCGGTGGCCGATGTGTTCGCGTTGTTCACCGCGTTGCCCACGGCGGAGGTGAGCGAGCTGAAATACTCGGTAAACCCCTGGCCGCCTACCGGCCCTGGGTTGCTGGAATCCAAACCGGCCAGGGTGAGCGCGGCGCCGTTGGCGACGAAAGGCGGCCCGGTATCGGCGGCCGCCAGCTGGCTGCCCGTGATGCTGGAGCTCACGGCCAATGTCCCCGCGATGCCCGCCGGCGTGTTCGCGTTGTAAGTGAACAGCGGGCTGCCCGATTGATACGGAGGTGTGTTGGTGGTGGAACCTTGCTCCAGCACATTGTTGATGCTATCGGCGAGACCCTGCGCCAGTGTGTTCAAACCACCCACCTGCTGTCCGCCCCCGATCAACGAGGGGAGCAGGTTGTTCGAGACGCTAAGCAGCCCCGCCAGGCTGCCCGAGGTGATCTCGCTGGTGATGTTGTTGCCGCTGCTGTCTTCGATGCGGATAGTGGGTGCGGCGCCTGGATTTCCGTTGGTGGAGGCTGTATCGTTCACCGCTTGAATGGCGTTCACTTGCATGCCCTCCACCAGCGGCGTCTGGCCCCCGAGCAACACGGTAACGGTGCCTCCGACGCCCCTGAGCACCTGTATGTTTGCCAGGCTGGAGAGATTCTCGAGAGTGTTCTCCAGCTGCGCGCTCAATCCGGCATTGGGCTGCGAATTCTGAGCGATCTGCTGGTTGTACGACTGGATGCTTGCGGCATCCTGATTGATCTGGGCCACCGTGGTCTGAATATCGTTGTGGGTGGAGGTCTGGATCTGGCCGAGTTGCACCGCGGCTTGCTGGAACGCGCTGCCAACCTGCTGGGCCGCGTTCATCACCGCCGACTGGTAGTTCGCATTGCTCGGCTGTGTGCTCCATTGCGAGAAGCTTTGGAACAACTGGTTCAGCGCCGACGGAATCGGGCTGCTGGAAGAGACATCGAAAACGTTCTGCAGCGGCGCCAATGTCGTCTGGAGCTGCTGATACATACCCTGCAGCGACAATTGCTGTTGCACCGCCGTGTCGGCGTAGGTGCTGCGAGTGTCCTGGGTCACCTCCAGCACTCCACCCGCCGAGACGCCCGTGTTGGACTGAAAATCCTGCGAGATCAACTGGGGCACCTGATCGGCGTAGCCGGGGCTGTTGGCGTTGGTGACGTTGTTCTGCGTGACGTCGATGGCGCGCTGAAACGCTTCCAGTGACTGGCCGGTCGAGTTCAAAGCCGAGAAGAGACTACCCATGCATCATCCTTCTACGCTCATTTTTCTTACCAGCGTTAATGGCGCCGCTTGCCCACGCACGGTGTATCCGCCCCGGCGCGTTCGGACGGCATCCAGCCAGCCGGAAAGCATCTTGTCCGCCCCGGTAAAAAACGCCGCGAGAACGGCGACTTCATTTTGCAGCTCTTCGACGCCGGCGCGAATCTCGGCGTCTGGTAGGACGCCGATCTGCCGTAAGATGGCGGCCACGCAACCAAGGTGAACTTCGACGTCCCGCAGGAGCGCCGCGGATTCATCGGCCGCTTCAATCGACGGCTGGGAAAGCACTCGCTTCACCTGTCGCATGCTCACGCGCGCGGCTTCGAGGTATTCCCGGGCGTCGCCATACTGCGGGGCATTCTGCATAGCGGTGGGCAGTGTGCGGCGGCCGCTAAGCTCCCGTGATATGCGCGCCGATCAGCGCGTTGCTTACTTCCTGGGCATCCGGCTGGTACTGATTGCTTTGGACCAGCGCCTTGAGCTCCTGGACCCGGGCCGAGCGCAGTGCGGATGACGACGTGAGCGCCTGTTGAACCAGATTCGGAAAGTTTGAGAGCGAGACGGAATCGCTGCCTGGCGCACTGTCGGTGGTGGCAAATTTGGATGCACTGGTACCGGCGGTGGATTGCGACCCGAGTGTCTTGTCGAGATTCAGGCGGGAAACGTCGGAGGTTTCATTGTTGTTGATGATCATCGCTTCCTCATTCCGTTGTTCTATCGCACGCTTTCAAACCACATTTAAGGTTTTTCTGGGGACTCTCCCCCCACTGGCGCCAACACAACCTCCTCATACGGGCGCATGACGATTTTGTGAACTTTTACCAGCAGGTCCACTTCGCCCTTGGGAACGCGCAAGCTTCCCGCGATGCGGTCCAGAGGCTGGCCCAGGCGATGCAGTTTCAACACTTTGCTGCGGAGGGTGTTGTTGACGCTATTTCCCGTTGCGGTTACCGAGCCAGGCGCGGCCGTGCCGGAGCTAAGTGAATTGCCGGTTTGCTCCATTTCCAGAATTTGACCCTTCAGTTCGCCGATATCGCCCGACAGGCGCATGGTCTCCATTTCGAGCCTTTTTTCCAGCTTGCCGTTGCGGGCGCGAAGCTCGCGAACGCGCTGGTTCAAGCCCAGCAGAATTCCTAGCACCAACGCCAGATTGGCGGCCACGGTCACGTAAGGAAGCAGGGTCATTAACATTCTGGTTACCTAAGCTTTTGGGAGAAACTGAACAGGTCCGATGGCGCGTCGTCCGTCCCCGAATCATGGTGCTGGGTGGCGATTTTAGTGATGCGCACGCCATAGTTGCCCGAGACCACCACAACTTCGCCGTGCGCGATGACTCGATCGTTGACGATGATCTCCACCGGGTCGTCCGGGGAGCAGTCCAATTCCACCACGGCGCCGTTTCCAAGCTGGGCGATATCGCGGAGGCAGAGCTGCGTGCGTCCTAACAGAACGCGGATCGGCAGCTTCACGCCCATCAGCAGCGGCGCGGCTGGCGAGGGACCGGCTGCGGAGCGCGGTGCGGAGGCAGTTGTGTCCGCTTGCTCTTCGATTGCGCTGGCAGGTGGTTGGGTCGTTGTTTCCGGATCGGGCATTTACTGAAAAACCTCGGTTAGAGAATTCCTCGCGTGGACGGCCATTTCTTGATGACATAGGCGCGCAGCCTTAGTACCGCCTGCGACTTGAGCTGGCAGACGCGCGTGGTATGGATGCCTAGAATCTCGGCGATCTCGCTCAGGTTCTGCTCTTCCTTGAAGTACAACGTTAGAATGGTTCGTTCCAGGCGAGGCATCTTGTTCACCGCCTCCGCCAACAGCTTTTCTAGTTCAGCGCGTTCCAAGATGCGCGTGGGAAGATTCTCTTCATCGTGCGCGACGTAGCGGAGCAACTTGCTTTCCGAGAATCCGTCGGCGATTTCATCCAGGCTGCCCAGGCTGACGCCGCGCAGTTCGGCCAGAAGCTCCTGGTATTCGGCAAGCGGAATGTTCATCTCGCCCGCGATTTCGTCTTCACCCGGCACTCGCTGCAGGCGCTGCTCGGCGCTGGCAATGGCCGCTTCCACGTCCTTCAACCGTTTTCGTTTGTGGACCGGGATGCCGTCCAGGCCGCGAATGCTGTCGAGAATAGCGCCGCGGATGCGATGCTCGGCATAGGTCTTGAGCTTTACGTTGAACTTGGGATCGTAGCTATCGACGGCATTGATGAGTCCAATGACGCCGCTGGAGACCAGATCCTCCAAACTGACCGCGCCTCCGAGTTTCTCGTGTATGCGCATCGCCACCCACCGCACGTGCGATAGATTCTCGAGGATCAAGCGGTCCCGCTCGGCGGAGTCGATCACCGGCGCGGAGTCGTAAAAGGCCGCGTTCGCCAATAGATTGGAAGCCATCTATGCCGCCGTGACGGCCTCCGCTATTTCCCGACGGAACACCGATGCAAGCAACACGCGCGCCTGGGCAGGGCCGATATCTTCGGGAATATTCTGGCCATTGGTGAAAAATGACAGTGGCCGGCCCGCTTCGAGCGCCGCGGAGAGAATAGCACCCTGCGATCCGGTCTCGTCCAACTTGGTGAACAGGAGATAATCCGGTTGGAACACTGTATAGTCCTGGATGCTCCGCATCATGTCCGAGCGCTTCATGGAAGCCGGCAGCACCAGATGGGTCTGCTTGTTGGACACGCGTTCGAGACAGCTCGCGATTTCCTTGGCGCCATCCATTTCGGCCGGGCTGTAGCCAGGCGTGTCCACCAGCACAACGCTTTTGCCGCGCGCATCATCCAGTGCGGCTGAAAATTCCTGGACCGAATTGAGGGCGCTAAATCCGACGCCAATGATGGCGGAGAAACTGCGCAGTTTTTCGTGGGAGGCCACGCGGCAAGGGTCCACCGAGAGAATCCGGACGGACTGCCGTTGAGCCAGGCACTCGCGAATCGCGATCTTGATCAATGTAGTGGTTTTGCCCGCGCCGGCGGGCCCTACGAAGACCACCACCTGGGCGGGATCGCCTGCGGTTTGCTGCGAATCCGGGCGCCGGAACGGCCCCGCAAATCGAAGCTTCTTGGAAATGAGCTCCGCGGCATAGGCGCGCAGGGCAATGGGCGGCGCCGGCTGATCGCGCGAAAGTTGTTCGCGCAGACGAACCGCGGTGGCCACCGTTTCCTGCGCAATGTTGCGCGCCAGATCGTTTGAAACCAACTCCTCGAATAGCTCCTCAGCCTCCGACGAGGGCGCCTCCGACGACCGCGCGCCTTGCAACGTGCTCTTGATTTCCTGCAGTTGCTCGCGTAGGTTGTGCAGCTCGCCCGATAAATCGGCTGCGGGCACGGGCGCGCCGGGGCGCTTCCGCGCGGTGGGCCCCTGCAATCCGAAGACGACTTCGTAGGCCCCCAGGCTGCGGGTTTCCGGCGACGATCGCCGCGAAGTGATCAGCATCGCATCGGTGCCCAGCTCCTGCCGCGCTTCCTGGATGGCCTGCTCCACCGAACTGGCGAAATAGGATTTGATCTTCATGGAAGAGTTTGATTGTTCCATTTTCTATTTCATCCCACCCATCCGAGCGACTTGATCTTGATCTCCGGCGGCACTTCGCTATGCGAGAGCACCGTGACATCGGGAAAGGCGGTCTCCAGCAGCTGCTTCACGAAGTAGCGGATGGACGGGTTCACCAGCACGATA
This sequence comes from Bryobacterales bacterium, assembly GCA_963820405.1. GTDB lineage: Bacteria > Acidobacteriota > Terriglobia > Bryobacterales > Bryobacteraceae > Palsa-89. The sequence goes on along the minus strand of CAWFZZ010000007.1, from coordinate 557,236 downwards.
GCCGAAGAATCCGGCCTTTCAAGCTTGCGCGTGATGCGGCCCACCAAGTCTCGGGCCGATTGCGGAGCCAGGCCCAGCACACTGTTGTGCTCGCTGTGCTCCACCGCTGCCTCGACCGCGTGTTCCGCCGCAGGCTCCACCATATAAGCCGTCAATTCGCCTTGCTGCGTCACATGCGAACTGACGATGGCCCGGCGAATGGACTGCCGCACGTATTCTGTGAGCAACACCGGGTTCTTCGTCATCTGCGCTCCTTCGCTAAGAGCCTCCAGGATCGTAACCGAGTCGCGGATAGGGACCCGCTCCCGCAGGAGATTCTGAAGCACTCGTTGGATCACGGAAAGCGAGAGCATTTTTGGAACCAAATCCTCCACCACTTTCGGATTGCTCTGCGCCACCCGGTCACAGAAGGCCTTGGTATCCTGCCGGCTGAACAGTTCGTGAGCGTGGCGGCGAACCACTTCGGAAAGATGAGTTCCCATGACGCTGACGTCGTCCACCACCGTATAGCCCTTGCTGCGCGCCAGCGCCGTCCGTTCGGAGGGAATCCAAAGAGCGGCCAGATTGAAGGCCGGATCCTTGGTGGCCTTGCCTTCGACGCTTCCATCCACTCCGGCGCTTGGAATCGCCAACTCCTGACCGGCGGGCATTTCATAGCGTCCCATCTCGACGCCTTTGATCAAAATCGAGTACTCGCGCGAGCGCAGCGAGAGATTGTCGTTCACCTTGACGGGAGGCAGATAGTAGCCCAATTGCGATGCGAGGTTCTTGCGAATACCAGCGATTCTTTGCAACAGCCGGGAGTTGGCCCCGCCCTCCACCAGCTTCACCAGGCCGAGCCCAACTTCCACCGCCAGAGGATCCACCTGAAGCAGCGCTTCGAGGTTCTCCTTGGCCGGTTTCTCGGCGCTTTCCGTCGAGGTTTTGACGGCCGCGTCGTTTTTCCGACGCATGCGCCATGCAATTGCGCCCAATCCGCTGCCCAGTGCGAGAAACGGAATGGTCGGCAATCCGGGGAACAGGGAAAGGACCACCAGCACGCCGCTCGCCAGCAACAGCGGTTCGGATTTGCCGAACACCTGCTTTTGGAATTGCGCTCCGAGCTTGGAATCGGAACTGGCGCGGGTGACGATCAAGCCTCCGGAGATCGAAATCATGAGCGCCGGTATCACCGTCACCAGACCGTCGCCGATGGTCAGCACGGTATAGGTCTGGAGGGCGTGGCCGAGGTCCATGTTGTGCTGCAGCACCCCGATTAGAAAACCCGCGATGATATTCACGCCGGTGATGATGATGCTCGCGATGGCGTCGCGCTGAGTGAAGCGCGAAGCGCCGTCCATGGCTCCGTAGAACTCGGCTTCGCTGCTCAGATCCCGGCGCCGGCGGCGCGCTTCGGTTTCGTCGATCAAGCCGCCGTTTAAGTCCGCGTCGATCGACATCTGTTTGCCGGGCAGTGCATCCAAAGTGAAGCGCGCGGTGACCTCGGAAATGCGCACGGAACCATGGTTGATGACCACATATTGAATGGCGATCAGAACGCAAAAAATCACGGCCCCGACGATGTAGTTGCCGCCCACCACAAAGCTGCCGAAAGCTTCAATGACGTGGCCCGCGGCGGTGGTTCCTGTATTTCCATTGAGCAGAATCAGCCGCGACGATGACACGTTGAGCGCGAGACGAAAAAGCGTCAGCAGCAGAAGTACCGTCGGAAACACGCTGAACTCCACCGGCCGCCCGATATACATGGCCACCATCATCACGATGACGGACATCATCAGATCCAGCACGATCAGGACGTCCAGCATGAAGCTGGGCAGAGGGGTAATCAGCGCGATGACGATTAGCAATACCGCGATGGGTACCGCGAGTTCGCCGACACTGGAGAGGCCGACCGCCTGGAGGGGATTGGGTGCGGGCGCCGGCTTGCTAATGGCACGAGCTTGAGCCATGGACTGCTAGGCGCACACTTCCAACGACTTGAATTTGGAAAGCAGGGTGGTCCGCTTCATGTGTAGCATGGTTGCGGCGCGGGCCTTGTTGCCGCCCGATTTCGCCAGCGCGCGTTCCAGCAGCCTGCGCTCGATGCCCGTCATCAGCTCTTCAAAATTAACGCCGCCTTCCGGCACGTCCAGCGCGGATAGCGGTCCGAATTCCGATATGTGGACCTCGGCGGGAAGATCGAAATCGCCAGGATAGAGAACGGAACGGGCGCCGCTTAATGCGCAGGCGGACTCGAGCGCGTGTTCCAGCTGGCGCACGTTTCCGGGCCAGGAATACTTCAGGAAGATTTCGAGCGCCTGCGGAGAAAGTTGCTTCCTCCAGGCCGGCTCGTGTTCGGAGATCTTGTGGAGAAAATGCTCCGCTAGCTCAGGGATATCGGTGGGACGATCCCGTAAGGCCGGCATTCGAAGAGCCACCACATTTAGCCGGTAGTAAAGATCCTCGCGGAAGCTGCGATTCGCGACAGCTTCGAGAAGGTTGGCATTGGACGCGGCAATCACGCGCACGTCGATGGAAAGCGGTTCCGAGCTGCCGATGCGCTGGATCTCGCGCTCCTGCAGAACACGCAGCAGCTTGGCCTGCAGCGGTAGCGGCATCTCGCCGATTTCATCCAGAAAAATGGTGCTCCGATGCGCTTGTTCGAACAGTCCCACGCGCGCGTTGACGGCTCCGGTGAAGGCGCCCTTGGTGTGGCCGAAGAGTTCGGCTTCCAGCAGATGATCGGGAAGAGCGGCACAGTTGACCGCGACCATTCTGGACCCCGAGCGGCTGCTCGAAGAATGCAGCGCGCGGGCCGCTACTTCCTTGCCCGTGCCGGTCTCGCCGGTGATCAGAACCGTGGAACGGCGGTTCGCGACCAGCTCAATAATTTCGACTACTTCACGCATCGGCGCGCTGGAGCCGATCAACAAATTCCGCGAGTTGAGCTGGTCGGAAGCGGCGCCGGTCTTTGGATCGCGCTGGTTTTCCCGCTGCGCCTCCCGCTGCGTTTCCCGATGTGACGCGTGGTGCCGGATGGCCACCGCAAGAAGCTCGCAAAGCTCCTCGGGCTTCACCAGGTGAGACACGTACTGAAACGCACCGCCTTGTGTTAGCTCGCGCGCCTTGCTGACCACGCCGCCGGGTTCGTAGAGCACGACGGGAACGCGGCATCCTTCGCTGTGGATCTGCTGGAGAACTTCTGAAGCAGTCGAGTCCGCGATAGGCAAATGGACCAGGACTGCGCCAATGGGATGCGTTTTGAGTAACTCAAAAGCAGCGGGAAGGCTGGCGGCAAATAAAACCTGCAGCCTCTCAGGGCCGTCTTTCAAATACACATGTTGGCTGCCAGTAGCGCTTTCGTCAATCCAAAGTACGGTATTCACACTAAACGCTCCCGACGCGAGTAAGGTAACTGCATCTAACTTTGCCTAGTGTTTACAAGATCGGAGGTTCCAAGAGAAGACTTGAGACGAGGCGCATCATTTCTTATGGGGGGTAAGTATGTTACCCGCAAATGCGGGTAACAGAATGTTTGAAAAACTCCTAAGCCGGGTCGATATAGTAGCGCGGCGGAAAACCCATGACCCCCACCAATCCTCATCAAGAGTACGTTCGAAGCCGCATAGCAGCAGCGACGCCCGCGGAACTTACCAGGATGCTGTACGAAGGCGCCACGCAGTCCGTCGAGGAAGCAATCACGGCGCACCGGGGCGGCGACATACTAGCCCGCGGCAACGCGGTCACCAAGGCAGTCGAGATCCTGGGGGAGCTGCGCTTCTCGCTGCGGCGGGATGTGGCCCCGCAGTATTGCGACACGTTGAGCGGTCTCTACGGCTATCTGCAGCGCCGTTTGATTCAGGCTCACGCGGAGAAGTCGGAAGGCATGCTGCAGGAGGCCTTACGATTGATCCAGACGCTGCTGGAAGGCTGGATCGGCGCGATGCACAATCTGGAAGCTCCGAATCCGACTGTCGCCAAGGATGGAGACGCGAGGGCTGTTAGCGAGCCTTCAACCCTGCATTCGTCTCCCTACTCTTCAACGACGACATCGGAGAAGGAGGCTCCGAATCGGAGCTGGCAGTTTTAGCCTGCCCGCGTTCCAGATTGGCGGTGACCATTTTGGCAATCCCCAGTCCGCCATGAGCCGCCAGGGCCTGCGATAGCCCCTGCTCGCCCAGTTCCATAACCAGCGACCCGGTCTGATCGTCCTTATCGTCGTCTCCCAGCCAACCGCCGCCGGACGACTCGCGCGCCGATTTCAGCATTTGCCCAATCATCAAGGCCTCAAACTGTTTCGCCACGCCGGAGATTTTTTCGGGCGTATCGGTTTTATCCGACGCAGCCTGAAAAGCCTGATGAAACGTTTCGTTCGCAGGGATAGCAGCGCTCTCATGGGACTGCGGAAGCGAAAAGGAACTCGCCGCCAAATCCGTTGCCGTCGAAATACTAATATCCATGGTTAGTCGTGTGCCTACTAACTAAATAACTTCAATCGCCGACTCCAGGGCCCCTGCCGCGCGCAAGCTTTGCAGAATCGCAATGATATCGCGCGGCGTGGAACCGATCGAGTTGAGCGCGCGCACCAGTTCTTCCACCGTGGCGCCTTCCTTGAGAACCACGTTGCGCGCCTTCTCTTCCTTAACGCCTACGGAAACCTGGGGAGTAACCTGGGTCGTTCCGCTGGAGAAAGGCCCGGGCTGCGAAACATCATAGACAGTTTGTATTTCAACCGTAAGGTCGCCGTGCATGATGGCCACCGGAGAGACACGCACCTCCTTGCCCATCACGATGGTTCCGGTTCGTTCATTGATGACCACCTTCGCCGGGCGGTCGGTTTGGACCGTCAGCGCTTCGAGTTCAGCGATAAACTCGGTGCTGCGCGCCGAGAAGTTCGCTGGAATCGCGACGCTCACCAAGCCGGAGTTGTCGGCGTGAGCGATGGCCTGTGTATCCGCGGTGAAATGATGATTCACAACTTCGGCAATGCGAGCCGCGGTGGCGAAGTCGGCGTCGTGGAGTTGGAGGCGCACCTCCTTAGTCGGCTCGATGGCAGGCGATTGGCGCTCCACGATGGCTCCGCCCGGGATGCGTCCCACAGTGGGATGGTTGACCACTTGCGTAGTGCCCGCGCCGCCGGCGATGAAACCGCCGGTTACTACCGGGCCTTGAGCAATGGAATAAACCTGACCGTCGATCCCCCGCAAGCTGGTCATCAAAAGCAGTCCGCCCTGCAAACTGGCGGAGTCGCCCATGGCTGCCACGGTGGCGTCAATCTGCATTCCCGATTGGGCAAAGGCCGGTAGCGTTGCTGTCACCATTACCGCCGCTGTGTTTTTCACCAGGATGGTGGTCGGATTCACGGTGACACCCATCTGCTGCAGCATATTGGTAAGACTCTGCGCGGTGAACAGCGTTTGCTGCCGGTCGCCGGTGCCCTTCAGCCCAACCACGATGCCATAGCCAATCAACTGATTCTCGCGGACTCCTTCGAGCGAGACCAGTTCTTTAAGCCGCGTGGTGGGCGAATCGGCTGCGGCCGGGCGCTGTAACAACGCCGCAGCGATAATAATTAATGAGAGTCGCGTCATTTTCTTAATTAGAATGGTAATATTCCGAGCAAAATTCTGTATAGAATATTGGGGCGATGAATGGAATCGCCGATCACGCCTTTACCATTTACCTGGATTTCCATCTGTGCGATACGGTTTGAAGAGATGCTGTTGGTCGGATCCAGATCCACGGGCCGGATTACGCCCCGCACGGTGACTACCTGGTTTTCCGAACTGACTTGCACCCGCTTGGTTCCTTCTACAACCAGATATCCGTTGGGCAACACGTGCGTTACGCGAGCGCTCATATTCGCCGTGAGCACCGCGCCGCGGCTGGTCTCGCCGGTTCCCTGCAGTTGAGTTTGTGTATTGCTTTTGAGGAGATTGGCCAACGGACCGGTGGCCTTAGTGACGCCGGCCAACTGCGCAATGTTGCTCTGGGCAGTAGCTTGTCGCTGGGTTTTCACATCGCCATTAGCGACCGCCGAAAACGTTTCATTTACTAAGATAGTTACTAAGTCATCCACGCGGCTGGCTCTCAGATCCAATCCCAGGTTGGAGAAAAGCGCATTTTGCGACCAGGTTGATCCGGGCGGATGGGCGGCTTCGGGCAGCTGATTGTCCCGATAAGCGTCGCTGATGTATTTGTCCAGCGGCGACGGCTCCGGCTGCGTATGTAACTTTTTCTTCTTCGGATCAGACCCCGTACAAAGGACGGTGCATACCAATAGAAGACTCACTATCCGCAGCTTCATTGCACTCTTGCCTCACGCTCCGGCCAGATCATCACCAGCGCTTTATCTTTTCCTTCGATCCGCGCGCGGAAGATCTTTCCGCTGTGGGCATTCTTCAGTGTGATCAGATCGCCTTGCCTTCCCGGGGTTTCTGCGAGCGCGGGCACGTGCAGTTGAGCCGCGCCGGCGATGGCGGTTACGTCCACCAGGTCACCGCGCTGAACTTGGAACGGCTCGATCAAGTCGGATCGCAAGACCGGCAGTCCCTCGCGGATCGCGCGCCGCGACATGCGTCCCACCACCTCTTCGACATTGCGGGCCATGTCGTTGCGCAAGGGGAAATCGTCGTAAGTCTCGATCCTCACCTGCGCCGGCCCGACGGTCTGCCCTGGCAAAATCAGTTGCGTGGCCACGACGCGGGTCATGGTGGCGGATATCTTCACGCGCGCCCAGATCGAAAATTTGCGCGAGCCGTGATAGAGCACTTCGCCGCGCCATGTCACCGGCGTCTCTGGCCCCGTGAGCGTGGAGGCCAGGAGTCCCGAGATCGGAAAGCTCACTTTACCGGCGGGCGCCTGATTCCCGCTGATGGCGAGAACATCGATATGCGCCTCCGGTGATTGCAATGAGTCAAGAATCGCGGCGCGAATTACATCGTCTGTGAGCGGTTGCAAGCTCCATTCGAAGCACGCCTCCGCATCTGGCGCGACAGCCACGCCATAAGGCGCGCCGATTCGCTGCAGCTCCACCGATTTGAATACGCGTCGCGCGCCCGGAGCCGGCGAGTAACCGATTACGGCATCGCCAGGCATTTTATTCAAGAATGCCGGAAGCGCCTTCGCCAGGTCCGCGCCGAGGATGCGATCGTTCGCGACTATTTCACAGGGACCGGAGTGTGTGATCATGCTGAAAAAGAGCAGCCATACGCTCATTGCTTGAGGTTGTTTACTTGTTGATACATGTCGTCGGCGGCTTTGACCACTTTCGAGTTTGCTTCATAAGCGCGTTGGCTGACGATCAGGTTCACAAATTCCTGAACGATACTGACGTTGGATTGCTCCACGTATCCTTGCAGCAACGTGCCTAATCCATCCTGGCCGCCAGGCGGCCCGATGATGGGCGCGCCAGAAGCCTCCGTCTGCTGAAATAGGTTTTGCCCCATGCTGTTCAGGCCCGAAGGATTCGCGAAGTTGGCAAGCTGAATCTGGCCGGCTTGCTGCGCCGCGGCCTGTCCGGGAAGCGTGTAACTCACCGTCCCGTCGCTTCCGATGGTGAGCGACAGAGCATTTTGCGGAACGGTGATCGGCGGATCGAGTAAGTTGCCGTTGGGATCGACAACCTGGCCCGTCTGGTTTAGGTGGAATGTGCCCGCCTTGGTATAAGCGATTTGCCCCGACGGCTGCTGAACCTGGAAGAAGCCGTTGCCCTGGATCACGAGGTCCAGCGGATTGTCGGTTTGGGAAAAGTCGCCCTGAGTGAAGATCACCTCGTTGGAGACGGCTCGCGTTCCAAGTCCCAACTGAAGTCCTGTGGGGACGGTGGTCTGTTGAGTGGCTGCCGCGCCGGGCTGGATCAGGTTCTGATAGAGCAGATCCTGGAATTGCGCGCGCCTGGCCTTGAATCCCGCTGTGTTGGCGTTCGCGATGTTATTCGCGATATTTTCCACGTTGGTTTGCTGCGCGTTCATGCCGCTGGCAGCGCTAAAGAGTGCTCGAATCATGTAATCCCTCTTCCGTAATTGATCGCCGCGACTAAACCTTCGCCACTTCCTCGATGGCCTTTTTGCCCATATCGTTGGAAATCGAGATCGCTTTCTGCATCATCTCGAACTGCCGCGACAAGCCGACAATCCGCACCGCTCCGTGCGATGCACTGACGTTGGACGTCTCAATTTTTCCTTGATAAATTTGCGCGCTGGTTGCTTCAACCGGTTCTTTACCAGTGGTGTTCGAGAAATAGCTCGCGCCGAATTTGGTGAGACCCGCGGGACTTTCAAATTCGGCGATCTCGATGCGCCCGATCGATTTGCCGTTCTGGGTGATTTCGCCATCGCGCGAGACCTCCAGCGGCTGAGCGGTATTCGCTTGGAATGGCTGGCCGTTTTGCTGGAGCAGCGGATAGCCCTCGCCGGTGACAAGAGCGCCGCTGGTAGCGAACCGAAAGTTTCCGTTGCGCGTATAGAGCGGCCCCGACGGGCCCTGCACCGCAAAGAAGCCCTTGCCGGAAAGACCAAAGTCCAGCGGATTGTTGGTGGGCTCCAGCAGGCCCTGCGTAAAATCGGTCCATTGCCGCTGGATCATCGGAACCGCGGATTTGCCCGACTCATCCTCGCCGGCGGCTTCAGAAGCGAACAGCGTGTAGAACTCGCCATCGGTCTTATATCCGCTGGTGGAAGAATTCGCGAGGTTGTTCGCAACAAGGTCCAGCGATTGCATTCGAGACTGCATGCCCGCGGCCGCCAAGACGCTGATCTGATCCATAGAGCGAATAGCAGCGTTGCAAGTTCGCAGCCAAAACGGGCGAGTGAAAAAATCGTATAGCTTTGTTCCGTATTCGCGATAAGGGGCATGAAGACTATCGCTCTATTCGCCGAAACTAAGTCGGTGATCGCCGAGTTCTCGACGGAAGCGCGTGCTAACGCGCTGATAATCGACGGCCGCCGTTGTGGTCGCGAACCTGCATTAGTGCGGCCGTGATTGTCTCCTCGCCGGCGTCTGCCGCTCTCCATGTGCCGGTACTTCTTCCCGCGCCATCGCCGGATTCACAAGATTCGCCAGCTTCAAAAACAACTGCATTCAAGAATGTCTTTGATAGCCTGACGCTGTTCGAGGATCTGGAGAACGGGGGCGGCGCCGGGCAACAAGGCTCGGCGCTCCCTAACTCAACGGCCAAGAAAGACCCGTCCGCGAACTCTAATTCTGGAACTGAGGAGCCTGTGGTACTACAGGCCCCAAGCGGAAACTTGCCGAAACCGTCATTGATACTGCCACCGGCGGCGACGCTGTCCCTATCGACGCTCGGCGTCGGACCGGAAGCTCCCGATGCAGGAACCGTCCCATTGGATGTGGCAACCTCGACCTCCACCGCGCCGGTCCCAGCAGCCACGGCCACGAAGGCCCAGGCGACGGGTAATGCCCAAACCACTGCGCCCTCCACGAGCAAAGCGAGTTTCGCGCCAATGCCGAAGTCAGTCCAAAAAGAAGCGATCCAGGACCGGGGCCTTCTGGCACAAGCAGCACAGACGGAGACCGCGCCTCGAGCGGACAGCCTTCCAAGTGCCAAAGCCACCCGGACCACAGCGGCAGCCACGGAAGCGAGCGGCCTTCAGATCCGCGCATCCGCGCAGGCTGCGCAGCTAGCGACAAACCCGGGACCGCAAAGCAATCCGGTCGCAACAGCAGTGCCGGTGAGCGTCAAAGCACCGGTCAACGCGACCCAGGCGCCCCGAGCGAGCGGCTCTGGAATTCGTACATTCGCGCCGCAAACGCCGAGCGTCAAAGCGCCCGTCAACAATAGCAGCGCGATGGCTTCCAATTTCAGTGCAACCCAGCCCCCCCAGGCGAGCGGCGCTCGAGTTTCTCCATCCGCGCCGCAAACGCCAAGCGTCAAGGCGCCGGTCAACCATAGCAGCGCGACGGCTTCCAATTTCATTGCCACCCAGGCCCCCCAGGCGAGCGGCGCATCGAGTTCCTCCATCCGCGCCGGAAACGCCAAGCGTCAAGGCGCCGGTCAATCATAGCAGCGCGATGGCTTCCAATTTCATCGCGGCGCAGACCCCGCACGCGAGCGGCCCTCGAATTCGTGCGTCCGCAACGCTAAGCGATCCGGTCGCAACCGCGGCGCAAGTAAGCGTCACCACGCCGTTGAACAATAGCACTCCGATTGCGACGAGCCTGCCTGAGAGCAGCTCACGTCAGGCTGTAGTGCCCCCGCAAACTTCTCAGTCGATTCAACTCGCGCCGCCGGCTCCTCGACAGCAGCCAGAGGCTCCCAGCGCTTTGCCCGCGCAAACCACGAGCGCCAACGATTCAATTGTTCCAGCGTCCGCACTTTCTCCCGGAGCACCGGAAACCGTGGCCGTTCCAACGTCGTTACCGACGCCGCTGCCGGGGGGTCGCGAGGTTATGGATAGGACATCCGAGTCATCCAAACCCATGGCGGCTGAGCGCGAGGCACTGGCTGTAACTCCCGCCGCGAAGATCCCCCTGCTGCCGGAAACCGAGAATTTCGCATTTGCGCTTCGGATGCTCCCGTTGGATTCTTCTGCAGTTACTACGAGCAAGACACCAGTTACTCCGAGTGAAACTCCAGTTACACCAACGAAAGGCTCAGTAGCGCAATCCCAGCCTTCGAACTTGCAGCAGCCACCGCCGCCTGTCAATCAGACTTCCAGCGCGCCGCGGCGTGAGACACCGTCCTCGTCGCCGGAAACTGAAAAGCCCACTGCCGGTGTACAACACCAGCCCGACTTACTCAAGGCTCCGCAAACACCCGAAGTCATTCCGCACCTGAACGGAACGGCTGTTTTTCAAGCCCCCGAGCACGGTTCTTTAGCGGCCACGCCCGAACCAACGGAAGCGGCGCATCCGAATCTGCCTCTTGCCGTTCAGGAGGCGCACTTCATCGCGCCAGAGCTGCCGAAGACCTCAGCCAGTTCGGAGATCTTGTTACACCTCACAGGCAACAATGAATCCTCCGCTGCGATACGCATCGCCGATCGCGCCGGATCGATAAATGTATCGGTGCATGCTTCCGACCCCGTTCTGCGAGAGTCGCTTCGCTCCAATCTCGGCGAACTGTCCACTCAACTGAACACCCAGGGTTGGAAGGCGGACGTAGTCAAATCAGCCGCGGCGGCGGTAGCAACGCATTCCGAGAGCCCCCAGGAGTCGTACGCGAACGGACAGCGGGGCTCTCAACAGCAGCAATCTTCCGGCGGCGAGCGGCAGCCGCAGCGAGACCGTCGCGCAAACGGCGGCCAATGGCAGCAGGAATTAAACCAGCAGATTACCGGCGGCGACGCCCATCCAGGAGGAAACGGATAATGCAGTTATTTGGCCCATCTGCCGTCACCAATGTGGCGCAGGCTCAAGCGCACGCACAAGCCACTAGTGGCACCGGCTCCAGCTCATCGAGTTCGAGTTCGACAAGTTCACTGAACTCTCTCACCAGCGAGAGCACCTTCTTGCAGTTACTGATCGCTCAGATTAAGAACCAGGACCCGCTCAATCCAACCGACAGTATCCAGTTTGTAGGTCAGCTGGTGCAGTACAGCGAGTTAGAACAACTCATGGGAATCAACCAGGGTGTGCAAACCCTTACGGGCGCCCCTACTACCTCGACAAACCCCACGACGTCAACCAAAGGGACTTCTTCTTCATAGAGAACCCAACGAATCACAACCCACAAAAAGGAGCATTTAAATGTCATCATTTTCCATCGCACTTAGCGGACTTACCGCCGATTCGGACGCGCTCGACGTCGTCGGGAATAACCTGGCGAACCTGAACACAACCGGCTACAAAAATAGCGACGTGTCCTTCTACGACTTACTGCAGCAGTCGGTTGCAGGTGGTTCCACGCAGATCGGCGGCGGCGTGTCCGCGCCCCAGACCTCGCGTGTGTTTACGCAAGGATCCATTCAAGCCACCGGTGGGAACTACGATGCCGCGATCAACGGCAACGGATTCTTCGTCGTACAAGCCCCCTCCGGGGCCACCTTGTACACCCGCGCCGGAAATTTCCAGCTCAACGCGCAAGGCGAGCTGGTCACGGCCACCGGTCAGATTGTGCAAGGCTGGTCGGCACAGAACGGCGTTGTGAACACCAGCGGCCCGACTGGGAACATTACCATCCCCTCCAACGCGTTGCAGACCCCTACCGCCACCCAAAATATGTCGTTGAGCGTAAACTTGAACGCAGCCGGCGTAGTGGGGCAGCCTAGCGGCAGCTTCTCGACGTCCATCCAGGTAGTGGACTCTTTGGGCGAGAGTCACGATCTGACCGTCAGCTTCACCGAGACGGCTCCGGGCAATTGGTCCTACTCGGTCGATATACCGGGAGCCGACCTCACCGCTGGTACGCCGGGCACCCCCAGCCAGGTGGCTACCGGCACCCTCACGTTCGACGCTAACGGCAACTTAACATCTCCCACCGCACCCGCGCTGGTGCAAATCCCTATTACCGGCTTGGCCGATACCGCCAGCGACCTGAACATCAACTGGAACCTGGCCACCAACAATGGCACGGGCACTCCATTGATTACCCAGTTCGCAGCCACCTCAGCCGTTTCCGCAAGCACGCAGGACGGAGTGCCTGCTTCAACGGTGACGCAAGTTTCCATTGCCAACGGCGGCGCCATCACCGCGCAGTTTTCCGACGGCAACCAATTAGTTGTCGGCCAGCTGGCCTTAGCGTCCGTTAGCAATCCGGATTCGCTCATTGCTGTCGGCCAGAATAACTACGAAGTGGGAGCCGATACGGCCACACCGGTGATTGGAGTTCCAGGTACCGGCACGCTGGGAGCGGTAGACGGCGGATCGCTGGAAACCTCCACCGTGAACATCGCGACCGAGTTTACCCACCTCATCGTTTATCAAAACTCCTATGAGGCCAACTCCAAGGTGATCTCGACCCTGGATCAAATGACCAAGTCCCTCCTCAACATACAGCAATAGCGATGAACGCCTCCGACGTTTTACAGCGTTTCGGGGAGTTGCCTTTCGTCTTGGAACTCGAGTTGGGAACGCTCTCGATGACGATCGGGGACATCTTCCAACTGCAAGAGGGATCGGTGCTACGAACGGATCACCCGGCCGGCGCGCCTTTCCCGCTATTTGCCAGTAACGTCAAATTGGCCGAGGCCGAAGTGATCGTCATCGACGACACGGTCTCGGTGCGTGTCCAGAAGATGCTGCAGAAGACCGGCAGCGGCGGCGGAAATGCAACTGACTGAACAGATCGGTATGGTGCTGCTGGTCTTCGCGCTCTTGGGCGGACTGCTTTGGTTTTCCAAGCGGCGCGGGCTGGCGGCGTTCAGCATTAGGGGGCGGGGCGGAAGCGGACGGCGCATCGAAGTATTGGAACGCGTCTCGTTGACGCCGCATCACGCTTTGCATTTGGTACGGGTTTCGGATCGGACGGTGTTGATCGCAACCGCGCCCTCTTCGTGCCAGCTGCTCGATGCACCGGTCGCTTTAGAACCGTCGTCCTCATCATCTCTTTCGCGCGCTCTATGACGAAGGCTCTGTTACGAATCACTCGCCAACGTGGCGCACGCAGTCTTGCGTGCCACGTCGTCTTCCTATTCCTGTTCTTTGCGGCAGCCGCTCTGGCTGCGCCCGCGAACGATTCGGCCATTCCGGTTTTCGGTTCGGCCAATCCCAAAGGCGGTCTCACGCTCAGCACTCCCACGCAAATCGTCATTTTATTGACGCTGCTGACGCTGCTGCCGGCCGTAGTGATGTCGGTGAGCCCGTTTCTCCGCATCGTGATCGTGCTGCATTTTCTGCGGCAGGCGCTCGGAACACAGTCGGCTCCGTCCAACCAGGTGCTGGTGGGGCTCTCGATGTTTCTCGCCTTCCTCGTCATGCAGCCGGTGGTCATCGATATCTATCACCGTGGTTGGGAACCGGTGGAAAGCGGGCAAGTCTCCTGGGAGCAGGGCTTCGATGAGGGCGCCAAGCCGCTCAAAAGTTTTCTCCTGAAATTCGCGAGAGAGAAAGATATCCAGACCTGCGTGGAGATGACCAAGTCCGCTGCTCCGCGCAATCCGGCCGATCTCGATCTGAAGGTCCTGATCCCGGCCTACATTCTCTCCGAGCTCAAGGCCGGCTTCCAGATCGGCGCTGTCCTGTATCTGCCGTTCCTGATCATCGATCTTGCGGTGGCCTCCATCACGCTTTCGGTCGGCATGGTGCAGTTGCCGCCGGTAATGATCTCGGCGCCCTTCAAGATTCTTCTGTTTGTCCTGGTGGACGGATGGAACCTGGTGATCGGCTCGCTACTAAAAACGTTTTATTGAGAATTTATGACACCTGAAACCGCCGTCCACATCATCAGCCAAGCGCTTTGGACCACAGTCCTGGTTTGTGCGCCGTTGCTGGTTATCGGCTTCGCGGTCGGCATCGTCGTCAATATCATCCAGATCGCGACGTCCATGCAGGACTCCGCCTTTAGCACCATTCCGCGGCTGGCGGCGTTCTTATTCGGCTTCCTGCTTCTGATGCCGTGGATGCTGAAGCAGCTTTCGGCCTATTCGATCGGAGTTTTTGGCGACCTTTCGCGCTATGCACGCTAGCCCAGCCATCCCGACGTCGGTGCTCTACGGGTTTCTGCTCGTTCTGGCCCGTATTTCCGGGGTGTTTGTGTTTTTACCGCTGCCGGGGTTGCAAGCGGGGCCAAGCGCCGCCAAGATCACCCTGGCAATGATTCTGACGTTTGGAATGGTTTCGCGCTGGCCGGTGCTGCAGCAGGCGCCGGGGAGCATGATGCAGGTGGCGGGTTGGATGCTCGCCGAAGCAGCGATCGGCCTCGCCACCGGCATCGCCGTCGCGATTTTGATTGAAGCGGTCACTTTTGCCGCGCAGGCCATCAGCACCCAGGCGGGGTTCGCTTACGCCTCCACCATCGATCCCAACACCGAGGCCGACTCCACCGTCCTCCTGATCCTGGCCCAAATGACCGCCGGACTGTTGTTCTTCGCCATGGGATTCGATCGCGTGCTCTTGACGATTCTGGCGCGCAGTTTGGAAACGCATCCACCCGGGACCGCCTTCGTCGCATCGCGAGCGAGCGTGGAAGCCCTGGTGATGCTCGGTTCCAGCATCTTTTCCACCGGTCTCCATCTGGCGCTTCCCTTGATGACGCTGCTGTTCCTGATCGACCTTTCCATCGGGCTCCTCGGGCATCTGAATTCTCAACTTCAGCTCATTGCTTTGGCATTTCCCGCGAAGATGCTGGCGGCCCTGGCGGCGTTGAGTTTTTTGGTTTTGTTGATCCCCAAGCTGTATCAGCAGCTCGGCGCCGCGGCGTTCACCGCGCTGGGACGGCTGCTGGGACTTTGATTCGATAATACGCGATGAATCCCTCGGGCGAAAAGACGGAACAGGCAACACCGCGGCGGCTGATCAAAGCTCGCAAGGAGGGGCAGTTTGCCTCTTCGCACGATTTCGTCAGTGGATTGCAATTCACGGTTTTCGTGGTATTGATCGCGCAGACCGGGCCGTCGCTGCTGGCAACGCTCAAGGATGTAACCAGAGGGTTGTTCATCCAGGCCTTTCGCGCCGATTTGGGCCCCGGCGCGCTCATCGGAATTTTGCACGAAGCGCTCTCCCGCGCGCTCTGGCCGTTGGTCTACGCCAGCGGAATTCTCGTTCTGAGCGCTTGCGCGTTTCAGCTTAGCTCCACCGGCTTCAATTTCAGCCTCTCGCGCATGGCGCCTAAATCTTCGAATTTTGACGTCTTTTCGAAGCTTCAGTCGCTGCCGTCAAAGGGGCTGGTGTCGTCGATACAGGCCATAGCGCTGGTGGCTGTATTTGGCGCCACTATTTACTGGATCGTCACCAAGAGTGGCGAGCGTCTGCTGATGATCCCGCTCTCCAGCTTCCAGGTAGGATTGGAAACGCTGCGGTCCCTGGTCATGGACCTGCTGTGGAAGGCCGCGGCGCTGTTTCTGCTATTCGGTTTCGTCGATTTCTTCCGCCAAAAACGGAAGTTCTCCAAGCAAATGCGGATGAGCAAACAGGATATCCGCGACGAAGTAAAGGAATCGGACGGAAATCCCCAGACAAAAATGCGCATTCGGCGCTTGCAGCGCGACGTTCGCCGCCGCCGCATGATGGACGAAGTGAAGACCGCCACGGCGGTGGTGGTCAACCCCACGCATTATGCCGTCGCGATCCGCTACCACCACGACACGATGGCTGCGCCGCTGGTGGTGGCGAAAGGGAAGAATTACTTGGCGCTGCGCATTCGCGCGCGGGCCCTGGAGTTCGACGTGCCGCTCATCGAGAATCCGCCCTTGGCACAGGCATTGTACAAATCTGTTGAAGTTGGACAGCATATTCCGCCCCATCTGTATCGCGCCGTAGCCGAGATTCTCGCCTACATCTATCGCTTGATGGGCGCAAGACCAGTTTCATGAAACTAAGGAGGACACAACCATGATTCACATGCACGGCATGTTTTCGTCTGATACCAACACGTCCGCCGTCGGACAAACTTCATTTCCTTTAAGCCAATCCAAGCTGGATAGCTTCCACGGAGCTCTTTCCGAGGCGGTCTCGTCAACTCTGGAGAAGTTCGGCATCCATCCCAATGATGTGAAGATCTCTATTACGCGCGCCAGCGAAGATTCCAAGACGACGGCGCCAGCCAACTCAACGGTCCGGACCGCTCCGCCAACGCCCGGCACTTCGTCATCCAGTTCCGCAGCCGCGAGTACTGCTGCTTCGAGCAGCACCGCTTCGGACAGCACTGCTTCCAGCAGCGCCGCCTCGGGTCCGCCGAATGGCGGTTACGATCCGTTTTTGCAGGCCGCCTACGACAACCCCTCGCAAAATGCTTCCGTGCAGTCCTCCACGAAATCCACCGCGGCATCTTCGACGGTATCCCCCGCCACCCAGGCGGCGGACGCGCAGGAAGCTTTCGACAATGCCTATTGGGCCAAGCAGCCGGCCGCTGTTCAACCGTTGCGGACTATGCAAAATCAGGAACAGCGCACAACCTTAGCCACTCAGTTGGCAAGCGAAGGCTATTCCATCGACGTCCCCATCATGGTCTGGGGTTGGGATCCATCCCTGGTGACAAGCATGCGTGAGGCTGACGGTTACACCTGGGTACCTTCCGCCCTTCAGAATCCAATTGAGGCGGCTCCTGGATTTTCCGGTTACGGAACGGTGGCAGCCTACAATCCGAACGATCCTCCGCCTGGTTCCATCGCGGTCTGAAGATGCGCTCCAGGCTCGCGTTTTGCTTCGGTGGGGTGTTGTTCTTGGGGGCTGTGCTCGGTGCCCAGCCTCCCACGGATTTTGAAGCCTTGGTGCGGGCCGCGATGGCGCCGTCGATCGCTCAGCAGCGTGCCGCGATTCAGAAGCAGGCGGCCTTGCTCACACCAGCCAAAACCGGATCTTCGTTTTTCTCGACCTCCTTTTCCCCGGCCACAGGCGGCGCGGCGGACTGCGATCCTCTGCCTGCCGGGCAACTGGATCCGTTAATTCAGGAAGCGGCTCAGAAGACGGGCGTGGATGCTCAATTGGTGCGAGCGGTGATCGACCAGGAATCCGCCGGCCGGCCGTGCGCGCTCTCGGCCAGGGGCGCTGAGGGTTTGATGCAGCTCATGCCCGCAACGGCCGAGGAGTACGACGTCAACGATCCATTCGATCCCCAGCAGAACGTACAGGCCGGGGCCAGGCTGCTAAAGTCGCTGCTGGAACGCTACAACAACGATCCGGCCTTGGCCTTGGGCGCTTACAACGCGGGAGTCGGGCGAGTGGACAGCGAGGGAGGCGTCCCTTCGATACCAGAGACTACGGACTATGTAGCCGCCATTCTCGACAAACTAGGTTTCAAAAAATCCACGGCCCCGTCCCTCAAGGACTTTTAATCTGCGCTTGGCCCCCACTTAGTAACGTGGGATGTGCCACGCCCGTCCTTCGCTGAGGAGGCAATTCAAAATAGGTGGAACAGGAGATCGATGTGATGCCGAATCAGAACAATATCCCGTTCGCGATCGGCGCAGCCATGGCCTTCGCCCTCGCGGCTTTTGCGCCTGTTGCTTTTAGTCAAGCGCCGCCACCACCGCCGCCGTCCTATCCCCCGCAAGAGCTGGACCGGCTGGTGCAGCGAGTGGCACTGTATCCGGATCCATTGTTGTCGCAAATTTTCGCAGCCGCCACGTACCCCGATCAGATTCCAGATGCCGCGCGATGGGCGGATCAGCATCATTACCTGACTGGCGATGCCCTGGCTGCCGCCATTTCCGCCGACCGCCTTCCCTGGGACCCCAGCGTCCAATCCTTGCTCCCCTTCCCTTCAGTCCTCGCCATGATGGCGTCCGACATGGCGTGGACCGGTGAGCTCGGCAATGCATTCCTGGCCCAGCAGCCGGATGTGATGGACGCCGTGCAGCGTGAGCGCCACCAGGCCTACGAATACGGATATCTGCGAACCAATCCGCAGGTTGTCGTAAGCCCTGGTCCCTACATCACGATTCTGCCCGCGAACCCCGCGTTCATTGTGGTTCCTTATTACAACCCGTTAATCGTATTTGCTCCGCCCCGTCCCGGCTTCGTCATTGGAGGCGCCATCAGCTTCCACTTCGGAGTTGCGATTGGCCCGGCATTTGCCCCCTGGGGCTGGGGCGTGAATCGGTTCGCGTGGGGCGAGCACCGCGTGTTCATTAATAATGCGCCCTGGGGCCGCACCTGGGTGAATCGCGGGGCATACGTTCATCCTTATGTCGGCGTCCCTCGCTATAACGGTGCCCGCCCCGCCGAGCAGCATGCGCTGCACGAGCGCTCCGAACGTGAGCGCCAAGCCGCGCGAAGCGGCCGGGAGCGACTGGAAGAGCACCGCTAAATCCGTCCTCCGAAACCAATTTCCCGGCAACAGTCGCCGGAGGCGAAGAATTGCGCGAGCGACATCTTGGCGGAATCCAGGCTCTCTGATAAAATTGGGTTTGAGCCCAGTACTAACCGAGCGGCGGATTTAGTATTAAACCCCTTGCGTCAATCATCTGCCCTGTTTATACTGTGTTTTTTCGCCGATCATGAACTTGAGCATGACACCGCGGGACGATCTGGACCCTCTGGCGCCGCAGCGTGAGGCAGCCATGTTCTACGGTCTCTTCCTGCGCGGCCATTCCGCGGAAACCTTGCGGCGCGATATCGACGTGCCGAAACCGGTGCTGGATAAGTGGTTGAATCGCCAGCGCTACGAAACCGGCTTCCGCGACGCTCTCCGGCGGGTCTATCACTATCGCAAACAGGTGCTTGCAATCTTTGACGAACTGGTGCTGAACGAGAAAAACCGGCCGCCATTTGTTCAGTAAGCCGCGCTGGTAACCTGATTTTCATTCTTCCTGTCCCGGCTCCCTTTACACTAGAAAAAGATGAAGCACACCCCAACCCCATCCTTGCCCGAAGAGCATCTGAATCGAGACGGAGCCAATCCCGAGGCAAAATCGCGCCTGCTTTCCACGCCCACCCGCCCGTTCGATCCGGTAGGCGCATCCAGCGCTTCGGAGATCCTCACCCGCATGCAGGGCACTGCATTCCAGGGAAAACAGCTCGGGCTGGCCTTCGAAGTCTGGAAGCGCATGTTGGGCGACCGCTGCACCATCATGATGGGGATGTCCGGCGCCATGGTTCCGGCTGGAATGCGCCGCCTGGTGGTCCGCATGATCGAACACCGGCTCATCGACTGCCTGGTCTCCACCGGCGCCAACTTTTTTCATGATTTCCACGAGACCCTCGGGAATTTCCATTATCAGGGCTCGCCGGCCATCGACGATGTGTTGCTGGCTGAAAACCTGGTGGACCGCATGTACGACGTGCTGGCCGACGAAGAGAAGTTTCGCCAGCACGATCAGTGGATCGGGCGCTTCGCGGCTTCGCTCGATCAGTCGCGCCCCTACACTACGCGCGAGTTTCTCTATCTGCTAGGCCTCGAGCTCGGCAAGCACTGTAAGGAAGACGGGATTGTATCGGCGGCAGCCAAGGCAAACATTCCGCTCTATTGCCCGGCCATAGCCGACAGTTCCATCGGCATAGGCATTGCGGCCAATCGCTTCGAGGGGGGCAATCGCTTTACGTTCGACGTGATCGGCGACGTGGTGGAGACCGCGCGCATCGTTGCGGAATCGGAAGCCACCGGGGTCATCTATTTCGGCGGAGGCACGCCCAAGAATTTCGTGCAGCAGACCGAAGTGACGGCCATCATCATGAACACCGGCGTCACCGGCCACAAGTACGCCATTCAATGCGTCACCGATTCTCCGCATTGGGGCGGTCTTTCCGGCTGCACTTTCGAAGAGGCGCAAAGCTGGGGCAAGATCGCCAAAGACGCTTCCATGGTTACATGCCACTCCGATTCCACCATTGCCATGCCGATCCTGGTATCGGCGCTGCTCGAACACACTGAGCTTGTGGCGAAGCGGCATCGGCCGAGTTTCAAGCAAGGGAGAGAATTGGAGGTCAAGTCATGAGCACCCGCAAGCTTCCGATGTATCAGGTGGACGCTTTCGCCGGACACGTTTTCTCCGGCAACCCCGCCGCTATCTGTCCACTGGAAGAATGGCTACCCGACGTCCAGATGCAGTCTATCGCCGCGGAGAACAATCTCGCTGAGACCGCGTTCTTCGTTCGCAATGGTCACGGGTACAAACTGCGCTGGTTCACGCCCGCAGTGGAAGTGGATCTCTGCGGGCATGCGACGCTGGCCTCGGCGTTCATCATTCTGAACGACCTCACGCCGGGCGAGCGATCCGTTTCGTTTGAAACTAAGAGCGGCACCCTGACCGTGACGAAAGACGGCGATCTCTTCTCCATGGATTTTCCGTCGCGGCCGCCCCAACCTTGCGACAATGCGTTTCCGGCCTTGATTCCAGCGCTCGGCGGCAAGCCGGAAGCGGTGCTGGCGGCACGCGATTACTTCGTGGTGTATGGCTCGGAAGAGGAACTGCGGGCATTGAAGCCCGACATGCAAGCGCTGATGACCATCGATCGGTTCGCTGTGATCGCCACCGCCCCCGGCGCCTCTGGAACAGACGCTGATTTCGTTTCGCGCTTCTTTGCGCCGGCCAAGGGCGTGCCCGAAGATCCGGTCACCGGTTCGTCCCATTGCTCGCTGATTCCTTACTGGTCCAAGCGCCTGGGCCAAAAAAAGCTGCACGCCTATCAAGTCTCTCCGCGAGGTGGGGAGCTATGGTTGGAAGATCGCGGCGAGCGGGTGACGATCAGCGGCAAGGCCGTGCGCTTTTTCGAAGGAACCATTTTTCTGTAATCCTCTCAGAGCGCGAGCATATAATAAAATTCCTCACACATCGTGGCCGAATCCTACTCTGCGCAAAGACTAACCTTCGATTCCCACGAAATCATTCGTCTCGGCGATGCCGAGCATGGAATGGAGGTGTCGATCTGCCCATCCATCGGAAACAACGCCTACGACATGCGGGTCAACGGCAAGCCCATTCTCGTAGGTCCGCCACCGTTTGCCGAATGGAAACAGAAGAAATCGCAGGCTGGCATCCCGTTTCTGGCGCCGTGGGCCAATCGCCTGGATGGTGATGCCTATTGGGCTAACGGAAAACGCTACCTGCTGAACCCCGGCGCAGTCGAAATTCGGCGCGATTTGGATGGCCAGCCGATTCACGGCCTGCTGCTCTTCGCCGCGTCTTGGCAAGTGGCAGCGCTGGACGCCGATTCACAGAGCGCCCAAGTCACCAGCCGCCTTGAGTTCTGGAAGCATCCGGAATGGATGGCGCAGTTTCCCTTCGCGCACTCCATCCAGATGACTCACCGGCTGTCCAGCGGAATTCTTGAAGTCCGCACTGCAATCGAGAATCACTCCAGGGACCCGATGCCGCTGGTGGTTGGTTTCCATCCCTGGTATCAGATTCCCGAAACTCCTCGCGATCGATGGAGCGTTCACTTGCCGGTGCGCGAGCACTACACGCTTTCGCCGAAAGTGATTCCCACTGGAGAGACTACGCCGGTGAATCTGCCCGATCCTACGCCGCTCGCCGGTCGCCAGGTGGACGACGTGTTCGGCGGCCTGGGCGCCAACAGCGAGTTCTGGTTGGAAGCCGACGGCCGAAGAGTATCCGTCCGCTTTGGCCCGAAATTTCCCATCGCGATCGTCTACGCGCCGCAAACGCGCGAGGTGGTGTGTTTTGAGCCGATGACTGGGCTGACCAACGGCTTTAACCTGGCCGACCAGGGAATCTTCAAAGATTTGCAGAGCATCCCGCCCGGCGAAACCTGGACGGAAAGCTTCTGGATTCGCCCGAGCGGCTTCTAGTGGCCTGTCGACACAATTGTGGCGCACGCACTCCTGCGTGCCGCGTTCACACTCGCGTGAACGCGCCGGGTATTTCTCCCGATGCTAACGAACTCGCTGCGACACGCCACCTAGTGCGTCAAGTCGTAAACGAAATAATTCGCCGCAATGCGATACGCTAGCGACGCCCACTTCTCCGCATAGCGCGGATCGTCGGCCCACTCCCAGGCATCGCCCAAATCCATGTTGTGACAGATCGCCACCATGATGCGGCCCTTGTCGTCGCGGATGCAACGCCAGTGCGGCACCTTCCCCGTCTCACCATCTTCATAGGTAAGGCCGCTCTCGAAAAACTGCGCACCGGGCACCTGGAAGCGATCCTGCAAGTCAAACAGCGTGTGAAAAATCGGATCGTTGTCCGGAATATCCTCAATCTTCCGATCCGGGAAAACCATGCTCATGCTGCGCACGAAAGTGTCCCACTCGCGGACGCCGTGATAAGGCTCCGTGCCGTGAAAGTCATCGCACATGAAGAATCCGCCGCGCAGCAGATACTCGCGCATCTGTTTTGCTTCCGCTTCGCCAAAATACCAATGCCCCACCTCAACTCCATAGAGCACCGGCCAGTTGTAGACGTCGTCGGTGCCATCTAGCGTCACCACCTGCTCGATGGAGCGAGTATCGATGCGAGTCAGGCGGCGTATACCGGCCAGCAAATGGCGATCCGAGCGGGGATAATCCATGGTCCAGTAGCCGGGAAAAGGACTGCCATCGCGATTGGTGACGCGCGGATTGTTCGGATAGCCGTAAATATCGGGATAACGGAGGCGCGCGCGGACCCACTCGGTTTTTTGCTCCCAGTCCGGCGGTTTGGGAAAGTTCTCGTACTCGATGGCGGGATATTCTTTAAACGGTTTCTGGGCGTGAAGCACGCCCCAAGCGGAAAGGATCGCCACAAAACAAAAGGCGAAGGTGACGCGAAAATGCATGACAGGAACTGGTCGCGATCTCAGCATAACATGCCCGCATTGTTGTGGCACACGCACTCGTCTCATACGTGCCGCGTTCCGCCAATAACTTCCGGGGGTGTACAATTCCCGAAGATGCCCAAGAGGAGAATGTCCATGGCGAAATTCTCGATTACCGCCCTGTTTCTGCTTTCCGTGACCTCGCTCGCGGCCGCGCCCACCGGCGGATCAACCTGCGACAGCCTTTCCAAGCTCAGCCTGCCCAACGTCACCATTACGTCGGCGCAAAGCGTAGCCCAGGGAGCCTTCACACCGCCTGCCACGCCCGGGCCGGGCCGGGCGAACACCGCTCTCTTCCAGGGCCTGCCCGCCTTCTGCCGTGTGATGGCGACCCTGACGCCGTCCGGCGACTCCGATATCAAGATCGAAGTGTGGCTCCCAGTCTCCGGATGGAACAACGATCTCCAAGCCATCGGCAATGGGGGCTGGAACGGGACCATGGGCTATGCAGCGCTGGCCGAAGCGGTGAAGCGCGGATTCGCCGCCGCCGGCACGGATACCGGCCACCAAGGCGGCAGCGCCAGCTTCGCTCTGGGGCACCCGGAAAAGCTCACCGATTTTGCCTATCGCGCGGTGCATGAGATGACAGTGACCTCCAAAGCCATCATCCAGAATTTCTACGGCAGCGCCCCGCGTTATTCCTACTGGAACGGCTGCTCCACCGGCGGCCGTCAGGCTCTCAAAGAAGCGCAGAAGTTTCCGGCCGACTACGACGGAATCATCGCCGGCGCGCCCGCCAATTACCAGACCCATTTGCATGTCTGGTCCATCTGGGTGGCCCAGCAGATGAACAAGACGCCCGACAGCTTCCTGCCTGCCGACAAACTCGAAGTCCTGCATAAAGCAGTCACCGCGGCCTGCGATGCGAAAGATGGCGTGAAGGACGGTCTGCTCAATGATCCCACCAAGTGCCGCTTCGATCCGAAGACCATCGAGTGCAAAGGTGAAGATCTGCCTAACTGTCTGAAGCCCGCGCAGGTGCAGGCGGTGGAGGCCATCTACGCAGGTCCGAGAAATGCCGCCGGCAAAGAAGTTTTCCCGACCTTTGAGCCCGGAAGCGAGCTGGGCTGGTTCATTCTGGGCGGACAACAGGCAGCTTCCGTCGCCAGCGACACGTTCGCCTACATTGTCTACAAGAATCCGCAGTGGGATTGGAAGACCATGAATCTGGATAGCGACGTCGCGCTTCTTGACAAAACCGAGGACGGTTCCATCGACGCCATGGATCCGAATATGAAGCCCTTTTTCGCCCACAAGGGAAAGCTTCTGATGTATCACGGCTGGAGCGACCAGCTCATCGCTCCGATGAATAGCATTAACTACTATTCGACCGTAGTGAAAAACCTGGGCGGCGAGAAAAAGGCGTCCAACGATGTCCGGCTCTTCATGGTGCCTGGAATGGGGCACTGCGGCGGCGGGGAAGGCCCGAATGATTTTGACAAGGTGACCGCGATCCAGCAGTGGGTAGAACAGGGCAAGGCGCCGGAAATGATGATCGCCTCGCACATGGACAAAGCAGGAACGGTGGACCGCACGCGTCCGCTGTGCGTCTATCCCAAGGTGGCGCATTATAAAGGAACGGGCAGCACGGACGACGCCGCAAATTTCACCTGCGCCTTGCCCTAATAACCGGCCTTGAGGAATTTGCTCCTCGAGATCGTGGTCTTTCCCCTGCAAAGCGGACCATTCTACTGGTCGGCGACAAACCGTCAAAGTGCATTCCTAAGCGCGACGGCATCAGGGTAGATCTATAAATCGACCAACCGCAAATCAGCAATGCCTGTTTCTCGTCAGAAAACCCAAACGTTCTGGACCACCACGCCCAGGGACTCGAACTTTGAGATCACTTCACCGCCGGATTGAACTGGATGTTTGATTCGCTTGTGAACCTGTGACAATCATGAAACAAGATGAAATTGCGCTCGCACTGGCTAGAAACGCGGGAGCAGCTCAAAACCTCTGCGAGCTCCGGTAATAGGAACTCTTCCGACGTGCCCAAGGTGATGTAACCGTAATTCACCGCGGTCTCCACAGTAAGGCGCGGGAAGGCCTTCGGAATGTCGATTGCCCTCATTTCAATGCGAAGGGCCTGCGCGGATTGCTGATCAAGCCAAACGGAGCCATCGTAAGACGGCAGGATGTACTGCCCGGGAGCTTGAACATGCCACCCGGAGTGGGGCTGGTCCACTCGAAAATCGTAGATCGAGACCGGCTGACCTGCAATCGTGTCGGATTGTAAGTATGTGAATTGAACCATGGCAGCCGGTGCAAATAAATGCCCCAAGATAGTGCCGAATTCTCCCAACGACCAGGTGCCCGATTCGTCAGGTGGCTTCTTGGAAGGCTTACCATTGAGTGCGATATTACGATAGGTCTCCGCCCCTTCTTCAAACGCCACCTCCTCGGACGCAGTGTCAACCACTTCCCAACTTAGCTCGTGATTCTCACTGACATAGCGCGTGATGGACTCCTGACAGACGTAGCTAGGCAGTCTTCGCAGGAAAGTTGATGCCGCCTTGCGCGCTTGCTCAACGAAACTGAGCTGCGGATCCGTAGGGGCCGGTGATCCGTAGGCCGCTTCTGGCCTGCGGGGCCGGATCAGGATCGTGGGGCGTGGTCCAATCGGTCTCTTTTCTGACGCAGCTTTGATCTGGCGGCTAGGCTCCTCGGTGGGCGCACCCATCGAGTCTGCCTTAATACTAACTGCTTGAAACAAGCCACCATTGCTTTCCGTCACCACAAGCTCCACGCTGTCACCCTTTTTCACATCCCCGGCCTTAACCGTCGTTCCGAGAATCCTGACCATTAGCACTCGTGTATCGGGCAACTTCACGTCAACCGAGTCAGCGTGTTGGGCTAAAATCACGCCCTTGTAATGGTAAGCAGAAGGTGTCGCCTGGGACTCCAATCGAGGTCTCTCAATTATTGCGGGAAGGCCATTTATCGACGAGCCTTGCGTTTGTGCGTACAGCCCAACTGCAGATATCAAGAATAGAAACGCAGCTCGCAATGGTCCCGACGGCTCGGAAGAGTGCACTTTCGCTCGTATCCACCAGGCAGACAAACAGAGTTTCATGACCTGACCCTACACCCACTAATTGGCGAACGCAACGCAGAAGCGGGGGGAACAGGCTGAAGGGATTTTTGTTTGGGGCTGTTGATCTGCCAAGCCCGGAACACCTAAGCACCGACAGTCGTCCGGCAGTCGACAAATTTACTAACGGCTTCAACGCATTCGTCGACCAGAAGCTTCATCAGGCGCGTGCGAGTAAGAGCCTTCGGGCTTCATCCAGCGCCTCCAGGGCCAGACTGCGGGGAACGGTTGGAAACCCTATGAGGAAGTCTTCCAGGGTCTCTCCACCCTCAAAATATACGAACGGGGTCTGGACGGGCACTCGTGTTCCACGGAATACCGGTACGCCGTGCATCACTTCAGGATCTTTAGCGATCGTGGAGAGTGGAATGAATCCATCGGGACCTTCAATCTTCGACCTCAGCCCATCTGAGAAACTTCAGCTCGTGGCAGGCACTCCCGAGGCTGTTCCTGTCCATAATGGCAGAAGCAAGAGCGAGAAAAGCGAACCGGTTGAACCACCCAATTTCGGGACTTTCCTGGGGGATATGAAGCAGCGGATACGCCGCCGCAGATAAACACAAATTCGCGTGATTTTTCGATATTCTAACAGAAATGCGGCTTTCGCTCGCGCTTTTATTCGTTTCTTGCGCTTTCTCACGAAGTAACGACGCTTCGGCGCTGATCCGATCGGTCGCCGACACGGCCAGCAGTGCAAAAACCTGGCGGATCGAGGGATCGATCGAGGATTCCCATTACGTTCATCCCGCCACGTTCACCCTCTTTATGCGCGCCCTCGCGGAAGTCCGGTTTCAGCAAGCCGGCGGCTCCACTCCCGCGATTATTGTGTGCGATACGGTCAATGCTTGGATTTATTCGCCGCCTCTGAACCGCTACCGGACTCAGCCTGTTTCCGAAAGTCCTCTCTGCTCAGCCATCGTCGGCGACTGGAGATCGCTGGCCAGCACGCTCAAGTCGCCCGTCCTGGCAGAACGCCGAACTGTCGAGATCGGTGGCAGGAAAACGGAATGTGAAGTGGTTCGGGGTAAATCGGAGGCGACGCCGCCTTTATCCGGCAACATCAAGCTTGAGCTGTGCGTGGACGTGAACAGAAATATGATTGTTTGGGAAAAAGATGAATTTAAGGAGGCAGTCCGTACTTACACCTACAACAAAATTGAGCCGGATATCGATATGCCTCCCGACGTTTTCGTGCTTAGACTCCCGCCGGGAAGCGCGCCGACGCCATACCATCTTCCGGTCCCGGAGCGGCTCGGATCATTGAGTATGCCCCGCGAGCCCGGCGTCGCTATGCCTCGAATTGTCTCGAAGCAAGACCCCGTTTACGACGAAGCATCCCGCAAAAGCGGAATACGAAGGACCGTCGTTCTCTACGTTGTAATTGACACCAACGGATTTCCTTCCGAGATTAACGTTTTCCAGCATCTCACTCCAGGACTGGATATTTCCGCCATCGAAGCCGTACGACACTGGCGCTTTACTTCCGCAACGAAAGACAATCAGCCCATCGCTCTTGGCTCGATGATCGAAGTCAACTTCAAGCTACGCTAGCCCCATCCGCTTGAATCCGCGTTCATAGGTGGATGAATCTCCCCTGCCTGCCGACATGATAAAGTATGAGTGTTTTCACCCCCACGGAGGTTTATCATGGCGAGATCTAAGAAGATTTCGGTTGACCGTCGCGGCTTTTTGAAGGGCGCCGCCGCCGGCGCCGCGGCGCTGGTAGTGAAACCCGAAGCCGCAAAAGCACAGGAAGCGGCGGAAGTTCATCGCCCCGCCACTCCGAATCCGCTGCCCGGCGCCAAACAGACCGCATCGGAAACCACCCCGCCGCCTCCGCGCGTCGACGTCTACACCACAGACCGCCCTGGCTCCGACTTCATGGTCGATGTCATCAAGACGCTGGGTTTTGAATATGTCGCCGCCAATCCCGGTTCCAGCTTCCGCGGCCTGCAGGAATCCTGCATTAACTACGGCGGCAATAAGAGCCCGGAATGGATCACCTGCTGCCACGAAGAATCCTCGGTCGCCATGGGCCACGGCTATGCGAAGATCGAAGGCAAGCCTCTGCTCGTGATGGCGCACGGCACGGTGGGATTGCAGCACGCCTCGATGGCCATTTACAACGCCTACGCCGATCGCGTGCCGGTCTACATTCTGCTCGGCAACATCCAGGACGAGGCTTGGAGACGCGGCGATGTCGAGTGGGCGCACAGCGTGCAGGACGCCGCCTCCATGGTTCGCGACTATACCAAGTGGGACGATGCGCCGGTATCGCTGGGTCACTTCGCCGAGTCGGCCGTGCGCGCTTACAAGATCGCCATGACGCCTCCCATGGAGCCAGTCGTCATTGTGGCCGACGCCGTGCTGCAGGAAGAGCCGGTTCCCGAGAACGAACGCGGCCGCCTGCACATTCCCAAGCTGACATTGGCCTCGCCTCCGGCCGGCGACTACGGCGCGCTCAAAGAAGCGGCAAAAATGCTGGTGAACGCCGAAAATCCGGTCATCGTTGCCGGGCGCGTGGCCCGAACTCCGGACGGCATCAAGCTGCTGGTTGAACTGGCCGAGACGTTGCAGGCTCCGGTGGTCGATCGCCATCTCCGTATGAATTTCCCGACCACGCATCCGCTCTTCGGCGCGGGCAACGTTCGCTCCGCCGATGTGGTCCTCGGCCTGGAAGTACCCGACATGTGGTTCGTCACGCACACCCAGACGCCGGTGAACCGCATGGGCATGGAATCCAAGCGCATCACCAAGCCCGGCGCCAAGGTGATAACGATTTTCGCCGGCGACCTTTCCGGCAAGAGCAACTATCAGGATTTCGGCCGCTACGACGAAGTGGATCTGGCTATTGCGGCGGATGCCCAAGCCACGCTGCCGATTTTGATCGAAGAATGCCGGAAGTTGATCACGTCCGATCGCAAAGCCGCCCTCCAGCAGCGTGGCGTCAAGCTGGCTGAGGTGAGCCGGAAGAACCGCGAGCGCGACATTGAGGAGGCCGCCGGGGCCTGGGACGCCAGTCCCATTTCCACCGCCCGCATGGCCGCCGAACTATGGAACCAGATCAAGACGGAAGATTGGTCGTTGGTGTCGGATGTCACCTTTGTCTCCTGGTGGCCGCAGCGTCTTTGGGATTTCGACAAACACTATCAGTTCATCGGCGGACACGGCGCCTATGGCATCGGATACGGCGCTCCAGCAGCAGTCGGCGCGGCGCTGGCAAACAAGAAGCATGGACGCATCAGCGTCAATATTCAGTGCGACGGCGATCTGAACTATGCCCCCGGCGTTCTCTGGACGGCCGCCCATCATCGCATTCCGATGCTGAACATCATGCACAACAACCGCGCCTATCATCAGGAAATGATGTACCTGGAGGATATGGCCGCGCGCGCCCGCCGCGGCGTGGAAAACGCCGGTATCGGCACCGCGATCACCGATCCGAATATCGACTACGCGACCATGGCCAAAGCCTACGGCATGTTCAGCGAAGGTCCCATCGATAATCCCAACGATTTGGGGCCTGCCATCCAGCGCGCTCTTGAAGTGGTGAAGAAGGGCGAGCCGGCGCTGATCGACGTGGTCACTCAACCCCGTTAAGGAATCGCAAATGAAAAAACTATTTTGGCTGGCCACGTTCGCCTCCCTCGCGTTGATTCCCGGCCTGAGCCAGACTCCAGGGGGCGACGCCGCCAACGGAAAGCGTCTGTTTCTGCGCGACGGTTGTTACGAATGCCACGGCTATGCGGCGCAAGGCGGCCGCGATGGAGCGCGTATCTCAACCATCGCGCTCACCCCCCAAGCGCTGATTCGCTACGTCCGGGCGCCAGTGGGTGCCATGCCGGCCTACACCGACAAAGTCATCACCGATCAGGAACTGACCGACATCCGCGCCTACTTGCAGACCATACCGAAGGCCAAGCCGGCGAAAGATATCCCGCTGCTGAACGACCTGTTGAAAAAATAAACGCGGTCGCTACCTACCGCCCAAGCGCGCCCAGTCCAGCGCTTGCGATTTGCTCGTCTTCAGGCGATTTGACGCCTGAAACGCCCACCCCTCCCACGCATTCGCCCTCGTACAGGATCGGAAGCCCGCCTTGCACCGGCAGCCTGCCCGGAAACATGAGTGTGGCCGTGCGTTCTTTGGTCACGTCTTCCAAAAACTTAGTCGGCACTCTCGAGAGCGCCGCCGTGCGCGCCTTCATCGTCGCGATCTCCGGGCTCGCGAGCGTAGCTCCATCCATGCGCTCCAGACGTATTAAGTATCCACCTTCATCCACCACCGCGATGCTGACCTTCCAGTTGTTCTTCACCGCCTCCAGTTTGGCGGCCGTCACAATGGCGCCTGCCTCCGCGGATGTTAGGCTGAATTTCTGACGCATGTTTCCCCCTATTGCACTTCTCCAGCTTCCCGCTTCACTCGCCCCCTGGCAAGCGCTAGTGGCATTCGGCGCAGCCTTCGTGGCCGGAGCCATCAACTCCGTCGCGGGCGGTGGAACTCTGCTGACGTTTCCCACCTTGATCTGGTTAGGATTGCCCTCCATCAATGCCAACGCCACCAGCACAGTCGCCATTTGGCCGGGCACCGTCGGCACCATCTGGGGCTATCGACGGGAGATGCGCGCTTCCAGCCCGCGCATGCTGGCGCTGGTCTTTCCCAGCGTGGTAGGCGGCCTCGTCGGCGCGCTACTTTTGAATCGCACGCCGCCTGCCGTGTTCGATGCCCTGGTTCCTTTTCTGATTCTCTTCGCCACGCTGCTATTCATGATCCAGGAGCCTATACAGAGGCGCCTGAAAATCTCCCATCCCGAGTCCCATAAATCGACCCGCTGGCTCCTCGGCGCGATGACCTTTCAGCTCTTCGTAGCGCTCTATGGCGGATACTTCGGAGCGGGCATCGGCATCCTGATGCTGGCCGCGCTCAGCGTGCTCGGCCTCACCGACATTCATCAGATGAACGGACTGAAAGCGCTGCTCGGCGCCAGCGTCAACGGCATCGACGCTCTCTACTTCATTTGGGCGCGCATGGTTTACTGGCCGGAGTTCGTAGTGATGGTGATCGGCGCCATTATCGGCGGATACGGTGGCGCACTCATCGCCCGGCGCATTGGAGGCCCTGCAGTGCGGCGCATCGTCATCATCGTGGGGCTCTCGATGGCCGCATCGATGTTTATTAAATTCTTCCGAACGCTTGTGTAAGCTACTTCAACTCGGCCATCATGCCCGGGACACTCCACTGCTGCTGCAAACTACCCGGCGCCCACTTATACTCGGTCTCCATGAACTTGGCAACCTCAGCCTGGCTCTTGCCTTGATGGATCAGGCCGCTGACGCGAGTGCGCATCTTCTCCACGTTCTCGCGATAAGTCATAAGCCCCGCCTTGTTGGTAACAGCGCCATGCCCCGGGATCACCGTATCGAAATCCAGCTTCAAAGCATTGTCGAGCGTCTTAGTCCACTCCACCAAGCTGCCGCCGCCGTTATAGTCGATCAGCGGACTGGCGCCCGCCATCAGATCTCCGGTGTGAAGCGTGCGGATCGCCGGGAAGTAAATCACCGCGTCGCCATTGGTGTGCCCGCGTCCCATGTACATCGCTTGCACCTCCTTGCCGCCCAGATGGATCGCGGTCTCGGTAGTGAACGTGATCCGCGCGGGACTCACCCCGGGAGGCGCGTTGGATTGCTTGTGCTCCAGGATGTTAGTCCGCGCCATGGCCGTCGAAATAATCTCCGCCGTTGGCAGGAACTTCGTATTCCCGCCGCTGTGATCGGCGTGATAGTGCGTATTGATGATGTACTTAATGGGCTGGCTCGTGACGCTCTTCACCCCATCCACGATCCCCTGATGATCCTGATCGAACTTGTCGTCGATCAGGATAACGCCCTCGTCGGTTATGTACACTGCGACGTTCCCTCCGTCGCCTTCAATCTCGTACAAATCGTCCTTCACTTTATTCACGGTGAGTTTCGCGGGCGCCGGGGCCTGGGTGAAAGCAAACCAAGCCAGTGCCAGAAACAGCAAGCAAGCGGAAATTCGCGTAAGCAGTGTGCGGCTCATGTCCGGTCACTATATCAAATTACCGGGGCGGATTCAGATTTTTCTCGAAAAGCGCGTAGATCCTTTTGTACTCATCCGCCCAGCTCGTTGGCTCAACAAACCCGTGGTTCTCCACCGGATACACCGCCAGTTCCCAATTCTGCTTGCGCAGCTCGATCAACCGCTGCACCAGCTCCGCGGTGTCCTGAAAATGCACGTTGGTGTCCACCATGCCGTGGCAAATCAGCAGCGCGCCCTTCAACCCCTGGGCGAAGTAAATCGGTGACGACCGTTTGTACGCTTCCGCATCCGTCTGCGGCAGATTCAAAATGTCCGACGTGTATTCATCGTTGTAATTCGCCCAGTTCGTAACCGGCCGCAGCGCGGCGCCGGCCGCGAACACTTCCGGCTGCGTAAACATCGCCATCAGCGTGATGAAGCCGCCATAGCTGCCGCCATAAATTCCCAGCCGCTTCGGATCGGCGCCGTACTCGGACACCATCCAACGCGCGGCGTCGATGTTGTCGTCCAGATCCTTACCGCCCATGTGCCGGTAGATCGCCGTACGCCAATCGCGGCCGTATCCAGCCGACCCGCGGTAATCGACATCGGCAACCAGATAGCCGCGTTCCATCAAGAATTGATGGAACATGTACTCGCGCGCGTAATACGACCACATGCGATCCACATTTTGCAAATAGCCCGCGCCATGCACAAACAGCACCGCCGGCCCGCCCTTGCGATAATTCGCCGGCTTATAAACATGCGCCCGCACCAGGACGCCATCGCGCGCCGCAAACGTGACGATTGGCGTATCCAGCCACGGATACTCCCAGAACTCGGGGGCTGGCGACGACGTCAGCTTTTTCGCCGCTCGATCCGCGCGCGTCTCCTGCGCATAAAGCTCGGGCGGTTTGTTGGTGTAGGAGTAAACATCCGCAAACCACCGATCGTCCGGTGAAGGTATGCAGGAGTGGCCGCCGGGAAGGGCAGTCAGCTTTCTGCGCACCCCGCCTTCCGCGCTCATTTCATAAACATTCTGCACGCCGGGGTCGGCTTCATTGGTCACCAGAAAAAAACGGCTCTTGTCATTAGACAAAATCGCGCTTTCCACTTCCCACGTGCCCGAAGTGAGCGCCCGCGGCTCGCCGCCCGTGAACGCAACAGCGTAAAGATGCGAGTAGCCGGTCCGCTCGGATTGAAAGAAGATCTCCCCATCGCCTTTCATCCAGCCCAGCGTCTCGCTGCCCGGCTCGTCCGGATCGCCGATCCCAGGGCCGCCGATCCAGGCATCGTCATGGTCGTGCGCCACCACGTGCGTCTTCCCGGTGACTTCGTCCAGCCCAAAAATCCAGCGGTCCTTATTGTCCATCGCCCGGCCAACCAGCACCGCCTTGGTTCCGTCTTCCGACCACTTGGGTTGCGACAAATGCACGTCGCGGTCCGGCGCTGGCGTTTTGGCGTCCACAGGCGCGGCCTTCTGGCCGTGCTCCACCCACTTCACTTCCCCCGTCTCCACGCTCAGGATCGCCAGGCGCGCCAGGCTTTGTTTATCGCCCACTTTCTCGTACGACCCGATGTCCTCCGTGTACCCCGATTCCGTCACGAAGCTTGGCACCACCGTGCGCTTGGCGCCTGTGGCTGGTTCATGAATGCTCGCAATTGCGTATTTTTCGTCCGGAGTCAACTGCAGCGAAGCCACGGTCTCGCCTGCTTGCAGGATGAACGGCTTCCGATGCTCCCGCTTGCGTTTGGCCTCTTGCTCCTCCCGCTCGGCCGCGCGTTCCCGGATCGCTTCGAACAGATCCTTCTCATCCTTCTTAAGCGCCTCCTGGCTCGCGGTCCCCTTCTCCTCCTCAGGCGGTGGCGGACTTCCGGCCGGGCGAATATCCGTCATCTCTTTGAGCGCGCCGCCATCCAGCGCGATCACATACAGATTGTTGCCGCGCGTGAACGCCACCCGCTTTTCATCCAGCGTGAAATGTGGATTGGTCTCCTGATCTTCGGTCTGAGTAAGTTGCCGCGTGGTCCCCGCGCCCGCGTCGTATAGCCAGATGTCGCCGTCGCGCGCATAGACCGTCCGCTTCTTATGCCGCGTCTGAGCCCCGCCGGCTGGCGGCGCCAGTTTCGCCTCGGCATCCGACAACTTCCGCAGTCCTGAGCCATCGCGCCCAACCACGTACGTATCGAGGGCTTTCAGCCGGGCATCGCTCGCCTGCTTCCACTGAAAATAGAGCTGCGCGCCGTCGCCCGACCAGCGAACCCCCAAAGGCTCGTAGCCGTATAGCTGCGGACCGCGCATAATGTTGTCGATGGTAAGCGCGAACTTCCCGGCGGGATTGGCTTGCGCAACGAGCAGGAGTGCCAGCAGAATCGACTGCTTCATTGCTCTATGCTATCGTGACAAATTACTTCCTCACAAAACTCAACGTAGCTTCCGCATGCTGCCCGTGCGTCGAACTCTCCTTGATATCCAGGGTCATATGCTTTCCATCTTCGGAAAGCGTGTGAATCCAATGTCCTACTACCTGATCGCCCTTGATCTGCGCCGTCCAATCGGTAGTCAGCTTAGTCCCGTCCATGGTGGTCTTGAACACCGCCATAAACGGGCCGATCTGCGTCTGCTGCTCCTGGCCATCCGTGTTCAAATGCAGCTTATTATTCATCACGCCGAGGTACAGCAACGGAACCACTCCGTTGTCCGGCTCCTTAAAGCTGGATTCGATGCTTAGCCCTGAGCCGTCCTGTTTGATCTTTGTTTCCAGATCGTTGGGCGCGTCGCCCGGCCGCGGGCTGTGCTTGTCCAGGACCCATTTTCCGGAGTAGCTGTCCGGGTTGTCCTTGGCGCTCGCCGCGCCGAAAATACCGGCGAAAGCGATTGTAAACAAAAGTACTATTGATTTGGGCAGCCGCAAGACAGATCTCCTCGCCCATAGGATGCCGCTCAGACCCGAAGTATTACAGGGATTTGGCGTTAGGAACGCGGTATAATCAGATCTCAAGGCTGATCGCGCTCGGTTCGGTCCGCAAATCCCTGGTAAGTACCCTCTATTTTGATCACAGTCAACGACATTTCCATGCGCTTCGGCGCCCGCATTCTCTTTGAAGATGTAACCACCACGTTCCTTCCAGGGCGCCGCTACGCCATTACCGGTCCCAATGGATCGGGCAAATCGACGTTCATGAAAATCCTGACCGGCGAAATAGAGCCCGAGAAAGGTTCCGTCACCCGGCCCAAGAAGATCGGTATCCTGCGCCAGGATCAGTTCGCGTTCGATTCTTACCGCGTCATTGACACGGTCATCATGGGAAACGCGCCTCTCTGGGACGCTTTAGAGGAGCGCGAAAAATTTTATGCCAATCCGAACGAATGGACCGACGAAGATGGCATGCGCCTGGGCGAGTTGGAGGGAATAGTCGGAGATCAAGGCGGTTACACCGCCGAAGCCGACGCAGCCGCGTTGCTCCAGGGTCTGGATATAGATGAACCACTGCATGAGCGCAAGATGTCGGAGCTGCAAGGCGGCCAGAAGGTGCGCGTGCTGTTGGCCCAAGCTCTCTTCAGCAACGCCACCGTGCTGCTCTTAGACGAACCCACCAACAACCTGGATCTCGACTCGGTGCATTGGCTGCAAAGGTACCTGCTGGCCTACACCGGCTGCCTGATCGTGATTTCCCACGATCGCCATTTTCTGAACGAAGTTTGCACCCACACCGCCGACATTGACTACCAGAGCATCATCACCTACACCGGCGCTTACGACGAGATGGTGCTGGCCAAAACTCAGATCCGCGCTCGCGTGGAAGCCGGCAATGCCCAGCGTGAAAAGAAGATCGCGCAGTTGAACGATTTCATCGCCAGGTTCTCGGCCGGAACCAGGTCCGCGCAAACCACCTCGCGTAAGAAAGAAGTGGAGCGTCTGCAAACCTCCGAGCTCGCCAGGTCGAACATCCAGCGTCCCTATATCCGGTTCCAGAACGAACATCCTTCCGGGCGGCATCCCCTGGAAATAAAGGGGCTTTCCAAGTCTTACGACGATCTGGCTGTGATTGGGAACTTCAACGCGTCCATCGCTCGCGGCGAAAAAATCGCGCTGCTGGGTCGCAACGGCGCTGGAAAGACGACCCTGTTACGATCGCTGCTCCGCAACGCAACCGGCTTTGTCGATGCGCCCGATCGCGAATTTCCGATCGACAGCGGCGCGGTCACCTGGGGGCATGAAGTGGCCGTGGGATATTTCTCGCAGGATCACAAGGAGTCTATCCAGCCCGGTTTGACGCTCCTCGAATGGCTGCATGAGTTCGACCCGATGGCGTCGCAGCAGGAGCTGCGCGGCCTGCTCGGTCAGATGCTCTTCAGCGGTGACGATGCAACCAAGCGGACCGAGGTTCTTTCGGGTGGCGAAGCAGCGCGCGTAATTTTTTGCCGCCTGATGCTCCAGAAGCCCAATTTCCTGCTGCTCGATGAGCCTACCAACCATTTGGACCTCGAGTCGATCAACGCCCTGAACATCGCGCTCCAGAAGTACGACGGAACCGTTTTGCTGGTCACCCACGATCACGATCTGGTGGACGAAGTCGCCACCCGCATCTGGCATTTCGACAACCGCGAGATCGCGGACTTCAAGGGTCCCTACGCCGACTTCCTGACCGAGAAGGAAACCGCCACGGCGTAGAATCTGCGGCTCCGGCCGTACCAGAGCACCTACTGTCTCGATCTAGCATATTATGTTATTCGCCAGTTACAATCAGCATGTTGCGGAAACTCAAGACGAAATAGGAGAGCACTCATGTCCCTACGCATCAACGACGTAGCGCCGGACTTTACGGCAGAGACCACTCAAGGCACCATCCACTTTCACGAGTGGGTTGGCGATGGATTTGCCGTCCTGTTCTCGCACCCCAAGGATTTTACACCGGTGTGCACCACCGAGCTGGGATACATGGCCGGCCTTCAGCCGGAGTTCGCTAAGCGCAATACCAAGATCATCGGGCTGAGCGTCGATCCGGTAACAAGCCACAGCAAGTGGGCCGCCGACATTGAGGAGACCCAGGGTCACGCGGTGAACTATCCGATGATTGGCGACCCGGAGCTCAAGATCGCTAAGCTCTACGACATGCTTCCGGCCGATGCCGGGGACACCTCGGAAGGCCGGACTGCGGCGACCAACGCCACCGTGCGTACGGTGTTCGTAGTTGGGCCCGACAAAAAAATAAAGCTGACGCTGAGCTACCCCATGAGCACCGGCCGAAACTTCGATGAGGTGTTGCGCGTGCTGGATTCGATTCAGCTCACGGCGCGGCACAAAGTTGCAACGCCGGTGAATTGGAAGCCGGGCAATGACGTGATCATTCTGCCGGCGGTGTCGGATGAGGAAGCGAAACAGAAGTACGCCGGCGGCTGGAAGGCGCCGAAACCTTATCTGCGCATTGTCCCTCAGCCGGAGTAGCTTGACTAATCGGGTGAGCCGGAACAGAGCGCCGAACTGGGCCAGAGTTGCCGTACCTTTGCTGGAACGCTCACAGGGTGGGCGAGCAGTGTCTTTGCCAGCGCCGCTGCCTGCTCTCGAATCTCAGGGACCGCCGTGGTTTCGAGCCGTCCCCCCACTCTCATCGGCCCCAGCGCGAAGAGCCAGGGCATCACAGCGCCGTGACGATCGACTACAGCTCCGTTTTCGATCGTGCGTACTCCCACGCCCGGCGGATTCACGGAGAGCCAGCCCTTACTGAATAATGATCGCAGGAGCTGGCTATCGACGCGGCGATAGTCCTGCTCCGAGCCGGTACAATTGATCGCGCGTTGCGCGTGCAGGATAGCGACCTTTTGCGACCGGAGAAGTATCTGAATTTTGAGCGTCTCCGGACCCTCGGCGATCCGCTGAATTCGGCCGGCATGCACGTGCAGACCTCCGCTCCGCCGCGCTTCGTCGAGCGCCGCGGCCGACTGAGGCGCCATGCGGTGCCGGTGCGCATCCCAGTAGGGTTTTACGTGACGATAAAATCGCTCGCGGTCGCTGGGCGTCAATTGCAGCCAAAGTTCGTTCGTCACCTGGCGCAGGCTGTTGACGACATCGCGCCAGTTGGAGCCCTTCTCCTCGGCCGCGGCAGCTCGTTCGCGTACCTGGCGAACCAAGTCAGGAAGCTTTCCGGATTCCCAAGGAACGACACCTCCGGCATCGTTGGTGCAAGCGCCGTGCGGCTGTGGGAGTTGTCCTCTTCGTGCAATCATGTGCACCACGCCCCGATGCCCATTAGTGCGCAGCCCGAGAAACGCGTCCACCGCTGTCAGTCCGGAGCCAATGAGCGCGACGTCGGAGTTCGGATCTGGAGGCGCCAGCGCGCCTGGACTCCAGGCCGATTCATAGAACATCGATTCTGTTCCGGCGCGCGGGAAAAATGGCAAGTGACGCGGTGCGGCATTTCCGAGAGCCAGCACAACGAAGTCCGCTTCCAGCCGTGTCCGGTTGTTCAGATGGAGGACTGCGCGTTCTTCTTGACGGCCCACCTCCAACACCTCGGCATGATGCCTCCGCAAGACCTTGTTCGGCCGCGCTTCGCGCCGCGCAGTTTCCAAACGGTCCGCGACGTAACGTCCAAAGCGCTGACGGGCAATGAACTCGTCGGGATTTGCCGGAGCGCCGCCGTCACTTCCTAGCCACTCGACAAAGTCCTGCGGCGCCGCCGGCGAGACGCTCATCGAGCGAGCGGGCACATTGAGAAGATGATGGTGGCAATCGGTGGAATAGGCCAGCCCCGTTCCTGCGATCGCGCGAGGTTCGATCAAGTGAATTCGCGCCGGGCGCGGGTCTCGCAACAGGTGCAGGGCGGCCAGCGCCCCGCTACAACCGCCCCCGATGATCGCAATGCTCAATCGTTCCGGCATGGTTCGTCAGTCGTTGTAACTCAAGAGGCGGCGTTCGCGCCTGTAGCTTCCCGATCCAGTGGGCAAGAAAATGTTGCACGCCGACATCTCTTCCGCGTAGATGTTCAGCGTGATCGCAACCTGCGAGGACACATTCCGCGTGACGTGGTGTTCAAGGGGCGGCATCAGGTAACTGGTGGAGCCCACCGTCACGCGCTCCGCCGCTCCGCAGTCGAAAAAATACTGTCCGTCCTGTTCATGCGTCAGCTCGAACGGGACGGTTTCAATTTCTCCCGCCAGCACCGCTTCCACACCCCACAGTCCGGAGTGATCGTGCAGCGGCGTGCCTTGACCGGGCGCCCAAACCATCGCCAGCACGGAAACTCCGCTCCGCGGGTCGGCGAAAATCAGGCGCCGTGCATAGTGATCCGCGCGGAATGCGCGGAAGCGATCCGGAAGCGAGATGCGGCCTTCCAAGATTGCCTGCTCAAGGTTCTCGCGGAGCAGACTTAGCCCTGTCACGAGGTCTGGAGCTGCGAGAGCGCGACTAATCCACGCCGCAAGATTGGATTCCAGATTTGCCCATGACGGGTCAAAACCCGCGATATTCAGCACCGTGTCGATGCCTGCTTTAGATCTTTGCTCTAACATCTCGTCCATATGAAAGTCTACTTAAGACGTAGACAATATAAACGTAGAGCGTTGCAGGAGACAAGGTCCAATGGTACTGGTATTTCCTACGCCTGGCAGTCACACTTCCGATGGAAGAGGGCCTTTATAAGATCCAATAAATCTTAGATTTCTGCGTGGGACCGAGCTCGACCTGCAACCAATGCTGTTACTTGAGGGCCACAACCACGCCAAACACTTGGCAGAAGGTTGCTGCTGCGAAACATTGTTGGGAGGCTGGTATCTAGATATAGTCGATACAGATAATAGACATTACTGGGAGGGGAACTCACTGAACTACGACAGGCCTTGTTTCGGGCGTTATCAAGTCTGAAATTGGCACCGGCATGACTCTGCGCCTATGCTTGGCGCGATACATCCTACGGTCGGCCTCGCTCAACAATCCCTCCGCATCGGAAGCGTCTGTGCCCAGGACAGCGCAGCCTACACTGAGCGTCACCACGCGCTCGCCGCAGACGTGCATTCCCGCTTCAACAACAAGCCCATTCAAGTATTGAATCTTAACCTCCGCGGTAGCCGCGGTAAGTCCTGGCATGACGAACACAAATTCGTCGCCGCCCATCCGGGCGACATAGTCGTAGCTTCTACAGGAAGTCTTGAGTTTGCTGGCAACGTGGGTGAGCAGCTCGTTGCCCACCAAGTGGCCGAAGCGATCGTTCACCTGCTTGAAACCGTCCAGGTCGCAGACCAGGACGGCCAAAGGCACGCCCTCCCGGCTGGCGCGGCTAACTTCACGGTCCAGATGCACAAACAGGGAACGAGCGTTGGGCAAGGACGTGAGATAGTCGGTAGTCGCGGAAGTACTCACCTGCTCATAGCGGAGTGCGTTTTCGATTGCTGCCGCTGTCTTCTGACTGATTGCGAGCAAAATGCGCAGCTGCTCGCGGGAGAATGCTTCGGGTCCGACGCTATAAAGAGCGAGAACGCCCACAACTTCATCCAGACCTTCCAGGGGAACGGCAAGTACGGATTTCAATTTGGAAACACTGTCCGTGGAAATGGAATATCCAGGCTCCACCAGCGGGCTCCCATTTAGAATGGGCTTCCGGTGGGCCGCTACCCAGCCGGCAACTCCCTCTCCGAAAGGCACGTTCAGCGATACCAATGCAGCGGAGTTTTCGCCGCTTGCGAAGGCTGCTTTCACCGATTGCCCCTGTGCAAGAAACAGGCAGATCGCATCATAGGGAACCATCTTCTTTACACGGCTGGAAATCATCCACAAGGTCTCGTCCAGGCTCAGCGAGTTTCCAAGGTCTTTGGCCAGTTCGAAGAACTCCTGCGCCTCCTGGCGCGCGGCGGCGATGGAAGTGAGGAAATCCATCGGAGCGGCCTTGAGGGTCCCTACAGTTCCCCGCCCATCCTCGAAACCTGCCGCCGGGGCGGCTCCCCGCTCGATCTTCATCTTGGTAGAAAGCCTTCGCGCCTCATTGCTATCGCCATGGCTGCGGGCTTCGTTCTCCAGTTCAACGTATCGGCGCTGTAATATTTCTACCACCTTGGGATCGTAGGAAGTCCCCGACAGACTAGCCACAACGGTCATCGCCTCCGGCAATGGCAGCGCGGGACGATACTGCCGGTGGGAGGCGAGTGCGTCCAAGCAGTCAACCGTGGAAAGAATTCTAGCGCCGATGGGAATGTCTTCCCCTTTTAGCCCGAGCGGATATCCGCTCCCGTCCCACTTCTCATGATGAGCCCGCACGATGGGAGCCACCGGATAAGGGAATTCGACGCGTTCGAGAATTTCCGCGCCGACCACCGGATGGATTTTCATTTTCTCGAACTCTTCGGCAGTCAGCTTCCCAGGCTTTGAGATGATGTGCTCCGGCACAGCGAGCTTGCCGATGTCGTGGAGCAAGGCGGCAGCCTGGAGCGCCTCCAGCTCCTCTGCGGACAAACCC
Organism: Bryobacterales bacterium; assembly: GCA_963820405.1. Classification (GTDB taxonomy): domain Bacteria; phylum Acidobacteriota; class Terriglobia; order Bryobacterales; family Bryobacteraceae; genus Palsa-89. The sequence continues at coordinate 515,363 of CAWFZZ010000007.1, read as the reverse complement.
AGCTCTTTGCCGACCTCCAGTGCATAGACGGTGACTCGCTCCAGGTGGAAGTGCGTGGTATCGTCCTTAGCTTCGATCGCGAGCGCAAGCGCTTCGATGGTGCGCAGGTGAAGAGCAGCCATTTTTTCGGCGTACACTTTCTCGGAGCGCAGTTTAGCCAGGTAAGTCGCGTAAGTGCGAAACATGACGACGATCAGCGGAATCGTCATGAGAACTACTTCCCATCCAAAGTAGTGCGTCATGAAACTAAACAGGCCGGCGATGGAAGCCCCTAACAAATAGTACGGAAAACACCAGAAATAGCATTCTTTCCAAACCGTTCTGGCCGACTTCTTCTCGGTAAGAGCGATCACCAGGGCTACCGGACCAGTGTTTACAACAAAAAGAACGATCGCGGCTATTCCAAGCGGCAACGGAAAATGAACACCAAGCCGCGACCACACTGCGGAGTGGTAAGTGGCGAAACCGCCAAAAGTAGCCAACGCCACGGCAGCAAGGTTAAACATTACTTGAACTGTCCGGGGACGATTCTTCGCGTGCCAGAAACATTGCACCAGCGCCGCGCTGCATCCCAAGGCGAGAGTCTCGGCGAGAGATAGCTCGGTGAAGCCGATCATGATGAACAGAAACCACACCGACATCGTCCCCGTGACGCCTGGCAAACTGACCTTGAGACCGGAACTTACAATCGTGATAACGAGATATATCACGAGCATGGTGGGATTCTTGGAATGCCAGCTGGTTGTTCCGAATCCAATGACAGTCAGGCCTGCAAGGATTACGGCGTAGATATACAACCGTGCCTTGAGCGACATCTCGACCTTAGACTGTGGCATTCGGAATTTTAGCTTCCCCCCAATAATCCGGCGAGCGAAAGCTATTCCCGCTCAGTGATATCCCTATAAGCGGATCAAGAATGTACCTAAGTGGTAAATTCGCAGGAAGTTGACGTTGGAGCGGCGCCCGAGACCAAGGATGCTGCAGGCTCCGCAGTTAGCTACTGGATCAGGATCCCCAAACTGCGCCAGCGCGCCAGGAGGCATCCGCTAACTCCACGGCCATCATGGGCAGTGCCGAGCCAGCAGCGGGGCGCCAATGTTCCCAGGTCTTCCTGTAGGGAACATTCGCCATGCTGCTTACCGGAAAGTACTTGTCCGGGATAGTCAGCGTCCGGCTTGACCCCATTCGGGTGCCGCTCAGGTGATGATAGCTAGCTGTCGCCGCGGTCAATTCCAACATCGTTCGTTCTCTCTTGAACTGTTTCATGGCTTGGATTCCTTTCGTCATGACCGCTCTGCTTACTTCTCACCATAGATCGCGATACGGGCAGCTTCGCCCGCGGGTTGGGTGGTGCCCCAGACCACACCGGTACCCCACACCACCCCTTCGCCCAACAGCGTGCCCGTTCCCCAGACCACACCAGTACCCCAAACCACCCCCGTGCTGGAAACAGCGTTCGTGCCCCAAACGACGCCAGTGCCCCAGACCACTCCAGTGCCCCACACCACTCCACTTCCCATGACGAGGGACACTGTACCGGTTGCTGCGTTGTAAGAGGCGGCGGGCGAAAGGGCCGTGCCTTGGACTGTGTCGTTGTTGGCCAGCGCCGCTGCTATATCCAGGTAACCCGCCCCGACCGTGAAAATGTCGTAGTAATCGGTGTACGAAATACCCGTTGTCGGGTCCACCGCTACACTTGAAGTCGGAAATGACTTGTAAGCGGTCTTCATCAGCCGCGCTTTTATCTGATCCGGTGTGAGCCAAGGATGCGCCTGCAGCAGCAAAGCCACGGCGCCGCTGACCACCGGCGTCGCCATACTGGTTCCGCTTAGTGTGAAGTAAGTGGATGAAGTAGCGGCGCCCTGGGAGCCAGATTCGTAATAGGTCAGGAGAGTTTGGTTTCCCGGATACAAACTCGCGAGGGTACTGTTGGGGTCGGCCAGCGACACCACACGATTTCCAGGCGCTACCAGATCTGGCTTCGCGATATGATCGATGGCCGTTGGACCCTTCGAACTATAACTGGCGACTAAATCATCGTTCCTGGTAGGTGTGCCCTCGGTCTTCATCGCTCCCACGGTGATGACATAAGGATCGTTGCCCGGTGCAGTGATCGTCATGTAGCCGTTGGTGTTCGCTGAATTATCGCGTCCGTCGTTTCCAGCGGCGACCACCACTACAATTCCGGCTTTCCAGGCTGCCTCTACCGCCTGGCACAGCGGATCCTTTGTGTAGCTTTCGAAAACGGGTCGTCCGAGCGAAAGATTGATGACTTGAATGTTGTATCTCCATTTCAGCGAAACAGCCGTTTGGAGTGCTGCGATGACGTTGCTGTCCGTTCCGTTGCCATTTTGATCGAGCACGCGCAGATTGATCAGGTTGACGCCCGAGGCGATGCCAAGAAAACTGCGAAAGCAATTGCTGCAGGAGGAACTGTGACCATTGCTTGCAAGGATTCCCGCGACGTGTGTTCCGTGGCCGTAAGGGTCCCCGGTATTCCCTCCGACGAAGCTCTGGGAATAAACCACTTGACTACTAGGGAGGTCAGCGCTGGTAGCGATGCCGCTGTCGATCACGGCGACGCCAATATCGTCTCCGCTGAGACCGTAGCTCTGCCAGGCCACATGTGCATTAACTGCATCGGCGGTCAAGTCCAGAAGGCCCCGCACCGCGCGGTCGGGCGAGATGGACACCACATCGGGATCGCTCGCCAGGTCGGCAAGCGCGCTCGCCGGCACCGAGTAATGCCTGGCTTTGATGATCGAAAGATCGCGCTTAAACTCGCCACCCCGGTCGAGAATCCTCTGGTGGTTCGCGCGGGTGGGTTGCTTGGCGAATTGGACGATTACGTCGACCTTGGACGCAGGATCCACGCCTTCCAGATCCCGGGCGATCTTCGAGTCCGCTCCAAACGCGGTAAATGCTCCCAAACTAAGAAGAACGAACTTGGCAACCGTTTTCAGCACTGTATTGGCCTCCACAGACTTCACGCCAGGCTTAAAAGCATGCGGTCGGCCAATTGCAGTACTAGATGTAAGTCGATGTTGGTGCAGGAAAAATCGTCCGGCGGCTTGCGCCGGTACTAGACAGTTTGTCCTCCCCAGTTCCATAGAGAGCGCCACTGCTCGGGACAAATTGTCTCGACGGCTGATAAATGCGCTCGCAGCTACTAACCGTCTACCTTAGGAAAGATCGGGGGAATCAACTTAGTTGGAACTACCTTCCATGCCTGACGCTGGCAGCATTGCGCTGCCGTTATAATGAGTGCTGCAAGATGGCCAAGAACTGTCCTCACTGTCACTCACCGGCGAGTGATAACGCCCCATTCTGCGACACGTGCGGATGCGATTTCCTCATGCAAGGAGTCGTGCGTCCTGCGTCGCTTTGGGTGTGGCGGTGCATCGCCGGTCTGATTGCAATCGGGGTGGCCGTGGCAGCCTACCTGTTTCTTAGAAAGTAGTCCATCGCGTCGCACCCCCAAAAATACCGTTATTATTTGCCCGCGGCTAATGCGCTGGACTAGTACCAAAGTGCATTCGTATGGGACTGCGAAAGCGGACTCTGACCCTATACTGTCCGAAGACTTAGCTTTTGCAGGAGTGACTGGTGACCTATCTGGCCAAGCGTATTGTAAGACATTTAACCTGGTCCGCTTACCTGATTTTCTGTGGTTTAGCCTTCAGCCAGAATGGCGTTCTTCGTGTTACTGAACCAACCGCGTCCAGGGACGGAACCATCCTTACGAGTGACCCTGCCATCTATCTGAAGGGAACACTCACTTCGGCAGGCGAAGACTTTCGGGTGTTGTGGGAGAGCAATCGCGGCTTCAGCGATCTGGCTACCGTTACCTTAGCGAACGATCGCAGGACGGTTCTCTGGAAATCTTCGTCGCCAGTCCCCCTGCGTCCCGGAATTAATCATGTGCGGATCAAGGCGATTGGACAGCCTGGCGCAGGCGCCTTCGTAAATGTTTTCTACAGGCCGCAGTCATCGCTGCCAACGCCGGCGTTGGGAACAACGATCTTCCATGGGCAACAAATCACCTACGAGGTGAGAGACGGACTGGCGATTTATCAGAGCGATATGATTCTGGGCAAAGCCGCGGACATCGCTGCAGCCGCATTAAATCCTCCAGTGGCCGCTCACGCCAATACCGCAAAGGGACTGCGCCCTGATGCATTGACGATCGCACCCAATCTTTCATCCCTCACCGGATTGTGGCCCGTTGTGAATGGCGTGGCGCGAGTTCCGTACACCATCGCGAATGCATCCACGGACACGATCTATCCTCTGATCAACGACGCCATCACAGAGTCCAATACCCAGCTCGCGGGAGTAGTTCAATGGGAGCCAGCTACTCCGAGCGACGTCAACCTGGTGAATTTCGACTTCAATACGACGGACACTTCCGGCGCCTGTGAGGCCTCGGCAGGAATGGTGGGAGGCACGCAGTCCATTGGGGGATCGGGCGCCTGCACCACTACAACCATCCTGCACGAGATGGGGCACGCGCTGGGCCTCTTCCATGAGCAGTCCCGCGCGGACCGCGACACCTACGTGAATTTCATGGAGCAGAATATCGACAAGCCCAATCACGGGAATTTCGACATGTTCCCTTGGAGCGTCGACTCTGGTCTGTACAATTACGCCTCGATCATGGAATACGGCCCGTTCTCATTCAACAAGGATGGTGTCTCGCCCACGCTCGAAACCATTCCGGCGGGGATGGTGCTCGGCGCCAGCCTGCCCCGATACACCACCGGCGATCTGGATGGAATCATGCGCCTGTATTCGCATGCACCGAGCGCCATCACAGTCGACACCAATCCCACCGGGCTGCAGGTCATCATCGATGGCACACCATGCACGGCTCCCTGCGTTTTCAGCGCTTGGACCATCGGTTCCGAGCACACCCTGAGCGTGCCCCTGGACGCGAACAATCAAACGCTCCAAGCTCTCAGCGGCCAGAACTATATTTTCGGGAGGTGGAACGCCGGGGCGGCGAATGTCCAATCCGTCACGGTAACGAACTCAGCCGGCAATGGCACGCTGCTAAGTCCCTCTACATCCCCAGCCATCACTAACTATCTCGCTAGCTTTATTCCTGTCCACCCCTATAATCCCGTTGTGTCCCAAGGCAATGGCGCCATTACGCCATCGCCCGCGCCAAGCTCTCTCATCATCAACGGCGCGCCCACGAATTACTATCAGGACCGCCAATTAGTTACCTTCACGGTAGCTCCGGATTCCGGGTTCAACTTTTTATTCTGGGCCAACGTTCCGCTCTTCGACCTTTACTCAAATCCTTTTTCCTTTTACATAACCAGCAATTTTGATTCTTCCTACAACGGTTCTCCGACCACGGCTGTCGTAGTTTCCGATACCGTGACCACTATCAATGCAACTTCGCCCGACCTTACCCCGGAAGGCACTTTCCCGGGATTTGAAATCGCTGTGGTGGATGGTGTGGGGAACACTTCTAACGTTTATACCCCGGTTAATTTCGATGCCAGCTATAACCTGTCGGGATTTGCCGCCGGGGAAAAAGTAACTTTCTCTACTGCTGCTTCGCAATCACCGGTAACAACCAACATCAATTACCAATTTAGTAAGTGGACCGGCAAGGGTACCCCCAGTGCGGATTCTCTGAGTGTGGTTGTTCCGGCTTCCGGCCAAAGCACATCCACGGCGAACTTCACGCCCAGCTTCCGTACCATCGTCGAACCATCCTGGACCTGCGGGGGCAACCAGGTGACGTCGTCCCCATCGGGGACCAACTCCCGGAGCGCGAACGGCATTCTCGACGCGTTCTTCAGCAGCGGCACCGTGGATTTCACAGCGACTGCGGGAAGCGGAATGGCGTTCGTCGGATGGTCTCAGGATTTTTCAGGTACTTCGGACCCACTTTCGTTCGGGTTAACGGGACAGGCGCTCGGGACGGCTAACTTTAATATCGCGGGCCTCTCCGTTCCACTTACTATCACGAGTGTTTCCCCGGCGACGCCCATCGTCACCAACGGGCCCGTAAGCCTTACCGTGAACGGCACGGGGTTCACAACCAGTCCCACCACCACCTATACCTACTATGTCGACGCCGCTGGCTACTTTTCCTATCGTTCCAATAACGTCGGCGCGGGTAGTAGTTCAACGCAACTGGTGATGGATCTGCAGGCTGGCGATCTTGCTACTGCGGGTTATTACCAGATTGCCGTCCTGAACGTCGGGGGCTGCAATCCCACGGCGTATTTCACCTTCCCGGTGGCCAACTCCGCTGGCCCCCCGGTGCTCGGAATCACGAAGATGCACACCGGCAACTTCAACCCGGGCCAGCAGAATGCACAGTACACTATTTTGGTCAAAAACGAGGGCACTGGTTCGACCGTCGATCCTGTGACCATGCTCGAGACCATACCGCCGGGCGAAACTTTGGTCGCGATGTCCGGGTCGGGATGGACCTGTACCGTGACCCCCTCCACTTGCACGCGATCGGATGCATTGGGCGCCGGTATGAGTTACGGGGCAATCACCGTGACCGTCAATGTTGCGGCGAATGCGAGTTCGCCCCAGGTGAATACCGCGTCGGTAAGTGGCGGCGGCTCCGCTTCAGCCACTGCTACCGACTCAACCATCATCGCTGGTCAAGTGGCGGTCCCCAATGTTGTGGGCGATACGCAGGCCGCGGCAACCACCGCCATTACGGGCGCCGGCTTGATTGTCGGCACTGTGACGAAACAGTCCAGCAGCACGGTGCCGGCCGGCGACGTAATCAGCGAAACCCCGGCGGCTGGGAAAGTGGTGGTCACCGGATCAGCAGTGAATCTGGTAGTATCTTCGCCCGGCACGCCGAAAGTGGTATCGGCGTCGCCGACGCCCGCCACCGGGCTTTCCAATACGTTCGCGCTCAAGTACTCCGACACGGAAGGCGCTGCCAGTCTCAACGAAGTGGAGGTGAACTTCAACTCGTCCACAGGCAGCGTGAATACCTGTTATGTTTTCTATCTCCCTTCCACCAAGGCCCTCCATCTGAAGAACGATGCAGGCACTGGATCGACGAGCATAACCATCCCCGGCTCCGGCACGCTGTCCAATAGTCAATGCGCCGTCAGCGGAAGCGGCACTTCGGTGGTGAAGTCAGGCAATAACTTCACGCTCAACCTGGCGGTTGCAACCAATTCCACTTACACCGGCGTACACAGCATTTTCATGGAAGCGATTGATAAAAGCCTAAGTTCGGCGACCACCGGGTGGGTCAACAAGGGTACCTGGACGCCTGCCCCCAACCAGCCGCCCACAGTGGTTTCGGTGATCCCAAATCCAGCGTCGGGCCTCTCCAATACATTCGCGCTGGTATTCTCGGACCCCAACGGCGCCTCGGATCTCAACGCAGTGAACGTGGTCTTCAATCCCTTGTCGACAGGCACCGCGAATACCTGCTTCGTCTCCTACTCCCCGGCCCTGAACTCCCTCCAGCTAAAGAACAATGCTGGCACAGCAGCCACTTCCATAACTCCCGGTTCCGGCACGCTCTCGAACAGTCAATGCACCATCAGCGGGAGTGGCACTTCGGTATCCAGGTCCGGTGATACTCTTACGCTCCATTTGGCGGTGACTGCTCTCGGGACTTACACCAGCAAGACGCTCAACATCTACATGGGTGCCCATGACAACAGCTCCGCAGCTACGGGCTTGATCAAGGAAGGGACCTGGACGCCATAAAAGTTTTAAGGCTCTGCGCAGGAATTCGTGGGAGGTGCCGGAATTGCTGAACTTGGGCTAAACTCGCAGTTTGCCGACGGATAACGAGTTCACCAGGATCTTGGCTTGGCCGGGATACCAGGTCTATCAACATGAGATTGACGAAAAAGCGAAGACGCTGAAACTGTGGATACGGCGCAAACGAGGAAATCGAAAGATCGAGTGCTCCGGTTGCGGGCGTAAGTTCGGAGAACTGTACGACACCAGCGAGCGGGCGGTACGGGATCTTCCCTGGAGCGCGTTTACGGCGACGGTGTTCATCGAGATTTACCGGGTGAAGTGCCCGGACTGCGGTGTGAAGCGGGAGAAGGTGCCGTTGTTGCCGAGCAAGGCGCCGTTTTCTAAGAGGTTTGAGGACGCCGTGGGACTGGCGTGTGAGATGGCTTCAGCCAGACAGGTGGCACGCCAGTTCGGGTTGCCCGCCAGCACCGTGAGGGCGATTGATCTGAGGTACTTGGAGCGCTGGAATGCAGCGCGACGCAAACCAGCGTTGCGGCAGATGGGGGTGGATGAAATCTATCTGGGGAAGAAACAAAAGTTCCTCAGCGTGGTGTGCAACCTGGAGACGGGCGAACCCTTGTGGTTCGGGCAAGAGCGGAAGAAGGAGACCTTGGATGGATTCTTTCAAACCGAGCTCAGCGCCAGGCAACGGCGTGGGATTCAGGCGGCCTGCTTGGATATGTGGAAGCCCTATCGGTTGAGCATCGAGCAATGGGCCCCTCACTGCCAGATCATCTATGACAAGTTCCACATCATGCAGCACGCCAACCAAGCGGTAGATGAAGTGCGGAGGGCGGAGTTCTTCCGCAAGGGTGGACGGATGAGGAACGTGGTGAAGGGCAAGCGTTGGCTATTGCTGAGCCGATGGGTCAACCTGGAGACCGGCAAAAAGCAGCAGTTGAATCAGCTGTTCGCGCTCAACCGGCGGGTCCTGAAGGCGTATCTGTTAAAGGAAAGCTTGGACCGACTCTGGACCTATCGCTACGAAGGCGCCATGATGCGGTATCTGCACAACTGGATGGATCAGCTGCGATGGCAAAGGTTGAAACCGTTTGAAAAGCTGGCCCAGATGTTGGTGGATCACCTGGAAGGGATTCTGAACTACTGCCGAACCAAAGTGCCGATGGGAGTCGTGGAATCGGTGAATGGGAACATCAAATCACTGTTACGGCGCGGTCGGGGCTATAAGAATCTGCGTTACCTCCTGCTGAAAGCGCAACGGATAGCGGCCACCAAGACCGAATTCGTCGTCTTCAGGAAAGCAGCCTAAAATGCGGGCTTCCACAGATTCCTGCGCAGAGCCAGTTTTAAACAGACCTGTCGCCGGCTGCAATATCATCGTATAGAGGAGGGGAATGAAGACCGCCGGCCCCGAGCCCCCCGCATTTTTGCTCAATAATCGCCGTGTTTCCCTCCATGCCGCAGGCCTTCAGACTACGCTCCTCGATTACATTCGCGCACAAGGTCTGACGGGCGCCAAGGAGGGTTGCGCGGAAGGTGAGTGCGGCGCCTGCACCGTGGTGCTGGTTGCCGATCGAGCCGGGGGAAGCGAATATCGTGCGGTAAATAGCTGTTTGATGCTGGCTCCGATGGCCGCGGGACAGGAAATATACACCGTTGAAGCCCTGGCAGCCGAGGGAAAACTGGCGGAAGTTCAGAAGGCTATGGCTGCGGGCGGAGGTTCCCAGTGTGGCTACTGCACGCCGGGTTTCGTGATGAGCCTTTTCGCCGAGCACTACCGGCCGGGGCGGACCGGCCCCTGCGATCCGCACGAGCTGGGCGGTAATCTGTGCCGCTGCACCGGGTATCGGCCAATCCGCGATGCCGCGCTGTCGCTTGGTCCAGCGCCTGCGGGAACTTTTCTCGACCGCCTGTCGCGCCCGGCGCCGCACCTGGACGCAATTGATTACGATACATCCGGCGCGCGATTTTCTCGTCCCCCGAGCATTGAACAATGCCTCTCGCATCTTGCTGACGATCCCGCTGCCCGCTTGATTTCCGGCGGCACCGATCTGGTGGTGGAATCGAATCTGCGCGCGCGGCGTTGGCCGCACCTGATTAGCCTGGAGGCCATCGCGGACCTGCGCGAGTTTTCGGAAAACGCGAGTTCGGTCACCATCGGCGCGGCTCTTCCGCTGAATGAAATCGCGAGGCGATGGAGTGGAGCGCCTGAAGTGCTTCTCCAATGGCTGCGGCTCTTCGCATCCCCGCCGCTGCGCAACCGTGCCACTCTCGGCGGGAATCTCGCCACCGCGTCGCCGATCGGCGATGGAGCGCCTTTGCTGCTCGCCCTCGACGCCAGCCTGAATCTTGTGAGCCAACGCGGACGTCGAACCATTCCGCTCAATTCTTTCTTTGTGAGCTACCGCCGCACACTGCTTGCGCCGGACGAACTGATCGAGAGCATCGAAATTCCTAAGCCGCTGCCCGAGTTCGTGCGTTTCTACAAGGTCGCGAAACGGCGCATGGACGACATCAGCACAGTGGCTGCCGCTATGGCGATGGACTGGGACGCATCCGGCAAAATTGCGCGCGCCCGGTTTGCATTTGGAGGCGTCGGGGCAATTCCGCTGCGAGCGCTGGCGGCCGAAGAGTCCGTCCTCGATCACCGCTGGAACCACTCGGCGGTGGAGCGCGCCCAAGCCGCTCTCGATCGTACCATCCAACCGATCGGCGATCATCGCGGTTCGGCCGCGTACCGGCTCGCGGTCTCGAAAAGCCTGCTTGCAAAGTTCCTCTGGGAGCGGCGGGAGGCGGCTGCTTGAAGAATGCCCTGACAGTCGCTGGACAAGCCGTTCCACACGAGAGCGCGCGCGAGCACGTCACTGGCGAAGCGCTTTACACCGACGATCTGCTGCTGCGTTTTCCAAACCCGCTCCACGCTTGGCCCGTGCTCTCGCCGCATGCCCACGCGCTCGTGAAGTCGTTGGATGTTTCCGCGGCATTGTCGGAACCCGGCGTCCGAACGGTTCTTACTGCCGAAGACGTTCCGGGCGAAGGCGATTCCGGTTCCAACCGGCACGATGAACCTCTTTTCCCAACTGAGGTCCTGTACCACAGCCAACCCGTGGCCTGGGTTCTCGGCGAAACGCTCGATGCGGCACAGCGTGGCGCCGCCAGAGTGTCGGTGAACTACGAAGTCCTCCCTGCGATCGTCAGCATCGAAGACGCGATCCTGGCGGGGAGTTTTCACTCTCCTCCGCTGCGGCTGGCTCGTGGCGATATCTCCGTGATTGAGTCCAGCGCCCTGCGCTTCGAGGGTGAACTGCAGATCGGCGGACAAGAGCACTTCTATCTCGAAACGCAATGCGCCTTGGCTTGGATGGACGAAACCGGCGGCGTGGCGGCGCATTCTTCCACCCAGCATCCTACTGAAACACAAGAAGTGATCGCGCGCGTGCTGGGAATTCCGCGCAACAGAGTTACGGTGGAATGTGTGCGCATGGGCGGCGCTTTCGGAGGCAAGGAAGTGCAAGCCAATCCGTATGCGGCCATCGCGGCCTTGGGCGCGTGGAAAACGCGGCGGCCCGTGCGGGTCAGGCTGACGCGCGCGCTCGATTTCACCCTCACCGGCAAGCGCCATCCATTTCTAGGGCGCTATTCAGCCGGATTCACCGGGGAAGGGCGATTGGAAGGCGTGCGAATCGCGCTCTATTCCGATGGCGGCTGGAGTCTCGATCTATCCGAGCCCGTGCTGTCCCGGGCGATGTTCCACTGCGACAACGCGTACCTGCTTCCCAATGTGGAAGTGACCGGCCTGATCTGCCGCACGCACAAAACTTCGCAGACCGCCTTTCGCGGCTTCGGAGGTCCCCAAGGCATGCTGGTCATCGAAGAGATTCTGGATCATGCGGCGCGCCGGCTGGGTTTGCCGCCCGATGTCGTTCGCGAACGCAATTTCTATCGTGACGGCGACACCACGCATTACGGACAGCCGGTGAAGGATGCCGGCCGTATTGAAATTATCTGGCGGCGTCTCAAGGAATCCAGCGGATTCGTTGAGCGTCGCGAACAGATCGAGCATTGGAATGCACGTCACCCGCACCACAGGCGAGGCTTGGCGATTACGCCGGTAAAATTTGGGATTTCCTTCACCGCGACATTCTTCAATCAAGCCGGGGCGCTGGTGTTGATTTATCGCGATGGCAGCGTGCAGGTGAATCACGGTGGAGCCGAGATGGGACAAGGGCTACACACCAAGATCCAGCAGATCGCGGCTGAGAGCCTGGGTCTCGATCTGGAAGCGGTGCGCGTCATGTCCACCCGTACCGACAAAATTCCAAATACTTCGGCGACCGCAGCCTCGGCGGGGGCCGACCTGAACGGTGCCGCCGTGGCCGCTGCTTGCTCCGAACTCCGCAGCCGTTTAACGCAAGTTGCCGCCGTGCTGCTCGCCTGCGATTCTGGCTCCGTCGAATTTTCCCGTGGCCGTGTATTTCCGAAGGACGAGTTGCAGCGAGCGATTCCGTTTGCGAAAGTATGCGAGGCTTCCTATCGCCAGAGAGTGCCGCTGTTCGCGCATGGTTACTACCGGACACCCGATATTCATTACGATCCGAAAACGGGGCGCGGCACGCCGTTTCACTACTTCGCCTATGCCGCCGCCGTATCCGAGGTGGAAGTGGACGGCTTCACTGGCGACTATCGCCTGCTGCGAACTGACATCCTCGAAGACGTCGGCGATTCGGTTTCGCCGCTGGTGGATCGCGGGCAAATCGAGGGCGGATTCATTCAAGGCGTTGGATGGTTGACGCTGGAAGAACTAGTTTGGGATTCAAAAGGACGTCTGGCCACCGCGGGCGCATCCACGTACAAATTGCCATCCTGGACCGAGATACCGGATGTCTTCGAAGTCGACTTTCTCGAACGAGCGGCGGAGCCCGGCACCATCTTTGGCGGTAAAGCCGTGGGCGAACCTCCCCTGATGTTGGCCATTTCGGTGCGCGAAGCTCTACGCGACGCGATCGCGGCATTCGGCGCAGGCGGCCCCATCCTGCTCGAGAGCCCCGCCACGCCGGAGCGCGTGTTTTTTGCGGTTCAGCGAGCACGCGCGGAACGCGAGTCGAATCTAAGTTCGGTCGGTGCACGGCGGTGATTCCCGCGCCGGGGGGCGAACTGCTGCGCGCGCCCCTGTTTCACACGCCGCGCAATCCGTTTCAAGATTCGAGCGCGCTGGAGTGTTACGAGGATGGCGGCTTGCTGGTTGTCGAAGGCCGCGTGGCCGGCTGCGGCGATTATCTGAGGCTTCGCGATGCGCATCCCGCGATTCCGACAGTGGACCTCCGCGGCGGCTTTCTTCTGCCCGGATTCGTCGACACGCATACTCATTTCCCGCAGCTGCGCGTGTTAGGAGGCTTGGGTCACTCGCTGCTGGACTGGCTGGAACACTGCGCTCTGCCCGAAGAGGCCCGCATGGTCGATCATGCCTACGCCTGTCGCGTGGCTCGTGAGTTCGTGCATGCGCTGGCATCCCACGGAACCACAACCGCGGCGGTGTTTGGCGCGCACTTTGCTCCCGCCACGGCGGCGCTCTTTGAAGCCGCGGAGGCAGCCGGGCTGCGGATTGCCGCGGGGCAAGTGCTCTCCGACCGGCGTCTGCTTCCAGACTTACATCAGACACCGGAGCGCGCTTATCGCGAAAGCTGTTTGCTGATCGAGCGCTTCCATCGGCGCGGCCGCTCCACCTACGCCGTCACCCCGCGCTTTGCGCTTTCTACTTCCGAAGCCATGTTGGAAGTGTGCCAGACGCTGCTGCGCGAGCACCCAGGGCTGCTGCTTCAAACGCATCTCAACGAAAACCTGGAGGAGATCGAGGAGGTGGCGCGCCTGTTTCCCTGGGCTGCCGACTACCTGGCCGTGTACGAACGATTCGGACTCGCCCGCGTGGGCGCAGTACTGGCGCACAATGTGCATCCCTCAGAGTCAGAATTGAATCGCCTGGCGCCTAGCGGCGCCACCGTGGCGCATTGTCCATCCAGCAACGCGGCTCTCGGCAGCGGGCTGTTTCCTTTAAAGCGGCACATCCACGCCGGCGTGCGATGCGCGCTCGGAACCGACGTTGGCGGAGGCACCGGCTTCGGGATGCTCAAGGAAGGGCTCCAAGCTTACTTGCTGCAGCGCATCGCTCCCGATGGGATGCTGCTCGATGCGGGTCATTTGCTTTACCTGGCGACGCTGGCCGGAGCCGAAGCGCTTTCGCTCGCCGACGAAACAGGCGATTTTCGCACCGGAAAATCCGCCGACTTCGTTTATCTTCGCCCGCCCGCCGATAGCCCACTCGCGGCCGTTCTCGAACGGGAGCAAAGTCCCAAGCAGACGCTGGCTGCGATCTTCACGTTGGCCGGCGCTGAGAGCGTGCGGGAGGTACGCGTCGCCGGATCTGTGGTCTATCGTGCCGCGGCGGCGGCGGAGCAATGACGATCGCCGAATTGAATGCTCTCGACGCAGCAGGTTTCGTCGCGGCCGTCGGCTGGGTGTTCGAACATTCGCCGTGGGTGGCCCAGCGCGCCTCCCAATCCCGCCCGTTCCCTAGCGTGGACGCTCTGCATGCCGCGATGACGGAGCAAGTGGAGCGAGCGACGTTTGCCGAATGCCTGGCTCTCTTAGAGGCGCATCCCGATCTTGGAGCACGCGCGCGCTTGAGCGAAGCTTCCACCCAAGAGCAGGCCGGCGCGGGTTTGGACAGCTTGACTCCCGCTGAATTCGACGAGCTCCATCGTTTGAACCGAGCTTACCGCCATCGATTTGGATTTCCTTTTCTACTGGCCGTGAGGGGAAGCACCAAACACGACATTCTGCGGGCGCTTCAGGCGAGAATGGAAGCTTCGCCGGAGGATGAATATCGGGAAGCGCTCCGGCAGGTTTATCGGATCGCAAGATTTCGGCTGGAGGGCCTGATCGAATCGTGACTGGACAGTTCGCCAGTGGATGGAAGCGAAGTTATTACGGCAAGGGCGATGTGATCGTCTACCGTTTGAATCGGGATGGCAAGACCGTCTTCGGCGCCAATATCACTATCCTGATCTATGGCGACGCGTTTTGGAAAACCTATACTACTGGCGATAACACTGGACTCATCGCCACCGATTCGATGAAGAATTTCGTGCAGCGTGAAATGCTCAACTACGAGGGCCCCGATCTGGAAGATTGCTGCCGTTTCCTGGGAGCGAAGTTTCTTGCTACTTATCCGCAAGTGGAAGGCGTGCAAATGTCGGCCGTCGAGATCCCCTACGCGGCACTCCCGAACAGTGCTGTTGCGTTCGCGCCGTCTGGCCCGGAATCCGCCACGGCGCGCCTGGAGCTCAATCGCAGCGGAGTTGTAGAAATCGCGTCTGGCATTAGCGGATTCAAACTGCTGCGCCTGGGTGGCAGCGCGTTTCACGGCTTCGTCCGCGATCAATACACTACCCTGCCCGACATTACCAACCGGCCTTTGCACATGTGGCTGGATCTGGAGTGGCTGTATACCGAATCGTCGGCCGGCTTCAGCTCCGGCGCCGTCACCGCTGCGGTACGGCGCATGGTGCGCGACATCTTTAACGGATTCGAATCCGGAAGCATCCAGCAGGTGATTTATCAAATTGGAACGCAAATGCTGACAGAGATTCCCGGCATCGCCGAAGTGCACCTGGAAGCGAACAACCGGACCTGGGACACCATCGCAGAGCGCGGCCAGGAGCTAGGCGTGTTCACCGAAGCGCGGCCTCCGTTCGGCATTCTTGGCTTACGCTTGAAGAGATAAGATGGCTCGCATTTCGACCCATGTGCTCGATACCTCGCGCGGACAGCCCGCGCAGGGGGTCGCTATCGATCTGCGGTTTTGCACGAAGCTTGTAAAAACGGCGGTTACCAATATGGATGGCCGGACAGACCAACCGCTGCTCTCGGGCGATCGTCTCGAAACAGGCGTCTATGAATTGACGTTTCATGCCGGCGACTATTTTCGAAGCGCAGGCATCCAGCTCGCCGATCCGCCATTTCTGGACGACGTGGTAATCCGCTTCGGCGTCGCCGATCCGGCCGGCAACTATCATGTTCCGCTTCTGTTGAGTCCGTACGGCTACAGCACGTACCGGGGATCATGACCAACGATGTCATAGCCCGATGTCGTCTGCTGGCTGAATGTAGCGAAGAGCCGGGCTTCATCACGCGGACATTTTTGTCGGAGCCGATGCACGCCGTGCACGCTCATTTGCGCGGTTGGATGGAGCAGGCCGGCATGAGCGTCGCGGTAGATCACGCGGGCAACTTGCGCGGCCTGTATCCATCCGCGCGACCTTCCGCGCCGCGCTTGTTTATCGGTTCGCACCTGGATACGGTGCCTCACGCCGGTGCGTTCGATGGAATCCTTGGCGTTGTGCTCGGAGTCGCTCTAGTCGAAAGGCTCGCCGGACGCCGCCTTCCGTTTGCGATTGAAGTGATCGGCTTCTCGGAGGAAGAAGGCGTAACATTTGGCGTGCCCTTCATCGGGAGCCGTGCGTTTATTGGCGATGTAGACAATGAGCTGCTCGCTCAATGCGGCGACGCCATCGCGGCCTTTGGATTAGATCCGGGCCGAATCGGCGAAGCACAAGCAGGCGATAACGCGATCGGATACTTCGAGTTCCACATCGAGCAAGGCCCGGTACTCGAAAGTTTGCACCTGCCGCTCGGCGTGGTGGAAGCCATCGCTGGCCAGAGCCGCCTGGATCTGCTCTTCGAAGGCCAAGCCAATCATGCCGGAACCACGCCGATGAATCTTCGCCGCGATGCGTTGGCGGGTGCGGCGGAATGGATCAGTGCGGTGGAGCGCGAGGCCCGTGCAATTCCGGGCGCAGTGGCAACGGTCGGTCGCCTCAATGTGTCGCCCGGCGCGAGCAATGCGATCCCGGGTTCAGCCGCAGCCAGCCTGGACGTCCGGCATGTGAAAGATCCCGTTCGTCACCACTTAGTAGCGCGGCTGTTGCGATGCGCTGAACAGATCGCGGCCTCCCGCTGTCTCACGGCCTCCTGGGAGCAGCGCTTGGATCAACCGGCCGTCGCCATGGATTCGGATCTCACCCAGATGCTGGAGCGCGCTGTCGAGAGCGCTGGGTTGCCGCTTCATCGCATGCCGAGCGGCGCGGGCCACGATGCGATGATCGTCGCTCGCCGCATGCCCGCCGCCATGTTGTTTCTTTCGAGCCCCGGCGGCATTAGCCATCATCCCGATGAAACCGTTCTGGCCGAAGATGTTGCCGCGGCGCTGGAGGTCGGGATGCGATTTCTCGAGCTGCTGGAGCAGCGCCATGCCTGACCTGGTGGTGAGAGGTGACACGGCGGACATTGCAATTGAAGACGGCCGGATCGTAGCGATCGGACCCCAGCTTCCCGGAGCTGCCGAAGAAATCGACGCGCGAGGATTGCATATCTTCCCCGGCCTGATCGATGTCCATCTCCACTTCAACGAGCCGGGGCGCACGGACTGGGAAGGCGCCGCCACTGGAAGCCGCGCGCTGGCGGCGGGAGGTGGAACGCTTTTCTTCGACATGCCTCTGAACTCGACGCCCTGTACCGTCCATGCCGAAGCGTTCGATCAGAAGCGTGCGGCGCTGGAAAAATCCTCCATCACTGACTTCGCTCTTTGGGGCGGACTGATTCCCGGCAACATCCCGCAAATGGCTGAGCTGGCCGATCGCGGCGTCGTCGGATTCAAGGCTTTCCTGTGCGATTCCGGATTGCCGGAATTTCCCCGCGCCGACGACCTCACGCTGTTGGAGGGAATGCGCGAAGCAGCGCGGCTGGGCCTGCCTGTCGCCGTACACGCCGAAAGCCAGGAGATCACCGGGGGTCTCGCCGCCCGGCGAATCGCAAATGGAAGCGTCGCGCAATTCCTCGCGTCTCGCCCGGTGATCGCGGAGCTCGAAGCCATCCAGCGTGCTACATTGCTGGCCCGCGAGGCTGGTGCGAAATTGCATATCGTTCACGTCAGCTCCGGACGGGGTGTAGCCCTCGCCGCTGAAGCCCGCGCGCAAGGCGCCGACGTTTCCATCGAAACTTGCCCGCACTATCTCTTCTTTACCGAAGCTGACGTTGAGCGCCTGGGTGCGGTCGCGAAATGCGCGCCTCCACTGCGCGCCGCTGCGGAGCAGGATGCTCTGTGGAAGCAATTGCTCGCCGGAACCGTCGACATCGTCGCATCGGATCATTCGCCCGCGCCGCCCGAAATGAAAACCGGCGATTTCGGAAAGGCCTGGGGCGGCATCGCGGGTGTGCAGTCCACTCTTGCCGTGCTCCTCGAGCGTGTGCCGCTCGAACGGATCTCATCGCTGGTCTCTGCTGAGCCGGCACGCAGGTTTCGAATCCAATCCAAGGGCGCTATCGCGATCGGCATGGACGCGGACCTGACCTTGGTGGGCCTGTCTAGATCAGTCCAATTGCGACCTGAGAATCTGATGCAGCGGCACGCCTTGAGTCCTTACGTCGGTTCTTGCTTTCGCGGGTGCGTGGTGCGCACCATTCGGCGCGGCGAGACCATCTTTGCATCCGGCGAAATCACGGCACGAAGCGAGGGCAAGTTCGTGAGACCTCTTCTTACCTAAAACACTTATGCATCATTTGGGACAAACTCGCAGCGCTCATCGAGCCGATCACCTTTTGCAGACACCGGATACATTCGTCCGAGCTCCGCTGCCAGGAATGCAGAAGGCGACTGCGATCGTGCACACCGCGCCGGCCGCAGGCGCAGGCTTCACCCAGTACACCGCGGAGTTCGAAGCCGGAGGATCGCTAGGGCCCGCGCCGGTCCAGCGATTCGTTTACGTCCTCGAAGGACAAATAGAAATCAACGGCGACACTTTGACTAGCGGCCGTTATGCGTATTTTCCAGCCGGGCACGCCGCCACAGTGTCTGCCAAAACCGCAGCCCGAGCCGCAATCATCGAGAAGGCCTATCAGCCGTTACCGGGCGTTTCCCCGCCCCAGTGCTTCACAGGCCGCGAAAGCGATGTGTCCGCCACGCCTCTGATGGGAGACGACGCTCTCGAAGTTCGAGTACTCGTTCCAGACAACGCGTCCTTCGACTTTGCCGTGAACACCATGACCTATCTTCCCGGCGCGGCCCTCCCAATGGTTGAGATCCACGTCATGGAGCACGGGCTGTTGATGCTGGCGGGTGGCGGCATCTACCGTCTCGGCGAGCATTGGTATCCGGTGGCGGAAGGCGACTTCATCTGGATGGCGCCCTATTGCCCGCAGTGGTTCGGAGCGCTCGGAAAAACACCCGCAAAATATCTTATCTACAAAGATTGGAATCGATGAAAATCGACATAGATCAGGAACGCTTGGCCGCCGAATTGGACGCCCTCGGAGCGATTTCCCAGGAGGAGCCGCCGGTGGTCACTCGCGTGATCTTCACGGAGGCCGATATCCGCGGCCGCGATTACGTGAAGAACCTTTGCCGCGAAGCAGGGCTCGCCCTTCGCGACGATGCGGTAGGGAACACCTTCGCGCGTTGGGCCGGTGCGAACCCGGAGTTAGAGCCCGTCGGCACCGGTTCCCACATCGACGCGATTCCCAACGCAGGCCGCTTCGACGGGACCGTCGGAGTGCTGGGCGCCCTGGAAGCGATTCGCGCACTCGCCCGCGCCGGCTATCAACCGCACCGATCCATCGAACTGATCATTTTCACATCGGAAGAACCCACGCGATTCGGAATCGGATGCCTCGGGAGCCGGTTGCTCTGTGGTCTCCTCGACCCCTCTACGGCAGGCGCGCGTCTGGATCGCGATGGCGTCACCCTCGATAATGCTCGATGGGCAGCCGGTTTTGAGGGTCCCTTGGCCTCGGTGCCCTTGCGGCCCGGATATTATTCAGCCTTCGTTGAAATGCACATCGAACAAGGACCGCTGCTGGAGCGCCGCAACGTTCCGTTAGGGGTGGTCACGGCCATCGCCGCGCCAGCCAGCCTTACCGTCATCATCCACGGTGAAGGCGGCCACGCCGGAGCTGTGTTGATGCCGGATCGGCACGATGCGTTTCTTGCGGCGGCCGAGATCGCCTTGGCAATTGAATCGAGCGCGCGATCCAGCGGCTCGAATGACACCGTCGGCACGGTCGGCGTATGCGACGTTTTTCCGGGCGCCGTCAACAGCGTCCCCAGCCGTGTGCGGATGGAAATCGATGTGCGCGACACCGATGAAGGCAGGCGAGACTCAGTGCTCGAAAAAATCAAGCTGGCTTGCGATGAAATCGCGAATCGCCGGGGCGTCCAGGCAAGTTTGGAGTTCGTCAATGCCGATCCTCCGGCGCACTGCGCTCCGCTTGTCGTGGACACCCTGGCCCAAGCTTCGAAAACGCACGGACTGGCCTTCGAGCGTATGATTAGCCGGGCCTATCATGACTCGCTCTTTATGTCGCGCATCGCGCCAACCGCAATGCTATTTATTCCCTGCCGCGGCGGCGTAAGCCATCGTCCGGATGAATATGCATCACCCGAAGCGATCGCGCAAGGAACATTAGTTTTGGCCGAGGCTCTCGCGCAGCTCGCATCTTAAGTCGCCCCGCCAATATACACAAAGCGAATTGCTAAGAGCGCCGCAATCACATAGGCCGCCCAGGACACTTGCCGCCATCGTCCGCATGCCACGTGGATAACGACATACGAAATAATTCCGCAGGCCAGGCCATTCGCAATGCTGAATGTCAGCGGAATCGTAATCAGCGTCAGGAATGCGGGGAAGGCGGTGCAGACGTCATCCCACTGGATCTCCGCGACCGCGGAAATCATTAGACCGCCCACCACAACCAGCGCCGGCGATGTCGCTGCCGAGGGTACTGCTCCAATCAGTGGCGCGACGAACAGAGCCGCAATGAACAGCACGCCTGTCACTATCGACGTAAAGCCTGTGCGCCCGCCCGCCGCTACTCCTGCCGCCGACTCAATGTAGCTAACGACGGTCGTCGTCCCGAGCAACGATCCGCCGATGGTGGCGGCAGCGTCCGTCAGCAGGATACGGTTCACGCGCGGAATTCGATTATCAGCCTCAAGCAGCCCGGCCTTCTTGCTCACCCCCACCAATGTGCCGAGGTTATCGAATAGATCCACGAACAGAAATACGAAGACAATCTCGAGAAGCCCCAGCCCAAGTGCGCCCCGCACATCCAGCTGCAGCATGGTACCTGAAATGTCGCTCCATCGATAGGATTGCGGCTGCCACTGCACCAGCCCCCTCATAGCGCCCACGGCCGTGGTGGAAAGAATGCCGAGAAGTATCGCCGCGCGCACCTTCCACGCCTGCAGCGCCGCGATCAACAAAATTCCGAAAACCGCGAGAGCAACGTTGGGATCGCGCAGGTTCCCCATGGACACAATAGTCGCCGGATCGGCCTTCACGATCCCGGCGTTCCGCAGGCCCACAAACGCGATGAACAGGCCGATCCCCGCGCTGACTGCCGCATACAACTCCGCCGGAATCGCCGCGATAATCCACTGCCGCACGCCCACCACGGTAAGAATCAGGAACGCCACTCCCGAAAGAAACACCGCGCCCAGAGCCGTCTGCCACGGCACCCCCATCCCCTTCACCACCGTGTAGGTGAAATACGCGTTCAACCCCATGCCAGGCGCCAGCGCGATCGGGTAGCGCGCAAATGCTCCCATCAGGATGGTGCCCAATGCCGCCGCTATACATGTGGCGGCGAACACCGCCGGGACCGGCATGCCGGCGTCCTTCAGAATCGATGGATTCACGAACACGATGTAGGCCATCGTGATGAACGTGGTGAACCCCGCCAGCACCTCGGTCTTCCACGTCGCGTTCAGCTTCTTGAATTCGAAATAGCGCTCTAGCGGCGCCAGCGCTCTTCCAGGCACAGTCCATTGTACGTGGCGCCCGGCAGTATCCCGCATTGGTTGACGCCCGTTCCCGAAGCGAACACGCCTGACTGGGAAATACTGCCGCAAGCAGCTAAACCGGGCGAAGTGGTTCTTTCTAAGCGCAATGAACTTGGCATCCTGTCCAACTTCGCGGCCGCGCCTTTCTGGCTGATGATGCTATGCCCGGAAAGTTCTAACGACCGTGCACTAAGTTCCCCGGTCTCACCTGGCCGCACGCTCGCGAAGAAGTCGCGCAGATGACTGCCTTTGATGCCAAAGTGAAGCAAATTCTGCTTTCCACCGGAGGTCTCATCTTGCGTCCCTATCACTATCAGAAGGAAAATCGTCCGCCAGAGTGCCGCTATTTCCAGATCTGGATGGACTTCAGGAGCGAACTCAAAACGTCTCCAGCTCGGGATCCACACCGCTAACCGGCGGCTTTCCAAGATTGTCGATGTGCGCGCGCACTAAATCGACATCCGGCGGAGCGGGCTGTAGCACCAGGTACTTCGCCATATGCTGCTTCGCTCCTGCCATATCGCCCTTGGCCTCTAAAATCCTTCCCAGTACATACTCGGCCCTCGGCCGCGTATTTCTCGGGTCCAGGCGCATGGCCTCCTGCACGCTCTCTTGCGCCCCGTTCAGATCCTTCAACTCATACCGCGCGACCGCCTGATGAAGGTAAATTTCCGGATACAAATGCTTGGTATCTAGCTTGATCAACGCGTCGGAGGTCTTCCCCGCGCAGTCCCAATCCTTGGTCTCGATGCAAAGACGCGTCAACATTACGTACGCTGGAAGCAACTTTGGTTCGGCTGCAATGGCGTGTTCATAGGCCGCGCGCGCTTCCCCCGTTTTAAGGAGGCTCTCATCGATCACGCCGAGCGCGTGCCATGCCTGCCCAGCTTTGGGAGCGGCGGCAACCACCGCTTCCATGTGTTTCGCCGCTCCCTGCAAATCCCGAGCGTCCAGCGCTTTCATGGCAGCGCTAAAATCCGACTTCGCGCGGCCGCCGATGGCGTTTTCCGAAAAGTGGATTATCGCGGGGTCGGGAACCGCACTGCGAATCGTGATCGGCGGAAGATCGAGAGTGGTGTGGGTAGTGTCAATTCCTGAAACTTCGACTTCGCTGGAAGTATAGCCGGCGTGCGTCGCGCGAATCACACAGTTGCGCTGCTCCAGCGGATCGATATCCATGCGCCAGATGTACTCGCCCTTCTTGTCGGTGAGGACCCCTGGCATCGAACCGGCGACATCACTGCAGACCCGTTCAACTGAGACCACCACGGGCGGCGGCGAGCCATCATCCATCACCACCTTGCCGTGCAAGATAACCGGATAAATATCGGCGCTTGCGGATTGGATCAGATAGAAAGGCGATGCCAGAGAGACGCAAAGGAAGACGCGTTTCAAATTCATGGAAACCTCCTGACGCCCTAACTCCAGCTTGTATACCACAAATCGTCACCCAGCCTGAGTCAACGGTCGTATACTGGAGAGCAAATCTCACCCAGGAGGCCGTTCCATGATGAATCGTCGCACTTTCTTCAAGCAGACTTCGTTGCTTGCGATCCCTGCAACCGTTAGTTTGGCTCGTGGGCAAGCGAGTCAGAGCTCCGTGGTCGCCGACACCGCATTCGGCAAGATCCGCGGCGAAGAAGTTCAAGGCATCAAAATCTTCAAGGGCGTCCCATATGGAGCCAATACGGCGGGGCCAAATCGCTTCATGCCGCCTCGAGATCCAGCGCCATGGAGCGGCGTGCGCGACGCGCTGCACTACGGACCCAGCACCCCGCAAAGCAATCCCGGCGCCCAGCGCGCAGTGTCCGCGTTGTCCACGGCGAGCGCCAACCTTCCGCCGGAAAGCGAACACTGCCTGGTGCTCAACGTCTGGACTCCCGCGCTCAAAGATGGGCGCAAACGGCCCGTCTTGTTCTGGTGTCATGGCGGAGGATTCTCCAGCGGCTCCGGGTCCTCGCCCGGCACCGATGGCGCTAATCTGGCGCGCCGCGGCGACGTGGTGGTGGTTACCATCAATCACCGTTTGAATGTTCTCGGCTTTACCTATCTGGCCGAATTCGGCGGCCCCGATTTCGCCTCGTCCGGCGACGTCGGCATGCTCGACATCGTGCACGCGCTGCGCTGGGTGCGCAATAACATCGAGCAGTTCGGCGGCGATCCGAATACCGTGATGATCTTCGGGCAATCGGGCGGCGGCCGGAAAGTTGGCACGCTGCTCGCCATGCCATCGGCCAAAGGACTGTTTCACCGCGCGGTGATCGAGAGCGGCCCAACCATCAAGTTGGTCGAGATCGGACCAGCCACCGGCGTCGCGGCGATGTTGCTTGCGAAGTTAAACCTCACTACGGCCCAAGTGCGTGAGCTACAGAAAATCCCCGTGGATCGCATCATGGGCGCGTACTTCGCGGTTCTCAAAGACATGGCGGGCCAGGATCAGATGACGCAGGGCTTCTCCCCCACAGTGGATGGAAAAGCGGTGCCCCAACATCCGTTCCATCCGGCCGCGTCGCCCATTTCAGCCGATGTGCCGCTCATGCTGGGCTCCACGCGCACCGAAATGACGCTACAAAGCGACGAGGCTGCCTTCTCGCTGGATGAAGCCGGGATGCGCCGCCGCCTTATGAACCTGGTGGGCAGCGAAAGCGAGGCTGTCATTGATGTGTACCGAAAGCTCAATCCTCGCGCGACGCCTTCTGATCTTTTCTTCCTGATTGCGAGCGACTATCGCTACGGCGCGCCCATCATGAAGATCGCTGAGCGGCGAGCTGCGCTGGCGAAAGGACCCGTCCACTTGTACTACTTCACCTGGGAGACGCCGGTGGAAGGCGGACGGCTGAAGTCGCCGCATACCATCGAGATCCCCTTTGCGTTCGACAACGTCCAGATCTCCCGCCAACTCACCGGCGGCGGCGCCGATGCCATGGCTTTGGCCGACAAGGTCTCGGACGCCTGGATCGCGTTCGCGCGCACCGGCGATCCGAACACCCCCAAGCTCCCGAAATGGCCGGCGTTCAATGCCAACGAGCGCCCTACCCTGGTGATCAATAATCAAAGCAAGGTGGTCAGCGATCCGATTCGAGAACAGCGCCTGGCCATGTTCCAAGCGCTGAACCTGGCTTGACAGGCTGGTGTAGTGTCGACACTCACGGGATTGGCACGGTACACGCGGCTTAAAGCCGCGTTGGTATTGTCACCGGCGGAACGCGGCTCAAGCCGCGTCTACCCTTATTTCTGTCTAGTTATTTTGCGGAGACTAGCCTAGCGGTGCTCTTCCAATCGCGCAAAAGGCCCTCCGGCATAGATGATTTTGCCGCCAACCATGGTCAGTAAAGATTCAATACCGCCCACTTGCTCCACTGGCGCCGTCATGTAATCTTTCGACAAAACCGCCAGATCCGCCAGCTTTCCCGGTTCAAGCGATCCTCGCTCATTTTCGTCGCGCGAAAACCACGCGCTGCCCATGGTATAAAGCCGCAGCGCTTCGGCGCGGCTGGGCGTCTCCTCGGGCCCGCGCAGTGCAACGCCGCTCACTGTCTTCCCGTCCAGGAACCATTCCAGAGCGGTGAATGGATTGTACGAGGCCACGCGATGAGCATCCGTCCCCGCTCCCACCGCAACGCCGATCTCCTTGGCCGTCTCCACCGGCGGAACGCGCCGCGCGGCCTCCGCGCCTTCTTGCTTCAAGAACTGTTCGCCCTGGAAATACATGGCGTCCTGCACGGTCCATCCCACTCCCAGCGCTTTCATCCGCCGCAAATTCTCCGCCGATGCGTCGTTCAAATGCGCGATGGACCATCTCAGGTTGCCGATCGGCGTTTCCTTGTTGACGCGCTCGAAAATATCCAGCAGCACGCCCACTGAATCGTTGCGCGGCCAATGCATAGTCACCGACATGCCGCGCTCCGCGGCCCATCGGACAATTTCGTAGTACCGCTCCCGCTCCGCTTCGGTGGGTTTGTTGTTGTTATTCATAGCCCAGGTAATCCGCTCCCCGATGCCATTGAAGCGCAACATCGAATCGCCGAAGCCCATCGGCAGCATCTGCGTCAGGTCCTTCAACTCTGCGAACTCTTTGCCCGGCGTGATCCCGCACAGGCTATAGGCCACGCGTACGGTCAGTTGACCTTGCCGCCACACTTTGAAGAGCGCCTGGTACGATTCCGGCGTCATATTGTTTCCCCCCGGATCCACCACGCCCGTCAAACCCAAGCGATTCAGCTCGCGGAAAAACTTCCTGGTCCCCTCCACTTCCTGCTCTGGCGTGGGCGTCGGAAGCCGGTCGAACAAAGCGATGATCGCATTCTGAGCCCCGCTGATTCCGCCGGTAAGTTTGCCGTCCGAGTCGCGTTCCAGCTTGCCGCCTGGAGGCAGATCCGCGTCCGTTGCGATGTGCAGCCGATCCAGCGCCTTCGGCGTCAGCATCGCCCAGCCGTAACCCAATTGAACATACACCGGATTTTCCGGCGCGGCCGCCGCCAGTTCCGCCTGCGTAGGCCGCCGATTCTCCGAGAATTGCTGGACGTTCCAGCCGCCTGCCACGATGAGCCATGCGCCCGCTGGCATGCTGTGAGCGGCCTGGCGCATTCGATCCAGCGCTTCGGCGAGCGATCGCGCGCCGATCCAGTTCACTTCGGTGCTGAAGCTGAGCGCTGCCCGTATAGCGTGCATATGCGAATCGATCAGCCCGGGGATTACGGTGCGTCCCCCCAGATCGATGACGTGGGCTTGCCTTCCGGCCATTTTGCGCAAATCGGCGGGAGTGCCAACCGCCGCGATCCTGCCGTCCCGGATTGCCAGGGCCTCAGCCGTTGAAAATTTCGTATCCACCGTGAGGATTTTGCCATTCAGCAAAAGAGTGGTATCGCTCTCAGCCGCAGCGAACCCGGCGGCGAATAGAGCTGCCAGTACTAAAAACCGAATCAAGGCCACGGACGAATTATACTAATCTACCAATCATTTTCTTGAAGGCTCTCCATAAAGACAATTGATCGGCATGGCTATTGCGAAGTGGCGCTCTCTCAACGAAAATGGAGGATCGGTCTCATTTTCCGAAAGGTCGGTCTTATACCGGAGGCTGGGCGTCTGAATGACCCCAACCCGCTGATCCTCCAAACGCTATGACAAAATACAAACTCGAATACATCTGGCTGGACGGCAAAACCCCCGTTCCCAACCTGCGTGGCAAAACTCTCCTCAAGCAATTTGAGCAGCCACCCACCCTGGCCGATCTACCCAATTGGGGTTTTGACGGCAGTTCCACCATGCAGGCGGAGGGCAAAAGCTCCGACTGCGTTTTGAAGCCCGTAGCTCTCTACCCGGATGCCAGCCGCAAGAACGCTTTCATCGTTCTAAGCGAAGTTCTGCTGCCGGATGGCACGCCGCATCCCAGCAACGCGCGCGCTACCATCGAGAACGACCCTGACTTCTGGGTTGGTTTTGAGCAGGAATACTTCCTCTATAAGGATGGACGTCCGCTCGGTTTCCCGAAAGACGGGCACCCTACCACTCCGCAAGGTCCATACTACTGCGGCGTCGGCTACAAGAGCATGGGCAACGTGGCCCGTCAAATCGTCGAAGAACACTTGGACCTCTGTCTCGCCGCTGGCATCAATCATGAAGGCATCAACGCGGAAGTCGCCAAAGGTCAGTGGGAGTTCCAGATCTTCGCCAAAGGCTCAGCAAAAGCCGCCGATGACACCTGGACCGCTCGCTATCTGATGATGCGTCTCTGTGAGAAATACGAGGTAGACATGGAATTGCACTGCAAACCCATCAAGGGTGACTGGAATGGTTCCGGCATGCACTGCAACTTCTCGACCAAGTACCTCCGCGATGTAGGCGGCAAGGAGTATTTCGAAGCCGTCATGAAGGCGTTCTCCAACCACGTCGCCGAGCACATCGCCGTGTATGGGCCCGATAACCATCTGCGATTGACAGGCCTGCACGAAACGCAAGCCATCGACAAGTTCAGCTACGGCCTCTCCGATCGCGGCGCTTCCATCCGGATGCCTGTTAATTTCATCAGGAATGGTTACAAAGGCTATCTGGAAGATCGCCGTCCGAACTCTGAAGGCGACCCCTACCAGATCGTTTCGCGCATTCTCAAGACCATCAATGGCGTTCCGAAGCCGTCATCCGCGGCCCACGGGGACTAAAACTAAAAAGCTCCCGCCCATGTTGCCAAGGGAGGGAGCTTTTACTAACGAAGGAAATACGGATCAAACCTAACGGGTCAGCCGTGTCTCTGGGTGTTCCTGTTCGTGGTCTGGATGCTTCCTGGTGTTTTGCAGGATGCTGGGATTTTGACCCCGCTTCTTTGTATCCTGCTCCTGCCGGGTGGCTGGTCTTTGATTCTTCTTCTGGTCTTGCTGGTTTTTGGTGTTCATACGTGGAACACTCCTTTCTCTTCCATTAGACACCACACGGAGGGAGAAAGGTGCACCCTTCCGGAAAGCGGCGCCGAACGAAAGTACGGCGTTGGGTACACGCGGCTTCTTCCAGCCGCGTTTTTCCCTGCGCTCGACCACACCCCCTGAAATCCAATCCCCCGCCGATTCCGTAGTAATTTCTGAAAGCGTTACTGACAGGCACTCAAAAAAGGGGATGAACATGCGGAAATACACTCTGCTGGCGTTTCTGGCTGGCTTGCTTGCGATTGCTCCGATGTCGCAGGCCGATGACGCTCTTTACAAAAGCCTCGGCGGCAAGAAAGCGATCACCGCCGTGGTGGACGATTTCGTCGGCCGCGTTGCCGCCGACAATCGAATCAATGGCTTCTTTAAGGCTACCGCTGCCGACCCCAAGCGGCTCGCGAAATTCAAAAAGAACCTGGTCGATCAAATCTGCGAGGCCGCCGGAGGCCCTTGCAAGTACAAAGGTAAGGACATGAAGACGGCTCATGCGGGCATGGGAATCAGCGGCGCTGATTTTGACGCTCTGGTGCAGGATCTGGTGGCCGCGCTCGACAAGTTCATGGTCAAGGAGCCCGACAAGCAAGCGCTGCTCGGCGTTCTCGGGCCTATGAAGAAAGATATTGTAGAAAAGTAAACCGGACTGACTCCTTAGTGTTGTTTCCCTCAGGCGCGCCGGTCGGCATACCAGCGCGCTCATTTATCATGCTGACCACCCCTTACCGAGTCGCGACCTAATGCTCCCGCTGATCATGGCGGTGTACGCCGGTTCCCAGGAAAGGGAGTTGATCGCGCGTTTGCAGCGCCGGGACCCACAAGCCCTGGCCGAATTGTACGATCGCTACGGCAAATTGGCCTATTCACTGGTGCTGCGCTTGGTCCGTGACAACGCCATCGCGGAGGATTTAGTTCAGGAAACCTTCCTTCGCGTGTGGAACCGCGTGCACTCCGTGCATTCCGACAAGGGATCCATCGGCCCGTGGTTATTGGCTATCGCACGCAATCGAGCGATCGACTATTTGCGTTCGTCGGCCGGGCGCGAGCGGAAAGCGGTGGAATTAGACGAGATCGACCATGCGCCGCTGTATCGTGAAATGGAAGCACAGATTCTCGTCTCCGATCAGGCGCGTCGCGTGAAGTTGGCGATGGATAAGCTGGCGCCGAACTATCGGACTGTAATGGAACTGGCTTATTTCGAGGGTCTCTCGCAGTCGGAGATGGCCGTCAAAATGGGACAGCCTCTCGGCACGATTAAGACGTGGGTGCGGACGGCGTTGCAGAGCTTGCGCGATGAACTGGGAGTGGCGGTGCCCTGATGAACTGCGATGAACTCCGTCCGCACTATGATCTCTATGCCTTGGGCATCGCCGAAGAGCCCGAAGGCAGTGAGATTCGCGTCCACCTCAATCGAGGATGCGAGGTTTGCATGGCTGGAATAAAACGCGCGTTGGAAACCGCGGCCCTGATCGGCGCCACCGCACCCCCGGCACAACCCTCCCGGAATCTCCGCCGCCGCATTTTAGCTTCGGTGGGGGCCCGCCCCAGCCGTCTGAACTGGGTGGCCGCACTTGCAGTGGCGGCGCTATTGCTTTTGGCCGCTGCGTTTTTCGTAGCCAGTAACCGCCATCGCAACCAAGAGCAATCCGCCGCGTTCGCCATCCTCTCCGGCCCCCGTACGACGGAGGTTTCTTTCGGCGGAGGCAAAGTCTTCGTCAACCCCACTCGCGGCGTGCTGCTCATTGCCTCCAACCTCCCGCGCACCGCCGCCGATAAAATCTATGAGATGTGGATCATACCCAAAGGGGCCAAGCCGGTCCCGGCAGGCCTGTTCCAATCCCAAAACGACGGCAGCGCGATGCACGTTCGCCAAGGCACGGTAGATCTGGCTTCTACCGCGGCCGTCGCCGTTACCGTTGAGAACGAAGCCGGGGCTGATCAGCCGACCACCACTCCCTTAATCGTGGCCAACCTGGCGCCCTAATGTGGCGCACGCACTCCTGCGTGCCGTGTTGGCACTCGTGCCAACACCTCTTGCCGGCGTCCCGAAACCGTTCAGTCGGCCATTCTGTCGCCTCCGCCAGCCTTCCGGGGCGTGTCGCGGTTACAATGAAAATTCCAGCCCTCAACTGCTGAGAGATTTTTGCCGATGGATATTCGGAGCAATCTTAATTGAAACTGGCGGAACTCTTAGGCTTCTCCCCTCGGCCTCCCCGGCCATTGCCCCGCGGCGCCACACGCACGTCCAGGAAAGTAATCGCACTCTGTCACAGCTTGCTATCGGAGCGCGGCGAAGTTTCCGGCAGCCGGCTTGCCGGCGAAGCTCTGGACGCCTATCAGGCGCTGGACGATCGCGCCCGCCGCGCCTTTTTTGAAGCGCTGATCCGCGAGTTCTCTCCGGATCCCGAAGCGGTAGGGCGGGCCGGCGATGCTTATCGCCGGGACCCCTCGCCGGAGCATCTCGCACGGCTGCAAAAGGTGGTGGAGCCGCCTCGCCAGGAACTGTTCCGCCGGCTCAACCAGGCGCCCGATGGCACCCACATTCTGGTGGCCATGCGGAGCCAGGTCCTCGAGGAGTCTGACCGAACAGCCCGCCTGAAGCCCATCGCCGCCGATCTTGCGCACCTTTTCACCTCCTGGTTTAACCGGGGCTTTCTGGTGCTGCGTCGCATCGACTGGCGGACCTCGGCCGTCATTCTGGAAAAGTTGATCCAGTATGAAGCGGTCCATCAGATCCAGGGCTGGCACGACCTTCGGCGCCGTCTCGAAACAGACCGCCGCTGCTATGCGTTCTTCCATCCCGCTCTCCCCGATGAGCCCATTATCTTCATCGAAGTGGCGCTCGCGCGCGGCATGAGCGACAAGGTGCAGGCGCTGCTCGATCCCGATTCTCCCGTGCTCGATGCCGACTCCGCTGAGTGGGCCATCTTCTATTCCATTACCAATTGCCAGGAGGGCCTGCGCGGCGTGCCCTTCGGCAGTTTCCTGATCAAGCAGGTCGTGGAGGACGTCAGCAAGGAACTGCCGCGTATCAAGAAGTTCGCAACCCTCTCGCCCGTCCCCGGTTTTCGGAAATGGTTGGCGGACAAGGCCCCGGCGCTCCAAGCCAGCCCCAAGTTCGCCTCCTTGGCCGCCGCCGTCGCCAAGCTCGATAGCCCCCAATGGATGGAGGACCCAGCTCTTCGCGCCGAGTTGCAGCGCTGCCTGGCGCCGCTGGCCGCCTATTACCTGCTGCACGCCAAGCTAAACCAGGAGCCGCTCGACCCGGTGGCGCGCTTCCATCTCAAGAACGGCGCACGCCTGGAGCGCATCAACTGGCTCGGTGACACTTCCCTGTCCGGATTGCAGCGCTCGGCCGGCCTGACCGCCAATTACCTCTACAAGCTACCGGACGTGGAGCGCAATCACGAGCTGTACGTGCGCGAGCACAAGGTCCGGGCTTCCCGTGAAATCGAAGCCTTGGCCAAGCGCTTCATCCCGCCCCCGCGCTTTTAGAATCTGCCTCCCCCCGTGGCGCACGCACTCCTGCGTGCAACGTTCACACTCGTGTGAACGCGTTCCCATAACGACTCGATTGACATACATTGTCGTGTATACTAGTCAATCGAACATGACAACGCCTCGCTGCATGGCATGCCTTGCTCTGTTTTGTGCGTATTCTTTGCTGGCGCAAGTGTCCGCGGTGATCTCCGGAACCGTTACCGACCAATCGGGAGCAGTAGTTCCCAACGCAACCGTCACTGCCACCAGCACCGATACGGGTGCGACGCGGGAAGTGATGGCCGATGGCGCCGGTCGCTACCAGATCTCCTCGCTCCCGGTCGGCCAGTACCAGATTCACGCCAGGAAAACCGGATTCCAGGAGGCCATTCGCACCGGCATCCAGTTGGTTGTCAACCAGAGCGCCACGGTGGATCTTACCTTGCAGGTCGGTGCATCCAGCCAGCAAATCACAGTGAACGAAGACGCGCCGTTAGTAAGCGTCGCCACCACCGATATTTCCGGGCTGGTGGCCCAGCGCCAGATTCGGGATCTCCCTCTCAACGGGCGCAGCTTCGACCTGCTGCTTACCCTCAATCCCGGCGTCGTCAATTTCACTTCGGAAAAAATCGGCGGCACCGGCGTGTCTAATTCCACCAACGGCAACAATTTCGCGGTCGAGGGCAATCGTCCGCAGCAAAATCTTTTCCTCCTGAACGGCATCGAATTCACCGGCGCCGCCGAGAACAACATGCAGCCGGGTAGCGCCAGCGGGGAACTGCTGGGCGTGGATGCGGTGCGCGAGTTCAACGTCCTGCGCGACACCTATGGCGCCGAATATGGAAAGCGTCCCGGCGCGCAAGTGCTGATTGTCACGCAATCGGGAAGCAACGATTTTCATGGTTCCCTCTACGAGTACCTGCGCAACAGCGATTTGGATGCCCGCAATTTTTTCGATCCCCGCTCCGTCCCCGGCTTTCAGAGGAATCAGTTCGGCGTAGCCCTGGGCGGACCAATTCAGAAAGACAAGACTTTCATCTTCGGCAACTTCGAGGGCCTTCAACAGCACTTGCACCAAACTGGTGTGGATCTGGTTCCCGACAATAACGCCCGCAACGGATATCTGCCTTGCAAGCTGATCACACCGGCGCTCAGCCCTTGCCCATCGTCTGGACTGGCCTTCGTCGGAGTTTCGCCGCTGATTAACGCTTGGCCTGTGCCAAGTCCCGGTGCGCCCGACTTCGGCGGAATCTCGCAGGCCTTCAACAGCCCCCTGCAAACCATCCGCGACGATTTTGGCACCCTTCGCCTGGACCACATTTTCTCTGAACGCGACACGCTCGGCGCCATTTACACCATCGACGACAGCGCTGACTTCACGCCCACCAGCACCAACGCCTACAGCACCGACATCGCAAGTCTGCGCGAGCAGGTAGCCAGCCTGCAGGAGACTCACGTGTTTTCGCCCACCGTGGTCAACACGGCACGGGTCGGCTTTTCACGCGCCGGCTACTTTTTCACCGGCGAACCGACGCCTGGTACCCCTGCCGCGGATTTGCCAGGCTTCCTGACAGGCGATCCAATTGGCGCAGTAGTGGTGGGAGGAAGCGCGGCCTCAAATCCCGCGGCTGTGTTGAGCCTGGCGGGGAGCAACAACGGGAGCAACCTGCGCGTGGCGCGCAATCTCTTTACCTACGAAGACCAGGTCTCGGTCACCCACGGCCGCCAGCAATTCACGTTCGGCGCCTGGATCCAGCGCTTGCAGTCCAATGAAACTCTGGCCCTCAGCCAATACGGGCAAGCCACCTTCACCGGCCTGCAAACATTCCTAAAGGGAACCATCGGCAGCCTGTTGTTCGATCCTACGCCCACGCCCCTCGGCTGGCGGTCGGTGTTTGGAGCGCTGTATATCGAGGACGTCATCCGCCTGACCCCCCGGTTCACGCTTTCACTCGGCTTCCGCACAGAATTCTCCAACGGCTGGAACGAAGTCCACGGGCGCGCCTCCACCTACACCTTCACCGACGGCGTGATCAACACCCAACCGCACATCGGCGATTCGGCGTTTACCCAGAACAACGCCACGTATCTCCCCGAACCGCGCGCCGCGATCGCCTGGAGCCCATTCCATAACACCAGCCGCACCGTAATTCGAGCCGGCTTCGGAATGTATAACGATCTGCAGGACGCCCTGGGCTACCGCACGGACCAGAACGCGCCGTTCAACCCAACCTATAGCCTTCCGAGTCTGGCAGTGTCCAAACTCCCGGTTTTATCCGTCCCTTCGACGGCCAAATTGGTGCCGGGCGGTGTGCAGCCGAATTTGCAGACCCCCACCCTGCTCTCCTGGTCTTTCCGCGTGGAGCAGGAGCTCACCACGAATACCGTTCTGCGAGTTGGCTATGTGGGATCGCACGGATACCATGAAATCCTCGGTATCGACGCGAACGAGCCCTTCCCGGTGATTTGTCCCGCATCGCCCTGCCCCGCTGTTTACCCATCCACCTTCCCCGCGGGCATCGCAGGAACGCCAGTGCCGATCGGCACCTATTACGTGCCCACGGCGACCAAGCCGAATCCCGCGCTCGCCAACACCTGGACCTATTTTTCGGAAGCCGACAGCTCTTACAACGCTCTGCAGGTCGACGTCAATCACCGCTTCAGCCGCGGGCTATCGCTACGCGGCGTTTATACCTGGGCTAAGAGCATCGACGATGGCGACTCGGTGAACGCCACCACCTCAGGGAACGAGCCGGCGCTCGCTTCCAATCCCTTCAATCTCAGGGCCGATCGGGGCCTGGCGAACTTCGACGTCCGAAACGCCGCCGCCATTAACGAAGTATACGAGCTGCCTTTCGGCCACGGCAAGCCCTTTCTCGCCAATGCCAGTGGCTTCGGCGGTGCGCTAGCGAGCGGCTGGAGCGTCAACTCGATCATCACCGTGCAAAGCGGCTTTCCCTTTACGCCGCAGCTCAGTTACAACCCCTCCAACAACGGCGATACGCGCAATCCGGTTCGGCCCTTCGTCAATCCGGCGTTCACCGGCCCAGTGATCCTAGGCTCGCCGAACCAGTGGTTTAATCCCGCCGCGTTCCTTGCGCCGCCCACTGCGAGTGGCTTCTACGGAAATCTAGGCAGAGATACACTCACCGGTCCTGGGCTGGTCACCTGGGACTTTTCGGCCTTAAAAGACATGCACATTCACGAGCGGTTGAATCTGCAACTCCGCGCCGAGTTCTTCAATATCCTGAATCACGCCAACTTCAACTCGCCCAACGCTGTGGTGGTTACCCCCAACCTCTCGCCAACCGCCGGTATTATTACCGCTACGTCGACTACCTCGCGCCAGATTCAATTCGCCCTGAAGCTGCGTTGGTAATTTGCGCTCGTACCTATTTGGCCGGACGAACCACATCCAGCGTTTCAAGCATCCGAACCGACCGCGCGCCTTCTTTGTCGTTCGGACACACCAGGCGCAATGGCCCCTGCTTATCGGGCAACGGTTTCCCATCCCGTTTGTCGGCCAGCAGGACGGATTCGTTGCCAAAGTCGGGGTCTAATTCGCCCAGCGTGAAGATCACCTGATAGCCGTCCATGGCTTTCGCCAGAACGTAGGTGGTGAGAACTTTGCCGCGCAGTTTCTTGCCGAATGGCGCTCCCGCCTTTTCCAATACCGCGCGCAGGGTGGCGCCTTCATAAACGATCTTGCTTCCGTCCGGAGCGGGCACCGAAGCACTCTTACGAGGCATCTTGGCCAGATCGTCGGCCGTCAATGAAAGAGGCGTTGGAACGTCGCCTTGGACCGCTCCGTCAGATACTACAAGGGCCGCCGCGGCCGCGAGCACCCAGAATGTGTACTTCATAAGTGTCAGTGTATCTTGTATCCGTATCGCTCCAGAACGTCGCGACCCCCTCCGTTCAGCACGAAGCGAGTGAACTTCCGAGCCTCGTCCATATGTTGTGACCGCGCCACGATCCCCATCTTCTGTACGATTGGCTGGTGCAAAGCCTCGTTAACTTGAATCACCTGGCCCGCCTCCTTCAACACCAGCGAATACGCCGTGAACACAGCGTCGGCATTCTTTGAAGTGCCATACTGCTTCGCCATGCTGATATTTTCCGCATAGACGATCTTTGCCTTCACCTGATCCCAGATACCCGCGTGCTGCAGCGTTTCTACCGCCGCCGCGCCATAAGGCGCCAGTTTCGGATTCGCTACAGCGATCACCTGCACGTCTTGAGCTGTCAGATCTTGTAACTTGTTGACGTGCGCCTTGCTGCTGGGGGGAATCCACAAAGCCAGGACCCCCACCGCGTACACGGCGTTGCTGTCCTTCACCAGCAGACCCTCGTGGTCTAGTTTATCGGCGTGTTCCGCATCCGCCGCCATGAAAACATCGAAGGGCGCCGAGTTCTCTATTTGGCTGGTCAACACCGCCGTCGATCCAAAACTGAAGACCACCTGGATCTTGGTCTGCGCTTCGAATTCCGAACCGATCGCTTGAGCCACCTCCGTCAAATTGGCGGCGGCCGCGACCGTGATTTCAGCCGCAAGCTGGCACGCGGTACTCCAAAACGCTACGATGATCAGCAGAGAGATGCTTCCGAATCTCATAGCGAACAACGTTACTGTAGCACGTTCACGACAGCGTCGCGTATGAGATACGCTGGTGGTGTCCAGCACGAAACGCCATGGCCGAAATCGAGAATCATTTAGGAACCCTCCGGCAAAAGCGCGGCATCTCCGCGGCGCAGCTGGCGCGAACCGTGGGAGTGACGCGCCAGACCATTTACGCCATGGAGGCGGGCAGTTACGTCCCTAACACAGCCGTCGCGTTGCGCCTGGCCCAGGCTCTCGAAGTGAAGGTGGAGGATCTGTTCACCCTGCCGCGGGCCGAACCCGCCGGTCTGCGTTCCGAAGAAGTGACGCTGCTGCCTGGCTCCGACGCGCTTCATCCCGGCCAGCCAGTACAGCTCTGCCGCGTAAATAAGCGCTTGGTCGCCTCGCCTCCTTCGCCGGTTCCCTGGTATTTTCCGGTTAGCGACGCGGTGGTCGTCTCCACTTCAGCGCCAGGAAAGCTTCAGAAAAACGGCCGCACCGACGTCCAGGTCTTCGATGCCGCCGACGACTTTCGGAATCGAGTTCTCATCGCTGGATGCGACCCCGGGATTTCGGTCCTGGCGCACCACTTGCAATCCGCCGGCGTAGAGTTGGTTCTCGCGCATCGCAATAGCTCGCAATCGCTCAAGCTGCTGAAGGACGGCAGCGTGCATGTTGCCGGCACCCACCTGCGCGATGAATCGAGCGGCGAGTCGAACCTTCCCGAGATCGGCCGCATGTTTCCCAGAAACGCAGTGGCCGTCATTACCTTCGCCGTATGGGAAGAAGGCATCGTCACTGCTCCCGGCAATCCCAAGAGCATCAAAACCATCGACGATTTGGCTCGGCGCGACGTTACCATCGTCAATCGCGAGAAAGGCGCTGGTAGCCGCGCGCTGCTCGATTCCCATTTGAAGCGCCTTAAGGTCGATCCGAAGATGGTCCAAGGATACGACCGCATCGCCTCCGGGCACTTGCAGGCCGCCTGGCAGGTGCAGTCCGGTCAAGCCGATTGTTGCATCGCCACCAGAGCCGCCGCGCGCGTGTTCGGTCTCGGCTTCGTTCCATTGGTCAGCGAACGCTACGATCTGGCTATTCGAAAGCAGCATCTGGATATGCCGAGTATTCAGATTTTATTGGACACGCTAAACCGCTCGATCTACCGCAGGGAGCTCGAAAGCCTCGGAGGTTACGACGCCCGCGCCGCCGGCCAGCGTCTGTTATAGATAAGACATGGCACTCTCAGCGCGAAATCAACTTCACGGCGTCGTGGAAAGCTGACCGCCGCCCATGCCGGATTGGGATGCCATCCGCGGCGAGTTCCCCGCGCTCGCCCATTGGACGTACCTGAACACCGCGACCTTCGGACAATTGCCTCGGCGCGCCACCGATGCGGTCGCTCGCCACTTCGCTCATCGCGATGAACTGGCCTGCGCGGATTTCCTGGCCTGGTATGACGATGCCGATCGCATTCGCGCCAAGATCGGGCGGTTCATCAACTGCACGCCTGAGGACATCGCCTTCGTTCCAAATGCGTCCACGGCGCTGGGCCTGCTGCTCTCGGGACTTGATTGGCGTCCCGGCGATCAGGTGCTCACGCTCGAGCATGAATTTCCGAACAATCTCTACGCTCCGGGCCTGCTAGAGCGTTTTGGCGTTGAAACCACCGCCTGTCCCTGGGATCGATTCTACGAGTCGGTGAACCCAAGGACTCGGCTCGCCATCCTCAGCTCTGCGAACTACAACACCGGTTTCGCTCCGCCCCTCGCCGAGATATCGGATTTCCTGCACGCTCGCGGGGTTCTGTTGTATATCGATGGAACCCAGAGCCTGGGCGCTTTACGCTTCAATGCCGCTCGTGTCCAGCCGGATATGCTGGCGGTGCATGGATACAAGTGGCTGCTGTCGCCGAATGGCGCGGGCTTCTTCTATATTGCTCCGCACTTGCGCGAGCGCCTGCAGCCCAACGTCGTCGGATGGAGAAGCCATCGCGATTGGCGGAACGTCGACAACCTCCACCACGGCGCTCCCGAATTGCTGTCCAGCGCCGAAAAATATGAGGGCGGCTCGGTCTCCTTCGCCTTGCTCTACGCCATGGAAGCTTCCTTGGACCTGATCCTTGAAGTTGGCCCCAATGTCATCGAGCAGCGAGTTCTCGACTTAGCTTCGAAGACCCGCGACATTTTACGCCAACTCGGCGCCACCGTAGCCCGCTGCGCGTCCCCAATTGTCGCGGCACAATTCGAGCGTCACGATGTATCGGCCTTGGCGCGAGCGCTCAAGGAACAGGGTGTCCTGGTCGCCGCCCGTCGCGGCCACCTGCGGGTCTCGCCGCACCTCTATAACAACGAACAGGATTTAGAAATGTTCGAGCGCGCGCTAAGAGGCTTGCTCTAGTATCTGCTTTGATCTGTGTTCATCTGTGGCCGGAATCATCCGGGCAAACGGAACGTTACATTCCGCTCGCGATTCAGCCGCTCGCTCAGGTTATGATCCAGCGACGACAGCGGCGTCTGCTTTTGCTCATGATCCATCGTGACGTAATGCACGGTCGCGCCTTCCACCCAATACGCCAGCACCGCCCGAATCGTGCCGTCGTTCATCGCCAGCAGGAAGAGCGTGTCTTCGTACTTCTTGCCCTGGGTCGCCGGCCCGGCGTTCCAAACGGACGGCGCAGGAGGTGGCTGAACAATCACCGGAGCCGGCGGAGCTTGGTTGGAAATCACCAATACCTGCGGACTCGGATTCGGCG
The DNA here is from genome assembly GCA_963820405.1 of Bryobacterales bacterium. Classification (GTDB taxonomy): domain Bacteria; phylum Acidobacteriota; class Terriglobia; order Bryobacterales; family Bryobacteraceae; genus Palsa-89. Next base: position 476,514 of record CAWFZZ010000007.1, on the reverse strand, counting down.
CGCCATAGGAACCGTATCCGCCGTAGTCGTTATATTGATCCGGAGCATACCCGTAGCCGGAGTCGCCATAGTCCCATCCCGTGTCCCACCAGAACGGATTGTAAAAACCGTAGAAACCAGGGTAATAGTTGTTGTAGCCCCCTCGGAAGCCGTAACCTCGAGACCCGCGATAGCCGCCCATGCCGCGGTACCCGCCTCTGAATCCGCCGCCGCGATTCCCACTCCCGCCTCGGAAACCTCCGCCCGAAAAGCCACCGCGACCGCCCCCTGAACCGCCGCCCCCGCGCATGCCTCCCCCGCCCCCGCCATGTCCACCGCCGCCATGTCCACCGCCCCTTTGCGCGAACAAGGGAACCGCGAGCAACACGCAACCCAGAACAACCGGCAAAGTTCGCCGCATGGCCGTACCCCTATACTATTCTAGGCGCCAACGTACCGCGCATACAAGCTCCGCGCCACCCCCACATCGGTAGTCCCCTTGATGATCGCGCGGCCATCGGCAAACACGGTCAGCAAATACGGAGGCGCTTCAAAACGCAGCGCGAATTCATTAGAACGAACCGGTCCCAGCGGCGCCAGCCGAGCCGCCAGATCCCGTAATTCCAAAGGCCGCGCCCGTTCATGCAACTGCACCGCATTCTGTCCGCACAGGCTCACCGGCGCGCGACGTTCACCAGCCAGATAGGGGAACTCGCGCCGCCCGCACGCCGGACAGTCCGCAACCGGGCCGGGCTGCGTCACTTGCCGGATCTCGCCGCGCCAAACATCCACGGTCGTAATCTTACGCGCCGGGGTCGCGCCGCACAGAATTTTGATGGCCTCGCTCACTTGCAGGCTCGCGATCAGTGCGGTCAGGCTCCCCAGCACCCCCGCGGTCTCACAGGTCGGCTGCGCGCCCGGCGGCGGGTCGGGATAGATGCAGCGCAGACAAGCTGTTTTTCCGGGAATCACCGGCATCGCGATCCCGTAGCTGCCCACCGCCGCCCCATACACCCAGGGAACGCCGCGCTCCACGGCAAAATCATTGATCAGGTAGCGTGTTTCAAAATTGTCCGTGCCGTCCAGGATCAGATCCACGCCGCCCAGCAGATCTTCCACGTTAGCGGGAGTTAAATCGGCCACCACCGGCTCTACCCGAACGCCCCCATTGATCGCCGCAATCTTGCGCGCCGCCGCTGCCGCCTTCGGCCAGCCCTGTTCCACGTCGCCTTCATCGAACAGCCACTGCCGCTGCAGATTGCTCAACTCGACATAATCCCGGTCGATGATCCGCAAAAGCCCGATGCCCGCCCGCGCCAATGCCCCAGCCTGGAAGCTGCCCAATGCGCCGCAACCAGCCACCGCCACGCGTGCGTCCAACAACTGTTGCTGGCCCTGTTCGCCGACCCCTGGAAACAGGATCTGCCGCGAGTAGCGTTCGCGATCTTGGGGAGTCATAAACGGTTGACTGGTACACGCGGCTTGAGCCGCGTTTTTGCCGAATGATGGCCGCCGCCGACCGTGCCGCGTGAGAAAACGCGGCTTAAGCCGCGTGTACCACATTCATGTCGCACACTCGTCATAAACCAAATGGTACCCGCAATCTGATCGATGCGTTAAGATGGTCCCTTGTGTTCACCCGGCTGGGCTCGTTGATCGCTACGCCCATCCTGGCCGCCTTCTGCTCCCTCCTGCTGAGCGCGGCGCCCAATGATTACGCAGGCAAGCCCATCGCCAGCGTGCAATTCGACCCGGCCACGCAGCCGCTCACCTTCGACCAGTTAATGGCCATGCTCCCTTTACGGATCGGCCAGCCGCTCAACGCCACCGACCTGCGCGACTCCATTCAGCGCTTGTATCAGACTGGAGAGTACGCCGATATCGCCGTGGACGCTACTCTGTCGACTGCCGGCGTGAACCTCAAATTCATCACGAAACCCGCCTACTTCATCGGATACTTCGACGTGAATGGGGTTCCCGAGCCCCCCAACAATGGTCAATTGCTGGTGGCCACCAAGCTTACGCTGGGCGGGACCTACGCCACCACCGACACCACTGCCGCAGTCGCCCGCATCACGGATCTGCTTAAGCGGAACGGCTTCTACAACGCCGGTGTTGAGCCCGCCACGTCCATTCGCGACACTACCCAAGAGGTTCATATCGATTTTCACGCCGCCCCCGGCAAGCGCGCCTACTTCGCTGGACTCGTCGCCAATGGCGATGCTCTGCGCCCTCTCGATAGCCTGATAAAGTCCAGCGGCTGGAAGCGCCGCCTATGGGTTGGCTGGCATCAGCTCACCGAAACACGCCTCCAGAATGGAATCGACAACCTCCGATCCTGGTATCCCAAGCACAATCACTTGCTCGCTCAGGTGACGCTGGTCAACTTGGATTACCATGCCGCGGCTAACACCGTAACGCCCGTACTGGCGATTGACCCCGGCCCCCCAGTGCTGGTGCGTGTGCGCGGCGCGAAGGTTTCTTCCGGAAAACTACGGTCCTTGTTGCCGATTTATGAAGAGCGCTCCGTGGATCGCGACTTGCTGGAGGAGGGATCGCGCGATCTGGCGTCCTATTTCCAGACGCAAGGTTTTTTCGACGCCACAGCCAACTACCAAATGGCCACCCCCGCCAACGGCGAGGAACTGATCGATTACCATCTCACCCTCGGCCTGCGGCACAAAATCGTTAAGCTCGAAATCCATGGCAATCGCTATTTCGACACTGCCACCATCCGCGAACGCATGTCCGTGATACCCGCCAATCTCATCCGCTATCGCCACGGCCGCTATAGCCGCAACGCGCTGGAGCGCGATCTGGACGCCATCCGGAATCTCTATCGCGCCAACGGATTCCGCAATGTGGAGGTCACCTCCCGCTCCCTGGACGATTACAACGGCGCCACTGCCCACATCGCCATCTTCATCGACATTAAAGAAGGACCCCAATGGTTCGTTTCCAAACTTGTCATACAAGGCATTTCTGACGACTCTCGGCCTGCATTGATGCTGCTCCTGCATTCCACCGAAGGACAGCCCTACAGCGATCTCAACATCGCCACCGATCGCGACAACGTGCTCGATTACTATTTCAACAACGGTTATCCCACCGCCAAGTTCGACTTCACCTCCGTCCCCTCGCCTCAGGCCGATCGCGTCGACCTGACATTTATCGTGACGCCGGGCGAGCGAGTCTACGTCCGCAAGGTAGTGGTGGATGGATTGCACCGCACCCGGTCCGATGTGGTGACGGACCGCATTAGCCTGCATGCCGGTGACCCGCTTTCACAGAGCGAAATAAACGGCAGCCAGCGGCGTCTGTACGATCTCGGCATTTTTTCGCGCGTCGATGCCGCCATCCAGAACCCCGATGGGGACGAACCCACCAAGTACGTGCTCTACTCGCTCGAAGAAGCCGGACGCTATTCCATGAACGTTGGCGTGGGCGCCGAAATCGGGCGCATCGGAGGCGGCACCACCTCGCTCGATTCGCCGGCCGGAGTCACCGGCTTCAGCCCGCGTTTCTCGTTTGGCATCAGCCGCCTGAATTTCCTCGGATTGGGCCATACTATGAGCCTGCAGACCCTGGTCTCTACTCTGGAGCAGCGCGCCCTGCTCACCTATGTCGCGCCGCAGTACCTGGGCAATCCCAAGCTGAGTCTGCAGTTCTCCGCATTGTTCGACCATTCGCACGACGTTCGTACCTTCTCCTCCGAGCGCGAGGAAGGTTCCATTCAATTAGCGCAAAAGCTGTCGAAAGCCGACACGTTGCAATACCGCTTCACCTATCGCAAGGTGAATATTCTTGGGACTCCGCTCATCAGTAGGGATCTGATTCCGTTGCTCTCCCAGCCGGTGCACGTCGGATTCCTCTCCATGAGCTTCATCCAGGACAAGCGGGACGATCCTATCGACTCGCATCGCGGAACCTACACCAGCATCGACCTGGCCCTGTCCGCCGCCGCATTTGGATCCCAGACTGATTTCGGGCGCGTAGTTGCCCGCAATTCCTCCTATTATCAACTGACCAAGGACCTGGTACTGGCACGAACCACGCAATTCGGCCTGATTGAACGCTATGCTGGACTGTCCTACATCCCGCTGGCGGAGCGATTCTTCGGCGGCGGCGCCTTCTCCAATCGCGCGTTCCCCGATTTCCAGGCTGGCCCACGCGATCCCAGCACCGGTTTCCCCATCGGTGGCAACGCCCTGCTCACCAATACCGTCGAATTGCGCTTCCCGCTGGTCGGCGATAACCTGGGCGGCGTCCTGTTTAATGACCTGGGCAACGTGTATTCCGCAGTCAACAAAATCAGCCTGCGATTCAGTCAGCGGAATCTGCAGGATTTTGACTATGCCGTCCAAGGCTTCGGATTTGGGCTGCGCTATCGTACGCCTCTCGGTCCGGTTCGCGTCGATTTCTCGCTCAGCCCCAACTCGCCGCGCTTCTTCGGCTGCCAGGGTTCCATCGACCAGTTGTACCAATGTGGAATCAAAGGCTCGTCAGTGCCTCAGACCCTGCAACGCATTAGCATTTTCCAATTCCATTTCTCGCTGGGACAAGCCTTCTAATGGGAATCCAGAATTCAGAATTCAGAATTCAGAATGAAGGAAGCGAAACACTCTTCCGGATTCTTTCCGAATTCAAGATCAGGAAAAAAGCTCTTGTTCCTTCATTCTGGATTCTGAATTCTGTATTCTGTATTCTGATCTCCGCGGAGATTATCTCCGCGGAGATCATCGACAGGATCGTCATCACCGCCGGCAACCAGGTGATCACTCAATCCCAAATCGACGACGAAATTCGCGTCACCGCTTTCCTGAATCGCGACCAGGTCGATTTGAGTCCCGCTGCCAGGAAACAAGCCGCCGCCAGATTGGTCGAACAAGCGCTCGTCAAGCGCGAAATGGACCTCAGCCATTACCCGCTGCCCGAACCGGGCGATGCCGGCGAATCTCTCCAGAGCCTGAAGGCCATGTATTCCAGCGAACCTGAGTTTCAGAGTGCCCTGCAGGCCTCCGGAATTACCGTCGACGAGCTCACCCGCCGCTTGTGGTGGCAGCTAACTTTATTGCGCTTTATCGATTACCGTTTCCGGCCCGGTATACAGGTCCCGGCCGTGGATGTGCAAGCATATTATCGACAGCAAGTATCCGAATGGGAACAAAAAGGGACCAGGCCGATTCCAACCTTCCAGGAGTCGCGCGACCAGATCGAGGAGATCCTGACGCAGCAGCGGATCGACCGGGCGTTGGAACAGTGGATCAAGGATACAAAGAGCCAGGTCACAATCACGTACCTCGATCCCGCGCTTCAATGAGGAAGCGCGTTAGAATTATCGCGTTCTGCCTTCTTGGATTGGCGGGTGTTGCCATCGCCCTCCTGATTGCCTCCGTTCTCCTGGTGCAGACCGCATGGTTCAAGAACCTGGTTCGGGATCGTATCCAGTCCGTCGTCGAGCGTGCCACCGGCGGACGGGTTGAGATCGGCAGCTTCTCCTACAACTGGCACGATCTAACCGCCGACGTGCAGCCTTTCGTCCTGCGCGGCACGGAGCCGGCCACCGCGCCGCCCCTGTTCCGAGCGGACAAAATCCAGATCGGGCTGAAAATCATCTCAGCGCTGGAGAAGAAGGTGGACATCGCGTTTCTGGTCATCGAAAGCCCGCAGGTGTACATCGCCATTGCTCCTGATGGTTCCACCAATATTCCCAGGCCGAAGATTCCGCGCTTCAACCAGAACGCTGTCGAAGACCTTCTCGATCTGCACGTGAACCATATCGAGATTCGCCACGGCCTGGCCGACTATAACAGTTGGCGTGTTCCCCTCGACGCCACCGGCGAGAATCTGCAAATGTCGCTGGTCTATCAAGGCGCTCGCCTTGGAGCAGAGCCGCGCTATCTGGGCGCCGTTTCGTCCGCGCTCCTGCGAATCGCCTCGGCCAGGTTACGCAGTCCCGCCCAATTCGCAGTCGACTCCCAAGTGGCGCTCGGCAGGAATACCATCCAAGTGCTGCGCATGAACCTGGCATCCGGCGGAATGAAAATTGAAACCACTGGAACCATCGCCAATCTTTTCTCGCCTCAATTGAATTTCGACGTTACCGCCGCCCTCCCGGTCAAGGACCTGAACAAGTTGTTCCAGACCCCGCTGGAACCACGGGGCGACCTGTGGTTGCAGGGTCACGTTAGCGCCGGCGGAACGTCCACGGATCAGTTTATCGGAAAGCTCACCGGCAGGTCCCTGGGCTTCGTTCACCAGGGCGTCGCCATAGAGAACATCGCGGTCGCTTCCAACGCCGGTTTCACTCCTGACAAAATCAACCTGACCGATCTCCAACTTTCCGCGCCTGAAGGCCGCTTCCATGGCGCAGCCCGGATGGACGAGCTCAAGCGAGTCAGATTGAAAGGTGAAATCGAAGGAGTCACCATCGCCGAAGTCGGCCGATTGGCTGCGCGGGAAACCGGATCGCTCAATGGAACGCTGAGCGGTCCGGTGCAACTGGATGGGCAATTTACACCTTCCGGCTCCGGACTGGTGGGAGTCACCGCCAGCGCCCAACTTGAATTGAAGCCGGACTTGAAGCCCGGCCAAGCGGGTGTGCCGGTGGCCGGTTCCCTCGCCTTCAACTACGATCAAAACGCCGGCAAACTCCAGCTCGGCAACTCCCAGATTGATGTCGGTTCCACCCATACATCCGTCTCGGGAACTCTCGGCGAAAATCTTGCCGTCCACGTAGTCTCGAGGAATCTCAACGACGCGCTTCCCGTGCTGCGTGCGCTCGGCGCTCAGCCCCCCGCCGGGTGGCCCGTGGAACTACAGGACAACAGCATCGCTCGCATGGACGCTTCTATTGTGGGCGGGCTCGCGAATCCGAAGATCTCGGGCAAAGCAGATTTCGGCAAGCTCAAATTGGACGGCCAACAACTCGATCGCGTCACTACCACCTTCAACCTGGATCGTTCCGCCGCCGTGCTCGAAGCCATCACCGTCGAACAGGGCAAGATGCGCCTGGAAGGAAGCGGGCGGGCCGGATTGCGCAACTGGAGATTGGAAGGCGGCAGTCCCGTTTCAGCCACCGTATCTTTACACAGCGCCGACATTCAAGCCCTGGCCGCCGAAGCAGGTTGGAAGCCGCCTCCCGCCACGGGGCTGATTTCCGCCGCGCTTCACGTTTCCGGCTCGCTCGAATCACCTTTGGTTTCGAGCGCGCTAACCATCGAGAATCTCACCGTTTTTGCCGAGCACTTCGCCGAGGCTCGCGCCGACGTCACGTTTACCACCACGGCGCTCGAACTCACCCATGGCGAAGCGCGGAATGGCGGCGGACGCATTACCGTTTCCGGCAACTACAATCATCCCGCCAGCGACTGGAAGGATGGTTCGCTCCGCTTCGACGTGGCCTCCAGCGGCGTCGATCTCAGCGCCATCCGGCACCTGCAGGATTTTGAAAGCGGTCTCGGCGGACGCCTGGATCTGAAGGCCGGCGGAGGCGCCAAAATCGTGAACGGCCTGGTGGATTTGACGTCGCTCAATGGCGAGCTCACCGTGCGCAACGCCGCGCTCGATGGGCGTACTTACGGCAATCTCACAGTCACGGCCGCCACCAGGCTGCCGCTTCTTACGCTGGCCGCCACGGCCACCTTGGACGACGTTCAGCTCCATGCCACCGGCGAATGGCGCATGGAAGGCGATTATCGCGGCCAGGCGCACCTTCTCATCCCCCGCATTTCCCTCGCTACCCTGCACGATCTCACCCCCGGCAAACACGTCCGCAAGGACCTTCCTTTCGATGGCTTCATCGAAGGCGAGGCCACCATATCAGGTCCCCTGAATCAACCTTCCCTGATAAAAGCCGACGTGACGCTCTCCACCGTGCAACTCAATGCCAGCCCCACCGTGCGTCCGGTATCGGGCGTCCTCCGGCAGGATCTGGTATTGCGGAACGCCCAGCCCCTGCATATCGTTGCCACCACCAGTTCCATCGATTTCGGGCGCACCAGCTTCGTTGCCAAGGACACCACGCTCGACGCCACCGGCCGTCTCATGCTGAATTCGAAGAATCCCTGGGATGCGGCCATTCAAGGCAAAATCAATTTCTCGATCCTTCAACTCTTCAATCCCGACTTGCTCGGCGCCGGCGCGACCACCGTCAACGTGACCATCCGCGGGCCCCTCACCGAACCGCAAGTCCAAGGGCGGCTTGAATTGCAGAACGCCTCCCTGTTTCTACGCGACGTCCCGAACGGTGTGGACAGCGCCAACGGCCTCATCCTTTTTGATCGCAATCGCGCCACCGTCCAGAACCTGAGCGGCAAGAGCGGCGGCGGAGACGTTTCGTTCGAAAGCGGCAGCTTTCTTGGTTTCCGCGGGTCCGCGCTCGTTTATCGCCTGCAGGCCACGGCTCGCAATGTGCGCTATCGCTCGCCCGAAGGCATCAGCGTTACAGCCGACGGCTCGCTCGCTTTAACAGGCACCTCGGAAAGTAGCGTGCTGTCGGGGTCGGTCTCGGTGACGCGCGCGGCCTTCAATCCCCGCACCGATGTGGGCGACTTGCTCGCTGCCACCGCCACCCCCGTGGCCGCCGCTTCCAACCAGTATTTCGAGGGGCTGCAGTTAGACATTCATGTCCTCACCCAGCACACGCTCGAAGTGGAAACATCGCTGACGCGCAACATCCAGGCGGATGCCGATCTGCGCGTGCGCGGCACTCCCGCGCGCCCCATTCTGCTGGGACATGTCACCGTCAACTCGGGCCAGATCGAGTTCTTCGGAAACAAGTACAGCATCAATCGCGGCGAAGTCAGCTTCAACAACCCGGCCAAGATCGAACCCGTAATTAACATGGACCTGTCCACACAGGTGCGCGGCATCACGGTGGACATCAGCTTTTCAGGCTCTTTGAACAAGCTGAATTTTTCTTATCGGTCCGATCCGCCGCTGGAAGCCTCCGACATTGTCGCGCTGCTCGCGGTGGGACGCACTCCCTCGACCGCCGGTCCTCTCGCTACCACCCAAGCCACCACCAATGTGAATAACAGCTACCTGGGGGTGGGCGGAGGAAGCAACTCGCTGCTCTCCCAAGCCATCGCCCCCAACTCCGGGCGTTTGCAGAAATTTTTTGGCGTCAGCCACATCAAGATCGATCCACAGCTCACCGACGTCACCATCGTTCCCCAGGCCCGTCTCACCATGGAACAGCAGGTCTCCTCCGACGTCACCCTTACCTACATCACTAACCTGGCGGTCACCAACCAGCAGATCGTGCGCGTGGAGTGGGATTTCAGTCGGAAATGGTCTGCCGTGGCGCTGCGCGATGAAAACGGGGCCTTCAGCGTCGATTTCCAGTACCGCAAGCGCTTCAAATAGCCCGCCATGCGACTCCGGAAAGTCCAGGGAAAGCTCAAGGTGGAACATAGCATCCTGGACGGCGTGCGGAAGGTCTTGGAGCGCTTGCTGGACCGCAACCCGGCAGCCATTCGATCCGTTATTCCAGGAGTCATCCGCCCGGTGCGGGATGCTAAAGGCGGGGTCAGAATCCACGTCACCGTCCCCACCCCGAACGGATGGAAAGCCATCGCACTCAGCGCCGGCGCCCGGCAGGAGCTCTTCATTAGTACCAACCTTTCCAAGGACCAGTTGGAACACGCCATCCGACAGGCTTCTGACGCCTGAGACTTAGCCGCGTCCACAGGGTCTTTCGGGCTTAGACTAAGCGTTTTACTCCGTGTGGGCCTCGCCTTCCCCTAGCCCAGGGCCGATGAATCTCCTAACTGCCTCTACCGCGCTAACGTTACCCTCATTCCCCGCCGATGAGGAAATTAGACCCCAAATTATCTGTCGTAACGGTATGGGGAGTTCGCGGACGCTCAGTGAAGATTCTAATCGCAGATGACAGCATCGTCTCCCGGCACTTGCTCGAAGCCACATTGCGCAAATGGGGCTACGATGTCATGGTAGCTTGCGACGGGGCTGAAGCCCTGGGGCTGCTGGAAGGCGAAGACGCTCCCGCGCTCATCATTCTGGACTGGATGATGCCGGGCATGACGGGCGTTGAAGTCTGCCGGCGCATCCGCCAGCGCCACAGTGAGCCTTATATTTACATCCTGCTGCTCACCTCCAAAAGCCAAAAGGAAGATTTGATTGAGGGCATGGAGGCTGGCGCCGACGATTACATCACCAAGCCGTTCGACCAGAATGAGCTTCAAGTTCGGCTTCGAGCGGGTATCCGGCTGGTGGACTTGCAGACCGAGCTGCTGAAAGCGCGCGAGGAGCTCCGCGAGCAAGCCACCCACGATTCCCTTACACGCTTATGGAACCGCAGTTCCATCGTTTCCCAACTGGGACGCGAGTTGGCCCGCGCGACGCGCGAATCGCGCCCTTTAGGGGTTGTGATGGTCGACCTGGATCATTTCAAGCTCATCAACGATACCTACGGACATTTGGCCGGCGACGCGGTTCTCCGGGAAGCTGCCCGCCGTATGCAAAGTAGCATTCGAAAATATGATTCCGTTGGCCGTTACGGTGGCGAGGAGTTCCTGATCCTGTTTCCCGGCTGCTGTGAGGCCGATACTTACGCGCAGGCCGACCGTTTGCGCAAGACGCTGGCCCAGACGGAGATATCGGTGAATGACAGGTCTCTCCGCGTAACCGCTAGCTTTGGCGTTACCACCGTGATGCCGGGTGACATCTGGACGGATGAGGCTCTGATCCGCACGGCCGACGAGGCGTTGTACATGGCCAAGAAATCCGGCCGCAATCGCGTAGCCATGCAATCTCACGGCTCAACCGCGCTGGACGCCTCCGCCGAACCGGCCGCCGTCGTCGTTCCCTGAGTAAGCGGTCCCCGGCTAATGCCGCTGCGCCACCTGAAAATGGCTCAGCGAACTCGCGTAACTCGAAATTCCTTTGTACAGCGCCTCGGCGGTGCGCTCCCGATATTCCTCGCGCCGCATGACGTTTTCATCGTGGGCGTTACTCACGAATCCGATTTCCGCCAATACCGACGGCATGGACGCGCCGATCAACACCACAAAGGGCGCCCTCTTTACGCCACGATCCTTCGATCGCGGGTCCGTCGTTTTCGCCGACACCGTATACAATGCGGTCTGCACGCGGCTCGCAAATTCCCGCGACTCCTCCACTTTGTCTTTCAGCGCAATTTTCTCCAGCAGCCCCTGCAGCTCCGAGACACTCATCTGCGCGCCGGAGTTTTCTCGCGAGGCCACGTCCAGCGCGCTTCGTGAAGTAGTGAAGTTCAAATAGTAAGTCTCCACGCCCGCGGCGCTGCGCAGCGGTGAGGAGTTGGCGTGAATGGACAGAAACAGATCGGCCTTGGCCTCATTGGCGATCTCCGTGCGCCGCTCCAGTGGAACGAACGTGTCATCGGAGCGGGTTAAGATTACTTCGCTGCCCATGCGGGTTTCGAGCAACCGGCCTAGCCGCTGGGCGACATCCAAAACCAGATCCTTTTCGCGCAGTCCCTCCGGCCCAACGCTGCCGGTGTCGTGTCCTCCATGCCCCGGGTCCAGCACGATGCGCCCCACCTTCAGCCCCAGCGTTCGAATCATCGAACGGTCGCCCGTTGCATTGCGCTTGGCGGGAAGGGATGTCTCGATCGGCAAGGAGCTGGCGCCTGATACGGGCGCGCTCGCGATTGTGGGCAATGCTGGCTTTGCGAGCACACCCACACCTGAACCTGCACCTGAAACAGTGCTTCGACCCGGCGCGGACAGCTTGTAGTTCACCGGCAGCACTGGCATCGCGGTGTTCCTCAACTGCAACTCCGGAGGCGGATCCAGCCAGGCTTCTTTCGGCTCCACGGCGGAAATGACCACCGGCGCGGCGGCTGGCGGCGGAATGAACGGCCGGCGTTCAGCAGGCTTCGATGCAGGCACAGGTTCCACCAGCGTCGGCGGCATTCTTGCAGGCGCTTTGGTGGTTTCGGGCGTACTGCCGGAAGCACGCAGCTCAACGATCAGGCGCGTGGGATTGTCCAGGCGCGAAATGGTAGGTTCCACCGCTGTTTCCAGATCCAGCACCACCCGCGTGACGTTGTGCTGCGGCTCGGCTACGCGTATCTGCCGTACAAAACGATCCGAGACCGGAATCACCGTCATGGACTTATGGCCCAACGTAGGTTTGGTGCCGGTCAGATCGAAGAACAGCCGGTCGGGATTGTCTAAACGATCCGACTTCACCTGAAAATCGCCGTCCGTCTCAATCGCAATGCGCGTTACGCCGCCCAGCGACCAAAAACGCACTGCCGTGACGTGATGCGGCTCCGCCGGGTTCGCGGCGTCCGCCGCGCCCACAGTGCTGAATGCCACGCCGAGCAATGCCGCCGCATACCACCAGCGCGCGGGGTTCGAACGCGGGGGGCTCTGGACGTGCCTATCGGGTCGCGATGTGTAGTTTGCCCTCTGGATCGACATACGCAAGAATGTGCCTCGGCCCCTCTTCGGGCTTTGGCCCCTCGTCATTCTTTGCTTCGTGCTCTAACTTTTTGCTCTCTTTGCTCGATTTGCTCTCAACAGCTGCTCGTTTTGCTTGCTCGTATTTCTTGCCCACTTTGCCGACGTAGCTCACGGTCTCGGCGTAAGGCGGCACGTCTTTGTATTTCGTCACGGCCTTTTCCCCGGCATTGTATGCCGCGATCGCCAGCCTATCGTCCTGAAACGTGTCCTGCAGAAACTTCAGATAACGTACACCGGCTTCAATATTCTGCTTGGGATCGAAGCTGTCCGTCACACCGAACCGCTGGGCGGTGGCGGGCATCAACTGCATCAGGCCCTGCGCCCCCTTCGGTGACACGGCAAACGGATTGTAGTTGCTCTCCACTTGAATCACTGAGTCTACCAACAACGGACTTACGTCGAAATTCTTCGCTGTCTCCGCCACCAGGCCGCGGACCTCGTCACTTGTTCCCGCCGCCGCTTTCGGCGCTGCGAGCGTCCGCACCAGCTTTCCGGTCCGCGTGTCCACCTTTACTATCCAGACGGCGCGTGCGCTGGAGCCCGCGGGCACCCCTGCGGCTGGTAGTCCGGCAACGACTAGACTTCCCAGAACCGCTGTCTTCATAATAAGATCCAAACAAAATTGCATCCTTTTGTTCTCTCCGATTATAACCGGATTCCTTCCGTCCGCAAGCTTTTCTTTCCGCCGGTCCATCCGGATGCTAGTGTTATTATTCTCTCATGCAATCCTCCGGATTTGTGTTGGCCGGCGGCGCAAGCAAGCGCATGGGCCAGCATAAGGCGTTGTTGCCCTATCGAGGAACAACCCTGGTTGAGCACGTCGCGAAAATAGTGAGCGAAGCCTGCGGATCGGTCGCGTTGATCGGCGATCCCGACCGGCTCGGGCATCTCGGCCTGGCCATCTTTCCGGATGAGCTGCCGGGTTACGGCCCCGCGAGCGGCGTTTACACTGCGCTGCGAGTCACAACTACAGACTGGAATCTGATGGTCGCCTGCGACATGCCGGCCGTCACCGCCGACCTCCTGCGCCTGTTGCTTCTTCGCGCCGGGACCGCCCAGCGCAACTGCGTCGCCGCTACCGGACCCTACGGCCAGCCGGAACCGCTCTGTGCCGTTTACCATCGGCGCTGCCTGCCCGCGCTGACCCGGTCGATTCGCGATAAACGATTGAGAATGAGGGACTTCGTAAAGGAAATCGGGGCCGTTTGGGTCCCCGTGGACAAGCTCGGCTCTGGCCAACGTGAACACCCCCGGCGAATGGGCGGAATTCGAAGCGAAGTTGTCATGACCGACAAGCTCCATTACATCGAATTTCGCCATGTTTATAAGACGTTTGACCGCCCCGTTTTAGTTGATGCCAATTTTTACGTCAACGCCGGCGAAACCGTCGCCATCATCGGCCGCAGCGGTGTGGGTAAGTCCGTCAGTCTCGGCCACATCATGGGTTTCCTTAAGCCGGATAAAGGCCGCGTCTTCGTGGCCTACCAGGACATCACCGACTTCACCGAGGCGCAGCTCCGTGAGATCCGCAAGAAGGTGACCATGGTGTTCCAGAGCGGCGCCTTGTTTGACTCGCTCACGGTGGCCGAGAATATCCTGTTTTCGCTCGAGCTCCGCGACGACTATGATGAGCACAACAAGGAAGACGTCGTCGACGGCCTGCTCTCCATGGTGGACATGCTGCAGTTCAAGGACTGCCTACCCGGCCGACCTCTCCACCGGCTACAAACGCGCCGTCGCCATCGCCCGCGCGCTCGCCGCGCAGCCCGAATGCATCCTTTATGACGAGCCCACCACGATGGTCGATCCCATCATGTCGGACATTCTGGCGCAATTGATGCTGAAGCTGAAGCGCGAGCTGAAGCTGACCGCCGTGGTGGTGACGCACGATCTGGACCTGATGCGCAAAGTAGCCGACGCCGTGGTGGTGCTTTTTAAAGGAGAGGCCATTTATTTTGGCCCGGTGAAGGGCCTCGAGAAGTCCACGCATCCCCACATCCGGGCATTCCTCGCCATGGACCGAGTGGAGATGGTTCCAGATCTGGTCGAGTAGCTACTTCTTCTTTTCGAAATCCAGCGCCGCCGAATTCATGCAGTAGCGCTGATTGGTCGGCTTGGGACCGTCGTCAAAGACATGGCCGAGGTGCGCATCGCACTTCCCGCACAATACCTCCACGCGTCGCATCCCGTGCGTTGTGTCCGTCTCTACCCGCACGTTCTCCGGCGATATCGGCAACCAAAAGCTCGGCCACCCGGTGCCCGAATCGAACTTGGTATCGGACTGGAACAAGCGGCGTGCCGCAGCAGACGCACTTATAAGTGCCGTGTTCATGATTGTCCCAATGCTTGCCGGTGAACGCCGGCTCGGTGCCTTTGCGCCGCGTCACCGCATATTGCTCCGGCGTCAGCTGCTTACGCCACTCTTCATCGGTTTTTTTGATTTCCGCCATATCTGTTTACCAAATGGATTGCCGATAATGCCGCCTAATCCGCTCATCTATCGTAATGAGGGGCGCGTCATGCGCGCTGGCATGGGCAACGATGAGTCGATCAAAAGGATCGCGGGTCCAGGTCTGATCAAGAGCTTGTTCAACAACGGAGACAAAAGGAAGCCGGCACACCGCTAAACCGATCTGCTTGGACACTCGCTCGATGACCTTCTGCGCGGCTGTCCTCGCTCGCTTAATCTCAAAAAGAAACTGAAGCTCTAGAACCACGGCCGGCGATATCAGGATTTCGTCTTCTTTCTGAATGCTTGCGATGGCCGTACTGCTGAGCTTGTGAGTTTCACCACCATAGAGCCACACGACAACGTGTGTATCTAAGTATGTCACTTCATCTCGCTCCACTCCTTGCTCCAATCCATGTGGACGATATCGTCTGAATTACCCACAATGTAATCTCGCTTTTTCAAGCGGCTGAGCCTGTCGGGCTTGGTTTCGGGAACGATTTTGAGGACGCGCCCCTTGCGCACTACCTCTACGGGGACACCGGTCTTGAGCGTCTCGTCAAGGATGTTATAAATGTCTGCGCGGAGCTTGGAAGCGGTCACTCTCATAACTAAATCGTATCACGGACGTACGAGTCTTGTACGCTACACGTACGATGTGCCGCTACTGCTGTATCGTCACAATCGGCTGCGATGCCGCCAGCACCGCTTCGGCTTCTTCCGCCGTAAACTTCTCAGTCTTGGCCGAGTGATTCATGGAGCAGAATTTCGGTCCGCACATCGAGCAGAACGCCGCATCCTTAAAGCCTTCCTCGGGCAGCGTCTCATCGTGCATCGCCTCGGCCGTCTCGGGATCGAGCGACAACTCGAACTGCTTCCGCCAGTCGAATCGATACCGCGCCCGCGACAGTTCGTCGTCCCGGTCCCGTGCGCCCGGACGATGCCGGCGATATCGGCCGCGTGCGCCGCAATCTTATAAGCAATAATGCCCTGCTTCACGTCCTCGCGATTCGGCAAGCCCAAGTGCTCCTTGGGTGTCACGTAGCACAGCATGGAAGCCCCGTACCAGCCGATCATCGCCGCGCCGATCGCGGATGTAATGTGGTCGTAGCCGGGAGCGAAGTCGGTGACCAAGGGCCCCAGCGTGTAGAACGGCGCCTCGTTACACATCTCCACTTCCTTCTCCACCTGCATCTGGATCTGGTCCATCGGAATGTGGCCGGGACCTTCAATCATTACCTGGACGTCGTACCCCCAAGCCTTCCTCGTCAGCTCGCCCAGCGTTTTCAACTCCGCAAACTGTGCCGCATCGCTGGCATCTGCCACGCAACCCGGCCGCAGTCCATCGCCCAGCGAAAAGCTCACATCGTGCTTCTGGAAGATCTTGCAAATCTCGTCAAAATGCTCGTACAGGAAATTCTGCTTGTGATTCTTGACCATCCACTCGGCCAGAATCGCGCCGCCGCGGCTCACGATGCCGGTGATGCGCTTGGTGGTCAGCGGAACGTACTGCACCAGGACGCCGGCATGAATCGTCATGTAATCCACGCCCTGTTCGGCCTGTTCCTCGATCACTTCCAGCATCACATGGATGTTCAGGTCTTCCACGCGCCGCACGCGCCCCAGCGCTTCATAGATCGGCACCGTCCCTACTGGGATCGGCGAGGCGTCGATGATGGCCTGTCGAATACGCGGGATGTCGCCGCCAGTCGAAAGATCCATGATCGTGTCGGCGCCGTACTTCACCGCATAATGTAGCTTCTCTACCTCCTCGTCGATATGGGACGTGGTGGCCGAGTTCCCGATGTTCGCGTTGATCTTGCAGCTCGACGCCACGCCAATGCACATCGGCTCCAGATTGGTGTGATGGATGTTGGCTGGGATGATCATGCGGCCCCGCGCAACCTCCGATCGAATCAATTCCGGGGTCACGTGCTCGCGCTTGGCGATGTATTCCATTTCCTGGGTGACAACGCCCTGGCGCGCATAATACATCTGCGTCCGGATCGGATCGTTCAATCGAGGGGTAATCCATGGGCTGCGCATACCGGCCATTTTAGCGCAGTAATCATTCTGCAACTGTTACGCGATCTTCTCCCAATAGGCGTCCGTGCCGAACGGCGTCACGACCATGTATTTTTGAAACGTCCCGCGAGCGTCGGTGAATGTGGCGCCGTCCGGATAATTCTCACCGGCTACTGACAAATAGATGTTGCCGATCGATTGCAATCCCACCGGATCGCTCCCGGCTGGTGTTTCGGGCGTGGGCTGTGGCGGGGGACTGAAAGGCTGATAATCCTGGATATTAGTGGACACTTTGATGGAGCCCGCGGGCGGGTTCAAGGGATTGTACGCAACAACGCCAGGTCCTGAGAACCCGGGCGCGACGGTTATCGGCGGCTGCAGCGCCGACGGCACCCAGGTATAGCCGAACTGCGCGCGCATCGTCATCACCAGGTACGCATCCCAGCCATACACCATGATGGGCACGTCGATGGTGAACCCGCCGGTGGCCAACTCGGCCCCTTGCGCCGCGCGCTGTTCCGGATCGGCAATGCTCTCGAGCGCCTGAACCGCCGGCGGCTGTGATGCCCAGTAAGCCTGGTCGAACTGCTGTTGTGTGGTGTCCATAACTGGCCGCAATCTAGCAGGCCGGCACACCGGCGCCAATGCTCCATCGCGCCAAGTCCATCAAAAGCGGCCTAACAAGTCTTCGCCAGTTTAGTCACTAGCTTCTCAAAGCATTTCACTCGCTCCGTGGCGCACGCACTCTTGCGTGCCGCGTTCACACTCGTGTGAACGCCTGGCCTTGCTTCGTTATCATGATGCTATGTCGACTGTTTCACCGCCCACGGCGGTACCGGCTCCCGAACAAACCGTTCTCGCTGGCATGCAAGCGCTCGAGAGCGAGTACCTGCTCCAGACCTATGCCCGCTACCCGCTCATATTGGACCGCGGCAAAGGCTGTTATGTGTTTGACCCATCCGGCAAGCGCTACCTCGACTTCATCACCGGCATCGGCGTGAACGCGCTCGGCCACGCGCACCCCCGTCTGGTGAAGGTGATCCGCGAGCAGGCCGGCCGCCTGCTGCACACCTCGAATCTCTACTACCACGCCTACCAGGCCCCGCTCGCCGAGCGTCTCGCCAAAGCCAGCGGCCTCCACCGCACGTTCTTCTGCAACTCCGGCGCCGAGTCCATGGAGGGCGCGCTCAAGATGGCGCGCGCCCACGGCCACAAAATCAATCCCGAGAAATTCGAGATCGTGGCCCTGCACAATTCCTTTCACGGACGCACGCTGGGCGCTCTTTCCATCACCGGCCAGGAAAAATATCGCCGCGATTTTGAGCCGCTCCTCCCCGGCGCGCGCTTCGTACCTCCCAATGACGAAGTCGCCCTGGAACAAATCGTAAGCGCACGCACCGCCGGTATTGTCATCGAAATAATCCAAGGCGAGGGCGGCATCTTCCCGATGTCCATCGAATACCTCCGCAAAGCCCGCGCTGCTCGCCGACCGCTACGATGCGCTGCTGGTCTTCGACGAAATCCAGTGCGGCGTCGGCCGCGTCGGCAAGCACTTCGCTTATCAGCTCTTCGATCCCATCGTCCTGCCGGACGTAATGGTGGCAGCCAAACCGCTGGGCTGCGGCATCCCCCTCGGCGTGATCGTCGCGAACGATCGCGCGGCCCAGTCCATTGGCTCCGGCATGCACGGCTCCACGTTCGGCGGCGGACCGCTCGCCTGCCGGGTGGCCCTCGAGTTCATGGATATTCTGGATGAACTTCTACCTCACATCGATAAAATGGGCTGCTATTTCCGAGCCAAGCTCGAAGAACTTCAGAAGCAGTTCCCCTTCATCCGCGAAGTGCGAGGCCAGGGCCTCATGATCGGAGTCGAGTTGAGCTTCCCCGGCAAGCAGCTGGTGCTCGACGCGATCGAGCAAGGCCTCCTGTTGAATTGCACACACGAAACAGTGCTGCGCTTTCTGCCGCCTTACATCGTCACCGAAAAAGAGATGGACCGCGCCGTTTCGATTCTGAAGCGCGTTCTGAAGCTCGCGGCGAAACGTGGCGATGCCCACTCGGCTTGAAGAATGGGACCAACGTTATCGCGCCGGTGAACAGGTTTTCGAGACGCCGGCGCCGCTCTTGGTTGAATTCACCAGGACTCTCGCTCCGGGCTCGGCGCTGGATCTCGCCTGCGGCCCAGGTCGCAACGCCCTATACTTGGCCGAACGGGGTTGGCGCGTCACCGCGCTCGATGGTTCGCTTGTCGCCATTGAGTTATTGCGTGGAAAAAGCCAGTCCATCGACGCGCGAGCAGTGGATCTTGAATCGGGCGAATTCGAACCCCAGAACGAAGCGTACGATCTGGTTCTGTCCTGCTACTATCTCCAGCGCAGCCTGATCCCCGCCATGCAGTCGGCGCTTCGTCCGGGCGGCTTGCTGATCCTGATTGCGCATCTCGCCGATGTCGATCAACCGCGGGGCACACCCACCCGCGCCTACCCGGGCGAGCTTCGTGCGTCCTTTGCGGACTGGCGTATCCTGTATTATCGGGAGGGCGAGCCCGGAGAATCGGGCCATCGTCACGCGGTCGTTGAGTTGGTGGCGAGCCGGTCTTTCTGAACTGCGCGTCAGTGTGCTGGGAAGCGGTCGGGATGGGGCGCTCGATGGCACGGTGCCCCGGGGTTGGATCCGAGCCGCCTCCCAGCGCGGGAGTACCAGCAGTTCTGTCTCCAGGCCGTATCCTAAAGACTCTGTGTTGCCATCGACCAATCGTCAAACCGAAGAGATAGTCGAGCCGTCAAACCGGATAGCGAAAGTCCGATAGTTTGAAAATACTGGCTAGCTCGACGCCGAATCTGTCGCGCAATAGTTCGCTAGCCCCGGCCTCCCGGTCAATCAGGCAAACGGCGCCAAGAATTTCCATCCCCGCCGATTTCGCGTTCTCAATAGCCACCGCCGTAGATTCGCCCTTGGTACATACGTCGTCCAGGACCACGACCTTTCGCCCCTCGGTCGCATCGAGGCCCTCCACCACTTTTTGCATTCCATGCGGCTTGCGCTCTTTGCGGACAATGAAGCAGTCGATCGTCGGCGGACGATCCAGGCTCTCTCTGGCAATCGCGAAAGCAATCGGGTCTGCCCCCATGGTGAGCCCTCCCACAGCGTCGGGGAACCACATTTTCTCTTCCATCTTTCGCCGGAAGAGGCGGCCGACCAATGGCATTGCCTTTGGATCGCACGTAGTAGGCTTGCAATCCACGTAAACATCGCTGGTTTGCCCGGAGGTCAGTGTAAATTTACCAAACCGCACAGACTTGGTCCGGAGGATCTGCTGAAGTTCAGCCAGATCTTGGTTTCGTGTAGAAGGCGTTGCAGACAAGACGCTATTCTAGCAAAAGCATTTTCGTCGGCAGTCCGCACCTAAGAACGACCCTTTCTGGATGGGGAGATATGCTCGATGAGGAAGCACGGCAAATTGGAAATGAGCGTAGTACACAAACCCACCACCACAGGGTAGTAGATATGGGTACCCCAGCCATGCTGGGGTGTAGAATGACTGGCTAATGTGCAGAATTCTTCCCGGTCTATTGATCGGCGTGCCGTTATTTGGACAAGTATCACACTCAGAAAAACGTGTACAGAAATTCGAAAACAATAAGGAAAGCGCTCAAGGCCGTCCACCCGAAGTTGGCGAATCGGTGGGCCCCCCTACCCTTCCAAATCAGCCGGACGCGAGCGGCAGGAAGATCGCCCCTCTAAGCGATTGGGCCACGGTTTACCGATATACAAGTCGGATGCATTCGACAACCTATGCAAACCGCCAAAGCCTCCAGTTTCGATACTGGCCGCTGGATTTTTTGCTTTAGATTTATTGACATCCATATCATAATGTTATTATGATTGATCGTCAAGCACTTCGGTGTTGTCTTATAATTTTTTTGTGATACGCTATGACTAGGTTCTTGGATTATCTGAGTCCCGCTGGCAACAATCTGATTGCTGAGTGGTACTGTGGGTTGTCTGTGGACGCGCGGGCGATGTTTGATGATCTCCTGGACATTCTTTCCAGGACGGCCCTATGGAAGATGCCTGAGTTTAAGCGTTTAGACGACGGCCTGGGAGAGATTAGATGGCAATGCGACAAAACTCAACACCGGGTCATCGGTTGCAGATGGAAAGATCCCAATGGTTATTTGCTACTGGTGGGATGCACGCACAAACAACAGATCTACAAGCCGCCAGACGCGATAGGCTTGGCCGACAAGAGACGGCGTGGGTTGCAGTTCCAAAAACTAGGAGGAATAAGTGAGCACGAAAGCCCAGAAGATTGCACGCCTGAGGAACAAGAAATATCGTGATGCATTCGTGGCCTCTCAAATTAGCGTCGGTCTACCGTTTCAAATTCGAGCGCTCAGGGAACAACGCGGATGGAAGCAATCACAACTCGCGGGCAAGGCTGAAATGCTTCAGCCGCGGATCTCGGCTATGGAAAGTCCTGGGGGTGCGAAGTTCACTCTCGAAACACTGCGTCGCTTGGCGTCAGCTTTAGATGTTGCACTCGTTGTTCGCTTCGTGCCATTTCGCGAGTTGGTCGATTGGTCCGAAAGATTCAACCCGGACACCTTTGCGGTTCCAAGTTTTGACGAAGACATGGCGACCGAAAAGCACCAAGTCCAAGGGAGCACTTTCAGCCCAGAGGGATATGGGGGAGCAACTGAGCCAGAAGAAAGTTATGTCCAAGCGATGGGCCTGCTGGGGAGTCTAAACAAAGACATCGTCAGAGTGGGACGCAGCATGCAAGAGCGGGCAGTTAACCAGATACGAACCTACACCGCGCACGGGTCCACACTCCAAGATCTTGCGAATGCCGAGCCACTTCGGACAAATCTACAAACAATACGGATCGATGTTAAAAAGCACGTTAGTTCAGAACTCTCGACCATCATAAGTATTCAAAACGACAGGACATCATTACGGAGGTTGGCATAAATGAGTCCCAATGAAGACGCGGCAACAGTAAGGGGGCCGAAGGTCAGGATCGAGTCTGACGATCCCAAGGCCGGCTATAGCGAAGTAGCGCTACAGGTCCCGTACCCCAAGGAATTCATATACTCGAACATCGCATCATTCTCAGTGTCGCTAATGGACATTCGTATCGGTTTCGGAGAGTTCCTTCCAGACGGCAACGCTGTAGCCAAGGTGGGCATTGTAATGCCACCAGAACAGTGCGCGGTCCTAGCTATGATGCTACTTTCGCAAGTTAATTCTTACGAGACAAACTTTGGCAAGATACGTGACCCACGCTGGCGTGCTTTCGCCGATAGCGCAAACGAACGAATGGCTCAAGCGGTCCAGGAACTCGCACAAGACAAACAGGACAAGACCGAATAGCCTGCGACGCGGGATGAATCCATCAAAGGCCTGCAGACATAGGTTCGTTCAGGATGAAGAGTAGAACAGCAAGAAAGAGGGCTAACCTCACAAAAGGACCAAAGCATGGCCTTGGCCCTGCCTATTGGGTCTTCGTGATGAAATCGGGTGACATCGAAAAATTCTATGGGACTCGGCTCGAAATCGAGCCAGATACGTGTTCGGTCTACAACGAGCGGATAATTACAGGCTTTGTGAAGAGGGCTGAAGTAGTGGATCACTGGGCACAGGATGAGCAGACTTGTGAGCGAGAGAAGCGCGCGCTTCGCCCGCACTGACCCCATCCCTTCCCGCTTGCATATTTAACCCACACATCAGTTCCGCCGCCCCTCAACGCCCGTGTTATAATTATTCAGAGTAATGAATAAATATAAGGCAGGCATCGTCGGCTTCAACGGCTACAGCGGTGCCGAACTCGTCCGCCTCCTCAACTCCCACCCCCAAGCCGAACCCGTCCTCTTGGAACACCGGCAAGATCCGACACCCCGCCCGTCGCCCATCAATCACCCTCAGCCGCGCCGCGCGCCCGCGACCCCCGAATCCGTCCGAGCCGAAGGCCTGGCCGTAGTATTCCTCGCCACGCCGCCCGAAGTCTCCATGGATCTCGCGCCCGCCATGCTCGACGCCGGCGCCAAGGTCATCGATCTATCGGGCGCCTTCCGCCTCCCCGACGCCGCCACATATTCGCGTTGGTACCGGCAGGAGCACACCGCGCCCCAGCTGCTCCCAGAGGCGGTCTACGGGCTCCCCGAGTTCTGCCGCCAGCCGATTCGCACCGCACGTTTGATCGCCAACCCCGGCTGTTATCCCACCGCCGCCAATCTCGCCATTCAGCCCCTGATCGCAAGCGGCATCGCCGATCGAAGCGCCGGAATCGTCTGCGACGCCAAGTCCGGGGTGAGCGGCGCCGGGCGCAAAGCCAGCCTCAAAACCAGTTTTTGCGAAGTTACCGACAATTTTTCCGTCTACTCCGTGCTCGATCACCGCCACGTCGCTGAAGTTCTGATGGTCTCCGGACTCGATGAACCCGAGCTCACCTTCACCGCGCACCTGCTCCCCATCGATCGAGGCATCCTCGAAACAATCTATGTGCGCACTCGCAATATCAAAACCGCCGAAGATCTCCTCGCCATCTACCGCCGGCACTACGCCGCGGAAAAATTCGTGCGCCTCTATCCGCCCGGCAGCTGGCCCGACCTCGCCGCCGTCAATCGCACCAACTTTTGCGACATCGGATTCAAATTTGATCCCGCCACCGGTCGCGCCATCATCGTCAGCGCCATCGACAATCTGGTAAAAGGAGCCGCCGGCCAGGCCATCCAAAACATGAATCTGATCCTGGGCTGTGAGGAAGCGGCAGGCCTGCTGTGAGGATTTCTTGAAAGTACTCATCAAGCTCGGCGGCACTTTGCTCGACGCCCCGGAATCGCGCCACCGGCTGGCGCAAGAAATCGCCGCGGCCGTCCGTCAAGGCCTCCAAGCCGTCGTCGTTCACGGCGGCGGAAAGCAAATGACGCGTTATCTCGCCGGCCTCGGCATCGAAAGCCGCTTTGTGAACGGCCTGCGCGTCACCACGCCTGAGGTCCTGGACGCCGTGGTCAAGGTATTGGCTGGTTCAGTAAATCAGGAGCTCGTATCGGCATTTATCGCCTGCGGCGCCCAGGCCATCGGGCTGACCGGCATGGACGCCTTACTAACGGAAGCGCGGCAAATGAGCGCCGAGCTCGGCTGGGTCGGTAAGCCCGTCCGATCCGACGCTCGTCTCCTCAACTCTCTCATCGAATTGTCATATTTGCCCGTTGTGGCCTGCCTGGCCGGCGACCGCAACGGTCAATTCTTCAATGTGAACGCCGACCAGATGGCAGTTTCCATAGCTGGCGCTCTGGGCGCGG
The DNA here is from genome assembly GCA_963820405.1 of Bryobacterales bacterium. GTDB lineage: Bacteria > Acidobacteriota > Terriglobia > Bryobacterales > Bryobacteraceae > Palsa-89. Next base: position 452,278 of record CAWFZZ010000007.1, on the reverse strand, counting down.
ACAAACTATTGTTTTTAACCGATGTGGATGGCGTCCGTGGCCTGAATAATGTCGTCTATTCCACATTAAATGCGGATCAATGCCGGCAATTTATCGCTGCCGGCATCGCAACCGGTGGCATGCAAGCCAAGTTGGAATCGGCGATCGAAGCACTTCAAACCGGAACCGCCGAAGTTGTGATCGCTCCAGGCGCAACCTCCGGCATCGTCGAAAAGCTGCTAGCCGGAGATGCCGTCGGAACTCGACTGGTAGCGCATTCGGAGGTACCGCAGCGTGCTTAGTACCATTGATACCCCCGTACCGCCAAAAACAAAGTCCCTCACGATCCGCAAGGCGACCATGCGCGATATTCCCGCGCTACTCGAGCTGATTAATTCATACGCTGCCGCAGGCATCATGCTGCCCCGAACTGAGTTTGAGATCTCGGAAAACATCCGTGATTTCTCGGTTCTATATGACGGGGCACAACTTCTAGGGTGTGGCGCATTGCACTTTTACACACCGACCTCCGGTGAAATAAGGTCTTTGGCGGTGGCCCCAAGAGCTACGAAGAAGGGAATTGGCGTTTTGCTGATCGACGCGCTGGAGAACGAAGCGAATGAAAACAATCTTCATTCTATATTCGCATTCACTTATGTAGCTGAGTTTTTCCGCAAAGTTGGTTTCCATGAAGTGGACCGTGGCCTGCTCCCCCTGAAGGTATGGAAGGATTGCTTGTCTTGTCCAAAGTTTCAGTGCTGCGACGAAATCGCTGTACTCAAAGCCCTTAGGAGCGATACGATCCCCGCCTTACCCCTGATTTCCAGCGCTGAACTAATCCAGCTTCCAAACCCCAAGCGCACCTGACATCTTCAGATAATCTTCATCTGTATTTTCAAATTTCTACCTCACATTGAGATTTTTTTCTGGCTTTCTCACTATGCGTGGGTATAATTTGTTAACATACTTAGCCGGAACTCCGGGAGGGAGCATCGGTCGATGAAAGCACAGACCATTGATGTTAAGCAGGCTACCGGAAGAATACTTTGCTGCACGATTTTTCGGGCCGGCGGCAAGAAATTGCTGGCCAAGGGCCACGTGATCAGTGAAGAAGATGCTCGGATGCTCGAGATCGAAGGGATGAACGAGGTCTGGGTCACTGAGCTGGAAGATGGTGAAGTTGGCGAGGATGACGCTGTCATGCAGGTCGCGAGCGAAATCGGCTGTGGAGCGCTCGAAATCCGTCTTGCCGCTGGGGGAAGGGCGAACTTGTTCAGCACTGAGGGGGGTTGCCTCTTAGTGGATGATGAGCTGTTAAAGCAAATCAATTGCACAGCCAGCATGACCATCGCCACGTCTCTCAACTTTTCTTATGCGCGCTCCGGTCAACGGGTGGCTACTGTCAAAAGCACTCCGTTCGCGGTTGCCAAGCCGGAACTCGAAGCGATGATTTCGATTATTAGGGAACGAGGTCCCATCTTGCAGGCCCGGCCCATCCGCGCGCCGGCCGTGGCTGTTCTCTATACTGACCCGGTGAACGGCGAACGGGCCAGGCAGTTGTTTGAAAATATCATGCGCCAGCGTTTGGATCGCATCGGAACCAGCGCCAGTTTTGTCCTCTCATCGGTCGAAGAGGAGAATGCTGCCGCCCGTTCACTCCAGCATCTTCTGCGCGCGAAACCTACCGTTGTGCTGATCGCTTCCACCACCGCGCCGGCGGGACCGGACGATGTGATCGGCCGCGCCATGGTTCGTGCCGGCTGTCACATCGAGCGGTTCCTGGCTCCCGTCGAGCCGGGCAATCTCTTCCTACTGGGCTACAAAGACGATGTCCCCATCGTCTCCGCTCCAGGCTGCTTCCGCTCCGCTAAACCCAACGTCGTCGATTTAATGCTGCCGCCGATGCTGGCCCGCTATCGTGTATCGGGCTGGGAAGTCGCCTGCCTCGGACACGGCGGTTTGCTCGCCTAATCGTCGCCTGACTAAATGATCCTCGGAATGCACCGGCCGGGCGCCCTCCAGCGCCCGGCTTTTTTCGTCCGGCCTTGCTACAGTGATTTCGACGCTGGTACACGCGACTTTTAGTCGCGTCTCATTCCGCCTTGCGCATGCCCCACCTCGCCGGCATCCTCGAAACCACAGTTTCCGCGGCCGCCGTCGCATCCGCGGGCGCGTTGGCTTACGCCGTTCGCGTTCCTTCCTGCTCCTGGCTCGCGCCTTCGGTCTACCGCGGCGCCGACACCCGGCCCGCCATCGCGCTCACGTTCGACGACGGACCCAGTGAATCCACCCTAGAGCTGCTCGAAATCCTGGCCCGCTATCACGCGCCTGCCACCTTCTTTCAGTGCGGCGCTAACGTCCGCCGCTTGCCCAGCGCGGCCAGCGAAGTCGCCGCCGCCGGACACCAAATCGGCAACCACAGCGACAAACATCCTCTCCTCGCGTTGAAATCCCCCGCCTTCATCCATCGCGAGCTAAGCGCCGCCCAAGATGCGATTGAACACGCCACTGGCATCCGTCCCCGCTATTTCCGCCCTCCTTACGGCGCGCGCTGGTTCGGTCTGCGCGCCGCCCAGCAGCGCCTTGGGCTTCAAGGCGTGATGTGGAGCGTCCTTGCGTTAGACTGGAAAATGCAGACCGCCGCTGTTGTCTCCCGCTTGCTCCAGGGCGCTACACGGGGCGCGATTCTCTGCTTGCACGATGGCCGAGCCCTTGAGCACCGCCCCGATATCAGCGTTACGCTCCAGGCCGTCCGCGAGCTTGTGCCGAAATTGATGGAGCAAGGTTTCCACTTCGAGAAGGTGACGGATATCCTATGTCCTACGAAGAACTGACCGCGCGAGTCAGAGCCGTTATCGCGGCAACCCAGCATCTTCCCCAGGAGAAGATCACCGCCGACAGCACCTTCCAGGAACTCGGTTTTGATTCGCTGGACGGCATCAACATCCTTTTTGCGGTGGAGAGCGAATTCAATATCAATATTCCCGACGACGCCGCCAGGAATCTGCGTTCGGTTCGAGACGTAATCGACGGCATCGCAAAGCTCCTGGGTGCCACGGCCACCGCCTGATGTGTAGCGCACGCACTCCTGCGTGCCGCGTTCACACTCGTGTGAACGCAAGGTCCGCAGTAGTAATCACAGGCCTAGGCGTAATCTCCGCAATAGGCAACGACAGCGGAGAATTCTGGCAGTCGCTCAACCAAGGACGTTCCGGCATCGGCCCCCTTCAATCCGTCGATCCCGCGCTATTGCGTTTCTCGAACGGCGCGGAAGTTCAAAATTTCAATCCCTCCGAGCACTTCGACGAAAAAGAAATCAGCCTGCTCGATCGCTTCGCGCAGTTCGGAGTAGTCGCGGCGCGCCAAGCCATCACCCACGCCGGCATCGAGTGGACCCAACAATTGCGCGAGTCCGCAGCCATCGTCACAGGCTCCTGCGTCGGAGGCCAAACCACCGAAGACGAGGGCTTCGTCAATCTATATCGCAACAACATCCCGCGCGTAAATCCGTTCACGATTCCGCGCACCATGCAAAACGCCGCCGCCAGCCGCATCTCGCTCGAAACCGGCGTGGTGGGGCCCACGTACACCATCTCCACCGCCTGTTCTTCGTCCAACCACGCCATCGGACAGGCTTTTTGGATGGTGCGGAGCGGCGCTGCGTCCATGGCCATCGCCGGCGGAAGCGAGGCTGTCTTCAGTCTCGGATTCCTCAAAGCGTGGGAGGCTATGCGCGTGGTTTCACCCGACACCTGCCGTCCGTTTTCAAAGGACCGCCGCGGCCTGATCCTGGGCGAAGGCGCCGCCATGCTGGTGCTGGAGCCGCTCGATGCCGCCCGTGCTCGCGGCGCCGCAATCCTTGGCGAGATCATCGGATTCGGCATGTCGTCGGACGCATTCCACATCACCCAGCCCTCCGCCGACGGCGCCGCCCGCGCCATGCGTTCCGCACTCACCGATGCCGGCATCGAACCCGGTGCCATCGGCTACATCAATGCGCACGGCACTGCCACGCTTGCGAACGACGCAACGGAAACCGCCGCTATCCGCCAAGTTTTCGGCGCGCATGCCGACCGTGTCGCGGTCAGTTCCACCAAATCCATGCACGGCCACACACTCGGAGCAGCCGGCGCCATCGAAGCCGCCGCCACCCTGCTCGCTTTGCACCACGGCATTTTGCCCCCCACCGCCAACTTCACCGAGCCCGATCCAGCCTGCGATCTCGATGTCATCCCCAACATCGCACGCCCTGCTCCCACCGGGTTCGCGCTTTCCAATTCGTTCGCCTTCGGCGGTCTCAACGCCGTCCTGGCCTTCCGGCGCGTGGAAACTTAACCATCGCGCGGGCGTCAACATTTTATGGAACAAGATGATGTAACGGTCACCACGATTCAGGACCAGCCTCGCAACCTGGGCGACTACAAATCCACGAACATGCCCTTGTCCAAGTCTGAGATCCAGCACGACGAAGCCCGGGCCGAGCACCAAGGCTGGGCGCCCAGAACCCTCGAAAATATCGGTGACATGCGCCCCCTCCCCGAAAAGTAAGTAAAGGTACACGCGGCTTCAGCCGCGTTTTCCCCCAAACGAACCCCCGCGTGTTAAACTAGAACACGAGTTCCCGCCCGTCCCCCGTCCCCCAAATTGTTTCGAAAATGGCGGAAATTTTGCGTCATCAAACACAAAAATACCCCTGATGCGCCTCCCCGCCCTTTCTTCGCCTGCCATCGAAAAAAAATTCGCCACCTGATGTACTACCCCCCACACCCCCCTCTCGAAGGAACCGGACCCATCCCGCGCTAAACTGAAGTCACGTGGAAGAAGAGGTCTTAGGGAAAGCCTACGACGGGCGTCTGATGCGGCGTCTGCTCACTTATATACGGCCTTACAAACTGCCGGTTGCCGCCGCATTGGTCCTGCTGCTTTTCAACGCCGTCCTGCAAGCCATCGGTCCTCTTCTCACCGCCCTGGCCGTAGATCGCTACCTCGCGCCGTCCGCGAAAATCACGCACACCATCCTCGACCGTTATCTGTCCGCCAGCCCCTGGACTGGTCTAGCACAAGTCTCGTTCCTGTATTTACTGGTCGTGATTTTCGGGATGTTCTGCGACTTCGGCGAGCAATACATCATGCAATGGGTCGGTCAAAAAGCCATGTTCGATCTGCGGCGCGAAATGATGGCCCGTCTCCAGCGCCTGGACCTTTCCTTCTACGATCACAACCCGGTCGGACGCCTGGTCACCCGCATCACCACCGACGTCGATGCGCTCAACGAACTGTTTTCTTCCGGTCTCCTGATGATCCTGGGCGACCTGCTCATGTTGAGTTTCGTCGTCATCGCGATGCTCGAATTGAGCCCCGGCATGACCTTTTTCCTGCTCGCGGTGATGCCGCTGGTGGTGCTGGTCACCATGCAGTTCCGCCGTTCGGTGCAGAAAAGTTATCGCCGCATCCGTGTCGCTATCGCCCGCATCAATTCCTATTTGCAAGAGCACATCAGCGGCATCGCCGTTCTGCAGCTCTTCAATCGCGAAGCCCGCAGCCGCGCCGAGTTCGAGCAAATCAATCGCGACCACATGGAAGCCTACAAGGACGCCATCATCGCCTACGGCTGGTTTTATCCGGTGGCTGAGTTTCTCGGCATGTTGGCCTTGGCGCTGCTCCTCGCCTACGGCGGCTTCCGCATTCGCGGAGGCGCCATCCAGATCGGTGTGCTGGTGGCGTTCTTCCAATATGGCATGCGATTTTTCCGGCCCATCCAGGATCTGAGCGAAAAGTACAACATCATGCAATCCGCCATGGCCGCGGCCGAGCGCGTCTTCAAGCTGCTCGATACACCGGTCGAGATCCAATCGCCCGCTCAACCTACGCCCTTTCCGCGATCGCCGGCAGCGGTGGAATTCGACCACGTCTGGTTCGCCTACAAGGACAATGACTGGGTGTTGAGCGACGTCAACTTCCGCATCGAGCCCGGCGAGACCATTGCCGTGGTCGGCCATACCGGCGCGGGCAAGACCACCATTTCGAGCCTGCTCCTACGGTTCTACGAAGTGCAGCGCGGAGCCATCCGCATCGGCGGAATCGACATTCGCGATTTCGATCTCGACCACCTGCGCCGCAACTTCGGAGTGGTTTTGCAGGACCCGCATTTGTTCACCGGCACCATTGCCGAAAACATCCGCCTCGGCACCGCCGGTATTTCAGATGCCGACCTTTCCGCCGCCGCCGAGCGCGTCAACTTACTCGACTTCGTTCAAACCCTGCCCGAAGGTTTTGCGCAGCCGGTGCGCGAACGCGGCGCCGGATATTCCACCGGCCAAAAGCAGCTCATCAACTTCGCTCGCGCGCTGGCACACAACCCGCGCTTCCTGATTCTGGACGAAGCCACTTCGAGCGTGGATACCGAAACCGAACTGCGGATTCGCGCGGCGCTCGAACATCTGGTGGAGGGCCGCACCTCCATCGTCATCGCGCATCGCCTCTCTACCATCCAGCGCGCCGACCGCATCATCGTCATGCACAAAGGCAAACTCCGCGAGATCGGCACGCACCAGGAACTGCTCGCGATGCGTGGTATTTACTGGAAGCTCTATCAACTTCAATATAAGGATCAGGAGATCGGGAGCAGCCGCCTGGCCGAAGAGCCCGTCACAGGCGATTAGTAAATTTTTAACCACACCCAAGAGGAGGAAGTATGACCAAGTTGTTTTCTCGTAATACTCTAGCTGTCTTAGTTTTTGCTTTTCCTATCGCAGCTTTGGCCGACGTCAACGCGACGAAAACCCTGACCACAGGTTCCACGCTGAGCCTCGATACCGGTGCCATCAGCACATCCGGAAGCGGAGACATCACCTGGACGGGCAGCAGCATCACAGTCGCAAATGCGGCCACCGACGTTGATCTCGCATCCACCCCCGTCGGCAGTACTTTCAGCGGCCAGTCGGGCTTCACCAACATAGTTTCAATAGGCAAGTCTCTGATATCGCAATTTTCGGGTGAGTTCGGATCTTACCTCACCACCATCCCCATCACGCCTTTAGTCAACGACATTCTCGTCGTCAAAACCAATGGCAGCAACTACTCGGCCGCATTGGTGACCGCCATAAGCGGTGGCTCAATCACCCTGGAATTCTATACCTTCACCGGATCATCCGGTGGCGGCGGTGGTACTCCCACCGGTCCCACCATCAACTCCGTGGTGAACAATTACGGCGCCATTCAACCTGGTCAACCGAGTTACGGAATTGCTCCCGCCAGCTTGTTTGTTATTTATGGCAGCGGCTTAAGCGGCCCCGCGTCCTCCTTGCAGTCCAGCGCTGCGCCAGGCCTGCCTCTTACCCTGGACCAAACCAGCATCTCGGTCACGGTTAACGGCGTCACCACGAATCCAGCCATCTACTACGCCTCGCCGAAGCAGATCGACGCCGTCCTCCCGTCCACCACGCCTACGGGTCTAGGAACCATCACAGTCACCTACAACAATACGGCCAGCTCGCCGGCCCAAATTCTGGTGACCAAGAGCGCCTTTGGAATCGACACATTGTACGGTACTGGATCCGGCGGGATCGTGGCCACTGTCGGCAGCAGCGTGATTGTGCCCACCGCCTCCGTGGCCCCTGGCCAGACCATCACAATCTGGGGCTCGGGTCTCGGCGCCGACACCGCAAATGACGATCGGACCTTTCCCTTGAAGCAGGACAATCTCAACAATGCTACGGTCTACATTGGCGACATGAAAGCAACCGTCACTTACGCCGGGCGATCCCAATATCCTGGCGTCGATCAGGTCAATGTGATCGTGCCGTCGGTGAGCGGCTGCGGGCTTTCGGTGGTCGTAGTGGCGAACGGTTTATCCAGCAACTTTGGCACGCTGCCGGTGAACGCCGGTGGCGGCGTTTGCAGTGATCCAGGATCCGGAATCAATGGGAGTGAGATCGGGACCCTCGGCGGCCAGACCACCGTCAGGTCGGGATTCCTGGCACTATTCGAGAACACGGCGCCCACAGCCGCCGCCGCTGCAAGATCCGGCTCCAGGCCGAAAGCACAAACGTTCACTACTACCTACACCGCTGACGCGTCGTTTACATCTGTTACCGGTTACTCGTATATCAGCGGTTCATCGTTTGTCTCAATCGGTAGCTGCATCGTAAACGCCTCGTCCACCTCCACCGGCGGCGGCACTTTCTCATCCAACGGCTTGGATGCAGGAACGCCGATCACCCTTACGGGCGGTGGCTTGTCGGTGCCAATACCCGAATTCAGCCTAGGCGGTCAGACCGTGGTTGGAGAGTACCTGGCAAAATTAACCAACCCTTTGACTGGCGGCACCGCTTATACCTTCACTGGTCCCGGCGGCAAGGACGTTGGAAAGTTTACCGCGACGGTTACTTTCCCGGTCCCCCTCACCTGGACCAACGAAAGCTCCATCAGCGCGGTCACGGAGTCTCAAGGACAACTGATCACCTGGACGGGAGGAGCTTCGGGTACCTACGTCTATATCAGCGGCAATTCAACATTGTCGACCGATCCATCGGTGTCCGGCAGCTTCACCTGTCTGGCTCCGGTAAGCGCGCAGCAGTTCACCATTCCTTCTTATGTGTTGCTCGCAATGCCGACGGGCACAGGCAGCCTGGGGGTGGCTAACTATGCGAACTTATCGAGATTCACGGCAACGGGGATCGACTTCGGCTACGTCTTCGCCGGGGTCTCATCGTCGGAGAATGTAAGCTACCAGTGATCCAGCGCGCCTGTGGCGCACGCACTCCTGCGTGCAGCGTTCACACTCGTGTGAACGACTTTCCACTTTCTATCCCGTTTCTCCATTCGGGGTCGCTTTCCGCTGGTCACCACGCGAACCGTATTTGGTCGCGGGCCGGGATGCGTCATCTGGTCTCCCGGCTTTTTGACCAGCGCTCCCAATCCAGTCGTGAGGTTGGCCGAGACGCGGAATCACAATTCATTTTGATTTGTGAGGCGATTTGAAAACATCTTGGGAGGCTTCTACGCCGTGCTTGGAAGGTTCGCGACCATTGGCCGTCGGATGACCATATATGGTTAGGCGTCCGCCGACGTTCTGAGCAGCAAGCAGAGGAATCCGAAAGGCCGTCGGCGTGCTCATTTCTAAACGAAGGGACTAAAGTCTATGAAACTTAACTTAAGACACGGCGTATGGGTTCTGGCGGTAGCGGTTGGTATTACCCTCAGTGGAATCACCGTACCAGCTATTGGCGCTCCGTTCTTCCAGGACCACGAACAGGATTATTCGAAAAACAAGACATACCAGCAGGGCATGCGCGACGGCCAGTATGACCATGCTCACAACAAGGACCACAGCAAGAAGAGGCACTACAAGAAAGATGATGACCAGAAGGCGTACGAGTCTGGCTACCAGAAGTCCCGCGGCAATTGAAGTGTGTTGGTTGGCCGCGCAAGTGCTCTAACAGTAGCGAGGTCAACTTATGCGCGCATTATCGTTTCTAGCGTTAGCCGCCGTTGCTGCAATCAGCTTCACGGCTAACCCCCAAAAAGCACAGGCTCAGGTCGCTATCGAAATCGGAGCGGCCCCGATATGTCCCTATGGTTACTATGACACCGCTCCCTATGGCTGTGCCGCCTACGGTTACTACGGTCCGCAATGGTTTACGGGTGGTGTCTTCATTGGAGCTGGTCCATGGTTTCATGGCTCGGAAAATTTTCAGGGCCGCGTAAATAACCGTTTTCATCCCGAACACGGCTACAAAGGTCCGATGCCGCAACCTGGCGAGAGAGCCGAGCCGCGAAATCGGGTCGATAAGGTTTCCCACTTCAAAGGAAACGAAATGCGCGATGGGCGCGGCCACGTCGGAAATAAACGCGGCTAACTCAAATCGAGTCGGGAGCACCGGCACGATGCCCCCGACTTTCACCAATCACCAATCACCAATCACCAATCACCAATCACCAACCACCAATCACCAACCCCCAATCCCTAATCCCCAACGGGCCAGCGTAGAATCGTATAGAACAGGTACGCCCCGTGACCCGAACACAATCCCTTAGCGTCCCGGCGCCCATGCGATCGCCGAAACGCGTTACCCGGCTCTTCGGCGATCTCAAAGTGCGCCTCAAGCTGATGGTGCTGCACAACCTCTTCTTCCTGATCCTCGCCATCGGCGTCTACTTCGCGCTCTACCCGTACCTTCCCGACCACGCCAAAACCAACCTGTTCATAGTGCTAGGCGCCATCTACATATTGGCCGTGCTGGTGCTGGAAACAACCATCATGCCGCTTTACGTCTATCGCCCCCTGCAGCTCATGCTGGAAGCCGATCAGGCCACGCAGCGCGGCGATCGGGATCGCGAGCTCATCAACGAAGCCTTCATCCCCGGCGACGAGATCGGCCACATCATGCGCTCGCGGAATGCCACCATCGTCGAACTTCGTAAGCGTGAAGGGGATTTGGAAGAGGCGCTCCGCAAACTGGAAGCGCAGGACCGCCTGGTTAGCCTGGGTCTGCTCAGCGCCAGCGTCGCGCATGAGCTCAACACGCCGCTCACCGTCCTGCAAGGCTCGATCGAAAAGCTCACCGAGACTAGTGACGACCACGCCACGCTGGATCGTTTAGCCCGCATGCTGCGCGTCACGACGCGCATCCGGCGCATCAGCGAAAGCCTGGTGGATTTCTCACGCGTGCGCAAGCAGCACATGGAGCCGGTTCCGCTGCGCCATTTGATCGACGAAGCTTGGGCGCTGGTGGCCATCGACAAAAAGGCCGCCGCCGCGCGCTTCGCCAATCGCGTGAGCGCCGAGGATGTGGTCAACGGCAATTCCGATCGCCTGGTGCAGGTCTTCGTCAATCTGCTGCGCAATGCCCTCTATGCCATCCCTTCCCCGGGCGAAATAGCGATAAATTCCAGGCGCTTGAATCGCAACGCGCAGCCCTGGATCTCGATCGCGGTGGAAGACAACGGCCCCGGCATCGCCGCCGACGTGCTGCCTGACATCTTCGAAGCGTTCGTCTCCACGCGACTGGACGCCAAGGGAACCGGGCTGGGACTCACCGTGGCCGAAGGCATCATTCACCAGCACGGCGGAACCATTGCGGCGTCGAACCGGGCGGAGGGTGGCGCTTGTCTCGAAGTGACATTACCCGCCGCTTGTGCCAAGCGCGCCGTGGGAGCGAACTAAAGTGGCAATCCGGCCGGCATCCGATCCCACGCCCGATCCATCTCAACTAAAACCGGGTGGCTTGGTGGATCTCGCCATTCTCGACGACGATCCCGATTTCTGCAATTACCTGGAAGACGCGCTGAAGGACGACGGGCTGTACTCGATCCGCGCTTTCGGTCATCCCGACGAACTGTTCGCCGCCAGTGAACAGCGCCTGCCCGACATTGTGCTGCTGGACATGAAAATGGGCGAGTTCAAGGGCGACAAGGTGCTGGAACAACTGCTGGCCGCTTACCCGGGACTGTGCGTCATCATCGTCACTGGTTATCCGTCGCTTGAAGACATGCGCGCCACCTTCAAGATGAAGGTTTTCGACTACATCTCGAAGCCGTTTTCCCTGGCGCAGCTGCGGCAAACGCTGCTCAACGCGATTGAGAAATACGGGTTCGGACGCACCGCGCAGGATCGCTTGCGCGAGCGGCTCGGGCATCAGATCAAGATGCTGCGGGTGGAGCGCGACTGGTCGCTTAAGGATCTGGCCGCCGCCACCAAGCTCAGCATTTCGCAGATCAGCTCCATTGAGCGGGGCGCCAATCTGCCGAGCGTCGAGAGTCTGCTCGCCATCTGCCGCGCCTTTGATAAGCGGCCGTCGGAAGTGCTCGCGGCCATCGAATTTTAATGCGAAGCAGCACTGAGGCGCTTGGGCTGGCGCATTCGTTTGATGCATCGGCCGAGGAAGAAAAAAGCCGCGAGTTGATTCTCGCGCTGCTCAAATTAACCGAAGCGCCGTTTTCGCGCGATCAGTTTCATCCCGGCCACATTACCACGACGGCTGTCGTGCTGCATCCCAACGGCCGGCAGTTCCTTTTGATGCATCATCACCGGCATCGGCGCTGGCTGCTGCCCGGAGGCCATGTGGAAGAGAGCGATCTGACTCTTGGTGACGCCGCGCGACGCGAAGCCATTGAAGAGACTGCGGTGAGGATTCAAAGTACCGGCTCCGGGCGCCTGGTGGGGATGGACGTTCACGGAATTCCGGCGCGCAAAGGGGAGCCGTTTCATCTGCATCACGATCTGATCTTTGCTTTTAACGCAGACTCCGAGGAGTTTGCTTTTACCGACGAAGCGCCGTAAGTGGCTTGGTGCGGGATGGAGGAGTTCACCCGTTATCAATTGCCCGGCAGCATCATTCGTGCCGTTAACCGCTGTATTAAAAATAGAAGCCGGTGAGCACTCGGAGGAAGATGCTCACCGGCCGGCAACTGAACTGCTTTCGCGGGTCATGCTGCCTAAGTCAAATGGACGTGTTTCCGCGCCGGCGGGTTTCCTCCCGCACACTGTTACAGTGGACTCGTGGACGGGGTGATTGTTGTCGACAAGCCGGAGGGGCTTACTTCGCACGATGTTGTAAATCGCATGCGGCGTCTGGCGAACACGCGCAAGGTGGGACATTTAGGCACGCTGGATCCGATGGCGACCGGCGTCCTACCGCTGGTGTTGGACCGCGCCACTCGCCTGGCCCAGTTCTTTTCTTCCGGTGAGAAGACTTACGACGCCAGGGTTCAATTCGGATGGGCGACCGACACCTATGACCGCGAAGGGGCGCCGACGTCGGAGCCGGTTGCGCCGCATTTCACGCGCGCGGAATTAGAAGTGGTGTTGGCGCGCTTTCGTGGAACCATTCTGCAGACGCCGCCGCCATTCTCCGCCAAAAAGATCATGGGTACCGCGGCCTATCGGCTCGCTCGCAAGCACATCGCCGTGGAACTGATACCGGTGGAGGTGCACATATTCGCACTGGAGCTGGGGGAATTCGATGGAACCACGGCGCGGCTTTGCGTCCGATGCTCGGCTGGAACTTATCTGCGGGGCATCGCGCACGATGCCGGCCGCGAGCTGGGCTGCGGCGCCTTCTTGACAGCCCTACGCCGCACCGCGTCGGGTGAGTTCTCCGAGAGCCAGGCACGCAGTTTAGAGGCGCTGGAGGAACTGGCGCGCGGAGGCGTGTTGGAACAGGCGCTGGTTCCGGCCGCGAGGGTACTGCCGGAGATTCCCAACGCGACCGTGGATGCGCTCACTGCCGGCCAGATCCGGCATGGCAAGGATTTCCGGCTATCGCCGTTTGTCGAATGGGAGGGGGCGAAATACGTAAAGGCGTTCAGTCCCGAGGGCGATTTGATCGCGATTGGCGAGGTGCGCCTGCCGAATCTGTATCACCCGGTGCTGGTGTTGTAAGGCGCGCCGGGCCGAATGAAGCAAGTTTAATACCAGCCCCGGTCACGTCCCAACCGGCTTGGTTTATGATGCAAGAGTGTGGCTCCGTTTTGCGATTTTGCTGATCGTTGCGGGGGCGCAGTTCTCGATTGGCGGCTGGGCGCAGGAAAACGCGAGCCTGGAGGGTTCCAGCCACAGCGACAATTCCAAGAGCGAGCCCAAGTACGACCAGACGTTTTCCGGGCCCATTGTTGAAGTAACGGCCACCAAGATTACGGTTTCGCGGAGCATTCTGGGCAAGCCCGCCGAAAAGCGCGCTTTTTGGATCAAGACCGATACGCGCATCGAAGGCAAGCTGAAGGTACGCGTGAAGGTGACCGTGGGTTATGTCACCACGGATGACGGCGATGTGGCGCGATTAGTGGTGGTGCGAAGTTCGCAGAAGCAGGGCGATAAGAAATAGCCAGCCGGGCGTTCACACGAGTGTGAACGCGGCACGCATGAGTGCGTGCGCCACACAGCAGGAAGGTCAGTCTCACGTCACTTCTTCTTTCTCCTTTTCGCGGCCCAACCTTCTTTATTGACCTGTCGGGAGCGGCCCAGCGCCAAGGCTTCGGGCGGCACGGTTTGGGTGATCACGGAGCCCGCCCCGATATAGCTGCCGTCGCCAATTTCGAGCGGCGCCACCAGGGTGGAATTGCTGCCAACGAAAGCATCCTGGCCGATCGCGGTTTTGTGCTTGCTCACGCCATCGTAGTTGCAGGTGATGGTTCCGGCGCCGATGTTGGTGTGGTCGCCGATGTCGGAATCGCCCAAATAGGCTAAATGGTTGGCTTTCGCGCCTGCGCCGAAGCGCGTATTCTTGAGCTCCACGAAGTTGCCGATGCGCGCGTCTTTGCCGACGCGGTTTCCCTGGCGCAAGCGCGCGAACGGTCCGACTATAGCGCCCGTTTCGATTTCCGAATCCGCGACGCTCGAGAACGGCCCAATTTCTACCTCGGATGCGAGCGTTGAGTTTTCGACTATGGAGCAGGCGCCGATGCGGCAATCTTGGCCGATTTCGGTGCGTCCAAGAATTTGCGCGAAGGGTCCGACGATGGAATCTTCGCCGATCCGCACCGACGTGTCGATGGTCACGGTTTCGGGCTTCTCAATGGTGACGCCCGCGAGCATCAGCTCCTGTACTTTTCGTGCACGGAAAATCTGGTCCACCGCGGCCAGTTCCACACGCGTGTTGATGCCGAGCAGTTCCGCCGAGTTTTCCACTTCCAAGGCGGCGACAGTGTGGCCGGCGCGGCCGAGAATCTCCACGATGTCGGTCAAATAGTACTCGTGCGCCGGATTGTCGGGACGGATTTCAACCAGGTGCTTCCACAGCAAATCGGCGCGAAAACAATAGATGCCCGAGTTGATGAAAGGGATGGTGAGTTGAGCGGGCGTGGCTGATTTGTGTTCCACGATGGCGCGAACCTCGCCTTGCTCACCGAAGACGATGCGGCCGTAGCCGGTGGGGTCATTCAGACGCGTGGTAATCACGGTTGCAGCGGCGTTGCTGGCACTTTGGCGCCGAACCAATTCGGTGAGAGTGGTGGACGAAAGGAGCGGGCAATCGCCGTAGAGAACGACCACCAATCCGGGTTCAGGAGCGAGCGAGGCGCGGCAGGCGAGCAGGGCATGGCCGGTTCCTTTTTGTTCAGTCTGATCGACAAAACGGACGCCGGAAGGGGCCAGCAGCGTTCGGACCTGTTCGGCCTGATGCCCCACCACGACGGTGATGTGAGGGGCGGGTGCGATGGCCCTGGAGACTTGGACGACGTGCTCAATCAAGGACAGCCCGCCCGCGCGATGGAGCACTTTGGCGCGCTTGGATTTCATGCGCGTCCCGAGGCCGGCGGCCAGGATCACCACGTTGATCTGCGATTTCATTCCGTCGGGCTAGCGCTCGCCAAGAACGCGGATCTTGCTGCGTCCTGCACGGCCTCGCTTTGCCAATTGTAGTGCAACGTCGGCGGAGGCGCGCGGATCGTGGCGCACGCTATCGCCGGAAGCGAGCAGATCGGTGGCCACCACTTGCAAGCCCATTTTCTCCAGGCGATCGACATCATTGAGAACCGGCCGTACCTTTTGGGCCGCGTACTTGCGCTTCTGGGACGCGCTAATGGGGCGCGTGTTCAGCACCGCTACGTCAATGAGCTGCATGCCGGCGTGGAGATGAATGGCGTCGACGTGATCGGAGGCGCGGAAACCAATGGTTTCCCCAGGCTGCCACATGAGATTTACGAAATAAGCTTTCAAAGCCCGGCTGCGCCGGATGGCCGGGGCGATGCCCTCCACCAGCACATTGGGAATCACGCTGGTGAAGAGCGACCCGGGGCCGAAGGTTATGAGGTCGGCTTCCCGGATGGCCGCCAGAGTTTCGGGAAGCGGCTTCGACTGCCGGGGCAGCAAATGGATGCGGCGAATGGGGGAGCGGCTCTTTCCGATTTTGGTCTCGCCTTTGACAATGGATCCGTTTTCCAACTCGGCTTCCAGTACCACCTTGCTGTTGGTTGCCGGATAGATTCGACCTAGGCTGGCTAGGACCTCGGACGAGACTTTCACGGCTTGTACGAAGTCGCCCGTCAGGTTTGTCAGGGCGGTGAGAAAAAGGTTGCCGAAGCTGTGGCCCTTGAGGCCGCGGCCTTCAGAGAAGCGGTATTGGAACAGTTTGGAGAGCAAAGCCTCGTCTTCCGAGAGGGCCACCATGCAGTTACGGATATCGCCGGGAGGCAGAACGTCGAATTCCCGACGCAGGCGTCCGGAGCTGCCGCCGTCATCGCTAACCGTTACGATGGCTGTGATTTCGACTTCGCGGGGTTCCAGCGCGTAGCGCTTCAAGCCATTCAGCAGGGTGGAAAGTCCGGTCCCTCCTCCAATGGCGACAATGCGAAAAGGTGTCATTCCTGGCGGGCTTTCTGAGTATAGGATCGCAGGTTCGGTGCGAGCTTTAATGAGCCGCAGGCACTAAACTACGTGGAACTCTTGGATAGAACTGTGGTACCGGTTCGGTGGGAAAAATCTCAGGTAAGAGAGGGGTTCAGGCGGCCGGCTGGTCATCCTCGTCATAAGCGGGGATTATGGCTTCCAGGTCTTCGGCTTCGAACACCTGGTCGCAATCCAGGCATCGGACGTAGTCTACCCCGTCGCGTCTTGCCATCATTTCAGTGCGGGTGTGATTGCAGGGCTGCATAGAAAGAGAGGATTATCCCCATTCTAAGCATGTCGGATCGGTTGTCAAGCCCCCAAAAGTTCCTGTCGTACCCTTATTTGTGATGTTTTTTCCACCCCCAGGCTATCGGTTGGCCCTTTGACCGGGTCCCCGCCGAGCCTGTTCAGCGGTTCCCCGGCAATACTGATACAAGATCGCACTCGCTTGTTTGTAACAGACAGATGTTAGAATGTTCGTGGGTGACGGACTTCGAGAGCATGCGCGTCGAGCGGTTTAAGCAATCCACCAAAGAAAAGCTGAGGGGCGTGCGGTGTCCCGATCATCAGCAGGCGCCGCGCCTGCATTTCTCCGGATACTCTCTGCGCGACATCGATATTTCGATGAGCGGCTGTTGCGAGAAGTTGATGGAGCTGGCCAACGCGCGGATAGCCTCGATGGCGGCGGAAGCCGATATTCGAAAGCCGGCCTAGGAACGGGCGTTCACACGATTGTGAACGCGGCACGCACTCGTGCGTGCGCCACACTAGCCGCGGGCGAGAATGCGGCGGATGCCTTCGCGGAAAACGTCCTCCGACGTCAAAAGGCTGATCACCAGGAATGCCTCCCTTGCAAAATCAAAAAAGAAGCCGGGTTGGACCAGCACGCCATCCTCGTTGAGCAGATTTAAAACCCAATCCTCTTCGCTCTGAATGCGCGGCGCTTCGAGGACCGCGTACCAGCCGCCTTCGGTGGAGAGTAGTTTCCAGGGAGAGGCCGGGCCGATTTGGCTCGCGAGAAAAGACCGGTTGGCGAGGACGCGTTCGAGGATTTGCCGTTGCAGTTCGACGCGCAGGCCGAGCAACACGGGCGCCGCCCACTGTACCGGAGCACTCACAGAGAGATAGGTGTCGGCGATCAGTTCCAGGCGTTCGAAGGCTTTCTCGCGATGGGGAGACGGGCCGCCCGTAACGATCCAGCCGAGCTTGAGTTGTGGGAGGGCGGCGACTTTGGAAAGTCCGCTCAAGCAGAACGTCAAGATTTCGTCGATACCGGTGAACGACCGCACCAGGGGCGCTTGATCCTGGAATGCATAGTCGGCGAAAACTTCGTCGGAAATAAGAGCCAGGTTATGTTCGCGGCACAGCGCGAGGAGCGGGCTGAGCTCGAACTGCTTGAGGAATGAGCCGGTCGGATTATTCGGATTCACCAGCACGATGGCGCGCGACCGGCAAGTGATGGAGCGCGTAAGTGCGTCGAAATCGATGACCCAGCTGCCTTGATAGACAAGCGGGTACTGAACAACGCGCGCTGAATCGAGCGCGGCCAGGTAATCGAACAAGGGGTACGACGGGCTTGGCACAAGCACTTCGTCGCCGGGGTCGGCCAGCAGCTTGAAGACGAAGGCGTAGGCTTCGCTGGTGCTGGCAGTCAGCAGGATGCGATCCGGACTAACATTGCCGCCCGGGGCGCTGGAGTAGTAGCGGGAGACCGCGGCGCGAGCGGCCAGCATACCCGCGGCGTGGGGCTCATAACGGAGCGAGCGAGGATCGGCGAGCGCGGAGAGAATCGCATCCGATGGGTAGGCGAAACCGGCAGTGGTGGGATTCGATTCCGTCAGATCGAGGATGGATAAGCCAGCCGCCCGTCTTTCGTCCAACAACTGGCTTATGCGATTTGGGGCGAGATCCCAAGTCAGCCGGGAAGAGAATGGAGGCGTAGGCAAGCAGACAAGTTACCACGCCTGCATCTTCATGCGGACCGTGCGTGGTCTAGTTAGAGGGCAGGTTACTTTTGCTCTTGGACCCGGAACTTCCGCTTTTGTGCGAGCCCGTGCTGTGATGGTGCGTCGAGCCAGATTTATGGCCGCTGTTTCCGCTTTTCTTGGATGCGCCAAAGGCCAATGATGCCCCGAAGATCAGGGCGCCAGTGAGGAGAATGGAGAGATAAACTTTCATGCCTTACAGTGCGGAGCGAAGGCGGAAAATCGCAGGCGTTAATGAACGGTGTAGCGCGCTTTCAGTCCGAAGGGCGCGATTTCGATGTCGAACCTCTCGCCACCCGCGCGTACCATCTGGTAAGTGCCCCGCATTACGCCGGTGGGTGTCTTGAGGGGGCACCAGGAGGAGTACTTGAAGGACTCGCCCGGCGCGAGGACAGGCTGCTCGCCGATAACACCCGGCCCTTTTACTTCTTCGACATGCTCCAGAGCATCGGTGATAATCCAATGGCGGCTAATGAGTTGTACGGTGTCGCTGCCCTGGTTAGTAATGCGAACGGTGTACTCAAAGACCCATTCGCCCTGTTGCGGCCGGGAGTTCTCGGGCGAGTGTCGCGACAGAACCTCGACGCGGATGGAGTTGGTGACGGCATCGGACATCGGAGCTTGCTCCGAGCGTAGATCAGGCATGGTGCATGCTCATGATAGCAAGGAGCTGTCAGGGGCGGGTCCTAACGCGACATTGTTTGCCTCAATCGGTTCGATAGAATAGCAGGAGGATTCTTCTATGGCCGCCATTACGAACGCCCCTCCCCAAACCGCCGCCGAGCATTTGCCGGCCGTACCGCTTACGCTCGAAGGCGCGAGCATGTTGCATCAGATGCTGCGTGTTCGGTGGACCGTATGGAAGCAGCTGGCGGCAACGCAGCGAGCCGAGATCGCGGAGGAGGCGTCCGAGGCGCTGGCAGAGATGGAACGCGAGGCGAACGGACAAAGCGCCGTGTTTTCGCTTCTGGGGCACAAGGGCGATCTGATTCTGGTGCACTTCCGGCGCTCTTTCGATGAATTGAACAAAGTGGAACGGCGCCTGGCAGGGCTGCGGCTGTGGGATTATCTGGAGCCTACGTCGTCCTATTTGTCGGTGGTGGAACTGGGTCTGTATGACTCCAGCCTCAAAACTTATGAGGCTCTCGCGGAACGCGGCATCGCGCCATTTTCGCCCGAGTGGAATGCGGGAATTGAAGAGGTGATGGCGCGGCAGCGCGAGGCCATGGGGCCGCGCCTGTTTCCGGAGATGCCTCCGCACAAATATTTGTGTTTCTATCCGATGGATCGCAAGCGCGGCGAGCTGAAGAACTGGTACCGGCTGCCGATGGCGGAGCGGAAACGGCAAATGCACGAGCACGGCATGGTGGGGCGCAGGTACGCGGGGGAAGTGAAACAGATTATTTCGGGGTCGATCGGATTCGACGATTGGGAATGGGGCGTGGATCTGTTCGCCGACGATCCGCTGGTGTTCAAGAGACTGATCTATGAGATGCGCTTCGATGAAGTGAGCGCGGACTATGCGCTATTCGGCACATTCTATGTCGGGATTCGGTGCCCGGCGGAAGAGTTGGGGAGTTGGCTCGGGGCTCGGTGAGCTGAAGAGGCGTTCACACGAGTGTGAACGCGGCACGCATGAGTGCGTGCGCCACACAAACGGTTAGTGCAGTAATTTGAGGGCGGCAGCGCGGTTCTGAATCGCGTTGGTGTAGTTGGGATCCAGGCGGATGGCAGCGTCGAAATCGGCGACGGCATGCTGATAGTCGTGCTGGCGCAGGTAGACGTAGCCGCGCGCGTTGTAAGCTCGGGAGGAGTTCGGATTCAGCTGGATGGCCTGGCTCAACTCCTCCAGGGCTTCCGGATATTTCTCGGCTTGAGTTAGCGCCCGGCCGCGGGTCTCGTGTTCTTGAGCTGTCCCCACCGGAGCCGCCGGTTTTGGCGGTGGCGGTGGTGGTACGGGCTCGACAGGCTTGGCCTCGACAGGCTTGGCCTCGACAGGCTTGGCCTCGACAGGCTTGGCTTCGACAGGCTTGGCGGCCTGTTGGAGGCGCTCTTGGGCTTTGGCGAAGACCTCCGCGGCCTCCTTGTAATCCGGCCGCAGGCGGAGCGCCTGAGCGAGGTCGGACTGAGCCTTGGCG
The DNA here is from genome assembly GCA_963820405.1 of Bryobacterales bacterium. Taxonomy (GTDB): domain Bacteria; phylum Acidobacteriota; class Terriglobia; order Bryobacterales; family Bryobacteraceae; genus Palsa-89. The sequence goes on along the minus strand of CAWFZZ010000007.1, from coordinate 431,849 downwards.
TAGTCTCGCAGCAGGTAATAAGCGCTGCCGCGCGCGAACCACGCCTCGGGAAGCTTGGGGTCCAGTTCAATCGCCTTGGTGCGATCGGCCAAACCCTTTTGATGCTCTCCTAACTGGTGGTAGGATCCGCCGCGCGCCAGATAAACCTCGGCCGAGTTGGGAGCGATCTTCACGGCCTGTTCGCGATCCTGAAGCGCCTCAGCATGACGGTCCAATTTCACCAACGCCGCGGCGCGCGCCAGGTAGAGATACAATTCCTGGGGCGTGAGTTTCATGGCGGCCGTGAAGTCGGCAACGGCCTTCTCGTTCTCGCCGAGGCGGAAGTACGCCGCGCCTCGGAGGGTGAGAGCCTTGGCGTCATCGGGCCGCAGCGCCACCAGCTTATCGAAGTCCTGAATGGCTTTTTGGTATTCGCCGAGCTGGCCCCAACTAAAGCCGCGGCCCATCAGCGCTTCGGGGTTGTCCGATTTCAAGCTGATGCTTTGGTCATAGTCATCAATGGCGTCGCGATAACGGCCGAGCGCATTGTACAGATCGCCGCGCTTACGAATCGGTTCCGGATTATCCAGGCGCAGCTTGATTCCGAGCGTGTAATCGGCGATGGCCGCGTCGTATTCGTGCAGTAGAGTTTGCACCCCCGCGCGGCTGTTGTATACCGCCGCTGAGTTGACGCCCAGTTCGATGGCGCGACTGTAATCGGCCAGCGCCTTGCGCGGGTTTCTCATCCGTTCGTCGATGTCGCCCAGGAGCAAGAAGGCCTCGCCGTTGTTAGGCTCCAGGCGCGTTGCCGCGCCGGCGTCTTCAAGCGCATGAGGATAGTCGCCGGTGAAAGCTCGGGCGCGACCCCGATGGATATAATAGGCCGCGCTGTTCGGATCGGCCAGGATGGCTTCCGAGAAGGCAGCTTCGGCCTCCTTCCACTGATTCGCCTCTTCCAGGCGCAGCCCTTCCTTAAAGGATTTCTCAGCCTGCTTCGGATTGGCCGCGAATCCCGCCGCCAGGGCCAGGAACGTCAGGAACCAAAAACGACAACGATGCATTCAGTCCACTTCTAAAAATACACTAGTGTAGCGTCCGCAAAGGGTAGACGCGGCTTAAGCCGCGTGTACCGTGCCATCACTCTGCGCTACCGCACCAGAACGGTCACCAGCACGCCGGCTACGATCAGGCTTGCTCCCAACACGTTGCCGAGGTGGGGCTTCTCGCCCAGAAAAATAAAAGCCATGGCGACCGCCAGCGCCACGCTGAGTTTATCGATGGGGGCCACGCGCGAGGCTTCGCCCAATTGCAGGGCCTTGTAGTAGAACAGCCAGGAAAGGCCGGTCGCGATGGCGGAAAGAAAGAGAAACAGGAACGTGTGGCGCGAGATGCGAAGCAGGTCGGAGGCATTGCCTTGCGCCATGACGATGCCCCAGGCGAAGAACACAATGATCAGGGTACGGAACGCTACGGCGAGATTGCTGTCGACGCCTTGGACGCCGATCTTGCCGAAGATTGCCACCAACGAGGCGAAAAAGGCGGAGAGGACCGCGTACCAGGCCCAGTTCATTGGGCGGGGACGATTACCGGCGTCGCATTCCTGCTCCAGCCGGACATCTTGATTTTGCCGTCCGAACGGACTGCGCCAGTCAACATGCCGGTGGTGTTGAAAGGCGTCGCGATATTGCCTTGCTTGTCCAGGGCGATGACGCCCCCGTCGCCATTTTGCGCCACCAGTTCCTTCATTACGACCTCGTTAGCGGCCTGTTCGAGCGAAACGTGCAGGTAGCGCACACGCGCGCAGATGTCGGATGCCACGACATTGCGCATGAAATACTCGCCGGTTCCAGTGGCGGAGATCGCGCAGCTTTCGTTGTTGGCGTAAGTGCCGGCGCCGATGATGGGCGAATCGCCTACGCGGCCGGGCATCTTGAGGACCGTGCCACCGGTGGATGTGCCGGCGGCTAAATTTCCCGACATGTCGAGGGCGACCACCCCGACGGTGCCGTGCCCGCTGCCGGCCTTCTTGGCTTTATCCGCGTCCTGAAAACGCTTCCATTCTCGCTCGGTGTAGAAATAATAGGGCGAGACCAATTCGATGCCCTGCGACTTCGCGAATTCCTCCGCGCCGTCGGCGACCAGTAGAACATGCGGCGTCTTTTCCATCACGAGCCGCGCCAGATGGATGGGATTCGCGATATGCTTCACGGAAGCGACAGAGCCGGCCTGCAGGGTTCGCCCGTCCATGATGGCCGCGTCCATTTCAGGAACGCCGTCTTTAGTGTAGTAGGCACCCCGGCCCGCGTCGTAAAGGCCGGAATCTTCCATCACGCGAATAGTCGCCTCCACCGCATCCAGTCCCGTACCGCCGCGCGCCAGAATCGCGTATCCCGCCCGAATCGCCTTCACCATGCCTTCGCGACGCGCTGCGATGGTTTGGGGCGTCATCTTGGAATAGTCACCGGCGCCGCTGTGGGCCACCAGCACAAAATTGCTCGCAGGCTGGGCTACGGCCGCGAAGAGGAAGAGTGAGATTGGAGTAATCGCTTTCATTTGGGCCAACAGGGTGTCGGATCCCAGCCAGACGCGTCGGCGACCTTCTTGAAGAGGTAGGTCCTGAGGAAAGGCTGGTTGAGATAAGCCGGGTCTTCGACCGAAGCCGTGACGGACAAGTAGACGTCCCGCTGCTGACCGGTGAGGATGTTCATATATTCCGTGAGCACCGCGTTCTCGCTGTAGGGCACGCCGTTTTTGCGAATATATCCCGGCTTCATTTTCGTGGTGACTACTTTTAGCGAACCGTCGCGCGGCGGCGCGGGCGGCGCGCCCCGGCCGGGATTTCGAACTTGCCACTGCGCGACCGAATATCCCTGCCAACTTGTGTCGCTTGTGTCACGGCCGGGGGGTGTGGCCTGGGCGAAATGCAAGAGACGAGTCTGCGTTCCGGCGTCGGCGTCGATCTGAAGAGTGTTCTCGTCTTTCCACGAGATGTGCAGGCGGCCCGGCCGCTGCATCACTCCCACCGCGCCGTAAGCCTTGCATTGGGCGCCGTCGGCGGTGTCCTTGTCCGGGTCCCAGGCCAGGGCGATCTTGCGCGCCTCGGCGTTGATAGGCAGGTAGGCGATGTCGCCTTTTGGGGGCGTCACGCGGAAGCGCCACTCATCGACAATCTGCGAAACCCAGTATCCGGTGAGATCGACGGGCGCGGCAGCCTGGGCGGGCCGCGGAGGAGCCGCCGGCCGCTGCGCATAGAGGGCCGCGGAAAACGCGGCAAGTATCCATAAGCGTCGCATCGGCTACTTCCCCTTGCTCAAGCTGGTGTACGCCGCTTCGACAAACATGTCCGGCGTCCAGAACGTGTTCTGGTCGTAGCGCGGATCCCAATCGGCGGTGGGCTTAGCTGCTTTCACTTGGGCGAGCGTCATGTCCTTCTTGATCATGGCGCGGATGCGGTCGCGAACGATGGTGGCCATGTCGCGATAATAAGCGACGTCGGCGGAATCGCAGATGCGGCCGTGGCCGGGGATGATGAGCGTCCCGCCTTCGGTGCGAAATTCGGCGACCGACAGATCGAGAATGTGGTTCAATCCGTCGATGATACCTTGCAAGCTGCCGCCGTTGGCAAGATCGATGATGGGGTAACTGGTGGTCAGGAAAATGTCGCCCGCGCTGATGACGTCGGAGCCGCGAAAGTACACGATGCTATCGCCATCGGTGTGCGCCGCGGGTTCGTGGAAAATCTGGATGCCTTCGCCGTTGAAAAACTGGCTGAGCTTCATCTGATTGCTCAGGAAGGTGAGGGTGGGCAGGGCCTTGAAGGAAACCGTGGGTTTGCCATTGGGGCTCAGACGGTCCAGCACCTTTTCGTGCGACACGATGGTGGCGCCTTCGGTGGCGTCGCCAATATCGCCGATCACATTTCCGCCGGTGATGGTCTTGCCCGCTTCGCCGATCTTCTCGTTGCCGCCGATATGATCGGGATGCAAATGGGTGTTGATGATATAGCGGATGGGCTTGGCCGGGGCGCCGTTGGCGCTCACGCGCTCGCGCAATTGGTTGATGGCTGCGAGCACCTGATCGCTCATTTGAGCGAGACCGGAATCTACCAGCAGAACGCCATCGGGTCCAATGGAAACGGTGATGTTGCCGCCTGCGCCGGCCAGCATATAAATGTGGCCGCGTACTGGGACGATCTCAATGTGGGGCTGGGGCTTGGGCTGCGCGAGGGCGCCGGCGACGGCGGTTGAAACGAGGAGCAGTACTGTTTTCATTTGGCCCCGTTGGCTGCCCGGATTAGCTTTCTGGCTGCCTCGGGATACATGGATTCAGCGCCGCCCATGGTGAGTTCGACCGGCAAGTTGTATTTTTTTGCGAACTCGCCGAGGAACGGGTTGGCGCCGGGCATGTAGTGAGGGACGTCCCCCTTGGGGCGCACTACCTCTTCGACCACGTCGCAAGGATACGGTGGAATCTGCTGGTTCAGCGCGAGTCGATACTCCGAGCTGCGAATCATAGGCTCGGTCAAATAGACCGGATCGTAGGCGATCAAGATCCAGGTGAGGTAATCGCCGCGCCGGATCCAATATTGGGTGAGCGTGGCGAGGTCGCTGGAGGGGACTCCGTTGCGACGGTAATAATCCTCTTTGAGATGCGTGGTGGTGATCTTCAGCATGTCGCCCACAAATTCGGCGGTGGAGAAGCCGCCCCAGGTGTGGGCCGCGAATTCGGAGGGGCGCGGTCGGCCATCCATGTAATAAGGATTGTCGATGGAGCGCAGCCACTCGGCGTGCCAAGCCGTGATCTGGCGCGTCACCGGATCCACTTCTTTCCATATCCGCACCTGCGACGGCCCGCGCGAGATATACATGGCGCCGTGCGGGCGGCATTGCCACTCCGGCAGCGTCTGATACGACGCTTCCCAGGCCTCGGAGCGGAGCAGCGAGGCGTGGCTGAGCGGAATCCCGATGAACTCGCCGATGTGGGGATTGCCAGTGTTGTCTTCGTCCTGAACCGGCGCCCACTCGCCGGAGAAATCCATCTGCGCGAGCGCGGAGGCAGCCGCTAGTAGAAACAAGAGCGTAACTTTCATGAAAGCCCTCTTTAGAATATAGCCAACATCCGCGGCCCAGTCTCGGAGTTCTGGTGGCGTGTCGAATACCCGGGCGCGTTCACACGAGTGTGAACGCGGCACGCAGGAGTGCGTGCGCCACAATTAGGTGATAGCGGGAGGCGCAAAGTGCGCCAAGCGGCGGCGGAGGGTTTCATAGGCGCGGAATAGCAGCGACTTCAGCGCCGGAATCGAGCAGTCCAACACTTCCGCGATCGCTGCGTAGTCCAGGCCTTCGTACTTATGCATCAGGACTGCCGCGAGCTGCTTGCCGGGAAGGCTTTCGATGGCATCGCGAATTTCCTTGGCGTGGTATTCGGCCAGCAACTGCTGATCGGCGCGCAGGGTTTGATCCGACACCTGGATCCGGCAGGTATCGTGAGGGAGACCCGCGTCCAGCCGCAGATGCGCCGTTTCGCGACGTGTATCGCGGCGCCAATTCAGAGCGACGTTGGTGGTGATCCGGAATAGCCACGTGCTGAACTTGGCCTCCGGCTGATACCGATTGCGGAAGCGGTAGACGCGCAGGAAGACATCTTGCGCCAGCTCTTCGGCGATGGCCCGGTTCCGCACCAGCCGATAGAGATGGTTGACCACCTGGCTGCGGTGCCGCGCTAGCAGCGTCTCAAAGCTTGGCTCGTGGCCGCTGCACACCTTCACCATCAAGGCCGCATCCGGATCGAGGGCCCACTCAGACACCATGCAGATAAGAACGCTTGGGGCTCGCGCTCCGTTTCCGATGGTGCTGTAACGATTCGTAAACGGGCGGGAAACCGCTACTGTACGCGTTCCTGATGCTCGGGGAAAACGGCGTAGCCCTCGGGCGGAGGGTACAGGCTATAGAGCAGGCTGAGACGCTTGCGCATGTGGCGGCTGGGCAATTGGCGAGGGCCAGTTTCGACGTCGATATCGCAGCAGATGCCATGCAGGTAGAGCGTCAGCGTGTCGATCAGGGATTGCCGGACGTAGTCGCGAAACGCCTTGGTTTCCTTGCGGATGTTGACGTCGCGCCGCAGCAGCGCCTGCTTCATGTGCCAGCTCTCTTCGTCCACTTCGCCGTTTACGCGCGCGTTCATTTCCTCGCGCAGCAGCGAGGCGTATTGGGCCAACGCCTCTTGGGAGCCATGATCGGCGGCCAAGGTCGCCAACACGTGGTAGAAGCGGTAGTGGTATTCGGAAACATCCTGATCTTTGAGGGCGAAGACCAGCACTTCTTCTTTGTCGAAGCGGACCTTGGTAGCCCAGGATGCGCGGCTGTCGGGCGGCTTTTCAGAAACGACGAACTCGTCGCGGCGGAGCGTCCCCTTTTCCTTGCCGTCGACCCGTTCCAGGTAGGGGACCAACATGATGGACACCTTCGGCAGCAGCGCCGAAATGGCTGGGGGCAGGGCGGCGATGGGCTCTTCCAGGTATTCCTTGACGTCCTCCTCGCTCAACGGCACCGAAGCGCAGAAGTAGGAAAAGGTGTTGCTAAGCGGGATCATTTCGCCGCGGAATCGTTCCGCGAACTGGCCAACGCTAAGCTTAGAAAGATCGGGTTGCGCGGACATCGGGTGGGGTTAAATCGTCTTCATTCTAACACGGGGGCGGAAAGAGGCTGGACCAACGGGTGTTACGTGGAAGGTGTTTGTGCCTACGAGCGTCTCCGCCCACGTCCGGTGTGCCGTCGCCTGTGTGAGACATTGATGGTTTCGGTCACCTTTAATACCGATCCACAGTGAGGACAACTGGCGCCGCCTTTTCCGGTGCCTAAGCCAAGCGTCTGCGCAACCATGATGGACGTAGGAATCCCATGACGGGGGCAGTCTAGGTTTGAACACTCAGCTCTGATATTCATGAGTTTTAGTTTCTCATCTTTCGTCGCTGGATCGCGGGGCCGAATTCTCGAATCGTCAAGGCGGATTGCCGCTGCCGAGCTGGTCACGAGCACTTTGGACGATCTCCTCGCGAATAGCGGCAAGAGCCTTCACGCTGGGAAGCCAATTTCCCGTGCCGGCATTTAGTATGGAAACGAAATCGGCGTGTCCTAAAAGGTCACGCACCTTTCGGGGGGCGTACAAGTTTGCAAGAGACCTAGCACGTAGGAATTGCTCGCTTACGGTCTTGAATTCTTGGTTATTTTCAGGAGTCGGTTTAGCGGACACTCTCATGAGCACGTTTCCGAGCGAGTCCAGTGACGCAAGAAGTTCGGAGTACGCCTGCCCGTGTCGTTCACGAAGCCATTGAAGTTCAGCAGCTTTTCGATTAAGTCGCTGGGTTAGAGGTGCGCTAAGGATAGCGGTTATCGCAGCAATTAGAGCAGCGATCGCGGGCGTCTTAAATAGCTCGATCAAGTTCTGGAGCACGGCCTGCCCTAATGATTATGTTAGCCTCGATTGAGAAAGACGCGGTTGTGTTGGCTGATGAAAATCTGGAGGCCGCATGGTCGCAAACGAAAATGGGGAACGCCCATCTTGGACCCGTTTCGACGAGAAAAGCGCATAAGCGCTCGCTTCAAGCGACGATTGCGCGATGCGGCGAGCGGGTCACTTGTCGGAGTTTGCGGCCTCCCGGGCGAACTCCGTTTGCCGCTGGATTTCGGCGCTGCTTTTACCGTTGAATTTCATTACGATGATCTTCCAGGCATCATGAATAGGCACGGCGGAATTTGCGGGCTCACTGAAGAAGTCATCCAGCGAAGCGAGAATCTCACCGTATGCCGTCGTTACCTTAAACCAATCATCGTTGCTACAGTCCGTTGACGCCCCGTGCTCAGCGTAGCCCGTGACGAAACCAAGCTTTAGCGTGACGGGCGCGTCCTTCCACCAACGGCCATTGAGTAACCTATGTGTCTTCTCCGGGGCGCTCTGCGGGCGGGACGGCAAAGCCAGCGAAAGCCCAAGAAGGATTACAAATCCTATGCGTCCAAGCCTCACGAGCATGATCGTGCAACCTCCACTTCCATGTTATCCACCTCGGGCCGCCCACTCACGCCGCAGACCACGCTACGACGTAGCGCGCCGGAGGCAACTGGGAGCTAATTGGTGCTAGAGTTGGCGGTATCGGAGGAAAGAGAGGACAACAATGGAGATATTCGTCAAGAACATACCCTGTAAGACAGAGTGCTGCCATTCCATCATCCAAATGCGTGGAAATCGCCAGCGGCAAGAGATCCTCTGCCCCAAATGTAAACAACGGCATTATTACAACCTTGCTGACGCATTCAAGTCACTTGGGGAGATTCATCTCAACTTCGCACTCGATGAACGGAAACAACACCCAGCAATTTCGGCGCTGCCGAAACATCCTCCTCTTTGAGGGCGAAGCCAGCACTTCTCCTTTGCCGAAGCGAACCTTGGCGGCCCACTCTAATGGATCGACGGCAAGGAAAGAGGGACGCTCGGCGGCGCCGACTTCGGACGGGGCGCGGGAAATGCCCAGATCGGCGCGGTAATTAGTACTAAGCGAATTCCAGCCGTTTGAGCTTTAGCCGGTCTGTGCGAACCTGTGCGAGGTCGTATTGGGCCTGTTGCACCAGCCAGGTTTCGGCGCTGCCCCCGAGCACCTTGGAGAGCCTGAGGGCCATTTCGGGAGAGATACCGCGTTTTTCGTTCACCAGTTCCGATAAGGTGGTGCGCGTTACTCCGAGAGCGGAGGCGGCCTGAGTGATGCTCAAACCTAAAGGTTCAATGCACTGGCGTAATACAAAACCGCCGGGATGGGGTGGATTCTTCATAGGGCGTTGGTTAATCCTTCCGTCTAATCTCGGTCGTCGTGATCGTCCATGGAGTGCCGTTCGGGAAGCATGCGCTGGTGCAGGATCCGAGAAATCAAAATTCCTCTCGCATCCTCACGGTAAAACACAACATGTTGCCCGCTTGCTATGCGGCGCAGGCCCCTATGAATGTGGTCACAGCTTCGACCCAATGAGGGATTACCGGCCAGCATCTGGCAAAACGCATCGAGAGCGGCGAGGTATCGGACGGCTTGATCTTCGCCCCAAGTCCGATAAGTATGGTCACTGATCCCTACCAGATCGGCTTCGGCACGGCGCGAAAAACGAAGCAGAGCCACGGCTCAACGTCGCGTTGTTTGGAGTTTGAGTGTTTTGCGGACACGCGCAAACACGTCGCCCTCGGCGACGCCACTGGCGTCACCTTCATCAATCGCTGTCCGCAAGGCCGTAAGTTTCGCCTCGTACTCCTGCTCTTCGCGCTCCAAGGTCCGCAATGCCGCGCGCACCACTTCGCTGGCATTTTCGTAGCGACCGCTCTTGACCTTCTTCAGCACGAAACGGTCAAGTTCATCTGTAAGATTGACATTGCGCGTTGGCATTTCGCTCTGACGTTAGAGTAGCATAGTTGGCAAGGATTGCTAAGCGTGCGTGCCACAAATTGGGAGTTCAAAAACCGGGCCCTAGTCTTCGGACTGATCTTCGGTATCTCGTTCAGCGCGTACACCCTGGATCAGCAGAACTCCGTAGTCGTAGTGGCCAATTGGCTGGAAGCCACGCGCGGAATTAATGCGAATCTCATCGCTCGAAGCTTGTTTGTGGTCGCCGCTTGTTTACTCGTGGTCGCCGCTCTCGTGCGCACCTGGGCATCGTCGTACCTGAACGCGAAAGTAGTGTACGCGTCGGAAGTAAAGACTGAATCGCTGGTGGCGGATGGCCCTTACCGGCGTGTCCGCAATCCGCTGTATTTCGCCAATCTATTGCTGGCCATCGGGCTGGGCGCGATGATGAGCCGGATAGGGTTTTTCGTGGGCATCCTTGCGATGCTGGTGTTCTGCTACCGGCTGATTTTTCGGGAAGAGTCCGAATTGCTTCGCAGCCAGGGCGATCAGTACACGCGCTACCAACAGGCCGTACCGCGTCTGTGGCCGGCATGGCGGGCGCGCACTGCTTCCGCCGGAGGCCAAGCCCGGTGGGTGGACGGGTTCAAGGCGGAATTCTGGTGTTGGGGATTCGCCGTTTCGGTGGCTGCGTTTGCCATCACTCTGAATCTCCCGACATTCTTCGGGATCCTGGGGGCCAGCGTGGTGGTGCTGTGGTTATCCACCTTGGTGATCCGCCCGGCCGATCCCTAAGCGCTAGACTTAAATCTAGTGGGACCGAAAGTTTTGATTTCGGCAGGTGAAGCGTCTGGGGACCTGTACGCTTCCGCTCTGGTGGAGGCTCTCCGCCGCCATCGGCCCGATCTGCAGTTCTTCGGCTGCGCAGGTCCGCGTATGCAGAAAGCCGGCGTTCGCCCGGTGGTGGACGCGCACAGTTTGGCCGTGGTGGGACTGGTGGAAGTGGTCACTCACATTCCGCGCATCTACGGCGAGTACCGGAAATTGCTGAATGCCGCTCGGGCCGAACGCCCTGCAGTAGCCATCCTGACCGACAGCCCGGATTTCCACCTGCGTGTGGCGCGCCAGCTCAAGAAACTGGGCATTCCCGTTTTTTATCTGGTGGCGCCCCAGGTTTGGGCCTGGCGCAAGGGCCGGCTGCCGTTGATGCGGCGCACCATCGAGCGGCTGCTTTGCATCTTCCCTTTCGAACCGGAATTCTTCGCGCGCTATGGCATCCACGCCACTTACATCGGCCATCCCCTCACTCGCCTGGTGGAGCCCTCAGCCAGCCGCGCAGAACTTCGCCAACGTTTTGATATTCCAGAGGACGCTCCGCTCGTAGTTCTGCTTCCGGGCAGCCGCACCGGCGAGGCCGCGCGGCATTTGCCGGTCTTGCTGGACGCGGTGGAAAGCCTGAGGGCCAGGGCCAAGAATATGCCTCGGTTCATTTTGGCTGTCCCGCCCGGTACTGTGCCGCCAGGATCAAATTTCCGGGAACGGATTTCCGCGGCGTCCATCCAACTGCTTGAGGGCAAAACCTGGGATGCGCTCGTCTGCGCGGACGTAGCGCTGGCCGCCAGTGGAACGGTCACCATTGAGGCATGCTTGCTGGGAACCCCGATGGTCACCTTTTATCGAGTAAACAATTTAAGTTGGTGGATGGGCAAGGCTTTGGTTCGGGTGCCGTTCTATTCAATGGTCAACCTGGTGGCGGAGCGGCGCATCGTACCTGAGCTGATTCAAGATGAAATGACGGCGGAGAACCTGGCTCGCGAAACGCTGGCGCTGCTGGAAAATGACGATAGGCGGGAAGGAATGCGCCGCGATCTGGCCGAGGTGACTCAGAAGCTCTCTGGTCCTCAGGATCCCATGGAAGTAGCGGCTTCGCTGGTCGAAAAACGTCTGGCCGAAAAGCATTTAGTAAAAGAGGAAATGGTCCATGTTTGGTAGGGTACTGCTGGCATCGCTCGCGCTGGCCTCTTTGGCCGTGGCACAGGATAGAGGAAGTAAAGCCGGACGCATCGACGTGGATCACTACGCGATCGATGCTGAGATCAATCCGCGTACCCAAACCCTCACTGCCAACGTAAAGGTCCGTTTCGTCGCCCAGGACAGCGACATTTCCACTGCGTCCTTCGAACTGAACAATGCGTTCAATGTTTCCCGCGTAGTGGACGACAGCGGGCATCAGATTCCCGCGTCGCGCTCGGGCCAGGACATGGGGGTTCGGCTGAGCTTCGCAGCGCCGCTCGGGAAAGGGAAGGCCACCACGGTGACCTTCACCTACGACGGCCGCTTGACTGGCCAGGAAGAATCGCCGGTTTACGGCATCAAATTCGGCGCTATCCAGAACGACATCGCGTACCTGATGTACCCGGCGCGCTGGTTTCCGGTGAACGGCTACAGCGTGGATCGATTCACTGCGGATCTCAATATCACCGTACCGGCTGGATACCAGGTGATTGCGAGCGGTCTCGGAAATTCAAAGCCCGCGGGCGCCGGCAAGACTGCCTTTAGCTTTCAATACACCAAGCCGTCGTTCCCCGGAAGCATCGCCGTGGTGCAGGCGGATCCGGTAAAAGTGAATTCGGAGGGCGTCACAACCTCGGTCTATTTCCGGCAAAAGCAGAATATGGCAAACGCCTACGGCGAGGCGACGGGCAAGGTGCTGAGCTTCCTTACGAGCGTGTACGGCCTGGCCCCGCAAGCCAATATGACGCTGGTTGAGACCGAAGACGGCACGCCGAACGGATACTCGGCGCCGGGGATTATTTTCCTTTCGCCGCGGGCGATTGGCAGTCAACCGGCCATGCGGCTGCTGGCGAATCAACTGGCGCGCCAATGGTGGGAGACGCTGGTATCGCCCATCAACCGCGATAATTTGTGGCTGGAAAATGGAAACGCGCGCTTCGCCGAGCTGTTGTGGGATGAGCACGCCAACGGCCCAGCGGCGCTGGAACAAGATCTGCACGATACGTACGTCGAAGCCATGACCGTCGACAATCCGCCACTGATTCAAGCCGGGCGTCTGGACGATTATTCGCCGGAATACTGGGCGCTCACGGCCGGGAAAGGCGCCGCGGTGCTCAATATGCTTCGCAGCGTGATGGGCAACGACAGTTTCAATAAGCTATTGTCCAGCTTCACTGAGAAATATAGCTGGCAATCGGTAAGCACTGTGGATTTCCGTAAGCTGGCCGAGCAGATTACGGGTCAGAACCTGCAGTACTTCTTCGTGCAGTGGCTGGAGTCGAGCGGGGAGCCTGAATTCAAGATGGAATATACGGTGTTTCGCACGCAGAAGGGCTTCCGGGTGATGGGCAAGATCAATCAGGACCTGGACACTTTTCAGATGCCGGTGGATCTGAAGATCGAAACAGAAGGCAACCCGGAAACCAAGCGCATCGACGTGGTGGGGACTTCATCCGAGTTTACGGTGGACACGTTCGGCAAACCGAAGACCGTGACCATCGATTCGACTGGGGCGGTGCTGCGCTGGAGTCCCGCGATGCGCGTGGCTGTGGCCATCAAACGCGGCGAGCAATTCGCCGAGATTGGCGAGTTCGGTGACGCTTTGAAGGAATACCAGAAAGCCATCGAGGTGAACCGGAACAGCTCACTGGCACATTATCGGGTGGCCGAAGTTTTCTTCCTGCAGAACAACTACCAGTCGGCCGCCAATGAATATCGCGAAGCGCTGAATGGCGACGTGGAACCGAAGTGGACGGCAGTGTGGGCGCACATCAAGCTGGGCAATATTTTCGACGTTTCCGGCCAGCGCGAGCGCGCGGTGAATGAATACAACCAGGCCATCCGCACCAAGGACGATACGCAAGGGGCGCAGGAAGAAGCTGCAAAGTATCTGAAGCAGCCGTACGAGAAGAAACACAGCAACGTCTAAAAGCGTTCACACGAGTGTGAACGCGGCACGCATGAGTGCGTGCGCCACACCCGTCACAGGAACGCCCTTTTCGGTGTTTTCCGGTGCGCGAAGCACCGCGGGCGCTCCTGAGGGCTGCTACTGGCCAGAGGCGAGCTTGGACGTTAGCATCCAGCGCAGCACGCCGTGCGGCTCGGCGGGGAAGCGCTCCATTTCGATGCACGCGATGGCGCCCTTTTTGAAATCCACTTGAAGATTTGGCGACCCCAGCAGGTATGCGGTTAACCGGCTGAACAAAGGCTCGTGGCCGGCCAGCAGAATTTGCGCTTCGTCTTTGTGTACCCGAATTTCATCCCAGACCGCCTTCGGGGATGACCCTGGCTCGAGCGCTTTGGTGCGCAGCAGTTCGCCCTTGTAGTCCAAAATCTCCGCCGCGAACTGAGCCGTTTGCAACGCCCGCTTGTAGGGACTGGTCAAAATCAGGGAAGGCGCCGCGCCGGCCGAGGCTGCGGCGCGCAAGACATTCCGCAGTTTTTTGCGGCCGTCGGGCGTGAGCGCACGCTCGGAGTCTGGCTGACCAGTCTGCGGTTCTTCGGCAACTCCGTGACGGAGGATATAAATTTCCATTCCTGATAGCCTACTGGTTTGAAACCTTATCTTGACCGCGGCGCGTTTTATCTGACGTGCGGCGCGCTCCTTTCCATTCTATTCTCGATTGCCGTTTCGCAAATTTTGCTGGCACTCGCGCTGGCGGCTCTGCTGTTCTCGTCGGACCGGATCCGGCTACCGCCCATCAAGCTTCCCCTCGCGCTTTTCGTGGCGGGCACGGTGGCCTCGCTGCTGGCTTCCGGCCACATCCAGGAAGGGATGCCGCAGATCCGCAAGTTTTATGTGTTCTTTATTTTGCTGGTGACATATAGCACGTTCCGCAAGATCTCGGAGATTCGCGCCGTGGTCTTGCTGTGGGCCGGGATCGCGACGCTGTCGGCCGCGCGCAGTTTCTTCCAGTTCTGGCGGATCTACCAGCAATCGCAAGAACAGCACGTCAGTTTTTACGACTTCTACGTGGGATCGCGCATCACGGGCTTTATGAGCCATTGGATGACTTTCGGCGGCGAAGAAATGATCGTGCTGCTGCTGCTGGCTTCTTATCTGTTTTTCTCCAGATACGCCCGGTGGAAGACCGCGGGCTGGCTGTGCGCCGTGATTCTGGCCTGCTCCATGGTGTTAGGATTCACGCGCAGCGTCTTTCTTCTCGGATTTCCCCTGGGCTTGCTCTACTTGCTGTGGTTCTGGAAGAAATGGCTGGTGGCGGTGGTGCCCGCGGTGGTGTTGATTGTCTTCTTCCTCGGTCCGCGCGCTCTCCGGGAACGGATCAATTCCGTGTTTGAGGCGCATGGCGAGGTGGACTCGAACCGTCACCGGGCTATCCTGCGCGAAACCGGAGTGGTGATCATCCGCGCGCATCCGTGGCTCGGCATCGGACCGGAACAAGTGAAGTATCAATTCGATCGATGGGTGCCGGCGTCCGCGTTGCCCTTGCCGGTGGGCTATTACGGGCACTTGCACAATATTTACTTGCAGTATGCAGCGGAGCGCGGTGTTCCGACGCTGGTCATATTTTTGTGGATGATCGCCAAGATTCTTTGGGACTTCGCACGGGCGCTGCGCGGAAAACTCCTGGATCCGGAAGCGCGGTTCGTCTTGCATGGAGCGATCGCGGCGATCCTTGCGATTCTGGCGGAAGGCTTCGCCGAAAACAATCTGGGAGACAGCGAGGTGCTGACTTTGTTTCTCGCTGTGGTCGCCTTCGGTTACATTGCGGCCGAGGAACCGTTCACACGAGTGTGAACGCAGCACGCAGGAGTGCGTGCGCCACACTTACTGCATGGGGCCGTGATGCTCTGGCGGACGTTTCTTACGCGTCCCGCCGCCACCACCACGGCGCGGACGATCGGCCGTGTTGCCGGAACCGGCGGGCTTCCGTGCGCGGCGCACCGGCTTGGGTTTGACAGGCGGAGGATTTGGCTCCAGCAGCGACGGCTGCCCTTCGACGATGGGCTGCTTCTCGTCCTCTTCCTCTTCCACGTGCGGCTCCGGCGCCCTTTCCGGTTCAGCGGGCGGATAGAATTCAGCGCCCATATATACGATGGGCCCCTTCTCCTCGTCGGGCTCCACACGCACCACGAGCTTGTCCTGCGCATAGTTGAGGAACTCGGAGAATTCCTGGAATCCATACGCGGCGGCCGAAAAGTTGGGGACCTCGGTTTGCACCCAGGCCGCCAGATCGTCTAACAGAACGCCGTTCTCCATCTCCAGACGATGGGTTTCGAGCACGTCGCGCAGCGGCGGCAGCGCCTCTTCCGGTTTCGGCGTGGGACGCTCCGGCTGAGACGCGCCCTTACGCTCGATGATGTAACGGCCACCTTGGCCGCTGACGTTCACATAATCGGCCTTCTTCAACTTCTCGACAAAATCGGAGAAGCTATTCGCGCCGTACGCCTTTTCCGTGAAGGCCGAGTCGAGCTGCAACATGGTGGATTTGAGCAACCCGAGCTGCGGCTGCACGGCGCGGCGCTCTAAGACCTGCAAAGCGCGTTCGACCAGCGGCATGGCCTGCGCCAGATCGAGCGGAGCCGGCCGCATACGTTGTCCGCCTGGCGGGCGATCCCGGCCCGGCTGCTGCTCTCCTACTTGTCCTTGCGGGCGCGGCCCCCGGTCGCGGCTTTGGCTTTGGCTTTGGCCACGATCCTCCGAGAGCAAGGACTCATAGCTTACAAATTCGTGGCAGTTCTGCTGCAGAATCGTGCTGGTGAAGGCCTTGCCTCCCACCACAAACACGGTTTTTCCGTATTCCTTCAGCTTGTTGACCAGCGGGATGAAGTCGCTGTCACCGCTGACGATAGCGAACGCGTTCACGTGCGGATGGGTGAAGGCCATCTCCAGCGCATCCAGCGCCAGGTTGATGTCGCCGCCGTTCTTATCGCCACGCGGCGAAGGCAGGCGCTGCACCATTTGCACGGCGTTCTCCGCCATGGACCGGGCCGCGCCTTCCTGGCGCCCCCAGTTGGCGTACGCGAATTTCGCTACCAGGTCGCCGCGCTCCTTGAGCGCATCCAGCGGCAGGGAAACATCAAATTCGCGCCGCAAAGTCGATTTCACGCCGATTTCAATATTGTCGTAATCGACAAAGACGGCGATGTTTAGTTTTTCTTGCATTTAGGTTTGTTAGTACTCGGGCGCTCCAGCGCCCCTGTTTGGTTTCAAAATAAGCGGGCATCTCCGGCCCGCGGTTGCTTCACGCGGTCTGCTTTACAGAAGACCTTATGAAGTCGACGATCGCTTCGAGCGACGCCCCAGGCTGGAACACAGCCGCGACGCCCAGCTTCTTCAGCTCGGCGGCGTCCTCGTCAGGAATTATACCGCCGACCAGGACCAGAACATCGTCCATGCCCTTTTCGCGCAGCAAATCCATAATACGCGGAACGATCGCGTTGTGGGCGCCGGACAGGATGGACAGGCCGATAACCTGGACGTCCTCCTGCAAAGCGGCACTCACGATCATTTCCGGAGTCTGTCGCAGGCCGGTGTAAATCACCTCCATGCCCGCGTCGCGCAAAGCTCGCGCGATGACCTTCGCTCCCCGGTCATGGCCGTCCAAACCCGGTTTGGCGACCAGCACCCGGATGCGGGGATCCATACACCTTGATGGTAGCAGGATCGACTGGCGCTTATTCTACTGTTGCGTCTGTAACTGCAATACCGGTAGCGCCAATGGTGGCTGGGATTGCGGTGGCGCGTCTATGGCCTTAGCCTGCACTGGAGCGGATTGCTCCACGACACCGCCGTCAGAAGTGGAAGTGACCACCACCTCTTCGACGGCGCACTGCGTTTGAGGCTGCGTTCCGTCTACAAAGTACGATAAAACGCCGGTACCGCAAGCGGGCCCGGCCAACTGGCCCGATTGAGGATCCACGGATACTTGAGTCACCCCCGGAGGCGGCTGGAACGGTTTGGCATCGCCAAATTGTTTATAGCGCGCTGCTTCGGTCATGAACTCAGTCCAGATGGGGAGTGCCGACCTCGCGCCTTCGAGTCCCAGGTCCGTATAATCGTCGAAGCCAACCCAGACCACGCATAAAAGCTCCGAAGTGAATCCGGCGAACCACCCATCGTGCGACGTGCCGGTTTTTCCGGCGGCCGGGAGCCGGAACCCTCGCGCGCGAACGCCGGCCGCGGTCCCGCTGCGCATCACTTCCTGCAACATGTCGACCATCAGGAAGGCGATTCTCGGATCGAGCACGCGCCTGGTCTTGGGTTCCTGGCGATACAAGACTCCGCCATGCGCGTCCCGCACTTCCGCCATAAATGCCGGCTGAACGAGCTGGCCGCCATTAGCAAAGATGGTGTAGGCTCGCGCGATCTCGAGCGGCTTAACTTGATACGCACCCAAGGCGACCGCCGGGGTTGGCTGGATATCCTCATTCATGCCCGCTCGCCGTGCAATGGCGACCACGTTCGCATACCCTGCCATCTGCGCCACCTTTACCGCAGCCACGTTGAGGGAATGCGCCAGGGCTTGGCGCAAAGTGACTTGTCCCATAAACTCGTGCTTGAAATTAGACGGATTATAAGCCTGGTCGCCGAAGCCGAAGGTGGTCGGCGAATCGTCGACAAACGACATAGGGGTTAAGAGGGGTTCGCCACCGGTGACCGCCGTGTTCAGCGCCGCCGTGTAGACGAATGGCTTGAAGACCGATCCGGGCGGGCGCTTGGAGAAAATCCGGTCCAACTGGCTGACAGCGTACTCGCGGCCGCCAATCAGCGCCTTTATTTGGCCGGTATGCGGATCGAGAGCAATCAAAGCAACTTGCGGCGGAGCCGATGGCGACGATGGATGACGAGACGCCAATTGCTTATCGACCAGCTGCATGCCGTCCGCAATAGCCTGTTCGGCCGCGCGCTGCAGGCGTAGATCCAAGGTCGTATAGACAGAGGTTGCCTGCTCAACTTGTTCATCCGATCGTCGCGCCAGCTCTTTGGAAGCGGCGTCGACAAAATACTGCGATTCGGAAAGCGTGGTCTTGCCGGTGTGCAAAACCAAAGGCAGGGCGCGGGCTTGTTCATATTGCTGCTCGTCGATGTACTTGTTTTCGCGCATGCGCTTGAGCACGATATTGCGGCGATCTCGAGCGCGGTCGGGATAACGGAAGGGGTTGAAATAAATGGGACGCTGAATCAGCCCCGCGATGGTGGCGGCTTCCGGGAGACTCAGCTTTCGCACATCTTTGTTGAAGTAGGCCTCGGCCGCTTCTCCGATCCCGGCAATCCCGAACGCTCCGTCGCCGCCGAGGTAGACAAGATTCGAGTATCTTTCAAAGATCTGCTGCTTCGACAGGGTGTGCTCCAGGTGCACCGTAATCATCGCTTCTTCGATTTTCCGTTTCCAGCTCTTATCGCGACGGAGGCAGAGATTCCTAGCCAGCTGCATGGTTATGGTGGAGGCGCCCTGTTCTTTCCGCCGCTGGCGCAAGTCCACATAGGCGGCTTTGGCCATACGAAGCGCGTCGATCCCTGAGTGGCTGAAAAACCGCTTATCTTCGGCTGACAAAATTGCGTGGACCACTACCGGCGGGATATCGGAGAAATTCACCGGCATGTGTTTGTCCCGGCCCTCTTCCGACGTTAGATGCTGCGGCTTGAGCTGGTAAGTTGGCAGGCTGCGGTGAGTGGTGACTTCGGCGATGGACGTGATTCGGCCGTTCGACAAGCTGATCTCTACCGGCTGCGCGCCTGAAATCGTCACACCACGATCGTTTTCAGCAACGGAATCCCCGTTACGCTTGATGGCCGCGGCTAGATCGCTCGCGGTCATGGGATCTCCCGGCGCCAGGATTTCAGAAGCGGAGTAATAATCGATCGTGTTCAGGACATTGTCCCTGAGCTGCAGATCTACTCGCCGCGAAAGCCGACGATATGGAATCGCGAGAGCAATCATGACAAGCAGCACTGCAACGCAAACCCCGGCAGCCGCCTTCATCCATTTTCTAAAGGTCGGCGTAAACGTCGGCAGGGTTACACGATTGTTGTCATTTGAGATCTGCACCGATGATGCACTGGCACGCGGAGGTCCGTTCTGGGAAGTTCAATAAAGATGAAGTCAGCCGTATTTTACCCGGTCGATTTTACAGGCCGCATTCCTGTGCTCAAAGCACGCTGGTCTCGGTGTAACTGCCAAAAACCTCGCGCAGCGCTTCGCAAATTTCGCCTACCGTGGCGCGCATCGATAACGGCGGAGGCCCTCCCTAGGGTCGCAGCACAAACAGATACTCCTTCGTGACTCGACGCTTCTCCGCCGACGGACAGAGGTTGCTGGCTCTTTCGGCCACGTAGATAACGGCGTCGGAATACAAAGATTTGATCTCTCGGTGGAAAGCATTGCTTACCAGAACTGTCACGCCTCTGGCCCGGAGACGTGTACATGCGCTGGCCAGCCGTACCTGGTCAGCCCACCGGAAGTTGGCCTCGTTGTATCGAACGAAGCCATTATTATTGTGCGCAACAGTGTACGTTGGATCGCAGTAAACTAAATCACCTTTTCGAGCTCGTCCAAGAACCGTCTCAAAATCTGCGCAATGCAGTTGAGCATCGCGAAGAGCCTCGGCCGCGTTCAAGATCAAGTTGTTCTTCCATAGGATTTCGTGGCGACGGTGCCCGCCGCCATACGGCACGTTGAACTCGCCGTTTCGGTTCAAGCGATACATGCCAGCGAATCCCGTCCGATTAAGGAATAGCATCCGCACAGCGCTTCTCACTTTGCCGCATGCAGTTTCAGCGCGGAGCGCGTTATATGTCTCATCCGTGACCGGGATCTTTCGAAGGTCTTCGATTAGTCTGTGTGGGATTCTTCTTACCTGCCGGTAAAGATTAATCAGGTCAGGATTCACATCAGAGAGAATAGCCGTCGTTGGTCGGAGGGCAAAGAAAAGTGCGCCGCCGCCGAGGAACGGTTCGAAGTAGCGGCGATACTCGAAGCCCGAGATAACCTCCAAGAGCTTGGGGCAGAGCCAGCGCTTTCCGCCCGGCCACTTGAGAAACGGCTTGTGGCGCTTATTCTGGTTGCTTTCAATCAGACGTTGATACCCCAAAGGCCGATCCGTTCGCATTCTCCTAGCACACCAACCTCACTTAGTAACGCCTGTCTCCATCTTAGTAGGCTTCGATGGTTTCTTAGGCTCGATCGCTTCGCATCCATCTCTTCCAGTGCCTCCTGTATATCGGCCCAAAGGTCGGTCACATTTTGGGGCGCCGAACCATACTCCCAACAGCCGCGGTCCTCCCCTAGACGTGTCCACCAAAAGCGCAGTTGCGTAAACGACGTGCCGCCAGCTTGGAGCAGCAGGGCGCTGGAGCCACTCGCTATTCGGAGAAGCAGCGCCGCCCTACTCAGGACTTGGAGATGGTGGTCGGGAGCGGAAGAGGGATCGGCCTTTCGCGCCATTTTAAGAACACCAGGATCACTCCGTTCTTCGCGCCGGGTCAGGAACGCACGGAGGCGCTTAGGGTCACCACTAGCGTTCACACTAGCTATCATTCGACCCACCTCTCGGAGATAGTGCTGTCGATGGGTCTTTGGTTTAGTACTGGGTGTCACGGATTTGAAAATCGCCTCTATGCAGAATCGAAGTAGATATGAATCGAGCACCTCGAACCTACCGGTGGAAGCAGGCTCCAGTACTCTCCACAGGTCCCGAATGGCCTCGAAGGAGTCCTTAGCTTTCGCGGGAATATTGTTGACAAGGCCGGACGGACGATAACTCGACTCATTTCGTGCCTCTCTGTCGTGGCTGAGTTGTCGCAGGTCAAGTCCCCAAGTTGTAAGCCAGTCGGCGGCGACGGGCTGCAATGCGCTGCCAGCTGCCATTCCGAAATGTTTCAGCCATGTGAAGAGCGAAACTCCTTCGACGACTATGACCTGTCCAACTAGGGTTGCGGCTTTGGGCAGCTTGCACCAAGCTTCGAGGAGCTCCCAAACCATTTGATGGGTGCCGGCACCTGGGGATATTATCGACGGCAGCCTGGATACTTCAATGACAAAGTGTTTCTTGTCAAAGACGCCGAGACCCTCGCTTGCAAGAAGAGCCATCGCAGCCCGGAGCTCGGCGTAATATGCCAGATGCCTTGCTGTATAGGGATCGCCGCGCAGTGAGGCATCAACGGCCCGCCCTAGAAATGTCCAGCCATCTAGAAGATGCAATGGAGCTGAAGCGGCGACGTATTCAGCGAGGTCCGCACCGATCAACGTAGCGCCATTCCCGGTATCGGTCTTTAAGCGATTGATTGTGTCGACTGCGTACCTGTTAGTCGGGGCCAGCCAGGTACGGTTGGTAAAGTTGGCTTGCAGCTGACCTACTAGACTTTCAGTTGCGATCCGCGAAGCGCGCGCGGTAGCTGACTGGCGGTTCGGCGTTGGCATTCTTAGCGCTTCAGTGTCTTCAGTGCGGCACGCGCTGAAGATCCAACGTCGTCTTTGGCCTTGGAAAGGTGCTCAAGTAAGAGTCGTCGCATTTCCCGGTAACCGCCGCTTCCTCGCAACGATTTCCTAACCGTGACTTCGCTGTCGGAAAGGCCGGGGGCGGCGGATGAGCGCCAGTCGAATAACGCCAGTTGCACAGCCATTCGTTGGAGGAATCCTCCTGCGTCGGTCTTCGAAAGTGACTTAACCGCCGCGGCAATGCTAGCCTGATCGGGTTCAGCAGGGTCGTCGGTTTTCCAAGTCGCAAGAGAAAGCTCACTGGATTCAAGACAGCAGAGGTCATTTGTCACATACAAGAGGCCGCGGATTCCAACATCTGCAGTTAATAATGAGACGACGCTCGTGAATGCCGGATCATCTCCTTTGGTTTTGGCGGACGCAGCAGCCTCAGCCTTGCGGATCTGCTTGGCCCACTCGGCCTGAACATTCTTCACTGCCTCCCGAACGGCCCTTCCCATGAAGATCAGGAACGCGGCTTGTTGCGTCCTGCTCCAGGGAAGCACGTCATCTTCAGACGTCGAAGGGGCGGCGAACAAACCACCAATCCTTGCTTTGTCGCGTGACTTTATGAACGTAGCCATCAGCGAACGTATCCACGACGCCTGGCTGACCATGCCTCGATCCAAACCCGATTCTCCGAGCATATTAATTCGTTGATGCCACGGACTCTCTGGCTGCGACCAGAGGTGCTGAACAAGTTCCTGCGCACGTGTTTCGCGGTAGATCGGGTGGCCTTCAAACCTCTCAAGCCAATCTTCGGTTCGTAGGAGAGGATACAAATCGAAGGCCAGACTCGGGTTGATCCTCTTGGGCTTGATATTAATGGTCCAAAATTGATAGGCCTGCCAACTGAGGTCGAGTCCGGAAAATGCGACGACCGGAATTTCGAACCTCCCCGCGGACGGTTCAGATCCGAAAGCCCACAGTCGATGCTGGCCGTCGATTACCTCTAATGGGGGGAGCTCCGAAGGACGCCACTTCGGGCCGTTGAAGCTAGAAGGCAACACAAGCAACGCTGAGGACTCGGTATCATCGTGGACAGTAATAAGGTCATTTTGATTGACGCTTCGTCCTCGCCTCTGGTCGTTACGCCCCAAGATGTTGACGACAACCGCAGTAGGGAGCCAACCCGGTTTGCGAAGGTCATTATATTCGCCGGAGTTCCGTTTGGATTCACTCAACTCCGACCAGGGATAGCCGAATTCAACAAATCGCCGGATCTCTTCGGATCGCGCTGGATCGTGCCGCCGTTGAATGCCTAGATCTTCGCTGTTACCGAGTCGTCCGGAAGTTGTTCGGCGTTCGATCCCGGACAGGGCCTTGAGCTCGTGAGCGTCGAGGGAAAATACGTAGAAATACGGTTGAGGCTTCGCTCGATATTTCTTGGAATGAAAGTGAACTTTTTCCCATTCGGTTAACCATTGGTGGACCTTAATTGCCCTAATCTGCCTCGGGTTGGTATGCGAACGTGCCTTCATCGGATATCCCATTCTAAATGCAATCCCCGATAGGTGGGTAATTCAATCTAAGTTGAGGTCGGGTTCTTAGGGGCTTGGGTTCCGGTAGCCTAGCGGATTCGCTCCAAGTCTTCCTACGCTTACGAGCGAGCGTTACAGCACGCTGGTCTCGGTGTAACTGCCAAAAACCTCGCGCAGCGCTTCGCAAATTTCGCCTACCGTGGCGTAGGCGCGAACGGCGTCCAGGATGAACGGCATGGTGTTTTCCGAGCCCTTGGCCGCCCGCTTCAGTCCGTCCAGGCATTGTATTACACGGGCGTTATCGCGCCGCGACTTCAGCCTGGCGAGCTTCTCCAGTTGATGCCCCTGGGAGGATTCATCGATCTCCAGCACCTCGATGGGGGTCTCATTCTGTTCGACGAAAGCGTTCACGCCCACGATCTTCTGCTCGCCGGTCTCGATGGAGTGCTGGTATTCATAGCTGGCGTTGGCGATCTCGGTCTGCGGAAACCCACGCTCGATGGCCGGGATCATGCCGCCCATTTCGTCGATGCGCCGGATGTACTCGCGCGCCTGTTTTTCCATCTCGGCGGTGAGGCTTTCGAGGAAATAGCTGCCGCCAAGCGGATCGGGCACGTCCGACACGCCGCTTTCATACGCAATCACCTGCTGGGTGCGAAGTGCGATGGTCACGGCGTGTTCGCTCGGCAGCGCATAAGCCTCATCGAGCGAATTGGTATGCAGGGACTGCGTTCCGCCCAGCACCGCCGCGAGCGCCTGCAGTGCGGTCCGCACGATGTTGTTGTAGGGCTGTTGCCAGGTGAGCGAGCACCCAGCCGTCTGGGCGTGCGTGCGCAGCTTCCAGCTCCGCTCGTCCCTGGCTCCATACCGATCGATCATTACTTCGGCCCAAATCTTGCGCGCGGCTCGAAACTTCGCGATCTCTTCGAAGAAATCGTTGTGCGAGTTGAAAAAGAAGCTGAGCCGGGGCGCGAAGCTGTCCACGGGAAGTCCGCGCGCAACGCCCCATTCCACATATTCCATGCCGTCGCGTAAGGTGAACGCCAGTTCCTGCACCGCTGTGGATCCGGCTTCGCGAATGTGATACCCGCTGATCGAAATTGGATTGAAGCGCGGCACGTGCCGGGCGGAGTATTCAATGACGTCCGTCACCAGCCGCATGGAAGGACGCGGAGGATAAATATACTCCTTCTGCGCGATGTACTCTTTCAGGATGTCGTTCTGCAGCGTGCCTGAAAGCTGGCTCCAACTGACGCCCTGTTTTTCGGCCACCGCGAGATACATGGCCCAGATCACCGGCGCGGGCGAGTTGATGGTCATCGATACGGTGACGTCAGAAAGCGGAATGCCCGAGAACAGAATCTCCATGTCCTCGAGCGAGCTGATGGAGACGCCGCACTTGCCTACTTCACCTTCGGACGCGGCGTGATCGGCGTCGTAGCCCATGAGCGTCGGGAGATCGAAGGCCACCGATAGCCCGGTCTGTCCCTGGCTCAGCAGATACAGGTAGCGGCGATTGGTTTCTTCCGGAGTGGCGAATCCCGAAAACTGCCGCATGGTCCAGAGCCTGCCCCGGTACATGCTTTCGTGAATGCCGCGCGTGTAGGGAAACTCGCCCGGCGGCGGAATCTCGAGACCGGCGATGTCAGCGGCTGTATAGACCGGTTTAACGGGGATTCCGCTGAGCGTCTTGGGAGCAGGCGCAGTAGTTGTCCCGCTGGGCTTGGCCATCAATTACATTGTAGAGCCGCTCTGTTGCGCCTTGGCCGGCTGGTAGCCTCCTGGCACGATTCGCGCGGCAATCGACAGCCGATTCCAGGCGTTGATGGAGGCCACTGCCAGCGTGAGGTCGGACAACTCTTTGTCGCTGAAGTGCGGCCGCGCTTGCTCGTAGACCACATCCGGCGCGTGCCCTTGGGCGATCAGCGTGACGGCTTCGGTCCACGCTAACGCAGCGCGCTCGCGATCGGAATAGTACGGGCATTCCCGCCAGGCGTCGAGCGAGTATAAACGCTGCTCGTTTTCACCGCTCGCGCGGAGGTCCTTCCAGTGCATATCCAGGCAGTAAGCGCAGCCGTTGACTTGGGAGGCGCGCAGTTGGACCAGAAACATCAGGGATTTTTCGAGGCCACACTGCTCCAGATATTTCTCCAGGCCCTCCATGGCTTGGTAGACGCCGGGAGCCGTTTTGGCGTAGTTGAATCGAGCTTGCATCATTCTTTCTCCTTAAGATTTGCGGTTGTAATACATGGCCAGCACCAGAGCTCCCGCGGATGCGGAGAACACTGAGTAGTCCAGCGGTGATTTGATCCCGAATGAAATGGCCATGGCAATGCCGAACAACGCCAACAGGACCGCGCTTGCGAGCGCCACCCAACGCGGCCAGACACCGAGAAGGAGCGCGACGCCCAAGCCAAATTCGGCTAAGGTGGCCGTCCATGCCAGGAACGGGATCGTGTAGGCGGGCATGAACGAGTTCACTTGGGCGGTGTAGCGCAAGAATCCATCGAAGTTCCCGTAACCGACGTTCCTGCCATACAAGCCGAATCGGTCAGCGATGCCAGACAGGAAAGCGGCGGCCAGAGCGACGCGGAGGTAGAGCATGGCCCGGCCTTCCCATCCCAATGCCCAGGCGTTCACGGCGCCGCCACCGTCAGCGGTGTTTCGCGATCGCAGGTGAAGTACGCGAGGAATCGCGCGCGTTGCGTTTTGCTGGCGTTCGCCGAGACGGCGTGGACGCCGTTGGGAGCTTCGTAGAAACTTTGGCCAGCCTTGTACGTGGCCTCCGGCTCGCCTTTCACCTGCATCCGAACGGCGCCTTCGATCACGTAGCCGATCACCGCGCAGGGATGGCTGTGTTGCTTTGACGATTCGCCGGGTCCGTAGGTGACCTCGACCACCTTGGCCTGCAGCCGCCCGCCATCCAACGCCGGCAGGGCGTGGGCAAACACCATTCGAGCTTCTTCGGCTCGGCCAATCATAGCCGCGCACAAAACGGCTAAGGTAACTTTATTCATCATTGGGCTCCTATACCTACGCTAAACGAAAGTGGGCCACTCAACAAGATCCATTTACGGTACTCTTGCTGTACCACTTCCAATGCCTAAGCGAACTACCGCCTTCGAGCTGACGCTTCCTTTGCGGGACACGGAGACATCCGCCTATCTCTGGCTCTATGAGGCGCTGCGGTCCGAGATTCTGGACGGCCGGCTGGGCCCTGGAGCCCGCCTTCCCGCCACTCGCGATCTGGCACGGCAATACGAACTGTCGCGCGGCACTATCGTGAACGCTTTCGAACTGCTCAAATCGGAGGGCTATCTGGAGGGCAGCGTCGGATCCGGCACCTATGTCAGCAAGGTATTGCCCGACGAGTTGCTGCAAGTTGAACGCGGTGCAAGGCGCTCGGGTGGTGTGCAATCAAGAGCGCGGCGGCGAATGTCCTGCTACGCCGAGCGGGTGCGGCTGTTCCAGGCTCTGGAGCCTCGCCCAGCCCGCGCCTTCCGCTCCAACATGCCGGCGGTGGACCTGTTTCCCGCGGGCCTTTGGGCGCAGCTTGCCAGTCGCCGTTGGCGGCGGGGATCAACCAATCTTCAGTTGGGTTGCGATTCCCTGGGATACCGGCCCCTCAGAGAAGCAGTCGCAGATTACCTGAATGTTTCGCGCGGTGTGCGCTGTTCACCCGAACAAGTTACGATTGTATCGGGCGTGCAGGAAGCGCTGGATCTTGTGGCTCGCCTTTTTCTAAACCCCGGCGATCGCGTGTGCCTGGAGGATCCGGGATATATTGGCGCGGCTATGGTGTTCGAGTCCGTCGGCGCGAAGATCGCGAGCATGCCCGTGGATGAGGAAGGCATGGAGCTGCGCGCGCCGGCCCTAAGGGGAGCCCGCTTGGTGTACGTCACTCCGGGCCATCAGTTTCCGCTTGGCATTAGCATGAGCCTGCCCCGGCGGCTGCAGTTGCTGGAGTGGGCGCGCCAGTCGGGAGCGCTTATATTCGAAGACGACTACGACAGCGAATACCGCTATTCGGGCCGGCCGGTTCCAGCGTTGCAAGGGCTGGATCGCCACGGCTCGGTGCTTTTCGCGGGAAGCTTCAGCAAAGTGCTGTTTCCCTCGCTGCGCCTCGGATACCTGGTGATCCCGCCGGACCTGGTGGATTACTTCGCCGCCGCGAAATCGATCACCAGTCGACATGCGCAGCTGCTCGATCAGGCGGCATTGTGCGACTTCATCACGGCCGGGCACTTCGGACGGCATTTGCGGCGCATGCGAGGCGTATATGCGGAGCGGCTAGCGGTTCTGCTGCGAAGTGCGCGCGGAAGGCTGGCGGGATTGCTTGAAATCTCAAGCGTCGAGGCTGGCTTACAGACGGTGGGATGGCTACGCGGGGGGATCAGTGGAGAATCGGCCTTTCGGGCCGCCGCCGCGCGCAACGTGGAAGTGATTCCGCTGAGCTGGTATCAACGCGGCCGCGGGGGACGGGAAGGGCTGCAGTTAGGCTTCGCCGCTGTGGACCAGTCCGAAATTGAGCGCGGAGTAAGGGAGCTCGCGCGGGCGCTCGAGGCTTCAGGCAAAGAACGTGCCACACTAAATCCTTAGCCATGAAGATCCGGATCAAGAAGTTGCACCCCGACGCCATTCTTCCCAGCTACGCGCATGGTCCCGATGAAGACGCCGCCATGGACCTGCGCGCGCTGGAGCGCATAGTGCTGACGCCCGGGGCCGCGCAAGCCGTGCCGACCGGCATCGCCATCGAGCTGCCGCGAGGGCACGAAGCTCAAGTGCGACCCCGCAGCGGGATGGCCCTCAAGCATTCTGTCACGGTGAATTTTGGGACTATCGACCCCGGTTACCGGGGCGAAATCCGGGTGGTGATGTTCAACCTGGGCCGTGCGGATTACGTGGTCGAAAAAGGCGATCGGATCGCGCAGCTCATCGTGGCCCCATACGATGCCGTGGAGTGGGAGGAAGGCAGCGATTTGGCCGATTCGGCGCGGGGCGCGGGCGGGTTTGGGTCTTCCGGCAGGTAGCCGGGCCGAAGAGAACGCCAGCGCTCACGGGAAGCGCTACCATAAAAGAAAGCCTATGCTGATTCGAAAACCCGCTGATCTTCGCTATTCGGACATTACGCCCAAGCAAACGTATGTCAACCGACGCCGCTTCTTGACAGGCTCTCTGGCAATGGGCGCGCTGGCAGGAGCCGCACGGGCCGGCATGAAGCTGTCCGACGCCAAAAAGACCTCCTACAATGTCGGCGACGAGAAGATAACACCGCTCGAAGCCATTACGCACTACAACAATTTTTACGAATTCGGCACCGATAAGGCGGATCCCGCCGAAAACGCCAAGAACTTTCGCACCTCGCCTTGGACGCTCCGGGTGGAAGGCGACGTGGCCAAGCCTATGACGTTCGACCAGGACAGCTTACTCAAGATCGCGCCGCTGGAAGAGCGCATCTACCGGCACCGCTGCGTGGAGGCGTGGTCTATCGTGGTGCCGTGGACCGGCTTTCCGCTGGCCGCGCTGCTGAGCAAAGTGGAGCCGACGCCCAAAGCAAAGTATGTTGCTTTTGAAACCTACTACGATCCCAAGCAGATGCCTAAAGCGCGCTGGGCCGGCATCGAGTTCCCTTACGTGGAAGGCCTGCGCCTGGATGAGGCTATGCATCCGCTCGCGCTGCTGGCGGTCGGGCTTTACGGTGAGACGCTGCCGAATCAGGATGGCGCGCCCATCCGGCTGGTGGTGCCGTGGAAATATGGTTTTAAGAGCGCCAAATCGCTGGTGAAGATTCGTCTGGTGGAAAAACAGCCGCCCACCACTTGGAATTTGTCCGCGCCCAACGAGTATGGCTTTTACTCCAACGTCAATCCGAAAGTGGATCATCCCCGCTGGAGCCAAGCTAAAGAACGCCGCCTGGGCGAACTGTTCAAGCGCGACACGTTGATGTTCAACGGGTACAGCGAGGTCGCAAGCCTGTACGCCGGCATGGATCTTCGCAAGAATTACTAGCCTCGATGCTCGGCAAGATCCTCGGCAGCCGGTGGACCAAGGTTGGCGTTTTCGTGGCGTGCCTGGTTCCGTTCCTGCTGCTGGTGTGGCCGTTCTGGAAGCTGGTTTCGAGCGGCAACGCTCCTGAGTTCGGCGCCAATCCGGTCGAATACATTACTCACTACACCGGCACCTGGACCATCCGGTTCCTGCTCATCACGTTGTGCGTGACGCCGCTGCGGAAGATCTTCAATCAGCCCAAACTGGTGCGCTATCGCCGCATGCTGGGCCTCACTGCATTCTTCTATGTATGCCTGCACTTTATGACGTGGTTCATCCTGGACAAATCGTTCAGCTTGTCCGACATGTGGGCCGATGTGCTGAAGAGGCGGTTCATCACCGTGGGAATGCTGGGCTTCGCGATGCTATTGCCCCTGGCGATAACGTCCACCGCGGGCTGGGTACGCCGTCTGGGCTTCGCGAAATGGCAGCGCCTGCACCGGCTGATTTATTTTGCCGCGCTGGCCGGCGTGATTCACTACTATTGGCTGGTGAAGTCCGACGTGCGCCTGCCGCTGATGTACGGCGCGATACTGGCGGTGCTGATGCTATATCGGTTTTTCATGTGGAAGTGGACGCCCGGACGCGCGCCCGCTCGCAGCACTGCCGTCACCACTCCGAGTACGGCGTCCCTTCCAGATTAGTGAAGTGCCCGGAGCGTTCACACGAGTGTGAACGCTGCACGCACGAGTGCGTGCGCCACAACTGCACTGCCGTCACCACTCCGCATACGGCGTCCCTTCCAGACTAGTCCCTTCGGCGCCACTCCGCACGTCGAAAATGCCGGGCTGGGTCTGGTTCACCGTGTTGCTGGCATCTTCCATGATGAGCCGCCAGGAGTCGGCATTGCCGGTGATGGGATCAATCGGGATCTGCCGCAGATAACCGTCGCTCACCAGGTCTTGCAGTGTTTGCGGCGCCTTCTGCTTGTCGTAGGTATACTCATCGATCACGGTACGCAGCGTGAAAAGATTGTTCTTGAGGACGCTTTCCTTGGAGCGTACAATCGATCGGCTGTAGATGGGAAGCGCCACCGCCATCAATATGGCAATGATCGCCATGACGATCATCAGCTCGATGAAGGTGAACCCGAAGCGGCGACGATTGACGTTCTTACCAGGTAGAGTAAGCTGTTCCATCGCGGGCCTTGTCCATGCTCTTGCTGTATACATCGAATACGTTCTGACCGCCCCAGGATTGCGACGTGGGATCGTCGCGGTCGCTGCGCAGACCCCATTCGTATGAGTTGGTCATGGGGTCTTTTGGGATGCGGCGCAGGTACTTCATTTTCTTGTCCACCGACCCGGTGGCTTTGATCCCGTCCACCAGTTGTTGGAGGCTCTCGGGATAATTGTCCGAATCGAGCTTGGCCGGGCCGATCTTCTGGGTGTCCATGTCGTCTTTGAACTTATCGATCGCATTCCGGATCTCGCGCAGAGAGCGCTCCAAATCGCGCTCCTTGTCACGCTGCACCTTGTAGCGGGCCAGTGGAACCGCCATGGAGGTGAGCACCATCATGATGGTGAAGGCTACGATCAGCTCCACCAGCGTAAGGCCGCTTTGTCTTTTGCGCCGCATGACCTTATTGCACGGTCACCGAAACCGACGGCCCGAGCACCGCAATGGGCTGTTGGGCGGAATTCTTCAACGGCGCTTCCGTCACGCTCACGGTGGTGGTTCCTTTACCCACGGCTGTAAACGTGAGCTGCAAAAGCGGACCGGTGCCGTTCACGCCGCCCGCGCCGGCCAACCGGTTTACGTCGATGCTCGCATCGCCGGTGTCGTTGCGAATGTCGAGACTCGGCGCCACGATCTTGCCGTCCTGAGCGAGCAGTGCGCCGGGAGAGATCATCTCCAGCCGCAGCACTTTCGGATCCCACCGCACTTTCACTGGGACGCTGGCTAAATCGGTCATGTTTCGCGCTTGCAGCGCGATCGTTACCTGGCTGCTCAACGGCGCCTGTACGTTGGCCGGATTAAACACCAGACCAGCGGGGCCGCCGGGAGTGGCGGGTGTCACAGCCGGCGATGCCCCGGGTGCCCCAGGCGTCGTTACAGACGTCGTTACAGGCGACGTTCCCGGCGCGGCAGGAGCAGGAGCTGCGGGCCCGTCCACCTTCGGCGCATAACTCAGCTTCACCGTCGCGTCCGTTCCAGCCGCAACGCCTCTCAAATCCAGCCCCGTAATTTCGGGCCTACTCACGATGTGCGGAATCAGAGCGATCATCAACTGTTCTTTCTGCTTGTCCTTGGACGTGTTGCCGAACAGATATTTGCCGAGAATCGGTATGTTCACCAGACCTGGAATTCCCGTGTTGACGCTGGTCTCCTGGTCCGACATCAACCCTCCCAACAGGCTGACTTCCCCGTCCTTCAATCGGATGTCAGCTTCGTTCTTCTTTTGTCCGATCACCGGCTGGCTGAGGCCGCCCAGATTGAGAGTGTTCGCGATGTTCGAAATATCGACGCTTACGTGCAGCGTTACTTCGTCGTTCCCATGGACATGCGGCGTCAACTCCACATTCACGCCAATATCGACGAATTGAAACTGCGTACTCACCAGCGGGCTGACGCCAACCGTACCGACGCCCGGCTGGAAACTCCCCGTTGCGTAGGGATACTTTTCCCCGATCTTCAAACTCACCTTCTGGCCATCGGAGACCCGCACCTCCGGCGATTCCTGAATTTTGGTTCTGGAATCCGACATCACGGCTTGCAATGTCGCACCCGGGAGGGTGGTGGAAAAGTCCTTGCTACCTATGTGCCCAAGCTGCGACAGAGCCACGAAGGTGGATCCCGTTGCACCGGTGCCGGTCGTCCCCGTGTTGTTAAGGCCCGTCGTGGTGCCGTTGGCGCCCGTGCCACCGGTCCCGCTTGCGCCGGTACCGGTGGTAGAAGTGACTGGATTGGTGGGCGAAAAAACGAACGGCACGCTCAATCCATTGGTGCCGTTGGAAACCAGCCCGGCGCCAATCTGGCGACTGATGTCGCTGGCCACGTCCATCACGATCACGTCCACCACCACTTCCGCTTTCGGCTTATCCAGATCGTGCAGCAGCTTTTCGACCAGCGCGACCTTATCCACCGTGTCGCGCACCACAATCGCATTGTCGGCATTAAACTGAAACATGCGGCGCACATCGGTAACCGACCGCACGGCCGTTACAATCTCAGAAAACTCCTGCGTCGAGGTGGGATTCTTCAGATAAAAGACCTTCACCACTTCGTCTTCATAGTCCCGGCGCTTGGTAACGTTGTCTTCGGTAACAAAAATCGCATTGGCGCTCACCGGCTTCCAATAGGTTTTCGTCAGAAGCCCGGTGTAATCCAGCGCTTCCTGTAATGTGACGTTATTCAGATCCAGATTCGCGTTCTTGCCAGGCTGCATCTGCGGATCGAACAGCACGTTGATTCCCGCCAGCTTGCCTACCGTCTCATAGAGCACTTTGGGCGGCTGATTGTTCATCTTGAGCAGGCTGATCTGGTTGGTTACCGGCTTCAACTGCGGCACCGGAAGGAGCGACTGGATCATCTCCAGACTTTCCTTCTGAGCCTTCTCGGCGGAAGTCAGGGGTTTTTCACCCGGTGGAACCAGCCCCTTTTGCTTTTCCTCCAGCAACTCCTTGGTCTGTTGGATGTCCTGCAGCGCGACCATGGAACCCGGATCGGAAGCGAACGCTTTTTGAAACTCCGCCAGGGCTTTTTCCAGATCGCCGGCATCCAGAAGTTTCTTCCCAACCTTCACGTGCTCCTGGCCGGACTCGAACCTTACGCGGCGCGTGGCCAGTTCGTAAATGGTTTCCCGAGGATCTGTCTGCAGCGCCTCCTCGTAGTACTCGAGCGCCTTGTCATATTCCTTGCGACCTTCGGCCTCGGTTCCCAGCTTGAGCAGCTTGTCACCCTTGCGTGTGCGAGCCTGGAGCCCAGGGGCGGGTAGAAGCAGCAGCGCCACGCAGAGTGGGGCTATGGCGCGTAACCTATTAAAAGAAATCATCTTATTCTCTATGAAGGCCCTATGCTACAATGACCCTGAGCCGGGCTAGGAATTGCCATATAAACGCTTGACGCGGCTGGCTTTCCTGGCGTTGACTAGAAAACAAGACCCGGCGCCCTTTGGCAAGCTGGAGCGCAGTACCAAACCGGAGCCTGTTATCAAAACGCTGGAGTCTGGCATTAAGATCCTGAGCGATAACCGTCATGCCGGGCATGACTATCATCTGATGGAACGCTTTGAAGCCGGCTTGGCCCTTACCGGAACCGAGGTCAAGGCCGCCAAGGACGGCCGGATCCAGCTCAAGGATAGCTTTGCCGAGGTGCAAGGCAACGAGGCGTGGCTGTTCAACGCCCACATTGGCCAGTACTCGCATGGCAATCGCGAGAACCATGAACCTACCCGGCGGCGCAAGCTGTTGCTCCACAGAGAAGAGATCGACAAATTGCTGGGAAAAACGCGTGAAAAAGGGCTGACGCTGATTCCCACCAAGATGTATTTGAAAGGCGGGCACATCAAAGTGGAGCTCGCGGTGGCCAAGGGTAAGAAGCTGCACGACAAGCGCGAAGCCGAGCGAACACGGGAGATGGAAGCCGAAACTCGCGCTGCCGTTGGGAAACGAAGATAGGGGGAAAAATGGAGCTCAAGCTGGAACCGAGGAAATTGGGGGAAGTGGATTCGGATGCATTGGTCATGGTGGGGTTTGAAGCTGCGCCACCCCAGGCTGCCGCAGCAGATCAGATTAAAGAATTGTACGATTCCGGGGAGTTCTCAGGGAAAGCCCTCGAGATCGCGATCCTGCATCGTCCGGCAGGCCTGAAGGCCAAACGCCTGGTGCTAGGGGGAGGCGGCAAGCGCGAGAAATTCGATGCGGCGGATCTTCGCAAACTGGTGGGCGCGGTGGTCCGCGCGCTGAAAGGTAAGGGAATCCGCAGCATTACGCTGGCGCTCGAGGAGGGTTGGCGCTCTGACGATTTCATAGCTTCCGCGGTGGAGGGCGCGGTGCTGGCCGATCTGGAGAACGATCGCTATAAGACCGACCCGAAGAAGAACGAAAAGCAGGTCGCTTCCTTTGCCATTCAGATGGACCAGACAGCCGGCGCGCAAACCGCGCTGGATCGCGGGCGCATTCTGGCTGAAGCGCAAAACTTCAGCCGCGAGCTGGCTAACGAACCGGCCAATGTCCTGACTCCCACGCTGCTGGCCGAGCGGGCCACGCAAATGGCGGCGGAATTCGGTCTGGAATGCGAGGTTCTGGATCAGGATCGCATGCGGCAGCTTGGCATGGGCGCGTTGCTGGGCGTGGCGCAAGGCAGCGCCGAGCCGCCCGCGCTCATCGTGATCCGGTATAAGCCGGCCAGCACTCCAAAATCGACGGATCATCTGGGTCTCGTCGGGAAGGGCGTTACCTTCGATACCGGCGGCATCTCGATCAAACCATCGGATGGCATGGAAAAGATGCGCTACGACATGGCGGGCGGCGCGGCCGTACTCGGCGCCATGCGCGCGATTGCGCAACTCAAGCCGTCGATCCCGGTAACTGCCCTGGTCCCAACCGTCGAAAACATGCCCGGCAGCAAGGCGCAGCGGCCTGGCGACATCGTAACTTCGCTCTCCGGCAAAACCGTGGAAGTGTTGAACACCGACGCGGAAGGACGGCTCATCCTGATCGACGCGCTTACCTATGCCCAGCGCCTGGGCTGCACGCACCTGGTGGACGCCGCAACATTGACGGGAGCGATTGTGGTGGCTCTCGGGAATGTCAACGTCGGCGCATTCACCAACAACGAAACCTTCCTCAACAAACTTTTGACCGCCGCCAAGGCGGAGGGTGAAAAGACCTGGCAGTTGCCGATGGATGAAGAATACAAAGAGCTGCTGAAAAGCACGTTCGCCGATCTCCACAACATCGGGGGCCGCGCGGGCGGTTCCATCACCGCGGCTTGGTTCATAAGGGATTTCGTGGGCGAAACGCCTTGGATCCATCTCGACATCGCGGGGACTGCCTGGTTGGACGATGCCAAACCGTACATGGCTAAGGGAGCCACGGGCGTGGGCTTGCGGACGTTCGTGCGGCTGGCTGAATCCTGGTAGCGCACGCACTCGTGCGTGCCGTGTTGGCACTCGTGCCAACACCTCTGCGAGAAGCACCGAAACGTTCACACGAGTGTGAACGCAGCACGCAGGAGTGCGTACGCCACGTGGTAAGGCTAGGCGTTACTTCCGCGCTGCGTCGATCTGGACTAGTTCTCGGTCGTTCGCGCCCTTCTTGGGCGGAGTGAGCAAAGACTTTGGCAGCTTCGAAAAATAAACCAGCCGTTCCACCCAGGGCAGCAGCTTCCTCACCGTGCGTCCATGCAGCAGCAGGCTCCCCGCCACCAGGGCTCCGCTAGGAATGGTGGTGCAGCAGCGGGCGCACACGTCAATCTCGCCCGCTCGTCCGGCAACGTGCAGCTCGCGCATGCGCTGCATCGCATCCGAGTTCCAAATCTCCGGCAGGCTTTCGGTAGCGATGTTTCCTACCGGGCCGCCATCCAGCGTGTAGCTCTGGCAGCACGGATACACGTCGCCATTCTGCTTCACGTACATCGGGCCGCGCCACAAATAATGGCAGGGATGTTTCCAATCCTCCGCCGCGTGACGGGCTTCCGGCTGCAGCACGTTGGTTTCGTCTTCCTTGATGCGCACCTGATCCACTCCCGGCACGTCCTTCCAGAAGCGCACGAAATCGTCCACTTCCCCGGCGTTGCGCTCCATCCGCACCATCTGGACCACCACTTGCATCTTGCTGCGGCGCTCGTGCTTCATGCGCGCGAAGCGGAGGAAATTGTCGCGGACCTTTTCGAAATTGGCGCCTTTGCGGTAGTACTCAAAGGACTCCTTGGTCGCGCCGTCGAAACTCAACGTGATGTGTTCCAGCGGCGTATCCAGCAACCGCGCGCAGGTCTTCTCGTCGAAGAACGTCCCATTAGTCGACAGCAGGGTAGAGATGTTGTGGCGTTCGCAATATTCGATCCGCTCGAAGATCTTGCGATCCATGAACGGCTCGCCCAGCCCGATCAGCATCATGTGCTCGGCGCTTTGGCCCGATTCGCGCACCAGCCGCTCGAAGATCTCGTCCGTCATGTCCGCCTTGGGCTGCTTGTGGGTTTCACGCGGGCACATGGGACAATACAGGTTGCACTTCGCCGTCGTTTCGACGATGTACTCCACGGGAAGCGCGTTCAGCGCTGTTTTACGGCGCAGGTAGCCCCACAGCAATTTAGCGCGATTCCAGGCTCTCATGACGACAACATCCATTATCGGGAATGCGGACCAGCGCGTCCAATCGCTCAACAGCGCGCCCTTCCGCGCCGGCGCGAAGTACGTCCTTTACTGGGCGCAGGTGAACCGCCGGGTGCAGTGGAATCACGGACTGGCCCACGCGGCCGAGTTGGCGAACCGAGCGGGACTGCCGGTGGTCTTTTACGAAGGCCTGACGTATGATTATCCCCACGCGAGCGATCGTTTCGACAGGTTTGTCCTGGAAGGCGTTTCGGATACGCGGCGGGAATTGGAGCGGCTGGGAATCGGTTACGTTTTTTATCATCGCCAGAAGCCGAGCGATCCGAACGACGTTCTCTATCGGCTCGCGAAAGACGCGGCGGCGGTGGTAACGGACGACTATCCACTATGGCCCGCGCGTTTCTTCAATCCTCGTGTGGCGTCGAAGCTCGACATTCCTTACTATGCGGTGGATTCAAGCTGCATCGTTCCAATGTCCTGTTTCGAGAAGCGCGAGTATGCGGCCTACACCATCCGCCCCAAAATTCGCAAACTGCTTGCGAAATACTTGCGGCCGATGTCCGCGATCCGGGTGGGACGGAAATTTGGCGGAACACGGCCCGAGTTCCCCGAGTTTGCATCCGCCAGTCATTACCCGGGTGGTTCGGTAGCCGCCCACAAGCGCCTGCGCGGTTTTCTAAAACATAGCCTGCACCGCTACGCGAATTCGAGCAATCAGCCGTCTGAAAATGCCACTTCCGGCCTGAGCCCTTATCTCCACTTCGGACACATCTCGTCGCTGGAAGTTGCACTCGCTGTCCAACACTACGCGAGCGAACATAAACTTCTGCCCGACGAATTTCTGGAAGAACTGATCGTCCGCCGCGAACTGGCCTTCAACTTCGCGCGCTTCACGGCGCATCCCGAATCGCTGGACGCGCTTCCCGATTGGGCCCGCAAGACTCTTCAGAAACACTCGCGCGACAAACGCGATCCCATCTACTCACTCGGCCAATTCGAGGGTGCCCAAACTCACGACCCTCTGTGGAACGCCGCACAGCGGGAACTGCTACTGACCGGCAAGATCCATGGATATTACCGCATGTACTGGGGCAAGAAGATCATCGAATGGTCGGCAAGTCCCGGAGAGGCGCTGGCCACCGCCATCTACCTGAACGACCGCTGCGCCCTGGACGGCCGTGATCCAAATTCGTACGCCAATATCTTGTGGTGCTTCGGGCTCCATGACCGGCCCTGGGTGGAGCGGCGCGTCTTCGGCCAGGTCCGTTATATGTCTTACGACGGCATGCGCCGCAAAACCGATGTGGACGCATACATCCGCAGCATAGAATGTCTAAAGTGAACATTGCGATCACAGGGGCCAGCGGTCTGATTGGAACGCGCGTCAGAGAACGGTTGCTCCCAACAGAACACACGGTTCATGTTGTTCCGCGAGGATCGCTGGATGCGATAGGTTCCGCCGATGCGATCATTCACCTGGCCGGCGAACCGGTGGCCCAGAGGTGGACCGAAGCTGCCAAGAAGCGCATCTACGATAGCCGTGTCGAGGGTACCCGCAATCTGGTGAACGCGTTGTCGGCGCAACCTCACCGCCCTAGAGTGCTGGTGTGTGCCTCGGCTGTCGGATACTACGGCTCGCGTGGCGACCAGATCCTCACCGAAACCTCCTCGGCGGGGTCCGACTTCCTGGCGCGCGTGGTGGTGGGCTGGGAAGAGGCCGCTCAATCGGCCGAAGCATTGGGGATCCGAGTGGTCCGTCTGCGCTTCGGCATGGTGCTGGGACATGGCGGCGCGCTGGCCAAACTGCTTCCTCTCTTCCGCTTCGGCGCCGGCGGCAAGTTAGGATCCGGCCGCCAATGGATGGCATGGATTCACCTGGAGGACGCGGTCAACCTGATCCTGTTCGCGCTGGACTACGGCGCCGTTCGAGGCGCCGTCAATGCCACGGCCCCCCACCCGGTCACCAACGAGGAATTCACCGGCCGGCTGGCGCTCGAGCTGCATCGGCCGGCGATACTTCAGGTCCCCGCTTTTGCGTTGAAACTGGCCTTGGGCGAAATGTCCGAGATGGTGCTGGCCAGCCAGCGCGTGCTCCCCACCCTGGCCAAGTCCGCCGGATTCCGGTTTCAATACCCGGAAATCCAAGCGGCGCTTGCCAATCTCCTGACCCCCCGAACCTGAGAGACAATACTGGTAGTATGCGTTTTCTGCTTGTTCTAGTGACCGCTGCCATTCTCACCGCCGCTGGCGAGCAGAATATGACCGTAGCGCAACTGGTCATGTTCATCCGCTCTTCGGTGCAACTGAAGCAACCCGACCGGCAAGTCGCGGAGTATTTACGCAAAATAAAACTCACGGACAAGTTGGACGATCGGACCATCGAGGATTTGCAAAGCCTGGGAGCCGGCCCCAAAACCGTCGCGGCATTGCGCGAGCTGGGCGACGCTTCCGCCAGCTTGCGGGTTGCTCCGCCGCCTCCGCCGCCGCCGGTCTACGTGCCTCCGCCGCCGCCGAACTCGGTAGAGCAAGCCAAGATCATCGATGAAACGCGCGAATACGCATTGAACTACACCAAGCAGCTGCCCAACTTTATTTGCGTTCAAGTGACGCGCCGCGATGTCGATCCCAGCGGCAGCGGCAACAACTGGTATCACTCCGACACCATCACTGCCCGTTTGAGTTATAACGGGGTTGAAAATTACGAAGTGATCCTGCATAACAACCAGCCGGTGACCAACGGGAAAGACATGCGGCAATTTGGCGGCACTTCATCGGAAGGCGAATTTGCCAGCATGCTGAAGGAGATTTTCGAGCCGGAGACGCATACCGACTTTACCTGGGACCACTGGGGCAAGCTGCGCGGGCGAAAAACTTATGTGTTTGGCTACGACGTGCAGCAGGAATTTTCCCATTACCACGTGGAGGCCGACGACGCAGGGTCCATCGTGCCCGCCTACCGGGGCCTGGTTTACATCGACGAGGACTCGAAGACGGTGGTGAAGATTGTGATGACTCCTTATAACATGCCGAGCACCTTCCCAATTCACGACATCACGACGTCGCTGGACTACGACTTCGAGACTATCGGCGACCAGCAGTATATGTTGCCGCTGAAATCGGTGCTCACGTCCAAGCGGGACCGGCAAATGACCAAAAACGACATTGAGTTTCGGCTGTATCGCAAGTTCGGAACCGAATCCACAATCAAATTCGAGACGCCGGATCCGCTGCCGGACGAGCAGACTAAAGAGAAATCCGGCGAAGACAAGCCTCAAAAGTAGCCAGCAGTTCGGCCGCTGCCATTTTTTCGGGGCGGATGATTTCGATTCTTCCCGCGCCGGTCGGACGCCAACGCTGGAACATGCGCTCCGAGACGGCGCCCGTAAAAATGCTGATCATCGGAATTCCGCAAGCGGCGGCGACATGCCCGCCGGCCGAATCGTAGCCTACATACAAGCGGCTGCGTTGGATATGCGCGGCAAAGTCCGCGAAGGAGCCATCCCACATCACAATACCGTCGCCCCCCGCCTTGGCAACCGCGCGTTCCACTCGTTCGGCCTCCTCGCCGCCGGCGCCTTTGTCGATCAGGAGGGGGCGCGGCAAGCGCCCGAGCAACTCCTCTTCGAACCCTTCGGCCACGCGCTTGGACGGGTTTTCACCAACGCCGAAACTTACGGTGGCGGCGAATTCGGCTACGTCGGGGCCGGGGGAAATATAGGGACGGGCTTGAGCGACGCCAAAAGTTTCCGCAACCCAGCGCCGCGCGAGCTCGGTGAGTGAGGCGCCACTGTCTGCTCCATACGAGCGGCTTTCGAAAAGATAATAATCTTCTTCCTGGCAAATGGGGAGCAACCCAAGCTGAGTCAAACGGGAATCGGGATCGATGATGACGCTGTGAGGCAAACAGACCGCGTCGCGTAGCTCGGGCCATACCGAGAGCCGGTCATCGATGGTTCCTCCGCGTCCGTAAGCGATCGGAAGATGCCGCAGCCGCGCATCGGCGGCAAACAGCTCCCAGCTTTTCTTGGGACCGGTGAACCAGATCGCCGCGTTGGGGAAGCGCTGTTTGGCGGCATCCAGCATCACGCTGGTAACGGCGACGTCGGCGCCGAGCGTCACCCGCGAGAGGACGAAAACGTTCTCAATGGAATCGGGATCGCGATCCAGGACCCGCGGCCGGCGAATCCGGTTGTAGCGCGCGACTAAGTGTTGGGCGTGCAGGCCGGTGCGGCGCGCGATCACCTCGGAAAAAAGCTCGGCATAAACGCTGCACAGATGCGGTTCGAACAGATCGGCCAGCCGCTCGACAACGATGCGAAAGAGTTCCCGGTCGCCGCCACAGGCGATCAAGTCAGCGAGTAAATGCTCTGGCCAGGGCCGGGCTTCCAAACAGTGATCGAGAAGATCCTGCGCGAGAATCTCAGCCGAGGTATTTTCCAACCAGCAACTCCAGCTTCTTGCGCGTCGCCGCGGGCACGGCCTGGGGATCGGTCATCAATGCATGGGCCAGTGCCGATCCACACTTGCATTCGCGAACCTCCGGCATGCTCGCAACCGTCGCCGCCACAACCTTGGAAGCATTGTCGGCATTCTGCTTCAGGTTCGCCAAAATATCCGCAACCGTCACTGCGTCGTGTTCTTCGTGCCAGCAATCGTAATCGGTCACCATGGCGATGGTGACGAAACAAAGCTCGGCTTCCCTGGCGAGCTTGGCCTCTTGCAAGTTGGTCATGCCGATGACGTCCATGCCCCAACTGCGATAAACATTGGATTCCGCCTTGGTGGAAAACGCCGGACCTTCCATGCAAAGATACGTCCCGCCGCTAGCGACCGGGACGCCGGTGTTGAGGCAGGCCTGATGCACTACCTCCGAAAGGTGCGGGCAGACCGGATCGGCGAAGCTGATATGCGCAACCAGACCGTCGCCGAAAAACGTGGAGACCCGGCCGCGAGTGCGATCGAAAAACTGATCGGGAATAACGAACTTCAAGGGCGGATGTTCTTCCTTGAGCGATCCGACTGCGCTAAGCGACAGGATGCGATCGACGCCCAGCGATTTGAAGCCGTAAATGTTGGCGCGGAAATTCAGCTCGGAAGGCGAATGCCTATGGCCGCGGCCGTGACGCGCGAGAAACGCGACCTCTTTACCGGCCAGCTGTCCGACCACAAACGGATCGGATGGCATGCCCCAAGGCGTTTCGATCGTCACTTCTTCGTGCGCGGTAAAGCCAGGCATCGAATAGAGGCCGCTACCGCCGATGATACCTATGGTTGGTTTCTTCATTCTTATTTTTGGATCAACTCCAGCAGGACGCCGCCGGTGGACTCAGGGTGGACGAATACATAGAGATGTCCGCAAGCACCGGCGCGAGGCTCGTTCAGCAATCGTGCACCGTGTTGTTTCAAATGCTCTACTGTCGCGGCGAGATCGGGAACCTTGATCGCCACATGATGCAGACCTTCGCCCCGCTTTTCAATGAATTTCGCGATCACCGAGTCCCCGTCCAATGCTTCCAGCAGTTCGATGCGCGGGCCGCCGGCGGGCAACATTGCGACGTTCACCTTTTCCCGCTGCACGGTTTCGCGCAGGCTGACCGGGAAGCCGAGCTGCTTCTCGTAAAAGCCCAGCGCGGTATCGAGCGATCGAACGGCGATGCCCAAGTGGTCGATTTCCAATTGGCTTGATCCAGACTCTTTGATCCAGGCATGGACGATGGTGTATGGATCGGAGCGCCGTGCCGCTACCTGCTCCGCGCCGGCCTGAAAATCAATGTTCGCAAATTGTTCCATCAGCCTTTCGCGCAGCATCTCTCGCAGGCGACGGGTCCAATTGGCGACAGCGCGATTCTTGGCGCCGGCACGAGCGAGGAACGAACGGATGGCGGCGAGCGTTTCGACGATCCCCTGGCCCTCGGTGGCGATGGTGCGAATAATGGGAGGAACCCAGCCGTCCGGCCTGGTAGACAAGCTTTGCAGCGCCAGGATCTCGCGCTCCAAGCGATCGGCGCCCGGCTGATCCGCCTTGTTGATGACGAACACATCGGCGATTTCGAGGATGCCCGCTTTGATTGCCTGCACATCGTCGCCCATGCCGGGAACCAGCACCACCACGGTCACGTCGGCAAGCTTAGCGACTTCCACTTCATCCTGGCCCACTCCGACGGTTTCGACCAGAACAACTTCTTTACCAGCGGCGTCCAGCAGCAGCGCCATGTCGGTGGTGGCAGCGGCCAGCCCGCCCAGGTGCCCGCGTGTGGCCATGGAACGGATGAACACGCCCGAGTCGGCATGATGGCTGAGCATGCGGATGCGATCGCCCAGGACGGCGCCGCCGGAGTAAGGGCTGGTGGGATCGACGGCCAGAACGCCCACCGCTTTCCCTTCGCGGCGCAGCTCGTGAACCAGCCGATCGGTCAGCGTGCTCTTTCCCGCGCCCGGGGCGCCGGTGATGCCGAGCACCGTGGCACGGCCGGTGTGGGGAAACAATTCTTTCAATAATGATTCGGCGGCCGGGGCGCGATTTTCGACGGCAGTGGCGGCGCGGGCGAGAGAACGCGCGTCGCCGGAGAGGATTTTTTCCGCCCAGGAGGTCATTCGCTCTTGAGGAGTTGGCGCGCGATCACCAGGCGCTGAATCTCGCTGGTGCCTTCCCCGATGGTGCACAGCTTCACGTCGCGATAGAACTTTTCGACCGGATAGTCTTTGATGAAGCCGTTGCCGCCGTGGATTTGCACCGCTTCGCTGGTGGCCCGCACCGCGATCTCGGATGCAAACAGCTTCGCCATGGAGGATTCCTTGGTGACGCGCCGTCCGTGATCCTTCATCCAGCCGGCGCGATAGGTAAGCAGACGCGCGGCATCGATCTCAGTAGCCATGTCGGCGAGTTTGTTTTGAATGGACTGAAATTCAGAGATGGGCCGGCCGAACTGTTTGCGCTGTTTGGAATATTTTAAGGCCGCTTCGTAAGCGCCCTGAGCAGTTCCCACCGAGAGCGCGGCGATGGAGATGCGGCCTCCATCCAGGATGCGAAGGCTATCGACGAATCCCTCACCTGGCTTGCCGAGCAGCTGCGATTCGGGCACGCGGCAATCGGTGAAAATCACCTCTCCGGTAGCGCTGGCGCGCATCCCAAGCTTGTTTTCCTTCTTCCCGAACTGAAAACCAGGCACGCCCTTTTCCAGAATGAATGCGGAAACTCCGTGATGCGAAGCGGCGCGCTCGCTGACCGCCATTGCGACGCAGACGTCGGCATAACCGGCATTGGTGGTGAATACTTTGCTGCCGTTGAGCACCCAGCACGAGCCATCCTTCACCGCTTTGGTGCGCATGCCGCCGGCGTCGGAGCCGGATTCCGATTCGGTGAGCGACCAGGAACCGATCCACTCGCCGGTGGCCAGCTTCGGAACGTACTTGCGCCGCTGTTCCTCGCTGCCGGCCACGAAGATGTGATTAGTGCAGAGCGAATTGTGCGCGGCAACGATCAGGCCCACGGAAGGATCGATGCGCGAGAGTTCTTCAATGATGATGGAATACTCGATGTAGCCAAGCCCCGATCCACCGAGTTCCTCGGGAAAAATAGCTCCGAGAAAACCGAGATCTCCCGCTTTCTTGATCACCTCGAGGGGAAAGATTTCCTCCTCGTCCCACTCGAGTACGTGAGGGCGAATTTCCTGCTCGGCAAATTCGCGGACACTTTTGCGAAGCTGAGTCTGCTCCGGCGTGAAGTCAAATTCCATGGGAGGCAGGGAGAGGTCCCTGATTCAATGTTAGCAAGGCGGAGGGATAAGAGACTAGACAGTCCTGCGACAATAGTAGGTAGCCCCTCGAAATGGAAC
Source organism: Bryobacterales bacterium (assembly GCA_963820405.1). Lineage (GTDB taxonomy): Bacteria > Acidobacteriota > Terriglobia > Bryobacterales > Bryobacteraceae > Palsa-89. The sequence goes on along the minus strand of CAWFZZ010000007.1, from coordinate 387,396 downwards.
TCCGGGAAAAAGCCGCCCAGCTGCCTCTGCTGCCTGGCGTGTATCTATACAAAGACCAGTACGGCGAAGTGATCTATGTCGGCAAGGCCAAGAACCTGCGGGCGCGTGTGCGCAGCTACTTCAACGATGATCGCCTGGCCGATGTCAAGACCGGATCGTTGATCGCGGACGCGCGCGATGTCGAATACATCCTGGTCGACAACAACAAAGAGGCGCTGGCGCTTGAAAACAACCTCATCAAGCAGTGGAAACCGCGCTTCAACATCCTGCTGCGGGATGACAAAACGTTTCCATACATCAAGTTCACCAATGAAAAATATCCCCGAGTGTATGTGACGCGCCGTCTGATCAAGGACGGCTCCACTTACTACGGCCCGTATTTTCCCGGCAACCTGGCGCACCGGCTGGTGCACTTTATTCATCGCTACTTCAAGATTCCCTCCTGCAAAGTGGACTTTACGCGAGTGCACACGCATCCGTGCCTGGAGTATCACATTCATCGCTGCCTGGGACCGTGCGTCCACGGCTTAACCACCGATGAAGCGTACGCCGCCGCGGTGCGCGACGTGAGGCTGTTCCTGGAAGGACGTCACAAAGACCTGGCTCGCGATTTGCGCACGCGTATGCGCCAGGCATCCGAGGATACGCGATTTGAAGAAGCGGCCGGATTGCGGGATCTGATTTCGACCGTCGAGGAGATGGAGGAAAAGCAGAAGATCGCCGCCGCCGAAGGCCAGAACATCGACATCCTCGCTTACCATGCCGAGCCGCCTTTAGTTGCAGCCAACCTGTTCCACCTTCGCAATGGCCGGATCGTCGATCGCCGCGAATATTTTTGGGAAGATCTATTCGACTTCCAGCCCGACGAATTCTTCTCCTCGCTGCTGAAGCAGATTTATCTCGACCAGCAGTACATCCCCAGTTGCATCCACGTGCCGGTGGATTTCGAAGATCGCGAGGCGCTGGAGGAATTGCTCAGCGAAAAAAAGGGCCACAAAGTGGAGATCCTGATGCCGCAGCGGGGGCAGAAGAAAGCCTTGCTCGGGCTGGTGGAGACCAACGCCAAGCACGCATTCCAGCAGCGTTTCCGCATTATGCACCCGTCGTCGAAAGTCATGCAGGAAGCGCTGCAGGACGCCCTCGGACTGCCCGATCCCCCCAAGCGCATCGAATGCTTCGACATCTCGCATATTCAGGGCACCGATAAGGTGGCCAGCATGGTGGTGTGGGAAGACGGGCGAATGAAGAAATCCGACTATCGCAAGTTCATCATCCGAACAGTGGTGGGCAACGACGATTTCGCGTCCATGCGCGAGGTGGTTACGCGCCGCTACTCGCGCCTGCAACAGGAGAACAAGGCTTTTCCAAACTTAATGCTCATCGACGGAGGTCTGGGACAGCTCCACGCGGCGGTGGAAGCGCTGGAGGCTATTGGGGTGATCAATCAGCCGGTGGCGTCGATCGCGAAGCGCGAAGAGATCATTTACGTTTATGGCCAGGAAGACGAACCCATCAAGCTGGATCGATATTCGCCCGTGCTGCACCTGATCCAGCAGGTGCGCGATGAGGCGCATCGCTTCGCCGTGACGTTCCATCGCACGCGCCGGGGCGCCGCTCGCCTGACTTCTGAGTTGGAGCAAGTGGATGGAATCGGAGCCAAGACCATCGCCAAACTGTTGCGCGAATTCGGCAGCCTGGAGCGGGTGCGGGAGGCATCGGCGGAAGAACTTGCGAAGGTAATCGGTCCGGCAGCCGCGCGCCGTTTGCGCGACTTCTACAATTTGGCTGCAGCCAGTGATTTGAAAGTTTTGAACTCTTAGTGGTCTCGTGGCGTGTCGAGAAATACTCGGGGCGTTCACACGAGTGTGAACGCGGCACGCAGGAGTGCGTGCGCCACAATTGCATCCTGGTAACTATTTCTCTGAGCCGCCATCTCCCGCCGTAGAAGCGTTAGCCAAGGGCAAGTTTGAATCATTGTTCGCTGTCGAGAAGCACCTGCGACAGGCCGCTAGTGCCGGAAGTGCCGCACTCCGGTGAACACCATCGCCAGACCCAGCTTGTTCGCGGCGGCGATCACCTTGTCGTCCCCCACCGAGCCGCCGGGCTGGATCACAGCGGTAATGCCGTGCTTCGCGGCCTCTTCGACGCCATCGGGGAAAGGGAAAAACGCGTCCGAGGCGAGTACCGTGCCCTCTAACGGGAGCAGGGCCTTCATGGCCCCCACCTTCACCGCATCCACGCGGCTCATCTGCCCCGCCCCCACGCTGATGGTCTGCCCCTCGCGCGCGTAGACAATCGCGTTGGACTTGACGTGTTTACACACCTTCCAGGCGAATTCGAGAGCGCGCCATTCTTCATCCGTTGGCGCACGTTCGGTCTTCAACTGGCATGCGGCTCGGTCTAACCGGTGTGTGTCCGGCGTCTGCACCAGGTAACCGCCGCTGATCGATTTCACCACCGGCTCCTCGGGCGCGCGCGATACGGCCAGCAATCGCAAATTCTTCTTGGCCGCCAGCAATTCGCGCGCGGCCGCATCGTAACCTGGGGCGGCAATCGCTTCGATGAAGGTCTTGGCGATCTCCGCGGCTGTGTCGCGATCCACAGCGCGATTAAATGCCAGCACGCCGCCAAACGCCGAGACGGGATCGGCTTCGAACGCCCGCCGGTAGCTTTCAGCCAGTGTGGACTCCTCGGCGCACCCACAAGGATTGGTGTGTTTGATGATCGCCGCCGCTGGCTGCTCAAATTCGCGAATCAGTTGCCAAGCAGCGTCCAGATCCACCAGGTTGTTGTACGAAAGCTCCTTGCCCTGCAATTGCTCCGCTCCCGCAATGCCGCCTTGACGGCTGGAATAAAGCGCGGCTTTCTGATGCGGATTCTCACCGTAGCGCAAGTCGAGCGAGCGCGGCGCGCGAATGTCCAGGAACGCCGGCAAACCGGAGTCGTCATCGACGCCCGACCCCACGCGTGCCAGGCGCGTGCTTATGGCCCGGTCGTACGCCGCCGTCAGTGCGAAGGCCTTCTTGGCAAGTCCCCACAAGGTGGGTTCGCAAAGCGTCCCCTCTCGCTCGTGCAGCTCTTCGAGAATCGCCGGATAATCGTCCGGCGAAACCACCACGGCCACATCCTGATAATTCTTCGCCGCCGCTCGAATCAAGGTTGGACCGCCGATGTCAATGTTCGCGATCAGCTCCGACAAGGGCACCCCTTGTTTAGCCGCCACCTTTTCAAACTGATAGAGATTCACCACCACCATGTCGATCAGCGGAATGCTGGTGCGCTTCGAGTGACTGCATGTGCTCGGGATTGGCGCGAATGGCGAGCACTCCTCCCGCTACGCGCGGATGGATGGTTTTCAAGCGGCCGTCCAGCATTTCGGGAAAGCCGGTGAGTTCGGACACCTCGCGCACCGGCACGCCGGCCGATTCGAGCGCGCGCGCCGTGCCGCCGGTCGAGATGATCTCGACGCCCAGATCACGCAAGCCTTGAGCGAACTCCACCACCCCCGTTTTGTCGGTCACGCTGATTAGCGCGCGTTGAATTTGAGGCATTCTCTACAATGGTAAACGTGTCTCATTCCGTAACGTTAATCCCCGGCGATGGCATTGGGCCGGAAGTGGCCGACGCAGCCATGCGCGCGGTAAACGCCACCGGCGTTTCTATTGACTGGCAGCGCGCCGATCTGAACGCGAGCATCATCGCGAAATCGGGACAGGTGCTGCCGCCCCACGTGATCGAGTCGCTGGAGCGCACGCGCGTGGGCCTCAAGGGCCCGGTGACAACGCCTATTGGCGGCGGATTCCCGAGCGTCAACGTCGCGCTGCGGAAACATTTCGATCTGTACGCCAATGTGCGGCCGGTACACTCGCTGCCCGGCCTGAAAACGCGCTTCGACGATGTGCTCATCGATATGGTGATCTTCCGCGAAAACACGGAGGACCTGTACTCCGGGCCTGGAGCACGAGGTGGTGAAGGACGTGGTCACCAGCCTCAAAGTAATCACGCGCACGGCGTCCATCCGGATTGCCGAATATGCCTTCCAGTTCGCCAAGAAAGCCGGGCGCAAGAAGGTCACCGCGATTCATAAGGCCAACATCATGAAGCTGGCCGATGGGCTGTTCCTGCGGTGCTGTCGCGAAGTATCGCAGAATTATCCCGACATCGCCTATCAGGAACTGATTGTCGATAATGCTTCGATGCAGCTGGTGATGCGGCCGCAAACTTTTGATATTTTGCTGCTCCCGAACTTGTACGGCGACATTGTTTCCGATCTGGCGGCGGGCCTGGTGGGCGGGCTGGGCGTGGTCCCAGGCGCTAATATGGGCGATCGCGAGTCGGTGTTTGAAGCCGTGCATGGCAGCGCTCCCGACATTGCCGGAAAAGGCATCGCGAATCCGACCGCGTTGATGCTGTCTTCGGCGCTGATGCTGATTCATCTGGGCGAATTATCCGCAGCCAGCCGGCTGCGCAAGCGCCATCGAGCGTGTTTATGCGAAGCAGGAGCATTTGCCGCCGGATGTGGGCGGAAGCGCATCCACCAACGAATTCACCGAAGCCGTGATCGCCCACCTGGGCTGATCACCTTGAGCGATCACCCGCTAGAAATCGACTCGCTTGGTGATAAACTCGCCGTCGCGAAGCTGCACGTCGAACTCGATGAAAGCTCCGCTTCGCGACACTTTGATGTGATACATCCCCGGCGCCAGGTTGAACACGGATGGCGTGCGCTTGGCCTGCATCGGTGCCGTCCACTTCGATGGTCGCGCCGGGCAGGCTCCGACGTGATGCTCAACGTACCTGAAGCCTTGCTGAGCCGGAGGAACAGATCGCCGTCCTGGGGCACGCTGAAAACCCGCGGATAGGGCCGATACCCAGGCAACTGCACGGTCAGCGCATGCCGGCCCACGGGGAGCGGCAGCATGCACGGTGTTTTGCAGCCCAGTGAAGCGTTTCCGTCCACGGTAACTTGCGCGCCCGCCGGCTCGGTCAGAAACTGGGTGCTTTGATCGGCCCCTGATTTCGGCACCGGGACCGTCGAGGGGGCTGGCGGGGGGATGGATCGTTCCGGTTGTCGTTCCGGTTGTCGTTCCGGTTGTCGTTGCCGGCTGTCGTTCCGGCTGTGGTTCCACGTCTTCGTGAGGCGCGACAGCGGGCGCAGTATGGGTCGGTTTGGGGGCCTCGGGAGCGGTGGCTTCCGGAGCCGTAGCTTCGGGCGGCGCTTGCGGGGCAGGCGGTTGTTTCGCCGTATCGTCGGGAGCCTGGGACTGGCCCACCGGACTAGGTTTCGAGGCCGAATTATCCGCAGTCTGCCCGTTCGACGTCTGCGAGCCTGACGTCTGCGAGCCTGACGCCTGGGAGTCCGTGATGGGCTGTTCGGAATTGCGATTGAATAAATACTTCTGCGCGCCGAACAGATACCAACCCCACCAATCAAATACCTACCAGCATCCACACCAAGCTCCGTAGCAACGGGCTGCGCGGCTCCGGCTCCTCTTCCCGGAAAGGCAGCGGAGCCACCGCGGCCTCCACATCCTGCGGATGTCGGATGGCAGGTATTTCCGGAGGAGGCGGGGGCTGGGGCTAGCTTGGCAGCCGCCAGTTTAGGATCCTACCGCTGCCCGGCCATGGTGGGCATGCTGTGCGCGCTGCTTCTTGGCAACGGACGCCACCCCGGACTGGTCTGGAGCGCGCCGGCGAGCGCATCCACAAACTGGACACAGCTGCCATAGCGGTCGTTCGCGCTCTTGGCGAGCGCTTTCTTCAGCACCATTTCCACCTGTGGACCCACGGTAGGATTCAGACGCTGCGGCGGAACGGGATCCTCGCGCACGATGCGGAATAGCAGCGCCGGCAGTTGATCGGCGAGGAACGGCTTCTCGCCAGTCAGCATTTCGTAGGCGATCACAGCCAGAGAAAACTGGTCCGCGCGGCCGTCGACAGCGTGCCCCTGCACCTGCTCGGGCGACATGTAATTCGGAGTGCCCATCATGACGCCGCTTTGGGTCATCTGCTGGGACATGATCTTGGCTACGCCAAAGTCGGTGATCTTGGCGTGCGTACGCTCGTGGATCAGAATGTTCGCGGGCTTGATATCGCGATGAACGATGCCTTTTTGGTGCGCGTAGTCCAGCGCCACGGCGGTCTGCCGCAAGATCGAAAGCGCGTTTTCACTCCGAATCGCTTCCGCGCCGTTCAGCACTTTTTCGAGCGAAGGGCCATCCACGCACTCCATGAAGATATAGGCCAGCCCGTTCTCTTCAGCGATATCGTAGATGGTGACAATGTTGGGATGGGAGAGCATCCCGGCCGACTGGGCCTCCCGAAACAGGCGCTCGCGCAGCCGTTCCCGTTCCAGTTCGTCGGTAAAATCCGACAGGCGGATGGTCTTGATGGCGATAATCCGGCCGATGGCGGGATCCTGGGCGCGGTAAACCACCCCGGTGGCGCCACGGCCGAGCTCGTCTAAAATCCGGTATCGGCCGATCTGATCCACGCTGATGACGCTATTTTATCAGTTCGGCCAATCTCGTCAGGCAGCCGCTTTTGGCAACTTCGGCCTGCAGCAGGCCAATGCGGCCGCGCAGGTTCTGAAACTGCGGATGATTGCGCAGGTTGTCGAACTCGGTGCTCAGCAGATGTACGGGAAGGGAAGTATCGCGAACCTCGACGGCGCGCTCCAGATAGGCCAGCGCTTCCCGTTCCTCGCCCAATCCGGCATAGATTGCAGCGAAACTCAGGGGCGAGACGTAGTGAGACTCCGACCGCGCCTTCAAAATTCCGATTTCCCGCTGCGCTTCATCGCGGCGTCCGGCCATCGCATAGCAATACCCCATTTGGCCGTGCAACAACGATCCGCACTTCATTTGAGTGGCGTTCGTGAGATGCGCGATCGCATCGGTGAACTGCCCTTTGCCCGCGTAGGCCATGCCCAACCCAAGATGCGGCAACCCATAATCGGTGGCCAGCCGCGCGACCAGCGTATGCTGAGCGATGGCTTCGTCAAACCGATGGCAAATGCCATAAATCCAGCCCAAAACGAAATTGGGGAACAGAGAGGCAGGATCTACCTCCAGCGCGCGCTCCACTTCCGCCACCGCCGATTCCTGCGCCGCCCCGGCACGCCAGGTGAATCCCATACGCCAGATGGCCGACCGGGTCGCTCTTATCCAAATGAATGCTTTTCTGCAGTTCTTCTTCGCCCGCCGGCCCAGTCCCAATCCAGCAGCGATAAGACAGCGCCCAGCGCGACGTGAGCTTCCGGCAGCGAGGGATTGAGTGAAGTGGCGCGCACCGCGGCTTCCTTCATCCGCGTATCGGAATCGCTGGGCGGCAGCAATCCGAATACGGAGGTGACCAGCAGAGCTTCCGAGAGCGCGGCCCACGCCGCCGCGTAGTTGGGATCGGTTTCCACCGCCTTGGTAAAGAACGCTACGCTGTTGCGAATGCTGTCCGGCGTAGCCAGTTTCCAGTGATAGCGGCCTTGCAAGTAAGCATCACAGCCTTCCTTGCGGTCCGATTGCCGCCGGGCGACTAGCTCCTTCTCTGGTGGGAGCAGCCAGATCGCGCACCAGTTGCTGCGCCAGATGATCGATGCAGGACAGATCCTGCAGCCGGCCATCCGCGGTCTCGGACCAAATGTAGGAACCGTCCACACCTTGCTGCAATTGCAACAACAGGTGAAACCCGTCTTCCTGGAGCTCCATGCTTCCTTCGATCAGATAGTCCGCCGTGTTGCCTGAGCGCCGGGAATCTGCCGCGTGGAGGCACGGATTCACCGCCTGTCCTGATGCGCGCGGACTTCACCACCACCACCTGGAAGCAGCCTTCCTTGATGAGCACGTGCGCCAATCGCCGCTGAATCTCTTCAGCCGCCGCGCCCGCTTCCGCCGCGCCGGTTTCCGAAGTCGCGTTGATCAGAGAGAAAAGCCCAATCTCCATGCTGCGCCGGGGGGAGAGCGGACTCACTCCGTTGGTCGGCGCTGCGGTATTCGAAAATCGGAACGTAACTGCCCTTGCGCAGCACGATCCGGATGCCGTCTTCGCGCCCTTCGGTCCGATAATACTCCTCCAGCTTATAGCGTAAGCGGCGCGCTTCCACGCGGACAATGGAGTCCACCCGCGGGTCAAAAGCCTCCCGCCGGTCGAATACCTCGAGCCCGATCAGATATTCCTTCAGCCGATGAGGCTGGCCCAGGAGACTTTCTTCGACCACAAATTGCAGGAAACGGCGGATGCGATGGGATTGTATGAATGCGCGGCTTCGAAGGATTAGATCCAGCTGCGAGCGAATCTCGGCAGCGGGAACGCCGTTCAAAACTGCGGTGGTCTCTTCGATGGGGTTTACAATCTGTAGACATCATCTCAATGGTTCGACCCACCAAGCCGAGTAACTCGTTACATGGATCTTTTTTGCGAGCGATCAGGGTCCTCAGACCGATTGATACGTGGCGTGCTGGAGGCCGGGGCGGTTAACTGCCGGAGCGCGGCGATTCTAAAGATTCATGCTGGCGATATCCACCGGCGACCGGATAGCCTTCCACCACCACAATTCCGCTGTCGGTGACATGATAGAGCTGGCGGTCGCGTTCCAGATCGTAACCGATGGAAGTATCCGGCGGGACGCGCACGTTCTTATCCAGAATGGCTCGCCGGACCCGGGCGCGCCGGCCGATGTCGCAATTGTCGAAAATGATGGAATCCTCGATCGAGGCATGGGAGTGCACGCGCACCCCCCGGCCGATCACCGAGGTCCGGACCATGCCCGCCGGAAAGGATGGCTCCCGCCCGAGACAATGGAATCCAGAGCCTCGCCGCGACGGCCATCGCTGTCGAAGATGAATTTCGCCGGGGCGTCGAAATATCCGGCGGTGCGCAGCGGCCACTGCGCGATTGTATAAATTTAACTCCGGCGAAACCGACCGCAGGTCCATGTTGGCATCGAAAAATGCGTCGAGCGTTCCCACATCCCGCCAATACACCGGCGCACCGGCCGGATCGCCCGGAATCCGGTTGGTTTGGAAATCGTAAGCGTACATGTCCGCCCGGCCAATTAGCCCGGGAAGAATGTCGCGGCCAAAATCGTGCGAACTGTTCTCTTTCTCACCGTCGGCGCGCAATTCATCCAAGCAGCAGCTTGGTGGAAAACAGGTAATTCCCCATGGACGCGTAGACCCGGCTGGGATCGCCCGGCATAGTGGGCGCGTCGGGCTTCTTCTCGTGGAAGCCGCAAATCAAGCCGTCTTCGCGCGTCTCCACGACGCCGAATTCGGAGGCCTGCTCCTTCTCGACCGGGATGGCCGAGACGGTGACCTGCGCGCCGCGATCGATATGAAACTCGATCATCTCGCGGATGTTCATGCGATAAATATGGTCGGCGCCGAAGATGGCCACCACGTGCGGCTCGGCTTGTTCAATCAGATTGATGTTCTGGTAGATGGCGTCGGCCGTGCCGCGGTACCAGTCCTCGCCGGCCGAGCGCATCTGGGCCGGAACCGGAATGATGAAGTGGTTGCGCAGCAGGCTGGAGGCCTCCCATCCCTCGCGCAAATGCTCCAGCAAAGACTGGCTCTTGAACTGGACCAGGACGTAAATCGAATAGATTCCTGAGTTAATCAGATTGCTGAGAACGAAATCCACGATCCGGTATCGACCCCCGAAGGGAACGGCAGGCTTCGCCCGCTCCTTGGTCAGCGGGTAGAGGCGAGTGCCTTTGCCTCCGGCCAACACAAATGCGAGCACGCGCAATTGCATTTTATGAGTCTCCGATTGATAAGTTGCCAAAAGCGTTCATGCCTATTCTGGCAGAAGGCGAGGCGGGGCGAAAGAGCAAAAGTCTTTTCATCACGTTCACTTTAGAGATGATCCCGCGGCGGCGTATGTTTCGTGTGCTACGATTTAAAATACACCGCAGTCATGATTCGTGCCTATCGCGGCATCGTACCCAAGATCGCCGCTTCCGCTTACATCGATCAGAGCGCGCAGGTGATTGGAGACGTGGTGGTCGGCGAACGCTCCAGCATCTGGCCGAATGTCACGTGCGCGCGGCGACGTGAATGCAATTCGTATTGGCGATGAGAGCAACATTCAGGACAATTCGGTTTTGCATTGCGACGCTGGATTTCCACTGCTCATCGGCAATCGCGTCACCGTGGGCCACATGGTGATGCTGCACGGCTGCACCATTGAGGACGAATGCCTGATCGGAATCGCCGCCGTGGTGTTGAACGGCGCGAAAATCGGAAAAGGCTCGGTGATTGCCGCGGGCGCGGTGGTGCCGGAAGGCGCCGAGATTCCTCCGCTGAGCATGGTGATGGGCGTGCCCGCCAAGGTGAAGCGTTCCGTTACCGACGAGGAGCGCGAGCGTTTTCGCATGAACACGGAACGTTACGTGGAAGCCGCGCAGGTCTACCGGGACGAGCCGGCTTGAAAGCGCCACGGCGCATCCTCAGTAAAACCAACAATGATAAAGGCAGTCAAAGGCACTCGCGATATCCTTCCCCCCTCCAGCGCGGTCTGGAACCAGGTGGAACGCATTGCGCGCGAAGTGTTTCGAACTTACAACTATCAGGAGATTCGCACGCCGATTCTCGAAGAAACGGCTCTGTTCGCGCGCGGCGTGGGCCAGGAAACCGACATCGTCAGTAAAGAAATGTATACCTTCGACGATCGCGACGGAAGCTCTCTGACGCTGCGTCCTGAAGCCACCGCGTCGGTGATGCGCGCCTACATCGAGCATCGGCTGGATCAGAAGCCGGGATTGCAGAAGCTGTACTACATCGGCCCGATGTTCCGCCGGGAGCGGCCGCAGAAGGGCCGCTATCGCCAGTTTTACCAGATCGGCGCGGAGGCCATCGGCTCGGAGTCGCCGTCGGTGGATGCCGAAGTGATCGAGATGGTGATCGATATTATTCGCCGGGCGGGCCTGGAGGGCTTTCAGCTGCTGATTAATTCCGTCGGCGATCAGAACTGCCGCCCGCAGTATGTCGCTCTGCTCAAGGAAAAGCTGCTCGAAGTGGCGTCGCGCCTGTGCGACGATTGCCAGCGGCGTGTGGAAACAAATCCGCTGCGGGTGCTGGACTGCAAAGTGCCCGAAGATCAAGCCATCATCGATGCGCTTCCCTCCATTCAGGATCATTTGTGCGATCCCTGCCGCACGCATTTCAACGCGGTGAAATCGCACCTGGATGATCGTGGGATTTGCTATGAAGTCCGGCCTCGCATGGTGCGCGGTCTGGATTACTACATGCGTACGACATTTGAGATCGTGCATGGGTCGCTAGGCGCGCAGAATTCGGTGCTGGGCGGCGGAAGATACGACGGTCTGGCGGAATCGCTTGGCTCGCGCGTGCCTTCTCCGGGCATCGGGTTTTCCATCGGCGAGGACCGGCTGGTGATGAGCGTGGAAAACGCCGGGCTCAAGGAAGACCCGCTGGTGATCGTCACCTTTATTGGCGGCGAGACTACGCGCCGCGCCGCCACAAACGCTGCCGCCGAATTGCGCGCGGAGGGCATCCGCATCGAACTGGCCGAAGGCAAATTGAAAAGGGTTTTCGAGATCGCCAACAAGCTGAATGCGCGCGTGGCCGTCATCTGCGGTGAAAACGAAACCGCCACGGGCGATATTTCAATGAAAGACATGGAGAGTCAGGTGCAAATGCAATTTCCTCGTGAATTGCTCATCGAAAAGGTGGAAGAATGCCTGAGCAAGTTTCGTTAGATTTTCTGGGCGAGCTGCGGCGCACGCATTCCTGCGGCCAGTTGCGCGCATCGGATGTGGGGAAAACCGCGCTGCTAATGGGATGGGTGCACCGGCGCCGCGACCTCGGTGGAGTGTTCTTTGTTCATCTGCGCGACCGCGATGGCGTTACCCAAATCGTCTTTCACGCCGGCGCCGGCGCCGAGCTGCACGCTAAGGCCGAGATGCTCGGCTCCGAATACGTCATCGCAGTGGAAGGCACAGTGGCTAAGCGCGCGCCTGAGACCATCAACCCCGCCCTCGATACCGGTGAAGTGGAACTTGCCGCGACCAGGCTGTGGATCTTGAATGAATCGCGCACGCCGCCCTTCCCGATGGAAGAAACCGTGGACGTGAAAGAAGACGCGCGCCTGAAATACCGCTACGTCGACCTGCGCCGGCCGCACATGCAGCGCAACATGATACTGCGCTCCAAGATCAGCTTCGCGGTGCGCGAGTTTTTGTACAGCCAGGGCTTTCTTGAAATCGAAACGCCGTTCATGACCCGCTCCACGCCGGAAGGCGCGCGCGATTATCTGGTCCCCAGCCGCGTGCAGCCCGGCTCGTTCTACGCGCTGCCGCAATCGCCGCAGATATTCAAGCAGCTTCTGATGGTGAGCGGATATGAGAAATATTTCCAGATCGTGCGCTGCTTCCGCGACGAGGATCTGCGTGCCGACCGCCAGCCCGAATTCACCCAGATCGACCTGGAGATGTCGTTTCCACAGCAGGAACGAGTTTACGAAGTGGTGGAGCCGATGATGAAGCGGGTGTTTGAAGTGGCGGGATACAAAATCGAGGAAGCCTTCCCGCGACTCACTTATGCGCAGGCTATGCGGTCCTACGGCAGCGACAAACCCGACATGCGGCTGCCTCCGTTCCATGTGCTCGACGGGGAGGCTGATGGTCAACCCTGGCAACTCGGCTTAACCTTTCCGCCCGTTGCCATCCACATTCCGAAGACCGGTGCGCTGAGCCGCAAAGAACGCGACGAACTAAAGGAATATGGAACCGAGCGCGGGCTGCGCGTTTATGACGATCTGAAAAAGCTGGATGCGAAGCTGGTGGAACAAGCTCGCGCGGCATCCCAGGCGCGCCGATGACGACCTGCTGCTGATCGCCGGATGGCCCGGGCCTCCCCAAGGCCAGCGTCCCGAAGAGACGTTCTATCAAGCTTGCGGGCAGCTCAGGCTGTTCGCCGGCCAGAAGTACAACGACCGCCATAAGCTTCTCGACCCGAAGGTTTTCAAACCCCTTTGGGTGGTGGATTTTCCGATGTTCGAGTGGGACGCGGAAGAAAACCGCTGGAACGCGGCGCACCATCCGTTCACCTCGGTGCATGACGAAGATCTCGACAAGCTGACCACCGATCCGGCGCGTTGCCGGGCCAAATCGTATGACGTGGTATTGAACGGCACGGAGCTGGGTTCAGGTTCCATCCGTATTCATCGGCGCGATATCCAGGCCAAGGTTTTCGCGGCGCTCGGATTCTCGGACGAGGAAGCCAAAAAGCGCTTCGGGTTCCTGCTCGAAGCCCTGGAATACGGTGCGCCTCCGCATGGCGGAATCGCTCTGGGTCTGGACCGGTTGGTGATGATCCTGGCGGGCGAAACCTCCATTCGGGAGGTAATTCCGTTCCCCAAAACCGCGCGCGGCAGCGATCTGATGTGCGAAGCACCGGCCTCGGTTTCCGAGCGCGTCTTGCGGGAGTTAGGCATCCGCATAGCGGGTTCATAATGTCGTCCATGAGCGCTGTCATAATCGATGGCGTGTGGAAGTATTACGGCGACTATCCGGCATTGCGCGATATTTCCTTCCACGTGGATGGCGGTGCATGCCTGGCGCTGCTCGGCCGCAACGGTGCGGGCAAGACCACGCTCCTGCGCATTCTGGGAGGTCTGGGGAAAGCGGGCCGCGGGCGTGTTTCCATCCTTGGCAAAGATGCGCGCTCCGGCAGCACACGCCGGCGCATCGGCATCCTGGGACATGGCATCGGCGTTTATGAGGAGCTTTCCGCGTTCGAGAATCTGAGGCTGTTTGGCGAGCTCTACGGTCTGGACGATCCGCGCCGCACGGCGACGGAATGGCTGGAGCGCGCCGGCCTGGACCGCGTGCGTGACGGCTTGGTCCGCGAGTTCTCGCGCGGCATGCGCCAGCGCCTGGCCATCGCCCGCTGCTTTCTGCATCAGCCTGCGCTGCTGTTGCTGGACGAACCCTTCACCTCGCTCGACGATCGCGCCATCGCGGTGCTGCAAGGCTTGCTAAAATCCGCGCTGGCCGAAGGCCGCACCATCATCATGTCCACTCACCAACTGCGAGAAGCGCTGGAGCTGGCCACCGACGTGGCGCTCCTCAGCCGCGGCAAACTCGCCTATCATGGCCCTCGAACCTGGGAAATGTTGGAAGATCCCGGCTGGCTGTATCGTCACTACGGAGAGGCATGAAGTTTCTGCGCCAGACCCTGGCGATTGCGGCCAAAGATCTGCGCTCGGAAATTCGCGGCAAAGAGGCCGTGAACGCTTCGGTGTCCTTTGCGCTCGTGATTCTGCTGCTCTTCAGCTTCGCTTTCGATCTGGAACCCGAGCAGATCCGCGACATCGCGGCCGGCCTGTTGTGGATGGTCTTCGCCTTCGCCGGCACTTTGATCCTGAACCGCAGTTTCGCGCGCGAGCTGGTGAACGATTGCCTGGACGCCCTGCTCGCTTCCCCGGTCAGCGGCGCGCAATTGTTTTTCGGAAAATGCCTGGCAAACTACGTCCTGATCGTCGTGGTGGAATGCATCAGTCTTCCGGTGTTCGTTATTTTCTATAATGTTCGCTTACAACGGCTCGGATGGCTCTTCCTGGTGATGCTGCTGGGAACCTGGGGCATTACGGTCATCGGGACCTTGTTCAGCGCCATGACTGTAAATTTACGATTGCGTGAGCTGATGCTGCCCACCTTGATTTATCCCATGCTTATTCCGGCGTTGGTGGGCGCCATTGAGCTCACCAGAGTCCTGATCGTGGGCGGCCAGCTTTCCGAAAACTTCATTTGGTTTCGTATTCTGGTGGCGTTCAACGTCATCTTCACCATTTTGTCTTTGGCTTTGGTAGATATCGTGTTAGTGGGGTAGACCATGCGTCTGAAAATCATCTGTGACGTTGTGCGTGCTGGCGGGCCTGATTCTGGCCTGGAACCTGCACCGCATTTTTCTTCAGGTTCCCGACGAAGCGAATCAGGGCGCCATCTTCCGCATCATCTATTTCCACGTGCCGGCCGCCATCACGTCGTTCACCGGCTTCTACCTCGGGATGTTTTCCGCCATCGGGTACCTGGTGAGCAAGAACCTGCGGTTTGATTCCATCGCCGCCTCCATCAACGAAGTCTCTCTCGCCTTCGCCACTATCACCATTTGCACCGGCAGCATCTGGGGCCGCATCATCTGGGGTATCTGGTGGACCTGGGATCGCGCGCCTCACGTCGTACTTTGTCTGCTTGCTGATCTACTTTGGATATTTCATGCTGCGGCGCGCTATCGACGATCCCACGGCGCGCGCCCGGCTTTCGGCGGTGCTGTCGATATTTGCCTGCGTCGATATCGTGCTGGTGTGGAAGTCGATTGAATGGTTCCGCACCCAGCACCCTGGCCCGGTTCTGGAAATTCGAGGCGGTGGCGGCATGGCCCCGGGAATGGAAGCGCCGCTCTGGTGGAATTTTCTGGCTTTGCTGATGCTGGCGACGGCGTTGATCCTGATCCGCACGCGGCAGGAAAGCATGCGCCTGGAGATCGATGCGCTGCGCCGTCAAGCCCACGCGTTTTAAAGGTGACGCCATGAATACACAAAATTCCACTTTCCTGTTTTATGGATTTACGGTCGCCTGGCTGATCATAATCGTTTACGTGATCTCCATCGCCGTGCGCGAAAAGAAACTGCGGCAGGAGTTGGACCGCGTGAAGCGAATGGTTGAAGAGGGTGAAGGTACGCGCAGTTAGCCGGCTAAGTCCAGCACAGTGACTTCCGGCCGGCAGTTCACGCGCACGCCCCGGATGCTTCCCACGCCTCTGGTCACATAAACCTGACGTCCGTTCCATTGCTTCAGCCCGGCGATGAAGCGCTTATCGCGAACCGGCACAAAGCGTTCGCCTACCATGGGCAACACTACTTGCCCGCCATGCGTGTGGCCGCTCAGCATCAGATCCCACGGCCGATCCGCAAGCACATCTTTCGTGTCGGGATTGTGCGCCAGAAGAATCGCTGGATCGTCCGCCGAAACATTCGCGAATGCGAGGCCGGCGTCCACATCATCGCTCCAAAGATCGCCCACGCCTGCAAAATGAATGGATTGATCGCGCACGCGAACTACTTCAGACCGGTTGTGCAGCAGCGGAATGTTGCCGGCACGGAGCAGTCCGCAAACCACGGAGGTATCCTTGAGCCCGCCGGCCCAGGCAGCCCATGCGCCTCCGTCATGATTGCCCAAGCTGGCGAATACCGGCGCCGCGCTCGACAAACGTCGAAGAATGCGTGCATACTCGGCTTCGTCAAACGGAGTGGCATCGGTGACAAAGTCGCCGGTCAAACAGATCACATCGGGTTTGGCTTCCAAACCCAGCTCTACCGACTTCTCAATGAGCGTGAACGGGACCACGGGCGATGCGTGCAGATCGGACAAATGAAGAATCCGTACACCGCTCGAGAGGTTTTTGTACGGTAATTTAACTCGATGGAAGGTACGCTCCAGCCAGTTCGGCTCCACGCCAAACGCATACACCGGGGCACAACCGGCCATCGGAAGTAGAGAAAGGAGTTTCCTGCGGGTCACGCTACGCTAAGCTTCGCATCCGCGCGCGGAACCGTCTAGTGACGGTAGTTCCAGTACCTTAGGAAGCGCGCTTGAGCCAGCGACTAACGCGCATTCGCAGCGACGGCATCCACGAATGCCCTCGGGATCGGCCACGCACCGTAGACTTGCCGCTCATCGCGCCGAAAACTTCCAGCCACAAGCACACCGCTCAAATCGGCCGGATCGGGCTTCTGGCGCTGGTGCGCGAGTAACTCGCGAAGGGCTTTGGTGGTTGCTTCAAACTGCGTGACTAGCGCGGTGGCCGCCGGCGCGTCCTTGCAGGTGACATGCACGCCGAGTTGCAGCTGTTGAGCAGAATCCGTACCGACACTAAATAAGATCTGCTGCGCGCCTTGAAGTGCCGGCACAAAGGCCCTCGCGGTCGCGGGCAGCGCATCCATTCCCAGTAATGCCCCCGATCCCCGTAACGCTTCCGACGGGATCAGCGCCCACACCGGCTCCTTCGGCATTGTCAGGGCAAGCTTCCCCGATTCGCGCTTCACCTGGTACGCTCCAAAATCATCGGGACCGATCGCCATCGCCATCACATCGGACTTCAACAGATAAAACGAAATGCGGCGATTGGGCTGGCTTCCGGCCACCACACAAAAATCGTTGTGACAAGATCCGCCATGCCGCTCGGCATAATCCCTCAGATTGCTCCAATGAAAATGCCCGCGCAATGCAAAGTAAGTGCGACCGTCCTTGAGCGCCGCCGCGACGGCATCCAGATCCTGGCGATAGTCGAACTTCGTTTCACCGACGAACTGCTGATAGTCCGGCTCCTCGGCGGTCTGGGGACCCGCCAGCATGCCGAGAATGCCCGCTCGTCGCAGCGCATCCACGTCGATGTAGATGACGCTCGCGTTGGCACTAGGCAGGTAGGCTATTAAGTCGGAAGGCGGAGCCGCTCTGCGCGCTCGAAACCAGTAAACACCACCAGCCACAAGCGCACACGCCACCAGCAACACGACAAGCTGCCGAAGTTGGAACCGGGGGTTCACAAGCAGGTTACACCGCGGCGGTTTCTGTCACGCGCGATTCCTTCCACAGATCGATATACGGCGCGAGCGATCGCATCATCGCGTGGAACTGCGGGATATCCAGCGACTGCGCTCCATCGCTCACCGCCTTCTCGGGCGCCGGATGCACTTCCACAATCAGGCCGTCGGCACCAATCGCAACGCCGGCGCGCGCCAGGGCCGGCACCAGGCTGCGTTTTCCAGTGGCGTGGCTTGGATCCAGAATTACCGGCAGATGCGTTAGCTCGCTCAGCGCCGCGATGGCCGCAATATCGCAGGTGTTGCGTGTTACGGTCTCAAACGTACGGATACCCCGCTCACACAGAATCACGTTCGGATTCCCGTGCGCCACCACATACTCCGCCGACATCAGAAGTTCCTTGATGGTGGAGCTCATGCCGCGCTTCAGCAGCACCGGGCGGTTGCATTTGCCCAGCGTCTTCAAGAGCGCGAAGTTCTGCATGTTGCGCGCGCCGATTTGCAGAATATCCGCATAATCGGCCACCAGATCCACATCGCGATCGCTCATCACCTCGGTAATGATCGCGAGGCCAGTGGCTCGCTTGGCTTTGGCCAGCAGCTTCAGCCCCTCCTCCTCCATGCCCTGAAAATCGTAGGGAGAAGTTCGGGGCTTGAACGCGCCGCCGCGCAGCAGTTTCGCGCCCGCTCGCGCCACACCCTCGGCCGCTTGCATGATCTGCTTCTCGGATTCCACCGAGCACGGCCCGGCCATCACGATGAAATCGTCGCCGCCGATCTCGCAACCGTCCACGCGAATGCGCGTGCGCTCGCTTCGGTATTCCTTGCTCACGAACTTGTACGGGGCGGAGATGCGCACCGCCTTCTCCACTTGCGGCATGGCCTCTACCGACTCCAGGCACGCAGTGGTGTCGCCGGTGCCAACCGCGCCAATTACTACGCGCTCCTCGCCCTCGATGGCGTGGATCTTGTAACCGAAATCCCGAATGCGTTCGCACACTTGCTCGATCTCCTCTTTCGTCGAGTGGAGTTTCATCGAGATGATCATTTTCTGTCTCCTAAAATGAAAAACCCACTCTTTCGAGTGGGTTGCTTTTACTATAACCGCTTCTGCTTAAGCCAACGCCACTCGCCCCGATTCAGGCACTAAACCAGGACCAAAATCGAAACGAGTTGTAGGCGCGACGGCGCATGAAGACTCAGTATATGCAGAACTCCGGGTCCCGCGCAAGCGGGCCGTGGACGCCACCCTCCGAAAAGTGAAAGAATAGCCCGTGGCATGAAAACATTCGCGGCCCTGTCTCTGCTTAGTACAGCTTCGCTGATTGCCCAACCAGCGGCCCAACCCCCGCCCGCCGCCGCTCCTCGTCCGGGTGGCAATATG
This sequence comes from Bryobacterales bacterium, assembly GCA_963820405.1. Classification (GTDB taxonomy): domain Bacteria; phylum Acidobacteriota; class Terriglobia; order Bryobacterales; family Bryobacteraceae; genus Palsa-89. Next base: position 368,450 of record CAWFZZ010000007.1, on the reverse strand, counting down.
CTGATCAGCCGCTCGGTTCCCGACGCGGCCGCAGTCGAGCGAGGGCAGAAAATCTTCATCGGCAACTGCGGCTTTTGCCACGGCACCACCGCGCAAGGCGGCGATACCGGTCCCGACCTGGTTCGGTCAGCACTGGCGCTGGATGACGAACGCGGCGACAAGATCGGCCCGGTGATCGAACAGGGGCGTCCCGGCAAAGGCATGCCCGCTTTTCATTTACCGCCCGACCAGATTCAAGACATCGCCGCCTTTTTGCGTTCCCGCCAACAAGCTGCGATCAATCGGTTTGGTTATAGCATCCTCAACGTCGTGACGGGCGACCGCGAGAAAGGCCGCGAATATTTCAATGGCGCCGGCCGCTGCCACTCCTGCCATTCGCCCACCGGCGACCTGGCAGGCATCGCGAAAAAGTACGACGCCGTCACAATACAATCGCGCTTTCTTTACCCGCGCCCGCGCCCGAACGATGAGAAGCCCGTCCACCCACAGGTCACGGTCACGCTGGGGTCGGGACAGTCCTTCTCCGGTACGCTCGAATACCTCGACGACTTCAACGTTGCCTGGCGGGATGCTTCGGGCGAATATCATTCCCTTTCGCGCGATGCGCATTTGAAAGTGGAAGTCCGCGACCCGCTGGCCGCTCACGCCGAACTGCTCAAGAAATACTCCGATGCCGACATGCACAACCTGCTTGCTTACCTGGTGACCTTGAAATGAAACTCGTATTGCTTGCGTTCTCGATGGCTGGATTATCGCTCTCGGGTCAAGGCCTTGACCCGGGCCTGTTACTCAAGCCGCCCACCGACACGTGGCCCACTTACAACGGCGATTACTCCGGCCGCCGCTTCAGTCCGCTTGCGCGCATCAATAATTCCAACGTTACCGCTATGACCTTGGCCTGGGAATATCGCCTCGATCCGGGCACCGGCACGCTCACCTCGTCCATCAAATCGACACCGCTCGAAGTCAACGGCGTGCTTTATTTCACGCTCCCCGACCACGCCTGGGCCGTCGACGCCCGTACCGGCCGCCAGCTCTGGCATTATCAGTGGGAATCCCACGGCGGCATCCATATCGGAAGCCGAGGCTTCGGCATGTATGGGGCCTGGCTCTACTTCGAAACTCCGGACAATTACCTCATCTCACTCAACGCCAAGGACGGCACCGAGCGCTGGCACGTTGAAATTGCCGACGTGAAACAGGAGTATTTCTCAACGCCCGCACCCATCGTGATTCGCAATCACATCATCGTCGGCGTAGGTGGCGATTCGCTCGACGTTCCCGGCTATCTGGAATCGCGCGATCCTGAGACCGGCCAATTGCAGTGGCGCTGGAATACCACGCCGCGCAAAGGTGAGGCGGGCGCGGAGACCTGGCCAAATCCCGAAGCCATGGAACACGGCGGTGGCATGACCTGGGTGCCCGGTACTTACGATCCCGAGCTCAATCTCTATTACCTGGGCACCGGCAACCCGAATCCCGTGATGGCCGGTCAAGGCCGCAAGGGCGAAAATCTATGGACCTGTTCCATCGTTGCGTTGAATCCGGATACCGGCAAGCTGGCCTGGTATTTTCAGGCGTCGCCGCACGACACACACGATTGGGACGCGGCGGAAACCCCGGTGCTGATCGACGGCGAGGTGGATGGCCGCCCCCGCAAGCTGCTGGCTCAATCCAGCCGCAACGGATACTTCTTTGTGCTGGATCGCACCAACGGCAAGAACATCCTCTCCAAGCCCTTCATCGAACTCAATTGGTCCAAGGGCCTGGACTCGAAAGGCCAGCCCATTGGCAACCCGGAGAAGGAGCCGAAACCCGACGGCACGCTCGTGATCCCGGCTCTGGGCGGCGCCGCGAATTGGCCCTCTCCCAGCTTCGATCCTGAAACCGGATTGTTCTACGTCAACGCATCGTCGTCGTACAGTCTTTACTACCTCACCGATACCGCCGACAAACCGGAAGGCTACGGGGGACGCGATTCCGGCGTGTACTCAACACTGGCGCTCAAGGCCATCGACTATCGCACTGGCCAGATCCGTTGGACGCACGAGTATAATCGCGGCGGCGGCTCCATCGGTATCTTAACCACCGCAGGCAAACTGTTATTCACGGGCGATCCTTCCGGCAACTTCATCGTTTATGATCCTGCCAGCGGCAAGATCTTGTGGCACGCGCATCTGATCGCCAATATCAGCAACGGCCCGATGACTTACGAACTCGACGGCCACCAATATGTCGTGGTAGGCGCCGGCGATACTTTATACGGCTTTACCCTGTTACAGTAGGTCGCGGTAGCTCGGCAGCCCGGGGATTCCGCGCGCATTCATCACCGCCCGCAGCACTGCTTGCGCCATCGCCTCGGCAGCCAGCGCACCAATCGCCCCTGTGATTCGCGCGCGCCGGTTGTTCGCCCGTCGCCACCGCAAAAATCGTGTCGCCATCGCTCGGCGTGTGCACCGGATAAATGGTGCGCGCCAGCCCATCATGCGCCATCTGCGCCACCTTGGTCGCCTGCGCCTTGTCGAGCGCCACATTCGTCGCCACCACGCCAATGGTTGTATTGGTAGCCGCGTCGATGCGCACGCTGTACCCTTCGCGAATGCGCGCCATGGAATCAACGAATCCCGATCCATCCGGTTTGCGTGCGCCCGCTATGATTTTTCCCGACTTGGGATCCACCACGTCGCCGACGGCGTTCACCGCAACGATGGCGCCCACCACGATTCCGGTGTTGCCCACGCGAATACTCGCGCTCCCCAGGCCGGACTTCATGGCCTGCTTCATGCCGAACATTTTGCCGATGGTAGCACCGGCGCCCGCGCCCACGTTGCCTTCCGCCACTCGCTGAGCCGTCGCCGCCTGGCAAGCCTTGTATCCTGACTCCGCGGTCGGCCTGATCTTGGCATCGCCGATCTCCAAGTCATATAGAATCGCTGCCGGGCACGATCGGCACGATCGACATCCCCTACTGCGTAGCCCAACCGATGCTCTTCGAGAAACCGCATCACGCCCGACGCCGCGTCCAGCCCAAATGCGCTTCCGCCCGGCGAGCAGAATCGCCTGAACCTTTTGCACGGTGTTGACTGGATTTAGCAGATCGGTATCGCGCGTTCCCGGCGATCCATCCGCGCACATCCACGCCCGCCGTCGCGCCCTTCTCGAACAACAGCACGGTACAACCGGTGGGCCTGCCCGGCTCGGCGAAGTGACCCACCTTCACGCCTTGCACATCGGTGATGCTGCCAGACCCGTCCGTCTCCGCCGCGCGAATTCCGGGTAAAGCCGTTCCGGCAGTGAGTGCCGCCAGGGCGCGGCTGCTGAATTCTCGCCTCTTCATCCTTCTTCAGATTACTCCCACGTGCTTGCCGCCGTTATCCGCCACGCGCTACAGTCGGACTCTAGTGCGCCGAATATCAATTCTGCTGGTTCTGTGCTCCTGCTCGCTTACGGCACAGAATCAAGCCGGCCGCTCCTGGAAGTTCGCCGTCTCCGGCGACTCGCGCAACTGCGGTGATATTGTAATGCCGGTCATCGCGGCCGGCGTCCACAAGAGCGGCGCCGTATTCTACTGGCATCTGGGAGACTTTCGTGCCATCTACAGACTGGATGAGGATATGTCCCCGCCGGTCGACCTCGGTTTACACAACCAGCCTCTCGAAACCCTCACCTATTTAAAGGAAGCTTGGCCCGATTTCATCTCGCATCAGATGTTGCCCTTCGGCGCCCTGCCCGTCTACCTGACCATCGGCAATCATGAAACCGTTCCGCCCATGTCGCGCGAAGCGTGGCTGGTGCAATTCGCCGATTGGCTGGAGACTCCCGCGCTCCGCAGCCAGCGCCTGAAAGACGATCCCTTGGATCACAAACTGCACGCGTATTATCACTGGGTGGAGCGGAACATCGATTTCATCTCGCTCGACAACACCACCCGTGAACAATTCGATCCCGACCAGATGAAATGGCTCCGCGCCGTGCTGGCGCGCGATGAAGCGTCGCCGCGGATTCGAACCATCGTTGTGGGAATGCACGAAGCGCTGCCCGGCAGTGTAAGCCGCATGCACAGCATGAGTGAATCTCCGCTCGGCGACAAAAGCGGACGGGAAGCCTACGAAGCGCTGTGGCGTGCGCACGATTCCGCCCATAAACAGGTGTACGTTCTCGCCAGCCACTCGCACTATTACGTGGACAATATTTTCGAAACCGCCGATTGGAAGGACAAAGTCCTGCCCGGCTGGATCATCGGCACCGCCGGCGCTCAACGCTACAAATTGCCGCCTGAAACCACACCCGCGCAGCACGCCCAGACCAATGTCTACGGCTACATGATCGCTACGGTCACCCGGGACGGCGCCGTCTCATTCGATTTCCAACGCCTCAGCATCGAAGACCTCCACGCCGTCAATGGATCCGCTTATCCTGAGGCGCTGGTCCGCTGGTGCTACGAAAACAATAAGCAGCAATAACTCACAACCTTTAAACAACGCGCGCGGCCCGCGGAGCGAATAATAGCTCTGTCTCCCGATTCAACAGCGCCCAGAGACCGTAAATTCCCAAGGCGGTATGGAATGGAAAGCCGAGCAGATCAAAGGCCGATAGAACAATTCCGCCAAGGCGCGCCCACGGCCTGAATTGCACTAAACCGATTCCAATAATCAAACCTGGCAACGAAAGGGCCATCACCAGGATGAATACGAAGCCTGCGATAACGCCCAGAATGGGAATGGCTGCCAGGCTGTCGGACGAATGATCGGCCGCTACCAAAGCGGACACGCCGCCGAAAATTAAGAGCGCGGCCATGGCTCCCAGCACGCCCAGCGCTCCGAATATAATGTGCAAAATCCCAAGGATCTTCACGTGCTGCGCCATACGTCCTCCTGAATATCTCGATTCTACCCTCTATACGAAGGCCTTAGCGCGCAGGTTCCGCTATTTGTCGAAGGTAATCTTCGAGTCAGCGCCGAATCGATGGTACTCGCTGTACCGGATGGTCAGCCGGACGCGCTGCGCTCCGCCTCGGAAATACAAGGTATCGTCGCCGTAGGTGGTGACTGGAAACCAGTAATCGCCCTCCACTTTTTGGCGCAGCGTGGTGAAATGCGGAAACAGGTTTTCGCTCTTCAGCGTGTGGATCTGGGGAACGGCTTGCCCTTCGCTGCGGATCACCGAATAGTCCTTCTTCGATACCCACAGCATGCCGTCGAACAATCGCTGCCCATCCAGGATCTGTCGCGGACGGATCTGGACCACGAAACAATCCACCCCATCCATCATTTCTTCGCCCCGAAACTGGGTTTCATAGAGGAACGTTTGGTCTGTGGTCAACAGAAATGGCTGGACCTCGCGCATGTCGCGAAAATCTTCATCGGTCAACTTGAGATGGGTTAGAGTGGCGAAGGGTTTGCCGACCATCTGTTCGGTGCGCTCCTCGGATGGCGAAAACACGATGTCGCGCACCTCGCGGTACGTGCCTTCGGTGAGACCGCCCGGATTCAGCTCATCCAAGGTGACTGTTTGGCGATAGGTGTAATTGCTTTGTACTCGCGCGGTTTCAGTCTCGCGCGCGGCGATCAGACGGGTGAGATTCGCGGGAGGATCTTCAGCAGCGGCCACCCAGGAAAAGCAAAGTAGCGATGCTAGGATGAAGCGAATGCGCCAGTTCCTGACGACGCTGTCCGTGGTTTGGATAGCAGCTTGCATCGCAGCTTACCTTTACGCTCATCAACAGCATATCTCTTCGACCATAGCGCTGGCGGTTGTGCCTGCGTTCCTGGTCGAGTTGGCTTTTTATCTGGTCCCGGGCTTCCCTTCGATTCGAAAAAGCTTTGATGCGTTGGGAGCGAAACCGCTGCGAGCCGCGCTTTTGACGGGGAGCGGCGTGCTGCCCTATCTGATCGAAAGCTTGAGCGCCCGAACATTTTATCTGGTCTCGTTCGTGGAGCTACTCGCACTGATCTTGGTTGCGGCGTATTGGTACACGTGGCTTCACCGCAGTATGCTCCTCGACCTGTTGTTCCTCAGCTTTATGGCTGCGGTGTATTTGAGCAGGCCCTTCGACCGTATTTACGGCTTACCGGCGCCGCACGTCCCGCTCGCGATTCTCGGCCAGCTCATGTGGATTCGCCTCGGCCTGATGGTCGTGCTTTCGCTGCGTTCGCTCGATGACGCGCATTTTGGCTTCTTTCCAACGCCGGAGGAGTGGCGCATCGGCGTGCGACATTTTCTATTTTTCCTCCCGATCGGCGCTGTGCTCAACTATATGGTGCGCTTGGGACGATTTAATCCGCACCCGCGCACCTGGTGGCAGTTCGGCTTGTTTTTAGTGCTCACTTTTTGGGGGATCCTGTGGGTGGTGTCGCTGGCCGAGGAGTTTTTCTTTCGCGCGTTTCTACAGCGCGTGATCGCGCGAGGCGCGCATAGCGAGACCGTAGGACTGTTGGCCGCCGCGGCGCTCTTCGGGCTGGCGCACCTGCCGTTCCGGAGATTCCCGAATTGGCGGCTGGGGATCGTCGCCGCAGCGCTGGGTATATTCTGCGGGCTGTCACTGCTCAGGGCGCGCAGCGTGCGGGCCAGCATGGTGACTCACGCGCTGGTGGCCACTACCTGGAGGATGTTTTTTTCGAGCTAGTAGCGTCCGCAAAATAACTAGACAGAAATAAGGGTAGACGCGGCTTCAGCCGCGTTCCGCCGTTGACAATACCGACGCGGCTGAAAGCCGCATGTACCGTGCCAACGCGGCGAGTGTCTAGTTATTTATTGGACACTACACTCGTTTTCAGCGCCTGCCGGCTTTTGAAGAAATCTTTCCAAGGATCTGCTCCCGCGAGAACCTTCTTGTAGTTGCCGAGATTAAAATCGGCGGGATCGAGCGAAGGTTTCACCTCCGACCAATCGAGCGGCATGGAAAACGGCGCCTTTTCGCGGCGGCGAACCGAATAGGGCGCCACCACAGTACCGCCGAACGTGTTGCGAAACGCGTCCAGGTACACGCGCTGCCCCCGGGCTTCGATGCGCTGCTCGACGGTGAGTTCCTTGGGACGTTCGGCGGCCATGCGTTCACAAATTTGCTTGGCAAACGCCAGCACTTCGTCATAGCCGGGGCCAAGCTTTAGCGGAACGAAAACATGCAGGCCCCGGCTGCCGGAGGTCTTTGCGAACGACGTCAGGCCAAGAGCGTCCAATTCCTTCTTCACCAGCAGACCGGCTTTCGCCGCGTCGGCAAACTTGCCGGAGGTCGGATCGAGATCGAAAACCATCCAATCCGGCTGCTGCGGATGGCTCGCCCGGCTGGCCCAAACATGCACCGGAATGCAACCCAGGTTCGCGAGCGCGAGTTGCGTGTCCTTCAATCCGCCGACTACATAATCGACATCGCGATTCTGATGATGAATGCGCTGCGTAGGCGTGCCTTCCGGCAATCCCTTGGGTGCGGCCTTCTGATAAAAACAACTGCCGCGCATTCCGTCCGGACAGCGCTCCAGCGAAAGCAGGCGATCGTCTACGTAAGGCCGTAGCTTGGCGAACACCGCATCATAGAAGCGAGCCAGGTCGAACTTGGTGTAGCCTTCATCGGGCCAGAAAACCTTGTCGGGATGCGTGATCAGATCGTCGAGCTTCATTGCGCCTCCGGGATGGTGACTTCCGCGGCACGCTTGTCGTCGCGCAGCCCGAGAAAAACCGGCTGCCTCAGTTTGCGATCGTCCGTCCATTCTCCATAGGCGATTTGTGCCACCAGGCGAGGCGCCAGCCACGTGACATCACGCGCCTGCGGAGGATCCACCACCGCAGGCTTGGCGCGAACCAGAGGTTGAAATTTGCCAAAGAGTTTCGCGAGTGATTCCTGCGAGAAGCCGGTGCCGACTTTGCCAACGAACTTCAACGTGTTTTTTTCATGGGCCGCAAGCAGCAGCGCTCCGAAATGTTCGCGGGCGCCGGCCGGCGCGGTGTAGCCGACAATAATGAATTCGTCCTCCTGCTTCACCTTGAACTTGAGCCACTTCCCGGATCGGCCTTCCGTGTAGCACGACGATGGATCTTTAGCGATCACGCCCTCGAACCCCTTTTTCTTCGCGATTTCGTACGCCTTCAGTCCGTCGGCGGCCAAACGAGCGGAGGCGAAGAGGATTGGCCGCTTACCCACCGGCTTCCCCAGAATCTTCTCGAGCACCGTTCGGCGCGCTGAGAGCGGATCGGCGCGCAGATCGCGGCCATCCACGTAAAGGCAATCAAACACCGCGTAGTGCAGTTTTTGCGAAAGGTTTTGCAGAAGTTGGAAACGCGAGACGCCGCGGCTGTCAAAGGCCACCACTTCGCCATCCAGGAGCAGGGTTTCGTGGGGCAGAGCGCTCACTGCCTCGGAAATCGCGTGAAAATGAGCGGTGCGGTCCTTCGCATTTCGCGACAGCAGCCTTACGCGGCGTCCTTCTTTATACGCCAGGATGCGATAGCCGTCGTATTTCTCTTCGTAAGCCCAGCCGGGCTGGTCGAAAGGCTCTTTGACGAGCGTCGCGAGCATGGGTTGAACGCGGATCATGATCGACCAATCATCGGCGCGCCGCTAATTCCACCGGATCGCCCTTGGCGGCTTTTGCGACATCCCCGCCTTCATCGCTCGCGATTTTGGCTAGCAATCGGTTGGTAAGAACGGAGCGCGGCTTTTCAACCAGGATATCTTCGGTGGAGGCGTAGCGGTCAGCATGCTTAATCAAAAGCCACTGCGGTTTCGCGGACCCTCCGTAACCGAGTTTGGTTCGGACCAGCACCCACGACCCGCGCAGCTTTTTTCCCTCCAGCGTGAACTTCAGGTCCCCTTTTTCAAGCGCGGCATCCACGTCCTCCACCTCCGGAGTCCAAGTGCCCCGATCCCAAAGCATGACGGTCCCGCCACCATATTCGCCTTCCGGAATCACACCCTCGAAGCCGCCATACTCCACCGGATGGTCCTCCACGTGAGTTGCCAGACGCTTGACGGAAGGGTCCAGCGAGGGTCCTTTGGGAACGGCCCACGAAAGCAGAACACCTCGCCATTCCAGGCGAAAGTCATAGTGCAATTGCGATGCCCGGTGTTTCTGAATCACGTACAGCAGTTCGCTGCGGGATTTTGTGCCGGAGCGAGCGCCCTTCGGCTCAGCCGTGACATCAAAGTTGCGTTTCTCCCGGTATTCTTTCAGCGGAGGAGTTTTGCGCTTCATCATTTCTTTTCCTCTCCGGCGTGCTGCTGGTTTTCAAGATAAGTGAGAATGTCATAGCGCGCAGTTTTGCGATCTGGAAAAAAGCTGTTGATGGCGTCCAACTCGTCGCGATAAATCTCGATCGCCGATTCCAGGCGCGCCATCTCGTAAATTTGACCGTGGGCGTGGGCGATATTGTAGAGCACCATTTTTCCTCCGGCCTTGACATATTCCTCGGCCTCCGTCAGAAGAACCCCCATGCCGGTCGTGTCTATCTCGGAAATCGCCGCAAGATTCAGGATAAGCCGGCGATTGCCGCCATTGAATAGCGCGTGGACACGCTCGGTCAATGCGCTCTCGCAGGCCCCCAAGATCAGTTTGCCCTCCAGATCCAGGATGACGATCCCTTCTTTTTCTCTTTGCTGAATTTCGAGATGGTTATGGTGAAGCATGAAACTCCCTATAAACTATAAGACTCGAGTAGGCGCAGCCAGATTTCACTCATCGTTGGAAAAGACGGCACAGCATGCCAGAGACGATCGAGCGGGACTTCGCCCACCACTGCGATGGTAAACGCGTGAATTAGCTCCCCTACGTCCTGTCCTACTAGCGACGCGCCGACGATCACGCGGCGATCCTCATCCACGATAATTTTCGCGTAGCCTTGATAATCGTCCGCCACGATTCGCGCCCCCGAGATGTGGCACATGTCGTACTCCACTGCGCGAACGCGTAGGCCGGCCTGCCTGGCTTGCGCCTCTGTAAGGCCGACGGAGGCGGCTTCGGGATCGGTGAAAACCACTTGAGGCACTGCTCGCTGGTCGGCGGTGGCGGCGAATCGCGTCCAGGGCTGGGGAGGGTCTTTTAGTTGACCCTTCGCGCGGGCCGCGATCGAGTCGCCGCACACCCGAGCCTGATACTTGCCCATGTGCGTCAAAAGAACCCGGTGGTTCACGTCGCCAGCGGCGTACAGCCAGCCGGCTGCAACATTCTTGACGCGGCAAGTGTCGTCCACTTCCAGCCAATCGCCCGGCGTCAGCGAAATGGTTTCGAGCCCGATGTCTCTGGTATTCGGCGTGCGGCCAGTAGCTGCCAGAATCTCATCGGCTTCGATATTTCGGCCATCGAACCAAACTTGCACGGGAGCGCCTCCCTCAGTAGGCTTGACCAAGAGAGACTGCCGCTCGACGCGCGTCACGTTCGCGGAAGTGTGTACGGAAATTCCCAGGTCTCGAAACTTAGCGGCGATCCTCGCGCTCACCGCCGGCTCGAGGTGTTCGAGCAAGCGTTCGCCGCGATCCAGCAGCGTCACTTCCCTGGTCCCCAGTGTTCGGAAAGCCTGGCCGAGTTCGCAGGCCACCGGTCCGCCTCCCAGCACCACCAGGCGCGCCGGGATGCGATCGGTGCGAGTGGCTTCCCGATTGGTCCAGGGCGCAGCTTCGGCCAAGCCGGGGATGGGAGGCAGCAGAGGAGCGGTGCCGGTACAAATGACAACTGCCTGGCGCGCGGTCACCCGCGTGACACCGCCATCGCCCGTGCACACTTCAACCACTCGTTCCCCGGCCAGCCTTCCGTGGCCGCGCAGCAGTGTCACCTTGGCGTTCTTCAGCCATTCCACCTGGCTCGCGTCCTTCCAGGACTCGGTGAATCTGGTGCGTCGCGCCAGAACGGCGGAGCCATTCAGCGATCCGGTAATAGCCTGTTTGGCTCCCTGGACGCGCCGCGCCGCTTCCAGCACAGCCGAACTGCGCAGCAACACCTTGCTCGGGATGCACGCGTAATACGAGCATTCACCGCCCACCAGCCTGGATTCGACGATCGCCGCGGTCAGTCCGCCTTTCACCGCGTAATCGGCCACATTCTCGCCCGTGGGTCCCGCGCCGATGACGACGACGTCGAAAAGCGTTTCAGGCATGCAGTCTCCTTATGTGACGCCGGACTTCGATTACATGGAACACATTATGTGAAGGGAATTGCACCGGTCAACGACCCGAAGGCTTACACCAAGCCCTGGACAGTGACGTTAAAGCAGGCTATTTTTACGACTCAGCGTCCCGAGCCTTCGGTCCAGCCGTCGCCCAGGCCGTAGGGAATAGTGACGAAGGGCATCGCCTCCACTTCGTGGATCTTGCCGCCGCGGATGCCAAAGCTCTCCACAATCATGGCGTTCATCAGCATTCCAGGAGGCGCGTCGGGAGCCGCGCCCCGGCGCGTTCCATCGTGGACAAAAAGACAGAAAATCGTAGCCACGCCCTTTTGCTGGTCGATAATAATCGCGTGGCGCGGCCGAATGTGCTTCATATAAGCGAATATTTTACTGTCGATCTGCTGGGAGCAAGTGAGCATGCTGAATCTGAGCTGCTCTTTGCCCTGCGGAGTATCGGGATTCGGCAGCGGCGGCGCGGGCATCATACGGCCCCCGGGCGGCGGATTATTAACCGTCTGATAGCCATTCTCGTGCCGCACGCAATCGTCGGCAAAGGCCGCAATCTTGCCGTCGTCCCCTTCCAGCGCATCGAAGTAAGAGTTGGCGGCGTAGTAGAGAACCTCACGGGAGCTACGTTCGGAGGCGGGGATATCTGTTACCAGACCCGGCCGCGGAGTAGTTAGCAGCGGAATGGCCGCATCGTTGATATTGCGATCGTAGAGTTGCTCGATCTCGGAAATATGCCCGCGCTCCACTTTGAGACGCACCGCCGTCAACGCGCTGCGTCCTTGAATCAGGAGACGCGCCTGCAATGCAACCTGGCCGGTCATCGGATCGGCAACGTAGATCTTAAAGGGAGTCGGTTCCACTTTGGAGCGCCACAGCACACCCTCGCCAACATCCATGTGCCCTGTATTCTCCGTCATGCGAACGTCGATCGAAAGCGGCGGCACGGCCTTGGGGTCGTGTTTGTAGATGGCATCCATGTAGCCGTCCATGGTGCCGACCAGGCACTCCCGATTGCAGTCCTTCACGCGCGAGGGCCCCCACTCGGGCTCCGACGCCGTCAGTTGGAAGGCCGCGACGCTGAAAAGCGCACCCGCACCAATCGTAAGTAGAGTGGCTTTCATCGGCCTCCTTTCTTTTTTATTTGGTCGATGCCGGCTGCGGCGGATTGATCCTGGCTTCGTCCCAGTGCTCTTTGATTTTGCCGTTTTCAGTGCGGACCACGTCGTAGTGATTCCAGGTATACATCTTGCTGGGATCATCCGGATCCTTCGCCATGCGATCCCACATCATGAGCGAGTAAGGGCCATCGATCAACGTCAAGACCGGCGCGTTCTTCCATTCCGGCTTAATCTCCTGCGGCGTTCGTCCCGGAACCCGGCTCATAAACGCCTTGAACCCGTCGCGGCCTTGCGGGACGTTGGGATTGTGCTGGATGTACCCCGGGTCCATGGTCTTGTCGGCCAGTTCCAGGTGGCCGTATTGCAGCATGTCCTTCAGCTCCTCGGTAGCCATCGCTCTGGTCTCAGTTTCTTCCTTGGAGAGCTTGCCGGTGTTCCATTCCGACGGCGGCTTCGGAGACACGCCGGTGTTGACGTTGCCTGAGCCTTTCACTTTCATCGCGCTGTCCCAGTGCTCCTGGACTTTGCCGTTTTGAATGCGGAGCACGTCGAAGCTGTTGGAATGGTATGTCTTCGATGGATCGCGCGGATCCTTCGATTCAGTTTCAAAGATCAGCCACACGAAGTCGCCTTTGGCGCCCGTCACCACCGGCGGGTTGGCGAGCTTGGCGGGGTTCACGCCCTGGGGCTTGGGTAGCTTACCGAAGAATTCGACGAATCCGGCACGGCCGGTAGGAACGTTGGGGTTGTGTTGGATGTAGTCTTCGGCCTGATACTTGGGCGCCTGATCCAGCTGCCGGTTCTGGATGACGACGCGCCACCATTCCAGCACCATATTCAGATTCTTTTTCTCCTGCTTATTCATGGGTGCGGTTTGCGGCATAGTGGGCGGGTTAATAGATTCAGCCAATAGTAAACCCATGCCCGAAACCATCAGAATCGGGGCCAACAGCTTTAGTCCTTTGGATTTCATGCGGATTCTTCTCCTTGCTGCCTGCACATCATACTACATGTATACAGGCGCCGATCTTAACGGCCGATATCTTATCGGGAGCTCCTCATGCGACGGCTGCGCGTAAACAATCCACTCCGCGAAACGTCGCTGGCAGACCGCGCCCTGATCGCCGACAGCAGCAAAACGCGAAAAATTGGTCTGCTGAAACATAGCCGGCTCGAGCGGGGCGAAGGCCTGTGGATTACCCCCTGTGAAGGGGTTCATACCGTCGGCATGAAGTTTCCCATTGACGTTTTGTTCCTGGACAAGAAGCGCAAGGTAGTGAGGATTCGGGCCGCGATGCCGCGTTGGCGCATGGCGGCATGTTTCAGGGCGCACTCGGTGCTGGAGTTGCCAAGCGGAACGGCGGCCGCGACCAACACAACTCCCGGCGATCTGTTGGAATTCGAAACCTACGAAACCTAGCTAGTCTAGACAGAAATAAGGGTAGACGCGGCTTGAGCCGCGTTCCGTTGACAATACCAACGCGGCTAAAAGGCCGCGTGTACCGTGCCAATCCGGTGTTATTGGACCTTACACTAGATAGCGGCTAGAGCGTGAGGTGCACCACGTGCTCCCCGCGAGGGAGCGTCAGAACGAATCCGGTGCTGCACTCGCGGAGCTGTAAATCCTTGCGCGCACCGTCGATTTCGATCTTGCCGGGCCGCGCGTTCAATAGCGCTAAAGCGCGCGCACTGCTTCCGTAAGAGAATCGCAAGCCATCCGTAACGACGCTTGCCGAGCGCAAGTCTCCGTTGAAATCGACCATCCGGAGCGCCGGGTCCTTGGGCGCCGGTTCGATGACATTGGGTCCGGCCGGCAGCCAGAGCATTGTTTCGCTGTGAACCGGCCACAGCCGGCCGTTGACCAGCGCCGGTCCCTGCCAAGGCACGCCGACGCCGTTACGCGACTCGATGACAAGCCGCGATCCGTTCTGTTCCGCCTTGTCCACGCTGGCGGCGGCCGAGGCCAGCAGCGGAAGATCGGGCGTGAGTATGGAATTCTCGAAATACAGCGCCACCCGCGGGAAAGACTGCGCGGCCACATGCACCAGCTGGAACAATTCGGTTCCGGTCTGTTGTTTCGTGGGATAGACGTCCTGGTAGCGCTCCACGATGTTGATGTCGATCGCCAGGCGATTCGGAGTGCTTGGTGAGCGGCTGGTAACGCGCGGCAATTTGGGGATAACGCTGCGGGCCCAGGTTCCAGATGGTGGCGGGATCCTCGATCAGGAACGTGAAGTCGTGCTGATCGAGCAAGGGAAGAACGCGCGCAGCGTCCGCGCCGATGAGATCGTGCATGCGCGTATCGAAGCGGTCGTCCACGTGAGTGAGCACCAAGTCCAGATCGGGCTTGGATGTGCGGATGGATTCGATCTCGCCGATCCATTTCTCCTGCTGGCGGCGGGCGAGATCGGCGCGGTAATCGAGAAAGGTCCGCAGGCGCGCTTCATCGGGCTTAGCAGATTGAAAGAGCTCGATCGGGTCGAAGCCGTGGAGACCGCTGGAACTCGTCGCGAACATCCTGGTTCATGGGCGTGAAGCGGGCCGGGTTCGCGGCGCCTTCGAGCGATTCAAAATACAGCTCGGCCAGATTGACGCCGTCCCAATCGAAGCGGCCGACCAGCTGCTTCACCCCTTCGGAAACGGCCGCGAAGCAATCGGGATTGTTCAGGTTCATCAGCTTGCGCCAGTCCAGTTGCGCGTCCTGCAGGATGGCAGTTTTTTCGCGCCACTCGGGATGCGCGTCCCAGAATTTTTCGCTGACGTGCGGCAATTCGAGCCACAGGTACACCAGGATGGCTTTCCGGTGGCAGGCTTCGATCAGCCGCCGCAGATATTCGTCGGACTCGGGGTTCTGCTCGTAGTAGTGCCAGCCGGCGACATGAATCGCGCCGATGCCGGCTTTGCGCCAGCGGTCGGCGAAATAATCCAGATCGACACGCGAGCGATAGGCGCCATCGAAGAATGCCCACAGGCGTTGCGCTGTGGAAGGGCGGTTCATACCGAGATCGTGCAAAGCCTGAAGCAAGTAGGGGAAGCGTTCGTATCCTTCTTTGCCGGGCGGGACGGCGATCCATAGCACCGCACCCATGCCGCGATGCAAGGCCACCGTGACCGGCGCGTGGTCCCAGCGCTCGGCGGCCAGAACGCTAGCGTCCTTGGGCACATTGAAGACGGGAATTTCGAGCGGCGATTCCCACACGATCGGCGAGCTTGGGCGCGTGCTGGTCGACGATGCTTCGGACCACCACGCGTTGATTGCCGGGAGTAACGCCGAGCGCGGCGGCAAGTTCCCCCTGGCCTTCCAGCACCACAATGCCGCCCTGCTCGATGCGCTGTATCCACTGCGGCACCGATCCCGGAGCGACGTTGCGAACCACAAACAGATTCGCCGGCCCTCCGGCGGCGCGGGTGATTCCGATGGACGAGAAGATTTGCGGCCACGGGCCGGGATCGTCGCCCGCAATGTGGTAATTAAACGTGGCGGCTGCAACGATGCTGCCCAGCCCATCAGAACTGAGCGAAGCTTAGCGCGTAGAATGCATACCAGATTCCAACTTGAAGATCGAAAAAATTGGGACGGCGAGGGTTGTCCAGATTGACGGTGTAAGCCCCTCGCAGGAAGTTCACAGAGAAGAGCAGGGACTTGGGCAAATCGCGAAAACGGAAGCGCAGGCCGGGACCGGTTTCCACGTAGTTGGCCCAGTATTGATGCAGCCGGTCCGCGGTGGCGTTGCCGTTCCAATAGAGCTGCGCCTGCAGGCCGCCGAAGCCTTCGGCGGAGGCGAATGTGTAGCCCGCGCGGTTTTGCGAATAGTAGAGCATGTCGTCTTGAAAGCGGCTGATGAAAACCGCGTCGTCATTGGTCTCAAGGAGAAGAGCCCATGCGAGCTGTTCATAAGATGACCGAAGCCCTTGGCGTAAGAGACGCCGCCGCGATAGTCGGGAATCATGGCGCCAACATCGGTGCGGCTGGGCAGATATTTGACCGCTTCCCCGGCTTCAAACCATCCCGTAATGCCGCGCCAGGGAAGCGTGGCCACGCCGACGCCGAAGATGAAAGAGCTTTCCGAAAGGTACTGGGGAATGGCGGCCCCTGTTGTAGGTCCAACCGTCCCGCGCGTATCGCCGACGAACCTCACGGAGACGTAGGGGCGAATGGGAAGACGGCCCAGCTTCAACTCGGTTTTGATTGGCCGTAGCCGAAAACGTCATGCCAGCGGGTGGAGAAAAGCGGAAAGATCCAAACCGTAGTACGCAGGCGCTGAAATTGGGGCGCCAGGTTGTGATACGCCTTCTTCGCTTCGCCGGAGATGGCAGGGTCGGAGCTTTTGCCCGCCAGATCGAACCATTTGACGGCGTCGCGATCGTCATGCAGGACGTTGTAGACCCAGCCAAGCTTGAGCATGGTGGAGAAATCCACTGGGTCGTTCTCCTGGGCGATGGTGAGATACTTCAGAGCATCCTTGAGGTAGCCGGCCTGCATGCTCTTTTCGGCCAGCGCCTTGGCTTCATCCGAAGTTTGTTGCGCCGAAGTCTCGCGACGCGTCTAGTGTTCTGCGGCAGCTTGAGGGCGACGCGAACCCGGTCCGCCAGTTCCTCATCGCCGCCTTTCAGCACTTGATCGAGCAAGGGCTGCGCGCCGGCGAAATCGCCCCGGCTCAAACGCAGGAACCCGAGCTGGGCAGCGGTGAGCAGATCGTTGGGCGCAATGTTGTGGAGCGCCTGGAATTCTGCTCGGCCTCTCCTTTCTTGCCCATCGCCAGCAGCAAGTAGGCATATTCGCGGCGTAACTCGAAGTTTCCCGGATCGAGTTGGAGGGCTTTTTCAAATTCGTAAACATAGGGATAGCGATCGGGCAAAAGTTCGCGAGCCTGCTCGGCGACGCGAGGAGGTTTGCCGCGTGAGGCCGCCAGCAGCAGCACAAATGCATCTTCGTTTCGGCCGAGCAGCTTCCAGACGCGGCCCAGATCCAGCATGAGCGACCGCTCGCCGGGACGAAGCTTCCAGGCCATTTCATAATGTTCGGCGGCGAGATCGAGTTGATCGCGCTGCTCGGCCAGGGTAGCGAGTTCCTGATGCGCGCTGAAGTTGCCGGGCTCCACCTCGACGCCCTTTTGCCAGCGTGCGATTCCCGAGGCGAGCGGCTGGTCGATATTTTGAAAGGCCTGTTCGGCCGTGCTCCGGGCGTTCCCATTGCCGGTTTTGCGAATGCGGTCGAAGATGCGGCGCGCCAGCGCCTGCTGCTTGGTCTCGAAGCAAAGGAACGCATATTCGAGCGCTGCGTGTTGGTCCGTGGGGTCCAGCGCGCATAGCTTCGCCGAATTGGTTGCGCGCCGCGTCGTTCTCTCCAACCTTGAGCAGCGCGTAGGCCAGTTCCTTATCGAATGGACGCGCGCCTCGGCGCCAGCGTGATCGCTTGCCGAAAGCCGGCGATGGCTTGGTCGTAATTTTTTTCGCGCAGCGGCTTGATAGGCCCTTCCAGGGATCTGAAGCCGAGTCCGTCGATTGGGCCGCCAACGAGGCTAGCTGTCAATACGAGCGGGATCGTGATCGGAACCGCATGCTGGCCTTCGAACAAAAAGACTAGTGGCGCGGCACCGAAGTTCTCTCACTTTTGGTGGGGAGGCCGCGACCGTGAGGGACCTACGATTCCAAAATCACGATCGCCATGGCCTGGACGGCCGTGTGAGTGATCGAAAGCTCAATATTCCGGACTCCCAGGCTATCCGCGAATTGCGACGCCACGCCGTGGAATTGGAGCGTCGGACGCCCCGAAGGCAGATTCTTTACCTCGAAATCCTGCCAGCGGACGCCGCGCCTCCACCCTGTTCCGATGGCCTTCATCCCGGCTTCCTTGGCGGCGAATCGAGCGGCGTAGCGTTCGTAGCGATTGGCCTTGCGCTCGACGTAGGCAATTTCGGCGGGCGTATAGATGCGCTCGATGAAGCGGCGCCCGTGACGTTCGATCGCCGCGCGAATGCGGTCCACCTCCGCCAGATCCACGCCCGTTCCGACGATCACAATTCCGCGCCAGTGGAAGTGATGGTGAGGCGTCCATGCTTCACGCCCTTGGTGCTGATCAAAGCGTCCGCGATCTTCTTCACCGCCCCCGCTTTTCCCTTCGACCACCACCACCTCCAGGCAGTTGTCGTGATCCAGATGCACGTGCATGGTGGAAAGAATGTTGTGGAAATGGGAGTGTTGAAGATCTGTCAGCTTCTCGTTGAGCAGGCGCACGTGATGATCGTAGACCAGTGTCACCGTGCCGACCACGTTGGCATCCGGACGTTCCCACATCTTTTCGACCAGTTCGTCGCGGATCAAGTCGCGAAAGGCTTCCGAGCGGTTGGTGTATCCGCGAGCGGAGATCAGGTGATCGAATTTCTTCAGGAGGCTCGGCATCGATCGCCACCCCAATCCGGCTAAGATCGCTCATTGGTATAGCCAGATTAGCGGAGCCGGCCGCGACGCGGCAAGGCGTCACACGCTTCAGAAAATCGTGCTACTTTGAGACTGCGCCGCGATGCACATTCCGGACAATTTTCTGTCGCCGCCGGTGTGGGCGACGCTCGACGCCGTCAGCCATTCCCGCCGTGGGACTCATGGTGCGCCAGGCCGGCCGCCAGTTGGACGACACGCGCATCCCGCTGCTGGGCGTGATGGGCGCGTTCGTGTTCGCCGCGCAAATGATCAATTTCCCAGTCGGAATCGGAACCAGCGGGCACCTGGTGGGTGGAGCGTTGCTCGCGTTCACACTGGGCCCCGCTCCGGCGGTTCTGGTGATGACGGTGATCATCGCCATCCAGGCCTTCGTGTTCCAGGACGGCGGCGTGCTCGCGCTGGGGGCCAACGTCTTCAATATGGCGGTGGTGGGCGTCTTGGCTGGTTACTGGCCATTTCAAGTGTGGGGAGCAAACTGGCGCCGGTCGGCGATTTTCGCGGGAGCTTTCCTGTCGGTAATGGTAAGTGGATCGCTCGCGCTCGGCGAATTGCTGATGTCGGGCGTCGCCATGCCGCGGCCCATGGTGCTGGTTTCTCTGGCGCCTGTTTGCGGCCAGCGCGACCATCGAAGGCGCCATCACGATTTCCGTCATGCAGGCCATCGGGAAACTCAATGCGGGATTTGTTGTTCAGCCGCGGGCTTCCAACCGGCGCACTCTGGCGGTCCTGGGCGGCGCGGCTATGGCGTTGGGCGGGGTTGGATTCCTGGTGGCTTCGGCGGCGCCAGACGGTATTCAGCGGCTGGGAATTCAGTTGGGTCTCACCGCCAGGACGGTTCTGCACGCGCCGCTTGCCGATTACACCTTCGGATCGTTTGTCGGATCGGCCTGGATGAGAAGAGCCACAGCCGGGCTCGCGGGGCTGCTGCTGATCTACGCACTATGCGCGTCCACGGCTCGCTGGCTGGTCCGCCGCAGGAGCGCCTGATGCACCATGTTCTGCTAGATCGGTGGAGCCAGGGCGCCAGTCCCCTGCATCTTCTCGACGCGCGCGCTAAGATTCTCACGCTCCTGGTGTTTCTGATCGTTCTGGCGACCACTCCAGCCGACGCGGTTGCAGTTCTGGCCACTTATGCGGCGCTGCTGGCCGCCGCCATTCTGATCGCCCGGCTGCCGTTCGGCGGCATAATTTGGCGCGCCATGATAGTGCTGCCGTTTTCGCTCACCTTCGCATTGATCAGCTGGCTGGCGGGAGAGCCGTTGCGCGCTCTGGCGCTGGTGGAGAAAAGCTATCTCTCCACGGTCGCAGCGCTGCTGGTCGCCGGCGTCACTCCACTGCCCTTATTGCTCGGCGCCCTGGAGAGGCTGGGCACCCCGCGATTACTGGTGTTGGTAGCGCAGTTCCTGTATCGCTACCTGTTCGTGCTTTCCGAACAGGCCCAGCACATGCGATTAGCTGCCGCTTGTCGCGAAGGCGGCCCGGGCCGCCGGCGGAGATCCGGATTTCGCGCGCGCCACCGGAGCGCTGGCCGTATTATTCGCGCGTTCTTATGAGCGCGCCGAGGGGATTCATCGGGCCATGCTGGCGCGCGGATTCTCGGGACGTTTTTCACTTCTCCATGCCGCGCGTTTTGGCGCAGGCGACGGCGCGTTTCTGCTACTAGTTTCGGCCTTCCTGGTTCTGGTGCGCTGGGCATGACACCGCTCATCGAAGTTCGCGACCTCTCCTTTCAGTATGAAGACGGCACCCAGGCGCTCGAAGGCGTCAACTTCACGCTATATCCAAGAGAAACAGTCGCCCTGTTGGGCGCCAACGGATCCGGCAAGACCACTTTCGCCTTGCAGCTCAATGGCGTGTTGCGCGGGCAAGGCAGCATTACCGTCTGCGGCCTGCCCTTAACCAACGAAACTCTGCCGCGGATCCGTTCGAAGATCGGGATGGTGTTTCAGGATTCCGACGAGCAGCTCTTCATGCCTACCGTTTTGGAAGACGTGGCGTTTGGACCACTCAATCAAGGGATGCCGGCAGCGGAAGCGATCTCGAGGGCCAAGTTAGCGCTGGAACAGGCTGGCTTGGCGGATCTCGGGAATAAGGCGCCGTATCATTTGAGCGCGGGCGAGAAGAGGCGGGTAGCGCTGGCTGGGGTGCTGGCAATGGAGCCTGAAATTCTGGTATTGGACGAGCCCACTACATTCTTAGATCCGCCTGCCGAGCGCAACTTACTCCAGTTACTCGCCGACCTTCCGCAAGCTAAGTTAATCGTTACCCACAATGTCCGCCTGGCGTCATCGCTTGCCAGCCGCGCGGTCTTTTTTGAAAAGGGCAAGTTAGTGGCGGGCGGTTCAGTGGACGAGATCGCACGACGCTTTAATTGGTCCTACGCGGACTTGCCGCCCGCCGACTTACGGTACTCCGCCCACCGGCGCTTCTGAGCGGCAGCGATCCTCTTGCGCGCCGAGGCGCTGAACCGGGCTCGCTTAGTCCTGGGACCGTTGTTTTGAACCACCATTACTTGAACCGGGCGGACGTCCACGGCGCGCGGGTGCTTTCCCCAGGAGTGAACGCACCTCTTGAATTTGCTCCTCGATTCGCTGTTTCTGCAGCTCTAATCCCTCCAGAGCCGCCGTCAACAAGGAATGATTCCGAATTGGGTCGCCCGTACGAGGCATAGGTGCTCCTAATTGGATGATACCCAACCACTCGCGAGGCTGGGATTATCTGTTGGTCTTCGAATCCAATATGAAAGTCACCGGACCGTCATTAATGAGGTGGACTTCCATCTCTGCCTGGAAGACGCCTGTTTCCACTGCAATATTACTCGATTTTAGGTGCTGAATAAAGCATTCGTACAACGCGCGGGCTTGCTCGGGTGGCGCGGCATGGTCGAAACTCGGCCTGCGCCCTTTGCTGCAGTCACCGTATAACGTAAATTGGGAAACCACTAACAGCGCGCCTCCCGCTTCAAGTAAGCTGCGATTCATGCGCCCCGCTTCATCGGGGAATATGCGAAGTTTCACCACCTTGTCCGCCAGATACTCGGCGTCCGCCGGTTGGTCCGTTTGAGTGACGCCCAGAAAAATCAATAGTCCGACTCCGATCGAGCCTACCGTTTCGCCAGCGATCTCGACGCGAGCGCTCTTAACCCGCTGCAAGACGACTCTCATAACATGCTGAAACTAGCCTGAAACCATACTCACCCAGGCAAACCATAGGTACGTGAATTTGCCTGCCTAAGGTGATTCACTGATCTGCAACTGGGTTAAAGCTCCTGATAATAGAGTTAATGATACAACGGGGTATCTTCAAGCGCCGTAAGGTCCACAGCAAAATGCCCGGCGGCTTCTTCAATTTTGAAGAAGAAGGTACCAAAGCACGTCTATATGGTTCCGGCCATGGCGATCACCTCCGCTTGCGTGACGAATTCGGCAACGTCTGGCGCGGAACGGCGGAAAAGGTGAGCGAAGAGTCGGTCCGCTACACGTTTCGCGACGCTAACGGACGCACCATTACGGGAGTGTCAGACAGCTACGGCGTTGTGCTTCGCGATGGGCGCGGAAAAACCTGGCGCGGATTCGTCGAGTAGCACGCTACCATCATCGGGAGCGTGCCAGAGAACCGTTTGATCCCTCTCCCCGTCTTACTAGGGCCCACCGGCTCCGGTAAAAGCGACCTGTCCATTGCCATCGCCCTCGCCACCGGCGCGGAAATCGTCAATTTCGATTCGCTGCAGGTCTACCGCGGCTTCGATATAGGCACGGCGAAGCTTTCGACCGCGGAACGGCAGGGCGTTCCCCATCACTTGATCGATATCGTGCGACCCACCGACCTGTTCACCGCCGGCGATTATGCTCGCGCGGCCACAGCCGCTATCCGCGAAATCTCAGCGCGTGGACGGACGGCAGTGTTGGTGGGAGGCACCGGGTTCTACCTGCGGGGACTTTTGGAGGGCCTTTCACCAGGACCCGCGCGCGACGATGCTCTGCGCGCTCGCCTTCTCGAGAAAGAACAAAGACGTCCCGGCAGCATTCATCGAATCCTGGCGCGCCTCGATCCCGTCTCAGCGGCGCGCATTCATCCCAACGATAAGAACAAAGCCCTGCGCGCTCTGGAAGTCCGATTACTCGCCGGAGCGCCGCTATCGGCGATGTTCGAGCGCGGAAGAGCTGCGCTCAGCGGTTTCCTGCCGGTGAAAATTGGACTCGATCCGCCGCGCGACCTCCTTTATGCCAGGCTCAACGAGCGCGCTCACCAAATGTTCGAGCCTGGCAGTCACAATCTCGCCGATGAAGTTCGCCGATTGCTATCGGCGGGCGTGCCGCCTGAAGCGAAGCCCTTCGAATCGCTGGGCTATCGACAGGTGCTCGACATGCTCGAAGGACAAATCACCGAGCAGCAGGCCTTGGAGTCAACGCAACAGGAAACTCGCCGCTACGCTAAACGCCAGCTAACTTGGTTTCGAACAGAACACGGCGTCAAGTGGATCCCCGGCTTCGGCGACGACCCGCTAGTGCAAACCAAAGCACTAGCGATCCTGAAGTCCGGCCTGTTTAACCAATAAGTCTGGACATGCATGTGGCGCACGCACTCCTGCGTGCCGCGTTCACACTCATGTGAACGCTGTTGAAAGCCGCAAACTATTTACACAATTTCTTCGGAACACAATCCAATCCGCTACGTATTAAGACATGAAGTTAGTAAGTTTGCGATGAGGAGTTACAACAATGGTTAAGAATATACTATTCGGATTTTCGTTCCTTGCATTGGCTGTTGCAAGCGCTGCGAGCAGCTATAACGTTACGTTCTATGAGCCCGTCATGATTAATGGGTCGGAACTGAAGGCCGGCGATTACAAGCTGGAATTGAAAGACAAGACCGTGGTCATCAAGCAGGGTAAGAGCGTGACCGAAGCGCCGGTGACGGTTCAAAATGACAGTCAGAAATTTCAACGAACCGCGGTGCGCATGAACGGCATGCAGGTGGAAGAGATCCGTATCGGCGGCACCAGCACACGGGTCGTGTTCGACAAAACGTCCAACGCTACCAACTGAGCTGTGGTTTCTGTTTGGAGGCCTCTTTCCCGGCCTTTGTTTGGAGGCCTCTTCCCCCCGGGCCTTCTTGAGGCGGCGGCCTTCGGCTGCCGCCATTCATTCACTCCAATCGCGCGCCGGGAATATTTGACGCGGTAAAATGGAGTCGTGCCCCGCTTCCTTTGCGCCCTGTTGGGTCTGTGTCTTTTGCTTCCGCCCTTGCAGGCCGCCACCTATCTGGTTCTGCCTTTTTTCAACGTCTCGAAGAATTCCAATCTTGACTGGATGGGTGAGAGCCTGGCCGAATCGGTCCGCGAAGCGCTTTCTTCGGAAGGATTGATGGCGCTCGATCGCGACGACCGTATTGAGGCTTATAGCCGTCTGTCGTTGCGGCCGTATTCGCTGCTTACCAAAGCCTCCGTCGTCAAGATCGGCGAGGAGCTGGACGCCGAGCTCGTGATCTTCGGCCAGTATGACGTAAAGCCAGTCCCCGATTCGACGACCAGCCCAACAGTGAAGAGTCGCGGTTCAATCCAGATCACAGCCCGTGTGCTGGACCTGAAGCACGTCAAGCAAGGTCCCGAGTTCCGCGAAGTGGGCGCGCTAGAAGATTTGGCGGCGCTGCAGGAGCATCTGGCGTGGCAGACATTGCGCTATCTGAAGCCGGCCAGCGCACCGTCGGAAGCCGAATTTCAACAACGCCATCCGGCGGTGCGGGTGGATGCGGTAGAGAACTATACTCGCGGATTGCTCGCCACCAACGCGGACGACAAGCATCGCTTCTTCACCCAAGCGGCCCACTTGGACACTCACTATTCTCTGCCCGATTTTCAGCTCGGCCGGCTGCTGTGGAGCAAGAAGGAATACGCCTCGGCCGCCGATTGGTTTCAAAAGGTGTCGCCGGGCGATGTCCATTATCACGAGGCCAATTTTTTCCTGGGCCTTTGCCGCTATCATACTGGCGACTTTGCCGGCGCTGACTCGGCATTCCAGATGGTGGCCCGCGTGGTTCCCTTGAGCGAGGTGTACAACAACCTCGCGGCCGCCGAATCTCGCGCCAATAACATTCCCGCCGCGGTGGACAATTTTCGCAAAGCTCTGGAGGGCGACAGCAGCGATTCGTTGTATCAATTCAACCTGGGTTACGCGCTCTGGCGGGCGGGAAGTTTCACCGCCGCGGCTGAGCGGTTCCATACCGTCCTGGATCATGACCCTGATGACGCCGTAGCCGCGCTTCTGCTGGAGCGTTGTGTAAAGCGCAGCGGTCCCCGGCCCGGCGACTCGCAGACCGAAGGCCTGGAGCGGCTTAAGACCAACTACGAAGAGAGCGCCTACTGGCAGTTGAAGGCCGTTCTACAGCCGGACAAACCTTAGAGACTCACCAATTCAGGAAACGGGTATAATCCAAAAAGCTCATGCTGGAAGCGTTCGGTCTATCCGACCCTGGCTGTGTCCGCCAGAATAACGAAGACTTCTATCTGATCTCTCCCAAGGATCGCCTCTACATCGTGGCGGATGGGATGGGAGGCGCCCAGGCCGGCGAGCACGCGTCCAAACTGGCCGTGGAGACCGTGGCCTCGTTCCTGCAAAACGCGCCGGCGCCGGACGCCCAAACGCTGTTCCAGGCATTTCGCGAGGCCAATCAGCAAGTGATGAAAGCGTCGGCCAGCAATCCGGAACTCGAAGGTATGGGAACTACCCTCGTCGCGGCGCTGGAATCCGGACCTGAGCTGCTGATCGCCAGTGTCGGCGATAGCCGGGCCTACGTGTTCGTTGGCGGCGAGCTGAAGGCCATTACCGAAGATCAGACCTGGGTGAACGAAGTGGGGCGCATCTGGGAATTGACGAACCCGCCTGAAGACGCATCCGATGCGGCACGTGCTGACCATGGCGATCGGCGTCAGCCCCGAGGTGCGCGTTCAGTCCTACACGGTCCACCCGGAGCCTGGCGCCCTGATCCTGCTTTCGAGCGACGGCTTGCACGGCGTAATTGAACCGGGCGTCATTGCGGATAAGTTGTCCGGCAACGGTTCCCTCCAAGCGAAGTGCGAACGCTTGATTGACGCGGCCAAGCAGGCTGGCGGCCCCGACAACATCACCGTGGTGCTCCTGAAGGCCAAGTAACTCAACGCGTTTACCCTCTTTTACACCGATTTTGGTAACGGCAGAGGGTTGAGGTGCGATCCTTTAGCTAGTGCTCCGGTTTTATTTCGTCGTCGCTCTAGCTGCTGGTCGCTCTACGCTCAGACCACCCTGACAAGCACCGGAATTGTGAAATTCGGCGGCCAGCCATTGCCTGGAGCAACAGTAATCGCCACCCAAGGCGAACACCGGACGGTGACCACCACGGATGAGTCTGGCGCATACGAACTCCCAGGTCTTGCGCCCGGAACCTATACGGTGGAAGTCCAGATGTTTGGGTTCCAGACCGCTCGCAAGCAAATCCAGGTCGGACCATCAAGCCCAAACTCACAAAGCAGGACGCCTGCCGAGTGGTCGCTCGATTTGCAGCCCCTGCGGCAAAGAGAGCCACGAGAGGTCGGACAGCGCCCCCAGCAGCAACAGGGCGGCTTCCGCGCCACCGCGGGAACCACCGAAAACGAATTGGACCAAATCGCGGCGTCGACGCCGCAGGACACTACCGCGCAGACGCCAGGGAATGCCAACGAAGCGTTTCTGGTCAACGGATCGCTTAGCAACGGTTTGCAAACCGGCCAGGATGATTTCGGGCTTCGAGGCCCAGTATTTGGGATGCAAACTCCCGGTGGACTGCCCGGAGCGGGCGTCGAAGGCCAGCCCGGTGGCTTTCCCGGCACTCCCGGAGGACCGGCTGGTGGTGTGCAGGGCGCCGGCGGATTTGGCGGTGGACGCGGTGGCGGATTCGGCGGCGGACGTGGCGGCGGCTTCGGCGGCCCGGGTGGTCAGCGCCGCAACCGGCCGGGAGGCAATGGCGGATTCATTGGCAATCGCGCCAATCGCGGGCGCCAGGGCATCCACGGCAATGTCTCGTTCCAATGGCAAGGCGATGCCACCGACGCGAAGGCTTTCTCCCTGAGCGGCCAGCCCGCGCCAGAACCGAATTTCAACAATTACCGCTGGAGCGGAGTGCTGGGCGGCCCGCTGCGCATTCCCCACCTACTGAAAAGCGACTCCACGTTCTTCACCCTGAGCTACTTCGGAACGCGCGGCCAGAGCGCATTCTACAACGTCGGCACGGTTCCGACCTGCGCGGAACGCCAGGGAGATTTTCTTTCAGGCGCCGTCAACATTCCGGGCTGCACCGGTGTCACCGGCAATGGGGTGCTTCCGGCTATTTACAATCCTTCCACTGGCGAACAGTTTCCGGGAAATGTGATTCCCAGCAGCCTGTTCGATTCGAACAAGGCAGTGACAGGGTTGCTCCACCTGATCCCGCCAGCGAATCTTCCGGGCACGGTGCAGAACTACCAGTTTGTGACGGCTGTTCCGGCCGACACCGACAATGTCAGCCTCCGCTTGAACCAGAACCTCGGCAAGAACGACCGGCTGGCGTTGAACGAAAGCTTCCAGCGGCGCAAGAGCGAAACCGCGCAGCTGTTCGGATATCTGGATCCCGGCACCGGTTTCGGCGATAACACGAATCTGAGTTGGACCCACAACGTCGGCTCCAACGCTGTCAACACCGCGCAATTGACCTTTAATCGCAATCGCACCACGCAGAATTCCTTCTTCTCCTACGGCACGAATGTAGCGGCCGACCTGGGCATCCTGGGAACTTCGCAGGAGCCGATTAACTTCGGCCCTCCCACCCTCTCCTTCACCAACTTCGCCAGCCTCACCGACGCGATCTCCCTCGCACTCTGTGGTGCAATATGTCTCGGAAGGCGATTCCTATATGTGGGTTAAGAAAAATCACACGCATGACTTTCGGTGGAGACTTCAAGCGGCAGGACCGCAACACCACTACCGACCAGAATGCACGCGGCTCGTTCCACGTTCAGCGGAATCGCCACCAGCGCGTTCAATTCCAGCGGCCAGCCGCTGCCCAACACCGGTCTGGATTTCGCGGATTTTCTGCTCGGTTTGCCGCAATCGAGCGCGGTTCAGTTCGGAGGCGACAGCGCTTATTTTCGCCAGAATGCCTGGGACGCTTACGCCAACGACGATTGGCGTGTGAATCCGAACCTGACGCATCATGTTCGGACTGCGCTACGAATACTATTCGCCGCTCTCGGAGAAATACGGGCACCTCGCGAATCTCGATATCGCGCCGGGCTTCACGGCGGTGACCCAGTTCTGCCGGGAGCCGTGGGGCCATCTCGGGCTTTCCAAACAGCCTGATCCAGCCGGATCGGGACGACTGGGCGCCGCGCTGGCGGACTGGCCTGGAAGCCCAGCGCCAAGCATTCCACGGTGGTCCGCTTGGGCTACGGCATTTACTACAATCCAACCGCGCTCAATCGGCTGGCCACCGAACTTTCCGAACAGCCGCCCTTCGCCAACACCGCAGACTCTGACCACCAGCGCCGCCAATGTGCTGACGCTGCAAAACGGCCTTGCTACCGCCCCCACCAATGCCACCGATCTTGAACACCTACGCGGTCCAGAAGAATTACAAGATTGGTTACGCGCAGAGCTGGAACGTGAGTGTGCAGCAGAACTTGAGCCGGTCGTTTTTCGTCGAGCTCAGCTACCTGGGAACCAAGGGAACCGACCTGGATACCGAAACCGTGCCGAATCGCGCAGCGCTCGGATCGTCGCCCCTGAACTCGCAGCAGAATCCTGCCGATTGCAAACGCCCAGCAATTCATTTACGACAGCTCCTGGGGCAATTCGATTTATCACGCCGGGCAGGTCACGGCTGATGCGGCGCTTCGCGCGCAACATGTCGTTCAACATCATCTACACTTTTTCCAAGTCCATCGACGATAGCTCCACCTTCGGCGGAGTCGGCAACGTGGTGGCGCAGAACGCGTTCGACTTGAGCGCCGAGCGGGGGCTGTCCAGCTTTAATCGCACGCCATGTGCTGAATCTGAACTACGTGCTCAGCACGCCCACGCAGGCCAGTTGGTGGAAGCGCAATTGGACGCTGAGCGGATCGGCGCTGCTCGAAAGCGGCACTCCGCTGACGGCGCGTATCCTGGGCAATCAATCCAACGTAGCGGGCACCGGCGTGGTCGGCAGCGGGCGCGCCCAAGCCACGGGCCTGCCGGTAACCGACGGAAGTGGGTATTTCAATTTGGCTGCCTTTAGGGCTCCTCCGCTACCGGCGAACTCGGCGACGCCGGTCGCAACACGATTCCGGGGCCATGGTCCTGGGCGCTCAACACGGCTTTCGGCCGCTATTTTACGCTGGGCGGCGAAGGCAGCCGGAAGCGTCATCGAGCTGCGTCTGGAAACAACCAATACTTTAAATCACGTGAACATCACCAACGTGAACACGGTGGTAGGCTCCGCGTTGTATGGCTTACCGACCACAGCCGGCGCCATGCGAACCGCCGACATAAACATCCGGTTCCGTTTTTAGGAAATACCATGCATGGCGCAAAGCACATTCAGACTTCGGTTCGCGGTGCTGGTTTGGCTGCACATGCTGGCGCAAGACCAGCCGTCCCCGACCTTTAAGACCAACACCAACCTCGTCATCGTCAACGTGGCCATCAAAGACAAGAGCGGCAAAGCCATCGAAGACCTGAAGAAGGAGCAGTTCACGCTGCTCGAAGACGGCAAACCGCAACAAATCGCCGTGTTCGATCTGGAGCGCTTGAATGGTGAGACTCTGCCCCCGCTGGAAGTTCCCGCGCCAACGCTCAAAACGCGTGGGGCGGTCGAAACCAAACCCACTGTTACCCAGCCGCCTCCTCCAGTAACCGCCGCCCAGCTCAAGGACCGGCGGCTGATCGCAATGTTTTTCGATCTCTCATCCATGCAGCCCGCCGAGCAGATCCGCGCGCGTGACGCCGCCGTGAAGTTCATCGACACCCAAATGACCGCGTCCGACATGGTCTCCATCATGACGCTGACCAACGAGCTGCGGGTGGTGCAGGATTTCACCAACGATCGCGAGACGCTGCTGACCGGAATTCAATCGCTTGCGCGTAGGCGATTCGAGCGAACTGGCGGCGCTGTCTGCAACCGGCGCCGATTCCACCGACGATAGCGGCGAGTTCACCGCCGATGACACCGAATTCAATATTTTCAATACCGATCGTAAGCTGAGCGCGCTGGAAGATGCCGCGCGGAAGCTGGCGCCGTTCCCCGAAAAGAAGGCGCTGGTTTATTTTTCGAGCGGCATCGGCAAGACGGGCGTGGATAATCAATCGCAGATTCGCGCTACCGTGAACGCCGCGGTGCGCGCCAACGTGTCGTTTTATCCTATCGATGCTCGCGGTTTGGTGGCCTTGACGCCGGCCGGCGACGCAACGCAGGCCTCGCCCAAAGGTACGGGCGTATTCACCGGCAGCGCGCAGACTGAGCGCCCGTAGTTCGTTTCACGATACTCAGGACACCATCTACACGCTGGCCGCCGACACCGGCGGGCAAGGCGCTGCTCGATAGCAACGACCTCACGCTTGGCATCAAAGCGGTGCAGACCGATATCAGCAGCTACTACGTTCTCGGATACTACAGCGCCAATCCCGCGCAGGACGGCAAGTATCGCCACGTGACGGTGAAGGTGGCCTCGCTCCCCGAATCGGCCAAGATCGACTACCGTCAAGCGGTTATTATGCCGCTAAAGTATGGGGCAAGATGAATTCGAGCGATAAAGAGCGGCAACTCGAAGACGCGCTCACGCTCGACGATCCGTTCACCGATCTTCCTCTCGCGATGGAGGTGGATTACTTCCAGACGGCGCGCGACAAATATTTCGTCCCGATCACCGTTCGCATCTCCGGTTCAGCGCTCGACCTTTCGCCCAAATCGACCACCGACCTCGATTTCATCGGCCAGATTCGCGATCTGCACGGAAAGCTTCTGGGCGGCGTTCGCGACGAGATCAAGCTCAAACTTACCGAAGAAAATGCCGCTCAACTGGCCCAGCGCCACGTGGAATATGACACCGGCGTCACCCTGCCGCCTGGCGATTACAATTTGCGCTTCCTGGCCCGCGAAAACCAGAACGGCAAGATGGGGACCTTCGAAATGAAGTTCAACGTTCCGGACTTGAGTAAGCAGTCATCGTCGGTGCGCATGAGTTCGGTGGTTTGGAGCAATCAGCGCGAACCGCTTGCGGCCAGTATCGGCAGCGCCGGCGGCAACAAGAAGCTGCTGAATGAGCATCCGCTGGTGGACAACGGTCAAAAACTGATTCCCGATATTACGCGCGTATTCCGCAAGAATCAGAAGCTCTACGTCTATTTCGAAGTGTATGATCCAGGAACAATAGCGACACCCAGCGTTTCAGCCGAGCTGATGATATTCCGAGGCAAATCGAAGGCCTTCGAATCGGAGCCGGTGCGAGTCACCAAACCGAAATCCGGACGTCCCAACACCCTGGCATTCCAGTTCGAGATGCCCCTATCCAACATTCCCGCCAGGACGCTACACTTGCCAAGTAAGCGTAATCGACGAGCAAGCGCGAAAGTTCGGTTTCGCACGAGCAGGTCTGGTGGTACTGCAGTGATTCTGGATTCTGAATTCTAAATTCTGAATTCTGAATTCTGAATTCTGAATTCTGAATTCTTGTTATTTGAAATTATATTTAAACGAAAATTGCAGTCTTATCTGCTGCTCCTTTGAATTCTTTCGGGAGTGGTGGAAACGGCACTGAAGCGCTGATCCCCGCTACCGCCGCTTTATCCAGAGATTCTGATCCCGAGGGAGTCGCGATCACCAGTTTTGGCACCTCCCCGGTGCGATCAATGATGAACAGTAATCTGCATCAGCCCGCGGTTGCCCAGGTGTGCGCTTTCCGGAATTACCGCGAACCAATTCCTCCGAACCAGCGCCAGAATCTGAGTCAAATAGGGCCCGAAATCCGCGCCCATCGGGTCGCTCATCAGCTCCAGGCTGCTGCCGGAGTGTCCGGGCGATGGCGGAAGATGAATGCTTTCGGGTAGTTCCGGCGGTTGGTCCACGTCGCCCACCACGATGTGGCCTCGCCCTCCACCGCCGCGGGCAATATCGCGGATCGCTTCCTGTACGCTCGCCTTGGGCGGCGTCAGCTTGGCTTGCCCCTTGTTTTCGCTGGGGCCGTTCTGTCCTGGCGTTTCAAACGCTAGCTTAGGCTGCTCCACAGGTTGAATCTGCGTGGGCGGAGCTTTCGGCGTGCCAGACAACGCGGGCGGCAAAGGTGGAGCATTCTGCGCGGTGAGGGGCGTCTCGATTTTCGGCGGTTCGGCAATGCGCGGCGCCGCGGGCTGCACGGGACCGGGCGGCTGTGGATTCGGCGGTTTGAAGGCGCGCACGGCCGGAGCGGGAGGCAGATGTTGCTCAGTGGGAGGCCTTGGCTTCAAATCCTCAGCGTTCACTTCTTTCGCTAATTTGCCTTTATTGGGCGCTTTTTGTGTGACGTCGCTCGGCAATACCAGATGCACGGCCTGTCTGATATCGGGATAAATCTGGGTGCTATTCCTCGGTGCGGGCACGCCCAAAGTTGCCACCAGGACCACTATCGGGACGACCACGACATGGACCACCAGCGAACCAATACCAGCCCACCAATAGCGCCGCGAGTCCCTGGACTCCTGCCAGTCCAGCAGTAAATTAGGGCCGGAATCCGCGCCTGAAGTCATAATGGCCGGAGCCGTTGCGTGACCAACTTCGTGTGCTCTTCAATTTTATCAAGAATCGCCAGCGCCACTTCCAGCGCCCGAAGTCCGTCCTCGCCCGACACGGATGGCTTCGTCCGGGCGGCCACGGAAGCCAGAAAGGCCTCCACTTCCAGCCGCAGCGGTTCTTCCTTGACCACCGGCAGCGGTTGAAATCCGATCTGCTGGTTTCCGCTAACCGTATACGCTACGGCGTCCTGTTTCTGGTAATCCAGCGAAATGTATTGATGCGGCTGGAAAAGCCGTAGTTTGCGGACCCGTTCAGTCGAAACGCGGCTGGCGGTCAAATTGGCGATGCATCCACCGGGGAATGCCAGTCGCACGTTCGCGATATCCACTTTATCGGACAGAATGGAAATCCCCGCCGCGCGAATCTCCTCCGGGATCGCGCCCGCCAGTTCCAGCACGATATCCAGGTCGTGAATCATTAAATCCAAAACTACGTCTACATCCAGACTGCGCGGGCTGAAGAGGCTCAGCCGGTGAATTTCGAAGAATAGCGGGGTGGTCGTGATTTTCTTCAGGGCCGCGATGGCGGGATTAAAGCGTTCCAGATGGCCGGTCTGCAGGATGCGGCCGTGCTTGGCCGCCGTCTGTACCAGGCGCCGCGCGGAAGCCAGATCGGCCGCAATCGGCTTTTCCACCAGCACGTCGATACCGGATTCGAGCAACTCACAGCCCACTTCAGCGTGCAGCGAAGTAGGTACCGCCACTACCGCCGCGTCCACATTGCCCTGGAGCTCGCCCAGCGTCGCGAACGTCAGGCAGTTGTGTTCAGCCGCAGCTTGCGCTGCACGCTCTGGATTGGCATCCACCACGCCCACCAGCGTGGCGTTCAAAGACTGGCTCAACACGCGCAGGTGATGCCGGCCAAACACACCTGCGCCGATAACGGCGACTCGAATCTTGCTCAAAACCTAACTTATCATGGGATTATACAGGCGACCTATGGCAACCACCTATTTGAGCCCGCAACAATTGAAGGATTTCGCGCAAAGAGTGGAAGAAGTTGCCAAAAAGTTCCCCGCGGAAGTTGTCCGGATCCGGCACACCTTTAGCCGCGATTGGGATGGCGATCCGGCCATCTACTTTCGAATCGTGGTAACGGATGAAGCGCGGCGTACCATCCCCCTCGCGGATCTGACCGGCCGGATCGAAAACGCGCTAGTAAAAGACCTGGCGCTCTACTCGTCCGAATACTCAATTTACAACTCGTACTTCTATTTCCGAACCAAGGCCGAACAGGATAAATCAAAAGACCCGCAATGGGAATAGCAGAGGAATTGTTGACGCTGGCTGGCCGTCTTGCTAACCCAGCGCCCTCAGAACAGGAACAGGCATCTCTGAGGAGGTCGATATCCACAACTTATTACGCTCTCTTTCATCTCCTGGTTCAGGAAGCAGTCCAGAGCTGGAATGGCTCCGCAACCGCACGATTCGGTTTGGAACGAAAGTTCGAACACAAGATCATGAAGGATGTGTCCAACTCAGTGTTGCGGAATTCCTGGCGCGGATGGAGCACACCTTCACCAGTGGTACCGGCGAAATTGGAGGCGGTCGCCAGAGTGTTCGCAAAATTGCAAGAATCCCGCCAGCAGGCAGATTACGATAACGCAAGAATCTGGGAATCCACGGAGGCGCAGGCTATCGTCACAGAGGCCGAGACCGCTTTTGCGAATTGGGCCAAGATCAAAACGCATCCCGCCGCGAATGAATACTTGCTCTCCCTCCTGATCGGCAACAAACGCGAATAATCCGGCGCTACTGCTCCGGCTCGTACCCCACTATCGCGATGCCGCCCTGGTTCGCCGTTTCCATCATCGCCTCGCGATCCAGCAGGAGCGTCCGCCCAGCGTCCACGGCCAAAGCGGTCGCGCCGGCCTTCTGCATCGCCATGATCGTTCCCGGTCCTGCCACCGGAACGTCGAACAGCAAATGCCCGCGCCGCCGCGAAACCTTCACCAGCCGCAGCGGCTTGCCATTCACCAGCGACGCCGCGCGCTCCAGCATGGCATCGGTGCCTTCCATCGCCTCCACCGCCACGCAGGCGCCGTCCGAAATCGCGACGCTCTGGCCCACGTCCATACCCGCCAGCGTATTCGCAATTCTCCGGCCATAGCCAATGTCCCGCTCCTCCTCCGAAGTTGGTTTGCGCTTGCTGAGAACACCCACACCCGCCAGCAGCGGCTTCAATAGCAGCGTGGAGTCCGCCAGACGAATCCCTTCACCGGCAAGAATCTGCGCTACCCCGCCGATCAACGCATCGGTGTTCTTCTGTTTCAGACCCGCCAGCAGCTTCACCAGTTTCCAGTCCGGCCGGATGGACGAAAAAATCCTCGCGTGCTTCACCTGACCCGCCATCATCACTTCCGTGATGCCCTCTTCCTTGAGGATTTCGATCAAACGGGAAAGTTGCCCCAGCGAGATCCAATAGCAGCGCTCGGCCAGTCGCTCCACCTCAGGCGACGCTTCTTCCTTGATCGCGATCACCACCACCTCATCGCCGGCCGCCTGCGCGGTCTCCAGCGCCAGCAGCGGAAAGCGGCCATTGCCCGCGATCATCCCGTACCGGCTCATCGGAAGCCATTTGATGAACCCGCGCTCCGACCGTTCCATGAACGCCAGCAAATCGCACACCTCCGCGCAGCCGGGCACTTCCACGCGGATCCGCTCCACCGCTTGGGTCGTATTGAGTCCCGACTTAGTCAAGAGGCGAAATGCTTTGTGCAGGCTTTCGATGGATTCCTTGCTGAAGCCGCGCCGCTCCAATCCCACTTTGTTCTCGCCAAACACCTTCGATTCTCGCGGACTCACGGTCATCGAGTACGGCAGCACGTCCTTGGTCACCACGCTATAGCCGCCCACAAAAGCGTGCTTTCCAATCCTGCAAAACTGATGCACTCCGCTGAACGCCTCAATCACCGCCCAATCTTCCACCACTACATGCCCTGCGAACGTCACCGCATTTCCGAGCTGCGTATGATCGCCGATCCGCACATCATGCGCCACGTGCGCGTAGGCCATCAGCAGATTGTCATCGCCGATTTGAGTGACCAGACCGCCGCCTTCGGTGCCGCGGTGTATGCTGACAAATTCGCGGATTTTATTGCGGCTGCCGATGCGCGTCTCCGCGCGCTCCCCCTGGTATTTCAAATCCTGCGACGCCACCCCTACCGTGGAATACGGATAGAAAACGTTATCGTCGCCGATGTGCGTGACCCCTTCCACGTACACCTGCGCCATCAGGCGCGTTCGAGCTCCGATTTCCACCTCCGCGCCGACGATGCAATAGGGCCCGATTTCAGCGCTAGAGGAGACCCGTGCGTGTGTGTCGACGATGGCAGACGGATGGATCGCCATGCGCCGCTTAGCGGACCGGAACCGGCTCTTCGGCCACCGGCCCTGCCACGCGAGGCTCGCGATCCTGCAGCACGCACATCAACACGGCCTCGGCCACGATCACATCGTCCACCGTGGCTTGCCCGTGCATCTTGGCAATGTTCGCCTTCCGCTTGGTGACCTTCATTTCGATCCGAAGCTGGTCGCCGGGCCGCACTTTGCCCCGGAACTTGGCCTCTTCGATGGTTGCCAACAGCACTAGCTTGTTCTTGCGATCCGGCAACGATTTCAAGACCAGTACGCCCGCCACCTGCGCCATCGCTTCCACCACCAGCACGCCCGGCATCACCGGATATTCGGGAAAGTGGCCGGCAAAGTACGGCTCATTGACTGTGACGTTCTTGATGCCGACGATGCGCTCCTCTTCCAGCTCCAGAATGGCGTCCACCAAAAGCATCGGATAGCGATGCGGCAAAATGTCGCGAATCTCCTGGATGTCGAGAAGGGGCATGCGAACTGGCTATTATAACAGGCAGTGCATCCGTTCCTTGCTTTTGCGGAGGCGAAACAGCCCGCCATCGTCGCATTCATTCGCGAGTTGGCAAGATGTGAGTCGCCGAGCGATCAGCCGCAGTCCGTCAACCGCTTCGTAAACCTTCTGGCCGGACGTATGGATGGTGCGGCCAACGTGACCACTCTGCCTGGAGGCCGCTTCGGAAATCACCTGCGCTGCGAGTTCAAGCTCCCCGGCGCGGCATCCGATGCCGGCAAAATCTTGGTACTGGCGCATTCCGACACGGTTTGGCCTCTCGGCACGCTCGCGCAAATGCCGCTCCGCGAAGAACAGGGCCGCTTGTGGGGACCCGGCGTGCTGGACATGAAATCGGGTATCGCGTTCTTTGTTTACGCCATTCATACCCTCCGCATGCTCGAAATCCCAGTGCGCCGGAACATATTGTTTCAGGTGAATTCGGATGAAGAAGTAGGCAGCGAGACTTCCCGAACTTTCACCGAGGAGGCCGCGCGCCAAAGCGCGATTGCGCTCTTGCTCGAACCAGGCACGGGACTCAAGGGCAAACTCAAGACTGCGCGGAAAGGCGTCGGCGACTACACCGTCACAGTGAAAGGAAAAGCGTCTCACGCCGGAGTCGACTACAAGGCGGGCGCCAGCGCGGTGCTGGAACTGGCGCGCCAGATCCCGAAAATCGCGGCGTTTACCAACCTGAAGCGCGGCATAACTGTAAACCCGGGCGTGATCGCCGGTGGCACGCGCACTAACGTGGTGGCCGCCGAGGCGCACGTGGACGTGGACATCCGAATCGCGAAAGCGCAGGACGCCGCGGCCCTCGACAAAAAGTTCCGCTCGCTGCGTCCTTACGACAAACGCTGTTCCATTCAAGTGGAGGGCGGCCTGAACCGCCCTCCCATGGAGCGGTCGGCTGCCATTCAAAGCCTGTTCCAGAAGGCGCGCGCCTGTGCCAGGGAGCTCGGCGTGAGGCTGGAGGAATCGGCCACCGGCGGTGGCTCGGACGGCAACTTTACCGCGGCGCTCGGCGTTCCCACGCTCGATGGACTCGGCGGGGTTGGCGAAGGCGCACATGCCGCAAATGAAAGCATCCTGCTCGATCGCATAGCCGATCGCACGGCCCTGCTTGCGATGTTATTGTCGCAGCTCTAAAGAGACTGATCTGCAATCATGTGGCGCACGCACTCCTGCGTGCCGCGTCGAGACTCATCTCGACGCAAGGCTCCCCGGGCAGACACTCCGAATCACGCGCGAAAGTTCGTTTTCCTCGATCAGCAACCGCCGGTCCGCAGTCATGTGGCGCTCCCCGCGCAGGCACTCCGAATCACGCGCGAAAGTTCGTCTTCTTCGTTAACGAATACCGTCCTAAGATCAATCACCAGCCGCCCATCCTCCACCCGCGTCACTACCGGCGGGTCACTCAAACGGCACCGCCGTTCCGCTTCCACCACGTCGTCACAATCAATGGCGATCAGCCAGCTTTGCAGCAACTGCCCAGGCGTTGCCCCTCCCCCGATCATCGAGCTTCCTTCGATTACCGACGCACGCAGCCCATCCAACCGCCCCAGTAAGTTTTCAGCTCGCACCCGCAGCTCCTCTCCCGTTTGCGAGATCATGCGCAATGCCGGAACTTCATCCCAGCGTTCCAAAACCAGACTGCGTAGCGTGGTTTCAAGCGCCTGATAAATCAATTTATCGAGGCGTAGCGCGCGAAACATCGGATTGCGCCGCAACCGCGCCACCAACCCCGCGTCGCCCGCCAAAATACCCGCCTGTGGCCCTCCCAGCAGTTTGTCGCCGCTGAACGACACCAGGTTCACTCCAGCGCGAATGCTGTCCGCCACCAGCGGTTCTTCGACGCCAAACCGGCGCAGGTCCACCACGCATCCGCTACCCAGGTCCTCATACAACGGAACACCGCGCTCCTTGGCAAGCGCCGCCAGCTCTCCCAACTCGGGCCTCGACGTAAATCCTTCGATTCGAAAATTGCTCGGATGAACGCGCAGCAACAGTCGCGTTCGTTCGTTGATCGCGTCGCGATAATCGTCCACGTTGGTCCGGTTCGTCGTCCCCACTTCGCGCAGAATCGCACCCGAGCGCTGCATAATCTCTGGAATGCGAAATCCATCGCCGATCTCGATCAGCTCGCCCCGCGACACCACCACTTCGAATCCCGCCGCCAGTTCGTTCAACGCCAGGTAAATGGCGGCCGCATTGTTATTCACCGCGATACCCGGCGCACCCGTGAACCGCTCGATCAATTCCGATGCATGCACGTCCCTCTTGCCGCGTCGCCCAGCCGCAAGATCGTATTCCAGGTTCGAATAACCGGGCAGCGGCACAAACGATTCGAGCGGCGCTCGGCCCAGATTGGTGTGCAGCACCACGCCCGTCGCGTTGATCACGCGCCGCAGCGACGGCGCCTCCAGCCTCGCCAGATTGCGCTCCACCCGCTTCTCGATCGGTAAGGAGTTGGCATATCTCCCCGCCCGTATCTCCTCGCGCGTCTTTTCCAGCACCCGGCGTACTTCTTCTACCATCAACCGTCGCGGAAAACGCCCCTCTAAGTGCTCCAGCGCGCCCAGAACCTGGTCCACCGACGGAAGTTCTCGCAGTTGTTCGGGAGCCGCCACGCCACGATATTAACAGGCTTGTGTTATCTTCCTGGTTTCATGGACCCCATCACGCTTCTCGTCATTTCGAGTCCCCACTATCCGTTCCTGCGCTTCCTGGACCGTCTGCCGCAGCCCGTGACCATCCACACGGGAAACGATCTCGAGTTCTTGAAACAACACGCTCCCGAAGCCGACGTAATTCTCAACGGTTTCCACGATGGTTCGGCGCTGCGCGCGATCCTGCCCCTTGCCGAGCGTGCGAAATGGATCCACGCCTTGTCGGCCGGCGTCGAGAAAGTTCTCTCCCCAGAGCTAATCGCTAGCCCCATCCCGCTCACCAACGGCCGCGGTGTCTTCGGACCCGCGCTGGCTGAATTCGCCATCGCCGGGATGCTCTTCTTCGCGAAAGATTTCAGGCGCTTGATTCGCCAGCAGGCCGCCGCGCGCTGGGAACAATTTGATGTCTCCTTCCTGCGCGATCAGACGCTGGCTATCGTCGGTTACGGCGGCATCGGGCGGGAAGTGGGGCGTCTGGCCCACGCACTGGGGATGAAAGTGCTGGCGCTGCGCCGCCGCACGCCCTCGTCGGAAAATGACCCGATTCTAGAGCGTTCCTTCACGCGCGAGCAATTAAACGAAATGCTCAGCCTGGCCGACTACGTGGTTGCCGCCGCTCCGCTCACCTCTGAAACCCAGGGCATGCTTGGCTACGGAGAATTCCACTTCATGAAGCCCTCCGCCGTATTCATCAATGTGGGCCGCGGCGCCGTGGTGGTGGAGCAGGCGCTCATTTCAGCGCTCAACCAGGCTCTCCTGCGCGGCGCGGCGCTCGACGTCTTCGAGACCGAGCCGCTGCCCCCCGATCACCCCTTCTATCGAATGGAAAACGTGCTCCTCTCGCCCCATTGCGCCGACCACACCACCGGCTGGATGGAACGCGCCGTCGAACAGTTCATCGAAAACTTTGAGCGTTTCCGCAACGGGCAGCCGCTCGAATTCATCGTGGACAAACAGGCGGGCTATTAGACCCGGCGCATGCAGGAAATCCAGCTCTCTGACATACAAGCCGCCGCCGAGCGCACACGCCACATCGTCCGGCGCACCCCGGTCTTCACTTCGCGCACCTTCGACGCTTTGTTCGGCGTCAGCGCATTCTTCAAGTGCGAAAACTTCCAGCGTGGCGGGGCCTTCAAGATCCGGGGCGCGGCCAATTTCATTCTCTCCATTCCCCCAGACGATTTGCCGCGCGGCGTAGTCGCGTTCTCGTCCGGCAATCATGGACAAGCCGTCGCTATCGCCGCCGCGGAACGGCGCAGTGCTGCAACCATCGTGATGCCCTCCGACGCGCCGGCCTTAAAGGTCTCTGCCACCCGGGCCCGCGGCGCTCGAATCGTCCCCTATGATCGTGCTACTGAGGATCGTGAAGCCATCGCACAACGGATCGCCAAGGAAACCGGCGCCACCGTTGTTCCGCCCTACGATCATCCCTGGACCATTGCCGGCCAGGGCACCGTAGCGCTGGAATTACTCAGTGAAATCCCCGATCTTGACGCCCTCGTGGTCCCCATCGGTGGCGGCGGTTTGATCTCCGGTAGCGCCATCGCGGCTCACGCCATACGCCCGGGCATTCGCATCTTCGGCGTGGAGCCGGAGCACGGCAACGACACGCTGCTCTCCTTACGAGCCGGAGAGCGCGTCGCGATTCCCTTGCCCGAAACCATAGCCGACGGGCTGCGCGCCGGCAAACCCGGTGCGCTCACCTTCCCCATCGTGCAGAAGCACGTGGAAGACATTATGCTGGTCAGCGATCCTGAAATTCACGAAGCGATGAACTTCCTGCTCACGCGGATGAAAATTTTGATCGAGCCTAGCGGCGCAGCTTCGGCCGCCGCGGTGATGAAGCGGCGCATACCGGCTCAAAGGGTGGGCGTAATTCTTTCCGGAGGCAACGTGGATCTGGAGTGGGCTTAACTTAATCGCCGGTCTCTTCCAAAAAGCAGCTTTCAAAAGCCCGATCCACCAGATCGTCCGTCAGATGAAACGGCAGCTTCTCGAAATGAATCAGATCGATGGCATGCGATAGGATGTCGCGCGGGTGGCAGCGCCGGAATGGCCTCCGGACCTTCCGATAGTGTTTCTCGATGAAGCGCGCGATCAATCCATCCTGAAAACCCAGGCTTTTCGATTCGCAAAAGCGCTGGAAAATGGTGGCGAACTCGTGCTCGTCCGGACTGCGCAGCAGCATCTTGTATTGAATGCGGCGCAAGAACGCTTCGTCGCCCAATTGTTCCGGATTCAGATTGGTCGAAAAAATCAGAAACGCTTCGAATGGCACCGTGATCTTGCCGCCGCTATGAAACTTCAAATAGTCCACGCGCCGCTCCATGGGGACGATCCAGCGATTCAGCACCTCGGCCGGAGTGCACTGCTGGCGTCCGAAGTCGTCGATCAGGTAAATCCCGTTGTTGGCCTTCAATTGGTACGGCGCGTCGTAGACCTTCGACGTGGCATTGTAATTAAGATCCAGCATCTCCAGCGTCAGCTCGCCGCCGGTGACAATGAACGGACGCCGGCACTTGATCCATCGGCGATCGTGCTGCGGGCCGGTTGCGAACACCGATTGCTCTTCCATGTCTTCCACCGGCTGGTGATACAGCGGGTCGAACACCTGAACGATGGTGCCCTGGCACTCCAACGCGTGGGGGACGTACACGCAGGAATCGTCCACGTTCATCAGCGCTTCGGCCAGAAAGGTTTTCCCGTTTCCCGGCTGTCCATAGATCAGGAACGAATTTCCAGAGCTGACCGCCGGACCGATCTGAGCCAGCAGGCGCGGCGTCACCACCATCCGGCTGTAGGCTTCCTTCAAGGCCTCCGGTGTCAACCAGCCATCCGCGCGCCGCTGCCGCCGGACCATCTCCGAGTATTGCGCCAGCGGAACGGGCGCCGCACCGGTGTACTGGTTGCTCTCCATGCACTCACGAGCGGTGTTCTTGCCGGTGTCAGTCAGCGCATACAGCACCGTGCTGCTGCCCATTCCCAGCGACTTCTTCGCCTCGATAAAATGCTGGCGTTTGAGAAATTCGATGATCGCTTCGATCAAGCTGAACTTGAGACCTAGACCTTCGGAAAGGTCGCGGCCCAGCATGTCGCCTCGCGAGTACATCTTTTTCAAGATGAGCTGTTGCAGCACAGACACGCTTAGCCCCGTGTCTTCCAGGGTCTCGGGCACCGGTGGCACCGCGCCTGTGCTTCCAGACTCCTCCTGCCCTGTCGCGCTCACGGACCGGGAAAGAAATTCCAAATCTCTGGCAGCGCGGTCTTCAAGTTCTTCCGGGTTCGTGGTCAGCAGGACGGATTCAGATTGCATGATGGTGAAGACTCAGTGTGGGACCTTGGTACGATCTCCGCAATAGGAACTTGGTCCTTTTCTGCTTAGGTCGAATCCCCCGGTTGACAACCGAGACGTCCAGCAAACACGTACCCTACCCCGCGATTACCCGCCGCCCTGCTATGCGCCAGTGTCCGGATAGAATGATCGCGATCGCTTCACTATAGATGCGGTGCTCTTCCACTAGAATCCGCGCCCCGAGCGTCTCAACGGTGTCGTCATCCAGCACCGGCACGGCCGCTTGCAGAATAATCGGACCCGCATCCAATCGCTCATCCACAAAATGCACCGTGCAGCCGCTGATCTTGGCCCCGTGTTCGAGCGCCTGCTTCTGCGCATCCAGGCCCGGAAACGCCGGCAGCAGGGACGGATGAATATTTAACGCGCGCAGTGGGAAGGCCCGGCAAAACTCAGCCGTCAACAGTCGCATGAAGCCAGCCAGACAGACCAACTCCACGCCACGGTTCTCGAGTTCGGCCACTACGCGCCGGTCATATTCCCCGCGCTCGACACCTTTTGAGGGCAGCACCACGGCCGGCAATCCTCGTTCGCGTGCGAGCTCAATCCCACGGGATTCCTCGCGGTTCGAAATTACTGCAACGATCTCCCCGTCGAGTCTTCCACGGGCTACGTTCTCCGCAATCGCTTCGAAATTCGAGCCCCGGCCGGAAAGCAGGATGCCCAGCCGCTTCAACCTTCACCACCCACATATTCGACGCGAGGGCCATGCGATTCCACCACCTCGCCCATCTGAAAACACGCCTCACCCAGGCTGCTCAACAACGCACGCGCCTTCCCAAGATTCCGCTTTGCCACCACCAGAATCATCCCCACGCCCAGGTTGAACGTGCGCCGGTAGTCAGCCACATCCAGGTTCCCGATAGCGCGCAGCTCCTCAAAGAATGGCGGAATGCTCCAAGTGGAAACATCCACTCGCGCCGCCAAGCCATCCGGCAGTATCCGAGGAGTGTTGTCGGTGATGCCGCCGCCCGTGATGTGGGCCGCGCCTTTGAGCCAACGGGCATCGATCAAAGCGCGGATCGGCTTCAGGTAGCTGCGATGCACCTTCAGCAGCTCATCGGCGAGCGCGTCGCTGAGCGGACGCCGCGCCGTCTCAAACAGCAGCTTGCGCGCCAGCGAGTAGCCATTGGTGTGCAGCCCGTTCGAAGGCAACCCCAGCAGGACGTCGCCCGCCCGGATCCCGGCGCCAGTCAACATCTGCTTGCGCTCCACCGCGCCCACGATAAACCCGGCCAAGTCGTATTCGCCTTCCTGATACAGCCCGGGCATCTCTGCCGTTTCGCCGCCGATCAGCGCGCATCCGTTCGCGCGGCAGCCCCGCGCTACTCCCTCAATCACCTGCCCCGCCACCCGCGCATCCAGCTTCCCAACCGCGAAATAGTCCAGAAAAAACAACGGAACCGCGCCTTGCACCGCGATGTCGTTCACGCAGTGATTCACCAGATCTTCGCCGATGGTGTTGTGCCGCCCGGTCAAGAACGCGATCTTCACCTTCGTCCCCACGCCATCGGCCGAGCTCACCAGCACCGGGTTCTTCCAGCCGGACAGCAGGTACCCCCCGCCGAAGCTGCCGATATCGGTCAAAACCGAGCGCGAAAACGTGCCCCGTGCATGCTTACGGATGAGGGAGACCGCACGGTCAGCTTCATCGATGCTGACCCCCGCGTCTTGATATGTAATCGATTTTCTGGGTGCCATTTCGATGCGAACGGTCAGTTGAATCCTAATCATACGCGATTGCCTTGGCAACAACCCCGCTGGGGTGTGCGACATGAAAGTGGTACACGCGGCTTTCAGCCGCGTTTTTGCCAAATTTGGCGGGAAACGCCGTTGATGGCTGCCGCCGGCGCCGACCATGCCGCGTGAGAAAAACGCGGCTTGAAGAAGCCGCGTGTACCACTTTCATGTCGCACACCCACCCGTCGCGACCACTTCCCAAGTTCGGGGTTATACTAAAAGCGAGTAAGTCTGTCCCTGGATCAAGCGATCCCGGTATGGGAAAGAGAGCCTTCTTCGATGACCCCAACGCCCCGGTTGGTCAGCCTCCCCTGTCTCCTGATT
Source organism: Bryobacterales bacterium (assembly GCA_963820405.1). GTDB lineage: Bacteria > Acidobacteriota > Terriglobia > Bryobacterales > Bryobacteraceae > Palsa-89. The sequence continues at coordinate 324,057 of CAWFZZ010000007.1, read as the reverse complement.
CTAGCTATAGCGGCCTTGAGCCAACCAGCTGCTTTTGCTCAACAAGCTCCCGCAACACCCGCGGCACAATCTGATAAAGCCGCCGCTTATTACGACTATTCCCTTGGCCATCTGTACTCCGAGCTCGCGGCCGCCTACGGAAATCGCGGCGAGTACTTCAGCAAGGCCGCCGATGCCTACCGCGCGGCTCTGAAAGCCGATCCCAGCGCTACCTTCATCGCCGAAGAACTCTCGGACTTATACATCCAATCTGGACGGTTGCGCGAAGCGGTCCTGGACGCTGAAGATGCCCTGAAACAGAACCCCAACGACCTGAATTCTCGCCGCCTGCTGGCCCGCATCTATACCCACCTGATCGGCGATTCGCAGACTAACCAGATCGATTCCGACATGGTGAAGAAGGCCATCGAGCAATACCAGAAAATCACCGAAGCCGATCCCAAAGATGTCGAGAGTTGGATCATGCTGGGCCGCCTCCAAAAAGCGGTGATGAACTCCACCGAGGCGATGGCCGCTTACAAGAAGGCGCTTGAGTTGGACGCCAGCAATGAAGACGCCATGACTGGCCTGGCTACCGTGTATGCCGATCTCGGCGACAACAAAGCCGCTGCCGACATGCTGCGCAAGGTAGCCGACAAAGATCCCAATCCCCGCAGCCTCACCAGCCTCGCCAATGTCTACGAGCAGTTGAAAGACTATTCCCTGGCCGCGGAAATGTTGCGCCGCGCCCTCGATCAACAGCCGGGCAATTCGGAATTGAAGCTGGCGCTGGCCGAGGATCTGCTGCTGTCCAGCCAGCTCGACGAGGCTTTGAAGCTGTATCAGGAGGTCGCTTCCGAAGATCCCAAGGACATTAAGGCCGAACTGCGCATATCGCAGATCTACCGTCAAAAGCAGGATTTTGCGAAGGCTCGCGAAGCGGCGGACAAGGCCAAGGAAATTGATCCCAACGATTTGGAAGTCCAGTACAATGACGTGAACTTGCTGGAAGCCGAAGGCAAGATTCCGGATGCCATCAAGACCTTGAAAGGCATCCTCGATGCAACCGCTAAGAAGAGCTACAGCGCCTCTGAAAAGAGCAGCAGAAGCTTCTTGCTGTCCAGCATGGGCGAACTGGAGCGCACCATCGAACAGTACGGCCCCGCCGTGGACGCCTTTCGCCAGTTGGCCGACCTTGACCCGGAGGGATCGGGACGCGCCGAAGCCGAAATCATAGAAACCTATCGCGAAGCGAAGGATTATCCGAAAGCGGAAGCGGAAGCCGACGCAGCCGTCAAGAAGCTGCCCAAGGATCGCATCGTGTCCGCCACGCGCGCTACCGTGTTGTCGGATTTGGGGAAGACGGATGCGGCGATCGCCGAAGCGCGCCGGCTGGCGGACGGCAAGAACGATCGCGAAATCGATCTGAAGCTGGCCGACATCTACCAGGCGGCCAAGAACTACACCGAAATGGCCAAGGTGCTGGATGCGGCCGAAGCCCTTTCCCAAACCAGTGAAGAGAAGCAGTTTGTGGCCTTCGACCGCGGTGCCATGTACGAGCGCATGAAGAACTTTCCGGCGGCCGAGGCTGAGTTCCGCAAAGTGCTGTCGTTGAATCCCGACCATGACGGCGCGCTGAACTATCTCGGTTTCATGCTGGCCGATCGCAATATTCGGCTGGAAGAGGCTCGCGACATGATCGCCAAAGCCGTAGCGCATGAGCCCAACAACGGCGCCTACCTGGATAGCTTGGGCTGGGTTTACTTCCGCTTGAACAAACTGCCTGAGGCCGAGGACAAGCTACGGGAAGCGTTACGCTACATGTCGCGCGATCCTACCGTGCACGATCACCTCGCCGAAGTTTATTTCAAAGAAGGCAAGATCCGCGATGCCATCGCCCAGTGGCAAAGCTCCCTGCGGGAGTATCAGTCCAGCGCGCCCAGCGAGTTAGATCACGGCGAAGTCGCCAAAGTTCAGAAGAAGCTGGAAGACGCCAAGGTTCGCCTGGCTCGCGAAACAGGCGCGGGGTCCAAACAGCAGTAGGTGCGCAGGCGGCTCTTTCCGCTGCTGCTCTTCGCGTTTGCGTTCCACGCTAACGCCCAGAAGTTTTATACCTATGTGCTGGACTTGGGACCGGACTACGTCCAGCTGGCTTGGGGCACCACCGCTGGCGAGAACACCATTGGCCGAACCTCTCCGTCCTTCGGCGATGCTACGGTTGAAATCGCGAATCGCAAGCTGATCTCGGTCGGAAATTCCATTACAGTGGGCGATCTCGCGCCCGATCGCTCCTACCAGTACACCGTCTCGCTACACGGCCAAGTGCTCGGCCAAGGTGAAGTCCGAACCTGGGCGGCGAAATCCCAAAGGTTGAGCTTCTTTGTGGTCGGCGATTTCGGAACCGGCAAGGCTCCCCAGTTCAATATTGCGCGCGCCATGTGGGAGGAATATCAGCGCCGCGCCGGCACTGCCAATCCCATCCGCTTTTTGCTCAGCTTGGGCGACAACGTTTACGGAGACATCCGCAGCATAGCTTTTGGCTTTCGCCATACCGGCGCCAGTGACGAAGATTGGGGTTCCAAATTCTTCCAGCCCTACGAGCCGCTGCTCGCCAGGATTCCGTTCTTCCCGGCTCTTGGCAATCACGACGGCAATGAGACGGAGCGGCGTCGCGATCTGTCGGCTATTCTGGACAACTTCGCGTTTCCGCAGAATAAACCCGGGCGCTATTACGAGTTCACCTACGCCGGACTGGCTCAGTTCTTCGCGCTGGACAGCACCAGCAATACCGAATCGGGCCCCGCGCGTCCGGGCTATTTGGAAGACAGCCCCCAGTTCCACTGGATGCAAACCGAATTCGCAAAACCGCATCCGCTCTGGGTGATCCCCTATTTCCACCATCCGATGTTCACCGCCGGACCCGAGCACCCTCCCAGCCTGGAGCAACTTCGCCACTGGTTTCAGCTGTTCATCAACAGCGGCGTCAAAGTAGTGTTCTCCGGACACGAGCACAATTTCCAGGCCAGCGAGGTGAGCCCCGCCACTGGCGGGATTCGTTTCTTCGTCAGCGGCGCCGGCGGGGAATTGCGGCGCGGCAATGTCCAAAAGAACATGCGGAACGCGCACATTGAGGCCTGGGCGGAGCAGAATCACTTTCTCGAGGTCGACATCGATGGAAAAACGATGAAGGTGACGCCGCTTTCCTACGAGCCGCTGAATATCATAGACAGAGCCGGCGGAGGCGTGGCGCTCCCATTTACCGTCACGCTGCTTTAAACGCCTCCCCGCGCCACCAAGGATTCGATTATGATAGATTTTCACGGATAGGAGCTATTTCAATGAAACGTTATCTCGCCGGCTTGGTCTTGCTGGCTCTGCCCTGCGTGTTGCCCGTTCTCGCGCAAGAGAAGCAGAATTTTGTATTCAATCCAGGCACCCCCGAGGGGCAGATCCTACAGTCCCTGGGGCAGGAGACGGACGATGCCAGAAAGGTGACTCTCGCTCAGGATTTTCTCGCCAAGTATCCCAAGCACGAAGCCGCCGGATGGGTGGCGGCGCAATTGGAATCGGCCCTGCTGGGCCAGAAAGAAAACGACAAAGTTCTGGAAGTGGCCGAAACGGCTTACGCCAATGGTCCAGACATGGATGCCGCTTATTATGCTTTGAAGGCAGCGGTGGCTAAAGAAGATATCGCTCAGACCAAGAAGTGGTCTGGCCGTACATCGGAGGCCGCTCGCAAGCTCATCAGTTCAGCGAAAGCGCCCGCCAACGACGACGACAAACACCAACTGGAATACGCCAAGGAAGTGGACGAGTATTCCGAATACGCGCTGTACGTGGTCGCATTGAAAGCGCAGCCCAAGGACGAAGTGGAACTGGTGGACACGCTGATCAAGCAGAATCCCAAGAGCCAGTATCTGCCGGAGGTCGCCGGCAGCTATTTTGCCGCATTGAGCAAAGCAGGCGAAGGCGCTAAGGCCTGCCCAGCCGCGATGAAGATGGCCGTGGATAAGAATGCAGAAGCCATGGTGTACGCCGCTGATTGCAGCTGGCGCGGAAATAGAGCGGACGCAGTCATCAGTTATGCCGCTAAAGCTTCGGAAGCCATCAGCACGCGCGGCAAACGCGAAGGCGTCAGCGATTCCGATTGGGCTGCCGAAAAAAGCGAGCTGCTCGGAAGGGCCAACTTCTACACCGGCGTCGGCTACACCATGCAGATGCGGTACGGTCCGGCCAACAAAGCTCTGAAGGCCGCTCTGCCGGCCATCAGGGGCAACCAACAGCTCTATGCGATCGCTTTGTTCGACCTGGGCCTGGCGAACTACCAGCTCGGCAAACCGCTCGGCGATAGAGCGCAGATGCGCCAAGGTCTGCAATTCTTCCAGGAATCCGCCGCGATCGCCAGCCCGATGCAGGATCAGGCCTCGAGAAACGCCAAGCTGGTGCTGGCCGAACTCGGCGGAAAATAGAGTCGAGGATTACCCGGCAATCGACTTCCAGTTCTTCGCCAGATGCTCGGCGGTTCGCCACGCCAGCGCCTGCATGGTGAGGGTGGGATTGCGCGCGCCGCTGGTGCCAAACACGGAACCGCCCAGCATCCCGAGATTCGGCGCTTCGTGCGAGAATCCCCAGCGATCGACGACATTGGTCTCGGGATTGTCTCCCATGCGGGTGCCACCATAGGTATGTGTCGATAGCGCGGGACCGAACGGCTGGCCCTTCAGCACCTCAACGGCACCCGCCGCGCGGAACCATTCTTCCATTTTGTTTTGCGCGTAAACGGCGGCCCGCGTCTCGTTTTCCTTGGGGCCGCTGGTGACGCGGCACACCGGATCGCCCAAAGGATCTTTCACCTCCGGATCGAGATCCAGATAGGTGTTCTCGTACGGAAAGCTGTTGGTCTGCAAATAGGATGTAGTCCAGCGGCCGGCGTTTTCATGGACGAATTGTTTCCACTTGGAACCCCAGGCGGGCGCACGGCCGAAGGTGCTCATACTGGCCCCCGCGATGGGATGCTTCTCCATGAACGTGCACAGGCTGGCGCCGCCGATAAACCCTAACCCGGAATGATCGAACGTATCGTCGGCCCACTCGTCCACCACAACACCTTGCGAGAGCATCGCGCCGTACCAGGTGTTGACATCCATGGGGAACAGCGCCGTGACACCCACGCCGGCCTGCGCGTCCCAATGGCCGAAATAATGCTTGCCCACCTGGCCGTGATTGTTCGAAAGCCCATTCGGATACGCCTTGGATTTTGAAAGCAGCAACAGCCGCGTGTTTTCGTAAGTGTAGGAAGAGACCAGCACCACTTTGGCCGGCTGAAAATACTCTTGTGCGTCGCGGATATAGAGAACACCGGTGACTTTGCCGTTGTTATCGGCGACGATCCGCGTCACCTGCGCGTGGTCGAACACCGTCAGGTTTTTGGTTTTTTGCGCTTCGGGAATGGTGGTGAAGCAGGTGGAATTCTTGGCCCGGACATGGCACCCGCCGCGATCGCAATAGCCGTGATACGCGCAGGCCGCTCGCCCGCGATAAGGCTGCGAGTTGATGGCTGAAGGCGCGTGAAACGGCTTCCAACCGAGCGACACAGCGGCTTTGTACATGTGATCGAGATAGTCTGAAGTGCGCAGCGGAGGCATTGGATATTCGCGCTGCCGCGGGCCTTCATAAATGTTGCCAGCCGGATCGAGCCGTCCCTGGATGTTGCCGGCCTTGCCCGAAACTCCCACCTCGTGCTCGACGACGTCGTAGTATTGCTCCAATTCCTCGTAGCTAACGGGCCAGTCCTCGAGCGTGGATCCCTTGGGAAGCACACTAGCGCCGTAACGTTTGACGGTCTCCGAGCGCGTTTTGAAATCCCACGGCTTCAGACGCCAGCTCTGAGCATGATAATGAATCGACGTGCCGCCGACAGCATTCATCATGGGATGGGCTGCTGCCTGGCGCGCTTTGGCGTCCGAGCTGGTGCGGAACGTCGGGATTTCCTGCTTCGCCTTGGGAACGGTGGTCACGAGCGCGCGCACGTTATTGTGAATCTCGTCCGGCTTGAAATCCTTGGCCGGATCCATCCAGGTTCCAGCTTCGATGCCGGCCACTTTCAAGCCAGCGCGCGCCAGCGGCAGCACCGCCACTCCACCCGCGGCGCCCAAGCCCACTACGGCCACGTCCACCGGTTTCAGATTAATGGCCATGCGTGTCTCCGCTTCCGTAAGCAGAGTGATGATATGGCTTAATCTCGACGCCCATCTTCTGATCGTCGGCCGTAGTGGCCAGGCGCGGCCCAGGGTACCGGATCAGGTCCCAGCCGGCGAAATTTTTGTTGCCTCCATAATAGGGATCGCCGAACATCCCTTCCATGGAGAGGCGCCGCGCGCGATTGAAGAACGCCCGGGCGTTCGGAAACCCGCCTGCCGAGCCATTCTCCATGGCGGTGAGCACCAGGTCCTGCTGCTCCGCTGTTAGATCAATGAATGGCCGATCCTGGGAGCGCCTGGCGAATGCATCGGTCGCCTCCAAGCCTTCGATGAAGGCGGTCTTCTCCTGGGCGAGATAATCGCCGAGAGCGCGATTGATATAGATTGGCACGTCGCTTTCCGATGCGCTGGGGCCAAGTTCATCCTTGGGAATGATTCGATCGGCAAAGGCCGCCAGAATGCGAAGCTGTGCATCCGAAAGCGCGGTTGCGTACGGCGGCGCCTGGGCAGATGCAACCAGCGCCGCCACCGGAACAATTGCGGCCGACGCGATGACGGTCCGACGGGTTATTTCGCCGGCCATACTTAGCGATGGAACAGCCCGTTGTAAACGCCGCTGGCGAGAATGTGGCCGCCGAGCGCCTTTTCCAGATCGTCGCGGCCGGATGTGGCCGGTATATCCAATTTCGAGTCGAGCGCGTAAACTTCGAGCGTGTAGTGATGCGGCAGACCCGGAGGCGGACAGGGACCCATGTAGCCTGCTTTTCGGGCAATATTCATGCCCTGACGGGTTCCATCGGGAAGATCGGCGTCCCCGGCGACGCTCGCGGGCAGACCCTTGGCAGTGGCCGGAATGTTCCAGGCGATCCAATGCGTCACGTCGTCGAACGACTTTCCGGGATGCACGTCGCCATCGTGGAAAATCAAAGCGATGGACATTGTTCCGGCCGGCGCTCCACTCCATTCGATCTGCGGAGAACCACCCGGCGGCTTTGCGCCGCAAGTGAACTTCTCAGGAATTTCGCCTCCGTCGCTGTAGCCTGAAACCATGATTTTGAGCGGCGAAGGAATTCCGCCGCCTCCCTTGTTTTGCGCGAGTGCGGCGCCGGCCGTGATTGCCAGGGCAGCCGCGAAAGTAGTCCAAGATCTCATTTTCTTTCCTCCTATTTACCTGTGTAGCTGACGCGCCAGATGGCCTGGTAGGCGTCGTCAGTGAAATACAGCGAGCCATCTTTCGCCACCACCACCGCTACAGGCCGGCCCCAAGCGTTGCCGTCCGGCGTGACGAATCCAGTGATGAAATCTTCGTAAACTCCGCTCGCGTGGCCATTGTCCAACGGAACGCGAACGATCTCGTAACCGGCGCGCGTAGAGCGGTTCCACGAGCCATGTTCGGCGCCGAACAGATCCCCGCGATATTCCTTGGGGAATTGAGTGCCTTCATAAAACGTGATCCCGAGCGATGCGTTGTGCGGCTGCATCAGGACATCCGGCACAATTACTTTGTCTTTGAGTTCGGGATGTTTGCCTGCCAGCCGCGGATCCTGATTCGCACCCATGTAGTACCAGGGCCAGCCGTAGAAGCCGCCCTCTTGCACGTGGGTGATGTAGTCCGGCACCAGGTTGTCGCCCAGTTCATCGCGCTCGTTCACCGAGCACCACAGCTCGCCGGTCTCCGGATTCACCGCCAAGCCAACCGGATTGCGGATGCCAGCGCCGTAAACCTCGACGAACTTGCCCTCTGGCGTGTATTCAAGAATGTCGGCGCGATGCATTTCCTTGGGATGCGTGTCCGGATCGTCCACGTTGGAGCCAGACCCAACGGCCACGAACATGCGCTTGCCGTCTTTAGAGAACACCACGTCGCGCGTCCAGTGGAAGCCGCCCGCTGGAAGCTCCGCGACGATGGTCTGGGACGTCCCAGTGGCCTTCAAGTCGCCGGTGTGATACGGAAAACGGACCACCGAATCCGTATTGCCGATGTAGATCCACTGCGGGTTGTCGCCGACGGGATAGAACGCGATCCCGAACGGGCGATTCAAACCGCTAGCGAATGTGGAAACCTGCTCCGGCTTGCCATCGGCGCTGCGGCCGCGGAAAACCTTGATTTCTTTCGCAGTGCTGTCGGCCACAAAGAAGTCCCCATTGGGGGCCATGCGGATCTGGCGCGGCTCGGTGAGTCCTTGATGCGTGTACAGCTCTACTTTGAAGCCGGCCGGAGCTATCGGCCACATGTTGTCGGGCTTCGGCACTACCTTCGGAAAATTCGCGCTCGATTTCGTGGCATAAGGTTTTGGAAGATCGGCGGGGGTGATCTTGTGGAAGAGCCCCGGCTTTTCTTTTTGATAATCGGAGAAGGCCTGTTGGCCGGTGACCAGGTCCTTGATGTCGATCTTATCGCTCCCGGCTCCTCGCAAAATCCATCCAGCGCCGAGGATCGCGAATCCGGCGGGAACGAGCCACAGCTTGTTCATCTTGCCTCCAGCGAGGGACATTATATCAGGGGGATCGCTGTTGGCTGTTGGCTTTTGGTTGGTGGTTGGTGGTTGGTGGCTAGGGGGGTGGGAGGCGCATGTGGGGGTGTTCTGGGTATGCGAGGTGTGGCGATATTCTAATTTTCAAAAACGAAGCCAGCGACGATGGCCAATTCAGGCGTTCGATTCGAGAATAATACGGGGGCAGGCGGATGGGAGCCTGCCCGGACCGGAAGCGATTGAATAGATGACTCTCACATCAGCTTGTCGAGAGTGATCGGCAGATCCCGAACGCGCTTGCCGGTGGCGTGGAAGACTGCGTTGGCGATGGCCGCCGCAGCGCCGGTGATGCCGATTTCGCCGATTCCGCGCGCACCCAAAGGTGCGTGTTCGTCGGGTATGTCGTTATAGATGATTTCGATGTGCGGGACGTCCAGATTCACCGGCACGTGATACTCGGCGAGCGATGGATTCATGATTCGGCCCCGGCGCTCGTCGAACAGAGTCTCTTCGGTCAGCGCCATGCCGATTCCCATGATGATTCCTCCGCGCAGCTGGCTGGCGGCGGTTTTTGGATTCACGATCGTCCCGCAATCGAACGAGCCGAGCCACCTGGACACGCGCACTTCGCCCGTTTCTTCATGGACGCGGACCTCGCAAAACTGCGCGCCATAAGATGCCATCGAATATTTCATCATCTCCATCGGAGGGCCGGACGATGCTTCGGCTTCGACGGATGGCTGCCCAGCCTTTTGCAGGATGGCCGAATAAGTCTCGCCGCCGCCGTATCTCCAGAGCGAAACAGTCCACCGTCACGCGCTTCCACTTCTTCGTATTTCGCGCCCTTGAGCGGCGAATCGGAACGCTTCTGCGCCAGCTTCAACAGTTCGCGATGGACTTGCTCCACTGCCGCTCGCACCGCGGCGAAAGTGGTGGCGGTCTGATTCGAGCCGCCCGCCATCATCGGCGTATCGGGCAATCTGGAATCGCCATATTGAAAAGTAACCCGATGGAGCGGCAAGCCGAGGCGATCGGCGGCATGTTGAATCTGCGCCGTCGCAGTCCCCATTCCCATTTCGCTCGCAGGCGCCTGCACAATCGCCGATCCGTCCGCGCAGATCCGCACACGAGCCTTCGCTGGAAAACGGAGGAAAGGATAATAAGCCGTCGCGACACCCTGGCCGACCAGCCATTTTCCGTCCCGTTGGGAGCGCGGCTCCGGATTGCGCGCATTCCATCCGAACTTCTCCGCGCCACGCCGGTACGCTTCCGTCAGGTGCCGGCTGGAGAACTCGGTGTCCTTGGTGGGATCTTTTTCGGGCTCGTTGATTCTCCGAAGTTCGATCGGATCCATCCGCAATTCATGGGCGAGTTCGTCCATGGCCGATTCGAGAGCAAACGTGCCGATCGATTCGCCCGGAGCGCGCATCCATGTGTTGGCGACGGTGTCGAGGTAGACGATCTTCTGGCCGACATAGAGATTGGGCGACGCATAAAGATGCCGCGGCGGAAACGTGCATTGCTCGGCGTAGCGCCCGCTTAAGAATGGTTGCCGTCAGTCCGGTATGGATCAGAGCGGTCAGCTTGCCGTCTTTCCTGCGCTCCCAAAGCGACATGCTGTTCTGAAAGCGTGCGGCCGCCGATCATTCGAAAAGTTCCTTCGCGCGACAACACCAGTTTTACGGGACGATTGACTGCTTTTGCAGCCGCCACGCAAAGCGGAGTATTGCTCCAGCCGATTTTGCCGCCGAAGCCGCCGCCGAGAAATGGCGCGACCACCCGAACATCCTCCACTTTGAGATCGAATATATAGGCCAGTGTATGGGCGGTCAGATTCACGGATTGCGTGGAATCGAACACAACCACGCCGCCGCGCTCGTCCCAAACGGCGATGGTGGCGTGCGGCTCAATCGCGTTGTGGTTGTAGCGCGGCGTCCGATAAACATGATCGACACTCACCGTCCGCCTCCGCGAAGGCCTTATTCGGCATCGCCGATTTTGATTTCCGGCGGTTCGCCCATGATGTCGTTTGGCACGACAGCTTTGGCCTTCATGCCTTCGAACGAAACTTCCGGCGTCTCGACGTCATACTCAACCGATGACGAGCGACGCGGCATGTTCCGCTCGTCTCCAGTGTTTCGGCGACGACGATGGCCACCGGCTCACCGTCCCAATGCACTCCGGCGTTTTGCATGATGGGAAGATCGCTCAACGCAAAGCCCTTGCCGATGTTGTGGAAATCCACGATCGGAGGCGCTTTCATTCGCGGTATGTTTTGGTGCGTGATGACGGCCAGCACGCCCGGCGCCTCTTCCGCCGGTCCGGAATTGATCTTGCGAATTTTTCCTTTGGCGATGGTGCTGTAGACCAGCACCGCATACGCCATGTTTTCGATCTTGAATTCGGCCGTGAAGCGCGCCTCGCCTCGCACCTTGGCCTGACCGTCCACGCGGTCAAACGACTTGCCGACATAGCCTCATGGTGCGATGAGCGGATCCTCTTTCTTATCGGGAAGAACCTTCGCCATCGTCTCCATGATGCTCTGCATCACGCTCATCGAACACCTCCCGCTTCCGCCAATTCGCTCAACACGCTAACGATCGTTCGCTTCGCCAATTCGATCTTGAAGTTGTTATGGCCGTATCCCCGGGCATCGGAAAGTTCCGCTTCGGCCGCGCGCTCAAAAGTTTCCCGGCTTGCCTTTGCGCCGGCCATCGGCTTCTCCGCCTGTATAAGCCCGCCACGGCTTGTGCGCGACACCTCCCAGAGCAAGGCGGACGTTCCGGATGACGCCCGTCCTCGGTTTCGAGCGCCGCCGCCACGCTCACCAGCGCGAATGCGTAACTCGCGCGGTCGCGGACTTTCCGATACCGCGAGTTTTTCGCGAACGGGAGCGGGGGAAGGTGAATCGCGGTGATCAATTCGTCTGGCTTCAGATTGTCTCCACATGCGGCGTGTCTCCCGGCAGACGATGAAAATCATTGATCGGGAATGGTGCGCGTGCCGCCGGCGCCTTGGACGTGGACGATCGCATCCAGCGCCGCGAGGGCGACACACATGTCCGATGGATGGGTGGCGATACAGTGTCGGAGGCGCCCAAAATCGCGTGCATTCGGTTGAACCCGCCGATCGCGTCGCAACCCGAGCCCGGGATCCGTTTATTGCAACGCGCAGCTTCGTCGTAAAAGTAGTAACAGCGGGTGCGCTGCATCAAATTGCCGCCCGTGGTCGCCATGTTTCTGATCTGCCCGGACGCGCCAAACAAAATGGCCTGGGACAACACCGGATAACGCTCCCGGACCAGAGCGATGATTTGCCACCGCGCTGTTTCTGACCGCCGCGGCGATGGAAAGCCCACCGTCCGGAAGTTCTGTGATGCCAGCGTTCGCGTCAGCCCACCGATGACAAGCCGGGTGACATCGATCAGCGCGTCGGGCTGCTCAATGTTTTCGCGCATCAGGTCGACCAGGTTGGTGCCTCCGCCCAAAAATTTCGAGTTCGCGCTGCCGGGCGATGAGGCCAACGGCTGCCTCCACGGTCTCCGCCCGCGAATAGGCAAAGTTCTTCATCGCGTCACCTCGGCCTCGAAGGCTTCGCGGATGGCGGCACAGATTCCTACATACGCGCCGCAGCGGCAAAGATTGCCGCTCATCCGTTCTTTGATTTCCTCATCCGAAAACTCGATCGCAGAAGCGGAAACGTCGTTTGTCACCGCGCTCGGCAGACCGTTTTCGAAACTCCCGAATCATCCCAATGGCCGAACAGATCTGCCCCGGCGTACAGTAACCGCATTGAAAACCGTCCTGCTCCACAAATGCCGCTTGCATGGGATGCAACGCGCCATCTTGCGCCTAGACCTTCGATAGTGGTAATTTCCGTGCCTTCGTATTGAACGGCAAATGCCAGACAGGAAAGGGTTCTTTCTCCGTCCACCAAGACGGTACAAGCACCGCACGCGCCTTGATTACAGCCTTTCTTAGCGCCTGTCAGGCCGAGATACTCCCGCAAAGCGTCGAGCAGTGAAACGCGCGGCTCAATGCGCAAGTTGTGGGTATCGCCGTTGATCCGCAGCGAAATCTGGGTTGTGGAAGGCGACGATGATGTGGCTTGGGTTGCAATCGCAAAGTCTAGTTCTGCCATTAGTTCTCCTAGGTGGAAACCTACCTCATGCTTTGATGCCGTCAAAGGGCTTCGAGAGGCACTTTATTAGACCCAGCAATCCGTAGAATGAGATCAGGCAGCATGTCGAAGAAGCTCCAGCCACGCGATAACGGCACCGAGCGCTCAGAGGAAGAGATCCGCGCTTATACAGTCGGAGAGCTGAAGCCATTGTCCACCGGAATTTTGATTGTGGACTACAATCCGCAGTGGCCGGAGCTGTTTGCGCGTGAGGCTGACAGAATTCGGTCCGTGCTCGGGAGCGTGGCGTTGCGGATTGAGCATGCCGGCTCGACGTCCGTGCCAGGACTGGCTGCAAAACCCATCATCGATCAGCTGTTGGTGGTCGCCGACTCGGCGCAAGAAGAGGCGTACGCGCCGGCCCTGGAAGCGGCTGGCTATGTGCTCCGCATCCGAGAGCCCAACTGGTACGAGCACAGGATGTTCAAGGGGCCGGACACGGACATCAACCTGCACGTGTTTTCATCCGGCTGTCCGGAAATCGACCGCATGCTGGTGTTCCGGGATTGGCTGCGTAGCAATGCCGCTGATCGTGATCTGTATGCACGCACCAAGGCGGCCTTATCCCGGAAAAGGTGGACATACGTCCAGAATTACGCCGACGCCAAGACCGCGGTGATTGAGGAGATCATCGCGCGTATCCCAGTTGATCGCTGGCGTGACTAATCGGCTGTGGGAAGTGTCTGACTTGGTGGCCCTTCTAGAAGCCTACGAGCGGGGATCGGAAAGAGCGCCGTAAGATATAGCAAATGCCAGGACCCGCCGCTATCGAGGTGACGGTGGCGCATTCGCGTCTTGCCTTTATCTATCGCTTTTTCACTCCCACCATTGAGATCAACGGCAACAAAGAGCGCCGACGGTGGGGAGTGCATCTCTTCACTCTATCTCCCGGTTACTACCAAATCTCAGTCTCATACCCGTGGATATTTTCGCCCGAGTGCGGAAAAAACACAGTATGGGTCTCTCTAGAGGAAGGGCAACTGCGAAAAGTCAAATATCGTGCTGGCCTGATACGCTACCTACCTGGGACGATAAATGTTGTGTAGATGTTCGCAGGAAACGACTTTCTAGCCTACGCTGGGGCACGAGCGGGTTGCGCCTACGGGATTAGTAAAGCAGGATTCGATAAGGGAGGATGGATTAGTGTGTCGCTTGGGCCGGATGCGTCGCGCTTTGGTTGGGCAATGTCTCGGGGCTTAGCAAGCGTCTTCCAAGGAGGAGATGTCAGCGAGCCATCCAGAAAGTATCAGAATAGAAGCTTCTGGTTCACTTTGGCTATTGCGTACCTGCTTATGTTTGGAGTCACGACCTTCGCCTATTTCAAAGCAGGCGGCCGCAGTCACTGCGCCCAAGATTCCAACTTCCCCGGAACGTTCACACGAGTGTGAACGCAGCACGCACGAGTGCGTGCGCCACATCCGATGTGAGGTGTTTTCGGTTCAAGATACCGAAAGGATCACTACAGTCGCAGCCCCAAGCGGCCGATCAATTGCTTTCGGGCTAAGTCTTAAATTCCTGAAAGCGGGAGACTCATCCGTTGTTTCCAATTGTCGGTATCCTGGTAGTCCTGGGCTGTATCGCAGGCGGCTATCTTATGGAAAAAGGGAACCTTTTGGTTCTCATGCAGCCCGCCGAGCTGCTCATTATCGGTGGCGCGGCCATTGGGACCGTTCTAATTGGTAACCCACCTTATATTCTGAAGTCCATCGTATCCAGCATCCTCGCCGTGTTCAAGGGAAGCCACTATACCTCAACCACCTACCTGGATACCCTGCGCTTTCTGAATGATTTCTTCGGCACCTCGCGTAAGAACGGCATCACGGCTCTGGAGAACGATCTGGACGAGCCCGAAAAAAGCGCGTTATTCAAGCGCCATCCCTCCTTCGCCAAAGACAAAGAAGCCATGCACTTCTTTTGCGACACCATGCGAACGCTGCTGGCGGGCGGAGTGGAAGTCCATGACCTGGACCAGATCATGGAGACTGATCTGGAAGTGCTGCACAAACAAGCTATGCTGCCCGCGGCTGCCATTTCCACCATGGCGGACAGCCTGCCGGGATTGGGCATCGTCGCCGCCGTGCTGGGCGTTGTCATCACCATGAGCGCACTGGGCGGACCGCCGGAGGAGATTGGACACAAGGTGGCAGCGGCGCTGGTAGGAACGTTCCTCGGCATTCTTTTGTGCTATGGATTTCTGGGACCCATGGCAGCCAACATCAAGAAGCAAACCAATGCGGAGAGCGAATATTTTCTTTGCCTTCGCATGGGATTGCTCTCGTTTATGAAAGGCGTGCCGCCGATCCTGGCGCTGGAAGCGGCCCGCCGCGCAATCCCGCATCATGTAAGACCGACCTTCCAGGAAATGGATAAAGCGTGCCGGAAACCCGCCGGCGCTCCCACCGAGGCGGCGGCTTGAGCGCGGCCAAAGGCGTTCGGCCCATCATCATTGTTCATAAGAAGGTGGCCCACCATGATGACGAGCATGGCGGGGCTTGGAAGGTGGCCTATGCCGACTTCGTCACAGCCATGATGGCGCTCTTCATTGTTCTTTGGCTGCTGAGCGCGAGCGAAAAGGTCCAGAAGGCCGTCGGCGGATATTTTCAGGACCCTACTGGCGTGGGCCGCCAGACCGGCACCACGAACGCCGGCATCAGCGAAACTCTGTCGCTGAACGAGAAGCAGTTGAACGAGATCAAGGAGAAGGTTCAGCAAGCCATGCAGCAGATCCCTGCGTTGAAGGACATGCAGAACCAAATCCGGATGACCATTACGGCCGAGGGGCTGCGCATCGATTTGCTGGAGACCAAGCGCGGGTTGTTTTTTGAGACCGGTGATCCGAAGCCCACCGTAGCCGGAAGCGAGTTGTTGAAGGTTCTGGCAACCGAACTGGGGAAACTCCCCAATAAAATCGTCATCGAAGGCCACACGGATTCCACGCCCTACGGCCGCCCGGACTATTCCAACTGGGAGCTTTCCGCCGATCGCGCCAACGCAGCCCGGCGAATTCTATCCGAGTCGGGACTGGACCCGAGCCGCATCAGCCAGGTGCGCGGGTTCGCAGACCAGCGGCTGCTTCTGAAAGACGACCCCACCAATCCATCCAATCGGCGCATCTCGATCATCGTGCGCAATAAGGGCCTGGACGAGCAGGAGCAAAAGCCCGGCGTCCCGGCAGCGCCAGCGGCGGCGGCAAAGCCCGCACCCGAGAAGGCGGCAGCTGTGATGCTGCCTGCAGCGGGCGCGAAAAAATAAAACCAAAAAGACGAAGTTTCGCGCGTGATTCGGAATGCGAGCGTCGGTAGCCATGCGTCGAGATGAGTCTCGACGCGGCACGCATGAGTGCGTGCGCCACATGGCGACTCACTGTTGTATACTTCGGCTTGAAATTCAATTGTCCAAGGAGACGCACGTGAATCGCATCAGTACCCTGACTCTAGCAGGAGCTCTGGCCAGCGCCACCGTTCTCAGCGCTCAGAATCCACTTTCGAGCGATCTCAAGAACAGCTACAACGGCATTAAGGGCACCCTGATCAAAGCCGCCGACGAGATGCCGGAGGCGGACTATTCGTTCAAAGCCAGTCCGATGGAACGGACCTACGGCGCGATCGTGGGGCATATTGCCGATGTCCAATTCGGATTATGCGGCAATGCCAAAGGTGAGCAGAAGAAAAGCGACGCTGAGAAGACCAAAACCACTAAGGCGGAGCTGGTCGCGACGCTCAAGGAATCCTTCGACTATTGCGATGGCGTGTATGATTCGCTGACGGACGCCGATGCCGCGAGCATGGTGACGCTGTTCGGTCCCCGGAAGGCTACCAAACTGGCCGTG
This sequence comes from Bryobacterales bacterium, assembly GCA_963820405.1. Taxonomy (GTDB): domain Bacteria; phylum Acidobacteriota; class Terriglobia; order Bryobacterales; family Bryobacteraceae; genus Palsa-89. The sequence goes on along the minus strand of CAWFZZ010000007.1, from coordinate 307,396 downwards.
CTGAATTTCAACATCGCTCACGACAATGAAATGTACGGACAGATGGTGGTGTACCTGCGGATCAAGGGCCTGGTGCCTCCCTCGAGCCAGCGCCGGCAGCCTTAGCGTTTAAACAGAGCGATGTGCAGGTGCGGCGGCATGGTCGCCTTGGCCAGGGCGAGGTCATCTCGCTCGATCGGAATGGTGAGCACCATAGTGGCGGGCGCGGACGGATAATTCCGGCTGATGGAAAGCTTCAGGGCGTCGACTGGCGCCCCGAGCGGCGTGAGGGACCGGGTGGCATCGGCGAACGAGCGCAGGGTCTGGGCCTGGTTCGGGTCATCGCTGGTGATTAAGGCCTCCCGCAGCACACGCTCCGACGAAGCGTAGGTCAGGACGGCCACGACATGCGGCTCCTTCAAGCGAGCGTCCGCGACGTCATCCTCTGGAACTTCCAAACCCGCGTAGCGCATGGTCTGGATATCCCGACGGATCGAGAAGCCGAGGAGCGGCACATAGGTGTCGAACAGGCGCTCGCCCTTTCCCAGTTTGTACACCGACCACCACTCGGTGTCTTCCAGCCCGCGCAAAATCACTAACAGGGCCCCGTCCACGGTTTTCGCATCGACGCCCGCGGTTTTCAACGCATAGAGCGGCTTCTGGCTGGGGTCCACGCCGAGCGGCCAAGCCTCCACGGTGGTGGATGCTTCCATTCCGATTTCGTCGATCACCTGTTTGGTACGGGTGGTGGTTCTGAGCAACAATTGCCCGGTCACTTCATAGGAGACGTTGGTGATCTCGACCGTCTGTTGGCCGTCCCTAACGCCATACACAACGCTAGACGCCGACTGCGCTTGAAATGGTTTGTGGGACTGGGCGAACGCCAGGTCCAGCATCACAAGAACCAGCGCGATTGGCCGCATGCTTGCTATTCGTAAAACTGGGGAGCTTTCTTTAGCTTCGAGTTGGCGATGTAGTCGTGCTGGATCCAAAGCTGGGCGCCGCTCTGTTTTAGAAACGCCTCGATGGCTTCGCGCGTGGCCGCGGTCTGCTGCTGATCGGTTTCAAAGGTCGGCACGCGCTTCAGCTTGCGCTCTTCCGGATAATGATACAGGTCGCCACTCAAGACCACCGGCCCGGTCTTCTTAAGTTTCAAGAACAACACCTGATGGCCCGGCGTGTGTCCCGGCGCCAGTTTCATCACCACTGTCCCATCGCCGAAGACATCGTAATCGTCGGTTGGAATAATGACGGTCTTGCTATTTCTGAGAGCCGCGTAGTTGGCTGGATTGACCCGGTCCGGCGGCTTCGGGGCAAACATCGCGTCGCGCTCGATTTTTCTTACCAGCCAAGTGGCGTTCGCGAACTGATTGGCATTGGCGCTGTGATCGTAGTGATAGTGCGAGAACGCCAGATACTGGATGTCGGAGGGCTCATAGCCGATCTTCTCCAGCTGGGACGCCAGCGTTTCGGTGATGGTGGCATACCCTTCGGTGGCCGATTTCTCGCCGGGTTTCAGCGCGCTGTCCGGTACCGCGCCCACGTCCCACATCAGCGTGCCTTTGGGATGAACAATGAGAAAGCACGCCACGGACATATTGGTGGTAGCAAGTTCTTCCTTCTTGAAGCGGAAGCGTTCCGGATCAGAAATATCCAGGCTGCCGCAGTTGAATACGTATAGCCGGAGAGACTTGGGAGGAGGAGGCGCTTTGTGGACGGATTGGGCGGCCAGAGGCGCAATTAGGAGAGCGACGCTGAGCGCGATGTTTTTGAAGATGGGTTTCAATTACCCATCATACTGTGTTGGCACGAGTGCCAACACGGCACGCATGAGTGCGTGCGCTACGCATTGCCGTCAGGACTTCAGGCCAAAACAGCGAGGGAGGAACAAGCCCTGGTATCATGGAATCGGAGGTTTTAGCATGGGTCCCGTGGGTGTGCAGGAGATGATGGTCATTTTCCTGGTCGCCCTTGTCTTGTTCGGCCCCAAGAAGTTGCCCGAGCTTGGCAAGACGATTGGAAAAGCGATCACGGAGTTTCGCCGCGCTCAAAGCGAACTCAAAGCCACTTTCGAAACACACATGCGCGAGTTGGAGAAAGAGAGCGATTCGATCAAGGAAATCACTCGTAGCTACACCAACGAGATTACGAGCCATTACACCGGATACGACTCCTCCTATTACGATTCCGGCGCCATTGGCGCTGGTTCACCATCCACCGAAGCAAATCCAACCACCGTAAGCGTACCCGCACCTCAGGGCGCCGAATCCAGCGTGTCTCAAATCGAAGCGCCAGTAAATGGAACCGTCGCACGGCATCCCGTGAGCCAGCCCGCGGAGCCGGAATCCATCAATACCTGACCTCGGTACTTTAAGAGACATCGCAGAAACGTAGCTCAGCATGGAAGACGATAAGCCGGGAGTTCCTTCTCCCGAAGGGGAAGTTATCGCCACTCCGCCCGTGGAGGTGGTGACGGATACCAGCCTCATCAGGCGTCCGCCGCCACCTCCGCCACCTCCACCGGCTTCCACAGATCCGGAAGACGAGGAGGAGGACAGGATGCTGCGCATGTCCTTCATGGAGCACCTGGAGGAACTGCGCAACCGCATCATCCGGGCGCTTTATGGGCTGGGGATTGCTTTCGTCCTCTCGCTGGGATTTGCCAACAAGCTGTGGGATTTCGTCAGCGACCCCGCAATAGAGGCTTTGAAGCACCTGCACGTGAACCCGCCGCGCCTGGCGCAGCTCACTCCCATGGAGGGTTTCTCGGTGATCTGGGTTGAGCTCCCGCTGCTGGCTTCGGTGTTTCTCTCCTCGCCCTGGATCGTTTATCAAGTCTGGGCGTTCATCTCCCCGGGCCTTTACAAGAAGGAACGCAGGCTGGCTTTGCCCTTCGTGCTGCTCACTGCGGGGCTCTTCATCGGCGGGGGATGCTTTGCTTATTTTCTGGCCTTCCGCTACGGACTGGAATTTCTGCTCGGCATCGGCATGACCAACAACGTGCAGCCGGTGGTCTCCATCACCGAATATTTCGATCTGTTCGTCAACGTGACACTGGGCGTGGCGCTGGTGTTCGAATTGCCAGTGCTGATATTTCTGCTGACGCTGCTGCGCCTGCTCTCGCCGCGCTTTCTGCTGCGCCATTCCCGTTACGCCATTCTGGCCATCGTGATCGCCGCGGCCATCATTACGCCCACGCCGGATGTTTTCAACCTGATGCTGTTCGCCATCCCGATGTGCTTGTTGTATTTCGTCGGTGTGGGTGCAGGCATGATTCTAGTGCTGCGCCGCGAAGGCCGCACGGTGCCGTGGCGCACCATCATTTTGCTGGTGGTGGGCGCACTCGTCGTTGCAGCGGGGATCGCCTTCGCGATCGTCTATTTTCATCTACATTTCGTAAGGCACTGGCCGTACCTCACAAAGTAGGGCTTGCACTATTACTACTAGTGTTAGAAGGCAATACTGCGCTTGAGGAGGATGAAATTGCTGGATTTTTCAGGCGTAGTCGTCTACGATGGAGAAACCCCCGAAGACAAGTATCACGATGGACATCGTAAAAGCACTGCGAGAGTTGTACAACGAGAAGAAACGTCTGGATGCGGCGATTGCCGTTCTCGAAGCGCGGATAAGAGCGGGCCGCAGCGGCGCAGGCGCGAAGCCCGCCAAGGGACGCCGGGGCAGAAAAAGTATGAGCGCAGCCGAACGGCTGGAAGTATCCAGGAGAATGAGGTTGTACTGGGAGGCGCGCCGCTCTCAGGTTGGCCCTCCGCAAACGCTTCCGAGCAGCGAAGACCAGCAGGCTAATACCAGCGCGACACCGTAACGCGGCGTTGCTGCAATTTACTTCTTAAAGAACCAGAGCCAAAAATACTGTCCGCCGGCGCCGTGTCTGTACCTGGGCTCAAACCCGCAGCGGAACGCCATGTCGACGGCTTGCCGTTCGGAAAATGGCACACCCAGCCAAGTGTCATCCGGCTTGGTCTCTATAGTACTGTCGCCCTGCACCTGAAACTTGAACAACGCCTGCGAACGGAGCAGCCGCCCCACTTCGCGCACATAATTCTCGATGATGTCGCGACTGGGAATGTGCTGGAACACAATGGAGGAAAACGCGAAGTCGAAATCGACGGTTGGTACTACTTGCAGATCCTTGCCGTTATTCTGGTACACGAACGCGTTGGGGCGGTCCTCTAAAGCGCGCTTGGCCTGGCGGATCATCTCGCCGCTGACGTCGACGCCGTGAACTTCGCCAAACAAACTTGCCAGGGCCCGCGTCACCCGCCCGGCGCCGCACCCGATTTCTAGTACTCGCATGTCGCGTTGCGGCTTTCCTTGGCAGATATTGCCCAGATCGGTCAGGATCTCTTCCGCCACGGTCTTCTCGCCGGAGGCGAAGAACTCCTCGTCGGTCCACTCCAGGGTGGCGGTATTGACGTAGTAGCGGGCGTTCTCCCTGGCCCGCTGGTCCCAATCCTCGCGCATCTTTCGCAATTGCTCTTCAGTGCTTATCTCGCTCATAAGATCAGATACCGATTTGTACCTCATTGTCCCATATGCCGATTTACAGTCTGTCTCGCCACGGTACGACAGAGAGTACTGGCCCAAACTCACTATCCAAACGTTACCTAACGGCATCCAATCGGCGGTTCAGCTATTGACCCCAGCCCTGGATCAGTTTAGAGTCTTAGAGACACGAGACGAAATGGAACAGCGTAAAGCGCAAAGATTCGAATTGAAGTTGCCTCTAGAATTGATTCGCAAAGGCTCCACGGCACTTTCCGAACACGGCGAGACCAAGAACCTGAGCTCTGTGGGAGTACTGTTTGCAGCCGAGGCGACGCTGCGAATCGGTGAGGCAGTGGAATACATGATCACTCTTCCCAGCACGGACCGGAGCGATAACAGGGTTCGTCTGCACTGCCTGGGAAAAGTGGTGCGCTTCTCGCCGGAAACGGGAGTGGCAGCCACGCTGGAGCGCTACGAGTTCGTCCGCTGATCTTTGGTAAGCTCCAGCAAAAACCGCAAGGTAGCCTGCTTTCCAGTTTCACCCACTTCTCCAACCGGACCCACGCACGCCGGACACCCTGCTTCGCAGCGACATTGTCCCAGTACGTCTAGTGCTCCGGCCAGCAGTTTACGCCGCAATTGGAACAACGGCTGGCTCTGCCCGATGCCGCCCGGGTAGTTGTCGAAGAGAAACAGATCGGGCTCAAAGCTTTGGACGGTGGCGGCTATATCCTCGGTGATCGCGACGCCCAGATCCCTGGGATCGCACATCAGCAGCAGGGCCGCTACGGTGCGCATCACCTGCGCGAGGCCGGTGAGACCGCTTTGGCGCTCGGTGGGCGTCAGGTCCGGAAATCGCGCAAGAAAACTCTCGGGAAGATGCAGCCAAAACGCGGTCGTTTGCAGCTCCTGTTCGGGCATCGACAAATTGCCCGCGCCGATATTTTCCATGGTGTAGAAGCGCAGTTTCTTGAACCCCACCACCTGCGTGTTCACCCGCACATCACCGTGCGCGGCCCGCGCGCCGTTCACGTCGGCTGATTCGAACTCCTCCAATTCCCTGACCTGCGTGTAGTCGATGGCATCGGTGAAATAGTCGCTGTCGACGCGACGCACATAAGCCTTGCGGCCCTCATAGTCCAACTTCTCTACTTGAAACTGGCGAGCCTCATGCAGATAGATGGCCTTCTCATGCAGCGTGGTGAGCGCGGCGGTGAACGACACATCGGCGATCACTTGATGGGGGCCCGTAATATCCACCACGATGAAGTTGTCGCTCGAAATGGCCCGCAAGCTGACGGTGTCGGCCGGATAGGTATCGGAGGTCCAATGCCAGCAGCCATTGGAGCGATGCAGGAGCCCCGCGTCCTCCGCCAGGAACCGGCACAGCTCGGTTGGATCGTGCGGACCGAACTTTTCGCCATCGCGAATGGGCAGCTCAAAAGCCGCGCACTTCAGATGATTGATCAGGATCTCCAGATTGTCGGCATTGATGTGGGCATGCTCGGGCGAGCCTTCGAAGAAATACTCGGGATGCTCCACCACGTATTGATCGAGCGGCGCGCTGGATGCCACCAGAACGGCGAGCGAGGCGCTTTGCCGGCGCCCGGCGCGCCCGGCCCTCTGCCACGACGAGGCGATGGAACCCGGGTAGCCGGCCATCACCACCGCATCCAGCGATCCAATGTCGACGCCCAGCTCCAGCGCATTGGTGGCTACCACCGCGCGAATCTCGCCATCCCGCAGCTTGCGTTCGATCTCGCGCCGCTCGCGCGGCAGGTAGCCCCCTCGATAGCCTCGCACCGCGTCGCCCGGCAGAGGACCGCGCTCGATGGCATCGCGCAAATACTTCACCAGGATTTCGGTGGCGAGGCGACTGTTGGCGAACACCAGCGTCTGCTGATGCCGTTCGATAAACTCGATGGCGATGCGCCGCGTTTCCTGCAGGTACCCGCGCCGGATGCCGAGTTGCTTGTTCACCACCGGCGGATTGTAGAACACGAAGTATTTCTCGCCGCTGGGCGCTCCGTTGCGATCCACCAGTTCAAAAGGCGATTCAGTCAGCGCCTCGGCCAGCTCTTTCGGATTCGCGATGGTCGCCGAGCAGCAGATGAACTGCGGCGCCGATCCATAGAATTCGCAGATCCGCCGGAGGCGGCGCAGCAGGTTTGCCAGATGGCTGCCATATACGCCGCGATAATAATGCAGCTCATCGATCACCACATAGCGCAGGTTCTCAAAACATTTTGCCCACTTGGTGTGATGCGGCAAAATGCCGCTGTGCAGCATGTCGGGATTGGTAAGTACTACGTTGGCCCGCTCCCGGATGGCCCGGCGGGCATCCTGGGGCGTGTCGCCATCGTAAGTGAACGCCCGGATTTGGGATCCCATGGCGTCCACCGCGGCCTGAAACTCGTGCAACTGATCTTCGGCCAGCGCCTTGGTGGGGAACAAATACATGGCCCGCGCTCCCGGATCGTCGATCAGCCGCTGCAGTACCGGCAGGTTGTAGCAAAGCGTCTTGCCGCTCGCCGTAGGCGTCACTACCACGACGTTCTGGCCCGCCACCGCGCGCTCAAACGCGTCCGCCTGATGCACGTAAAGCTTCGGGATGCCCCGCGCGATCAACGCGTCCCGCAAAGCCGGAGCCACGCTAGCCGGGATCTCGGCGTATTCACCCTCTCGCGCCGCCTGGTGTCGAATGGCCCGAATGGGCGAATCGGGCGCCGCCATCCACTGCTCGAAGCGCGCAACCGAGGTTTCGATCCCACCGTTCCGCCGCGCGATTCCAAGCAGGTCAGGAGAATCGGAAAGTCCGAGCGCAAGGTTCATAGGTTTGTTCGCCTTTTCTTTGCCAGCTTACACGACCTTGATCCGGTTGTCCAGATCGGCATTATGATGCCTCTGTTGATGCTAGGATGCAGAGGTGAGGACGAAAATGACTCCCGACCCGGAGACCGGCGCTCGCCGATTTGTTCAGGAACCCTATTCGCTCGGCGTCGAGCAATATTTCCGTTGGGACAAAGCGCTCGCGGTGGCCGACGCGATCGAGGACGAGGAGTTGCTTCGTAAAATCTCGCTTCAAAAGTGATCTTCCTGTCGACGGTCGGCACAGCCGGCCATCTCACATCCGATGCTCATCTAGCTGCGTTAGCCTTGGAGCAGCGCGCTTGAAGTGGCGCAACCCACTGGCATGAACGTTCGGCTGGACCGGCAAAACCCCTACCTGCGGATCGACGCCGTTAACGTCTTTGTACGAGATCAGGATCGCAGCCTGCAATTCTATCTGGATCAACTGGGATTCAGTCTGGCTTTGGACACTCGCCTGCAATCGGGCCATCGGTTAATCGCGGTAGCCCCTCCGGACGGAAGCACGGTACTTCGGCTGATCGCGCCGGATCCGGAATCGGAAGACTACAAGCTGATCGGACGGCACACGCCAATCGTCTTCCTAACCGAAGATGTGGTCGCCAAATACCGCGAATGGAGCAAGCGGGGAGTTCACTTTCGATATACACCGCGGCTGCGGCGCGTCCATCGTAACACCGGGCGCGAGCCCGGCCGCGACACCGGGACGGCGGCTTCAGAACGACAACCGATCTGGGGCGGCGTCTTCACGCGCTTCGAAGATATCGATGGGAATTCGTTTTCGCTGGTGGGATTCGACGATGTCAGCCGCGCGCTCGAAGCGCAGCGCCAGGCTGTCGCCGAGAAGTTGGAATCCGAGCGCCGTGCCGCCCAGGAGCTGGAAATTGCGCGCATGGTGCAGGCGCGGCTATTCCCTCAGACCCTGCCGTCCTGTGGCACTCTCGATTACGCGGGCGTGTGCGTGCAAGCCCGCCACGTGGGCGGCGATTACTACGATTTTCTGAATCTTGGCCAGGACCGACTGGGGCTGGTGGTGGGCGACATTGCAGGGAAAGGCATCGCGGCCGCTCTTTTGATGGCCAATCTGCAGGCCAATCTGCGCAGCCAGTGCGCCACCGCTTTGGAACATCCGCAACGATTCCTGGAATCGGTGAACCAGCTTTTTTTCGAGAATACGATTGAGAGCGCGTACGCCACGCTGTTCTTCTGCGAATATGACAATCGCGCGCACCGTCTACGCTACGCCAATTGCGGGCATTTGCCCGGGCTGATCTTGCGCAGCGACGATACGCTCGATCGGCTCGGTTCCACCTGCACTGTGCTGGGACTGTTCGAAAGCTGGGAATGCTCGATAGGCGAAAACAGCCTTTTCCCAGGAGACACGCTGGTGCTGTACACGGACGGCGTCACCGAATCGTTCAACGATGCGGGAGAGGAGTTTGGAGAACGAAACCTGGTCGACAGTTTGCGGCGGCATAACGGCCAGCCCCCGCAGGCCTTGATGAATTCGATTCTGGATGACGTGAAACAGTTCAGTCCGCATGAGCAGCATGACGACATCACGCTGGTGGTGGCGAAGTGCCAAGAAGACGAAAACAACCAGAGGAAGCTCTTCGACCTGGCAGAGCGCTTCGCTCAAACGGGTCCACGCTCGGAGGCAGCTAATGAAGGCTCGTGAAGTCTCGGTTAGTGACGGCCTGTATTACTCGCCTCCGCGGCGCACGCACGCCTGCGTGCCGCGTTCACAATCGTGTAAACGTTTCCGGGACTCCAGAGGTGTTGGCACGAGTGCCAACACGGCACGCACGAGTGCGTGCGCCACATGGTGACCGTGTGCAACTGACATCGGTGGACTGGCTGGTGGTGGGGCTGTACTTCCTTTTCAATCTCGCCATCGGCTTCTACTACAAGTCCCGCGCGGGCAAGAATGTCACCGAGTTTTTTCTCTCCGGCCGCAACGTCCCCTGGTGGCTGGCAGGCACATCCATGGTGGCCACTACGTTTGCCGCCGACACACCGCTGGCGGTCACCGGCATGGTTGCGATGGGCGGGATCGCGGGCAACTGGCTGTGGTGGAATTTCATTGCCAGCGGAATGCTGACGGTGTTCTTCTACGCACGCCTGTGGCGGCGCTCAGGCGTCATGACCGACATCGAATTTTCCGAAATTCGCTACTCCGGCAAACCCGCCGCCTTCCTGCGGGGCTTCCGCGCGCTCTACCTCGGCATCCCCATCAACTGCATCATTCTCGGCTGGGTGAACCTGGCGATGGTCAAGATCCTGGAACTGGTGCTGGGCGTCAACAAGCCGCAAGCCCTGGCCATCGTCATTCTAATGATCGCCCTGACGTCGTTCATCTCCACCCTCTCCGGCTTGTGGGGCGTGCTGGTTACCGATCTGTTCCAGTTCGTCATCAAGATGGGGATGGTCACCGTGCTCGCGGTTTTCGCGGTCCGCGCCGTGGGCGGCATCGATGGCATGAAGGCCAAGCTGGCTCTGGTGGACCAGGCGCGCGGCGCGTCCCAAGGTGGTTCCGTTCTGAACTTCGTGCCCGACCTGCACTCGGCATGGATGCCGATGATCACGTTCCTGGTCTACATCTCGATGAACTGGTGGTCCACCTGGTATCCGGGCGCCGAACCAGGCGGAGGGGGCTACATCGCGCAGCGCATGTTCAGCGCCAAGGACGAAAAAAATTCGCTGCTCGCGACGCTGTGGTTCAACATCGCGCATTATGCGGTGCGCCCGTGGCCGTGGGTGCTGGTGGCGCTGGCGTCGCTGATTCTTTTTCCCGGCCTGGCGGATCCGGAAACGGGCTACATCCGGGTGATGATCGCCTACCTGCCGCCATCCTTGCGCGGACTGATGATCGCGGCCTTCGCCGCCGCCTACATGTCCACCATCGCAACGCAATTGAACTGGGGCGCCAGCTACCTGGTCAACGATTTCTACCGCCGCTTCTGGAAGAAGAGCGAAACCGAGCGGCACTACGTCACAGCGTCGCAATGGGCCACGGTATTTCTCACCATCGTTTCGGCGGTGGTGACGTTTTACCTGGACTCCATCGCGGGCGCGTGGAAACTTCTGCTGGTTACGGGAGCCGGCACCGGCGGCGTTTTGTTGCTGCGCTGGTATTGGTGGCGCATCAACGCCTGGAGCGAAGTCTCGGCCATGATCTCGGGCTTCGTGGTCTCGCTGGCGATGCAGACCGCCTTCGGACTCGACAAAGACCAGCCGCGCGATTTCGCCTGGATCATGATCGTCACCGTTTCCATCACGACCATGGTCTGGCTGGCCGTGACGTTCCTCACGCGCCCCGAATCCAACGAGACGCTGGTGGCTTTCTATCGACGCACGCATCCTTCTTCGGCCGGTTGGAAACCGATTGCGCGGCTGGCTCCCGACGTCCGTCCGTCTACCGGCGGCCTCTCGAATTTGCTGGATTGGATCTGCGGCTGCTTGTTGATCTACGGTATCTTGTTCGGAACCGGCAAACTGCTCTTGAAGGAATGGACCAGTGGGTGGCTGCTGCTCGGTATGGGCCTGGCGGCCGGCGCGGTGATCTATTGGGACCTTTCGCGCCGCGGCTGGAGTACAGTGGTGGAATAGGTGATTCCCTCGAAAAAAGTGACAATGCTGCCAGGCGTTCACACGATTGTGAACGCGGCACGCAGGAGTGCGTGCGCCACGGTTTTGGTTTTGGCGTCGGGATTGATTGCCAGGGCGGCCGACAAGCCGCTCGCGATTTTCCATCCCGTGTTTGCGCGCAGCGAGGACGGTCCGCCCGAGGCCTCCGACGAGGAATTCGTTCCTGGAGAAACTATCCACTTCAGCTGCCAGGCTGAAGGCTACCGCAAGATGGACAAGCCGAACGACTACGGCAAGCAAGACGTCTCTCTCAAGTTCCAGATCGAAGTTCGCGACAAGAACGGAGTTTTGCTCAAACCGATTCAGGAGGGCAAAATCGAGACAACGGTGACGCAGGAAGACAAGGATTGGAAGCCGAAGCTGCGCGAAACCATCGTAGTTCCGCCGCTGGCCGATACGGGCGAGTATGCGGTCCTGGTGAAGCTATCGGATGAACTGGCCAAGACCACCGCAGAGAAGCGAGCGGTATTTCACATCCACGGCCGCGAGGTGGCTGCGAGCGATACCCTGGTGGTCCGCAACTTCCGCTTCCTGCGCGGCGAAGACGACCAGAAGCCACTGCCCGTGGCTGCCTATCGGCCCGGCGACCCGGTCTGGGCGCGCTTTGAGATGACGGGATACAAGCTGGGCGACAAGAATCAAGTAGATATCGAGTACGGACTCACGGTGCTTCGCGAGGACGGCTCGGTGGCTTACACGGATCCGCTAGCCGCGAATCAGAAAATCCAAACTTACTATCCTCAGCGCTATCAGCCTGGCGTGCTCAATCTGAATCTGGCGAAAGACCAGCCGCTCGAAAAATACACCATCGTGCTGAGCGTGCGCGACAATGTTGGTAAGCAAATGTACGAGACTCGCGAGATATTTTCGGTCGAATAGCAAACCCATTGTATGGTTCGCTGCTTGACACTCCTGTTCTTGTCCGGCTGGGTATTATTGGCCGTCGATTCACCCGAGCTGTTGATTGCGATTCGAAACGGCGACCACGCCCAAGTAAGCAAGCTTCTTCGCGCCGGCGCCGATGTGAACGCGATGGATAGCGACGGAACCTCCGCCTTGATGCATGCCGTCATCGAGTCCGACGTGAAGATGATGAAGCTACTCATCGATGGCGGGGCAAAGGTCGATCTGAAGAACGAACTCGACTCTACTGCGCTGCTCTACGCCGCCACGAATCTGGATAAGACCCGTCTGCTGCTGGACGCCGGGGCGGATGTGAAGGTAGAAGGCAAGCGCGGCGCCACCCCGTTGAGTGTTGCCGTTACGACCTTCGGATCCACTCCGGTTTTGAAACTTCTCATGGCCAAGGGCGCTCAACTTGAGGATGGGCTGATGACGGCTGTGGCACGGAAGGGCGATCTGGAAGCGATCCGGTTTCTGCTCAGTATCGGCGTTCGGCCTGGTGACACCACCACTTTGTCGGCCGCACTGGCTGGACGCTGCGAACCGTGTGTGCGGTTACTGGTGGAGAAAGGCGCTTCGGCTAAAGATGCGGAGTCTAGCGGAAGGGGCGTGTTGAACGAGACAGCCAAGAGAGCGATGCCCGAACTCTCCCAATTCCTGCTGGAGCATGGAGCTTCGCTCGACTCCAAGGACCGGGAAGGCTTTACTCTGCTGATGCAGGCCGTCCTTTCCATGGAAGCTCCCGCGGACCGCGACCGTATGATCGAATGGCTGCTCTCGAAAGGAGTGGATCCCAATGCCACCAACGATCGCGGTGACACGGCCTATCAACTTGCAGCTCGCGTGGGGGTTCCTTCAACGCTCGAGCTGCTGCGAAAGGGCGGCGCAAAAGAAGTGAAGGAACAATGGCCGAAGCCGGCGGGGGGCGCCGCGACAGTACAGGCGGCGTTGAAAAAGATCCTGCCGATGATTGAGACCATTGGGGAGCCGGTGTTCAAAAACCGGCGCTGCGTTTCCTGCCACAACAATTCGCTCCCGGCCATGACCGTGGCTCTGGCGCGGAGTAAAGGATTTCCCGTAAATGAGGAACAGGCCAAAAAAGAGCTGGGGTTCGCGGTGGCTACCGATATGCCTTATCTGGAATCCATGCGCCTGGGCTCGACGATTGGCGGAGGCTCAGACACGCTGGGCTACACGCTGATGGGGATGGCGGCCGCGGGATATCCGGCCGATGCGTTGACGGATGCCCACATTCATTACTTCGCGATCGACCAATTAGGGGATGGCTCATGGCGAACCACCAGCTACCGGCCGCCTGAGGAGTACGGACCGTTTACTACCACGGCGGTGGTCTTGCGCGCGATCAAGCTGTATCCGATTCCGGGTAGGCGGGAGGAGTTCCAGGAACGAATCGCACGCGCGAAACGCTGGCTTCTTGCGGCCAAAGCTTCCTCCCAAGAAGAGCGATCCATGCAACTCAATGCGCTGGCTGACGCGGGCGCCGATGCGGCGGAATGCGCGCCTTTTGTGAAGGCGTTGAAGGCGGCGCAGAATCCCGATGGAAGCTGGAGCGTTATTGCTGGCATGCGGGGCGAAGCGTATGCCACAGGGGAGGCGCTTTATGCCTTGCATGTCTCGGGAAAGGCTTCTACCAGCGACGCGACCTACCAGCGGGGCGTCGCATGGCTGCTGCGCAATCAACTCGAGGACGGATCGTGGTTCATGGCGACACGAGCAACTCCAGTGCAACCGCACACGTTCGAGAGCGGGTTTCCTCATGGCTGGCATCAGTTCGCTTCTGCCGGGGCGTCCAGCTGGGCTGCGATGGCGCTACTCTTCACGCTTCCGGATGTCTCGCGTCCCCTGGCTCGTTGAGAGCTTCAAACTGATTGATTCTCACAGCCTCACCGTGAGGAAAAACGGCGCGCAACTCCAGCACCCCGCCCATCGCCCTGACGTAGCTGGCGAGCGTGCTCAAGTACATGTCGGTGCGCTTCTCGATCTTTGAGATTTCCGATTGGTGGACCTCGAGCAGTTTTGCCATTTGCTGCTGGGTCAGTTCGCGCGCCGCGCGGAGTTGCTGTAAGGGCATCTCGGCCAGAAGGCGCTCGTACTCGCGTTGCACTCGCTCCTTTCTTTCCGGGGACCAGTTTTTGGTTAATTCTGAAAACTTCTTAGCCATCAATGCTCTCCTTGACTATCGCGATCAGATGTTCGTCGTACAAGCGATCGGCCACCGGGACGTAAATCGTTCCCCGTCTTGCCCCCACCGATCAGCAGGATCCCGACACGCCTTGGATCGAAGGCATACAGCACCCGAAACGGATTGCCGTGAATCTGCACGCGCAATTCCCTCATCCGTGGATGCCGCGATTGAGCTACCCCTGAAGTTTCAGGAAAGCCTAGATTCGGTCCCCGATCTTGAAGCGTGAGGACCGCGATTGCTATTTTGTCTTGCTCGTCCTCCGATAAATCGTTCCACCAGCCCTCGAACTCGTCGGTGTATTCGACTTCCCACCGCACCATCTTATTATGCTCTTTACGCACTTATGCTGTCAAGGTCATAATGGCTCGCGCATACTAGCGCGGAGACAAAACCTCCTTGGCGACCACTACCCACTTTGAATGCCCCTTTTTCGGACCCGCAGTGCGGCTGTCTTTGGAATTGACGCGCACCTGATTGACGTCGAAGTGGATATGTATCCGGGCGGTAACGCGCGCGATTTCATTACGGTCGGTATGCCCGATACGGCGGTACGCGAGAGCCGGGAGCGCATCAAGTCGGCGCTGCTCAATTCCGGTTTCGGGTATCCCAACAAATCCATCACCATCAACCTGGCGCCGGCCAATGTTCGCAAGGAGGGCGCGGGGTTCGATCTGCCGATGGCGCTCGGGATATTGGGAGCGATGGGGACGGTGCGCGCCACCGACCAACATATGCTGGTTGGAGAGTTGTCGCTGGACGGGGCGCTCAGGCCGGTGCGCGGCGTCCTGTCTATTGCGGTGTGCGCCCGCAGCGAGGGCATCCCCAATCTACTGGTGCCCGCCGACAACGCTGCAGAAGCCGCTGTCACGGACGGCGTCAATGTATTCGGGATGCGGCATTTGGCGGAGGTGGTCCAATATCTGAACCAGCCAGATCAGTTTCGTCCGGCTTCCCGCGCCACATCTGCCGTTGCCTGCGTTGATTCGGCAACCCCGGATTTCTGCGATGTGCGTGGCCAGACCTCTGCAAAGCGGGCGCTGGAGGTAGCGGCAGCGGGCGGTCACAACGTGCTGATGATCGGGCCGCCGGGATCGGGCAAGACCATGCTCGCCAAGCGATTCCCCGGCATACTGCCGCCGTTGACTCTACAGGAAGCCATCCAGACCACGCAGATCCATAGCGTAGCAGGTGTGCTCCCGCGCGGAGTTGGGCTAGTGGCGCAGCGGCCGTTCCGCGCGCCGCATCACACCATCTCGGACGCTGGGCTGATCGGCGGCGGTTCGGGCACACCACGGCCGGGCGAAGTGAGCCTGGCTCACAATGGCGTGCTGTTCCTGGACGAGCTACCCGAGTTTGCGCGCAATGTGCTCGAAATGTTGCGGCAGCCGCTGGAAGACTCGTCGGTGATGATCGCGCGCAGTAATATGTCCCTTTCGTTCCCATCGGATTTTATTTTGCTCGGGTCGATGAATCCGTGCCCTTGTGGTTTTTTTTCGGATCCTGGGCGAGAGTGTCGTTGCACGGGCGCGATCATCCAGCGCTATTTGAGCAAGATCAGCGGGCCGCTGCTGGATCGTATCGACCTGCACGTTGAAGTTCCCGCCGTACCTTACAAAGAACTGCGTGGCAAAGATCATTGCGCGGGCTCGGCTGAAATGCGGCAGCGGGTAGAAACGGCGCGGGCTATACAACATCAGCGCGGGTTCTATAATGCACGTATTCCGTCCTCTCAATTGCGCAGGCTATGCGCCTTGGACGACGCGGGTGAAAAAACACTGGAGATGGCGGTGCGCAGGATGGGTCTGAGCGCCCGCGCCCACGATCGCGTACTTAAAGTTGCGCGGACCATTGCGGATCTAGGCGGTAGTGAGCCCATACTTGCCAAGCACCTGGCCGAAGCGGTTCAGTACCGAAGTTTAGATCGCAATTACTGGAGCTGAAGGCCGCCTCAGCGCGAGTCAGCGGGTTAGTCATGCTATCCTACGCTTTCAGTTTGGGACCGTCCCGCTTTGCGAGCGCGTTCTCTCTACACTCATTCACACTGAGACCAATACATGAAGCTCACGTGGACCAAGACCGACGAGGCACCCGCACTCGCGTCGTACGCGCTGCTGCCCATCCTGCAAGCGTACTTCAAGGGGACAGGGGTGGAGATCGAAACGGCTGACATCTCGCTCGCTGGACGTATTATCGCCAACTTCCCTGAGTGTCTTCGGAACGACCAGAAGATTCCCGACGAGTTGACCCGCCTGGGGAAACTGGCGCAGACACCGGAGGCCAACATCATTAAGCTCCCCAACATCAGCGCCTCGATTCCGCAACTCCGGGAAGCGATTGCGGAACTCCGCGGAAAGGGCTACAACATACCCGACTATCCCGAGGCGCCGTCGACGGAAGAGGAGCGTGCGCTGCAGACCCGCTTTGCCGTGGTCCTGGGCTCGGCGGTGAACCCCGTATTGCGCGAAGGCAATTCGGACCGTCGTGCTTCGAAGTCGGTGAAAGCGTTCGCGCAGAAGCATCCACACAAGATGATGAAAAACTGGCCGAAATCCGGTTCCGTGACGCGTGTCGCCCACATGAATGACAAGGACTTCTACGGCAGCGAGAAATCCACGACGGTGGGCGCCGCAACCAACGTGCGCATCGAATTCGTGGACTCAGCCGGCGCGGTGAAGGTGCTGAAGCAAAGCATCCCGCTGCTCGAGGGCGAAGTCATCGACTGCGCGGTGATGAACGTGGCGGCGCTGCGGAGATTCTATGCGGAGCAGATGGCCGCCGCTAAAGCTGACAATGCTCTGTTGTCGCTGCATCTGAAGTGCACCATGATGAAGATCTCCGATCCGATCATGTTCGGGCACTGTGTGGCGGTGTATTTCGCCGCTGCCCTGGAGAAGCACGCCGGCGCGATCCAAGAAATCGGCGCCAACGTCAACAACGGACTGGCCGACGTCCTCGGCAAACTCGACCACCTTCCGGCCGGCAAGAAGGCCGAGATCGAGGCCGATATCGCAGCCTGTTACGACCAGGGCCCCGGTTTGGCGATGGTCGATTCGCGGATGGGTAAGACCAACCTGCACGTTCCCAACGACGTGATCATCGACGCATCGATGCCGGTTGTGATCCGAGACGGCGGCAAGATGTGGAACAAAGAGGACGCGCTCGAAGACACTGTAGCCATGATCCCGGACCGCTGCTACGCCACCATATATCAGGCCGTGATCGAGGACTGCAAGAAGCACGGACAGTTCGATCCGGCGACCATGGGCAGCGTGTCCAACGTCGGGCTCATGGCGCAGAAGGCCGAAGAGTACGGTTCGCACGACAAGACGTTTGCCGCGCCCGGCAACGGCACCATTCGCATCGTTGATTCGGGCGGCAGGACACTGCTCGAACAGAGCGTCGAGCGCGGCGATATCTTCCGCGCCTGCCAGACGAAAGACGAGGCCATCCGCGATTGGGTAAAGCTGGGCGTGACGCGCGCGCGGGCAACCGGCGCACCCGCGGTGTTCTGGCTCGACCCGGATCGTGGCCACGATGCGCAAATCATTCAGAAGGTGAATGCCTACTTACCGGAACAAGACCTCTCGGGACTGGAAATCAAGATCATGAAGCCGGTGGACGCGATGAAATTCTCGCTAGAGCGAATTCGCCGCGGCGAGGACACCATCTCCGTCACGGGGAACGTGCTTCGTGATTATCTCACCGACCTGTTCCCGATTCTCGAATTGGGGACCAGCGCCCGCATGCTCTCGATCGTGCCGCTGCTCAGAGGCGGCGCAATGTTCGAAACCGGGGCCGGCGGTTCGGCGCCCAAGCACGTGCAGCAGTTCGTGAAAGAAGGTCATCTGCGCTGGGACTCGCTCGGTGAATACTGTGCGCTGGTGCCCTCGCTGGAGCTGATTGCGACGAAGACCGGCAACCCGCGCGCGGCGCTGCTTTCGAAAACGCTGGACCAGGCCATCGGCCAGTACCTCGAAGACGCCCGCGAGCCTTCGCGCAAGGTGAACGAGATCGACAACCGCGGCTCGACGTTCTATCTCGCGTTGGCGTGGGCAAAGGCACTCGCCGCCCAGGACGAGGACGGGGAGTTGAAGCAACGCTTCACTCCTGTAGCCGCCGCGCTGGCGGCGAACGCGGGCAAGATTACTCAGGAGTTGTTGGTGGCGCAGGGCAAGCCGGTGGACATCGGGGGATATTATTTCCCGGACGACGCTAAGTGCGCCGCAGCGATGCGGCCCAGCGTTACGCTGAACGCAATCATAGACGGAATGTAGCGAATCGATTTTGGTTTTCCCGGTGGTTATTGCGGCCGCCGGAACAGGCCTCCGTAGACCGCTTTCGCCAGGATGTGACCCTGAATCGCCTTCATCACGTTGGCGCGAGTCTCGAACGCGTCAGCCGATGGTTTCACGTCCAGCTTGGTGTCCAGGGCGTAGAGCTCAAACACGTAGTGGTGGAACGGACCGTTCGCGCCGGCTCCTGGACCACGGTACATGGGTCCCGTGGCGCTGATCTGATAGCTCCCGTCGGGCAATTGCGATCCCTTGGGTACGCCTTCGGGCAAGCCGGTCGCCGTGGCGCGGAATATTCCAAAAGACCCAGTGCGCCTGATCGTCCGTCGTCTTGTTGCGGGCGAGATCCATATCGTGCATGTGGAGGAAGAAACTCTGGGTGCCGGCGGGCGCATTGGCCCAGCTCATGGCCGGCGATGTACCCTCACCGGCGGCAACGCCGGGAGCGGCCTGACTGAACTTAACGGGAATCTGGCCGCCGTCAGGAAATCCCGGAATAGTCAAAGTCATGGCCGGTTGCGGAGGCGCTTGAGCAGTTAGCGTCGAAGTCATCGCGACCATGATTGTTGAGAAAGGAAGCAATCGCATGGGTCCATCCTAGCTTGGATTAGAGTATCCCGGAGGTTCAGCCTCATTCTGGATTCAGAATTCTGGATTCTGGATTCCCTGTAATCGCAGTTTGCTATTCGCTCTCGATGTTCACCGCGTAGTAGGCCACCGTCTTTGTGGGGACTTCCTTGAACCAGTGGGGCGTCTTCGCCGGAATGGTAATCACGTCGCCTTTGCTCAAATGGTAGATCGTTCCGCCGTCGAGCGAGGGGGCACGCATTTGATCGGGCGCGGTCCGCTTGGGGTCAACCATGGTCCCTCCCACTACCAGCGTCGCCTCGCCTTCAACCATGACGAACACGTGGTTGGTATGGTCGTGGTACTCAACCTGGCCAGCTGCCCGGCGCTGCGCCAAAACAACCAGGCCCGGATCGGTCACGATTGGTCCGCCTTTCGACATCACTTCCGTGACCTTGTCGTGGCCGATGTAGTGAACCGCCGCAGGTACACCGCTACCGAGTGAGACCGCAGCTTCCATGAACAAAACTGCCATCATTAACAAGACCGCTCGCGCTAGAAGAGTCCTCATATCTTTTCTCCAATATGATGCGCCCGGAGGAAGGAATGTATTTGGCGCACCGCCAGGGGAATCCGCTCCTTGGGCTCTTTCCACGGGAAGATGCTCACTTCGGCCTTTGGCGCGAGCATCGCGGCCTCCATGGCGACGGCGTAGGGGTGCGCCGGAATATCATCCGGCAGGATCAGTACGGGCGTCTGGCAATTGCGAACGAAATCGCGTGTTACGGTGAAGACGAAGTCGGCGTTGGTGCGGTACATTTTAGTCAGAAATTTGTCGACCATCTCCATCGTGATGTCGGGCCTGCGCTTGATCAATTCCGGAGCCCAGCCCTTCATATTGGTGTCGTAGAAAAGGTCGCGCATCTCCGGACGCGATCCGCTGGGCTGCGCCAGCACGGCTGCGACAATACGATCCGGCGCCCGCCGCAAGAGGTTCCAGATGAAAGGGCCGCCAATGCAGAAGCCCAGCACCATGAACTTCCCTAGCCCCAAGTGATCCATCAGACCGAGCTGGTCGTCGGTATGTGCATCCCACGGGCGATCGATTTCAAGCGGGCCGGAGGACTGGCCGCTATTGGCGTTGCGCAGGTCCGCAAAGATGCAGCGGTACTCTCCCTTGAACTCCTCGATCGCGTTAAAAGGACTGCCGCTGGTCAATCCGGAGATCGCCGAATTCAAGCCGCCGCCGGCGATGAGTAACAATGGGAAGCCGGAACCGGCCTCCTCATAGTGGATGCGAACGGGGCCTCTTTCGTAGAAGCGGCCGCCTGTTCCTGCTTGCCCAGTCTGTTGAGCAAATAGCGCTGGTGTTGTGGCCAACGCCGTCGCCATGGCGCCCGCGGCTAGTAGGTCGCGTCTGGTCGGATCATGCATGTTCGCATCCTCCTCGAAATAACTCAACTCAGTCTACCCGAACGAGGAAGCGGATACCGGAACTATGGGGAATTTTCAACCGGAGTTGACACAGTATTTCGCGCTCCCTGTACCGGCGCCATCATTCAACGTTATTTGAGCGAGGTGAGCGGAACGCTGCTGGATCGCCGATCTGCGACTGGAAGTTCCGGAGTGGCGTACAAGGAACGGAACGGGAGAAAAAGTTCGAAGCAGCCGGGGCGGGGAATAGGGGCGTTGTAGAATCCTCAGCGGCGCTCGATAGCGTCAGCCAGGACAGGAGTTACTGGAGCTAAGCGCTGATTGGAAGGACAGAAAAACGAAAGGGCGAGTTTGGTACCCGCCCTTTGGCAAAGAAGGAACAAAAACCTTTAGCGTGCGAACTTGCGACGCGCGACAGCCATGCCGACCAACGCGAGACCAATAAGCCCCGTGGTGACGGGTTCGGGCGTAGCCGTCGGAACCTCGATACCACCTTGGCCTTGATCCGGGGTAGTAAAGCCCGTTTTGGTCGCCGAATAGGTGAAGGTGCCAGTCGTCCCGGCAACAGAACCGAGGTTATCCACAAAGCTGAACCCCATCAAGGCGCTGGTGCCGGTGGGACCCTGGGGCGAGGTACCGTCGTAGGTAAAGGTTATATTGTCGATAGCCGCATTGTCCGTAGGGTTCTGGGTGCTGGGCGTGATGCCTGTCAACTGAACCGAATCGGTCCATCCCGTAGGGGCTGTGACCGTACCGATTGTTCCCCCGATATCGTAGATGGTGAAATAATTCCCTGCGACCAACTCCTCTGCGCTGTCGATGCTGATCTCGTAATTCCACGTATAATCCGGGCCTGCAGGCGTAACGTTGAACAGCAAGGGCGTGATATCCGCATTAGCGAGCCCGACCGTAACAAGACCCGCAAAAACAATCGTTAAAACCTTCTTCATTCGTTCCTCCTCTAAGCTAACCTGCTTTGGACAGCTCCGGGCAACCCCTGAGATCGCCCGTGAAACTTCCAAAACTCTAGAGTACGAGCTTACCAGGATTCGGGTCAAAAAGTACCTAAAACTTGAGCTTGCGAACCTCAAATCGTACTAGTACTTATATAGGCCCGGAGCTCTCTCTTCCCGGCAACTGTATATGTTCCACAGAGCCAGCGGAAGGGCTAACTGCGAGCTAACCCCTGTGATCGAAACGGGTTGCGCGCAGCCTGGATCTAAAGATCATGAGGTTACGAAAATGAATCGACTTGCTTTAGTTACTGGTTTAGTCTTTCTTGGCATGGGACTTATGAGCGCACAGGAAGTATCCCGTTTTTCCTTCGAACTGGGCGGCGGCTTCACGCAACCAGTTGGCAACACCGGAAGGTACCTGAACGACGGATGGAATGTTCAGGGTGGTATCGGCTATAACTTCTCGTCTTACCTCGGAGTTTTGAGTGAACTAGGTTACAATTCGCTGGGGTTTAATGGCGCAACGGTAAGCAGTCTGGGTTACCCCAGCGGCGACGTTCATGTTTTCTCGGCTACCATCGATCCGATTGTGCATTTAACTCCCCGGAGTCACTTTGACCTTTACGCCGTGGGTGGCGGCGGGCTTTATCATTGGTCCGAACAGTTTTCGGCGCCGACCGGAGTGGTGACCCCGTTCGCGACGGGCTCCTTCCCGGTTCTGATTCCAAACGTCGGGGACGCCTATTCGGTGAATAAACCCGGATTCAACGCCGGCATGGGCGTGGCGGTGGGCACCAAATGGCACGGGAAGATTTTCGCCGAAGCTCGTTACGTGCATATTTTCATGAACAACAATATGCGCGCCGACTACATCCCGGTGACGTTCGGTTTCCGCTGGTAGGTCACAAGCCTGGCGAATAGTACCCGTGACGATAATACACGCGTAAGTCGGGTACTTCGGCCTGGGGGGTTACCCGAACCTTGATAATCCGGTACTTTCCATCGCGCTCGGAATTGATCGGCGTATATCCCAAAAGATACTGATTGCGAAGTTGGTCCCCGATCCGGGCGCTGATGGAAGGTAGATCGTTCAGGTTGGTCACCGGATATTCGCGGCCGCCACTATCGTCGGCCAGCTCCTCGAGAAGCTTGGGTCCGTTTTGTTCTTCGAGCGAGTGCTTGGGAGCGTCGTCCGGATCGAAGATGCCCATGGCGTAAACCTGCAGATCCGATTCGAGCATGGCGTTCTTGATCTCACGCGCGGTGTGGCGGCTGCGATTGTCTCCGCCATCTGAAACAATGACCAGCGCCTTGCGAGTGTTTCGCGCGTGCTTCATCTCGCCCATGGCCATGTGGATCGCATCCAGCAGAGAGGTGCGGCCGAAAGGCTTGGTGTGGGCGATTCGATCGTAGACTTCATCGGGGTCGGACGTAAAGGGGACTGTCAATTTCGGCCGATCGCTGAACTCGATAAGGAAGAACTCGTCCTGCGAATTGGCGGTCTTGAAGAACGCAGCGGCCGCCTCGGTAGCCTTTTTCATCTTATTTCGCATGCTGCCGCTGTTGTCGAATAGCAACCCAATGGACAAGGGCGCATCTTCCAACGAAAAATTCGTGATGGGCTGTTCCACGCCGTCTTCAAAAACTTTGAAGTCTTCTTTATGCAGATCGGTGACCGGGGCGCCCAAGATGTTCGTCACCTGCGCCGGCACCAAAACCAACGCGGAGTCGACGCGAATATCGGCTTTCGGAAAAATGGTTTGGCCAGTGGGAACAGCCGGCCGGAAACGGGGAAGGATAGAGACCGCGGTATCGGCGCCGGACGCCTGGAACGCCCAACAGGGTGAGCACGCAAAAATAGCAACAGCGAGGCACGCCGCGTTCCGATGGGTGCGAGCCATTGGCAGATTGTAACTCAAACAGAGGCAGGCGGCGCAATTGCCTTTCGTACTAGCCCGGCTACGGGACGAAACGTTCACACAAGTGTGAACGCGGCACTGAGGAGTGCGTGCGCCACATTTTACGGACTGTACTGGCAGGTCTTCTGTGATAAATGCCGCTTTGATAACCTTATCGGTACGTGAGGCCGTTCTTCACACTACTATTGCTGGCCGGGAGCATCGCGGCTCAAGACTTTGCCAATATCCGGATTGACAAGGTGGCCGCGGGGTATGTTTTCGCGGAGGGTCCGGCGTGGTCGCCCATGGGTTTCCTGATCTTTGGCGATATTCCGAACAACAAGCTTCTTCAGTTTACGGCGGGTCAGACGGCCAGCGTTTTTCGAGAGAATTCGAATGGAGCCACGGGCAATCGATTCGACACGCAAGGCCGCCTCTACACCTGCGAAAGTCATACGCGGCGCGTAACGCGGACCGACAAGAAGGGCAAAGTGGAAATCCTGGCCGATCACTGGCAAGGGAAACGTTTCAACGCCCCAAACGATCTGGCGGTTCGCAAGGAAGGCGATGTTTACTTTACCGATCCGGCGTTCGGGAACCAGCAGGACACGCGCGAGCTGGATTTCTTCGGGGTGTATCACATCTCGCGGAAAGGCGAGCTGGAGGTAATCGCGAAGCCGAAAGGGCGGCCCAACGGCATTGCGCTGGCGCCCGACGGACGCACGCTTTACGTGAGCAACTCCGATGAGCGGAACGTGCGGGCTTACGACTTAGATAAGAGTGGCGGTGCGTCCAATGAACGCACTTTGATCTCGGGAATTGAAGGCGTGCCGGATGGGATCTGCGTGGACGAAAAGGGCGACCTCTACGTGGCCGCCAATCAAATCCAAGTGTATTCGCCGGAGGGCAAGCCGATCGGGATGGTTCCCACCGAGGAGACTCCCTCCAATTGCGCTTTCGGCGATCCGGACCTGGGATCGCTCTACATCACGGCCCGTACTTCCGTTTACCGTGCGCGCCTGGACGTGAAAGGGATCTCGTATTAACACCGAAGCCGGCACCAAGGAAGAGAGCCGCCGTTATCCTTCACGTCCCTTCCTGGGAGTAGGAGCGCTGATTTTCGAGGACGGAAAGATTTTGCTGGTGGAGCGCGGGAAGGAACCACTCAAGGGCTACTGGTCCATCCCGGGTGGAATTGTGGAAACTGGTGAGAAGCTGGTGGAGGGAATCCGGCGCGAAGTGGCCGAAGAGACGGGGCTGGACGTGGATCCTTACTCTCTGTTTGAGATCTTCGAGCGGGTGATTCCGGATGCCGAAGGGAAGCCGGAATACCACTACGTTTTGATCGATTATTTGTGCCGCCCTTTAGCGGGCGAAGCGGCCGCGGCCAGCGATGCCAGCCGTGTGGCGTGGGTGAGGGAACAGGACCTTCGCGAGTATCGTCTTACGGAGGGCACGCTAGGCGTGATCGAGAGAGCCTTTGCAAAACTTCAGCGCTGATCTATTGGAATTCGAGCTGCTGCGCGAACTGGTGGGGCGGTACGTCGGCAGCCCGGTGGGACGAGCCGAACTGGAAAACCTGGAGCCGCACACCGGCCGCACGGTGCTGGAAGGCACGCTACAGGACGTGGCCGAAGCCATAACGTACCAGGGGGCTTCGCGACAACCACAAGCGGCGGCTCGGGGCTCGGCGATCGCGCTGCGGTTCAATTCGATTCCCGATGTCTCGTCGGCGATGACCATCCTGCGCATTGAAGGCGCGATGCTGGAGCCGAAGCAAATTCTGGAACTGGCGCGGCTGATCGAAGAGGCCGGCGAGGTTCGCGCCGCGCTGAACCTGGCGGGGGAAAAGTATCCACGGCTGGCGGCTCAGGTGGCGGCGACGGCCGATCCCCGGCCTCTGTTGCGCAATGTGCAAGGCAAGATTCTCCCCGATGGCACGGTGGCTGACGACGCCAGCGTGGCGCTGAACCGGTTGCGCCGCGACATAGAGAGGCAGCAGAGGCAGATTCAAACTTCGCTGGAACGATTCTTGCGGACGCATCGCGACGACGGCACGCTGCAAGAGGAATTCATCACATTACGGAACGATCGCTTCGTGGTGCCGGTGGTGGCCGGACAACAACGGAAGGTTTACGGCGTGATTCATGGCGCAAGCGGCAGCGGCCACACGCTGTTCGTTGAGCCACTGGAAACCATCGATCTAAATAACGAACTGGTGCGGCTGCGAGAAGAAGAGCAGCGCGAAGTGGCCCGCATTCTGCGCGAGCTGACGGAGGTGCTGAGGACCAACGGCCCCCAGATTCAAGCGCTAGTGGAAGCCATTGGCCGTCTGGATCTGCTATTCGCCAAAGCGGCGTTCGCTTCCGATTTCGATTGTGTCATCCCGCGGTTCAGCGCGGACACACATCGGCGGCTGGCTCTTAAGGACGCGCGCCATCCGTTACTCGAAGACGTGCTGCGGCGGCAGAAAAAACCGATTCTTCCTATTTCGCTGGCGCTGGACGAAAAGCAGCGAACGCTGTTGATCAGCGGGCCCAACACGGGCGGCAAGACGGTTTCCATGAAGACCGTGGGGCTGCTGGCGCTGATGGCGCAAGCGGGACTGCCGGTACCGGCGGCCGAGGCGGAGTTTCCGCTGTTCGAACAGGTACTGGCAGAAATAGGCGACCAGCAATCGATCCAGGAAAGCCTGAGCAGCTTTTCGGGCCACATCGCCCGCGTGCGCGAGATGCTGGAGACGGTCACGCCGCAGTCGCTGGTGTTGCTGGACGAACTGGGCCGCGCGACGGATCCCGAAGAAGGCGGACCCCTGGGTGTCGCGATTCTGGAAACTTTCCAGGCGCACGGCGCGTTCACTTTCGCGTCCACGCACCTGTTGGCGCTGAAGATCTATGGCGCGACCACGGAGGGAGTTTTGAATGCATCCATGGGCTTCGACGAAAAGACGCTGCAGCCCACTTATGTTTTGCAACTGGGCGCGCCGGGAAAGTCGGCGGGCTTGGAGATCGCGAGCCGGCTGGGACTTTCCGAAGACCTGATTCGACGGGCGCGCCAGAGGATGTCGACCAGCGAACGGGACATCGCGATGTTTCTCAACGAACTGCATCAGCGGCTGCGTCGTACGGCGGTGGAAGAGCAGGACTTGCGGGAGCAACGCCAGGCTTTGGAAGCACGCGAGCAATCGCTCGGCAAGGAATTCGAGCAGCGCGAGAAAGCGAAATTCAAAGAACTTGATGAGCGCTTGCGGTCCGCGCTGGCCGGGTTTGAGGCGCAAAGTCAGGAGACGATCCAGAAGGTGCTGGCCGGGGCGGAGCAGCGCAAAGCGGCGGAGCAGGCCGAGCGACGGGTGGCGAAAGACAAGCGTGAGTTCGAGGAGAAGGCTCGAGTGGCGGTGTTTGGTGAGGCGCCCGTTTCACCGCAGCGTTTCGTTCCGATTGAGGAGGGCTCGCGAGTCCGGCTGAAAGGCGTTCGCGAGCCGGCGCGAGTGCGTCGAAAACTTGCGGGAGGATTGCTGGAAGTGGAAGCCGGGTTGATGCGTATGAAGGTGACCACCGACGACGTGGAGGAGGTTTTGCCGGCGGCGCCAGAAGTCACGCGATTGCCCAAGAATGTTTCCTACGAGGCCGGCCCGCGCTGGGATGTGACCTATCGCGAGATCAACGTGATTGGCAAACGGGCGGAGGAGGCGCGCGAGGAAGTGGACAAGTTTCTGGACACGGCTTCGATGGCGTCGGTGGATCGCGTGCGTATCGTGCACGGACATGGAATGGGCATTTTGAAGAAAGTAATCGGTGAATTGCTGGCG
The DNA here is from genome assembly GCA_963820405.1 of Bryobacterales bacterium. GTDB lineage: Bacteria > Acidobacteriota > Terriglobia > Bryobacterales > Bryobacteraceae > Palsa-89. The sequence continues at coordinate 280,331 of CAWFZZ010000007.1, read as the reverse complement.
ACCAACCCGCATGTAGAGAAGTATTATCCAGCCACTCCCGCGGAGGGTGGAACGGGCGCGACGGTGGTGGAGTTAAAATAGGGTTATGCAGCTCGCCAGCCCGCTCACTATTGATGATTTCGAACGGCTTCCGGACGAGCTCGCGTTGAATCACGAGCTGGTGGACGGAGAACTAGTGGATGTGTCCGGAAACACGCTGATTCATAATCGGCTCCGCGATGCCTTCATATCGCTGTTACGCGACTATGTTAAGAAGAACGGTCTTGGCGAGATCGTTTCAGAACAGGAATTTGATTTTGGAGGAAACGCCCATGGACCAGATGTAAGTTTCTATGGTCCGAACAAGCTGAAGTTGTGCGAGGAAGCGCGGCGCGTACAGCGATTCGTTCCCGATCTGGCAATCGAAATCGTATCGGAGAACGACACGTTCAAGAAGCTAGTGAAGAAAGCCGACCGCTATCGGAAATGTGGCACGAAGGAAGCCTGGATCATCGATCCTGATTCTAGGACCGCTTTCCTGTATTCCGATGCGCTCAAGACCATTCTGGACGAAAACGGAGTGTTTCAGTCCAGCTTCATTCCGGGTTTTTCGATCCGCATTGGCGAGTTGTTTGACAGCCAATGAGAACGCTCTTGGACGGCATAACTATCGAGGAATTTGAGCGTTTACCTGACGCCCTTGCGTTGAATCATGAGCTGGTGGACGGGAAGTTGGTGGATGTGTCGGGAAATACCGGCAATCACAATTCCCTCGGAGATTTGCTAATCAGCATGCTTTTGTTCTATGTGGATGAACGCAAGCTCGGCAGAGTCATTGGTGAACAAGACTACGATTTCGACGGCAATGCACATGGTCCAGATGTGACTTTTTTTGGTCTGGACAAGTTGAAGCTCTTCAATGGCAAGTTGCGCGTTCAACGATTTGTGCCGGACTTGGCGATTGAGATAGCTTCCGAGAGCGATACATTCGAGAACCTGATCGGAAAGGCGCATCGCTATCGGAATAGCGGCACCAACGAGGTATGGATCTTCTCGTTTGATTCCCATGAGGCATACGTCTATTCGGCCAACGGTGGCATGATTCTTGGCGAGAATGGCGTATTTGAATCCAGCTCGATCCCCGGTTTTTCCATCCGTCTTGGAGACCTGTTCGATCGTCTATGACCCTCACCGAGCAGCAGGAGTTTGATGCGCTGGTCGAGCACGCCAAGCTGGCCGGGCAAGCACGCGATTGGCAGGGCGCTCGACAAGCCTGGGTGAAGGCGCTGGAATTGGCGCCGCCCGACTCCGAGCAATATCGCCTGACAAGAGCTCGCATCGAAAACATCGACCTGCAGCTTTCAGAAAAGAACGCTTGGAAAAAATGGCTTGCGAAACTGGGGCCGATAGGCACGTTCTTGTTAGTAACCTTCTCGAAATTCAAGCTGTTGTTGCTGGGGCTGACCAAGCTCAGCACGTTCGCCAGCATGCTGGCGTTCTTCGCGGTGTACTGGTCGCTGTTTGGCTGGCGATTTGCCCTGGGTTTTGTGATGTCGATCTACATCCACGAAATGGGCCACGTCATGGCGCTACGCAAGTACAACATCGCGGCCAGCGCGCCGATGTTCATTCCATTTTTCGGCGCATTTGTGCGAATGAAGCAGTATCCCGGCAACGTCGGTGAAGACGCCCGCGTGGGCTTGGCCGGTCCAATCTACGGATTGGGCTCCGCTATCGTGGCGTGGCTGGCCGCGATTACCACCGGGCTTCCGGTCTGGTATGCGATTGCCCACACGGCCGCGTGGTTGAACCTGTTCAATCTTCTTCCGATCTGGCAGCTGGATGGCGGCCGCGGTTTTCGCGCCCTCACCAGGAAGCAGCGCTTAATGGCGGCGGGCGTCGCGATTGCCATGTGGGCCTTCACTCACCAAATGATTCTGCTCCTGATTGCCCTGGGGGCCGGGTACCGGCTCTTCAGCCGCGACTATCCAGCCGAGGACGACAACGTCGTGCTGACCCAATATGGGGGACTCGTTGTCTTGCTGTCGCTGTTAATGACGATGACCGACCGGCTGATGGGCGCATCTTTCTAACATCTGCCGGGATCAAGACAAGCTGCTTTCAGGACAAACAAGTTACTCGATCCTACGACCCGGGAACTGGAGAGATCGCATATTTTGCGTGCCAGTTCTCCACACCTTGGGGTTTAACTCTATCGGGGTTCCGCCTTGGCGGAGAAGCTCACAGCGGATGAGATCGGCGCGTTTACAGCAAAACTTCAGGCGGCGGCGTTAGCATGGAAGCAAAGAATATGCAGGTGTTGGTAGTGGAGGATGAGCGTCGCATGGCGGAACTGCTACGGCAAGGCCTGGAAGAAGAGGGCCACTCGGTGGTGCTGGCGGACAATGGGCGCGACGGCCTGGAAATGGCCGAGTCGCATCCCTTCGACGCCATCGTGCTGGACGTGATGCTGCCGGGGATGGACGGTTTTTCCGTTGCCAGGAAGCTGCGCGCGGCGCGGAACCAGACGCCGATCCTGATGCTGACGGCGCGCGACGCGACGCACGATATTGTGGAAGGCCTGAACCTGGGCGCCGACGACTACCTGGTGAAGCCGTTCTCGTTCGAAGTGCTGCTGGCGCGCTTGCGGGCGGTGTCGCGGCGCGGCGCCATCGCGCAGCCACCGGTCTTAGCAGGTGGCCGACCTTGCGCTCAATCCGTCGGCGCGCGAAGTAACGCGGGGCGAGCGGCGGATCGCTCTGACGCGCACCGAATACGGCCTGCTCGAACTGCTGATGAAACGGGCGGGGCGCGTGGTAACGCGGGAGAATCTGATCGAATCGGTGTGGGGATTCGACTCCGACGTGCGCAGCAACACGCTGGACGCCTTCATCCGGCTGCTGCGCGACAAAGTGGACCTGGAAGGCGAAACGAAGCTAATCCAGACCGTGCGGGGCGTGGGCTACTGCCTGCGTAGGGAGGAAACGTGATGCGGCACTGGTCGATTGGGGCGCGGCTCACGCTGTGGTATTCGCTGGTGCTGCTGGCGGGACTGGCGCTGTTTGGCGCCGGCGTCTGGATCGTAGTAACCCATAGTTTGACCACCACCATCGATGAGACGCTGGCGGCCCGGACCCGGGCACTGGCCACTGAAATCCAGAACGAGTACAAGCCATCCAAGCCAACCCATCTGGTGGAAGAATTGTCCGAGTACGCCGCGGCAACGCCGGACGGGAATCTAACTGAGGTGCGCGATCCGCAGGATGGAATTCTGATCGGAGACGGCGTAGATGCCGCGACCGCGTCGAGCAGCCATTACCGGAGGCTCGAGAGCGAGTCGACGGTGGAGGGACGGAAGTATCGAATCCTGGTGGCCGCGCCGCTGGCGGGAACCGAGTTGACGCTGCGGCGCCTGCGCGAGGTACTGCTGTGGTCGGCCCCCGGCGTGCTGCTGATCGGATCGCTGGGCGGGTATTGGATGAGCCGGAGGGCGCTAGAGCCGGTGGATGAAATCACGCGCGCGGCGCAGACCATTGGCATCGAGAATCTTTCCCGGCGTTTGGAAGTACCGGCGGCGGGCGACGAATTACAGCGTCTTTCCCAGACGTGGAACAGCATGCTGGAGCGTCTGGAAGCGGCGGTAAAGCGCTTGTCGCAATTCACAGCCGACGCGTCGCATGAGCTGCGCACGCCGATCGCGTTGATTCGAGCGACGGCCGAGCTGACGCTGCGGCGCGAGCGTTCCGCCGAGACGTATCGCGAGGCGCTCAGGCAAATCATGGACGACACGGATCGAACCACGCGGCTGATCGACGATCTTTTGTTGCTGGCACGGTCCGATGCCGGGCTGCCGGCTTTACCGCTGGATCGAGTGGAGCTGACGCCGCTGGTACGCGACATCTGTGAGCAGGGGCAGATTCTGGCGCAGGAACGACAGCTCGAAATATCGACCGAGGCTCCGGAGCAGCCGGTGTTCGTGGACGCCAATGACCCGGCGCTGCGGCGATTGTTGCTGTTGCTGGTAGACAACGCGGTGAAGTATACGCCCGCCGGCGGCCAAATCACGGTTTCGGTGGCGATGGATCCGTCCGGCCCCACGGTGACGGTGCGCGATACGGGAATCGGGATTCCCGACGCGGCGCTGCCGCACGTGTTCAAGCGCTTCTATCGCGTGGATGAGTCGCGCAACCGGGAGGCGGGAGGCGCGGGGCTGGGGCTTTCGATCGCGCAATGGATCGCCGATCGGCACCATGCGCGACTGGAGGCGGAGAGCGTGGTGGGGCGGGGATCGGCGTTCCGCGTGCGGTTCCCTCAATCTTAAGGTAAGTACACTACTCAAGTTGAAGGGCCGAAGGGTCGAATAGACCATTAGGTGCGTCTTTCCGCGGTTCTTATCCCCTGGATTCTTGGTACTTCCGGCGCGTTGGCTCTCACGCTGCATGACGGCCGCACGGCGGCGTCGGTTAGCGAACAAACCTGCGTGGCTCCGAAATCGGTTTCGGTATTTCAGCCCGTGGACCGCCAGGCGTTTGTCTGGTTCGTCGCGTTGCAGGTCAGGACGGGGGATCATCTGCGCGTTGAATGGCTGGATCCTTCTGGAGCGGTTTCAACGACGGCCGATTACGGTGAACTGCCGAATGCAGGGGAGCTGTGCTTCACGTCGCAATTGCCCATCGCGGGATCTGCGCCGGCGTCTGAGCCCGGCACCTGGACCGTACGCGCTGTGTCGAATGGCGCGGTAGCGTTTTCCCGCACGTTCACGATCGCGGGCGACACTGACAACGGCGGTCCGGTGATAACCAGCGTTACGTGGCCGGGAAAGGGGTCCGGCGAACAGGGGCAAGAGATCGACTTCACGGTGCGGGGCAAGAATTTTCAGCCGAACTCGCTGGTTTTAATCGCGCAATACAAACCGGCGGGTGGCTGGACGTACCTGGCCAGCTTGCAGCCGCGCGGCGCGGCCGCGAATCAGTTGACCGCGCACTACGCGGGTCTGCCGGCGAATGAGTATTGGGTCATCGTGGAGAGTCCGGATGGGCGCATCAGCCGTCCGGCCCAGTTCCTCATCGAAACCGGCGGCTACAAGCTGCCGACGGCGGCGGGCGTGCCGTGGATCATTACGCAGGGGCCGTACGGCACATTCTCGCATTGGGGAAACAGCTTGCATGCCTTCGATATCGCGCCGGGCTCCTCTACCTCAAATGCCGGAAGCTGCGTGGTGGCGATGAAGGCCGGGATCGCTTACACGCACGATTTAGGGTTGCGGCAGGATCACCAGCATCATTCCTTCGGAAACTACATCACCATCGACCACGGTAACGGCGAATTCAGCCATTACGCGCATCTGGCCAGCGGCACTTTTGTGGTGAAGAACGGCGAGCGCGTGGAGCAAGGGCAGGCGCTTGCCACGGCCGGTAACAGCGGCTACACGCTGGGCGAAGGCGGCGGCTATCACGTGCACGTCAGCGTCACGCGGGCGCTACCGATCGCGTCGTCCAGCATTCCGTTCCAGTTCGAGGATTTGCCGAATTGGTCGCGCGCCGGCGGTTATCGGACCGTAGTGTCGAGCAATGCTTCGCCGCTGTGCGATTGCCGTTCACGGCGGACCATTGCGGGAGGCCCGGCGAGTTCGGCGGAAGGGCAGTTTTCGGGTGCGGTTTCCGTGGAGCAATGGTGGACTGATTTCGTAACGGTGAGGCCTGGATCGAAGGTCTTGGAGGTTACACTTTCATGGGCCGGCGCGCCGGGCGATCTGGACCTGCATCTAATGAGCCCGAGTGGGCGCCATTATGCGGCCTACGCCGATACCACCGGATATTCGGGCGATACCAATCCGAAGACTTTCCGCGTGCCGAATCCGGAGGCCGGACTGTGGCGGATCTCGGTGGAGGGCATGCGAGGATCGGGGCCCATCAATTTTGGAGTCGAGACATCCGGGTCAAAGAGCCGCTTGCGAGCATCGCGCTAGGGTTTCATCAAATCTTCAGGCCGCTGTAGTAGCATGGCGGCCATGTCCATAATGCAAAAATGCCGACCCAAGTTGATCGCCCTTTCGCTGCTTGTTTTAGCCGCTGCGTTCGCGCAAAGCAAATACCATGAAATCAAAAAGATCCCCATTCCCGGCGACGGATTCTGGGATTATCTGACCGTGGATTCCGATACCGGCCGCGTCTTCGTTTCTCACGGCACCGAGGTGGACGTGGTAGACGGCAAGAAGGGTGAGGTGACAGGCAAGATCACTGGCCTGAAGCTGGTGCATGGCATCGCGCTCGCGCCCGAACTCAACCACGGGTTCATCAGCGATGGCGCGGCAAATCAGGTGGTGGTTTTCGATCTGAAGACGCTCGAGAAAGTGGGCGCGGTGGATGCCGGGATGAACCCCGACGGGATCATTTACGATCCAGCCAGCAAGCGGGTTTTCGCCTTCAATGGCCGCAGCGCCAACGCCACCGCCGTGGACGCCGAGAAGGGCACGCTGGCCGGAACCGTGACGCTGGAAGGAAAGCCTGAATTCCCGGCCCCGGATGGCAAGGGGCACGTTTTTGTCAATATCGAAGACAAGAGCGAGGTAATGGACATCGATGCCAAAGCGCTGACAGTGGTTCACAAATGGCCGCTCGCGCCGTGCGAAGAGCCGTCCGGCATGGCCATGGACACCAAGACCCGGCGTCTTTTCTCCGGCTGCGACAACAAGATGATGGCAGTGATGGACGCCGATACGGGCAAAGTTGTCACCACCGTTCCCATTGGCGACGGAGTGGACGCGACGTGGTTCGATCCGGGAACGAAATATGTTTTGAATTCGTGCGGGCAGGACGGCGTGCTGACGGTGATCCACGAAGATTCGCCGGACAAATACACGGTGGTTGAAAACGTCAAGACGCAACAGGGCGCGCGGACCATGGCGCTGAATACGAAGACGCACACCGTGTACCTGGCTCGGGCGGAAGTTCAAATGCTGCCGCGGCCCGCGGGGGACACCAAGGGACGGCCGCCACGCAAAGTCGTTCCCGGCACGTTCGGGCTGCTAGAATTCGGGAGGTAATGACAGGGCTTGCCGCGGATCCAGTTTGCAAAGAGCATTTGACGGGTCCGCAGCATCCTGAGCAGCCGGCGCGATTCGACGCGGCGGTTGGTGCGCTGCGAGGTCTGGAGCTGGCTCCGATTCCCCCGCGCCTGGCCAACCACGACGAACTCGCGTTGTGCCACTCAAGGCAGTACATTCAACTTGCTGAGCGCGAGATCCAGGAAGGATTTCATGAGCTCAGCACCGGCGACACGGTCGTTTCGCCGAAATCATGGGACGCGGCGTTGCGCGCAACCGGTGGGGCGCTGAATGCAGTGGACGCGATCGTCGAGAAGCGAATTTCCAATGCCTTCTCGATCGGGCGGCCGCCGGGCCATCATGCCACGCCGGTGCGCGGGATGGGCTTCTGCGTCTTTAACACCGTCGCGATCGCGGCACGCTACGCGCAGAAGAAACATGGCATTGGGCGTGTGCTGATCGCCGATTTTGACGTCCATCACGGCAACGGGACGCAGGATATTTTCTATACCGACGGCTCGGTGTTCTTCTTCAGCACGCATCAATCGCCGTGGTATCCGGGAACCGGCGCGCGAAATGAACGCGGGGAAGGCCGCGGCGAGGGCATGACGCTGAATTGTCCGTTTCCAGCGGGCGCGGGACGCAAGGAGATCCTGGGCGCGTTCCAGGAGCAGCTCATGACCGCGGCGGAAGAAGTAAAACCTGAGCTGGTGCTGATATCGGCCGGGTTCGATTCCAGAGCCGGCGATCCATTGGGGCAGTTCGTCCTGACCGATGATGACTTCGTAGCTCTTACCAAAGTGATGCGTGAGATCGCCGATAAACACGCCGGCGGCCGATTGCTTTCGGTATTGGAAGGCGGATACAAATTGACAGGATTGGCTGCCGGGGTCCGGGCGCACGTGGAAGCTTTGCGATGAGTTTGCGGATTGCGCCCGCCGCAGAGAGCGACGTGGCGCTAATTTTCAGCTTCATTCGCAAACTGGCGGAGTACGAAAAGCTGTCGCATCTGGTGGTAGCCACCGAAGACAACATTCGCGAGCACGTGTTCGGCGCCAACCCCGTGGCGGAGGTGCTGCTGGCTTACTGGAACGAAGAGCCGGCCGGCTTCGCTCTCTACTTTCGAAACTTCTCCACGTTTCTCGGCCAACCCGGCATCTATCTGGAAGACCTTTTCGTGGAACCGGCGCAGCGCGGAAAAGGAATCGGCAAAGCGCTGCTCGGAGGATTGGCGAAGATCGCGCTGGAGCGGGGCTATGGACGCTTGGATTGGGCAGTGCTCGATTGGAACGAGCCGTCCATCGAGTTTTATCGCAGCCTGGGAGCGGTTCCGCTCGAGGAATGGACCGGGTATCGACTCACCGGTGAAGCGCTGGATCGGCTGGCGGGAAAGTAAGCGCCGGGATGTGGGAATGCGTGTTGCGTTCACGCACTGTGAACGGTTCCGAATTCCCGCAGAGGTGTTGGCACGATTGCCAACACGGCACGCACGAGTGCGTGCGCCACATCCGATATATTGTGTGAGGTGTTTTCGGTTCAAGATACTGAAAACGCCTCGGCAGCGCTTTCACGGGATCACGTTAAAGCGAGCTTTCGCGGACAGGCGCGGGGCGAAGCTGTGCTTCTTCCAGGCGTTTGGCTTCCTGGTACGTAAATACCATGCGGTGAATCACCGTGATGTTGGCCAGCACCGCGATCACCCAGAGCACAGGCGCCATGTGGTCGAACAGCGCGCCGATGATCAAAAGCACCACGCGTTCGGGACGTTCCATGAAACCGACCTTGCAGCTGGGGATGGTATTTTCAGCGCGCGCTCGGGTATAGCTGACCATCACCGACCCGGTCATAACGACCGCGGTCAGCACCACATAGAAATACCGATTGATGGTGCCGTAGTACACCAGCAATCCCATCAGCAGCGCAAGATCGGAGTAGCGATCCAGAACGGAATCAAAAAAACCGCCGAAGCGCGTCACCTGGTTGGTTTCCCTGGCCACTCGTCCGTCCACCATGTCAAACAATCCGGCGCCGATGATCACCAGGCCGGCCGTACGGAACTGCCCCGCGGCCAGTAAAACAGCGGCCACGATGTTGATGACGAGTCCAAAAAAGGTGAGAACGTTGGGGTGGATTTTCGAGAGAGCCAATCCATGCACGATCAGGCGAATTACTTTATTGCACGCAACGCCGATCGCGCGGGTGTATGTCATGCCAGACGGCCCTTTTCGATTCTAACTTGAAACAAGCTCATGCGGGGTCGTCGTGAATGGTGATCAGCTTAGTGATTTCCATCTCGCGAGTGCCTCCCGGAATCGTCACCTTTACGGAGTCACCGACCTGCTTACCGAGGAGCGCCTTGCCGATCGGCGAAGTGGTGGAGATGCGGCCCTGTGCCACGTCCGCCTCTTCACTGGTGAGCAACTGGTAGGTGACCTCTTCGTCCTTGCTGAGATCGAGCACCGTGACCCACGAACCGAGGCCGACGCGATCGCGCGGAATGCGAGCCATGTCTACCATGGACAGTGTACGTAGACGTGCCTGCAGCTGGCCAAGACGCATGTTCACAATGCCTTGCCGTTCTTTGGCGGCGTGGTATTCGGCGTTTTCGCTCAAATCGCCATGAGCGCGCGCTTTTGCGATCTCACGAGGGAGTTCGACGTGCAGTTCGAAGTCGAGCGCGGCTATTTCATCTTCCAGCTTTTTCTTTAGATCGAGCATTCCAGGAACTTTCTATATATTATACGGAGGGTCGCTGCGGTGTCGCGGGCGACCGACGGGGTTTTTCGAACATCTCCACCACAACGTCGCCAAAAGGTCCCAACCGTTCCCGGCGCCAATCGGAATACTGGGGCTGGATGGAGAACCAGTTTCTCCAGTATCGAACGGCGCCTGAGCCTCCGTAAATCAGGAAGCGGCCAGAAGCGGCGATGGGGCCATCGGCCAGGCTTTGGACATAGCGCCTGGCTTCGGGTGAATCTTCAAACGGCAGCAGGTAGGGTTTGCCGCGAAAGGGATAAACCGGCAGATGGCAGTAGAGAAATCCGGGGAGGGCATAAGACGGCTGCCAGACCGGCGGGCGGGCTTCGATAAACGGGCTGGGACAAAGCACGGGGATGGCGGGATCGTTACTGGCCCACTGATCGATGGTGTGGGCCGCGAGCCGCCAGTCGGAGCCGTGATGCATCGGCCAGGGCTCTTTCCATTGACCCAACATGACCAGCACGCCTAGGGCGAAGACCAGGGATAGCGGCTTCCAGCGGTCCGGCGGTATGAAATAGGCGGCGGCGAGTGTGGCGGTTAGGGCCGCGCCGGGCAGGCCGATATAGAGGTAACGCGCGACGAACATGCTGCTGCCGGTTAGAAGAGAAACAGCAAACAGTCCGACCGGCTGCAAAAGCCACCACGCGGCGATCAGCACCAGAGAGCTGTTAGACGCAAGTGCCGATGGGCGGGGCCAGCGAAACAACCGGCTTAGAATGAAAGCGCCCAGGCCGCCGATCAGGATGAAACCGAATTTGAGCAGGCTGCGAAGGTCCCGCAGCGTGGGGAGGGCGACGATGACATGCGCGGTGGCGTGGCGAAAGAGACCCAGCGCATCGAGAAGAACCGGGACGAGAGCAACACCGAGCAGGACAAATATAACTAAAGTGGATAGCCAGCCCGCGCGCGTGTCGCGATTGACCAGGCGAGCGATCGCGTATACAACCAGGACCACATAGAACGGCCAGAACAGCAGATGAACGCGCCACAGCAAAGCGGCCAGTACGATAAATAGAGCGGCGTCGAACCAGCGGGCCGAATCGAACCAGCGAATCAGGAACCAGAGGCTGGCCGCGGCGAGCAAAGTTCCTAACGCGTAAGGCCGGGCGTCGGCCGCCTGATCGTTGATGCCTCGCATCGATAGGCAGACAAATACGACGAACCAGGCGGCGCCGGGATGGATCAAACGGGCCGCCAGACGCGCAATGAGAAACAGCGCCAAGGCCATGAGCAGGACCGAGGGCAATCGATAGGCGACTTCCGAAAATCCGAAAAGCGATTCCGACGCTCGCGGAAGTTGGTAATAAATAGAATCGGGGACCTGGGGCGCCACCGCGAAGGACGGATGATGGGGGTGGTGAACGACGAAAACGGTTGCCATTTCGTCCACCCAGAAGCTGGAGGACAACGGCATCAGCCACAAGCGCGTGATGCATACTGCCAGTAGCAGCCAGAGCAGCAGGTTAAGGGTTCGTTCGCGGGCAAACATACACTAAGGCCCAGAAATGTTACAATACCACTGAGGCATTAGCTACCCTCTATGGCATTCAAACCAGCTTTCGCGCAAGGTGCACAGATCGAGCACAACAAGTACGGTCTCGGGTCCGTGGCTTCCTGCACGGAAGAGTATATCGTGATCAAGTTCGACGATCACGGCGAGAAAAAATTCGTTCTAGCGATTGCACTGCCCGCGTTAAAGAAGAGCGATCGAACGCCGCCCGTTGAAAAGCGCCGGGCCGCCCGCAAGAAAGCCGTTCCCGCAGCAGCGAAATAGTCCCCTCACGGCCCGGTTTGAGCCGCGGCCGCAAGGGAGTAGTCTTTCAGCAATTAAGCAGTCGCTACGGGTGTCTTGAGCTTTTCGCGCTGCTCCCGCAGCACGGCCTTGCGGCTCAGCTTGATCTTGTTGCCTTCGAGCGCCAGAACCTTGACCAGGATCTGATCGCCTTCTTTCAACTCGTCCCGCACGGCTTTGATCCGGTTTTCCGAGATTTCGCTGATGTGCAACAAGCCATCGGTGCCGGGGAAGATCTCGACGAAAGCGCCGAACTCCGCCAGCCGCACCACTTTACCCAAATAGGTTTTGCCGACTTCGGCGACGGCGCAGATATCGGTGACGCGCTGGATGGCCAGTTTGGCGGACTCCCCGTCGGAGGCGAAAATCTTGACCGATCCATCGTCCTCGACATCGATCTTCACTCCGGTCTCGTCGACGATACTGCGGATCATCTTGCCGCCCGGTCCAATCAGGTCGCGAATCTTGTCGGTCGGGATCTGCAGCGTGTAGATGCGCGGCGCGTATTGCGACATTTCACCGCGCGGGGTAGCGAGAACGGCCGCCATCTTGTCCAGAATGAATAGCCGGGCGCCCTTGGCTTGCGCCAGCGCCTCCTTCATGATCTTGGTGGTGACGTTGGGGACCTTGATGTCCATCTGCAGGCCGGTAATGCCCTTGCGCGAGCCAGCCACCTTGAAATCCATGTCGCCGTAATGATCTTCGGCGCCCGCAATATCAGTCAAGATGGCATAATCCTTGCCTTCGAGCACCAGACCCATGGCGATGCCCGCGATCGGGTCAGCAATCGGCACGCCCGCGTCCATCAAAGCGAGCGCTCCGCCACACACGCTGGCCATGGAACTGGAACCATTGGACTCCAGAATGTCGCTTACCACGCGCATCGTGTAAGGGAACTTCTTGTCGTCTGGAATAACGGCGGAAAGGGATCGTTCAGCAAGCGCGCCGTGTCCAATCTCACGACGTCCGGCGCCGCGCATGAATCCCACTTCGCCGACGCTGAACGGCGGGAAGTTGTAATGCAGCATGAAGCGCTTGGAGGTTTCGGTAAGATCGAACATCTCGATGCGCTGTTCGTCATCCTTGGTGCCGAGCGTGACGGTGACCAGAGCCTGGGTCTCACCACGCGTGAACAGGGCCGAGCCGTGGGTGCGGGGGAGCACGCCTACTTCACAATCGATATTTCGAATTTCATCGAATGCCCGGCCATCCGGACGGCGCTTAGCCTTCAGCATTTCGTCGCGGAAGATGCGCTCTTTCAGCGTGTCGAACAGCTCTTTCGCTTCCGCTTGCTCTTCCTCGGGAAGCCCTTCGACGACCTTTTTCTTGGCTTCGTGAACCCGATGATAGCTTTCCAGCTTGGGATATTTCTTGGTGTCGAGCGCGTCGGTCAGTTCTTTGCGAACCTGGGACTCGATCTTCGCGTACAGCGCCTTGTTGACTTCCGGCGGCTTCACTTCCCACTTCTTCTTGCCGGCTTTGGCAACCAATTCCTTGATTCCGGCGGCGATCTTGTTGCAGCAGAGATGGCCATACTCGATGGCCTCCAGGACTTCCTCTTCCGACGCATGCTGCGCGCCCGCTTCCACCATCACGATGCCTTCCTCAGTGCCCGCGACCACGATATTGACCTTGGATTCGCGCGTTTCGTCGTAGCCGGGGTTGGCCACCAGTTTGCCGTTGACGGAGCCAACGCGCACGCCGCCCAGTACATGCTGGAACGGAATGTCGGAAATGGCGAGCGCGGCTCCGGCGCCGATAATGGCGAGCGTGCTGGGATCGCGTTGGGGATCGGCCGAGAGCACCATGGCGATGACTTGCGACTCGTTCATGAAGCCTTCGGGGAACAACGGGCGGATCGGCCGGTCAATCAACCGGCTGGTGAGGATTTCCTTCTCCGAAGGGCGCCCCTCGCGCTTGATAAAGCCGCCGGGAAACTTGCCCGCGGCGTAAGTGTATTCTCGATAATCGACGGTGAGGGGGAAGAACGCGGCATTCGCCTTGGGTTCCTCGTTAGCGCACGCACTCACCAAAACAACGGTATCCCCGGAACGCACCACAACGGCGCCATTGGACTGTTTCGCGATCTTGCCCGTCTCCAGGGTAATTTTTTGACCATCCAGGTCAATCTCTACGGTATGTAGCATCTGAATTTCCTTTTAATCCAGGTAAGCTGTCCGCCCACCTGTGTTCACTTAAAACGCGCACGACGAACCGCGCCCTGTGCGCCTTTACTTAACGCGCACAACGAACCACGGCGGCAGCATCTTGTAATTCGAATAACGATGCCACCGCGCCCTGTGCGCTCATTGGACTAAGAGGAGACTTTGGAGTGTTTGAAACTGCGGGAACGCCGCCCACCGGGGCGGTTTACCTGTAACCCAGCATCTAACGGCGGATGCCCAGGCTTTGAATCAGGTTCTTGTATCTATCCGGGTTACAGCTTTTCAGGTATTTCAAAAGGCGGCGGCGCCGCGCGACCATCGACAACAATCCCCGGCGGGAATGATGATCTTTACGGTGCGTCTTGAAATGATCCTGGAGTTGCAAAATGCGCTGACTCAGGATCGCGACCTGAACTTCTGGCGAACCGGTATCCGTTTTGTGGACACGGTATGTTGCGACTACTTGCTTCTTGGAATCGGTTGCCAGGGCCATTCTCGGATCGATACTCCTCGTCTTAACTTAATCTCTTTTTTGTCCTTCACAGGATAGCACAATTGGGATTGGGGTTGGGGATGGTGACTGGTGGTTGGTGGTTCGGGGTTGGGGGATGCGCAGGCGCATCAAAACCGCGCCAACTGTGTTACATTGAGTGTCTTCGGGTTTGTGTCAGTCTGCCGTTCCCAATCTCTCAAACCGAGTGCTAGGAGATAGTTTATGAACCTTCGTCCGCTCCATGACCGCGTGCTCGTCAGACGGCTGGAAGAGCAGGAAACCAAGCGCGGGGGGATCATCATTCCCGACAGCGCAAAAGAGAAGCCGCAACACGCCGAGGTGATGGCGGTGGGCAGCGGGAAACTGTTGGAAGATGGGAATCGCGCGGTCCCGGATGTGAAGGCGGGCGACAAGATCTTGTTTGGCAAGTACTCGGGCTCCGATATCCGGATCGATGGCGAGGAGTACCTGATCCTCCGCGAGGACGAAATTCTAGGAGTTTTCGCCAATGAATAAGCTGCTGTTCGCAGTCCTCGCGCTGGCCAGCATCGGCGCGGCCAATGCCCAGGTAAAGATCGCGGTGATCAACACCCAGAAGGCCCTGCTCGATACCGATGAGATCAAGAAAGCCCAGTTGGAGCTGGAAGCCAAGTTCAAGCCACGCCAGGACCAGATGCTCAAAGTGCAAAAGGAACTGGAGGATATTCAGGCCCAGTTGCAGAGCGGCAAACTCAATGAGCTGGGAACGCAGGAAATCACCGCCGAGGGGCAGCGCAAGCAGCGCGATTTGCAGCGCATGCAACAGGATTTGCAGGAAGATGTGCAATCCCAGCGGACTGAAATCCTGCAGCGCGCGGGCACCCGGATGCAGGAAGTGGTGAAGAAGCTGGCCGACGAGAAAGGTCTGGATATCGTGGTGGACAGCGCCAACACGGTTTTCTTCAAGGCCTCTTTCGAGATCACCACGGAAGCCACCGCCGCTTACAACAAAGCCTACCCTGCCAAATAGAGGTTAAGATGAAGGTAGGATGTCCAGCTACCTGGAAGCCTACGGAGCCGCCGAGCAGCACCGGGCGCGCATCATCGGGATCGTCAAAATCTCCTCGATCATCGTGGGTTGCGCGTTGGTGGTTGGTCTGATCCTCTGGGGCGTCCTCAAGAATCACAGCGAGGAACAACGCGCCAAAGCTTTTCTGGGTTTGTTGAGCGCGCATAATTACTCAGACGCGTATGCGATGTGGGGGTGCACGGATTCACATCCCTGCCCGGATTATCCTCTCACGAAATTTCAGGAAGACTGGGGACCCAAGAGCGAGCACGCCGATGAATCGGTGGCGCGTATCGGCCTCTCGCAATCCTGTGGTTCCGGCGTCGTGATCCGGCTGGATTATAAGCCCTCCCAGGAACCGGTTGCGCTGTGGGTGGAGCGCGACAGCGGGATCATCAGTTTCGCTCCATACCCTGAGTGCCCAGGGAGGCATCTGCATTTCGGCGCGTGGCTGAAGTCGGTATTTAGCGGCAGCTGATCGCTCTTCTGCTGTGCGCCGTGCCAGATACGATGCGTTCACACCGTCGAAAATCACCCCTCCGGTTGGGGGCAAAGATCGGTGAGTGTGACCGCATATCCTAGTTTAGTGAGCTTGGCCACAAGGCGTTTCTGGTAGCGCAGGCGCGCTTTGGGGTCGCACAAGGGGCCGTATTCGATGTAGCGCACGCCCTGGTGAAGGATTTTCCAGATCAAACGGCAGAGTTTGTGAGCGATGGCCCAGACTGCGGTTTTATATCCCAGTTTTGGCAGTAAGCGCTGAAAAACAGTTTGCAAAAGGCAGCCGTTCTTTCGGACTGCGGCCTGAGCGAGTTGGTTAAGCAGACGCCGCAGAGTTCGGTTGCCTTTGGGTGAGCGGTCGCTGCGGGATTGCCCAGCACTTTCCTGCCGTCCCGGACAAACCCCAATCCAGGAAGCCAACTGGGCGGCCGAAGGAAAAGCTGCCGCTTGAGGACCCAGTTCGGCGATGATCTGCTGCGCCGAATCCACTCCCAGGCCCGGCAACTCAGCCAGGCGCACGATCGCTTCCTGATGCGCCCGCAAACAATCCGCGATGTCCCTTTCCAGTTTGGCTCGTTGCGATTCGATCAGATCCAAACGATCCAGAAACATCTGCAACATGCCGCGCTGGAGTTCATGCGGCTGCCCTTGCAATGCATCCTGCAGTTCCTCTTCACTGGCGCGCAACCGTTCATCGCCCAACTTCGCCAACCGGGCTGGATCGCTTTCTCCCCGCGCCACGGCCTGCAGGATGCGCCGCCCGCTAGCCCCCAGCAGATCGCTGATCACGCTCGACAACTTAATCTGCATCTCTTCCAGCAGGCTCTCCACCTGGCTCTGCAGCCGTACCCGATCGCGCGTCAACTGTTGCTTGTTACGGCTTACACTTCGCCAGATCCTTTGCTCCGGCTCCGGTACAAAGCTCAGGATCAAATCTCCACTCAAAAACCGGCTCACCAGTCGCTCGGCATCCCGGAAATCCGTCTTCCGTCCGCGCGGTCCCCGGTTCGATCGTGCCTGGGCCAGATAAAGACCGAACTTTGTTTCCAAGGCCATCCACACCGGTTTCCAGTATTGCGCCGTCGACTCCATCACCACCTGCTGGACTCCCTGCTGTTCCAGCCACGCCAGCAGATGCCGCAGTTCGCTGGCTGTGGCGCCGAATCTTCTTCTTTCAAAACTCAAATGCTCGGCTCCGCTATCGGCTATTACTACTGCCAGCATGGCCTTATGAACATCGATTCCTGCAATCTTGTACTCTAAGTGCATCGTCTTCTCCTGGCGGGGAGCGAGGAACGCACACCACTTCTCACACACCGTCACGTGCTGCCCTCATTCCCCGTTGGGAGAACGGAAGCGCACACTTATTGGTTACTTCCGCGCGTTCCGGATCAAACACGATTACGGCCTCGACCGCTCCAGTGTGAACTCGACCTTGTTCGCACCTCCGCAGTCTTCACACTACCTCACACCTGCCGCATTTTCATCTCTATTGGTGGGCCAAGCGGCCCATGGGAACACGATTGTGAACGCGGCACGCACGAGTGCGTGCGCCACAACACAGCCGTTAGCGGTAGCCGGCGGCTTGCAATTCGAACAACTCTGCGTAGCGGCCGCCGAGCGCTACTAACTGCTGGTGCGTGCCCTGTTCGACCAGTTCACCGTCGGCCAAAACCAAAATTCGGTCGGCCATGCGAACCGTGGAGAAGCGATGCGAGATCAGCACTGCCATACGGCCGCGAGTGAGATCGGCAAAGCGCAGGAACACTTCGTATTCCGCGCGGGCGTCCAGGCTGGCGGTGGGTTCGTCCAGGATCAGCACCTGCGCGTCGCGCATGTAGGCGCGCCCCAGAGCGACCTTCTGCCATTGTCCGGCGGATAAATCGACGCCCGTTTCGAAACGCCGGCCGAGCATTTGATCGTAACCCAGCTTGAACTGCGCTATCAGTTGGTCGGCCAGGCTCTTCTGCGCCGCGCTCTCTACGCGAGCTTGGTTGGCGAGCTCCTCGATGCGCCCGAAGCCGATGTTTTCGCGCACCAGCATGTCGTACCGCATGTAGTCCTGAAAGATGACGCCGATCTCGCCGCGCAGGCTCGCGACATCGTAATCGCGCAGGTCGACGCCGTCCAGCAAAATTGCGCCACCGGTGGGCTCATACAGGCGCGCAAGCAGCTTGACCAGCGTGGTTTTTCCCGCACCGTTTTCGCCGATCAAAGCGATGCGCTCGCCGGCCTCGAAATGAAAGCTCACGCGGCGCAGCACCTGGCGGTCGGAACCCGGATAAGCGAAAGACACGTCGCGAAATTCGAACCCGGACCGGATGGGACGCGGCGCGGGCAATGCATTCGGGAGAGACACGATGCTCGGCTGGGTTTCGAAGAAATCGAAAAGGTCTTTGATGTAAAGCGCCTGCTCGGCGATGTTATTGAGGCTCGAAAACAGGGTCTCTATCAACGAGCGCGAACGCGCGAAAGCGCCCGCCACGAAGGTGAGGCTGCCTACGCTCATCACGCCCGCCATCGTGCGGATCAGGATCAGGACATAGGCGCCGTAATAGCCCGCCGTAGGCAGTAGATTCAAGAGCGATCCGGTGACGGCGCGTTTGATGGCGAGCGCCTTGTTTTCTTCGTAGAATCGGTCGAAAAGCTTACGCGAACGGTCGGCCAAATGCTGGCCGAGGCCGAAGATTTTAACTTCCTTGGCGCTTTGATTGCTGGCGCCCAGCATGCGCAAGTAATCGAGCTCGCGCCGCTCGGGCGTCCAGCGATACAGCATGGAATAGGCCAGCATCGCAAAACGGGTTTCGCCCAGGAAGGCTGGAACGACGGCGCCCACCAGAAGCAGCAAAAACCAGGGCGAGAAAGACACCACGGCGGCCAGCAACGACAGCAAAGTAATGAACTGCTGGCCCATTCCAGCGATGATCACCGAGCATGCCCAGCCGGGCCGTGGTCTGGCGGCGGGCCCGCTCCAGTTTGTCGTAAAATACTGGATCTTCAAAGGAAACCAGATCCAGCTGGTTGGCGTGCTCCATCAGCCGCAGACTGACGTGGTTGGTGAATTTGTCGCCCAGCAGGCTGTCTGAAAGGTTCACTGCGCGCGACAGCAGGTCGCTCAGGACGGCTAAGGCGATTTCGTAGGCTAGGTAAACCCAGATCCGATGCGGGTCCGCTAGGCGGCCCTGAATGGCACGCACGACCTGATCGATAATCAGCTTCCCGACCCAGAGTTGGGCGACCGGGATGCCGGACGAAATGAGCCGTAAGACAATCGTCGCGGTAGTAAGGGGAGGGCTGGTATTCCAGACCATCCGCAACAGCGGCGGCACGTTCCGAAGTGCGCGAAGGCGTTCACGCCAGGTAGCGGGAGCGTCATTTCCAGAGCCGGACGACTTCGAACGAGGAGGATGGGATGGGATCAAATTCTAGTTTAACGGGGTTTTCGGCTCAGAACGGGGCCCTCGAGGGCCCCATTCGACACCATCTGCCTGAATCTGAAACAGGCCCCCTGCAATTGCAAGGGCGATGTATGGGAGAATCAGGTTCGACGGAAACGCAACCGTCAAAACCTGTTTGTGATTCAGATGATAGGGCCACGAAGGTTGCGAGTCAAGTGAAAAACTGGAACTTATGGAATCGGCTCTAAGGCCATGATCCAGAATGGGTTGCGAAGAGGATTCATTTTGGAAATCCTGTGGAAGAATTTGTCCATGGCCACGCGCGCGGTAGGGCTTTGGTTTCTAAGGTAGAGAAATCCGAGGAGTTATTTGCCCTCGAGATGAAGTGTGATCAGCGATCCTTCAGCAGCTGAATAGCCAAACCGGCGCGCCAGCCGAAGGGTTCCCCCGACGGCTAGCCCGGATAGTAAGCAGAAAGCCAGTAGCAGTCCGGCGAGGCTGAGAATCGCCAAAACCATCTTTCCGGCGCTTTCGGGTTTGAGTTCGAGCGGCTTTTCGGGCGGCTTTTCGTTCTCGGCGACGACGCCCAGGTAGTTGATATCGGCGACCAGTTTGGAAGACGCCTCAGCGGCGGCTGCAGGGCCAAAAACTACCGCGATAAGGGGGCCGGTGCGCTTTACGGCGATGTTCGCAATCTTCTGAAATTGAGGCAGTTGCTGGCGGGCCAGGGACGGCGTGGCGAACGAAAAAACGGCCAGAGCGACCGCGCCGGCTGGAGTCCGGTAACGAGCCAATTGTGCCTCGGTCCCGAAATCGAAAAGAGCGGCTGGGATTGGGATTTCAGGGACATTGGCAGCCAGACCCACCGGCCCCAGAATATACCGCTCCGAGTGCGGGATAAGATTCTTGTCGGGAAAATAGGCGCCCAAGGTAGGCAGGGAGCCGTGAGAGACCTTGGGGAGCGCTCGATCGGCCAGAGCGGCGAGATTCTTCGGGCACTTCCCTTGGCACGAGAGAAGGTAGTTCCCGACGCGTTTATCGCCTTTGGCGGATGGATCGAGGGAGGCCGCGTACGCACCTGTTACGTCTTTGAAGCGCCAAGCCGTGACACGGAATGAACCGTAATCGGCGCCATCCCAGCCATCCGCGCCATATTCGGCCATTTGCTTGTCGACCTCAGGCCCTTTCATCTCCAGGGGCTGGAGATAATAAGGGCCCAGCCGATCCGGCAAGATTGCGGCACAGGCAGAGGAAAGAAAAACGGCTGCTACAACTAAGCTCCGTGGCATTTCTTATATTTTTTTCCGCTGCCACAGGGGCAGGGATCGTTGCGGCCGGCCTTCTTGTCTGAGACGGCCTGTTTCTTCTCAGTCGTTGTGCCGCTGCCGCCGACAAACTGCAGCTCAGCCATTTCCTTGTCTTTTTTGCGCTGAATGTTGCGGGTGAAGTCTTCCACCTCGCTTTGGGCGGCGCGGCGCTGCTCGGCGTTGGCGACAACCAGCGCTTCTTCGTCGTCTTCCTCTTCTTCATCCTCTTCGTCTTCAGCGAAAGGAAGGACGGGCTTGGGTCTTCCGGGCCGGGCCGCCGCCATCGCCGATTTCGCCCGGAGCGGGCCCGGTCGTCACTTGCAGGAAGAACAGATAGCGGATGGTCTCGTCTTCGATCCGGTCCATCATGTCCTGGAACATCTCGAAGGATTCCTTCTTGTATTCGATCAGCGGATCTTTCTGGCCGTAGCCGCGCAGCCCGATGCCTTCCTTCAAGTGGTCCATCGACAGCAGGTGGTCTTTCCACTGGCTGTCGATGACATTCAGCATGATCATGCGCTCGGCCTCGCGCATGTTTTCCGGGCCGATCAGCTCTTCCTTTTCCTTGAAGCGGCGCTCCAGCAGATCGTTGATGTGGTCCTCGATCTCCTGCTTCAGCAGCCCGTTCAATGCTTCCGAGATCGATCTTTACGCCGAACTGGCTGAGCACGTCGGATTGCAGCCCAGTGAGATCGTAAGTGCTGGCATGGACTTTCTCGGGACAGCGGACATCGACTGAAAGAGGCCACGATGCCCTGGATGATTTCCTTGATGCGCTCGGTCTGATCGGTGCCTTCGAGCAACTGGCGGCGCATCCCGTACACGGCCTGGCGCTGCTTGTTCATCACGTCGTCGTATTCGAGCAGGTGTTTGCGGGAGGCGAAGTGCTGGGCTTCCACGGCTTCCTGGGCGGCGGCAATGCGCTTGGTGATGAGGCCCGACTCGATGGGTACATCTTCCTCCATGCCGAGCCGCAGCATCAGGTTCTGCATGCGCTCGCCGCCGAAGATGCGCATCAAGTCGTCCTGCAGAGACAGGTAAAAGCGCGAGCTGCCGGGGTCGCCCTGGCGGCCGGCGCGTCCGCGCAGCTGATTATCGATACGCCGCGATTCGTGCCGCTCGGTTCCCAGCACGTGCAGGCCGCCCGAGGGCGACGACCTCATCGTGCTCACTGGCGGTTTCGTCGCGGAAACGCGTAAAAACCTGGTCCCACTCGGCGCGCTCGGGCGATCCCGCGGGGCTGGTCTGATACAGATCGGGATCTTTGTTCTGCTTCTTCAAATATTCCTTGGTGAGGAATTCCGGATTGCCGCCCAGCAAGAATGTCGGTGCCGCGGCCTGCCATGTTGGTAGACACGGTGACCGCGCCTTTGCGCCCGGCCTGCGCGATGATAAACGCCTCGCGCTCGTGATTCTTGGCGTTCAAAACTTCATGCCGGACGCCCATCTTCTTGAGCGAGGCGGCAAGCCTTTCGGATTTTTCAACCGAGATGGTTCCCACCAATACGGGCTGACCCTTGTCGTGCAACGTTTGAATCTCTTTGGCCGCGTTGCGGAATTTCTCTTCTTCGGTCCGATAGACCATGTCCTGAAATTCCTTGCGGACCATGGCGCGGTTGGTGGGAATCACCATCACGTCGAGTTTGTACGTCTTTTCGAACTCGGCGGCTTCGGTTTCGGCGGTGCCCGTCATGCCGGCCAGCTTTTTGTACAAGCGGAAGTAATTCTGGAAGGTTATGGTGGCGAGCGTCTGGTTTTCGCGCTCGATCTTGACGTTTTCCTTGGCTTCGATGGCCTGGTGCAGACCATCGCTCCAGCGGCGGCCCGGCATCACGCGGCCAGTAAACTCGTCGACGATGATCACTTGCCCGTCCTGGACCAGATAATCCTTGTCGCGCTGGAAGAGCACCAGCGCTTTGAGCGCCTGCTGGACGTGGTGCAGCGTAGACCAGTTCTCGGGCTGATAGAGGTTGCCGCAGCCCAGCATCTTCTCTACTTTCGCGATGCCCTCTTCGGTGAGGGCCGCGCTGCGATGCTTCTCCTCGACCGTGTAATCGCCGGTGGTGAAGCTCTCGCCCGGCTCCTTGCCCTTGATCTCTTCGCCTCGCGTCAGCTTAGGAATGATGCGGTTGATCTTGTAATACTTGTCGGTGGACTCTTCGCTGGGGCCGGAAATAATCAGCGGCGTGCGGGCTTCGTCTACCAGGATGGAGTCCACTTCGTCGACGATGGCGAAGTGGTGGCCGCGCTGGGCACAATCTTCCAGCCGGAACTTCATGTTGTCGCGAAGATAATCGAAGCCGTATTCGTTGTTGGTACCGTAAGTGATGTCGGCGGCGTAATTGACTCGGCGCTCCTGGTCGTCCAGATCGTGGACGATGATGCCATAGGAAAGCCCGAGGAACCTGTAGATCCGGCCCATCCATTCGGCGTCGCGCTTGGCCAGGTAATCGTTGACGGTGACGACGTGGACGCCTTTGCCTTCGAGCGCGTTCAGGTAAACGGGCAGCGTGGCGACCAGCGTTTTGCCTTCGCCGGTTCGCATTTCAGCGATCCGGCCGCGGTGGAGTACCGTTCCGCCGATGAGCTGGACGTCGAAATGCCGCATGTTGAGGACCCGGCGGCCGGCTTCGCGGCAGACCGCGAAAGATTCGATGAGCAAATCATCCAGGGGTTCCCCGTTGGCGATGCGCTGCTTGAATTCTACGGTTTTCTGGGCCAGTTCGGTGTCCGAAAGCTGCTGGAGTCCGGGTTCGAGATCGTTGATGGCGGCGACAATGGGACGGAGCCGCTTAACTTCGCGTTCGTTCCTGGTCCCGAAGATTTTCGCTAAGGTGGAGTCGAGCATGGGCGGGGGGCCTGGTTCTATTTTAGCGGATCTTGCAAATCTTAATGCGTTTTCCGGCTAACAATGAGTCCCAGGACTATTTAGCCATATGTGGGAACGTTTATCGGTGGGGGCTACGCTAACGCCGCCCGGGGCAGCGCTCCGAAGCGGCGCTCGCGGGAGCGGAATTCGCTGACGGCGGTAGCGAGATCGGAAGCGGCGAAGTCCGGCCACATCACCGAAGTGAACACCAGCTCGGCGTAAGCGCACTCCCAGAGCATGAAATCGCTTAGGCGCTGCTCGCCACCGGTGCGGATGAGCAGATCGACGTCTTGAGCGCCGAGCGCCTCCGAAAGGGCTTCCCGGGTGGCATTGCCGTTGAGCGCTTGAGCGGCGGCCAGGATCGAGTCGCGCGAGGAATAGTCGACAGCCAGGCGAAGATGCAACTTGGCTCCCTGGGCGGTGGCGCTCTCGCACTCCTCAATCACGGGTAGCAGCAGGCGCGGCAGACGGTCCCTGCGGCCGATCACCGACACACGCACGCCCTTTTCGACGCACCGGGCCTGCTCGCGGCGCAGGTAGGTGTGGAACATCTTCATCAGCGCGGACACTTCGGGTTGCGGACGCCGCCAGTTATCGGAGGAAAACGCATAGACCGTGAGGACGGAGATTCCGAGATCCGGCGCCGCTTCCACGGTGCGGCGCAAGGCCTCCGCCCCGGCCCGATGCCCGGCCACTCGCGGCAACCCTCGCGTGGACGCCCAGCGGCCGTTGCCATCCATAATGATGGCTGCGTGCAGACAATCCGAAGTGCTTTGTGGCATAAAGAATGACTCCAAAAAAGGGGCTTACCGTTCCCGAATGGCCTGGATCAGCGCTTCCATGTGATTCAGATATTTTTCCAGCGCTCGCCGCCCGGTCTCGGTCAAACGATATTGCGTTTTGGGCATGCGGCCTTCAAACGACTTGCTACAAACTATGTAGTCGGCATCCTCCAGTTTGCGCGCGTGAACGCTCAAGTTTCCATCGGTGGTATCGAGCAGTTTCTTGAGTTCGTTGAAGGTCAGCGATGGATTGACTGCCAGGGCGCTGACGATTCGCAGCCGGATGGGCTCGTAAATCAGGCGATCCAAACTGGCGAGCGCCTTCCCGGCGACCATACGCGTACCTCCCGGCTTGTCGGAAGTGGAATCTTTTCGAGCAGTATTTTGTCTAGCCACCGTACCTCCTGGCAATGACGATTCCGAATGCAACGTGCAGTCCGCCGAATCCCGCTGCGAGAAACGTGGTGCCCCACGCGAACGGGCAAAATAGCGCCACGGCGCCGAGCGACATGAAGCACAGTCCCATGACGGGGACCACGCGCACCGAGAACGCCCCGCCGGTAACCACGCCGGTTCCATATAACAGGAGCCATGCTCCAGGGATGGCGGCGGGCAAACCGGCGCGATATAAGACGGCCGTGAGCAGCCCACCCACCAACAAGGGTGGGGCGAAGCTCAACACGAATCGCCGCGCCGGCGCCGAGAGCAGCGGGCCCTTCGCGGCATTGGCCTTGCGCTTGATGGCGAGGACCGCAAGCAGCATGGCGAAGGCGGCTTCGAGCAGCCAGGTGATGAGCCAGCGTTCGAGTGTCGATTGTCGGCTGGCGATGGCTGCTGCCCCTAGCGCGCTCACGCCGATGGCGACTCCTCCCCATCCGGGAACGGCGGTGAACGAGCCGGCGCGCTCCATGGTCTCGCGAATGAACCGCAGATTGTCCATCGCGTGGTTGTGCAACGACACCGGTTCGGCGCGGGTGGCGCGAATGCTCCGGACGGTAGCCATGAAAACGATTATAGACGATTCACTTTGCGTTGTAAAGTGCCCGCCGCGCCGGGCCCTTTCGCGAGTGCGGGGAACAGCTCCAGCTGGTCATTTTGAAGAATCTCGGAGGGCCACTCGGGAGCTTCGCGAGGCGCCAGTTTATGGCGCGCACGGATGCGCTCCACGCGTTCGGCAATCATTTCGGGATAGTAGCCCTTGAGATACGCGGCTTTCTCGTAACGCTCGCGGTAGCGGCAGACCAGGTGCGGAAAGCGCTGCTCGAGAAATGGCAGGAAAACTTGCGCCGCGCAGGGCTTCAGAAACAATGGAGCTGCGCTGAAGGACGATGCTCCGTTCCTAGCGGCCGCCCGGCAGACACGGTCCAGGCTCTCTTCGCTGTCGTTGATCAGCGGCATCACGGGATGCGCCAGAACGCTTACGCCAATCCCGGCCTCGGTGAGCTTTTTAACGGCTTTCAAACGCAGCGCGGGCCGCGGCGCGCGGGGCTCCATCAGCCGGGCTAAGCCCTCATCGAGCGTGGTGATGGTGAGGTGCACGCGGAGCTTGTTTGTTTGGGCGATGCGGGCCAGCAGCGCAGTGTCGCGCGCGACGAAATCGGATTTGGTCGTGATGCCGAAGTCAAGGCCACGCTCGCCGCTAATCACGTCCAGGATCTGGCGAGTAATTTGGAAGCGGCGCTCGGCCGGCTGGTAGGGGTCGGTGGCAGTGCCGATCCATATGGTATCGCCCAATTTCAGGCGGCGGACTTCGGCCCGAAACGCCAAGGCATCAAAATGTTTGGCGTAAATCTTGCGCTCGAACAGCTCCGGATCGCGCAGCTCCATGAATTCGTGCGCGTAGCGGGCGTAGCAATATTTGCAGCCGTATTCGCAGCCCCGATACGGATTGATGGTCCAGATGGACCGCATGCGGCCCGATCCGCGTCCGATGAAGCGGCGCGTTTCGAGTTCCAGATACTCCACCTGGCGCTTGGCTTCGAGCAAATCGCTCGAAGCGGCCAGACGCGCGATGCCGACAAGTTTTGGGGGAGGATCATCATCAAACAGCACGGCGCTTCTATATTCGCCTTTTGTTCGCTACGCTGTCAACTACAAAACGACCCTCGAATCCCCTTCGCGGCGCGTGATCCGTTCGCGATCCAGGTATTCGAGCAGCGGGATGGCATACTTGCGCGAAATACCCGTCCAATCCTTGAACTCCGGGACGGCAAATTGCACGCCCTTTTTCCGGGCGAGAAGGGTGCGGAGGGCTTCGATCGCGGAGGTATGAAAGACCAATTCGTCGCTCACGCGGACCAGGCGCTTATCGCGCAGCATCAACTGCAGGAGCGTTCGGGCACGGTTAGGATCCACGCCTGATTTCGCAAGCACTTCTTGGACTGCCGGCGTGGCGAGGCCGCCGGAGCGGAACGCTGTTTCGATCTTGGCGGTAGCGTCCTCTTCGTCCTGTTTCAGCGCAACTTTATGAGACGAAAGGCTAATATTCTCTCCGTGGGCCGCCAGTGTCTTAGAACGCGCCAGTATCGCGTCCATCAACCAGGAAGGCGCGCCTGAGAGAAACTTGCTTCGCAACTCCTCTTTGGAGACTCCAGCCAGCAGGGGATTCTGCCGATGGAACAACTTCAAATGCTCGTGCAATTCTTCCAATTTGCCGGCGATCCATCCGGGGTCGAGAAGCCAGAATTGCGGGGAGTGGAGAACCGTGAGAGAGGCCGCAGAAGAGGCTTTCTCCAGATCGGCTTCGAGCAGGCCCGTACGCGCCACCAGCTCGGGCATCCCGATCCCATAACGCGATTCGCGGGCCAGCAGTGCGATGCGTTCAGGGAGCGGGGCGCTTTCGAGGATCCGGAGGCGGTCGACTGTGGCGCGGCGCGGCGCGGCAATATCCAGAACCACTCCGCCGCCGATGGTGACAACCGGCGAGAACATGCGCACGATGAAACGGTCGCCGGGCAAAATGAGCAGCGGCTCGCTCAATACCAGGCGCACGTATTCGCGCGTTCCCGGCGCAATGGGATGGGTGCCTGCCAGCCTGCGAATTTCCGCCTCCACTTCGGCCGTGCCGGCGTGAAAATGCACCGGGGCGCGATGTTTGAGCGGCTTCGCGGATGGCAAAAGTTCAAACACGCAGTCGATATGCCGGGTGACGTGAAACCGTCCATCCTCAGCCAGCGCCATGCCGCGAGCGAGTTCAGAAGCCTCCACGCCGGCGATATTCACGGCCGTTCGCTGCCCAGCGCTTGCCGCGCGGACGTCGGCGCCATGCACCTGAATGCCGCGCACACGGACCCGCTTGCGGGCGGGATGCAGCTCCACTTCCTGATCGACGCGGACTACGCCGGAGACCAGCGTACCGGTGACCACTGTGCCGAATCCGCGCATCGCGAAGGCGCGGTCGATGGGCAAGCGGAAATATTGCGAGGCGTCTTTTTCCGGAACGGTGGCCGCCAATTTTGCGAGCTCCGCGCGCAGCTCGTCGAGCCCGGCGCCGGTGGTTGCGCTGACAGCCACCATAGGCGCATCTTCCAGGAACGAACCACGCACGAATTCGCCGGCCTCCAGGCGCGCCAGCTCCAACAGATCGCCCTGAGCCAGGTCGGCCTTAGTGAGGACCACTATGCCCTTCCGTATGCCTAACAACATACAGATATCAAAATGTTCGCGAGTTTGTGGCTTTATGGACTCGTCTGAAGCTATAACAAAAAGAACGAGATCTATGCCGCTCACACCAGCCAGCATGTTTTTGATGAACCTTTCGTGGCCCGGTACGTCTACTAAACCGAGGCGCACGCTCTCTGAGAGCTGGAAGTGCGCAAAGCCGAGGTCGATGGATATGCCCCGCTGCTTTTCTTCCTTAAGGCGATCGGTATCGATGCCCGTGAGGGCGCGCACCAGGGCGGTTTTGCCGTGGTCGATATGGCCCGCTGTACCGATGATGATGTTCTTCATTTCGACGATTCTCATGCTAGCGCCTCTCGGGGCTCAGGAATCGCCCGACCAGATTAATGCGAAACCGGCGCCGCTAGAGACCGACCAGCCCGTGGAGGCGACCACCACTTTCAGCACCGGTGTCTCGGATGTACGCGTGGACGTGCAGGTGACCGAGGGCGCGGCGCTGATTAAGGATCTTACCAAGGACGACTTCGCTCTCACCGATGAAGGCCAGCCGCAATCGATCGTCTCCTTTGCGCACGGCGATGAACCGGTGACTCTGATTCTTCTATTGGACGTCAGCGGAAGTATGCAGAAGTACATCGACCAGATTTCGATGGAAGCGCGCGCAGCGCTGGATCATTTGCGCCCAGGCGATCGCGTGGCGCTGATGGTGTTCGCCAAAAATACGGCGGTGGCGCAGGGCTTCAGCGACAATCTGGCTGAAACGGCCCGCAACATCGGTAGCGCGGTGAAGAATTGGGACGTGGGATCGAGCACGATGATCAATTCCGCGGTGGTGGACGCGGCGCATTATATGGAGAAGCACGCCGGGCCGGGCGGACGGCGCGCGATTGTCATCCTCACCGACAATCTGAGCACCAGCTACCGGCTGACCGATGGCCAGGTGATTCGCGAGTTGAACAAAGCGGACACGGTGATGAACGCGATCATTACCGGACGCGCCATACGGCCGCTTCCGCTGCAACCAGGCAAGGCGGCGAACCCCGACTTCACTCCCGCCAACGTTTACGAGCTGACCGAAAAAACCGGCGGCGAGTGGGTGAAGGCGGAGAACGCGGGCGATTCGTTTAAAGACATGATCGAACGAATTCGCAGCCGCTACATGCTGGCCTATCACGAGCCCAGCGCATCGCCGGGAATGTTCCGCCACATCACGGTGACGCTGGATGACGCCGCGCGGAAGCGATACCCGGGAGCTGAGTTGCATTCACGCAGTGGGTATTACGCGGAATAAGACGCGGAAGAATTCAGGAGTCAGAATTCAGAATTCAGAATGCTGCGCCCGAGCGCCACGTTACGGAAGCGGGTTCGCGGTCTTTGGCGCCACCTCGTCCTCAAAAAACCAGCGCTGGCCCGAGATGGAGATTGGTCTGAATACTATGACAGCGCGGAGGCCAACACCCTCTGGCAATGGCGGATTATCGAACCGTATTTGAGGGAATCTCCTCGGCCTGACCTCTCCATTGTGTTGGATTTTGCTTGTGGCCGGGGGCGTATTGCCGAGCGTTTCGCCGATATTTCAGAAAAGCTTATCTGCGCCGATATGTCGGTGGATGCGATTGAAGCGTGCCGCCAGAGATTCGCCGGGAATTCGAACGTGGAGTGCGTCGTCAGCGGAAACGGATCGATTCCCGTTCCCTCCGGATCGGTCACATTTCTCTATAGCTGGGATGCAATGGTGCATTTCAACAACTCTGAGATCGAGGAATATTTCGTCGAATTCAAACGCGTGTTGAGGAATGACGGGCTGGCCCTAGTCCACCATTCCAATTACGCGGCACTAGCGAGCGTGGCGCGGCCGTGGCAGGAAAATCCGGGATCACGAGGGTATGTTTCAGCCCAGGACGTACGGCGTATCGCCCGAAAATGCGGGCTGAGCGTGGTAAAGCAGCAGGTGATGGATTGGAGCGAAGCGAATCTGGACTGCATCACCGTCTTAGGGAATCGGTGACCTGTTACTGTAATCTGGTATGTCCACGGACCGACTCGCCGAAGTGCGACGCCGTCACGCCAATGCCGAAGCCGGCGGCGGCGTTGAGCGCATGCAGCGGCAGCACAAGGAAGGCAAGCTTTCGGCGCGGGAGCGCATCGATCTGCTGCTAGATGCAGGCACGTTCGAAGAAATGGACAAGCTGGTCCGGCATCGCACCACCGACTTCGGAATGGACCAGCAGGTGGTGGATGGCGACGGATTTGTCACCGGCTACGGGCAGATCCACGGGCGGATCGTGTATGTTTTCGCGCAGGATTTCACCGTGCTGGGTGGATCGCTCTCGGAAGCCAACGCGCTCAAAATCTGCAAGATCATGGACCTGGCGCTGAAGACCGGCGCGCCGGTGATCGGGCTGAACGATTCCGGCGGCGCGCGCATTCAAGAAGGCGTGGCGTCGCTGGCCGGCTATGCCGAAATCTTCCTGCGCAACACGCTGGCGAGCGGCGTGATTCCACAGATCTCGGCCATCATGGGGCCTTGCGCGGGCGGCGCGGTCTATTCGCCGGCACTCACCGACTTTATCTTCATGGTGCAGGGCACCAGCCATATGTTCATCACCGGGCCGGAGGTGATCAAGACCGTAACGCACGAAGACGTCTCCAAGGAAAAACTGGGCGGCGCCGAGACGCACAACAGCATCAGCGGCGTGGCGCACTTCATGGCGCAGGATGACGCCGAATGTTTGCGGATGATCCGCAGAGCTGGTGGCGTACATCCCGAGCAACAATCTGGATGGCGCGCCGGCGCGCCCGTCCGACGATCCTATCGATCGGGCCGACCCCGCGCTCGATACGCTGGTCCCCACCGATCCGCAGGTGCCTTACGACATCAAGAACCTTATCCAGCGCGTGGTGGACGATGGCGATTTCTTCGAGATCCAGGAGCATTGGGCCAAGAACATTGTGATCGGTTTAGCGCGCATGGGCGGCGAGAGCGTGGGGATCGTGGCCAATCAGCCGGCATTCCTGGCGGGATGCCTGGATATTAATTCATCGGTAAAAGGCGCGCGCTTCGTTCGCTTCTGCGACGCGTTCAACATTCCAATTCTGACTTTCGAGGACGTTCCGGGATTTCTTCCGGGAACCGAGCAGGAGTTCGGCGGGATCATCCGGCACGGCGCGAAGCTGCTCTATGCGTACGCGGAGGCGACCGTTCCGAAGGTCACCGTGATCACGCGCAAGGCTTACGGCGGCGCGTATTGCGTGATGGGATCGAAGCATCTGCGAACGGACGTGAACCTCGCTTATCCGACGGCCGAGATCGCGGTGATGGGCCCGGAGGGGGCCGTCAACATCGTGTACCGGCGCGAGCTGACGGCGGCCGCCGATCCCGAGGCGGTGCGCAAAGAAAAGATCGAGGAGTTTCGCGATCGCTTCGCGAGCCCGTTTGTGGCGGCCGAGCGCGGCTTCATCGACGACGTGATCGAGCCGCACGAAACGCGGCCCAAGGTGATTCGCGCTCTGCGCATGCTGCGGAACAAAGTGGATACCATGCCGCGCAAGAAGCACAGTAATCTGCCGCTTTAGAGGCTGCGGACGCCCATGCTGGTGATGTCGTCCACGCGCATGGCCTCTTTCACCACGAACGGCTCGCCGTATTTGACGCCAATCAGATTGCCATAGAAGCGGGCGATGGAGCCGAGGCGATCGCGAATTTCGTGCTGATCGGGGAACAGCTCCGATGCTTGGACCGACTGGCCGTATTGCGATTCGTAACAGAACAGCGCGGACATGCGCGCTTCGAACTGAGCGGAAATGTCCACCACAAACGAAGGAGTGACGTTGGCGTAGAGCGAGGAGTAAAGAATCTTCTGCGGACGATGCGGCTCGGTTTCTTCGCTGAGCTTCCGCAAGCCCGCGAGAAAACAGGCCTCGAAGCCGATCTCCGACGCCCGGTAATGATCCGGATGCCGCGCTTCCCAATAAGGCAGGATCACAACGCGCGGACGCAGGTTGCGAATCTCCACCGCCAGGCTCATGCGCACGCTGACGGTATTCTCCAGGCGGGCATCGGGAAGGCGCAGATTGCCGCGCCAGGCCACGCGCATCACATTCGCCGCAGCTTCGGATTCTTTCAGGCGGATCTCGGGCGTTCCGCGGCTGCCCATGTCGCCGGCGGTGAGATCGAGCACGCCGGTGCGAAAGCCTTGCTCGGCCATGCGGATCAGGGTTCCGCCGCAAGTTTGCTCCACATCGTCAGGGTGGGCGGCGATGGCGAGAATGTCGAGCGGCTTTTGGATGGCCGCCGATCCCGTATCAACTTCTTGCCACATGTTAGTCGTATCGCCAGGGACGGGCGCGCTGAACAGTTGGCATCAACATGACCAGCAGCATGCCTGCGACAAATCCGCCTACGTGCGCAAACCAGGCCACGTCGCCGCTGGATGCGTTGGAATACCCCACTGAGCCCACGCCACTGAAGAACTGAATCGCGAACCAATACAGCAGCAGAAACGCCGCTGGGATGTCCACGGTGGTAATAAAAATGAAGATAAATACCAGCGTGACGATGTGCGAGCGCGGGAACTTGACGAGGTAAGCGCCCATCACTCCGGCAATGGCGCCGCTGGCCCCGACGGTAGGAATCGTCGAGTTGGAGTTCACCAGGATATGTAGAAATGCGGCGGCAAATCCGCACGCAAAATATAGCAGCAGATATCTCGTGTGACCAACCAGATCCTCCACGCCGCGACCGAAAATCCACAGGAACCACATATTCCCCGCGATGTGGAGAAATCCGCCGTGGATGAACATCGAAGTCAGGATAGAGGAATAACTGAGCCGATCGGGCACGATGCCATGCAGCATGATGAAGCGGTTTAAGGCGTAGTTTCCCATGCTGGCCCTGATGCTGAGCTCGTAGAGAAAGACAGCTACGTTCACCGCGATGATCGCCAGGGTAACCGTGGCGCGCGTATAGTGCGGCTCTGAGGATCGAAGGGGAATCATTTAGCCGCGCTGTTCGAACTCTGGGTTGACGCGCCGCTCGGCGCTGTGCATCAAAGCGTGCGCCTCTGAGATACTGGCGATGTGCCCGCGCGCTCCCAACGCGGTACAGTTCAGGGCCGCCATGGCATTGGAAAATTCAAGCGCTTCACGCACCGGCATGCTTTCGATCACAGAATAACAGAACGCGCCATGAAACACGTCGCCGGCGCCGGTGGTATCGATGCAGGTGACCACAAACCCGGGAGAGTAGACGAAGCGCCCGTCGACGCGAGCGAGCGCGCCGTCGGCGCCTAGCGTCATGGCGGCCACGCGCATGCCGTATTCGTCTTGAATCATGGCCAGCGCGCGGAACGGATCGGGCTGGCGGGTCCAGCGCGTTGGGAATTCGGAGCCTGCGACCAGATAATCGACATGCGGCAGGACGCGGTCGAAGCCAGGGTAGATGGTATCCACATCCACGGTCACGGGAATTTGATGCCGGCGCGCGATTTCGGCTGCACGGGAAACAGCGGCTGTGTCGTGCCCGTCGATGTGCAGAAGGCGAGCGCAAGCGATCTTTTCCAACGTTAATCGATCAGGATCGATGCGCAGGCACTCGGCACGATGCCAGAGCACGGTGCGTTCGCCCGAGGTCTGGTCCACCAGAATATAGGCGCTTTGATTCGGGCACTTGGTTCGGATTTCGATGTCATCCAGATTGACGCCGCTGGCGCGGAGGCTTTCCAGTTGGATCGCGCCGCGCTGGTCGTCACCGAGCGTGCCGATATATTTGGCGCGCAGACCCAGCCTGGCGCAGGTGACCATCGCGCTAGCCACTTGTCCGCCTGGGCTAAGAACTTCGCGCTCGAATGGCACTTTCCCGCCATAGGCTGGGAAGCGAGGGAGCAGGATCAGGGTATCGGTGGCGTTCAGGCCGACGCCGACCACATCGAAAGCGGGCACTACTTCTTTTTGGGCGGCATCTGGTACAGATAGATGACGTGCCCATGAATGTCGGGATCTTTATCCACCAACTTCGGCTTCCAACCTGGAACCGCGTAATCGTGGGAAACCACGCGCGCACCGTTCTTCAGGTACTTTTCCAGATTCGGGCGCAGCATCTCGTTGGCATCGGTGGCCAAATATAAAGTGACCACATCGGCGGGGCTCAAGATCGACGTCCAGGAAGTTGCCGTGGATCACTTGTGCGTCATTATCCAGACCGAGCCGGCGAATGCGCGTGTTGGCGCTGTTCACCAGGTCGTCTGAAATCTCGACGCCCACGGCTTTAGCCTTGAACCGGACCACGGCGGTGATCAGGATGCGTCCGTCGCCGCTGCCTAAGTCGTATAGTTTTTCGCCGGGTTTCAGGTCGGCCAGCTCCAGCATGCGATCGACGATTTCCTGGGGCGAGACAACATAGGGCGCCAGACTGTTGGTGTAATGCTTGACGTGTTGCTGGCCGTAGAGCAGGCCTTGGGCAAACCCATCGATTGCGAGGAGTGAAAACACTCCCAGTAATACAGCCAGACTTGTTGTACGCATGGAACCCCTACTGGCTTGAGATGGACGAAACCGCCCTTCCGTTCCTTGATTTTACGATTTTAGAGACCATTTCGGATACGGCAAACCACAAATCCCGGGGCCGGGAGATGGTGTATTCGTACCCGCGGAAAAAGTGGACGGTGTGGCTGATGGCGTCCTTCCAGGGTACGGCCTGCGGATTCAGGTTGTAATTCATGTAAAACACGGGGAAATCGATGTCCGTAGCGTCTTTGAGCGCCTCTTCAGGCGGATTGGCGTCCAGCAGAATCTTGGGGCCGGCAAAAACCAGCGCATCGGGATGATCCTTCGGAGCGGGTGTCATCTCCTTACGTACCAAGCTGGTAAGGAAGTCTGTGTCGCCGTGCTTGTCGCCCAGGCGTTTTAGATCCACAGTCCCCAGATTCAGGGTAGTAAGCGCGGTTCCCAGAGCGCGGGAAAGTCGATCCGGCTGGCGCCATCTTGGCGATAGATCACCTTTTGCTCCTGCATGTTGAAGGCTACAAGGGAGAACTTCCCGATGCGCGGATCGCGCGAAATGGTCCTTAAGATGGAAACCAGCGCGGTGGTATCGAGCGGCTGAAGCGCAGGCGAGAGCGAATTCTGCGGAGCGAAATTGACCAGCACCTTCACATTGAGCGGCGGATCCATAGGCGAGCGCTGGACGGGCGGCTCCTCAGTGAACTGTTCACCGGCAGCGCGCTGAATCGCCTCCGGCGCGATCGCCAGATTCATGGTCCGGTCCTTGGATCCCAGGCTGGCCTCGGAATCCCAGTAGGACGAGCAGATTCGCTCGGTGCGATCTCGCATCAGCCAGTCGATGTGGTAAGCGCCTTCGCCAACATCGAAGGCTCCCTGCAGATAGGCATCCCCCTTGGCATCCTCCTCGATGGGCGGAACACGCAGATGCTGGGTGAAGTACGCCGGCTCGTCACGATGGTTATCAGGTGCTACGCGAAATACGATGCTCAGCGCGTTATCGGTGCCAGCCAGTTCCTTAAGCGGCACGGTGACTTGATAACCGGCGTGAAATTTGAGATCGAATCCTAAGGTGGGTTTACTGGGAGTAACAGTACAAGGCAGGTCCTTGCGTTGCTCGCCGCTCTCCAAAACGGCCAGATCCGTATTGAAAATGTTGGCGCGGTGGTGAGGGCCCGAACCATGGATCAAGATCTGGCCATGGAGCGGAGCAGTGGCTAGCACTGCAGCGCCGAACATCGATAAACCGGCCAACAACGCGTGGCCGCCAAGTTGAACCAACAAACAGGGTCTCTGCATACCCTCTTCTTCACTCCGGCGCACGCCGCCCCGCGCGTTGCGCTCGCCGGTCTGGATTGTTCCCTATTGTACATCCAGACTACGCGGCTGCAAGCAAAAATTTTACCTAAGAACGCCGCCGTTCACTAAGTAGTAATCGGGCGCCGTCGTACTTCTCAGGAGATCCGATGCGGCGATATCTCACAGCAAACCGTGAGACGCTGTTTGGACGGCGACTGAGACAGAATTTGTATGGTACAGTGCATGGATTATGGCATCGCGCAGCGTTAACAAAGTAATTCTGGTTGGACACCTGGGCCGAGACGCCGAGACCAAGTTCACTCCGGCGGGCGTGGCGGTCACCAAGTTTTCGGTGGCCACCAATCGCCGCTGGAAAGATCAGCAGAGCGGTGAATGGAAAGAAGAGACCGACTGGGCGAACATCGTTTTGTGGCGCCAGGAGAATCTGGCGAACTACCTGACCAAGGGCAAACAGGTGTACGTCGAAGGCCGGTTGCATACCCGCAGCTACGACGACAAAGACGGCAAGAAGCAATATGCGACCGAGGTAGTGGCCGAGGATGTGATTCTGCTGGGCGGACGCGGCGGCGACGGCATGGAGGATGCGGGCCGTGGCGCCCCGGTATCGATGCCGCGGAGCGCACCTCGCGCCGGCTGCGGTGGCCGAGCCGATGGATCAAGGAATCACCGACGACGACGTGCCTTTCTAGGCCGCCGACATGGGCATCGCCAGCCGGGTTGTTGGGATCGTGCTGGCGGTCACCGGTCTTATCTTCGTTGGGTTGGGCGCGCTTTCCCTTTTCCTGTTCCGGCCGCCGTCTGTTCTTGACGGTTCGGAGTTAGGCAGTCCGGCGTGGCTTGGATCCGCCTTCGCCGCTGCCCTCGGCATCGGCTTGATTTTGTACGGCTGGTACTATTTCACGCTCGACGTGGAAGCACTCGATGACTCCCTGGAACGGCCCGCATCGCGTTTCTCCCTCTACTTCATCACTCATCGTCGCGAGTTAAAGCTCATCGCGCAAGTAGGACTCGTGATTTCGCTAATTCGCCTCGGCGCAGCCTGCTTCGGAAAGGATTGGCCCGGTGGATGGGCAGCATGGCCTCTCGTTCTCGCTTGCATTGGGCTGGCCGTTATCGAAGCAAAAATCGCAAGAGCCAACGTGACTAATCATTTGGACTGGGAAAGTGCGCCCGACCGGGTTCGCCCGGTCTTAAAACCTCTGTTGAAGGTGGGTGGGGCTGCATGCTGGGTTCTTGTGCTGATTTGGCTATGGAACGCGTGGTCTAATCACAAAGTGTTTCAGCCGGTTATCCGGGCCGCTCTTATCGTGGTTCTTTTCACCGCCGAGGCGTTATTTTTCGCTTATGGAGAAACAAGAGCCGATTAAAACGCGGGTATCCGTGAAAAGCTAGAGTATTGTCGAAATTGGCCGATAGACGAGTATGGATGCCCTGGTCGCCCGACAAGCCATCTTCGACCGCGACCGTCGAGTCTACGGCTATGAGCTGCTGTTTCGCTCTACCCCGGAGCTCAATGAGTTCGATGGCACCGAAGGCAGCCTCGCCACCAGGCAGGTGCTGGCCAACAGCCTGCTGGTGATCGGATTGGAGAATCTGGTCGGAACGAAAAAAGCCTTCGTCAACTTCGGCCGCGGGCCGCTGTTGCAGGGCTGGCACGCGTCACTTCCTCGCGAAAACACCGTCATCGAGCTGCTGGAAACCGTGGAGCCGGACGCCGAAGTTCTGGAGGCTTGCCGTAAGCTGCGCAAAGAAGGCTATCAGATCGCTCTGGATGACTTTGTGTTCCGGCCGGGATGCGAACCCTTGCTGGATGTTGCGGACCTGATTAAGATCGAGATCCAGAGCATCCCCCGGCCGGAGCAAAAGCTCCTGGTGCGCTCCTCGAAGGCGCGAGGTCTGAAAGTCCTGGCCGAGAAGGTGGAAACCCACGAAGAGTTCGACTGGGCCCGCCTGGCCGGTTACGACTATTTTCAAGGCTACTTCTTCGCGCGGCCCGTCCTGATGCGGGGGCGTCACATCCCAGCCGCCAAGCTCCACTGCTTGCGGCTGCTAGAGGAAGCGCAACGCCCCGAGCTCGATTTCCGGCGGCTGGAGGCGCTCATCCTGCAGGATGTCTCGCTCTCTTATCAAATGTTGCGCTACGTGAACTCGCCGCTGTTCTCGTTGACCAGCAACGTCCGCTCGATTCGTCAGGCGCTGGTGTTTCTAGGAGATCTGGAATTACGTAGATGGGTTGTGCTGGCTACGCTGGCGCGCACGGCTGAGGATAAGCCGAGCGAACTGACCCGCCATTCCCTGGTGCGCGCGCGATTCTGCGAGTCGGTGGCCCGGTTGGCCAAGAACGGCCTGGAACAGTCCGCTTTTCTGGCCGGCCTGTTCTCGCTATTGGATGCTTTGATCGACCGGCCACTCGGGGAGACGCTATCGGCCATGTCCCTGGCGCCCGAGATCGCGGCAGTGCTTACAGGCCAAGCCACTGATAGCGATCCCTTGGCGGTGGTCTATGAACTGGCACAAGCCTACGAAGCTGCCAATTGGCAGCGGGTGGAAGCGATCGCCCTACAGTTGGGCGTGCCCGTCGCCAGTCTCGGCGAGGTGTACTGCGCGGCTGCCGGCTGGGCGCAACAGGTTTTGGACCCGATGGCCGCCCAGCCAGTGTAGTATTGGCACTCGTGCCAACACCTTTTACGGAAGCTCACAAGATCGTTCACACGAGTGTGAACGCTGCACGCAGGAGTGCGTGCGCCACGAACTAGGCGTCAGCCAATGCCGCAACCAAAGCACCCTTCGCTGAGGCGTGCAAAGGATCCGCGGCGATGCGGATGTCATTGACGGCGATTGGCAGGTCGCTCTCGGCCAGGGTCTTCTGGAAGCGATCGCGGAACCCTTCCGGCAGCGCCGTACCACCGCTCAGCACGATGGGGAGCGGGCGATTGGACTTCGGAAGGTTGCGCGAGTTGGAAAAAGCCTGCTTCATGCCCTGCACCAGCGACTGGATCATCTCGTCGTAGTACACACCCAGCACCTGCTGCAATTTGTCGGCGAAGAAGCCGTTGAAGTGGAAGGAGTCTTCTTTAACGATACGAACGCGGTTGGCTCGTTCGCCGGTGATGGCGGCCGCGCTGGTGTCGATATAGTCGCCGGCCTTCGGAATGGAGAAACTGAACACGGGAACCGATAGATAGGCCACACAAACGTTGCACAATCCACCCCCGCAACTGATCCCGATGCCGGTAAAGTTGTTGCTTTCGAGTTCCGAGTAAATCACCGCCAGGCCTTCGTTGATGCTTTTTACTTCGTACCCCATTTCGCTGAGAATCTGGCGCAGCGTTGCTTCATGATAGGTGAGGTTGTCTTCGGCGCCGAGCGGCGCGGCTGGAACGGTGAAGCAAATCTTCTGCCGGTCCTTCACCGGATCGAGCAAGCTCTCGATGATCTTGCGCATCATGCCCAGACTTTCAGGCTCGGCTGGGTTGAGCACGCCTTTGTCCATGGTGCGCCGCGTCTCGATATTGAGCACGTCAGCGAAGCGGTCCGATTCGTTGCCGTGCACCACGATATCGGATCCAGTTACGGTGTGCGGCACTTTCTCTTTCTTGAGTACGCTCTCCGTCATTTTCGAAAAAGGAATGGTGACGAAAGCGTTCAGCTGCGTTTCATACTGATACTCTTCGCCTACCCGTTGCGCCAGGCAGATGCGGCTGGTGCCGACATCTAATCCCACCGCGGAATTGTTGACTTTGTCGTTATGTCTCATGTCGATTGTCGTTGGCTGCGCCCGCTGCCCGGAGCGCCGCCAATACCTCCTTGTATTTTTTCTGAAGAATGGCTCTGTAACGGGACACGGGAATGCCGCGCGCGGCGGCCTGCGTTTGCATCTGATCTTCAGCCAGAGCAAGACCTTGCCAGAGGCGAACGCCGGTATGGTGAACAAACACGGGATCGTAGTTGAACCCAAAGGCGTAAATGCTGGGTGGCGGCACGGCGTAGTTGTCGCTCAAGCCGATGTCGCGAAATGGAAAGTTTCCGGCCCAGTCTGTGTGGTAACCCACCAGCATGTTGTCCGGATTCACCGAAACCTGCGCGTGCGTTACGCAGTTGGATTGCGGAATTTGATACTTGCAGCGGAGCATCTCGGTAAGGGTGCGCGCCGCATGCACCTGTGCCGGATTCGCCGAAGGCATGTCACCCAGCTGGGTCTGCGTCTCAAAGGCGATTCCCAGGAAGCTGCTGTTCAGGTTCACGAAGATTCTATTGCCGTCCGCCCATACCGAGTAGCCCGCATGATTGGCGATGTCGGATTCGGGAACGATGCGGAACACCTGGCCAAATCGATCGATCAGAAAATGATAGCTGTGGTTCTGCTGCACTACTCCGATGACGGCCTTCCCGATGCGCTTCAGCCTGGCATTTTCGTCCGCGGTGAAGCGCGCCTGATCGCTTTCGGTGGTGTGATAAACGATACCCGCCGGCTCTGATCGAAATTCCGGCTGCGCAGCATCAATGGCCCCGCGTTGATATACCGGGTAAAAGATGCGCCTTTGATTCGGCTTGACGTAGCGATCGTCAACCCGCAATCCATTGCTATACGTTTCGAAATCGCGACTCTGGTCCACCAGCCAGACATTGGGGATTATGTCGGGGGTTGGAAGGTTCACGCCCGCGGAAATTGCGGTATGCGCGAGGGAGGGCGGTGCGAGAGAAGCCTTGCTACCGGAAGAAGCCTTGTATTTCGGAATCAGCAAGCAGCCCAGAAGCAGCGCCAACCCCAGCACCGCGAACCTTCTAACACGCGAAGTCTTCGGCGCGTGAAGCACCGGCTGGCCCGTGATGGATCCCATGTTGGTTTGCAAATAGCGCAGGCGTTGGACAGGATCCTGGATCTGTCCCGCCCGGCTTTCGACGTACTTGCCGGCCAAATTGCGAGGGATCAAACGCACGCCATACACCCAGTGCTTTGATCGGCTGGTCGGTGAAAAAGCCTTATAGACCCCAGGTGAAACCCCCAGGCAGGATCGGGGAAACCACTCAGTCGTGGTCAAAGGGGTTATGATTCGGTAGTAAAGGCATCGACCCCATGAATTACACCCGTATCCTGTTCTCCTGTTTGGCGATCTTCGTATCGGCCGCCAGCGCAGCCGAAATCCCCCAAGGCGCCCACGTCCTGCTGAGAATGGAAAACTCGCTGACCACCCGCACGGCGCAGGAGGGCGATTACGTCTATTTGCGGACCGCCGTGCCGATCGCGAACGCGGGCGAGATCGCGGTGCCCGCAGGAAGCTACGTGCAGGGAGTGGTTTCTGAAGTCAAGCGGAGCGGACGCGTCAAAGGCCGGGCGCAGCTGGCGATCCGTTTGGAAACGTTGACGATGGTGAGCGGCAAGGTCTACAAGTTCGCGCCGCATGTGAGTTCTGTGGACTCAGGCGACAGCGGTCAAAAGGTGGTTGGGACCGAGAACGCCATAGAACAGGCGCCCAGCCGAGCCCAGGATGTCGAGCGCATCGCGATCCTGGCGGGTAGCGGAGCGGGCATTGGCGGCATCGCCGATCGAAGTTGGAAAGGCGCAGGGATCGGAGCGGGTGTGGGATCGGCGGTGGGACTCGCCACCGTGCTACTTTCGCGCGCCAAAGAGGTAGAGCTACGCCAGGGATCGACGCTGGATGTGGTTTTCGACCGCCCGGTTTCGCTGGAATAGGATTAGCGCTGGGGTGCGGCTGAAATCCAATCCACCCGGATTGCCTCTCCAACCATCTCGCCGGTAATCGCGACGGACAAGGGGGATCGCCTC
The DNA here is from genome assembly GCA_963820405.1 of Bryobacterales bacterium. Taxonomy (GTDB): domain Bacteria; phylum Acidobacteriota; class Terriglobia; order Bryobacterales; family Bryobacteraceae; genus Palsa-89. The sequence goes on along the minus strand of CAWFZZ010000007.1, from coordinate 238,968 downwards.
TTGCGGCTGCTAGGAACCAGTTCGGACGCTTTCGCATTTCCGGCGGAATCCAAGGTAACGCTCGGCCCACCGAAAGGCACAACTGCGAAAGACTTTGTTTTTGATCTCGGGGTGCAGAAACGAATTTCCTCATTCCCGTCACGATCAAACGTTGGTCAATGTATCGGTCGGATTCACATTGCGCTCTCGACTGGCGTAACACTTGGAATCGACCAGGCTTCGCGACCAGTTTTCCGCAAAACCGAGCGCGCCTGAGAGGCCAAGTAATACGGGAATTCGCAACTTGGGGACCATAGCGCTTCGCTCCGCAATTACCGCTTGCCGGCCGGGATCTTCCCGTTCACGGCCAGATATCGCTGAACCTTGCTGTGGTAGCGCCCATAGGTCAAGTAAATGACCATGCCGATGATCAGCCAGACCACCAGCCGGATCCAGGTGGCCAGCGGCAGGAAGATCATCAGGATCAGCGACGAGGCGATGCCCAGAATCGGCACCAGGGGGACGAGGGGAGTCTTGAAGGGCCGGTGCAAGTCCGGCCGACGGACTCGGAGCACCCACACGCCCGCGCATACGATCACGAATGCCAGCAGGGTGCCGATACTGGTCATTTCATTCAAAACGCCGATGGGTAGCATGGCCGGCAGAAACGCCACGAAAACACCCACCACGATGGACGAAATCCATGGCGTGCGGAAGCGCGGATGCACGGCGCCCGCCCAGTGCGGCAGCAAACCGTCGCACGACATTGAGAAAAATACGCGCGACTGGCCGAGCAGCATCACCAGCATCACCGTGCTCAGACCCAAGATAGTTCCGATCAGAACCAGAAACTCGCCCCACTGCACGCCGGTTTCGGCCATGCCGAGCGCGATGGGCGCGCCGACGTTCAGCCGCGTGTAGCTGATGACGCCGGTAAGGAGGCCGGACGTGATGATATAGAGCAGGGTACATAGGGTCAACGATCCGAGGATCCCGACCGGCATATCCTTTTGTGGATTCTTCGCCTCTTGCGCCGCAGTGGAGACGGCATCGAATCCAATGTAGGCGAAAAAGATTTTGCCAGCGCCCCGTAACACGCCCGACCATCCGAACTCGCCGGTTACACCGGTGTTGGGCGGAACGAAAGGCGTCCAATTCGCTTTGGCCTGCGCGAGGTGATTCAAAACAAAGGCAGCCGCGATCGCGATGAAGACCAGAACGGTCCCCACTTTGACAAATACGATCACGCTATTGATGGTGGCCGACTCTTGAATGCCGATAACCAGGATGGTGGTGACCGCCGCAATCACCAGAAACGCGACAAGATTAAAAACCGCCGTGGCATGCGGAAGTGTGGTGGCATCCACGCCCGAGGGCAGGGAAGCGACGGGCTGCCAGAAGCTCTTATAGTAAGCCAGCTCGGTTCCGGGCGTGGCGATCCACTGCGGCGGCAGATCGATACCCAGGCGGGCCAGTAACTGCACCACATTGGCCGACCAGCCGGAAGCCACCGTCGCGGCCCCGAACGCATATTCAAGGATCAAGTCCCATCCGATGATCCAGGCGAAGATTTCGCCCAGCGTGGCGTAGCCGTAGGTATAAGCAGACCCGGCGATCGGAATGAGTGAGGCGAACTCGGCGTAGCACAGACCGGCGAACGCACAGGCCACACCGGCAAAGATGAATGACAGAACGACGGCGGGGCCGGAGTTCAGAGCCGCCACCGATCCCGTCAGCACGAAAATGCCGGTGCCGATGATGGCTCCAATGCCGAGAGCGATCAGATTGGTGGGACCTAGCGCGCGCTTGAGGGTGTGTTCGCCAACCTCCTCGGACTCCTCCTTGATCATGGTGAGGGGTTTCTTAGCCAATAGATCAAGCATGGTTTGTGTGCAGCGTAGCACACTTAGCGCGCCGTCGGCAGGCGTTCACATGAGTGTGAACGCGGCACGCACGAGTGCGGGCGTCACTACGCTTTTACTGCTGTGAGCCGCATACAAAATTGGCGGCTTCATCGATACTGCCCGATCCTTTGTAATGCGCCACCTGCGGATAGGTGCACAGCGGACGCGTGCGATCCACCTTGCCTGCGGATTTGTGTGAGGCCACGATCTCGGATGGCGCGGCGCCTTTTTCCACCCACTGTTCCATCACACTGACCGAGTCGAAAGCGTTCGGGCCCTCGCCGCCGCCGCAGTGATCCATCCCCGGAACCATGAACAGCCGAATGGAATCGCCGGCCTTGGACGCGCCTCCCATTTTGTCAAGAACGCTGGTGTAGTAATTGATACTGTTCTCGGGCGCGATCAGCGGGTCTGTCCACCCGTGGTACATCAGCAGCTTTCCGCCGTGCGAGAAGAACGGTTTCAAGTTGGGATCGTTGGCGGTGATAGTGTTGTTATCCACCTTCTCGGCCAGCGCGACGCCTTTGTCGAAATCGAAAGTGCGCCAGTCCCAGTTGGCATCGTGATAAACGATGTTGCGGAACTCGGCCATGCCGATTTCGGATGGCTCCTTGCCACCGGCCATAAAACCCCAACCGAGCTCACTGCCCGGCTCAAGGCCTGGAAAGATGGCCTCTTTGGTTCGCGGATTGGTGGCCGGACTATAGATTTTCTTAGCCGCTTCCACCTGAGGCGCGGTTAAGCAGGTGGGCGCGTCGGCACCCTGGCACGCAAGCGTCGCCGGATCGAAGTGGCACCGCCGGGGATCGTCGATCAGGCCGTCCTTCAGGCCATCCACCGCGTCGCAGGCTTTGATCACAGCGTCATGAATCACCCGATATTTGGCGGGCGGAATGAAACTGGCCTCGTCTTTGTGCGTAGCGGCGCCCACCCACACTGTGGCGGCGGTCAGATGGGTCCAATAATTGGCGGGAGCACCGGCGATGATGCCGTCATAGTCGTTGGGATAGCGCTGCGCCTCTTTCAAACCTTGCTTTCCGCCGGACGAGCATCCGTTCCAGTAGGAATATTGCGCGTTCTTCTCGTAAAACGCGGCAACGATCGCTTTGGCTTTGACCGTCATCTCATGCACGGCGCGATATCCGAAGTCGATCACCTTTTCGGGATGCCCCAGCGCGAAACTGCCATCCACGGGATTGCCGGCGTGGCCGGTATCGGTGCTGGCAGAGGCGTAGCCTTTATGGAGCGCTTCCATGAGAGCGGGATAGGTGATGGACCCGGTCCAACCACCGTTGCCCACGCCTTGAAACTTGCCGTTCCAACCCTCGACGGGAAGCCAGACTTCAATCTTGATATCGGAATCCTTGCTGGGGCGCAGAGTGGCGGCGACCCGGCAGAAAGCGGGCAGAGTCTTCGGTGAGATAGGCGACGGCATGAATCCGCCCCCAGGCATAGTGAACGCGCCTGCGGCGACGGTCTGCGCCGTTGTAATCGTGGTGTCAGGCAGCGATAGAGACGCCAGGCTTTCGCAAGTGGCGGCGGAGGCATGCGACACAGTGGCGACAAACAGTGCGGTGAGGAGGAGCCATCGATACGGAAGCATCGAATCGATTATATGCCGCTAACAAACACATCGGAAGGGATGGTCCAGCCGAAATACGATTCGATGTTGAATAGCGCGGCTTCCTGCATCGTGGGCGGACCCGCCGCCATGGTGGCGTCTGTGATCAGGATGGGCCAATAGTCGAGAAAGAAAGCGTCGCGCAGCGTGGATTCCACGCAGACATTGGTCGCGATGCCGGTAAAAAAAAGGAACCGGATCCCGCGAGCCTGCAACTCGGCGTCGAGAGAAGTCCGCGCGAAGCCGCTGTAGCGCTTCTTGACGATCACAATGTCGCCGGGCTGCGGGGCCAGTTCGTCCACGATCGCGAAATCCCAAGTGCCTTCGGTGACCAGAGTGCCCTTCAGCTCCGGACGGCAGTTCATCATGCGAATGCCAAGCTCCTTGTGCCAATTCGGCGATTGCGGGCCACCGCTGTCGCTCAAGTCGGCTTTATATCCCATTTGCAGATAGACGACGGGCATGCCATGGCGGCGAGCGGCCGATAAAACCTGGCCAATCACTCTGACAACGCTTGGAGCGCCCGAAAGATCGGCGCCGGCGATGTCGAGCATGCCGTTCTTGCTGGCAAAGGCATTCTGCATGTCGACGACAACCACGGCCGACTGATTGAGATCCACATCCAGGGCTTCCGGTTTGGCTTGAAAAATCATTTTCCAAAAAGATCCTTATAGTCCCGATTGTTCTCGCAGACGTACTCGTCGACCTTTTCCAGATCACCGCGGAGCGGGAAGGTGCGGCTCAGGGTCCACGGCCGGGCGAAGACATTCGGATCTTCGACGGTCGCGTCCCACTGTAAATGATCGAAGTCGATGCGATGAAAGCGTTCCACCAGGTGCAGCGCTTCAGTATGGCGGTATCCGCCGGGCAGCTCGGTCTTGTCGTTAAACCCGACGGTATCCACCACCAGTATGTCGCCCTCCCAATGGCCGATGGAATCGCCCATCCAGGTGGGATCGGGATCGACAGGATGCACGCCACCGACCGGCACAGTGCGAAACATGTGCAGGTACTCGTAAAGAATCGCGATCTTGTCACGGCCTTGTATAATCTGCCACTGATAGGGCGCGAAGTAGGCCAGCGGCACTCCGGTTGGCATACAGTCGGCGTACACGCCGGTGTCCTTCGGGCCGCGCACGACTTTGAATTTCTCGGCGCCCGGTTTGAGCTCGGGCGCAGCATCTGTGGCGCGCGGGGCAAAATTGTAGACGCCAGAAAGATCAGGCTTGCCGTCGGCCATGCGCGGTACATCTTTCTTTGTTTCCGCTGCGGATTCCTCGTTGATTGGAACTGTACCGGCGACAGTTACCGTGATGGACTTGGTGACCAGGGTTTCTTTCGCGCCATGCACTGTAATGGTGTAGGTGGTGGTCGCCTTGGGAGTAATCTTTCGGGTGCCGCGCGCAGCCACAGTGCCGACGCCGGGTGTGATGGTGATGCCAGCCGGATTTTCGGCGGCCCAAACTAAAAGAAACGACTGGCCGGGTTGGATGGAACTCGGCTGCGCGTTGAACTTATTGATTCGCGGCGGCGGCGCGAAACGCGCTTGGATGCGCCCCGAAGGCCCTAAAGGCTGATCGGGGGCAGAGGTTGGGAGTGTTTGAGCGCCGGCCAAGGAAATCAGCGCCATAATGCCGAGAGTTCTCACGAACAGCATGTCGATTTACGACTTGATTTCGCGGCCGTCCGCCAGCTTGATGATGGAACTGAGCATGGTTGGCGCGCCGCTCTTCGCCGCTCCACCGGTACAGCTAATCACGTCGCCTGGCTGCACCGTGCTGCGCGCCCAGCCATAGGATTTCAAGTGATTCAACGCCATCATCTCGACCTGCCATTCCACCACGTTGCCCTTGTCATCCTTCACGTCCAGGTAAATGTAAGCGTGCGGATTAGTCCACTCGAAGCGCTTCACTACGCCGGTGACCGTGACGGGATGCGACATGTCGTACATACCGGTCCCGTGATGCGCCAGCAGAGGCACGCTCGCGCCGGCCAAACCCAGTCCTGTAAGAAACAATCTCCGCGAAATCATCGAAAGGCCTCCTTAATCATTTACGAGTGAGTGAATCAAAGCAGGTTGGATGTGACGGTGCGCAGTTGATCACGGAGATGAGAACCGCGCGCTCACCAGATGGTCCCGGTCTCATGCGCCCAGCCAGTGCCTTTTCCAGAGAATCGACGGTCAGGCCGGCCGCTCGAACCCGGCCCACCGCGGGCAAATCGAGAAAACCGTTCAGCTGAATCTGGAATATCTTCCCGTTGAGCATCGCACTTTGAGAAGCGCGAATCAGGATGTGGTCCTTGGGCGCCAGAACGTACGGCAGATGCTCACGAGAGGGGTGTTGCGCGAAACAAAGGCCGATCGCGAGCGTAAGCGAGGGTAGCCATCTGGTCAACATTATTTGCCAAAAAGACCTTTGTAGTCTTTGTTGTTCTCGCAGACGTATTCGTCCACTTTGTCCAGGTCCGTTCGGAGGGGGAAGGTGCGGGTGATGGTCCAGGGCTTGGCAAAAACGTTCGGATCTTCGATGGTCGCCTCCCACTGCAGATGATCGAAATCGGAGCGATGAAAACGTTCCACCACGTGCAGCGCTTCGCTGTGAAAGAAGGCGCCGGGTAGCTCGGTGCGATCGTTGAATCCGATGGTGTCCACAACCAGGGTGTCGCCTTCCCAGTGCCCGATGGAATCGCCCATCCAAGTGGGATCGGGGTCTACCGGATGCATGCCATTCATTGGAACAACACGGAACATATGCAGGTATTCGTAAAGAATCACTACTTTGTCGAGCCCTTGCACAATCTCCCATTGATACGGGACAAAATAGGCGAGTGGCACACCGGTGGGCATGCAAGTGGCGTATACGCCAGCATCGGTTGGGCCACGCACCACCTTGTACTTCTCCGCTCCTGGCTTGAGCGTGGCCTGGATGGGATCGCGCTGGCCCCGAACAGCGCCGCCGCCAAAATTAAACGAACTGGAATTGTAGACACCGGTGAGATTCGGTTTGCCGTCGGGCATGCGCGGGGTTTCGCTGCTCGTGGATGCGGCCGGCATTCCCGCTGCCGGGGGCAAGTTCGCCGCGACGGTACCGGCGACGGTAACGGTGACGGTTTGAGTGACAACCTGATCTTTGGGACCTTTCACGGTGAGGGTGTATCTGGTGGTGGCGGCGGGAGACACAGTTTTGGCGCCGCGGGGCCGTACTTTTCCTATGGCCGGATCGATGTTCACGCTCACCGGATTTTCAACCGCCCACAGCAGGGTAACGGACTGGCCGGGTTGGATGGAATCCGGCTGTGCGGCGAATTTCTCGATGCGCGCAGGCAGCGTGGCTGCCCGAGCGTAGGCCGGTGAAGGCCCGCCAGTAGCAGGTGCGGGCGGCGCTTGGCCCAAGGCGGACATCGCGGCTACAACCGTCGCGAGCGCCATGAAACCGATTCGCATATCAGCGACTGCCGGCGGTTTCCATCGCCTGGACGGTCTTGGCGCGCTGCAGAGGCCACATGGTGAAGAAGTCCGCGTAGGCCACCAAGAACGGGAACGTGACCGAGAGCAGAGCCGAAGCCAGCCAGATTTCCGACTGATAGGCGGGCGGCCCTGGGTCCAGTTTTCCAGTGACTACTGGGATAAGTGAACGATACATCAGAGCGAACAGGCTGCCGAGAATCGCCGCAGCGACAGTATTCAGTACACCCTTCAGCGGCTGCGCGAACTTCGCAAATAGAGATCCCTGCAGCATGTTCAGCACAAAAATAGTCCCGAAAATAAACGGGATGGGCACGGTGACCATGAAAGCCACCTCGTCCATCTTCAGCATGTTCACGCCGATATAGTAAGCGGCGCCGCCCAACCCTAGGGCCAGGATGGTCCACACGATGCCGAGCGCCGGCTGCTTCATCAGGCTGGGAAACTTCGTTAACGGCCAGAAGTCAAAGCAAAGTAACAGGAACAGCGGGCCGAGCGCGGCGACATAGAAAACCAGGACGTGCCACGCGTTGAAAATTCCGTGGGGATCTTGCGCGGGCGCATACACCGGCGCCCCTTGCATGAATTCGTAGTTGAACAAAACGCGAAAAAGGATGTAACTAATGCTATAGCTGACAATCAGCATCGCCAGGCCAGCGACAATCGGATTCTTGATCAGCGTGGTAAATGGCCAACCGCCCCACATGATCACGAACCAGAAGGCGATGGCTACCGAAGCGATCAGGCACTGCGTCAACATTGGGGAAGGCGGGCCCAGACTGCCAGTGACGACGGTCCAATGGATGAGCGCGACCACCACGCCGGCAAGCAGAGCCATCAAGGCGTAGAGAATGCCGCGGAGGGGCTGCGAACGCTCGGCCACAAAGCGAGGCTGCTTCAGACCCCACGTCACGCCGATGACCAGCTCCATGGGAATGATACATAGCAGAAAGGTGGCAACCCAGCCGGAAAACGTCGGAAAATCGAAAAGTGAAATTAAGCCCAGCGAAATGGCCATGATGAGGGCCGTAGCGACGATGCCGAGAACTGGTTGTTTGAGGCCAGACAAGGGACGCTCCTTTCGTGATCGCGGCTAGTCATCGTATCACAAGTGAGGCGCATGCCCACCATCCGCATGGCGTTTATGGTGGGTCCTGAAGATTATGAGTCCCGCCAAGCTCTGTCCATGGCGTGCGATGGCTGATATTTCAGCCACCTGGGCAACCTGTAGTCCACCACAGACATGCCGTTCGATGAGAATTCCTGTTGGCTGTCAGCTTGCCTGTCAACAAAGCGTAGCGAGAAGTCTTAATTCAGGGTTTGTCTGAATAGAGTGGATCGCAGCCCGCGTTGTAGGTCATCGAGCAATGGATTATCCGGGTCCGTGATGTCGGCCTTGTATCCGCTGCCAAAATCCATGCTTGTCACGGCATCCTGGAAGGATTGTCCGCGAAATCTGCCGGCTCTCCAGGTACGACCGCCCGAGTCATCGTGGTCAATGTATCTCCACCCGTGCTTGGCCTATAGAAATGTCCGCCGCTGTTGATCGAGAGGCGCTCACCCTTAGGGTTGGCACAGTGCTTCGACCATTGGACGGAGAAGCTGGATAGGCTAGTGAATGGCGAGCCGGTAGACGAGAAGATTGCGCGCGCTGACGCCGCCGACGGCAACTTCACCTAGTCCGACGGCTACCGATTGGTGATAACGGGAGGCAGTCTCGCACCCGGTCAACTTCCCATAGCACGCAGGACTCTTCCCGAGTCCAGGGCCCAATTCCGCATCGCGCATTATATTCCCTATCCGCTTTCTGATCGGCTAGACTTAGCTGAATCACTCACATGCGGCTCTCTGCGGGCACAAAACTCGGTCCTTGCGAAATCATTGCTCCTCTCGGGGCTGGCGGGATGGGCGAGGTGTATCGCGCACGCGACCCCAAGCTGGAACGCGACGTGATTAAGGTGCTCTCCGCTGGTTTCGCCAGCGATCCCGACCGGGTCTGCCGGTTTGAACAAGAAGGGCGCACGGCGGCAGCGCTGAGCCGGTGATGGTCTACGTGGATCAGCTGCTGGTGAAAAAGAAGAAATGAGACCCCTCGACGGAATCACGGTGCTGGATCTTAGCCGGCTGCTTCCAGGCGGGGCGGCCACGATGTTGCTGGCCAATTTCGGCGCGGACGTGATCAAGATCGAGGAGCCGGTGACGGGCGATTACGGGCGGGCGATGCCGCCATTTCTCGACGGAGAGAGCGCCGTCTTTGCTTTGGTGAACCGCGGGAAAAAAAGCGTGGCGCTGGATCTGAAGGATGCGCGGGGGAAGGACGCGTTTCTGGACCTGGCTTCGCGCGCCGATGTTGTGGTGGAGAGCTTCCGCCCCGGAGTGATGGCGCGGCTGGGCCTGGATTATCAAATCCTCCGGGTACGCAATGAGCGGCTGATTTACATCGCGATTACCGGGTACGGCCAAGATGGACCATATAAAGAGATGGCGGGGCACGATGTCAATTACATGGCGCTCGGCGGGGCGATCGATATCACGGGGCCGGAGGGCGGGCCGCCGGCGATTCCCGGCGTGCAGGTCGCCGACCTGTCGGGTGGTGCTCAGCAAGCGGTGATCGGTGTGCTGCTGGCTCTGGCGGCGCGATCCCGGACCGGGCAGGGGCAGATGGTGGATGTCGCGATGCTGGATGGCGTGGCTTGGCTGTTGCCGGCCGCGTTAGCGTTCTACCAGGGCACAGGGGTGAATCCGGAGCGCGGCGCGAGCGCGCTGACCGGGCGTTACGCTTGCTACCACCTGTACCAGTGCGCGGACGGGCGATGGATCTCGGTTGGGGCGCTCGAAGCGAAGTTCTGGGCGGCGCTGTGCCGGGCGCTCGGCTGCGAACAGTTCATACCCGACCAATTCGCTGAGGGCCAGCGGCGGATGGAGATTATCGAGGCGCTCTCGAGGCTATTCAAATCCCGCTCCGCCGAGGAATGGTTCGTTCACTTGAAACCGTTCGATGCTTGCGTGGCCCCGATACGAAACGTGTCCGAAGTGATGCGTGACTTCGACCTCGGCAAGGGCGAGAGCGTCGTCGTGCCAAGACTGAGCGCCACGCCGGGACACTTGGGCGGCCGGCCGCCGCGCCTGGGCGAACACACGGGCGAACAACTGGGACGCCCATGAATGTGCGATCGGAGAAAGCGCATACCACATGTTTGGAACGATGCAAGATTATCCATTGACGCTTGTACCGATACTTGAGCAGGGCGCGAAGATCCACGGTTCGAGCGAGGTGGCAACCTGGATAGGTGATGGCGTCCGCCGCGCCAGCTTCCGTGAGGTGGCTGCCCGCGCGAGGCAACTGGCGTCGGCTCTTCGCCGAATGGGGATTCGCGCCGGGGACCGTGTGGGGACCCTTGGCTGGAATACGCAGCAACATCTGGAGGCATACTTTGCCGTACCCTGCATGGGCGCCGTACTGCACACGCTCAACCTGCGGCTGTTTCCCGAGCAGTTAAGCTACATCATCAATCACGCCGGCGACCGCGTCGTGATTGTCGACGGATCGTTGACGCCGCTGCTTGCCAAAGTAGCGAAGGAGTTGAAGACCGTCGAATCTTACATTGTGATCGGACCAAATGAAGGGTTGCCGGGCGAAATCCTGAAATATGAGGATCTGCTAGCGGCAGAGCGGCCCGAGTACGATTGGCCCGCGCTGGACGAGCGATCGGCGGCCGCCATGTGTTACACCACTGGCACAACGGGCGTTCCGAAAGGTGTGGTGTATAGTCATCGGTCAACGTACCTGCATTCCCTCGGCCTGTGCGAGCCGTGGGCGGCTGGGCTGACCGACCGCGAACGCATTCTTCTTATCGTTCCGATGTTTCACGCCAACGCTTGGGGGCTGCCATACGCCGGATGGATGGCGGGCTCGGACCTCCTAATGCCCGGGCGCTTCCTTCAAGCTGAGCCGGTTTGCCGGATGATCGAAACCTGTCGCCCGACCCTGGCAGGCGCCGTGCCGACGGTATGGACCGCCGTGCTCCACCACGCGACCACAACCCCGGTGGACTTTTCTTCGCTCCGCATGGTGTTATGCGGCGGGAGCGCCGTGCCGCGTAGTCTTTCAGAGCAGTTCCTCGAGAAGTACGGCGTCAGAATCGTTCAAGCGTGGGGCATGACGGAAACCAGCCCGCTCGCGGCCGTGGCTCATCCGCCCAGGGATTGCCCGGCAGGCGAGGAGATAAAGTGGACGACGAAAACCGGCAGAGTGGTACCCGGAGTGGAACTGCGGCTGTGCGTTGGCGAACAGGTTCTCGAGTGGGACGGCGAGTCAGTCGGCGAGATCGAAGTACGCGGACCTTGGATAACGGCGTCGTATTACGGCGACCCAACTCACGACAGATTTCACGACGGCTGGCTTCGAACAGGCGACGTCGGCAGCGTCGACGAACACGGATATATCCATCTTACCGACCGGTCCAAGGACGTGATCAAATCCGGCGGGGAGTGGATCTCCTCGGTGGAGTTGGAAGGCGTGATTATCGGCCACCCGGATGTGTTGGAGGCGGCCGTAATCGGTGTTCCTGACGAGCATTGGGACGAGCGTCCACTCGCTTGCGTGGTGCTTAAGCCCGGTGTCAAAACGACGATTGACGACCTGCGCGCGCATCTGAACGAGCGAGTCGCCAAATGGTGGATCCCGGAGAGGTGGGCGTTCCTCGAAGAGGTGCCCAAGACCAGCGTTGGGAAGTTCGACAAGAAAGTGTTGCGGGCTCGTCACGCCAAGGGAGAGATTGAGGTGAAATACAAACGGTGAATCACGAAGTTTTGAACTAGCCCCCGCGGCGGCGCGGGTTGATCGCGCTCCCAGGTCGAAGAGTACGGCGGCAAGTTGGGGACCGCCGAGGTAATCGGAGTGGGGCGTCCTGGCTAACGAGCATCCACCGGTAATGCACACGCTGGCTCGAATTATACTCATGTTGTGCCCTACGAGCAGATCACCTACGAGGTTTCAAACAAGGTCGCCACGGTTACGCTGAATCGGCCCGATAAGCTGAACGCCTGGACCCAGAAGATGGAACAGGAAGTGACCGAGGCGATTCGTGCGGCGTCCTCCGACGATCAGGTGCGCGTCATAATTCTTACCGGAGCCGGCAAGGGTTTTTGCGCTGGAGCGGACATGTCGCTACTTTCCGCGATCTCGCAGGAGTCCTCGCCGAGCGCTGAATTTCTATTCGACATAAAAGTCGAAGGCGATATACGGGCGGATTTTCAGAAGAAGCACGCGTGGCTGCTGACAGTGCCAAAGCCCATCATCGCGGCGATCAACGGACCCGCCGTCGGGCTCGGTTTCATCGTCCCGCTGTACTGCGATTTCCGGTTCGCATCGGAGAAAGCCCGCTTCTCTGTAATTTTCTCGAAGAGAGGTCTGGTGGCCGAGTATGGACTGGCATGGATGCTGCCCAGATTGGTAGGCGTCGGCAACGCGATCGAACTGATGTACACCTCAAAGCTCTTTGACGCGCAGGAGGCGCTGCGAATCGGCCTGGTGAGCCGCGTTCTGCCGGAAGACAATTTTCTGGGAGCGGTGCAGGAGTTCGCCAGAGAACTGGCTTCGACCGTATCGCCGCGATCGTTACGCGTGATGAAGCGGCAGATCTACACCGGTCTCTTACAGAATTTGGGCGAGGCTTTCGACCTGGCGATTGAAGAGATGAAAGGCAGCTTCGGAACTGAGGATTTCAAGGAAGGCGTAGCCCATTTCCTGGAAAAACGCCCGTCCGCGTTCACCGGCCGGTAGATTACTGAGCACATCGACTCAGAAGTTGCACTAATTCAGACATTCGATGATCGTAGCCGTCGCCATGCCGAACCCAATGCACATCGATTGCAGCCCGTACCGCCCGCCGGTGCGTTCGAGAATATTCATCAGTTTGGTCATCAACACCGCGCCCGTCGCGCCCAGCGGATGCCCATGTGCGATCGCGCCGCCTTGAATGTTCAGACGGTTCATCGACGGCCCGATGTCGCGCGCCCACACCAGCGGAACAGCCGCGAAGGCCTCGTTGATCTCGAAGGCGTCGATGTCTTGGACCCGCAGTCCCGCCATCGAGAGAGCTTTTTGAGTCGCCGGAATCGGACCCGTCAGCATCAACTCCGGATCGCTGCCCACCACGGCTCTCGCAACAATTCGCGCTCGCTTCCGCAACCCGAGATCATCGGCTTTAGGTCCGCTCGCCAGCAGCACAGCCGCCGCGCCGTCTGAAATCTGGCTCGAATTCGCGGCTATGACGACGCCGTTGGGGCGGAAGACCGGCTTCAGCGCGCGCATTTTCGCAAGGTCGGGATTCCAGCGCACCCCTTCATCGGATTCCAAGGCGTGTATCGGGAAAATCTCGCATCGGGTCCAGCCATTCCGTTGAGCGGCGGCAGCCCGGCAATGGCTCTCGACGGCGAACTCGTCCGACTCTTCGCGTCCGACGCCCCACTTCGCGGCGATCATTTCCGCGGAAACGCCCTGGTGCAGCAGTTGGCACGGAAAATCGGCGCGAAAATCGTCGGTGATCGCGTTGTCCGAGCCCATCGGAACGCGGCTCATCGATTCGACGCCGCAGCCGATCGCCATCTCCATATCGCCCGCCGCAATTGCCTGCGCTGCGAAATGGATGGCTTGCTGGCCGGAACCACAGAACCGGTTTAGTTGCAGTGCCGGCACCTCCACCGGGAAGCCCGCTTTCAGGCCCGCCAGGCGGCCGATATTGGTCCCCTGTTCGCCGTGCGCCGTGACGCAGCCGGTGACGATATCTTCCACCTGGCCCTTATCTATGTGCGCATGCACAATCAGAGCTTCGAGCGTTTGCGCGAGCAGATCGACCGGATGCACATGGTGCAGCGCCCCATCGGGCTTTCCACGTCCGATTGGCGTTCTAATGGCGTCTACGATGAAGACGTCGCTCATAGCACCGGCGGCCTCCGTGCCCCCAACCAGCTTACCGGAAGAACGGCGCCATTACCTCGGATTTGGGATTAAGTAGGTCAACGTCATCCGCAGACGGTCATCGCGAAGTTTTCGATCAACCTAGGATCCGCCGAATCGGTGGTGGGCGCGACCGGAGCAAGAGAGTGATCGCGATCGCGCTGCCGGATGGACGCATTTGGACGCATTGTGCGAAGGCTAAGGGCGCCGAGAGACGTGATCGAAAGCGCCGGCCTCATCGTCGGATGGACGCCGGATTTTCTATGTGTCAAGGCAGAGTGCTTGGTAGGTGTCGAGACCGCAGGATTGACGGGGTCAAGTCCCGATTTGCCCCTATCCGGACAGTGGCCGGAAATCATTCCCCAAGCTACCAATAATGCATTAGCGTTGATCGGAAGTGGTCGGGCGCGAAAATGTGGGGAGCGGAATAGGATGGACCGCCCGAGCACTTACGATATCGCACATTGAAGGAGCCGGAACGTATATTAGGGGGATTGATCGGTTTTTCGCGTTGCGGGGTGGAGCTTCAATCAAATCCCCGCCTCCTGGCTGAAATACTGATAATCCTCCCGCCAGCCGCCTTGGCCCTGACCAATGGTTTTGTAATCCGCGATGAACTCGATGGCGCGGATGTACTTCACCATCGTGAATCCAAGCTGCGTTTCGACACGAAGTCGGAGCGGTGCGCCGTGCAAGACTGGCAGCGGCTGGCCGTTCATTTCGTAAGCAAGAATGGTCTGCGGATCTTCCGCCAACTCCAAGCGGATCGTGCCGTAGAAGTATCCCGGTCCTTGGGCGTGTGCCTCCGAGGTGGATTTATTGTCGAACGCGTAGAGGACGATATAGCGGGCAGCGGAATACGGCCGGCAAAGGCTGACGATGTGATGCAGAGAGACGCCGCCCCATTCCGCAATCCCAGACCAGCCCTGAATGCAGCAATGTTTTGTGATTTGGGTTCGTTTCGGCATGGCACGGAGGTCAGCCAGCGTCAGGCACAGGGGCCTTGCGACCAATCCATTGATGTCCAGGTGGTAGTTCGCGAATTGCTCGCGCGCCATCGCCAAATAACTTTCTTCTTTTGGCGGCCGACCGTTCACCCAGAGGTAAGGTGAGATGTCCGCGGCTGCGTAGTGCTGCGCGGAGACTTGATGGCCGAAGAGCAGTGCCCGCAGCGGATCGGTGATTGACTGAGTTGCTTTCTGAACAAATCTTGGGCGGCGGAGCGAACACATCGTTGTTACCACATGGATGACCACTACGCCCGCCAATCCCGCTAGCCATATCAACAGCGCGCGCCTCAGATCCGGATTGTGCGTCTCCCCCAGAACAATCAGCGCCAACCCTCTCCGGAAGCCGTGAATAGCCACTATGGCGACGTGACCTATAAAGAATACGATGAAGGTGCAAAGAGCCAGGAAATGCAGGCTCCGTGCGCCCTGCCGCCCGTGAAAGATATTGATATACCAAGGGAAACGAGCGGCGACGGCAGGGGACATCGCTACCCCGGTCGCAATGCTGAACGGTGCGAGCAAGAATATCACCGCCGCGTAGCTTAACTGTTGTAATGCGTTATATCCTCCCCGCGTCTCCACAACGTGGAAGCTCAGATAGCTAAGGATTGCGTACCATGCGTCCGGGACAATCTGCCAGGAAGTCGGAATCAGCCGTCGCCATTCCGGCGTAATGAAGAGCATTGCAACGTATACCAGACCTGTCAGCAGCCACGAGAAATCCGCGAGAAAGTGCCAGTGCCGTCCCAGACCCAGATTGTCGTGGCCTGGCAGGGCAATCACGGATGGGAAGGAGGTTTCCTCGTCACTCGCCGTCCAGAGTCGATCCGTAGGTCGGTGCTTCTTCGTGAGCTTGAGCCATTCGCTACCCGGCGTGCAATGATCGTTCCAGTAAAGTCTTGGATGTGCGCTCAAGATCTCGAGACCACTCCGCACGAGAAGTGACAGGAAAAGAAAGTTGAAAAAGTGCGTCGCCCGCAGCCACAACGGATAATCAAGAGGCATCTTGCTTGATCGCCACGATTCGGTCGAGCCGCGTGTCGCGTGCCTTCCACACTTCGCTCATCCCGCCTGCGCCAATGGGCGCAAGGATTTCGTAAGGTCCTAAACGCGTACCGGCGGGTAGGGGCATGGCGGTTTGAATAATCTTACCGTATGCGCTGTTTTAGAGAGCCCAAGGCTCAATCATCTGGACCAAAACTCAAACCTACTACCGAATCTTCGGTACTGGGCTACTTTGAACGAGGCGGTACTCCGAAGTTGGTCCCGTGCTCAAAGTGGCTTTGTGAGCGATCGAGTGTTGGTGGGATTTTGCTTGGTAAACCAACACTCGCCTTCATCCGCTTGAGACCTCGGATTCACATGGAGATGCGAAGGTCGGATCATGAAGTGTCACGATGTTAAACTCGCCGATTGACGCTTGCAGGAACCCTGCGCAAGATCAGAACGACTGCCACCACGGTTGCAGCCAGAGTCAACGCTCCCACAGCTGCATGCACCATCGTCATGACAATTACTGCCTCGGGGTCGATATCAGGCGCTAAACCTATGGAGAACAGCGCGAGTCCTATGAAGAATTGTGCGGCCGTGATGATCAGCAATGTAACCCCGGCTGGACGCAGCGGCTCGTTCTCGGGACGGTAAAGCAACAGCATGGCTAGCGCTGCGACGAAGATTGCAACCACCAATGCTCCCAGAACATGCGGTATCACGTCGATTATGCCGTGACGGAAGGCGACACCCAGCGCGGCTTGCCCCAGCACGATTGCGGCGGTGATCATCGCCAGGATCCGCAGCGATGGACGGCCGCCCGCGCTGATTGGGACCCGCACCACAGCGCTCGATGTGAAGACGGCGATGGCAGTTGCGGTGGCAAAGAAAAGCTGAGCCAGAAAGGCATGAGCGAATCTCACCGCGGGTGGTTGGGGCACGGTGATGAACCCCAGCACGGTCTCGACGATCACGATGGCCAAAGCGATCCAGGCCAGCCGCCGCATCCAGAGGCGCCGCTCTGTTTGCAACAGCCAGATCACGAGACCAACCGTGAGGATCCCCGCGGCCATTCCCACCATGAGATGGCTTTGTCCGAGGGAATAGAGCGGCCGTTCTTCGTTGGTGGTAAATGCGCCGCCCGTTACGATGGAGACGAGAGCGGCGGCGGCAATGAAAAGGGCGTAGCGGTGCAACCACTGGCTGCCGATCGGAATCATTGCCGCTGGCCAGATTCGGCGTTTTGAAGTTCCAGCCCCACCCGCTCACCATTGATGAGCACGAAACCGGCATTGATCAACTGCTGGCCAGTGATGTCGTACTGTTCGTAGCGCCGAAGTTCAGCCATCGGGAAAAAGAATTCGACCGACTCGGTCAGCGCGGAATCCTCGCCTTGGCCCTGCAGGTGGACGGTAGAACTGAAGACGATGCCGTCGAACTGAGTGCCCTCATTGAAAAAGGCCAATGTCGGCCGCAGGAGATGGGACACGTGACGGTCGAACGCCAGCGCCGCGATGCGGTATTGCGAACCGGAATCGGACGGCGCGAGCGTGGTGGTAACGGACAACTGCAGATAGGATGCATTGCGAAAAGCGATCAGTGTCGGCGGCGCGTACGAAATGAAATGCGCCTGAGCGTCCAATTCGCGCACCATGCGGTCGAGCAGGGTTTGAAAGGATGCCTGCGCTTGCTGCAACGCCTCTGCCGAAAGGTCGCGCGAAGGCAACTGCGACTTCACTGCGGCGGCGGCCGGACTCGGCGCCGACGGCTGTTTGGCCGGCACCTGCGCCGCCACCTCAGGTTGCTCGGGCGCCGGTTCTCTCCACAACGCGGAGAGCTCGCCGTCCACATACTCGCTGCATTGGCTCAGAACCGCGATCTCATGCTCGGCGCCCTTGCTCGCCGCCAGTTGTGCCGCGACCTCGCGGGGAACGATCAACACCACGTTCTCCGGCCTTTCCATCCCAATTCCCATAACCTGTTTGCGCACGTGATGCGATACTTCGATCGCCAGAGCGGTCACTTCCGGCTCGTTCTGAAGAACGGGCACGGTGGCGCGAAGTATCGGCAGCATCACATCCGTGTAAGTGCGCTGGAAACGCTCTCTACGATCCATGGATTGGTCCGAGTAAGCGGCGAAATAATTGCCCGTCACTTGCAACACCGTGTGGCCTTGGAACTGGGCGAAGCGAATGGAGCGCTGATCGGTTTGTAACTCCTGCTTTTCGGTCACATCGAGCGTTCGGCTCAAATAAAACTTGTAAGGATATTGATGCGCGGTGATGTCCACTGCCGCGGCCTTCAACTCCTGGAGGTACTTTTGCTGGAGCGCGCGCAGGGCCGGATCGACAATCTCGGCGGGCGATAGTACTTGCGAGCGGATTTGTGGAACAGCAGCGATCAAAGTTGCGATGGCAAGAACAACTTTACCGTTGCGCATAGACAACCTCCCTGGATTGATATGGCGGATCGGCGACGGCCCGAATGTAAGCGGCGAGCGCGGCGATGTCGGACTTGTTCAAGGTGTGTTCGTAAGGCGGCATTTCAGCCGACTTACCCAGCCCCGGTCCACCGTGCGAAATAATTGCGAGCAGATCTGAATCACTCATCTTGTTCAGGAACGCGCCATCGTCGAATCCGTGAGGTTGCGCGACCAGATTGTCGTGATTCGATACGCGTTCCGGCGTTGATTCGGAATCGTGACAGCGGGCGCAGTAGAAGTCGCTCAGTTGGCGGCCCTGATTTTCTTGGAATCCAAGGGCTAGTTCGGCGATTCGAATCTCGACTGTCTTTCCGCCGGCCCCAGTTGTAAAAGCCGCGATCTGATAGCGGCCAGCCAGGGTGCCGATCGTCACGGCTGTCGTAAATTGGCCATCTGATCCCGTAACGCCGAAGTCGGGCACGAAGGCCGTTCCATTGACGGCGCGGAACCAAACGGAGGCTCCGGCCACGGGCGCTCCGTGTCCATCGTTTACCTGAACCACGAGCGGTTGGTCCAGTGGTGTTCCGATGGTTGCGACCTGCTTGTCGCCGCTGACTGCAACAATGGCCGCGGGCGGCGCCGAGGGAGGTTTCGCGGCCGGTTGCTTGCCAGGGCGTGCGCAGGCCAGCGTTACTGCCAAAATCCCCGCGACGAATCCAGCCAGAACCTTTCTCATTTGCGAGAGCCTTTCTGTGCCATCAAAAAGGCGGTCAGCGACGCTGCATCGGAGTCGCTCATTTTCCAGTCCGGTTCAAGCGTGCCCGAGCGCAGTCCCTGTGGGCCCTTCAACCATTGATAGATCCAGGCGGCGTTCAACCGGTCGCCCACCTGCGTCAGAGTGGGTCCCACATATCCTTTGTCCTTCTGGGGGTCGACGATGTGGCAGGATTGGCAGGCGTACTTTGAATAAAACAGTTGCCGTCCTTGCTCGATCGAGGCCGAATCCGTAGCGGGCTGGAGGGAATCTCGATCGAACTTCGGCGTCTGATATGCGGTCAGAATGTAGTCCGTGAGAGTGGCCGCTTCCGCGTCGGTGACGTTGAACTTGGGCATGCGACGGATAAGCGCCGGCCGCAGGGTGTTGGGATTCTTGAAAAACTTCAGCAGCCAGTCGCGCTGGACGGCGCTGCCCTCCCAGGTCAAGTCGGGCGCCATGTCGCCGCCGCGGCCATTGATGGCATGACAACTGAAACAATTCAAGTCGCGCATCAGCCGCCCGGCGGCGCCGGCAGGTTCGTAGTTAGTCGCAGGATGTCCGGCGATGCGTAGCCGAGCCGGAAGAGCGCCGGCGCGATCCGTCTGGGCTAATAGCGCGGTGACGAGGTTGTCCACCTGAGTGATCGACAGATTGAATTGCGGCATCTTCAATGCAGTTCCGAAGCTGCGCGGTTGTTTGATCTTGGCTGCGATATAGCCCGGCAGCGTCTGCTCCAGGCCTGGTGCGAAGACGATTTTGGCTAGCGGACGGGAACCAACCATGGTTAGATCGGGCGCGAAGTCGTCGGGCCGGTGAATCCCGTTGATCCGATGACAAACGGCGCAACCCATTTCGGTGGCGAGCTGCTTTCCGTGCGCGATCTGCGGCGCTGAGGCCGCTTCCAGGTGGATGTTCGCCACGAAATCGGGAACCGTCTCGGTCCCAAGAAAACCGGCGATCAATGAAAGCTGCTGGTCATCGAACCGGTAATGCGGCATGAGGGTTTCCGGATCGTAGCCTTTGGGATTTCGAATCCAATCGCGCAGCCAATCCGGTTTGGCTTTGGTGCCGATGCCAGTGAGCTCGGGACCCACATTGCCGCCCACCAAGGCGCCTGCCGCATTTTGCATGGCGTGGCAGGAGGCGCAGAACGATTCGCCGTAGGCGCTGGATCCGGCCTTCGTGTCGGCATCCGACGGAGCGGCCGGGGTAGTGCTCGCGGGAGGCGTGCCTCCTTCCACTGGCGTCGACTGCGAGATCAGAAAAGCCGAGATGTCGCGCGCATCGTTGTCGCTCAACTGGAAGTTGGGCATGGTGGCCGTGGCTGAGTACGCCTGCGGGTTCTTGATCCAGGCAAAGATCCATTCGCGGGTGGTCTTCTGGGAAATGTGCTCGAGCGATGGCGGATCATCGGCGGGCGCGAGGCGCGCTCCGTCGGGCAACGTCAGCGAGTGGCATTCCACGCAGCCGTAACGGGCCAGCAGAGCGCGTCCCGAATTCAGCCGGGGCGTTCCAACCAGCTTGTCCATGTGGCATTGGCCGCAGGAGGCTTCGAAATACCGCGCGGGGAGCAGCGGTTCCTCCCAGGCCTTGGTGCTGCTGTGCGCTTCCACCACGGTGGTTGCCACGCCCTGGCCGCGATGACACAGGGCGCATCCGAATTCATCGAGCGAATGTGGAATGGGCGGGTGCGGCCGGAAGGGCTGCGTGGATACATTGCGGAGGCTGGTCTCTTTCATCGCGACGTGACAGGAGGCGCAACGGTCCACTACATCGAGCTCAGGGATCCAGGTTTGGTGGACTCCGCCCTGAAAGCGGCGCTGGAGCGTAAGGGCGTCGTCGCGGCCGCGAATCAGCCCAAGGTAGCTTCGCTGATAGCGATACCATTCGCGAAAATGATCCCGGTAAGGAACGATGGCGAGCAACAGCAGGAGCAGCAGGCCCAAGGTGCCGAAGGCGCGCGCGCTGTCGCCCAAGAGACCTTTGCGGATTGCGGCCAGTTTTTCGCGAATGGTCATCTATGCGCTCCAGGGCCAAACCCAGGCCCAGCCAGGGCCGCGGAAGAATGTTCCGATGGCGGTCAACAGCGTCGCGGTCACCAGGAACCAGGTCATGATCCAAAAAGAAAGGGGGTGCGAAGAGAGCCACCGATGAAAGTGGCCCGCGTGCTTTGATTCCCGAGCCGCGAACAGCATGGCCGCGCCGATCAAAACTGTAGGCGCGAGCACGGCCCAAACTTCAAACGCGATCAACAGGATGATCAGCGCCAGCAAGACGACCGAAAATATCTGGAGCCGCTTGCGGGGGTTGCGTTTCCACACGCCTTCGGCCTCCACGTTGACGTTGAAATACGGAATCACGATCAAGGCGATGACGACGAGGGTGGGGATCAATACGCCTCCCACCACCGGAGGAAAGTAGTGCAGCAACTCCTGAAGGCCCAGAAAATACCACGGCGCTTTCGCTGGATTCGGCGTCTGCATCGGATCCGCCAGGCTTTCGAGCGGTGCGTTCCAGAACAGCGATATCAACACCAGCCCGATGACCAGCACCTCGCAAGCGACAGCAACGCGGAACAGGCCTTCCGGCCACGTCATTACGAACGGATCGCGTTCGGCTTTCACCTGAGGCGAGGTTCGGCGTGTTACGAATGCGACGCGCACCGGCGCTTTACGGCTGTCGGACTCCACTACGGCTTCGAAAGGCTTCGGCTCAGGCTTTGATTCACTCATGGAGCGCCGCCTTGCCGGTGTACAATCCGCCGTCCTTGCGGATGCGCCAGAAGTGAATCGCAATGAAGAATCCCGCGGCCAGGGGCAGGATCACGCAATGCAGCACGTAGAAGCGCAGCAGCGCATTGGCGTTCACGGTGTTGCCGCCTAGCATCAGGAAGCGGATCTTCTGCCCGATCACGGGAACCGCGGACATGATATTGGAACCCACCGTGATGGCCCAGAATGCGAGTTGGTCCCACGGAAGCAGGTAACCGGTATAGCTGAGGAACAGTGTGATGATCAGCAGCACGATACCGATCACCCAGTTGAACTCGCGCGGCGTGCGATAGGCGCCCCGGTAGAACACCTTGAACATGTGCGCGAACACCAGGAACACCATGGCTTGCGCCGACCAGCGATGCAGATTGCGCAGAAACACGCCGGCCGAGACGACGAACTGCAGGTCCTTCATGTCCGCGTACGCTTGCGGAACCGAAGGATGGTAATACAGCATGAGCAGGATTCCAGTGCCGGTGAGAATGAGGAAGGTGGCAAGCGTGAGAGTCCCCAGGTACCACGTGACGCCGAATTCCAGGGATCGGCGCCGCATTTTCACGGAGGCCAGATGCAGGAAGACATTCTGCTGGATCGACAGCGCGCTGTGCAAATTGCCGGGGCCGGCGCCGCTACGGAACACTGAGCGCCAAACCCTTGTTTGACGCAGCGTACCGCGCAGATCGTTCCAGTAGCTTTCAATAGCCTTGGCCATTCGTTAGGTCCTCAAGAACTGGTCCGGCGTCACGATTGTGGATCGATCTACCAGCAGGTCGCCTTCGTCGCTGATCGAGATTTTCAGCCAGGGGAGCGGCCTGGGCGCGGGCCCGGCGATCTTCACGCCGAGCGTATTGAACTTGCTGCCGTGGCAGGGGCAAGCGACGATGCCGAGTTCCGGCTTCCAGGCGGTGAGACAGCCCAGATGGGTGCAGGTAGCCGACAGCGCGTAGAGGCCCTGGGCTGCGTGTACGATATAAATTCCCGCTGCTGTATCGGGAGTCACCGAGTCGGGAGGGAATCGATCGGGCGGGCCGGCGTTGGCAATGGGCGAGGGCTCATACAGTACGTTCGGCGAAAGGAATTGATAGCCGAATGCGGCCGCGCCGCAGCCTGCGACGGCTACTGAGCCAAGTCCGATTTTGATCAGCGTATCGCGTCGCGTTGGTTGGCTAGCGTCTTTTGGTTCCATGGCTCCCTCCTTCATTACTTTTGCTCCGCCATTTGGCGTGGATACAACGATTGCGGTGGAATGAGGCCGGTCGAGCTTTTCACCACCCAGTGATAAGCCTCCATGGTGATCACGTCGACCGGGCAGCGCGCCGCGCAAAGCCCGCAACGGATGCACTTGGTTTCGTCCTTGAGCATGGCCGAGCCAGTGATGACGCCCAACTGGTCGGCGGCCACATCGTCGAGTTCCACGCCGTACAGCTCGACATTGCTACGGATGTGCCCCAGCGCCGCGTCAGGGAAATAAATCTGATCGAGCGGCACCAGTTGAAGACAGTTTTCCGGACAAACATCCACGCATCCGGCGCACAAGATACAGCGCGAGCCATCGTCTTCGTTGCCTTCGAAGATGGTGTTTGTCCAGCAGCGCAGGCAGCGCCGAGCCTCGCGCATGGCGCCATCTTCGTCGAATCCGGTCTCGACCTCCGTCATGCCGGTGCGCCGGTCGAGCGGCAGCATCGGCACCGGTTGCCGCGAGTAATCCATGAAGTCGGCGAACATGTGATGGCGGTCCAGCACTTTGACTTCAATCTCCGGGTCCGGGAGCCGGGCTCCGCGCAGATACTCGTCGATGCTCATGGCGATCTTCTTGCCATCGCCGACGCTATCGATGATGAGGCGCGGTCCGAAAACACAGTCGCCCCCGGCGAAAATACCTTGAGCGGTGGTGGCTAGCGACTTGGGATCGGCAACGATGAGACCGCGTGGGCTCACCTGAACGCCGTCCTCCGGTTGCAGGAAATCCAGCTTGGTAGTCTGTCCGATGGCGAGAATCAGGGTGTCGCATTCGATCACGGACTCGCTGTTTTCGTAGAACACCGGATTGAAGCGCCGGTTGGCGTCGAACACGGATTTGGTTTTGACCACTTCCAGGCCCGCCACGCTGCCGTTTCGGCCCACCACGCGCTTGGGCCCGAAGCCGGCGTGCATCACGATGCCCTCGGCTTCGGCCTCTTCAATCTCCTCGAGGGCGGCCGGCATTTCGTCCCGCCTTTCCAGGCAGACGATGTTGACCTCGCGCGCTCCCATGCGCAATGCGGAGAGCGAGATGTCCATCATTTCGTGGGTAGCTACTGCCGCAATGTTGTCTTCAGACGGAACACTGCCGCCGGGATCGCCGGCGTGCTGGCGCAGAATCTCGCGCGCCGCGGATCGCGCCACGTCCATGGCTACGTTGCCTCCGCCGATCACCACCACGCGCTTGCCGATGCTGAACCGGTAGCCCAGGTTCGAGTTCAACAGAAAATCGATGCCCTTGAGCACCCCGTCCATCTCGATGCCCGGAATGGACAGATCGCGGCTGCGATGCGCGCCCACCGCGATCACCACGGCGTCGAATCCATCGCGGCGGAGGCCGGCGATCGTGAAATCGCGCCCCGCGGCATGGTTCAGCTTCAGGGTAATGTCGCCCAGATCGAGAATCTCGCGTACCTGCGCTTCCACGACGCTGCGCGGAAGGCGGTACTCCGGAATTCCCAGGCACAACATGCCACCAGCGACCGGAGCCGCCTCGAAGATGGTGACCGAGTAACCCATTACGGCCAAATCGTGCGCCGCCGACAGGCCCACGGGACCGCTGCCAACGATGGCCACGCGGTATGGAAGTCTTTCGGTGGTGCGCACCGGCGCGATTGGATGGCGTGATTCGGGACCATGCCGCTCGGTAAGAAAGCGCTTCAGCGCTCGAATGGCGATCGGTTTGTCGATCGCCCCACGCCGGCAAGCAGTTTCGCACGGGTGCGCGCACACACGGCCGCAGATGCTCGCCATCGGGTTGGGATCGCGAGCGTAGCGATAAGCCTCTTCGAACTTTCCTTCGGCGATGAGGGCGACGTACCGTCCGGCGTTGGTCTGCGCCGGGCACGCCATCATGCACGGAAAGTTCGTGTTCAGCCAGTCGCTATCGACCTTCTTGTTTCGAAACCGTGTGCGCATGAATAGCGGCTCTGGAAGTAGGAGCTATTTGGTCAGCGCGAAGTCCGCCGTTGCGGTTCCAGCGACGGTGACAGGCTTCGATTGAGGCTTCATGCCTTCGCGCCATGCCGTCACGGTGTAGCTGCCGTCCGGAACGTTTTCGATTTTGAAAGCGCCCGATGCATCGGCCTCGGCAAAGTACGGCGTCGGCACGACGACAATGTAACCGGACATCTCCGGATGCACGTTGCATAGCAAAGGAACTATGCCTGGCGCGTCGAACTTGAAGGAACGAACTTCGCCTTTGGGCCAAGTGCCCATGTTGTGGCTCATCTTCTTGTTGCCGGAAATTGCCGGCCAGAAGATGTTGTGTTGCACGGTGTCGCTGTTTAGGAAGTCCACCGTCGAGCCCGCCAGAACCACGATGACATGCGGCTGAAACAGCAGCGATTTCTGATCTTCCACAACGTGCTTGTCGGGCGCTGGAAATGTTTTGCCGGCAATGGCATCGATGTAAACCACCGCCGTTCCCTTACCGCCCGTGATGGTCCCAGCCAAAGTGGCGCCATAAGCGGCTAGTCCTCCGGCCAAGGCGATAATAAGCGCCTTCGAAAAATGTGTTCCGATTGCAGTCATAGTTTTCCTCATGAATTAATAAACAAACTCGAGCGCGGTTAGCGCTGTATTCACCCGGAACGGGTTTATAGCAACCGGGTTGCCGTTGGGTAGGCTCCCCAGCGTCACAAACTGCTGCGGCCGAATCTGATATTCGAACGAAAGCTTGATGTTGGCGTGAATCAGGAACTGCACGCCCGGAGTGAATCGATCCCGGCTCGAGTCGTAAGGCGCGAAATACGATGTGTTCGTCGCGAACAACAGGCCATTGATGCGATCCGCCGAGGAGTTCACTTGATCCCAACGCATGATCGTCATTACCCACGGCAGCACCAGGTAATCGGCCTCCACGAAGCCCCCGCTGAAGGTGGCCGGGAATGCCCCGCACAAATCCGGCGGGCGTGGCGCTAGAGGAGCCCAGCGGCAGCGGGATCAGCCCACCCGTGGCATCCACCGGCAGGTTGTTGACATCGTGACCGAACATATAAAGCCCGAAGACATTGAACGTCCGGTAGTTGAAGCTGAAGTCGCCGCCCACCCGGTAATATGGCTCCCGGTTGTTGAGGATCGTGGTAAAGTTGCCCACCGTCGCTCCGGGAAGCCTCTGAAGCGAGTCGCCATACATGTAGAACGTTCCGAGGTTCAAGTAGGTGTGGTCCCGCGGGCCCGATGGCGCCGGCGGCCTGAATGTCGTGCCGGCTTTTGGGATCGCGCTCCAGATTAAAGCGGTAGGACGCGCGGGCATAAACGTTCTTCAGTCCGGAATCGGAGCTGAAGCCCACTCCCCCATTCGCGCTACCGGTAGCGGAAGGAACATAAGGAAACTGATTCGAGGCCTGAGAGATTCCGGTGGTGTTCTGATCGAAAATCGCGACGGAATAGTGGTAACCGCCGTACAGATGGCCGCCGCTGAGTTCGATGCCTCGCGCCACATTGGCGAAGCCAAATTGGTTGCCGACGTTCTGTTGCTGCGCTCCGGGCAGCCCGGCGCCGATATTGGCTTCCTGATAAATATCGTAGGGACTCAGATTGATGGTCCGGGCCTGCGTGAACGGCAGATCCAACTCGAACTGTCCGGCGCGGAGAGACAGCGAGTCCTTCGGCAATTTCATCAGCCGTCCCATATTGACGAACTTCAGATAGGCGTCTCCCAATCCTCCTGCGCCGTTCTCGCCGGAGACGCTGATATCGTCGTCAACCCAGAACGCTATGTCGCTTCCGAAATTACCCGCGGTAAAGATGCTGAAGAGGCCCGCTTGGAAGTCCGTCGCGGGAATCACTCCGGGAACGGTGCCCGGTGCGGCCACCGAATTGAACTGGTTCCGATTCGATCCCGTGTATTGAAAGAACTGGTTGTAACGAAGCCCCACTGGAGGCATGCCGGGAATCTCGCCCGGCCAGATCGACTTTGGAAACTGGTCTTTACTTGCCTCAGCCCCGAGCATTACCGGCGGATCTTTCACGTACGTCTCGTCGTCAGCGGGGAACTTGAAGCCCGCGTCTTTAAACGCCTTACCGAAATCATTCAGCTTGGGGAAGTCGAGATGACACGTGCTACAAGAAGTCTGGTATCTGCGGGAGAACGGGGGAATTGCAGATGCCTTCGGGGCGATCAAACACAAGGCCACCGGGAGCAGGATGAAACCCGACAGTAGAAACCGCAGTCCAAATCGCCGCATCAGCATCTCCTTTTGGGGACACAACTTCGCCTTGCTCAGGCTCAGAATCCCGAACCTCGCATTTAGGCGTGTTGCACGTCATTGTCCAGGTCAGGCGTGCTCGCGCACTTCAAATTGATTCCTAATGCGCACGACAGGCAGTTTGGGGTGTGTCAAATCGCACACTTCCTGGGTGTTTTGGCGCTTTTGAAGTGAGGGCATCCGCACATTGGCTGGCGATGCCCAAATGCCTTCGCGGACGCGCCGCGTGTGGCCACAAGCTGCCACCCAAGGCGCGTTCCCGAAGCGCTCAAAAATCCATGTTCGCTCGATTCCTGACGGCCTGCGCGGTTTAGCGCACAAGGTCAATCTTGTCGGCGCGAACCGGCACAGGTTCCCTTGCTATTCTCAACCGCCAGCGGCGACATACGCCGTCGAAGTGCTTTGCCTGCGTGACTCCTGAGCACGCGGGGCAGCTCGACCGGTGCGGCGGCGAACGGTGGGACGTTTGCTTGGTTTACCAGCGGCATGAGAAGATTCTCCCAGGGCTCGGATCTGATCCGGCTGGCGTGCGTAGCGGTTGTTGTGGTTTTGGCTTTCTTCGCGATTCGCCATTCGAAGAGTTTGCTGGGCGATACGACGTACAAGATGGCGTTCGCGGACCGCGAAGGTTTGTTGCCCACCATTGCCCTCGTGATCCTACCCGTCTTGATTCTAAGGGACCACTGAAGCGGTTCCGCCCTGGGGTGGAGCGGAATGACCACTAGGAGGAGCCTATGTCGGCGCCATCCACCAATTCGGGTCCAGCGTTTTTGGGTTCACCCCCGGGATCGGGCGACCTGGGCGAATTGATCCTTCAGGTTCAGGACTTGCGGCAACGGGTTGTGAACCTGGAAGAGCGACTGGGGTCCATGGTCGCTGCGCCGGAGGTCCCCGTCTCTGCGCCCCCACTTCCCGCAGGGTTCGGTCTGCCGCCAAACATTGTGCCCGTGGTGGGCCGGATGCTTGTTGCGATCGCGGGCGCCTACGTTCTCCGCGCATTGACTGATTGGGGAGTACTGCCCGCAGCCGCCGGTGTGGCTATCGGCTTGATCTACGCGCTCTTCTGGCTCTGGGTCGCCGCGCGTTCGCCGGTCGAAGCGAAATTCGCGGCCGCTGTGAGCTGTTCCACTTCAGTGCTTATCATGGCGCCGTTGGTTTGGGAAGCGGCCGGGCGCCTCAAGGTCATGTCGTCCGGAACAAGCTCCGGAGTGCTCACCGCCTTTGCTGTCGTCGCTCTTGCGCTTGGGTCGAGGACGCGGCACAGAATCATCGGTACGATTACAGGCGTATCTTCGATCGTCATGGCAGCTGCGCTAATGCTGGCTCGCGACGACATTGTCCCGTTCACAACCGCGTTGCTGGTCATCGCGGCCGCAATGGAATTCGCCGCATGGCGCGATTTGCAGCCGGGCGCGCGTGCCTTCGCCGCTGTCGCAGCCGACTCCTCCGTTCTCCTGTTCTCTTATCTGATGTCGAGCCCGCGCGGCATGCCGGAGACCTGGATTCCCGTATCACCCCACGCTGTGCTTAGCGTGCAACTCGCGCTGACGCTGATCTATCTTGGGACCGCCGTAAGCCAGGCGGTCGTGCGGCGCAGGACCCTCGCCTGGGCGGAAATGGCGCAGACAGGGGCGGCTCTTTTGATCGGAATCGGAGGCGCGGTTTGGGTTTTCAAGGAACGTCGCGCGGTCATGTTCGGTCTGGGGATCGCCGCCCTGGCCGCCGGGATAGCCTTTTATGCAGTCTCGTTCCTATTGTTCGAGCGTGACAACAAGTGGAACTTCCGTGCCCTGGCCACCTTCGGCCTTTTCCTCGTACTGGTAGGAATCTTTCTTCCCTTTTCCCGTTCCGAGTTCTGGATTCTCTCGTGCGCATGCGCCGTGATCTGCTGCTGGTTAGCGAGGGCTTTCGTTCTGCCCACTCTGGGGCTGCATGGCGCGGTCTATCTGTTGCTGGGCTCCGCAGTCTCGGGCGCGACAAGCCAGCCTTTGTCGGTATTTTTCGACATAGGTATCGGCCCGGTGGAATGGCTGGCATCCATTGGTGTACTTCTGGCTGCGGCCGTCTCCTGGGTAGCAATCGCGGGAATTCCCTCCGGCGCGCCCGGCCATTGGCGCAACCAGATCTCTTCGCTAGCGCTTGCGGCTCATGTCGTCTGGATCACGGCGGGGCTGGCTGTGTACGCCATCCTGGCGATGTGGCGGACAGGCGTGGGCGGAGAGAGAGCCAGCTTGCCGGCGGATGTCCTGGGGACCGTAGTTCTTACGGGGCTGTCGCTGGCGCTTGCCTGGGTAGGAACACACCGGAGGAGGCCCGAGCTGGTCTGGCTGCTATACGGATTCATGGCGCTCGGCGGTTACAAGCTCGCGACACGGGATTTCATCAATGAACACAACCTCCCTCTGGTCGTTTCGCTTCTTTGTTACGGTGGTGCTTTGATCGTCCTCCCTCGAATGCTGCGAGGCAAGCCCGCAGCCGGGGAGGCATAGCGCCATTCCTCGCGAAGACGAAGTTATCACTTGGCAAGTCCTTGCGGTCGACGACCTGGTGTTCATCACGCGTTTCGGTAATCCGTTTGATGCGCCCACTGTAACTCACCACTTTCAGGCTTTATTGACGCGGGCTGAAATTGGACACCATCGCTTCCATGATCTCCGGCATCGTGCCGACTCCCCGGTCATGCCGACTTCTCGCACGGCGCCCTTGTAGGAGGGGCCCGCGGCGAGCTGGGATTCGGCATAATCAGAGGCTCTCCAGGAAGGCCAGTAATTGATCGTCGGGCCGGTATCGTCCTGGTTTGACACCAAGAGGCGGGGTGCGCGAGAGCGCTTTTTCCTTTAATTTCATGTCGGCATGCAGATAGATCTGGGTGGTCTCGACTGATTCGTGTCCGAGCCAGAGAGCAATAACGGTGCGGTCGACGCCATTCTGGAGAAGGTCCATTGCTGCGGAATGTCTCAGCGCATGTGGACTTACGTTCTTACGCTTAAGGGATTGGCATTTGTCTGCGGCGACGGAGATGTATTTCTCCACTAGGCGTTCAACGGCATCGCGGCTGAGCTTTCCGCCTCGGATGCTGGCAAAGAGCGGATCGTCCGGACGGCCAGGGCGCTCCCGTATCCAGGCTTCCAGCATTTTTGCCGTTTCTGGACGGAGCGGCGTGCATCGATGTTTTCTGCCCTTTCCCTGGCAGTGGACATGGGCACCCGTTCCCAAAACAACGTCCTGGCAAGTCAGGCCTATCAACTCGGAAACCCGAAGGCCAGTCTGCACGGTGAGCAGCAGCAAGGTCCGGTCGCGGCGCCCTATCCAAGTGGAAAGGTCGGTTGCCCCCAGAAGGGCGTCGATCTCTTCCCGATTCAGAAATTCGATTGGCCGCCGTTCGTGGCGTTTGGCAGGCATCGCGAGGATTCGCTGACAAAGCAACGCATGGGCCGGTTCTTCGAAAGCCACGTACTGAAAGAAGGAATGAATCGCCGCGAGGCGGATATTGCGGGTTCGAGCGCTATTCTTTCGGTGGTTCTCGAGATGATCGAGGAAGTCACCAATGAAGGACACGTTCAAGTCCTCGATCGTGAGATTCGAGGGCGCTTTACTGAGCCGTTCTTTTGCAAAATGGAAGAGCAGACGGAAGGAATCGCGATACCCCGCGACTGTATTGGGACTTGCTCGCTGTTGTCTATGCAGTCGATCCGTAAAGAAGGCTTGAAGTAGGGAGGGAAGGCCGGCCACTATCGTCGCGCCTCCTTCCCGTTGTCCAGGAGACGATCCGTGGCCAACTGAAGGAGTTCCGGCACAGCCTCCAGGACCATACGTTTCATTGATATGGACGTGTCCGAGGTAGGTGGCCAGCTTCGGGAGTTCTCGTTCCACATCGAGTCCCTGTCGATACCACTGAACCAACGTGCGAGCGGCAAATCGGTGACGCATGTCATGGAGCCGGGGACCGCGTCCGTGGCCCTTTGCCTTGCTACGGAAACCGAGTTGTTGAGATAGCTTGGCGAAGGTGTAGCGCGCCATCCATTCTGTGATCCGCGAGCCACGCTCGGAGAGGAAGAAGGCTTGGTTCGGTGGCGCGCGTACGACGCGATTTCTCTTTTCAGCGTACTCTTTCAGTCTGTCCACCGTCGATGAATGAACCGGCACGTGACGCGACTTGCCAAACTTTGTGCGGCGTATGGTGAGGATCCCTTGATCGAGGTCCACATCGGGCTTGTCCAGATGTAAAGCCTCATTCACCCGCATTCCAGTCACGGTGAGAAGGCCGAAGAGAGTGGTGTAGGTCGGGGCACGAAGTCCTTTCTCGGATGGAAGCTGCGTTGCGCTGCACAGCAGGCTCGCTATCTCTTCGTCGCTATAGATGTGAGGCGTTTTTCGTTGATACCGATGAGAAAGAAGCCCGGGCGCCGGGACCTCTGTTCGCGGTTCCATCGCACAGTGCCACGCGGCGAAGCGTCTGACCATACCCAAACGCCAGGCCCAAGTGTATGGTTGAGCGTCCGCGGGTTGGGTTGCCCAGCGGAGCGCCAACTCCTTCGTGATGTAGGACGCGCCTTCAAGCTTGAGGAAGGCGACAAAGTTTCGCAAACAGCCAGCCACCTCCCGGAGTTCGAACCCAAGAGCGCGGCGAATCGCGATGTATTCGTTCAATGCCAGATCGAGCGAGTTCATCGTCCGCCTCCAAGGCTGGGCCAAGGGTTCGCCAGTGTGCGCAGACCATCGAAGTCGAGCTTGGCGTAGATTTCCGTGGTGCTGGGGTTTCGATGTCGAAGAACTTCTCCGATTTCATTCATGCTTGCGCCAGAACGAAGCATCGTCGTGGCGAGACTGTGTCTCAGCACGTGGGCGCCCCTTAACGCCGGATATAGATCCGCTCGATCGAGTGCGCGGCGAACGATCGTGGTCAATGTCGAAGGTCCAGCAAAACCAGAACGCGGCGCCTTCATGCAAATGAACACACGCCGAGTCTTGCATGAGGGCCGATCCATACGCAGGTAGGATGTGAGGGCCTCCCCGACATCGACAGGCAAGGGCATCCGATCATGCAATAACCCCTTACCTCGAACGAGCAACTCCCCGGCTCGCCAGTCAACGTCATCGAGTTGGAGTGACACTACCTCTCCGGCACGCAGGCCGAGGCGGGCCACCAAGAGAAGGATGGCGTAATCGCGGCGGCCAGTGGCGGTTTGACGGTTGCAGGTACCAAGCACACGTTCAACCTGATCGGGGCTCAGGTACTTGGGTATCGTGGCCAGGCGCCGATCGGCGACGGAGGGCACCGAAAGAGCCAGGTTGACCTGCAGTTCCCCGTTTTGAAAAAGGAAGCGGAAGAAAGAGCGGAAAGCGGCGGTAACCAGTTGTACCCTTCGAGGGCTCATGGTCGGTGCCTGCCGCAAAATAAAGCCGGAAACATCTGATGATCTGACTTCGCCGATGACTAGCGGCTTCTCTCCAAAGCGTTCGATCAGAAACTTGCGAATGCACGGCAAGTAATTGATGACGGTGGCGGCGGCAAGCCCACGTTCGGACCGCAAATGCCTTTCGTATCGCGTCAGAATGGCGGCCAACGGAGAGTCATCGCAAGCCGGAGTCGGAGCGGAAATCACGTCACGCTTTCGAAGATGCTCCAGAAACTGCAAAAGTGTTTCTCGATTCCCCCTGTGGACTCGGCCCTTCCGGCGTTTGTAAGCGATGAATCTTTCAGCCAACTTCTCGTCGAAATCTGTGATTGATAATCGTCGCCGCTCCAACCACTGGCCAAAACTCGACAGCAAATTCAGTTTCGACTGCATGGTCGACTTCACATAGCCGTTTTCAACCAGCGAAGTTGCAAACGGTGCGAGGTGCGAAACCAATGGGCTGTCTCGCAGGCGTGGGTCTGTCTCGGGGCGTTCAAAGGAATCTTTCGGCATTAATCTTCTCCTTTACTAGCTTCATGCCAGTAGGGAGAAGACACCCGGATTATGCCGACTTCGACCGGTCAGCTTGACACGGAACTCCGCGCCAGACGGCACGCAGGCGAGTCCCCTTTGGAGAAAGTCGGCATATTCGGGGAGTCGGCACGATGTCTGTTATGCCGCTAGCGGCATAAGAGACATACAGCAGCCACGCTGCTTGCGGCGCAGGGCGTCCACCCGCGCGCCATTCAAGCTGCCTTGGGTTGGGAAAATCTCTCGATGCTAAACCGATATGCTCACTTCGTAGAAGAGCAGCAACCGCGATGGAGTGAATTTTGACCCCGGTGGCTGTCAAAAGCTCCGACGCCAAGTTGAATTGAGCGCTGGGTTATTGAAAACTGGTGGGCCCTGAAGGATTTGAACCTTCGACCAACGGATTATGAGTCCGCTGCTCTAACCGCTGAGCTAAGGGCCCGATGCCCACAGTGTAACTCCGAGGGCGTCACCCCGGCAGCGATCCTTTCCCCCTGCTACCTTGGTCGTGATGGCTAAGGTTTGTCGGACCTGCCAGACCCGGATGGCCGATCGGGGTGGAATTTGCGGCGCTTGCAGACAACGTGTTCTGGAAGAGCCGGTTGCTCCGACACTGCGCCTGCGCGTATGGGCACTGGCCGTTATATTCGTCGGATTCTTAACTATCGGCTCCAGTTTGATCGCCGCGGCTGTGATGACGCATCTTATTCTTCCGTGGCAGAGCCGCTTGCCCCCCAGCAACTCCCCTCTAATTTATCAGGCGAGCTCCACGGTAGAGCCGAAGACGCGTACAGTTTACCCTTACTCCGTCGTGCCCGGTGGCGCCGAGAGTTTGGACGAGGCCAAGCGGGCTTTGCAGGATCCAGGCATGAAAGCGATCTATCCGGATATCGACTTCGCGCATTTGAGACAGGTGAAATTGAAGAAAAATCTATCTGGGTATGTTTCGTATCGATGGGGTGAAACCATTTATTGGACTTCGATGGAGGTAACGCTTCGAGTGGGCGAGACAGTATTTACTGACGGCGTCCATCTGGTCCGAGGGCGCTGCCTGAACGATTACTCCCCCGTTCCCATGCTGCCAACCCGGCCGGATGAGCCCAGTGAGCAAGTGTTGGACACGCCCGTGGAAATCCCTTTGATAGCGTATTCGTTCAGCCCTGAGGCACTCGCTCCCGCCGTCCCGATCTCGCCTTCCACGCCCGGAATCGGCGTCTGGTTTCCGCTGGTCCCAATTATTCCGCCCGAGCGGTGAGGCTGCCGAACTTGTCCACAGAGAAACTCCAGCCGGGCGGGATCAGAGTGGTGGAGCCATAATCCAGGATCAGCGCGGGACCTGGCTGCTTCGCTGGAGGCAAGTTGGACCGGCGATAAACGGGGGTTTCGCGCCAAGCGCCTGCGCTATGAATTCGGCGGAAGGCAGGCTTTTCCGCGCGCCGGAACGGGGAGCGCTTCGAGATCAACTTCGGTTTCTCAACCGCGAGCCGGGCGCGCACCCGAATGGTGACAATCTCGATGGCGCGTTCGGGATTAGAGTAACCGTACACACGCTGGTGTTCGCGATGAAATGGCGTAGCGGGATCGGCTGCGTGCCACGGAACGGTAAGCTCGTAACTCTGGCCAACGTAGCGAATATCGGCGGAGCGAGTCACGTTGGAACCGCCGGGCAAGTCTCGCTTGGCGGTTCGCTCCAGACGCAAGAATTCGCGCTCCAGATCGGAACGGTTCAAGACGCCGGCCGCATAATCGCGCACGCGGCTTGCGAGCAGCATGCCGAGGGCTGAGAGAGCGCCTGCGTACTCGGGGACGAGAACAATCTTAATCCCCAACTCCTGCGCCATTTCGCAAGCATGCAGTCCGCCGCATCCGCCGAAGGCTACCAGTGCGAAGTCGCGCGGATCGTGGCCGCGTTCCACCGAAATGAGACGCATGGCCCGTTCCATGTTCGCATTGGCGACGCGCAGGATGCCTTGAGCCGCTGCGACGCGGCCGATCCTGAGCCGCTGCGCGATGGAATCCACCGCCAAGATAGCTCGTGCGGGATCGAGATGCATCCCGCCGCCGATCAGCTGATCCGCCGCGATGCGCCCGAGCACCACGTGCGCATCGGTCACCGTAGGACGGTCGCCCTTGCCGTAACAGGCCGGCCCGGGGTCGGCGCCCGCACTTTCCGGGCCCACGCGGAGCAAGCCGCCTTCATCCACGCGCGCGATGGAGCCGCCGCCCGCGCCGACGGTGTGGATGTCGAGCATGGGCACGCGCACGGGCAGACCGTCGATGGATGCTTCCAGCGTTTCGCGCGGTTGGCCGTCGCACAGGCTCACGTCGGTGGAAGTTCCGCCCATATCGAAACCGATGATGCGCGAGAAACCGGAGAGCCTGGCGACCTCGACGGCTCCCACCACGCCGCCCGCGGGTCCGGAGAGCACCGTCCGAACGGCATGCCGGCGCGCCTCCCGGGTCGACATGAATCCGCCGTTCGATTGCATGATCGCGATCGGATGGCGGCTGGCGCGTTCGAGTTCCGCGAGATATTTGTCCATTAACGGCCCGACATAGGCGTTGATGAAAGTGGTTGAGGTACGCTCGTACTCGCGAAACTCGGGGCAGACATCGTGAGAGCTCGAAAGATAGCCCAGCCCTTCCAGCGCCGCCGCCACGCGCTGCTCGTTTTCAGGATTGCGATAGGCGTGCAGAAAACAGATCGCGATGGATTCGACTCCGGCTCGCCGCAAGCGGGTTTTCAAACGCGCAATCTCAGCGAGTGAAGGCGATCGAGCGATGGCGCCATCGAAGTAAGCCCGCTCCTTCACGCCGAAACACATCGTCCGCGGGATGATGGGCGGTCGAAGCTGCGGCGTGAGATTGTAAAGCTCGGCGCGATTCTGCCGGCCAATTTGGATGACATCTTCGAAACCCGCCGTGGTGACGAGCGCCGTTCTGGCGCCTTTGCGCTCCAGCAGCGCGTTGGTTGCGACCGTAGATCCGTGAACCACTTCGGCACGCCGGCCGGGGGCGGCTTGGGCCAGACCGGCGAGGATTACGCTCGAGGGAGAGTGCGGATTCGAGCGCAGTTTAAATGTTTCAATGGCGCCGTTGTCGCGATAAATGATGAAATCCGTAAACGTTCCGCCGGCGTCAATCCCGATGCGCATCGATTTTCGGTCATCATAGCAGTAGGGTGATAGAACTCGCGGGCGTCAGTAAGGTTTTTCAGGGGAAGCGCACGGTTACGGCGTTGGAGAACGTCGACCTGTCCATTGGGCCGGGAGAGATGGTGTCCATTGTGGGACCGTCGGGCTCGGGCAAATCGACGCTGCTGAATTTGATTGGCGGCTTGGACACTGCCTCGTCGGGAGAAATCGAGATCGACGGGCGCCGGCTGAGCGGACTTTCCGACGATGAATTGACGCGCCTGCGCCGCGATAAGATCGGGTTCATTTTCCAGTTCTTCAATCTGCTGCCGACCCTGAGTTGCGTGGAGAATGTCGCCATCCCGCTGCATCTGCGCGGCTGGCCCAAGAAGAAAATCGACGAACGCGCGAACGAGCTATTGAGACTGGTGGGATTGTCGGCGCGCCGCGAGCATTTACCGGACGAGCTTTCAGGCGGCGAACGCCAACGCTGTGCCATCGCGCGCGCGCTTTCGGTGTATCCACCGGTCTTGCTGGCCGATGAGCCTACCGGCAACCTCGACACGCACACCGGCGCCGAGATTCTCACGCTGATTCGCGACCTGCACGAGCGGCTGGGCTCCACGGTCCTGATCGTGACCCACGATATTCACGTGGCCGAGAGTTGCGCGCGCCTGGTGGCCCTGCGCGACGGACGCATTGAAGAAGATCGAGCGGGCAAAGTCGCCGTAACTGTTCATGATTCTGCTGAAACTCATTAGTTGGCCCTATGTCCGCCAGCATCTGCCGCGCTGGCTGCTGACCATCGCCGGGATCGTGCTCGGGGTGGCGGTGTTTGTCGGGATTCACACCGCGAATCAATCGGTGGTCTACGCCTTTCATCAAACGGTGGATCGCATTGCCGGATCGACACAGCTGCAAATTTCAGCCGGCGAGACGGGGTTCGATGAAAATGTTCTGGAGCGCGTGCAGGCCGTTCCCGAGGTGCGCGTCGCGGTCCCGGTAATCGAGGCGGTGGTGAGCACGGGCGTCCAGGGGCAGGGCAATCTGCTGATCCTGGGAGTGGACATGACGGGCGATCGTAGCCTGCGCGATTACGATTTGGAATCGAGCGGGAGTGACGATGACATCGACGATCCGCTGGTGTTTCTCGCCCAGCCCGATTCGCTGATGGTAACCGACACCTACGCGCGCGAGAATCGCCTGGGGCTGGGCGCGAAGGTGCCCATGAGCACCATGGACGGCCGGAAGCTCTTCACCATTCGCGGCGTCATGAAATCAGGCGGCCTTACCAGCGCCTTCGGCGGGAACCTGGCGGTGATGGACGTCTACGCCGCACAGAAGATCTTCGGCCGTGGCAGGAAATTCGATCGCATCGATCTGGCGGTAACGGACGGCGCGAATATCGAAGACGTGCGCTCGAAATTGAAAGCGCTGCTCGGCGCGGGCTTCCAGGTACAAGAGCCGTCCGCGCGCGCGCAGCAATTCGATTCCATCACGCGCGTCTATACTCTCACTGCGAACGTCACCAGCGTATTCGCGCTGTTCATTGGAATGTTCATCATTTACAACACATTTCAGATCGCGGTGACACAGCGGCGCGTGGAGATCGGAATTTTGCGGGCGCTGGGCGCCACGCGGCGGCAGATCCGCACGCTTTTCCTGGGCGAGAGCGTGGTGGCGGGACTGTTCGGGTCCATCCTTGGATTGCTGGTCGGCATCGGGATCGCGCGTGGCATGACCAGCTACATCGGGTCGCTGCTGGGAGAGATTTACGGAATGTCGCAAAAGGCCGACGAGATTTCGACCAATCCGGCATTGATGACGTTCGCAGTGCTGTTGGGCGTGATCACGAGTGTGGTGGCGGCGGTGATCCCCGCCCGGAGCGCGGCCCGCGTGGATCCGGTGCAGGCGCTGCAAAAGGGCAAGTACCAGCAATTGAGTACAGGCGAGAACAAGGTTCGCAGAATCGCCGCGCTGGTGGTCGCGATCGGGGCGGCAGCGTGTCTGCTCCTGGAACGATTCCGCATCTTCTTTTATGTCGGGGACGCGCTGGCGGTGCTGGCAGCGTTGTTGCTCACACCGACATTCGCGCTCTGGCTGGCCCGCGCGCTGCGTCCGCTGTTGCGATGGCTGCGGCCGGTGGAAGGGACGCTGGCGGCCGATAGCTTGCTGCAAGCGCCTCGCCGGACATCGGGTGCGGTAGCTGCGCTGATGCTGTCGCTCGCGTTAGTGGTTGCACTGGGCGGCCTGACGCGCGCGAGCTACGATTCCATCTTCGGCTGGCTCACCGTAGCCCTGAGCCCCGACCTTTTCGTCTCGCCATCGCAGAGCCTAACGCAGCGCGATTTTCGATTTCCAGAAATTATGGGTGCGCAACTGGAGGCCATCCCGGGCGTTGGCGAAGTGCAGCTGGTGCGCGACGCGCGCATTGAGATCAAAGGCGAGCCCACCATGTTCGTTGCGGCCGATATCAGCCAGCTGAGAAAGCACGCCACTCTCCCACCGGTTGCGGGAAATACGGAGGAAATGTTCCGGCTGGCCGCCCAAGGAAAAGCCGTGCTGGCTTCGGAAAACTTCGCGATGCTGCGCGGATTCAAGCTGGGCGACGTGGTGGATATTCCGAGCCCCAGCGGCCTGCTGCACCTTCCCATTGCCGGCATCGTCACCGATTATTCCGACGAACAAGGCAGCCTGCTGGTGGATCGCTCGCTATACAAGCGCTATTGGAACGACAGCACGGTAAACGTGTTCCGCATCTATCTGGCGCGCGGCGCGGTGGAAGCCGACGTGAAGCGCCGGATACTGGAAAGATTCGGGAGCGAGCGCCGGCTGTTTGTCCTGACCAATCGCGAGGTGCGCCGCTACATTCTGCGATTGACGGATCAATGGTTCGGTATCACCTACGTTCAGATCGCGGTCGCCGTGTTGGTAGCGATACTCGGCATCGTCAACACTCTGACGGTTTCCATCACCGATCGGCGGCGCGAACTCGGTGTATTGCAAGCCGTGGGCGGCCTGCGCAATCAGATCCGTGGAACCATCTGGCTGGAGGCGCTGGCGGTTGGAACCGTGGGATTGATTCTGGGATTAGCGCTGGGCGCGCTGCAACTCTACTACAGCCTGCACATCTCGGCCGAAGACATGGCGGGTTTGCGGCTCAACTACGAATATCCATATCCCATCGCGCTGCTGCTATTGCCGGGCATCCTGCTGGTGGCGTTCTTATCGGCCATCGCGCCGGCGGAAACGGCTGTGCGCGGTTCGTTAGTGGAAGCGCTCGAATATGAATAAACTCGCCGGCCTGTGTCTTCTGACTGCCGCGCTCGGATCCGCTCAGGACGCGCGACAGATCGTGGCCGAGTCGGAAAGCCGGTCGCGATCGAAATCGCAGCAGTATGAAGGGACGCTCGAAGTAATCGGCTCTTCAAACAAAGTGAGTATCAAACGGTGGGAGTACCGGCGCATCGGTTCGTATGGAACCAGCAAAGCGATCCTGCGCTTCACCGCTCCAGCCGAGGTGAAAGGCGTAGCGCTGTTGATCGTAAATCACACCGACCGCGCCTCCGATCAATGGATGTGGACGCCCGCCATCGAGCGCGACCGCCGCATCGCGGCGCAGGACCGTTCCACGCGCTTCTTCGGTACTGATTTCAGCTTCGAAGATCTGGAAGAGCGCGACGTGGACCAGTTCGATTACAAGCTCGCCGGTGATGACTCGATCGACGGCGCCGCTTGCTGGAAAATCGAATCGAAGCCGAAACAAACCAAATCATCGCAGTATACGTCGTCCATGGTCTGGGTTCGCAAGGACAACTATACTGCCGCGCAGATCGAAAGTTTCTCGAAGGACAAACTGATCCGCCGAATCCATTACAGCGACATCCAGAACGTCAGCGGCATCTGGACGCCGCGCACCGTGGAAGTGTACGACGCCAATCGCAAGAGCCGCACTGTTTTGAAGCTGGAAAAGCTCGAATACAACGTTCCAATGAAGGACGAAGATTTTACGATCGAGGCTTTACGGCGTGAATAGACTGGCGCGGGCGGTGCTGCCCGCGATCCTCTGTTTACCCGCGGCGGCGCAAAACTTCACCGAGCGCGGGTTCCTCGAAACTGGTCTCACGCTGTATCCCGAAACCGCTCCCAACGACAGTAGCCATGCGATCGACGCGAGCTTGTTTCGGTATGAAGCTTCCTACAAGGCGCTGCCGTGGCTGCGATTCGCCGGCTCCTTCGATGCGCGCTTCGACACTCACGAACAGGTGCAGCGTAGCGCGCATCTGGACTGGCAGGATCGCTCGCTCCAGCGGCCGGCGTTATCCCTGCGCGAGTTCAATGCGACCATCACGAAAGGCAAGCTCACCGCCGAGTTCGGCAAGCAGTTCATCCGCTGGGGCAAGGCCGACATTCTGAATCCGACGGATCGTTTCGCGCCGAAGGATTTTCTCACTGTCACCGATCCGGATTTCCTGGCCCTCCTGGCCGCCCGCGTCATTTATGACACCGGCACTGATTCGTTCGATTTCGTGTGGCAGCCGCGCTTCACACCCAGCCGCACGCCGCTCCTCAACGAACGCTGGACCGTGCTCCCGGAAGCCGTGGACGGCATCGCGCTGGTGGATCTGGGGTCCGAATTTCCGGGGCGCTCGGCTTTTGGCGCGCGCTGGAATCACATCGGATCGGGCTATGAGCTATCCGCCAGCTTCTATGACGGCTTCAATTCGCTGCCGGTTTTTCAGGGAACCTTCAACCCGCTGGAAAATGCCATCGATTATGTTCGCACCTATCCGGCCCTGCGATTGTACGGCGCCGACACGGCCGTGCCTCTGCGCTGGTTCACCGTGAAGGCGGAAGCCGCGTACTACACTTCCCCCGATCGGCAACAAGACGAGTACGTCATTTACGTGCTGCAGTTCGAGCGGCAGATTAAGGAGCTATCGATCGTCGCCGGTTACGCGGGCGATGCCATCACGGCTCACACTCCGACGCTGCAGTTTTCTCCCGAGCTTGGTTTCGCGCGAGCGGTGCTGGCGCATGCCCAGTACACCATCGATTCAAACCGCAGCGTGGCCGTGGATGCCGTGGTGCGCCAGAACGGGGCCGGCAGTCTGCTGCGCGCGCAATATTCGCAGGCCTTCGGACAGCATTGGCGCGCCACCGCCGGCTACAGCTGGATTCGCGGCGACGAGAGCGATTTTCTGGGCCAGTATCATCGCAATTCGTTCGCGCTGCTGGCGCTCAGATACAGTTTCTAGCGCGATTACGCCGCTCCCAAGGCTTCGAACACTTGCTCGGCATGGCCGTCCGGCTTCACCTTGTGGAAAATCTTCTTGATCTTACCGTCTTTGCCAATCAGGAACGTACTGCGCTCGATGCCCATGTACTTGCGCCCGTACATGCTCTTCTCCACCCACGTCCCGTAGCTTTCGGCGACCTTGTGGTCCACGTCGGCGAGCAGCGTGAAGGGCAGATCGAACTTGTCCTTGAACTTGGACTGCGCGGCCGCTTTGTCGGGCGACACGCCGACGATCACCGTGTCGGCTTTGGTGAACTTCTTGGAGTGATCGCGAAACTCGCACGATTCACGCGTGCAGCCGGGCGTGTCCGCCTTGGGATAAAAATACAGCACCACATTCTTGCCTTTGAGACTGGCGAGCGAGAAGGGCTGCCCCTTGTCGTCCTCTACCTGAATCGCCGGCGCGGCGTCGCCTTCCTTGAGAGCTTTGGACATAGGAACATTCTAACGGCAGAGCGGCATCGATGCGTGACAGCGGATGACGAACCGCCGCGAAGATTGTAGACTGGGTTAGTACATCCCAATCAGTGGAGGACTCGGAATGCGGAATTGGATGGTAGGCTGCGCCGCGGG
Source organism: Bryobacterales bacterium (assembly GCA_963820405.1). GTDB lineage: Bacteria > Acidobacteriota > Terriglobia > Bryobacterales > Bryobacteraceae > Palsa-89. The sequence goes on along the minus strand of CAWFZZ010000007.1, from coordinate 196,698 downwards.
CGCGGTTTTGGCGGCCGGATTGATGGCCCCTGGATTAATAGCGCAGGATAAGGCGAAGCCGGGCGATGCCAAGAAGGGCAAAGAGGTATTCGATCAGTGCTCGGTCTGCCACAACGCCGATAGCGCCGAGACGAAAGTGGGGCCGGGGCTCAAGGGGCTGTTCAAGATGGCCATGCTGGTGAACGGCAAGCCGGTTACCGAGGCCAACGTGCGCGACTTTATCAATACCGGCGGCAACGGGATGCCAGCCTACGCGGATCAGTTATCGGAGCAGGAAAAGAACGACGTCATTGCGTATCTGAAGACGTTGTAATCCCATCAACTCCAAAACGCCGCCCCGGCGTGACGGCATGCTACATTAGACTCTGCAAGGCTCCTTCCCGGAAGGTCCCCATCGTCTAGCCCGGCCTAGGACACCGCCCTTTCACGGCGATAACAGGGGTTCGAATCCCCTTGGGGACGCCACCTAACAACATCCAATGCCATTTATCCAGAATCAGGGAGCCCGGATTTATTGGGACGAGCGGAGCGTGGGCGATCCCGTTCTCTTAATCATGGGTCTCGGCTACCCATCGGACATGTGGTGGCGAACACGTCCGGTGCTGGATGGCCATTACCGAACCATCGTGCTGGACAACCGGGGTGTCGGCCGGAACGACGTGCCGCCCGGACCCTATCCGATCGCCCTGATGGCCGCTGACGCGCTGGCCGTCTTGGACGCCGCAGGAGTGGAGAGCGCGCACGTCTTCGGCATCTCCATGGGAGACATGATCGCGCAGGAATTTGCATTGCAATACCCCGAGCGAGTGCGATCGCTTATCCTGGGTTGCACCGCCGCCGGTGGCCCTACGGCCGTGCGAGCCGAGCCGGAGGCTAATCAACTTCTAATGAACCGCGGCGCGATGACACCCGAGGAAGCCGCCCTGGCTGCCATCCCGTACATCTACGATCGCGACACTCCGCGCGATCGCATCGAAGAGGACCTTGCCATTCGCCGGCCCTGGTTCGCGCGTCCCGAGGTGTATGTCGCTCAGTTGCAGGGTATCCTGGCGTGGGAGGCATATAGCCGCCTGCCTCAACTAAAGGTTCCGACGCTTGTGATCCACGGAGAAAACGATCGGTTGGTGCCCTTAGGAAACGGCCAGCAGATCGCAGCCCGCATTCCCGGCGCAAAGCTGGTGACGCTGCCGCATGCCAGTCACATATTTCCCACCGATCAGAGCGCGGCGTGCCATTTTGCGATCCTGGAATTCCTCGCGACAGTTTAGCGCGAGAGCGCTCCAGCCAGACGGTCCAGAAGCAGATCGCAGGCGGCCAGCTGGCCTGCATCCACGTATTCATCCGCTTGATGGGCGTTTGCGATATTACCGGGGCCGCACACAATGGCCGGAATACCGCAACGCTGCTGGTATAGACCCGCTTCTGTCCCGAATGCTATTTTCCCCGGCGGGGCCGTGGAATCCAGCAGCGACTGAACAAACCCGACCACTTCGGCATCCGCCGCAAGCGATAAACCCGGATACGCGAAGCGTTCGTGGAAAACGAACCCGCAAGCGGGATTCACCTTCTTCATCGCCGGCTCAAGCTCATGGGCGGCGAATCCGCGGATGTGCTCGAGGATCGGCTCGTCAGAATCCTCCGGCAGATAACGGATTTCGAAATCGAACATGCACTCGGCGGGAACAATATTCAGGACTGTGCCGCCGTGCACCGTGCCGACATGCAGCGTAGTGTGAGGCACTTCGTATTGCGGATCGAACGGACCGCGCAGCTGTTTCTGCTGGTTCAGCCGGCGGATGAAACTGATCAATTCAGCAGCATACTCGACGGCATTGACGCCCGCGGCCGGGTTGCTCGAATGGCCTGCCTGGCCCCGCACCTCCACCCGGATGGCAACTTTCCCTTTGTGCGCCACCACCAGGCGCATGGAAGTTGGTTCGCCAACGATGCCCATGGTGGCCTGGACGGGTAGACCGCCGGAATCGTCGAGCAGTTGGCGCAAACCGATACAACCTAACTCCTCGTCGTAGGTAAAGGCCAGATGAACAGGCGTATGGAGCTGCTGGCGTAGAAAACGCGGGACGGCCGCCAACACGGATGCGATGAACCCTTTCATGTCGGCGGTGCCCCGGCCGTATAAGCGCCCGTCGCGGCGGTCGAGTTGGAACGGATCGCTGGTCCATTTCTGTCCATCTACCGGGACTACATCGGTGTGGCCAGCCAGGAGAAATCCGGGACGATCGCGAGGGCCGATGGTCGAAAAGAGAGTGGCCTTCGTACGGGACCTGTCTTCCATGAGAACGCAATCCACGCCGTGTTGTGCCAGGTAATCCCGTACGAAGTGGATCAGTTCAAGGTTCGACAGTCGACTGGTGGTATCGAAAGCGATCAGTTTGGCGAGGAGAGTTTCAGATTCGCTCACCCGGAGTCCTCTAGCTGCGCCGCGCGCCGCAACCGCCACAGAACTGTCCCCCGCTCTGTAACGGCGCTCCACAATGGATGCAGAAGGCGCTCCCGAAAGAAGCTGACCGCGGGACTGATCTGTTCGAGAATCTGCGGACATATCGCATGACAATCAGCGCCGCGAGCACCACCAGGATCAGCACTCTCAACGAAGGCATCTCTATAGATCTATCGGCACCAGCGCTGGAACCGATTAGCGACGCTACTCCCAGCCGGGGCCAAGCCCGTAGGGGACCTGGACGCCAACCGCTTCCACTTCTCTAATGTTACCGTTGACGATCTTGAACACCTCCGCCATCGGCATCGTTACCGGCTGGCCCACGAAATAGGGCGCCGGCCGCACCGAACCGTCCTTCATGGTGATCTGGGTAAGCCCTTTGTGCTGGAACATATATACGCCGAAGGTGAGTCCCTTCTCTTCGTCCACTACCAGAACGCGGCGCGGCTGGATGGCGGTGATCACCTGAAAGACGCCCGAGTTGATCCCGTCGGCGCAGCGTTGGGCACGGGGAATATTTCCCGCAGGTGGCGCAGCACCCGGCAACGGTGGACCCGCCGTCCGCATTCCGTTCTCCAGCCGATTGCAGTTGTCGTCAAACGGCGCGACGGCGCCGCTGGATTGCTCGATCGCGTCGAAGTACAGGTTGCTTATCTTGACCAGATCCGCGCGCGGGCGGCGCTGCGCGGCGGTTAAAGTTTCCAGCAGCGCCGGACGCGGCGTCTGCAGATTCGCCATATTTCTCTCATTTACGTTGCGAACCACCACCGCCTCTGCCTCCGTGATCTGGCGATTGGCCACCTTGATGCGCAGCGCTAGAAGCGTGTTGCGCGGCGCTTGTCCGGGTGGCATGTGCTCCGTCACCACGCCGATGAATGCGCCGGCGCTGCCTTGCGGATCAACCAGGACAATCTTGTAGTTGGTCAAGCCGGCGGCGGTGAACCACAGGCCTTCGTTGAGCGGCAGCCGCGCCGCGTTCTCGGTGTACTTGATGTTCGCCGCGACCGGAGCCTTGGTCGAGTCGTTGGCTGCCATCGCGTTCAGGTACTGATCCACAATGCCCGTCAGGCACGCACGATCGCAAGCGCCCTGCGCGCAGGCAACTCCGGCGCCAATAACAAATAAGGCCAGTATATTTCGCATAGATTATGAAAAACGGGGCGGACGCTCGGCGGAGACATTCATACTGCGCTCCAGAGCCAAGGCGGCGCGTCCGATGGTGCCCTCATCGAAAAGCCGTCCAATCAGGGTGACGCCGTGTGGAACCCGTCGAGGAGGCGAGAACTTAGGAAGCGGGTGCGCCGGGTCGGGAGCCCAATCGCTCCGCGCTTCCGACACTTCAATGAATCCGGCGCGGAGAGTGATGGACGGATGACCGGTGAAATTACTAAGGGTGAGCATTTCGTCGCGCAGCGATGGCACCAGCAGCAGATCCACGTGAGAAAAAATACGAGCCATTTCCATTGCCACGCTGCGTCGAAACCGATCGGCTTGAACGAAGTCGACAGCGGATAGGAACCGGGCCTGGCGGAACGAGTTGGGCCAAGCGTCGGGAACCTGCACCTTGAGTTGATTCAGTCCGCCGCTCAGCGTGAGTTCTTCGAATGCGGCAGCGGCTTCGGCAAACAGAATCAGTTGCAGAGAGTCATAGGGCCAATCGGGAAGCGAGACCTCGGTTGGAATCATGCCGAGCTTGCGAGTTGCTTCGAGTGCAGCGCGATCCACATCGGTAGCGGGAGCTTCCTTCATCCAGCCGGGGAAGTAGCCGACGCGCAGTCCAGCGACCGGGGCGGAAGCATCGAAATCCAGGTGGCTCGGAACGCTGCCCAGATCACCGGGGTCCGGGCCGGAGATGGCTTGTAAAACGAGCAGCCCGTCTTCCACTCCGCGAGACATGGGTCCGAGCTTGTCGAGCGACCAGCAGAGCGTCATGGCGCCGGTACGCGGCACGCGCCCGAAGGTGGGTCGTAATGCCGAGACGCCGCAGCGCATGGCAGGGTCGATCAGGCTGCCTCCCGTTTCGCTGCCGATGGCGAAGCCTACCAATCCAGCGGCGGTAGCGGCGCCAGGACCGGCGCTCGATCCAGCCGCCCCCTCTTCCAGCAGCCATGGATTAACGGTCTGACCGCCGAACCAAATGTCATTGAGCGCCAGCGCGCCGAGGCTCAGCTTGGCAACCAGCACCGCGCCCGCGTCGTGCAGTCGCTTCACCACCACGGCATCCTGCGCCGGCACTCGGTTGCGATAAGGCTCGGCTCCGTAAGTGGTCGCAATGCCGGCCGTGTCCAGAAGGTCCTTGGCGCCCCACGGGATGCCATGCAGCGGTCCGCGATAGTGGCCTGCGGCAATCTCGCGATCAGCTTGTTGGGCTTGCACCAGCGCCAGGTCGCTGGTGAGCGTGATGACGCAGTTCAGCTTGGGATTGAAGCGCTGCAGCCGGTCCAGATAGATGCGCGTGAGTCGCTGGGACGTGATCTGACGCGTTTCCATCCAGCGGGAGAGTTGCCATAGCGGCGCAAAGGCGATGTCCTGATCGCTGGAAGGAAGAGGCAGCGCTTTGGTTCCCGTTCGGGCGAATCGATCGTGTCCCGTGGAGACCTTTTGTCCCGGCAATATGGGATTCCATTGCGTAGCGGGCGCCACCGACGACGGTGGGAAGAACTTGCGAGGACCGGTACGGCGTTCGTACAGCGCAGCCATCGATCTGCGCCAATTGCCCGCCGTCGTCTCGCGCTCCGCCGGCGTGAGTTGGAACTGCACGAGTTTTTCGGCCTCGGCGAAGGTTGCAGCGGAGACCACCGGTCCTACATCCGGCGCCGTGCCGAAGGCAGGAGGGGAGCCCGGCGTGGCAACCGGCTCGGCCGAGTTCGCCGTTGGTTTGCGGCACGCAGCCAGGCCGGCCATGAGTGCGGCTGACGCACGATTCAGAAATCGCCGGCGCGAATCTGGCATGTTTAGCTTATTCCTTCTTCTTCAAAGCCCCGTCGTTCTCGGCGATGAAGGTTCGGATCTCATCCGCCATCCCCAACAGCTTCTCCCATTGCTCTCGATAGAGCGTGACCGGAAAGCGCCCCAGCCCGTATACGGAGAGACCGCCCTTTTCGCTCACTTTCAGCGACATTTGTCCGCGCGCCGGCTTTTTCAGTGTTGCGTTCTCGGCGCGCAGCCGCTCGATTTCAGCTTTGAGTTCTTCTTCCGATGCCATGAGTATCACTGATAGCACACTTGGGAAGCGAGCGCCGAGTCCGAGTCCGCGTGAAACTGAAGCTGAAGCCGGCAACCAACCACACCCCTGCCGCATCAGTAATAATAGACCTAAGGCTTTAAGATATGCTACGTGCCGCGCTGATACTGGTCCTGTCCCTGGGTGTAGCCGGGCTCCAGGGCGCTACCATTTTCGACATTTCCGGGGTGCCCAACTTCCATCAGGTAGACGAACATGTCTATCGTGGGGCGCAACCTCATGGCGAAGGATTTGCCGGTCTGGCCAAAATCGGCATCAAGACCGTGCTTGACCTGCGCGGCGAGGTGTCGGAAGAAAACGCCGTCGAGAGCACCGGAATGCGCTACGTCCGTCTCCCCTGGAGCGGGTTCAAGGCGCCCGATGATTCGCAAATCACCGCGGTGCTTGCGCTGCTCAACGACAATACTGCGTGGCCGGTTTTTGTGCACTGCAAGCGCGGGGCAGACCGTACCGGCACTGCCATCGCCTGCTATCGCATCGAGCACGATCACTGGACCAACCTGCAGGCTCTCACCGAGGCCAAGAGCTTCGGCATGAGCTCCATGGAGATCGCGATGCAGCACTTTATCCTGCGCTTCACCGCGCCCGCCACAGCTTCCAACACGGCATCCATCCCCTAATGCGGTTACCAACACGTCTGGTTACTGCGCTGCTCGGTTCATCTGTAATGTGTCTGGCGCAACAATCCATGCTGCTGCCGGAGAACTCGCTGACACGCGTCTCACAGCACGTGTACGCGATCGTCGGCTTTCCCAACATCGGTATCGTGGTTGGCGACCGGGCCACGCTGGTGGTGGACACCGGGCTAGGCGCGCGCAACGGGGCCATCGTGATGAAGCAGGTCGATAAGCTGGGGAAATCGCCGATCTTGTATCTGACCACCACACACTTCCATCCCGAGCACGCGATGGGCGAGCAGGCCTTTCCAGCGCGCACCGTGATCATTCGGCCGGCCGTCCAGCAGGACGAGATGAACAAGCACGCTACCGAGATGATGAATCTCTTTCGCGGCTTCTCGGCGCAGAGTAAGGAACTGCTCCAGGACGTCAAGCTTCGGCCGCCCGACATCACCTTCGACAAGGAAATCCGGGTGGATCTGGGTGGTGTCGCGACTCGGCTCTTCTGGTGGGGGCCTGCGCACACCATGGGCGACGAGCTGATTTTCGTGGAAGGGGACAGTGTTCTGATCCCAGGCGACATCGTGCAGGACAAAATCGTCCCCAACCTGCCCAGCGCCGATGCCAGCGTGAAAAACTGGCTCGCCATCCTCGATCGGCTGGAACCGCTCCAGCCGCGTTTTGTGCTGCCCGATCACGGCGCGCTAGGCGACGGATCGCTGATCGCGAAGGAACGGGCGTTTCTGCTGGAACTGCAAAATCGCTCCCTGGAACTGAAGCGGCAAGGCAAGTCCGCCGACGAGGCCGCCACCATCGTCACCGCCGAGTTCAAGAAGAAGTACTCGGATTGGCAGAGCATGGGCCCGGTGGCAAACGTCGTCAAGCGCGTCTACGCGGAAAACCCCTGATCTAGCGCGGCGCCGTTTCAGAAATGAAACCCGATGGTCCCGGTCACGGTTCGCGGCGTCACATAATGCGTTCCGCTAAACGTCGAGAGGAAGTTGTAGAGGGCCTCTTTGTCGGTGAGGTTGATAACCTCCATGCGAGCGCTGAACTTATACCTGTCGCCGTGGAACATGTTGTCATGTCCCACGGCTATGTCGAATAGGCTGCGCGGCTGGATTCGCTGCGGATTGTGATCGTCATTTTCGGTTCCGGGCTTCGGTATCTTCAGGTATATTGATCCCAGCCCAGCTGCACTGCAGGTGGCCAGCGCGGGTCCCAGCGGGTTGGGAGCGGCCAGCGCTCCATTGCACGTAAGACCCGCCTGAAACTCCTGATCGGCCGTCAATGGCAGGCCGCTGATGGTGTTTGTTAGCGCCACCTGGCCGCTTGGAATATTGACCCCACGGTAATCCAACCCAACCTTCACCCATCTGCGACTTTTCAGAGCCCGCTCGTTGACGAGGCCCCAAGACTCCGGTCCACCAGGTGTGCTATAAGCGAAGATACGGTGCGGTCGTACGGTTCCATCCTGTTGAGCTTGGCGCTGCTTGTCGCCTTCGTACAGGCGCCATTCCTGCACACCCACCAGCACGAGTCGACCCAAAGACATGCCGGCGGGTTCCTTCATGTCCACTTGGGATTGGCCACTCCCCACACTAAGAATCCCGAGCTCCGCGGTTTAGACCCGGACGAGGACGCGTTGTACGAAGGGTGGTTTTCCGCCCCGCCGGTGGATGCGGGATTAACTATCCCCGTGCTCCGCACGGAGCCCCTCGCTCTTCCTCTCCCCGAACGTAGTGGATGGACACTGGAAGTTCCGCTGCAAGTCGGCCACGATCCACCACTTTTATGTCGTAAAAGTCCCCGCGGCCCTCCTGCCTAGCTACCTCGCCAGTTTCGCGCTCATTTTGAGCGCGTTCTAATTCCATTCAATTGTTTGCGAGGTGAACATGCGCTTTTTGGTGCAGAGGTACGTCTTCCCGCTGATGTTTGCGCCCGCTCTTTTTGGCCAAGCGCGCCTGACAGTGGCGGATGCAATAGCAAGGGCATTAAATGGCAATCCTCTGCTGTCAGTCGCTTCAGCACATCTCAGCGCCGCCGAAGGTCTCCGCAAGCAAGCGGGCCGCTCGCCGAATCCGCGCTTGATTGTTCAATTGGAGAACACGCGATTCTGGGGAAATCCGTCGTTCTCCTACCCACAGAGCACAGCGACCTACGCCTTTTTAGCTCAGACGGTGGAAACCGGTGGCAAACGCAATCGCCGGGTCGCACTCGCGACTGAAGAAATCCGGAACAGTGAGCTTGAGATGCGGCTTCAGCGAAATCAGATAGAGAGCCGCGTGAGCACAGCGTACTGGGCTGCCGCCGGAGCAGCGCGATCTCGCGATTTGCTTCAGGAAGAAGTGGCGAACTTCGAACGAGTGGTTCAATTTCATCGAGATCGGGTGCGCGAAGGAGCCTCTCCCGAAGTCGATTTGGTGCGGATCGAAGTAGAACGAGACCGGCTTGCCAGTTTAGCAAGAACAGCAAGCCAGGATGCGGAGTTGGCTCGGATTGCGTTGTTTCGAGAAATGGGGGAGTCCGAATTTCCGCAGGTCGCTTTTTCCGACGCGCTCGAACAAGTAATCCAAGTAGGCGCCTTCTCCCCAGAACAAGTGCTGGAACGACGCGTAGAGATGGCCCTGGCGCGCCAAGGGGTTGAACAAGCTCGCGCAAACTTGCGACTTCAACAAGCGCACAGTAAGCCGGATCCCGATCTTCAATTCGGTTACGAGCGAATTGGAGGATTCGATACGCTTTACGCCGCTGCCCAGGTCCCGCTTCCAATTCGGAACCGCAACCAAGGGCAGATTGAAGCTGCTGCCGCCGAGTTGAAAGCGGCCGAGTCTTCGGTGGCCGCGACCGAGGTGGCGATTCGATCGGAATTAGAGAGTTCGACAAAAGACTACGAATCGCGACAGAAACTATTAAACGATACCTTGCGGACGATGCGCGATCGAGCCGACGAGGTGTACCGAATCGTGGATGCAGCATATCGAGAGACCGGATCGGACTTACTCAGGCTCCTCGACGCGGAACGGACCAAGATCGAGACGGAGTTGATGTACGTCCGTGCCGTGTCGGACTTGCAGCAGAGCGCAGTTGCCCTGGAAACCGCACAAGGAAATCTACCATGAAACTACTCTTAATCGTCGCTGCGTTTACGGTGTTATCGTCCTGTCAGCCGAACAGCACGTCGGCCTCAGGCTCTGATCCGCGCGCAGCTAGACCGCCAGCGGAGGCCTCCCAAAAGAGCAAAACCGATGCCCCTACCGTAACTCTTGATGCCACGGCGCAGGAAAAGGGACATATTGTTGTCGCACCCGTTGGGCTTGAGGACGTGGCTGCCACCCTGACGATCCCGGGCCATATCACGTTTAACGAGGACCAAACGTGGCACGTCGGCGCGATTGCTAGCGGCAGAATCGAGAACATATCCGCGCGTGTCGGCGACACAGTTAGCGCCAATCAGATCCTCGGACGCCTCCACAGCCATGAAGTGCACGAAGCGCGGGCCGGCTATCAACAGGCGAAAACGGAACTGGAACGGGCGCGGTCGGAAGAGGGCTACGCCAAGCAGCGACGTGATCGCGCAGCAAGGCTTTTCGAGCTGAAAGCTGGTTCTCGTCAAGATCTCGAGACCACCGAGGCGGACCTTCGGAATGCCCAAGCCAGCATCGAAAAAGCACAAAGCGAAGTGGAAAAGGAGCATGCGCACTTGACCATTTTCCGATTGCCCATTGAAGAACCCTCCTCAGTTAGCGCTCACAACGACGAGGAGGACGACATCCCGATTCTTGCTCCGGCTGCCGGTTTGATCTTGGAACGAAAGGCAACCTTGGGAACCGTTGTGAACAGCGGTGAAGAGCTTTTTGTGATCGCAAACATTAGCAGCTTGTGGATGATCGCTGCGGCCAATGAGGAAGATTTGTCCAAGATTCATGCTGGGCAGCCGGTCCGCATCCAGGTTCGCGCATATCCCGACCATGAGTTCACGGGCCGCATTCTCAAGCTGGGCGAACAGCTGGACCCTACTACGCGAACGCTACAGACTCGGATCGTCGTGCCAAATCCGCAAGGTCTGCTCAAACCCGAAATGTACGCAACTGCCAAAGTTCAGCAATCCGGAAGGCGTGCCGCCTTGGTGGTTCCGGAGGAAGCCATCCAAGAGATCGATGGCGTCTCAATGGTGTTCGTACAGGATTCAGACAATGAATTCCGTGCCCGGACTGTCGAGCCCGGTGAGCACGCCGCCGGGGGAATCGAGATTCTTCAGGGGCTGCAGCGGGGCGAGCCTGTAGTGGTAAAAGGTAGCTTCGCGCTCAAATCGCAACTCCTCAAGGCCAGGATTCAGGATGAGTGAACCGGAATGCTGACTCGTGTCGTAGATTGGGCTCTCGATAACCGCTGGCTCGTATTAGCTGCTCTGCTTGCGCTCGTACTAACGGGTGGATACGTTCTTGTGAACCTTCCCATCGATGCATTTCCCGACCTGACCAACAACCAGGTCGTCGTTGTTACAGAATGTCCTTCCATGTCTTCGACCGAAGTCGACGAGTTGGTTACTTATCCGATCGAGAGCGCTCTGGCTGGGATGCCTCACATTGAGACCGTGCGGTCAATCTCAAAACTGGGCCTATCCATGATCACCGTGATTTTTGATGACTCGTTCAACCAATACCTCGCCCGGCAGCTGATAGCTGAGCGGTTAGAAGAAGTTCGGCCTCGCCTGCCGCGCAATCTCCAGCCCGCCCTGGGGCCGATGGCTACTGCTTTCGGCGAGGTCTACCAATACACTCTCGAGAACCCCGGGAAGTCGTCGATGGATGTAAAGACCTTCCAAGATTGGACACTGCGATATGCCCTTCGCAGCGTTCCGGGCGTGAGTGAGGTAAATGCTTGGGGCGGGCAATCGAAGCAGTACGCGATTCAGCTTGATCCTATTGCGCTTCGGCGATATGGGCTCACCTTGCACGATGTCATTGAGCGCGTAGCCGACAACAACACCAATTTTGGCGGCGGGTACATAGAGCACGCCGAGCAGCAATATACTGTCCGAGGATTGGGACGCGCCTCGGGTCAAGCCGACCTTGAGAGTACTGTTTTGCTTGCCCACAATGGGGTTCCAGTCTTGATGCGCGATGTGGGTGCCGTCGCGACGGCTCCCCTTCTGCGGTACGGAGCGACCTTGCGCGACGACAGAGAGGCTGTATCAGCCACTGTGATTGCCTTGAAGGGCGAAAACGGAAGAGCGGTCATCGATCGCATAAAAACTCGTTTGGCCCAAATCCATCTCCCGCAAGGCTATCAACTACGCGCCTTTTACGATCAGTCGCAAATTATCGATGGCACCATCCACACCGTCCTGCATAACCTGCTTGAGGCCGGCCTATTGGTCACGATTGTCCTACTGCTGTTCTTGGGCGATCTGCGGGCGGCGTTGATCGTTGCCATCATGATTCCGTTGTCGATTCTATTCGGTTTCATCGGGATGGCTATCTTTGGCGTGACCGCCAATTTGATGAGCCTGGGAGCCATCGATTTCGGAATGATCGTTGATGGGTCCGTGGTAATGATTGAAAACTCGGTGCATCGTCTGGAGAAGTCCGCTGATAAACAGTCCCTTGAATCGATTCGGACGGCATCCCATGAAGTAGCTCGCCCCATTTTGTTCGGCGTTGCGATCATCATCGCCGTGTACTTGCCAATCTTCACGCTCCAGGGCCTGGAGGGGCGCATGTTCCGGCCCATGGCGATCACTGTCTGCTCGGCTCTCCTCGGCTCGCTGATTCTGGCGCTGACCGCAGTCCCAGCCCTGTCTACATACTTTCTAAGGGCGGCTGGAGCCAAGCGCACCAGAGTCAGCGAAATCTGGTACGGACCATTGCAGCGATTGCGAGATATTTACGCGCGCTCACTCGATCGCGCTACGAAGCATCGGCCGATATTGCTAGCGCTGGCCCTTGTGCTGGTGGCGGCCGCCATTATTTCACTGCATTTCATCGGCACTGAGTTCATGCCCAAGCTGGACGAAGGCTCCATACTCATTACTTCTCGCAAACTTCCGGGCATCGCGCTTAGCGAATCGATCGATATCAGCAAAGAGATTGCCCGTACAATCCGGAGCTTTCCAGAAATTGTTGGAGTTGTGACGAAACTGGGGCGGCCAGATGTAGCAACCGAGGCGATGGGTATTTATGAATCGGATTCGTACCTCCAACTGGAGCCGAGAACGAATTGGAAGTGCTGCCGAAGCAAACAGGAATTGATCGAGAAGCTTTCAGAAGCTCTCCAAAAGATTCCTGGCGTCACCTACACCTTTACGCAACCGATGGAAATGCGGCTCGACGAAACCGTGACGGGAATCCGCGGCGACGTCGCCATCAAGATCTTTGGGAGTGACCTTAAGGTTCTAGAAAATCTTGGTCATCGAGTGCTTTCGCTCGTTAGTTCTATTCCCGGCGCTGCAGAGCCGCAGATGGAAGTGTTGTCCGGTGTAGCTGAACTGCAGGTAGATGTCCTCCGTCCCGCGCTCGCGCGCTATGGGCTCAATGTTTCCGATGTTCAGGAAACTATTGAGACGCTGGTCGGCGGACAACCGCTGTCGGAAATGATTGAGGGCCAGGGGCGGTTTCCAATCTCAGTCCGTCTTCCGGAAAAGCTGCGGAATGATCCGGAAGTTCTGAAGGAAATCCTGCTCCGCGCGCCAGGCAGCGAACTCGTCAAGCTGAATCAAGTGGCTCAAATCAGAACCGTTCGCGGTCCCGAGGTAATCTCGCGCGAGAACGCACGCCGGCGAGTGGCCGTTCAAACCAACGTGCGAGGAACGGATCTAGGGGGGTTCGTCAGGCTGGCTCAGGATAAAGTCAATCGGTCCCTTAAACTCCCTCCTGGTTACGAGATCGAATGGGGCGGTCAGTTCGAAAATCAGGCGCGCGCAAATCGCAGGCTGGCTTTCGTTCTTCCCGTCTCGGTTGCAATCATCTTCGCTTTGCTGTTTGCGACCTTTCATTCGCTGAAGCAAGCGAGCCTCATCCTACTCAACGTTCCCTTCGCATTGGTAGGCGGCATTGGCGCTCTGTGGCTCCGCGGACTGAACTTGAACCTGTCGGCTTCGGTGGGTTTCATCGCTCTATTTGGCGTCGCTGTTCTGAACGGAATAGTGCTGGTCAGCCATATCAACTCGCTGAGGAAGGGCGGAATGGCGGTGCAATTGGCAATTCGCGAGGGCGCCGCCGATCGGCTAAGGCCAGTGTTGATCACCGCGCTTGTGGCCAGCATCGGATTTCTACCGATGGCGATTTCAACCGAAACTGGAGCAGAGATTCAACGACCTCTCGCCACGGTTGTCATTGGCGGGTTGATAACTTCCACACTTCTGACTCTCTACATTCTCCCGCTTCTGTATCCATGGTTCGATCCGAATCCCAAGGATGTAGATTCCCCACGCGTTGCCTAAAAATGGAATCCGATTGTTCCGGTCACGGTCCGCGGCGTCACGTAGTGCGTTCCACTGAACGTCGAAAGGAAGTTGTACAGCGAATACTGATTGGCCAGGTTCACAACTGAGACCCGGGCGCTCCATTTGTACTTATCGCCATGGAAGATGTTGTCGTGTCCCACGGCGATATCAAACAGATTGCGCGGCTGGATGCGCGGCGGATTGTGGTCGTCATCCTCCGTGCCGGGCGCCGGAATCTTCACCAAATTCGATGTATACTGCGATCCGGGGCACAAGCCGGTGGGACTAATTGGAGTAGTGGGGGTTGCGCGAACGCCGCCGCAAGCTAGACCAGCCTCGAACTGCTGATCCGGCGTCAGGCCGGAAAAATCGACGATTGAATCGGTTCCATTCGGACCGTTGTTGCAGTTCCCGCCAGCGCATGGCACCGGACCAGCCACAAGGCCGCTATCGTATCGCCAGTTAAACCCGAGCCATGGCCCTCTTTGCTTAGGCTGGTACTGGATGTGAGTCGTAGCATTGAAATTCTCATCGTGATCGATTCGAAACACTCCGGTGCCGCCCTGGCCGGCTGGCGTTGCTCCTATGCCGCTCACTTGCGGCTGGAAGAAGCGCGCCGCGACACTCGAGAAGACGACGAATGCCGACAGCCCGTGGAAATTCGGCATGCTGGCGCGGACAGCGTAGCCCGGAATCTTGGAGCTCGACCACTCGATCGGATACGTGATCGGCGTGTTGGCCAGCACGCTGAAGTCGTAGGCCAAATGTGTGTACTTCCAAATGTACTCGGCATCGATGACGAAGTACCTTCCAAAGGCCTGCTGAAAGCCAGCGTGGAACTCGTTGCGCCAGCCGGGGCGCAGCGGCTGCGTGAGACAGGGATAGCCCTGAATTGCGGCCATAAGATCATTGACTACTGGGTCATTGCAACCAGTGCTCGCGAGCACCAGGTTTTCGTTGAAAGGCGTCTCTAACGTGCGGGCATAGGAAATCCGAAACACAGTATTGGTCGGCTTGAGGTTATAGGCAATCCCCAACCGAGGTTCCCCTTGATTGGCAGTAACGAGGCCGTCGTAGTGGTCGAATCGGACACCCAGGTTGAAGGTCCAATTCTTTACCGTAATATTATCCTGGAAGAACAAGTGCCAGCTCGCGAATGTCCGTGTGGCCCCGATAGGTATGCAAGCCACTGGTGGAACCGGGACAACCATTGGACCCTGGTAGAGGCCCGGTTCTCGTCAAGTCAATGCAGGCCAGCAGTGGATTGTACGCTGGGTTGGGCTGAAGCGCCCCCGTGCAGTTGTTGGGATCCGTAAGGGTTGGGTCGGTGTTGGGACTTCCGTCACGCGTTGAAGCAAACCGGATTGAACGTGGGATCAACGATGCCGAACGTATCCCGCTCGGTGAGGATTGTGTCTTCATACACAATTCCGGCCTTGATGTTGTGGATGCCTTTCAGGTACGAGATGTTGGCGCGGCCCCCCACGTTAGTCAAGCGCCGATTCTGACCAACGGTGTCGGTTTGAAGATCCGGGATCAAATCCGCGAAGGGGTTGTTGCTCCCGTAGTAGTTGTATTGATCCTGGCGAACAAACGCGCCCAGCGTGAAGACCGTCGTTGGGCTCACTAAGTGCGTCCAGGTGGGAGCGACATCGATGGTTCTGATTTTCGAACGCTGATCGGTGGGACCTACTGGCAGGCCATTGGGACCGAGGCCGCCATTATTTACGACAGTGCCGGACCAGGCGTCCGCGGTTTGCGAGTCAAATGAATTGGGAGTCTGGAACCAGGACCGCGTAAATTGAAAATTGACACTGATGGTATCGTTCTGCGACGGCTTTAAATCGATACGGTCGAAGACATTCGCTTGGTTGCCATGGTCGTGATACACCTGAAACTCGGGTCCGTCGAGAAATCTACCTGTGCCCAAACCATTCGCGGCAATGAAATTGCCCCATTTCTCGCCGCCATAGGAAAGGTCGAATCCGCCGTTGACCGTACCAAAAGTGCCATAGGAGGTAGTGATATCTCCGTGTGGTTGTCTTGACGCCGAGGCCTGATCGCGTTGTGACGTCAATCACCAAGCTGGTCTTGTCGCCGTATTCAGCCGGAGGCGCGCCCTCAATGACCTCCATCGACTGCACTGCATCGCTCGGTATTTGATTCGAAAAGACCTTGCTCTGCTGATCTGTGATCGGTTGGCCATCCAAGGAAAACGAGTTGGATGCATGATCCCCAAGGCCGTGAAACAGACCGTTCGAATCAGCCGAAACGCCCGGCGAGGCCAACGTGACCAGCGAACTGAGCGACGAGGACTGGCTTTCAAGAGGCAGCTTATCAAAGAGCGCCCGATCCACGTCCGTGTGGGCGGTTGAATCGTTCTCGAGCAAATCCGCAGCTTCTGCTGTCACTTCGACGGTCTGAGAGGCTGTGCCGATCATCAAACCGATCTTGACGTCCAGTGGCAGTGGTGAGCGCACGTCCACGTCCTGACCGCCATTCTGAAAACCGGAGGCGGTGGCCGAGAGATGATAGTTGTTGTACGGAACATTGGGGAATGCGAAATTACCCTGGTTGTCCGTCTTTGCAGTCTGGTTGTAGTGCGACACCGGGTTTTCTATCTGCACTGTTGCGCCCATAATTGCTGCCCCGGAAGGATCCAGCACGTTGCCTCGAACCGTCCCGGCGTTGCCGCCACTGGACTGGGCATAAGTCGCGACCGGCGACGCGAGGCACAGGGAAAGAACAAAAATCGAGATCGCGGGACATCTCATTCTCATATTTGTCGATTCTGAGGCCTAAGTACCAGAGCACCAAGGAAAATTCGATGGCCGGACTGGTCGTCTGGATCAGTGATCTAATTTGCGCCGTGAGCGGACAGGACCGGCGAACCGCTCAGTCAGGTTAATAGAGGGGCTAGCAGGAAGACACACAAAGCCACCCCATGGCTCAAACTCCCGAATAGTACTGCAAAGTCCAAGTCCTCGAGCCGCATCGGGGTGTAGCGGTTACGTAAGATGATGAAGATCATCGAAGCAGCCCACAACAGCGCGATAGAAAAGAAACTGAATTGCACGGTCGCTACTTCTGAACCGCCTTTAAAAGGAAGGGCTTGCAAAAGCAAGAGCCAGACCACCGGAGCGGGCAGCAGAGCCGTTGCCCACATCCAGTGGTAATTCTGCGTCTGGCTTATCCAAATAGATGGAAGACTCGCGGCGATGTGAACGGCAATGAGCAAAATAAGGATTCGAGGCGATTGAAGCCACTGTGCAAAGTCTGCCAATCCGATTCGGAGGACCATCTTCCAAATAAGCACGGGTGTAAGCAGGATGGCGATCCCATAAGCCAAGGAGCGCGGGATAGCGTTGCGGCACGGGCTCATGCGAAGAGACATGTAGTCGCGAAGCCAAAAGACCACAAGCACCAATGTCGCGATGACGAGCAAGGAATTGAGCCGGAAAATTCAGCACATTTAAAGAACGCTGAAATCCCCCTCGCCCAATTTTAGAGACTTGCCGTAAACAGTCCAGTCAATAATGTGATCGGCCATCGATCAGCGACGAGTGGTCTGAAATGCTAGGCAGGTGGGCGAGTCGTCGAAAAGCGGCGCGGCCTAACCGTTGAGAAGCTGGCGAATACTTCCGGCCTGCCTCTTGCTCGCGACGAACTCCTGATCGTTGGCCAGCGTGATTAGCCATCTTTGGCTGCTGAGGGCACTCATCTTGCGGACGTGATCGACGTTGACCATCGCACTTCGATGAATTCGTCGAAAGCTGGAGTTCCTCAGGCGCTGGTCCAGGACCTTGAGGGTCTGCGTGGCGAGGTATTTCTTCTTTGCGGTGATGATCCAAACGATGTCGCCATCCGCTTGGAAAGCAAGGATTTCATCGGCGCTCAGGAGAAAATATTCTTCTCCGATCCTTCCCACGATTCTTCGGGGTTGTGGAGCCTTTGGCTGATCGGCGATCTCTTGGATCTGCGCCACTCGTTCCACGGCTTCCCTATCGGTGAGCCGTTTCGCTCTTTGAACTGCCTCGGCTAGCCGCTCTACGCCCACCGGCTTAAGCAGATAGTCGATTGCACCAGCCTCGAATGCTTGAAGGGCATACTTATCGTACGCGGTCACAATCACGATCACCGGCATGTGCGTCCCGCCCCTGAGATTTCTGACCACCTCAAGCCCACCCATCCCTGGCATCTGAAGATCCAACAGCACGAGATCGGGATGTTCAGCGGTTATCTTCTCCAGGGCAGTGGCTCCGTTATCTGCCTCCCCGATAATCTCGACGTCGTCGAACGAACCGAGTTCTTCACGCATCACCTTCCGCGCGATTGGTTCGTCGTCCACTATCAGCGTTCTCAAGGGCATGAGTGAGCTGGAAGCTCAGATACTTGTAACATGCTGGAGTCAAAGCTCGAACAATTTTTCCACGAGCGGGCTCCACCGAGCAATCAATGGTCTGAAGAACGTTTTAAGCGGACAGTAGCGCGAGAGCCTGCGCTATCCTTGCGTCGCTGGGTACTTTTCCAGCGGCGGAGAACGTCGATCACCGCGCCGGCCGTCACCAGGGCGAGATTGGATGAGCGGACTTACGTTTACCAGCTTAAAAGCTCGCGAACGGTGCGCGCCTGCCGCTTGCTGGCGACGAACTCCTGATCGTTGTTCATCGTAATCAGCCATCGCTGGCTGCTGAGCACGCTCAGCTTGCGCACGTGATCGACGTTCACCAGCGCGTTGCGGTGAATGCGCCGGAAGCTGGTGTTCTTGAGACGCAGTTCCAATTCCTTTAGCGTCTGGGTAGCCAGATATTTTCGCTTGGCGGTGACGATCCAGACCAGATCGCCTTCAGCCTGAAACGCGTAAATCTCACTGGCGCTCAGCAGGAAATACTCCTGGCCGATTTGTCCCACAATTCTGCGCGTACGCGCGTCATGAGGCGCGCCCCCGATTTCCTGCAACTGCGCGATCCGCTCCATCGCCTGCCGATCGGTGACGCGCTTAGCCCGCTCCACGGCTTGCGATAAACGTTCCTGCCCCACCGGCTTCAGTAAGTAATCGATCGCCCCAGCCTCAAAAGCCTGCAAAGCGTGCTGATCGTACGCCGTGACGATCACAATGACTGGCACGTGCTTGCTCTGCTTCAATTGGCGCACCACATCCAGGCCGCCCATGGCCGGCATCTCGAGATCGAGCAGCACCAGGTCCGGCTTTTCGGCGCCGATCTTCTCCAAGGCCGCTCGGCCATCGGCCGCCTCTCCAATCACCTTGACGTCCTCGATCAGGTCCAGTTCTTCGCGCAGGACTTTGCGAGCAATCGGCTCGTCGTCGACAATCAACGTCTTCAGAGGCATGCTGGAATTGCGATCAAGAACCCGACCTTCGTGACGCCATCCTCTACTTCCGCCAGAAAACTGGATTCTTGGCCGTAACACAACTCCAGCCGACGGCGCACATTGGAGAGACCGATGCCTCCGCTCGCGTGCGCAGTGGTTAGAGGGCCCGAATCGCATTCCCCGGAGTTGGAAACGGTCACCGTAAGCAGGTCCTGCCGGGAAGTGATGTCCAGACGAACGAACCCCGTCCCCGTCTTCGGCGCTACTCCGTGTTTCACGGCGTTTTCCACCAGCGGCTGCACCGAAAGCAAAGGAATAGTGGCGTGGAGTGCCGCCTCATCCACGTTGATTTCGGTACGCAGTTTGTCGCCGAGCCGCAGTTGCTCGATCTCCAGGTAGGCTCGCACAATGCGCAGCTCCTCTTCGATTTCGATCAGGGTCCGATCGGATCGCAAGAGGTACCGGAACACATCCGCCAGATTCAGCACCAGCCGGCGAGCTTCCACATTGCCCCGGTCGATAGTCCCATACAGCGTGTTGAGCGAATTAAAAAGGAAATGCGGATTGATCTGGGCTTGCAGAGCCTTCAACTCGGCCTGTGATACCAGGCCCTGCATTTGAACGCCGCGCAATTGTTCGACGTGCTCCACCATGGCAGCGCCTAAGCGCGTCAGCACGGCAAAATCCTCACTAAGATAGCGGCGCGCGCCGTCACGCGGCCCCAGCAGCAGGTACCTGGCATCTCCGCGCGAAAAGCGCAGCGGGACCACAGCCTGCACCCACGCAGGCCCGTCGCCGGCGGGAGCGCCATTGGCCAATTCGAAGCGCCCGGCCCGCAGGAACGTCGCAATCACTTCCGCCGCGCGAGGAAGATATTCGCCTTCCTCCCGCGTCTTCCGGATTAGCTTGGCAAGCTCTTCGAGTGCGCCGTCAACGTCCGAACGCAGGAAGATCACCTGTGTCAGCCAGCTCTGAACACGGTTGCGAATATACACGAACAGGGTTAGCAGCAGACACGCGCCCACAAAGAGCAGCCCGGCGTCAAAGGGCTGGTTTAGGCTCGGGCTAAAATGCGCGGATGCCGCGAGTCGAATGGACGCCAGCACAGCCGCGGCAGCCAGCGTGGCATTCACCACGAAGCGGAGAAAGGCGTCCAGCAACAAGAACCGATAATTCTGCAAGAGCACGAACAGCGCGAGCGGGATACCCGCGTGGTGCAGCGCGATTTCCTTGGACCAGGCCTGATGCGCCTGCTCTGAGCTGAAGTGCGCGAACGAAATGGCGAACAGGAAGAGCACCATCGCTCCCGCCAGCCTGGAGGTGGCCGCGCCGTTCTTGTTCCGAATCTCGAAAAATAAGGAAATGACCACCGAGATCGCGGTAAGAACCGAAAACCCCGCCGTCACCAGCAGCAGCGCCGCGAAATGGAGCCGGGGCGAACGGGTGATCAGGTCCGCCACGTGGAGCGCGATCGCCCCGCAGCTCAATACATAACCGCTAAGCCATAACAGCCGGTGATGGGATCCCAGTGAAATGTGCAGCAGTACTGCCGGCAATAAACTTAGTACTGAGAAGCTGACTGCGACAATGACATCGGCCGCCGATCCGCCTTGTCGGCCGACGCCCAGGGCGACCAACGAGCCGATGTTCCACAAAAACGCCAGGGCTGCGGCCAGCACCGGGAGCTTGGTCCGTTCTTCCCGATCATGCCGCCAGTTCAACAGAAAGAAATACAACAGCATCCCGAACAGGACTGCGCCAGCGCAGTGCCCGATGGTGTTCACCAGGATGGGTTCGTGGATACTTAGTAAATCCGGCATTCTCGCTTTAACGATATCCGATTTCGCCCGGCAGCGCGTGTCACCGAGCAGACGCCCAGTGGTCGAAAAGTCAAGATACCAGGAGTTTCCTACCGGGCCAAATTATTCCCGCCAGGACGGTCACGCTGCATCTGAATGAAGACACGCCTTTTGCCGCGCATCCGCGGAAGATCGCTGCAATGGCATCCCATCTGCTATAGGTACGGCGTTGGGAGCCCGGAAATGATTTGTAAGGCGAGTTGTTCAATTCTTATACTGGCTTCGGCCGTTCTCGCGCAGCAGACCGTTATGCCCGGCACGCTGGCATCTGCCGTAGTGCCTGATTCCGAGGGCGTTGCGTCTTCGTCTTCATTCAACCCGGCTTCTTCCAGCAGTAGCGACGCACGCCGGCCTATCACCGCTCAAGAGCGTATCAACTGGGTGGTCAAAGGCACAATCGGTCCAGAGAGCCTCACTGCGGGTCTATTTAGCGCCGGGTGGGGCACTTTGTTTAACCAGCCGAGGACCTATGGCCCGCATTGGGAAGGCTTTGGGGATCGCTACGGCATGCGCCTGAGCGGACTGGCGGTAAGCAACACCATGGAAGCCGGATTCGGCGCTATCTGGGGCGAGGATCCGCGTTACCGGCGTGACGCCGGCGCACCCTTTATAAACCGGGTGGGACACGCCGCCAAAATGACCTTCCTGGCAGAGAACCGCGACGGTGGAGTTAGACTGGCATACGCGCGGTTCATCGCCATCCCGGGCAGTAATTTCATTTCCAATGCCTGGCGCGCCCCTGGCGACGACACTGCCGGCAACGCGGCAGTACGCGTCGGTCTCGGGTTTTTTGGCCGGTGGGGCAACAACACCTTCGATGAGTTTTGGCCGGACGTAAAACACAAGCTATTTCATCGGGGGGAATCGTCGGCGGCGCTGTTGAACAATTAGCATGGATAGATGACCAATCTGGAGTTCACGCCGCTGGTCTTCGGGATCTCGGCGCTGGCAGGTTGTTTGGGCGCTCTGACAGGTTTGGGTGGTGGCGTGGTAGTAACGCCGGCCCTCACGTTGTTTCTAGGGGTGGACATCCGGTACGCCATCGGAGCCAGCCTGGTGTCGGTGATCGCTACCTCCTCCGGCGCGGCATCCGCTTACGTACGCGAGGGCTATTCCAATATTCGCATCGGAATGTTTCTCGAGATTGCCACCACGCTGGGCGCCCTGCTGGGCGCCTTCCTCGCTACCCGGACACCCACCGCCATTCTCTCGGTGATCTTCGGATTGGTCCTGTTACATGCGGCTTGGCAATCCAGCCGCGGCCGCCCACATGACGAACAGAGCAAGAAACCGGATGCCCTGGCGCAACGGCTGAAACTAAATGGATCCTATCCTTCGGCGGAAGGTCCCTGCGAGTACCAGGTGGACCACGTCAAAACCGGATTCAGCTTGATGTTCGGCGCGGGCACTCTCTCCGGCCTGCTCGGCATCGGCTCCGGGGCCCTGAAGGTGATCGCCATGGATCAAGCCATGCACGTTCCATTCAAGGTCTCCACCACCACCAGCAATTTCATGATTGGCGTGACCGCCGCGGCTAGCGCAGGAATCTACTTGAGCCGCGGCTACATTGAACCGGGGCTCGCGATGCCGGTGATGCTGGGCGTTCTGGCCGGTTCCCTGGTGGGCGCGCGGCAGCTCATTGGAGCGAAGGTTCGCGTTCTGCGGTGGATCTTCGCCGGGGTGGTGGGCGTGATGGCGGTAGAAATGATCTTCACTGGCGTCCGGGGCAAGTTGTGACCGATCGGCGCCTGGAAGTCATCATTAGTGTGCTGTTGAGAACTGGCGTGACTATCGCGGCAATGGTAGTGTTGCTCGGGGGAATTTGCTTTCTCTCGCGGCACGGCCAGGAGCAGCCTGAGTATCACGTGTTCCACGCGACGCCTGCGATTTACCGCAGTGTATCGGGTGTGATCCATGCCGCCGGGCCATCCAATTGCCCGGCCGTTATCCAGCTTGGGCTGCTCCTGTTGATCTTGACGCCGGTAGCCAGGGTCGCATTCTCGCTGGCGGGTTTTGCGTTGGAGCGCGACCGAACCTATATTGCGCTCACGTCCATTGTGCTTGCGATTCTGATTTACAGTCTGGCTTGATGTGGCGCGAACACTCGTGTTTGCCGCGTCGAGACTCCTCTCGACGCTTGGCTGGAATTAGAATCTGATCCGGGTGTGCCAAATCCATCAAAACAGTTTGCCGATGGAGCGCTGCAATTCCCGGAAAATCTGATCGGGCGTCTTCGTTGCATCGATAATCACAAAATTGTAGCGCTTCGCCATGCGGTCCAGCGCGTGAATCACGCGGGTCTGATATTTGACGAAACTATCGTGCATGTCGGCGCCGAAGCGCATGTCCATGCCGCTCTCCCAATGATCGAAAGCGCCCCGGCCCAGCACCACGCGCGGCACCAGGTCGCGGACTTCGGCGCGCAAATAATAAATGGCGTGCGGGACCAGCGCAAAGCTGGCCACACGTTCGATCCACGGCCGGTCCTCGCCTCGGGCAATGGCGCGAGCCATCAAGGAAAAAATGTAGCGGTCCGTCAGCACCACGAAGCCGGCGCGTAGGGCGGGAATGATCTCGTTCTCCAGCCGATCGGCAAAATCGGTGGCGTAGAACAACGTCATGGTGATGGGGCCGAGCGTGTTGCCTTCCTTGGCCTGCTGGATGCCCTTCCCCGCCAGCGCGCCGCGCGCCATGCCGGTATCGAGCACCGCGTGTCCCTGATGTTCGAGCCACGTACGAAGACGCGCCACCTGCGTGGAGCGGCCCACCGAATCGGGACCCTCGATCACAATCAGCTTGCCCTGCAACTCATCGCGATCCACTCCGGCGAGCGATTCGCTATAGAATGCGAGCGGCTGTTTGAGCAGCATCCGAGTCTCCTGGCGAAGCGCGCATCACACCGTTGCGGAGGCTTTCGCCCAGCTCGCGCATGACGATGTCGCGCATCTGCTGTTGCTGTTCTTCGATGGATCCGGTGGCGTCGATCACATGAAAGCCCACTTCCTGGATCATGGCCTCATATTCATCCAGGATGCGGCCCTGAAAAATCCGGAAGCTTTCCTCCACATTCCGGCTGAGCCCCAAATCCATCCCCGCTTCGTAGAACTTAATGGCGTTGCGTCCGCCCAGAATGCGCCCGATAGCCACGTCCAGCGGCACTCGGAAGTAGAAGACCAGGTTCGGACGAAGGGCGAATCGGTACAAGTTGCGCACCCAGCGCCGGCTGACGCCGCGGACCACATCGCGCGCGAATGCCGTGTAAGCATAGCGATCCGCGCACACCACGGCTCCCGACTTCACTAGCGGCACAATATAGCGCTCCAGGCGGTCGGCAAAATCGGTGGCGTGTATCAGGCTGAACGTCACCGGCGTAAACATATTTTTCTTTTTGCCGCGCTTGGTGGTTTCGCGCACCAGCGGTGAGGAGTTCCATTCACTGAACGCCACGGCGATGCACCGAGACCGCAGCCATTGGCTCAGCAGGGAAAGCTGCGTGGACTTGCCGGATCCATCAATGCCCTCGACCACAATGAGCTTGCCGCGATAGCGATTAGGGACCAGCAGGCGCATAGGAGGAGACGAAGAACTAATTATAACTAGACCTCACTGGTGATAAAGGGAAGAGTCACCCGGCAACGTCTAGAACGATTTGACGAATTCGGCGGAGATCGAAAACGGCCAAGATATCATGAGAGTATGCCGCGTTACGCCGCCGTCGATATCGGCAGCAACTCCATACGCATGCAGGCCGCCGAAACAGGCGCGGGCATGGCCACCAAGATCCTGGCCGCCGAACGCCAGGTCACTCGTCTCGGCGCAGGCGTGTTCCATGATGGCCGCATCACCGCCGATGCCATGGCGTTCGTGTGCGCCAATCTGGAGCGCATGGCGCAGATTTACCAAAAACTGGACGTCATCGGCGTGCGCGCCGTAGCTACCAGCGCGGTGCGTGACGCCAGCAACCAGCAGGAGTTTCTGGAACGCGCGGCGAAGGCCCTGGGCACGCCGGTGGAAATTATTTCGGGGCAGGAAGAAGCGCGGCTGATTCATCTGGGCGTGCTGGCTCGTTGGCCCCAGGCCGGCAAACGTGTCTTGATGGTGGACGTCGGGGGTGGCAGCGCCGAAGTGATCCTCTCCGAGCACGGGGTGCTGGCCGAAGCGTTCTCCAAACCGCTGGGCGCCGTGAGGCTGAGCGAGGTGTTCCTGACCTCCGATCCGCCCGGACCCATCGACCTGCGCCGCCTGAACGAGTACATCGACGAAAAACTGGCGCCGCCGCTACGCAAGATCGGCGCCGGGCCTTTTGATCGCGCCATCTCCACCTCGGCCACGGCGGCGGCCATTGTTTGCGCCGTAAATCGCGTGGCTCGCGCGCGGCGCGATGATGCGGACCGGCTGAAAGCTTCGGTGGCGCAAATTCGAAGATTCTATAACCAGGTTGTGGCGCTCGATCTGAGCGGCCGGCGCAAGATTCAGGGTATCGGGCCAAACCGCGCCGAACTGATCGTGGCCGGCGCCGCCGTCTTTTTGCGATTGCTGGAATTGTTCAAACAACCCGCCATGCACTACTCGGCGGCAGGCGTTCGGGATGGCATTATCGCCGACCTTGCCGCTCGCAGCGTCGGCCGGGAGCTGAGCATGCTGAATCGCGACCAGCGCCGCGCGGTGGAGCAGATGGCGCGCCGTTACGGAGTGCAGCTGTCCCACGCGCGCAAGGTTGCCGAATTGGCGCATCGTCTTTTCCAGAGCCTGCAGCCCCTGCATCGCCTGCCACCGGGCTTGGGCAAGCTGCTCGAAGCGGCGGCTTATTTGCACGATATCGGGCACTTCGTCAGCGACACCAGCCACCACAAGCACTCCTACTATCTAGTACTAAACTCGGACTTGCCTGGCTTTACCGACGCCGAGCGTCAGCTAATCGCCCTATTATGTCGGTATCATAGAAAGGCTATGCCCACCCCCAGGCATTCCCCCTTCCAGACCGTTGATCCAGAGTCGCGCCGTGCCATTACAATGCTGGTTCCTCTGTTACGCATCGCCGACAGTCTGGATCGCAGCCACGAACAGCGGGTCGCCGATCTGGATGTACACTTTCGTAACGGATCGGTTACACTGGCCCTCAATTCCAATTCCAATCCCGACCCCGATCTCGAAATCTGGGCCGTGGAGCGAGTGGCCGATTCTTTTCGGGAAACCTATCAGACGCAGCTGCAGTTGACGCGGGCTAAGGCGTGAAGGCCAAGGGCACTATGCACGACTACGCCATCGAGCAAATGAACCGCCTGCTTACGACCCTCGCATTCCAGGTGCATCGCGCCGCCAAAAAACCGGGGCCGGACGAGATCCACGACCTGCGAGTGAGCATCCGGCGGTTTTCGCAGGGTCTGCAACTATTCGCCGACTTTTTCCCCAAGTGGGAAATTAAGAAAATCCGTCGCATGCTGAAGCGAATGATGCGGCTTACTTCTTCCATTCGCGATCGCGACATCGCGCTGGAATACCTGGCCGAATCGGAACACACCGCCCACCGGCCGCGCCTGGCGAAAGAACGCAGCGCCTATCAGCGGCAGTTCGCGGAAATGGTGCGCCGTTGGAGCGCACACGATTTTTCAGCCAAGTGGCGGAACGGATTAGCATTGCGCGGCGTATGAAATTGAAGCCTTCACTAAGCGCCGCGGAGAACGCCCGAGTGGTGTTGCCCAAGATGGCGCGCAGATATTTCGAAGCTGGGCGCAAGGCGATTGAGGGCAAGCGGCCACCCGAAGAGTTACATGGGTTTCGCCTGGAAACCAAACGGTTCCGTTATACGCTGGAGTTGTTCCGTCCGCTCTACGGGCCGAATCTGGACCGTTATCTGAAAGCGCTGCGCGAGTTGCAGAGTGCGCTCGGCAAGGTCAGCGACTACCAGGCCATCCAGCGGGTGCTCGCGAGCGATCCTGAGCTCGAGGCTCAGATCGAGCACGCCCTCAAAGGAAAGGTGAAGGATCTTCGCCACAGCTGGCGAGCCTTTGATTCCGAGGGTCAACTCAAGCGCTGGCGCACATATCTCGCCAGCGACCATTCCAAGCCGAGACGCAAGGGCCCCACCCGAGCGGCTTCCAGGAAAGTCGCGATCCGCGCCGCTAGCTAGCTCTCGTGATCGACCTCTGGAACCCGATGCTAGAATGGTGTCGACACCCTTCGCTGGGAGGTCGTCTAATGGTAAGACTGCAGACTCTGGATCTGCGTATCGGGGTTCGAGTCCCTGCCTCCCAGCCAATCAAGTTGATATCCTAGGGGAGAGTTTTAAATCCAAACTATGAAGACGCTTGCATTTTCTTCAGTTTTGCTCCTCTCCGGCTTCGCAGCCTTGGGCCAAAACTCATCGGAGTTGTTCGACAAGGCGCCTCCCGCTATCGATGAAGCATTACGCGCGCGAGTAGACAAATTCTATGGTGCGTTTATCGCGGGTAAGTTCAAAGATGCCTATTCGATGGTGGCCGAAGATTCTCAGGACAAGTTCTTCGAGTTGTCCAAAGACCAGTACAAGGGATGCGAAATTATCAAGATCAGCTATTCCGAAAACTTCACTAAGGCTTCGGTAGTCACAAGTTGCAAGAGCGATTGGCGCTGGCACGGTGCCGTTACTCTCACTTCGTTTCCTCTTACCAGCCACTGGGTTGTCATTGATAGTCAGTGGATGTGGCATTTCGAGAGGCCTACCATGGTGCCTAACCCCTTTTCGCCCACCGGCTTTGTGGCTGTACCTCCCGATACCACAACCAGCAACGCCGGACTGGTGCCGAAGGACCTGCCGGCTACGGCCAAGGAAATCCTGGCCAAGGTTTCCGTGGACAAGGCATCGGTGCGTTTGCGGCTAGACCAGGCATCCCAGGATGCAGTGCATGTGCGCAATGACATGCCGGGACAGGTGACACTCAAGCTGGATCAGCCCGAGATACCGGGTCTGAAAGTCACCGTTGGGAAGACGGATTTAAAAGCGCGCGAAGAGACGACCATCTCTTTCGAATGGCGCCAGGATGACACTGCGAAAAAGCCGCAAGCTCGTTTGACAGTTCTGTTGCACATCGTGCCCACCGGCCAGGTGTTCCCGATTGCCGTCGATTTTTATAATCCCCTTCAGCTTCCGGCGCCGCGTCAAAAGTAGCATCCAGTATGGTGTCCCGTCTATTATTTGACAATCGTGGTTTCGCATCGTGGCGCACGCACTCATGCGTGCCGCGTCGGCAATCGTGCCGACGCTAGTGTTATGTACCTCGAAAAAAGTGAAAATGCTGCCAGGCGTTCACACCGTCGAAAATCACCCCTCCGGTTGGGGGCAAAGATCGGTGAGTGTGACCGCATATCCTAGTTTAGTGAGCTTGGCCACAAGGCGTTTCTGGTAGCGCAGGCGCGCTTTGGGGTCGCACAAGGGGCCGTATTCGATGTAGCGCACGCCCTGGTGAAGGATTTTCCAGATCAAACGGCAGAGTTTGTGAGCGATGGCCCAGACTGCGGTTTTATATCCCAGTTTTGGCAGTAAGCGCTGAAAAACAGTTTGCAAAAGGCAGCCGTTCTTTCGGACTGCGGCCTGAGCGAGTTGGTTAAGCAGACGCCGCAGAGTTCGGTTGCCTTTGGGTGAGCGGTCGCTGCGGGATTGCCCAGCACTTTCCTGCCGTCCCGGACAAACCCCAATCCAGGAAGCCAACTGGGCGGCCGAAGGAAAAGCTGCCGCTTGAGGACCCAGTTCGGCGATGATCTGCTGCGCCGAATCCACTCCCAGGCCCGGCAACTCAGCCAGGCGCACGATCGCTTCCTGATGCGCCCGCAAACAATCCGCGATGTCCCTTTCCAGTTTGGCTCGTTGCGATTCGATCAGATCCAAACGATCCAGAAACATCTGCAACATGCCGCGCTGGAGTTCATGCGGCTGCCCTTGCAATGCATCCTGCAGTTCCTCTTCACTGGCGCGCAACCGTTCATCGCCCAACTTCGCCAACCGGGCTGGATCGCTTTCTCCCCGCGCCACGGCCTGCAGGATGCGCCGCCCGCTAGCCCCCAGCAGATCGCTGATCACGCTCGACAACTTAATCTGCATCTCTTCCAGCAGGCTCTCCACCTGGCTCTGCAGCCGTACCCGATCGCGCGTCAACTGTTGCTTGTTACGGCTTACACTTCGCCAGATCCTTTGCTCCGGCTCCGGTACAAAGCTCAGGATCAAATCTCCACTCAAAAACCGGCTCACCAGTCGCTCGGCATCCCGGAAATCCGTCTTCCGTCCGCGCGGTCCCCGGTTCGATCGTGCCTGGGCCAGATAAAGACCGAACTTTGTTTCCAAGGCCATCCACACCGGTTTCCAGTATTGCGCCGTCGACTCCATCACC
Source organism: Bryobacterales bacterium (assembly GCA_963820405.1). Taxonomy (GTDB): domain Bacteria; phylum Acidobacteriota; class Terriglobia; order Bryobacterales; family Bryobacteraceae; genus Palsa-89. The sequence continues at coordinate 167,373 of CAWFZZ010000007.1, read as the reverse complement.
ACCTGCTGGACTCCCTGCTGTTCCAGCCACGCCAGCAGATGCCGCAGTTCGCTGGCTGTGGCGCCGAATCTTCTTCTTTCAAAACTCAAATGCTCGGCTCCGCTATCGGCTATTACTACTGCCAGCATGGCCTTATGAACATCGATTCCTGCAATCTTGTACTCTAAGTGCATCGTCTTCTCCTGGCGGGGAGCGAGGAACGCACACCACTTCTCACACACCGTCACGTGCTGCCCTCATTCCCCGTTGGGAGAACGGAAGCGCACACTTATTGGTTACTTCCGCGCGTTCCGGATCAAACACGATTACGGCCTCGACCGCTCCAGTGTGAACTCGACCTTGTTCGCACCTCCGCAGTCTTCACACTACCTCACACCTGCCGCATTTTCATCTCTATTGGTGGGCCAAGCGGCCCATGGGAACACGATTGTGAACGCGGCACGCATGAGTGCGTGCGCCACGCCGCTCCAGCAGCTATGGTCAAGTAATAGATGGGACACCACACTAGCAGGCAATAACGCGCCACCCGTACGGTATTCTTCGAGTCGGTGTCTCCGGTGCACGACTCCCCTATCGTCTCCGAACGTCCTGCCGGCCTGAGCCAGTGCCCAGTGCTACTGAATCGGAATATAAGTAGGCTGAGCGAAATAAGCGTTATTCGCTGAATCGTAAGCGATGAGGCCTATTGGCTGATACTCACCAGTCTGAGTATTTTCGGGAACTTGAATGGTGACCACGTAAACACCGATCAGCCCCGGACCGTACACTGCTCCGATCAACGGCACGCCGCCGTTATTCAATCCGACCAGGAGCGGCGAAACTATAGCTTGGTTTGGCACGCCCACCGCGCCAGTTGTTATGGCCGGAGTGGCCTGACCCAGGCCAGTGACATAAAGCTGAATATTCTCGCCTCTTTGCGCCGGATTGGTGGGGCTCACCGGACTGCCGTTAGGTCGAACAGCTGCCGCATAACTTTTGCCGCCATAACTGGTGGTGAAAATTCCTGGCGCCAGAGGCTTCACAGGAACCTGGATTGTCACAGGGGCTTCGCTAGCGACGCTAATCTGTAAAGCTACCGAGGGTCCTGGCTGAACTTCAACCGGCACTTGCACCGATATTTGATCGACGCCGTTGGCGTGGTAGACGTAGAAGATTGGCGCGGGAGTGCCATTGAAGGTAATGGTCACGCCGGAGAAAGTGGTGGGAAGCGAACCGTCGCTGTTGGTAGCCAGCACCACTCCCTGGACGCCAGACAGAATGCCCGTGCCCCTGATGGTTGCAATCCCGCCGGGCGAGATGCCCGTGTTCGGATCGAAGCTGGCCCCATTCACAATAGTGATGCCAGAGGGACCAACCGGGAGTGCCGTCAGCGTGAAGTTCACGCTAAAGCTGGAAGACGTCGCGCTCACCGTAATCGCTCCCGCTGTGGGGCCGGCGGTCACTGTGGTAGACGCCTGCCCCGTGGAATCGGTGATGGCGGATGACGAGCCTAGCGTGGCCACGCCGGCGGTAACCTGGAAGTTCACCTGAGTTCCCGGAATGCCGTTGCCGTTGGTATCGACAACCTTGACAACCACCGGCAGCGCAAACGGCAGACCGGCTGTCGTGGTTTGCTGATCCCCGGAAACTTTTTGAAGACCCCTGGTTGGAATATTGACGATCAGGCTAAAGGTAACGGAAACCGTTCCCGCAGTGGACGTCACTTGTGCGATGCCGCCGGTGGAACCGAGCGTCGCCAATGCCGAAGCACTCCCACTGCCGTCGGTGGTGCTGATCACATTGCTCAGCGTGACTGTGCCGGCCGTGAGGACCTGCCAATTGACGTGGGCGCCCGCCACGACGTTGCCTCCCGAGTCAGTTACGCGGATCCTGAGAGCCAGGGGCAACGCCTGCCCGGGAACTCCCGTTTGATTATTGCCCTGGGTGATTTGGACCGTGGCCGGCGCGCCAGCCGTAACGATAAACGGAATGGGAGCAATTGAACTGCGGGTGGTTCCGATCACGGCGAGAAAAGTCCCCGATCCGAGCCGGGGGCCGAACGTTGCGTCGCAACTTGCTATCCCTTGCGAGTTGGTGAGGACCACGCCACCCGGCGCATTGCACGCTATGGTTGGCTGGAGCAGAGGATTCGGAGTGCTGTCATTAATACTGAGCGAAACATTGGGTATTGGGAAGCCGGACGGTGAAACCACGCGTACTTGCACCGCGCCCGGCAGCGTGCCTCCCTCCGGCCCGGTCAATACTGCCGCTTGCTGGGGCGCCAGGAGGTAAAGGTATGGGTTCTGTACTGTCGTGATGTAGAAAGTGACTATGTTCGTATTGAGCGCGCTGGCAGTAACCAAACTCTGCAGGTAATCCTCGAGATCGTTCGCTGGAACCAGCGTGGTGAAGAAATTCACCGAGGCCACGCCGTCCGAATTTGTATTCACGGTCTGGGTATCTGCCCCGTTGCTGCCTACCACCAGCGTACCGGCCGTGGCAGACACTGCGAACGTGACAGGGAGGTTGGCGATCGGGTTCCCGCCGGCGTCCGTAGCCAAAACTTCGAGCGGCGATCCGTAGGCTGGACCGGCAGCGGTACCCGTTTCTTCGGACATAAGTTGGCCTTGGCCGGCGACGATTGTCAGGAGCGGGCCTCCGCCTCCATGGGCTGTGGTGGCCACGCTAATCGGAAAGGTTGCCGTTAGCGAGCCAACCGTCGCTGTGACGGCGAAGGAGCCGGTGGCGGCCGATGTGGTGACATAAGTGAGGGCATCGCCGTTGGTTCCCGTTACGGCAGAGGTGGGAGAAACCGCAACGCTCGCCGAGTTGGTCTGGAACTGCACGGTGTAACCGCTGATAGGAAGATTATTGGAGTCGAGAACCTTGACCACCAGCGGCTCAGAGATCGTGTCGGGCAAGATGGTTTGGTTAGCACCGTACTTGAGCAAAGTGGCTGGGGTTGATGTGGCGTTCGTTAGTGACGGGACCGCGTAAGTTAGAACACCCGGAGTAATATTCGCACCAATGGGATATTGGGCCACGAAGCTCTGTGTCGCGGGGTCGAATTGATTGATATTGGTTGCCGATGCCACCCACGCTGCCTGAACCGTGGTGTGACTTCCGGCTGGAATGTCATTGGTGGCCGCGAGCGCGCGCAGAGCCATCGGCGAAACGCCTGCGGGTTGTATCTGGGTGGCAGTTGGAAGACTCGAAATCTGAACCTCGTAAAGACCTTGGCCGGACAGAGCCAGGACGGTGTCCACGCCGGTCACCAGAAGCGACGTGAGCTGGGGTAATCCCAAGGCCGGACTTGTTGCAGTGTGGGTAGCCAGTGACGCAATCACAAGATTGTTACCAGTCAAGGCTTGATTCACGGCGACCCCGTATAGTCCGTCGGGCGTAAACACCAACGGCCCCGGTGTGCCGCTCACCCCGATGGCGCCGCTGTAGGTAGTCTGTAGGGTTCTAGGATCAACCTCCATAATCTGGTTCACGAGACTTACATACACCAGGCCGTTCGGGCCCACGCTGACGCCCGTTGCTACCGAGGGTAGTGACAGCGAGGCAGTCGCTCCGTAATAGGTGGTATTGATTGCCGTGAGTTGGCTGGTCCCGTTGCCTCCGGAGCCCAGGGCGAAAATTGTACTGGAGTCTAAGCTGGCTGCGATCGCGTAGGTATTGATCCCGTTTCCCTGACTAATCCCCCCCGCGAACAGCTCTTGGTTCGTTGTGGTGTTGAACAGGTGCACAGTCCCAGCCGCTACCGCCAGCAGTTTCCCGTCCGGTGTAATAAGCGCGCTGGTCGCGGGCGCGGGCAGGTTGGCGACGAACGCAGGCGCCAGGAACGTGCGATCCGTCGCGATGACGCTATTTGTGTTTGAGCTTGCAACAATGAAGAACTTTGAGACGGCCGAATTGGGCAACAGGGCAAACGCGCCTGTTCCCGCGTCCAGGGTTGTGAAAGTGGTCAGCGGATTGGTGACAAACGCTTGCACCTCTCCGTTAGTGGCTCCGGATCCCGGCAGGACAAACAAATCCTGAGCCTGCAGCAACACGGCTGGCAAGGCGAAACCGACGGCGCAGAGCGCAGCTACTCTCTTGAGCATGAATTGTAGAACCTCTCCTGGTTTGGGACGCGGGGAAGTAACAGCGTACCACATATGCTGATGCAGTTTACCGCTGAAGCCAGCTGGCGAAGAAGAATGCGGGGAGCGCTGAAATAGAAAAAGGGGAGCCGAAGCTCCCCCTTTCCGATACTAACTGACGACGGGTTTAGTGGCCTTCGTTCTCACCTGCGTTTCCAGTCCTGTTAAGACCGGTCGGCAGAGCGACGTTTACCGTCACGACAGGCACATCCAAACTGATTGCGAGATAGCCTTCGGCCAGTTTCTGCGCGCCGACATCGCTGATGAATGCGAAGCCATGGCAGTACTGGAAGTTGGCCTGGGCGATGATATAGCCTTCGAATCCCGGGGTAGCTGGAGTGCTGTAGTTGCCTCCATTACTCAGGGTGAAGATCAACTCTTGACCGGCGGGAACAGGTCCCAACGGCGGAGTCGCAGGAGGCGCAGCCCCTCCACCCGAGGTGGTTCCGTAGTAATTCAGGACTACGGTTCCGGTCTGGGAAGAGGTATTAAACGGATCCATCGACGTATTGGCAATTGCAACGCCCGTGTCGAAACCAGCGATGTTCGTCACGAATGGGAACAGCAGGTTGCAAGAGCAGGGCGAAATGGTGAACAGAGCAGTCGACGTGGTGTCCTGGATGAAGCGAGGAATTGGCGCCGAGCCGGAAGCGGTGTGCGGACCAACCTGCGGCGAGAAGCCAATCGCCACCTTGCTGGGGCTCGTGGCCGGTGTTGTCGCAGGAATGTTGCTCGCGGTATTCGAAACGTACTCCACGGTGATCGGGACAGCCAGGGTTTCGAGAACGCTGGGGTCGGAGTACCAAATTTCGTAGACCAGATTCGCGGTGTTGGCCGAAGAGGTCAAGGCAACTGCGGTAGCAGCTGTTGGTGTACCACCGGAAAGCAGCAATGGCGGAGCCGTACCGCTGACCGTAACACCACCCTGACTGACCAGGACAGCTACACCCACAATCGTGCCGGTGCCATATGCACCTGTCAGGTACACATAGGAGGGAGCATACAGGGTCACACCAGCACTCACTCCAGTGACGGCAAACTGAATCTGAGTTCCTTGACTGGCATAACCAGGGAAGGCACTGATACTGGAAGCGACTAGAGCTGCGTCGGGAGTGAAGCCCGATTCAGTGTCATAGGGGAAGTTCAAGACATCCTGCGGAAGAGGATTTCCTGGAGCCTGATAAGCACCGCCCTGCGCAGCGATAACCTGGGCGTAGTTCTGGGGCTTGAACGAGAAGCGGAAGCCCTCCGTGGCGCTTACCGTAATACCACTGTCAGTGACAATGTCATTGGGAGGACCCAACAGATAAGTATTGACGCTGTTGCACTGCTGGTAGGCACCCGGGAAGCCAACCGTTTGAACCAAGCCTGGAACAACGTTGGCTACCACACTGCCGTTCGATGCCTGGTTAAGGGCGATGATGTTGGTGCCGTTAACGAAGATCGATTCACTAACCGTGGTGGGAATCAAGGTCGATCCGACAGCCAGAGTCGTGACATCCGCCCGGATATTCGTGATGCGGATGACGCGAGTGCCGGCAGTGCCAGGGGCGTCGATCGGAACGCCCGACCAGCTGATGCTGTTGGCGCCTTGTTGACTGCCTTGAAATATGTTATAGTGCCCGGCCGTCCCATTGTAGGATCCGGCGAGCCCAATACCAACGCCGAGACTGGTCTCGGCACAGTTCGTGTTGTTGTTGGCCAGACAAGCCAATTGGGGAGTTGCTGGATTAGTTACATCCTTGGTCCCATTGGCCGGATAAGGCACTGTCGGGAAGGGCTCATCAATCAGCAGTAGCGCTTCAGAAGCATCATAGGTGCTGCTGCTGGGATTGCTGCTCCCCACGATCCGGCTGGTAATGTTTGTACCGCCAATCGTGATCACCACGTTCTGCAAAGGAATCGGCAATCCGGCCGCTGTCGGTGTGCCGCCCGTGCAGTTGAGGATCAGGTCACCCATCAACTCGGTGATTCCCTCCGAGCGAACAATGTTGGGCACGGCCGTAGCCGCGCATGTGAACGAATTGCCCCCAACCTGTGCATAGGCCGCCGAACTACCCACTCCGAGCATTAGGCCGACGACAGCAAGGGCTAAAAGCCATTTGCGAAAATCTACCATTTCCTTCTCCTTGTGAAAATCTGAATTGAATTGATGGAAGTTATCTTTTTCAACCTGAGCCTCGAGTAAACGCTCGTCATGAAGATTCTGAAATCTCAGCTGATCGAACACCGCGCGAATGAGCGCTCAGCGGCTTCCGCCGCCTTGCCTGCCCGATCTTGCCTCATTGTCTCCATCCAGCTCAATTTGCTTTTTTAAACTTCTCGTATCTTCTTTTTGTGCTCGCGGGATTCATGCGCCAAAGAATGAATGCCGCCAAACCTGTTCGGACGCAGTCAATCATTCATAACATTACCTGCCGGAACAAGTCAAGCGTAAATTGTTGATCTCACAACTCGCGGGCGCTCTAGCTTCAGTCGCCAATAGCGGTCCATTACATCACAGAGACTTTTGTCCAGTCAATGCTTTACAGCCAATGGCAAATCTAGGGGATTGAATGGTCGCAGGGAGGACCTTATTGGGGTGGAACCGCAACGCAGCGGTAGAGCCTTCCTAAGCGTTCCCAGTGCTTTGCGCGGCTTACTCAGGCGAATCGCTTATTCCTTTACGTCTTTTCGCAGAACCTTGATCTGGTCCTTGAGCTCATCGGTCGCGTCCAGCAACTGGTTGCTGTCATAAATGACATGCGGGGTCAAGAAGATGATCAACTCGGTCCGCTCTTTGCTGTAAGACCGCGAACCGAACAAACCCCCGACCACCGGGATTCGATCCAGCAGCGGAATGCCAGAGAGGGACGAAGTGGTGCTCTCCTGAATCATCCCGCCGATCGCGATGGTATCGCCGTCCTGGACGGTGAGTTGCGTTTGGATCGCCTTAGTCCCAAACGAGGGCGAGGCAATATTGCTTCCCGAGGTTGCTTCGGTGGTTGGCTGGGGAGCGCTGACCTGTTGATTAATGACCATGGTCACGATGCCGCTGGGCGTCACGCGGGCTAAAATGTTCAGGCCGATTCCAGTGCTGGCGCTGCCGATGGAGTTGGTTACCGCGCCCCCGATCGCGCTGGTAATCGATCCTTGTAATGTAGGCACGGTGGTGCCGACCGTAACCGATGCCGGGATGCTATCGGTTGCAATTACCGAGGGTGACGAGATGATTTTGGCGCGGCTCTGCGTTTCCATCAGCGTCACTTGGCCCAGTAGCTCGCGGCTTTTTCCCACCACCATGGCAGCCGAGAGCGTGCTGGTGCCGTTGGCAAGACTTGCCAGCAGGGTACCCGCTGTGGGTACGGCAGCGCTGGGACTATTCACTTGCAACGCGCCCGTAACATCGGTGGAGGTTGCGCTGTTCAAATCAACAGAATAGATCTTCGCTTCAATGAGAACCTGGCGGGGAGGCACATCCAGCTCTCGGATCAACTGTTGAATGCCCTCATATTCTTGCGCCGTGGCCTGGATCAGCAATGTGTTGTTCATCGGGTTCGCGATGACACGGGGGCCTCGGGAGGGACCCAAACCGGTCGGCGCGAGTCCGAGGTAGGTCCCGGTAAGATCGCCCGACACCGGGGCAGCCGCGCCCCCCGCCGCGATGGGACTGGGCGGCCCAACCGTGTTTCCGAATGGCGTTCCAGCGCCTCCTCCGTTATAGCCGTATCCACCTCCAGCTCCATAGGCTCCGGCGCCATAAGCTCCGGCCCCGTATGCCCCCGCACCGTAAGCCCCGGCCCCATAACCGCCGCCGGCACCAGTTCCAAACCCGCTTCCACCAAAACCGTTTCCACCCATGCCCGCTCCGCCAAATCCGTTACCCAGGCCGCCTCCCCCGATTCCGTTGCCTGAATTTCCCATGCAAGCCAGGATCGCGTTCTGCCCACCGCCGTACCCGCCGTATCCGCCATATCCGGCGAGCTGGCCATACAGCGCTTGAATGGAACAGGCCATGGATATCGCATCGCCATAGTGCACGCGATAAACATAGTCCTTGATACCGCCCGCCGCCGGCTTAATAGGAACATCCAGTTTCGCCAGCCACTCCTCCACTTCCTTGAAAGCTCCAGGATTGGGAGCCACCGCGATGATGGTATTCACGCGATCGATGGGTAGGAACTTTATGGGCGAGTTCTTCTCGGACAGGGACATGGCCTTGGAGATGTTTTCCAATTCCTTCGCCAGATCGCTGGGCCGTCCATTCTTTACGTTGAAGACCCGCACCCGTTGGTTGGCGAGCTGGTCGCTGTCAAACATGGCCACCAGTTGCATCGTGCGGCGCATGCTGCGTTGGCTGTCGAGCAGGAGAAGAAGATTGGCGGGGCCATACACATAAATCTGGGCGTTCTCGCCCTTAAACGGATCCAGAACCTTGGCTAGCTCGTCGGCAGTAACGTACTTGAGAAACACGAGATTGAGCATCGTTCGGTCGTCTTCCGGGATGCTGTTGGGATCCGTCTTGGTCTCCGGCGGTATCGGGAGATGCGAGATATCGGTGAGTGGGACGATGCGATACAGTTCGCCCTGCTGCACCATGCCGAACCCGTTGATCCGCAAAATAGTTTCGAGTAGCGAGCGCGTGTCGATATCCTTCGTCTCGCCGTAGGTGTTGAGAATGACGCCGCCTTTGACCCGCGGATCGAGAATGTAATTGATCTTGAGCTTCTGGGCGAGAAGATCGATTACTTCGGTAAGCGACGCATTATTTAGCGCCAGGCCGCCATACACGGTAGGAGGGGTGGCGGGTCGCGCGGGTGTGGTGGCGGATGGCTGGGCGCCGGGAGCCGGGGCGGGCGCTTGCTGCTGGGGAGGCTGGGCCGGCACCGGCAGCGGCGTGATGCCCGGGAACAGCGGTCCCTGGCGTGGGGGAGCGATCTGTTGTGGTTCTTGAGCCAGAACTGGACGGAGCAATGCCAGAGGCAACGCGAGGCTGAAAAACCAAAGGCTAAGACGCACCTATTGCTTCTCCGCTACCTTGTTGCTCACGCCGGTTTGTTCGGTATAGGCTTTTTCCTCGTTGGTCAGCTCGGATTTTTTACGGGTCCACGTCGACTGACCGAAGGGCGTCTTCTTCTCAAAACGGTAACTGTCGCCAAGGTCGGTGACAGCCACGGGATCTTTGGCGGCCGGCTCCGGCTGCGCAGCGGCGGACGTCTCTTCCCACTTGGAGATGCCGAACGGCGTCTGGCGATAGTTCCAGGTCTTGCCGCTGGAATCGGTGAAGCGATACAGGCCTGGTTCAACCAGTTTCGCCCCCGCCGGGATGAACTGCGTGGCCGCTGGCTGCGCTTTTGCCGACGGTTGTGCCGTTGGTTTCTTCTTTGCGGTCGTGGCCGCGGTTTTGGGAGTCGCCGAGGGCGTGCTCGATTGGCTCTGCGCAAATCCAAGCGCGACGGCGAATAGGGTAAGTGTGATGGTCTTCATGATTCCTCTTTCTTTGTTTACTTGGCAGGTTGCCACGTGCATCCGGCCCCAAATGGCGTCGCGGTAACAACTTTTTTCATGCCGTCCACCACGGTGCCGTTGGGCGACGAGTCATTGGGGTTACACGCTTTGAATCCTCCCCCAGTGTCAGCACCCGGGCCAGCCTTTGCGGCGTTCACCAGGGTCTTAGGCGCCGCCGCCGGAGCTGCCGGACCCGCGGGGCTTGGCGGCGGTGCGGAAGCTTGGGCGATCGGCGTTCGATCGATCAGTTCGTCAATGCGCTTCTTAAATTCTTTGCCGTCCCATTCAAAGTCCGCATAGCTGCTGTCCACCGATACCAGAGTCCAGGGGCCAATGGTGTCCCCGGGTCGATAGCCCTTCTGCGGTCCTCCCGCCTTCTCGCTCAACACGATGGTGGGCGGCACTCCGTCCCATATCATCACTCCATGGGCCACCGGAAAAGGCGGCTGCGGCTTCACCGGGGGCGGAGGCGGCGGATCGACGATCACGTTTGGATTGCGATCCTTGGAAAAAAGATCCTTGGTGGCGACATCGGCAAACTCAGCGGCGGCCACGGCATTCACTTTGTCGAGTGGCGCCAGGCCCGGGACCTGCGTGGCCGGGAGCGTGCTATTCAGAAGCGCCTGATCGCGCGCATGCGAATCGATCCACTCGCCGCGCAAGCGCCAATACAGGAAACCCGCCAGCAGCAGCAGCGCCAGATCCAGAAGTCTTAGTTTCCCGCTCAAAAGTCGGCCAGACCTTTCCGCACCGGCACCAGCCGCCGGGCCACTAAGCCGGAGAGCGTCATGCGTATGGGCATGGTCTTCTGCTTGGGATGCGAGGTTCCAAAGCGAATTTCCTCGGTGGCCGTAAGCTCCGGTTGAGCGCTCAGGGCGGCCAGGAAATTGACCAGATCCTCGATGCGGCAAGTCACGGTAATGGAGACACTCACCTGTCCATAGGCTGTGCCAAACGGCCGCGGACGCCCCAGCTCCACTTGCCCCACTTCCAGCGGAGGCGTCTGCTGCTCGGCAACTCGCTTGACGATTTGCAGCAGTTGGGCCTGTGCCTGCTCGGCGGTATCGCCGGGGATCAAACCTTTCTCGCGATCGGCCAACTCGAGCGAAACCTGCTTCAGGACCGCTTCCTTGCCCGGAAGTGTAGCGGCCTGCCTGCGCAACATCGCGAGACGCTTCTGGGTGCGATCGACGCTGTCGACGGGAGCGCTGATTTTCGCGCTGCCGGCTGTGGAAGAGGGCGAGGAAGAGGAATTGGAGAACCAATAGTAGATACCGCCCAGCACCAAGACGCCGCCCAGGATGAAAAGAGCGCGGCGGTCGCGATCCGACACCGTCATGGCGCTACTTCCCTACGTGCCGAGCGGATGCTGAACAGTTCTCCGCCTGCGCTCTTCTGCAGCGGTAGCGAGAAGGAAGAACCTTGGAACTGGGGCGAGCCGTCCAGCAGCTTGATCAGCGTCGCGGCCTGATCCGCCTCGCCCGTGATGTTCACCGAGGTACGAGTGAGCTGCAACGAGTTGAGCCAGGCCGGAGGAGCCAGCAGGTGAGTCAGTTCATTCAACGCGTCCAGATCCTGGCGAGTTTGCTGCCGGAAATTGTCCAGCGTTTGAGAGCGGTTGCGCGCGTTGGCGGTTTCACGCTCCACCTCAGCGGCCCTTTTGGCCAGTGGATCGTACCGCCGGATCTGCGCTTGGACCAACCCGAGATAATGACGATCGGAATAGCTGGGATACGCCAGCATCGCCACCAGCAGCAGCAAAACAATGGACCCCAGCACGGCGGTGGGAACATAGCGCAGCCGGGAGGCGGACTGGCGCTGTTCGCGCGGCAGCAAGTTCACGCTGAGTGGATGCCAGGGACCGGCGCCAGCCAGGGCCGCGGCATACGAGAGACAGGCGCGCGAAGCGTCGTAGCTCTCGGGCTGCGCCAGGGGCCGCGGAAGTTGATCGCGCAGCGAGGCCGCTTCGGTTTCAGGCGGCAGCCTGAGCTCGGAGACCGCCAGCGTCCGAACGCGGTCCGGGGTTTGATCCAGGCGGGCCGAAAAGATCGGCCGCGTCGCGCTTTCGCCATACACTTCCAGCCCGTCTTCGGCCGGCTCCATGGCCAGGAACCCGTCTTTCGGCGGAGTGGAAAGCAGACGCAGCGCCGAATAAATAGTGGGAGCCGAGAAGGTGAAGAACGCCGCTTTCACACCGGCTTGGGAAAACAGCGCCATATAGCGCTCCACCACCGAGCGCAGCGTGATGGCGATCAGAACCGAGGACGTCTTGCCGATCCGCGCCCAGTCATACGCCACTTCCTCTTCCGAATGCGGATTCAGAGAATCGATCTCGAACCGGACGGCGGATTCGAGATCTTTGTCGGTAACCCCCGGCAGAGATATCTGCCGCACCGTCACCTCGTCCCTCGGCAGCAGGATGGTGGCCGCCAGATGTCCCACGCCCAGCTTCTGCAAGAAACCGGCATACGCAGCGCCCCACTCGGCGGCGGGTTGTTCCCGAAAATGCGGGATGGTTAGCTCGCCCAACACTCTCGCTCCGTTAGGACGGAGCCGGACCACGGTAACCGTCAGATCGTCGGATCCGATTTCGATCCCGATCCCGGTCCCGATGGCGAGCCATTTTGCAAAATCAATAGTGGTCATTGCAGAATGCTGGCGTTGTCATACCAGCGCATGATGTGAAACGGTGGCTTCTCGTCTGGACCGAGAAACTTGACCATCGCCGAAACAGTACGGTGCACATCGGAAAGCTGGCCGTTGGGAAGACGAAGTTGGGCCGTGGCCCGCAGCGTCACGATCGTTCCGCCGCTGGTCATGGTAAGCCGCGCCATGCCCTGGCCGCCGTTGCTGAACGCAGCCAGCTGCCCCATGTTCTGAATCGGTGCGATATTCCGCAGGGCGACGATGGCCCTGGCGGTTTCGGGAGCCACCCCTACTGCCACCATCACCTCTGGCGTCACGGTATTCACATCCAAGCCTCCCGTCGAGCCATAGACCGACAGGCAGTCTCGCAGGCCGCTGTGCGGGATGAGCTTTCCTTCCGCATTCGGAGTGTAGCCGCCATAAAACAAATCGGGAGTGATTCCTCGCACCAGCAATAATTCCTCGATCTCCTGAAGAGACGCGTGCCGCGCTCGAAAAGACGGCGTGAGCGACAAGTAATACTGGTCCCACTCGGAAAACGATCCGCCAGGCGTGCCGCCGCGCCAATCCAGGATGCCTGCCACGATGGCCTGAGTCCGATTGGGATCCACTCCCAGGGCCAACAGGAGACTCGCCAGTTGCTCCGGCGGTGCCTGGTTCACATTCAGCTTGGAATTCTCAGGGATATACTCGGCACGGACCACGCCAGTGGGATAGTTGAGCTGTAGGACGCGGGTGACGTTCTGTTGAAATACGGGCTTTCCATCGGGACCGAGAAAAGCGGCTCCCGATTCGATATAGACCAACATCCGGTCGATGGCTCCCGCAGCCAGGTAATAAGCTTTCAGACCGTCCGCGTCAGTGGAGCTTCGCTCAATCTCTCCACGGACCGTATTGGCCAGCGTGAACGCAATGGCCGACAGTGCCGCAGCCAGCCACAGCACCGCTAACAGCGCCGCGCCCCGCTCAGTTGTCCGTGTTTTCATACGGCTCCATGGGCAGAGGCAGGCGCGTCACGTGTACCGGGATGGTCAGCGTCACCGGCTGCAGACGGCCCAGGTCCGGCGCAAGCGGCGCCATCTCGATCCGAATCGCATTTGGAAGAATGGGCTTTATCCAGCGTGGCACCCAGATCGGCGCCTCGGGGGGTGTGCGAAGATCCCGAAAGCTAAAGCGGCAATAGGCCAGCTTGTCCTCCAGAACGAACGAATCCGGTCCGACACTGATAGGAGCAAAAAGCGGCCCGGGAGGACCGCCGTCTGGCCCTGCTCCCGTGCCAATGCAGTATACGCCGGCGCCGCGCGGGCCGGTGTACCAATGCTCATTCACAACCAGCCGGACTCCTTGCTGGTCCTCACCGGGAATGACCTTGAATTCCAGGATCATGGGCAGTCCACGCTCCCCCTGCTGCAACGAGTAAGTGGACGCCAGGCGCATGGATTGCTGTTCGCCCTGGAAAAACATCAGCGGGGCTCCCGTCACTCCCGGCCGTGGCTGGCAGTCCGCGGTCACCGGCATGATTCCTTCGATTTCCTGGTCCAGAATGCGCTCCACGCTGGAGACTCGCCGGTTGGCCATGAGCTTGGATTCCGACTTGTTCATCGCGCTCAAAGCAACGCGCAGCGTGATGACAATACCGACCGAAAGCAGGCTCAGCAGCAGAACCGCGATGAGCAACTCGATCAGCGTGACACCCTTCTCGTGCCCCCTGTGGCGCACGCACTCGTGCGTGCCGCGTTCACACTCGTGTGAACGCCGCGGTTTCATTGCTGAACTCCCAATAAATCTTCCTTAGTGAGTAGCGCCCGATGAAACCCCTGCAGCGTAAACGAGCGGCGCTGGCTGCCGTTCATCCACCAGATCTCCAATTCCACCCGCTCGATAAACGGCCGGCCGATGGCGCCGCCCTTAGGCACCTCGAAAGGCGTGACTCGCGCGCGCCAGCCCATTTCTCCGCCACCGGTGGCCTCGGGACCCCACGTGCCTTGGAACGGCACACCTTTTAGAAGGCCGGTGGAGATCAGCAGTTCGTCCATCTTTTGGCGGCCCAGCAGCACGGCACGATCGTGATCGGTGAGCCGCGCGGCGTTGCGTAGAGATGTTGAGATGGCGCCCATCAACCCGGCCACGGCGATCGCCATGATCAGAGTGGCGACCATAACCTCTAACAGAGTGAACCCCCGCCGTCTCACTGTTGCTCCGGCGCTTCCACGTGCGGCACTCCCGTAATAGGGTCCACTCGCACCACGCGCTGGACGTTCCGTCGATTGATCAATTGCAAACCCAGAGGGGGCACCGTGCCGCCGGGATACAGCAGGAAGTTGCGCCTGGCGTCCGGATCGTCGGCCCATTGCTCGGGGAGTCGCGGAAGCACTTCGACGATGGAGACGCCCTCCGGCAGTTGCATCTTGCGATAGAAGCCCGGTTCGCTGGATCGCATCTCGATCGAGTTGTCTGCCTTTGAAATCGTGATCTCCACCACCTGCTGCCGGCGCTCGGCGCGGCTAAGCCCATAATCCAGAAAACTGACTACTCCATTGGTGGCGCCATTCAATCGCAGCGAGTCGATCCCGGAAGTAATCGCAGGAAAACTGATGCCGACCATCAGCGAAATCAGAGCCACCACCACCACCATCTCGATGAGAGTGACGCCGGCGCTGTTAATTCTTCCAACTGACGATGTCGGCATTGATCCCATCTCCGCCGGGCGCGCCGTCTGCCCCCAGGCTCACGATCTCGGGTTCGTCCCCATGGTCGCCCGGGAAGCGATAGATGTAGGGATGCTGCCATGGATCGTTGTCGATCTCCTTCTGCAGATACGGCCCTTGCCAGTTCTCGACGCCCTCGGGTTTTTCGCGCAGCGCCTTCAGGCCTTGCTCGGTAGTGGGGTATACGCCGGTATCCAACTTATACGACCCCAGGGCAGTCGAAAAAGCATTAATCTGGGCGTGCGCCGAAGTGATCTTCGCGCGATCCGCCTGATGCAACATTTTCGGCAGCACCAGCGCCGCAAATAGAGCAATGATGGTCACAACGACCATCATTTCAATCAACGTCACACCACTTTGACCAGCGGCTTGCCGTCTCATTCTTTTGTTCATGGCTTTATCTCCATTACATTGCCACATCATTCATGCCGACAATCGCCAGCAGCATGCTCAAGATCAGGGTGCCCACAACGAGCCCCATCACCAGGATTACCAACGGTTCGAATAGCGAAGTAAACCTCCGGATGGACGCGCGTGTGTCGGCGTCGTAAATGTCAGCCATCCGCACGAACATCGAATCCAATCGTCCGGTTTCTTCGCCTACGCTGAGCAGATGCGCCGCAAGAGGCGGGAACTGGCCGGCCTTGCGTAAAGGTCCGGCAATGCCTTCGCCCCGTTTCACTCCCAGGGACACACTTTCGAGCGATCCCGCAATCCGGCGATTGTTCAGCGTGGCTCCGGCAATCGCGAGCGATTGCACCAGCGGCACGCTATTGGACACCAACGTCGCCATGGCGCGGGCAAACCGCGCAGTTTCGGCCTTGCGCAACGCGTCGCCCAGCACCGGGATTTTGAGCCGCAGCGTATCCCACCACAATCGTCCGGGAACGGTGCGCACATAGGTGTACATTCCGATTGTGAATACCACTAGCAGTGTAATTCCGAGCCACCCATAGCTTTGCAGGAACTTGCTGCCGAGCAGCAGCATTTTGGTTGGGAGCGGCATTTCGATTCGCGATTCTTCAAAGACCGAGGCGAACCGCGGCACCACGAAATTCATAAGCACCAGAATGGAGCCGATGCCCACCAGCGAGAGCAGCGTCGGATACGCCATCGCGGAAAGGATATAGCTGCGCAGATCGTCACGCGTGCGCTCGAATTCGGATAGCCGCTCGAAGACCACCGCCAGCGATCCGCCGGCTTCCCCGGCGCGGACCATGTTGATATACAGCTCCGAGAAGTGGTTCGGGTGAGTGGCCAGGCTGTCGGCCAGGGTCCGTCCGCCTTTTAATACGCGCAGGATATCCAGAACCAGCGTGCGGAAAGTGGGTCGATCGGTCAGTTCGGCGGTGATGGAAAGCGCGCGGTCCACCGGCACGCCCGCGCTGAGCAGCGTGGACAGTTCCTGGGTGAAGAAGAGCACATCGCGCTTCCTCCCCCCCGAAAAAGATGGCAGCTTGATGTCGACCGATTTCTTCGCCTCTTTGCCGACATACACCGGCGTGAGTCCCTGGCGGCGCAGCTCAAACGCAACCAGGCGCTCCGACTCGGCGTGAATCGCGCCCGTGCGAATCTGTCCATCGGAAGCAACCGCCCGAAAATGAAAGCTAGTCATATGTAGCGCACGCACTCCTGCGTGCAGCGTTCACACTCATGTGAACGCGAGAGTTTTTTCGGAAGCGCACCGCTATTTAGCGCATGCCCACCCAACGCCGCCTCCCCCACTTGTACCCCGACAACCGTTGGCTCTTCCTGACCTGGAATCTGTACGGAAGCCTGCCGAGCTCGCATTTTCCACCAGCCCGCAAAGTCTCTGATGGTGAAGCTTTTGTGTGGGTGGATCGGTACCTGGATGGAGCGCACGCCGGTCCTGTGCGTCTGCGAAGCGAAGCGATGGCCACGCTGGTAATCGAGTCGCTGCTTCGCGGCCAAAATTTGGGACAGTATCATCTCGGGCCGTTCGTGATCATGGCCAATCATGTTCACGTGCTTCTGTTGCCTTGGATCTCGCCGAGCCTGTTGCTGAAATCGCTGAAGGGCGTCACGGCTCGGGAGGCTAATCGGTTGCTGCATCGCACGGGCGAGCAGTTTTGGCAGCGCGAGTCTTACGATCATTACGTTCGTGATGAAGCTGAATGGTGTAAGATCGCCGGGTACATTGAGAGGAATCCAGTGAAGGCTGGCCTGGTTTCGCGAGTTGAAGACTATCCTTGGTCTAGTGCAAATTCGAGATGGAGCGAAGGCGTTCACACGAGTGTGAACGCGGCACGCACGAGTGCGTGCGCCACAAGCACTCCTGCATAGCAGGTAACAAGCACTAGAATTCTTGCGTGACACGCATTACCTCGTCGGCGGTGGTTACGCCATCCTGCACCTTCAGCCAGCCGTCCTCCCGCAGATTACGCATCCCGTTGCGCCGCGCCACATTAGTGATCGCTGCGGCGTCCGCGTTTTTCATGATCAGCTGGCGGATCTCGTCGCCCAGCTCCATCAGTTCGAAGATGCCCATGCGGCCTGAGTAGCCGGAGCCAAAACAGTGCTCGCAGCCGCTCCCGGCATAACACGTTACCGTGTTTCCATCCGGAGCGATGCGAGTTCCGCGCTTCCCCTTGCAGTGCTCGCAAATAACGCGCACCAACCGCTGTGCCAGCACCGCCACTACCGACGACGTGATCAGGTAATTCTCCATGCCCATGTCGGTAAGCCTGGTAATGGCGCTCGGCGCGTCGTTGGTGTGCAGCGTCGAGAACACGAAGTGGCCGGTGAGCGACGAACGGATAGCGATGTCGGCGGTCTCGCGGTCGCGAATCTCGCCCACCATGATGACGTCGGGATCCTGGCGCACGATGTGCCGCAGCCCGGAAGCAAACGTCAGCCCGATCTGCGTATTCACATGCAGCTGATTGATCCCGTCCATCTGGTACTCCACCGGATCTTCAATCGTGATGATCTTCTTGTCACTCTGATTGATCCTCTTCAGCGCGGAATACAAAGTAGTAGACTTGCCGCTGCCCGTCGGCCCAGTGACCAGAAAAATCCCGTGTGGCAGCGACGTGTAGTATTCCATGCGATTGAGCATGTGGCTGTCAAAACCCAGCCGGCCCAGATCGTAGAAATCGCCCGCCGAGCGATCCAGCAGACGCATCACAACGCTTTCGCCGTATAGCGTCGGCAGCGTGGAAACGCGCAAGTCCACTTCCCGGCCCAGCGTTTTGATTTTGATACGTCCGTCCTGCGGCAGCCGGCGCTCGGCGATATTGAGTTTGGCCATCAGCTTGACGCGCGAGATCATGGCGGCCTTCAACTCGCGCGGCGGCGGGTCCTGATTGTAGAGCACGCCATCCACGCGATAGCGGATGCGGAACTCTTTCTCGAAAGGCTCCAGGTGGATATCGCTGGCGCGCTTTTCAACCGCTGACGCGATGATGGCGTTCACCAGGCGGATGACCGGCGCCTCGCTCGCCATATCGCGCAAGTGCTCGAGATCTTCCGACATCTCGCCGGCTTGAAACTCGAAATCCGCTTCGGCGCGCGCGGCGGATTCGCCGTAGTACTTGTCGATGGCATCGACGATCTCCTGTTCCGGCGCGAGCACCGTGCTCACTTTGAGCCCCGTACAACGGCGGACGTCGGCGATAGCCTCCACGTCGTTGGGATCCGCCATGGCGAGCGTGATGGTGTGGTCCTCACGGCTCAGCGGCAGGCAGCGGAATTGGCGCAGGAATCGAGGCGAGAGCGCTTCCGTTTCGGCGGAGACGTAAGGGGGAGCGTCGATGGAAACCAACGGCACACCCAACTGCTCCGACAGCGCTGCCAGCACGTCGCGCATGGCAATGAAGCCCATGTCGACCAGGGTTTTGCCGATCTTGTCGCCGCGCTCTTTCTGCAGCTCGAGCGCCCGCTCCAGATCTTCGTCGGTGATCAGCTTGCGCTGAATCAGGATCTCGCCCAACCGCATGAGGTTAAAACTCTTCGCTAACGATAGAGGCTTGCTCGGCGCTCGCCACCTGCAGCAGCGCCTTACGCGGTGCGTGCATCACGATCTGGGCGGGGAGTCCGTCGCGATTCTCCCACTTCCAATAAAAGAGCGACAACCCGACGGCCACCTGCTCGTCGGCGGGAAGCGAGTCCAGCGAGCGCGCCGAATCCACCAGCATGGCGCGCATTGCGGTCCGGATCGCGGCCATGCGCTGCATCTTCTTTTCATGCGTTCGCCGGATCTCATCGGCGCTTACGGTTGGATGGAACGGACTGATTCCAGCGGCCGGCGCCAGATTCACCTCGCCCAGGAAGATAGCGCCATAGCCCTGAATGTAGGTGCCCTGCGATAGGCCGAGCACTTCGGCCGGATCCTGCGGCCACAATCCGGACAACTTGTTGTCCAAACTATGCTGCATCGCTTCGATCATGCCGCGATTCACTTTGGGGCCGTCGGCCACGCCGGGAATCGCGCACAACAACATCAGGGCAACCGCCGCGATTCTCATTGTCCGTAACCCGTATTGCTGGCCACTTCGAATCTAGCCATTTGTTTTTGGTAATACTCAGCGGCCTGCTGAAAAGTGGCGAGATCGGCTTGCCGCTGGCGTTCCGTAGCGCTTAAAACCTTGGCGAATTCCGCGGACTGCGTGGCTTGCGCCTCATGCACGGCCGCATCCAACTTCACCGTCACCTGAGCTTCCACCCGCCGCTCGATTTGCGCCGCATCCACAGTCGCTGGCCGCGCGAATCCGTGCACCAGAATGGCCGCCGCCAGGAGCGCCGCGGACGCAAAACCCATCACCGGACCCGAGTGCCATATGGTCTGCCACCAGCGCGGCTCAAACACCCGATCGGAGACGAACGCAATGCGGCGCGGGATCTCTTGGTCCTCAAGCGAGGCCAAGGCAACCCGCGTCAGGTTCAACCGATCCAACTCCTCGCGGCAACTCTGGCAGCCACGAACGTGATCCTCCACCACGCCCTGTTCCTGCCGCGTCATCTCACCAACCACCAACGCCTTTAAATCGTCAATTGAACAACTCATTCCGCGCCTCCGGTGTTTATTGGAGCTAAAGTCTGTTTCAGAAGATCGAGCGCCGTGTACAAGCGGGATTTGACCGTCGAGACCGGGCAGGCAAGAATCTCCGCCATCTCTTCGAACTTGAACCCTTGATAAACCTTGAGCACCACGGCCTCGCGCTGATCGTTTGATAACCGCTCCAGCGCGCTGCGCACTGCCAGTGTCGACTCAATGGGGAACAAGCCCCCGCTCGCTTCGGCCATCTTGGGCTCGACCGTCATCTCGGCTTCTGGATGCTTCTTCCGTAGCAAGGAGTAGGCCTCGTTGTGCGCGATGCGAAACAGCCAGGCCGGAAACTTCGCCGGGTCGTCCAGCTTCTTTAGATTCTGATAGGCCTTCAAAAACACATCCTGGCTAAGATCGAGAGCGTCCTCACGCTGCCCCACCAACCGCAGGAGATAATTGAAGACACGTTTTTCCCAGCGAGACACCAGCACGTTGTAGGCTTCCACGTGCCCCCGACGCGCCTTGGCGATCAGGTCGCGGTCCTCAACCTCCCGAAAGATCAAACTTCGGCTCCAATCTGAAGACGCGCCCTGAGACGAAAAAGACGGAACGGGCGGTCCGGCGCTTAAAGTCCGCTTAGGTCCTATTCCGATATTTTCGCACCAACCCGCGCATAATTCGTTCGGTTGCGGTCCCAAACGGCTGATCGGTGGTCAGATAAGTCCAAGTCGCGCCGCGTTGGGAGGGGTCCACGCCGGACGCCTCGGCCTCCTCCATCCGGTTCGCGATCTCCGCGTCAAGCTGCTCTTCAAGTTGGGTAAACAGCGCATGAACCGACGTCAGGTATTCGTGCAGAGGATCGCGCCCACCCCAGGAAATCCACTGCACGCCCTCCCGAAGGTCGGTGATGGTCGCCAGATAATCCGCCCACATTTCATCAATGGCACGCAGAGAAACCAGGCGCTCCAGTTCGGAAGAGACTGGAGTCTCGCCGGTCACTAGGGCTTGGCGGCGCTGCTGGATCTTCTGGCGCTGGCCTTCGATCACGCTCTCATATTTGTGCAGAAAGCGCCGGATCTCGAGGTTCTGCCCTTCGGCGATGCGCTGAACATTCTCGATGTCAGGATTTTCAGCTCCATATTTCAAAAACAGGTCGTCCTGCAACGAAACAAAGAATTCCGAGCTACCGGGATCGCCCTGCCGTCCAGCTCGCCCGCGCAGTTGGTTGTCGATGCGCCGGCTCTCGTGGCGATTGGTGCCGATGACGTGCAATCCGCCCATCTCGGCCACCCCGGGCCCCAGCTGGATATCGGTGCCTCGGCCAGCCATATTGGTCGAAATTGTGACGGCCCCACGCTCGCCTGCGCGCGCAATCATTCCCGCCTCCTGTTCTTCGTGCCGTGCGTTCAATACCTGATGGGGGATGTCGGACAGTCGGCTACTGAGGCGCTCCGATTCTTCCACGCTGCGCGTTCCCACCAACACCGGACGGCCGGTCGCGTGAAGGCGCCGGATCTCTTCCAGGACCGCCCTCTCCTTATCTGATTTCCTGGCATAAACCCGGTCCGGCAGATCCTTGCGAATCATCGGGCGGTTGGTGGCAATGACCTCCACTTCCAAGCCATACACCAGCCGGAACTCGTCGGCCTGCGTAGCAGCGGTTCCGGTCATCCCACAGACTGCGGGATACAGCGAGATCAGGTTCTGCAGCGTGATAGACCCGAGAATTCGCCCTTGCGTCTTCAACGCCAACCCTTCCTTGGCTTCAATCGCCGTGTGCAATCCGGCCGGCCAACGCCGGTTCTCCGCGATGCGCCCTTTGAACTCATCCACGGATTCGACGGCTCCATCCTTCACCAGGTAATCCACGTCCCTGTGAAGCAGTGCGTGCGAGTGCAGCGAATCCTGAACGGCGGTGAGCAGAGCCAGATTCGGCTCAGTGAATAAATTGCCGCAGCCGAACGAAGCTTCGATCGCGCCAATGCCCGCATCGGTGAGTGCGATGTTGCGGGCGTATTCATCCAGCGTGAAATGGCGGCCGCGCCGGAAGAATCGCGTGATGCGATCCACCTGATAAGCCATCGGCTCTTGGCCCGCTTCACCTCCCGCGATCACCAGCGGAATGCGGGCTTCATCGATGAGAATCGAATCGGCTTCATCGATCACCGCGGTTGCCAGCGGCCGATGGACCTGCTCGCCCGGATAGAGCGCCAAACCATCGCGCAAATGATCGAACCCAATCTCGTTGGCGGTGGCATAGGTGACGTCGCACGCGTAGGCCTGGCGTCGCGCTTCAAGACCCATGCCCTGTTGGACATGGCCCACCCTGAGCCCCAGGAATTGATAAATCGCGCCCATCCATTGGGCGTCGCGCCGCGCCAGATAATCGTTCACCGTCATCACGTGAACGCCCGCGCCTTCCCTAGCATGCCAAACCACCGCCGGAACCGCGGCCAGCGTTTTACCTTCGCCAGTTTGCATTTCGGCGATCTTTCCAGCGGTGAGGGCCAGCGCGCCTTCTAACTGGACGTCGAACATCTTTAGACCGAGGACGCGTTCGGCGATCACAGCGACCAGAGCGATCACCTCGGGAAGATCCGTTGCACGCCACTCGATAGCCTTTAGCTCGGTGTCGCTTAAAGCGCTCAGCTCCGCGCGACGGTTGTTGATCAAAGGAACTAATGATTCGGACTCAGCCGAATCATGAAAAAGATTCCGCAAGAAATGGCGGACCATGAACGCTCTCCTTTCTTCTTCGCGATTTGGCTGTCGAAGAAAAGGTGGACCCGCGTGGCGCACGCACTCGTGCGTGCCGCGTCGGCAATCGTGCCGACGCCTCGGCTCACGAAGCACTCCCGTGACAAACGACGAACGGCGCTTCGCGCACGAGTGCGCACGCCACGGCTAGTCAAGAGCTTTCTTCAGCCAGCGCCCCGTCAGCGACCGATGCGTCGGTGAAAACTGATCGGCGGCCGCCCGCAAGTACGGCTGAAACTCCTGCGCCCAGTACGCCGCGTAACCGCGTTCGTGGATGTCGCTCAAAATCTGACTGTAGTGGAGCAGAACGCTTGAGCCCAAAGTCTCTCCGGATCGCCAAGCCACGCGATTAGCAGCGCGCGCCAGCTTCAGCAGGGTCACCGGAACACGCGCGATCGCAGACACCGCCATCATCGACGACAACTCGAAAACGGGGCGATTTTGCGCCGCGGCCTCGGCCTTCAATTCCTCCCAATGCTGGCCCAGAAATCCAGCCGAAGGCAGATTGCGAGGCGGAATTTTGGCCACCGCCTCGCGGAACGCGCCCCACTCGCGGCGCAGGCCGGCGACATCCAGCGGCGGCGCATTGCACAGATCGGCCACCTGGCTGGCGGACTGCTCCAGCCCTTCCAAAAGCTGATCTACGTTCTCGAATCTAGCCTCGCCCGCCAGCAGCCCTTCCTGCTTCAGCGCGTCGGCAATCTCCTGAACGATGTAACGCCCGGCGCCCGACACATCGGCCAACGCAGCCATAATCCACACCGGAGAAGCGCGAAATGCCAGCAGGCCGGCCAACTCGATCCCGTGCCCCGCCGTTCGCCGCAGCAGAAAATCGCTGGCCAGTTCGCTTCCAGATGGATACACTCCCTTCACCTCGCCCACCTGTTCGATCATGAACCGCAGCGCAATGTCCACCGTCATCTGGTATGTTTTGGTTCGCCGCACCGCCGAAGGAACGGACACATCGCCGATCTCGCGAATCAATCCCCCGGCCAGCGCCGCTGCGGAGCGCACCACCCGTTCAGGCAAAGAGATGACGTAACTGGCGACTCTTACGGTGGACTTGGCGCGCCTCATCGGGCAATCATGATCGTGACTAACTATAATTGTGACGCATGGCCGACATCGTCATTCGCCCCAGCATGAAGTTCATCAAGGCGGGATACGTTTGCGCCTTATTAGTGGTATGTGCCGCTCTGATCGTTCACTACAAGTACGTGGTGGTTCAGTATCCGGGTCAGCGCTTTCCTTATCTGCCCATCGTCAGTTTGTTGGTGTTGCTGTGGCCCATCAAGCGGCACTTGCAGCGGCAGACCGTCAAGCTCACTCTGGCGGGCGACAAGCTGCGCTATGAAACCGGACTCATGTCAAAATCCATGCGCCTCATTCAGCTTCCCAAGGTCCAGGACGTACGGGTGCTCCAGTCCTTCTGGCAGCGAATGTTCGGCGTCGGCGATATTTCCATCGAAACGGCTGGAGAAAACAGTCGTTTGATCGTGCAGAATCTGGATCGGCCTCGGCAATTGGCCGAGCAAATCACCGACGCGTCCACGCACTCCGCCTCCACTGGACTACATTAAATCCTTGTAAGAATAAACGTTTCAACAACTTCGATACCCAGTTGCCAATACCCTGGACACGCGCTTTTTGCTATGGTAATAGGAAGTGCCACTAAGAAAGCTGGGTGGGCAACCAGCCCTGGGTCTCGCAGTACTACTGGTTGCCACGCTTCCTGTGATTGGCGGGTGGAAGTTGGCAGGTCCGTTCGGCGGCAGCGCGCGAGCAATCGCAATTGATCCGCGGAACGGCCGCACGCTGGTCGTTGGTTCGCGTGACTCGTTGGTGTTTCGGTCTGACGATGCAGGCGCATCCTGGCGTCTGCTCCCTTTCCCCCGTGGAACTCCCGGGGTCTTCAACGCAATCCTGATTGATCCTACCGACTCGAGTCATTACTATGCAGGGCTGGACGCCGGCGATTCGGCGGACTCCGGCGTTTATGAAAGCAACGACGCAGGCCAAAGCTGGCAGGCCTTGGGCGGGATACGTGGCTCGCGCATCGAAGCGCTCGCGTTGTCGCCCGTGAATTCCAATACTCTCGCCGCCGGTACATCCAAGGGTGTTTTTGTTTCCATGGATCGGGGCGCCGCCTGGCGCAGAATCTCGTCGGCCACCGATGTGGAGATGCAGGACATTACGGCCTTGGCCTTCGATCCGGCCGATGCCAACGTGCTGTACGCTGGCACACCCCATCTGCCGTGGAAAACCACCGACGGCGGCGCCACCTGGCATTCGGTTTCGCGCGGTCTGATCGACGACTCCGACATTTTCTCCATTCGCGTGGATCCGGCCAATCCCAAACTGGTTTTCGCCAGCGCCTGCAGCGGTATCTATCGCAGCGACAGTGGGGGCGAGGCATGGGTGAAGATCCAAGGCATACCGGGAACCCATCGCCGCACCCACATCATCTCGGAAGATCCGCGCAATGCAGACACCATCTTCGCCGGCACCACGCTGGGGCTGTTCAAATCTCCGGACGGAGGCAAGACGTGGCGCCATTTGAGCTCGGAACAGGTGAACTGGATGGTGTTCGACCCAAGCGACCCGCGCACCCTGTATCTGGCAACCGAATTCGCCGGGATTCTGAAGAGCTCGGACTCGGGCGAGACATTCCACGCGATGAATGAAGGGTTCGCCAATCATCGTCTTTCCGAAATCGCCTCGGATGGCAAGCGCCTTTACGCCAGCAGCACCTACGAAGGGCTTTTCGGCGGAGTCTTTGTCAGCAGCGACGGCGGCCTCCAGTGGTCCTTGCGGGCCAATGAAGAGGCGCTCAACGGCCGAAACCTGCAGAGCCTGACGGCCTCTCCCGCTAACGCCGGCATCCTGTTCGCGGCCAGCGAGGATGCGATTTTGAAATCGGTGGACGGGGGGAAAACCTGGACGCCGGTGTCTGAGCCGCGCATTCCTGTTGCCGTT
Organism: Bryobacterales bacterium; assembly: GCA_963820405.1. Taxonomy (GTDB): domain Bacteria; phylum Acidobacteriota; class Terriglobia; order Bryobacterales; family Bryobacteraceae; genus Palsa-89. The sequence goes on along the minus strand of CAWFZZ010000007.1, from coordinate 141,664 downwards.
CGGGCCGCCCAGCGCGTTCCCCGAGTTGGACGTGTTCACATTCACGCCGTTCGCGCCGTGCAGTTTGAAAAAGGCTCGCCGGTTATATTCGCCGGGACCGACGCCGGATTATTCCGCAGCGCGAACTCCGGAACAACTTGGGAACAAGTGAAATCGGCCGGAATTATGGGCGTATCGGTCCTGGCGATCTACGCGCCTCCCAGTGGCGCCTCCCGTTTGGCCGTCCGAACCCCGTCCGGTTTGTTTATTTCGCAGGATGCCGGCCACAGCTGGCAGGCGGCGCTCCTGCCACCTGGGTATTACATCTATGATGTGGCCCTGCCGGTAGAGCACGAAGTCGCAATTCTTGCTGCAACTTCGCGTGGCATTTTGCAGTCTATTGACGAAGGCGCAAACTGGAAAGTTGTGACAGAAGGTGTTCCAGCTGCCACGGTGGACTCGGTTCGCTTCAATCCTTCGGAGGGGCGCGAAGCATTCCTGGTCCAATATGGCAATGTCTACCGCACTGTGGACGGAGGCGACTCCTGGCAGGCGTTCTCTAATGAGGGCCTCCAAGGCGCCGCCATTCGGATGCTATGGTTCGCACCCGATCTTCCCAGGCGAATTTTCGCGCTCAGCGTAGCGCGCGGCGCGCTGGTTTTCGATCTGCCTCAGACTACTGTGGCCCAACAGGATGATCACGCTGTTATTGCAAGCAGTAAATGAATCAGAGGGAAAGGTGAAAAACATGCGAGCAGTATGGAGGTATCCGGTTCTGGCGCTAGTTGCATTGGGCGTCTTAGGAATTCCAAATCCGGCGCGCGCGCAAAATGCCGCGGCGCACTCAGACGAATACAACAATTTCTTTGAACTAAACATCTACGGTGGATATTCGGATTACAAGAGAATCCCCGCTGGATTGGGAGGCAAGATCCAGGGCTACACAATCGTGGGCGCCCGGGTCACCGAGAACTTCTGGAATTACGTCGGTATCGAAGAGGGCTTCAACGCGTATTCGTGGAATAAGTACAATTTCGTCTCGAACCCTGCCGACGGAGCGATCCTCCAGCCGCCGTTTCCGATCCATACCCTGCAGCCCTCCGTGGACGTCGTGTTCCACTTTACGCCCCGCGATCATAAGTTCCGGCCGTACGTCCTCATCGGCCCGGGCGCGACCTTCGACGTGTTGTCAAGGACTGCGAAACTTCAAGGGCAATCCTACCCCCCAAATGTCGGGTTCGGTTCATTTGACTCCGACGAACGCTTCCAGGGGAACTACGGCGGCGGAATCAAGTACCAGGCAAGCAAGTGGTTCGGCATTCGTCTCGACCTCAGAGGCTTAGTTGGGATTGCTCCGCGTTTTGGGCTGCCCAGCGGGCCGCCCACCACCCAGGGCGTCTATATACCCAACGGCAAAATCCTGAACGGCTTTGAGGCCACAGGCGGCTTAACTATTTATCTGGGCCATCGCGGCGAGCTCCCCCCGCCTCCGGCGCCGCCACCCCCGCCGCCACCGCCGCCCCGTCAACCAGGCTCCATCAATCCAGGCTCCATCAGCGCCAACCCGGCAACGGTTTGTCCCGGCGATGCGGTGAGTCTGAGCTCCAGCGCCTCCGATCCGGAAGGCCATCAATTGACCTATCAATGGTCCGCGAACGGCAGTTCGGTGGGAAGTGGCGCTCAGTACACCTATATGCCGAATTCGTCGGGCGATATTCGAATTGGTCTGCATGTCGCCGACGCGACCAACCCGTCGCGCGGTGCCGACGCCAGTCCGGTTACCGTCCACGTCAACACTTATAGCCGACCCACCGTGAGCGTGGCGGCCAATCCCACGGAACTCGATCGTGGGCAAATGGCCATGCTGCGCGCCGTCGGTACCGGTTCCGATTGCAGCGGCACGCTGAATTACAGTTGGGCCGCATCCGAGGGCACTGTCACCGGCAGCGGTCCGAACGCGCAGTTCGATTCCAGCTCGGTCAACTTCAACGCTGACCGCAGCCGTCCACAGTCCAAGATGGTAACCGTGACTGCCACGGTGACCGACAGCAAGGGCGGATCCGGAACCGCTTCCGCCAGCTTGACCGTCAACCTGGGCGCGGAGGCCACGCACTTCGGCGACATTCTGTTCCCGAAAGATAGCGCTCGAGTGAACAATTGCGGCAAGCGCGTGCTGATCGAGCAGTTGTATCCGCAGCTCGCCGCTAACCCGAACTACGATGTTGTCCTGGTGGGCCACATCGATTCCGCTGAAGCGCCCAGCGGCCGGTCGCGCCGGGGACGCAATCTGGATCGGGATCGCGTGCTCCAGACCGCAGCCGTGCTGAGCGGCGGCGGTGGCACCTGTAGTTCGCTGGATCGCATCCCGTATCAAGGGAAGCTGGATCGGGGCGACGCAGGAAACGCCATCGGTGCCGACTTCTTGCGCCGTATCGACTACCGCTCCCAAGGAGCGCAGAGGTGCGGCCATCGACAACACCGACAGCTCCAAGAATCGGCGAGTGGAAATCTGGCTGGTTCCCAAAGGCCTGACTCTGCCGGCCGCAGCTCGTGACGCCAAGGAGCTGCCGGATGCCGACCTGAAGAAGATCGGTTGCCCGAAATAAGTAGTTAAGCAGTTAAATTTGGCGCCGGGTGCTTCAACGCACTCGGCGCCTTTTTCGTAGCGCACGCACTCCTGCGTGCCGCGTTCACACTCGTGTGAACGCCTGGCCTTGGTGTACGATGAGCCTCATGCCTGCTAGCCAACCCGCGCTGCGACGCGAGCTGCGGCTCTGGCACGTAGTGATGTTCAATATCTCCGCCGTTGCCGGCGTCCGCTGGCTGGCCGCCGCGGCGCATGCCGGACCGGGAACGCTGGTGCTCTGGCTAGTGGCTGCTCTCGCTTTCTTCCTGCCGTGCGCTCTGGTGATCTCGGGCCTGAGCCAAAAGTTTCCTCAAGAAGGCGGGCTCTACATCTGGACCAAACGCGCCTTCGGCGATTGGCATGGATTCCTGTGCGCCTGGCTCTACTTCATCAGCAATGTTTGCTACTTCCCCACGCTGCTGCTCGCCGGTGCGGCGGTTGCCAGCTACATGTTCGGCCCAGCCGGCATTCGCTATTCCGAAGACGCGCGCTATGGAATTCCGGCCACGTTCGCGGCGCTTTGGTTGACTTTCTTTCTGAACCTGGTGGGCCTGCGCGCGGGTAAATGGGCCAGCGTTCTGGGCGGGGCCGCCAGCTATTTGCTCGCCGCGCTGCTGGTGGTATTCGGCGTCGCCATCGCAGCGCGCTACGGACTGGCCACCCGCTTTCATCTGATGCCCGACCTGAACTTCAACAGCCTGAATTTTTGGTCGCAGATCGCCTTCGCTTTTGTCGGACTGGAAGTGGCCCCTATCCTCGGCGGCGAGATTTACGACGCGGGCCAGGTGATCCCGCGCGCCGCCTGGATCAGCGGATTTGCCTGCGCGGTTTTCTATATGGCCGGCACCGCCGCGCTGCTGGCTTTGCTGGCGCCGGAACAAATCAGTCCGCTCACCGGATTGGCGCAGGCCGGGCAAAAGGCCGGCGTCCACTTCCGACATCGCCTGGCTTTCTCCGGCCTTCGCGCTGCTCATCCTGGTCAGCATGCTCGGACAACTCACCGCGTTCGTAGCCGGGAACACACGCCTGCCCTTCGCGCTTGGTCTGGACCATTATCTTCCGCCCGCTTTCGCCAGGCTGCATCCGCGCTGGGGTACGCCCTACGTCTCCATCCTGTTGCAAGGAGTTCTTTCGAGCGTCCTATTGCTCTTGATGCAGCTCGGCGAAACGCTGCGGGCCGCATATCAGATCCTGGTGGATCTCACCGTAATCGCGACCTTCCTTCCCTTCCTCTACATTTTCGCCAGCGGATTCAAGTTTGGACAACGATTCTCGGGAGCCGCGGGCGGTTTGATCACCGTCCTGGCCATCGTCCTCTCGGCCGTGCCGCCGCCCGGCGTGGCATCCGTCTGGATCTTCGAGTTGAAGGTAGTGGGCGGCGCGCTGCTTCTGGCCATGGCTGCGTGGCCAATTTATGCGCGCAGCAAATCGCGATGAATTATTCCGATTCAGTCCGATATCTATATTCACTCGGCAACGAGGTGCTGACGGCGAAGCTGGGGCTGGAGCGCATCACCGCTCTGCTTCAGGCTCTCGGCAATCCGCACCGGCGTGCCGCTGGGTACACGTGGCCGGAACGAACGGCAAGGGGTCCACGTGCGCGATGATCGAGGCCGGGCTTGCGCGCGGCCGGGGTTCGCACCGGGCTCTACATCTCTCCACACTTGATCGAACCCACCGAGCGCATTCAGATCGCTGGCCAGCCGGTGAGCCAGGAGCAATTCGCGCGCGCCTTTTCAAAGGTTCACGAGACTGCCGAGCGCATGCTCGCATCCGGCGAGCTCGACATGCACCCCACCTATTTCGAGACTGTCACCGCCATGGCTTTCGTGCTGTTCGCCGAGGCGAAGCTGGACACGGTGGTGCTGGAAGTAGGGCTGGGCGGCCGCCTGGATGCCACCAACGTAGTGACTCCCGAGCTTTGCGTGATCACACCGATCGACTACGATCACCAGATTTTTCTTGGCGACACGATCGAGCAGATCGCAGCCGAAAAGGCCGGCATTCTGAAGCCGGGCGTACCCGCCGTGTTCGCCGAGCAACGGCCGGAGGCAGAGGCTGTTCTTCGTGCGAAGGCCCAAGCGCGCGTACACGCTCTCGCGCGATTGGCCGATCACCGATCTTGCGATCGATGCGCGCGGCAGCCGTTTTCGACTTCGGTGGCAGTGAAGTTGTTTGCCCGCTGGCCGGCGAGCATCAGGTAGAGAATGCGCGCGTCGCCGCCATCGCACTCGCGCAGCTCGGCGTTTCGCCCGCCGGCATTGCCTCCACGCACTGGCCGGCGCGCCTGGAGCTTGTCTCCGACGCAGCCCGAGATCATCATTGACGGAGCGCACAATCCCGCTGGAACGCGCGCCTTGGCCGCCTACATTCGCCGGTTCTATTCGGGACGCCGCATCTGGCTGGTCTATGGCGCGCTACGCGACAAGGCCGTCGCTGAAATGACGTCGATCTTGTTTCCCCTGGCCGATCGAATGATCCTGACTGCGCCCGCGAATTCACGGGCCATGGCCGCCCGAAGATATTCCCGGCGCCAGGCGCTCGCCTTACCCACTCCGTCGCCGAAGCCATCGCGCAACTCAGCGCATGTCCCGCCGGAAGACGTCGTCTTCATCGCCGGTTCGCTGTACCTGGCGGGCGAGGCGCGCGCGCTGCTCGTAAAATAGAACCAGTGTCATTTCTTCGGGCGTATTTCATCACCGCTCCGCTCATCGTTCTTGCCACCATCGGTTTCGGATTGGTGAGCCTGATCATCTCCCTTTTTGAGACCAGCGGCCGCAGACAGATCGCGGTGGCGCGGGCCTGGGCGCGCTTTCTTCTGTGGGGCAGCGGGTGAAAGTGAAGGCTCGCGGGCTTGGAAAAGATTGCACCCGGCGGAAGCTACGTTTTCGTCTCCAATCACCTTAGCTACATGGATACGCCAGTGGTTCTGGCAAACATTCCGGTGCAGTTCCGTTTTCTTGCGAAGAGCGGCCTGTTCCAGATTCCGTTGCTTGGCACGCACCTGGCACGCGCCGGCCACATCCCCGTTCCGCGCGACGACGCTCGGGCCGCGGTGAAGACCATGAACATGGCGGCGCAGGTAATTCGCGAGCGCGGCATCTCGCTGCTCATTTTTCCGGAAGGCGGCCGATCGCAGACCGGCGAGCTGGCAGCCTTCAAGGAAGGCGCTGCCTACATCGCGATCCGCGCCGGAGTGCCGCTAGTTCCGATCGCCTTGCAAGGGGACGCGCGAAGTTCTGCCGTTTGGCTCCGGACACGTCCGCAGCGGACGGGTGACCATGCGCATCGGCGATCCCATTCCCACCGATCAAGTCCAACTGCGCGATCGAGGCCGCATCACCGCCGAACTGCGCGATCGCATCGCCAGCATGCTCGACGAGCAGCCCATACACGCCTGATCCTTCTTCTGAATTCTGAATTCTGGATTCTGAATTCTATTCTGTATCTCTGCTTCTGGCTTTCGATCCACGCCACCGCCGCGTCGAGCGCCGGATCTTTGCCCGCCAGCAGCGCCTGCCGGGTGAGCGGCGTTTCCACATCGGGCGTCACACCCAGGCCTTCCAGCGGCTTGCCGCCTCCCGAAATGTAGTTGGCGATGGCATATTGAAACCCATCGCCGTTCGGCAGTTTTTCGAACACCGACGGCAATGCGGCGGCGGCCGTGCGCGTTCCGAAAATGCGCGCGCGTCCCAGGTCCTTCAAGCCTTCCGCCATGATCTCCGACGTGGACGCCGAAGCTCCGTCCACCAGAATCGCGAGCGGGCCGGCAAACGTGGTCAGCCGCGGATTCACCACGAACTTCAGCGTCGTGTCGCGCATGTACAAAGTCCCCAGATTTTGATCCGGCTGCGCGATGAACCAGCCCGCCATCCCCATCGCCATGATCCCGATGCCGCCTGGATTTCCGCGCAGATCGACGATGAAGCCCTCGCACTTTTCGCAGGACTTGGACCGCATCCCCGAACGAGGTCATCAGGCGCTGGGCATCCAGAAAGACGTTGAACGCGGCGTAACCAATGTTCCCGTCGCCCACCCTCGATGAGTTGAACCATACCTGCATCGGGTTGAGATAACCGAACTGCACGCGATCGCCCTTGGGCTGGCCTTGCGCGAGCGCTTTGCCGACGTGTTTGCCGTCGCCGTCGAGAAACTCGACTTGCACCGGGCCAGCTGCCTCGCCTGCCAGCCGCGCGAGAATAGCCCGGCGCAGCATGAGATCGCGCAACGTGGAGCCGGCGTAGGTCTCGTTCAATTTCGCCACAACCGGCGCCAGTTCCGTGCCTTCGATCTTCAAAATCTCCCAACCCGGCCGCACGCCCTGCCGAAAGGCCGATGAATCCGGTTCCACCGATGTCACCAGCACCTGCGCGCCCACCACGCGGACATCCATGCCGGTTGTCGTATCGCCGCCGTGCGCCGCTCTACGTTTGAATAGAGCTCGCCCGGGACGATATTAAAATGGCTTTGGTGCAAGCGGCCGAGCATCTGATTCAGCACCTCGCGCGCGGCGTCCATGCTGTCGGCCGCTTCCATCTTAGGCCGGAACTCGTCGTGGATCGCTTGCCAGTCCAGACCGCCCGGCTTAGTTTGCCAGTGCTTGTCGCGGATGGCGGTCCACACATATTCGAAGGACTGAATATTGAGTTGCCGCTGCTCAGGAGTCAGCGCCGCTCCTAACGGGCTTCCGACGAGGCAGAGGGCTCGACGCGATTCCGCGCGCGCTCTCGAATCATTCCTTTTCGAGAACCTTGGCGCCGAGCGCGCCGCCGATGATGGGCAATGCCGTGAAGATGATGAAGAACAGCACCAAATAGAGCACCACCACCCCCAGTATCAAAGCCGGATTGCTCAAGGCTTGCTGAATCACGTCCGCGCGAGCATCGTTGGCGGGAAGCTGGCTGAGAAGCTGTTTTGCAAAATCGCCCTGGCTTGAAATCGCCACGATAGCAACCGTGAAAAGAATGGAAACCAGCGTAAACGAGAAAATGCCGGTGATCCAACCCATGCGCGCGCCGCTACGGATACTGAGAGTCTGACCGGTGCGCCGGCTATAGAGGTACACCGCCAAGAATCCTGCTGCGAGAAAAGCAACCGGCAAACGCACGAACGGCCAGGGAATGGGGAACACCGATATCATCACCGCGCCCATCGCCGCGATAAAACCGATCCGCACCGCCAGCCTGTTGTGAAAACTGATCTCCCCCGACGCTTGCACAAGCGGCGTCTGCGGGGCATTCGCCACTTCCACCAACGGCGGCGTTGGCTCGGGCTCTTCGACGACACCGGGGTAGTCGTATTGCGGCTTGCCGCACTTGTGGCAAAAGCGAGCGTCAGGCGGCAATTGCGCGCCACAGGTGCAAAATTCAGGCACGACTTCAGTTTGACATATGTGGCTTATCGGCACTCGCGTATGTGGCGCACGCACTCCTGCGTGCCGCGTTCACAATCGTGTGAACGCCGTCTTACCGGCACTCGCGATGAACGGCCTGGATGGCCCGCTCCAGCCCGTCGCGGCGCACCACAATGCTGATGGTCAATTCGCTGGAACCTTGCGCGATCGCGATAATGTTGACGTTTTGCTCGGAAATAGCCTGAAACAGACGCCCCGCCAGTCCGGGCGTGCCCCGCATGCCTTCGCCCACCAGCGCCAGCAGCCCGACGTTGTCATCCACGGCGATGGGTTTCAGATAGCCATGAGTCAGCTCCAATGCCAGATCCGCTTCGAGCGACTTCATCACCGCCGCCAGCTCTTCCTTGCGAACCAAAAAACAAAAGCTCTGGCGATAACTGGAGCTGCTCAGCGCCAGCACTTCGGCGTTTGCGTCCGCCAGCGCGTCGAGCGCGCGTGCCATCAGCCGCGTGCCGCTCACCGCCGCACTGGCGGGCTCAATAGACACCAGGGCCACATTGGCCATCGAGGTAACGGCCCGGGGTCCGGCAGCCAGCTTCCACGGTTCGACACAATGCGCGTCCCTGGATGATCCAGATGAAAGCTGTTCTTGCTCCATACCGGAATCTGCCGCTCGATCAGCGGCGCCAGCGTGCGCGGATGCAGAACCTTCGCGCCGTTGTAAGCCAGCTCGGCCGCTTCGTTGTAGGTAAGCGCGTCCAGCACGCGAGCTTCAGGGACCGAGCGTGGGTCGGCGCTCATGATCCCGTCCACGTCGGTCCAGATCCATAATTCGGAGGCATCCAGCGCGGCCGCCAGAATCGACGCGGAAAAATCCGATCCACCGCGTCCCAGCGTAGTAGGCCGTCCGTCCACGGTTGCTCCGTTGAAGCCTGTGACCACGGGCAGGACGCCACTCGCCAGCAGCGGTCCTATCACGGTGGCGGCCTTTCGCCGCGTAGCATCCATAATCGGAGTGGCGTTACCGAAAACCGCGTCGGTGACGATGACGTCCGCGGCCGTTAATCGCGCCGCGCGGGAACGCCGGAAGCTTCCAGATATTCGGCGATCATCAGCGCGGACAGGCGCTCGCCGATGGCGATGGCTTCATCCACGGACCGCGGCGGCCGATCGCCCAGCATGAGCATGCCATGAGCGATGCGACGAAAATCGGCGATCAGCTCGCGAATTCCGGCCATCGCGCGATCGCAGCGCGCGGGCTCACGCAGTAATTCATGGCACGTCTTTTCGTGCCGCTCCGAGAGGCGTTCGAATGCTGGATTCGATTCCAGCTTCGTCGTCCGCCTCGGCGTGCCGCAGCGCGCCGAGCAGCAGATCGGTCACTCCGGACATCGCTGAAACCACCGCCAGCACCGGCCGCTGCACTTTCTCTTCGGTGCAGATGGCGGCCGCCACGCGGATCCGTTCGGCGGAACCCATGCTGGTCCCTCCGAATTTCATAACAAGCAGATTGTTCATTGGGTTCGTTCACGCCCGTTGGAGGTGCGATCGCGGATGATTTTCAATATGGCCGCTTCCACTTCGTCGATAGCTAAGTCCGGTAGTGTCCACATAAATCGCGTCCGGGCGCCTGCACCAGGGGCGATTCCGCGCGCCCTCGGTCTCGCTGGTCGCGCTCCCGGATCTGCTGCTCCACAAAGTCGGCCGGCAGCGCGCTTTCGTTCGCGCGGCGCGTGGCGCGCTCCTCCGGCAGGGCGTCCAGAAAGATTTTCACCGTAGCCTCGGGAAAAACCACCGTGCCGATGTCGCGGCCCTCCATCACCACCGAAACTTGTCCGCCAATTTCACGCTGCTTTTCCACCAGAGCGCGTCGTACCGAGGGTACCAGCGAAACTTCGGATGCCGCCTGGCTGACTTCAGGCGTACGAATGGCAGCCGTCACGTCTTCGTTGTTCAACAACACGGCGTTGTCTCCCGGCGCGAATTCAATGTGCGCGGCGTTCGCCAGCTGTTCCAGGCGGTGCATGTCCGAGGGAGCAACGTTCGTGCGCAGCGCCCACAGCGCAACCGCGCGGTACATCGCGCCCGTGTCCACGTACACAAATCCAAGTTTGGCCGCGATGCGGCGCGCAAGCGTACTTTTCCCGGCGCCGGCCGGACCGTCGATTGCAATCGTGATTCGTTTGCTCAAATTATCATGAAAGCACATGCATGAGGAGATTTTCCGCGCCCTGCAGGACGGCGTCACCGTTCTCACCGCCGGCCGGCGCCTGGCGCGAGTGCTGGCGCGCGAGTTCCACTCCATAGAAGCGAGGCGCGGGCACAGCGTATGGAACCGTCCCGACGTCCTGCCATTGGATGCTTTCCTCGACCGAATGTTCTCCGAATGGCTCGGGCGCAACGCCGACGAAAACGCGCCCGTCCTTCTCGATACCGTTCAAGAACAAATGCTGTGGGAGCAGATTATCCGAGAATCGCCGGCCGGCGCGTCGCTGTTGCAGATCCCTGAGACCGCGCGGCAGGCCATCGAAACCTGGGCGCTCATGGTCGAGTATCGGCTGCCGCTGGATGGCAGCTTCGAAGCGTCCCAGGATTGGGCGGCGTTTGCGAATTGGTCGCGCGAGTTTCAGCGGCGGTGCAGCGCGAACCTGTGGTTAGACCGCGCGCGTCTCAGCGATTTCCTGCAAGACAAGATTTCGCAGCCACGGACAGTTTTCATTGCCGGTTTCGATGAGATGACGCCGCAGCAAACAGAATTTATGCAGGCGCTCGGGAAGTGGCGTGCCGTCCAAATGCAGAATTACTCCCCGGCTATCGAGCGTAGAAAGCTGCGCGACTCGTCGGAGGAGATCCGCAGCGCGGCGGCTTGGGCTCGCAGGCTGCTGGAGGCAGATCCCGAAGCACAAATCGGCATTATTGTTTCGCCGGACCTCACGCGCTTCAGGTCCAAGGTGCATCGGATCTTTAACGAAGTTCTCGGACCCGGGGCCTTTCACCTTTCCATAGGGCCTCCTATCGCGGAATATCCAGTGGTGCACGGGGCGCTTCTCATGCTGGAATTCGCATTGGGCGAGTTGCAATTACCGCGCGCGGGAATGCTGCTGCGATCCCCCTTTCTGGGAGGCGCGGAAAAGGAATGGGGCAAGCGTGCGCAGCTTGACGCAAAGTTGCGCAATGACGCGGTGTGGAAGGTAACTCCGTTGAGCTTGCGAGATCACGCGGCACGTTGTCCGGAGTTGCAGCGCGTGCTGCGGCGCGTCGACAAGGAGCTTCGGAAGCTCCCCGAACAACAACCGCCGGGTGACTGGAGCCGCGCCATCCAGGATTTACTCGATGCTTTTGGCTGGCCTGGCGACCGCTCTCCCAGCAGCCGCGAATTTCAAATCATCGAAGCCTGGAGGGGCCTGTTATCCAGCCTCGCCGCGCTCGATCTCACCGCGCAGCCCATGAATCTTTCCGAGGTCGTCGACTGGCTGCATCAACAAACCGCGAGCCTGCGCTTTCAAGTGGAGGACCAAGGCGCGCCGGTGCAAGTGATGGGAATGCTGGAAGCCGCGGGTCTGCGATTCGATCATCTTTGGATCATGGGCTTGCACGACGAAGCGCTGCCCGCGCCGGCCAATCCAAACCCATTCCTGCCTACTTTTTTGCAGCGCCAGCACTGGCTCCCGCACTCCTCATCGGAGGGCGAACTGGATTTCGCGAACAAGCTGATGGAGCGTTTGCTCGCGAGCGCGCCGGAAGTTGTGTTGAGCTACCCGGAAACGGAGGGTGATCGAGCGCTGGCGCCCAGCCCCCTAATACCCGTTGGCGTGTGGTTAGCCGGCGAGGAGGTGAAGCGCACGCGTGCGCCGGCCGTGTTCGAGGAGATCGCCGACGAACGCGGTCCCGCGCTGGTGCAAGGTGACTCGACAGGCGGCGCATCGCTGTTCAAAGACATGGCAGCGTGCCCCTTCCGTGCCTTCGCGAGACATCGCTTAGGTGCCCGGCCGCTGGAAGAGGCCGACCTCGGATTGAGCTACCGCGACCGCGGAACAACCGTCCACAAGGCACTCGAGGTTATCTGGCTCGAACTCAAATCACATGCGCGGTTAATGGAGCTTACCCCGAGCGATCTCGCAGCGCTCATCGAGCGCGGCGCCGATGCAGCCGTCGCCAAACTCGGACCCGGCATCGGCCGGGATCTGGAGAAGCAACGTTTGCAGAGGCTGCTGCCGGCGTGGCTGGATATCGAGAAATCGCGCCCGGAATTCACCGCGGCAGGCATTGAAGTGGAACGCGAAATCGCAATTGCAGGTCTGCGGATCCGTGTGCGAGCCGATCGCGTGGACACGCTGCCCGATGGCCGCCAGATCATTCTCGACTACAAAACGGGCCAAGTTAAACCGCGCGCTTGGGAAAGCGAACGGCCCGATGAACCGCAGCTTCCGCTATATTGCGCCACGAGCGAGCAGCCGGTGGCCACCGCGGCCTTCGCCGTCATCCACACCGGCGAGCTTAAATTTCGCGGCTTAGGCGATTTGCCTGGGATGGCCAACATGAAAACCAACCCGCCGCTTCCGTTTAACGCCCAAATAGAAGAATGGTGCCGCGTCTTAGCGGTGTTGGCGCAAGATTTTCGCGCCGGCCGCGCCGAGGTAGATCCAAAACCAGGCGCTTGCGACAACTGCGGGCTGCGAGCGCTCTGCCGCATCCGGGAGTTCGAAAATGATCGCGGATAACGCGGAGCGGCTGCGTGCGCTGGATCCTTCCCGGTCCTTCATCGTACAGGCGCCGGCCGGCTCGGGCAAAACCGAATTGCTGATCCAGCGTTTTCTGAAGCTGCTTGAAACCGTTGAGACGCCGGATGCCGTGATCGCGATCACCTTCACTCGCAAGGCTGCGGGAGAGATGCGATCGCGCGTACTGGAAGCTTTGCGATCGGCCCAACAGGGCATCGCGCCGGAAGCGCAACACCAACGGTTGACATTCGAAATCTCCCGCCGCGTTCTCGAGCACGAACGAAAGCTTGGATGGGACCTGCTCAAAAACCCGGCGCGCCTGCGTATCGAGACCATTGATGCGTTGTGCGCGGCCATCACACGCCGCATGCCCTGGCTCTCGCGATTCGGAGCCATGCCGGAAATTTCAGAGAAGGCCCAGGACCTGTACCGGGAGGCGGCGCGCAACACCCTCTCCCATCTGGAGCGCGGTCACCAGGGTCTAGCATATATTCTTCTGCACCTGGACAACGATTTCCAAAGAGCGCGCCAGCTCATCAGCCTGATGCTTGAAAAGCGCGATCAATGGCTGCGCCACATCGGAGCAAATCTCCGCAAGGATCTGGAGGAGTCGCTGCAACGGCTGATTCTGGATGAGCTCGCCCAATTGCGCCGCGCGTTTCCTGAGGATGTCGCAGCGGAGATCGCGTTCCTGCGCCAATTCGAGCGATTTCCCGATGCGAGCCTGGAACAGCTGGACGCCTGGAAGTCGATTGCCGATCTGCTCCTTACCAAAAACGGCGATTTGCGCAAGCGCTCATCACCAGGGGAGCCATTCAAGCTTCGTTGCGAGCAATTGTTCGCGCGTCTCCGTAGCGAGGATGCGCTGCTCGAATGCCTGAAGCGTTCCAGAAAGCTGCCCGCGCCTCAGTACAGCGACGCTCAATGGCAAGCGGTCGAGGCGGCCGTGTCCGTCCTCACGCTCGCGGTCGCCGAATTGCAGCTCGTATTTCGCGAGCGAGGCCGCGTGGATTTCCCTGAGCTGGCCATTCGCGCATCCGCCGCCTTAGGCCAGGTGGACGCTCCCGAGGATCTGGCATTGGCGCTCGGCCAGCGCATCCAGCATTTCCTGGTGGACGAATTTCAAGACACGTCGTATACGCAGTTTGAGTTAATCGAGAAGCTGACGGCGGGATGGGAACCGGGCGATGGGCGCACGCTGTTCCTGGTCGGCGACCCCATGCAATCCATCTACCGTTTTCGCCAGGCTGATGTGAGCCTGTTTCTGAAAGCGCGTATGGAAGGCATCGGCGCTATTCACCTTGAGCCTCTGACGCTCACTGTAAACTTTCGCTCCGAACCCGGACTTGTGGAGTGGATCAACCGGACGTTCGAATCGATTCTGCCCCAGAGCGACGATTTGGAATCCGGCGCAGTTGCCTACTCCCCGAGTGTTCCGGGTGCCTCGGGGACCGACGCGGTGATCGCCGTTCACGCGCTCCCGGACGCACTGCGCGAAGCGGATCGCGTGGTTGAATTGATAGGACGGCAGGACACCGGGACCGCCGCCGTTTTGGTACGTTCTCGCGCGCACTTGATCCAGATCGTCAACGCCTTGAAGCGTCACCGCATCGCCTTCCAGGCCATCGAGATCGATCAACTCGGCGAGCGGCAGGTCATCGAAGACCTCATGGCGCTCACCTTCGCTCTGCTGCACGCTGCGGATCGGGTGTCGGGGCTGGCTTTACTCCGTGCGCCCTGGTGCGGCCTCATTCTTGACGATCTGCACGCTCTCGCCGCGGCCGACCATCGCGCCACCGTCTGGGATTTGCTCCACCGGCCTGACCACACCTGGAGCGAGGACGCGCGTGCGCGTGTCCAGCGAATTCTGCCGGTTCTGGAACAAGCCATCGCCGAACGCGGGCGCCGTCCTTTGCGGGAATGGGTGGAAGGCACGTGGTCGCAGCTTGGTGGGCCCGCCTGCGTTCCAGACGACACGGCGCTGGAGGATGCCGCTGCTTATTTCGAACTACTCGAGGGACTCGCGGAGGGCGCCGACTTAGCCGACTTCGATTGGTTCCGCGAGCAGGTGAACGCGCTGTTCGCGCAGCCCACGGCAAACGCCGGTCAGGTTTTGCAGCTCATGACCATCCATAAGGCCAAGGGCCTGGAGTTTGACACCGTGATCCTTCCCGGCCTCGGTTCGGTGCCGCGCTCTGAGGACCAACACCTCCTGCTGTGGCTGGAACATCGCGGCGAGCTTTTGCTCGCGCCAATCGCGGAGTCTGGCGCCGATAAAGACGCGATTTATGACTATCTGGCCAGCATCGAACGCCGCAGGACCGATCAGGAAACGGCGCGTCTTTTATACGTGGCGGCAACGCGAGCGCGCCGCAGCCTGCACTTGCTGGCATCGGTCGGGCAGCCCGAATCGCGATCTTTCTTGAAACTTCTATGGCCGGTTGTTGCCGGCCAATTCGCAAATCTTGCTCCGGTAGCGCAAGCGCAACACGCGCAGCGGGCAAAATCCCTGCGCCGCCTGCCTGTTACGTGGCAGGCTCCCGTTCCCCCTGCGCCGGTGAAGTGGAAGCGCAGCGGGATGGAGCGGGTAGAACGACCCGCAGTCGCGTTCGATTGGGTGAGCGATCATTCGCGGTACGCCGGCGCTGCGCTGCATGAATTCCTGCAGCAAATCGCTCGCGATGGATTAGCAGCTTGGGATGAATCCAGCGTGCGCTCGCGCCGCGCCGCCTATCGAGCCGTTCTCGCCAATCTCGGCGTACCTCCGGGCCAGCTCGCCTGGGCCGCCGAGCGCGTCGAAGCGGGTCTCGTGCGAACCCTGCGCGATCCGCGCGGGCGCTGGGTTCTCGACCATCATGCGGACGCCGCGAGCGAGCTTGCCATTGCCGGATTGCTGGACGGCAGCCTGTGCGAGGCGGTGATCGATCGGACGTTTATCGATGCAGAAGGCGTACGGTGGATCATCGATTACAAAACCAGCACCCACCAAGGCGCCGATGTGGAGAATTTCCTCGAGGAGGAGCGCGAGCGCTATCGGGAACAACTGGAACGCTACGCGCGATTGATGGTACAGCGTGAAGATCGACCCATCCGCCTCGGCCTGTATTTCCCGCTCCTCGGTGCATGGCTGGAATGGGCGGCGCCGGTGGTTTTGCGCAAGCAAGCTCTGCTGTTCGAGCTTTAGCAACCGGTATGCTAACATGCAATTGCCGACGTTGTTTCACACCTCGGGGACGTAGTTCAGCTGGTTAGAACGCCGGCCTGTCACGTCGGAGGTCGCGGGTTCGAGCCCCGTCGTCCCCGCCAACTTCTCCTGCGCCGCACGCGCCTCCCGAACGGAGCGATACACCCAGAATTCCTCTCTCGATATGCCGATTTGATTGGTTCACGCTGCTTCGCTTCGAGGAACCGGTATTGCTGGATGCCGCACCCGCGATGAGGCGGCTCGGACCGTGGCCCCCGCAGCCATGTTCGCGGCCCGAGTGTTCCTGCACCACCTTCCATGCTCCTGTGGGACGATGAACAATGACAAATCACCGCCACAACCGTAGAGCATTCATGAGACTCGCCGGTGCCAGCATCGCCGGCGTTGTCGGCGGGCCATGGCTGGGCGCACAGGCGGCTGCCCAAACACCCGACACCGATCTCGTCGTCTTCAACGCCAAGGTGTATACGGTGGATTCTCGCGCACCGCGGGCCGAGGCGTTCGCCGTGAAAGCCGGCCGGTTCTATCGCCGTGGGGACCAACGTAGAAATCAAAGCGCTCATCGGCAAGGCCACCCAGACCTATGACGCCCGGCAGATGACCATCGTGCCCGGGTTCATCGACTGTCACAATCACGCGCCCGGCAACACACTGCTCTACGAAGTGCTGGTCGGCAACCCCTACGTGGTGGAATTCGTCTCGATCGACAGCATCATTGAGAAACTCCGCGCCAAGGCCCGCCAGACACCGCCTGGCACCTGGGTGGAAGGATTTTTCTTCGACGACACCAAGGTGAAGGACAAGCGCCAGCTAAACGTTCATGACCTCGACCAGGTATCGAAAGACCACCCGGTCATGGTTCAGCATCGCGGCGGCCACACGCACTACTACAACAGCAAGGCCTTCGAGATGGCGGACATCAACAAGAACACGCCCAATCCGCCCGGTGGGACCTTCGACCGCGATTCGAACGGCGACCTCAACGGGCGGGTCACAGACCTGGCCATGGACGCCATCGACAAGGTCGGCAAGCGGCCCACCTTTACCGCGGAGCAGACAATGCAGCGTGACCGCGACGGCCTGGCGTACATTTCCAAACAATTCGTGCGTTATGGCGTGACCAGCGTTCATCATGAGGGCGGTAACCTGGCGGCCCTTCAGCCGGTCCGGGCGCGCGGAGAGCTTCTGCACCGGGTGAGCTACGAGGCCAGCGGCAAGGTGCTGGAGTCCATGATCGCCGCCGGCATCATGACCGGTTTTGGCGACGAATGGATTCGGTTTGGAGCCACTTCCGAACACACCGTCGACGGATCGTTCTCAGAACGCACCATGGCGCTCAGCACGCCCTATCCTGGCGTCACGCCGCCTTACAAAGGCAACATCACGGAGACTCAGGATGAGCTCAACGCCTGGATCGAACGTGTGCATCGGGCGGGCATCCAGGTCAACTGCCACGCCAATGGCGATGTCGCCATCGATATGGTGCTCACCGCGATAGAGCGGGCGCAGCGGGTCTTCCCGCGAACCGATGCGCGGCCCAAGATCACCCATTGCACCCTGATCAACGACGATCTGGTGCGGCGCATCAAGGCGGCCGGCGTGGTCCCGGCGCCGTTCACCTCCTATGCCTATTACAATTCCGACAAGTTCCATTTCTACGGCGAAGAGCTCATGAAGCGATGCATGGCCTTTCGCAGTTTCCTGGACGCCGGCGTTCCGGTGGCGGCAGGATCGGACTTTGATCCCGGGCCGTTCGATCCGCGCATGGCAATCCAGGGCATGGTGACGCGCACAGGTTGGGACGGCCAAACCTGGGGCGCGAACCAGCGCATCAGTGTCGAGGAAGCGCTCCGCGTCAACACGCTAAACGGCGCTTACAATTCGCATGAGGAAGCCATCAAAGGATCCATCACGGCCGGCAAACTGGCGGACTTCGTCGTGCTGTCGGACGATCTTTTCACCGTGGACAAAGACAAGATCAAGGACCTTCAGATCGTTCGCACCGTGGTTGGCGGATCAACCGTCTACCAGGCGTGAGCGGGCGCCTCAGTTGTTGAGCAGAGGAATCTGTTTCACCGCCGGTGGTTGCTTCACTGATTGCAGGAACGCGTAGATGTCGGCTAGATCTTTGTCCGACACCACCTTGGCTGTGTAGGGCGGCATCTGGCCGGTAGGCTGCCGGACGTAGCGTTGCAACGCCTGAAAAGCAATCGGCTTGGGACCGAGCCGGGGTCCCGTTCCCAGGCCGCCCTGCGCCTCGCGGCCGTGGCACTGATAGCATCCATAGTTCTCAAAGAGCTTTCGGCCGTTCTCCGCCGGGGTCTGCGCGAATAGCGAACAAGTAAGCAGGATCATTATGAACGTGCGCATGGCTAGACTCCTTAACGGGGCTGAGTGACCACATCCACCAAGGCCGGTTGGCCGGCTGAAACTGCCTCCAGAGCACGCTTCAACGCGGGTCCCAGGTCGTTGGGATCCGTGATTGGTCCTTCGCCGTGGACGCCCATGCTGCGGGCCATCGCCGCATAATCGATATTCGGATTCTTGATCGTCGTGCCAATCTCGGCGGTCGTGATGCCCCTCTGATGCCGGTTGGCCATGCGCTGCAGGTGCATCACTTCCTGGTGATACGCGCGATTGTTGTGCATCACGCTCAGCAGCGGGATTCCGTGGTGCGCGCTGGTCCATAGCACTCCCGGCGCGTACATCAGGTCTCCATCATTCTGGATATTGACCGACAAGCGCCCGTATTTCTTATTAGCCACCGCTGCACCCAGCGCGGCCGGGGCGCCGTAGCCGACGCCGGCGCCACCCGAACCGCCGATGTGCTGGTAATGCTTGTCAAAAGTCCATAGCCGCTGCGCCCAGGCGTTGTTCGAGACCAGCGACCAGTCTTTGTCCTTCACCTGTGCCCAAATCTCCATCGCCATCCGCGCCGTGCTGATGGGGCTTGCATCCCATCCGTAGCTGGCGTCGGTGAGCATGCGCTGGCGTGCCTCGTGCTGAGCCTCCGCTAGCTTCTTCGCGCGCTCTTCCAGGGCGCTCTTGCGGTCGCCGGTCAGCAGGCGCCTGCAGGCTTCGATGAGCGCCGGAAGTGTTCCCTCGGAATCGGCGGCCATCGAGAGATCCAGGTCGGGGAAGCGTTGGAAGTCCTGATAGTTGCTTTTGGTGTTCAGATCCGTCGCGGAGATGCTGATCAGTTTCGCGCTGGGTTTGATAATGGGCCGCGAAGTACGCTGCAGCTGATCGCGAAAATTATGCACGGTGCCCCAAAAATCCCACACCTCCAGACCCAGGATCACGTCCGCGCCGCCAATCACGGTGCGGCTGCGCTCCGTCTGATTGAGCCGATGGGCCGAGGGAAAGTTCATCCGGCCAAACTGATTGATCACCGGAGCCTCGAGCGTTTCGGCCAGTTCCACCAGCAGCTTCAACCCCGCCGGCGTGCGGGCGCAGCGGTCCGCGACGATCACCGGGCTCTCTGCCTCCACCAGCAGTCGCGCCGCTTCGGCTACCGCTCCCGAATCGCCTTGGGGCGGACTGGCCAGAGTGATTTTCGGAATGTGCGGCCGCTCGCCTGGTCGCATCGGCGTTTCCTGCAGGTCGCCATCGGCCACCAACAGCACCGGCATGGTCGGCGGAGTGGTGGCGATCTTGTAAGCACGCACGGCCGATTCCGCGAAATGCTGGAGCGATACCGGCATGTCGTCCCACTTGGTAAAATCGCGCACCAGCACCCCGGCATCTTGCACGCTATGGGCCCACTCGACGCCCGGACGGCGCGTGGCCGCGTCCACCGTATTGCCGATCACCATGAAGACCGGCGCGCGATCGACATAAGCGTTGTACACCGCCATTGAAGCGTGTTGCAGCCCCACCGTTCCGTGCGCAAACACGCACACCGGCTTGCCTTCGATCTTGGAATAACCGTGCGCCATCGCAACCGAAGATTCCTCATGGCAGCAGGTGATGAACTCCGGGTTCTTGTTGCCGCCATAGTTGACCACCGATTCGTGCAGCCCGCGGAAGCTGGACCCTGGATTGGCGAAGATGTACTCGAATCCCAGGGCTTTGAGAACGTCCACCATAAAATCGGAGCCCGGATGGTCTGCGGTGAGCACTTCGACGCTGGCTGAGGGATCTTTCTCTTCGGTAACAACAGCGGCGGTGGCCGAGCGCGCCGCCTCCTCTTGTTGCGCGGGTGCGGGGTGTGAAGCCGCCACCAGCGCTGCCGCTCCGCCCACGGTCCCTTTCAGGAAATTGCGCCGGCCCACCGAAGCCTTCTTTGAACTCGCCATAGCGGTATATATAATACTCCAGGTGGCCAACGACAGGAACAAGAACTTAGTGTGGCGCACGCACTCTTGCGTGCCGTGTCGCCACTCTTGGCGACACCTGTTTATCGCGCTCGCTCTGAGTATGACGCTAGGCTATTCCTTAGCCCAGGTCCCGCCCGTCTACAAAGTCGACCCATTTTGGCCCAAGCCATTGCCGAACAATTGGATCATTCAAGGCGTTCCGGTTCTGGTGGTCGACAGAAACGATCACATCTGGGTGTTCAACCGGCCGCGCGACATCATGCCCGATGAGTCCGGAGCAGCCACTACACCGCCCCGCACCGACTGCTGCGTCGCCGCGCCGGCTGTATTGGAATTCGACACCGCCGGGAATCTGATCCGGGGCTGGGGAGGCCCGGGCTACACACCTGGTTGGCCGGCGCCCGGAGTGAAACGTCCGGGCCCGGCTGCCGAACACTGCATCGTTGTCGACAAAGACGGAAATGTCTGGCTGTCCGGAAGCGGGCGTGGCGACGGAATCCAAAAGTTCTCGAGCGATGGGAAACTCCTCTGGGATTTCGGTCATCGTGGAGCGCCGGTAACGCCGGGGCAGACTGCAGAACCGTTGAAACAGAACAACCAGCAAACCGATGTTTTCCCCGGCGGAATTTTCTTCTTCGACCTGGACGAAGAGGCCCGCGAACTGTACATCGTCGACAGCAAACGCGTCTTGGTGTACGACATGGACAGCGGCGCCTTCAAACGCGGCTGGGGCGGCCACGGCATTCCCTTAAGCGAGATCGATAACGATCCCACGCCGCCCTATGACACAACCGGGCCGCCTCCGGATCAAAAACAGTTTGCCCCCGCGCTGCATTGCGTTCACCTCTCGGTGGACGGCTTGGTCTACGTCTGCGAGCGCGGAAGCGACCGCGTGCAGGCCTTTACCAAGCAGGGAAAGTTCGTAAGCAGTTTCTTCGTGCATCCCTCCACGCCGGCTCGCGGTGCAGAGTGTGGCGGGCCGGGCAGCCTGATGTTTGGGATGTGCGGAACAGTCTACAATTTGACGTTCTCACACGATGCTGCGCAGAAATACGTCCTGGTAGCAGACGGAACGAACGACAAGGTTTGGATCCACAACCGCACCGACGGCTCTGTCGCGGGCGCCATCGGCAACAACGGCCGGATGGCGGGGCAATTCCACTGGATTGACGCGATCGCCATGGACTCTCACGGAAACCTTTACACCGGCGAGGTGGATACCGGCAAACGCGTTCAGAAATTCGTCCTGACGAATGGAGATGGAAAGGTCAGGCCCCGTCCTCACGAGTAGGAGGAGCACTTATGAAACGAACGAGAGACCAAATGCTGGCTCTTCTGGGTACGATCGCCCTGCTGATCCTGTCGGTCCCAGTGCTCGCTCACCATGGAACGGCAGCGTTCGATACCACAAAGATGGTGAAGGTGAAGGGCACCGTCGCGAATCTCCAGTTCACAAATCCCCACGTCCTCCTCTTTTTCGATTGCAAGAACGAGAAGGGCGACACCGAACAATGGCAGGGCGAACTCACCGCTCCGAATAAACTGATGCGGGCCGGCTGGGATAAACACACGCTAAAGCCCGGGGACTCGGTCACCGTAGGCGGATATGCCGCCATCAGCGGCGCGCATACCATTTGGATCCGGGAACTGATCGGACCTTCCGGAGAAGCTCTCCCGCTCTTCGAGGAGTAAGGCGGCCAATTATATGATCCGGACTTCGATCGCTGCGCTGATCCTGGCAGGTTTTCTTCGCGCCCAAGCGCCGCCTGCGCCCTCACACGATTTGACCGGCGTGTGGATGCTCCGCAATCCGCCATCCATGCGCTCATTCGCCGGCGCCACCTTCACCAAGGAAGAGCCGGAGTTAACACCGTGGGCTCAAGCCAGGTACAAGGAAGCCAAACCCTCCAACAATGGGTCATATACGCTCCAGACCACCAACGATCCCGTGCTCACCAAGTGCGATCCTCCCGGCGTGCCCAGAGTCTATTTTCATCCCTATCCATTTGAGTTCGTCCACACACCGAAATACACGCTGATGCTCTACGAGTACGATCACGTGGTACGCCGCATCTATACCGACGGCCGGCCCATCCCGGCCGACCCGGACCTCACCTCGATGGGATATTCGGTGGGCCGTTGGGAAGGTGACACGACACTGGTTGTGGAAACGGTCGGTTTCAACGACAAAACGTGGCTCGATCGGCTAGGTCATCCGCATAGCACGCAATTGCGCGTCACGGAACGATTTCAACGCATAGACCGGGATCACATGCAAATTGATATCACCATGCAAGATCCCAAGGCGCTGGTGAAGCCCTGGGCCACTACCTTCTATAGCGAATTGCGGCCGAAATGGGAGCTAGGCGAAATCTCCTGTTCTGGCGATTACCTGGATTTTTCAAAATTCGAAAAGTAGCATGAAAGGATCGTGATTATGAGAGCAAGGAACATGGTGGGCGCGTTTCTGGCGATTGCCCTGCCCGGTATGCTGCTCGCGCAGGCGCCTGAGGCCGCTGCAGCCAAGCCGGATTCACCCGAAGTAAAGGCGCTCATCGAAAAGGCCAAGAAAGCCGGCGGACCCATGTGGGCCGGGGAGGAACACTTTTTCTGCGAAGCACCCCGTCCCAACCGGCCGGACGACCCCGTGATTCCGCCCACGAAAATTTTTGACAATGTCTACATCATCGGCAATTCGGGAACCGCCGTGTACGTCATTCAGACGTCCGCGGGACTTCTGATGATCGATTCGCTCGGCGCCGATCAAGTGGAGACACAGCTGCTGCCCGGGTTTCAGAAGCTGGGCCTCGATCCGGCCAACGTGAAGATCATTCTGGTGGGCCACGGCCATGCCGATCACTTCGGAGGAGCGCGTTATATGCAGGATCATTTCGGTTCCAAGGTGTACATCTCGGCCGTGGATTGGAACCTGATGGAGCACCCGCCCGCCGGGCGCGGCGGACCGCCCAAAGGCCCTCCGGCGCCGCTCCCCAAGCACGACGCCGACGTCAAGGAAGGGGAGCCGATTGTGCTCGGCGATCTGAAGGTGATGCCCTACGCCATCCCTGGCCACACGCCGGGATCGATGGCGTATATCTTTCCCGTAAAAGACCACGGAAAGGCGCACATGGCTGGGATATACGGCGGCACCATCCTCACTCCCGGGATCGTTTCCGACGACGGACTGGCGGCTTATCTAAAATCCGTCCGGCACTACAAGGAAGAAGCCGCGAAGGTTGGGGTGGACGTAATCATGCAGAACCATCCGCTCATGTATCCGCTTCCCGATATGCTGGAGCGCCTGGCCCAGCGGAAGAAGGGCGACCCGAATCCGTTCGTAGTAGGCAAGGCCAATTATCAGAAGTTCGTGGATGTGATGGAGGCGTGCACGGAAGTCAACATAGCGCGCCGCGCGAAGTGATACCATTCTCCAAAAAGGAGTCAACCAATGGAGCCAGCGAAACCAACAGTTCCACGCGAAGCAGTGGAACTCTACAATCTCTTCATTCATGGCGAAATCAGTCGCCGCGATTTTATGGACGGTGTGCAGCGCTTCGCGGTTGGCGGTCTGGCGGTAGCGGCGATTATCGAAGCCTTGATGCCGAACTACGCGCTGGGGCAACAGGTGTCGAAGACCGATGACCGGATCAAGGCTACCTACGAGACCGTACCGTCGCCGCAGGGCAACGGAAGCATCAAGGGATATCTGGTTCGGCCGGTCAGCGCCGACACCCGGGGCGCGATGCCGGTGAAATTGCCCGGGATTATCGTGGTCCATGAAAATCGAGGACTGAATCCTCACATTGAGGACATCGCGCGGCGGCTGGCCCTGGCTAACTTCATGGCGTTTGCGCCCGACGGGCTCACGTCTCTGGGCGGCTTTCCCGGTGACGACTACCGCGGCGGGCAGCTGTTCATGAAAGTGGATGGCAAAAAGATGGCTGAAGATTTCGTGGCTTCGGCAATGTGGCTGAAATCTCGTCCCGATTGCACGGGCAAAATCGGCGTCACCGGTTTCTGTTACGGCGGCAGCATCTCCAATACATTGGCCGTTCGGCTGGGACCAGATATCGGAGCCGCGGTGCCGTTCTACGGCGCTGTTCCCCCTAAGGATGAGATTCCGAAAATCAAAGCGGCCATTCTGGTTCATCACGGCGAACTCGACACGCGGCTGGCATCCACGTGGCCGGCCTACGACATGGCGCTGAAGGATGCCAACGTTCCGCACGAAGGCTATATCTACCCTGGCGCCGTTCATGGTTTTAATTGTGATGCGACGCCGGAACGCTACAACAAGGCGGCGGCCGACCTGGCCTGGCAGCGCACTATTGACTGGTTCAACAAATACGTGCGCCCTACGTCTGTTTAAATTTCGGCCACAGCCTCTCGGCGTTGCCACGGTTGAGCGCGTGTTGGACTTCGGCCGGGAGTTTCAAAACCGGGAACTGCTCCACCGTCGATTCCGTCGGTTCGATCGGGAAATCGGTTCCGAACAACAATTGTGAAGTAGGCGCAAAGGCGCGAACCGCGGCCATCGGCATCGGATACGTGGCGTGGGCGCACTCGTAATAGAGCCGCTTCAGCTCGTAAAATGTCCCATTGGGAATTTTCTCGTTCTTGCCTTCGGTCCGATTGAACTTGCCGTTGGGATTGCTCCCGGCGCCCGGCACCCGGTCTTTGATTCTTCCGGCCAGGGTTGGTACCGCGGCGCCCGAGTGGTTCACAATCCACTTGATGTTCTGACACCGCGACAGCACGCCGTTGTACAGCAGGCTAACGATAGTGCGCGTGGTATCGAAATCAAACTCCACGACACCGTCGCCGAGTCCCGCCAGGTTGTGACAGCAGTCAGCCACGGTGGGATGAAAGAAGACGGCGGCATTGCGCCGGTTCAATTCGTCAAACATGGGCAGGAACATGGGGTCGCCCCACCACTTGTCACCGGTATTGGTGAACAGCGAGACTCCATCGCATTTCAGCGTATCGAATGCATATTCGATTTCCTTCATGGTGGCATCCATGCTCCTGGCGGGCAAGGAAGCGAAGAATCCGAAACGCTTCGGATGCATTTGCACGGCGGTGGCGCCATACTCGTTGGCTTCGCGCGCGAACTTGACCGCCTTCTCGGTTCCGTCATAAAGGATATCGCCCGCGATAGTGAGCGAAAGAATGGCGGATGCGGTTCCGAATTTATCCATTTCATCGAGGGAAACCTGAGGGGTATACTTCCGGTTGGCCACACTGGGCTGGAAGGGCGGCAGCATATGATGGTGCACGTCAATGCGCCTGGGCCCGGTACGGCCTTTCGCGGCTAACGCCATAGCGGCGCCAGCCACCGTCATCGTTTTCAAAATATCCCGGCGTGTTGTACTCATGGCTCGCGGCTGATTCTATCACAAGGTTTCGGGCTTCCACCTGCTGGGCGGACGCTGCCGGCAGACACCGTGACGATGGGCGCACCGGGGGCGGCGGCATTCGACGGTAGTTGAAATGGGCATATAATCTCGCCCAGGAGGTGAGACACGTGACGCCAAACATCGCAGCCGCTAACGCGATGCCGTCAAGCATAGCGCACCGGCCCATCAGGGCGATGGGAATGAGACGCGGGCTGCGGCGATTGTCTTGGGGCGCGACATGCCGCAGGTGGACGGCTTCAACGAGCGCCCGAATGAGTACGCTACTGGCGATTCTTGCACTCGCCGCTTCGCAACTGGCGTTCGCCAAGGACACTATTTTGGCGAATCGGATTGGGCCTTCGGGCGGAGAATTGTTCATTGCCAACGCGGATGGAAGCGGAGAGCGCAAGCTGAACACCGGTGGAAAAATGGACTACGATGCAATGTTTTCGGCCGACGGCAAATGGATCGTATTCACCTCCGAGCGAAATGCCTCTTCGAATATCTACCGTATCCACCCGGACGGCTCGGGAGTCGAGCGGCTGACGGACAACGCTGGGTTTGACGACCAGGCATCGCTTTCGCCTGACGGCAACCAACTGGCATTCATCTCCTCGCGCGGCGGCGGATCGAACAGTATCTGGATCCTGGATATCAAAACGCAAAAGGCGCGCAATCTTACGGGTGGTTTGGAAGCGCCGGCCGGCAAATTGAACGGATTTTTCAGGCCCTCCTGGTCGCCGGACGGCAAGTGGATCGCCTTCTCTTCCGACCGGGGTACGGATTTCAAAGGACACAAATTTCCGGGGCCTGGATGGGAACACATTCAAGCGGCCAGCATCTACGTGATTCAACCGGACGGCGCGGGCCTGCGCAAGCTTACGCCCGAAGGCGAAATGGCGGGCTCGCCGAAATGGTCGCCCGACGGCAAACAATTGGTTTTCTACGCTATGGATGCCGAATATACCTTCGCGGCGCGTGGGTTTGGGGCAGTGGAATCGCAAATCGTTTCCGTAGACTTGGCCACGGGCGCGCGGAAGACGTACACCTCGGGTACGGGCCTGAAAGTTTCGCCGCAGTTCTTGAGCGCCGATCGCATCGGCTACCTCAAGAAGGGGCCCGGGCAAAAAGGAGAGCTGGCCTTTACGACGGGAGAGCATGGCGTGGATGGGCCGGCACCGGGCGTGGTGCGGAATCCTGCATGGTCGCCCGACGGCAAACAAGTGGTGTATCAGAAGTTCGCCTATGCCTCGAAGCAGAATCAGCCGCTGTTCGCCAAGGATGGGAGATTCGACATCCGGTTCTCGGGTGAATTCCCGGCGATTTCGAGCACCGGGAAATTGGTCCTGAGTCCATTTGGGGAGGTGGGCGCGGGCGCCACGAAACCCTTCGACAAACTGGCGGTTTACGTAAGCGATGTGGATGGCTCCAACAGCAAACAAGTTTTCCAGCAAGACGGCGGAGGCGCTTTCTCGCCGGCCTGGTCGCCGGATGGGAAATGGATTGCTTTCGGATATGGGGCATTCTTCGCCGCTCGCGAGAACAAGCCCGCGCAACTGATGATGATTCGGGCCGACGGCAGCGATAAACGTGAACTTACCAGCGGCCCCGTCAATAGCGGCTTCCCGAGCTGGTCGCCGGACGGAAAGCACATCGTGTATCGGGTATGGACGAAGGAAGCACGAAGTCTGCAAATCCTGGACCTCGACAACGGCAAGAGCACCCAGCTCACGTCGGGAAACGACAACTTCCCTATGTGGTCGCCACTGGGTGACCGCATTTGCTTCACGCGGGATACCGGCGGCACGAAATCGTTTGACATTTTCACCATCCGGCCCGATGGTACGGACCTCAAGCAATTGACGGACGCCCCCGGAAACGACGCTCATTGTGCGTGGTCGCCCGACGCAAAGCAAATCGTGTTCAGCAGCTCGCGCCTGGGCTTTCGCGACGAAACTCCGCTCTATGACGGAAGCCCACAACCCTACGCGGAGCTTTTCGTGATGGACCAGGACGGCTCCAATCCGCGGCCCATCACGGACGACAAGTGGGAAGAAGGAACACCCGCTTGGGCGCCTGGAGAATCGGCCGTTCACGAAGCCTACGTAACAGTCCCCGGAGCTCGCATTTTCTACCTCGACACCGGTGGTGGCGGAACGCCCGTGGTCTTGCTGCACGCGGCCACTGGCAGCAGCCGGGTTTGGGATTATCAGCTTCCCGCATTCTCCACGGCCGGTTACCGCATCATTGCCTTCGACCGGCGCGGCTGGGGCCGGACCGAAATCATTGCCGGGGAAACGCAACCTGTCGCCTCCGCGGATGATCTGCTGGCATTGCTCGATCACTTGCATCTCGATCGGGTGCATTTGATCGGCACGGCAGCCGGTGGGTTCGTTGCGCTCGATTTCGCGTTGTCGTATCCGCAGCATGTTCGGAGCCTGGTGTTCGCCAATTCAATCGGTGGAGTGCAAGACTCCGACTTCCTGGAACTGGGGCGACGCATTCGCCCGCCCCAATTTGCTACTCTGCCCCCGGAATTCCGCGAATTAGGCCCTTCTTACCGGGCGGGCAACGCAGCCGGAACCGAGCGCTGGGTGGAGCTTGAAAAAATAAGCCGGCCGGAAGGACCGCATGCGGCGCCGCAGCCGCTGCGCAACCACATCACTTTTGCTCTTCTTGAAACCCTCAAGACTCCCACACTGCTGATTACCGGCGGCGCTGACCTCTACGCGCCTCCACCAGTACTGCAGCTATTCGCGGCGCGCATCAAAGGCTCCGAGGTCTTTATTGTCCCCGAAGCAGGCCATTCAACCTACTGGGAGCAGCCGGACGTTTTCAACCGCGCGGTCTTGAACTTCCTGGCCAAGCATTAGTTAGAGCCGCTTGGATTCACGGTCACGGTGACATCTCGTGACGTGAACAACTGACCGTCGTTCGCGGTGGCCCGCAGCACATACGTTCCGGGCGCGCTGAAAGTCACTTTCGACGTAAGCGCCACGGGCTCTCCGTATAGGACCACGGAGGAGTCCGGATCGAACGTGACTTTGCCTGGTCCGCGGTATTGAATCCATTTGATCTGCACGCCGCGCGGACGGCGAGGCTGCGAATCGCGGTCGGGATTCGAAGGCGTTCGCCGGTACGGCTTCGGAAGACCATCGTCGGTGGCTGACGCAGTGAGCGTTACGGAGGCCGGCAACGTGATGGCTGGAACATCGCCGACGGTGATGGAAGGAGGTTTGTTGTTCGGGTCGGGAACGCCGCCGCCCATGTTTTCCACGATGACATCCTGGCTGAGCTCCCATACCGGCTGGAGCCATCCCTTGGCGTAGTTGGTTTGCCCGTGCGATGTCAGGGTCCAAATCACTTTCTCTTGCTTATCCCAGTCCTTGGGCACCACCACTCGAAACAGGAACCGCTGGCGTCTGGGGTAGAAATGCGTGGGCTGTCCGCGATCGCCAACAACCTCGCTGCCCAATGCAATGCTGTTGGCTGGGCCGACGGGGATATCGAGCACCTCCTCGTAATTCCTGTTCAGGTACCCAAAGACCATGCTGAAGGTACCATCCGGATTGCGCTCCCAGCCTTCAAACACCGGCGCGACGTCCTGGCCCCGCGCATACTGAACCTGGGCGCGTGCCGCGGTGATCGTAAGGAATACGGCACACGCCGCACCAAGCCAACGCATCCACTATTCCGTCTTCGCGAGAATGGTCTTGGCTTTTCGCGCCGCCACCTGCTGCTTGAAGTCTTCGTCGGAGAGATAGTAATAGCTGATCCACGCACCACCCATTTCGTCGACGGTGCGCTGTCCGTAGGTAATCAGATTATCGGGGTCGGGATTGAACTTGTTCCCGGGTGAGTTGTCATACCAGGAGATCATGTGCAGGACGGTCCCGGCCGGCAGCAGGGGCTGTTCGTCTTCGGCGTAGAGATACACCAGGTGCCAGGCAAACTGATACCTGCTTACGCAGCTCAACATCTCCACCTTGTGGCCGCCTGGATAAATGGCCTCCATGCAGGAGGCCTTGCCGCGGTTGTGCAGGTGCGGCTGGAAGGCCAAGAGCCGAGCCGGCTTGGCTAGCGTATTGTAGCCATCGAACCGAACGTTGTTCGCGTTCGGCGGGATGTCGAGTTCCTTGGGGTCGCCGATTTTTTCGGTGGTCTCGATGTACTTGGGCGTATATCCTTTTGGATAAAACTTGAGGGCCAGGGCCACGTTGGCCGGAGTCTCTTGGCCCATCGGATGCAGGTGGAGGTTGAAGTTGATCTTGGTCCCCGCTTTCATCAAGCGGCCGGCTCCTTCCGGAAATACGTCGGCGTTCTTTCCGAGCGCGTACTCGTTGAGAAACGCTCCCTGGACGTTATCCCCGGCATCGTCATCGTCATCGTGCTTCATGGAGGTGGTTACGTGGTGGACGGCCTTGAAACCCTTAATGGGTTTAACTTCGACGGCCTTGATATACCGATCCTCGGTCAGGCCCGGGTCCACTAAAACGTCGATCCAACGGTCGGAGGCTTCGGCGGGCACTAACTGATCCTTCGGCAGCGTTACGATGAGGTCCGGTTGATCGAAGTGCCATTGATCGGAATCGTCGAAAGTGCGCGGGCGAGGCATGTCGCCAGAGTTTCCTTTGGGAGCGCCTTCATCCACCCACTTGACGATGGTTGCGATCTCTTCGTCGGACAGCGACACATCGTTCTTGAAGTGCTGAACGCCGACATTCTTGTCGATGTACCAGGGCGGCATCTCGCGCAGCACGACTTTCTGCTTGATGGATTTGGCCCAGGGCCGCGTTTCTTCATACGTGAGCAGCGACATCGGCGCGAAAGTATCCGGCCGATGGCAGGATTGACAGCGATTTTGGAGAATGGGCGCGACGTCTTTGGTAAAGGTGACCTGGCCCTGGGCCACGGCCGCAAGTACGACAAGACCGGAAATACCGGCAATAGCTCTCATTTGCTACCTCCCCAGGGAAACCTCTTTGAGACTAGAAGCCTGGGGCGTCGGAGTCAAGCCCACCAGGCGTTCACACGAGTGTGAACGCGGCACGCAGGAGTGCGTGCATTGCTAACGATAAGAATCTTCGCGTGCTGCGTCGATTTTTCAAGCCGCAGTCCTCAACTGGTTGACTTGGTTGAGCGTTGTTCTCGCCGCCGTTTGGATGGCTACCAGAAGGGTACGCGCATCGGGACTGACTTGGTAGCGATGGGTATGCGGCACTTTCCGGATTAAGCCGTGCGCGCGCAGCATCCGGAGCCGTCGGCTGATGGCGGCCGAACGGCGAAGTTTTTCGGCGGCGGAATGAGCGGGGGTGTCGTAAAAGAGGGTCTGTAGGTCGCGGTTGCGGAATCCATTCAGCACGAAATCGCCGTCATTGATCGCCTCCAGCAATGGCCGGTCATCCCCCAAGGGGCGCAAGGCCCGTACGCGGCGCCCTTGCCAGTTCACCGGCTTTTGGATGTCGGCGATCAGTTCCTCCAATCTGCGGCTGTCGTCGACGCTGGCCAAAGCGTCGATGAGCCGGTTGTTGGTCTGCTGGGAGACCTCGGCTCTGCGGTGCAGATCGGCAATCCCTTTGCGCATTTTCCGCCATTGCAGATTCTCCTCCGGGCCGCCCTCGGCGGGTCGATAGGTGCGAAACACGTCGACGTTGTTGATGGTCGTTTCCGCCGCCCTCAACACCGCCGCGTCGGCCAGGATTACCTTGCTATAGGCCTTGGTCGAGTTGCCGTCCATCCAGAACTTGATGCGCTCGCCTTCTTCGTACTCCTTGCAACTGGTCTGGAGTTCGCCATGAAAGTTCCGGGGGATCTGGCCGGATTTCGTCAGTCGTTTCCCGAAGAATCGGAGAACATCGCGGCTGTGGAAGCTCAGCATTCCATGGGCAATGAAGGCCGGCATCAATCGTTTCAGCTCTGCCCCGCTAGGGAATACGATGTCGGTGGCCCATTCGCTTTGGTAACAGGTCCAGTAATACGGCGTTGGATACTTCGCGAAAATCTCTTCGTGGATGGGGTTCAGCCGCTTAGCGAAGCCGGTGAGCAGATCCACCCAATCGGTTCGCAGTTGCTGGTTCAGCATCTCCTGCGCGCGTGGAAAATCGGCGATCCGCGTAAAGCAGTTTTTCTCCTGTTGGAACGCTAGCCCCGCTTGCCGCATCTGCTGCGCCAGCCATTCCCGACCATTGATGCCGATCTGGATGTGGAATGGGAACCAGGTCTGAATCCGCGCGTACATCCACCCCAGCCTCTGGTCCTATCCATAGTGATAGAGCACATGGCAGGGCCGCTTCCGCCGTACGATCTTCGACTGCACATATTCGAACGTCGGACACGGCTCCAGCACGCTCAGCACACATACTGGCCCGCTACGGATTCCCCGCTCAGCAGCCACCCGCCGCGCATACTCGTCCTTGTCCACCCCGGCCTCTCGCACATAAATCACCGGGAGTCCAGCTTGGCGAACGGCCCTCGTAGAAGCCTCCTTCACCCGCTCACTGGTCTTCTTCAGGTAGTCGCCGTAATGTTTGAACAGAACTCCATTTTGCCAAAGGAATTCTTCCATCCCCTTGGACACCATCACGTGCCGGGTGGGGTCCCAGTAACTTATATCCAACCGGCGCGGTGAACCTCGTAGTACCAGTCGATCGAACCCGGACAGCACTCCCGCGATCCGATCGCCATATTTTTCGATAAACTGTTGCACGGCGTTCTCCTTGTAGTGTTTTCAGACTCGATAATCCGAAATACTACAACGGCAGAACGCCTTTCTGTTTTCACGAACATTGTTTGCCCCGCAGGGGCACTGTGCCACATTTGACCCGACCTACCGCGCAACAATAGTTGGTTGCCCTTCGATCCAGAACTAGACCCAGGACTAGACCCAGGACCTAAGCGAGGACGAAAGTTCTACTGGGCTCTTGCCAGCTACGGGGCGATCGCTCTACTCGCCACGTTGACCCTGGACGGACAGTTCTTATGGGTAGTTTGGATCTTCTTAGGGGGGCTGGCGTTGAAGACGTATATCGCGACACTGAAACAACCCTAAGCGGCCGGCAGCCGTCCCTTAGCGCTGGTACTGAAGATACCCAGAAACTCACCGATAAGAGTTGCAGAGGCGGGAATAGTCCTGTTTCATTTTGGAACGCGCGTACCGTTTCGGAATTCGCGAGTAGCCAGTACGTTCCAGAACGAAATTGTGACTAACGATCCGGCCCTTAGTACCCGCGATTCATCCCGCTTCGGTGAACCGGACTGGTGGGATCGCATGTTGTTGAGTCGCGGGACCTATACAGTACGGGCATACCAAGGAGCCCCGTACACAAGACGGCAGTTTTCACTTAGTCCACCTATGGCGACAGGCTTGCACCTAGGGAAGCGTCAGCCATGACAAGCCAGACTCAAAAAACTAGGGCAAAGGGGCCACTCATGAAGACGACAGCCGTGATGATGAAGACGCCTGTGATGACGCATACGCGCGTGATGAAGATGCCGCCGGTGGTAAAGACCACTGCGATGCCTAAGACGACTGTGATGAAGACGCCTGCGATCAAGACGGCTGTGATCAACACGCCCAAGGCGAAAACGGCTCAGATCAGTCAAGCGACCAAGATCGCACGGCGCGACCGCATCGTTCTGGAACACCTCCCTTTGGTGAAAGCCATCGCCGTGCGGGTGCATGAGAACCTGCCGGTACACGTGGATCTGGACGATCTGGTGCATGCCGGCGTACTGGGGCTGTTCGATGCCGCCAGCAAATTCAATCCCGAAAAACAGGTGGCCTTTTCAAGCTATGCCAAGCATCGCATCAAGGGTGCGATCCTGGATAGTTTGCGCCAGCTGGATTGGGCTTCTCGCGATCTGCGCCGTCGTCACAAACAAGTAGAGGCGGCCACCCGCGAGCTGGCGTCCACGTTGCAGCGCACACCCACCGAGTCTGAAATCGCGCAGAAGCTGGGCGTGGATGTCGAGCGCTGGCGTCAGATGATGGTAGACCTTCGCAGCGTCGGCCTGATTTCGGCCTCCTCGCGCACCGCGGAGCACGATGATCTGCCGGCTCCCGACTTCCCGAGCAAGCCAGAAACTCAGCCCGACAACATGTGCTCACGCGAGCAGATGCGCTCGGTGCTGGGAGTCGCCATGAAGACTCTTCCGGAACGGTACCAGAAGGTGGTGTTCTTGTATTACACCAACGAAATGACCATGAAGGAAATCGGCGGCATCTTAGGCATCAACGAAAGCCGCGTCTCGCAGATCCACAAATCCGCGCTGGAGAAAATGCAAGTAGTTCTGCAGGCCAACGGGATCGATTCGGTTCACGCGTTCTGATCTCTCAGCGGCGCTTAGCATTTATCACCGACGCTTCGCTTTGATCCGGATCGGAGTTCCTTCAAATCCGAAGCGCTTCCGCAGCTGATTGATCAGGAATCGCTCGGAAGAAAAATGCAGGTCCTTGGCCTTGTCGGTGAAGACTACGAAGGTCGGCGGGCGCACCGAGCCTTGCGTCATATAGTAAATCTTCATGTCGCGATCGAAGTCCAGCATCTCGACGAAGCGGTTTAATTCGCCGGTGCTCACGCGCTTGGAAGCCGCTTCGTAGGCGTCGCTCACCATCCCGAACAGCCGATCCACTCCCGCACCCGTCTTGGCCGAAACAAACGCGATGGGCGCGTACGCCAGAAACTTCAGCTCGTCGCGGATCTCTTCGGTAAACTTGCGCTTCCCCTTTTCGCCGGCCACGTCCCACTTGTTGACGACCAGGATCAGCGCGCGGCCCTCTTCGTCCGCGTAGCCCGCGATGGTGGCGTCCAGCGCGGCCACTTTCTCGGTAGCATCCAACACCAATAAGACAACGTTCGCCATGCGGATGTGCCGGCGCGCCATTACCACGCTCAGCTTTTCGGCCATCAACTTCGTTTTGCCCTTGCGCCGGATGCCCGCTGTGTCGACGAACACATACTCGACGCCGTTGTGCAGCAGGCTCTGGTCTACGGCGTCGCGTGTGGTGCCGGCCACCGGCGATACAATGGCCCGCTCCTCGCCCACCAGCGCATTCAACAGCGTGGATTTTCCGACATTCGGCCGGCCGATGATCGCCACCTTGATCGGACGTTTCTCAGGCTGCGGCTCTTCAGGGGCTTCGGCGCTGCTGAAATCTTTCGTTACGTGCTCAAGCAGCTCGTCGAATCCGATCCGATGCTCGGAGGAGACTGGGAATAGATCCTTAAAGCCGAGCGAATGAAATTCGTGAGCGAGACCTTCGCGCACCGTGGCGTCGATCTTGTTCACCACCAGCGTCACCGGCTTGCCGAGCTTCCGCAGCACTTTCGCCAAGTCGCGATCGGTGCCAGTGATCTCGGTGCGCCCGTCGATCAGGAAGATGATCTGCGCCGCCTGGTCGAGCGCCACGCGTGCCTGTTTCAGAATTTCGGTTGGGATCATTTCGGCGTCATTTGGGATGATGCCGCCGGTATCGATCAGGGTGAATCTTCTGCCGAGATAGGACCCCTCGCCCTGGATGCGGTCCCGGGTGATGCCCGGTTCATCGCCGACGATGGAGCGCCTCTGACCCAGGATGGCGTTGAATAGAGTGGACTTACCGACGTTTGGCCGGCCGACGATCACCACCACGGGCAGCGTAGATTCGGTCAAAGCGTCTGGGCGTGCGACCATGGTAGTATCCGAATGCAACCCGAAGTCCTAACTCCCCTTACCGATCATAGCGAAGCGCAGCAGCATAATCGCCTCACACGCAATATTGCCATCATTGCGCACGTCGATCACGGCAAGACCACGCTGGTGGACGCGATGCTGAACCAGAGCGGATTATTCCGCGAAAACGAGCACCACGTCGAGCGAATGATGGATTCCAATGAACTGGAGCGCGAGCGCGGCATCACCATTCTGGCGAAGACCACTGGCGTGCGCTATCACGGGATCAAGATTAATATTGTCGACACGCCCGGCCACAGCGACTTCGGCGGCGAAGTGGAGCGCGCGCTGAAGATCGTCGACGGCGTCATGCTGCTGGTGGACGCGAGCGAAGGCCCGCTGCCGCAGACCCGCTACGTACTCATGAAGGCGCTCGAAGCCAAGCTTCCTCCGATCGTCGTGATCAACAAGATCGACCGGCCGGACGCCCGCATTCCAGAAGTTCTAAACGAAATCTATGACCTGTTTATCGATCTGGACGCGGTGGAGGATCAGCTCGACTTTCCCGTGATCTACACCAACGCCAAGGCCGGCACCGCGAAGCTCGCCATGGAAGAAGAATCGAGCGATCTGCGTCCGCTGTTTGAAACCATTCTCAAACACATTCCGCCGCCGGCCGGCGATCCCGATGCGTCGCTGCAGCTTTTGGTGGCGAATCTCGACTATAGCGAGTATCTGGGGCGCCTGGCGATTGGCCGCGTGTTTTCGGGCATCCTGAGGTACGGCGATGAAGTGGCGATCGCCAAGCTGGACGGCTCCCTGCAGAAAACGCGCATCACCAAGCTTTACTCCTTTGAAGGGTTGAAGCGCGTGGATGAGACGATCGGGTACCCGGGCGACGTTCTCGCGATTGCGGGCGTGGAAGGCATCACCATCGGCGAGACGGTCACCAGTGTTGAAAACCCGCAGCCGCTGCCGCATATCCAGATCGATGAACCGACCATCGCGATGACGTTCACCATCAATACGTCGCCGTTTTCAGGCCGCGAAGGGCAGTTCGTGACGTCGCGCAATTTGCGCGATCGTTTGGATAAAGAGCTGCTGACCAACGTCTCGATTCGCGTGGAAGAGGCGGGCGGGCCCGACGCCTTCAAGGTGATGGGACGCGGAGAGCTGCAACTCGCCATCATCATTGAAATGATGCGACGCGAGGGGTTTGAGCTGATGGTTGGTAAGCCCGAGATCCTGACCAAAACCATCAACGGTAAGATGCATGAGCCGATGGAGCTGCTGGTAATCGATTGCCCGGAGACCTATATTGGCGTGGTGATTGAGAAACTGGGCCAGCGCAAGGGCAAAATGATCAAGATGGTGAACCACGGCTCGGGGCGCGTGCGGCTGGAGTTTCACGTGCCGTCGCGCGGGTTGATCGGGCTGCGCAGCGAGATGATGACCGACACTCGCGGCACGGCCATCATGAATACGCTGTTCCATAGCTACATCGAATGGCAGGGCGACATTCCGTCGCGGCCCACCGGATCGCTGGTATCGGACCGCGCGGGCAAGACCACCGGCAATGCGATTTTCAATTTGCAAGAGCGCGGCGAGATGTTCGTTAGCCCAGGCACGGAAGTCTATGAAGGCATGATCGTTGGCGAAAACGCGCGCGACGCCGACTTGAACGTCAACATTGTCAAGGAAAAGAAGCTGACTAACATGCGGGCGTCAACCTCCGATGAAGCGATTCGTTTGGTCCCGCCGCGTCTTCTGAACCTGGAGCAGGCGATCGAGTTTATCCGCGACGACGAGTTCGTGGAAGTGACGCCGCAGTCGATCCGGTTGCGGAAGAAGATCCTGAAAGCCAACCAGCGGTGATTCTTGGAACGAAGGGTTCGAAGCGCACAGGGATTAATCCCGTGGCATGAACCCGAGGATCATGGCTTTAGCGTTTTGAAGGAAAGGGAATGGCGTGCGGGGGAAGAACTGGCCGGTCGCCCGCATAGCAGTGAAGACTTCAATGCCGCCCACGGACTCTGCAACGATTGCGGGAGTTACGGTGCTCGCATGATCGGATGGAGCAAGCCGACGAATGAAATCGACGCCAAAGCTGCCGAAGAATTTGGTATTGACGAACTGCCTCTCTACGAGACTTGTCCGACTTGTAACGGCACCGGCAAGGCTGAACGCTCGAAGTGGAAAGGCCTGCCTTGGTAAGGCACTGAATATGGTACTACAATAGGTGCTATGCGAGCCTCTGACGTCAAGCCGATCACATATATGAAAACACACTCCGCCGAACTCATCGCGGACGTGAATAAGAGGCGAAGTCCGGTCGTGATCACACAGAACGGCGAGCCTCGGGCAGTCGTCGTGGATATCGAAACTTATGAACGAACCCAAGACGCGCTCATGTTGTTAAAGTTGATCGCGCAATCCGAAGAAGACCTGAGAAAAGGGAAGTGGCTTTCGCAAGCGCAAATGGAAGCGGAGCTCCGAAAGAGGCTGGGTGATTGAAGCGCCTGCCAGTTCGCTGGGCTCGATCCGCGTCGCTGGACTTGATCGAGATTGTAGAGTTCATCAAGCCGGATCGGCCCGATGCGGCCCGAAAACTTGGCCACAGCTTTCTGACGGAAGCTTCCCGTTTGAGCCGCAATCCACGCCAAGGGAAAGTGGTGCCGGAACTCCTGGAAAAGGGCATCGCAGACTACAGGCAGCTGGTAGTGTCTACGTATCGTCTGATCTACGCAATCCGAACGGAGTTCATCGATATTGTCTCCGTGATCGACGGTAGACGCGATATACCAGCAGCGCTTTTACAGCGTCTCATGCGTTAAACAACTGGCCTACCCCAGTTTCGCCTTCAGCAGGTCATTGACCGCAGCTGGATTCGCTTGCCCCTTGCTCAGCTTCATCACCTGGCCCACCAGGTAGCCGATCACGCCGGTCTTGCCCGATTTGTACTGCTCCACCTGCTTGGGACTCGCGGCGATCACTTCGTCCACGATCTTTTCCAGCGCTCCCGTATCGCTGATCTGGCGCAGGCCTTCACGATCGATGATCGCGGCCGCCGATTCGCCGGTCTCGAACATCTTCGCGAAAATATCCTTGGCCATTTTGCCGCTGATTTCGCCCTTCGCAATGAAGGCCACCAGTTCGCCGAGCTGTTCGGGCGGTACGGGCGATTCCGTGATCTCACGGCCTTTCAGCGCGCCCAACAAATCGCCCGTCACCCAATTCGCCACCAAGCGCGGATCGCCCGCAGTCTTCGCGGCCTTTTCGAAATATTCGCTGATCTCACGCGTCGCGGTGAGCACCCCCGCGTCGTACTCACGCAGCCCGTAGCTTTCAACGAAACGGTTGCGTTTATCGGCGGGTAGCTCCGGCACCGTGCCGCGAATTTGTTCTAGCCAGGCCGCGCTCACGCGCAAAGGAATCAGGTCGGGCTCGGGGAAGTAGCGATAATCGTGCGCATGCTCCTTACTGCGCATGCCGACGGTCTCACCGGTCGAGACGTTATAGAGCCGCGACTCCTGCTCGATCCGCCCGCCGCCTTCCACCACCGCCACTTGCCGCGCAATCTCGTAATCCATCGCCATCTTGGCGAAACGAAAAGAATTCAGATTCTTGATTTCGACCTTGGTGCCGAACTTTTCCGCGCCCTTCAAGCGCACCGACACGTTCGCATCGCAGCGCAACTGGCCCTTTTCCATGTCGCACTCGGAAACGCCGACGTATTGCATAATCTGCTTCAGCTCGGTCAGATACTCGTGCGCCTCGTCCGATGACCGAATGTCGGGCTCGCTCACGATCTCAATCAGCGGCGTCCCGCTGCGATTCAAATCCACGTAGGTGTAGCGCTCGGAGTCCTTGAAGCCATCGTGAATGCTTTTCCCCGCGTCGTCTTCCAGGTGAATGCGCGTGATGCCGATGCGTTTCTTCGTTCCATCCACCCATCCATGTTCGGCCAGCGGCTGATCATATTGCGAGATCTGATAACCCTTGGGCAGGTCCGGATAAAAGTAATTCTTGCGAGCGAATCGCGAAAACGCGTTCACTTTGCAGTGCGTCGCCAGCGCGGCCTGAATCGCCATCTCCACCACGCGACGGTTCAATACCGGCAATGCGCCCGGCAGTCCCAGACATACCGGACAAACGTTCGAATTCGGGGGCGCGCCGAAACCCGTCGGGCAGCCGCAGAAAATCTTGGTGCGCGTATTGAGCTGGACGTGTACCTCGAGGCCGATTACGGGCTCGTACTTGCCGATCTCTTCAGGCGATGCAATCGCTTGCGCACTGGAGGACATGCTTCATTATAAAAGCTCCTTCAGGTACTCAATGATCTCCGCCAGAGCGATTCCTTCCGCACCGGCTCGGGCCAAAAGTTCGCTGCAGAGTTGACCGATGCGGCGTTGGCGCTCCAGGCCGTCGACGGGCGGGGTCTTGTCCGTCAGAAACGTGCCAGTTCCTTGCTTGGTGGCAAGCACTTCGCGGATTTCGAGCTCGCGATAGGCGCGAACCACGGTATTCGGGTTAATGGCCAAGTCAACCGCCAGTTGGCGCACAGTAGGCAGCTGATCGCCCGGCCGCAAGGTGCCGGCTGCGATGCCGCCCAGCACCTGATCGATGATCTGACGATACGCCGGAACGCCACTGCGGGGATCCAGCGTGAACTGGATACGTCGAAGAATGGGTTTGAGCGTCGCGGGCAAGCTTCAGTGTACTAGTCTTATAATACATCGTCAATAAGGTAGGTAGAAATCGGGCGTAAACTTCTAGCGCGGAATGACGTTTAATTGTTGTAGGCACATGAAAAACAGCAGTTCTTTCCTGGCCACAACTCTTTGTGGTCTTTTTCTGGTGCTCCCCTTCGCGGCACGGGCCAAGACCCGTAAGCCAGCGAACGATAGCAAGCTATTTCAAAAGAAGCTCTCGAAGGACGACCAGATCGTGCACGCGCTCGATCGGCTCACCTTTGGGCCTCGCCCCGGCGACGTGGCGCGGGTGAAGAAGATCGGGCTGAAGAAATGGATCTTCGAGCAGCTGCATCCCGATCGTATGGACGAGAATCCGGTGCTCGAAGCGCGGCTCCAGGCGCTGGAGTCGCTGCGCATGACACCGCTCGAGGCGGTGCAGCACTATCCGCCGCCGCAGATGATCCGGGCCATTGCGCAAGGCAAGCAGCCGCTGCCCGACGATCTTTTGCTGCGCGCCAGCGTGGAGCGCTTTCTGGTACGGTACAAAACGAGAATTGCGCAGGCGTCCAATATTCCTGCTGGCACTCCTCCTCCTGCGGAGATTAAAGAAGATCTGGAGCCGATTCGTCCGCTCGAAGACGTGCTTACGCCGGTGGAACTGGGAATCGTGCGCTCCGGCAATGGTGAGAAGAAGCGCGAGCTGCTCGAATCCATGCCGCAGGAAAAAATCGAAGACATGCTGATCGCGATGACGCAGAAGCAGCGGCTGCAGCTTTTCGGTCCCGCGTCGAGTACAGTGCGCCGTGAGATTTTCCTGCTCAATGGTCCCCAGCAGGTGGTGGCTTACGATCTACTCGATTCCAAGATGCTGCGGGCGGTGGAGAGCAACCGGCAACTGGCCGAAGAGCTGGATGACTTCTGGTTTAACCACTTCAACGTCTTCTACGAGAAGGGCGCCGATCGCTTCATGATCCCGCAATACGAACGTGAGGCCATACGCCCGCATGTGCTCGGGCAGTTCCGCGATCTGCTGGAAGCTACCGCGAAAAGCCCGGCGATGCTCTTCTTCCTGGACAATTCCCAATCCGTGCGTCCCGACCTGGACGCGAACGACAAGAAGCGGAAAGTGAAACGCGGGTTGAATGAGAACTACGGGCGCGAACTGATGGAACTACACACGCTCGGCGTGAATGGCGGCTATACCCAGAAAGACGTCACCGAAGTGGCGCGCTGCTTCACCGGCTGGGGTATCCAGGAGCCGCGCAAAGGCGGGACCTTCTTCTACAACGACAAGCTGCATGACAAAGGCGAGAAGATGGTGCTGGGCCATATAATCGCAGCGGGCGGCGGGATGGAAGACGGCGAGCACGTGCTCGATATTCTGGCGCGGCATCCTTCGACGGCGCATTTCATTTCCCAGGAGCTGGCGCAGCGTTTCGTGGCCGATAATCCTCCCGAGTCGCTGGTGAACAAGATGGCGCAGACGTTTCTTTCGACCAACGGCAGCATCCGCGAAGTGATGAAGACGATGCTGGATTCCAAGGAATTTTGGTCCGAGGGCGCGTATCGAGCCAAAGTGAAATCGCCCTTCGAGATGGTGGCAAGTTCAGCTCGCGCTTTGGATGCCAATGTCATCGACGGCTGGGCGCTGGCCAATCAGGTGGGTACGCTGGGCGAACCGCTGTATCGGAAGCTGGAGCCCACCGGGTATTCGAATATGAATGCGGAATGGATCAACTCCGCCGCGCTGCTGGGACGAATGAATTTCGCGCTGCAGCTGGCGCAGAACCACGTGGAGAGCGTGAAGGTGGATGTGTCGCGCTTCGGCGACGATCCAAGCGACGTGGCGAAGGCCTTGATGTTCCGCGCTATGTCGAGGGAAACGCGCGCGGCCATCGACAAAGCTTTGGAAGATAATAAGCAGAAGAACCCGGCGCTGGTGGCGGCGTTGGTGATTGGGTCGCCGGATTTCCAGAAGAGGTAAGCAATATGCCGTCCAGACGTGTATTCCTGAAAGGCTCCGCGCTTGCGATGTTCGGCGTTGGCTCCATGCCGGTGTGGCTGTCGCGATCACTATATGCCGCCGACTCAACCGAAGGCCGCAAGAAGATCCTGGTTGCCATCTTCCAGCGCGGCGCAGTGGACGGCTTGAACATGGTGATCCCCTTCGGCGAGCAGCGCTACTATGACCTGCGGCCTTCCATCGCCATTCCCAAACCGGACGGCACGCCCAACTCAGCCATCGATCTGAACGGATTCTTCGGGCTTCATCCCGCGCTTGGGCCGCTCAAGCCGATGTACGACGCCGGGCATCTGGCGATTGTGGATGCGGTAGGCTCTCCCGATCCCACGCGCTCGCATTTCGACGCGCAAGATTACATGGAGTCCGGTACGCCAGGCTTTCACGGCGCCACCGACGGCTGGTTGAATCGGGCGCTGCCGAAGGAATCCGGAACAGCGTCTCCATTGCGCGCCGTGAGCCTGGGCGATACTCTGGCCCGCTCGCTGCGCGGGCACAACGATGCCATCGCGGTGCGTAGCTTGAACGATTTTCAAGTACACGATCCGCACGGAGCCGCCACGTTCGAGAGCATGTACGAAAATTCTCTGGACACGGTGCTGCACGGCACCGGTAAAGAGACGTTTAACGCGGTGAAGATGATGCAGTCCATCCAAAAGCAGACTTACGTGCCGGCGAATGGCGCCACCTATGGCAATGGTGGCTTCGGCAAGAGCCTGCAGCAGATCGCACAATTGATCAAAGCCAATGTGGGGGTGGAAGTGGCGTTCGCCGATATCGGCGGATGGGACACGCACGTCAACGAAACAGGCGGACAGCCTACCAATGGCCAGCTGGCCAATAATCTGGCGCAATTCGGCCAGGCGCTGGCGGCGTTCCACCAGGATCTGGGCGATCGGATGGAAGACGTCACGCTGGTGACCATGTCCGAGTTCGGCCGCACGGTGAAGGAGAACGGCGATCGCGGAACCGACCACGGGCACGCGAATGTGATGTTCGTTCTGGGCGGTGACGTCCGCGGCGGCAAAGTGTATGGCGACTGGCCGGGCCTTCAGGAAGAGCAGCTCTATGACGGCCGCGATCTGGCGCTTACTACCGATTTCCGCGATGTCCTAAGCGAATTGGTTGCCAGGCACTTGGGGAATTCCAATCTGAAGTCCGTTTTTCCAGGCTACGAAAACCCGAAATTCCGGGGTTTGTTAGCGTAACCGCTCTTTCAGTCAATCTTCAGCAGTTTCAGCTAGCCTGAAGCACGAGCCTTCGTGTGAGATGCCTGATTCCGATCCTGTTGGCGCTCGCCTCGAACGCGCTGGCGCAGACCGCCACATTGCGCGGACAAGTGACCGACCAGGCGGGAGCTCTAGTCCAGGGCGCGAAAATCACTCTGACCGGTCCGGGCAATCAAGTGCGATCCACGGCGGCCGATGGCAACGCAGCTTATTCTTTCACCGGGCTTGCGCCGGGAAACTATACGTTGGCCGGCTCTGCCCCCGATCTGGTCACGCCGCGCGCTACGCCTATTACGCTCAGTCCTGGAACTCAAACACTGAATCTGCAGTTGGACGTGGTCACGACCTCGCAGCACGTGGTGGTGCAAGAAAACATCGGCCCCACCGTCACGACCGATCCCTCGAATAACGCTGGGGCGCTGGTCCTGCGCGGCGACGATTTGCAGGCACTTTCCGACGATCCAGACGACCTGGCTGCGGATTTGCAGGCCTTGGCCGGCCCATCCGCGGGCCCGGGCGGCGGCGCCATTTATGTCGACGGATTCAGCGGCGGCGAAATTCCGCCCAAGGATTCCATCCGCGAGATCCGCATTAACCAGAACCCGTTTGCCCCCGAATATGACCGGCTCGGTTATGGCCGCATCGAAATTCTCACCAAGCCGGGCGCCGATCGTTACCGCGGCACACTGGACTACAACTACGCGAACGATTTCTGGAACTCCCGCAATCCCTTTTCGGCGCAAAAAGCCCCGCTTTTGCTCAATGAATTGGAGGGCAACGCCGGCGGACCCATCAACCAGCGTGCATCCTTTACCTTCGATGGCCAGCGGAACATGGTGGACAACGGCGCCATCGTCAACGCCATCACATTGAATCCCCAGACACTCGGGATTCAACCTTACTTCAGCATCCACACGGTCCCGCAGGTTCTCACCCGCGCCAGCCCGCGCGTTGACTATCGATTGAGCGACAACAACACGCTGATCGTCCGCTACTCGATCACTCAATCGGACATCAATGGCGCGGGAATCGGCACCTTCGACCTGCCGACCCGCGGCTATGACTATGGGTATCTAAACCAGACTGTGCAAGTCACCGAAACCGCTGTGCTGGGCAGCAGCATCAATGAGACTCGCTTCCAATACTTTCGCAGCGCGAGTCACCGGCTGGCGAAAAGCGATGCTTCTGAAATTGAAGTGCTGGGAGCGTTCAACGATGGCGGCTCGCAGTTTGGCCGATCCTACGACACCCAAAATACTTTCGAGCTGCAGAACTACACCACCACCGTAAAGGGCGCGCACGTCTGGAAGTACGGCGTGCGGCTGCGAGGATACCTGGAAGATAACGTCTCGCCGAACGACTTCAACGGGACGTTCATATTTAATTCGATTGAAAGTTACCAGCAGACTCTCCTCGGCGTTCCAGGCGCGGGGCCCGCGCAGTTTACCATCAATGCTGGACAACCGCGTCTGGTGGTTCATCAAGCAGACGTCGGGGCGTTCGTTGGCGACGACTGGCGCGTTCGTCCCAACATCACGCTCAGCCTTGGACTGCGCTATGAGACGCAGACCAATATTCATGACTGGCACGACTTCGCTCCCCGGCTGGCAGTTGCCTGGGCGCCTGGCGGAAACGCAAAGAACCGTCCGAAAACCGTGTTGCGCGCGGGTTTCGGAATCTTCT
The DNA here is from genome assembly GCA_963820405.1 of Bryobacterales bacterium. Lineage (GTDB taxonomy): Bacteria > Acidobacteriota > Terriglobia > Bryobacterales > Bryobacteraceae > Palsa-89. The sequence goes on along the minus strand of CAWFZZ010000007.1, from coordinate 96,788 downwards.
ACGATCGCTTCGCGCTGGCGAATATTATCACGGCACGCCGCTACAATGGATCGCTACAAAAGCAGTATGTTATCAGCGCTCCGAACTTTTTCCCATCCATTCCGACGCTCGGCGGGTTGCAAGCGGCGCCGCAAGTGATCGAGGAACTCAGTTCCAGTTTGCGCGCGCCCTATATAATGCAGTCGTCGGCAGCGCTGGAGCGCCAACTGCCCTGGAACACAACCCTGGCGGTTACTTACACCAACTCCCACGGTCTGCATCAACTGCTGACCAACGACATCAATGCGCCGCTCCCGCGAACGTATATGCCCGGCGTCCCCGGGAGCGGCGTATTTCCCCTGGGCGAAACCAACCCGTTGTTCCTTATGCAATCCTCTGGTTTATACAATCAGAATCAGTTGGTAGTGAACGTGAATGCACGGGTGAACCCGGCTTTCTCGCTGTTCGGGTTTTACGTACTCAACCGGGCCATGAGCAACACGGACGGGCTCGGAACATCGCCTCCCAACCCCTACAATTTCACGGGCCAATACGGTCCCGCTGCTACCGATGTGCGGAATCGTGCAACTATCGGCGGATCTATTAACAGCCGCTGGAACGTCCGGCTGAACCCATTCGTGGTTGTACAATCCGGCGTCCCGTTCGACATCACCACGGGCAGCGACCTCTACGGGACCACGCTGTTTAATGCCCGACCCGGCATCTCACCAACGCCCACGCCTTATCGATACGAGGGGCTTTACCTCGACCCCAATCCCACCCCCGGGGAGACGCTGGTACCCAGAAACTATGGCCGCGGACCGGGGCAGATCTCGGTAAACCTGCGCATCTCGAAAACCTTCGGTTTTGGCGGCGAGCGCGGCGGACCCGCGAGGCGGTCGAGCGGAGCGCAAGCTCAGGCCACCGGAGCCGCGAATCCGAATCTGGCGAGTGGCCGCGGCCTGGGATCCATCATTGCGGCGCCCTCCACCAGCCAGCGCTACAACTTCAGTATTTCCATGGCCGCGCGGAACGTGTTGAATCACACGAATCCAGGGCCCATTGTGGGCGACATTACGTCGCCTTTGTTTGGACGGGCCAATCAAACGGCGGGGACGCTGAACGGGGAAGGCTTCTCCGAGAATGCCGATAACCGCCGGCTGGAACTGCAACTCCGATTCACCTTCTGATCGACGACACTGGCCGCGATACACTGGGGCCGGAGGGTTTCGCGTGCTAATCGTCATGCGGGCGCAGGCCACCGAGCAGGACATCGCTCAGGTTTGCGCCAGAATTCAGAGCCTCGGCTTCCGCGCTCACGTCATGCCTGGCGCAGGGCGGACCGCCGTCGGCATCACAGGTAATCACGGGCCGGTTCCAGCCGAGGAGTTCGAGAGCCTGACGGGAGTTGCCGAAGCGATTTCGGTTTCGAAACCCTACAAGCTGGTGAGCCGCGAAGTGAAGCCCGACAACACCGTGGTGGATGTGGCCGGTGTATTGGTGGGCGGCTCCGATTTGGCCCTGTGCGCGGGCCCTTGTTCGGTGGAGAGCCGGGAGCAGATTCTGGAAGCTGCTCGCGCGGTCAAAGCAGCGGGAGCTCAGCTCTTGCGCGGTGGCGCGTACAAGCCGCGGACCTCGCCTTACGCGTTTCAAGGCCTGGGCGAAGAGGGCCTTCGATACTTAGCCGAGGCGCGCGAAGAGACCGGGCTCGGAATAGTCACCGAAGCCATCGACGTGGAGACTTTCGATTTAGTGGAAGAGTACGCCGACTGCCTGCAAATCGGCGCGCGCAACATGCAGAATTTTGCGCTGCTGCGACGCGCGGGCCGGTCCCGGAAGCCGGTCCTGCTAAAGCGCGGCATGGCTGCCACGCTCGAAGAGTTCCTGATGGCGGCCGAATATGTTCTGTCGGAAGGCAATTACCAGGTGATTCTGTGCGAGCGCGGTGTCCGGACTTTTGCCGATCACACTCGCAACACGCTGGACTTGAGCGTGGTTCCAGCGGTGCAGCGCTTGAGCCATTTACCGATCATCGTCGACCCCAGCCACGGCACCGGCAAGCGCGACAAAGTTCATCCCATGGCGCTGGCTGCGGTGGCGGCGGGCGCTTCCGGGCTGATAGTCGAAGTGCATCCGAATCCCGACCGCGCGCTGTCGGACGGCTACCAGTCGCTGTTTCCGGATCAATTCCGCGAACTGGCGGAGGAATCGCGCGCCATTGCCGACCTGCTGAATAAGCGAAGAGCGCGGGCGGAAGCCCGGCTCACGACGGTGTTGTCATGAGCGATTGGGAACGGCATGGAGTGAAGATCATTCGCTCGAGCGAACTGGATCCCAACACGCCGCAGACTTCCGGGCTGACGCGCGCCGCGGCCATCGATCACGCCCGCACGGGCGCGACAAAAATATGGGCCGGGACAGTGGCCATTCATCCCGATGCCAAAACCGGCGTGCATCATCACGGCGATCTGGAGACGGTGCTTTACATCCTGAAAGGCCGCGCGCGATTGCGCTGGGGAGATCACCTGGAGTTTGTCGACGAAGCAGGTCCGGGCGACTTTGTATTTGTGCCGCCGTACGTTCCGCATCAGGAGATCAACGCGGACGCGGACAACCCGGTGGAAGCTGTGGTGGTTCGTAGCGGGCAGGATCCTGTGGTGGTGAACCTGGACATCGAAAGTCCGGAGCCGCCGACGCACAGCCTCTGGATCGATCCGGTGCATCGGAGGTAGGGAGAGAATTCAGAAGTCAGAATTCAGATCCAGAATTCGAGGCCGCCCCACGTGCGAGCGAATCAGTCGTTTTTGGAACTGCCACTGCTGGACGTGGGCTTCGATTCGGGCTTGGTCTCGGTCTTGGTGGCGGTATCGGTTGATTTGCTGGAAGATTCTGACTTGGCTGAATCCTTTTTGTCGGACTCGCTTTTCGACGACTCGCCTTTGTCGGATTCGCTTTTCGCCGGGCCGCTGCCGCTACCCTTGGCGTAGTCCGTCGCGTACCAGCCCGAGCCTTTGAACTGGAAAGACGGCGCCGACATAAGCTTATGCACGTGTCCCCCGCATTTTTCGTGAACAGTCAGCGGCTCATCAGCAAACTTCTGGATCACTTCGAAGGTTTCGCCGCAGCCTTCGCATTTGTATTCGTAAATTGGCAACGTCGAACTCTACTGCTGCGGGTGCTCCGGACGAGGCACATTGAGCGGAGTGAGTGCCGGGCCTGGTTTGGAATCGCCAGTACCCTTCTCGTTGGAAACCACTTCGTGGTTGCCCTTTGTCACTACTTCAATCGCCTTCTTGAGCAGGATGTCTTCGCCCGCAGGCGGTTGCGGAGGTTCCACCGTTTGTGGACTGCCATCGTCGTCGACGACTACCGGTTCGGTCTCTTGAACCGGGACCGAAGGCGTGACGCCGGTATCCTGAATCGCTTTGCCGGAGGGCGAATAATACTTCGCCACCGAGAGAATGACCGCCGAACCATCGTCCATCTGAATGGGCTTGCGGATGGACGCGTCGCCATAGGTGCGCTCGCCGATCACTTCCGCGCGCTTGTCGTCCATCAAAGCCGCCGCTGCGATTTCCGCGCCATCCGCAGTGCCGCGGTCCACAATCACGGCCAGAGGAAGGTGACTGCGATCGTTGGCAGGGTCCGCCGTGACGTCGTGGCGTTCCACTTTTTGGCCCTCGGTGTAGGTGATCAGGCCTTTGTCCAGAAAGACGTTTGCCAGCTGCTCGCCCGCTTCGGGTCCGCCGGTCGCGGAATGCCGCAAGTCCAAAACCAGTTCCTTGGCGCCCTGCTTCTGCAGTTCTTCCACTTTCGCGGCGATGTCTTTCACCCGATTGCCTTCGAGACTCGCGGCCTGGATCAAGCCAACCTGATCGGGCAGCATCCTCGCGGTCACCGCCGGATATTCGATCATGGCGCGCGTGAGGGTGAGCTTGGTCGGTTCCGGCTTACGGAAACGGAGCACGCCCAACTCCACCGTGCTGCCCGTATCGCCCTGAAGCAATAGCTGAGCGAAGGCCAGCGGCATGTCGCGGGTGGCCACTCCATTGATGGTTTCGAGAACGTCGGTGGTGGTCAGCCCGGCTTTGGCGGCGGGCGATCCCGGAATTGCGTCGACGATCCCGACGTAGCCGAATTTCTTCGAAAGGATCAGGCCGACGTCGGCCTTATGCTGGTCTTTGCTCTTGAGCCATTGCTTGTACTGGTCGGCATTCAGATAGCTCGCGTATGGATCGATCGATTCGAGCAGCCCATTCAGCGCGCCTAGCGTGACGCTCTTCATGTCGGGCTCTTCCACGTAATCGCTCTTGATTCGCGAGAGCACTTCGGTATAAACCGCGAGGTGCCGGTAGGTATCTTCGGGGGAAGCGCTTTTGCCGCGCATGGCGCCGAACAGCAGCACAAATACAAGGCAGGTAGAAGTGGAAGCGACAAAGAATTTAATACGCCTGGTCATAGATGGAGGCCAAAAACTTTCTATATTTAGTATAGCTTGGCTTCGGCCGGAGCGGCTGCAGGAAGCGCTGGACGCTGGATAGCCGAGCGCAGCATGGTGAAGGCCGCGTAAACCACCGCCACCACCACCAGCCATCGCACGGCGGTCAGCGGCAGGCTTTTGAAAATGAAAGCGGCGATCAAGACGCCGGGCAGGCCGCCCAATGCAATTCCCAGCGACACGCGCGGGCTGTAGCTACCTGCCTGGATAAATCGCGCGCTGGCCACCGGCATCAGGAAGGCGCAAGATCCCATCATGATGGGGTATGCGGCCGCGGGGTCCATTCCGAGCAGGCTTACGAGAATCATGCAAGGCCCGTACAGGCCGATACCCATGGTCATCAAAGCGCCTAAGATCAGGCTGCCAACCACTCCCACCCACAAGCGCCAGTGTTCCAGGATCAACGCATGGCCGCCCTCGGGGAACAGATTCAGGTTTTTCATCAGGAAGAAGGACGCTGCAACCAGCAACGCGACTCCCATTCCGATTTGCACCCGACGCCGCGGCCAGCCGGCGACGATTCCAGCCCCAAACCAGGCTCCGGCTACCGAGGCGCCCATCAGCAGCACCAACGTCAGAACGTCCACTTTGACGATGGCGATGAACAGGAACGCTTCGAGCAGTGTGGGCAGCGCATGGCCGACATTCAACGTTCCCGGGATCTTTTCGTCCGGCACCATGTGACGGAATTTGAAGACGCTGGCGGTAGGGGCAAAGGAACCGATGCCGAGCGTATCGAAGAAGTTGGTCGCCATCCCGAGGAAAAGTTCGAAGAGGGATGGGACGCCTGGCGCGCGTCCTTTGCCTCGGAACCAAATCCAGACCAGGAAGACGGTAAACGCGCCGAGGGCGACGAAGAGCCAACCACGCGCGTCGAGCATTAGCTAGCCTCCACCTGTGGCAAGGGAGCATGCAGTGCGCGCTGAACCCGGCAAATCTCAGCGCCGATCTGATCTTCGGTAATGACTGATTCAATAATTACCGGGGTGGAGGGCGGAATCAGGTGAGTTACTTCCTGAAAGCCCAGTATGCTAACGAACGAGAGCCGATCATGTTTGTTCCTTGAATTCACCTCGCTGATGTGAACTTGGCGGAGGCGGGAGGAGTACTGTTTCAGCATTAAGTACGCCTCGGTCATGGATGTATCTACCTGACGGGCGTGACCGATGTCGAAACAAAAGGACGCCTCCGGAAATTCGGTGAAGAGATAATCGAGTTCTCGAATGGTTCGGCCGACTCCCTTGCGCTTATCCATGTTTTCAATGCACAGTAGGCCCCCGAGGAGTCTCCAGAGGGAGTGGTCATACAGAGTATCAGGATGAACAACGATCGGCCATCCGCGAAGCCGAATCTTGTAGAGCTCTTGGAAAATCCAAGCCTCCGCCTGAGGTGAAAAGGAGCTTGGCGCATGGATCGACACGTACGAGAAAGGGGACAGATCCAGGTCGTCGAGCGAGCGCAACAGGGGAACAAGCTCATGTTCTCGGATAGCCGAAAGTTCAACCACGCTAACGGGTTGGTCTCTGAGTATGCGCAGAGCTTGCCTAAAATCGGAGAGAGCGAGTGCTCCGGTCGAGAAGCCAAGTGGCTGCATCAGACAACTCCATATAGGCGTGTTAGCGAACCAAGCTGTGATTGTTCATCGAAAAGCAACTCAAGTATCGCATCCCTGAAACGATGGCTCATTGCTCGAGCCTGTTGATAGACCGGATCGCGCTCGCCGGAGCTCTCCGTAAGGGTTTCCAAATGTTTACGGCAGCTCTCGTCCCTCAACATGCCAAGAAATTCATCATAGGCTCCGAAAAGCCGTGACAACGTACCGTACAATTGTGTCTGGCCTATTCCGAACGCCGCGATAATATCAAGGGGCTTGTCGGAGAAGATTTTATCAACGACGTTGACGACTTCGAGGCGTAAGTCTTCGTCGCCCAAAACGGACTCGCGGCCTTCCTCTGGGAAAATCAGATGACAGCGAAAGCATGCGACAAGCCCCGAGACGTAGAGCAGCTTGCGTGACATTCGCAGCTTGATATTCCTGATGGCCCAGCCCTCGCCCGATCGCGCACGGAGCTTGTAGGCAAAATCCACGGTCATCGTGCGCCAGAATCGAGCTATGTTGTTTAACAGGAAGTGTGGAATATGATGGCCGTGCACAGTTGTGCCACGCCAGAAACTAAGGTCCTCGAGAAGGTACCTCTTCAGTATGTTCTTGACGACACGTTCGTGGGCAATCGGCCGGCCAATAGGGGTAGATTCCAGCAGAAGAAGTAGTCGGCGAGTGAGGTTCCGATTAGTATCATCTTCGCCACCGATCCTGTGGATCAGGTCGTGACTCGACACAAACGCGTCGAAGGTACCTTCCCGCCCAACGCTCTTCGGTGCCACGTCTTTGATCTTCTTCTGTGCGTCCAGAAACAGAGCATGATGATTCGGATCGGCGATTCCATCCACCAACAGGTTCCAGTCAATATCACTACCAGACGTAAATTCTTCGCGGCCCAATGAACCCAAAACCACCACACTCGTGTCGTCGGAGTCGGAATCGGCGAGAGCGGACCTCAAATCGGCAAGTGTTTCACGAGAAAACGTACGTGCCGCTTCTATGTTGGGCCATTGAACTCCAATGCGCCGGCTAAGCTCCAACGTGGGATAGGACGATTCCCCCATGCGATCAATCTATAATCGCACTTCCTTGGAGAATAGCTCAGTGCGTGACTAACTCTTCCCGCGCGCCGATCTGGCGCAGGCAGCGGTCGATCCACTGCTTGGTCAGCTTCTCCTGCACTCCGTTCTGCGAGAGGCGTGTGCGCAGGCTGGCGAAATCGACGTGATCCATCTGCTGGTCCTGATTGAAGCAGGAAAAGACCACGGTTTCTTCGCCGGTGATGGGATCTTTGTGCTGCTGCAGGCACTGCGCGCAAATTTCCTTCATCATGCACTGCATGGGAGAGTTGATACTGGCGATGGCCTTGTGGCCGTGCTTGAGATACGGCGCCAGCATGCCGTGGCGCGCGCGTTGCACGGCGTGCATCATCGCGTCAGAACCGATTACAACCAGCCGGTCCACCGAACTCAGCGGAATTTCCGGATCGTCCAGATCGCCGCGGCCATAGGCCGCCATGGCGTCCACGATGTTTCCGACGAAGGCCTTGTCCTGCACGCGATCGGGCGTGAATCCGGGCGCTTCGTCGCAGCACCAAACCACTACGTCGGCGGCTTTCTCGATCTCTTCCACCTTGTAGCGGTCGATCATTTTCTTGTAGCCGGCGAAGTATATGGTGCGCGATCGGCTGGCGCGCAGCTGCTGGCCGATGGAGAATAAAACCGCATTGCCCAGTCCGCCACCCACCAACAGCACGGTTTCGCGCGAGGGCGTTTCGGTGGGCGTTCCGGTCGGTCCCATCAGGATCACCGGTTCGCCAGGCTGCAGCAGCGCACACAAATCGGACGAGCCGCCCACTTCCAGAACAATGGTTGAGAGCAGGCCTTTGGCGCGATCCACGGAAGCGCCGGTGAGCGCCAGACCTTCCATCGCAAGCGCCGTTCCGTTGACGCGTGGCGCCAGGGTCTCGTAGTTTTGCAGGCGGTAGAACATGCCAGGCTCGAAGGCTCGCGCGGCCATAGGCGCTTGGACCACCACTTCCACGATGTTGGGAGTGAGGCGGATCACATCCTGCACTACGGCGCGCAGCTCAGAATTCAAGCGCGTCAACAGTACATTCGGTTCCGGAGCTTCGGGCGGTCGGCGCGAGAGCAGCCGCGTCACCACCGGATAGCCTTGCTTGGCGCTCGCCATGGCCTTCACCACGTTCCCTGCGTAGGAGGGATGCAAATCGCCGAAGAAGCTGACGCCCCGGCCGTCCGGGCGAATGGACGTCAGCACGCGCGACGCTTTCGGCTTGGCCACCCGCTCGGGCTTCACCGGCTCTCCCTGCTCATCCACTGCCTGGAACCATTTGCCGTCCAGGAACACGTGTTCGGGATCTTCGCGGCCCAGCACAGTATTGGGCTGCGTTCCGGCGGCAACCAGAATCGACTTGGCCGGCATTCGCACCGGCTCTCCCGTGGCACTCATTTTGCCGGTGGATGGATCGAACACGTGCCGCATTACATGCAGCGCAGCGGCGTGACCGAAGCCATCCACTTCCACCGACTCGGGCGTGAGGCATTCGGCGAATCGGATACCCTCCTCCAGCGCCTTCCAAACCTCTTCGTGATTTAGCGTGTAGCTGGGTGAATCGATCATGCGGCGGCGATAGGCAAGCGTCACGCCGCCCCAGGAGTTCAGCAGGCCGATCAGATTTGGCTTGCGGGCTTGCTTGGCCGCGGCCGCTCTCTCGGCGCGAATGGCGCGCGCATGCGAGAGGAATTCATCGGCAGTCTGACCTTCCTCAACGCTCCATCCCGCGCGAACTTCGGCTTCGCCCTTCTCCGCCACCAGCGTTTCGTAGCGCCTGGTGAATTTCTCCACCTGCACCAAATAGTAGGCGAGCGATTCGGTGGCAGTGTCCACCGCCGTGAGACCGCCGCCGATCACAACCAGAGGCATGCGGATCTGCAGATTCGCCACCGAATTGGTCTTGGCCGCGCCGGTAAGCTGCAGGGCCATCAGGAAATCGGACGCCTGGCGAACGCCGCGCGCCAGGCCATTCTTCATCGGTATGACGGTGGGGCGGCCGGCGCCGGCGCAAAGCGCCACATGATCGAAGCCCATCTGGAAAGAGTTCTCGATGGTCAAGGCGCCGCCGAAACGCACCCCGCCGAACATTGCGAACTGCTGCCTGCGTTCCAGCAACAGGCGGATAATCTTCAGGAAGTTCTTGTCCCAGCGGACCGTAATCCCGTACTCGGCCACACCGCCGAACCCGGCCATCACACGATCGTCCAGCGATTCGTAAACCTCGCGAATATCACGGATGGGTCGGAACGCGGAGCGTTCCCCTAGGGCGTTCACTCCGCTGATGTCCGCCGGAAGCGGTTCGATCTTCAGACCATCGATTCCCACCACCGTGTGGCCATCATTCATGAGGTAATGCGACAGCGTGAATCCGGCGGGACCCAGCCCCACCACCAGCACCTTATAGCCGCTGGGCGCGAGCGGCAGCGGTCGCGTGAAATTCAGCGGATTCCAGCGCGTCAACAGGCTGTAAATTTCAAAACCCCAAGGCAGCTCCAGCACGTCCTTCAGGGAACGGGTTTCCACCTGCGGAATGTCCACCGGGTCCTGCTTCTGGAAGATGCAGGCTTTCATACAGTCGTTACAGATGCGATGCCCGGTTCCGGCCGCCATCGGATTGTCGATGGTCACGATGGCCAGCGCGCCAATGGTGTAGCCCTGCTGCTTCACTACGTTCATCTCGGAGATTTTTTCGTCCAGCGGGCAGCCCGCCAAGGTGACTCCGAACAGGGTTTTCTTAAACTCCCCGGTTTTTTCTTTCAGGCCGGTGGAGCAGCTGTCTTTGCCCTGGTTATGGCATTTAATGCAGTAATGTGCCTGATCCAGCGCGGCTTCGAGCCCCATGCCCGGATCGGTCAGACGAAAGCCTTCACGAGCACGCCAGCTCTCTTCGGGAAGCTGAAGCTTGGCGATTCCGTTCTCCACCTGGCTCTCGACCGGGACCAAATGCAGCGGATCCAGCTTATGCGCCACCTTGAAGAGAACATCGTTGTGGTGCTTGGTTCGTCCTGCGCCGGATAACGCGGCCCAAGCGGCATAGCGTGCGGCGATCTCAATCCCTTCCAGGCGTTCGGGGTCCTTGTCAGGCCAGTTAGAATCAAGCCAGCTAGAGACGTGCGCGAAAAAGGTTCGCTCCGTGAGCGGCTCGCCGAAGATCGCTTCCAGTTGGCGGCCCAGGGCCGGGCCATCGATCGATTCCGCCTGCTCCCCGGTGACGCCGCTAATAGCCCGCTTTTGAATGAACTTACGTTTAAAGGCGAATAGCGGCGCCAGGGCGTTGTGCCTGGACTGCAGCGCTTCTACCTCCGCGCCAATTCCAAACAACTGGCCAACAAAGTCTTCGACATGCGGGGCCAGTGCGATGACCAGTTCAGATTGTTCCTTGGCGGACCTCGAACCCGGATTGACGCGGGCATCGAGCAGTTGGACGTGCAGGCCGAGGTCGGATGCTAAAAGATGATTGCGGAAGGCGGCATCCAAACGGAGAAGCCCTTGGCGCTCGTACAGGTCCTCAAACTCTAGACCAAAGCCGAGCTTACATTGATCGGATGTTACTGACATTCTTATGCTATGAAAGCCGGGGCAGGAGCTATAAGGCTATTGTAACAGGCGGTTTAACTTAGAGCGAATAGCCAAACCGAGTCATCCAGCTTTCTGGCGGCGCCACTCAAACAGCACGATACCCGTCGCTACCGATACGTTGAGCGAGGCAATGGCCCCCGCCATGGGAATGCGGACCAGGACATCGCAGTGTTTTTTCACCAGATCATGCAAACCGTGCCCTTCGCCACCCAAAACGAAGACCGTAGGCTGGGCGTATTCAATCTCGCTATAGAGCTGACCGGCGCGCTCGTCCAATCCATAGATCCAGAAGTCGCGTTTCTTCAGATCTTCGAGGGTCTGATTCACGTTCCCCACGCGAACTACCGGCAGGTGTTCCAGCGCTCCCGCGGCTGCCTTGGCGACGGTTTCCGTCAATCCAGCGGCCCGACGGTCCGGCACGATCACAGCGTTCGCTCCTGCCGCGTGCGCGCTACGAATGATGGCGCCGAGATTGTGCGGATCTTCCACACCGTCCAAGACAATCAGCAAACGAGCGTCGGGAAGCACCTGATCCAAGTCGGCGTAACGATGGGCGGCGCCAAAGGCCACCACGCCTTGATGCGTCGCGCCGTTGGATGCCCGGTCCAATGCCTCGCGTGGCTCAAAGCGCAGCGTGACCTTGCGTTCTCGCGCCAGATCGATAATTTCCTGCAATCTGGGACCCCCGGCGCCTTTTGCGATTAAGACGCGATCGAAGGCGCGGCCCGCGCGCAACGCTTCGCGGACGGGATGAACTCCGGCAATGACGTGGCTCGCTGCCGGGCGTTGCTTATTGTCTCTGGGAGCGATCTTTTTACTGTTGGTGGGAGGTTTCGTAATCTTCAGTGTAAAAAAAAGATCGTGAATTGCTCAACGGGTTTGCTAGAATATCCAGAGCATGCCAGAAGCGGCGGCCGGTGAACTTCGTCCTGAAATTCCCGACAAGCTATATTTCCGCATTGGCGAGGTCAGCCGCCTGGCTGGAATCAAGCCTTACGTTTTGCGCTTTTGGGAGACTGAATTCTCCTCACTCGGACCGAAGAAGTCCGGCAAGGGGCATCGTTTGTACCGGCGCAAAGACGTCGAGCTGGTATTGGAAATCAAACGGCTGTTGTACGACAAACGCTACACCATTGAGGGCGCCCGGAAGTATCTGGACTCGCGCACGCGGGAGATCGTCCCAAAGTCGTCTGAGAAACAGTCGCGTCCCCAACCGGCGCTGTTCAGCGATCCTGGCGCGATCGAGGCCATCCGCAAGGAACTCATCGAAATTTTGCAGCTTCTGAGCTGACGGCAGACGAGGGCGTCCGCGCTACATTAATTCGCCAATTCCGCCAGTCGCAGCAATATCTCCTGTGCCGCTTTCTGCCCGGCACTCTTCTTCGACAGGCCTTCGGCACGGCTCACCCAGTCCCGCCCGACGCGCACTTCCACCAGAAAAGTCTTGGCGTGTTCGGGCCCGCGCTCCTCCACTATCGCGTAGCGCGGCTGAGGCAGTTTCATGGATTGCGCCAGTTCTTGAAGAGCGCTCTTATAATCGGTAGCGAGCGCCAAATCGTCCGAAGGTTCGGCCTCGCCAATGACATGCTGCACGATAAAGCACCGCGCGGGCTCGATCCCACCGTCCAGATAGAGAGCGGCGATCAGGGCCTCCACAACGTTGGCTAACAGTGCCTTCTTTTCGCGGCCGCCGCTCATTTCCTCTCCACGCCCCAGCAGCAGATAGTCGCCTAACCGCAACCGGGCGGCCACCGAGTGGAGATGCGACGCGCTCACTAACTGAGCTTTGAGCTTCGAAAGCCGGCCTTCGGGATAGTCGGGATGCGACGACACCAAGACGTCGCTAACTACAAATCCGAGGATCGCGTCGCCCAGAAACTCCAGTTGCTCGTTATCGTTAGCGGCGCCGCTGGAGGGCTTCTCATGAACGCTAGACCGATGTGTGAACGCGCGAGCGAGTAATTCCCGGCTTGCAAATTGATAACCGAGCGCCGCCTCGAGTGTTTCCGATTCCAATTCCACAGCCCGCGTTCAATTCCTCGCCGCTCTGGCTTAGGGCTGGTTCCCGGCCGGCGGCGCTGGATTTGCGGGCGCAGCCGTGCTCCCTGGAGCCGAACTGCCGGGAGCCGCGGCAGGAGCCGCTGGTCTGCGCTTGGCGATGTCGTTCTTCATGGTCTGGGCAATAGACTTCACTTGATCGGGGACGTTGGGACTGTTGATGGCCTTGTCCAAAGTGAATACTGCATTATCCAGTTTGCCGGTATTCATGTAGACCTGCGCTAAGCGGACCATGGTGGCCGGATTGGGTGTGGATCCCACCGCCAGGGCCTGCTTATAGTTCGTGGCGGCGCCGTCGTAGTTCTTCCGCACCACATCCGCCATGCCCAAAGCCTCGTAGCCCTGGGCTTCCATGTCTTTCTTGAATACTTCCCAGTCGGAGTCCGTAACGTCGGCGCGGAGTTTGGGCATCACCTTGGCTGCCTCGATGGCATCCTTGGCCCACTTGTCCACCTTGGCGAGCTGTTCATCCTTATCAAGATCGTTCTCGCGGGTATGCCGAGCGGTTTCCGAGGCCAGCGTGACCAGCGCAAAAGCGTTCTTCGGGTCGGCCTTGAGCAGCCGCTCGCAGTAGAAAACGATTTGCGCGTAGTCGTTCTTTTGTTGTTCCGCCGTGACCGCCATCTGGAGCAGCGCCACCTTAAATTCGGTGTCCGCAAAGTTGGTCAAAACGTTCTCGATGGCAGCGATTCGCGCATCGGGTGTGCTGGCCACCTGGACGGCCACGAGGGCTGCCTGTTCTTTCGGCGACTTGGGCTTCTGCGCCCACAGCGGCGAAAAGCCAAGCGCCAGGGCTGCCCAAGTCAGCGCCGCGATATTTCGAAATGCTCGTTTCATCATTGCTCCTAGGTTTTGAATTTTTCCGTGACTCGGTTTTAAATTTTTTGTCAAGCCGGAGGAACCCACGCGCTATTTACCGTTGAAACGGCTGCGCGAGTCCTTTCTCGGCGGCGACTTTCACCTGCTCGGGCGCTCCACGAACCGCGAGAGCGGCGCGATACTGCTTCTCGGCTTGCTCGCGCTGGCCGGCAGCATCGGACAATCGGCCCAGATACAAATAGGCCCACGATTTGGTTTCATCGTCCGGAGACATCTCCAACGTTTTTTGGAACAGCTTCTCGGCCAGCTCCGGATCGTGATCGAGCGCAGCAATTCGCGCCAATCCATAGTATGCCCTAGCGTGAACCGGATTCTCAGCCGGTTGCTCCAGCACCTTCCGGTAGCCCTCCCGGGCTCCCGTCAAATTACGACTTGCGTAAAGACCTTCCGCCTCGGCCAGACTCTTCTCGGAACCGCTCACCACAGGTGCGGGCGGGGGCGGGGCAGCCTTGGCTTTGCGAACCGTCGCTTGTTTTGCGAACTCGGCTTTTTGCAGGCGCCGGTCTTCGTGCTCTAAGTCGATCTGGCCGAGCAGATCGGGGAAATAGTTCCGCAAGGACTCGGGCTGCTTCTCATAAAGCGCCAAGCCATCGGCCAGCGCCGGAGTAATCACGAATCCCTGGCTCAACGCCTGATTCACTAACTCCTGCTTTTTGGCGCCACGCGCCATCCGGCTTTCCACGGCTTTAATCACGCACTCGGTAGCCAGCAGCATGAAGTCGTTCTTATAAGCATCATCGAGCGCGGACGCGGCTTGCGCAAAGTCGGCGAGGCCTTTGTCGCGGCCCCATTGCTCGAAATATCGCAGCGACAGAGGATCCAGCAGGAAATGCAGATAGGCATGCCTTATCTGATCGATTTGCGCTTCGGGCGACGGGGTTAGAACGACGAAGTAGTTCTCCTTGTAGCTGCGGGTCTGGATTTGATTGGGCGGCCCCAGCAAATCCACATAGATCTGGAAGCGGCGTCCGCGCGTGCCGCTGGTTGGATTCCTCAGGTAAGCATTGGCCTCCAGCAGCGCTTCGACCACACCGCCGTGATACGCCTCAATTACATCATCCAGCGCCGGCTGCGACTGTTTCCAAAGCTCAGGAATGCCGGCTTCCTGGTAGAAATTGGCGATCAATTCGTTCAGCCCATCCAGCTTACGGACGTCTGGCGGGACCTCCTGGGGCGGCATCCAGAACTGGAAATCGGGAGGGCCCTGGAGCGAGAGGGCAAAGGAGATGTACTGGCTTAGTTCAGCCTCCGGGTCTTCCTGGTGGTGGTCGATGAAGAACTTCTTGAGCGCTTCCACCGAAGCGAGATGCTTTTGGGCGATGGCCTCGCGAACCTGCTTGCGGACGGGTGAGTTGGCGTTGGAATCGAGGTTGGCGTCGTAACCGGCGGCATTGATCGCGGCCAGGACGGTAAACAACGTCTGGCTGCCGTCCAGCTGGCCCTCTTGCGGCTTCTGCTGGGCTTGCAAAAGCGCAGGGGAGACCAGCGCGGCGAGGAGGGCGGCGAGTGCTAGCAGGCGAACCAAAGCTGGTTTATCCAAACCTCGTTTCATTGTAAATCGTTTGGTACGCTGAAGTCGTATGGAAGTGCAATTCACTCCGGACCAAAAAGCATTCATCCGCCAAGCGATCGAGAGTGGACGACTGCGGCATGAGGAAGACGCGGTGAAGGAAGCACTTTCCCTGTGGGAGGAACGCGAGCGCACCCGCGCGGAAATCCTTGCGGCCGTCGATGAGGCGGAAGCCTCTCTTTCGCGTGGCGAAGGCCGCAGGATTACGACACCCGAGGGATTCAAGCAGCTTGCCGACGATGTTCGGCGGCGAGGCATGGCGCGGTTGGCTGCCGAACAGAAACCCGGCTAAATGAGCGACTTCCGTCTTTCGCCCGAAGCGGAAGCCGAACTAGATGATATCTGGTTTCGCGTCGCTCGCGAAAGCGGCAGCATCGATATTGCCACTCGAGTGGTGGAGAGCATCACGGAGCGTTTCCGACTGCTGGCAAGATATCCCTATTCGGGGCGACAGCGTGACGATCTCCGCGTCGGCCTGCGGAGTTTCCCATCTGATGACTATCTCATCATCCATCGAATCGAGGAGGGCGACATTGTACTGGTCTTGCACGTGGTGCACGGTAGCCGTGATATTGAGGAACTCCTCCGGCGCTAGCCGTTTCCGGACGGGCTACTTGCCGATGCAAAAGGTCGAGAAGATCCGGTTCAGGATATCGTCGGCGGTGGTGGCGCCGCTGATGGCATCGAGCGGCCGCAGCGCGGCGTAAAGATCGAGCAGCAGCATTTCGTGCGGGATTCCAAACTCGGCCGCTTTGTGAGCCTGCGCCAGCGCTTCCATACTCTCTCGCAGCAATTGCTCGTGCCGGATGCTGGTGATAAAGCCGGAGTCCTGTTCGCGGGTGGCCATGGGAGCGATCTGTTCGCGCAGGCGCTCGATCCCTTCGCCAGTGAGCGCGGAGACCGCGAGGAAATCTTGGGGCGGGGCGGCCGCGCGCGGCAGGTCCGTTTTATTTCCGACGAGAATCCAACGTCCTTGCTGCTCGGCGCGCTCCATCAGCGCGAGATCGTCGGGGTGAATGGGCGCGGCCAGATCCAGCACTACCAACGTCACGTCAGCATCGGTCATGGCCTGATAACTGCGCTCGATACCAAGGGTCTCCACTAAATCCTGGCCGGAACGAATGCCGGCCGTGTCCACGAACTTGACAGGGATTCCGTGGATGGCCGCCACCTCCGACACCAGATCGCGCGTGGTGCCGGGGAGGTCGGTGACAATCGCCCGATCCTGTTCCAATAGCCGGTTGAACAGGCTGCTCTTACCCACATTGGGCCGCCCGACGATGGCGAGCGTGATACCGGAATGCACCAGCTTGCCGTAGTCGAATGTCGAAGCCAGCGCCGCCAGCGCCTGTTCAATGGGGTGCAAGCGACGCAGAATCTCTTCCAGGGGCGCGACGCTGATGTCGTCTTCCGCAAAATCGATGCCGGCTTCGAGCAGCGCAATCAGCTCCACCAGTTGTTCCTTGGCCGGACGGATGCGCTTTGAAACCGAGCCCTCCACCTGCTGCGCGGCCACCCGCGCCTGGTAGAGCGTGGTGGCTTCAATCAGATCGCGGACCGCCTCGGCCTGCGGCAGATCGATTCTTCCGTTCAGATAGGCCCGCAGCGTAAACTCACCCGGTTCCGCCAGCCTGGCTCCAGCGGCGCAAGCGCGCTCGACGCAGTATCGCAGCACTACCGGCGATCCGTGGCAGGAGATCTCCACCAGGTCTTCGGAGGTGTAGGATCGCGGCGCGGCAAAATAAGCGACGATGACCTGGTCGACCGTGGTGCCGGAATCGTCGATCAATTCGGCGAGCGCCACGGTCCAAGGGTTCCAGTCCTGGCTGGCCCGAAATCGCAGAACGCTTTCGGAGATACGCCGCGCATCGGATCCGGAAAGACGCACCACGCCCACGCCGGACCGTCCGGGCGGCGTGGAAATGGCAACGATGGTGTCCTGGATTCGCAGCGTGTTTTGTGGCTAGGGCCGCCGGAAGCCGCCGCCACCACCACCACGTCGGGGCGGTCCGGATCGTCTGCCACGATCGCGGGAGTCGCGGTCGCGCGGGCCGCCGTGCGGAGGGGGGCTAGGCCGGGGCGGACGAATCGGCTCAGGCAGCGGCATATCGATCGGAAGAACCACTACCTGGCGAAACGGACCAGTGCCCGTGCTCTCGCTGCGAATATCGGTCTCGTTCCGCAGGCTCAAGTGAATAATGCGCCGCTCACGGCTGCTCATCGGATTAAAGTGAAAGGGCCGCCGAGTCTTTTTCACACTTTCAGCCGCCGTCATTGCGCTCAGCCTGAGCTCTTCAATCCGAAGGGTCCGATAGTCGTTGGAGTCAAAGCACAGCAGCGAGTGATGCTCGCCCGGTATGCGGAGCGCCTCCATCGTCAGAAACTCGAGCGCCAGCAGCAGCTCCGCTTTATTGGCCAGCAGAAGGTCGACGTCCGGTCCCGAGAATTTCACCAATAAATCCGGATCTTCGAGATCGGGATGGAGGTGCTGGCCCTCCAGAAGTTCAAACGACAACTCCAGCCCCATGTCGCCGATGACCATGTCGAGAAACTCGCTGATTCGATATCCGCTGGATGCAACTGTATAGGTCTTCTCGTCCACCTGTTACTTGCCCTTCTTTTTCACTGCGGCCGGAGGCGGAGGTGGCGGTGGTGCGGGCATCATCCGGTTCACGGCCCATTGCTGTGCGATTCCCACTAAATTACTGGTTAGCCAGTATAACACCAGGCCGCTTGAAAAATTGTAGAACAAGAACCCGAACATGAGCGGCATGAACATCATCATTTTCGCCTGCGAAGGATCCATGCCGGGGTTGGGAGTCATCTTCTGCATGACGAACTGCGAGACGATCATGATGAGCGGCAGGATATGGATGGGCAGTAGTTCCGGCTGGGAGAGATCCGAAATCCAGAGCCAATGCGCGCCGCGCATTTCAATCGTGACGGCCAAAACCTTGTAAAAGGCGTAGATCAGTGGAAGCTGTACCACCATCGGCAAGCAGCCGCCCATGGGGTTGACACCTTCCTTTTTGTAGAACTCCATCACTTCCGCGTTCTGCTCCGCCTTCTTGGGGTCGCGCATGCTGAGACCCTTATATTTGGCGTTGATTGCGGCCAGCCTCGGCTGCAGCGATTGCATCTTGCGCTGGCTCTTCATGCTCTTCAGCCGCAACGGCAGCAGCACCAGGTTAATCACGATGGTGATCAAGACGATGGACCAGCCGTAGTTGTGAACGAAGTTGTCGTTCACCCAATGCATAGCCAGGAAGAGCGGCTTGGCAATCACTCCATACCAGCCCCAATCGATCATTTGCTGGAGCTTGGGATCCACGCGGCGCAGCAGGTCGATATCTTTGGGGCCTACAAACAGGGTGAAGCGATTCACCGAATCGCCGCCTAGTTCCACTCCAACGCGCATTTCTTCCTTGCCGGCGGGCGCGGGCGGAACGTCGTCCTTGATCGTTTCCACCTTGATTTGCGTGTTGTCTTTGGGAAGAAACGCGGCGGCGAAGAAGCGGTCGTCCAAACCGGCGAAGGAATAGGTGCCGGTGGTGAGAACCGGGCCATCTTTCACCGATTTGGCATCCTTGTTGGTGAGCTTGCCTTGGGTGAAGCCGAGATTAGCGCTCTCGTGCGGGTCGAAATAGACCGTGTGTTGCTCGCCTGAGCGATTCAGGACCGTGGCATCGCCGAAACCTCCACGCCACTGGATCAGGTGGTCGGTTGGAACGCCGTTGATGGTCACTTCCGTTGTGATCTGCGAAAGGTAAGCGTGTGCTCCGCCGGAATTGGCAAACTGGAACGTTTTCTTCGCGTAGTTCTTGCCATCGGAGAACTCGTACTCCATGCCCAGCCCGTCCGCGGCGGGCTTGGCCACGTAAAGTCCGTAGTTCAACGCGTTGGCGGCTTTGTCATCGCGCAAGGTGAGCGAAAACGGAGCCGCCACCTTGGAAAAGCTCGCCTCGTTGATCAATTCCAACGGTTTGCCTAGCTTGTCGCGGTACTTCTTCAGGATCCAACTGCGGACCGTTCCGCCTCGATTGGAAAGCGTCACGCGATAAATATCGGTGTCAACGACGAACTGCTGTTCGGAGGCGCCAACGATCTGTCCCGGCACGGGCGCCGTGGGAGCAGCGGGCGCGGCTTCGGTGGTCTTGGAAACGGTGGGCAAAACTGCCGTCGAAGCCGCGGGCGCAGTCTGGCTGCTGGCCGGAGCGGTGGTCTTGGGCGGCGGCGGAGGAGCTTTGTAGAAATACGGGGTGAGGAACAGCACCAAGCCCATGAGCACAAACGCCAGCAGAAGCCGCTGCTCCATGGAAAGGTCTTTCTTTCCAGGCTTGTTGGATTGGAGTTGGTTATCGGCCATGATGCTCGAACTCTCTAACGCACCGGATCGAATCCGCCCACGTGGAATGGATGGCACCGCAGCAGACGGCGCAAACCCATCCCGACGCCGCGCATAACGCCATAGCGATCCACTGCCTCCAGCATGTATTCCGAACAGGTGGGAGAAAAACGGCAAGCCGACGGCAAATAAGGCGACACGAAACGTTTATAGAGACGCAAGGTAGCGATCACTGCTTTCTGCATTGCGCCACCAACCGATCCACTTCTCGTCGAAGCTCCTCTACCGGCGCCGCGATTGCGGGACGACGCGGGTTGATCACAATATCCCATTCCGGCGCCACATCGGGCAAGCGCACCCGCAGCGCCTCCCGCAGCCTCCGCTTGGCGCGATTTCGCACTACAGCCTTCCCAAAAGCTCGCGGCAGGGTGAATCCCAGCCGGGGCCCGTTACTGCGCTCCACGCGCAGGCAAAAGGCAGCAAAATAGCGCCCGGTGAAGCGCGTTCCTTGATTGTAGGCCCTGCGGAAATCAACTGCTTTCAGGATCCGAGCGGATTTCGGAAAGCCGCCGCTAATCGGCGTTGGCGTACCGAACGGCTCTTTCGTCGCTAACGGTAAGTTTATGACGGCCTTTGGCTCGGCGTCGCGCAAGCACGGCGCGGCCATTTTTCGTGGACATGCGTACCCGGAATCCATGTGTCTTTGCCCGTTTGCGATTGTTCGGCTGAAAGGTGCGTTTTGGCATCTGATTTCCTCGGCCCGGGCAGAGCACCCGAAACGTAGAGAGTGGCTAACCTTTAGTATAAGAGCGGGAAAATGAGGTGTCAAACGCGCTGCACCCTACTCGCTACTCTTAGCTACGCAAGCGCCGACCTGTTTTGTTCAAACTGCCATGCCGTCGCCACGACGTCCCCTATCTCGGTGTACTTGGGTTTCCATCCCAGCGTTCGCTTCAGTTTGTCGGAATTCGCCACCAGCACAGCTGGGTCTCCTTCGCGCCTCGGGCCGATTTCATGGGGCACTTTCCGACCGGTGGCCTGCTCCACCCCCCGCATTACTTCCAGCACGGACTGCCCAGCTCCCGTGCCCACGTTGAAAACATCCGACGCTCCGCCCCCCAGCAGCTTCTCGATCGCCGCCAGGTGCGCCTCCGCCAGATCGGCCACGTGAACATAATCGCGGATGCAAGTGCCATCGGGCGTTGGGTAATCATTGCCGAAAATCGTCATCGGCTTCCCCGAAACCACAGCCTGGAGCAACAATGGGATCAGGTGCGTCTCGGGGTGGTGCTCCTCGCCCAGACCCGATTCCGGGTCCGCTCCGCAGGCATTGAAATATCGGAGCGCAATGCTGCGCAGCCCGGTGCAGCTATCCATCCACCTCAGCATCTTTTCCACCAGCACTTTGGACTCGCCATAGGGATTCACCGGATCGAATGGCAGATCTTCCGGAATCGGTACGATCTTCGGATTTCCATAAACCGCCGCCGACGACGAAAACACCAGCCGCTTGACGTTCGCCTGGATCATGGCGCTCAGCAAAGACGCCGTGCCGCCGTCATTGTTCAGGAAGTAAAGCTCGGGCTTTTTAGTCGATTCTCCCACCATCGAATGCGCCGCAAAATGAATCACCGCGTCCACGACTTCGCGGCTCATCAAATCGGCCAGCGCGCCGGTCTCCGCCAAGTGCAGCTTGTGAAAAGGAAGGCCCCGGACGTTATGTTCGTGTCCGCGCGACAAATCGTCTACAATCACCACTCCGTATCCGCGCCGGCTGAGCAGATGGGCCGTGACCGAACCGATGTAGCCCGCTCCACCCGTCACAAGAACCGTTGGCATAAGCTCCCAGTGTAATGCGTTGTATACTCGTTTTTCACCGCCACGGTGACCATGGAGGCACATCAATGCGCGCAATTGACGAACACACAATCACAGAGGCTGCACTGGAGCAGATGGCTGCGACGCCCAATCCGCGTCTGAAGGAAATCATGGCAGCGCTTACACGCCACCTGCATGACTTCGCGCGAGAGGTAGACCTTACGCCGGAAGAGTGGCTGGACGGAATCAAGTTCCTGACGGCTGTCGGCCAGAAGTGCACGGCCTACCGGCAGGAGTTCATCCTGCTCTCCGACACGCTTGGCCTGAGCAGCCTGGTGAACGCGCTGCACGATCGCCGCGCCACTGAAGCCGGCACTAAATCCAGCCTGGTTGGGCCGTTCTATCGCCAGGACTCGCCGACCCTGAAGCTGGGCGATACGATCGTCACCAAGCCTACCAACGGTCTGGAAGTTTGCCTTTATGGCCGCGTATCGAACGCCGCCGGCAAGGCCGTCCCCAACGCAACGGTGCAAGTGTGGCAGCCGGACGAAACCGGCAACTACGATCTGCAAAAGCACGATCCTTCCGAAATGGATCTGCGCGGCACCTTCCGCACCGACGCCGAGGGCCGCTTCTATCTCCGCACCATCGCGCCGCTGGGCTATATGATCCCGATGGACGGCCCGGTGGGGGACATGATCCGCGCGCAAAAGCGGCACGGTTATCGCCCCGCGCACATTCACTTCATTATCGGAGCGGAAGGCTATCGCGAAGTGGTCACGGCGCTCTATTTGCAGGGCGATGAGCACATCGATTCGGATACCGTGTTTGGAGTCACGGAATCGCTTGTCACTGGGGTCAATAGCAGCGATCCCGCTTCGCCGATTCCGAACTTGCCCACCATCAAGTTCGATTTCCAACTCCCGGCCGCCGCGGCTTATGGCTCGGGCCGCGTGGGCGCGGATCCTTCGCAGATCGTGCAGAAGGTGGCCAGCTAAGCGGCTCTGGAGTATGAATTCCTGGGAGAGATGGCTGCGGCGGCCGAAGAGCCTCTGGCTGCGCAAGGCGCTCTTTCAGGTGCACCTTTGGACCGGCATCGGGCTCGGCCTCTACGTATTCGCGATCAGCGTCAGCGGCAGCGCCATCGTCTTTCGCAATGAGTTGTACAACTCGCTTTGGCCGGGGCCGCGAATGGTCGCGATCTTGGGTCATAGATTCAGTCACGATGAGCTGCGTGACGCGGCGCGCCGGGCATATCCGCAATATCGCGTGAGCTGGATTTGGGACGCCAAGCAGCCCGACCAAGCCATCGAGATTTGGATGGACCGCAAAGGCCACAAGAAACAAAGGCTCTTCGATCCTTACACCGGCCAGGACCTGGGTGAATCGCGCCCTTATTCGATCCAGGTTATGGCTTGGATAGTCGATTTGCACGTAAATCTGTTGTCCGGCAAAGTGGGCCGGCTGATCAATGGCGTGGGCGCCATGTTCGTACTGGCGCTTTCCCTTAGCGGAGCCGTTCTCTGGTGGCCGGGCGTCCGGAGTTGGCGCAGAGGCCTGGTGGTTCGAACCAAATCCAACTGGAAGCTTTTCAACTGGCAATTGCACAACGCGATTGGCCTATGGATGCTCCCGTTCGTTTTTATGTTCGGGGTGGTGGGCGTGTATGCCGGGTTTCCGGGGCCGTTTCAAGTTTTTGTGAACAAAATCGCGCCGCTCGAAGTGTACAAGCCAATCCCGGAAGCTTCGCTGATTCCGAGAATTGCCGTGATTCCGGTGAGCACTCCCACTCCGCCGCGGCCGCGCTTTCGTCCTAAATACAGTACTGGCGATCAGATTATCCGCTGGTTCAGCTATCTGCATTTCGGCAACTTCGGCGGTTGGCCGAGCAAAGCGCTGTGGGTGGTGATCGGGCTGGCGCCTGCATTTCTATTTGTCACCGGCGTCCTGATGTGGTGGAATCGTGTGCTCAGACCCGCCGCGCGGCGGGTATATAATTGGCGATCATGGCCACCCAAAAAGGCGCATTTCTCGCCTTTATCGGACTCGCGGCTGTAGCGCTGGTCTTCGCCGCCGGCCGCGTCGACCCGAACAATCCCACCGGCACTCACGGATTGATCGTGATCGACAAGATCGGCAGGCACGTGCGCTTCTTCGATGCGTCTAACTTTCAGGAAATTTCCAACCTGGAAGTGGGGGTCGCGCCGCACGACGTTGCCATATCGCCCGATCACAAAACCGCCTATGTTCCCGTGTACGGCGACGGCGTTTACGGCAGAAATCCGCACCCCGGCCACACCATTGCCATTATCGATCTGGGGTCGCGGCAAACGGCGGGAACCATCGACGTTTCGCCCTATCAAGCCCCGCACGGTATCCAGGTTGACGCGGCGGGCAAGATCTACGTCACCTGTGATCTGAGCCGCAAGCTGCTGGTGATTGATCCCAAGACGCGCAGCATCGAAGCCGCTATCGACACGGAAGGAACGGGCCATTGGGCCGCCGTTCTGCCAGACGCGAGCAAAGCTTATGTGGTGAACAAGAACGACAAGCTTTTCGTCACCGTGATCGATCTGAAGAAGCGCTCGATTATTGCACGCATCCCGGCGCCGAATGGCACCGAGGGCATTGCAGCTTCACCGGACGGGAAACATGTGGTGGCCGTGGATCATTCCGAACCCAAGCTCCTGCTGATCTCAACCGCCACCGACACTTTGGCCGGCACGATTCCGCTGGAAGGAAACTCGAAGGCCGCTTTCAAGCCGCGCTTTTCGCTGGACGGTTCGAAAATCCTGGTTTGCAATCTGGCGGAACGGCTGGTCAACGTGATCGATATGTCGGATCCGCACGGCAAGCAGCAGGTGCTCACGGTTGGAAAGGATCCCATGGGATTCGCCTTGGCTCCGGATGGGAAAACCGTGCTCGTGGCCAATCATGGCGACGGCACGGTTTCGGTGATCGATCTATCGCAGAATCGCGTGGTATCCAGCTTCACGGCCGGCACGGGCGTTGAAGCCTTGGCCTACTATTGATTGCCCCGCGCGGTTGCCACATAGACGCCCAACCCGATCATCGCAACACCGGAGGCCGCGCGCTGCCGGCTGCGTAGCTTGGCGCTGCGCTTCATTCTCGCGCCCAGCGGCCCTGCGAAACAGGCGACGAGAATATCGGCACAGGTGTTTAGCGTCACCGAAATCGTGCCCAGCATGAGAAATTGCGCGGCCACGTGCCCTTGCGGCAGGGAAACGAACTGCGGGATGAACGAAAGGAAAAACAACGCGGTCTTGGGATTCAACACTTCCGTCAACACGCCTTGCGAAAAGGTGCTTCCACTCGCCGCGGGATCGCTAGCGTTCATTTCCCGCTCACGGCTTCGAATCATTCGATATCCCAGATAAATCAAATATGCCGCGCCCGCGTACTTCACGGTTTGGTACGCAATCGCGGAGGCCGCCAGGATCGCCGACAACCCGAACGCCGCTGCGGCGACGTGCACCAGGCCGCCCAGGAAAGTCCCCGCCGCCGATAGCACGCCCTCCCGGCGTCCGCCCCGCAAACTGCGAGCCAGCACATAGAAGATCCCTGGACCCGGTGTAATCGCCAGCACCACGGCCGCACTGAGGAAGATCAGGAATCTGGATGTGACGACCACACTCAGACGATACAATCAAAGTCGACGGGCCGCAAGAAGGCCGCAAGAGGATGGTCAAGCTTCACTCACAGCCCGCCTGGCAGCAAATTCAACAGCAATTCTTCTCTACCGGTGACGCTGCTCCAGTCCTGGCGGGAGTTTCCGATCTCATCGAACGGATGACAGTTGACGCCTTTGAAGCGTCGCTTCGAAATGTGCCCAATCCCGGCGTCGCAATGCTAGCGGTGGGCGGCTTCGGACGCCGCGAGTTGTTTCCGTTTTCCGACGTGGACGTACTCATCTTGATTGAGCGCGAGGCGCAAGCCGCCCTGGTCAAGAATGCGCTCTCTGAATTCGTTCGTCTGCTCTGGGACGCGGGTCTGCGCCTAAGCCATTCGGTACGCACCGTGGCCGAATGCGCCGAAATTCATGAGGGCAACATCGAACTCAGCATCAGCCTGCTCGATCGCCGGATGCTGGCGGGTTCCTCCGATCTTTACGCCAGGCTCGAAAGCAAACTGCCGGGATTTTTCGAGCGGCAGTCCCGCGTGCTGACCCGCCACTTATGCCAACTCGCGCGGGAGCGTCACGAAAAGTTCCAGGGCACGATCTATCATCTGGAGCCCAACGTCAAGGAGACGCCGGGCGGACTGCGCGACCTGCATTTGCTCGATTGGCTGGGCAAACTGCGGAAGCCGGATGAGGAGGAGGCCGCGCGTTTGCTTGCGCCCACCAGATTCGTGCATTCGCTGCGCTGCTTTCTCCATTACCAGACGCGGCGCGATCAGAACCTGCTGAGCTTCGACGCGCAGGAGGCGCTCACCATCCAGCCTTACCTGTCGGCGAGTGAACCAGCCGACCTGATGCGCGAGTATTTCCGCAACGCTCGAGTGATCTACAAGGAAGCCCGGCGCGCGCTCGATTTGAATGAGCGAGGCGAAAACTCGCTGGCTACGCAATTTGGCAATTGGCGCTCGCGGCTCTCCAACTCGGAATTCACGGTTTCGAACGAAAGAATCTACGTTCGATCGCCGGGCCAGTTGGCCAGCGATCCGGCCATCCTGCTCCGCCTGCTGGAATTCGTTGCGCGTCATGGCATCCCTTTGGCTGCCGAAACCGAGCGCAGAGTGGAACAAGCTGCTGAGACTTTCGCGGCCTATTGCGAGGGTACACGCCCGTTGTGGCCTGCGCTGCATGGCATTCTCTCGCTGCCCTTCGCCGCCGCCGCGCTCCGCGTGATGCACGATACAGGGCTGGTGCAGGCCATGTTCCCCGAGTTGCGGAACATCTCTTGTCTGGTTGTTCCGGACTTCTACCATCGCTATACCGTGGACGAGCACACGCTAGTCGCCATCGAAAAATTGGCCGAACTCGCGGCCAGCAAGGATCCGGCGCTGCGCCGCCTGGCGGAAATTCTTTCCGAGGTGGAGGACCTGGCTCTGCTTCGTTTTGCACTTTTATTTCACGATTCGGGCAAGGGCGCGCGCAGCGGCGATCACGCGCGTTTGTCCGTTGAGTTGGCGCGGTCGGCCGTAGAGCGCATCGAGATGCGCGAGGAGGAGCAGAGCGCCGTGGAATTTTTGATCGAGCATCACCTGGATCTGTCCACGGTTATGAATTCCCGCGATCTGCATGATCCCGCCACTGCGCGGCTGCTGGCCGCTCGCATTGGTACGCTGGAACGGCTGAAGCTGCTGACGCTTTTGACCTACGCCGACATCTCCGCCGTGAATCCCGCCGCAATGACCCCGTGGCGGCTCGAGCAGCTTTGGGAAACCTACCGCGTCACCCATCAACAACTCCTCAAGGAACTCGAAACTGAACGCATCGACGATCTTCCTGCCGATCTCAAGAAAGAGATGCTGGAGCCCGCCGATTTTATCCGCGGTTTTCCATCGCGTTATTTGCGCACGCACACTCTGGAGGACATCCAGGCGCACGCCGGGCTTTACGAATTGAGTAAATCGAGCGGCGCTGCGGTCGAGATCGATGTGCGCGGCGGAGTGCATCGCGCCACCATTGTCGCGCGCGATCGCCCCGCGCTGTTTGCATCGCTCGCCGGGGCGATATCGAGCTTCGGCATGGATATTCTCAAGGCCGAGGCTTTCTCGAACGAACAGGGCTTGATCCTGGACACGTTCATGTTCTCCGATCCCAGCCGCACGCTCGAATTGAACCCCAGCGAAAACGACCGTCTGAGGCAAACGCTCGAAGACGTCGCCTTGGGCCGGCTGGATACAGAGCAACTCTTGCGCGGCCGCCCGGCGCAAAATCGTCTAAAAAAGCGCACGGTTGAACCGCGCGTGAACTTCGATTCGAACGCCTGCGACAGCGCCACTTTGATCGAGATTATCGCGGAAGATCGGCCCGGTTTGCTCTTTGACCTGTCCGCGGCTATTTCGACAGCGGGTTGTAACATTGATGTGGTACTGATTGATACAGAAGGGCACAAGGCAATAGACGTATTTTATGTTGCGACCAATGGCAGCAAGCTTTCATCTAATCTGGTGAACCGGCTAAATGAAAGATTGCTAAGCCTTTGCTGAATTTAGTCGGCCGGGAGTAACCTTTCGTCTCTGTCCGACGTAATAGCAAGTGTGGCCTTGTATGCAAGAGGCAACCACACTCCTCGTAGAGCTGTACCACACGCATTTAAAAAAATCTAAGGAGCTAAAACTGTATGAAGATCAACAAATTGATGCTAGGAGCTTGTGTTTTTGCGCTCGGAATCGCCACCGCCGCGTCCACCTACCACGTTAAGATCGCTGATCCTACGTGGGTTGGCACAACCGAACTGAAGCCTGGCGAGTACGACGTCAAGGTGGATGGCGACAAAGTAACCTTCAAGCAAGGCAAGAATATCGTCGCGGTCTCCGCAAAGGTGGAGACGAACGCCTCGAAGTATTCCGATACCCAGATGGATATCAAGACCGAAAACGGTCAAGCCAAGCTGAGAGAGCTTGACTTAGGCGGCACTAAGTCGAAGATCATGCTGACTGATGCTTCGGCCGTAGAAGCAGGCGGCACCCGCTAACTAACTCCAGCAACTAATTCGCCGGGAGTGGGCTTAAAGGTAACGCAAACACCACCAAGGCTTCTGCTCCCGGCGTTGCATCATCCAACGTTCCGTTCCCGCCGGCCACGATCGCCACATATTGCTTCCCAGACTTATCTGCAAAGGTAATCGGGACTGCGTGTGCGCTCGCGTCCAATTTAGCCGACCACAGTTCTTTTCCCGTCTTCGAATCAAAAGCCCGAAAGTGGCGATCGTTAGTCGCGCCGATAAACACCAGCCCTCCCGCTGTCGCGATTGGCCCACCCAGGTTCAGCCGCCCCGTGTTTCTTTTGGCGCGCGGCAATTCGTCGGTAACGCCCAGCGGAACTTGCCACGCGAAATCTCCACTGCGCGCATCCACCGCGATCAATCGGCCCCAAGGCGGTTTCTGGCAAGGCCACGCCTGCTCGCCGGAGTGGGGAATGTTGCCAATGCGCGGATCGCCTTCGCTCCAGTGGAAGCGCGACATCGGTCCCACGATGCTATTGCGGTCAAACAACACCGGCGCTCCCTGCGGCTTCTTCTCGATCCATCCGATGCTGGCTTCGTCGTTCGAGTTTACGAACAAATACCCTAGTCCGGGGTCGGCCGCGGCGCCTCCCCAATTCACGCCGCCGATAGCGCCAGGAAAAATAATAGTCGAATACGGCCTGGCGCCCGGCGCGCGATAGACGTAAGGCGTGAACGGTCCTTCGTTATAGAAACCGCCGCTCCTGGCTTGCAATTCAGAGCAGAATTTTGCGTGCTCCGCATTGGTATCGGCGGCGCTTACGATGTCTTCGGGCCCAAAGCCCATGCGCGCCAGCGGTGGCGGCCTCACCGGCACTGGCTGGGTAGGCGAACTTTGCTCACCGGGCGTCTTGCTCGGGAGCACCGGCTTCTCGTCGATACCAAACACCGGCTTGCCGGTTACGCGATCCAGAATGTACAAGTAACCGGTTTTCGCAGTCTGCGCGAGAATCGGAATCTTCTTTCCTTTCACCGTCACGTCCATTAATGTTGGCGGCGCGGGCAGATCGAAATCCCACAGATCGTGATGCACTACCTGGAAATACCACTTCATCTTTCCAGTGGTGGCGTTAAGAGCGACTACGGAGTTCGCAAAAAGATCGTTACCCTTGCGATCGCCGCCCCAAAAATTGGTGTTGGGACCTCCCAACACGGTGTAGACGATGCCGCGCTCGGCATCCACTGTCAGGGAAAATCCCCAGTTGTTCACGCCGGATCGATTCTTAGCGCTCGGGCCTTCCCAGGTTTCATAACCGAATTCACCCGGCCTGGGGACGGAATGAAAATCCCACAGCTTCTTGCCCGTGTGCGCGTCATAGGCGCGAGTGTCTCCCGACGGACCCGTGGCCGGAGCTTCCGGTGTGTTCGCACCCACCATCAGCAGATTTTTGTAAACCACCGGCGCCGAATTGTACGGCACTGTCATCTCCACCGTGCCTTCATTACCGAAGCCTGGATCGATTTTCCCCGTGTTTGCGTTCAGCGCGACCATCTTGCTGCCGGTGGTAAAGATAACTCTGGGCGGATTACTGCTGTCGCCGGGCCAATAAGCTATGCCACGTTTGGACGGAGTCCCTTCCTGCAATCCATATCGCCAGATTTCCCGGCCAGTCTGGGGATCAAGCGCGGTCACGTAATGGAATGCCGCCAGATATAGCACACCCTTTACGACAATTGGAGTAAATTCGGAACCCGCCTCGTTGCCGCTCGCTTTACCCAAGTTGTAGGACCAGGCCTGCTTCAACGTGCCGACATTCGAGGTGTCGATCTGGCGCAACGGCGAGAATCGCGTGCCCGCCAGGTCGCGATTGTACATCGGCCAGTCGGCTGCGTCAGTTTGGGCGATCAGTTGGGCGTTCAGTTGGTCCATCAGAGGCAACGCAAAGAGCGCTAGCAAGCAGAACTGAAGCCACGGCACGCGATTGTAACCTCTCGCCTTAGGAGAAACGTCGTTCAATTGACATATCATAATATGGCGTACACAATGGAGGGTCTCACGTAGATGTCCATCTTGAGCATGTGCCAGTGGTTGCAGGACACTAACATCGGCACATCCATCCGCGAGTCCATCTGGGTATTTCCGATTATTGAAACCATCCATGTTCTGGCCCTCTCCATTTCTGTGGGATTATTGCTGGTCTCCGATCTGCGCCTGATGGGTTACATCATGAAGCGCCGCCCGGCTTCGGAAGTCTACGAACAAATCAAGCCCTGGATGTTCATTGGCTTTACGATCATGGTCATCACCGGCATTTTCCTGTTCTGGTGCCAGGCAGTCAAGGCTTACGACAGCATTTTCTTCAAGACCAAGGTGGTGCTCCTGATTGTCGCTGCGATCAACGCGATCGCGTTTGAGCGCGGCATTTATCGCAACGTATCTAAATGGGACAACGCGCTGGTTCCACCCATGGAAGCTCGCGTGGCGGGTTGGGCTTCTATCATCCTATGGGCCGCGATCATCACTTGCGGCCGGACCATGGCCTACACTTTTTAGCAATGTCAGCTATTGTCCCGTTCTTTCAATGGTGCGACAATTCGCTGATTGCCCAGGCCATTCGTAACTCGCGAGTGGCGTTTCCGGTGATCGAGAATTTCCATCTCTTTGCCCTTACCGTGCTGCTCGGTTCACTGGTGGTCCTGGTGCTGCGCCAGTTCGGCCTGATCTACAAATCGCAGCCTATCTCCGAAGTCGCAAGCGCGCTGCGTCCCTGGAACAGGTGGAGTCTCGCGGTGATGCTGACGTCCGGCATTCTGCTCTTTTTGTCGGAAGCGATGAAGTGCTACGGGAACACTTCCTTTCGTGTAAAAATGTTGTTTCTCTTCTTCGCCCTGCTGTTCCAGTTCACCATATACAACCGCATGGTGAAGAATGAAGGTGCATCCGCTCCCATCGGCGGAAAAATCGCAGCCGGCGTCGCGCTGTGCCTGTGGTTCGGTGTTGGCCTGGCCGGCCGCGCCATCGGTTTTCTTGGCTAACCCCGGCAAATGTGGCTCACGTTCTCAAACGTGCCGCGTCCTCACACTTGGGGACGCATGGTGTTCACATGAGTGTGAACACGGCACGCAGGAGTGCGTGCGCTACGGATCCGCTGGACGGTGTATAATTTCGACGACTATGATCGACCGTCGCTCGTTTCTCGGAAGTAGCTTAGCCGTGGGCGTGCTCCTGCGAATACCGTCGTTCGGCGCCCCGGCGACCGGCGATTCCTCGGGTCCCGTGGTCGAAACCACTACTGGCAAAATCCGAGGAACAATTCAGGATAAAGTGAGCGCCTTCCGCGGCGTTCCCTATGGCGCTTCCACCGCCGGTTCGGCCCGCTTCATGCCTCCCGAAAAGCCGCAGCCGTGGACCGGCGTCAAGGACACCATCGAACTCGGCCATCGCTCGCCTCAGGGCCCCTCGGGTCTGATTCCCGAAGTGGCCGCCACTGATGTGAACGAGCCCGCCGGCGAAGACTGCCTGGTACTTAACGTCTGGACTTCCAGCGCGACCTCCGGACACAAACGCCCCGTTATGGTTTGGCTGCATGGCGGAGGTTTCACATCCGGTTCCGGCGGCTTCAAAATCTACGACGGCGTGAATCTTGCAGGCAAGCACGACGTGGTCGTCGTCACGGTGAATCATCGGCTCAACGCCTTCGGCTACCTTTACCTGGCCGATCTCGGTGGCGCCAAGTACGCCAACTCGAGCAACGTTGGCATGCTCGATATCGTCGCGGCGCTCGAGTGGGTGCACGACAACATCTCCAGTTTCGGCGGCGATCCGGCGAACGTCACCATCTTCGGACAATCCGGCGGCGGCGCAAAGGTCTCCACCTTGCTCGCGATGCCGGCGGCCAAGGGCCTATTCCATCGCGCCGTCATCGAGAGCGGCGCGTCGTTGCGAGGAATTCCGCGCGACGCAGCCAACAAATCCACTGAAGCATTTCTTGCCAAGGTTGGTTTGAAGCCGGATCAGATCGACCAGTTGCAGAGCCTGCCCGTCGATCGGCTGACCAAAGCGCTGGCGGGCGGACGCTTCGGACCCGTGGTGGACGGCAAGACGCTTCCGGCCAATCCGTTCGATCCCACGGCGCCCGAAATCTCCGCCAGTGTTCCGCTGCTCATCGGCACCGTGCAGACCGAAGTTACTTTCTTTCCAGGCCAGCAACTGGATCCTATCGACGAGGCCGCGCTACGGGAGCGCGTGAAACAAACCTTCCACGCGAGCGACGCGGACGCCGACAAGATAGTCGCGGTCTACAAAAAAGTGGACCCCGCGATCAGCAACATCGATGTCGCTCTCGAATCAGCTTCCGATTCCTTCGCCTGGACCAACGCCATCACCGCCGCCGAACGCAAAGCCGCCCTGGGAAAGGCGCCAGCTTACATGTATTACTTCAAATGGCGCTCGCCCGTCCGCGATGGCAAGCTGAAAGCGATGCATTGCATGGAAATCCCATTCGTCTTCGACAATCCGGATGCCGGAAAGCCGATGACCGGCTCCGGTGAAGATCGCTATGCGCTCGCGGACAAGATCAGCGGCGCGTGGGTGGCTTTCGCGCGCACCGGCAATCCCAGCCAGAAGGGACTCGCGTGGCCCGCATACACCAGCTCCAAGCGCGCCACTATGATTCTGGATGACAAATGCGAAGTGGTCGACGATCCCCGCAAAGAAGTCCGGCGCGCGCTTGCGTCATTGCCAGCATGACGACCACGGCGCTCCGCGATTTTTATCCGCGCCTCGCCGAGCTCCACGCTGCTCCTCTATGGGAGGTTCTAAGCGAGATCGTTGGTGCCGAGCCGCATCCGGCCGCTATTCCAGCGATCTGGAAATATGACGAGCTGCGGCCGTTCCTAATGGAATCCGGCGAATTGATCACCGCCCGCGAAGCGGAACGCCGCGTCCTGATGCTCGAAAATCCCGGCTTCCCTGGCGGATCGCGTATCGCACAAAGCATTTATGCCGGATTGCAATTGGTGTTGCCGGGCGAATTTACCAGCAGCCATCGTCACGCGGCTGCGGCGCTACGTTTCATTATCGAAGGGGAAGGCGCTTACACCGCTGTCGATGGCGAGCGCGTCATCATGCATCCCGGCGATCTGATCCTCACCCCTTCCTGGACTTTTCACGACCACGGCAATCCCGGCGATTCACCAGTGGTCTGGCTGGACGGCCTGGAT
The DNA here is from genome assembly GCA_963820405.1 of Bryobacterales bacterium. Lineage (GTDB taxonomy): Bacteria > Acidobacteriota > Terriglobia > Bryobacterales > Bryobacteraceae > Palsa-89. The sequence continues at coordinate 63,524 of CAWFZZ010000007.1, read as the reverse complement.
ATTCCGCTGGTGAACTTCTTCGATAGCAGCTTCGCCGAGCACCTTCCTAATGAATCTACACAGGACTCTGTTGTCTCGCCCGCTACGTCCTTCGCATTTCCCTGCGCGCCTGCCCGCGCCGCCCTCCGCGGGAACAAATCCCTCGATCCTTGTCATGGAGTAAAGATCGAGTACCTGAAGCCCAACGGGGCTTCCGTCACTCCCACGCTCGGCGCGTTCCTGCAATCGCTGCCTGCCGGATTCAAGGGTGCGCCGTATCGCGCAACGGATTCCACGGTATTTTGCGTCGCCGAAGGACAGGGAAGCAGTCGCGTCGGCGAGCGCAGCTTCGAATGGTCCGCGCGCGACATCTTCGTGGCGCCTTCCTGGTGCTCCGTTTCGCACCAAGCCACCGAAGACTCCATACTCTTCAGCTTTTCCGATCGTCCCGCGCAAAAAGCCCTCGGCCTGTGGCGCGAACAAGCTACCGTTCCAGCAGCGCCTCACCAACGGTAAGGCTTTGCCTCCAGAGTTGCCGTAGCGAATATCCTCCGGCGCGGAACACCAGGCGGTGTTCCATCCAAACCAGCAGCGTGATCGCCATCAGAAAGCGGCGATGCATGGCGTGTGCCAGGGTCCGCAATAACGCTGCCCGATGCGATGCCAGGCGCCCGAACGTGAATGCTTGAAACCGCAAATGCTCGGTTTCTTCCGCTAATATCCGGTCGCAAATCGACCGCAGCAGCGGCGAGCCGGTGGCATCCCGCAAAGCCGTGTAGTAAGGGATCGCGAGCACTTCGGCCGTCGCCAGCACTCGCATGCGCACCTCCAGCCCGGCCCATCCTCGCACTCGCCGAAACGCCGCATGCACCCAGTGCCGATGCAAACACGGCGAACCCTGCGCTTTCAGAAATCGACCCAGCAAAGCGCTGTGCCTTTGTTCTTCTTTGATAAACAACCGCAAGGCCAGGACGAATTCCGCATCGAGCGCCTGGGCGCGTTCGAGCAATCGACGTCCCTGTGCGTTCTCACCGAGCTGGAATTGCTGGATCGACTCGATGACCACGGCGCGTTCGGCGCCGCTTAACCGGTAGCCATCGTCCCAAGGTAAGCAAGGCTCCGCGGCGTTAGCGCGGAAATACCGGATCCAATCGTTTTCGGTCATGCTTCCATACTAATACAGAGTACTTTATGATGTAAAGTTAGGTGTTTACGACAGCTCAAATACCTTCGCGATCAGTTCGTACGATCGCTTCCGCGCCACGTGAGAGTGCATGATATTGACCACGAAAACTTCCTCCGCTCCGTAGTCTGCCGCCACTTCTTCGATCATCGAGCGAACCTTGCGCGGATTGCCCACAATGATTCTCCGCCCCACGGGCAGCGTCTCCGCCGCCACGCCTTCTTGGGCCAGAAAGGCCAGTGCCGTTTCTACCGACGGTACAGGGATCAACCGCCCGCGATACAACATCAGCATCAGCATTCGCATGCTCGACGCCAGAAGTTGCGCCTCTTCATCTGAGTCGGCGCAGATCGACCAAGTGGCCACCGCGGTGTGCGGCGCCTGAAATCGCGCCGACGGCTGGAAGTGCTCTCGATAATACGCCGCGATCGCCTCGCCATTGGGGTTGATAAAATCGGCGAAAACGTACGGCAGCCCCAATTCAGCCGCCCAGATTCCGCTCTGCGCCGAGGATCCCAACAGCCACGGCTCCGGGCTTTCAAAATGGATGGCGGAGGTTTGCCGAAACGGCCCCGTGGCCGGCCCGCGATTCTCCAGATAGCCCAGCAACTCCTGCAGTTGTTCACGAAAGTCGTCCGGCGCGGGCTGCCTGCGATCGCGCTGCAGAGCATAGGCGATGCCGGCGCTAGTGCCTGCCGCGCGCCCCAGCCCAAGATCGATACGCCCGGGAAATAAAGCACTCAGCATGCTGAATGTTTCGGCCACTTTGAGCGGGCTGTAGTGTGGCAGCATCACGCCTCCCGTTCCGACATGCAAGTGCGAGGTGGCGGCCGCTACAGGCCCTACCATCACCTCGGGACTTGCATCCGCCAGGCCCGGCGTTCCGTGATGCTCGGCCAGCCAGTAGCGCTGATACCCAAGCTGTTCAGCCCAGCGCGCCAGGTCGATGGTATTGCGCAACGCATCGCCGGCGGTGGAGCCCTCCGCAATCGGCGATTGATCCAGTACACTCAGCCGCACTTACTTGGCATCCTCCGGCAAGCCGAACGCATGGTGACTATCATTATTCCATGGGCTTCCGCGCACAACGTGCGTGATACAATTCAGGCGTTCATGAGTAACACTCTGCTCCCGACATCGCTAGTGGGATCCTATCCTCAACCCGATTGGCTGATCGATCGCGCCCAGCTTTCGCATCGCCTGCCGCCGCGAGTTCGCGCCACCGACCTGTGGCGTGTTGCGCCGGAATTCCTGGAAGAGGCCCAGGACGATGCCACTATTCTCGCGATTCGCGCGCAGGAACGCGCCGGCCTCGACATCATCACGGACGGCGAAATCCGCCGCGAGAGTTATTCCAACCGCTTCGCCACGGCGCTGGAAGGAATCGATCTCGACAATCCCGCGCAAGTGGTGGCGCGGTCGGGCAAGCTGAACTACGTTCCGCGCATTGTCGCCAAGATACGCCGGAAACACGCGGTCGAGGTTCACGACATCCAGTTCCTGCGCGCGAACACGGACCGCCGCGTCAAGGTCACGGTTCCTGGACCGTACACCATGTCGCAGCAGGCGCATAGCGATTTCTACAAGTCCGAAGAAGAGATGGCGATGGATTACGCCGCGGCCGTCAACGAGGAGATCAAGGATCTTTTCGCCGCCGGCGCCGATATCGTGCAGATCGACGAGCCGTACATGCAAGCTGTTCCGGACAAGGCGCGGCAGTTCGGCCTGAAGGCGCTGAGTCGAGCGCTTTCGGGAGTTCAAGGCGAAACCGCCGTCCATCTATGTTTCGGCTATGCGGCCATGGTGGCGAATCGTCCTTCGGAATATCAGTTCCTTACGGAACTGGCCGATGCGCCGGTGAACTGCATCTCCATCGAAACCGCGCAGTCTTCGCTCGATTGTTCGGTGCTTGCCAAGCTCACCGGGAAGAAGATCATCCTCGGCGTCCTGGATCTTTCAAGCAACGAAGTGGAGACTCCCGAAAAAGTCGCCGCTCGGATCCGCCGCGCCCTTCCATACATCAGCGTGGATCGCCTCATCGTCGCGCCGGACTGCGGCATGAAGTATCTTCCCCGCGATGTCGCTTTCGGAAAATTGCAGGCGATGGTGGCTGGGGCGAACCTGGTCCGCGCGGAACTGGGCGACCGCCATCTCGCGTCTCAGAGCGCCTGATTTGGAGGGTCCGGGAGGCGTTCAATGCGAACGTACATGGGTCCCACCCCTAGAGTGCCTACCAGGAACCAGGTAAAACGTCCCCCGCGATTCACGGTTTGAAACCGCGCATGCTCGCCGGGCGCGAGAGTGAAGTCTACATTCTTCCAGTTCCAGGTGTTGTCTACTTGTAAACGATGCGGCCCGGGCTCAACCGGCTGCGATATTTCATCGCCGGTCATAAGCTCACCCAGCGTCTGGCCATCCAGTTTCACGATAATCTGGCGCTGTTTAACGTCATCCGGCGACGTTCGGCTCACAGTGACGCGCGACTCCACGCTTCGAGTATAATGCGATTGAGGAAGTTATCCATGAAGAAGCTGGTCCTTTCCATGATCGCCCTGTTAGGCGCAGTGGCCATTCCTGCCTTGGCGCATCACGCATTCTCGGCGGAATTCGATTTGAAAAAGCCGGTGAACGTAAAAGGCGTCGTTACAAAAATTGAGTGGATGAATCCTCACGCCTGGTTCTACGTGGATGTGAAAACCGACGCCGGCGTCGAACAATGGCAATTCGAAACGGGCGCTCCCGTTGAGCTAACCAGACGCGGCTGGAGGAAGAACGACCTCAAGGTGGGTGATGAAGTCACGGTCGAGGGCCTCCGCGCCAAGGACGGCACGAACACCGCCAGCGCGCGAATGGTTACCTTGCCATCCGGCAAGAAGGTCTTTAGCGGCGCGGCCGGCGACGACGGTCCTCCACCGCCGGCGCAGCCCCCTGCTCCGCATGAGTAGCGGCGGATTTCTCCGCATACATCACGCGACGGCGAGAATACTTTCCTCGCACCGCGAGCCCAATCGTAGATTGATGAGCGGCTGCGATTGGTAGAAGTTTTGGAACACAGCCTTCACGCGCCGATTCGACCTGACAGGATTATATAGAGGATCGAAAGCAAGCCGACCTCGTGGTTCTATCGCAGGATATTTTTTAGCAGTCCTCATTATCCTCGGCGGCCAGATCGTTTTCGAGCAATAAGACTCGCGCCAGTTCGTCACCGAACGATTGACATTTGACTCTTGATCCGCGCCCGCCTGAGACGGCTCCTGCGAACTCACTGACAGGGACAGTACACTCAGTCTCGGAAGTTTCATAGAGGTAATTGCGCCTACGGCGTTATTGACCCGAGAACGTTCGAAGGCGGAGATTCCGAACTCCGTCCCGCCATGCAATCACAGCAAGCCGGCTTGCAATGGATGTAGAATTTGTCGAACGTGATTGTAGCGTAGTTGATAGAATCGGCCCTTGCAGGAATCGATGCGATTCAATACAGCCCTCTCGCTTTTGATTGCGCTTGCGCCGGCCGGCGCGGTCTGGGCACAACAGCCGGCAGCCGCACCGCCGCTTGCGGCCTGTGGCGTTCACGGCGACATCGAAGTCGTTTGCGGGACGCATAATCCCGAAGACCTGGAACTCACGCCAGATGGCAAATACTTAATTGCCACCCAATTTGTGAACCAGGGCCGCAGCGGTACCACGGGCGCCGGCATGGCGCTCTTCGATATCGCGAAAAAGGCTTTCAGCAAAATGGCCGTTACCGACGAAACGGACAAATCCTGGGGCGACGCCGCCTGTCCCGGCCCGATTGGCGACGCGCTGGTCTCGCATGGCGAATCGCTAGCCAAACGCAAGAATGGCGTCTGGGCGCTATATGTTGTCAACCATGGAGGACGGCAATCCATCGAGATGTTCGAGCTGAAGCGAGCGTCTCCAGCAGGTTGGTCGCTGGTGTGGCGTGGCTGCGAGGTTGCGGCCCATGACTATAACGACGTTGCCATTTTGCCGGATGGCGGTTTTGTGGGCACCTACCCGACGGCACTTGCTACGGGCGGGACCGCAGGTCCTTTTGGCGGCGCTGTAACGGGTTATGTGGCGCGATGGATTCCCGGCAAGGGCGAATCAGAACTCCCGGCCACGCGCATTCGCTATCCCAACGGCGTTGTGGCAGACGCTCGTGGGCGGTACATCTACATCAATGAATTCGCCGGCCGCCAGGTCTTTAAGTACGACCTAGAGGATGGCAAAGTAGTCGGTTCGGTGAAGGTCGACTTTCTGCCCGACAATCTCACCTGGACGAAGAAAGGTCTTCTGCTCGCGGCGGGAGTAAAGGGCGCGCGAGGCGACTGTCCGGAAGGTAGTGGCAGGCCTTGTATACAAGGCTTCGGTGTTGCGGAGATCGACCCCGCAAAAATGCAGGCCCGAGTCATTTTTGATTCAGCCAGCCACGAACCGCTGATTGGCGGGGTATCCTCGGCTTTGCAGGTGGGCAATTCTATTTACCTGGGCGCATTCCAGGGCGACAGGCTGGTGAAGATTCCGTATCCGAATCAGCGATAGTGATAGATGGTTTCAAAACAAGTCGCCGATTGCATGCAATCCAGGGATACAATGGTTGGTTGAGGCACCTTGAGACGATCTTGCGATCTGCTATTGCTGGCGGCGACACTCGTTGGGAGCGTGCCAGCTGCGTTCGCTCAAGCGGATTCGCCCGCTACGCAACAGGCTGTACTGAACAAATATTGCATCACCTGCCATAACACGAAGCTGCGTACGGGCGGGCTTTCGCTGCAGGATGCCGACCTGAACAGCGTTCCAACCGCCGCCGAGACCTGGGAAAAAGTGATTCGCAAACTGCGCACTGGATCCATGCCGCCGCAGGGAATGCCGCGTCCGGATACAGCCACAGTCAACAATCTGGCGTCATATCTGGAAACTTCGCTAGATCGGGCAGCCGCCGCGGCACTGAACCCCGGACACGCGGCGATGCACCGCCTGAATCGCAGCGAGTACGCCAACGCCATCCGCGACCTGGTCGCTGTTGATGTGGATGCCACCGCGCTGCTGCCTCCAGACGACGAAAGCAGCGGCTTCGATAATATTGCCGACGTTCTGCGCATGTCGCCCTCGTTGATGGAGCGCTATCTTTCAGCTTCCTGGAACATCAGCCGCGAAGCGGTCGGCGACATGAATATCGCCGCCGCCACCACGACCTACCGCGTACGGCCCGATCTTTCCCAGGACCAGCACATCGAGGGGCTGCCGCTGGGAACTCGCGGCGGTATTTTGGTGCACCATAATGCTCCACTCGACGCTGATTACGTGATCAAGCTTCGCCTGTGGCGGAATACCTTCGACCTGATGCGTGGCATGGAAGATGCTCATCAGATCGAGATCAGCGTGGATGGAAATCAGGTACGCCTGGTAACGGCCGGAGGGCATGACGAATTTCTCAAGATGACGGCGAATCCGGGTTCCTTCGGAGCCGAACTCGACAAACAGCTGACCGTTCGCATTCCCCTGAAGGCCGGCGAGCATGTGATCACCGCGTCCACCCTGTTGAGGAGTCACGCCGAGAAGGACGACTTGATCAAGCCGTTTTTGCGAACAACCATCGATGGATTGGACATCATGGGTGACCCTTCCGTGGATCGGCTCACGGTGGAAGGGCCGCTCAACCCGACAGGCCCCGGCCGCACGCCAGCGCGCGCGAAAATTTTCGTTTGCAGTCCGCAAAACCAGAAGGAAGAGCTGCCCTGCGCGCGCCAGATCCTCAGCAGGCTGGTCCGCCGGGCTTATCGCCGGCCGCTCCGGGAGGGCGACCTTGAAACGCCCCTCAGCTTCTATCAGCGCCGCCGCAACGCCAACGGCAGCTTCGAGGCGGGAATAGAATCGGCGCTGCAGTTCATCCTGACCAGCCCCGAGTTCCTGTTTCGCTTTGAACCCGATCCAAGCGATGTCCCCGTGGATACGGCGTATCAACTGGGAGACGTCGCGCTCGCATCGAGACTGTCGTTCTTTTTATGGAGCAATCCGCCCGATGACGAACTTCTGAATCTGGCAAGCCAGGGCAAGCTCCACGACCACGCGGTGTTGGAGCATCAGGTGAAGCGGATGCTGGCCGACGAGCGCGCCGACGCCCTGGTGGATAATTTCGCGGAGCAGTGGCTGTTCCTGCGCAACCTTAAGAACTCCTCACCCGATCCGCAGATCTTTCCCGATTTTGACGACAACCTGCGCCAGGCCATGCGCGAGGAAACCAAGTTGTTCTTCCAGAGCATCGTGCGGGAAGATCGCAGCGTGATGGATTTGTTGAACGCCGACTATACGTTCGTCAATGAGCGCCTGGCCCGTCACTACGGAATTCCCAACGTCTACGGCAGCCAGTTTCGGCGCGTCGCGCTGACATCTGAAGAGCGCCGCGGGTTGCTTGGCCAGGGAAGCATCCTGACGGTGACCTCCTACCCCAATCGCACGTCTCCGGTGCAGCGCGGTAAATGGATTCTCACGAATCTGCTCGGAATCCCGCCCACTCCGCCGCCGCCCAACGTTCCCGCGCTCAAGGAAAATGGCGATGGCAAACCGCTCTCGCTGCGCGAACGCATGGAACAGCACCGCGCCGATCCGGTTTGCGCCGGATGCCACAAAGTGATGGACCCGATCGGATTCGCGCTGGAGAATTTCGATGCCGTCGGTCAGTGGCGCAGCAATGACGATGGCGCTCACATCGATCCTTCGGGCACCTTGTATGACGGCTCGAAGGTGGATGGTCCAGTGGCGCTGCGAAAGATGCTGGACGATCGTCCGGATGTATTTGTGGGCGTGATGACCGAGAAGCTTTTGACCTACGCGCTGGGCCGCGGGGTCCAATATTACGATATGCCGGCAGTCCGCAAGATCCTGCACGATGCCGGCGCAAACGATTTCCGTTTTTCATCATTGGTTCTTGGAACTGTCGAGAGCGTCCCGTTCGAGAAGAAGATCAAGACCGCCGGCGCAGTGACTGAAGCGTCGCGATAAGGAGCCGCAACATGAGAATAATCACTAAAAAACATATTTCTCGCCGGACAGTTTTGCGAGGTTTGGGTACGGCTCTTTCGCTTCCATTGCTGGATTCGATGGTGCCGGCTCAAACTCCATTGGCGAAGACAGCGGCGAATCCCGAGATCAAGCTGGGACTGTGCTTCATTCCTCACGGCGCGGTGATGGCCAACTGGACACCGGCGGGCGAAGGCGCCGACTTTAAAATCTCTCGGACTCTGGCTCCCGTTGAGCCGTTCCAGGACCAACTGGTGGTGGTCACAAACCTGGCGCACAAGATGGCCGCGCCCGGAGGCCCCGGGGACAACGGCGGCGATCACACGCGCTCTCCCGCCGTCTTCTTGAACGGCGTTCACCCCAAGCGCACCGACGGCGCCGACATCCAGGCCGGCGTGACCATCGACCAGATCGCGGCGCAGAAAATCGGACAGCGGACGCCCTTGCCATCGCTAGAACTTGCCACGGAAGATTTCAGCGGTCTGGTAGGCTCTTGCGACGTCGGCTTCAGCTGCGCCTATATGAATACGATCTCCTGGCGCACTCCGACTACACCGCTTCCGATGGAGATCAATCCGCGCGTCGTTTTCACGCGCCTGTTCGGCGACGGCGCCAATTCGGAAGAGCGACTGGAGCGCATCGACGAACAGCACAGTATTCTCGACGCGGTAATGGGCCAAGTTCGCCATCTGGAAGGCAATCTAGGACCCACGGATCGCAACCGGGTGGCCGAATATCTGGATACCGTCCGCGAAATCGAGCGGCGCATTCAGCTCGCCGAGAAACAGAACGCGAATTCCACCCTGGTTGTTCCGGCCTCGCCTATGGGTATTCCGGACGATCATCAGGAGCACACAAAACTGATGTTCGATCTGATGGCGCTGGCCTTCCAGGCCAACATCACGCGTATTTCCACGTTCATGATGGCTCGCGAGGTCAGCTATCGCACGTTCCCGATGCTCGGCATTTCGGAAGGTTTCCATCCCGCTTCCCACCATCAGAATAATCCCGAGCGGCTGGAAAACCTGACTAAGATCAACACCTATCACATGGGATTGATGGCCTATTTCCTCGGCAAACTCAAGGCCACGCCGGACGGTGACGGTAACTTGTTAGATCATTCGCTCATTCTTTATGGAAGCGGCATGAGCAACAGCAATGTTCATAATCACGCGCCGCTGCCCGTTTTCGTGGCTGGCGGAGCCGCCGGACAATTGAAGGGCGGACGCCACCTGAAATATGCGGAGGGCACGCCGATGTCGAACCTGCTTCTCACTATCCTGAACAAAGCGGGCGTTCCCGAGGAGCGCGTTGGCGACAGCACCGGGATGCTGACAGAGCTGTGATCGGAGGATCACCCATGAAAAACTTTTTCGGCATAGTCCTCATGACGTTGGTGGCCCAAGCGGGCTTCGCTGCGGGTACCGAAGTGGCCAATGCAGCTCAGAATCGCGATGTCGCCACTTTGCGGAGTCTCGTAAAGCAACACGCGCCGGTCAATGCCGCTCAGCCCGACGGGACTACCGCGCTGCACTGGGCCGCCCATTGGACCGATGCTGAAGCAGTAACCCTGTTGCTTGAGGCCGGCGCTAATGCCAAGGCGGCGAATCGCTATGGCGCCACCCCGCTCTCGGAAGCTGTCGCGGTGAGCAACGCTTCCATCATCGAACAGCTCCTGAAGGCCGGCGCCGATCCGAACACTCGCAACACCGCCGACGGCGAGACGGTGCTCATGACCTCGGCCCGAGCCGGAAATCTGGATGCAGTGAACAGCCTGCTCAAACACGGCGCCGACGTGAACGCCAAGGAAACTTACAAGGGGCAAACTGCGCTGATGTGGGCCGCGGCCGAACACCATCCCCAGGTGGTAAAGGCGCTCCTGGAACACGGCGCAGACTGGAAAGTTCAATCTTCATTCCGCGAAACGAAGATTCCCAAGCTGAGCACTGCATCTTCGATCTCTCCGATCTCGCGCGGAGGTTTGACCGCTTTTCTATTTGCCGCGCGCGATGGCGACATCGAAAGTGCCAAGGTGATGCTGGACGCCGGCGTAGACATCAATCAGACCGACGTGGACGGTACCAGCGGCTTAGTGGTCGGGATCATGAATAAGCAGTACACCTTCGCAAAGTTCCTGCTGGATCGCGGCGCGAATCCGAACGTCACGGATGTAAAGGGCCGCGCAGCGCTGTATGCCGCCATCGACGCACGCAATGAAGACTGGTCCGCTCTGCCCATGCGCAAAGAGATGGATCCGCTTCCGAGCATGGAGCTGATTCAAGCGATTCTGGCCCACGGCGGGAATGTGAACGCGAAGTTGACGCACAATCTTCCCGGCCGGAGTGGAATGGACTACGGCGATATCGCGCTCGACGAAGGTGCGACGCCGTTCATGCGAGCTGCCCGATCGGGCGATGCGGCCACCATGCGAATCTTACTCGCAGCCGGTGCCGATGCCAAGGTCGCCACGAAGGACGGTAACAACGCGCTGCTCTTCGCGGCGGGTATCGGCTATCGCGACAAACAGACCCAAGGCACCGACGCCCAGGCGCTCGAAGCCGTGAAGCTGTGCATGGATCAAGGCCTGGATCTGAACCAGACCAACAACAAGGGCGAAACCGCGCTGCATGGGGCCGCGAATCGGGGCTCCGATGTGTTGGTCAAATTCCTGGTGGAACAGGGCGCGAAGCTGGATGTCAAATCCAAAGCCGGGTTCACGCCTCTCGACATCGCCATGGGAAAAGACAGCTTTGGCGCATTACCGGTTCCGCACGACAGCACTGTCGCGCTGCTCAAAAGCTTGGGCGGCGAAGCGGGAACACGCTGAGGCAATGGGGAAACCAAGATTGAAAACTGCCGCTGTTGCACTGGGCATACTGGCGATGGCCGGTGTAGTGCATGCACAGAAGAACCAGTTCCCCTGGGACGACTATCGAGTGGAGGGCGACCTTACTACGATTCACGTGCAGGGCAACGTGTATATGATCCACGGACTGGGAGGGAACGTCGCCGTTCAGATCGGGGATACAGGCATTCTGGTGGTGAATACTGGATTGGAGCAAAACTCCGCCAGGTTAATCGCGGCCATACGGAAGCTATCCGATAAGCCTCTGCAATACGTCATTAACACTTGCAATCATCCCGACCAGACCGGCGGTAATGAAGCGGTGCGCAATATTGGCGTAACCATTACGGGCGCCAACGTCACCGGCGATATAGCCGATGCCGGACAGGGAGCCCAGATCATCGCACACGAAAATGTTTTGAACCGGATGAGCGCTCCCAGCGGCCAGAAGGCTGTGGCGCCGTCCGGGGCCTGGCCCACCGATACCTACGTTTCCGGTCAGAAGGAAGTGTTCTTTAATGAAGAGCCCGTGATGGCCCGCTGGCAGCCCGCGGCGCATACCGACGGCGACAGCCTGGTGATCTTTCGCCGCTCCGATGTGGTGGCCACCGGCGATATCTTCAACACCGATAGCTATCCTTTCATCGACGTGGAGCGTGGCGGCAGCGTTCAAGGCGAGATCGACGCTCTCAACAACATCATCGATATCGCTATCCCCAAGCACGAGGAAGAGGGCGGGACGTACATCATCCCAGGCCATGGACGCATCTGTGACGAATTCGATGTCGTCGAGTACCGCGATATGGTGACTATCGTACGCGATCGCGTACGGAACGCAATCAAGAAGGGAATGACGCTGGAGCAAGTCAGGACGGCTGGTTTCACCAGGGACTACGATGGCCGCTGGAGCGCCAAGTCTGGGCCTGGGACCGCCGACAACTTTGTGAGTTCGATTTATCGCAGCCTGAAAGCTGAAGCGAGCAAATGAGGTTCGGCAACATGAGGCACAAATCTTTACTAATCGTGATGGTAGCGGGCTTGGCCCAGGCGCCTGGAGTCCTTGCTCAATTCTCCGGTTCGTTCAACGCTCAGCCAGGCATTGATATCAGCGGGGCCTGGTCCCCGGCGCCACACGAGGAAAGCGTTGGCAATCCTGCGATCGCGGATTTCCTCGGGGTTCCGATCAACGAAGCAGCTCGTGAAGAGGGGTTGGCCTGGAGCCCTTCTCGGGTCACTGTGCCGGAGCATCAATGCCAGGTGCACGTTGCTCCGTACATCATGGGCGGTCCGCTCAATCTGCGAGTTTGGGAGGAGCGCGACAATCAGGCGCAAAAGCTACAGGCTATCCGGATGTACATCAGCACGTACGAACAGAATCGCACCATCTGGATGGACGGCCGACCCCACCCTCCCGCCGCCGCCGCTCACACCTGGATGGGGTTCTCGACCGGTTCCTGGGAAGGCAACACGCTGACGGTTTATACCACTCACATGAAACAAGGCTACTTGAGACGCAACGGTCTTCCCGAGAGCGATCAGGCCACTTTGATTGAGCACTTCATCCGGCATGGAGATTACCTGGTACACGTGAGCGAAGTGACCGACCCGGTGACTTTGACCGAGCCATTTGTGAGAAGCCAGGCTTTTCGCCGCATCAGCGAAGAGGGGCAAAACTGGCTATATCCGTGTGAATCCGTGGTTGAGATTGCGAACCAGCCGCGCGGCGCGGTCCCGAATTTTCTTCCGGGCCAGAATCCCTTCGTCTCGGAATTCGCGGCAAAATACAGAATCCCGCTGGCCGCGACGTTAGGCGGGGCCGAGACGATGTACCCGGAGTTTCAGCAGAAGATGAAAACGATGCCTGTGCCGCAGAAGTAGCGGCTATTGGGATCCGGTTGCAATCGGCAACTGATCAGCAGCATCCGCCAACTTGTTCAGTTCGATCGCCAGTTTACGGGCGGCGTCTGGTTGAAGGTCCATACGAATAACGAACTGGCCACTCAACTTTCCCGTTTCTTTGACCAACAGTTTCAATTGAACCAGGGGACCGAACAGAAGCATATTGGACGATTGAGCATCAATGGAATCCAGCTCCAGAGCGCGCCCTGCATGAAGATCGGGAATCGCCTGACGGAGTTCCCGCGGGAACGCCATATAATTCCGACGCGGCAGACGCCATAATATTTTCTTTCGTGCAGGTCCGTTCCCCATACAGACAGTGTAAAGGACACAAGTGTTGCTCAACTGAGATTTGTCTGTGATATCGTTACTGAAATTGCCCGCGGGGGACTTTGCATGCTTATACTTCAACGAACTACACACGCCGCGCTAGCACTGGGAATCCTGGGGCTCTCCAGTGTCGGCTGGCTGCTCGCGCAGCAAGCAGCCAAACCGGTGAATGTGGACGCTAAGGTCTTGAACGGCGCTGGGAGCGCGGCGACCGATGCCTTACCAGGTTCCTGGCTGAGCTACGGACGCAATCAGAGCGAAACGCGCTACAGTACGCTGAAGCAGATCAACGACACAAATGCGAAGCGGTTGGGCTTGGCCTGGACCTACGTGGTCGGCGCGGGCGGCGGCAACCAGGAAGGTACGCCGCTGGTATGGAACAACACGCTCTACGGCATCACTACCTGGAGCGTGGTTTACGCGCTCGACGCTAAAACCGGCAAGGAGTTGTGGCGGTGGGACCCGGAAGTGAATCAGACCGCCGTGCGGCCGAAGATCTGCTGCGGCATTGTGAACCGCGGCCTGGCGCTCTACAACGGCATGATCATCGCGCCGATCAACGATGGCCGCCTGGTGGCATTAGGCGCGCTAACAGGCAAGCCGCGGTGGGAAGCGCGTGTGGCGTTCCCGCAGGATCTGTATACGTTAACGATGGCTCCGCGGATCGCGGGCGACAAGGTGATCATCGGCGCCTCGGGCGGCGACAAACCGACGCGTGGCTTCTTTGCGGCGTTCGACGCCCAGACCGGGCGTGCCGCGTGGAAGTTCTACACGGTTCCTGGTAATCCCGAGTTGCCGCCGGAAAACGACGCGATGCGGGCTGCGCTCAAGACCTGGGGTGGCGATTTCTGGACGAAGGGCGGCGGCGGTGCGGTCTGGGACGGCTTCGCCTATGATCCCGAGGCCAACCTGGTCTACGTTGGCACCGGCAACGCCGAGCCCTGGAATCAGAAGTTCCGCGGCGCGCAGAACGTGGACAACCTCTATACCTGCTCTATCCTGGCTGTGGATCTCACATCGGGGCAGCTCAAGTGGCACTTCCAGACAACACCCAACGACAACTGGGATTACGACAGCGTGCAGCAGTTAATGCTGCTCGACCTGAACATCCAAGGCAAGACGCGCAAGGTGATTACGCAGGCCTCGAAGAACGGCTTCTTCTGGGTTCTGGATCGCGTCACGGGCGAGTTTATCTCCGGAGCGCCATTCGTGAAGACCACGTGGGCGCTGGGGCTGGATGCGAAGGGCCGTCCGATTGTGAATCCGGCGGCCTACTACGACACCGACCCGATCGCTGTGTTTCCCACCGGAGGCGGCGCACATAATTGGTCGCCGATGTCCTACAGTCCGAGCACGGGCTGGGTGTACATTCCGGTGTTCCTGCAGCCGTTCACTTACGCATCCACCGCCGAGCTCAAGCCGGGCACCAACGGCTATAGTCGCGGCAAAGGCGATCCGAAACTAATCGACAGCCCGGCCATCGGTCCGCCAACGGCCGAGGGCATGCGGGGCGCGTTGCAGGCTTGGGATCCGGTGAATCAGAAACTGATGTGGCGCATTGAGGGCGGCGGAGGCATCGGCGGCGGAACGGTGACGACGGCGGGCAACCTGGTGTTCCAGGTCGATCAACGACGGCCGTTTCCGGGCGGTGACGGCCGACAAAGGCGAAATCCTGTATGAGATCAAGACCGGCCGCACGGGCATGGCGCCTCCCATCACTTATGAAGTGGACGGCAAGCAATATGTGGCGTTCCAGGGCGGTTTGGGCCGTCCGGCTACTATCGTGGGTCCGAATGATGAGAAGGTGGACAACCCGCCTATTATGTTCGTGTTCGCGTTGGATGGCACAGCGGAATTGCCCACCCCGGCCCCGCCCGTCAAACCTCAGCCGCCGGCGCCCGAGCCAGAACATTAGGGGTCAGTCTGCGTGGCTGGCGAAAGGGGACTGCCGATGTTAAAAGAGATCCGGGGTATGGTTTCTTGGGCCGTCCAGCTTTTGTTGGCGTCCGTTGCTCCAGTAATTGCGCTCGTAGTTCTGGAAAGCGCGCTGAATACCCAGGATACCCTGGCTCCCCAACTCCTCGGGTACGCATTCCTCGCCGTTGTTGGCACCGTCTTGGCCTTCGTTGTATCGGCGTTCAATCGTGACTTGGTGGAGGTGGGCGTCTGGATATGGGTCTTGCCTATCATCATTGAGATCTGGGCGATTATTTCCGAGGGTTATTCCAAAGGAGGGCTCGCGTCGGTCGGCCACTTGTTCCTGGTGCCAGGACCGGGAAGAGGAGAAGAAGGTTTAGGGTTGTTAATCACTTATCCAACCTGGAGCAGCTGTTGGTATTCGGCAGCGATGTGGTGGCGTTTCCGTCAGAGGCGGCAGAGCGCTGCGTGATCCACCAACTTTTAGCGGGCTAGCTGGCAATGTGTAACCAAACGCTTGCGGAAGTATACTTTAAGTGGGGGAGCTGTGTCGTCTCCAACAACGCGGAGGACGTTTCTAAAGGCCGCTACAGTGGGCATAGCGGCGGTTCGGTACACGTTTGCGCAAAACGCGCGTATTTCGACCACCCAACTGGGCGAAAACCTCTATTTGCTCAGTGGCGCAGGTTGCAATATCATCGCGCGCACGGGAGCCGAAGGCGTCGTCATGGTGGATGGCGGACTCGCGCAGAACGCCGCGATGCTCGCCGAGGCCGTGGCCGCATTGCCGAACAGCGGTCCGGTGCGGACGCTCTTCAACACGCACTGGCATCCCGAACAGACCGGCTCCAATGAGACGCTCGGCACGGCGGGCGCCACGATCATCGCCCAGGAGAACACGCGGCTGTGGCTGCAGCAAAACATCACGTGGCCCTGGAACGGACAGAAGTTCAAGAAGCTTCCGAAGATCGCCCAACCGAACAAAACCTTTTACGACCAGGGCATGCTCGATTCCGGTATCCGCTACGGTTACATCTCCGACGCCGCTCACACGGATGGCGATCTTTACGTCTACTTCCCGCAGCAGAACGTTCTAGCGGTGGGAGACGCCGCTTACGGACAAGGCTGGCCAGTGATGGATTGGTGGACAGGCGGCTGGATTGGCGGCATCGTCGGCGGGCTGCAACGCATCCAGACGGTCGCCAACAAAGATACGAAGATCGTTCCAGCCGTGGGTCCCGTGCTCAGCTTCGCCGATCTGGGCGCGCAGCTCGACATGTACGGCGCCATCTACGACAAATTGAACCAGATGTTGAATAAAGGACACAGCCCGTCAGAAGCCGTCGAGGCTAAGGTGGCTAAAGAATACGAGGCCAAGATGGGCAACTCCGATGAATTTATACGCCGCGCTTTCGAGAGCCAGTGGGCCTATCTTTCTCCGGATGCTTGAAACCAGAGTGATGCTTAAGGACTCATTTATTAAGAGCTCGATTCTCCTGATCGCCGTCAGCAGTTTGATTGGCGCGGTGAACGCCGCGCCCGCCAGTGACGGGCCCGATGTTGCCGACGCGCAACTGGCCACCATCAAACAATACTGCTCAGGCTGCCACAACGACAAAGCCAAAATCGGCGGCGTCAGCTTCCAGGGCGTGACCGCTGCGAGCGTGGCCCAAAATCCTGAACTATTCGAGAAGGCGGTGCGCAAGCTGCGTGGACGCGTTATGCCGCCTCCGGGCGCCAAGCAGCCGGACGGGAAGGCGGTGGACTCGCTGGTGGCGTGGCTCGAAGATTCACTCGACAAGCTTCCTAACCAGGCCTACATCACCGACAGCCAGGTGCTGCATCGATTAAATCGCGAGGAGTACCAAAACGCGGTCCACGATCTGCTTTTGGTCGACGTCAACGGCGCCGACCTGCTGCCGCCGGATGATACGGCGCAGGGCTTCGACAATATCGCGTCCGCGTTGCAGGTTTCGCCTTCCTTCGTCGAGCAATATGTCCTGGCCGCCCATACGGTTGCTTTGACGGCGCTCGGCAAGCGCGATTCTCGCCCGCAGGGCTGGACGTTCCGCGCGGCTCCCGGCAATCAGCTCACCCACACTCCAGGATTGCCTCTGGGGACACGCGGCGGCATTCTGGCGAAAGTGGATCTCCCCGCCGACGGCGAATACCGCATCAACATCGCCGACATGGCCACCCATATCTGGGGCAACGGCATGGAGTACGAAAATCCGCTGGTGGTGACGGTCGACAACAAAATCGTTTATCAAACCGTGATCGGCGGCGAAGAAGACATGAAGCTGTACGATCAAGTGCAGAGCGGCGCGCTCGATCGCGTGAATGCCCGCCTGAAGAACATCAAATTCCAGACCACCGCCGGCCCCCACAAGATCGGCGTCACTTTCCGGCGGCAAAGCTTCGCCGAATCCGACGATCAGCTGCAGATTTCAGCGCCCGGCGGCGGGCAGGATCGTTCCTATCGGGTGAACTCGTTCCAGCTACTGGGCCCCTTCGATGTCAAGGGACTCAGTTCCACGCCCAGCCGCGATCGCATCTTCACTTGCAATCCGGCCAAGGACAAGAACGAGCCCGCTGAAGTCTGTGCGAAGGAGATTTTCTCGACACTGGCCAAGCGTGCTTATCGCCGTCCGGTGACGAGCGACGACATCGCGGAACTGATGCAGTATTACGCCGATGGGGCGAGGCAGGGTAGTTTCGAATCGGGTATCCGCCAAGGGATCACGGGTATGCTGGCCAGCCCGTTCTTCCTGTATCGCGGCGACCGCGTTCCGGTTGGTTTGAAGCCGGGCGAGAAATACGCGATCACCGATCTCGAACTCGCGTCGAAGCTTTCGTTCTTCCTGTGGAACTCGATTCCCGACCAGGAACTGCTCGATGTCGCCAGCAGGAACAAACTCAGCGATCCGACCATGCTCAACAAACAGGTCCTGCGAATGCTCGCCGATCCGCGATCGAAGACGCTGGCGAGTAATTTCGTGTTCGAGTGGCTGGATATGAACCGGTTGAACGAGGTGGTTCCCAATACCGACGTTTTCCCGTATGCCTCCGGCCGTCTGGACCCGCGTCAGGATTTCCGCACCGAGCTGGCGCTGTTTGTCGACAGCATCTTTCGTGACGACCGGAGCGTCGTGGATTTACTGCGCGCGAGCCATACGTACGTGAATGAGCGCCTGGCTTTACAATACGGTCTCACCGACGTCAAAGGCGATGAGTTCCGCCGTGTGGAACTGAAAGATTCCGTGCGCTGGGGCCTGCTCGGCAAAGGCGCCATCCTGATGGCGGCGGCGTATCCGAATCGGACTTCTCCGGTGCTGCGTGGAAAGTTCATCCTGAGCGCCCTGGAGGGCGTCCCACCGGCCAATCCTCCACCCAACGTCCCGACCTTGAACGATAAGGATATCGGCACTACCAAGGCGCTCACCGTTCGCGAGTTGATGGCCAAGCATCGCGCCAGTCCGGCGTGTTCGTCATGCCACGCGGTCATGGACCCACTCGGCTTCGCGCTCGAAAATTTCGACGCCACTGGAATGTGGAGAGACAAGGACCGTTTTGCCGGCACGAGGATCGATTCGGCCGGCGAGTTGCCAGACGGCACGAAGATCAACGGACCGGACGATCTCCGCAAGGCGCTGCTGCGCCGTCCCGACCAATTCGTGCAGACGTTTGTGGAAGCCCTGTTGACCTATTCGATGGGCCGCACACGCGAGTATTACGACATGCCGACCGTTCGCAGGATCGTGCGCGACGCGGCGGCCAAGGATTACAAGTTTTCGGCCATCGTTGAGGCGGTGGTCAATACCGAACAGTTTAGAATGCGCCGCGTACCGCAGCCCGAGCCGGCACAGAGCGCGAGCCGCTCACAGGGCGCAGTTGCGTCCGTTGTGGGCGGTTCAAAGCTAAAATAAGAAGATAAGAAGAGGCCATATGTTTATATCCAAGAAGCACATTTCGCGCCGTACAGTCTTGCAGGGAGTGGGAGCTAGCATCGGACTGCCGCTGGTGGGAGCCATGCTTCCCGCGGCCACCGCGGCCACCACAACCCCGGCTGGGAAGGTCCCGAAACGCTTCGCCTTTGTCGGCTTCCCCCACGGCGCGATCATGGACCGCTGGTCGCCCAAGGAAACCGGCACGGACTTTACGATGTCGCCGATCCTAACGCCGCTCGAGCCATTCCGCAAGCATCTGACCATCGTCTCCGGTCTACGCAATAAACCCGCGGAAACGCCTGAGCCTCACGCCTACATCGAGCAGGGCTGGTTGACTGCCGTCAAGCCCTGGGATTTTGGCAAGGGCGGTCCGGACTCTGGCGTGAGCGCCGACCAGATTGCGGTCCGCTACGTTGGACAAGACACGCGTCTTCCCTCGCTTGAGCTGAGCGTCGGCCAGGGCTCCGCCCGCATCGCCTGGCGCACGCCCACCCAGCCGTTGCCTCAGGAAAGCAACCCGCGCGCGGTCTTCCAGAAGCTGTTTGGACAGGGCGATACCGATCAGGAACGCGCTGAGATCCTGTTAGAAACCGGCAGTATCCTGGATCGGGTGCAGGGACAAGCCCGGCGCCTGCAGGCCAGCCTGGGCGCCGAGGATCGCAACGTGGTTCACGATTATCTCGATTCGGTTCGCGAGATCGAGCGCCGCGTGCAAATGGCCGAAAAGGCGCACAACACTGAATTGACTATTCCGGATGCCCCCATCGGCACGCCGAATGACATCACGGAGTACTTCAAACTGATGTTCGATCTGATGGCCCTGGCGTTCCAGGCCGACATCACGCGCGTGATCACGCTCTCCATGGACCACGAAGCCAGCATGCGCACGTACACGAATCTGGCGATTTCCGAGGGCTTCCATCCTCTATCCCATCACGGCAACAACCCGGAGAAGATGGACAAACTGGTGAAGATTCAGAAGTACCACACGGAAGAGTTTGCCGGATTCATCAAGAAGATCGAGGCCACGAAAGAGGGCGACGGCACCGTGCTCGATCACTCCACGATTCTTTTTGGCAGCGACATGAGCAACAGCGATCGCCACAACAACGATCCGCTGCCATCCGCGATCCTGGGACACGCCAATGGAAAGATCAAGGGTGGCCAGCACGTGAAGTATCCCCAGGATTCGCGTCACGGCGAACTGCTTCTTACGCTGCTCCAGCGCAATGAGATCCCGGTGAAGTCCATCGGCGACGGCGTCAACGGTCTGTCGGAGGTCTAGCTATGCGCGGGTTCGTGACTGCAGCTGCAGTCCTGCTGGCTGGCGCGTCGATGGTGTTTGCCGGTACGCTGCTCGATACGGCCGAGTCTGGCGACCACACGGAAGCCATGCGCCTGCTGAGCGCCAAGGGTGCGAACGTGAACGCCACCGGCGCCGATGGCACCACCGCCATCATGTACGCTGCGGCGAACGGCGACCTGGAACTGGTCCACGCACTGATCAAAGCCGGCGCGAACGTCAAATTGTCGAACCAGTTTGGAACGTCGGCCATCACCGAAGCCGCGATCATCGGCTCCGCGCCGATCGTGGAAGCCCTGCTCAAAGCCGGCGCCGATCCCAATTTCAAAACTCCGAATGGCGAAACTCCGCTCATGGCTGCCGCGCGTAGCGGGAAGATTGATGCGGCCAAGGCGCTTCTGAATGCGGGAGCCGACATCAACGCCAAGGAAACCTGGGGCGGACAATCCGCGCTCATGTGGGCTGCCGCGCAAAGCCAGGCCGGCATGGTCAAGTTCCTGGCGTCGAATGGCGCGAACCTGAACGATCACGGCAAGATCAATCAGTGGGAGCGTAAGGTGATCCAGGAGCCGCGGCCGAAGGACATGAACAAGGGCGGCTTTACCCCGCTGCATTATGCCGCGCGGGAAGGTTGCGAGGCCTGCGTTCGGGACTTGCTGGCTGCGGGCTCCGATCCAGATTCCGAAGATCCGGACCGCGAGACACCGCTGCTTCTCGCGCTTGAGAACATGCATTTTGACACGGCTGCCGTGCTGGTCCAAGGCGGCGCCGATCTGGACAAGTGGGATCTGTTTGGCCGCTCTCCGGTCTACATGGCGGCTGACGTCAGTACGCTGCCGACCAAAGGAAATGGCGCGGTGGCTGTGCTGCCGAGCCCGGACAAGCTCAGTGCCGTCGATGTCGGCCGCCTGATGCTCGAACACGGCGCGAATCCAAATATTCAGTTGAAACGGCGTCCGCCGTATCGCGACGTTCCGCAGGATCGCGGCGGCGATACCATGCTTGCCCAGGGCGCCACTCCACTCTTGCGTGCGGCGCGTGGCGGCGACGCCAAGTTCGTCGCGCTGCTGCTCGAGTACAAGGCACTGGTCGATCTGCCGAGCAAGGAAGGCATCACGCCGTTGATGGCAGCCGCCGGAGTGGACTACGGCGCCCGCGTCACGCGCGGACGGAACCGTACCGACGAAGGCGTGCTCGCCACCATGGATTTACTGATCAAAGCCGGCGCGAACCTGAACGCCCGCTCGGTTCTCGATCGCAATCTGACTTTCGGCGGCCGCGGTTTTGGCGCTGGTGAGAGTGTTGGCGCGCGCATCGCACAGAGCTTCCGGCGCGGCAGTCAAATGCCGGGCGCGGACGCCGTCCCGAACCAAACCGCTTTGCACGGCGCCGCTGAACATGGCTTTGATAAGTTCATCCAATTTCTGGTCGCCAACGGCGCCGACTTGACCGCCAAAGACGCCGCCGGGCGCACCCCCCTGGACGTCGCCCGAGGAGCCGGCGGCGTTCGCGGCGGCGCCGATGCTTTCCCGAAAACCGTGGCGCTGCTGGAGTCGTTGATGAAAGAAAAGGGGCTCCCAGTTCCGCCCCCGGTTGCAGCAACGGCAACAAAGTAACTAATCTACTTTGCCTCGCCCTTCCCGACGTAGTGAACGGCGTCTCTCTCCTGGCACACGAATTCCATGAGCTCCGTGTCCGGCATGAGTTGATGATTCACCCTTACAGTGAACGGCTTGGTATAGGCCTTGGGGTCCTCGATTGTGATGTCGATCTGCATCCATCCGAACTTCGGTCGACGCCAACGCTCCGTCATTTTGCCGGAGCTGGTCAGAGGGCTGCCCTCCACGTCCAGCCATACATCGTCACGGAACCCGGTGGTCTCGATCACCAATGTGTCGCCATCCCAATGTCCCACCGAGTAGCCGTACCACCACGGTGAGGGATCGTTATTCGGCAGTGGCCGTCCGTCCGTGAGAATCTGCCGGACGTTGCCGTTGGCCTCATAGAGGACCACGATCGCGCGCGAGGTTTGGAAGATCTTGCGGGGCTGGGGGTGCATGAGGAGCTGCGTTAGGCCGAGTGGAAGGCACAGCGCGTCGGGGTTGTCCTTGTTGTTATTCCCTTTTCTTTGCGCACGCACCTGGGCGCCCCAGGGGGTGAAGGGGAGCAGACCGTCCTTGAAGCCCGCGCCGATGTTGAAGAATTGCGCGACTGGAGGATCGTCGGGCGACGATGGAATCGCGAAAGGCAGGGGCGCAGTCCCGTTTAACCCCTCGGCGCCGGGACCTTTAGCACCCTTAACGTGAGCAGGTTCCCATAGCCCCGAGAAATCGGGCTTGCCTTCAGGCGTCCGGGGAGGCGGCCCAGCGAAGTCAATTTTGCCGTCCTTTGTCCTCGGGCCAGGTGTGTTGTAACTGGGCCACTGCGCGAACATCGCGGTCGCGCCGATTATTAGAGCCAACGGTACGGCCGCTGGGATCTTAAGAATTCTCATCTTCGTCTACTGTCCTCGAAAAGTAAGTCTTCCGGCCATGGCGGACGGGTGTCCGAGGTCCGATTTGGATATAATTCGTTTGCATGCGGAAAGTCTGCGTTCTCGCGATCATGGCGGTGGCGGCGATGGCTCAGGATCCCGGGAAATTCTACTCCGCCATCCGTGAAAACAACCTAAACCAATTGAAAGCGTTGCTCGATCAGAAGTACAGCGCGGACGCCGCGGACGATCATGATATCACGCCACTGATGGTAGCCGCCGAGATCGGTTCGGTGGAGGCGATGCGCTTGTTGCTGGATCGCGGAGCCGCCGTCAACGCGCAGAATGCTTTCGGATCAACCGCATTGATGTGGTCGGTTTCTGACCCCGCCAAAGTTCGCTTGCTGCTGAGTCATGGCGCCGATGTCAACCTCATCGCCAGGAGCGGAAGGACTGCTTTGATCATCGCCGGTTTCACCAACCCGTCTGCAGATGTGGTGCGGCTCCTGCTCGCCAAAGGGGCCAAAACCGACATCATGGACAAGCGGCACGTTACGCCGATGAACGCAGCAACATTTGGAAATGATACTGCCACCGTCCAACTGCTGCTCGATGCCGGTGCCGATATCGACACCCCGGACACCTTCATCGGATTGACTCCCCTAATGAACGCGGCTGGGAACCGGAACGTCAAGGCCATGAAACTGCTCCTCGCTAAAGGCGCGAAGGTGAACGCCGTGTCGAAAACAGATGGCCTGCCCAAGATTCAAACGGGCACGGTGGAATTTGGCGGCTGGACTCCTCTGGGGATGGCCGCCGCATTCGGCCCACCCGAAGCAGTGCAGGTACTGCTGGATGCCGGAGGGCGGATCGACGCGCAAGATTATCGCGGCTTCACGCCATTGATGCTGGCCATTGGAACAGACCGCTACGATCGTCGGACGGTAAACATGCTGGTGGCTCACGGTGCCGACCAGCACCTGACCAATCACGAAGGAGAGACGGCGCTCGATTGGGCCTACAAGTTCTCGGACCCGCAAGTGGTACGCGCAGTGGGAGGCACTCCGAAAGACCTCGCCAAGCCAGTCCGGTTTTCGGAAGTAATGCCGGACGCCCAGACCGCCGTCACGCGCAGCATGCGACTGCTGGAACACACCAGCGATCAGTTCTTCCACAAGAGTGGATGTTTCGCCTGTCATGAACAACCTCCGGCGGAGTTTGCCGCGGCAGCAGCGCGCGCCAAGGGCATCGCAGTCGATGAAAAAGCGTCGCACGAACGGATTCTGCAAATCACCTCCACCATCAACCCGGTCGCGTTGGAAGGAGCGGCCGCGTTAGGCGGCGCGGACAACAATCTATATTCTGTAGAAGCGCTGGTGCGCGCCGGTTATCCGTCCAATCGCATTACGGATTTTCTCACGGCGAACCTGGCGATGGCGCAGGGCGGCGACGGCGGATGGCATCTCCCCGGATATTCGCGATCCCCCATTCAGGACAGCGACTTTTCACGGACGGCGATGGCCCTGCGAGCGTTAGAAACGTATGGCACACCCGGACGCAGTAGCGAAATGAAGCAGCGCATGGAACTTGGCAAACGGTGGCTGATGCACGCCGAGCCGGTTATCCTGGAAGACCTGGACATGCGCCTGGTAGGGGTTGCCGCGGCAGGCGCGAGCGCCGCGGAACTGCGCAAATTGGCGGAGCCGATCCTGGCCGAGCGTTGCTCCGATGGCGGTTGGGCGCAACGCAAAGGTTTCCCAAGCGATGCCTACGCAACCGGCATGACCTTGTGGGCGCTCAATGAAGCTGGCGTCATGCGGCCGGATGAAAAGGGCGTGAAGTACCTGCTCGGCACACAAAGCGCCGACGGCTCTTGGCACGTCGCTAGCCGCGCCACGAAATTTCAGGAATATTTCGAGAGCGGCTTCCCTTATAAGCACGACCAATGGATCTCGACCATGGCCACCGGCTGGGCCGCGAATGCCCTGGCGTTGTCGATCGAAAACCCCTCCATCACCGCCGCGGCTCACTAACGCGCGGGTTTTATTTCGCAGACAAGTGCGGAATATCCTTCTCGTCATCGGCACAGACATAATCCAGCAGATCGGTGTCGAGATCGATAGTCTGAGCGATCTTCACCGTCCACGGCTTCGTGTAGGCCTTCGGATCGTCGACCGTAATCTCAATTTCTAAATTGCCAAAGTTGGGGCGCTGGAAACGTTCCGTGATCCGCGCCGCGTCGGTCATCGGATTGCCGGCTCCATCCAGCCACATGTGGTCGCGGAAGCCAGTAGTATGGACAACGAGTGTGTCGCCTTCCCATTTGCCGCTGGAATAGCCGTTCCAGGATGGATTCGGGTCCGCCGGCAGGGGACGGCCATCAGCATAAATTTGCCGGTAGGTGGTATCAAGCTCATTCATGATGATGAGCAGTCCATGGGATTGCATCAGTTTTCTCGGTCCGTTCCACGTATGCAGCCGGATGGGCCCGATCGGGATACAGCGTGACATCGGATCGTTCACCCGCTGTTCGGTCCGCCGCGCCTTCACCAACTCCGCCGCCCAGGGCTGGTATGGCAAACCGCCCTTAAGGTGCGCGGCGATGTTGATGAACTCGTCCGAAACGGCCGCGCAACCGGGAAATTCCGGATTGGGTAGACGCGTAGTTGGATTGATCCACAATCCCGAGAGGTCCGGCTTACCGTCGGCAGTGCGAGGGCAGGCTGCCGCAAGATCCGGTTTCCCATCCGGCGTCCTAGGAACGCCCGCCGTGGGATAGTTGATCCACTGCCCACTCAAGCCCCCGTTGAAGGAACCAAGGATCAGAACGCAAAATATTTTGCTTCTGTTACGCACAGTTACTTTCCAACCATGTGCTTCGGGTCTCGATTGTTCTCTTCGCAGATACTCTCGATAAGCTCGGCATCCGGGAGCAGACGCCAGGCGAGCTTGACGTTCCAGGGCTTCGTGTATGCCGCCGGATCGTCGATGGTAACGTCAACATCCATGTGTCCGACTTTCGGCCGGGTGAAACGTTCGGTGACGTGGAGGGATTCGGTTCCTGGCAGCCCTTTCATGTCGAGCCACGTCTTGCCGTTTTGCCCGATCGTCTCTACCACGAAAGTGTCCTTGTCCCAATGGCCGATGGAATATCCCATCCACGTGGGCTGCGGATCTTTGGGAAGCGGCCGCCCGTCGGTGAAAATCTGCCGGTAAATGGTGCGGGACTCGTGCAGCAGGAGCGTCAGGTCTTCGGTTTGCACCAGCTTCAGGCCGTCCGGGATATTGTCCTTCTCCGGAATGCCGGATGGCAGACAAGACACGCCTGGATGATCCTTGCCGTTATTGGCGATGCGGGCATTGTAGAGGTCCCGCGCCCACGGCTTTAGGGGGATGTCTTCCTGCTTCATATCGGACGCCAGGTTGAGCAAATACTTAACCTGGTCTTCCGGCATCCAGAACCCGGAAAGATCGGGCTTGCCGTAGGAGGTGCGTGGGGCTGGCGCATTCAAATCGACCTTGCCATCGGCGGTGCGAGGCACTCTCTTCCACGGATATGGGTCCCATTGCGCGCGAGCCCCCACGGTGACGGTAAGCAGGATCGCGATGCTGGCCAATCTGCCCATCTTATTGCCCCATGGCTTTCATTACATCCGCCTTGGTCTGCGGAGCAGCTGAAGCATGCACGTTGATGTAGCGGTCATAGTCGAGATTCAGTCTCGCGAGAACCGGAACCAGCGCTTTGACGTGGTCGTTCGCCGGTTCGCCCGGATTCACCGAGAAATCTCCCTGGAAAATAACCTTCTCCTTGGGGATGTACGCGATGATCAATCCGTTGGAGTGCGGGGCGGGGTAGATATGGTACATCTCCACCACACGCGTGCCATCGGAATAGACGCGCTTCTCTGCAACGGTTTCGATCTTCGCTTTTCTGGGATTCTTGGCCAGTGTGTCGTCCAGCAGAGTCCTGGGAGTGTTCAGCGCTTTTTCAAGAAATGCCTTATTGTTCTCCTGCGTGATGATGGTTGCGCCTTCCGCCACCAGCACCGGCAGCCCGCCGGTGTGATCGGAGTGAGGATGGGTATTCATCACGTAAGTAATCGGCTTGTTCGGAATCAGCTTTTTCGTTTCCGCAACGTAGGCCAGAGCGCGCGCCTGGGATTGTCCGGCCTCCAGCATCATGATGTGGTCTTTGAACTCCACAATCACCGAATCATAGCTGCCGGGGCCCGTGGTCAGTCGATAAAGGCCATCACCAAGCTTTTCGGAGGTCACGTTGAGAGCAGGGGGGGCTCCACCCGGAGGGCCACCGGGACCGCCAGGTCGCGCTGGTGGCGGAGGCGCCAGTGTTGCCAGATCGGCGGGATTCGCCTTCGCCCCCGTCACATCCACCTCAAAGAAGGGCCATCCGCCGCGCGTCTGCACGATCTTGGAAGGCACCATCACTCCGCCCATATCCTTCCAACCCGTGTAGGTGGCGACGATGTGCATATCGCCCATGATGTTTTCACCGAGCCACGTTTCCACGCGTTCCACGAGATTCTTATCGTTCAAATAGCCGTTGATGACGTAGCTCTTGCCGGAAGGCGCCTTGACCGTTGGACTCCAGGTCAGTACGGTATAGTTCTTGCCATCCACCTTACGCTTGCTCACAGTGGCGTTGTTCTCCGCAGCGCCCTTCAGAAAACCCCAAGGCGTGATGTAGAATTCGAGCGAGCCGGCCCACGGTTGCGAGACGTCCGCTTGCTGCGGCGTCACCTGCTGGAAAAAGGTGCCGGGAGTCAACGTCGTTGAACCGCCGGGGCCAATATTGTTGGTCGCTCCGGTGTGACGCGACGCCGGGGCCGCGAGATCAATGACGCGGACGTAGTTGTTGATCGGACGCATCGGATCATGCGTTCCCCGGCAGGTCATATCGGCGGCGTTAGCTCCGCACTGTTGGAATGCAACATCCTTCGCCGATCCCGAATAAGTGATGGATTTCAGATCGCCCAATGCCTTTTCAGCATTCGCGATGACGGCTTTTGCATCCTGCGCCCTGGCGGTCGTTCCCAGGAAGGCGACACAGATTGCGACTACGGTAAGTTTCTTCAAGACAGCTTCTCCTCTTATGAACGTCGGGTTGTTCGGCAGAACGCTCCCGTCCGAACATTCTATATCAGGGGCGGCATGTCAGACTTGCACCTATCTGTTCCAGCAACGGCGTTTTGGAATGTAGCGAGGGAAAACAAGCGTGCGCGTTCGGATTGGTTGCGGGGGGACTGCAACGCTCCGAGTGTACTCAAGTTGGCGTTCCGTCTTGCACTTGGCGGATAGAGAGCGGAACCTCCCTCTAGAAAGCTTTCACGCCCTCGACGAGGCTGGTGTTGACGTTGTCCGTGACGGGGATCATCCTGCTGATCTTCAATCCCGACTTTCGATATAGGTCTTCCCACTGAGCCATCGTTCGTTCTTGGCCTGGACAAATGAGCATCATGTTCACATCCACGAGCTTCGTCATCGGATCGGACGAATCGCCCAGGGAAGGAACGACGGCATCGATACAGATGACTCGCCCGCCGGCAGTCATGCTGGCACAGCAATTCTGAAGGATTTTGACGCACTGAGCGTCGTTCCAGTCATGCATGATCGTCTTAAGGACGTAGGCATCGGCGTCGGGGACGGACTCGAACATGTCTCCGACGACGAAATCCAAGCGAGAGTTCACTGACGGATCCCCTGCCTGCTGACGATCCTTCGCTGCCGAGATCATTTCAGGACGTTCCAATAATATGCCATGGAGGTTCGGATATTTTGTCAACAGCGCAGTCACCAGATGTCCTAGACCGCCGCCCACATCCACCACACTCCTGATGCCGGTGAAGTCATATCTTTCCAGCAGCCCTCCGATAGCGGAAAAGCTGTTGCTCTCCATGGCCTCGCCGAATTCGTTCATCTGATCCGGGTGAGCTGCAAGGTAGTCGAAGAATTCCATTCCCAGTTGGTTCTTGGCTTGAGGCTCGCCGGTTCGCAACCCATCCGGTAATCCCGTCCACACCTTCCATAGCAGGTTCCCCACCATTTGAACCAACTTCTTCACCGAACCCAGAGCATCCGTCGTCAGCACTTCGGACATTTCTGTCGGGCCAAACTTTCCCATGGCGTCCTCTGAAAAGATGCCGAGAGCCGCACAGGCTCGCAGCGCACGATGGAGCGCTTCCGGGGCGGCTTCGACACCATGCTTGGACACGAGCTCCGCTGCGCTGCTCGGGCCGTGCCGCTTGATCAAGTCGGGAACTCCGAGTCGAGTCACCTCTGAAATGACCTTGGTAAAAGGCACCGGTCACCATCTGTACGATCACTGCTTGCGGCGGAATCTTGATTGCGGGCGTTGGCTCCATTTGGATCTCCTTACGTGGCACCGGCTTAAATAAGTGTACCTGCCAGAAAGGGAGCCGGATCTAGATGTGTTCTTAGAATCAGTTTGGGATCGGGGTTTGCCCCCGTTGTTGGCGTAGAGCCCTCAACAATCCCTTCGGGCCAAAAGTGTTACCTATGTCTTAGGTACAAACTGTTACCTATGTGTCCGGTCCGGACACGTTCGGAATGGTTGCGGGGGACTGCAACGCCCCGAACGTACTCACCTTGCCGTTCCGATTGAATTTGGCAAAACCCGTTCAAAGCTCACACCCTACGATCCATTGAGTGTTGAAGTGCCCAGATCAGCAGCAGCTTCCAGATTGGCTCAGAATCGTCTTAGTCCACGATTCCGAAAGCACCGTCTTCACTCCCCTGGAAGAGAGCACACAAGAGCACCAGCGGCCAGGTTCTCGTGCTCATAGGGCGTCAGTTTCTTATCGCCTTCGATGTACCATTTGCCGCCACGTTCGATTACGTATCCAACGACACCCTTTGGGTCGAACGCTGCCGAGCTTCGAGTAACCGCACGACGATTTGGCTGGCGTTCTATCGCCCATATGCCCGTGACCAGCGCCATCTCCCCTTCAGCTTATCAAACGCCTCGACCGGGAGCATGATGATCGGAGGCTGTGGATAAACTATAATCCACTAAGCGAACACACCGAAACAAATGACATCGAAGAGCGTGAAACTTGCAGGCAGTTTTGCATTTGGAGTCTTGATTGCCGCCATTTTGTTGTGTGTTCTACTTTATCTCAAGGATTCACTGGCTTGGCTGTGTGCGGCGACCGGGTTAGCGGCGGGGTGGGCTGCTGGAATCTTACTAGCTCCCTATCAGAGTGAGCACGATCGCTTCAGGGAGTACGTCAAGCTCGCTTCTAGCTTCCTTGCTGGATACGTTGTAAGCAAGATTGACCGCCTGTTTGAATTGGGCATTGACCCAGGACGTGGATTCCCAATCCTTCATCTCCTGTCTGCCCACAGGATCTTGATCGCAGTGTGCAGTTTCCTCTTGGCCACCGTGTCAACATACGTTGCCCGGAAATACGTCAGTTTTGGTCCGGGAGCCGAACATCAATCGGAAGGTACCCGGACAACCCAGTGACCGAATGATGATCTCCAAGTTCATCGCCCGCTTCGTCGCCAAACGAAAACGAAGCCACGCCCTTAGCCTTATTGACCGCCAACTGCGCATGAGAGTACTTCACTGTGCGCTTGCGTTCACTGTGGCATCGGGGCAAGAACAGCCGCACGTGCCGTCTTCCGTGACCCAACAATAGCGATCCTAAGGATTGGCGAAGCACATGCCGCTGGACAACTGTTCGCCCATCGTGTCCGGTATTACCCGCTGCCATCCTCTGAACAGGTCCGTGCTCCCCACTAGATCGTTGTTGGAGTCGTACACCGCAGTAGACACCTGATTTATTCGGTTTGCCTTGCAATCCACCTCATAAGCATCCACAGTGTATGTAGGTTTCTTACTCAAAACCTTTAGCCACAGGCGTGCGGGGCCGTTCGCTGAAAACTCAAGCGTTTTCACATCCAGGTAGAAGTTCTCGCCACTCGGACTGGACCCCATGAGCCGCCAGCGCTCAGTTGCCTTCCCATATTCACCAAATCCAGAGTATGCACGGTTGTATTCGACAACGGCTTTCCGAAAGTTGCGTGTCAGAAGATATGCGTCTCCACGTTTTACGTAAAGGTCAGCCAACTCTGTGGGTATCACGTGGTCCTTATTCTCCGACAATTGCTTTGATAACACTTCGTGCGAAAACTCAGGCCAAAACAATGCCTGAATCTTGCTGACGATGGCTTCATCGGACGCA
Source organism: Bryobacterales bacterium (assembly GCA_963820405.1). Lineage (GTDB taxonomy): Bacteria > Acidobacteriota > Terriglobia > Bryobacterales > Bryobacteraceae > Palsa-89. The sequence goes on along the minus strand of CAWFZZ010000007.1, from coordinate 32,400 downwards.
CCTCTGTACTCCGGGTAGATCGCTCTGAAGTCTCTGAGATTCAAAATAATCGAAGCCTTCGCAAGATCCCGCTCGATTGCCTTGTTAAGATCGTCAATAGCACTGCGATAGTTGTCAACCTTCAGGTACGCATCAGCCCGGTTCTCATATGCCAACTCCAACGATTCAGAATCAGGCTTCTGTTTCCGAATGGAATCGCTGAAATCGGAAATCGCAGAATAGATTTCCCCAAGCTCCAGTTTCGCCAGTCCACGATCCGAATAGGCGACGATGTTCTCAGGATCTAGCCGAAGTACTTTGTCATAATCTATAATTGCTTCTCGGTACTGCTTCAGAAGAAGATAGGCGCTTGCTCGACGTTCGTATGCTACCCGAAGGTTGGCATCCAACCGAATGGCGTTCGTGTACTCGATAAGCGCCTCACGACTCGGCTCGATCTTGCCCTCTTCGGATGCCCATGCCGATTTAGTCCAGAACGAAGCCTTTGCGTACAGTCGCCCCATGAAAAAGTGTGGCAGCGATGATTTGGGATTGGCCGCCGCCGCTCCCTGGAGTTCTGACATTGCTTGTTGATAGTATTTCTCATCAAAGGTCGTGAAGAAGCTGAGATAGAGACCACGAAACAACAGCGCCCGATAGTCCTTCGGGAACTTCCGAGCCAGGAGATCAAAATCAGAAAGACTCCAGGCACAAATGCTAGGAGGGGCGGCGTCGGGCTTGGTGCCACCGGAATTAAAGATCTTATCTGCATCGTCTAACTTCTGCTTCATTGCTACTTCGAGATCATCCATCGCCTCTTGGTAGTGGCCAGTATCAAACTGCACCTTTGCTCTGAATGAGTAGTGATCGGCCAAGGACTCATACGCTGCGGGAAACTTCTGCGTGGCATGAGTCGAGATTGCTGTATTGATGTCCTTGAGGATCTCTTCAGTGTCGTGGGCGTTCAACAAGCAGCGGTTGAACGAAGCTCTCATTAGAAATCCGTCCGAGTAGTCGGGGTTCTCTTGAAGCAGCTTCGTCAACCCATCTCTTCCCGTCTTAATCTGTTCGACGTTCTTGTAGTCTTTTGGAAGAGTTTGTGCGAACTGCTTCATTGCTTCTGACGGAGGAGTGAAGCTCTTCGGCTCACCCATCAGTTCGGGCGGCTCTTGCACGCCGGGAATTCTGGTTGAGGATGTTTGAGGGAGCGCCACACACTGTGCGGCGACGATCAGAGCGCAGACGGTCGGGCCTGTCTTCATTGGCTGATCCTAAGTGACATAGAGGTAAAACCCATCCACCCACCCGATTCGGCTGAAGTGAGCGGAAAGTGTAGCCCAAAAGGAAAGTTTTGTTCCGGTTTCTCTGAAACAGCATTCATATTCAGCCGAATAATCGGCCTATGAGAATTGCCCTGATCCCAATCTTCAGCGCCCTGCCCTTCCTGCCTCAGAGGTTGGCGCCAGCTACAATAGATGCACGGCCTGCTCGGAAGGCTGGAAGAGAGCGGAATACTGGCGGCGGCTACCACGGACAGTTGCTCCCGCCCAACGCCCGCAGACTCAAGTTGCTACGTCTGCGCATCCAAACCCTCCGAGTGATGCATTCCTATTTCTGCGTGTCGAGCCAATCCTGCAACAATGATTCCACGAGTGCGCTGAACTCCCCGCTAATCTCGAATAGGCGCATCTTGACCCTGCTGCGAACACGCTTGTGAATGTAGACCGACATCTGCACATAGTCAGGACTACTGTGCTTGGCTCGTGGCCTTCCCACCTTCTTGGCGGACTGCACGATATTCTTGCGGCCTGAACTCACCGCTGATCGGCTTGGAGACTTCGGCTTGCGTGTCGCCATTCGTCTGAGATTAGCAGGAACTTTGCCCTTTTGCCTACCTAGACTGTGTACCCACGGACATGGGTACACGAGTTCCATTGACTTACAGCCCTCTGGTTGGTATTATGAGTACTCAGAATGGCGAAATACAATAGACCTGGTAGACTGGCACTTTGCTACACGAGGGTTTCTACGGTCGAACAGTCGAGATTCGGAATCTCCCTCGAAGCCCAGGAAGAGCGCCTGCTGGCCTATTGCCGGATGGCTGGACTAGAGCTTGCGGCAGACGTGATCCGGGAAGAGGCAGTCTCGGCCAGTATTCCGCTTGCGAAGCGGCCCGCTGGCGGACGGTTGCTTGAAGTCATGAACGGCAGGGCGGGCGTTGCGCATGTGGTGGCTCTAAAGCTCGACCGCCTTTTTCGTGATGCCGAGGACGCTTTACGCCAGACGAAAGCGTGGGACAAGGCCGGGGTCGCCTTGCACTTGGTGGACATGGGAGGTCAAAGTTTGAGCACGGCGTCTGCGATGGGCAGGATGTTCTTGACGCTCATGGCTGGCTGTGCCGAACTAGAGAAAAATCTGGTTGGAGAGCGTACCGCTTCCGTACTGGCACACAAGCGGCAGCAAGGAAGAGTCTACAATCACGTTCCGTTCGGATTCAAGCGTGTTGGCGACCGGCTTGTGCCTGTCGTGGACGAAATGGCTATCGTCCACTTGATCCGAGGGCGCCGGGACGACGGCTGGAGTCTTGGGATGATTGCAAATGCCTTGAACGCAGACAGCGTGCCAACGAAGAACGGTGGCCGCTGGTATGGCAGGACAGTCATGAACATCTTGGAAAATGCGATCTACCGCAAGCCGACTGATGTTCCTGTGAACGATTCCGAGACGCCGCACCGACTATCGGTTTCCACACGAACGGCCTGATACCTGCCGTCCTAAGGTCTACCTCAGGCCACAGTCCCCAGAGATCATTCGCAGTCTATATATCTTCGGCAAAACATATGCCGAAGACAGAACCAACTCTAACTCGCATCCCCGCTGTTCCCATGACCGTAGACGCTCTAATGAAGCGCCCGATGGCCGAAGTCCACAATTATGTCTCTGAAGTCGTCCCGCTTCTCCGATTGCGAAGGGACTACAAAAGCGGCTTTCTCCACATGCTACGAGAAGCGCCCGGAAATTTTTACGCCGTCGCCAATTTCAACCTGCCATCGCTGGAACCGGAATGGTGCCGACAGCGGATCAACCTGTTCGACATGAAAGTGGCCCGTCGCCTCCTGGGAAAGAACTGGTGTAAGAAGCCAGACGCCGAGCGGCCCAAATGGATCGCCGTGCCAGAGATGGCGACCTACCTCCACTACAACATGGTGTGGAATGTGCCCGTTGAATACCAGGAACAATTTTATGTTGCTGCGCCCGATATTTGGCGTGAGGTCGTTCCTTCAGGACAATTCCACCTCCAAGTCATCGGCCAGGAAGTTGGGGAAGCCGCTGCAACTCGGACGTACAGCGGCAAAACTTTTCATCCACGATGGACATTAGACAACACGATTACGAGCACGGAGGTTCGGAGGAAGTGATAGCGGTTCCGGGCGGGATCGAGTGGCAATCGCCTGTAGAGAGACCCCGGAAACCAATCTGAAGAATTGGCCAAACGGCGACTTGGAAGAGCGCCGTATTGGTATTACTTTGCCTAAACACAGTGGAGAGACGAATTATGACGTTCATTGAATGGACAAAACAACAAGAACCCGAAGGGCCGTCGCTTGCGGCGGCGACTGTCAAAACAACCAGACCACCACGGCTTCCCGAGCGGATCGAAGCCTTGCTCAAAGAATTGGCCCAACAACTGAGGGACGCCAATGCGAACAAAGACCGATCTTGAGCACTTTATGCAGCTTCGGCTGTCTAACGCCGCCATCGCTCAAATTGATGCGGTGATCGCCACGCTGCCAGAGCTTTCGGGTTTCAATAGATGCCGGTTCATACGGTACGCCGTGGGGTTCGTTCTGGCATCACTCGTTGAGAAGCCGGATTCGAAGTTGGGTATGGAGAAAACAGCATGACAAAGAAACAAAGAGAACGATGGGAAACCAAAACGCTTCAGAAGGTCAGAAAGAACCTGCAAACCAATCTTGCGCTCTTGACGCTCAGGAGCACGGAAGACAAAAAAGAAATCGAGAACCGAGTGATGGCGGAAATCCAAGAAGCCGTCGCCAGCATCTCCGATTACAGGATCGAAGAATGTTCGTGGATGATCCAGTCATTCGAGTCGAAGGCCGATTCGATGGCGCTCGATATTCTGCAAGAACAGGACATGGAAAGGGAGCAGTTCGAGTGGGGATTCAAGCGATGAACAATAAAATGGTTTTCAGTTTTGAGTTTTGCTTGAATCCTGACGACCCCGATCTCATGCCGATCCCGCTTCGATTGCCGGAGATCGTCGTTTCCCAGATTGACGCCGCAATCGAGAACACACACCTTTCGATTGGGAGCCGTGCCGAGTTCGCCGAGCTTGCCGTTTTGTACGCACTGGAGAGTTTGAAAAGTGATGAGGCAGCAATCTGGATCGGCACCGACGACGGCGATCCAGAAGGAAGCATTTAACAGATATACGAATAGACCACATCCGCTGAATTCCGCAAAGAGCTATACTTCCGTGCGGTGCGAGGGAGTTACGACACGCCTTTGCACGGGGGCTGAAACTCTATAACCACAGTGATCCAGTAAGGTATCCATCTTTCGGGAAACCCTTTTAGAGACTGCTCTAAACGAGGGACAAAACAGTCGCCCAAAAACACAATCAGGGTGGACCTGTTCCCAAAATGCCAGAGGGCATCGAGCGCCGCCCTGTTTATGCGAAAGTTCAGTAATTCAAGAAACGCTACAATCTGCGAGGATTCTTTAGAAGTGGGGGAGTTCCGGGATTGGGACTCCGGGGCGCAGCCGGAAAGTTTCGTATACGAGAACTTCTGCTGTGCCACACTCACATCATGGATGCGAACGACATTCTGGCTCATGCCACCCTCTCAGACAGCCTGAATGCCGCCTGCTTGCGTATCGCCTTCGCCATCCTGAGCGGTAGCAGCACACTCGGTGTTCGAATCCCCGGCACCCTCTCTGGCTACGACGAAGAATATATCCCTGGTGAAGTCCTCAACCTCGCTGTGGATGCTGGGTGGATTCCGAAGCCTGAAGAACCCGGCGACTTTCACGGAATAGACTTGGGCCAGTTCTATGTGAAGCCAGAGTTCAAGGAATCGTTCATTGGCCTCCTGGCGACTTCCCTTTCACATATTCGAGCACTCGCTGTTAAAGAAGACGCATCGTTCAGTTTTGATATTGAGCGGGCACGAGAGGGCATGGCGTCGGCTCTCCTGACTTATGGAATGGAAGAAGAGCTAAAGGTCAGGGGGAAAGACAGCCATTGTTTGACAATCACACCGGAATGGGCAGAGGTGTACAAGAAATCCAACGTCGCTGAAACCTCTTCCGAAGAGCGGAGGGCACTTGAAGCGAGATTTCTTGCGACGCATAAGCATCCCGTTTACGGCGATAAGTTCGAGAAGCAGGAGCTTCACTACATGGCGAATGTTCACCGCAAGCAGTGGGACAAATGGCGTCGGGGCGAAATAGCAAACAATTCCGGGCCGGGGCGACGCATCCTTGCTTTGCTGGAAAGAAGCGAGCCGACCAGGAAACATCTTCCAGAGCGTAATCGTGAGGGATTCAGGGCGAGATAGTTCCCATCCCAAGTTCCCATCACTCAAAATAGTTCCCATCACGAAGTCCCATTGTTCCCTTTTCGTGGTCTCATTTTGGCCGAAACAATACGGCCATGAAGAAATCACTTATCGCAAAAGAAAACCACGGCACGGCCACCAAAATGGCCGAGCCTCTTATCAACTCCGAACCAGACATAGCGCAAGCGGCGAAGGCACTCTACGGGAAAAGACCAAGCAGCCCCGGTGATTCCGGCACACCCGGCAAAGCCGAAGTGCCGCCAGCCGAGGATGAAGAATCTCTCGCTGCTCAAATCTGTTTCCACTGGAACAAATCCTTGGACGGCATCCTCGAAGTTGGACGCCTTCTCAACAGAGCGGCTGAAAAACTAGGGAAGCGGCACTTCAAAAAAACCTTTGTGCCGAAGTTGCCGTTCTCCTACACCGTTGCGCAACGGCTCCGCAATCTGGCGAAGAGCAGACGCATAAACGATCCAAGGTATCGGCCACTGATGCCGTTCTCATGGAACACGCTTACAGCGATTGACAATCTTTCCGACGCAGGGTTCGAGTATGGCATCGCACGGGGCAAAATCACCCCGAAATGCCAGTACAAAGACATCAGGGACTTGCGCCTCAAGTTTCCCGAGCCGCAGGCTGAAACAGCTTCTTCAGCCACCGTGGAAGCGACGAAGGGAAGTCGTATGAAGCGACTCCACGAGATCAAAGCGAAGATGGCGAAACGGCAAGAAAGGCTCAAGAACACGCCACGCCCCCTCGTGATAAAGGCCGATAACGTGATGCTGGAGTTCCACGGCCCTGAAGTAGCGAGGTTGATTGATGAACTGAACGAACAGTTGCCACAAAAGTATACGTTTATTTCGGAAGTTCGCCTTGAGGAGGCCAAGTAGCTGGCGACTTCCAGCGCCGATGCGACGAACCACAATTTGAGCCGATTTCCTCATCGGGGTCGGCTCAATTGTAGGCCAGTCTCATTCTGCTGTTGCCCACTCCGGTGACGACGATGCGAACCCAAAGCCCAAGCCCCGGCAACGTTGCGCTCGGCACCCAACCACGAGTTGGGTCAATCCCGTCCACGGAGCGGATTTCGCAGGAAGTCCGGTCTTGGCTCGATAATGTCCTCCTCCCGGCACTCGTAAAGGAGTACCTATCGAGTGAACTCGTGCGTGATAATAGCGAGTGCTCGCCAGTTGAGATCGGTTCGGAGCAATTTCAATGAATCTTCGATGTGCTGTTTACGCCCGTTATTCCAGCGACCGTCAGAGTGCTGCTTCAATTGACGATCAGTTGAGGAAGTGCCGGGAGTTCGCCGACCGGAATGATTGGCACGTGCTTGACGAGCACGTGTATACGGACGAGGCCCTTTCCGGTGCCGGGGCGGACAGGCCGGGACTGATGAAATTACTTGCTGCAATTTCGACAATCGAGCACCCCTTCGACGTGCTCCTGTTGGATGACACGAGCCGCCTCTATCGCAACCTTGGCGACGGCATGAAGCTTATTGAGAGGCTGAACTTCGCCGGGATTCGTGTGGTTTCGGTGTCGCAGGGAATTGATACGCAGAGCGAACAAGCCGACGTTCTGATGACCGTCCATAGCTTGGTGGATTCGCTATACATCAAGGAGCTTGCTAAAAAGACACACCGTGGATTGGAAGGGTGCGCTTTGAAGGGCCTTCACACAGGCGGACGTTGTTTCGGGTACGACAACGTCAAGGACGGCGAGTCCGTCCGCCTGCGGATCAACCCGGATGAAGCCAGCGTCGTGCGGCGGATTTTTGATATGGCGGCTGATGGTTGCTCGCTGAAGAGGATTGCGAAGACCTTGAATCAAGAGCATGTCCGCTCTCCCCGGCCACGTTCGGGGAAAAAGTATGCGACCTGGTGTTTGACGGCCATCCGAGAGATGCTGCGACGTGAGCTATATGTGGGGCGGATCGTGTGGAACCGTTCACGATTCGTGAAGCAGCCTGGAACGAACAAACGAGTACGCCGGGAACGCCCAAGGAGCGAATGGCGCATCGTAGATCAACCCGAACTGCGGATCATAGATGACGCACTTTGGAATCGTGTCCAAGAACATTTGATTTGCGTGGCGCAGACCTTTGGCCACGGGAGTCGTCCCGGCCTCAGGCATCGTGCCGCCACCAGCCACCATCTGCTGACTGGCTTCCTCCACTGCGATGTTTGCGGAGCCAGAATGGTCATCGTCACTGGACGTGGCAAGAACGGGCACCATAGCTACGGATGTCCTCAAAACTTTTTTCGAGGCGCTTGCTCCAACACTCTGAAGCAGCGGGCAGAATGGCTGGAGGATCGCCTGTTCGCAGAACTTCAAACCGCTATCTTGCGACCCGACGCCATCGAATATGCATTGGGGGAGTTTGAGAAGCAACTGCGGGCCGCATTGTCTGATCTCGACGGCAAAATCGCACAAATGCGAAAACGATCTGATGGCATTGAGAACGAGCTTCGAAATCTTGTCGCCACGGTTGCCGCCTGTGGCCCCTCCCCGGCACTCGTTGAAGCGATCAACAAACGGGAGCAAGAACTGAAAGACATTGCCCGCCAGCTTCTCGGAACCGGATCGGACTCCATTTCGGCGCACGTTTCGCAAGCTCGCCAATTCGTGAGGGCACGGCTCGGAGACATTCGGTCGCTCCTCAGAGCCGACGTTCAACGGGCAAGGCAGAACTGGCAAAGCACATCACGGCTATTCGAATGGTTCCCCAACCGGGAGCGGAGGGCCAAAAAGGACACTACGTCGCCGCTGGCCATTGGAACCTGCTGGGAGGCTTTGGTGGGCAGGATGGCCCCGACTTTCGGAGTGTTGCGGGGGATGGATTTGAACCACCGACCTTTGGGTTATGAGTTCGCTAGGCGTCAGTAACTAACAGAAACCAAAGGCACGAGTGGCGCTCAAAAAGCCTTTTGGAGCCCTAAATAACGCTTATTATGGTCCTACAATGGTCCTGAAAACGATTTACTATTTTTGCCCCAAAGATGTCCCCAAAAGTGAGGGTTCGGGAGCGACCCGGACCCTTCACGCTAGTGCCCAGGACCATTGACCAGACCATTGTTAGAACTTCAGGCGAAGACGGACCTTTGGATCGGTTTTTGGGGACCTTTGGGTTGTTTTTGGGAATGGAGCGGCGGTCGAGATTTTCAATTGGGCCGCGCCGTCAGTCTTTACGATACTGCCCGAGGGCTTGCCATAGTTGGCGCTCGATAACACCCTCGGAGGCGTTGAGCCGGAGCACCTTGGCAGTCGCTTCACCCACTGGCTCATCGGTTGGATGACGGCGCCATTTAGTTTGAAGTGCTCGTCCCATATGTCACGCCGCGGATCGAAAAATCGGACCGCGTGACCAGCACGATCTACGGATGCGATATCAGAGCCTTTGTACCGGTTGCAAAGGACACAGGCATACGCAAGATTGCCAATACCTGACGAGCCTCCGTGCTTCCGGCTAATGATGTGATCGATCTGGTGCGGAAAACCCGCGCTGTCCTCATGCACCAGGCAGTATTCACAGCGTCGACCTGCGCGTTCGATGACGAGGCGACGCGAGGCCTCATCCACATCAAGAGCCACTGGCGAGGATCTGTCGGGCCCGCGCCTTCGCTACCCGGAGGATGTGCTCCAAGTCCATGAAGTGATCCAGTTCGGACTTCTCCTCCACCGAGAGGCTGCCCTCTTTCTCCTGGGCAATCAATTCGGCGATACGGCGTTGAGCTTCCGGGGAGGGGCGATAGTCGGCAACGGCTTGAGGCGTGGTGCCGCTGGCGATGAAATCGATGATTTCAAGGTACGAAGGAATAGCGGCGTTGCTCACAACTGGTCCCTGGACCCAGGATAGCGCAGGGACAACGTTAATAGGAGGCAACCTGAATGGCGAGCGGTTTCTCGACACTGATTCGCACAGATCAGCGAGTGCCGGACTGCCGACCAAGTGTTCTATGTTGCTTAAAGCGACGCCAGCCAGGATTTGTGTGCGCGGTAGCAAACGCGTAATGAGACTGCACCACGAGAGACCTAGTCTCGTTCCGACGCAGTTCACCATAAGGGCGACGGGTAGAATGCCAGCCTCTACCGCCGGACGCCCGCGCAAGTTGCCACCGACCGGCTTGCGGAATCCGTTAAGCAGGACCGCAAAGTGGGTGGGCAATTGGGTTGGGTTGCCCCCCAGCTTTTCAGGGTCGAAGCTATTTCGCTATCCCTCTCATCCGCTAACTCTGTAGGTCGACAACCAGATAAACTGGCGAATCCGCCATGCTGACAGCGCAAGGCGGTAGCCAATAGCTAAACGGATCTCCTGGTCGACACCCAGGCGGCTGGCTCCGGTGCGGTGCAAGTCGCCCCAAGAATCAGAAGCATCCCACCAGCTTCTCAGCCGAACGTCGACGCTGAGTATTGCGTTTTCAGCATCGGGGTGGCAGCCTTGGAGCCGCTTTAGCTGGCGTAGGTGTCCGGCCGGTTGGAACAACGAGTTTGCCTTCGCTGTCGTGGCGGAAGTGGCAGACACGCATGCTTGAGGTGCATGTACCCGTAAGGTGTGGAGACTCGAATGCTCTGGACCTCACAGCGTAACGGCGATGTTCACGATATCGGCGCCAGATTCGTTACCGCAGGGGCACGAGGCGCCGCGTCAACAGCGCAACGCCCCTCACAGCTTTAGATTCCACGTGTCTGTCGAGCTTACGATTCGTTGTCCTCCTTAACGGAACGACCGCACGATTCCCGCCGCGCTCGATTTATTGAAGGAAGTAATGGCGGATCCGGAGTATAGCCGCACAGCGGATTCGGTCTGCTGAAGCGAAGTGGCCAATGAAGACCGCGAGACGCGCCGCACAATCGGATCGATGATCCAGCGGAGCCCGGCCGGAATGTCGCGGCTTAGCGCGACCGCTTCCAGTTGGATGTAAACGCCACCGTCACGCTCCTCGAGTCGCGTAACGCTGTGCAGCCGCCAGATCAGGCCCGTTCCGTGGTTTTCCGGCAGCATGTGTTCCAAAGGCGTGTCGTAATCGGCGATCTCCTGAATGCGTGTGGTATCGCTGATGCTGTACCAGCTATGTTCGTCCACCTGCGTATACGTGGTCTGATAATCGGAATCGAGCGCCGTCTTCGCGACCACGGACTTATTCATCAGGACCATCGAAAACTCGTCTTTCGAATCGGAGCTGGTGATCAGCTTCGACTCGACGACGCTCGGGTGGTAGAACTGCTTGTAACGGTCGTAATCGCGGAGGACCGCAAGGATTTCACGCACTGTTGTGTCGGGGATGAACGCCGCGCCGATCCAGTCATGAATCAGGCCCGAGTCGACTTTCAGCGGAACCTGGTGGCTGGCGGGCCACACGATGATCTGGCCGGCGTGAAGTTTCGCGCTCTTGTCCGGGTTCTGGGCGCTTGAGACGAACGAAGCTGCAGGAGCGAGATGTTCCTGGTTCCGCCCATCGACGGCCTTGACGTACTCGTCCCACTGCTGAAGCGTTTCCGGTTTCAGATCAGCCCCGAACACCGAAACCGGGGCCGCCCAAAGTACGGCCGCCATCGACGGCGGCGATCGTGGCAGAGTTCCAGGCCTTCCGACGGCATTCTTTGTTCTTGTTCGTCGTTCTCATGCCTTCTCAGGATGCATTTGGCGACCCTCGCGTGCCATGTACGCAAGCTTTTGAAAACGCGATCTCTGATCGAGAGGAGAAGGGCTGGAGACGTGGGTCGTGCCTGCCGACGTCCGGCAGATGCCAGGATCTTGGCGACGGTCAAATCATGGCTGGGATCCGCCGTGTACTCTATCAGAGAGTGTCGCTAGTTGTCTCGAACCCAAGCTGGAATCTTTGAGCAATTTCGTCTGCTTTGCGGGGCGTCCGCCGCACTCCAACGAAACGTAGCCGCAAAAATCCGGGAAGGTTAGATTCTTTCTAGTTGTGATCTTGTCGCAACCCTACATTAGGTAGATTGAGCGTGCTCGATTCGTGCTTCGACGGTTCTTGAAACATTTGGATATCATCCTGGCTAGCGCAGTGGACGCTCTGTGACAACCAGCTCACTGCGTCCCAATAGAGGGACTGTAAAGCTCAAGTGAGTTACTCGTGCATAGCCCGCTCCGTCCAGCTTCGTCTCGCGCACAAAATCAACGCTGCTGCCTATCGAAGGCGCACCTTCGAGACGGCCACTAATTAAAACCTCCGCGCCAGTCCCGGCTTCGATCCAGATCTGTCCTTTGAACAGGCCAGGGCGACGCTTCCTCGGCGTAATGTCGTACACATACGCGCTGCCGATACCCGTTTTCACTTCACCCCGAAGACGAAATTTGTAGTTTTCCGGCGAGATCTGGATAGAAGACGACGGCAGCTTTTCGATCTCCTCCTGGAGTGCGAAGTATCGCATGGTCACCTCATCTAAAGCGGCGCCATCGCCTACGAGCCCAGCAATGAGATATTCGCTTCGCTCGTTTTCTCCCATCCTTCTGATGGCTAGCAACTGGGCATCTTTATAGAAGCGCGGCAAAGACGCTTCGATCAACACTGCAACCGGCCCCGCTTCGGTGAAAGGATCGTGCTGTTCGAGCGATGCGATGTATCGAGCGAAAGCGACGCTCTCGGGCCGGGATTGCGACCTTACCAAAAGGTCGCTCGCAGGCAGATGCTGAATCATAAAAACGACGAGAACAGCTCTTCCCCAAGAGCAGATGCGATCGGTAAGTACCGAAATCCGCCCCCAGCGCGTATGAGAGGAACATTTGAAGAACATCATGCCCCTTTTCTTGCAGCTTATGAACCAAACTTCGTCGACTCCAAAATAAGAGCTTTTCAGTAGAGGAAGCGACGCAGCTTGGCTCTCGCGCCCTCGCCTCGTTGGCATCTGCCAACGGGCATCCGATCGCGGGCCCTTATAATCACGTGCGTCGATCCCGTTGTGTGCAGGACGATTCGAGGCATGGGCCACAAATTGCTGATACAAGACTGAGAATTGGCAAACGGAGATCAATGATGATCCGCCAAGCTATTAAGCTGACAGACAAGATTGGAAGAATGTGGTGCCGCCTGATGCACAACTCGGTCTCGTGGCCCATTCACGGTCACTATCACTGCTGGACGTGTATGCGCCAGTACGAAGTACCGTGGACCGAGGAGCCACAAAACATTCCAGTCATAACGATCCGCGCCGCAGTTGGTCGACCGCTCAGTCAACTCCAGCGCGTGGCATGAAGCCCCAGGAAGGCAACCTCGCAGCAACACTGTTCGATGCTGTCATTCTCTCCGGAGCGATTCCGAACACCGCTGTTTAATCTGCTGATCATACGAGCTAGATTGCACGTCTAGCTTCACCACGTCCACGTTCTATAACTCCGGAAGCGATTGCTCAGCGACGCCAATTCGAACACGTTAACGGATCACCCCGCGACGCTGATGCCTGCTATATTCGGGCACTTGCCCGGCAACTCGGCAGCGAACCGATCCGGCCTGTGCTCGGCAGGACCGGCTATATCACTGAATCGCCGTAAAGAGGAAGCAGGTGCAGGGTGGACATGGGGTTGCAGATTCCGGCGGCATGAAACATCGGAGCTCAAACCAACGGATCTCCAAGGGACAATTCGCCTGCTACTTTTGACGCTCCTTATCAGCGCCGGAGGTGTTGCCAACGCGCAGAACAGCCCCGGACTGATTCGCGGAAGCATCGTCACGATCGAGTCTGACGGTTCCCGTTCGATGATTCCGGGCGCAACTGTAATCGCCGAAAGCGCCGAAGGAGCTCGACAGACGACGGCCGACAACGTAGGCTCGTACACCTTCGCGGACTTGCCCGCCGGCCGATACCAGATCCGAGCGAGTGCGCCTGGGCTGGTCGGTTCAGCGTCTGCCGAAATTACCTCCGGTCAATCTCTCGACGTTGAAATCCCGATGGCCATTGAGAATCTTAAGTTGTCCGTTACCGTCAACGGGAACGTCGAACCGCTCATCTCAACGGAACCCGAACAGCGAACTGAAATTGAGAGATCGACGATTCTAAACGCACCGACAAAAGATGATAGAGCCGATACTCTCCTCCCACTCATACCCGGCGTCGTACGAGGACCAGACGGGCTCATCAACATGAAGGGCGCCCGGTCCTCTCAAGCCGGAGCGTTAGTGAATAGCGCGAGCGTCATCGATCCAGTGACGGGCAACCCGGCAATGAGCCTTCCTATTGATGTCGTCGAATCGGCGACGGTGATCGCCAATCCCTATGATCCCGAGTATGGGCGGCTTACCGGAGCAGTCTCGAAAATCGAGACGACTACAAGCAACTTCGACGACTTTCACTTCTCGATGCAGAATCTCATGCCGAGGCCTCGCAACCGTGACGGCGACTTCGTAGGAATCGAATCGGCGACGCCTCGCGCGACAATTACTGGGCCGATCATTAAGGATAAGGTTGCCTTCACCGAATCATTTGAATATCGATTTGTCCGAACGCCGGTCAGCAGCCTTCCTCCACTAGAACGCGACATGAAATTTGAGGGATTCACCTCCTTCAGCCAAGTGGACGTGAATCTCAACTCGCGGCAATCCATGACCGCGACCTTCAGTCTGTACCCACAGAAGCTAAACTACCTCGGCTTGAATACGTTTACTCCTCAGCCTTCGACGCCGGACCTGCACCAGCGCGGATACATGGCCTCTTTGCAACACCGCTTCACGATCAATTCAGATTCATTGCTCGTTTCGCAGTTCAGTCACAAACGCTTCGACGCAGACGTGACCGCGAACAGTACGGCTCCCTATGAATTGCTGGTTGAAACGACAAGCGGCGGGTTTTGGAACCGGCAGGCCCGGGAAAGTGAACACACGGAATGGCAGGAGATTTATCAACTCGAACGGCACGGTTTCCTCGGCTCGCATGAACTGAAGTTCGGAACGGACTACGTCCACGACAACTACGACGGCCGGACCGCGCTCCTGCCTGTGACAATAGTCGGTGTTTCAAACTTCCCACTTGAGCAAATCAACTTCGGGCCCGCTTCGCGCTTCGGCGTCCATGAAGATGGGATCGCCTGGTTTGCAGCCGACAAATGGCAACCTATTCAGCGGTTAACGATCGATCTCGGTCTCCGGTTAGACCGTGACTCGATCACGGATTCCGTCAGCCCGGCGCCCCGAGCGGGATTCGCTCTGATGTTGACGAAAGACGCCAAGACGGTTCTAAAAGGCGGCGCGGGACTATTCTACGATCGCGTGCCGCTCAACATTGCATCATTCCCGTTTCTGCCCGGCCGGACCATAGCGATGCTTTCCCCGGACGGCGCGATCCTCTCTACCGAAAGCTTCGTCAACGCAGTTCCCGGCGGGCTTCGCAATCCTCGCAGCGTCGGCTGGAATGTCGAATTGGATCGGCAACTGACTTCGGCTCTTGTGGTGCGCGCCGGTTTCCAAGAACGCAACACGGCCCGCGATTTTGTGCTGGATCCTCTGGCGAATGTTGGTCTTCTATCCCTTTCGAACAACGGCCGTAGCTTCTACCGTGAGTTTCAGTTGACTGGCCAGTATAAGGTCCGGCGCGGCACGCTCAACGCCTCGTACGTGCGTTCCAAGGCGTTTGGAAACTTGAACGACTTCAATCAGTTTTTCGGAAATAACGGCACCGCGGTGATCAATCCGGATGAGCAGGGCCGGCTTCCATTTGACGCGCCGAACCGGTTCCTGGCGTGGGGCCAGTTCGATGCACCGTTTAAGCTAACGGTCCTTCCGGTTCTCGATGTTCACACTGGATTCCCTTACTCGCTCATCAACCAGGAACGCGAATTCGTCGGCCCGCGAGACTCCGAGCGATTTCCTCGCTTCGCTTCGCTCGATCTTCAGGTCACGCGCCCGATTAGAATTCCGATCCGCCGAGAGGGGCTAAAGGCCCGCGTAGGATTCGGCGTTTTCAACCTGCTCAATCGGTTCAACCCGCGCGACGTGCAGAACGACATTGATAGCGACCGTTTCGACGCGATGTTCAACGGCGTTGGCCGTATCTGGCGCGGAAAATTCGTACTGGAGTTCTGACCATGCTTGGAATTTTGTTCGCATTGACGCTTGCTGCTCAGGACGTTCCGGATGCGCCCGCGCTTCCGAGTGCCGATGAGGTCGTCGCGAAGATGGTCCAGCACGACGACGAACGGCGAGCCGCCCTTCAGGGATACACCGGCGTCCGTCGCTATGTGCTCGAGAATTCGAAGCACCATAAGGAAGCTGAAATGGTCGTCCGGATGGTTTACCACAAGGACGGGTCGAAGGAGTTCGAGGTTGATGTCATCCACTGGCTGGGGTGGTGCGCGACAGCACGTGTTTCCCAGGCTGCTCGAAGCTGAGAGCGAAGCATCGCGTCCCGGCAGCCCTGAAAATTCCCGCATGACTCCGGAAAACTATTCGTTCGCGATGCTGCGCGTGGACCAAGTGGACGGGCGAAAGACGTACGTACTTGAAGTCGCTCCGAAGAAGCAGAAGAAGTATCTGATGCGTGGAACCATCTGGGTGGACGCGGAGGATTTCGCGATCGTTCGCATGGACGGGGAGCCGGCGAAGAACCCTTCGTTTTGGATCAAGAGCGTCCACTTCGGTCACAAATACCAAAAGGTTGGGCCGTTCTGGCTAGCTGCTTCCGACAACTCTGTCAGCGATGCTCGGATCTTCGGACCCACTGAGCTGCGGATCGACTACTTCGATTACGTCGTAAACAACGCTAGTGCGCTTCAAGCGAGGCTGCCATGAAGGCAGTCTGGAGAATCGGCGTATTGGTGTTGGGTATCGCGCTGTTCGGGTTCGCCGTCGAAAGAATTGGCTCCGGCCGGGTTCGCGGCGAGCTGGAGGCGATGAGCAGTGCGATTGTCGTGATTTTCGCCCTCAGCCTGATCCGCTTGTATCTGCAGACACAGTCCTGGTCGCTCGCGCTCAAGCAAGACGGAATTCAATCCAGCAGGATTGAGCTCGATGTTCCTGCGCCTTGCCTCGCAAGGGATCGGATATCTAACGGTCCTTGGGCCTGCCGCTTCTGAGCCTATCAAAATCAAGCTGCTCCAGCATCACCATGGTTCCGCAACGGCTCCGACACTCGTCGATACCGGCGTTTATTGGACCAGCGCGGGACTGGTCCTGATCTCAGGATCCATTGCAGCCACGGTCGTACTTGCGCATGATCGAGGCGCTTCGATTCTTCTCGCTACACTCGTCGCGGCGGGTCTGTACTCTCTCGTCAGGCCCCAGGCGATTCTGGCCCCGCTTGTCTCCCGGCTTGGAAAGCGTGCTCCGGGATGGCTGATGAAGGCCGCGCAGATCGAAGGCGAAATTCACAGATTTGCCGAAACTCATCCGGCCACGATTCGTCGCATGTTCCTGCTCGACCTGGCGTGTCAGGCGCTCCTTCTCGGCGAAGTCGCGATTGGATTGTTCTCGCTACACCTGCCCGTGCGAGCAGCGCTCGGTTCTGTCGATCGAGGCGGCAAGCCGCGCCGTAAGGATGCTGGGAGGCTGGATGCCGGCGCGGATTGGAGCCGATGAAGGCGGAGCGGCTGCGGCCTTCGTTGCTTTAGGATTACCTGCCGCTGGGGGTTTGGCGCTGGCTCTGGCGCGCCGGTTGAGAGATATGATCTTTAGCCTCGCTGGCCTGGTGTGGCTCGCCTCTCGGACCCATACGGGCGAAGATGCCCCCACCTGGAGAGGAGCAATCGAATGCAAGCTGTGATGGTAATTCCCAGCGGGATCCGAGAAGATATTGACGCAGACGCGTCGCGGGTATCCCGTTACTCGAGCGGGTTCTCGCAATCGGCGATGCGGGCCGGCGTCCAGGAGCTGGTATTGTTCTGGCCTTGCGAAATCGATCTCCGCACTCTGGGCGGAAGCTGCGGAGTCACCAATTTTGCGAGGCCTCGAAACGATCAAGATCGACTCATTTCCCTTCGATCCCAATAGGAGTCGCAGCTGGAACGCCATCCGAACGTTGCTCAAAGACGAATGTCTCTGGCTTCCTTGGAACTTCATCACGTCCAGTCAACTGCTGGCAAGTCTCGAGCCCTGCCCGCTGATCCCTCGTGATTGGAACAAACCAGTCCGTCTTATGAGAGAACTATTAGGCACAAGTGGTTATTTCAGCTCTCATGTATATCTCACCTGGACCGTCGGCTCATATTTCACTTGGAAATTCACAGGGAACAAAGGGATGGCAGCCGCCGAACAGCTTCAGTCCGCAACGTAAGGAGATCTTTTGAAAGCACTCATTCTAGCAGCAGGCCAAGGAACGCGAATTCGGTCGACACACGGCGACCATCCGAAGTGCTTAATCACCTTCAACAATACTGGTTGGACGATTCTCGATCAGCAAATAAGTGCCCTCTCGCACGCCGGGATCAGGGACATTGGAATCGCCGTCGGGTACGAAAGGGACCAGATCGTACGGCATGTGACCGAAAACCACTGGGGCTCGCTCCACCAGTTTACGTTCATCGAGAATCGGCATTATGCCGAAACCGGCAATATCTACTCACTTTGGCTCGCGCGCGACTGGCTGAAGGGCAGGTCCTTCGTAGCTTTGAATGCCGATGTCGCATTCGATTCTGAACTTCTGCCGCCGGCACTCTCTTCGACCGCTCCGATCACGATGATTGTAGATCGCGCCTGGCGCGACGAAACGATGAAGGTCGCTATCCGTGGGAACCAGATCACTCGCATGAGCAAACAAATCACGCACGAAGACTTCAGTGCAACGCACATCGGGATTACCGTCTTCACCACGCGGATTGTTGACCGCTTCTTGCAGGAGATCGACCGCCTCGTTTATCAGGGGCAGAAAGATGTCTTCTTCAACATTGGTATTCAGCACCTTATTGATGACGGCGTTCGCGTCGGCTACACGGAGACCGGAGGCCGTCCCTGGGCAGAAATCGATGATGCCGGTGATCTCGCGTTTGCCAGACTGTATGTCTTTCCGAAGCTGGTAACGGCTGATTTCGCAGCGTAGACCGCTATGCGGGATATGCTCTCAGGTAGTTTCGCAGCCCCACGATGGACGTTTTGGCCGCAGGACCAAATCCGTGTGGTGAACTGGAATATCGATCGCGGATTACAGCTCGAGAAGATTATTGCGTTTCTCGAAGCGCAAAGAGCCGACATCCTGGTTCTTCAGGAAGCCGATCTATATGCCCGGCGAACTGGATTCCGCAACATCGCCGAGGAGATCGCCAAGAGACTCCGGATGAACTATGCATTCGGCTACGAATTTGAGGAATTAGCGCAAGGACGCCCGGGCGCGCCGGCATACCACGGACAAACCACGCTTTCATCCTGGCCACTCGGAAGCTCCCGGGTACTCCGTTTTCGTCAACAGTCCAACTTCTGGAAACCAAAATGGTTTTTGCCGCGCACAGAGCCCTTCCAGCCGCGCCGTGGCGGGCGTATCGCGCTTATTACCGAAGTTCAAGTAAGCGGCCGCAGGCTCATGATCTACAATCTCCACCTGGAAAGCCGCGCGGACGACCGTCTCAGGATGATGCAGCTCTCCGAAACGGTCGAGGACGCCAGGAAATACCTCGATCGCGATCCGGTCGTAGTTGCGGGCGATCTAAACGCGGACCTGAGCCGTTCTTATTCCTCAGCCGCTGTGCTTGAACGCCTCGGATTCCACAGTGCGATTGCTTTGCCTGGCGCTTACACGACGCCAGCGCGCGGCATTTTTCGTCACCAGCGCACTATCGATTGGGTATATCTTGCGGGACCTGTCGAATCGCTCTCTGGCGGCGTATGTGAGGACGTGAAGGCGTCAGATCACTACCCAATTTGGTTTGAACTCAAGCTGACGAATATCTGAATGTTTTCGGTCACCGTTCGCGTTCGCTGCTACTGGTCGAGTTCTTCCCTACACTAGCTGCCGCCGAGAGCAGCGCCCAGTTGTCCGACGCCTTTATGCTGCGCGGCTGGCCATACTCCACGCTTGTACGGCTTCTCGTTCCCGGCCAAACAGGAAAGCAGCCGACCCCTCCTCGTGGCTTACGCGGATGCAATCGCCGCAGTGAATCTGGCCGCTGGCCATCAGGTTCGACAATGGTTGTACGAGCAGGCGCTCGATAGCGCGTTTCAAATGCCGCGCGCCGTACCTCAAATCGGTGCCCTCCATCAGCAA
Organism: Bryobacterales bacterium; assembly: GCA_963820405.1. GTDB lineage: Bacteria > Acidobacteriota > Terriglobia > Bryobacterales > Bryobacteraceae > Palsa-89. The sequence continues at coordinate 12,697 of CAWFZZ010000007.1, read as the reverse complement.
GAACTCCTTGGCGCTATCGGTGACATTCACCAGGAACGGCCTGCTTGCGGCAGCAGTCTGAATACGCTGTTGCACCATCTCAAGCTCAATGTCAACGATCCTGCGCAGTTCCTCTCTACCGAGAGATTTGAAGACGACGATGTTGTCCAGACGGTTGATGAACTCCGGCGTAAACTTCCGGCGAGCAGCCTCGACTCCTGTGCGCGAAATGCGGGCGCTGAGTGTCCCGTTGCAACTGGGGTCGTCGAACGAAGGAGCGTGGAAACCTAGGCGTGGAGTCACTAAGGAACTCATTTCAGCCGCGCCAAGATTACTGGTCAGGAAGATCATGGCCGCCGAGAAATCAACTTTGCGATTGTCGCCCAGCGTCAATGTTCCTTTGTCGAGGATGCCGAGGAGAAGATTCCACAGTGCGTCGGATGCCTTTTCGATCTCATCGAATAGTACGAAACTAAGCTTTATCGTGTCTGTGTGGTGTTGATTCAGTGCTTCCTGGGACAACAGAGCGTGCGTTTCGCGGTGGCCCAGGTATCCGGGAGGCGAGCCGATCAATTTCGCGATCTCATGACTGTGTTGAAACTCTGCGCAATCGATTTTGATTACTGCACGAGAGTTCTTCAGCAAGGACTCGGCGGTTGCCTCTACGATGCGTGTTTTTCCGGAGCCCGTCGGCCCCAGGAACAGAAAATTTGCGATCGGGCGGCCGGCCGGAGACAGTCCCGCCACGTGAGTCTGGTATGCCCTCACGATCTGGTGAATTGCTTCCTCTTGCCCAACGATAAGGTGGTGGAGTTGCCTCTCCAGAGATTCCGCCTGCCTTCCCGTTTTAGTGGGATCTAATAATGCGAGCTTCGACATGTTACTTCTCCTTCCAGCGTTCACGCGGCGCGATCAAAAGAGTCGCGGCTTGGCGCCTGAATCTCTTCAAAATTGCCGTCTACGGCTTCCTGGCACCGTATACAAAATGTGGCCCACGGCACGGCGGCAAGCCGCTTCGGATGGATGTCTTCATCACACTGCTGGCAGGTTCCGAAGCTGCCGTCCTCGATGCGACGAAGTGCCGCACGCGCGTCTCGAAGTTGGGTGAATTCTCGGTCGAGGTTACAAACGGCGAGGGCGCGTTGTGAAGCCGCTTGGATCTCTTCCAGTTGATCGGCGCTCCGCTCAACCACGATCCCGTCCCGCTGACGCGTGAAACGTTCCAGTTCAGCGACCCTTGCCGTTAGAATCCGTCGAAATCGGTCTTTTTCAGTCTTGGTCATTGTTTCTCCTCGTTCTCATGAGCTGCGGGTAATCAGCGATATTGGCGTGCGATCATGTACTTCCGCATGCGGTTCTGCAATGTTGTTCGTTTTAGGCCCAGACGGGCTGCCGCGCCATTCGGACCGCCGACCTGGCCGTTCGCTTCCGCCAGGGCTTTTATGATCCGGTCGCGCTCCGAGGCCTGGGACGCCTCCGAAGGCCGACTATAGAGGGTATCGGCGTTCGCCTTCAACTCCGACATTTCAACATGGAGACTGCTCCCATGCGTCAGAATGACCGCCCGCTCAAGCACATTCTGCAATTCGCGAATGTTGCCCGGCCAATCATATCTGGTGAGTGCCTCCAGAGTAGACGTAGGAATGGTTTCAATGTTCCGGCCTATGCGTTGCGCATGTTTCTGGACGAAGTAGCGCGTGAGCAGAGGTAGGTCTTCGCGCCGTTCCCGCAGCGGAGGAACATTCAATGGAAATACGTGAAGCCGGTAATACAGATCACTTCGAAACTTACCTTCCTCAACCATCTGCTTCAGGTTCCGGTTTGTGGCGGCGATTATCCGGATGTCCACATGGATCGTCCGATTCCCGCCGACACGCTCCAGTTCCTGCTCCTGAATGGCGCGCAGAAGCTTAGGCTGCAATTCCAGCGGCATTTCCCCGATTTCGTCCAGGAACAGCGTGCCTTTATGCGCCATCTCAAAGCGGCCGATTTTCTGTGTAAATGCGCCTGTAAATGATCCCTTCTCGTGTCCGAACAGCTCGCTCTCCAGCAATGTGGCCGGAATCGCGGCGCAGTTAACCTTGACGAACGGTTGTTTGCTTCGGTCGCTCAGCTCGTGGAGCGCTTGCGCGATCAATTCCTTGCCGGTGCCTGTTTCGCCCTGCACAAGCACTGTGGCGCCGGTCGGAGCAACTACGTGGATATTTCGAAGCACTTCTTGAAATGCTGGACTTTCGCCGACCATGCCGCTGACGTTCTGATCGGTCTCCTCCTCCAAACACAGCGTTTCCGTGGCCAGCCGGTCTTTCATCTCGGCCAGCTCGCGGTAGGCTATCGAATTCTCCATTGCGAGCGCGAGTTGGCGAGACACGTGAACCAAGAGATCCACTTCGTCGTCGGTAAACGGCTCACCTTCCTCGCGATTCATCGCCATCGTGCCGAAACTCCCGTATTTACCGATCAACGGGGTCCAGCAACCGGGCGCGGAGAATAGGTAGGAATATTTCCGGTAGAGTGGCGAAGGAAACCGCTGGAAGTCGGGGCCACACGTCACAACTGGTTTTCCGCTAGTCATAGCTTCAGCGTTCGGAAGACCGTCCGGACTGAAGCTTCTGTCTTCTTCGTCTATTCTTATTTCCCGCCCTCGAGGTGAATCCACACCTACGACATGGAGCTTTCCGGTGGCTTTGTCCAATAGACTGAGTGAACCTGCAACGTGGTTGATAACTGGTCTGAGCCGTTCAGAGATGGCCGAAAACAGCTCACCAGTCGGGAGCCCGGATTGGAGCGCGTTAGTGATATCGAACAACGCATGCATGCAATCGCGGTCGTGCGCCCGTGGCGATTCCGTCCCGGCACCCGGCGCGAGGCGGAGCTTCTGTCTGTGGAACGCCCAGAGATCGCTGCGATGAGTTTCCTTTGCGGGTGCCACACCAGCCCCCGACGAGATGTTGGCTAGGCTTGTCATTGTGCTTCCCTCCTGTGTCCCTGATTCCACCTATCCACCGCGTGATCAAGCTCCTCAATAGCCTGAATCCTCGCCACTATCGCGCCAATCGTCACCTCGCGCCGCGTGCCCTGGGGCCACGAACTCACGACGTCCAAACGGTATTCGAGCCATGCCCTTTCACTCAGCATAACGTTGCTCCTTTCCGTACTCAGAACCGAACTTGCTTCCACCGACTTTGGTGTTGCCCATTGCTCTGGTCTCGATTATGGGTTCGATTCCGGTTAGCACCAACCCCCGATTGGGGTCTTTAGAGGTCTTCGATGGTGAAGGGTTCTTCTACCACTTTCGTGCGCGATCGGATGCCCTCTCAGAGTCCGAAGGATCGATCTGCTTCCTGCCAAAAAGCCGCGCATCGATGGACCAGGCGCTGGGGCCTGTCATCGCCAGACTAAGGCCGCTAAGTGTGAATACAAACCTACAAAAGCAGGGATCCGGCCCCAGCGGCAAAGCCTGACAGGACCATCGCAACGCCCACAGCAGACGACGCCGAGGCGATTCCGCCATAAAGCAGTCCTCCGCCGGTCATCAGACGAACAAGAGAAGTCCTGCGCCAGGCCAGCCGCCAGCGAAGCTCGAAAATAGCCGCTGCACAAGGTCCCTCTATAGCGCAGGGAAGTGGCGAAGGGAATGGAAACCGAAACCGAAACGGGTGTCGGTCGATTCCACTTTAGTGGAAGTCAGACCTCAATAATTCCGCGCTTCAGTCGAATCTTTTCCGCGTGGGGGCGATTCGTTGGCGTGAAGCTTGCTCAGAATGTTCGTCACGTGCCGCTTCGCGGTATCCTCGCCTATGGAAAGCTGAGCGACGATCTTTTGAATGGCGTTTCCGCGCGGACGTTGGGCCGACGGAGCACAGATCCAGGGCTAGACGTCCCGGTCCCCCGACTTGAAGACCTTCCTCCCGAAGAGCCGAGCATCCACCGACCATGCTCCTGGACCGAGCATCGCTAGACTGGCAGCCAGAGCGGCGATCAGAACGTGCCTCTCAGGCGCCGAGTGTACGGAAACAGCGATCCACAACTCAATCAGTGCGACTAAGACTCCTACGATGGGGATCGATAATCCTGCGAGTATTAACAACCCGCCCGCGGCCGCGAACCAATCGCGCACCAGCGTAATGGGTTCCCGGCCCGCGAACTGATCCTGAATCGCCCAATACAACAGCGGCACGCTCATCGTCAGACGCAAAAGTAGAAGGCCGCCGCCGGGCCATCCGTCCGGAAATGTCGAGAAACGACGCTGCACATGGCACCGTCTCCATCGTAGCTGTACAGGGCCGCGGCTCGACACCCCCGAAAGTGTCATATGATGGCCAATTTCGAGGTACTAGAGGTCGATAATGCCGCGCTTCAGGCCTATAGTGACCGCGTGCGTCCGGTCATTCGCGTCCAGCTTGGCCAAAATGTGCTTTACGAAACCCTTGACGCTGTCTTCCGTCACGGAAAACTTAGCCGCGATCTCTTTGTTTGTATTTCCCGCCGCGATCAGTTTCAGCACACTGATTTCCCTCGGCGTTAAGGCGCTATCAGTCACATGCTCGGCGATTTCGGCCGCGACCTCGGGGCTAAGTCGCTTGTGCCCGGCGTGAACCGCACGGATCGTCTCCAGCAGTTCCTTTCGCAATGAGCCCTTTAATAAATAGCCCTGCGCGCCGGCTTTGAGCGCACGCGTGACCTGAACATCTCCGGAATATGTGGTGAGCACGATTATTCGCGCTTGAGGGAATTCACCGCGAATCGCGCCGATTGCATCGATGCCGCTCATGGCCGGCATTTGCAGGTCCATGAGCGTGACGTCAGGATGCTGCTTGCGGAATTGCTCGATCGCCTCTCGTCCATCGGCGGCTTCCGCGACCAGCTCAATGTCCGGTTGCGTTGCGATTAGGCGGGCGATGCCGTCGCGAACGATGGCGTGATCATCCACTGCAAGAACGCGAATCATGAGCTCACTCCAGCCTTCCTTCGGAACCGTGCAAAACGCGAGTCTCCCGACGGCTTACTGTACACAATCGAACCTGCAATGATTAACTCGATCTCAGTGCCGTCGCCGGCGGCGCTCGAAATCGTCAGCTTCGAGCCAATCTGTCTGGCTCGTTCACGTATCCCCGCTAAGCCGAAATGCCCGGACCGACCCGCTTCCAGGATTTCCTGAGGGATGCCGTCGCCGTCATCACGTATTCGAAGCCGGAGCAACCGGTCATCATAGGTGATTTCTGCTTCGATGTGCTGCGCTCGCGCATGGGCAAAAGCGTTTCGCAGCGCCTCGCGAGCGATGCGGTACAGTTCGTCCCGGACGATCGGGTTCAAATCGCGCGGCTGACCCTCTAACACCAGGCGGAAAGTTGCGTTATTCCCGGCACCCAGTTCGTCTCCCAACGCGCGGATCGCTGTGGCGAGGCGGGCTGTAACCAGCGTCGAGCGCAAGTCGCGCACAGTACTCCGGCCCTCAATAATCGCTCGGTCGCCGATCTCCATGGTCTGTTCGAGTTCGTCCTTTGGTTTTCCTGGAGGCAGCATCTCATGGACTGCCTGGAGGCGGAGCATCAATCCTTGAATGGTCTGCAACAAAGTGTCGTGCAATTCGCGAGCGATGCGCACGCGCTCGCCTACGCGTTCTTCCAGGCGCATATTAAATTGCCGCGCCATCGCACTTACTCGGAAACGGTATAAGTAGAAGAGGGACGCAAGAATGCCGGAAATCGCTAATATCCGGAACCAGGCAGTGCTCCACCAGGGCGGCAAGACGACGATTCGCAAACTTGTACCTTGGTCGTTCCATATGCCGCGGCTGTTGCTGCCTTTAACGTGAAAGACGTAGCCGCCCGGGGCGAGCGAATAAGTGATTACCCTCTGATCGCTTCCGGATTCGTTCCAGTCCGGGTCTAGTCCGTCGAGCCGGTAGCGATAGCGGTTCCCGTCCGGATTCGTGTAACTCAGAGCTGAAAACTGCAGGGATACGAGGTTCTGGTTGTGTGAAAGCTTTACCGAGTCCGTGAAGGGAACCGACCTGCTTAATGGGGAATTGCCTCCGATCGGCAGAGACTTTCCAGAGACTCTCAAATCCGTAATGACAACTGGAGGAACATATGGATTGTCGACAACGTCGCGCGGGAAAAAGGAGGTCACTCCAGCGTAGGAGCTGAAAAACAACTCACCCGTGGGACTCTTAAAGGCCGAAGCGTAGTTGTAGAATTCGTTACCGGCAAGTCCGTCAGAAATGTAGTAGTTCTTAAAAATGTTCTTTCGGGGATCGAATCGCGATAGACCCTTACTCGTACTCAACCAGAGGTCGCCGGTGTCATCTTCGAGGATCTTGCTGACGTTGTTCCCGGCCAAACCGTCACGTTCCGAATAGCGTGTAAATGTTCCTGATCCGGGATCAAGTCGATTTAATCCACTCTGCGTTCCGATCCAGATCACTCCTGCCTGATCGATGCACACGGAATTCGTCATGTCATCACTCAGGGTATGGGTGTCCGAAGTGTGCCGGTACGACCTAAACTCTGCGCGATTTGGATCGAATCGCACTAGGCCCGTCGCCTGAGTGACGATCCATAATGCGCCTTTGGAATCCTCGGCAATCTGATCGACGCGGGATTCATTAAGCCCATGACCGGCCTTATAGACCTGGAAGCTCTGCGTACGCTCGTCAAACTTATCTAGGCCGTCTTCGGTCCCGACCCAGATCGCTCCCTTATGATCAACGAAGATCGCCTGAACCGTATTATGACTCAAGGAATGTGGGTCATTCGGGTCATAGCGAAAAACCCTGAATTGGCCAGTCCGCCGATCTAACCGGTTCAGCCCTGCGCCGACCGTTCCGAACCACAGGCGCCCGGAACGGTCCTCTGACATCGAAACTATCCAGGTGCTGGATAGCTCTCCGGGGCCGCCCGATTTTCTAATAAACTGCATCTTTCCTGTCCTGCGATCCAATTCACCTAACGCCCTAAGGCTCCCGATCCACAGCTGACCACGGCTGTCCTCAAGGATGGATGTCGTGTAGTTCATATCCAGGCTGTTCGGATCGCCAACTATATGCTGGAATACCTTGAACGGCGAAGGCCGCGGCGAGAAGCGGTTCACGCCGGCGCCGTTCGTTCCAGCCCACATGTTGCCCTCGCGGTCCAGAAACAGCCCATGAACCTGATCGCCGCTTAGGCTATTGGGGTCCGCTGGATCATTTCGATACCGAGTGAACCGCGTCCGCTCGCGGTTCAGCTTCAGGATGCCGCTTGACGTTGTGCCGATCCACAGCGCACCGTCCGGGGTCTCCGCAATGGCGCGGGCTCCTGCCTGAAGCGTGTTGTCTTTTCCCGTTCCATCCAGAGAATAGAACGTTAAGGTGGCCGATTCGCGGTTGACGCGGGCGAGACCGTAGCCGTAGGAGAACGTCATCCACAATACGCCGGCGTGATCTTCAAGGAAAGTTATATGGAGCTCCGGATTGGGATCTACACCCGGAAGGCCGGTCGGCAAAGGGATGTGTTGCAGGACTTTGCGCGTCTGGCGATCGAACAAGTCCACTCCCGCAGTTGTCGCCACCCAAAATGTGCCGTCTTTTGCTTCGTAAGCTGCTCTGATGTGGTTGGCGCTCAATGAGGAAGGATCCCCAGGATGATGTTCATACCGGATCGTGCCTCCCGATTGTGGGTCCGTCCTCTCTAAGCCGTTGTTTGCGGAAAACCATAAGATTCCTTGCCGATCCTCAGTCGTGGAAATGACGCGCGCGCTGTATGGCTCCACCGTTGGATAGCGTTTGAAGCGCTCGGTACCGATATCGAACCGATCTAATCCCAGTTCCCACCCGCCCCAAAGCGTGTTGCGTCGGTCAATGAACACCGACTCCTCTTCATACACAGCGCTTGGGCCGTTCGGATCGTCGGGATACTCGCGCACTTCGTAACCGTCATATCGTTGCAACCTATCCTGCGTGGAAAACCACAAGAACCCCTTGCTGTCCTGCACGATCCCATGGACCCTGTTGTAAGCCGGCTCCTTCTTGAAGGACCCAAAAGAAACGCGAATAAACCGGATATCGCTGGAGTCGGTGACGGGCAATACCACGGGCCGGATCGGGTTGGGCGCGTTGGCTCCGAGCGCGAACCAAACCGGCACGAATAGTAACCCGATGGCGAATCGCGGGCGCACTTTGCTCTTCTGTTATATAATCGCATGCTATACGATCGCACGGAGTCCGTTCTATGAAATAACGGAGTCCGACACGCGCGTCCGAGTCTTATCGCGCTCCAACTCATGCGGCTCTAATCCGCTGAGCCTCAGCCTCGAACCGTGAGGTTCGAAAATGCAAAATTCAAGGAGGCTCCCGTGAGGTTCAAATTAGCCTTGGTAACTGTTGTGCTGCCGATTGCGCCGCTTTGGACGCAAGTGAATGCGACCGGAACGTTTGCCGGTCAAGTCACCGATCCTTCAGGCAAAGCGGTCCCGAATGCCCAAGTTCGCCTAGTCGATCAGCAAACCGGTATTGAGGTAACCAAGCGCACGGGGTCGGCTGGGCATTACGCTTTCCCCCTTGTAAAGCCCGGCATTTATTCGATCAAAGTCAATGCTTCAGGCTTTGCGGACGCCACGCGCCCCGACCTTGTCCTCGAGATTGATCAGACGGTTCAGCAGGACCTAACAATGCAGATCAGCGGTGCGAGCACGCAAATTGTGGTAAGTGGCGCCGCACCCTTGTTGAATACCGAAACGACAGAGGTAGGCAACGTAATCACGCAACATACCGTTGAACAACTGCCGCTAAACGGCCGCAATTTCTCCCAGCTTGCGCTGCTGGTGCCCGGAACCAATCCGGGGCCGGTCGGCGGTATCCGCACTCAGGGCAACGGGAACGAAACACAACGCGCCGGCGCGGAGGTCATCGCCGACGGATCGAGGGGAAGTTTTAACCTCTTCCTGATCGATGGCCTGGACGACCGCGATCAGTCGGTAGGAACGTTGAAAGTATTCCCAACGCTGGAAGGCATCGAAGAGTTCAAAGTTCAGGTGGGTAATTACGATGCCGGGTTCGCGTCGGGCGGGGCGGTCGTTAACGTGATTACGCGTTCCGGCGGCAATCAATTCCATGGATCGGCCTTCGAGTTCCTGCGCAACAGCGACCTGGATGCTCGTCAATTTTTCGATGCCAGTAAGCCGCAATTTCAGCAGAACCAATTCGGAGGAGCGATCGGAGGCCCCATTCGGACGAACAGGACGTTCTTTTTCGCCGACTATCAGGGTCTGCGCGTTCACAATGCCGCGAGCTCCATCCTGACAGTGCCCACAGACGCCATGCGTACAGGCGATTTCAGCGCGTATCCGGCGGTAATTTATGATCCGAACTCGTATAATGCCGCCACGAACACACGCACGCCGTTCACGGGCAACGTGATACGGCAAGACCAGATCGATCCGATTGCCCGAAATCTCCTTGCCATATTTCCTTTGCCCAATCTTCCTGGCATCGTGAACAACCTGCGCATCAACCCTCTCCAGGTGAACGCGCAGGATCAATTCGATGTTCGCGGCGACCAGGTTCTTGGACAGCGTGATAGCATGTTCGCGCGCTACACATGGGGACGAGCGAATATTACTTATCCCGACACGCCGGTCATGATCAATGGCGCGATCAATCCGCTGGCCTTCGCCCAAGGCAGCACCGTCGCCGGATCTCTAACCCTGAATCACGCGCCCAGCCAGCAGGCTACCTGGCAGGAGATTCATCAATTCACGCCGAATATCATAAATCAGCTCGCGCTCGGCTACACGCGATTTTTCTTGAAGGTCTCCACGCTTGCCTCGGGTACGAACTTGGCCCAGAGCCTCGGCCTGAATGGTGCCGATACAGGGCAGAACGCGGCCGACATGGCCAGTCTGGTCATCTCCAGCGAAACCGGGTACAACTCCGGCAGCCTTCCGGAGATCATCCCGCAGAACACGTGGCAGCTCAGCGACACGGTGTCCTACACGCGCGGCGCTCACAACTTGCGCTTCGGGTTCTCGGATATCCAGAATCGTTTCGGCTTTTTTCAGTTGAACGCACCGTCCGGCACTCTTTCATTCACAGGCACATATACAAACAATCCAGCCAGCCCTGCCGGGACCGGCGCCGGCTTCGCTGACTTTCTTCTGGGCCTGCCGGTCAGTTCGGCGAAATCGACGTTCCCGGACGGGGTGCCCTATCTCCGCTACAGTGAGTATGGCGGTTTTGTGCAGGATCAGTGGCGTGCAACGTCGCGGCTCACGCTCAATCTCGGACTTCGCTACGATCTGTTCACCCCCGTGTCAGAGCAGCACAACAGGCTATCCGATCTCTTCTTGGATTCGGGAACTCTTGTACTGGCGGGACAAAACGGCATATCTTCGAGCATTCTTCAAATCCAAAAGCACGACTTCAGCCCGAGAATCGGCGCCGCCTATCGGCTCGGCGACAAAACCGTGATTCGCGGCGCATACGGACTCTTCTACTTCAACGAGGAGGGCGCGGGAGGCTCGTCGCGCCTGTTTATTAACTATCCTTTCGCCGCGCAGTTCACAGTGTCATGTAGCTCTACCGCGCCCTGTCTTTCCACGTCCAGTGGCATCCCACAGACCGTCAGCGCGAACAATTTGCCGACAGCCGTCTACCAACCCTCCACAAATCTCACACCAAACATGCAGGAGTGGAACCTTACGCTCGAGCGCCAGGTTGAAACGTCTCTGGTCCTGCGAGCCACATACGCCGGCAGTCACGGGAATCACTTGAATCTGAACATCAATGAGAATGTTGCCTTTCCTGGGCCCGGCGCGGTCTCCCCGCGCCAGCCGTATCCTTCTTACGGCACGATTTCTGCGTGGGAACCGAGAGGTTTCTCCAACTATGACGGCTTACATCTCTCGGCCGAAAAACGCTTCAGCGCGGGCCTTTCGTTTCTCGCGGCTTACACCTGGAGCAAGAGCCTCGATGAGGGCGCAGGCGGCAACTCATCCACCGGCGAATCGCGCATCAACATTCAGAACCCTCGCGATGTCCGCGCCGACTATGGGCTGTCGAATTTCGATTACGGCCAGCGGTTTACGCTGAGCTTGGTCTATGAGCCGCCCTTCGGGCATGGGCGCAGGTTCCTGAACAGCCCGAATCGCCTAGCGGACGTGGTCCTTGGTGGATGGCAGGCAACCAGCATCGTGACGGCGCAATCGGGCGCGCCCTTTTCGGTATCGCTCGCGAATCCGACGGCCAACACAGGCACATTTACACGACCCAACCGCATTTGCGACGGCAACCTGCCGGCTGATCAGCAGAACATTCATAAATGGTACGATTTCGCCTGTTTCGTCAACCCTCCCCTATACGCATTTGGCGATACCGGACGCAACGTTTTGATCGGGCCCGGCCTTTTCGCGTGGGATCTCGGCGCGGACAAGGATTTCCGCCTCAACGAGCAACTCGGTCTCCAGTTCCGCTCTGAATTCTTCAACATTCTGAATCGAGCGAATTTCGGCTTGCCCTCGGGAAGTATCGGCTCAGCTGCAGCGGGCACGATTACAACGGTCATCACCAACGCGCGGCAAATCCAGTTCGCGCTGCGCCTTCACTGGTAGGCAAAAAAGGCAGAACCGGTGATATAGAACCAACGTGCCCAGATCGGGTGTCTACATGCTATTTCGATGGTGAAGAAAACGTTTCTACCAGTTTCGTGCGCGATCGGACTCGCTGTCAAAATTCGAAGGATCGATCTGCTTCCTGCCAAAAATTCGCGCATCGAGGGACCAGGCGCCGGGGCCGATCATCGCCAGACTAAGACCCAGGCAAATCAGCCCAATCGGCGCCAAGAGATTTCCGGGGTGGGAGAAAGCAATCCAAGCCTCTGCGATGGCCGCCACAACTCCCGCTAAAGGCGTGTACAACCCCAGCCAGAGGAGGACGCCGCCACCGGCCGCAATGACTGGCGGGGCCATAGCCAGGTAAGGAGCGGCCCACGCGGAGGCGATTATTCCGCCATAAAGCAGGCCACCGCCGGTCACCAGCCGGAGCAACAGAAGGCCCGCGCCAGGCCAACCGTCGGCGAAGCTCGAAAATAGCCGTTGCACAAGTTCCCTCTTTAGCGTAGGGGAGTGGCCAAAAGAAGGGAACAGCCGGCAGTGGTATCCGCCGATTACACTTTAGTGGGAGTCACAGCTCAATAATTCCGCGTTTCAACCCAATCGTGACCGCATGGGTGCGGTCGTTGGCATGGAGCTTGCTGAGAATGTTCGACACGTGCCGCTTGACGGTATCCTCGCCGATGGAAAGCTGAGCGGCGATCTCTTTGTTCGCGTTACCGCTGGCGATCAGACGCAGCACTTCCAGTTCGCGCTCGCTCAACCCCTCCTCGCCGGCATGTTCGGCCAACTCAGCCGCCACCTCGGCGGAAATTCGCTTCTGCCCCGCGTGGACGGCGCGGATCGTCTCAAGCAGTTCCGTGTTGATCTTTCCTTTCAGCAAGTACCCGCGTGCCCCTGCGTTCAATGCACGGAGTACTTGCGCATCGCCGGCATAAGTTGTCAGCACGATGACTCGCGCGTTGGGAAACTCGCCGCGGATGGCGATAATGGCTTCCACTCCGCTCATGTCGGGCATCTGCAGATCCATAAGCGTAATATCGGGCCGATGCGTTCGGAATTCCTGCACGGCTTCCCTGCCGGTGGAGGCTTCTGCTACCAGTTGCATATCAGATTCTGTGCTGATCAG
>CAWFZZ010000006.1:0-301925 GCA_963820405.1 Bryobacterales bacterium | reverse complement strand
GCGAGCAAATCGAGCAATGCTGTCCAGAATCTGATCAGCGGTTCTGGTCCATACGAAGGGCTTGGGATCCTCGTTGTGTACTTCGATAAACTCGCGAATCGCCGATTCAAGTTCCCTGACGCTGCGGAATGCACCGCGCCGGATGCGTTTGTTGGTGAGTTCAGCGAACCATCGCTCGACCAGATTCAGCCATGAGCCGTACGTCGGCGTGAAGTGGTCATGGAACCGCGGACGCTTTGCCAACCAGTTCCGGATGATTGCCGTCTTGTGAGTGCCGTAGTTATCGAGGATGAGATGAACGTTGAGATCGACGGGGACCTGGGCCTCGATGACATCCAGAAACTTGCGAAACTCCACCGAACGATGACGCTGGTGGAACTGGCTGATGACACGGCTGGTCTTCAGGTCCAGAGCGGCGAATAAGGACGTGGTCCCGTTCGTTTATAGTCGTGCGTGCCGCGCTCCAACTGCCCCGGCTGCATGGGCAGCAGCGGCTGAGTCCGGTCAAGCGCCTGAATCTGGCTCTTTTCGTCAGACGCAGATACCAGCGCGTGATCGGGCGGATTCGTATACAAACCAGCGATGTCGCGTACCTTTTCGATCAGCAGCGGATCCGGCGACAGCTTGAATGTATCCGTCCGGTGCGGTTGCAATCCGAAGGCGCGCCAAATGCGGCTGATGGTCATTCGGCTGAATCCGGTGGCTTCCGCCAGTCCTCGCGTACTCCAGTGCGTTTGTCCTCGCGGCGTGTTTTCTAATGTCTGTATGATGACTTTCTCCACCTGGTCATCCCCGATCTTGCGCGGCGCGCCCGGCCTCGGCTCGTCATACAGTCCTTCGAGACGGTCCTTCAGAAATCGGGCTCGCATTTTCCCACCATTCCCAGGGATGCGCGTAACTTCCGCGCGACAGTCTGATTGTCCAGTCCATCGCCGCATGCCAATACCACCCGAGCTCGCCGCGCCAGCAGCGGCTGACTCCGTGCACGGTGCGCCATTGACTGCAGCCGATCCCGTTCTTCTTCGGTCAGCACTAACGCCTGTTTGGGTCGTCCAGTTCGCATCCAAGACTCCTAAATATCTTAGACGCACGATCAACTAACTTAGTTTATGTATTTCAGGGACAGGAGACTAGAAGTGCGAACGTATATAGCCGAGCCCGATCGTGGCAAGCGCAACTGGGACGGCAAAGCGGCGGAGAAGGCAGCGGTCTACGGCAATCGGCGGCGCATTGAGGGCGATCGCGGCAAGCGCCTGCAGCGCCAACGGGGAGAGCGGATCGAGAGGAACTTCGCGCATCAGTTTGATACCGGCGGACTGGACCGGCTCTATGTGCGAGGCCTGGAAAACGTGCACAAGAAATTCCTGATTCAGGCCGCCGCATGCAATCTCGCCCTCTTGATGCGATCGAGATATGGCTGGGGCAAGCCCAGAGCTGCTCATGACGGAGCTATCGAGGCTATTTTTGCGATTTTGGCTGTCATAAGAGCCGTTGAAGGCCTCTTCACGTCATGGTCCGCGAATTCCCACGCCGTGGTTCGAGTTTCTCGCCAATCAAAGTCTGCTGTCAGATGTTTCCACCGACTGGAAAACGCCGGTTTAGATACGGGCTGCTAGCCCAGCTTTCATCCGGCCGACTCATTGCGAGCGCTCCAGCTCACGAATGATCCTATGGCAATCCCAGCAGACCGGCTCCAGGTTGTCCACCCAGTGGGTTCCACCGTGCGAACGATATTTTCGATGGTGTGGCTGCAACCGTCTGCTCGACTTGCAGCGTGCACAACGCCAACCAGCTCGCTGCATCTCTGAAAACGGGCAAGGTTTTCGTGCTATTCACCAAAGTCAATTCCCCCGCCCCAACAGAACCCCAGACGGCGATCTGGCACTTCGGCTTCCACGTCGTTGACGTGCGCAGGAACCTCGCTACGTATCAACAGAACAAGGTCCCCTTACTGCCTCTCTACACCAGCCCCGAGGGCGGCGAGGTACTGATCAGCAGCGACACCTGGCCGGTTGCCGGAGGTACGCTTGGCCGAACCGGCGCGCAGATTGCCGAGGCCAAGGCGAATGGCTCAAAGCCGGCCGGCGGCGCCGGATTCGCGTATATGCAAGGACCGGACGGCGCCATCGTGGAATACCTGGGCAACATGCCGGCCGAGCGACTCAACCACGTACACATGTACCAAGAAGACCCGCTTTGCACGGTGCTCTGGTACCAGAAACATCTCAATGCCCGGCCAAACGGCAGCGGGCCGCTACCCACCGAGGCCGGCTGCAAGGTAGAACGAAGCGCGAGGAGTTGGCCGGCGCTTGAACTCGAAGGGACCAGCCGGCAGCCGACCGGCGGCGTCACTTTTGATGATGTCTCCGTGCAGTGGTACGCAAGGCAAGGCGATGTTCCGCTCGCGAGCACGCGCGGACACTTGGCGGACCATTTTGCTCTCAGTGTCACCAACCTCGATGCCTGGTTGCGAAGCTGCGACGCGAGGGCGTGAGGTTCCTAGGTCAGCAGGCGACTTGGCGATGGCCGTCAGCGAATCGAAGGTTTGGGCCGGCCGTACAAGCTCGGAGACACGCGCGCCGTCATGATTGAAGGTCCGAGCCGCGAAGCGATCGAGCTGGTAGAAGTCAAATGACGGTGTGGCGGCATTTGCGACCAGTGAAAGTGGGGTTCATTCCATTTTGTTGCTGCGCCTATTAGGGGTGCGTCAACTCTCACGCGGGTTGATCCCGTCGAATGATGCGCTGGACAGTCATCGCGGAGGCGTGGACCTTGACCGCGATCGCGCGCAAGCTCAAACCTTCGTCATGAAGCCGGCGAACCGTTTCCAGCTTCGCGCCGATCAATTTTGGTTTGCGCCCAAGGTGATCTGTAGTCCCTTGGCGCCGTAGCTTGGCGATCGCCGCCGATGCTCGCTCGCTTCGCCGGACGCGCTCTTGCTTGGCGATCGTCGCCAGGATGGACAGCACCGCGTCGCGGAATAGCCCGCAGCTGTCGAGATACTGTTCGGTAAATGAACGCCATTCGACGCCGGCGGCCGTCAGTCGCTCCAGATGGTTCAGCGTGGCAGAGACACCCTCGCGCGAAAGCCTATCGAGCGACCAGAACAGCACCAGGTCGAACTTGCGTTGCCGGGCATCGGCGAACATCTCCTGGAAGTGCGGCCTTTTGGATGTTCCGCCCGTCTCATGGTCGACGTATTCGCCGGCAATCCCCCAGCCTTGTTTTGCGCAATATTCACGAAGGGCGATCAGTTGATTCTCGGTGTCCTGACGACCATCCTTGGTGCTGACGCGGGCGTAAAGGGCGACTCTCTCGATACTTGCTGCGCGTTTCATAGCTTCCTCAGCAGTGTATCATAGAGTGCTCTATTTGAGACAGACATTAGTGCAAGACAAGTAGCTGTGTTTTCAATGCCCAAGTCTTCCGTCGTGCGAATGCTTTTTGATACACCCCGAACGGTCCCGGAGATACAAGGATCAATGAACAGGCATGACGCGGGCACGCCAAGCGGTCTCTGCGAAGCCCCGCATCAGAACTACTGGGAATGGCATGATGTTTACTTCCACGACGCCTGGAGATCGCGATCAAGCTTTACCAGTATGGCTTGCCGGTCAACGTTGATTAACGTGACCTTCATGCTTCGCCTTATTCTACGGCGGCGTGCTTCGGATTGCTCCAGCCCAGACTGGCTCGGGCTGCCGTCGATGTATACTCAGTCGAGGAATTTCCATGTTTCGACTCGCTCTAGGAATTGCAACGGTGGTAGCAATTTGTGCCTCCACCGGATTGGCCCAGCAGGCCCCAGCCGTGGGACCCTATAAGGTGCTTAAGACAGCCAAAGTCGGCGGCGATGGCGGTTTCGACTACGTGAATGTGGACGTAGAAAATCGCCGCTTGTACATCGCGCGCACCGGCAAGACTCCGCGCATCAACGTCTACAATCTCGACACGTTGGAGCCCGTGGGCGAAGTGATGACCACAAATGCTCACGGAGCCGTGATCGATCCAAAAACGAACCACGGCTTCGCGACCACCAAGCCGCTTACGATGTTCGACACGAAAACGCTGGCGACCATTAAGACCATTGAGGTACAGGGCAACCCGGACGGCGCCTTCTTCGATCCGTCGGATCAGCGGGCTTACATTCTTAGCCACGCTTCGCCGCACGTGACGGTGATCGACACAAAGGATGGCTCCATTATGAAAACGTTCGACATCGGAGGAATGCCGGAACAGGCGGCAGGGGATGGCAAAGGTCATTTGTACATCGACGTGGAAGACAAGGACAACATCGCGGTAGTGGACACCAAGACGCTCGATGTGACCGCGCATTATGATGTAGCCGGAAAAGGTGGCACGTGCGCGGGCCTCGCGATGGACGCGAAGAATCACATTCTTTTCGCGGCGTGCCGCAATCCAGCGAACATGGTGATCCTCAATGCGGACGATGGCAAAATCATCACGACCCTGCCCATTGGGATGGGGACGGATGGCGCCACGTTCAATCCGAATACGATGGAAGCGTTCAGCTCGCAGGGTATCGACGGTACACTATCGATTATCAAGGAAAACAGCCCCATTAGCTTTGTCGTGGAGCAGACGTTGCCGACGATGAATGGCGCAAGGACCAGCGCGCTGGACACCAAGACAAACCACATCATTCTGATTGCAGCTGAATTCGGCCCGCCGACTCCGCCCGCTCGGCGGGGGGCGATAGTGCCAGATTCATTTTCCATCCTGGTGGTGGGAAAGTGAGTCCTTTTCGCTTGCAGGCCTGGTTCGAGAACCACTCCGCCCGAGGGCAAGAAGTTACCCATCGCGCCGGATGCTGATACCTTACGTCGAGCAGGATTCCGATCAGCCTGAAGGCTGCCAAGGCGAGAGGCTACACGGCCTGCAAGGTGTGCCATCCTCCGACGGCAGGTGGAGGACGGACATCACCCCGCTCCGGGGAACTTTGGTGGGCACGGCAAGGTAATTGCTCGATCCAACAGAGTATGACATCCATGACGCCGAATTCCGCTCTAGACAAGTTTCGTCTGCATGAAATAAAGCAACAATGAGCCTCCGAACTGCACGCCGCCAGGCAGCAAACAAGACTAGCATCAACCGACGAGGAGAAGCGCAACGTGCTGGAGACTTATTCGCTGGCATCGCAGCGCTACACAGAGTTTGTGGCCAAGGGGCTCGAGCCCGAGGAGGTCCTTCGGCAGTCGGGCGGCTCACACTAACAGAATGGCTAGAGCCTATCCAATCGCTGAGACTACACAACCCGTCAAATTCACCGATCACTGGTTTTCAATTCGGAAATTCCGAGCACTGAGTTAGTCTAAGTCGCGCTGGGAGCGCATCCGGGAGCACTAAGTCTCGATGGCACGAAACTCGTGCTGGTGGCGGAAAGCCTCCCAGCATCGTCAGTATGTGCAAATGAAGCGCCACGATCTACAGGACGAAAACCCGATGACGGCAGTTGTTGTCTCGTTCTGCAATCAGAAGAGCAAGGATTTGTTCTGTCGGCATCGAAAGAATCTTCGCACCCATTCACTAGGTCGATTGCGTCTCAACCAATTCCGCTGTCGTCTCCACCACCTGTGCGCTCTCCAGCGCGAGCTGCGGGTGCAGAGCCAAGCAAAGTTTCAGGGACAGTTGGTCATCGCTGTTCACAGAGCTCACCGTCGATTGTCGGCAAGCGATCAGTCGGATCGAGGATGTCAAGACAGAATTGGACCGATTGGGCCGGGGTCTGGACTCTAATTCTGATCTTGGAATCTAAAGTAATTCCGTTGTGTGGCTGTGTGCATCTCCGGAACTGCCACCGTTGGCTTGTCCGAAAAGCATGCTGGCGGTGATCTTGCCGAGGGTGCCGTGGGTCCTAATCGTCATCGCGTCCGAGAACAAGAATCGAGCCACCTCTCGATATCTCCACGCTTGTAGCGAACCGCAGAGCCGATCTTCATGAACTTTGGTCCCATCCGAAACAATCGCCACTTGCGCAGAGACGCAACGCTCATGTCGAGATAAGCCGCGACTCAGGAACAGGAGCTGTGGAAAGCCGCTCGTGCTTGGTGTCCGGCCTGACCGATTCGATCACCAGGTAGAGTTTATCGGCGCTGTTGACCTTGCCCGCCACGCAGTAGGCCACGATTCGGCGTGAGGCGGAGGCTTTGGTGAAGTCGTACAGGCGATACACACGCTGAGTGTCGCGGTCCAGCATGAGCGAACACCGCGCACGAAGCGTATTCCGTCCGCGAGAGCAGGAACAGATGATTGGCGCTGAAGTTGAACATGGAGGTGGCAAGACAGAAGGAGCGGGAGCAGGAAGCTCCCGCCCGCCTCGGCAGCGCCGTTGTGGGGTTAGCCGGCGGACTCCTCCGACCGGGTTATCGTCACAGCGCGGCGCATGATCGGAGCCGGCCTACTCGGCCGGCGGATCGGGATTCTTGTTGGCTTTGCGCAGGCTGTCGCCGCCCAGCAGGAAGATCTCGGAGTTCTCCACCAGCCGGTCGGCGATGGCGGTGGCGATGGTCGTATTGAAGAGGATGTTGCCCCAGTCGGAGAACGGAGTGTTGGTGGTAATCATCGTGGAGCGTTTGTGGCTGTGGCGGGTGGAGATCACCTGATAAAAGAGGTTGGAGGTCTGCTGGTCGAGAGCCAGGTATCCCAGTTCGTCGCAGACGAGGAGTGAGGGCTCGGTGTAGGCTTTGAGCTTGCGCACCAGGGAGTGATCGACCTGGGAAGCGAGCAGGTGATTGAGCATGTCCATGGCGGTGGTGAACAGCACGCGCTGATTGGCCTGGCAGGCGCGCCAGGCGATGAGCTTCGCCAAGAATGTTTTGCCCACGCCGGGATTGCCGATGAGCACGATGTTGGTTCCTTTGGCGAGGAAGGAGAGATCGAGCAGGCGCAGGAGCCGGGGTTTGGCCTGCAGGCGGCTCTTGTGGTGGTGGAAGTGAAAGGCGTCGATGCTGGGCTGGGCCTGCAGGCGCGAGCATTTGAAGCGCCGCTCGATGGCGCGTTGCGAGCGGGCTTCCATTTCCATGTCGGCGAGCCACTCCAGGGTGGCCGCGGCGCTGAGATTCTTGGCGGCGGCTTCAGTCAGAGTCGTCTCCAGTTGGCGGCTCATGGTGGACAGGCTCAGTTGATTCAGTTTCTGTTCGAGGGGTGTCATCGGATTCCTTTCCGGGATTGAGGATGAAGGCGTCGTATTCGAGCAGGGACAACGGATCGGTGGCGAGTTCGTTCAGCAGCGGATCGCGCAGAACCAGCGGCGGCTGCGGGCGGCGCGGGGATTGCTGCTGGCGCAGGATGTTGGCGACGTAGTCGGCGCCGAAAGCGCGGGCCGCGGAAGCTTTTTCGATCGCGCCGGCCACGGCTTCGGGTCCGTACTGGCGGATGAGTTCGAGCAGTTCCGTCAGTTGGCGCGAAAGTGCGCGGTCGGTGTCGGCGATGTCGCGCAGATAGGCTTCCAGCATGGCCTTGGAACAGAGGCCATCGAGAAACAGGAACAGGCGTTGCTGCGCCCGCGACCTTCTGGCCGCGGGACGCAGGTCGGCCAGTTCCGCTTCGAAGCGATCGGCGCCGAAGGTTTGGCCGCGCCGCCAACAGCGGGGATAGCTGACGATCTCGTTGACGCGGTCATAGATAGTGACGGAACTGGAATCGGCCTTGACGATCAGGCGGCGGCCCACATAGCGGTGGGGCACACAGTAGCGATTGCCGTCGAACTGCACGCGGAGATCTTTGTGCACGAGCAGCTTCGACGCTGTCGCGATGATCGTAAGGAATGACCGGCAGCGGTTTCAGCGCGGCGGGTTGAAAGCGGTCGATGGGCCGCTGCCGGGTTTCGCGATGCTGCCGCTGGTTGGCGACTTCCGAGAGCCACTGGCGGGCCTGGCGATTCACATCATGCAGATCGGTGAACTCACGCAGCGGCCAGAAGTTCTGGCGGGCATAGCCGATGGCGCGCTCCACTTTGCCTTTTTCCCAACCCGCCGCCAGATTGCAGGCCCGCGGGTAGAAGCCATATTCGCGGGCGAAGGCGAGAAAGCGCGGAAGAAAACGGACCAGGCGGCCATCGTGCTCGGCCACGGCAGTAGCCAGATTGTCATAGGCGATCTCGCGCGCGACGCCGCCCAGGGCGGCGAAGGCGTGCATGTGACAGCGGACGAAGGTTTCAAAGCTCTGGCTGTGAGTGAACTCCAGATAGAGCATGCGGCTGTGGGCTTCGACCAGGGCGAACGCGTAGAGCTTGCGCTTGTCGCCGGAGTAGTCGAGCGCGCCGAAGTGCCCCCAGTCGACTTCGAAGCGCTCGCCGGGCGGCGGCTCCATGCGCATGAAGGCGCGACTGGGCTTGGCTTGCGGGCGGGCTGTTTGCAGGTAATCGCGCAGGATCGTGTGGCCGCCGCGTGTAGCCGAGCGGCCGTAACCGCTGTTCGATCACCGCGCCGGTGACGGTGGCATCCTTTTCCAGCCATTCGGCGATGGTGGCCTTGAACGGATCGAGTTTGCTGGTGCGTGGCCGCTGTCGCCGGACCTTGCGCCGGCGCATCGAGATACTTCCGGATGGTGTGCCAGCCCATGCGCAGATGGCGTTCGATTTTACGGATCGGCCAGCGCTCGGACCAGTACAGACGATGCAGGTCGTTGATCTGTTCGGTCGTGAGCATGGTGCGCATTCCCTTTATCCGGCAGAAACCGCATCCACGCCAGAACGTTGTTGTTGGCAAGATTCGCATCTGCGGGCCGCGGCGAGGCGGAAGTGCTTCCAGAACCCAGACTTGCGCCGGAGCTGAGTTGTTGTTGGCAAGATGCTCCAGGCCAGCGCCGATCAGCCAGACCTGTGCAGCGGAATGCTTTAGGTCGAAAGCTGAGTTGTTGTTGGCAAGATCGCGCAGCCGCCGCTTCTGATCCCGGACTCGCTGCTGTTGGCGGTTGCGTTCGACGACGGCGGGATTGCTCTCCCGGCGTCGCCGCCAGTACTCGGGATTCCGGGTCCGCCATTTCCGGGAGCTGTCCTGACAGACCTGGCGGTATTCCGGGTCGGAGGCGATCTTCTGGCGGTGGTTATCGGCGCGGCGCCGCCGCTGGCAGTCCGGTCCGCTGCAGACCGATTGACCGGGCTGAAACTTCGATGGCTGGAAGACCCGCTCACAATAGCGACATCGCCGTTCGACCATACCGGCGTTGTCGCACTGAGCCGGGATCAGGCGAAGAGATTTAGAAACTGTTGTAGAGTGCGTACCGCGTCCTCGCCGATGGCTCTTTCTTTCAACTACAAAACCGGCGAAACTGCGGTTGTTTTATTCCGGCGCTGACAGACGCAGAGCGCGCTTCACGAAGATGATGCAGAACTGGCTCGTCTGGGTATCAACCGCACTCCGGAGTACGTTTATAGCGAAGAGGTTCTGAAGAAGCTGGGCGTCCCACCCGCCGCTATCCAAATACTTCCTCAGCCGGTGCGGAACACTGCGGAAGAGGTTCGTTGCATTGCTCAAGCCGCAGCGGCGGGCGGCCTTACGAACGTAATACTGGTTACCTCCAAGTATCATACGCGCCGCGTCAAAATCCTATGGCGGGCTTTGACTTCCGGAAAAATACGGGCCATCGTACGCTACGATGTCGACTCTTTCGACGCCGGGCAATTGGTGGCGAAGAACAACCGATGCAATGTCGGCGGCGCGGGAGTTCTTTGGGATTGCTAACGCCTGGGCGGGCTTTCCGATCAAATCCGAACGCTGACAGTCGAACAAGAGGGCCCCTGTGCTGAGCTTGAGGGTTCTATTGTAACCGCTGACGGTTCCTTTCAGTGCCCTTACCTGACAATCTTCGGCGGAGTAGTTGGCCGCTTGCACAAACTCGGTCCGAGAAGCACACACGAATAGCGAGCCACCGATTTGTTCCAGCCTTAGAGAGGCGATCCGAGGCTTAGGGATGGCGTCCCCTCGTTTTCCGCGCTTGCCTTTTATCGTGGTTTTGGTTGTTCGGTGGAGGCCGTGGTCCAGCAGTTTGCGATGGGAATGGTGAAGACCACGGACAATCCTGCCGACATTTTCGTGAAGTACTACGCGACCTCGAACCTAAATACAGCCATTGCCTCGGGCGGCAACGTGCCGGGCAACATCGTCGAAGTATCGGTTGCGGCCGAGGCGGCCTGCATTCGAGCCATTCGATGCGTTCGGTCCGGAAACGGGTACACAGCCCACACACAAGTGCGGTGAAGAACATGCTTAATGCGGATTTAAAGAGGTGCTACTGATCAGAAGACTCAGTGGATGCCATCACGAAGCGCGACTCAGAGCCTGGTAGAGAGGGCCGCAATTGGCCGTTATCGGCCCCTATTGCGCTCATTGTCGATCGAAGTACACCCTTCCCGAAACCGCAGAGAAAGTCGCTCCCCGACCTGCACGACGCGGCCCAGCGAACAGGCGTCGACGACCACGAAAGTGTTGGCTGCAGTCGCGACGGCGACATGTGATTCATTCTTGGCGACTGCTCTGCCGGTGACTGAACCTGTTTGAGGCGGCGTGCGCTCAGAGATGGGTATATCTCGAATAGCGGTTCCCGAAGCGCGCATGTATGCTTCGGCCATTTTCGCCACTTCGCCGCGGCCTGGTGCCGGCGATGCGCGCGCTATTTCCTGTTGATCCTGCAAATCGGGCATCGAGTCGGCTCCCTGCTGATCGCCTTTGTCGAGGTCCAACAACGAATTGATCTCGGACTGGCGGGCGAGCAGTTGCTTCAAGCGCTCCTCATGCTCGAACGGGCGATCCGCCTGTGACTGATAGTCCGCAAGTTCCTTCTCGATCGCGCGCCACCCGGCTGCGCTGCTCGGCGGCGAGTTTGTCCAAGTTTCTCAGGGTGTGCTCGATGCTCTGCACGGTGCCAACTGGATTCGCCGCATTCAGATTCGCGGAGTACGTGGCGTGTCCGCGAACGAAAAGGTCCGGGATGCGTTCGTCCTCCTGGACGATGCCGAATCCGCCGCTCTTGCCTCTGCTTAAGATCTCGAAGCCCCGGAAAGCACCGCGCGACTGCATCGTTTGATCGTCGCGCCAAGAGAGTATCGCTACCGTCAGAGCGTTGGCCGCTGCCTCCCGCGCGCCTTTGCCGGAGAAAACGCGATTGCCGACGGTCATGCTGAACTCGGCGGATTCGCTTGCATTTCTGGTTGCGATGTCAGCTTCGATTTGAGCCAGATGCTGTTTCTCTTCCGCGATCTGGCGAGGCAAGTCGCGAATCTCCCATCGGATGTGGCGCTGCTGGTTGGCGTGAACGGCGCGCAACTGATCGAGCTTTCGGATTTCGGTATCGATCTTGATCTTTTCAACGACGGCGGGATTGCCAGAGGCTATTGCCTTGATTTCCGCGTAGGTGAGCGCGCCACTCTCCAAGTCCTCCGCCGAGCGGACCGAAGTTTCTCCCCGCATCACCTGCTGGATGAAGCGGGCCTTGGTTTCGAGCGTCTGCCACATGTAGGCGTCGAAGGACCCTTCAGTGACGTAGCGGAAGATCTGAACCTCTTTGTTCGTGTTGCCCTGGCGCAGGATCCGGCCTTCCCGCTGCTCTATGTCGCGCGGTCGCCAAGGCGCATCGAGGTGATGGAGCGCCACGAGCCGCTTCTGAACGTTTGTGCCGGCGCCCATTTTCTCAGTCGATCCGAGCAGCACCCGGACCCGCCCCGCGTTCACCGCATCGAAGAGCAGCTTCTTGGCGGGATCAGTCTCGGCGTCGTGGATAAACGCAATCTCGTGGGCGGGGATGCCCGCTTTCACAAGCTTCGAACGGACATCATCGTAAACGTTGAATCGTTCGGGATCGGGCGTCGAAAGATCGCTAAAGACCAGTTGGGTCGAGCGCTCGTTCTGAGTCGCGTTCCAAATCCTGATGATGCGGGAAACCGCGAGATCAATCTTGGTCTCCTGCTCGGGCTTGGCGCTCGGGATCGACGAGTCGCATATCGAGCGCAGCCTTTCGCCCCTCGCCGGTGATCTTCAGCATGTTGTCCACTGACGGGTCCACGCGCTCCTTTTTCAGCCGTTCGGCTCGTTCCGTCAGAGTTCGGATGAATGCCTTCAATTCCGGGCTGGCGGGCGCTGACGCAATGGCAGGTTTGCCGTTCTCCAGATCTGGCCGCGGCAGGTTCAGCATATCCGCTGTTTGCACGTCGGCCACGGTCCGGAATACGGAAAGCAGTTCCGGCAGGTTGATGAATTTGGCAAACCGGGTGTGCATCCGGTATCCCGATCCGTCCGGCGCGAGTTCGAGCGATGTCACCGCTTCGGCAAAGTTTGCGGCCCACGAATCGAAGTGTTCCACTTTGCGCTCGGCGAGCATCTCGGGAGCAAGATAGCGGAGCATCGTGTACATTTCGGCCAAGGTATTGGAGATGGGCGTGCCAGTGGCGAAGACGACCCCGCGGCCGTCGCTCCGTTCCTGGAGGTAGCGGATCTTCAAGAACATATCGAATGCGCGGTTGCTGTCGGAGTTCGGTAACCCAGCAATCCGGTTCATCTTTGTGACATAGGCCAGATTCTTGTACAGTCCGCCTCGTCCACGAAAAGCTGGTCGACGCCCAGTTCTTCGAACGTCAATGTGCGGTCTTTCGAGTCGCGGTCCGCTCGTTTCTTGAGCCTGACGGTCAGCCGTTTCTTAGCTTTTTCCAGCTCTTTCACGATGCGGCGGTTGTCGTCGTTGGACTCATTGGCCATAGCCTATTTCGGCGTCGAGTTCCGCCACTTGCTTCTTGACGAAACGGTTGAAGATAGTCATCTGACACTGGAAGGAACTCGAATGACCGATGGGACACGATGACGGCGTCATAGTTTCCAGTGGCGATACGAGCCATCGCCTGCTGGCGATTGCCGGTCTCGAAGTGGTCCTTGCCGGCGACGAATAATCCGGGCCTGCGGGTACAGCTTCAGAAACTCCGCGCCCCATTGGTCCACCAGATGATTCGGCACGACGAACATAGGCTTCTTCGCCAGATCCAGGCGGCGGAGTTCCATTGCGGCGGCAGTCAAGGTCCAGGTCTTGCCGGCCCCCACGACATGTGCCAAAAGCGGGCTGCCGCCCTGGAGGATGCGCCAGACAGCATTCTTTTGATGCGGCGCGAGATCGCCGTCGCGGAGGGATGTGCGCACCATTCCGGGCAAGGTTAGATGCGAACCATCGAAATCCCGGAGCCGAATGTTGTTGAATCGCGGAATTGTACTCCTTGGCCAGCCGCTCGGCGCGCTCGCGATCTTCCCAGACCCAATCGCGAAATCGATCTTTCAATTGCTGCTGCTTCTCGCGCGCGGCAATTGTTTCCGGCTGATTTACGGTGCGGTTTCCGTCCGCATCCTCGTCGTAGGCTGTGGGCGTGCGCCCGTTCAGGGATTGTTCGATCAGGTCGGACGCACGAAAACGGGCCGTCCCGTGGGTCGTCGTGTTGTTGACGACGTACTTTGCGCCGTAGTCGAGTTCGACTGTCCAGGTCGCGATGGTCTCTGCGTATCCGATTTTCACACTTGCGCGGGGCACGTCCAACAACTCGGCAACGAAGTCGCGGATGTCTGACGGTGGAATCCACGATGAGCCGAGGCGCGCTTCGATCTCGCCCGGTTCCAGATCTTTGGGCTGCACCGCCCGCAAGCTTCGACATTTCGGCGATAGGCCGGATCGATTTGCTCCGAAGCCTGGGCGACGGCAAGCTTTGCGCGCACGTTGCCGCTGAGATACCGGTCGGCAGTCTCCCAAGCTCCGCTCTCGGGATTTCGGTAGACGAGCGATCCCAGTTCGTCCTGTAACTCAGATGCGGTCAGGCCGGTCAGTGATTCCATGCGCGGCCAACTGATCTGGCCGGTCTCGTTAAGAGATACGAGCAACGCTTCCGACGCGGTTTCAACGCGCTCCACTGGGCGATAGCGCTCCAACGTGCGGCGATTCGAAGATCGCGGTCTTCGTCGCCCGCTTTGTCTCAGGGTTGAATTCTTCGAGCGAGAGCAGAAGGGGCATGGTCCGGATCATCGGCAAACGCCTTCACGTTCTCCCTCGCGTTGAGAGGCCCAAAGCGGGAAACGAAGAAATCGTAGGTTTGGTTTAGATGGCGGCGTGCTTTGACGATGGTCTCATCCGGCGCATCGGCGAGTTGTGTGCGGAACACCTCGCGCACCGCGTCACGAACCTGAAGCATTCCGCGAATCCTTGCGCCCACCGAAGCAGGCAGCGTCAGCGGCTCGAACGCATCGCCGCGGCGAACGACGATCTGGCCATCGCGATCGGCCAAGCCACCTTCCTTGACTTCGCCAAGCGCGGGAATCTGATCGGCCTGCCCACGCAACACCGGACCATGGTTCTCGCGGACCTTGTATACGGCGGCGGGAAGACGTGAGACCGCCTTTGCCAAATCACCTGGCTCCAGGCTTCCGATCAGGGCCGGAGCTGCGCCATACTGCCCCGATTCCATTCCCATACGGCCCAGCATCATCTCTGGGTTGCCGAGCAAAGTACTCGTTGATCTCGAGTCTGGCCGTCTGCCGTTTCAATGGAACGCAGCTCAGTCCAACTTTCGCCGCGCGCCGGCGTTTCCGGTGACCGCTTTTGGAGGAACAAAATGTCCGTGGTCACTTCGGTTCCGGCGTTCGCCTTGAACGTGGTGTTGGGCAACCGGACTGCGCCCAGCAAGATCGACCCATCGGCAAGATGGCGTCGAACTGTGGAATCCTCTTTGTCCATCGTGTAGCGGCTGGTAATCAGCGCGATCAGGCCACCGGGACGGACCACATCCAGGGTTTTCGTCAGGAAGTAATCGTGTATAGAGCGGGTCAATTGCGGACTTCGGCGGTACGCCGGATCGTATGACCGGATAGTTGCCAAACGGGATGTTTCCGATCGCCGCGTCAAAGAAGTCTTTGGGAAGCGGCGTGTCTTCGAACGCCTTGGCGTGAACGGTTGAATCCGGGTAGAGTTTGGCGGCGATGCGAGCGGTAACGGAATCAAGCTCTACGCCGGTGCGCCTGGTGCCCGGATGCAAACCTTCGGGCATCAGACCAAAGAAGTGACCGACGCCCATGGATGGTTCGAGAATCTGTGCGCCTGGCTGGAGCCCGAACCGCTCCATCGCTTGCCAGATCGCCTGAATGACTTCGGGAGATGTGTAATGCGCGTTGGGCGTTGAGGCGCGAGCCGACGTGTATTCTTCCGCGGTTAGCGCATCTCGCAGCTCGTTGGCGACAGTTTGCCAGTCTCGCGGCGGCTGCGCGCTGCAAACGCGTTCGGCATCGCGCCCCATCCGGTGTACTTCACGAGCACAGCCTTTTCCTCTGGCGTAGCCGGGCGGTTTTCGGCCTCTATTGTTTTCAGCGTGCGAATGGCGGCGAGATTGGCTTGGGCTTTCTGCTTCAGGCTGCCCTCGCCGATGGCGTGAGCGCTGGTTATGCGGAGATCGCGGGCAAGGGTTGGTGCGGGTCGAGGGTCGCTGGATCGAACGATAGCTGGGGCTGATCTTCCTCGTCCGGGAGGAACGCCCATTCCCTCGTCGCGATCTCCCACGCGAATTGGTAGTCCATCTTCTGAACCACCGTCAACTCGTAAAGCAGGTTCCCCGTCAACTCCTGGGCTGCGAAGACCGCCTGCTGAAGCTGATTCCCTCTGGCCAGTTTCTCGACCATCCTCGGCCGATGGCGGCTCCAGTGTTCCAGGATCTGGTGTCCCAGTGGTGTGAGTGTCGTCGTTTCGGTCGGCATTATTTCGAGCATGAACGGACTCCTCGATTAAATTATCGCCGAGTTCGGCGGTCGGTCATTTCCGAGAAAAGACTGAGCTGGCCGCTGCTGGTGGACGGACTGTCGATGCGTGACGTTGCCATCGAGTTCGCGCTCAGGAGTTGACCGCCAACAAGTACGGAAGGCGAAAGAGCTTTGCCCAGGCACGCACAGCGTTCGCCTGATAGCGGGGAATGGTTGTGTGGTCGACCCAGAAGGTGTTGCTAATGCCGACAATGACCGTCGGATGCTGCAGCATCGATGCGAGGATCGGGAACGTGAGCATCTGTTCATAACAGATCAGCACTGCGGCGCGCTCGTGATCGATCACGAGAACGCCGGGAGCGTTGAGACGAAGTGGCACGCTCGCTTTGCTGAAAGGCCGCCACATTCCGACCGGAACCGGGACGCGCTGGTTGAATCGTGGCAGATTCCGCACCGACCAGACAGCATCGTGTTGTCGACGGCTCCGGGAGTGGTGATTGCTTGCGTCCATGGATCATCCACGTGCGGCCCGACTTAAGGACTTCAATTGCTTCACCGAAATCGTACATGCGCAAGTCGTTCAGCTTTTTCACGATCATTTCTTACAGGTTTGATCCGGTAGCCCCGCTCCGATGGCGAGTATTTGGCCGCGCGTGCGGCATCGATCGAGCGATTGGTGCCAGAACGCTTCCGTTGCCTCCGACCAGCGGGGCACGACCGTCTCCGGGAAGATTAGAACGTGCGCCGAAGACTCATCTGCTTTTTGCTGGATGAACTGAGCTGCCGCGAATTCTCGGAATGGCTGGGAGACATCTCCGAAATGGGTATTGATCGCCGTCCAGCCGCGAGGAGGCTCGGCATCGCCTGAATAGCGGACATGACTTGCGCTGCACAAGCCAGCTGCCAATCCAATTACGACGGCACGCGCACGCAAGCTCAACGCGTGCGTGGAAAGAACAATTCCTGGCAGGAGTGCCACTGCCGCGAGGCCCAGCCAAGCCGTTCCCGGAAACAGATACCCGGCTCCGGTGAGAGGAGAAGCAAGTCCGACAATCCCGAGCGGCGGGATGATTGTCGCCACTAGCGCGAGTGGCGCTCGCCACAAGCAATGGACGCGATGTGATGTCCATGCAGCCGTCCAGGGCAGCGCGAGCAAGAACGCAGTGCACATCCAAAGCAGGAGAGGGATAAGAGGCTGAGATTTCCAGTAGGCTTCAAGGCCTCGGATCATCGGCCAGAGAGCGGCAGCGTAGTAGCCGAAGGCGCTTTTGAACGCAGCTTTGCGAGTCCCTGGCGCGAGGCACGCGAGCGGCATTCCCACGGCAACGATCATGCCCAGTGGGTAGCCGGTCGATAATCCCAAACCAAGCGCGGTGGCTGAACATAACGAAAGCCGATCTTTGTGGAGCGTGTTCATAGTGTTAAGAGCGCCTTCAGCCGATGACGAATCGCTGTCTCCTGGACAGGACCGAAGTAACGGCTATCGAAGCTGCGGGAATGATAGGAGGAAGCCACCCAGACAGTACCTGGAGTCAATGGATACCGTCCGAAGGGCCAAGCCTTGAGGGGCCGGCCTCTGGTGTCTTTGGATAGGGGCGCAGTGTTGGGTAGCAAAAGTCCATTCACGGAGATTCCACGGCCGGATAGCTCGACCAGGTCGCCAGCCTTGGCGACAACCGGCTTCAACAAAGGAGCTCCGCCGTCCCGGCAAGAGCCGGCATCGCGGTAGCCGCGTTTGAGAGAGAGCGCCGCAAATGGCTCTGCCGGGCAGAACTCAATGAGATTCGAGCCGCCATCGGTTGTGACGACATAGAGGCCCACTGGCAACGACGGCGACGTATTGATTCGAAGTCCGAGGAGACCGAAGAGTTGGAACACAGCGATGGAAACAACGAACGCAACCAGGGCTGCTCGGCGGGCCTTGGGGAGTCTATCCGACAGGCCAATCCTCATGATCCATTGCTCCTCCCCGAAGATCCGGGACGACAAGCTCCTCGGGTGCCGAGGCTGCGGCTCCTTTCGTGCTGGCACCACGCGGCGCGGCAATCAAGTGGCAGTTCCGCACCACGACTTCATGGACAGTCCGTTGCGCCCCATCCCCCTTCGGCGTGAACTGGCGCTGCTCGATGGTGCCTTCGACGAAAATGTTGTCGCCCTTCTCGAAGGTCATCGCGACACGCGAAAGGTCACCGTAGAACGACAAGCTGTGCCAGTTGGTGTGCTGTTGCGTCTTGCCATCCCCGTCCTGGTATCGGTAGCTTTCACCGAGGCGGACGTTGGCAACGGGCGTTCCCGAGGCAAGGCGTCTGAGGGCGGGATTGGCAGCCAAGTACCCCACAAGTTCGAGACGATTTCTTTGCATAGCTATTTTCCTCCTTGTTCAACGTGACTTTGTTCTATGAGACGCTGTTCGACGTCCGGCACAAACTCCGCGGTAGTTACGACTTCAGGCTTGCTGACTACGTTCCGGGTTCGATTCAGAACGTGTTGCGGAACGAGTTTGCCGTCGTCCAATGTGAAGAACTTCGTTGGCGGAGGCAGTGCTGCGCGGGCATTGAGCACAGAGTCAAGAAAGTACAGCATCTGCGTGCCGAGAATCGGATGATGGCCGCTGACGAAAATCAGCATCTGGCCAGGCGCGATGATGCGCTCTTCAGCTCCGGCGCCGCGTTTCTGCGGAGGCTTCAGGCGAAGCACTTCATCGGGGGTCATCAGAGGACGCTCAATGTGATCCACGCTGGCGTTGACATGCGCCATAACTGGCGAAAGCCGAGAGCCGCTGAAGTTGTAGCTGGCTTTCTGCACCGTAGTTGTGCCGGTCATTTTGCTTAGCAGTTCGGCGGTCTCAAATTGGTTGGGCGCGAAAGCAATGCGAACGTGGCAGTTGGATACGATGCTTTCGTTGTTGCCGTAGGCATCGACGATCTGCCGGATGTCCTGCGTGATGAGGTAGGCTTTCAAGCCGTATCCCGCCATGTAGGAAAGCGCGTCCGCGAATACCTCCATGCGATTCAGCGATGGGAATTCGTCGATGAGCAATAGCAGGCGATGTCTGTTGCGTTTCTGTTCGGCTCCTTCGAAGACCATCTTCTCGGTGAGCCGATTGACAGTCATCGTGAACATCAAGCGGATGAGTGGACGCAGACGGATCTTGT
Organism: Bryobacterales bacterium; assembly: GCA_963820405.1. Taxonomy (GTDB): domain Bacteria; phylum Acidobacteriota; class Terriglobia; order Bryobacterales; family Bryobacteraceae; genus Palsa-89. The sequence continues at coordinate 283,039 of CAWFZZ010000006.1, read as the reverse complement.
CCGAAGGCGGAACGACAAGGTACAACGACACTGGCCGCTCATGGTTTACGAGATCGTCGATCGTGAAATCGCTCGCTGAGGTGTTCTTGGCCACCAGAGGATCGCTGTAGAGCGTGAGCGCGGTTTTGGCGGTCGAGAGGACGCCGCCGAAATCGCGGTCCTCCTTGTCCAGCATCTCCTGGACTTTCTCGCGAACGACAGGATGCGTCAGCGTCTTGTCGCCGGTCGGCATGCGCCACTCGTGCTTGTGTCCAGGATCGTGCTCGAAGTTCAGCAGTTCTTCGAGCGTCTCGCGAAAGCCGGAACCAGGCCGGGTGAAGACGTGCGAAAGGTCGGCGAGACACGCTATACGGCCCTCCAGTGCGGCTTCATAGCAAACGTGCAGGATCATTCCCGTCGTGATGGAAGCGGCGGCGTCCTGCCAGTAGCGCTCTTGCGGGCTGTCCTCGCCAGTGCGCACGATCATGTTGGCGATATTCTGAGCGTCACTGACATCGCGCGGTGTGAATAGACGCACCTCGCTCAGGGGATTGAATCGGGAGCTGGATTGCTCTTCAACCGGCGAAAACTTGAAGCAGAGGTGGCCCCGTTTACTGCGGAACCCGGCCGTCTTCGCCCAATTCTCACCTTTGATGTCATAGATCACCGCGCTCTCGTCCCAAGCCAGTAGCGACGGGATGACCAGGCCAATGCCTTTGCCGCTCCGGGTTGGTGCAAACGCGAGAACGTGTTCGGGGCCGTTGTGGCGGAGGTAGCTGAGCCGGTGTCCGCCCTCCGGGCGCCAGCCGCCGACGTAGACACCGTGGGTTGCACTCAGGAGCCCGGTATCGCGGACATCGTCTTCGTCGGCCCATCGCGCCGAGCCGTGGAGGTCTTCTGCATTCTCGGTCAGCTTACGCGTGCGGCGGCTCGCGAGCAGGAAGAAAATGCCGACGCACAAGAAACTGCCTGCGAAGACGATCATTTCGCCCTCGAAGAATGGCCGGCGAATACCTTCATCCTGCGAGGTGCAATAGCGCCATCCCCACGCGATCCACGAGAAGGGCTGGTAGATGCCGCCCGACTTCGCGCCGAGGATCGGCGCACCGAGTGCGGGCTGATATTGAAATCGTGCGGCAATGTACTGCGTTGCAATGAAGTTCACGACAACGAGCAGAAGACATCCGAGGGTCGTCGCGCGCCAGTCATAGCCGCCGAGATATCCAGGTTTGCGAGGAGTGCGGTAAAGTTCAGGCTGCTTTTTGGCCATGGTTGCGGCTCCTCATCGAGTCAGGTCCTGCGTCTTAGCGCGCTCGCGAAGTTCGCGGACAGCGCCCTTGGAATCGGAATAGTTGATGCGCACGGTTTCGCCCATCTGCGGCTGCCGATCGAGCAGATCCTTGGGATGAGCGATGCCGGTGCGGGCGGATTGGCGCTGGATGACGTGATGTTGCGTCTCGCCAATGATGGGACCGCGATAGGCGCCGCTCTCGGTCTGCGCGGCCAGGGTCTTGGCGGAATCGCCGAGCACCTTGGTGGTAATCGACCTCGCCTCTGCGAGCGAGTCGCTGGCCGGTGCGCCGACGGTATTTCGCCGGTCCGTCGGCGTTTGCTGAGCGTGGACATCAACTGTGCCGCTGCCTGGTTCGGAGCGGACGGCGTATTGAGTGGACTCGCGGACCGGAGCCGTGTGGTCATTCGCGCTGTCGGCGGACTCTAGAATCGCCGGAACGGAGGCGTTCAAATCCGTATCGGATTCGGTCTCCTCACCCCGCTCGCAATCATGGTGGACCTCTTCGGTTTCCTGCTCGAAAATCGCGGCGGGCGAACTGCCGGAGGCTCTGGATGTGAGAACGGGCCCACTGGCGAGACTCTCTTCACCGAGGGACTTGTCGCGCTCCAGCGCCAAAATGAAATCGGTCGCCTTGGAGGCGTCGTGAGCCGCGCGAAAGATTTCGTTCTTATCACGCTTCAACGCGCCGATCCAGGAGTTGACATAGGAGGCGTGCTGTTCGGGATTGTGGGGAATGCCCCGCTGCGCGGCGAGGAAGACGCTGGCCAGTTCGGCGCGAAGCTCCTCCTTCGCGTAGTTCACGTCGCCGAAACGATAGGAGTCCGTGAGTGTGGAACGGTCGAGGCGCGATGGGTGACCGGTCCAGTGCGCCAGTTCGTGTAATGCCGTGCCGTAATAGCCCGCTGCGTCCTTAAAGGCGTCCTTCGGAGGGAGGTGGATGCTGTCCTGGGACCGACTGTAGAATGCCCGGTCCGCTTGGTCATGAGCGATGTTGGCGCCGGAGTTGTTCAAGATCTGCTCACCAGCCTGGACAGCCTCGAAGGTCGTGTGCTGTTTCGGGGTGTGCGATGGAATGCCGTCGATCTGCTGGGCGTTGAAGACCGTATAGACGCGGTGGACGAATCGCGATTTCTCGGCACCCGCCTTATTGCCATTGCCCGCGTTCGCGTCGCCGCTTCCATCAGACGGTGATGACGGTGTCTTATCCGAAGCTTCTTTGGCCTCCCAGTACTCAATCTGGGTGCCTTTCTCGCCGCGGCGGACTTGCCATCCGTTGTCGGACGCTTGCTTGTACGTCATCCACCTCGGGTCTTCGTAGCCATGTTGCAGGCCAATGGCCATCAATTGGATCGCGTTGCCGCCGCGATACGCCCTGTCGCTCGTTGGGTTGAATGGGATGCCGAGCGCGCTGGCTCCCGGCTCCCAAGGTTTCTGCCAGGGCGCGACACCGCGCTCCAGCATTTGAACGATGTTGTCGGTGACCTCTTGGCGGAAGTCCCGTAGTGGTGGCTTCTCAGAGGGTCCGTTCTGGGTCGATTGGGTTATGGTAGCCGCCATGGTTGTCACTCCTCGACGGCCTCTTCGGTGACAGAGAAGCCCTCGTCGGGATCTTCCGTCTCAAAACCTGATCCGGCCAATGGCTCGCCGCCGATGGCGTCGAGTAATGTGGCCGACGACTTTCGTTGGATGTCCTGTGAATTCTGCATTTTCGCCTCCTTGGTGATGGAAATGAATTTTTGCCCCATCAATTTGTAAGGGAATGGCAGAGGCATTCCGGGACAAAAAATGTAGAAAACTATTCCGGCGTCGGCAGACTGAACGATTCGTAGGCGTCTGTCATAAGACACGAACCACTGAAGGACGACGGCTAGCCGATAAGCGAAACCATGCTTACCATGTGCCGATGACGGCACAAAAAGGATGGCGTGAACGATTCAAGTCAGCGGAGTCCACTAGACGTACTCCAGGCCCATCATGGTGAGCTTGTCTTACAAAGCCCGGAAACCGCGAGCCATCGATGACCGCAGCACCGATCATCTCCCTAATTCCGCGTTGCCAGTGGTCGCCATAGCCGGCGCCGAGTCAGGATAAGTGGGCGACCTGTTTATGAGCTTAATTCACACTTGTGAGTTATCGGGCGCCAGTCCTTTTCGACTACCTCACCGAGCTACAGAAGCATCCTACCGAACTGCTTGCCAACCCGTCGGGGTGGATGCCGTGGAATTAGTGTGCTGCAGAAGTACACGGAAAGAAGGAGGTCAATATGACCTAGCCTAATCGTGGGACGGGCTGTGCAATCGATGAGGGTGGGCCCCTCGAGATCGGCTTTCAGGAGCAGGTCTCAAATCACCTCCAAGCCGCTGCGGTTAAAAGCCGTTGGTGGTGAGCGTTGGAGGAAAAGCGCGAGGAAACTTGCGCAGGTGTGCATCCGAGAGACGAACGAAAGTGAACCCATCGATGACGCGTCGTTACGCATACAAGTGCCGTCGAAACCAGGCACGTAATTCTTGTCTGGGACAAAATCCACTGAGTACCTGATTATTGAGTGGGTGGCGGCCGGCGTAGAGAGGGCGTGAATCGGATGCAGGCGATGGCACGGAACTGCAGGAACCAGTCGCCCCGATGACAAGGGAGAAGCTCAAGCGGCCAAAACCGCGAGGCGAGAGTACCGAGGCGGGGCACTGGGACGGACCGACTCGTAGTAGCGATGAAGGCTCTGTAATAGGGCTGGAGCGAAGGGGTCGGGTCAGGCGGTCGCATGACCGAAACAACTGGAAACAGGATGATCTTGATGCGTGCGACAAACAAACCGTTTCAGATCGATAAGCGCTCGGTGTATGAGGCGTATAAAGCGGTCAAATCTAATCGTGGAGCGGCTGGAGTGGACGGGCAAACAATCGAGCAGTTTGAGACTAACTTGTCAGGAAACCTGTACAAGATCTGGAATCGGATGAGCTCGGGTTGCTACTTTCCACCACCGGTACGCGCTGTCTCCATTCCCAAAAAGAGTGGAGGGGAAAGGATTTTGGGTGTGCCCACCGTGGCTGATCGCGTGGCGCAGATGGTCGTCAAGCAGGTACTTGAGCCGATCCTAGACCCGATCTTTCTGGCAGATTCCTACGGCTACAGGCCGAACAAATCGGCTTTGGACGCTATAGGGGTCACGCGAGAGCGGTGCTGGAAGTATGACTGGGTTTTAGAGTTCGACATCAAAGGCCTGTTCGATAACATCGACCATGACCTTTTGCTACGGGCCGTTCGGAAACACGTGACGTGTAAGTGGGTGTTGTTGTACATCGAAAGATGGCTCAAGGCACCCATGGTGCAGGAAGATGGGACCACTGTTGAGCGAAGCCGCGGCACGCCTCAAGGCGGTGTGGTTAGCCCAATCTTGGCCAACCTCTTTATGCACTATGCGTTCGATATCTGGATGGTACGGACTCACCCGGGCCTCCCGTGGTGTCGGTATGCAGACGACGGACTGGTACACTGCCGTAACGAGCAGGAGGCGCAGGCGCTTAAGTCGGCGCTTCAAGTTCGCCTGGCGGAGTGCCGTCTGGAGATGCATCCGACGAAAACCAAAATCGTTTACTGCAAAGACGGAAAGCGGAAAGGCAAGTATCCGAATGTCAAATTTGACTTTCTCGGGTTTTGCTTCCGGCCCACGTCTGGTACAGAATTTTCGAGACAAGACATTGTTTGGAAGCTTCAATCCGGCAGTTAGTCCCTCGGCGATGAAGGCCATGCGGAAAGCGGTTCGGGAGTTGAAACTCTGGCATCAAACGCAGTTGACCTTGAGAGACATCGCTCGGGAACTCAATCCACTCCTACGGGGTTGGATTGAATACTACGGGCGTTATGCTCGCTCGGGACTGTACCCGTTGTTCCGGTATATCAATTTAAAGCTCCGGGCATGGGTGATGCGCAAGTTCAAGCGCTTTAAACACCGCACAATCCAAGCGAGTCGGTTTTTACAAAAACTGGCCCAGGAACGTGTGGATCTCTTCGTTCACTGGCGGATCGCTTTGGCCGGCACGTTTGCCTGATGGGAGCCGAGTGAGGCGAGAGCCTCACGCTCGGTTCTGCGAGAGGCTGGGGGTGAAATTCCCCCGGCCTACTCACCCACTGCGACGCTGGCGCGGACGGGAGTATGATCAATCTTGCATGGCCGGAAAGGATCCACTGCGGCCGGGTGGACCGGTCATCTTTCAATGCCTGTAAAACGGGCCTCCGGCAAGTCACAATCGCGGGACGTTTTTGGCCGGTCACGGAAACGGCCGAGAATGTTGCGGGCTGGCCTGTACGCCCGCGTGTCCACCGACGATCAGCAGACGCTGGCGATGCAGAATCGTGCCCTGCGGGAGTACGCCGCCCGGCGCGGCTGGACCATTGCCATGCAGGTGCGCGAGGTTGGTTCCGGCGCCGCGCAGGCGGCAGGCCCGCGAAAAACTCCTGGAGGCCGCACGCCGCAGCGAGATCGAGATCGTGCTGGTGTGGTGGCTGGACCGCTGGGGCCGCTCGATGGGTGATCTGCTGGCGACTCTCCAGGAGCTAGATCATCTCGGCGTCGGTTTCGTATCACTCACAGAGGCGCTCGATCTGACCACACCGGCTGGTCGAGCCATGGCCGGACTGCTCGCTGTGTTCGCGGCCTTCGAGCGCGAAATCCTCGTCGAGCCAACTCGCGCCGGTCTGGCCTATGTTCGGCAGAACGGCAAGCGGCTGGGGCGACCGGCGACCGCGGCGGTGCATGCCGCCGAAATCAAGAAACTCTATCGCGCCGGCGTGAGCAAATCCGAGATCGCGAGGCGGCTCGAGATCGGACGAACATCGGTCCGCCGCGTTCTGGGTACAGCCCGTTGAAGAAACCGAAGAGAGATCCACTCCGCGAAGACCGCATCGAAAACGAGGCCATCGTCGATGCCAGTCCGGACGAGCAGGCCCTCAGCTGGCATTACTATCTGGAAAGCAAAATCAGTTTTCCGCTCCGGGCGAAATGCATCGCCACGAGGCCTGTCTCACCGCTTCGGAAAGGGGAGACGGTCGAGGTCGTTGGCATGGCGCCGGAGGATGTCTGCCAGCACGACATGCTGGTGCAGATCCGTTGGCAGCTCTCACAGCTGGCCGCCATCAATCCCGGCGAATCCACCGAGGAAGCCATCGGAGACTGGCATTACTGGGTCGCACAAGGCTATCTTCTCTGAGCGACGCACGCCCGGAAGTTCACCAAATATGAGAATCCTCACCTACAGCGATCTGCACCTTGAATTCGGCTCGGGTTGGACGCTGCCCCGAGAGGCCGACGGCGATCTGATGATCCTCGCCGGAGACGTCATCACGCTGAAGGATTACGAGCCACTTGACCAGATGCTTCAAAGCTGGAAAAAGCCCGTACTCTGCATCACAGGAAATCACGAGTACTACACGCGCAGACCGATGAACGAAGAGGATGCGAATTTCGGAGCGTGGCTGGGGGGTAACCATCCCCATGCAAAACTGTTGCTCGATGAGCACATTACCATCGACGGCGTGAACTTTTTCGGAGGCACGATGTGGACGGATTTCGACGGCCGGAACCCTCAGGCCATGGAAAGAGCCCGTTCAGAGATAAATGATTTCCAACTGATTTGCAATGCGGATGGATCATGCTTCGAGCCGACGGATGCAATTAGCCGACATGAGCAATTCGTCGCGAAGTTGCGTGACTGGTTGGACAAGGACATGAGCGGCCCACGCGTTGTGATCAGCCACAACGCACCGTTGATCAATCCTCGTACGAAGTACCGCAATAGCCCGCTCAGGCCAGCATTCAATTCCCTGGACATGGTTGCTTTCATCAAAGAACGACAGCCGGCACTGTGGGTCTACGGCCATACCCACGAGTGCGATGATCAAACGATGGGCGGTACACGAATCATTTCGAATCAGCTCGGATATCCGACGTTTTCCGGCGGCTTCGAATGTAAAGACTTTGATCCGTTAGGATTCCCCGTCGATCTGCTGTAGCGGCTAGGGCCTCGGTCTCCTCGCCTGTCGCGGCGTTCTCGACCTCATCGGCCATGCGTAGCGAAATCACGCATGGCTACCCAAAACTCACGAAAAGTTGGCAAAAACCGGGTGCGTACAGGCCCTGCCTGAAGCCTCCTTGACGGCGTCACTCGCCGATAATAAGCTTCCGGCCAAGCTGCGCCGTTTATGCCAGCCCCGATCTTTTGGTCTCCGACTAAATGTGAAGTTGCCAGAAATGTGGAGTTGACGCGCGGCAATCCGTCGAATCGCGGATCCTCCGGTTTCCAACTCCACATTTCCTCGGGCTTACAGGGACTCCAGTCAGTCAAGGGATCGTGCGGTCCCTGCCCCAAGGCGTGCGGTTGCTGCTAAAGTACAACGAACAGCCCCGGGGCAATCCTTGGGGGCTCCCGCCTATCAGCTCTATCAAAACGGAATTTACAAACTGCTCGTAGATAGATTAGGGGTACAAAACGTCTACACTCTTTCGGCAGGCTGGGGCGTGATCGAGGCTAACTTTTCTGACGCCGCATTACGACATCATGTTCAGCCCGAGCGCTAAGGGCTACAAGCGCCGTCGGAAGGCCGACCGCTATGACGATTTCCGTAGACTCCCGGATAATACTGACGACGAAATCGTCTTCTTCGGCGGAAAAGATTACCTTCCGTTGTTCTGTTCGCTAACGAAAACAGTCCGGGGCAGAAGACGGTGTTTTATAGTTCAGGTCTATTCCGCAGGCCACGGGATGCAGGATCGAACGGTTCGAAACGACCACGCGAACCAATTGGCACTACGACTGCTTGCCAGGCTGCCAGGATGTTTTTCCAGAGGCTTCCTCCCTTAGCTCGCGCGAGTACCCACTTCCGGATTCCGCAGCCTGCTTACTGATCAGAAGTCTCAGTGACCAATTCCACGAAAAGGGGATCGGAGACGCAGGCCTCGCGATCGAGCTAGGGTCCAACCGTCATCGGACCTTACCTGTTTCCTGCGGAGGCCGGGCCGATCCGTGAGAACGGGTCCCCCTAGCGGCCAAGATCCCGTTTCTTGTCGTGTTCTTTGGCAGAGCGTTGACTTTCGAGAGTTGCTGCGACGGCGCTAAGCGCCCTTTGGTAGCGCCCTAGCCATCCGTTCCAGCCATCCTCCCTCGGGACGATGCCCCGCCGGATGAGACGTTGCGCTGTCTCGCGAAGGTGGCGCTTGTTGCGCAAGATCGCCTCCGAATCGCCCATGTCATCGATCTCCAGCGCTGGGCTGCCCTCCGCGAACAACTTTCGAAGCCGAATAAAGGAATTCGTTCGCAAGCTCCCGCGATTCCGTGCAGCGTCCATCTCCGGCGTGTAGTAGAGATAGTGGACTCGCGCGTCGGTTCCCTCCAGCATCAGGTAAGTGCGGCCAAAGGACTCCTCCTCCCCATGCACCAAGACCCTACCCTCCAGTGTTGTGAAGTCGCGAGGGCTCGTCACAACGACCTGGAGTCGTTGATCGGACATCAGCGCCCCATGCGCTGCCAGCGTCTTCTGCCGATCGGCACTCCGTTGCATGGCCCGAAGAATTTCCTCAAAATCCGCCCGCACCCGCCATAGGTTCGGACCGGTGTGCTCGGCCAGGCCCATCGTTCTGAGGACCAGCAACCTCTCCGTCATGTGTTGTTTCAATAGCCTGCCGTATTCATTGCCCTGAGTCGGGTCCACTGGGACGGCGAGAAACCGCCGGTCTTCTGAGGGCATTCCGTCACGCTTGATGGCCGCGTCTAGAGAAGTATACCGATGGTGTTGTACCTCGCTACGCCGGGAGTCCATCGCGTCGAGCTCCGAGCGGTAACCCAGCTGGCGCGTGCACAGACCCTGTGCATTTTCGCGAATGCCCTCGCGAATATAGTCCCGGCTCATGCGAAGTGGGCTACCGTCCGCACGGACACCACGAACCGCAACGTGAACGTGCGGGTGCTCAGTATTGTAGTGCGCCACCGCCGCCCATTCGAGTGGAGTTGCAAGATCCTTCGCCATCGCCAGAAGCAGATCCCGAGTCAGCTTCTTCAGATCGGCTCTATCGCCAAATTCCGGCGAAATGATGATCTTCCACATGCGTTCATCGTTGGCACGCTGCCAGCTCTCAAGCCGCTGAGGGATATCGCCGGCTTCGCCCTTCTCATCAAACCCAATGCCCCTGGACCCGCCATCAAACGCCACACTCTCGCGCACCAGGTATCGCCCGTGCGCCCGCCATTGACCACGCGAAGCGTTCTTTGAATAGACGACACGGACCGCGCAGCGCTGGTGGTAAGGCCGAACGCGACTCGGCCCGGCGCCGGCCGAAGACCGGCGCTTGCGCACACGGCTCATGCGGGCATAATGCATGATCGTCTTGTACGCCGGAGCCAGAACCCGGCGCTCGCGCCGCGCGACTGGCTTCCGTGGCCGAAGCCGAAAGTCCCGCTCGTCATCGTTCGCCATGTTGTACCAACTCCTGCAGTGCCAGCCGCGATTCCTCGCCCATCGCCAGGCCCGCGCTCTTCAACAGTCGGGCGTGCCGGCCTTGAGCAGTGGCGACGGCTGCTTCCAACGCGCGTCCGTCCGGTTCGGGAATACAGGTCAGGAGAATCTTGGCGAGACTGTCCATGAATGCAAACTGGGCTTGCTGGGCTCGCCCGAGGCGAGAGATCTCGCGGTTCATCCGATCCACCATGGTCGCGAGTCGTTCCTCAGCCCCGGTCATTTTGTCTTCGCGTCCGCTTAGTTCATGCTCAATCGCCTTTCTGAGGAACACGCTCGGGTTAGCATATCCCCGGTCCTTTACCATCGCTTGAAGCCGTTCATCGACATGGGCGCTCAATCTGACCGTTCGTCTTGGCATTTTGCCTCCTTACTTTGAAAGGGAATGGCGGAGGCACCTCGGGACACACTTTTTGAAGAAAAAAGTGGCGCGTCGGATGGATGGCAGACGATTCGGCGGTCGTCGGACGCATACAACTGAGCCCACATCAAACAGGTACGAGAAAACACCAAGCGAAGCGTCAGACAACCCTTTATGTTCCACTACAGCTGTGTGTTGGCCCCCGATTGTCGAAAGGTGTCGAATAATGTCGAAGAACGTAATCGAGTTGTCGAAAGCCGTTGAAATATGTCGAAAAGCAGCGCAAACTGTTGATGAAATGGCGAAGGGCGAGGAATCCGAAAAGGCCGGCCGGCAATGGATCGCCGAAACCCGAAGCCGCCTCGCACAACGGCGCGGGAAAAAGCCTGCGACGAAAGCCGGTCAGATTCGCGCTATTTGGCCGGAGATACGAGCTGCCATTGCCGATGGGCAAAGCCTGGCGAGCATCCGGCAGTGGCTCGAAGAAGACGGCGGTATCGTAGTCACCGTCCAGAGCCTTGGGTCCTACCTCACGCGTATTCGGAGGAAGGAACTGGCCAAACCCCCAGCACCCACTCCCACGGTGATCCCGCTCCCTGCGGAAACACGCGTATCGAACACGGATGTGAGTTGGAAGGGTAGCTCTAAGAAAAAACGTGGGTTCGAGTATCCGCCCGGACCTCCTGACGAAGGCAAGCTGATCTGAGTCTGAACCGTCCGAAAATATTTTCAGTTTTCTTGTCCCGAACAGCCCTCGCCATTCCCTTACAAAGTATGGGAGACGAAATTGTGAAAGGACCTATGTTCAGTAACCCGGCGTATCGTGACGAACAAGGCGGGGGAACGGCCGGCGGACCCGCCAAACAACCCGCAGTTCCTACGATTCACCTCACGCTGCAAGGGAAGGGTGGTGTCGGAAAGAGTCTGGTCGCCAGCATCCTCGCCCAATACTTTCGCCATCACGGCAAGGAGCTCCACTGCATCGACAGCGATCCGGTAAACCAGACATTCTCGCAATATGCCGAATTGGGCGCCGAACACTTGGCGCTTATGCGCGACGGCAGGATCGATACCAGCGGCTTTGACCACTTGCTGGATCGCCTTCTGGACGAGGACGGAATCTTCGTCGTCGATAATGGCGCCTCGACCTTCGTCCCGCTCTGGGGCTACATAGTCGAAAACAACGTGCTCGAATCGCTCGCCGCCGCCGGGCGGAAGCTGTGCGTCCACACAATCGTAACGGGCGGACAAGCTCTTGGGGACACGCTTAAGGGGTTCAAGAGTCTTGCAGACAGCAGCGATGAACGAAACATGGTGGTCTGGTTGAACGAATATTTCGGCGTCATTGAGCGTGACGGGAAAACGTTCACCGACATGCAGGCCTATAGGGACAGCGAGTCCAAGGTTTTCGGCCTGGTTCACATACCCAAGAGGAATCCGGATACCTTTGGCCGCGACATGGAAGAGGTTATCGCGCGCAAGAGGACCTTCGAGGATGCAATCCGTAACGGGACGGCTACGGTCATGAGCAAACAGCGGCTCAGGATGGTCCAGCGAGATCTGTTCGAGCAGCTGGACAAGATGCCGCTGTTGTAACGAGAAAACTTATATGCCAGACGTAAAGCGAATGATCAGCGAAGTCGCCCACGAAAACGGCATCCGCATTGAGCCTGGCGATCCGTTATTCGCACTGGTGACCATGAACCGCATGGTTCTTGACGAGTCTGCAAAAACCCATTACGACTACAACCAAAAGCTAATCACGGAATTCAACGCGTCGATGACGAAAGCCGAAACGCGCGCCGCTAGCATGCTGGCGCAGATGGTGAAGGAGTCGGCGGAGAAGATGCGGGAGGATCTGCAGGGCGATATTCACATAGCCGGCCTGAAGGCGCGCGAATATGTGCATCTGGTAAACGAGGCACACCGTCGCCCGGCGATGATTCGCTGGATAGCCGTGGGGTTAGCTGCTGGTGTGGTACTGCTTGGCGGCGGCGTTTGGATCGGGATGTTGCTGCGGTAAAGGTTTGGCTGAAATCGACCCGGAGCCCAAGTGTCTTGGCCAGAGTCAGCGCACGGCCTCAGCAGGGAGACCTCAGCATCAACGAGCGGACTTGGATAACGTTTTGTTGCGCGAGGCTGCCCTGGGCTCGGCCAGCGCAACTTCCAAATAGGTCAAAATCTGCGGCAGAGATGTATGCAGCTTTCGGTTGGCAGCGTGCGCCCGCAAGAAGCCTAAAATCTCAGCAGCGGCGGGATCGATCGGAGTCCGGGCTGCGAGAAGAGCCAGGGCTTCATTTGCAAACTCTATTCGGGCTCGGTCTTGTGCGGAAGCGTTGCGAGATTTCCGCAAAGTCTTGAGTAGCTCCGTGAGCTTGGACTCGACAGCAGGGAATGACGCCTGCGATTTCTTCTCGTCCCAGACGCCCAGAGCTTCCTTCAAAGATGACTTCTCGCTCTCATCTGCAAGCAAGAACAGGAGGATGAGCACGGTTTTACTGGGGACCAATCGTCCAGACTCGTACTTGCTGATCGTGCTGTTGGTCGCGCCGATAAGATCGGCGAATTCGACCATGGTCATGCCCAGCCTTCCACGGATGGAGGAGAGGGCACCGGCCAGAGTAGTAGACAAAATGAGCAACCTCGCGATTTTCTTCTTGACGACGAAATCGTCTCATGGAAGAATGGTGGTGCGGGACAAGCCATCTTCTCATCGGGAGGATAGCAGACCTTTGTCATCGCAGGGTCCTGAGCAACTTCAGCTCGTTTTGCTCCATTCCAGAGCGACACGAGCTTGCGGGAACATGGGCGTTCGCCGATTAGTCCTATCGGAGCTTCGTTATGTGGATCTTGGTCTTGCTGTTGGACTTAATGGGACCGAAGAAATTTCTACGATTCCTCGCCGGTTGGGTGGTGATCACGCTCTTCTTCCTCTATTGCTTCGTACATGACGCCTTTGACCGCCCGAGGCCAACCCCGCGCTCGACAATTTCGCAAACATGGCGGAGACCTGTAATAAGGCCACTGTTCTCTATCCCCTCTGATCATTAACGCCCGCGCTCGATGGTTGCGACGGCCTTCTTGATCGTCCGTTCGACGTATTCGTTCTGCCGTCGCTCGTTCCCTTTATGCGACAGATCGCGCGACCGAATCGCTCCTGCAACTTCGGTGGCGCTGGCCCCGTGCGACAACGCGTAAACGGCATAGGCTAAATCGATTCGGTTTCCATCTCCGCCATAACGACCACCAGCGCGAAACCCGTCGATGGTTTTCAAGTCCTTCGGCAGAAGCGGCGCCATCTTGCCAATTTGTTCTCTCAGCCGTTCTCTCGCTGCACGCTGTCGCTCGACTTCGTCATGCACGCCGGTTAGAAACCGCTCCGCCTCGGGATAAACGCCGCCTCCGGCCTCGATCAGACGCACGAACGGATAAAGCCCAGTGCTGGCATCGACGTATTTCACCTTCCGGTTCTTTCTACGAGAGTTCGCGTTTTCTGACTCGGACATACCTACGCGTGCTACCGATTTGTGCGGTCTCGCATATAGGCGCCATTTCTTATAGCGGCGTGCCGAACGGTTTCATCCCCTTCTTGAGGACCGTCTTCGGGTACTCACCCGTACCACAGAGTACGAAGGAGCCAAAATCTTTATACCAATCGCCTTCCGGAGCCTGCGGTTCGGTGACCACCCAACTCCGCAGCCGCTGCAAATCATCGAGGGTGATTGCCCGTTCGGCGACACGTTCCAGAATGTGTTCCCACAAGGGGCGAGGCAGATTAATGAAGCGGATCTTCGGCAATAGCGGCTCTCCCGAAGATGCTTCGGATCAGATTTTCGCCAGCTTCGCTCTTCTTGGCCGGATCCCCCTCCGCCATAAACTGGTCATACGCCGCCGCCAGTTTGGCCCGCGCCGCCGCTTCCGCTTCCACCCCGCGCTCGGCGAGTGTCACCAGCGCCCGGCTCATGGTGACATTGCGTTCCTTAGCCACGCGCCGAACTTCACGCGCAAGTAGTGCCGGCATCGTCACGCTTTGACGTACGGAGGCCGCCTTCCTTCTGACTGCGGGTTTGCGTCGAGACTGCATAACTTGACTATATCTGAATCTGCACCACAGTGGTGCAGATTCCAGGATTCAACGCTCGAGACCTTTCCTTGGCCGAAAATGGCGCGCCAACGTTTCATTGATTTCTTTTGGAGCCAGTTGGTCCGGCTGGACACTTGGCTTGAGGTGGATCGCATCAACTTCCATGACCTGTGACAGCCGCCGCGTGATCGCGTCGGTTGCGGTCTGGCCGGCGGCGTCACCGTCCAGCATCAGCACAGTCCGCCGAAAATACTTCTGTAGTAGTCCAACTTGCGTATCCGACAGGCTCGATCCCATCAGCGCGACGACATTGCGATGTCCGGCCTGCCAGACCTTCGCAGCATCGAAGAAGCCCTCAACCGCGATCACCGCGTTGTTCCCCGCGTGCCTGGCCCGATGGAGCAGGAAGAGTTCCTGACTCTTATGAAAGCCCGGTGGAAATCGATACTTCGGTTCCTCCCCTTCCACCGATCTGCCTGCATATGCAACCAGTTCGTGAGCTCCGTTGTGCACTGGAATTGCAATGCGCCCTTTCATAATGCCAGGGCCGCCATAGTATCCGATTCCCAGCGTCCTCGCAGTCAATGCCGTAATACCGCGGCCCTCCAGGTAGGAATGGGAGTGCTCCAGACCTCTGAGTTGGAAGCGGAGCGGGATATTAGTTTGGGAAACTGACGTCGCTTTCACCGGCACTCGCGTCACCTCGCCAGCACCGAACCATTCAATCAGCCTGATGGCGGCCTCCCGGATCGAACAGCGCTCTAGCCGCGCCACCAAGTCAAGCACGGTTCCGCCAAGTTCACCATCCCTCGCATGAATGCACGATTGAGACTGACAGCACCACAAATTGCGCGCGATGTTCACTGAAAAGCTGTTGCGGCTTTCGCGCGACGTGTGTTCCGGCAATGGACACTGCCCACGCAGTTCTCCACCGGTCTCATGCAGTTGCACGCCGTAGTGCGCCAGAACCCGTGCAATCGGAATCTGCTTGGCTACTTGGAAATTGATCGCTCCAGCACTCATTGATCGCCTCCTCTTTTGCGGGCGGCCGGACGCAACCGGAAGATCTCCTCACGCAGTGCGTCTTCTCGCTCGGCCTGGCGCTTTCGTTCTTCTTCCAGTTGCAGAAGCCTCGCGATGAGGCTGTCCTTAGAATCCCGCCGTAACCGGTTGATCTTGGCTCTGAGATTGACCGCGCTTTTCCCAGTAACACCACGAAGCATCGTGCCGAGATCATGATCCCGGACCTTCGCCGTGCGTCTTGCCGTCCGGTGCTCCTGGTAGGCTGCATACGCCTGCTCGTTAGGCTGGATCGTGTTTGTCGAGATGGAAACCCCGAACAGTGACTTAACAGAATTCCGGATGCCTTCCAGAGTCACGGGAGCTTTGCGCCGGATCAACTCTTTGATCGCTCGCTCGACCCGCTTCGCTGTGGCTGCCCTCTTCTTCTCCCAAAGCGGTTGCAGCCAACTTGAGTCTTTACTTCCGCGCATGCCGCCCCTCCCGTCGGATTCGCACTTCCTGGCGTTGATCCGTCCTTGCTCGCTCGATCAGAGTCAGGGAAGCCCCGAAGCGCTTCTCTATGGCACACGGGTCTCCGGCGAGCCCGATAGGCCCGACCGCTAGTGCCGTTCTCGCATCGCACTTTGTGGAATTCGCATAACGCCGCCTTCGCGCTTCGGAACTGATCCCAATGGATTCGTTGTAACAATCTTGCGAGCCATCGACGGCGACGGGGGTTTCGGCTTCCCGTACTCCGGCGCCCAATTTGGGAACCTGGCAAATTAGCATTCGCCGTCCGAGTCCGCGGTTACCGGGGAAAGCTCGGGTTCGCCGCAACGAAGATGTTGGTCCACCAGGGAAACGAATTCGGCGAGAAATCCTCGTCGGTGCTCCGGGACGTATAGGAGACCGGTCTCCACCACCAGATGCGGCTCCGAAAATGGCCGGAGGACGACTCCCTCGGGATGCAATCGTAATTCCGAAGCTTTCACAAATCCCACGCCGAAGCCTTCGCACACCAGGCCCAACGCTTCGGCCACGGATTGCGCCTCTCGGGCCATGAGAGGCATATATCCCGCACGACGGAACAGATCCAGAATGTATTTTGAGGCAGGGGAGCCCTGAGCGCCGAGCACCCAAATCACAGGATCTTCGAGAAGCTCGGCAGGGTGGACGACCAGGCATTGCGCCAGCCGGTGTGTAGCCGGGAGCGCGACAAACAGCTTCTCGCGGAGAATGCAAACTTTCGCGAGACCGTCCTCCGCCGGCAGAATTCCGATGGCCGCCTGGCTCGTGCCCTCAAACAGCCGCTCCGTGAGCCTTTCAGACGCGACGCTCCGGAAACGCATGGGCGGGCGGGCGCGGGTATCGTCGCCGAGGGTCCTGATTTGCGCCACTAAGTGCATATCGACGAGCGGCGAATACGCCACCTCGAACTCCAGGGCATCGCCGCGCTCCATCGCCTGCGCCAGATGCTCGCCTTGGCTGGCCGAAACCAAAGACTTTCGAGCATACGGAAGGAAGCCCTTCCCGACGTCGGTTAATTCAACTCCGCGAACGCCTCGGACGAAGAGCTTGATTCCGAGCTTTGTTTCCAGCTTTTGGATGTGTCGCGAAACAGCGGATTGGTCCATGTGCAGTCGTCGGGCGGCACGTGTAAAGTTAAGCTCTTCGCCGACCGCCACCGCGCATCCATATTGGACCAGTTCTCCGAGCGGCAAAGCCTTGCCACCTTCATCGGAACCGCCGTGCGCCCGGCCGGCATTCCCGCTCCAGTCGGCGCCAATCACCATTCCCATATAAATTCCGCCTAGTGGCCCGATTTAGAACTTGAGTTCTATCCGGCTTAGGACAGTCTAGGCCGGAAGGTGTATGGGAAGGAAGCTAAAGCACGTTTATAACTTTTATTTAGCGTCTATAACAATCTTATTGTCGTGTTAATAACCGAGCGATAGCGTTGGTCGAAAATCCAATAAAAAGGCACATCCGCGAATATGAACCGTAGCGCCAGTATCGATTTTGGACCGGCCCTGGTCACGGAAGCATTGTTCCGGTCGACGGCCTCGGCACTCCAGGTGCGGCTTTCAGCCGCCTACCCGGGTAAGCCAAACGTCCTTCGTGACGTAGCGATCGACATCGAAGAGGGAGAAGTTGTCGGATTGATAGGCGAGAGCGGCTCGGGAAAGAGCACGCTCGCTCTCGCCATTCTGCGTCTCTTGGAACGTAAGGGAGGGACCATTCGAGGGGAGATCATCTTCTGCGGCCGTCATCTGGAGCGTCTGACACAGCGGGAGATGCGGCAACTCCGCGGTAAGGAAATCGCGCTGGTATCGCAGAGTGCCATGGCCTCGCTCAATCCGGCGCTTCGAATCGAAACACAATTCGCCGAGGCGTGGAGAGCGCACCATCGGGCACATGGCGGCACATGGAAGACGAGCGTTCTCGATACGATTGAGCGGGTCGGACTGCCAAGGGATGAAGGATTCTTGCGTCTCTTTCCGCGCCAGCTCAGTGTCGGGCAGGCGCAACGAGTGCTGATCGCCATGGCTGTACTGCACCGGCCCCGGCTACTCATCGCAGACGAACCAACCAGTGCGCTCGACGCCATTACCCGGTCTGAGGTGATCGATTTGCTGCGCGATCTGAACCGCGAGATCAATATGGCGGTACTTTTTATCTCCCATGACCTTCTGTTGGTGGCTTCCCTGTGCAACCGCGTCGCTATTCTCGAAAATGGCGAGATCGTGGAGAGTGGCCCGGTGGCGAAGATCTTCTCAAGTCCCGAACACCCGTATACCCGCGCCTTATTATGTGCCCTCCCCATGAAAGGACATAGGTTCAGCCAGTGAACGCTACAGAACTCACGCGCGAGCACCTCGAAGACTTGCTGAAATCGAACACCTTCCAGCGTTCCGCCAAGCTCTCCCGGCTGCTTCGGCGACTGGTCGAACCCACATTGTTGGGAGCTTCCAATCCAATTAAGGAGCAGATCCTTGGAATCGAAGTCTTTGATCGTCCCGCGGACTGGGACCCGCAGACCGATAGCATCGTCCGCGTGCACATCAATCGGCTCCGGACGACACTGAGATCCTACTACTACGAACAAAACCCGCTGCCAGCCGTTCGGTTCGAGATCCCGAAGGGCTCTTATACCGCTCGATGCGTGTTGACATCACCGGTGGATTCGGACCCGTCGCGCCAATCCCAACAACCAAGTCGGGGAGCAGCCTCGAAGCAGGACCAGCTTCCCGTTCTTACTCCACCGACGCAATTCGCGAGCCCGGCTAGCCTGCATGACATTCGGTTGCAACGTTTAACGTATGAGCGCGGCGACATGACGAACGCCGCGTTTTGCCCCGATGGTGAGTCGGTCGTATACAGCGCCCGTTGGAGAGACGAGCCGGTCAGCATGTATTCGCAACGCATCGGCCAGAAGCATAGCCGTCCGCTGGGTCTGCCACCTGGCAAGCTGCGCGATGTGTCGGCTACTGGCCAGCTGCTGTTCACATTGGGCGAAGGCTCCATTGGGGTACTCGCACAGGCGGATCTCAGCGGCGGACCTTGGCGGGAGATCGTGGATGGTGTCTCTGACGCGATCTGGCTACCAGACAATAAGAGCATCGCCGCAGCCCGGTTGGAGGGTGGAACGATGCGAGTAGAACTTCCGCTGGGTAGCCCCATTCACTGCTTTGGCCCCAACCAAACGGAGATTCGTCTCAGCCTTGACCCGGCCGGCCAACGAGTGGCTTTTATCGACAGCTCGCTAGGGCGTTTAGATTTCTGCATCGCCGAAGCCAGTGGGACGCTGCGGCGAGTTTCGAAGGGCTGGCGTGTGGCCGGAGGCATTCTCTGGCTGTCTTCCGAACGGTTAGTGTTCTCCGGTACGCGCCGGGGCGCAGGAGCCGTTTACTCCCTCGATCTCGATGGCACCGAAGAGTCCATCTATCCGACACCCACGACATGGGATCTTCATGACCGCTCTCGGAGTGGCCGCATTCTGGCTTCCTGTGTGGATTCCCGTCTGCAAGTCGCGTTTCGCACGGCATCCATGCAATCCGAGGAGATTATGTCCTCGATCGTGAATACGAGGCTAGTTGGCCTGACACCAGATGCGAGGTTCGCGGTCCTGATGGACCTGTTGGGCGATGGCGTCGCGCGAAACAGTCCTATCCTGCTGCTCGCCCTCCCCAATGGACAGCCCGTTCAGATCGCCGAAGGCTACTATCCTCAACTTGCTCCCGATGGCAAGGCCGTTGTCTGTCTGGAGCGCAGTCAGTCGGAAGATGTCATCGTGGTGACGCCAATCCCCTCAGGCCTGCCGCGCCGATATCCGCTCGAATCCGGCGGAAGATATCATTCCGCTGAATTTGCCGGCGCGGCGGACCGCTTTATAGTCCATTTGTTCGATGATGACGGTGCTTTGCACAGCCATGTGTTCGCAACGCAATCGGGGAAGCTCTCGCCAATCCCAGGCGCGCGGTACGTCACCCAGATTGCGCCGAACGGATGCTGGGGCGTGGTTCCCGGGGGATCGGAACTTCGTATTGCGCATGTGGAAACCGGCGAAGTTAGGAGGGTTTGTGGTTTGCGCACTGGTTGGTCGCCGGTGCGCTGGTCGACCGGCACCAACGAACTTTTCGTCTTTGAGCCTGGCGGGGATCATGCAGCAGCCAATCTTTCTCGAATCAACATTGAGACCGGCGAGCAGATTCCGTGGCTCACGCTCCGCCCAACCGACAGCGTTGGCGTTTATCTGCTTAAATGGCTGGACGTAACTCCCGATGGCAGGTCATATGCCTATACCTATCAA
Organism: Bryobacterales bacterium; assembly: GCA_963820405.1. Taxonomy (GTDB): domain Bacteria; phylum Acidobacteriota; class Terriglobia; order Bryobacterales; family Bryobacteraceae; genus Palsa-89. Next base: position 263,007 of record CAWFZZ010000006.1, on the reverse strand, counting down.
CAAGACCTCTGCGACCTGTACATCCTGGATGGTCTGATTTGAAGGCGCTACTCTACTTTTTTTACATTCGCGAATTGCAGGATCAGTAAGCTTTCGAAGATTATCGCTCGGAGGGTTCCAGGGGAGCTTATGCGGCGTCAGTAGCACGATTGGGAATTTACACAACAGTCGGGCGAGAGCTCTCAACGACGGCAGAGACGTTCGCGTTTTATCCCCGCGAACTCACCGGGATTCGCGACGCACCGTGGTCTCACTACCGAGCCGAAAAGCGGCGCGCAGATCGAGATATTCCCGATAGCACGGGCCACAATGGATCACGTGGTTCCAATGCTCATCTTGGTCAATGTCCTCGTGTCGGGCCGATCGAGCCGCGAGATCCTTCAAAACGTCCGTGCCGGGGCAACCTTGCCGTTCCGGGTTTGGGTAGGAGGCCTGCACTGCCCGCTGGTATTCACGCTGCAGGCGTTCCCATTGCTGTTCGGGGGGGTCGCCATTCATCTTCGCCAGTCATTATGGCATACGCCTCACCTGATGTAAGAAGTTTTGCCAATCCTTAGGGCAAGTTGCATCTCATCCATCGCCAAAATCGTTTTTTCAGAGTCTCAGGATTCGGGCTATTGAGCCGCGTGGCGATTTCGTCCCATGCGTATCCCTCGCGCAACATCTTGAAGGTTTCCCGGATCTCCTCGCGATGGTCCTTTTCAATCCGGCGTTCGATCAGCTCGACCAGTAGACTTCGTTCATAGATCTCCTCGTACCTCTTGGGATCCGTCATGCTGGTCCCAAAGCAATCCTGGTCGAGCATAGTCAGCGCTACCGGAACGGTATGGTTCACGCGCCACTTGGACCCGCCTCTCGCCATCTCGCGGGCCTCCCACACGGCCCACGTCAACACCCGGTGCCACGGCAGAATTCCTGCGTACTCGCCGTGCCGCTCCCATAGTTTATGCACAGTCATCTCAGCCAATTCCGAGACGCGGTGAACGTCTCCGAGCTTGTACCGGGCGAGGCCGCGAAGCTGCTCCTGGACGGGAGCCACACCTTGCTCGAACCAGACTCGCGCGATTGGGTTGCCGTGGCGGTCGGAGGAGGCGATGCAGATCGGAACAATCGAATTCCGCTGAGCGTCGGATAACTGCTCGTAATCGAACGGAATAATAACAACTCCCATAGCGCATCTTCGGGGACACGAAACTATTTTCAACTTTCTTGTCCCGAAACCTCCTTGCCATTCCCTTACAAATTATGGGGACGCGTTCACGTTAGAGACGACACGAACGTCGTTGCCGGTACAGTTTCTAGAGTTTTTCGTCATGTTAAATCACTCCTCGATCATGGACGAACAGCATCAGCGACTCGAAGTGAAGCTCCGGCGGGAGCTCGGCGACCAGGTTTTGCGGTTACTCGAGGACAACCTGACCGAGGACATCCTGCTCAATCCCAATGGATCGCTATGGGTAAAGCGGATGGGACAGGGCTTCTCACGGATTGGAGAGATGCCGGCTGCGCAGGCGGCCAGCGCACTCGGAACAATCGCGGCGTGGAGAGGAACCGTGTTGAATCACGAACATCCGATTCTTGAAACGGAACTTCCAATTGACGGAAGCCGCTTCGAGGGCATCGTAGCGCCCGTGGTGCGGCAGCCGGTGTTCGCAATTCGTTTACGTCCCCGCAAGATCTTTAGCCTTGACGACTACGAATCGGACGGAATTCTGACGGATAAAACCGATCCGCTCAATCAACTCCGCCGTCGTGATGACTTTCTCGATGGGGTGCGCGGCCAGAAACATAAAAACCTGTCGCACGCAGATGTGATCCGCGCCGCCGTTCGCGCGAGAAAAAACATTCTTATTGTTGGTTCTACCGGGAGCGGCAAGACTACTCTTGTGAACGCGATTCTCGACTCGCTTGCGCGGTTGACTCCCAATGATCGTGTGATTTCGATTGAAGACACGACAGAGTTGCAGTGCCCCGTTGAGAACTATCTCGATCTTAGGGCGGTCGGTCGGGTGACGATGCTCGATTGCCTGCGCGCATGTATGCGATTGAAGCCAACGCGGATTGTCGTAGGCGAGGTCCGGGGCGCGGAAGCGCACACGCTGCTCAAGGCTTGGAACACCGGGCATCCCGGAGGTGCGGCGACAGTCCACGCCAACGATGCCCTGAGCGGATTGATACGGCTGGAAAGTCTGGTTGCCGAAGCAACGAGCGCGCCGCAGCAGAGCTTAATCGCCGAGGCGGTGGATCTGGTGGTTTTTGTGGATGAAGAATCGGTCATAAAAGCCGGACGGAAAGTCAGGGAAGTTTTGCTCGTAACCGGATATTCCAACGGGAATTATCAGGTCGAGCGGGTGTAGTGGCGTAAACATTGGAGGTTATTCAAAACATGAATCTCATTCGTAGATGTAACTTGGGCTCCAGACTTGGAGCACTTTCCATGCTGGCGGCGGCTTTCAGCTTGCGCCTGCAGGCTGCCGCCGCTGGCGGCCTGCCATGGGAAAAGCCCATGACGGCCATCGCGACTTCGCTGACGGGGCCGGTGGCCTACGCCATTGGCCTCATCGGGATCGCAATTGCCGGAGGCGCAATGTTGTGGGGCGGTGAGCTGACGGAGTTCGGACGCCGGGCCTGCATGATCGGGTTAGTGGTTTCCGTGCTGGTTTTCGCAGCTCCTCTGCTTGCCAGCGCATTCGGCGTCAACGCGGCGGTGGTGTAGGCCATGCAGACCACCGACAGGCCGAGAGAAATCGTGATCCACCAGTCGGCGAACCGACCGAACCAAATACTCGGCGGGGATCGCGAACTGGTGCTGATCGCGATGCTTACCGCAATCAGCCTTGCGTTCAGTTTGGGGAGCTGGTGGGGAGTCGGCCTGAGCGTTGCGTTTTGGGTCGGAGCGGTGGCGGTGCTTCAACGCATGGGGAAGGCCGATCCACTGCTCCGGCAGATTTACATACGGCATATCCGGTACAGGGCGTTCTATCCCGCGAAAAGCGGCCTGCTGTCGCGTTGCCTGCCTATCCCAAGGAACTGGAGGTGATCCATGCAACGGAATGAACATCGATCCGAGCCTCGCGGTTTGGCGGATCTCCTTTTACCCTATGCGCTCGTTGATGACGGGATTCTGCTCCAGCAGGACGGCTCGTTGCTGACCAGTTGGACCTATCGCGGTCCCGACATGATGTCGGCGGCGCCGGCCGAGATGGACGCTCTGAGCGCCCGCTTGAATTCCGTGTTGCGTCTGGGGACCGGGTGGATGGTCCAGTGCGATGCCATCCGCTCGCGTGCGCCTGGCTATCCCGAGCAAGGCGCGTTTCCCGATTGCGTAACTCGGGTCATCGACGACGAGCGGCGGCAACAGTTCATGCAGGAGGGCGCGCACTACGAGTCCGAGTACTTCCTCACTCTGACTTACCTTCCGCCGCTCGAAGTCGAAGAACGAATGAAGGGCTGGATGTTTGAAGGCGGCGCACCGCACGGCGCCAACCGGGCAGCGGAGCAGATTCTGGACCGATTCAGAAATCGGGTGGACATATTCGAAAACGTGTTCGGCCAGTTGTTCCAAACGGACCGGCTGAAGGGGCAGAACGTTACTGACGACTACGGCTTCTCCCAAGTTCATGATGGCCTTCTGCGCTTTCTACGGCGCTCTGTGAGCGGGGAAGATCATCCCTTCGCACTACCGGAAATCCCGTGCTATTTGAATGAGATTCTCGCGTGCGAGGACTTCTATGGAGGGATCGAACCGCGCTTGGGACGAAAGCATATGCGCGTTATCGGGATTGACGGCTTCCCGAAGTTGAGTTCGCCGGGCATTCTGCGGGAGTTAGACAACCTGCCCATTGAATACCGCTGGAACACACGGGCGATTCTGATCGATCCGGAAGAGGCGCGTGGCATGCTCGACATGCACCGGAAGAAGTGGCGCTCGAAGATTCGCGGATGGAAGGATCAGATCTTCAAGACACAGTCGGGTGCAATCGATATCCACGCACAACAAATGGCCACGGACGCAGAAGTGGCCATGGGCGTCGCAGCTTCGGGCGATGTCCAGTTCGCGCAGTACTCGGCGAACGTCATTTGCCTCGACGAAGATCCGAACCGTCTCCACGAGAACGCGCGCGCGGTAATGAAGACGATCCAAAACCTTGGCTTCTCCTGCCGGATCGAGACGATCAATGCGGTCGAGGCCTGGCGCGGATCATTGCCTGGCGATGGCTACTCAAACGTTCGCCGGATTATGTTGCATACGCTGAACCTTGCCGATTTGCTGCCGATCACTTCGGTTTGGGCCGGCCTTCGCGAGAATCCATCGGCCATGATGGGGAAGCACAGCCCTCCGCTGCTCTTCGCTGCGACCAGTGGAGCAACGCCGTTCCGCGTGAATTTGCATGTGTCCGATCTCGGCCACACACTGATCGTCGGACCGTCCGGTGCGGGGAAGTCTACTGCCTTGGGCTTGATCGCCGCGCAATGGTTCCGCTATCCACGCGCACAGGTCTTCGCGTTTGATCGAGGCTACTCGATCTGGATGCTTACTGAAGCCGCGGGTGGCGCGTTCTACGACCTTGCCGGTCCCAAGACAGATCTCGCGTTCTGTCCGCTTAAGGATATCGACGGCGATTCGGACGTCCAATGGGCTGTTGGATGGATTGAAGTCCTGTGCGAGCTGAATGGCTTGAAGTTCGGCCCCAAGCATCGCAACGCAGTCGCCGAAGCCGTGATGCGATTGCAGCTTTCGCCCACCAGGACGCTGACCGAGCTGTCGGCCAATATTCAAGACACTGACATTCGGGATGCGTTGCAACACTTCACGGTCATGGGTCCGATGGGATCGCTGCTCGATGCCGATCGCGACATGCTCGGCGATGGACGCTTTCTGAGCTTCGAGACCGAAAACCTGATGCAGCTCGATGACAAGGCCGTAATCCCCGTGCTGCTGTATCTATTCCGGCGCATCGAACAGCGGCTAGACGGATCACCAACGCTCGTATTGCTCGACGAGGCCTGGTCTTATTTGCAGCACGCGCTCTTCCGCAATCGCCTGCGGGACTGGCTGAAGACCATGCGGCGGAAAAACGCCGTGGTCGTGATGGCTACGCAGCAGATCAGCGACATCGCAAACTCGGACATCGCCGACATTGTTCTCGAAAACTGCCCGACCAAGATTTTGTTGCCGAATGCCGAATCGAAGAATCCCGGTTCGCGCGCTTTCTATGAGCGGGTGGGCCTCAACGAGCGAGAACTCGACATCCTGCAAGTTAGCGTGCCGAAGCAGCACTACTACGTGGTCAGCAAGCTTGGACGACGCCTTGTCGATCTCGGCGTCGGGAAAGTGGCGCTCGCCTGGGTCGGCGTCAACGGCCGCGAAGAACGTCAGATTGGCGAAGCCGTAATGGAAAAGTTTGGGGACGGATGGAGGGGCGAATGGCTCCGCTTGCGGGGCTTGGAAAATTGGGCGGAGTATCTGCGCTCGCTCGAAAAACGTGGAGTGGAGGAATATGTATGCCAAAGTTTGTAATCGCAGTCGTGATCTCGCTGGGAGTTTTGGCTGACGCTCCACAAAGAGCCGAAGGGGGCGCGTTCGCGACGGAAGTTACCCAGTTGTTGAACCATGCCCAGCTCATTCTCATGTACATCCGGGAAGGTTTGCAGCTAGAGAACGAACTGGCCATGTACGCCAACATGCTGCGCAATACGAAAAATCTCTCGCCCCAGACGTTCGGACAGATCGCGGCAGACATCGGCGCCCTAGCTCAAATCGTGCAAGGCGGACAGGCTTTGGCATATTCGCTCGGCAACCTCGATCAGTTGTTCCGTTCGACTTACCCTGGCTACGGCACGAATCCAACGGTCTACTACCAGAACTATCAAAGGTGGTCGCAGACATCTCTCGACACTACGCTCGGAGCACTCCGTGCCGCCGGACTGCAAAGCCAGCAGATCGAAAGCGAACAATCGATCGTCAGCACGCTGGAAGGCATGTCGGAGACGGCCGATGGCCAGATGCAGGCTTTGAATGTGCTCGGACAAATTAGCGATCAGCAGGTCCAACAGCTCATGAAACTGCGGGAACTCATGATGGCCGACATGTCGAGCAAGCAAGCGTACCAGGCGGCCATCATCCAGGAGCAGGCTGCCGACCAAGCGGCGGCGCAGTGGTTTTTCACGGGCGGACCCGTCACCAGCGACGGAAAAACGTACTTGCCGGGTCTCCAATGAGGTGCGCTGTGCGTTTGAGAATCTACAAGTCGTTGAGACGCTGGCTGCCAGTAGTGGCGATCGTCAGCCTGATGGTGCCGGCGCTACTTGCACAGGCGGGACCTCCGTTCACCACCACGGTACCGAGCCAGATCATGGACCAGTTCCGCAACGAGCGCCTTCAATGGACTGCTAACGTCTTCAACTACGCCAATGCGCTGTTCGGAATTCTCGCCGTGATCGAGTTCGCGTGGAGCGCGGCCGTCATGCTGCTCGAGAAGAGCGACCTCCAGGCGTGGACATCGGCGCTGATCCGAAAGCTGATGTGGATCGGAGCGTTCTATGCGCTGCTTCTGAATGGCCGGGTTTGGATTCCGGCGATCATCGATAGCTTCACCGAGATCGGACAGAACGCGGCCGGGCTCGGGGCCCTTTCCCCAAGCGGCATTTTCATGCAGGGCCTCAGCCTCGCCGGAGCGCTGATGGATGGCGCGAGCACGTCGGCCTTCTTCACCAATCCCGGAACATCATTGGCGCTGGCGTTTGCGGCACTTCTGATCGTTATTTCCTACACATTCATCGCCATCAACTTCATCGTCACGCTCGTCGAGAGTTACCTGGTCGTGTCTGTGGGCTTCATCTTCCTCGGCTTCGGGGGCAGCCGATGGACCGCGCCGTACACGGAGCGCTACATCGGCCTGGCCGTGTCGATTGGCATCAAGATCGTGCTGTTGTACTGCCTGATCGCCGCTGGATTCGACCTGAGCATTGGCTGGCTGAATGAGGCACAGGGGATCTCGACTTCAGCCCGGCCTGCCATGACCGCTTTCGACGTGATGGGCGGCGCGTTGATCTTTATGATGTGCTGCTGGCAGATTCCGAAGCTGTTTGCGGCCGTAATTGGGGGATCTCCGGCCTTGACTGGTGGAGACCTGATCGCCACGACGGTCGTTGTCGGCAGTGCAGCCCTGGCGGCGGGACGTGCGGGGGTTGCCGGAGTGACCGGTTTGGCGGGCGGAGGTATCGACGCGGCGGCTGGCGCCGGTACTCCTCTGAGCGCAGGAAGAACCAGCGCAACAACCGCGGTTGCGAGTGTCGGATTAGTGGGAGCCGGTTCGCCTCCCGGCGGAGGTTCGGTCTCACCGCCCTCGTCGCCATCGCAAAGATTCGCCGCGAACAACAGATCGGAGCGCAGGCAGCCGGACCCACCCTCTGGTTCGCCCGCGCCGACTTATTCAGCGCTGTCCTCCATAGGAGGCGAGCCATTGGTGGGTTCCGGGTTTGAGACCCAGCGTGCTCAGCGCGGCTTCGCGGGTATGTCGGTTACAGCGAGCGATCAAAACTCTGCAGCGGCGCCGTCGTCCTCGGCCTCGCGTGGTGGAAGGAGTCGGAATGGTGAAGGGGCGCCGTCCAATGTAAGTAGCCCGGATAGCTCTGGGATTGTGCCCGATGTCGCGTCCGTGGGAAGCGCCGGTCCCGCGAGTCCGCTACCGCCCCGGCCGGGGAATAGAAATAACCCTCTGACTCAGGCTGTTGACCAGGTAAGGGGCGTGCGCCGCAGACTCAGATCGCTGCCATCAGATGTGGCGCCGCATGCCACGCCTCCAAGGATTCCAATCGACCACGAGGAATAGCTTATGAACTCTCCCCATAACCCGTACTTGGCTGCTCGCCGCGAATGGGACGAGCGGTATGGAGATCTCATCACTCGCGCGAAAAATTGGCGCACGATGGCGGCGCTCTCTTCACTCGTCGCTTTCGTGGCGACGGTGGGCATCGTATGGCTGTCGGCGCGCTCGCACGTTATTCCGTTCGTCGTTCTTGTAGACAACCTCGGCCGTCCGGTCGCCTCGGGCGTCGCCGATCAAACGTCGTTGAACGATGACCGGCTCAGGCGATCAAACATCTTTAACTGGGTCGAAAACCTGCGGACCGTCACGACGGACGGCGTTTCCGAGCGAAGAGCGATTGATCGCGTCTACGCGCAGATCGCAAGCGGCAGCGCGGCTCAGACGTTCATCAGTGAGTATTACCGCGGCGATCCACCCTTTAAGCGCGCCGAGACGGAGACCGTCTCGGTCGAAGTGAAATCCGTTCTTCCCACCAGCGACCGCACATACGAGGTCGAATGGGTGGAAACAACGCGGGACCTCTACGGAGCTGTAAAAGCCACAGACCGGTGGAAAGGATACTTCTCGATCGCGCTCAACCCGCCCAAAGATGAGCGCCAGGCCCGCATCAATCCGCTCGGTGTCTATATCACGAACGTGAGCTGGGCAAAGGTTCTCTGAAGGAGCAATGAAAATGCAACCCAAAACGATCGTCGCACTCGCTCTCTTTCTTTTGCCGATCTTGTCTGGACAGCAGCCCCCAGCGGGATCGAAACGTGTCCCGCCGCCCAAGAGCGTTCCGCCGCTCTTGCAGCAGTACGATTTCGGCGGCCAATTGCGGACCCTGGAAGATTCCGGTCGTTTGCCTTCCGACGTTAAGCCCGAACTTGCGACACCCGGTGGGGCGGTGCCGAAGGATTACCGGCCGAAGTCAGATATACCGTTAACCGCGACGGCGCTCGAAGCCGTGCGTGTGAGCGAGAGCTGGCAAGGGGAGAAAAACGCGCCATCGCAGGGGCCCGACGGTCGCGTGATCTATTCCTATGGCGCCGGGCTGCCGACGGTCGTTTGCGCGCCACTGCGAGTTTGTATCGTCGAGCTCGAGGCCGGTGAAAATGTCGTCGGCGAGCCTCACATCGGCGACTCAGTCCGCTGGAACATCTCGCCTGCCATGTATGGCACCGGAGATCAGGCGACTGCGGTCATTATTCTCAAACCGCAAACCCCCGGCCTTGATACGAATCTGCTGATCACCACCGATCGCCGCGCCTACTACCTCCGGCTCATTTCAAAGCCGGAAGACTATATCGCGCGCGTCGCTTTCGCCTATCCCGAGGACGATACCCGCAAATGGCAACAGCAACAGGCCGCACAGCAGGCGCTGGCGAAACAAGAAAGGCACGCGGCGGAAGTGCCGCCCGCCATGATCACCGTGGAGAAGGTGAACTTCGATTACACGATCCGCGGCGATGAGCGCATTCGCCCGGTGCGGGTGTTCGATGACGGCGCGAAGACCTATATCCAGATGCCGCCGGAGCTTCAGCACCGAGAAGCGCCGGTCTTGCTTGTCATGGGGAACGACGGCAAAGGCGAAATGACGAATTACCGGGTGAAAGATCAGACCTATATCGTGGACCGCATCTTCGAGCGCGCCAACCTCGTGCTTGGAGCGGGCAAGAAGGCCCAGAAAGTGGAGATCAGCCGTGGACACAAACAATAGCCCCATTCACCAGCCGTCCGAAGGAGCAAGCGAGGAGGTACTGAAGGGAGCGGCGCCGAGCGGAATCGTTCTCCATCCCCCGCCCGAGAAAGCTGTTCGCATCAGCTGGCGAGCAGGCATATTCATTGGGTCCGTCATTGTGCTGGTATTACTGTCATTTGCCTATGGTGGATATCTCCGGACTCTTAGCAATCAAACCGCTGCGCGCGACGCCAGCACAACCAAGAACGCGACCCCGGCAACGCAGGCGGCCTCGGAGTTCATGCAAGCCACTCCGGCCGGCACTGTGCCCTTGGCCCTGCGACCCCCGGGTGCGCCGCCTTCTCCAGAGATGATGACGCTCCCGTGCGGCTCAGATCCGAAGACTGGCCAAGCCCATCGCTTCAATCCGCAAACGGGGCAGCCCTGTGACGGAGGTCCCGAGGAACGCGTGGTTGTGCGGCAACCGAACGCCATACGAACGCCGCCGGTCGCGCCGATGCCGGTCCACGAGGAGACACCCGAAGAGCGCCGGCTTCTGGCCGCATACCAGCGAGAGCAGGAAGCAATCCAGGCTCCCACGAGCGTCCGCAATTCCGCCGCATCATCACTCTCGCCAACCGTCGCGCAGCCCGCATCGAACGATCTTTCTCAGGTCGAAGCCCTGAGCCATGCTCTGGGCGCGCGGCAGGGCGGTGATTCTGCCACTACTGCAAACGGACAGGGTCTCGAAAACGATTACGACAGCCAGAACATGCAATCCCAGAAGGAAGCATTCCTCGCCGCTAATCGGACCCGCCAGGCTGATGACTATCTTCGCTCGAACCGCGAAGCTCCGCTCTCCCGCTACGAAATCAAAGCGGGTTGGGAGATTCCAGCCGTACTCGAACAGTCCCTCAACTCGGATCTTCCAGGAGAACTGAAGGCATTAGTGACCTCCAACGTCTACGACACTGCTACGGGGCTCTACCTTCTAATCCCGCAAGGCTCCCGCCTCATCGGCAGATATGACTCGCGCATTTCCTACGGGCAGGATGGTGTTCAAATCACATGGAGTCGCGTCATCTACCCAGATGCTTCCTCCGTCGATCTCGACGGCATGATGGGCCTGGATTCCCACGGCAACGCTGGCCTGCGAGACAAGGTGGATCACCACTATCTCCGAATCGTTGGATTCTCGGTCCTCACGAGCATGTTCACCGCCGCCTTCGATATCTCGCAGAGGACCAGCCAAAGCGCGCTTACTTATCCGACGCCAGCTCAAACCGCCGGAAGCGCGGTGGGCCAGGAACTCAGCCAAACCGGCGCTCAGATTACACGACGCAACCTGAACGTGCAGCCCACGATCAAGGTGCCCGCAGGGTACAAGTTCGTGGTCCGCGTGAACCGGGATATTGTCTTCGAAGAGCCGTATCAGCCGGTCCAAGTCGAAGTGCCGGCCTCGCTGCGCGGACAGGGGAAGTAGAGAATTCTATGTCGCATAAACAAAAGTATCAGTGGATTGTTGCCGTCCTGAGCATGGCCGCAGTTGCGGCTGGAACCATCACTTTGCTGCGCCAAGGGCGCGAGACCTTGTTCGGAATATCGATTCCTAGCGAGACTTACTCGGCACTCTTCCTCATTGGAGACATCCTGCTAATGGTGTACGTCTGCCACCAGGCTAGTCGGGCCATGGAAGCGGAAATAGAATTTGACGCGGCCCGTAAAGCGCTGTGGTTCATCAAGAATGGAGTCGTAGCTCCGCCTTCTGCGGACGAATCTGAGCTCGCCTATGAGCTTCGGGTTGCGATCGAGTTCGTTCGATTCGGGATGAAGGCTTTAGAACAACCGGCCGTGCCGCGAGATCAAGTGCAGCGAGCCAAGGTTAGTCTTCAGGAAACACTGGATAGCCTAGAAACCGCGAGGGGGACTTTACAACGGGGTTCTCCATTTGGGTGACACGAAGGGCAATTGGAGACCGGGACCCGAGCGGCGAACGAATCAGGGATCAACGACCGTGTTGTCGGGCCAAGTCGTTAGGCCCCTCACACGGAAAAGTGATTTACCTAAAACCGAAGTGCCGAGGGGATTGCGGACTACCAACCCGGGAAGGGAAACGGGTGCGCCCCGCAGTCCGTTCGCGTTCCGCTAGGGAATCGATTCCGAAGAAGGTTAACTATGGCGACTACGAATCCACCGCTGCCCAATGCCATTAATGAGCTACCCATCCGCGTGCGCGAAGCTGCAATTTTCCTTGGCGTCAGCCCGCAAACGGTGTATCTTTGGGTTGAGCGAAAGCAGATTCCCCATCTCCGCGTAATGGGTCGCAACATCCGGTTCTTGAAATCGGAGTTGGAGCCCTTCCGCGCGCAGTTCAAACAGGAGATGGGGAATGGCAAGACCGAGTAAACATGACGGTGTCGTTTATCGACGCAATGACAGCAATATTTGGTGGATGCGCTACCGGGACCGATCCGGTTGCCGCCGCCTGGAATCAACCCATACAGAAGACTGGCAGGAAGCTCAACGGCAACTTCGCGAAAGGCTTCAAGCCAGAGACAACAACACCCTGCACATCGTCCGCAAGGGCGAGCAGCTTACGTTTGGCGAATGGGCGGACTTTTTCTTGGAGAACTATTCCAAGCCGCCGATTCGGGCTGCTAGCACGCACGAAGCGAATGAGAACTGCGCTCAAGAGCCTGCGACCGGTGTTCGGTCCGATGAAGCTGACGGAGATCGACGCAACCCAAATCGAGATCCACCTGCGCAATCGGCTTAAGCAACGCAAGCATGTCCGCCGAAGGGACGGAATCGCGGAACTCGGACTCCTGAAACCCACGACCGTGCATCAGGAGTTTCGAGTCCTTCGGCGCATCTTCAGCGTGGCAGTGAAGAAGAAGCTCTGCCCGGCCAATCCGTGCGCCGGCGTAGAGTTCCCTGTAATTCTCAAGGGGCTGTTCCGGCCGCACTACATGACGTGGTCGGAGCAACAGACGATTGAAGCGCACGCGCCCGCATATCTGCGAAACGTGATCCGGATTATCACCGAAACCGGATTGCGCGTCTACAAGGAACTGGCGCCGATGCGCAAGGAGCAGGTTGACCTCTCGAACAAGCTAGTGTTCATCGCCGATTCGAAGACCCCAACCGGGGTTGCCGAGGTGCCACTGACGGATATCGCTGTTGAAGCATTCCAGAGCCAGATGGAAGTCGCCGGTCCCGGGCCGTGGCTCTTTCCAAGTTCGAAAAGCCCAACCGGGTATCAGACGAACTTCAAGAAAGCCTGGGAGAAAACTCTGCGGAAGGCTGGTATACCTTACTTCCGGCTGTACGATCTCCGGTCCACATACGCTACTCGGCTCAGTGCGGGTGGCGTAGCGGACGAGTGGGTGACGCAGCTCCTCCGGCAGACTGATGCGAAGGTATTCAAGAAGTATTCCCAGATGAAGCTGCAAATGAAGAGGGAGGCGCTGGCCAAGCTAAATCGGCAGGCCAACGAGAGCGAAGACGCTAGACGTTTTGATACGGTGTCAGTGGACCGATCGGGTTTTGATACGGTTCTGATACGGTTTTGATACGGTTTCGTGGTTTGGAACAGGAAATGCCTCGGACTCAAATCTGCAAGTCGCTGATTCCGCACGGGAGAGGTGGTAGGCGCGGCTGGACTCGAACCAGCGACCACCTGCTTAGAAGGCAGGTGCTCTATCCACCTGAGCTACGCGCCCGCGTGCCGTCTATCTGATTCTAAATTATCTCAACGGTTATCGGCCCCTCCATCTTGTACTCGGCTATCGCAGCCCTTTCCAGACCATCCGATGAAAGAGCTCGTCCATGTCTTCAGCTGTTTCCTTCGCGCCGCGATCAAGCCACCATCTCAAAAGTGACAGCAGGTTGCCGGCGAGAGCGTGGGCGCGGGCATCGAATTCCCGCTGATCCGGAATGGGGAGGCCAATCTCCTTGAGGCGGCGCGCAATTCCGCGCGCGAAATAGCCCTGCGCCAGATCGAAAAAAGCCTGGATACCGCCGGAGGCGACCAGAGAGCGATAAAGTTTCCTAGCACTCGCGACATGCCCGAAGAATTCCGCCACCGGGGCTACGCGACGGGATTTCTCCTGCTTGGTACTAAGAATGTTGCTCCACATTTGGAGGCCTTCCTCCAGCTGGCTCAAGAATAGGTCGTCTTTATCTTGATAATGAACGTAAAAAGTGGAGCGGCCGACCTTGGCTCGATCTAGCACCTCCCGTACCGTAACTTCATGGATCGCCTTTTCCTCAATCAAGGCGATCAAGGCGGCGCCGAGCCGCTGGCGCGTACGGCGGATGCGGAGGTCAGTGTTGCCTTGCCGCTTGGCGGGATTTTTGCCCGCATGGCGCTCAGACGGTCCGGAACGGTCATTCGTGGACATTGATCGCCCTTTTGTTCAGCAACTCGGCCGCGTCCTGGACTTGCCTGAATTTCATCGTTACATTGCGTATGGTAGCCCGGAACGAACAGGAGATCGAAAATGAAACGTATTCCCGCAGCTGCGATGATGAGCGTTGCGATGATGAGCATTGCGGTGCTCGCTATTGGCGCGCTCGCGCAACAATCCGCTGCTACGCCAGGCAGCGGGGCGCAAGACAGTCTGCCTTCGGTCGAAGAGCAGCTTAAAATACTGAACGAGAAACTCGATCTCACCGCCGGGCAACAGGCAAAAATCAAGCCCATCCTCCAGCATCTGCATGACACCACGGAGAGTGTCATCAAGGACGACACCCTGTCGCACGAGGAGCGCCTCGCCAAGGTAAGACCTCAGCGCCAGCTGGCCGACAAAAAGATGCGCGAGATCCTAAGCGACGTGCAGAAGAAGAAACTCGATCAATACGAGAAGGGGCCGCACCAAGAGATGCACGGGACTTTGAGCGGGACGCCAAAACCGTCCGCTCGATAGCGCGAAGCCGCCTTTCGGTTTTTGGGAGGACGGCGTGGCCGGGATGCCCATCGTCGCCAGTGCGGCATCGGCGTTGATCGAACTCGGAGCCGGTCCCTGGGATGTCGGGACCGGCTCCGTAAGAGCCTTAGAACGACAACTTCACACTGAACTGCGTCTGACGAGCCACGTCGGGGAGGCCGCCGCTTCCCACCTGCGAAGTGATCGAAGCGCCCGAAGGGTCGAAGCAGGCTGTGCTGTTGCTGGGGGTACTGGTGGGGCCGCAGTTCGTGCCCGCGTTGATGATCGTTCCGCTCGGAACCGAGAAATTGGGATGGTTGAAGATGTTAAAGATCTCGGCTCTGAACTGGAGGTTGACCCGTTCCGTGATCCTGGTGTTCTTGGTTACGCCGATATCGGTCTCCGCATACCCGGGCCCGACCATGACGTTCCTTCCCAGATTGCCAACACGTGCCGTACGTCGAGGGCGCGAAGCAAGCTTGGTTGAACCACTGCGTGGGGCTCTGGTTCGCATAGACGTTGTTATTACATCCGGGTGCGTTGGGTACGTAGTTCGGGCGCACCGCGTCGAAAGTGTTCCCCAGATCGGCCTGATCGCCTTCGCCCAGCGAGAAATTAACGCCGGTGTGCCACGATGTAACGCCGCTCAACTGCCAGCCCTCCTTCAGCCTATTGCCTTTGAAGGGCAGCATGTAAACAGCGTTGAACGAGACATTGTGCCGAAGATCGAAGCTGCAGTTGCCTTTGTCCGCGTTCCAGTTATAGGGGTTGGTGATAGCGGAAGTCACGTTATTAAAACCGAGACCGCCATACGTGTACGCGCTATCAATACAGTGCGACCAGGTGTAAGAGAACTGATAGACCAGATTCGCGGATGCCCTATGTGTCAAACCGACCTGCAGTGCGCTGTAGCTGGAATAGCTGCTGGGGGCGGTCAAATCCTGTGAACCCAAGGCGGGAACCGGCCTCGCATTTCCGGTGCAGGTCCCTCCGATGACGCACGGGCCGCCGCTGGGGCTGGTCGCGAAGTAGTCGACGCCGTTGATGACCGTGGGAATCGGCGCGTTGAAATCGTGGAACGCCAGCAGGTGAATGCCGCGCGTTCCCTGATAGCCGATCGTAAGTAGGTTATGCCAGGGAAGTTCACGCTGGATGCTGGCAGTGTATTCCAGCGTATACGGAGTGGTATTGGTTCCATAATACGTGCCCGTTGTCTGACTATAGGACGGTATCCCGCCTCCGACAAAGGGGTACGGCCAGCCCTTGGGGAAAATTTGGATCTGCGTGTCATACGGCGGACTGGACACGTAGGCGGACGAGAAAGCGTATGTCGTGTACGGATCGTGGAAGATCCCGAAACCTGCGCGCACGGCAGTCTTGTGATCGCCGAAGACATCCCATGCCAGGCCGACTCGCGGGTCAAAGTTCTTGTTGGAGGGGTTGTTCTGGTAAGCGTGTGGGACGTTCACGAAATTGGGTTGGAAGGGCGGCCCCACCACGTTGCTGAAAAGGTTGTGGATTTCGATGGGGTTGGTTTCCCAGTCGTAGCGTAGACCAAAATTGATGGTCAGCCTGTTCGAAACCTTCCAGTCGTCCTGAAAATAGGGCTGGACGGCATCGTAACGTTCTGCTCGATAGCTGTTTGTTCCGCCGTTCGGCGCGCCCTCAAACAGGAATGGGTTGCCCGACAGGAAGCTTTGATCGCCCCCCAGGAATATGTAGAATCCGTTCCAGAAGACCAGGACATAAGGATTGAGCTGCTGCCGCTGGAACATGCCGCCGATGTGCAGCGTGTGGGAACCCTTGGTCCAGGTCAGGTCATCCTTTTCCGTGAACTTGTTCTGCAGATACCGGAAAGGGTTTACGAAGGATGCTCCCAGGGCGGTGAGGTTCGGAACAGCCACATAAGCGTCCTCTCGCGCGGGAGTAAATATCTGCAGGGCCGAATGTTCCGCCGGCTGGTTTTCTGACGTCCAGGGCCGCGAGTAAGATGCGGTGAACTGGTTGATCAGATTCGGAGAGAAGATATGACGTTCCCCCAGAGTCAGGAACTGGTTGTGGGTGGTGTCATAGAGCGGCCAAAGACCGAGGCCGGCATTTGTGGTGCGGTTGCCGAAATCGATCTCGTAGCGTCCGAACATCGCGTCTTTGTCGGAAATATTCCAATCGACGCGGGTCACGCCGAAATCCTCGGGCGTTGTTTGCCCGCCTACAAAGTTATAGACGCCGACGCCGAGGGCGCTGTTATACACTCCCCCGTTGGGAGCCGGGTACAGGGACAGCATCGCGGCGGAAGCCGGGCTTACCACGCACTTCGGGGCGGGGCAGTTGAGCTGGACAAAGTTTGGTTCCGGCACGTAATTCACATAGGTGGTATCCAGAAACTGCCGAATTCCCTCGTAGTTGGCGAAGAAGAACACCTTGTTCTTCTTGATCGGGCCGCCAATGGTGCCGCCGTACTGGTTTCTGCGGAACTCAGGCACGGAAGGCCCGTCGAAAAAGCCGCGGCTGTCGAGGGCGCTGTTGCGGAAGAACTCATAGGCCGAGCCGTGGAAGTCGTTGGTGCCCGATTTGGTAACGCCGATGATCGCGCCGCCGTTGCCGGCATACTGCGCACTGTAAGTGCCGGTCAGCGTCTGGAACTCTGCAATGGCGTCGATACCGAGCGTGGTGCCGGTAACGTCGCCGCCGGCGTTGCGTTGCCACCAGTTCAGCATGTCTTCGCCATCGAGCGTGTTGGCGTAGCCTTCAGGGCGAGTACCGGAGATCGAATAAGCATTGGCGACCGAAGTCAGCGCGCTCGATCCGCCCTGCGGATAACTCAGAACGCCGGGGGCGAGCAGAATCAGCTGTTCCCAATCGCGGCCGTTTAAAGGCAGTTCGCGCATCTGGGTCTGATTCACCAGCGAGGAGACCGCGGCGGTGGTGGTCTCCACCTGAATAGCTTCGGCGTTGACACTCACCGTTTCGCTCGCCTGGCCGACCGTCATCTGGAAATCCAGCACTGGCGCGCTGCCGACGGTAAGGGTCAAGCCGGTGCGAGCCGCGTTCTGGAAACCGGCCTTGGATACGGTCAGGTCGTAACGACCGATCGGCAGGTCCAGCAGCGCATAGCGGCCCTGTTCATCCGTGGTGGCCGTTTGAGTCGCCGATGTTGCCGTGTTCTTGATGGTGAGCGTGGCGCCCGGAACGGCCGCGTTTGAGGCGTCCGTTACACGTCCCGATAGAGACGCCGTAGCCGCCTGACCGAATAGCACGGTGGGCGTGACAGCAGCCCACACGCACAAGACAATTCCTAGAAACAGAACTCCAAGGTTCTTGAGACTTCTCATAGTCGCACTCCCTTTACTAGACCTCTGGGCCAATACTTGTTGGCCGAATTTGTTTGAAAGATACCACCAGTTGGGAGCGAAGGCTAGCTCGATATCGTGATAATGCGGATCAGTTCTGCTGATGGAATTAGGCGGTCGATTGCATGCAGAAGACGCGCACCACTCCCGCTGTAGCTGTACAAAGGAGGGTGAACAGGGTGACAATGTTGCTGGAGGGTGCGTCCCTCTGGAGAATCCGTGTGAAGTTTACAACTTTGCGTGCCGTATTGTTTACTCTTGGACTGGTGGGAGCCGCTCTTCCCTTGTCCGCGCATCACTCGTTCGCGGCGGAGTTTGATGGAAATAAGCAGATCGCGCTCATAGGAGTGGTGACTAAAGTGGACTGGGTGAATCCGCACGCGTGGGTTTATGTAGATGTGAAGAGCGATGACGGCAGCATGGTGAACTGGGCACTCGAAAGCGGCGCTCCAAACGCACTCTACCGCGCTGGCTGGCGGAAGGACGACCTGAAAGTCGGAGACAAGGTGACTTTTAGCGCGTTTTTGGCAAAGGACGGATCGCACACCGCTGCCGCCCGGCAGGTGACATTACCCGATGGACGCAAGGTCTTTGCCGGTTCGGCAAACGCCCCAGAACAGAAACAAGACGAGAAACAAGACCACAAGTAGCCAGGTGTCGGGTATGATGGCGGTGCGGATTCGCGGGAAACCCGGTTCAGCAGAATTGATGCACATTATCACTAACCCGCTATCGACTTGCCACCTGGCAGCGGTCATGCTTCTGGATGGAATTTGAACGACTGGAGACAAAGAAGATGAACTACCCTGTAACGGGCATACACCACATCACGGCTTGCGCCGGTGGAGCCCAAGAAGACATTGATTTTTTCACACAGATTGTTGGTTTGCGGATGGTGAAGCAAACCGTCCTGATGGACGGCAAAATTCCGATCTACCACCTGTATTACGCCAACGCCAACGCGGAGCCAGGATCGGTGATGACCACCTTTCCTTATGGGCGAAAAGCGGGACGCCAAGGATCGGGGCAAATCTCCGCAACTGCGTATTCGGCGCCCAAAGGCTCGTTGCCATTTTGGAAGGAGCACTTTGATCGGCTTAGAATTTCGCATGGCGGGATCCAAGAGAGGTTTGGGCAGAAGTTCATTCGCTTCCAACATCCATCCGGCTTGGCCTTCGAAATAATTGAGGAAGCGAAGGATTCCCGGAAAGGTTGGACGACAGAGGACATTGGCGCCGGCGAATCCGTCCGCGGCTTTTTCGGGACCGTGCTGTCCATGCGGGAGGTGGCCGAAAGTGAGCGGTTCTTCACCGAAGCTCTGGGCTTCCGAAAGACCGGCCAGGAAGGTCCCTATCACCGCTTCGAAGTGGGCACCGGCGGCGCTGCCAAGACGTTAATTCTGCATCACGAGCCGGACCGTGCCGCGGGAAGCTGGACGTTCGGAGCAGGAACCGTCCACCATGTCGCACTGGCAGTGGAGAATCATGAGCAACTCCAGGAGCAGAAGGGGATCTACGAGGAGCTCGGCTTTACCGACGCGTCCGACATCAAGGATCGCTATTACTTCTATTCCATGTACGTTCGTTCGCCGGGCGGGATTCTCGTCGAGTGCTCCTGCAGCCAGGCCGGCGGCTTCCTGCGCGACGAGGACGAAGCGCACCTGGGTTCCAAGCTCCATCTCCCGCCCTGGTGGGAACACCGCACTCAGGAGATGTTGGCGCAACTGGAACCAATTCACGCTCCAGCGTCCACTCGCGCCGTGCAGGCATGAGGCTTTCGTCAGGAACGCTCACATGCGGAAATGTTCTGTGGTTAGCCGCCGCATTGTGTTTGGCGCAGCCTCCTCAAAAAGCGGAAAAGGCTGCGCCGGGGCCAATCCAGCGAACTTCGGACGGCAAGCCCGATCTAACTGGTTTATGGCTGGCACAAACCTTGGCGCCTTTTGATGTAGAAGACCATCCTGCCGTCTATGGAATACCCGCCGGAAAAGGCGTCGTGGTGGGCGACAAGATCCCCTATCAGGAGTGGGCGCTGGCGAAGCGCAAGGAGCTGATCGAGGATGCCTCAAACGACCCGCAGGCGCACTGTAACCTGCCCGGTGTTCCGCGCGCCGTGTACACGCCTTTTCCATGGGAAGTGATTCAGAAGCCGGGCTTGGTCGTTTTCTTGTACGAATATCCGCATGGGATCCGCATTGTGCACACCGATGGAAGCCACCAGCACCCGCAAGGCCGCGATGTTTTGAATACCTGGATGGGCGACTCGGTGGGACAGTGGGATGGCGACACCCTGGTGGTGGACGTCAATGGGTTCAACGACAAGACATGGCTCGACATGTCCGGCAACTTCCATAGCGATCAACTCCACGTCGTCGAGCGGTACACGATGGTGGATTCCAAAAAAATCGAATACGAAGCAACCCTTGACGATCCGAAGGTGTACACCAGACCCTGGACGATGAAGTTTCGGGTTCGCGCTGAGCAGGGGCAGGACATTATGGAATTCGAGTGCCTGGAAGGCGAGCGGGACTTGCAGCACTACGTGAAGTAGGCTCCTATCACTGGCAACAATGCATGCACTCCGTGGCGCACGCACTCCTGCGTGCTGCCGGCTACAGGTTTTTCCATGCCCCTACTTGTCCGCTGACTAGTAGGGGCGTAGCGCATACCCCTGGCCGACAATCATGTGAACGTTTCGGGCCTCCCGAGGAGGTGTTGGCACGAGTGCCAACAAGGCACGCTCGAGTGCGTGCGCCACATTTGGCTGTGCTATATAATGCATGCATTATGCTGGCCTCGATGAAGCGGCGACACATGACCAACATTGACCTCAGGCTCCTGACGATCGTCAACGAACTCAACAAAACACGCAGCGTCTCGCAGGCCGCCGAGAATCTGGAACTGAGTCAGTCCGCAGTCAGTATGAGCCTCGCCAGGCTGCGTAAGCACTTTAAGGATCCGCTCTTCGTCCGGACTCCCGATGGTATGGAACCGACGCCACAGATGAGCGAATTAATTGAGCTGTTAGAGAAGGCGGAGGGTTTGCTCGAAACCGCGCTGGTACACCGGGTGGCCTTTGATCCCTCTACATCGGATCGAACATTTCGCCTGGGCGCTACCGAAATCACCAGGGTTACGGTGCTACCCGCACTCATGCGGCGCCTCCGCGCAACGGCGCGTGCCGTAGGCATTGAGTTGCAAGACGTATCCGACGAAACCCCCCGGCTTCTTCACGCCGGCCGTTTGGACCTGGCTGTGGGGTTCATCCCTTCCACCACCTCTGGATTCTGTCAGCAAAGGCTGTTCAAGGACCGCTTCGTTTGTGCCGTCCGCGCCAATCACCCTAGAATAACGGACAGCTTAACTTTGGCTCAATTCGAGAACGAGTCGCACGTGGTTCTGACGACACCAGGCAGCGGAATGGAGGTAGTGGAGAAGGTGCTGGAAACGAATCGCATTCACCGCAAGGTGCGATTGCGCGTGCCCGGATGCTTTGGAATCGCCAGCACCATCACCGGCGCCGATTGCCTGGCTATCGTTCCCGAACACCTCGGGAAATTGATCGCAAGCGCCGGGCGGATCAAGCTACTATCTCCACCGTTTCCGCTTCCCCCCTACCATGTGGTCCAACATTGGCACGAGCGCTACACTCACGACCCCGCAAGTAAGTGGCTCCGTGGAGTGATCGCAGAATTGTTTCTGGAGAAAGGGTTATCGTCCGGGCTCGAAAAAGACCCGGCAGTTAGTGCGCACAATTAGAGAAGGAGATCGAGACAGGTTATGGGCCAGCAGAGTTTGGAAGCGCTCCTGCAAAAGACGGGAGCCGTGAAGCTATTGCGAAATTCGCAGATTGGAGCTCACGTTTATCCGGGGGTGCCGAGCGAGTATAGCAACTGGCGGGATGAGCAGTCCGCATGGCAGCATAGCTGTGTTTTGTTCAACCAGTCTTACCACATGACCGACATGTACGTGGACGGTCCGGACGCGCTCAAACTGCTCTCCGACCTCGGTGTAAATTCGTTCAAGAACTTCGGTCCCAACAAGGCGAAGCAGTTCATCCCTTGTAATCCGGAAGGCTACGTGATTGGGGATGTCATCCTGTTTGGCTTGGAGGGGAACCGGTTCAATCTGGTCGGCCGTCCGTCGGTTCACAATTGGGTCCAATACAATTGCGAGACCGGCGGCTACAACGCCAAGTGCACACGCGATGAGCGGCTCGCTGAGCAGAAGGGTCCGGTGGTGCGTCAAGCATACCGATTCCAGGTGCAGGGCCCGAATGCGATGAAAGTGATCGAAAAGGTGGTCGAAGGCCCGGTCCCCGACGTCAAGTTCTTCAACATGGCCACCGTGAAGATTGCGGGCAAGACGGTGAGTGCGCTGCGTCATGGCATGGTGGGCCAGCCCGGCTTCGAATTTTTCGGTCCCTGGGACGAAGGCGAAACGGTCAAGGCCGCGATCGTCGAGGCTGGTAAGCAGTTCGGGTTACGACTGGTGGGTGGTCGTGCATATGCCTCGAATACGTTGGAATCGGGATGGAATCCCCTCGCCTCTCCCTGCCATCTACACCAGCCCCAAAATGAAGGCCTACCGTGAGTGGCTGCCCAATACCTGCTGGGAAGCTATTGCGTCACTGGGGGGAAGCTTCTACTCCGAGAACATCGAAGATTACTACCTGACTCCTTACGATCTCGGCTATGGAGCAAGTGTCAAGTTCGACCACGAGTTTGTCGGCAGGGAAGCGCTCGAGAAGATTTCTAAAAATCCGAAGCGAACGAAAGTCACGCTGGAACTGAATTCGCAGGATGTGAAGGATGCGATAGGAACGATTTTCGAAAAGGGCGAAAGGGCCAAGTACTTCGAGTTCCCTTCGGCGGTCTACTCCACGTGGCCGTACGATAAGGTAACGAAAAATGGCAGCACCGTCGGCATCTCTACGTGGGTCGGTTACAGCTCCAATGAGGGCAAGATGTTAACCCTCGCGATTCTAAACAACGAACAAGCCCAGATCGGCAATGAAGTTACTTTCGTGTGGGGCGAGCAACCGGGAACGGGATCCAAGCCGAATGTCGAAAGCCATGTGCAAGTTGAAATCCGCGCGAAGGTGTGTCCCGTACCATACACCGAAGTAGTGCGAGAAGCATATCGTTCGAACGTGATCAAGCACGAGGTGGTGGCGCCGCTCTGAACTGGATTTGCCCGATGTGGCACACGCACTCCTGCGTGCCGCGTTCACACTCGTGAGTACGGTCTGTGGTTCGCCCTGAGTTCAACCGCCGGGTCCGGTGATCGAAGCAGAGCAGAGTAAAGCACCCAAGGATAGACTGGTCTTACGGGCGTGGAATGAAAGTCCCAAGTCTAGTCATTTTGAGCGCGGCGGTTTTGTGCGCAGGACCGCTGGACGACACGCTGGCGACGGCGCGGAAAGCTCTGGCAAACGACGGCGTGGCGACCGCGTGGAGGCTGGCGCAAAAGGCTTTGGGTGATGCGCCGGAGTCGGCTGCGGCACACGAATTCGCGGGAGAAGTCCGGTTCCGGCGCGGAGAATTCGCGGAGTCGGATGCCGAGTTCAAAGCAGCGCTGGAGTGGGATCCGCGTTTGGCGCTGGCGTGGTGGGGACTAGGACGAGTGGCCGAGTGCACCTCCATGAGCAAGACAGCGGTGGAGGATTTCCATCGCGCGTACCAGTTGAATCCGAACGATCCACGAATATTGGCGACGTGGATGTTTCGCATGAGCGGACAGGAACGCCTGGACGCGCTGAAGCGCTATGAAGCAATGGGGACCGGAGATCCGAATGTACTGAAGGAATTGCAGCAGCGCGCGGAGCTTGGCAAGGCGTTCAAGGGCCGGGAAATCATGACGCTGGCCACTCCTTATAAGACGGCGGAAGTTCCGCTGGAAGCGTTTGTGAGCGGTGCGACGCACATGCGCACGTTCGGGTTGGAAGTGATGGTGAATGGGAAGCCGGCGCGGCTGGTGCTGGATACGGGCGCGTCGGGAATCGTGCTGTCGCATCCGGCGGCGGAGCGAGTGGGCCTGGCGCGAGTGGCCGACGCGACGGTGCGCGGAATCGGCGACAACGCAAAGATGACCGGTGGGTATCGGGCAATCGCGGAGCGGTTTCGGGTTGGAGAGGTGGAGTATCGCGATGCGGCGATTAGCGTGGCGGACCAGAATTTCATCGGGATTGAGGACGGGCTGATTGGATCAAATGTGCTGGGCGAGTTCCTGATCACGCTTGATTTCGGGGGTGGGAAGCTGCGCCTGGATCCACTGCCGGGTTATCACCCAGGCGAGGAGTTTCAGGATCGTACGGTGTCGCCCGAGATGGAGAGCGCGACACGCGTGTTTCGGTTCGGGCATTTGCTGCTGGTGCCGACGCGGGTTGGCAATCAGAGCAACCGCTTGTTCGTACTGGACACGGGTGCGGCGAGCACGCTGATTTCCTACGAACTGGCGGCGGCGGTGGGCAATGTGAATCGCGAGGACAAGATGGCGCTGCGGGGATTGAACGGGCGAGTTGGCGATATTTATCAGACCGGCAATCTGGTGCTGGAGTTTGCCGGATTTGAGCAGAAGAATCAGGGGATGACGGCGTTCGATACGTGGGAGCTGAGCCACAGGCTGGGCACGGAGATTTCCGGGTTTCTGGGTCTGCCGGTGCTGGACCTGTTTACATTGACGATCGATTATCGCGATGGGCTGGTGAAGTTCGAGCGCAGGCGGTAGACATGGACAGCAAGAAAGTCACACTGGCGGGAAGCGAGATTCAACCGCTCGGCACGCGCGTGGGCGATCAACCGGACGATGAGACGATCGAAGTCTCAGTAATCCTGAAGCCGAAAATGCGCGTGGTTGTGCCGCATGCAGGCGGCGCGCTGTTTTCCCGGGAGGAATTCGCGACGGAACACGGCGCCGATAGCGGGGCGGTTGAAAAGGTGAAACAGTTTGCCAAGACAAACAACTTAAAAGTGGGTGAAGTATCGCTGGAGCGGCGAACGGTGAAACTGGAAGGAAGCGCTGCGAATATGGCGCGCGCGTTTGAAGTGAAGCTGGACCGTTACCAGCATGAGGGACACCAATACCGCGCTCGCACCGGGGTGATCCGGCTGCCTCCGGACTTGGCGCCATCGGTAGAAGCGGTGCTGGGGCTGGATGACAGGCCGCAGGCGAGGCCGCACTTTCGAGTGCGCGGGATGGTATCGCAGAAGGCCGCGAGCGCCGGAGTTTCTTATACGCCGCGCCAGGTTGCGCAGCTCTATGACTTCCCGCTGGATGTGGACGGAACTGGGCAGACGGTCGGCATTATCGAGTTGGGAGGGGGATATAAAGCGGCAGATCTGAAGACTTATTTCTCGTCGTTGGGAATTAAACAGCCGAGCGTTATTTCCGTTTCCGTAGATAAAGGAACAAATAGTCCTACTAATCCGAATGGCGCGGATGCCGAAGTGCTGCTGGACATTGAAGTGGTTGGGGCGGTGGCGCCGGGGGCGAAGATAGCAGTCTATTTCGCACCCAACACGTCGCAAGGATTTCAGGACGCGTTTACCACGGCAATTCACGATGCGACCAATAAACCGTCAGTCATTTCGATCAGTTGGGGAAGCGCGGAATCCACTTGGACGGCGCAGGCGATGACGGCGTTCGACTCGGCCGCGCAGGACGCGGCTGCGCTGGGCGTCACGATCTGCGCCGCAGCCGGCGACAACGGGTCCAGCGACGGGGTGAACGACGGGGCCAATCATGTGGATTTTCCGGCCTCCAGTCCGCATATTCTGGCGTGCGGAGGGACCAGCCTGAAGAGCGCGAACGGCAAAATCCAGAGCGAGACGGTATGGAACGATGGGGAGCAGGGTGGCGCGGGAGGCGGCGGGTTCAGCACCCAGTTTCCATTGCCGGCGTGGCAGGCGAGCGCGAAGATCAAACCTCCCTCCGGCGGAGGGCGCGGCGTGCCGGATGTTTCAGGCGACGCGGATCCCGACACCGGTTATAACGTATTGGTGGACGGAGAATCGATGGTGGTTGGAGGCACCAGCGCGGTGGCGCCTTTGTGGAGCGGATTCATCGCGCTTCTCAACGAAAAGCTGGGAAAGCCATTGGGATTGTTACAGCCGGCCTTGTATGGATTGCCCACAAGTGACGGGGCATTTCACGATATTACGAGCGGATCGAATGGGGCGTTTTCGGCGGGGCCGGGGTGGGATGCCGCTTCCGGATTGGGAACTCCTTCCGGCGAGAAGCTCTGGGAGGCGCTGTCGGGCGGGGTTTGAGATCACATCCGGCCGCGAAGCCGGTCGATTTGGCGGCGATCGCGCTTGGATGGTTTGGTTGCCGGGGCGGTTTCGAAACGTGGCATGGCCTTGCGCTCGGCGGCCAGCTTCTCGCGCAGTTCGCGGCTGGATTGAGTTTCACGATAGAGAGTCTGGGCGACGGACGCGGGGCCGCGCATTTCACTGAGGGCCAGGATCTCGATCTGAAATTCGCCGCTGTCATTTTTGACTTCTAACAGGTCGCCGACCCGGACGTCACGCGCGGGCTTGACTGGCTGTCCGTTGGATCGGACCCGGCCGAGCTCACAGGCCCGGGAGGCGAGCGAGCGGGTTTTGAAGAATCGGGCGGCCCAGAGCCACTTGTCAATTCTAATGGACATATGAATGCTAGAGCGGCACCCCGGCGAGTCGCGCGATCGCTAGTGCGTTGGTCTCCATTGTGATTCCCGGCTTGAGCCGATAGTCGAAATCCAGGGGATCGCCCGCGGCTCGGGAACCCATGTGGACATTGACGCCGTGCAATCCTTCCGCAGTGGCGATTTCGGTGAGGGCGAGGTCATGCGTGGACAATGCGCCGATGGCCCCGCGATTTATCAGGGTGCGCACTACGGCCTCCGCCGCTGTTCGCCGGTCGCGCGAATTGGTGCCACCGAAGATTTCGTCCACCAGAAACAACACTGGCCTGCCAGGGATCGCCGACTCGATGGCCTCTCGCAGCCGGTCAACCTCTGCCAGGAATTTCGACTTTCCGCTTAAAAGGGAATCCACGATAGAGAGCGATGCGAAGATTGAAAGTCCAGATAAACGAAGAGCACGGGCCCGCACGGGCGCTCCCGCGATTGCGAGCACAGCATTCAATCCGACGGTGCGGAGCAGCGTACTTTTTCCAGACATATTCGACCCGCTGACGATGTAAAAGGCTTGGCCGGGGCGCAACTCGATGTCGTTTTTGACGCACGAGGCAAGCGGAAGAAGCGGATGGCCGAGCTGGTGTGCCTGGAAACAGGCATCGCCGGGAGCAAAGGCGGGAAACGTATTATCGGGATTTTCGTAGCCGTAGGCAGCCAGTGCGTTCAACGCTTCGAATTCCGCCCATGCGTGCAGCCACACTCCAAGCGATTGGCCGTGCCTGGTGCGCCACCGCTCAATTGCCATGCATAATTGTGTGCCAAGCAAAAGTGCACGCGAGGGGCCAGCGAACCAGTCCTTATCGCGTTGCGCGAGCACACTTAACAGGCGTTCCAGTTTCCGAAGGGATGCGGAACTATTCCGGACTTGCTCAACGATCTGCTGTAGTTTGACCGATTGAAATTGCTGTTGTTCCAAAAGTTGGAGGCCGTCTGCAAGGATGCGTGTTTCGATGGATACGGGACGCAGGCTCTCTGCCATTCGATTGACCTGGCTGCGGAAGATGAGGCCGACAGCGATATGAAAGGCGATGAGGGTATAGATCCAAATGGCAGCGCTCGGCCACGGAACCAGAGCCAGCAGGCCAGCAACAAGGACGCCAGCCAGGAGCATGGATGTAATGGCCGCGATCACGGGAAGAAAACGGGGGAACGAAAGCTGCGGGGAGTTCAGCGGATCGAAGGTGTCCTGATGCGAGTCAAGAAAATCGAACTCGCCTAGCGTTGCAACTTTTTCGCGGAGATCCCGCCTGTCGCGCAGCTCGCGGACAGCTTCCTGCCGTCGGATGGTCTCATCGAGAACAGGAGAGTGAAGCAAGTAATCTGCGAGGGCGCGGCGTCCGATGGAAGTGCGAGCAATGCAAAGCATTTCGAAAAGGGAGCCCGGGCCAAGGACATTTAAGTCGGCGGCGTACACGTGATTGGGTTCGCTGAATTCTTCTCCGGTGAATCCAGTGCCGGTCCAATCGCCTTTCACGCGCTGGAGGGCGCGGTCATAAAAACGCTTCAGGCGCCACATGCGGGATTTCGACTGGCGCGTTTGCCGGAGACGGCGGGCGGAGGCAGCGGCGACCGGGATGGGCAACGAAGGCCAGAGAAAGGACATTTGACCGCGAATGGCGTACAGGCTCAGTGCGAGAAGTAGGCCCAGGGCGGCTGCAAGCGCGCAGGCAGCCAACGCATCGGGCAAACGGACTTGGGCCGCACTGGCTTGTAGCTCGCCGATTCTGCTTTCGTACTGGACGACTACTTCTTGAACGGTCACCCTATCGATGATACGATCCCGAGAGCCTGCGGGTTCAACTGGCGCGGTGAAAACTTTCGATGAACAGCTCCATGTAGACGTTGGCGCGCGCGTAGGCGGACGGGACGATGCGTTCGGGCGGAAGATGGCGAAAGCCCAGAGATTCATACAGCCGGATGGCCGGTGTGAGCTTTTGGTTGGTTTCGAGATAAAGTCGGCGGGCGCCTAAAGCGCGGGCTTCAGCGATCACCTTTTCGAGCAGGCTGCGTCCGATGCCGCTGCCCCGAGCCGATTCCGCGACGGTCATTTTGGCAACCTCAAATTCGCCTGGAGCGATTACGAGCAGGGCGCAGCAGCCGATGGTTTGGTTGTTGCGGACGGCGAGGAATATCCTGCCGCCGCGATCCAATATGGCGCCTTGAGGATCAGCCAACAATTCCGCTTCTTTCGGCTCTATGGCGAAGTAGCGGGTGATCCATTCCTCATTGAGCTTTTGGAAGGCAGACTCATCGCCTGGCCTGAACTCGCGGATTGTCAGTTCCGTTTGGGGCGTCGTCACAATCTTACCGTAGAGGGCTGGGATTTACTATGTCCAATAGCTAGAAGGTGTCTATTTATATGATTGTTATATGAATGACGAGATCGAGTTTCGGCATCTTCGCTACTTCCTCGCAGTTGCGGAGACGCTGCATTTCAGCAAGGCGGCGCAGACGCTGGGGATGGCGCAGCCGCCGCTCAGCCAGCAGATCAAAAGGTTGGAACAACTGGTCGGGCACCGGCTGTTCGATCGAACCACGCGGGGCGTGAAGCTGACGCTGGCAGGGCAACTGCTCGCCGAACGTGCGCGGAGCACGATCGAAAAAGTTCAGGACGATCTGGCGCAAGTGCGGCGATTGGGGCGCGGGGAGGAAGGGACGCTGACGGTGGGGTTCAGCGGTTCGGTCATGTTTTCCGATCTGCCGGCAGCCATCGAGAGCTATCGACGAAGGTATCCGAAGGTGGAGCTGCGTTTGCGGGAATTGTCGACCGCGGCGCAGATTTCCGCGCTACTGATGGGGACGCTGGATCTGGCGTTCCTGCGGGATGGGGATCCTACTAAAGGAATCGAGATCAGAACATTGTTTGAAGAACGCTATGTGGCGCTGCTGCCGGAGGCGCACGCGCTGGCTCGGAAACGCTCGCTAAGGGTGAGGGATTTGCGGGAGGAACCGTTCATACTTTTTGCGCGGCGCATGGGGCCGCTTGCTTTTGACAGAACCATCGCCTGCTGCGAACGAGATGGGTTTCGTCCGAACATTGTTCAGGATGCGCCGCAGTGGCCGACGTTGGTGCGTCTGGTAGCGGCCGGGTTGGGCGTTTCACTGGCTCCCGCCTGCGTGTCTACAGTGGCGATCCCTGGGGCGATTTATCGCGAGGTGCGCGCGGCTTGCAGAACGACTGTCGATTTGGGAATTAAGGCGGGATCGACGGGGATATTGGCGGGGAACTTTATTGAGATCGCGCGGGAGCGTCTGGCGAAATAGAGGGGTGGCTATGCGGCGACCTCTACGTAATCGACTAAAGAATGGGGTTCTGGAATGGGCTCGCCAATTTCGCGCATGGCCTCAAAATGTTCAGCCAAGGCGTCCTGGAAATTGCTTCGCGTTCCTTCTTGCGTTTCGCCGGCCGCGACGCATCCGGGAACGTCGGGGGAATAGGCGGAAAAGCCTGTTCCGGTTTGCTCAATGATTACGGGGTAGCGTCTTGCGTTCATTTCGGACCTACGTTTTTGAGTATAGCGTTCAGCGTACCGGTCTTCGGGAGAAATACCCGAGGCGTTCACACGAGTGTGAACGCGGCACGCAGGAGTGCGTGCGCCACAATTGCATCCAGGTACGATTTCTCTGCGACAGGTCGCTAGTGTCCTGAGTTATAAGTTCGCTTCATTAAATAAGGAACCCGATGGTATGCTTGGGAATCAAAAAAGCATGCCCAGTGGACGCGTTTGTGAGCCCTTGTCGATAACGGCGGAAGAGCAGCAGAAGTTGGAGTCCTGGGCGCGACGCCCCAAGACGGCGCAGCGGTTGGCATTGCGAGCGCGGATCATTTTGAGATGCGGCACGGGGATGCTCAATCAAGAGGTTGCCCGAGAGCTTCGGTTGGACGTGCATACCGTCGGGAAGTGGCGGGAGCGATTCCGCGTCTCCCGTTTGGAGGGTCTGGCCGACGAACCTCGTCCCGGTGCTCCGCGCCAGATCGGCGATCAGCAGGTCGAAGACGTGATCACCCGTACGCTGGAAAAGCGACCTGCACAAGGCACGCATTGGAGTACCCGAACGATGGCCAAGGAAAGCGGTTTGTCTCAGACGGCCGTGTCCCGTATCTGGCGGGCGTTCGCATTGCAGCCGCACCGGACCGATTCTTTCAAACTCTCGGCCGACCCGTTTTTTGTAGAGAAAGTGCGGGACATCGTGGGGCTGTACCTGAATCCTCCGCATCGCGCCATCGTGCTGTGTGTCGATGAAAAGAGCCAGGTGCAGGCGCTGGATCGCACTCAGCCGGTGCTGCCGTTGCGCCCAGGAGTGCCGGAACGTCAAACCCACGATTACATTCGGCACGGCACGACCTCGCTGTTCGCGGCTCTGGACATTGCCACCGGAAAGGTGATCGGCTCGTGCCATCGCCGGCATCGGCACCAGGAGTTTCTGCGGTTCCTGGAAAAGATCGCGGTCCAAGTCCCCGCCGGCCAACCGGTTCATTTGGTGATGGACAACTACGGCACGCACAAAACTCCCAAGGTGCGGCGCTGGTTTCTACAACATCCCGACTATCATCTGCATTTCACTCCGACCTCCGCCAGTTGGCTGAATCAAGTCGAGCGGTTTTTTGCCCAGATCACCGCGCGCCGGATTCGCCGCGGCACCTTCTCGAGTGTGCGCTCTTTGGAGCAGGCCATCACAGAATACCTCGCTCAGCACAATCAGGATTGCAAGCCTTTCGTCTGGACCGCCAATGCCGATTTGATTCTCGGCAAAGTCCAACGGTTTTGTGAAGCGAACTTATAACTCAGGACACTAGTTGACGGACGCCTCCTTGGGAGTTAGCCTGCGCGATATTTGCTAGTGGAGTCCGTTTACCCATTTGATAATTTCGGTTTCGAGCGTGATGCGGCGATCGGACCAACTGTGGTCGGTAGCGACGTGCAGGGTGGTTGTCTTACGGCCGCCTTTGGCTTGGATGGCATGCACCAGAGCATCCGTATCGGGCGCCAGACCATCGTTAGCGGTGAGAACGAGAAGCGGCATTTGGAGCAGGCCTGCTACGTCGTTTTGCATCTGAAAGGCTTTGGCGTTGGCTATCGCTTCGGCGGCCATGCTTTCGGCGGTGACGCCGGCGAGCGATTCCATGTCGTCGGCCATTTCGGCCACTACGCGGTCGTGCGGCGCAGCGCCTAACCGGCCCAGGTCGGCGGCGGAAATCAGAATGGCTCCGAGCAATGCGTGATCGTTCGCAGCGTTGTACGCGACCACCCATCCGCCCATACTGTGGCCGGCCAGAACCATCCGCTTCGTATCCACGGCCAATTTTGCGGCGTTGGCCGGATCGCGCAAATATGCGAGCACTGCGCTCGCGTCCTCCAGATTCTGAGTGAAGCGAAATTTGCCGGGGCTGCCCCAGGATCCGCGGTAGTTGAACGTGACAGCGTTCCAACCCGCGCGCCGCAGGGTTTGCGCCAGATCGAGATTCTTCTCGTTGCCGGGCAGGCCGTGGCAGATGACGATGGTGGGATGCAGTCCGGCGCCCGATGGCTGGTAAACCAGGCCGTTAATCAGGAGGCCGTGGCTGGGGATGTGAAGCACGGTCATCTTGGCGGGATGCGCGGCGTCGGCCGGCGAATCGGTGTAAATGGCCGGCGGAGCCGACTGCGCAAGCATTCCGACGATGAAGACAGATGCGGTGATCATAGCCGTTTCCAGAAGAAGTAGCCGAGCATGGTTTTGGCGTCCATGATTTTGCCGGTGTCGATGGCGGCTTCGATTTCCTTGGAGGTGAACCAGCGGGTCTCGATGCGCTCGTCGCCCATGGGAGTGGCGACGCCAGGAGTGAGGCCGGTGGCAAGGAAGATGGTCATCTTTTCGGTGAGGAAGCCGGGGCTGGGGAAAAATGAGACCAGCTTGGTCCAGGTTTTGGCGTGGTAGCCGGTCTCTTCTTTGAGCTCGCGCTTGGCGGTTTGGAGCGGTTTTTCGCCAGGATCGACGGAGCCGGCGGGGATCTCCCACAAGAAGTGCTGGGCGGGCAGGCGATATTGGCGGACCAGCAGAACGCGCTTGCGATCGTCGACCGGCATCATAACGGCTGAGCCACGGTGGTGGACGATGAAGCGCTTGATTTCGAAACCGCCGGGTTCCACGGCGTGATCTTCCGACACGGTGAAGAGCTTGTTCTGGAGTTTTTCAACTGACGAGACGATTTTCATGATTTCTGAATGGCCTTTTCGAATTCGGGAAGCGGCAGCGTGTTGAGGACATCGCGCGGTTCGAGCCATCCGCGGCGGGCCGTTAAAACGCCGAAGGGCATATTGATGCCGAGGTGTTTGGTCTGGTGCGCGTCGGTAGAGATGGCGAACTTGGCGCCGAGACTTTTGGCGGTGCGGACCATGGCGCCGCCGAGGTCGAGACGTTCGGGGCTGCCGTTGATTTCGAGGTACACGTTGCGGTGCGCGGCTTGGGTGGCGACGCGTTCAAAGTCGAAGGGAAACGGATCGCGATTCAGCAGCATGCGGCCGGTGGGATGACCCATAACGCGCATGGAGGGAGATTCCAGAGCGCGCATCAGGCGATCGGTCATCTCGACGGCTTCCAGATTCATGTGGCTGTGGACGCTTCCGACCACGATGTCGAGCTCGGCGAGGGCGTCTTCGGCGAGATCCATTTCACCGTCGCGCTTGATGTCGCATTCGAGGCCCGAGAAGACGCGGAGCGGGAGACCCGCGCGGTTTAAATCGCGCACCTGTTTTGCAAAAGCGACGGCGCGGTTCTCGTCGAGGCCGTTGGCCATGGCGAGAGCTTTGGAATGATCGGTGATGGCGATGTACTGGTAGCCGAGCGCGCTGGCGGCCTCGGCCATTTCCTGGAGTGTGGCGCGGCCGTCGGTTTCGGTGGTGTGCATGTGGAGGTCGCCACGGATGTCTGAGAGTTCGATCAGATGGGGAAGGCGCCCTTCGAGCGAGGCTTCGATCTCGCCGCAGTTTTCGCGCAGCTCGGGAGGAATCCATTGTAGGCCGAGCGCGGCGTAGACCTCTTCTTCGGTTTCACCGGCCACGCGCTCTTCGGTGTCGAGCTTGAACAGGCCGTATTCATTGAGCGTGAGGCCGAGCTTGAGCGCCCGGCTGCGCACCAGGATGTTGTGCTCCTTGCTGCCTGTGAAGTACTGCATGGCAGCGCCATAGCTTTCATGCGCGAGCGCGCGGAGATCGATCTGGATACCGTCGAGTCCATATTGAATGCTGGCTTTGTTGGGGCCTTTGCCGAGAACGCTGTGAGCCTTGGGGTGCTGGACGAATCGATCGAGCGCGGCGGCGGCGCCCGGACCGGTGACCAGAAGATCGAGATCGCCGATGGTGTCCTTACCACGGCGTAGGCTGCCGGCCGCGGCGATCTTTTCGATGCCGCCGGTTTCGGAAAGATAGGGGATCAGCTCGGCGGCGACCTTCTGTCCGAAGTTGAGCAGGAAGCGGCCGGTGCGCTGCCGATATTGCGCGATGGATTTGAGCACCTTCTCTTCGAGCTTGGCGCCCATGCGAGGCAGTTCCCGCAGCTTCTGTTCTTTGCAGATGCGCTCCAGCTCGTCGATGGTCGCGACCTTGTGGTGCTGATAGACCAGCGCGATGCCTTTGGGGCCGAGGCCCTGGATCTTGAAGAGATCGAGAAGGGTGGGAGGGAATTGGGCGAGCAGCGTGTCGCGCTTTTCAAACGAGCCGCGCTTGGCGAGTTCCGCGATGACGCTGGCGAGGCCTTTGCCGACTCCGGGGATTTCGGTGACGGTGCGCGCGGGGTTGGAGAGGATATCGTCGACGCGCTCCGGGAAGCCTTCGATGGCGGAAGCGGCGTTGCGATAGGAGCGGATGCGAAAGCCGTCTTCTCCGGCAATCTCCATCAGGTCCGCGGTTTCGGCGAGGACCCGAGCGAATTCACGATTTTCCATGCGGGCTGTTTGAAATTGTAGCGAGCATGTGCGGCTCGACGTGAACGAGCACATCGGCGACCCAATCGACCTCGGAGCGAATCTTCTCCTTGACTTCGGTGGCGATCTCGTGGGATTCGAAGACGCTCATGGCGGGATCGACTTCCAGGTGCATGTCGACGTGCCACTTCAGGCCGGTCTTGCGAGCGAAACATTTTTCGATGCCGAGGACGCCGGGGACGGTGAGGGCGGTCCTGCGGATGCGATCCATGGCTTCGGGGTCGGGCATGGTGTCCATGAGTTGCACGACGGTGTCATGAACGACGCGGATGCCGAGGAAAATGACGATGACGCCGACGGCTGAGCCGCCAAAACGGTCGGCCGCGGAGAATCGCTCGGGAGCGAGCAAGGTAAGCCCCAGGCCGAGCAGGGCGGTGGCGCCGGAAAGAATGTCGACGGTATCGTTCCAGGCGTCGGCAATCAATCCGGAACTTTGAATTTTGCGGCCATAGTGGCGCTTGGACGCACTCATGATGGACTTGATGACGATGGAGGCGATGAGCGGCCACAGGGCGTAAGCTTGGGGGCGGCCTGCGTCGTGGGACAGGTGCAGCGATTCGACGGCGATGAGGACGCCGGTGGCGGCCAACAGCATCCCGACTGCGAGCGCGCTCAGCGTCTCGAGGCGCCCGTGGCCGTAGGGATGTTCGGCGTCGGGCGGTTTGGCGGCGATGATGAGACCGAGGAGGACGAGTCCCGAGGCCAGGACGTCGCCGGCGGATTCAATACCGTCGGACACGGTGGCGGTGGAGGCGGCGTGCAGGCCGATGGTGATTTTCGCGGCGGCGAGCGCGGCGCTGACCAACATGCTGGTGATGGCGATGCGGCGGCCGGCGAGTTCGGGCGTCACCGGCGTCTCTTCTTGACGTGGACCAACTGATAGCTTCCTTCGACCAGATCGCGGATCTCGGTCCAGTTCAGTTTGGTGTTGGCGCGGAGGGAGACCCAGCCATGCTGGCCGACATAGGGCGTGCGGTAGAAACGGATGTCTTCGAGGAAGACGGGCTGCATCTTCTTACCGACCTTCACGCAGATCGACAGAATGCCCTTGTAAGTCTCCAGGACCGTAAAAGTCTTGGTACCCACTTGAAAGGTGGGGTGGCCGAAGGTCGTGGTTTCGCTGGTTTTCGGCAAGGCTAAACAGATTTCGCGCAGTTTTTCCAGTATCTTCTTTTCGTCCATCAGGCAGTCATATACCAGCGTACTAGAAGGTGGTTGGTGATTGGTGGCTGGTGGTTGGTGGCTGGTTCGCCGGGATTGGGGATTGGCTGGCGCGGTAATGTCACAATAGAAATACATGACAGGGAATGAGATCCGCGAGACGTTTCTGAACTTCTTTGCGGCCAACAACCATCGCATCGTTCGCAGCTCGTCGCTGGTGCCGGCCAACGACCCCACGTTGCTGTTCACCAACGCGGGCATGAACCAGTTCAAGGACGTTTTCACCGGCCTTGAGAAGCGGGACTACTCGCGCGCCACTACCGCGCAGAAGGTGGTCCGGGCCGGCGGTAAGCACAACGATCTGGATAATGTCGGCTACACCCGCCGCCACCAGACTTTCTTCGAGATGCTCGGGAATTTTTCTTTCGGCGACTATTTTAAGAAAGACGCGATCGCTTTCGCCTGGGAGCTGCTCACGCGCGAGTTTTCCATTCCGAAGGACAAGCTCTACATCAGCGTCTTTCGCGAGGATGACGACGCGGAGTTGCTGTGGCAGCAAGTGGCCGGGGTTCCGAAGTCCCGCATCGCCCGCCTGGATGAAAAGGACAATTTCTGGCAAATGGGCGATACCGGCCCGTGCGGGCCGTGCTCGGAGGTCTTTTACGATTTCGGACCCGCGGCTGGTGCGGGCGAGTTTCCCAACGACCCGGGCGAGCGGTTCGTCGAAGTATGGAATCTGGTCTTCATGCAGTTTGATCGCTCGGCGGATGGGGTGTTGACGCCGCTGCCGCGTCCGTCCATCGACACCGGCATGGGACTGGAGCGCGTGTCCTGCGTTCTACAGGGCAAGCTCTCGAATTATGAGACGGACCTGCTGCGTCCTATTATCCATCGCGCGGCCGAAATGTTTGGAGTGACATACGGAGACGATGAGCGTATCGACGTGGCGCTGCGCATCAATGCCGACCATGTTCGCGCCGCCGCTTTCCTGATACACGACGGCGTCACGCCATCCAATGAAGGCCGCGGCTACGTCCTGCGCAAAATCATGCGCCGGGCCATTCGAAACGCGCGAATGATTGGGCGGGAAGATCCATATTTATACCAACTCACTGGCTTCGTGGCCGAACTGATGAAGCCCGGCTATCCCGAGTTGCTGGAGAGCGTGCAGCGCGTGGCGCGCGTGGTGAAGGACGAAGAGCATCGCTATGCGACGACGTTCCAGGTGGCGGAGAAAGTTTTTATCGACGAAGCGAAGTCTGCCGCCGGAGGTGTGTTGCCGGGTACTGCGGCATTCAAGCTGTACGACACTTTTGGCCTGGCACTCGACGAGCAGGAGGAGATGGCTCGCGAGCGCGGCCTCACGATCGACGAGCCAGGCTTCCAGGCTGAAATGGAGAAGCAGCGGACGCGTGCCCGCGCCAGTTGGCGAGGCGCGGACAAAGCGCAGATTGCTCCTGTCTACAAGGATCTACCGCCCACCGAGTTCATCGGCCGCGAGACGTTGGAATCGCCCGTTAAGATTCTCCGGGTGATCGAACAGGATGGCAACACGGAACTGGTCTTGAACCGTACGCCGTTCTACGCCGAAGCCGGCGGCCAGGTGGGTGACACGGGCATCCTGGTTTCGCCGTCTACTGGCGATATCGTTGCCAAAGTTATGGACACGCGGAAGGTGGCTGGCGCAACGGTTCATCGCGTCGAAATAATCGTACCGGTTCGCGAAGGCGAAGAATTAATCGGCAAGGCGGACGGTCATCTGCGCCATTCGACCATGCGCAATCACACCGCCACGCATCTGCTTCACGCCGCACTCCGCAAGGTTCTTGGACCGCACGTCAAGCAAGCCGGCAGCATCGTGGATCCCAATCGACTGCGCTTCGACTTTACGCATTACGCTCACACCGACCCCGAAGAGCTGGCTGAGATTCAAAAGCTGGTCAACGACGAAATCCTCAAGAACATCGAGGTCCACACCGACGTGATGGATCTGGATCAGGCGCTCAACACCGGCGCCATGGCGCTGTTCGGGGAGAAGTATGGTGATCGCGTGCGGGTGGTCTCTCTGCCCGACGGTTTCAGCAAGGAACTGTGCGGCGGGACGCACGTTCATCGCACCGGCGATATCGGCCTGTGCGTCCTCACCTACGAAGCCAGCATTTCGGCGGGTGTGCGGCGCATTGAAGCCATCACGGGCGAAGCGATTCTGAACAAGTTCCAGGAAGAGGCGGTTGCAGCGCGGCAAACGCAGGAGAAATTAGCTGAGGAAAAACGTGCGCTGGAGCGCCAGATCGAGCAAATGAAGGAAAAGCTGGCCCGCTCTGAAGTCGCCGGAATCGAAAGCGGCGCGCGCGACATCAAAGGTGCAAAAGTTTTGTCGGCGCAGGTGGCCGGTATGGATCGCGAGCAATTGCGGACCATGGTGGACTCGCTGCGCGTGAAGTGGAAGACGGCGGTTGTCATTCTGGGATCTGCTCAGGATTCGAACGTTGCCATCGTGGTGGGCGTCACCAAGGATCTGACGTCCAAGGTGCACGCGGGCAAGCTTGCGGGATCGGTGGCGCAAGCGGTCGGCGGAAAAGGTGGCGGGCGGCCAGACATGGCTGAAGCGGGCGGCAAGGACCCAGCGGCGCTGGCCGGCGCGCTCGATTCGGCCTATAAGACTGTCGAAGGGATGCTCTAATTGTGGAGCGTTTCGATGTCGTCGTAGTGGGCGCCGGTCCCACCGGTTTGGCGTGTGGCATTGAGCTGAAGCAGCGCGGCCTAAACACGGTGCTAATCGACAAGGGCTGCGTGGTCAATTCGCTGTACAACTATCCGACCCACATGGTGTTTTTCACCACGCCGGAGCTGCTCGAAATCGGCGGGCTGCCGATGACTTCGCTCAATGAAAAGCCGGGCCGCACCGAAGCGCTGAAGTATTATCGGCGGGTCGCGGAATATTACGGCCTGAACATCCATCAATACGAGCGCGTGCTTTCGATCGAAGGCAGTGACGGCGATTTTCACGTCAGAACCAGCAAGGCGGAATACCGGGCGCGCAAGATCGTCCTCGCCACCGGATACTACGATGTTCCCAACATGCTGGATGTGCCAGGCGAAGAGCTGGACAAGGTGATCCACTATTACAAGGAACCGCACCCTTATTACAATCACGACGTGCTGGTAGTGGGCGCGAAAAACTCCGCGGCCATCGCGGCTCTGGAGCTGTTCTGGACCGGCGCGCGCGTTACGCTTCTGCACCGCGGCGCGGGGATCTCCGATCGCGTGAAATATTGGATCAAACCCAATATTGAGAACCGCATAAAGAGCGGCGAGGTGACCGCGTACTTCCATTCGCGCCTGATCGCGATTCATCCGAAGTCGGTGGAGATTGAAACGCGCGAAGGCCCCAAGACGCTCAAGAACGATTTCGTTTTTGCCATGACCGGCTATCGGCCGGACCTGGAGTTCCTGGCGTCGCTGGGCATTCGACTGGAACCGTCGTCGCAGAAGCCGCGCATTAATGCGGAGACTTTCGAGAGCGATCGGCCGGGCATTTTCCTGGCGGGCGTGATTGTGGCGGGGATGCACACCAACGAGATTTTTATCGAAAATGGCCGCTTCCATGGCAAGCAAATCGCCGGGGCCATCGCCGATTCTCTTTCTCCTTCACAGTTGATATCATCCACCTCATGACGCGACGAGATTTTGCCAAACTTGCAACCGCGGCAGTGGCCGTTCCGGCCTTCGCGGCAATCGATTCTAAGTTCAGCGGCGTCATGATTGGCGCTCAAACCTACAGCTTTCGCGACCTTCATTCGTTGGACGGTTGCATCGCTGCCATGAAAGAGATCGGGCTGGGATACGCCGAACTCTGGGACAACATGATTCTGCCCAAGGATCGATCGCAGGTCGCAGCGTGGCGCTCCAATCCGCCCATGGACGAGATCCGCGGCATTCGCAAAAAGTTTGGCGACGCGGGCATCGATCTTTACGCCTTCAACTACAGCTTTCGCGACGAATTCACCGATCGGCAGATCGAACAAGGCTTCTTAATGGCGAAGGCGATGGGCGTCACTCGGATCACGGCGTCTTCGAATGTGGATGTCTCGCCGCGCGTCGACAAGTACGCCGAGCAGTACAAGATCTACGTCGGCTATCACGATCACGACAGCATGAAGCCGAATGAGTTTTCGACTCCCGACGACTGGAAACAGGCGCTGGCCGGCCGCTCGAAATATACCGGCATCAACCTCGACATCGGGCACTTCACGGCGGCCGGGTTCGATCCGGTAAGTTTCCTGGAAGAACACCACGCGAAGATCATCACGCTGCACGTCAAAGATCGCAAGAAGGACCATGGTCCGAACATGCCGCTCGGCCAGGGCGATACCAATATTAAAGGCGTGCTCGAAGTTCTGAAGACGAAGAAATATCCGATCCCGGCGATGATTGAGTACGAATACGGCAAGCCGGGGATGGATACAGTGGCCGAAGTAAGAAAATGTTTTGACTACTGCAAAGCGGCGTTAGCTTAGCACACGTCAGCGTGACCGGGCGGCGCTGGCGGTGGCGGGTTTGGGAGCTTCCACTGGAGCCGGCATGGGCGCGGCGACAGCTTCGGGCTCCTTGCGGATAAGGCCCAGGGCTTTTCGCAGCTCGGCGTCGACCTGCTGGCGAATATCGGGATTGTCCTTCAAAAACTGGCGCGCGTTCTCGCGGCCCTGTCCGATGCGCTCGCCTTTGTAGCTGTACCAGGAGCCGCTTTTTTCCACGATGTTTTGCGCGACGCCCAAATCGATCAGGTCGCCTTCGCGCGAGATTCCTTCGCCGTAAATGATGTCGAACTCGGCTTCGCGGAACGGCGCAGCCACTTTGTTCTTGACGATCTTCACCTTGGTGCGATTGCCTACCACGACGTCGCCTTCCTTGATGGCTGCGATGCGGCGGATGTCGGCGCGCACGGAGGAATAAAACTTCAGCGCGCGTCCGCCCGAAGTGGTTTCGGGATTGCCGAACATCACGCCAATTTTTTCGCGGATCTGGTTGATGAAGATCAGGCAGGTATTCGATTTCGACACGCTGCCGGTGAGCTTGCGCATGGCTTGCGACATCAGCCGGGCCTGCACGCCCATGTGACTATCGCCCATTTCGCCGTCGAGCTCGGCTTTGGGAACCAGCGCGGCCACCGAGTCCACCACCAGGACGTCGATGGAGCCGGAGGTGATGAGCGCGCTGGTGATTTCGAGCGCCTGCTCGGCGTAGTCGGGCTGCGAGACCAGCAGATTGTCCACATCCACGCCGAGCTTGCGGGCGTAGATGGGATCGAGCGCGTGTTCTACGTCGATGAAGGCAGCCATCCCGCCGGCCTTCTGCGCTTCGGCCACCACCTGGAGGGCAACCGTGGTTTTACCAGACGATTCCGGGCCAAAAATTTCGACGATGCGGCCGCGCGGAAATCCTCCCACGCCGAGCGCGTTATCGAGCGAAATGGAGCCCGACGAAATCGCGGCGACCTGCACGATGGCTTCCTTCGATCCCAGCCGAACGATGGAGCCTTTCCCGAATTGTTTTTCGATCTGGCCGAGGGTGAGTCCGAGGGTACGTGTGCGTTCTTTTTCATCCATGCGTGATGATCCTTAGAGGAAAGCCTTTCGCCGGGGGAGAAGACTATTGTAGCAGCAGGGCGCTCACAATTTCGGCGCGTAGTGTCCCATCATAATTTCGGCGCGTAGTACCCTTTGCGAGCGCGCACGATCAGATCTTTGTGGCCCTTCACGCGAATCTCCACCGGATGATAGAGGCCGTCGGCTCTTAGTGGTTCCGGGCGATAGAAGATGTTGTACTGGTGGCGCAGCTCGTTGGCGATGTTTTCGAAGTCCTGGCTCAAATCGGAAACCTTGAACGGGAAGAAAGCCTGGCCACCGGTTTCGCTGGCGAAGTAGCGCATTACCTTGTCGCCGTCGCTCTCGATGCGCGTGATGTTGGTGGAAATGGTGTAAATGTTGACGTCGGCCTTCTGCGCCATCTCGAGCGCCTGGTCGCGGGTGTAGCGGCTTTGGTTGTCCTCGCCATCGCTTAAGATGACCATGGCGCGGCGAAATTTGTAGAGCGGCTGATCTTCCATGAGCTTGTCGCGGCAAGCGAAGAAGATTGCGTCATACAGCGAAGTACCGCCTCCGGGCCGCAGATTCTCGACGGCCTTTTCGAGGT
This sequence comes from Bryobacterales bacterium, assembly GCA_963820405.1. Classification (GTDB taxonomy): domain Bacteria; phylum Acidobacteriota; class Terriglobia; order Bryobacterales; family Bryobacteraceae; genus Palsa-89. The sequence continues at coordinate 221,239 of CAWFZZ010000006.1, read as the reverse complement.
CCCCGACGTTGTCCGTCAGATCGGCGACCAATTCAGCCGCGGTGTCGAAACTGACGATCATGGCTTTATCGTGCTCGGGCCGGACGGTGCCATCGATGAACGCGGTAGCAGCTTCCTGCTGGAAATGGAAGCGATCGCGAATGCTGTTGCTGGTGTCGATCAGGATGGCGAGGCGCAGCGGCAGGTCCGTTTCAGCCGCGAATTCGATGATGGTTTGCGGCTTCTTGCTCTCGAAGACCTCGAAGTCGTCCTTAGTGAGGTCGGTGACGAAGCGGCCTTTTTTGTCGGAGACCGTGTAGAGCATGTTGACGCGAGAGACGTCGAGGGTGATGCGGTTCTTGTCCCCGGAATCGGGCGGTGCCGCCTTGTCGTTGTTCTTGGCCTGTTCGCTATTGGGAGTCGGCTGAGCGGATTGGCCGGAGAGCAACAGCGAGAGAAAGCAAAGGGCGACGACGGGGTACAGCTTCTTCATGAGCGGTGACACCATTATAGGATGCGGAGGCGTCGGAAGGTAATCCCGCCATGGCTTCGATCCATTTTATTTATTGGCCAAATTATTGACATCACGTTACCGCTGCAATATACTTTTGCAATCAGACTAAGCTGACTGATAGGCCGTCCTGGTGCACGGTAGCAACGATTGCGACGCACCGCCACGTGTAGCGAGTCCGTTTCTCGCAGACCCAACCTTAATACCTAGGAGTTGCGGCTATGCGTGGGACACGTGCCTGGTATCAGCTATTCGTTTATCTATTTTTGAGCGCGGCTGCTTCGATTAGCGGCTTTGCGCAGTCCACAACGCTGCTTCGCGGCACTGTGACCGACCCGCAGGGCGCGGTAATCACAGGGGCCGTAGTAACGTTGAACAACGCCGGAACCGGCTTCAACCGTTCGATCACTACCGACACACGTGGTGAATATCAGTTCGTCCAGGTTTCGCCGGGCACCTACAAGATCGACGTTGAAATGGTAGGTTTCGCGAAACTGACGCACACCGACGTCCAGTTGCTGGTGAATACTCCGACGACCCTCGATCTTCGTTTGGAACTTGGCAAAACCTCGGAGACAGTCAACGTTGCCGCGGAAGCTTCCACCATCAACACCGTGGACGCTTCCGTCGGCAACGCTTTTTCGGAAATGCAGGTCCGCGAACTGCCTCTGGAGACCAGGAACGTAGTCCAATTGCTCAGTTTGCAGCCGGGCGTGACCACCAACGGAGAGGTCCTGGGGGCGCGCCGCGATCAGAATAACATCACCTTGGATGGCGTGGATGTGAACGACAACCAGAACGCCGGCCTGGTGGCGCAGAACACCACGACGGGCACCACCTACCAAGGCGTGAATGGAAACGCGGCGAATGTCAACGCGGGGTTCAACTCAGTGCTGCCGGTTCCGCTCGATTCGGTGCAGGAATTCCGCGTAACGGTAGGTGGTCAGGGTCCCGATCAAGGGCGATCGTCGGGCGGACAGGTGGTGCTGATCACCAAGAGCGGGACGAACCAGCTGCACGGCTCGCTGTACGAATACAATCGCAACACTGCGACGTCGGCGAACACCTGGTTCAATAACCAATCTGGGGTGCCGGTGCAGCAACTGGTCCGCAATCAGTTCGGAGCTTCGGTGGGCGGCCCGATTAAGAAAGACCGGCTTTTCTTTTTCGTTAACTGGGAAGAGCGCATTGACGCCAGCAGCGTGGCGCAGGTGCGGGCCGTACCGTCAGAGTCGCTGAAACAAGGGAATCTGCAAGTTCAATTAACCGATGGGAGCGTGCAGACGATAACGCCCTCGCAACTTCCCCTGATCGACCCATTGAGGATTGGCCTGAACACCCCATACCAAAAGCTGTTGAACCAATATCCAGTGGGCAACGACCCCGCCTATGGCCAGGACGGAGGGCTGAACTTTAGCGGTTACCGCTTTAACGCTCCGGACCGCTTGAATGAAATGGCCTGGGTGGCGAAGCTGGATTACCGGTTGGACGAAGCCGGGAAACACAATCTGAGCATCCGCGGCACACTCGGCGACAACACCATCGACCAGCTCCTGGCGGAATTTCCGGGACAGGCGCCGGCATCCGTCGAGCGCGACAACAACAAGGGTTTGTCGGTGCGCTACACGGCGGTCCTAACGCCGACGCTGGTGAATACCTTCACCTATGGCCTGACCAGTTTGGACGAAAATCTGTCGGGCGTCTCCGGAACTGGATTCCAATTCGAGCCGACGGCCCTGGCTCCGCTCCAGAATTGGGGCGCACGCGCCAGGGGCAGGCAGAATCCGCTTCACAACGTGATCGACGATGTGAACTGGACCAAGGGAAAACATACCATTACGATGGGGTTGAATTTCCGCTACAACCGTAACAATACGTCGACGTTTACCAATGCATACCCGCTGTATGCGTACGGAGCAACGGAATTGATCGGCCTGGGCGAAGATATCGACACGTCGGTGCAGACCTATTTGGCCGGCAGGCTTGGCAATCCGAATTTGCAATTGGCAAATCCTACCGCGGTGACCAACGCGTCAGCCACGCTGCTGGGAATATTGAACGATGTTTTTGTTACCTATCAATATACAAAGGGCGGACAAGTGCTGTCGCAGGGGACGCCGCAGCAACGGTCGTTCATCGAACATACTTACGCGGGCTACATCGGCGACACCTATCGCGTGAGCCGCGAACTTACCCTAAATCTGGGGTTGCGGTACGAAAATTTCCGGCCGCCTTATGAAGCGCACGGATTGCAAGTGGACACCACGGTGCCTCTCAATCAATATTTCGCGCAGAGGAACGGCTTGCAGTCGTTGGGCGTCCCAGCCAATCAGATGTCCGATTTCACGCTCAGCTATGGCCTGAATGGACCGGCGAACGGGAAGCCGTCCTGGTGGAGCCCGGACAATGCCAATTTCGCGCCGCGCTTCGGACTAGCGTACGCGCCCGTCAATCACACCGGATTGCTCGGGAAGCTCTTCGGAAAAAATGGCGCCTTCCGCTTAGGCGGAGCCATCGCGTACGATCAGTTCGGGAACGATTTGATTGTAAATTACGATCAATACGGATCGCTGGGTCTCTCCAATCCAACGAATTTTCCCGATTCCTACAGCTTCACCACATCGCCACGTTTCACGGGGACCTATCCGCTTCTGCCGCCGTCTCCGGCGGGTGGGTTTCCGTACACGCCTCCCGCTATTGCGGCGATCACCGGTACTTTCCTCGGCATTTCACCCGATCTGAAAACGCCGTATTCGATCATTCTGAATGCGGACTACTCTCGCGAGCTTCCGGGAAAAATCACGATGGAAGTGGGCTACATCGGGCGGCTATCGCGCCGGCTGCTGATGGAAGGCGATGTTTACACTCCGCTCGAGAATTACAAAGATCCTGGCTCCGGGATCACCTGGCAGCAAAACGCGCAGATTGTTTATAGTTTGGCCAATTCCCTGGCGCATGCCGCCGGCGTGCCGTATAACAATGCCGCTGCTTTAGTGGCGCAGGAAGTGATGAATAATCCCAGACTGGTCCCGAATCTGCCGTTCGTCAACGATGTCTGGCCAGGCTACAAAAATGCGTATTTCCCCGGCAGCGCGTCGGCGAACTATTTCTATAGCGTCTACGGAGTTTTCGGAAGCAGCTTTCTGGACAGCCTGCACGCGGCCGATCGCATCTCCGGTCAATACATCCCCGGCAGGTGTTTGAGCAATCCGGGGTGCTATACGTTTTTTGCGCAGCAAGGCAGCACCCTGCCGATGTGGATGAATGCGGGCGAAGCCGATTTCCACGGTATGACGGTCGCCTTCCGGCGGCGCTTCTCGAACGGCCTGCAGTTCGATTTCAATTACACCTTCTCGCATTCCATCGACAACGGTTCAGCGGCCGAGTCTGGCGCCGGCGAAGAGGGGGCGGCGATCCAGGATATTTACAACCTGAGCGCGTTTCGCGGTTCGTCGGATTTCGATATTCGTCATAACATCAACGCGAATTTCATGTACGCACTGCCGGTCGGAAAAGGCCAGCTGCTGCTGCACGCAGCACCCACGTGGCTGGATGAGATCGTAGGTGGGTGGCAGGTCTCGAGTGTCTGGCGATACAGCACCGCGCTGCCGAGCGCCGTGCAGGGCGATCTTGCTTACAACACGAATTACTGGCTCAGTTCGCTGGCGGTCGTGAATACTCCAACTGCGTCGGGCGGTGTCCACATCGACAATAATGGGATTCCCAGTATTTTCTCGAATACCAGCTCTTCGAGTAATTTTCAGGATCAACCGCCGGAAGGGGCGGGGACGCGCGCGGCGGTCCGGTTGGCCCCGATTTTCAACGTCGACATGGCGCTTACCAAGGCGTTCAAGTTGCCGTGGGAAGGGAAGAGGTTGCAGTTCCGGGCCGAGGCTTTCAACGCCTTCAACCATGCGAACTTCACCAATCCGAGCCTGAGCCTGCAGTCGCCACAGACTTTCGGGGAGTTTCAAGGGACGCTGGAGCCGCGGTCGATGCAGTTCGCGCTACGGCTGGAATTCTAATCGGCAAACTGAATAACGGTCGAAGAAATTTGAAGTCCGTCTCCATTTAGCCGGGCGTCGGCAGTAGTGCCGACGCGGCACGCAAGAGTGCGTGCGCCACATTGCATCTCACTGAACCACTGGCAGAATCACGGCTGACGGGAGCTTGTTCGATCGAAAGACACGCTGTGTCGCGGCTTGAAAATCGGACTCCTTGGCTTCGAAGATGTTCGGCACGAACGTCTGCGGGTTCCGGTCGATGATCGGAAACCAGGTGCTCTGAACCTGAATCATGATGCGATGGCCCTTCTGGAAGACGTGGTCGCGCGAGAGTAGATCGACGCGATACTCGACGGGCACGTTCGGTTCGACTGGTTCCGGCTTCTCGAAACCGTTGCGGAATCGGCCGCGCAGAACGTCAGCTCCAATCATCAGCTCGTAGCCGCCCATGGGTGGATCCTCGGGCACGCTGGCGGGATAGACGTCGATCAGTTTCACGATCCAATCCGAGTCCGTTCCGGATGTGGAGGCGAACAGGTCGGCGATCACGTCGCCAGCGACGGTGAGGTCGGATTCGAGCGGCTTGGTTTGCCAGACGGCCACGTCGGGCCGGCTTTCGGCGAAGCGCTGATCGTCGGTGTGCCAGGTGCTCCAACCCCGGGATCCTCCATAGGTCTCTGGGATGGGACGCTCGCGATAGGGAACGGGCCGATGCGGATCGGACACAAAGCTGTCGAACGCTTCATTGTTGTCCGCCGACTGGTTCAAAGGACGCTTCACCGGATGCGTGTAAAAATAGACGGCGCTCTTGAACGCCCGTGGGAGGCCACTGGTCGTAGGCCTTCCATTGGTTAGAGCCGGTCTGGAAAAGCTGAATGCGGGGAAGGTTCAGCGGGACCTTGGCCTTTTAACCAATAAGCGAACCATCGGGCCTCAATGTTATTTCGAAAATAATCACCCGTATTACAGCCGAAATCGAGGTTTTTTAGCGTGCGGCCCGGGCCCGAAAACCAGCCGCCATGGTTCCAGGGGCCGTACACCAGGTAGTTATAACGGCGCGATTCGGGCGTTTCACTTGCGGCGAAAATACGCCAGGGCCCGGCGAAATCCTCCTGATCGAACCAACCTCCGACATTCAGGTTGGGCACCTTGACGGACCGAACCGATTTTCTGCACAGCCTGCGCCTTCCAGAAATCGTCGTAGTTGGGATGCGCGATGAAATTGTTCCAGGTGGGGCGCTGGCCGTCGAAATAACGCGCGTTGGCCTGGCTGAGAGGACCGAGCTTGAGATACCAATCGTAAGTATCGAATTGCTTGAATCCGAATGTCTGATTGGTTTTGCCCGGTCTCCATCATGGCGGCATATTCGAATCCGTAGCTCAGCCGGAAGGCGCCGTTATGGTGAAAGTCGTCGCCCAAAAACATGTCGGCGGGCGAGGCCTGTTCGGAGGCGGCTTTGAGCGCCGGGTGAGGCTCGATGAGCGCCATCTCGGTGAGCCAACCGTCATAGGAGATCCCCATGATGCCGGCGCGGCCGTTGTTGCCAGGTATGTTCTTCAACAGCCAATCGATCGTGTCGTAAGTATCGGTGCCTTCATCGATGGAGCGGGCGTCTTTTGAAGTTCTGGCCGGTCGCTGGAGTACGAACTGGCCTTCGGACTGGTAGCGGCCGCGAATGTCCTGGAAGACCAGAAAGTAACCATCGCGGGCGAGTTCGGCTCATGCCGGTGTTGATGTCGATCACAGCGCCATCCCAGCCGTAAGGGGTACGCTCGATGAGGAACGGGAGCGCTTCGCTCGGTGATTTCGGTGAAAAAACGATGGTGTGAAGATGAATGCCGTCGCGCATGGGAATCATGTATTCGCGCTTCTGGTAGCCGTCGGCGACGTTGGAGTTTTTCTCGCTGCTCCGAGTGAGCGTTAAATCGCCCGAGGTCTCACCCTGCGTGAACTTGCCTTTGATCTCGCTGCCGGATGGGCCGAGCGTCCCCTCGAACTTGAGGCCTGTGCTTTTCAATTCGAGACTCAACTTGCCGTTCGCAACGGTGATCTCATCGATGTTCGTGCCGGTGCCTGATTCCAGATCGACCATTGCGCCGGTGTATTTTCCGTCCCTCGGCGGTGACAAGTAAAAGATGACGCGGACCTTGCCTTGACCAAAAAGAAGTGCGCCCTGCCAGACGCCGTCGATCGCGCCAGATGTCTGAGCAAAGAGGCAGTGAAGAAATAGAAGAGCTGCGAGTGGATAGAGCTGCAGTTTCATTTACGTGAAACTATAGCAGAGTCAGTCAGGATGTGATAAGGACATTAAGGTTTGGTTTGACGGACGTGAAAGCGAAGCTAAATTCCGCAAGTAATCATCATGAAGACAGCCCCAGCCGAAGAGCGAGTCGGTCGAGTCGGTCAGCGGCGTCAGGCGGTGATCCCTCGCGAGATCCGCGAAACGCTCAATCTTACGGCTGGGGACTTAGTGGCGTTCGCCGAGCAGAAAAACGGCGTGCTGATAAAGCCCAAGCGGGCGACCTCTTCCGATGACACGCGGTCGCCCGAGGAGGCTAAGATGGTGCGCCGCTGCGAAGCGCAGATCAAGCGGGGTGGGTCGAAATCCTGGCGCGCCGTGAAGCATGCTCTTCCGCGTTGAGCTTTCCCGAGAAGCCGAAAGGCAGCTTTCAAAGTTCCCGCGCAAGGTGTGGGACCGGATCGAGCGAGCCATCGACGAGCTCTAGGAAATTGACGATTCCCAATGGAGCAACCTCAAGGCGCTCCCGGGACCCGAGTGGAATGGGAGGCTCCGCAAGAGAGTCGGCGCCTATGGGATCATTTTCATGAAATTCCTGATCGCAGGATCCTGGAGATTTCGGCGATCCTGATTAAATCCAAGGGTACTTGCGGATGAGGAAAGACTACGCTGGCGCGGGGAGACTCAACGACGATTTGGCCAGCGCGCCTTGCAGCACGCCGATAGCTTCGAATTCAGCAAGGCCGCGCGAAATGGAGAGCTCGGTGACCAGCATGTGGCGGGCGCGTTCCAACATTTTCTTTTCGCGAAAGGACAGCGGCTTTTCCGACTGCAATATCAGCAGAGTCTTCAGGACTTCGGCGATCTCGAGCAAGCTGCCGTGCCGCATCTTGTCTGAGTTTTCCTTGTAGCGGTCCTTCCAGTCGGCCTTGCGCTGCGCGTTGCCTTCGGCCAGGAAGCCGAGCACGCGCGCAATTTCCCCATTTCGGGTCACCTTGCGCAGCCCAATCTCTTGGACGTGCGAAAAGGGGACCATCACCGTCATACTGTTATAGGTGAGGCGCAACAGGTAGTAGCGCTCGAACTGGGCTCCGAAGGAGCGGGTGCTTATATTCTCGACGGTCCCAATTCCATGATTGGGATAGACGATCTTCTCGCCGATTTGAAATAAGGTCATACGTTGACCACCTTGCGCCTTGGCCTAGTTGTCAGCCAAACTACTGACTAACTGGAAAGACGATGTTAAGACCTAACGGGGTTACTTGTCAATAGCCTTTACAATCTCATGTCCGCTCAAAGACTTTGAGTATCACGGTCCATACACTTTACCGTAGTGTCAATTCTGAAAACGAGAGGCGATAATTGAATTGTGACTGGCGAGTCCAGAGCAAATCCTGTATTCTCATGGATAAGCCTCAGTTCAAGTCGGTGGCAGACGAAGTGCTAATATAGTGCGCTTCAAGCAACAGCGCGAAGTGTATCCGTTGGAGACGGCCGCTTGCGGGATCTTAAGACCCAATTCGCCAGTGCGCTACTGTTCGTACTCACCGTGGCAGCGGTGTGCTGCGCCGTCGTCAATTTTCATCAGCAAAGTCTTTATCACCTTCCCGATGATGGAGTTACCTGGGTTGACCGGCCCACGGCCGATGGGCATAATCAGGTGCTTGCCCTGCATGTCGCTTCTGGAAGCCAGGGCTACAACGCGGGCATCCGGGCAGGCGATGTTCTACTGCGGGTGGCAGGCGAACCGATCGCGATCACCACCGACGTCCCGAAGGCACTCCAGAATGTTGGGAGCTGGCTGAAGACCGAGTACATCGTGCGCCGCGACAACGTCTCGGTGCCGGCGCAAGTGATCGTCGCTGAGGGCGCCGTCCTGGACCGGTCACTATACTATCAGTACGCGGTGGGAATCGCATATCTGCTGATTGGACTGTTTGTCTACTACCGGCGAGTAGGGGCTCCCCGGTCGGTACACTTCTACGTGTTGTGCTTGGCCTCGTTCGTTTTATCCTGCTTCCACTTCACCGGAAAACTGAATGCATTCGATCAAGTGATCTACTGGGGCAACGTGGCGGCCGGCCTTCTGGCTCCCACCATCTTCCTGCACTTCTGCCTGGTATTCCCGGAACGTCCAGCCTGGTTGAAACGGACCGGAGTGAGCGCTGTGTTCTATGTTCCGGCGGCATTGCTTCTCGCGGTTTACGTACTGGTGGGGAAAGGGATACTGCGGGTGGCCGCTTCACCCGTGGAAGTAAATTGGTTCCTGGACCGGGTGTGGATGCTGCTGCTCAGCGTGTTGTACCTGGCGGGAACGGTTGTGCTGTCGATGAAAGTGCCGCACGCCGACGACCCGCTGGTCAGGCGACAGTTGAAATATATGCGCAACGGCGCGCTACTCGGGGTGGTGCCGTTCACTTTGATTTACGCCGTGCCGTATCTTTTCGGGGCGCTCCCCGGACACTATCAGAAGATGGCGGTGCTCACGCTGATCCTGCTGCCGTTGACGTGGGCCTATGCGATCCTGCGCTACCGCTTGATGGATGTCGATATCATTTTCCAGCAGGGTTACGTTTATACGCTCGCCACGCTGGTGGTGCTGGGAATTTTCTACGGCCTGATCTTTTCTTTCGCCCGGCCGGAAAATCTTAGCCCGGCCGCAATCGTGGGGCTGATCGTGTTTGCGACGTTCATCTTTCAGCCCATTCGTGACTGGCTGCAGGAACAGCTGGACCGCTACTTCTTCTATAAAGACCGCTACGATTACCGGCGCACGCTGATCGAGTTTGCGCGCGAGCTGGGATCGGAAACGAATCTGGACGAGATGCTGCGTTCGGTGGCGGACCGGCTGCTGCACACGCTTTCGATCCAGCATGTGGCGTTTTTCTTAGTGAACGAACCAGAGAGCGAAGCCGACCAGTTCCGGCTGCACATGACGCTGGGAAATCGGAAGGAGCGAAACCAGAAACAGCCGCAGGAACTCGACCTTAGCTTTTTGGGTGAACATACCGGCAAACCGTACCTGTTTTTTGAACGCACGCGGCATTTGCTGGACGCTCGGGCGCATCAATGGCCGATCTCGGTGCGGCGAACGATATCGGAACTGGATCTGACTTACTATTTTCCCTGCCGCGTGCGAGGCCGGACCATCGCATACCTGGCGCTGAGCCGGACTGACAAGGGCGATTTCCTTTCGAGCGACGATGTGGAGCTGCTGACCACGTTGGCGGGCTACGTCAGCATCGCCGTCGAGAACGCACGGCTTTACAGTTCGCTGCAACGCAAGGTGGAAGAGTACGAGCGGCTTAAGGAGTTCAGCGAGAATATCGTCGAGTCCATTAATGTGGGGATTCTGGCGGCCGATCTGAACGATTGCGTGGAGAGCTGGAACACGCAGATCGAGCGGTTGACGGGCATCGGAAGGGATCGGGCGTTGGGCCGGCCGCTTTCCGAGCTTTTCCCCGCCGAGTTGTGCGAAATGTTCGACCAGGTGCGCGGGCAAACGGGCGTACACAACATCTATAAGTTTGTTTTGCCGGCGCCCACCGCGGCCGCGAACGGAAATGGCCACGCGAAAGGGAACGGCAACGGCAATGGAAAGCCCACGGGACCCGCGGTCCACATCCTGAATCTTGCGATCGCGCCGCTGGTGTCGAAGGACCTGCAGCAGATCGGCCGCCTGATTATTTTCGACGACGTTACCGATCGGGATGATCTGGAGCGCCGTCTGGTGCAGGCCGACAAGCTGAGTTCGATCGGCCTGATGGCGGCGGGCGTGGCGCATGAAGTGAATACGCCGCTGGCGGTCATTTCGACCTACGCGCAGCTGCTGGCCAAGCAGATTTCCGAAGACCCGCAGAAATCGAAATTGCTGGAGAAAATCGCCAAGCAAACGTTCCGGGCGAGCGAGATCGTCAACTCGTTGCTGAGCTTTTCGCGGACGTCGCCCACTGAGTTCGTGGAAGTGGACGTGAGCAAGGTGATCCAGGAGACCTTGAGCCTGGTGGAGCATCAACTGCAAAAGTCGGGTGTAGAGGTGAAGCTGGACGCCGCGCCGGCTTTGCCGCCGGTCAAGGGCAATTCGGGCAAGCTGCAACAAGTTTTCCTGAATCTGTTTTTGAACGCGCGCGACGCGATGGATGCGGGGGGCACGCTCACGGTCCACGCCTGGAGCGAAGGCGGATTCGCGCGTATCGACGTAGCGGACAGCGGGCAGGGGATAGCTCCGGAGCATCTGGAGCGCATCTACGATCCGTTCTTCACTACCAAAGGGGCGCGCAAAGGAACCGGTCTTGGGCTGGCGGTTACCTACGGCATCGTGCGTGAGCATGGCGGTAGTATTGAAGTGGAGAGCCGCGTTGGCGCGGGATCGCGATTCCGCGTGGAGCTTCCTTTAGCACGAAAGCCGGTGCATGCCTGATCCACTGCCGCCCGATGAACCAGCCTCACTTCCCAAAGGCCGAATTCTAGTAATCGACGACGAAGCGGACATCCGCGAAAGCCTCGAGACACTGCTGTGCCTGGAGGGCTACACGGTGGAGATGGCGCAGAACGGCGGCGAAGGGCTGCGCCGCGCCGAAGCCGCTAATTACGACATGATCCTGCTGGATCTGATGATGCCGGATCGCTCCGGCATGGAAGTGCTGCGCGAGATCCGCGAACGGGACGCAGAGACGCCGGTGTTCATGATCACAGCCTATGGGTCGGTGGAAGTGGCGGTCACCGCGCTCAAGGACGGCGCCAACGATTATTTCTCCAAGCCCTGGGACAACGAGAAGCTGCTGATCGAGATCGATCGCATGATCGCGCACAGCCGGTTGGCGCGCGAGAATGCGCAGCTGAAGAAAGCGCTGAAGCAGCAGTACAGCTTTCCGAACATTATCGGGAAGAACGAGCGCATGCTGCGCATCCTGGATCTGGTGACGCAGGTGGCGCCGAGCCGCGCGACGATCCTGATCACGGGCGAAACGGGCACCGGCAAGGAGCTGATCGCCAAAGGCATCCATGCCAATTCGGCGCGAGCCGATCAGCCGTTCGTGGCGGTGAACAGCGGATCGGTGCCGGCGGATCTGCTCGAATCGGCGCTGTTCGGGCATGTGAAGGGCGCGTTCACGGGCGCGATTACGTCGCGCAAAGGCTATTTCGAAACCGCGAATAAAGGCACGATTTTCTTCGACGAGATTGGGACCATCAGCCCGGAGACGCAGGCCAAGCTGCTGCGCGTGATCCAGGAACGCGAGTTCATGCCGGTGGGGTCGGCGGAGACCATTAAGGTGGACGTGCGCATCATCGCGGCCACCAACGCCGAGTTGAAAAGGCTGGTGGACGAGGGCAAATTTCGCGAAGACCTGTACTACCGGCTGAACGTGATTAATCTGGCGCTGCCCCCGCTGCGGGAACGTAAGGAAGATATTCCTCCGCTGGTGGAACATTTCCTGACGAAATACAGCCGGGAGAATGAAAAGTTTTTGGATCCCGAAGGAACGAGCCTGTTGCGATTTGAGCCGGACGCGATGCAGCTGTTAATGGATTACAACTGGCCGGGCAACGTGCGGGAGCTGGAGAACGCGGTGGAGCGCGCGGTGGTGCTGGCCTCGCAGGCGACCGTGCCGGTGGACGTGCTGCCGGATTCGATCCTGGAAGAAGGCGGGGTGAAAATCCGGCGGGATGAGAGCGGCGCGCTGCCGGCCGATGCGTCGCTGCCCGAGATTGTGGCCGATTTCGAGCGGCGCAAGATCATCGACGCGCTGGAAGCGTTGAACTGGAGCCAGACCGACGCGGCGGAGAAGCTGCGTATTCCGTTGTCGACGCTGAATCAGAAGATTAAGAGATTGAGCATCGAGATCAAGCGGAAGGGCGGAGCGGCGGGGTAGAGTCATACCATGTCCGCGTATTCGGGTGCTGGGGGGAGATAGCCTCGATTCTGTCGAACTGGTCATGGCCATCGAAGCGGCATTAAGCGACGAACGGTTGGCTTCCGACCAACGCGCGCGGCTGATCCGTGAAATTGCCGACCGAATGGAGCGGGGAGAGTTCGGGGACCTGCCGGGGTTCGATGACGATGATTTTGCTGCTTTGGTCCGGAAGGTCGGTCCACGCGATCCCCGGGGCCATTCAGGCGCACCGCAGCCGCCAGACGAACCATTCTTCGAGTAGTGAATCAAGCGCAAGGGTGGGGCGGGCGAGGGGAGTGGCTCAAATGGAAGAGAAAGAATTGTGCCGTTATCGAATTGGTACAACGTCCAGGTCGTTGATTGCTGCGTAATCCCTAAAATCAGTTGTCACTGGCGGACAACTCCACTGCAGCGCCGCCGAGGCAATCCCGGCATCTGCCGCTTGGATGCGCTGGCCGGCACGACGGCATTGATCCACGATCTGGGACCAGAGTAAACACGTACGTTCATCTGGATAAAGTGTTAGGTAGAGCGCCATGTGTTGTTCGAGAGCGCTGCGACGTGCGGCTCCGCAGTTATTGGTTGCGGGCCAGAGCAGCAACTCGGCTCGGGTCATGAATGAAATGACTAACTGATGTCCGATGACGGCGTCGATGCAGGTTTGTCGCAGGTTCCGATTAAGCAAAATCGACACCACATTTGTGTCGAGGAGCAGAGCATTCATCCCACGGCCACGACTTTATATGGCTGGATTTTGTTGACGAAGCTGCCGAATCATGGCATTGAAGCGATCCACTTCGGATGGGTCTCCATCATCAACGGGCGTGAAGTCTTGGACCGGTGGCTTGAGCCCTGGAATGGACATTTTCGGGTCGGGCAGATTTCGCCGATCCACAATCTTGGCCATAACTCCAGTGTACCGGACAGACTGCTATCATGCCTTCGGGCGGCGGATCGCTCTAAGCCGGCAGTGCCGGGCCTTCGGGTTCGGTTGGCCTCTCTGGGGTTACCCCAGGGGATCGTGAAGGGCTGAGATTTCGTCGCGGGAGCTACACTGCGCTCCACGCAGAACCGCTCGCGCAGGGTCAGACTTGTTGGAGGGTCCGCCGCTCTCACGTATGGCCACTCCGTCACTCCTGAACGCATTAGCACGATCTTTTCTGACTGGCGAAGCGACGGTGGAAGGGATTGTCGCGCGCGCGAGCAGTACGCTGGGCAGGAACTGGCGATGGCTTCGGCCACTGGCGCGGCGCTACGTGGAAGCGGTGGGCGGCGAGACGCGTCCCAGGCAGCGCGATGTAATCCAATTCTTTCTGAATGATCCCGGCTTTCGGCGCGCGTGGGCGAAATCCTTCGATGAATTGGCTGTTGCGGGGTGGATTGAAGACCCACAGCGGATGCAGCCGGGTGCGGCTGCCGCGTCGTGGAATGTTCCAGTCATCGAATCCGTTGGTGGACTGGCGGATTGGTTTGAGATCACAGTGGATGAGCTGCTGTGGTTCGCCGATCTCAAAGGACTGGCCTACAAGACGAAGAATCCACGCCTGGGACATTATCACTATCGCGTGTTGACCAAGAAATCCGGCGCGATTCGATTAATTGAAGTACCCAAGCCTCGACTTAAAGAGCTGCAGCGCAAGATACTCGCACGAATTCTCGACAAAGTCCCGCCGCATTCCGCCGCCCACGGGTTCATCAGAGGCCGGTCGGTGAAGACTTTCCTGTCGCCTCACCTCGGGCAGCGCGTCGTCTTGAAGATGGACCTGCAGGCTTTCTTTCCTTCCATCGCCGGCGCGCGCGTTCAAACTATTTTCCGCATGATGGGTTATCCCGAATCGGTAGCCGACCTGCTGGGAGGTATTTGTACCAATGCCGTGCCGCGCTATGTCTGGAATAATCACCCGCACACACAGGACGCGTGCATCCTGCATACGCGACCGCATCTGCCGCAAGGCGCGCCGACATCACCAGCGCTGGCTAATATTTCCGTTTATCGTGTGGACTGCCGATTGACGGGACTCGCGCGGTCGGCCGGAGCCGAGTATACCCGTTACGCCGACGATCTCGCATTTTCGGGAGGCACCGAGTTTGAGCGCGGCGTCGAGCGGTTCTCAACCCACGTCGCCGCCGTTCTACTCGACGAGGGATGCAGCGTGAACCACCGCAAGACGCGGATCATGCGCCGAGGCGTCCGGCAGCGCCTGGCTGGACTGGTCGCCAACCAACGCGCGAACGTGCCGCGGACCGATTTCGACGCCCTCAAGGCCACGCTCCACAACTGTGCCCGACAGGGTGCCCAGACTCAAAACCGAACCGCCCATGCCCACTTTCGAGCGCATCTGGACGGGCGGATTGGGTGGGTGGAATCGATTAATCCCTCTAAGGGGCAGCGCCTCCGGGCTATATTCGAGCGGATCAGTTGGCAGTGAACGGTCTTTTTCCGCGATGGTACCGTCTTATTAAAGATGACGGAAAATGGGGCTGGGAGAAAGAGCGTGGAGAGCCGAGCCGCGAAGACGGTCCGGGAAATCTTCGAGTCGGGCCGGCCGCTGACGTACATCCGCTCATCGGAAGAGCAGCGGGTGGCACGCGTGCTCCGGGAAGTGGCTGGCGCGCTGGGCTCTTTGCCGATTTGGACCTGGAGCCTTACGGAGGGCATGCATCGGGAAGGCGAAGCTGCGGTGGCCGCCGGAACGGAAACGCCGCGGGGGTTGCTCGACTTCATCATTGCTTACCAGGGACCGGGCATTTTCCATTTGAAAGACTTTCACGAGCCGCTGCGCGAATCGCCCGAGATCCGGCGCCGGCTGCGCGATGTGTACGAGAGCTGCCTGGATCAGCGCAAATTCGTCGTTATTACATCGCCGGTGCGGTTCGTTCCAGAAGAAGTGGAACGCAGCATTCTGTTTTTGGAACTGCGGACGCCCGACGTGATCGAGCTCGAGGAGTTCCTGCGGGAAGAGGCGCCTGGGACGAGCGATGAAATTCTTCAGCAGATGGCGCGAGCGCTGCTCGGACTGACGATCGATGAAGCGCGCTATGCATTGCGGCGCGCGGTGGCGACGGGACGAGGATTAGGCCCGCAGTCATTGTCGGCGCTGC
The DNA here is from genome assembly GCA_963820405.1 of Bryobacterales bacterium. Lineage (GTDB taxonomy): Bacteria > Acidobacteriota > Terriglobia > Bryobacterales > Bryobacteraceae > Palsa-89. The sequence goes on along the minus strand of CAWFZZ010000006.1, from coordinate 205,509 downwards.
TGGAGGAGAAGCGACTGCTGGTAAATCGCAGCGGCGTGATCGAGTTCATCGCCGATGGCACCGACCTGGGCGATGTCGGCGGTCTGGAAGGCCTGAAAACGTGGCTGGTGGAGCGCAGCAAACTGTTCGAGATGCGCGACAGCCTGGACGCCGAGATCGTCCCCAAGGGCCTGCTCATGATGGGCATCCCGGGCTGCGGCAAGAGCCTCTGCGTGAAGGCCATCGCTTCGCAATTTCAGCTTCCGCTGTATCGCGTGGACATGATCGAGATTTTTTCGGGGCGCCATGGCAAGCCGGAGGGCGCATTCGTCGAGGCGTGCAAGATGATGGAAGACATGGCGCCGGCGGTGCTATGGTTCGATGAAATCGAAATGGGTATCACGTCCACCGATTCGGGCGGCGAGCAGGGCCGCATTTTCGCGTTCTTCCTGACGTGGATGCAGGAGAAGACGCGCGGGCTGTTTGTGGCAGCTACGGCGAATCGCATCGATCTGCTGCCGGCCGAGATGATCCGCAAAGGACGTTTTGACGAAGTATTCTTCGTCGATCTGCCGAGCGACGAAGAGATGATCGAGATCTTCAAGATTCACCTGAAGCGGCGCGGTATCAACCACGCGGCTTTTGATGTGGAGCAGCTGACGCAATTCACGGCCGGCTGGACGGGCGCTGAAATCGAGCAATGCGTTGTATCAGCGATCACCAAGGCGCGTCTGGCCGATCGCGAACTCACCGAGCACGATCTCATCAGCGTGGCGGTCAAGACGGTGCCGTTGTCCAGGACCATGAAGGAACAGATCAACCACATTCGCGGCTGGGCCTTCGAAAGAGCCGTGCGGGCCACGCCGCAGGGCATTCGAAGATAGGGTCGTGCTGTCTGGGTTCTCGTCGTGGCTAGACTTGAGCTGCGGTTGTTTGACTCCCCACCCCACCATGTATTACGCTATGTATATACATGGCGCGGTTCGATTGGGACGAGGCAAAAGATGCCTTGAACCAGGAAAAACACGGCGTCTCGTTTGATGTAGCGACACTCGTTTTCGAGGACGATAATTGCTTCTTGGTCCCGGACCGAGTCGATGAGGAAACGGTGGAATTACGTTGGCACGCAATCGGGAAGGCTCAACTCGAAGCCGGGTTGGACGCCGTGCTGCTCGTCGTGCACGTTTACAGAGAGGATCACAATGGCGAAGAAATCATCCGTATCATCTCAGCCCGTGCGGCTAGTAAGCAGAACATCCGAAGATATCAAGAACAAAAAGTGGAGCGAAAAAGAAATGCGGTCTCTGCGCGCGATCGCTGAGCGCCAGGCGGCCGGCGATGATTCGCAGATCAACTATGACGACATCCCTCCTCTGACTGATGAGCAATGGGCCGGTATGACGCGTTTCCGCGATCGAAAGGCCAAGGTGCCGGTGAGTTTCAGGATTGACGTGACTGTCCTTGCATGGCTCAAGTCCATGGGGGAGGGTCACCTGACGCGGATCAACGATATTCTGACGAACGTCATGGAGGCAGAACAACGAAGCGCGCGGCGAGATTAAGTTAGCGCCAACATTTTTGAAAGTAATCTGTTGTTAGCCTCATTCCCTCTTTAGGACCCCGGGGTTCGGTGGATGGAGGCAAAACGATGAAGTGGATGTTGGCCGCAGTGTTGCTGCTTTGGACTCAGGGCCTGATGCAGGCTCAAGTGACGCTGAGCGCGGCGGTGAACGCCGCCAGCTACCTGAACGCGAGTCTGCCCAACGGAAACCTGACGCAAGGCGGCGTGTTCATTGTGTTCGGGAGCGGACTCGGCCCCTCGACGCTCGCTGAAATTAGCGCCTTCCCACTGCCCACGATTCTCTCCGGAACATCCATTAACGCCACGGTGGGTGGAACCACTGTCCATTGCATCATGCTTTATACCAGTGCCGGCCAGGTGGCTGCGGTGCTGCCGTCCGATGCGCCGGTGGGTACCGGCACCATGGTGTTGACTTACAACAACACCAATAGCGCACCGCTAAACATCACCGTGGCGGCGCACGATTTCGGCATCTTTGCCGTGAACCAGGGAGGAAGTGGCCCAGGCGTGCTCACCAACGCCATCACGAACGTGGTGAATTCGTCGACAGCGGCTGCGAATCCGGGCGACCTGGAGGACATTTGGGGTACTGGCCTGGGTCCGGTTGCCGGTAACGAAGCGGCGGGCCCATTGCCTGGAAACATACCCAACCTGAATGTTCAGGTTTTCATCGGCGGCCAAAGCGCGCAAGTAATGTATGCGGGCCGTTCCGGCTGCTGCACCGGACTGGATCAGATCGAGATCACGGTGCCGAAGGGAATTTACGGCTGCACCATTCCGGTTTATTTTGTTGTGGACGGCGTGGCCAGCAATTTCGTCACGATGGCAATTGCGGAGTCTGGCTCAACCTGTAGCGATCCCGGGGCCTTGACGCCCGCCCAGCTTCAGACCGCGCAAACCAACGGAGGCCTTCGTGTGGGCGCGGCCAGCCTCAGCCGATTCCACGCCTACACCGCCAAGGTGAATTACGAAAGCGATAGCGCGGGATTAGCATTTAGCAAAGTCCCGCTGGCTGCTCTACAGCAAGGTGGTCCGCTGCCTCGCGCCAATTCCTGTTATGTGGTCCAATTTCCAACTGGCATCCACTACGTCTCTAGTTCACCGCTCGAAGCCGGCACCATCACGATGAGCGGACCCATTGGAACGTACACTTTGGTGGAACCGCAGCCTGGGACTTACGATACTGCGTTTTCGCCCAGCAGCACTATCGCCGAGCCGGGGCTGATCAACAATGGCACACTGCTGACCACAGGCAACTACATGTTCACTGGAACTTCCGGGAAGGATATAGGCGCATTTACCGTAACCGTACCTTTCCCCAGCCCATTTCAATGGACCAATCGTCTGCCGGTCCCTGCCACCATTGGCCGCAGCCAGCCGCTGACCATCACTTGGAGCAACGGCTACCCAGGGGCGCTGGTCTACATCAATGGACAATCGCAGGTGTCGCAAGGTGTGGGTGTCAACTTTACATGCTGGGCGGACGCCGGCTCAGGTACGTTCACCGTACCGGCCGCAGTGCTGTCGGCGGTGCCTCCCACATATTCTGTGCAGGGCCGCGCTCAAGGCTCCCTGGATGTCTACCAGGTGTTTTTGGGGCCGCCCTTCAACGCGCCGGGAATCGATCTGGGATCGACCCAATTCGCCGATGGCTTCGACACCGGTCCGATCACCTACCAATAGCCGGCCAGGGAACGTGGTAGAGTTGAGGGGTCAACTATTTTGGCATCTTCGCATTAGTCCGGTCCAACCGCCCGAGTCCGATCCTGCCCGTCAATCAATTAGCACGCAATTAGCAAGTTAAAGGAAAAAGCATGAAGAACATTTTTGTAGGAAACCTCAACTTCGGAGCTACCGAAGCTGCGGTCCGATCCCTGTTCGAGCAGTACGGTAGCGTTGAGCGCGTGAACATCATCACCGATCGCGATACCGGACAGCCGCGAGGGTTCGGGTTTGTCGAAATGAGTGCCAACTCGGAAGCGGATCGTGCGATCGCGGAACTGAATGGAAGAGAACTCGACGGCCGGGCGTTGAACGTCAACGAAGCCCGTCCCAAGACCGAACGCAGCTTTGGCGGCGGCGGTGGTGGCGGACGTGGTCGTGGTGAAAAACGCTGGTAGTGGATTAAATGAAACGAGGGGCTGCGCACGAGGCGCGGCCTCTCGTTATTGAAGATGTTCCTGCGCCAGCCTGGCTTAGGATCGCAGCGCGACCCGCAGTGTCGTATTTCCTGGATTTTCCCGTTCAAAAGCCAACAGAGCAACCTTCAGCGGCGAGGTCCGAATCGGGCTGGTAAACCATTGTTCCGGAATCGGCAACGTGCTCTGATCAATTTCCTTCCAAGGCTCTCCATTCAATTTGCGCTGATCGATGCGCGCGATTTTGTCTTCAATGCGCACACGCAGGTCCTGTGTTTCAAATGTCACATTATCCATGACTTCATTGTCTCACGAGATGGCATACCGGCGGTAGCGGCACGGCCCCAATAAGAATCCAGGAGTCAGAAGTCAGAATCCAGAATGTGGAGCTCGGCGGCCTCGACTTCGGAATTCTGACTTTCAGTAAGCGAAAGTACGCTTACTAACCTTGACACTCGTCTGCAACATGAACTATCCTTAGCCTTCGCCTTAAGACTAGAAGTAGTACTCTAGTTGGTACTCTTCGGGCTCACGGTCCGCCCGCGTCTGAAGAATTTTCCGGACTGTGCCGAACTAACTAAGGAGACCCATGCCACATCAGCCTTACTTTGTGGTTGTCCTGGCGCACTCGCTGCATGGGCGATTGCGACGGATACACGTCCCACACAAAGTGATCTATGCTGGGTTCGTTTTTTCAGTGTTCTCGTTCTTTGTGATGCTGGCCTTTCTTTCCAGTTACTTACGAATGAGTTGGAAAGTAGCGCATTACAATTCTTTGCGCCAGGAAGTGGACTCGCTCCGCACCAAGTACCAGGAGCTGCAGCGCGTTAACAATCAGAAGAACGAGCAGCTTGCGACCTTAGAGAATTTCGCCGGCGAGGTTTCGGTGGCCTACGGGCTCAAGCGTAAGCCGGGGACATCGAGCGATGTTGTGAACACGGCCAATCTGACCCCGACCTTCCGCGAATCGCTCAGCCAGTACAACTTCCTTCAGACCTCCACGATCTCAGCCTTATATCGCAACTATCCCCGGCAATACCAGCTCCACGTGCGCCCCAGTCTGTGGCCAGTGGAAGGCCGGTTGATGAGTTCTTTCGGCGGACGGACGGACCCGTTTTCGGGTGAGGGCGCCATTCATACAGGCGTCGATCTCGAGGCGGCCATGGGAACTCCGGTGCGCGCGGCAGCCGATGGCATCATCGTACACGCCGATTGGGAAGGCGGGTACGGCCGGTTGATCATCGTCGATCACGGCAACGGCGTCCAGACGTATTACGGCCACCTATCGACTTTCGGCGTGGTGCCGGGCCAGGAGGTCCGCCGCGGCGATGTAATCGCGCGCTCGGGCGCGAGCGGCCGCGTTACGTCACCGCACCTGCATTACGAAGTGCGCATGGGCGGCACGCCCGTGAATCCGTATCCGTATATGGCCAAGTCGGCCGCGGTGGGTACGGCGCATGAGCAAAAAGATCTGCCTTTCGATTAGCGGGCCGGCAATGTCGCCGAGCCATCCAGCATGTACACCAGCAACTTCGGCGAAGTCGAGGTTGCCGCGTTCTGGGGTCCCGCGTTGCCAATCACAGTGCCGACCCCACCCATTAGAGCCACGTATTGCTTGCCATCCAATTGATAGGTGATGGGCGGACCCAAGCCGCTCTTCAGTCCCGTCTGCACCTCGAATAGCTTTTCTCCCTGGTCCGCGCTGTAGGCCAAGAGCCGGCCGTCGTTGATCACCTGAAACACGAGATTGCCTGCCGTGCTTACGGTTCCTCCCCCGATGCCACCGCCGCCCGGCATGCGCCAGCGGATCTGCTGCGTCACTGGATCCCACGCGATCAGCGCGCCACGGCTACCCGTTCCCGGAAGCGGTTCGGGGCCAATCACTGGAAGGTTGTTCTCGCGCGGCGCCGGCATGGGACGCACCAGCCCGTTGTTCGATGTCCGGTCTGTTTTGGCCTCGAACTTGTCCACGCTCGCAAAAGTCCAACTGCTGCCGGTGTTCCCGGAAATGTACACTAACCCGGTGGCCGGATTGAACGACATCGGCGACCAGTTGTGCGCGCCGCCAGCCGACGGAAAAATGGTGAGCGGCTCGCGGCCGTAGCGGGCTTCCGGGTTCACGATGGGCCGCCCCGTCTTCGGATCGACACCCTTCGCCCAGTTCACCTTGGCGTAGGGCTCGGCCGAGATGAACTCGCCGGTGACGCGATCGAGCACGTAGAAGAATCCGTTCTTGCTGGCTTGCATGAGCACCTTGCGAGGCTTGCCGTGGATGGTGAGATCGGTCAACATCATCTGCTGGACGCTATCGAAGTCCCATGTATCGTCGGGCACGGCCTGGTAGTGCCACTTCAATTCGCCGGTGGACGCTTGGACGGCCAGAATGGAGCAAGCGTACAAGCCGTCCCTGCCTTTGGCTCCGCGAAATTCTTCCGGCCACGGCTCGGCGTTGCCGGTGCCGGCGTAGACCAGGTCGGTGTCCGGATCGTACGCAATTCCATCCCACACCGCGCCACCGCCCCCCAATTTCCACGCGTCGGCGCCCCAGGTCTCAGACGCTTTACGCATGGCCGAATTTTCGAACGGCCTCGAAGGATCGCCCGGTATGGTGTAAAAGCGCCACAAACGATGGCCGGTCATTGCGTCGTAGGCGTCAAAGAAGCCGCGCTTGGGATGATCGCCGCCGCTGACACCCACGATCACCTTACCGTTGGCGATGCGGGGCGCCATGGTGATGGTGTATTCGTCCTGAGAATACGCGACCCGCGCCTCCCAGACCGGCTTCCCGTTTCGAGCGTCCAGCGCCTGCAGGCGGCCATCGATAACAGGCGCTATGATCAGGCCTTGATAAATCGCGATGCCGCGATTCACCACGCCGCAGCAGACGGCGGGCCGCACGGCCGCTTGATTCACTTCCGGATCCCAGCGCCAGCGCTCTTGGCCGGTCCGCGCATCCACTGCGAACACCACGCTCCAATTGGTGATGCCGTAGATAGTTCCGTTCCAGACCAGCGGCGTCGCTTCCTGTCCACCGCCACCCGCGCCCAGGTCGTACCACCACGCAAGTCCCAACCGTTTCACGTTGCCTGGATTGATTTGATCGAGCGGACTGTAGCGCGTTTCACCCGGCGTGAAACCGTAGGTGAGCCAATTGTCACCGCTCTGGCCGGCGTTTTTTAGCGTGGCGTCGTCCACGCGCCGAACTTGTTGGCCGGTAGCGATGGAGAGAACCAACGCGAGCGGGGCCAGACGGTAAAGCATCATCGAGCTTCTCCCTTTGAGACAGACCACAATATCAAAAACTGTTTGAGATAGTGCTATCTTCGTTTTCTTGGCACCCTTACTTCAAGGAATTCGCGTCCTCGACCTCAGCACCATCGTCGCCGGCCCTACCGCCAGCATGATTTTGTCCGATCTGGGCGCTGACATCATTAAGGTGGAGCGCACCAGCGGCGAGGATGGGCGTGCGATGGGCCCGCATCGCGGCGAATGGGGCGCTTATTTCGTGGCGCTGAATCGCGGCAAGCGATCCATCACGCTCGACCTCGCGAAACCCGAAGGGCGCGAAGTGGTGTTGCGCCTGGCAGCGACTGCCGATATCTTTCTCGAGAATTTTCGCGGTGGCAAGGCTGCGGCGATCGGTCTCGACGAACCGGCCATTCGCGCCCGCAAGCCCGACATCATCTACGCGTCGCTCTCCGCTTATGGACCTGGCGGGCCCGATTACACCAAGCCAGGCTACGATGCGGTGCTGCAAGCCCGCACCGGTATCATGAGCGTCACAGGAACCGGCCCAGGACACCCGATGCGCACCGGCGTCTCCATCCTCGACATGACCACTGGAACCTGGATAGCGCTAGGAATTCTGGCCGCGCTGCTGGAGCGCCAACGATCGGGGAAAGGGCAGCGCGTGGACGCATCGCTTTTTCAAACCGGCATCATGTTCATGGCCTACCATCTGGTTTACCGGCAATTCGCCGGCGTGGATCCTCAGCCGCAAGGCGCGCGGCACAAAGCGTTCGCGCCGTACGGCTCGCTCGCTACCGGCGATGGGCAAATCATGTTGGGAATTTCGGGCGACCGCCAGTTTTCTCGTTTATGCGCGGCGCTGGGTCACGCCGAGTGGGCGAGTGATGCGCGGTTTCGCACCAATCCCGATCGTGTGGCTAACGTGGATGAGCTTGAGAACCTGATCGCCACGGTGTTGCGCACCCAGCCGACGGCGCATTGGGTGGCGCTCCTCGATGAGCACGATATCGCCAACGATGCGATCCAAAGCCCGGGGCAGGTGTTACAAGATCCGCAGGCCGCTGCGCTGGATCTGTTCACTCAGCTGAATCTTCCCGGCGAACAGGCGGTTGCATTGCCCCGCTTGCCGATCGGCCTCTCGCTGACTCCGCCCGCTTTCCAAGGACCTCCGCCGGGCAGCGGAGAAAATGGCCGCGCCATCTTGCACGAAGCCGGCTATAGCGACCCTGAAATCGAAGAGTTAATACGCCTCGGCGCGTGCGCTATTCCAGGAGACCGCGCGTGAAGAAACTCAACGAGGCGCAGGAGCTCATCCTCCGGACCGTCCGGCAGTTCGAGGAAAATGAAGTGATCCCAGTCGCCTCCGCCATGGAGCATCGCGACGAATATCCGCACGCGCTGGTGGCCCATATGAAAGAGATGGGGCTGTTCGGCCTGAACATCCCGGAGGAGTACGGTGGCGCGGGCGCTATTCCAGGAGACCGCGCGTGAAGAAGCTCGACGAGGAGCAGGAGCTCATGATCCGGACCGTCCGGCAGTTCGTGGAAAATGAAGTGATCCCAGTGGCCTCCGCCATGGAGCATCGCGACGAATATCCGCACGCGCTGGTGGCCCAGATGAAGGAGATGGGACTGTTCGGCCTGAACATCCCGGAGGAGTACGGCGGCGCGGGCGTCGACAGCACCACGTTCGCCATGATCTTCGAAGAGGTTGCGCGCGGGTGGCTCGGCTTGGCGGGCGTGATCGGGAGCAACTCGGTGATGTGCGATGTGGTGGCGCACTTTGGGACGGAAGAACAGAAGCGCCGATTCCTGCCAGGCATGGCGACCGGCGAAAAGCGCGGGGGCATCTGCCTGACAGAATCGAACGCGGGCACGGATCTGCAAAACATCAGCACTACGGCAACGCTGGATGGCGACGTGTATCACATCAATGGCTCCAAGATGTGGATCACCAATGCGCGGCACGGCAACACGTTCCTGCTTCTCGCCAAGACCGATCCCAGCGCCCAACCCGCCCATCGCGGCATGAGCGCTTTTGTGATCGAGAAGGGCCCGCCCGGCATGACCGTGAGCCGTGATATCGACAAGATGGGTTACAAAGGCGTGGAAACCTGCGAGCTGCATTTCGCCGATTTTCCCGTTCCATCCGAGAACCTGATCGGAGGCGTCGAGGGCCAGGGTTTCAAGCAAGTGATGACCGGGCTGGAGGCCGAACGCCTGAACGTCGCCGCGCGAGGCCTGGGCATTGCCCGCGCCGCGTTTGAAGAGGCCATTCGCTACGCGCAGCGCCGCACCACTTTTGGCAAACCGATCGCCGAATACCAGACCATCCAGAACAAGCTGGCCGACATGGCGACGCACATTGAAGCGTCCCGATTGCTGATCTATTCCGCGTGTGAGAAACGCGATCGCGGCGAGCGCTGTGATTTGGAAGCGGGCATGGCCAAACTGTTCGCCACCGAAACCGCCGCGGAAGTATCGTTTGAAGCCATGCGAATCATGGGTGCCAATGGCTATTCGAAAGACTTCCCGGTGGAGCGCTACTATCGCGACGCGCCGCTGGTTGTGATCGGAGGCGGCACCAATGAATTGCAGCGTTTGATCATCGCGCGGAACCTGCTCAAGAAGTACAAGGACCAAGGGTAATTCATTGGAATTTGGCCGGCATTACGAAGATTTCGAGGTGGGCGCGATTTACAAGCATTGGCCGGGCCGCACCATCACCGAGTACGACAACACGCTTTTCGCGCTGCTATCGATGAATCAGAACCCGCTGTTCATCGACGAACATTACGCGCGCACGCAACCCCTGGGACGGCGTCCGGTGCTCGACACGCTGATCTTCAGCCTGACAGTCGGCATGAGCGTCTCCGACACCAGCGGCAAGACCATCGCCAATCTCGGCTACGAGAGCGTGCTATTCGAAAGGCCCATGTTTCCGGGCGATTCGCTGTATGCTGAGTCAGAGGTTTTGGAAATGCGCGAATCGGCCAGCAAGCCCGACCGAGGCATCGTGGCAATTGAAACGCGCGGCTTCAGTCAGAACAAAGAGCGGGTCATCGTACTTCGCCGCCGATTTCTGGCACCGAAGAAGAAAGGGATCGCATGAGGGAATACACACGCGAGTTAGTCGGGTTCCTCCATCCGCTACAGGCGAGCGACTTATCGGCCGAAGTTTTGGATCGCGCCCGCTACTTCCTGCTCGACTACCTGGCCTGCGCAATCCGAGGATCGCGGGAAGAATCGTCGGCCGCGGTCCAAAGAATGATCCAGCGCTTGGGCGCTAACGGATGCGCCACCGTGATCGGCACTCGCCTGCGCACCATTCCTGGTCTCGCGGCAATGGCCAACGGTGCAGCCGCGCATGCCATCGAAATGGACGACACGCACAGCGGTGGATCGATTCACCTGGGCGCCACCATGTACTCCGCCGCGCTCGCTCTGGCCGAAACGATGCCCGAGACCTCACCGGAAACATTTCTCACTGCGGTTGTCGCCGGGTTTGAGGCTGCTGCCCGCATCGCGATGGCGGTGCAGCCCAAGGAACATTACGCGTTGGGATTTCATATGACTCCAACCTGCGGGGTATTCGGCGCTGCCATCACGTCCGCAAAATTGCTCGGGCTCACCGCGGAGCAAACCCTGGCCGCCGCTGGAATCGCCGGAAGCATGGCGGCGGGTTCGATGGAGTTCCTTGCCGACGGGGCGTGGACCAAGCGAATCCATCCCGGCCTGGCGGCGCAGAACGGGATTCAGGCGGCGCTACTCGCGGCTGAAGGATTCACGGGACCGCTCAGAATTCTGGAAGGACGCGATGGTTTCCTGCATGGTTATTCCCGGGACCCCCGTCCTGAGCGGCTGACCGACGCGCTCGGCGATTCGTTCGAGATCCTGCACACCGCCGTCAAACCGCACGCCTGCTGCCGCTACATGCAGGGTCCGATCGATGCCGTGCTCGCATTGATGAACGAACACCATCTGGAATCCAGCCAGATTCAGCGGATCGAAATCGCGGTGCTGGAGGCCGGCTGGGGAATTGTCGCCGAACCGCGGGTGAAGAAATATAATCCTGAGTCCGTTGTCGACGCGCAGTTCTCGATGCCCTTTGGCGCAGCGGTAGCGGCGATCGATGGAGCCGCGGGCCTGGCTCAATTCACGGCCGAAAAAGCGCGAGCGCCCAGGGTCCGGGAATTGATGAATAATGTGGTGATGGTGAAAGATCCTCGTATCGAGGAAACCTTCCCCCAGGAATGGCCGGCCCGTATCTCAATCGAATTGGAAAGCGGCCAGAGGTTCGAGAAGCTGGTTCGCTATCCCAAGGGCGATCCCGAAAACCCGCTTAGCTGGGATGAAATGGCGGCTAAGTTTCGAGCGCTCGCCGGTGCGTTGCTGACGCCAGAACGCTCGGACGAAATCATCGCGGCGATCTCTAGCGCCAAGCCTGCAACTCTGCCAGCGCTCTGTAATTAGGGAATCAGCTCGATCAACAGGCCGTTAGGATCGCGCACGAAGACCCCAACGCCAGGACCCAGTTTCACCGGCTCACCGCCGCGCGTGACGATGGATCCGCCGCCGGCAGCTACGGCCTTCATCGCGGTCTCCACGTCTTTCACGTGAACCGACACCGCGGGCGATCCGGGATCCGGTACGCGCAGCGCGAAATCCTTGCGCGGGACATCTTTGAATTCGAGCAGCTCGAGATCCACCGGCGTTCCGGGCACTTTAGCGGAGCTGATGCGCCAGTGCGCTCCCTTGGCGTCGATGAGCGTCGCGATGGTTGGATTCGTTTGATACGCAACCGGCGCGGGCTTGGTTTGAAAACCCAGCACGTCGTGATAGAACTTCAGGGTCTGGTCCGTATCTTTGATCGTGACGCCGATGCGGCCGCCCAGAATGTTGCTGTCCGGGGGCGCGCTCGATTTGGGCGCTGGTTGGATGCCGGCCAGTTCCAGCATGAACCCGTCGGGATCTCTCACGAATACCGAGCGGCTCTGGCTGGCCTCACCGCCAATTTTCATCGGCTCTCCACCGAGGCTTAGCACCGATCCGCCGTTCTTCTTCACGCCGGCGAGCGCCGCGTCCACGTCGCGGACGATGAGCACGAGAGTCGCCGCGCCTGGATCCTGCATGTGCGGCACCGCCTGTTTGCGAGGCGTGTCGGTGAACTCGGTCAGTTCCAGGTCGAACATCGCGCCAGGAATATTGAACGATGCATTGCGAAATTTCGCGCCGTGGGTATCGGTGAACTTTGACAGCGATTCATCCAAGGCTCGCGGCGCAGGCATCGCAGTCACGGGCTTTCCGCCCGGCCCGACCGGCTGCATCCCGAGTCCATCACGATAAAAGGCGACAGTCTTATCGAGATCGCCCACGGAATGAATAATCGCTCGCACACCGATGGCTGGTCCAGGCGCATCCGCGGTGGCCGCGACCAACATGCCGCATCCGGCGGCCATGACCAACACGCTCTTCAGTCGTTGCATGCAATTCTCCCGGCGCTAGCTTATCACCTTCACCAGCACCTTGCCCATCGGCCCTTCAGCCAGCCGCGCGAATGCTTGCTTCACGTCTTCAAAGGCGAAGACGTGATCCACTACCGGCTTCTGACCGGTGGCATTCAGCCGCGCCGTAATTTCTTTCCACGCCGCCTGCGCCTGCTCGGCCGTAAAGTCGGAGACTGCGACACCGCCGATCCGATTGCGCTTGAAAAACAGAGCCGCGGTATTGAAATTGGGAACTTCACCGCTGCTGCGGCCCACCACGCTGATGCGCCCGCCATATCCCAGCATCGCAATGATTTGATTGAACAGCGCTCCGCCGATGTTGTCCACGGCAATGTCAACTTTCTTCGGTGCGATGGCTGCCATCACAGCTTTGCGCAGGTTCGGGTCGGCCGGATCGAATGTGAAATCAGCTCCGAGCGTCCGCAGCTTGGCGGCTTTCTCAGCGCTGCGCGATAACCCAACCACCGTCAGACCCATCGACTTGCCGAGTTGCACCGACGCCGTGCCTACGCCTCCCGAAGCGCCGGTCACCAGCAGCACGGATCCCGCCGCGGGAGGTGCTGGTGGATCGCTCCACTGTGTCAGCGCCTGCCAGGCAGTCAAATAAACCAGAGGCGCTCCGGCCGTCTGTTCTAAGGTCCAGCCCGCAGGAGGCCGAGCGATGCTCCGCGCATCAACTAGCACCTTCTCGGCCAACGTTCCCCAGGCTTCGACGCCGCAATCGCAACGCAGGATGCCGACCGTATCACCCGCCTTCACGTTCGAAACGCCCGGGCCCACGGCGACTACTTCGCCGACGCCGTCACGCCCCAGAATGTGCGGAAAGGCAGGCTTGGCGGGATACATGGCCTGCGCGAGAAATGCATCCGCCGGATTCAGCGCTGCAAATCGCACGCGAAGGGAAACTTGATTGGGGCCAGGCTCAGGGTCGGGCGTCTCGCCCAGCCGCAACTTGTCAACACCATCGTAGGAATCCAGAAACCAAGCGCGCATATCAAGAAGAATACAGAATCCAGAATTCAGAATCCAGAATGTGGAGCTCGGCGGCCTCGAATTCTGAATTCTTCTTGAACTTCAACGCGTGAATAGCAACGGGATCTTTATGGAAGGCTGCCAACCCCGACGGTAGGAAGCTCTTCATCGGATCGTCGGGAACGGGAGCGTCGGGAGACAGGGATAAATAGAAACAGAATTCAGAGTCCGAGGCCGCCGACTCCACATTCTGGATTCTGAATTCTGGATTCTGAATTCTTTCTACTTATCCTTCTCCCCACCCTTGTCTCCAGGCGCACCGGTTCCCTGCGATCCGATGAAGAGCTTGCGGCCGTCCGGGTAAGTAATGTTGCTGCCGTTGGCGCGCGTCGACTCGTCCTTGGCCTGCCAGCCTTCCACTATGATCTCGGTTCCTGGAGGCAGCGAGGCCTTGTTGAATCCTCGCCGCAGCAGGCCGTTGGGAGCGCCGGCTTCGATCATCCAGCTGGTTACCGTGCCGTCGGGATTTTTCACGTCCAGGTGAATCCAGGCGTGCGGATTGATCCACTCCATCTTGGTCACGGTACCGTGCAGAACCAGCGGCTTGTTCACATCAAACTCGGCAGCGAAGGCATGATGCGCCCATATTGGCGCAGCGACAAGTAGCAAACCCAATAGCTTGGTCTTCATGATTTTTGTTTCTCCTGACTATTTCTTTTCGGCAGCAGCCTTTTTATCTTCCATGCGCGCCACACTTAGCATGTTGTGCATGGCCATGTTTCCTTCGTGGCAGGCGTATTCAAAGAGCTTATATCCGGGCTCCTGCGTGATCGGGAACGCCGCGGTCCACGGGGCTGTATAGGTCTTCGGATCGTTCACCGTGAGCTGGTAATTGATGGTGTTCGCGCTAACCCGCGTGAACCTTTCGGTGAGCTTCATGTCTTCGCTATAGGGAGCGCCGCCGTCACCGTTTACACCCACTGCCAGCGTGTCGCCCAGAAGATTGGTGGTTTCCACCACCAGCGTCTTGCCTTCCCAATGACCCACCGCGTCGCCCATATAAGAGCGAATGTTGGAACTCAGATGCGGGCGCCCGTCGGTCGGGATGATGCGAACATCGTGTACCATTTCGTAGCGGATGGCAACGTATCCGGGCGTCTGTACGATCTCCAGGCCATTGCCATAAATCACGGGAAGAATGGATCCAGCCACTCCTCGGGTGATGCAACGATCATAGTCGCTCCAATTTACATACGAGCCAGGGATCGGCTCGCGCCGTAGCTTCATCTTGGCGTCCAATTTGGCTTGCGCCTCGGGCGTCAGCGGAGGAAGCCGGCCGTCTGGTGGATCCACGATCTGCGAGCTCTGGTGCGACGCTCTGCGCGCAAACTCGCCCCAATGCCCAGGAACCGGTGCGGCATCCACGCCCCGACCGTACCTGCCCTGGGGTGGCGCTGGCGCGGCCTCGCCCTTTTCTTTCGCATCCAACTGAGTTTTGGCGGGCGAATGGTTGGCGCCGCCGGTTTCCACGAATTCCTCGTTACGTTGGATATTCTTTGCGCGATCTTTGAGTTCGTCCTCGGTCAGGGTGGCTCGCGTGCCGAATTGCTTCGGCCGCTCGAACGGCACGCCCCAGGTGTCGTCGCTGGTCCAGGTGCCTTGAAGGTCCGGGTCCCCCCATGGCGTTTTGGAATCGACGGAAGCCTTGGCGCTCGAGGCAGCGGTTTGCCCCGCCACCGATACCAGCGGGACCATGGCAGCCAGTGCCATCCACAGGAAAATTCGCTGATTCATGGAAATCTCCTTGTTTGTTGGGCGATTGAGCCGCACTCGAGGTTACTTACCCGGCTTTCTTACCAAGTCTCCGTACAGCAACTGCTCGGCAAATTCCACGCACTTGAACTCCAGCAACCGCGCGTCCTTCTCGCGATGCCGGTACAGGATCAGGTTAATCTTCCACGGCCGCGTAAAGGTGGCCGGATCTTCGATGGTGGCTTCGTAGTTCATGGTGTTCGCGTCCAGCAGCGAGTAGCGCTCCACCACGTGCAGGCCGTCGCTGGCGAAGTCGCCAGCGCGATCGAACCAGGCGTTTCCATTGAACCCGGTGACATCCACCACCAAGGTGTCTTTCTCCCAGTGCCCGTTCGATGTTCCCATCCAGGTATCGGTGGCCGCTTCCTGCGGCTTGCCCATGTTGATCAGTCGATTCGTGGTGGCGTATTCATAGGCGAACAGAATGTCCTTGTTGGATTGAATGATCTGGAACGGAAATGGCAGGTACGCCGCGCGCGGGACGCCTGGCATGTAACACTTCACCTCCGGGTCATCCTTGAAACGGTTCGCGAAATTCTTTTTCTTCTGTTCCAGCGCGGCGGGCTTATAAGGAATCTCGCCGCCTTCCACGATACCCTGGCCCGGAGGGATGGCCCCAATGGCGCCCATCTGATAGAACGGCCCGGCCGACGCGCTGTGGGCCTCAATATCCCAGTCAGCGGTGCCGAGTGCCTGCCAAAGCCCGGTGAAATTTGGCTTGCCATCCGACATCCGAGGGATGCGCGGAGCGCCGGTTTGCCCGGGCGCGGGAATCATAAGGAGAAAGAGCGCGGCGCAACCCGCCGCAAGCAATGATCTGTTAAGAATTCGCATCGGAAAGTCCGCCAATCAGCATATCACCAGCTCCCCGTGGGCCGCCTTTTTTTACAATACACGCTCTGACTTTTTTGACAAACTAGGGGCATGTTGAAAAGGAGCCGCATGCCGGCGACCTTGCTCACGCGTATGCGCGCGCGTCCCGAATGGAAATTCTTCGCCGTTCTGCCGAAAGCACGCCGCGCGCTGGCTATCGCGTGGTGGTCGGTGCTGTTGCTGCGAGGCGTGCTTCCGGCGTTGTTCTCTATCGCCATGGGTGTCATGATCGGCGCTGTAGCTAACGGCGCTTCGCTCACCGCTCCGCTGGCTCTGGCCGGCCTGGTGTTCGTACTGCTCCAAGTCTTGTCCCCGCTGCAGCAGGCGATTAGCGCCAACCTCGGTAGCCAAACTGCTGCGTGGCTCTATGACGAACTGGCCACCGCCTGCGTCCGGCCGCCTGGCCTGGGCCACCTCGAAGACCCGCGCCTGATGACGGACCTGTCCATGGCGCGCGACTTCGATCTTGGAATCAGTGGACCGCCACTTTCCACGGCGGTGGATTTTACCGCCTCTGGCTTGTTGGAACTGGTGGGTGGAATGGCCTCGGCTGTGTTGCTTGCCGCCTACACCTGGTGGGCGCCACTGCTGCTGGCCGGCGCGTGGATCAGCACGCATTGGCTGCTGCGCGAAAGCGTGGTGTGGCGCGATCGCAATACCGACGAAGTTCGCTCGGCCCAGCGGCAGGCCGACTACGCGTACCGCCTGGCCGTGGATCCTCCCGCCGCGAAGGAACTGCGGTTGTTCGGACTGGCCGGGTGGACCGTAGACCGCTTCACATCCGGACGCCGGCTTTTACTCGATCTGCGATGGCAGGCCACCCGTTTACGCGAGCGGCCTGTGCTGTGGAGCCTATTGATCGTATTGGGCGCCAATGTCCTGGTGTTTTGGGTGTTAGCCGAGGACGCTGCCGCGGGACGCCTTACCCTGGCGCGGGTGGTGACGTTTGCCAGTGCGGCGTTGAGCACCAGCATGATCGCGTTCGGAGGATTGTCGTGGGTGCTTGACGGAGCCGCCGCTCCCATGGTGGCGGTGCTGCACCTCAAAACAGCCACAGGGCCGGCGGGTGCGCTGGTGCGGGGCAGCCGTGCTGCAGCGGGCGCACCGGCGCGCGAGATCCGTTTTCGCAACGTCCGTTTTGCTTACCCCGCGGCCGCGGAACCGGTGCTGGACGGCTTCGACATGACGATTCCCGCTGGATCGTCGCTCGCCATTGTCGGCCAGAATGGCGCAGGCAAGACCACTCTAGCGAAGCTATTGTGCCGGTTATACGACCCTCAACAAGGATCCATCGAGGTAGACGGCGTTGATCTTCGCGAGATCGACATCGAAGCCTGGCGTGCGCGGCTGACCGCGGTGTTCCAGGATTTCATTCGCTTCGAACTACCGCTGAGGGACAACGTCGCTCCCTCCGGCGCCCCAGATCAGGTGATAGAGTCAGCGTTGGCCGAGGCCGGTGCGGCGCATCTGGCCAGCCTGGATACGGTGCTTGCACGTGGCTACGAAGGCGGCACCGATCTTTCCGGAGGTCAGTGGCAGCGTATCGCGCTCGCTCGCGCATTATGCGCGGTGAAGACCGGCGCCGGCCTGGTGTTGTTGGACGAACCCACGGCCCAACTCGATGTGCGGGGCGAAGCAGAAATCTTCGAGCGCATTCTTGCGACCACCCGGCAAGCCACCACCATTCTGATCTCACACCGCTTCTCCACCGTACGCCACGCCGATCGCATCTGCGTTCTGGAGCGCGGCACGGTGGTCGAACTGGGAACCCACGACGAGCTGATTGCCGCCGGCGGCCGTTATCGCACCATGTTCGATCTGCAAGCTTCGCGTTTCGGCGATGACCAGGAGGAAGGAGTCCCGTTGGATGCCCTCGCCTGACCGTCTGCCGCCTGCCTTGCCTTCCATGTTGCGTGCGCTGCGGCGTGCGTACGAAGCAGAACCACGGCTGCTGGGGGTCTCGTTCGGGCTCGCCCTGTTGGCGGCCTTGCCCGATGCACTGCTGGCGTGGTGGATGAAACTACTGGCCGATGGCGTGCGCGGGCACGACCATATTGTGGTGATGGCCGGTGCTATCGGCCTGGGAGTTTCCGCCGTTGCGACCTGGTTTCTCAAGGTGACCAGCGACCGTACTCAACGCCGCTTCCGCGACCGCGTAGCCGTGGCCCTGGAGTCCCACGTGGCCCGGCTGCAAGCTTCGGTCGACACCATCGCTCACCACGAACGTCCGGAGTATCTGGACCGGCTGTCCATGCTGCGCGACCAGGTGTTCGTGCTCGACCACATGTACATGTCCCTGTTCTCCACGTGTGGATGGATCCTGCGGCTGGGGGTAACCCTGGCGCTCTTGATTTCGATCCACCCGGCGCTGGCTCTGCTGGCGGTATTTGCGCTGCCGACGGTACTCACCTCGACCTGGCGGCCGGGCGTGGAACGTGTCGCTGAGGAGCGCGGCGCAGCAGCTAACCGTCTGGCGCGACACCTGTTCAATCTGGCAACGACGGCGCCAGCCGGCAAGGAGGTACGGGTGACACGGATCGGCGATCGCCTGGTGAAGCAGCGGCGCGAAGCATGGGATCGCTGGTACAGGCCAGTGGCCGCCGCGCGGTGGGGGAGCGCAGTGTGGCACATGCTGGCATGGGCGATTTTCGGCGCGGCCTATGTCGCCGCCATTGTGTTCGTTTCGTCGCGTCCGGGCGCAACTCCGGGCCAGGTCCTATTGGTGCTCGCCGCTGGAGCGCGGCTCTCAGCATATCTCGGCGCCACGGTTGGAGAGATCGGGTTCCTGCGCGGTTTCTGGCTGGACGGCTCGCAGCGCCTCGCTTGGCTCGAAGACTACGCCGCGTCACTCGCGGACCAAGCTGACACTCCGGCACCCGTCCGAATCGAGGAAAGCATCCGCTTCGAGCGCGTGAGCTTCGCATATCCCGGCACCGAGCGCTGCGTACTCGACGACGTCAACCTCGAGCTGAAACCAGGTTCGGTGGTCGCCATTGTCGGCGAGAACGGCGCCGGCAAAAGCACGTTGGTGAAGCTGCTCTGTCGCCTCTATCAACCTAGCGAAGGGCGCATTTTGGTGGATGGCGTGGACCTGGCGCGGATTCGCGCGGACGAGTGGCGGCTGCGCATCGCGGGAGCATTTCAGGACTTCTTCCGCTTTGAGTTCCGCCTGCGCCATAGCGTTGGCCTGGGCGATCTGCCGCGTTTGGAAGACGAACCAGCGGTGGTCTCCGCGGTGGGCCGCGCCGGTGCGGATGATGTGGTTGGAAAGATGACGTTGGGTTTGGCGACGCAACTGGGCCCCAGCTGGCCGGAGGGCGTGGAAGTGAGTTTCGGCCAATGGCAGAAGCTCGCATTGGCCAGGGGTTTCATGCGCGATCACCCGCTGGTGCTGGTGCTCGACGAGCCGACCGCTGCCTTGGATGCCGAAACCGAGCATGCGCTCTTCGAACGCTATGCAGCTGCGGCGCGTGGCGATGGCCGCATCACTATCCTTGTGTCGCACCGCTTCAGCACGGTGCGGATGGCGGATCGGATCGTGGTACTGGACGGCGCCCGGGTGGTTGAGACAGGCACGCATGAAGAGCTGGTGGCCAAAAACGGCCAGTATGCGGAGCTCTACAGAATTCAAGCGGCAGCGTACCGGTAAGTTGACATCGGAACAAAAGTTCTTCGACAATGCCATCATCGCGGCTGCGCGAGGATTCACTGTAGAAACTGACCATGAACAAAGTAATTATCAGCAGCGACGCGGCAGTGGCCGACATTCCCGACGGCTCGACCATTATGTTGGGCGGCTTCGGCCTGGCCGGCATGCCCGAAAATCTGATTCGCGCCCTGGTGCGAAGGGGCGTCAAAGGGCTGCACACCATCAGCAACAACCTGGGTGTCGACGGCGTCGGCTCCGGTGTCATGCTGGAGGCGGGAATGATCGCGTCGCACCTGGGCAGCTACGCGGGCGAAAACAAACTGCTCGAATCGCTGGTGCTGGCGGGCAAGCTGAAGCTGACGCTTATCCCGCAAGGTACGCTGGCGGAACGAATCCGCGCAGGCGGCGCCGGCATCCCCGCTTTTTACACGCCGGCCGGCGTGGGGACGGTGGTCGCCGACGGCAAGGAGGTGCGCGAGTTCGACGGCCGCAGCTATCTGCTGGAACGCGCGCTCAGCGCCGATTTCGCGCTGGTCAAAGCCTGGCGCGGCGATCGGCTGGGCAATCTCGTTTATCGAAAAACCGCGCAAAACTTCAACCCGATGATGGCTGCCGCGGCGAAGATCACCATTGCCGAGGTGGAGGACCTAATGGAACCGGGCGAACTGGATCCTGATTGGGTCCGCACACCCGGGATTTACGTTCAAAGGATCGTACAGGGCGAGAAGTACGACAAGACAATTGAGCGGAGAACTCTAAGGAGCAAAGCTTGAGGACCCATGGACCCGCGTGAACGCATCGCACGCCGCGTGGCGCAAGAACTTCGCGACGGCTACTATGTCAACCTCGGCATCGGGATTCCGACGATGGTTGCGAATTACGTCCCGCCCGGCATGGAGGTGATTCTCCAATCGGAAAACGGCATGCTCGGTGTGGGACCTTATCCTATCTCCGGCCAAGAGGATTGCGATCTGATCAACGCGGGCAAAGAGACCGTGACTGAATTGCCGGGCAGCGCTTACTTCTCGAGCGCTGAATCGTTCGCCATGATCCGCGGCGGTCATATCAATCTCAGCATTTTAGGCGCGATGGAAGTGGATCGGGAGGGAAACCTCGCCAACTGGACGGTTCCCGGAAAAATGGTGAAAGGCATGGGCGGCGCTATGGACCTGGTGGCGAGCGCGCGCCGCGTCATCGTCGCCATGGAACACGCCACCAAGACAGGCGCTCACAAAATTGTCGAAAAGTGCACCCTGCCGCTGACCGGCCTCCGCGTGGTGGAAACCATCATCAGCGAACTCGCGGTCATTCGGGTTACCCCCGATGGTTTGGTGCTGGAAGAACTCACGCCGGGCGTTACGTTGGACGACGTGCAGCGGCTCACTGGTCCCAAGCTGGTGGTGCGGTAATGTAGCTTCTGGCAGCATTGCACTACACCCAGCCGTTCTAATTTACACAGCGCCAGGCGTTCACACGAGTGTGAACGCGGAACGCAGGAGTGCGTGCGCTACGCGAGTCTAGTGGCCGCTGATTCCGCCCCAGGGCGAATTCAAATGATAAAACGCGGACGGACCGATCATTTCCACGCGGCGTATCTTCCGATTCTCAATCAGGAACGCCTCGGTAACCAGAATGCTGGAAGGCGAATTGAAGAAGCCGAAAGTGTAGGGACGGCCGTCGGAAAGGACACCCGATTTCACGGTTCCCTGGTCGAACACCGCGTGCGACCAAACTACGCCGCGCTCGGCATCCACTAGCGGATAGCGGCGGTCATGGATGGCTTGCACGACAAAGTAGTAGCCCAGCTTGAACTGCGACATGCAATCCAGCGCAAAACCATTGATGGCATCTTTGGGTTCATTGGCGGGCCGTGGAACGTTGGTGGTGTGGGATCCATTCTCGATGCGGTCGCAATCGTCGGTGAACGGATAGGTGCCGGTGCCATTGACGCCCTTGCCGTCGTTCTTCTCAAGACCGCTGAAATAGGCGTCGGCGATCGAAATCATCTCCGGGCGGGAAAGCCGCTGGGCGGGTGGAAGCGACTTGAACCACATGTCCTCGGGCTTGTAGCCGGGCATATCCAGTGCGGCGATGTTGGCCGGGCCGCCGCCGCCTTGACGAAAGTAAATGGCTTCCACTTCGGTGATGCGGCCGAGCTGGATGCGGATCCGCAGGCTCATCAGGAGCGGCTTGCCGGCTTCATGCATGGTGCCCATGAAGACCACCTGGCCGGCTTCCGGATCCACGAAGATGTGCTTGTAATTGCCGGGGCCTTCCACGGTTTTCCAGAAGCCGTCGCCGAGTTGCATCACCTGATCGTTTTCGGTGTAGCGCACGTCGGCGGAGAGCGGCAGGCGCTTGGGATCGCGCGCGGCCAGGGCGGCGAGGTATTGGTTGACCACGCCCTCCAGACACGCACGATCGCAGTTGAGCGGGATGGGGCCGGTGGAGGCGTTCGCGATGGAACCTAGCGCGGCTGCGCAAAAGACGACAAGGGTAGAGCGCATAATCTATCCCTCAGATTCTATCAGCGCTGGACGTTCGCGCAATGCTGAGGCTGCGAGCTGTCCATAGAGGCCGCGAGGATCGAGCTGGGTGGCTTTCCGGAACTGCTCCGCCGCTTCTTCTTCCCGGTTCATGAGCCGGAATGCCAGTCCGCATCGCCAGCAGGTTGCAGCCAAGCCCGGGAGGAATGCCGGATCGCCGGCGTTGCTCGCGGTTTCGATTGCAGAGGCCGCCTCATCCCTCCGCCCCAGCATTGCGAGGGCCTGCGCTCGATGGGCCCACATGTTGGCGAAATTATGCCGATTGAGATTTCGGCCCCGCGGGTTGTCCTGTTGCAGCTTCAGCGCATTATCCACCAACAACAACGCCCGCTGCGGCTGCTGTCCCTGCCGAAGCAAACTTTCAGCGAGTCCATTCAAGGCGCCAGCGTAGCGCGGGGCAATCTTGTTCGATGCCTCGAAGGCCTCAGTAGCTTTCGCAAACCGCCCGAGATGCAGCAAAACGTGCCCGAGACTGGTTAACGCCACCGGCAGTATTGCGCCGGCCCGAATTTGCCCCTTCTCGATACTGGTGCAGAAGGATTGCTCCGCCTCTCGCAGCCTCCCGGCGTAATGCAGTACGGTACCGCGCATAAAGTGAGGTATTGGGGTTTCAGGGAGCCAGCGGATCAGCAGATCTGCCCGGTAGAGCGCTCCGTCGTAATCGCCGGCGAGGAGCTTGTCGTAAATCCAAACGCGCGCCCGCGTTCTCAGGTTTGCCATTAGGATCGCGATGAGAAGACATGTCGCGATCAACACCCAACCGACAATACTCTGCGCGTTCCGGTGCTTAATGCGCTCAATATTGAGGAGCAACCCGGCAAGGAAACACGCCAGTGAAAACATCGATAGCAGAACGGTCCAGATCACCACCCTGCGATTGGGACAGTGAATTCCAGTAGCCTCGTACGCAATGTGTCGAAAGCCCGATGCGCGGACCGGATCCACGGCTTCGGGTGCGAACTTGTAGGCGAGCACGATCAAAATCAGCAGGACGCCCGCGATGCTCCAAACTATAGCCTGGCTCGGAAAACAATATCCACAATTCGGCGTCGGCGGACATTTCTCGACTATCGGCCGAAAGTGTATTCGAAATTAATTAATGGGATCCGGCTTCGGGCTTTAGCAAATCCGCCACCTTCGCGACGCCCGCCTTTGCGCAGGCATCGTCCTGCTCCTGATTGGACCCCGCGCTGCCCACGCCACCAATGATCTCGTTGCCTATCTGGATGGGCACGCCGCCGCCCAGAGCCAGGATATCGGCCACGTCGCGTTGCGGAGCCACGGTCGGATCGCTGATGGTGCGCTTCTGAAATTCGAGTGTTGTGCTGCGGAACATCCGCGCGGTAAACGCCTTGCGCCGGGCCATCTCGCCCACTTGCGGGGCCGCCCGCTCATCGCGCAGGAACACCAGCACCTGGCCCCCACGGTCCACCACCACGGCCGCGGTGTGAAAACCTTTTACCTTGCATTCCGAGATGGTCGCCTCGGCGATGGTCTTGGCCATCCCCAGCGATAAGACGCGCTGCGTCACCAGACCTTGCGCGCTCGCGCTGCCGCACAGCATCACGGCCCCGCCAACTATCGCGAATAATTTTCCAGCAGGCATGAGACCTCCAGTCAGCCGATAATTATACTGATTCGAGGACGGAGAAGACGATGACCAAATGGAAATTCCTCGCGGGCTTAGCCTGCGGCGCGTGTATAGGCACATGGGTCACGCTGTGGATCGAGCGGCGGCCCACGGTGGTCTCGGCCAAGGAGCGGTCGCTGACCGCGTTGGATTACGACGAACTGATTCAGCTCACCAATCGCTACGCCTATGGCATCGACACCTGTTCCAACAATGGCTATGACTACGCGGATGTGTTTACTCCCGACGGCGTTTTCATCGACAAAAATTCCGATGAGGGATTCAAGCAGCGCGGCCGGGTGCTGGCCAAGGGTCGCGAGGCGCTGGCTACGTTGATTGGGGGAGGATCGCGCGGTTGTAAGACTCCGATGGTCTGGACCGGCTGGACGCACGTCATGGTCAACCAGGTGTTCACGCCAACGGCGCAGGGCGCCTCCGGGAGAATTTATCTGCTGCAGATGGGAATAAAAGGGCCGGGCAGCATCGAGCGGCATGGCGGATACGAAGACGTATACGTCAAGACCGCGCTGGGCTGGCGCATTCAATCGCGAACGCATGTGCGCGACCGGGCGTGGTTCAACCCATTGCTGCAGACTCCGGATTTGAACTAGCGGCCCGGGGAATGTCGCACATCGAGCTAATCCCCGCCACACCCGAGCAACAGCCGATCCTGGCGAATCTGCTGGAGCTGTACGCGTACGATTTCAGTGAGTTCTGCCATCTAGAGTTAGGCTCTGACGGCAGGTTCGGTTATCGGGACCTCCCGAACTATTGGATTGATCCGAACCGCTATCCGTTTCTGGTCACGATAGATGGCCAACTAGCCGGATTGGTATTGGTGAAGAAAAGTTCGGAACGTTCCGGCTACCAGGCAGCCTGGGATGTGGCCGAGTTCTTTGTCCTGCGTGGGTATCGGCGGCGTGGAGTTGGAACCGAAGTAGCGCATCAAGTGTGGAGGAGATTTCCGGGTTTGTGGGAAGTTCGCGTGATGCAGTCCAACCGCCCGGCGCATCATTTTTGGGAGCGGGCCATCTCGACATTTAAGGGTGCGCCGGCGCATTCGGTCCTGGTCGAAAAAGGCGACGAATGCTGGCACGTATTTTCATTTGAATCCAAGCCGTGATGTCAGGGCAGTCTCGTTATTGGTTTCGCGCGTAAAAGTAATAAACAGCATTGTAATGCGCTCGCGTTTTCTCGCCTTTATGCGACTCATCGCAGCCGGTAGCGGGGGCTTTGCCGCCCTTGGTTGAAAGCCGCTGGATGCTCGACACCCGCTCCATGACGCCGCTGCCCTGGTGATCAATCGCTGTTAACAGGAGCCATGGGATTGAATCCGGATCGGGCGTCGCATTGGCTATGGGCCGCCCCACCACCTTGCTCCCGTCGGACCACTGCCACGTCGGCCCTGAGAAATGAGTACCAACCTGTTTGCCGCTCTCGTCGAGAAGCTTTGCATCGGGTCCGCTGAGCGCCCATTTCGAGCCGTCGCAGGTATACACCTGATCTCCCTCGGCGCGCGCCTGAAGAACCAGCTTTTCGGTGGCGGGAGGTTTGAGGCTGTCCGGAATGGACAGTGGACTCTGCGCGTTACCGCATAAACCAGCCCCAATGAGCGCCGCAAGAAAATATCGCATACCAATCAGTCCGTCACCTGAGCCTTGGCCAGCGCATCCTCCAGCTGACGGGCGAGCACACGGACGCGCGGATCACGAACCAGGTCCGCGTGATGTCCAGGTGTGTCGTAGATCTCGATTCCACCCTTCGCCAGATTTCCCCATCCCAGCATCCGATCGGAATGGATCCAAGGCGGCTGCTCGGTGGCGCGGAACAATGTGATCCGGCCGCAATATTCACCGGGAACGTAACGGCCAGCGGCCCAGTGCGCGGCTTCCTGGACGGACTGAATGGCCTGGAACGGGATCATCCGGTAACGCACTCGTGCGGCAACGCGTCTGGCTTTTTCGCGGAGGTAGCCCATGCGTTCACCTGGATTGAGCACCTGGAGGTTGCGCCAATGCAGCGTGACGCGGTACAGGAAATTGTCTATTCGCCCCGGCTCGCCAGATTCCGTAACCGCGATATCGAACATCGCAACCAGCGCCACCGGCTGCATCGCGGCCGCCAATTGGCGCGCCATTTCGTAAGCAACCAGCCCCCCGAATGATGATCCGCCTAAATAGTACGGGCCCTCGGGTTGAAATTCGCGAATCTCACCAAGATAATGCCCGGCCATTTCTTCGACCGTGAATTTCCGCCCGTCTCCCTTCCCGTCCAGGCCCATGGCTTGGAGTCCATAGAGCGGCTGATCGGAATGAACCTGACGAGCCAGATCCATGTATTCGAGAACATTGCCGCCCACTCCGTGAACGCAGTAAAAGGGCGGCCGGACGCCGGAGCTCTTGATTGGCACCAGGCAGTTCCGGTGAGGCTTCCAGGAGCGATCGCGCAGTACTTCCGCCAATTTCTCGATGGTGGGAGCTTCAAACAGCGTGGCGAGGGGAAGGTCGCGTGCCGTGATCGCCGCCAAATCCGCCAGGATGCGAACCGCTTGAAACGAGTCGCCGCCGAGATCGAAAAAATCGTCGTTGATGCCGATGGGCGAGATTCGCAATGCGCGCTCCCAAATGCGTGTGAGGCGTCTTTCCAGCTGGTCTCGCGGCCGAATTGCGGCCGGGGGAGCCACGCGCGTTTGCTGAGCGCCTTCCACCGCATCCAGAATTGCGGCAGCGTCGCTGCGATGTGTGGCGATCCACGCAAAGTCAGCCGAGGGACGGGAAGCGGGGGCCATCGTAGCTTCGTCCGGCGCAGTGGGCGGCGATTCGTTTTCGGGCACTGAGAATCGGACTGCGGCCGCCACCTCAGATGGGAGTCGATGGTTCCGAGCTTTCAGGCTGGTCAGAAAATCGCGGGCAGGGGTGTTCTTCGGCGTCGGCTGGTAGAGGATCTCAACGTCCGAGAGCGAGCGCTCCACTGCAATCTGTCCCAGCCGCGCCACCATTGCGTGCTCCACGCCCTTGCCCAGAACCCGGCAACTCAGCAACAAGTTCTGGACTCGTAGCACGCCATCCAGCGCCTGGAAAATGACGAGTCCTACCTGGCCGTAGTTTCCGAAGCGATCGCGTACAAAAGCGGTCAGAATCTCGATCGAGCCGCCGCTGAGCGCTTCCCGGATCTCTGGCTCGGTGAACCGTTGAGTCGTGAAATTGAATTGATTCGTTCGCTGGGTCATTTGTGCGGCGCGCGCGATTTCCGCAGCGCCATTCAATGGACGGATCTCGACCTCCAGTTCGAGGCTGGCAAGAAAATCGGAGTAGGACAGGGACTCGGTAAGAAGCCGGCTGCGCGACGCATTCTCGCGAACCATGGCCGTCCGATTCCGGTCCTCAGCGGTAATCCCGAGTTGATCGAAGGCCCAGACGTGATCGAGAAATCGGGGGATCAGCTCGACCTCCGCGGGCAGAGTTAAAGCCAGAACACCCGGACAATTGGACTCCACTTCCGCGGTCTCCATGGGGTTGTCGTCCACGAAGATGAATGAGTCAAGACTAAGCGACAGCTCCGCGGCGAGCGAACAAATGTTCTCGGACTTGGGGCGCCAATTCACGCGCCATCCGGCGAAATCCGATCTTCGGAGCGGCATCTCGGGGTGCTCGTCAAACACCCGTCCGACATCTTCGGCGGCGTTCTTGCTGCAGACGCACAGCAGCATGCCGTCCTTTTGCCGCGCCTTCACGAAGTTTTGGAGGGCCAGCGCCGGAGCGTCCAACTCGACGCCGCTCGGACCCGCTTCGCCGCAGATGCCTCTCCACAATGTGTTGTCGCAATCGAGCGCAATCACTTTGTACGGCGCTCGCTGACAAGTATGGAACACACGCGCAATAGCCGTTCCGAGAATCGCGTAGGCGTCCGGCGTATACGGAATCTGGCCGAGCTTATCCGTCGCCGCATCGTAATAATCTGTCAATGGATAGAGCTCCAGCAGGCGAGCGCTGGATAGGAAGCGAATCATCGGCAGCGCGGCCAGTGCGATTGCCAGATCCTGCTCCATGTGGCGCAACAGCGCGTTCCGTTCGGGATCGGCGAGAGCGGCTGGAGAGGGTGGGCAGACACAGACCAGAATGGGTGAGGTTGCGATGGACGTTGCAGTTTTGAGGGCGGCTATCAATTCACCATCGCGAAAGCCGCTCCAATCTTCAAAACGCAGCAGTACAACATTGAGGCCATTCCGGTTGGAAGCGAACGCGCCCCTGGAGTCAAAAAGCGCCTGCAGGACTTGGTTATAGGGAAGAAATTCTACGGTGGCCGCGAGGTTCAGCTGACTGAGCCAGTAGCGCAGAGATTCGGCCAGAGGTTCCGCGGTGAAACTAGCAGCAATCGCAATGGCCACCGGATCTATTTTCCCACCTCGAAAGCCGCCTGGAGGAAAAGTTCCCAGCCTCCGATAGTAGCTTGGGTACGTCCACCTCATGAAGCTACTTAACAAAACACTGTTGTTCGTTGGACTTACCTTCATTTTCCTGTTCGGAGTCTTCTATTTTGTCTCGCGATCGCTGGTGCTGCGGAGATTCGCCGTTCTGGAGCAGCAGGATACGTATCAACATGTCCAGCGCGCCATCAGCGCCGTGCAAGATGACCTGGCAAACGTGAACAAGGTGGCCGGTGACTACGCTTCCTGGGACGAGACGGCCAATTTCATCCAGGGACGGAATCCCAATTATCTTGAAACCGAATATCCCGCCGAAAACCTGGCGCGGATAAAGATCGACACTGTCCTGATTTTCGACTCTTCGGGGCGTTTAGCCTTCCAGAAAGCGATCGATGTCAGGCTGCAGAAGGACATTCCGGTTCCTGCCGGCTTGCTGGAACATTTTAATCGTCAATCTCCTCTGTTGCAGCATGGCGATCCGAATACCAACTTGATGGGCCTCCTACCGCTCGCGGAGGGACCGATCCTGGTGGCCTCACAGCCCATCCTCAACAGCCGGGCCGAAGGGCCCGTTCGAGGGACGCTGGTAATGGGCCGCCGGCTTGGGAGGGACGAGCTTCAACAATTGGCCGCGCTCACGCACCTGTCTCTGGTCCTTTTCAATTTGGACGACGCACTATTGCCCCAGGGCCTCCGTCAAATCGCCAATTCACTTTCCGAATCCGAGCCAATCGCGGTGCAGCCGCTCGATGGGCAGTCCATCGCCGGCTATCAAGTGCTCAAAAACGCTTATGGAAGGCCAGCTTATCTGCTGCGCGTGGACCTGCCGAGAGGATTCTATCGTGAAGGCCAGTCCACCCTACGCGAATTCATGTTGTCTCTGCTCGGGACCGGTCTGGTTCTCTGCATGCTCACGCTGGTGCTGCTGGACCGGTTGATCCTCTCGCGTCTCAGGCGGTTAAATTCGTCGGTGGCGACGATTGGCCGCACCGGAAATCTCTCCATCCGCGTTCCCTGGGATGGGCAAGATGAGCTGGCGGAATTGGGCTCGTCGATCAACGGCATGGTGGAGGCGCTCGACAAGGCCGAGCGCGAAAGACAGGAGCGGGAAGTAGAGTTGCAGCACGCCAAGGAAGCGGCCGAAGCAGGCAACCGGGCCAAGAGCGAATTCCTCGCCAATATGAGCCACGAGATCCGCACTCCCATGAACGGAGTGCTGGGCATGACCGAACTAGCGCTCGAAACCGAGTTGACCGTTGAGCAGCGCGATTACCTTAGCATGGCGAAGAGTTCGGCTGACGCGCTGCTGTCGGTGATCAACGATATTCTGGATTTCTCAAAAGTCGAAGCGGGCGTCCTAGACCTGGACCCGGTGGAATTCAGGCTGCGCCAAACTATCGAAGACACCGCAAAATTGATCGCCTTCAGCGCCCATCAGAAGGGTCTCGAATTGATTTGCGACATCCACCCTTCCGTTCCCGATTTCGTGGTCGCGGACGCTCTGAGAATTCGTCAGGTGTTGGTGAATTTATCGGGAAATGCAGTGAAGTTTACAGAGCGTGGCGAGGTTGTTTTGTCGGTTCGCTTGTCTCCTGATCAAGCCGATTCCGGGCCTCGCTTGCTCTTTGCCGTTCGGGATACTGGCATTGGTATTGCCGCTTCTAAGCAGCAGCATATATTCGAGGCGTTCTCTCAAGCCGATGGGTCTACCACCCGCAAATTTGGCGGCACGGGGCTGGGTCTCACCATTTCCAAGCGGCTGGTCGAAATAATGGGTGGCCAAATTTGGCTGGAGAGCGAATTGGGCGCCGGCACAACATTCTATTTCACCGTTCCGGTTGAACAGGCCGTTGGCCAGCCTAAGCAGCAATCCGTGGTGGAATTTAGCGCCCTCGCGAACATTCCCGTTCTTGTTGTGGACGACAATGCCACCAATCGGCGTCTGCTGGCGAACCGCTTAATGGGCTGGGGGATGCGCCCCATCCTCGCCAACAGCGGCCCTTCGGCGCTCGCGCTGCTGGAATCCCGGGGCGAGCCGTTTCCACTCGTTCTCACCGACGTCCACATGCCAGGAATGGACGGATTCGATCTGGCGGCACGCATCAAGAGCTTGCCTGGCATGAATTCAGCGACTATCCTCATGCTGACTTCGGGAAGCCTGCCGGGAGATGCGGCGCGGTGCCGCGAGTGGGGTGTGAACGCGTATCTCACCAAGCCCATTCGTCAGAGTGAGCTGCTCAAAACCATTCTCAGCGCACTCACTACCGGTGGCTCCCAACCGGCTCCGCAACTTGACCCCAGCATTATTGCGATGAGCAGCGCCTTGGCCGCCAATACGCCAAGTACGGGGCTGCGAACTCTCTTAGCCGAAGATAACTCCGTAAATCAAAAGCTTGCCACTCACTTGTTGGAAAAACACGGCCATACCGTCGTGATTGCCAATAACGGGTTCGAGGTTCTGGCAGCGCTGGATCGCGAGTCGTTCGACCTTGTCCTTATGGATGTGCAAATGCCCGAGATGGATGGTTTCGAAGCCACGGCTGCCATTCGAGCGCGTGAAAATGCCAGTGGCGCTCACATCCCGATCGTCGCCATGACCGCCCGCGCCATGAATGGCGATCGAGAAAAGTGCATCGCTTCGGGAATGGATGACTATCTGAGCAAGCCCGTCAACTCGGCGGAGCTGTCCGCCGCGATCGCCCGGGTGGAAGCTCGCCGTAAAATGGCTCCTCAGGTCCACCACGCCAGCTGGGATTGATATCATTGTGGCCGAAGGGCGGAGAGACCATGGCGAAATCGAAGAAGACGTCGGTGGGCCGTCGAGGCTTCCTGAAGAACGCAGCGGCCGGAGCAGCGGGGGCGGCTGCGCTGGTGACTTCAACGCCACTGGCGGAAGCTCAGAGCGGCAGTGGAAGAGCAGCCTCCACATCCAATGCGCCGCCTCCTAGCCAGACGCAACTGGATCGCGATGCGGGGAATATTCGGCCGCCTGTGGCGGCGCGCACCATTACGCGGCCCGGCTCGGATCTCATGGTTCAGACCGTCCGCGACCTCGGGATCGAATACGCGGTTGCGAACCCGGGATCGAGTTTTGAAGGTCTCCAGGAATCGTTTATCAATTACGGCAATCCGCCGAATGTGATGCCGGAGTGGATCACCGCGCTGCATGAAGAGTCGGCGGTCACCATGGCCCACGGTTACGCCAAGGCGGAGGGCAAGCCGATGCTGGCGCTGCTGCACGGCACCATCGGAATTCAGCACGCAGCCATGTCCATTTATCAGGCCTACTACGATCGGGTGCCGGTAGTGATGATGGCGGGCAATGACGCGGACTTCATTCCCGCGCACACCGCGCTCGATATGGCGGGTATGGTTCGAAGCTTCACTAAATGGGACGCCCAGCCGGAGACAGTGGCGGATGCGCTAGTGGCGATTCAGCGCGCTTACAACGAAGCCATTACGCCACCGATGGGACCCACTCTTGTAGTGCTCAGTTCAGAGATCCAGAAAGTAAACTCCCCGAACGTACAAATTCCAAAATATAAAGCGCCGCAGATGCCGGCCATCGACAACAGCACAGCCGGCGAGATCGCGAAAGGGCTGCTGGCCGCGCAGAATCCCCGGATCGCGGTGGGACGCCTGCGAACTCCGGAAGGCGTGAAGCGGGCCGTTGAACTGGCCGAACTGGTGGGAGCGTGCACCAGCACGGCGGCCACGCAAGGGCCCATGAGTTTCCCGCAGCGTCATCCCCTGTGCGGGCCGGGCGCGGATACCACGTACGACTACACGCTCGGGCTTGAAACCGGCGGCGCGCAAGTTTCGATCAACGGTCCGGGACTTGCGAAAGTCGCCGAAGCGCGCGACGTCACGCATATCGATTTCAAGGGTGTTCGGACGCCCGCCAACTTCGGCCGGGGGAACCGCGAGAAGTCGGCGATGCCCATTGAGGCGGATGCCGAAGCCAGTCTTCCGCTCCTCATCGAAGAAGTGAAGCGCCAGCTGACATCCGACCAAAAAGCGCGCATTCAGGAACGTGCGCGAAAGCATGCCCGCGCCAACCACGAGGCGCACGTCACGGCGCTCGAAGAAGCAGTTGAAAAAGCGAAAGCCGGATGGAACGGCACTCCCATCAGTACGGCCCGAGTGTATGCCGAACTGTGGCCGCTCATTATGAAGGAAGACTGGTGCTTTGCTTCTCCCAGCGGTTTTTCGAGCAGCCACAATAATCAACTCTGGGATCACAACAAGCCGTATAGCTATCTGGGCGGCCAAGGCGCGGGCGGTATGGGTTACGGTGCGCCGGCATCGGTGGGTGCGGCCCTGGCCGCCAAGGCCCGTAATCGATTCGTCGTCAACATCCAAACTGATGGCGATCTTAACTACGCGCCGGGTGTTCTGTGGACGGCGGCGCATCACAAACTGCCCATGCTGACGGTGATGCACAACAATCGGGCGTGGCATCAGGAATACATGTTCGTGGAATACATGGCAGGAGTTCGCGGGCGTGGCGCGGAGCGCGCTATTATCGGCAACACTCTGCGGGATCCCTTTATCGACTATGCAAAGATGGCGGCTACCTACGGCATGGCCGGCGAAGGGCCAATCTCAGACCCCACCAAGTTGTCAGCAGCATTGAAGCGGGGGGTGGCTTCTGTCAAACGCGGCGAGCCTTATATGATCGACGTAATCACTCAGCCGCGGTAAGGATAACCGGAATGAATCGCTTGATTCCCACGTTCGCGCTTTTGGCCTTGACCGCGGCCGCTCAGAACAATCCGGCGCCCACCAGTCCGGTAACTGGAAACGCGGCTTCTGGAAAAGCCTTGTATTATTCCTACGGCTGCTACGCCTGCCACGGCTACAACGGTGAAACTGGCGCGCGTCCTTTCGTAGGACGCTGGGGAAATCTCGCCACCGAGCAGGGTTTCGTTAGCTTCCTGCGCGGCCGCGCCAATGTCGCGCCGATTGTTCCCATCACATCCATGCCGAATTTCAGCGAAGCCGTGCTGCCCGATAAGAAGGCCAAAGATATTTACGCCTACATTCGGACGTTTAAGAGTTCAGCGCCTCTGCTGAAAGACATCCCGACACTGAACGCTATCGTCGAAGCCGCGAAGCAGGAGAAGAAGTAATCTTCGCTTCGCGGCCGCGACTGGAATACTTATTGGTTGGGCTCAGCGGTCGGCAGTGACGAATCCACAGTGAGGCGCGTGGCCGAAACCACTCCCGTCAAGTGATCGACGTGGTTTCCTTTCGTATCGTAGAAGTCCTCGGTAAAATTACCAATGTAGCTGTCCCCGCTAGGAGATAGCGTGTCCTGTTCCTTGAGGTTGATAAAGTTGGCGATTGCGCCGGTAGTCGGGTTGAACGCGATGGGAAAATGGTTGAGCTCGAATGTGAGAAACCCAGTCTGCCCCCATACTCCCAGACAGAAGCCGCCGTTCGGGATGCCGGCGGAATTGAGTATTTCTGTTCCATCGCTGTGCCATTGGGTTAATCCAAAGTCGATCAACGCGCCGTCCGGGATGGAGGGACTGTGGCCGGTGTTCCCTTTGGAAATAAATTGAGTCTTCCAGAATCCAACGATCGACGCGTCAGAACCGCGCGACGACGCCCTGACCGGCTCCGCCGAGGCTTCCGGCAGGCGCAGATCCGAACTTAGCTTCGCAAACTCGAAGGGACCTTGCAAATTCGTCAGATCCCCACAGGCCGCGGTTGCCTTGGAGACAAACAGCGCCACGCAGATCCCCGCGGTGACGGTCATTGTTATTGCTCGAGAGATTGTTTTCATAGTGTTCCTCTTTCTGTAACGCGGGCAAATCCGCGTGCACTCTCAAAAGCGCAATTTGGAGTGAAAAACTGGAACCGGTATGAAAAAAAGATTTATCGGAGAGCTTTAAGCGCGGAGTTCGGTCAACAGCCAGGCCCGAGCCAGCTTCCAATCGCGCATCACGGTGTCGGAGGAGACTTTCACCACCTCGGCGGTCTCCTTGACGCTCAAGCCCCCGAAAAAGCGCAATTCGACGATCCGGGCTTTGCGAGGGTCTACTTCGGCCAACGCCTCCAACGCATCGTCCAGCGCAACCAGTTCACGCGCCTGAGTTTGCGCCACATCGAGGGTCCTGGTGAGATCCAAAGGCTGCGCCTTGCCTCCGCGTTTCCCTGCGGCTTTCCGGCGCGCCCGATCCAGCAGGATTCGCCGCATCAGCGTGGCTGCAACGGCGAAGAAGTGGGCGCGATGCTGCCAGTCCACTTCCCGTGCGTTCACCAGACGCAGATATACCTCGTGCACGAGATCCGAGCTTTGCATGGTCTGGCCGGGACGCTCGTTTTGCAGCAGATGAGCAGCCACGCGGCGCAATTCGCGGTAGACCAGCGGAGTCAGCCGTTGCAAGGCTTGTGAATCGCCGTCCGCCCAGGCACGCAGAAGCTGGGTGGTGTCGGCGGCGCTGGATGAATTTGCCATGGTGCCCGTCTTGGAAAGTATAGAATATGTAGGATTAATCAGTGGCTTGGCGAATATGACATCCGATCGCTGGCGGCAGGTCGAAGATCTCTATCACGCGGCCCAGGAGCGCGGCCCTACGGAGCGTGCCGCTCTGTTGGAACGTACGGACCCCGAAATTCGCTCTCTGGTCGAGCAACTGCTTGAGGTGGAAACGGGCAAACGGATTCTGGACCAGCCACTCGCCGCTCTTCTCGCTGATCCCACGCAGACTGTTGTCGCGCCGGGCGCCCAGCTCGGTCCCTATAAGATCGAAACTCAAATCGGCGCCGGTGGCATGGGAACCGTGTACCGGGCCACCGATACGCGATTAGGACGCGTGGTTGCCATCAAGATAGCGGCTGAGCGCTATAGCGAACGCTTTCAACTGGAAGCCCGGGCGATTTCGACGCTGAACCACCCGCACGTTTGCACACTCTACGACGTCGGCCCCAATTACCTCGTGATGGAGTTCATTGAAGGCTCCACGCTGTCTGCCGAGATCAAGAAAGGTCCATTGGCGCCTGAGCTGGTGGCGCGCTACGGAGCGCAGATCGCCAGTGCGTTGGCCGAGGCGCACTCGCTCGGCATTGTGCATCGCGACTTGAAGCCGTCTAACGTGATGCTCACCCGTCACGGAGTGAAGGTGCTGGACTTCGGCCTCGCCAAACTAACGAGGGAAACAGGCATCACCGAAACGAATGCCATCATGGGCACGCCCGCGTATATGGCACCGGAGCAAATCGAGGGCCGGGAGCCAGGCAGCAGCACGGACCTCTTCGCTCTGGGGCTGGTGCTTTATGAGATGGCCGTCGGAAAGCTGCCCTTTCCCGGCGCATCGTTCGGGCAGATGCTTTCGAGCGGCTCGCACACCGCCGTACCCGCACCATCGCGGGAGCGCTTAGGCGTTCCCGCCAGCCTGGACGGTCTGATCGCAAAGCTGCTGGAAAAAGATCCTGCCAAACGCCCCCAGTCCGCTTTGGACGTAGCTCGGGAGTTATCCGCGCTCGAAGAACGGCTGACCGCTCCGCCATCACGATCCCGATTGCGCCCGATCTTCGCGATCCCCTCAATCGTGTTGCTTCTCTTGCTCACGGCCGGAGGGGCTTGGCTCTATCAGCGATCGGAGCGGCGGCATTGGGCGCGGGAACAAGCCATTCCTGAAATCGGGCGGCTCACCCCTCAAACGCCTGTAGCGGCGTTCCTCTTGCTACAGAAAGCGCAGAAGTATTTGCCCGGCGATCCACAACTGGCTTCCATCGCGAAATCGCTGACCCGCCGCGTCTCCATC
The DNA here is from genome assembly GCA_963820405.1 of Bryobacterales bacterium. Classification (GTDB taxonomy): domain Bacteria; phylum Acidobacteriota; class Terriglobia; order Bryobacterales; family Bryobacteraceae; genus Palsa-89. The sequence goes on along the minus strand of CAWFZZ010000006.1, from coordinate 169,372 downwards.
CAGTCGTCCCCGCCCGGCGCCACGGTCGAGATTCAGGACTACAGAACACCCGGCGGTGCCTGGTTGGCGCTTGGGGCTGCTCCGCTCTCGGGCGTATTAATTCCAGACGGATATTTTCGTTGGAGAGTGTCCAAGCCGGGAACGGGACAACTTCTTGCGGCGCCTTTTACCCGTGACAAAATGCAGTTCGATCTAGCGCCTGCTGGAACCGCGGCGGGGATGGTCCACATCCCCAAAGGATTTTTCGTCGCGCTGATCGGTTTTATTGGATGGGTGGCCTCCCCACTTCCAGCCTACGACCTTGACCAGTTTGAGGTAACCAACCGGCAATACCGTGAATTCGTGGACCAAGGCGGTTACCGTAAAAGGGAATATTGGAAACAACCGTTCACCAAAGATGGTAAGGAGATGACTTGGGATCAGGCCATCGATCTGTTTCGCGATCCTACCGGCCGGCCGGGGCCCTCCACTTGGGAAGGCGGCCATTTTCCGCAAGGACAGGCGGATTATCCCGTGTCCGGAGTGAGTTGGTATGAGGCCGCTGCCTACGCCGAGTTCGCAGGCAAGAGCTTGCCGACCCTCGGCCAGTGGTATCAAGCCGCTCCAGCCGATCTATCGCCTTACAGCATCAACGTGAGTAATTTCGGCGGACGCGGGCCGTGGAGCGTCGGCTCTTCTCCGGACGTGGGCCCTTTCGGCACTTATGACATGAGCGGCAATGTAAGGGAGTGGAGTTTTAATACCGTGGATATCGACCGGCGCTTTATTCTGGGCGGCGGTTGGCGAACTCAAACCTATCAGGCTTACGAACCGGAGGCCCTTCTTCCCTGGGACCGTTCCGATCTCAATGGCTTCCGTTGTGTGCGGAACAATGAGCCGGTCCCGGCCCAGGCGGCAGCGCCGCTGGTCATTCAGTCGAGAGATTTTTCGAAGGCGAAACCTGCATCCGACGACGTGTACCAGGTTTACAAGACGATGTACGCCTATGACAACCGCCCTCTGAATGCCAAGGCCGAAGACCCGGTGCTGACCACCCCGGATTGGACCAGGGAAAAGATCACCATTGATGCCGGCTATGAGACCGAGCGCCTTCCGATGTACCTGTTCCTTCCGAAAAATGTCCACCCTCCCTATCAAACCGTTGTGTTCTTTCCGAGCGCTCGCGTGAACACCATGCCCTCCAGCGAGGCTCTGGGCGATTTGCAATTCGTGGACTATGTGATCAAGAGCGGCCGCGCGCTCCTGTACCCGATCTATCAAGGTACCTACGAGCGCCAACGCAAACGATTGGTACCTGGAAGCATCGAGGATCGCGAGGTGGTGATAGAAGACTCCAAGGAGGTGAGGCGTTCCGTTGATTATCTGGAAACCCGGCCAGAAATCGACAAATCCAAACTCGCCTACCTGGGGGTCAGCCAAGGCACGGCATACGGCGTCATTTATACCGCATTGGAAGACCGATTTAAGGCGATCGTCTTCTTAGACGGAGGTTTTTTTCTGGGACCCGTATTGCCCGGACGCGATCAGGTTGATTTCGCGCCGCGCATAAACAAACCCGTGCTAATGGTAAATGGCCGGTATGACTTCACCTTTTCCCTCGATCGGGCCCAAGAGCCTCTGTTCCGAATGCTAGGAACGCGGGAGCCTGACAAACGCCACGTAGTCTTTGACACCCCCCACGACATCAGCCAGAAGAAAGAGGAATTATCGAAAGAAGTTTTGGCATGGTTGGACAAGTATCTCGGCAGGGTGAACTGACGTGGAGAATTCAGTGCTATGACTCCCGACCGCTGGCGTCAGATCGAAGAGCTCTATCACGCTGCCCAGAAGTGTAATTCCAACGAGCGCGCGGCGCTGCTCGAGGGTACCGATCCCGACATCCGCTCGCGCGTAGAGCGGATGCTCGCGCTGGAGTCCAGCAACCAGTTCCTGGATCTGCCGCCCGGCGGGCTTCTCGATTCCGCCACTCAGACCATCGTCGCTTCGGGAACCCAGCTCGGTCCATACAAAATAGAAGCCCGCGTCGGCGCGGGTGGCATGGGAACGGTCTACCGCGCCATGGATACGCGATTGGGACGCGTGGTGGCGATCAAGATCGCGGCGGCCCGCTATAGCGAACGCTTTCAACTGGAAGCACGGGCGATTTCCACGCTGAACCATCCGCACGTTTGCACCCTCTACGACGTCGGCCCCAACTACCTGGTCATGGAGTTCATTGACGGCTCCACGCTGGCCGCGGAGATCAAGAAAGGTCCATTGGCGCCTGAGCTGGTAGCGCGCTACGGAGCGCAGATCGCCAGTGCGTTGGCCGAGGCGCACGCACTTGGAATCGTGCATCGCGATTTGAAGCCACCCAATGTGATGGTCACGCGCCACGGCGTGAAGGTGTTGGATTTTGGGCTCGCCAAGGTGCTTTCGGAAACCGGCATAACCGAAACTAATGGCGTTATGGGGACGCCCGCCTACATGGCTCCCGAACAGGTGGAGGGGCGCGAGCCCAGCAGCGTGGCGGACCTGTTTTCCCTTGGCTTGGTGCTGTACGAAATGTCGGTCGGGCGACTTCCGTTTCCCGGCGCATCGCTGGGACAGATGCTTTCCAGCGGCTCGCACGCCCCAGTACCCGCGCCGTCTCGGGAGCGTGTTGGAGTGCCGGCCAGCTTGGATGGACTGGTGGCGAAACTCCTCGCAAAAGATCCCGCCAGGCGTCCCCAATCCGCGTCCGAGGTGGCTCGCGATTTATCGGCCCTCGCCGACCGCCTGGCCGCCCCGCCCCGGTCCCGCTTGCGGCCGGTCTTCGCCATCCCCGTCCTTGCATTGCTTCTCGTTCTTGCCGCTAGCGCCGGACTATGGCTCTACCGTCGATCGACGGTGCCTGGAAGCCAACCCCCTATCCCCAACAACCCGGCTTCCTACACCCAGCTCACCAGCTTTACCGATTCCGCCGTGCACCCGGTCCTCTCCCCCGACGGCCGGATGCTTGCTTTTTATCGAAGCTCCAATTTTTTCGGTACGACCGAGCAAATCTGGTTGAAACTGCTTCCCGATGGCGAGCCGATTCGAGTGACGCACGATCCGCGTGTGAAGTACGGCATTGCGTTCTCTCCGGGCGGCGATCGCATCGCTTACACCGTGTTCCCAAGTGCCTCGCGCCTTTTTCAGACCTACAGCGTATCCACGCTCGGCGGCGATTCCCAACTGTTCCTGCCGAACTCAGCGGGATTGAGTTGGCTGGAGGACGGCCATCTGCTGTTCTCACAAATCAAGACCGGAATCCACATGGGGATCGTGACCTCGAAAACCGACCGGAGCGACCTGCGCGAGATCTATTTCCCCGCACACGAGCGCGGCATGGCCCACTACTCGTATCTTTCTCCAGACAGGAAGTGGGTCTTGGTAGTGGAGATGATTGACCGATTCCATCCCTGCCGAGTGGTGCCTTTTTCCGGCGGATCGCCAGGGAGGCAGGTGGGACCGGACGGCCCTTGCACCGCCGCGGCGTGGTCGCCCGACGGGAAATGGATGTATATGACGGTCCAGGTGGCCGGACGAAACCACTTGTGGCGCCAGCGCTTTCCCGACGGAAAACCGGAGCAGATTACGTTCGGTTCCACCGAAGAGGGCGGCATCGCGATATCACCCGGCGGTGGTTCGCTGATCACTTCGATATTTACGCGGCAGAATGCGGTCTGGATTCACGACCTCCGTGGCGACCGCGCGCTTTCCAGCGAAGGGTACGCGGAAGGCACGCCGCCAGTCTTCTCGCGGGACGGAAAGCGTCTCTATTATTTGTTGCGCCGCGACTCGCTCGAATCACCAGCCGAGCTTTGGCGCGCCGATCTTGCCGCGGGCAAGAGTGAAATCGTCCTGCAAGGGGTTTCGATCGGCGAGTACGACCTTTCCAACGATGAGAAAGAAGTCGTCTTTTCGACCCAGCCGCCCGGACAGCCTTCGCAGATCTGGGTCGCTTCTTTGGACCGCAGCGCTGCCCCGCGCAGGATTGCCGCCAACAGCGAGAGTCTTCCGCATTTCGGTCCAAATAATAAGATCGTCTTCCGCTTGACAGACGGTCAGGCATACTATGTCGGCTCGATGGCAAGCGACGGAACGGGACGAGGCCGAGCCCTTCCCGGACGAATCCTCAATTTCGAAAATGTCTCACCCGATCGGCGCTTGATTGCGGTCACTGCCGCGGTGCCCAACGTGACGCCGCCCCCAACTCTTCTTGTTCCACTCGATGGCGGACCTGCGATACGGATCTGCAACAGTCTTTGTAGGCCCGCCTGGTCGCCGGACGGGCGCTATTTGTATCTGCAAATCCCAGACAAATCCGGCCAAGCCCGCAACACGAGAACGGCGGCTATTCCGATCCCGCCGGACAAGACTTTGCCCCGCCTTCCGCCTGAAGCAGTCCTTGACCCCACCGAATGGGCAAAGGTTCCCGGAGTGAAGATCATTGACCATACGGGTATCGGCCCGGGACTAGATCCTTCCACCTACGCGTACATCAAACCGTCCGTGCACGCCAATTTGTTTCGCATCCCAATTCAGTGAGTGGCGCCAGGATTGAAACACGTCGCGAGCGACTGACGCACTGTCCCACTCAGAGCATCAAATGGAAACGCCACCGTCTCATCGGGAAACAGATTACTGATCGTCAAAGTTCGCGCCGGCAACTGTGGTGGGTTGAGGATGACGGCGCCTGTACCCGAGTTTCCAGTAGTTCCAGGGAACATCTTTTCGCTACCATCCACCCCGAAGGCCGGCAGCGCCTTTCCGTCCACTGAGGCGGAAATTGTCCGGCCCTTCGACGGGACACCAGGCGACCAGGCCAGTCGCATCTCGGCTGCGTGAGTATTAATGTTGCAGGTGACCGTCAAGCGGAACAGGTCAGGCTCTCCCGCATTGGCCGTCGAAGGCACTTCCTCGACCACGCTCGCGGTCAGTATCCCAGGGATCCAATTCACAGTCCACTTACTCGCGCCCGCGGATTCCGCCGACAGCGCGCTCAGCAGTGCGCTTTGCGTTGTACTGTCCGGCAGCGCTATGCCCGCCGCTCCCATCGCCTTGGCTTTCAGCTTGCTGACCAGCATAGCCGCAACGCCAGGATCGGGATGCGCCGCATCGAAATGTTCGAGCGACAGGCCGCCGTTCATGTGCGCGTCGGTGTGACAAACCACGCAATACTTCTGTAACAGCGCGTTTTGCTGTGCCGCGGGCATCGCGCCGTTCGCTACTGCTGCCAACCCCAGGATGGCGGCGATCGTTTTGCAGGCGTAAGTTTTCAATGCGGGCCCGTCACGGAATATATCACAGTGTCGCGCGCTGATCGGGTAAACTGACGATTTAGCTCTTATGCCTCTTGCCGTTGGCGAACGCCTTGGACCCTACGAGATTATTGAGCCCATCGGCGCGGGCGGGATGGGTGAAGTCTACAAAGCTCGCGACACGCGGCTGGACCGTATTGTAGCGATCAAAATCTCGAATGAACGGTTCACCGAGCGCTTCGAGCAAGAGGCGCGAGCGGTTGCCGCATTGAATCATCCCAACATTTGCACGCTGCACGACGTCGGCCCGAATTACCTCGTGATGGAGTACATCGAGGGTGAATCGCCGAAAGGGCCGATGCCGCTCGACGATGCCCTCCGCATCGCACATCAGATCGCCGATGCGCTGGAAGCCGCGCACGAGCGAGGCATCACGCATCGCGATCTCAAGCCCGCCAACATCAAGATCAAGCCAGATGGCACGGTGAAGGTGCTCGATTTCGGACTCGCGAAATTGGCCGCCACCACCAGCGGCAGCGGAGAGCGATCACCCACTTTCACCATCGGCATGACGGAAGCCGGCATGATCCTCGGGACCGCTTCCTACATGGCGCCTGAGCAGGCTCGCGGCAAGACCACCGATAAGCGTGCCGATATCTTCGCCTTCGGTGTGGTGCTCCATGAACTGATCACTGGGAATCGGCTTTTCGGTGGTGAGGACGCGGGGGAAATGCTCGCCAAGGTGATTCGCGACGAACCCGATTTGAGCGATGCGCCGCCCAGCGTCCAGCGGCTGCTCACGGAGTGTTTGCAAAAGGATCCCCGAAAGAGGCTGCGCGACATCGGGGATGTGTGGCGGCTTCTGGATGGAGCGCCGCCCAATGGCGTTTCCTCCACGCCCGCGGCGGCCGCATCAGAAAAGAGGAACCAGTGGCTGTGGGCGGCAGTGGCGGCGGTGTTGCTCGCGAGCACGGCTGTCTTGAGCTTCGTGCATTTTCGGGAAACTCCGCCCGCGCTCACCCCCATGCGATTTGAGATCGCTCTCCCCGCAAAAAATGCGCTAAATGCTTTCGCCATTTCCCCGGATGGCCGCAAACTGGTTTTCAATGCGCGCGGCCCGGACGGGCGGACCGCCTTGTGGATCCGGTTGATGGATTCTCTCCAAGCGCATCAATTACCGGGAACCGAGGGCGTGAACCTGGATCCCACTTGGTCCCCCGACAGCCAATCGATCGCATTTCTGGCAGATGGCAATCTCAAGAAGCTCGATGTCTCGGGAGGGACGCCGCAGGTTCTAGCCCCCTACACCAACCCCGCGACTGGAATCTCCTGGAGCCGCGACGACGTGATTCTGTTCGGCAGGGCCGGCATGATTCACCGCATCCCTGCATCAGGAGGCGAGGCGACCCCGATCACGGCTGTGGACTCCTCCCACGGTGAAGCGGGCGTAGGCCGGCCATTCTTCCTGCCGGACGGAAAGCATTTCTTCTATTACCGTCTCATGGCGAACAAGAGCGGAATCTATATTGGGTCAATCGACGCCAAGCCAGCACAGCAGGGTCAAACTCGTCTACTTGATAGCCCGGCCGGCGTCGAGTACGTACCTTCCGCGACTGGCAAGGGAGGCTATTTGTTTTTTCTGCGCGGGACAGCGCTGATGGCCCAGCCTTTCGATGCAGGTCGCTTACAGCTCACCGGCCGCGCCGTCCAGTTGGCAGACCAGGTGAGTACAAATTTGTTTAACGGCTTGTTTTCGGTTTCGAACAACGGTGTGCTCGCGTTCGCCTCCACCGGAGGCGATAGTCGGCAGTTGACCTGGTACGACCGGCAGGGAAAAGTGTTGGGCCACGTAGGGGAACCCGCGGCGCGCGACGAACTCGCACTCTCGCCCGATGGAACGCGGGTCGCCGAAGGTCGATCCGACAATCAGGGGCAATGGGTGGTGTGGATGATGGATGTAGCGCGCGGCGTCAATACGCGCCTTACGTTCGAAGACGGAGGCGGCAACGCGGTGTGGTCACCCGATGGCCGCCAAATCGCCTATGCACCCACCGGTGGCCAGTCGCCCGACCTTTATCTAAAGCCCGCCAACGGTGCAAACCAGGCCGAATTGCTGGTGCACTCCGATGGAATCAAAACCCCGATGGCCTGGTCGGCCGACGGTCGCTACCTGCTCTACCTGCAGCGCACCAAGGATCGAAAAATCGACTTGTGGGTGCTTCCGATGATGGGCGACCGCAAGCCATTTCCCTATCTGGTTACTCCCTTCAGCAAGACGCAAGCTCAGTTTTCTCCAGATGGGCAGTGGGTGGTCTACACTTCCAACGAATCGGGCACCGTGGAGGCTTATGTGCAGCCCTTCCCGATGTCGTCCGGTGGAAAATGGCCGGTATCGAATGGCGGCGGAAGCCAGCCGCGTTGGTCGCACGACGGCAAGGAGCTGTTTTACTTCGCGCCGAACGAAACTCTCATGGCGGTAGACTTCAATGCGTCCGGTGGAACGGTCCAGCTTGGCATCCCCAAGGCGCTATTCCGAGCCTCGGTCTTGGGCGGTACCGGCGGAGCGCCAACCGTAGCCTGGCGATGGGACGTTTCTAAGGATGGCCAACGTTTCCTGATCAACACGTCGCTCGAAGAGGCAGACGCGTCCCCTATCACCGTTTTGCTGAACTGGCAGGCTACGATGAAGTGAGGCTGCGATATGTCCATCCGGTCCCAGAAAGAATTTGAGAAACTGCGGGTCATCGGAAGAATCGTGCGCCAGGCGCTCGACAAAACGGCGGCTGCCGTCCGGCCCGGGATTACAACCGGCGAGTTGGATGAGATCGGCGCCCCCGAAAGTTTATGGCTTTCCTGGTGCGCTCTGCATCAGCATTAACGAGGAAGCCATTCACGGAATTCCCGGTGCGCGCGTCGTCCGGCCCGGCGATCTGGTGAAGCTCGATCTGGTGGCGGAAAAGGACGGCTTTTATGCCGATGCCGCCGTCACTATTCGCGCAGGCGAAGTCAGCGTAACGGCCGAGGCGCTGGCACGTTGCGCGAAGCGGTCTTTCTACCTGGCGTTACAATCGGCGCGCGCCGGCAACCGGGTGCGAGAGATCGGCCGGGTGGTGGAGCGCGAAACCCGCAGCAGCGGCTTTCAGGTAATGCGCGACCTTTGTGGCCACGGTGTGGGACGGACCATTCATGAGCCGCCGACCTTCCCCAATTATCACGAGCCCCGGCTCCGAACTCGTCTTTCCGAAGGACTGGTCATCACAATAGAGCCGATTATTTCTGCCGGAAACGGGCAGGGCGTCCTGGAGCGCGACAAATGGACCATTCGCACGGCCGACGGCAGCCTCTCCGCGCATTACGAGCACACATTGGTCATTACCAGGCACGAACCCATCTTGTTAACGGCGGCCTAGGATTGCGATCAACCGGCAGCGGTCGCCCTGGGGAGCGACAAAACACCGAGTTGCTGCAAGAGCTTGACGTTATCGGCGTACATTCTACTGTGAATCGCTTTACCGTTCTTTATTTCAATAATGCTGCACGCCTCGATAACAATGCTCTTATTGGTGGGTGCGATTCCAACATAACTGCCTCTGTGCGTGCCTGTCGCGCGCATGCGACTGACCACCGTATCACCGCTCGCGATTACTTGCTCCGCTTCGATCTTTAGATCCGGGAACGCAATCAAAAGCGACTGGATATATTGGCGTACACCTTCGACGCCCCGTATCGGCTCAGGCCTGGTTTCTGCGTACCCCACGTAAGACTCGTCGATTCGGCTCAGGTATCCATCGAGATCCCGGGCGTTCAATGCGGCGATCTATTGTTTTGCGTATTCGATATTGTCCTTCTCGGCCATGAGAGCGGCCTCCCTTCTGGACTATCGTGCACCGGAAGTATACTCCCGCTGCAGTCTGACGACAAGGGCAGCGACTTCCGCAAGACGGGCGAAGTAGTTCTCGACGCGTGGTCTCGTGGTACATTTGAGCTTTCGCCAAGTCGCACGAAGCTGCATGTCTGTACAAATCCTATTGCAAGGCAAGCTATTGGGTGTCGAGGCGTTCCTCCCATCCGATCAGCCTGCCGAATCCCTCCTCACTGGCCGGCTGCGCTGGGTCAGTCTGCTCAGCGAGATTCTACCTCGGGCCCTGATCGCCGAACTTGGGCTGTCAAAAATGCTGCTGGGATCGAGCGGTGGCGAGCAGTTTCTGGTGGTTCTTCCCGAAGAAGTTCGGGCGCAGACCGAAGAGTTTCTGGTGGCGGCGCGATCAGGGATTCGGAAGCTGAGCCAGAATCGCCTGGAATTGTTTTGGGCTATTACGGAGAATCTCGGCGATTGGACCGTGGTCCGCAAGCGTTTGAACGATGAGTTCCAGCGCAAGCAAGGAACGCCGCTGGCATCCACGGGTTTTGGCCCGATACAGAGGCCCGCTCCCAAAGAATCCGATCCAGCTTACTTCGAAAATCTTGGGGCTGCGCTGCGGGATGCCATTAGCGTGGGTTGGTCGCCCGTAGAGCCGGGGAACATCGTAACCACTGGCGGAAAGCATTCCTGGACCATCGGGACTTCGCCCGATTCGGTGCCGCTCGCACGCCATACCGCGCTTACCGATAATGGTCGAGAAACCGCGACGGCTCCGGTGCTGGCATCGCGCTCCGAGGGGCTACCGGTTTGGGGCGTACTGCGCGGCGACGTGGACGGCTTCGGGATCCGCATGCGACGTCTACAAAGCATCGAAGAGTACGTGCAGGTTTCCGTGCTCTACAAACAGTTCTTCGCAGGCGAAGTGGAAGTGCTCTGCTCGCTGCCGGAATTCTGGCGCAAAGTGAACCTGCTGCACACCGGCGGCGACGACTTTGCGGTTTGTGGCGCGTGGGACGCCCTGATTGGGTTCGCGCGCGAATTGCAGCGCCTGTTCCAGCGCTTCACCGAAGAACATCTGAAAGAATTTCCGGGGCCTGAGGGCAAGACCATCAGCATGGCGTTGGCGCTCGCGCCCGAGCTGGATACGCCGCTCGGATCGGTATACGGCCGATCGCGCGACCGGCTGGAAATCGCGAAGTCGGCCGACAAGGACTGCTTCTATTTGCTGGGCAGGACCCTGGAATGGAAACAGCTGGCCGACGCAGCCGAGCTGAAAGACGCGCTTAGCGCGATGGTTCGCGAATTTGGCGTGGCGCCGCAATATATTCGCGATCTTTGCGGCATCTATCGCGAGACCCGCCGCGCGCCGGGCGCCAAGCGAGTGGAGCGTCCCTGGCGTTTTCATCGCCGCCTGCTAAGAATCTTGGGGAGCTCGGGAAGGGGCACTTCGCGCGGGGGCGGCTCGCGTGCGCGCGACTTTCAGAAAGTGCGCGCCAGCCTGATCGCCGATCTGGTCGGCAAGAATCCAGCCAACATCAAGTTGCGCCCGTCGGGCCGTGTAGCGCTAGAATGGGCCAGACTGTCCACCGAAGGCCCGGCAGAAAATTAACGTACAATACAGAGGTTTGGATGGCTGATACGCAGCAGACAGAGCAAGAAGCACGTAATCCCGAATCCGAAGCGGCCAGCCCGGCCAGCGAAGCGGTGCGAACGGAAACCGCAGCGCCGACGCCCGAAGTCCAGGCCCCAAAGGCGGATCGCCCGGAAGGCAGGCCGCAAGGCGATCGTCCGCCCCAAGGCCCGCGCCGCGAAGGTGGCGGCCCACAGGGACACAGCCGCGAAGGCGGCGGCCAGGGTCAACGTCGTGAAGGGGGCCGTCCGGGTGGAGAGCGCCCGGGCGGAGATCGTCCACCAGGCCGGGGTGGCCCACAGGGCGGACGCGAAGGCGGCCGGGGCGAGCGTGGTGACAGCCGGGGCGAGCGCGGCGACGACCGGCGCGGCGGCGATCGAGGGCGCTTCGAAGGTCCGCCTGAAATCGATATTGAAAAATTGATTTCCGACCCGTTGTACCTCGATAACCAGGCCCACGGCGTCGTGAGCCGCATGCGCGATATGGACTCCGGCACCAAGAGCCAATTGCGCCGTCTCTACAATGCCGTTCGCCGCGCCGTCCGCGCGCCAGAGAACGAGCGGCAGCAGCAATTCGTCATGTTGCGGGCGCGTCTGGCCTACACCATCGCGCGGCATTCCTTGCGCAGTCTGGATTCGCTGGAGAAACTGCTGTTGCAGGTGACGCGCAAGAACGACGCCCGGGGCTACGAGCGCTTCCGCGATCTTTTCGAAGCGATCGTGGCTTATAACGAATAATAACGAGGATCCAGGAACCCGCCGACATGAGTTCGCACACCGCGCAAACGGAATTGAAGTTGATTGGGAAGTTGATTTTGGAAGGGGACATCGCCTGCCAGACAGGGCTACACATTGGGGCGGGGAAGGGATCGCTCGAAATCGGCGGAGCCGATAATCCGGTGGTCAAGGACGCTTTCGGGCTGCCCTACATTCCAGGCAGTTCACTCCGAGGCAAGCTGCGCTCGCTGCTGGAACAGTCCTCCGGTCTCGCCGTGCCGGCCGAGCTGGTCTATCTTTCCAAGCGCAAGGGTCAGGAAGTTCGCATTCATCAAAGCGAGCGGCCCGACGATGAGGTGTGTCTCCTGTTCGGCCGCAATCCCGGACGCATGGAGCGCGTCTCCGGCGATTCGGTGGAATCGAGCGCCGCCACGCCCGCGCGTCTTACTGTTTACGACGCTCCGCTGATCGGCGAAAGCATCACGCCGCAGATGCGCGAGAACATGGACGACGAACTGACCGAAGTGAAAAGCGAAAACGCCATCGATCGGATTACGTCGCAAGCCAATCCCCGCACGCTGGAGCGCGTTCCCGCCGGCGCGCGCTTCCACTTCCGCATCGTAATGGATGTTCTTTGCGCCGAGGATCGCGAACTGCTGCCGCGTCTGGTGGAAGGCCTGCGGTTGCTGGAAGACGACAGCCTGGGCGGTGGAGGATCGCGAGGGAACGGGCGCGTTGCGCTGTCCAGCCTCAAACTCACCTGGCGCGGCCGCGGTTTCTACGCGTCCGGCTCGCCTGAACAAGAACTGCTCACCGGCGCCGACGTGGCCAGCGTGCAGTCGCTAATAACTGCGTCCGATTTCGCGGAGAAACTCGCCGAGTAGGCATGTCCCCGGTTTCTTCCAATTTGAGCTACGCGGTTCGATTTCGTCCCGTGGGTCCGTGGCGCTTCGGTCCGGATTCGGGCGCGCGCGATCGCGTGGACTTGATTTATCACAGCGACGCGCTCTTCTCAGCGGTCTCGTCGGCGATGTCGCAGCTGGGGCTGGCTGAAGAGTGGCTCGAAGCCACCGCCAGATCGGCTAGTCCGGCCGCGGTGCGTTTCAGCTCCTTCTTTCCGTTTGCTGCCGACACGTTGCTGGTAGTTCCTCCGCGCAGCCTCTGGCCTCCGCCTGAATCCACCAAGATTCGCTACAAAGGCGCGCACTTCGTTCCACTTTCCGTGATCGAAGCATTGCTATCGGACAAAACGATCGATGAAGACCGCTGGACCGTGGATGGCGAGAGCGAGTGCCTGGTGCCGTCCAACCCGGGTCGCGGGCCATTTCGCGTGGCTCTGCGATCGAATGCGGGAGTGGACCGGCTCAGTAATTCCGCCGTCGAGATTCATTCCACGGCTTGCCTCGAATTCGCACGCGGGTCCGGCCTGTGGACCATCGTGCAATTTTCCAGCGAAGATGCCAAGGCGCGATGGCAGGCGCCAGTTCGGAGCGCGTTGCTGCTGCTGGCCGATTCCGGTTTGGGCGGCGAGCGCTCGCGCGGTTGGGGCCGCTCGGAAGCACCCGAGTGGCAGCCGTGGGCTCCCCCGGAAGCTCCCGCGGCTGATCAAGCATACTGGTTGCTGTCCCTTTATACTCCCGCTGAAGACGATGCGGTGGATTGGAAGCGCGGCAACTACGCTACCGTATCGCGGCGGGGCCGCATCGAAAGCACCGCGCGTTGGGGCGAGCCGAAGCTGCCCACCACGATGATCGCCGAGGGATCGGTGCTGCTGGCGTCCAATGAGCTGCGCGGCGCGGCCAGCAACGTTGCGCCCGAAGGTTTTCCCCATCCGGTATATCGCGCCGGATTCGCCGTAACGATTCCGATTCCCTGGCGGGTGGCGGCATGAGGCGTGGCGCACGCACTCCTGCGTGCCGCGATCACACTCGTGTGAACGCAAGGCTGGAAGTCTCAAGATGAACTACCGTCTCACCTGCCTTACCCCCACCCTAGTTGGCGATGGCCAAAGGCTTTCTCCCATCGACTACATGGTGTGGAAAGACCACGTCAACGTTCTCGATCAGTGGCGCATCTTCCGCCTGCTAGCTAAAGGCCCGCGCCTGGAAAGTTATCTCACACAACTGAAGAAAGCCGACAAGCTCGACTTCGCCTCCTGGGGTGGTTTCGCGCAGAACTACGCCGGCCGCCGCATCCCATTTGAACACGCCAGCTCCACGCAATATTGGGAGCGAACACACGCCCAGCATCTGTTCATCCCGACCTTCAGTACCGGGCCGCGCGGTCCGTATCTTCCCGGCACCGCCATTAAAGGAGCGTTTCGCACGGGCGTGGTGCATGGACGCTTGACCGAGCGCTTCGTCACCGATCTGGCAACGCGTATCGATTCGGAGGGCAGAATGCCCCGCCGTCCGGCCATCTCCGTTGAGGAATCCGCGCTCGGACCCTCCGGCGCCGACCCTTTGCGCGTTCTCTCTGCGTTCGATTCGAAAACCGTTGCCGACAGCACGTTCAAGATTTATTTGCTGCGCACCTCGACGCTTGAATCGCGGGGCGCAGCCAAATTTGAGGTGGCCTGGAAGCAGATACCACGCGGCAGCGTGAAGCGCGCCGAAGACAGCACGCCGGTATTCGCCGAGATGGCCGCGCCCGGTTCGGTGTTCGAAGGGGAGTGGCATCAGAACGCGTTTCTATCGCAGCCTGAAATCGGCAAGGCACTGCGCCGCCGCACGCCCCTGAATGTCGGCGCTATGTTCGAGCTGGTGAATGCCTATACCGAGCAACTTCTGCGCATCCAAAAGCAGTACGCGGAGTGGACCGGGCTGGCCTTGCTGAAGTCGACTGTCGAGCAGCTCGAAGCGCGGCTGACTACAGTTCGAGAAGCTCAGCGCGGCTGCGTTCTGCCGCTCGGTTGGGGCGCGGGCTTCCTCTCGAAGGTCGCGATTCTGAACACGCAGGATGAAACGTATCGCGGAATCCTGCGCCAGGTGGGCTTGTACGCGCGCGCCATTCAATCCGGCCTGCCGTTTCCCAAGACGCGACGCATCGTGTTCCTCGGCAATCAACCCGCCAGCTTGCCGGGGTTCGTACATCTGGAAGTAATTGGTGACGGCTAGAACTTAGCTGGCCACGGATGAACACAGATCAAACACAGATTAAGACAATGAACTTGAGTTGGCGTTATCGGTGTTCATCGGCGTTTATCTGTGGCCGCATTGCTTTTTTCATCTAAGTCGTCATTCTCTTGGGCGCCCGCGTCGTGGTGATTACCACGACGCTGATCAGAACAAACAATGTCCCCAGGATCGTTCGCAGACCAAGCGTCTCACCGCCCCAGAAATATCCAAGCAGCACCGCCACCACAGGATTCACGTAAGCGTAGGTGCCGACCTTGGTAGGCGATTCATGATGAATCAGCCACACGTAAGCGGTAAACGCTATGACGGAGCCGGCGACAATTAGATAGAGTAATGAGAGCCATGCTGCGCGTGAGACGGTCGACGGACGAAAATCGCGAAATTCTCCCAGCGCAGCTGCCGTGAGAGCCAGCAAGACTCCTCCGGCGAGCATCTGCACCCCCGAGCTCATGGCTTTGGAAGAAGGCAGCGGCAGCTTGCGCGTCAGGGTCGACGATAGCGCGAAACTCATCGAGGCAACGATCAGGGCCACAGCGCCCGCCCTGTCGATCGGCGTCCCGCCAAGGTTCAGCGAGTGGCTCATCAACACTGCCACTCCTCCAAGCCCGATCAGGAGCGCACAGGCTAACCGAGCAGTGAGCCGCTGCGTTCCGAGGAAAAAGATTTCCGACAGCGCCATGAATACCGGGATGGTGGCCATCATGACAGCCGCTAAGCCCGATGGCACACGCTGCTCGGCCCAGAACAAAAGCCCGTAGTCGAGGACGAAGATCAGGACGGCGAGCACGAAGGCCGACATCCATTGGCGGCTGCTTGGAGAGCGTTCGCCGCGCACGATCGTCCAGCCATACAGAACGAGTCCTGCAGCCAGAAAGCGCATCGCCGCGAGCAGGAACGGAGGCACTTCGCGCACGCCAATGCGAATAGCAAGAAATGTTGATCCCCACACAAAATAGATCATCGCGAAAGCCAACAAAGTCTGCCACGCGGGCGGACGGGCTTCCATGAGCCCTAAAAGCGAACGTGCAGCGCAATCTGGACCACACGCGGACTAACTGTGGTAGAGACCTGCCCGAATTGAGGGCTGTTGATATCGGTATTCGGACTGGTGGTGGTACCCAGACTACCGTTACTTGGAGCGCCAAAGTTCGTGTGATTCAAGGCATTGAATGCGTCAAGGCGCAGTTCCGCGTCCAACCGGTCCTTGTCGAAGAACTTGAAATGCTTGGCGAGAGAAATGTCCAGGTTGACGAATCCGGGGCCGCGAATCGCGTTGCGCCCCAGTGTGCCTTCGGTAAACATCCCGGCCAACGCCGCGGCATTGGTCTGCGCAGTTGCGTCCAGCGCGTTCAGCGGCGCGGCGGAGAACGCCGCCGGGTTGAAGAAGTAATTGCCGGTGACGCCGTTGATAGTCTGCTGGTAGCGGGGATTATAAGTGGCTACATTCGGCGTTACCAGATCGGCGCGCACCAAGCCGGGATTGCCATCTCCTGCCGGGCCTGGATCCGAATTGGTCGTTTGTAGTCCGGCAAACACATCCAGCGGGAATCCAGTGCGCCAGGTAAAGATCGGGTAAAGACTCCATCCTTTGGTCAGCAATTTCGGACCACTCTGCCAGGCGCGGTCGAATGGAAGATCCCACCCGCCCGAGAGCACCATCGCATTCCGCACATCGGTATCACCCGATGCCCAGAAGTAATGCTCATCGTAATAGGGCACCACGCTGTTGCGCTGGCGAAAGCCCGAGACGTTGTCGAGTTCGTGCGACCAGGTATAGGCCAAGGTGTAAAACACACTCCCCGCCTTGGTATTGGCGTAACGCTTGGTGAGGCTAACTTGAAGCGCGTTGTAATTCGCCACGCCCACATTCTTGAACTCTAACAATTGCGAATATATGGAATTCGTAGAGTCCGTATTATAAATACGCGTGTTGGAGCCGAGCGGAAATGGATTAATATCCACCAGCGAAGTCAGTTTATGTGCGTCATAACCGACATAGCCAGTCTCGAGAACCATGCCCCAGGGTAACTGCTGCTGGATGCTGAGATTGTACTGGTAGACGTAGGGCGTGCGGAGATGCGGGTCAACCAGGTAGATGCCGCTGGTGCTGCCAAGCGGCTCGTAGGGGGAAAAGTCGGCGGTCGAGGTCGGAGGCCTGGACGGGAACCCGTTGGGAGTGCCAGTATTGTTGGTGCCAAACGGATTCGACAGATACCCCGTGGGCCCCGACTCCGTACCGTCTGGAGGGTTGAAGTAAACGCTGGACTCGGCGTAGAAAGGCGGGGCTCCATTGAATTGAAGATTGTCCTCGCCCTTGAGGATGTCGTAAAAGACCCCGACACCGCCGCGAACCGCGGTCTTGGCATTGCCGAAGACATCCCACGCGAAACCGAAGCGCGGCGCCCAGTCGTTCTTGTCGGGGAAGTTCACACCCTTCGGCGCTCCGGGGTCGCCCGGAAAAACCAAGCCGGGGGGCGCATTGACAAAGCGCTGGCTCTGAAGGCCGGGTATGAAGTCGAACGATCTTCCCTGCGTGTCGTATTTTGGTTCGGCATATTCGTAGCGGAGGCCAAGGTTGAGAGTCAGGCGGCGGCTCACGTGAAAGTCGTCCTGCGCGTAACCCGCAATTTGGTGCGTGCGGATGTTATTGAGCGCTGTGGGGCCCTGATAGTAGTTATCCGGCAAGCCCAGAAGAAAGTCAGCCAGATCGGTGCCGGACCCAACGCTGGTGGACGGCCCATAGAAAAAGAAAGCCCCGTTTCCGAAGTAGTCGTAGTTCGTGTTGTTCTGGTATGGAGAGAAATAGAAGCCGAACTTCATATTGTGCCGGCCTTTGGTCCACGTGAGGTTGTCGTAGTACGCGTAAATTGTATTGGCGAACGAAGTGGGTCCGCCGTAGTCGAAACCGGTGTAGAGGTTGGTGCCGTAGAAGAAAAGCAAAGGCGGGCCGGTGGTCTGATCGGGCGTGATATTGATCCCCAGACCCGCGGGAGTAACTTTACTCAACGCCGAGGTCGGCGCATCCTGGCTGGAACTGGAGCGGACGGCCGTAATCCGCGCCTCGTTGAGAAGGGCAGGCGTGAAGACGTGTGTGTAATTGATGTTTCCTGAGTAAGTCTGCAGGGAATTCGCGGCGGTGTAGCCACCGACGTTGGCGTAGCTGAAGGGGTTCGTGATTTTGTTATCGTGCGCGGAGAAAGTGCCAGACAAAGTGTCGCGGCCGGAAATCGCATAATCAAGTTTGCCGAGATATTCGTTCTCATTGTCGATAGCTGAAGCGGAAGGATATAAGACACCGCTAGCCGACGTGGGAATAAGACCGTTCTTAAAATAAGCCTGCGCGACCGGGTCTATACTCGAAGGGTTGATGATCGCTTGGGCTGCGAGCGTAGGGTTGGGCTGGTAGTACGGATTCGCCTGGAGGAACGCCGCGACCGCAGGATCGGGGCCGCCGCCCGCAGCCTGTGAAAAATTCCCCAGCGCCTCAGCCGGAGTGTAGGTCCCCACCTGCCCCACCAACTGATTTTGTGTCTGCTTCTGCCCTTGATAGGCGAAGAAGAAAAAAAGCTTGTTGCGCACAATGGGGCCGCCGAAGGTGCCGCCGTATTGGTTCCGATGCAGAACCGCCCTGGGCTGGCCCTGCTGATTATTGAAGAAATCGTTCGCATCGAAATCGGTGTTCCGTACATAGTCGTAAAGCGTGCCGTGAAACTGGTTGGTCCCGCTCTTACTCACCACGCTGACAATTCCACCGGCGTTGCGGCCGTATTCCGCGGTATAAGTGCTTTCCAGGACGCGGAATTCCGCGATTGCGTCCGGATTGGGATTCACCACCACTTCGTTTGAAAGCAAGTCATTGTTCAATCCTCCATCCAGGAGATAAGTCACCGAGTCCGTACGTCCGCCGCCGATGCTATAGTTGCCGGCCGCGGAAGAATCCGGATTGGTTAGGGTGACGCCTGGCTGGGTGGCCAGCAGGTCCAGCGCGTTGCGGCCGTTGAGAGGGAGTTCATAAATGGCTTCGCCGGTAACGGTACCGCCCACGGTGGAGTTCTCTGTCTCGACAGCACTGGGCTGGCTCTCGATAGTGATGTGCTCAGTGGCCGCTCCTACCTCTAGGGTTAAATCCACGCGGAGAGTCTGATTAATTTCGAGAGCGCTGGCCGGTCTGGAGACGCTCTTGCTGAATCCCGTTGCCTCGGCGCTAACTTCGTAGTGTCCGATCGGAAGCTGGAGCACTTGATAAAAGCCTTGGTTGTTCGTGACGGTTTGCTTGGTGGTCGTTGTGTCGAGGTTGGTCACCACGATCTTCGCACCGGGGACCAACGCACCAGTGGCATCGGTGATGTTCCCAGCGATTTTGCCGGTGGCATCCTGAGACCAACCGGCGGGCGCGAGGAGTAATAGCGAAAGTAGAGCCGTTACTGGTTTGGTGGAAAAATAGGACTTGTTCATTTCGACTCCCTTGCCAAAGAAATCTAAGATCTCTCGCTTCGAAGCAACTCCGATTTTCGCGATGGTAACATAAACGCTAACTTCTTGCCATGGATCGTAATGTGGCGCACGCACTCCTGCGTGCTGCGTTCACACTCGTGTGAACGTTTCGGAGATTCTCGCAGAGGTGTTGGCACGAGTGCCAACACGGCACGCAGGAGTGCGTGCGCCACATTATGCTGATATGTCCCGTTCGCAATTGCCGCTTGCCCTTGGTAAGTAACCAGAAGCGGCTGCTTTGTGAAAGCGGGCATTCCTTCGATGTCGCCCGAAGCGGGTACATCAATCTGCTCCAGCCACAGGATCGGCGATCGACCCATCCCGGCGACACGGCTGCGGCCGTTGCCGCACGGCGACGGTTGCACGATCGCGGCGTCACCGAACCCCTGCTTCGGGCGGTTGAACAAATGATCGCCCCAGCGCAATGCGACGTAGTCCTGGATGCCGGCTGCGGCGATGGTTTCTACCTCGGTACGCTGGCCCGCAAGGCCGGATTCAGTGGGCATGGGGTCGATATATCGGTTCCGGCGATTGAAGCGGCGGCGCGGAGGTATCCGGAATGCCAGTGGATTGTGGCCAACGCAGACCGTTTCATACCGTATCCCGACCGGTGCTTCTCAATCGTGATGTCCATCACCGCGCGCATGAACGCGAGCGAGTTCCGCCGTGTCCTGGGCGGCGACGGCCGCTTGCTTGTCGCTGTGCCGGCCCCTGACGATCTTATTGAACTGCGTTCGGCAGGGCACGATCGGACCGCCCGAACCGTCGAGACATTCGCGAAGCACTTCACGGTTGTAGATCGGCGTCGCGTTACTACCGCGGCAGACCTGGACGCCCCCGCCGTTCAGGACGTGCTGCTTTCCATCTATCGGCCTATGCGATCTCAGCCGGCCGAGGCGATGCGCGTGACGTTCAGCCTGGATTTGCTGCTGTTCCATCCATCCCCCCGCCGCGACGGCTCATCCGCTTTTTAGGCCCCTCATCCGAACCTTGCTCGGAATCCGTCGCTCCCCGCCTATTCTGTACTTGCAAGGAGAAACCCCATGAAATTGCAAAAAACGACCATCGCCGCCGCATTCATCCTCACTGCCGGCGTCCTTATGAGCCAGGACCGCTTTGACATGACGGTCCGCAACTACTTTTTCGCTGGTCTGGCGGGCGACGCTGCCTCGCTCCAAAAGGGAATGAAGATCTGCGAGGACATCCTGGCGAACGACCCCAAACAGCCGGAAGCCCTGGTGTGGCACGGCATGGGTCTGGTCAGCCAATCGCGTGAAGCGTTCCAAAAGGGCGACCAGCAAAACGGTTCCGTGCTCTGGCAGCGCGGCCTGGATGAAATGGATCAAGCCGAGGCCCTGGCCCCCAACGATCTCGGTGTCCGCATTGTGCGGGGCGCCGTGCTTTTGATTGCCTCTCAATATTTGCCCAGCGAGGTCGCCCACCCTTTAATCGAGAAGGGCCTGAGTGATTACGAGAAAGCATATTCAGTCCAAGGCCCTGACCTCAGCCGCCTGGGTACCCATAAGAGCGGCGAGTTACTGATCGGCATCGCCGACGCTTATGCCAGGCTCGGCGACGAAGATAAGGCGCGGCAGTGGTTCGAACGCATCCAAAAAGATTTGCCAGGTACGCCCTACGCCAGTTCCGCGGCCACCTGGCTTGAAACCAAGACGCTTACGCCGCGCCAAGCCGGATGCCTGAGCTGTCACACCGGGGCCTCGCAAGTAAAACCAGCCGCGGAAGTAAGATAAGAGAAGCCCAGCATGAATACGCAGTCGTATCGCAAAAGTATTCTGAACGCCCTGATTTGGGATACAGGTTTCGCGCTGATTCCCACCGCTCTCATGTACAGCATGAATCCGGGAATGACGTGGGCTCGCCTGCTGGCTCATTTCGGCTTTTCCTGGGTTTATTCGAATTGCATTGGCGGCGTGGCGTTCTTTCTGATTCCGAAAGTTTGGGTGGCATCTTGTAAGCTGCCGGCTTGGTTTCGCTGGAGCGCTCGTGTGGGGGCGCTATATGCCGCTTGTGTCATCGGCGCCTTGATCGGAGGCCTGATTTTCGTGGCTTTGCGATGGCAGCCTATGAGCGAGTATTGGCCGGAGTTTCTGGGATCGATGAGGTTCGCCGCCTTATTGACCATCGGGGCGGGGATCACCATTGGCATCTACAGCACCCTGCGCGAGCGTCTGGACCAGACCACTCTGCAGCTTCGCACGAAAGAGCTGGAGCGCGAGCGCGCTCTCAAGCTGGCGACGGAAGCACAGTTGGCTTCGCTCGAATCGCGAATTCATCCGCATTTCCTGTTTAACACGCTCAATTCCATCTCTTCGCTAATCCCCGAAGATCCCGCCCGCGCCGAACGCCTGGTGGAGCAGATGGCCTCGCTGCTGCGCTTCTCGCTGGATGCCAATCAATCCGGCCTGGTGCCGGTCTCTAGCGAACTCAAGATTGTTGGCGACTATCTGGAAATCGAGCGCGCCCGTTTCGGCGACCGCCTGCGCTATCAAATCGATGTTCCCTCCGACTTGAACGACTCCCGCATTCCGCCGCTCTCGCTCCAGACCCTGGTGGAAAACAGCGTCAAGTACGCCATCGCGCTCGAACGGACAGGCGGTGAGATTCGCATCACTGGCGCTCGATCGAACGGCGCCTGCCGCCTGGAAGTATCCGACTCCGGCCCGGCATTCCAGCTTGAATCGGCGCCCGCCGGCCACGGGCTCGACAATCTCAAGGGTCGATTATCCACTCTATTCGGGGACCACGCGGCACTCCTCTTACAGCGCGTGGGCGGCCGCAACAACCTGATCTTGTCGGTCCCACAAATTGTGAACGGACATGCGGGCATTCCTGGTTGATGACGAAGCGCTCGCGCTGAAGCGCCTGCAGCGGATGCTCGCTGCCACCAAGCGGGTGCAAATAGTCGGGACGAGCACGGACCCTGTGGACGCCGCGCCTTCTATCCTCGAAGTGAAACCCGACATCCTGTTCCTGGATATCGAAATGCCCGGCATGACCGGTTTTGAGATGCTCGCTCATCTTCGTCCGCAGCCTTGGGTAGTGTTCACCACGGCCTACGATCGTTATGCACTCGAAGCCTTCGGGGTCAACTCGGTCGATTACTTGCTTAAGCCCATCGAAGCGGCGCATCTGGATCGGGCTCTCGATAAGATTGAGCGGCTGCGCGGAACGGCCGCCACGCCACCAAAATTGACTGAGCTGATCAAACGCCTCACCGCGCCCGACTATCCGGCACGTGTCGCCTCCAAGGTGGGCGAAAAGATTGAGTTCGTCGATCTGGATCACGTCTCTCACTTCTTCGCATCCGATAAGCTTACCTTCGCGGCCACGGCAGTTAAGAACTACGCGGTGGATTACACCATCCAGGAACTCGAGCAGAAGCTCGATCCCGGCAAATTCGTGCGCGTACATCGGGCTACGCTGGTGAACGTGGCGCACGTCCAGGAGCTGCACTCCTGGTTCGCCGGCCGGATGATGGTGCGCTTGAAGGATCCCAAACAAACCGAGCTCACCGTGTCACGCGATCGCGTGCGAGCGCTGAAACAAAGGTTAGGAATCTAATCGGAGTTTTTGTGGCGTAGGAGCCGGTACGTTATTCTAGTAGTTCATGCAGTCTACCGCCAGCCCGTCTCAAACCGAGGCGTCGAAGCAAGTCGGGCAGAAACTTGTTTTTTCGATTCTGCTCGCGGCCGCCTTCTGCCACTTCCTGAACGACATGGTTCAATCGCTGATCCCGGCGATTTATCCCATCCTGAAGAAATCCTTTCATCTCGACTTCGGCCAGATCGGGATGATCACGCTGACCTATCAAATCACAGCGTCTCTTCTGCAGCCCCTCATAGGCCACTTCAATGACCGGCACCCTCGGCCTTATTCTCTCGCTACTGGCATGGGTTTCACCCTCCTCGGTTTGGTGACCCTTTCCCGCGTGTCCACCTATCCAACACTTTTGTTAGGCGCGGCGCTGGTAGGCATCGGCTCGGCGGTGTTTCACCCGGAGTCCTCCCGCGTGGTGCGTATGGTTTCTGGCGGCCAGCACGGATTCGCGCAAGCGTTTTTTCAAGTAGGAGGGAACGCTGGCTCGTCGTTGGGCCCCTTGCTCGCCGCTTTCATCGTGCTGCCGAACGGCCAGCGCAGCCTGGCATGGTTTTCGGTGTTCGCTCTGATCGGTATCGTGGTGCTCGCACGAGTCGGTTCCTGGTCGAAGACGAACCGGCCGACCGCGCCAAGGTCCCGCTCCGCAAAGATTGAATATCATCCGTTATTGTCGCCGCGCAAGGTTTATTTATCGCTCGCGGTTCTAATCGCTCTGATGTTCTCTAAGTTCTTCTACCTGTCGAGCCTGACCAGTTACTACACATTCTTTTTGATGAGTAAGTTCCATATTCCGGTACGCGACGCTCAGGTTCACTTATTCATGTTTGCCGGCGCCATTGCTGCGGGCACCATTATTGGGGGACCCATAGGCGATCGCTTTGGGCGCAAGTATGTCATCTGGTGCTCTATCCTCGGTGTGCTGCCGTTCACCTTGGTGTTGCCCTATGCGAACTTGTTCTGGACCGGCATCCTCAGCATCGTAATCGGGATAATCCTGGCGTCCGCTTTCTCCGCCATCCTGGTTTACGCTCAGGAACTGATGCCGGGCAAAATCGGTATGATCTCAGGGCTGTTCTTCGGGTTAGCTTTCGGCATGGGTGGTGTGGGCGCTGCCTTGCTAGGCAATTTAGCGGACCACACCAGCATCGCCTTCGTGTATAAGTTGTGCTCGTTCCTGCCCGCCATTGGCTTACTAACTGGATTCTTGCCAAATTTGGAAACCAAGAAGAGGTTAGCGCATTAGGGCCACGGCGGAAAGCCATAAGCCTTAAGCTCCCGCAACCGCGCTCCTGCGTTCCATCAAAACCACATCGCGCCACCGTCCGTTCATCTTCCCCAGGCGCTCTCGCTGTCCGACCACGCGGAATCCGGCGCTCTTATGCAGTGCGATGCTTGCGAAGTTCTCAGGGAAAATACCGGCTTGCAGCGTCCAAAGGCCCGCGGCTTGGGAGTCGGCCACCAGCCGCGACATCAGTAGCCTTCCCACGCCGCGTCCTCGCGCGCGCTCAGCGATGTAGATGCTGACCTCGGCCACTCCCTGGTAGACGCAGCGGCTCGAAACGGCGCTGAGGGCAGCCCAGCCCCAGACCTCGCCATCGGATCGCGCGACAATTCTTAAGCCGGGCAAATGGCCGGCATCCCACTTCTCCCAATCCGGCGCAGTCTGTTCGAAAGTTGCGTTGCCTGTAGCGATGCCTTCCAGATAGATGCCGCGCACGGCCGGCCAATCGTCTCGCCGCATCGGCTCAATGCGGATCTGGTGGTCCATTCGCCCATTTTACCCGTGGCTACCCTCCACTTCCGCCAGACGCCGCTCGAGAAAACGCCGCTCCGGATCGTTCGTCACTACCGCCAGCGCCTGCCGGTACGACTCCGCCGCCTCCCTCCAGAGGCCCTCGCGACGGAGCAAATCCGCTCTCGCGGCAGGCAGCAAATGATACCCAGCCAGCTCGCCCCTCGCCTCCAGCGCGGCGAGCAACTCCAGCCCGATTGACGGACCCTCGGCCATCGCAATGGCCGCTGCTCGATTCAATTCCACCACCGGCGATGGCCGCATGCGCAACAGAGCGTCGTACAGGCGCGCGATCTGCGCCCAATCCGTATCCTCGGCGTGTTTCGCGCGAGCGTGCAGCGCCGCAATCGCAGCCTGCAATGCATATTCTCCACTCGCGCCCTCGCGCAATGCGGATTCGAGCAATGGTACTCCCTCGGCGATCTGCTGTCGATCCCAGAGTTGGCGATCCTGCTCCTCCAGCGTGACGATTTCTTCGTCGGGTCCGGCGCGCGCCATCCGCCGCGAATCGTGCAGCAGCATCAACGCCAGCAGCGCGCGCAAATCCGGATTTCGTGGAATCAGCTCACACAGCAATCGCCCCAATCGGATCGCTTCTTCGCACAGTTGCCGCCGAATCCACACTTTTCCAGACGTCGCGGCGTAGCCTTCGCTGAAGACCAGGTAAACCACAAGCATGACGCCGTCCAGTCGCTCAGCCAGCCGCTCTCTGGCGGGCATTGCGAATGGCAGATGCGCATCCCGGATCTTGCGCTTTACCCGCACCAGACGCTGCGCCAGAGTCGGCACCGGCACCAGAAAACCGCGCGCTATCTCCTCCGTCGTCAAACCGCACACGGTACGCAGCGTCAGCGCCACCTGTGCCTCCACATCCAGTGCAGGATGACAGCAGGTGAATATTAAACGCAATTGGTCATCCACCATAGCGGCAGCATCCGCATGGGCATCCAGCGCGGCCAGTTGCTCCATCTCAGGCTGTTTCTCATGGAAGCGTGCTCGTCGCCGAATTTGATCCACCACGCGGTTGCGCGCCGTCGATACCAGCCACGCGTACGGGTTCGCGGGCGCCCCATCCCGCGACCACTGTTCCAATGCGGCCACGAACGCATCCTGCACCGCCTCTTCTGATAAATCGAAATCGCCCGTCAGGCGCAGAGTGGTGGCCAGCACGCGCCTCCACTCCTGGCGGTAGAGCGATTCCAGATTCATCGACGACTGTTCACGCCAAAGGTACACGCGGCTTCAGCCGCGTTTGTGTTCGATATGGATGAGACGCGACTAAAAGTCGCGTGTACCAGCGTCTCATAAAGTGAACAGTATTGGGTCTAGGTCTGGCCGGCGTGTTGCATCGCCGGCACCAGCGGCCGCACTTCAATCGATCCAATACGAGCCGAGGGAACTCGTTCGGCGATGGCGAGCGCTTCATCCAAATCCTTGGCCTCGATCAAGTAGAAGCCGCCGAGTTGCGCCCGCGTCTCCGCGAACGGTCCATCCGTTACCACCCGTTTGCCATTCCGCACCCGCACAGTTGTCGCTGTGGAAACAGGCTGCAGCTGCTGGCCAGCGCGATGATGCCCCGATTGCAGGATGCTCTGAGTAAACTTCCCGTAATCGGCGTACATGGCGTCCCCTTCCGCTTTGCTCATCTTGGCGAAGTCCGCCTCGTTGTCATAGATCAGTAATAGGTACTCCATAGGTTCTCCTTGCCTTTCCACACATAGTCGAATGGCGCGGCCCGAAATCGACACTATCCGGAAAATCTTTTTGAGCGCGATCGAACGCGCGCCACCAGGTACCAGACGATCAGCACGTTGATCCCTGTCACTACCAGCTTCGTTACCGTAAAATGCCTGAACAACTCATAAATTTCGAGTGGGATGAACAAAGCGGTCGTAATGATGGTGAAATATTCCGCCCAATGTTTGCGCAGCAGCAAGCCCGTTCCTTCCGTCAGGAACAGCGCCGCGTAGAGGAACGTTCCGGCGCTGAGTTCCCTCAACTGCTTCGGCGTCACGCGGAAGATCCGTACCAGAGTTCCGTGAATATACCGGTTGTCGGGATCCACTCGCAACACCTGCACCCAATGCAGCACCGTGCTGGAAAGGTCTTTGTGCAAGAACTTGAGGGCGCCAATTCCGACCGCAATCAGCAGCGCAGCTTTGAGCAGTTTGAATAGCCCGATCAGAAATAGAACGAATGAGAATGGTTCCTTCGATGCTTGCTTCTTGGATGTCCTACGAGCTAGTGTCGCGCGCGCCACGTTCCATGGTACCTATCTTGAGCGCTTCTTCTTCGGCGGCTTCGCGTTTTTGTCCATCCTCAGCTTCCACGCGGTCCGCAGTGCGCCGGCCAGCAAATCTTCATTCGCTTGTGCGAGCCGAATGTGCGTGGAACCGTTCCTGCCCCAGCCGCCAGGGATCGGCAGGAAGACATCGGGCTGCTCTTGAACGAACTCCGCCTGAAGTTCGGGCGTAAGCATCAGGTTGCCATAGCCCTTGCTTTCTGAAGCGAGCGTCGCGAATATCCTCCCACCGACCCGGAAGTCAGGCGATCCCATGTGCGAACTCTCCTCCGCGCCTGGCAGGCTCAGTGCAAGCCGTCGAAAATCCGCGCTGGTCATAACGCAAAGAGTATGCCACAAAAGTCCGGCGAACCTGCTAGATTACCTCCAGCATGCGGCTTCGCCTGCTCACTTCAGCGCGGTCGCTCCTGCTCGGTTGGGCCGCGCTCTTCGGGATCACCTACTTAGTGGAACGGCCGCTGCTTCTTTTGAGCGCGCATGCGCTTGGGGCAAGCTGGCTTCCAACCGAACAATTGGCGCTCGCCTGCGGCGGGCTGGCTGGCACTGGTTGGATCATCGGCCGTTGGAACCGCTTCGACGTAATCATCTTCGCGGTCACGCTCGCCGTCTGGAACTTCGGCCTCGTTCCCATCAACCTCGCATGGCTGTTCCGATTGTTAATGGATTCATTCGAAAGCTCCCGTTATCTCGAATCGTTCTTCAACTCCCTCGCTATCCACGTCTTCCTATTCGGCAGCCTCATCATCGGCGCAAATTTGAGCCGCACGCGCGAGCCGGTGGACCTGGGGATAAAATGAATGACTGTGCGTCACATGCTGGTCGTTCCCCTGCTGCTTTTTCCGTTGCTCTGCGTTTCACAAACCAACAGCGTTCCCGGGAAATTCATCGTCGATCCGCCGACGCTGCTCTCTCTCGGATTCGCGTGGAAAATCGCGGGAGACGACAATCGCAACGCCCGCGTGGACGTTACCTTTCGCAAACGCGGTGAGCAGCAATGGCGCAAGGGCCTCCCGCTGCTCCGCTTGCAGCACGAACAAGTCCTCGGTGGAGTGGCGCGCGAGGGCGGCAGGCATTACTACAGCTACCTTGCCCCCAACATGTTTGCGGGCAGCCTGCTCAATCTCGAGCCCGGCGTCGAATACGAGTGCCATTTTGTTCTTTCCGATCCCGATGGAGTAAAGGGTAAAGCGGAGAAGACCGTGATTGCAGCCACCCGCAAAGAACCTCAGCCTTTCACTGGCGGCCGCGTCTATCACGTTTACCCCTTCGGATATCAGGGAACCAAGCAGGAACCGGCGTTTACTGGGCTGCTCGCTGCGTATTATATGGGTTCGGACCAATCCGATCATTCCAACGCCCTGCCTCCACGTGTTCAGCCCGGCGACATCATTCTGGTTCATGCCGGCGTTTATAAAGACAACCGCTTCACTTATGGCGGGTTCGATCGCACAGTTCCCGCTTATGGCACGCCGTTCGATGGCACTTACTATTTGACTCAGAACGGTACTTCCGACAAACCGATCGTTATTAAAGGAGCGGGCGACGGCGAAGTGGTTTTCGATGGAGATGGATGCCAGAATCTCTTCAACCTGATGGGTGGGAATTACAACTACTTTGAAGGCATTAACGTTCGAAATACCAACGTGGCGTTCCTCCTCGGCATAAAGAACATCACTGGATCCAGTGGATTCACCTTGAAGCATTCCCGGCTTGAAAATATCGGCCGGGGCGTCGAAGACGATTGGTCGGGATCGAAGAATTTCTACATCGCCGACAACGTATTCATCGGCCGTCACGCTCCCGACAAACTACAGAGCTGGTGGACGCCCGGAGTCTGGGCCAAGTTTCCCGGTTATCCAGCGCCCATCACCTCGGAATACGCAGTCAAGGTGTACGGCCAGGGCCACGTTGTCGCCTATAACTACGCTGCAAATTGGCACGACGGAATTGATATCGCCACCTATGGCGATCCCGACGGCACGCCCAATCCGATCGAGGACCGTCTTCCGGTTTCCATCGATTTCTACAACAATGACTTTTCCAACATGGCGGACAACTGCATCGAAGCCGATGGCGGGGCTCGCAACATCCGCGTGTTTGAGAATCGTTGCCTCAATTCGGCGGGGGGCGCGCTGAGCGCGCAGCCGACCTTTGGCGGACCGCTATATTTTTACCGCAATCTTGTTTACCACTCGACCACCGGCGGTCCTTTGAAGTTCGTCGACACGCCCGCCGGCGTCCTGGTCTATCAAAACACCTTCGTCGGTCAAGGACGCCTGATGGGTCCCGCATCCAACATTCACTTCTTGAACAATCTGATCTTAGGTGATGGCTTCGCCGATCCAGTCCTAAATTTACGCACTTACA
The DNA here is from genome assembly GCA_963820405.1 of Bryobacterales bacterium. Lineage (GTDB taxonomy): Bacteria > Acidobacteriota > Terriglobia > Bryobacterales > Bryobacteraceae > Palsa-89. Next base: position 140,190 of record CAWFZZ010000006.1, on the reverse strand, counting down.
CGAATTACTCCACTTCCGATTACAACGGCTTCCGCCCGAACCCCAATGTCGAGGACGCATTTGAGTGGAATTCGCCACCCTTCGAAGTTACTGCCGACTATCAACACGATCCAGTAACTCGTCACTTTAAGTCGCTCGGAGACTACAGACGCGCGTCGCAGCAAGAGCAGCACAGCATTCTGGTCGATTTCGATAGTTTTGTAAAGGTGAATGTCCCGGATAAGTCCGATCCGCAGCACCTTTACAAACCGGAGGAGTTCGATTTCCGTCTGAAGCCCGGATCGAGCGCTGTGGATGCCGGGGCCATTCTTCCTTCCATCACAGACGATTTCACTGGCAGCGCGCCAGACCTTGGCGCGTACGAATTGGACCGACCCCTGCCGCACTACGGTCCCCGTAATTAGGTTGCCCTCACCTTATCCCACTCCTCCGCGCCCATCCGCCGGAAGAACTCCTTCGGCGCGACATCGGCCCCTGGTATCGGATGCCGGCGCTTCTGTTTCAGTTCAGCCAGCATTTGGTCGCAGACACCCACCACCGCATTGAATAACAACACTGGCAGGATCGCCAGCTTGTAACCCTTGGCCTGCGCGTCATCCAGCGCCACTTCCGGCGTTTTGCCGCGCCACACCATATTGAGCAGGCATGGACCATGCACCAATCGCGGCACCGCCGCCACTTCTTCCAACGACTCCGGCGCTTCGACAAACACCATGTCCGCACCTGCGTCCAGTGACGCATTCGCCCGCCGTATCGCTTCCTCGAACCCCAGCACGGCCCGTGCATCGGTCCGCGCAATGATCAGAAAATCGCGATCGCGTTTGGCTGCTGCCGCCGCGCGAATCTTCGCCAGATAATTCTCTAGCGGAACGATCGCTTTATTCTCCAAATGCCCGCACTTTTTCGGGAAGCCTTGATCCTCGATGTGAATCCCCGCCACTCCCCGTTGTTCGTACTCTCGCACGGTGCGGACCACGTTCAGCTCGCTTCCGTAACCGGTATCGGCATCCGCGATCACGGGAATCTTCACCGCTGCCGCGATCCGGCCGGCGTTGTCCACCATCTCCGACATCGTGACCAGCCCGTAATCGGGATAGCCCAGAGCCGCCGCGGTTCCCGCTCCCGTCATGTAAACGGCGGTGAAACCGGCCTGCTCGATCATCCGCGCCGTGATGCAGTCGTACGCGCCCGGAGCCGTTACGATGGCGTCCTGGCGCAGCAGTTCCCGAAGTTCGCTAGCCTTGCTCATTCCCACATTGTCGCGCCGTCGCGCTCACTTCCAGGGCCAAGTGCGATAAAGTAAGCGGTAATTGAAAGGAGGCGCTATGCGCCGCATCATCGCTTGTTTCGCGTTCTTCGTCGCCGGTATTGGAGTGGGAGCTTTTCTGATGCAGCCGGGCGGAGCCCAGACTACTCAGCTTCCCGGGCTGCGGCTCAATCACGTCGGAATCTTTGTGAAGGATTTCGACGAGTCCATGCACTTTTATACCCAGACCATGGGTTTCCGCGAGGCTTTCACCATCAAGGACGCGAACGGCAAGCCCGTTCTGGCCTATCTTCAGATCACTCGAGATACGTTCCTGGAGTTGGGGACGGCCACGGCTGAGCGCCCAGTTGGCTTAAGCCACATTGGCATCTGGCCGGAAAATCTGACCGCAACCGTCGCCGCCCTGCGCGAGCGCGGCGTCAAGGTGGCCGACCCTCGAACCGGATCCACCAAGACCAGCATCACCAACGTCATCGATCCCAACGGAGTCCGGCTGGAGCTGGTCGATTTTCTTCCCGGCTCGCTTCCGCGGAAAGCAATGGACGATTGGAAGCAATAGCGCGCGCGGCTCTATTGCCGCTCAAACTTTACGCCGTCTTTCTGGAGTTTCTCATAACGCGCCGGCTCCTCGTTATCTTCCGCGCAGACGTATTCGCGCACGCGTGTCCCTTCCCGCAACATCATCGTGGAGTGATACGCCCAGGGCTTCGTGAACACTTTCGGATCTTCCATGACGACGTCGTAGTTAATCTGATCTTTGTCCACACGCGTAAAACGCTCGGTCACGTGCAGGGCGTCGCTGTGGAAAGTTCCAGTTCCTAGTAGCCAGGTTTTGTCGTTGAAGTTGGTGACGTCCACCACCAGCGTGTCGCCTTCCCAATGTCCCACCGAGTCGCCCAGATAGCCTTGATCCGCGTCCTCGGGATGCTTGGCATTCAACGGAATCACGCGAAATAGGTTCATGTACTCGTAAAGAATGATCACCTGTTTGGGCGTTTGAACAAACTGCACCGGGAACAGGCCGAACGAGGTTAAGCGGGGAATTCCGGGAGGGAGGCAGCGCGCGGTCGGATCGTCAATGGCCCGGTTCTTGTAAGACTCCAGTACTTTTTTGGCGGCCCAAGGCTGATAAGGCGCGCCCTCAGCACCGGCTGGGCGGACGCTCGACCCCGAGACAATTGGCGCCGCTGGATTTTTCCCCGTCCCTCCCAAGCCGTCGCCCGCGTTGGCTTCTTCCCACGACCCACGAACGTTGCTGGCCGGCTGCCACACGCCAGTGAGATCCGGCTTTCCGTTCGGCGCCCGGGGAATTTGTGCCGCAAATAAACTGCCTGCGACGATGTTGCAGATGATTACGTAGCGCCTCATTGTGGAGCATCCACTGCCGGCTTCGCGCCGCCATCGCCCGTTCCCGACGGAGGCCCGAAATACAGCTTCTTGCCGTCTTGAAAAGTCACCTGCCGCCCATGCGCCCAATGGGTGCCGTCGCGCGCCTGCCATCCGAACACGGTGATCCGGTCCCCCGGCTTCAGCGTGGCCTCTCTCTTCCATCCGGTTCGAACCAGCACCACCGGCGGATAACCATCCAGTCTCCAGTTCACCAAATTACCTTTGTCGTCCTTCACGTCCAGGTAGAAGTGGCTGTGCGGATTGCTCCACTCGATTTTCGTAACGACGCCAGTGATGGTGATGGGTTTGTCGGCATCGAACTCGGCGCCAAAAGAATGATGTGCCACGGCAGGGATGGCCGCCAGAAGCAGCGCGCCACAAAGCAAGCCGGCATTTTGCATACTCATGCTCCCGGCTGTCCACTATACATCATCCACTCTCGGGGAGATTCATGAGACTCGGCCTCGTGTTCCTTCTGACCGGTCGAAATGGATGCCGACGCTATGCGAGCCATAATTGTGGCGCACGCACTCTTGCGTGCCGCGTTCACGCTCGTGGCAACGCCAGCCGAGGGGTATCGAACAACTGCTACAACGGTAAAGATGATTTCACTCGACGGCTCCCGTCTCACCTTCGATGAATTTCGCCGCGTGGCGCAATCGGGCGAGCCCGTTCAAATTGACCCCAGCGCTCTCCCCGCCATGCTCCGATCGCGCGCCGTGGTCGAAAAACTTGCGTTGGGCGACGCCCCGGTCTACGCGGTCAACACCGGCGTCGGATTGCTCGCCGACGTTCGCGTTCCGCCCGAAGAATTGGAGCAGCTGCAGCGCAACGTCGTCCGCTCGCATGCCTGCGGAGTGGGTGCGCCGCTCGCTCCCGACGAGGTCCGCGGCATGATGCTGATCCGCGCCAACGTGCTCGCCAAAGGTTTCTCGGGCATCCGGCCCGTGGTCGCCGAGCGCCTCTGCGACCTGTTGAATCGCGGTGTCACGCCCGTCGTTCCATCACAGGGCAGCGTCGGCGCCAGCGGCGATCTCGCGCCGCTGGCCCACATCGCTCTGGTGCTCATCGGCGAAGGCGATGCCGAGTTCGGCGGGGCGCGAGTCGGCGGCGCCGAAGCCCTCCGCCGCGCCGCAATCCAGCCCATCACGCTCGCATCCAAGGAAGGCATTTCGCTGGTAAATGGCACCCAAGCCATGCTCTCCGTCGGCGGCCTGCAGCTCCTGGACGCCGAAGCGCTGGCCGAATCCGCCGACCTGATTTGTGCCATGACCATCGACGGCCTGCGCGGCACCCCGCGCGCCTTCGATCCGCGCCTGCACCAGATCCGCCCGTTTCCCGGCCAAGTCCAGAGCGCTCGAAATCTCACCCGGTATCTGGAAGGCAGCGAGATCCGGCAATCGCATATCACTTGCCGCCGTGTTCAGGATGCGTACTCGCTGCGCTGCGCCCCGCAAGTTCACGGCGCCGTGCGCGACTCGCTCGCAACCGCGCGGCGGGCTTTTGAAATCGAGTTGAATTCCGTCACTGACAACCCCCTCGTGATTGACGATGAGATTTTCTCCGGCGGCAACTTTCACGGGGAGCCCCTGGCGCTGCAGTTGGACGCCATGGCCGTCGCTCTCACCGTACTCGCCGGAGTCTCGGAGCGCCGCATCGATCGGCTGGTGAATCCGTCGCTCAACGAAGAGCTCCCGCCCTTTCTCGCCAACCACGCCGGCCTCGAATCCGGATTCATGATGGTGCAAGTTACCGCCGCCGCTCTGGTGGCTGAGAACCGCGTCCTGTCCCACCCGGCTTCAACCGGTTCCATCACCACCAGTGGCAATAAAGAGGACTTCGTCAGCATGGGCATGACTTCAGCCATGAAGCTGAAGCAGGTGGTTCGCAACACGCGCCACGTTTTGGCGATCGAGCTTTTGACCGCCACACGCGCGCTCGATTGCCTGCGCCCGCTCAATTCGAGTCCCATCATCGAACAAGCGCGCGTCGCGCTCGCCCGGATCAGCGCGCCGTGGACCGCCGATCGGCCCTTCACCGCCGACATCGAAAAGACCAGCGAGTGGATTGCTTCCGGTGCGCTGTCGGGCTTCAGCCTCAGTCACTAATAAACACGTTAAAACTCGTCACCGTCCGATACCCCATCGCCTCATAGAGCGAGAATCCGGAGGAGGTGGCCTGCAGCACCGTCCGCGACACGCCCCGCGTTTGCTGCGCCTGCTGGAGCACCTGCCGCATGATGGCTTCCGCAAACCCCAGCCGCCGATGTTGTGGCAGCGTGGCCACCGAATAAAGTCCGATGATGTCTCCGGTGATTACGGCCGCGGCGGTTGTCACTGCCCGGCCGTTGGAATAGCCCACATAGCCTTGAAACGTCCCTCTCCAGGCCCGCTCAGCGCCGTACACCGACAGGCTGACCGAATGCGGGATCTCAAACGCCGTGGACATTACTTCGGAGAAGGCCGCGCGGGTTGGTTCATCGGCCACTGGCCGCACGTCGAGCGGCGGCAGGTTTCGCGTGGCCGGCGCCAGGCGATCGGCGTACATTCCCGGCGCCTCCGTCAGATGGCGCAGCCCATGGCGTTTGAAAACGCGCGGCGCCTCGCGGCGCAGGGGCTGTTTCAGAAAATCCTCGCAGAGCCAATAAGTCCAACGCAGGCTGCGGGCGTCGAAATGTCTGGCCGACACGTCGATCAGGCGCCCCAGCTCCTGAACGTCCGCGTCCCCCTCGATCGGCCGCGCCTGCAGAGCCGCATTGAACGCCGCATAGTTCAACCCGCAATAGATCAACGATACGCCCGGCAAGTCCCGGATCTCGGCGTCGGCGCGCGCCTGCCCGAAGAATCGCAGGGCTTCCAGCAGATTCCCAGCCACCGCGAGCGCTTCCTCTTCGGGCATTTCGCGATTAGAGCAGACTTCAGAGCTGGTCGTCAATTCGCCAGCCGCCAGCGTCGGAATCTCAACGCTGTGGCGGGAAAATGACGCTTCGAACAAAAGTGTCTCAATTTGTTTTCAACATTTTCCGCATGGCCTGTCGATTGCTCTGCCAGCAGCCGGGAGCCCTACATTCCAATGCTGTCGGCACTGATCTTCGGCACGGACCGCGAAACTACTTCGCAACTTCAACAACTGTGCTCACTCACACAGGACGTCTGTGTCTTTCGTACCTTGGATCGTTATCCACAGGCTCACGAAAGCATGCGATTGCTCAATTCGTTCTCGCCGCAAGTGGTGTTTCTGGGCGCCGATGATGAAGCCGCCGCCCACGCCGTCGAACACGACATCCGCAGCATTCAGCCTTCCACCGCCATTCTCGGTGTATCCACCCGTCACAAGCGCCCGGATATCTTTGAAACTCCATTCGGCGGTTTTTCGGTGTGTCCCATTCCTTGCAATCCGGAAGAATTCCGCGCGGCGATCTTCCAGGCGCTCGAATCCGTGGGCAGCAAAAAGAACGCCCTGGTATTTGCCTTTCAGCCCGCGAAAGCCGGCAGCGGAGCCACTACCACGGCGCTGTTCGTAGCGCATATTCTCGCCACGCTCGCTGAGAAAAAGGTGCTGGTTCTGGAGTGCGATTTGCATGCCGGACCCATCTCCATGCTGTACAACTTGCGCCCCAGCTATTCGATCATGGACGCTCTCGAAGACTCGCACCGGCTCACCGATGAGAGTTGGAGCGAGATGGTCACGCATACCGGCGGCATTGACGTACTCTCCTCCGTCAGCCGCCTGGGCGTGCGGCAGGTTTCGCCCTGGGGTTATCAGCGGCTGCTGTCGTTTGTTCGCAGCCGCTACGATGTCGTGATCGCCGATTTGCCGGAGGTGGTGAACAACGCCACCGAAGTGGTGGCGCGCGCCGCTCAGGCGGTTTTCGTCGTCACTACGCCGTCTTCTCCTTCACTGTTCCTGGCCGCCCGTCGACGGTATGATCTGGAAGCGCGCGGTGTTGGCGCGAGCAAGGTGAAGTACATTGTGAATCGCAAGACTTCCGATCGGGCCATTCCGCGCGAGTCCGGCTGGGTGATCGACGCCGAGAAAATCGCCGCCATCCCTCCGGATGCAAGTTTAGTGGATGCTTCCGAGCTTGAAATGGATTTGGTGGATGCTGCCACGCTGGCTGAGTATACAAAGGTCGCCGAATTCTGCTGCGGCCGGTCGTTGCTTCCGAAGCGGTCTGGCTTCCGCCGGTTCTGGCTGGAGGGTTGGCTACGCGGCTCCTCGCGTTCACCGGAACTCTACACCACCGCCGCGCGTTGATGTCCCATTCCCTTAGTTCACTTGGAAGGGGACGTTGCTTTCGAGCGTGGCGCTAGGCGTGATGACTTGAACAGTTCCGCTGGTCGCGCCTTCAGGGACCGTGGCCGTGATTTCCGAAGCCGAGTTCACTTTGAATTCGGCGGCGACGCCGTTGAAGCTGACCACGCTCGCGCCGACAAGGTCGGTCCCAAGAATACGAACGGTTGATCCAGCTTTACCCGACGTGGTTTGGGTCTTTATGAAAGGGTCCAGACCGACGGACAAGCTGAAGAGCGTTCCATCGTCGCCGAATTGATTTCCGCCGTCAAGCGTCGTCCCATAGAAGATTCCGTTGGTGGCCTGCACGAGACCGCCTAGGGGATTCCTGCCGTCTGAGCAGTCAGGCAGGCTGCAGAAAGTGTGGAGGAGCGACAAAGTCCCCTCCAGCGTTACTTTGAAGATCATACCCAGACTAATCCCAGATCCTGGAATGTACCCCTGGAAGTTTACGCCATACAAACTGCCATCACTCGTTTGTACAAGAGCTGACTCAGGCTGGCCGCCGAAATCGTGCTCGGTGCACTGATCCATGGAGTTGGGCTCGCAGAAGTTATTGAGCGTCGTCAATTTGCCGCCTCGCGTCAGTTTGAATATCGTACCGGAACCATATGCGCCGGCAGATGTGGTGCCATATAGATTACCGTCGGCGCCTTGTATTAGCGAGCCCTTTGGATTCTCGCCGTCATAACAGTTCTCATCGCCGTTCGTTACGGTGCAGAAGCTGTAAATAGTCGTCAGCTTTCCGGCGAGGGTCATTCTGAAAACCGTACCGGGGTTCCCGTAAATGTAGTGCGGAATGCTATGCGCGCCACCGCCAAAAGTAGTCCCATAGAAGTTTCCGTCGGTAGCTTGAACGAGTGCGCTATAGGGGTTAGCACCATCGGTGCAATTGGTCTCGGCACAAAAGCTGTAGAGCGTCGTCAATATTCCGTCAGGGGTCATCTTGAAGACCGTACCCTGGCCGTTCGCTCCGCCCGCGCTGGTTGTCCCATAGAAGTTCCCGTTGCTAGCCTGGACAAGTCCAGCATATGGAGCCTGTCCGTCTGCACAGTTGGTCTCAGCGCAGAAGCTGTAGAGAGTGGTGAGGGTACCCGTCAGCGTCACCCTGAATACCGTTCCATAGTCGCCGTTCACGCCGCCGCCGAACGTGGTGCCATACAGATCACCGTTGACGGCCTGGACGAGAGTTCCGAAGGGATAGCGCCCGTCGGTGCAATTGGTTTGACTGCAGAAGGTATATACAGCCGAAGTATCGCTGCCCGGTAGCGTCATCTTATAGATCACGCCTGGCCCCTCGTCCGCGAATCGATCGCCAGTCCGACCGACGATCGCGGTGGCCATGGCTCCGCCGGTAGTTCCGTAGAGATGGCCGTTAGTGGCTTGAACGAGGGTCGAGACGGGATTTCCGCCGAGGAGGCACGGCTTTTGGCCGCAGAATTTGCTAATCACTTTAAATGTCGGCGTCTGAGCCGGTAGCGCGATCGCCGCCAAGATGCTTAAGGTCAAAAGCTGGACCGTATGCTTACACGATAGATATCGCATATTCATTCGTTCACCCGGAAGGGGACGTTGCTGTTCAGTGGGCCGCCCGGCGTCACAACTTCTACCATTCCGCTGGTCGCCCCCTCAGGCACGGTGGCTGTGATCAGAAATTGGGAATTCACAACAAAACTCGCGTAGACACCATTGAAGCTGACGCCCGTTGCACCAGTGAGATCGGTCCCGAGAATCTTGACCGTCGCCCCCACCTTGCCTGAGGCGGGGTTCGTTTCCACGAACGGTCCTAAGCCTACTGACAGGCTGAAGAACGTGCCCCAAGCGTATTCCCCTTGCGTCGTTGTCCCGTAGAGATCCCCATTGGTCGCCTGGACGAGTCCCGCGCGGTTTGGGCGCAGAAGCTATATAGCGTCGTGAACACACCGCTTGGGGTGATCCCGAACACCGTACCGCGATTGCAGCAGAGCCCGCCGCCGCCTGTTGTTCCGTACAGGTTCCCATCGGTTGCCAGGACTAACCCAGACGGCACGGAACCGTCCGTACATCCGCTTTCAACGCAAAATTCGTGTAACGTCGTGAGTTTGCCAGCCGGAGTCATTCTGAACACTGTGCCCTCGCCGGTGACGGCTCCGCCTGCGGTGGCTGTTCCGTAAAAGTCGCCGTTGATTGCTTGGACGAGAGCCGCGCGTGGACTTTGGCCGTCCGCGCATCCGGTCTCGGCGCAGAACCGGTAAACAGTTGTTAGCTGACCGGTTAGTGTAATTTTGAAAATCGTGCCTTTATCATTGCTGCCACCGTTCTGTGTTGTCCCGTACAAGTGCCCATCGCTGGCCTGAACTAACCCCCCGTCAGGAAGTCTGCCATCCGTGCAATTTGGCTGGGCACAAAAACTGTACAGGGTCGTCAGGGTTCCGCTCGGCGTGATTTTAAAGACTGTGCCAGCATTGTTGACGCCGCCATTAAAAGTTGTCCCGTACAAGTCCCCGTTGGTGGCTTGGATTAGTCCTGCTTGGGGTAAGGAACCGTCCGTGCATTCAGGTTGAGCACAGAACCTGTATAGCGTGGTCAGTTTGCCAGCCTGGGTTATTTTGAAGACTGTACCGTCGCCGGAAAGGCCTCGCGGCGCGACGTTGGCCCCGCCAAGAAGAGTTGTCCCGTAAAGTTCTCCAGTGGTGCTTTGAACGAGATTCGAGGTTGGAGATTCGCCATCCGCGCAATTTGGCTGAGCACAAAAACTGTACAGCGTATCAGCTTGCGTGCCACTCGTAGAGATTCTAAAGACCGTGCCAAATCCGTGGGCACCCCCAGAGGACGCTGTCCCGTACAAATCTCCATTGGTAACCTGGATCAAATCAGCATATGGTTCGTGGCCGCCTGTGAAGGTGTGGAGTGTGGTCAATGTGGTTTGCGCGGACAGCGCAACCGCCCCCCAGACGCACAGTGCCAGAAGAACCAGCGCCCTCAATTTCGAGTGTGCAATCACGATTGGTTTCACGGATAACTTCTTTCTGAAACGTGCGGCAATTGTATGGATATGTAACCGCACGTTTTTACTATTTCAAAGAAAGTATATGGGTATCCGTTCGTTTTGAGACGAGTTTTATGGCCGCGCGAGATGGCGTTGGTACGGGGGTAACGCGCGGTGAAGGGTGGTACCTCTAGTAAAATCCGCGCCTTAACCAGGACCGTGCGCGATTGCGTCTAGCATCGCTTTGTGATACCGGAGGCCGCTGCAAAGCGCTTGGCGGAGCAACTCCCTGCGCTCGTCAGGGCTCTACACCGCCGCCGCACGTTAATTGGGTCATAAGGCACAATAATTCACAGCAGCCTGTGGCATTTATGCTAGGGTGACGGATATGGATACGGGTGCCGGACTCGATGATCTCCTGGAAACCTTGAGTCTCTGCTTCGATGCGGACTCTGCACGACGTTTGATTGCTTTCCGCATCGATCGACCAGTGCAGGCACGGATTGAGACGCTGGGTCAGCGAGCAAACGAGGATAGTCTCAATACATCCGAAAAATCCGAATATGAGGCGCTGATTAATGCGGCCGACTTTATCGCGATCCTCAAGCTCAAGGCGCGCCGGCATCTTGATCAGACCCCCACTAATGATTGATGCCGGAACCCGGCGCTTCACAAGTCAAGAAAGACCTCGGATTGAAGTAGGAGCGGACGAAATTGTAATGGTTCAATACCCAGTCAAACTGACGAAGGATGGCGATGAAGTCTCGGTATCATTCCCCGACATTCCCCAGCTTCACACCTTTGGAGATGATGAGCAGGAAGCTCTCACACGCGCGGTGGATGCACTGGAGACGTATTATATGGGAGCGATTGCCAATCGATCTGCAATCCCCGATGCCCCAGCGCGAAAACGCCGCAGTCGCTGGATGGTAACCCTTCCGGCGCTAAGTGAAGCGAAGATCGAATTATATAAGCAGATGCGGGCCGCCAAGGTGGGTAAAGCGGAGCTGGCCAAACGGCTCAACTGTCACTTGGTCCAAGTGGATCGGTTGCTGGATCTCAATCACGCGTCACGGTTCGACCATATTGAGCAGGCGCTGCTGGCGCTCGGTAAGCGGTTGACGATTTCACTGGTGGATGCAGCATAGACGGCAATAGTTTTATCTGGTGCGAACGGGGAGGGTCGAACTCCCATTCCCTTGCGGGAGCCAGATCCTAAGTCTGGTGCGTCTGCCAATTCCGCCACGTTCGCACTTCAAACCTAGGATAGCAACCAGACGGCGCATCAGGCCAGAAGCCCGGCTAGTTCTTCGAGTCTCGATCCGCGTGTCAAACGCGGCGCCGGATTGCCGCAGGCACAAACGTCATGCTCCAGTGGGATTCCTTCACAACCTGAAATAACGTGCAGGCCTGAGTGGGCGTCGCACTCCGTAGCGAGCAGCTTGTTCCTGGGACTTAGATACTGCTCAAACACCGGAACGCCGAAGGATTTCCAGAGCTTCTCGCGATCCTGCGGGGGAATGCCGGGTGCGCTGGCGTACGTGAAAACCACCACCGCTTGCTCGAGCGGCCAGGAGGAGGCGGCCAGCGCCAGGCTGCGCAATAGTTCCAACGGACCGGCGATGGAACCCGGATCGAAACGCCGGGCACGTTCGTTCCAGCCCTGCGGAAAAATGCGTACCAGCCTGGTTTCCCGAAAGCCTGGCGCCAGGATCGCGGTCCGCGGCGTCGGATCAATCGGATGAATGAAGTGTGCGCCTCGAAAGGGGCGTCGAATCCTGACCACCATGTTTAAACAACAAGGTGCCGCGACGGTTTATTTCATCTCACGAAAACAAGCGGATTAAGTTGTCGTGTAGAATCTGCCGGGCAATTTCCTCGTTGACGCCGATTTCGTAGAGAGCTTTGGACTGGGTTTCAAAAATCGCCGCATTCCATCCGCGCGGGAAGAAAGAAGAGTCGGTGCCAAACAGCAGGCGCTGCGGGCCGACGACATCCAGCGCGCGCCGGAACACGGTGCGGAGATCCAGATGAGCTTCCTCGTATCGCATCCAGCTATTGCTACTCGAAGTATCCAGGTATACGTTCGGGCATAGATCGCAGAGCATAAGCGCCTCACGGAGATATCCCGCGCCAAAATGGGGCACCACAAAGCGAAGCTGTGAAAACCGCAGCGCGACCGCATGAAGATCGATCGGATTGGAGAACTTCATGTCGAACGGCGATGGCAGTCCGAGCGCTTTCCGGACCCCCACGCTCAGCACACCGCAGTGCACGAAGGCGACGGTGTGCGGGCGGGCAGCCAGCAATTCGAGCAGGGCGGCAACGCGATCGTCCTGGATCGAGTAGCGGTGCATCGCAGGAAAAAAACAGAGCGCGCGAACATTTCCACTCGCGAGCGCGGCTTCCACCTGCCCGCGCGCGGCGGGCGCTGCCGGATTCACCATCATGTATCCGTAGAATCGCTCGGGATGCAGGCTAACCGCCGCGATCACGGAGTCGCCGTCGCCCGGGACGCTCGCGATCAGCGACGCTTTCGCCACCCCGTGCCGGTCCAACTCATGCGCCCAGGTATCGCCGAGCGGTCGCGGATCTTCCGCGGGCAAGTTCCAGTTGAGGAGCGGCGCAAGTTGATCCACCGCGACACCCTTCTGCTCGGCAAGGGCAGCGAAAAACCGATGAGAGAAAAAATGAACGTGGGCGTCGGCGACCGGCAGAAGCCCCCAAGGGGTGTTGATCATGAAGCCGGATCGCCTGCCCCGGCGGCGGAAACGGGGAAGCGCGTAATGCCCGCCGCGAGGGCCATCTGAGTGAGCCCCGCCACGTTGTTCACGCCCAGCTTCTTCATCATCGTTTTGCGATAGCTGCGCACGGTTTGCAAACCAAGATCCAGCATCACCGCGATCTCCTTGCTGGTTTTCCCTTCGGCCACCAGGCGCAGAACTTGCAGCTCGCGCGGCGACAGATCGTCCAGAGTGGAGGAGACGGGCTTCGACTCCAGGTCGCCGCGCTGAATGCGATTCAACAGCCGATCGGAAACTTGAGGACTCAGATAGGAACCGCCCTTGGCCACCGCGCGCAGCGCGTCCACCAAATCGTTATCGGAGGCTTTCTTGAGCACAAAGGCGCGGGCGCCGGACCGAATCGCACTCACCACGGAATGCTCGTCGTCGTACATGGACAAAATGATGATCTTGACTTCGGGGTAGTGGCGCAGAATTTCGGTAGTGGTTTCGATGCCGTTCAATCCGGGGAGCCCGATATCCATGAGGATGATGTCGGGCCGCTTCTTCTTGCAGATCTGCACCGCTTCGGTTCCGCTCTCGGCTTCCCCCTGCACCGCAAACTCCTCGCTGTGGCGCAGAATGGCCTTGATTCCATCTCGCATGATCTTGTGGTCGTCCACCAGGAGCACTTGAAATGGCATGGTCTCCTTAAGTCCCACTCTCGGGAACGGTCTCATGTGCGATGGCCGGCAGCGGGAAGCTGGCGCGGACGACGCTGCCCTTGCCGGGAATCCGATTAGCTCTGAGGGTCACGTGGTTCTTGGAAGCATAATACTCCATCAGCAACTGTCCCAGAGGCGCGGAACCCATGTCGTCTACTGGAGCATTGTCGGAGATTTCGAGCACATATTCGCCTTGCGCGCGTTTCACCTGAATATCGATCAGCGAGCAGCCGGGCGTTGTCTTGGCGATGTCGAGGGCGCACTCACTGATCTTATAAAAAGCTTTCGCCAGGATGGTGGGCACGCGCAGGGAGGCGTCAAAATGCAGCCGCAGCGTCCCGATAAATCCTGCGCGCGTTTTCCCGATTAAACGATCCAGCGCAAATTGCAGCCCAGCCCGTTCCACTATGGAAGGGTTCAGCTCGTTGGTGATGTCGCGCAACTGCTCGATCGCTTGTTCCAGCAACTCTTGAATCTCAGTCGCGCGGCCATCTACGCCCGGAGCCTGCTCGCGGAAGTCCATCCGCATGGCATCCAGTTGCAGACCCACGGCGCTGAGCACCTGACTTACATCGTCGTGCAGAAGCCGCGAAACTCTCGACAGCACAGCCTCATGTTCGTTCATTGCGGCAAAAAGCATTTGTGCCAGAGCGGGTGGAGGCGCACTTGCCACGCTTTTATCTCTCGATGGACCTTTACCGCTCATGATGCATGATTTCGAGCACAAACGCAACCAGAAAGAATTGTTTTACCTAGGACTATCGGCGGTTCCCTCGTTTCAGAGGAGGTTACTCATTGTTAGGGCCGAGTTTTATGGGGAGCGTAAAGCGGCGCTCCATCTCCTGCGCGGCCTTGGAGGGGGTCGTAAATAGGATGGCATGCAGTCCGAGGTTCTCCGCAGCGCGGACATTGGACTCACGGTCGTCCAGAAACAGAACTTCCGGGGGCGTGACACCCAGCTTGTCCAGGCAGTCCCGATAGATCTCAGGCGCTGGCTTGCATACGCCAACCTCGCAGGAAAACGTTCGCGCATCGAACTCGGGCAGCCAGGAGCAGCGCAGGATATAGTCGCGGACCGGTACGGGCATGTTAGAGAGGATGGCGGTTCTGAGGCCCGCGGCGCGAACGTCGCGCGCCCATTGCTCCATGACCGGCTCGGGGTGGCTCCAACTGCGGCTATCGATCTCGATCAACCGAGAGATCTTGTCTGGCGTGAGCGACCGCGCAGCGACGGCGCCCCAGTAGGCGTCCGAATCGAGTAAGCCGGCGTCATAGGGGATGCGAAATCGCCAATAGAGTTCGGTGAACTGCGAGATCGGAAGATCAAGAATCGCCGTCATCGCTTGAACGTCGGCGATCGGCTGGGATTGGGAAAGGACGTTGCCATAATCGAAAATGATGACTGAGGGGCAGGAAGCACGATTACGCCGCTTTGATCTCGGTCCACAGGCGATCGCGAAGGCGCTGCGTATCCGGATCGAGGGTGATGGCCCACTCGCCGCGTGCGACCACATCGGCTGCGGGATAAAGCGTTGGGTTATCCCGAAAGTCCGGCGGCAGAATCTTGCGGGCCCCGGCGTTGGTGGTGGTGGTGCGAGCCGTGAGTGCGTTCGCAGCGGCAATATCCGGGCGCAGAAGAAAATTAATGAACTGGTGCGCAAGCTCCTGCCGTTTGCTCTCGCGCAAGATCACCGATGCATCGGGATACACGGCGTAGCCTTCGGCCGGATATACAAAACCGACTTCGGGCGAAGAGTCCATGGCCTGCTGCGCTGTGGTGTTCCACATATGCGCGGCCAGCACGTCGCCGCTCACTAACTGATCACGAGCTTCGGCGTTGAGATAAGCGCGCAGCAGAGGCTTTTGACGGATAGCCTCGGCGCGGGCCCGATCGAGCTGCGCGGGATCGCTAGCGTTCACCGAGAAACCGAGCTTCTTCAACGCTGCCCCCATGGTGTCGAAAGGATCGTCGAGCATCGTCATGCGTCCGCGCAGTCGCGGGTCCCACATATCGGCCCAGGCCTTGGGCGGCGGATTGAGCTTGCGGTTGTAAGCGATTCCGGCGGCGGTCACCATGTAGGGGATTGACCAGTTGAGAGTGGGATCCCAATCGGGGCGCTGGAAGCGGGGCTCGAGCTGCGACAGATTGGGGAGCATTTCGCGATGGATGGGCGCGATCAGGCTGTTGGCGAGCAGCGGTTTCACGATGTAGCTCGAGGGGAAAACAATGTCCCATCCGGAATTGCCGCCCATCACCCGCGCCAGCATCTCTTCATTGCTTTCGTAGATGCCGTAGCGCACGCGGACGCCGTACTGGGATTCGAACTTGGGCACGGTGTCGGGCGCGATGTAGGCCGACCAATTGAAGATGTTGAGACGCGGGCGGCGATCGCGCGAGCACGCGGAAAGGCCGGTTGCCGCCAGCGTTCCGAGCAGAAAGTAACGGCGGTTCATGTGGTGCGCAGCCTCTCCGAGATCAGCACCAGCGATCCGAATCCGATTACGATGAGGGCCGAAATAGCGTTGACTACCGGATTCACGCCGCGGCGCGCGATGGCATAAATCACCATGGGGAGTGTTTCGGAATCAACGCCGGCCACCAGGCTCGTAATCACATAGTCGTCAAAAGATACAGTGAATGCCAGCAGAGCGGCCGCGACGACGCCAGGCAGAATCGCGGGCAGCGTGACGTAGCGGAACGCCTGCCACTCGTTCGCGCCCAGATCGAGCGCCGCTTCTTCCAGCGTGGCGTCAACGGTACGAAGACGAGCGATCACCACGATGACCACGTAGGCAATGGAAAACGAAATGTGCGCGAGAATCACGGTGTGCATGCCCAGCTGGACGCGCAGAAAGCGGAAGATCCACTGATAGAAGGCGAGAAGTGAAATACCGGTGACTATCTCGGGCGTGACCAGAGACAGGTAAAGCGAACCTGCCAGGGGTCGCGAATTGCGTTTCCACAGGCCGTAGGCGCAGAGCGTGCCGAGCACGGTGGAGAAGAGCGTGGCGACTACAGCGATGATCAGGCTGTTCACCGCGGAGTCGGTCAATTGCGTATCGTGCAGCGCCGCCGAGTACCAGCGCAGCGAGAAGCCTTCCCAAACGGTGAAGCGCGAAGCGTTGAAGCTGAAGACGGAAAGGATCAGCAGCGGCAGATGCAGGAACAGACACGCGCCGGCGGCGTAGATCGCAAGTCCGGAGCCGCGTCGTTTCATAAGAGGTCCTCGCCTTCGCCGCGCGCGATCACAAACAGCAGCACCATCACGATCGCCATCAAAACCAGCGACACCGAGGAGCCGAACGGCCAATCGCGAGCCGTGGTGAATTGATTTTGGATCAAGTTGCCGATCATGACGGATTTTCCGCCGCCCAGCAGGTCGGGCGTGAGATAAGCGCCGAGGCACGGAATAAAAACCAGGATGGCGCCCGCGCGAATTCCTGGGGCGGAGAGCGGGATGGTGATGCGCGTGAGCGCGGCCCAGGGTTTGGCGCCGAGGTCGGCCGCGGCCTCGAGCAGTGTGCGGTCCAGGCGTTCGAGTGTTGCGTAGAGCGGCAGCACCGTGAAAGGCAGATACCCGTAGACTAAGCCGAGAATCACAGCGCCGTCGTTATAGAGCAGGGGCAGGGGAGAGTGGATCACCCCGAGCTTCTGCAGCAGCGTGTTCAGCAGCCCGGTATCACGCAACAAAAACATCCAGGCGTAGGTGCGAACCAGAAAGCTGGTCCAAAAGGGAAGCATCACCAGGCCGAGATAAAAATTCTTGTGACGGCCGGCGCGTGAGATGAACAGCGCGAGCGGAAAGCCGAGTAGCAAGCACAGCGCGGTGGATGCGCCCGCCACCCAGAACGATCGCCACAGAATGGCGAGGTAGATCGGGTCGATGAGGCGCTGATAACTTTCCAGCGTCCAGGGCGGCGTGATGCCGCCGTAAACCCCGCGCGTCAGGAAGCTATAGCCGAGGATGATGGCCAGCGGTGCCAGAAACAGCACGATGACGACGCTCCAGGTGGGAGCGAGAAACCACGCGCGCAGGCGTTTCATTCGAAGCGCAGTTCGTCGGCCGGTTCCCAACACAGGTGCACGGACTCGCCGGGCACGAAAGTTTCACCGAGGCGCGAAATCTCAACCACTGCGGGTTCGCCATCGGACAAGCGAGTATCGACATGGACGCAGTTGCCGAGGAACGTGGAATGAACGATGGTGGCGGGTCGCGACCGGCGCCCGTTGCGCGAAGGCTCGCGCGCAATCCGCATGGCTTCCGGGCGCACGCCGACGTCACCGATCCAGTTGACGGCGCCCAGGAACGACGCGACGAATCGCGTGCTGGGCTGCAGGTAGATCTCTTCGGGAGTGCCGAGTTGTTCGAGACGACCTTTGTTCATGACGCCGAGCCGATCGGAGAGTGACAGCGCTTCTTCCTGATCGTGGGTGACGAACAGAAACGTGATGCCGACCCGACGCTGGATGGCCTTGAGCTCGGCGCGGACCTGTTTGCGCAGATTGGGATCGAGCGCCGAGAGCGGCTCATCGAGCAGCAGGACATCGGGTTCCAGCACCAGGGACCGTGCCAGCGCGACGCGCTGCCGTTCGCCGCCAGAGAGTTGCGCCGGGCGGCGCGATTCTTTGCCGGCCAGCTGAACCAGATCCAGCACGTCGCGAACTTGGGTTTCGATGTGATTGCCGGCGCGCCGTCGAAGGCCGAATTCCACGTTGTCGCGCACGCTGAGATGCGGGAAGAGCGCGTAGTTTTGAAAGACCGTGCTGACGTTGCGCTGGTACGGTTTCAAGTGCTGGATACTGGACCCGTTGAGGCGGATTTCGCCGTGCGTGGGTTCTTCAAATCCGGCCACCAGTCGCAAGGTAGTGGTCTTGCCGCAGCCGGAAGGACCGAGCAGCGAGAAAAACTCGCCGCGCGCGAGGCTCAGCGAAACGCCGTTGACGGCGTGGTGCGAGGGGTAGTGCTTCGAAACGTCGCGAAGCTCTAAGACACGCTCCATGGAAATAGCATGTTACCGCAAGTGGTCGCGTTTTTGTGGCCGACGTTACCCGAGGACGGCCGAGACAGACTCCTGCCCGAAAAAACGCGCCCGCTCCTCCGCCGATAAATAGGGCGATTGCAGGCGCACCGGATCGCCGATGCTCAGAAAGAACAAGTCGCCCTTTCCAAGCAGACGCTCGGCGCCCGATTGGTTGATGATCATATTCGACTGGTGGTGATTGGAGACACGCAGGCAAACGCGCCCGCTCAAATTCATCTTGAGAGCTCCCCCGACAGTCTTATGGTCCGGACATTGTGTGGCGATGATCAGGTGAATACCGGCGGCACGGGCCTTGGCGCCCAGCCGAATGATGGCCGCCTCTACGTGCTTGGTGGCGGCTCGGTCCACCAATAGATCCGCATATTCGTCACAGACACAGACGATTCTCGGCAGCACCTTACCGGTCTTGGCCTGATATTCGGGAAGATCGCCGACCAGGTTTTCCTCAAACAGCTTGTAGCGCCGCTCCATCTCCTCGATCAACGAATCGAGCACATCAAAGGCGGAATGCTCAGGAGGATAGACCAAGCCGTTCGAACCCTGGAGGTAGGGCGAGCCCTTGAGTTCGGCGAATGCCGTCCGCTTGGGATCGATCAGCACCAGGCGCAGCGTCTCGGGTGTGTTGGAAAGCATCAGGCCGGCGATCGCGGAACGCAGCCACTCGCTCTTGCCGCCGCCGGCGGTGCCCGCGACCAACAAATGCGGATTGTTGGAGGAAGCCAGATCGACAAACTGCAAGCGGCCATTCAGATCAACGCCCAGAGGGCGTCCGTGAGCAGGCGCAGGCCATCGGGCTTGGGAAGCTGCTCAAGAATCGAACTAAAAGTGACGGTCTGCGGGTCCGGCCGCGCGACGTCGATCACCAGACGGCCACCGGCGTTATGAATCATCGGATCGCTGGTGAGATTCAGTTGCATCCCTAAGTCCTCGGCTCTGTCTGTCACCTGCTTCATCTTGGTCTGGCGGCCGGGGAGGACGAAAATAGCGCAAGAACGTTGGGCCGGCTGTGACTTCGCCCTTCCATTCCACGGGGACTCCATAATCCTGCAGCACGCGCACCAGTTGCTTTCCGAGAGCGAGATGCCGATCCGCTGATCGCCGGAGCTGGCGGCAGCAATCGCTTCCGGGAGCACGTTGGCCAGCCGACCGATCAAAGCCCGCAGAGCGGATTGGGCTTCGCATAGTTCGGCGCTTTGGTAGAACCGCTCCTGTAGCTCAGGTCCGAAAGTGAATCACAGCGAGCGCGCCATCGCTAGCGCCCAAGTCCGCTCGCCGCAAAGCATCGCATGGTACAGACACGCTTGAGCCAGATCCGCTTCCGGACGCGGGGCTTGCCAAGTTTGTATTCCAGAACGCACCAACGTCCAGTCTCCGGATTCTTCCACAGGGCGTCAGCAACGCCGAAGACTTGGACCGCGGAGGTCCAATGCGGCTCCTTCACTTCCCAGTGCAATTCCAATTCCGGCTGGCAAAGCTGATCCGCTCCCATCCAGGCGCGTTTTCGATGGTCGTATCGTATGATGCCGCGTTGCTCGGCGGCAACGAGAAGTCGAGCAAAGCCACACGCACGTCGCTTGAACCGCTTCCCAAAGTTCCATCGCCTCCGCGCCGCTTTCGCGCAAGCCGGCTTGCATCGCCGTCAACCGTGGGCCCAGAGGTTTTCGTATGTGAACCTGGCTAAGCGCGCCGAATCGGCCAGTTCACCGGGCTCCAGTGCCATTTGCCAGCCGCGTGGACCCATCAAATCCGCCGCCACCTGGTGAAAGAGCGTGCCAGTCAGGGCGTTTGATTTGGAACCTGAGGCGCCATAATCGCCTGCCGTTCGCAGTATCTCGCGGCGGATATCGGAAATCGAGAGCTGAGCCAAGAACAGATCCTCTTTGTCTGGATACTTATCTTCATCGACTGTCTGCGGCGGTGACGGGTTGAAAAAGCGCTGTAGTGCCGCCGCCCAAAATGCCAAACTGCCGCGGATCACGACGCGCACACTCTTCGACCTCCTCAGGCGGAACCTCCAGGCTGCGGGCAGCATCCTCCAGTGTGACCATCTTCCGTTCAGCGAGCAAGGCGGCCAAGGCGGGCGTGAGATCCAGGCGTGTGGGGTTTCGACCGGCGGCAGTGCCTCCGAGTGAAGAAACCAGTTGCTCCAGCGCGGCCGGCAAATGACCCGCGATCCATTGCTCCACCGCGCCCGGCGTAACGGTTTCGCCGTGATGAGCCAGATCGCCGCTTTCGGCGTCCGAAAGCAATCGGCGGAGGGCGGCCAGAGCTTCCACGGCCTCCTGCGAAATGGTTATCAGCCGCCCGCGCTGCTCCTGGAGGCTGGCGATTCGTTCGTTGGTGGCTTTTGCCGTGCGCGGAATTGGCAGTCGCGCATCCCGGAGCATGAGCAGCGTCTGATTCGGCGCGGGCTTCCACTCGCTGCGGAATTTTCCGTACGCGATTGGCAAGAGAACGCGTGTTGGCTTCATTGCATATTGCAATCGCAACCCTCCCGCCATCGATGGTGAAGTCGATCGCCGGGCGATGGCCCGGATTGGAGCACGTGAGGCCAGCCGAACGGACCAGTAAAGGCAATCCATTGCGAAGAATCGCTTCGGTTTCCGCCGGATCTTTCGTCGCCAGGCGGTCTTCAAGCATCTTTTGAAGCGCCGTGTCCAGGGGCTCTACTGCAATTGCGCGGCCTGTCCTCCATAAATCGAACAGGTCCTTCGAGCGCGCGATCACTTTGCGCGCGGGCGCGGCGTTGTCTACGAACACCTCTCTAATTTGCGATTCCGCCAGTGGCCAACAGCCGCCCTGCGCTGCTCGTTCGGCGGCAAGTTCGGTAACCGTATCCAGGCGCGCGCAAATCAGTTGTTGTGCCTGTTTCCAGGAGAGCGGATGAATCGCAGCCCGGCGGCCCAGCACTCTCGCTTTCGCGGCGCCGTCGAGTATCTGTTCCATCAGATTCACGAAGATACTTTGCTCGCAACAAATGACGCTCGCATTGTGCGTTTCATCGATTAAATAAGAAACGGCCTTCCCGAATGCGTGCGGACCATCCCGGTCGCCGGGCGAACTCATCACCGCCTCGATCTGATCCATGCAAAATACAACCACACCAGGGCGAATCAACTCACAAATGGACTTCACGATATGGCGGGACGTCGTCTCCGGATCTTCTTCTTCTTTCGGAATGGACAGCTGCAAGGACTTCAGGACCTCGTCGGGAAGTCCCTCGCCCCGCAGCCAAGCGGCGCAGTCACGCGCCTGCCGGCCTTCCAAAAGATGGTCCAGCACGATACTTAGATCGCGATCCGCAACTATTTCAAAATCGCCTCGCCGATGTTCCAGGAGGTTGTCCAGAGCGCGGGCGCCTGCCGCATCGGCGCGCAGCAGTGCCAGCGCCAGGTGCCGGCGCAAATGTCTCCAGATGCCGGCGGGAGATGTTTCCATCCGGACGAAAACGAACAAATGTCCAGGCTGTGGCGCCAGCCAGCGGCGAACTCTTCCCACCAGATGAGTCTTGCCGGTGCCGGCATCCCCAAAGACCGTGAGCGCGGACGAGGAGCCCCCAGCCTCCACATCTTGAATCAGCCGCTGGCAGGCTTCAAAAGCCTCCGAGTTGATCTCGGCAATGTCCACGTGATAATCGTCCAGAGGCTGCCCCATCAGATGTCCGAAGGGATTTGGGAAGGCCCGTTCAGCGGATAGCAATGGCGACATAAAAGGTTCCATCCTGGCCGTCAATCAAAAGATCCTTGTCTTCTTGAGAAATATTGTACGGATCAACATGCTCGCTCAAAAATACCAACTGTTTCTTACGCAATTCCAGGGCAGCCGCATCCAACTCATGCTTCGATAAACTCGCAAGATGGTTTCGCAAACGTAAGGTCGAAACCGGTACACCCTTCACCGGCTCGAGCCGTCGCACCGCTTCCAGAACGAGTGCAGCGGCTTCTGGCTTCGCGCCTGTTAGTTTCTCATGGACCGGGGAATTGTCTTTGAAAAAGGCAGCCGGATCGAAGCCGGCCAGACCAATTTTCTCCGCCACGTAGGAACGTGCCGCATTGAAGTAGACTTCCTGATCGCCCGGCCGAACCACTAGTTCAGACTTACCCGCGAAACCGGGAACCGCCTGGAGCTGCTTCTCAGCGATTAAAACCGACACTACGCTTCCCATACGTTTTACCGAAAAGCCAAACAATTTCTTGGCGGTTAGTTTGCTCAACACCGCTTTCGAAAGCGCCTCCGTGGCGGCAGCCGTAAGCAGGGCTTCCCGCGCGGCTTGTTCCGGAGCCTGATGCCAGAAATATTGCGACTTTCCACGATCGGGCCAGCGATGCACCTGGCCCGCTCCGACCGCCAAATCCAGCGCCTCGCGAAGAAGCTCCGTCTGAGCCTTCTTCACCCCCACAAGTTTTGCAAGGTTACTCAACGAAAGCGGCTTTTTTGCGTCACGCACCACGGCAATCAGGCGCGGCTGCAGATCGCCCTGCGGAATAGCGGGTGTTGCGGACATGGTACCAGCTTACGTGAATCGCCTACTGGTTCCTATGTAGCCATTGACAATATAGCCAGTGTGGATATACTGAGAGACATGGCGCAGAAATCCCCTCAGCCCGACGAATTTCTCCCCCTGCCGCCGGCCACCTTTCACATCCTGATGGCGGTGGCCGAAGAAGACCGGCACGGCTACGCGATTATTCAGGACGTCGCGGCTCGAACCGGTGGCGAACTCAAGCTGAGCGCCGGGACGCTGTACCGTTCCATCCAGCGCATGCTGGACCAGGGGCTGGTCATCGAAACGGCCGAGCGCCCAGCCCCCGAGCTGGACGATGAACGCCGGCGTTATTACCGCATCACGCCGCTTGGGGCCGCGGTCGCCAAAGCGGAGGCCACGCGGATGTCAAAGTTGGTCAAATGGGCGCGCGCCCTGGGATTTGCGCCGGGCAAAGCCTGATGTGGTTCCACAGGGTTCTGCTGCATCTGTACCCAGCCTCCTTCCGCGCCGAATACGGGGAGGAGATGTGCGCTGTTTTTGAGAGGCGCGGGACATCGCGACTCGAAGCGATGTTCGAAGTTCTCACGAATGCGCCCGCCGTACACTGGGACATTCTTCGCCAGGACCTGCGTTACACGGCGCGTACATTGGCGCGCGCGCCGGGGTTTACCGCGGTCGCGATTCTGGTACTCGCCTTGGGCATAGGCGCCAATACAGCCGTGTTTTCCGTAACCGATTATGTCCTCCTTCGCCCGTTTCCGTTTCCATCGCCCGATCGGTTAGTGTCGCTATGGGAAACGGTCCCCGGTTACCGCCACATGGAACTGTCCCCCTCCAATTATCGCGATTGGGAGCGCATGAACAGGTCCTTCGAAAATCTGGCCGCGGTCAACACCCAGGAAGTGAATCTGATCGGGCAAGGCGCGCCGGAACGCATCAAGGCTGCTTACGTGACAGGGAATCTGTTCGCTGTTTTGGGCGTGCGACCCCAATTAGGACGTTTCATCGCGCCCACTGACGACCGGGAGAACGCGCCTCACACCGCCGTATTAAGCTATGGCGCATGGCAAAGGGTGTTCGGAGGCGATGCAGGAGTTCTTGGGCGGAAGGTGAATCTGGATGGAGCGCTCATTATCGTCATCGGGATCATGCCAGCCGGGTTTCACTTCCCTAATCAGGATGTGGAGCTATGGATGCCGTTTCAGTTTGATGCCAACGCGTTCTCGGATCGCAACGACAACTATCTGAATGGCGTGGCCCGTCTCCGCCCCGGAGTTACCATCCAGCAGGCCGACGCCGAAATGAACGTGATCGCGGATCAATTGCGACGGCAATATCCGAAACAACTGGAGCACACTGGCGCCGCGGTGAACCTCCTGCGGGATGACGTGATATCCCACCAGCGCCGTTTGTTGTTGGTGGCGCTGGCCGGCGCGGCACTGTGCGTTCTCTTGATCGCGTGCAGCAATCTGGCGAATCTGTTGCTGGCGCGCGCCCTGGCGCGGCAGAAGGAATTGGCCGTGAGAGCGGCGCTGGGAGCTGGCCGCGAGCGCCTCATCAGGCAACTCGGGACCGAGAGCATGGTGCTGTCGCTGGTGGGCGGGCTGCTCGGCGTGCTTCTCGCCGGATTGGGGCTGCCGCTGCTTACTACCCTGGGTCCTTCGCTGCCAGCCGCCGGCATGCCTGCCATTGACCTACGGGTTCTGGGTTTCGCGATCGTCGTGACGATTCTGACTGGCATTGGATTCGGTGTGGTGCCCGCGCTGCGAGTGGGCCGGACCGATCTCAACGGGCTGCGCGAGGGGTCGCGCTCTGGCGGCGGCCGAAAGGCGGGGCTCCGATCCACGCTCATCCTGGCGGAAGTTACGCTTTCGGTAGTTCTATTGATCTCCGCTGGCCTACTGTTGCGAGCGTTATTGAGAATCCAGTCCATTGATCCAGGTTTTCGAACCGACGCAGTTATGACTCTAGAGACCGCTCTCCCGATGCCGAAGTACGAAAAGCTCGCCAAGCGCACAGCCTTCTATCAGCGGGTGCTGTCGGAGATTCACGATCTGCCGGGTGTTTCCGATGCAGGCTACATTAGTTTCTTGCCCATGGTAATGGGAGGCGGCATCTGGCCCGTGGACGTGGATGGGAAAACGCTGGACCGTTCCGAAAACCACACCGCGAGCCTGCGATTCATTACGCCCGGGTTCTTGGCGGCCTTGAAAATCCCGCTGCACCTGGGCCGGATCCTCAACGAGTCCGACGCGGCCGACAGACCGATGGCCGCGATTGTCAGTGAATCATTCGCGCGCCGTTACTGGCCCGACCAAAACCCCTTGGGGCGGCACTTCAAATTCGCATTTTTCGATCGCACGGTAGTGGGAGTGGTCGGCGATATCCACGTCCGTGGCCTGGAGAGAAGCAGCGAGCCGCAGGTGTATCTTCCCTATCAACAGCAGCCGGATGGCAACCTGGTGTTTTACGCCCCCAAGGACCTGGTGATCCGCGCGTCGGGAAATCCTAGGCGCCTACTGCCCGCTGTGCGGCGTATTATCCAGCAAGCCGACCCGGAGCAGCCCATTTCAGACGTCCGGACGCTTGCGGAGATCGTGCAGGCCGACACGGCGCCCCGAACCGTTCAAGTGCGGATCATTGGCGCGTTCGCGGCATTGGCGTTTCTGCTGGCCGCACTCGGCATCCACGGACTGCTGTCTTTCACTGTATCGACCCGGTCCCCCGAAATCGCAGTGCGGATCGCACTGGGGGCACAGCCGCGCAACATTCTGAGAATCGTGCTGCGCGAGAGCGTTCTGCTGGCGGCGGGTGGCGTAATTCTCGGCGTCGCGCTGGCCTATGCGGCGGGGCGCGCCATGCAGTCCATCCTCGCTGGGATTACTCCTGGAGACGCCGCCACAGTCCTGGCCGCTGCCGGCTTATGCTTTCTAATGACGCTCGCGGGCAGCCTGGCGCCGGCGCTGCGTGCGTTGCGAGTAGATCCCATCACCGCCATTCGCGCAGAATAGTAGCGGATGCTTTCGACGCCGCAGAAGATCGGCTTAGGTTTGGCCGCTGTCTTATATGTCGTGGCTGGCGCGCTGCATTTCGTCCAGACCGATACTTATTTGAAAATCATGCCGCCCTATATTCCATGGCACATGGAGATGGTGCGGATCAGCGGCGTTTGTGAAATTCTGGGAGGCTTGGGTCTGCTGCTGCCTCAGACGCGCCGCGCGGCCGCTTGGGGATTGATTGCGCTTCTGATTGCGGTATTTCCGGCCAACGTCTATATGGCGACCAATCCCATCGAAGCAGGCGCGGCTTCTATCGCGCCCATACTTCGGTGGGGACGGCTGCCTTTGCAGGTGCTGTTAGGTTGGTGGCTACTGTGGTGCACGAAGCCTTAAGTCCGATGAGTATCGGTGTTCATCCGTGTTCATCTGTGGCCAGATTGCTTTTTTCCTATTTCGCGGAGTTGAAGCGCTTCTCGATCTCCGGCCAGTTCACCACGCTCCACCACGCGGCAATATACTCAGGCCGCCGGTTTTGATACTTCAAATAGTAGGCGTGCTCCCAAACGTCGAGGCCCATCACCGGGAAATGGCCTTCCATCACGGGACTGTCTTGATTGGCCGTCGAAATAATCTCGACGCCTTTGCTGCTCTTGATCAGCCAGGCCCAGCCGGAGCCGAAACGTCCCGTAGCCGCTGCGCCGAACTTCTCCTTAAACGTGTCAAAGCTTCCGAACGCGGAGTTGATTGCCGCCCCCACGTTACCGCTGGGGCTGCCGCCGGCGCTAGGCGCGAGAATGGTCCAGAACATGGAGTGGTTGATGTGTCCGCCGCCGTTGTTGCGCACTGCGGTGCGGATGTTCTCGGGCACGCTGGCGCAATTATTCGCGAGCAGCTGCTCAACGGTTTTGCTCTGCAAATCGGGCGCCGATTCCAGCGCCTTATTTAAATTGGTGACGTAAGCCCCATGATGTTTGTCGTGATGAATCTCCATGGTCTGCTTGTCGATGTAAGGCTCCAGCGCGTCGAACGCGTAGGGAAGCGGGGGAACGGTAAATGCCACAGTTTTCTCCTCTCGATTTTTCAATTTGAGCCGGCGAAACCGCCGGCCTTTTCAAAAGCGTCCGCCAGGCGGAACATGCCTGTTTCATCGAAATGCCTGGTGAGTATCTGCATCCCGACGGGCAGACCTTCCGATGTCTTGCCGCAAGGCACGCTCATGCAGGGAATTCCGGCCAGATCGCCGGTAATGGTGTAGATGTCTGACAGGTACATTTCCAGCGGGTCGTCTATTTTCTCGCCGATTTTGAACGCGGGCGACGGCGAGACCGGAGCGACAATCGCGTCCACTTCGGTGAAAGCTCTGCGAAAATCCTCCGCGATCAGCGCGCGCACTTTTTGCGCCTTCAAATAATAGGCGTCGTAATAGCCGTGGCTGAGCACGTACGTACCAAGCATGATGCGGCGCTTGCATTCGGCGCCGAAGCCCTGGCCGCGCGTGGCGCGATACATGCCGCTGAGCGTGTCCTCGCTGGCGCGAGTTGTATAGCGCACGCCGTCGTAGCGCGCCAGATTCGAACTAGCCTCCGCGGTGGCGATGATGTAGTAGCAAGGCACGGC
This sequence comes from Bryobacterales bacterium, assembly GCA_963820405.1. Lineage (GTDB taxonomy): Bacteria > Acidobacteriota > Terriglobia > Bryobacterales > Bryobacteraceae > Palsa-89. The sequence continues at coordinate 112,680 of CAWFZZ010000006.1, read as the reverse complement.
GTACTTGGTGGCGGGCAGGCTGATGTCGCGCACTTCGCAGCCCAGCTTTTTCAGCAGTTGAACGGCGTGCTGGATGCGATCGCCCGATTCGCTGGCCAGCCCTTCGAAGTATTCGCGCGGCAGTCCGATCCTGGTGCCGGCCACTTCGCCATCCAGCTGCGCGGTGTAGCGGGGCACCGGAGCGAAGGCGGAGGTTGCATCGCAGTGGTCGTGGCCCGCCATGGCTTCGAGGATCTGCGCCGCATCCCGAACCGTTCGTCCGAAAGGTCCGATGTGATCGAGCGAACTGGCGAAGGCGACCAATCCATAGCGCGACACCCGTCCATAGGTCGGCGTGACGCCGACCACGCCACAGAAGGACGCCGGTTGTCGAACTGAGCCGCCGGTGTCCGACCCGAGCGCGACCACAGCCGTTCCCTGCGCCACTGCCGCAGCCGACCCGCCGCTCGAACCACCGGGCACGCGATCCAGCGCCACCGGGTTGCGCACCGGCCCGAACGCGGAGTTCTCGTTCGATGATCCCATCGCAAACTCGTCGCAATTTGTCTTCCCCAGAATGACGGCGCCCGCTTGTTCCAGGCGCGCCACGGCCGTTGCGTTGTAGGGCGGAATGTAATGTTCCAGCAGGCGGGATCCGCAAGTAGTCCGAACCCCTTCGGTAACAATGACGTCCTTTACGGCCAGGGGAACGCCAGCCAACGGCCCGGCATTTTCTCCCGCAGCCAGTTTCTGGTCCACGCGTGCGGCGGCGGCCAGCGCCCGTTCCGGACAAAAGTGCAGATACGCGTTGGTCTTCGGATTCTCGGCCTGTGCGAATTCGAGCGCGGACTTGGCCAGTTCGACGGCCGAGAATTGACCCGCCACTAATCCGGCCTGCACTTGCTCGATGGTGAGAGAAGCGACGTTCACCTTTCGATCACCCTGGGAACTTTGTAATACCCGGAGCCGGCCACTGCCGCGTTTGCCAGAGCAGCATCATTGCCGATTGGTGGAACGATCTCGTCCGCGCGCAGAGTAGCCGTCTCTTCGCTTTGATAAAGCACTTGGGCCATCGGCTCGACGGTAGAAGTATCCAGTTCGTTGAGCGCGTCCATATAAGCGAGAATCTCGTCCATGTCTTTTGCCAGGCGCGCGATCTCTGAATCGGAAAGCTTCAGATTTGCGAGGTCGGCAACGTAGCGGACCTCGGACTCGGTGATTTTCACGCGCTGGCCTTCTTCGCCCTGCTGCGGGCCTGCTTGTATAAGATGCGCATCACCGGGTCTAGGATACTGTCGGCATCGTCAGCCGGGACGGTCTTACCGTGACTTTGCGCGGATTGTGGCGGCCGGCGGGGCGTAGCAGTGGCGATGCGGAATTCCAGATCGGTAATGATGCCGCTGCCTAGAACTTCGGTCAGTTTAGCGAGGATATCGAAGCGCAAATGGAACAGCTGCTTCTGCCAGATGGCGTCTTCCACTTCCACCACCAGCGATCCGCGCACCAGAGCTTTGGGGCCGGCGTGCACGGCGATACGCTCGCCAACCGCGGCCGGCCAAGCGGCAAAAGCCAGTTGGTCGGCTGAGATGGCATCGGAAAGTTTGAGTTTGGCGAGGACCTTGCCGGCTCGTTCCATGCGGACCGAACTCAATGTTAACACTCGCCATGCTAACTGTGGCGCGCGCACTCTTGCGTGCCGTGTTGGCACTCGTGCCAACACCTCTCTCGAGAATCTCCGAAACGTTCACAGGATGCGTGCGCCACGGAGGTCCAACACAAACAGAGACATTGACTCTCCTGCTCTATCTGACGGGTGCCGATAGATGTACGCGCGCGGGTGTGTTACCAATCGAGCATGGACGCAAATCGTATCGTCGTAGTGGGCGCTGGAATCATCGGCGCGTCCATCGCATACCACTTGGTGAAGCGCGGCGCGAAAGTTGTCATTGTGGATGCTGTTCGTCCCGGCGCCGGAGCGACCGAAAACTCCTTCGGATGGATCAATGCAACCTTCTCGAAACGTCCGCGGGCGTATTTTGATTTGAATCAGATGGGCCTGGCGGGCTGGCGCCGATTGCAGACCGAGCTGGGCGGTGAGTTGAAGGTGCAGTGGGGCGGAAGCGTAACATGGGCGCCGGCGGACGGAACCGCCGAAGCTTTGCGGGAAAGCGTGCGCAAGCACCAGGAGTGGGGCTACGCGACGCACCTGATCGATGAAGACGAGTTCCGGCGCCTGCTGCCAAACGTGGCGCATGGCGAATTCGGGGCGGCTTGTCATTCCGAATTCGAGGGCGCGGTGGATCCGGTGGACGCATTGAAAGCGCTCCTGCGCCAGATACGTGAGTTGGGTGGAGAAGTCCGATATCCGTTCGAGGCGGATGGGTTGAAGGTGGAAGGGGGCCGCGTGACGGCGATCCGCGCCGGCGAGAGTTCGCTCCAGGCCGACACGGTTGTGCTCGCATCCGGAATAGCCACCCAGCGGCTGGCGCAGATGGCCGGGGTCGGCATTCCGCTGAAGGAATCGCGGGGCGTGCTGGTGCACACGCGGCCGCAGCCCAAGCTGATCGATCGCGTGGTGTTGGCGCCGGGTGTGCACTGCAAGCAGAAATTGGATGGCCGAGTGGTGGTGGGAGGGCAGATTGTAGCCGGAGTTGGCACCGCGGATGGCGACATTCCAGAGCCTGGCGATAACGGCCAGCGAATCCTGCGGGAGGCGGCTCGGGTGCTGCCGGGAATCCGCGGCGTCGCGGTGGAGCGCGTCACGGTGGGCCATCGCGTGATGCCCGTGGACGAATACCCGGTGGTTGGATTCTGTGACTCGTGCCCCGGTCTATATGTCGCGGCGATGCACAGCGGCGTCACTTTGGCGGCGCTCATCGGGCAACTGGCGGCGCTCGAGATTTTGGATGGCGCGCGCGTCAGTTCCTTAGCGCCGTATAGACCCGCACGCTTCACTCGCTAATTCGAAACCGGCAGCATTGTCGGATTCGCGGCCATGCCATTTTGCGTCACATCCACCTCCAGGTCGCCCGCAGCCGAGCCGGCCGGCACCTGGAAATTGATCTGATACAGACCGACGAACAAGGGCGAGAGTCCTGCGTAGGTGACGGTGGCAATCTGCGAGCCCACGCTGACGGTGGGCTCCAAGGTTACCGGATGCAACGGCGAGGCCGGCGTCGCGTAGCCGGAAAGCACGCTGGGATTGGTGGCTCCCAGGCCGACCAGGTACATGACCAGGTACTCCCCGGGTGCGGCGGGATTGGAGCTGGTGACCAGCGAGTAGTCGGCGGAATGCTGCGCGATGATGTGCGCGCCGTTTTGGACACTGGGCGCCGTAGGCCCATCCAGCGCAGACAATACGCCGGGCGAGGCGGGCACAATATTGAGCATCTGAGGCAGCGTGACTGCGTTATTGACGCTGACCACGATGGGGAGCTGTTGAGTGGCGGCGGCTCCATCCGGGATCTGGAGATTGATCTGGCCGTTGCTCAGGAAATAGAGCGGAGCTTGCGACGCTCCGACCAGTGCGAAGGTGTTGTGGAACATGGTGGGCAGGGGAAGAACGCCGGTGGAAACGGCTCCCGGAGCGAGACCGGAGCCAAAAACCTGCGCGATGGTTCCAGGCGCCAAAGGTGCGCCAACCACCGGGTTTAGATTGTTGAGCGTTCCCCCGGGAGCGATCATGGGCGGAGGCGTCAGGTTTGGAACGATGGACCCATAGAGCTGGGACGTGCCCGGCTGCAAACCTCCGGAAAGAGCGTTGAAAGTGACCGACATGTTGTTATTTGCGACGCCGGGCTGCCAGGTAGCGGAGTAATTGCCGAGCGAGTCGCCCACCATATTGAGCGCCTTATCGCCGTTGGAAAAGCTCGCCACCACGCTGCCGCCGGTGATGGGCATACCGCAATCGTCGTTGAGTTGAGCGGTCAAAGTAACGGGCCACCCCGCGGGAACCACAAAATTGTTGGGCAGGCCGGTTTCCGTAATCGTCACTTTGCCCGCCGTGCATGGAGTGGAATTTGGCACGACGAAAGTGACGTTCACCGACTGTACCGACGGCCCGATAGAGACGCTAACGTCGCCCGAGTATACGCCCGGAGTCAGTTGCGCTGGGTTCGCCGACACGGTGATGGAGCCAGCCGTCTGCCCGCTGGCGGTGCCGGAAGCGGGGGTTACGCTAAGCCAGGTGCTGCCGTCCGAAGTTGCCGCCGAGACATTGAACGTTACCGGCGAGCCGCTACTGGTGTTGATCTGCACTTGCTGAGGAGAAGGCGTATCGCCCGCAGCGTCGGTGGCAAAGAACAGCCCGGCGGGAGCCACGGAGGGCGCCGGAGCCACGGTGCCCGGTTCCAGATTTAAGACGGCCGTCACATATTGCGGCGAATTCAGCGAATTGGAATCGGTAATCTGGATGAGGGCGTAGTAAGGGCCGGGCGTCAACTGCGTCGCGTTCGGAGTCAGCGCTAGCGTAAGGGCCCCGGGAGCGGCGGCGGTCGCGGTTCCGCTGGACGAAACCAGGTTGAGCCAGTTAGATCCCGTCACCAGGCTGGCGGTCCAATTTACCGTGGAACTCGGATCCCCGATGTTGAGGACTTCGATGCTTTGTGTCGCCGTCGATCCGCCGCCTGCCACAGCCTGGAACAACGCGCCGGTCGTGTTCACCGCGACGATGGAACCACTGCCGGCGACAAATAGCGAGACTGGGATCTGGGTGGTTCCGGCAGAGGAAGAGAGGACGATGGTGTCGTTATACGCTCCCGCTTGCAGACCATTAGTGTTCACTTGAACTTGAAGGAATACGGGCGCTCCAGGAGTGGTCTGGCTGGCGCTGGACGTGACGTTGGAGAACAAGGAACTGCTACCCACCACGGAGGCATTGAAGCCGAGCGGGCTCGCGCCGGTATTGGATACCGCCAGGTTCTGCACCAGTTTGCCGGGCGTCGAGGAGAGGGCGGAAAAGCTGAGCATGGCCGGAGCGACGGTCAATTGCTGCGTTACTGTTGCGACATTGAGAGTGACCGGGATATTAGTGGGAACCCCAATCGGATCCAGCACCTGAATACGCGCCGTATAGGTTCCCGTATTCAGGCCGCTTTGGTTGACGGTCACCACCAGGCCGGCGGGCGCGATCCCACTGGTTGGACTTACGCTGATCCATGCGGGGGCCGCCGTATTGCTTGGGCCGCTGTCGACGATAACACTGTAGTTCACTGGCGAGGTTGCCCCTGGGCTTGCCAAAGTGACAGGCGCCACCGTAACCGCCTGCGTCGGCGGCGGATTACCGTTTGGATCGGCATTGAAAGTGAGACTCAGCGGAGCCACCTGAATTTGCGAAGCCACCGTCACGAATGTGACCTGAAATGGCGCTGTGGTATGGGCACCTATGCTATCGGTTACGCCGATATAAAAGTTGTATGTTCCAGCCGTCGTTGGAGTTCCGTATATTATGCCGAGGTTAGGGTCGATGTTGACAATTCCCGGCGGCTGGGCGTCCATCGAAAAAGTATACGGAGGAGTTCCACCAGTGGCGGTGATCTGTTGGGAATAAGCTACGCTCACCGGAGCGCTCGGCAGCGGCGAGCTGGTGCTAGTGGTCGGAGGCGGGTTGATGGTAATCGTGTACTGAGCCGCTGTTTGTTCCTGAATGGAGTCCACGGCCGTCACGACGATGTTGAACGTCCCCGCGCCGGTTGGCGTACCGCTCAAGATTCCCTTGCTGCTGTTAAGTGTGAGCCCTTCTGGAAAAGGAGAACTCGGGCTCTGCCCGGTGGCGGAATATGTATAAGGCGCCGTGCAGCCGGAGGCAGCGAATAGGACTGGAGCGTAAGGAATGCCTACTTCCCCGGTAGGTAGTGGAGAGTCAGGCGCAATGGTAGATATGCAAGCATCGATCGTGATGGAAAATTGCACGGCGGCGCTGACATCGGTGGCTTTCTTCTTGTCAGAAGCCTGCGCGTAGAACGTCAGCGTTCCAGGTGCGTTCGGAGTTCCGCTAATCACACCGGCCGCGCTGAAGGAAAGCCCATCGTACGTCCCACCCACACTCGGCGAACTGAAGCTCGAATAAGTCCAGTGGTACGTCCCGCTCCCGCCCCTGGCCGCCAGGCGAACGACACCGTTATCAGCCGTCAGATATGGTTGACCAACAGTGGCGTCAGGCAATGAGCTAGTGGTGATGGCCACCTGCGCTCGAACCAATGGCGTTGTAACAGCCAGAAACAGGAGAGCCAGAACACAGCGGGAGGGACTGGCTAACTTTGTATAGGTAAGTGTAATTTTAGCTATACTTTGTAAAGATCCACCAAAGTACTTCTTGATATTCATTTGGAGGTATTTGTCCAGCAGAGACTTACGGAAATTTGAACAATTCCAGGCCACTTGGGGTTTCGCCTGCTCGTATTCTACGATACGAATCTCGAGTCCCAGCACCTACACTAGTACCAGGACGCCTATGAGTTTATCGGCACTGGAGGTTCAACGATTACTTCGAAACTGGCAGCAAGGTCGGGTTCGCGGCGACGCCATTTTGGGTGACATCTACCTCGAGTTCGCCGGAAGTCGCATCCGTGGGCACCTGGAAATCGATCTGGTAGAGACCGACGAAGCCGGGCGTGAGCCCGGCGAACAGGACCGTGGAAGGCTCTGACCCCACCGTGACGGTTACCGGCAAAGTGGTGGGGTGCAGCGGCGAGGCAGGGGTGGCGAAGCCGGAAGCAACGCTGGGATTGGTAGCTCCCAGGCCGACCAGGTACATCACCAGGTATTCGCCGGGCTTGGCCGGGCTGGAGCTAGTGACCAGCGAGCCGTCTGTGGTGTGCTGGGCGATGATGTGCGCCCCGTTTTGGACGCTGGGCGGCGTAGGACCGTCATTGGCGGACAATACGCCGGGCGCGGCAGGCACGATATTGAGCAGCAAAGGAATTGTGAGTGCGTTGTTAACGCTGAGAATGATGGGAACCTGTTGAGTTGACGGTACTTCGTTGGGGATCTGGATATTGATCTGGCCGCCGCTCAAGTAGTAAAGCGGAGCTTGGGACTGGCCCACCAGCGCGAAAGTGTTGTTGAACGTGGTGCGTAGGGGAAGAACGCCCGGGGAGACGGGCGCGGAAGCCAGACCGGAGCCATAAACTTGCGCAATGGTTCCAGGCGCCAAAGGCGCGCCGACCACGGGGTTTAGATTGTTGAGCGTTCCGCCGGGACTGGCGGTCGGAGGTGGCGTTTGGTTTGCAGCCACTCCGCCATAGAGCTTGGCCGTGGCGGGCTGCAAACTTCCGCCCTTAGCGTTGAGGGTGATCACCAATTCGCTATTTACGTTGCCGGGCTGCCAGGTAGTGGAGTAATTGCCAAGCGAATCACCGGACAGGTTGAGCGCCGCATCGCCGTTGGAGAAACTCGCCACCACGTTGCCGCTGGTTACTGGCGTTGAGCAGTCGTCATTGAGCTGCACGATCAAAGTGGCGGGCCATCCGGCGGGAGCCGTAAAATTATTCGCGAGGCCGGTCTCGGTGATCGCCAGTTTGCTCGGAGTACAACCGACCACCTCGGGCCTGAAATGAGAGGCCGAGTTCGAAGAGCTGATGGGCTGCACTACGAAAGTGACGTTCACCGACTCCAGCAAGGCGCCGATGGAGATATTGACGTCGCCTGAGTAAATGCCCGCAGCCAAGCCCGTCGGGTTCACCGAGACTTGGACGGAGCCGGCCGTACTTCCGCTGGCGTTGCCGGAACTGGGAGTTACACTGAGCCAGGTACCGCCGTCCGCGGTCGTAGTTGCGGCATGGAAGCTCACCGCGACATCGCTGCTGGTATTGATCTGGACCTGTTGAGCGGCCGGCTCCGATCCGTTCGCAACGGTGTTGAAAAACAGGCCGCCGGGAACGAGATCGGGCGCGGGAGCCGCGGTACTCGGTTCCAGATTCAAAACCGCAGCGACATATTGTGGGGAATTCAGCGAATTGGAATCGGTAATCTTAACGATCGCGTAGTAGGGGCCGGGCGCAAGCTCGGTAGCGTTCGGCGTAAGGGCCAGACTCAGAGTGCCAGGCGTTGTGCTGGTAGCTGTGCCGTTGGATGAAACCAGGTTCAGAAAATTGGATCCGCTGACCAGGGAGGCGGTCCAATTTACAGTGGAACTCGGGTCGCCGAGATTGAGAACCTTGACGATTTGGGTTAGCGTGGATCCGCCGCCTTGGATAGCCTGGAACAAGACGCCTGTCGTGTCCACTGCCAGGATTGGGCCGCTGGCGGCTACAAACAGCGACACGGGAACTTGCACGTTACCGGCGGAGGAGGAGAGCAAGATTACATCGTGATAGGAACCCACCTTTAGCCCACTGGTATTCACTGCAATTTGAACAAAGACCGGCGCGTTACGCGTGGTGCTGCTGGCGCTGGCCGTCACGCTTGAGATCCAGGAGCTCTTGTTTACCGACGATGCCGTAAAGCTGAGCGATCCGGCGCCGCTATTCGCTACCGCCAGTACCTCGCTGAGGTTTCCGGGCGTCGCCGAGCGGGCGGCAAAATTCAGGATCGATGGAGCTACCGTCAGTTGCTGCACCACGCTCGCAACATTGAGAGTGACGGCAACGTCGCTCGCAAACCCACTGCTATCTAAAACCTGAATACGCGCGGAATAGCTTCCCGCAGCCAGGCTACCTTGATCTACGCTTACCACCAGTCCGGCCGGGGCGACGCCGCTGGTGGGAGTCACGGTGATCCACGAAGGCGCCGGGGTATTGCTCTGCCCGCCGTCAATCACAACATGGAAGTTCACCGGCGGCGTCGATCCAGTGGCAGGCACCACGCCGATCGCTTGCGTGGGAGGAGGATTGCCGTTTACATTTCCATTGAAAGTGAGACTCAGAGGCGCCACTTGAATTTGCGAAGTCGCCGTCACAAAAGTGACCTGGAAAGGCGCTAGTGTCTGGCCTCGTAAGCTATCGGTTACGGCAATATTGAAATTGAAGGTCCCGGCTTGGGTGGGAGTGCCATTGAGTACGCCACTCGGGGTGATGGTAATCCCGGGCGGATTGTTGTTCATGGAAAATGTGTAGGGTGGAGTTCCACCCGAGGCGGTAATCTGTTGAGAGTAAGGGACCCCGACAGGTCCATTCGGGACGGGCGAGCTGGTGGTGATGGAGGGTAGCGCGTTGAATATGACGTTGTACTGAATTTGTGTTGCGTTGTTGTTTGGATCGGTGGCGGTGAGCAGGAAACTGAATGTTCCCGCACTGCCGGGTGTTCCCGACAGCAAACCGGCGCTGCTGAGTTGGAGTCCGGGAGGCAAGTTCGGATTGAACTGGTCCACCGGCAATTCGGCATAGGTATAGGGTCCCGGACAACCGGAAGCGGTGAACTGCACTGGAGAATAACGAAGGCCCACATCTCCATCGGGCAGAGTGGCAGGAGCGAAGGTGGGCGTACAGGGTACCACCTGAATCCGGTAATACGCACTGGCGAAATCCTCGACGGAATCTGAAACATCCACATAAAATGTGTAGTTTCCCAGGGAAGTCGGTGTTCCGGTGATAGCGCCCGTGTTGCTGTTCAGCTGCAGACCAGGCGGCAAGCCAGTTGTGGGTTGCGAACCCGAACCGATGAACCAGGAGTAAGGCGAGACGCCGCCTGTGACGCTCACTTGCACCGTGCCCTGTTGCGCCGTTAGATAAGGCAGATTAAGAATGCCGGTCGGCAATGAAGTAGTGGTGATCGTTAAAGTTGATTGACCCAGCAGGCTCCCGGACGTCATCAGGAAGACAAGCGCAATGATGCCAGTCGTACCGCCGGCGAATGTTTGAAAGACCCTCCCACGAGGGAACCACCGGATGCTTTCGTACGTCTTCTTACACAGAGAAGCGTGATTCATCTACCTTCTCCTCCTCTGATTCTGGCGCGGTGCAGTAGAGACAGACCGCGCCACTTTGTTTCTCATTAATACCTTAGTCTACTTCGGTTTCTACGAGCTTTCCAAAGAATTTCTTGATGCGTCATTTCAGACGTCGCCCAACGGAAATCCCCAGAGGATATGACGATAACACAAGCGACGGGGGCGTGGCGCACGCACTCGACTCGTGCGTCTAGAGCTACGATGAAGACGGAGCTGATTTGCCCGAACCCGCGCTACCACTCGAAATCACGCCCCAGGACGTCCAGCGGCGCCTCCATGCCGGCGAGAAGCTCGCCTTGGTGGATGTTCGTGAGCCGGGCGAATTCCAGCTTGCACGCATCGGCGGCGCCGAGCTAATTCCGATGCGAACCGTGCCGGCCGAGCTTTCCCGTCTCGACGCCCAGGCCGGCCAAACACCGCTTATCGTGTTTTGCCATCACGGCGTGCGCAGCTTGAACGTTGTACATTGGCTGCGCGAGCAGGGCCTGGACGCGTGCCAGAGCATGGCCGGCGGCATCGACCGCTGGAGCCTGGAAATCGACCCCACCGTTCCCAGGTATTCCTGAGATTTTCCACGCGGGCTCCGCACCAATAGGACAATGCCATCGGTACGTTCCCCTTTGGCCTTCTTCATCGTTGCTTGCTGTCTGCTCGGGGCCGACCAACCCGCGCCCCGAGTAGCGCCTGTTTACACCGCCGCAAGCATTGTCAACGCAGCTGATAATCAATCCGGAGTGCTCGCCCCCAACACGCTTGGAACCATCTACGGCGCGAACATGGCGTACAGCACCGCCGCCATTGCCCTCAACGATCTGCAGGGCGGCGTGCTGCCTACCGTGCTCGGCTCGAGCGAGACGCAAGTGTTTATCGGCGGTTATCCCGCGGACCTCTATTATGTTTCGCCAGGGCAGATCAACTTCTTAGTTCCCCCGAATATGCTGGCGCAGCCGGTCTCGGTTTACGTGACCATCGACAGCCTGGCGGGACCTAAGATTGCACTAACGCTGGCTCCCGCGGCGCCTGGCCTCTTTCAACTCGATTTGACGAACGCCGTGGCCACGCGTGCCGACGGGTCCGTGCTAACGCCGGCCTCTCCAGCCCAACCCGGAAGCATAGCTATCCTGTGGGCCACCGGTCTCGGCGAAACCAATCCGCGGGCCATTTATGGCCAGATACCCGAGGCTGCGGCGCCTCTGGTGGTTGGCGCGAATTTATCCATCTTGCTGGATGGAGTGGCCGTGGACCCCAACGCCATCGCCTATGCAGGCCAGGCGCCTGGCTTCGCGGGCCTGTATCAAATCAACTTCAGGCTACCCACGTCGACCAGCCAAAATCCAGAAATTCGCCTGCAAATGGGTAGCGCAATCAGCATTGCCTGCGTGCATCTTCCTGTAGCAGGTAAGCCAGTAACCCGTAAGTGTTAACCCGATCGGCTTGCCTGCTCGGCGCGCCCCCGCAACCCGCTGACTCCGGCATACGTTTAAACTGGAAAGAGGTGTTCCAGATGGTCCTTCACTCGGCCTTACTCGGGTTCGCAGGCTTGTTCCTTCTGTGCGCTCAGGAACCAGCGCTGGCTCCCGCGCCTTCAACGCCAGGTCCGAATGCGCCGGCGCAGCGAACCGAATCGGCCAACCCCGATGAATTTGTCGTCACGGTAGGCACCCGCATTCCCCTAAGCATGATCAACAGTGTCAGCACCAAAACCGCGGTGAGTGGCGAGCGTGTGTATCTGGAGAGCGTGTTTCCGATTCTCGTCAACGGACATGTCGTGATTCCTCCTGGAAGCTATGTCGCCGGGACGGTCACCGAGGTGAAGCGGCCGGGCCGGGTGAAAGGGCGCGGCGAGCTTTACGTCCGATTTGATTCGCTCACCTTGCCGAATGGCGTCACACGCGATTTCCGCGCTCGCATGGGCAGCCTGGACGGGCGCGCTCCGGAAACGCTGGATAAATCCGAAGGCAAGATCAAGGGTGAGGGCGATAAAGCGGGCGATATCAAGACGGTTGGAGAAGCCGCGGGTATTGGCGCCACCGTCGGCGGACTGGCGGGCGCTGCCGCGGGACACGCGGGGATGGGAGCTGGGCTCGGCGCTGCGGCCGGATTAACCGCGGGCTTAGTCGGCGTGCTGCTGACGCGAGGCCCCGATGCGATCCTGGCCAAAGGGACAACTATGGACATGGTGCTCGACCGGCCCTTAGAGTTCAATACCACCGAGATCGACTTCCGTAACGCCATGCCGCGCGCACAATCAAGCGATGGGCCGGGCCCCCAACCCAGCCGCAAATTGCAGAACAAACGCTGGCCCCTCTTATAGCCCCGCCTTCCGGTACCAACGAACAGGTCTCTTAGTACCCTCGATCCATCCGCTTACCCTGTCGCTCGTACCCTCTGGATTGTAACCGGCAGTCTATTTCTGGCCTTTCGGTGCGCCTCTACAATCGAGTCGTCATGGATCTCACAGACCTCACGATGACCCTTACCGTGGTGGTCGTTCTAACTGCGGTAGCCGTTCTAGTCTTGTACGACTACCTTAAGAAACAGCGTCAGCGCCAGCAGTTGCAGCGCATTAAGATTGCCAGGACTGGGCCACAACAGCGACCAACCAGGATTTTCGACGCTTCACCGCTCAGTTACGCGCCGGCTAAGCAGCCTGCCGCCGAACGCTCCCTTGAACCGCAGGTCGCCATTGCGACTCCTTCGCGCCCCCCCGTCGAGTCACGCATAGAACGTGAAATCTGTTCCATCGAAGTGTCGGCACCGTCTCCCTCGACGCTAGCCGCCCCAAAAGAAATTCAACCTCCGCTGGCCGCCCCGCCGGCGTTCACGCTCCCTCCATTCATGATTGACGAGGTGCTTTGGGAGCGCCTGATCTCGAGCCAACCCCGGCAGAGCCTGCTTTCGTCGCCGGATACCAAGCCGGCGCCAATGCATACCCCGAGTGCCCCGCCAAAATTGGCCGCCGCCGAACCTCCTAACCCTCCTTCATCCAAACAGCTTGGCCAGGTTATCCAGAAGCCGGAGCTCGATGAGATGCTCGAACGCGAGGAATCGTTCACCGGTCTGGTAATTTCCATCGGCATTAACGAGATCGATAGCAGCATGTGGCACAGCCAAGGTTTGATGAACTCGGTAGGGAACCATATTGCCGGTTTGTTGCGAGAAAACGAGTTCTCCTGCCGCACAGCTTTTGACGAATTTGTGATGGTGTGCCGGGGAGAGCAAGGCGCGCAGTCGCAGCGCCGGTTGAACTATATTTCCGAGTGCCTCTGGGACTATCAACTTCGCGGCATCGGCGCCTGCTCCATTTTGTTCAGTTGGGGAGGAGTACAAGTTCAAGATCGACCGTTGGCGGAAGCGATCGATTCCGCCACCGAACGCATGCGCGAAACCAAGCGCAGCGGGCACAGCGCCAAATCCGCTGTGGCGCATCGACAGGCTGTCTGACCCGAGTAGTTCTTCGGGTTGCTCCAGAAACCGCACTTCCTTCTCGGCGGTTTCTGGAGTTTTTTTTGATAACGTTTGAAGATGCCCCGTCGAGCCGCGCTTGTGTTCGTTCTGGCCGCCTGCTGCGCCCAGGCTCGGGAGAAGCCCACATTGAAACACGAATATGCCGAAGTGAATGGAGTTCGTCTCCACTACGTCACCGATGGGAAAGGGCCGCTGATCGTCTTCCTCCACGGTTTCCCAGAATTCTGGTACGAGTGGAAGACCCAGTTGCCTGAGTTTGCCAGGGATCATCGAGCCGTCGCGCCCGACATGCGCGGCTACAATCTCTCCGCCAAACCCGAGGGTGTGGATCACTACCAGATGAACCACCTGGTGGAAGACGTTCGCGCGCTTGCCGAACACCTGGGCTACAAGAAATTCGTTCTCGTCGGCCACGACTGGGGCGGCGGCGTGGCCTGGAGCTTCGCCATCGCACATCCCGAATATCTCGAAAAGCTGGTCATTATCAACTGTCCGCATCCCGCCATACTCGCACGCGAGCTAGCCCAAAACCCGGCGCAGCAGAAGGCTAGCCAATACATGTTGTTTTTCCGCAGCCCGCAGGCCGAGCAGACGCTTGCGGCGAACAACTATGCGGGTCTTGTTGACGCGGTGCTCGGCGAGGGATTGAAGACTGGCGTGTTCACCGAGGCGGATAAGCAGGCCTATATCGAAGCCTGGTCACGGCCCGGCGCGCTTACCGGCGGACTGAATTACTACCGCGCTGCCAACCTGGGTCCGCCGACGTCCAGCCAGGAAGTTGTTGCTCCCGCGGGCAACCTGCTGGTAAAAGTTCCAACGCTCGTGATCTGGGGAGAAAAAGACACCGCATTGCTCACCGGAAATTTGGATGGAATGGACAAGTTCGTGCCGAACCTAACCATCAAACGCATCCCGGATGGCTCGCACTGGGTGATTCACGAAAAGCCGGAGTTGGTGAACCAGTACATTCGCGACTTCATCCGCTAGGGTAGACGCGGCTTCAGCCGTGTTCCGCGGGTGACAATACCAACGCGGCTAAAACCGCGTGTACCGGGCCAATCCTTTATGGGACACTACGCTAACGGGCACACAGGAGAACACATGCAGCGCCAGGTCGCCGTTATTACAACTTTTTTGAACCTGCTCGCCGGAACCGCATCGGCCCAGAATGTGAAGGATGTTCGATCCGTCTTAGAAGCTTCTCTCCAGGCTATGGGCGGCGCCAATCTGAAGACCATCCGATATTCCGCCAGCGGCTGGTCCTCGCGAATCGGCCAGACCTACGGACTGGCGGAGGATTGGCCGCATTACGAAGTTGCCGGCTATACGCGTGTGATCGACTACGACGCCAAATGGTCGCGCGAGGATTACACGCGCAGGCAGGGCAAGTATCCGCTGCTCGGCAGGCCGCCCATGCTCGACGAAAACATCACGTCCATTCTTAGTGGCAATTACGCCTGGGACATGCGCGGTGACAAACCGGTGCCCCTGACAAGTCTGTATCTGGATGGTGTGCCGTACGCTGACCTGAGGCAGCTTGAGCTGGTGATTACGCCCCACGGATTTCTCAAAGCGGCGCTCGCGGCCAAAGACGCGACGGCCATTACACAGCCGATTGTGGGTTCGTCGGACGCCGGTCTTTCACAGAATGGGCGCAAAGTGACGATTGTGTCGTTTACGATCGGGAAGTACCGGGTCAACGGAACCATCAACGACCAGAATCTGGTTGAGCTAACGGACACCTGGTTTCCCAACCCCATTTACGGCGACATGGATTACGAGATGCGCTACACGAAGTACAAGAATTTCGACGGCGTCGAGTTTCCTACGTTGCTCCATGTTCACCAGGGTGATCCGAGATTGAACCCTGCGCATAACTACTACGAGTACAACGTGACCGACGTGAAGACGAACGTGCCGGTGACCATCATGCCTGTCCCCGATGTGGTGCGCACGGCGACGGTGCCGCCGGTCAAAGTGGAGAGCCAAAAACTCGGCGAGGGCCTCTGGAGGCTGGGCGGCGGCACTCACAATAGCGTACTGGTTGAGTTCAAGGACTTCGCCGCTGTCGTGGAGGCGCCCCAGAACGAAGCTCGATCGCTGGCCGTCATCGAGGAAGCGAATCGGCTGCTCCCCAATAAGTTGATCCGATATGTGGTGAATACCCACCATCATTTCGACCACGCCGGCGGCCTTCGGACGTATCTTTCCCAGGGCACGATTGTGATAACACATGAGTCGAACAAACAGTATTACCTGGACATCATGTTCTACCCGGCGCCTCGCGAATTGCAGCCGGACCGCATGGCCCTCTTCAACCCCATGTACATGATCAGCAGGCGCCCCGCTCCCATCGAGACGGTTTCGAGCCAACTCGGCGGCCCAGGCGGCGGCGCTGACCGATACGCCATCACGGATGGCGAGCGCATATTGGAGATCTTTCACGTGCAGGATATGGCCTACGAATTGGAAGATCCGTCATACGCGCAAGGCAACCACAGCGCCGATATGCTAATGGCTTATCTGCCTAAGGAAAAGATTTTGATCAATGCAGACCTGTACTCGCCGCCCGCGCCTGGCGCGCCGCTTCCCGCTCCAACGGCTGGAATGCGGACGCTATACCAGAATATGCGGAAGCAGAAGCTGGACGTAGCGCAGCACCTGCCTATTCACGGACGCGTCGGGACCAACGACGAGTTCCTGAAAATTGTGGCCCCGGCCGGCGCCCAAAGCCGTTAAGGGGCTATGGGCAGTCTGGAGCCTTGGCGTAGTTCACACAGCCCGAGCTTTGATTGCCGATAGTCCAAATCGAGGAAGTGTTCTTGTGATTGGGGTGGTGAATAAACCAAAAGACACCAGCGCATTTTCCGCTTCAGACAATCGGAACGCAGGCGGGCTAACAATATGGCGGTAATAGTAATGCGTCGATGCAGCGCATTTAAGCGTACTAAGACTAAAAAGACCCGTATTAGTAATGGGACACAACAATGCGCCGCCGGGCTGGTGGCGCGGCAGCACTATTAAAGTGCGGTGAGACTTGGCAGCCTGTGTAAATCGGAACCGGAGCCGCGGCCGGCGATAAACGCGGCCAGATTAGCGCGCGGGTTTTCGAAGGGCGATCGTCGTAACCGGCTTCAGTTCCACGCGGTACGCCTGATACGGCACCGTCCCCAGGTTTTCCACCGAGTGCAGCGGTTGGCTGCTGGGGTCGTAGGTCACTTGCAATTCCTTCAGCTCCGGCCGCGCGGTTTTCTTACCATCCTGCGTAAGCCGCTGGGAAGGAGGCAAGCTGAAGTACACAACCACGGCCGGCCAGGTGTGAGTGTGCCAAGGTTCTTTCCCGCCGGGCGGAATTCTGACGCTCAACACGCGAACGTACTCGTTTTCAAGGACCACGGTGATGTTGGGGTCGTGGATCTTGACGCCATCCGTGTCCGGTAAGTTCGCTGCGGGGGCGGGCTGGCAGTCGACGTTCTTAATCTCAACCAACAGATTATGCCGGTCGCGATCGCTGCTCTCGAATCCCTTGCTCGGCCCTCCCTGGGACCAGCGGATCTGTACGGTTTTCCACGGCTCGTTGGGGCCGGAGGTCTGCTCGAAGAACACGCTGGGCCAGGGGTGCGTATGCGGCGGTTCGTGGCTATGCAGCGGCACCCGCGCCTCAAGCACGCGCACCGAGTCATTCTCGAGAATCACCTTGTGATGTTCCGGCGCAGCGGCCACGGCGTCAGTGGAATCCGTCCTGATGACGCCACAACTGGCGGCCTGTAAACCGGCTGGCAGCAGCAGAGCGGCAACTGAGAACATCAACCGTTGTCGAGTCTTGTTCATGGCCTACGATCTTATCACCACTCCGGCGCAGTTAATTGCCGGTGGCGTGCTGCGCGTCTTTTTCATTTTCCAAACACACGAACTCGATTAACTCCGTGTCCAGCATAATGCGGTGGTGCACTTTAACGGTCCAGGGCCTGGTGTAGGCTTTCGGATCATCGACCGTGATTTCGATTTCCATGTTCCCGTAATTCACGCGCCGGAACCGCTCGGTCATTTTTCCGGATTCCGTGAGCGGGCTGCCCTCCACATCCAGCCAGCCATCACCACGGAAGCCGTTGGTCTCGACTAGCAGCGTATCTCCGTCCCATTTTCCAGCCGAGTACCCGTACCACCAGGGATCTGCATCCTTCCCCGGCAATCGACGTCCATCCGTGAAGATCTGCCGGATGCCTGCGTTCGCTTCGTATAAAACCACGATCAATCCCGGAGTCTGGATGATCTTCCTCGGCTCGGGATGGGTGTGCAGTTGCATCAACCCGATCGGTAAGCAGTGCGCGTCGGGATTGTCCTTGTTGTTCTCGGCCACGCGCTGCTTCCGGAGCGCCTCCGCCCAGGGCTGGAACGGCAAGCCATCCTTGAGGGTCGAGCCGATATCAAAAAACTGATTCAGTCCGGGAACGCGCGCACCAATGCCGAATGATCTGGCTTGTGCGGGAATAGGGGGCCCGGGCCTCGCGTCGGGGCTGTCGACAAATCTCCAAACTCCGGAAAAATCCGGCTTGCCATCGGGCGTTCGCGGCGCCGGCCCGGTCAAGTCCGGCTTTCCGTCAGGGTTCTGCGGAACTCCGGGAGTCGGATAAGCCGGCCACTGCGCGAGGAGGCCTGACGACGCCTGCGTCAGAAGTATCGCCATTACGCCGAAACAGATTGGCACGTGCATGGAAAGCCCCCATCAAATTACTCCGGGACTGCTCTCCTGTCAATCGGTATTTGCGCCCTCAGCTTGACTGCCCTAAGTCCGCTTAACGAGGAGCGATACCAGGTATGCCTGCGCGATCGGCTGTGCGCGTATTGAGGGCCACGTCTCGAAGATCGCCTCAGCCGATCTGACTTGCGATAAGGCATCTGCCGGGTCCAATTCCTTCGTGAGGTTATAGTCCGCAAACTGTCGTTGTTCCTGAAGTTGGGTAAAGGTCTGAGCGACCAATCGAAGATTGTCCACAACTGTCTTATTTTCGCCGGTAAATGGGAAATCTTTCGCGCTCAGAACTCGATTGGAAGCTGTCTTCATGACGCCGTGGTCATACGCCCTACCTAGAGCTGCGCGCAGAGAGACATTCGCCCAATTGAGCGTCGCCTCAGAGATTAGAAAATGGAAAACTGCGTAGTACGCGGACGAAACGGCGCGCCGCAGGGTAAGTTGGGTCGGCGGCGAGGTGTAAACGAGCTCTAACGCATGCGTCAGCTGGTCGTCGTGATACGCCATCTACTCCCAATCGGGATCCCGACGCCGATCCTGCTCGGATTTGGTCCGGTAGTTGAAATAAGGATTCAAGCCCCAATCCTCCAATGGCCGCACGGCTTCGCGAAGAACTTCCGCGACCCGACGAGTTACAGCAACTATGTTGTCCTTGTGCGCGGCCGCGTCGGTTAGCAAGACGCGAAAGAAGATGGATGGTTCATCCGTGGAATCGGGACGGATACTGTACGAGACATGCAGCACGTCAGGACCTAATAAAGGCTCGGCCGCCTTGATAATTGAATCAATGTGGCCTCGGTGAATGTATCCGCTAGGCGCCATCGGCATATCCCTATTATGCTCGCATGCGCCTCTGCTAGGCTACAGCATGGGGCTGGAGGGAGCCCTAATGCGGAGACTCTTCGATCACGATGATACGAGAATGATCGCGCTTGCATTAATCGTATTCGGCTCATGTTGTGCGTTGGCTCGAGAGCAGACCTCATCCGATCAGGGCTGGTCGGACAGCACAGTTGACGATGCCTTTGGTGGGGAGACGGCTGCAAAGGCGAGGGCGTTTCTTACTGCCCTGAGGGCGGAAGTAAGGATGGACGATCGAAAGAAGATCGCGTCAGTGGTCGCCTACCCACTTTGGGTGTTCATCGGCGAGGAAAAGCGGATTGTTCGGAATCGTTCGGAATTCCTTGCACGTTACGAAGATGTAATCGCGCCACACGTTAAGGACGCGATTCTAAAGCAGTCTGTCCCCTGCCTCTTTGGTAACTACCAAGGGGCGATGATCGGTCAGGGAGAGGTTTGGTTTCAGGAACAGCGCAACGGTGCCTTTAGAATAATCAGCGTGAATACAGGAGCTCCGCCAAAGGTGAAGGGAAAAGCCAAGCGTCGCCGGGATATCCCTATTATGCTTGCATGTGCCTCTTAAGCGCTCTTGACGTTTCTGGGATAATTAAAGAGACAATCAAAGAAGCAGGCGGGCCCGCGCCCTCCTCTCCCGAAGCATCCCTTGGAAGAATCCATACTCATCCGTGGAGCGCGAGTCCACAACCTTAAGAACGTCTCGCTCGCGATTCCGCACAATCTGCTGACGGTGGTCACCGGTGTATCCGGCTCCGGCAAGTCATCGCTGGTGTTCGACACCGTGTACGCGGAGGGCCAGCGCCGCTACGTGGAGAGCCTGTCGTCCTACGCGCGGCAGTTCCTGGAGCGCATGGAGAAGCCGGATGTGGATGAGATTTCCGGAATCGCTCCGCCCATCGCCATCCGCCAGAAAAACACCACGCGCAATCCCCGTTCCACGGTTGCCACATCCACAGAAATCTACGATTATTTGCGCCTGCTCTACGCCCGTGCCGGACGAACCTACTGCCCCAAGTGCGGCGACCAGGTGCAGCGCGACACCGTGGATTACGTCGCGAAAAGAATGCTGGATCAGCCGCAAGGGTCGCGTTGGTACGCGTTATTTCCCGTGCGCGTGGGAGGCGGAACGGACGCCTTGCGCGACCATCTTTTCGAGCTGCGCAAGAAGGGTTTCAACCGGCTCTACCAGAAGGCGCAGGTGTTCGAATTCTCCACACCCGAATCCCTGCTCGATATCGATTTCAGCCAGCCGCTGTTCATCTTAGTGGACCGCTTCGTCATATCGCCTGACTTGCACCAGCGCATCGTCGACACCACCGAGATCTGTTATCGCGAAGCCGGCGAAGTGATCTTTGAAGAGGCTACGCCGCAAAATCCCCCTCCGCTCACTCTTCGATTCAGCGAGAAGTTCGCCTGCAAGCGCTGCGGTATCGAGCTGGTGACGCCTGAACCTGGCCTCTTCAGCTTCAACAATCCGATGGGCGCCTGCCCGCGCTGCCAGGGCTTCGGAAACACCATCGATTACGACATGGACCTGGTGATTCCCAACCCCGGCCTGTCGCTCGACGAAGGCGCAGTCGATCCCTGGACCAAACCGCAATACGAGCGTTTCGGCCTGCAGTTCAAGAAATCGTCGCGCGGCAAGGTCCGATCGAATGTGCCGTTCGGCGATCTTGAAGCAGAAGAGCAGGCCATCATCGTGAAGGCGGTGCACGATTCCTTCGCCGAAGTGGAAACCAAGAAGTACAAAGTCCACGTACGCGTCTTTCTCAGCCGTTATCGAGGCTACGCGCACTGCCCGGACTGCAACGGTTCGCGCCTGCGCGCCGACGCGCTCAACGTGCGGGTCGCCGGCCAGACCATCGCTGACCTCGCGAAGCTGAACATCGAGCAGGCGTACCAGTTCTTTCAATCCCTCGAACTGTCGCCCGAAGAGTCGGCCATCGCCGACAAAATCCTGATCGAAATACGCCAGCGGTTGAAATTTCTAAACGATGTCGGTCTCGACTATCTGACGCTCGACCGCCTGTCGTCCACGCTCTCGGGCGGGGAAGCGCAGCGCATCCAGCTCGCCACTTGCCTGGGATCGCGGCTGGTCGGCGCCTGCTATGTTCTCGACGAGCCTTCCATCGGGTTGCACTCGCGCGACACCGGCCGCCTGATTCGTATTCTGGAAGAGCTGCGCGACCTGGGTAACACCATCGTCGTGGTAGAACACGATGCCGACGTGATGCGCGCCGCCGATCACATCATCGACATGGGACCAGGCGCGGGGGAACTGGGCGGGAAGATCGTATTCGAAGGGTCCTATCGCAAGATCCTGGCGAACGGATCGTCCTCGCTCACATCGAAATATTTGCGCGGTGACTTGCACGCCGAGAGCATCGGCGATCGCCGGGACGTGGATCCCCGCCGTACGGTAAAGTTTTTCGGTGCGCGCGCCAATAATCTGAAGGGCATCGATGTCGAAATCCCGTTGAACATGATGGTCGCCGTTACGGGCGTTTCAGGATCGGGTAAGTCCACCCTGGTGCACGATGTGATTTTCCAGACGCTGACGCGGCGGCTGCGTAACTCCGCGCTCGAGGGGTTCGACGAGGGTCAGGACCAAAAGGCGGAAAAGGTCACTTGCCGTCGCGTGGAACGGGCGGAACTGGTGCGCGAGGTGGTCCTGGTGGATCAATCGCCCATCGGCCGTACGCCCCGCTCCAATCCCGTGACCTACATCAAAGCATTCGACCTGATCCGCGAAATCTTCGCCTCAACTCCCGACGCCGCTAAGCGCGGCTATAACGGCGGCCACTTTTCTTTCAACATCCCAGGCGGCCGCTGCGAGAACTGCCAGGGCGACGGCACCGTGACCGTCGAAATGCAGTTTCTGGCCGACGTAGAGCTGCTGTGCGAAGAGTGCAAAGGCACGCGCTTCAAGAGCGCCATTCTCGACATTCGCTATAAGGGCTTAAATATTCACGAAGTCCTGCAATTGACGGTTAAGGAAGCGCTGTCGTTCTTTTCCGAATCCAAGCGGCTAGTGAACCGGCTCAAAGTTTTGGCCGACGTCGGCCTCGGCTATCTGCGCCTGGGGCAATCGGCCACCACGTTGAGCGGAGGCGAAGCCCAGCGCGTGAAACTGGCATCGCACCTGGCGCAGGCCACCTGCGGCGGCACGCTCTTCATCTTCGATGAGCCTACCACCGGCCTGCACTTCGACGACATCGCGAAACTGCTCGCCGCATTCCAGCGCCTGATCGAAAATGGCGGAAGCATTCTGATCATCGAACACAACCTGGATGTGATTCGCAGCGCCGACTGGGTGATCGACCTGGGACCGGAAGGCGGCGACCGCGGCGGACAGATCGTGGCCCAAGGAACGCCCGAGCAGATTGCGGCGGCTCGAAATTCCTACACTGGGCGATACTTGAAAGAATATGCCGCAAACGCCGCACGTTGAGTCCCACTTCACAGCCTCGGAATTCGTACGCGATATTGTGATTGGAATGGCGGACGGCCTCACCGTGCCCTTCGCGTTAGCCGCCGGATTGTCGGGCGCCGACACCACCACGCGCATCATCGTCATTGCGGGATTGGCCGAGATCGCGGCCGGATCAATCGCCATGGGCCTGGGCGGCTATCTCGCCGCCAAGAACGACGCCGACCACTATATGAGTGAGCTGAAGCGGGAACAGCGCGAAGTGGAGGAAATTCCCGATGAGGAAGCGCGCGAGGTGCTGGAGGTTTTCGAAACCTACGGCCTTACGCACTCCGAGGCTGTTCCCATTGTCGACTCATTGCGCCAACGTCCGAAGCAGTGGATCGATTTCATGATGCGTTTCGAGCTCGGCCTGGAAGAGCCGGACCCCAAGCGCGCCGTGCGTAGCGCCAGCACCATCGCGGGCGCATACATCGCGGGCGGCCTTATCCCGCTGGCGCCATATATGTTGATGGCGTCGGCCTCCAACGCCTTGATCGTTTCGGTGGTCGCCACTATCCTGGCCCTCGCGATCTTTGGAGCCGTCAAGGGCCATTACACCGGAACTCCACTGGCGTCGGGCGCTCTTCGCACTGCATTCATCGGCGGACTGGCAGCTGCGGCGGCGTTCGGCATCGCACGTCTGGTTTCTGGGGGAAAATAGAGGGAGCCGTATATGTGCCCGAGTATTGCCTTAGTTCTGCTCCTCGCCTTTCAGACCAACTTCTCCGAAGATGGGTTAAAGGCGCTGGATGAAAAGCGCTATCCGGCCGCCGTAGAGAATCTGACGAAGGCCATAGCAGCCAATCCCAAGGACTATAGCCTCCACTTCAATCTCGCGCTGGCCTACAGTCTCACGGGCAAGAATGCCGAGGCGATTCCGGAATATAAGACGACGCTGGAATTGAAGCCGGATCTATATCAAGCCCAGCTGAACCTGGGCATCTCGCTGTTGCGGGAAAAGCAGCCGGCCGAAGCGGCCCGGTACCTGACCACCGCTGTCGCGCAAAATCCCAAGGAATATCGCGCCAACTACTATCTCGCGGCCGCGCTGCTTGGAGCGGGTGATTTCCCCAAAGCCGAGCAATCCTATGTGACCGCGCTGGCCATCGATCCGAAGTCTCCGGATGCGGAGCTGGGCCTGGCGCACGCACTGGCTGGCGAAAACAAACTCGAAGAAGCCGCCGCTCATTTCAAGAAAGCCGCCGAGCTGAATCCGGCTTATCGCGACGATCTTCTGGAGCTTGCGTCCATGTACGAGACCGCCAAGCAGCCGGAACAAGCCATTTCCATTTACCAACAATTTCCCGAGAACCCTGGCGCGCAGGAGCGCCTCGGCGATCTGCTGCTCAAGGCAGGCCGTGCAGCCGACGCCATCCCGTGCTTCCAGATTGCGGTGGCCAAATCGCCCACTGAAGCCAATCGAGCGGCGCTTGCCGAAGCGTATCTTAAAAACAAGGAACCGGACAAAGCCCAGCCGGTGGTGGAGCAGATCCTCGCCGCCGATCCGGACAACTTCGAGATCCGCATGCTGCATGGACGCCTGATTCGCGACCAGCGCAAGTTTCCCGAAGCGGCGGCGGAGTTTGAGCGCGCCACCAGGCTGAAGCCCGACTCGCCGCAAGCCTGGAGCGAACTGGCCGGAGTGCTGGTGATGGCCGAAAACTACCCGCCTGCTCTGGCCGCGCTCGACCGCATCGCCGCGCTGCATGCCGAGAAAGCGGGCCACCTTTTCCTGCGCGCCATCGTTTTAGATAAGACCCGGGATTTGAAGCCGGCGGTCGAAAGTTATCAGCGTTTCTTGCAGATGAGCCAGGGCGAAAATCCAAACCAGGAGTGGCAGGCCAGACAACGGATCAAGCTTTTGGAAAAGGAGATCAGCAACAAGTGACGTTCGCGCTGTTGGTGTTCCTTGCCTTCGCCGATCTCGATGCAGCCCGGTCGGAACCCGATCTGAACCGGAGATCCGAGCTCGCGTTGATGAACGCGGATGAGCAGATCGATCAGGCCCGCCAGGCGTATCAGGCTGGGAATGATGCCGCTGAAGAAGCGGCCATCCAGGAAGTCGCCGAATCTGTCACGCTAAGCTACGATTCGCTCGAAAAAACGCACGGCGCTCCACGCAAGAGCAGGTATTACAAACACGCCGAATTGAAGGTAAGCGCTCTGATGCGCCGGCTGAGCAGCTTCCGCGACGAAGTGAGTTTCGATTTTCGCCCTAAAGTAGACCAGGTCCTGAAAAGGCTTTCGGACATTCATGACGAGTTGTTGTCCGATATTATGAGTAGGAAAAAGTAGAGGTTCATGCCATGCGATATTTGGCAATCTTGCTTATTGTCACCGCTTGCGGCTTTGCCCAGGAGCGCGACTTCCTGACGGCTGACGAAGTGGATCAAATCCGGGAGATCCAGGAACCGAACGCCCGATTAAAGCTGTACGTTGTGTTCGCGCGACAGCGGCTCGCGCTTTTGCAGCAGTACCTGAGCATGGAAAAGCCGGGTCGCTCGGCGCTGATTCACGACACGCTGGAGGACTACACGCATATTATCGAGGCCATCGACACCGTGGCTGACGACGCGCTGGTCCGCAAAACGCAGCTCGACGTGGGGATGAAGGAAGTGGCCACGGCCGAAGCCGAGATGCTGGCGACGCTGCAAAAGATTGAGGATGCCGCGCCCAAAGATTTATCGCGCTATGAATTCGCCCTGAAGAACGCCATCGATACCACCACCGATAGCAAGGAACTTTCCGAAGAAGATCTGCATACCCGATCCACCGAGCTGGCGGCTGAGGAGAAAAAAGAAAAGCAGGATAGAAAAGCCCTGGCGAGTGCGGAAGACAAGAAAGCCAAGAAGAGTCCCGAGGATAAGCCCGGAGTGATCAAAGCCACCGGCCGGAAGCCTCCCACCTTGTACAAGCCCGGCGAGAAACCTCCCGATCAACAACAATAGCTGGTGTAATGTCCAACCGAATTGGCACGGTACACGCGGTCTTTAGCCGCGTTGGTATTGTCAACGGCGGAACGCGGCTGAAGCCGCGTCTACCTTATTGTGCGAACACTACTCTAGCGCCTTACGCGGTCCGCATCGCTTCCGATTTATCCCCGCCTGCGATGGCCGCTTGCGCCGCCGCCAGTCGTGCAATCGGCACGCGATAAGGTGAACAAGAAACATAATCCATGCCCACTCGATAACAGAATTCGACCGAACTGGGATCGCCGCCATGCTCTCCGCAAATCCCAATCTCCAGATTGTGATTCGTTTTTCGTCCCAGCTTCACCGCCATCTCAATCAGCTTTCCGACCCCTTCCTGATCGATGGTCTGGAACGGATCGGCTTTGAAGATCTTCAGCTCTTCGTACTTCTTTGAAAATTTCGTATAGTCGTCGCGCGACATCCCGAGCGTAGTCTGCGTCAAATCGTTGGTACCGAAGCTGAAAAACTGCGCCACTTCGGCGATCCGATCGGCCGTCAGCGCCCCGCGCGGGATCTCAATCATGGTCCCGATCAGGTACTTCATGTTTTTCATGCCCGCCTTTTCGAGCACTTCCTTGGCAACGCGCTCCACAATTTCCTTCTGCAACGCGAGCTCGCGCTCAAAGCCAACCAGCGGAATCATAACTTCCGGGATCACCTTGATGCCCTTCTTAGCCACTTGCACTGCCGCCTCAAAAATCGCGCGCGCCTGCATCTCGGTAATTTCGGTATGCACGATACCCAGCCGGCAGCCCCGGAACCCCAGCATCGGATTGAACTCGTGCAGATCCTCCACGCGTTTCAGCAACGCGGGCAACTTCTTCTTCAGCTCGCCCACCGGGATGCCATAGTTCTCCGACATCTTCTTTTTCTCTTTGCCGCCGGCGTGCGGAAGTGTCGCCAGGTCCACCATAAGGTTCTCGCGCTTCGGCAGGAACTCGTGCAGCGGCGGATCGAGCGTCCGGATAATCACCGGATAGCCGTCCATCGCCTCGAACAGGCCGGCGAAATCCTTGCGCTGCATGGGCAGCAGTTTTTCGAGCGCCTTATCGCGCGTCTTCGGGTCCTCGGCCAGAATCATAGCCTGCATGTGCGGAATGCGATCGGAGGCGAAGAACATGTGCTCGGTCCGGCACAGCCCGATGCCCTCGGCGCCAAACTCGCGCGCGGCAATGGCATCGCGCGGAATATCGGCATTGGCCCGCACGCCGAAGTCGCCCCGAAACGAATCGGCCCATTTCATAAATTCGACGAACAGCGGCGACTTAGGATCCGGCTCTTTCGTCTTGGCTTGGCCCAGATAGACATCGGCCGTGGTTCCGTCGAAAGAAATCCAGTCGCCTTCTTTCACCACGACATCTTTTGCGCCCACCTTCACCGTGAACTGCTTCTTGTGCTCTTCGATATGCAGCGCGCCCGCGCCCACCACGCAGGGCAGACCCATGCCGCGTGCCACCACCGCCGCGTGGCTCGACTTGCCGCCCACCGCCGTCAGCACGCCCGCCGCTACTTCCATGCCGTGAATATCGTCCGGCGTGGTCTCCTTGCGGATCAGAATCACCGGTCCCTTCTTCACGCTTTCCACCGCCTGATCGGCGTCAAAAACAGCTCGGCCGACGGCAGCGCCGGGCGACGCGTCGATCCCGTTCGCGATCTTGGTGAGGGTCTTGAGAGACGCCTGATCGAACAGCGGATGCAGCAATTGATCCAGCTGCGCCGGGGCCACGCGCAGCACCGCCTCGCGCTTGTCGATCAAGCCTTCCTTCACCATTTCCACTGCTACGCGCAGCGCCGCCGCCCCGGTTCGTTTACCATTGCGGGTCTGCAGCATAAACAGCTTGCCGTTCTCAATGGTGAACTCGAAATCCTGCATGTCGCGATAGTGCTTCTCCAGGCTGCTGGTTATCTCGCGAAGCTGGCGGTACGCTTCGGGCATTACTTTTTCCAAATCCGAGATGGGCAGCGGCGTGCGTATGCCCGCCACCACATCCTCGCCCTGCGCATTCACCAGGAACTCGCCCCAGAAAATCTTTTCGCCCGTAGCCGGATTGCGCGTGAAACCGACACCAGTGGCCGACGTATCGCCCAGATTGCCGAACACCATCGCTTGGACGTTGGCCGCGGTCCCAATCTCATCGGGGATCTTCTCCATGCGCCGGTAAGTGACCGCGTTCTTGCCCCACCAGGAACGGAACACCGCGTCGCGCGACATCGCCAGCTGCTCGCGCGGGTCTTGTGGAAACGCCTTGCCAGTCTCCTTCTTCACCAGCTTCTGGTAGTCGCCGATGATCGCTTTCAAGTCTTCAGCCGACAGCTCCGTGTCCAGCTTCACCTTCGCCTTCTTCTTGCGCTCATCGAAGATGTGATCGAACTTGCGCATATCGATGTCGAGCGCCACTTCTCCGAACATCTGGATAAAGCGGCGGTAAGAATCGTAGGCGAAGCGTGGATTGCCGCTGGTTTTGGCCAGCCCTTCCACACTTTTGTCGTTCAACCCCAGGTTCAAGATCGTGTTCATCATGCCGGGCATGGAAAACTTGGCTCCCGAACGAACGCTTACCAGCAGCGGGTCGGAGGGATCCCCGAGTTTCTTGCCCATCTTGGCTTCCAGATCCGCAAGCGCCTGCGCGATCTCCGCGCTAATGTCTTTCGGAACGCTGTTCTTGTTCTGGAAATAGATGTTGCAGACTTCGGTTGAAATAGTGAAACCGGGAGGCACGGGAACACCCGCGCGACTCATCTCGGCCAAGCCGGAGCCTTTGCCGCCCAGCACGTCTTTCATTTTGCCATCGCCATCGGCTGTGCCGCCGCCGAATGCGTAAACGTATTTTTTCATGATTGCCTTTCTGTGACGATCTCCGAAAAGTCGGCGATCTCTGAAAATTCCTGCAGGAGTCGAGAAAGCAGCGCAAGCCGGTTGCGCCGGATGTCCGGGTCGGGTGCGTTGACGAGCACCTTGTCGAAGAATAGATCCACCTTGGTCCGCAGTGGACCTATGCGCGATTCGAGCGGAAGGTTGTCCGTGCTGCGCATCGCGTTATAAAGATCGAGTTCCGGGCCCGGTTCGAGAAGCTGAGCCTGAAACGAGGAATCGCTGAACTGCGCTTGTTTCAGGATATTCTTGATGCGTTTGAAACTGGCGGCGATAGGCTCGAAGTCGGGCGTCCTGCGGACTTCTTGAACGCGCTTGAGGCGCGCCTCCAGATCGATCAGATCGGTCCATCTGGCTGCCATGCAGGCGCGGATTTCGTCATAGGCGAAACCACGGACGTCGCGGAAGTAGTATTCGACGCGATCGCGCATAAACTCGGACAACTCGGCGCTCATGCCCGGGAAGTCGAACTTCACTCTGCCTTCGACGATGATGCGCACCATGCCCTGAGCCGCGCGGCGAAGGCCGAATGGATCTCGTGATCCGGTAGGCGCCATCCCGATCTTGAAGCATTCGACCAACGTGTCCCATTTGTCGGCGAGGCTGAGCAGGCGGCCAACGTGCGTCGAAGGAATTTCGTCCTCCATGCTGAGCGGCTTGTAGTGATCGTAAATAGCTTGCGCGATTTCTTTGGACTCGCCCTGGGCGCGGGAGTAGAGTCCGCCGACGATGCCTTGAAGGTCCGTAAATTCCTTGACCATGTCTGTCGTGAGATCGCACTTCGACAGCAAGGCAGCGCGCTCGTTACCCCCAAGCTCCTTGGTCAAAGCGACTACTCGCTGTGTCTTCTCGTAGTACGAACCGAGCTTGGCCTGGAACGTTACCTTCTTGAGATCTTCGAGCCGGTCTTCGAGCTTTTTCTTTTGATCCTGATCCCAGAAAAAACGCGCGTCGTTGAAGCGCGCGCGGAGGACACGTTCGTTGCCTTGGCGCACCAGGCCGTCCCGGTCGTCCGCGATGTTCATGACGGCGATGAAGTGGGGCGCGAGCTTTCCATCGGCATCTTCGACAGACAGATACTTCTGATGGTGCCGCATGACGGTGACGAGGACTTCTTGTGGCAGGTCGAGATAACTTGGATCGAAGCTGCCAAGAATCGGTGTAGGGAACTCGGTGAGGTAGACAAGGGTGTGAAGCAGATCGGGATCGGGCTTAATCCGCGCCGTTATGCCAGCCTCAATCTTGTCGCGACGCTCGTCGGCCGAAAGAATTACGCCGTTGGCCCGGAGTTGCTCGTCGAAGTTCTGGATCGTGACCGGAATCGACGGTTTCCCCAGCACTCGGTGTCCCACCGTCTTATTGCCGGATTTGACGCCGCCAATCTCGAACGGCACCACTCCATCGCCCAGCAGCGCTACCAGCCAACGAATCGGACGGATAAAACGTTCCGTCGCTTTCCCATTCCATACCATCGTCTTAGGCCACTGAATCTTAAGAATCAGGTTAGGTAGTTCGCGCGCCAGGACTGCCGTCGTCGCCAATCCTTGGGTTCGTTTGGTAATTGCGAAATACTCGCCCTTGGCGGTTGTCTCGGTCCTCAGTTGGTCAGCCGTCGTACCCATTTTCTTGGCGAAACCGGCTGCGGCGCCAGCTCCCGCCGTTTTCGCCGGGCCGAGCACCACCTCTTCCACATCCGCTTGCTTATCGAGCAATTCTTCGGCCCGCAGGACCAGGCGGCGGGGCGTTGCATCCACGCGCACCACTTTCCCACCCAAAACATGTTGATCCAGCGATGTTTGAAACATATCCTGCAAATTGTTGAGAGCAGGTACGATCATCCAATCGGGAATTTCTTCGGTTCCAATTTCAAGCAGAAACGGCAAGCTCACGCGACCGCCTCGCTGGCCGAACCAATTTCCACCATCCAAGCCTTGGCAACCCCTAGCGCCAGCCTGCGCACCCGCCCGATCACGCCCACCCGCTCGGTCACACTAATCGCCCCGCGCGAATCGAGAAGATTGAAGATGTGCGAACACTTGAGCACTTGATCGTAAGCCGGCAAAACCACTCCCGCCAGTTTCGTCAGCCGCTGGCATTCCTTCTCATGCAGCGCAAAGAGCTGCCACAGCATGTCGACATCGGCGAGCTCGAAGTTGTACTTGGAAAATTGCTGCTCATCTTTGAGGCGCACGTCTTTATACAAAAACCCCGGCGCCCACACGATGTCGTACACGCTGTCGACATTCTGCAGAAACGCGACAATGCGCTCCAGACCGTAAGTCAGCTCGGCCGGAATCAAATCCAGATCAAACCCGCCGCATTGCTGGAAATAAGTGAATTGCGAAATCTCCAGGCCATCCAGCATCACCTGCCATCCGATGCCCCACGCGCCAAGCGTCGGCGCTTCCCAGTTGTCTTCCTCGAACTTGATGTCGTGTTTGCCCAGGTCGATGCCAATCGCCGTCAAGCTCCCCAGGTACAGATCGATCACGTCGGCGGGCGACGGCTTCAGGATCACCTGCAACTGCTGGTGCTTGTACAACCGGTTCGGATTCTCCCCGTAGCGCCCGTCGGCGGGACGGCGGCTGGGTTGCACATAGGCCACGCGGTAGGGATCAGGCCCAAGAACCCGCAAAAATGTTTCGGGCGCCATGGTGCCCGCACCCACCTCGACATCGTACGGTTCCTGAATGATGCACCCGCGATCGGACCAATACTGTTTCAGCCGCAGCACGGTCTCCTGAAACGTCAGACCGCCGCTCATAAAGCTTCCAGGATGGCGGGCGTTCGCAGCTTGCGCTCCACATGTTCCTCGATCAGCCGATTCAGGGCGCGCCGCACATCGGCCGCCGTCTCTTTAGCCCACGGCCGCGCGGCCAGTTGCTGGATCGGCGTGACAAGCATCTCTTCTATAATGGCGCGCGAATCGGCGCTGATGCGCAGCTCCGGCAAGAGCCCCGCCAGCCGCACCGCCCACAGCGCGAAGTAAGTCACCGCCGCCCACACGTTGCCGCCCGCGTGGAGGGAATCGAGCACCGCGATCAACAGGCGAAAATGGCGTTCGTTGGTTTCGTTGGGTGGTAGCAACTGCTCTGTAATTTCCGCCAGATAATCGAGCGCGACACTCGATTCGTAGTTTGACGCCAATGCGAACTGCGATTGCGTCAGTTCGCAGGAATTCAGGCTAACCAGCTCGCGATTCTCCTTCTGATAATACGAAACCGTGGCATGCGACAGTCGTTCCAAACCGGACCCGAAGTTGCTTTTCGGCCGCCGCGCCCGCCGCGCCACGCCCCTCAGCTTGCCCTGATCGCGGGTGAAGAAGCTGACCACGAGATCGGCTTCACGAAACGGATAAGTCTGCAGGATGAAGCTGTCGCTCATTCGAGCGGGCATTCGGACGAAGGCACTTTAAGTGACTAGATTAGCAGGTTTGACGCTTACTTGGCTGGTTTCACGCGAACTGAAGAGTTGTCCGGTTTCCTTGGAGAGCAGCACCCACAGGCCGTAGAAGTCCCAGGCTGCGATGCAGAGGAAGACCAGCATCGCTACCACGGAGCCGCGTCCCAGCCACACGCACAACAACACCTTCGCGACAAAGGTCGCAGCGGCGGTGTATCGTGCCCATCCCTTTTGCTGAGACAATCCCCAACCCGCGAGGAAGTAGAGGCCGGAAAAGACCAGCAGAGCGATGGACATGAAGGAAGCGACAAACGTGATCCCGGAAAGTTCGTGGAACCCGGGGACAGCGTTCGACTGGGTAGGCGTCATCAGAAAATGGCTCAATAGCACCGCCATTACACCGCAGCCCAGCCCCCCAACCAGACCCATCAGGGCCACTTTCTTGAGGCCCTTCGCCAGCAGGTTGACGTGGCACAGCGCCTCTTCGGAATTCTGAATGAAGAATGAACCGGTAGCCATCACCTTACATATCGGCTTGGGGGCGTCCAGCCTTTAATACCCCGGCACTGCTAGACTTTGGGCGTGACCGAGGAGTTCTTAACTACCGGGCTTTGTGCAACTTGCGTGCATGTGCGCAGGGTGACCTCGGACCGCGGCTCGATGTTCTATCTTTGCCAGCTCTCGAAGGTGGACCCCGCCTTCCCGAAGTATCCCAGGTTGCCGGTGCTCGGCTGCCCCGGGTATGAAGAAAAAGGTAACCTGGCCACAGATGAACGCCGATGAACACCGATGAGGCTCAAGTTGATTTTCCTATCAGCGTTGATCGGTGTTCATCCGTGGCCACCTAAGGAATTCGCTGGTGGCAAACTCGCCTCATTCGACAAGCTCGGCCGCTTGCTGGTCCGACAGGGAGGAGTAATAAGCATCGACGGACTTCGCGATCTTCGCCCGCTCCGATTGTCGGCGAACGGTCTGTAAGATTTTCTCGACAACGGAACAGAGGGACTTGGCCCGGCGCCCAGAAAGGCCTTCAACCATCCCGCGCCTACTTCGCTAGCGATCGCGCCGCCGCCAACGCCGTCTCATAGTTCGGATGATCGGCCACTTCCTTCACATATTCAACATGCTTGATCGTGTCATCTTTATCCAGCACGAAAATCGCGCGGCTCTCGATCCGCATATCCTTGATCAGGGTCCCATACTGCTCGCCAAACGAGCCCGACCGATGATCGGACAGCGGCTCGGTGTTCTATCTTTGCCAGCTCTCGAAGGTGGACACTAACTTTCCGAAGTACCCAAGGCTGCCAGTGCTGGAGTGCCCAGGATATGAAAACTTGAAAGAAACAGTAGACTGAAGGCAAGTGCGCCATTGGCTGTTACTCTTGGGTCTCGTGACTTTCCTGGCGGAAGCAAAGGACGTCGCAGGACCTTCTCAGTTTTACATCGTCTCGACGTTCTTCTCAGACGCGGGCGCTCTTTTCTACTACCGCCTGATCGACGTCAGGCAGGAGGGTTCGGACGCCATCATACGCTATTCTCGGATCGCTCCAGTCAGCGAGTGGTGCCCGCGGGTCATGGTTCAAAGCGCGGAGGCGAGAGTAGCCAATACCTCGCCGGCTGCTTTGGTCGGAACGAATAATCCGTGCGCGGTCAAAACCGCCGATCTTCGAGCCGCGTTGAAGAAATACAAACAGAGGGCGGGTGTATTTGAGGCGATCAGTTTCGGAGTTGTCACCCAATGCGGCTCCTCCTCAATTGTCCTCCGCCTGCCAATCGACCTGACAGTACGCATGTCCGCCTTGAAGGCCGCACATCCTGAGATTGCTCGTCTTTGGGATCTACCGGCGGAGATCACGGAACGAGGGTTCGGACCCAAAGATATATTTCACGACCGCGATGAAGAGGATGAAATTGCACTCCAGCAAGCCGGGGAGAAGATTGTGCCGGAGTTGCTTTCTGGTAGGTTCGATATCGGACTGGCTGAAGCTGTCCAAGGCAATGTTGGATCCGGGCAGTCTCCAAGCTTTGGATCTTTGTTGGCAAGCTACCAAGGACCAGTTTCCGCTGCCGAGGCTAGCGGCCGCGCTTTTCCAACGCTAGTGAATAAGGAGCGGTATCGGTTTACCGAATACTTAACTTTTCCATATCCGCCGTTGGCGGCCATGGCGCACATTGAAGGAAAGGTAGATCTCCAACTCACCGTGGATCAATCGACGGGCGAGGTGCTGAATGCGCTAGCCGTTGCGGGCCACCCGCTACTAAAAGAGGACGCAGTTCATGCGGTGAAACGATGGCGATTCGATCCCGAATCAATGTCCTCCGGAAACATCAGCCTGACTTTGGATTACTCGCTTCAGTGCCGCTAAGTACGCCAGGGCTTACTTCGCCAGGGATCGCGCTGCCGCCAGCGCCGTCTCATAGTTCGGATGATCGGCCACTTCCTTCACATATTCAACATGCTTGATCGTGTCATCTTTATCCAGCACGAAAATCGCGCGGCTCTCGATCCGCATATCCTTGATCAGGGTCCCATACTGCTCGCCAAACGAGCCCGACCGATGATCGGACAGCATCTTGATTTTGTCGATCCCATAATTGCCGCACCAGCGCTTCTGCGCAAACGGCAGGTCCATGCTAATGGTGAAAATCTCCACGCCCGGCAGCTTGGCGGCTTCTTCATTGAAGCGCTTGGTCTGCGCGTCGCACACCGGCGTATCGAGCGATGGCACCACGCTGAAGATGCGCACGGCCTTTCCGGTGGCGGCCAGATTCACCGGCTGCAGCCCGTCGTTCACCGCGCTGAAATCGGGCGCCTTGTCGCCGGCCTTCAACTCAGGCCCCAACAGGGTCAGCGGATTTCCTCGCATCGTCGTCGCTCCAGGTCTCTCCATGAATTCTCCTCGGTATGTTTATTGAATTTCGAACTATTGTAGCAACTCGTCCAACTTCGATAACTCGTTCGTCGGAAGTTGACACGTGTAGTCTTGGCAGACATACGCGGTGGGTTTGCCGTCCACCTCGTGCATGCTCGCGGCTGCTGGAAAAAATGGCGCGCCGACTCGCAGGGTAATGGTGTGAGGCAGGAATCGCGCGCGAACGTGGCGTAGAAATTCGCGGCTCTCGCCCGCCAGGACCACTTCCCGATGGGGAGCCAGATAATAATCGAGCCCCACCAGCATCTGCGGGACCGCCACTGACTGCTGCGTAATCTTCCCCCCTAGCGCTTTCAGAGTTCGCTCGGCCGCTTCGCGAAAGTCCGCGCGGTCGGTGAAGTGCGCCAGGCGCAGCAGATCCAGCAAAGCGACCGCATTCCCGGATGGCTCGGCCCCATCGTAATCGTCCTTCATGCGCAGCACAAGATTGCTGTCGCCCGCCGCCGTACTGAAAAAGCCGCCGTCCTTGGGGTCCGCGAACAGTTCGCGCATTTTGCCGGCCAGCTGGATCGCGATTTCGACGAGCTGCGGGTCGAAGTTCGCTTCATACAGATCCAGTAGCGCGCCAATGAAGAACGCGTAGTCGTCGAGGAATCCGGGGATGGCCTGTTCGCCGTCGCGATAGCGGCGAAACAGCACATCTAACTTCGGATCATACATGCGGAAGAGAATAAAGCCAGCGGCCTGGTGCGCCGCTTTCAGATACCGCGGCTCATCCAAAACCTGCGCCCCCTTGGCAAACGCGGAAATCATCAGGCCGTTCCAGGCGGTCAGGATCTTGTCGTCCAGATACGGCCGCACGCGCTTCCCCCGGATCGCCAGCAGCGCGGCCTTGACCGGCTGCAATTCCGCCTCAGTGGCGTCGTCCAAAGCCTTCCGCAAATAGAGAATGTTCTTGCCAGTAAACTCTCCGTGCGGATCGTCCGCCACATTGCCCTTCGCCTCCACACCATAGATTGCCGCAAACTTTGGAAACTGCTCCAATTCCGCGGCGCTCCAGACGTAGAATGCGCCCTCGCCTTTTTCCTTGGGATTGGCCGGATCGATCACGCTGTCGGCGTCTTCGGCCGAATAGAAACCGCCATCGCGATCCGTCATGTCCCGCAACACGTAATCCAGCGTGCTGCGAGCGATTTTCGCGTAAAACGCATCGTGCGTAATCTGGAATGCCTCCAGATAAGAGACCGCAAGCTGCGCCTGATCATACAGCATTTTTTCGAAATGGGGAACGAACCAGCGCTCGTCCACCGAATAGCGATGAAATCCGCCGCCCAGTTGATCATGCATGCCGCCATTGGCCATGGCTCGTAACGTTTGCAGGGTCATCTCGAGCGCGTCTTCTTTGGTATCCGCGTCCTGCGATCGCGCGGAATATCGCAGCAGAAAATTGAAAACCACCGGCCGGGGGAACTTCGGCGCGCTCCCGAATCCGCCATGCGCCGAATCGTACATACGACGGAAATGTTGGAACGCGGAATCGAGCGCCGTCTTATCCGGAATGCCCGTCGAAGGCCCGCTGCCCGCATATTGCGCCAGCTGCGCGATCACGTCCCCGCTCGATTGGATGATGCGATCCCGCTCGTTTCGCCACGCTTCGGCGATCCGCTGCAAAATCGCGCCAAACCCCGGCCGCCCATAGCGATTGTCCGGTGGGAAATACGTTCCGCCAAAAAACGGCTTCAGCTCCGGGGTCAGAAATACCGACATAGGCCAACCGCCCCCGCCCGTCGACGCCTGCACGAAAGTCATGTAGATGCGATCCACATCCGGCCGCTCCTCGCGATCCACCTTCACCGGCACAAACCAGCGATTCAGGATGGCCGCCAGTTCGTCATTCTCAAACGACTCGCGCTCCATCACGTGGCACCAGTGGCAAGTGGAATACCCGACCGATAAAAAGATAGGCTTGTCTTCGGCCCGCGCCTTCTCAAATGCCGCCTCGCCCCACGGATACCAGTCCACCGGATTGCGGGCGTGCTGCTGCAGGTAGGGACTCTTCTCGCGCTTCAGATGATTCACGGTTCCACTGTAGCGACTTCCGGTCGCCAGCCACCAGTCGCCAGGCACAAATTTCGGGCTACACTATCTGTAACGCCGCTGTAATGCGCGAGGTATAAAATGCTTCCCATGGACCAACTCCAAATCGAGCGGACCGCCGGCTCCGCCAGCGACGTCTCCATCCTCACCCTCACCGGCCCCGTCACCATCGCGACTCTTTTCGACTTTCAAACCGCCCTGCGCGCGCCCGATTTGAAGAACATCATCATCGATTTCTCCGCAGTGCCTTACATGGATTCCGCAGGTTTGGGCGTTGTCCTCAGCCACTGGGCGCACACCCAACGGCACGGCTTAAAATTCGCTCTGGTCGCCATGTCGGAGAAAGTGCGCGTGATATTGGAAATGACGGGAGTCGCCAAACTTCTGCCTTTTTATCCCACAGCCGCTGACGCGGAGCGCGCATTTTCGAGCGCAGCGAATTCCCCTTCAGTAGCATCTGTTTAGCAGGATTTCGGTGCGAGTCACCCTCCTCGTTTTTTGCGCTTAAACCGGAAAATATATTGCCTCACCGCGAGCCGCTTGTGGTACCTTAAGAGCTTAAGACTTCGTCGATGAAGGACTACATCGCGCTCACCAAGCCGCGAATCACTTGGCTCATTCTGATGAGCACCGGTGTCGGATACTTCTTCGGCGCCCAAAAGGGTTGGCACCTGTGGACGCTGCTCCACACCATCGTGGGAACCGGACTCATCGCGTCGGGAACCGCCGCGCTCAATCAATGGATTGAACGTGTGGCTGACGGGAAAATGCGGCGCACGCAGGCTCGCCCGCTTCCATCCGGCCGGCTCCCAGCTCCCAACGCCCTGGTCTTCGCGATCCTGATCTCGATCGCCGGATTCGTCGAACTCTGGTTCGGCGCCAATCCTCTCGCCGCCCTGCTCGGCCTGTTCACGCTGCTCACTTATTTATTTATCTACACGCCGCTCAAGCAACGCTCGCCGCACTCCACAACCTTCGGTTCACTCCCGGGCGCCATGCCCCCGCTCATCGGGTTCGCCGCCGCCAGCGGCACACTCACCTGGGACGCGTGGGTTCTATTCGCGATCTTGTTTCTGTGGCAGTTTCCGCATTTTTACGCCATCGCCTGGATGTACAAGGAAGACTACGCGCGCGCCGGCATTCGCATGTTGCCGGTGGTTGAGCCCGATGGCCAGTCCACCGCGCGCCGCATTCTCTTGTACTCGATCGCTCTGATTCCCATCAGCCTGATGCCGAAATTCTTCGCCATGGCGGGTAATGTTTATTTATATGGCGCACTCGCCCTCGGCCTGGCTTTTCTGTACTACGGCCTGCGCATTCGCTGGGATCGCACGCGGCAGCAGGCGCGGCGTGTGTTGCTCGCTTCGGTGGTGTATCTGCCGGTGCTGTTCACCCTGATGTTGTTCGACCGTCCCCAATGAAGCTCTGGGCTGTTCCCGCTCTCCTGCTCGCCTGGACTGCGTGTTCGCGGCACACCCCTGCGCTCGACGTTTTGGGCAACATCCCGCAATTCAATCTGATCGCGCAGGACGGCCAGCCGTTCCACAGCCAGATGCTGGCCGGCAAAATCTGGGTGGCCGATTTCATTTACACCACCTGTCCCGGCCCCTGCCCGCGCATGACTTCGCAGATGCGGGAAGTGCAGGACGCAGTTTCGAAAATTCCTGATATCCGCCTGGTCTCATTCACGGTCGATCCGGCCGAAGACACGCCGCCGGTGTTGGCGGCCTACGCGAAAATCCACGGGGCATCGCAATCGATCTGGTATTTTCTGACCGGCCCTGTGCCGACGCTGCAAATGCTCGATCGCGACGCTTTCAAACTCGGCAACATCGATGCAACGATGCAGCACAGCACGCGCTTCACGCTGGTCGACCGTCAGGGCCGCATTCGCGGCTACTATGACACCTCGGAGCCATCCTCGATCCCCAAGCTAATTTCCGACATCCAGGAACTCGAGCGGGAACGCACCTAATGAACCACCTGCCGGCGGTGAACGCCACGCTGAACGGCATCGCCGCTTTGCTGCTGGCCATCGGCTATACGTTTATGCGCCAGGGCCGGATTCAGGCCCACAAACGCACCATGCTCGCGGCGTTCTCGGTGTCGGTGGTCTTCCTGGCCTGCTACTTGATTTATCATTTCAACGCTGGCATCGTGTATTACCAGAAGACCGGATTTCTTCGCTATCTTTATCTCACCATCCTGACCACGCATACCATTCTGGCGGTGATCACTCCGGTGCTCGCGATCATCACGCTGCGCCGCGGCCTGCGCATGGACGTCAAGCGGCATCGCGCCATCGCGCGCTGGACGTTTCCGATTTGGATGTATGTGAGTGTGACGGGGGTGGTGGTGTATTTGATGTTGTATCAAACGTAGGGGAGGAATTCAGAATTCAGAATGCGCTTCACGTAAGCTTCGAGGCATCGACTGGCTTCTTCAAGCAAAACCATTGCAGAATCTGTTGGGCCATAACCGAGATCCTGGGTCAGAATTAAGTAGTAGCGGCATTCTTCGAGAGACGCTTGTGCAATATTTAGAAATCGCACCTTGTCTCCGCGTCCTCTTCGTTTGAAGCCTTCCGCGACGTTAGCGGCAATTGATACGG
Source organism: Bryobacterales bacterium (assembly GCA_963820405.1). GTDB lineage: Bacteria > Acidobacteriota > Terriglobia > Bryobacterales > Bryobacteraceae > Palsa-89. The sequence goes on along the minus strand of CAWFZZ010000006.1, from coordinate 73,437 downwards.
CAGCGCGCCGAAGCTGACTCGTCAGTCCGAACGCCTCTTGCCTTGGAAACGAAGCCGTGAGTTGATACACGGCGAGCGTCAATGCGTGGGAGCGCTGCCAAATCACCAGATCGCGAAAGGTCCTTGCCGGCGCCTTTTCCAAATGAAGTCGTGGGCCGTAAGGCCCCTTCCTCTCTTCTGAATTCTGAATTCCTGTATTCTGTACTCATGCCCCCCACAAAAAGCCGCCTTACCGCTGCCTCTTCCGCCGCCGGTTGAGCGTCGAAACTGAGTCCAAAGGTTTTGGACCAAGTGCTCGCCCGGATCCCGCGCTGGGCGAACGAAAACGTGCTGGTCGGGTTTGATACCGCCGACGATGCCGGCGTCTACCAGCTGACGCCGGAGTGTGCCTTGGTCCAGACCGTCGATTTCTTCACGCCCGTTGTCGACGATGCTTACACCTTCGGGGCGATCGCCGCCGCCAACGCTCTCAGCGACGTCTATGCGATGGGTGGGAAACCGATCTCGGCGCTATCGATTCTGGCGTGGCCGGCGCAAGGCGATTTGGATGAACTGGCGGAAATCCTCAAAGGCGGGGCAGAGAAAATCCACGAAGCCGGCTGCGCGCTGCTGGGCGGCCACAGCATCAAGGACGACGAAGTGAAGTTCGGGTATGCCGTCACGGGCCTCATTCATCCGGATCGAATCAAGACCAATGCCGGCGCGCGAGCGGGCGATGCGCTGGTCTTCACCAAACGCCTCGGCACGGGCGTGATCTCCACGGCACTGAAGCAGGGAATCGCCAGAGAATCCGATGTGGAAGCAGCCGTCCAATCTATGTTGAAGCTCAATCGGGAAGCCTGCGAAGCGATGCTGGCCTTTGAAGTTCACAGTTGCACGGATGTGACCGGGTTCGGGCTGATGGGGCACGCGCGCGAGATGGCGCTGGCGAGTAACGTAACCCTTGAGATCGATGCGCGGCGCGTTCGGTTTCTGCCCGGGGCAGTAGAATACGCGCGGCTAGGCGCGATCCCGGGCGGACTCAAAAACAATCGGGAATTCGCTGCGTCGTGCGTGGAGGGAACGTCAGAGTTCGATGACTTGTTGTACGATCCGCAAACTTCGGGCGGGTTGCTCATCGCTTTGCCGGAGCGCGACGCGGCACAGCTGGAAACGAAACTGCCCGACGCTTATCGCATCGGGCAGGTGACGGAACGAAAGGAAAAACCGATCCGGCTTATTTAGATTCTTCGGCCCTACTTCGATTCTTCAGCGGTGATGCCGCCCTGCGCCTGGGCCGCCGCTGCTTTGGCCGCTTTCATCTTCTTGGTGTCCAGCGCTTTTTGCACCCACTTGTCGGCGGTGTCGGTGTCGGCTTTGTACTGTTCGGGCGTGTCATCCAGATCCGCTTTCTCGCGGATCAGGAGGTTCATGTAAGCCATCGCATCGTCGTAGTTGGGATCAATGTCCAGCGCCTTTTGAAGATTCTTCATGCCATCGTCGATGACAGCGGTGTATTGCGACTGCAGATCCGCTTTCACCTTCTTGTCCTTCAGTGGACCGGGCTCTTCGGGCTTCAACCCCAGGTCCGCGCGGGCTTTCATCCACGCGGCGTACCACTTCACCCAGTCGATAACGGCCAGGCTATAGAAGCCTTCCTTGTTCTGCGGATCGGCCGCGATCAGTTTCAGGTACCATTCCTTGGCCTCGTCCAGCTTCTTGAGCTTCGCGTCCAGGTCCGGCATGCCTTGCGCCTGCTGGTAGCTGAGCGACGCCAGCGAGGCGAGAGCGGTGGTGTCGTTGGGGCTCTTCTCCAGAACCTTCTGGAACTCCTCTTTGGCCTCTTTGGCAAGCTGCAGGTTCTCCGGCGACTCGGCGCCAGGGATGTACTGGCTCATATACGCAGTGGCCAGGTACAGGCGAGGCATGGTGTTCTCGGGATCCAGTTGCACCGCGTTCTTGAAGTAATCCACGGCTTCCGAGTAATGCGCGCCTTTATAGGCTTGCACACCGTGATTGAGGGCATCGCGCGACCTGAGTTTGTCGCAGCCCGTTGCGAAGAGAATCAGGAGTCCGATTCCCGCTACCAATATTGTGCTCTTCATGACTTTTGGCCCTCAGTTATTCGCTCTTGGTATTTGGCTACCCGCTATCGGCTAATCGCCAACGGCCCAAGAGCCAATGGCTCCTAGTTACCCGCTTCCAGCTTGGGCGTCATCAGACCAACCTTGTCGATCTGCGCGCCTTTCGCGACGTCGATGGCCCGGGCCACGGTTTGATACTCCAGGTCCGGATCGCCTTTGACGAACACCACCCGCTCGGCGCGCGTCTTGAAGATCTGCTCCAGACGCGGACCTAGCTTGTCCATGTCGGTGTCTTCGTTGTTGATGTGCATGCTCTTGTCTTTGTCGATGACGATTACAACCGTACGATCCTGATCGGGGGGCGGCTGATTCTTCTTATCCGGTGGTTCGGGCGCCAACGCTTCCAGACCGTGCGGCGTCAGCGGCGTGATGACCATGAAGATGATCAGCAGCACCAGCAGGATGTCGATCATAGGCGTCATGTTGATGTCGCATCTTGGCCCACTCTTGGGTCCGCCTACTGCCATTGCCATAATTCGTTACCTCGCTTCTTAATTTACTTCGCTTCCTGAACGGTCGCGGCTCTTACTTTGCGACCGCAGCCGCGGCGGCTGCCTGATTTGGCGTCTTGTTATCGTGCGGCTCCTCGGTGATGAGTCCGATTTCATTCACTCCGGCCGCCCGCAAATTATCGACGACATCTTCGACCACGGAATACTTTGCGCGGGCATCGCCGATGATATATACCGTCTTGTCGACACGATTAGTGAGCAGATCTCGAACTCTTTCGGGGAGCTGATCCGGCCCGGAAAGTTTGATATTACCCGGACTCAGGAACACACCGCCGTTGCGAGTAACCGAAATCAAGATCGCGTCTTCCTTGTCGGCCGCCTGCATGGTGACGGGATTCTTGGTCTTTACTTTATCCACGCTCTGGCCTTTGGTGAGCATGGGCGTGATGACCATGAAGATGATGAGCAGCACCAGCATGACGTCCACCATGGGCGTCACGTTGATGTCGGCTACGGGCGGGGCTGCTTTTTTCTTTTCCATTTAGAACTCCTTGCGGTAGAGAGGCGCGGGCGCTTTTCAAAGGGCGCCGCGCCCCTTCCGATTTCAACTCGCAGTTACTGTCGAATCTACTTCGCCGCGGTAGTAGCGCGTCCCACGCGCTTCAGGAAATAATCCAGAAGCTCGGAGCTGGAGTTGCCCATCTCCACGTCAAACGCGTCGATGCGATTGGTGAAGTAGTTGAACGCCCAAACCGCGGGCACGGCCACGAACAGACCGATGGCGGTGGTGACCAGGGCTTCCGAAATACCGCCTGCCACCGCGCCAAGACCGGTGGCCTTTTGGGTGGCGATGCCCTGGAACGCGTGAATGATGCCTACTACCGTGCCGAACAAGCCGACAAACGGTGCAGTGGAACCGATGGTGGCCAAGCCGCTGACGCCGCGCTTCAGCTCAGCGTGCACGATGGCTTCCGAGCGCTCCAGAGCGCGCTTGGAGGCTTCAATCTCTTCACCGGAAATTTCCGTGCTCAACTGATGCGCGCGGAATTCCTGTAAGCCGGCCACGACAACCTTGGCCAGATGGCTCTTGTTGTAACGGTCGGCGATCTTGATAGCCTCGTCCAGTTTGCCTTCGCGCAGCGCTCCCGCCACGGCCGGAGCGAACTGGCGCGATTGTTTGCGGGCGCCGTTGTAAGCGATGGCGCGATCGATCATCACGCCAATCGACCAGGCGGACATGAAAAACAGCAGGATGACAACGAGTTTAGCTGCCCATCCCATGTTGTCCCACATACCGCGCACGTCGAAACTAGTGGCGCTAGCGTCCTGCAAAAGCATGAACGACCAAACTTGTAATTGTAGAAACATCTGATTCTCCCTGCGAGTTGAATTTATACTTCTATTGGCTTAACGTAAAATTGACTTCGATCGTGGTGACGACCTCCACCGGGTCCCCGTTCAGGAGCGTCGGTTTGTACTGCCATTGCGAAACAGCCTGTTTAGCTGCTTCCACCAGGAGCGGATGGCCGCTCACTAATTGCAGATTCTGAATGGTGCCGTCCTTGCCGATAATGGCGGTGAAACGCACGACACCCTGGATGCGGGCCTGCTTGGCCAGCGGCGGGTACAACGGGGTAATTTTGCGGATGAGGTTGGCTTGCTGGACGTTGCCGCCGACGCGAATTCGCGACGGGGCGGCCTTCTTTTCTTCCTTGACCGGAGGAGGAGGAGGGGCCGCGTTGGGGAGTCCGCCGAGCACTCCGCCCAGCACGCCGCCAGGCGCTCCACCGGGAACTCCACCCACCACTCCACCTACGATGCCCGAGCTGGACGGCGGCGGCAGTTCCTCTTCTTTAATATTCGCGATTTCTTTGGGGATGGTCTTAGGAGCCATCAGCTTTCCGGCGTCGAATTGACGGGGAATGATCTTGACTATCTTGGGCGGCGCGGGAGGCGGAGGAGGGGGCGGCGGCGGAGGCGGCGGAGGCGCCACCAGGAAACTGGTCAGCTGAGCGCGGGGCAGCGTGTCGGTATAAATTAACGGAATCAGAATGGCGAGTCCGACCGCCAGTATCTGAAGCGCGAAAGTCAGGACCACCGACCAAGTCTTGTTCGTTTTCCCGGTGCTTACAAAACTCTGTTCAAACATGCCTTACCTCGTCCCCTCTACTTTGTCGTAAAAGTTACCTTCCTGCGATGCGCAGAAATTATCATACATTCTCTTTACAGCTATTTCACCTTGGCGGCACTACCGGGCCGCGCGCGATCCTTGGGGGCGGACGATACTTTGGCCGCCGCGGGGCCCGGGCCATTGGGTCCCTTCCGAGAGGCGACGACGGGGCCTCCGCCTCTTGCGCTCCGCTTCCGTCCCTCCAGGAAGTTATGCCAGAAGATCAGGATCGGGCTAGCAACAAAAACCGACGAATAGGTACCAACGATAATGCCACACACCAGCGCGAAAGCAAAACCGTTTAGTACTTGCCCCCCGAAAATGAACAGGGCAAGAGCGGTGAGCAACGTCAGTCCCGAGGTCAGCACGGTGCGGCTCAGGGTCTGGTTCACGCTCTTGTTGATCAGGGGCTCCAGTTCTTCGCGGCGCAGAATTTTGAGGTTTTCGCGGATGCGATCGAAGGTCACGATGGTGTCGTTCATCGAGTAACCAACCAAGGTCAACAGCGCCGCCACCACGGTGAGCGTGATCTCTTTGTTGAACAAAGAGAAGAGACCAATGGTGATCAGTGTATCGTGGAATACCGCGATCACGGCTGCGGCGCCATAAATCCATTCGAAGCGGAACGCGATATACACCAGCATGCCGCCCAGCGCATACAACACCGCAAGGATAGCTTTGCGCTGCAGCTCGGCGCCGATCTTGGGCCCCACTACTTCGGTGCCAACGATGGCCACCGAGTCGGGATAGGTCTGCTGCTTGATTACGTTCAGTATCTGGGGGGTTACGCCTGGTACCGAAGCCAGTTCATCCAGGCTCTTGACCAATCCGGCGTGCTGCTTGCGGTAGTCCATGATGTTCGATACCAGCGTCTGCAGTTGCTGGTCCGACATCGGGACGCTGGCAGCCGCTAAGGCATCGCGCAGATGATCGGCCAGCGCGGCTGCGCCACCGGAGTTGATATTGTACTTGCCGTTGGCCGGCTGTCCAAACGCGGCATCCAGGGCGTCGATTACCTTCTGCCGCGATGCCTGTAGGGCGGCATCCTGCAGTGCGTCAATGCCGATGATATCCTCCTGGCGGCCAGATACTTCCTGCACTTCCACCGGAAGCTTGCCTGAAAGCGCGGCGCGGACTTTGTCCACCGGCGGGCGATTCGCAAAACTGACGGTGATCAGCGCCCCACCTCGAAAGTCAATGCCATAGCGCGGCCCGCCCTTGACAGCCAGGCTGATGAAGCCCGCTGCCGTGAGGATGAGGGAGAGGATGATGAACGGCCACTTTTTGCCGAGAAAGTCGAAATCTGAATGCTTGAATAATTCCATGTCACCAGTCGCACCGCCAGCATCCGATTAAGTTAGACACCGGCTTGGCGGAAACAGTTCCCGCCCGTTAAAAAATCTCTTAAATGCTCAAAGCCGCTACCTGCCGCTTGCCGGACAGCTCCGCGTCGAAGATCGTCCTGGATACGAAGACAGCTGTAAAAAGGTTCGCAATGAGGCCGATCACCAAAGTGACCGCAAAGCCCTTCACCGGGCCGGTCCCGAAGATGAACAGAAACGCACAAGATACCACGGTAGTAACGTGCGTGTCGATAATGGTCAAAAAAGCTTTGGAAAACCCGGCGTCCACGGCGGCCACCACGGCCTTGCCGGCGCGCAGCTCTTCCCGGATGCGCTCAAAGATCAGAACGTTGCTATCCACCGCCATACCGATGGTAAGAATGATGCCCGCAATGCCGGGCAAGGTCAAGGTGGCGTCGAAATACGCCAGCGCGGCGACCAGAATCACGGCATTAAGAACCAGGGCCAGCGTGGCGTTGATCCCGGAGCGCTTGTAATACACCAACATGAAGAGCACCACGGCCACCATGCCCGCGATGCCGGCGGCAAAGCCTTCGCGGATGGAATCGGCCCCCAGCGACGGACCCACCGTCCGCTCCTCTTCGATGGTCAGCGCCGCGGGAAGCGATCCGGCGCGCAGGTTCAGCGCCAGGTCCGCGGCTTCTTCCTGGCTGGCTGCGCCGGTGATTCTACCGGTGTCGTTGATCTTGCTTTGAATGGTGGGTGCGCTAATCACGGTGCCATCCACCACGATTGCGGCCCTCTGGCCGATGTTGGCTTCGGTGTAGGCCCCGAATTTCTTGGCGGCTTCCTGGGTGAGGACGAAATTCGTCTCCCAGCGGTTTAACTCGCCGGCGGCCGCGCTGGCATCCCGGATATCGGTGCCACGCACCACCGGGATGCGCGATACCAGATACCAGCTGGCCTGTCCGCCTTGCACCGCGGTGGGCACCAGCTTGGTGTTCAACGGCAGAATGCCGCCCTTCTTGGAAAGCGCATCTTCGCGCGAGGTGAACGGCCCATCCTTCACTTCATCCCATTCCAGCTGAGCTTGGGTCTGCAGCAACTGCTTCACGTGCGCGGGATCGTCGACGCCGGGGAGTTGGATCAGCAGTTCCGCTTCCGCGTCGCTGCGGCCGGTGGGCTGCACCGACGATTCGGCCAAGCCGAGGGCGTTGATCTTGCGCTCGATGGTGGCCATGGTCTGGGTGAGCGTGTCCTGCTTCAGCTTCAGGGACTCGCTCGGCTTCATGGTGAGCTTATAGTCGCTGGAGTTGAGCGCCGTCGCAACCCAGGCAGAGAACTGGCTGTTGACAATGCCGCGGAACTGGGCGGTCTTGTCGCTCGGAATGCCCTTGACGTCGATCTCGATTTTGTCGGCGTCCTCAATGGTCATCGGATCATTACGGGTAGGTTCGCTCGCAGCCGTGATGCCGTCCTTTTGCAACTCCTGCTTCAGCGCCTCAATGGTATTGTCGGCGGCTGCCTTGAAAGCATCCTGCAGCTGAACCTGCATCACCAATTGCGTGCCGCCGCTCAGGTCGAGCCCCAGGTGGATGTTCTTTTTCCAGTTGGCGAGCAGCTCATCCTTGGACTTGGGGATTCCGATCACGCCATACAGGCAGACCAGGATAACGGCGATGATGATGCCGATTCGAATTTTGATGTTGCTAGTCATTTTGTTAGGAAGCTTTTTTCTCTTCGGTAATCAAGCTGGCCACCGCGCTACGCGCCACCTGTATCTTCAGGTTGTCGGGCTTTATGCGCAATATCAGCGTATCATCCGCGTTGACGCTGACAATAGTCCCTATGATTCCGCCGGTGGTGAGCACCTGGCTGCCATTCTCGAGCGTCTTCAGCATCTGTTGCTGCTGTTTCTTCTGGCGCTGCATCGGCATGAAAACCAGGAGATAGAAAATCGCCACCAGAGCCAGCGGAAGAAGGAGGCCCATGACAGGGTTGCTTCCGGTGGTTTGTTGCAGCATCAAGAAGGCCAAGGTTGTCATGTTCACGGAGGTCAAGAAGTACAGCGGCGGAACGAACTAACTTGATTCTACCGCCGAATTGCGGACACTGTCCAAGTAGGTCCGAAATCTCCCAAGCAGTATAGCCTCCCTCATTTGGCGCATCATGTCAAGGTAGTACTTCAAATTGTGGATGGTCGCGAGTGTGGAAAATAACATTTCGCCGGCTTGAAAAAGATGCCGGAGATAGGCGCGCGAATAAGTGCGGCAGGTAAGGCAGGGGCAATGGGGGTCGAGCGGAGCAGGATCGTCCTTGTAGCGGGCCTGCTTGATGACTACGCGACCCGATGAGGTGAACAGGCAGCCGTTGCGGGCGTTCCGGGATGGCAGCACGCAGTCCATCATGTCCACGCCGCGGGCTACATATTCGGCCAATTCCTCGGGCATGCCGACTCCCATGACGTAGCGCGGGCGGTCGCGTGGGAGCAGCGGGGTGGTCACCTCGGTCATCTCCAGGCTCAGCGAACGGGGCTCTCCCACTGAGAGGCCGCCGATCGCGTAGCCGGGCGCGTTAAGGTCCACCAGTTCGAGTGCGCAGTCGCGGCGCAGGTCGGTGAACATGGAGCCTTGAACAATAGGGAATAGAGCAGAGGCCGAGCCGGTTCCTGTGACTCGGCGCTCAAAGTACCGGTACGCGGAATGCGCCCAGCGCACGGTGCGGCGCATGGCTTGATTCGCGGCTTCGTGGCTGGCGGGATATTCGAGGCACTCGTCGAGCGGCATCATGATATCGCTGCCGAGCGCGAGCTGGACATCCACCGTGGACTCGGGCGTGAACAGGTGTGCGTCGCCATCCAGGTGGGAGCGGAACAGGACGCCCTCTTCTGAGATCTTGCGCAGGTCGCTCAGGCTGAAGACCTGGAAGCCGCCCGAGTCGGTGAGGATGGCGCGCGGCCAGGACATGAATTGGTGCAGCCCGCCCAGCTTGCGGATCAGCTCGTGGCCGGGACGCAGAAACAGGTGATAGGTGTTCGAGAGGATGATTTTGGCGTCCAGCTCGACTTCGATATCGCGCTGCATAACGCCTTTGACCGTGGCCTGGGTACCGACTGGCATGAAGACGGGAGTTTCGATGCTGCCGTGCGCGGTGTGGATGAGGCCGGCCCGGGCGCCGGTGTCGGGGCACTCGGCGATGAGTTCGAATTGCACTATTTCAATGTAAGGGAGAAGGGGCGCAACAGTGACCGCATGAGCTAAGCGATAGCCTCAATTTGTCAGTGTGGACATTTGGTCACTCCGTTAGGGAAGTCGAGCGATCCCATCACGAGGTTGTGGTCGAGGAGACCGCTACCAAGGGAGCGATCATTCTATTTGGCGCGTTTGCGATCCTTGATCTCGTGAGTTTCCGCAAAGCCCGTGGGCAAGCGCTTGCAATGGGCGTAGCTCTCGGGTTTTTGATGGCCGGCCTCGCCTTGTATTCTGCGATAAGCTCTGACTTCGTGGCCGACAGAAGTCGTCGAGTCTTGATTATCAAGCGCCGCTTCGGGGTGTTGACCTTGAAGAAGAAGGCATACGATGCCAAGGAGATGGATCGCGTATACGTCCGATCCACGTCAAAAGGGAGCAAGTTGTATGTGCGGTTCAAATCAGGCCGAAGCAAAGGATTAACGACGTCATTGGGCTCTGGAGATGGCTTAGAGGATGCCGCCGCTGCCTTAAATAAATTTCTCTACGTGCCCCACAGAGGATGATTGCTGGACTCGCCGAAATACCGACTTATACTCTTCCTCTGAGGATCGCGGCCATAAGGCGCGGGCTCCGATGTCCATGCATCACCGCGACAACCCACAAAGGCTTCGCTTCCGGCGCGTAAGCAATCAGGTATTCGTACACCGAAATAAAACGAAGCGGGCGAGAGGTCAGATCCGCGCGTCTATGGCCCTGATGGGGGAAAGGCACCAAGGCGCGAATAGCGTCCATTAGCTCCGCTATCACCCGGTCGGCGGCATCGAGATTGTCGCGGCGAATGAATTCCCAGATTTCGTCAAGGTCAAGGCGGGCTTCCGGATGAAAATCATACCCGGTCATGAGCCGGACGCCGGGCGGCGGCGCTCTTTTCGCGGAAGTAGGCTTCCACCTCGTCGCCTGTGATCGGTTTTACCCTGCCGCTTTTCAGATCGTCATACCGGCTGTCAAGCATTTCGCGCGTCTGCTCTAATTCGGGAACGTATCCGGCCAAGGCGTCTGCGATCAGCTCTTCCACCGGACGTCCAGTCTCGGTGACCCACTGATCAATCTTGGCTTGCAGTTCTGGGGCGAAATGTACTTCCATAGCTTAAGAATACGTCTCAGCGTGGGTTCGCGGCAAGAACATTGACGGACTGGGCTGTTCGCGAGGATGATTTTGGCGTCGAACTCTTTGACCAGGTCGCGCTGCATGACGCCTTTGACGGTGGCCTTGGTGCCGACTGGCTCCCGTGCGCGGTGTGGATGAGGCCGGCGCGGGCGCCGATGTCGGGGCACTCGGCGATGAGTTCGAATTGCACTATTTCACTGTAATTGCCACCGATGGCTGTTTGGCGTAATGTGAAGGGATGGAAGTCCATTTCACGCCCGAAGAGGAAGCGCGCCTGGCGGAAATTGCCACCACCGCAAGCACCGACGCCGAAACGCTCGTTAGGGATGCCGCGTTGCGCCTGCTCCGGGAAGATGCCCGCTTTCGTGCCGCCGTGCGCGAGGGTATGGCCCAGGCCGACCGGGGCGAGTTCATTGAGGAAGAGGAAATGGACGCGCTGCTGGAGCAGATGCTCAGCTCATAAATGCGCATCCGCTGGACGCCCGCTGCGGCGGCGGATCTTACACTGATCAGCGAGTACCTTAAAGTCCGCCATCCCCATTACCGTCAGCCAACTATGCGAAGGCTGTACGAGGCATCCGCTCACTGACCGATTCGCCGAGCCGTGGCCGTCCAGGCCGCGAGAGCGGAACACGTGAGCTATTGTTTCCGCCGCTGCCGTACGTGGCAGTGTACCGCCTGAGTGAGCATAGCATCGAAGTTCTACGCATCTACCATGTGGCGCAGAACCGGACTTGATCCTTGCATTCCCATGGGACCGATCGCCTACGCGATCGGCGAAGCGCAAGGGGCGGGATGTTAGGTCCGGGCGTTTGTGGTCTTGATGCGGAAAAGTATTTCCTCGCGAAGGCCGCCAGCCTTCCGTTCGCCGATCAATCCTTCGATCTGGTCTTCAGCAATTCGGTGATCGAGCATGTCGGCAGCCGCGACACTCAGGCCCGCTTCGCGTCAGAGATCGCGCGCGTCGGCAAGCTATTCTGGTTGCAAACTCCGAACAGATATTTTCCAATCGAACAGCACCTATGGACGCCGCTCGTGCACTGGCTTCCGCGCCGGTGGCAGGGCCGCGATTCTCAAGCGCTTCTCGGTATGGAGCCTGGTGACCAGCTATGACACCGCGCAGCGCGAGGGCTATGTGAATCATTACCTGGATTCGATTCGATTGTTAACGGCTTCCGACTTGCAGGCCCTTTTTCCCGGCGCTAAGGTGGTACGCGAGCGTTGTCTCGGTTGGACCAAATCGCTGATCGCTTGCAAGTCCAACGACACGCCTTGGGTACCATAAGCGGTTCAACAACTCCAAACTCTGACTTCTGAATTTGGGATTCTTCACACCGCAGCGCGCGTCTTTGCAGTTTCGCTGCGCTTCGGGATGCGCTGAATCTCCTTGCCGTGCTGCTGCCGGGCGAGGTCCAGCTCAAAGGAGCTTTGGAGATTCATCCAAAAATCGGCCGACGTTCCGAAATACTGGCCGAGCCGCAGGGCCGTGTCCGCCGTAATGTTCCGCTTTCCTGCGAGAAGTTGATAGAGGCGATTGGGCGGCACTTGGATAACATCGGCGAGCTTCTTGGCCGAAAGTCCGATCTCCTCAAGTTCGTCCGCTAGGATTTCTCCGGGGTGAATGGGCGTGCGCGCCATGATGTTTTCCCTTCGTTTAGTGATAAGCGACAATTTCAACGCTCGATGGACCCGTTTCGTCCTTCGGCCACTTAAAACAAATCCGGTACTGGTCGTTAATCCGAATAGAATATTGCCCCTTGCGGTTTCCTTTGAGGGCTTCCAGCCGGTTGGAATTGAGTGCGGCAAGATCGCCGAGCGAGGTTGCGGAGTCGAGAATGCGCAGACGCTTCTCGACCTGCCGCCGGAACGGCTCCCACTGGCGGACCTTTTCGCCGTCCGCAAAGCGCTCCGTGTTCCTGTCGCGATAACTCCTGACCATCCACTCCTTAATTTTAGACGAGTGACGTCACGCATACAACTTCCGGCCGTTTGCCGATCGCGGGACGGCAGCTGAACTACAAGCCTGGGGCAACCTGCGCGTGCGATAACAATTCTATGCTCACGCGCCGCCGTTTCCTCCTCACAGCCTCGGCCGCCACTGCACTGAGCGGGGCCCGACAGGCTGCCCGGGGCGCAACACTTCCCCCGGCCATTGCGACCCTCCGCAGCCGGCGCGCCGAAGCCCATCCGATCCAGTTAACCGAACGCGAATCACGCCTCGAGCGCGCCTGCTCCCTCATGCACGAAAACCAGATCGATGCCATCGCCCTGGCGGGTGGAACCTCGCTCGCCTACTTCACGGGCATCCGCTGGGGCAACAGCGAACGCTTTTTTACCTTCATCCTCCCGCGCAAGGGCAACCCGTTTTACGTCTGCCCCGCTTTCGAAGAGGATCGCGCGCGCGAAAGTATAGCCCAGGCGCCGGCTAGCCGCGAATCGAAAATTCTCACCTGGCAGGAAGACGACAATCCCTATGCGCTCGTTGCGCAAGGTTTACACGATGCGGGCTTCGCCACTGGAACGCTTGGAATGGAGGAGCGCGTCCCGTTCGTTTTCTCCGAAGGAGTGCGCCACGCCTCCAGAGGCCTCGCTCTCACCAGTGCCACGCCCGTCACCGCGGGCTGCCGCGGCATCAAGAGCCCGGCCGAGCTTAAGCTAATGCAGCTCGCAAATGATGTCACGCTTCAGGTCTACGAAGCGGCCTGGAAATCCCTCCAGCCCGGCATGGCCAACCACGAATTCAGCGATCTCATCGCCGCCGGCTATCGGCAAGCCGGCTTCCCCGGCGATGCCAGTTGTCAGGTGGATGCCTGGTCCGCGCTGCCCCACGGTTCGCTGCAGCCCCAGGTCATTCGCGAAGGCAGCATAATTCTCATTGACGACGGCTGCGTTGTGGAAGGCTACCAGTCGGACATCAGCCGTACGTTTGTGGTCGGTAAACCGACTGACAAAATGAAGCGCGTTTTCGATACGGTTCACAAAGCCCAGTCGGCCGCACTCAACGCAGCCAAGCCGGGAGTTCCCTGTCAGGCGGTGGATGGGGCCGCGCGCAAAGTGGTGGACGACGCCGGTTTCGGCCCTGGTTATTTGCACTTCACGCACCGCGTGGGTCACGGCATCGGCATGGATGGTCACGAATGGCCCTACCTGGTGAAGGGCAACACCCAGACCCTGCAGGCCAACATGACGACCTCCGACGAGCCCGGCATCTACCTGCGGGGAGAATTCGGAGTGCGGCTCGAGGACGACATGTACATCACCGCGGATGGCGCCAGATGGTTCACCCCGCAAAGCAACTCGCTCGAAGAACCGTTCGCAAGGTCGTAACGCTCAGGGTGCTTTGCATATTCCTCGGTTGCATCAGTCGTGGCGCACGCACTCTTGCGTGCCGCGTTCACACTCGTGTGAGCGCCCGGTTGGATTAATTTTCGCCAAACGTCGCCATGAGTTGCGGCGCGGCTACTTGGCGTTCGACGTCCGGTCCACCACCACCTTGCCGCCTTTCATAACCCAATGGACGTTTCGGACCACCACGCCGATGTCGCGCAACGGATCGCCGTCCACCGCGACGATATCAGCGAAATACCCAGGCGCGACGGCGCCCAGGCTCTTCTCCATTCCGAGTAGCGAGGCTCCATTGGAGGTGGCTGTGGCCAAGGCCTGCTCCGGCGTCATGCCGGCCTTCACAAACCATTCCAATTCGCGGGTATTCTGTCCGAACCCGGTGAACACGGCATCCGATCCCATGGCGATGCGTACGCCCGCTTTGTGCGCGCGCCGCGCTGTATCGAGATTCCGCTGAATATAGTCGTTCAGACGCGCCGCCACCTCTTCGTTGTAGCCGAATTGCTGGCGGTATTCGACGTAATAGCGGTTGTGATCGATGGTCGGAACATAGAACGTCCCGCGCCGCGCCATTTCGGCGATGGTCTGGTCATCCATGCCGGTAGCGTGCTCGATGGAGTCCACTCCGGCTCGCACCGCATCCCGCGCGCCGTCTGGCCCGTAGGTGTGAAACGCCAGCTTGCGGCCATAGCCGTGCGCCACATCCACCGCGGCCTTGATCTCGTCGAACGTGAAGGTCTGAAAGCCGGTCACATCCTGATCGCTTCCGGTGGATCCATACATCTTGATCACGTCGACCTTGGCGGCCACCTGCTGCCTCACCACGCGCAGCACCTCGGCCACGCCATCGGCCGTTCCGCCCCCGGGAAATGCGAACCCGGGCCGCGCGGGCCGGTCGGTTACAGTCAATCCGTAGCCGGCCACGAACATCCTGGGACCCACCATCGCGCCTCGGTTGATCAGATCGCGCACGGCGACATCGGCATACTCCGACGACCCTAGATCGCGCACCGTGGTTACGCCGGTTTCCAGCGTCTTGCGCGCGTTTTCCTGGGCCAAGAAGACGGTGACCGCCGATTGCCGCGCCTCGGATTGCGCCCAGGGTGTCGTGCCGGGGGTTTGGTCCCAGTAGAACGTCATGTGGGTGTGAGCGTCGATCATTCCGGGGATGCCAGTGTAGCGCCGCAGATCGACCATCTCGGCTCCCGGAGGCGGCGCCGCATCGGGCTCCACTCGGACGATGCGGTCGTTCTCTACAACCACCGCGACATTGGTCCAGACCTTGCCCTGGCCGTCGATCAGCTTGCCGAATCGAATGTACTGCGTGGCCGGCGCTGCTTGAGACGCGAGCGCGATCAACGCCAGGCCGAAGAGTGTTTTCAGCATGAATGTGAGTATTGTACTCTTCGAATCTCTCCAACTGGCTGGGTTACCATGAGAGTTCTATCTCACCCCCTAAATTCTCAATGGCCCTTCGTTTCTACAACACTCTCACCCAGCAAGTGGAGCCCTTTCAGCCGCTGGAAGGTAATACCGTTCGCATGTACACGTGCGGCCCGACGGTCTACAATTACGCGCACATCGGCAACTTGCGGACGTTCACTTTCGAGGATATTCTACGGCGCTGGCTGATCTATCGCGGCTACAAAATGGATCACGTGATGAACATCACCGACGTGGACGACAAGATCATCCGCAACGCCGCCGCCGAGCACAAGTCTCTCGCTGAGTACACGGCGAAGTACACCGAGGCGTTTCTGGAAGACACGGCCGCGCTGCGCCTGCAACAGCCGGAGCGGATGGTCAAGGCCACCGAACATATTCCCGAAATGGTGGCTGCCATCGAAAAACTGGCCGAGCGCGGCTTCACCTATGACAGCGAAGGGTCCATCTACTACCGGATTTCAAAGTTCCCGGGATACGGCAAGCTGTCGCACAACGATTTCACCGGCATCCGGGCCGGGGCGCGCGTGGACGTGGACGAATACGACAAAGCCAACGCGCGAGATTTTGTTTTATGGAAAGCGCCCAAGAACGGCGAAGTGTTTTGGGAAAGCGAGATCGGTCCCGGGCGGCCTGGCTGGCATATCGAATGCTCCGCCATGGCGATGAAGTATCTGGGTGAAACGCTCGACATTCACGCCGGCGGAGTCGACCTGATTTTTCCGCATCACGAGAACGAAATCGCGCAGTCGGAGGCCATCACCGCGAAGCCGTTCGCGCGCTTCTGGCTGCATTCGGAGTTTCTCAACGTCGAATCGCAGAAGATGGCGAAGTCAGCGGGGAACTTTTATACGCTGCGGGATCTGCAGAGCGAGGGCTATCAACCGGAGGTGGTGCGCTATTTGCTGGCTTCGGTGCCGTATCGCAAAAAGCTGAACTTCACCTTCGACGGATTGAAGGCCGCGGCCACGGCCATCGACCGGCTGCGAAACTTCAAGCTGCGTCTGGAAACCGACAAGTATCCGGAAGGCATTAACGAACAGATCCTGAAGCGAACCAAAGCCGCCGGCCGGCAGTTCGAAGAGAGCCTGGATGACGACCTGAACACCGCCGAAGCGCTGGCCGCGCTGTTCGAATTCGTGCGCGATGCCAACACCGCCATGGACGCGGGTGAGTTTCGCGCGGGCAACACCGCGCCGGCGCTGGATCTTCTCGATCGCTTCGATCAAATTTTTGCTGTGCTGGAACCAACCCAAGCCGCGGGTGGTCTGTCCGACGCGCGGGTTGAGCAGCTGATTCAGGAGCGGGCCGCGGCGAAAAAGGCCCGCAACTTCGCGCGGTCCGATCAAATCCGGCAAGAGCTGCTCGACGCCGGGATCGTCTTGGAAGACACTAAAGAAGGAGCGCGTTGGAAACGGAAGTGAGGTGAAATAGCCATGAAAACCGAAACGAAAGCTGTCCACGCGGGCGACCGCAAGCGAAATCCCGAAACGCCCCATGCGTTTGTTCCCTCCTCGACGCCGATCTACACGGCCACCACCTATCTCTACGAGGACACCGCCAGGCTGGATCGCGTGCTGGGCCGCGAGGAACCGGGTTTCTGCTACGGGCGGTACGACAATCCCACGCGCACTGGACTTGAGGAATTGCTCACCGAACTTGAATCGGGGCACAGCGCGCAGGTTTGTTCGTCGGGCATGATGGCGATTCACGTGGCTTTGCTCGCGGCGTTGACGGATCGGCCGAAGAGAGTGCTGGCGGCCAACGCGCTCTATGGAGCGACCACTACGCTGCTCACCCAGGTGCTGGAGCCGATGGGTGTGTCGGTCGATTTCGTGGACATCTGCGATCTGGCGGCGATCGAGCATAAGATCGCGGAGTCGAAGCCGGGATGCATCGTGATGGAGACCATGTCGAATCCGCTGCTGCGGGTGGGCGATTTGGATTGCATCGCCGAACTGGCGGAGGAGGCGGGGGCGGCGCTGCTGGTGGACAATACCTTCGCGACGCCGCTGCTGGTCCGTCCGCTGGAGCATGGCGCGAATTTTTCGGTTCACAGCTTGACCAAGTTCCTGGCCGGCCATGGCGATGTTCTGGGCGGCGTGGTAGTGACGGATGAAGCGCACTCGAACGTGGTGCGAACGCTCTCGCGCACCCTGGGCCCGGTGCTGGGGCCGTTCGAAAGTTACCTCACCATGCGCGGCATCAAGACCTTTGCGCTGCGCGTGGAACGTCAATGCGCCAACGCCTGCCGCATTGCGACCTGGCTGCAATCGCATCCCCGTGTCGCGCGCGTCCACTATTTAGCCGATCCGAATCACCCCGACGCCGCCGTCATTCATCGGCTGCTTCCCGAGGGGCTGTACGGCGCGCTGGTCCCGTTTGAGATTAAAGACGCTACCAAGGAAGACGTGTTCCGTTTCATGGACAAGCTGAAGGTGGTGGTGACGGGCACATCGCTCGGCGACGTTCATAGCATGCTGCTGTACCCGGCCATTGCTTCCCATCGCGACATCGCTCCGAAGCAGCGCCAGCGCATGGGAATCGGCGACGGCCTGGTGCGATTGTGCGCCGGGATTGAGGCGGTGGAAGATATCATCGCCGACCTGGACCAAGCGCTGAGTTAGTGTAGCGTCCGCAATGAGGGTAGACGCGGCTTCAGAGTCTGTGTGAGAACTGAAAAACATTTCCTCTTGAAAAAAGTCTGAAGAAGGGAGATAAGAGGATATGGGGAAGTTTCGAACCTACGATCCGGAACAAGCGTGGTTGTTGCCGCCCAGTGTGGGAGATGTGTTGGGATCGGACCACCTCAGTTTTTTTGTGCACGAGATAGTCGAGCGGCTGGATCTAAGGACGATCGAAGACAGTTACAGCGATGAGGGGCAGCCCGGCTATCATCCGCGATTGTTGCTGAAGCTGTGGCTATATGCCTATTGCCTGGGAATCACGTCGAGCCGGCGGCTGGAGCAGCGCACGCGTGAGGATCTGGGCTTTCGCTTTCTGGCGGGCGGATCGACACCGGATTACTGGACACTGAATGCCTTCCGGCGCCGGCATCCAAAAGCGCTGAACGATCTGTTCACCCAGGTTCTGGAGTGGGCCCGGGAGCAGGGCTGGGGACGGCTGGGTCACGTAGCGGTCGATTCGACGCGGATCGCGGCGAATGCTTCGCGCGATCGTATCGTCACCGAGGAGAAGCTGAGGAGCCAGCGAGCCGCCCTGCGACGGAAGATCCGGCAATGGCAGAAGCAATGCAATGAGGAATCGGCCCAGGAAGCTGGGGGCATGCAAACCGAAACCGACACGTGGCGTCAGAAGCTGGAACAGATTCCCCGGCAGCTGAAACGCTTACGCAAAGCCGGACTGAAAAAGCAGTCTGTCACCGATCCGGACAGCCGTTTTCTGCGCACCCGGACGGGCTTTGAACTCGGTTATACGGCCGACATCGCGGTCAGTGAAGATCACCTCATCGTGGGGCAGCGCATCACGCAGAATCCCACCGATACCAGGTCGCTGGAGGCGATGGTGGAACAGGTGGAAGGGCGCTGCGGAGAAACGCCGCGGCAGGTGAGCGCCGACAGCGGCTTCTACCGGAACGAGGAAATTGAGGCGGTGCAAGCTCGCGGCGTCGATGCGTATGTTCCGGATTCCAATCTGGCGCAGGAACTCAATGGGGGTCGTTCGGCAGATCAGACGGCCGGTTGCATCGTCCACTACGGTGCCCAGGTCAGTCAGATGCGGGCGAAACTGCGATCGGCGGAAGGACGAGCGACTTACAGAAAAAGAGCGGGACTGGTGGAACCGGTCTTCGGCACCTTAAAAGAACAGCGCCACGGGCGAAGGTTCCGGCTGCGGGGACTGGAGAAGGTAGCTGTGGAATTCTGCCTGATGGCACTGGCCTATAATCTCACCCGGATGCATCGTCTGCGTGTGTTCCCAGCCGTCTGAGATCGTAACAGGGAAGGTTCATTGAAGCCTTCCTCTTACTCCACACATCGCCAGTTTCGGTTGGACCGTTCGATTCCCGCTCACTGGCTTTTCCGCCGACCTTACCCCAACTGTTTTTCCATAAACTGGCTCTTGCGCTTTTTTTCAGACCGATTCACCGCTGGTTCTCACACAGACTCTTCAGCCGCGTTCCGCCGTTGACAATCCCAACGCGGCTAAAACCGCGTGTACCGGGTGCCAATCCGGTGAGTGTCTAGTTATTTATTGGACACTACACCAGTCAGTTGCTGCTGGATTGAATCTGGACCAGAGGTTCGGACTCGGGCGCAGTGCTCGCGATGGTCTGCGGATCGCGCCAGAAATCGAAATACGAAATCTGCCGCACGCACGAAATGGTACACATCGGGGCGCAGCTTTTTTCGGTCAGATATTCGCGGCGAATATCCGCCACCGTATATTCGGCCAAAGGCTTGGCCGGGTAGCCGCGCTGCTGCGAGCAGTAGTGCACCAGGCCGTCTTCGCAAATATAGAGATACCGGGATCCGGCCCGGCAGCGCCAATGGCTGGGACGGCCGTTCGCGATGTCGTCCTGATAATAGTTGATCTGCGAAAAATTCCTCTTCTCGAAGTTCTTCATCGCCAGGAACACCTTGCGTTCGCGTTCGCCGATGGGTCGCAACTGGCCGCTGGAATCGTGAATGATCCCGACCGTGGAAGTGAAGCCGAGCTCGAGCGCCCGCTTCCCCACCACCAGCGCGTCTTCCGGATTATGAATGCCGCCGCCCAGCACCGAGTTGATGTTCACGTGAAAAAGCGCATACTCGGAGAGAATCTGCAGCTTCTTGTCGAGCACCTTCAGGCTCTTCTTCGACACTTCATCGGGCATCACATTGTCGATGCTGATCTGCATGTGATCGAGCCCCGCGTCGTTCAATTGATTCACGCGCTGCGGGGTCAGCAGGTAGCCATTGGTGATCATCCCGGCGATCATGCCGCGGCTGCGCACGTGCGCGATCAATTTGTCGAGATCGGGATGTAGCAGCGGTTCGCCGCCGCTGAAGGTCACGATGGTGGTGCCCAGCGCGGCCAGTTGATCCAGCCGCCCGGTCATCGTCTCTAGTGCCACCGGCTTGGAAAAATCGTCGTACTCGTTGCAGTACGTACAGGACAAATTGCAACGGCGGATGGGAATAATGTGCGCCATCACCGGATGGTCCGTGGACGCAACTCCGCGCGCAATCATCCGCCATTCGCGCACACGCCGGTTCAGTGCCCGAAGGTCTCTGCGAAGTTTAAATCCCCAATTGCTCATGGAACGAGTTACTTCCATTGAATCATACTCATGCAACATTGGCATGGATTTCTGATCGAACGGGGCTGGAGGGAGGCCGGAAGGCAGAATTCGGAATTCAGAATTCAGAATTCAGAATGGTCGGGCGCGGATTCTGGATTCTGGATTCTGACTTCTGAATTCTCTCTCGTGATATCCTGAGATCGCTAGAAAACCTGTTGCGCCCCGGTCCGATGTTTGAGTTTCTCTTTAAATATCCGCGCACTGTCTTCGACAAAGGCAGTTTCGTGCTTCTTAGCCAGTGGCCTCTGTGGACACTGACGGCGTTATTGCTGGTTGCCGCGGCCGGCCTCGGCTGGGTGATCTGGAGCCGGCGCCGCGTCATCGCGCCCACCATGCGAGGTCCTCGCAGCGCGGTGGTCTGGATTTTGCAAAGCTCGCTGGTCTGCCTGTTGTTGTTCTTGCTATGGCAGCCCGCGCTCAGTATTGCCACTCTGCGCCCGCAGCAAAATATCGTCGCGGTGGTGATCGACGACAGCAAGAGCATGTCGACGCAGGAAGATGGGCGTTCCCGCAAAGACCAAGTCCTCGCGACGCTTAATGGCGGCCTTCTCAATAGCTTAAAGAGCAAGTTTCAAGTGCGGCTTTATCGCCTGGGCGATCATCTGGAGCGCATCGAAAGCCCGGACAAGCTGAATGCCTCCGCGCCTGCCACGCACATCGGCGACGGCCTCCGGGAAGTGCTGGCGGATTCGGCCACGCTGCCCATCGGCGCAGTGGTCCTGATGAGCGACGGGGCGGACAACAGTGGCGGCATCGATCTCGACACCATCTCCGATCTCAAGCGGCAGCGCATTCCGATCCACACGGTTGGGTTTGGCCGCGAGCGCATGGCGCATGACGTGGAGCTGACGGATGTGCAAATGCCGGCGCGCTCACTCGCAAAATCGCGGCTGGAAGCACAGGTCACCTTTCACCAGTGGGGCCTGAAGGGCGAGAAAGCGAAGCTGGCGGTGCGCGATTCGGGAAAGATCTTGACGTCGCGCGACATTGTCTTGAAGGGGGACGGCGCCGCGCAAACCGAGACGGTGCTGTTCAACGCCGGCGATGCGGGAGTGAAGAACCTGCAATTCTCGATTGACGCGCTCCCCGAAGAGGAAAACAAGAACAACAACACCTTGACCAGAGTGCTGGACGTGGATAACGCCAAGCCCAAGGTGCTGTACATGGAAGGTGAGCCGCGTTGGGATTATAAGTTCATTCGCCGCGCGGTGGAAGACGACAAGAATATCGACCTGTATTGCCTGGTTCGAACCACCCAAAACAAGTTGTACACGCAGGTGCCGCCGGACGCCCCCCCTGGCGAGTTGAAAGAGGGCTTCCCCACCAAAGTGGACGATCTGTTCAGCTACCAGGGGATCATTTTGGGCAGCGTGGAAGCGAATTATTTCACCCCCGCGCAGCAGGATTTGATCCAGCAATTTGTCGATCGCCGCGGCGGCGGGCTGCTCTTTCTGGGCGGCCGGACAGCGCTCGCCGATGGGGGTTACGAAAAGGCTCCGTTCGCCGACCTGTTGCCGGTTCGCCTTCCCGATAGCAAGAACACTTTTCATCGCGACCCGGCTACTCCGGAATTGACGCCGGCGGGGCGCGACAGCCTGATCACGCGCATTGAAGATAATCCGGATGCCAACGTCGAACGTTGGAAGAAGCTGCCTTACCTGATGAATTTTCAGGATGCCGGCAAGCCCAAACCAGGAGCTCTGGTGCTGGCCCAGATGAAGGTCGCAGGCGGCACGCTGCCACTGTTGATTACGGAAAAATACGGGCGCGGGCGCACCGCTGTTTTCGCCACCGGCGGCGACTGGCGCTGGCAGATGCTGCAGCCAGTCCAGGACATGAGCCACGAGCTGTTCTGGCGGCAATTGTTGCGCTGGCTGGTGAGCGACACGCCGACTCGCGTGGTAACCTCGGTCACTCGCCCGGTTCTGTATGATGACGGCCGCGTGCATCTGCGCGCGGAGGTGCGCGATACCACTTATTTGCCGACCAGCGATGCGACCATCCAGGCGCGAATCGTCGGGCCCGATGGCAGCTCCCAGAGCGTCGACCTGCATCCCGACTCGCTCGAGCAGGGTGTGTACTCGGCCGACTGGGATGCGGGGAAAGCGGGATCCTACGTGGCCGAAGTAACCGCCACGCGCGGCCAGCAGGAACTGGGGCGCGACGTGATCACGTTCCGCCGCGAAGACGGCGTGGCCGAAAATTTCCACCTGGAGCAAAATCGCGATCTGCTCGAAAAGCTTTCCTCGCAGACGGGCGGCAAGTATTATCATCCGAATGAAGTGAGCCGGCTGGGCGAAGATATTTCCTATTCCGACGCCGGCATCACGGTCCGCGAAACGAAGGATCTGTGGGACATGCCCATCGTCTTTTTCCTGGTGTTGCTGCTGTGCTGCACCGAGTGGGTGCTGCGCAGAAGGTGGGGTGTGGTATGAAGCTTCCGCTGGTTCTGGCTGCTCTGTGTTGTGGGAGTGCTTTGCACGCTGCCACCTTCTATGTCACGGTCGCGGGGCTCGGCGGCGAACCGGACTACGAGCAGCGCTTCACTTCCCAGGCACAGGAGATCGACAAACTGCTGCACGCCTCGGGTGGAGACGCCAAAATAACCACGCTGTACGGCGCCCAGGCCACCAAAGCGAACGTGCAGAATGCGCTGCAGCAGGTGGCGCGCGAAGCCAAGCCGAACGACGCGTTTGTGCTGATGCTGATCGGGCACGGCAGCTTCGATGGCTACGATTACAAGATCAACCTCCCGGGTCCCGACCTTTCGGGTGTCGAGCTGGGCGCGATGCTCGATCGCATCGGATGTACGCGCCAGCTGGTTGTCAACATGACCAGCGCGAGCGGTGGATCGCGCGCGGCGCTCGAGAAAGCCAACCGGGTGGTGATTACAGCTACCAAATCCGGCAACGAAAAGAACGCTACCGTCTTCGCGCGCTTCTGGGTAGAGGCGTTGCGCGATCCCTCCGCCGACACGGACAAGAACGAGACCGTATCGGCGCTCGAAGCGTTCACTTTCGCCAGCACTAAGACTGCGCAGTTTTACGATACTCAGAAGCGCCTGGCGACCGAGCACCCGATTCTTGAAGACACCGGGCAGGGCGACGGTGAGCGCAAGCCATCGCCTGAGAACGGGGAAGGTTTGAAAGCGGCGCAGTTTGCGTTGCTACGGATCGGCGCGGCGCAGACCGCGGCCAGCACGCCCGAGAAAAAAGCGCTTCTCGAAAAGCGCGACGCGCTGGAAGAGCAGATCGACAAGTTGAAATATGAGAAGGCCGCCATGGCTGCCGACGATTACAAGAAGCAGCTGCAGGATTTGTTGATCCAATTGGCCAAGACGCAGGCGGAGTTGGACAAATGAAGTTACCGGATCCAGATTTGTCCAGTGAACTTCAGCGCAAGGATCATTGC
Source organism: Bryobacterales bacterium (assembly GCA_963820405.1). Lineage (GTDB taxonomy): Bacteria > Acidobacteriota > Terriglobia > Bryobacterales > Bryobacteraceae > Palsa-89. The sequence continues at coordinate 49,528 of CAWFZZ010000006.1, read as the reverse complement.
ACTGTGGCGCACGCACTCGTGCGTGCCGTGTTGGCACTCGTGCCAACACCTCTTCGAAACGTTCACACGAGTGTGAACGCAGCACGCATGAGTGCGTGCGCCACATGCCTACTGTTTGTCCTTCCGCTTGCCGCGCAAACGCTACAAGACTGTCAATCATTTCGTCACCACGGCAAACTGGCCGAGGCGCAAACCTGTTACGCCAAGCTGGCCGCCGGCTCCAATCCCTACCTTCGCGCCGAGGGACTCTGGGGCGTCGAACGCTATCAGGAAGCCAACGACCAGTTTCGCGATCTCATCAAGCAGAATCCCAAGAACGCCGATTACCGGGTCCGCTGGGGCCGCTTGTTTTTCGAGCGCTTCAATAATGAAGAAGCGCACAATCTGTTCGAAGAGGCCCTGAAACTGGATGACAAGAACGCGCAGGCTTACCTCGGCATCGCCGAAGTAGAGACCGAGGGTTTCAGTAAACACGCCGTGGAAGCCGCCCAAAAGGCTGCCGATCTGGACCCCAAGCTCTATCAGGCGCACGAGCAGCTCGCCTTTCTCGCGCTCGAGGACAACGACGAAGAGACCGCCGCCAAGCAGGCCGACCTGGCTTTAGGGATCTCGGGCGAAGCGCTGGATGCGATGGCGATTCGCCTTGCCATTGATGATCTTCACGACAAGAAGGACTCGCCCTGGAGCGATCGCATTCTAAAAGTCAATCCGGCCTACGGCGAGGCTTACTCCACCGTTGGTCACTTCTATGTGATCAATCGCCGCTACGACGAAGGCATTCTCGCTTATCGCAAGGCGCTCGAATTGAATCCGCGGTTGTGGGAAGCACGCGCGCAGCTGGGCGTCAATCTGATGCGGCTCGGGTTCGACACCGAGGCCCGCCAGCAACTCGAAGAATGCTACACCGCCAATTACAAGAGCTACGAGACGGTGAATTCTCTGCGCCTGCTCGACAAATACAAAGACTTCGTCACCTATAAAACGCCCACCACCATTCTTCGCCTGGACAAGAAGGAAGCCGAGCTGCTGCGTCCTTATGTGGAAACCGAGCTGAAGCGCGATATCGCGGACTACAGCGAAAAGTACCACCTCACTTTAAAAGGACCGGTGCAGGTGGAGGTTTATCCTGACCACGAGGACTTCGCGGTCCGCACCATGGGCATGCCGGGCCTGGGGGCGCTGGGCGTCACGTTCAACCGGGTAATTGCGATGGACAGCCCCTCCGGACGGCCGCCCGGCAGTTTTCATTGGGCCAGCACTCTACGCCACGAGATGAGCCACGTGTTCGTGCTCGAAGCCACCGGCAGCCGCGTCCCGCGCTGGTTTACCGAAGGCCTCGCGGTTTATGAAGAGACCGCCGCGGCGCCCGATTGGGGCGACCGCTTGGACCCCGACGCGATCCACGCCATTCAGAAAAAACTTCTGCTGCCGGTGGCCGAGCTCGATCGCGGATTTATACGCCCCAGCTATCCGTCGCAAGTGATCGTATCGTATTTCCAGGGCGGCAAAATCTGCAGCTACATCGCGGAAAAATGGGGCTATGCCAAGCTGCTCGACATGATTCAGGCGTATGCCAAGCTGGAGTCCACGCCTGACGTATTCCAAAAAGTCCTCGGCATCTCCACCACCGATTTCGACAAGCAGTTCCTGGCGTGGCTTGAAGCGCAGACTAAAGTGACTACCGATCATTTCGACCAATGGCGCGACCAGCTGAAGGAACTGGTGGCGGACGAACGCGCCAAGAAATACGACGACGTCATTCGCCAGGGCAACGCCATCCGCGACTATTATCCGGACTACGTGGAAGCCGGCAGCGTCTATGAATTACTGGCCGACGCGTATACCGCCAAAGGCGATAAGGATAACGCGCGCAAGCAGCTCGCAAAATACAATGCCGTGGGCGGACGAGATCCCAAGTTGGTGGAGCGCCTGGCCACGCTTGAAGAAGAAGCCGGCGAACCCAAGCAAGCCGCCGCGGCGCTCGATCGTCTAAACTACATTTATCCTGAGGATCAGGAGCTGCACAAACGATTGGGCGATTTATGGCTCGCACAAAACAACGTGCCCGGTGCGATTCGCGAGTATCAGGCGCTGCTCGCGCTGAAGCCGCTGGATCAAGCTACGTCGCATTACCAGTTGGCCGAGGCTTATCGGAAGGCCAACCGGATGGATCAGGCGCGCGACGAAGTGTTGCTTGCTCTGGAGGCCGCGCCCGGATTTAAGCCGGCTCAAAAACTACTCTTGGAGATTGCGAAATAATCAAACATGTCCACCTCAACCGTAGCGCTCAACGATTCGGCGGAATTAAAGGAACGAATCGTCCGTTTCCAGGAAGTCCAGCGCAGTATCGTGCGCGAAGTCCGCAAGGTGATTGTCGGACAGGACGAGGTCATCGAACAGGTGATGATCTCTTTGTTTGTGGGCGGCCACTGTTTGATCACCGGTCTCCCGGGAACGGCCAAGACGCTGCTGGTGCGGACGCTGGCGCAGACCCTCGGCCTGGTGTTCAAGCGCATTCAGTTCACGCCCGATCTGATGCCGTCCGACATCACCGGCACCGACATCATCGAAGAAGATCCCACCACCGGGCGTCGCACCTGGACGTTCGTGGCCGGGCCGATTTTTTCGAACATCCTGCTGGCCGACGAAATCAACCGCACGCCCCCCAAGACGCAGTCCGCGCTGCTCGAAGCCATGCAGGAGCTGTCTTGCACGGTGCGCGGGCATCAATACAAAATTGAAGCGCCGTTTTTCGTTCTGGCGACCCAGAATCCCATCGAACTGGAAGGCACCTATCCGCTGCCGGAAGCGCAGCTGGATCGCTTCCTGTTCAACACGGTGCTCGATTATCTTTCGGCCGATGACGAAGTGAAGGTGGTGGACCTCACCACCACGACGCGCACCGCGCAGCCGGACACCATCACCAATGCCGCCGAGATTCTGTCGTTCCAGCAGCTGGTGCGCATGGTGCCGATCGCTGAAACCGTCGCCCGCTACGCAGTGGAGCTGGTTCGCGCCACCCGGCCCAACGACGCCAGCGCCCCCGATTTCGTCAAAAACTATGTGAATTTCGGCGCCAGCGTGCGCGCCGCGCAATTTGTGGTGCTGGCGGCCAAGGCCCGGGCGCTGCTGCGCGGCCGCTATCACGTGGCCTATGAAGATGTCCGCGCGCTAGCCGCTCCCATCCTCAGGCATCGCATCCTGCTGAACTTCCACGCCGAATCCGAGCGCCTGGATTCCGATGCGATCCTGAAACGTCTATTGGACTGGAAACCGGAACCGAAGTAGCGCACGCACTCCTGCGTGCCGCGTTCACACTCGTGTGAACGCTTTTTCTAATGCAACCACGCACTCCAACTCGCTTCATCGATCCGGCGCTTTTAGCCGGCATCTCGCACCTGGACCTGGTTGCCAAAACAGTTGTGGATGGTTTTGTCGCGGGCCTGCATCGGTCGCCAGACTTCGGATTTAGCCAGGAGTTCGCCGAGTATCGCGCTTACTCGCCTGGCGACGACCTGCGCCACGTGGATTGGAACGTTTTCGCCCGTACCGAGCGAATGTACCTGAAGCGCTATCGCGGCGAAACGAATTCGCAGCTCACGCTGATGCTCGACACCAGCGCGTCCATGGGCTACAGCTCCCACGGCACCACCAAACTCGACTACAGCCGCTACCTGGCAGTTTCGCTGGCTTACCTGTCCAATCTGCAGCGCGATGCCGCGGGAGTCATTATTTTTGATGACGACGTCCGCAACTATGTTCAGCCCTCCACGCGCCAAGGCCAGTTCATGCGCGTGGCGCACGCCATTGAGCATGCGACCACCGGCGTTCATACCAATTTCGCTAAGCCATTTATACATTTCCAGCAGTTTCTGCGTCGCCGGGGAATCGTAGTGGTGATTTCCGATTTTTACGAACAGCCCGAGGTGGTCATCAAAACCGTCGAGCCGCTGCGCTATCGCGGCAACGATCTGATCCTGTTTCACGTCCTAGATCCACAGGAGATCCGGCCTAAGTTGAAAGAACCGTCGCTGTTAGTGGACATGGAAACCGAGGACGCCATCGAGGTTTCCCCCGAGTACGCCAAGGAAGAGTACGGCGCCAAGATCGACGCGCACATCGCCGCGCTCAAGACCAAAGCCAATGCCGCCGGCATCGATTATCAGCTGCTCCCGACCGATCGGCCGCTCGACGACGCGCTGCGCGAATATTTCCTGATTCGCAAGGGGAGGATGTAACGTGGGTTTTTTCGCTCCCTGGTTTCTGGCCGGCGCAGTAGCCATTGGTCTGCCATTTTATATTCATCTGCTGCGCCAATACCGCAGCACTCCGCACCCCTTTAGTTCGCTCATGTTTTTCGAGCGGCGGACACAAAGCTCCATCAAACACCGCCGTCTGCGTTACCTGCTGCTGCTTTCGCTCCGCGTGGCCCTGCTGCTGTTGATCGCCCTCGCCTTCGCCAATCCGTTCATTGAGCGCGCCGGCGTCGCTACGGGCGGCCGCAAGATGCTGGTGATCGCGGTCGACAATTCGTTCAGCATGCGCTATGACGATCACCTGGCGCGCGCCAAACAGGCTGCTATGAACGCGGTGTCGCAACTCAATCCCGGCGAGCGCGGGCAAGTGCTGGCGGTTGGCTCGCGCGTGCATTTCCTGACGCAGCCGGTGGAAGAAGCCGATCAGCTCAAGGCCGCCATCCAAGCCATCCAGCCTTCGGACGAACAAAGCTCCTATGGCGAATTGGCGCGCGCGCTGCGCACCATCTCCCAGACCTCGCGCATTCCTCTCGAAGTCCATTTCGCCAGCGATATGCAGAAATCGTCGATGCCTCCGGCCTTCGCCGACCTGCGCCTGGGCAGCGATACGAAGTTGGTATTTCATTCGGTGGCCGATTCCCAGGAGCCCAACTGGATGGTGGAGAGCGTCACCGCGCCCGCTAAAATCTACGATCCGAAAAAGGTCCGCGTCGACGCCGTGATTCGAGGCTCCAATACCCCCGCCACCAAGCGAACCGTATCGCTGGCCCTCGATGGCAAGACGCTCGAAAGCAAATCCGTGGACGTTCCCGCCAACGGCCGCGTCTCCGTCGAGTTCGTATCGCTCGATTCGCCGCACGGCTTTCACAAGGGTGAGATTCGCATCGAACCCGGCGACTCGCTGCACGAAGACGATCGATTCGATTTCGCCATCGAACGAACCGACCCGCATCCGGTGCTGTTCCTGCATCCGGCGGGCCAGAATCTCGACCAGCTCTACTATCGCTCGGCGCTGGAATCGGTCTCTGAGGCCGGCTTCACTCTGGAACCTCTGGCGATTGAGCAGGCCGCCAATCAATCGCTGTCGAAATATGCGTTTGTGGTTCTTTCCGACGTAGGACAGATGCCCGCAGGCTTCGAAAGCACCTTGCGGGCTTACGTTTCTGGAGGCGGATCGCTGTTGATCGCACTCGGGCCGTTGTCGGCCGCGCTCAACCGCGTCCCGGTCTCGAACGAAGCCATCCAGGGATCCGCCTACGCGGCGCGCGCCGATTCGCGCTTTGAAACCGTGGCGTCGGCCGACGCCGAACATCCCGCGCTCCGCCGCGCCAACAAACTGGATGGCGTCAAGTTCTATCAGGTAATCCGCGTGGATCCCGGCCAGTCGCACGTGGTGGCCCGTCTCACCAACCAGGCGCCGCTGCTGCTCGAAAAGCAGGTCGGAGAAGGCCGGGTGATCGTATTTACCTCCACCTTCGATAACGTCGGGAACGATCTGCCGTTGCACGCCGCGTTTGTTCCGTTCGTCGAAGAGACCGCGCGCTATCTGGGCGGCCAGCAGGATCGCTCCACCAACGTTGCGGTGGATTCCTACCTCGAGCTGCGTTCCGCCAAAGAGCGCGGCGCCGCTATCGACGTCACCGAGCCGGATGGAACGCATCCGTTGTCACTGAAGGACGCCACCACCACCCAGTCCTTCCAGGTAACGCGCGAAGGCTTTTACGACATTCATCGCGCCAACGGCCGTGAGGAGTTGGTTGCGGTACATGCCGACCGGCGTGAATCTGACTTGACGACGATCCCGCAGGATACGCTGGTCCTATGGAAGAACACCGGCCTGGGGCCCGACACGCCCGCCGACGGTTCGGCCGCCGATACGCAGGCCAAGCCCTGGAGCCTGTGGCGCTACGCTTTGCTACTGGTCTTAATAACCGCGATAATTGAATCAGTATTTGCAAGCCGATATCTTTCGGTGGAGAAGGAGGTAGCATGAACGCTATCGACCAACTGAACGGTTACCTTCAGCGGCTGGAAAAGCGCCTGCGTTTCATGGCGGTGTCGAAGGGAACTTCGCTGGTCACCGTATCGGCGCTCGTGATCACCGTCCTGCTGGTTTGGATCATCAACCGCTACGCTTTCTCCGCGGCCAGCCTCCTATGGGCTCGCATTCTCCTGTTTCTTTCGGTGGCCACCGCGATCGCATTTGGTCTGGTGATTCCGCTGCTGAACCTGAATCGGCGCAACGCCGCTCGCAAGGCCGAGCAAACCTTCCCCGAATTCCAGGAGCGCCTGCTCACCTTAGCCGAGAAACCGAACGCCGCCAGTGACCCGTTCCTCCAGTTGTTGGCCGCCGACACCATGCGGGTCGCCGAAACCAGCGAACCGGAGCGCATGGCTTCGAGCGGACCCATCTTCGGATTCCTGGCCTCGGCTGCGATTGCGGTAGCAGTGCTGCTGTGGCTGATCAATGCGGGTCCGGGCTACCTCGGTTACGGAACATCTTTGCTGTGGGCCGGCGCGCCAAAATCCGGCAATCACGCTTTCTACGACATCGTGGTTACGCCTGGCGATCGCGCCGTGCGCCGCAAGGCCGATCAATTAGTGACCGCCCAGCTCCTCGGATTCGATTCGCCCAAGGTGCGGCTGTTCGCGCAATATCGCGGGGCTTCCAAGTGGGAGCAAGTGGACATGCAGCCGTCGCCCGGCGCGTCCACCTATGAGTTCCTGTTCTCTAGCCTGGCCGATAATGTCGAATATTATGTCGCGGCCGGCGCGGTGGAGTCCAAGCACTATAACCTGCGCGTCGTCGATCTGCCCAGCGTCAAGAAAATCCGCGTCACTTATCACTACCCCTCCTGGACTGGAATGAAGGACTCGGTGGAAGATCCCGGCGGCGATTTGCGCGCGGTGGAGGGAACCGAGGCCGAGGTAGCGGTTCTTACCGATCGTCCCTTGAATAAGGGTGTGCTGATGCTGGGCGACGACCGGCAGATCGAACTGAAATCCGGAGAAGGGAACTGGCAGACCGCGCGCGTCACCCTGGACAAGGACGGCCTGTATCACATCGCCGCTATTGACCGCGGCGAAAATGTTCGTCTGAGCGAGGACTTTTTCATTGAAGCGCGCAAGGATTCGCCGCCTACGGTGAAGATCGACCGTCCGGGGCGCGACGCGAAAGTCAATCCCATCGAAGAAGTTACCATCACTGTGAACGCTGAAGACGACTTCGCGCTGAATGAAGTGGCGCTGCATTACTCCGTCAATGGCGGCGCCGAGAAGACCGTCGAGTTACTGCCGCAAAAAGGCGTAAAAACAGCCGAGGGTAAATATGTTCTGACGCTGGAAGACTACAAGCTGGCGCCCGGCGATCTGGTCAGTCTCTATGCCGACGCCAAGGATGCGCGCAACACCACCAAGACGGACATTTATTTCATCCAGGCCGAGCCCTACGAGCGCAACTACTCGCAGGCGCAATCGGGCGGCGGTGGCGGTGGCATGGGTGGCGGCGACAACGATCAACAGATCTCGCAGCGCCAGAAGGATATCATCGCGGCTACCTGGAACGAGAGTAAGAATGGTTCCAAGGACGCATCCGTTGCATCCGACGATGCCAAGTTCCTGGCCGACCAGGAAGCGAAACTAGCCGCGCAGGCCAAATCGCTGGCCGATCGCATGAAGGCGCGCGAGCTCGCCGACGCCAATCCGCAATTCCAGAACTACGCCAAGGAAATGACGGAAGCCTCGCAGAGCATGCTCGAATCGGCGCAGAAAATCCGCGGCCAAAAGTGGAACGACGCGATGCCCGCTGAGCAAAAGGCGTTGCAGGAAGCGCAGCGCGCCGAGGCCACCTTCCGCGATATCCAGGTTGCCTTCGGAACGCAGGGTGGCGGTGGTGGCGCGGGCGGTGCCGGCCGCGATCTGGAAAATCTGGCCGACCTGGAGCTCGACCGCGAAAAGAACCAGTACGAAACCGGACAGCAATCCGCTTCCGACAGCCGTTCCCAGGAGATCGACAAGGCGCTGCAGAAGCTGGCCGAACTGGCGCGCCGGCAGCAGGAGCTGGCCGCTAAGAAAGATCAGCAGCAGCCGTTCCGTCAACGCTGGGAGCAGGAAATGTTGCGGCGCGAAGCCGAACAACTGCAGAAACAGATGGAGCAGATGCAGCGCGGCGATCAATCGCAACAGGGTCAGCAAGGCCAGCAGAGTCAACAGGGGCAAAAAGGACAGCAGGGGCAGCAAGGGCAGCAGTCCAGCCAGCAATCGGGGCAATCCGGACAATCGGGCAGCGCCGGCCGCGTAGGTTCCACCGCTTCGCCGCAGCTGCAACAAGCTCTCGACCGTCTGAAAAAAGCCACCGAAGACATGCAGAGCGCCGAGAGCCAGCAAAACGGCAGTCCCGAACAGACCGCCGCCGGGCAAAAGCGCGCGGCCGACCGCTTACAGGAAGCTCGCGATATTTTGAACGGGATGCAGCATCAGAACTCGACGCAGCAGCTCGACGATCTGGCCCAGCAGGCCAACCAACTCGCGCAACAGGAAGCCGATGCTCAGAATCGCCTGCGGAAGATGATCGGCGCTTCCGGTAGCGAGAATCCGCGCTTCGGCTCGCAAGGGATCCAAAATCGGCAGGAGGCCGAACGCCTGGCCGGCGAGAAGACGGAGATGGCCGACAAGCTCAAGAAGCTGGAGCAGGGCATGCAGGACGCGGCGCGCAGCATGGCCGGCGCCCAGAATCCGGTGGGGAACAAACTGCGGGATGCGTTAAGTGGGGCGCAGCAGAATGAACTCGAGATGCACATGCGGCAGAACGCGCAATATATCCGGCAAGGCTACGGATCGTCGGCGTGGGTTCGTGAAAACAGCGTCTCGATGGGGCTAAACAATCTGCGAGATCAGCTGCAGCAGGCGCAGGCCGCCAACCAGCAGCAAGGCGCGAAACCGGGGCAAGGCCCGGGCGACGACAATTCCGATCTTGAAAAAGCTTTGGCTCGCATTGAAGCCATGCGCAGCCGGATGCAGCAGCTGGCCCGAAGCCAGCAGGGCAAAGGAAACCAGCCTGGCCAAGGCCGGCAATCCAATCCGCTGCAGCGCGGAAATCAGGATGGCAATGGGCAGCAGCCTGGTCAACAGCCCGGCCAGAATGGACAACAGGGGCAGAGCGGGCAGCAGGGACAAAACGGTCAGCAGGGACAGCAAGGCCAACAAGGGCAGCAAGGCCAGAACGGGCAGGGCGGACAAAACGGCAACGGCGCCCAGGCCGGCAACGGCACCCAGAATGGCGCAAATCCTGCTTATGCGCCCTTTGGTGGCGGCGGCCCGGTGACGCCCGGTAACGGCTACGCCGGAGACACACCGCTGCCTATTGAACAGGCCTATCGGGAATCGCTGCGCGATCTGAACCAGATCCGCGATCTGATCCGTCAGAACCCGGACGTCGCCGGCGATTATTCCAATCTGTCGCGGGCGCTGAACCCCGCCTATGCCAGCAACGATGCCGAGCTTTCCAATCGCCTGAGCCACGAAGTGCTGCCGTCGATGGAACGGCTGGAGCTCGATATACGCCGCAAGCTGGACGAGAAGAACTCCGATCAGGTGCGCAGCGCGGGCTCGGAAAGCGTGCCGCCGGGTTATTCCAACGCCGTGGCGGATTACTTCCGGAAACTAAGCCAGGGCAAGTAATCGACAACGCCGCCATCCTCGTCGGCCTGCTGGCGGGATCGGCTGGTCGGCGCAACGTTCGGCTGTTCCAGCCCTATTTGCTACTGCCCGTCAATCGTGTGTGGCGCACGCACTTTGCGTGCCGCGTTCACAATCGTGTTCCCATGGGCCGCTTGGCCCACCAATAGAGATGAAAATGCGGCAGGTGTGAGGTAGTGTGAAGACTGCGGAGGTGCGAACAAGGTCGAGTTCACACTGGAGCGGTCGAGGCCGTAATCGTGTTTGATCCGGAACGCGCGGAAGTAACCAATAAGTGTGCGCTTCCGTTCTCCCAACGGGGAATGAGGGCAGCACGTGACGGTGTGTGAGAAGTGGTGTGCGTTCCTCGCTCCCCGCCAGGAGAAGACGATGCACTTAGAGTACAAGATTGCAGGAATCGATGTTCATAAGGCCATGCTGGCAGTAGTAATAGCCGATAGCGGAGCCGAGCATTTGAGTTTTGAAAGAAGAAGATTCGGCGCCACAGCCAGCGAACTGCGGCATCTGCTGGCGTGGCTGGAACAGCAGGGAGTCCAGCAGGTGGTGATGGAGTCGACGGCGCAATACTGGAAACCGGTGTGGATGGCCTTGGAAACAAAGTTCGGTCTTTATCTGGCCCAGGCACGATCGAACCGGGGACCGCGCGGACGGAAGACGGATTTCCGGGATGCCGAGCGACTGGTGAGCCGGTTTTTGAGTGGAGATTTGATCCTGAGCTTTGTACCGGAGCCGGAGCAAAGGATCTGGCGAAGTGTAAGCCGTAACAAGCAACAGTTGACGCGCGATCGGGTACGGCTGCAGAGCCAGGTGGAGAGCCTGCTGGAAGAGATGCAGATTAAGTTGTCGAGCGTGATCAGCGATCTGCTGGGGGCTAGCGGGCGGCGCATCCTGCAGGCCGTGGCGCGGGGAGAAAGCGATCCAGCCCGGTTGGCGAAGTTGGGCGATGAACGGTTGCGCGCCAGTGAAGAGGAACTGCAGGATGCATTGCAAGGGCAGCCGCATGAACTCCAGCGCGGCATGTTGCAGATGTTTCTGGATCGTTTGGATCTGATCGAATCGCAACGAGCCAAACTGGAAAGGGACATCGCGGATTGTTTGCGGGCGCATCAGGAAGCGATCGTGCGCCTGGCTGAGTTGCCGGGCCTGGGAGTGGATTCGGCGCAGCAGATCATCGCCGAACTGGGTCCTCAAGCGGCAGCTTTTCCTTCGGCCGCCCAGTTGGCTTCCTGGATTGGGGTTTGTCCGGGACGGCAGGAAAGTGCTGGGCAATCCCGCAGCGACCGCTCACCCAAAGGCAACCGAACTCTGCGGCGTCTGCTTAACCAACTCGCTCAGGCCGCAGTCCGAAAGAACGGCTGCCTTTTGCAAACTGTTTTTCAGCGCTTACTGCCAAAACTGGGATATAAAACCGCAGTCTGGGCCATCGCTCACAAACTCTGCCGTTTGATCTGGAAAATCCTTCACCAGGGCGTGCGCTACATCGAATACGGCCCCTTGTGCGACCCCAAAGCGCGCCTGCGCTACCAGAAACGCCTTGTGGCCAAGCTCACTAAACTAGGATATGCGGTCACACTCACCGATCTTTGCCCCCAACCGGAGGGGTGATTTTCGACGGTGTGAACGCAATTCATAACGTTTCTTCCACCAGGAACTGCTCGTACCGGCCGTCCGGCATCACGTAAATATTCAGCAGCACGGTCTTCTTCTCATACTGCGCGCGGTAGCTGCGATGCGTCATGCCGCCTCGCAATTGCTCGTTGGTTTTGGTGACGTCCTGGAGCTTTCCCAGCCCGGCCAGGGACGCGGCGTAATCCCTCAGGACCACATCGTTGAAATAGGAATTCGCGTCTGGAGTGAAGATGGCGCGATCGATGCGGCCCTCTCGCAGCCCTTCGAGAATCCCTCGAACCTGCGCGTTGTCTTTCTCAGGTGGCCCGCCCAGCGCCAGTCCGGCGATTTGCCGAGCCAGCGGACCGATCAGGTTGATTCCGTCTTCGTTGGAGCAGACCACCACCGCCACGTCCTTGGCGGGAAACACCGTGTTCGAAGTCAGAAATCCGGAAACTTCGCCGGTGTGCGAGATCATCGGCGTGCCGTTCAACTCGCCCAAATCCAAGCCCAGCGCGTAATGCGTCTGCTTGTGATCTTTCAATTTCACTTCGGTGGTGAACTCCCGATAGGAGCGGGCCGACAGAATCTTCTTCTCAAGGAACGCGATGTCCCAGCGCGCCAGGTCGGATGGCGTCATGGCCAGTTCGCCTGCGGCGAACATCCAGCCGGGACCTTCGCGCGCCGCCAATCGCGGAGGCCCCAGAGCATAGCGCGTGTAAGCGGAAGCGTCCCCAGGCTCGTGATCGCTGATGTCGCCTGGGGTCGACATGCCGAGCGGCTGAAAAATTCTCTCGCGCAGGAACGCCACCAGCGGCTGACCGGCTACTTTCTCGAAGATCTGCCCGGCGATCACGTAGTTGGTGTTGCTGTATTGCCAGCGCGTCCCCGGATCGAAATTCAAAGGTTTCTTAGCCCATTGATCCAGGATCTCGCGTGGCGTGATGGACCGCGTCCAGTCGGGAATCATGTAGTCCTGCGGCGCGTAATCTTCGTAGCCGGAGGTGTGCGAGAGCAGCTCGCGAATGGTCACCTCGCGCGCCCGGGTCAAATCGGGAAGATACTTGGCCACTTTGTCGTCGAGCGAAATTTTCCCTTGCTCGGCCAGCAGAAGCAGCGCGGCTGCGGTGAACTGCTTGCTCACCGATCCAATCGCGTAGCGGGTGGACGTATCGGCGGCGCGGTTCTCGGCGATATTCGATAGCCCGAACGCTTTCGCGTAGCTAATCTCGCCATGTTCGACCACGGCGACGGACACGCTGGGCGCGCCACTCGCCCGAAGAGCCGAGGCGATTTGCTCGTCGAGCGCCGCGTTCTGCGCCCACAAGAGTGGCGCGAACAAAACCGCGCACGCCAGACGAACCATCGCAGTCTATTGTGGAGTATCGGTGGCGGTGATGTCCGAGCCCACGGCTTGTGAGATCACTTCCAGCCCGGTCGAGATTGTGATGTTCGCCGAGCTGATCGTGACCGTCGGCGTCACCGTAACCGTCAGCAGATTCGGGTTGGCCACGTTGATCGAGTTCACCAGCAGGTCGCTGGTTCCAAATCCGATCGTTGTCACGCCCTGAGCGAAATTCGTGTTCACGCCTCGGACCGTCAACGTGACCGCGCCGCCTGCCGGGATCACGCTCGGGCTCACCGTCAGGCTGGGATTGGCGGCCGCGGCTGTTGCGACACCCGGGGCATAGGTGTAGGTGGGAGCGGTTGGATTCAGGAACAGCGAGCTCTGCCCATCGCTATTGAACGCCGCAACCGCGGCCGTGTAGCCGATCGGCGCCGAGGGGGGCGTCACAATCAATATATTCTTCGACTGCGATTGGATGGTTGCCGGCAAACCATCAAAATAGATGCGCGTAGTAGGCGTAAATTGCGCGCCGGCGATCGCGAGATTGCCGCTGCCGTTCCCCGCCGGAGCCAGCGCGCTGATCAATGGCGGTGGCGCGGCAACCACCGTGAATCCCGAGGGAAGTACGAATAGGTTGCCCGGCGTGCTGAACAATAGATGCTTCGGTCCGGAAGCGCTAAAGGTCGGCATGGCATCCACCGCAATGTACGGATTGGGCGGCGGGTACGGCCTGAGATTGTTGATTTGGGCGGCCGAGCCGAGCATGTTGACGCTCAGGCCGGGCGTCAGCGTATTGCCCGACTGCAGCAAGCCCACGCCGGTGGCGGCAATAGTAGTCTTCTCGCCTTCGAGAATCGGCGATCCAAGCACGTAGGTGCTTTCGGTGTAGCTGTACGTTCGGACCGAAGATATCCCCGGAGAACTAACCGGATTGACGTTGAAATTAATTCCTTGCTGCACCGTGCCGGGCGTCACCGGTATCACCTGGGCCTGCGCGTAATCCAAGGTGCCGGGATAAAATTGCGTTGCGAATCCGGTATCGGGCGGTAGAAAAGTGCCGGTGGAATTTCTCGGCAAGTAAATATTATCCGGCGTGCTTTCACCCTCCGCCGCCGGCGGCAGCGGGTGCACGTACACGTAATACTCTCCGCGCGGAATGCCGTTGATCTGATACGTGCCGTCTGGATTGGTGAGAGCGGCAATGGCTGGATTGCTGGGCGAAATCGCAACCACCGACGCCAGGTTCAAGCCGGTTCCGTTCCTGCTCACCGTTCCTGAGATGCTGCCCACCGTCGAGAGGTACTTGCCGGCCGGATAGAGCAGGGAAATCCCCGCGATGTCGTCGTTGCCGAGAGGGTTGCCCTTCGTCGCGGCAGTGGTGGTATAGGTGGACATCACGCTGGACGCTAAGGTGTGCTGCAATCCCATGGTGTGGCCGAACTCATGCACCAGCGTTACGAAAAACATCTCGCTGTAGCTGGGGCCGCCGAAATAAGTGGAATTGCTGTAATCGCTCGGCAGCTGCATGAGCGAAAGATAAATAGGCAGGAAAGTGCCGCTCGCGCCATTGGCAAACCCGCCCACCACGGTCGGTATGCTGACCGCCAGCAAACCGGGCGGAATCTCATCGGAGAACTCGATTTGAATCCCAGGAGCGGATTCCGTTGTTCCAGGGTTGTAAAAACCCCCATAAGCCAGCCGTATGCTGGAAGTAGGGATATTGTTCCACACCTGGGCCGCCGCGCTCATCTGGCTGATGATGGCCGCCATGCTGTCGCCTGGATACAACTTGGACGGGCCCGCGCTCGAGACGAAGAACGGGACCGTATTGTTAGTCAGCGTGTTCAGATCGAACCGCGCGACGATCGGAATGTAAGGCGATGCGGTGCTGTTGTAATAGGTGTAGTAGTAATACGCCGAGCCAGTGTTTGCGAGCAGAAAGCTGGCCGCCACCAGCGCCACCAGGCGAACTGCCCAACGCCCGATCATTGTCCGCCTCCAGAGAGCACGGCCTGAATCTTACTCACCAGCTGCGCGAGCGGCATCTGAAGATTGGTGTCGGCGACTGGCTGCCCGGAGGAATCGAGCATGGTCGCCGTGGCAGGGCCGCGCGAAACCATCACTTGTCCCTGGGCATCCGTCGAAACGTTGAACAAGCCTTGAGACAGCCCGATCACCTGGGTCATCCCGGTCTTGCTGGTCCACAGAAAGAACACGTAGTCTTGACCGGAAGCGAGCGCCGGAGCTCCCGCCACAGGCTGCTGGAGCCCGTTAAGCGCGCCGCCCGGAACGGCAACATCCATAGTCGGGCTGATGGACTGCCCCGGCGCCGGCTTGAACACCGCGGTGACCAACAATTGATAATGTGTGTAAATCAACGAACCCCGGAGCGCCGCGGAACTACCGGGCTGTATGGTGCCGCGAACGATCATGGTCGACTTCTGGATCATGTCGTTCAGACTGAGCCGCTGGAGGGTGGATGCGGGCAGCGTCAGGCAACCCGCAGCGATTACCAACAAAATAATCAGTCTTCGCAGCATCAGTAAGCTATCCGATAGGCAACTCATCCGCCAATGCCTGACCAATTCAGGCCACTGAAAACAAAAGGACTTAAGGTTCGCAATGGAATTGCTGTGTATACCTTCGACACAACGCCTGCCGAAAATTAGCTCGGTCCGTCCAGCTACCTACTTCATTCCGCGGACAATCAGGAGGGGCACTTTCAATTTGTGACGGACTGCATTAATTGTAGTCCCGAACACGATGTCTTTCAAGCCCTTGTGACCGTGGGCGCCCATCACCACCAGGTCCGGCTTCAGCTCCTCGGCGTAGCGCACGATCTCCTTGGTTGGAGTGCGCGCGTGCCGGACCACCATCTCCACCGGGATCTGCTGGCTCTCCAGATCCCGGACAATCTGATGCAGGTACTGATCGCCGGCTTCCACCTCGGCGGTCGAGGAAAGCGGCCCGAAGAGTTGACTGGTCACGCCTTCTTCCACATGCAGGAGGTAAAGCTTGGCGTTTTGCTGCTTGGCCATGGCGGCGGCGTGAGCGATGGCATCGCGATCACGGCTGGTGTGATCGAGTGGAACCAGAATCTTCCGGTAGGTTGGGCTAGGCAGATTCTCGGCGACCGCAGCGGCTTCAGGGAGTTGAATGGAGGCGCGGCCCAGATCGCGGGCCCAACGCGGCAGGATGGGCTGAAACGTCACCCAGAAGAGCAATAAGGCCAGGCCGGTGAGAATCGGCAGCAGGGCCAGTTCCAGGCGACCCCGCCAGGCTCCGGCATCGTTCGACCAGTCTCGAACCGAGATCCAGACCAGCCAGACGTTCAGGACCACGATCATAGCAGCGGTCAGCCACGCCAGTGCGCGAACCCAAGCGCGATTGGCAAGCGCTCCCATACGCTGTTTGTTATTCGTGAAATGGATCAGGGGGATGACCGCAAACGGCAACTGCATGCTTAGGATAATCTGACTCAGAATGAGAAGTTTATATGTTCCATTCTCACCTGCTAGATAAACCGTCAAGGCGGCCGGAATAATAGCCAGGGTGCGAGTCATCAATCGACGCAACCAGGGACGCATGCGAATGTTCAGGAAACCTTCCATTACAATCTGTCCGGCCATAGTACCGGTCAGCGTTGAAGATTGCCCTGAACATAACAAGGCTACTCCAAAGAAAACACTAGCCATTGTAGTTCCGAGGAGCGGCGTTAAGAGCTGGCTGGCTTGCTGGATTTCCGTGACCACGATGCCCCGGCGGAAAAACACCATCGCGGCCAGGACCAAGATCGCCGCGTTCACCAGTAAGGCGCCGTTCAGAGCAATCGTCGAATCGATGAGGTTGTAGCGGCAGGCTACCCGCCTCTCCTGCTCGCTCTTGCCGATTCGCCGGGTTTGAACCAGCGCCGAATGAAGGTAGAGATTATGCGGCATCACCGTGGCGCCCAGGATGCCGATCGCGATATAGAGATTATGCGCCGACAGATGCGGTACGATCCCGCGCGCAACATCGGAGAGAACCGGTGTCCCCGCCCAGAAAATTTCGATGGCAAAACAGACCGCGATGATCGCGATGAGTGAGAGCACGAATGCCTCGATCACTCGAATTCCGAGGCGCGTGAACCACAGCAACAAAAGCGTGTCCAGGGCGGTGAGGATCACCCCTGTAAGCAGCGGGATATGGAATAGCAGATTCAAGGCGATGGCCGCGCCCAGCACCTCCGCCAGATCGCAAGCGGCAATCGCGATCTCACACAGCACCCACAGCGCGTAAGACACCGGGCGCGGGTAAGTTTCGCGGCAAGCCTGCGCCAGGTCGCGCTGGCTGACGATCCCGAGACGAGCGCTCAAGGTCTGGAGCAGAATCGCCATCAGGTTCGACAGCACCAGCACCCATAGAAGCTGATAGCCGAAGCGCGCGCCGCCTTCCAGGTCGGTTGCCCAGTTGCCCGGATCCATGTAGCCGACGCTAACCAGGTAGGCCGGCCCGGCGAACGCTAACATGCGCCGCCATACTGCGGGCTGAGCGGTGGGGACGCTCGAATGGACCTCGGGCAGGGAAGTATTGACTGTAGTTGATGCTCCCAACTTAACTGTAGTTTACTGAAGTCGCCGGCAGGATACAAGCACTACAACTGGGGCAAATGTGGCGCGCGCACTCGTGCGTGCCGTGTTGGCACTCGTGCCAACACGTTCGCGGGAGACGTACCCTGCGTGCTGGCGAAATTGAGAGCCTTTTAGTACTCGTTCAACGGTAAATTCCATTGACGCAATCCACCTAACTTACTAAACTCTTTCCTGTGGCCGCGCAGAATGTGTCATCGAGCGTATATTTCACCGTCTTCTCCTGGTTTTTTTCATCCCTTACCCAAATCCACGCAGCTCCGAATGTAAAACCCGACATTCGTCTGGCGGAAATGCCGTTGGCATTCGAGCAAAACATCGGCCAGTACGGGCCTGACGTTCAGTTTGTAGCCAGGAGCGCAGGCGCCACGCTATCGCTGAACAAGCAACAGGCGACCCTTATGGTCAACGATCTGAAGCGCCGCATAGCCATCACGCCGGTCCGAATCAGCCATTCGGTCAAGGTGGAAGGGCTGGACGAAACCGAAGGCAAATCGAATTATTTCCTGGGCGACGACCCTCGAAAATGGGTGACGAACGTGGCCCGGTATTCGCGCGTGCGCTACCGCAACGTCTACCCGGGAATCGATCTAATCTTTCACGGAAGCCAACAGAACATCGAGTATGATTTCGTCATTTCCCCAGGCGCCGATCCGAATCGCATTGAATTGAAGTTCACCGGCGCTGATTCTCTCCAGCTGGATCGCACCGGAAACCTTCTCCTCGCGGCTGCCGGTGGACTCTCCCTTACCCAGCGCGTGCCCGTAATCTACCAGGAGGAGAACCGGGTTCGTAGAAAGGTGGCGGGATCGTACGTGATTCGTGGCAAGAATCGCATCGGATTTCGAGTCGGCCCGTATGTTCGATCGCGGACTTTAGTGATCGATCCTGTAGTTGGTTATTCGGCTCGATTCACGGGTGTTTCAGGCAGCTACCCATTCGCAATCGCTGTGGATGCATCGGGGAACGCCTACGTAACCGGCGACATATCGAAGCCGGACTTGCCGGTTTTACCGGGTTCATTCGAAATAGGAAACATTACCCAGAATGTCCTCTTCGTCTACAAGCTGAATTCCACCGGGACGGACTTTGTATATACCACGCTCATTGGTGGAAGTGGCGATCAATACGGCACCGGAATTGCCGTGGATGGTCAAGGAAATGCATATGTCACGGGAGTTACAGCGTCCACCGATTTTCCTGTTACGCCAGGAGCATTTCAGACAACTCTCCCTTCGTCAAACGCTCACGGGTTTATCCTGAAGCTCAACGCCGCAGGCAATGCATTGGTCTACTGTACATTCGTTGGTGGCAATTGGCCTGACCTGCCTGCTGCCATTGCGATCGATGCATCAGGCAATGCGTACATTACGGGCTCGACTGAGTCAACAACATTTCCCGTAACAGCGGGGGCGTTCCAAAGCTTTTTGGCTCCGCCCACGTTCGGGCTTAGTGTCACGAATGCCTTTGTGACCAAGCTAAACAGCAACGGGACGGCCTTGCTGTACTCCACGTACTTAGGCGGAGGGGGCACGGATGGCGGTAATGGAATCGCTGTCGATAGCGACGGGAATGCCTATATCGCGGGCTCTACAACCTCTTCCGACTTTCCGCTTACCTACGGTGCGTTTGAGACCAGCGGTGGAGGGAACATTGGTTTTGTGACAAAAATGAACCCGACGGGTTCCAGCTTGGTCTATTCAACTTTCCTGGACGCTGGGAACGGAAGTTTCGCGAGCGGCGTCGCGGTGGACAGCGACCGCAGCGCTTACGTCGCAGGAACAGGGTCGGCCTCCCTCCTGGGAACTTCCGTCAACTATGGTAGTGGGTTTGGCGGTAGTGGGTTTGGCGGAGTCTTCGTAGCAAAACTGAACCCTGCCGGCACCGCGCTTTCTTACCTGACATCGTTAGGCGGGTCGGGCACTCAACAGAGCACCGGAATGGCGCTTGACTCCTCGGCTAACGTTTACGTAATCGGCTCGACTGACTCGACGGACTTTCATTTGCTGTCGCCAGTTCAAACGGCGGGGCCAAGCGCTGAGTCGGGCTTCCCAGTAGGTTTCGTACTCAAACTCGATCCCTCTGGATCTCTGGCTTATTCAACTTATTTCGGGAGCGCTTATGATAGACCACACGCGATCGCAGTTGACCCTAATTCAAACGCGTATATTACCGGAACGGCGACTTCAATTGTTTTCCCAGTAACCCCTGGAGCGGTGAATGTTGATACGGCACCATCTGGGCCTTCGGACGGTATTTTTGTCGCGCAGCTCAATTCCACCGAAGTCTGCAACTTCACGTTCTCGCCTACGAGCGCTCAGGAGCCCGCGGCCGGAGCCATCGACAGTATCAGCATCACAACTGCGAGTGGATGCGACTGGATCGCCCTGCCTGACCAGAATTGGACTTTTCCCTCTCAACCTGGCATTCGCCCCCTCGCCATGCCGTCGATTACCGTAACGTCGCCCACTGCCGGATCAGGCTCGGGCGTGGTAACCTTCTCCGTCCCGCCGAATATCAACCCCGCACGCACCCAGATCCTTTCGCTAGGTGGTACATCAATCCCAGTTTTACAAGCCGACGGCTGCACCTATCAACTATCCAAGTCGTCGCTCTCCGTTCCCGCTTCCGGAGGCCTGTTTAACAATGCCTTTGAGGTGACCACCGGGGTTTATTGTCCGTTCACTGTTTCCAATCCGGCGGCTTGGGTATCCGGCACTGCAGGGACGTTTACCGGGCCGGGGCAATTTGATCTTCAGATTTCGGCCAACACCACCGGAGCGCCGCGATCAGTGATCTTGACCGTAGCTGGACAACAGTTTGTGATTAACCAAGCCGGGGGATATGCTCTTTGCACCTACTCCCTCAGTCCTACCACGTCGACCATCAATTACGTTGGCCTCTCCGGCACCTTCAGCGTTACGACAGGCGCTGGATGTTCCTGGACTTTATCCTCCGATTCAGCGTGGCTGCAGATCACCAACGTGTCATCTTCCTACAGCGCTAACTCCACTGTGGGCACCGGAAATGGAACCGTGTCTTATACCGTGCTCGAAAACACCGGCAGCAGCAAACGCTCCGGCGTCATAACGATCGAAGCACAAACTTTCACCGTCACCCAGGGTGGGCTAGGCGTACTTTCCTCAGGCCCCGTGACGCCCAACTTGGGATCGGGCTCAAGCCAGACTTTTGCACTGCACTATTCCGACACCGCCGGAGCCGCAAGCCTCGAACAAGTGTGGGCCTATTTCAACGCTACCTTGGCCAATCCAGCCAGCAATGCCTGCGTGTTTTATTACAATGCTGGGACCAACCAGATCAACTTGCTGAGCGATAATGCGACGGCGTGGATGCCGGCCGCCCTGGGATCTGCGACCACATTGCAAAACAGCCAGTGCTCGCTGAATGTGGCGACAGCGTCGGTCTCTCTGAGCGGCAATCTCTTAACTTTGACTACCGCGGTTACGTTCAAACCCGCCTTCGCCGGGACTAAGAACATCTATCTGCATGCGCTGGATGGATCGGGAGTTAACAGCGGTTGGCAACAACTGGGCACCTGGATCGTGGGCGGCACGGCGGGGACCGCGTCCGCAACCTCAGTCACGCCGGCTTCAGGATCCGGCGCAAGCCAGACTTTCGCGCTCGAATATTCCGACACCGCCGGAGCAGGTAGCTTCGAACAGGTGTGGGCTTATTTCAATTCCACGCTAGCCAATCCAGCTACCAATACCTGCTTGCTGTATTACAACGTCGCGGCCAACCAAATCAACTTGCTGGGTGATAACGGAGCTACGTGGCAGGCGGCCACACTGGGGACTGCCGTCACGTTGCAGAACAGTCAATGTTCGGTGAGCGCGGCGACAGCGACCGTCGTTCCGAGCGGCAACACCCTGACACTGAATCTGCCGATGACGTTCAAACCGCCCTACGCCGGCGTCAAGAATGTCTACCTGCGCGCTGTGGATGTGTCTGGAACGGGTAGCACCTGGCAGCAATTGGGCAGCTGGACCGTGACGATCACCACCGGCACCGTGGCCGCGGTCTCGGTAACGCCGAGCTCGGGATTTGCTGGAAACCAAACTTTCGCACTGCAATATTCCGATACGTCGGGAGCGGCGAACCTCGAACAGGTGTGGATGTATATCAATGCCACATTAGCGAATCCGGCCAGCGGTGCGTGCTTGCTGTACTACAGCCCGGCGACCAACCAGCTCAACTTGCTGAACGATAATGCGACGGCGTGGCTATCGGCCACATTGGGGACTGCCACCGTATTGCAGAACAGCCAATGCCTGGTAAATACGGCAACAACCACTGCCACGCTGAGCGGCAATACGCTCACTCTGAATCTGCCGATGCTGTTCCAGACGGCCTTCCAAGGGCCAAAAAACATTTATCTGCGCGCCCTCGATGCGTCGGGAACCAACGGCGGTTGGCAGCAACTGGGCTCCTGGAACGTGATGGCTTCCCCAGATTGGCCCGCAGCGCTTTCGGTAACACCGCCTTCTGGATCGGGAACGAGCCAGACTTTCACGCTGCAATATTACGACAGCTCCGGAGGCGCGAACCTGCAGCAGGCGTGGGTTTACTTCAATGCTACGTTAGCGAATCCGGCCAGCCACGCCAGCTTACTGTATTACAATGCTTTGACCAGACAGGTCAGCTTACTGAACGATGCCGGGACGGCCTGGGAGGCGACAACGCCCGGAGCTCTCGTGACTTTGCAGAACAGCCAATGCTCGCTCAGGGCGGCAACCGCGTCCGTCGAGGTGAGCGGCAGCACACTGACATGGACGGTGACGATGACGTTCACACCTGCCTTTGCCGGGGCTCAGAACGTCTATATGCACGCTATGGATGAAACGGGGATCATCACCCAGTGGCAGCAGTACGGAACCTGGACCGTCCCATAAGCAACCCGGCTGTTCCCAAGCACCGCTGGTGGTTTTCAGCCATCCCGGCGCCACCGGCGCTTTGACATATCCTTTTTCCCCTGAACCACTTACCACTTGGCAAACGGATTGCCCTTGTGTGGACGACTGATCGGCTTATGAAAGTTCTTCCATTATTCGCCTTCGTCGCCATGGTCGTTGCCCTGCAGGCGCAGGATAATGCCAATCCCAATGCCGGGCCCGATGGCCAGTACGAACCGGGCAGGGCAGTCGCGCGGATCAGCGTTCTCACTGGCGACGTCTCGGTGCGGCGCGGCGATTCGGGCGACGTGGTGGCTGCGGCCTTGAACGCGCCCATCATGGCGGACGACCGCCTGCTCACCAGCTCATCCTCGCGCGCTGAAGTCCAGTTGGACTCCTCCAACCTGATCCGAATCGGTCCCAACGCGGAAGTTCGATTCACCGCCATGGACACGCGAAGCTTCCAAATACAGATTGCAGCCGGCACGGTGACGTTTCGCACCCTGCGTCCCACCCAGGCGCAAGTGGAAGTAGACACTCCGAGCGTGGCTGTTCGTCCTTTGCGGCCGGGTGCGTACCGCGTGACCGTGCATGAAGACGGCACATCGGAAATCACGGTACGATCGGGCGAAGCCGAAATCGACAGCCAGCGGGGCGCAGAACACCTGCCAGCAGGCCAGACGATGGACGCGCGCGGTCCCGCTCAAGACCCTGAGTTCCAGGTGCTGCAGGCCGTTCCTGTCGATCCGTTCGACCGCTGGAACGACGACCGCGACCGCTTTATTCAAAGCTCGCAAAGCTACCAGCACGTAAGCCCCAACATCAGCGGCGCCGAGGATCTGGATCAGAACGGCCAGTGGGTGAACGATCCCAACTATGGTTCGGTGTGGCAGCCCACGGTAGGTCCGGATTGGGCGCCTTATCAAAATGGCCGCTGGGTTTGGGAAGACTATTATGGATGGACCTGGGTGAGCGCCGATTCCTGGGGCTGGGCGCCGTATCATTACGGCCGCTGGTTCTGGGGCGGGGGCGGCTGGGCCTGGTATCCCGGACCTGTCCTCGCGAATCCTTTCTGGGCGCCCGCCTATGTCGGCTTCTTCGGTTATGGCGGCGGCTTGGGGTTCGGAGCGGGCTTTGGATTTGGCGGTGTGGGCTGGGTGGCTCTCGCGCCGTTTGAAGCGTTCCATCCCTGGTGGGGACGCGGCTTCTATGGCGGCTTCCGGGGCGGCGCCTTCGCCGGCCGTACCACCATCGTCAACAATGTGAACGTCTACAATTCGTTTCGCAACGCTCGCGTGACGGGCGGAGCGATTGGCGGGAGCGCGGCGGGATTCGGGCGCGGCGGCCAGTTCGCGGCGTTGAATCGGGCGCAGCTCCAATCGGCCGGCGTGGTGCACGGCGCGCTGCCGGTGGCGCCGGATCGATCGAGCTTGCGTTTGTCCGATCGCTCGGTGAGCGGAAGATTCCCGCAAACGCACGCGCAAAGCTTCGCCAGCCGCATGCAGGCGCCGCGCGTGGAACACGCCAGCTTCGAGCAACAGCAGCGTGGAGTGCAGCAGATGTCGCAACAGATGTCGCGCGGCAGCTTGAGCCAACCGGCCGCGGGTCACGGATGGAGCCGATTTGGCGAACCGATCCATGGAATCAGTGGAGGAACCAGCGGAGCCGGCGCCAGTGCGTTCGGACGCGGCGTGTCGAACTTCAATCGTAGCTTCAGCCCTTCGGCGCCGAATCGCGAAGGCTATGGCAGCGCGGTCCGGATTAGCCCGTCCATAGTTCAGCAGCGTTCGCAGGCGCCGAGTGCCGCACCGAATCGCGGCGGCAGCGCACCTCACCCCAGCGGCGGCGGACACGTGGGTGGTGGCGGTGGCGGAGGCCATCACCGCTAACTGGCACGGCAAAAGATTTTTCAATTTCTTCCCTCAGGCCCGGACAAGCACCTCCCAGCGAGTCCGGGCCATCTTTTTTGGTAGAAATATGGAACTGGTAGTGGTTCAGTTTGAACTTGCAGCCCGAGCTGGTCGGGTCACGTAGTATCTTTGCGGTTCACTACCATGTACCTGAGAATATGGTGAGCAAACTCCTGGACGAGAACACCGTCAATATTGAGAAGCCAAATCTCTAACCGCGAGTCTCTCCGGCGCGCAGTTGAATTGGCGACCTCAACCAGGGAAATGGTCCATCGCACAGAACCTGGCTCACCTGAACTTCGGCTGCCAGTATTTCGATACCATCGCCAGTTCCATCGCAGCCGCGCGTGCCAAAGGGATCATCGGCAACGGCCCGGGTACCGCTTTGTCGCCGCAGGGACGCGTGAGTCGCCGGCGCCTGGTGGTGCGGAAGTCGAGAACCCCAGGGTTACGCTACACGTTGCCGATGTTGGAATGCACGGCCGAAGGGAGCGCCATCAATCTCAGGCATTCCGCGAACCGCGGGTCAGCTCGCAGGCTGTCCCAATCCGGTGCGACCGCCAGGTGAACGAGCGCTGGGTCGCGGTCCGCGATGGCCTGATTAAGGCAGTCGAACGCTTCATCGAGCCGGCCTGCTGCCCCATACAGAATGGCGCGAAAGAATGCCATTTTCAGCAAGACGTCGAAGTCCAGTTGCGGGTTCGTGATCTGATCCACCATGAATCTTCTCACCCCGGAGAGGCCGGCCGTCGCGTACACCTGCTGCATGTCCGCGATGACCTGCTTCATCACCGCCACTCTCTCTTCGGGAAAGCCCCACGCGATGGCCTGGCTGACGGTCCAGGCCGCGAATCTATTGACGTCCCCGATCCTCCAATAGACGTGCATAATGAATTGGCTCGCCAGCACATGCTTCGGGTCGATCTCAAGAGTTCGCCGAGCCCAGACTTGCGTCTCGTCGTACTTCCGCTGATGCCAATACGAAATGGCGATCTGCACCAGAACGCCGGGCGATCGCGGATCGCGTGCGAGCGCCTGCTGCTTGCATCGCAGCCCATCGTCGAGCCGTCCGAGCGCTTCCTGTAGCGACCCATACTGCAGCAGCGCCTCGGTGTGATCGGGACTGATCCCGAGCGCCCGGCGCAGACTGCGCTCCGCTGCCGTCCAGTCCCACTCGCTGAGAAAAAGAACAGTTCCAAGGGCAACCTGCGCGTCCGCCGAGCCGCTGTCCATTGCTAGCGCGCGCAAGGCGGACGCTTTCGCCTCGGTAAACGCTTCCCGGTGTGGCGCCGCTCGAAACACTGCCTGCAGGCACCGTGCGCGCGCCAGGCCGGCGTGCGCCGGTGCATACGCCGGATCGATCTCGATCGCGGAACGAAAGGCGTCCACGGCGGCCGGCAACTCGAAGTACGAACCTGACAGCAGGTGAGACCGGCCGCGGCCGACAAGTTCGTAAAGTTCGACGGGACGCGCAACCGCGCTCGGTGCGAATGGCTTCTCGTTGCCCGAACCCAACCCGACTGCAGCGATGAAGCGATACCCTGACCGCACGACGGTTTCGATGTAGGCCGGAGGCCGCGTGTCGTCGCCGAGCGCCTTGCGCAGTGCTGCCACGTGAACGTTGAGGATGCCTTCTTCGACAAACGACTCGGGCCACACATGCGCCAGCAATTCGTCCTTCGTGACCAACCGCCCCGACTGACGCACCAACACAACCAGTACATCGTAGGCCTTCGGTGACAAGCGAACGGTTTCGGTGCCGCGCAGCAGCCGCCGCTCTCCCACGTCCAGCGCGAACTCGCCGAAATGAAATACTTCCCGGCTAGCCATTAAAGCTTCGGCCAATCTTAACAAATCCTTCGGGACTTCTCGCGGCCCGGCTGCTACTCTGCGCACATTGAGGAGGATTCACGAAATGAGCACACGATCGGTCGCCGTCATTCTGATCTGCGGATTCACATCACTATTGCTCGCGCAAGCTCCACCAGCGCCACCGCAGCCTGGTCCGGAACACAAGAAGTTGGAGTACTTCGTTGGCAAATGGACTGGGGAAAGCGATATTAAAGCCAACGAGTTTGTGCCGGCCGGTAAGACTGTCGGCACCGTAACAGATACATTGGGGCCGGGGGGATTCTATGTCGAGCATCGCGCTGAAGGCCAATTAGGGACGACCCTCGGCATCATGAGCTACGACAGCCATGCGAAGGTCTACACATCCTATTACGCCAACAGTGTCGGACTCGTGGGTACCGCCACAGGAACGGTTAACGGAAATACCTGGACGTGGATGGTAGAAGACAAGTATGCGGGCAAAGCCGTCAAAGGAAGAACTACAATCACGATGTTATCGCCCACTCGGTACACAAGCAAGTATGAAATGGCCGACGGAAAGGGCGATTACACAACCATCTTAGAAGGCAAAGCCACCAAAGACGGGCGCTAGAGATTAATATGGTGAGCAAACTCCTGGACGAGAACACCGCCAATATCGAGAAAGCCAAATCTCTAACCGCGGGTCTCTCCGCCGCGCAGATGGGTTGGCGACCTCAACCCGGGAAATGGTCCATCGCACAGAACCTGGCTCACCTGAACTTCGGCTACCCCGGTCTCGACACCATCGCCAGTTCCATCGCAGCCGCGCGTGCCAAAGGGATCATCGGCAACGGCCCTTTCCGCTACGGCTGGCTGAGCAGTTGGATTATGAAGAGCCAGGAGCCCCCTCCGAAACGCAAGTTCAAGGCCGCCAAGGTTACCACGCCGTCGCCTGACGTCGATGCTGCCAAAGCACTAGCCGATTACCTCCGGATGGGCGCGCGCCTAACCGAGCTCATTCAAAAAGCCGACGGCCTCGACCTGGCCCGAGCCAAGACTCCGTGGCCTTTCAAGTGGACCAAAATGCCCCTGGGCGCCCTCCTGACGCACATGACCACTCACGACCGCCGCCACCTCTGGCAAGCCGAACAGGTTCGCAACGACCCCAATTTCCCCATAGTCTAAATACGTGGGAACAGAATTCAAACTTGACCACTACCCTGGAACTGGCGATAATTGACTTGACTCATCAGGCTATCTGGATTATACTAGACTCATCATGGCAACCGAACCAAAGACCCTTCAAGAAGCAATCATTTACTTCTCTGATCCAAAGAACTGCATTAGCTATTTGGCCGCGCGGCGCTGGAAGGACGGAGTTGTATGCCCTACTTGCGGTTCTACCAAGGTTAGCTTTCCTGGAGTCCAGGAGCCTCTGGCAGTGCAAGACCCGCCATCCCAAGGCTCAGTTCTCCATCAAGGTCGGAACCATCTTTGAGGACTCCGCTATTAGCCTGGACAAGTGGCTTCTGGCGATGTGGCATGCTTGCGAACTGCAAGAACGGCGTTTAGCAGTTACGAAATCGCATCGCGCTATCGGAGTCAGCCAAAAGACGGCTTGGTTCATGCTTCAGAGAATCCGGCTGGCAATGCAGGATGACAGCACTGGCGGCAAGCTGAACGGCTGAAATTGAAATCGATGAAACCTTCATCGGCGGCAAAGTGCGCAACATGCACTATGACCGCAAGCAGCGCGTCATGCAGGGCAAGACAGGCGGTCCCACTGGCAAGGTCCCAGTTCAAGCGATGCTCGTTCGCGGCGGTCAGGTTCGCGTCAACGTGGTCGAGAATCGCGAATGGACTAGCCTCAACATGCCGATCAAAGATAACATTGAAGCCGGGGCGCATTTGTTCACCGACGAGGCCAACGCCTATTTCGGACTTCGCGCGGATTACGTTCACGACTTCATCAACCACGCCGAAGCCTACGTGAATGGGAACGTCCACACTAACGGCATTGAGAACTTTTGGAGCCTCTTGAAGCGCGGATTGGGCGGAACGTACATCAGCGTCGAACCGTTCCACCTGTTTCGTTATTTGGATGAGCAAGCTTTCCGGTTTAATCACCGGAAGGACATGACTGACGGTGACCGCTTCCACGCTCTGACTGCGAAGATCGTTGGTAAGCGTCTGACATTTGCCGAAGTCACCGGCAAATTGAGCAAAGAGAGGTCGAATTAGCTTCAACACCTTGAAGCGCGGTCCAAAGCCTAAGCGGAAGGCTTCTTGAGTTTCCGTTTTGGCTTCGGTCCTGGTTTGCTTGGGTTGTTTGCTGCTTGCTGACGATGCTCTTCGACGCGCGCCTTGATAACACTGTGAGGTACCGCAAGCACACGGTCCACGAGGTTCGTAAAACGGTCGTAGTCGGCTGAATCCTTCACGGTAAACCATTTTACACCGGCGGTTCGCTCTGTGGGTTGAACGGAAGAGTGCCAGCTAATATTTTGTCCTCCGAGAATTGTGCGAAAGGTGTCGGCACCCGATGCTTCTGCTCAAATACGGTGCTTATCAAGTTGTTAAACTCTGGTGTAATCGCACTTCGGCTATCGCGAGTGAGAATCTCGAATGACGTAACTGAACTTATGGAAGACGGATTCGCGAGATGAGCCGCCCGCTTGGCTTCATACAATCGATAGAGGCACTCGGCGAGTGGAACCTGGGTCTTCACATAGGTACCGCGATGACCATGGGTTTGGCCCCCATACCACGGCTGGAGGCACAACAGAGCGCGGGCTACCTCGGCCCCGTCGCCTATGGCTGAGTAGTTGCTTTCCCAGTGAACGTTACCGCCGCGATCCAGTCGAACAATTGTCGGTTCGCATGCGACGGTGCACAAAAGGATATCGGAGCCAAGCGTAAGGCCCCTTATTTCAGACCACATGTCAAGATAGTTCTCTTGAGGTAGTTTGTGAAACTCTTCGAGTGTGACTCCTAGCTTCATCTCAACAAAATGAGTAAGGATCTGACGTTTTCGCAATCTGCTCACACTTCGCAATTGCTCCAATAGTTCATTAACAGCTAGATCAAAATTGCTTGCGTCGTTGCTTTTTCCCCAGAAGCTCTGCGCTGGTTTTCGGCACATTGCCGCCAACTCTCTGGCCATTGTGGGGACGCCGGAAAGCATGGCCGTGACTCCAAACCAATCTAGCAACTTGTAGCTATCATCCGAGCCTATCAATGAACTCGAATCGTGCGGCAAACCAGTCTGTCGCCGTCTGTCGGAACACATCGCAATTATGGGCTCGCCTTGGAATATGGTTTCGGCAGCGATGCAAAGCGTCACGTCTTCATGCTCCTCTTCGGATGGACTATCGTCCCATCCGGGGGGCTGATGAGTCAAGTCAATTATCGCCCTGGAACTTTACATAATACCTGTTATCGGAAGCTGACGCTGCCTCGCCTCGATGCCCCTCAGTCGAAACAACCCGGCCTTGGCCCCGTAGGCAGCGCGCTCGTAGCGGTCGAACTCCCCAAATAAACATGCGTCACCCCGCTCGACTCATCAAACGTCTCCAGCGAAAACCCCATCACGCACAAAGCCCTCGAAGCACAAACGAACCCGTCGTCTGCACGCTCGCCACAAACTCGCCGCGTGTCCCAGTTGCCCCCAGCTGGCTGAAAGTCAGCTGCGTCGAAAAAACCTGGGATCCCGTTGTCGTGTAGCTCACCGGACTTCCAATCGCCTTACCACCCGCATTAGCGAACGCGATGGTTCCGGTGCAGCTTGGAAGCTGTCGCGCCGGCGGCCGTCGGCATCGTCGCCAAGTTAACCACATTCACTTGGGCTGTCTCGGAACTGGCTACCCGACCGGCGGGAAACTATAGTCGCGTGTAACGGTGGATGCTCCAACGGCCGTTTGCGCCACCGCCACCGTCGCGAACCCCCACAGGAACAACAGGTTTCTCATCATGGCCATACCTCGTTTAGAACTTGATATAAAAGGTCTGAAAGCTCTGACACGCCTCAAGATCGGCCGGTTTACAGCCAAACAGATTGCCCCTAGTGCTTCATGCCATCTAGTACTTGTAAACGCGAGAATAGTTCGGTTAACATCGCTGAGCTACTTAAATCAACGACACGCTGGCGAGCTGAAGTTGCGCGCCGGCGAAGGAATGATTCGCATGCGAAAGTTCACCCTCTCCCTTCCCCCGAACCTGGCTGCTGTGTGCCTGGCTCTTTCAGTAACCTTGTCATTGGCGGCGCAAACTCCCAAGGCCATCGATGGCGGCCCGCTCTCGGCCCGGTCCGCGGCAACTCCGATTTCGGTCACCCTCGCGCTGGGGTTACGCTCCGTGGACGATGCAGAGAAGCTGCTGCAAGCCGTCTCCACACCCGGCGATCCGCAGTTTCACCAGTTTCTAACCGCTGAAGAATTCCGAGCGCGCTTTGCCCCCACCGATGCCGACGTCGCGAAGGTGGCTGCCGCGCTCGCCAAATATGGACTGGCCACCCAAAGAACCACGGCGACCACGCTCAAAGTGACAGGCTTGCCGGCTGCGATGGAGAACGCCTTCCGGGTCAGCCTGCACAGTTACGAAGTTCCCGCCCACGGCGACGTTTCGAGCGCTACCTATTACGCTCCATTGAGCCGCGCCGTAATCCCCGCCGAAATTTCAGTCCCGGTGGCTGCCGTAGTCGGTCTCGACAGCCGCCCCGCCGCTCATCCACTCTCCCGGCCCGCTCCCCCGGTGCTATCCGGTAAGCGCGCGGTAACGTCGACCACCGCGGGCGATCCATTTGGATCGTTGACCGTGCTCGACTTTGCAAGCCACTACGACGTGAATCCCCTCTATAGCCGTGGCGTGACAGGGAGCGGCCGCACCCTGGGCATCATGACGCTCGCCAGCTTTACGCCCAGCGATGCGTTTGCCTACTGGAAAGCCCTGAAGCTCCACGTGAATCAGCACCGCATCAGCATTGTCGACGTCGATGGCGGACCCGGCGCGCCGAGTGACGCATCCGGCTCGTTCGAGACCACCGTGGATGTCGAGCAGTCTGGCGGAATCGCGCCGGGAGCGAACATCATCGTTTACCAGGCGCCCAATACCAACCAGGGCTTCGTCGATGTATTCGCCGTGGCCATCGAGGCCAACCTGGCGCAGTCGCTCTCGATTAGCTGGGGTGACTGGGAGTGGTTGTTTAACCTGGAGAACACCCCGGTAACCGATCCCCTCACCGGGCGAACTGTTGGGGCCGCACAAGCCATCCATGAACTTCTGCTGCGCGCGGGAATCCAGGGACAATCAACTTTCGCGGCCTCCGGAGACGGAGGCGCTTACGACGTGAATAACGACTTTGGTTGCGACGGACCCTACTCGCCTTCGGTCGCCGGTAGCTGCAGCAAGACGCTTAGCGTGGATTATCCGGCTAGTGATCCAGCCATGACCGCCGCGGGCGGCACCACCCTGCCCGGCCTGCAACAGTTTTGCTTGAACGCGGCATGTACCCAGCTTTACAACGTCAACATCCAGCACGAGAGCGTGTGGGGATGGGACTATCTCACTGGGCTCTGCAAGGCCCTCGGCCTCGATCCGATTGCCTGCGGAATTTTCCCCGGAGGAGGCGGCGGAGGTGTGAGCGTTTCCTTTGGCCTGCCGCAGTATCAGTTCGGAATATTTGGAACGCAGGTCAGCCAGCCCGGTCAGGCTTTCTATCTTCAGCCTTATGGACTGCTGTATAATCTCCCGGCGTTCTATCCAGGCCGCAACGTCCCTGACATCTCCTTCAATGCCGATCCGGATACTGGATACGTGGTCTACTACACTTCCAGCTCGACCGGATTTGCCATGGAACCCTTCTGGGGCGGCACCAGCTTTGTCGGGCCGCAGCTGAACGGCATCATGGCTTTGTTCGGGCAAGACTTGAACAAGCGAATCGGGTTCCTGAACCCCACGCTCTACGGTCTGGCGCAGAGCGGGCAGGGCGACTTCGGTTTCTTTGGGCAGGACGCTCCCTTGAAGGCCATCGCCTATGGCGACAATTGGTTTTATCACGGCAGCAACGGATACAATCCCGGAGCCGGGCTGGGCGTCATGGACGTCGCCAATTTCGACCAGGCCCTGCGTTTCCAGTTTCCGTTTTAGCGGCGGTGGCGCACGCACTCCCGCGTGGAGTGCGTGCGCCAGTCACACGCTTCAGGACAACCTGGCGCGCGTCCCCGCGAATCGCGCTAAAGTATTCTACCTGTGTGCCCGCGCTGGATCCCGGCCCAGGCGCGGACTCGCGCGCCTCCTCAAGCAGCGTCGAGGTCCAGGCTTAAACTCTCGGCATGGCAAGAAACCTGATCAGATTCAGCAAGGACAGACACGCCGTTGTCGACCAAACTGTTACGCCGCCCAACTGGAGCGGCTTCCTCCCGGAGTCTCCTTGGGAAGTTAGCACCTCAGCGCTGCTCAGCAGCTACACACTCACACCCTGCACACAGGTGGAAGACCAGCTCGCCATCGCCACCGCTACCATCCTGCTCACGCAATGAAGCAGCCCGCCAGACCAGAGGGGCCGGCGATTGAGGCCCCTTCCCCGCCTTAGTTACGAGGGAACGATCGCTCCGCTCCAGCGCTGGAGCGCGGCGTAAAGCATGGCGGAGCTGAACGGCTTGGATATGAAATCGTCCATCCCGGCCGCCAGACATCTTTCCTGGTCGCCGCGCATGGTATTCGCCGTGAGTGCCACGATCGGCGTGTGCCGTCCGCCGCCCGCCTCGCGCCGGCGGATCTCGCGGGCGGCCTCGAATCCGTCCATCGTCGGCATCTGGCAATCCATGAATACCAGGTCATAACGGGATGTACTCCACATCGCCAGCGCCTCCACGCCGTTTGCGGCCAAATCCACCTGGCATCCGGACTTTTCCAGCAGCCGTGCCACCAGCTTCTGATTCACCGGATTATCCTCCGCTACCAGAATCCGGGAGGAGGGGAAGCTATAGCCCGCCAAGGGCTCCATCTGCTGCAAGGCGCGCGCGTCGGCGAGACTGTGACGCGTGACGATGCTGGTAAGCGGCGTGGCGTTCACGATTGCAGACCACAGAACCGTCAGGACATGGAACAGATCCGCCGATCTGGCCGGTTTCACCAGATAACCGTCAAAGCCCGCTTCCTCGAATCGCTTGCACTCCGACTTTTCACCGGACGAAGTCAGCATCAGCAGCGAGGTTTTGCACAGGTTCAAATCTGCCTTCACCGTTCGCCCTAACATCTCCCCGTCCATATCGGGCATGAGGCAATCGAGAATGGCGATCTGATAGGGGCGCCCGTTCTCCCACGCGCTTCGCAGAGCGATGAGCGCTTCTGAGCCGGACGCCACCACGTGGTGCTCCACATGACGGGCGGCCAGTTGCGCAGACACCACGCGCAGATTGACCGCCACATCGTCCACCACCAGCACGCGCAGCCCTTCCAGACTCACTTGCTGCGCAGGTGGAACGGGCGGTTCCAGGTCCAGCGGCAGAGGCAAAACCAGCGAGAACGTAGATCCAACTCCCAGAGCGCCCGTCGCGACAATCTTTCCTCCCATCAGCTCGGCCAGTTGTTTTGAAATTGCCAGGCCCAAACCCGTACCGCCATAATTCCGCGTGGTGGAGGCGTCGGCCTGCGTGAACTTTTCGAAAAGCCGGTTCAGTTTATCTTCATCAATTCCGATTCCGGTATCCTCCACGTTGAAGTGGAACACCGCAACTTCCGGGCTTTCCTGCACGCACGCCACGCTGATGTAGACGTGCCCTCGCGCGGTGAATTTGATTGAGTTGCCGGCCAGGTTCATAAGGATTTGCCGAATCCTCCCCGGGTCGCCGATAACGCGCCGCGGAGCCTCCGGCGCATAGCCCAAAATCAGTTCAATCCCTTTTTCGGCGGCCCGCGGAGCCAGCGCCTCCACCAGTTCCTCCATCGCTACACCCAGGTCGAAACGGATCGGTTCGACGCCCATCTTGCCCGCTTCGATCTTCGAAAAATCCAGGATGTCGTTGAGCACTACTAGCAAGGCATCCGCCGATTTGCGCACGGTTTCCGCATATTCGCGCTGGTCGCTCGAAAGGGAGGTGTCCAGCAGCAGACCCACCATCCCCATCACTCCATTCATGGGCGTCCGGATCTCGTGGCTCATGGCCGCCAGAAAGCTACTCTTGGCGAGGCTGGAGTCCTCTGCGCGGATGGTCTGGTCCCGCAGCTCCGAATTACTCCTTTCGAGGGAAGCTTCACTTTCACGCAGGTGCCGTTCCACGCCCGACCGCCGGTGAATCTCGGTGGTAACCAACAGAAGCGCACTCCCGAAGAACAGGACCGACAAAGCGCAGCACCATAGAATGATCTTGCGAACAAATAGGAAGGATTGCTGGCTTTGGTAGGTCTGTTGGCGTAGCTGCTGCTGGAATTGATCGGAGGCCGCGGCTGCTTGGGCTTCAATCTCCTCCATAAGGCTTAAACCTCGCGCCGACTTCACCACGCGCAGCGCTTCTTCGTGGCGGCCCTGCTTTTCCAAATCGATCGTCAGGTTCAACTCGTCCAACTTGAGCTCGATTGTTCTACCCAGAGCGGCGTTCCCCATACCGCTCCGCGGGACCCACTGTTTCACTTTTTGTTGGCCAAGTTCAAATGTCTTCAGGTACTGCCGGTCTCCGGTGAGTAAGTAAGCTCTTTGTCCTGTTTCGGCGCGGCGGACGTTATCCACCAAAGTCCCAATCGATAGGATCGCTTCCGATCTCGCTCGGGCTTCCGACAGAGCGTTAACAACGGCATTCGAACTTAACCAAACCGCATCCAAACCGGCCAGCAGGAGCAGCAGGCCAAAACTGGCCGATACCGCCAATGCGATTGAAAACTGCTGTCGATCCGGCCCTGCCGCTTGAAACGAGACTGCTACCAGGGCCATTCCCAGCGCACAACCCGCCGAGGCCGTTGGAACAGCCATCTGCAACAGGGACGGGCCCAACCATGGGGCGGCATTCAGACCTGATAGATAGCCGATCAGGGTAACCAGCCCGATGCTGAAAACCACGGTTCCCACCACAGCCACGAACCAGGACACTCGAAGCCAGGCCCCGGCTGAGAGTAAAAGCAGAGAAATTCCTAAAAGCAGAAGAATCAGGACTGTCCCTTGGGCCATGTGGCCGTTGGCCACGGCATTCAGGAAAATCAGCAGCATCAGGAAACTGGCGACAAAACGAACCGCCCGCACGCTCTTCTGTTGCGCCAGCCACAATCCCACCGCCGCCAGGATGACGCCGGCGCAGGTATCCCAACGCGCTAGAAACGGCGGTCCTGCTATCAGGCCAAAGAGCACAGACAAGCCGATGCCCAGAGACAGTAAGACCAGGGCTTGGGTAACCCGTTTGGAGTTGGTTAGCACGCGCAGTCAGTCTCATGCCTCTCATCGGCTAGATGACCAGCTTCGGAGAGCCACGCTAAAATAGGCCCTTGGGCCAAATCTACACTCGACAACAATTGATCGGCGCGCGCCAGGAATGGAAGCGCGCCGGAAAAAAGGTGGTCTTCACCAACGGATGCTACGACGTTCTGCATCCCGGCCACATCCGGCTGCTCGAAGCCGCGCGATCGCTCGGCGACGTCCTGATCCTGGCGTTGAATACCGACTCGAGCGTGCAGCGCCTGAAAGGTCCCACGCGTCCGCTCATTTCCGAGGACCAGCGCGCCGAGCTTGCCTCAGCGCTCCAGGCCGTGGATGCAGTCACCTTCTTTGACGAAGATACCCCGCGCGACTTGATCGCCGCCGTGCTGCCCGACGTCTTGATCAAAGGCGCCGACTGGGCGCATTTCATCGCCGGCCGCGAAGAAGTGGAAGCCGCCGGCGGCCAGGTGCTCGCCTTGCCGCTGGAGCCCGGCTATTCCACCAGCGGCATTTTGGAAGAAGTGCTGGCGCGAGCGGCCACCACGTCGCCGCAATGCCAGGCCTGAACGCGCTCTACGCACTGTCACTTGCTGCTTCCATTTCTTTGTGGTTCATCGCCATTCGCGCGCCGCTGTGGCTGGATGAGACCGTCTCTTACTTCTGGATCAAAGGCGGCTTCCGGGAGCTCATCTCCCGCCAGGGATGGCCCACTGTCCCCGCCTATTCGTTCGTTCTTTGGCTCTGGACCAAAATGCTGGGAACGGGCGAGATCACACTTAGAATTCTTTCCATTCTCGCCATGCTGGGAGCGGTCTATCTCCTGTATCGTGCCGCGCGGGAACTGTTCGACACAGAGAGTGAGAAAGACGTCGCGATCATCGCTGCCGTCGTCTTCTGCTTGAATCCGATTGTTATTTTTGCGGCGATTGATGTTCGGCCCTATGCCTTGGCGGCCCTGGCGGTCAACGCGTCGATCTTCATCCTGCTTCGCTTACGGCGAAACAACTCCAACTGGCTCGCGGCTCTGTTTGGTTTCTCGGCGGCCTCGATCGTTTACTTCCATTTCCTGTTTCAGGTGATCCTGCCGGCCTTAGCCATCGGCTTTATCGCCGTCAAAATGAATCCCGCAGGCCGCCAGTCAATGCTACGGCAAGGCGCGGTTGCGCTCGGGGTATTTGCGGTAGCGTATCTGCCGGTGATCCCGGGTCTGCTATACATGCTCCACACCAGTGGCGAGCATGTATTCGACCAGGCGCCAAAGCTGGCGGAACTGGACGCGACTGTCGCGCCGGGCGGGCTGTTCCTTATCTTCGCCGCTACAATTCTGGTCGCCGCCGCATTGCGTCGTCTGGATGTACGGACCGGTCTGGCGGGCTGGCGCATTCTGCTGTGCGCGTCTCTGGCACTGGCGCCGATTCTGATCCTCTATGGCGTGAGCGCGGAAACATCCATCCACATTTTTGTGCTTCGCTACCGGCTGGTCGCGATTCCAGGAATCGCGCTGTGCTGGGCCTGGCTGGTCAGCCGGATTGATTCCCGCGCTCTGCGATTGTTGTTCTGCGTAGCCCTGGTTGCCCTCACCGCGTACCAGTATTTCCGCGATCCAATTTCCCGGCAGCACGGTTACACCTGGAAATACGCGCTGGAAATCGCGCAGGCCAACGCTCGCGTCGACAATGCTCCCGTCCTGATCTGTAGCGATCTGCCCGAGGCCGACCACAGCACCATGCCGGTTGGAGTAGCCGTAAAAGACAGCGTGATGTTTGCACCGCTTACTTATTACCGGCTCAGCGTGCCCGTTGTGGCTCTGCCGCGGGCGTTCAATACCGACGCCAGGCGCATTGTCGCGAGCTTTTTGGCCCAGCCCGAGCGCCGCCGGCAGCGTTTTCTGGCCATGGGCTTTTGGCCTTCCTACGGAACCCTGGTGTTCATCACGGACAGCGCCGCGGCAACGCACCGCGTCCATAATCTGGGATTATTCGATGGAATCACGGTCAACGAATTCACGGTAAAATAAAGCGGAAACGCTCTCCCCGCGCCCTCACCCGTGACCCATCCTGCAATCCGTGATCTGTTCCAATCGCTCGGTCGCGACCCCGCCTTTCAGGAGGCGGTCAGCCGGCTGATTCGCGATCCGCAGGCGCGCCAGTCGCTCGCCGGACTCACCACTACCGCCAAAGCGCTGTACATCGTTCTCCTGTGGCAGGCCACCGAGCGCAACGTCATCGTGGTGGTGGATGGCAGCAAGCAGGCCGAAACTCTCGGTGAATTGGTGGACACTTTCTTCGATGTCCTGGTAACCTCCGATCTTCCCCGCCCCCAAACCATCCCAGCCATGGACGTGCTCCCCGCGCAGCGCATGTCGCCGCACAGTGAAATCAGCGAGCAGCGCGCCATCGGGCTGTGGCGCATGGCGGCCCACAAAACCAGCATCACCATAACTCCCGTGGCGTCGGCATTGCTGCGCACCGAAGGAGCGGAGTTTTACCGGCAGCTAGCGCTCACCTTGCGCGTGGGCGAAGAGATCCCGCTCGAAGATCTGCTGGCCCACCTGGAATCCATCGGCTACGAAAAGCGCGACCCGGTGGAAATGGTCGGCGAGTATTCGCTCCGCGGCGGCATCCTGGATATTTTTCCGGCCGAAGCCTCGAAGCCCATTCGCATCGAGCTGTTCGGCGACCTGATCGAATCCATTCGTAGATTCGACGTCGAGACCCAGCGCTCGGTGATGAAAATATCGGAAGCGACCCTCCTGCCCCTGGCCGAATATCCAAAGTCGCGCCAGTTGTTTCTGGACCTGGCCGATCAGATGGATGTCCCGAGCCCCGGCGATCCGTTTCCCGGATGGGAATTCGCCGTGCCGCTCGTGCGCCCGCGCCGGTACTCGCTGTTTTCGCTCACCGAGAATCCACTGGTAATCATCGACGAGCCGGAGCAGGCCGCCGGCGCGTCGGAGCGTCTATGGAAGCGTCTTCAGGAAACTCCCGCCCCAGAGGCGAATTTCTTCACCTGGCCCGAACTCCGTGAAACTCTAGAAGGAAACGCCGAGCTCGCCCTCCGCGAACTAGACGTCCTTACCAATCACCAACCACTAATCACCAACCACCGGACGGCCTCCAGGCCGTCCATGGCCTTCCACGGCAACATCCAGGCCGCCATCGCCGAAGCCCGCAACTTAGTGGAGCGTGGCTATCGCGTGGTTTTCTTCGCTCGCTCCACGGGCGAACTCGAGCGGCTGGCGGATATTTTTCAGGAGTACTCAGTTCCCTTCCAGTTGGGCCTCGATCCCGCCGATGCCACGCGTCCTTATCTGGCCGAGCGTTCGTACGTCGCAGGCACCGCCGCCAGCACTTTCCTGGTTAAAGGACTGGTGCGGCGCGGCGTTGTTTTCCCGGAAGCGCAAATCGCCGTCTTCGGTTCGGAAGATCTTTTCGATTCGTCCGATTTAGTCGCCAAGCCCGGCCCCACCAAATCGCAGCTCGCCGCTTTCACCGCCGACATGGCCGACCTGAAGCCCGGCGACTACGTCGTACACGAAGCGCACGGCATCGGACGATTCCTGGGCACGCGCGAGATCGCGCAAGGCGACAACAAGGGCGACTTCATGCTGCTCGAATATGCCGGCGACGCCAAGCTCTACGTGCCGCTCGCGCGCCTGGACCTGATCCAGAAATATCGCGGCGCCGGTGAAGGCGCGGCTCCCGGCCTCGACCGGCTGGGCGGCGTGACGTGGGAACGTACCAAATCGCGCGTCAAAGCCAAGATGCGCGACATGGCCGACGAGCTGTTGAAGCTGTACGCGCAGCGCCGCATGGCCGAGGGCTTCAGCTATTCGCCCGACAGCAACTGGCAGCGCGAATTCGAAGACGCCTTCGATTTCACCGAGACCAAAGACCAGCTTTCAGCCATCAAGCAGATCAAGAAAGACATGGAGAGCAACCACCCCATGGACCGGCTGCTGTGCGGCGACGTGGGCTACGGCAAGACCGAGGTCGCCATGCGCGCCGCATTCAAAGGGCTTGGCGACGGCAAGCAAACCGCGGTGCTAGCGCCCACCACCGTGCTCGCCTATCAGCACTTCGAAACCTTCAAGCGCCGCTTTGCCGCCTTTCCGGTTCGCATCGAAATGCTCAGCCGATTTCGCGATAAGAAGGAAATCGCGGGAGTGCTGGAGGGCCTGGCGGAAGGCAAAGTAGATATTGTAATCGGCACGCACCGCATTCTTTCGCAGGACGTAGTGTTTAAGGATCTCGGGCTGCTGGTTGTTGACGAGGAGCAGCGCTTCGGCGTTCGCCACAAAGAACGCATCAAGCAGCTGAAGCATAACGTGGACGTCCTCACCATGAGCGCGACGCCCATTCCGCGCACCTTGCACATGTCGCTGGCCGGATTGCGCGATATGTCGGTGATTGAAACGCCGCCCAAGGATCGCCTGTCCATCAACACCGTGGTGGCGCATTATGGCAACGAGCTGATTCGCACCGCTATCGAGCAGGAAATCGCGCGCGGCGGCCAGGTCTATTTCATCCACAATCGCGTGGATAGCATCTACATGCGCGCGTCGGCGATTCAAGATTTGGTGCCCGGAGTGCGTGTCGGCGTCGGCCACGGGCAGATGGGGGAAGCGGCGCTCGAGGCCGTGATTCTCGGCTTCATGCAGCACGACTTCGACGTGTTTGTGTGCACCACCATTGCCGAAAACGGCCTCGACATTCCGCTTGCGAACACCATGATTATCGAGAATGCCGAGCGCTACGGTTTATCCGAGCTGTATCAACTGCGTGGCCGCGTGGGAAGGTCCAACCGGCGGGCGTACGCCTACTTGCTGGTGCCGGCCGACACGGAACTCAGCGAAATCGCGCGCAAGCGCCTGGCCGCGCTCAAGGAATTCAGCGACCTCGGCGCGGGGTTCAAAATCGCAGCGCTCGATCTGGAATTGCGCGGTGCCGGCAACATTCTCGGTGGAGAGCAGCATGGCCATATCGGCGCCGTCGGTTTTGATATGTACATCCGGCTGCTCGAAGAAACGGTTCACGAGCTGAAAGGCGAAGAAGCCCCGCTGCAGGTTCATTCCACGCTCAATCTGGGCCTCGACATTCGCATTCCATCCGACTACATCGGGGACGAGCACCAGCGCCTGCGCGCGTACAAAAAAATCGCCGATGCCGCCACCCGGGAAGCGGCGGCGGAAACGCTCGCGGAGCTGGAAGACCGCTACGGTCCCGCACCCGACGCCGTCCGCAGCCTGCTGAAATTCTCCGCGCTCAAAGGCTCGGCGCAGAAACTCGGAATCGAAGCCATCGACCGGCGGGCCGGAGTGCTTAACGTGAAGTTCCACAAAGAAGCCCACATCGATCCCAAGCGTCTGATGAACCTGGTGACTTCAACCGAAGGCGCGCAATTCACGCCGGCCGGAGTGCTGCGCCTGCCACTGGATGGCGCTTCCACCGCCGGTAAAGTTCTCGACCTCCTGGAAGGTCAACTGCAGCAGCTCGCCGAATTCTGACTTCTGGATTCTGAATTCTGAATTCTTCGCTGTTACAATCGGTGCGTGCGAACGCCCATCCCCGCCCGTTGGGTCGCAATCACCGTCTTCATCTTCGCTTCAGTCCTCAATTATCTCGACCGCCAGATCCTTGCCACCATGGTCGATATCTGGCGAACACGCCCCGAATTCCCGTTCACCTATGCCGACTACGGG
The DNA here is from genome assembly GCA_963820405.1 of Bryobacterales bacterium. Classification (GTDB taxonomy): domain Bacteria; phylum Acidobacteriota; class Terriglobia; order Bryobacterales; family Bryobacteraceae; genus Palsa-89. The sequence continues at coordinate 8,252 of CAWFZZ010000006.1, read as the reverse complement.
CTGCTGCTCTCGGTTTTTTCCATCGCCTACGCCGTGAGCGCGCTTTTTGTCGGATGGTTTATCGACCGCGTCGGGCTCAATCTCGGCGCCGGCCTGGCCGTCACTGTATGGGCCATCGCGAGCTTCGGAACCGGCGCATCGCATAGCGTTCACCAGTTGCTGCTGTGGCGGGCGCTGCTCGGAGTTTCGGAAGCCAGCGCGATCGCGGCCGTAACGAAAGCCGTGGCCATGTATCTGCTCCCGCCCGAACGCGCCGTGGGACAGGCCATGAGCCAGCTTGGCCTCAGCCTGGGCTCCGGAATCGCTCCGGCTTTTGCGGTGTATTTCTCGTATCGTTACTCCTGGCACTGGGCCTTCTACGCCGCCGGATTCCTTAGCCTGGCGTGGATCCCCATCTGGCTCGCAACCGCTCGTTCTATTCCCCCCGTCGTCGCGCCACAAAACAATCAGGCCACGCATTCTTTCGGCCTGCTGCGCGATCCCAGGCTGTGGACCCTCATGGTCGCCAATATGCTTGGCATGAGCGTCTACAGCCTCTGGGCGAATTGGGCGCCCACTTACCTGGTGCGCGTCCATCACCTCTCGCCGCCCCAAGCCTCGCACTTCACCTGGATCGTGCCATTAGCCGGCTACCTGGGCGCCTTGCTCGGTGGCGCCATCTCCTGGCAGTTAGTTCGTTCCGGTCATACGCCCGTGGCCGCCCGCAAGCGCGCCTGCCTGATTTCCGCCGTCTTCGTGCTCGCAACCATGGCCGTGCCCCTGCTACCCAACGCGCCGCTCGCCACCGCCGGGATGTCGTTTAGTTTTTTCTGGGTTTGCTCCTGGAGCGCCAATCATTACACGCTGCCCATCGACATTTACGGCGCTGGGCGCGCGGCATTCGGCGGCGCCGCGCTGGTCTTCGCGTATGGTGTGATGCAATCCCTCATCTCCCGTCCTTTGGCAGCCGTCATCGAACAGTACGGGTTCGGTCCAGTATGTTTCGCTTTCGCCTGGTTGCCCATCGCCGGCTATCTCCTGGTACACCTGTTGATTGCTGATAATTCAACCTCCGGTTCAATTCACCAGTCACAACTCATGGAAAGCAGCAGTAGTACGTACTAGCCATTTCGTACATGGCGGCGTAAGCAAATGCCAACTAAGGTCTTTAGGGGAGGTAACCTCAGGTAGCCATCGGTACTCTAACGATTAGACGAGTGAAGCAGAATCTCTTAGCAGGCCTTGGAAGGATGTAATGGAAGTATGAAAGTTCAGTGCCCTTATCGCTGTGACTACTGCCTTAACCTTAAAGGCGAAACAAATCATTGGTGGCTCAGGCCTCAGGATGCCGAGAAATTCCTCTTGGTGCGTTGGAACCAACAGCTCGCCGATGTGGAGGGCTATGAGCATATTTGTTCGGAGTCCTGCGCGTCGAAAGCGCTTTCGAAGTGGTTGTCGGAAGCCAACGGCAACCTGGTTCGGCCGCCCCGAACGGAACGCCCGTTGTCGGCAATTCAGTAGGTCTTCAGGTAAATTAATTCTTTCCGGGCGGCGGCCACCGTCCAGTGATGCCAAGGGGGTTGATGCATCGTGATCTTCTCAAAGCAGGCCGCCGCTTCGCGGTAGCGCTTGCTGTTCTCCAAATATTGCCCGTAGTAAAACCAAGCCGTCGGAAGCTCAGGATACGCCTGGATTACCGCTGTCGCCGAAGCTTCGGTTTCCCGAAAGCCGAGTTGGGCAAATAAGTAGAGCAGCGTCACGTCGGGTGTTGATTCCAACTCCGGGAACTTGTCTAGCGCCTGGCGCGCGAGCGCCGCGCTCTTATCGTTCTCTCCTCGATAGAGCGCCGTAAGCGCACCATCGATCAATTCATCGCGTTCAGAATTGCCCAGCCCGGCGATGTCCCTGACAAATGCCAGCGCAATGGTCGATCGCGCCAGGTTTCCATCTTCTAACCGAGGGGCTTCGGTCAAAGATTTGGAGTTCGCCGAAATCGTCAGCGCAAGCTTCCTGCCGGGAATCTTTACCACCAGCAAGGCCGGTTCATAACTCCACAGAATGCGCTCGCCGAATAATTCCTGAGTGGACCACGCGAGACCCGCATGCTCGGTCTTGGCGGCGCCATGACGCCATACAACATGGCCGGATTCAACCACCGACGCCCGCAGATCGGAAATGCGCAGCTCATCCGCGGCCTGTTTCAGATCGCGGTCGAACTTCTCAAACCGGTTTTGACACCACGCTCCCGGCGCCAGCAGTAGAACGCCAGCCAGGAACAGCTTCATTTCTTATATCCGATTTTGCGCAAAAACCCGTGCCGCCACTCGGCGTCCGCCGCAGTCTCCACGCCTTTCGGCGACGATCCATCCACCACACCCAGCACTCCCCTGCCCTGCTCGGTCTGGGCCACGATCACCTCCACCGGATTCGCAGTGGCGCAGAAAATGGTGCACACTTCCGGCGTTTCGAGAATCCGATTCTTCACGTTAATCGGAAACCCGCCGCGCAGCGCGACCACAAACAAATGCCCCGCGCCCACCGCGCTCGCATTCTTCACCGCGATCGCCTGCAGTTCCTCGTCGTTGCCATCCGCGCGCGTCAGGCACGCCCCCGACGCTTCATTGAACGCGATGCCAAACTTCATCTCGGGAACTGAATTCACGATCGCTTCGTAAATATCCTCGACCGTCTTAATGAAATGGCTTTGCCCGACAATGATGTTGCCATCAGATGGGATCTCGATCCGGATCGCGTGCAGCTCCATGTTCACCATTAAGCCACAGCGGCCGATCGCGCGCGCTGTGGTATCATGAAGCTTCCAGCCGCCAACCCAGGAAGCCACTGATTTTATTGCACTTATGTCATATTCCGCGCAGAATATCGCAAGACTCATCGACCACACGCTGCTGCGTCCGGAAGCCACGCACGCCGACATTTTACAGCTCTGCCGCGAGGCGCTCGAATACAATTTCGCGAGCGTTTGTGTCAACGCCTATTGGGTTCCACTCGCCGCTTCCCAACTGGCCGGATCCCAAGTCAAGGTGTGCACCGTAGTTGGATTTCCGCTCGGCGCAACTTCCACCGAAGCGAAAGTTGCCGAAACCGAAGCCGCCCTCCGCGCCGGTGCGCAAGAGATCGACATGGTGTTGAACATCGGCGCTTTGCGCGGGGACGACGACCGCGCGGTCGAGGAGGAAATTGCGCTGGTGGCGGCGGCATGCCATCGCGTCGGAGCTATCGTCAAAGTGATTCTCGAAACATCCCTCCTCAATGACGATCAAAAGATCGTCGCCTGCAGGCTCTCGCAGCTGGCCGGGGCGGACTTCGTGAAAACCTCCACCGGCTTCAGTTCTTCCGGCGCCACCGTTCACGATGTAGAGCTGATGCGGCGCGCCGTCGGTCCCGACATGGGAGTGAAAGCCTCGGGGGGAATCCGCACGCTCGATGACCTGCTCAAAATGTTGGCCGCCGGAGCCACCCGGATCGGCGCCAGCGCCGGCGTCAAAATTGTCGAAGCCGCACGCGCCACCTCCCAGACCGGAGGCGCCGGAGCTTGACCACCGCCGCGCCTACCGTAAAAACATCCGCCGGCAAAGCGAGGATTCGTTTTCAGGAACGCGCTGAGCTGCTCGATTTTCTGCTCGATGTATCGGCAGCAACGTCGGAAACGCTCGACCTGGATCGCATTTTGGCCAACGTCGCCGCCATCGTGAAGGACGTGATTCCCTACGACCTTTTCGCCATTCTGCTATACAGCGAGCGCCAGCAAGGTCTCAGCATCCGCTACTCCATTGGCCATCGCGAGGAAGTGATCCGAAACCTGGTGATCCCCCTCGGTGAAGGCCTCACCGGCGTCGCGGCGGCCAACCGGCAGCCCGTTTTGTCGGCCGACGTGCGGAACGATGCGCGCTATCTTTCGGCCCTCGACGCGGTGCAGTCCGAACTGGCGGTTCCCATGCTGGCGCGCGGCAAGCTGGTAGGCATCATCGATTTGCAGTCTACGCGCCTGAACGCTTATCGCGAGCAGGACCGTGCTTTGCTGCAGTTGATCGCTTCCCGCGTCGCCGTGTCCATCGACAATGCACGGCTCTATCGCCGCGTGGATCGCCAGAATCGCACCCTCAAAACCCTCGCGCATCTCTCGCAGGAATTCAGTTCGATCCTCGATTTGGATGAACTACTGCGCAAGATCGCGGCCACCACTCATTCGCTGGTGGCCTTCGACGCCTTCAGCATTCTGCTGCTGGACGCCGATCGCAAAGTGCTGCGCCACCGCTTTAGCGAGCGCTATGACGAACGCGTGGATCTGGATAACATCCCGCTCGGCAAAGGGCTCACCGGCGCCGCCGCCGAATCGCGCGAGATCGTGCGAGTGGTGGACACCATGGCCGATCCTCGGTACATCGCTTCCCATCCCGACATCCGCTCGGAAATCGCGGTGCCGCTCATCGTGCAGGATCGCGTGGTCGGCGTGATGGATCTGGAAAGCGAGCGCATGGGGTACTTCACCGAAGAGCATTCGCGCCTGCTGGCGCTGCTGGCCCCGCAAATCGCCAGCTCGGTTGAAAACGCGCGCCTGTACGAAGAGATCGCGCAGCGTGAGCAGTGGATGGACCGCGATCTCAAAGCCGCGCACAACGTACAGCTGATCATGCTGCCGCGCGAGGCGCCGGAAGTAGAGGGACTGGAAGTCGCCATTCGGCTCCGCCCCGCCCGCGAGATCACCGGCGACGTCTACGACATCTTCGAGCATAGCTCCGGCGAAACCGTGTTCCTGTTTGGCGACGTCAGCGGCAAGGGCGCCGCAGCGGCCCTGTATGGAGCCATGGTGAGCGGCCTGCTGCGCACGCTCGCGCATCGCCGGCGCGATCCGGCCGAATTGCTGAAGCTGCTGAATCGTGTCCTCAGGGAGCGCATCGTGGGGACCCAGTACGTGGCTCTGCTGGTGCTGGTATGGGAGATCAAGAAGCATCGCTTCGTCATGGCCAACGCCGGCGCCGAGCCGCCGCTCATCTGTCGCGCCGGGAACATTATCAAGCCCAAAGTGGAAGGCGTCCCCGCCGGTCTGCTCGACGATCGCGAGTATGACGAAGTGATCTTCGACACCGCGCCCGGCGACGTCATCCTGCTGCACTCCGATGGCATCACCGATCAGCCCAACCCCAAAGGCGTCGAGTATGGCACTGAGCGCCTGGCGCGCAAACTGCAAAAGCTGTGGGCCAAACCTCCGGAGATTTTAGCCGATTCTATCCTGGCCGACGTCGAAAACTATAAGTCCACTGCGCCTACCCACGATGACCAGACGCTCATCGTATTGAAGGTACGCTAGTGTGCATCGTGGCGTACGCACTCATGCGTGCCGCGTCGGCAATCGTGCCGACGCTTGGAAACGTTGCCAATTGAGCTCGGGAATGGAATATCGCGATCAAACCCTCTACCTCGAAGAACTGCCCCTCGCCGACATCGCGCGCCGCGAAGGCACCCCCAGCTACATCTACTCGCGCGCCGCGATTCTGGAGCGGTTCAACGCCTACGATAAAGCCTTCGGCGAAGTTCCCCACCAGGTTTGCTACGCCGTCAAGGCCAATTCGAACCTCTCCATTCTGAAGCTGCTGGCCGCAGCCGGCGCGGGCTTTGACATCGTCTCCGGCGGTGAGTTGTTTCGCGTGTTGAAAGCCGGCGCGGATCCCAAGACCATCATTTTTTCGGGCGTCGGCAAGACCTCCGATGAGATCGACTACGCGCTCCAGCACCGCATCCAGAGTTTCAACTGCGAGTCCGAACCCGAGCTGGCGCTGATCGATTCGCTCTCCGCTCGCCGCGGCATCCAGGCCCGGGTTGCTTTGCGCGTGAACCCCGACGTCGACGCCTCCACCCACCCCTACATTTCCACCGGCCTTCGCCAGCACAAATTCGGCATCGACATCGCGGACGCTGAAGCCGTTTATGAACGCGCGCGAGGGCTTGGGAACCTGCTGCTGGAGGGAGTCAGTTGCCACATCGGGTCGCAGATCACCGATATTGCGCCCATGCTTGAAGTGTTCGACAAAATGATCGCCCTGGTGGAGCGCCTGCGCGCTCGCGGCCTGGCCATTCGCTCCCTCGATCTGGGCGGCGGCCTGGGCGTGGTTTATAAGCCGGGCGACACAGCGCTCTCAATTTGCGAATTTATTCAAGCCATGTGCCGCCGCACAGCCGGACACAACCTGGAACTGGTGATCGAGCCGGGCCGCTCCATCGTGGCTGAAGCCGGCCTGCTGCTTACTCGCGTTCTCTACCGCAAGAGCAACGGCGATCGCGAGTTCATTATTGTCGACGCCGCGATGAACGATCTGATCCGCCCCGCGCTCTATCAGTCGCACCACGAGATCGTACCGCTGCGGAGAAATCAGGACCCCACCATCACCGCTGACGTGGTGGGCCCGGTCTGCGAATCGGGCGATTTCCTGGCCCGCGCCCGCGAAATGCCGAACGTCCTGCCCGGCGACCTGCTCGCGGTCTGCACCGCCGGCGCCTACGGTTTCGTAGCGTCGTCGAACTACAACTCCCGCCCGCGCGCGCCCGAAATTCTGGTGGAGGGCGATCGCTATCGCGTGATCCGCAAGCGCGAGCAATACGACGACCTGATTCGCGGCGAGTAATGCAATTGTGGCGCACGCACTCTTGCGTGCCGCGTTCACACTCGTGTGAACGCTAGGACAGTTGCGCCCGAATCATCGTGTAGGAATGCGCCGGGAAGCTGTAGCGCAGCATCTTACCCTGCGCCGTTGTGGAGCGCTCGGTCGGTTTCACCAGAGCGCGGTCAAAATTGTTCTCCGCTTTAATATCCGGGCCGTTCACCTCGGTGATCTCTACCCGACCGCCGAACTGTTTGTCCTCCAACTCGAACTCGGTCGCGATCGCCTGATCCTTATGCCGATTGACCACGTTCACCACCAGCGAGCCATTGTCATAGCTGGCTGAAGCATCCAGATACGGAACGTCGTCGAAGCGCCGGCTCTTGTATTTCGGGGCGTCGACAAACAATTCCAGCGCTTTGCCCTTGGTATTATTCGCAAAAAGCTGCAAGGGATAATAAATGGTCTGCAGGAAAAGGCCGCCTTCATTCACGAAGATCGGTGCAATCACGTTCACCAACTGCGCCATATTAGCGATCTTCACAATGTGTGCGTGGTTGACAAATGTGTTTAAGAAGGTAGCCACCACGAGTGCGTCTTCCAGGTTGTAGCGCTCTTCGAGGATGCGGCGGCCACGCTGCTGATCGCCCCTCGCCCGGTACCACACGTTCCACTCATCCCACGCAATGTAGATTTTGCGGCCGCGCACTCCCGACATGGCGGAGTCTATGATTCCTTCCGCAGTCTTGATCCGTGAACTCAGCTCCACGGAGCTGGCCACGAAATCGGCGAAATCGTTCTGTGGATTGCCGACATACATATGGAGCGACAAGTAGTCGGCATGATTTTTCAGATACTCCAGGACGGTCCGGTTCCAACCGGTCCAATCCACTCCGGGCTGAAAATTCGAGGAGCCGGCGGCGATCAGCTTGACGTTCCCGTCGGTCCATTTCATCAGCTTGGCGGCTTCGAGTGCGAACTTGCCGTAATCGTCGGCGCTGCGATGCCCCATCTGCCAGGGGCCATCCATTTCATTTCCCAATCCCCAGTAAGTCACCTTCCAGGGATCGCTGCGGCCGTTTTGTTTGCGCAGCCGGGTCATCGCGGTGTCCTCGGAGGAATTGCAGTATTCCACCCACTGTTGAGCCTCCTCCCAGGTGCCGGTCCCAAGGTTTGCGCAGATATACGGTTCGGCTCCCAGCTTTTCCGCATAGTTCAAAAACTCGTGAGTGCCGAAACGGTTGCTTTCCACCGTGCCCCAGGCCATTTCCAGCCGGGGTGGCCGCTGATCGCGCGGACCGATACCGTCGCGCCAATGATAATTAGAGGAGAAGTTGCCGCCCGGCCAGCGCAGCAGCGTTACACGCAGTTTCTTGGCCGCGTCCAGAACATCGCGCCGGAACCCGTTAGCATCCGACAGAGACGACTTCTCATCGAACACGCCGCCATCGATGCAGCGTCCCAGGTGCTCGATAAAATTTCCGTAGAGCTTAGGGTCGATATCGCCAATGGTCCGTTCGGTATCGATTTTCACCCGGGCTTTCAGCGCGTCCTGCTGCGCGCGCAGAACCCATGGCGCAGCGCAGATAGATTTCGAAAAGCTGCGTCGGGAAAGCAAGGGGTCCTCCTCGATTCTTAAAAGTCTATCAGGATGCC
>CAWFZZ010000005.1:0-423497 GCA_963820405.1 Bryobacterales bacterium | reverse complement strand
TGACCACCTTGCCTCGGATGTCATCGCCAATGCGCTTGTCCTGCAAGAGCCGCTCTATCGTGATGGCATCGGCAAAGCCAACCTTCTGCAGCTCCTCCACGGCGCTCATCGTGGGAGCGACGGCGAGCACCTTACGACCGGCCTCCTTCAACCCTCGCAGCAGCTCCCGCAGTGTTGCCGTCTTGCCTGTCCCGGCCGCGCCGCTGATGCTCACCGCCCGATCGCGCGATCGGAGCACGAACTCCACAGCATTCTTTTGTTCAGGGCGCAAACTATCCGAGGCGACAAAAGAACGTCCAGCACCGAGCGGCTCGAATCCGCCGACGTCCGCGGTTGATGGCGGCGATCATGCTGCGCTCTCGCTCCAGGCTGGTCTCCGTTGCCACCTCGCGCCCTGACCGCAATATTCTGCCGGCGGATTCCTGGACACCGAGTTCACCCTTCAACTCGCTCAGCCGGATTCGCCCACGGCCATGCCGTAAAGCCTCCGTAAGCAGCTCATGGTCCAGAGCAACCGATACGCGCTCGAAGATGTGATCCTTGGCGTATTCCAGGGACGGGGCGCTCGAATCCATCGGACGGAGCAAGCGCGCGCCGTCGCCGCGAATCTGCGTCAGGCCCTTCTCTTCGTCAGGAGTCAGCCGAGCCCGCTGTTTCGCCGCAGTTCACGCGTCGAGATCTCGATGAGCTTGTCCGCCCGCGATTCTCGAACCAGCACCGCGACCTCGTTGTCGGTCGGCTTCCGTCCATGTTGCGCTACAAAATCCTCGATTGCCTGATCCCGTTGACGGCTGCGCTGGCTGAACTTCGCGAGTAGCTCCTTGCGGGACGCCCCGGATCTCGAATCCGGCATCTCGTCCCTTCGTGTCACGCTGATTCTCGATCTCATAGCCCAGCGCGCGAACTTCGCGAGCAAGCGCATTGCGATAGACCTCGGAAAGATAGGCCCGGCGTTCGTAAATCTCCGACGCTTGCAGCGCCTTCCAGCGGCCTTCCGTGCCGTCGAACGTGAGATTGGCCGCGACCGCGTGCGTGTGCAGTTGCGGATCAAGCTCGCGGCTCGTGTCGTGGTGGTAGACGGCAAGCGCCAGGTTGCCAGTCGGCCGATCCTCATTGGCGCCAGCTTGCCGCACGCGGCTGGCTGCGTACTTTTCGGCTTCCTCCAGGGTCTCGCGACCGCAGTGCGATGTGCTTCGATCAACCGATCGTCGCCCCCAAGAATCGCGAGCACCGAAACCGACTTCGGGGCCGAAATCGTGAAATCGTAGAGGCTTCGCCCTTGTGCCAGCTTTGTACCGTCAACCGCGGTGCGGTCTGCGCTGCGGCGGACTCTCAAAAACTCGTTCGTTCGTGGATCTAGACCTTGACGCAGCGCCTCGAACTCTTCGGTCTTCACCGCCCCACTTAGCCCCAACAATTCCGCTCCGCGCCCCTGCCAAACGCCAGTCACGCGCTCGCCTTCGGCGTAATAGTCGCTGTGCTCCAGGTGCCGGGACGAATACCCTTTGCCGTCCGACATGGCGCGGATCGTCAGCATGGATGCCTATCGCGCCACCGCTCCGATCCAGTGGTCGTACCAGACACTTAGCCCGATGCCAATGAGTAAGCAGAGGGCCGGGAGCACAAACAACAACCATCGATAATCCTGACGAACCACGGCCATGAGTTCTTCCGCCTGGCGCTTGTTGCCGGTGATGGCTTGCGACGAGGTAGATTCGAGTCTCCTGAATGACTCGACGAGCTTCGACTGCCGCACCGTCGTAAGCGTTGCTCAGTGTGTCGGCAGCAGAAACGAACTCATTCGTCGCCTTCTTTATCTGCGCGGCGTTCACCGCCAGCGCGTCTGCGGTTTCAGGGATCGTGGTCTTGATGAATTGCTGTCGCAGACTTTCGTTGATCTCTGCCGCTACTGCCGGCGGGTTTAAGGCCTTGGCGATGTCCGCCGACACTTGCGCAAGTCGCTGATCGATCTGCCTGGTCGCTTCGTCTACGAACTCGTGGACATCGCCTAAGAGTTTTTCGCACCTGGATACGGTCTGTTCAAACCGTTCCCGCTCCAGCGCCATTTGCTCGGGCAGTTTCACCATGATGAGGACCAAGTACTGCATCGCCCGGATAATCCGTAACATCTCGTCGTTCTGGGGCAGCGAGCGGCAATGGCGGAGCTCTCGGTAAAAACCGGCGCGCGCCTCAACCGGGAGGAAGTTCGCGATCCGATCGATCAGTATCGTCGTCAAACGGATCGTCTTGGTCAATCGGTTTGTCTTGGTCGCTCATGGCAAGAGTAGCTCCTGCACCTTGTCAAACTCGGCGAAAAGCCGTCTGCGATAACTTTGCGCCCGCATCACGAGCGACGACTTGCCGCAACTCAGGTGCGGAGGTAAGTCTGGCAGCGACGGCGCCCAGCGTAACGCCGTGATTCCTTGTGGCGTTTTCGAGCACTGGCAGGCGGAAATCCATGCGCACGACGGCCGGTGAATACGTCTGTTGAAAAAGAAGCGCCTGGTGCGTCTCGCGCCAATACCGGAAGTCGGTGTGTTCGGTGATGGAATTCTCGACGATGAGGTAAGCGGTTCGATCGCGCAAGCGCGACGCCCATGCGAGGACGCTCTCCACGCTGGCAGGGTCGGCCGTGATCACGCCGACCGAGGTGAACGTGATGCCGGCCTCCGCGACGCTCGGATACATCTTGTCGAACCAGTCGTAGGTAACCTGTCCCGCTCCCGCACCCATGTCCGCCAGGATCACCGGCGGCCCGTCGGTCAGTTCATCGACGAACGCGTCCAGCCCGGCGGGCGTGTGGATGTTCACCTTGGGCACCTGACCGCCGAAGAAGTGCGTCAGCGATCCCGCGCGACTTGTTCTCCGTGTCCAAGTCCAAGAGCTTGACCGGAATGCTATTCTCCTGGAACCACTCGGCCAAGCCAGTCATCACGCACGTCTTGCCGACTCCGCCTTTGCCGCCCATCGAAAGAATCACCCGTTTCTCGGGCGCAGGAATTCCCATTGCTGGTGATTCCGGGATACTTTTCGCACCGTTCATCTTTGCACCTCCTGATCTAGGCTCCGTGCTTCCGAAGTTCGGAGACAACGCAGCCCCCTATCTATAAAGAGGCTTCGAGAAAGCCAAACCTCACCCAGTTTTTCTTTGTGGATCACATAAAAAACTTTTACCGTCCCGCATATCCCTTGCCGTTTCCTTTATAAGCGGACGGCTTCCAGTCGAAGACCCGAAGTCGGGGCACCGTCAAGAAAGGTTCAACGATGCTCACGAAACCAACCAGTTCGGACGACCGACCGCTGCGCGCGATCCCAAATCGTTCGCCCTTGTGCCCATGTTCAACCTCCTCGAATCGCACCGAGGAAAAAACACCCTCTACTAATAAAGGAAATGGCAGAGGCATCTCAGGACAAACTTTAATGAAAATATTTGGTTACACCGAAACGCGGCGTCCACGAAGACTACAGGCCGGCGTGTCCGACAAGCGTCCGACAGGCGCAAGGAGGAAGAGTCACTCGCGCCAACTCAAAAAAAAGTTGCCCCGACGCGTCCCGAAGTGCCTCCGCCATTTCCTTTATATATAGAGGCACTGTTTTCCAATGTCGGCCGATAGCACCACTTTCGAAAGGCACTACCGAGTCGGCGAACTGGCTAAACTATGGAGTCTTGGGCGGGAGACGGTGCGTAAGCTGGTCAAAGACGATCCTGGGGTGATCAAGATCCGGATGGGTCCGTAAGAAGTCACATACCGTCTACTCGGTGCCAGAATCGGCGGCGAAAAGAATTCATACACGATTGCTGAACAGTGCGTAGCAACGGATCACGCCGGCCTTCGCTTTTCAAACACACATGATCATGACGTTATCCCGCGCTCTTTGCCGTTCAAAGTCCAGATGCTGGAACCACCGACTTGCGGCCAGCAGACACGAACGATGCGAGAACGCCTATTAAACGAATCGGTGCTATTGTTTAATAACGCCGGGCCTAATTAAGGGATCGCTGAATTACAGTGGAAGATTCGCCAAATCAAAGACTTGGAACCTACGTCGTCTCCACGATCGGTGGCGAAACCGTCCGATCTTATGTCCCGCCACCCCTTCCGCCTGTTCCCGCGATTGGGATGGGAGAGCTTCAGCTACTCCTCGAACAGGCCAATCAGGCGCTAGGACGGCTGGTTGGCCAGTGCTGCGAGTACTGCCGCGGTCACGTGGGCTATCTTGATCGACTGGCCGGAAGAGCGCATCGATAAGCTCCTGGACTTACTCGAAGCGAGTCACTGAACTACATCTAAGTCATCGAGTTCGACGAAGCGGAAGGCGACGACGATGACGACAATCAATGCTGTTGTGATGCCGTAAATAGTGAGCGAGTAATACTGTCTTTTTTAATAAAATGGGCGATCATGTCCACCCCTGCCGACCCGCTGCTCGCGATCACGCGCCTCTTTCACTTCACGCCCGTGTCGAATCTGGAGAACATCCGCACGTATGGCGGGATCTACGCGACGGCACGACTCCGCGAGATGGCTATCCAGTTCACGGCTGGCGGCAACGAACTGAGCCTGCGGCTCGATACTGAAGGCGGCATGGACCAATACGTGCACCTCTGCTGGGATTACGGTCACCCGATGGAATGGTACGTCAGCAACAGGGGCATCAACGTTCGGTACCTGGAGATCGACCGCGCGATTCTCTACGAAGACGCGACACGATTCTGCCCTGGCATCGCGAACGCCAACTGCATGTGCACTCACTCCGTGCCGGAAGCAGTGCAGGGTGGGATGATTGATTATGATGCCATCAACAAAAAGATCGGCTCACTCAAGGACGCGGAAAACCAGGCACGCCGACAGCGCGCCGAGAAAACAGAGATCCTTATCCCGGACTTCGTTCCCTTGAAGTACATCAGGAACTTCCCAAATGGCTGAGCGCCCCGTCTTCATCCCAGCGCCCGACAGCGACGAGCTGGTACGAGAGCTGTTCTTGCCGCTCAAGTGGCATTCTGGGTTCGCGCAGGTCCAGAAAGAGAAGAACATCGCTGGCCTGCATGAGGCGGCGGCGCAGCGCGGGCTCGCGCCACTCTTGGAGATCTCCAGCAAGTCGCAGAGCGAGCGTGGGCGGCACATGAGCGCCTTCCATATGAAGGTGCGGACGAAGGGTTACGGGCCGATCAAGCTGGAGCTCGCGTTCCAGGGCAGCAAGGTCTTCGAGCACGGTGGACCGTTCATCGACCTGTACCGGAAGGGTGATATGGAGATCGGCCAGGCAAAGCGCGACCCGCGACTCCAGGAGTCCGGTAGACTCGTCGGCTTCCAGTTCGAGGACATCGAGTTCCCCCTCGAACCAAAAACAGCCTTCTACGACTGGCTGTATTGCTCGTTCCTCTGGGACCACAGAGACTGGACCACCAAGCTTTACGCGTACAAGGGGTTCACAGACGTCGAGTTCAACCCGCAACGGTCGATCAACTGCCAGGCGCGAGCAGCAGCACTCTTCCTCTCCCTGATGAAACGCGGGGACCTGGAGAGCGCACTAGAATCCCCAACCTCGTTCGTCGAGATCCTGCTTCGGTCGAAGTACCGACCACAGTTACGCGCGGACAACTTCGCGACCGAAGGGCTCTTTTCTGGCTTACGATAAGCATGCTGAGGAGGTAAATGGGTAATTGCAATCGCCGATACCGTACCGGTTACGCACAAGTGAGCAGGCTCGTTGCGAGATCAAATCACATCTCGAAACGAGTTAAAGGAGAGCCGAAATCGATTGGCTTCAAGGATCTGCTTTCCCGCATCCGCTTCATCCAGCGTCAGGAGACCTTGCCGAATCCACAGAACATAGAGTCCTGCGGTATTGAGAATGCGACCGTCACCGAGTCGGTTCCGTGCTTCCTTAAGGAAGAGTCTCTTTTCGTCACAAGCAACAAGCCAGTTTCTTTTGGCCGCAAGGGCAAGGCATGCGGATTCGCCTGAGCCAAGGGTCTGCAGTAAATCAGAATAAATCTGAAGCTCTTCAGGCGACGAAATGGACTCCTTAGACAGCGCTCCTTGACCAAGAGCCGTTTCGAGAAGAGCTCGATGTTCCGCCTTGGTGATTTCGGCAATAACTTCATCAGGTACGACGAACCGCAATCTATCGGTTCTGCCGAGCAGTCCTATGTGGCCGGTGTGGCAAAGATTGATGATGATACTGCTGTCCGAAATGACGATTGAGGTCGCGGAGACCGGGTTCACAGCTACACCGAGGGAAGGAGCACCTCGGCTGGCTCGTCGTGAACCAACCCTAAAGTCTCGATGACATTCTCGATTTCAAGGGCGTCGACGCCCAGCTTAGTGGCAATTTCGATTAATTTCCGCTTGCTGATCTTCTCCCGCCGATACGCCTCCAGTGCCAGAACCAGATACCGACGATAGAACGCATTGATGTTATCGTCCTGTGAGACCTCTGCGAGGCCGAGCAAATTGGCTACTTGTTTGGTCATGCCGTTTTCATCCATCTGCTTCAGCTGCTCGAACTGCTTGTCGCTGATCAGACGAAGGTTCATCAGCCGGTAAAGGGCAGAAAGTACGCTCACACCGAAATGATGGGAAAACTTCACCACGTCGTAGACCTGCAAATCCTGGCTCCCGCCTGCCGTACGGCTATCGATTGGGACGACGCCGCTTTCGTCGAAAATGGCCGCATGGACTCGACTGGCGCTGCCTTTACCCAGCATTCCCACAAACTGGCGGACGCCGTCTTCCGGCATGAGAAAATTCGCCGCAAAAACATTCGCGCGCACCTCAAGTAAATCAGTACGTTCCGATTCCCGGCTCACGTGACCCATCTGGGCTCGGTCGAGGAGAAGATGGGCGTACTCGTGACACCAAGAAAATCGCTGTCGAACGGCAGGATGCTCCCGATTCACCACCACGAACAATCCCACATTTAGATCGCTGATCATGAGTCCCGATACACCTTGTGGCATCGCGATTAAGCCCGTGCGAATACCCTGAGCCTCAAGCAACGCTGGCAAATTTCCAACGGGGCTCAAACCCAGCCCGAGTCTGCGGCGCTCTTCCAACGCAGTCTGCGTGCCGCTTTGTATGGCCTCCCATTTGGATGAGAGGGAGACGGATGGGTATGATGCCACACCGCTCGTACTTCTGCTGATACCGAGCAGCGACTCAAGATCTCGAAGCTGGTGGCCCAGAGCAATGCAATCGCGAAGCGCCGCCTTCACTCCGTCGCCGCTGCCATCATCAGCCCGGAATAACACGGCGGCAAGGCTATCTGCAGTAAAAGTCGGGGCCAGAAATTCCCGAATGTCCCTGGCGTACAAGTAGGCGAACTTTGCCAACTCTAAACCCGAAACAGTCCGATTGCCCAGTTCAATCTGCGCAATCGTAGCGCGCGCCATTGCCATCTCCCGCGCCGCATCATCCTGGGTTAGTCCGCAGCATTCCCGCGCCTGCTTGAGGCGTCGTCCCAGTTCCGCCTGATCAATCGACATTTCGAGTGGACCTCTCAGCTTATCAGTGGCAGGCACCGGGGCGTTCCGAAGTCGAGGGCAACGTGGGTTAAGTATCCGGCGCCGATGCCCGCTATAAAACCGGAAAGCAATCGAAGGACCCACTCGACGAAGCCATGCCACGCCGTAGACAGAAGATCGGTCGCCTGTGCCCGAAGCTGTCCATGATGGTCGGCGTACTCCCGAAGGCTATTCTGCCACTCGTCCAACCCCTGGCTCCACACGACCGTAGCGGCTGTAACCGGACCGAGTCCATGTCCCCAGGAACGGTGACCGGGATGAATCGGCGGATCGACACGATCGGGCAAGATCGCGCCCACGTAGCCGCCAGCGGCGCCTCCAAGAGTCTCCCAGAATTTGGTTAAATCGTTCTGATTCTTAGCCTTATAAAAGGCATATCCAGCTCCGGCAGGAGTGGACGTGACAATGTGGATAGGGCTGTTTGGCATGAGGACCTCCTGCGACAATATAACATGTTTCGGCAAAATTCGGAATATATGCTATAATACAGCTAAGAGGTACACCCTAAAGTGTTGCTCGTTGAACCCTATCGCCAGACCACGCTCCCTTCTAGCCGAGTCGAATGGCTTGATCGCCATCTAGCCCGAATCTGCGTACGATCCGAGCTGACCCCAACGCAGTATCGAAATGCGGAGGAAAAGTATACAGCCGTCGGCGGCTGGCTTGCCGCGCTCGGAAGCTCATTGGCGATATACGCACCCGAGGTTTATCCACAAGGCTCGATGCTACTTGGAACCACAGTTCGACCGGACGGCCGCAGCGAGTACGACCTGGATCTCGTCTGCCAGCTTCATTATTGCGCGCACCAACCGCCGCTCATCGTCTATGATTGGGTGCATGGCCGGATGATCTCCAACGAGACCTATCGGGAGATGCTTGAGAAGCTCAAACGGTGTCTGCGGCTGAACTATGCAGGGGACTTTCATCTTGATATCCTTCCCGCCTGTCCCAACGACCAGATCGGGAACGGCTCCATCATCGTGCCTGACCGTAAGTTGCTGTGCTGGATGCACAGCAACCCGAAGGGATTCGCAGCGTGGTTCTTTGAACGATGCCGTCTCCGTGACGAGCTGGCGGAGCGGATGCTGAAGGGCTCTGTCGAGCCTCTACCTTCAGCAATTCCTTCAGAATACAAATTCCCGCTCCAACGGATCGTGCAGTTGATGAAACGCCACCGCGATATCTTTTTTCACGGCGGTCGTGATATCGCTCGATCCGTGATTCTCACCACATTGGCTGGAAGTTTTTACCGGGGCCAGCGTTCATTGAGTTTTGCTCTCGATAGTGTGCTCGATGGGATTCACGAGGCGTTAGAAGCCTGCCCCGAGGTGCCCAGAATTCCGAACCCAGTGCATACTGGCGAGAACTTCGCCGACACCTGGGACCAGGAAAAGTATGACAAGTTCAAGTCGTACATTCGAAACTTCCGGCGCAGCATTAAGTCCGCCTTATATCCAACCTCTCTTGAGGAACGGCAAGGGCTGGAGAAAACCACAGAACCGCTCAGCGAACTCTTCGGTTTCGAGCGGGTCAAGGACGCAATTCGAATTGAGGCAATCGAGTTGAACGAGCGCAGGAATACCCGTACGCTCGGTGTTGGAGCCGGAGGTTTGCTCACAGCCCTCTCGAAAAGCGGATCGGCGGCCGTGCCTCGAAATCAATTTTTCGGCCGATGAACCCACGAATCAAAACGCTCGGAATTCGAGACCAAGCAGCATGGGTGCGAAGCCGCAACCCCGGCTTTCGTTGTGAGGTAAACGGCGGTTTGTTGAGCTGCCGCGGGCAGTTGCAACCGGGACCGGTATGTGCAACCTACGACGTCGTGATTGAATACCGAGTTGGGACCTGGCCAAAGGCCTATGTACCAGGGAATCAGCTAAAGCCACTTGAGCCCGGCGGGAAGATCCCTCACACCTATGGTCCAACTCAGCCTTGCCTGTTTTGCCCCAGCCGCGCGGCCTGGCGGTCCGACATGAAGCTGTCAGAAACAATCATCCCTTGGTTATCTCTTTGGCTAATGTTCTACGAAATGTGGCGGGTGACAGGCGAATGGGACGGCGGCGGGATCGCCCACGACGGGTCCGCAGAAATAGAGCCCGCAGCTTAGCTTCGGGTCTAGCACTCAAGGAACTGTCCTACGGATATGTCAGTCAGCTACATCCCCGAAACCGTTAAGATTCGCCTGTGGGGCAAAGCCGGAGGCCGCTGTGAATACGACGGCTGCAATGAACCCCTGTGGATTGATACTCTCACGCAGGCAGAGTTCAACTGCGCCTACATTGCGCACATAATTGCCGATAAGCCCACTGGTCCTCGCGGCCATGAGACCCTTTCGGAGCAGTTGAAGGCAGACATCTCAAACCTCATGCTCCTCTGCGATATTCATCACCGAAAGATAGACGTAGCTGACGTTGCTGGCCACCCGATGGAACTCCTGCAAGCGATGAAAGAGCGCCACGAGCAGCGAATCGAATTAGTGACTGCTCTGGGGCCAGACCGTCAGAGCCATGTCGTCCTTTACGGCGCGAACGTCGGCACGCACAACGCTCACCTGTCCTTGAACAAAGCAGCTGCCGCAATGTTGCCAGATCGCTACCCGGCGGAAGCTCATCCAGTGGTTCTTGGGATGGTCAATTCGGCCATGCAGGATGGAGACGCATCCTATTGGACGGCGGAATTAAGCCAATTGAAAAGCCTGGTGTCGTTGCAATTGAAGCCGCGGCTCGCACAAGGAAGCGTTGAGCACCTTTCCATATTCGCTCTTGCGCCTCAGCCGCTACTGATGCAGCTTGGCTACCTGCTCAGCGATATTCCGGCTGCTGAAGTTTATCAGCTGCATCGCGAACCGCCGGACTGGCGTTGGCAGTCCGACCCACCGGACTTCGAGTACAAAATTAGTGAACCGGCTCATTTCGACGGTCCGCCGGCGCTCGTCTTCTCCCTCAGCGCAACCATTAACGATGAGCGGATCACGGCCACTGTGCCAGGAGCATCCATCTGGAAGATGTCGTCTCCCGCGCCAAACAACGACTTCCTGAAGGGCCGTAGTCAAGCTCGACTCTTCCGTGAACGGGTTAGACAGCTGTTGGACCGAATCAAGTCTAAACATGGCGAGCAAGCGACGCTTCACGTGTTTCCTGCTATGCCGGTTGCGCTGGCAGTCGACTTCGGGCGTGTCATAATGCCAAAGGCAGACTTGGAAATGAAGCTGTACGATCAGAGTCAGGCGTTCAATGGGTTTGCACCTGTCCTTGATCTTCCTTAGAGAACTTTTCTCAGCGACGTGGCGGATGATTGTAACGGAGACCGACAGCGTCCGCACATCGCCGGGTTCCCGGACCTACGTTCCCGTAATCCAGCCAGCCACACCGTTCACCGACCCCGGTCAGAACGGGCTCGATGCCCTCCGCTATGGCATCTTCTTGGCTTATGTCCTGAAGGCGCTCGATACGGATTCAAAACGCCCAAGACGCTAACCTTTCTTGCGCTCCTTGAGTTGCTTATTCATTTCTTCGATGTAGGCGAGCTCGATCTTCCGCAGTTCTACGGCCAGCCCTCTGACAAGGCCAAAAGAGCGCTCGATCATTTCCTCCAGTTGCTTCTCGTTCACTTCGACTTCGGCAAACATGCCGCTGCCGCGAACAAACGTTGGATAGGCCTTTGAAAATGACAGATCCAGGTAACCCTCTTCGCCCTGATTGTAGGCTTCAAAAGTCACTTCTTTGAATGGATTTGCCTCACCGCCGTCATGCACGATTTGATTGCGGACCACCCGCATCGTGTCGGTAAAGGCGATCTGGTCGGGTTCGAACTGGAAGCCGAAGCGCTCGCCATATTCTATCCAGAGGCGCTGGAATTCGCTATGCGCGCCTGTGCCGTACTTTTTCTTTCCCTTCCTGAACCATGCGTTCTTTGCCATTTTTCTAAGGGCGTGCGTAAGACGTGAGGCAAGGGCCACGAGGGCCATATTCCGCAGAAACCGCTCCTGGTTTTCGTAGTGTTGCGCCACCGCGACGTTCTCGTCGAGGTCATAGGCCCGGCCGCCATCCCGAGCGTTCTTCTGATTCAGCTCTTTCAACTCGGCTTCAGCCAGAGCGTGCAAAGGCCCCAATGCGACTTTGAGTGCTCCGAGAATCAAGCCCTCAACATCTTCTCGAAACTGGTCGTACTCGGCGTCGAACACATCGAAGTCAGAGTCGACGTGCTCCGCGAATAGCTCTTCCATTTCCGGGTTCATCAATGCCAATCATACGCCCCGCCGTGTTTCTTCTCCTCCTGCTCAGTGCCTGCGAGGACCCGACGCGCGACGACTTCAATCGCGGTTGTCCAGATGCCGCGCTCTCCGCGATCCCCTGCTTAGGAGTGTAGGAGAAAGGAGAGCCGATGTTTACTGATCAAATCATGACAGTTGCCCGCGAGCTTGGCATAGAGTCCAAGATTAGGGTGGTCGAAGATGAGCAGTTAAACCCGCTGGTAACGGTGACCGAAGGTACGCGAGCGGTTCAGAGCCGTATCCAAATTAGCTGGTTGGTCGATAACAGTTTGACGCACGTCAAAACGATCCTGTCTGACATGCACCGCATGGCCAACAACAATTAGCCGTCGACGAGCCGGGGTGAGAAATCTGCGTCCCGGCTCCAGGGCCTAACAGGGCAATCGCCCCTGGTAACTATGGCAATCTTGGTTAGGCTGGCAACCTGTAATCTGGAAGTTGCAGTAGCGCTGGGGGTGTCGTCGGAACGACTCCCACTAGCTTCCGCCATTTTGTTCGTTTTTTCTTGGTGTTGTAGCCGCCTCCGATCCGCGTACCACAATACGTACCAAGTTTGCAGGTACAATGAACCCGTGTGCAGACTCTACCGCCGCCATGAAAGCAGTTGCCGCTTCCGCAACAATGGCGTTCGCATGATTCAATGCAAATGCCCCGTGTGGATGGATGCTGCCGATGAGCTCGGTAGGCGCCCTTCCATCTGCCGGCCCGCATAAGCCCGCGATACGTCGAAATCGTCGCGGTCTCCACCGAGCAAGAGAAGCAGGAAATTCTGGACTAGGCGCTCGCGCCCTGGTTGAACGCCATCAAGCTCGAATTTAAGCGCACGCTGCTTCAGCGCCCAGGCGTCGGCCGCGACTACTTCTTCAATTTTTCCCTGTATTCTTCAGGCAATTCGCCCGCGTGGATTCCCTGTTCCACAAGCTCACGTAAGTGCTCCCTCAGAATCGTTGCCACTTCCTCGCCGTCCTGCAGCATTCCCTGTGCCAGAAGCGCTAGCTTCTTACCTGTTAAAACGAGATCACGATGTAAGTGATTAATGCCGGCGTCTTTTGTGTCTCCGGCGTTTTCTTCCATCTCGATCCCCGCTTTTTCCAGAACCTTCGAATCAAACACGATGTAGGATTGGTGCTCGATTTTCTGTTTTCCAGACGCGATCGCCCGAACGATACGCTCGACATTAGATTTGTCTTGTTCTACCAGATAAACAGAAAGGCGATTCTCCTTGGTTCTCAAATCCACGAGTGGGTCGGCGGGTACGTCATCTTGCCTAAGAAAGGGGGCAGCTTCTTCTTTAAACCAGTTACGGTGCTTATCAACCGTGCGTACCAGCAAGGCCATAGTATTAGCGTGCTTGTTCGAGCTGCGCTATCACCTGGTCAATCAACTTACGAAGCTCAGATACCGTTTCCACCGATCGGGCTTCGGAGAGAGCACCCAACGCGCGAGGGTCGTTCATATTAGCGAATCCGAATATTGCCCCATCCCGAACACGAGGTGACTTGTCGTGCAACGAGCGTTGAAGAATGTGCCACCGCTGGGCCAAAGTCCCTTTGTCTTTCCAATCTGCCATCGAACGCAAAGCTTCGGATGTAACGTCCGGATGAGCGTCTCCGGAAAACACGTACCCCGATATGGCGCGGACCGCGCCCCGTCCGTGCATCCTGAAGAACATCAACAGGGATTTAGAAAAGGAGCTTTCCATGCCGTCCTCAAAGAACTCCTGCGCGCCATCCTCGAACAGGGCGCGCACTTCTCCGACAAGCGCCGGATCAACATACTCATCCGCCGTGCTGCTCTCGGTGATGCTCGAATAGCGTCCTTTAACGAGGCCACCCAGGTTCGGAAGAACACCACTTTGTGGATCAGTAGCTGCCATCCCCACGCTCAAAACGAAAGTCGCCATCAGCTTGGCGAAGGGATTTGGGCTTGGATTAGTATCCGCCTCTGGCTTGTATGCCTTACCCTTTGCCGTTAAGCTGTCTGTCCTCATCAGCGAACCCCCTCCTGGATAATGTGGTGAGCAATCTCGATCAATTCATTTAATGGCTCTGCGCAGGAATCTGTGGAAGCCCGCATTTTAGGCTGCTTTCCTGAAGACGACGAATTCGGTCTTGGTGGCCGCTATCCGTTGCGCTTTCAGCAGGAGGTAACGCAGATTCTTATAGCCCCGACCGCGCCGTAACAGTGATTTGATGTTCCCATTCACCGATTCCACGACTCCCATCGGCACTTTGGTTCGGCAGTAGTTCAGAATCCCTTCCAGGTGATCCACCAACATCTGGGCCAGCTTTTCAAACGGTTTCAACCTTTGCCATCGCAGCTGATCCATCCAGTTGTGCAGATACCGCATCATGGCGCCTTCGTAGCGATAGGTCCAGAGTCGGTCCAAGCTTTCCTTTAACAGATACGCCTTCAGGACCCGCCGGTTGAGCGCGAACAGCTGATTCAACTGCTGCTTTTTGCCGGTCTCCAGGTTGACCCATCGGCTCAGCAATAGCCAACGCTTGCCCTTCACCACGTTCCTCATCCGTCCACCCTTGCGGAAGAACTCCGCCCTCCGCACTTCATCTACCGCTTGGTTGGCGTGCTGCATGATGTGGAACTTGTCATAGATGATCTGGCAGTGAGGGGCCCATTGCTCGATGCTCAACCGATAGGGCTTCCACATATCCAAGCAGGCCGCCTGAATCCCACGCCGTTGCCTGGCGCTGAGCTCGGTTTGAAAGAATCCATCCAAGGTCTCCTTCTTCCGCTCTTGCCCGAACCACAAGGGTTCGCCCGTCTCCAGGTTGCACACCACGCTGAGGAACTTTTGTTTCTTCCCCAGATAGATTTCATCCACCCCCATCTGCCGCAACGCTGGTTTGCGTCGCGCTGCATTCCAGCGCTCCAAGTACCTCAGATCAATCGCCCTCACGGTGCTGGCGGGCAACCCGAACTGGCGTGCCACCTGTCTGGCTGAAGCCATCTCACACGCCAGTCCCACGGCGTCCTCAAACCTCTTAGAAAACGGCGCCTTGCTCGGCAACAACGGCACCTTCTCCCGCTTCACACCGCAGTCCGGGCACTTCACCCGGTAAATCTCGATGAACACCGTCGCCGTAAACGCGCTCCAGGGAAGATCCCGTACCGCCCGCTCGCTGGTGTCGTACAGTTCTCCGAACTTACGCCCGCAACCGGAGCACTCGATCTTTCGATTTCCTCGTTTGCGCCGTATCCACAGTTTCAGCGTCTTCGCTTTTTCGTCAATCTCATGTTGATAGACCTGGTATCCCGGCCAAGCCAAGATCCTGGTGAACTCGTTATCCGTCGGCAAACTGCGAGTTTAGCCCAAGTTCAGCAATTCCGGCACCTCCCACGAATTCCTGCGCAGAGCCCATTTAATATACCTTCGGTGTTCTCCTGAGGGATCGGCGGCGGAAATGTGGGCACAGTATTGATATCCAATTCTAACCTTATCGAGACTGGTGTCCTTCCATGGAAAGAAGTCGAAAATGGATTATTCAAAGGCATTCCCACCAGGGCATGGTGGGCGACAAGCCATTTGCTGAGGCGGTTAAAGTGCAGAGAGGGCAGAGTCGTGCTCTTCATCGGCGGGAGATTGATTTGAAATAAGAGGTCCGACGCCTCCGGGTCTAATGTTACGGGAATATATTCGAGGATATGAGTGTACGCGGTGTCTTTATCCGGCATCGGATGAAAGACTATACCACCGAGCGCGAACCGCGCGACTGGTGGCATATCATCAAGCCGCAACCAAGTTTGCATCAACGGTGTGAAAATCTGGAAAGCCCTCTCTAGGGTTCCGATGGAAGGACTCTCCAGATTTATCATCGCCTGCTGAACATCTTCGTCCGCTGGCATGAGTATCCAATCGATCCGGTCGAGGGCCGCACGAAGAACGAGCTTCAACCCCTCAACCGTCCCCCCCACCGTCTTTGCACCAAGCTTCGTGCTGACATTGGTCTCGTCGGGTAGCGCCTTCGTGATTGTTTCCCACCAGGAGGGATTGCGAACCGTGCCTTCAATTGTCGGAAATGCGGTGAAGCGCAGATTTTCGACCAACCAACCGCCAAGGGGGAGTTTAGGCATCGTGAGTAACCGTTTTACCACTTCTACCTTATCGAATCGGATGGCCCCCAGTTTGGCTGTAGGCCGCTTCCTTCGAAGCTCCCTGCAGAAACCGTGGTCAGGAATCTTATGCTTAACCCATGCTCCCCGCCCTACTCGAAAAGCTCGGGATCAAGTCACTCGCCGACCTCAAGCCGGCTCTCCGCGATGCCGCCCCGGAAATTTGAGTCGAGCGTTGGCGGCGGCCGGGGGGCTCTAGCAGCGCGGGGGGGCCCGACGATATCACTGCTGAGGATACTCCGGCCGCACCGGCGCCGGCAGCGGGCTAACGAGCCCGGCCTGGCGGCGACCATATAGAGCCCGGCCAGCCCTACCTGGTCGGCGAGAACGACCCCGAGATTCGTTCGTTCGCTACGGGCGGCTCCATTGTTCTAGCGGGCGTGTGATTTCGCCGTGTACCATGGCGTACCAAAACCGGCTCTTACGGCGCGTTTGATGTGTTAAGCGAGAATTTGGAATGTGTAAGTTGCCGAGTCTTGTGAGGAAAAGCCCGAACGGCTCCCACTAGCTTCCGCCATGAGGCGCCCTGCGCCCCAACCAGACGGCTACAATCTGGTTCCCCGCACCACGGAAGGAAGAATCAAGCCGTCGCCATTAGGTTCGCTCAGGTGGTTGCGCAGAAAAGGCCTTTGCCCCGGAACCTCAAGGCAGGTTTTTTGAGAAAAGACGTAATGCTCATTCACCCGCCAATGCGCAGTGACAAGGGAACGCGCGAACAGCACTGCCGCGCCGCACCGGCAGCACTGCGGAAAGTGTTCATCCTTGAGCACCGTGATTTGGTCCTCGAATGCACAAGGTGCTGAATGATGGCTGGAGTACACGCCAGATTCAGGGGCTTTGGTTCCACATTTGAACAGCACTACGCACGTCCTTTTTGGGCGGCAAAACCTGAGTTTCTAAGCATCGGTTATTCCACGTTCAAAGTGGCCACGGCCGCGGCCGCGTTGCCGCCGTTGGTGGTCTTCAGCGCGCCTATGGGCAGTATGTTGATGAGGCCGCCCGCGCACCCGCAGTTTGCGGTCACCTTCACTGTCAGGCTGCAGGAGCTGTTGGCCGGGATGGAACCTCCCGTCAAGGTGACGCTTGAGACGCCCACCGTAGCTGTCCCGCCGCAGGTGTTGCTGGCGCTGCCGGAGATGAGCATGCCGCTCGGCAAGAAGTCGGTGAGCGGCGCGGTCAGCGTGGCCGCCGTGCTGCCAAGGTTTCCCAAGGTGATGGTCAGAGTGGAAAGCGCACCCGCAACAATAGTTGCCGGGCTGAACGACTTGAGCAGGTTGGGCGGGACGGTGGGGAGCTCCGTCAAATATGCGGAGGCCGCGGCGGTATTGCTCCCGTTGCTGGTTTCGAGGGCCCCCCTGGTTAGCGTGTTGATAAAGTATCCCGGCGAGTCAACGGTCACTTCCACCGTCACGGTACAGGAGCCGTGGGCCCGAATCGACCCTCCTGTCAGGGTCACGCCGAATTGGCCCACCGTCGCTGTCCCTCCGCAGGTAGTCGCGGCACTACCGGAGACCGTCATGCCGCCGGGAAAGAAATCGGTAAGCGGCGCGGTCAGCGTGGCTGCCGCGTCGCTGGGGTTATGCAAGGTGATGGTTAGAGTCGAAGCCCCGCCTATATTAATGGTGCCCGGAAAGAAAGACTTGGCCAAGGTCGGCGGGCCGTTCAAAGCAACCGTCACGGTCGCGCTGGCTGAGCCGGTGTTGCTTCCCTGGTTGGTCTGTAGCGCACCGATGCCCAGCGTGTTGATGAAGGTGCCCGGTTGGTTTACAGTCACCATCACCGTAACCGTACACGAGCCGTTGGCCGGGATGGAACCTCCCGTCAAGGTCACGCTAGAGGCGCCTTCCGTCACTGTCCCGCCGCACGTGGTGCTGGCTGGGCCTGAGACCAGCATGCCGCTGGGGAATGTGTCGATGAGCGGAGCCGTCAGCGTGTCGGGCGTGCTGTCGGAATTATGCAGAGTAATGGTGAGAGTCGAATTCTTACCCACAACAAAGGTTGCCGGGCTGAAGGACTTAGTCAGCTTGGGTGGGCCGTTGGAAGTAACCGTCAAAGTGGCAGAGGCCGGAGCGGTATTGTTGCCGATTCCAGTCTGCAACGCGCCCGCGGCTAGGGAGTTGAGGTAGCTGCCCGGGGGTGCGTGCACACTTACCGTAATGACGCAGGAGCCGTTAGCCGGGATCGCGCCTCCCGTCAAAGTCACGCTGGATGCGCTGACCGTGACTGTCCCTCCGCAGGTGGTGGTAGCACTACCTGAGACCAGCATGCCGCTGGGCAAGAAATCGGTGAGGGGCGCGGTCAGCAAGGCGGCCGTGCTGTTGGCGTTGCGCAAGGTAATGGTGAGAGTGGAATCCGCGCCCGAAGCAACGGTGGCCGGAGTGAAATGCTTGTGCAGCACGGGTGCGATGCCGGTCGGAAGGGAATTGACCGTCAAAGTGGCCACGGTCGGGGTGCCGTTGCTGCCGTTGCTGGTCTGGAGAGCACCGATGGGCAGCGTGTTGGTGTAGATGCCAATGTCGTTTGTGATCACGATTACCGTCACGCTACAGGATCCCATGGCCGGGATGGAACCTCCCGTCAGGGTCACAGTTGAACTGCCCGGGATGGACACCACCGTTCCCCCGCAGGTAGCGCTGACGAGCCCAGAGACTTGCAGGCCGCCGGGCAGGGAGTCGGTGAGCGGCGCGGTGAGTGCGGCAGCCGTGTTACTCAGGTTGCTCAAGGTGATCACCAGCGTCGAACCTTGGCCCGGAAAAATGCTGGTTGGGCTGAAGGCCTTGCTGAGTCCAACCACGGATGGGATGACGGTCAAGGTCGCGATGGCCGCCCCGGCATTGTTTCCGAGGTTGGTCTGTAACGCGCCCGCTGCTAGTGAATTGATGTAGTGAGCGCCGCCCGACGTGGTCACATTCACCGTCACGGTACAGAAGCCGGCGGCCGGGATAGCGCCTCCCGTCAAGGTGACGCTAGACGCGCCGGCGGTGGCTGTCCCGCCGCAGGTGTTGCTGGCGCTGCCGGAGACCGTCATGCCGCTGGGAAATGTGTCGGTAAGCGGCGCGCTAAGCGCGGCGGCTGTGTTGTTGGTGTTGCTCAAGGTGATGGTGAGAGTGGAGACGCCGCCCGAAATAATGGTGGCCGGACTGAAGGCCTTGCCAACCGTGACGGGGGAAGGAATGGAAACATTCAAGGTCGCGATGGCCGGGATCGCATTGTTGCCGTTGCTGGTCTGCAGTGCGCCCGCGGCCAGGGAGTTGATGTAGTTCCCGCCGCAGGACGCGGTCACATTCACGGTCACCGTACAGGTGCCGTTGGCCGGGATCGCGCCCCCCGTCAATATCACGCTGGAGGCGCCGACGGTGGCTACGCCGCCGCAGGTGTTGCTGGCGCTGCCCGAGATCAACGTGCCCGCGGGCAAGATGTCGGTGAGCGGCGCGGTCAGGCTCGCAATTGTTCCGCTGGCGTTGCCCAAGGTGATAGTAAGAGTGGAGAGCCCACCCAGCATAATGGTGGCTGGATTAAAGGCCTTGCCGAGTATGGGCGCGACATTCACCGGGGGGATCACGGTCAAGGTTGCGATGGCCGGAGCGGCGTTGTTGCCATTGACGGTCTGGAGTGCGCCCGCGGCTACGGAGTTGATGTAGTTGTCCCCGCCCACCGCGGTCACACCCACTGTGATGGTGCAGGACCCGTTGGCCGGGATGGCGCCTCCCGTCAACGTCACGCTGGAGACGCCCACGGTAGCTACGCCGCCGCAGGTATTGCTGGCGCTCCCCGAGATCAGAGTCCCGCTGGGCAGCGTGTCGGTAAGTGGAGCGGTCAGCGCGGCCGCGGTTGTATTGGTGTTATTCAATGTGAGGGTGAGAGTGGATACACCGCCCGAATTAATAGTCGCTGGGCCGAACGCCTTGCCGAGTGTGGGCGCATTGGGCGGCTGCGGAACCGTCAAGCTGGCGACTGCCGGCGCGGTATTGTAGCCGTTGGTGGTTGATAAGGCGCCGACGGCCAGCGAGTTGGTATAGTTCCCCCCTAGAGCCGCGGTCACATCCACGGTCACGGTACAGAGGCCGTGGATCGGTATCGCCGCCCCTGTCAAGGTCACCGTCGAGCTGCCTGCGGCTGCTGCCAGCGTCCCGCCGGTGCAGGTGGTGCCTGCGTTGCCAACCACCACAACGCCCGTGGGCAATCGGTCTGTAAGCGGCGCAATCAGGTTCGCGATGGTGCTGTTGGCGTTGCTTAAGGTGATGGTGAGAGTGGAGACCCCACCCGGATTGATGGTAGCCGGGCTAAAGGCCTTGCCCAGCGTGGGTGGAATATTGACCGGCACCACGGAGCACGCCGAGATGGAAACAGTATTGGAGTCCATCGTCACCGCGCCGGTTTGGGCCAGCGCCCGGCCCGCCAGCGTTGCGTCGGTCGTTAAAGAAATGCTGGTCAGTGCGAATATGCTCCCTACGAAGGCGCTGTTTGTGCCGATGGTCGCGGAGCTGCCGACCTGCCAAAAGACATTGCATTGCTGAGACCCATTGACGAGCAGCACGTTCGAGCTGCTGGCCGTAATCAGGGTGCTAGCCACTTGAAATACCCAAACCGCGCCGGGGTCGCCCTGGGCGTCCAGCGTGAGCGTTCCCGTCAACTGAGCCGAGGACGCAAAACAATAGACCCCCGCCACTAGCGTCAATCCACCGATGTCGGTTGGAACAGCGAAGGTATTGGAAGGACTGCATGCCTCGCCGGCGAGATCATTGTAGGCTGCGGTGTTGTCATTCTGCGCCTGAAGCGCTACTGCATCCGCCGCATCTGTCATCCCTGCGATCTGGATCCCAGGAGGAAAACCGGTGATCGCCGTTCCTGGATACACACCCAGGTCTCCGCTGATAATGGTGGGGCCTGTATTGGTCACCGTCGAGGCGCCCAGGACTGCAAAGTTCTGCACCGTACCAAGCGTGGGAGCCACCTGGGCAAATACCGCGCTCCCTGGAGCTGCGATAGAATACGCGGCAAGCAGGACAAGCGTGGCGTGTCTTGCGATTAAATCAGATATTCGAAGGATTACCGTCTTCATTAGATCCACCTTAGTTTCGACTTGGTCCCTGAATTTAAAAAATCGCGGGCAGAATGGTTGGTCGACGGGCGACGTCTTAATCAGCATGCGCCACATTATCGAAGAGGATTCGAAGGCGGTCTGTGCAATATTGCTCACTAGGCTGGAGCCTTGCCTCGCTGCCCGGCATGCAATTTGCAGGTTTACGCCGTTTGGGCGTGTCTTTGGAAAGCTTCCGGAGAAAGCCTCGAATTATTTCGGCGGACGCTCGTTATCTACCAGAAAAAAGCAGTGGGAGTTTCGATTGGATACGGTTTAGTATTTTGGGAATAGGTTGCAGAAGGGATAAGTGGGAATAAGTATATGGCGCACGCACTCCTGCGTGCCGTGTAGGCACTCGTGCCAACACCTTTGCGGGGCGGGCGGCTGGGGTCTTGCCGGCTACTTCGCTGCCTTCCGCTTCGCGGCCCAATACGCCTTCATGCGTTCGGCCTGTTTCTTCCGCTGCGCGGCGCTGAACGTTCTTTTCTTCCTGGGAGCTGCTTCCACGGGACCGGAATCGTGCTTGGCGGGGCGGCCACGCCGTTTCAGGGGACCTTCGAGCGCTTCAATCGCTCGGTTCAACCTGTCGCGTTCCTGAACCAAAAGGGCCAGGATGGGTTCTGTGGGCATAAGTTGTTATCCTAGCATAGTGGTTCAATAGAGGGTGATGCCCGAAGACCTCACCATAGGAGATGAGTTGTGGGAGTACATGCGACGCGTCACCCTCCGGGAGCCGGCGCTGCTACGGCGTCTCCGCGAGGAGACCGCGCACGATCCCAGATCCAGTTGTCAGATTTCGGCGGAGCAGGGCCAGCTTATGGGGCTGCTCATGCACCTGATCGGAGCGCGCCGCACCATTGAAATCGGCGTCTTTACCGGCTACAGCGCGCTATCGGTGGCGCTGGCGCTGCCCGATGACGGCCAAATCATCGCCTGCGACATCAGTGAAGAGTGGACTCAGGTGGCGCGGCGCTACTGGCGCGAGGCCGGCGTAGAGCGGAAAATCGATCTGCGCCTGGCGCCGGCGCTGGATACCTTGGATGGACTGATCTCGAGCGGCCAGGCCAACCAGTTCGATTTCGTGTTCATCGATGCCGATAAGACCAACTACGCCAATTATTATGAGCGCGCCCTGGTGCTGCTGCGGCCGGGTGGATTGATCGGCGTGGATAACGTACTCTGGTATGGCCGCGTGATCGACCCCTCCTTCGACGATCCGGATACGCGCGCCATTCGCGCGTTCAATGCCCAGATCCACAATGACGAACGAGTGTGGCTGAGCATGCTGCCGGTGCGGGACGGTCTCACGCTGGCCTTCAAAAAGTGACGCTCGAACAGGCTCGCGCGGTACTGGAACTTCGCCGGTCCCTAGTAGTTACAGGTGGTACGAAATAGTGATAGTATTTTCATGCGATTTAGCTGATCTTTGTAAGTTGACTGAGTTTGGAGGGTTCAGTAACGGGAACGGAGGATGGTTTGATTCTTCTGCTCTTTGGACCGCCCGGTAGCGGCAAAGGAACGCAGGCAGGAAGAATCTCAAACTGGTTGGGCATTCCGGCCATCTCGACCGGCGATATGCTGCGAGAGGAAATCAAGGCCGGCACGGCGCTGGGGAACGCCGCGAAGTCCATCATGGCCAGTGGGGGATTGGTGGGTGACGACCTCGTCAACCGCATGCTGGCTCAACGTGTGTCTGCACCCGACAGCTCGCACGGCTTCCTGCTGGACGGTTACCCGCGCACCGTGGAACAAGCCGAGTATCTGGACCAATTGCTGGCCAAGCGCCAGTTCCAAAACCCTATCGTGCTGCATCTGGACGTCCCGATGGATGCCCTGGTGGGCAGGCTCACCTCCCGCCGCCAATGCCCGCAATGCAAACGTATTTACAACCTGCTGCACCAGCCGCCTCGCGCAGCCGGCATTTGCGACGACGACGGTACGGCATTGATCACTCGCAAGGACGATAGCGAAGAGGTGGTCACCGAACGCATTCGCACCTACGACGAAGTGACGCGGCCGGTTCTGGCCTACTATCAGGATCGCAGCTACCATCAGATCCGCGGCGACCGGTCGCCCGGCTATATCTTTGAGGAGATCACGGGTATTCTGGAGCCCGTGGTGTCCAAGAACGGCGCTAATTGCTGCGCTCAAGCCAAGCGTTCGGGCTGAACCACGTTCAGACTGGACCGGGCTTAGGGTCGCGGTTCTGTTAGCGGCGGCTCTACCGGGATCGGCACAACTTTCGCGTGCCGCCACAAGCGCTCCAGTTCATAAAATGTCCGAGCCTTGGGCGAGAAGACGTGAACCACATAGTCGCCGTAATCCGCCAGAATCCACTCGGCGTTATCGAAGCCTTCCACGCTGACTGGATATTCACCGCGCTCAGCAAGCTCTTGCCCCACTTCTTCCACGATGGCCTGGATCTGCTTGGGGTTGCTCCCGCTGCAGATCACGAAAAAATCCGCGAAGGTGGTTACTTCACGCAGGTCCAACACGCGGATGTCCAGGGCTTTCTTGGATTCGGCTGCTCGAACTGCGCTAAGCCATGGAGGAGTACTAAGCAGCGGTCTGAGGGAATGAGCGGCTGTGTTACGTTGCTGTCGGATAGCTAGGGACTTCTCCTGCCTCCATGGTACACTGAAAGTTCCAATGCGACAATTGCTAGTACTACTATTGTCCTTTGGAGCCTGGATTCTCTCCGCAGGAACTTTCGCGCAGGCTGAAGCTCCAGAAAGCAAGGGAATCGAACTGGCTCAACAGGAACTCGCCCGAGTGAAGGAACTGGTGGATATGGGAGCGCTCCCGCGCGTCCGCATCCAGGAAGCGGAAGCGAAGCTGGACGACGCCCGGGACGAGGTGATTCTGGCGCACGATTTGTATGGCGACCTTCCCGAAAAGGGTGCTACCGAGGAGGCCTCGGCGGAAATGATCGCGGCTGCGCAGCGCCGCGTGGATCGCCAGCAGGCGCGGCTGGAGGATGCCAGGAAAATCGTCGCAGCCGGCGTGGCGGCGCTCTCTTACCTGGCGCCATTCGAAGCGGAGTTGACCGCTCGTCAAACCAGTCTGGATCTGGCCCACCTGCGCGCCCATTTGATGGCAGACCGGGCAGCCATGAATCAAGCGGAGCCTCCGCCGGTTGTAATGCCAGTGCCCCTAGACGACTCTGAATTGACTTGGCAGGGCATGGAGCATTATGAAGGCGCCGGGGAGTTCGATGAAGCGCGCCAACTCGAGCCGCTCGAACTCGCCTTCGCCAGCCAGTTCGATCGCCCGCTTCCAATCAGTGCCGAGGGGGAGACTGAGGTTCATCGCGCGCTCGGGTTCGATCATCGCGGGCGCGTGGATGTGGCCGTCGTACCCAGCGCTCCGGAAGGCGTTTGGTTGCGCCACTATCTTCAATTGAAAAGGATTCCCTACTACGCCTTCTCGCACGCGATTCCTGGCAAAGCCACCGCGGCCCACATTCACATCGGCCCGGGAAGCACGCGCCTGACCAGCGTGAGCAAGCGTCTGG
Organism: Bryobacterales bacterium; assembly: GCA_963820405.1. GTDB lineage: Bacteria > Acidobacteriota > Terriglobia > Bryobacterales > Bryobacteraceae > Palsa-89. The sequence goes on along the minus strand of CAWFZZ010000005.1, from coordinate 398,968 downwards.
ACACTCGCACGCATAGCGCCGACTAGCGCATGGCCCTGGCCCCTCGCGTTTTCCTCACCGCTGAACAGATCCAGCATCGAGTGCGTCAAATGGGCGAGGAGATCAGCGCCGCCTATCCTGAGGGCCCGCTCTACCTGATTTCGATTCTGAAAGGCGCATTTATGTTTCTGGCGGACCTGTCGCGCCATATCAAGACGCCTTCCCGCATCGAGTTCATGGGCATTTCAAGCTACGGCCGCGGAAAGACCTCGTCGGGCGAAGTGAAGGTCACCAAGGATCTGGATGTCTCCATCGAAGGGCATCACGTTCTGATCGTCGAGGACATCGTCGACAGCGGCGTGACATTGACGTACCTGATGAACCTGCTGGAGCAGCGGCGTCCAAAGTCACTCGCCATCGCGACCTTGTTGGATAAGCCCGAGAAACGTCTGCGTCCCGTGCACGTGTCCTATGTCGGGTTCCAGATCCCCGACGAGTTCGTGGTGGGGTACGGGCTGGACTTCGCGGAAGACTATCGGAACTTGAGTGATATTTGTGTGCTGGCGGAAGAATAGGCAGTTATTGGCGATTAGGGATTGGCGTTTGGCCGCATGAGAAAAGGTTCCACGTTCGAGCACTACCTGGTGAATGGGGAAAAGTTTTCGGGATTTGGATGTTTGGCAGCTCGGAGTGGAGCTCGCGGAAACCGTTTACCGCATTACCGGTCGATTCCCGAAAGCAGAACTGTTTGGCATGACTTCCCAGATGCGACGCGCAGCCGTTTCGATTCCGTCTAACATTGCCGAGGGACGCGCGCGCAGCTCAAGTCGGGAATTCCTTCACTTCCTATCGATATCAAGGGGATCGTTAGCCGAACTGGAAACTCAACTCGAACTAGCGATCCGGCTGGATTATGCGGATTCGGACCTGGATGCTGCGCGCGCCCAATCGGACCTGCTCGGGAAGAAACTAAACCGTCTCCAAACCACGATTCGTTCCCAACTGCCAACAGCCAATCGCTAACCGCCAACCACTAGGCCTTGGGCGGCAAGTCCCTGGCCGCGCAAGCCGAATCAAATCCATTCGCCTTGTGGCTTCCATCGCAAAACGGCTTGTTCATGGAGTGGCCGCAACGGCATAGCGAGATGATTGTCCTGCCGCCGAGTCCAAACTCCTTCCCTTCGGCGTCATGGATGCTGAAATCGCCTTCGATGCGAATCGATCCGTTGTTGTTTACAGTGATTTTGGTGGCTGCCATCGATTGCGATGGTAACAGAGATTGCTAGAATCCATAAAGCATGATCCAATTTGTCCTGGAAACGGACCGCGCGCTTTTTGAAGACGCAATGCGGTTCGCTCAGCAGCAGGTTCGCAAGCTCATTGAGACTCATCCAGGCTTCTACCCGATGTACACCGCCGACGGCAAGTGGAAGCACGAAGGTCAGGTTTGGACCAACTGGTGCGATGGATTTTTTCCCGGAATGATGTGGATCTTCCACAAGTGGAACCAGGCTGCTGGTAGAACTGTAGAAAACGATAAGTTCTGGCTGGAACAGGCCACTCGCTACACCACTCCTCTGGCGCCTCGCCAACACGATCGCGACGTTCACGACCTGGGGTTCATCTTCATGTCCACCTATTATCGGTGGTATCGGCTGACGCAAGATCCCACCCTCAAGGATGCGCTGATTCAGGCCGGCAAAACTGAGGCGTTGCGCTTCAAGGAGAATGGACAATACCTTCGCTCGTTTGTGGGAGAGAACTCCCTATTCATCGACATCATGATGAACGTGGGGATCATTTTTTACGCCGCTCGCGAGACCGGCGATCGCAGGCTGCGCGACATCGCTCTGCGCCACTGCCTGACCACCCGCCGCTTCCTGGTGCGCGGCGACGGCTCTACGGCACAAGAGGGGATTTTCGACGTCCAAACCGGCGAGTTCCTGCGCCAGAGCACGCAGCAGGGTTATCGCGGCGATTCCTGTTGGTCGCGCGGTTCGTCCTGGGCGCTGTACGGGTTCAGCCTTTCCTATGAGTACAGCCGAGATCCCCGGTTTCTTGAAACGGCCGAATCCTGCGCCGATTACTACATCACCCATTGCGGGAGCGATGGCGTTCCACCCTGGGATTTTAACGCGCCTCCCGAATCCCGGCGCCTGCTCGACACCTCCGCTGCCGCCATCGCCGCTTCCGGATTGCTGCGCCTTTGCCGCCTCCTCCAGGACCCGGTGAAGGGGCATCACTATTGGTCGCTCGCGATTCGCATTCTGCGCTCGCTATGCGAACATCACTTGGCGAAGAAGGACAAGAAGTGGGAGGGCATCCTGAAAGGCGGCGTTTACCATCTACCAAAGGAGTTGGGTGTGGACGAATCGGTGATCTGGGGCGAGTATTTCTTTGTGGAGGCGCTGGAACAGGCGCTGCAGCAGTTGGGCTAATGAGAATATGAGACGCTGGTACACGCGACTTTAGTCGTGTCTCATCCATACCGAACACAAACGCGGCTAAAGCCTCATGTACCCTTGGCATGGCCGTACTAAGTGAATGGCAATTCGTGTTATTGAACTGCACGGTGAATGGCTACTTCTTTGCCGCGCACGGAAGCAGGCACTACATTCAGCAGAAAAGCTTACATATCCAGTGGCATCTCAGCCCGGATCTCCAATTTGCAGATCTGATTTTCGGCTCCGTAATCGACAGTCAAGTCGAATCCTCGGGGTAGGTGGAAGGTTTCTCTATGCAGCGGAGGCAAACAGCCAAGAGCCAATCGCATGCCTGATCATAGCTCCGGGAAATGCCCTATGGCGCGGAGCGCGATTTTCGCCGATAAACACCCAGGATGCCCGTACAACCCCTCGTCAATTACTACGATCTGCTGCAGATCAATCCGCGGGCGGAAATCGAAACCATCGAGCGCGTCTACCGCATTATGGCGGCCCGCTATCATCCCGATAATCGGCAAACCGGCGACGCCGAGCGGTTCAGGGTGCTCACCGACGCCTATCAGACCTTGCGCGATCCGTTAAAGCGGAAAGAGTACGACCGGCAATTCGAAGTGAACCAGGCGGGGCCGCTGCCGATTTTCCTGGGAAAAGAGTTCACCGACGGAATCGACGCGGAAGCCAAGATCCGTATCGGCGTTCTCTGTCTGCTCTACAGCAAGCGCCGCGCGAATCCGGATTATGCCGCACTGTCTCTGCTCGACATGGAGAACATCATGGCCTTCCCGCGCGAGCGTCTGCTGTTTGCCTTGTGGTACCTTCGCGCCAAGCGCTTCGTTCTCCAGGACGATCGCAGCAGCTTCATCATCGCTGCCGAGGGCGTCGATTTTCTGGAAAGCCAGCTTCCCACCAACCAGATTCTTTATAAGATATTTCGCGACACCGAGTCGGGTGTGATGGTCTATCCGAAAGCCCTGACGTCCAAGACATCCTCATAGGCGCGGGGCATGTTATCGTCCTGTTGTGAGGAAGCTCGCGGCTGTAATGTTCCTGTGCGCAGCCAGCGCACAGTCCGCTGCGATTATCATCGACACCGACGCCGGCTCGGACGACATCATGGCGGTGGCATTGCTTCTTTCGCATCCCAGTGTCCAGATCGACGCCATCACCGTCGTCAATGGATTGGCTCACGTGGATGCGGGCGCGCGCAACATAGGACGCTTGCTCGATTTGGCTGGACGCCGGCACGTTCCCGTTTTTGCGGGGCGCAACCAGTCGCTCCGGGGCAATGCGGAGTTCCCTGCGGAATGGCGCAAGATAACGGACGATCTGCCCGGAGTTCCGTTGCCGCCTGCGTCCAGAACGCCCGAGCACAGGCTCGCGGCCGACTACCTGGTGGAACGGCTGAGAAACGCTCCTACGCCGGTCCAGATTCTTGCGCTGGGGCCGCTCACCAATATCGCGGAGGCGCTGAAGCGTGATCGTTCCATAGCAGCCCACATTCAAGAGATCGTCATCATGGGCGGAGCTGTCCGAGTGCCCGGGAACCTGCAGGACGGCGGTGTCTTCCACACCCGGAACAACACTGCCGAATGGAACATTTTTATCGATCCGATGGCAGCGCGCATTGTATTCCGTTCGGGCGTACCCATCCGGCTGATCGCGTTGGATGCCACCAATAAAGTGAAAATCACCCCGGAGTTCCTGCGCGAGTTCGAAGCTAAGGCGCGCTCACCGCTCGCGCGTGTCGTGGTAGGGGTGCTAAAAGCGGATCGGGAACAAATCGATACCGGATACTTCTACGCCTGGGATCCCCTGGCTGCCGCGGCGCTGTTGCGGCCGAGTATCGTGAAAACCGCCGCCATGCACATCGAGATCAAAGAAGACGCGCCCGAAGAGGGAAGAACAGCCGCATCGCCTGGCGAGCCCAATGCAAAGGTGGCCGTGGACGCGGACGCCCAGGCGTTTCGAGCGCTGTTTCTCGAATCCTTCGCGGAGCCGAAAGCAACCATTCCGTGACCCCCACAGCCACCAGTCTTCTTCGCCAGCTCGGGATCGGCAGCGCCACCGCGCTAGTGATCTCGAACATGATCGGGACCGGCATCTTCACCACTTCCGGTTTTCTCGCCGGACAACTGGGCTCGGCGAAACTGGTGCTCTCCATCTGGGGTGTGGGCGCGGTGTGCGCGCTGGCCGGGGCCTTCTGCTATTCCGAATTGGGGGTTAACTTTCCCAGCTCCGGTGGCGAGTATGTCTATCTGACCGAAGCGTACGGGCCCACTTGGGGCTTCATGACGGGCTGGATTTCGTTCTTCGCGGGGTTTTCCGCGCCGATTGCCGCCGCGGCCCTGGCATTTTCCGATTATGTGGGACATGTCAGCGCTTCGAACTCCTGGGAACTGAAGACCGGCGCCGCGCAGATTCTGGCGGGCGCGATCATCGCGCTGTTCACCATAATCAATTGCCTGGGGATCCGTCGCACGGCGCGAGTGCAAAATGTACTGACCACTTTGAAGATTCTGATTATTCTGACTTTCTTGATCGTCGGGTTCGTCTTCGGGCAGGGAAGCTGGGCGAATTTTACGTATCCCGCCGTGCGGACCTCCGTTACGCCCTTGTTCTCGCAATTTTTCGTGAGCCTGTTTTATATCTACGTTTCCTACAGTGGATGGAACGCGGCAACCTATGTGGCCGAGGAGTTGAAGCACCCCACGCGCACGCTTCCACTGTCGCTGGCCTATGGCACTGCTCTGGTTGCCGCGTTATTCATCGGCCTCAATGTGTTGTTCATCTATGCAGTGCCGCTCGAATCGATGAAAGGGGTGGTGGCAGTGGGCGCGCTTGCGGCTCAGCATCTTTTTGGACCCGCCGTGGCTGGGATTTTTAGCGCCGCGATGGCGCTTTCGCTGCTGGCAACCGTGAATGCGGAAGTGACCATCGGCCCTCGAGTTTATTACGCGATGGCGAAGAACGGCGCCTTTTTTAGCATGGCCGCGAAAGTAGACCCGCGCTGGCATACGCCTGTCATCGCCATCCTCTGCCAGGGCGCCTGCGCGATTCTCATGACCGTGGTTCCGTTTCTCAACCTGCTGCTCTATATCGGACTGTTGCTCAACTTTTTCGCCGTGCTCTCGGTGGGTTCGCTCTTCATCTTCCGGCGGCGGCCGGGTTGGCAGAAGCTGGGCGTGGTGAGTTTCGCCTATCCGCTGGTGCCCGCGTTTTTTGTGGCGGTGGGCGTTTGGATGACGGTTTTGGGCGTGATGCTTCGCCCAGGAGTCTCAGCGATCGCGGTGCTCACGGTAGCGGCCGGCGCGGCGGTGTACCATTTTAGACTTCGGAAAATCTAGGTGAAGGCAAAAATGTACTGGCGGATTCTTGTGTTGACTACGCTCGGGATGGGGGTGTGCGCCCAGCCTCTGATAATCGAAAAACAGATGCTGGTCGGTACCTGGAAGCTGGTGTCGGTCTCAAATGTAACCGACAAAGGCATCGTCATTGCTGAAGCCTATGGCCCAAATCCGATCGGCTTTCTCACTTACATCGCGGATGGCAGAATGACGGCGATTATCACCACCGGGGCACGCAAACTGCTATCGAAGGGCTACAAAGTGGCTCCCGCCGAGGAGAAAGCCGAAGCATTTTCGACGTCGATTGCCTACGCCGGTACGTTCACAGTGAGAGGCGATAGGGTAACCCATCATGTCGAAGCCGCAACTGATCCGAACAGGGTGAATAAGGACCTGGTCCGCATAGTCGTGAGGCTAGAGGGCGACCGCCTGACACTGCGAACGGCCAATTCTGTGGTTTGGGACGACGGGGTGCGATACGCCTACCAGGAGCTGGTGTGGGATCGGGTGAGGTAGAAGCAACGCCTCTGCGGGAGTCCTGAAAAACGTTCACACGAGTGTGAACGCTGCACGCAGGAGTGCGTGCGCCACCGGGGTTAGCTTAGGCTCCGTATAAGGACGGCGTAAAGCTTGCGGGCGCTTGCAGCAACTCCAGCAACGCCTGCCCGGCGCGATGAAAGCGCTTCTTCCTGCGGTGCACAATCCCGACCGGACGAAACAACTCAAAGCCCGCGATCCGAATCGGAATCAGCCGTCCCTGCGCTACTTCTTCTTCCATCACGCGCGCCGGCATAATGCTGATTCCCGATCCGTGCGCCACCGCTTCCTTGATCATCTGGATGTTGTCGAAATGGAGCGTTACGTTCACGTGCACATGATGCTCGCGCAAGAAGCGATCGATGTCTTTGCGAATGGGGAGATCCTCGTCGAAGCCGATGAAGTCCATCCCTTCCAGGTCTTCCGGCTTCACTTCCGAATTTTTCGATAAAGGATGATACGGCGAAGCAGCCACCGCCATCTCCTCGCGCCGCCACGGAAGGACTGTGACCTCTTTCGTGGCCTCGGGGTAGCTCATCAGACCAAGGTCAGCCCGATCGGTTGCCACCGCTTCATACACTTTTTCCGGCCGAAGGTATTCGACCTCGATACGAGCTTGCGGATAACGGCGAACGAACTCGGTTTCCAGGCGCGACAGTTCCGAGAGGCCAACCGAATAAATAGAAGCCACGCGAACCGTTCCTTCCACTTCGCCTTTCAGCACATCGAGCGCTACTTGAAATTCATCCCGCCGGTTTAAGATATCGCGGCACATGTCGAGATAGAGCTTTCCGGCTTCCGTGACCGTAAGCGGACGGTTGCCTCGATCCAGCAGGGTCATCCCCATGTGCTCCTCAAGATCCTGCAGATATTGGCTGACAGCGGACTGGCTGATGCCGTTTAACCCCGCGCCCTTGCTAATGCTCCGGCTGTGCGCCACATCGCGGAAAAGCTTCAAACGATCGAAATCCATGCCACTCTTATAGTATTAGATTATCTAATTCTAAGTCAACAGAAATTCTGCGCATCTAATATTGCACCATCACAATTGTGCTGATATACTCAGGCATGGCCGGACTCCCAGTTGAGCAGGGTCTCTACGATCCGAGAAACGAACACGATGCGTGTGGCATCGGTTTCGTGGTCAACATTCAGGGCGTCCAATCGCACGACATTATCGCCAAGGGACTCCAAATCCTGATCAACCTGGCCCATCGCGGGGCCTGCGGGTGCGATCCGGAAACGGGCGATGGCGCGGGAATCCTGATTCAAATCCCGCACAAGTTCTTCGCGCGGGAGTGCGCCGAACTGGGTTTTACGCTGCCTGCGGTGGGCGAATACGGCGTGGGCATGGTGTTTCTGCCCGTGGAGCCGTCGCACCGTTTGCTGGCCGAGGGAATCCTGGAGCGGATCGCGCGCGAGGAGGGGCTCAGCGTGCTGGGGTGGCGCGACACGCCGGTGGAGGTGGATGCCATTGGCCGCATTGCACGCGCATCGCAACCGTACATCGAACAGATTTTCATCGGCGGCGCGCCGGGGATGTCGACCGACGAACTGGAGCGCAAGTTATACATCGTCCGCAAACGGGCCGAGTCGGAAATCGCGGCTACCGCTCTTCCTGACAAAAGCTTTTTCTACATTCCGTCCTTGTCGGCGCGCACCATCATCTACAAAGGCTTGTTGCTCGCCAATCAGATCTCGGAATTTTACCGGGAGCTGAGCGATCCGGACGCGATGAGCGCGCTCTGCCTGGTTCACCAGCGCTTTTCCACCAACACGTTTCCGTCCTGGCAGCTGGCGCATCCTTATCGTTATTTGTGCCATAACGGTGAAATCAATACCATTCGCGGCAACATCAATTGGATGAACGCGCGCGAGAAGGTGCTCTCCTCCGACCTGTTTGGCGACGATCTGAAGAAGACCTTTCCGGTGATCGCGCCGGCCGGCAGCGATTCCAGTTCGCTCGACAACGCGGTCGAGTTGCTGACGCTGGCGGGCCGCAGTCTGCCGCACGTGATGGCGATGCTGATTCCCGAAGCCTGGGACGCCGACACCACCATGCGTCCGGAGAAGAAAGCGTTTTACGAATACCATGCTTCGCTGATGGAGCCTTGGGATGGCCCGGCGGCCATTGCGTTCACCGATGGACGGTCCATTGGCGCCACGCTCGATCGCAACGGGCTGCGTCCGGCGCGTTATCTGGTGACGCATGACGGATTGGTGATCCTGGGCTCGGAAGCGGGCGTACTTCCGGTGAAGCCGGAAGAGGTCAAGTTCAAAGGTCGGCTGCAGCCGGGCCGCATGCTGCTGGTGGATACGGTGGAAGGCCGCATCGTTCCCGACGAGGAGCTGAAGGATCGCCTGGCGGGCCGCAAGCCTTACGGCGAATGGCTAAAGGCGCATCAGATCACTCTCGACAGTTTACCTGAGCCGCCGCGCGTGTATCAGTCCGATCTGGGCAGCATCGTAATGCGGCAGCGGGCCTTCGGTTATACCGACGAAGATTTGCGCGTGCTGATGCTGCCGATGGCGGAAAAGGGGGAAGAGCCGATCGGTTCCATGGGCACCGACACGCCGCTGGCTTGTCTTTCCGACAAGCCGCAGCCGCTGTTCCATTACTTCAAGCAGTTGTTTGCGCAGGTAACCAATCCGGCCATCGATCCCATTCGTGAAGAGCTGGTGATGTCGCTGACCAGCTACATCGGAACCGAGCGCAACATCCTGGCGGAAACTCCGCAGCACTGCCACACTCTGAAACTGCCGCATCCGCTGCTTACCAATCGCGACCTGGAGAAATTGCGCCGGGTTTCGGCCGGCGATCTGCTTGCCAACACCCTGCCGATGCTGTTCCGGGTGGCGGGCGGTGAAAAAGAATTGGAGCGAGCGCTGGATGGCTTGTGCCGCCGTGCGTCGCTGGCGGTGCGTTCGGGTTATAGTCTGCTGATCCTCACCGACCGCGGCATGGATGAAGAGTACGCGCCCATTCCGAGCCTGCTGGCGCTCTCGGCGGTGCACAATCATCTGGTGCGGGAAGGCACGCGCACGCAAGTGGCGCTGATTATCGAATCGGGCGAGCCGCGTGAAGTGATGCACTTCTGCCTGCTCATCGGTTATGGCGCGAGCGCGGTGAATCCGTATCTGGCCATCGAGACGCTCGAAGATCAGGCCGCCCGCGGGAATCTGGCTGCTGGAATCACCTTTGAAACGGCGTTGAAGAATTACAAGAAGGCTATTAACAAAGGCCTGCTGAAGGTTTTTTCCAAGATGGGCATTTCGACGCTGCAGAGCTATCGGGGCGCTCAGGTTTTCGAAGCCATCGGTCTGAACAAATCTCTGATCGAGCGATATTTCACCGGCACCGCGTCGCGCATTGAAGGTGTTGGCCTGGATGTCCTGGCGCGCGAAGCTAAGATGAAGCACGACTACGCGCTCGAAACAATATCGGAGGCGGATACCGAGCTGGAAGTCGGCGGAAGCTACCAATACCGCGTGCGTGGCGAGCAGCATCTGGTGAATCCCATGACGGTCAGCAAACTGCAGCACGCCGTGAGGCAGGAAAGCTTTCAGACCTTCCAGGAGTACTCGGCGCTGGTGAACAACCAAAGCAAACAATTGGGCACTCTGCGCGGGCTGATGGAGTTCAAGCTGGCCGAGCAGCCGATCCCGATCGAAGAGGTTGAGCCTGCCAGTGCGATCGTGAAGCGCTTCGCTACCGGCGCCATGTCGTTCGGCTCCATCAGTAAGGAAGCGCACGAGACGTTGGCCATTGCGATGAACCGGATCGGCGGGAAGTCCAATACCGGCGAGGGCGGGGAAGACGAGGAGCGGTTTGAGCGCGATCCAAATGGCGATTGGCGGCGCAGCGCCATCAAGCAGGTGGCTTCGGCGCGATTCGGCGTTACAGCCCACTACCTGGTGAACGCCGATGAGTTGCAGATCAAGATCGCCCAGGGCGCCAAGCCCGGCGAGGGCGGCCAGTTGCCCGGCCACAAAGTGGACGAAGATGATCGCACGCATACGGCACTCCATTCCCGGCGTGGGCTTGATTTCACCGCCACCGCATCATGACATTTACTCCATCGAGGATCTGGCGCAGCTGATCTACGATCTGAAAAACGTAAACCCGGCGGCGCGAATTTCGGTGAAGCTGGTGGCCGAGGTAGGCGTGGGAACCGTGGCAGCGGGCGTCGCCAAAGCGCATGCCGACGTGGTGCTGATCAGTGGATACGACGGCGGCACCGGCGCTTCGCCCCTCACCTCGCTCAAACATGCCGGAATTCCGTGGGAACTCGGCCTGTCGGAAACGCAGCAGGTGCTGGTACTGAACGATCTGCGCAGCCGCGTGCGCGTGCAGGCCGACGGGAAACTGCAAACCGGCCGCGACGTCGCTATCGCTGCGCTGCTGGGCGCCGAAGAGTTCGGATTTTCCACCATGCCGCTGGTGTCGATGGGCTGCATCATGATGCGCAAGTGCCATCTGAACACCTGCCCGGTAGGCATCGCGACCCAGGATCCGGCGCTGCGCGCCAAGTTTCAAGGCACGCCCGAAAACGTCATCAACTTTTTCTTCTTCATCGCTGAAGAAGTGCGCGAGTGGATGTCCAAGCTGGGCTTCCGCAGCATGGACGAAATGGTGGGGCGCGTGGATCGCATCGAAATGCGGCGCGCGGTGGACCACTGGAAAGCGCGCGGCCTCGATTTTTCGGCGATTCTCTACAATCCGCAGGTGCCCCGCAAGGTGGGCCGGCGCTGTTTAATTGCCCAGGACCATGGGCTCAACGAGGCGCTCGATCATCAGCTCATTGAACACGCCAAACCTGCTCTCGATCATCGGACGCCGGTCGAGTTCAGCGTGCCGATCCGCAACGTTCACCGGACTGTAGGCGCGATGTTGAGCGGCGAGATCGCGCGTCGCTACGGTTCCCAGGGATTGCCCGACGACACCATCCGGTTCCATTTCTCAGGCTCGGCCGGCCAGAGCTTTGGAGCGTTCCTCGCCAAAGGCGTCACACTGACGCTCGAGGGCGATGCCAACGACTACGTCGGCAAAGGACTCTCGGGTGGACGCGTGATCGTATACCCGCCGCGCACCTCTACCTTCCTGGCGGACGAAAACATGGTGGTGGGAAACGTCGTGCTGTACGGCGCTACCACGGGTGAAGCGTTTTTCAATGGAATGGCGGGCGAGCGCTTCGCCGTGCGAAATTCGGGCGCGACGGCGGTGGTGGAGTCGGTTGGCGATCACGGCTGCGAGTACATGACCAAGGGGCTGGTGGTGGTGCTCGGCCGCGCCGGCCGCAACTTCGCCGCGGGCATGACCGGCGGAATCGCGTTCGTATTGGATGAAACCGGCGATTTCTCGGGCGTCCTGTGCAATCAGGCCAGCGTGGACCTGGAGCCGGTTGTCGATCCGGCTGACATGCAGGCTCTTCACAATCTGGTGGTCCGGCACGTGGAGGCTACCGGCAGTCCGCGCGGCAAATGGATTCTGGAAAACTGGGGCGAGATGCTGCCCAAGTTTGTCAAAGTGTTCCCGCACGAGTACAAGCGAGTTCTCGGCATCCCGAAATATCAAGCGGCCAAGGCCGACGTGAATCATCCCGTGCACGTGACGTCCGGCGCGAGCATGAAGCACGAGGCTGCGCATGGGTAAAGTCACCGGCTTCTTCGAATATACGCGGGAAACTCCGGGGCGCAGACCGCCCGCCGAACGCATCAACGATTGGTTTGAGGTCTATCAGGATTTTCCGGAGGACAAAGTTCGCACCCAGGGCGCGCGCTGCATGGACTGCGGCCTGCCGTTTTGCCATACCGGCTGCCCGCTGAATAACATCATTCCGGACTGGAACGACTTGGTCTATCGCGATCGCTGGCGCGATGCCATCCGCGTGCTGCACTCGACCAACAATTTCCCCGAATTCACCGGGCGCATCTGTCCCGCGCCTTGCGAAGCCGCGTGCGTCCTGGGCATCAATGAGCCGCCGGTGACCATTAAGGTGATCGAAAAAACGATTATCGAACACGCTTTCCGGGAAGGCTGGATCCAGCCAGAGCCTCCTTTGCGGCGCACCGCGAAGAGCGTGGCTGTAGTCGGGTCGGGTCCCGCGGGATTGGCCGCCGCGCAGCAGCTGAATCGCGCGGGGCATTCCGTGACGGTGTTTGAAAAGTCCGATCGCGTGGGCGGATTGCTGCGTTATGGCATCCCTGAATTCAAGATGGAGAAATGGGTGCTCGATCGGCGCCTCGATCAGATGATCGCCGAGGGCGTGGAGTTTCGAACCGGCGTGAACGTCGGTGAAAGCATGAAGGGCGATCAGCTGCAGAGAGAGTTCGATGCCATTCTGCTAGCCGGCGGCGCCGAGCAGCCGCGCGATTTGCCGGTGCCGGGCAGGGAGTTGAAGGGCATTCATTTCGCCATGGAGTTTCTGCCGCAGCAAAACAAGCGCTGCGCCGGCGACCAAGTGCCGGATCAGATTCTGGCGACGGGCAAGCGTGTAGTCATCATCGGCGGCGGCGACACGGGTGCCGATTGCCTGGGCACGTCGCATCGCCAGAAGGCCGCTTCGGTACATCAATTCGAAATCATGCCGATGCCGCCCAATGACCGCGCGCCGCATACTCCGTGGCCTTTGTGGCCGCTGCAATTGCGCGTGGAAAGCTCGCACGAAGAGGGCGGCGTCCGTGAATGGAGCATGGCTACCGCGTCGTTCACTGGCGATGACCATGGCCGGGTGAACAAGCTGCACGGCATTCGCGTGGGTCCAGCGCCGAAGTTCGAGCCGATCCCCGGCTCCGAGTTCACCCTGGACGCCGATCTGGTGCTGCTCGCCATGGGATTCACCGGGCCGGTTAAGCAGGGTCTACTCGAGCAACTCGGGGTTACGCTCGATGGGCGCGGCAACGTTTCCACTGATGCCAATTACGCGACCAGTGTTCCAGGCGTTTTCGCCGCTGGCGATTTGCGCCGCGGACAATCGCTCGTGGTGTGGGCCATCGCCGAAGGCCGCAAAGCCGCCGAGGGCATCGACCGGTACTTAGTGAACGCAGAAAGCCTGGCCGCCGGCCACGCCTGAGGTGGCGCACGCACTCGTGCGTGCCGCGTTCACACTCGTGTGAACGCTGTGTGAACGCTTACCTGCTTCCCATACTCAGGAAACCAATTCCAACCAGGATCAGCCCCACTCCGGCCAGTTTGACCTTGGTGATCACTTCCTGGAAAAAGAGCCGCGACCACACCAGCGTGCAGACATATCCGAGCGAGACCAGAGGAAACAGCACGGACAGTTCACCGTTCGACATCCCTTTTACGTACAGCACCGATGAGACCAGGTAGGTACCAATCCCCACCGCCAGCCGCCAGTTGAACGCGATGCTGGTCCAATGGCGGTTCACCTGGTAAGCACCCGACTTCAGAAATATCGCGCCTGCCGAGCCGATCACCGATCCGACGAGAATCAGGACCATCGAAGAGACCGGAGTGGTCATTTCCCGCCGCTCCCCCAGCCCAACACTCCGACGCCGCAAATGATCACGAGCAATCCGACGATTTTGTACGGATTCATCTGCTCATGGAATGCTACGACAGCGGTTATGGTGGTCCAGACGTAGCCCAGCGCGATCAGCGGATACAGGATGGAAAGCTCGCCGTGACGCAGAGCATAGACGAACATCACGGTAAAGACGCCGTAAAGGCAATAACCCGCAAATAGCTGCGGTATGGTGAAAATCCCGATCATGGTCCCCACCAGACCCGCATGGGACAGGTGATTGGCGCCCAGTTTTATCAAATATTGGGCGATGGCGACGAGCACCGTGCAGGTCAGCACGATAAAAATGGCCAGCTTCCGCTTCGCGGGATCGGGAACGTGCACCTCGGGCGCGGATGTCGCAGGCGTCAATATTCCTCCAAGCCTTCATCATATCAATCGGTAGCGGGCGACTCTCACTTTATTCTGCTGAGCACTATCATCGGATAGCGCCGAAAACGCCGGATCGTGGGAAGTTTCTGAGTTAGTAGCGCTGCTGGAAGCCTCGGAGCGGGGGTAGAAAAAGCGGCGTAGGTTATCCTATTGATGTGGACAAGGACCCGGAGTCGCGGCCCCGCTGGATTCTGTGGATCATTATTTTCCTCATCCCAATTCCGTTCAGTCCTTGGTGGCTTATGATGATCATGCTTGGAATCGTAGCCATCCTGATCATGGTGGCAACTGGCTTCCAAGCCAGACAACGCGATTCAAAATAGCGCACTCGGCAATCCCCCAGACGTAGAATAAGATTATGGTTCAAGGGTCCGCAGCCGCTGTCCCCATGCTCGCGTCCCCAGCCGCGTCACCAGTGGACCGGTTCTTTGAGCTATCCCTGCTCGGTTTGCTGGCCAGCGGATTTCTGGCCGTGGCGGGCTCCGGCTATCTGGATCTGCCCACCATCGTCCTCACCGCGGCCGCCCTGCTAGTCCGCACGCTGCTGGTGGCCGGCCTGATCCGCTTCGAATTGCCGCCTCTTATAGTCACCCTGGTCACCTTGGCGTACGTTGCCTTTTACCCGGTCGACTATTTCTATATTTCCCGATCTTTCATTCCTTCAGCGATCCATCTAGTATTCTTCGTGGCGGTGGTGAAGATTCTGACCGCCCGCACCGACCGTGATTACTTGTTCCTGAAAGTGATCGCTTTTCTCGAATTGCTGGCGGCCTGCATTGTTTCGGCCAGCTTCAATTTCTTTGTTTTCCTGCTGCTCTTCCTGCTACTCGGCGTCGCGACCTTTGCGAGTAGCGAGATCCGCCAATCGCGCAAGCGCGGGGTTTCGCCCGCCAGGATTTCGGGCGCTGCTGTAACCGGGCGCTTGGTCGGCGTAGTGCTCGCCGTTTCGCTCGCCATTCTCGTCATCACCGGAGGTCTGTTCTTCTTCCTCCCGCGCACCGCGCGCGCGGCTTTTCAGCATCTGGTCTCCCATCGCTATCATCTGGCGGGTTTCTCGAACCACGTCTCGCTCGGCGAGATTGGCGAGATCAAGCAGGAGAACGTTCCGGTGATGCACGTGAAAATGGATCGTCCGGAGGACCACGCGCTGGCGCTGAAGTGGCGCGGAGCGGCGCTTTCGGAGTTTAATGGACGCGCCTGGTTTAATCGTCCGGGGCCCGGCCAGATTCTGCAGCCGGATCGCGCCAAGCTGATGCGCCTGGACGACGAGTCGCCGCATCGCGACGGCCGCTATATCTCCTATGCCGTTTATCTGAGCGACCTGGCGCAGGATGCATTGTTCTTCGCCGGAAGCCCGCAATACCTGCGGATCGATTCGATGGTGGTCAAGCGTCCCTTTGGGAACTATAGCGCGCAGTTCAGCGAAGCGCGCACGGTGTCCTACCAGGTCTACAGCCGTTTGGATTCGCAGGCGCCTGCCGAGGACCCGCGGCTGGTGGAGCCACTCCCCGCCGATGCTCGCCAAGCCTACCTGCAATTGCCTCGGCTGGATCCTCGTATCCGCGCACTGACGAAGAGCATTGTGGGCTCCGAAGCATCCCCCGCCACCCAGGCTATCCTGCTGCAGAAATATCTGCGCAACAACTATGGCTACACGCTCGAACTTCCCAAGGTAGAGCCGGATGATCCGCTGGCTTTCTTTCTGTTCCATCGCAAGAAGGGCCACTGCGAGTACTTCGCTTCTTCGCTGGCGGTGATGCTGCGCGTGCTCGGCATCCCATCGCGCGTGATCACCGGTTTCCAAAGCGGAGTCTACAACCCGATCAGCGGCTCGCAATTGATCCGCAGCTCGGACGCGCACAGTTGGGTGGAAGCCTGGCTGCCCGATCGCGGCTGGACCACGTTCGATCCGACGCCGCCCGATCCGAATGCGCCGGAGTCTGCGGCCTGGACGCGCTTGAGCTTTTACGCCGACGCCGTCGACGTCTTCTGGCAGGACTGGGTTCTGAACTACAACCTGGAGCGCCAGCTTCAACTGGCATCGCGCGTGGGCGAATCCGGGCGGCACATCCGTTTGAATTGGACCGACGGTCCGCGATTCTGGACCGGACGTTATTGGAGCGGTGCGCGGGATTTTGGGATTCGTTACGGCTTCGTCTTGTTCGGCGTGCTGGTGTTGGCGGTGCTAGGCAAATTTCTGGGACGCGATGGATGGCATTGGTGGTCCACGCGGCAGCGCATGCTCAAGGTCCAGCGCGGCGAAGGCCAGGCCTCCGATGCCACGCTGCTTTATCGACGCATGCTGAAGGCGCTGCACCGCCGCGGCATAGAAAAACCCGCCTGGCTCACGCCCTGCGAATTCGCACGCGTTCTGCAGGAGCCGGAGCTGTCCCTGCTGGTGGAGGACTTCACTAGCGCCTATAACG
Source organism: Bryobacterales bacterium (assembly GCA_963820405.1). GTDB lineage: Bacteria > Acidobacteriota > Terriglobia > Bryobacterales > Bryobacteraceae > Palsa-89. The sequence goes on along the minus strand of CAWFZZ010000005.1, from coordinate 382,319 downwards.
AGCTGCGCTACGGCGGAAATTCGGAAGCTGCCGGACGCATCGTCGTGTTACTGGAGCGCTTGGAGTCGCCGAGCTAGTGTAGTGTCCGCAAAATAACTAGACAGAAATAAGAGTAGACGCGGCTTCAGCCGCGTTCCGCCGTTGACAATACCAACGCGGCTAAAAAGCCGCGTGTACCGTGCGAATCCGGTGAGTGTCTAGTTATTTATTGGACCTACACTAGCAGCGCGTGGTGAAACAAGCTGTTTTCATGACGCGGGGCTAACCATTTGAGCCGGCTTGGCAACGAGCCATCAAGTCGCCAAATCTTCCGACCAGCGTCGCTGGCGCAGAACAGACGCGAATAGAGGCGTTGACAACCGAGATAGTGCCTGACGGTGTTCCTGCCGGGCCGCGCGGCGTGCCCTTTCCGAATATTTTGCGCATCAACAATCCGAGATTGGCGGCTCCGGAGTGCACGACTAGCCGCTTGAGTATGTTTTCCCGGCCTCGTAAATGAAGGCGGCGCATCCCGCCCCGATCATACAGGTGTTGATTCCATCGCTCCAGCTTCTCTCCGCGCTGGCGTAACAGTCGGAGGCCACGCTCTCCGTGAATGCGCCGCCGATTTGCATACACCGCTTGTTGTTCCCGCTGTTGCCCTCGCCACCGTTGCCGGCCGCGATTGGGTTCCGAGCAGTACGTGCGCAAGCCCCACTCGGTGAGTTCGCTCACCAGCGCGCGGCTGTGATATCCCTTGTCGGTAACCACTTCGCGCGGTCCGTCCTTGCTGACGTGCTTCACAACTTCATCGCCATTGGTATCCGCCACCACACTCGTAATGCGCTCGCCTGCTTCGGCTACTGTTTCGGGAATCGTTGCAGTGTCTCCAACGTCCGCACCGTGCAGCGTGACGGCGACAATCGCTCCAGTCTCCATATCCACCGCATGCTCGGCCTTGTGAGCCAGATGCGTGCGCCCATCTTTCATCTTGGTGATGCGCGCATCGGGATCGTGCGGATGCGTCCAGTCGTCGTTGGAGCCTTTCTTGGGACGCTTGCGATCCAGCTTCGCCAACTGCTCCCGCGTGGGCGTTTCGATGCCGCTTTCCTTCGCCAGTCGCACCAGAAACTCTTCGTAGCTTTCTCCGGTGTCGCGCCGCACTATCGACCGCAGCGCCGCGTTCGCCTCCAGCGTCGTCGCATCTACGCCGATCGTTGTCCCCTTCAGGAGCTTCTTTTCAGCCAGCACTCGCAGCACCCACTGGAACACTGCCTGATGCGTTTCCACATCCATCAACCGCCGGGTCCGCGAGATAGTCGAATGATCCGGCACACTTTCATCCAGACCGATCCGCACAAACGATCGAATCGACAGACTATCGCTGGCGCGCCATGCGATTCCGCGCTCCGATTCGATCCCTTCAAAATAACCCACCATCAGCAGCCGAAAATAGATCCCCGGCGCCAAACCTGGTCGGCCCACTTCGCCGGCGTAGAAATCCTCACAGATGGTCTCGACGTACTCATCGAACTTCTTCGAGTCCAGGATCTCATTCAGCCGTTGGTAAAACGGATGGCTTGCGCCCACAGGCAACGCTGCCGTCGGCGTCCACAATCCCTCCTGCCGAATCCGCTTCCTCCGTCGTCCCATCGCCATGCTTGAAAGACGATCAAACTAGGACCAAGGTCACACATGCAACGGCGTTTCACCACGCGCTGCTAGGGGCCCAGCGGAATATCGACCACCAGCGGGACCAAGGGGGCCTTCACCTTCGCATCACTTACCGCTCCCAACGTCCCCAGGACAGCCGGCGCGGCCGCAGGAACGACAACTAGCCGCAGCTTTTCTCCAACCTCAACCTTTACCGGCTCCATCGGAATTTGCAAGGTCAGGTTAGGCAAGACTTGTATCGCGACGTCATTTGTGGGATAGACTCGCTGGAGGCTACCGGCCGCATCAACGCGATACAACGCCAGGTAGCCGGCGACGCCAGTTGAAACCTCGACGCGTACTGCGTTCCCGTCCGAGCCGCTGCGGACCAGGGAGTACCGCACTAACGGTCCTTGATAGAGCGAAACGTCTGCGGCAAACCCAGCAGAGAACTGTTGCCGAACTCGGTCCGGAATAACGGGGCGTGCGGCGCCGGCGAGGAAGCTAGTGGCGAGTGGCGCTTCCACCCGTTGCGCCGACTCGAGCGGCGAGGGCGAGGGCGCGGCCGCAATGGCGGGTGCCGCGCGCGTCAGCCTCCGAACAGGTGTGGATTGCTTCTTGGCCGCGGGCGGCGGCGCGGTCTCTGGAGCTGCTGCCACTTGCGGTGGTTCCACTCGTGCTGTCTGAATCGGCTGCAGTATTGGTTCCGGCGCCTTCGGGCGGTTCATGACCACGATCACGCCCACCGCTGCCACAGCAGGCAACGCCACCCCCAACGCCCAGCGTCGCCACGAGAAGGCCGTCTTGCGGGTAGCGGGAGCTTGGAGCGCGCGCCGCACTTGATCACGCAAGACCGCATCGTCCAGCAATTCCCTCAGCGCATCTTCATTCTGCAGCGCGTTGAACAACTCCTGATCTTCGAGCGCTGCCTCGAATAGAATTCGGCGCTCGTCCGCGGTGAGCGCGTTGGTCGCGTAGCCTCCCAGCAGTTTGCGGATCTCGTCTTGCGTCATTCGCCTTCCCGCATATTTTGGATCAGTTGCTGGCGGCAGCGAAAATCCCAGGTATAAATCGTGTTGATGGAACTTACTCCAAAGATGGTCTGGATCTCCGCGAAGTTCTTGCCCTCCAGCTTCAGCGCCAGCAGCTTCCGGCAGCGTTCGCCCAGCTTCGAGATCGCCGCGACCAGCCCCTCGCGCGCCTCGCGCTGCTCCATAGCCGTCAGTACGTCGGTACGTCCGTCGGGCATCTGAATCTCGTCCGGCGACACCTGCGTGAACTCCCCATGCCTCCGCGCTTTCCTGCGGTGAGCCAGCATCTTGAAGCGGACAATTTTGAGCGAAAGCGGGAGAAGATCTTCCAGCCGATCCAGGTCCGGGTACTTCTCATGCAGCAGAATCAGGACTTCCTGCGCCAGGTCCTCGGCGGCATCCCTCTGCATTCTAGATGCCGCGAAGCCTACGATCCTTTCGCGCAGCTTGCGCAGGATCTCCTCGCGCGAGCCCGGAGCCTGGTCCAGACTCTTGGTGGACGTTGATCGCATGGATCGGATTACCGCCCAAAGGATACTGCTTCCCAGACCCTGCTGACAAGCGAGCAAGTGTTCAAACCCGCTCGTGTCTCACCCTTGGGGACCACCTCAGCACGCAGGAGTGCGTGCGCCACGGAGGCTCCGACGGATGCGGACAAGCGATGCCTAAGGCGTGTTACACTCGTTTCTTCCGTAAGTCTGTAAGCCTGTGGTTTCTCGCCGAGCCTGGTTGAAAGGCGCAGCTCTAGCTGTTGCTGCGCCGATGATTCAGCGAGGGCGTTTTCGCCTTCTGGCCCAAAGCCCACTTGCGCCGAATGAAGCCACGTATTCTACAGCGGCTCTGGATATCGTTCGGCGGTCCACTGTCATCGACATGCTCGGGCTGCTGACGCTGGACTATTCGAAGCTGTCGTCGTGGGAGGCGCGGCCAGCCGGCTTTGCGCCGCATGATTTCCAGAAGCTGCGCGACTCCGGGATCACCATCTTCCACCCCGCGGTCGGCTTCACTGAGGGCGACGTTTATCAAAGCTCGCTGCGCGACATCACCGGTTGGAATGAGTTCATCGCCTGCCACCCGAACGAGTTCGTGCGAATCGATTGCGTCTCCGAATTGGAGCGAGCTAAAGCCAGCGGCCGGCTCGGTATCGTCATCGGCCAGCAAAACTCACGGCATTTTCGGACCGTCGATGATGTCGACTGCTTCTACAGTCTTGGACAGCGAGTTTCCCAGCTCACTTACGATGACAACGCAATCGGCGGTGGTTCCACCGATCCCCGCGATGTCGGTTTAACGCCCTATGGCGCCGAGATCGTCGATCGCATGAACGCGGTGGGCATGGCGGTGGATATTTCCCATTGCAGCGATCGCACCACGCTCGACGCCCTCCATGCATCGCGCAAGCCGGTGCTCGTCACGCATTCCAACTGCCGGGCGCTGGTGGCAACTAGTCCTCGCTGTAAGACCGATGAAGCCATCCGGTTGCTGGCGGCCCAAGGCGGTGTGATCGGAATCACAATGGTTCGCAGCTTTGTGCAAGCCTCCGGTCCCGCCACCATCGAAGACGTTCTGGATCACATCGATCACGTGGCCAAGCTGGTGGGCGTGGAACACGTTGGAATTGGAAGCGACGTCGATCTGGACGGGCGCGACAGCCGCATCCGCCCCCGCAAGCGGTTCGATCTGGACGGAATCGACTACTCGCAGAAGATCTACGATCTTACCGAAGGATTGATTCGCCGCAAATATTCACCCGAAAACATCGAACTGATTCTGGGCGGCAATTTCCAGCGCGCGCTGGCGGCCATCTGGAATTCATAAGACTCAGAATTCAGAATCCAGAATTCAGAATCCAGAATTGGGATTGCAGCCCAGTGACAATCGCTCCGTCCCGCGTTCTCTCTCCAAATGAGTATGATAGATCGTTACTCGATTCTCGCGGCGCCCGGCACTGCTATTCTCGGTCCAAATGGACCCAAACCGCCTCAGTTCGCCACAAGTGATTGCAGGAAGCAGAATTTATCGGCACCAAACACAAAAATACCCCTGATGCGCCTCCCGCCAATCCCGGCCACCGGCCACTGGCCACCAGCCACCAACCTGTTATTATGCCCCTTCGGATCGTCCCCGCCGATGATGCCCACCGCCCCAGAAGCCGCCGCCTCCTCGTCGAAGAATAAGCTGTCGTCCTTGCGGCCCACCCGCACCCGCCACCTCGTCCTCGCCCTTACGGTCGCGATCTACATGATCACCTACATGGACCGCACTATCATCGCGTCGGCCATGCCCCTCATTCGCCGGGAATTCGGCTTCTCCCTCATCACCGCCGGCTGGATCCTCACCAGCTACCGCTTGGGCTTCACGCTTTTCCAACTCCCCGGCGCCTGGTTCGGCGACAAAATCGGTCCGCGCCGCGCGCTCGCAATTATTGTCACCTGGTGGAGTATATTCACCTCCCTCACCACCCTGGCCTGGAACGCCGCCTCCATGGTTGCGATCCGCTTCATCTTCGGAGCAGGCGAAGCCGGCGCGTTTCCTATCGCCACGCGTTCGTTGTCCCGCTGGATGCTCCCGGCCGAACGCGGCTTCGCGCAAGGCATCACGCATGCGGGCTCGCGGCTAGGCGCCGCCATCACCCCGCCCATCGTGGTCTGGATGATCCTTCGCTATGGCTGGCGCATGCCTTTTCTGACTTTCGCCGTCCTCGGTCTGGCGTGGTCCGCGGTGTGGTTCTTCTACTATCGCGACTCGCCGGAGCAGCATCGAGGCGTCAACCCGGCCGAGCTCGAGTTAATCCATTCCGCCACCGGCGGTCCGCGCCAGCAAATCGGTGTTCGCGTGCCCTGGCGTCGCATCTTATCCAGCCCAACCGTGTGGCAATTAGCGCTCATGTATTTTTGTTACCAATACGCGCTGGCCGTTTATCTGGATTGGTTCCCGACATATTTAAATACCCACCGCGGTTTCAACCTCACGCAGATGGGCTTCTATGCGAGCCTGCCCTTGCTGGCAGGCACTCTCGGTGATCTTGCGGGCGGGTGGCTGTCCGATCGTTCGCTGCGCCTCACCGGCAACGTCACACACGCGCGCCGCATCGTTGGCATCGCCGGCTTTCTCATCGCAGCATTTGGAATTATCCCCGCCACGCTCACTCACGATCCCAAACTCTCGGTGGCTTTCAGTTGCCTCGCCTTTGGCGGTCTGGAGTTGACCGTCGGCGTTTCATGGGCCATCCCGCTTGATATAGGGGGCGATTTCGCGGGCTGCACCGCCTCCGTCATGAATATGTGCGGCAACATCGGCGGCGCCATCTCGCCCGCACTGCTCGCGTATCTGGTCAAAGGCTTCGGCTGGGACGTTCCGTTCTTCGTCACCTCCGCGCTCTGCGTTTGCGGTGCGCTCATTTACGCGAAAATCGACGCGAGTAAGCGCATCTTCACGTGAATGCGACAACCATTCATGTGCTGGCCGTGCTCTTTCTCGCCACCTTCATTCGCTCCGCGCTGGGATTTGGCGAAGCGTTAATCGCAGTTCCACTTCTCGCACTAACCCTGCCCGTCCAGGTAGCCGCGCCTTTGGCCGTGCTGGTATCTATTACAGTGGCCGTTGTGGTGGTTATTCAGGATTGGCGCAACGTCCACGTTCGCAGCGCGGGATGGCTGGTGCTGTCCACTCTGTTCGGCATTCCTCTCGGCCTACTGCTCTTGAAGACTGTCCCCGAATCCGTGGTGAAATCGATTCTCGGAATTTTTAACATTGCCTTCGCCATCTATTCACTCACCGGCCGCAAGCCCGAGCTGCATAACGACCGGCTCGCGCCTCTGTTTGGTTTCGTGGCCGGAATTCTGGGAGGCGCGTATGGCATGAATGGTCCGCCGCTGGTCGTATACGGCGTTTTGCGCCGCTGGCAGCCCACCCAGTTTCGAGCCACGCTGCAAGGATATTTTCTGATCGCGAGCGTGGTTGGGATGGCTGGCTACGCAATTACCGGACTTTGGACCCGCGCGGTCAGCAATTACTTTGTGCTTTCGCTGCCCTTGGCTCTGATTGCGATCTTCCTCGGCCGCGCTATCCATCGACGCCTCAGCAGCTCGGGTTTCCTGATCTCGGTCAACGTGGGCCTGGCCCTGATCGGCGTCCTATTGTTAAAGCAGGCCTGGAATGCTTAGCATCTGCCAGTGGATCCATCAAACGCCGCTCAGCATCGCCATTCGTGAATCCATCTGGGTCTATCCGATTCTCAATGTTCTCCACTGCGTCGGAATCTTCCTGGTGGCCGGCACCATTGTCGTCGTCGACTTGCGGCTGCTCGGTTTCGGCATGCGGCGATCGTCGATATCCAGCGTCATCGGCCAGGTCTTGCCCTGGACGCTAGGCGGGTTTGGGTTCATGTTCATCACCGGATCGCTGCTCGCCTGGTCGGAGCCCGTCCGGCTGTATCGCAGCGTCTTCTTCCCGTGGAAGCTCCTTTTCCTTGCGCTGGCAGGGCTCAACGCGTTCTTCTTTCATTACGGTGTTTATCGCGGTGTGCTCACGCCCGCCCGCGCGCGTTTAGCCGGCGCGGTGTCCATCCTGTGCTGGATCTGCGTCATCGCTGCCGGGCGCGCCGTCGGTTATGAGACGACATGAGGCCGCATAGTTTCACCTACAACTTTCCATTCTGCGAAGCTTTTGAATGGATCGAGCGCAGCCCCGCTGGTGAATTTATGCGCAGCTCGCGAGTGGTATTTCCCATTGTGGAGAGCATTCACCTGATTGGTATGGCGCTGTTTGTAGGAACGCTGCTGTTGATCGACATGGGCCTGCTTGGAATCGCGATGCGCCGCCAACCCGTCCAGCAAGTGGCTGCCTCGCTCGCGCCTTTCACCTGGAGTGGCTTCGCCTTACTGCTGCTCACTGGCCCATTCATGTTCTCCGCGCAAGCCGCTAAGTGGCACGACAATCCAGTCTTTTGGATAAAGATGATGCTCTTAATTCTCGCGACAGTCCTGCAATTGTCGGTGAAGCGCAGAATCTCTTCCGGCAAGCCGGCGAAGACGATTGCCGCCATATCCCTGATACTCTGGATCAGCACCGCATTGTCAGCGAAAATGATGGAGTTTGTATGAAAGCGATTTTCGTAGCGCTGCTTTTGTTCAGTTCCCTTGGCCTAGCCCAAGAAAAGCAGATCGAAGAACGACTACACCAGCTTCGGAAGCTTCCCGATGCAGAACGCATCAAGGACACCCGCGAGCTGGCGCTTGAGATCCGGCGATTGCCCGCCACAGCGAAAAAGGAACCGCTCGCCGAGCAGCTAGCCAACTTGGTGACCGAAGGCGACCCCGGCCACAACACTTTGCAGGAAGTGGCCACGACATTGGCGCAAGCCCTCAAGCAGCAGCCCGTCGCATCGGGCTATGTCACTTTGGCGCGGTTAGTTCGCTATGAGGGTGTACAAGTCTCATCGAACGATCCACAGTTCGCTGCCGCGATGCAGAAGCTGGAAGCGGACGACCAGACCCGCCAACACGCCGACTTCACCCTAACGGACTTGAGCGGAACGAAATGGAATTTGCGCGCTCTCGCGGGCAAAGTGGTGCTGGTGAATTTCTGGGCCACCTGGTGTCCCCCGTGCCGCAAGGAGCTGCCCGATCTGGAAGCTCTCTACCAGCGCTTTGGCTCGCGTGGCTTCGTAATTCTCGCCATTTCCGATGAGGACGCCGGTAAAGTGAAGCCATTTGTCGCGGAACAAAAGCTGACCTATCCGGTGCTCTTAGATCCCGGCCGAAAAGTGAATGAACTGTTTCAAGTGGAGGGGATTCCAAAAAGTTTCGTGTATGATCGCGACGGAAAGCTAGTCGCCGAATCCATCGACATGCGGACCCAGAAACAGTTTCTGGAGATGCTTCAGCATGCGGGGTTGGAGTAATTCTGGCTCCTGAATTCTGACTTCTGAATTCCTCCCCTCAGCGATCTAATCCGAACTTCGGATGGCGGGAATCCCCTTCGATCTTGATTTTCAGAAACGTCCCCGCGCCGTTCTTTGCAAAAAACGGATCCGCGGGTTTTAAAAGCCAGCGCTTCCAGCCTGTCATGGTCTGTGATATTTTCGCGTCCAGCTTGAGCGCGCCGTGGAAGTCCACTGTGTCGTGCAGCAGGTCGTAATTTCCAGTTATCGAAACGGCGGCGCCCGGCACTTCGAAAGCGAGCGATCGAAAGGTCATCACCTGGTTTTCCAAATGGTAGGCGCCCTCCATTCTGGAAACCACCTGATCGATCTCCTCATTCTTCGGCTGCCCTTGCCCGCGCCGGCTTAGTTGATCGATTTGGTTTTGAATTGTCGACTTGAGAAACTTAGCGTCGTGCACGTCGAACGTGCCGTCCAGGACCAGCTTTTCCTTCACCTTTTCGTCCAACGGAGGAAGATTGATGGTCGATTTCATGTTGATCAGGCCTTCCATGAACGGCGGTCCCTTCATAGCCAGGGTCAGCAAATCGCGCATGTTGCCATTCGGCATCGTCACTTGGAGGTGGATGCTGCGCTTGGAAAATTCTTCGTTCTTGATCACCGCGCCGTCGGTAGTGAAGTTGGTATGGCCGAGAGTAGCCCGCACCGGCTCCAGCACCGTATTGCCGTTGGTCCCGTCTACCCGGGCTTCAAACGTGGTGGAGAGGGGCAGGGGATTGGCCGCCATCTTCAATTCAAAGTTCGGAACGTAGGCTTGGCCCCGTACATTCATCGAATCGAGCGCGCCGTCAAACGTTCCCTTCGAAGCCAGCGTGCCTGCGATTCCGTTGAAGATCCCCAGGTCGGCGTGGTCGAAGGTGTAGCTGCCCTGGAGCGGCGTGTCGCCCGGCGTGGAGGCGTTCCACGGTCCGAAGCTGCCGTTGCTTTTCACGATTCCGGGCGGTTTCGGAATGGTGAGGTCGGCGTCATAACGCGCCGCCGAGTCAGAGCCTATGGACTGCAAATGCGCGCGCGCGATTTGGAATCGCAGCGGCGGCCGAGTGGCATCCTTCGGGAGCAATACCAGGACGGCATTCCTGATCTGGACATTCTGAAAGGAGACTTCGGGCCTGGACGTTTCCTCCGGCCAGTTCGCCCGTTGGTCTTTCGGGGGAATCTGAATCTCCATGCCCTCAATGGAGACAAAGTTGACCGATTTCGTCGGCGCAACCAGTACTTCCAGATCCACGGTAAAGAACAATTTCTTGATCGCGAACAAGGGCGGCCTGCTGCGATTGCCGCCAAATCGCATGGAAATGTCTTGGCCCTCCACGGCCACGATTGCCCCGCGTCCGTGCCGCAACAGGATTTGGATGACGCCCATCTTCGGACGGTTGATATGCAGCGCTCCGATCTCCACCTCGCTGTGGAAGCGTTCCTGCAGGTATTGAATGGCCTGCGCACGCAATGCCGGCTCAAATCGTTTCGCAATCATCGCAGCGGCGAGATAGGCGCCCGCCACTACCATCAGCAGAAAGACAGGAATTCCGCCCACCCACAATTTGGCGCGTTTGCTCATGGCAAAAACTGAGTGTGAAGAATAAAGTCCAAATTCGGGAAGCGCTGCACGAGATATTCGTTGGCTTCACCCTCCACGCGCGTGGGGTCGATGTACTTGCCTTCGGGACGCATTTCGCCGTAACCCGCATAGAACTTATCCACCACATTCATACCTTCGACAACTTTGGCGAAAGGGACAAAGCCCTGATCGTCGAGCGCTTTGTTGTCGGCCAGGTTGATAAACATCTCAGTGGCGCGGGTACCCGGGTCGGACTTGGCGAAGGCCAGCGTGCCGCGCAGGTTCTTTTGTTGCGGCGGATCGTCGGCGATAAACATGGTGCGCCATTTCTCGTGGACGTTAAAGTCGCGGTGAACGCCAAACTGAGCTATGAAACCGGGCACTACACGGAAGACGCGGCCCTGGTCGAAATATTTCATCCGCACCAGTTCATGGAAGCGGTCCACTCCATGCGGCGCCCAGGCGCGCCTGGCCTCCACGACGAAATCACCCTGAGAGGTTTGAAATTTGACGCGGAAAACTTCCGGTACTACTATCTTCGGTTCTTCTTTCTTGCGACACGCCGTCAAAAGCAAGGCCGCTATGCAAATGGCTCCGATTCGCATCCCCACTTAGGGTACACTGGCGGCCATGCAAGGGAAAGTAGTGGTAATCACGGGCGGAACCTCGGGTGTCGGACAGGTAGCGGCCGAGCGGCTGGCTGCGATGGGTGCGCGGATTGTCCTGGTGGCCCGCAGCAAAAGCCGGGGCGAGGCCGCGCTGGGCCGGTTGCAGGAGATCAATTCTGCAACAATTCATCGTGTTTACTACGGCGATGTTTCCCGCCTGGCCGACTTGCACCGCCTGGCCGTGGAAATTCGGACGGCCGAGCCCCGCATCCACGTGCTGATCAATAATGCCGGCGCGATGTTCGGGCAACGTCAAGTGACCGAGGACGGCCTGGAGCTGACTTTTGCGACCAATCACATGTCGTACTTCGCGCTCACCAACGGTTTGCGCGAACAACTGGCGGAGGCTGGGGCCGCGCGCGTGATCAATACTTCGTCGAACGCCCATGTTCGTAGCAAGATCGATTTCGACGATCTGCAGTCCGAGCGCAACTACAAAGCGTTTCCGGCGTATTGCCTGTCGAAATTGTGCAATGTGTTGTTTACTCGAGTACTGGCGCGGCAGCTGGCCGGTACTGGCGTCACCGCGAACAGTCTGCATCCAGGATTTGTGAACACACGCTTCGCCGATCAGACCGGCGGCTCCATGGGGCGGACGATCAAATTCATGAAGAAAATATTCGCGATCACTCCCGAAAAAGGAGCGGAGACCATCATATATTTGGCCTCCTCACCCGATGTGGCCAAGACGACCGGCCTCTACTTCTACAAGTCGAAAGCTGCCGAGCCGTCCAAGCAGGCCCAGGATGACGCCGCGGCCGAACGGTTATGGATGGAAACCGAAAAGCTGGCTCATTTTTCCACCAGCCCTTGAATCGCTTCCAGTTCCTTGCCGGCCTCCGACAGTTTTCCTTGCGAAACCAGCTGCCGATAACGCTCGAAATGCTGGCGGATTTGGGCGATGCGGGTGTCAGGCTGCGAGGAGGTGGTAGTGGTGGCCGGTGCGGCTGGCGTGGTTGGCGTGGCTTGAGCTTCTTCCGCCGCGGTCGGCAATTTTTCGCCAGCCAATTGCGCCAGCGCCTGCGCGTAAGTGTCGGCGTAAACCAGGTTGTTGCCCATGGCGAGAGCCACCTTTTTCAATTGCGGCATTTTAGCCTGCGATGCCTGGATGTAGATAGGCTCGACATACAGGAAGGTGTGCTCGACGGGCAGCACCAGCATCTGGCCGCGCAGCACTTGCGAGCCTTGCTGATTCCAGAGCGTCAGGTCCTTTGAAATATTTTGATCCTGATTGATGCGCGCTTCGATTTGCATCGGGCCGAGAATAATCTCCTGCTTGGAGAGAAGCAAAACCACTTTCTCACCCAAATGTTCTCCGTCGCAGCGCGCCATCATCAGGCCGATCAGATTGTCGCGATTGCGCGGAGTGAACGGGGTCATAAGCAGAAATTCGGGCTTGGTTTCTCCGGGCAGCGTAGCGACGACATAAGTGGGCGCGAGCGGCCCAGGCGTGCCGCCTTGTTCGTTGGTGAACTTCGCGGTGTCCCAGGCATCGGACTTGTTATAGAACGTGTCGGGGTCGCGCATGTGGAACAGACGGTAGATATCGGCCTGCACGTGGAAAATCAGTTCCGGGTAGCGGACGTGACGGCGCAGATCGGCGGGCATGCTCGAGGACGGCTCGAACAAATCGGGAAACAGATTGCGATAAGCCTGAAGCAGCGGATCGTCGGGATCGAAAACGTAGAAGTGCACCGTGCCGTCGTAGGCATCCACGGTCGCTTTCACGGAATTACGAATGTAGTTGAACTCGCCGACGCCTTCCATACCGACTTTGGCCGAATAGGGATGGACATCGGACGTCATGTAACCATCGATGATCCAAACCAGGCGGCCGGCATCGGTGAGAACCAGGTACGGATCGGGATCCCAGCTCAAGAAATCGGCCATGGCGTTGAGGCGAGCCGTGACGTTGCGTCGAATCATCATGCGGCTGTCCTGGGTGAGGTAGCCGGTTAGCACGATATTGATATCCTGGCGCGAGACTGCGGCGGCGGCGCGCATCAGCAGCGACGAAATGGGAAAACCGCCTTTGCCCTGGTAATGGGTTTCCACGTTGCGGTCGCCGGAAGGGTAATCGAACTCGGCCTGGGCGGTGTCGACGAACACGGGATCTTGCACGTTCTCGCCGTAATACAATTCGGGGCGCGTGAGCTTGAGCCCCGGCGAGCTGATGACGGGAGGCGCATCCTTGATGATCAGTTCGGGCAGACCGTTGGGGGAGACCCGATTGGCCTCCGCCATCACGATGCCATAACCGTGCGTGTAGATGAAGTGCGGATTGATCCAGCGGGTTCCGGCCTCGCCGAGCTGCGTGAGGTCGAGTTCGCGCGGCGACAGCATCATCTGGCGGAGTTGGCCGTTGATGGTGTAGCGATCGACATCGGTATCGGTGTAGATGTAGGGCCGGTAGGGCTGGAGCTGCGTGATAGCGTCGTGGAAGGCGTGCCAATCCCAGAGGCGCACGTTATCGAGCAGGGGTTGGTGCTGCTTGAAGTCGACGGGCTCGTTGGGCTTCGCCGCGAATTCCATCTCACTGGTGCGTTGGTCGATTCCGAAGGCGGACCGGGTGGCCTCGATATGTTTTTGTATGAAAGGCCGTTCAATAGAAATCTCGTTGGGCCGGACATACACGGCGCCGATAATGGAGGGAATCACGGCCCGCAATATAATGGGCGCCACCACGAGGACCAGCGCGCTGCGCCAGCGGCCCATCGCCAGCAGCCCGGCCGAGACCACGCAGCCCGCAATTTCGACCCACTGCAGGGGCAGAACGATATTCTGATCCACATAGTCGATGCCGACCATGAAACTTCCGTGCTCTTCGAGCAGCAGGCTGTAACGGGCCAGGAAGAATCGAACCGCCATGGAGAGCAAAAACACGGCGCCCAAGCCTCGCAGGAAGTTGCTGTTGAGCGCGCTCGCCAGTCCCAGCTGCGTGATGTTGACTTCCTGCACGTTCTTCCAATCGCCAACCCGCCCCAGGAGTTCCCAACCTCGTTCGGTGACCCAATAGATCAGCGCGCCCAGGACGACAATGCCGAGCAACAGGCCCAACAGATCGGAATAGAACGGAATCTTGAACAGATAGAAAGAGAGCGGATTGCCGAAGGCGGGATCGCGCCAGGCGGTTGCGGCCCCGCCCAGGTCCCGACCGCCGAAGTAACGCACCACGGTCCAGGTATCGAGGGTGGAAAGCGCCACGATCATCGCGAGCAGGAAAACGCCGACGGCGGTGAGCTTGGCGTACAGCGGATGTTCGCGCAGACGGACGTGGGCCTGTTTCAGCGCGAGTGAGTGGGCGATCCAGAAAATGATGAAAGCCAGGATCGTGGCGCCGGTGGCGGGAATGAGGCTATAGGCGAGAATGCTGAACCAGGTGCGCAACTGGCCCATTTCTTTCCACCACTGATAGTCGATGGCATAGGTGCAGAGCCAGCGCAGAGCTACGAACAGAACGATCGCAAGAATGGCGTACCAGAGACATCCGCCGCGGGTCTGGCGGCCGGGGAGCTGACGATGACGAAAAGAAGGGTCCAAGGCTGTTGTAACTTTACTCTATTGGGAGGCGGCAGGCACGCCGAGGCCGACATGATCGGCGGCCCAAGCGAGCTTTCCGCTGACGATGGACGCCACTGGCCCCCCCTGGAAAGTATGACCGTGAAAGGGAGAATTGCGGCTCTTGGAGGCCGAGCGATTCACGTCGTAGGTCCAGGAGCGCTCGGTGTCAAAAAGCGTGACGTCGGCAATGCGATGCCTATGCAGAGACGTCCGCGATTCAGGTTCAGCACGCGATCGGGTCCGGTGGTGAACAGCTCGATCATACGCATCAGGGTGATCTTTCCAGGATGCACCAGACGCTCCAGAGTAATGCCGATAGCGGTTTCAAGACCGAGGATGCCGAAGGGGCACTGTTCGAATTCCTGCATTTTTTCGCTGCCGGCGTGGGGAGCATGATCCGTGGCGATGGCGTCTATAGCGCCGCCGACGATGCCGTCGGTGATGGCGCGACGTCGCAGGCGGATCGCAGCGGCGGCTTCATTTTGTAATTGCTGTCGTAGGGCGGCATCTCGCTGTCGCTCAGCGCGAAATGATGCGGCGTAGCTTCGCTGGTGACGGGGAGGCCGCGCGCTTTGGCGAAGGCGACCATTTCGACGGAGTGCCGCGACGAGATATGGGCTACGTGGAATCGCGCGCCGGTGAGCTCGGCCAGCAAGATGTCGCGCGCCACCATCACGTCCTCGGACGCGGCCGGAATGCCGCGCAATCCAAGGCGCACGCTTTGGACGCCTTCGTTCATGTCGCCGCCGGCGCTCAGGTGCAAATCCTCGCAATGATCGATCACGGGGAGGCCGAAGGAGCGCGCGGTTTCCATGGCGCGGCGCATCACGCGCGCGTTCATCACGGGCCGGCCGTCGTCGGAGATGGCGACGATGCCCGCCTCCTTCATCGAGCCGATGGCGGCCAGTTCCTCGCCGGCGCTTCCTTTGGTGATGGCGCCGATGGGAAACACGTTGACGACGGCGTGGCGCTCGGCGCGCTCGATGATGTAGCTGGTGACGGTGGCGTTGTCGTTGACTGGCGAGGTGTTCGGCATGCAGCAGATGGAAGTGAACCCACCGGCGGCGGCGGCGCGCGAGCCGCTTTCGATGGTTTCGGCGTATTCGAAGCCGGGCTCGCGCAGATGGACGTGCATGTCGATGAAGCCGGGCGCGACGATTAGGCCGGACGCGTCGAGTTCGGTGGCGCCGGCGGCTTCAAGATTCTCGCCGATGGCGGCAATGCGGCCGTCTTCGATCGCGACGTCGCGTACCGCGTCCAGATGGCTGGCGGGGTCCATCACGCGGCCGTTGCGGATGATTAGTTTTGACATGCAAGGCACCGGGCGTTCACACGAGTGTGAACGCGGCACGCAGGAGTGCGTGCGCCACATTTACACATCAACAAAGTTATACATTTAGTAATTTCCATGCGCCAACTAATTGCCCAGGATGCGTTCCAGCACTGCCATGCGCACCGCGATTCCGTTCTCCACCTGATTCAAGATCACGGAGCGCTGCGAGTCGGCGACCTCGGAAGATATTTCGCGGCCACGGTTGATGGGCCCGGGGTGCATCACGATGGCGTCGGGCTTAGCCAGCTCCATGTGCTCCAGGCGCAAGCCATAAAACTGGAAATATTCGCTGGCCGAGAAGGCGGCTTCGTGCTGGCGCTCCAGCTGCACGCGCAGCATCATGATGACGTCGGCGTCGCGAATGGCTCCTCGCATTTCATGCGTCAGGCTGATACTCCGGGCGCGATCTCGGCCAATTCGGCGGGCAGCAGCGATGCCGGGCCGCACAGCACGATCTGCGCGCCGAATTTCGAGAGCAGGTACATGTTGGACCGCGCCACGCGGCTATGCGCGATGTCGCCGATGATGGCGACGCGCAAGCCCTCCAGCGTGGGCCGGCGATCCAGAATGGTGCGGGCGTCCAGCAGGGCCTGGGTGGGATGCTCGTGCGTGCCGTCGCCGGCGTTGATGATGGGCGTGGGCAGATAGCGCGCCAGAAAGTGCGGCGCGCCGGAAGCCGCATGGCGCATCACGATGGCGTCGGGGTGCATGGCGCCGAGCGTATTCAGGGTGTCGACCAGCGATTCGCCTTTCGACACGCTGGAGCCGGAGGCGGTGATGGAGATGGCATCGGCGCCCAGGCGCTTGGCGGCGATTTCGAAACTGGTGCGCGTGCGCGTGGAGGCTTCGAAGAACAGATTCACGATCATGCGGCCGCGCAGCTGATCGGATTTCTTGGCGTCGGTCTGGCTGGGGTTGAAAACTCTTCGCCCGGTCGAGGATGCGTTCGATTTCGACTCGATCCAGCGGTTCGATTCCCAACAATCCACCGGGCATTGTACTTCTAGGTTTTTTCCACCAGGAGCACCTTTTCCATTTTCGTCCACTTCCTGGAGCTTTCACTTCAATGATCTCGTTGGCGCTGGTCTGGACCATGCGGCCGACATAGCGGGCTTCGATGGGCAGCTCGCGCCAGCCGCGATCGATCAGGACCAGCAGTTGCACGCGGGCCGGCCGGCCGTGGTCAAACAGCGCGTCCAGCGCGGCACGAATGGTGCGGCCGGTGTACAGCACGTCGTCCATCAGGATGATGTCTTTGCCGGTGACCGGGAAATTGATTTCGGTGGCGCTGTGCACGGGCTTTTCGGAAACAGTAGAGAGATCGTCGCGATAAAGATTGATGTCGAGGAAGCCGACCGGGATGGCGAGATTCTCAAGATTCTTGATTTTTTCGGCGAGCCGGAGCGCGAGGGGAACGCCGCGGCGGCGGATTCCGATAAAGGCCAGGCGCTGCAAATCCTCGGTTTTTTCCAGGATCTCGTGGGCCAGCCGCACCAACGTGCGGTCGATCTCGGAGGCGCTCATTAATTGCGCTTTTTCGCGTGTGGCAAGCATGGGTGTCGTTAAAAGAAGGCGCGACTCTGTATGAGCGTAACATATCAAAAGCGCCTGAGCCGATCATGAATGCGCTTGGCGAGCCGGTCGATGTCTTCGGTCTTCTTGAGCGTCGCGACGGAGAGAACGTTGTAGTCGCTTTTCTCCAGATCGGCCTTGAGCTCGTCGGCGAGTTTGGACAATGCGCGGACGTCTTCGAGCGTCTTTTGATAATCCGCCTTCAGGATTTCCTCGCGTTGGAGTTTGCCGTTGGGCAGGCGAGCGTCCTCCTGCGTTTCAGGCGGGAAGGGACGCTCGGGAGGGCCTTGCTGCGCGGTCATAGTGAGCGCCAGGCACAGGAGGAGCGCGATTCGACAGGTCATGGAGCCTCCACTCTTTCCATCATAGGCCGACTATAATCCAGGAATGCCGACTGTGGAACGTTATGCGCCCGGCGAATTTTGCTGGATTGAGCTGGCAACCTCGAATCAGGACGCGGCGAAGAATTTTTACGGCGCGCTGTTCGGATGGACTGCGCGGGATGTGCCCACCGGCCCGGGTCAGGTTTATAGTTTGCTCGAACTCCAGGGTCGCATTGCGGCCGCCGCATTCACTATCACTCCCAGTGAAAGCGCAGCGGGTGTGCCGCCCCACTGGCATCTGTATGTCGCTGTCTCGAGCGCCGACCAAGCCGCGAAGAAGGCTGGGGAACTCGGGGGCAAGGTGGTGGAGGGGCCGTTCGATGTCATGGACCGGGGCAGAGCTGTCTTGATTCAAGATCCGACCGGCGCTTATTTCTCGCTGTGGGAAGCGAAGACGCGCATCGGGATGGGTGTTACAAGCGATGCTGGTTCGTTTTGCTGGGCCGATTTAAGCACGCCGGATCAGGTGCGAGCGAAAACATTTTACGAAGGTTTGTTCGGATGGAAGCTGAAGGCGGGGCAGGGGGAGGAATCCGGGTACCTGCACATCGTGAACGGCGAAAACTATATTGGGGGCGTTCCCCCCTCGCGGCACAGGGACCCGAATGCGCCGCCGCACTGGCTGCTCTATTTCGCGGTGACGGATGTGGATGAGACATTCCGAAAAGCGGAGGGCATGCAGGCCAGGGTTTTGCTCGCGCCGACGGATTTTGAAGGCGTGGGCCGGGTCGCGATGCTGGCGGATCCGCAGGGGGCGGTGTTTGCGCTGTTTCGGCAGGCGGGGAAGTAATACGAGAGTTGACTCTTGCGGACACGATTTGCGGGTCAGCCACCAAGCGTTCACAGGATTGTGAACGTGGCACGCAGGAGTGGGTGCGCCACGGCGGTGGCTGCAATCCCGGATAATAGCGCTATATGCAGGCGGTGAACGTAGGGATCATCGGACTGGGGAACGTGGGTTCGGGCACGCTCGCGATTCTCACCGAGAACGCCGAGCAGATCGCGCTGAAACTGGGGTTCCCGTTGCGGGTGAAGGCGCTGTGCAGCCGATCGATTGGGGTTAAGAGGGAGACCACTGGCTCCGTACTTCGGACCGGGGACTGGCGCGAGGTGGTGGCGCATCCGGAAGTGGACATCGTCGCCGAACTGGTGGGCGGCACCACGGCGGCGCGCGAGATCATCGATGCGGCCATTGCGCACAAAAAGTCGGTGGTCACCGCCAATAAAGAACTGATGGCGCAGTGCGGGGCCGAAATTTGGGATCGCGCGATCGCGGCCGGCATCAACCTGGCCATGGAAGCGAGCGTGGCCGGTGGCATCCCAATTCACACGGTGCTGCGAGAAGGCATCTCGGGCGACCGCGTCACCACGCTGTATGGCATCCTGAACGGAACCAGCAACTACATCCTGACTGAAATCGAGAAGCACGGCTCATCTTTCGATAATGTTCTGAAGGAAGCGCAGCGGCTGGGCTATGCCGAGGCCGATCCAAGCGCCGACGTGGATGGCTATGATGCGCGCTCCAAGCTGGCGATTCTGGCGGCGCTGGCGTTTGGCGAGAAGATTACGCCGTCCGATATTTACACCGAAGGCATCCGCCGCATCCTGCCGCTCGACTTCCAGTATGCGCACCAGCTGGGGCACACCATCCGCTTGATTTGCGGCGCGCACCAGACGCCGTCGGGATTGATTTTGTCGGTGCGGCCGGCGCTGATTCCGCAGTCGACCATTCTGGCCGGCGTGCAAGGGGCGTACAATGCCGTTTGGGTGCGCGGCAAATATGGCGAGGATACGTTTTACTATGGACGCGGCGCGGGGGCGGCGCCGACCGGCGTGGCGGTGGTGAGCGACCTGATGCGAGTGGCGCGCGAAATCCGCTGCGGAAGCCCGGAGCGCGTATCGCCCTTCGCCCACGAGCGGCTGGGCGAGTACAGGCCGATCCCGGTGACGCTGCAGCACTCGGCCTACTATCTGCGATTCCGCGTGGTGGACCGGCCGGGAATCATCGCGAGTTTGGCGGCGGTGCTGGCGGACAAACAAATCAGCCTGGAGGCGGTGTTGCAGTTGCCGAGCGATAACCCGCGCGACCTGCCGTTCGTGATCACCGTGGAGCCAACCTCGGAGCAGTCGATCCGGGAAGCGCTGGCCCAGATGTCCGAGCACGACTTCCTGGTAGAACCACCACTAGCTATGCCCATGGAGAAATCGTTATGAGAAAACTTGTCTGCTTCATTCTGATGTTGATGTGGGACCTGGTTTGCGGCACAGCCGAGGCGCAGGTGGCCAGTCAAGCCAACCAAGGCTACAAGACCCACGAAGGACGCGAGACCGTCGCGAAGGGATTGAACGATCCCACGCGCGACGAGCGGCAGAGGCCGCGGGATATTGTGGACGCGATGGATCTGAAAACGGGTGGAACGGTGGCCGACGTCGGCACCGGCACCGGCTTCATGCTGCCTTATATGAGCCACGCGGTAGGCGATACGGGTCACGTGATCGGTGAAGATATCCAGAGCGATTTTCTGGATAAAGCAAAGATGAAGGCGCAGCTGAGCCGCTTGAACAACGTGCAGTTCGTGCAGGGGACCGATCGCGATCCGAAGCTGCCGGCCGACACGCTGGAGGGCGTGCTGGTGCTCGATGTGTATCATCACTTCGACTATCCGGAGGCCATGCTGGAACATATTCGCGATAGTTTGTTGTCGGACGGGAAGCTGGTGATCGTGGAATATTTCAAGCGGCCGGGTGCGATGCCGGGCGGCGATCCAAATCGCGCGGTGCAGCATATCCGGCTAGATCGGGACGACCTGATAATGGAAGTGGAAGCCAACGGATTTCGGCTGGTTTCGAAGCGCGATCTGGTGCCGAAGAGCCAGTACATCGCCGTTTTTGAGAAAAAGTAACGGCCTGTCTAGTATCCGTTTGAGACCCGCCAGACAAGTCTGCGGAAAAGTGACGTCGCCAGCCTGACCAAGCCCCTCTTCGGTCGACTTTTGTAGGGTTAATTTAACGCGAAACCCACGCCGGCCCACGTTGTTATGGCGACACCGCTCTCAGAGAGGGAGAACGGCGGTTTCTCGGGGAGCCAAACTTCAAGGACGTCGGCTCTACGGATGACTACGCGCGCGAAGCCCCCAAGCAGGAAGATCTGCTTCACAGATCGCGCTAGGATTGTGGACAGCGCTGCCCCAGTTTCGCGGGGATGCCAGCGAGCGCACGTGGGTGTACCGCGTGGCCCACAACACAGCATTAGTTTCTCGACGGGCCTCAAATGCCGGGCGCAATGGGAACGGGTTGGTACACTTCCCGATTTGCCAGCTCTCGCGATGAGTCCCGAGTCGACTCACATGGTCGATCAACAGCGGGCGCGTTTGTGGACGGCAGTGGAAGAGTTGTCTTTGATTGGCCGGCAAACAGAACCTCACGGCTTAGTACGCAGCCGGCATCTGCTATGCTCAATCAGTGCCGCAGCCGGTGAAACGGCTCCAACCCCGCTCTTATCATGCCTTTCGTTGTATCGGCGCCGATTGTGAGGACACCTGTTGCGTCGGTTGGATCGTCAATGTCGATAAACCCACTTACGAAGCCTATCAGCGTTGCGACGACCCGGAGTTAGGGCCGCCTCTCAACGAGCTGGTGACCATCAATCAGACCGGGTCGAGCGACGATAACTACGCACGGATTAACCTCTCTGGTCCCGCCTGCCCATTTCTGGCGGAAGGCTGGTGTTCCATTCAGAAGAAACTCGGAGAAGAGTACCTGTCCGTCATGTGCTCTCAATATCCGCGAGTGATGAACGTAGTGGACGATGTCCTGCAGCGATCGTTGGACTTGTCGTGTCCGGAAGCGGCCCGCGTGATTCTACTCGATCCCAATCCCATGGAGTTTGATGAAGAGGACCACGCACGGGCGGATCCAAGGCTTGCGAATCTTTCGGTTCTCAGCACAGCCGACGTAAGCTCCGACAAGCCCTACGGCCACTTCCGTGAGATTCGAGCGTTTGTAATCTGGCTCCTGCAGTACCGTTCTTATACCCTATCGAAGCGGCTGGTGATTCTCGGATCTTTCTGCGATCAGCTCCAGGAAATGTCCGCAGTCGGAGCCCGCTCCGGGACCGATGAGGTGCTGGACGCATACCGCGACGGCGTCCAGCGCGACATCTTCGGTCAAGCTCTGAACACCCACGGGGCACAACCGGCGAAGCAACTGGAATTGATTCTGGAATTGATTGTGGGACGCATCAGTTCCGACTTCACGGCACCGCGACTTCTGGAGTGCTACCGGAAATTCATGGAGGCCATGGAGTGGACCGCCGAACTGAGCATGGACGAACTCGGACGACGTTATCAGGCGGCCTGCTCGCAATACTACGAACCGTTCCTGCGCGAGCACTCACACATGCTGGAGCATTACCTGGTGAGCTACGTTCACCGCACGCTATTCCCACTCGGGCCGCAACAGAGCAGCCGGGGGCTAAATGTTCCTCAAATCGCGAACACGATCGGCGATCAATGCCTGCTCATCCTCGTGCATTACGGCATCATTCAAACCTTGTTGATCGGCATGGCCGCATTCCACAAAACCGAGTTCGGCACTGCTCATGCAGTCCAGGTGGTTCAATCCTTCACGAAGGCGTTCGAACATAGCCCTTCATTTCCGGAACGCGCACTGAAAATCATCAAAGGCAAGGACGAGAAGACGTGCGCCAATCTGGCGATTTTGTTGCGCAACTCCTGAGGAACTCGCGCGCTTTTCTCAATCAAAGTGGGCTAACGCACGAACTGAAATTCAGCAGACCCATAAAGCGCCTGCACAAACGCTCCCACCGCCTCCTAGGATTTCTGGGATTTGCGGTTCTGAGAACCTTCCCGCCGAGAGAACTTCCCATGCTTCTCTTTCTATCGCTGGACCGTCAATACCGCGCCGCTCGGTGACGCCACTCCGCCGATGGTGGCCACAATCGGCCAATTGCCCTGGCGACGACTGACGCAAGATCCAGGTCCGCGCGCCAACAGCTTTGCTGCTGATAACATGTGCGAGTGGCGAGTTGTGAAGGAGTGGAAATGCGCCATGACATTCCGCGCTGTTCTTTTGCTGTTGGCGTCCCTGTCGCCCTCGGCCTTGGCTCAGAGTGTAATCAATACGATCGCAGGTTCCGACTGGCTGTTTCCAGGTAACGGACAGCCCGCGCTGAAAGCGCCTCTCGGGGGCAACTTCCACAATGACTGATATTACAAGACGAAACTTTCCAGACACAGCAGGAAGATGGTCTTGACCGAGACGTATTGATTGAAAATGCTGATCATCGACCTGCTGACCCTTCCACGCTGATACCGCAGATATTGCATCAACACAAGATAGAAAAAGAAAAGAATACCGGCTTTTCCGTTTCGGCGCAAGAGATCCACCATGCGGAAAATACCACAGGTACCACTTAGATACATTGGCCAGTTACGGCCTGTCTGCGTAGCGAGGCTCGGCAGCCAGCCGCAACCTCACGCAGGTTCGCTGGGACCCACAAGCCTGCGGGCGCAAGGGTAAATGTGAAGCCTTGCGATACCAAGCGACAAGGCACGTGAAGTACTAAAGGCGGAGAGTAATAGTACTTTCTTAAGACGAGACAAGGTCTACTCACAAGCATTCCCGATTATTCTTGTAGCCGTGAGGCCTGCCCAGAGCAATCCGAACGCAAGTTCGACATTAAAAGCCTTTTGTTGGTTGCTTGCATTAACTATACTCTCCATCACTGCTGTGAATGATGATTACTGGGGACAAGAAACCGCAAAGGCCATTTGGATGCGCGCGGCGGTAGCGATTAGCCTGCCGGTCTACGTGGCCCTATTGCTCGAGTATCCGCACCTCAGACCCAAATGGAGCAATCCGCTCAATGCCTTTGTGGTTGGATTTCTGTTGGTGAATGTGGTGGCAGCGCTCCTCGGCGGTAATTGGACTCAAAGTTTTTGGGGCACTTACGAAAGAATGGGCGGGGTTGTCCACTTGCTGCATCTCACCCTCTTTTACTTCTACTTATCGGCTTTGGGGCAGGCTGGAGCGAACTATCTCAAAAACCTTACAGGTCTTTTGATAGGGATCGCTGGGCTGTCGAGCCTTTACGGAGTTTGCGAAGTTCTGAACAGCGAGGTTAGTCGCCGCGATCGTTTTTATGCGCATTTTCATCGTGTGGGAAGTCTTTTCGGAAACCCGGCATTTTTCGCCAGCTTCCTTCTATTACCGATGGCGTTTACGTTATTCGGCTGGCTGCGATCTCCGACCGCACAGCGCAAGCGCGTCTATGAGGTTTTGTTCGCATTACAACTGAGTGCGCTAATGCTGACCGGCGATCGCGGCGCGTTGTTGGGATTCATCGCGGGGATCTGTCTCTACGGGACGCTTCTCTGTGTGAAAACTCGGAGGTTTTCTGGCTCTGCCCTCCGCCCGTTTTGGGCGGCCGGGCTGGCCTCAGCAATCGTGCTTGGAATAATGATATGGCCCCAGTCGCCGTTTAATAGTGTTTTTCGGCACCTCTCGCAGTTTCAGGATGCAAGTGCTAAACAGCGGCTGATTTTGTGGCGCTGTGCGTGGCGAGCATACCTGGACAATCCTCTGTGGGGCCTGGGACCGGAGAACTTCTATAGGGCCTTCTACAAATATTTCGACAGACGGCTTTATCAAGTCGCCGATTACTACGCGTTCTTTGATAAACCGCACAATCAGGTTTTAGAACTTCTGTCAACGACCGGCACCCTGGGATTTCTTGCATATGGCGGAATTCTTGTTCTGGCGGTAGTGGCCCTTTGGAGGGGCTATAAGCGCGGGAGACTTTCGTGGTCTGAATTCGCCGTGCTTGTCAGCGGAATTCTGGCCTATCAGGTACAAGACTGTTTTCTGTTCGATACGGCGGCCGCACTGGTGACATTCTATTTCTGTCTTGCGTTCGCCGCTGTGCAGTGGAATCACATCGGGCCGGCTCAGAATACTCCGGCCAGTACTGTATTTCGTTTGCGGCCCTGGTTTTTGTGGTCAATAGTGGCTGTCACAGCATACAGCGCGTATGTCCTATACGGAAGCGCGGCTGATGTGATTCACGCGAGCAGCACTGGAATGACGGTGACCACGAACGATGCAAAAGCCATTCAACTGTTTGGCAACGCGGCTCGATCTCCGTTCGCATTCGACCGGCGAGCACTGGCTTCGTACTATTTGAGATTGGCAGATTCCGATGAGACGCTAACTCCCGAACAATTCGATGCCGCTTTGGACGAGGCCATCGCCGTGTTGGAGCGGACAACAAGGCAAATTACAGATGACCCTCGGCTCTGGCTTCAGCTTGCCTCTCTCTATTCGCAGAAAGCGGAACTGAGTCACTCTTCGGGTGATCCTCGGGCTGGCGTTGCGATTCATCGCGCCGTGTACTTGGCTCCCGAGTGGATTGAGCCGCTCAATTATCTGGCTCGGTACGAGGCCTCATCCGGGCGCTACGGCGAAGCGACGCGGCTTGCCGCGCGCGTAGTCGGGCTATTACCCAACAACGGAGAGGTGCGTTGGAACTTGGCAACGATCTATAAGATTCAGAACCAAGAGGAGCTTGCGATTAAGACGGCCAGGAGAGCGGTTGAACTGGGCTATCGCTTTCGATCGGCCAAGGAGGTAAAATGGCTTTCCGATTACTATACGGCGAGACAAGATTACGATCAACTGATTGAGTTATACAATATCGCCATTCGCGCCAGACCCCAGGACATCAATCTCTACCGCGGTCTCGTTCGTAGTTATGTAAGGGTAGGTGAGAAACAGAAAGCACTCGAGGTCGCGGTCCGCGCGTCTGAAGTAAATTCCTCCAACCAGCAGTGGGGCGCATTAATTCGTTCTTTAGAGTAATGGGGACTGAAATAGCTCCCTAAGTCGCAAACATTCTCGTTGGCGGGAATATAACGCCGCATTTGGTTTGGAAGCCTGGGCGGCGTTTGTGCTTCTGCTACGCTGAGTCGGACATCGACGCTAAACGCCGTCGAGCCGCGCATGGACTACTCAACTGATTCGTTGCCCATACTGGCGCCGCTATTGGGCTGGTTGGCTACTGTTAGCGATTCTGTGGATGGGCTCGGAACTTTCGATCTTCGAGGATTCGACCTTCTCCCTGCGCTTGCTGCTGAAGATGCTGACGAAACCCCACACAGTGTGCACCCAGCCTGTGGGGGCTATGTTCCCGGCCAGGGTCGCACCCCTGGCACGCTGGATTGTCTCGGCCCATTTGATTCTGGTTGCCGGTACGCTTCGGCTTGGCACATATACTGGCGATTCCTGCGTGTTGATGGTGTCGCTGCTCAAGCAGTTTCTCCTCGACCGGGTTGCGATGGTCACATCGATCACTCCGGTTCGGAGAAGCTGCAAGTACAATTCGAAAGGGCCCGCGGGGAATCGGCGCGTGAGTCCTTTTGTCCCGCGAGGTTCAAAGGATTACGCAGTGTTGGGCCGAAGCTTAGCAGCCCGTATCTAAACCGGCGTTTTCCAGTCGGTGGAAACATCTGACAGCAGACTTTGATTGGCGAGAAACTCGAACCACGGCGTGGGAATTCGCGGACCATGACGTGAAGAGGCCTTCAACGGCTCTTATGACAGCCAAAATCGCAAAAATAGCCTCGATAGCTCCGTCATGAGCAGCTCTGGGCTTGCCCCAGCCATATCTCGATCGCATCAAGAGGGCGAGATTGCATGCGGCGGCCTGAATCAGGAATTTCTTGTGCACGTTTTCCAGGCCTCGCACATAGAGCCGGTCCAGTCCGCCGGTATCAAACTGATGCGCGAAGTTCCTCTCGATCCGCTCTCCCCGTTGGCGCTGCAGGCGCTTGCCGCGATCGCCCTCAATGCGCCGCCGATTGCCGTAGACCGCTGCCTTCTCCGCCGCTTTGCCGTCCCAGTTGCGCTTGCCACGATCGGGCTCGGCTATATACGTTCGCACTTCTAGCTCAGCCAGACCAAGCGCGACATCGTTGCTGTGATAGCCCTTGTCCGCCACCACTTCTTCGACTCCGTCAGGATGCACAGGATACTCGCCCTCGGATGTCTTTTCGGCGATCAAACCGGCCACCGCGAGCGCTGCGTCAATCACGGTTTCCTGCACTGTCGCAGTGTCGGCGGCGGCTCCGCCGTGCGTGGTGACCGCCACGATGGCGCCGGTTTCCATGTCCACCGCGTTCTCCGCTTTATACGCCAGGGCCGTGCGTCCGTCTTTCAGTTTCGTGATCTCGGCCTCTTGGTCGATGGGGCTTTTCCAGTCTTCATTGGAAGTCCTCTTCTTCCGCTTGCGATCCATGCGGAGCAATGCCGCCGCGTCTGGGGCGTCGATTCCTTCGGCTTCGGCCAGCCGTTGCAAGTACGCCATGTAGCTCTCGCCCGTGTCGCGGCGCACAATCGATTTCATGGCCGCGTTGGCTTCCAGAGTGGTCGAATCCACGCCGATCGTCTTCCCTTTAATGAGCCCGGCCTGCGCCAGCCGCTCCAGCACCCAGGTGAAGATACGCTGATGGGTTTCGCCGTCGATCAGGCGTCTGGTGCGCGAGATGGTGACGTGATCCGGCGTATTCTCATCGAGTCCGATGGACAGGAACTGCCGGAGCGTGAGCGAATCGGCGAGACGCCATGCAATGCCGCGTTCGCTATCGAGCCCTTCGAAGAAGCCGATCATCATGATGCGGAAATACTGGCCCGGAGGCAGGGACGGACGCCCTAATTTGTCGTGATAGAAGCCAGCGCAACTGGTCTCGCAGAAGAGATCAAAACCGGCCTTGTCCAGGACCTCATTGAGCCGCTTGTAGAACGGATGACCGGGCGCTGTCGGAAGTTCCCCGCCGTACCAGAGTCCCTCTTGCCTTTGTCGCTTCTTCCGCGTTCCCATTGCCATATATCGATTGTAAGATCAAAACATTTTCAGTACCACATGTTTTTGGACTTTAGACACGGGCTGTTAGGGTATTGAAGCAAGAGCGTGACATAAACCGGCAGGGCAACAAATATCGACGCGCGTAACCATAGCGCCTTGGCAGTGGAGTACCAGCAACTGTCGGCGGTCACCGCCACTGTCGAGAGAATACTGAGAGAAAGCAGAAGAAAGAACACCCTGACTGTCGCGCGTTCACTCATAATTGGTCGGCGCGGCGATATTTGTGCGCCTTACCTGCCCCGTACTGTACAGAATACTTGCTTAGCGATTGAAAGCAAGTTCTCTGGTACTAGCGAGTAAAAGCAGCTTGCGGTAGTACGGTATACGAGTCACCCCCACGGAGGCCGCTTTGTTATGGGTTTTGGCGCGGCAGCAGGCATTAGCGACACGTTATAGTTCTGTGAGTAACCAGTACCTCTAGCCTTTTTGCCGTGCTGGGTGTCTTGCGCCTAGACCTGGAAGCGGCTATTCTCTTCCTATCTCATTGCGGAACAAGCCCGTAGCGAACGATGATCAGCGTCTTTAGCCAATACGTCTCCGTAAAGCATATCGTACTGGTATGCTTTGAAAGCCTCATCATTGTGTTGTCCGTGATTTTGGAAGCGAAGCTGCGGTTTTGGAATCAGCAGGCTCAATTCCTTCACTATGCCTGGTCGTCCGATTTTGTGCTGCATCTTCTAACGGTGTTTGTCCTTATTCAGGGGTGCAAGCATTACTACAAGATGAACAGCGGTGACGTGGGCAGTGACCAACCCTTTCGCCTGGCGCCTGCGCTGGCCATGAGTTGTATCCTCATGTACCTGCTTTATCAGGCGTCCCCAAATATATTCCTCGGCCCTGGAATGCTTCTATTAACTCTAATTGTGGCAGCCGTGACAATTATCACGATGCGAGCAGGCTTAGACTTGTTTTGGCAGGCAACAACGCGCGGCAGGAACGTGCTCATCCTGGGCGACGGACTGACTGCCGTAGCAACGGCGCGCGAACTAGAGCGCCGCTCCGATCTCAAAATGAGGATCGTGGGGTTTCTTACCCCAGGGAACTCCGATTCAAACGGCCTGTTCGGGTATCCGATTTTCAACGGCAAGGATAAGTTGCGCTCCGTTGTAGACGATCAGCAGGTGTCCCGAATCATCGTCGCACTGGATGAGTTAAGAAATGCGTTGCCGGTTCGCGAATTGGTGTGGCTAAGAATCCGGGGAGTTGAAGTCGAAGATGCACAGTCCGCACTCGCGGCGCTCACAGGAAGGATCTGGCTTCAGACCACCCGGCCGAGTTGGTTGGTATTCTCGGCTGGATTCCAGCGCTCGAGCAGCACGCGTCTGCTGAAACGCTTCCTGGATGTGATCCTGAGCATTATCGGGCTGCTCCTGTTGTCTCCCTTAATGTGTTTGACCGCAATCGCTGTCTGGCTGGACTCCTCGGGACCAATTCTTTACCGCCAGGTACGAGTTGGCCTGGGTGGAAAAGAGTTTGAGCTTATTAAGTTTCGCTCCATGCACCTCAACGCGGAAGCCGAACATGGCGCTCAGTGGGCGAAACAGGGCGATCCTCGTCAGACCCGGGTTGGTCAATTGCTTCGAAAATACCGTTTGGATGAACTTCCACAATTTGTTAACGTGATTCGGGGAGAAATGAGCCTGGTTGGACCGCGCCCCGAGCGGCCGGTTTTTGTCGACCAGCTCCGTGAGCTTATTCCGTTCTATGACGAACGTCATTCCGTGCGGCCCGGAGTGACGGGATGGGCACAGGTGCAATACCGCTATGGATCGAGCGTGGACGACGCCGTCCGAAAGCTCGAATACGACTTGTTCTATTTACGATGCTTGTCCAACGCATTTGATATCGCCATCATCTTTCAAACCATTCGGGTGGTCCTATTTGGATACGGAAGGTAGCAGTGCGAGTGAGCGTTGGTTGTCCGAGAAATGCGGCGGATTGAAGTTAGTTAGTTAGTTGCTTTTGAGGACTCAGGAGATACTCCTCCGTGTAACTGACAGGGCGAAGCTGTGCCCGCGTCACGTAAATGCATCTTCCACGCTATCAAGAACTCTGGCTTCCGCCTTATGTGCGGAGCCGCTGGGATCGTTGGTTGGCCACCACGACCTGCCGGTATGTGTGGGTTACGATGGCCGACCATTTTGAGCCGTTTTGGGCCAATCCAAGTCCTGATCTTGCTGCCGAGCGAGTTGCGATGTGGAGGCGCATCTATCCGAAAATCGCAGCTCAGTATGCCGATTCAACTGGCCATTCGCCCGTTTATACGTTCTTCTATGCGGAAGAACATTACGATCCGAAATTGATCGACTCGCTCGCGGAGATGGTGGCGCTCGAAATCGCAGACGTTGAAGTACACCTTCATCACGATGGCGAAGGAGAACAGGACTTCAGGGAGCGGATCAGCGGATTTACAGAAAAGCTGTTTTCGCGCCACGGATTGCTTCGTAAGGAAAAGGATGCAATTCGGTTCGGCTTTATTCACGGTAATTGGGCGCTGGACAACTCCCTTCCGCATGGAGAAGCGTGCGGCCTGAACAACGAGATTACTGTGTTGCGCGATATGGGTTGTTACGCCGATTTCACGATGCCGTCGGGCCCGTCGCCCTCCCAGAGTCGAATGGTGAACACGATCTATTGGGCGACAGATGATCCGCACCGCCCAAAATCGTACGATACGGGGCGCCCTCTTAAGCCCCACGGGCCTGCCGGGGACTTGCTCATGATCGGCGGTCCCTTGGGGTTGCGCTGGCGGGAACGACTTGTCCCGCGTATGGAAATGGGCGAGATTGGCGGGCACGACCGGCCCACCGCATATCGAGTCACGCGATGGCTGGAGATGGCACCTCGCTTGGGCGAGCACATTTTCATCAAGCTGTTCACGCATGGCGCACAGGAGCGCAACGCTCACCTGTTATTAGAACGCGGCTTGGCCGACCTCTTTGGCTTCTTCAATGCAGTTTGCCGCCACCGCGGCCTTCAGTTGCACTATGTGTCTGCCTGGCAGATGTATCAAGCCATCTTTGCAATCTGGAAAGGGTTCGAACCCGTCGCGGCCGTTGCGCGCGGCAGCGCGGCCATTCCCGCAGGACAAACTGATGATTGGCGATAAGACGCAGCACCGTTCGGCCCGCGGAAGCAATTCAGAAACGATAGCACGGAATACCTTGTGGTACGGAGCGGAAAACATTGCCGGTCTGCTAACCGCCGGCCTCACGTCGATCCTGGTGGCCAGATCCTTCGGGCCCGCCACGATCGGCCACTTTAGCTTTATCGTTTGGGTGACAAGCGTGAGCGCCCTCATCGGGTCGTTCGGTCTTCCGCTGACCACTCGAAAGTATATGGCCGAATACCTGGGTCGTGGGGATGGCGGGACCGCGCGCGCGATCTTTTTCGCTTCGCTGCGTACTCAAACATTGCTGGCGCTGGGCGTGGCTTGCCTGGGGACCGCGGCCGCTCTCACTATGTTCCAGCCCGGGTATCGTTTCGTGGCGGCGCTTCTCTTTGCAGCTCTAATACCGCAAATGATCATCAGCGTCCCTTCGCAAGCAAACAATGCGTCCGAACGCTTCGCCAGCAATGTCCCCGGATCGCTGGCCGGGATGTTGGTGCATGCAGGCGGCATCGCCCTCACTCTGAGCTTTGGGTGGCATTTGCCTGGTCTCGCTTGGAGCATGCTTATCAGCCGAACCGTCGAACTCATTATCAAGCTTGTCAGCGCGCTCGGCTGGATCGGGAAGTTACCGAAGACCGACCTGCCAGGTCACCTTCGCAAGCGAATGCTCGGATTCGCTTGCGGCGCTTTTGCTTTCACTGCGCTTAATTACCTGGTGTGGGAACGATCCGACGTGTTGCTCCTGAAACTTCTGCAAACGGACATCCGTCAGATTGCCTTCTTCTCGCTCCCCTTCAGCCTGGTGGAATCCACTTTGATGGTGCCGCGGACGCTTGCCAGTGCGCTCGGGGCAAGCTCGCTAACTCATTATGGAGGTAATCGGCAAAATAGCTACCGAATCACCGAGCTTTCTTTCAAATACACGCTGATGTGCGGTCTTCCGTTGCTCGTCGGCCTGGCAGCGCTGAGCACACCTGTGGTGGGATTGCTTTACGGTCCGGCCTATCGGCCGGCTGCCCATGTCCTGGCCATGATATCGATTTTGGCTGTAGCAAAATCTGTGTTGGCCCCGGTTCAAACGCTATACTTCGCGACGGAAAAACTGGGCCTAGTGTTGTGGGTTACCTGCCTTAGCGGCGTGGTCAACATCTTGATGGATGTCACTCTTATTCCTCGCTATGGCGCCATGGGTGCGGCGGTAGCCAACGGAGTGGCCCAGGCGTTGGCCGCAGTTTTGCTCTGGAGGCAGGCGGTACGGATATTCAACTTAAGACTCCATCGCAGGTGGCTCTCCGGAATTGCCTTGTCGACTGGGGTAATGGCCGCTGCGGTCTTACCGGCAGTGGTGTTCTTGCATCATTGGATAAATATTCCAATCGCAATTGCCGTGGGTGCATGTGCCTATCTACTTATGATACGCGTGACCTCGCTCATTTCCACCGAGGAACGCGAGCGGTTGTTGCAGCTGGCATCCACCGCACCAGTATTCGAGCGCGCGGTGGTTTGGCTAACTAATTTCCTGAGTCCGCGCGAACACGAAATCCGCACCCCCGCGGAGGTGCTTTCATGAATGTCAGTGAACGCGAGTATGGCTTTCAAGAAATGAACTACATTACAGAGCGCAGATCGAGGAACAGCAGTCGCCTGTTCTGGTTGGCCTTCGCTTTCACCTTAACGTACATTGTAATGAGCTATCTTTCCCCGGCCACCCTCTTTCCGGACTTGGCCAAAAAGGGAATTGTGGTCTGGATGGCCGCTGCGGCGGCCCTGGCCTGTCTTTATCGAATAATCTTTCATCCCACTCTGTGGCGATCGCCGTACCCCTATTTAATGCTCGGTTTGACGGCGTCGGTGGCAATCTCGCGAATCTCGAGCTTCGGCGTTTTGGAAGCAGTGAGAGCGTTCTTGAGTTCCTCGATCGTCTTTTTCCTGGCGATTGCCGTCCTCGACAAAGTCTCTCATATCCGCATATTCGGGTCTGTGGTTGCGTTATCGGCGCTCTTTCTGCTGACGCAGTGCTTCTACAACTGGAACGGACACGAGACACGGGGTCCACACGTATATTGGCAGAAGGTTGAGGACTCCCAGGGTCACGTTATTAAGGCATTCCCACGGCTGGAGTCGGTAGGATTTCTGGCAGACGCCAACGATTTCGCTCAATTTCTTTTGGTGGCCGCGAGTCTGCTTACGCTGGCCTGGAAACCGCGCCAGCATGCTCGAAACATTGTTTTTGTCGTGCTGCCTATGTTGTATCTTCTGTTTGGTGTCCATGCCACCTATTCACGGGGCGGCATGATCGGCCTGGCGGTCTTAACGTTTCTTCTTTCCAACATCAAGTGGAGTAAAAGCATTTCTCTGATGTTGGCTGGTGTTGTGCTTGCCGCGTCGCTTCTGACTTACCCGGCGGGACCGAAAGTAGTTTCGCCGCACGAAAGATCAGCGGGCGGACGAATCCAGGCCTGGGACTCCGGTATTGGGATGTTTAAATCGTCGCCGATCTTCGGCATTGGATTTGAACGGTTCGAACAATACCACGGCCGTGCCGCTCACAATTCGATAGTGCAGTGCCTGGCCGAACTTGGTATCGTCGGATGCTTTTTTTGGCTCAGTCTGATCGGCTTTGCGTTGGCGGACCTGAGCAGTGCGAATTCCTCACCTCCGGAGATCCGTTATACGGCCTACGCGGTTCGAACGGCGCTGATTACTTTTCTAGTCACCGCGTGGTTTCTTTCGCGAAGTTACACGATGACTCTTTATGTGCTGCTAGGAATGGCGGTTGCCATCCAATTCACATTTAGCACGGAAGCGAGGATGTCCGCTGGTCCTTATTTGAAGAGGTGGGGTTTGACATTGGCTCTAGCCATTGTCGGTGTTGTCGCCTTATGGGCGACCATTCATATCTGGAACGTGTGGTAGCGACTGGTTGAAGATGAAAATCGTCCAGCTTTTACCGAGCCTCGAATTTGGTGGACAAGAGCGGTTAGCGCTGG
Source organism: Bryobacterales bacterium (assembly GCA_963820405.1). GTDB lineage: Bacteria > Acidobacteriota > Terriglobia > Bryobacterales > Bryobacteraceae > Palsa-89. The sequence continues at coordinate 348,595 of CAWFZZ010000005.1, read as the reverse complement.
ACTTAGCGGTGCAGCAAAAGATTGGCGGCGACCAGCCATACATCTATTGCACTCACCGCGCCGGTCCTCTGGCAAGGGAGGCCGAAGCAGCCGGCATCCCGGTTCGCGTTTTTGCTAAGAAAGATGGCTTCTCGCCGAAGTTGATCCATCAAATCACCGCCAGCCTTTGGAGGGATCGGCCGGACGTACTGCATGCACACAATCCCTTGGTGCTGCCCTATGCCGTGGCTGCTTCTTCGTTGGCGCCTATCGGTGTATTAGTACACACTCGACACGGAAATCCGACCGACGACTCTCGCATGGAGCGTATTTGGAAAGTGTCATGTCGATGGACGGATAAAGTGATATTGGTTTCGAACGCGCTCCGCAGTCGTTACATTGCAGCGCACGCCCTTTCGAGAGAAAACACACAAGTGATCTACAACGGAATCAATCTTGGGAGATTTTTCGCGCGGCCCGCGCGCCCCAACGGCAACCCACGGAATTTTCGATTTGGGACGCTGGGCCGTCTGAGCCCTGAAAAGGATCAGATCACACTGATCAGGGCCTTCGCTTCAGTCGCAACCGTTTGGCCAGAAGCGGAGCTGCACATTATGGGAGATGGACCTTGCCGCGCGGCAATCGCGGAAGCTGCGCTTGGGCTGGGGATTGCGGAGCGCGTCAGATTCCAACCCGCGGCCACGGATGTAAACGGGCTTCTGGCTAGCCTCGATCTTTTCGTACTCTCTTCCACTAGTGAAGGGCTTCCGCTCGTGCTCCAAGAAGCCATGGCGACTGGCTTGCCGATTGTTTCCACGCGTCTTCCCGGACTTACTGAACTTTTTCCAGAAGGAGAGGTGGCATGGTTCTGCCGCCCAGGCGACCCGGAAGATCTGGGACGGATCATGCTCGAAGTGGCTCGCCATCCCGATCTGGCGACGGCCGGCCAGGGTGCTCGCCGATGGTCACGCCGCTTCGCAATTGAAGAAACCTGGCGGCAATATCGCCTGTTATTTGGAGAGCTTCTTCAGCGGGCATGAAAGCGGTTACCACCATTCTTAACTCCACCGTGTCAGAGCCACCAAGCGTCCCCACGAGTGTTGACGCGGCACGGAGGAGTGCGTGCGCCACTGAGCGCGGCTGCGTCCGAGTTACTATTTTGACTCTCGCCAATCGCGTACAGTTTATTGATCGCGCCATTCGAAGCGTTCTCGCCCAGGATTATCAGGATTGGGAATTGATTGTCGTGCAAGATGGGCCAAGCCTGGAAATCGAACGCGTCATGCGCGAATGGGTTGGCCGCGATCGTCGCATCCTCTACTTTCTTTTAGAGCGGGTGGGCGATATAGCCAGGTTGCACAATTTCGGGTTGGAGAGGGCCTGCGGAGATTACATTGCCATTCTTGACGACGATGACTATTGGCTGGTACCCCACAAGCTCGGCCAGCAGGTCGCGTTCCTGGACAGTTATCCCGAGTACGTGGCCTGCGGTGGCGGCGTGCTCGTCCAGGATGAACGCGGCAAGGAATTGTTGCGCTATTTAAAACCGGAGCAGGATGAAAGTATCAAGAAGCTGGCCCTGGTTGCGAACCCCATGGCTCACTCCACCACAATGTTCCGGCGGGTTATCGGTGAGCGCCTCGTCCTTTACGACGATGCGCTGGGGGGACTCACAGATTGGGACTTCTGGTTAAAGCTAGGGGGGCTGGGAAAGCTGCATAACTTTTCAGAGCTATTCACCGGCTACACGCTGTGGAGAACCGGGGTGTCGTTTGCGCGGCAGAAGAAAAACGCAAGCGCGGCTCGGCGGATCGTTTGGAAACATCGGAAGGTGTACGGATTCTTAACCCCCGCAATTGCTTTGGTGCTGCTGCATTCCGTGTACGCGTTTCTGCCGGCGTGGATAAGACGGCGTTCGTTTGCCTATTTGGCGTGCATGAAGAAGAGGATTTTCTCCGAACCGATCAGGTAGTTTCCAGGACATGAGGATTGGAGTAGTCACCCCGCTGTTTCCGACGTCCGGAGAGCCCTATCGCGGAGCCGCCATATGGAACACGCTGCGGGCCCTCAAGGCATGTGCCGATATTTCTGTTTATTGCGTTCATCCCCGCTATCCGCCATTCGTTGGCCCCAGGAGTTTCCGGTATCAGACGCAACCCGCCGAAACATTTCAGTACGGGCTTCCGGCTCAGATGGTGAGTTACTTCGCCGTGCCATGGGCCACTCGGATGTGGAATACGCATAGAATTCATGCTCGTTTGAAGTCCACTTTGAGGGGCGCCTCGCTGGATCTGCTGTTGTGTTATTGGATTGGCCCCGAAAGCTGCGCGGCGGTCAGACTGGGCCAGGAACTTGGAATTCCCGTTGTATTAGGCGCGCGCGGCACCGATTTGGCAAAACCCAACAAGAACCTCGTCGTACGAAAGCAAGTTTGCCGGGCGATTCAACAAGCCGAAGCCGTGTTATGCGTGAGCGGAGATCTGGCCCGAAGGGCCGAGGCCATGGGCGCTCCCAGCGATCGCGTGTTCACCATTCCAAACGGCGTGGATCGAACTGTTTTTGATTCGAACGGCACCGATGCAGCCCGGGCGCGCCTCCGAATTTCCCCGGAATACCGCTTGGCCGTGTTTGTTGGATGGCTATCGAAATTGAAGGGCGTTTCTCAGTTAGTCCAGGCGCTAAGCATGTCAAACCAACGTGACCCCCGACGCTGGCGGCTGGCTGTGATTGGAGAAGGTTACCTCCGGAATGCGGTCTCGCGTCAAGTCGCGCAGTTGGGTCTAACCGGCCAAGTTCTTCTACTGGGGCCTAAGCGGCAGTCCGAAGTCGCCGATTGGCTGAAAGCCGCCGATGTTCTCTGCCTGCCCAGCGAAACCGAGGGATGTCCGAACGTCGTGCTAGAGGCGCTGAGCGTTGGAACTCCGGTGTTAGCCACGTCAGTGGGAGGAATTCCCGAGTTGGTCAACGACGACTGCTCAATTCTGATCCACAGCCGGGAGCCGGAGGAAATTGCGCAAGGGCTGCGGAGTATTGCCGCCCGCAGTTGGGATCGGCCGGCCATTGCCCGCACATCTGGGCGCGGCTGGGATCAGGTGGCGAAGGAGACGTACCGGGTTTGTCAATGGGTAATGGAGAAGCAATGAGTTCCTCTACAGCACAGATCCACATACCGCAACGGCTTGGAGATGTATCCGATGCCGAGCTATGCTTCGTATATTTTGGCAATGACTGCGCTGCTGAAAACCGCACCAGCAGTCATCATCTGGCTCGCTGTCTCTCCCAAACATTTCCAGTTCTATATGTGGAAGCGCCCGGCTTTCGTGCCCCGCAAGCCTCCAAGCGCGATTTGAAAAAGATCTTTCGGAAACTCGTTCTCGCGCTGCGCGGACCGCGCCGTGTGTCTGAACGGATGTGGCAATTGACACTACCTCAAATTCCCTTTCACGGCCTCCGGTGGGTGCGATGGTTGAACGCCGTCCTGGGTGGATTTTCGTGCCGCCGGGCCATGCGGCGTGCCGGTCTGCGCGCGCCGATTCTGTGGTTCATGACGCCGCACGTACAGCATCTCACCGGCAGGCTGGGAGAGCGGTTCGTGGTTTATTACTGCGTTGACGATTGGGCTGCGATGCCGGATGCCGACCAGCGCGCCATTTCACAAATGGACCACGAACTTACCAAGAAGGCCGGCCAGCTTTTTGTAACCGCGAGGCACTTGCTGAATTTAAAGAAGGATCTGAACCCGACTGCCACCTACAGCCCGCACGGAGTGGATTTCGAGCTGTTTCGGAAGGCCTCCGACGGGTCTCTTCCGATCGCACGCGGCTCTGAAGACCTGCGCCATCCGATCATCGGATTTTTTGGATTGATCGATACGTGGTTCGACTCTGAGTTGCTTGACGAAACGATCAGAGCGAGGCCGGACTGGACCTTTCTGCTGATCGGCCGGGTGGCAACCAACATCGATATTCTGCGGTCCGCGCCCAACGTCAGAATTGTGGGTCCTCAGCCCTACCAGACGCTCCCCGATTGGGCCCGGTGTTTCGATGTGGCCATCATTCCTTTTCGCCGCAATCGGCTGGTGATGAGCGTTAATCCGCTCAAATTGAGAGAATACCTGGCCACTGGCAAACCCGTGGTTTCCACGTGGATGCCTGAAGTAGAACAGTTTTCCGAATATATTGGAGTGGCGAACGACGCCCAATCATTTATCCAGCAAATCGAAAACGCTTTGTCCCAACAGTCGCCAGAACAGGAGCAGGCACGAATGCGAGCCGTAGCCGGCCTAAGTTGGGAAGCGCGAACCGAGCAGGCTCTCGCTCAGGTGCGACAGCAGCTAAGACAGCGGCCGGCGCTAAAGGTCGTGAAATAGACCCATGTGTGGCATAGCCGGATACGTTGCTGAAACGCTTCCTCCGGGGGCGAACCGATGGGTGGATCGCATGGTCAATTCGTTGGCTCGGCGCGGTCCGGATGGCCAGGGGATGGAATGCTGGCCGGCCGCCGTTCTAGGGCATAGGCGCCTGTCCATCTTTGACCTCAGCGACGCAGCCAGGCAGCCTATGCGCTCTGACGATGGAGAAATCGGTGTGGTTTTTAACGGCGCCATTTACAACTTCCTCGATATTCGGGCGGAGCTTGAATCCAAAGGCTGCCGTTTTCGTTCCCGGTGCGATACGGAGGTGTTGCTGCACGGCTACAGAATGTGGGGGATCGATGCGCTGCTTCCCCGTCTGCGGGGCATGTTTGCCATCGCGATCTGGGACAACCCCCGCTGCAGGCTTACTTTGGTTCGCGACCGACTGGGAGTGAAGCCGCTGGTTTACGCGATCCGCAATCGTGGTCTGGCATTTGCTTCTACCGCCCGCGCTTTGCGGGACGCCGGTTTCACTGGGGAGATCGATGCAACATCCATGTTGGGCTTTCTCGACCGAGGTTGGGTAGCAAGCGATCGCAGCATTTACAAGGGAATTTCAAAGCTTCCCGCGGGAACCATTCTGGAATGGCACGCGGGGCACATCTCGCAGCGGGAATATTGGAATCCTCCCGATGCGCCCAGCGGCGGGTCCTTCCGTTTCGAGGAGGCAGTGCAGCAGACCGAGGACGCGCTGTTGGAATCGGTGCGAATACGCCTTTTTGCCGACGTGCCGGTGGGTGCCCTACTGAGTGGTGGCATGGACTCAGCTTTAGTCTGCTGGGCCCTCACCAAGTTGAATAGCAGCACAAAAGCCTTCACGGCCTATATTCCCGGCGATCCATCCGATGAATCAGAGGATGCGCGGCAAACAGCCCGTGTTTTAGGCATCCCGCATGAGGTGGTGGAAGTATCTGGCTCCGATGGGGCGGCACTCGAGAGCTTGACCGCGGCCCATGATGAGCCATTTGCCTGTTCGTCCGCGCTAGGGATGTTAGAGATTGCGAAAGTCCTCAATCCCTGCATGAAGGTTTTGCTCACCGGTGACGGCGGCGACGACGTGTTTCTTGGGTATCCGAGACACCTGACTTGTTGGTGGGCACAAAAAAGCGCTCGCGCGATCCCTCGCACAGCAGCTTCGGCTTGGCCCTTGCTACGACCTGCAGTACGTCTCTGTCCCCCGCTGCGGCGCGTCATGCACTTCACCGATTACGCTACGGGAGGAATGGGGCCGCTGCTGCGCGTGGCCGATGGCTTGGCCTATTATCGGGATCACCAACTTTTGGGCGAGCGCCTGCAGCGTCTTTCTGTTTCAGATCGGGACGTCCCGGCGTCGCTCGATTCTGCGCGCCGGCTGCTCACGGACTATCTCAAATACGAGCGGCGCACGCGCTTTCTTTCCGAATACCTACCCAAAATCGATAGTACGACCATGTATCACGGGATGGAAGCGCGGTCTCCATTTCTTGATCACCGGTTGTGGGAACTAGCGGCCGCGCTGCCATATCAAATTCGCTTGCATGGTGGCGAACGGAAGGCTATTTTGCGAGCTTTGGTTCGCAAGCATATAGGCGTAAAGTCCAGCCGCCGGCGCAAGCGTGGGTTTACAGTGCCGGCAGAACGTTGGTTGATGGGGCCGTGGAGACGCCAAATCTCAGACCTGGTGCAACCCGATTCTCTGCTCGAGTCGCAGGGTTGGCTCAACCGAGGAGCGTTTCTGGCGGCCTGGAAACGGAGCTTCGAAAACAATCGGGCACCCTCTCAACTGTGGCATCTCGTGGTGCTCGAAAATTGGCTTCGATATGAGCAGAAAGCCGCGCCCGACCGCTCCATAGGAGGCGCGCGCTCCATGGCAATAGCATGATCACCAGGCCCAAGCGATATCATCCGCTCGAAGAGCTCGTCGATGGATTTGTTCTCGCGAGCACCGCCATACTCATCGCGTTGGCGGTGGACTGCCTCCGATTACTGCGCCGGCGATAACGGTTCTTGCATGTTGAATATTTTTAGTGTCGATCTGGAAGAATATTTTCAGTCCAGCGAGGTCCAGAACTCGATTCCGCAAAGCGCGTGGCCATCGCTCCCGGCGCGTGTGGAAACGGGAACGCGCTTACTACTCGATCTGCTCGCTGAACACGATACCGTCGCGACGTTTTTCATCGTCGGCTGGGTTGCACAGCGGCACCCAAAACTAGTCCGAGCAATCCTGGCGGCGGGGCACGAAATCGGCTGTCACAGTTTCGACCATCGGCTGGTGTACCATCTTACTCCGTCCCAGTTCCGAGCCGATACGGTGGCGAGCCGTCATGCCATTGAGGACGCCTGCGGGTGGTCGCCGAAAGTCTATCGCGCGCCCAGTTTCTCCATTACCAAACAGTGCCTGTGGGCGCTCGACGTGCTCTTGGAGTGCGGCTTCACGCATGATTCGAGCATATGTCCCATTGTTCACGACCGTTACGGGATTCCAGGCTTCGGCCGTTTTGCGCAGCGCATCGCAACTCCATCCGGACACATTGTCGAAGTGCCGGTGGCAACCGTGAAATTGTTTTCGTCCCGCCTTCTACCCGCAGGCGGAGGCGGTTACCTTCGCCTCCTTCCTTATCGCTACAGCGCCGCGGCCATCCGGCGGATCAACCGAACGGATAAGCAACCTGCCTGCCTTTACGTTCATTCCTGGGAGTTGGATATCGATCAGCCGAGAGTTGCGTCCGGTGTCGTTTCACGGATTCGAACTTACGGCGGCCTCGATGGCATGCACTCGAAAGTACAAAAGCTGCTGGAAGACTTCTCGTTCTCAACCCTTACTGCGGTGTGTACAGCAGCCGGCCTTGAAAACCGACCACTGCAGGTGAACGAATTATCAGCGATTGGATAGGGCAGGATGATCTGTGTCCAAGAATTGGAAGACAAGCACGCCAAGGCTTGGGATGCATTCGTTCTCAAGCACCCTCACGGTTCACCGTTTCATCTGCTCGCGTGGAAGCGGAGTATCGAAGAAACGTTTGGTTACACACCCAAATATTTGATTGCCCTGGACGGTACCGGGGTGCGCGGAGTTCTTCCTCTGTTTATCGTGCGAAACCTTAGACTGCGCAGGATCATGATTTCGTCCCCCTTCGCCGTTTATGGCGGGGTGCTTGCCGATTCAGAGGAGGCGAAAACCGCATTGGGCCGTCATTTGGAACGATTGGCTCGCTCACTTCGCGTCGAATATGTCGAGCTGCGAAATGCCTATCCGGAACAATGCCTCGGTTTCTCTCGCTTATCGCGTTATGTCACATTTACGCAGCCTCTCAGTTCCGACGAAGGCGCCATTCTGAAGTCAATGCGTCTCAAAGCTCGCAATATGGCACGTAAAGGCATTAAGAATGGCTTATCCATCAGGATCCAAACGGACGACTTCCAACGCTTTGATGCTCTATACGCAACAAATCTGAAACGGCTGGGGACCCCGAGATTTCCCCGAAGCTACTTCGCTGCGCTGCTCAAGAACTTTCAGGGGCAGATCGAAATTCGAGAGGCACTGCACGGTGATGAAGTGGTCGCCGTGGTGATGAACCTGTACTTTCGCGATCGTGTACTGCCTTATTACGCAGCCTCCGATCGCGGCAAGAACCATCTGGCCCCCAATAACTTTCTGTATTTTGATCTGATGCGAGCAGCCGGCGCGGCCGGGTACCAGATCTTCGATTTCGGCCGCAGCAGAAAGTTCAGCGGCTCCTACGAATTCAAGCGGCACTGGGGAATGGATGAAAAAGACCTACCGTACGAAGTATTGATGGTAAAGGCGGGGAAAGTGCCTAATTTTAGTCCTGACAATTCAACGTTACAAATAGTAATGAAAATATGGCGGAGGCTTCCTTCCGCGGTTACTCAGATGGTTGGACCGCGGCTGATCCGATACGTCGCGTGAGCAACTATGGATATTCTCTTCCTTTCTCATTGCCTGCCCAGCGCCCGAATGAAAGGTGAAAAGATTCGAGCCTTTCACGAGATTGTGGCGCTGAGCCAAAGACACAGGGTTCACCTGGCGTACTTTGCCAGGAACGAACAAGAGCTGGGTTGGGCGGGAGAGTTGCATAAATATTGCGATTCCGTCTACGCGGAAGTTCGTCCTTATGCCCAAGCGATGATCGCCGCCGGAGCGCGCTTCTGCGGCGGAGCCAGCCTGAATATGGCTTTCTATGCGAGTTCCACGATGCGCCAGTACATAGACCGGCTAGCCACCGAAATCACGTTCTCCGCGGCCGTTGCTTATACTTTGCCAATGAGTCCCTATGTTCCTAGGGGGATCTTCAAAGTGCTGGACATGGTGGATGTTGATTCGGAAAAATGGCGCCAATACGCCCACATGCTTTGGCCAGGTTTCCTATACAACCTGGAAGCAAAGCGGCTGCAAAAGTACGAGCTGCACTATGGACGTCAATTTGACGCGACATTCTTCGTGTCCCGCCAGGAGGCGCAACTGTACCAGGAAATCTCGGGTGGGGCAGTAGCGGAGTGTTTCGAGAACGGCGTCGACTTTGAGTATTTCGATCCATCGAAAGAACTGACTCATATCGATTGTCCGGCCAAACCTTTCGTAACATTGGTCGGCACTATGAATTACTTCCCGAATGTCGACGGCGCAGCTTGGTTCGCGCGCGAAATAATGCCGGAGCTCAGATCGCGAGAGCCAGAACTGGAATTCTTGATTGTGGGAGCTGAGCCGAACAGACAAGCGCTGCAGCTCGGTTCATATCCCGGCGTGCGAGTGGTTGGCCCGGTTCGTGATGTACGCCCTTTCATCCAGCAAGCCCGGGCGGTGGTGGCGCCCCTGCGTCTGGCGCGGGGCATGCAGAATAAAGTGCTGGAGGCTCTGGCGATGGGGCGGCGTGTGTACGCGACGACGGAGGTATGCAAGACCTTTGGAAACGACGTGCCGCCCGCCATTGTTCGATGCGACAGCGCCGCGGAATTCGTGGCGGCGATCTTGGCGGCCAATGACGCGCCGTCGCCCGACTTCAAAATCCGTGAACAAGCGCAGATCCGATTCAGTTGGGAAACCAACCTCAATATGCTTACTTCCCGAATCGACTCGCAGATCAACGGGCAGTATTTCCCAACAAATCAGCCAGCGCCCCTACTTGCTCCGCTCCGTCGAACGTCCGCATAAACCACGGGCTTGGGCTCGACGGTTCGCTGGGCCATTGAAAGAAGGCCACTAACTTTTCATCGATTTCCGCATCCGAGTCGTCTTCAAAGAGGTACATGGATGGAATGCCGCTGCGGGAAAGAATCCAGTGTACCGACGAACCTCGGTTCGTTATCGCCAAAATCGGCCGGCCGATTCGAATGTAGTCAAATAACTTCATTGGAACCTGAACGCCGGCTTCCGCGCCGATGCAATCGCAGAGCAACAGATAGTGCGCTTGAGCCGTCCGGCGCCGTGCCTCCTCTTGCGGGATGCGGCGGCTATGGCATTCGACCCAGCTGTGTTCCAGAAGGCGCGCCACGGCCGCATCGCCTATTCCGTCCCATGGCCGATCGACGTCTCCAAAGAGTTGAACAACGAGTTCTTTGAGGGCAGGCGCATCCTGAACTTTCAAACGTTCCAGAGCTAAGAGGAATCGCCCGGGGTGGCGGAAGGAGTAGATATCGCCGGCCTGTAGCAGGACCCGCCGCCCTGAGGGGAGCGGCAATGATTCCAGACGGTCTTCCGGATCGAATCCATTCCAAATGACCTGGACTTTATTTGCCTGCTTGGGATAGAGCCGCCGGAACATTTCGGCGGCAGCTTGGGTGTTAGCAATCACTACATCGGCGTACCTGAAAATGCTCCACTCCATGAACCGGCGCAGGCTTCTGTCCTTGGAGCGTGGGCTGGGATCGCCGGACAGAGGATCGCGAAAATCGGCGATCCATTTAATTCCGTAGACTCGCTTCAGCGCCAGCGCGGCCAGGTGCGTAGAGAGCGGCGGAAACGTAGAGAGAACGGCGGATGCTTTTTGAGTGGCCATGACCTTGCGTGCCGCTCCAATTGCGAAAGGTAGCCAGGCCAGTTGGTATTGCCCCGAAAGGAAAAGTCGCTGCACCAGTCGCAGGGTTTGTGCCGTGAGGCGAGCGAACCTAGAGGCTGGTTGCTTGCCCGATGCCGCGAAAACATTGGCAGGAAGCGCTGCCGGTCTCTCGGAGCCATCGCAAATTACGATTGGGATATACCCGAGCCTGGATAAATATTTGCAGAACCGAAAAGGCCGCGCTGCTCCGGCCGCGTTCCTGGGAGGGAAGAAATAAGCCAGAACGAGGATGGTCTTGTTTAAGCAAGGTTCTGACACGCGATTACCTGCGCTATCCGCTCAGCTGCGCCACCGTCCCAAAGGTCGGGAATTCGGCCTCGCGGCGCTTTTCCGTCCAATACCTCATAGGCCGCGGTAAGCATCTTCCGGGGATCGCTTCCCACCAGGCGGTTAGATCCAACTTGCAAGGTGATAGGACGCTCCGTACTGTCGCGTACCGTGAGACAGGGTATTCCGAGCGCCGTAGTCTCTTCCTGGATTCCGCCCGAATCGGTTACGACAAGCGCGGCGTGACTCAACAGACCTAGGAATTCGAGGTAACCCATCGGTCCGGTGGAGCGAATTCCATCCAGGAGCCCTTCAAGATGGTGCGCTGCAATCTGCCGCTGAGTGCGCGGGTGGATCGGGAAGATCACCGGAATTCTGGAGTTCAACTCGCGCAATGCTTCCAGCCAGCTTCTGAGCTTGATCGGCGAGTCGACATTCGAGGGCCGATGCAACGTCACCATCGCAAAGGGAATGGGCCCGGCGCCGTTCTTGAGGCCAAAGGTCTCAAGCGTAGGCAAGCAGCGGGCACGATCGCGGTGCCGGAGCAGCGTATCGATCATCACATTACCCACTAAGTGAATCCGCTCCGATGCTGTTCCCTCGCGGGTCAGATTTTCGACTGCGCTTGACTCGCTGGCAAATAACAGATCGGAAATAGCGTCGGTGAGTATTCGGTTGATCTCCTCCGGCATCGATCGGTCAAAGCTACGAAGGCCCGCTTCCACGTGAGCAACCGGAATGCCCATCTTAACCGCGACCAAGGCGCAAGCGATGGTGGAATTGACATCGCCCACCACGACGATCATGTTCGGCCGTTCTTTCTCCAGAACTGGTTCGAAGCGGCGCATGATCTCGGCCGTCTGCTGGGCGTGGCTTCCGGATTTCACACCCAAGTTGATGTCCGGCTCCGGAAGACGGAGATCTTCGAATAACAATCCGGAAATCTCACGATCGTAATGCTGGCCCGTGTGCACTAAGTATTGAGTAATTCCATGAAGTCGAAAAGCTTCCACTAACGGAGCAACCTTCACGAAATTCGGACGCGCTCCTACAATGTTAACTACCTTCATGTATTTAGCACGGACTAACTCAGTAAATATATTGCGTCACCTTAGAGAGAGATTCAAGAACCGGATGGTACCGGTACTCTCTTACAGATCGTTATCTATGCTTGGCTCAAGGACTGTGGTGACCTGAAGTGTTCATGAACGCACGACCTTTTGGGCATGTTGGGCATGGAAAGCACGAACTGCTCGCTCGCGGCTTGTTTTGGAGCGGCGCAACGCTTCTAACTCGGACGCTTCCAGAGCGCGATGTATTGCTAGTTTTGAACTACCATCGCATTGCAGTGCCGGATGGGGATCCCTTCGACCCGGGCGTGTTTTCGGCGAACGGCGACCAGTTGTACGAACAGATTGCGTACCTGAAGCGCCGCGTGTCTCTTGTCACTCTTCAAGAGGCGATGGCATTTGTGGAGGGCGCCGATCCCGCGGCGCGCTCCCGTTGCCGGGTTTTAATTACTTTCGATGACGGATATTTGGACAATTATCAAGTAGCGTTCCCAATCCTCAGGTCCCTTGGCGTGCAAGGCGTCTTTTTTCTCGTGACAAGCCTGGTTGGATCTTCCCAGGTACCCTGGTGGGATCACATTGCCTATGTGCTGAGAACTGCGCAACAGCGCAGGTTCCTGCTCCGCTACCCGGCTGATCTGGCTGTCGATTTGGATTTGAAGGGTTTTACCCAAAGCCTGAACGATGTCCTCCGCCTCTACAAAAAGCCGTCGAATACGGATCCCGTCCGATTCATTTCGGAGCTTCAGCAAGAGGCGAAAGGTGAAGAACCGCCGCGGCGTCTTCGGCGCTTTCTGGACTGGAGTGAAGCCCGGGAAATGGTCGGCGGGGGCATGGCGATCGGATCGCACACCCACTCGCATCCCGTGTTGACCCAATTAGGGCCTGAGCAGCAACGCTTCGAGATGGGCCAATCCCGTCAGCTCTTGAGCTCGGAGCTGGGCATCCAGGCCGAAGCACTTGCCTATCCGGTAGGCACTACGGCGAGCTTTTCAGATGGAACCCAGCAGACCGCCCGAGAGGAGGGATATCGCGTCGCGTTCTCCGCTCACGGTGGAACCAATCTGCCGGGCGCGACACGTCGCTACGACGTCAAACGGGTCGATGTCGGCGGCCAGAGCTGGCCGCGCTTTAAAGTTCAGACAGCCATCTGCAGATTCACAGGCAGTTACGGGCCCTGATTGACCTGCCTAAGGCGGAAATAGCGGCCGCCCACCCGCAGGGCCGTAATAATCGCAGCCAGCGCAAATCCGGCTCCTTCTACGCTTCTCCGCGAGGCCTTGTTCTCTTTGGATGCGTATACCCAGCCTGTCGAGTATCCTGCTTCGAAGTGGTCCTTCACCATTCGCCGCACGGTGGCTTTTGAGAACCCCCTTTGGCGAGCCCACTCCGCGGTCCTGGCATGGTAAATCCAGAACTCGCCCTTTTCGACGGTGAGAGAAATTGCCGCCTCAGTAATGCAATGGAGTCCAGATCGCTGCACCCAGCCGTAGTGTGCCAGCCGGCCGTCAACGAAGATGGTGTAGCAGCAGTCTCCCCGGCCAAGACGCTCGAATCCCTCGCTCACATCAAACCATCCCATATCAAGGAGCCGGTTAACCCCCGCGGGCGCCAGCAATTCCCACTGGATATTCGTGTTACTTGGCGCGCTTGCGGTCCATCCATCCGCCTTCGACACGCGGTAGAGATAGGTCCGCTGAATCTTGACAACGAAAAGGCGCTTCATCCGGCTAGCGAGTCTTTTTAAGAAGCTGAACATATTTCTGCCCCATAAAACGTAAACCACGAAATAGCAGGGTGGCCGGACTCGAGCGGCGAATCACGATCCACGCCAGTGGGCGGCTCGCTGTTGCCAACGAGCGTTTGTATTGCGAGTCGCCCGCCAAGAAGTCGTACTCGTTAAGCGCGGACTGCGCCAGGCAATGGCGGATCGCCAGGTAATGCGAAACTATTCCCGGTTTCAGACGGCCGTCGCTGTCATAGCGGAAGCCGGATTGATAAAAGTAGACTCGCCCCCGATAAAGGAAATTGTATAGAACGCCAATCAGTTCTACTCCTGAACGTACCTCTAATAGCAGCACTCGATTTTGCTCAAAAGCCGCATCGACCAGTCTGCGGTGGAAGGCGGTAAATCGGGAAGACGAGAATGCTCCCCGCCGCCCTCGATTTCGCCATGCAATCTGGTGTAGATCGGCGAGTCGAGTGATCATTTCCCTAGCTTCCTGATTGGTTTGGGCGACGCGTAGAATGCACGGTCCTCCGGTCTGTTCATACCCTCGCAGGCTGCGCCGGATCTGCTGGCGCGTGTTGGGCGAAAGAGCGGAGTCGAAATCGGCAGCATCGCGGCGGAGGCTCGAAAAATCCACATAATGCGCAAGCCGGACCAACACCTCACTGCTGCCCAGCGATTGCCCTGCGGTAGAAATAGAGGAATGTTCTGCTACCCCGTCGAGCAGCAACTCGTCCCAATGCTCGCCCTGGAGGAATGTTTGGAACGTCTTCGCCACCTCCGCCGCGCAATCGGGAAGGCTCAGCAGCGTGTTGTACTCGATCGAAGTGGAGTCGGCTTCATCTTCACCGGCGCAATTCATATAGATGCGGCGCAGCCGAACACCTCTTATCCACTGAGTGCGCCGAACTAACAGACAGCAGCCGATCACCTCGCCGTCTCGCACGAATGCCAACAGGTCGGGGTTGAATTCTCCGCCGAAGGTTGCCAGCCAGCAATCCACCCACTCCCGAGAAAGAAAGAAGGACGCCTGGGGAGACCTGCTATGAATGCGCTCCCAAGTCGGAGCGAAACTGGACCAATGTCGCCAATTCAATCGGTCTATCGAAATGTCGGCTTTCACCACCATAGAAGGCACACCGTCGTATATCTTTAGGATCGGCCATCACGATCGGTGAGTGTAGCCGAAAGCTAATCGTTTGAGCAAAATCCCACGATAGTTAGAGGAAAGACAGAAATGGGCCAATGGATTGTCATTCAGGGAGCGCCCTGTGCGGATACCGTCGAGTTGTCCGAGCGCGCCTAGCAGCGCGTGGTGAAACAAGCTGTTTTCATGACGCGGGGCTAACCATTTGAGCCGGCTTGGCAACGAGCCATCAAGTCGCCAAATCTTCCGACCAGCGTCGCTGGCGCAGAACAGACGCGAATAGAGGCGTTGACAACCGAGATAGTGCCTGACGGTGTTCCTGCCGGGCCGCGCGGCGTGCCCTTTCCGAATATTTTGCGCATCAACAATCCGAGATTGGCGGCTCCGGAGTGCACGACTAGCCGCTTGAGTATGTTTTCCCGGCCTCGTAAATGAAGGCGGCGCATCCCG
Source organism: Bryobacterales bacterium (assembly GCA_963820405.1). Lineage (GTDB taxonomy): Bacteria > Acidobacteriota > Terriglobia > Bryobacterales > Bryobacteraceae > Palsa-89. The sequence goes on along the minus strand of CAWFZZ010000005.1, from coordinate 333,483 downwards.
CCCCGATCATACAGGTGTTGATTCCATCGCTCCAGCTTCTCTCCGCGCTGGCGTAACAGTCGGAGGCCACGCTCTCCGTGAATGCGCCGCCGATTTGCATACACCGCTTGTTGTTCCCGCTGTTGCCCTCGCCACCGTTGCCGGCCGCGATTGGGTTCCGAGCAGTACGTGCGCAAGCCCCACTCGGTGAGTTCGCTCACCAGCGCGCGGCTGTGATATCCCTTGTCGGTAACCACTTCGCGCGGTCCGTCCTTGCTGACGTGCTTCACAACTTCATCGCCATTGGTATCCGCCACCACACTCGTAATGCGCTCGCCTGCTTCGGCTACTGTTTCGGGAATCGTTGCAGTGTCTCCAACGTCCGCACCGTGCAGCGTGACGGCGACAATCGCTCCAGTCTCCATATCCACCGCATGCTCGGCCTTGTGAGCCAGATGCGTGCGCCCATCTTTCATCTTGGTGATGCGCGCATCGGGATCGTGCGGATGCGTCCAGTCGTCGTTGGAGCCTTTCTTGGGACGCTTGCGATCCAGCTTCGCCAACTGCTCCCGCGTGGGCGTTTCGATGCCGCTTTCCTTCGCCAGTCGCACCAGAAACTCTTCGTAGCTTTCTCCGGTGTCGCGCCGCACTATCGACCGCAGCGCCGCGTTCGCCTCCAGCGTCGTCGCATCTACGCCGATCGTTGTCCCCTTCAGGAGCTTCTTTTCAGCCAGCACTCGCAGCACCCACTGGAACACTGCCTGATGCGTTTCCACATCCATCAACCGCCGGGTCCGCGAGATAGTCGAATGATCCGGCACACTTTCATCCAGACCGATCCGCACAAACGATCGAATCGACAGACTATCGCTGGCGCGCCATGCGATTCCGCGCTCCGATTCGATCCCTTCAAAATAACCCACCATCAGCAGCCGAAAATAGATCCCCGGCGCCAAACCTGGTCGGCCCACTTCGCCGGCGTAGAAATCCTCACAGATGGTCTCGACGTACTCATCGAACTTCTTCGAGTCCAGGATCTCATTCAGCCGTTGGTAAAACGGATGGCTTGCGCCCACAGGCAACGCTGCCGTCGGCGTCCACAATCCCTCCTGCCGAATCCGCTTCCTCCGTCGTCCCATCGCCATGCTTGAAAGACGATCAAACTAGGACCAAGGTCACACATGCAACGGCGTTTCACCACGCGCTGCTAGCCGGCCCTGAGACTCCATCACGTCGAGCCATGCGATCGAGTTGCCGATGGGGGACGCGTCCTTATACCTTTGCGCCGCTATTCTCGCCCGGCCTCGCGATTGAATGGAACCAGGTTGAATTCGAACCAGGACACTGGCGGTGGGCGGGCGCTGCCGGGCCGTTGTTTTACGGCGATTCCGGGAGGCAGGAAGCGCTTCGTAATTTCGTGCGCGCCGATATGGAACACTCTATCCCCGAGCTTGACGGGACTTTTGCCATCTTCCGGCGCGCCAGCAACGGTGAGATCGCGGTGATTACGGGCCGTCTCGGCACATGCGCGTCTTTAGGGAAGTATCCCCGGCGACATCGAACCGGGAAATGGCCCTGCTCAAGCACATGTTCAACATGGCGGAACGAAGGGGACAACATCAGGGCACGAATCCCGTGCGGCCGGTAAGGTTCGTGCCAGAGAACAATCTCCGCGTTGAGACGCTTAGTGAGGACCAGGAGCAAAGGCTACTTCTGGTCTCGCCGCCTTACCTGCGCGACATGATTCTGTTTGCGATCAATACCGGTCTTAGAACAGGTGATATTTTCAACCTGGAATGGACGGAGGTGGACATCGAGCAAAGGCGCCTGAAGAAGATCGCGAAGAAGAACCAGCGGCACCTGAGCTTGTCGCTGAACGACACAGCTTTCGGAATCGTTGAAGCGTGACGAGGGGTTCAGCATGGTCCCTACGTGTTCTACAGTCCGATGACCGGCGACAAGTTCAAGGATGTGAAAGGAGCCATCGCCGCAGCCGTGAAACGGGCAGACCTGGAGAAGCCCCCTTGCACTTGTTCCGCCATACTTTTGCCTCGCGGCTCACTCGCGAGGGAGTGGACATGGTGACCGTCAAGGAGCTACTCGGGCATTCCAACATCAGCAGCACGTGCGGTACGCTCACTCCAACGATTAGGCGAAGCGTCGGGCTGTGCAGCGCTTGAAGAGCACTGACAAAACAGTGGCAATCGTTCCACGTAAGGAGAAGATCGCAGTATAATGTAGTGACATCGACCAGAACCCGCTGAAATCAGGTGAGTTGAAAACGGAGAGGTGGCTGAGTGGTCGAAAGCAGCGGTTTGCTAAACCGATCAGCCGTCTCAAGCAAGTGCAAGAAAACAAACCATAACCTCTTGCCAGCCAAACATTTGCAGCCGTTTTCAGGCTCATTTGATTTCACTGATTTTCACGCATTTTGATCGCTGTATAGTGGCATTTTAGTGACAATGTGCACGCGTCGGCCGTTCAGGCAGAGGACTGTCACTATAACTTCGCTTCCGGTCATGGGCCGACGGTATCAAACACGGCTCTTAACGAAGGGAAAATTCCATGAGGGAGCTTCCAATTGGTATTGGTGATGCAGTAGGGCAGGAGAGCTTTTATTGATGAAAACAAGGAGTTTGTGCATACAAAATATTCGATCTGGCTGCCCTGACCTTTGACGTTTATGCGGCCCGGCGTTGGTAATGGTCAGGCGACCATTGAAACGTCCGACGGGGATTTCGAGTTCACGGAAAAACGAACCAACACTGTCTCGGAGGCGTTGAGCCCATTCGCGGCACCGACGAGGCCTAGCCCTGGAAGTCTTCTGGTCGCGAAACTACATGCCCCGGAAGCAACGGCGCCGATAGCTTCGCGAGTCTCCGATTCAGAACTCGATGCTGTCGAAGCGGCGATTCGCGTGGCACTTCATGAGCTGAACGCAGACCTCGGCGAGCCAATTCACTTGCTGCGCAGGGGGCAGGAGATAGAGGTCGCGGGAGTGGTGGACTCCGCCGAAAGAAAACAAGAGATCCAAACGGCGCTGCGTGGACATTCATCACTTCGTTCCACGCCACAGTCAAGTTGCTAGGAGTTTGAAGCTCGGCCCGGCGACGACTTGCTTTCCTTGGAATAAATCAGCCTATGCTGTCGCACATGCCCAGGACACGATGCCAGTGCAACTTCAGCCGGGGTAGCGAAATATTCCTCTGAAGCGCTATCCACCACGATCGCATCAATCTCGATTTGCACGTCGAGACCCGATGTCTTTAACAGGTCCATTGCGCGCATAACCTCGGCAGAGTTCCAGACTGCCGCCCGCAATCGCGTTTCTCAGATCGCGGACTTCGTTCCAATCTCCACGAGTCGCGGCCTGCCCGGCGAAATCGACTCGTGCCTGTTTAAGGTCAACCCGCCCTTTGTCTATTGCAGCGAGTTTCAGCTTTCGTTCTGCGGCAAGAATGGCAAGGCAACCAAGGGTTGGCGGGCAGTCGGCCTGAATGAGGTAACGCACACCAGCCTGCCAGAGAACGTTACTTCCCAAGTCAGCGTCCAAGGTGAAAGCAACATATCGATGAACGTCGATGTCCAGCAGATCCAGTTCAACGGTATGGTCCGCCACGATAACCCCATCTATTGTCGTAAGTCCAGGCGATCACCCGATTGTTCGTCACGCTGTTCGCCGTGTACCAGGACTGGCCCTGAGGAATTTCATTCGTGAGCTCCACCGGACTGGGAACCGATCGATTGCCCACATTGTCGTAAGTATACGATTCGCTCCATCCTCCACTGCCCGTGATCGCTTACTGGCAAGAAGGCGGTGGACTCAGACGCGCTCAATGTTAAGAACTGAAACGGAATCTTCAAAGTAGTCCATCGAAAATGTCGATCCAAATGTGCTGTCGAGCACTTTATCCGCGCGATGCCGACTAGACGGCAACGTGGATCAATTCGGAGTCGACTTCACGTAGTTAGCGGCATCCGCCAAACTTGTTAAGGCAGGCCGCGAGCTTTTGTAGCGCATCTAAAATCTGTCGTCCGCAATCCACCCGGCCACTTCATTTTCGACCGAGAAGCGTCCGGCCGGGTACTTTTCGAAGCGCTCTCCAAGGGTGTAAGCATTTTATTACCGGCCCCTCTTCATTTATATCGGCGGTAGAGAACATCCGAAGATTCAGCGGCACGCCCGCACGCGTATTCGCGCTAGTTAGCAGCGATCTGAGGTCAGTGCCGTCCGGGCTCGCTCAATACGCCGTTAATGCGGCTTGAGCTTGAATAGCACGCCACCCCCTTTTGTCCCTCCTTGCTGGGTCGTGCCGTAGAGGTTGCCAGCCGAGTCGCGGATCACACCTGCGTTAGGGTTGCTCCCATCGGTCCCTCCCCTGAAGCTGTACAGCACCGTCTCATTGCCGATTGTATCCAGCCGGTACACCACGCCGCGGCCAAATGCACCGCCGCCTTGAGTCGTTCCATAGAGGTTGCCAGCCGAGTCGCGGATCACACCTCCTTGGGGTGCGGCGCCATCGGCGCCTGTGAAGCCGTACAGCACGGTCTCATGGCCAGTTGTGTCCACCTTGAAGACCACGCCCAGGCCCGGTGCAACGCCGCCGCCTCGAGTCGTCCCGTAGAGGTTGCCAGCCGAGTCGCGTTTCACACCGGCGTAGGGGTTGCCCCCATCGGCCCCGCCCGCGAAGGTGTACAGCACCGTTTCATGGCCGGCCGGGCTCAGCTTGAAGACCACGCCGCAGCCATATGGCAGGCAGTTTGATGAGCCGCCGTAGAGAGTCGTCCCGTAGAGATTGCCCGCCGAATCGCGGATCACACCTGCGTAGGGGTTACCGCCATCGGCCCCGCCGGTGAAGCTGTACAGCACGGTCTCATGGCCGGTTGTGTCCAGCTTGAACACCACGCCCCGGCCCGACGTGCCGCCGTCATAGGCTGTGCCGTAAAGGTTGCCAGCCGAGTCGCTGATGATACCAGCCTGCGGGTTACCGCCATCGGCACCGCCCGTGAAGCTGTAGAGCACCGTCTCATTTCCTGTCGTATCCAGCTTAAAGACCACGCCCGCGGTCCCGACGCCACTAGATGTCGTGCCGTAGAGGTTACCGGTGGAGTCGAGGATTACACCTGCGTAGGGGTTGCCCCCGTCGGCCCCGCCGGTGAAACTGTACAACACCGTCTCGTGGCCAGTTGTATCCACCTTGAAGACGACGCCCCAGGCTGACGGGCCGCCGAAGTAGGTCGTCCCGTAGAGGTTGCCGGCTGAGTCGCGGACCACACCTGCGAAGGGATTGTCGCCATCGGACCCGCTCGGGAAGCTGTACAACACCGTCTCGTGGCCAGTTGTATCCAGCTTGAATACCGCACCCGCGTTAAATGGGCCCACGACAGTCGTCCCGTAAAGGTCGCCGGCCGAATCGCGGATCACGCCTCCATAGGGGTAGCCCCCATCCGTCTCGTTGGTGAAGCTGTAAAGTACCGTCTCGTGGCCGGTTGTATCGAGCTTGAAAACAACGCCCGCGCCCTGGCCGTCGAACGTCGTGGTCCCGTAGAGGTTGCCTGCCGAATCGCGGATCAAACCTGCGTAGGGTAGTCCACCATCAGCCCCACCCGTGAAAGTGTACAGTACGGTTTCATGATGGGCTTGATCCAGCTGGAAAACAACGCCCGCACCCGTGCCACCGGAACTGGTAGTTCCGTAGAGGTTGCCTGCGGAGTCGCGGATCACGCCTGCCAAGGGATGGCCGCCATCCGCCCCACCAGTGAATGTGTATAGCACTTTCGCCTGGTTAACTGAATCCAGCTTGAAAACCACGCCCGCTCCCGTGCCCCCAGAGTTGGTGGTGCCGTAGACGTTGCCGGTCGAGTCGAGGAATAGACCGGCCTGGGGGTTGCCCCCGTCGGTCCCTCCGCTGAATGTGTGCAAAACCGTCTCGTGGCCAGTGGTATCTACCTTGAACACCACGCCCGCTCCCGTGCCGCCGTACTCGGTTGTCCCGTAGAGGTTGCCGGCCGAGTCGAGGATCACGCCTGCGTATGGCTCGCTGCCATCGGCTCCGCCAGTAAACGTGTACAGCACCGTCTCATGGCCAGTCGAATCCACCTTGTACACCACGCCAACGCCAAAGCCGCCGAACTGGGTAGTCCCGTAGAGGTTGCCAGCCGGGTCGCGAACCACACCTGCGACCGGGTCGCTTCCATCGGCCGCGCCCGTGAAGCTGTACAGCACCGTTTCATGGCCGCCCGGGCTTAGCTTGAAGACCGTGCCCCCGCCCGAAGCACCGCCGCCTTGAGTCGTACCGTAGAGGTTGCCCGCCGAGTCACGGATCACGCCTGCGTGGGGATTCGCACCTTTCGGCGGAGCCTCAAAATTATGCAGCACGACCTCCGTCGCCTGTCCATTTTGCGCTACCAGTACTCCTGAGGCCGGCTCATTGACCAAGATCCCCGTGGTCCCGGACACTGAGACGATTTCATCGTACTGAGTACCGGGCACCGACGCGCTAGGATTCACCTGTACCCCTTGAAGCTGAAAGGTGACGCTCGGCGCAGAGAGGTCGTAAGAGACGCCCGTGAAGGTGATTCCGTTGGCCCCCGCGAGCGTTCCCGCATAGGTATTGGCGCCCTGTATCAGAGACCAGCCACCGGTGTTGAGAATCGCGCTGTTGAGAAAGAAAGACAGAGAGATCCCAGAGAGGACGCCGCTCTGACCTGGAGTAGCACCGCAACTCAGCGTGTAATCGGCAACGCTCCCGACGGTACTGCTCGCACTGAAAGTGGGCACGGAACCCGTTACCTCCCCAGTGCAAAATACCGCCGCATTGCCGAGGGCGGCGCAGCCCACCAACAAGGCTGCTGTTAACCCAAAACGTTTCATCTGGAACCTCCGATTTTCGATTTAGTTATTAGCTATATGTCGCTAGAAATCGCGATCGATCGATTCGCCCGAGCTTCATTTCTATGTGTGTCCTCGACCAGTAGAACTTTGAGGTCCTAATAATACTACTACCCCGACCGGAAATTAGCGGGGCCAAAAATACCAAATTTCCAAGGGTGCAGTCCCAGTACTCTTATGTTCACAACAAATCCTTGCCGTCCTGTTTGGCCGGTGTTTTGCCTTCAAGGCCCGACCATGCGGTGTCCCACTGGCACGAGCAGTGAACCCCGAAGACTAAGATCGAGTGATTTGAGTTCTCATCTCTCAGTCCAATACCTCCGTATATCCACTGCTTCGTCCCGTCCACTATCTTTTGGAATTCGCGCCGATCCGGCGTGTGCTTCTTGATGAGCCGCGCGAACATCTGCTCGTGGTTTGCTTGTAAACAGGCGCTTGCGTATTCGGCGTGGAGCAAACTTTGGCTGATCGACTTGGATGGCACTCGCACCGTCTCTGTTTCAAGCCAACTCCGGAACGGATCGGCCCCAACCTCGGATTCCGCGCAGGCTCGCCTGACGGACACCGTTTGACGGAAGCGATTGGATTCGCGCAGTCTTCGTAACGCTGGCCTGGCTCGACTGAGAGCGCCACTCAGCTCCCAAGACGCCGACAAGCGCGCGTCCACGCGTTTGGATCCGCGGTAGCACCGTTCAAACTCAATCAACAGCCAACGTTCGAAGTACGCTTGCGTTCCGAAACGCGCAGCCGGAAAGTGATTGGCCGAGAAGATCAGCGTATTCGACTCTCGGCCACCAGACGCCATAGGCGTTATCGAACTCCTGGCGGATCTGAGAGTGGAGCTTGCTCGAATGGCGTCAGCACGTGCTCGACGCGCTTTGCGACAGGCTTGTCGATCAGGTCGGCTACGGTCTGGTTCAAGAGCAGAGACAGCGAGTTCCCGGTCGCCTCCCGCGAGGAGCAATCTGGTGACCGATGGCGAGCTGTTGTGACAGTACAACATGCCGCAGGACTTCAAGGGCCGTCCGCGCAAGGCGAAGGCGCTCGTGCTCGGCATCGCAACCGGTGCTTCGTAGCGCTGTTCGATGGGGACTTGCATGTAGCCGCGAAAGCCGGTCTCTTCGCAAATTCTACGGTGGGGTCACCACTACTGTGTCTGTCACTTTGATACTTTCCGAAACGGGATTGTCCGACGGGCTCGGGGCGTCCGTTACGCCAATGGTTTCGTTTATGAGGAGTTCACTAGAAACCAACAAATTTACAGCTGATCCACCTAGCACCTGTGCCCCTGCCGCGGGCGTCTCGCTAATCACATTGCCGAGCGACATTGTGCTGCTGTAAGCACTGTTCACCGCGCCTACCACCAAGCCTGCATCCTGGATGGCGGCGGTCGCAGCCACCTCCGTTAGCCCAACAACGTTCGGTACCGTCACCGAGGTAACGACGAGCGTCAGAAAGTCCCTTACTGTGTTGCCTATCGCATCCTTAGCCGTCACGATGATCGGAAAACTGCCCGTGACGTTCGTCTTGCCCCCAAGCGTCGCTTTTGAAAAAGTAAACCCTGTGGGCAGGGCGCCGGTCTCGGTAAAGGTGATCGGACTGACTCCGCCACTGGCCGTAAATTGGATTGGCCCATAGGCTAGACCCGCAGTTGCGTGAGGAAGTGTTTGTGGGCTAATGACGATTGGCGAAAAAGCGATCACCGTTGGCGTGTCTTTCACATGGATGGTTTCCATGTCCGGAAAGCTGGGCGTGTCGATCACTGTGATCGTCTCTGTGTCCGTTACTGTTGCGGGCCCCAGCGTCGCTGGCGAAATAGCCAGCGTCAGACCTTCACTTACCATGTTGCCGATCGAGTCCGTCGCGGTGATAGTAATTGGAAAGCTGCCCGTGACCGTTGTACTCCCAGAAAGCGCCCCATTTGAGAAAGTGATCCCGTTCGGCAACGGTCCCATTTCCGTAAAGGTAATCGGACCGACTCCACCCATAGTGGTGAACTGGACCGGCCCGTAGGCTACGCCCCCGGTCCCCCCGGGAATCGTTTGTGGGCTGATGCTGATTGGCGAAAATGCGATTATCAGCGGCGTATCCATCACATGGATGGTTTCCATGTCCGGAAAGCTGGGCGTGTCGATCACTGTGATCGTCTCTGTGTCCGTTACCGTTGCGGGCCCCAGCGTCGCCGGCGCAATAGCCAGCGTCAGACCTTCACTTACCATGTTGCCGATCGAGTCCGTCGCGGTAATAGTAAGTGGAAAGCTGCCCGTGACCGTCGTGTTCCCGGAAAGCGCCCCATTTGAGAAAGTGATCCCGTTCGGCAACGATCCCATTTCCGTAAAGGTAATCGCACCGACTCCACCCACAATGGTGAACTGGACCGGCCCGTAGGCTACGCCCCCGGTCCCCCCGGGAATCGTTTGTGGGCTGATGCTGATTGGCGAAAATGCGATTATCAGCGGCGTATCCATTACATGGATGGTTTCCATGTCCGGAAAGCTGGGCGTGTCGATCACTGTGATCGTCTCCGTATCCGTAACCACAGCTGGCCCAACCGTTGCCGCACTGATAGTGAACCCATCCGTTACGTTTCCCGCGCAGCCATTGGAATCGGTCGCGGTCACTGTGATAGACCCGGTGCCGGTTGTCACAGGCGTACCGGAAAATACATTCGCGGCGAAAGCGGCCCACGTAGGCACACCCGTGGCCGAATACGTGTAAGAGCCAACTCCACCTGTCGCGCTAAATGAGACCGAGTACAAAGTTCCTACCGTCGCGTTGGGCAACGGAGCAGGCGGCAGCGACGAGATAGTAATGACCGGACAGGCTGCAAAGTTTGCCGCCACTGTGACGGGTGCGTTAATGACCAGAGATTGCGGATTCGCTGATCCCGACAAGGAGCCGCTTCCCCAATTATTGAAGTAGTAACCCTGGTTCGCTTGCGCAGTCACTTGGACAGTTGTGCCGGCGGAGAAAAAAGTTCCGGAAGCTGGAATCACTGAGCCGCTACCCGCCGGCGAGATTGTCGACGTGAACTCGTACTGGCGATTGATATTGGCGACGTAGACAGTTGGTGCGGGGCCGGCGCTGATGGTATGCGATTGCGGCTTGCCGTCGCTCCAGCCGCTAAAGGAGTATTCTATCGTTCCAGAACTTGCGGGAACCACCGCGTCCAGCGTGTGCAGACTGCCATTGGGCCAAGTAAAGGAAACCGGCGCTGTGTAGTTCGTTCCGTCCACGTTAACCGTGAGGCCGGACGGATTGGTCGCAATGATCTTGACTGTCGCGGTATCGCCAGTCACGGTAGCCGCAAGGCGCGCAATGCCTCCTACCGACGAACCATCCGTGAACCACAACGCGCCATCGGGTCCGGAGACGATGCCGCCCCAAGGCTGGTTTTGACCAAGCGGTTCAATGGAATATTCAGTGATTTCATAAGTCATAGGATCGACCCTGCCGACGTTATTCGCAGTCTGCTCGGCGAACCATATCGCGCCATCCGGGCCCAAGACGATACCAAATGGAAAGCTATTCATCGTTGGCACGGAGTATTCGGTAACGACACCCAAGGTGGTGATGCGTCCGATCTTGTTGTTGCCTGGGTCCGTGAACCAGAGCGCTAGGTCTGGACCGGAGGCGATCATCAAGGGGGCAGCTCCCATCGGCAGTGTATTGAACTCCGTCACCATCCCCGACGTGGTGATCCGCGCGATCTGCCCAACCGCCTGCTCTGTAAACCACAATGCTCCGTCCGGGCCAACCGTGATTCCTTGAGGGCCTCCGATAGAGGTCGGAAGCGGATACTCAGTCAGATTGCCCATTAAATCTATCCGCCCGATTCGGCCGGCGGCCTCTGTGAACCAGAGCGCTCCGTCCGGGCCGGAAACAATGCTGACCGGCTCGCTCCCCGTGTTCGGCAAGCGATACTCCGTGATAACCCCGCCGGGTGCTATGCGACCGATTTTGTCGCCGCCTGTAAACTCGGTAAACCATAAGTTGCCGTCTAGGCCAACCGCAATCCCTTCGGGAACGACGCCGGCTGTAGGAATTGGATATTCCGTCACAGATCCTTGGGTAGTAGCCCGGCCGATATAGTCGTTCACGTCGGTGAACCAGATGGCATTGTCAGGTCCCAGCGTCGTGAGGTACGGGTAGTATCCGTCTGCGCCGAACAGCGTCGGATAGACCAGGATGGTCGGCGGCTTGGCCGGGAGCACCGCCCTCCCGATGGCGCCAATCGCATCAACAAACCACAAAGCGCCATCTGGTCCCACCGTAAGCTCCTCGGGTGAAGCGCCGCTAAAGGGGATTGGAAACTCGCTAACGGTTCCAGCCGTTGTAATCCTTCCGATTTTGCCGCTGTTGGTCTCCGTGAACCATAAATTGCCATCCGGACCTGTGGTAATTCCGGCCGGAAAACTTCCGCTGGAAGTCGAAAATTGATTCAGGATCACCCCGGCGGTAGTAATTGTGCCGATCAGGTCGTTATTGAATTCGGTAAACCACAAATTCCCGTCCGGACCCGCGGTGATGGTGTAGGGACCTTCGTAGGGCAAGCCGCCGAACTCGGTGATTGTCATGGCGGGAGTAATTCGCCCGATAGCTCCCGCCAGGTCGGTGAACCAAAGATTGCCGTCGGGTCCGAGCGTGATGTGGTAGGGCTGAGCACCGGATGAAATCATGGCGGACTCACTGTAGTTTCCCCGTGTATCGATCCGGCCGATCTTGGCCGCCCCGAGCTCAGCAAACCACAGCGCGCCGTCAGGACCCACAGTGATCCCCCATGGCTCGACCCCAACAGGATATTCGTTCGTAACAATTCCGCTCACCGGATCCATGCGCCCAACTTGGTTGGCGTTCGACTCCGTAAACCAGAGGGCGCCATCGGGGCCAACCGTAATTCCCTCGGGACCGGAGTTCGTAGAGTTCTGCGATGCGGTGTACTCCGTGATAACGCCTGCAGAAGCACCATTGCTGCCGGCGGGAATCCTCCCGATCTTGTTCCTCAAACTCTCCGTAAACCATACCGCCCCGTCCGGGCCTAAGGTCACGTGTCCGCCTGGCAGGTAGCCTGCGGAGAGTCCTTGGCTGTATTCGGTGATCGACAGCGGCGTGGTCACGGCGGTCGCGGTGGTAGACCAAGCCAACCAGACCAACGCAAGCCACCACGCCGCCCTCCCGAATTGGAGACAAGCGGGCATTCAAGCTACTGGAAGCTGATTTGCACGTTGGCGGCGATGGTCTGTCCGGCTGAGACGGGAATAGGAGTAGCCAGCGTCGCGGAGGTGAACGTCGGAATGAGAAAGGTAACCCCGGTGCCCACGGCCGGACCGCTCGAAGTGCAAGAGCTTGGCGAGTAGGTAGTGGGGTTGCTGCTATTGCTACATAGAAACGCACCGGTGTTGACCTCAGTGATAATTCCGGCGGGCACGGGGTTTGCCGGCGTACCGACGATTTGACCGTTCAGTACGAATCCGTTGAGCACTGAGCTGGCGGTGAGCACACCAGTGCTACAGAACACGGATGGGTTTGTAACTGCGCATGGCCAAGCTGCTGTATCGACGATGAGAAGTTCCTGACCTCCGCCGGTTGGAGTTTCTCCAAGGAGGACCTGGAAGCCTCCAATTGCGGCCGATCCTAGGAGAACACTTGAAAGGACAGAGGCTCCGTTGCCGCCTCCAAACAAGCTATTCTCGAACTCGCGATGCACAGCGACTTTGCCGTCGGGATCCTTCACCTCGATTGTCCAGTGGCCGTGTACCTGGATGCCCTCGCCCGCGCCTTTCTTCTTCGGCTCCTCGGCGGATGATTTCGGCGCCGACTCGCTCTTCTTATCGGCTGCGGGCTTGTGCTTTTGGTCTGCCGCCGGATTGGATTGGGCCTGCCCACTTCCCGCGAGCCCTATCGCCAGCCCGGCGATGGCGGCTATTGCTTGAACTCTACGAATCGTTTTCATTTATTTCTCCTTTGTGTTCCTGAAGTACTGTCTTTCAAAAATGCCGGCGAGATCGATATAGCTACTGGAAGGTCAGCGTTACCGTGATGCCAATCGATTGACCCTTGGTGACGCTTACGGGGCTCGGGTCGCCGTTCAAGCCGTCTAGATTTTTCTGAGTGAAGAGGTAAACGACCTCATCAAGGTATTCCGTCCCACCATTCGCGTTGGTTGTATTGGCGCCGGTGGTGCAGGCCCCTGGTGTGATGCTCGGAAAACAGGAAATCAGGAGAGTTTCTGCATCGTTGATCGTATTCTTAAGTTGGGCCGTAATATTGCCAGTGAGTACGACCTGCGGGGAGCCCAGGAAGGTCCCGGTCGAATTAAACGTGGGACCGGACACGCCGAGGTCACCTTTGACACCCCCCAAATGGGCTATATAAGACTGAATAGGTGCAATGATGCAAGTCGAAGTACAAGGGCCTGGGTCCGGACTCGTCGAGAGCCATCGAACGTGTGAGACCCCGTTACTGTCCACCTTGTTGATGAATTGCGTGCTGGCTCCGTTGAGCATAAGGACGAAACCGCCGCTGGCCGAATTGCCGGCCAACAGCGCAGCCAAGCCGAGCATACCGTTTGGCTGGAGCGCGTTTTCAAACTCGGTGTGTGAGGCGACGGTGCCATCGGGATTCTTCACCTCGATGGTCCAGTAGCCGCTCACTTTGATCCCTTCACTCCCACGTTTCCTGTTCGACGCGTCGGCGGCGGGTTTTGACGCCGGGCTGGATTGGGTTAACGTCCCGCTCATCGCCAACGCGAGAACGGCTATGATTCCTCGAATTCTGCTCATAGATTCATGGCTCTCCTTCACGTCTTTGCGACATGTTTTAGTAGGCGCGGGGAAGCGTATCAGGAAAACTGGACGAAGTCGTGAATTTGCGGTGCCCATTTGGTGAATTGTCGGCCTGGCATATGCAATTCCCCGGAGTCTGAGCAAAAGATGTATCCTTAACGGATACAAGAATTTGCGACGCCGTGAAGGAATTTCATCCATTTCGGCTCGACTCGGCGAACCATTGCCTGTGGCGCGGTCAGGATCAGATCGCGCTAACCCCCAAAGCCTTCTCTGTTCTGTCCTACTTGGTTGACCATGCGGGTCAACTTGTCTCTCAGCGCGATCTTCTGGACACATTGTGGCCGAATGTTTTCGTTCAACCTGGAATTCTGAAGACTCACATTCTCGATCTTCGGAATTCCCTGGGAGATAATCCAAAAAAACCGATTTACATCCAAACCCTTCCCCGCCTCGGCTACCGGTTTATCGGCGCGGTCAGGGAAGTGGAAGACCCGCACCATAAGTTTGAATCCGCCCCAAACGAGTTGGTGGGCCGGGACGGTCCTTTGGATCAAGTGCATTCCTACCTGGCGCGGGCTCTGGCGGGCGAACGTCAAATCGTCTTTGTCACCGGAGAGGCCGGAATCGGCAAGAGCGCCTTCGTGGATCTATTCCGGAGCCAGGCAATCCGCTCGCTACCTCTGATCCGCTTTGCTCGAGGCCAATGCGTAGAGGGCTATGGAGGCAAGGAACCTTATTACCCCATGCTCGAAGCGCTGGGGCAGTTGACCAGCAGGCTGCCAAGGACGGAGCTCGTAGACCTCCTCGCCTCCCAGGCGCCTACTTGGCTGGTGCAATTCCCGGCCTTGTTAAATGCCGAACATCGTAGAAACCTGCAGCGCGAAATTCTCGGTGCAACCAAGGAGCGAATGCTGCGCGAAATTTGCGGGGCCCTGGAATCTATCGCCTCCGCGAATCCGCTGCTATTGATATTCGAGGATCTGCATTGGGTGGACGTCGCCACGCTGGACTTAATCTCAGCCCTGGCGAGGAGACGCAGCCGAGCGAAATTGATGCTGGTCATGACATACCGACCGATGGAGCTGAGCCCGGTAGAACACCCGCTCGAGAGCCTAAAACAGGACTTGGCGGCGAGGCAGTTGTGCCGCGAGATCGGATTGCATCCTTTGGACGAACCCGCTGTGACGGCTTATCTGGCGGCCCTAGGTGGCGACCAGCTGAATGGCCTCAGCGGATTAGTTTGCCGGAAATCGTGTGGCAATCCCCTGTTCATGAAGGCCATTGTCGAACACCTGCGGGCGCGCGGTTTCATCACTGGACACGATGGGAACTTGGTGATCCACGCTTCCCTTCAGGCGATCCACCTGGACGTCCCGGAGAGCCTCAAGCAAATGATCGAGAGGCGCATCGCGAGACTGGGGGCTGAGGAACAGCGAGTGCTGGAGGCCGCGAGCGTCGCCGGGTTATGCTTCCGCACGGAGATCGTAGCCGCGCCTGCGGGGATGGATGGTGAGGCTCTCGATGCCATCCTCAATCAATTGGCCAAGAAACACCTGATGCTACGGGAAGTAGGGGCGTTCGAATACGAGTTCGTCCATGCCCTCTATCGGGACGTCTTGTATGCCCGAATCGCGCAGGGACGGAGATGCAAGCTGCACCTGATGATCGGAGAGGAATTGGAACGACGTCAAGGGGAACACGCAAGGGAACTCCCTTCCGAGCTCGCGATGCATTTTGAGAGGGGTGGCGCCTGGCAGCGTGCCATCCATTACCTTCTTCTTGCGGCCGAGAGTGCGGTTAACCGTCTGGCCCATCGTCAATCCATTCCTTTTCTGCAGCACGCCCTCGCACTGATGGTCCATCTGCCGGAGGCAGAGCGCATTGCGCCGGAAATGGCCGTCCTTGAGAAATTGGGAGTCGCTCATGTCGCTTTGTATGAAGGCCAGCAGGCCTTAGAAGTTCTAGGAAAGCTTGCCGAGAAAGCAGCGTGTTGCGGAGAGATAGAGACCCAGGTGCGCGCCCTAGTCTACCTGGTGCCAGTGCTGTCGCGTTACGGGACAGAGTCTGGGTTCGAGTTTGTCGAACGTGTACTGCTGTTGAACAAAAAGCAGAGGGATCCGCTGCTCAGGGCGGAAGCCCGGATGACTAGTCTTTTTTGGCGAATGCTCGCGGCCCCACAACGGGAAGCCCACGACGTCTCGGAGTGGCGGGAAGCTTTCGCTGAAATTCAGCAGGCTGGGTCTCACCTGGCGGCTCTGTCGCATTGCCACGAATACGGGTTTATTCTTTGGAGTTCCACTCAATACAGAGATGCCTTGCTTCTGGCGCAGAAAAACCTGCCCGTGCTTCTGGAAGCGGGCCTCATGGTGTCTTATCTCTATCTCCACTTAATCCAGGTATGGACCCACCAATTCCTTGGGGAATGGGATTCGGCTCTGGATGCGCTCGCTGCCGGAATCCAAATGGCAGTAAAAAATGAGAACCAGGTGAACCTGAGTCTGTTGCAGAACTGGATGGCCTGGACATACATTGAGGCGCAGAATTTCGATGCGGCCCGTCTGCTCTGCGAGACATGCCGGCCGCTCATTCCTGCACCGGAGTTCGCCCTGCTGCAACTCAACCTGGAACTGGCAGGCATAGCGGAAGCGGGGCTGGGAAATCCCGAACGAGCGCTCAAGCTTCTCTTGGAGGCGAAAGATTCCATGTACCGGCAGCCCGCGGCCATGACCTGGTATTGCCTATTATTGGCGCATCTGGGTCTCGTAGAGGCTTACCTCTTGGTGCCGGATTTACAGAATGCGCAGCGGGAGGCCGAGCGATTTCTCGAACTAGCGATGGGAACTGCGGAGCGTACTTGGCAGGCGCGGGCCTGGGAGGCCAATGCACGCGTCGCGCTCGCGAAAGGCGACACTGGTCGCGCCCAAGACTGCATCGCCAGCGGCCTCGCAACGATCAATGGGTTTGAGGTGCCCCTCGCTCACTGGCGCGTTCATGCAACGGCTGCCGACCTTCGCGAACGGGCCGGAGACTGGGAGATGGCACTATACCATCGTCAACTCACTGCAGCCACGATTCGAAAATGTGCGGACTCGTTAAGTGGTCACAAAGAGATACAAGAGCGCTTTCTATCGGCAATGTCGGTTCGAAACGCGCTCGTCGGCGCGGTACCAGCGATGTGAAAAGCTTAGATTGACCGGCCGGCGCGGAGCCGAATGCAATACCGTTTGTCAGGAAGAGAATGAGCAGGAGAGAGTACCGGGCGCGCGCGCGTAGTATCGGGAGTTGGCCGCCGCTGACTACGCAGAAAACATCAAGAAAATGCACACTTCAAAGCAACAATGTCACAAATCGATCAATTGATGAAGCTGAGAAATTAAGCGAGCATTGTATCACCGAACAGCCGTGCTCTTTCCTGTGACGCTTGAGGTCTTCGAGGGCTATCTTGCAGGCTTCGCGTGCCGCGATGGTTGCCTTCCTCCATGCGACGCCCGGCATTGCCACCATGTAGGAAGCGAAGTGCCCGAATGGTCAAAAAACTGAAACGACCCCTGGCCGGAGTAAGATAGGCAGTCGGCATGAGGAACAAGAAGTGGTTGCGACTGCTAGCGTACGTAACGGGATCGGTGAACCAGGAGCTTCTCCTGCAGAATCAATATCTGGCCGCGGAGAACCGTATTCTGAGGGCCAATCTGCCTTCCAGATTGCGGTTGAGTAATCCCGAGCGCCTCACTCTCGCCGAGATCGGGAGGCGTGTGGGACGGCAAAGCGCTCCGAGAGGTCGCCGGCGTGGCCAAGCCCGATACTATCCTGGCCTGGTATCGAAGGCTCGTAAATCCGGAGATATTGATCCACCAGTTGGCCCTCGCGTACATTCAGCCTGTCTGATGCACGCAAAGTCCTCCGCTCGAACTCCAGCGCGATGCCGGAACTGCACCGAGCCGAGAAGGCCGAACCTCACCGCCAACAGATCCTGGAGCTTTTCGACCAGTGCAAGGGGAATCTCGTGCGAGTCCATGAGGAGTTGGTAGCCTCCGGCGGCGTGGAGTTGTCGTATGCCGCGTTAACGGCGTTCTGCCGGCGGCATGGGATCGGATACGCGCCGCCAGCGCCGGCGGGCCAGTATGATTTTGCGCCGGGTGAGGAAATGCCGCATGACACCTCTCTCCACGATCTCGAACTGGGAGGCAAGAAACGTAGAGTGCAGACCGCATCGGCGGTGCTGTGCTATTCGCGGATGCTGTTCTTCCAGTGCTACCCCACCTTCCGGCTGTAGGTCGCCAAAACACGGTCGGCGAGATATCTCAGCGGCGCACCCTCCCGTCTTGTTATAAGAACGGATTCATGCTTGGGCTGATCTGGAGTGTGTTCACATGGCTGAGAAGCTTTATTCGCTCTCGTCATGACTTGGGACTTGAAATCGTCGCCTTGAGACAACAGTTGATAGTTTTGAAACGCCGGACAAAGCGGGCGCACTTATGCCGTACCGACCGACTGTTCTGGGTTCTGCTGCGCCGGGTGTGCCCGAAGTGGTCGAGTGCTCTTCTAATCGTGAAGCCGGACACAGTCGTTCGATGGCACCGGAAAGGCTTCCGTCTGTACTGGCGCGTTCGCTCCCGAAGCAAACGGCTTGGCAGACCGGTCACCGGACACGAGGTTCGGACTTCCCTCCACACCATGGCGAGCGAGAACCGAGCTGGGGAGCGCCCCGCATCCACGGCGAGCTGCTGAAGCTCGGATTCGAGATTTCCGAGCGAACTGTCTCGCGATACCTTTCGCTGTTGCATCGCCGCGATGGGGCTGCTCAACTTTGGCGAACCTTTCTGAAGAACCACCGGGAGGTGATTGCCGAGATGGATTTCTTCACCGTGATCACGGCAAACTTCCGGATTCTGTACTGCCTGTTCCTGATTCAGCACCACCGCCGAGAGATCATCCACTTTAATGTGACCGAGCACCCAACCGGTGAATGGGTGGTACAACAGCTTCGCGAAGCATTCCCCGAAAGCACGGACGACCAATACCTGATCTTCGATCGAGACGCGAAGTTCAGCGCCGAGGTGCATCAGTTTCTCGACTCAGCCGGTATTTCTGCCATCCGCACCAGCTACCGCAGCCCGTGGCAGAACGGAGTTGCCGAAAGGTGGGTTCGAAGTTTTCGGAATGATTTGCTCGACCACGTCATCGTTCTCCATGAGGCCCATCTCAGGCGCCTTGCACGGGACTATCTCGGCTATTATCACGCCGATCGCACTCACGATGGATTAGACCAAGACACGCCGCACGGGAGACCGCCATCGATCAGGAATCCCGGGGAGCGACTCGCATCACATCCTCGTCTGGGAGGTCTTCACCATCGCTATCCCTGGGCAAAGGCTGCTTGAAAGATGCGAATGGATTTTTGGCGACATACAGGGCCGTAGCGCTGACAATCTCCTCCGACCAAGCTGAGAGAGTGTTGCCGAGCTGGACCAGTTGAGCCAAGCCGGCTGAAGCCCCGGGCCAGCGTAATGGGTGTGTTGGATGAAAGTCAGACGCATTACGGCGCCGGGCTGGTCCAAAGCGACGACTCATCGAAGCGCGAGTCATCAATCTGAAGCTTAAAAATGTCGGGCCGGTGATAATGACCGCTTACGTCGAGCGATTGGCGGCCCTGGCGTACCCGCTCCAGGTCGATCTCGTATGCGATCAATCCCTCCGCTCCGATCACGGGCTCGATAACAGTCGAACCGTCCGGTGCAACCAGCGATGTACCGCCATTGAAGATGATGTCGTAGCCTGCCTCTGCCAACGACCGCTTGAACTCGAAATCGTCCGCCACGTCCGCCATCGAGAACAGTCCATGCACACTGAAGGACCAAACCCGGCCCTCTCTCGCGATTGCTCCGACGATCCCCTCCGCCACCGCCGCGTTGCCCGGCCACACGCTGACATGGAGATCTTCGCCGCCGCAGTAGAGGGCGAACCTCGCCAGCGGCATCCAATTTTCCCAGCAGCAAAGTCCGCCAACGCGAACGCCGGCCATCTCGTGGACTTTCAGGCCATGAGCGTCGCCGTACCCCCAGCAAAGCCTTTCGTCGTAGGTCGGAATCAGCTTGCGGTGGACGCCAACCAGACCGTGGTTCTGGTGGATGGTCAGGAGCGAACAGTGAACGGTGCCGCGGCTGGCAGATCGACCGCGTTCGTTGATGCCCAGCTGCACGGATATCCGCTGATCGCGCGCGGCTTCGATAATCGATGTGATTTCGCGCGATTCAGTCTCGACGGAGGCCTCGAGAAACTGAGCATAGGCCGTCCTTTGACGGGCACTGTCGAATGAAGCTCCATCGGTCCGGCAGAGCCAGAAGGGGTACCCGCTGAGGAAAGCCTCGGGAAAAACGAGAAGCTGAACGCCATCTATCGCGGCGGCGCCAATCGTTTCGATGATCCTTTGTGTCGTGCCGGCCTTATCCAGCCATTTGGGCCGGATCTGCGCGCCCGCGATCTTCACAGTGTTCTCCGCATGTGCCGCCCTTCAGTACATCTCAAAGCATTCGCGATGTTCCCAGTCCGTGACCGCTGAGAGAAATCTGTTGAGCTCGAATTCTTTGAGCATGATCAGGTAATTCCAAAAGGTCTCTCCGAGTTCCCGTTTCATCACTTCGTCGCGCTTGAATGCCTCAACAGCGTCCATGAGGCTGCGCGGCAGGAGGGGGTTGTCGGCGAGATATGCGGCTTTGGCGGGCGGGCCGGGATTGTGCTTTGTGGCGATCCCGTCTCTTCCGGCAATCAGCTGTGACGCGATATAGAGGTAAGGGTTGGCCGCGGGGTCGCCAATCCGGTTCTCGATGCGGGAGCCTGGGTCACCGGGCGACCCGATTACGCGGAGCATGGCGCCGCGGTTTTCCAGCGCCCAGCTAGCCTTGGTGGGAGCGAACCCATCAGGCCGCTGGCGTTTGTACCCGTTTACCGTCGGCGTGGTGAGCAGAGATGTGCCGGGGGCATGCGCCAGCAGGCCGCCGAGATAGTTCATCCCCAGAGATGACAAAGGACCCTCGCCCGCCTCCGCGACGAATGCGTTCGTGCTGTCCGGCCTGCGCAGAAGCGACTGATGGATGTGCCAGCCGCTGGGGAAGACATTCGGGATGTGCGGTAAGGCCATGAACGACGCATGCAGGCCATTGCGCCGGCAGATCTGCTTGATCGCCGATCGCACCAATAATGCCGCGTCCGCAGCTTCTTCGGCTGGCATCGGCGCGAACGTGACCTCGCACTGTCCGGGACCCCATTCGTCCTCAACAGTTGAGAGCGGCAGTCCCAGCTCCTCCAGGTTGGTCTGAAGAAGGCGAAAGACCGAATCGATCTCATCGCCCCGGTTCTCGGTGAGATATTGATAACCGTGCGCGAGCATCGACACTTCCGGAGGATCGGGCGGATATCCGCTGGCATCCGGAGAGAGGTTCGGATTCTCCATTGTGAAGACGTAGAACTCGAGTTCGAGGCCAACCACCATGTCGAAGCCCTCGGCCGCAAGCTTCGCGATCTGATTGCGAAGGACCTGCCGCGTTGAGAGCGGGCATGGTCGCCCGTTCGACAGATATGCGTCGCTCAATATCCAGCCGGTGTCTGCCAGCCAGGGCAGTTTTCGGAACGTGAGAGGATCGGGAACGAGCACGCCATCGGGCAGGCCGATCATCTCCGGAATGTTCAGCGCGTTGTCACCCCCGAAGGGAGGGACGATCGGGTGATTGGTGGTGTCGAAGATGGCCGTTACCAGTTGGAAGTCTTTTCCTCGTCGCAGGCTTGCAGTAAACTCAGCGGCAGATACGGTCTTCCCGCGCACAATTCCATGCTGATCGCCCCACCCAATGCGGACGTAGCGGATGTTCTCCCTGTCAAGCCGGGTCAGAAGGCCCACGGCCGCCTCTTTCTGCTCGGTTGTCCAGAGATTATGGTGCGCGATGAAATCAGATGATTGGCTGGCCATGGCCGGTTTGGAATACGGCTAGTATAGCGATACGATGCTGAAATCTTCAACGGTGCGATCTTAGCCGACGGCAACGCCGGGTACGCAGCGACCACTCTGTTGAAGATCATGATCGATCCGGGTGCTCCGGCATCGTTCAGAGTGCTGGCGGCGGATTCAATCTTCAATCACGCGGCGAAGGCCATCGAGCTCGAAGACATCGAAGCTCGCTTGTCAGAGCTGGAGCGGACCGCCGAGGCAGCCAACGAGATGAAGAGGATCAAACCCTGGCATCTTTCACGGAGTTCCCTAGATAGGGCGTTCGAATCTTCAGCTTGCCGCCGGCGGAAAAGAACGGACCGGTAGGCATCTTCAGTCCCTCCCAGCGGGGCGGTCTGCTCCTGGTCGAGTCTACAGACGGAAAGCGCCGTCCGTGCCCCGACCCGTATACACGATGCGCCTCCCGTCCGGTGATAGGGCAATGCTGGCGCCTGGGAGCACATTTGATGTGAGAGCAAACTCCGGCAGATCCATAGGGCGGGATGGCAAAAGATACAAACTGGCACAAGCATGTCGCCATAGGTACGTACACCCTCATCGGCTGGGCGGTAGCAGACTGCGAGTCAGGGTAATGTCCTCTTAAGACAGTCAGAGGCGAGGGCTGCCCCCATTAATGGCGTAGAGCCCCCATGTCTCCGGGCCGGACAGAACTTATTTGGCTCGCCACGGCCCGCGAAGCCGCAGCGCCGGAATTCCACTGGATCTTCTGTTCTGTGAACCTTGGGACAATTTCTTTCTGACGGGAACTCGCTAAACTTTGTTCTTTTTGGATTGCGGCTGTAAGAAACTTCTCGCCGAGGGGACTATCTCCATGTCCGCTATCCCAACTTCATGCAAAAGCCCCAACGCAAGTCAATCGTCATTCTCGACGTGAAAGAGGAGGCGCACCGGCCGGAGCTTGGTCTGGCGGATTTCGCCTTGAGCGCGGAAGTGCTACGTCTGAAGTCCTGGTTGGACGAGCTAATGAGCGGTTGTACGTCGCCAAAATCTGATTCGCACCGCTCACGCAGCCTTTGCCCAGGAATAGCGATGGAGTACTCCCAGACGAGGGTGTGACGCCAGTTGCTCACCAGGATTCCTGATTGATGGCGGTCTCCGGTGCGGCGTATCTTTGTCCAATCCGTCGTGAGTGCGATCGGCGTGATAATGGCCGAGATCCCGCGCCAGGCGTCTGAGATCAGTTTCATGGAGAACGGTGACGTGGTCGAGCCAATCGTTCCGAAAACTTCGGCCCCCCTTTCGGCAACCCCGTTTTGCCACGGGCTGCGGTAATTGGTGCGGACGGCAGAGGTGCCGGCTGAGTCTAGAATCAACCAGCCGGATGACGTAGCGTGTAGGCCGCATCATCCAAGCCGCCCTTACGGAGTCCCTGTGTCGGATCTCATCCTTTCTCCGTTGCCCTGGTTTACCAAGTCTCGCATCGCTACACGTGAATCGCTGCCCATCGCCTGCCCCGCGTTCTTTAACAATCGCGCGTGTCGGCCTTGAGCTTTGGCAACGGCTGCTTCCAACTCAAGTCCGTCCGGCTCGGGAATGCACGTCAG
The DNA here is from genome assembly GCA_963820405.1 of Bryobacterales bacterium. Classification (GTDB taxonomy): domain Bacteria; phylum Acidobacteriota; class Terriglobia; order Bryobacterales; family Bryobacteraceae; genus Palsa-89. The sequence goes on along the minus strand of CAWFZZ010000005.1, from coordinate 310,278 downwards.
CAAAACCTTCGCTAGGCTGTCCACTAACGCGAACATAGCTTGCTGCGCTCGCCCCAAAGGTATCACTGCCTGCCGGACCTGCTCGATACCGACAGCCAGCCGCTCCTCGGCCCCCACCAGTTCTTCCCGGTGCCCGGATAATTCCTGTTCCACCGCGTGGCGGATGAAGGCCGTTGGCGACGAGAAGCCGCGCTTGTCGACCGCCTCGCGGATGCCTCTGTCGGTCGCCTCTGAAAATCGAATCGCTCGCTGAGCCATTACAGGTGCCTCTAATTTGTAAGGGAATGGCAGAGGCACTTCGGGACAACAAAAATCGACTAAAGTGGGGGCGCATCCCCAGTGGGATGCGTTTTTCCGAGACGCATCCCGCAACAAGTGCCAGCGCAGCAACCAGAAACCAAACACAAATGCGCGGAGCGCATCCCAATCCTTTATGTTCCACTAAGCATCTCTGGTTGTCTGGGAGGGCTGTTTCCGGGTGCTGAATATAACAATCTGTTGCACTTTGTTCACAAACTGTTGCACCTGGCACTGACGGCCCCAGAAAGTTGCACTTTGTTCACAAACAGTTCACAAACTGTTGCACATCGCAAAAAAACCTGAAATTTGATGTCCCGGAGTGCCTCCGCCGTTCCCTTACAAATAGAGGGGGCAACACGCGGCCAATGTCGACGGACACATTACCACGCCGAAGGAAATCGAGAGCGGATCTCGTTCATTTGCGCTCCCTCCCGGCAACTCAGCCTTCCACAAAGATCGGGCAAGTGACGTGGGCTTGGGCCGAGATCGTAGCCGGCTTGACAGCGGGCATGAAACTCAAAGAAATCTGGGAAGCTGCCAAGCGGGACGGACTGGACATGTCCTATGCCCAATTCCGCGTGTACGTCTGCAGGCTGCGGCGTCGCCAGCGACAACGCAAAGCGACGCAGCCCCAACCGCCGCCCGCATCGACGGCTAGTCCCGACGATGGTTCCCTAGCCCAGCCGTCCGATCCTTTCCGCAACCTGCGGGAAGAGCGGGAGAAAGCAAAGCAATCTGGGTTCGAATACGATCCGTTCTCGATCAACAAGAAACTAATTTGACGACTGAGGTAACCAAATGACAAGCGCAGATACGAATGGAAATGGGTCCGTGGCATCGGTTCATCTGGTGTTGCAGGGGAAAGGAGGCGTCGGCAAGAGCTTTGTCTCCTCAATCCTCGCCCAGTACTTTCGAACGAAATCAGCGCCGGTGCACTGCTTGGATACCGATCCAGTGAATGCAACCTTCGCGCAGTACAGGCGGCTCGACGCTGAACACCTGAAGGTGCTCAAACGGGGCATCGTTAACGAGAAGGAATTCGACGTATTCGTCCAGCGAGTGTGCAAAGGACAGGGCGTATTCATCGTAGATACAGGAGCCACGACATTCGTTCCCCTCTGGAACTATATTCTGGAGAACCAGATCCTCGAGTTTTTCCGCGCCCACGAACGACGGGCATTCGTTCATTCGGTGGTGACTGGCGGACAGGCCATGACCGACACTCTAAATGGCCTGGGACGTTTGACGCAAACGACTTCCGAGAAAAACGTTATCGTCTGGCTCAACGAGTTCTTCGGCGAGGTGAGCAAAGATGGGAAATCGTTTGAGGAGTTCGGCATCGCCGAGGACTATGCACACAAACTCGTCGGAAGCGTGTTGATCCGCGATAGAAATCCCCAAACCTTCGGCGACGATGTTCGCCAGATGCTGGAACAGCGCCTTACCTTCGACGAGGCCATCAAGGACGAGCGGTTCTTTCTGGTGTCCAAGCAGAGATTAACGATCGTGCGGCGGGATCTATTTGAGCAACTAGACCGACTCGAAATAGGATGACTCCCATGGCCAACGAAAATGAATCCATCGACATAAAGCGCCTGATCGGAGAGGTTGCCGGCCGGCACAGATTCCTTCTCGAACCGGAAGATCCGGCTCTGGCATTCGTCACAATGAACGAGCTAATTCTTAAACACTCGCTTGAAGCGGTGCATAAGCAAATCCGCACAACAATAGCGGAATTCCATGCGTCTATGAAAAAAGCGGAAGAACGCGCCGGAAGTATGCTCGCTGAACAAGTGAAGGAATCGGCGACTCAGATACGGGAGAACCTGCAAGGTGAGATCCACATCGCTGGCCTGAAGGCGCGGGAGTACGTGTACATGGTAAACGAAGCGCATCGTCGCTCCTCGCTCATTCGTTGGACCTCGGCCGGACTCAAACCGCAAACGCCCGGCCTTGATACGAATCTGCTGATCACCACCGATCGCCGCGCCTACTACCTCCGGCTCATTTCAAAGCCGGAAGACTATATCGCGCGCGTCGCATTCGCCTATCCCGATGACGATACCCGCAAATGGCAACAGCAACAGGGCGAACAGCAGGCGCTGGCGAAACAAGAAAGGCACGCGGCGGAAGTGCCGCCCGCCATGATCACCGTCGAAAAGATGAACTTCGATTACACGATACGCGGTGGCGATGAGCACATTCGCCCGGTGCGTGTGTTCGATGATGGCGCCAAGACCTATATCCAGATGCCGCCGGAGCTTCAGCACCGAGAAGCGCCGGTCTTGCTTGTCATGGGAAACGACGGCAAAGGTGAAATGACGAATTACCGGGTGAAAGATCAGACCTATATCGTGGACCGCATCTTCGAGCGCGCCAACCTCGTGCTTGGAGCGGGCAAGAAGGCCCAGAAAGTGGAGATCAGCCGTGGACACAAACAATAGCCCCATTCACCAGCCGTCCGAAGGAGCAAGCGAGGAGGTACTGAAGGGAGCGGCGCCGAGCGGAATCGTTCTCCATCCCCCGCCCGAGAAAGCTGTTCGCATCAGCTGGCGAGCAGGCATATTCATTGGGTCCGTCATTGTGCTGGTATTACTGTCATTTGCCTACGGTGGATATCTCCGGACTCTTAGCAATCAAACCGCTGCGCGCGACGCCAGCACAACCAAGAACGCGACCCCGGCAACCCAGGCGGCCTCGGAGTTCATGCAAGCCACTCCGGCCGGCACTGTGCCCTTGGCCCTGCGTCCACCTGGTGCGCCGCCCTCTCCCGAAATGATGACGCTCCCGTGCGGCTCAGATCCGAAGACTGGCCAAGCCGATCGCTTCAATCCGCAAACGGGGCAGCCCTGTGACGGAGGTACACAGGAACGCGTGGTTGTGCGGCAACCGAACGCCATACGAACGCCGCCGGTCGCGCCGATGCCGGCCCACGAGGAGACACCCGAAGAGCGCCGGCTTCTGGCAGCATACCAGCGAGAGCAGGAAGCAATCCAGGCTCCCACGAGCGTCCGCAATTCCGCCGCATCATCACTCTCGCCAACCGTCGCGCAGCCCGCATCGAACGATCTTTCTCGGGTCGAAGCCCTGAGCCACGCTCTGGGCGCGCGGCAGGGCGGTGATTCTGTCACTACTGCAAACGGACAGGGTCTCGAAAACGATTACGACAGCCAGAACATGCAATCCCAGAAGGAAGCATTCCTCGCCGCTAATCGGACCCGCCAGGCGGATGACTATCTTCGCTCGAACCGCGAAGCTCCGCTCTCCCGCTACGAAATCAAAGCGGGTTGGGAGATTCCAGCCGTACTCGAACAGTCCCTCAACTCGGATCTTCCAGGAGAACTGAAGGCATTAGTGACCTCCAACGTCTACGACACTGCTACGGGGCTCTACCTTCTAATCCCGCAAGGCTCCCGCCTCATCGGCAGATATGACTCGCGCATTTCCTACGGGCAGGACGGTGTTCAAGTCACATGGAGTCGCGTCATCTACCCAGACGCTTCCTCCGTCGATCTCGACGGGATGATGGGCCTGGATTCCCACGGCAACGCTGGCCTGCGAGACAAGGTGGATCACCACTATCTCCGAATCGTTGGATTCGCGGTCCTCACCAGCATGTTCACTGCTGCGTTTGAAATTTCCCAGAGAACCCGCCAAAGCGCTCTCACATACCCAACACCAGCTCAAACAGCCGGAAGCGCGGTCGGCCAGGAACTCAGCCAAACCGGCGCTCAGATCACACGATGCAACCTGAACGTTCAGCCCCAATCAAGGTGCCGGCAGGGTACAAGTTCGTGGTCCGGGTGAACCGGGATATTGTTTTCGAACAGCCGTACCAGCCGGTTCAAGTCGATGTGCCGGTCTTGGTGCGCGGACAGGGGAAGTGGAGGATTCTATGTCGCATAAACAAAAGTATCAGTGGATTGTTGCCGTGCTGGGCATGGCCGCAGTTGCGGCTGGAACCATCACTTTGCTGGGCGAAGGACGCGAGACCTTGTTCGGAATATCGATTCCTAGCGAGACTTACTTGGCACTCTTCCTCATTGGAGACATTCTGCTAATGGTGTACGTCTGCCACCAGGCTAGTCGGGCCATGGAAGCGGAAATAGAATTTGCCGCGGCCCGTAAAGCGCTGTGGTTCATCAAGAATGGAGTCGTAGCTCCGCCTTCTGCGGACGAATCTGAGCTCGCCTATGAGCTTCGGGTCGCGATCAAGTTCGTTCGATTCGGGATGAAGGCTATAGAGCAACCGGCCGTTCCGCGAGATCAAAAGGTTAGTCTCCAGGAAACACTGGAATAGATTCCGCCTCGCGGTTTCTAAGCTATATGACGAATCGGAACGATGGTCGCAGTGTAAGGAGTTCTCATGCCGGAAAACAATCTCATCGACATCAATGAGCTTGCCAAGCGTCTGAGCATACCTAAAGGCACACTATACAACTGGGTTTACCTCCGCCGGATTCCTTTCGTTAAACTTGGCCGGGCGCTCCGCTTCAATCCGGAGGAGATCGAGCGGATTGTGCGTTTGTCTTCTACACTGGAAGTGGCTGGCAGGAGGTAGAAGGAGCAAGACAATGGCTCTCTACCAACGAGGCCGGATTTGGTATGCAGATTATTACGCCAACGGTGAACGGTTGCAGGAAAGCACCGGAACGGCGAACAAGCGTGAGGCCGAGAAGTTTCTGGCCTTGCGCATCTCGGAAGTGCAGCGGGGCGTTTTCGTCAAGCCGGTCAATACGACGTTGCCGGAGCTTGGCGAACGCTACATCGAATACGCCAAACTGCACAAGCGATCATGGAGGCGCGACGTGCAGATGCTAGGGAACCTGCACGCGTTCTTCGGCTCAGCGAAAATAAGGGACATCACGCCGCTGCGGGTCGAGGAATACCAGCGCGTGCGGGTTAGGAAAGTAGCCCCGGCGACATCGAACCGGGAAATGGCCCTGCTCAAGCACATGTTCAACATGGCGGAACGATGGGGACAACATCAGGGCGCGAATCCGGTGCGGCTGGTAAAGTTCCTGCCAGAGGACAATCTCCGCGTGGAGACGCTTAGTGAGGACCAGGAGCAAAGGCTACTTCAGGGCTCGCCGCCTTACCTTCGCGACATGATTCTGTTTGCGATCAATACCGGTCTTAGAACGAGTGATATTTTCAACCTGGAATGGACGGAGGTGGACATCGAGCAAAGGCGCCTGAAGAAGATCGTGAAGAAGAACCAGCGGCCGCTGAGCTTGCCGCTGAACGACACAGCTTTCGGAATCGTTGAAGCGCGAGGAGGGATTCGGCATGGTCCTTACGTGTTCTACAGTCCGATGACCGGCGACAAGTTCAAAGATGTGAAACGGAGCCTTTGCCGCGGCGGTGAAGCGGGCAGGACTTAAGAAAGTCACTTGGCACATGTTCCGCCACACTTTTGCTTCGCGGCTCACTCGCGAGGGAGTGGACCTCGTGACGGTGAAGGACCTGCTGGGGCACGCCAACATCAGCACGACGCTGCGCTACGCTCACTCCAACGATGATGCGAAGCGCAGGGCCGTGCAGCGTCTGAAAAGTAGTGACAAAACAGTGACAGTGGTTCCAAGGAAGGAGAAAATCGCAGTATAATGTAGTGACATCGACCAGAACCCGCTGAAATCAGGTGAGTTAAAAACGGAGAGGTGGCTGAGTGGTCGAAAGCAGCGGTTTGCTAAACCGTCGTAGGCCTTTAAAGTCTACCGGGGGTTCGAATCCCCCCCTCTCCGCCATTTACTGATCGCTTAAAATCCATAGGTTACGTCTGCTGCAGAGGGTGCCGTAGTGCAACATGGTGCGACCTGGTACAACTTTCCCCCTCTCCTCGATTTCAAACATAAAATAGCAAGATTGTTGCGCTGATTTCTGTTGCTGGCACTCGCTGAAGGCGCCGAAGGGAACCAAGGTAGACGTGATTGCGCATTGGGACAACTCGGCGAACAATCCGCTGAATCCCGATCCCGCCAAGACCGTGCGCTGGGGCGATCCAAGTTGGGATGAGATGCTGGTGCCGTTCGTGAGCGTGCTGGTTCCGCCCAACGCCGATCCGGCAACGGTGACCAGTTATCCGCGACCGGGGCCTGTCGCCGCGCCGTAGCCAGGGTTGGCGGGCTGGTGACCCTGATAGACTATTAGCCGATGAAAAACACCCTGTTTGCACTTTCATTCGCGGTGCTCGCCACCACCGTTTATGCGCAGGCCCCGCAACCCGATTTCAGCAAAGTGGAAATCAAGACCACTAAGATCAGCAACAATTTCTACACGCTCGAAGGCCAGGGCGGCACCATCGGCGTGTTGGTTGGGCCGGAGGGGATCTTCATGGTGGACTCGCAGTTCGCTCCGCTATCGCAGAAGATTGCCGCCGCGATCCACCAGATTTCCAACCAGCCGATTCGCTTCATGGTGAATACCCACGTGCACGGCGATCATACCGGGGGCAACGAAAACTTCGCCAAGATGGGCGTGACTATCTTCTCGCGCGATGAATTGCGCTGGCGTTTGGCTCATCCGTCTCCCGGCGCCAATGGCGCGCCCGGAGTGCCGGCTCCGGCGGCGGCGCTGCCGGTAGTGACCTACGAGGGTCCGGTGACCATCCATATGGATGGCGAAGATGTGCATTTAGTTCCGATCCACAGCGCCCACACCGATGGCGACACGCTGGTTTATTTTCCGACCAACGACGTCTTGATGACGGGTGATTACTACCGTTCCATTCAATTTCCGAACATCGATCGCGTCAACGGCGGATCGCTGCACGGAATGCTCGAGGGCTTGGGGATCACGATCGGCATGGCCGGTCCCAATACCAAAATCATTCCGGGTCACGGACCCATGGTCGACCGGGCTGCATTGATCGCCCACCGCGATATGATCCTCGCGATTCGCAACAAGGTGGAGGCCATGGTGCAGCAAGGCAAAACTGTCGACGAAGTTCTGGCGGCCAAGCCCACCTCCGATTACGATTCGATCCCCAACGCATCGACCACATCGGAGCGTTTTGTGCGTCAATTGTACGCAGAGTTGAAAACCAACTAAAATTAAGTCATAGTGCTTCGATTCTTACTGGCCGGCTCGATGCTATGCACTGCGGTGTTTGGCGCTCAGAGGCCGCAGTTCGCGTTGCGCGATACGAGCAACGGAATTCACTCGCCCGAAGAGTGGAACGGAAAGAAGGCGATCGTCGTATTCTTTACGACGACGGATTGCCCATTGAGCAACAATGACGTTCCAGAAATGAATCGCACCCGGCGCGACTACCAATCCCGGGGCGTGGCGTTCTATGCAGTCCAGGCCGATACCACCATTGTTGACGCCGATGTAGTGCAGCATGCCAAGGAGTACCAGTTTTCGTTCCCGGTACTCTTCGATCCCCACGAGATCCTGGTGAAGATGACCGGAGCAACCACCATCCCGTCGGCTGCGGTGCTGTCGCCGGATGGGACGCTGCTGTACCTGGGGCGCATCGACAATCGCGTGGAGGACTTCAACGTGCGGCGTCAGGAGCCGACCAGATTCGACCTGCGGGAAGCGCTGGATTCCGTTCTGAAGGGCGAGCCTGTGGCGCATCCGCGGACCAAAGCGTTCGGGTGCGCGGTAAGCGCCGCGAAGTAGAGGTAAAGGATCATGAAACAATTTTCCGGTATCTTGTTGTTGCTCTTAGGGATGGCCGCAGCAGCCGCGCCGCCCGCGTCCAATGCGGCGCCCACCTTCAATAAAGATATTGCCCCGATTCTTTACGCCAACTGCGCCACCTGCCATCGCCCCGGCGAAGTAGCTCCGTTCCCCTTGCTCACCTATCAAGATGCTTCCAAGCGAGCTGCTTTGATTGCGGGCGCGGTGAGCGGCCGGTTCATGCCTCCCTGGAAAGCGGAGCCGGGATACGGCGATTTCGCGGGCGAACGCCGCCTCACCGAGGCACAAATCGCGCTCATCCAGGATTGGGCCAAAGCCGGTGCGCCCGAAGGCGACCCAAAGTTGAAGCCCGAACTTCCCAAGTTCACCGACGGATGGCAAGGCGGCCAGCCGGATCAAGTGCTGACGATTCCGATGAAATATTCGCTGCCGGCGGATGGACCGGATCAATATCGTTGCTTCGTGATTCCAACCGGCCTGGATCATGATGTGTACCTGGACGGCACCGAATTCCGCCCCCAGAACCGGCGCATTGTGCATCACTCGCTGGTGTTCCTGGACGCGAGCGGGAAAGCCAGGGAGATGGCGGCGGCGAGCCCCGATGGAAGCTATCCATGTTTCGGTGGCCCCGGTTTTCCAGCGGCTGGATTGATCGGGGGATGGGCGCCCGGATTGACGCCGCTGCCGCACGATCCGGAGCTATCGCAACCGCTTCGCAAAGGCATGGACGTGGTGATTCAAATTCACTACCATCCTTCCGGAAAGCCCGAGCAGGATCAATCCTCGCTGGGTCTTAGTTTCTCCGGTCCGCCCACCAGAGGCCGCACGTCGATTCTGCTGTTCGATCATCACCTGGATATCGCGCCCGGAGATGCACACTACGTTGCGAAAGCATCGCTGACGCTGCCGCGCGACGTTCAACTCGCCGGAGTGACTCCGCACGCTCATTATCTTTGTAAGGACATGAAAGTGACGGCGACGCTGCCGGATGGATCTACCAAGCCGCTGATCTGGATCAAGGATTGGGATTTCAACTGGCAGAACGCTTATCGGTATCGCACGCCGCTCGACCTGCCTAAGGGAACGCGCATCGATCTGGAATACACCTACGATAATTCGGACAACAATCCGCACAACCCGGTACATCCACCGGTACGCATTCATTGGGGCGAAGAGACCAAGGACGAGATGGCTCTGGTGTTCCTGACCGTGGTGCTCCCCACGCGCGATGACATTCGAGCTCTGCAACGGGACGTGGGCCAGCAGTATGTGCAGCAGTTCCTGAGTCAGGTGGAAACGCTCCAGGATTTGCCGTATGAGATGCTGTCGCCAGACGCCGTCAGTCGATTGACGCAAGTATTCAAGATGTTCGATAAGAACGGCGACGGCAAGCTGGATAACGATGAGCGGGCTGCATTGATCGCGTTCGTGAAGAATTTCCAGGAACGCCAGCAACCCAAGCGCGAACCGGCGCCAAACTAGCGGCTCGGAAGTGCGTAGGCCAGATACGCGCCCGCTTTTTGCGCCGTTTGACCGCCCATCATTCCGTTGCCCGCTGCGATGCACAGCACAATGTACTCGCGTCCGCCTGCTTCATAAACAGCGGGCGCACCTTCCGCCGCTTCCGCGATTCCGGTTTCCCAAAGCACCTTGCCGGTATCGCGGTCGTAAGCGCGGAGTTTGCGATCCGAGGTGGTGGCTGAGAAAATCAAACCGCCCGCCGTTGCTACCAAGCCGGCGCGTGGAAAGTGACTGCCTGTATCGGTGTGGCCTTCCGCTGACAGGGCGCTGACTTCGCCCAGCGGTACCTGCCATTTGATGGCGCCAGTGTTCAGATCGTAGGCCGTTAAGCGCGACCATGGCGGACCGATGGCCGAAAGCCGGTTGCTCGAGAGCATAAAATCAACGGGCGCCCAGTAGCGTTGCGGCGCGAGCGGAATCAAGGCATCAAAGGAGCGTCCAGTGGGAGGAAGGCCCGCCGGAGGATTCGCCGGAGGGTTGGCCGCCGTTGGATTGGAGAGATAAGCCACCAGCGCATCCAGAACTCGCGGGGTGAGCTGTGAGAAGCCGGGCATGCGGCCCTGTCCGTTTTGAACGACGGATTTGATCTGATCGCCGGTGAGACGCGTCGGGACATCGGTGAGTGCGGGCGCGCCCGCTTGACCGGCTCGATCCGCGCCATGGCATGCGGCGCAGTTTTCTGAATAGACTTCGCCACCGCTCGGGGGACCCGCCCGCGGCGCATGGGTGTCGAGCTTTAAATAAGTCGGCAGGTCCTTCGATTCCACAAACAACAGGCCAGCCGACGGATCCACCGCGGCTCCGCCCCAATTTCCACCGCCATTGTGTCCAGGCATTTCGATGGTGCCGCGCAGGCTGGGCGGCGTATACAGTCCTTCGTTGCGGGAACTGAGGATCTTGTCGCGCAGAGCGGCGCGTTCGGCGTCTGGAATAAACGGATTGATGTCATCGAGGCTGAACTTCTGCCGCGCGAAGGGAGGCGGCTTGGTGGGGAAGGGCTGCGTGGGCCAGGCTTCTTCGCCGGGCACGTCCGACTTGGGGACCCCGCGTTCCTCGATCGGCCATAGCGGCTGGCCCGTCACGCGATCAAACACAAAGAGGAAACCTTGTTTGGTCGGCTGCGCGACGGCGTCCACCACCTTGCCGTTGTGCCGGACGGTGAGGAGCTTCGGCGCGGCGGGGGCGTCGTAATCCCAAAGATCGTGATGAACGAATTGGAAGTGCCACAGGCGTTTTCCGCTGCGGGCGTCGAGCGCGACCAAGGAATCGCCGAAAAGATTTTGGCCTTTGCGATTCGCTCCGTAAAAGTCGTAGCGGGGCGACGCCAGCGGAATATAGACGATGCCGCGCTTTTCATCCAGCGTCATCTCGCTCCAGTTTTCAACGCCCGCCACCGTCTTCCAGGCTTCCGGCGGCCACGTGTCGTATCCGAATTCGCCGGGATGCGGAATGGTGTGGAACACCCAGGCCAGCTTGCCAGTGACGACGTCAAAGGCGCGGATGTTGCCGGCATTCCCCTCATAGTCGGCGCTGGCGGCCGATCCTAGGATGATCAGGTTCTCGAACACGCGGCCTGGCGTGTTGTTTTGAATCCGTGTCAGCGTCTTGGGATCCCGGTCATAGCCCACGCGCAGATCGGCGCGGCCGTTGTCGCCGAACGAAGCAATGAGCTCACCTGTTCGTGCGTGGATGGCCACCAGATAATTGTCCGCGCAATAGAGGACGCGGTGATCCGAGCGGTCCTTACTTTCCCAATAATTCACGCCGCGGGCGGTGACGGATCGCGTGTTGTTGGGATGCGTCCAGATTTCTCGGCCGGTGGTAGCGTCGAGGGCGACGATGGAATTATTCTTGGCCAAAACGTACATAACACCGTCGACGACGATGGGGTTGAAAGTGTAATTGTTTTGTCGCCGGTGGGGTAGGTCCAAGCGACCTGGAGCTGGTTGACGTTCGATTTATCAACTTGTTTGAGGGCGGAGTATTGAGCGGAATCGGGTCCGCCGAGATAGTCGGACCAGGTTGTATGAGAACGGTTATCGGAGGCCAGCAGCAGCGCGGCAAGAGTGCAAAAAACAAGCAGAGAATGTACTCGAATCCGCATCGCTTAGGAGAATATCACGTCTGCCTGCGCCCCATTGAACTTGCTATACTGTTTCTTCATGCATTCCGCCCATCACCACCATCATCGACACGTCTGGCGATCGGCGGCCATCTAACGAATTTCTGATGTGAACAACCGCCCGCCGACAAACTGGCGGGCTTTTTTATTGGTATGAACAGATGAATCTTGATTTCAGTAAACTCAACGGCTTGATCACGGCCGTGATTCAGGATCACGCTACCGGACGCGTCCTCATGGTCGGCTTTATGAATGAGGAGGCCTTCCGCAAGACCGTGGAATCCGGGTATGCCACGTTCTTCAGCCGCTCGCGCAACAAGCTGTGGCTCAAAGGCGAGTCATCCGGGCATAAGCTGGTGGTCAAGCATATTTCGACCGATTGCGATCTGGACGCGTTGCTGATCCAAGTGGAGGCGCTTGGCCCGGGTGTCTGCCACGAAGGTTATCAGAGCTGCTTCTTTCGCAAGCTGGAGGACGGCGAATGGAAAGAGACCGAGCCGCGCGCCTACGATCCGGAAGCGGTGTACGGGAGCAAATCGTGAAACTGAAGCTCGGCATTCCCAAGGGCAGCCTCGAAAACGCGACGATTGATCTCTTTCGCCGCGCGGGTTTCAACATCACCACCAGCTCGCGCTCGTATTTCCCGGCGATTGACGACCCGGAAATCGAATGCATGATGATTCGGGCGCAAGAGATGGCGCGCTATGTCGAAGACGGCGTGCTGGACGCGGGGCTCACCGGGCGCGACTGGATTGAAGAGAGCGAAGCGAACATCCACGCCGTGGCCGACCTGATCTACGCAAAACAGAGCTTCGGAAAAGTGCGTTGGGTGCTGGCCGTGCCCGAAGGCTCGCCGTTCCAAAGCGTGAAAGATCTGGAGGGGAAGATTATCGCGACGGAGCTGGTGGCCACCACGCGGCGCTACCTGGCTAAAAACGGGGTGAAGGCGAAGGTGGAGTTCAGTTGGGGCGCGACGGAAGTGAAGCCGCCGGTGCTGGCCGATGCGATCGTGGAAGTGACAGAGACAGGGTCGTCGCTACGCGCCAACAAATTGCGGATCGTCGAGACAGTGCTCGAATCGAATACCCAGCTGATTGCCAACGTCGATTCCTGGAAAGACGCCGCGAAACGCCGCAAACTGGAAGATATTCATCTGTTGCTGGATGGGGCCATCGCCGCGCTGGGCCGCGTGGGACTGATGCTCAACGTGCGCAAGGAGTGCCTGCCCGCGATCCTGGGAATCTTACCAGCGCTGAAGAAGCCCACCATTTCCAATCTCAGCGACGACGAGTGGGTGGCAGTGCACACGATCCTGGAAGAGATTACGGTGCGCAATATCATTCCGCGTCTGAAAGAAGCGGGCGGGCAGGGAATTGTCGAGTATCCTTTGAACAAGATCGTGATGTGATCCATGCTGCGAATCCTTCCACTCCACGAGGCTCAAAGCTTCATCACGCGCAAGACGATACGGCTGGCGGAGGCCGAGCAAGTGGTGGCGCCGATCTTAGACGCAGTACGCACACGAGGCGATGAGGCGGTGCTCGAATACGCGCGCAAGTTCGACGGATTGGAGGGCAATAGCTTCGCGGTTCCGGCGGCGGATTGGGGTGCGGTGGAATCGCGTGTGTCGCCTGCGTTTTATAGTGCGATCGAGACTGCGGTCAGGAACATCCGTGAATATGCGAGCCTGCAAATGCCGCGTGAGGCATGGACGGAGTTTCCCGATGGCCGGCGCCTGGGCTCCGTGGTGCGGCCGCTCGAATCGATGGGCGCGTACATTCCCGCTGGCCGCTATCCGCTGCCATCGACCTTGTTAATGACCGTGATTCCGGCGCAAGTAGCCGGTGTGCGGAACATCTGCGTTACGTCGCCGCATCCGAGCGCGGAGATTCTTGCGGCGGCCAGGTTTCTGGGGGTCGAAAACATCTTCCGCATCGGAGGAGCGCAGGCCATCGCGGCGCTGGCCTTCGGCACGGCTACCGTTCCGAAAGTGGATCGAATTGTTGGTCCAGGCAACATCTATGTGGCTGCCGCTAAGAAACTGTTGGCGGGCGAGGTTGGGATTGACTTTGTGGCGGGTCCCACCGAGATCGTGATCATTGCCGAGGATGCGGATCCGCGGTACGTCGCGGCCGACATGCTGGCGCAGGCGGAGCACGATGTGGAAGCGTCCTCTCTATTGCTGACCACTTCGCGAAGTCTCGCGGAGCGAGTGATTTTGGAAGTGGCGCGACAGCTTGAAACCCTGCCGACTGCGGCTGTGGCCTGCGAGGCGATTCGTCATAACAGCGCGGTGATTCTGTGCCCGTCGATGGATTCGGCGGTGGAAGCATCGAACCAACTGGCGCCCGAGCATCTCGCTATTTATGACGCCAGCCTGCTGCCGAAGATTCAGCATGCGGGCAGCATCTTCATCGGGCCGAGCAGCCCTGAGGCGGCGGGCGACTACGCCACCGGTCCCAATCATGTGCTCCCCACCTCGGGCGCGGCTCGTATGCGTGGCGGACTGTCGTCGGCTGACTTTGTGAAAGTGATCTCGGTGCAAGAACTGACGGCGCGGGCATTGCGTGAGCTGGCGCCTGCCGTTACGATCCTGGCTCGAGCGGAAGGCTTGGAAGCGCACGCCAGATCGGTGGAGGTTCGGCTTGGCCGATAAGCGAATCGATCTGCCGCCGGGAGTTTTGCAGCCGCGCGAAGCGGTGCTGAACATGGCGCCCTATTCGCCGCCGACCGGTGGCCGTGCGGGCAAGCTGCGTCTGGATTTCAACGAGAACACTGTCGGTGCGTCGCCCAAGGTGGTCGAATATCTGCGTACGCATCTGAGCGAGGCGGGTCTCGCGGTTTATCCGGAATACAGTGAGATCAAGCAGGAACTGGCGGAGTTCTTCAGCGTCGAGACGGACGATTTTATCCTCACCAACGGAACGGACGAAGCCATTCAGGTGCTGGTGAATACTTATATCGATGACGGGGGCGAAGTGCTTCTGCTGCGGCCCTCATATGCGATGTATCGCTTTTACTGCGAAGTGGCGGGCGCGAGCATCCGTGAGATTTCTTATCGCGCGCAAAAGCTAGCGTTCCCGCTCGAAGAGCTTCTCGACGCGATCCGGCCATCCACCCGCGCCATTCTGATCGCCAACCCAAACAATCCCACCGGTACTGGAACGTCGCGTGCGGGAATTGAGCGAATCCTCGAAAAGGCCAGCAATGCGGCGGTTTTGATCGACGAGGCGTACTACGAGTTCTCTGGCGTTACCGCGCTGCCGCTCCTAAACGACTATCCGAATCTGTTCGTCAGCCGGACGTTTTCGAAAGTATACGGCATGGCGGCGATGCGGCTGGGCTGCCTGTTCTCGCAATCGGGCAATGTCGATTTTCTGCACAAGGCGCAGTCGCCCTACAGCGTGAACACGCTGGCGACGCTGGCGGCTCACGCGGCGATCCAGGACAAGAACTATATCGAACGGTACGTCACTGAAGTGCTGGCTGCGCGCGAGTTGCTCTACGTCGGCCTGGAAAAGCTCGGCATCCCGTATTACGAAAGCAAGGCCAACTTCGTGCTGTTCGAGGCGGGCCAGCGCGCGATTCCGGTGCGGGACGAGCTGCGCCGCCGAGGCGTCCTGGTGCGGGATCGCAGTTATGAGATCCCCGGCTGTGTTCGCGTGACGGTGGGGACGCGCGATCAGATCCGTCGTTTTCTTGGGGAATTGGAGCAGATCTGGTGAGTGCTTCGTCACAGATGCTGGTGTTCGATATGGACGGCGTCCTGGTGGACGTCACCGAATCGTATCGGGAAACGATCGTGAAGACGGTGGAACATTTCACTCATCAAACGATCTCGCGCGATTCGATCCAGGATTACAAGAACCAGGGCGGTTGGAATAACGACTGGCTGCTATCGCAGAAGATCTGCAAGGACTTGGGCGTGGAGATCCCCTATGCGACGATCGTCGAGTACTTCAATTATCTGTTTCTCGATCAGGGCATGATCCATCGCGAGCGCTGGCTGCCGCGCGAAGGGTTCCTTGACCGCTTGGGAGCGCGGTTTGAATTCGCCATTTTCACCGGGCGAACTACCGAGGAAGCCGAGATCACGCTGAAGCGCGAGGGTGTGCGCGATCGTTTCCTTCTGGTTTCCGCCAACGATGTTGAATGTGAAAAGCCAGCGCCTGATGGGCTGCTGAAGATTGCTGCCATGCATCCCGGCAAGAAGCTGCTCTACATCGGCGACACGGTGGATGACGCTCGCTGCGCCAAGGCCGCTTATGTGCCTTTCATCGGAATCGCCGCCCGTCACAGCCCGCGCCGCGAGGAGTTGGTGGAATTATTGCAGTTGGAAGGGGCGATTCAGGTGATCGAGGATGTCAATGAGATCGGCTAGCGTCGAGCGCATCACCAAGGAGACTCAGATCAAAGGGTCGCTGAAGATCGAAGGCAAGGGGCGCTACGAGATTTCCACCGGCATTCGATTCTTCGACCACATGCTCGAGCTGTTCACCAAGCATGGCGGTTTCGATCTCAAATTGCAGGCCAGGGGCGATCTGGATGTGGATCAGCATCACACCGTGGAGGATGTCGGAATCGTGCTCGGGCAGCTTGTTTCAAAGGCCCTCGGGGACCGCAAGGGCATCAATCGCGCGGGCTACTTCGTGATGACCATGGATGAGACGCTCGCGGTGGTGGCGCTGGATCTGGGCGGCCGGCCGGCCCTGGTCTACAAGGACAAGGTGAAGGTTCGGCTGGTGGGCGATCTGCAAACGGAGCTGGTGGAGGATTTCTTTGGCGGTTTCGTCAATCATGCGGGCGCGAACCTCCATGCCAAAGTGCTCTACGGCCGGTCTAACCATCACAAAATCGAAGCGATCTTCAAGTGCTTCGCACGCGCGCTACGTTATGCCTGTTCGAAAGACGCGCGGTTGAAGGAACAGCTTCCTTCCACCAAGGGGTTGCTTTAATTACTATGGACCACCGATGATCACGATTCTCGATTACGGCGCCGGAAATCTTCGCTCGGTTCAGAACACACTGTCTGAGATCGGAGCGGAATATGAGCTGGTTCGCGACGCCGCCGGGCTGAACACAGCGACGAAAATCATCCTGCCGGGCGTTGGCCATTTCGGGCAGATGATGCGGGCGCTGGATCAAATGCAGGTGCGCCAGGCGCTGCTGGAACGAATTCGCCGGGGCGTCCCGTTTCTTGGAATTTGCCTGGGCCTGCAGGCTCTGTTCGAAACGAGTGAAGAAGCTCCCCAGGAGCGCGGGCTCGGGCTCTTTCAAGGCGAAATTCGCCGCTTCCCCGCCACCGCCCGCGTTCCGCACATGGGTTGGAACGAAATAGAGCCGCGCAACGGCGCGAAGCTGCTTTCCCATCTGGCTCCGCACGCCTATCTCTATTTCGCGCACAGTTACTACGCGCCATTGATCGATGCCACCGCCGCCACTTGCCGGTACAACGTTTCCTACACTGCGGTGCTTGAAACAAATAACATCTTCGGCGTTCAATTTCATCCCGAGAAGTCCGGACCGCTGGGATTGCAGATCGTGCGCAACTTCGTCGAATTGTAATGCTGGCGAAGCGAATTATCCCCTGTCTCGATGTCACCGGCGGACGTGTGGTGAAAGGGGTGAATTTTGTCGGCCTGCGCGACGCGGGCGATCCGGTTGAACTCGCCGAGCGCTATAACGGACAAGGAGCTGACGAGCTGGTTTTCCTCGACATCACGGCGTCCAGCGACGCGCGCGAAATCATGGCGGATGTTGTAGCGCGCACCGCGCGGAAGGTCTTCATTCCTCTCACGGTGGGCGGCGGCATCCGATCCATCGCCGATGCACGCAACATTTTGATGGCGGGCGCCGATAAAGTGAGCGTGAATACCGCGGCCGTGCGTCGTCCCAAGCTGATCACCGAGCTGAGCGAGGAATTCGGCGCGCAGGCTGTGGTGCTGGCCATCGATGCGCGTCGAAATACAAATGGCAGCTGGAATGTTTTTACGCGCGGCGGCCGCGACGACGAAGCGTTCGACGCCGTCGAATGGGCGTTGGAGGGTGAGATGCTGGGCGCGGGCGAGATTCTGCTCACATCCATGGACACCGATGGCGTGCAGACTGGCTTCGATTGCGACCTGACGCATGCGGTCTCGCAGACCACGCACATTCCGGTGATCGCCTCGGGCGGGGCGGGGAAGCCGGAGGATTTCGAGCGAGTCCTCGCCGCGGGCTGCGCCGATGCTGCGCTCGCGGCCTCTATTTTTCATTACGGGACTTATACGGTGAAGGACTTGAAAGACTATCTACATCTTCACAATGTTCCGGTGAGGCCGGCGCCGTGATTATTCCCTGCATCGATCTGATGGACGGCAAGGTGGTCCAATTGGTTCAGGGACGGGAGAAGGCGCTGGAGGGCGGCTCGCCGCTCGAAATGCTGGCCCGCTTTCGGGCGTTCCCGCAGATCCAGGTTATCGATCTGGACGCCGCCATGGGAAGAGGTTCCAACGACGCTCTGGTGGAGCTGGTGGCTTCGCGATCGATAGCGCGCGTGGGCGGCGGCGTTCGGTCGCCCGAGCGAGCCCGCGCTCTGATTGAACAGGGCGCGTATCGCGTGATTGTCGGTACGGCGGCGTTCGATCGGGAAAAGCTCACCGCGATTCGAGATGCGGTGGGGCCGGACCGGTTGATCATCGCGCTCGATTCGAAGGGCGGCAAGGTGGTAACGCACGGCTGGCAGGAAGCGACCGACTTCGCCGCTGAGGATGTAATTCGGCAATTGGAGCCGTACTGTGCGGGTTTTCTATGCACCTACGTGGATAAAGAAGGGATGCTCGAAGGCACCGATCTCGCTTGGTTCAAGCGACTGCGCTCGGCTACCCGGCATGAACTAACGGCGGCCGGCGGCATCAGTACCATCGAGGAAATTCAGGAATTGCACAAGCTGGGCATTCACGCCGCGCTCGGTATGGCGATTTACACCGGGCGATTGAATCTGGAGCAACTAGCGGCGTTCACACGAGTGTGAACGCGGCACGCAGGAGTGCGTGCGCCACATTCGGCGCCTGACCGCGAAGGATCAGATAAATAGCTCGCGCGGGTGCTCCACCCAATAATCGGGCTCCCAGCGCGCCATGTCCTCACGACGCCCGTAGCCCCACAACACAGCGCAGGTTTTAACGCCCGCGCGGCGGCCGGCTTCCATGTCGGTGGGCGAATCCCCTATGAATAAGCAATTCTGCGGCTCGACGCCAAAAACATTCAGCGACGCCAGGATCACGTTTGGCTCGGGCTTGGCGGGGAATCCATCGGTGCCCTGGACGTGATGGAAGTACGGAAGCAGTCCAAACATTTCGAGTACCGCGCGTGTGGTGGGTGTGCCTTTGGTGGTCGCCGTGGATTTTCTGCCGGGCAAAGCTGCCAAGGCTTCCGCGATGCCGAGATAGGGCTTGGTGGCCGCGTGACTGCGGGCCAGATAGCGCGTACGGTAGTCCGCGATCATTTCGTCCATGTGCTCGCGCGTTCGACCAGGGAACAGATCCTCGAACAGATCGTATAGATGACGGCCGATGTAGGCCCGAAGAAACTCGTCGGGGACGTCGCACTGAGCTGTCCCGCCGAGCACGCCCTGAATCGCGCCGCAAATGTCGGCAGCGGAATCAAGCAGGGTCCCGTCCACGTCAAAGAGGTAGACGGGAAACTCAGGAATCAAGTTGTTAAGCGGGCTGCGGTGGAGCGCCGCCCAGTAATCCGGTAACCGGTGGCTTGCCGCCTTCGGGCCGAATCACCTGTTGCTTTTCGCCGTCGCTGGGAGGCATGGTTTTGGGACGCGCAGGAGTGGTCAGCGCCTGACCATCAATGAGCAGCCGCACCTCGGCGCCATCCAGCACTTCGCGCTCGAGTAGCGCTTCGGCGATCCGCGCCAGCGCATCCGACCGTTCTTCGATAAGCTTGCGAGCGCGATCGTAACCCTGATCCACCAGCTTGCGAACCTGCTCGTCGATCAGAATCGCCGTGGCTTCGCTGTAGTCGCGATGCTGCGCGATCTCGCGGCCCAGAAAAATCTGCTCTTCCTTCTTGCCGAAGCTCATGGGACCCAGCTCGCTCATGCCCCATTCGCAAACCATTTTGCGAGCCATGTCGGTGGCGCGTTCGATATCGTTGCCCGCGCCCGTGGTGATGTGGTGCATGAAAATCTCTTCGGCGATGCGCCCGGCCATCAGAATGGCGAGCTGAGCTTCCAGATAGCCCTTGTTGTAGGAATGCTTGTCGTCCAGGGGCAACTGCATGGTGAGGCCCAGGGCCATTCCGCGCGGGATGATGGTCACCTTATGCAGCGGATCGGCTTCGGGAAGCATTGCCGCCACCAGCGCGTGACCAGCTTCGTGATAGGCCGTGTTGCGCTTTTCCTCATCGGTGATGACGAGCGATTTGCGTTCCACGCCCATGATGACCTTGTCCTTGGCCAGCTCGAAATCGAACTGCGTGACTACCTTGCGATTCTGGCGAGCGGCAACCAGCGCGGCTTCGTTCACCAGGTTGGCCAGGTCGGCGCCCGCAAATCCGGGAGTGCCGCGCGCTACTACCGACAAATCCACATCATCGGCGAGGGGAACCTTCTTAGTATGGACTCGCAGAATCATCTCGCGACCCTTGACGTCGGGACGACCCACCACCACGCGCCTATCGAAACGGCCGGGGCGGAGCAGCGCCGGATCCAGCACGTCGGGACGATTGGTGGCCGCCACCAGGATCACGCCTTCGTTCGATTCGAATCCGTCCATCTCAACCAGCAACTGGTTCAGCGTCTGCTCGCGTTCATCGTGGCCACCGCCCAATCCGGCGCCGCGATGGCGGCCCACGGCGTCGATTTCATCAATGAAGATGATGCAGGGCGCATTCTTCTTGCCCTGTTCGAACAAATCGCGCACGCGGCTAGCACCGACGCCCACGAACATTTCCACAAAGTCCGAACCCGAGATGGAGAAAAACGGAACGTTCGCTTCGCCCGCGATGGCGCGCGCCAGCAAAGTCTTGCCGGTTCCAGGAGGGCCGATGAGCAGCACGCCCTTGGGGATGCGTCCACCCAGCTTCTGGAATTTTTGGGGTTCGCGCAGGAACTCGATGATCTCCTGCAACTCTTCCTTGGCCTCTTCCACACCGGCCACGTCCTTGAACGTCACTTTCTTCTGCTGCGAAGAATGCAGCCTGGCGCGGCTCTTACCGAAACTCAGCGCCTTGTTCCCGCCGCTCTGCATCTGGCGCATCATGAAGATCCAGAACGCCAGCAGGAGAACAAACGGAATCGCATTAATCAGAATGGAAACCCAACCACCGCCCGCTTCCTTGTTGTAGTGAATGTCCACGCCCTTGGCGAGCATGGCATCATCCAGATTTTGGTGGACGTTGGGGATAACCGCGTGCAGCTCCTGGTTGTCATCTTTGTATGTGCCGTGAAGATCGTTGCCGCTGATGCTTACCGTTTTGATCTTGCCCGCGTTCACGTCGTTCATCAACTGCGTGTACGAGAGTTGGGCGTCCGGACGGGACTTGGTGCTATGGACCACGGTCCAAAACAGCACTACAACCACAATGATGACCACCCAGAAAATGGCGGTCTTAAAATTTGAATTATTCATGCCTTCTCCCTACACATGGGGCAAAACGATGCCGCAAAAACGAACCCACTGATTTGGACGCTAGAGGGGCGCGGATTGATTCGAAAGTTCACTGGTTTCCGCGATCTGGAGCACGGAGCGGGTTTGGGGCCCCGTCGCAAACTCGGCGGCTGGCCCGAAACGTCTGGCCCAAACGATAGTGTCATTATAGGTGATAATCGGCCAGTTCCCCCGTTCCCACAAGGGGATACGGGCGTCTTGGAAGAAAAACTTGATCTTTTCCGGTTTGGATTGCCCGATTCTTCGGTACTGGTCACCTGGTCTCCAGTTACGCAGCTCCAGGCTGGGCACGCCTCTGCCCCTGCTGAAACGCTGCCAGTCCAGTTCATTCACCACTGTAGCACAGGGTTGCGTTGCCGCTTCTTTCTCTAGCACCTGCAAGGTAATACGGGTACCGGAACCCGGCAGTTCCACCGATCCGGGGACTTTGAGCGCGAAGGAGAATTCGAGCGCGTCATCCGGTGGGGTGGTGGTGGGTGCCAGCCGGATCCAATCGAAGGAACGGCAGACGTCGACGCCGGGCGCCTGAAACCGGTCGTGCCCGTCCTGGGATCGTGCCATTTCAAGCGCCCGTTCAATGTGGGCGAAGTCAATCCCCCTGAGGTCGCCTTTGACGATTTCCATAGTTTGGCGGAGCAGGCGGCGGGCGAAGGCCGGGGGTGCGGCGGCGAGTTGGGACGCGGCGAGGATTAGTGGCTGGTGGCTGGTGGCTGGTGGCTGGTGGCTGGCGAGTTCGGCCTGCCAGTAATTCTCTTCGTCGCGGGCCAGCTCGCCTAGATGCGCCAAAGCCTGGTTGAGTTCGGGATTGAAAGCCTCGCGCAAGAGCGGCAGCACTTCATGACGCAGGCGGTTTCGGGCGAAGGTGCGATCCTGGTTGGTCTCGTCTTCTTTCCAAGCGATCTCATGCCGGATTAGCCAGGATTCGATTTCGGCACGGTCGATCTCCAGCAGCGGCCGGACGAGTCCGTCGCCTGTCACGGGCAGAACCCCAGAGAGGCCTGTGAGACCGGACCCGCGGAGGATCCTATAGAGCACGGTCTCGGCCTGATCGGATCGCGTGTGGCCTGTGGCGACGCGGTCCACCAGGCCTGATGCGATCAACTCGGCGTAGAAAAGCTGGCGCACTTTCCGCGCCGCCTCTTCCAGATTTCCTCCGATGGCCGGGACGTCGGCTTGGCGAAGATGGAACGGGAACCCGAAAGTGGAGGCCAGTTGCGCGACGAACTCTGCATCGGCGATCGATGCCCGGCCGCGAATCCCGTGCTCGATATGGATGACGGCGAGCCGCAGACCCCAGCGCGGTGCAAGATGGCGGAGCGCGTTCAACAGGAACACTGAGTCTGCACCGCCCGATACAGCGATACCCACGCGCTGCCCGGGTTCGCACATGCGATGTCGGGCAATGAATTCGGCTACCCGATCCAGCATCGTGTCTTACCATGTGTGGCGCACGCACTCCTGCGTGCCGCGTTCACAATCGTGTGAACGCTTTTGGTGTGTTGGCACGAGTGCCAACACGGTACGCAGGAGTGCGTGCGCCACACTATGCCTTCATCGCAGCAGTACCTTCTGGCGCGGCCCGACGGCGGCGTCCGCTGATCAAATAGACCGCGGCGCGCAACTCCAACAAAGGATCGTCGGATGGATCGATTCCGTCCACGCGCGGAATCGGATCGAAGATGGTCCATTTCTGCTCGTGCGCGTTGTCAGCGGGAATGGCAGTCAAAGCGATGGTGCCTAGGTCCAGCAAAGGCCGATCCTCGGGCCAATACTCGGTGGCATCGTTCACGTTATCCCCGTCATTCGCCAATTGAACGACGACTCGCAACTTGACCGGCCCTTTAGCGATTCGTTCAGCGAGTTCATCGAACAGGTAATTGGCGCTCTTGGCCGCGGCGGCGGCATCGCTCAGATGGTCGACGCCCGCTTCCGGGACCACCCGATAGCGGCCGAAGCGGCTCTGGCCAGCCTGGTTGGTGAAGCGCATCGCCGTGATGCCGAAGAACTGTTCCCGCGCGAAGCTGGACGGAGCGGGCTTGGGTGCTTGCACGAAGGCGAGCGTCTTGGGATGGGTGCCAAGGAATGCCTCGAGCGGAGAGCCTGCCGGCTTGGACGGGTCGCTTGCCGCGAGCGCCCGCAGAAATTCCAGGAACTCCTGGCCGTTCCTGACGGGAAAGGCATTCGTCGAATGAGCAATGATATCGGTGTGAGCGCGTTCGGCCAGATGGAAACGAATCGCGCAGCCGCGCGGATTCGCATTGGGATTGTTATCGGGGATCAACGGCAGTCCTGTGCCGTCCGAGAAGCGCACCCACACGGGCGTCGACTCCCGACTCATGTGGGGCGCACGGGTAAGCGAAGAGGCGGCGGGCGAAGGCTGGAACGTTCCCATCAACAGGATGCCTTTGGCGTGCGCTGGCCGAAAGCCAGGCTGCAAGCCGAAAATCTTATCGAATTGCTCGAGGATGTCGTTGCTGAGCGCTAGGAGCTTTTCGTCAGTGGGTAGTGGCATAATGCCACTATTGTCCCACCGCTCGCTGCAGTTGTTCGGCCGACAGCTGAACCTCCGCGGCAATGGTGAGCCATAGCCGGCCCGCGCCTCCGTCGACGAACTCAACGGTTTGGATGGTGACCGCGTTTCCAATCCCGCCGGGCAGGGTCGATTTCAGATTGGTTAGTTTCTGAAGGGCCGATTCGACACCGCTCGCGATCTTCTCCCGAATCGAATCGCCGATCGAATCGGAGCGCAGCACGTCGCCCAGCGAACCGTCCGCGTCGATCTTCCGAACTTCAGCGGCGAGAGCGATGTCGTTTTCTTCGAGGGCCGGCGTCAGGTTCACTTCGATGACCGCGTGCCCGCCCAGCAGCCTTTTGGAGACCTGCTTGCCGAACGCTTTGACGCATCCGAAGCGCTCGAAATTCACATTCGCGGTTAACACGCTCGCGGGCGCCGAGGGAACGATCGAGGCATGCTCCACCGAGAGCCGGTCCCCGCAGCGGTCCCCCCGATTGAGCTCAGCGCTCAGCACCGGTGTTAGATGTTCCTGAAAATCGCCGAGATCCACCGTGAGGGCCAATGTGAAGTTCCCCGCTGGTGCGGGCGAAACGGTTCCCCAGAGTGTGATTTCGACAGGCTGTTGACCCAGTTTGACGGAAGCCTTGACCGGCCCAATTTTCAGCGCCGGCTGCGCTTGGCATATTGTCGCGAGAACCATTCCTACCAGCAGACGCATGGATGTGGAGTGGACGCTGTGCTTCCCCCGCCGGTTTCAAGTTAACGGCCCTCGGTGCTAAACCAAAAGGCTATTCGGAATGGCGCAGGGCCCCAGCGGTCACGGGCTCCAAACCACTCTTGGTGATCGCGGGGATGGCGGCTGCCGATGCCAGGAATTTGATCAGGGCTTTAGCCGCCTCCGCGTTCTTCGACCCTGCGGCGACGCCGGCGGAGAATACCGTGACTTTCTGGACCTCGGGCGGCAGTGGTCCGACATAATCGATGCCCGGCACCGGAAGCAGCTCGCTGATTTGTTGGAAGCCGATCTCGGCATCTCCACGCGCCACTACGGCTCCCACCGACATGGTTTTAATTCTCTGGCTCTTGCCCGCCACCTGCTCGGCGATCCCGAGCCGCTGGAACAGCTCGGTAGAGAGATAGACGCCACTGGCGCTGTCGGAATATGCGATCGACTTGGCTTCGAGCAGCGCGCGCTTGAGCTCGTCGACCGTGCCGATAGCCGGCTTATGCGCTCCCGCTCGGACCGCCATGCCGATGCTCGATCGGACCAGATCGACGCGGCTTTCGGGCGAAACCTTGCCCTGTTTGACCAGCTCGTCCAGCGCCGGGCGGGCCAGGATGACCACGTCCACGGGCTCACCACGCTCGAGGCGCATGGGAATGGAGTCCGGGGCGGTGCCCATCGAGGCTCCGTAGGAGGTGACGACCTTCTGGTGAGTGGTCCGCTCGAACGCGGGAACGAGTTCGAGGTAGGCAGCCGTGAAGGCGCCGGACGTCATGACTTTGATTTCTTGTCCGGACGCCGTGCCGAGACAGCACAGCAGGGCCAGGGCCGCGGTTTTCATAGCACAACGTTAGTGTACCGATACGGCCGCCTGGATGCGGTGGCACAGCCTCCGGCCCGGTTTCCAACTGTTGTGATAGCATCTCAGTTCGAACCCAAAACCGGAGGTGTCCCATGCGTGCAATGTTAGCCAGCCTGGCTTTGATCACGGTCGCCAGCGTGGCCTGGTCCCAGCAATCCACCGTACCCACGAAAACTTATTCTTCAGCGGCCGATGTCGCCGCCCTCATGGCTAAAGCGAAAGCCGAGCACAAAGCCGGCCAGCCGATCGTCATCGAACACATCTTGGAGCTTGCTCCCTACGGCGCGAATCTCGAATACCGCACCTCCGTGGGTCCGGCCGCTGTTCACGAGAAGGAAGCCGAGCTGTTCTACGTGATCGATGGCTCCGGAACATTGACCACCGGCGGAAAGCTCGCGAACGAAAAGCGAACCAACGCCGCGAACCTCACTGGAACGGGTATCGAAGGCGGAAAATCGCAGGCCGTCGCCAAGGGTGACTTTGTGATTGTTCCGGAAAATACTCCGCACTGGTTCAGCGCCATCAATGGAACCATCGTCCTGATGTCGCTGCACGTTCCGCGATCGGGCGCACCGAACCCATAGAAGGCCGTTTCTTAGGAATTCAGAATTCAGAAGCCAGAATTCAGAATGAAGGTGCAGGCGAAGCGCCTGTTTTATTCTGACTCCTGAATTCTGACTTCTGCTTTTTGACCTCCCATCGCATGCTCGCGCGCCTACGCCCGTATGTTCTCTTGTTCGTCGGGCTCAACGTTGTGTATCATGCCAATCTTCGTCCCGTGGATTCGGGCGATGCGTTGCCGGCATCTCTGGTCCCTTTCGCCATCTTTATCGATCACACCATTACTCTGGACCGATTTGCCCCCTGGCTGCACAGCCATCTCTGGTACGCGCCGAAGGTGATCCACCAGGCGCACGGCCACTACTTCAGCGATTTTCCGATGGGTGCTCCGCTGCTGGTGACGCCGCTCTACTCCCCCATCGCCTTCCTGGGCGTCGGCGAACGCGACCCGGGATCGCTGGTGATGCTCGCAAGAATCGCGGAAAAATTTTCGGCCGCCGCCGTCGCCGCCCTCTCGGCTGTGCTGCTTCTGCTGCTGTTGAAACCAATCGTTGCCGCGCCCTGGGCTTGGGTCCTGACATTGGTCTACGCATTGGCAACCGAAACCTGGTCTATTTCCAGCCAGGCGCTGTGGCAACATGGGCCGGGTGAACTGGCGATCATCGGATGCTTCTATGGCCTGGAGCGCTGGTCGTCGGACCGGGCGCGCAACGGCTGGCTGTGGCTCTGCGGCTTGTGCGTGGCCGCTTCCTTCGTCATTCGACCCACCAACATCGTTCTATTGCCGGCTGTTCTGGTGGCGCTCATCATCGCCAGGGCTACGCTCACGCAACATATTCGCCTGCTGGCTGTTCCGCTCCTCGGCGGCGCGCTCCTGGTCATCTATAACCTGTACGTGTTCGAGCGTCCCTCCGGCGGTTATGCTGTGGCGGTCCTCAATGGGTCCGTTTTTCCGGGCCTCGCTGGACTCTTCTTGAGTCCGGGCCGTGGACTATTGATTTACACTCCGGTCGCGCTCTTCGCCGTGTGCGCCTGGCTGCCGAGCGCTTCCGCTGCGCGCCGCCGGCACCAACTAATTTTCATGACGGCAGCGATTTTTGTCATGCTCGAACCGCTGGCGATTTCCCGATCGATCTCGTGGTGGGGCGGCTATTGCTGGGGCCCGCGCATGCTCACTGAGCTCGCTCCTCCGCTCATCATTCTCATCGCTCTGGGTGTCACTGCGATGGATCGTACTTGGGTCCGCCGCGCCTTTGCGGTGTTGGCGTTGTATTCGGTCCTCATCCAAGTGGTCGGCGTTTTCTTCTATCCCAAAGGACACTGGGACGCCGCGCCTACCAGCGTCGATAGCGCGCCCGGTCGTCTGGGGGAATGGCGAGATAATCCCATCGTTCGAACGGTCCGCGGTGGCCTCTATTGGGAACCCTACGCCATCGTCGGAGCTGCGTTCGCTGGCGGACTTCCTGCCGCGCAAAGACGCCTGCGCGAATTGAACGTAAATCCATACCCTTGATCCATCACGTTGAAACTGAATCCTGCCCGCGCCCGTTACAATATTCAGTAGGCGCATGCAATCACCCACACTCCGGTTCGCCCTCCTATTCCTGTGCCCGTTGTTACTCGCTGCACAGTCACTGAAAGATTTCGAAAAGCGGGTCACTGAGTTCACGCTCGGCAACGGACTGCATTTCATTATTTTCGAGCGCCACGAGGCGCCGGTAGTCTCATTTCACTCCTATGTCAACGCCGGTTCGGTGGACGATCCGGGCGGCGAGACTGGCATCGCGCACATGTTCGAGCACATGGCGTTCAAAGGGACCGAGACCATCGGCACCAAGAACTACCCGCTCGAGCGCAAAGCGATGGACGAAGTGGAGCACGTCTACGACGAGTACGACGCCGAGCGCAATAAAGGACTGAAGGCCGATCCGAAGAAGCTGGCGGACCTTCAGGAGCAGCTGAAAGCGGCCATGGAAAAGGCCGATAGCTACGTCATCCCCAACGCGTATCCCGAGCTGATCGAATCCAACGGAGGCGTGGGAATGAACGCGGGAACGGGCGAAGACTCCACCAATTACTTTTACAATTTCCCCCGCAATCGTCTGGAGCTGTGGTTTCTATTGGAATCGCAGCGCTTTTACGATCCTGTTTTTCGCGAGTTCTACAAAGAGCGCGACGTGGTGCGCGAAGAGCGGCGCATGCGCGTCGAATCCAGCCCGCAGGGCCAGTTGGCCGAGGCGCTGCTCGCCACCGCGTTCGCGGCGCATCCTTATCGGAACATGCCGGGCGGCTGGGCCAGCGATATCGAGAATTTCCGCCTCACCGAGGCCGTCGCCTTCTACAAAAAATATTATGTGCCGGCCAATATCACCATCGGCATCGCCGGCGACGTGGATCCGAAAGAATGCCGCCGCCTGGCAGACAAGTATTTCTCGATACTGCCCTCCGGGCCTCTGCCAGGGGGTCCGCGCACGGTGGAACCGGCGCAAAAAGGTGAAAAACGCGTGGAGGTGGAATCGCCCGCGCAGCCCTTTATGGCGATTGCCTACAAACGGCCCAATCAGCTCGATAAGGACGATTCCGTTTTCGATGTGCTAGGCGAGATCCTGGCTGGTGAACGTACCGGCCTTTTGTACACGGAGCTGGTTCGCGACAAGAAAATCGCGCTGGGTGCGGCCGCCGAGGCGTCGTTCCCGGGCGGCAAATATCCGAACCTGTTTCTATTCTTCCTGGTGCCCAATCAAGGCCACTCCGTGGAGGAAAACGAGAAGGCCTGTTATCAGATCATCGAACATCTCAAAACAACTGCAGTGACGAATGACACGCTCGAGCGTATCAAGACCAAAGTTCGCGCCGCGCTGATCCGGCGGCTGGACAGCAATTCCGGTATGGCCGACGCGCTGACCTTCTATTACGCCAATTACGGCGACTGGCGCAAGCTGTTTACCAGCATTGACGACACCGATAAGGTCACCGCCGCCGACGTGATGCGCGTGGCCAAGGAGTATCTGCTACCGGAAACGCGCACGGTAGTTTACACCGTCCGGCCCCCCGCCGCAGCCAAAGGAGCGGGCCAATGAAGACTCTGGTTTTTTCGCTGCTGCTCTCTATGACCGCGGGCGCGCAAACCGAGGTTCGCCGCGCGGTCGTGCTGCCTTCCTATAAGGATTTGAAATACCCGCCGCTGCCTCCGCTCAAGGTTCCCGATCCCACCGAGATTACGCTCTCGAACGGAATGAAGGTGATGCTGCTCGAGGATCACGAGTTGCCACTCATCAGCGGCGCCGCGTTAATTCGCACCGGCAATCTGTTTGATCCGCCCAACAAGAAAGGGCTGGCCGGATTGACGGGCGAGGTGCTCCGCTCCGGCGGCACCAAGGCGCGAACCGGCGATCAACTCGATCAGGATCTCGAGAATGTAGCCGCGTCCATCGAAAGCCAGATCGGCGAGACCAATGCCACGCTGTCGTTTTCCTGCCTGAAAGAGAATACCGTTCAGGTGCTTGCGCTCTTCCGCGATCTGCTCAGTTCTCCCGAGTTTCGGCCAGACAAAGTAGATTTAGCGAAGACCCAATCGCGGAGCGAAATCTCGCGCCGCAACGACGATCCGGATGGAATTGCGCAGCGCGAGTTCAGCGATATCGTTTATGGCCGCAACACGCCGTATGGCTGGTCCATCGAGTATGCCGATATCGACAATATCCAACGTCAGGATCTGGTCGATTTTTATCGTCGTTACTACTTCCCGGCCAATATCACGCTGGAAGTCATCGGCGACTTTTCAACCGCCGAGCTGAAGGCCAAGCTCGAACAGATTTTCGGCTCCTGGAAATACACGCAGCCTGCTGTTCCCGCCTTCCCCAAAGTGGAAGCGAAGCCCGCGCCCGGTGTATTTCTGGCATCGAAGGAAGACATTACCCAGACGTTCTTTCATGTCGGAGAATTAGGCGGCGAGTTGCGAGACAAAGACTACCCAGCGCTGGAGGTGGCTGCTGAGATTTTAGGCGGCGGATTCTCCAGCCGGCTCTTTCAGAGCGTACGCACCAAGCATGGTTGGGCCTACAACATCTCTGCCAACTGGGCCGCGAATTACGATCACCCCGGAACGTTTGAAGTCTCGGGCAGCACGCAATCGGCGCACACCGTCGACACGCTAAAGGCAATTGATCAGGAGTTGGAGAAGATTCGAACCACCGAGGTCAGCGACGACGAACTACAGACGGCTAAGGACACTGTGCTGAACGGTTTCGTCTTCAATTTCGACCGGCCCAGCAAAACCATCAACCGGCTGATGATCTACCAATATTATGGGTATCCCAAGGATTTCATCTTCCAGTATCAGAAGGCCATTGCGAATGTCACCAAGGCTGACGTGCTCAGGGTGGCTCAAGAGCATTTGCAACCGAAAAATTTGAGCTATGTTGCGGTCGGGAATCCGAAGGACTTTGGTACGCCGCTCGCGAGCCTGGGCATGAAAGTGGAACCAATCGACCTGACCATTCCCGAGCCCAAGCAGGCGGCCGCTCAGGCGGACCCGGCGTCTCTCGCCAAGGGTAAAGCGCTTTTGCAGCGGGTGCAGCAAGCCTTGGGCGGTGCGGACAAGCTGGCTGCGGTCAAAGATCTGCAATTTCAAGCCAATGTCGAAGTGTTCACTCCAGGGGCATCCATGAAAGTGAAACAAACCAATTCCTTCATCGCGCCCTCCACCGTCCGGCAGGACAATGAGCTGCCGTTCATGGAGCAGTCCGTCTATACGGACGGAACAACGGGCTGGCTCTCGGGGATGCAAGGCGTCCAGACTCTGACGCCCCCCGTGTTGAAACAAATCCATGGCGAGGCGTTCCGGCAGCTGGTGAGTCTGGCGCTCAGCGATCGCGACGCCGATCGCACGGTGAACCAGACCGCCGATGGCGTGCTCGACATCACGTCCAAGGACGGCGAACGAGCAAGCATTACGGTGGACGAGAAGACCGGCCTTCCCGCGAAGCTGGCCTACACGCAGTCGCCTGCCGAAGGTGGAACCGCGGTAGAAGAAATCTTCTCGGACTGGCGCGATGTGGATGGCCTCCATCTTCCGTTCCAATGGTCCGTGATGCAAGGCGGCAAGAAATTCGCGGGCGTGACAGTCCAGGATTACAAGATCAACTCCGGGCTCACGGCTGAAACGCTCGGTAAGAAACCGGCGCCATCAGTACCAACAATGCCAGTGGCGCCGGCCATACCGCCAAAACCACCGGCGGCGGCAGCGCCGCCAGCACCACCCAAATGAAGCGGATTCTTTTCGCCATCCTGGCTTTCGCGCTCTGGTTGCGCGCTGAAACACCCGAGCAGCGCGGCAAGCGCGTGGTGGACGAATGCCTGCAGGCCCTGGGCGGCGATCAATTTCTGAACATGGACACCCGCGTGGAGACCGGCCGCGCGTATTCTTTCTATCGCGAAAGGCTCAGCGGTTTGAGCATTGCCACAATCTATACGCGCTATGATTCCGGGATCACCGATACGCTTCACAACCTGGCGCAGCATGAGCGCGACAACTTCGACAAGAAGCAGGACTATGGCGTCTTGTTCACCGACAAAGAGGCCTGGGACATCACCTATCGCGGTGCACGGCCTCTGCCGGACGAGCGATTCCAACGCTACAAAGAGACTACGCTGCGCGACGTGTTTTATATCATCCGCGTCCGGCTGCACGAGCCTGGATGGATCATCGAGTCTAAGGGCGCCGATGTCATCGAGAATCGTCCCGTCGAGATCGTCGATTTAACCGACGCTGACAACCACACCACCACGGTCTACTTCGATCAGACCACCAAGCTTCCAGTGCGGCAGGTCTTCTTCCGCCGCGACCCGGTCACCAAAGACAGGAACGAGGAGGTCACGCATTTCACCAAATACCGGGACACTGGTAGCGGTGTGCAGTGGCCCTTCGCGATCGAGCGCGACCGCAACGGCGAGAAGATCTACGAAATTTTCTCGACGTCGGTCGAGGTCAACAACAAGAAGGCATCCGCCGACCTGTTCAGGTTGCCTTCCAATATCAACTTGCTGAAACCGGAATAGCCGACGAAGCGGGCTTGGAAGACGGAGCATCGCCATCCACCGGGCCGAGCGGGAATTCCATGGTCACCAGCAAGCCGGGACGCGCATTCTGCGCGGTAAGTGTGCCTTTGTGCAATTGCACCGAACGCCGCGCAATCGCCAGGCCCAGCCCCAGGCCGCCGCTCGTGCGGTTGCGATCCGAATCTACGCGGTAGAACGGATCGAAGATTCTGTTCAACGCCTCGTCTGGAACGCCCGGGCCGTAATCGCGAACGGTGATGACCGCGGCGCCGGGAAACTTCGCCAGTTCGATATCTACCGCCGTGCCGCGCGGCGCGTAGCGGATCGCGTTGCGAATCACGTTTTCAAGAGCCCGCCTGATGAGTTCTTCGTCGCCGCTCAGCTTCGCCGCCACCGGCGCCTTCAGTAACAAGGTGCAATCCTTGGCCTTGGCTTCCAGCAGCGAATCGTAGACCAGATCGGCCAGCAGCTCATCCAGAGGAACGGCGTCGGTCTTTTGCATCGACGGATCGGTTTCTACACGCGTCACTTGCAGCAGCTCGCCCACCAATTCATTCAAACGGTCGGCTTCTTTCTGAATGCGGTCCAGCATGTGCTCGCGGTCTTCACCGGACCGCGCCAGCTCCACGGCGACACCCAGCCGCGCCAACGGGCTGCGCAATTCGTGCGAAATGTCGAGCAGCAGGCGGCGCTCGGCGGCCAGCAGCGTCTGGATGCGGCTGGCCATTTGATTGAAACTCCGCGCCAGTTCCCCTAACTCATCCTTGCGATTAGCAGGCGCTCGGGCCGAGAAATCGCCGCGTCCGAAGCAATCCACCACCGAGCGCAAACGGCGCACCGGCGACGTGAGGTGGTAGGCGAATGCATAGCACAACAGCACCACCAGCCCGATAATCCATAGATGCTGCGGCTGGAGGAAGAAGAAGGTCCAGTTCCGGCGCTGATCGATCAGGAAGAGCCGGTATTGATGGGTGGAGTCCTGCCGGGCAATGATCGGTTGCCGTCCTCCGAACGGGAAGGGCAGACGCCACCGGCTGCGCGGCTTCGGCAGAGTCACCAGCTCCGGATGAACTTTTCCTGTCAGAAGATCGGTGCCCTTGGCGTCGGTGAACAGCACCTCAAATTGCGTGATTTGCTGGAATTTCCCCAGCGCTGCGGCTAAAGCTTCCCGTCCCCCAGTCTCGTACGCGCGCTTGGCCTCCTCGGTTTGCACGCTGAGCAGCATGCCTAACGGGCCGCGTCCGGCGGTGGAGCTGAAAGTGGCGGCCGTCGTGATGATGATCCCGGCGATGGCCACGGCTGTCGTCGCCAAAAACCAGAGCAGCGTCTTTGCAAAGAGGGATCGCATCGGCTCTCTCTATCCGGCCACCGCGTCTTCCGGACTTTGGCAGAACTGGTATCCCACGCCACGAATGGTTTTGATCACCGGCCGGCTGCTCTCCAGCTTGCGGCGCAGATGGCTGACGTGCATGTCGATGGAACGGTCGAACGGCGTAGCTTTGCGGTTGTACAGGCTCTCCATCAAACCGTCCCGCGAGACTACCCGGCCGGCGTTCCGCATCAGTTGTTCCAGGATATCGAATTCCAGGGTGGTCACTTCCACCGGCTTGCCGTCGCAGGTAACTTCGCGCGCGCCGGGATCGAGCGCCACGCCGTTGATCTCCACCTTGCCGCGATTCACCCGTGCTTCGGTGCGCCGCAGAATGGCCCTGACGCGCGCCGCCAGCTCGCGCGGGTTGAAAGGCTTGGGAAGATAATCATCGGCGCCCAGCTCGAGGCCGACGATCCGATCCACGTCTTCGCCGCGCGCGGTCAGCATCAGCACCGGGACGCGGCTGGTGAGGCGCAGCCGCTTGAGAATTTCAAAACCGTCCAGCCCTGGCAGCATCACATCCAGCACGATCAGCTCGTGGCCGCCGTGTTGTGCGGCCTCCAGCGCCGCGTGGCCCTCATGAATGCATTGCACCGTGAAGCTCTCGCGCTCCAGGAACTCCTTGAGTAGAGAACACAACTCCGCGTCGTCGTCGATGATTAAAAGACTCATCTAACTTCATTTTAGCGCAGGCGCCCAAGCCACCACGCTAGAGTGGGTAGTCCGCTAAATCTGTGCGCCTGGTTATTGTCCTACCATCGCGAGAGGTTCGCGTTGCATGGGCCGGGTTCAACGCCATAACCGGAGGTTTTCCAGATTCCAGCATTTCGCTCAACGAAAACTTGGGCAATTAAGCATCCCCCATTTTTGGCAGGCTTCAGACGAGGCCCACTCAATCTATGGTAAAGCCGGGTATCGGTCGGGAATTCCAGGCGGTTCACAAGGGTCCAGTTACTAGCGGGTAACGGGCGTTTTCTGACAAATTCACAGAGCTTCTCACTTAGGTCAGGAGAACATGTCCCGGTCGATGCTGCGCGCAGGAATGTGTCTGCGACATGCTCGGGGGTTCGAGAACGAAATGGATTCGATACACTAACCTCCTGCCCAAATTCGAGTAGTACGGGCTTCGTGGCGAACCACAACAACAGCCCCACGGCGCACAAGGCAAAGACCAGCGGGATCAGAACTTTACTCCGCATAGGGCGATTCACACTTACAGGGTACCCATTCGTGGTCACTCGCAGTACTCGTTGGGTTTCGCATTGGACGGCCCCAGTAGGTCGCTCAATCAGGATCTCGTGGTGGATGACAGGCACGCTGGTAGCCGGCTATTACCACTTGACTGGCTTGCCGATTTCGAGCGGCCACACTTCGGTGTGCGGAAAATCCTTCAGCTCCCGCGCCAGAGCGGTCGGAGTCCCAATGAGGGCAGGGAACGTGCCGAAATGCATCGGAACCACTCTCTTAACGTTCAGCAAGCGGCAAGCCAGCGCAGCTTCGCGCGGACCCATGGTGTAGAAATCGCCGATCGGCAGGAACGCCAGATCGGGCTTGTACAAGATCTCGATCAACTCCATGTCAGAGAACACTGCTGTGTCACCGGCAAAATAGATAGCGCGGCCAGCGGGAAGCCGAAGCACATAGCCCGCCGCCTCGCCGCCATACAAAATCTGATCGCCATCCTGGATGCCGCAACTGTGGACCGCGTGCGTCATCGTTGCTTTCAGCGGACCGACGTCCTGAGTGCCGCCTTTATTCATCCCGCTGCAGTTCTCCACGCCCTTGGACGTCAGCCAGCCGCAGGTTTCAAAGATCGCGACCACTTTCGGCTTGAACTTCTTGGCCAACGGCACGGCATCATGAATATGATCGAAATGCGCGTGGGAAATCAGGATCGCATCCAAACGATCGATCTGGTGACCCTGGGGGTACATCGGATTCCCATCGATCCAGGGGTCCATCAAAATTACTTCGCCGGAATCCAATCGAAATTGAACGGTCGCGTGACCGAGCCAGGTGATCTCTATCATTCTTGCGGACCCTTCACCACCGCACTCGCCGCGGGAACCTGGATTCCATCTCCGTACTTAGCCACATCCGGAATGGTAACCGGCAAGCGTCCCATGATTGCGATTTCACCGAAGAGCGCCTTTGCCACAGCCGTCTCTGACGTCGGTATCGGGCTATAAGTGGTGAGGTACGCGCTGGCGTGCGGAAAGCTGCGGATCAGATATGGGTTGCCGAGCGACACCAGCATCACGGGAATTTTGCCGGCGATAAGCCCGTTCATAAAATCCGGATAGCCGCCCGCAAGAGCGACATTGCCGCGATATGCGCTCACAGTGACGTATGCCGCCGCGATAATTTCCGTGCAGCTCGACGTCTTCTCGCTCACCTGGTCCAGATCGGATTTGCTCATGCTGGGATCGAGAACCGTCGTGGTTACGCCGGGCGCGCGCTTTTTCACTTCATCGATCAATCGGATTCCCTGCTGGCTGCGCCGCCCTTCGGTGAGGGCGATCAGGCAGATGCTCTCCGGATGGCGAAGAGGCAGCGAATCGGTGGAATCCTTCACCAGCGTTACAGCGCGATCGGCAACCTCCTGCGCGCGTTCCGCCGATTCGGGCGAATCCACCACATCGGCGATCGCCTCCAGATCCACCAGCTTCTTGCTCCTGAGGCCGAGACGAGCTTTGGCCGCCAACACGCGATTGACGCTTTCATCCAGGCGCTTGCGGCTGATTCTACCTTTTTCCACCGCCGCCACTACACCGCGAATGGCTTCTTCCGGCCGCTTCGGCATTAGCAGCACATCCGCGCCCGCTTCGATGGCTCGCACCGATGCTTCGGCTGAATCGAACATCGCCGCGAGACCCTGCATGTCCATGGCGTCGGTGACCACCAGCCCATGAAAGCCCAGTTCCTCGCGCAGCACGCCCGTGACGATTTTGCTGGACACCGTTGCGGGCACGTTGTCCGGATCGAGCGCAGGTACCGCCAGGTGAGCGGTCATCACCGCATCTACTCCAGCCGCGATCGCCGTCCGGAATGGCGCCAGCTCCACCGCTTCGATTCGATCGTGATCGGCGTCTAATCGCGGCAGCGCCAGGTGGCTGTCCTCGGTGGTGTCGCCATGCCCGGGAAAATGTTTCGCGGTCACCAGCACCGGATTTTTGCGATCCGAATGTGCGCCGTTGATGTAGGCCTCCACAAAGCTAGCCACCTGCTCCGGGTTCTCGCCAAACGAGCGGATGTTGATGATCGGATTGTCGGGATTATTGTTGACGTCGGCCACCGGCGCGAACAACCAGTTGACGCCCATGGCGCGCGCGTCGCGGGCAGTGTCCGCCCCTTCCTCACTAACAGCCGGCAAGTCCTGCGCGGCGGCGAACGCCATGCTATACGGCCAGGCCGTGGTTGAGTTCACGCGCATCGACGCTCCGCGCTCAAAATCGGCGGCCACGAACAGAGGCGTTCTTGCCAATTTCTGCAGCCTGTTCAAGAGTGCCGCCATAGCGTAAGGCTCGGCATTCCGGATGCCGCCATTGAGCGAATGCCCCGTCACGATGACGCCGCCCACGTGAAGATCGCGGATCAGGTGCTGATAATTCCGATACTCCTTCGAACGGGTGTTGGCAAGCTCTCCGTAGATGGGTACGATGACCAGTTGCGCCACCTTATCGCGCAAGCTCATGGACCGCGTCCACTGCCGGACGGACGGGTTAATGGTTTTGTCGGAGGCTTTTTTTGAAACTTTGGCGTGCGTCGCGCCGCTGGAAACCGAGATGCAAAGTACGAATGCGATCAACGCGCGCAGCGGCATCTGCTTTTACTTTACCGCGAACGTACCGGCCTGTTCTGGATTCTGAATTCTGGTTTCTGAATTCTGGTTCTAAATTCTTCAACGCACTTTGTGCTTCTCACTTTTCGTACCGGCCTGCGAGCCAGTCGGCTTCTTGGCCGGCGTTTGCTGTTTGCGCAGCAGCCGGTTCACGGCGCGAATCAACTGGGGAACTTCATTGTTGCTCTTTTGCAGGACAATGTCGGCGCCCGTGCCGGCCTCATCCAGGCCGAGTGTATCGGTGAAGCCGGAGATCAGGATCACCGAAGTTGCCGGATGCAGTTTTCTCAAGCGGCCGATCAGTTCCACGCCATTCATCTTTGGCATCTTGTAATCGGTGACCACCACGTCAAAGCTCTGCTTACCGCACCACTCGAGCGCTTCGGCCGCGCTGCTCGAGATCCGCACCTGATGACCCAGCTCTTCCAGCACGCTGCGACGCGCCGCCAATCCCAAAGCGTTGTCGTCCACTAAAAGAATCCGCCCACACGGATTCGGAGAAGGTGAGTTGGCCATCGAGAAGACCCAACGAACTTAACAAAGCTGTAATAGCATGTCAATGAATTTCTATCAGCTTGGAAAGTAGGAAGATCGAGAGCTTGACTTGAGATGCGGGAACGTGGCGCACCCACTCGTGATGAAAACTACTCCACCGCGCGCGGCGCTGTGTACCCGGCTTTGGTAACCACCGTGTACTTCACTGCCTTTCCACCCTCGGTGATTTTCAACGCGTCGCCGGTTTGAGGATCCACCAGATCCACTTTGATTTTGCGAAATTGGCCGTCTTTGGCCTGGTTGGAAGGAACATAAGTCAGCGAATATTGATTTCGCAGGGCTGCGGAAACGCTTTGGAAGATGCTCGGGAACTCTTGGAAGAAGCGCGGGAAGAAAGCCTGACCGCCGCTCTCTCGCGCGAAGGTCTTCATCTCGTTGTCGGCTTGCAGGAAATCCAGTTGCTGCATCGAACTCATGTATTGCTCGGCCATGATCCGCATGGCTTGCAACATGCTGACGGCGTAGATTGGCACGCCGTTTTCTTGTATGATCTTTCGGGCTTTGTCGTAAGTCAGCTTGCTAAATGTATCGCGCCCGGACGCGATCAGCAGGATCGCTTTGCGGCCTTCGATGCTGCTCATGCGCTGCTCGGTATCCGCCAGGGCGTCGAACAGGTTCGCCTCCGAGAAGCCGGCAATGCGCAAACGCTGCAGCGCTTCTTGAACTTTGCCGCGGTCGGTGGTGAAATCGCACAGAATCTCCGAGCGCAGGTCGTAAGCGATGATAGCCACGTAATCGTCCGGCTTCAGCGTCTGGACGAATCCGTAAGAGGCTACCAGGGTCTCATACCAGCCCTGGGAATAATATTGCTGGAAGAGGTTGCTGAACTCGATCACCATTGCGATGGTCATCGGCGCATCGCTATTCACGTTGAAGCTGGCGACCTTTTGCGGAACGTTGTCTTCCAGGATGCGAAACCTGTCCTTGGGAATACTAGGCAGGAAATGACCTTTGTTGTCAAGCACCGCCACATCCAGCTCGACGGTATTCACATCGCTGCTGAAGGTAGGCGTATCGGCGGGGACTTCTTTGCCCTTCTTATTGAACTTCGAAGGAATCTTAGGCTCGTCAACGGCCGGTTCGTCGTTCGACGGATCAGTAGTAGCCGGTCTGGAAGTTGCCGGAGTGGATTCAGACGGCTCAATGGTGGCCGGATCAGTTGCAGTGTCTGCCGGCGGGTTCTTCTTCCGCGGCCTGGCCACGGTCTCCGATGAGTCCGATCCGGGCCCCTGTTGCGCCAGAGCCACGTGGAACGTAATGGAGCCGAATGCGATTAGCACGGCGCCAGCGAAACCGGCTTTGAAGTATTTCATACAATCACCATGGACGGCATGCCGCCCGCCCACGCCCACTATTCTAAACCCTCACGTTATCAGTGTTCATCGGCGTTTATCTGTGGCCAGATCGTCTTAGGACTAATTGACTTTCGGCCCGCGGCCGGAACCCTGCTTCCGCAGATACACTTGAAACTTTTTCTTGGCCCGCTGCAGCTTCCAGTCCCGATACTGTCTGCGAACCGGCGCGACGGGGTCGAACTGGAAATTCGGCGTCTTCAGGAAAAGGTACCCAAACAGCAACCCGCCCAGATGCGCGAAGTTGCTGACGCCGTTGTTGACCCCGAATGAGCTAAGAAACGCCATCGCGCCAACAATCAGGACGAAATACTTCACTTTGATCGGAATCAGGAAGCCCCACAGGATCTCTCGGTCCGGGAATAACACCGCATACACCATCAGAATGCCAAAAATAGCTCCCGAGCTTCCGATGGTCGGAATATTCGGGTTCCCCCACGGCAAAACGTAATTGGCGATGACTACGCAGATCCCCGCGCCTGCCGCGCAAAAGAAATAGAACCGCAGGAAGCGCTGGGTTCCCCAGATCCGTTCCAGTTCGGCGCCGAACATCCAGAGCGCCAGCATGTTCCAGATGATGTGGCCGAAGCCGCCGTGCAGAAAAGCGTAGGTGACCAGCTGCCAGACAAAGAAGTTCTTCACCACTTCGGTGGGCGTAAGCGGCAAATAAGCCAGCGGGCCGGAGAGCCTGGCGAGCTGCGCAAAGAAGCCCACAATGAAAATGGCGACGTTGCTGATCAGCAGCCACTTTACGCCCTTCGGAAAGCCGGGAATATAGAATGCGCCGATGGACCGCGTTCTGCTGCGGAAAGACATGAAGCGAAGGCCCGCCTAAAAGTCAGAATATCAGAACAGGGATCAGTTTTCCTCAGAAAACTTATTCGTTCTCGACCCCCAGGCGATCAGGGTGGAAGAAAGCAACTTCAGGCCAATCGACAATGCGATCCACACTTGCCAGTGAGAAAAGAATCCATCCGCGATCAGGAACGCACCCGCCCATCCCAGGTCCGCACCGAAACGCCATAGAGCGATCACCAACGCCAATACGGCGGCCGGTGTCAACAAAGCGACTAAAACGTCCGCCAGTTGACGGCTGAATCCCTGGGTAATCACCGCCAATGCACTCTCAATCCCAAACTGCGACTTGAGGGTGCTCTCCGAAGTGCTTCGAACGACGCCGGATGGAGCCGGTGCCACAGCGGGTTGCGGCGTGAGTCCAACTTTGAGAACGGCCATGTACCTCCGAACCTCTAATTGCAGTTGATGCACGAGGCTCTCCAAAGTTTCGCGAATTCAGATTTCGTCCGGCGGTTTGATTTGAGCGCGAGTTAGAGGCTCCGTTTCGATTCGATGAAGAACAGAAATGCACGCAGACGATGCACCAGGTGTGGCGTGCTGCCACGGTCTAGAAGTACTAAGGAGAATTCGAGGGCGCTACACCAGCTTGCGCGGGTTCGCCTATAGATGCCGGTCTACCGATTCCGGGAGGATCGCCTGTGGTTTTCCATAGCGGTTCAATAGAGTCGCGCAGAACTGAAGCGAGGCCGCTAGCGTCATCCAAACTTGCCAATGAGAGAAGAGACCGCTCGGAATGGGAAATCGTCCGGTCGCGTTCAGATCCGCCGCCAGCCGCCAAAACGCGAGCACGCAGGCCATCACCGCCAAGGGGGTAAGTAAGGACGCCATGGCCAGAGCGACGTGCTGATTCTTGTGCCGCTTCTGCTTGATTCTGGCACCAGAACTAAATCGTATCCTGACTACCATCGGGCTAGGTTCTCAGTTTACCAATTCCATGACGCCAGGCAATCCAACTATCCTGGGAAAATGTTGAAGACAGCTCTCATCGGAACGGGTTTCATGGGAAAGGTTCACGCCGAGAACCTGCGCCGCTTGGGCACGGTGGAAATTGTTGCGTTGGCCGGCTCCACCAACCAACGGGCGCGCGAGTTCGGCAAGACCATTGGCGTCAACCGGACGACGGGAAATTATCAGGAGCTGCTCGAAGATTCTAGCATCGATGCAGTCCACGTTCTGACGCCCAATGTTCTACACTATCCGATTTGCCGCGCGGCACTCCAAGCCGGCAAACCCGTCCTCTGTGAGAAGCCGTTCACGGTTTCGCTCGTTCAGGCGCGCGAACTTGTCGATCTAGCAGAGGGAACCGGGCTCGCCAATTGCATTCAGCACAATTTGCGCTACTACCCAGTGGTCCAGCAGATCCGGCGCATGATCGAAGCGGGAGATCTGGGCGAAATTCTGATCGTGCAGGGCACTTATTCGCAGGATTGGCTGCTTTATGATACCGACTGGAATTGGCGCGTGGATGCCAGGGAGAACGGCGCCTTGCGCGCCATGGGTGACATCGGATCGCATTGGATGGACATGATCCAGCATGTGACCGGCCTTGGGATCACTCAAGTTTGCGCCGAGTTGGCGACGTTTCACCCTACTCGGCGCAAGCCGAAAGGATCGGTGGAGACATTCGCCGGCAAACAACTGCAAACTGAGGACTACGAAACCGTTCCGATCTCCACCGACGATTTCGGCGCCGTGCTGCTGCGCATGGGCGATGGTGCACGCGGGGCATTCACCGTCAGTCAAATGTCCGCTGGCCGGAAGAATATGTTCACTATCGACATCTACGGAACCAAGGCGGGTGTCGCATGGAACCAGGAGCGCCCCGACGAGTTGTGGATCGGACAACGCAACAGCCCCAACCAGATCATCGTCAAAGATCCCGCGCTGCTCTATCCCCAGGCTGCCGCTTACGCCGATCTGCCAGGCGGCCACAGTGAAGGATATGACGACACCCACAAGCAGGTGTTCAAGCGCTTCTACGCACGCGTGGCGGACCCCACCGCGCCCGTTGAGTATCCGACATTTCAGGATGGGCTGCGAGGGATGCGGTTGCTGGAAAAAGTGCAGGAAAGTGCGAAGAAGCGCGGCTGGGTTGAGATTTGATGAGTGCTAAACTGCCAGCAGGCAGTGTTGTGGCTTCAGCTGAAGAGTATTTAGCGCTCGATCGCGCCGCCGAATTTCGCAGCGAGCTTCTGGACGGTGAGATCATCGCCATGTCGGGCGGAAGCCCCCGCCACTCCAAACTACAGATCAATCTTGCTCTCGAAGTCGAGACGGCGCTTCGTGGGACCCCCTGCCAAGCCTTCAGCTCCGATCTCCGTGTTCGCGTATCCCCTCGTATGTACACGTACCCCGACCTTACAGTCGTGTGTGGAGAGTTGGTGTTGGCTGGCGACAGGCAGGACATCTTACTCAACCCCAAGGTCATTTTCGAAGTGCTGTCCCCGTCCACACAGCGTTATGATCGCGGTGTCAAGTTGCGGCGCTACCGCGAAATCGAGTCGTTTGACGGATTATCTCCTCGTCGATCAGGATCAAGCCCGAATTGAACAATTCACTCGGGGTGATGCCCATACATGGACTCTCCGCGACTATCAGGATGCCAGTGAAATATTGCGGATCGAATCCATCGGTGTCTCCCTGCCTATCGCCGGTATCTACCAACGAATAGAGTTCCCTTCAGAATAAAAACTTCTGCGTCTCCCGCCACATCTCATCCAGCACGTTCACCAAATCGTGATCCGAATGGAGCATCCGCAAGGTCGCATTGGCATGCCGCGTAGCGAACCCCTCGGCAAACTCAGGTGGCACCACCGTATCGTGCCGGCCCTGAAAGATGAGCGCCGGCTGCGTGATGTCGGGATAGGCTTCGTATTGAAGCGCATCCTCAATGAGCTGATAGCCTAGCTCAACCTCCCGGCCCTCGCTATAGTGAAACACGCGCAGCGTGTTGGTGCGCTTCCACTCTTCCATCGTTTGCGCGCCCAGCGTTTCCGGCCAGCGCGAGGCGAACGAAAAGGCCGGCGCCATCAACACTAATTTCTTCACTTCGGAGTGCCGCGCGGCGTATAAAGCCGCAAGATATCCGCCCATGCTCGATCCGATCAGCGACACCGGCTCACCGCGGCACACTCGTTCCATCACGTTCAACTGCGCGCTAAGAGTCAAGCTCCTGAAGTTGCCCTCCGCCAGGTCGGGGATTTCGAGACCGATTCCCAACTCGGAAAAGCGCTCTTCAAAGAACCGAGCCTTGCG
This sequence comes from Bryobacterales bacterium, assembly GCA_963820405.1. Taxonomy (GTDB): domain Bacteria; phylum Acidobacteriota; class Terriglobia; order Bryobacterales; family Bryobacteraceae; genus Palsa-89. The sequence goes on along the minus strand of CAWFZZ010000005.1, from coordinate 267,071 downwards.
CGATCCGGGGCTGCTCGCGAAACCGTGCAGATAGACGAATCGGCTCATAGGCCGGCGAACGCGACCGCCGAGCCTTCCGTCAGGATGCGCCGCAAATAGTCGATCTGCCCCAAATGATAATTCAGGTGTCCATGCAGGTGAACCAGAAAATCGTGCGAAGAAACGCTGGTCTCGAGAATCGGCTCCGGATAAGCGGCTGCGAGATCGCTATCGGAAAGCTCTCCCACTACCTTTGCAACCAGCTCCTTCACTTGCTCCATCCGCTCCACCAGTTCTTCGCGCGCTGCCCCGTTCAGCGCAAACTCCTGATCGCGCGCACGGCTGTAAGCAACGCCCCCTAGCTGCCGACCGACGAACTCGCGCAGATTGCCTTCCAGGTGGAGCAATAGATTCCCGGCCGAATTCTTCACTCCGGGTACCCTTTGCCACAAAATCTCGTCATCGGGAAACGCCCGCAATTCCTGAACGAGTCTCGTCAGGTCGCGAGTGAATAGCGCGGCCAGTCCTGCTGCAATCGACATGGTTCCAGTGTCTCGCACCGCCCGGCCTTACGGCCTGCCGAATTGAGCAAAAGTAATCTGGTGGCCGGCAGGATCCCGCACCGTGAACTCGGTCGATCCGTAAAACGTCTTATGCACTGGCGCCACGGTCGGAGCGTCCCGCATGGCAGCCGCGGCGGCGTCCAAATCGGTCACCTCCAGGAACAGAAAGCCGGTGCCTCTCTGATAAGAATTTGCGCCGGCCGGATCTTGGTCCAGGCTTGCGTAACTTCCGTACATCAGTTCGAAGTCTCCCTTTTGGAGCGCGGCGAATGCCAGCCTTCCTCCATCTGGCACCTCCATCGTTTTCTCGAAGTGCATTCGCTCCACCCAAAACTTTACGCACGCTGCGACGTCGTCGGTGTACAAATTCGGTGTCGATTTTTTCACTGTCATAAGTGTTTCTCTCCTTGCCAAGGGTAACTAGTCTCAATTAGACTAGTAGAGCGTAAAGACAATGTCAAGTGAAAAGTTGACCACGCCCGATCTGGTCTTGCTCAGTCTCTTAGCCGAACGCTCGATGCATGGCTACCAGGCCAATATCCTGCTTGAGTTACGAAAAGTTCGCGACTGGGCGGGAGTCTCGCGGCCTCAGGTGTACTACTCCCTGGACAAACTCGCGCGCCTTGGTCTCATTCGCTCCGCCGAAACCGAGGATCCCGGCGGCGGCCCCGAGCGCCGGGTTTTCGAAACCACCGCTCGCGGTCGCGCCGCCCTCGCCGACGCCTTGGAGCGCGAGGACTGGACCCGGCATTCCGATCGCCCTCCGTTTCTCACCTGGCTCGCTCTCTCCTGGCAGTGCCGCCCAGGCATTTTCGCCAGGCAGCTCCGGCAGCGGCAGAAGTTTCTGGATCGCGAGCTGGTCCGCAAGCAGGAGATTCAGCACGCGGTTCGTGAGGAAGTAGGGCATCCATTCCACGAAGCAGTTTGGATGCTCAACCTCGACGTAGATCAGATAAAGACCGAAATCCGATGGCTCAAGAAAGTGGCCCGCGAGCTTCCCCGTCGCAAGCCGGCCCGCAACCTCGCTTCGCCCCCAGGCAGCAATCCGGCCACAGATAAACGCCGATGAACACCGATAATGCCGACTCAAGTTCGTTGTTTTCAATCTGCGTTGATCCGTGTTCATCCGTGGCCAGCTACGTTTAGGACTTTTTCTACGGTATGCTGGAGCACGCCACGGACTGGGCTACAATTGGTTTGACAAGAAACGGGGTTTCTTGATCTGGTCTTAATCGGAGAATCGGAGACTATTCGGACCCTTCATCGGCGTAGTTTCGGCGGCGCAGTTGCGGCTGGCCGCTTCCATCGCTAGAATCAATGAGTTTGCAGATATCTTTTGGGTAGTCATCGTGGGGAGGATTCATGTCGGTTGAACAAAGAGTGAAGCAGATTATCGTCGAGCAGTTGGGCGTAGATGAAGGCCAAGTGGACAATAGCGCCTCGTTCGTCGACGATCTTGGCGCGGATTCGCTCGATATCGTGGAATTGGTGATGGCGTTTGAAGAGGCTTTCGATATTGACATTCCCGACGAAGATGCCGAGAAAATCGCAACTGTAAAAGACGCCATCGATTACATCGAGAACAAGAAGAAGAAGTAAACCGCCGGGAGCTATTGTTGTCGCGCAGAGTAGTAGTTACAGGAGTCGGGTTGCTGAGCCCGCTCGGCATTGGCACCGACCTTAGCTGGCAGGCCATTTGCGAGGGCCGGAACGGCATTTCCCGCATCGAGCAGTTTGACACCACGGGTTTCAATTGCCGCATTGCCGGCGAGGTCAAGGACTTCGATCCCACCCGATTCATCGAACGAAAAGAAATTAAGAAGATGGGCCGCTTCATCCAATTCGGCATCGCGGCCTCCGAATTTGCCCTCACTCAGTCCGCCCTGAAGATCGATTCCCAGAACGCCGAACGCGTCGGCGTAGTCATTGGCAGTGGCATCGGCGGGTTTGAAGTCATCGAGCGCGAGCACCGGATTCTGCTTGAAAAAGGCCCCAGCCGCATCTCGCCCTTTTTCATTCCGGCCACCATCATCAACCTGGCTGCCGGCTACGTTTCCATCCGCACCGGCGCCAAGGGTCCCAATTCAGCCACCGCCACCGCCTGCACCACCAGCGCCCATTCCATTGGGGATTCGTTCAAGATCATCCAGCGCAACGACGCCGACGTCATGATTTGCGGCGGAGCGGAGGCTTGCATCACGCCCATGGGCATAGGCGGATTTGCCGCCATGCGCGCTCTTTCGCAGCGCAATGACGAACCCGAGAAAGCCTCCCGTCCCTGGGATATCCGAGCGCGATGGATTTGTGGTGGGCGAGGGATCGGGCATTCTGGTTCTGGAAGAATTCGAGCATGCCAGGCGCCGCGGAGCCAACATTCTGGCCGAAATCGTCGGCTACGGCATGAGCGGGGATGCTTATCACATCACCAGCCCGTCTGAAGACGGCGACGGGGCCTTCCGCGTGATGCGCCTGGCGATTCGCGATGCCGGCATTGAGCCTGAGCAGATCGACTATGTGAACGCGCACGGCACTTCCACCGAAGTCGGCGATCGCATCGAAACCACTGCGTTGAAGCGCGTTTTTTGCGAGCACGCCTATAAGCTCGCCGTCAGCTCCACCAAATCCATGACCGGCCATTTACTCGGCGGCGCGGGCGGCCTGGAGGCCGGGATCACCGTGCTGGCCTTGCGCGATCAGATCGCGCCTCCCACCGTGAATCTGGATGTTCCCGATCCGGAATGCGATTTGGATTATGTGCCGCACCACGCTCGTCCCATGAAGATCGATTACGCGCTATCGAATTCGTTCGGATTCGGCGGCACCAACGGCTGCCTGATCTTCAAGCGCTACACAGGGTGATCCGCAAGTGGCGCCTTTTTTCTACTCTAAGCATAGTGTCTGTGTTGGGCATTGTGCCTGTTGGGAACATGTGTCCCTGAGCAATTGTGGCGCACGCACTCATGCGTGCCGCGTTCACACTCGTGTGAACGCCCGGCGGCCCCTTAAATGAAAATTCTAGTCTCCATCAAGCAAGTCCCCTCGCGCGACTCTCAGCTCCGCATTGACTCGAGCGGTCGTTGGATTCAGGAAAACGATCTCAGCTACGAGATCAACGAGCCCGACGCCTTCGCGCTCGAAGAAGCGCTGCGCTTGAAAGAAAAGCACGGAGGCGAAGTGATAGCGCTGTGCGCGGGGCCCGCGCGGGCGTCCCAAACCATTCGCGAGGCGTTGGCCAAAGGCGCCGATCGCGCCATTCACATCGAAGAAGAAAATCTGACGGCTTTCGATACCCTCGGCGTAGCCAAATTGCTGGCCCAAGCCGCCGAGTCTGAAAAGCCCGATTTAATCCTGACCGGCTTGCAGTCGGACGATCTGGGCTACGGCCAAACCGGTGTGGTGATGGCTGAAATCCTCGGCCTTCCGCACGGCACCATCATCATGGCGGTCGAAAAAATCGACAACGGCATCCGCGTGAAGCGCGAGCTCGAAGACGGCTGGTTTCAAAATGTCGAGATGCCTCTACCGGCGGTCCTGACGATTCAGTCCGGCATTAACAAGCTGCGCTACGCCACGCTGATGGGCATCAAGAAAGCCAAGACCAAAGAGGTGAAGCGGCTCACTCCGGCCGAATTGGGCGTGGCCGCGGCGCCCACCGCATCCATCGAACGCGTCTACCTGCCCGAGCGTACCAAGCAAACCCAGTTGATCGAAGGCAGCCCCAGGGAAGCCGCGGCCAAGCTGGTGGAGAAACTGCGGTTCGAGGTGCGCGTTATATGAGCGGCATCCTGATCGTCATGGAGCAGCGTGAGGGCGTATGGCATCGCATGTCGTGGGAGACTCTGGCGGCCGCCCAGCAGTTGGCCGCGCAAATGGGGCTCAAAGCTTATGCCGCTGTCGTAGGGCAGGGAATCGGCGGGTTGGCCCAGGAACTGGCGCGCAAGAAGCTTGATCACGTCCATGCCGTCGAACACGCTCTGCTCGCTCCCTACACCGCCGATGGCTTCACGGCCGCATTAGAGCAGCTCATTCGCAAATTCACTCCATCCATCGTTCTATTTCCTCACACCTATCAAGTGCGCGACTTCGCACCGAAACTCGCCACTCGCTTCAACCAGGTCTTGGTCAGCGATAGCGTCGGCTTCCGCGTGGTCGAGGGCGCGCCCATTTTCGTTCGCCAGCTTTTTCAGGGCAAGCTGAACGCGGACGTGAAACTCGGCGGCGCCGAACCGCATTTCGCGTCCATTCAGGCCGGCGCGTTTCGAGCGGATCAGGTGGAAAACGGCGCCGCACAGATCGTGCAGTTCGCCCCCGAATTGACCGCGGAGATTATCCGGGCGAAACCGCAGGAGCCTTTCCGCGAATCGGCCCGCGCCGTGGATCTCACGTCGGCGGACATCATTGTTTCGGTGGGCCGCGGCATCAAGGAAAAAGACAATATTCCGATCGTCGAAGAGCTGGCCAAAGCGCTCGGCGCTGAACTCGCGGCCTCCCGTCCAATCTGCGACAGCGGGTGGCTACCCATGGAGCGGCAGGTTGGCAGTTCCGGCCAAACCGTCTCGCCCAAAATGTATCTTGCGGTGGGCATTTCGGGAGCCATCCAGCACCTGGTCGGCATGAAGGGCGCCAAGACCATCGTCGCCATCAACAAAGATGCGAACGCTCCTATCTTCGAAGTGGCCGACTACGGCATTGTCGGCGATCTATTCGAAATAGTCCCCGCCCTGGTCGAAGAAGTGAAAAAAGCCAAGGGCTAGTCGGACCGCAGGCGCCGCAGACTTTCTACCGAAGGCACGAAATAATAGGCTCCAGTCAGCGGCTGAGTAAAGCGTGTCAGCGCGTCGCGCGTGCCAGTGATCAGGCCCGCCATGCTCTCCAGCATCCTGGAAAGCCGCTTCTGGTCTGAGCTGAATCCAACGAACATGGTTCCGTGGTCGTCAATGCTCCCGTACGGCATGTTCCGGCGAAAGATGTTCCCAAATTCGTCCTGATCGGTGCGAGCGACATGCGAGTCCGCTGGCTTGTTCTCCAGTTCGATGCTGTCCAGCTTGGTGCGTCCCATGATGCGCTGCTGGTGATCGATCGGCAGGGCTTCCCACTCAGCTACCCGGTGCTTCCACTTTTGAAGCAAGAGCACCGATCCGGCGGCGCCGGGAGTTCCCTCGGGCAAGAGTGCTGCAATCCCAGCGTCGAGGAGCGTCGGATTCTCAGAGCCGTCAACGAAGCCAGTAAGATCCCGATCATGCCGGTAAGGCCAACTCGATGTTTCCTCCCCTAGCGCCGCTTGGCCTCGGAGGTCATGCACCACCGAGCGGGCCATATCGAAGATCACGTCATAAGCACTGCCGGACATCCATACCAGTGCGTCATGTTGCGTACTCGGCATAACGAATCCTTCTGTCCCTCGAATCTCGTAATTGAACCCCGCCACGCCCGCAGGGGCGTCCTCTGGAACAATCTCGCGCCACAACTCAGGCCGAAAGCCGATGACGAGGTTCACTCCGCCCGTAGTGGTCCGAGGCTCACGGATAGCGCAGATCGCGGATGCCAACTCCTTGCGTTTTTTCGCGTCCAGAATGTCAAACTCCAGGTACGCGTGAGAGGACGTTCCAAGAGCGAAGATTCCAGCCTGCGGCGTATACATTCTGTAAGTATATCGGGCACTACTCGGGCCCGCATTCTGACTTCTGAATTCTGAATTCTGAATTCTAGTTCTGGTTTCTGCCCTAGAATGAAGAGACATGGAAATCGTCAAGGTTGTCGGACGCGAGATTCTCGACTCGCGAGGGAATCCTACCGTCGAAGCGGACGTCTATCTCGCCGATGGTTCCCTGGGCCGCGCCGCGGTTCCTTCCGGCGCTTCCACCGGTGAGCACGAAGCCGTTGAGCTGCGCGACAACGATCCCAAGCGCTATCTGGGAAAGGGTACCCGCAAAGCCGTCGCAAACATCCTCAAGAAGATCGCTCCCGCCGTCACAGGCCTCGAGGCCGAGAACCAAAACGCCATTGATCGCGCCATGATCGAGCTGGACGCCACGCCGAACAAAGCCAAACTGGGCGCGAACGCGATCCTGGCGGTATCCATGGCAGCTGCCCGCGCTGCTGCCCAGTCTCAGCAAACGCCGCTCTACCGATACTTAGGCGGAGTTGGCGCCAACCTGTTGCCAGTCCCGCTCATGAACATCCTCAACGGCGGAGCGCACGCCGACAATTCGGTGGATCCACAGGAGTTCATGATCGTCCCCTACGGCGCCAGCAAATTCTCCGAAGCGCTTCGCATGGGGGCGGAAGTATTTCACACCCTGAAAGGCGTACTGCAGAAGCGTGGCTATTCCACGTCGGTGGGCGACGAAGGCGGATTCGCGCCCAACCTCAAGTCCAATGAGGAAGCGCTCGACGTGGTACTCGAAGCCATCACCAAAGCAGGCTACAAGCCCGGCACTCAAATCGGCATTGCCCTCGATCCGGCGGCCAGCGAATTTTACGACCAGAGCACCGGTAAGTACGTCTTCAAGAAATCCGACAAAAGCCAGCGAACATCGGATCAAATGGTCAAGTTTTGGGCAGAATGGGTGGAGCAATATCCGATCATTTCCATCGAAGATGGCATGGCCGAGGACGATTGGGACGGCTGGAAAGCGATGACCGAAGCGCTCGGCTCGAAGATCCAACTGGTCGGCGACGACCTGTTCGTCACCAACACCGAGCGCCTGGCGCAGGGCATCGAAAAGGGAATCGCCAATTCGATTCTCATCAAGGTGAACCAGATCGGATCGGTCACCGAAACGCTCGAAGCGATGCAGATGGCGACTTCGGCGCATTACACCAACATCGTGTCGCACCGCTCCGGCGAAACGGAAGACGCCTTCATTGCCGACCTTGCGGTAGCCACGCGCGCCGGCCAGATCAAGACCGGCTCCGCCAGCCGCACGGACCGCATCGCGAAATACAATCAACTGCTGCGAATCGAAGAGGAACTGGGCAGCGCCGCCCAATACGCCGGCCGGAAGGCATTCCACCAATAATGCAGGCACAAAAGAAACCGCTCGTCCTGACCATCCTGGATGGTTGGGGTTTTAGCTCCACCACGGAGGGGAATGCCATCGCAGCCGCGCGAAAACCCACCTATGATTTGCTATTGCGTAAATACCCCAACACGCTGGTACAGACCTCCGGCCCTTCGGTCGGTCTGCCCGCCGGACAAATGGGCAATAGCGAAGTTGGCCATTTGAATATCGGCGCCGGTCGCGTCATCTATATGGATGTCACGCGGATCGACCGCATGATTGCGTCCGGAGAGTTCTTCAATAATCCGGTCCTCCTGGCGTCCATGCAGCACGCCAAGGCGCATCGCCTGCACCTGATGGGACTGTGCAGCGACGGCGGCGTGCATTCGCTGCTGACGCATCTTTACGCGCTGCTTGAAATGGCCAAGAAGCAAAATGTGGAGCACGTGTTTGTGCACTGTTTCATGGATGGCCGCGACACCCCGCCCGAAAGCGGTGCCGGCTTTATCGAACAAATTCAGAAGGAAATGCGGCAGATCGGCACGGGGAAAATCGCGACCGTCTCGGGCCGCTACTACGCCATGGATCGCGATAAGCGTTGGGACCGCGTGGAGCGGGCGTTCAATGCCATGGTGCTCGGCGACGGCCAAAAATCGGACGATCCGGTGGCCGCCGTCAAGCGCTCCTACGAACACGGCGTCACCGATGAGTTCATCGAACCCGTCACCATCGTGGATGCGCAAAACCAACCCGTCGGCCTGATCCGCGACGACGACGCATGCATCTTTTTCAATTACCGCGCCGATCGCGGCCGCGAGATGACCACGGCCCTCACCGCCCCGGCCGCTCCGAAAAATCTTCATATCACCACCCTGACCGAGTACGACAAGAGCTTCAAAGTTCCTTTCGTGCTTCCGCGCGAGCATCCCAATAACATCCTGGCCGACGTGATGGCGCAGTTGAACTGGAAAAACCTGCGCGTGGCCGAAACCGAGAAATACGCCCATGTGACGTACTTCTTCAACGGCGGCAATGAAAAGCCCTACCCCGGCGAGAGCCGCGAACTGGTGCCGTCACCCAAGGTCGCCACCTACGATTTGAAGCCCGAAATGAGCGCGCAGGGTATCACCGACGTGGTGGTGAAAGCCATCGAGCAGCGCGAGTTCGACGTCATTGTCATGAACTACGCCAACGCCGACATGGTGGGCCACTCGGGAAAGATGGCGCCCACCATACTGGCTGTCGAAGCCGTCGACGCCGGGCTCGGCCAGATCTACGCCGCGCTCCAGCGGTCCGGTGGAACGTGGATGATCACCGCCGATCACGGCAACGCCGAAATGATGATCGATCCCGTCACCAAAGGTCCGCACACTTATCACACCACCAATCCCGTGCCGTTCATCTTAGTGAGCGAATCGCGCGTTATGCTGCGCTCCAGCGGCGCGCTGCAGGACATCTCGCCCACCGTGTTGGGATTCCTGGACGAAAAACAACCCAAGGAAATGACCGGCCGCGACCTCCGCCTCTAACCCAATTACCCCGCTGATTGAGCCGCTTCCCAAAAGGTGTGCCCGGTCTGTACCAGCTGTGGCGCACGCACTCCTGCGTGCCGCGTTCACACTCGTGTGAACGCTAAACTAAAATCATGTCCAAACAATATGCAGCACCGCCGTCCATGTCGATCGATCCAGCCGCCAAGTACACGGCCACGTTCGATACATCGAAAGGCAAAATCGTCTGCGAGCTTTTCGCCAAAGACGCGCCCAAGACGGTGAACAATTTCGTATTCCTCGCCCGAGAAGGCTTTTATGACGGCACGCAGTTTCATCGCGTGATCAAGGATTTCATGATTCAAGGCGGCGACCCAACGGCCAGCGGCCGCGGCGGCCCAGGCTATAAGTTCGAAGATGAAACCAAAGGCAATCCCAATCGCCACAAAATCGGCTCTCTCTCCATGGCCAATGCCGGTCCGAACACCAACGGCAGCCAGTTCTTCATCACCCACATCGCCACCGACTGGCTGGACGGCAAGCACACCGTCTTCGGCCAGGTCACCAGCGGACAGGACGTGGTGAACAAGGTCCAGCAGGGCGATCAGTTGAAGTCCGTCACGGTTCAGGAAGGCTGACAACGTGGCCTTTCCCATTCATAGAATGCGCCGCCTGCGGGCTACTGAAGCGCTGCGAAACCTGGTTCGCGAAACACAGCTCGATCCGGCCGATTTTATCCTGCCGCTCTTCATCTGTCCGGGCGAAGGTGTGCGCCGCGAGATCAGTTCCATGCCGGGACACGCGCAGCTTTCGGTGGATCGCCTGGTTGAGGAGTGCGCCCAGGCGTACGGGCTCGGCATCGGCGGCGTCATTCTGTTTGGGATTCCGGAAACGAAAGACGAAATAGCATCGGGCGCTTACGCCGACGACGGCATCGTCCAGCAAGCCATCCGCGCCCTCAAGCGTGAAGTCCCCAAGCTGCTCGTCATGACCGATGTTTGCAATTGCGAGTACACCAGTCACGGCCATTGCGGGCTGGTTGTCGATGGCGAAGTCCAGAACGATCCCACGCTCGAGTGGCTCGCAAAAGCGTCCGTCTCTCACGCGCGTGCGGGAGCCGATATCGTCGCTCCCAGCGACATGATGGACGGGCGTGTGGCGGCCATCCGCACGGCGCTGGACGCGGCCGGCTTTACCAACACACCCATCGTTTCCTACGCCGCCAAATACGCGTCGGTCTTCTACGGGCCTTTTCGCGAGGCGGCCGAGTCCACGCCGCAGTTCGGCGACCGGCGCAGCTACCAGATGGATCCGGCGAATGCGCGCGAAGCCATGCGCGAAATCGAGTTGGATATCGACGAAGGCGCCGACATGATCATGGTGAAGCCCGCCATGCCGTATCTCGACGTCATTCGCGAAGCCCGCAACCGTTTTCCGCTACCCCTCGGTGCGTATCAAGTGAGTGGCGAGTTCAGTATGATGATGGCCGCCATCAACAACGGCTGGCTGGACCGCGACCGAACCATTCTCGAATCGCTCACCGCCATCCGCCGCGCCGGCGCCGATTTCATTCTCACGTACTTCGCGAAAGACGCCGCCCGGCTCCTGGCCTAGCAGCGCGTGGTGAAACGCCGTTGCATGTGTGACCTTGGTCCTAGTTTGATCGTCTTTCAAGCATGGCGATGGGACGACGGAGGAAGCGGATTCGGCAGGAGGGATTGTGGACGCCGACGGCAGCGTTGCCTGTGGGCGCAAGCCATCCGTTTTACCAACGGCTGAATGAGATCCTGGACTCGAAGAAGTTCGATGAGTACGTCGAGACCATCTGTGAGGATTTCTACGCCGGCGAAGTGGGCCGACCAGGTTTGGCGCCGGGGATCTATTTTCGGCTGCTGATGGTGGGTTATTTTGAAGGGATCGAATCGGAGCGCGGAATCGCATGGCGCGCCAGCGATAGTCTGTCGATTCGATCGTTTGTGCGGATCGGTCTGGATGAAAGTGTGCCGGATCATTCGACTATCTCGCGGACCCGGCGGTTGATGGATGTGGAAACGCATCAGGCAGTGTTCCAGTGGGTGCTGCGAGTGCTGGCTGAAAAGAAGCTCCTGAAGGGGACAACGATCGGCGTAGATGCGACGACGCTGGAGGCGAACGCGGCGCTGCGGTCGATAGTGCGGCGCGACACCGGAGAAAGCTACGAAGAGTTTCTGGTGCGACTGGCGAAGGAAAGCGGCATCGAAACGCCCACGCGGGAGCAGTTGGCGAAGCTGGATCGCAAGCGTCCCAAGAAAGGCTCCAACGACGACTGGACGCATCCGCACGATCCCGATGCGCGCATCACCAAGATGAAAGATGGGCGCACGCATCTGGCTCACAAGGCCGAGCATGCGGTGGATATGGAGACTGGAGCGATTGTCGCCGTCACGCTGCACGGTGCGGACGTTGGAGACACTGCAACGATTCCCGAAACAGTAGCCGAAGCAGGCGAGCGCATTACGAGTGTGGTGGCGGATACCAATGGCGATGAAGTTGTGAAGCACGTCAGCAAGGACGGACCGCGCGAAGTGGTTACCGACAAGGGATATCACAGCCGCGCGCTGGTGAGCGAACTCACCGAGTGGGGCTTGCGCACGTACTGCTCGGAACCCAATCGCGGCCGGCAACGGTGGCGAGGGCAACAGCGGGAACAACAAGCGGTGTATGCAAATCGGCGGCGCATTCACGGAGAGCGTGGCCTCCGACTGTTACGCCAGCGCGGAGAGAAGCTGGAGCGATGGAATCAACACCTGTATGATCGGGGCGGGATGCGCCGCCTTCATTTACGAGGCCGGGAAAACATACTCAAGCGGCTAGTCGTGCACTCCGGAGCCGCCAATCTCGGATTGTTGATGCGCAAAATATTCGGAAAGGGCACGCCGCGCGGCCCGGCAGGAACACCGTCAGGCACTATCTCGGTTGTCAACGCCTCTATTCGCGTCTGTTCTGCGCCAGCGACGCTGGTCGGAAGATTTGGCGACTTGATGGCTCGTTGCCAAGCCGGCTCAAATGGTTAGCCCCGCGTCATGAAAACAGCTTGTTTCACCACGCGCTGCTAGAGCAGGCGCTAAACTGAGCGCATGTCGCGCAGCATTCATTCGACGCATAGGGATCTTCGCGAGGCACGACTTCGCTCCTACCGGGACGACAAAATGAAGGCCGCGGAACTAGCGGAAATTGAAAAGGATCTTGGGCGCAAAAGAACGATCAAGGGCGCAGTACTAGGCGCCCGCAGCGCCGAAGAACTCGAGATGCCGGGAGGTCTGGCAGGTCCAATTCCTATTCGGATCGCAGATAAGGGGCCGCACATTTTGCATCCAGCAACTCCAGAAGACATTCAGGCGGTCCAGCGGCGGCTCCCGGCAGGAATTCTCGAAGGGATTTCTGAGATCGTCTTGAGTCTTGGTGAGCACGTACAGGCAGAAGGAGATCACGCTCACGTCTGGTATCCGGACCCAATTACAAACCGCATTGGGCTTGAGATCTTGCCGGGGTTCTATAAAGGATGGATATGGGGAACCTACGAGTCCTCTGCCTGCCGTATCACTTTGCACTCGTTTGTCTTCGATCCGTCGAGACCGTGCCCGATGCCAACCAAAGCATATTTCAAACTTCAAGTTCTCTCGACATTTGTTCATGAGGTGGCCCACCACTTCGATCACACAAGGCGAACCGCGCGTGGCCGCTGGCTTGCATTTGAGGGGACTAAGGTCGAGCACTTTGCCGAACACCGTCAGCATGAATGGACGCAAGAATGCGTCGTTCCCTATTTGGAAGATACGTATCCGCAAGACGTCGCCGAATTACTTCAATGGCTGGAGGTTCACGGAAAACTACGTTTTACTCTCGGTGAACTGATTTCGGATCCCCGCCAGGCTTATGTTTCGACGATTGAGCGGACGGTGGAGAACCTTCTGACGGATGTGATGCGGGAAACCACCCTTCTCGAGAAGCTTTTCAATTTCGCCGTAAACCTGAAAATCGCCGACCGGTACGAAAGAGCGCAAGAGGCAGTCGATCACATTTTGGCTGAAGCACCGGAGCAAGATGAAGCGCTCGAACTTCGCGCCAACATTTGGATTTTTCAGGAAAACTATGCCGAGGCCGCTCTTCTGGCTTCGCAACTCGTCGGGCACAATCCTCGTCATTGGCGTGCCAGGACGACTCTTACCCGCGCCTACGAGGGACTTGGGCAGTGGGCGAAAGTGATCGAAACCGCAACAGAATCGCTCGCGCTGTTTGAGCACGAGTTTGATCGGTGCGATGCTCTAGCCAGGCGATGCTCTGCATACTGGAAGCTCGGCAAGCGGGATCAATCGGACGAAGACCTAAACACATTGCAGCGGTCCCAACGCACCTCATGGAGGATCAAAAGGATTTTGCGCGAGCGCCTCAGGTCGGCGCAGTAGAAAAATGTGCGGCAGGCAATTCGTCCGAGCGTTCTATTGCCGCACGAAAAAATCCGAATGATTTTCCAACGCCGCTTCGCTCTCATCCACTCCCCGCACCTCGGCCCAGCGCGGCCCTTGCCACAGCAGGCCCGCCAGATCGGAGTGCTGCCCGCGAGTTCCCAGCGCGTAGACTTCCACGCTTCCGTCATCCACGTTGCGCACCCACCCGCGGATCTCCAGCGCCTTGGCCGAATGCTCTACAAAATAGCGGAAGCCCACCCCTTGCACGCGACCGCGCACCCGATACAATTTGGCCAGTTTTTGTTCGCTCAAGGTTTCTTCGAGAGCGGGTACATCACCAACCGGCGGAACTCCACCGTCCCGCGATTGCCTTGTAGCAGGATCGGACCGGGTTCAGCCTCGTTGGTATCCAATGCAATGCCGGTCGGTCCCTCGATGTTTTGCCGGTTAATCACGCGAATGCCGTTCAACACGACCGTGACTTCGCGGCCCACCAGGCGAATCGCCAGCATCTGCCATTCCCCGGCGGATTTCTCGGCGTTGAGAGTGGGCGCGATGCGGCCCAGGATGGCGCCCGTCCCGCGATTAGAAGTCGGGCGATCGGCATCGTCGGCGATCTGCACCTCGTAGCGCCCCCGCAAGACAATGCCGCTATTGGTATGCGGTTCAATCCGATACTCGGCGTCCACTACGAAGTTGGTAAATTTCTTTTCGGAAATCAGATCGGGCGCCCCAGCCAACGCCGTCAGTACTCCTTCTTTGACCACCCAGCCGGTCAGCCGTCCGGGCGGCGCGGCCTGCCAACCCGTCAGATCGTGTCCGTTAAACAAAAACACCGGGTCGCCGCGTTTCCAAGACCCATCGTCTTTCTCGGCCAGCGCCGGAGCTCGAGCGCCAGTCCATTCCAGATAGGTGGAAGGATCACCTTCGATTTCAAAAGTCCCCTTGAGTTTGCCGTCCTCCAACCGCGCCCAGTAAAGCCCCTTCTCCGGGCCGTGATCTTTCCGGAACTTGGCGTCCAGCGCGAAGCGCAGTTCACCCTCCGAAATGGACAGCTTGGGGATATCGTCCAGCAAGCCCACGGGAGCGCCCATGAACCGGCCTTTCAGGCTATCTGTGCCTGCGCCAGCCACTTCCAGCCACCATCCGTGTGGCGACGACGAGCCACCAACGGTGATATCCCAACGGCCATTGAAGTCCTGGTCGCCGAGGGTGGCGCCGAAGCAGCAAAAAGCGAAGGCTGCGACGAAAACGGATCGCACTGCGCCTACTTTACCAAAATTTACGCAGTCCCGGCGATCTAAAATGTCATCGCCCCAGTTCAGCCCTCGTATGCAGGAACTGGACTACATTGGCGCGCGTGATGATTCCGTCCAGGTGGTTTCCGCTGACCACGGGAAGCTGGTTCACGTCGTCGCGGCCCATGGTTTCGAGCGCCTCCATCACCGACGTAGTGGGCGCCACCGTGTGCAGTTGGTCCAGCGGACGCATGATGTCAGAAAGCGTGGTGTAAGGCCAGCGCGCCCTTTCCAGCTCCTTGATCTCGTGGGAAGTCACTAATCCAGCCACCTCGCCGTTTTGCTGCACCACGAAACAGCGCTTGCCGGATCGAAGCAGGTAGCTCTCCACAAACTGCTCCACGTTCATGTTGCCGTCCAGCATCACGCAGTCCGACGTCATCACATCGCTCACCCGCACGCCCTTCAAACCAGCCGTCACCGCAACCGAACTGGCGCTGGCCGTGGCCGCTTGCAGCAGAAACCATCCGATGAAAGCGATCCACAGTCCGCCGAATCCCGCGCCGCCGAAGTAGCGGAAGATTCCCAGCGCAATGAACAGCAGTGCGATCCCTTTTCCAACGTTGGCCGCCATCTGCGTAGCCCGAACCACGTCGTGCGATGTCATCCATAGGATCGAGCGTAGGATTCTCCCGCCATCCAGCGGATAGCCGGGGATCATATTAAACGCCGCCAGCGTAAGGTTGATGTATCCCAGCCATACCAGCATCGCGAGCAGCGGCGTAGCAGGCGAGGCTCCAATGTGCCATCCCAGCGCCCACGCCACGCCCAGCAAAACCAGCCCGATCACGGCGCTTGAAAACGGCCCCACGATGCCCACCAGAAACTCCGTCTTGGCGTCCTCCGGCTCCTTCTCGATCTGCGCCACGCCACCCAAAGCGAAAAGAGTGATCGCCTTGGTGGTCAGCCCGCGCGAGCGCGCCACCAGCGCGTGCGACATCTCATGCGCCAGCAGCGTCACAAAAAACAGGATGGCCGTCAGCGCCGCCAGCGCCCAGATAACGTTCTTACCCCAGTCCGCGTGGCTCTCCTGGAACTGCGAGCCCAAAGACATCACGATCAGCAGGGCAATCAGGAACCAGCTGTAATGGAGGCCGATTTCAATACCGAAGACCTTGCCGAGCCGAATGGAAGATCGCATAGTCCTCCTACTACGTCAGACGTTCAGAACAGCAGAAAGGAAACACCTCGCGTGGCTCACTCGTGCCGACCGGCCCTGGTGGCTGGCACTGCGGTACTATGAACAAAGAATGCCTGCCACCACCGAAGCAGGGGTGTTCGACGAGTCCGGATTGCTGGCCAAGGCTCGCGAGGGTGACGCCGCGGCCTTTAGTGAGCTGGTGAACCGGTACTCACGCAAGATCTACCGCCTGGCAAAACAGATCACGCAGAACGATACCGACGCCGAGGACGTGCTGCAAGAGACTTTTATGAAGTCCTTCGAGCACTTAGGCGACTTCCAGGGCCAATCCAAGTTTTATACCTGGATTGTCCGAATCGCCGTTAACGAGTCGCTCATGAAGCTGCGCAAGCGGAAGTCCGACCGGACGGTACCGCTCGATGAGCCTCTCGATACCGGTGAAGACACCGTAGTCCGCGAAATCGCGGTTTGGGATGAGAACCCCGAGCAGCAGTACTCCCGCGAGGAAATGGCCAAAATTCTGGACGAAGCGGTGGAAAGCCTAAAACCTACTTTCCGAACCGTTTTCGTACTGCGTGACATCGAAGAACTGAGCACCGAAGAAACTGCGGAAGCGCTGGGTATTTCGGTGCCGGCGGTCAAGAGCCGCCTATTGCGCGCCCGTCTGCAGTTGCGTGAGAGACTAACGCGTTTCTTTCGACGGAAAGGGGATGACGTCTTTGCTTACCTGTAAGGAGTTTTTGCAGGAGCTTACCGACTACCTGGATTCAAACGTGGACGCGGAACTGCGCCTCAAGCTGGAACGGCACATCAACGAGTGCCCCAACTGTTTTGTGATTCTCGACACCACTCAGAAGACCATCAAGGTGTACAAGGGAATGCAGCCGCAGGAAATCCCCAATGAGGTCCATGTCCGGTTGATGAAAGCGGTGGAGCGCAAAATGGCTGCCGTTAAGACGGGCGCTGGGAAGCCGAGCGTTTAGGCCCGCTGTCCGCGGACTAGCGGACGCGAGACCTGGATCTCATCGCTTCCAAAGCCTTGGCGCACCAGCGTACCGCGTACCTTCTCCACTTGTGTTGAATAGGCGGGAAATTCCACCAGAACCTCGGCTGGCCGGTGATAAAGCTGAGGATTCACCGGGAAGTCCAGCAAGGCCAAAGCCTCTAACAGGTCCTCCAGGTGTTTCGGTTCGGTTGCGATGGATAGGGATATGAGTTCCCCTTCGCGCCCAAAAAGAGCTGATTCGGGGGCTGAAGACGCGGTCATTCCTTGATCCTATCCGGCAACCCGGCCTCCAAATAAAAATCCCCTGGGCGAGTGCCACAGGGGGTTTAGTTTCTTGAAGACCGACTCACCTTTAGCACTTTTTAGCGTGGTTGCAATTAGCCGACCCCACCTTGCGGCAGAGCCTAAATCAATCCACGGTTCAATTGCAGGATATCACTTAGAAATGAAAAAAGCAATGGGCCCCTGCCGCGTTCTGTCGTTAGTATGTGATTTGTCCGGTCGAATGAATTCGTGATCTGTCCGCTCAACCAAGCAGCGACGATGTTGGAGATTGACAAACCCGGGATCGATAAGCGCTGCGGCACTGGAGCGGATGATGAAGCTACAAGACGTAATTTTGAAGGCGATGGCCAAGAAGATCAGCTGGATGGAGGCAGCTGAGATCGCAGGGGTAACCGACCGAACGATGCGGCGGATGAGAGAGCGATATCAGGAGTTCGGCTATAACGGACTCTTCGATCAGCGACGCGGAAAGCGGAGCATGCATCGGGTTCCGATGGAGACGGCCGAGGAGGTACTGCGGCTGTACAGGGAAGTGTATTTCGATCTGAACATGCGGCACTTTCACGAGAAACTACGGGACGAACACCAGATCCATCTGAGCTACACCTGGGTGCAGCAGGCCCTGCAGGGAGCCGGGTTAGTGGCCAAGCGGCGTAAGCGTGGGCCGCACCGTCGCCGGCGACCGCGCCGGCCGCTGGCAGGGATGCTGCTGCACATCGATGGCAGCAAACATCGCTGGCTCAATAACGATCACTGGTATGACCTGATCGTGATTCTGGACGACGCTACCAGCGAGATTTACTACGCGCAACTGGTGGAGGAGGAATCGACCCGAACGGTGATGGCGGGCTTACGGGAGGTAATCGAAACCAGGGGCTTGTTCTGCGCCCTGTATAGCGACCGAGGGAGCCATTTCTTTGTGACAACGAAGGCTGGCGAGAAGGTCGATAAGCACCGCCTGACGCAGGTGGGGCGTGCGATGAAGGAGTTGGGAGTGCAGATGATTCCGGCCTACTCGCCGCAAGCCCGCGGGCGGAGCGAGCGCAGCTTCGGGACCTGGCAGGGGCGCTTGCCACAAGAACTTCGCCTGGCACACGTGACCACGGTGGAAGGAGCCAACCAGTTCCTGCGGGAGCACTATATAGCCCGCTTCAACGGGCAGTTCACGGTGCCGGCCCAGGAGCAAGCCACGGCATTTCGGCGGACCAGCCGGACGGATCTGAACTGGATCTTTACGGTCCAGACCGAGCGGGTGGTGGCGAAAGACAACACGGTGGCCATCGGAGACCGCACTTGGCAGATTGACAAGACACGCTTTCGCAGCAGCTTGGCGGGGAGCACGGTAACCATCCATGAGCATCTGGATGAAACGGTGTCGATCCGCTACGGACCTCACGTCGTCGGACGCTACAGCAACACGGGAGAGTCGTTGGTGGGCGCGAAAACTCCGAAGCGCCGTGGAAAAGGCGGGAGCATGGAAACCGGCGAAAACCAAAAGCAGGTTTCCACCGCTTCCCACACTCCCTTGGAAATCTCGCCAAGTGCGCGAGATTCCCACTTTCCCACCGCGCCGGCGGCTGCTTCTATCTCCAAGACCAAGGCCCAAGCCAACGCAAAGGCCAAACCCCAAACCAAGGTGGCGGCCTGACGGCCGCATCACTTTGTTTCACAAACCGGACAGATCACCTGTGAATCAAACCGGACATCTTGACTTGTTAACGACATGGGCCCCTGCCGCGTTCTATCTAAAGAGCAGCCAGCTATTGCGCGGGAAGCCGGTTGGAAAGCTGCTCGAAGCGCTTGCGCTGCTCCGGCGTCAGCATTTGCACGATGCGGTTGCGGCCCGTGGCGCGAACATCCTCAATCTGCGCTTCCAGATCTTCGTGGTATTTCACGAAATCATCCAGAATGGTTTTCAGGCGCTCGGATTGATCCGGGGTAAGATTGAGCTCTTTTTGCAGCTGCTCGTAGGAAAACTCGGCCTTGTCGCCCTTCCAGTAAACCGCGTTGCGATGCAGTTGCTCGTGCAGGCCGGCCCGCATCCCGATCGCCCCCGCCATCGCACCGCTGAGGAATACCAGTACCAAGGTCGTCAGGATGCGCGGATTTTGCCAGGTCGGCTGATCCGAAGCAAACATGGCTCTACTGGTGGTAGCTGGCAAGATCCACCAACACGGCATCGCGCTGCTGTTGCTGCTGCGGGATGTCGGTCGAGACCACCGCTGGAGCGCTAGCCGATTCCGGCCCGCTCGGCTCAGAGGTCACCAGATAAGTTCCCAGCAGCGCGACCAGTGCGGCCGAAGCCACCGCCAGCCGGAACCCGAACTTCCGGTCGAGAAACACCGACCAGATGGATGCCGGTTGCGCTTCGATGCGCTCCAACACGCGGGCATAGAAGCCGGCACGGGGTTCGACGTCGGGGGCGCTTCCAAGCGATCGCAGCAAGTGCGATTGCGCTTCAAGCGATCTCAGTTCGCCGGTGCATTCCCCGCACTCTCCCAAGTGCGTGTGAAATTCCGCGGGAACATCTGAACTCTTCAGATATTCCTCAAGGTGCTCCCTAATTAATTGATGCATGACTTCTTCCCTCAAAAAAGACCGCTAAACTTTAGACTTTACGGATCGATTCGTCCGTTTCGCTATCCAACACGTTCCAACTGTTCTATCACATCAACCCAGCGATTGTCCGCCGCGCGTCAAACGCTGCGCGACCTTCAATAGCTTCTGCCGCGCTCGAAACAATTTCACCTTAATTGTATTTTCGTTCATGCCGGTCATCTGCGACAACTCTTCCACCGAATGCCCCTCCACTTCTTTGAGCAGCAGCAGGCTCCGGTCCTCATTCGATAGCTTGGCCAGCAGCTTCACCACCAGGTCTTTCCTGGCCAGTTGAGTATCCACCGCCGGGGCCTGCCCGGCGCTCTCGCTGTTCTGCATCCGCTGGGCGTCTTCCTCGGAAAAATCGCTTTCGTAAACCAGCTTCCGGACGCGCTTTTTGCGAAGATAATCGTAGCATTCGTTGACCGTGATCTTGTAAATCCAGGTCAGCAGCGAACTGCGAAAATCGAAACTTTGTATCGAGAAGTAGATCTTGGCGAACACCTGCTGCGCGATATCCTCGGCATCATTATGATTGCGGAGAATTCCATAGATGATGGAGAAAACCTTGGCCTGGTATCGTTCCACGACGTCGCGAAAGGCCATTTCATCCCTGGCCTGTACGCGCCTGACCAACGCGGCTTCTTCAGAATTCCGGTGATCCACTCTGGTTTTGGCCTGAACCCGGGTGCCGGACGCCGGGTAGGGAAGTGTGCCAGCTATACCGCTCATACACCCTGCCAGACGTATCCCAACCGCTTGCGGTTGCAGTCAGTTGGGGGTAAATCGCGCGAATGGCCCGGGATCGCATCCTGTCATTGCATCCTAGTTGGGAGTTTAGCATCTAAGCTTCCGAGCCCTGACTGCCGGGAAGTAATTCCTGACGTATTGCGGTCGAGCGGGCGTTCAGGTGATAATAGCTCTTAGAGAGTTCAGCAGACTACATAGTTCACCCGACAGGAGATCTGACAAATGGTTCAACTGACCGAGACTGCCGTGAGCAAGGTGAGGGAAATTCTGGGATCCCAGGATCCTAAGCCAGCCGGGCTTCGCATCGCCGTGGTGGGTGGTGGATGCTCCGGATTCAGCTATTCAATGGCTTTCGAAAATACCCCGAACATGCTGGATAAGACCTATAAATTCGATGACTTGCAGGTATTCATCGATCAGGCCAGCCTGTTGTATCTGGACGGCGCCGAGGTGGACTACGTCGAAACCATGGAAGGGTCGGGATTTAAGTTCAACAATCCCAATGTCAAAAGCACCTGCGGGTGCGGCAGCTCTTTCAGCGCCTAAACACTCAAGGAATTAGACGAATCGGGCGTCGCGAGGCTGTGCCTCCGGCGCTCTTTTCATATATGAACCTCCAGGGGCTCCTCACCGAGCAGTCCAACCCGGCCTCCGGGCAGATTGATTGCTTGCCAACCGTCGAGGCGCTGGCCATCATCAATGGGGAAGATCAAAAGGTGCCTGCGGTCGTGGCCACCCAGCTGCCGCAAATCGCCGAAGCAGTCGACCGTATCGTGGAACTGGTGCGCGCGGGCGGCCGGCTGTTCTATATAGGGGCCGGAACAAGCGGCCGGCTGGGCGTTTTGGACGCCGCCGAGTGTCCCCCGACGTTTCAGGTGCCCCCGGAATTGGTGCAGGGCGTCCTGGCTGGAGGCGAACCAGCGTTAGCCCGGGCCACCGAGGCTTCTGAAGACGATCCCGAGGCCGGCCGGCGGGATCTGGCCGCGCGCGGGTTTAGAGCCAGCGACGCTTTAGTCGGGATTGCCGCCAGCGGCCGTACGCCTTACGTGCTGGGCGCCGTGGACGCAGCCAATCAGCTGGGCGCGTTGACCATCGCGATCAGTTGCACGCCGGATTCTCCGCTGGCATGTCGAGCCAGGATTGGGATTACGCTGCTGGTGGGACCGGAGGTGATTTCCGGATCTACTCGAATGAAGGCGGGCACCGCCACCAAGCTGGTGTTGAACATGATCAGCACAGCGGTGATGATTCGTCTCGGATATGTGTTTGGCAATCTGATGGTGAATGTTCAGCCGCGCAATGCCAAGCTGCGCGACCGAGCCACCCGGATCATCGCATCCATCGCGGAAGTGAGCTATGAGCGCGCGAGCGAACTTCTCGTTGAGGCGGCCGATAGCGTTCCCGTCGCGATTGTCATGGCGCGATTGTCGCTCAATTGCCCAGCTGCGGAAGCTCGACTGGCTGCCGCCGGCGGCCGGATCGCCGAGGCTTTGAAGAGCTAATTATGGACAAGTTCCGGATTCAAGGCGGCGTGCCGCTGGAAGGCGAGATCGCGGTCAGCGGCTCGAAAAATGCCGCGCTGCCCGCCCTGGCTGCGTGTCTGCTCACCAGCGAAGCGGTGAAATTGCAGCGCATCCCGCCGGTGCGGGACATCGGGACCATGCAGCGGCTGCTGCAATACGCCGGCGCCGAGCTCCATGTTTCGGGCGGTGACGTGACGGTGCGGGCCACCGATCTTAGCCGCCCGGAAGCTCCGTACGATTTGGTCAAAACCATGCGGGCTTCGAGTCTCGTGCTCGGGCCGTTGGTGGCTCGCACCGGCCGCGCGCGCGTTTCCATGCCGGGCGGCTGCGCCATCGGTGCGCGGCCCATCAACCTGCATGTGGCGGCCATCGAGCAGCTCGGCGCCGAAATTCAACATTCACACGGATACGTCGAAGCCCGCGCGCCCCAAGGGTTGAAGGGCGCGCAAGTGCATTTCGAGCGCATCACCGTCACTGGTACCGAAGACGTCTTAATGGCAGCGGTTTTGGCCCAAGGCGAGACGGTGATCAGCAATGCCGCTCGCGAGCCGGAAGTGCAGGACCTGGCGCTCTTGTTGAATAAGATGGGGGCCAGCGTGGAAGGCGCCGGCACGTCCACCATTCGAGTGCGGGGCGTCGGGAGCTTGCATGGAACCGAGCACACCATCATTCCCGATCGCATCGAAGCCGGGACTTTCTTGATCGCAGGAGCCATCACGCGCGGCAACCTGCTGGTCTCCGGTTTTATTCCCGAACACGTCGAGGCGCTGCTATCGAAACTGCGCCAGGCGGGCGTCGATGTCACCGCAGCGAGCCCGGGAGCGCTGCGGGTTCAGGCGTCCTCCAAGCCGCGCGCCACCGACATAACCACCGAAGAGTACCCTGGGTTCGCCACCGACCTTCAGGCGCAATATATGGCGCTCATGACGCTCGCCGAAGGAATCTCCTTCGTCAGCGAGACGATCTTCGAAAACCGCTTCATGCATACTCAGGAACTGGCGCGGATGGGCGCCAATATCCGCGTGGAGGGACGGCAGGCGATCGTGGCGGGAGTGGCTGAGCTGACGGGCGCGCAAGTGATCGCTTCCGATCTCAGAGCCAGCGCGTCGCTGGTGCTGGCCGGTCTGGTAGCGCGGGGGGAAACGGTGGTGGATCGGGTCTACCACATCGACCGGGGCTATGAGAGAATCGAGGAAAAGTTAGCGCGCGTGGGCGCGCGGATCGAGCGGACCATTTAATATGAACCCACCCAAACCACACCAGGCCGGATTTCTGGCCCTGGTGAATGCGGCCAAGAGCAGGATTCAGGAAATTGACATTGCCGAGTATCAACGCCTGCGGGCGGCGAATGAAACGCACGTGCTCATCGACACCCGCGAGAATGACGAGTGGGCAGCCGGACACGCCGCCGGCGCGATTCATTTGGGGAAAGGAATTATTGAACGCGACATCGAAGGGCAAGTGCCGAGGAAAGACGCCAAGCTGATTCTGTACTGCGGCGGAGGTTATCGCTCGGCCCTGGCGGCCGATGCGCTGCGTCAGATGGGCTACACCAATGCGATTTCCCTGGATGGCGGATGGCGGGCTTACCAGGCATCCGGACTTCCTGTGGAAAAGTAGGGGAGCGCAAGCTCAAAAACGGATCAGCATCGTCGACGACAGATAGAGCATGGTGCCGAGAGCGCCAAGTTCGAGGAACTTCACCACGCGCGTGAAGCCAGTGTTCATGAACTCAAATCGTAGTACGAGTGCCAGGCCAAAACCGGCAACCATCAGCCAGAACGGCACCGCGCCGCCGTCGATGGATTCGGTGAAGCTGAAGAAAGCCACGTAAAAAATAATCGGCAGGTTGCTGTCAAACCAGTTCTTCCATTGGGTGTACATTACGAACACCCCAAAGGCGATAAGCAAGACAGCGGTTACCGAAGAGGCTGTGGAGAGAATCATGAATTACCACCGGGAAGTTGTGGTGGAAACCCGGCCGGGGGAGCCAGCCGGGTCCTGATACAGAGGAATTTAGAAGCTGAAGCTTACGCCTGCCGAGACGACGAAGTCCTGTAGCCAGCCGCTGACGCTGGATCCGCTAACGGGCGCGATTAGCTTGCTGGGAAACGGTGTCATATAATCGTGAACTTCCAGGCGCAGCATGGTCGATTTGGCGATGTTAAATTTTATCCCAGCGCCCACCGAAGCCATAGCCCTGAGGTCCCGGACGTCGCTAAACACCGCGATGTTGGAGAGCGGCTGGTAAACCTGCTCGGTTCCAGTTCCCGAATACCATTTCACGCCGCCGCCCACCGCCACGAAGGGCCGCACGGCCGACTCCGACGAGGCAAAGTTGACGAGGAAATCGTAGTGCACCGCGTTGCTCTGGCTGGCAAATGTGGTGCTGGTTCCGCCGGAGGAAAGCTTTAAATCGCCCATCTCATGGTCGTAACGAAGCTCCCCGCCGAATAAGCCGCTGCCGATGTTGTTGTCCACCCAGGCGCTCAACGCCAGACCGGGATCGCGAGTTGCATTGGCGTTACCCGCTGGATTGGTAATGGTTTCCGAAGTGAGAAAGCTGCCGCCGGCACCGAAGCCGACCTCCCACTTCTGGGCAAAAGCCGCTGGAGTAGCTACGGCAATGGCCAAAGACATTAGCGAAAGAAGATGTTTCATGTGGTTTATGTCATCCTTGTTTTAGAATTCCGCGGTTAATCCACCACTCGCTCGGGGATCGAAGTCGAAACCGATCCTTGAGTAATCACGAGGGGGACAGACATTCCATCCGGGACATCGAAGGGCACTGAGACGTTGACCTGATCGACGCCAACCAGGCCCGGCGCCAAGCCGGAGAACAGCACCGCCAAGTTGACCCCTCCCAGTGTGACTGTCGGCTGGGTCAGGGTGAATGCCAGTGGGCTGGAAGGCCCCGGCATGCCGGTGCCTACGGCGGGCGAAGTCGGACCGAGGCCCGTCAGGTAAATCACCAGCGCGGTATTCGATTTTCTGTGAATCGGATGGGAGGGTGTCACCAGTTCGTTATCGTCGTTGCGGACCACTGTGGGGATGTTGGTCAAAGGACCAACTGATCCCAGGAACACGCTGGGGGCATTCGGTTCAATCACCACGTTGAAGTTGTTGCTTTGGCCGCCCGGTGTCCGCAAGACCAGCGTTACGTCGCCGACCGCCTGGAACGGCATCTGTGCGTTTACCTGATCGGGGGATACGAACAGAATCGGCACCGGCAGCCCGTTGACGCTGAGACAGCTATTGGCGAGCGCAGTTGGCAATGGAATTTCAGATGTGGTCGCGTTGACCGGGCTCAACTGCGTACCGTATATCGAGATGAGGCCTCCTGGGGCGATATCGGACCCGCCATTGCCCGCGTTCACGATCGCGGTGATTTTCGGCGGAGCCACGGCGGCGTTGTAGTTCCACGGCAGCACGGTAACGCCGGAAACCGTCAGGTTGATGAGGGCGCTTTGATCGGCCAGCGGTGCGATGGTGCGAGTGAAGGGCGAAACCGTGGTGCCCAGCAGCGGAGCCTCCGCCATCGAGGTCGAATTGCTGACCGAACCGCTGGGGTTACTCATGGCGATCCGTTGCTCTACGCCCGGGGAAGTGCTTTGACCGTTGCCGGTGGTGGTCGTCGTTGTAGTCGTCGTGGTCGAAGAGCTGCTGGCGGCTGCGGCCGGCGCAGTGGAGCGGAAGCCCGTTTCGTTCACAAAGGAGAAGCCGGAGGGACTGCCCGTGCCGGTTTCAAACTGCATCACCGGAACGAGGGAAGAGTCCAGCAGATTGTTTCCTACTACATATTGATTGAACGGGGACGCGGCGACCGGACCACTCAGCGACGTGAAATCCTGCCTGGAAACTGTAAAGGTGCCCGCCGTCGCGTCGTACAAATAAACCGTCCCGTCCGCTTGGGCCACCAGGATCGAAGAGCCGTTTTGCGAGGTGGCCAATACCGTATTGGCGTTGGTCAGGTTGGTGAAAACGCCTAGCGAGGGCAGCTCGGTTCCCGTTCGCTGTGAAATGTCGAGCTGCAGGATGTGGTACGTGCCATCGTAATAGCCGCCCTGCGCCAGCGTGGCGTTGGCCGAAGAGGCTATCGACAGCGCGGTGTATCCCGACGGCAGCTTGATCGGCGTGTCTGCTTGCAAGGTATCGAGATCGAATACGTTCACGTTTTGCGAGCCCAGGTTGCCCACCAAAAGATATTGCTGGTCGAAGGAAATGGCCATTGTGACTGGCTGGTTGTCGGTCGGAAGCGTGGCGATTTTAGAATAGTTAGTTCCGTCAAAAACCAGCACTTCGTTTTTGTCGCTGCGCAATACGTAGAACTGGCTGCGGACCGGATCGGCCACGATGTCTGTGAGCGTCCCGGGAATATCGACGATGGTGCCTACCTGATTGGGGCCGGCGTTATTTACCAGCACCCGAACACTGGGGATCACATTGATCGCGAGGTTGGATTGGAGTATCAGGTGAGCGGCCACGGTTCCGGTTTGGTTGAGGAATGTCGAGGGGTCCGCGATAACCGTGACTACCGCTGGCGTAACGCCGAAAGCCGGAGAGACCGAAACGCCGGAGGTGTCGGAACTAATACTGAAAGGTGTGTTATTGCCGCCTGGATCGACGATCGTGAGCTGCTGGGTGGAGCTTCCCGTATTGCAGAAGCTGCTGCGGAAGATCAAGTCTTCTTGCTGCGCTACTACACGAGGCTGCTGCGCCAGGCTGCCCACCGGCATCACCGTGACGCCGCTTTCTGAAATCGCGTAAAGGGTATTGGAGTCGCTCGAGAGCACGCTTTTGCCCGACAGGTTCTCGGGCAACTGCAGCCGCTCCTGGAGCGTTAGGTTGCTGGAGGTGACCACCATCAGCGTGGGCGCCTCACCCGTCACTACCGGAATCTGAGCGTACAGCAAACCTCGGCTGTCGTCGAACGCCGTGCTTCCCACGCTGAACTGATTGGTATGCTGCGGGAAATAGTTGTCGAACCCGCCGGCGTTGATCATCACCCATCCGGCCATGACCTGCGAACCGTTGTGATTCAGGCTGACCACCCGCGGCCCCAGTACCCCCGAATTAGTCACAATAGCGCCCGGAAAGATGGCCTTGGCATTCACGTCGTAGCGGAAGGTGACCGTGTTGGTCGTCCCACCCAAGCCGTAGACCTGCAGGCCATCGGCGGATGCGGCCACCGAAGCGGCGCTGATGTCGGCCGGGAAGTTGGCGGGCGCCACGGGCAGAGTATTGGCCACCACGTTGGCAAGCGTATCGAGCTCTTTCGTTGCCCCGGTGGTGGGATCAAAAAGCAGGAAGTCCGTGGTGGTGACAATCAGCGCGATGCCGTCGGCCCCGAAGGCCACGCCGATGGGCGGAGTGCCAAGAGAGAATGTCTGCGTTGCCTGATTGGTCAGATCGATCACCGTAAGCGCATTGGATGGAGAACCGGGAGCCGCCGCGTTCCCGAAGTTCGTGGCCACCAGATAGCGGTCATCCGGCGATAAAGCGATCGAACTGGGCTGTGCGGCTACGTTGATCGAAGTCTGGATGGTATTGGTGGCGAGCGACATCACGTCGATCCGGTTGGCGGTGAAGTCAGCGATGTAGAGCACGCCTCGCGTTTCATCCAACGCCAAGTCGGAGGCCTCTCCCCCAATGGACACCACTGTCCCGAAGGTTCCTCCCCACGCCGCCGCCGCCAATGAAGCGGCCAAAACGGTCTTCCAGCAATATGACTTCAGCATAGCGATTCACTCCCCAAAATCATCGAATTCTCAGCTTTTCACTCAATTGCAGACATTAGGCGCGGGTCGTCCCGCGACTTTCAACCAAACCAGAGTTTCGTCCCGGCGCCGGAAACGGCGCGCGGAGTCGTGGCGCGCCAGGGACCGTGTTCCCTGACGCCCCGCCCGCATGCGTCCAGCCGCGTGTTTATTCCGCGCTCTTCTTGCGCCGCAAAACGATCAGTCCTAGAAACAGGACCGCGAGCACCGCGCAAACAATGCGAATCATTGAGCTATCCATCATCGCTTTTTCTCCTTTCCCCTAGAAAATGACTCCGCTACATGTTATTCATCATGGGGATCAGCTCCCGCATGATTTTCATTACGACCGGTCCCACCGTGACCACGAACAAAGACGGCAAAATACAGAAAAAAATAGGAAACACCAGTTTCACGCCCAGCTTGGCAGCCTTCTCTTCAGCGATCTGGCGCGCCTGGACGCGCATGTAATCGGAGTGAGCGCGCAAACTTTGAGCCACCCCGGTCCCGAAGCGGTCGGCCTGAATCAGCACCGCCACCAGCTTCTTGAGGTCCTCCACCGCCGTTCGGTCGGCCAGGTTTCTGAGAGCCTCGGCGCGCCGTTTGCCGGCCTTCAATTCCAGGTTTACGATGGCCAGTTCCTCGCTGATCTCCGGGTGTGCGTTCTCCAGTTCCTTCGCCACCTGCATGATGGCTTGATCCAGCCCGAGACCGGACTCGACGCAAACCACCATCAAGTCGAGCGAATTGGCCAGTCCCCTCTGGATCTGCTTTTGGCGGCGTTTGGCGGCCATGCGTACCCATTCGTTTGGACCGAAGAATCCAGCCGCCACCGCGACCAGAATCGCCGCGATTTTGTTGCTCTGCTGCGCCGACGAGTTATACACCGCCACGATCGCCAGCACCGGCAGCAAAACGGCAAAAATGGCCTTGGCGCCATACAGGATCTTCAGCGCGTTGGGGTTGCGGTAGCCCGCCCGGATCAGGCGGCGCTGCATTACAGTTACGTCCTTGGGCGAGGCCGGCACCAGGTTGCCCAACCGCTTTACCAGGTCATGGAACAGCAGGCTCGGATGCACCGGCGCAGAGTCGTGAGCGCTCATGCCGGTACCGGCGACGCGCTCGATGGCTTCCTTCGGCTTGACGTACATCTTGACGCCGGCAAAGGAAAGTCCCGCCGCAAACAACAAGAAAATCACGAAGCTAAATGCGAATGCCATGGCGTTAAACCTCGATCTTCGTGATGTGCTTCATAATGACGTAGCCGGTGATCTGCAAGGCCACCGCGGCGCCCAGCATGATATTGCCGACGTCGTCGAGGAAGAAGAACCGCACGTAATCCGGGTTGGTGTAGAACATGAGCACCGCCACGCCAATGGGAATGCAACTGAGAGCGATTCCCGTCATCCGTCCATGCGCGCTGATGGCGCGGATGCGGCCCCGTAGCTTGAAGCGCTCCCGGATCACGTAGGCCAGCTTGTCCAGGATCTCGGCCAGATTGCCTCCGGTACGCTTTTGCAGCAGCACGGCCGAAACGAAGAAGTGCACGTCCAGCGAGGGAACGCGCTTGGCCAGTTTCTGCAGCGCCACATCCAGGGGCAAACCCAGATTGTGTTCCTCGAAGGTGCGGCGAAATTCACCGGATAAAGGTTCTTGAAACTCGCGGTGAATCATTTCGAGCGACACCGAGAAAGCATGTCCGGCGCGCATGGATCGCGATACGAACTCCAGGCTGTCGGGGAACAACTCTTCAAAGCGGTGCAAGCGCGCCTTCCGCTTGCGGATTACGTACAGCACCGGCAGAACTCCCGCCAACAGCGCGGGCACCCAGGAAAAGCGCTGGAATTGGGCGGGAAGTAGCACCCAGCCGAGTGCCCAAGCCGCCACCACGGCAACTAAACAGGTGTTCACCAGCCGATGCGTGCTCCACTTCATCCCGGCCTGCTCGAGCATCTCCTGCAGCTTGCTTTGAAGCTGAAAGCGTCGCAGGAACTTGGTGGCGAGCAGAACATTCTTCTCCTCGCTGTGGATGAGCGAACCGCCCCCGCCCGTGGCGGCCTTGGCCGCCTTGGTCTTGTTTGAGCCGATCAGCCGGCTCTTGAGCTTGTCCAGGTCCGAGTGGCGGAACGCGTTCGAGCAGATCCACCAGATGACCAGGGCGCAAGCCCACACCGCGATGGCGATCATTACAAACATGCCGTCAAACCTCCACCACCTCGTCAAACAAGTCGGCGCGCAACCGGATGCCGGCCGCCAGCAGCTTTTCGTAAAACTTCGGCCGGATGCCGGTGGCCGCGAATCGTCCTACCACGCGCCCGTCCGGATTCAGGCCGCGCTTTTCAAAAACGAAGATGTCCTGCAGCGTGATTACGTCGCCTTCCATGCCCGTTACTTCGGTGAGATTGATCACCCGCCGGGAGCCGTCGCTCAAGCGCGAGGCCTGCACCAGCAGGTGCACGGCGCTCGCGATTTGCTGCCGCACCGAGACCAATTGCATGTTTGCGCTGGCCAGCGATACCATCACTTCCAGGCGCGAAATTGCGTCGCGCGGGCTGTTGGCGTGGACCGTGGTCAGCGAGCCATCGTGACCGGTGTTCATGGCCTGCAGCATGTCGAGCGCTTCCTCGCCGCGGACTTCGCCGACCACAATCCGGTCCGGGCGCATACGGAGGCTGTTGACGAGCAGTTCGCGCTGCCGCACCGCGCCATGGCCCTCCAGGTTGGGAGGCCTTGTTTCCAGGCGCGCCACGTGCGGCTGCTTTAATTGAAGTTCGGCCGCGTCTTCAATGGTGACGATGCGTTCCTTGGGGGAGATGAACGCCGAAAGAGCGTTCAGCAGCGTGGTCTTACCGGCGCCGGTTCCGCCCGCGATGATGATATTCATCTTGGCCTTGACGGCCGCTTCGAGCAGCTCCATCATGCCGGGCGTCATGGCGCGCCGGTCCACCAGGTCGGGCGGCATCAGTTTGTCGGTTGAGAAACGGCGGATCGACAAGAGAGGCCCATCCACCGCTAGCGGCGGAATGATCGCATTGACGCGCGAGCCGTCGCTTAAGCGCGCATCCACCATGGGATTCGATTCGTCCACCCGGCGCCCCACCTGGGAAACGATCTTGTCGATGATGCGCAGCAAGTGCTGGGCGTCGCGGAACGTTACCGTCGTCAACTCGAGCAGGCCCTTGCGCTCGATGTAGACCTGCTTATGGGTGTTGACCAGAATGTCGGAGATGCTGGGGTCTTGCAGCAGCGGCTCGAGCGGCCCCAGGCCAAACACTTCGTCCAGGACCTCGTCGCAAATCTGCTGCTTTTCGAGCGAGCTGAGCAGCGTCGGCTCTGAATCGATCAGCGAGATCAGGGCCTGGCGCACTTCGCTGCGCACGCGCTGGTTGTCGATGCTGGCGAGCGCCTCCAGGTTGATCTTGTCCACCAGCTTGCGATGCAGGGTGAACTTCAGTTCCTGGTACTCCGGTTTCAGCGCACCCTTGGATTTACCGCCGTTCTTCAACAGACGCTGCTCCCAGCTGATTTGGGGCGTCGATTTGGTATCGAGGTTAGGAAACATAAGTCTTCACTACAAACCCTTCACACTACACAGCCGAAGTCGCGACTCTTAAGTCCGCCAGTGGCGCGCGTTTACGATCCTGGCCGCCGCCCGACAGCCGGTTGGCCAGGTTCTCGATCGCCTTGCCGAGTTCAGAATGTCCATCCACCGGCTGGCCCAGGGTTACCGCCCGGTGGAGCGAGAAATAGTCGTTCGGGATGCGCGCGTCGATGGCGCAGTTAAACAGCCGCTCGATGTCCGATCCGGCGATCTCGTCGCGCCGGTCGATGCGGTTCATCACAATTTGAAAGCGTTCCTTGGGAAAGCCCAAATGGTCCAGAAGATTGACCGCCTTGCGCGCCAGGTGCAGGCTCGGCAGCTCGGGCGTCGACACCAGAAAGGCGCGGTCGGATTCGGATATCGTCATCAAGCTCAGCCGTTGAAAAACCACCGGCAGGTCGATCACTACCCACTCGTAGTTCATGCGGGCGTGTTCCATCACCGCGTGCAGCCGGGCGGCGTCGATGGGTCCGGCGTAGGGGGTCTCCGGTGCCGGAAGAATGTCCACGCCATCCGCCGAGGCGACACAGGAATCCCAGGCACCCTCCCCGAGCCGCTCCGCCATCTGCAGGGCGTCGAGCAAAGACTTGGTGTGGGTGAGTTTCAAGTAAAAGCCGATCATGCCTCCCATCAGGTCGAAGTCGGCCAGTAGAACTCGTTGGGAGGTTGTGCGGCGCAAAGCGAAAGCGGCTTGGGCCGCTAATGTGGATGCACCCGAGCCCGGCTTGGCGCTGGAGAATGCGACGATGGTGCCCGGCTCGGCTTGCTCCACCGGCCCCGGCTGCAACAGACGGTTCAGCCGGACCACGGCTTCGGTTTGCGTTTGAACGTCGAAGGGGGCGTACAGAAACTCGCTCGCCCCGCTCCTGAGGGAGCGCAGGATCGCATCCGAGTCGTTCCGCACATGCAGCCCGACCACATGCACTCGCAAATTGAGCGAGGAGAGACAGCGAATCAGCTCGCAGGCCTGATCAAGGTCGGAGGCTAAGTCGAGCAGGATCACATCGGGCTTGGTCTGGCGGACCCGGATCTCCAAGGTCTGCAGCGAAGGATAGGACTTTAACTCAGAGACAATTTGAAACGAACGGGTGCGCTCGAGAGCAGACGAGAGTTGGGCCGCCAGCTCACGATCTGGAATGATCGCAAGCGCCGTCAAAACTGGTCCTCGTCCCGTCATTGCGCAATCCCGTTTCTCATCCGCCGTATTCCTATTTGGCCTTGCCTTTGGCCGGAAATGCCTCGTTCGAACCCGGGGTCACCGGCACTAGGAAGGGCCGCGGCATCGCCGGCGTGGGCTTGGCGTCGCCCGGCTGCAACGGCATGGTGATTTCTGGCGTCACCAGGACCACCAGTTCGGTGTCGCTCTTGTTTACCGATCTGGACTTGAATAGATTCCCTAAGATCGGCAAACTCGCCAGACCGGGGATCTTGGAGATCGTTTCTGTCACCTGGTTGTCGATCAGACCGGCAATCACGAAGCTTTGGCCTTCCCCCAGCTCGATGTTGGTTTCGATCTTGCGCGATGAAAGGGCGGGGATGGTGAATCCATTGAACGACAGCGCGTTGCTGTAGTCGAGCGCGGAAACTTCCGGTTTGACGTGTAAGCGAATGTTGTTGTTGGCGGTAATGACCGGGGTGAAGGTCAGCCGTACGCCGAATTCTCGAAACTGAATGGTGACGGCGCCGGAATTAGCTCCTCCCTGCAAGACCGGGATCGGAAATTCTCCGCCGACCAGGAAGCTGGCTTCTTTGCCATCGCTGGTCATCAGGGTCGGCTCGTCCAAAGTCTGCAGCAAGTTGTGTGCTTCCAGCGCTTCGATGAGCGCTCCAAAATTGAGATCCGGACGAAACGCGAAAATATTCAAGGCATTGGTGATCGAGAAGGTAGCTGGAACGCCCCCGCCCACATTCGGCGCAGTCGGCCCAGCGAACTGGCCGGTGCTCGTGCTCCCGAGCGTGTTGGTGGCGCCCGTGGATATCAAATTGACCGCGAATGAATTGGCTGCCGAACGGTCCAATTCGGCGAACTTGATGCGTAACAAAATCTGCCTCTCGGCCGGCAGCTGGGCCAGTTGCAGGTTGTTCACCACGGTTTTCGCGAAGGGCGTCGCGAGCGCGGTGGCCCGGTCGCCAATGTCCTTATTCGCGACCTGCCCGGTGAGGGAAAGCGAATCGCGCGAGGATTGAACGTGGATATCTTGCGCCGGGAACGTTTCCTTGAGGAGCCGGCGCAATGGCTCCAAATTCTGCTCTACGTTGATGTTGTAAAAGTTGCGCTGACCGGCCTTGCTCCAGACCACCAGCGTCACTGTCCCGAAAGACTTGCCATGGACCAGTACTTCGCGTCCCGTAACCGGCGAAGCGTCCACGATGTCCGGGTTGCTGGTTGAAATCCGGGCGATGTCAGCCGGATAGTCGATGACGATGCTCTTTCCTACCGTCAATCGAATCTCTTCCGGGCCTCCCTGGCCGAAAAGCCAGCTGGCCGTGCCCAAAGCCATCAGACCAGAGAGGAGGTACAGCCGTTTGATTGGTCGCATGGTTTACTTTCCTCCGCCCACTCCAACCACTTCCACGCTCTTCTGCGTTCCGCGAATCACCACGATCTGATCGGGCGGCGGAGGAGGCGGAGGCGGGGCTGCGGCCACCACCACGGGGCGGGGTCGCGGTCGCGGTGCAGGATTTTCTTCAGGGGTCTTTTTGTGCGCCGAGCGTTCGCCGTACAATTCCGCGATGTCGTGCCCAG
The DNA here is from genome assembly GCA_963820405.1 of Bryobacterales bacterium. Classification (GTDB taxonomy): domain Bacteria; phylum Acidobacteriota; class Terriglobia; order Bryobacterales; family Bryobacteraceae; genus Palsa-89. The sequence goes on along the minus strand of CAWFZZ010000005.1, from coordinate 232,883 downwards.
GCGTTTTCGCGATGGTCTGATCGCTGCCGTTTCTCAAGACCAATTGAATGCGAGCATCGGCGCTCGCGAGTGTGAGCGTCTCAGCTTGCTCCGGCGTTCCAAGTAAGGTCACGGTCTGGGCCGGCATCGCCTGACCGCGGGCATCCGGCTGCATCACCGTTCCAGCGGAAAGCACCAGCAGATTTTGTAATTGGACCGGGGTGGCGGTCACCGAAGTATCGGAGTGGGGCGGCTGGCCCGTCACCAGCACGTCTACCCGCATTCCAGGCAGCACAAAACCGGCGATGCCGGTAACGTCGTTCACGCGCAGAGTTACGGCGCGCATTCCCACCGGAATGATCGGCGCCAGACCCACTCCACTGCCGCGCGCCGCCAGCCGTCCTTCGAGCACCGGCTCGTCCATCAGGATGTTGCTGATGAGCGGACGATCGATCACTTCCTCGGGTTTGGCAAACGCGCCTTTCGGGAAGCTAGCCGCTGGGATCTTTCCAAGCTTGATGTCGGCCGGCTTCACGGTCGTTCCCACCGAGAGTGGCCGGGCAGCCAAGACGACGTCCTTCATATCGGTGGCCTCAGCCTTCTTGGGGCTGCCGGCGCGCGCAGTCATCTGATAGAACACGCTTGATATCACGAGCGCGAACAGCAGACTCACGCCCAGTACCGTCAGAAATCTACGATCCATATCCTTCTCTCCCGCCTTCGATCGCTAACCGGAATGCCAAGAAAATCCTGTCTTTTTGCACGGTCATGCCGCTTTCGTTACGTCGCTCCCACCAGGCTCAACCAGACTCCGGCGGCAATGGCCGGAGCGTAGGGGATACTGTCGGCGCGCCGGCCTGCGTTCAAAGACGAGGCCCCAGCTTCCGTGCCAACGCGCTGACCGCGCCTGCAGAAGTCTCGAATCAAGCCGGCCGAGATCACGGCCAGCGCCATTACGCCGCCGCACCCGGCCGTCCACAGAGCCGCTTCAAAGAGCCGCTTCGCTCCTAGCAGCGCGCCAAAACCCGCCATCAACTTCACGTCTCCTCCGCCCATTCCGCCCAGTAGATAGAAAATGAGGAACACGCTCCCGCCCGCCAGTGTGCCGAGCAACGATGCTCCCGCTCCACGCCAGCCATGTTGCGCCGTTTGCAAAACCAGGCCGCTGGCGAAGGCCGAGCCAGGAATCCAATTGGAAATCTGGCGACGCCGCAGATCGTCGATACACGCCGCAATCCCGACCGCGCCCGCCAAAATGGCCTGCACCGTCACCGGCTGTCCCCCTTGCCAAACTGTCTGCCCCGTGCCTGTGCCCCGTTCCTCAGGAGCCCGGAGGCTTCGCTGCTTTCCGGCGCCCCGCTCATTCCAACTTTCGGGGAGCTTTTTCGAAATCCGTCCGCTCGAAACAGCAGCGGTGCAAGAAATCCGGCTTGCAGCGCAAATTCCGCCAGGGCCTTGCCCGAAGGCAGCCGCCAGCTTCCCGAATCCAGCCATTCAACCGGCATCTGAGGCATGCTTAATTTCGCTACCATGCTGCGCTGATCTGACCCCAGACTCCGGTCCCCAACAGTCCGGGTGACTGAACCTGACGGGTTCTGATTGCTTCTCATGCCGGTGGCTCTCCCTGACTTATAACTTCGGCCAACTGGGAGGTTTTCATTAGCCCAAACAGTAGGTTTTCTTTAGTACGGGTGATTGCGGACAGGGCGCCGAAATACCTAATTCCTTGCGGTTTGCCGACCTAGTCGCTGGAATAGGATGACCCGGGTATCGTCTTGTACTACGCGCCAGCCCGGGTCCAATTTCAGCATCGATGCCAGTGGCCAATCTACTGGCAGCAGAGCCACATCGAAGCCATTTCGGTCCAGGATCTTTCTCCAGTCGTAGTCTCCTTGGAGCAAATGGAGATACTCGTGGCCCAGCTGCTCTCCGTAGAAGTCACTACGACCGTCGACGTAGACCTTCTGCCGAGGGTAAAAACTGTAAATGATGTAGTCACCCCATTGGTCCGGAGTCAGCAACCGGCCCGATCGAATCAGGTCGGCGTGCTGGTGGACCATCGCGGTCGGGAACGTCTCGCTCGGGAAGTCGCGCGGCCACTTCAAGGGTGCGTCGAGCGCGGCCAAAGACAGAATCAATACCGCTGGCCAGATACTGGTCCGGCGAAACCCCGGCGTCAGGTCCGCCCCTAGCTGGTAAAGAATTCGCAAAGCCGAAGACTTCTTCATGGCCGCCACTCCGGCCTGCCACCATCGGCTGATCTCGCAAGCAATCAGCGGCGCGGCTACGGTGGCATACAGCGGAGCATGCCGCACGCTGGTGAGCGACGCGTGGGCCAGAAACACCACCCACAGCGCTTCGGCGAAAAGCCGCCGGCGGAGCAGAAAGCCGCAGGTAATCAAACCCGCCAGCAATAAGATCTCAAATTGAAGCTGGCCTTCGGAGCGAAACGTCGGCGCCTGAAACTCCTGCACAATGCTTTTTATCCAGTCGTCGCGCAGGTACGCCGCGATATGGACATGCAACTGGATTCCGTAAGGGTTCACGAGCGAAGCGAGCGAGCATCCCGCCAACAAGCAGGAGTAGCGCCGGATCTGGGGCCAGCGCGTCTTAAGGCCCGCCTGCCATGCCAGCGCCTCTTCGATCGCGTACCCTAGCACCAGCAGTCCCAGCAACGCCAGAAAAATAACGAATCCCCCATGCAGGTTGGTCCACAGCGCTGTTATGGGAATGAGCGCCCAAACCCAGCGCGTGTTCCGCCGCCGGTCCGCTTCCACCAGCCACAAACAAATCGGCAGCAAAAGCAGAGTGAATAAATGGGGACGCGCCAGGAAATGCATGGAGGAAGCCCCCACCGCCAAGAGCGTGGTGAACGCAGCCACCAGTCCGTTGGCGCCTCGCCACAGCGTGTAACGCAGAACCACGGTGGCAAACAGCGCGATCATCGCACCGGCAATCAGCACGATCGCTTTTAGCCCTCCGACCCGAAAAGACAGCGCATAGGAGATGTCGGTCAGCCATTCCCAGGCGAACCACGGAGCGCCGGGGCGCGAGAAAGAAAACAAATCCTCGGTCGGCACCCGGTGATGTTCAAGAATGTACTGGCCGGTACGAATGTGCCACCCGGTATCGCCATCTCCCAGCAGCGATATCCAGCCGCTCGCCCCCCATACAAACAACCAGAGGATCAGCGCTATGAAGAAAAAGTCGGAAAACGACGGCGTGAGAAGACGCGCCATTCCGCGCCACGCGCTCCGGTCAATATCGCCCGGAGAAGCTAAAGGGTCGCCAGGCCCCAGGCGCGTCTGTGGCGGGAAATGGGTAGAAGTTGCCAATGGAAGCTGCTTGGGACACCCGGGTCCCTAGAAGCTGATCGACTCTGCACGCCACTTGCTTTAGTTAGTGGCCGCATCGCTCGCGGCCGGTACTTCTACACCCACCAACTCCCGCCCATGCACGGCTAAAGCGAGGCGATCCTTTAAGCCCGTCTTCTCAAAGATGTGCATTAAGTGTACCTTTACTGTTCCTGCCGTAATATGCAGATTCTCCGCAATTTGCTTGTTTCTTAGGCCCCGACAAATCAAGCGCACCACTTCCTTCTCCCGAGGGGTTAAGCGCGAGCTATCCTTGCGCTGCAAAAACTCAGCAACCTGGTCAGACTCCTGCATCCAGATTTGGCCCGCCCCCACTTCCCGCAGGCACTCGATGAGCGTGTCTGTAGACAGAGTCTTCTTGACGATGCCGCGCGCTCCCATCTGCAGCGCTCGGAAAGCATCCATTTCCGGAAGGTCTACTACCCAAAGCACCGGGTAGGCCGGCCCAGCGGCCTTCAAATGGCCGAGCAGCCGCAGCGCGGCCGTCAATCCCGCGCTTCCATCAATCAACACGATGTTGGGATGCATCCGCTGGATCGCATCGAGCGCGTCCGCCGGCCTGGACACCGCTCCCGCAAACACCAGATCGTCGGTTTTAGCGAGCACCCGCTGCAGCCCTTCGATAACGATCGGCTGCGATTCACATACCAGAACGGAAACGCTACTCAATAAGCCCTCGCAGTTCTCCAGATCGACGGCGGAGTACCGCCAAGATAGGTACTAAGGCAATTCCGTGGGGCCGCAGCCTACGGGTACGTACTAAGGTGGTAACTTCACGTAACTGAAGAATGTCCATGCTATGATCGAGGCGTTAGGATGTAAAGATGGTTTCAGCACGCGTTCAGCTTGTCGCCCTGCTGATTGCGACCCTGATCTTCAGTGCCGCACACTGCGTGGCGTCGTGCGCCGCTGAAAGTTGTAAGCCCGCCCCGCCACCTTGCCATCAACATAAACTGGCAGCTTCCTGCGCATACGACTTTCTGGTTCCCGATGCGCATGGATTGCCGACTACCTCCGCAATCGCAATTCACCTCCCGGTGACGCTCACCGTTCCGAGCACGCCTTTGTTTATCGCCATCGAAACTGGGCCATTCGCCGACTTTTCTCCTCCTTCCCGTATCCTCAGAATCTGACGCAAATGTGGCGCACGCACTCATGCGTGCCGCGTCGGCAATCGTGCCGACGCTTGCTCGTCTGTTATCGGAAGGAGCGTCATGTCTTGCGTTAGAACTATCGGTCTCATTCTTCTGGGAGTAGCCGGCGCTCGCGGCCAAACGAATATGCCGGGCATGAACATGGTGGATATGAATCCCGCCAGCATGGATCTTATGAACATGGCCTCGGGAACGTCGGTCAATCCGGACTCGTGGCCCATGCCGATGATCCTGACCCATCTTGGATCCTTTAATACGATGTTCATGGGCGACGGGTTCCTGGTGGATACGCAGCAGTCCGGCCCGCGCGGCGGCGACAAGCTCTATTCGCCAAACGTGTTTATGGCCTCGGCCGAGCACCGCGTCGGCGAGAACGGCGCCTTCCAGGCGGATCTTATGCTGAGCTTGGAACCGGCCACCATCACCGCTCGCCGCTACCCGCTGCTGTTCCAAACCGGCGAAACAGCATTCGGCCAGGCCATCGTCGATGGACAGCATCCCCACAATTTGATCATGGGACTTGGCTTCCACTATGTCCGGGAGCTTGGCGGCAACACCCGCGTAGAAGTTTACTTTGCTCCGGTGGGTGACCCTGCGCTCGGGCCAGTGGCGTATCCCCATCGCGCATCCGCCGCCGAGTTGCCGGAGGCTCCCCTGTCGCACCATTTGCAGGACTCCACGCACATCTCAGACGATGTGGTAACGGTTGGATTGGCTTACAAAAAATTGAAGCTGGAGGCCAGCGGATTCCATGGCGCCGAGCCGGGTGAGAATCGTTGGATCATCCAGCAGGGCGCCATCGATTCGTGGTCCACGCGATTATGGTTCTTTCCGGCGAAAAACTGGGCGGCGCAGGTTTCCCTCGGCAGGCTCACGCATCCGGAAGCGTTGCAGCCGGGCGACCAGGTGCGCAGCACGGCGTCCATCGAGTATACGAAGCCGCTGCCGGGCGGAAATTGGTCGTCGAGCCTGATCTGGGGACGCAATCACGATACGGATTCGGGTCACAACGTGAATTCTTATCTGGCCGAATCGGTCCTGCCCATCAAGCGCAAGAATTTTCTGACTGGCCGCGTCGAATTGGTGGATAAAGACGAGTTGTTCGACGACCAGCCGGAGATCCAACAGAATCTGGCGATTTTGTATGGGAGCACGTTCCGCATTGGCGCGTACACTATCGGATACACCCGCGATGTCGATCTTTTTCAGCACCTCGAGACCGGGTTCGGCGTCAACTTTACGGCGTATTCACTCCCCGATGTCATCAAACCCTACTATGGAGACCGGCCCCTGGGCGGAAACGTCTTCATCCGCTTACGGCTGCGGCCAGCTGAGAAATAATAGTGAGAAATAATAGAAGGTTATGCTAAAACCGAGCCTGTTTCTCGCGGGGGCTTTGTCGGTGATCGTCGTAGCTCTCGCTGCGGCCGGGGTTTTTGTGCTGGCCGCGCGTGGCTTTAGCGCTCGCGAACGTCCCAGCGCATTGGAACGCTGGGTGGCGCGCCGGGCGCGGTCTTTGGCTGCACCCGCGGGTGCGAAAGATCGGGTGAATCCGATTCCGAATTCGCCCCAAGTGCTGGCCGAAGCGCGCGCTCATTGGGCCGACCACTGCGCCGGATGCCACGCCAACAACGGCAGCGGCGATACTGAGATGGGCAAGCGAATGTACCCGCCGGCTCCGGATATGCGGCAAATCGAAACCCAGCAATTGACCGATGGCGAGCTGTTTTTTATCATCCAGAATGGTGTCCGGATGACCGGCATGCCGGGCTGGGGCGGATCCAATCATGGGCATGATGAGCAGGACTCCTGGAAGTTAGTGGCATTTATCCGGCACCTGCCGCAGGTGACCGCCGAAGAAGAACGCGAGATGCAGAGCTTGAATCCGAAAAGTCCCGACGAGCTGAAGGAAGAACAAGAGGAAAAAGAATTCTTGAATGGAGAGGAACCACATGAACATCCTGAACACCAACACCATCACTAGGCGAGTACTGCTAATTGCGCTCGCTATCACACCGATCATCGCGCTCGGGCACGGGGGACTCGAGCACGTGCGAGGCACCGTGGCCAAAGTTTCCGACCAATCCGTCACCGTCACCACCACGGCCGGAAAAACGGTAGAAGTGCTTCTTGACGCGCAGACCACCTACGCGCGCGCCGACAAACCGATCCAGAAGAGCGACCTCAAGGTCGGCGATCGCGTAGTGATCCATGCCGCGGAGAAGGGAACTACGCTGACCGCGCACACCGTTGAAGTAGGGATATCCACTTCGAAGAAGCCTTGATCAGGATTGTTACAATAAAGATCGATGCATGGTGAGTTACCTGCCATCCTCGTTCTCCGATTTACCGCCACTTACCATTACTGCGGCTATTGACATCGTCATTGTCGCGATTCTCATTTATCAGTTTCTATTGATCATTCGCGGGCGTCGCGCGGTCCACGTTCTGCTTGGGGTCTGCGTGCTTGGGTTGATTTATGCCGCCGCGGTCTGGTTAAAGCTGGAACTGTTGCATACCATTCTCGCGACGCTCGCGCCCTACACCGCTATCGCCCTGATCGTCATGTTTCAGAGTGAGCTGCGCCGGGCGCTGGCGCGGCTGGGACGCAGACCGTTCCTCGGCATCAGCCAGCTCGAACGGCGCGAACTGAGCCAAGAAGTGGTGCTGGCGGTGGGCCGCTTGTCGCAGACCAAAGTGGGCGCTTTGATCGTCATCGAGCGCAAGATCGGCTTGCGAACCTTTATCGAGAGCGGAGTGAGTCTGGACGCGCAGGTCTCGCGCGACCTGTTGTGCTCTATTTTTCATCCCGGTGGAACTTTGCACGATGGCGCGGTGATCATCCAGGGAGACCGGATTGCCGCGGCGGCCTGCTTTCTGCCCTTGACCACCAATCCCTTGTTGGTCACCGAGCTCGGCACCCGGCATCGAGCGGCGCTCGGAATCAGCGAGGAATCCGATTGCATCGCTATCGTGGCGTCGGAAGAAACCGGCAAGGTATCCGTCGCCGCATTCGGAGAAATTGAGATCGACGTTCCGCTGGAACGCGTCGAACATATGCTATCCGAGCGACGGGACCGCAGCGAAAAACGCAGCATGGTAGCGAGCTTGGATCGCCCATGATCCAACTCCTCACCCGCAACCTGATCGCCATCGTCTTGTGTGGATCACCCGCGATGTGGCGCACGCACTCCTGCGTGCCGCGTTCACACTCGTGTGAACGCTTGGTGATCATCTAATGATCCAACTCCTCACCCGCAACCTTGGTTGGAAGCTTCTTTCCCTCCTGATCGCCATTGTCTTGTGGATCTCCGTAGCGCGCGAGCCTGAAGTCGCCACTTCGCTCTCGGCGCCGGTGGACTTCAAGAATATGCGCGACGACCTGGACATCAGCGGCAACCTGCCGGATCGCGTGCGCCTCGAGGTCCGGGGCCCGTCCGGCCGGCTCTCGCGCGACAATCTGTCGGCGGTGGCCGTAGTGCTGGATCTTTCCGACGCCCAGCCAGGCGATCGCACTTACAGCATCCGCGGGCGCAATCTCAATTTGCCTGCCGGAGTGGTCTTCTATCAGGCGGTTCCTTCCCAAATTACGCTGCACTTTAACCAACTCATCTTTAAGCAGGAGCCTGTCCAGCCGGTTTACGTGAACCAGCCTTCGGGTTATCGCATCGCAAGCCAGCAGCTGGGAACGACCCAAGTCCGAATTCGAGGTTCCCAGGAGCGTGTGGAAGCAATCCATCAAATCAAAACGGATCCCATGGACTTGAGCGGCGTGGTTGGGGAGAAGGTCTTTCACACGCACTTGAACGCAGGCGATCCGCAGGTAAGGCTCCTCGACGCCCCGACCGATATAACAGTGCGGGTGAAGCTTGAAAAGATCCCGAACGGGGGTGCACATTAGTGGCGCGTGCTCTATTTGGAACCGACGGAATTCGCGGGGTGGCCGGACAGCCGCCACTGGACCCGACGACCGCGCAGGCTGTGGGAGCGGCGCTCGGCCGCTGGGTGACCGAATCCAAACAGAGCGGTTTTGAACAAGTGGTAATCGGAATGGACACCCGCGAATCGGGGCCGTGGCTGGCTGCCGAAGTGGCCGCCGGATTAGCACGGCATGGAGTAACAGTTGAATTCGCCGGCGTCACCACTACGCCTGGAGTCGCTTATCTCGCCAAGAACGGCCCGTTCGCGGCGGGAGTGATGATTTCGGCGTCGCACAATCCGTATCAGGACAATGGCATCAAGCTGATCGGTCATGCTGGCTATAAGTTGCCCGACGACCAGGAAGAGTTACTTGAGAAAGAGATCTTTTCGCTTCTTGCCCAGGGAGCTTACTCGCCGCCCTCCGCGCTCACGGTAAACGCGGGCCTGGACCGCGCGTATATGGATCACCTGGCTCAAACGCTGACCGGAGGCCTCGACGGATTAACGATCGTAGCCGACTGCGCCAACGGTTCCGCTTCATACCTCGCGCCCCAGCTTTTCGAGCGCCTCGGCGCGCGTGTTCATCCCATCCATTGCTCGCCCGACGGCCGCAATATCAACTTGAACTGCGGCTCGCTGCATCTGGAAGCTCTACAGGCCGCGATGCTAGAACAAAAAGCCGACGTTGGCGTCGCGTTTGATGGCGATGCCGATCGCGCTTTGTTCGTGGCGCGCTCGGGAAAGATCGTGGATGGCGACGCCGTGCTATTCCTAACCGGCCGGTACCTGAAAGACCACGGACAGCTTACCGTGAACGGCAACCCTCCCCTCGTGGTCGCCACCGTGATGTCGAATCTGGGTCTGGAACGGGCGCTCTGCGCGCACGGCATTGCCATGCTTCGGACACCGGTGGGCGACAAGTACGTGCTCGAGGAGATGCTGCGCCGTGGCGCCGTGCTCGGGGGCGAGCAATCCGGCCACATTATTTTTCACCGTTACGCCACCACGGGAGACGGCATGCTCACGGCCTTGCGAGTGTTTGAGGCGATGCGCGAGGCGCACGCGGGATTGGACGAATTAACCCAGGAAATTCAGGTGTATCCGCAACGTTTAGTAAATGTTCGCATCAAGGGGCGAAAACGGCTGGAAGATCTGCCGGGCGTGGTCGCCGAGATCCGTGCGGCCGAGGACTCCTTCGGCGATTCCGGGCGCGTGCTGGTCCGATTTTCCGGAACCGAGCCGCTGGCGCGGGTGATGGTGGAAGGGCCCGAGCTGGAACGCGTAGAGGATTTTGCCAACCGGATCGCCGCGCAAATTCAGGCCGAACTCGGCAGTTAATCCGCGACCTGCACTGCGCCGGAGGCATCTTACCCGAAGAGGCCCTTTTGCGATTCGAAATTGCGCTTCCGCTGCTTCCTCTAGTGACACTGCTTTCCCCGGTGGAAGTCCAAGGTGCCCATCTTGAGCCAGTTACGTCGCAAGCTTGGGAGGATTACGTGAAGTCCGCGACCACGCGGATGGAGCAGCGGCTGAATCCGGGCCAGAGCTTTTTGTGGGCGGACGAACAGCCGGACCGGCTGGCGAAGGTTCGAGCCGGCGAAATCGTCGTGTCGCCAGCGGGTCCGCAAATTCCCAAGAAGGTCCCGTCCGGGCTGATTCACGATTGGGTTGGCGCGGTCTTCATCCCCGACGTCTCGATCAATGATGCGCAGCAAGTACTGCGCGATTACGCACGCTATAAAGATTTGTACCGGCCCAGCGTAATCGACTCCAAGACAATCGCGCTCGGGGGCGATAAAGGCGATAAAAACGACCGCTTTTCGATGCGACTCCTGAACAGGTCGATACTTCTCAAGACGGCATTCGACGCCGAATACGAGTCCTCCACCGTTCGGGTGGACGATCGATGCGCATATACCATCGCGCGAACCACGCGAGTCCAGGAAATAGACGACTACGGTTCTTCCTCCGAGCGCGTTCTAGGGGCGGGTGAAGGCCATGGGTTCATCTGGAGCCTGTTCGCCATCACGCGTCTCATGCAACGCGACGGCGGCGTTTACCTCGAGCTGGAGGCGATTGGGTTGAGCCGCGACGTTCCATCATCCATGCGATGGCTGATCGAGCCGGTGGTCCGCCGGATATCGCGAAGCTCGCTTGCCACTTTCCCTCGAGCAGACCGAAAAGGCAGTCACGGTGCGTCGCGAGTTAGCGTCTAAGCCAGTCAACTCCGACATTAGCTTTCACCCTTAAATTGCTGAAACAAAGGTCTTAGTACAATTAGCATCAGAGTCCCGTTGGCTCCAGGAGGCCGGGAAATCTCTCGCATTGCCCCAGGACCTCTGTTATCATTGCGACTGGGAGCGTTTGCTGTTCAGTTTGGGAATCAGTTCTCTTAAATTGATCCGACAGTCAATTGTCTAGGGGTCCGTCTCGGTTTATGCGTTGGTGTGCAAGCTCCGGCGGTGTAAAAGCTGTTATTGGAGAAGCCTAAAGACGCTCGGAGGGCTCCGCCCTGGTCTCTGGGGTCAAGGACGGGAGCTGATTCAACTGGCTAGCGGCGCTCCTCTTTCTTTTTCCAGTCTTCAATCTAATGAACATTTTATTTATTGGCGACATCTTTGCGTCGCCGGGCCGCGTTCTGGTCGCTCGATACCTGCAAGAGATCATCAGCGAGGAAAAGATTCAACTCGCCATCGCGAACGCGGAGAACTCAGCCGGCGGCTTCGGCATCACGCCATCCATTGCCCAGGAGCTTTTTTCGCTCGGCCTGGACGTCATCACATCCGGAAATCACATCTGGGACAAGAAAGAAATTTTCGACTATCTGCCGCGCGAGCCGCGGCTGCTGCGCCCCGCCAATTATCCGGCCGACTTGCCCGGCAGCGGCTTGCTGGTGACCAAAGCGCGCAACGGCGTTCCGGTGGCCGTGATCGATTTGCAGGGCCGTGTGCATTTGCCCGCCATTGAGGACCCCTTCCGCATGGCCGACAGTATTTTGAAATCCCTCGATCCCCAGGTCAAGGTCCGGTTCGTCGATTTTCATGCCGAGCTGACCAGCGAGAAGATGGCCATGGGCTGGTATCTAGACGGCCGCGTCTCCGCGATGGTGGGTACCCACACCCACATCCCCACCGCCGATGAACGCATCTTAGCCGGCGGGACCGCGTATCAGACCGACGTCGGGATGACCGGGCCGTACGATTCGGTAATCGGTTCCGAGAAGACTCTCGCAATCCGCCGCTTCTTGACCGGCATGCCCATCCGCTTGGACAACGCCAAGTCAGGCGCCGAGCTGCACGCCGTCATCGTGACAGTAGATCCACAAACCGGCCGCGCTACCGCGATTCGCCGCTACACTCGTACCGGGTGATGTCCCGCTGGCGCCCACGGCCTTCCGAGCCGATGATCGCGTCTGATGCGGTATTGAAGATCGACGTCCGCTAAATATCCCGGAGTGATAGCCCGACCGCGGCACTCGTTGCTCCAATGTACCCCCTGTGGCGCACGCACTCTTGCGTGCCGCATTCACACTCGTGTGAATGCCCGGGATGAACCCAGACTGAACAGCTCTCGCAACGCTGCGACTTGCTCACTTCCTTTTGCGGTCCGCCTTGTAATCGTATTCTGCGTCGCAGTCGATAGTGCCAAAAGCGTCAAGAATTGCCAACCGCTTGCGCTGAGCGATGTACTCGGTAACAGCCTTAGTCACGGCTTCCTTCTTGGTTTTGTGACCGCCAATCCGGCGCGCTTCTTCAATCAGACTGTCATCAATGTGTAGCACTGACCTCCCATCTAGCCAACCGATTTCGCCAGCTTCTTTTTCGCCTGTTTCTTCTCTTTGCGCGGCAAGCGCGACTTGGTCTTCTTGACGAGCTTAGGGATCTTTTTCTTAGGAGCCGTCGCGGGATGGGCAATGCCGGTTTTCACCGCCATGGTCCCCAGGGCGGACCCGATCGCCTTCGCGGCTTTTTGCAGCGTGTCTTCTTTTGGAGCCGCATCTGCTTCTTGCGGCGCATCTGCGCTGGCCGCTTTCTTGGGTTGCTTCTCCGCTTTTTGCTTCTCTGGTTTTTGCTCTGAGGGTTCAGCGTTTTTCTTTGTAGCCATCGCTACTAAGCATACGACAATGCGCGCGCCAAGCCGTGCCTTCGAGCTTTGGCTCGAAAGCCTCGGGGTGCAGGATTTCGGCCAGGATCTCGAGCGACTCCAGCATTCGCGGTCCCGGTCGATTGAAATATTGATTGCCGTCGGCTAAGTAAACCTGGCCGGTTTCGACAGCCCGCAGCTTTCCCCATTCCGGCCGGTCGGTGAGCCAATACATTTCCGCGCCAGTGCGATCCAGGTCGAAGCCGCAGGGCATCGTGATGATGACATCCGGGTCGGCGTCCAGCAACTGCTGCCAGCTCATCCATGGTGAGTGCAGAGCCGCCTGTCCGAACAGGTTGACTCCACCGGCCATCTCCACCAACTCAGGCACCCAATTACCGGCGGCCATCAACGGCTCGTGCCACTCAATGCAGGCGACGCTGTGGCGGCGGGACGCCTTCGATGCCCGCTCCGATATCCGCCGCATCTTGGCTTGAAGATCCGCGACAACCTCCTCGCCGCGTTCCGTGACGCCGCACGCACTCGCGACCCGCCGGATGTCCAGCCAAATGTCGGCCAGCGAATTCGGCTCCAGCGCAATCAGCTTCGGACGGCTGGTCACCCAGCCCGTCAATGCGCGTTCCACATCCTCCAGGCTGACGGCGCAGACCCGGCACTGCGTTTGCGTGATAACATGAGTCGGCTGCAACGCGTCCAAAATCTTGCGTGAGACTTCGTAGACCGACAGAGCATTCGCCACTCGCTCCTTGACGCGCTGGTCGATTTCAGCGCTCGAACCATCGGTCGGGAAGGCTGGCGAGGTGCAAATCGGCAGCGTGAGGATCTCCGGCGGGAAATCGCATTCATGCGAGCGGCCCACCTGATACCGGCTGAGTCCCAGTTCAGCGGCGATCTCGCTGGCGCTGGCGATCAGCGACACGATTCGGAGCATGCTTCTAGTCTATGCGTCTTCTAATTTCGTTTGCGATGTTGTTTTCGACCGGCTACGGCGCGGACTTTACAACGTACGTTGGAGGCCCAACTCAGATTTTCTATCTGTCTACAGTCGACGCGCTGGCAATCGACCCGGCCGGCAATACCTATGTGACGGGACTCGGTGGTTTCGTGACGAAACTGGATCCCACCGGGCACATCGTCTTCACCAGCACGTTCGGCCAGGGAAACCCCACTTCCTATGGAACTGGGATAGCCGTTGAATCTGCGATCGCTGTTGATCCTACGGGCAACATTTGGGTGGGAGGAAGCGGCTTTCTTGGGAAGATGGCGCCGGATGGCACGGTCCTTTATACTTCTACCTTCAGCGGTCTCCTCGGCCAGACCGGCGTAACTGGCATCGCAACCGATCAAGAGGGCAATATATATATCACTGGATGGACGGACGCCAGTGATTATCCGACCACTCTCGGGTTGCCCGCCTCGCCTGTCAATGGAAGCTTTCCGAATACCATTTATGGCTTGTTCGCAACCAAACTCGATTCCACTGGCCAGAAGGTTCTGTATTCTACTGTGATCGCCGGGAGCATCTGTCCCTCTTGTTTCGCTGGTACTTCCAAAACCGTGGGGGCTGGCATCGCTGTGGACGCAGCAGGGAATGCCCTGGTGGCCGGCAGCGGCCCCTCCAACACCGCCAATTTGCCGGGCGCAACGGGCAGCTCTGATTCTGGAGCGTTCGTCTTCAAAATCAACGCCGCTGGAAACGCGGTGGTCTATTTCAACTATCTCGGATCTACTGATGTCGCGGAATACATCGCATTCGGCACCAGGCCGATTGCCGCGGACGCGTCCGGTAACGCGTACCTCGGGGGCTATACAAGTGCCGATTTCGCCGCTACGCCTGGCGTTTACCAGACCACCTACGATGCGGGCAACGATGCCGAAGCATTCGCCATGAAGCTGGATCCCTTTGGCGCGACGGTTTGGGCCACCTTCTTAGGTGGCCAAAGCAATCCCAACACGTTGGCTCCTTCGATTAGCCTCGACAGTTCCGACAATGTGTGGTTAACAGGGACGAACGGGACTACTTCTGCCACGGGACCAAGCTTCGTGGCTGAACTGAGCGCTGATGGTTCCACGCTGCCGTACTTGCAGACGTTCCCTCTCGCCGAAGCGGGCCAAGATATCGCAGTCGACCCCAGCGGCATGGTACATTTCGCCGGCCCCATCGGCCTGATATCTACCATCACCGAAGCACAGCCGCTGGCTCCGCGAGCGCTCAGTATTGTCAACGCCGCATCCGGTCAACTTTCGGGGACCATCGCCCCCGGCGAAATCATTTCGATCTTCGGATTGGGCCTGGGGCCAACCCTCGCGGAGTCAGCGACACCCCAGAACGGTCTTTTTCCGACATCGCTCGGTGGAGTCCAGGTCTTGGTCAATGGCATTCCCATCCCGCTGCTGTACGTTTCGGGTTCGCAGATTAACGCGCAGATTCCTTCACCCCTCAAGGGTAGTGTGAACGGAATCGCCAGCCTGCAGGTTGTTTACAACTCGACCAAGCTTCCCGATTTCCGTCTTCTGTTGCTTAGCTCTAACTTTGCTGTGTTCGATAATCCCGGCGGGTCGATGACGGTAACCAATCAGGACGGCACGCTCAATAAGATTGCGAATCCCGCCAAACTCGGGAATGTTGTCACCATCTGGGCCACCGGATTGGGCGCAACGGGCGCTCCCGTCGACGGCGCGGTCTCGACTGCGGCGAATAACTATTGCAGTACCTGCCAACTCATGTTAGGCAGCGGGACCAACTACCTTACCGAAACAGTCGAGTACGCTGGATCGTCGCCCGGCCTGATCGATGGGCTGACGCAGATCAACTTCATGCTACCGACCAACCTGAATGTTTCCGGGGGCGGTGCGTTTGTGTACTTTACCGCTCCTGGCTCTTCGCAGCCATCGTTGTTAGGGTGGGTGAACGTGTCGCCATGAGAAGCCGTTATCTTGTTTCGCTCCTGGTTTTGGCTTCGACCGCTTGTGGCGCGGATTTCACCACCTACATTGGCGACCAGAACCAATATCAGGTGGCGGCCATTACGACAGACTCGGCGGGCAACACCTATGTGACCGGAGGTCGGGTCATCCAGTCGGAAGAAGGCAATCCGTCAAACGATGTCTTCGTCACTAAGTTGGACGCAAACGGCTCCATCGTCTTCACCACCACCTTCGGCGGAAAGGGCAACGACCAAAGCGCGGCCATTGCGGTAGATCCGGCGGGCAACATCTGGGTTGGAGGCACAACGACGTCCGACAATTTTCCGCTTCACGACGCTTTGCAAACCACGCCCGGCGCAAGCGGCCAGACGGGGTTCCTGGTGAAACTGGCGCAGGATGGGACGGTCATTTATTCGTCGTTTTTCGGCGGCACTCAGGGCTACAGCCTTGTGACTGGCGTCGCAACAGACGCGAGCGACGACATATACGTGACCGGAACCACCAATTCCAGTGATTTTCCTACCACGCCGGGTCTGCCCGCCGGGCCGGTGTCCGCGACTACAGCAGCGTTTGATATCGGTGCGTTTGTTACCAAGCTAAGCGCTCCAGGCCTGCCAATCATTTACTCTGCGCTGATTGCCGGTAGCAAGCTGCCGGACTGCTTGGGTTGTAACTTCCTGACCCGCACAACCGGGGCCGTGGGTATTGCAATCGACGGAGCGGGCAACGCGCTTGTGGCTGGCAACACCAACACCACGGATCTGCCGGTCACTGCGGGAGCGACGCCTGAACTTGGGGCTTTCGCCGCCAAGATTAATGCCGCCGGAAATGCGCTGGTCTTCCTGACCAGTCTAGGTTCGGAAGATAGCGATATTTCCGTGACGGCCATCGCTGCCGACGCAGCGGGCGACGCATACCTCACGGGCACCACGGGTGGGTTTCAGACTACCCCAGGCGCATATCAACCCACCATCATCGTTAATACCATTAACGCTCTTGCCATAAAGCTCAGCCCGGCCGGCGCCACGCTGTGGGCGACGTATCTCGGTGGCGTCGGGGCCGACACCGCGAAGTCGATCAGCCTGGACAGTTCCGGTGACGTGTGGTTGGTCGGCACCGCCTTTTTAAGTTTTCCCACCACATCCTCATTGTTCGCCGCAGGTGAGTCAGGAGACTTTCTCAGCGAACTGAGTGCCAATGGCGCCGCACTCTTGTACTCAGCGGAATTTCCTTATGGAGCGGTGGGGCAAAGCGTGGCCGTGGATCAGACCGGACAGGTACATGTGGCAGGCAAGAACGGCGTGGTGTCGACAATCACACCGGCGCAGCCGATCAGTTCACGCATGTTGGGCATTATTAACGCAGCGGCCGGTCAATTCGCCGCGGATAGCGCCGGGGGAATTGGTCTCGATATTCGGCTTCGGCCTGGGACCCGCTACTCCGGTCACAGCCACGCCGGGCAGTAACGGCCGTTTCCCGACGTCACTGGGTGGTGTCCAGGTCCTGGTCAATGGCGCCGCCGTTCCTCTACTGTATGTGTCGGCCTCGCAGATCAATGCGGAAATTCCCGCGCCTCTAAATGGATTGGATAGCGCCCAGGTGCAGGTTGTCAACAACTCAGGGATGCTACCCGATTTCCGCGCCTCGGTGGATAGCTCCATCTTCGCTTTGTTCGAGAACTACTCCGGTTACCTCGCCGCGATTAATCAGGACGGCACGCTCAACTCAGCGTCGAATCCTGCCAAACCTGGGAGCATCATCAGTATCTGGGGCACCGGATTCGGGAACGCAGCCGGTCCCCTGGATGCCGCCGTCGCGACCACGGCCGACGATTGGTGCAGCTACTGCCAAATCTCAGTGAGTGGCGTGAACAACGAGACCGTCGAGTATGCCGGCGCTGCGCCAGGCTTGATCGACGGCGTAATGCAAATCAATTTCATGGTCCCGCCTCAACGTGGTCCCCAAATAGGCCCCACCAATACGCTTGTAGTGAGCTTCAACGGGTTCGACGGATCTTTCTACGAGTCACAGTGAACCAGGCCAATGACGTGTATTCCCACGACGCTGGAAACCCCAGCCCGCTTCACGTTCGTTGCTGGCCGGGGTTAACCTAAGAAGGGAGGCCCTGTGGACTTGACCGTGCATATTCCCGACGAAGCCGTACCCGCGCTGAAGGCGAAGGCGAGTGGTCTTCCGCTGGAGACCTTCGCTGAACAGGTGCTATTGGAGCGGATTCAGGACGAGAACCCCCAAACACCGGATTCGTCGGTTGCTGCGGCCGCGCGCCGGCTTGGGACATTTGGCAAACGTCATGGGCTGTCCCTGGGCGGCATGACGATCAAGGAGTTGCTCAACGAGAGCAGACCGTGACGCAATTTGTCTTGGACGCGTCGATTGTTTTGACCTGGTGTTTTCCCGACGAAGAGGCTCAGAAAGCCGAGAAGATTTCTGAGCGGATTGCTTTGGGCGACAAGCCCACCGTGCCGGTGTTCTGGCGGCACGAAGTGCTGAACGCACTTTTGGTCGGCGAGAGGCGAAAGCGGATGACAAACGAGTTGATCCAGACCTTCATCGAAGACCTGGAACGTCTGCCGACTGAAATTGATTCGCCCTCGGCCGAGACAGTGTTTCACTCGACGCAAGATCTTTGCCGGAAACATGGGCTTACAGCGTATGACGCGGCCTATCTTGAATTGGCGATGCGTCACCGGATTGCACTCGCTACGGCGGATGGTGCCTTGGAGCGGGCCGCACTTGCCGAGGGCATCGAGATCCTGTAATTCAACGTTATAGAAAAACATTCATGACTGAAAGTGTACGCCCGGTGGAACTCTGCGAAGATCTTGCGTCGAGTATCCGACCAATCGACAGGCGCGAACTGGGTCACCTTTGGGAAGCCAGCATGTCTCGCGTACCTAAGAGAACAGGTCGAATTACAATTGGCAGATTATATGAGCCAAATCGATTTTCGGATACCTCGCTCTGCGGTTGAAGGCGCCGACGACGAAACCCTGTGCTGGGCCGTTGTGGAGCCTATTTGGCCAGATCAACTCTACGAGGACGAGTTGGCTCGAATCGCTCAGGGCACCGCTGGACAGCAGGCGATATATTGCACAATGCTTTTCGCACGAGAAGTCGACAACGGTGGGTTGAGACAGTTTCTCGGAAACAGCAGCGGCATGTACTGGCGCAACGTTGTGACCGGCCTCAAACTTCTAAATGCAAACGAGCAGCTCACCGCACTCTTGACGGCTTTGAACATCTTTCCTGGAGGCGAGCCTTCGCTCGAACAATCCGAAAGGAAAGAGGTTTTGAATCGAATGAATGCCAGTCAACAAGCAGCTATACGGTCTGCGGAGGATGGTGTGTACGCCGCCGGCGGTTTTGAGGAGATGCTTCGACCTCGATGGAAACGCTACATTGACGCGCACCCAGACGAGTTTTTCTCGTAGTAGTGTTTCGATCCGATGTTTGAGTAGACCCATCCTCTTAAAGGCCACTGCCTTCGCCCCACTATTCTGGTCGCTGAGTCGGCGCTCCGGTCGCATCCCTGCGTTGCCGTGTTTTCCGCCCAGGTGACACTCACCATAAACCGGCTTCTTGCGCCTTCCTTCGGCCGTGTGCCGCACATTCGTAGTTTTCAGGCGCTCGCTTCATCTTCGTCACGAAGTTGGAACGTTACCGGCAACACGTCTTCACGACGACCTTCGGCGGCACGGGCAAAGACGAAAACGCGGCAATCGTAATAAATCCGACCGACAACATCTAGGTTGGAGGCACAACGACGGCCTGAGAGTTTTCCGCTTTTGCTGGTCGGCTCCGTGCGCAAGCGGCTAAACAGGGTTCCTCGTGAAGCTGGCGCAGGATGGCCGTTTATGCCTGCCAGGGGTGTTGTGAAAACTCAAGGAGCCGGTCGGGAGGGAGTTCAGTAGGGGTGCTAAAGAAGTTCTAACGTTGGAGAGTACGAAGGGGAGTTCACTGAGGAACGACCTCTGCTCCTTGAGCTTGATTTGATTTCACGCCGTATGGAATGCACGCGCCTAGCCAAAACTCAAACGTGCTTATTTCAAAGGACTACGCCTCGAGAGAGCTAGAAAAAATTACTCGGTTGGTCCGCTCGCAGTGCAAATACGGAACAGATTGCCGGTTGCCCGCCATTCTGGAACGGAAAGGAGTGCCAAAAGTGACTGCCAAGTGTCAACGCCTGGACTTGTAACGTCTCTATTGTGACAGCGGCGGAAGCGACGACCCGCGCTGGACTTTGCCGTCCCGAGCCTCTCCGATAGATATGTGATTCGCTTCGAGCGTCTCACCGAGCGTTTGGTCGAGCGCTACGCGAGCATTGCTGAAATCCACCAGCGCGGCAATCTCGGCCGACTGCGCGACCACCAGATCCCGTTGCTGTTGAACCACATTGAACGGAGTGGATGCTCCTCCCGCCAGTTTCTTTTGTTCGGCATCTAACAATTGTTCTTCGAGAATTCGGGTTTGGACGGCGGCGCGGTAACGCCCGCGCGCCTGGCGCATGGCCACCAGGTAATTGGAAACATCCACTGCTACCTGATTGAGGTCTTTGCTTAACTGGATCTGCGATTGGCGAAGCTGCAACTGGTCTATGGCATAGTCAGCCTGCGCTTGATTGTTGCGCAGCGGGGTCTGGAAATAGGCGGCAGCACGATTGGTAGGGAAGTTCCGCCGCAGCACTTGGCCCAGAGCGGTGCCGATTCCGCCATCGAAGTAAGGGTTGGCCGTTTCAAAGCCCAAACGGCCTGCCACGGTTCGCGGCTGGCCGGCCAAACCGGCTTCGCTTTCGGTGGCGATCCCAACCAGCAGA
This sequence comes from Bryobacterales bacterium, assembly GCA_963820405.1. Taxonomy (GTDB): domain Bacteria; phylum Acidobacteriota; class Terriglobia; order Bryobacterales; family Bryobacteraceae; genus Palsa-89. The sequence continues at coordinate 212,589 of CAWFZZ010000005.1, read as the reverse complement.
GGTAGAATTCCGTTCCGCGTCCCTAAAGCGGAGATCTCACCGCTGGTGATGCCCAGCCGTTCCGCCGCCAGATCGCTGCGATTCGCGAGAGCCGTCTGCAGCAGATCCCTAAGCGGGGAAGTCTCGTCGTTCTCCGGCACCGCAATCCGATCCAGTGGAACAATTTGGACCGCAGCGAGCAACGGGTCGGCGATCCCCTTGCGGCTCAACAGGTTTTTCAGCTGTAATTCTAGCTGCCGCAGATTGGTCTGGGAATTCACCAGGTCGTATTCCGCGGTAGCGAGCTGCGATTCGGCGGTGGTCACATCCAGGCGAGCCAAGGTCCCGGCCCGTTCCTGGATCCCGCTGTTCTTGTAAAACTGTTGCGCTACTTCGATCGCGTTGGATTTTGCCTTGATATCTTCGTAGCCGGCCGACAACGCATAGTACAAGTTGAGCACTTGGTTGACGGTATTGCTCACCTGCGTCTTGAAATTTAGCGCGGAAGCCTTTACGTTAATTTGGCTTACTCGAATAGTGCGGGCGTTCACCGCGACTCCAAACCCACGCAAGAGATTTTGCTGGAACGTGATGGTCAAGCTCGGAGCGGAGGACGGGTTCAGAACGTCGGTCGGGGCATTCTCGTTCAGATAGCTATCGGTGTAATTCACCGTGACGTTGCCGCCGGTCAAAAACCCCTGCTGATAAGTGAAGGAGAGGTTCCGGGTGTTGGAAATCAGCACCGGAAGGATACTTTGCACGGTATCGGACTGAGGCGCAGTGCGGTGGCTGAACACTGTGGAATCCTGGATGACGGGGTCCAGCGTCTGCGCGATCGGACCAATTTGAGCAATCGTCGCATTCGTCGCTGACGGGCCGTTCCCTCCACTGCCTCCACTGTTCACACCGGCGGCTGCCTGGCTACCGACCACACCCTGACCACTGGCCACGTTGCCGGCCTGAGCGGCGCTGCTGGGCACGCCAGGCAACGCTCCGCCGGCGTGGGACCGCTCCAGTTGCCATTCCGCCAGGATCGGGTTGTAGCGCGCCACCTCGATGTCGAGATTGTTCTCGAGCGCGAGTGCAATGGCATCCTGAACAGTCAAGTAGAGCATGCCGGCCCGGACCAGGCTGCCTAAGCGCCCGGAGTTTTCCAGGCGCACGGGCGGGACTTCGGGCGCGAGATAAGGGCGCAGGGCGACGAAGGCCGAGGGACGAACCGGCTCAACCGTTGGTTCCTGGGCGGCAAGTAAAGCGACCGAGCACACCACGCACAATATCTTCATGGGTGCACATCCGCAGGCAGCGTGGCCGGCAATTGGGAGGGCCGGGAAACCGCTCCCGCCAAAGCCTCATCGAAGGTAATGTTGTTCGCTTCGAGCGTTCGGCCCAAAGCCACGTCCAGCCCAATGCGAGCATGACTATAGTTGGCTAACGCCTGCACCACGGAGCTTTCCGCGCTCGCCACGTTTTGCTCATCCAGCACCACCTGGTAAGCGGTGGATGCTCCCAAGGCCAGCCTTTTTTGGTCGGCATCGAGCGTTTGTTGCTGCAGGGCGCTGGCCTTAATGGCCGCCGCGTAACGGGCGCGCGCTTGTTGCAGTCCGATCACCGCGTTCTGCACGTCCACGCGAACCTGGTTGACGTTTTGCTGCAGGCCCAGTTCGTTCTGCCGCAGCTCCAGTTCACTGGTAACGTAGTCGGATTGCGCCGCGCGGTTGCGCAGCGGAATGTTCAGCGCGATACCTGCGGAATAGTTGGGAAAATTGCGTCGGAATATTTGCGCCAGCAGATTGTCATAACCGCCCGCCAGATACTCTACGCCCGGCGTTGCCGCGCCCAGCGGAGTGAGCGACCCTGTGAGTCCATTATTGGTCAGTTCGGCAAAAGCTTGCAGGGTCGGTTTCAAGGCGTTCTTGATTCCCACCAGGTTCAACTTGTTGCTATCGATATTCAAGCGGCTTTGCGCGATCTCAGACCGGTTGGCAAGGGCTTGTTCCACCAATTGATCGATAGGCGGTGTATCATCCTTAGCCGGAATGGTGATGGTGTCGAGCGGAATCACATGTGCGTCCAGCAGGCTGCTATTGGCGATCCCGTTGCGGCTGATGGCATTCTTCAGAACCGTTTCCTGTTGCAGCAAATTGGTCTGGGAAACCAGCAAGTCTTGCTGGCTGACGTAGACCTGAGCTTCAGCGCGAGTTACTTCGATGGATGCCAGCGTGCCCGCCTGCACCTGCTTCCGGTTGTTCTCCAAAAGCTGTTCGGCTGCCGAGACTTCACGCTGTCGCGCGCGCACGTCCTGCCAGAACTCCACCAGGTCCCAATACAAGTTAAGAACCGACGATACCGTGGTGGCCGCTTGCTGGCGGAATTGCAGATTGGTGACCTTGATGTTGTTCTTCTGTACGCGGATGTTCCGGCCGTTCACCGCCGACCCGAACCCGTACAACAGGTTCTGTGTGACCTGCAAATCCAGATAACCCGAAGTATAAGGATCGATGCCGAAAAAGGCGCTATTTACGTTGGTGTGCTGGTTGTAGAAAGTGAACTGCGTGTTCAGACCGAAGTCCCAACTCTGGTTGTACACGGCCTGAAAGGTGCGGTTCTGCTGGATCAAGGCGGTGGTTCCCGTCAAAATGGTGTTGCTTTGCGGGCTGGTTGTATGGGCGGCGCTCCCAATCACAGTAAGCGTGGGATCGAAGGAAGAAATGGGCGGACCCAATTGCGTCACGATGCCTCCACCGGAGCTCACACCTTGGCCGGCCGTGCCCACCGTACCGATGTTGGTTACCGTCACCCCGGTCAGGCTGACGCTGGTGGGTCCGGGGGCCACCCCGAGGCCGACGCTGCGTAACGCCCCTCCGGCCCGCGCGCGCCTCAATACCTCTTGCGCCAACAGAGGGCCGTAGCGCTGGACTTCGATGTCCAGGTTATTTTCAACCGCCAGGGCGACCGCGTCTTGAGCCGACAGATATAGGTTTCCCGCGTGCAGCAGAGATTCCAGCCGGCCCGAATTCGCCAGGTTCGCCGGGGGAACCGGCCGCGCTCGAAAAGGGCGCGTGAAGCGGAGCAAGGGCCCCTGGGCCGGGTCGATTCTGACCGCGTTCTCGGCCAAGGCCGAGCCGGCCAGAATCACACAGATCGACCATTTCCACGATGTTAGCATGTTAGAAGTTGGCGAGTACCAAGAAGCCGTAGTTACACCGCTCATGCGGCGAATCAAAATCCTGGTCTCTTACGAAGGTACAGACTATCACGGTTGGCAGGTGCAGCCGGGGTTGCCCACCATCCAGGGGGCGCTCGAACAAGTGATTTTCCAGCTGGAGGGACGGCCGGTGCAAGTGGCTGGATCCGGCCGTACCGACGCTGGCGTTCACGCTGTCGCGCAGGTAGCGGCGTTTTCGATCGAGAATCCGATTCCCGTGGATAACTTGCGGCGCGCCATAAACCGCCTGCTGCCGCGCGACATTCGCGTGTGGCGCGCGGAAGAAGCCGCGGTGGATTTCCATCCGCGCTTCCAAGCCAAACGGAAGAGTTACGAATATCGGATTTTTCGCAGCGAGATCTGTTCGCCGTTCGAGCGGCGATATGTTTGCCATCATCCCTACCCGCTGGCGGTGGACGAGATGATCGCCGCTGCGCCATTGCTCGAAGGCGAGCATGATTTCACCGCGTTCGCTGCCTCGGACGAACGCGATGAGTTGGAGCTGTCGAAGGTGCGGACCATCTTCTGCTCGCGGCTGTCGCTCGAAGGCGAGCGCCTGATTTATCGCGTCACCGGCAGCGGGTTTCTGAAGCACATGGTGCGAAATATCGTGGGGGTGCTGCTGGAAGTGGGGAAGGGAAACGTGGATCGCGCCGGATTCCTGGCGCGCCTGGAACCGGCCTGCGGGATTCCAGCCGGTCCCACCGCACCCGCGCGAGGGCTATTTTTGATGTCGGTGGATTATTGAATTTCGCTCCGTGGCGCACGCACTCCTGCGTGCCGCGTTCACAATCGTGTGAACGCCTCTTCGACGCGTCCTCGGCCGCAGGAGGAAGCGTTATCCTAATCAAGTGCAATTCGGCGCGCAAGTTGAACACCCACCGAAAACCAGTCGAGCTTCCGCACTTGGGCGGATGAACTCAAATCAGTCTTTTATGCGGTCTCTTGCTCTCGCTATTGCATTCTCGGCAGCCGGGATGGCACAAACCGCTCCCGTTACCGGAAACCGGTACCCGCGAATGGCCATCCGCGGCGCGATGATCGCCGATGGCAATGGCACGCCCGCATCCGGCCCGTACGACATCATTATCGAAAACAACCGAATCGTCGACGTGATTGCACTCGATCCGGTGGCCCTCAACCGCGGCGCGAAGCGCTCGCCCGCACCCGTCGAAATCGACGCAGCAGGCAAGTATGTCCTTCCCGGCCTGATCAATGCACATGCCCACATCCACGACGAGCGCGATGGTAAACCGCAACCGCTTGAGTATGAGTTTAAGATTTGGCTTGCATGCGGTATTACCAGTGTTCGGGATGTCGGCAGCGACCTTGCGAAGACCCTAAATCTACGAGCCAGAAGCGCTGCCGGTGAGATTGTTGCACCCCGGATCTTTGTTTACCCGATGTTCGGAATGGCCGGCGGCGGACGAGTCGCCGACCCAAAGAATGCCGATGAGGCCCGCGCGAGCGTACGCCAAGTCAAGCAAATGGGTGTGGATGGTATCAAGATGAGACAGGTTCGTCGCGACGTCATGGAGGCAATCGAGGACGAAGCCCACAAGTTGAACCTTCCGGTCGCTCACCACGCAGGCGTCGAAGAGACGACCGCCTGGGACGACATTCGCTTCGGGACGCGCTCGATCGAGCACTGGTACGGTATCCCTGACGCAGCAATTCTCGATGGCGTACAAAACTTCCCGCCGAGTTACAACTACAACGACGAATCGGACCGTTTCCGCTACGCCGGGCGCCTCTGGCGCGAGGCCGACCCCAAGAAGTTGCAGGAAGTGCTCGCGGCGATGGTGAAGGCCAACGTCGCCTGGGTACCTACGTTCGATATTTACGAGGCGAGCCGCGACCTCCAGCGCGCGCAGAACCAACCCTGGTTCCAAAATTACCTCCATCCCACGCTCGCCGATTACTTCCGGCCCGACCCCAGGAATCACGGCTCCTACTTCCTGCACTGGACCTCGAACGATGAGGTTTTCTGGAAGGAGAATTACCGGATCTGGATGGCGGCCGTCAGGGATTTCGAGCGACTGGGTGGCCTTGTCGGCGCCGGAGACGACGCGGGCTTCATCTATCAGATTTATGGCTTTGGTCTCCTCCGCGAGATGGAATTGCATGAAGAAGCTGGCTTCCATCCCATCAAAGTCATCCAGCACGCAACCGGGAACAACGCGAGGATCTTAGGCATGGAGGGCCAGCTCGGCGGAGTGCGGCCTGGATATCTCGCGGATTTGATCGTGGTGAACGGCAACCCGCTGGATGACATCAAAGTGCTTTATCCATCGACAGAGGGTGCCGGAATCGAATGGACCATCAAAGACGGAATCGCGTACCACGCGCCTACGCTCGCTGCGGACGTGAGCAACATCGTAAGGAAGGCGCGCAATTCCAAAACTACACCGAACGTTTCCGCGAAATGATGGGAGCTTACACTTTGAGCCGCCGAAAGCTTCTCTTCGCAAGCCTTGCGTCGTCTCTACGTGGCACGGCTGCCCCATCACCACTCGAAACCCTGAGTGACTGGTTGCGAGCCGGCCGGAAGGCGCGGGAGTCCGGATTAAAGTCATGCCTCGAGCGCATCGGGGCGATGGATACTTCCATTCACGCGTGGGTCCAGGTGCTCCCTCAGAAACCAACAGGTAATGGAAAACTGTCGGGAATTCCTTTTGGCGTGAAAGACATCATCGAGACACGGGCTTTGGTTACTGAGTACGGCTCGCCAATTTACAAAGGCCGAATTGGCACTGAGGATGCCGCCATCATTCGCGATTTGCGCCAACGCGGCGGTATAGTGCTGGGCAAGACAGAAACCACCGCTTTCGCATATCGCACGCCGACTCCTACGCGCAACCCAAGAGATCTGGAACACACGCCCGGCGGAAGCTCGAGTGGTTCGGCGGCAGCGGTCGCAGCGGGGATGGTTCCGTTCACGATCGGAGAGCAGACACAAGGGTCCGTGCTGCGGCCGGCCTCTTATTGCGGTGTTACCGGATTCAAGCCCAGCTATGGTTTGCTGTCCATGGATGGCGTATTGCCTTTAGCGAAAAGTCTTGACACGCTCGGCTTCTTCACACATACACCGGCTGATATGCTCCTGCTCTGGGGATCATTGGGACAAACCATCGGCCGCTCGGAGAACTTTGTCCTCGGCGCGCCCGACCCCGTGCCTGAGGTAGAGCCTGAAATGCAGACCGCGTTTAGGAATGCGCTTTCAGCGATACGAAGTGCCGGCGTATCCATCCAACCTGTTGATATTGCCGGAATGCTCGCAAAACTCGCTGTCGAGAGCAGGACGGTAATGTTTTACGAAGGAGCTCGGTTCCACCAGCAGCGTTTTAAGGAGTATGGCTCCCGGCTCGGAGATCTCGCAGACTTGGTTCGAGATGGCCTCCAGATCTCTGAAGTGCGCTATGACGAGGCTCGACACTATATCGCAGAGTGCAGGGAGCGCGTGGCCGGGATGTACCAGACCACACCGGTTATTTTGGTGCCGGCCGCAACAGGGCCTGCACCGCTTGGCTTGTCATCGACCGGCGATGCGAGAATGAACTCTCCGTGGACTGCCCTCGGAACGCCCGCAATCTCGATACCGCTCCCCGTCAGTAGCGGGTTGCCGCTTGGGCTGCAACTCACCGCTGATCACGGTCAGGATGCCCGACTGCTTCAGACAGCGGCACGGCTGCATCGAATCGTTACCGGCAGGTAGCCACCACGCAAGGAAGAGAGTATGTCCTGCGATGGTGGGCCAAGCGTCCGCCGCGGCGCGTTTGCAAGCATGCAGCCATCCAGTAAAATATACGGCAAGGAGTAACGGGTATGGCTACACAAACACAAGCAAGATCCATTGACCCCGAGAAGCTCAACACTCTTCTGGGCCAGGCTGTCGGAGACATGGGCGCTGCTTTGCACGCGACGCTGATTCTCATCGGGGATAAGTTAGGACTTTATCGGGCCATGGCCGACGGAAAGCCGGTCACGCCGGCCGAGTTGGCCGCTCGCACGGCCACTTCTGAGCGCTACGTTCGCGAATGGCTCAACGCCAACGCGGCCGGTAATTACGTCGACTATCATGCCGAATCGGGCGCCTACTCGCTGTCGCCGGAACAGGCGTTCGTGCTGGCGCTCGACAATACGCCGGTTCACCTGCCCGGCTTTTATCACATGATCGCGTCCGCAATGAAAGACGAAGAGAAGCTCACAGAAGTGGTTCGCACCGGGAAGGGCTTCGGATGGCACGAGCACGAAAAGGGCTTGTTTGAAGGCTGCGAGCGATTCTTCCGCCCAGGCTATCTTGCCAACCTCACCACCAACTGGATTCCCGCTCTGGACGGCGTGGAGGCCAAGCTGAAGTCTGGCGCAAAAGTCGCGGACGTGGGATGCGGACACGGAGCATCCACCATTTTGATGGCCCAGGCTTACCCCCAGTCGCGCTTCTTCGGGTTCGACTATCACGCCGCATCCATCGAGCAGGCGCGTAAGAAGGCCCAGGCCGCCGGAGTCTCCGATCGTGTCACCTTTGAGGTTGCCCCGGCCAAATCTTTTCCCGGAAAAGGTTACGACCTGGTGGCGTTTTTCGATTGTCTGCACGACATGGGCGATCCGGCCGGCGCTGCCAGCCACGTTCGGGAAGCGCTGGCGCCGGACGGAACCTGGATGGTGGTTGAGCCGTTCGCGAAAGACGATGTAGCTTCCAACCTGAATCCGATCGGGCGCATTTATTACTCGGCGTCCACGTTGTTCTGCGTGCCGGCGTCACTATCGCAGGAAGTCGCGCTGGGCCTGGGCGCCCAGGCCGGAGAGGCGCGCTTACGCGATGTCATCACTTCAGGCGGATTTACTCGCTTCCGTCGCGCCACAGAAACTCCCTTCAACCTGGTATTCGAAGCGCGCCCGTAATGTGGCTGTGGCGCACGCACTCCTGGTGCCGCGTTCACACTCGTGTGAACGCCTGCTACTGCGCTATTGCTGCGTTGATGGAAACGTGAAATCATCTTTGCCCGACGCCCGCCGCACGCGTCCTGCGCTACCATTCTGATGATGCTCCGCGCAGCGCTCTGTTGCCTCGTCCTCGCAGCCTCCCTCCCCGCTCAAACCATTATCATTCGCCTCGGCACGCTGGTTCCCAAAGGCTCGCGCTGGGACGAAATCCTGTTGAACATGGGCGAAGAGTGGAAGAAGGCCTCCGGCGGAAAGATCGAGCTGAAGATTTACCCCGGCGGCGAACAGGGCGACGAACCGGAAATGGTGCAAAAGCTTCGCATAAAAAAACTGCAAGCCGTCGCGCTCTCAGGCGCCGGACTCAGCGGCATCGATCCGGACGTCGCCGCGCTGCAAATCCCCATGATGCTTTCCTCTTATGAAGAGCTGGATTACGTTCGCGACCATATCTCGGACCGTCTAGAAAAAGGCCTCGCCCAACGCGGCTTCGTCGTTCTGAATTGGGGCGACGCCGGTTGGATTCACTTTTTCACCAAGCAGCCCGCCGCGCGGCCCGATGATATCCGCCGCATGAAGCTGTGCGTACTGCAAGGCGACACCGCCACCTTCCAGCTCTATAAAATTAACGGTTTTCTTCCCGTCTCCCTCGCCGCCACCGACATTCTCACGGGCCTGCAAACCGGCCTCATCGACGCTTTTCAAGCCCCTCCGCTGGTGGCCCTTGCGAACCAATGGTTCGGCGGTGCCAAGAACATGCTCGATATCAATTTCGCGCAGCTGGTGGGCGCAACCGTCATCGCAAAAGACGTTTGGGACAAGATCCCGGCCCCGGTGCAAAAGGAAATGATGCAATCCGCGCGCACCGCCGGCGTCGCCCTGCGCGACGAAATTCGCAAATCCGAAGCCGGTTCCATCCCGCTCATGCAGCAGTTCGGACTCAACGTCGTTCACGCCGACCCCAAAGCCGTCGCCGAATGGCGTCAGCTCTCCGAAAGCATCTGGCCCAAGCTGCGCGGCGGCGCCGTCCCGCCCGACCTGTTCGATGAAGTGAAGCGCCTCCGCGACGACTATCGCAAAACACATCCCCAGAGCCTGGCATCCAGGTGAGCGCCACTCTCCCGCCCGACACTTCCGTCCCCGCCACGCCTCTCCAGATTTTCGAGGACTCGTTCTCCATCCTCGCGCTCTCTCTCATGACCGCCCTCCCGGTCATCGAAATGATCTCGCGCCAATTCCGCTGGTCCGGCATCCCCGGCTCGGCCGTCATCGTGCAGCAACTCACGCTGTGGATCGGCATGCTCGGCGGAATGCTGGCCTCGCGATCCGGCCGCCTCCTCGGACTCTCTTCTTCGGGCTTCCTCCCCGAATCCTGGATCGCACCCGCGAAAATCTTTTGGAGCGCCGCGCTCGCCGCCGTCTCCACCTGCCTCGCCTACGCCAGCTGGGTCTTCGTCCAGAGCGAACGGGAATCCGGCAGCTATCTCCTCCCCGGCCTTCCGAAATGGACCGCGCTCGCCATCATGCTGCTCGGCTTCGCCGTCATCGCCCTCCGAGCCGTTTGGAACGCCAGTGCCGGTTGGAAAGGCCGAGCCATCGCAGCCCTCGGCCTCTTCGTGCCTGCGCTATTCGGTTACGCGATTCCAATGGGTTTGCCCGGCATCCTTCCGCTCTCCTTCGCGCTGCTCACACTCGCCACCGTTGTCGGCCTCCCGATTTTCGCCGTCTTTGGCGGTCTCGCGCTGCTGCTCTTCTGGTCGAGCGGCACGCCCGTGGCATCGGTCCCGGTCGAAATGTATCGCCTGGTTGCCTCTCCCTTGCTGCCCTCCATCCCGCTCTTCACGCTGGCCGGATATTTCATGGTGCAAGGCGGCGCAACCAAGCGACTCCTGCGAGTCTTCACCGCGCTCTTCAGCTGGATTCCAGGCGGCCTCGCCATCGCCACCGTGGCCATCTGCACCGTCTTCACGTTCGCCGGCTCGGGGCTCACCATTCTTTCGCTCGGCGGCCTCCTCGTCCCCATGCTCATCAAAACGCGCTACCCCGAAAACTTTTCCATCGGGCTGCTCACCTCTTCCGGCTCCCTCGGCCTGCTCTTTCCCACCAGTATCCCGGCCATCCTGTACTGCGTTTACTCGCAGACTCCTCTCGATCGCCTGTTTACCGGCGCGATTCTCCCCGAATTGCTCATGATCTCCGCCATCGCGTTCGTCGGGGTCCGCATGGGGATCAAGAGCGGCGCCGTGAGCGAGCCGTTTTCGTTCCGCGAAGCTGGTACCGCCATTTGGAGCGCCAAGTGGGAGCTCGCGCTGCCCGTCATCATGATCGTCGGCCTGTTTGGCGGCTTCGGCACGCTCACCGAAGCCGCGGCCCTCACCGCTTTCTGCGCCTTCGTCGTCGAAGTCTTCATCTACCGCGATCTCAAGCCGCGCGACTTCCGCGAAGTCTTCGTCGAGTGCGCCACCATCGTCGGCGGCATCTTGTTAATACTCGGCGTCGCGCTCGGCTTTACCAATTACCTGGTCGACGCCGAAGTCCCCTCGCGCCTGATCGATTGGGTGCAGATGCACGTGCAGTCCAAGTACCTGTTCCTGCTGCTGCTCAACATCGCGCTGTTAGTGGTCGGCGCGCTGATGGACATCTTCGCCGCCATCCTGGTCGTGGTGCCGCTGCTCAAGCCACTCGCCGCCGCCTATTCGATCGATCCGGTGCAGATGGGCGTCATCTTCATCGCCAACCTCGAGCTCGGCTACCTGCACCCGCCGGTCGGCATCAACCTGTTCCTCTCCGCCTACCGCTTCAAGAAACCGATGGGCACCATCATCTGGGCGACGCTGCCATTCCTCCTGATCCTCGCCGCCACCGTGCTCCTGATCACCTACGTCCCCTGGCTCACCACCGCGCCGCTGCACTGGCTCGGTAAATAGGCGTCACTTATCCTTGGTCAGGAGTTCCTTGTCTATTGTGTTTTGGTTATTGTGCGGGTCTCGCGCTGAAAAGTAACTATTATCCAGGGTGGAAGACTGCCTGCTGATAATCGGCAGGCAGTTCTACGGGTAGATCGTAGAATGAATCACATGCAGGAGATCGATCCGCTCCGCAGAATCGCGTTTCTGTACCACTTCACTGACCGGCGGAACCTGGACCTGATCCGCCAAAGGGGAGGACTGTTTCCACTCGCTGAGCTTGAGGATGCCGGCCTTGAAATTCCGGCACCGGGCAGTGACGAAGGAAGCCGCCTCGTTGATCGTCGAAGGAATCTTCACCGATATGTGCACCTGTGCTTCAAGAGCAACCATCCAATGGAATTCATAGCAAGGCAAGAGGGCAGGATAGGCGACAGCATTTTCCTGCAGGTGCATCCGAAGGTGATCCACTGGAAGGGCGTACTTTTCTGTCCGGGCATGGCGAATACGAACGGAATTACCTTCCATGGAATCGACGTGGCGCGTGGGATGATCGACTACGACGTACTGTATTCCCGAACGAACTGGAGTGACCCGCAGGTGCAGCAGCGATTGCAGGCGGCCGAGAAGTATGAAATTCTAGTTCCTAGGGCGATACCGCTCGACCTCATAAGGAATCTTCCCAATGGCTGAGAGACCGATCTTCATCCCGGCGCCCGACAGTCCCGAGCTGGTTAAAGAGATTCCAGTTCGGCTGACATGGCATCCTGGCTTCGCGTCATCGCAAAAGAAGAAGAACATCGTCGCCTTGCATGAATCCGCGGCGCGCGCGGGCTACGCTCCGCTATTGGAGGTCTCAACGAAATCCGAGGAAAAGGTCGGGCAGCGTTTGAGCGCCTTTAATCTCAAGGTTCACAGTCATCTCGGTGTGATGCCGCTGGAAATGGCTTTTCAGGGCAGCAAGGTCTTTGCCGGCGGGGGACCCTTTACTGACCTTTACAGCGTCGAGGATTCGAGGGAAGCGAAGCGCGATCCTCGCCTGAAGGAATCCGGCCCGCTTACTGGGTTCAGATTTGAGAACGTGAGCTTTCCTCTGGAGCCGAAGACCGCCTTTTACGACTGGCTGTACATCAACGCCCTTCATGAGCATCGGGAGTGGTTACGGGGCCACATTCTGAAATATGCCGGGTTTACCGATATCGAGTTCAACCCCGAGCGCTCCATCAACTGCCAGGCCCGGTCATGTGCCTTGCTGGTAACACTGCTGAAAAACGACTGGATCGATGACGCCGTGAGCTCGCCGGAGGCGTTCATCAACATGCTTGCGAGTCGGAATTATCGGCCCGACCATTCACATCGCATTGGACAGGAAGTGATTTTTCAGTCGTAGCCTTCATCCCTATTCCAGATGCGTCGCCTGAAATCCTCTTGATCGATACGACTGGCATTGCGCAATCTTTGAAAATGATGGGCCCCATTTCAGGGGACTATCAACGAAAACTCCCTTCCGTCGGGCAATCCAAGTTGACGGTTTGTCGGCATCCCGCAGATGTGGCGACCGGATTATCCAGCGATGCTCAACCGCTTCTATCGATCATTGGGAGCCGAAATTCGCTACGACAAAGTGCTGCCGGCGCCGCCGACGCCAACGGTATCGCCGACCACTCAGCGATCACTTGGGCATTCCGCCGTAAATCACAAGATCATGTTCCTCCTGCGAGATCCACTTCTTGCCTTTATCGGGTTTCGCCTTCCCGAACCTAGCCAGGACTCGGAGTGCTTCCTTCCGATACCGCTCGTCAGCGTAATCCCCGCTCTGGGCTCGCGGCCGACTTACCTGAGTCGATTTGTTCTTCATGGGAATGCGCCTCCAATCCCATAATAGAACCGCAAGCCGTGTACATGCGCCGCCAATCACCAATCACCAATGACCAATCACCAAAGACCTTGCGAACCGCGAGTTTCCCTTCCACCAAGCCGAATCCTCCGCGCGCACCGGCCCCATCCGGCCCCGTGCCGAAGTGAACAGGGCTTCAGGGTCATAGAGGACGCCGCCCTTCATCACAATCCGAACGTGCCGTGTATTGCGAATGTCTTTCAGCGGATTCCCCCTAACGACGAAAAGATCCGCCCATCGGCCCCGCTCGATCGCGCCCAGCTTGTCCCCCAAATTCAGGGCCCGCGCGCCATTGATGGTTCCCATTCTGAGCGCAGCAGCGGGTGGAATTCCGGCCAGAACCAGCGCCTGTAATTCCCGATGCGATCCAAAACCCGACCAGAATTCCCCCCAACTTGGGTAATCGGTGCCCAGCGTAATCAAGTCGCCGCCCCCGGCATCATAAAACGCTTTCACTTCCTTCAGCTTGGCCTTGAATAAGCGCCCGAATTGTTCGTTATTAGGTCGCGGGAGATGGGATTCAACCACACTGCGAGCATACGGCGACAGAAACTCCCTTTCGTCCACCCAATACTCGTACAGCTCCTTCGGCTGACGATCCGAAAAGGTCCCATAGGTATTGAGCGTGGCATCGAAATATACGTGCTGTGCGATATAGGTTCTAAAAATAGCGGCAACCTCGGGACGCGTCGTGTCCAGTTCTTCCAGCGAGCCATAGGCGGGCTTGTCCGCGGTGAGCGCGTCGCCGCCCATGAAGTGTTCCACCCGGTCGATTCCCATCGCAATGGCGTCGCGAGGATTGACCGTGTTCCGGTAGCCGGAACCGAGGTGCCCCGTGATTGTTAGACCATGGCGATGCCCTTCATCGATGAGCGCCGCCAACTGATCGGGATGAATGCCTTTCGCCTTCAGCCCCCGAATACCAAGCGCAGCCCACTTGCGGACATCGGCGCGAATATGCTCCGCGTCCATTTCCACATCATTCCATCCAGGACGAGCGGAACCGAAGTAGGGACCCGAATTCAGGATCCGCGGCCCGATCTGCTGTCCGTTATCGATGCGCTTGCGCGCCTCCATCATGCCTTCCGGATCCACTTCGCCGGCGGGAAACGTTGAAGTGACGCCGTTCGCGAGAAATAGCAGCGGATTGACGGTGTATTCGTCCACCCGGCCTTCACCAAACAGATCAACCGCATAGTGTGCGTGGAGATCGAAAAGACCGGGTAGGATATATTCATCGTCCGCCAGGTCGATCACCCGAGCGGCGCTAAGGTCGTGGCCGCCGAAGCTGGCGTCCACCTCAAGGAATTCGCCGTTCCGCACCAGAATGCCCGCGTTTCGACGAACACTTTCATGGATCGAATCGAACAGCCAGCCACCGCGTAAAACGACATCGCCGGACCGCACTTCCGTCTGTACTTGTGCGAAAAGAAGCCCTAAAGGAAGCAGGAGTGTAATCCAGCGGCAACTCATTGGCGCAAGTATAACCGAATTGAACCGGTTTACATCCAGAGATTTAAGCCCTCGGTTGCTCCGCCGCTACACTGGCTCAGCAAATAGTCGGCACTTACGCGCGCAATTTCCGACTGGTACATGATTCGCCCGCAATGTGGTCGATTGTCACTTTTGATCGTGAGAATCCGAGGTGCCGTCTGACCACTTGCCGACTCGGATCATGAATATAGTTAACCGGCCAGGAATCTCCTCGGCGCCGATCACGGGAGAGCCGGGCATCCCTGCGCCCCAAGAATTGGGTTCTGTTCGTTCGGCCCAGAACATCAAATGCGGATGCCAGTGCCCGGCCTCATCGCCCAAGTAGCCTTGCTTCGACAGCATGTAGGACATCGTACCGGCTTCCAGCGCAGGCAGCTCCTTCTTGTCGAGAGCGGAGTTGATCGCTTGCAGCATCTGGGTTTCCGATTTGCCCGCCAAGGCCAGCCGGGTTCTCGCGATGATGATGGGGACGTATGTTCGCACAGCCGGTGGATTGAAGCAGATTGGCCCTCGGATCTTGGGATTCCAAAACGCGGGATCGTCGAACCCTGCCGTCCACGAGCGTTCCACCATACACACGAAACCGTTCGCGCCCTTAACTGCGGTTTTGTACCCTTGCCGCTCCAGGACCATTACCTCCGCGTTATCCGCGATGCTCTTTGGGGCCGCACTTCTCGCCATGGCTATTTCGGCATTACGGTTCGCGATCAAGTATTGGTCAAGCGGGGCCATGCTGCGATAGGGAGTGTCAGTTTTTTGTGCCTGTACAACCAGGCTCAGCAGGAGCGCCGTTAGGATTATCCTTACCATTCTGATCTCCTCTAAGACTCCTAGGATACGCTAGTGCGCCATATGAAATGCGTCTTGACC
Organism: Bryobacterales bacterium; assembly: GCA_963820405.1. Classification (GTDB taxonomy): domain Bacteria; phylum Acidobacteriota; class Terriglobia; order Bryobacterales; family Bryobacteraceae; genus Palsa-89. The sequence goes on along the minus strand of CAWFZZ010000005.1, from coordinate 197,291 downwards.
AAAGCGCGCATAGCAGAAACCAAACGTACCATTAGGTCATGTCCTACCAACTCGCAAATGCGCACGGCCGCACTGGCCATGCTTTGTCCACCCTCCGGGTTGAGATCAATCTTGGGCTCAAGAAGGGATATAGCGGGTCCGTCCAGGATAAGCAGCAGGTCTTGGATTTCATTACCACGATTCACGAGAAGGCTCTCAGGCAGGCTGCAAACTTCATCACGTTTGTCGTCACGGATTCGGTACTTGTATATGGTTATGAAGAGAACGGCCAACCGAAGACCGAGCACGAACCGGGGCTATGCCTCACCAGCGACAAATCGCCGCTCTATGCCGCCGACTTGTCGGACGACGAATGGAAGACACTGGTGGAAGTCTATGCCCAGGCCCTCGGAGAACATTTCGAGCAGGAACACGTTTTTGTGACGTATCTTCCTTCCGAGATCAAGGTCTTTCAGCGCGCGTGAGACGGCCCATTGAAGATCGCCACTTTCAACATCAACAACATCAACAAGCGCCTGCAGAATCTCGTGGCGTGGCTCCGAAAAGCGCAGCCCGACGTGCTTTGCCTCCAGGAGATCAAAGCAGAGGATCGAGCATTTCCGGCCAGTGCCCTTCGCGACCTAGGCTATCGCGGAGTCTGGCAAGGCGAACGTTCTTGGAACGGCGTAGCGATCCTGGCGCGAGAGTGCGACCCGGTGCTGACGCGAACTGGCCTGCCTGGGAATCCTGAAGATCGCCAGGCACGCTATATCGAAGCGGCCGTAAATGGTGTGCTGATCACTTCCATTTATCTGCCGAACGGAAATCCTCAACCCGGCCCGAAGTTCGATTACAAATTGGCCTGGTTCGAACGTTTAATCGAGCACGCCAGTGAACTCATGAAGGCAGGCGTTCCCGTTGTCTTGGCTGGCGATTACAACGTCGTACCAACTCCACAGGACATCTATCCAACTAAATCTCTCGATAACAACGCATTGATTCAGCCTCAAAGCCGCCAAGCCTATGCAAGGCTGCTCGCTCAAGGTTGGACGGACGCTCTGCGAAAACTGCAACCCGAGGGGCCGCTCTGGACGTTCTGGGATTACGAGCGTAATCGGTGGCCTTTAGATAAGGGGATGCGCCTGGATCATTTCCTTCTCTCGCCGACCGTGCGCGATCAACTGGTGCACGGCGGTGTAGACCGCTGGGTTCGCGGCGAGGAAAACGCAAGCGACCACGCACCCGCCTGGATAGTCCTCTAGCCACCAGCCACCATCTCCTGTCTTCGCGAGTTACGGCTGAAATCAGGACTGGGACCAGCGCCACAAAATGATCATGGTTGGCAGTGCGACGGCCGCGAGCGCCAACAGGCCAACGACCAGCGGATATGAGACGCCGGTGTTTAGAGAGACCTGCCATAATGCAAAACATGCAGCCAGCAGGACAGTCGCAGCGAAGATCCTGCCCATCCAGACCAGCGGCAGCCTGACCCGCTCTATCTTCTGGCGGCGCATCCTCAGATTCAGCCTCCACCACACACCGGCGGCCGATTCCAGTGGTTCTTCCATGGAACTTTCAACCAGAAGAAGGTGCCGCGTGATCGCGCAAACCTCACTGCAGACAACGCACGCTTCGGCATGCTGCCGAAGGTCTCCCGGAAGCTCTCCGCGGCCGAGCGCATGCACCACTTCAGGTTCCCTTTCGCATCGCGGTATTTCGTCGCCCACGCCTGATTTACCCGCCATAACCACGCCTCTTCAGCATACCTGCAAAATTTGCCCTGGCCCGCGCCAGCATCGGTCGAATGCTTGCGGTGTTGGCCTCCACCATTCCTGCGATCTCGCTGTGGCTGAAGCGCTCGACATAGGCCAGCCACAACAGGTCGCGCTCCTTTGGTTTCAGACGACCGAATATTTGCCTGATGTCCCGGGCTTCATCGCACGAGTTCTCACGCGTTGCATCCTCTTGCTCATCTGGCAGTGGCTCCAAGTGACGCGACCTTCGATGATCGCGAATCAAGTTTGTCGCGATTCGGTACAGGTAGTTCCTGCGCCACACGTCGTCCATGCCGGTCGGCAACTCGGCCTTCAAAAAACGAAAGTAACTTTCCTGCAGGATGTCGTCCGCCAGCGTCACTTCATCCCTCAACGCGGACCTCAAGTAGGAACGCAGCTCGCGCGCCGTCTGCTCGTAGAATGCGCAAAAGCTTTCCTCGTCGATTGGCATCGCGGCCGCGGCATCTTAGGATGGCTCGGTCCTCACGATCCCTGCTTTCCATTCTTGTGCAGAAGCCCCAATGTCTTGCACAGCCGATGCGAAATCGCGGCGGATATCAGGAACCCGATCCCCAACGCCGTCACCGGTGCACCGATCAGGAGCAACGCATTGCGCGTGTTCGGGCTGTCCTGGCCGCTCCGGATGACAAGCAGGCACAGGCCCAGCGATGCGAGGACTACGCCAAGCTGGATGCCGTTGAGAATGCGATTCACCGAATCCTTGATGTCGAATGCCAGAGATTCGAAATATTTGCGGCCCGCGTCCCCTTCGAGGAAAGCAATGAGATCTTGGCTGCCGGTGAATCGATCCAGAAGCTTCGAGTGAAGCTCAGCCACCTGCTTACCCCACCGGCTGCGTCGAATGTTCACCGCGATCACCCATACGGATAACCCAAGCACCGAGGCGATGGTGCAGAGGATGATGGTAACGGCCAAAGGTTCAGGCATTCGTTTTCACACTTTCCGGGCGATGGCGGAGCAACGGCGGCTTTTTATCATCTCCCATCTCCTATTACGGCCGCGCCGGGAAGATTGTTATCAAAATTCGCAGAACCTCGGAGAGAAGTAATCCACATTAGCGAGAAGTCATCCCCTAGATGTGCCAACCGTGCTGCCGGCGAGGGACTTCATGGGTATTCGCCACCATCCACCAATAACCAGCCACCAATCACCAGCCACCAATCACCAGCCACCGTCCCCCTGTGATAAGATCCGATCTTGACATTTCGGCGCCCGTCGGCCGCCGGGTCCTTCGTGCGCTTTTATAGGAGTGGAGTGTGCCAGTGAAAGTATACGAAGGTTCAGACATCCGCAACATTGCCCTCATCGGCCACGGTCACAGCGGCAAAACGACCCTGGCCTCCGGGTTCCTCTACACGGCCGGCGCCACCAACCGCCTCACGCGCGTCGACGAAGGCAACGCCGTTACCGACTTCGACGACGAAGAGGTCCAGCGCAAGATCACCATCTCCACGGGCGTCGCGTTCGCCGAGTGGGCCAAAAAGAAAATCAATCTCCTCGACACCCCTGGCTTTAATATCTTTCTTAACGACACCAAAGCCTCGCTGGTCGCCGCCGACGCCGCGCTCGTGGTTGTCGATGGCGTGGCCGGCGTCGAAGTCCAAACCGAGAAGGTCTGGAGCTTCGCCGACGAGTTCAACCTGCCCCGCGCGGTTTTCATCAACAAGCTCGATCGCGAGCGTTCTTCATTCGATCGCGCCCTCGCCAGCGTTCAAAATGTTTTCGGCCGCCTCGCCGTTCCCGTTCAGCTTCCCATCGGCCTCGAAAAAGATTTCAAAGGCGTCGTCGACATCATCCGAATGAAAGGCTACACCTATACCATGGATGGCGACGGCAAGGGCAAGGAAGTCCCCATTCCCGACGATCTCGCCGAAGCCGCGCAGAAGGCGCATGAAACACTGGTCGAAATGGTCGCCGAAGGCAACGACGCGCTTATGGAAGAGTTCTTCGAGAAGGGAACTCTTCCGGTCGAGCACATCATTGACGGCCTCCGCCAAGCCATTCGCGAGCGCCGCATTTATCCCGTACTCTGCGGTTCAGCCCTTCACAACGCCGGCTCGGACCTTCTCATGAACTTCATCATCGAGAATTTCCCCGCGCCCACCGAGCACGAGCCTATCTCCGGTACCATGAACGGCGGCGGCGAGGTGCAGCGCGCCGTCAAGAACGATGGTCCCGCTTCCGCCTTCGTCTTTAAGACCGTGGCCGACGCGTTCGCCGGCCGTGTCACTTACTTCAAGGTGATCTCAGGCGTCATTAAGAACGACGCCAATCTCGTCAATGCCCGCAGCGGCGCCACCGAACGCCTCGCGCACGTCGGCTGTCTGGAGGGCAAGACCATCGAGCCGGTCACCGATCTCAAGGCGGGCGACATCGGCGCGGTCGCCAAACTGAAAGAGACGGTCACCGGCGACACGCTCTGCGATAAGCCATCCATCATCGCCTATCCCGCGGTGCATTTGCCTGAGCCGTCCATCGCGTTCGCCATTTCCGCCAAGAGCCGCCAGGATGAAGATCGCCTCGGCAACGCCGTCCAGCGCATCCTCGAAGAAGATCAATCCCTGCGCTTCTATCGCGATCCGCAGACCAAGGAGTTCCTGCTCGCCGGCAGCGGCCAGCAGCACGTCGAGGTCATTGTCAGCCGCCTGAAAAAGCGCTACGGCGTCGACGTCGAGCTGCATGCCCCGAAAATTCCCTATCGCGAAACCATTCGTGGTAGATCCGAGGTGCAGGGACGGCATAAAAAACAGACCGGCGGTCACGGCCAGTTCGGCGATTGCTGGATTCGCCTGGAGCCGCTCCCGCGCGGCGCTAAGTTTGAATTCGCCAACGAAGTTTTCGGCGGCGCCATTCCCCGCAATTTCATTCCTGCGGTCGAAAAAGGAATCGTGGAAGCGGCCGCCAACGGCTTTCTGGCGGGCTTCCCAGTGGTCGATTTTAAATGCACCGTTTACGACGGCTCTTATCATGATGTCGATTCCTCCGAAATGGCGTTCAAGCTCGCCGCGCGCAAAGCCTTCAAAGCCGGGATGACGGCGGCCAAGCCCGCCATCCTGGAACCCATCATGAACGTCAACATCCAGGCGCCGGTGGAATACGCCGGCGATCTCATGGGCGATCTGAATAGTCGCCGCGGACGCATTCAAGGCATGGATACCAAGGGCGGCACGCAAATCATTCGAGCCCAGGTTCCCATGTCCGAGATGCTCACCTATCAAAACGACCTCATCTCAATGACCCAGGGCCGTGCCTCCTACCAAATGGAATTCGATCACTACGATTACGTGCCCCAGCTCCAGGCCGACAAAATCATCGCTGCCGCCAAGGCCGCCAAGACCGGCGAAGAAGAAGAAGAGGAATAAGAAAGAGAATTCAGAATCCAGAATCCAGAATTCAGAACCAAGAACCAAGAACCAAGAACCAAGAACCAAGAACCAAGAACCAAGAACCAAGAACCAAGAACCAAGAACCAAGAACCAAGAACCAAGAACCAAGAACCAAGAACCAAGAACCAAGAACCAAGAACCAAGAACCAAGAACCAAGAACCAAGAACCAAGAACCAACCTCTGTGCTCTAGTTTGTGACTCTGCTTTGCTTTGTGGCGCACGCACTCCTGCGTGCCGCGTTCACACTCGTGTGAACGCCCTAAAAAAATGTCCGGCCTCCGCCAAGCTCTGCGTTCCCTCTCCAAACAACCCGCTTTCTGCCTCTCCGCAATCCTAACCCTAGCCCTAGGCATCGGCGCCAACACCGCCATGTTCAGCGTCTTCGACGCAGTAATTCTGCATCCACTCCCCTATCGAGATGCCAGCCGCCTGGTCCTGGTCTGGCAAACCCAACCCAATCGCACTGAAAAGCCCGTCTCCGGCCTCACTTTCATCGCATGGTCGAAGCAGGCCCATTCTTTTGAGCCATTGCTGGGAATGCGAAATCTTTTCTTCACCATTCGAACGGCCGGCGAATCCCATCAATTGCTGGGCGCGCAAGTTTCCCGAGGATTTTTCTCCGGGCTCGGCCTCGAACCGATGCTCGGCCGCGAATTTCGACCCGGCGAAGAACCATCGGACCACGATCATGTTGCCGTCGCCAGCTACAGTCTCTGGCGGCGCGAGTTCGGCGCCAGCCCGCACGCCCTCGGCAGTTCCCTCAATCTGAATGGCGAATCTTACACATTGATCGGCGTCGCTCCCCCGAATTTCGACGAATCGCTCGCCCTGCGCGGCGTCGAAGTATGGACCCCGCTGGTTCTGGATCAGAACGCAGCCCTGCGATCGAACAACATGGCCGTCATCGGCCGTCTGAAGCCCACGGTCGCCTTCCAGGAAGCGAACCGCGAAATGCAAGTCCTCGCAAAAAATCTGGAATCCGAATTTCCCGATCTGTACCGCGATTGGTCCGCCAGCGTCACGCCACTTCAGGAATACGGCACGGGCAAGCTTCGAGCCACCATCGCGGCTCTGCTCATCGCCGTTGGAATGCTCCTGCTGATCGCCTGCGTGAACGTCGCCAATCTACTCCTGGCGCGCTCGGAGGCCCGTTACAAGGAAGCCGCCATTCGCGCGGCGCTCGGTGCAAGACGAGCCCGATTATTGCTCCAGTTGCTCACCGAAACCATGCTCCTGGCCTTCGCCGGCTGTCTGGCCGGAGTGGCGCTGGCCTGGGGCGGATTGCGTCTTCTCATCGCCCTCCGCGCCGTGGAACTGCCTGGCCTCGCGAGCGCCACATTGAATGGACGCGTGCTTGCTTTTACAGTCGCCGTCACGGTGCTGACGGGTTTTTTATTCGGCTTGCTTCCGTCCCGCCAGGTCCTCGGAGGCGATCTGAACCTGGCTGTTCGCGAATCGGGCCGCAGCTCAATCAACACTCGCCGGGGTCGCAGTTCGCGCAACATGCTCGTGATTTCAGAAATCGCTCTTTCATTGATCCTTCTCTCCGGCGCCGTGATGATGGCTCGCAGCCTGCTTTGGCTCCAAAACGAAAACCGTGGATTTGTTTCGGGCCACCTCCTCACCTTCCGCGCCACCTTCTTGCGCTCCGATTTTCCGGACGGCCCTTCGCTCGCCGCCTATTATCGATCTTTGCTCGATCGCATTGCCCGGCTCCCCGGTATCCGTGCCGTTGCTGCGAACACCAATCTTCCCCTCGACGGATTCATGCTCACCGGCCAGCGCTTTCTCGTTCCGGGAACTGCGCTGGAGCCCTCCGATCGCCCCACCGCCGCGTGCAATCTGATCAATGATGGTTATCTGCGCGCACTCGGAATTCCTCTGGCGCGGGGCAGGGAATTCGATACGCGCGATCGCGCCGACAGCCCGCCCGTCGCCATCGTCAGCGCCTCGCTGGCCCGCCGCTATTTTCCGGACGAAAACCCCATCGGCCGCAAACTAATAGTCGCCACTCCGGGCAAGGCCGCCATCGAAGTCACGCGCGAGATCGTCGGCGTAGCAGGCGATGTCCGTTATCTCACGCGGCCCGGCGAGGAATCGCTCGAAATCTATTTACCCTACGCTCAAACCACGTGGCCTAACATTTATGTGATGATCCGCACCACAGGCGACCCGTCGAGTTTGGCTCCCGAGCTGCGCTCCGTCCTCCGCGATCCCGCCTGGAACCGCCAGTCCATCGGCGATCTGACCACCATGCAGGCGCGCATCTCCGCTCTCAACGATAAGCCGCGCTTCAACTCGCTTCTGGCCGCGCTCTTTGCCGGCATCGCCCTGCTGCTGGCGGGCGTCGGGATCTACGGCGTAGTCTCTTATTCCACCCTCAGGCGTGCCCAGGAAATCGGTATACGCATGGCGCTCGGCGCTACGCCGCCCGATATCGTTCGCTGGATTCTCGGCCAGGCTTTGCTCTTGACCATCGCCGGATTGGCGCTCGGGCTGCTTGGCCACTTGGCCCTCTCGCGCGCGCTTGCCAGCCTGCTCTATGGCGCCGGCGCCAACGACGGCCTGTCACTCCTCGTCGCCGTTCTTGTTTTGGGATTCATCGCGCTTCTCGCCAGTTACATTCCCGCGCGCCGCGCCGTCCGTTGCGATCCAGTGGCTGCGCTCCGTGCTGAATAAGTTTGGAACCGCCGGCGCGCATCTCGCGTAAATCTCTTCAAGGAGCACTGCGCAATGGCATTCGCGTCATCCAATTCGGAAAGCGTCAGCCGCCCCATGGTCCAGGCACTCTTCGTGGCCAGCTGCTTGCTCTCCATTGTTTCCTGGTACACCACTTTCGAAGGGATGCGTTTGTATCTCTCCGTCTGGTTCTCCCTGCTGGCGTCCATCGGTTTGCAGACCGCGCTCGTGCTGGTTGCGTGGCTCATCGGCTTCAGCTCTTCCGCCACCCGCCACATCGGCCGTCGCGCTCTACTCATCGGCGTCTACATCGTCACAGCCATCGTTTCCATTGCCTTTTCCTACACCAGCCTCTACACCTGGTTCAGCGCCCGCGAGCGCCCCGCCACCATCGAGCGCAAGCTCTACGATGCTTTGAGCCTCTCTGCCGGCCAGACCAGCAAACTGCTCACCTCGGCCATCGACGAACAGCAGAAACACGTGCTCGCCCTTCAGGAGATGACGGAAGCCGAGAAAACGCACGGCCTCATTTCGCGCGCCCAGGATGCCGACCCGTACCTTGCGAACATCCGGGCCGCTGTCGCGCGCGAGGCCCAGACCTACGCCGACAATTACAAAGAAGGCGCTGGCGCGGGTGTCCGCTATTCCGCCTTCGATCGCTATACCAAACTGGCCCGGCAATCTCTCGCGCGAATCGAGCGCTCCCAAACAGAACTGGCCGGCTTCGTTTCAAATACCAAGCCGCTCGATTCCTCCGAAAAGCAACTGCAGGCTTTCCGCCAGGTCTATGCCAATGTTCCCTGGAACGACATGGACCAGGTGCTCCACTCCGGGCAAATCAACAAACCACTCATACCCGCTTACAGCGATTACATCGACCGAACCGTCTCCGGTCAGGAAGATCTACTCGTCGCGTTTGAGGAACTTTTCACCGCGCCCACAGCTCGCCACATCTTCGCTTTAACGCTGGCGGCCTTCATCGACGTGGTCGTATTTCTGTTGGCATTCGCCACCGGTCCCTACTTCTTCGGCTCCATGGAACACCGCTGGATCTCCGCCGGCGCAGCGCTCGAAGGTCTCGATCACCAGATCTTCACGCGCGACTTTCTCCGCAAACTCACTCCCGGCCCCCGCGGCATGGCCCGCGTGGAAGCATCCGCCCTGACGCCCGGCGAACAGCAACTCTGCCTGCTCTGGGCCGCGAAGAAACTAGCAGTTGTAGTGGAAGAAGACGGCCATCAATATTATCTACTGGAGCAGGGCATTCACGAACAGCTGTTAGAATCCCTGGCATCCCAGCAATTTCCGCTGCGAGCCTCCGCCGCCGCCTCCCGCTAAACCGGCCATCTTTTTCTTCCTTGCGTCTTGTGCCTTTCACCTTGTCCCTTGCACCTTCTACCTTGCACCTTCTACCTTGCACCTTCTACCTTGTACCTTATGCCTTGGTGCCTTGGTGCCTTGGTGCCTTGGCCCCTTGTGGCGCACGCACTCCTGCGTGCCGCGTTCACACTCGTGTGAACGCTATTTGTTTTTCTTCTTCCTAACCCTTTCTTTCTCCACCAATGAAAAAGTCAGCTTATGCTCCACCGGATCCACACGCTCCAACAACACCTGCACCGTATCCCCAATGCAAAACTCGCGCCTGCTCCGCTGCCCTACAATCTTCCGTGTGTTCTCCTGAAACATATACCGATCGCCCGGCAGCGTATCGATCGGCACCAGTCCTTCGACAAACAAATTCTCCAGCTCCACGAAAAACCCAAACCGCGTCGTGCTGGTAATCAGCCCGCGAAACTCCTCGCCCACGCGGCTCTCCATAAACCGCGCCTTCTTCCACTCCACCAGCTCCCGTTCGGCATCCGCCGCGCGCCGTTCGGTTTCCGAGCAATCGTGCGCGATCTCCTCCAGCGTCTCCGGTGCCATCAAATCGCGCGTGCCATGAAACGAAGCATCCAAAAGCCGGTGCACAATCAGATCCGGGTACCGCCGGATGGGCGACGTAAAGTGCGTGTAGCTCGAAGCCGCCAACGCGAAATGCCCCTTGTTCTCGGCGCTATAGCGCGCCTGCTTGAGCGAGCGCAGCATCAGGTACGTCAAAATGCGCTCCTCCGGTTTCCCCTCAATCTGCGCGATCAGCTTCTGATAATTGCGCGACGAAATCGAAACGCTGTCGTCGGCAAGAACAATTTCCTTCCGCACCATCTTGCCATCCCGCCTTCGCATCGGCGTCGTCCGAAAGCGCTTCACCGGCACCGCGCCAATCCCTAGCGAATAGCCAAAATGCGTAGCAATTTCTTCGAACTCCAGCACTCGCTTCGGATCGGGCTTCTCGTGAATGCGAAATATCGACGCGATGTCCGCCTGCTCCAGGTGCGAAGCCACGGCTTCGTTCGCCGACAGCATGAACTCCTCAATCAGCCGGTGCGCGATGTTGCGCGGGCTGCGCGTCACGCCGGCCATCTCGCCGAACTCGTCAAATTCAATCAGCGGCTCCGGCATGTCGAAATCGATGGCCCCGCGCCGGATGCGCTTCTGGTTCAGCACCAGCGCCAGCTCCCGCATCAATTCAAACCGAGGCACTAAACTCTGATACCGTTCTTTCAGACCCTCGTCCCCTTCCAGAAGCGCGTGAACGTCGGTATAGGTCATCCGCTCCACGCTCCGAATCACGCCCCGCCCAAAGCGCTGCGCGATGATGTCGCCGCGCCGGTCGATCTCCAGTTCCACCGAAAGCACCAATCGATCCACCCCTGGCTTGAGCGAGCAAATCTCGGTGGAGAGCTCGAGCGGCAGCATCGGCACCGCGCGATCCGGAAAATAGACGCTGGTGCCGCGCAGCGCAGCCTCTCCATCGATCGGGCTGCCCGGCTGCACGTAGTGGCTCACATCGGCAATATGGACCTGCAGCGCATAGTTGCCGTTTGTCAAACGATCCACCCACACCGCATCGTCGAAGTCGCGCGCCGTCTCGCCGTCGATCGTCACGATGTCAAGCGCCCGATAATCCTGGCGCCCAGCCAGCTCATCCTCGCGAATGATGTTTGAAAAGTTTTGCGCCTGCTCCAAAACTTCCGGTGGAAAATGATGCGGGATGTGATGCTTCCGTATCATGATCTCGACGTCCACGCCGAAATCGTCCGGCCGTCCCAGGATCTCGATCACCCGCCCCACCGCGTATTCGCCGTCTTCGGGGAACTCGACAATCTCCACGTTCACGATCATCCCGTCCAGATCTTCAGGCGATTTCATGTCCACCGGCGTCACGCCCACCCGGTCGCGGCTCTGTGTAGACTTGGGCGCCTCCATGCCTGCCGGAATCTGGATCCACTGGCGGATCCGCTCGTCATGCGGCGCCACGAAATTCCCGCGTTTGCGAATGCGAAACTCTCCCACCACCGTCTGGTGCGCGCGCCGCAGCACCTTCACGATCTCGCCATCGGCGCGCCCATCCCGTTCGATGCGCGCGATGCGAGCCACCACGCGATCGCCGTGCATCGCGGCCTGCGCCGATTCACGCGGGATGTAAACGTCCCCGCGCAGTCCTTCGATCGGATGGTCGGGAATCAGAAACCCGTAGCCGTCGCGGTGCATGTTCAACCGCCCGACGGCGTATTCGCGGCTGAACCTGGTAACGACAAAATGGCCGGAGCGAACTTCTATCAGTTGACCGCGCTCGATCAGGCGGTCCAGCGCGCCTTCCAGCTCGTCGCGCGAGGCAAGCTTTGCGCCCAGTTCGCGAACCAATTGCTTGAACGTCGCCCGCGCGTGCGGCAACTTCGCGATGTGCTCCAGGATCGTGGCGTCGGTGATCAAGCCTTGGCCGTCGACACCACTGTCGTTTCGATTCCCTTGGGCGTCATCGGCAGTGATCGAATCCGCATGCCAGTGGCGCGCAAGATGGCGTTGCCCACCGCCGGCGCCAGCCCCACAATCGGCGTTTCGCCCGCGCCCGCCGACGGTAGATCCTTGCGATCCACCAGCACCGTCTCCAGCACAGGCACATCGCTGAAGCGCGGTACCCGATACGTGGCTAGCCGCGAATTCAAGATACGGCCGTTTGCAAAATCCACCGCCTCAAACAACGCGCCCCCAATGGCCATCACCACCGAACCTTCGATTTGATTCTTCAGATGCTCGGGATTCACCACCGCGCCGCACTCAAATGCCGTGACCACGCGGTCGATCCTCACCTTCGGAAGCCCAGGCGCCACTTCGGCGCCCAGAAAATCAGCCGCCACGATGGAGATCTCCACGCACATCGCCACGTAGCTCCCCTTTTCCACGCCACAAGCCAACCCGGCGCCGCGATTTGTTTCACTTTTCGTTTTCCCCCACCCGAACTTCTCCGCCGCCGCTTGGAGCACTGCGCGCAGCCGCTCGTTCTTCAGATTCTTCAGACGAAATTCGAGTGGGTCCATCCCCACCGCCGCTGCCAGATCGTCCATGTGCGATTCGCGCGCAAAATGATTCGCAGTTGCCGCCAGCCCGCGATACGAACCCTGCCGCAGCGGTGTGTCGGTCAAGTGAAACTGGGCCGCATGATTCGCGATGTCGTACGGAGTCTCAATCGCCGACGGCCCGGAATTGTAGTTGTCAAACTGCCAGGCCGTGATCAAACCGTCCTTCGTCTCGCCGCTCCGAATGTCGATCACGCCGGCTGGCCGAAAATAAGCCCAGGTAAACTCTTCTTCGCGCGTCCAGATCAACTTCACCGGCTTGTTCGCGGCTCTCGCCAGGCGCGCCGCTTCGATGGCCGCTTCGCCGGTGTGCTTGCCCCCGTATGCCGATCCGGTGTCCGGCACGATCACGCGCACGCGATCTTCGGGAATCTTGAACGCCTCCACCAGATCCGCCTTCACCCCCCACGGCCGCTGTGTTCCCGTCCACACCGTGAGCTTGCCCTCGTTCCATTCCGCCAACGCCGCGCGCGGCTCCAGCGGAACATGCGCAATGTATTGGACGGTGTAAGTGGCATCCAGCTTGTGGTCTGCGGATTGCAGTCCTTGCTCAATATTTCCTTGCGCCGCCGCGCCGGCACCGCCGCTCTTGGCATGTTCTTTGAGATAAGCGAACAGTTCATTGTTCGACGGCTGAGCATCGGCGCTCCACTCGGTCCTGATCGCGCCGATAGCCTTGCTCAACGTCACCTCATCCGGCGCCACAGCGCCCACGAAGTCGCCATCGCGAACCACCAGCACATCCTGCAGCTGGCCGGCTTCCCTGGCATCGAAGGACGTAAGCTTCGCTTGAAACGCCGTCGGCCGCAGTACGCGCCCGTGCAGCATTCCGGGCCGCACCAGATCGGATGTGTAGCGATGAGCGCCCGTCACCATGTCGCGCGCGTTCACCTTCGGCGCTGACGTGCCCTCCAGCGTCCACTCGCGTGCGGGAGTCACCGCCGCGCCATCCACGGTCTTCACCAGCTTCTGCCCGCGCGTCAACTCGCCGAATCCGACCGATTCGCCGCTCGCATTGTTCTTGACCTTGCCGCCGGACACAGTCACCGCCGTGCGATCCACCTTCCACTTCTCCGCCGCCAGGTCGATCAGGGCCTCGCGTGCCGCCGCGCCAACCTTTTTCATTTGCGGCGCCATCAATGGAGTCGACCGGCTGCCGAACGTTCCCATATCGTAAGGCGTCAGATCCGTATCGGCCAACACCAGCTGCACCGCGCCCATGGGTGCGCGCAACTCCTCCGCCACCGCCTGCGCCAGCGAAGTCCGGACGTTTTGGCCCACCTCCACCTTGCCGGTGTAAACGGTAACCGTGCCGTCTTCGCCGATATGCAGCCAGGCGGCTAGTTCGGGAGGCCGCGCGTCGCCGCGCATCGCCGCACCGCGCCCGGATTCCTGTGCTCTCGCCGTCGAATCCAGCGCCAGCAGCAGCACCAGCCCACCGCCCAGGAACTTGAAAAAATCGCGGCGCTCCACTTCAAAACGATAAGCCGGCGCCTCGAATAATTCGTAGCGTTCCAGTTCGATCTCAGCCATGTTGCGCCGCCATCTGCACCGCCGCGATAATCCGCGGATACGTCCCACACCTGCAAACATTGCCATGTAACGCGCGACGAATCTCAGGCTCGCTCGGTTGCGGCGTCTTGTTCAACAGCCCCACGCTCGAAAGAATCATGCCCGGCGTACAGTACCCGCACTGCAGCGCGTCCGCTTGGATAAAGGCTTCCTGCAACGGATGCAGCTTGCCGTTTTGCGCCAGCCCTTCGATGGTCGTGATCTCTTTTCCGGCTACCGCCGACGCTCGCGTGATGCAGGAGCGCGCTGGCGCGCCGTCGATCAAAACCGTGCACGCGCCGCACTGACCCTCGCCGCACCCATATTTCGTGCCGGTCAGTTCAAGTTCGTCGCGCAGTACCCAGAGCAGCATACGCCCCGGGTCCACCACCAGCCGGTAGCGCGTATGGTTGACGAGGAGTTCCATGCCCCAATTTTACGCCTAAAGAGTGAACCGCAAGATTTGCTGGCCACCGATAAACGCAGATAAACGCCGATACGGGACGAAAACTCAAAGCCGGGGGAAATCCAAATATTTCCAACAGAGTGGCCTTGCGAATCCGCGTTCATCGGTGTTCATCTGTGGCCAAAATGTTTTCCTCACACCTGATGCTGCAATTCCGGCGTCGCTTCAAACTTCGCCCGCTTCCCACGCCTCTTCCCGAACGAACCCCGGAAGCGCTCCATATAGATGTACACCACGGGCGTGATGTACAGCGTCAGCAATTGCGAAACCACCAGCCCGCCCACCACCGCCAGTCCCAACGGACGACGCGCTTCCGAGCCCGCGCCCAGTCCTAATGCAATCGGCAGCGTCCCCACCAGCGCGGCCATCGTGGTCATCATGATCGGCCGGAACCGCACCAGGCAGGCTTCCGAAATCGCCTCCGCCGGCGCCATATTCTGCGTGCGCTGCGCCTCCAGCGCGAAGTCGATCATCATGATCGCGTTCTTCTTTACAATGCCAATCAGCATGATAATTCCGACAAACGAATAAATGTTCAGCTCGTCATGGAAAATCAGCAGCGTGGCCAGCGCGCCCAAGCCGGCCGATGGGAGCCCCGAAAGAATGGTCAGCGGATGGATGAAGCTTTCATACAAAATCCCCAGCACCATGTAGATCACCAGGATCGCCATCACCAGCAGCATCCCCATGCCTTGCAAGGACGACTGGAATGCCGCTGCCACACCTTGAAATGAAGTCTGAATATCGGCGGGAAGAGTGTCGCGCGCCGCTGTCTCGATCCGTCCCACCGCATCGCCCAGCGAAACCCCCGGCGCAAGATTGAACGACAGCGTCACCGATGGAAATTGCCCCAAGTGCGCCACTGACAGCGGGCCCACTGTGTTGTGTGGCTTGGTCACCGCGTCCAGAGGCACCAGCCTGCCCGCGTCCGATCGGATGTACAGCAGATGCAACGCCGCCGGATCCATCTGATAGCGCGGCAGCAGCTCCAGCAGCACCCAATAGTCGTTGGTGGGTGTGTAGATATCGGACACTTGCCGCTGTCCGAACGCATCGTATAACGCGTCCTCGATCTTGTCGGCCCTCACGCCCATCGTGGACGCGTGATCGCGATCGATGTCTATCTTCACGGTAGGACTGGCAATTTGCAGATCGGTATTCACGTCGAACAAACCCGGTACTTCCTTCATGCGCTTTTCGAATATTTCCGAGGAGTGATAAAGCTCATCCAAATCTTGCGCCTGCAGAGTATATTGATAAACCGTGCGGGTCTGCTGGCCGCCCACGCGGATCAGCGGCGGATTCTGAAGATAGGTCCGGACGCCCGGAATTCGGTTCAGCTTGGGCCGCAGCTCCTCGATGATCTGCTCGGGCGTCAGTTTGCGCTGCGGGCGCGGCTTCAAACGCAATTGCAGGCTGCCGGAATTACCCGAACCCTGGCCCCCTCCCTGCGCGTTCACAAACGAAAAGTACGCATCCACGTTTGGATCGGCGCCCACCACCGCGGCCGCTTGGCGCTGCAGCCGTACCATCGATTCGAAGGAAGCTTCCTGCGGCATCTCCGTTGTGCCGCCCAGTTGATCGGTGTCCTGGTTCGGAATGAATCCCTTGGGCAGCAGCCCGTACAACCACACCGTCGCCACCACTGTTCCAGCCGCCACCATCAACGTTACAAAACGATGGCGAATCACCCCCCGCAGCGTCCACTCGTACAGATTGCGCATGCCGTCGAAAAATCGCTCCGAGGCTCGATACAGTGCGTTGTGCTTCTCGCTGGGCGGCCTCATGAAGCGGCTGCACAGCATAGGCGTCAGGCTGAGCGATACGAAGCCGGAGATCAAAATCGCCACGATAATCACTGCCGCGAACTCGTGAAACAGCCGCCCCAGGATGCCACCCATGAAGAACACGGGAATGAATACCGCCGCCAGCGAGAGCGTCATCGAAAGGATCGTGAAGCCGATCTCGCGTCCCCCATCCAGCGCCGCAATCAGCCGCGGCTTGCCCATCTCCATGTGGCGCACAATATTCTCCAGCACCACAATCGCATCGTCCACCACGAACCCCACCGCCAAGGTCAGCGCCATCAGCGAAAGATTGTCCAGCGTGTAGCCCAGCAGCGACATCGCCGCGAAAGTCCCGATGATGGAAAGCGGCAGCGCCAGGCTGGGGATCAGCGTCGCCGAAAAATTGCGCAGGAACAGGAAAATCACCAGCACCACCAGCACCACCGCCAGCTCGAGCGAAAACTTCACGTCGTCCACCGACTTGCGAATCGAATCCGACCGGTCGTACAGCACTTCCATGTTCACTGCTGGCGGGAGCTGTTTAAGGAATTGTGGAAACAAGGCCCGCACCTTATCCACCACTTCCACTGTATTTGTACCCGGCTGACGCCTCACCTGGAACATAATCGAAGGCGTATTGTTCAGCCACGTCATCACTTTGTCGTTTTGGACGCCGTCGATCACTTCCCCCAGCTCGCCCAGTCGCACCGGCGAACCGTTGCGGTACGTCACCACTAACGGCCGGTACGCGGCCGCGTTCATCACCTGTCCGTTCGCTTCCACCGTGAAGGCCTGATGCTGTCCCCATAGCGTGCCCGAAGGCAGATTCACGTTGTGGCTCTCGATGGACGTCTCCACTTCGTCGATGCCGATGCCGCGTGCCGCGAGCTTGTTGGGGTCTAACTGGATATGCACTGCGTATTTCGCCGTCCCAAAAACGTTAACCTGCGATACCCCGTTGATGCTCGATATGGCCGGAGCGATCAGTGTCTCCGCGTATTCATCCACAACGCGAGGCGAGATGGTCTGAGAATTCAGGCCCATGAAGAGGATGGGCTGATCGGCCGGATTCACCTTCTGGACGCTGGGTGGCGCCGGCATATTCACTGGGAGCTTGCGGCTTACGGCGGCAATGGCCGACTGCGTGTCCTGCGACGCCGCGTCGATATTGCGGTCCAGTACGAACTGCATGGTGATGCTGGTGGTGCCGCGCACGCTGGACGACGACATGGAGTCCAGGCCCGGCACCGTCGAAAACTGCCGCTCAAGGATCGTGGCCACCGAGGCCGCCATCGTTTCCGGACTGGCCCCCGGCAGGTTGGCTTGCACTTGCAGCGTCGGAAAATCGATGTTCGGAAGATCGCTCACCGGCAGCGACCGGTAACCCACCACGCCGAACAACAAGATGCCCATCATGACCAGCGCGGTCATCACCGGACGCCGTATGAACAGTTCTGTAATGTTCAAGGAGCTCTCAGGAAATCATCTTACCGTACCGAGCCGCCCCCCAACTTCAACCCTTCCCTCGCTCCGTTTTCTTGCGGCCCAATCGCGCACCCAATTTGTTCATCCAGCCGGACTCCGCGTAGGCTTTTTCCAGCTCCGGGTCCTTCTTGATGATGTGATGCAATCGCACCCCCGCCCGAAAGAGACCGCTCGTTACCTGCCGGCAGTAACGGACCTCTCCCAGCGTCGTGTTTTCCCCGCTTTGCACTCCGATGTTGCTGTGCATCGGCAGCGATTCTGTCAGCTCGATGCCCAGCCCTTCGCCGGAAACATCGACGATAGTACCCTCCAGCGGAACGTCGCTGGTACTCGAGAATACTCTGGCCGGAATGCTGACCGGAAATCGAGGCGTCCTCCGAAGTCCGGTTGCGTCCACGTCCTCGAACGACACGTGAGCTTCGTAGCGGCTGCCTTTCGGCGCGCAGAACAGGATTTCGCCCGTGAAGGAGTAGGTGTTCAGTTGAATCGTGACGCGGGTGCCGCTGCCGATCTGGTCGTCCAGCAGGAGAATCACTTCGCCCGGCGTGAAGTCGTGAACCACGGCCGGGAGCCCGATTTCCCACGTCGGGGCAGTGACCCGCGCTTCTATCTGAAGGCCGCGCGCCGCCCGCGTTGCTGCAGCCCGCGTCTCTGCGGCCCGGTTCAGCGCCGCCAGGCTCTCAGCCGGAGCTTGGGGATTCGTTCGCGGCTGCCCGCCTTCGGTATTCTCGCGCGCCTCGGGCTTTTTATGAGATGGAGGCATGCCAAAAGCCCTGTCCCATCCAAGCTAACATTATTTGCGAGTTTTGTTCCGCCCTGCCCCCGGCTAGCTCGAAGCCGCGGTCATCACGCTGGCAACTCTGCTGAAGATCCTGCTGATGCTGCTAGACACTCCCGGCATAATCGCACCGGCGGCAACCGCCACAAAACCTGCCATCAACGCGTATTCGATTAAGTCCTGTCCGTGATCGTCGCCCCAAATCTGCAGGCGGCACACCACGCTCAGGTACGTAAACCTTAGCTTATGTACCCTGTTCATCATGTCTCTAGCGTATCCCTCCAAGGCGGTACGTGAAATTAGGGAAATCCTTGATAAAGACATGGGAAAGGCCTTAATTGGTACTGTCCGTTCGGTACCCCATAGCACCTCCAGTCACCGCAGTACCCCCTTTCCCCCGATGTGGCGCACGCACTCATGCCGCGTTCACACTCGTGTGAACGCAGGCTGGCGCAAAAAGCCTCCCAGGGTCACTGAATCGCAATCGTAACTACCGCACTCGTCTGCCCATCGATCGCGACCGTCACAGGCACATTCGCGCCCGTCGGCGTCCCCGCAGGCAACACCGCATTCACCTGATACAAGCCGGCGAACCCCGGCGTCAGGCCCGCGAAGTTCACCTGCGCCGATTGACCCCCCACCATCAATTGCGCCGTGCTCACGGTGTTCGATAGTTGTTGTCCCGGCGCCGCTCCATCGCCCACGCCAGGATTCACCGCCCCAAGCCCCGTGCAATACAGCACGATCGTATCGCCCGCGTGTGCCGGTGCGCTCGCGCTTGCAAAATACGGTTGCCCTCCTCTCGCTGGATATACCTGGATCAGTCCCGCCGAACCCGGCGCGCCGCTCGTACTGAACCCCGCCGGCTCGGCCCGCGCCATATCGATCTGCACCGGCACCGAGTAAGTATTCCCGCGTTGCACCAGCAATTGCAGCGTCGTATCCACGCTCACTTCATACGGGATCATCGCGTTCACTTGGTTCTGGCTCACGTAATAGAGCGGCAGGTTCAGCAGCCCTGCACCTCCTCCCGCCACGTAAACCTGAGTATCCACCAACTGCGGCGGCAGCGGTATCGTTTGAGCCTGCGCCGTACTTTCCGCCAGCCTGTTGCCGTAAATCGAAATCACCGCGCCGGGCGCCAACGCAGCGAAGGGTAGGGCGGCGGCGGGCCCCGCGATACCCGATTGGTCGAACACCGGTGGTTGCTGTTGCGATCCTAGATTGCCGGCCACCACTGCCTTGCCCGTCACGCCTTGTAAATTGTTCGCCTGGATTGTCAGCGTCACCGCCGCCGATGCAGTGTTGCCCGTTTGCCAGGTATTCTCCCAACCGCCGCCGCCCTGCGATTGAAGCGCCAGCGGCTGATCTCCGTTCGAAAAGCTGACCGTCACCGACCCCGGGGCCTCTAGCGGATTTCCACAATCGTCCTTAACGTTCACTAGCAGCGCGGTTGGCCAGCCCGCCGACACCGCGAAACTTTGCCCTAGCGTTACCAGTGCCGGGAACAGCTTGGTCGGTGTACAACTCGTCCCAACATTTCGCCGCGCCGACCCATTGGCCGCTGGGCTGCTCGATACAATCACGGTCACTTGAACCGCGCTCACCCGGCCGTCGGAGAACTCGAGCGTGATGGTTCCGTTATACACTCCCGCGCTCAGTCTGTACGTCACAGGTTGCACCACGATGTTGGTGGGCTGCTGCGGATCCAAAGTTCCGTCTTGTGGCAATACGATCAACCCGAGACCCTGGTCGGCCGTTACCTGCGATCGAAAACTCTTCGCTCCCTCCACGATGTTGAACACTTGCACAAGCTGCGAGCCAGGCGACTCGCCGCCGGCCGTCGCCGTAAACAGCAATTGTGCCGGTTGCACCACTCCCGCCACATTGCTATTGGCGGGCAACACCTGCAGGAACACGGTAAGCACTTGGGGCGTGTTCGCCGCTCCCGGCGCATCCACTCGCACCAGTCCGTAATAAGTCCCCGCCGCCAACGCCGACCCATTCACGCTCACCGTGACGCGCGGGCTCGCTGTCCCTACCTCGGAACTCCCAGCCGCAGGCGTCACCTGCAGCCAATTTGCTCCCCCTGCCAACGTAGATGTCGACACGGTCCAGTTCACCGCGCTGGCGCCGATGTTCGTAACTCCGAAACTCTGCGCGGGAACCACGCCTCCTCCTTGCACCGCCTGAAACGACAGTCCCGATTGCGACAGTAAAATTGCCTGATCCAGCGCGCTGATCGTCATGGTCACTGGGATCACCTGGCTCTGCGTGCCCGCAGTCACCGCGATTTGTCCGGAATAGGCTCCCGCAGAAAGTCCCGCCGGATTCGCCGTGACGGTCAATGCCACCGGCGTGCCCGGCAGCGCTTGCCCACTGGCGGGAGAAACGGCCAGCCATTGCCCGCCAGTGCTCGTGCTGGCCACCACCGTAAACGGTAAAACGCCGCCTCCATTGTTGGACACCGAAATCGTTTGGCTACGCGCGCTGCCCTGCTGCGGGAAGGGGAACGACAGGCTCGCTTTATCGATCGAAAGCGCGGGCGCCACGGCGGCCGTAACCACGAACGTCACCGCGATCGTGCTGGATGTGAGATTGGCGTTGGGCGTGTCGATGGCGATGGTAGTTTGGTACGTGTCGGGCGCCAGACCCGTAGGGTCGGCGGTCACCTGGATTAACCGCGGCGAAGCCCCGCTCGAAGGATTCAATTGCAGCCAGTTCACGCCGGCCGGAACCGTGGCCGAAAACGACAGCCCTTCCACTGGCGACGTCACACTCAAGGTTTGTGGCGCGGTGGGAGCCCCGTTGCTCGCTGCCGAGAACTGCAGTTGCTGCGGCGACACATTCACGTTGGGGGCTGTAGCCAGCACCTCTCTGATCCGATGATTGTAGGTATCCGCAATGTAGAGATTGCCGGCCGCATCCACGGCGACGGCGGTAGGACTAGTCAGAGTCGCACTGGTGGCCGCCCCGCCATCTCCCGAGTACCCGCTAAATCCATCCCCAGCCACCGTACTGATGATGCCGCCAGGCGTCACCTTACGGATTCGATCGTTGTCCGTATCGGCAATGAAGAGATTTCCCAACCCGTCCACCGCGATGCTATCGTAGGGCGCACCGCTGTTCAGCCTTAATTCCGCGCTCGTCGCTTGGCCGCCATCGCCCGAAAACCCATAGGTTCCGTTCCCTGCCACCGTACTGATGATGCCCGCGGGCGTCACCTCGCGGATCCGATCGTTGCCGCTATCGGCAATGAGGAGATTTCCCGAGCCGTCCACCGCAACCCCCGTCGGTAAATTCAACGCCGCCTTCTCGGCCGGGCCGCCATCGCCCGAGTAACTCGGCGACCCAGTTCCCGCTACCGTGCTGATCACCCCGCCCGGCGTGACCTTGCGAACTCGATTGTTCGAATAATCGGCGATGAAAATATCGCCCGACGCGTCCACCGCTACCCCGGTCGGCCCATTCAACTCCGCGCTGATCGCCAGACCTCCATCGCCTGAATATCCAATCGTTCCATTCCCCGCCACTGTGCTGATAATGCCCGCCCCCAGTCTGCCCCCGGGAGTTACTTTCCGGATTCGATTGTTGCTGGTATCCGCGATGAATAAATTGCCGGATCGGTCCACGGCCACCCCGTAAGGAAATAAAAGATGGGCTTCGTTTGCGGGGCCGCCATCGCCGGAAAAGTGCCCCTCGCCGCTTCCTGCCGCGGTGCTGATCACCGAACCGGTCACTTGCCGGATTCGATCATTGAGTGCATCCGCGATATACAGATCGCCGCTCGCGTCCACCGCCACGCCGCTCGGTAAATTCAGCGCCGCGCTGCTGGCCAGCCCGCCATCGCCCGCGAAGCGAAATTGGCCATTGCCCACGAAAGTGCTCACCACGCCGGCCGATGTTACTTCGCGGATTCGATAGTTGGCTTGATCGGCGAGGAATAAATTATCGTTCGCGTCCACCGCAACACCCACCAGTAAAGTGAATGCCGCGGCCAAGGCAGGCCCACCGTCGCCTGTGTACCCCAATGCCCCACTCCCAGCCAACGTGCTGATGATCCCATCCGCAGCCACCTTTCGGACTCGAATGTTGTACAAATCCGTGATGAAGAAATTCCCGGCCGCGTCCACCGCCACGCTGCTTGGGAAATCCAAAGCCGCGCTAACAGCCGGGCCGCCATCGCCTGAGTACCCCTGCTTTCCATTTCCAGCCACGGTGCTGATGATTCCACCGGGCGACACTTTACGAATCCGGCTATTGCCGCAATCCGCGATATAGAGATTCCCGCCCGCATCCACTGCGGCGCCCACGGATGTGTCGGTATTGATGTTCAGAGCGGCGCTCGTGGCCTGCCCGCCATCGCCCGAGTATCCCGCGTTGCCATTCCCCGCCACGGTGCTGATGTTTCCGTCGGTAGTCACCTTCCGAATTCGGTTGTTGCCTTGATCCACGATGTACAGATTTCCGCCCGCGTCCACCGCCACGCCGCCGGATCCGTTAAAGTTCAATTCCGCGCTGGTGGCCGCGCCGCCGTCTCCGGAAAATCCCGCAATTCCGTTCCCCGCCACGGTACTGATAATGCCCTGCGCACTCACCTTGCGGATTCGCTCATTCTTGCTGTCCACAATGAAGAGCTCGCCCGCGGCGTCCACCGCCACGCCGCCCGGAGAATTGAGTGCCGCGCTGGTGGCCGGGCCGCCGTCCCCGGAGTATCCCGTCGTTCCGTTGCCCGCCGCAATCGTCAACACGCCTTGCGGGCTCACCTTGAACACCAGATTATTCCCGAGTCCATTGTCAGCGACGTAAAGATTGCCGGCGCTATCCACGGCCACGCCCACAGGCATTCCAACCGGCGCGCTGCTCGCGGCAATCGGTGTCTGTGGAAAGCTGAAATCGGTTCCAGCCACAGTAGTGATGACCTGCTGGGCCTGCGCGCAACAAAGAGCCGAGACTACCGCGGCAATAAGTCCGCGCATCGCCCCATTATCCGCCAACTCTTCTTGCTTTGTGTTGTGTGTGCCGTGTAGTGTGTACCTGAGTTGTGTTACCTGAGTCCTGTGTGCCTGTGTAGTCTGTGCCCGTGTTGCGGTGTGGCGCACGCACTCCTGCGTGCCGCGTTCACACTCGTGTGAACGCCTTCCGATGGGCGTCGACTTGCCTCATAGGACATCATCGGCACTGCTCGGTCAGGGCAGATTCCGCAACCAGGCCCCGCCGCCGATGGGGGCAGTTGCTCCATTGATAAGCGAAAAGGGCAAACCGTATCGCATGTGTCGATCCGTCGCTCGCATAGACTCCTTCAGACACATTTTGAGAGCGCTCCTGGGACCTAGCGAATTCAAAACAAATATGTTCAATATGGCTACGCTAATGCCCTGAAAATTCTCATGCGATATGCGCTCGTGGTTCTGCTCAGCGCCAGTCCCTGTCTGGCCGGAACGGTCCCTGCCGGCTTCGCGACATCGCCGCTAAGCTTCGAGCCCAACCTCGGCCAAACCGATCCTGGCATCAAGTTCGTGGCCCATAGCGGGGCACGCACCATCTACCTCACCAACTCTGGCCTTGAGATTTCGGGAGCGGAGCTACAGTTTTCGGGCGGCAACTGCCAGGTGATTTCCGGCCGGCAGCCACTCTCCGAGCGTCACAACTATTTTCGCGGCTCTCCCTCCCGGCTCAAGGCCTTCACCGACATTCCCACCTACCAACGTGTCCGTTGCCAGCGCATTTATCCGGGAATCGACGCTGAATTCTATGGTGATCGTGGTGCCTTGGAGTATGACCTCATCCTCGCGCCTCACGCGGATACATCCGTTATCCGGCTGGCGTGGAAACACGTGAAGTCGGTTCAAATCAATCGCGACGGCGGTCTGATGGTCGAGGCTCCCGGCGGCACCCTCCGACAGCACAAGCCCGTCGTGTATCAGGAATCGAAGCAAGGACGCAAGCTCATCGACGCGAGGTATGTTCTCGCGGGAGCGAACGAAGTACGCTTGTCTCTTGGTGCTTATGACCGCGATCTGACCCTGATCGTCGATCCCGTGCTGTTTGCGGTGGACGCCAACGCCGCTCCCGCGGGTCCCATCGCGGTCGACTCATCGGGCAACATCTATCTCGCGGGTAGCACCGAGACGTCCAGCTTCGATTCGAGCGCAGGCTCGGTGCAGCCGGTATTCGGGGGAGGCGCATGCGCAAACTACAGCATAGTACCGTCGGCGCCTCCCACTTTCCATCCCTGCCCGGACGCCTTCGTGATCAAAGTGGACCCGAACGGCGGGGTGATTTACGCCACGTTTCTAGGCGGCAATGGCGCCGACGCAGCAACTGCCATCGCGGTCGACTCGAGCGGCAATGCCTATGTTGCCGGCACAACCAACCCGCAGAACTCATCCACTCCGAACAATTTCCCCGTTACGTCAGGCGCCGCCTTCACCAAGCCAAGCATAGATGGTGTGGATGATTTCGTAGCCAAGTTGAATGCCACCGGCGACAAGCTGATTTATTCCACTTTCATTCCTGAGCTCATCGGTGCTGCACTGGCCATCGATGCCCAGGGCGCGGCGTACATCGCCGGAACCGCGTTTCCGATAAGCGCGGGTTTCGGTTCAGCCGGTTTTCCAACCACGTCCGGCGCCTTTCAGAGCACTTCGACAACCATGGGAGGCACCAGCGGAGTCGCCAAATTGAACCCCAGCGGATCGGCACTGGTATACGCAACCTATCTGATAGGAAGCATTCCGAACAATTCTGGTGATTCCGACGGCGCCAGCGGCATCGCGGTGGATGCAGCGGGCAATGCTTACGTAACTGGATGGACCTCTGCTCCGAATTTTCCAACCACTCCCGGCGCATATAGCACGACTCCGCCTAATGACGGCTTCGTAGTTTATGTCACGAAATTGAATCCCGCTGGATCGGCGCTCATTTACTCCACGTTCCTGGGTCCAGCTGGCTACCCGCTTGAAAATGTGATCAAGCTGGATGCGAAGGGAAACGCGTACGTCGCCGGCAACACCCCATCGAGCAATTTTCCCGTCACCGCCGGCGCGTTCCAACCCACCGGACCCGATGCCCCATGGTCGTACGGCAACATACCCGGTCAATTCTTATCCGCGCTGAATGCGGAAGGTACGGCGTTGATTTACTCCACCTATTTGACCGGCGCGGCAGTGTTCTATGGCGCGCAGGCGCTGGATGTGGACGCCGCCGGCGACGCCTACGTGGTCGGCACGGCTTCCTACAATTTCCCGGTGACCAGCGGGGCGTTCCAGCGCTGCGTAACCAGGGGAAGCGGCAACATTTTCGTCGTGGAATTCAATCCGGGTGGGCGGGTGATCGCGGCGACGTATCTCGGAGGCACCGGGACCTTCGACACTCCGTCGGCAATCGTCGCTGGTCCGAACGGCTCGGCCTATGTCGCCGGCAGCACCAACTCAACCGACTTTCCGGGGATCGTTGGCGCCGCGAGCGGAGTTCCGCTCACCTTCGTCACGCAGATTCAAATTAACAATCCGCAGACCACCGACGGTCCCTGCGTTTCCCAGGTTCTCCAAAACGCCGCCACATTTGCCGAAGGTCCGGTTGCTCCCGGCGAGCTGGTGACGATTCGGGGCGCGGGTATTGGGCCAGTGGAAGGCGTCGCTGGAACGCCCAGGTCGGACGGGGCATATCCAAACGTGCTTTCCGGAGTCCAGGTCTCCTTCGATGGACAGCCCGCGCCATTGATTTACGTGCAAGAACAACAAATTAACACCGTGGTGCCATGGGGCGTCGCCGGCGACTACAATTCAACGTATGAAGGTGGCACCCAGGTCAGCGTCCGGGTCGGCGGCGTCGCGACAAACACGTTTACGATTCCGTTGGCGGTAGCCGCGCCAGGAATTTTCGAGTTGAATGAGGCGAATGCGCCGAATCAGGCCGCCGTCTTGAACCAGGATGGAACAGTCAATTCGCCCTCCAATCCAGCAGCCCGAGGGACCATCATCTCGATGTACGGCACGGGCGGAGGCACAACCAGCGAAATTGCGCAGACCGGCAAGCTCACGCCGCTAATCCCGGCCTCACTGACGCTCCCGGTTACGGTGCAGATCGCGGGGCAGAACGCGCAGGTGACCTACGCAGGCGCCGCGCCAGGCCTGATCTCGGGAGTATTTCAGATCAATGTCGTCATCCCCGATTTGGTGCCACTGGGCCCGGGCACGAATTATCCTGTCGGCATTACGATCGGGTCCATTGCTTCTTCAATGATGGAACCAACGATCGCCATTACTTCCCCCCAGTAACCATTTTTCCCCCAACATTTCCCCCACCCCCTCAGCCATTTCCCACAATCCCCCATCCCCAACCCCAGCCCCCGCCCGCTAACCTCAAACCAACTGGCATGCCCAAGCATCTCAACCAGGCCCAACAGTCCCTCTCGCTCCTCTATCACGCCCGCTACGCCCGGTCCTTCTTCTCCCAAGGCGGCCAACCCTGCGCCAGCGTCCCCTCCAACGTCAATTCAGCCCGCGTCATCCCCATCCGCTCCGCCGATTTCCGCGACTGGATCACCTCCAACTTCTATAACGAATTCGAAACCGCACCCTCCTCGCTCGCCCTCCGCGACGTCTTCCGCACCCTCGAAGCACGCGCCAAACACGGCGACTCCCCCGCCCAAAAGCTGGATCACCGCGTAAGCTTCCAGGGTGACCGCTACGCCCCCTCTAAAGTCTTCCTCGACCTCGCAAATCCGGCCGGCGAAATCCTGGAAATCACCTCCCAAGGCTGGACCCTCACCGACACCCTCCACCGATCCTTCCGCCGCTCCCCAGGCATGCTCCCCCTCCCGTCCCCTGAGCCCAATCCCGAACCCCCAATCCCTAGTCCCTTTCCGGCCTTCTCCGATCTTTTCCATCTCACTCCGCAAGCGCGAACGCGCCTGCTTTTCTGGTTAGCGTGCGCCCTCCGCCCCATCGGTCCCTACCCCATCCTGGTCCTCCGCGGCCCCGCCTCCAGTGGCAAATCCGTCCTGGCGCGCGCCCTCCGCACTTTGATCGATCCCTCCGCCGCCCCACTCCGCCGCCTCCCCGTCCGCGATCGCGAACTCCTCCAGTTCGCCCTCCACAACTGGATTCTCGTCTTCGACCACGTCCATCGCGTCCCCATCAAAATCTCGGAAGCCCTCTGCGCCGTCGCCTCCGGGGAAGCCATCGAAACCGTGCAGCCCGATTACCGCGACAACATCCTCGCCGAAATCGCGCGGCCCGTCATATTAGTTGCCCCTCTCGATGAAACTCAATCCCCCTGGACCCCCACGCGCTCGCTCTCCAACCGCAGCCTCACCATCGACCTTCTACCCATCGCCCGCCCGCGCCTCGAAGCCGCCGTGTACGCTGATTTTGAAGCCCTGCGCGCCCACGTCTTGGCCGCGCTCGCCGATGCCGTCTCCTGCGCGCTTCGCAACGTGCGCGATACCCAACTCGAAAATGTCGCTCGCTTCCCCGATTGCATCGCCTGGACCGTCGCGGCCGCTCCCGCCCTAGGTCTCGATCCCGCGTCCATCGTCGAAACCGTTACCGATCCCGAGTCTGTTTGGATCGGCGCCGACCCTCTCCGCGATACCCTCTACACTCTCCTGCGACCCAACCCCAACTGGTCCGGCGACGCCGCCACTCTACTCGCTGAACTCCGCGCCATCGCCCCGCTCGCCACTCTTCCCAGCACGCCCAAAGGCCTCTCCCAAGCTCTGGCCCGCATCCCCGGCATCACCGTCTCAAGAACCAAAGGCCACGACGGCGAGCGCACCCTCTCGGTTTTGAAAACTTCCGAAAAAATGCGCCACCAAACACAAAATTACCCCTGATGCGCCTCCCGTTCCCTAATTGTGTCCTGTCCGCATATAGTGTCCTGTCTGCATATAGTGTCCTGTCCGCACCTCGCCTTGTGGCGCACGCACTCCTGCGTGCCGCGTTCACACTCGTGTGAACGCTATTAAAATAAACGTAGCCGTGCGTTTCATAGCCTTACTAGCGCTAACCCTCCCCCTCTCTGCCCAAAACCAAACCGCCCGCCGCCTCAATCGCTACGAATACAACGCCACCCTGCGCGATCTCCTCGCCATCTCCTTCCAACCCGCCGCCGATTTCCCCATCGACGACTCCGGCTACGGCTTCGACAACATCGCCGACGTGCTTTCCCTCTCACCCGCGCTCATGGAGAAGTACCTCGCCGCGGCAGAAAAAATCTCCACCGCCGCTACACAACCCCCCACCCCCCCTCAACCCTCCGTCCAGCGCTTCGCCGCCAGCGATTTTCACGTCAAAGTCGACTTCGAAGGCGACTACGATATCCTGATCGCTCTCCGCGATGGCGACACCGCCACCTTCTCCATCGATGGCGTTCCCATAGATACCCCTGGCACTGAATTTTCCATCCATCTAGGACGCGGCAATCCCCGCCTCTGGGTGGACTCGCCGCACTTGCACTACGTCGAGCTGCGCGGCCCCTACCACCCCGTCACGCCTCCGCTTTCAGAAAGTTATCGCCGCGTTTTCCGTTGTGGTCATCCACCCGGCCATCACACCCTCGCCTGCGCCCGCGCCAATCTCGCCGATCTCGCCCGCCGTGCTTACCGGCGTCCAGTCACCAACGCGGATGTCGATGGCCTGATGCATTTCGTGGAACACGCCGGCTCAATCGATCAGGGCGTGCAACTCGCTCTCGAAGCGATTCTCGTCTCGCCGCGCTTCCTCTTCCGCATCGAACCCGCCGACCATCTTGACGATTTCCAGTTCGCCTCGCGCCTCTCCTATTTCTTATGGAGCAGCCTGCCCGATGACGAGCTCTTCGAACTCGCCCAGCAACGCCGCCTGCGCGATCCCGAAGTTCTTCACTCGCAAATACAGCGCATGCTGCTCGATCCGAAATCCCGCGCGCTCACCGAAAACTTCGCCGGCCAATGGCTGCAAATTCGGAATCTCGCGAGCCTCCAACCCGATCCCGCTACGTTCCCTCAATTCAATGCCGAACTCCGCCGCGACATGCTGCGCGAAACCCAGCTCTTCGTTCGATCCATCATTCGCGACAACCGTCCCCTCGCCGATTTCATCTCAGCCAATTACACGTTCTTGAACCAGCGGCTCGCCGGTTTCTACGGAATTCCGAACGTCGAAGGTCCCGAATTTCGTCGCGTCGAGCTGGCCCCCGATTCCCATCGCGGCGGCATTCTCACCCAAGCCAGCGTCCTCACCGTCACCTCTTATCCCGCCCGCACCTCGCCCGTGCTTCGAGGAAAATGGATCTTGCAGAACTTGCTCGATTCCGCGCCGCCCCCGCCTCCACCCAACGTGCCGGCGCTCGATGAAACTGCCCTCCCGCCCACAGCCACCATGCGCCAACGCCTGGAACAGCATCGCTCCAACCCCGCCTGCAATAGCTGTCACGCCCGCATGGACCCGCTGGGATTCGATCTGGAAAATTACAACGCCATCGGCCAGTGGCGCG
Organism: Bryobacterales bacterium; assembly: GCA_963820405.1. GTDB lineage: Bacteria > Acidobacteriota > Terriglobia > Bryobacterales > Bryobacteraceae > Palsa-89. The sequence continues at coordinate 167,445 of CAWFZZ010000005.1, read as the reverse complement.
CTGACCCCGATGCGCAGCCGGAACGCCTCAAGCAAATGCTGTTAAAAGATCAGGATCGCTTCGCCCAAGTCCTGGGTTCGAAGCTCATCACCTATGCCCTTGGCCGCAAGCTCTCCCTCCGGTCGGTGAGTGGAAACGAGACCTTCGCCCAACTCGTCGAAACAATCATGACCAGCAGCGAGTCCAATGCCACCCACTAACTCCGCTGACCACTTGACCATGCCCGCTGTCCACTTGACTAACTCTGCTGTCCACTTGACCAAGCCTGCTGAACATTGTGGCGCACGCACTCCTGCGTGCCGCGTTCACACTCGTGTGAACGCCTGGCCACTTCGCCCACTCTCCCGGCGCACCATCCTCCGTGGCCTGGGCGCAGCCATCTCCCTCCCGTTCCTTGACGCCATGGTCCCCGCCTTCGCGTCGCCAGCCTCACCTCTCCGCCTGGCCTTCATCTACGTCCCCAACGGGATCCTAATGGACCACTGGACCCCGACCACCGACGGCCCTGCCTTCGAACTCCCCCGCATCCTCGCGCCGCTAGCCCCCCACCGCGAAAACATTCTCGTCCTCTCCGGCCTCACGCAAAACACTGGCCGCGCGCTGGGCGATGCCGCGGGAGATCACGCTCGCGCCTCCGCAACTTATTTGACCGGAGTCCATCCCACGAAAACCGACGGCGCCGGAATCTGCGCAGGCATTTCCGTCGACCAGGTGGCCGCCAGCCAGGTCGGCGCCACAACAAGACTGCCATCCCTCGAACTGGCCTGCGAAGACGGCCGCCTGATCGGCAACTGCGATTCCGGCTATAGCTGCGCGTACAGCAATACCTTGTCCTGGCGCACGCCCTCCACGCCCCTGCCGCCCGAAGTGAATCCCCGCGTGGTCTTCGAGCGGCTGTTTGGTTCCCGCGATGAGAATCCTGCCGATCGCCAGAAGCGCCAGCACGACGAAACCAGCATTCTCGATTACGTCTCCGACGACGCGCGCCGCTTGACCCATCAGCTCGGCTCTTCCGACCACCGCAAAATCGACGAATACCTGACATCGGTCCGTGAAATCGAGCGCCGCATTCAGTTCGCCGAAAAAGACGACCAGAAAATTCCACCCACGTTCCAGAAACCCAACGGCGTCCCCGCCGATTTCGCCGATTATGCCAAATTGATGTTCGATCTCATGCTGGTCGCTTTCCAGACTGGCGCCACGCGTGTCTCAACCTTCATGCTGGGCCGCGAAGGCAGTCTCCGCGCCTACCGCGAACTCGGCATTTCCGACGCCCACCACCCCATCACGCATCATGCCGGAAATCCGGACCTGATCGAAAAGGTGGTTCGCATTAACGCCTATCATATGGAGCAATTCGGCTACTTCCTCGGCAAGCTAAAATCCACGCCCGATGGCGATGGCACGCTGCTCGATCATTCCCAGATCGTCTACGGCAGCGGGCTCAGCGATGGCAACCGGCATCAACACAATAATCTTCCAATCCTGCTGGCCGGAAAATCCGGCGGCCAGCACATCACGTATCCCGCCGAGACTCCCATGAACAATCTGCACCTGGCTCTGCTCGATCGCATGGGCGTTCACATTGATTCTCTTGGCGATTCCAATGGAGAATTGTTTCAATGACTCGCCTAACCATTCTCCTGCTCGCTGTACCTCTGCTGGCGGTCGGGCAAGCTCCCTCCACGCCGGCCAAATCTTTCACCGCTCAGTTCCAGGACACCAATCGCCGCCTGCTCGCCATGGCCAAGGATTTTCCGGAATCCAAGTACGGTTACCGCGCCACCAAAGACGTCCGCTCGTTCGGCGAGATCATCGTTCACGTTTCTTCGGGAAACGCCTATGCCGCCAAAGCCGGCCGCGGAGAAAAAGCCAACTGGGATGAAATCGATCCTAAGGGCTACACCACTAAGGCCGCCATCGTCGCGCTGCTGGAGAAAACCATCGCGGACGCCGACGCCACGTTAAAGGCTACTCCCGAAGATCGCTGGGCCAAAACCGTGCAACCGTGGCTGGCCGTGATCGAGCACGCAGGAGAACATTATGGCCAGCTTGTGGTTTATTACCGCAACAACGGAATGGTGCCCCCGGAATCCCGTCAGAGTGCCAATAAATGAGCTTCCACCGGCGTCTTGTTCAAGCGTGCCAGCGCCAGGCCGTACCAGCGCAATTGATTCTGATAGCGCTGGAGTTCAGCGTCAGTCTTAAAATCGACGATGTGCCAGGTTCCATTTTCCTCGAAGGCCAGGTCGATGATCCCTTCGAGCAGCCGGTTGCCTTCCAGCTTCAATAGAATCGGCAATTCTCTCCGGCATAGTTTTGACTTTCGCGCTCGCTCCAGCAGCGGATGTTGCAAGGCCGCGTCCACGGCTTCGGCAGCGTCTTTAATTTCTTGATCCGTGGCTCCTAGAACTCTTCCATGAACTTTCGCCAGTTGGTCCGCTTTGCCGTTGAGCGCAACGTCGCGCAGGATGGTGTGAACCAAAGTTCCAAAGCGCGGCCCGGAAGATCGGCTGGAGGCTTTTGTCAACCTTTCGAACTTCACTTCGACTGAAAACTCGGGTGGCGCTTCCACTGCTTCAGTCGCGGTAAATACATCCAACTCTTTTTCCTGCCCCTCGGCGTTCACCTTTGCGCGCTGCGCTTTCCATTCCCGATAAGCGATGAAACTGGGCGATTCTTCTTCGCTCGAATCGCCTTTCAGGATCTCCTCCTGCCGCAAACCCAGATTTGCCGGCGGCGCCAGTTTCAAGATTCTCGGGTCCCACCACACCACTTCATGTTGTCCTTGTTGCGGCGTATGCAATCCCGGTTGTACCGAAGGCTCGTCGTGCGCAAAGAACGGCCGGTCAACCACCGAGGCGTCGCCGAACTTGGGGCAGCCTTCGGCGGTGGTCGCGTGTCGATAACGATCATGCGGTGGATAAATGGCCTTGTTCAGCGGTCCCAGCCATCCATCCAGCGGTTCATCGCCGATCGATGGAATCACCAGCAAATCGCGTGCCCGGGTTGCGGCTACATAAGCCACTCGGACCCCTTCGGCTCGTTCGCGCAGCCGTTCCTCGGGTTCATGATCATGCAGTTCCCATGGGGCGCAGCGCAGCAATCGAGTGGCGCAGAGCCGCTCGCGGGCATCCACGTAACGGTCGGGGTCCTGGGAGGCGATGTTAGCCGTCATGTCCGCCAAAATCACGATTGGAAATTCCAGGCCTTTGGCCCCATGAACAGTCATCAGCCGGACTCCTTCAGCGCCTTCTTCGAGTACCGGAGCTTCGGCCGAGTCGGCTTTCTCCGACTGCGCATCCAGCTCTTCGACGAATCCCCGAAACGAAACTCCTCCCGAGAGCTCGAAACTCCGGGCCAGATCGGCCACGCGATAAACATTGGCGAGCACTTGATGTCCGGCGGGCCGCAACGCAAAACCCGCATGCGCTCGCGTTGCTTCGAGCAGAGCATTGACGGTATCGGCAATCGGCCTTCGATTGCGGCCGCGGCTCAGTTCGGCCAGCAATCCCAGAGCTTCAGCGATGGTAGCGAAAGCTTTGTCAAGCTCCTGGGGAAGCGCGCGAAAAGGATGCAGCCGGCCGACTTCCTGATGGAAACGGAGCAGCAGATTATCGGGGATGGCGAACAGCGAGCCCTTCAGCGTGGCGAAAACGGAGAGTTCGTCGTCCGGCCATTCCAGCGCAGTGAGCGCGGCGCGCAGCGTTTCCACTTCTTCACGGCTATGGAACGATTTCGACCCAACCAGAAGATGCGGAATTTCGCGGGCCTCCAGGCTCCGAACATAATCGCGAGTAATGTCTTTTCCAAAGTTGGTGAAGCGCCGGAACAGCAGGCAAATGTGGCGGGACGAGATGGGCAGCAGTTGCGACGGGTTTTCCGGATCGCGGACTTTCCAGCCGCTCTCGCGCACCAGCCACTCAACAAACGCCACGATGGTTTCCGGCAGGCAGACATCAATGGCCTGGCGCGACATTCGCATGCTTCCATACGGCCGGGGCGCCGGGAGCGCCACTATGCTCGGCTGATTGGCAATGGCGGGCGTCTCTCCATGGAGCGGCGAGTAGGCCGCCTGGCCGGAAACAACGTCGTCCTGCATTTCGGTTTGAAACGCTGCATTCACCAAATGTTGGATCGGCCGCAGCGCCCGAAAGCTGGTGGTCAGCTGCACCACGCCGACGCCACGCTTTTGCAGGGCATCGCGGATGTCGCGATACAGCACTACGTCGGCACGGCGAAACTTGTAGACCGATTGCTTTGGATCGCCCACCACAAAGAGCTTTCCGGCCGTGGGCGTGATTTCGAGCCAGTTGGATTCGTCTGGATTATCGGCGGCCAGCAGCAGCAGGATTTCGGCTTGCAACGGATCGGTGTCTTGAAACTCGTCGATAAAGATGTGCGTGAAACGACTTTGCAGATAGCGGCGGACATCCGGCTTGTCGCGCACCAGATTTCGCGAGAGGAGCAGCAGATCTACGAAGTCGAGTTTTCCCGCGCGTCGTTTCAGTTGATCGTAATGCTCCACCAGGTCCCACATTTCGCCGCGCAAAATGGCCGCCAGGTCTGCGTCGGCGGCCTGCTGAAAGGCTCCCAGTTCATCGAGAAGATGCTGGCGGGCTTCAACCACCTGCTCGCGAGGGACGCCTTCGGCGAAGAAACCGGAACCTTTTTTCAAGTCGCGCTTGATGTCGCGCAGCAGCTTGATGAGAAGGCTTTCGAGCGTATCGTAATCGCGGGCGCGGCCCGCTGGCGCCGGGAACGCTAGCGCGGAGGCCGCTGGCGCGGAGGCCACTGGTTTGAGGGACGCGGGCGCGGCGGCGCGGGCCTCTTCCGCCCGCTCGATCCAGGTGACCAGCGCCTGCGCCGGCCGCAGCGATTTCACCAGATTGTCGTTGCGCTTCGCCGAGCGCGAGGCAGCTTCGGCGATCAACTTCACCTGCTCCAGCAGCCAGTCGATTTCCGCTTTGCGATCAAACGGCTTTCTGCGCCAGGGAGCCGGATGATCGCGCCATTCGATCAGCTTCCAGGCCGCCATTTGCAGTTGTTCAATCGGCGAGGCGCCATCGTAGGAGTCGCGCGACGCCAGGCGCGCCAGCGCTCGGCGCAGCCCCTCAGCGCCTTCGCCCAACTTACGCTGCAGCCACGCGCGGAAGGCCCGTTCATAAATACGAGCGGCCTGCTGCGTGGAAAGTTCTTCGAAGGCTGGATCCACGACGGCTTCCACAGGCCGCTCGCGCAGGATCTGAGCGCAAAACGAATGGATGGTCCCGATGGAGGCTTCCTCTAAATGCTCGAGAGCATGCTCGATATTCGACCGTTCGGCGGGTGTCTTTGCGGTCTCACGCGCGCGATCGAGTTCCTGGCGCAGGCGAAGCTTCAATTCTCCCGCCGCTTTGTTGGTAAAGGTGACCGCCACGATATGACTGATGGTCGTGAGACCGTTTGCGAGCACTCCGATGATGCGCGCGATCAGCTCGGTGGTTTTGCCCGTCCCGGCCGAGGCTTCGACCAGCAGGCTTTCGGCCAGCGAAGTACGGATGCGTTCGCGAGCGGCGCGGTCGTCGAGTTGATGCTCAATGACGGGAGTCATGGTGAATGACGGATCTCGATCAGCGCGTCCAGACGATCCTGTTGCTTGCGCTTCACTCGGGTTTCTTCGTAAGGGCCGCAGACCGCGCTGTAATCGCACAAGGCGCAGGCTCCGGTTTGCGGAGCGGCAGGCAGGAAGCCGGCTTCGATGGCACGGTCTATGGTCTCGAGTACGCGGCGGAGCCGCGCGCGCGATTCGTCGTTGAGGGGGATGTTTACATCGGAGAAATCGCCGCGCTGGGTACAAAAAAAGAGCCGGCCGGATTGAACAGATTGGCCGAGCAATGTTTCGGCCGCCAGCGCATACAGCAAAGGCTGGAGCAGGGCGCCGCCTCCCACGTATTGCGGGCGGTCCTTGGGTGCCCGGCCGGTCTTGTGATCGGTGACGCGCAGATTATTGTTGGTTTCGTGGCGCTCGATCAGATCGATAGAGCCGCGGAGGCGAATACCATCCAGAATCACGGCTTCTTTTTCCGTGCTGGCGGCGTCGCGATCGGGGTTGGGCGCCAGTCCGAAACCGAATTCAAAATGCGCCGGCCGCCAATCGGATTGGGTGGCGGCAACGTGTTGCAGCCAGCCGCGCAAATCGGTGCGGAGGTTTTCAATTTCGCTTTTCCAGACGCGAGGAATGGCTGGCGCGAGTTGGTCTTCATAGCGGGCCTCGACGCGGTCCAGCACCTGGTCAGCCAGGTCGAGTGTTTCGGGCAGGGAACGATTTGCGCCAGCCAGTTCCCGAAAGAGTTCGAACTGCGCGGAATGGAAAAGCGCCCCGCGCGTGAGCGGGTCCATTTGTTCCAACCGCACGGACTCTTCTCGCGGGCGGAACTGAAAGACAGCCTGCAAAGCGAAGCGATAGGGGCAGGCGGCGAAATGTTGGAGAGCCGAGGGCGAATAGCTGCGGTTGGAGAGGCGGTGCGCCTGGAGCGCTTGGAGCGTGGCAGGATCGGGACCGACGATGCCATCGGCGCCGGACCAGGAGTTTCTCCAGCGCAGCCAGCGAGTGCGGAACGATCGAGCCAGCGAAGCGTTGACCTGCATCAGGTAACGGGCGCTTCCGGCGGCCTGAGCGCCGCGAAGTTTCAGCGCGGCCTGGAGCGAAGCGAGGTCGTATTCGGCGTCATCGATGGCGTCCGAAGCGCTGGCAGGCGCCGGCCAATCCAGGCGTGAGGAAGCGGCGCGGGCGGCGCGTTTCTCGAATTCTCGCAGCGAAGGGAAGCGCCGTTCGGCGGCGCGTACCACTTCGAGCGCGTAGAAAGAGGGCACGCGGGCCCGGGCTTCGGTAACGTCCATGCGCGGATAGGAGACCACCAGGCTTTGGGAGGCGGCAGCGGCGGCGGACCGCAGGAGCATGCGTTCGGCCGCTACCCGGTCGGCCTGCATGGGGAGGCCGGCCGCGAGTTTGACGCGGTGTTCGTCCAACAAAAGCGGATCTTCGAAGGCTCGCCGCGGGAAGAGTCCTTCGGCGAGACCGGGGAGCAGGACGACATCGAAGCTGCGTCCACGGGCTTCTTCGATGGAGCCGACGAAGACCCGGCCGTAGCGGCGTTTGGGCGGGTCGGTACGGAGCGAGCCCAGGCGTTCCGACAGGACGTCATAGACTTCGTCGAGCGAAGCCGGGCCGACTTCGCGCATGGGCTCGAGCTCGCTCAGGACGCTGAGTACGGACTCGGGATGGCGCAGGGCCATGGGCGCGAGATCCATGAGGTGGTCCAGCCAGACGTCCCACTTGTCAGATACCGGAAGCGAGCTGAGTGTTTCAATCAATGGAAGAGCAAAATGTTCTAAACGCGCGAGCTGTTGAATGCGGCGTTCAATGTGGGTGCGGCGAGAGTCGTCTTCGTCTTCCAGGCTGCGGAGCTGCGTTTGCAGTTCGGCGCGAAGCCCGCGCAGGCGGCGAGACCAACGGTCGCGGCCCCCGATGACGGCGGCGTCCACCAGCAGCTTTTCCCAGCCGATGGGGACGTCGAGCGGAGGAGGGTCAGCGGTCTCGGTCGTGGGCGCAGCCAGAGGCGTTTCAAACGTGGCGAGGATCTCGTCGTCCGCGGGGACCCATTGCGGGAGGCGAGCTAGCGGAGAGCCCTCGGCATCGAGAGGCGGTGTTTGATCGAGAGAAAGATATTCGGCGAAGCGGGATGCGGAGCAGCTTTCACCGGCACAGGCAAGCAGAGCGAGAAAAGCGCGGCCTGCCGGATCGGGACGCGCGGCGCCCCGGCTGACGTATTGGGGAATGCCCGCGCGGCGGAGCGCTTCTTCGACCAGCGGCTGGTAGGCGCCGACGTTGCGAAGCAGGATCGCGATGCGATCGAAGGGCGTGCCTTGTGCAGCGAGCGCGCGGATGCGGCGGGCGATTTCAACGCACTCGAAGCTCTCGCCGGGGGCTGAGAATAACAGCGCGGGATCGGGAGGCGCGGAGGGCGGGGGATCGGAGGAGAAGAGCCAGGTACGGACGCGATCGAGTGTTCGAGTGGGCGGTGTGTGATCGATATTTTCGCGCGCGACCCCGAGGATTCGTTCTAGCGAAGGAATGGCGTGGTCGTCGGTTGTTGCGGTGGCGAATACATTGGGTGACTGCTCGACGAGCGTGGCAAGCAGCTTCTCATGCGCCGGGGATTCGATGGCGAGGCCGAGCAGGACGAGGGGAAGGCGCGTGAAGCGGTGGTTGGTTTGAGCGATTTCTTCGGCGGCCAGGCCGAGGATCATCGGCAAGTCTGCAACCGAACGTGTGGCGAGTTCCTGTTCGTAGCGCGACAGAAGATGCGCGAGGTCGCCCGGCGGGGTGGCGTTGTGCAGGCGGAGTTCGGTGAGGGTCTTCGCCAGGGCGCGAGCGAAGCCGGGTGTTTGAGCGACCGGGGCGAAATACGGCAGATGCTGCGCGGTGGCGGCGGCATGAACGATGCGCGCGGCAATCGCTTCGATACCGAGGCGGGAAATAGGAGCGAGCGCGAGACGGCCCATGGGCTGCGTGGCGAGATGGGCGGCGAGTTGCGTGAGAGTGAGTGCGTGAACGCCCTGGCAGCCCGCTGGGAAAGCGTGGGCGGCGAGTTCATTGGCGGCGGCTCGCGTGGGGGCGACGACGAGAATTTCGGCGTGCTGGGGTTTTTCGGCGAGGAATGCGGCAGCGTGGTGGAGGAGTGTGGCGTTGGAGCGGGAATGAACGAGCGTGCGGGGGGCCACAGACAATTATATTGGGTCGAAATATGTCAACGTGCGGCGCTCGGTGCTTGACGTGCCCGGCACGGTTACTTTGCTGGTCCAGTTGCCGCGCGCGTCGTACTCGTAAAGGAAGCGGACCTCGGAGCGGCTTTGATGGGCCGGCCTGTCAACGAGCCGGCCTTGATCATCGATGCCGACCTCACGACTTTCGTCTTCCGATGTCTGCGCGATCAGATCGCCGTATTGGTTGTAGTCCATGGTTTCGCGGCCGCTGCCGAGGGTTCCGAAGGTAGACGACAGTGTTTCTATGCAGTGACCGAAGGCGTCGTAGAGATGCACGCGCCGCGAGATGGGACCACTGAGTAATCCGAGCAGGGCCTGGCGCTGTTCGGAGGTAAGTTTGTCCTCAAAGCTTGTGAACGGGGATACCACGTGAGTTTGAGATTCTTCGATCAGGTTGCCGGACTCGTCGTAGAGAAGTGAGACCTCGCTGGTGAAAGCGCCGGCCGCATCGTGAAAGAGGACCGCGGTGGGGCGGCCGTCTGGATCATACGTGGTGGTCAGTTTTGCCGTGTTGGGGGCGGAGTAGGCCACTTTGCTGCCCTCGACTCCCCAGCCATAGCCTGTGTTGGGGTGCTGCGCTGCTGAATCAACAAAGTGCGTTTTTGTTTTGCGGCCTTTTGCGTCGTAGGAGTAAGTTTCAAGTGTGCGCTCGCTGCCATCGGCAGCGCGTGAAAAATGGCGCAGCAAGCGGCCTCCGGGTTCGTATTCGTAAAGGCCGAGGTAGCTCTGGCCGGCGGAGGATTCGTTGCGGACGCTGACCAGCCGGTCCGCTTCGTCGAAGGTGTGGACGGTCGTCCATTGGGAGCCATCCCAGTTCCGATGCCAGCGCCGGGAAATAGCGCCGTCCGGGCGGAAGTTGACAATGGTGTGGTCGCTGTTTTCGGTGAGTTCGCACGGGGCGGATTCACCTGAGCCGCGCTTCCAGTAGCTCCAGGTGCGCTGGACATCGACGGTGCGGACGGGGCCGCGGAGGTCCCAATGACGGCGGTCGGACATGCTGATTTTAGTGTCGCGCTAGTCAGCGTGGAGAGCAGTCATGGGATCGGTTCGCGCGGCGCTGAGGGAGGGCGCCGTTCGAATGGATCTTAGAACAACAGCTTCAGGGCAAACTGGATCTCGCGCGAAGAAGTTGTTGTGTATGTGATCTGCCCGAACGTCGAGTTGGGGATGCCGGTACCGGCCGGACCCTGTGAGAAGGCAGTGGCGTTGGGCAACCCGAAATTTGGATGGTTGGCAACGTTGAAGAACTCCGCGCGGAACTGAAGGCGGAACTTTTCGTGAATCCGAGTGTCCTTCAGCAACGCCATGTCCAGATCTACGAGACCGGGGCCCGACAGATAGTCTCTCTGAAGATTGCCGAGCGTACCTACCGCCGGCACCGAGAAGGACGCCGGGTTGGCGTAACCCTTGACGTTGCCGACAATGGGATTGACGCCCGAAACGATGTTGGGCCGCTCTTCGCCGCTATTTCCGTTTCCGGCTTGATCAAACCCGAGCAGTACATTCCACGGCGCACCGCTCGAGTACGTAAAATTGCCGCTCAATTGCCACCCCTCTACCAGCACGTTGCCTTTAAAAGGAAATGAGTAGACGCTGCTGAACTTCACAAATTGCGACCGGTCAAACTGGCAGCGGCCTTCGTCGTAGTTGCCGGCCAGCGGATCAGTCCAGGGCGCACCACCCTCCAGGCCGGAGGTGCCGGATGTGTTGTCGATGCATTTGGACCAGGTGTAGGAAAGCTGGCCTTGTATGTTATGCGAGAAGCGACGGTTCAGGCCCACCTGCAGAGAGTTATAGTGCGAATCCCCCACCGGAGCCTCGCTGCTGAGAGAGCCGAGAGCGGGATTCTCACGCGGGTTACCAACGATCCCACCAGTCGGCGATAAATGGCCAAAAACAGGGACGCCGTTCACGTAGTCCGGCACCACGGGATTGATGTCGCGGCCTTCATACAAGTGCAGGCCCCGCGAGCCAACGTAGCCCACCGTCAAAGTGGTGTTTTCAAACAATTCGCGTTGGATGTTGATGTTCCACTGGTACATATGCGGGGAATTGTGGATGTTGTAATCGATACCAACGATCTCGGATGGAGTGGAGTAGCCTCTGGAGAACGCGTTCGGGAACGGGGGAAATATTTCGAAGGCCAGCTCGTACGGCTTATTGAAGTAATAACCGGAAGCGTAGGTGCGGGCGCGAATGGGATCGTAGAAAATTCCGGCGCCTATGCGAATCGAGGTCTTGTGATCTTTAAACGGGTCAAACGCCAAGCCGATTCGCGGATCCCAGTTGTGGGTAGAGGGGTTTGACGCGAAAACGTGCGTGACGGGAACGAAGGTTCCAAACGGAGGATTGACTATGTTATTGAGTGGTTGCTCGTGGGTAACAGGATTGGTGACGAACTCATACCGGACACCGAAGTTGACCGTCAACCTGGAAGTCGCCTTCCATTCATCCTGAGCATATCCGTCGACCTCAATTTCGCGGAAGTCGCGAGAGGAGTCCGTATAGGGGGGAATGGGTCCTATAAAGAGGAACGGGTTGCCTCGGAGAAAGTTAGGGATGCTGGTAAAGGTATAGAAGCCGCCCCACCATCCGTCTTGCGTGAAGTTGCTCTGCACCCGGCTGAATAATCCACCAAACTTGAAGCTGTGAGACCCCTTGTTCCAGATCACATCGTCGGCCACGGGGAATTTGTTTTGCACTTGGCTCAGCGGAGCGAAGATGCTGGTGCCGATCGCGGTAAGCCCCGTGATAGTGACTCCGCCGTTTTGGTGGTCGCTGTAGAAATTGAGCGCGGGGGTTGGATTTAGATTCACTTGATTGTCGGCCTCTTTGGTTCGCGTGAAGCTGAAGCGCGCCAGATTCACCAGGTTTGAGGAAATCAACCGGCGCCACTCCACTGTTGCGAAGTGGTTGCCCGTTATGCCCTGTTCCGGCCAGCGGGGCGGTAGTGGCGAACCAAGGAACGGCAAAACGGTGCTGGCGCCGTCGTGGACGTAGCGCACAAAGAAACTATTCTTGTCGTCCATGGTGTAATCGATACGCGTCAAAAGGTAATTTTCGTCGCCGGTCTGGCTGGCAACCTCCGGCACCTCCAGGATGCCATTCGGCGATATTGCCGTTGTCTGGGGATAAAGAGCTAAGATCGGCGCCGCCGTTGCGCTGACTCCGACGTTCGCCAATCCGCCCGCGCAGGCAAGATTTGGAGCCAGTTTGCACGGCACCAGCCCCTTGAGCATATTGGCGTCGGGGATAAATGATGGGACGGTTGAGCCCTGCGATTTCCTCAACTCCTCGTCGTTGAAGAAGAAAAACAACTTGTCCTTTTTAATGGGCCCGCCGATGCTGCCGCCAAACTGATTTTGGCGATAGGCGGGTATGGTGGAAGGGTCAAAGAAGTTGCGTGCGTCCAGGGCGCTGTTGCGGAAAAATTCGTAAAGGGAGCCGTGAAAACTGTTGGTGCCGGATTTGCTGGCCGTATTCACCACCGCGCCATTGCCGCCGAATTGAGCGCTGTAGGTGTTGGTGAGTACCGAGAATTCGGCGATGGCCTCAATGCCGAGGGTAGTGCCCAACACGCCCGAACCCGACCCGTGGGCCCAGAAGCCCTGAATGTCCACGTCGTCCAGAAGATACGCCTGGCCTTCCGACCTTGCGCCGGAAACGCTGAAATTAGCCTCCAGGCCGTACAGCAAATTCGCGCCCCCGGCTGGGGCTCCGACCCCGTTTCCCGTTGTGATTCCCGGCGCCAGCGCGATGAGATCCGTAAAATTGCGGCCGTTCAACGGCAGGTCCGCAATTTGTTTTTGTTCGACTACCGAGGAAAGAGTAGACGAAACGACGTCCACCTGGGAGGCCTGTCCTTCCACCGTGACCGTTTGCTGCTGCTGGCCGGGCGAAAGCGCAATGTCCACCACCGTCTGGCTGCCGACGGTGGGAGTGATGCCCCTGCGGAGTACGGTCTGAAATCCCATGGCCGATGCCTGCACATCATAAGTGCCCACGATCAAATCCACCACCGTGTAGCGGCCTTGCGAATCGGTTGTCACCGTCTGCCGGACGCCGGTAGCAACGTTGGTAACTTGCACCGACGCGTTGGGCACCACCGCCCCTGATACGTCCGATACGGTGCCCAACAGAGTGGCGTTTGCTCCCTGTCCATTTACCAGGTTCGGCATCGCGAGCAATGCCAGCAGCAGGCCGAAGACCATTGCATTGAAAACGCACTTGCTACGACGTGGTTTTAGATGTGCCATTTTCTTGAATCCCCCTTTTTTTACGCGATCCTAAAAGCGTCCCGCCCCCCTGAGTTCGATCGGATCCGCTGTTCAGCGCAGGCAACGGATAATAGCTCGATATTTGCTGAATGAAAGGTATGCTTGTTACGCGAGCCGCGGTTGACGGCTGCAACATGTTCGATGCGGCCGATTGCATGCATACCGGGCGAGTATATCTTTCGGGCTGGTATTAGTCGATAGGTTCTGCTTGATACTAAGAATCACCCTGAGTGATAAGTGCAGCGGATTTTTACAGATGAATCAATTTCGCGCCGGCCAGATCGAGCGGAAGCTCGGAGTTTCGAAGAGCGTCTTCGAGATTCCTCCGTGCCACGCGCGCATGTTCTCGCGTGAGGATTTCGGCGCGCATTCCCTCGCGATTTTGAATTGCATCCACGATGCCGCAGTGTTGATCCGCTGAGATCAGGTACAGGTCTCGTGTATCGCTGGAAATATGCTGCCGCTTCAAAAACGCGCTGGGAGAAGCGAAAGGGAGCGAGCAGGCCTGTTGGATGGCGCGGCGAAGCATGCGGCTGCGCGACAAATCGAGGAGCGCCCCATGGAACTGCGCGTTGAGATCGATATAGCGATTGAATGTTTCCATGGTCAGCTTGGCGTGCCGGATGAGCGTCACAATCTCCACGCTGGCCGCTTGCAGGGACGCCAATTCGCTGACGTGCTTGTACCGTTCGGCCGCCAGCCTGGCGGCGGCCCCTTCCAGTAAACCTCGCAGTTCGATCGCGTCATGGATGTCTTCGGTTGAGAATCGTTGGACCACAAAGCCCCGGGTGGGACGTATTTCAAGGAAGCCCTCGTGAGCCAGGCGCTCCAGAGCAAGGTGCAAGGGAATTCGGGAAACTTTTAGCTCCGCGGCCAGGGGCACCTCCCGAATGCGTTCTCCGGGGCGAAATCGGCCCTGCACCAGCATCTCGCGCAGCGTAAGCGCGGCTCGAGCCGTTTGGGAAGATGCTTTCGATTTACTTCCCGCTACAGTTTGATTCTCGGTCTTTTGCCGCATGTCCCCTCTCAAGAAGTATAGTCGCTTAGGGCAAATGTGGCGCGCGCACTCCTGCTCAACACCTCTGTGAGAATCTCCGAAACGTTCACACGAGTGTGAACGCAGCACGCAGGAGTGCGTGCGCCACCGGTGGATTGACAATCTGTTTGAGCCGGAATTATACTGAAACCGCCTGGAAAATGCATGCATTGTTTACATCCTAAAACTGCCGGGGCGACAGTGGCATTACTTGGATTGGCATTGTCAGGCCCCTTATGGCCCCAGGCCGCGCCGGCGAAAACGGACCCAGCGGCAGCGCTGCCGGTAGGGTCGCAAATAGCGGGCCTACAGCCGCCGGCCACACCGAACTGGCCGCCTAAAGGACCCACCCCCCGAACCGCGGACGGTAAGCCGGATCTTTCCGGCGCTTGGGCGCCAAATGCAATTCGTCAGAATGTTGATTTGGTCGCTACGGGCGTGGTAGTCCCTTTCCAGCCCTGGGCGGAGAAGGTCTACAAAGATCACAAAGACAACATTTCGCGAGACGACCCGGAAGCCCGCTGTTTACCGCCTGGAGTGCCGCGCATGAGCACCACGCCTTACCCCTTCCGAATTATGCAGACTCCTGGCCTCACGCTCATTGTCTATGAGGGAGGAGCGCACATTTGGCGACAGATTTTTACCGATGGACGTCCCCACTCGGCCGATCCGAATCCTTCCTGGTTGGGCGAGTCAATTGGCCATTGGGACGGGGACACGTTCGTCATCGACACCATCGGATTAAATGGGAAAACCTGGATTGACGAAGCGGGTTTGCCGACCACGGAAGCCTTGCATGTCATCGAAAGGATCCGGCGTCCAGATTTTGGGCATCTCGAGATTGAACATACCGTGGATGACCCCAAGGCGTACACCAAGCCCTGGAAATTCACCACTCACCCGGTGATGTTGAAGGGCGAACTGATGGAGTATATCTGTCAGGAAAATAATCGCGACGTCGAGCACTTAGTTGGGAAGTAGTGGCGCGCCCGTCCAGGGCGGCGCATCGCTCGCGGGAAAGCTCTCCTCGCCGGCTTCATCCACTTCATCGTTGGGTTTTTCTTCGGGCGCCGTGGAGTCGGGCGTTCTTCCCTTTTCGGGCCGCTCTTCGGGCGCGGACTGATTTTGTTTGCTCATAAAAATAGGACAAACGACCTCGCTAAAGGTTTCGGCTCTCATTAGCGGCGGCCGGTGGCAGCCCGTAACAGGGGCTGCCTTCAACGGGTGCGGAGCCCATTCGCCGCGCCCATAGGAAGACGCACTTCAAGAAGTACGCCGATCCACTTTGCCGCGGCGCGAACAACGTTGACGATTTTCATCCGCATGGTCTCACCTCGCTTCCTGTACTCACAGACACGCCAAGCGTGCGAATGGACAGCGGTCAGAAGATTATCGATGAGCGCGGAAAGAGAAGGCTACCGGAAGGAGCAGGGAGGCTCCACTGACTCGGTATCGATCTGCTCTTCGCGCAATCGGCTGCTTCCGCCGTCAGACATGGATGGCCTCCTTTCTGCTGAACTCGGGGTAGGGCTCCCCAAAACAGAATATATCACCTCGGCATTCTTGTAAAGCGCCTTCCAGCCACAAGCGAGTGTGGGATGCTGGAATCAACCGTAGCGATGTACAACTTCGTCCGTTTGCGTTTTTTGGCGGCCTGCGCTTTCGTCACTTCCATCCTGATCTGCGCCGCCTTCGCACAGCGTCCGTTCCGTGAATATCCCGGCTACGAGTACGAAAACTTTCCGCGCCCGAGCGACTGGCGGGTTCCAGGAGAATGGACTTTCGCGCGTTTGATGTACCCCTCGCAGCACCGCTTTTATGCCGGCGAATATCCGCGTCCCTACCATGCCGACTGGTGGGACGGCAGAACGGATTGGACCATCGACTATCCCCGTTCGGACCGGCATCTTTCCGAGGCCGTCCGGCGTCTGACGCGCATCCAGACGCGGTCGGTGGAAGAGCCGGTAGATCTACGCGACGGTGACGAAGTTTACAACTGGCCTTGGTTATACGGGGTGGAAGTGGGGCACTGGGATCTTACCGATTACCAGGCCGCCAAGCTCCGCGATTTCCTGCTGCGCGGCGGATTCTTTATGTGCGACGATTTCCACGGCACCGACGAGTGGAATATCTTCCTCTCCGGCATGAGCCGCGTGTTTCCGGATCGGCCCATTGTGGACATCGAGAACGGGAGCGCTATTTTTCATACTATTTTCGATCTGGACGATCGCTATCAGGTGCCCGGCGAGCAGTTCGTTTATACCCACCGCGTGGCCGAAAAGGACGGCTTTGAGCCGCATTGGCGCGGCATCTACGATGACAAAGGCCGGCTCATGGTAGCCATCTGCCACGACATGGATCTGGGCGATTCCTGGGAACACGCCGACAATCCCAAGTATCCGGAGAAATACTCCGCTCTGGGTATCCGCATCGGTGTCAACTATATCGTTTACGCCATGACGCACTGACTCAATGCTGCCAAAGCGCCACCAAGACTGGATAATACGCGTATTCCGGCCACAGGGAGAACGCATCGCTGGTAAGACAGTTTGAACCATCCTGGCAGGCCAGCGCGAACGTCTCTGAGAATCCTTCGTGAACATCGTAATCACCCCAGTTTGGATACAGGATTTTCGCGGTGTCAGCGAAGGTTGCATCCGGCTCCGTATCGGCCAACATTGCTGAAGTTCCGACGAACACATAGGGGTCCAGCCCAGGAATAACTTGAACGCGTACGGCCGAAATCGGAGCGCTTCCTGGACAACCGGTGAGCGGAACGGCATAGAGGTACGTGCCGCCGGTACAAGCGCCCGGATAAGAAATCTCGCTGGCCAGGTAAACGCTTAGCGGCGTGGCGGGTGTGATTCCCGTCGTCTCGGTGACAATCTGGACATATTCACCGGAAACCTCACCCATGATATAAAGCGCACTCAGATCGATTCCGTCGCCCTGGGGATCGACGAGATCGAATTGTTCCGACCAGCGCCCCACGGTATTTGGGAAGAGAATTGCAATCACGCCGGCTAAGTCCGTGCTCATCGATGAAGTGCCGATATAGACCTGCCCCTCTTGCCCGGGAGTTACCGAAATGGTGATCCTGTGAACGAAGGAGCTTCCCACCGCCGAGGGCGTAGTGGAAAGCACCCCCGTGCCGCCGCCCACGGATTGCGAACTGATAGCGCCGGATGCTCCGTAGGGCGCGACGGTTAACGCTTCCGAACTCACAGAATCGGTCGGAACCTCGGTCGCGATATTGAGCGTAACCGGAACATTTACGCTTGAATCCGGGATGGCTACAAATTCCTCGCTCCAGCCTCCGGCACAATTGGGAAACAGCGTCTTGTATAGTCCAGCCCCAGAGGAAGGATTCAGAGACGCATTGCCAAAATACAGCTTGCCGCAGTTTCCCGGCTCTACCCGAAAGCGCAATCGCGATGCGGCGGCGCTGAAGGTGGCCGGAGGGACACCATTGGTTCCAGAGAACGAATAAGCCCTAGTGGGATCCACTACGCTGCCGTTGGTTTGCAATTGCCATACTGCCACCTGCAATCCCTCCGAACCGATATCGGGCACGAAGCCACAGCCATGGAAAGGCGCGCCGGAGACCGCGCCGTCATACATGGATAACCCGTTCTGCCCGGCGGGATCCTCTAAGTCCCAGCCCTCCGACCATGCGCTATGCTGCCAAATCGTCCCAGTGTTGGGATATAAGACGTGAAAATACCCGTCTGTAGCTCCGTCGCACCATGCCAGGTGAATCTTGCCCTCCTGCCCGGGAATCACCTGCACGCGAATCTTACTGAAGTAATAAGACGGGTCCGTGTCAGTCAGCGACGCGTCCTGCAACAAACCAGCCGGGCCAACTGGAACGAACGGACCGGTCGGGCCTTGACACCCAATGGGCGCGCTACTTGGAATGGGACCGGTATAAGTCTGCGCTTGAACCAGCACCATTTCATTTCCGGTGGATGTCCCGTTCTTGTAATTCCAACTAGCCAGCGCGATCTCACCGGGGATCTCGCCGGACACGTAGAGATTGCAAAGGTTGATGGTATCGTTGCCTGAGGGATCGGCGAGCTCAAATTGCTCGCTGTGCGCGCCGCGGTTCGGAAACAGGATTTGTGCGATGCCCGCGCCCGTGGATACATCCTGCGATGATTGGCCGACGTAAACCTTTCCGTCTCCACCGGGGATCACGGATACCATCACCCTGTTGACGAAACTAGGCCCGCCACAGTTGACGGCGGCGGGACTAGCGGAGAGCGCGATGGTAGCCGCACCGGTTCCGGCATAAACCAGGGCCGCGTTGGCAAGCAGTCCAATTGAAAACACCCGAAGTACAGTCTTCATGCACCTTCAAGTGCGAAAACAGCGGGCAAAAATCTCATGGAGAAGAATTCAGAATTCAGGAATTCAGAATTCAGAATTCGGGAGGGCCGAGCTACTTGCCGCGCCCTTTCGGTCCTTGCGCAATCATCTGGATCGCGATGATCCAGTCCTTATTCTGCGCGTTGTCCCGGGACACGGCGTAGAGGGTCTTTCGATCCGGCCCGCTGAAAGCCACGCTGATAACGTCGCGCGGCGTAGGGATCAGGCCGAGATTCTTGCCATCCTTGCCGATTACCTGCACGCCGGAATTGGACGTCACGTAGAGGCGACCCTCGGAATCGAACGTGCTCCCATCGCCGCCGAAACCCCCTCCCTGCAGCTTCGCGAACTCGCGCTGGTTGGTGAGCGAGCCATTTTTCTGCACGTCAAACGCCGCCACCGTCATCCCATTGGTCACATAAAGATGCTTTTCGTCGGCGCTGAGAACGATCCCGTTGGTGAAAAGATTCTCGCCGTACTTGGTGACTTTACCCTGCGGGTCCGAGTAATAGAGCCCGCCCATGGTGAAATACGCTCCGCCTTTGCTGTCGGCCGTCAGATCGTTGAGAACTCCGCCGATGCAATCGAAGGAATCGCCATTATATTTGTTGGCCAGAGTTTTGCGCTTGGGGGCCAGCTCCTCGATCGATGCGTTCAGCCCGCGGTTATTGACGAACAACACGCCCTTCGAGTTGATGGCCAGCGCGCCGCCGGTATTTGTGTCCCTGTAGGCGATCGAAGTCTTGCCGTCTTTATCCAGCTTTACCACGTCGCTCTTGTCGTTCTGCGCGAGCAGAATTCCATCATCTTTGGTGGCGATGATGCCGTCGGCATTGTTACCGTCCACCTCCCAAATCTCTTTCCATTGCTGCCCCGACGCCACAACGCCTGGGATTTCGGTGACCGTCTTGGGGCCGGGCGCTTCGGCCGCAGCACCTGGGGGTCGCCGCGGAAACCCGCCCCCTGCCGGCGGAGGAACCTTACAGGTCTTCAGCACTTCTGGTTCTTTGGTGTCGCGCGCCGCTTGCACTCCCGGCCCGGTTGTCAGTCCAGGCGGATTCGGAATCTGGCCTAAGGCGACCATGGCGCCTAGCCCTCCCAATAGAACAGCACGCAGTGTTTTCGATTTCATCAGCCCTCCCATTTCCGCGTTCCAGAATACCAACTTCCGGGAGTTTGGGTGCTGGAGCGGCTGGCGCAGGCCGGGCTCATCAAAGGGAAGACGATCGGCGTGGATTCGACCACTCTGGAAGCCAACGCGGCCATGAAATCGATTGTGCGCCGCGACACGGGCGAGAACTACATGGCGTACTTGCAACGGCTGGCCGAAGCCGAAGGAATCGACGCCCCAGACGCGGCGGCATTGCTCCGCATGGATCGCAAGCGGAAGAAGAGGACTTCCAATGAAGACTGGAAAAGCCCCATCGACCAAGAGGCCGAGATCACGAAACTGAAAGACGGACGCACGGCCCTGGCGTATAAAGCGGAGAACGCGGTGGACATGGAAACCGGCGCCATCGTGGCGGTCACCACGCACGGCGGAGCCGCCGCCGACACTGCGACAGTGCAGGAAACCGTGATTGACGCAGCGCTCGCGGTGGCCGGTTTGATCGCCGAAAAGACATCCGAGGGCGAGTATCCTGTGCATCCTGACGGAGTCGAAGAAGTGGTGGCGGACAAGGGCTATCACAGCAACGATGTCGCGCTTGGTCTGGCTGAGCTAGAAGTGCGAACGTATATAGCCGAGCCCGATCGTGGCAAGCGCAACTGGGACGGCAAAGCGGCGGAGAAGGCAGCGGTCTACGGCAATCGGCGGCGCATTGAGGGCGATCGCGGCAAGCGCCTGCAGCGCCAACGGGGAGAGCGGATCGAGAGGAACTTCGCGCATCAGTTTGATACCGGCGGACTGGACCGGCTCTATGTGCGAGGCCTGGAAAACGTGCACAAGAAATTCCTGATTCAGGCCGCCGCATGCAATCTCGCCCTCTTGATGCGATCGAGATATGGCTGGGGCAAGCCCAGAGCTGCTCATGACGGAGCTATCGAGGCTATTTTTGCGATTTTGGCTGTCATAAGAGCCGTTGAAGGCCTCTTCACGTCATGGTCCGCGAATTCCCACGCCGTGGTTCGAGTTTCTCGCCAATCAAAGTCTGCTGTCAGATGTTTCCACCGACTGGAAAACGCCGGTTTAGATACGGGCTGTTAGGAGTGATAAGATGCCTCCAGTAAACAATGCAGCGAATTCTTCATGGCCTGACATATTGTGCCCTGCTAGCCTCGAGCGCGGTCCCCGGCCAGCCCGCGGATGCGGAAAACGGCGGCCTGGACGTTATACGGGTTCGTCCGAACTTCTACATGATCGCCGGGGCTGGTGGCAACATCGGCGTGCAGATCGGCTCCGATGGCGTGGTGTTGGTAAATGCGGGAACCGCGGCGGCGGCGGGCCGGGTTCTGGCCGCCATCCGAAAACTGACCGACCTGCCGATCCGCTATGTCATCGATACCAACGCGGACGCGGACTTCGTCGGCGGCAACGGAAAGCTTGCCAAAGCCGGAAAAACGATTTTCACCAATGTACTCGGCAATCCAGCGTTGGCCGAGGCCATGACAAACGGCGGCGCCGCGGCGATTCTTGCTCATGACAGCATTCTGCGGCGTATGAGCGCGCCCACTGGCAAGGCATCGCCCTATCCCGACGACGCCCTGCCTACCGAAGCTTTCTATCCCAAGCGACAGACTCTGCGGATGAACGACGAGGGGATTGAAGTCCTGTATCAGCCGGCGGCCCACAGCGATGCGGACAGCTTCGTATTTTTCCGCGGCTCTGACGTCGTGGTGGCCGGAGACGTGATGGACAAGACCCGGTTTCCGGTGATCGATGTCGCGAACGGCGGCAGCATCCAGGGAGAGATCGACGCCCTGAACAAACTGATTGAACTGACCATCGCGCCGACGCCTTTTATCTACAAGGGCGTCGGGACGTACGTGATCCCCGGTCACGGGCGGCTCTCCGAGCAGATGGAAGTTGTGGATTACCGCGACATGGTTGTACTGGTGCGCGATGTGATCGCCGACATGATCAAGCAGGGGATGACACTCGATCAAATCAAAGCAGCGTCTCCGGCCAAACCCTATGAGACTCAATACGGCCGACAAGAGGGATCCACGAATGCGTTTGTTGAGGCTGTCTACAAAGGCTTGACCAGCAAGAAATAGGAAGCATGGGACGACGGATATCAAATACATTATTGGGGCTGACAGTGGCCCTGGCACCGCTTCTCGTTGCGCAGCCTCCGGGAGGACGAGCAGGACCGCCACCAAATCCAAAAGCGGCGGCGCCCATCGACCTAACTGGATATTGGGTTTCGATCGTGACGGAGGATTGGCGCTACCGCATGGTCACGCCCGCGCCTGGAGATTACCAGAGTGTTCCGATGACCAGGGCCGCAATCAAAATCGCGGACGCGTGGGATCCAGCCAAGGATGAAGCGGCCGGAGATCAGTGCAAATCCTACGGAGCGCCGGCGGTGCTTCGCGTGCCGGAACATCTTCACATAACCTGGCAGGACGACCAAACCCTGCGCATGGACACCGATGCCGGCAAGCAGACCCGTCTTTTTCATTTCGGCGATTGGAAGAATCCAGACCCTGCGCCCACGCTGCAGGGAGATTCCCTGGCTCAATGGGAAATACAGCGCGCCGGTCCGAAGCCAGTCAATGGGTCGCTCAAGGTGACGACCTCGCATCTGAAGGCTGGTTATCTGCGCAAGAACGGTGTTCCATACAGTGAGAACGCCGGACTGGTGGAGTATTACGATCTGGTCAAGGAGCGCAACGGCGACGTGCTGCTGGTGGTCACCATCGTGGTTACCGATCCGCTGTATCTCCGCGAACCTTTTATTATCAGTTCCCATTTCAAGAAGCAGGCCGGCGACACGGGGTGGAGTCCGACGGCATGTTCGTCAAGATGGTGAGGGGAGGGAATTAAAATGAGCTGCAAAATGAGCGTTATCCTCGCAATGCTCGTGTGCGTGAGCTTCCCGGCACTCGCGGAGATCGATCTGTCGGGATCCTGGGCCTCCAAAAATCACGAGGACAATCTGGAGCGCGGCGCCGGTCCCAACCCCGACGACTGGGCAGGCCTTCCCTTCAACGAATCAGGCCGCGCGAAAGCTCTCAGTTTTTCGCAATCCATCATCTCCATGCCGGAGCGCATCTGCTGGTTCCAGACGCAGTGGCATGTCGCGGCGGGGCCATTCAGCCTGAAGATCTGGAGCGAAAACGATCCCCTGACGGGCAAAATTCTGGCGTGGGTGCTGGGCGGCTGGGAAACTCGCGCGCCCATGACCATCTGGATGGACGGGCGTCTGCATCCCTCGAAAAATGCTCCGCACGATCAGACCGGCTTCACCACCGGCGAATGGAACGGCGACGTCCTGACCGCTTACACCACGCATCTGAAGACCGGGTATATTCGCCGTAATGGCGCGCCGAGCAGTGACGAGGCCAGCATTACCACCACGTTTATGCGCCACGGAGATATGCTGACGCTGGCATTGGTAATGGAGGATCCAGTCTATCTCACCGAGCCGTATATTCTCACGCGGTCCTATATTTCTACTGCCACGCCCGTGGCCGTCGCGGGGCCGCCGTGCCTCGTTGGATTTGAAGGAGTGGAGGAAGGCCGGGTTCCGCATTATCTTCCGGGGAAGAATCCCTTCGTTGACGAGATGGACAAGATCTACCATATCCCACGGGAAGCTTCACTCGGCGGGGCGGAAACAATGTATCCGGCCTTTCGCGACAAAATGAAAGATAAGTTCGTGATTCCGCCCAAATGCACGCGGAATTGCGGAGTGGCGCCCGCCGCCCGGAATTGAGCCGGTAAATGTGGCAACCAAGCGTCCCCGTGAGTGGGGACGCGGCACGCAGGAGTGCGTGCGCCACGGCTCGTGCTAACATACCTCGACGGATTTCCGAAATGCGACATCTTCTACTTGTGCTTTTGCTCGCGATACCTGCGCTCGCGCAACTGACCGATGCGCAAAAGGCCGCCATCGATGATCTGGCCCGCAAGACGCTCGCCGAGACCGGCGTTCCAGCCGCGTCGGTAGCGGTGGTCAAAGACGGCAAGATTGCGCTGGCGAAGGCTTACGGGGATGCCAAGCTCAGCCCAAAGGTCGCGGCCACCCCGGCCATGCGCTTCAAGATTGCATCCAACAGTAAGCAGTTCGCTGCTACCGCGGTGCTGCTGCTTCAGGAGCAGCACAAACTTTCTCTTGACGACCCGGTTTCGCGCTTCCTTCCAGAGCTCACACGCGCCCGGGAAGTGACGTTGCGCCAGTTGCTTTCGCACACCTCGGGTTACGAAGATTTCTATCCTCTGGACTATGTGACGCCTTGGATGGCGCGCGATACCACTGCAGCCAGTATCCTGGATCGGTGGGCGAAGAAGCCGCTCAATTTCGATCCCGGGACACGCTGGCAATACAGCAACACCGGGTACGTGATTATTGGTCAGATCGTCGAAAAAATCACGCACCAACCGTTCATCGAGTTTCTGCGCGCCAATATTCTGGAACCGCTCGGCATGCATTCGGCGGTTGACCAGAGCGCGGGAAAGTGGGGCGATACCGACCCCATTGGCTACCACAACTTTGCGCTGGGTCCTGCTCGCCCGGCTACCACGGAAGGCAGCGCATGGATGTACGCGTGCGGTGAACTGGCCATGACCGCGAGCGACCTCGCGCGGTGGGACATCTCGCTCATGAACGGAACGATTCTTAAACCCGCCTCGCTGCAGGAGCTAACCACCGAAGTGGTCTTAAAGAACGGGACGGGAACAGGCTATGGCCTGGGGCTGGTTCTCTCCAGCGATCAAAACGGTCACCGCCGCTGGGGTCACAGTGGCGGAGCAACCGGTTTCTTCAGCCGCAACATCACGCTGCCTGACGACCGTATGGCGGTCACAGTTCTCACCAACGGCCAGGGCTGGGCAGCGGCCACGCTCGAACAACGGATCGTCGACTTGTTGCTCGCGCCCTCAGAAGATCCAGACGGCAAAGTAGCGCTCCAACACGCGCAGAACCTGTTCTCCGGTTTGCAAAAGGGGCAGCTGGATCGATCTTTGTTAACGGACGACGCGCTAGCCTATTTTACGAACCAGGGGATCGCGGACTTCGCCGCGTCGCTTGGGCCGCTCGGGAAACCATCCAGCTTTACAGAGACGCACCATACCAACCGCGGCGGATTTGCAGTACGAAGCTTTATCATCCAGGCCGGAGGGAAGAGGATGGCTCTAGAGACCTATATTCAGCCGGACGGAAAATTCGCGCAGTACATGGTTGATCCCGCGCCAGCCGCATCAGAATAGGAGCACGCTATGACTTCACGCCGCCGCTTTCTAGAACAGAGCTGTCTGCTGGCTGGATCGGCCTTCCTGGCGGCCGCCGCTCCCGGGGAGCCCGATGCCACTTTGCTGGAACGCGCCAAGTCTCTCTTGGGATCAGCCCCGCTCATCGACACGCATAACGACCTGCCGTCGATGCTGCTGGAACTCAAGGCCGGTGATCTCAGCTCAATCGACTTAAGCAAGCCGCAACCCACCCTCTGCGCCGATATCCCACGCATGCGCGAGGGCCGCGTCGGGGTCCAGTATTGGTCTGTCTTTGTCGATTCGGTCACGCAAAAGAGCCACACCGCTTTGCACGAGGCCATGCGCGAATTTGACGTTGCGCTGCGGCTTATTAGGAGCCGGCCGGAGTTTGAACAAGCCCGCACCGCCGCCGACATCGATCGCATCCATGCTTCCGGCGGCGCTTCCGGCGGCGCTTCCGGCGGCGCTTCCGGCCGCATCGCCTGTCTGATGGGTGTGGAGGGCGGTCACATGATCGAGAATTCGCCTGCGGCCTTGCGCGTCTTCTACGAGCTGGGCGGCCGCTATCTGACCCTGACCCACTGGGACAACGTGGATTGGGCCGACTCCGCAACCGACCGTCCCGAGCACTTCGGCCTGAACGAATTCGGCAAACGCGTGGTGGGGGAGCTGAACCGCCTCGGCATGTTCGTGGATCTCTCGCATGTCAGCGCCGACACCATGCGCGACGCGCTCCACGTCACGCGGGCCCCCGTCATCTTCTCTCATTCCAATGCATTCGCCATCGATCCGCATCCCCGCGGCGTTCCCGACGATGTGCTGCGGATGCTGCCCGCCAATGGCGGCGTGGTGCACGTGAACTTCATTAAGGAATTCGTCTCGCCGCAAAGCCCGGCCTGGCAGCAGAAGCACGATGCGGCCCTGCGCGATCTTCACGCCCGGCTCACCACCGACCGGGACGTGGCGAACGGGATAGCCGATTGGGTAAAAACCAACCCTGCCCCGCGCGGCGATATTTCCGGCGTGGCCGATCATATCGATCACATCCGGAAGGTGGCCGGCATTGACCACATTGGCATTGGCTCAGATTTTTATGACACCGCGCCGCTCTCGATGGTGAAGGGTCTCGAAAACGTGACGCGCTATCCGTACTTGTTTGCTGAACTCCTGCGGCGCGGCTACCCGGACGGAGATGTATTGAAAATTGCCGGACGAAATCATCTGCGCGCCATGCGCCAGATGGAGAAAGTCGCCGCGGAGTTACAGAAAACCGAAGCCCCGTTCATCGGCGAGGGTGCGACGCCGAAATGGACCATGCCGCAATAGATCTTTCTTGGTACACGTCTTGACAGCACCGCCCCGTTTGGTTTAGCCTTCCCGGAAAGAGTTTCTCCGTTCGAGCTCTCCAAAGGAGGCCGCTCATTTCGGGAAGTTCTATCGCGCCCTTTATGCACGCTCTGCCGTGCCCGCACTTCCTGCGCGACCACCCAAATTGATATCAATCTGAACTATTCCCCGAACGGACAAGGAGCGCGCCCGAATGGACAAGGAGCACGATGAATAAGATACTGGCGATCCGGCTCGTACTGGCGGCCCTTTTAACGCTGTCCGGGGGACGGGCCTGGGGCCAAACACCTGCCGTTGAGGCTACTGAAGACGGCATCCCCGTAACCGACCAATTGACCATCTCGAAGTGCGGCACCTGTCACGTGAGGGACAAGAAAGGGAATCTTTCCCGAATTTCCTGGGAGCGGACGACGCCTGAGGGCTGGGAAGAAGCCATCAAACGGATGAGCCGGCTTAACGGCGTGTCGCTGAGCCCGTCCGATTCGCGCGCCATCCTGAAATACCTGGCTACATACCACGGTCTCGCGCCCGAGGAGGCCAAGCCGGTCGTGTTCCTTGCCGAGCATCGGGCGGTGGACGAGAAAGAGGCCCCCGCCGAGCTGAAGGGCACTTGCAATTATTGCCACGCTTACAGCCGTGCCCTTTCGTGGCGGCGGCCCAAAGCGGACTGGCTCATGCTTGAGAACATGCACATGGGGCTGTTTATTACGTCCGAAACGACCTTCCGGCGCGCGTTGTTCCTCGGTCTGGGCGCGTCCAATCCGGATGCGCCTGAGCCGGGCGAAATCGCTGCTGAGTATCTGTCCAAAGTCGCTCCGCTCCACACTCCGGAATGGTCGGCTTGGCGTGCCCGCTTGTCAGCGCCGCGCCTGGCCGGGCGATGGCTGGTCAAGGCGTCTGTTCCGGGCCGGGGCAAGTACTACGGAGAAATGACAATTGAACAGGGGCCCGCTGAAGACGAGTTCAAGACCTCGGTGAAACTGAAGTCTGCTGCCGATGGTTCGGTGGTTGCTCGAACGGGGCAAAGCATCGTCTACGCGGGCTATGAATGGCGCGGCAGGTCGAAAGGGTCCGTTTCCCCCAACGCTCCGGTGGACGATCTCAACCGCGAGGCGCGCGAGGCGATCTCGATTTCGCCCGACCAGAATATGGCCGAAGGCCGCTGGTATTGGGGAGACTATCAGGAATTCGGTTACGACGTCACGCTGCTGCGGGCCTCGGCCGAACCGACCGTTTATGGCGTCAACGTGAGCGCGCTGAAAACGGGTAGCAAAGGCGCGCAGGTTCGCCTGTTCGTCGATTCCTTGCCCGCCAAGGTCGCGGTTGGAGACGTCGATTTCGGGGCCGGGATCAAGGTCAACCGCATCGTGTCGAGCGGTGCGGGTGAAGTTGTCGCCGAGGTGGATGTCGCGCCTGACGCGGTTTTCGGCAAGCGCGACGCGAAGTTCGGCCGATCCACTCTGCCGAACGCCATCGCCGTTTACGACCACGTGGATTACATCAAGGTAACTCCCCAGACCCCGCTGGCGCACTTGGGGAGTGAAACGCACCCCAAAGGTTATCAGCAGTTCGAAGCTATCGGCTACAATCGCGGTGCCGACGGCAAGCCGCAGACTGCCGACGACGTGGAGCTAGGGCCGGTGGATGTCACCTGGAGCGTGGAAGAATTTTATTCCGTCTTCGGTGACGACGACAAGGGTTTCGTCGGTCGCCTCAGCCCCACCGCTCTATTTGTTCCGGCCAGTGACGGGCCTAATCCCGAACGGAAGTTCATGCGCAACAACTACGGGGACGTGTGGGTGGTTGCGACCTCTAAGACTGACAAGGACGCGCTCGGCAAACCGATCGCGGGTAAGGCGTATTTGGTAGTAACGGTGCCCACCTACATGAAGTGGGATCAGCCGGAGGTAAATCCGTGACAGCCGCCGACACGCGGGTCTACCGTCTGGGGGAGTTTCACTCTTTCGACGGCGGTGGCCGAAAGTTTCTATACCTGGTGCCCGCGGGGGCGATTTTTGAGCAGGACGAGTCCGTCGGCGCGCTCATCGGCGAGCTATCGGACGGCGCTGTTCCGCATGACGAACTGGTCGGCAGACTGGTAGCAGGTGGCATGGATCATGAGGCGGCCGAAGAGTTGGTCGAGGAAATGTTTGAAGCCCGCGTGATCGTGACAGGCGATCGCCATGCCTTGCCGCTGGACAACCCGCCGGCCGATTTTCCCTTGCAGTCGCTGGTGATGAACCTGACCAACCAGTGCAACCTTGCGTGCCAGTATTGCTACGAGTTCGGCGAAGACAAGGTGGCCACGCCTGAAGGCAAGCCGAAGTTTATGGACTTCGAGACGGCCAAAGCCTCCGTGGATTTCCTGCTGCAGTCTTCGGCCGGTCGGCAGGCCATCGGGATCACGTTCTTCGGTGGCGAGACGCTCATGAACTTCCCGCTTCTGAAGCAGGTGGTTACTTATGCCAACGAACAAACATCGGCCGAGGGCCGGCGAGTGGACTTCAGCCTGACCACCAACGCCACCCTTCTGACGCCCACCATCATCGAGTTTCTTTCCGCAAACAACATCGGCGTGACGGTCAGTATGGATGGCCCCGCCGAGCTGCATGACAAATTGCGGGTCTTCGCGAATGGCAAGGGAAGTTATGACATCATCGCGCCCAGAGTGCGCGCGTTGATCGCCAGTCACAGGACACGGCCCATCACGGCGCGCGTGACCCTCACATCGGGCGTGACGGATGTCGTCAAAATCTTCCGCCATCTGAAGCAGGACCTGGGCTTTCATGAGGTGGGCTTCGCGCCCGTGACGACGTCTCCGGACCGCCTTTATTCAATCAACGACCGGGGGATGGACGGAGTGCTGGAGCAGTTTCACATCCTCGCCGACGAGTGGCTGGAGTATGCCCTGCGCGGCCAGATGCACGGGTTTTCCAATGTGAGCGACACCATTTCGGAGCTTTATCAGGGAGTCAACAAGTCGCACCCCTGCGGCGCCGGCCTGGGACTATTAGGCGTCGGGCCTTCGGGCGATATCGCGCCCTGCCACAGATTTGTCGACTCCGATGTGCACGCCCTGGGTCACATCTCGACGGGCATCGACCGTGCCAAGAGGAACGATTTTCTTTCCCGCGGTCACATCAACGCCAAATACGATTGCCACACTTGCTGGGCTCGTCCGCTGTGCGCGGGCGGGTGTCATCACGAAGCGTTCGTGGCGTTACGGAGATACCGGGCATCCCAATCTCCATTACTGCGACTGGATACGCGATTGGACCGATACCTGTCTCCGTATTTATGGCACCGTGAACGCCCTGAATCCCGGTTTTCTTGAGCAATTCGCAGAAAGGAAGGCATTATGAAACACCTCCGAGCCATCAACAGGAAGGCGCGCCGGATCGACGATATCGTTACTTCGCGACGGGAGGATGTAGTGGCCCTCCAATCTCCCACCGCAGCGCCGAACACGCATATCCCCACCGGATGTTCCCTTTCATTCTTTCCGGGATGGGAAGTGGATTCGGCCGGCGGCACGGCCGGTCTCTGCCAGCCGGTGGAACGCGACATTTACGATTGCTACGTTACCTGCTTTTGGCCGGCGCAGGTTCCCGATCACGTCAACGCTTATCCGGACTGGGCGAAAAAGTGCGCGGTGGCCACCAAAGACTGGCGGAATCTGGACATCGTTTTTCCGTAGCAACTTTATGAGAATAACTCTGCTGAAATTCACGGTGACATGCGCGTTCCTGGTGGGGAGCGCTTCGGCTTTTGGTTCAACTCTGTTCCTGGGAGCATATCCCAGCCAGGTGCTGGTTTTCGACGATGCCAAGGGTCAAATGGAGGCGCGCATCCAGCTGGTGACGGGCCTTCCCACTTCCATGAGTATTTCGTTGGACCGAAAGACCCTCTACCTGACGACCAACGATCATGATGGCATCGAAGTGATCGATGTCGCCACGCGCAAAGTGACCAATCACTTTGTGCTGGACACGCCGACCATAAAATACCGCCTGAATGGCGTCACGGCCGATCCCACCGGCAAGTTCCTGTATTGTGTCACCACTCAGATCAACAAACTCGCGGACCATTTCGAAGTGGGCAGGCCAAGATACACGGTGATCGACGTGGCGGCACAGAAGATCGCAAAGACGGTTGAGATCGAAAAGGAAGATCTTCCCGGCAACACCGGATTTTTCGGGCGTTTTGCCTTCGAGGTTTCTCCCGACGGTAAGTACCTCTACCAGTTTCGCGATAAGGTGGCGATCCTGGACGCATCCACTATGAAAGTTGTCCAACGGATCGAACTCGCCAAGCCGGACGATCCTATGATCCAGCGCCTCGGTTTCGGCGAACAGCTAGACAGCCTCTTAAAGCCCGGTTACTACATTTCCTTGTTCAACGAGTCGGATCCGTTTGTGCACCATAGTGTGTTTGGGATCGGCCGCTTCGATTTGAATTCGCGCGGGGTCGATTTTACACCCATCGGTCCGGCCGTCGATGAAATGTCCGGTTTGCAAGTGTCGCCCGATATGAAGAACGCCTGGACCATGGCTACCTTGGGTGGCGAGCTAGGCAACAAACGCTGCGAGTTCTGGCACTTCGACCTGACGAACAATAAGATCAAGGACAAGGCCGAGTTCCCCTGCCGGACCAACGAGTTTTCCAACCACTTCATCCTGTCTCACGACGGGAAGAAGTTGTATACCTACGGCAACGGATACACCATCGATGTTTACGATTCCGCCACGCTCAAGCATGAAGCGATGTGGGATCTGAATAGCGACGTTACGGGTCCACTGGAAATTGTCGATTAAACCTCTCGCAGCTGCGGTGCTGCTGGCTGTAGCCTTCGCCGCCGCACCTCCGGCAGTGGCGGCCCGAAAAGCGCTGGATCTGCTTCTGTACGCGCGCTACGACGAATTTAACCAGCTGCTCACCGACGATGCAAAGGCGCTGCTGACACCGGAGTTTCTTCGCGAGCGGGTGGCGTCGGAGATCCAAGGTTTCGGAACGCTGGAACAAGTTGGAGAGCCGGAAACCGCGAAGGTTGGCGCCAACGATCTAGTGAGTTTCCCCACTCGCTTTTCAAAGACCACCATCGCCATTCAGCTGACACTGAACCAAGCGGGCCGCGTGGCCGGTCTTCACTTCCGGCCCGCTTCCCAACCCCTCCCGCCCGTCTGGGTGCGGCCTGCTTATAGCAACCCTGCGCTGTTCCGGGAACGGACCGTTACGGTGGGCGAGGATCCCTGGAAACTCGGCGGAACTCTTACGGTGCCCGTCGCAACAGGCCGGTTCGCGGCCGTCGTACTGGTCCACGGAGCCGGACCGAACGACCGGGACGAGTCGATGAACGCCAACAGGATGTTCGCTGACATTGCGGAAGGTCTTTCGTCCAGGAATATAGTCGTTCTCCGCTACGACAAGCGGACCAGAGCCTACGCTTCGCAGATGAGCGGCACCGACTACACGCTCCGCGAAGAGACCATAGAAGATGCGGCACAAGCGGTGGCGTTGCTGCGTAAACAGCCGGAGGTGGATCCGGAGCGGGTTTACCTTCTTGGCCACAGTCTCGGAGGGTACGCGATTCCCCGCATCGTCAACGAGATCGATAAACAGGGTGGTCGCATTGCGGGAGCGGTGTTTCTGGCTGCCAACGCCAGGCATATCGAAGACGTCGGTCTGGAGCAGGCGGAGTTCGTCCTGAAAGATGGCGGCCCACCCGATAGCCTGAAGCAGCTCGAAATGATCAAGGGGCAAGTGGAAGTGGTGCGGCATCTCGATCCAAAAAGGCAGTATCCGTCGACGCTTCTCGGGCTACCCGTAGTCTACTTTTTCGATCTCAAGGATTATAATCCTGTCGCGGAGGCCGCGCGGCTTTCCATTCCCTTACTGTTCCTTCAAGGTGAGCGCGATTTCCAAGTCACCATGGAAGACTTTGGGCTTTGGAAAACCGGACTCGCGGGATCGCAACATGCAAGTTTTCACAGTTATCCCGCGCTCAATCACCTGTTCATAGCCGGTGAGGGGCCGGGTTCGCCCACCGAGTACCGGAAAGCCGGCAATGTCGCTCCGGCAGTGATTGACGATCTGGCGCAATGGCTTTTGGCGCCGAAACGCTGAGACCTCGCCCGCACTTGTAATTAGCCACGCACTTGTAATTAGCCTTGACACAAGTTAATGGTTTCTTTATACTGAACCAACCTTTTACACAACCCACGTTGGTTTCTTAATAGTTTGGGGGCGGCGTACTCGCCGCGAGTTCCAGATTCTTTAAGCGGAAAAAATTAGTTCAACTGGTTGCAACGTAAGAGCATCCACTGGACGAGCTGCCTTCGTACGTAGGAATCCGTTGCGGCTCCCGTCAGGATGTGCAACCACGATCGAGTTGGCCCAAAACTCTCCGACGAGCAGCCGAACGTCATCGGCATAAGGTCCATCGAAAACTTTGATGAAGTCCACCGGCTTCTGATGGCGCGCGCCCTTTAGCCGGCCATTGCTCGAAATTACAAGGAGAGTTCCAATGGTCTCGACATATCCGGCAGCGTACCGTGCTTCTGTCCTACACGTGACCTTCGCAGTAGTCTGCCTTTTGACGCTCTGCCATGCCTGCTATGGCCAGTCCACCTTCGGTACTGTGCTTGGCACTGTGAAGGATCCCTCAGGCAGCCTGGTTCCGATGGCGAAGGTTACTCTAATGAACGCCGGAACCAACTCCGAGCGTTCCACTATAACGAAGGCGGACGGAGGGTATGAGTTTGTCAGCGTCGATGCCGGACGCTACAAAATTACCATCGAGGCTCCCGGATTTCAGGTCACCGAATCCCAGACTTTCACCCTAGACGCCCGAGCCACGGTGCGTCTTGACATGGACTTGAAAGTTGCTTCGCAAGCCACCACAGTCAATGTGGAAGCGGTGTCCATCGTGCAGACCGACGCTTCGAACGTATCGGAAACTAAGGGAAGCCTGGAGTTGACTAACCTCCCGGTTGCGATCACCACGCGATCGCAAGGCTCCACTAGCGCGTTCTCCACGCTGACGGCGCAGCCCGGCGTGCAAATCGACAACAATAACAACATCATTGTGGCGGGAGCAACGCCTTCGCAGATCTCGCTTACTGTGGACGGAGTCAGTTCCGTCGGACCGGGCAGCCTGGGCGCTTTGGCTGAGCTGTTTCCGTCCTTTAACTCCATTGAAGAAATCAAGATCAGCGAAACGCTGAACCCTGCTGAGTTTGGCGGAGTGGCCGACGTGACCACCGTATCGAAGTCGGGGACCAATGAGTTCCATGGCGGCCTCTTCGAAAACGTGCAGAACACCGACTTCAATGCCGCCGACACCTTCAGCCATATCGTTACGCCCGTTAAGTTGAATAACTTCGGAATATTCCTCGGCGGCCCCGTTATTTTCCCAAAGCTGTATAACGGGCGGAACCGAACGTTCTTCTTTGGGAGTTACGAGGTGCTTCGTCTTCCCAAGAGCTTTCAGTTTGTCGAGAGCGTGCCCAGCGTGGCGATGCGGAGTGGCGATCTCACCGCGTACGACGGCACCGTCATCCCCGCCAGCCAGATCAACCCCTATTCCCAGAAGTTGATGAATTTCTTTTTCCCTCTGCCCAACTACGGGCCTGCTGGCGCGGTATCCAGCAACTACCTTGCGAGTTATGCAACGCCCATCAATAGCACCCAAGGTGACGTTCGCGTGGATCAGAGCCTGGGCCCCAAGCATTTGATCTACGTTCGATACAGCTACAAGAATCGCCGCGTTACCAATTACCCCAAGGATGGCAGCGGCAATCCCGGCTCGCCGCTCGTGGGGGAGACGTCCAATCCGGAGATCTACAATTCTATGACCGCGGCCTACAACTGGATCGTTTCTCCAGCCGTAGTAAATGAGTTGCGCGGCGGCTTTACCGCAGTCCGGCGAGGATACAGCACCGGTTTTACCGCACAGCAATCGGCTGACATTCTGGGTTTGACGGTTGGTCCGGGAGCTCTTCCCGGCGCCATTCCTCCAGGCTACGACACGCCAACCATAAACATCGCCGGCTACTTAGGCTCGCGGCCCCAGACCGCCGATACCAACCCAAGTGAAGGGACGTATCAGGCGCTGGATACTTTGACTTGGACCAAAGCCAAGCACACCTTCAAGTTTGGCGGTGATTGGCGTTACCTGAGTAGCTTGAACGCACAGGTCTTCAGCGACTATCGGTTGGGGTCTTATACCTTCAACGGCTCCGCCAATCTGCCTTACAATCCTTTCACGGCCTTTCTCCTGGGTTATCCCAACCAGACCACCATTGCGAGCGTGGTGAACCCCGCTACGGATGCCTACTCCAACCACTATGCTGTTTTCGCGCAAGACGACTGGAAAGTTTCCCAGTCCCTGACCATCAACTATGGTTTACGTTGGGAATACCACCCGGGATTTCGTGACAAGAATGACAATCTCGCCAATTTCGATCCCTACTACAGCAGCACCGTCAACGGTCAAACCGTGAAGGGTGCGATTATTTTGCCGGATCAAGGGACGTTTGCGAACATCAACCAGGGCTTCGTGCAATCCCTTGCGCCTATTCCGATCATTACCGCGGCTCAGGCCGGCGTTCCCTCAAACCTGCGATATTCTTCCAAAAGGGACTTCGCGCCGCGCATCGGCTTCGCTTATCGAATTGGCGGCAATAACAAGACGGTTCTACGTGGTGGATATGGAAGATTCATAGAAACCCTCTTGAGCGGATCGGCGATCGATGGATGGTCGGTGGAGTCCAGCGACGTCGCAGCGTTCCCTAATTCCGTCGGCAACGGGACGCCGCTTTTCTCGCTTCCATATTCTTTTCCTTCGAATATCGCTCAGCCGGGTTCGCAGGCCTTCTACATCGCCAGCGAGATCAAGCTAAAGGATCCTATTGTCGAGGAATGGAACCTCACCCTGGAGCACGACTTTGGCAAAGGAGTCGGGCTGCGCGTCTCCTACGATGGCAACCATGGCTATAATCTTCCCGCATCGGTCAATTCGGACCAACAGGCCCCGAATACCTCGGGTTACAATCAGGCCCTCACTCCGTTTCCGTTGCTCGCCTATATCCAGACTACGTCCGACTTAGGCTTCAGTAACTACCAATCGGGAACTGTCTCGCTGAAGAAGCGAGCGGCCAACCTGCAATTCGAAGTCAGCTATACGTTCACACGCAATTTGACCAATGTTTATGGATGTGGCGAAACCAGCGCGGCGTCGTTTGCCACGGAAGGAGCGTTCGGTACTCAGCTGTGCGATCCGCAAAATCCGGGTCTCGATTACGGCAACACGCCGTTTAGCCACCGCAATCGTTTTCTGGCGACATTTCTCTATGAACTGCCGTTTGGAAAAGGCCAGGCCTTCCTGAACAACAATGCCCTATTGGATCGGCTTGTCGGGGGATGGGAACTCAGCGGCGTGGCGCTTTTCCAGACCGGGGCATTTTTGACGGTGAGCACATTAAACGATCCGTCCGGCGTGGGCTTCAATCTTTTTACAGCCAACGGTGGGAGAGCGGATACTGTAAAAGGTGTAAGTCCATACGCTGGCCAGTCTCTGAACCAGTGGATCAATCCGGCCGCGTTCGCGGACCCGTCCAATAACATCGGCCGTTTCGGGGACTCCCAGAACGGGTCGGTGGTCGGGCCCGGCACGCAGGCTGTTTCCTTGTCGCTGCTCAAACGGTTTTCAATTACGGAGCGGATGCGGGTGCAAATTGGGATGCAGGTCTCCAATGCCTTCAACCATCCCAACTATAATCCCCCTGGGGATCTTACCCTGACTGATCCCGCGTTCGGCCAGGTGACATCCATGCAAGTCGCCGAAGGCGCTGGACCACGTCAGATTCAGTTGACCGGACGCCTCACGTTCTAGCGTAGTGTCCGCAAAATAACTAGACAGAAATAAGGGTAGACGAGGCTTCAGCCGCGTTCCTCCGTTGACAATACCAACGCGGCTTAAAGCCGCATGTACCGTGCCAATCCGGTGTGTGTCTAGTTATTTATTGAACACTACGCTGGCTAGTAGGGGATGAACACAGATTAAGAACAATAAACTTGAGTTGGTGTTATCGGTGTTCATCTGTGTTTATCTGTGGCCAGATGACGTGATTTCGTATTTGAAGTTGTCCGGATCCAGGCTGTCAATCCGTCCTTCGCTGGTTTCAGCCTGGGGATACATCAGGAAACCGACCGGCGCGCCCGCCGATCCGGGCAACGCGACATCGTGTGCGAAGTTGTAGGCCATCCAATTCATCTCCCACGACCCGAACAGCCGTTCTCGCGCCTTCTTCACCATCGGGTCGTCCAGCGGCCGATTTTGAGGCGGCTCCTCGAGAACAACCTTCCGGACATCGGCGGGATCCACCGGAACCCAGCCGTAACTTCCGACGTAAACCTCAGCGCGGCAGTGCTGCGCTTTCGTGATGGTTTCCGATGACGTGCCGAGGCTCTTGTATCCCAATTCCGATTTGGCGATTCGGATGCCGTACACATCCCGTGCCGGGAGGCCCGCCGCACGCGCCAGTCCGACATAAAGCGCGTTGAGGTCGGCGCATTTCCCCCCCAAATCCCTGGATTCCAACATAAATCGGATATTACCTACTCCGCAGCCGCGTGTCTTCGGATCTCGAAACGTATTATCGACGATCCATTCGTAAATGGCCCGCGCTTTCTCCAGGTCGGTCTTGGCGTCGCGGGTGATTTCGGTGGCCGTTGCCTTCACGATGCCGTCGGTGGGCAGCAGCTTGGTCGGACGGCAAAAATATTCCAGCTCCGTGCGGTCTAATTTCGATGGCGCAATGCCGGGCCGGGAGATATCCACCGTATAGTTCTTGGTCGCCACGCGACTCGTGAGAGTGAGGACAGGTTTCACGCCGGCCGGAAATTCCGCGGCTAAGATTCCCAGTCCGTCGGGTTTGCGTTCCACCATTCTGGCCGAGCCGCCGTCCGCGCTGAACTTATTCGAGAGCGTCTTCTGGAAGGGCGTATCGATAACGAGGGCCGCTGGCAGCCACACCTTCGTGGCCCCAGCAGGCTTCAGAACTTCGATCTGCGTGGTGACTTCGAACGTGCGCCAACTCTGCGAGGTTTCGACATCGGCAAGCAGCCGCTCGGCCATTGGAAATGCGACGCCAGCGGACACAACACCCGCGGATCGTAGAAAATCTCGACGGTTCATCAGACGCTTCCTCTCACCGATATTCTACGACGCCCGCAGGAATCAATTGCTCGGCAGGGTCAACCTTAAGCCACAGCCAGGCGCCGAGCAGAAGCAGCGCCGCCATGGGGATGAAGGGCGCATCGTAACTGCCGGTGCTGGCTACCAGATATCCAAACGCCAGCGACGACAGAAACGAACCAATTTGCGAGGCCGTGTTCATTGCGCCAACCATCGCGCCGGCGTAAGCGCCTCCGATGTCGAGACACACCGCGAACATAATCGGCTGCTGAAAGCTGATTCCCGCGTAAATCAGGGACAACAGGATCATGGCCGCCAGCCGGCCGTGGGTAAACATGACCGCCACGGTGCACGCGGCCGCAATCCCCAGGCTCGCCACGCCGATGGAGCATCGGCCCCACTTGAGGCCCACTTTTTTGACCAGCGCATTACTGACAAATCCCCCGGCACAGTTCGCACACGCCGCCACGAAAAAGGGCAGAGACGATAGCAGCAGATCGTTCTCGCTGTAACCGCGAGCCTTCACCAGATAGGTGTGGAACCAGGATTGGAAAAAGTAAAAGGTATATACGTAGCAAAGAGCCACGCTCAGGGCGGCCCAAAAATTTCTGGAGCGTAGAGCAACCACCCACGGGAGTTTTTGATGTGCCTTGGCAATCACGCCGCGCGTCTCGTCCACCTCCGCCTTGGTGACGCCTGCTTTTTCCGCTGGACAGTCGCGAAACCAGTAGTACCAAACGCCGCTCCAGACCACACCCAGGATTCCGAACACATAAAAGGATGCCCGCCATCCGTAGTGAACCTGGATGGGCACAACCAGTAGGGGAGCAAACGCACCGCCCAACTGGGCGGCCATTAATATGACTCCAAAAGCCCTGCCGCGCTCCGGAACCGGAAACCAGCGCGCCACGACGACGGAGGCATTTGGATAGGCGCCCGCTTCGCCCATCCCGAAGAGGAACCGCGTCAGCAGAAGCGGATAATAACCCGTCACCAGTCCCGTCATTGAAGTGAACGCGGACCACCACAATACGATCCTCGTGAGCACCCGGCGAGGTCCGATGCGATCGCCCAGCGCGCCGCTGGGGATCTCAAAAGCGGCATAGGAGAGCGTGAAGACCCCGGTCACCCAGCCCCAGGCCACCGGACCGATGTGGAGGGCCTCCTGCATGCGCGGCCCAGCCACCGAAATACAAACACGGTCGAGGTAAGTGATGACCAGCAGCAGGGACAACAGCCCCAGCACGCGATTCCGGTACTTCGTCGCTTGCCCCTCCCCAGTGACAGGTCACAATTTAACACGGCATTTGTAGCGCACGCACTCGTGCGTGCCGTGTTGGCACTCGTGCCAACACAAGAAATCGTTCACACGAGTGTGAACGCAGCACGCAGGAGTGCGTGCGCCACAGTTGGCGTAAAATATACTCAGTGATTCGGACCATCACCGTCGAGCGCGAATACGGCGCGGGCGGCGGCGCCATCGCCAGGAAACTTGCCGAACGGCTGGGTTGGAAGCTTTGGGATCAGGCGCTCACCTGCGAGATCGCACGAGTGGCCAGGGTGGACCAGGCCGTGGTGGAGCGCATGGACGAGCGCTGCGACTCGCGCTTCTACCGGCTCATGAAAGTGTTCATGCGAGGCAGCATGGAACAGAGCCTTCCGGTTCACGGCATGGATCATTTCGACGCAGACAGCATGGTGGAGTTTATGCAACGCGTTATCTCCGGAGCTGCGTCGGAGGGCAACTCGGTAATCGTGGGCCGCGGCGCGCCCTTTCTTCTGCGCGATCGTCCGGATACTTTCCACGTCTTTATCTATGCACCGCTTCAGGAAAAAATCCGTCGTCTCTGCGAGGCTGGGAAGAGCGAGGACGAAGCGCATGACGAGATCTTGAGCGTGGACCGGCAGCGAGTGATCTTCGTCCGCAGATATTTCGGCATGGAGTGGCCCACCCGCGAGCTGTATCACATGATGATCAACTCCACCGTCGGCGACGAGGTTGTCATTGAAACAATTCTGAGCGGGATTCACCACCACGCAGGGAAGGAGCTAAGCGGCTCGCGTGGCGGCTACTGAAGCGCCGGTTCCGAATGTAGCCGTTCCCTGGACGCCCAGCGTCAATCCGTGGCTGATCGCGGCCACCGTGATGCTGGCGACGTTCATGGAGGTGCTGGACACCAGCATCGCCAATGTTTCGCTCCCGCACATCGCCGGCAGCCTCTCGGCCACCGTGGATGAGAGCACCTGGGTTCTTACCTCCTACCTGATCTCCAATGCCATCGTGCTGCCGCTCACCGGCTGGCTCTCGATGGCGTTCGGGCGCAAGCGGCTGTTCATCGGCTGCGTCATCATCTTCACCATCAGTTCTTTTCTTTGCGGCCTCGCGCCCAATCTTCCCTTGCTGATTTTCTTTCGGATTCTGCAGGGGGCCGGCGGAGGCGGTTTACAGCCCATTTCACAAGCCATTTTAGTGGAAAGCTTT
Source organism: Bryobacterales bacterium (assembly GCA_963820405.1). Taxonomy (GTDB): domain Bacteria; phylum Acidobacteriota; class Terriglobia; order Bryobacterales; family Bryobacteraceae; genus Palsa-89. The sequence continues at coordinate 127,554 of CAWFZZ010000005.1, read as the reverse complement.
TCGCGCCAAAAGCAAGGCATGGCGATGGCGGTCTACGGCATGGGTGTGGTGGTGGCGCCGATCATCGGTCCCACACTCGGAGGTTGGATCACCGACAGCTTCTCCTGGCGCTGGATCTTCTTCATCAATGTGCCAGTCGGTGTGGTGGCCATCCTGATGACTGCCGCGTTAGTACAGGACCCGCCTTATATGTTCCGCAAAACATTTAAGCAGGGACTGAAAATCGATTTTATTGGCTTGGGCCTGCTGAGCGTGGGTCTCGGTTTTATCCAGGTGATGCTCGACAAGGGTCAAACCGAAGACTGGTTTGGATCGCGCTTCATCGTGACGTGCGCCGTCATCGGAGTTCTCGGCCTGGTCGGCGTCGTCCTGTGGGAGCTGCGCCAACCCGAGCCATTGGTGGATCTCCGCCTGTTCACGCAGCGCAACTACAGTATGGCCACCTTCATGATGTTCGCCATGGGCGTGGTCATGTATGGCACCACGGTTCTGCTTCCCATTCTGCTGCAGACCCAGATGGGCTATACGGCGCAATGGGCGGGCCTGGTTCTCTCGCCGGGTGGCTTGGTCACCTTGTTCGTGATGCCCCTGGTCGGCCGGCTGCTGGGTATTTTCCAGCCTAGATGGCTGGTGGTTTGCGGATTCCTGATCCTGGGTGTGGGAATGTACCGCCTGTCCGAGTTGAATCTACAAACAGGATTCTGGACCTTTGTCACTACCTGGACCATATCGCGCGCCGGAATGCCGTTGCTTTTCGTGCCAATTAACGTGATGGCTTTCGCTTATGTGCCGCGCGAGAAGACTAATAACGCAACCGGTCTGATCAATCTCACGCGCAATTTAGGCGGCAGCGTTGGAATTTCTCTGGTGACGGCGGCGCAGAGCCACATGGCCCAAGTCTCGCAGAGCACCCTGGCCGGGAACGTAACTGCGATGAATCCGATGTACGTGGTCCGATTGCACAATTTGCAGAACGCCTTGCTGGCGTCGGGCTCCAATCCGGCGCAAGCAGCCCAACAAGCCCAGGGGATTCTTTATAACGAGCTGTTGCGTCAATCCGCGATGGTGGCTTATGTCGACGTTTTCCGGATTCTGGCCTGGGTCTGCGTGGGGCTGATTCCGCTGATGTTCTTCATGAAACCGATCAAACAGCGCGGCGGTTCGTCGGTGCCGGTTCATTAAATAGTCCCATTAGTACTGAAAGTACCTTTATTGTTAAAGATATCCGTGGTATAACTGCTCGTTATGCTTTTGAGCAGGGTGCGCGCCAGGTACATAAATCTGTTCGTTCTTTTCACCTCCACAATCTGTTTCGCGTATCCTGCTTCTGCACAATCCTGGACTCATCTCTTTCCGACTGGTGGCCGGCCAGCCGTTCGGACCGGCGCACCCGGCGTCTACGATCCGGCCAGCAATCGGATGATTGTGTTCGGAGGCCGGGACGCCGATGGCAACAACCTGAATGACGTGTGGGTGCTGATAAATGCCAATGGATTGGGCGCCAGCCAGTGGGTGAACTGGATTCCGAACGGCGCCTCCGGATCGCCGCCGGCCCGCTCTGGACATTCGACGGTTTACGATTCCACGAACAATCGCATAATCATTTTCGGCGGTTGCAGCGCGGATTGCGTGCCGGTACTCAACGATGTTTGGGTGCTGACTAATGCGAATGGGCTGGGTGGAACTCCGGTCTGGAGCCAGGTGTCCATGGTCGGCAATGGCCCGGCGCCTCGAACCAGCGCCGCCGCTTCTTATTACGCGTTCGGCGGCCAACTAATCATCGTTGGGGGTCAGGATGGCAGCGCCGACCCTTGCTCCACCTTTTCCGACGCTTGGACTCTCTCTCTCTCGAACGTGCCGGGTGAGTTGGCTGGATGGAATCAACTAAGTGTGGGCTACCCTCCCGGACTGAACGGAGCAGCGGCAGCCTTCGGTCCGGGCGGAAGCACACTCACTTTGTTCGGTGGAATGCGGCTCATAAATGGAACTTGCCAGGTCACCAACGAGGTTTGGAACATCACGGTATTACCCCCCGCGATCGGCTTTGGGAACGTAGTCTCCAATGGCGCCGCGGGCTCACCCCCCGCCCGATCGTTCGCCTCGGCTGTCTACGACGCGACAGGCCAACGATGGCTTTTATTCGGGGGATTAGACGCTTCCGGGGCTTATTTGAACGACGTTTGGGCGTTGTCAGGCTCGGCATTTCACTGGTCACCGGTCAATCCCACAAGCGGCCCACCCCCGGCGAGGAGCGGACAGGCCGCAACATTTGATTCGCTTCATCAGCGAATGACAATCTTCGGAGGCACCGACGCGAGCGGTGTGTTGAACGATACTTGGGTATTGCACGCTCCTGGAATTCCAGAATTTGGGTGCACAGCTACTTTAGCCGTCCCCAATCTTGTAAGAGCAGAAGGCATAACTGAGCGGCTGGGAGACGCAGTGCTGAACTGTACCGGAGGAAAGCCAACTCCCCAGGGACTGCCGATCCCGGAATACACAGTCACCTATACACTGAATACGAATATTACTAGCCGCCGATTGCCTGAGGCCCCGGATCTTTCCGAAGCGCTATTGTTCATTGACGAGCCTTGGCCGGCAATGCCCATTCCGTCTAACGTTATGCGGCAATCGTCCCAGCCGCTTCAGATTCTCTGCAAACCCCTCGGTTCCCATTGTGGCGAGACTGGCACCGGAGGCACACCGAATCCTTACGCGACGCAGCCGAACGTATTTGTCGGCAAACAAGTCGGGCCAGCCACAGTGTCATGGAAAGTCCCGATTGATCCACCAGGTGCGAGCTTGGTCCGCGTAATCCGGATGGCAAACGTGCGAGGCAATGCCTCGCTTGTGCCTCTCGCCTCGGGTCTCGTTCCCACACAGGTGAACGCGACGGTGGGAATTTCAGGAACACTGTCGGTGCCTTTGGCTGGAGCGCAGCAAATCGTGGTGGGGGGAGCCCCCCAGGCGACCCCAGCCAGCGTGCTCTCCAGCGCTCCCCTCCCACGTTGTAAGCCTCATAATGCAGCCCTCCTCGGAGGATCGGGGACCGCTGCATTTGATTTTAGCGTTCAAGTTCCAAATGGCTTTTCTTTCGCATTCAAAAGCCGCAACTACGGAACAGCCCTGGATGGTCCAGTGTTCCCGGCGTCCCTTGTCGAACAGAATATTCCTGGTTACCCCTACGACACGGAGACGGGTTTCTATTCCCCCAGCTTGTTCACTCCGGCGCCGACGCTCGGGTTGGCGGACTTCGGGACGCGCATTCGCCTCTCGTTTGGCCCCATCAGCGCCGGCACGCACCTGTTTGTTCCGACCACGATAACGCTGACCGCGGATTACGATTACGGAGAGGGTATTCTTCCAGGGCAGCTGCAGCTGGTACAAGCGAATGATAACGGGAAGTCCGCGCCGGGGTACGAGCCCGTCGCGTCTACCGCGATGATTGGGTCAACACCAGTCGCCAAGGCGACCCTCTCAGGATCTACTGCCTATGCGACCTATGAAGTTATTTATGTTGAGCCAGGCGTCAAGGAAATGGCTATTATCCCGGTCGCAGTGGCGTTTACTACTAAGCCCGCACTCGGACCGGTGATGGCCTCTGCTACGCTGGCGCCGCTGGATACGATTGGCACCGCCGATGAGACGTCCCCCATCCCGCGCTTTGCGAATTTAGCGACTCCTCAGACCGCCTATTCGATCGAGAGTTGCACCACACCTTGATCGGCGAGCACCGGCTGCGCCGTGGCGTCTGGCGCGCGCTCGAATCGAACAGTGAACCAAAACGTGGAACCCTCCCCTGGCACGCTGTCCACGCCCACATTGCCGCCCATCAATTCGATGAGTTGTTTCGAGATGGCGAGTCCCAGGCCGGTCCCGCCGTATTTGCGCGTGATGGATCCATCCGCCTGCACGAAGGGTTGAAACAGGCGCGCCAGCGCGTCCGGTGCTAAGCCGATGCCGGTGTCCCGCACTTCAAACAAAAGCCGGACACCGTGTTGCCAAGTCTCCGTCACGCTCACTCGCACTGCCACTTCCCCGCGCTCGGTGAACTTGATGGCGTTTGCAACCAGGTTGAGCAGCACTTGGCGAAGCCTTGCCGGATCGCCCCTCAATCCGGCCAGTGCCTGGTCGGCAACGTCGGTGCTTAAAGCGATTCCCTTGCTGCGGGCGCGTGCGGAAACCATTTTCAGAACTTCATCCAGTACGTCCGTCGGGCTGAAATCCACTACTTCCAATTGAAGCTTGCCCGCTTCCATTTTGGACAAGTCCAAAATACTATCGATGATTTCGAGCAGGTTTTCCGCCGAGCGAAACGCCGTGTCGGCATAATCGCGCTGCTCCTCAGTTAGCTCCGTATCGAGCAGTAGCGCCGTCATCCCCAGCACGCCGTTCATCGGCGTTCTAATTTCATGGCTGACATTCGCCAGGAACTGGCTCTTGAGTTTGGTGGCGTCCTGAGAAACCTTCACCGCCTGCGCCAGGTCGCGATTCTTGCGCTCGATCTCGTGCGCGTACTCGATCAGATCCGCCTGAGCCCGCGTGCGCTCCAGTGCATAACGAATGGAGCGCTCCAGTAGCCGCGCATCCAGGTGCCCCTTCACCAGAAAATCCGCGGCGCCGGCCTTCATGGCTTCGACGTCGGTCTCCCAGTTGTCGTTGCCGGTCAGTAGGATGATTGGCGCCTTGCAGCCGCGCGCCAGCGCTTCGCGCAGCAATTGCAGGCCGTCGGCGTGTCCCAGATGATAGTCGAATAAATAGACGTCATGCTGATTCTGCTCGATAGCCTGGAGCGCGCCTTCATAGGATGGCGTCCAGTCCAGTTGGAAGCGCGGCCGCCCAATGCGCATCAGCAGGTCGCGGGCGATGATATAGTCGTCCTCATCATCGTCGGCGATGAGGACTCGCAGGGCTCGTGCGTCCTGTTCAGGGACTGGAGGGTCTTTAGGCGGCCTCATCCTGCGCGGTACTCGGCGGCAGCTCCACCACTTCGAACCAATACTTGCTCAGAGTTTTTGTAATATCCACCAGCGATTCGAACGTCACCGGTTTGAGAATGAACGAATTGACACCCAGGTCATAGGCGCGAAGGATGTCTTCCTCGGCTTTCGACGTGGTCAGCACCACCACGGGAATGGAGCGCAGGCGCGGGTCGGCCTTAATCTCCTTCAGCGCCTCGCGACCGTCCTTCCTGGGCATGTTCAGATCCAGCAGAATCATGCCCGGCAGTGGCGAGCCACTCAGATGCCCATACTTGCCGCTGCGCCGCAGATATTCGAGCAGCTCCTCGCCGTCCTCCACGAAGTGCAGTTCGTTGGCCAGCCGGTTTTCGTCCCAGGCCTCTTTCACCAGCATGCGATCTTCGGAATCGTCGTCGGCGTACAGGATGGTAATCGGTTTCCCGAATCTAGTCATGGTGGTTGTCTCCTGGGTTGTCCCGTGTGTTGTTCCCTGCGTTCAGGCGTGGCAGCGCGATGATGAACCTGGCGCCCGCGCCTGGCGAGCTATTGGCCGTGATGAAGCCGCCATGCCGATCCACGATTTTGCGGCAGATCGCCAGGCCAATGCCGGTCCCTTCGTACTCGCTGCGTCCGTGTAGACGCTGGAAGATTTGAAAGATGCGATCGCGATACTTTTCGTCGAAGCCGATGCCGTTGTCTTCCACGACAATCTGCCATCCTGCCGCGCCGCTCGCGAGTGCCTGGGGCGCGCTTTCAATTTTGACCAGCGGCTTTTCATCCGGCTTGCGGAACTTCAATCCGTTCCCAATCAGGTTTTGAAACAGCTGGGCCATCTGCCCGCGATCTCCCAGGATCACTGGCAGCGCGCCGATTTCGACGCTCCCGCCGGCGTCCTGAATGCGCATCTCAAGATCGGAAACCACGGTGCGGACCACGTCTCCCAGATCCACCGAGGCGAAAGGCTTGGAGTTGCTGGTCACGCGCGACAGGTTGAGCAGGTCCTGAATCAGGACTTGCATGCGGCCTGCCGCATTTTGCATACGCGTCAAATAATCGATCCCATCCGGACCCAGGCCCGCTTCATACTTGGTCTTCAAACGGTCGCCAAAGGCCTGGATCTTGCGCAGCGGCTCCTGCAGATCGTGGGATGCGACGTAGGCAAACTGCTCTAGTTCGGCATTCGAACGCGCCAGCTGATCGGCCTGTTCCACTAGCGCGGTTTCGGCTCGCTTGCGCTGTGTGATGTCCAGCAGGAAGGTGCGCAGACCCGTGGGTTGTCCGGCTGTATCCCGTATCCGTTTCTGGTGGACCTCCATGATCACCGAACTCCCGTCGCGGCGCTTGTACTCGCGCTCCAGGGGAACCAGCGGCTGCTCATCGGCGATGCGCTGCAGCAGACCGGCTCGGGTTTTCTCCCGATCTTCGGGCGCCATAAAATCCCACACCGGCCGGCCGACCATTTCTTCGGCGGAGAATCCGAAGAGTTCGCACTCCGCTTCATTTACCGAGAGCAACACGCCGTTGCGGTCCACTTCGTGGCAGGCCACCGGGGCGTCGTGAAACCAGCTCTGAAAGTGGCGCTCGCTATCGCGAAGCTTTTGCTCCAGGCTTTCGCGATCGAGCAGCTTCAGCGATTCCGGCACATCCAGTGGCGCCGGGCTGGGGCTGACATGGCTTGCCTGCACGCTCAAAACGCACCTCTCCAGGTATCTCTATGGCTACCAGTACAATTCGGCAGCGGTACGCAGGAACTTTAGATGGGTCAACCGCTTCCAGCGCGGCAGGGCGGTGCGGAATAACAATCCAAGCGGCTGTGCCAGGCGCGGAACTGCGAGCAAAGCGGCCGAAATTGCCAACCGGGTGTGGCGCTGCAGCCAATGGCGCCTCCGGCGCTCATTCTGCTAGCGATTTCGCATGCTGCAGAAGCAGCCAGCCATCCCGTGGCCGCGCATTAAGCCGGGACGGTAGTCGCCAGCATCATTCTATAATCCTCGCGATAGTGCCGATACGCCAACAGGAACGTGAACAGCATCAGAATCGCGGCGCCGCCCATGGTGATAGACAGCGAGTATCCAATCATCTTGCCGTTGTGGAACAGATAGTCGTTGAACACGCCCGGCAGCAGCGGGCCGAGCGTCTGACCGCCGATATTCAGGATAAACAAGTACAGCGCCGACACCATGCCGCGCACCTGATTCGGGAAGATGCGCTGCAGCGCGGCCGCGGAAATGCCCATCGGTAGCGCGAGAAAGAAAACGCCCGCGAACAGCAGCGCAAGCGTCCATCGAACATCCGGGAGCAAGGTGCCCAGCGGCAACAGCACAATGGTCCCGATAGCGCCGAGTACCATCACGCGCATCGGCGCTTCATCCAGGCCGCGCCTTTGCCAGCGATCACTGAGCCGCCCGCCGGTGTACATGCCGCCGCAGCCTGCCATCAGCAGAATAGCAGCGAGCGCCTTTCCGGATTGGCCGGGCGTCCAGCCGTGCACGCGCGAAAAGTAGGTTGGCCCCCAGGAGACCAGCGCGTAGTTGGCCATGGATTGAAAAACCATGCCGATCGAAATGCCGCCCAGCGACTGCCAGCGCATTCTCATTTGTCCTAGCGATTGGCCAAAACTCAGCTTCGCCACCTCGCCCTGCGCGCTCTTCAACATGTTGCGGCGCAGAGGTTCCTGGATGGTGTACGCCAGCATGGCGAACAAAAGACCGGGCAGGCCGACAATCAGGAATGTCACACGCCAGGACGCAATGGTGCCCAACAGCGGCAGCGTGACGGTAGGGCTGTGCGCCATGGTGTCCACTACAATCCCGCCCACCAGCAGCGCCATGCCGGAGCCCAGGAACACGCCCATGTAATACACGCTGATCGCGACGCCCAGCCGGTCGGGCGGAAAATAATCGGAGATGATCGAGTACGCCGCAGGCGACAGGCCAGCCTCACCCACGCCCACGCCGATACGCGTGAAGAACAGCGACCAGAAACTTTTCGCGGCGCTGCAGAAGCTGGTGAAGAGGCTCCAGACCACCACGCTCGCGGCGATCAGATTGCGCCGGCTGCGCGTGTCCGCCAGGCGGCCGAGCGGCAAACCCATCAGGGTATAAAAGAGCGCGAACGACAAGCCTTGCAGTAATCCGATGCGCGTGTCGCTGATGCCGAGATCGCGCTTGATGGAGCCCACCAGCAGGCTTAAGATGGTGCGGTCGACGAACGACAGCATGTAGAGCGCGGTCAGTATGATGACCACATACCAGGCGTAGCGCAGGCGCGCCGGAGAAGTGGTCATAATATAGTTCTCATGCTGGGCGTCATCGCGTACTATATCATCCTTCTTTCAGTTCCAAGTCCTGCCATGCTCCAGGCTGATCAGGCCTTTGTTCAAGCGGTCAACGTGGCGGATCAGGCGGCACTCGAGAAACTTCTCGACGCTGATTTTACGTGGACCGACTTTCAGGGAAAGACCCGCACCAGAGCCGAAGTATTGCGCCACGTTGGGCCGGAACTGATCCGTGCGAGTGAGCCAGCGGCGTCGAAACAATACGCCTACGGTGAACTCGGCGATGTCCAGGAGAATCTCGGACGTTCCCACGTGTTGCGTGTGTGGGTGAAGCGGCCGGCGGGTTGGAGGGCCATCGTCTATCAGGAAGTGATGTCGCTCGAAGGGGCGCCTTCCTTCGCGCCGGGCGCGGGAAAAAATTGTGAAAACCCGTGCCGGGCTGTCCCCTACCAGCCAAAGAATGCGATCGAGCAGCAAGTGATTGCGGCCTACTCCAAGCTGGAAACGGCGGCCATGGCTCACAATTCGCCGATCTTTGGCACTTTGGTGGCCGACGAGTTTGTGGCCGCCAGTTCCAATAGCAACAAACTCTACGACAAGCGCGGCCGCATGGAAGACTTCGACCACGCCAAGATGGCTGGAGTGGCGCCCACGCCGCTGGTCTCAGCCCGCCTGTTCGATTTCGGCGATGCGGTTCTGATGACGTCCGAGCACACGCCCGATCGTGGAAAACCCCTGCACGTTACTCGCGTGTGGGTGAAGCGCAGCGGAAGCTGGATGGAGACTCTGAGCTACCAGACTTCCATCGCAGAACCGAAGGATGTACAGTAGGCCCATGTCGAGTCGAAGAGAATTTCTTCAGGCGGGACTTGCGGCAACCGTCCTGCCGATGGTCGTGACGCCGAAAGATTCCGATCCCACTGGGCTTTTCTACAAGGTAATTTTCGACGAGCGTTTTCCGATCAGCAGCGCTTTCGGTGAAGAATGGAAAGCGCGAGGCCAAGCCGTTCACGCCATCCGCGGCGACATCACCGACCTCTGGTTCCACGATCTCGACATTCAGTGGAAGAAAAACCCGGTACCGATCGCAGGCTTGACGGCCCACGGCGCGCTCTTCTGCCTGGAGCGGCTGGCCTGGGATCACGGGATGCGGGTGGTGGCTCGCGTCGAGCATGAGGCTCACAACGGAGAGCCGCTATTCTCCTGGGTCATCGCCCCCAAGGAACGCGCATAAAATGTTGCCACCCGGCGTAAATGCAAAAGATTTTTCCGGCGCGCTGAAGCAGTTTGAAGAAGCCCTTGGCAAAGAATGGGTCTTCACCAGCGATGAAGATGTGGCGCTTTATCGCGACGCCTATTCGCCGTTCTGGGGTGAGCCCGAAGAGCGCGTGGCATCAGCCGCGGTGGCGCCCAGTACAGTAGAGCAAGTGCAGGCGGTGATGAAGACCGCCAACCAATACAAGATTCCGGTCTATCCCATCTCCACCGGAAAGAACCTGGGATACGGCGGCTCGGCCCCCAATCTTTCCGGCAGCGTGGTGCTCGACCTTAAGCGGATGAACCGCATTCTGGATGTGAGCGAACGGAATCATTCCGCCCTGGTCGAGCCGGGCGTAAGCTACTTTGACCTATACCGGCACATCCAGGAACGCAAGCTGAAACTCTGGGTGGATGTTCCCGATCCTGGTTGGGGCAGCCCGGTCGGCAATTCGCTCGATCATGGCGGCGGATATCTGCAGCCGATGTACCGCAATCATTTCGACTCGCATTGCGGAATGGAAGTGGTGCTCGCGAATGGCGACGTGATGCGCACCGGAATGGGCGCCTTGCCGGGAGCGAATACCTGGCAGCAATACAAGTTCGGATTCGGCCCGTGGGTCGACGGCATGTTCTCGCAATCTAACTTCGGCGTGGTCACCAAGATGGGCTTCTGGTTGATGCCGGAGCCGGACGCCTATTTGACCGGGACCGTGAGCGTGCCGAAGTACGAAGACCTGATCCCCATGGTCGACATCCTGACGTTCCTCGAGAACTCGGGTGTATCGAATGGCATGCCTGGTTTGGGAAGCCCGCTACTGGGAGGCTTCATGATGCCTCCGCCGGCGCCTGAGGTGACGGCCATGCTGGCTAAAGCAGAAGGTGGCGTAGCCTCGCCCGAATTGCACAAATATGCGCAGGACAAGGGCATCCCGTTCTGGAGCTGCACCGTCAAGTTCTATGGTCCGGCGAAAGCCATTCGCGCGCAGTGGGAATACGCGCAGGAGAAGTTCTCGGCCATCCCCGGCGCGAAGTTCAAAGACGGCGAATTCTACAAACTCCCGCTCACGCCCGACCAATTCGACAAGGTCCACAAGCCGGAGTTCGGACTCCCGAGTCTGGAAACGTTTTCCATCGGTGCGCGATCGCCGATCAATCCCAATCCCACCAACGGTCATATCTGGTTTTCGCCCATCATTCCCAGAACCGGCGAAGCGGTGCTCGAAGCCAACAAGGTGTTCTCGCAGGCCGCTCGCGATTTTGGCTTGCCCATCCTGTCGTTCAGCCTTCCATCCACGTATTGGATGCGAGCTTTCATTTTCATTTTCGGTTTTCCGATCACGCACGACGTCGCCACCAACAAGAAGAACCGCGAGTCGTTCAAGCAGTTGATCCGGATCGCGGCCGAGCATGGCTGGGGTGAATACCGAACCGCGCCGGCATTCCAGGACGCCGTGATGAATACTTACTCGTTCAATAATCACGCGCTGCTCCGTTTTCACGAAACAGTGAAGGATGCGGTGGATCCCAATGGGATCATTTCAGCGGGGCGCTACGGAATCTGGCCCAAGCATCTGCGGGGGACGAAAGCATGAGGCCCGTCCTTTTTCTAGCGCTGGCCGTGTGCGCATTCGGCGCGGATGGCGAAAAGGTTTACACCTATTGGTGCGCTACCTGTCACGGCCCTGGTTTGCCTGGTACGGTTGCTTTAGAGACCAAGTACAAAGGCGCCAAACCGGCCCTGCTGACTGAGCGCAAGGACCTGAATCCGCCGGTGACCAAAACATTTGTGCGAAAAGGCGTCTCGGTAATGCCGTTCTTCCGCAAAACCGAAATCAGCGACGCAGACTTGGACGCGTTAGCCGCATACATAGCGCGAAACACCAAGTAAGGAGCTCGGGCTCCACATTCTGAATTCTGACTTCTGAATTCTGGATTCTAGTTTTTGCATGCAGAATACTCGGGTGGTAACATAGTGCCATATCAGGACCAGCCAGGAGGATTTAGCAGTGCAAAGCACCGAAAGTAGAGCCAAAACCACAGCTTCGGAAGATTCTCAAACCGGCCGTACGCTGCTGAACCTGCGGGGAATGTTGCTGCGAGGCGATTTTCAACCCGGCGAGAGGATCTCCGAGCTTCCTTTGGTTGCGCGTCTGGGTGTCTCGCGAACGCCCATTCGGCTGGCTCTGGATCGCCTGGCGCATGAAGGCTTGCTCGAAGCGTCACCGACCGGCGGCTTCGTAGTGCGTGCATTCACGCTTGAAGACGTGTGGGATGCCATCGAAACACGCGGCATTCTGGAAGGGGCCGCTGCGCGCCTTGCCGCGGAACGCCTGGAGTCCCCGAGCGAACTGACCTTATTGCGTGAATATCGCGACGAAATGGACGCCATGGTCCAGATGGACGGCGACCCGGATCGGTTCAAGGAACCAGATATCGACTCTTTCGCGCGCTATCTGGATCTGAACGAAGCATTCCATTCCGAGATCGTGACTCTATCGAAGAGTTCCATGCTCCCGCGCGCATTGGCGCAGGTGAACTCAGTTCCATTCGCATCGCCTAGCGCGCTGCTTTACGTGCGTGCAAAACTCCCCCGCGCACCCCATCTGTTTGCAGTTTCACACGATCACCATCGCTGTATCGTGGAGGCGATCGAGCACCGCCAGGGCGCGCGCGCCGAAGCTGTGGCTCGCGAACATTCCCGCATGACCCGGGGCAACGTTGAAATTGCCCTATCCGATACCAGTATCCTAAGTGGTGTGCCCGGCGCGTCGCTGATCCGGATTCCCACCGCAGTATAATCACCTTCGGAACGGAACCGCGACCGTAAGGCGGTATCACAATTATGGACAAACTCGTAAACCTGACGACGCAGGACGGCGTCGCTGTCATCACCATCAACAATCCGCCCGTGAACGCGCTCAGCCCGGGAGTTCCCCAAGCTCTGCTGGCCGCTTTGGATGTCGCCGAGGAGAATCCTTTGGTTCGCGCCATCGTCATCATCGGCGGCGGCCGAACGTTCATTGCCGGTGCGGACATCAAGGAGCTGGAACTGGCGGCGTCGGGGCGGGGAAGCGGTCCGCCCGAATTTCACGCCACCCTAGGGAGTATTGAAGACACCAGCAAGCCCGTGGTGATGGCCATTCACGGCACAGCGCTAGGCGGCGGCCTGGAGGTTGCAATGGCCGGGCATTATCGGGTCGCTGTTCCCGACGCGCAAGTTGGCCAGCCCGAGGTGAATCTTGGGATCATTCCCGGCGCTGAGGGTACGCAGCGCCTGCCGCGATTGGTTGGAGTGGCCGCGGCTGTCGATCTGTGCGTTTCCGGAAAGCCGATACGCGCACCGCAGGCGCTCGAGCTCGGTTTGATCGACCGCGTGATTGATGGCGACCTGCTCACCGGCGCCGTGGGTTTTGCGCGCGAGATTGCCGATCAAGGGGGCGCTCTTCGCAAAACGCGAGAGCTGAGCGACAAGCTAGGTTCCGAATTCGTGGATGCGTCGATCTTCGCGGCCGGCCGCGATCAGGCGCGCAAGACGCGCCGCAACATGCTGGCGCCGCTCAAAGTGGTGGACGCCATCGAAGCCGCTGTCAATCTGCCGTTCGACGAGGGCTGCAAGAAGGAACGCGAGATCTTCGAGGAGTGCATCGCTTCCGATCAAGCCCGGGCCCTGATTCATGCCTTCTTCGCTGAACGCGCGGTCGCCAAGATCCCCGATATTCCCAAGGAGACCGCCGTCTATAACATCCGTCAGGCCGCCATCATTGGCGCCGGGACCATGGGCGGGGGCATCGCGATGGCTTGCGCCAATGCGGGTATTTCGGTTCGGCTGAAGGAAGTGGAGCAAACGGCGCTGGACCGCGGCATCGCAACCATTCGCAAGAATTACGAAAACTCCGTTAAGAAGGGCCGATTTTCCCAGGAAGTGATGGACCAGCGCATGGCGCTTATTCATCCACAACTCACCTACGAAGGTTTCGAGCAGGCGGACTTGATCATCGAAGCGGCATTCGAAAGCATGGAGCTGAAGAAGCGAATCTTCGCCGAGATCGATAAGATCGCCAAACCCGATTGCGTGCTGGCGTCGAACACGTCCACGCTCGATATCGATGAGATCGCGTCCGTCACCTCGCGGCCGCGCATGGTCATTGGCTTGCATTTCTTCAGTCCCGCAAACGTCATGCGGCTGGTGGAAATCGTCCGTGGCAAAGCCACCAGCAAGGAAGTGGTCGCAACGGCGCTGGCGCTCGCTAAGAAGCTCGGCAAAGTGGGCGTCGTTGTGGGCAACTGCTGGGGTTTTGTGGGCAATCGGATGATGCTGCCCTACATGCGCGAGGCGCAGTTCCTGGTGGAAGAAGGCGCGACGCCCGAACAAGTGGACCGCGCGCTCACCAATTTCGGCATGGCGATGGGCATCTTCGCCGTCGACGACATGGGCGGCATCGATGTGCAGTGGCGCGTGCGCGAGGAACGCAAGCACATGGAAAAGCCGGGCCTGCGTACGCCCCTGGTGCTGGAAAAGCTGTTTCATTCAGGACGTCTGGGACAAAAGACCGGCGGCGGCTGGTATCGCTACGACGAAAATCGCAAGGCGATTCCGGATCCCGAAGTTCACGCACTCATCGAGAAGACCGCGCGTGAAGCCGGCGTCGAACGCAGGCAGATTTCGGACGACGAAATCATCGAGCGATGCATTTACATCATGATCAACGAAGGCGCGAAGATCCTCGAAGAAGGCTACGCATTGCGCGCCGCCGACATCGACGTGATCTACCTCACCGGCTATGGGTTTCCGGGCTATCGCGGCGGACCTATGTGGTATGCTGACACGGTCGGCTTGAAGAAAGTACGCGACCGTATCCGCGAGTTCCACCAAAAGCATGGCGAATTTTGGGAACCTGCGCCGCTGCTCAACAAGCTGGCGGATGAAGGCGCGACCTTCGCGTCCTATGATGCAGCGCGGGATCACGCCATGGCCGTTGCGTAAATGACTTCGGCCCCCACCAACAAACGCTACCTCTCCGCTCCAGTGCGCCGGGTGGGCTTTCCGCCGGCCGATGTGGAAACATCGTACCGGCCCGACGGTTCGCTGGTGGTGCGCCCGGTGCATCCGCTCGGCCCCTATCCAGACAAGCTGACCGAACGGCTGGACCATTGGGCCGCAGCTGCTTCTGACCGAGTGTTCCTTGGGGAGCGAATCCAAAGTGTTGAGCGTGACCGCAATGGCGCATGGCGAACCGTGACCTATGCACAGATGCGCGCTGCGGCCCGCAACGTGGCGCAAGCGCTGCTCAATCGTCCGCTATCCGCCGAGCGGCCCATCGCGATTCTATCCGGCAACGATATCGAGCACGCGGCGCTTGCATTAGGTTCCATGTATGCGGGCATTCCTTTCGCACCCATCTCGCCGGCCTATTCACTGGTTTCCTCCGACTTCGGCAAGCTTCGCCTCATCTTCGACATCCTGACACCGGGCCTGGTTTTTGTTTCAGCCGGCGCGCCCTTTCGCAAAGCGCTCGACGCCATTCTGCCCGCGGATGCCGAACTCGTCATTAGCGGCGATCCCGGGGTGTTCCAGAAAGCTACAGTGTTTTCGGCGCTCGAATCTACCACTGCCACCTCGGCTGTCGATCAAGCGCACGCGATCGTCGGCCCCGACACCATCGCGAAGTTTCTCTTCACCTCTGGATCGACCGGCACACCTAAAGGTGTCATCAATACCCAACGCATGCTGTGCAGCAATCAGCAAATGGTTCGCACTATGCTGCCGTTCGTCGTGGATGATCCGCCGGTGCTCTGCGATTGGCTGCCCTGGAACCACACCTTCGCGGGCAATCACGATTTCGGACTGGTGCTGTACAACGGCGGCTCGTACTACATAGATGACGGGCGTCCGGTGGCTGGAGCTATCGCCGCCACCATTCGCAACCTCGATGACGTGCAACCCAACATCTACCTAAACGTTCCTCGCGGGTTCGAGATGGTCCTGCCATTCCTGCGCGAACGGCGCGAGTTTCGCGATCGCTTCTACCAGAAACTCCGTCTCATGTATTACGCCGGCGCGGGTCTTTCTCAGCCTGTGTGGGACGAATTGCAAGACTTGGCGGTGGATTCCTGCGGCGAGCGTATCTTGATGTTCACCGGTCTCGGCTCCACCGAAACTGGTCCGTCGGCCCTGTCTCCTTATTGGGAAGAGGAGCGCGCCGGGCACGTCGGTTTGCCGCTGCCGGGTGTCGAGTTGAAGCTGGTGCAGGCCGGTCAGAAGACAGAAGCGCGCCTGCGC
Organism: Bryobacterales bacterium; assembly: GCA_963820405.1. Lineage (GTDB taxonomy): Bacteria > Acidobacteriota > Terriglobia > Bryobacterales > Bryobacteraceae > Palsa-89. The sequence continues at coordinate 111,776 of CAWFZZ010000005.1, read as the reverse complement.
AGTCCCTCCATCACGCCCGGTTATTGGCGGCAGCCCGAATTGACTCGCGCCGTGTTTGATGAGGAAGGCTTTTATTGCCTGGGAGACGCGCTGCTTTTCGTCGATCCCAGCGATCCGGGCAAGGGATTTATCTTCGATGGCCGCATCGCCGAGGATTTCAAACTCGCCACCGGCACTTGGGTCAGCGTTGGACCGATGCGCGCCAAGTTTCTCGGCCATTGCGCGCCGTACCTGCGCGATATCGTATTCGCCGGCCATGACGGCGATTACGTTGCCGCGCTGATTTTCCCGAACGTGGAAGCTTGCCGTGCATTGGCGCCAGGTGGGTCGGACCAAGAGGTCGTGCGTAGCGAGCAGGTTCGCGCGAAATTCACCAGGCTGCTCCAGGAGCTCGCAGAAACCAGCTCCGGCAGCTCCAACCGGGTGGCGCGCGCGATGCTCATGGAAGAGCCGCCCTCCATTGACAAGCATGAGGTCACCGACAAAGGCTCCTTCAACCAACGCGCGGTGCTGAGTAATCGCGACGCTTTAGTTCAAGAGCTATATCTAGCCGAACCTTCCGCGCGCACAATCGTTATATGAAACTCGACAATCTGGTCGCCATCGACACGCACGTTCACATCGAGCCGGAACCGACCGGCAACGCCGCCGAAGAGGCAGCGCGCAAATATTTTGGGAATTCCGGCGTCAGCTATGGCCGCAAGGAATTGGTCGAGTATTATAGATCTCGCAAAATTGGCTGCGTAGTCTTTTCGGTGGATGAGCGGCTCACCGGCCGGCCGCAGGTTCCAAACGACGAAGTGGTCGACTTCGCCGCCCAGAACAGCGACATCGTGATGGCCTTCGCCAGCGTCGATCCAATGCGCGGCCCGGATGCGGTGAAGGAAGCGCGCCGGCTGATCGCCAAAGGCGGCATTCGCGGATTCAAGCTCCATCCGCCGCTGCAGCAGTTTCACGCCAACGACAAAGCCGCATATCCATTTTATGAAGTGGTCGCGGAAGCCAAGCTTCCGGTGATCTTTCACACCGGGCATTCGGGCATTGGCACCGGAATGCCGGGCGGCGGCGGCGTGCGGCTGAAATACGGAAATCCCATGGACATCGACGATGTCGCAGTCGACTTCCCCGACATGCCGATCATCATGGCGCATCCTTCCTTCCCCTGGCAGGACGAAGCAATCTCGGTCTGCTTGCACAAGCCGCAGGTCTATATCGATCTCTCGGGATGGTCGCCCAAGTATTTTTCGCCCATCTTGATTCAATACGCCAACACGCTGCTGAAGAAGAAAATGCTGTTCGGCTCCGATTACCCGCTCATCACGCCGGATCGCTGGATGACCGACTTCGCCGCCATCGCCATCCGCGACGAGGTGCGGCCGCTCATCTTGAAAGAAAACGCCGCGCGTCTCTTCTCCCTAACTTGATTCCGTTCTTGTGGCGCACGCACTCGTGCGTGCTGCGTTCACACTCGTGTGAACGTTCGGTGTGTTGGCACGAGTGCCAACACGGCACGCAAGAGTGCGTGCGCCACATTGCTGGCCGGGATGGTACACTCAACCGCATGCCTCGCTCCACAGCTCTCTTGGTCCTAATCATGGCACTCCATCTCAGTGCTCAAGCGCCGCATCGCGCGCGCGATCTGCACGTTCCTTTTGACGGAAATCCAGGCCCGCTAAACGCAATTACCGATGTTCCCGGAATCGCCGTGGGACACACGACCTTGATTTCCGGAGACGGCAAATTGCAGCAGGGCACCGGACCCATTCGGACCGGAGTTACCGCCATCCATCCCCGCGGCGCCAACAACCCGGCGCCGGTGTTCGCCGGATACTACTCGCAGAACGGAAACGGTGAGATGACCGGCACCGCCTGGATCGAAGAATCGGGTTTCGCGGAAGGCCCGATTGCCATCACGAATACGCACAGCGTGGGGCTGGTCCGGGATACCGTCATTAAATGGCAAGTGAGTGAAGCTGCCAAAGGACGCCGCAGCATGCCCCTGTGGTCGCTTCCGATCGTCGCGGAAACCTGGGACGGATTCCTGAACGACATTAACGGTTTTCACGTCCACGAGCAGGATGTTTTGGCGGCGCTGAACGGCGCAAAGTCCGGCCCGGTACCGGAAGGCGCGGTCGGCGGCGGAACCGGAATGGTCTGCTATGGATTCAAGGGCGGCATCGGGACTTCATCGCGAAAACTGGCGGACGCGGCGGGAGGTTATACGGTGGGAGTCCTGGTGCAGTGCAACTGCGGGCGCCGGCAGCAGCTCCTGATTGCCGGAGTGCCGGTGGGCAGGGAGATCGGCGGCCAAGGTCCATACGGGATGAACATCGCGCCCACCGGACCAGAGCTGGGATCCATCATCATAATTGTCTCCACTGACGCTCCGTTGCTGCCGAATCAGCTCAAGCGGCTGGCCCGGCGTGCCACCATGGGCTTGGCGCGAACCGGGTCCATCTCAGGAAACGGTTCCGGCGATCTCTTCCTGGCTTTCTCCACTGCCAACGAAAGTGCCGCTGCGCAAGGCGGGAAAGATCCCGTCAAGGACGCAAAGATGCTTGCCAACGAAGCCATGGATCCGCTGTTTGAAGCCACCGTCGAGGCCACCGAGGAATCCATTGTCAACGCCATGGTTGCAGCCGACACCATGGTCGGTATTGAAGGACGAACGGTAATGGGCCTGCCCCGGGACGAGCTGGTGAAAGTTCTGCGGAAGTATAACCGGATCGCTCAGTAGAGCCGCGCGTCGCGACCCTATTTGTGGACGTGAACAATCTGATCGCCGTTAATATAGGCGACGTATTCGGTGCCGGCTGCCGCAATCAGGTTCTTATCTTTAGGCGAGCCCTTGGGCGTAACAAACGGGCGAGTATCCGCGCCGTCCGTCTTGGCGGCGGGCGTCGCGCGCACATTGATCTTGCCGTCGTCCACCGAGTCGGCTGACATGAGCTCGAAACTCACTTTGCTGCGTTCGCCGAAGAAGTTCCTTTTGCCGGCCAGCGCGGCCACAGACCCGGTAACGATCGCCCCTTTGGCAATCACCACCACGTCGCCTGATAGGAGACCGTCCAAAACACGGAACCGAAGAGCATGGCCGACTTCGGTGTCGATCGGAACGTCTTCCACCAGTGCGATCCGGAAGGGCAGGCCGTCATTCAGCTTCACCGGCACTGCTTGCGGCGCCGCGGGAGCATGAGGAGCGGGCACCACCGCAACCGCAGCCGGCGCCGCGGGAGTGGGGGTGGCGACATGAGGCTGGACCGGCCCTTTCGGTGCAAACACCAGGGGTGGCGGCAGCGTTTTCGATCTGTTCAGCAGCGGAACAATGGGCTTGGACGGCGGAGGCGCCGCTGTTGGGGCGATGGCATCTGCCGTGTCATTCTTTGTCTCCGGTTCAGGGGCAACGTCAGTGGGCGGAGCGGCGGCTGCCGGAGCGGGTGGGGGCGCGGGCGGCGCCGTGGTTGCTATCGGCGCTGACGGGCTGGGCGCTGCAGCACTTTGGTGATGCGTCTGCCACCAGGCGCCAGCGATCGCCAAAGCCACCACGGCGACGCCGGTAGCTCCCAGCAGAACCCACCGATTCGCACTGGTCTTCTTTGCGCTGATTCCTGTGACCACGGGTGACACCGCCGGTGCAACCGTGGGCGTCACCGGCGCTACAGCTTCGCCGGCAGTAGGTAGCACGACACCCGAATCCACACGCGCCCTCAGGCTGCTCAGCGCCGTTGCCACTTGAGCCATCGATTGCCAGCGGTCGTCCGGATTCTTGCGCAGGCATTGCGAGATCAGGTCGTCTAATTCGGCGGGAACCTCCGGGGCGATTTCGCGAATCGGCTTCACCTCGTCGCGTAGAACCGACGAGAGTGTAGAGATCCCCGAATCCCCGTCAAATGCGCGCTGGCCGGTAACCATCTCGTACAGCACCGCCCCGAACGAAAAGATGTCCGAGCGTCTGTCCACCTTCAATCCTTCAGCCTGCTCGGGCGACATGTAGTTCACCGTGCCCATGATGGAGCCTTCCACGGTAAGCGGCGCCGCGGTTACGGTCACCGGGTCGTCGGTCTGGCCGGAGTCGTTCCCCGCCGGACGGGTTCCCGCCGTGGGATCGGTCAATTTCGCCAATCCGAAGTCCAGGATTTTCACCAGGCCCGAACCTGTCACCATCACATTGGCGGGTTTGAGGTCGCGGTGAATAATCCCGGCGGCGTGCGCGACCGCCAGCGCGTTCGCCATTTGGTTGGAAATCTGCAAAGCTTGCTGCACCGGCAGCCGGCCTGCCGCAACCAGTGCGTGCAAGGTCTGGCCGGACACGTGCTCCATCACCATGTACTGCGTGTCGCTTTCCGACAGGATGTCGTGGATGGTGATGATGTTGGGGTGGTTCAGCGCCGAAGCTGCCTGCGCCTCCTGAATGAATCGCCGCCGCCGCTCCGAATCGCGTGTCCTTCCCGGCGCCAGAACTTTCACCGCGACAATCCGATTCAGCCGTGAATCGCGTGCCTTATAGATTTCACCCATGCCGCCCGCGCCCAGCTTTTCCAGGAACGCGTAGTGGGAAACAGTCTGGCCAACGATGGGTTCCATGGATGCAAACGCTTCAATTGCCGTGGGGGCCTGCGCGCATTATCACTCGAAAGTCAGAGGCCGTGCAATGGGGCGTCATAGGGCGTGTGTTACAGGACGGCTGATGTTGATAACTTCTCTTTGTACCGGTACGTGCTGAAAATTCTTCTGGTCTCAATCCATACGGCCGATTAGATCGCGTTTCTTTTCAATAGTATCGCGAGTGGCGACTAAGCTGCAAGATGCAAAGCGAGACCGACGACGGCCGTCACTCGAAGCGGCCTGGTTTGAAAGGAGAACAAAATGTTGTATTACGCTTTGGTTTTTCTGCTGATCGCGATTGTGGCGGCGGTATGCGGGTTCGGAGGAGTCGCTATTGTGTCGGCGGGGGTTGCGAAGATCTTATTCTTCGTTTTCATCGTACTGTTCCTCGTCTCGTTAGTCACTCATTTGTCGCGGCGCGCTTAGCCGCGTGCGTCATCCAAGCCAGCGAAATTCGGGGTCCTGTAAGTAACAGGACCCTCTACATCATCAGCCGATAGCAATCGGTGAGCATCATTCCAAGAGCCAAGATCAGGAACCCATAAGTAAACTTTTGCATCGTCAGTCGCATCGCGCCTCTAGAAAGCAATTTGATCGCCACACCCGCCCGACCAAAGGCGTCAACCATTTAGTCGTTGGCGCGCCGACGGAAAAGAAGCAAATCACTTGGCTTTTGCTGCCAGGTCGGCATCCCTGTCCAATCCGTTCGCATTCTCGTCCCACGCCTGCCCACCTGTTTCAAGCCGGGAAAATTGTACGATAGTTGATTGCCGTGGCGCGTCAGAATCAATCGATTTCTGCCGCGAAGCTTTTGATGAATTCGAACACGCTAGCTGAGCCCAGACTACTGGCGGTGCGGGGACCTTTGAAAGGCCATGTGATCCCTTTACCGCAGGGCGAATATTGGGTCGGCCGGCAGGCCAGCAACGATTTGCAGTTGGAAGACACTGCAGTCTCGCGCCGCCATTGCCTCTTCAACCGATTGGGCGAGGCATGCACTCTCAAGGATCTGGATAGCCGTAACGGAACCTTCGTCACTGGGACGCCCGTCACCGAGCAGCAATTGAAGCCCGGCGACGAGATTCGGATCGGCGGCTCGGTGTTTTGCTACCTGCTGGACGCCCAGGCAGAACCGCCTCTCGAACAACAGGCGTCCCTAGCGGGCACGCGCGAACTTCGATTCGAAGAATCGCTCTATCTTTCCTCAGACGAACATACGATCCTGCAGCCTTCCGCCCGCGCGCTGCACGACCTGCGGACCCTGCTCCGGGTCAGCACCATGCTCCATTCCTTTCGCGGGCTGCACGACACCACGTCCGCTTCAGCCGCCGAGATCCTCCGCAGCCATTTGACTTCTCTGCTGCTGGATTTGATACCAGCCACCCGCGCCGCCATCTTCATCCCCGGCTCGCTCCCCTCTGACGACCCAGCCGGCTCGCAGGTGTTGGCGCGCACCATGCAGGAGCGAGTGGTGGTCTGGCAGGAAGACTCCGGCGATGGATGCTCCGTGCTCGCGGCCCCTCTCGTCGTTCGCGGTGAAGTGGCGGCCGTGGTGTACGTAGAGTCTCTAAAAGGCGAACACCCTTTTGACGAAGGACATCTGCAGGTCCTCACCGCCGTCGCCGGCATGGCGGCCGTGGCCTGGGAGAACGCCACGATTCTCGGTTGGTTACAGGAAGAAAATGAACGCCTGCAATCGGAGTTGAAGATCGAGCACGGCATGGTAGGCGTTAGCGACAAACTGCGCGAACTCGAGCGCCAGATCGCCAAAGTGGCGCCATCCAATTCCAATGTGCTCATCCTGGGTGAGAGCGGAACCGGCAAAGAGCTGATCGCCCGAGCGCTGCATCGCAACAGCCTGCGCGCGGCGGGTCCCTTTGTGGCCATTAACTGCGCGGCGTTGACCGAGACGCTGCTGGAGAGCGAGCTGTTCGGGCACGAGCGCGGTGCGTTCACCGGGGCGATTACGCAAAAGAAAGGCAAGCTTGAGGTAGCTGAGGGCGGAACCGTGTTTCTGGACGAAATCGGAGAACTCTCGCCGCTGCTGCAGGCCAAGCTGCTGCGGGTGCTGCAAGAACGCGAGATGGAGCGCGTGGGCGGGACCAAGACCATTCCACTCAACATTCGGTTGCTCGCCGCCACCAATCGCGATCTGGCGCAAGCGGTCCAGAAAGGCGATTTCCGCCGCGACCTGTTCTACCGCCTGAATGTGGTCTCGCTCCGGGCTCCAGCCTTGCGCGAACATCCCGAGGACACCCTCCCGCTGGCTGAGCATTTCGCCAGGAAGTACGCCGCCGAATGCGGCCGCAAGATCGTCGGCCTGGCGCCGGAAGTGCGAGCATACCTGATGAGCTACTCCTGGCCGGGCAACGTTCGCGAACTCGAGAACGCTATTGAGCGCGCCGTTGTGTTGGGCTCCGCCGAGATGCTTCTGGCCGAAGATCTGCCCGAGCATATCCGCGAATCGCGGCCGGCAGCCGTCTCGGCCAGCATGTACGAAGAGGCCGTGGAAGCCGCCAAACGTCAGGTGGTGCTGCAGGCCTTCGAGCAGGTGAATCACGATCATGAGGCGGCGGCCAAGATTCTGGGACTGCATCCCAATTACCTCCACAAGCTGATCCGGACCATGAATCTGAAGCCGGCATTGAAGCGCGGGCGCCGATAGGGCAATCGGCCGCCTACGGGTTCCCCGTAGTATTATAAAAGTGAAGTTTGAATGGGACGATGCCAAGGCTAAGTCGAATTTCAACGCTCATGGCGCGTGAGCTTTGAACTGGCGAAAACGGTATTCGAAGACGCGTTTGCGATTGACCGCCTTGACGTCGGGAAAATTACGGCGAAGAGCGTTTCGTTATCATCGGTATGGCGGAAGGGCGAATTTTGTTGTTTGTGGCCTACGCCGAGCGCGGCGAGCGTATTCGTGTTATTTCGGCGCGGAGGGCTACCCAGCATGAGCAAGACGACTATTTCGAGCAAAATGCTTCGACCGATGTCCAGTGAGGCGATCGAAAAGGCCGCGCGCGCTGATCGCGACGCGCTGCCGCTCACTCGAGTTGATGTCAAGCGCATGAAGCAGAGGCCGCGAGTGAAGATCATTCGCCGGGCGTTGGACTTGACGCAAGAGGAATTCGCCGAGCGATATCACATTCCGCTCGGAACGCTGCGCGATTGGGAGCAAGGCCGCGCGGAACCGGATCAGCCGACGCGAGCGTATCTCACGCTCATCGCCCGCGATCCAGAGCACGTAAATCGCACGCTCAACCGAGCGTTCCGCTAGTTGGCCCGCGCTTAAGACGGCGTTCGCTAGACAACGTGCATCGGGCCCGAAACTGAGAATGCCCTGCCGAATTCTTCCGGCGGAGACAATCCTTCCACGGCGAAGCGAAAGCGTCTTGGGTTTACAGGGGAGCGTTCGTTCACCGGGATTTCAACTAACAGCGGACGGAGATGCATGCCGATGAGTGCGGCTAAAATGTTTGCGACCGTTCGCCAGACGGCGCCAAAAACTGCTTCCGCATGCTCCGGGTCGTAGCGGCCACTGTAGTCGGCATGGGGGGCGCCGTGCTCCAGGAAATTACGGAAGTCCGCCAGGTCGTTCTGCCAAGCGGCGCGCTGCTCCTCAAGATATGGTATGAACCAGGCGGGCGCTGCGGGCCAATTGTCCCTGAATACGAGCGCGCCCTGATCGAAGCTTGAGGGCTTTCGCTGGAATATGAACCCCGCATCCGGGCAGAGCAGCTTGGCCGCTTCTTGCGCGAACCGTTTGTAGGCAACCCACAGAGCACCACTGAAGTCTTCGTACAATTTTGTCCGATTAAGGATAGGGATAGCTTGACCGACAAGGGCTCGAATGTCTTTGAGGTGTTCGAACGCCGGCATCAATCCCTCAATCGAAATTATCAGAATGGCTTCTTTAACCTTGCATCGCTCCGGTTCAAGTATGCTACTTGCGTCCACCAACTCTGGCATCTCCATGACGAGTTGTCGTAGGAACTCTTCCGAGCCGCTTATGGCGGCAAAGGTGGCTACTGGCCATTCATTCGGCTCCTTGTCCGAAATTCCGCTCACGCGATAAATTGCCATCAGCACACCTCCCGCGCTAGGTTACCGCCCGTATCCCTGATTAGCTGAGCCGAGCAGGACACCAACGACCATTAGCGAAATCGAATGTGACAAGCCCCACTCGAATTTCCGTGCGTGAGAACCGTTGAGGTCCTTTGGCTGCTATCTAAGCTCGCATGCACAGCGTCACCGCTTTCGGGCAGCATCCATGCGCAATTGCCCCGCAAAAACAGCCATGCTTGCATTTTAACGGGTTTGGTCATTTATTCGGTTGTCGGCGATCCGAAACCTAGCACCCGCGACGAGACGCGCGTTCTACGCGCGTCGACACAGCGAAACCCACGCTCGGCATGAGCGTGCCCTACAATAGAGTTTCCCTCTTCATGGCCGAATCACCCATCACTCAACGCAGCCAGGACTTCGCTGCCTGGTACCAGGACGTAGTGCTCCACGGCGACATGGCCGAACCGGCCGAAATCGTGAAAGGCTGCATGGTCATCAAGCCCAACGGCTATGCCGTTTGGGAAGTGCTGCAGCGCGAGCTGGACGATCGCTTCAAGGCCACCGGCCATCAGAATGTCTATTTTCCGTTGCTGATCCCGCAAAGCTTTCTGCAGAAGGAAGCCGAGCACGTCGAAGGATTTTCTCCCGAGCTTGCGATCGTCACCATCGCGGGCGGCAAGAAACTGGAAGAGCCCTACGTCATCCGGCCCACGTCTGAAACGATCATTGGCCACTTCTTCGCCAAGTGGATCCAGAGCTATCGCGACCTGCCGGTTCTGATGAACCAATGGGCCAACATCATCCGCTGGGAACTGCGCACGCGCATGTTCCTCAGAACCACTGAGTTCCTCTGGCAGGAGGGCCATACGGCGCACGCCTCGCACCAAGAGGCGCTCGAAGAAGTGCTGCGAATGCTGGATGTCTATGCCGACGTTGCTGAAAACGTCATGGCCATGCCGGTGATCAAGGGCCAGAAAACGCGCGCCGAAAAATTCGCGGGCGCGGTGCGGACCTTCGCCATTGAGGCCATGATGCAGAATGGACTCGCGCTGCAATCCGGCACCAGCCACGACCTCGGCCAGAATTTCGGCCGCGCCTTCGACGTGAAATTCCAGACCAAGGAAGGCCAGCTCGACTTCGTCTGGCAGACCAGTTGGGGCGTCAGCACTCGCCTGATCGGGGGCCTGATTATGAGCCACTCCGACGATAAGGGGCTGGTGCTGCCTCCCAAAGTGGCGCCCGTGAAGTCGGTGCTGGTGCCGATCTATCGCAAGGACGACGAGAAAGCGCGCGTGCTGGAAACCGCGCATAAAATCGCCCAAGACGTCGGCGCTAAAATCGACGATCGCGAAGGCCCCTCGCCCGGCGCGAAGTTTTTCCACTGGGAGCGCCGGGGTGTTCCCATTGTTCTGGAGCTGGGCCCGCGCGACGTGGCGGCCAACAACATCGTGCTGAAACGGCGCGACACCGGCGCGAAGGAGGTGCTGGCGCAGGCCGATGTCGTAGCGCGCATCCCTGCCATACTCTCGCAAATGCAGACCGATCTGTACGCCGCCGCCAAACAGCGCCTCGAATCCAATACGGTGCTGGCGAATTCGATCGACGAGGTGGAGTCCATCCTGGCCGCCGTCACCGCCGAAAAAGGTGGAGGAAAATTCGTCATGGCTCACCTCCAGGATGATCCCGCCTGTGACGCTCGTCTGAAGGAGTTCAAAGCGACCGTGCGCTGCATTCCGCTAGTGGACAAATTCGACGGTCCCGGTAAATGCATCGTTACCGGCGAACCGGTCGACCGCCGCGTGGTGATCGCGAAGTCATACTAGCAGCCCGTATCTAAACCGGCGTTTTCCAGTCGGTGGAAACATCTGACAGCAGACTTTGATTGGCGAGAAACTCGAACCACGGCGTGGGAATTCGCGGACCATGACGTGAAGAGGCCTTCAACGGCTCTTATGACAGCCAAAATCGCAAAAATAGCCTCGATAGCTCCGTCATGAGCAGCTCTGGGCTTGCCCCAGCCATATCTCGATCGCATCAAGAGGGCGAGATTGCATGCGGCGGCCTGAATCAGGAATTTCTTGTGCACGTTTTCCAGGCCTCGCACATAGAGCCGGTCCAGTCCGCCGGTATCAAACTGATGCGCGAAGTTCCTCTCGATCCGCTCTCCCCGTTGGCGCTGCAGGCGCTTGCCGCGATCGCCCTCAATGCGCCGCCGATTGCCGTAGACCGCTGCCTTCTCCGCCGCTTTGCCGTCCCAGTTGCGCTTGCCACGATCGGGCTCGGCTATATACGTTCGCACTTCTAGCTCAGCCAGACCAAGCGCGACATCGTTGCTGTGATAGCCCTTGTCCGCCACCACTTCTTCGACTCCGTCAGGATGCACAGGATACTCGCCCTCGGATGTCTTTTCGGCGATCAAACCGGCCACCGCGAGCGCTGCGTCAATCACGGTTTCCTGCACTGTCGCAGTGTCGGCGGCGGCTCCGCCGTGCGTGGTGACCGCCACGATGGCGCCGGTTTCCATGTCCACCGCGTTCTCCGCTTTATACGCCAGGGCCGTGCGTCCGTCTTTCAGTTTCGTGATCTCGGCCTCTTGGTCGATGGGGCTTTTCCAGTCTTCATTGGAAGTCCTCTTCTTCCGCTTGCGATCCATGCGGAGCAATGCCGCCGCGTCTGGGGCGTCGATTCCTTCGGCTTCGGCCAGCCGTTGCAAGTACGCCATGTAGCTCTCGCCCGTGTCGCGGCGCACAATCGATTTCATGGCCGCGTTGGCTTCCAGAGTGGTCGAATCCACGCCGATCGTCTTCCCTTTAATGAGCCCGGCCTGCGCCAGCCGCTCCAGCACCCAGGTGAAGATACGCTGATGGGTTTCGCCGTCGATCAGGCGTCTGGTGCGCGAGATGGTGACGTGATCCGGCGTATTCTCATCGAGTCCGATGGACAGGAACTGCCGGAGCGTGAGCGAATCGGCGAGACGCCATGCAATGCCGCGTTCGCTATCGAGCCCTTCGAAGAAGCCGATCATCATGATGCGGAAATACTGGCCCGGAGGCAGGGACGGACGCCCTAATTTGTCGTGATAGAAGCCAGCGCAACTGGTCTCGCAGAAGAGATCAAAACCGGCCTTGTCCAGGACCTCATTGAGCCGCTTGTAGAACGGATGACCGGGCGCTGTCGGAAGTTCCCCGCCGTACCAGAGTCCCTCTTGCCTTTGTCGCTTCTTCCGCGTTCCCATTGCCATATATCGATTGTAAGATCAAAACATTTTCAGTACCACATGTTTTTGGACTTTAGACACGGGCTGCTAGGCGGAGGACTCTGAACACGGGGACTGCAATTTCGTTCGCTAGTATTATTTGACAGTCGTTGTTTTGCCTCGTGGCGCACGCACTCATGCGTGCCGCGTCGGCAATCGTGCCGACGTTTGGGAGCGTTGCCATCAATTTCCAGAAGGCTGATCACGCTCAAGGCTACCGATTCAGTTCCCCGCACCGCAGTCAGCTGGTTGCCGGGTCACTTCCCAGAGATCCGACATGTCGACGTTGACAATGCCGCCCACAATCTCTGCTCTCCCCGCCAATGAATTCGCCGGCGACTTCCAAGCTTTATTTTTGGCTGGACCAAGCACGGCTACCGGACGGCCGCGCCCGGGTGATGGTGATGGGGCCGCCACTCTGCTCTATCCCGTCGAGCGGCGCCAGGATCTTGGCCTTGAACTCCGTCGCACTCACTACACGGGTCTTCATCGCATTCACGATGATAGCAAGCACTTCTAGACGGAAACCTTCGTCAGCGCGCGATTCAGCGTGCTTAGGCCCGTGACGCTCTCACGCGCGGGCTGTGCTTCCGCTGCCACAATGGCGTCTTCTTTAATGAATGGCAACACAGCCTCGGGCGCAGGCTGCCTGCTCTCGAGGAAATCCATTCCGTCCACCGTGATGGCCAGACTGCTCTTATCGTCGCTGGCCGCTAAGCCTCGCTGCTTCAAATACCACAGCGCGGAACTCAGCTCCGCCGGAGTGGCTTCCACGATCGTTTCCAGGTGCCGCATCGAGAGGCTCGGAGCGGCCGGCTTGGTGAGCCGCCGATCGTATAAAACGCAAAGAATAGCTGCTCGCCGGATCGCTTCCCGCCCCAGCGCGTCAAAGAACCCGACGCCACTGAATTTAGGAACGGCGTTGTCCTGCCCAACCCCTCTCAACTTGTCGAATATACTGCGCAACTCCGGATCGGAGAGCGTCTCATAGGCCGTATTGACGGCTTCGAACAGCTCCGCGTCCCCGGTTATGGCGTTGCTCGGGCGGTATTTCTGAGCCAGCTTAGCGTAGGCGCGCTGAATCGTTTCGGAGTTGGATTTGGGTTCGATCCCGAGAATCGTATAGTGATCTTGAAACTTACTGGCGAGTGGGGCGGACATAGTCTATAAGACATATCGGCAGAAACACCCAAAACTTGCGCTCGGTAAATGCCCTCACTTGATCGCTAGGCCGCCAATGAAAAAGTCCTAAACGTAAGTGGCCACGGATGAACGCCGATCAACGCAGATTGAAAACCATGAACTTGAGTCGGCATTATCGGTGTTCATCTGGGTTTATCTGTGGCCAGTTTGTTTTTTTCAGCCCATTTCGGTGGCCGCTAGCCCGTCTGCGATAATGGTCCTACCCGCGCCCATGCACCGCCCCACCGACATTTTTGTCGAGCAGCACCAGGACCGCTTGCTCGAAGAACTCAAGGATTTTCTTCGCATCCCCAGCATTAGCACGCTGCCCGAACATAAGCCCGACATCGCCGCCGCCGCTCGCTTTGTAGCCGAGAGCCTGCGGGCGGCCGGCATGGAGAACATCGAAATCATTCCAACCGCCGGTAATCCGCTCATCTACGGCGACTGGCTGCACGCGCCCGGCAAGCCCACCGTGCTGTGCTATGGCCACTACGACGTCCAGCCGCCCGATCCGCTGGAGCTCTGGCATTCGCCGCCCTTTGAGCCGGCCGTTCACGACGGCAACATCTACGCCCGCGGGTCGTCCGACGACAAAGGGCAAATGTACATGCACATCAAAGCCGCCGAAGCGTTGTACGCCGTCAACGGCGGCAAGCTGCCCCTGAATCTCAAGTTTCTCATCGAAGGTGAAGAAGAGATCGGCGGCGCGTCCATCAGCCGGTTCGTCGCTGAAAATCCGGCCAAATTAAAGGCCGACGTCGCCCTCGTCTCCGATACCCAGCTTTACGCCGAAGGGCTTCCCACCCTGTGCGTCGGGCTGCGCGGCCTGGTCTATATGGAGCTGGAAGCGACCGGTCCCGATCGCGATCTGCACTCCGGCCTCTACGGCGGCGCCGCGCCGAACCCGATCCACGGCTTGATGGAAATATTGAGCAAGTGTAAAGACGCGGCCGGTTCCATCCGAATTCCAGGCATGTACGATGATGTCGCGCCTCCGGCTGCGGTGGAGCGCGAAAGCTGGAAGCAGCTTCCGTTCGACGAAACGAAATTCCTGCGCCAGGAAGTGGGGGCCACGGAGCTGATCGGTGAAGCCGGCTTTTCGGTGCTGGAACGCGTGTGGGCGCGGCCTACCATGGAGGTCCACGGCATTGCCGGCGGATTCACCGGCGCCGGGTCGAAGACCGTGATTCCCTCCAAAGCTGTTGCCAAAGTAAGCTTTCGGCTGGTTCCGAATCAGGATCCGGAGAAAATCCTCAAGTCGTTCCGTGACTTCTTGCACTACAACGCGCCGCCGGGAATTCGGATGGAGCTGCGGGTTTTGAGCGCCGCGCCGGCGGTGATGGTGGATCCCGATCATCCCGCCATCCGGATCGCCGCCCAAGCTTTCAGCGACATGCTCGGCAGGCCTACGGTGCTGACCCGCAACGGCGGCTCCATTCCCGTGGTTGGCGATTTCGCGGCGCGCCTGGGTGTTCCAACCATTCTGATGGGCTTTGGGCTTCCCGATGACGGACTGCATTCTCCCAACGAAAAGTATCGGCTTGGAAATTACTATACCGGCATTATGACGATCGCGCACTTTTTCGAACAATACGGAGCGAATGGATAGCGTGGCAATAACGAAACCGGCATTATGACGATGGCGCACTTTTTCGAACAATACGGAGCAGATGGATAACGTGGCGTACGCACTCGTGCGTGCCGCGTCGGCAATCGTGCCGACGCCCGGCGGGGTCGCGAAGAGGCGACACCTTGGCGATTAAACTCGACAATCCGGCGCCGGCCGAGAGCGTGGTCCGGTCGGCGGGGATGGTCTCGGTGGCGATGGCCATGTCACGCGTCACCGGACTTCTGCGCGAAATCGTCATGGCGCGCCTGTTTGGCGCCGGCTTCGTCTACGACGCGTTTCTGCTCGGCTTCCGCATTCCCAATCTTACTCGCGACCTCTTCGCCGAAGGCGCGCTCTCTTCCGCCTTCGTCCCCATTTTCACCCAGACGCTGGCGCACAAAGGCCGCAAAGAAGCCGCGCTGCTGTCCAACCTGGTGGCCACCGCCCTCGTCATTATCGTCGGCCTGTTCTGTCTTTTGGGCGTCGTCTTCACGCCGGCCTGGGTGAATCTGCTCGCATCCGGCTTCCACCAGGTTCCCGGAAAATTCGAGCTCGCAGTGAAGTTAACACGCATCATGTTCGCTTTCCTGCTTCTCGTCGCGTTGGCCGCGCAGGCCATGGGCGTCCTCAACGCGTGCAACCGCTTCGCCGTTCCCGCCCTGGCCTCCACGTTCTTCAATATCGGATCGGTGACCTTCGGCTTGATTCTCGGCTACGCGCTGGGGCCGCACTTGGGGATCGATCCCATCACAGGAATGGCCATCGGAGTCGTCTTTGGCGGTGCTTTGCAGCTCGCCTGGCAACTGCCATCGCTCAGATCGGAAGGATTCAGCTTCCGTCCCGCCATCGATTGGCACCATCCTCTGCTGCGCAAGATCTTCAGCCTGATGGGCCCCGCCATTCTGGGCAATGCCGCCGTTCAAATCAACGTGCTGGTCATCACCAACTTCGCCTCGCAGATTCCCGGAAACGGCCCGGTGAGCTGGCTGGGCTATTCGTTCCGCTTCATGCAGCTCCCGCTCGGATTATTCGGCGTCGCCATCGCATCCGCCACGCTTCCTTCCATCTCGCGCAGCGCAGGCGTTGGCAATTTCGATGAATTTCGCCGCACGCTCTCCAAGTCGCTCGGCATGGTGTTTCTCTTGACGCTGCCCTCTTCGGTCGGCCTGATCGTGTTGGGCCGTGCCATGATTGGCGCCATCTATCAGGGCGGCAAATTCAGCGCTTACGATACCGAGCAGACCGCGCTCGCCCTTTCCTGTTACGCGGTCGGGCTGGCCGGATACTCCGCGCTCAAAGTGCTGAATCCGGCCTTCTACGCGCTGCATGATGCGCGCACGCCGATGATCGTCAGCCTGCTGTCCATTGCGGTGAATTACTTCACGGCCAGCCTGCTATTTCGTCACAGCGGCTTGGGACACGCAGGTCTCGCGCTTTCTACCGCCGTGGTCGCCACCTTCGGTGGCATCGCCCTGTTCGTCATTCTCCGCAAACGTGTCCGCGGCATCTACGGCCGCAATCTGATCGAGAGCATTTGGAAAATAGCCGCCGCGTCCGCGGTCATGGGCGTGGCAGTTTTGCTGTCGAACCACGCGATTGAAGGCTGGCTGGGCGTTAGCCGCTTGGCGCGCTTAGTGGATCTGGCCGTATCCATCCCGCTGGGCGTTCTGATCTTCTATGCCGCCTGCCGCATCTTGCGCGTCAGTGAATTGGAGCTTGTGGCCCGCGCGTTGAGAAATCCACTGGCGCCACGGGCCTCGTAATCGCTTTTCGAATCTCCGCTAACGGCGCGTAATCGTCGAATGCCGCCGCGCCGTTTTTCATCTGCACACCTAGCCGCCGCCATACATCATCCAGATCGGTGTGGACGGCAGTCGCCTTCATCTGCCGGTACAGGTCGGCGAGCACGGTGGTACCCGTGGCTTGGTCACCCACCGCCACTACGCGTTCCACCGTCCAGTCTGCGGTGATGTTGCCGCCCGCTTCGATAATGCCGCGCATCGCATCCGGCAGCCCTTTCTTGTTGTGCGTCGCTTCTCGAATCCCGATATCGGCCAACAGCCAGAATATCGCCCCGCCCCAGTAGGTGCGCCCCCACGTGGGTGTCCCATCCAGGCCCTGATCACCCGCTTGCGGCAATCCCTGCGGCATGTCGCGCACAAAGTCCACCCACACTCGCTCGGGAGTCATGCGCCCGATCTGCGCCCGCGCAATCGGCTCAATGTAAGTGGCCATGCCCTCTTCCATCCAATGATGCTGGTCGGATTCACCGCTCACATCCGGAAAAGCCATGTGGATGAATTCGTGTGTCATCATCCAGTCCTCGTCGAGTTGCTTTTCAGTGCTGCCTTGCCCCACGGAAATTCGCGTGAACGCGCCGCGCTTTCCGCCGAATGTGGTCCCGTGAAACACCCCGCTGCGTCCTTCGGCCGGCCGCACAATCACTCGGGGATGCTCCACCGGGAAGCGACCGAAATATTCAGTCACCGCGTTCGCCGCGTTCGAAATCCAGGCCAGCACGCTCGCTCTTGGCACGTCGAACTTGCCCGGCGCAAAGCTCACCTCGATGCTCGCGCCCCCTGACTTCACCTGCGCCGTGTCTTGCGCCAACAAGCCAACCGCTAAGAGCCAACAAGCCACTACTCTTCGCATGCGTTCCTATCATAAGACGGCTCAGACTGTCCCCCCATGAGAGATGTTACGATGAGAAAACGATGACCGATGAGATTCAGCAGGTCACCCGCTTGCAATCCCTGGATCTGAGGATTGCAGAGGTGGAGCGGGAAGTCGCTACCTTACCAAAACACATCGCGCAAATTGAAAAAGCGCTGGATTCACACCTCCGACGGCTGGAAGCCGACCGCGCCGCCCTGGTTGCAAACCAGAAGGAACGGAAGCAACTGGAAGACGACGTGAAGGTGGAGAATCAAAAGATCTCCAAACTTCGCGACCAGATGCTGGGCGCCAAGACCAATGAACAATATCGCGCCTTCCAGCATGAGATCAGCTTCTGCGAGGCCAGTATTCGCAAGGCCGAGGATCGCACCCTTGATCTGATGGCTGAATCGGAGCCGCTGGACGTCAACGTCAAAAAGGCGGAAGCCGCGCTGAAGGAAGAAAAGCAGCAGGTGGAAACCGAAAAGGCGCAAGCCCGCGAGCGGACCGCGGTCGATCAAAAACTTCTCGACGAGCTCAAGAGCGAACGCCAGCAACTGGTAGGCGGTCTGAAGAAGCCTGCCTATTCGGCCTACGAGCGCATCCGCAAGAAGTGGCACGGCGGCTCGGCGGTGGCCGAAGTCACCGAAGGCCGTTGCTCCGCGTGTCAGATTCTGCTGCGCCCCCAATTCTTTCAGGATCTTCGCAATAGTGGTGAGATGATGTTCTGCGAAAGCTGCGGCCGCATTCTTTACTACAATCCGCCGGTCAGCTTCGAAATGCACGTCGCCACCCACCCCACCCGCTAGTGTTGTGGCGCACGCACTCCTGCGTGCAGCGTTCACACTCGTGTGAACGCAACATTAGTGAAAATCGTGCGAAGGCACCGCCTCCTCGGCCACGTGCAGCGGCTCGACATGCGCGGTACGCACCGTGTAGACATTGTCGATGTTCTGCATCTCGCCCTCGATCATCAGATAGGAATTATTGAGGATGGTTTTGCGCTCCCGATCGAAAACATCGGGCATCACCACGGCATTTGAGACGCCGGTTTCGTCTTCGATGCTCAGGAATAGCAGCCCTTTGGCGGTACCGGGGCGCTGCCTGCAGATGATGCATCCGGCAATGCGAACCGGGCGGCCGTTGTGCACAAATTTCAACTGCGCCGCGGGCGTGACGCCTAGCGCATTCATCTTCTCGCGATGAAACGCCATGGGGTGCTTGCCGATGGTTAGGTGGGTACGGCGGAAGTCGGAGTTCAGGCGCTCGCTCGTGTTCATAGGCGCGAGTGGTGCGTGATTGGTGGCTGGTGGCTGGTTGTCGGCGAATAGCGGACCGCTCGGGCGAATCGCAAGTTCGGAATCCCACAGCGCGGCGCGGCGATGCGTGGGGGATAGAGTAATAAAATTGAGCGCGCCAATTTCGCTCAGATTGCGCAATTCGTCTTTGCGAAGGTCAGGGACCCGATCCACTAAATCCTGGATGCTGCTGAATGGAGCATGCGCGCGAGCCGCCAGAATCGCTCGAGCCGGCTGTTCGCGCAGTCCTTTGACGTAATTCAGCCCCAGCCGAACGCGCCGCTCCCCGTTTTCTTCCTCGATGCTGCAGAGCCAATCCGAGCGCGTGACATCAATGGGATTGAAGTGCAGCCCATGGCGCTGGGCATCCTTCACCAGGGTAGCCGGCGCGTAGAAACCCATGGGCTGATTGTTCAAAATCGCGGCTGTGAAAGCGGCCAGGTAGCGGCATTTCAGATACGCGCTGGCGTAGGCGATCAAGGCGAAGCTGGCGGCGTGCGATTCGGGGAATCCGTAGAGCGCGAACGCGGTGATGGATTGAACGATGGCATCCTGCTGCTTGCCGACGATGCCGTTGCCCGTCATGCCGGCGCGGAGCCGGGTCTCGATGTCGCGCATGCGGGCTTCGGAGCGCTTAAATCCCATGGCGCGGCGCAGTTCCTCGGCTTCGCCACCCGTAAAGCCCGCCACGATCATCGCCATGCGGAGCAACTGCTCTTGAAATAATGGCACCCCCAGAGTACGGCGCAGCACCGGTTCCAGCGATGGATGCAGGCATTCGGCTTTTTCGCGGCCCTGCCGGCGGCGCAGAAACGGGTTCAACATTTGACCAACAATCGGACCAGGCCGGATGATGGCCACCTGCACCACGATGTCGTAGAAATGTTCCGGATGCAGCCGAGGCAGGCAGGACATCTGGGCGCGGCTCTCCACCTGAAACATTCCGATAGTGTCGGCGTTTTGCAGCGCTTGATACACCAGCGGATCGTCTGGCGGCAGATGCGCCAGGTCCACTTCTTCGCGATACGCCGTGCGAATCAGCTGGATGGATTCTTCGAGCACCGCCATCATGCCGAGGCCCAGCAGGTCCACTTTGATGATGCCCATATCGGCGCAATCTTCCTTGTCCCATTGGATGACCACGCGACCGGGCATGGTGGCTGGCTCCAGTGGAACCACTGCATCGAGCTGGCCTTCGCAAATCACCATGCCGCCCGAATGCTGGCCCAGATGGCGCGGCAGATCCTGGATGGTCATGTAAAGATCCAGGAATTTCGCGATCAGCGGATTTTGCTGCGGCGAGAAGCCGGCTTCACTGAATTGTCGCTCTGCTGTTTCTTTTGGATCTGTCCAACCCCACGCCGGAACCAGCGCTGCGATGCGCGCCAGATCCGGCTCGGGGAAGCCCAGTACTTTGCCGATATCGCGCACCGCCGAGCGGCCGCGATAAGTGATGACGTTGGCGGTCATGGCGGCGCCCAGCTTGCCGTAGCGCTCATAGACATACTGGATGACGCTTTCGCGCTGATCGCCGCTGGGGAGATCGAGATCGATATCCGGCCACTCGCCGCGCTCCTCAGAAAGAAAGCGCTCAAACAGCAGTTCCATCTCCACCGCATCCACCGCCGTGATGCCGAGCGCATAGCAGACCGCGCTGTTAGCGGCCGATCCGCGGCCTTGCACCAGAATGTTCTGGCGCCGGCAGAACTCGACGATGTCCCAGACAATCAGAAAATAGCCCGGCAGTTCTAATTTTTCGATGAGCGCCAGTTCGCGATCGATTTGGCGCCGCGCGCGCCGGCGCAGATCGACGGACTTGTGGTGATAGCGATTCATCGCCCCTTCTTCCACCCTCTTCCGCAGGAACGAATTCATGGTTTCGCCCGGCGGAGTCGGATATCTGGGGAATTGATAGCCCAGATCGGCCAGCGTGAATTGCAGACGATCGGAAAGCTCCCTGGTGTTGGCGATGGCTTCGGGCAGGTCGGCAAAAAGCCGCGACATTTCTTGCGCGCTTTTCAGATACCGGTCAGAGTTGATGGAGAGCAGCCGGCCGGCTTCCTGGATGGTGGTCTTGTGGCGCACGCAGGTCAGGACATCCAGCGCTTCCCTGGATTCGGGCGTGGCATGGCTCACGCCATTAGTGGCCACCAGCGGCAGGCGATGCTGGCGCGCGAAATCGATCAGCGCCTGATTCAACGCTTCTTCAGCCCGATTGTAGTGGCGCTGCAGTTCGACGAACACGTTCTTTGCGCCGAATAGCTTGAGAAAGCGGGGATCGGGCCGCGAGGCCAGGCAGACCAGGCCGGTGGAGAACTCTGCGAACTCTTCGGGAGTGGCCGCGCCCTCGCCTTTTTTAGCGCGCATCTTCATGCGAGTGATTAACCGGCACAGGTTCTGATAGCCGGTGCGATTTTCTGCCAGCAGCGGGTAGCGGTGACCGTCCGTACCAGTGACCTCGGCGCCGATGTGCGCGCGCAGGCCGGCCTTTTTGGCGGCCATGTGGAAGCGGGCGGCGCCGGAGATGTTGTCGCGGTCCAGGATCGCCAGGGCAGGGAAGTCGAGCGCGGCGGCGCGGGTCACCAGTTCTTCGGGCACCGACGAACCTTCCAGGAAGCTGAAGGCGCTGCGGGCGTGCAGTTCGACGTACGCACTAGTCATAGGAGCCTTCCACAAACCACTGAGAATCGTGATAAATGCGATAGAGAGAACCGTTGCTGAGTGCGATGTCCCACTCGTCCCGATTCCATACCGAAGTGGTCCACCAATCGCCCGAGGTTCGCCAGGGACCGGCGGCGTTGAGCACTTTTCCGTGGATGCCCGATGCGGCGATGCGAAGCGGGCGATCGCGTTCGAGTTCGACCGTGGCGGGGAGCGGTGGACGGAAGTAGCGGAAGCCCTGGTGGCTGGTGACTGGTGGCTGGTGGCTGGTGATGGGCTGCGCTTTGACCAATCGAAAAGGATGAGGGTGGTGAGTGTTGAGAAGTTCGGGGATGCCGGCGTTGTTTTCGCCTACGATGCCTCGAATGCGGGCGAGCGTCAGCTCCAGTTTGTCGGGCGCGGGTGTTACCGGCAGAAAGATTCCGGTTTGTACCGTGCGAGGATGCACTGGCTTGAGCGCAAGCGAGAGTGCGACGGTAGGCGCCGCCGGCGGATGCGCTTCCAGATCCATTTGCAGGAGCTTCAACAGCGACTTGCTCTCCCGCATGGGGACGGGAAGGCGCAAGGTGCGAGTGTGTTCGTTATGGTCCTCGTGTTCAAGACGAATCGTCACTTCGTTGGCCGCCATGGCGTTTGAAAGCAGGCGGGCACATTGATCGTTGAGCAGACGCGCGATCAAAAACAGCAGCGGCTCCAGCAGGCTGACCGGATGATCCAGCTCGATGCGATCTTCATACGTAGTTTCCGGCTGAAAGATTTTTAGCGGTCGATGGATAGCGCCGCGTGCCAATTGCTGCAGGTAGACACCCTGCGGACCGAAGCGTTCCGCCAGGCCGGTCTCGGGCAATTGTGCCAGTTGCTCGACCGTGTAGATGCCCCAGCTATCGAATACCTGCGCCATTTCATCGCTGAGCGGGAGCGTCGAGACATCCAGATCGTTGAGATTTGGCGCGACCGTGACGCCGGGAAAATTGCGAGCGGCGAGGATGGCTGCGTCGGCGGTTTCGGCGATTGCAATATTGACATCGTCACCAGACTGCTGCGCAATAGCTTGTGCAATTTGCTGCGCAGAGCCGTGAAGCCGCCGCAGACCATCCACGCGGAAGACGACGGTGTCGGGCGTGGTCCGCTCGAAGGAAGGCGAGAAAGCTGCGGCGATTTTAGGCAGGTCCGCCGAACTGCCGTGAATACAGGCGAACATCATCCCAGCGACCTCGCTTTGAAGGCAGCCCTGGCTGGTCGCACGGGTTTGCGCGATGCCGCTTCCAATTCCACTTCGCGCAATAGCGAGAAACCGGCCGCCCCGGTCCAGATGGTTTTCTTGCGCTGAAGATCGAGCATCAGAGCAGCGCAGGATCTGGCTACAGGCTCTTTTTCCGTAAGCGCGAGAATGGTCGGCGTGTTTTCGATGGCGCGCCGGAATCGATACCAATAAGAGATCGGGATGCGGTTAGAGATGCGCGGCGGAACCTGGCACAGGTCCAGCACGATGGCGCCGAATCCGCCCGCGTGAAGCAGATAATCGGCGGCTTTAAGCGCGTGCCCGGCGTTATGACCGCAACGGATCCAGACCAGCTGCGACAGAGCTACCCCCGCCGCGGCGGCCGATACGGGATCGAAGGAATCGTCGGTATCGATGTAAGCGCAGATTTCAAGCTGGCCGGTTGACGCGGCCAGCAAAGAATGCACCAGCGTGGTGCGCCCGGAGCTTTCCGGACCCAGGATTTCCGAGATGGCGCCGCGCGGGAAGCCTTCCACCAGCGCATCCATCGATGCCAGGCCGGTGGGCAAGCATTCCCGGATTCTGGCGTCCGGGCGCAGTCCGAGTGTAGTGACGCAAGCGGCGTTTGGGTCCATGCAATTTCGCCTTTTCTTCGCCACTCATATTTTGCTCAGTTCTGCTGAACTTGTCAAGAGTACCTCGAAGGTGTTACGCGAGAAACGCCGGATGTTGTGATGTATTCGGGGCGGGCGTCGCATACACTGGCACCATGACTTTAGGCATGTCTCTCGCAACCTTCACCGTCTTTCACGTGTTGATCAGTCTGATTGCGATCGCCTCCGGATTCGTGGTGGTCTTCGGACTATTAGCCGGCAAAAGACTCGACGGATTGACCGCGGTTCATGTTCCCGTTCGAACACGTTACGCCAGGCATTAAGGTTGGCGTCATATCCCTGGTAATTCTCGCCGTTGCCATCGCGGCTCGCTACGCTTTTCACCTGACCGGAGCATGGCGCAGCATCTACTCTGTCGGCGCCACTTTGGCGCTTTATCTCAACGTTTTTGTCTTGGTAGTACAGTTGTTCGAGAAGGTGCCGGCGCTGCATGAGCTGGCTCCTACCGGATCGGAGCCGCCCTTCCTGGTCGCGCAGCTGGTGGTTCTCGCAGCTTTTCTAGCTCTAGGTGTTTTGGCGACTGTTCGGTTCAAGCGAGTCTCCGCTCACGCCGCGTAGCGCACGGCTGCTGTGAGGGGAGTTCTTAGCGCCGCAGGCAGTAGCCCCCACGCCAGTGGGTCGGCTACCATGAAGTTTTCCCCTCAAACATGTTCCGTTTCGAAACAGCCGGTGAATCGCATGGAGAGTGCCTGGTAGCGACCCTCACGGGCCTTCCCGCTGGAATTCCGATTGCCCTGGATGCCGTGAATCACGAGCTGTGGCGCCGCCAGCAAGGCTACGGCCGCGGCGGGCGGATGAAGATTGAAACAGACCGCGCCGAAATTGTCGCGGGCGTGCGCCATTCCAAAACCATTGGCGCGCCCATCGCGATCATCATCCAAAACAAAGATTGGAAGAATTGGATCGACGCGCTGCCCGTGGAAGGCGCAGACGACGATCCTCAGAAACACAAGCCAGTCTCGCGCCCGCGCCCCGGACATGCCGATCTGGCGGGCAGCCTCAAGTACAATTTCCCCGACGCTCGATATATCCTGGAGCGCGCCAGTGCCCGCGAAACCACGGCGCGTGTTGCGGTAGGCGCCATCGCCAAAGCTTTTCTTGGACAATTTGGCATTACGGTGCTGAGCCATGTGATCGGGGTCGGCGAGGCGTGTTTGGGTCGAGAAGCAGAGTGGAATGAGTTAGTCGCGCTCAGCCAGAGAGAAGAAGTCTTGCTGGGCTGCGTGGACCCCGAAGCTGAAGCGCGCATGAAGGAGGTTGTCGATCACGCGTATCGCACCGGCGACACCGTGGGCGGCGTCTTCGAAGTGGTAGCGCATGGCGTGCCGCCCGGCCTTGGCTCGCACGTCACCTGGGATTCGCGGCTGGACGGCCGCTTGGCGCAGGCCATCGTATCCATGCAGGCAGTGAAGGGAGTTGAGATCGGATTCGCCGCCGAGGGCGCCGCCTCGTTCGGATCGCGCGTGCAGGATACCATTCACTACGATCGCCAGGAGCGCCACTTTACGCGCGGAGCAAATCGCGCCGGCGGCCTGGAAGGCGGCATGACCAACGGCGAGGACGTAGTGGTGCGCGGGCTGTTGAAGCCCATCTCAACGCTGCGCCGTCCGCTCGAATCCGTGGAT
Organism: Bryobacterales bacterium; assembly: GCA_963820405.1. Classification (GTDB taxonomy): domain Bacteria; phylum Acidobacteriota; class Terriglobia; order Bryobacterales; family Bryobacteraceae; genus Palsa-89. The sequence goes on along the minus strand of CAWFZZ010000005.1, from coordinate 86,921 downwards.
CTGACCACGCGCGAACCCGCGCTGGCCGCCTACGAGCGTAGCGACGTGTGCGTCGTTCCAGCGGCCGGCGTGATCGGCGAGGCCATGGTGTCCATCGTTCTGGCGCAGGCATTTTTGGAAAAATTCGGCGGCGATTCGCTCGCTGAGACCCGCCGCAATTTCGAGGGCTACAAGGAGCAGGTTAGAAACTTCTGATGACGCATTCGATCGTTTTGTTCGGTGAGCCGGTGCTCGAAAAGCAGGCTGTGGCTGTCACCGAATTTGATACGCCTGAGTTACACCAGCTGATTGAGGATATGTTCGAATCCATGTACGCTGCCAAGGGCGTTGGCTTGGCCGCGCCGCAAATTGGCATTGCCAAACGCATCACGGTGATCGATCTGTCGGTGGCCGAAGATCCCCAGCAGAAAATCGTCCTCATCAATCCCGAGATTATTCGCAAGGAAGAATTTCAGACCGGCGAAGAGGGCTGCCTCAGCCTCCCCGGATTTCGAGAACAAGTGACGCGTCCCAAGAGTGTCACCGTCCGCGCGCAAAATATCCAGGGCGAATGGTTCGAGATGAACGGCGAGGAGCTGCTGGCCCGCGCTTTTTGCCATGAGATCGACCACCTGAATGGCCGTCTGTACATCAGCCACGTCAGCGCCCTCAAGCGCGATTTGATCCGCCGCAAGGTGCGCAAGTTAGCGAAGGCTGGAGAATGGTCCTGATTTTTCTGGGCACCCCCACCTTTGCGGTTCCCACACTGGAGCGGATCGTCGACGCGGGCCATCGCGTATCGGCGGTGTTCACTCAGCCCGATCGACCCAAAGGCCGCGGTGGCCAACTAACCGCTCCGCCGGTGAAGGAAGCCGCTCTGCGCTTGGGTTTGCCGGTCCACCAACCCGAACGCATTCGACGCCCGGAAGTGGTCGACCAGCTCAAGCAGCTGAACCCGGACGCGATGGTGGTGGTCGGCTATGGCCAGATCATCCCGCAGGCCATCATCGATATCCCCAGGCTTGGCATCATGAATGTGCACGCTTCGTTGCTGCCGAAGTATCGCGGCGCCGCGCCCATCCAGTGGGCGGTGGCCAATGGAGAAACGCGCACCGGCGTGACCACCATGCGGATCGATGCCGGACTCGATACCGGCGACATGCTGCTGAAGTGGGACACCGAAATCGGATCCGAGGAAAATGCGTTGGAGCTGGGCGCCCGCCTCGCCGACGCCGGCGCCGAGCTTCTGATAAAAACGCTCCGCGACAATCCCACGCCGGTGAAGCAAACCCCCGCTGAAGCCACCTACGCGCCGATCCTGAAGAAGGAAGACGGCGAGATCGATTGGAATTGGCCGTCGTCGAAAATCTTTAATCGATCGCGCGGCCTTTTGCCGTGGCCAGGCGCATACAGCTTCTTCCGCGGCCAGCTTTTTCACATCTGGAAGTCGCGCGTGTCCGGCCAAGCGTTGCAAGGCGAGCCCGGCCTCATGTCCGCCATGGATAAGAGGCTATTGATAGCCTGCGGCGATCGGACTGAGTTGGAGCTCATGGAAGTTCAAGTGGAGGGACGGAAGCGTATGTCGGCTGCCGCCTTCATGAACGGGCATCACTTGAAGGACGACGAAATACTGGGGGTAAAGGTCGCGTGAAGTTACCGCTGGGCTATCGATATTCGGCCGTGTACGCCGGAATCCGCAAAGTAAAAAAGGACGACCTCGCGCTGATTGTTCCCGACGTTCCTGCATCCGGCGCCGCGGTGTTCACGCAAAATCAGGTGCAGGCCGCGCCGGTGCGCATCGCGCGTTGGAACCTGACAAAATCGCGCGGGCAGGTGAGCGCGGTGCTCGTCAATGCGGGCAACGCCAATTGCGCCACTCGCACCGGCGATCGCGTCGCGCTGGCCTGCTGCGATGCTGTCGCCAATCACCTCCACGTGCCGCCCACCCAGGTGTTTCCCGCGTCGACCGGTGTGATTGGCGTGGAATTGGATGCGCATTTGATCGTCAACGCCCTGCCGGGTCTGATGGCGGGACTCGCTGCCAACCGCTTTGAAGACGCGGCTCGCGCCATACTCACCACCGATCTGGTAATGAAAACCGCGCATCAACAAGTACGCTTGAAGAAAGGCTCCATCCAGATCGCCGGGATGACCAAGGGCTCCGGAATGATCCATCCGAACATGGCCACCACGCTTGGATTCGTGATGATGGACGCGGCGCTTCCGCCTTCCGTGCTTTCCACCATGCTCGCCGCCGCCGTGAAGCGCAGCTACAATCGCATCAGCGTGGATGGCGATACGTCCACCAACGATATGATGCTGGTGCTCGCGAACGGAGCATCGGGCATACAGCCCAATCAGAAAGAAAGCAAGAAAGTGGAAGAGGCGCTGACAGAGGTGATGGAGGATCTGGCGCGGCAGATTGTGCGCGATGGCGAGGGCGCTCGCAAGCTGGTCACCATCGACGTGACGGGCGCAGCCAACGAAGACGCCGCGGCGCGTATCGCGCGCAGTATCGCGAATTCGCCCTTGGTAAAGACCGCCATCGCCGGCTCCGATCCCAACTGGGGTCGCATCATTTCAGCCGCCGGTAATGCGGGCGTGCCGCTCGATCCGTCCAAGGTGGACATCGATCTGCAAGGCGTGCCCGTGTGCCGGGGCGGACTTGCGGCCGAATTCTCGGAGGCCGAACTGAAGAAGAAGCTCGACCAGCCCGATTGCTCGATCCGATTTGCGATCAACGGGCGAGCCAAAGGCAGCGCGCGATTCTGGACCTGCGATCTGACCGAGAAGTACATTGAGATTAATGCCAGCTATCGTACGTAATGCGATGCGTTGCGCGGCGTTGATCTGCGTCGTGGCTGCGTTTGCCGCCGCCGACGCTCACGACGACGTCATTGACGTATTCACATCCATGGCCGGCGCCCTCAGCGAAACAGGCGACCCCGCGGTTACGCGTACGGCCAACGTATCGAAGTTCATGTCCGGTTTCAGCAGAGACATGAAGGACTACGATACGCTCGAAAAAAACGTGACCGCGCTGGTCGATAGTGCCGACGTATCTTCTTCAATCCTTCCATTGACCGAAGATGGCAGTGACCAGATGTATAAGATCGATCTGGACTGGTTACTGGAGATCCGCAGCCTGGAGCCGGACGGACCGCTCGTCCGCCGTCGCGAAGTGGTTCACTGCGAGCTGCGCAAGGAAAATAAGAAGTGGAAAGTGGTCGCTCTGAAGCCGATCGAGTTCTTCGCGGCGGCCAATTTAGGAAAATAATGACGCATCGCGTGGGTTTAGGAAAATAATGACGCGCCGCGCGGGGTTGCCGCTGCTAGCCGCAACGCTCGCGATCGCTCAGCCTCCCACCCAGCTCAACCTGATGCCGTGGCCGGCCAAGGTCGAAATGGGGCAGGGAAGCCTCGCCGTCGGCCCCACCATCCTGATCGCCTTCATGGGCTACTCGGAGCCGCGCTTGCAGAATGCAGCTCGCCGGCTGGGTGAAATCGCGGCGCCTGAATCGCCCGCCACGCTGATAATCCGTTGCGATCACGCTTCCGAACCGATCCAGCAGCTCGGTGAAGACGAAAGCTACCACTTGCAGATCACGCCGCAGCAGGCCTTCCTATCCGCCCCGAATCCGCTAGGCGTGTTGCACGGACTTGAAACATTTCGACAGCTCATTGTCTCAACCCCCCAAGGCCTCACGGTGCCCGCCGTCGATATCGAAGACCATCCCCGTTTCCCGTGGCGCGGGCTGCATCTGGATGTCTCGCGGCATTGGATGCCCATCGAAGTGGTGAAGCGCAATCTCGACGGCATGGCCGCGGTGAAGCTCAACGTATTCCATTGGCATCTCTCCGACGACCAGGGCTTCCGCGTCGAGAGCAAGCTCTTCCCTAAATTGCAGGTGTTCGGTTCCGATGGTCTTTATTACACCCAGGAGCAGATTCGCGATGTGATCGCATATGCCGGGGATCGCGGTATTCGCGTGGTGCCCGAATTCGATATCCCCGGCCACACCACCAGTTGGCTGGTCGGGTACCCGCAGCTCGCCAGCGCGCCCGGCCCGTATAAGATCGAGCGCAATTGGGGCGTGTTCGATCCCACCATGGACCCCACGCGCGACTCCACCTATCAATTTCTGGACGCCTTCATCGGCGAAATGGCCGCGCTCTTCCCCGATCCGTTCTTTCACATTGGTGGCGACGAAGTAACGGGCAAGCAGTGGAAAAACAGCCCGCGCATTCGGGCCTTCATGCGAAAAAACCACTTGAAGGGCACCGAAGAATTGCAGGCCTACTTCAATCGACGCCTTCAAAAAGTAGTTGCGAAGCACGGAAAGAGAATGGAAGGTTGGGACGAAATTCTCGATCCGGATTTGCCGAAAGACATCGTCATTCAATCCTGGCGCGGTCAAAAGTCCCTCGCCGAAGCTGCGCGCCACGGCTTTTCGAGCATCCTCTCGGCCGGCTACTACCTCGACCACATGGAACCGGCCTCCACGCTCTATGCAGTGGATCCGCTGGATGGCGCCGCCGCCTCGCTATCCGAAGAAGAGCGCGCCCGCATCATCGGAGGCGAAATCGCAATGTGGGGCGAGTTCGTGAGTCCGGAAAATGTGGACTCGCGCATCTGGCCCCGCGCGGCCGCGGTCGCCGAACGGCTCTGGTCGCCTCAGGAAGTGAAAGACGTGTCGTCAATGTACAGGCGTTTGGACCAAGTGATAACGCACCAATCCAGCTATCTTCCGATGCTCGAGCGGCTGGCCGCGGGCGGTTCCCTGGAGCCGCTCAAGACCCTCGCCGACGTCGTCGAGCCCGCCACTTTCGGTCAGCGCATCCGCACCCACAGATACACCCAACTGACCCCGCTGAATCGCTTGGTGGACGCAGCTCGGCCAGACAGCGACACCGCTCGCGAGTTCGCGTCGCTGGTGGATCAAATGGATCGTGCGCAAATGCGAATCTGGCTCACCCGCTGGCGCGACAACGATCGCGAGCTTGAGCCGACCCTCCAAAAATCGGATCTGTTAAGAGAAGACATTCCGGTTTCAGAAGCTCTCAGCCGCCTGGGCGCTGTAGGTCTTGAGGTCCTAGACTATTTGGATCGCAACGAGCATCCCCCGGCCGCCTGGCTCGCTCAACAACGTGCCTATCTCGAAACTCTGAAGAAGCCGCAAGCCGAGCTGCGCTTAGCCATAGTCCCCTCAATCGAAAAACTGCTCATCATTCTGAATTCTGGATTCTGAATTCTGAATTCTCGTTCCCTCACCTTCCCACCGCCACATGATTCACCTCCAGTGTTTGCCCCAGCACCTGATCCAGCGAGATGCGCGCGTGGCTGTAGGCTGCCAGCGTCGTCACTTCAGTCTCCTGCGCGGCCACCAACGCGCTCTGCGCCGCTTCCACGTCGCTGATGGTCGCTGCGCCGAACGAAAATGCCTGCTGCGATTTTTCGAGCAGCTCCCCCAGTAACTTGCGCGAATCCGCGGCCTGCGAATACCTGGAACGTGCCTGCCGCAATGCAACCACATAATTGGAGATGTCCACTACCAATTGATTCTGGTTGCGCCGCTCGATCAGGTTGCCTTGCCGCAGCTGCAGTTGATCCACGCCGTAGTCGCCTTGCGCCACATGATTGTGAAGATAGCCTTGAAACAAAAAGCCCGCGCTGTGGCTTGGAAAGTTGTCGCGAAACACCTGGCCTAGCGCGTTGCCCAGTCCGCCCACGTAGTATGGCTCGGGTGTCAGGCCGCCGACCGTCTGCGGCGTGCCCGAGAGGCCCCTCGCGCTGATCGCCGCGAAGCCTTGCAGGCTCGGCAATACGCCGCTGGCGGTACCCAGCGCGGAGATCGCGGCCGTCTCGTCGTTGATTTTGGCCAGCGCGAAATCCGGGCGATTCCGAAGCGCCGTGGCCACCAGTTCGCGCAGGGCCGGCAGATTGTCCTGCTCGGGAACTTCGATGGGATCCAGCGTCACCACCGGGGCGGCGTCCACCATCGGGTCCTCCAGGCCATTGCGGCTGATGGCATTCTTCAACAAGTTTTGCTGTTGTTCCGCAGTTGCTTGCGCGATAGCCAGCAGCTGGCGGCTGTTCGTCAGGCCGGACTGCGCTCGCGTCGCTTCGAATCGTGGGATCACACCCAGCTCGATCTGTTTCCGCGTGTCGTCGTAGAACTTCTGCGCCTGATCCACCGCGCGCTGCCGCACCGCCAGATCGTCATTATCCGTCACCAGATCCCAATATAAGTTCAGAACGTTTGAAACAACGTTCAGTAGTTGTGATCGAAACGTTTCCTGTGCGCCCTGAACATTCTTCTGAGCCACCCGGATAAACCTGCCATTCACGCCGGTCCCAAACCCTTGCAGCAAATTGTGTCGAATGTAGATCTGCACCACCGGCGCCACCGATGGATTCAGCAGGTCAGTGGCGGCGTTTTCGTTGAGGTAGGATTCGTTTGCGCTCACCTGCACGTACCCGCCGCTCAGCAAGCCTTGTTGCAGCAAGGTATTGACGACATGATGGGTGTCCACCAGCGCGGCCGTCCCGCTCTGGATAGTGATCGGTTCCGGTGTGGTGATGTGGGAAAACACGGTCGCATTCTGGAGCGCCGGATCCAGGGTTTGCGTCACCGGTCCAATCTGCGAGATGATGGCGCCGCCATTGCCACCCGCGGTTCCGGTGTTGTTTTGGGACAGCCCAGCGGCCGCCTGGCTACCTGCCACGCCCTGGCCGCTGGTGGCCTGGTTGACTAGCGTGCTTCCATTCGTGACGCCCCGCAGCGGGCCCCCCGCCTCGGCTCGCTGCAGCAGCCATTCGGCATTCAACGGTCCGTAGCGATCCACCTCAAGATCCAGATTGTTTTCGATGGCCATCGCGATGGCATCTTGCACCGTCAGATACAGGCGTCCGGCACGAATCAGGCTGTGCAGGTGATCCGAGTTGTGGACATTCACCGGCGGCACCGATGTCGGCATGTAAGATCGGACCAGCAGCGGACCATGCGGCTTCTCCACCTCCTGCGGCGGCTGTCCTGCCAGCAGGCCTAAAAAAGCCGCGCCCGTCAGCAAGCGGAGTTGTGTGTTTTTCCGCATCCTCACTCCTTCCCCGGCGCAGATGCCGGGATCGCCGATTCCCTCGCCACGCGGCCCGCCGACGCTTCTTCCATCGAGACCCCATTGACATCCAGGGTCTGCCCCATGGCCTCGTCGAAGGCCACCTTGGCGTGCGTGTAGTTCGCCATGGACTGGACCTCCGCGCTCTGATCGGCGGCCAGATCGCGCTGGGCCTGAACCACCGTTGGAATCGTCGATTCGCCAAAACGGAAGCGGTTCTGCTCCGCCTCCAGTGTTTGCTGAGCGAGCGAGCGCGTGGCCACCGCCGTTTCGTATCGTGCACGGGCCTGCTGCAGTCCGATCACGGCATTCTTCACGTCCACGCGCACTTGCCCCACCGCCTTTTGATATTGCAGCTGCCTTTGCCGCAGACTGAGTTGGTCGGTTACGTAATCCGCCTGCGCGGCGCGATTCCGAAGCGTAATGTTCAAAGAAAATCCGGCCGAATAATTCGGAAAATCCCGCGAGAAGATCTGGCCCAGCATATTGCCGTAGCCGCCAACCAAAGTTGGAGGCGGGACGCCGCTGATGTTCTGAGTCGCCGGATTCGCCTGGCCGCTGAGGCCGTTATTGGTCAATTCAAAAAACGCCTGCAACTGCGGCATGAGCGCATTCCTGGTGCCGCCCAGGTTGATGATGCTGCTCTCAATATCGATCTTGGTCTGCGCGATCTCAGGCCTTTGAGTCAGAGCCACGTTCACCAGTTCCCCAGTTGGCTTCAGGTCCTCCTTCTCGGGCACCGTGATGTGGTCCAGCGCCAGAATGTGTACCTCATCCAAGGTTTGACTCACGATACTATTTCGGCTCAGCGCATTCTTGAGCACCGTCTCCTGTTGCGCCACATTGGTCTGCGCGATCAACAGGTTCTCCTTGGCGGCCGAAACCTCGGCGGCAGCGCGCGTCACTTCGATGGCCGGCAGCGTCCCCAGCTCCACCTGGCGTTGGTTGCCGTCATAAAGTTGCTGCGCGGTAGTAAGTGCTTCCTGCTTGATCCGTAAGTCCTCGTTGAAACTTACTAAGTCCCAGTAGAGATTGAGCACTCCCGAAACAGTGGTGATTACCTGGCGTTTCAGTTGCAGATCGGTCACCTTCATGTTGTTCTTGGCCACGCGGATGTTGCGATTATTTACTGCGATGCCAAAGCCCGACAACAGATTCTGCGTCACCGTCAAGTCCAGATAGCCTTGGGTGTATGGGTTCACGTCCCACGCCGGACTGTTCAGAGCGCTGCGCGTGCTGCCGTAAGTAAGCTGAGCGTTGGTGCCGGTGAGAAAGCTCTCGGCGTAGCCCACCTGCAAGGTGCGGGTGTTATTGAGCAGGGAAGGAACCAGATACAGGAATTGATTGCTGGACGGCGTGGTGGAATGCTGAAAGTTCGCATAGGCGAATAGAACCGGGTCCAGGTTCGGAGGCGGCGTGCCGAGCTGAATCACAATACCGCCGCCGGATCCAATGCCTGAGCCGCCTTCCGGTAAGCCGACCGTATTTACATTCACGCCTTCCAGACTGACGCTGGTGGGCGCGGCGCTAACGGGCTGTCCGATGTCGCGCAGGAATCCTCCACCTTGAGCGCGCCGCAACACTTCGCGCGCCAGGTAGGGGCCATACCGCTGGATGGCGATATCGACGTTGTTTTCGAGCGCCAGCGCGATCACGTCCTGAACCGATAGATATAGGTTGCCGCCGCGAATGAGCGATTCCAGCCGCGTAGTGTTCGTCAGCTTGGCGGGCGACACCACACGCCGCTCCACGTGGAAAGGCCGCAGGATGGGCCCCACCACCGGCGGCGGCGATGGCGTCTGAATCGCGATCTCCTGGGCCAGCAAGCCACAGGCCGCGAAGCCAATAACAGCGAAAACTTTCCAGAGCGTGCGCATGGTCAATAAAAATCCTAGCTCAGTGTGCTGCTGCAATCCCAAGTCCACCCCGCGCTGCGGCCCGCTTGCTGGTTGCGCGCTCTTCCCAGCCTGGAAGTGTTCGATTTCGCCACAGGCTGTCCGGTTCCGGAAACCTAAATGCCGCCCGCGCGGTCCAAGCTAAGGAGGTGTACCGTGGCAGCAACGGTGTGGAAAGGCTTCGTCAGCTTTGGACTGGTTTCATTCCCTGTTCGCCTGCAGGTTGCTGCTCGCGAAAAGTCGATCCAATTTCACTTGCTTCACAAAAAGGACCTGTCGCGCGTGAAGGAGGTCTATTTCTGCCAGGCCGAAGACAAGCCGCTAAAGCGCGAAGACATGGTGAAGGGCTTCGAGGTCAGCAAGGGCGAGTATGTCGTCGTCGACCAGGCCGAGATCGACAAAATCGCGCCGAAAACGGCCAAAGTGATGGACATTCTCGAATTCGTCAAGGCCCAAGATTTCGATCCCGTCTTTCTAGACAAGTCCTACCACGTCCTTCCCGACGGAGACGTCACCAAGCCCTATGCGCTCTTTCGCGAGGCCATGCAGCAGCGCGGCCAGTACGCCATCGCCAAAGTAGCCATGCACAACCGCGAGCACATCGTAGTAATTCGCCCCGATGGCGGCGAGCTCATGCTCCACACCATGTTCTTTGCCGACGAGATTCAACAGGCGGAAATGAAGACCGGTTCAGATAAGTTTTCCGCCAAAGAGCTGAAGCTGGCCGGGCAGCTCATCGATACGCTGTCGGGCAAATTCGATCCCAAGAAATTCCATGACGAATATCGAACCAATCTTGAGCGCCTGATCGCCCAGAAGCAGAAAGGCGAACGCGTGACCGCCGCTCCGAAAAGCCAGAAGCCGGCGCCCGTCACCAACATCCTGGACGCCCTGCGAAAAAGCCTGGCCCAGCCAAAGACCAAAAAACGAGCCGCCGCCTAAAGACGAATGTGGCGCACGCACTCCTGCGTGCCGCGTTCACACTCGTGTGAACGCCTAGCTCAAACTTTCAGCACTATATCTCGCAATCAACCCGGTACGCACCGCATGTTGATAAATGGAGCGAAAAAACCAACTCGCGATCCCCAGAAAGACCACATCCAGCGCCGCGCCCCATAGCAGCGCCCCAGGCGAACCCGGCCCCTTCAAAACAATACTTCGCATACTCTCGAAAACATACGATGGCGGCAAGAGTCGCGACAGAAAACGCATCCACACCGGCAGCGTGGAGAGCGGATAAAAAACGCCCGCCAGCGGCGAAATCAGCGCAGGAATTGGCCAGATGAACCACTCGGCGGCCGGCCCCAGCCGCAGCACGATCCCGCAGCCGATCACGCCCAATGCAATTCCAAACACGAACAGCACCAGCAGATACGGAACCAGCAGCGCTCCATACACAAAGAACGACAACCCGAAGACCGCGGTGGCCAGAACCAGCATCACCACCAGGCCCACCGAACTCGTGGCGACGCTCGAAAGCACCAGCCCGCTGACGTATTCCGAGATGGAAAGCGGGGTCGCGAACACATTCAGAAAATTACGCGACCAAACGTCTTCAAAGAAGGTAGTCGTCACGCCTTGCATCACGCGGATGAAAAAATCCCAAAGCAGCACCGCCCCCAACAGCGACGGCACGAAGTTGAATCCCGAACCGCTCACCGCATTCAGGTATTTGGTGATAAATCCCCACGTCACCATGTCGATCGCGACCCAGGCAAACAGAGGCAGCACGCGCGCCGGGCTCCCCCGCATCAGATAGAACTGGCGCAGTACAATCGCCGAAGTCCGACGCAACGAAAACATGCCCTATGCGCGCTCCGGCTCATTAGCCACTGTAATAAAGAGCTCCTCGAGCGACTCTTTTCCATGCGTTGCAGGCAATGTTCGGGGGTCGCCCTGCAGCAAAATCCGGCCGTGCGACAAAAACAGCACACGATCGCACACATCCTCCACTTCGTACATATTGTGAGAGGTCCACAGCACCCCCACTTCGCCTGCGGCCGCATATTCGCGGATTTTAATGCGGATCTCGCGCGCAATGGCCGGGTCCAGCGACGCCGTCGGCTCGTCCAGCAGCAGCAAGGCCGGTCGATTCAACATCGCCTTAGCCAGGCTCACGCGTGTCTGCTCGCCCGATGACAGCACGCCGCATTTTACGTGGCGAAACGCGAGCAGGTCATATTGTTCCAGCAGCGTCTCAATCCGGGCGTTCAGATCTTTCACCCCGTAAATCAGTCCGAAAAATCGCAGATTCTGCACGACCGTCAAATTGCCGGGCAGCGGCGCGTAGACCGCCGCGAAATTGGTCCGCTCCAGCACCTGCCCCCGCTTCGTCGCGATGTCCAGGCCTTCCACCCGGATCGTGCCCGAAGTGGGCTCCAGTACTCCCAAAATCATGTTGATGGTGGTGGTTTTCCCCGCGCCGTTTGGCCCTAGAAGCCCCACGATCTCGTTGCGATTCACGTCGAACGAAACGCCATCCACGGCCACCGTCGAGCCGTATTGTTTGCGCAGATCGTGAACTGAGAGTACCGTCCTGGTCACTCCTCAGTGTGGCACCCCTCGGTCTTTGAAACAAATTGTCACCTGCGGCAATCAAACAGTAGCGAAGGAGTGACATGCGGCTTATTAGCGATTTCCTGTTTCTGATCCTGTTCTTCATCCTGATTGGGGTCTGGTTGGTGATGTGGATCGGGTTCCATATCGCCGGCGGGATGATTCATCTTCTTTTGATCATTGCGGCGGTTTCCCTGGTGGTGCATTTGTTTCAAGGTCGACGAACGGCGTAAACTTCCGCGCTGTGATTTTCGGGCGGCTCGCATAATCTGAGCATCGACGATAAGCCCAGCGCCTTAGGCCCGCCGCACTCGATGGCCGCTAGCGGCAGCATGACCATCCAGCTAAGTGCGGCAGGCGACGGCACCAAAGTTGGCGTAGTGTACGCGGTGAGCGGCTGCCTGCCGCCGGCATGAATATCTGAAAAGCCTGATCGAAAATGGAAAGGCCGCCCCAAAATAGGAGCGGCCCGTAAACCACTTCTGCCCGATTCGCTATGCCCAGCCGTAGCCGCTCTTCGACAACGGAATCTCGCGGATTCGCTGGCCAGTGGCGCTGAAGATCGCATTACAGACCGCCGGGATGATCGGCGGCAGCGCCGGCTCGCCCAATCCCGTGGGCGGATTGTTGGTCTTCAGCCAATGCACCTCGATCTCCGGCGCTTGCGCCATCCGCACCATCGGATGCTTGTCATAGTTGGACTGCATCACCCGCCCCGCTTCCAGCGTGATTTGCTGCCCCATCATTTCGCTCAGGCCGTCGATCACCGCGCCCTGGCACAAGTTCTCCGCGAAATTTGGGTTGATGATCTGGCTGCCGATGTCCGCCGCCACCCAAACCTTGTGCACTTTCAGCTTCTTGTCCCCGCTCACGCTTACTTCGGCCACCTCGGCGAAGTAACCCATGTGGCTGAAGTGGAACGCCACGCCGAGCGATCTGCCGGACCCGGGCGATCGCTTGCCCCAACCCGATTTTTCGGCCACTAGCTGCAGCACGCCTTTGGTGCGTTCGGCGCTAAACTCCGGACCGCCGAAACCGCCGCCGCCCGGTCGCGGCGCTGGTGCCGGCAAGGGCGTGTTAGTGAGCAAAGCCAACCGGAACGCCAGCGGATCCTTGCCCGCCGCATGCGCCAGTTCATCGATGAAGCTCTGAGTCACGAACGCGTAGACGTTGCTGCCCGGCGCCCGTAAAGCACCGGTCTTCAACCACAGCGGCTGGTTGGTATTATGCAGCGCGTAATTGGGAATGTAGCGCGCCGGAAACTCAGTAGCCGACATGGTCGACGATGCCGCCGTCTTATCGCCATCGCCCCAGCTGATAAAGTGATTGCGCCAGGCGACGATCTTGCCCGATCCGTCCAGCCCGGCCTTCAGGAATTGGAAGCCCCCGGGACGATAATAATCGTGCTCCATGTCATCCTCGCGCGTCCACAGCAGTTTCACTGGCACGTTCATGGTCTTGGAAATCCACGCCGACTCCACCATATAGTCGTTAGTCAAACGCCGGCCAAAGCCGCCGCCGCCGCGCTGCATGTGGATGGTGATGCTTTTCTCGGGGATGCCCAACGTCTTCGCCACCAACGCACGTCCGCCGCCCGGCACCTGGCTGTTCGACCAGATTTCGATCTTGTCGCCCTGCCAATGCGCGGTGCAATTCTGCGGCTCCAGCGGCGCATGGGAAATAAATGGATAGACGTAAGCGCCCTCCACCACCTTCGCAGCGCTCGCGAGCGCCGCGTCCGGATCTCCGTCCTTGCGAAGCGTCTTGGCCGGCGGCTGCTGCGAAAATTCCTGGGCCTTCTGCGCGAATCCGGCGCTCGATTGCGTCGCTCCGTGCCCTTCGTCCCACTTCACCTGTAGTTTCTTGCGCGCCGTTTGCGCCTGCCACCAGCTATCGGCGACAATGGCGACGCCCGGCTCCAGCGCGTCCCCTTCTACAACCGTGCCGCCCTTCACGTTGCCTTCCACCACAAACGCGTCGCGCACGCCCGGCATGGCTTTGATCTCGTCCAGATTCGCGCTCACCACCTTGCCGGCGAACACCGGACACTTCTGGTACACCGCGAACAGCATGTTGGGCAGCGTAAAATCGATGGCGAATACCGGCTTGCCGGTAACGATTTGGGGAACATCGTAGCCGCGCTGGCTATGGCCGATGATTTTATAATCCTTGGGATCCTTCAGCTTCACCTTCTGCAGATCGGGCGGAGGCATCGCCGCCGCCTTGCTCGCGATTTCACCATAGCCCACCGACTTGTTCGATCCGGTGTGCATCACGCGACCCGCCGCCGTCGTGCATTCCCCTTCCGGCACGCCCCAGCTCTTCGCCGCCGCTGAAACCAGCAGCTGCCGTCCGGCCGCGCCCACGCGCCGCATCGGGTCCCAGTTAAACGGCGTCGCCAGGCTGCCGCCCGCGAACTGCGCGGCGTATTTCGTATCGTCGAAGTCGGTCTGCTCGATCTTCACCGACTTCCAATCCACATCCAATTCCTCGGCGATCAGCATCGGAAGCATGGTCTTCACGCCTTGTCCCACTTCGGGGTCCTTAGCCATGATGGTGACCGTGCCATCCGCATCGATCTTGATAAAGTTGTTCGGCACTTGCGCCGGTCCCGGCCCAAATTGCGCCGACGCCTGGGGTTTGATGGACAGACCGAGCAGCAATCCGCCGCCGGTCAGCGAAGTCACGCGTAAGAATGAACGTCGATTGACAAGCATGATATTTACTCCTGTGCCCCGCTTTGTCCCACCGCAACTTCGGATGGCTTTTTCAACTTGCTCGTCGTTCCAATTTCAGCCGCCTTATGAACCGCCTGCCGGATTCGAACGTAGGTTCCGCAGCGGCACAGGTTCCCGTTCATGGCCGAGCTAATGTCTTGATCGGTCGGCTTGGGCGTCTTCGAGAGCAGCGCCGCGGCCGACATCATCTGTCCGGCTTGGCAATAACCGCATTGTGGGACGTCGATCTCGAGCCACGCCAATTGCACCGGATGAGTGCCATCCGCCGAAAGCCCTTCGAGTGTGGTGATGGGCGCTTTCGCTGCGGCCGACACCGGCGTCTGGCAGCTTCGCACGGCTTTGCCATTCAGGTGCACCGTGCACGCGCCGCACTGGCCGATACCGCAGCCGTACTTCGTCCCTTTCAGTTTCAGAACATCGCGGATCACCCACAAAAGGGGCATATCCGCGGGAACATCGACGGTGCTGGACCGTCCATTCACCTTCAGTTGGAAAGCCATGACGGCAGTCTCCTATTTGCTTATCATACATGTTTATGTGTCGTACAAAACCCTTGTAACGTACAGAAGGCGCTGTAGTTTATACAAGAAAGCGACATGAGCTGTAATGACAAGGCCAGCCTAAGATCATCAGTCTAGCGCGGATGGTGGCGCACGCACTCCTGCGTGCCGCGTTCACACTCGTGTGAACGCCATGCCAAGATAGTCCATTGGGCCGCCGGCTCGGGCAGCATTTCTTGGTGCGTCACTCGATTCTAGAGCGAATCGCCGAATCCGCTTGTCCTGAAAAGGGCGGTACCGTTATCGAAATCGGTCCCGGCCGTGGAGCGCTGACGTCCCATCTCCTCGCGCGATCGGACCGCGTCATCGCGATCGAAATCGATCCCGTTCTGGTCCAGTATCTGCGCGCCGAGTTTCGCAACGAACCCCGCCTTACGTTGGTCGAGGCCGACGTTCTCAAGGCCGACCTGTCGCAGTGGGGAACCGCCACCGTGGCCGGCAATCTGCCGTATTACATCACCTCGCCGATCTTGGAGCAGACCCTCGCGCTCGGCCCGCATCTCAACCGCGCCGTGTTCCTGGTCCAAAAGGAAGTTGCGGAGCGCTTGACCGCGCGTCCGGGATCGCGCGATTACGGTTACTTGAGTGTGCAGACGCAGCTTTCCAGCACCCCCGAGTTACTCTTCACCGTGCCAGCCGGGGCGTTTCGTCCACCGCCCAAAGTGGACTCGGCGCTAGTCCGGCTCACTCCGCAGGCCACCCCAGAGCTGTCCGGCCTGAGTCGCGAAGCCTTCCTTCGCTTCATAAGCCTCTGCTTCCGCCACAAGCGCAAAACAATTCGCAACAATTTGTCGGGAAGCTACCATCGCGAGTTGCTGGCCACAATCCCGGAAACAGCGCAGCGCGCCGAACAGCTTTCCATCCCCAAGTTCGCCGAATTATTCCACAGGCTGGTGGGTTCGGGCGCCGCTCCTGTATCCTAAAATTTCATGCTGCGAGTTCGTTTTGCCCCGTCCCCGACGGGCTATCTGCACATTGGAAGCGCCAGGACGTTCATCTTCAACTGGCTGTACGCCCGCCGCAACCACGGCACCATGGTTTTGCGCATTGACGATACCGACGTCGATCGCAATACCCAGGCGTCGCTCGATTCAATTTTCGATGGCCTGAAATGGCTCGATCTGGATTGGGACGAAGAATACGCTCAGTCCGGGCGCGGCGAGCTGCATCGCCAACTGGCCTGGACGATTTTTGAAAAGGGACTCGCTTACCGCGACTTCACGCCCGCCGCCCCGTCGGAAGACAAGGAGCACTCCACCTCCGCCTGGCTCTTCAACCCCGGGATGCGCGAGTTGTCGGCTGAGGAAAGCCAGCGTCGTGCCGACTCCGGCGAGCCGTTCGTTCTCAGGTTTCGCGTGCCTCGCGATGGCACGCGCACCGTTGAGTTTCATGACGCCGTTTATGGCGAGCAATCGAAACTTGCTGCCGACATCGAAGATTTTGCGCTCCTCCGCAGCAACGGCGTGCCCATGTATCACATGGCCTCCTGCGCCGACGATGTGGACCTACGCATCAGCCATATTATTCGCGGCCAGGATCATCTCACCAATACCTTCAAACACGTGCTGATTTTCGAGGCGCTCGGCGCCCAGCCGCCCCAGTTCGCCCACCTGCCGCTCTTGACTGCCCCGGATGGTTCCAAGCTCTCTAAGCGCAGGCACGGCCCGGTGGTGAGCGTGCTCACCTATCGCGACGCGGGATTCCTTCCCCAGGCCTACATCAATTTCTTGTGCTTGCTCGGCTGGTCGCCCAAAGACAATCGCGAGCAGTTGACGCGCCAGGAGCTCATCGACGCATTTTCGTTCGAGGGAATTCATCGGCACAACGCGGTGGTGAATTTCACCGATGAAGATCCCATTGATCCCAAAGCCATGTGGCTGAATGCCGAGCTGATACGCACCTTACCGGTGGAGGAACTGGCGGCCAAGATGTTGCCGTTTGCCTGCGCCGCCGGATTGCGCGCCGATCCAGCCAAGATGCTCCGCATCGCCCCGCTATTGCAGGAGCGCGTCAAGACTCTACGCGACGTGGTAACCATGGCGGACTTCTTCTTCCTCGACGAATTGCCGCCCTATGATCCATCCGAACTGATCCCGCAAAAGGGCGACCAGGCTTTAGCGCGTACCGTGTTGCTCGAGGCGCGCGAGATCTTAGCCCAGGCCGCCTTCAGCCATGCCAGACTCGAAGCCGCGTTGCGCGCCGGAGCCGAACACCTCAAAATCAAAGCAGGGCAGATGTTCCAGCCCATTCGCGTCGCCGTGTGCGGGCGCAAGAACGCTCCCCCTTTGTTTGAAACCCTGGAAGTGCTGGGACGAGCGACCTGCCTTAAACGCGTCGACAAAGCGATCCAGATGCTGCAAATGTAATTCTGAAAAATGAAAGAGACCATGCATCCACAAACGAATGTGGCCGCCGGCGCGGAAAATCCGCTCGAAACAGGCCCTTCGAATTTCATCCGGGAGATCATCCTGGATGACCTGAAGACCAATAAATACGCGGGCCGCGTCCACACCCGCTTTCCACCGGAGCCGAATGGCTATCTGCATATCGGGCACGCGAAATCCATTTCTCTTAACTTCGGTCTCGCGCAGGAGTTCGGCGGAAAATGCAATCTTCGCTTCGACGATACCAACCCGTCCAAAGAAGAAACCGAGTACGTCGATTCCATCATCGAAGACGTCCGCTGGCTCGGCGGCGATTGGGAAGGCCGCCTGTTCTATGCATCCGATTACTTCGGACAGCTTTATGAGTGGGCTGTCCAACTCATCAAATCCGGTAAGGCATACGTGTGCGATTTGACGCCCGACGAAGTCCGCAAGCAGCGCGGGACACTGACCGAGCCGGGCCAGGAAAGCCCCTATCGCGGCCGTTCGGTCGAGGAAAACCTGGACCTCTTCGCTCGCATGAAGGCGGGTGAATTCCCGGACGGCGCTCGCACCCTGCGCGCCAAGATCGACATGGCGTCTCCCAATCTCAACCTGCGCGATCCAATCATGTATCGCATCCTGCACGCCGAGCATCATCGCACCGGCAGCCAGTGGTGCATTTATCCCATGTACGATTTCGCCCACGGCGAATCGGATTCCATCGAGGGAATCACACATTCCATCTGTACACTCGAATTTGAAGATCACCGCCCGCTCTACAATTGGTACGTCGAACAGCTCGGTATCTATCATCCGCAGCAGATCGAATTCGACCGCCTGAATCTCACTTACACGCTGTTGAGCAAGCGCAAGCTGCTGACGCTGGTGCAAAACAAACTGGTGAATGGTTGGGACGATCCGCGCATGCCCACCATTTCAGGGCTCCGCCGTCGCGGCTACACACCGCAGGCCATTCGCAATTTCTGCAGACGCGTGGGAGTGTCGAAAACCAACGGCACCACCGAGCTGGGACTGCTCGAATACTACCTGCGCGAAGATTTGAACAAGCGCGCGCCCCGAGTGATGGCGGTCCTGCGTCCCCTGCGCCTCGTCATCGACAACTACCCGGAAGGCCAGGTGGAACAGATGGAGGCTGTCAACAATCCGGAAGATGAGAGCATGGGCAGCCGCAGCGTTCCATTTTCGCGCGTGCTCTACATCGAGCAGGAAGATTTTCGCGAGGACCCGCCCAAGCAATTTTTCCGCCTTGCCCCGGGCCGCGAAGTGCGCCTGCGCTACGGCTATTTCGTTACGTGTACGAGCGTCGTAAAGGACGCCGCCGGCCAGGTCACCGAGATCCACTGCGCCTACGATCCCGCCACGCGCGGAGGCAACGCGCCCGACGGCCGAAAAGTAAAATCGACCATCCATTGGCTGTCGGCCGAACACGCACTGGACGCCGAGGTTCGTTTGTACGAAACGCTGTTCACCAAGGAAGATCCCAATCAGGTAGACGAAGGTCAGGACTTCACGGCGAATCTGAATCCGCAGTCGCTGGAAGTGCTGAGCGGCGCAAAGCTCGAGCCGAGTCTGCGCGGCGCCAAGCCCGGCGCCGGCTATCAATTCGAACGCCTCGGTTATTTCTCGGTTGATCCTGACACCACGCCCGAAAAGCTGGTCTTCAACCGCACCGTAGCCCTGCGCGACACCTGGGCCAAAATTGAGAAGAAGTCGAAATGATCATCCTTGGCTTGGGCGGCCTGAATACGGACGCTGCTTGCGCTGTGCTGAAAGATGGCGATCTGCTGGCAGCCGTCGAAGAACGCAAGGTCGCTCGCCAGCCCACGGCGGAAGATTTGCCTCAGACCGCCATTACAAGCGCGCTCGAAGTGGCTCGTCTCAAGCCCGCCGATGTGAACTGCGTCGCACTGGTGCGCCCGTTCGCGCAGCCCATTCATCTCACCTTGCGCGCGCAGTTTCCCAATGCCCAGATGCTCATGGTGGAGCATCACGCCGCACACGCCGCATCCGCATATTATCCATCGCCCTTCGAGGATGCGACCATTCTGACGCTCGATCGCGATGGCGATTTCCGTTCCGCCGCGCGCTGGCGCGCTCACGGCAACCAACTGCAGTTGGAAAAGGATTTGTATTATCCCGATTCGCTGGGCGATCTGTACAGCCGCATCACGGAGCTGCTCGGATTTAACGCCGGATCGGATGAACACAAAGTACAGTGGCTCTCCTCCGCGGATTCCGGCGAGCAGTTTCTTCCGCTCTTCGACGAAATCCTGGGGTCCAGCGACTGGCCCTGTCTCAATCGCAGTTTCTTCGACTCCGATCGCCTGAGCCAGGGCGGCTTCAGCGAGAAGTTCTACTCGCGCCTTGGTCTGGAAGACGGAGCCGACATTCCCGCATCCCTCCGCGCACCTCTAGCCGCCGGACTCCAACACGCCATCGAAAACGTGGTTTTACGCATGGCCGGACCGGCGGAAAATCTATGCGTGGCGGGCGGCTTGGCTATGAATGCGCTGCTGATCAGCGCACTGGAAGAATCGAAGAAAGTATTCGTCCAACCGGCGGCAGGCAACGCCGGAACAGCGCTAGGCGCGGTGTTTTACGCCTGGAATAACGTGTTCGGACAAAAGAAACGTGCATCGCTGAATGATCTTTGCCTGGGACCGGGCTACAGCGCCGAACAAGTGAAGCAGGTTCTCGAAAACTGCAAACTGCGGTTCCGCTATCTGATGACGACGGACGAGCTACTCGATCGCGCCGTGCGCGATTTGGAAGGCGAAAAAATTATCGCCTGGATGCAAGGCCGTATGGAGTTTGGGCCTCGTGCGCTCGGCAACCGCAGCATCTTGGCCTCGCCGCTGAACCCCTACTCCACCGAGAACCTGAATATTTACATCAAGCATCGCGAGTCCTTCCGCAAGTTCGCGGCGTCGGTGCCGGAGGAGCTGGCGTCGGAGTATTTCGAAGCAGGTCCCAATGCCCGCTATCTGGCCACGGTCGGACGCGTACGCGCCCCCTATCGTGAGATTTTCCAAGCCGCAGTGTTGGCTGAGGACGCCGTGCGTGTCCACCTGGTCCGGCAGCGCGACAATCCGCTGTTTCACCAGTTGCTTCACGCGGCGGGAAAATCGAAGGGCCTTCCCGTGCTGTACAACACCAGCTTCAATCTCTTCGGCGACCCGCTGGTGTGTACGCCGCGCGACGCCGTTCGCAGCTTCTATTCTTCGGGCGTGGACGCGCTGTACGTAGGAAACTTCGTAGTAGAAAAGTAGTGTGGCGCACGCACTCCTGCGTGCCGCGTTCACACTCGTGTGAACGCCCCTAGTTCCCCGATGGTCTCTCCACTTTATCTACCACCATCACATCCACCAGAGCTTTGGTAGCCTCGAGCCTTAACCCGGCCTGCTGCTGAATCGCGGTGAACAGATCTGGTGGTGCGTCGGCCTTGTCGCCGGCGCCGGGAGGCACTCCGCCCAGACTGGCGAACTGCGTCTCATCGGGCGTCCAGTTCAATGCGAAATCGAAGCGTCCATCCAGCCGCGTCTGATCCACCACCGGCCGATCCAGAACTGCTCCCTGTATCACGCTCGCAAAATCTTCCATGGTCGCATTTCTGACTGGCAAGTTTCCCAATCCCCGGAAAAGCAGGGCGGGAGGGCCGTCCGGATTGCCGTCGCTCTTCGTTATCCTCGGGCCGCTCTTCGCAACCACCAAGGCATACACAGAGAGCTCCTTCTTTTCGTGATGGAACCTGAGTTGAAAGCGCTCCGCGATCAGTTTCTGTATCATCGTCTTCCACTGCGCGTCGCTCGGTTGACCTTCACCATCCGGCTTTCCGTCCAAATCGTACTTCTGTGTTCCCACCCAGTCAGGGGCGCCGGTCACCTGCCGCGCATGAAGGCCGTACGCAAAGCCGATCAGATCGTTCAGTGTCGTATTGATGGTGGAGAAGTGCGCAGGTTGTATTCGAAAAAGTCTGCCCGGCCTATCCGGATCGCTCGGCTTGATCGTCGCCACTTCAAAGGACGGATCGGCATCCGCTGCCATCGGCTTCGGCCGAGGTGGCGGCTCCGGAATCGTCCACGCCGTCTCAGGCGTAGCGCGCTTCAGATTCAGCGTCAGCGGTTGCCCCTGCGTCCACGTCCCTGCGATCGAGTTCCCATCCGCGCTTAGCTTTCCCTCAAAGGTTCCTCCGATTCCAACGATCGAAATCTTCAACGCCGAACCTTGTAGCGTCACCGAGGTGGCTGGTATTCCGCCGCCTCCCTGATCGATGCTGTACAACACAGCCTTCAGCTTGTCCGCATCCGTGGTCGAAATCCTGAACACCGTCCGCAGTTCTCTACCAGGAACCTGCAATGTGCCCTGCCACGTGCCGGTGAGACTTTGAGCGAGCAGCGCGTTTCCCGGCAAAGCCGCCAAGGCGATCATCCACAACATCAACTTCTTCATGCTTTGTTCGCTAAACCGGCTCGAAAACCAATTCCGTGTCGATTTGAATCGCCGCCTTCAGACTGCGATAGATCGGACAATGATCCGCAAAGAAGCCGTGAACACGCTCGGCCGTTTCTCGCTGAGACTCTTCCGCCTTGAGTCGCAATCGGACGTGAATTCTTTTTATGACCAGGACATTCTCCTCAAGCTCCACTTCACCCACCGCCTCGGAGATAAGGCGTTGGTTCGACGCATCGATCTTACGCGCCTCCAGCGCGCCTCCAAAGGTTCCCGTAAGTCAACCGGCCGTAGCCGCGACCACGTAATCCAGCGTGGTGGCATGCGGTTCCAGCACGTTCGCCGGGACTTTATAATGTTCCGCTACCGCCCCGTGAACTCCAAAGATCACTGGTTCCGATTCGGCCGGCAGGTAAGCTCTGCGGATGGGACCTTTCACCCGTTCGATGCGAACGTTGGAACGGTAAACAACTTCAGGCATTGGGGAAGTGTATCACCGTTTTAATATAGAGAGCGTGAGTATCCCCGCAGACGACCTGAGCCGTACCCTTGCCATTGCGCAGCCTGATCTAGACGCCAACCTTCCTCACATCGAAAAGTTGGCGATACCTACACCATTCTTCTAAGCGGGAAAGACACCGCCGGGCGCTTCTGCCTCATCGATATGCACGTGCCTCCCGGCGGCGGCCCACCGCCACATCGCCACGACTTTGACGAAACATTCACCGTGCTCGAAGGCGAACTCGAAGTCACCTTTCGCGGCGTCCAGCAAACCGTGCGATCCCCAGCCACCATCCACATTCCGGCCAACGCCCCGCATCAGTTTCGAAACTCTTCGGCGCAGCCGGCGCGATTGCATTGTATTTGCTCTCCCGCCGGCCAGGAAGACTTCTTCCTGGAGGTCGGCACGCCCGTCGCCACTCGCACCACGCCTCCGCCCAACCTCGACCAAACCGCACAAGCGGAATTCCGAGCCAAGGTCGAGCGCCTGGCGCCCAAATATCGGACAGAGCTTCTACGATCCGCATAGACGCGCAGGTGTATAGTGAAATGGCCTCTGGAGAGCCCCTATGCCCGACCTCACTCTCATCATTCCTCTCTTGATCGTCGTGATCTACCTGCTCTCGTCCATCAAGATCTTGGCCGAGTACGAGCGCGGCGTGATCTTCCGCCTGGGCCGCGTGCTCGGCCAGCCCAAGGGTCCAGGTGTCATCCTGGTTTTCGCTCCCATCGATCGAATCGTTCGCATCTCCCTGCGGATCGAAGCCATGGAAGTGCCTCCGCAAGACGTTGTCACGCGGGACAACGTGACCGTAAAGGTAAACGCGGTCGTTTATTTCCGCGTCGTGGACCCCACCAAGGCCGTTCTGGAGGTTACCAATTTTCTATACGCCACATCGCAAGTCGCGCAGACCACCCTGCGCAGCGCCCTGGGCGAAGTGGAACTCGACGAATTGCTCAGCCAGCGTGAAAAGCTAAATCTTCGCCTTCAAACGGTGCTCGATGCGCATACTGGTCCCTGGGGCGTGAAGGTCACCGTGGTGGAGGTGAAACAAGTGGATCTTCCCGAGCAAATGATACGCGCCATCGGAAAACAGGCCGAAGCCGAACGCGAGCGGCGCGCCAAGATCATCCACGCCGAAGGTGAGTACATGGCCGCCGAGAAACTGGCTATGGCGGCACAGGTGATTCAGCGCCAGCCCGCGGCTCTGCAACTGCGCTATCTTCAGACCCTGGTAGAGATCGGAGCGGAAAAGAACACGACGGTTGTTTTCCCAATGCCGATCGATATAATCTCATCTTTAGGAAGAGTTTTGGACAACTTGGCTGGAAGCAAAGACGCGGGGAAGATACAGGAAGGCTAAAATCATTTTGCCCAAGAACGACGAGGGAGAGTTTGAGTTAGTACTCGGAAACCGCCAGTTGATCAGCGTGTTTCTGATTGTAGTGATCTTGCTTGGAGTATTCTTCTCCATGGGCTACATCGTGGGCCGTAACTCGTCGCCCGCGACGGAAACAGCCCGTAATAACGACAAGCCCAAACCAGATCCGGATGCCGACTCCTCCGATGACGCCGACTCGGGCGGCCCCGGAGCGACCGCTTCCACGGGAAATTCCACTTCGCCGTCCACCACCCCTCCCCAGATCACCAAGCCGGCCCAATCCCAACCGCCCGCTCCCTTGCCCGCTGCGAAACCGGCGCCGGTCCGCGCCACCGAAACCAAGCCCAAACCATCGCCGTCATCATCGCCGGGAGCCCCGGTGCACGCCGCCGCTGCCGGAGAACCATCCAGCGGCCAATATTGGCAGGTTGTGGCGACTTCCCGGCCGGATGCCGAGATCATCGCCGAAGCGCTTGGCAATAAGGGATTCCACGTGGTGCTCGCGCCCGCGCCTAAGGATGGCATTTTCCGCGTTTTGGTGGGGCCGCTGGCCGATGCCTCCACGCTGGCCCAGACCCGCACCGGCCTGGAATCGGCGGGTTTCAAGAATCCGATCATGCGGAAATATTGAGACCATTCATCCTCAACTTCACTTTGGCATTGCTTTCGGCAATGCTTCTGGTTCTGCTCTATCCGAATTTGATTTTTCCGGGCCATGGATTGCCGTGGCTGGCTCCCATCGCGCTGGCGCCGCTGCTGCTTGCGCTCGCGCGCGAGCCTCGGCCGGTGTGGCGCTTCCTGCTCGGCGAGTTCGCCGGCGTCGTTTACTGGTTTGGGATCTGTTATTGGATCCAATTCGTGCTCGAAGTCCACGGCGGCATGGGACGTTGGGGCGGTTGGGGAACATTTGCGCTCTTTTGTGTTTTAAAGGCTCTGCACCTGGGGCTGTTCAGTTTACTGGCCGCCGTTCTTCTCGACACCCGCTATGCCATTCCCGCCATCGCCGCGCTATGGACCGGCATCGAGCGCACGCACGGGACGTTCGGCTTCGCGTGGCTGACGCTCGGCAACGCCGGGATCGATATGCCATTGCCGCTGCGCGTGGCGCCATTTGTAGGCGTGTACGGTCTCTCATTCCTTTTCGCCTTGATGTCGGCCGTCGTCGCGTTTCTGATTCTGCTCCGCGGACGAAGGCACCTCTACTGGCTGGCCGTGGTGCCCGCTCTGCTGCTGCTGCCCGACCTGCCGCCGCGTGAAGCGCCCACTGAAAACGCGCTGGTGGTGCAGCCCAACATGCCGGCCGAGGAGCAATGGACCAATGCCTCGGCCAACGCGGAACGCGACCATCTGATCAAAGAATCGATGGATAGCTCGCTCGCGGGTTCCGAGCAGATCATCATTTGGCCGGAAAGCCCAGGCCCGCTTTACTTTTATCGCGATCACACGTTTCATCGGGAGGCAATGCAATTGGCCCAAACCGAACGAGCCTATTTTCTTTTTGGCACCGTAGCGGAAACAGCGGAAGGCGCACCGTTGAACTCCGCCGTATTGCTGCGGCCGGACGGCCAGTTCGTTGACCGATACGACAAAATCAACCTGGTTCCGTTCGGAGAATTCGTCCCGAAAATCTTCGGCTTCGTCAACCGCATCACGCAGGAGGCGGGGGATTTCGCACCCGGAAACCGCATCGTGGTTTTTCCGATGGGCCAGCGCCGGCTGGGAGTGTTCATCTGCTATGAATCCGTTTTCCCGGATGAGGTGCGCCAGTTCGTGAAGGGCGGCGCGAATCTGCTGGTCAATCTTTCGAACGATGGCTACTTCGGCCACAGCGCCGCGCGCGAGCAGCACCTGGAAATCGCCCGGATGCGAGCGGTGGAAAATCGGCGCTGGCTGATCCGCTCGACCAACGACGGCATCACCGCTGTTATCGATCCGACCGGCCGCGTTGACGAGCGGCTGCCGCCTTATCAGGAGCTGGTGGAACATATGCATTTCGCCTTTCAGAGCGGCACGACGTTTTACACCAATACCGGCGATTGGTTTGCGTGGGGCTGTTTACTGGCGGCCGCGTTTGCACTGGGATGGTCGCAGCGGCCGCACTACGAAAGAGAAACTAGCCGTGCCGGATTACCAGAACGTCCCCGTCCTTAACGATGTACTCTTTGCCTTCCAGCCGCAGCAGGCCTTTCTCGCGGACTCCGGGATAGCCGCCATGGTCGATCAAGGCCTTCCAGTTGACGACTTCGGCGCGGATGAATTTCTTCTCGAAATCGCTGTGGATGGCGCCGGCGGCCTCTTGCGCCCGGCTCTGCATGGGAATAGTCCAAGCCCGGACTTCGGTTTCACCGGCCGTAAGAAAAGACATGAGACCAAGCAGGGAGTAAGTGGCTGAGATCAGCCGGGTAAGCGCCGAATCCTTGAGTCCGTAACTGGTCAGATATTCGCGAGCTTCTTCGGGTGACAACTCGGCCAGCTCGGCTTCGATCTTTCCGCAGATGGCGGTGACTGCGGTGTTGGTGCGGCCGGCGAGGGGGCCCTTGCGATACTCTTCCTCGATCTCATGCAGCCGGCCGGCATCCTCTTCGCCAATATTCAGGACGAACAGCATCGGCTTTTGAGACAGGAACTGGAATCCGCGAATCAGTTTTTCTTCGTCGCCTGTTAGCTCGAGCGTGCGCAGCGCGACGTTTTGTTCGAGCGTGGCTTTGCAGCGTTCAAGCAGCGCGAACTCGCGATCCAGCTCCGGGCTCTTGATCTTTTTGCGATCTTTGTCCAAGCGCTCCATGCGCTTTTCGACCACCACGAGGTCGCTCAGGATCAGCTCGATCTCGACGTCTTCAAGATCGCGGACCGGATCCACCGAACCTTTTTCGTGCGGCACCGTGTCGCTTTGAAAAAGCCTGAGGACGTGGGCCAGCGCGTCGGCTACGCGCATGCTGGCAAGATAACTGGGGTCGCGCAGAGCTTCTTTGGAGACGGCCGGGAAGTCGAGATATTCGACCGTGGCTTGGGTGATTTTGGGCGGCTCGAAAATCTTCGCTAGCGCTTCTAGCCTGGCGTCCGGCACCTTGGTGATGCCGACGCGCGCTTCCATTAGCCCGACACGGGTGGCTTCGTGCACGCCGGTCAGGATGGTGAACAACGATGTTTTGCCTACCATGGGCAGGCCGATGATTGCGGTTTTCATGAACTTTTAAACCCGTTCACACGAGTGCGTGCGCCACATAGCCCGACACGGGTGGCTTCGTGCACGCCGGTCAGGATGGTGAACAACGATGTTTTGCCTACCATGGGCAGGCCGATGATTGCGGTTTTCATGAACTTTTAAACCCGTTCACACGAGTGTGAACGCTGCACGCAGGAGTGCGTGCGCCACATAGCCCGACACGGGTGGCTTCGTGCACGCCGGCCAGGATGGTGAACAACGATGTTTTGCCTACCATGGGTAGGCCTATGATTGCGGTTTTCATGAACTTTTAAACCCGTTCACACGAGTGTCGGCCAGGGGCATGCACTGTGCCAGTACTGTAGCCGGCTGCACGCAGGGGTGCGTGCGCCACACTCACAGGGGGACCTCGACCAGCGTCATGATCTCTTGCAGGATCCGCTCGCTGGCCTCGGTGCTGCGCTGCGCAAGAGACGTGCGGGCATTGATCGCGATGCGGTGTGCGAACACCGGCACGACGAGGCGCTTGATGTCGTCGGGGATCACGTATTCGCGGCCTTCCACCAGCGCGAGCGCCTGGGCGGCGCGAAACAGGGCTTGGGATCCGCGCGGACTGACGCCCAGAGACAACGATTCGTGGGTGCGGGTCCGCTCTACGATCGAGAGCATATAGTCCACCAAGCTGTCGTCGACGGTCACCTGTCCGGCCTGCTCCTGCAGGCGCAGCAGTTCGGGGGAGGACAGCATCGGTCCGAAGCTCTCCGCTCGAATTCCTTCCGGCCCGCGCACGATCTCGCGTTCCGCGTCACGCTCCGGGTAGCCGATGCGGATGCGCATCAGGAAGCGATCGAGCTGGCTTTCGGGCAGGGGATACGTGCCATGGTGCTCCACCGGATTCTGCGTGGCCACCACCATAAACGGCTGCTCGAGCAGATGGGAACGGCCCTCGATCGTGACCTGCACCTCATTCATGGCTTCTAACAGGGCCGACTGCGTTTTCGGGGTGGCGCGGTTGATCTCGTCGGCCAGCAGGAAATTAGTGAAAACCGGGCCAGGTTTAAACTGAAACTCCTGGCTCTGGGCGTTATAAATTGTGACACCCAGAACGTCGCTGGGCAGCATGTCGCTGGTGAACTGCAAGCGGTGAAAGCTGCAATGCACGGAGCGGGCCAGCGCCTGCGCGAGCGTGGTTTTGCCGACACCGGGAACGTCTTCGATCAGCAGATGCCCGCGCGCGAGCAAGCAGACCAAAGAAAGCCGGACTACCTCCGGTTTTCCACGGATCGTCGAGTTGAGCGACACCTCCAACTCATTCAGTTTGGAAAGCGTCACCGGGGCCGCAACCATTATTGCCATTGTACCGTGCCAGTGCGGCAATCACGCTGCGGAACGAAGAGAATCTTCAGCCTGCCTTGGGTTCGGCGTGGGGCGATGCAGCGAGCAGGCGATCGGAACGCAAGAGCGCGGCGGCTTCTTCCTGTTCGGCCCACTCGACTCCCTTGGCGGTGACGGCAAAGCGGCCGTTATCGGTTCGCGCCACCAACCCGCTTTCCTTCAGATACCAGAGGCTGAACTCGAGATGCTCGCGCGGGCAACCGAGCAGATCCTCCAAATCGTGTAAGTTCAGGGTGGGTTTTTCGGGCTCGTTGGCGCGCTTGGTGTAGAGCAGATCCAAAATGCCTTTGCGCTTGGATTTCTCCGCCACCTTGCCGATGGAGGCCTGGCGCTGGTCGAAGATCCGCCAGCGAACCTGACGATAAGCGTGCAGGTTGACGTCGTAAGCGGCGCGTTTTTCAGGCTCGCTCAACACGTGGTAGGCGTCGGTGATGGCACGGAAGATCTTTTCGTCTCCGGTGGTCCCGTTGTCGGGATGGTAGCGCTGCGCGAGCAGACGATAGACGCGGTGAATCATATCGGGATCGGCATTGGGACTAATCTGCAGCAGCTCATAGTAATCCGGAACGGCGTCGGAGGACGCGCCGGTGGACGCGGCGCTGGACCCATTCCCGTTTTCAGCGGCCGTTTCAAAAGTGAGACCGGCCCGAAAAAGATTCTGGAACGGCTTGCTGTTCACCACTTTGGCGCGCATGCTGCCGTTGGGCCCATAGTTGGAAAGCCGCCCCTCCACGGTCAGGACCCAATTCGGCTCCAGCCGGCAGTCCGTTTCCACCCCCAGGCCGAGATCGCTGGTGTCCACCACTCTGGCGCGGACTTGGGCGGTGGATCCGGGGACGTTGTGCAGCATCACCCAGACGGGGTCGCCGCTGTGGTTAGGCTTCTGACGAGGTTTCCGGCGGCGTTCAGACATTTCCGGCATAGGGTATTCGACCGTTAAGCAATCGGCAATTTGAGCGTAGAAGGTTAGGGGCAGGGGGGTGGGGTGTGTTGTCGAGGTGGCGAATAAATTTCGGCTCAATGGTGGTTGGTGATTGGTGGCTGGTGATTGGTGGTTGGTGATTGGTGATTGGTGGCTGGATCATGAGGAAAATGGTCGAATTGGGCGGCGGTAGGCTATTGAAATGAAGGAAGTTATCCTTGCGGGAGGCGCATCAGGGCTATTTTTGTGTTTGGTGGCGCATTTTTTTGGGTGGGGGAAATCGGCTGGTGAATGTCACTAGTGATTGGACGGGATTAGCATGCTAAGGGAAGAATAGCGCTGGGGGAGGCTGTCCGGCGGGTAAAATGCATGCAAGGTGATGTGGTGGAAGGGAAGTAAGCGCTGCTTTGCGCGGTGATTGATTCAGCAAGAATTTCCAAGAACTAACGTTTCAGTAACAATCCTCTTGTTGGTCGAACGCGAGCGTTGGGCTTATGTCATGAGCGTCTGTTGCGCTTCAGAAGCGGGGTGCGTGCGATAGCGGCGTCTGCTTATCTCCAGGAGGGGCAGAGCGATGGTCGCTGCGAGAACGGAAAAAATCTGCCCACTCAGAAGTGATAGCCAGAGTGTCATGGGAGGTAGGAGGCAAACCACCGCATCAAAAAGCATTCGCTGGCCTCCTTCCCATGGCGGGTCACCACCAGTGAGCACCGCGACCGTCAATAACGAAATCGGCCCCAGGATGTAGACGCCAGCCAACACCCAATTCAAACTGATCGCCCCCCGACGGTAGATCCTGTCTACGATTAGGAGCCCCACCAGCCCGAGCAGCGAAACGATTTTCGACCACAGAACGCTTATGCTGTCGTGGAAAAGTGCAGCAAGTAACAATGGCCGGAAGCCAGAACGTGAGTCCGCCGGCGGTGATGGAGTACCAACGGTACCTTGTCTTCATATTACCTGGCCGGCAAGTTGCGCGATCCGCTTTACAAACTTCTGCTTCTCCTCTTAAGCCAAATTACAAAACCAGCTCCAAGTAGGATAGCCAGCAGAGATGCTGGAGCACAGAGAATCATCAGCCACGGGTGTGATCTGAACGGCTCAACTGTCATTCCGAGCAAGATCCAAAAAAGCGCAAAGAGAGGGAGGATAAACTTCCTCAGGCGGATCATTACTGGGCTCACTCAAGGCAATTCTGCACAGCCTGGTTGTACTGGTTTACCACATTTTCCTCACCCGCTATATAACCTATCGCCCCCGTGAGGCCACCTGCGGCCAAAGTGAGTGGGAGGCCATCCAAAACCGCACTTACCCCGCCAACGATACATCCGACTGGGGCTCCCGCGAACGCACGTGCTCCCCCGAGAAACGTAGTCGCCAATCCGCCAATGATTGTGGCTGCTCCTGTCCCAAGCAGGCAGCCTGCAAGCCCCTTGGAATCCAATAGCAGTGAGGGCCGAGTTTTTTGAAAGCGTTTAGGGTGTTGTTTATTACCGTTAGTTGCCCTGTCTTGTATGCCTGGAGGGCTTTATACAAGCACTGAATCTGGATGGGCGTCGCGCAAGCGCCGTTTACGAGTCGCGTTGTTCCCGACGGACAGGCATTGTTCGGCCCTTGGGGTTGCCTCCGGATGGAGCTGTGGGGCCGCTAGGAAATATGATTGGAGGGCCGGGACAAGACGTGGGGTCTTTTCGGATGTCCCCTCACATCGGCGTTCCTACAATCACCAACTTCGACCCGCTTTTTCCACTTCCCTTGCAACAAACCACGCCCACGTGTCCGTCCGCCCCATCAACGCCCGTGTTATCCCAATGGCCGAGGTGCACAAATGGCAACAGCAGCCCAAGCTCCAGCAACACCACCAACAGCACATCCCGTAGACCGTTGGCTAGCTCAGCGCGCCGCCACCAACCGCGCCAACTCCCTCCACTCCACCGGCCCTCGCACCGAACCGGGCAAGCAGCGTTCGTCGCTCAACGCGCTCCGCCACGGTCTCACTGCCCGCACCGCCGTCCTGCCCACCGAGGACCCCGACGCCTACCAGAGCCACATCCAGCAATTTATCGATGAGTACAAACCCGCCACCCCCACCGAAACTCAACTGGTCCACGAGATCGCCGACACCGCCTGGCGCCTCAACCGCATCCCGCTGCTCGAAGCCGCGCTATTCTCCCAAGACCCCAACCCCCAATCCCTAATCCCGCAGCTCGCCACGCTTGGACTGCACGGATCGCGCCTCTCCCGCCAGTTTGAAAAAGCACTCGAGCAGCTCCGCGACATCCAGGAAGAGCGCCGCCGCCTGGAGCGCCGCCAGCTCACCGAAGCCGCCGAAATCTTCATTCGCCATCAGCACAAAGAACTTCCCTGGGAACCATCCGACGATGGCTTCTTCCGAAAATTCGATAGTGCCCCCCTGTTTTCAATCCTTCAGTCCATGGAGGGGGAGGGTTGGGCCACAGCTGGGACATAAGCGACGCGGGGAATGGCAATGCCGAGTTTCCCCAATCGGCGAATGTGATGCCGGATCATGCGCTGCCTCTGCGGTTCACCGAGCGGTGGAGCCTTCCTGTCTTCGAAAGGCTGCTGAGTCTCTAGGACGCGATAAATCAAGGTCAGCATGAGATGCGCCACGGCTATGAGGGCGGGTGCTTTCTGGCCGCCGGATCGACTCGCAACACGCCAGAACTTGTCCTGAAGAGAGCAGTTCTTGGTGGCTGCTGCCGCCCAGGCGCACTCCGTCAGCGCGCCGCGCAGCCACGGATTGCCTCCGGTGGTGTGGCTGCTCTTGTTCTTGCCGGCGCTGCGGTTGTTCCCAGGACAAACGCCGGCCCACGAACTCAAATGCTTGGCCGAAGGAAACTGCCGCATATCCGCTCCTGTTTCAGCCAGAATGTTGGCCGCGCTGCGGTCCTGTATGCCGGGAACCGTCTGCATCAGTTGCCAGGCTGCGCCCAGCCCCGCCGCCTCGATCTTGGCCGTAATGTCACGGTCCATTTCTGCGATCTGCTCTTCCAGAAACAGCATGTGCTTCAGGCTGTAGCGGATCATCTGCCGGTGATGGTCACTCATCCGGTGTCCTTCCAAAGCCTGGACGATCTCGGGAATCTTTTTCCTGGCTCCCCGTTTTGCGAACTGCGCAATCTCTGCCGGCTGCGCTTTTCCATCCAGCAACGCATCCAGCATCAGTTGCCCGGACACCCCGAAGACGTCCGTCAGCACATTGCCCAGTTTCACGTTGGCGTCCTCCAGTACCTTCTGGACGCGGTTCTTCTCGGCGGTGGCGTCGCCCAGCAGCCGCTTGCGTCTTCTCGTCAGATCGCGCAGTTCCCGAATCGCCCGTGGCGGAATGAAACTGGGATAAATCATGGCGTGCCGCAGCAGGTGCGCCAGCCACCAGCCATCCTTGTCGTCGGTTTTGTGGCCCTTGCGGTTCTTCACTTCCTGCGGGTTGGCGAGGCAGACTTTCAGGCTTCCCTCCAGTACGTTGAATACTGGCTTCCAGTAGGAACCGGTCGATTCCATCACCGCGTGCGTGACGCCCTCCGCTTTCAGCCAGTCCCGCAGCGACTCCAACTCCGCCGTGATGGTCCCGAATCGCCGTCTCTCGACGCGCGGTTCTCCCTCCAAAGGCCCCGTCAAAATGCAGACCGCCAGGAACCTCTTCCCCACGTCGATTCCGGCGCATCGCTCTATGGCTGCAGAAATCATCTTCTTCTGTTCTCCTTCCCGGCGAAAGAATAGCCAACATCTTCAGAACTATCTTCTTCCTCGGCTCGACTGCTCCATTCGGGGATTCAACATGTCGGCCCGGCCAGTTTCGTTTTCGGTTCCACCGCTCCATTAGCCATTCCGGCCGCTTTCCTCCGCCTTCGCCCACAATCTCACACATTTTCATTGGCGGGGGTGAACGGAACCCGGTCATGAGAGTTTCGTTTTTTCAAAACAACAAGTCGAGCTCCACGCACGAATGCTGATGCGCCTCCAACCGGCCTTTTACGCGCCGCCCATTGCCAACTGCGCCGCCGGAAGAGCAGACTAAAGAGGGAATGTGGAACCAAGCCAGCGCCATCGTGTGGGCCCAGTGGCGCAGCACGCGCAATCATCTTCCGCGCGCCAATCTCGGTGGATTGATCTTCACCGGCGCCTTGACCGCCCTCTGGTATGGCGCTTTTGCCTACCTCGCCGCGCTGGCGGCCATCCTACTTTCGCAACCCGGCCAGTTGGAGAGCTTCCACAAAATCCTTCCGGCCGCATTGCTGCTCTGCTTTCTCTATTGGCAGGTGATTCCCGTGCTCCTCACGTCCATGGGAGCGTCACTCGACCTGCGCAAGCTGCTGGTCTATCCCATCCCGAAGCGCGCCCTGTTTGCGATCGAAGTGATCCTGCGCGTCTCAACCGGTGTCGAGATGCTGCTCATACTGGCGGGCGCCGCTCTCGGCCTTCTGTTGAATCGCGACGTTCCCCTTTGGGCGCCATTTTCGCTCGCGCTGTTTGTGCTCTTCAACCTATTCTGTTCCACCGGCATTCGGGATCTTCTCGTCCGGCTACTGGCGCATAAACGAGCACGCGAGCTAGTGGTGTTCCTGGTCGTGATGGCCGCGGCGCTTCCACAGTTGATTCTGTTCCGCGGCTCGCAAACCCGCATGCGGCAGTTTTTCGGCGGCGAACCCTCCGCCATCTTTCCTTGGACCGCGACGGCGCGCCTGGCGCTCGGCGAATTCTCGTGGATCAGCTTGGGCGTAATGCTGGCCTGGACGCTGGCCGCCTATGTGTTCGGGCGCACCCAGTTTGAGCGCGGACTGCGGTTCGACGCCGCCGAAGCTTCCGCCCGCGGCTCGGTATCCACGCGTCGCGTGAGCCGCTTGGAATGGTGGTATCAGTTGCCGAATGCCATCTTCCGCGACCCGCTAGCCGCGCTCATCGAAAAGGAGCTGCGATTCCTGAGCCGCGCCCCCCGTTTTCGCCTGGTCTTCCTCATGGGGTTCTCGTTTGGATTGCTAATCTGGGCGCCCATCGCATTCGGCCGTCTGAGCAGCGAGCGCAGCTTTCTGAGCGACAACTATCTGACCATGGTCTGCGTCTACGCGCTTTTGTTGCTGAGCGACGCGTTATTCTGGAACTGTTTTGGATTTGACCGCAGCGCCGCGCAGGTCTATTTTCTCGTGCCGGTGAAGATGTCCACGGTTCTGGCTGGAAAAAATTTGGCGGCGGCGTTTCTGGTGTTCATGGAGATCGCCGCCATCGCGCTGGTATGCGCCCTGCTGCGGCTGCCTCTGAGCGGGATCCAGATTCTGGAAGCAGTTGCCGTCACCTGCGTCATCACTCTGTTCGTTCTCTCGGTCGGGAACTTGAGCTCGCTCTATAATCCGCGCGCTGTGAATCCGATCAAGACCATGAAAACGGCCGCGCAGGGCCGTTCGCAGGCGCTGTTGATGCTGGCGTTTCCGTTCACTCTTGTGCCGGTGGTGCTGGCTTATCTGGCGCGCTACGCCTTCGATACCGAATGGGCGTTTTTCGGTGTGCTGCTGTTTGGGGGCGTGCTGGGCGTGCTGATGTATTTTTACTCCATGCAATCAGCGTTGAAAGCCGCGGTGGATCGCCGCGAGCAAATTATCGGCGCGCTGAGCAGCGGCGAAGGCCCCATCGAAAACTAATGGCTTCGAACGCGGATTGCCGGTTCTGCCAGATCGCCTCGCACGCGAACTATATTGTGTTCGAAGACCCCCTGTCGATAGCGTTCCTGGATTACAAGCCGCTCTTCATCGGGCACACCGTGCTGATTCCCAAGGCGCACTATGCAACGCTGGCCGATTTGCCGCCGGAGCTGCTCGCGCCGTTCTTCGCCAACGTGCAGCTTCTGGCGCGCGCCGTCGAACAGGCCATGGATGCCGAGGGATCGTTTGTGGCCATGAATAATCGCGTCAGCCAGAGCGTTCCGCATTTGCATGTGCACATTGTGCCGCGCCGCAAAAAGGACGGACTGCGCGGCTTCTTCTGGCCGCGCCAGGCGCATCCTGGTGAAGAACATATGCGGCAGGCCCAGACCGCCATTCAAGAAGCGCTGGTTAAACTAAAGTGATGGCCCGCATTTTGCTTTTGATCTTGGTGGCCGCTGGGCTTCACGCCGCGGACGCCGGACGGGTAGTCACTAGTATTCTTCCTTCGCTCGACTATGGCTCGTCTTGCTGGTCCACCGTGACGCTCAATAATCTCGGCGATCGCGTGGTGACGGTCGAAATTGAGGGGCATCGCGCCGGCGGCGGGTTGATCGGGCTGGCTGGATTGGATGAGAATGTCCTGCATCTGAAACCCGGCGAGCGCGTTTCACACCGCCTGGAGGTGGTCGACGAGGCTGGTGTCGGCTGGCTCAAAGTCCGCGAGCGCGTACCATCGCCCAGTCTGTCGCCCGTGGTCGCCATATCCGGTTTAAGCGAGTGTACGGTCCAGAATCAACTGCGCAGCACTCCCCGCGAGCTTTCCTATCCCACGCGCAATCCCTGGTTCTCCGGTGATGTAAAGGAAATGCCAGGAGACATGATTTCGGTGGTGAATACTTCCGAGCGCGCCGCTCAGGCATCGCTGTGCTATTCGGCCGGCAATCTCTACTCTGTGCCGACAGCGCCGGAACTTAAGCTGGTTTGTTCCAAAGCCTTTGAGGTTCTCATCCCGCCCTATGCCGCCCGCCAGTTCCCGGTCGAGCGTGAGGATAGCACGCATTTCGGCATCAAGACCCTCGGCGATGCCATCGTCCTGCAAATGCTCCGCCCGCTCGAAACCGGCATCAAGGTTTATACCGTGGATTCCACCATCAAATTCGAAGGTCAGTAGCGCACGCACTCTTGCGTGCCGCGTTCACACTCGTGTGAACGCATGGCGTTAAATGTAGAACTCCCCGGCGCCCACAATTTGCGCCGGCCCAGTCAGGTATACCGAATCATCCCATCGCAGTTCGAGCGATTCACCGGCCGGCGTCTCCACCGTAACGGGGCTCGCGGCAACTCTCCGCAGAATCGCAGCCACCGCTGCGCCAGTAGATCCGGTGCCTGAGCTCAGCGTTACTCCGGCGCCGCGTTCGTAAAAACGAGTCTCAATGGTGTGCGCGTTCATCACCCGGACGAACGATACATTGGTCCGTTTTGGAAATCGTGCATGGCTCTCGATCTCAGTGCCTAACGCTTCCCAATTCCCCGGAAAGCTGTCGACGAAAACAACACACTGGGGATTGCCGACATCCAGGATCGTCACTTCCTGCGCGCCGGCCTTCAACGGAAGGTTGCAGCGGATCTCGCGACTTTCGAACACCGGCGTCCCCATGTTCATTTCGAACCAGAACCGGCGGCCGTCCCGGCGGAGCAAACGCAAATGCTTTGGCCCGGCGCCGGTGTGAATGGTCACTTGATCCAGCGCCCGGCCTTGATCGATCAGCAGCGCTGCCGCACAGCGGGTACCGTTGCCGGAAATCTCCGCCTCGCTGCCGTCGGCGTTAAACAGCCGGATCGCGCTATCGCGAATCAGTATCCAGCCGTCGGCGCCAATGCCAGTGTGCCGATCGCAGATGGCGCGGGCGGTCGCGGGCAGATCCAGCTCGGGAACCTGATCCGACCAGGAAAGCAAAAAATCATTTCCAGCGCCGTGTGCTTTGGTGAAGGGAATCGGCATCCTTAATCGCGCTTGTAAATTTCGATCACCGGCGCGCCTTTCACTTTAACCGTTTGTACCAAATGATAACGAGGGCCGTTTCTGAGCGACGCTTGTTGAATGGCTGTCGCCACCGCGTCGCCCGCTATGGCCACGGCCCACTCTTCGTGCAAAAAAAGATCCGGCCGCTGAGTAGCAGCCATCCAAGCGGGGCCAGGGCCGTCATACAGGGCCTCGCGGAAGGGGATGCCGGCCTCACGTAGAATGCCGGTCAGTTCGCTGAAGCTGGTGATGATCCCCTCTCCAGAATGATAAGCGCCGGCAAGTGAGGACGCTGCCGCCTTCACCCATGTGCGCCGCTGGATGGAATTCTGCTGTGATTCTTTCCAGGTGACCCAGTCACCAGGCTGCGGATGAACCAGCCAGGGCAGGGCAGCGGCAAGCACGATCGCTGCTGCCATCCATGGCCGAGCGCGTTGCGGCCCAAGCAGCACCAGGCTTCCACCAGCAATAGCCAGCAGCGGGAGCGCGGTAAGTGCGTAACGGGTGTTGTAGTAGGAAAAGGGCCAGAGTGCCGGAACGAAAATCGGCGTCCCGCCAGAGTGCATGCTCCATGTGTAGAACGCGGGGGTAAGAGCGGCGAATAGCACTGGCCAGAATATTCGTTTCCACAGTGACGCCGCAACACCAGTAATTCCGATCGCCACCACCGCCCAACTGGAGCACAGCCTCACCGCGGTCAAGTAGTAGACACCGGCCGCTTTCCAATCCTGATCGCCCGGATAACGCTGCATGTTTTGCGCCAGGGCGCGGCGGTAAATGGCCATGGGAGAATACGGCCCGTTGTAGAATTCGAGTGGATTGGAATAAAGCCACCAATTATGACCGAACCAGTAGAGCGGGCCCAGCACCGCGATGGCCGAAAAAAGCGCGGCCACGCCGATCCTGTTTTTACGCGCCGCAAACAGGAAATAGAGCGCGACGAACGGGATCACGAACCAGCCTTCATAGCGCGCGAGCGATGCGGCCAGGCTGGCAACGCCCGCGCCAATCACTGCCGCGAGCGATTGGGTTTCCTGAAACAACACGGTGAAGTAAAGCAGAGCCATCAGCGCCGCCAGGACTACCGTCTCCGTCATGGGCGTGGCTTGCAAATACAAAAGATTTGGATTGAGAGCCAGGATGCCGAGCGATGCCACAGCAGCCCAGGAGGAATGCGCCGCGCGTTTCACCGCGGCATAAAAAAAAATGCCGCCGCAAACGAAACATGCCGAGGAAGGGATGGCGCCCGCCAGTCCGCTTCGCCACAGCTGATTGTTCCCCACCAGCGCCAACATCAGCACATGCGGCAACGGCAGCCAGACGGTACCCAACTGATCGTAGCCGGCGTTTCGCGAATCGATGACGCGGCGCGCGATGTCCAGATGCGCCTCTGCGTCGCCATAATACAAAGTCCAGCCGGAATGGTTTACGTAGGCGGTAGCCAGCCCGCTGATCGCGGCGAGGGTGGCGAAGACCAGCGCGAGTTCCAGCCAGTGGCGCTTCAAAACTCGGTGAAGTCCCGGAACTCCTGGAAGCGCGCGTCCACCTCTTTGCGGGTGAGCGTACGGAAGCGATCTACGCCGAACTTTTCGCAGCAGAAGCTGCCCATCACGGAGCCATAGATCACGGCGCGGCTGATTTCCTTGGCGCTCACCTTTCCCGCCTTGAGGTCCACTCCCTTTTCGGCCAAATAGCCAATGAAGCCGCCAGCGAAGCAGTCGCCCGCGCCGGTAGGATCGAAAACCTCTTCGAGCAAGTACGCGGGAACCATGAAGTGCGAGTCACCGTGGAACAGAATGGCGCCGTATTCGCCGCGCTTGATCACCAGTGTTTTGGGCCCCATCGCCATGATCTTGCCTGCGGCGCGCTTGAGGTTGCTTTCGCCCGAGAGCATGCGCGCTTCGCTGTCGTTAATCAGCAGGAAATCCCAATCGTGGATGGTCTTCACCAGCTCGCCGCGAAAATCCTGGATCCAATAATTCATGGTGTCGCCGCCGGCTAAACGGAGACCGTTCATCTGCTCGCGCACGCTGCGCTGTAGAGTGGGCTGAATGTTGCCGAGCAACAGGTACGGCGATTTCTTGTAGCTTTCCGGCAGTTTCGGATTGAAGTCGGCGAACACGTTCAGGTCGGTGCGCAGCGTGGTGCGATCGTTCATATCGTGCGAATAAACACCCGCCCAAAAAAACGTCTTGCCTCCCTTCACGCGCTCCAGGCCTTCCAGATCGATCCCGCGGTCCAAGAGCAATTTCTCGTCTTCAGCGGCGAAGTCGTCGCCGACCACAGCTACAATTTTCGCCTTGGCAAAATAGCTGGCGGCTAAGGAGATGTAAGTGCATGCGCCACCCAGCATGCGATCAACTTTGCTATGCGGAGTCTCAACTCCGTCATAGGCTACAGAACCTACTACAACAATGGACATAGTTTTGATTCTAGCTGAGCGAGCTAATGCAAATCGACGACGCCGGCGCCGGTAATTCGAAACGTGTCGCGCTCTTGCAGGAAGACCACGGCGCGCAGGTTCTCGCGCTTCCATTCGGGAGGCAGTCGAAGGGTAGATACCAGCCGGCCGCCGTTCCTGCCCTCCGGCTTTACTCGTCCGATGACGCCGAAACTTCGGACTACGGAGGAGTGCCGCAAGGTCCGGCCGCTATTTTCTCCACGCGGCACGAAGGTCGTCAAGCCATTCTCGGTAACGGCGAGGTAAACATTGGAGTCGCGCCATTTGGCGGTTTTGAGATTGGTTACTTGAACGGAAAGATCCAGCAGATCCGGATCGCTCGAATTGGCGCGGGTTCCCAGATCTACGGCGGTGGTCGTGGTTTGCGCCGCTGCGCCGATCTCATGATAGGCGCGGTTCATGTCGCTGCCGACGAACTCGATCTGCCCGCTCACTACCATTTGCGGGGTATAGATGTTGCTGGAATGAAAGGCCACGGCGTAATCGTTCTGCCGCGCGCGAAACTGTGGAGACGAGAACGGATCGATCCAGCCCAACTGATTCCAGTAATCCACGTGCTCTTCGATGGCGACTACCTGTGCGCCGGGAACCGGCTGGG
Organism: Bryobacterales bacterium; assembly: GCA_963820405.1. Taxonomy (GTDB): domain Bacteria; phylum Acidobacteriota; class Terriglobia; order Bryobacterales; family Bryobacteraceae; genus Palsa-89. The sequence goes on along the minus strand of CAWFZZ010000005.1, from coordinate 47,136 downwards.
TCTGCTCCAGGCGGGCGAGCATGCGGTCCGCGGCGGGACAGCTGGAACAACCTTCGCTGGTGAATAGCTCGACGATGACGGGGACAGGCCGGTCGGCAGCTAGCGCCAGAGGCACGCCGGCGGCGAGCGCAAGAAAACACGAATAGCGCATACCTTTAAGATATTACACGCGACAGGATATTAGGCAATTGAGCCCGCGTGGCGCAAACTGCTCGTGCGGCAGAGGAACCAAGCGTTCACACGAGTGTGAACGCGGCACGCAGGAGTGCGTGCGCCACACTAGAATCCGACGTACTGCACCTCTTCCTCGAGTTCCAGGCCGAATTGTCTCCGCACGCGTGATTTCAACTCAACGATTAATTCGCACAATTCGCTCGCGGTCCCGTCGCGGGTATTGTAGATCAAATTGGCATGATAATCCGCTACATGAATTCCGCCGTTTCGCATTCCCTTGGCGCCCACTTGCTCCAGGAAGTACGCCGATGGGACTTTCCCTTCGCGGATCACACGCTCGGGGATTTGCCGCTGCAGAGGCTCAGGGAGTTCCGCCAGGATCAAGTTTTTGAAAATGCTGCCCGCGCATTTCATGCTCGCGGGATACTTTTCGAGGCGAATTCCGAAGATCTTTTCGGCAGTCTCGCGCAGCTCGGCGGAGGGCGCCGGGATCATGGCCAGCTCCACGCTCAGAATGATCCACTCTTTGTGTTCCTTGAAGATGCTCTCGCGATAATGAAAGTTGCATTCCGACCGGCCGAAGGATCGAACGGCGGCGTCGTCCAGGAATCGCACCTGACGCACGCGCTCCTCAATGGAATGGCCATAGGCGCCCGCGTTTCCATAGACCGCCGCTCCCACAGAGCCGGGGATGCCGGTCATCGTTTCGAGGCCTCCGAGGCCATGATCCATCGAATAATCCACCAGAGCTTGCAATTCCGCCCCGGACGCGGCGCGCACTATTGCGCCGTCATGTTCGATGGTTTTCGCGGTCAGGCGCAGCACAATACCATCGAAACCCTGATCGGATACGATCAGGTTAGTGCCATCGCCGATCACGCTCAAAGCGCTTCCGCTGGCCCGCGCCACTCGCAGGGCCTCGGCGAAAGCCTCTTCCGACGACGCCTGCACAAACGCGCCGGCCGGTCCGCCGATTCCGAAGCGTGTATGCCGGCTCAGCAACACTCCCTGGGAGACGGATACATCGGGTATGCTGGCAAGCAGATCGATGGTCTCTTTCCGAATGGTCATCTGGTCAAATTATAAGGGAGTGTTTTGTGCCAACTGGTTTTGCCGGCTTTCCGCCGGAGATGGTCCGGTTCCTTCGTAGCTTGAGGCGCAACAACCGCCGCGAATGGTTTCAACCGCGCAAGCATCTTTTCGAGCAGCATGTCAAAGAGCCGATGCTGGAGTTGATAGGCGCGATCAATACGGATCTGGCGAAGTTCGCCCCTGAGTATGTCACCGAGCCCAAGAGCGCGATCTTCCGGATCTATCGCGATACGCGTTTTAGCGCGGACAAGACGCCCTATAAGACTCACATTGCGGCCTCGTTTGCGCGGCGTGGAGGCGAGCGGCTCGGAGCCGGCGGGTTCTATTTCAGCGTCTCCCAGGAGGTCATCGAAGTTGCCGCCGGCATTTGGCACCCGGAACGCGACGTGATGTTAGCCGTGCGAAACCATATCGCGGAAACGCACCAGGAACTGAGCCGGATTCTGGGCGATAAGAAGGCCCGGAAGCTGGCCGGCGAGTTAAAAGGCGACGCGCTAAGCCGATCACCCAAAGGCTTTGACCCGTCTCACCCTGCGGCCCAATTCATAAGAATGAAGGACTGGGTCCTGGACGTAAGGCTCGAAGCGGATCTGGCCACAACGCCACGGCTGCACGGCGCAATCGTGGAGCGCTTTAGAGCCATGGCGCCCGTGCTCCAATACCTGAATCGCCCACTGCTGGCACGCAAGCCCGCCAGGGACTTGTTGGCAGATTGGTAGAAAAAGCGTTCACACGATTGTGAACGCGGCACGCAGGAGTGCGTGCGCCACAAATCTTAGAATAAAAATATAATCGCGGAAAATCCGGCGAGTTCTATCGGTACTAGTCCGGGTCACTCTTTGAGGCGCGCGTATAATGTGCTAGACCGCATTGCGGTACTACAAAACTCAAGGAGAAAATCACATGAAGAAGCTCACACTATCACTCTGGCTCGCACTCGCCGCCGCCGGAATCTTTGCCGTTCAGGCATTACCTTCAGCACACAGTAATGCCGTGCCATTTCCAACCTGTCCTCCGGATTGTCCCCACAAGTAAAATGGCGCAAAATGCGGCGGGGTCTATGTCGACCCTGCCGCTGGCTGAGGCCTGAATACGCTAAACCACGCCACAAAGCAAAGCGTGAGCGCCGACACGAAGTAGCCGTTGACAAAGACGGCCCTCACACGGCCAACATCGATCAGGAAGGCCGCAATGGCGTAAATTGCGAAGTAAGCCGCCATCATTCCTTCATGCCGGAACTCGCTATTGGTTCCACCGTGGCCTACGACAACCAGGAAGAGAACAGCCGAAAGAGCCAGAAAAACCGCCAGGACGCTCGATATGTATCGCGTAGCCTGGATCCCAAAGTGCATCGCCAGGATTAGCGGCGAAGACCCGGCCTGACCGGCCTCCGAGCTTAATGGGATGGCAGCGGCGACGAGCGCCGTCAAAAGCGCTAATACCAGCAAGGGACGCGTCTGGCGCAGGATGGATGCGTGCTCTTTCCAGATCCTGGTATGCACTTCCATTGCGACTGCCACCTGGAGCACCAGCCAGATGGGTTCCGACCACAGCCAAAAGTATGTATAAGAGAGCGGGAGGCGCGGCCCCTCGGCGCCTCTCATGAAGTACATTGCCGCCAAAGACCGGATCACCGAATACCCGAGGCAGACCGTGAATACCGGGTGGATCCTGGCAAGGTGGGTCCATACCAAGTACAAGCAAAACAGAAATTCAACGGTGACCTCGCCGTACCAAAGTACGTTCGTCGTTTCGAGCATGGTTGCGTTCTAACAGCGCTGCCCATACGAGGCCGTTTCCGGGGACGCTCGTCTTGACCGCTATCCTGGCTAGCTAATTGGCCGGCTTTTTCTTGGGTGCATTTTTCTTGGCGTCCGGGTTTTGGTAATTGGTCTGGATGGTCGCTCCAATCATCTGCAGCATGCTCTTGGCAGCCTCCGAGAATTGCCCGGTTGGATCGAGCTCCAGATACTTGTCCAGCGCGTCCTTCATTCCATCCGGCGCCACCACCTTGCCGTCCGCTCCGGTAGACAACTTCGCCGAGAGGGCGGTCGCATATTGGAACTGAGCATCGGCATAGTTGGGATTGGCCTCAATCGACTTCTTGAAAGCTACTTCCGCGGCTGCCGCTTGCCCGTTGTTCACGTACACGGCGCCTAGATTGTAGTAGTAGCGTCCGGCTTGCGTGGGATCGAGTTGCGCTGCCTTGTTCAATTCGGCCTGCGCTTCGTCAAACTTCTTGGCTTTCGCCAGCGTGAGCGCGTAGTTATTGTGATAAGCCGGATTCTCCGGCTTGAGCGCGATCGCTTTGGAGTAGGCCTCGAGCGCCTTGCCGAGCGACGCCTGCTGATCGGCGCCGGTCTTGGTTCCAGCTTGGCCGACGTAGGCATCCGCCAGATTGGCCCAAATTACGTTTTGATTGGGATCCATTTCGACGCCCTTTTGAAAGGCGTCGATAGCCGCATCATAGTTCTTGGCGGCCAGCGCGTCCTTACCCGCGTTAAAAGAGTCGTTCAGAGCTTTGTTCTTGGCAATGTTGGCGGCGTTCTCTTTGGCCTGCTTTTCTAGCGCCTCCTTCTGCTCCTTACTCAGCCCGCGCTCTTGTTCCGGGGTGGCAGTTCCAGCCGCCACGGCCGCTTGGGTGGCTTGCTGCTTTTCGGCGCTTTGCTTCAGATCGAACGATATATTGACTGGGTCGCCCAATTGGGTCCTCACCCCTGTCGTCTGGTCGCGTTTCTGATCGTCGACGAAGACACTGACGGTGTAGGTTCCTGGAAAGGGCAGACCGTTGTAGATGTAATGGCCCTTCTTGTCGGTCTTGGCGCCCTTGTAGGTGCCCTTCATATCCTGACGTTCGATCAGAATCACAGCGCCTTTGAGGGGCTGGCCGTCCGGACCCTTCACATCGCCCTCAATCGCCGCAATCTGCGCCCACGCAGCGCCGGCGAAGAGCATGAAACAGAAACCGCCTAAAATGTACCCGCGAAACTGAGCGAGCATACGTTTTTTCCTCCCCAGGAGTTGAACTTTCACTTTCAGCATACTACGATGCAGAACCGTATGGCCACGGACTTTCAATAGTGTACCCAACTTCCTGACTCGTGCATCCAATGAACAAGTCCGAAGCGACGCGGTGAGGGGAGTCGCGGTTATAATGGAGCGATTTGGGGATTCATGAGCGCACGTGTACCTACTCTATTCTTGCTAGCGTTACCGGGGCTGTTCGCTCAGGGCGCTGATCCACTGTCGAAAGCCGAGGAGCTTTATCGCCATGCCGATTATCAGGCTTCGCTCACGCTGGTTCGCGAAAGTGGCCCGGCCGGCACCCAGGCGCTTGGCTTGATGGGTAGAGACCGCTTTATGCTGGGCGATTACAAAAAGGCGGCTGAAGCGTTCGAACGGGCTTTCAGTATGGAGCCGGCCAATTCCGAGTACGCACATTGGCTGGGTCGCAGCTTTGCGCGCCGCGCCGAGACGGCCTTACCATTTTTTGCCCCGCGGTACGCGTCCAAGGCGCAAGAGTACTTCGAGAAGGCCGTCGCGCTCGATCCCGGCAACGAAGCAGCGCTGCGCGATCTCTTTGATTATTACCTGGAGGCGCCAGGCCTTCTGGGCGGAGGTTACGACAAAGCGGAAGCAATCGCGCGACAAATCGCCCGGCGAAACCCGGCTCAGGGTCTCTCTGACCAAGCGAGGTTGGCGGACAGACGCCGCGAGTTCGATACCGTTGATGAACAGCTTCGCCGCGTGGTCGCTATGGCGCAGCGGCTAGCCCGGCAGGGGCGCATCGCGGCCAGTGAAGCCGCGTTAGACCAGGCCGAACAACTGGCGCCAAACTCGCCCAAAGTCGTTTTTTTGCGCGCGCGCCTGTATGTGGAACAGAAGCGTAACCTGGATCGGGCCAGGGTTCTCTTGAACCAATACCTGCGAAGTAACTTGACACCCGGCGATCCTTCGCGCCAAGAGGCCGAGAAGCTGCTTAAGGAAGCCTCCGGCGCCTGATGTATTTCGGAGAAGCGCTGCGGTTCAGCCTGCAGGCCCTGTGGGCCAACAAGTTCCGCACTTTCCTTACCGCCCTCGGATTAGTCATCGGCAACGCCTCGGTCATTCTGGTGGTGACTATTTCCATCAGCAGCCGCGAATACATCCTGGACCTCATACGCGGCGTCGGCTCCAACTTGATCTATGCGCAATACTCGGCTGGGACCAATAACGCCACCAAGGTAGATGCCGATTTCATCAAGATGGCTGACGTGGATGCGGTGCGCCAACAACTCGGTTCACGCCTGGTGGCTGCTACCGGGGTGATGAGCAACTCCGGCCGTTTATTGGTGAACGGAAAAGAAGAGGATGTGGCTGTCATTGGTACCGATGAAGCGTATCCCGCCGTCCGGAACATGGTGCTGCTGTCGGGACATTTCATCGATGCCGGCGATGTAAAAGGCCGCCAGCACGTGGCCATGCTCACCGAAAAACTGGCGATTAAGCTCTACGGTAGCGTGCAAAATGCCGTCGGCCAGGTCATTAAACTTTACGATCTGCGGTTCACGGTGGTGGGAACTTTCAAGGAGCGGACAGGGACCTTCGGGGTATCGGAAATCACCAATGAAACGGTATTGCTGCCCATCACGGTAGTCAAATTCTTCACCCCCGTGGAGCGCATCGATCCGCTGTACGCTCAAGCCCGGCTGGCTTCCGACGTTCAGCCGCTCACCGCGGCCATCAAACAGATTATCGAGAGCCGGCATCGGGCGGGCGCGCGGTACGATGTCGAGAACTTAGGCGGAATTCTGGAGGCGGCGCAACAGATCGCCTTCGTCATGACCATTGTGCTGATCCTGGTGTCGGCCATCGCGCTGATTATCTCGGGCATCGGAATTATGAACATCATGCTGGTGACGGTGACGGAGCGCACGCGCGAGATCGGACTGCGCATGGCGGTGGGCGCATCGCGGCACGCCGTGCTGGAGCAGTTCCTAACCGAATCGATCGTGATCAGTATGGTGGGCGGGAGCATTGGCATTCTGGTGGGCATCTCGGTCCCGCTCAGCGTGCGGTTTTTCACCGATGCCATCCGCGTTCCCATCTCGGTGACTTCAGTGCTGGTGGCGTTTGGGGTCTCGGTGGCGGTGGGTGTGATTTTCGGAATTCTGCCGGCGAACCGTGCTTCGCATCTCAATCCTACCGAAGCATTACGATACGAGTGACAAAGCCGTACCCGGTTGCGGGGTGTAATTCGTCGGTACAGACAATGGCCGGCAATACCGGAACGTTCACACGAGTGTCGGCCAGGGGCATGCACTACGCCAATACTTGTCAGCGGACAAGCAGAGGCATCGAGAAAGCCTGTAGCCGGCAGCACGCAAGAGTGCGTGCGCCACATTTGTTATTGGGGGTAAACTGATCGTTGGACCAAGCATCTTATGGGAGGATCGTCTGAAGACACTTGTGATTGTGGGCGTGTGGGCCGTTCTTTGTGGATATTGCGCCGAGGCCCAGCCAGCGCAACCAGATGCGCCGCAGAGCCAACCGCCAGCTTCATCATCATCTTCTTCTTCCTCAGCGCAAGCTCCCAAATCCGAGCGGCGCTTTTCCGGCGGCCTTACGTTGTCGGTGACGGGGCTCAGTATGGTTACAGGAGCCACCAGCACGGTCAATAACAGTCCGGAGATCAGCACGCAATACCAGACTACCGGCGCATCCGGGCGAATCGGATATGGAGTTACGTTCCAGGCCAGGATCACCGAACATTTCTATGTGGATCTCAGCGGGCTCCTGAGGCGCATCGGTTACCAGTTGAACACCACGGTCGCGACGACGACAACATCTGTCTTGAACGGTACGACTTATCCGACGACAACCACCACCAGCACGCATGAGGACACGCGCTCCCGTCTGATCGACATCCCGTTCCTGGTCCGATATTACGGTACCGGCAAGCGCCCCGGCAGCCCGCGATGGTTTCTGGAAGCAGGTGGAACCGGGCGGCTGGCGACCAATATCCGTACCTCCATCGACACCACGGACGCTTCCGGTAACCTTACTTGTTGCACCTTCACACCCGCGATACCGAAGCATCGCTCCTCGTTCGGGGCGACGGTGGGCGGCGGGATCCAGTTCGTGGATGAGTTTGGCATCCACGTCGTGCCGGAATTCCGCTACACGCGGTGGTTTCAGCCCGTGTTTGAGAATCTCACCACGCGATCCCAGACGAACCAGATTGAAGCGGATATTTCCCTGACCTTCTGAGCGCGGGGTCGCGAGAAAGCGGTCGCGTCAGTGCTTCGCTTCCACCGGCGGCGTGCCGTAGGTGTGAAACGATTCGATGGTCTTCAGTCCCCAGGCCTGGCCCTTTTTGCGCTCGGCTTCCGTCCAACGGATCGGCTTCCAATCCGGCGCCAGGATCAGCCGCGCGCCGGCGTTCGCCACTTCCACTCGATTGCCGCCTGGCTCATAGACGTAGAGGAAAAATGTCTGCTGGATGGCGTGCTTGTGCGGTCCGGTTTCAATGTACACGCCGTTGTCGAGAAAAATGTCGGCGGCCCGCAGCACGTCTTCCCGGGAATCCACGGCATAGGTGACGTGATGAAGGCGCCCCTTAGTCCCGGTGTGATCGCGCGAATACGCAAAATCGTAGCTCTTGTTGGTGCAGGTCATCCACATGGCGGCTTCCGAGCCGTCGTCCAGTACGATCTGCTCGGTGAGCCGGAAGCCGAGATACCTTTCAAAAAATGAACGGTTGGCCTCGATGTCCACGGCCAGTCCGTTGAAATGATCCAGGCGCCGAACATTGACCCCTCGCGCCGGGAAGCGCTGGGCCTGATTCTTCAGCGCGGGCTTCAACTCGGGCGGCGGCGCGTACCACTGAGTCTCGTAATAGAGCTCGATTTTGTGTCCATCGGGGTCCTGGCAGACAAAGGCGGGCCCGTGCGCCAGATCTCCATCTGTCCATCCGATGTCGTAGCCTGAGCCTTTCAACGCCGCCACGCGCCGTTCCAGCGCTTGCGGGCTGCGGGCGCGAAAAGCGACGTGGCCCATGCCCGGCAGTTTCGACGCGGTCAGCTTGAGCGTGTGGCGCTCGTAGTCGTCCCAGCCGCGCAGATAAACCGAATCGCCTTGGCGTCCACTCTCGGTCATGCCGAGAACGTTGACGAAGAAAGCCAGGCTCTCCTCAGGCTTCGGAGTGAGCATTTCCAGATGGCCCAGGTGGGCCAGGTCCATGATTGGTTCGGGGTTCACTTACTGACTATCCTTCGCTTTGCCGGGGCCGCCATCTTCGGCCGAACCGCTGAATACCTTGCGGCCGTCAGGCAGAATGATTTGACGGGCGTTGGCAGTCTTGTCGTCGTTCTTGGCGCGGAAGCCTTCCACGGTCACCTGATCGCCGGCCTTGAGCGAATTCCGCGTCCATCCCATGCGGGCCAAAGCGTTGGGCGCACCGTTCTCGCACTGCCAATGCACCACGCTGCCGTTCTCATTGGTCACATCGATATAAATCCAGACGTGCGGGTTCGTCCATTCCACCTTGGTCACGGTTCCCTTCAGCGTCACCGGTTGCTTGACATCAAATTCAGCCGCGAAGGAGTGATGCGCGAAGACCGGCAGGCCGGCCATGAGTAATCCAACGCCGGCGGCCAAAACTCCAAGTCTTGTTCTCATTTTTTCCCTTACTTCACCAGATGCTCGGTGATCTCTTTATTGTTTTCCTCGCACGAATACTCCATCAACTCCCACTTGGGTTTCAAATTGAAGACGCGCTTATTGGTCCACGGTTTGGTGTATGCTTTCGGATCGTCCACAGTCACCTCGTAAGCCAGATGCGTGGGGTCGGCGCGGCTGAAGCGCTGGATCACGTGCAGTTGGTCGCTGTGCGGATGGCCGATTGTATCCAGGCGTGTCTTATCGTTGAATCCGATGCTGTCCACCACCAGCGTGTCGCCGTCCCAGTGCCCGACGGAATTTCCCATCCAGGTGGGATCGGGATCCTTGGGATGATCCCGTCCGTCGGTTGGAACGATCACGAAAGTGTTCCAGGCCTCGAAAAGTATCGCGACGCGTTTGGGCATCTGAAAGATCTCGAGCGGCATGGGAGTGTTCATCTGGCGGGTGAGACCGGCGGGCAAGCAATGTGCGGTGTAATCGAATTTGCTGGGATCATACGCCTTGAAATCCGCTTGGCCCCACGCTGTAAAGGGAAGCGGCCCAATGCCTCGCGACATATCTGGAACGTAGGGAATATCCCATACGCCGGTCAGATCCGGCTTGCCATCGGGCAGGCGCGGGATGGGTCCGGAAGCGGGCGCTACGCTCCCGTGGTGCGACTCCACCGGCGGGGCTACCGAGTCAGACTGCGCAAGTGCGGCTGTTGCGAACGCGGCCAACGCAGCCGCAGAAATCAAAAGCGTGAGGAAATGGTTTTTCACGAGGACCCTCCCAGCCAGGGCTGGCCGGAATTCAATCACTTCGTGTTTTACTATATCACTGTGAGATCTACGCTTTTCCTGCTCCTGATTTCGTGCGGCGCCGTGGTCCTGTATGCCCAAGGTAACGACTCGCCGCTCTTCGCCTTGCCTTATAGCCCCAGCCTGGACACTTCGTCCATGGACCGGTCGGTGGATCCATGCACCGATTTTTATCACTACGCGTGTGGAGCTTGGATCAAGAAGAATCCGATCCCGCCCGATCAGGCCCGCTGGGATGTCTACGCCAAGCTCAACGAGGATAATGAGCGTTTCCTGTGGGATATTCTCGTAGAAGCGTCCAAGCCCAGCGCGAGCCGGAATCTGGTGGAGACCGAGATCGGCGACTATTTCGCGGCTTGCATGGACCAGCCCGCTGTGGAAAAGGCGGGAATCGCACCGCTGAAACCGGAGCTGGATGCAATTGCCGGGCTACATTCCATTCGCGACCTGGCGGCGTACCTGGGGCGCCAGCATCTCGAAATAGCGGGCGATGGCATGCTGTTCGGCTTTGGCTCGAATCAGGATTTCGCGGACTCCAGCCGCGTGATCGCGTTTGCAAACGCCGGCGGTTTGGGCCTTCCCGACCGCGATTACTACACCAAGACCGACGCGAAATCGCAAGAGAAGCGCCAGAAGTACGTGGAACACGTGCAGCATATGTTCGAACTCTTGGGTGAGTCGCCGGCCGTTGCAAAGACGCATGCGCGTATTGTGATGGACATCGAAACCGGCCTCGCGAAGGCGTCTTTGACGCGCGTGGATAAGCGCGATCCCTACAAGCTATTTCACAAGATGACTCCCGCGCAATTGCAGGCTCTGACGCCCTCGTTCCATTGGGCGGATTACTTCGAGACCAGCCAGGCGCCGGACACTTCGGTGATCAACGTAACCGAGCCTGGATACTTTAAGGAGCTCCAGACGCTGCTGCAATCCCATAAGCTGGACGATTGGAAAACCTACCTGCGCTGGCATCTGGTTCATTCCAAAGCTTCGGTCTTGCCGGCCGCTTTTGACAACGCGAATTTCGATTTTTATAGCAAATATCTGCGCGGAATAGAAGTGATGCCGGCGCGCTGGAAACGCTGCGTTCGGCGCGTGGATGGCGAGATTGGCGAAGCGCTGGGCCAGGAATTTGTCGCCAAAACCTTTGCGCCCTCCACCAAGCAGAGCGCTCTCAATATGACCAAGGGAATTGAGGCTGCTATGGAGAGCGAGATCAAGCAATTGCCGTGGATGGGAGACGAAACCAAGCAGCGGGCGCTTGAAAAGCTGCATGGGATCGTCAATAAGATTGGATATCCTGACAAATGGCGCGATTACAGCTCCATTAAAATCGCGCGCGACGACTATTTCGGCAACGTGGAGCGCGCCACTGTGTTTGAGTCCAAACGCGAACTCGCCAAGATTGGGAAGCCCGTGGATCGCACCGAATGGGAAATGACGCCGCCCACCGTGAATGCGTATTACGACCCGCAGATGAACGACATCAACTTTCCGGCGGGCGTCCTGCAGCCGCCGCTGTTCGATCCGAAAATGGATGACGCGCCGAACTTTGGCAACACCGGCGCAACCATCGGCCATGAGTTGACGCACGGGTTCGATGACGAGGGCCGTCAGTTCGATGCCAAGGGCGACCTGAAAGACTGGTGGACGAAGAGCGACGCCGATCAATTCGAGAAGCGCGCCAGTTGCGTGTCCGATCAATATTCGCAATACACGGTGATCGACGATATTAAGATCAACGGCAAGCTGACTCTGGGGGAAGATCTGGCGGACCTGGGTGGAACATGGCTAGCCTATCTGGCGTGGAAGAGCGCAACCAAGGATCAGGATTTGCGGCCGGTTGACGGATTTAGTCCCGACCAGCGCTTCTTCATCGGAATGGCGCAATGGGCGTGTGGCGACGAACGCGCGGAGAGCAAGCGGGCGAATGCCATCACCAATGAGCACTCGCCCGATGAGTATCGGATCAATGGTGTGGTGTCCAACATGCCCGAGTTTGGAAAGGCGTTCGCGTGCCGGGTGGGCCAGCCGATGGTGCACGCGCAGCCTTGCCGGGTTTGGTGAAGATTGGCGAACGCGTCTTCGATTGAACTTAACGGGACGCTCCAATTTCACGATCTCCTGAAATTTCAGTACTCGCACTGTTATCGGCACACCTGGTGGCTTCTGCTGCTAGCTATTCTTGTTAGTTTCGTTGGCTTTTTACTCGCGGTGATCGTTGCGGTGCTGACTCCCGAGCTTGACCTCGCGCGTCGGGGCGGAACATGGTTTTTGCTATTACTAGCATTTTCGATCGTCCTGGCGAGGGGGCCCTATAGAGGCGCGAAGAGGCAAATGAAGACGAGTGTTCCACTCTCCGGTCCAATCTCGTACGTGTTTTCACCGCGAGGTATACAGTGCAGCGGTATTCATGCCTCGAGTGATATTTCGTATGAAGCGTTGTGGGCGGTGCGTGAAACAAAGAGCCTGTTCTTGCTGTATTCCAACGCGATGTCCGCGTTGGTGCTTCCCAAGCGGTTCTTCAAAGACGCCGCCCAAGAGAAGGATTGGCGCAATCTTGTGGAGGAACATATCTCCCCGAAGATGATCACGAAGTCTGGCTCCCTGGGCCGTTGGCTTTAAGGGCGGTAGAATGCTAATGGCAATGATTTCTTGTTTCGCCTTCCTGCAAAGTACCGGGACCCAGACGGATGCGTTGACGCGCCTGCTGCACCAGCAACAAATCACGCCTTGGATGATTGCCGCGGCTATCGGGATCGCGTTCGTCTTAGGCGCCGTGCATGCGCTTACGCCGGGGCATGGCAAAACGATCGTCGCTGCCTACCTGGTAGGGTCGCGCGGCACGCTCAAGCACGCTGCTTTCCTGGGCGCAATGGTGACGTTTACCCATACGGTGTCGGTGTTTCTGCTGGGGCTCGCGACGTTATTTCTATTTCAATACATCGTTCCGCAAAAAGTGACACAAGTGTTAGGCGCGATTTCGGGATTGTCCATTGTTGCGATCGGCGGCTGGATGCTCTACAAGCGTTTGCGCGGAGCCGGCCATAGTCATTCTCACGATCACGAGCATGCTCATGCGCACAGTCACGATCATCATCACCACGACCATCCGCACGACCACTCCCATTCCCACCCGCATCCCCACGATCATTCTCACGAACATTCTCACGGTCCGGGCGGCCACACGCATGTGCCGGACGAAATCTCGTGGCCGGGGCTGGTAGCTTTGGGCGCGAGCGGCGGATTGGTACCGTGCGAATCGGCTCTGGTTTTGTTACTCACCGCGATTGCGCTGCGACGGGTCGGCCTCGGCCTGCTGCTGCTGGTTTCGTTCAGCCTGGGTCTGGCGCTGGTGCTGATGGCGATCGGGGTTCTGGTGATTTATGCCAAGAATCTGCTGCCGAGCGGAAGCGGCGGAAGCCCGTTCTTTCGCTGGATCCCGGTGGCGTCGGCCGCCGTGGTGATGCTGCTGGGCGTCATCATGACCGGCGTTTCCCTGGGCTGGATTCAGCCGCACTGGATTGCTGGGTAGCCCTAAACCAAGCGTCGGCACGATTGCCGACGCGGCACGCAGGAGTGCGTGCGCCACAATGATTTCAACACTTACTGAGCCTCGCGGGTAGAGCGAGGCGGAAACAACTGCTCACTCGGGCATAAATTGCTTCTCGGTAGCGGCGTTGAATTTCAAGGTAATCTTCGCCGATTCAAGGTGTTAGCATGGAGGTGCGGCAGCTTCGTTCGCGGCCATTCAGTTGCTATAGATATTTGCCGTTAACGGATGTCTTCTGTCGTGACTTCCTCAAGTGGGACCTCTTGGAATAAACGCCTAGCCGCTTTGCGCAACGTCCCGCCGGTGCTGCGCCTGGTTTGGGATGCCGCGCCGTCGGTAGTGTCGAGCGGAATTGCGCTGCGCCTGTTCAGCGCCCTGATCCCGCTGGCGATTCTCGGCGTTACCAAAGCCATCATCAGCATCATCGAGGCCAAGCACACCGGCGCCATCCCCGTTCAGATGTGGTGGCTGCTCGGCGCTGAATTTGCGCTGGCGGCAGCCAATCAGGTGTTGGGCCGCGCCATCGACTACACCGATGCTCGCCTGGCGGACGAATTTACGCGCGAGGTGAGCCTGCGGCTGATCGAGCATTCCACGCGGCTGGATCTGGCGTCGTTCGAAGATCCAGGCTTTCACGACATGCTGGAACGCGCGCGCCAGCAAGCTACCGACCGCATTGGAATGCTCAACGCCATGGGGCGGCTGTTGCTGCAGACCATCACTCTCATCTCGCTCTCGGTCGGCGTCATTTACTACTCACCGTGGGTGTTTCTGCTGCTCGTCATTTGCATCGTACCGGCGCTCATGGGTGAAAGCCACTTCGCCTTCCTCGGCTATGCGCTCGCTCACGAGGTGACGCCGGTGCGCCGCGAACTGGATTATCTGCGCGTCATCGGCACCAGCAAAGAAAACGCCAAGGAAGTGAAGCTGTTCGGGTTGGGCGGCTATCTGCACCAGCGCTATGCTGCGCTCACCGGCGGAATTATCGGCAAGAACATTAAACTGACGCGCCACCGCTTGTTGTGGGGCTCGGTATTCGCCATCATTGGGTCCATCGGCTACTACGGTAGCTATGTGTTCCTGGCGTGGCAGGCGCTCCAGGGGCGCATTGACGTGGCCACGTTTATCTTTCTCACGGGCGCGATCGCAGGGTCGAGCACGCAACTCCAAGGCGTCTTTTCGCTGTTCTCGCATATCTCAGACCAGGCGCTGTTCCTGACGGACCTGGTGGACTTCCTGAAGGTTCAGCCCAACATCCGGTCGCGTGCGAACGCCCTCCCCATACCCCAGCCCATTCGCACCGGCTTTGAATTTCGCGACGTCTCGTTCCACTATCCCGGTTCATCCCGCCTGATTTTGAAGAATCTCAACTTTCGCCTGGAGCCGGGCGAACACGTAGCGCTGGTGGGTGAAAATGGCCAGGGCAAGACCACGCTGGTGAAGTTGCTGGCGCGGCTTTACGATCCCACCAGCGGCGCCATTTTTCTGGATGGCAAGGATCTGCGCGAATACAGCGTCGAAGAGCTGCACAAAGAGATTGGAGTCATCTTTCAGGATTTCGTGCGTTACGATATGCCGGCGCGAATGAATATCGGCGTGGGACGGATCCAGGCCGTCGATGATGACGAGGCGCTTTGGATCGCGGCCGAGAAGAGCCGGGCGGATCGCTTGCTCACTCGCTTCGCCGGCGGCCTGGATCAAATGCTGGGCCGGCGTTTTGAGGGCGGAGTGGATCTCTCCGGCGGCGAGTGGCAGAAATTCGCGCTGGCGCGGGCCTACTTGCGCGATGCGCAGGTGCTCATCCTGGACGAGCCGACTGCGGCGCTGGATGCGGTGGCCGAGTCCGAGGTGTTCGCGCGCTTCGACGAGCTATCGCACGACAAAATGGCGTTGCTGATCTCGCATCGTTTCTCCACCGTAAGGAAGTCCGATCGCATTGTGGTGCTCGAGGCCGGGCAGATTTACGAAGAAGGGACGCACGATCAGTTGGTGGCCCACGGCGGACGCTATGCGAGCCTTTTCGAATTGCAGGCAGCGAGTTACCGATGAGCGCGCAGACCCAAACCCTCCACGAGGCCCCGTTAGAGGCGCTACCGGTTGCTTCCGATCGCATTGTGGTGCTCGAGGCCGGGCAGATTTACGAAGAAGGGACGCACGATCAGTTGGTGGCCCACGGCGGACGCTATGCGAGCCTTTTCGAATTGCAGGCAGCGAGTTACCGATGAGCACGCAGACACAAGCCCTCCAAGAGGCCCCGCTCGAGGCGCTACCGCCGGTTGCTTCCGATCGCATTGTGGTGCTCGAGGCCGGGCAGATTTACGAAGAAGGGACGCACGATCAGTTGGTGGCCCATGGCGGACGCTATGCGAGCCTTTTTGAATTGCAAGCAGCGAGTTACCGATGAGCGCGCAGACCCAAACCCTCCAAGAGGCGCCGCTAGAGGCGCTACCGCCGGTTGCTTCCGGGTTTCATGTTCCGCATCGTCTGCGCGAATGCTCGGCGAAGTTACGCCACCAGGCGAGGGGCGGGGGCGCGTCGCGCTGGCTGAAAGACAACCACTCGCTGCTCCAATCGCAGATCGTCGATCTGCGGCACCTACTGCGGCCTTCGTTCCTGCGGAAACTTCAGAAGACCAGCGAAGGCGAGCCGCGCGTCCACCAGATCGCGGCGGCGTGGCTGGCGAAGATTTCGGCGGGATGGATGTCGACCGCACCGGGCGTGATCGATTCGGATGTATTGCTGCCGTTTGCGCATACTCTCAGAGAGAACCACTCTCTCGAGATGGTGGAACTGTGGGCATTCGCTCCCATGCTCAAGCTGGCGATCATCGAGCGGCTGTGCGCCAACCTGGATGTCGATCGGGTGGTGGCAGGCTGTATTCGTACTTTGTGGGCCATCGAAGCCATTTCCTGGAAGGCTTTTGTCGAAACAGCCTCGCGGGCGGAGGCCGTGTTGCGGCGCGACCCCGCCGGGGTCTACCCACGCATGGATTTTCCTACGCGCGATCGATACCGCCTGGAACTCAAGCGCCTGGCGCGCCGGGCCGGGGTGACCGAAGAGCAGGTGGCCAAGATCGCTTTGGAATGCGCCGAGAAGGCGCAGGCTGACTTCCCCGGCGAGGCGCGCGTAAGTCACGTCGGCTACTATCTGATCGGACCGGGCGCACGGGACTTTCGCCGAACGTTAGGGCGCAAGAGGTCGATCGCGTCATTTTTCGTCGATCTTATCTTCGTCGATCTTCCGCGGGGCTACCCCAATGTGTCGTATGCCGCAGGTGTAGCCATGTTGATGGCCATGCTGGTTCTCGGCTTCGCATGGATGGCGGGCCCAATCTCCTGGTGGATGCTCGGGCTCCTTCTGATTCCGGCCAGCCAGGCGGCGCTTGAAATCGCGAATGCCACCATCAGCCGGCTGCTCGATCCGCGCATCATCCCTTGCATGGATTTCGCCGGCGGGATTCCAGCCGACTCGAAGACCATGGTGGTGGTGCCAACGCTGCTCTACTCTGAATCCAATTGCGCCAAGCTGGTCAAGGATCTCGAAATTCGGTACCTCGCGAATCGAGACCCCAACCTGTTCTTCGGATTGCTCACCGATTTTGCCGACGCCGCGGCGAGGGAAACCGCGAGCGACAGCGTCCTTAATTTGTGCGCCAATGCCATCCGGCAGTTGAACGAGCGCTACGGATCCGGAGATGGAGGACCTTTTTATCTGATGCACCGCGCGCGGCGCTGGAATCCGCAGGAGCGCAAATGGATGGGATATGAGCGCAAACGGGGCAAGCTAAACGACCTGAACAAGCTTCTGCTGGGCCACGGAAACTGGTTCGATACCGTGGTCGGCGATCTTTCGCGCTTGCTCGAAATCCGCTACGTGATCACGCTCGATACCGATACGCAGCTCCCTCGCGACACCGCCGCCCAGATGGTGGCCGCCATGGCGCATCCATTGAACCGGCCGATTCTGGACCCTTCCACCAACACAGTCACCGACGGTTACGCGCTGCTGCGCCCGCAAGTGGCCATTAGCTTTGACTCCGCGCAGCGCTCCTGGGTCGCCAGAATTTTCAGCGGCCTGCCGGGATTCGATCCGTATTCGGCCTCGGTGTCCGATGTCTACCACGACCTGCATGGCGAAGCCAGTTTCACCGGCAAGGGCATCTACGACGTGTCCGCTTTCGATGCGGCTGTAGGCGAACGCTTTCCAGAGAACGCCATCCTCAGCCACGATCTGATCGAGGGCGAACACGCCCGCACCGGCCTGATCAATGTCGAGTTGGTGGAAGACTATCCCGCCACTTACGGCGCTTTTTCGAAGCGCAAACACCGCTGGGTGCGGGGCGATTGGCAGCTGCTTCCCTGGTTGTTCGCGCATCCGCCCGCTCCGGGTGGACGCTCGAAGAGGAATCCGTTGTCGGCTCTTTCCCGCTGGAAGATCGTGGATAATTTGCGCCGCAGCCTGCTCGAGGTCTCATTGCTCTTTCTGCTGCTGGCCGGTTGGCTGGCCACCACGCACCAGGCGCGCTGGACTATCGCCGTACTATTGCTGATGCAGATCCCGGCGTATGCGGACATGCTGCTGAGCATTATTCGCGCCCCCGAACGCCGCTTCTGGAAGGCGTTCAGCAAAGTGTTGGGCAGCCGCTTTCTGGAAAGCCATCGCGACACTCTGCTCACCTTGGCCTTCATTCCGTTTCAAGCCTGCCTGATGGCCGACGCGATTGTGCGTACCCTGGGGCGCGTGTATATCAGCCATGCCAATATGCTCGAATGGGAAACCATGGCGCAATCGGAAATTGCGGCCGGACCCCGTATCGCGCTTTTCGATGTATACCTCTACGTCTCGTCGCTGCTCTGGCTGCCGTTCCTTTTCATCGCCGGTTCGCTCCCGATTCTGGTCCCACTGGTTTGCGCTCTTTGGATCACCGCGCCCCTGCTGGTGGGATGGCTGAATGAACCTTTGCCGCAGCCGGCGGCGATCACGCCCAAAGATCGCGACTTTCTGCGGGGGACCGCCCTTCGCACCTGGCGCTACTTCGCCGATTATTCCTGGGCCGAGCATCACTGGCTGGTTCCCGACAACGTGCAAGAGGATCCCGCGTTGGTGACACATCATATTTCGCCGACCAACCTCGGGTTTTCATTGACCGCGCAGCTCGCGGCCCACGATTTTGGGTACCTGAGCCTGGGCGAGTTATCGACCTGCCTACTGCGGATCCTCCACTCGCTGGAAGAAATGCCACGCTATCGAGGGCACTTCTTCAACTGGTATGAGACCAGTTCGCGACTCCCGCTTCGACCGCAATATGTGTCCAGCGTGGATAGCGGGAACCTGGCCGCTTCGCTGGCGACTTTGCGTCAGGGATGTCTGCTTTTGCTCCAGGATGCGATTATCGAACAAGGGACGCTGGAGGGACTTCGGGATCACGTACTGCGGCTGCGCGAGGAAGTGCCGCATGAGTGGCGAACGTTCTCCACGCAGAAGCTGTTTGGCAGCCTGCTGCGGCAGCTGGAATGCCAGCCCAAAGACCTGTTCTTTTGGGAGGCGGTGCTTACTGAATCGCGCGATCTGATCGAGCGTATCCGCGCCGCCCTGGTTCCCGTGCATGCACGGACCGATTCCGCCGAGCTGCGCTATTGGGAGGATCTGCTTTCGGCGCGCATGGACGCTGCGCTCGAGCAGCTCTATACATTGGCGCCTTGGCTCGCGCCGGCTTTGGAACCCGAGCTACGCGTGTGCATGCGCGACGCTTCGTTCACTCCTCTTATGGCGGAACTGAGCAAGGTGCCGGCGCTGGGCGACCTGCCCAAGGCCTACGAGCGCATCGCGGATCGGCTGCGCGAGCGTCTCTCGAGTCCCCGGCCGCTCTATCCCATGCTGCGCGATGTTCTGGTGCAGTTGCTGCGGGAGCTGCCCGCCGCGGGTGCGGCCGCGCTGGATCTGGCTAGCCGTTTCCAGGCAGCCGCGGCGCTAGCCCAGCGCTACTTCGACGACATGGACTTTGGCTTCCTGTTCGACGAGAATCGCCAGCTGCTGCGCATCGGGTATAACGTAGACACCGATAAGGGCGATCAATCCTGCTACGATTTGCTGGCGTCGGAAGCCCGGACCGCCGTTTTCCTGGCAATTGCAAAGGGCGACATTCCGCGCGAGACCTGGCTGAGGCTGGGAAGAAAGCTGACGGCGTATCGCGATCACGTGACGCTGCTGGCCTGGAGCGGCACGATGTTCGAATATCTGATGCCACATATTCATCTGCGCTCTTACGCCGGCACGCTGCTGGATCGGGCGCTGCGGGCCGCGGTTCGTATCCAGCAAGCTTATGGACAGGAGCGAGGCGTGCCGTGGGGGATCTCGGAGGCCGCGCATGCCGAGCGCGATCAACGCGGACAATATCAATACTACGCGTTCGGAGTGCCGCCCCTGAGCGCCAGCGGCGAGGAAGCTAAGCACCTGGTGATAGCGCCTTACGCCTCGATGCTGGCTTTGATGATAGACCCGGCGCGTGCCACTACCAATCTGCGCACGATGGCCACCAACGGCTGGTGGACCCGCCATGGCTTCTTTGAATCCATTGATTACTCGGGCGCCGGTGGCGTTCCAGAAGTGGTCCATTGTTTCATGGCCCACCATCAGGGGATGGCGCTGCTGGCCATCGACAATGCGCTGCTCGGGAATCGGATGCAGGAGCGGTTCCATCACGATCCGCTGGTTCAATCCACTGAGTTCCTGCTTGAGGAGCGGATGCCCGTGCTGGTGGATGTCTCAGAAGACAGAATTCAGAATTCAGAATTCAGGAGCCAGCCAGGCCCTAGTGTGGTGTCCATCTAAATAACGGTACACGCGGCTTTAGAGTCTGTGTGAGAACTGAAAAACATTTCCTCTTGAAAAAAGTCTGAAGAAGGGAGATAAGAGGATATGGGGAAGTTTCGAACCTACGATCCGGAACAAGCGTGGTTGTTGCCGCCCAGTGTGGGAGATGTGTTGGGATCGGACCACCTCAGTTTTTTTGTGCACGAGATAGTCGAGCGGCTGGATCTAAGGACGATCGAAGACAGTTACAGCGATGAGGGGCAGCCCGGCTATCATCCGCGATTGTTGCTGAAGCTGTGGCTATATGCCTATTGCCTGGGAATCACGTCGAGCCGGCGGCTGGAGCAGCGCACGCGTGAGGATCTGGGCTTTCGCTTTCTGGCGGGCGGATCGACACCGGATTACTGGACACTGAATGCCTTCCGGCGCCGGCATCCAAAAGCGCTGAACGATCTGTTCACCCAGGTTCTGGAGTGGGCCCGGGAGCAGGGCTGGGGACGGCTGGGTCACGTAGCGGTCGATTCGACGCGGATCGCGGCGAATGCTTCGCGCGATCGTATCGTCACCGAGGAGAAGCTGAGGAGCCAGCGAGCCGCCCTGCGACGGAAGATCCGGCAATGGCAGAAGCAATGCAATGAGGAATCGGCCCAGGAAGCTGGGGGCATGCAAACCGAAACCGACACGTGGCGTCAGAAGCTGGAACAGATTCCCCGGCAGCTGAAACGCTTACGCAAAGCCGGACTGAAAAAGCAGTCTGTCACCGATCCGGACAGCCGTTTTCTGCGCACCCGGACGGGCTTTGAACTCGGTTATACGGCCGACATCGCGGTCAGTGAAGATCACCTCATCGTGGGGCAGCGCATCACGCAGAATCCCACCGATACCAGGTCGCTGGAGGCGATGGTGGAACAGGTGGAAGGGCGCTGCGGAGAAACGCCGCGGCAGGTGAGCGCCGACAGCGGCTTCTACCGGAACGAGGAAATTGAGGCGGTGCAAGCTCGCGGCGTCGATGCGTATGTTCCGGATTCCAATCTGGCGCAGGAACTCAATGGGGGTCGTTCGGCAGATCAGACGGCCGGTTGCATCGTCCACTACGGTGCCCAGGTCAGTCAGATGCGGGCGAAACTGCGATCGGCGGAAGGACGAGCGACTTACAGAAAAAGAGCGGGACTGGTGGAACCGGTCTTCGGCACCTTAAAAGAACAGCGCCACGGGCGAAGGTTCCGGCTGCGGGGACTGGAGAAGGTAGCTGTGGAATTCTGCCTGATGGCACTGGCCTATAATCTCACCTGGATGCATCGTCTGCGTGTGTTCCCAGCCGTCTGAGATCGTAACAGGGAAGGTTCATTGAAGCCTTCCTCTTACTCCACACATCGCCAGTTTCGGTTGGACCGTTCGATTCCCGCTCACTGGCTTTTCCGCCGACCTTACCCCAACTGTTTTTCCATAAACTGGCTCTTGCGCTTTTTTTCAGACCGATTCACCGCTGGTTCTCACACAGACTCTTTAGCCGCGTTGGTATTGTCGACGGGCAGAACGCGGCTGAAGCCGCGAGTACCCTAGCTGGGTTGGGTGGGGCGCGGTTTGCGGGTGTGCGTCCGCTTCTTTGGAGCGGCTTTCTTCACTTCGGGCGCGGCCGTTTTACCCGGAGGCTCGCTGAAACCGATCAGATCCAGGGCGTGTGAAGGCGGCTCATTGGCCATAAACCAACGCCAGACGTTCCCGGTCAACAGGTTTTCGGCGCTCAGCAGCGTTATGCCTACGTCAATGCCGACCACATCGGTATCGAACCATTCGAGCGTGGGGTTGTAGCCGTCCACGAAGCCATAGCGGCCAAACACGCGGTCTCCGAAACGTTCGCGCATGGCCGCTAGCGCCGGAATCGAGATGTCGGGGGTGAACATGAGCGATCCGCCAGCCGCGGCTGGAGCCACGGTTCCATCCACCGGATCGAAGGCTTTGATCTCTCCATAGATTCGATAACCCTTGGGGCCGTCCGACGCCGTAATTCCCCAGATGTCTTTCCCAAAGGTGTTGGGCAGGTCCAGATTTAGACTGTACTGTTGATTGGCGCGCGTTGCGTTCACGGAGTTCAGGAAGAAATCCACGAAACCGCGATCGCGGCGGTTGCGGAAATCAATCCAGGCCTGCGAATACTGATGCGTGAACAGCGGGCCCCCGCTGATGAATTGGTAGTTTTCGTACTGATAGAAGGGGCGCTGCCAGGCATACCAGGATTCCGCCGGAATCGGATGAGTGGGTGAACCAATGGCCAGAACATACAGCAGGCCCAGTTCGCAATAAGTGTCCCACTTGCTTTTGAGAAAGCCTTTCCCGCTACGCCAGCCGTGCGACAGCAGCAGGGCATCGCCATTCAGCATCCACTGGAAGTCCACGCGGTTGTAAATTTCGCTGGCCAGTTTGGGAATCTCGGGGTCGTCGGAAAAGTAGTGTCCCGCCGTCAGAACGCCAGCCAAAAGAAACGCGGTATCCACGGATGAGGTCTCACTGTCCCACTTGCGATCGCCGGTGGAAACGTCCATCCAGTGGTAGAACCAGCCGTGCTCCTGGTCGGCCTTAGTGGCGAAGAATTGCAACGTGGCCCGAACGCGATCGGCGGCCTCTGGTTTAGTGATCCAGCCGTGCTCGGCGCCGATGCAGATGGCGGTGAGACCGAAGCCGGTGGCGGCGGTGCTGGCAATATCGCGGCTAGGACCTTTGGCGCGGCCGCCGTCTACTCGTGCGCGATCCAGCACTAGCCCGGTGCCACGGTCGGCCTGCTCCCAAAAATACTCAAAGCTGCGGCGTTCCAGATCCTGAACGAAGGCGCGGTCGGCGGCAGACACTGGGGCAACCTGGTCGGTAGCGGCGACAGGCGCAGCGCGGTCTACGGTGCCGGCGGAAGCCGTCAGCAGCGCACTGAGAAGGATCGCCGTGGCGCGAGGAAACATTCAGCGGGGCCCTACCTCCACCAAAGCTAGTGACTGTGACGGGAGCATGAAGGTGGACGTACCATCGAGCTTCCGGGTTACCGCCGCGTCGCGCCTCAGCTGTTTATATTGCTCCGCAGTGGGACTAACCGGGCTACCCATGCTGCGCCAAACGTCCAGAGCCGATCCTTGATCGCGATCCAGAATCTCCACGTGGTAGCGCGGCGTGCCGCTCCATCCGGCTCCATCCACCGTGATATGAACGCTGCGGGCTGGTGCCGCGTAGTTCCATATCGCGATGGCGAACGTGCCGTCGGAACGCCTGGTGACCAGAGCATTGGCCAAATCGGGCTGCGACCGTTGATCGCCCAGCCGGTGCAGCATGGCGAACGCATTGAAAGCGGCTTTGGGAACGCCGCCCTCGGCGATGAGGCCGAAGCCTCCGTAAAATGGCGTCCGGATCACTCCCTGCTCTTCGAACACGTCCGAGAAGGTCCAGTAAGACATCATCGTGGTCAGGCCATCGCACAGACGAATATTGTTGGCCAGCCAAGGCCCCATGAACGCCGAGTCGGTGACGTCCATTTCATTCTTGTAACTGGCGTTGTACTCGCTCCAGATAATAGGAAGATCGGGCCGGGCGGACGCTTTGACCTGTTTGTAGACTTTCTGCACTGCGCGGCCCACCATTTCGGAACGGTCAATGTTCTCATCGGTCCCAAAGACGTCTTTCGATAGATCGTTCCCATAGACATGTGTGGACACGAAATCGAGCGGCGATTGGGCTTGCATAGAGTGCTCGATCATATCAGGGATCCAGGCGGCCTGCGCGGTGGCCGGGCCGCCGACGCGCAAACGCTGGTCGGCGCGTTTGACGGCTCGCGCCGCATGATCGTAGAGCTCGAAATAGGTGGATTGCTTGGGCTCTCCAGTCCAAAAATCGATGTTCGGTTCATTCCAGACTTCGAAATACCATTGCGACACTTCGTTGACGCCATAGCGATCCACCAGGTGCTTTGCGAAGTTCGAAACCAGTTGCTCCCACTTCGCATAGTCTCTGGGAGGCGAAGGGAGCGGATGGTACCAGAAGGCGTGAGGTTTGTCGGATGCGGCCAAGGCACGCGGCATAAAGCTCATTTCGACAAACGGCCGAACGCCCGCTTCGAGCAGGCCATCATAAATCTGATCGACGTAGGACCAATTGTAGACCGGCCGGCCCTGCGCGTCTTCCGAATAGACTCCCACTTCGTCGTCGAAGATGGCGTGAAAACGAACATAACGAATGTCCGTGGCCGATTTCATGGCCCGCAAGTCGCGCCGATAGCTGTCGCGCAGCGATAGGATCGCGCGGCCAGATCCGAACATTTGTTCCCAGGAGTGAGGGAAGGGGCGGGCGGCGGCTCGCGCGTCTACTGTGACTTCCTCGGTGGCCGGGGTTTGCTGGCTAGAAACCAGCGCGGCGGCCGCCAGCAGGGAGCCTGTGAGGATAAGGGCACGGTTCATCAACTATTTGACGTACCGCGGCACACTATTTGTCCATGGGTTGTAGGTTTCGGCGAAGGTTAGCCGGTCGGAGGTGGAGGGGTGAGAGAAGAGCCAGAATTCGATGAAATGGTTGGGGTTAGGCTCATCGAGGCCAATTTCACCCATCACCTGAAACGAATGGGCCGCGGCGGCGGACGAATCGGGCACGATGCCATGCGTGACCTCCAGGCCGTATATGTCCGCCTGGTGCTCCTGCCAGCGGCTGTAACCGTTTATTACGGGTTCGGTCAGAGAGCTCGAAATCGTGACAATCAGCAGCAACACGGGCAGCGATGCCCAATCCGCCACGTCTGGAATGCGCCATCTAGCCCCCCAGCGCGCGATGGTCCAGCGAACGATGTGCGATCCGAGAAACAGCAGTACCAGCAGCAGCAGCGAAAGCCACAGCAGGGAATTGCGAATATGTCCGAGAACGTAGTGCCCCATTTCGTGGCCAAAAACGAATAGGATCTCAGGCGTAGTCAGCTTCTGAAGCGTGGTGTCCCACACCACCACTCGCTTCGATCCGCCGAAGCCGCTCACATAGGCGTTTAGCGAATTCAGCTTTTCACTGGCTTTCATTTCGAACATCCGGCCGGGCGGAATGGCGAGACCGCCGCGTGCCACCAGCGTCTCCAATTGATCCACCAGCGCGGGATGCGTGGCTGCCAGCGGTTCAAAGCGATAGAAGAGCGGCTCAATGATCATCGGTTCCAGGTACATCACGGTCACGATGATAGGGAGCGTCGCGAGCCAGAAGTACAGCCACCAGCGGCGCGGGCTGCGGCGAATCACGGCGTACAAAAGCCAGGCGAGCGGAATGGCGCAGGCGAGCGCGATCAATTCGCCTTTGGTCCAGTCCCAGAACCAGGATGGCCAGCTTTGGATGGATTGATCGAATTTGAGCTCCAGATGCTGCCCGTAGATATTCGCTGGAAGGTAGAGCAGATCGTTGGTG
Organism: Bryobacterales bacterium; assembly: GCA_963820405.1. Taxonomy (GTDB): domain Bacteria; phylum Acidobacteriota; class Terriglobia; order Bryobacterales; family Bryobacteraceae; genus Palsa-89. The sequence goes on along the minus strand of CAWFZZ010000005.1, from coordinate 21,630 downwards.
ATGAGGAGTAGCGGGATGAAAACCAGGGCCTGGACGATCGGGCGCTGGGATGCGGCTTGGGCCCAGTCGCGAAACTTGGCCGAGAGTCCGGAGGCAATAATCGCCGCCAGGATAATAATGACGTAGATCTCGCTGGCGAAGTGCAGCCGGTAGCCGGCGTGTGCGTATTCGATAGCGCGCTGGAGCTTGTCGGGGGGCAGGGAATACGCTTGCGGCGGCACACCCTCATCTTGGCGGGGCGTGCTGTAAAAAAGCAACGCCCGGATTAGCGAGCATGTTGGGTGCTCACCGCTCCGGGCGTACCGCGTTACTTCGCGGCGGGTTTAACGCTGGTGCTATTCACCGCAGCGGATTTCTTGTTGTGATGCTTCTTGCTGGTCTTCACCTTCGAGGTGGTGCTGGTCTTGGCGGCGGCCGGGGCTGGCGCGACCGGTGTCTGCGCTGCCAGGATGGCTCCTACACTCAAGAGAGAGGCGAAAATAAGTTTGTTCATTTGGTTCTCCTTTTTCGCGAGCGGTTCATTTCCGCCTCGCATAACCATCTTGCAGCCGAACGCGAAAATCAACGATAGCCTGCGTAGGGGAGTTGCTGTCACCAAATCGCGGGAGGGAAGGGGCGAGGATCTTAATGAATGGAAGTTTACCTAAAAAGAATTCAGAATTCAGAATTCAGAAGTCAGAATGGAGGAAGGCGGGTCCTCCCGAACCGTTCACACGAGTGTCAACGCAGCACGCAGGAGTGCGTGCGCCACAATGCGATCCTAGAGGTGGCGTGTATTCCAAGATCCTGCGCGTTCTTGTTATCGGATTCTCGGCCGTTATCGTACTGCTGATGGCGGCGGGTTTCATCGGCTTGAAGAGCGCGCAACTGATTCAGGAAAACTCGGCTGAGATCGTTCACAACGGGCTGGTGACCACGCGGCTCATCGACGAATTGCAGCGCGAACAAGATACGCTGAACGCCGCGTTTAACAAACTTTCGCGCGGCCCCGAACTTTCCGAGCGTGAGCGCCTGCTCTCGCAGTTGGACGATGCCGACCAGGCCGTGGAGCGGATCGTCACCGAAGCCGCCGGGACTCCGCAAGCCGCATTGTGGCGGCAGCTCAGCATCGCGGTACAAGGCTTTTCGAGCGAAGCGCGGCGTCTGCTGGTCCGCAAGAACGTTCCCACTTACACCTCGCGCGACCTGTTGCTCCATCACGAAGAGGTGACCGCGATTGTGGCCAAAATGATCGCGAACAATTCCGGCCGGACACTGGCCGCTCAAACGCGGATCGATCAGCGCTCGGCGCAACTGGTGAAGGAGTCGCTCGGGCTGCTGGGAGGCTGTCTTCTGTTGGCCCTGGTGTGCGCGATCTTCACGGTGCGAATCACCACGCAGCTGTTTCGACGCATGGAGCAGCAATCGTCCGACCTGGCGCGCGTCACCTGGCACATGCTGGAAAGCCAGGAGACGGCGGCGCGCCGCTTTTCGCACGAATTGCACGATGAGCTCGGCCAGTCGCTCACCGCGATCAAAGCTAATGTGACGGCGCTCGATCCGGCGACGCCTCCCGATCCGGCGCGGCTGGAAGACTGCCGCCGGCTCATCGATGAGGCGATTCAAAATGTGCGCGAACTTTCGCACTTGTTGCGGCCGACCATCCTGGACGACTTCGGACTCGACGCGAGTATCCGCTGGCTGGCCGAGCGGTTTGGGCAGCGCACCGGCATCGAAGTGGACTACAAATCCAGCTTCGACGGGCGCCTGCCAGACGAGACCGAGACGCACCTGTTTCGTATTGTGCAAGAGGCGCTGACCAACGTGGCTCGCCACTCGGGCGCAACGCGCGTGAGTATCGAATTGGCGCCTGGCGGCAATCGCGTTCATCTGACGGTTAAAGACAACGGGCATGGTTTTAACGGATCGCACTCCACGGGCCTGGGCCTGGTGGGTATGCGGGCGCGTGCTCAAAACGTGGGCGGCGAACTTGAAATAACTTCAAACAATGGCGTCACGGTTGATTTGTGGGCGCCCCTTCGGTAGTGGCGCACGCACTCACTCGTTAGTCCGGAAGCGTTCACACGAGTGTGAACGCGGCACGCACGAGTGCGTGCGCCACAATCAGGTGCTACAAACGAATTATGCTGCGGATTCTGCTGGCCGACGATCATGCCATGGTCCGAAAGGGTTTCCGGCTGATTCTCGAAACCCAACCCGACATGCAAATCGTCGGCGAGGCCGGCAATGGACGGGAGGCGGTGGAGTTGGCCGAACAGCTCCATCCCGATGTCGTGGTGATGGACGTGGCCATGCCCGAGCTGAACGGTATCGAGGCCACGCGGCGTCTGATAGCAGCCGCTCCCCGCGCGCGGGTTCTGGCGTTAAGCATGCATAAGGATTCGGTTTACGTGCGCGAGATTCTGCGCGCGGGGGCCCGCGGCTATTTACTCAAGGACTCCATCGACAGCGATCTGGTGAACGCGGTGCGCGCGGTGGCGAAAGGCGAAGGCTATTTGAGCCCCGGCGTTTCCGACGCCGTGTTGAGCGATTACCGCAAGCACGTCACCGATCCGCTGGATCTGCTCACTAGCCGCGAGCGCGAGGTGCTGCAGATGATCGCTGAAGGCAAAACCAACAAGGAAATCGCAGGCACGTTGAACTTGAGCGTTTACACCGTGGATGCGCATCGGGGCAAGATTATGGAGAAGCTGAATCTGCATTCGTCGGGGGAACTGGTGAGGTTTGCGGTGAGGAATGGGTTGATTGATTGAAGACGGAATTCAGAATTCAGAAGTCAGAATTCAGAATTGGCGTGGCCGTGTTGGACGGATTGATGCGATACACCCATCCTGGCGCGGTCGGCTCACTTGCGATCACCGCTTCGATTAAGCCTCGTTGGGGGGACAGGGAACAGACTGGGTCGGTGGCCTCGGCGTCTCCGGTATAAAGAAAGGCCTGGCAGCGGCAGCCACCAAAATCACGGGTCTTGCGCTCGCAGGAGCGGCACGGCTCCTGCATCCACTGGTCGCCGCGGAAGCGCTGAAACGAGGCTGATTCTCCCCAGATCCAGCGCAGCGGGTGCGATCGTACGTTGTCGAAGACCAATCCTGGGATGACCCGCGCGGCATGGCACGGCAGCGCCACGCCGGCCGGGTCGATGAGCATCAGCCCTTGCCCCCAGCCGCCCATACAAGCTTTGGGGTAGCGGGCGTAGTAATCGGGTAACACACAGTCGATGCGCATGCGGCCTTTCAGGCGCTCGCGTGCCGCGTCCACAATGGCGATGGTCTCGCGCACCTGCTCGCGAGCGGGCAAAAGCTTACCGCGATTCTCGAAGGCCCATCCGTAGTATTGAACATTGGCCACTTCGAGCTTGTCGACTCCCAACGTTTCGGCGAGCGCGATCATCTGAGGCAGACGCCCGAGATTCTGGCGATGCACTACGATATTCATGGTGAAGGCGAGCCGATGCTTGCGGATGCGGCGCGCCAGTTCCAGCTTGGCGGCATGCGCCCGCGTACCGGCGATCTCATCGGCTTGGGGTTGCTCGGAATCCTGGAAGCTGAGTTGGATATGATCGAGGCCGGCGTTCACTAAGGCTTCCAGGCGCGCTTCCGCGAGTCCAATTCCGGAGGTGATCAGGTTGACATACAAACCCGCCGCTCTTCCGGCCTTGACGAGTTGCTCGGCATCCGGCCGCGCCAACGGCTCGCCACCGGTCAAATGCAACTGCAGCACCCCTAAGGCCGCGGCTTCGCCGAACACGCGCTGCCATTCGGCAGTGGTCAGTTCGTCGGAGCGGGAGCGCATCTCCAGCGGATTAGAGCAGTAAACGCAGCGCAACGGACAGCGATGGGTGACTTCGGCGATCAGGGCGCGCGGAACGAAATTCATAGTATGTCGAGCGCCCGCCTTTCTTGTAAGGATGCCAGAAACGCCAGCACTTCCCGACGGATCATCTCCGGATCCGCGGCGCTGAACTCGGACTGCAGCGTGGCAATTACGTCCCCTAGCGTACGCGCTCCATCGCAGAGTTCCACGATCCGCGGGCCAGGCCCAGTGAGGCGCAGCATGCTTTCCGGCATGAGCAAAACAGGACCAAGGTCCTTCGATTGTGTCATACGGCAGCCGAGAGCCAGGCGGGGAACGTTGGTAGGCTCCGGTTCACTCATAGGGCTTCCGGCCGGAAAGCGCCTGGCGGCGGCCAGCCCGGCTGCACGTAGGCGAAGTAAAGCGCGTCCAATTGCGCCCACAGAATATCGCACTTGGCGCGCAAGGCGCCAATCGCCAGATCCTGATCGGTGCGCTTCTTCGCATTTTGCTTCACCCAGTTCAGCGCGAAATCGGCATCTTCGGGCGCCTGCGAAAGGCGCGACTCAAAATATCCCAGGCTCGAAGACAGATACGGGTAGTGCAGTATCATCCGATCCATGCGCAGGCTGATCAGGTTTTTGGAAAACATTTCCGTCAGCGACGACGCCACGGCTTCCAGAAAGCTGTGTTTCGTAACCAGCGCCAGATATGCATCCACGGCGTAGCGGACCGCGGGAAGCACACCGCGTTCCGAGATTACCAAGTCGCGCGGGACGCCGGTGGCTTCGGCCAGCTTGATCCACTTTTCAATGCCACCCGGGGTGCCTGGCTCCCCATCGTGATCGACGATGCGTTTGCGCCAGGCGCGCCGAAATTCAGGCGAGTCGCTACGAGCCAGGATCAGAGCGTCTTTGATGGGGATGGTCTTCTGATAATAGTAACGATTGAAAGCCCAGGCTTGCAGTTGGCCGCGCGTAAGCTTGCCTTCGTGCATGAGGCGGTGAAATGGGTGCTGATGATGATAGCGTTCGTCGCCGACAGCGCGCAGCTGTTCTTCGAGCGCCGCGGGGCTCAGCAGCGTGTCTTCCATTAGGGTCATAGTGCGATCTCCATTCCGTCGCGAGCCACTTCCCAGCCGGCATCCCGGACCTCGGAATAAGCCCCGCTCGATTCATCCAGAATCGGATTGGTGTTGTTGATGTGGAAAAAGATCTTACGCGGGCATTTGATTTCTTTGAGCGCGTCCAACGAGCCGCCCGGTCCTGATAAGGGAAGATGCCCCATCTGGGAAGCTGTTCTGCTTACTCCTCGAACGAGGGAGAGTTCGTCGTCGGTCCAGAACGTGCCGTCAAACAACACGAGGTCGCATTCATCAAGAAACGCGCGCCACGGGTTTTCCACCTTTGCAACCCCGGGCAGATAGGCCATGCGCTTGCCCGATCGGGATTCGATCAACAAACCGAGCACAGCTTCCTCGGCGTCCAGTTCAGCGCTGCGATCGGCTCGCACAAAGCCGGGAAAACCGCCAGGCAGCGAAAACGGCCGGAATCTGAGCTCGGCCACGGTGAACTCGACGCCTGGCTGGATCTGCTTCCAGACCGCCTGCCGCGGCACGCGATCCAGCAGCGCAAACAAACTATTGTCCTCGCGCAGGATTCGCAAGACAGCAGCCGTGGCGTAAATATCCAGGGGCTGAAATTCGCGTAGAGAGAGCAGGCCGAGAACGGTATCCGCCTCGGCGGCTGTGATGACTACAGATTGAATGGGGGAATCGATTGAGTCGCCAGGAGGCCACAATTGCGGAGTGGCTTCAATTTGGACCCGAAGATCTGGGGAGGCATTTAGAAGGGTCCAGGAAACGCCATCTTCGCTGACGGCGACCTGGGCTTGTGTGCGGGGTTGTCCGGCGAAGGTTCCTGATCGCAGCCGCTGGCATTGCGTACAGGCACAATTCCACTGCGGAAACGCGCCGCCCGCGGCCGCGCCGAGAACCTTCACCAGCATGAACTTACAGCTTAGAAATCAGCGTTGCTGTAGGAGTTGATCTCACAGCTGCAGGAAATCTCTTCGATCTTCGGTGTTTGCCACGTCATTTTCGGAGCTCCTCTAAGGTGCGGTTATATGATGTTACCGGTCAGAATCACATTATCATAGGTGCTTGTGCAGCGCAACGGTCCTGAATCTGGTTCTAGTACTTCGAGAGCATTCGGGACATTTCGAGCCCTTCGCCACTCTTACTATCGAACCTTGTGGATTGGCATTCTGGCGTCGGCTCTTGGCACCTGGATGCAGATTGTCGCTCAGAGCCTGCTGGTATTGCGGATCACCGGAAACTCGGCAGTGGCTTTGGGGACCGTATCGCTGGCACAGGCGTCGGCGTTCTTCATCTTCGCGCCGCTAGGCGGGACCTTCGCCGACCGGCACGACAAACGACGGCTCCTGTTTCGCACTCAAACGCTCCTGATGTTGTCGGCCTTCACGCTGGCGGTGTTGACGGCGACGGGTGCGGTTCGTCTGTGGATGGTGATCGTGCTGGCTTTCACTTCCGGGGTTCTTTTGAGCTTCGATCAGCCCGCGCGCGCATCCTTGTTGCCGCTGCTGGCGCCGCCGGAAGACTTAGTGAACGCCATTTCGCTCCAGAGCCTGGCATTCAATGCAGCTTCTATCGCCGGTCCGCCGCTGGGAGGAGCCGTGGCGGTGGTGGCTGGTTTAGCCGGTGATTTCGCCTTGAACGGCTGCAGTTATTTGGGGGTGATCATCTCTCTCTTCTTGTTGCCACCGGAAGCGACCGCGTCGTCCGCGGGATCGTCAGCCCCTAAGTCGCGAACCTTCGCCGCAGTGCGGGAAATGCTGGCAGTGATTCAGAAACAGCCGGCGGTCTCGGCCGCCGTAATCGTCTACGCTGTTCTACTTTTCGTGGCGCCTTCCCAAGCGCTGCTGGTCCCGATATTTGTCACCAGCGTCCTCGACCGCGGAGCCGAACAGGTGGGATTTTTGTTTGCCGCATCGGGCATCGGCACCGTGGTTGGATCGCTCTTCGTTGCGTCATTCGGGCATTATCAGCGAAGAGGGCGGCTCTTAGTGTCGGCGAATGCAGCTTGGGTGATGGCTCTTGCGCTCTTCGCGCTCAGCCGGAGCTTTGCGTCGTCTTTCGCCATGCTACTGCTGATGGCGGCGGCACAGAGCGTCTTCACTACGCTTGTGATCACGCTGATGCAAGGGAGCGTCGACGCCAAAATGCGCGGCCGGATCATGAGTCTCAATACGCTGCTCATGATGGGCGTGCGGCCGCTGGGCGATTTCCCGGTGAGCGTGGCCACTTCGTTTTTTGGCATCGCCAATGCGGCGCTGCTCTCAGCGGCGGTGGTGGCTTTGGCCGCAGGGCTGGTTTTCAGTCTTCGCCCGGCGATCTGGCGGAGTTAGCCGTGTTGAAATGGAAGTGTGCAACGAGCCAAGCGCGAGATTAAGCTCAATGGTCAGCGAGAAACGCTGCGTGCTGCAACGGGAGCATGGAAGACGGAAGACCATCCGGAGCTCGCTGCGGGAGCGGCCGGTTGGGTCCGTCAGATTCGACAGGAGTCTGTTAAACGATTCCAGAAAATCCAGCAACACCGGGAAGAAAAATAGATGGTGCTGAAAAAAGCAATCTGGCCACAGATGAACACCGATAATGCCAACTCAAGTTCATTTTCTTAATCTGAGTTGATCTGTGTTCATCTGTGGCCACCTAAAACTGGGTGAGGCTTAGAATATTGCCGTCAGGATCCTTGAACCACGCCACCTTCGTTGCGCTTCCCGGCGGGGTCCAGATGCCTTTTTCGTCTTGACCGGGCAGGCCATACTGCTCGAACTTCACGCCGGCTTTCGCCAGCTGCTCCACGGTCGCCACGATATCAGGCACGTTCCAGCCGAGCGTCGTGTACTGGGCCTCCCGAACTTCCTTCACCCGCTGGACACGCAGCATCGTTCCGCCGGCGTCGAACACCAGCGCGTATTGTTCATCGCTGACCAGCCGGAGGCCTAGCTGATCCTGGTAAAACGCCTTGGCGCGCGCCGCGTCGGTGGTCGCGCTGAACGCCATGATGGGAGCGGATTCGAGTAAAGACATAAAGGAAATTTACAAGTCCGATGTTACAATACGAATTCTCTAAATGGACCAATTGAAAGCGCTCATCCGGGAAGTACCCGATTTTCCCAAGCCCGGCATCAATTTCTACGACATCACCACGCTGCTTAAAGACCCCGCCGGATTCAAAGGCGTGATCGACTCACTGGCTGCGCGCTACCGTTCGACGCCGATCGATGTTGTGCTCGGAATTGAAGCTCGCGGATTCATCATCGCGCCCGCGGTGGCCTATGCGCTCGGATACGGGTTCATTCCCGTCCGCAAGGAGAAGAAACTGCCGGCCGAGCGGGAACGAATCGAATACGCGCTGGAATATGGAACGGACGTGCTTGAGATCCACAAGGATGCCGTTTCGCCAGGCCAAAGCGTGCTCATCATCGACGACGTACTGGCCACCGGAGGCACTGCGGCGGCGGTGGCCAGGTTGGTGGAAACGCTCGACGGCAAAGTGGCGGGGCTGGGCTTCATCCTGGAACTGGACTTCTTGAAGGGCCGCGAAAAGCTCAAGGGCTACGACGTGCACGCCCTGATTCGGTACTGATGCGGCTCCGTTCGCTGGCCAAGATCAACCTCGACCTGCGGGTCCTGCATAAGCGCCCGGACGGCTTCCACGAGCTTCGTACCATCTTTCAAACCATCTCGCTGGCCGATACGATTGAGGTGGAATACCAACGGGGAAGGACCAGGCTGGAGCTAAAGTCCAACTGGAGCATTCCCGACAACCTGATTCTGCGCGCGGCGGATGCGGTGATGAAAGCGGCTCGCGCGACCGGGTCGCTGCGATTCAGCCTTACCAAGCGAATCCCGCTCGGCGGCGGGCTGGGCGGCGGATCGAGCAATGCAGCCGCCATACTCCTGACGCTGCCAGCGCTTCTCAAGAAGCGGGTACCGCTGGAAAAACTGATGGAATTGGCCGGCCAACTGGGGAGCGACGTGCCTTTTTTTCTGATTGGAGGAACAGCCGTCGGTCTGGGGCGCGGTACGGAGCTTTATCCACTGCCCGACGCCGAACCCAGTCCCGGGCTGCTGATAACGCCCGGAATTCATTCTTCCACCGCCGCAGCCTATGCTGGGCTCAATCGTCAAGTACTTCCCGAGGTTTCAACTGGTATGATCAACAAGTTCCAGTCGGTTGCGTGGGGTTCTCGTCAGGACTGGACGAACGACTTTGAAACGGTTGTGTTTAACCAACATCCTCAACTAAAATCGATTAAGGGAAGGCTGCTCAAGTTAGGAGCTTGGCGGGCTATGATGACCGGAAGCGGGTCCGCGCTTTTCGGATTGTTCGCCAGTAGCGAATTGAGGGATCGAGCCGCCGGGTGGTTCCGGAGAGAGTACTCGATAAATCAGGTTTATCCATTTACAATGGTCAGCCGTGGCCGCTACCGAGCGCTTTGGTCGCGGCAGTTAGCAGTCTCTTCAGAAAATAAATCATGGCCGCCCCAAGACCGGTACGCACGATGAGATTCGAGCAACTGAAGATCTTTACGGGAAACGCCAACCCGTCCTTGGCGGCGAAGATCTGCGCCGCACTCGGGCGCCCGTTGGGTTCAGCCCAAGTGGAGCCATTTTCGGACGGCGAAATCCGTCTGCAAATTCTCGAAAACGTGCGTGGCGCCGATGTTTTCGTGGTGCAGCCCACCTGCACTCCCGTGGATCGCCATCTGATGGAAGTGCTGCTCATGATCGACGCCCTGAAGCGCGCTTCTGCGGAGCGCATCACGGCAGTGCTACCCTATTATGGGTATGCGCGGCAGGATCGGAAAGACAAGCCGCGAATGCCTATCTCCGCGCGGTTGATTGCCAATCTGATTCAGAGGGCGGGCGCGGATCGTGTGCTTACTTTGGACTTGCACGCGGCTCAGATTCAGGGGTTCTTCGACGTTCCCGTGGATCATCTGTTCGCCGCGCCGGTGATGCTCGAATATTTCGAGTCCATCGGACGCAGGGACATGACCGTGGTTTCGCCGGACGCCGGGGGCGTGGAGCGCGCGCGCGCTTTCGCCAAACATTTGAACGCGCCACTGGCGATTATCGACAAACGCCGGACGGAAGTGAACGTGGCCGAAGTGATGCACATCATCGGCGATGTGGAAGAGAAGCATTGTTTGATTGTGGACGACTTGATTGACACGGCCGGGACGCTGGTGAAAGCCGCTGAAGCGCTGCTGAAACATGGCGCGCTGACGGTGACCGCTTGCGCCACGCATGCCGTGCTGTCGGGCCCGGCCGTGGAACGCATTGAGACATCATGTTTGCAGGAAGTAGTGGTCACCAATTCGATTCCCTTGCGCGAAGACGCGATACGGTGCAGCCGCATCAAGGTCCTTTCGGTGGCGCCTTTGTTAGCCCGGGCCATCCAATCTATTCACGAGGATGGTTCGGTAAGCACCCTATTTATTTAGAAGAAACAGAGCAGGCCGCGGCCAGCGAAGAACAAGGTAGCCGTCTGCCGGAGTGAGAAAACGATGAGAAAAGAAATTACAGTGGCAGCTGAGCCGCGCGAGTCGCGTGGCAAGAACGAAGCGCGCCGTCTGCGCGTGAAGGGCCTGGCGCCGGGCGTTTTATATGGCGCCGGCGGCACTGCCGTGGCGGTCTCGATCAATCCCAAAGATATAAATAAAATTCTGCACAGCAATACCGGACACAACACCATCTTCAACCTATCGGTGCAGGGCGGGGAAGATACGCCGGCCATGATTGTCGACTGGCAAAGCGACCCGGTGAAAGAGAACCTGTTGCATGTCGATTTGAAGCGCATCGATCTTGCCAAGCGCATCGCGGTAAAGGTTCGCGTCCACGTGACGGGTGAGCCGAAGGGCGTGAAACTTCAGGGCGGGTTGCTCGAAGTGATCACACGTGAGGTGGAGATCGAGTGTCTGCCCGACGAGATTCCGGAATCCTATACGGTGGACGTAACCGAACTGATGATCGGCCAAAACCTGCGAGCGAGCGAGATTCCGCTGGGTGGGTCGGTCAAACTGGTGAGCCCACCCGAGCAGGTGGTTGCGCACTGTGTCGCGCTGAAGGCTGAAGTGGTGGAGGCGCCGGCTGAAGGCGTGGTGGCCGCAACGCCGGCCGAACCGGAAGTCATCAAGAAGGGTAAGAAGGAAGAGGACGAGGTGGAAGCGGCCGAGAAGGACAAGGGGAAAAAGAAGTGATGAAGAAGAATTCAGAATTCAGAATTCAGAATTCAGAATGCGGACCGCAGGGCCGCTACCTCCATTCTGGATTCTGACTTCTGGATTCTGAATTCGGATGGCAATTCAGAATGGTGGAAGAGGACTTCAGGATTCAGAATGCGGACCGAAGGGCCGCTACCTTCATTCTGGATTCTGAATTCTGAATTCTGGATTCCATGCCCGAGTTCAGCAAACTGGTGGTTGGTCTCGGAAACCCCGGCGAAGAGTACGAACTGACAGCTCACAACCTTGGCTTCTTAGTTGTGGATCGGGTGGCGGAACGAAATGGAATCGCTGTCGGGCGGCGTGATTGTCGGGCGTTCGTGGGGCAGGGAACCGTGGCGGGTCAGAAAGTGCTGCTCGCCAAGCCGCAGACGTACATGAATCTGAGCGGCGAGTCGGTCGAGGGGTTGTTGGTAAAGAATGAGATTGCGCCAGGGGATCTGGTTTTGGTTTATGACGAACTGGACCTGCCCTGGCAGTCGGTGCGAATCAGGCGAAATGGTTCGGCTGCCGGCCACCGCGGCGTGGATTCGGTAATCCGCTGCGTGGGGACCAAAGATTTCCCCCGGGTTCGCCTGGGAGTTCATGGGGGCCGTCGCGAAAAGGACGGCGCTCAAATTGTGCTCGCGAAGTTGAAGCGGGCGCACAAACAAGAGTTGGATGAGCTGCTGGACTATGCGTCAGAGGCAGTGGAGTCCATCATCGCTGAAGGCGTCGAAAAGTCCATGGCGAAATTTAATCGTCGCGCCCCAGGCTTAAACGAGGAAGAATGAGGATCTACGAAGAGCTGTTTATCCTCCGGCCGGATACGCCGGAAGAAGAGATCGATCATCTGATCGAACAATTGACCACGTTCATCGCCTCCCAGGGAGGCAACGTCGACAAGTCGGAGAAATGGGGCATACGCAAGTTAGCCTATCGCGTTCAAAAACGCAATGAAGGCTTCTACGTTTTGCTGCAGTTCACCACCAAGCCGGAGACGGTGCTCGAAGTGGAGCGCCGCTTGCGCGTGTCGGATCTGGTGATGAAATTCCAGAATGTCCGCATCGACGAAAAGCTGAAGAAAATCGAAAAGCGCAAGAAAGAGCGCGAAAAACGTGCGGCACGGAAACCGGCGCCACCGGCTGCTCCGAGCGTACCTTTGGAACACGCCATGGCCGGCGTAGCCGAACCCAGTGGTCCCAGACCGGGCGCTCCAATGCCCGGCGCTCCGGTAGCGGCCGCTCCGGCGGAAAAGGCGGGAGAATAGCATGGCTGAACAACGAGGCGGACGTCCCATTAGCGGGTCCATGCGGCCCACCGGCGGCGATAAAGCGCTGGCCACCAAGAAGCAATATTTCCGGCGCAAGAAAGTATGTCGATTCTGTGTGGAAAAGATCGACGATATCAATTACAAAGACGTGAGAATGCTCTCGTCCTTCATTTCCGAGCGCGGGAAGATCGTGCCGCGCCGCATCTCCGGTGTATGCACGCCGCATCAGAAGCGCTTAGCGGAAGCCATCAAGCAGGCGCGCAACATCGCGCTGATTCCGTTCGCTACGGCGATTTAAGGAGACCGTCATCATGGAAGTGATTCTAAGAGAAGATATCGACAAGCTGGGTACGCGCGGGCAGTTGGTGAAGGTGGCGCCCGGCTACGCACGCAATTTTCTGCTGCCCAACAAGATGGCCGTGGCCGCCACGGAATCGAACAAGAAGATCGTCGAGCAGGAGCGGCAAGCCCACTTGCGCCGCGAAGCCAAGGTGGAGGGCGAAGCCAAGGATCTCGGCAAGATGCTGGGCGCCGTCGCAATCACCATTCCCCAAAAATCTGGTGAGAATGATCAGCTCTTCGGGTCGGTGACCTCGAAAGATATCGCCGAGGCTCTGGAAAAACAGGGCTACACCATCGAGCGGCGCAAGATCGTTCTGGATGAGCCAATCAAAACACTGGGTGAGTTCAAGGTCCCGGTCCGATTGCATCGCGAAGTGACCGTCGAAATCACGGTCCACGTTGTCAAAGAAGAAGAGTAGTGCTGCCACAGGCTGATTCCATCTCAGAGTTGATCCTGGAGCCGGGACGCTATGAAGGCGTTCCGGTCTATCAATTGCTGCAATCCGCTGGACATGGATTCATCCCGGTGGATCAGCGGCTGCTGCACGCGATTCTCGATTATCCGGAAAACTCGCTTCCCGATCTGCTGCGTTTTGCGGCGCAGGATCACTCAAACGATCTGATGGATCTCGATCCGCTGCTGATCGATCTGTTTCGTGCGCTTCGCACGCCCGCTGCTCTCCCGTTCTTCATGCGCGTGATCCGCGACAATCCGAGCGATGTTTCGGACGACTTGGTGGAGAGCATCGTGGAGTTGGGGGCGCTATCCGTCGAGCCCCTGCTCGCGCTGTTCCGCGAACTGGATGGAAAAGACGCGGGCGACGTGCCGTTCGTTCTGGCGGCATTGCGGGTCCGCGACGCTCGCGTCCTCGAAGCTTTAACCAGCCGGCTAGAGAACGAGCCGCTAGACGCGGCGATTTGTCTCGAAATGTACGGCGATCCGGCGGCCGTCCCGGCTCTCGAGGCGGCGCTGGCTCAAATACCGCCAGAGGATCCGCGGTCCCGTCCGCTGATTCAAACGGCGATCGAACATCTTTCGGCCGGCGCCGAGGGTGTGCGGGAAACGGTTGAGCCGTTCGACATTTGGGCACTTTATCCCGAAGAGGCATCCATTGATTTCAGCGCTCTCGAAGATGAAGACCGGTTCGCGATGCTCGAGAAAGGAACCGCCAGCTTGAGAGCCGAAGTGGCACTCAGCTATCAGCAGGGTATCGACTTGTCCGATGAGGCCCGCGCGCGCCTGATCCAACTGGCCAAAACGGACCCGGACGCTACGGTTCGCGGGGCTGGCTGGGAGTCGCTTGGCGAGATTGGCGATGAGCCTGAATTGCGCCAGGCGATGCTCAAGATCCTGGCCGATCCGAACCGACCCATCGAAGAAAGATCCGGCGTGGCCATTGGACTGGCGGAGGAATCCGACAACGCGGTGGTTTATCAGGCGATTCTGAACCTGTATCAGGACCCGCGCTCCCGCGCCAAGGCGCTCAAAGCCATGGCGCGCTCTTTCGACAAGCGTTTTGCCGCCTATCCTCCCAAGCACCTCGACGACCCGGATCCCGATGTGAAGAGGCAGTCCATCTGGGGCATCGGATATCTTGGCTTGACTTCTGAAGCCCCGCGCCTGGCAACGCTTTTCGATGACGAGGAGTATCGCGCCGATGCGCTCTTCGCATACACGCTCGCGATTCCAGGCGAGACCTCGCCCGGCCGCGTTCGCGCGCTGATGGCCAAGGTGGAACAAGCCGCCGGTGGATTCCGCGAGGACGAAGAGGATCTGGTCCGCATCGCGCTCGATCAGCGGCTCATGCTGCATGGAAAAAGCCCGGTGTTCTTTCCTGACGAGTTGGAAGAGGAAGAATTGGATAGCGTGATCGCGGCGCCCAAGCCCGGCCGCAACGATCTGTGCTCCTGCGGCAGCGGCAAGAAGTACAAGAAGTGCCACGGCCTTCTGAACTGACCTTAACAGGTGCTGAAAAAAGCAATTTGGCCACAGCTGAACGCCGATGTACACCGATAATGCCAACTCAAGTCGGTGTTCATCCGTGGCCACCTACGTTACGGCCGCCAGCCGTGTTAATTTCATTCCATGAACCCCTATGCAAGTCACATGGGCGACCGCGCACCGTTGGATGTCATCTCAGAGACCCCGCGCCGTTTGGCGCAGTTGGTGGAAACGATTGGGCCTGAGCGCTTGGAAATATCGCCCGCGCCCGGCAAGTGGAGCGCTCGCGATATCATCGCGCATCTGGCCGACGCCGAAGTAGCGTTTGCGTTTCGCTTGCGGCAAACGCTGGCTGAGGATCATCACGTGATCCAGCCGTTCGACCAGGATCTGTGGGCCAAGAGCTATCCGGGGTCGGATGCGCAGATCGCGCTGGCTGCGCTATCGGCTTTGCGCGCCTGGAACGTGTCGTTGATCGGATCGGTGAAGCCGCCGCATCTGTCCAAACCAGTCACGCATCCGGAGCGCGGAAGCATGACTTTTCAGACCATCGTTGAAACCATGGCGGGACACGACCGAAATCACATTAAGCAGATAGAAGCGATTGCCGGCGCCAGCTAACCACCGCAGGAGGATGCCGCGACGGCGCTCCGGACGATCGCTTCAGCGCGACGCCAGTCTTCTTCGGCTGTGCCGGTGGGCCGTCCGGCGCTTTCCCATAGCAGTTCCGCGATAGCTTGCACGTCGTGAGCATGATCGTGCCGTTGGTCCGGCGGCGCCGGCACCGAGGCCGGCAGCAGCGACCGCACCAGCGCATCGCGCGCGTGGTTATAAGCCAGGTGCGCCTTCTCCAGCTCCAGCAGAGCGGTTTCAAAGGCATTTCGATCGCCACTAGGGTGTTCCGTCAAGGATTGCACCTGCTGCGCCTTCCGGGAGAAGTCCTCAAACGCGGAACGATAATCTTCCTCAACTGGCACTGCCATCACCATATTTGTTTAGACGAGGGAGTGCTCGAAAAGGTTCGAATTTGTCTGGGACTTGTTGCTTACAACCGTACGGGGGTGGCGATCTCAGTTTTCAAGATCCACGAGTAGTTTACCCCGAAGTCTATAGTCCGTCTCTTTCAAGTTGGGGTTTAGCTCCACCTTGTCAAAGCGTACTTCGATGCCTTGTTGCTCCCCCTCGGGCTTGATCAACATGGTCCTGGGGTAAAAGGAGTTCCCGTTTGGGCTGTAGTCGGCATAAGTGATCAGCATTGAGCCGATACCGGTATCGGTCGAGATCTTGACGCGTTGCGGCCGCGAATCCGCGTCTAAGCCGATCGAGATTTTCTCGGTGCCAGACTCGGCGACGATCGAATAATCCTCTCCCGCGGCGGCGTCGGGATGATTCGCTACCAGCTTGTAGCTGGGGCCCTGGAGGCGCGCAATCAAAGCAGGCAGCTGATTGTCGCGAATCAGTCCGAAGTCGGTAGGCAGTTCGAGCGCGTCGTCGCCTTTGAGATTCTTGCTGGCCTTGAACTGGCTTCCGTCAAACATCACTTCATGCAGGATGGAGCCAGCTTTGGCTTGGAATAACGCTCGATCCGTCCGGTTCCGCATCAGCAGCGTCCATCGCACGCTGGTGCCGCCGTGGCCCCACAAAGTGGTGCTGCCGCTGGCTTGCACCGAGCTGAGCGTCTTCAGGCCGTCGTCGCCTCCCAGCGCATGAATCATTTTCTGAAATATCTGTCTCCCGAAGGCTTCGCGGGCGGCCCGATCCGGATCGAGCGTGGCGGTCACCATGGCGCTTTTAGCCGGTTCCACCGCCACCGTGGTTTGATGCGCGACAAATCCTTCCTTCGAGAAATCGATCACCCAGGCGCCAGGCGTCAGTCCAGCCACTTCAAGCTTGCCGCCCGCGGTTGGTCCAATCACGGTTCCGTTCAGGCTCACCTGGCATTCGGCCGGTGCGCAAGTCAGATTCAACATGCCTTTTGCCACCACCTTCGGCGGAGCGGCAACCGGGGTGGCCGGCTTCGCCTTCCCTTTGAGGACGTCCAGAATTTCGTCCGTCGCTCCCGCCGACTGGAGCTTCAAAAGCGTGTCGGAGGAAAGCGTAAAGTCGATGCCGCGGCTCTCGATGGCTTCTTTACGGCGCCGCAGCGGAATGGCATCCTGCTTTAGCAAAATGAGCATTTGATCGAGAGTGAAAGGGTCGCCGCTCAGGAACGGATCGGACGATGTTTTGCCGTGCGCGGCTTTTTGATCGGCGGGCGCGGTACGTCCGGGAATAGCAGTCAGGGCCATACTGAGTACGGCGGCCCCGGCGGTGGAGAGAATCAGGCGTGTCATTTGTGTCTATTTCAAAGCGGTGTCTATTTCAAAGCTGCTTCGGCTGCTTGCGCTTCGTGAATCTTCTTCTTCCAGGAGCGCGCAGACTCGCTGTTTGGATTGTTGGCCAAAACCTGGTTGACGAGCGCCAGAGCTTGGGCGTATCGGCCGGACTCCCACAGTGAGCGCACCGGACCGTTCAGGGTTTGTCGCGCCGAAAATTCGGGGTTGCCTAAATCGTCGGGACTGGACTCGCCGGATTTCGGAGACCGCGTTTCCTGGATTGGGGTAGGCGGTGGACTGGGAGGTTTCGCGACCTGCACACTCGGTTTCAGCACCGCTGTTACGGCATGGCTCTTATTCTGCGAGGCTTTCAGATTTTGACGCGACACCATCGAACTTACGATGGCGGCTGCTAAGATGAGCCCTGCCGCCGTGGTGAGCAAGCGCCTGGTCATCTTGTTAAGCTTCGGTCGTGTTGCTGGAACGGTTAGCGGCTCAGGGACGGCTTCCTTCAGAAAGGACTGGGGCGGCTGATAGCCGGGCGCTGCCGGTGGTATCGGTGGTACTGACGGCGGGCGATTTGCTGGCGGCTTCCCAGGATTTGCGCCAGGGACTGGGGGAAGCGGTTTGCTGGCCGCGTACGAGCGCGAGGTCCAGGGCCGTGGTTCCGGCTGGGCGTCCTGGGGCCTCTCGCGGACCGGGGGGGCCGGAGCAGATGGAACAGATGGAACGGCTGGAACAGCTGGAACAGCTGGAACAGCCGGAACAGCTGGAGCAGTTACCTCTACACTGGATGGCTCTGACGCTGCCTCGGGTGAGGGTGGGAGTTCAGCTTTGGCCGCGGGCTCAGGCGCCGGCTCAAGGATCATCGGCTCGGCTTTCAGCGCGAGCGGTGGGCTATCGATGGCTGGCTCCTGGACCCTCTGCTCCACCGCAGTTGGCTCGGGCGGCGCGGCGGATTTACGCCGTAGTTGCTGCGCCGCCACATACAACCCCGACGCAAACTCCTCGGCAGTCTGCAAGCGCTGCTCGGGATTCTTATGGAGCGAGTGGGCTACCAGCCGTTCCAGCTCTTCGGGAATTTGCGCATCCAGTTTACCGAGCGGCACTGGGTCACTGTGCACAATCTCGCGGGGAATCAAACCAGGATCGGCCGCAAAGGGATGTTTTCCCGCGGCGAATTCATAGAGCATCACCCCTAGAGTGAAGATGTCGGAGCGGGCGTCAAATGGCTGCCCCAATACTTGCTCCGGAGCAAGGTAGTTTGCCGCCACGCCCTCGGGACGGCAGCCGGCGGCGAGCAGCGCCTGAAGCCAATTGGCGCTGCCAAAGTCCAGAATGCTGACGTCGCGCGCGCTATCCACAAAGATGTTGCTGGGCTTGAGATTGCCGTGCGCGATTCCGCGCGAGTGCGCGAACGCGAGGCCCTCGGCCACTTGAGCGATCACCGCCAGCTTTTGACCGAGCGGCAGGTCCCGATTCTCTTCCATGAACCGGCGCAGGTCCGTGCCCGAGCTCCACTCGGTGGCCACAAAGATTTCTTCGTCCAGCGTGCCGAGATCGTGGACCTTGGCGATATGGCGGTGCGTGAGTTCGGCGCAGGCTGCCAGATGCGCGCATAGCTGCTCTTTCGTCTCGGCGCTGAAGCCTGGAACGATGGGCAGAAGTTTCACTGCAAATTGGCGATTGCGAAAGGCGTCGCGAGCCCGGTAGGTCTGGCCCGTAGCGCTACTGCCCAGATCTTCGATTACCTGATACTTGCCGATGGACTTCATCTCAGAACTCGTCCTTCCGAAAAGCAATGCTCCCGTCTACGCAAGCACACCAGGGACCCACGAGCATTTCGGGCTTCACCTACTAATGAACATCGGACAGGAAGGATACTGTCTACAGGCTGGCTTAAGGGGTCAGTAGTTTTTAGGGGGCGTCTTCGGTATTGGCTCTAGATGGTTCGCCTTAGAGGGCGTCGCGGGAGGCCGGTAAAACTAGAGAGAGTTTCGCCAGCCGGGGTTTCGGTGGCATTGGCGCGGGGTTTCGCCACGGTCCTTCCGGAGCGACTACGCTGATGCTGATGGTGAAGCGGACGGGCGATTGCGGGCCAAGCCCCTATCTGTTTCCGAGTGACCGGAAGCCGGGCGCGCATCAGAGATCGCTTACAAGGGCTTGGCACGTCGCGTTGCAACGGGCAGGAGCTCCGTATTTCCGACTGTACGACCTGCGTTCCGCGTGCTACGCGGCTCAGTGCTGGTGGCGTCGCCGACGAGTGGGTGACCGGCGGCAGGGGACGTTCAATTGTTTAAGAAGTAGTCACAGCCGAAACTTGCAGATGAAACGGACGCGTTGCAGAAGATGAACCGGATGGCGAACGAACGTCAACTCGATTTTGGCACGGAGAGACCCAACTGATGGGTTTTGTCACGGTTCTGCCACGGTCGCGTAGGTTGCTTAAAAGTTTACCTCGTCGCGGAGTGCGACGAGTTTGGAAGTGGTTTAGAATGAGGAAAGCTTCAGCTTTGGGCGCGTAGCTCAGTTGGTTAGAGCGCCTGCTTCACACGCAGGAGGTCGCAGGTTCGAGTCCTGCCGCGCCCACCAGTGAATCAATAGTTTACATCCGCAAACCACCCAAACAGCCCTACCAGAGCCCTACCACCTCTCCATTTGCTCACTCGAATCGAAGCTGCGTATACTGCGGCCATGGCGGATGACGGCCCCGTGGCGATGGATGCAGCACGACCGCCTCGTGATTCCGTCGAACCTCCTGTAAGTTTTGTCCGGAATGTTGGAAGCTTGTTGCCCGGACTGCCGCGGAAGGATGGGTCAAGAAGATCAACCGCCCCCGCAGGGGCAAAGTCTGGGTCGGATTTTTTCATCTCTGGACCACCGCGGCCGACAGCCGTCGCGTGCGCAAATTAAAGGAGAAGACTCTGGGACCGGCATTGATGCCGAAGCACGAGGCACAGAAGAAACTCGCCGACTATATCGAACAGTACACGGGCCTCCTTACTAAACATGACCCCTCGCTTTCTGCGATCACGACCTGTGGGGATCTTTGGACCGCGTTCTGCACTGTGAAGTCTGGCTTTTGGTCCAAGAAAACCAAAGAGGATCTGAATTACCTCTTCGGCAAACACGTGCTCCCCGTCCTCTGCAATCAGCCGCTCGGCAAAGTTACGTACACAAGCCTGCAGCTGCTCGTCAATAAACTGGCCACCGATGGCTATGGTGAGACCACAGTGACAAGAACGAGGACGTACATTAAGGCGTGCTTCGAATACGCGCTCGACGAGGATCTCGTCATCAAAAACCCAGCGCGCAAGCTCGAAATTCCCACGATTCAGAAGGATGTCTGCGAACGATTTTTGAGCCTGGACGAAATCGGCGCGCTGCTCTCTGAGGCGGAGCCTCGGGAGCATCTGGTGCTGCACATTCTCGCCGCGTGCGGTCTCCGGCCGGCAGAGGTCCTCGTCCTTCGGATTGAAGATTTTGACGGAACAAAGCTCCGCATCGACGAAGCCCTCAAGGATCGCGAAAAGGACGAGGCCCGGATCGGCCGCACGAAGACCAAGGCGAGCAATAGCTCTGTCCCGACGCCGCCGGATCTCTCGCGCGAGATCACAGGCTGGATTGCGGCGCATCCCGAACGTACCAATCCTCGAGCGTTTCTCTTTCCAAACCGCAGAAAAACGGTGTCCTTCCGGCAAGCCTGCGTAAGGCTGTCTGAATCAGGATTTCTTTTGGGCCAGGAGGCGGCGGACGGAGGTTCGGCCGATTTGAAGCGGGCGGGCGATCTCGGATTTGCTGATCGCCTTGCCGGTATAGCTTCCGGGCTTCGACGGCTTTGTGAACCACCGATGGCGGGCGGCCGAGGCGTTTGCCCTGTTGGCGTGCGTGATCCAAACCGGCGCGGACGCGCTCGCGCAGGATCTCGCGTTCGAACTCGGCGAACACGGCGAGCAGTCCGGCCATCGCGCGGCCCGCGGGAGTGGTCAGATCGAGCGCTTCAGTCAGCGATACGAAACCTACTCCGAGATGCTGAAGTTCCTGTAGCGTCGAAACCAGGTCCGCGACGGACCGACCCCAGCGATCCAGACGCCACACCAGCACGACATCGATTTCGCGTCTTCGAGCGGCGGCGATCAGTGTTTCGCGCAGTTCGCGTTGCGACGCGCCGGAGCCGACCTCTTTGATCTGCGCGACGATGGTCCAGTCGCGCTTGGCTGCGTACTCGCGCATGGCGTGGATCTGCAACGGCAGTGTCTGTTGATCGTGGGTGGAAACGCGAGCGTAAAGGCCCACCCGAAGGAGGTGGCCAAAAACCTTCCTGGAAATAGACTGCGACAATCTTGCGTTTTGTGGGCATTTCCGCAGGGTAGCGGAGAGTGGCCGAATCTAATGATTGTGGCCAGGCTGAGTTTCTTTCGCGGCTGCCGATGTGGCCAGCCGGGCAGCGTCTCGCGGTAGTTCCAGGGCATCCACGCCGACGGGTTCGCTGCCGAGTTCGCGGGCGTGCCGCTGAAGCTCGCTAAGGTAGTCGAACGGATTGGCACCCGCAGCTCGCAGGTGTGGATCAAACTCATGAATAGATCGCCGGCTTCGGCTCCGTGCAGCGTGCGATAGAACAGAGCATTCTTGCGATGCAACACTGCGCGTTTGAGAGCGCGTTCGCAGATGTA
>CAWFZZ010000004.1:0-632763 GCA_963820405.1 Bryobacterales bacterium | reverse complement strand
AAATTGCCATTTCCGCGAATCAGCTAATCACAACCCCATTGAAGCTTGAAGCCTCCCGACGGGCCATTGCCCCACGTCTCGAGAATCGGCGGGCGGAATTCCTTTTGTCGCACAATAGAGACGTGGTGACCCTGAACACGTTGCGCACGGAACGCCGAGAGGAGATCCTCCGGCTTGCCCGGCATCGTGGCGCGCACAGCCTGCGTGTGTTCGGCTCCGTGGCTCGCAATGAAGCCGATGAAAATAGCGACCTCGATTTACTGGTCGCCTGGGAACCGGGCCGGAGTCTTATGGACCACGCCGGGCTGGTTCAAGATCTGCAAGATTTGCTTGGAATGAAGGTCCATGTCGGGACCGAGAACTCTCTACATTGGTACGTTCGCGAACGCATCCTTCGCGAGGCGACGCCACTGTGAAGGATGATCGGCTCTACCTGCACCACATGGTTGAACGCTGCCACCGCATCACCCGCTTCATCGCGGTCGGCAGAGAGGAGTTCATGACGTCCGAGCAGTTGCAGGACGCCGTTATCCGCAATGTGGAGGTAATCGGCGAGGCGGCGAAGCGTGTTTCGGCTGAGGCGCGAGGCCGCCTTCCGTCACTCGATTGGAAGGCGATCTGCGGCATGCGCGATGTACTGATCCACGATTACATAGGTGTGGATCTCGACGAAGTCTGGAACGTCGCGTCCAGACGGATACCCGAGCTTCGGGAGGCATTGGATCAGTACCTGGCCGGCGAAAATCCGGGGCCTGCGACCACTCCAAGTAAAGGCTGACGACGGGCAGCTCTCTCGAAAGACTTCCCGAAGCCGGAACGGCGGGCGTCGAGCCTTTGAGCAACAACTCTTGTCTGCTGCCGTCTCACCTTTTCACTCCCGCTATTTAGTACCCTCTAGCAATGCGCATCCGCCTTGGTACGTTCTGCGGTACGTTCTGCCTCGCAGCGATGACTGCGCTCGGTCAGCAGTCAACGTCGCTTAGCACCGCGGCTCCGATTGCGATCACTCACGTCACCGTGATCAATCCCGGTACATCATCGGTTCAAGCCAATCGGACCGTTGTTATTACCGGTGATCGCATCACCTCCGTTTCCGATACGGCGAAACTCCAGCCGCCGAAGAACGCGCGAGTGATCGATGCTACCGGTCAATATCTTATTCCGGGGCTGTGGGACATGCATGTGCACTCCGCCTTTGGCGATTGGTTTCCGGGTGGGCGCGACATCATCCTGCCGCTTTTTATCGCCAACGGTGTCACCGCCGTGCGCGATATGGGCGGAGAGGTCCCGGTTCTTCAGGGGTGGCGCAAAGAAATCGCGAGCGGCCGGATCATCGGCCCGCGCATGGTCATCTCCGGCCCCATGCTGGATGGATACCTGCCGAACGGCAAACTGAGGTTTCCCAGCTCCATCCCGGTCACTACTCCAGCCGCTGCGGTGGCCGCCGTGGACTCGCTCAAAAAGCAGGGCGTGGACTTCATCAAAGTCCAGTCGGAAATTTCCCGCGATGCCTATGTTGCCGCTGCCGCGGAAGCCCACAAACAAGGCTTGCCCTTGGTCGGTCACGTCCCGGATAAGATTCGCATTCGCGAGGTGGTTGCAGCGGGGCAAACCAGTATCGAGCATCTGATGGGCATTTTTGAAGGTTGTTCCACGGCAGAGGACAAATTCATCAGTGGCCAAGGCAACCTGAAGCTGCTGCTCACAACGCAGGACCAGAAACGATGCGACGCGTTGATCAAACTGCTGGCGCAGAGCCAAACGTGGCAGGTGCCCACGCTGGTTTGGCAGCGCGGCGGCGAATTTCTCGACCAACTCGACTGGAAACACCAACCCCTCGATAAGTACGTGCCAGCCTATTGGCGCGACGTAACCTGGCGCCGCTTTAACAATGAGATGATGCCTGACCTGCTTCGGGACCCGCTCGCGCTACGTCAAGAATACTTCGCGCGCAATCTGCAAATAGTGGGCGCGATGCATCGTGCCGGTGTGCCGTTCATGGCGGGGACTGACACCGCCCCGGGTGTTTACGTCATGCCGGGATTCAGCTTGCACGATGAGCTCGCCAATTTTGTGGAGGCCGGATTCACGCCGATGGAGGCGCTCCAAACTGCGACCAGCAATCCGGCGAAGTTTCTCGGGATCGAAGCGCGCTCGGGTTCGGTGGAATCCGGCAAGGTCGCCGATTTAGCGCTGCTGGCCGCAAACCCGCTCACCGACATCCGGAACACTCGGAAAATCACGTTGGTGATGGCTCACGGCCGGCTCTTCGATCGCGCCGCGCTCGATCGGATCCTGATGCAGGTAGAGTCCGCGGCGAAGCACCAGAAACAGGCGCGTGTGCTATAGTTGTGCCCTCGTCTACGTCAGTACTTGAGCGGTTCCGCGTCTGAACCTGTCGGAGGAGCCCGTTCGGGAGAGCAATGATGAGACAAAAACAGATTCAATGGATACTCGCTACATTCTTCAGCGTGGCACTCGCAATTCCAGCATGGCCGCAGTCGCGCGCGTTGCCCTCAGGAGACGTTCCAGCGATTTATCAGCGCCTGTTGGAGAAGATTAAAACGATTAAGATCTTCGATCACCATGCGCACCCAGGATTTGGCGACGACTCCGATGTCGACGCTCAGGCCACCCCGCCCGAACATCTGCCTTTTCGCGAACGCGATACCAACCCCGAGTTGGTGTTAGCCGTCAAGGCTCTGTTTGACTACCCCTACGCGGACCTGTCGACGGAGCACCTGCGCTGGCTGCAGGAACGGTCGAGTGCGGCTGAAAAGGCCGGAGGCACCGGTTATTGGGACCACATTCTGGACGAATGCGGCATCGAGTCCACGGTGGCGAATCGCGTAGCAATGGCCAGTTATCTAGACCCCAAAAGGTTTCGTTGGGTCTTCTTTGTAGACTCGTTTCTTTTTCCGTTCGATAACAAAGAAGTCATTGGCCAAAATCCGGACGAAGGCGTGTATATCCCGCTGCAGGAGAAAGTCCTGCATCGCTACATGCAGCAGGCCGGCCTGAAGCAGTTGCCCGATGGCTTCGACGCCTATCTCAGGTTCATTTCCCGGATACTCGAGGAGAATCAGAAAAAAGGCGCTATCGCGGAGAAGTTTGAGGCCGGCTACTTTCGTTCTCTCTATTTTGCCGACCCGCCCCGCCCAGCCGCGGCGGCCGTGTATCAGAAATTTCGTTCGGGAGGCATCCCCAGCGCGGAAGAATACAAGACCTTCCAGGATTACGTTTTTCGCTACCTGGTGACGGAAGGCGGCAGATTAAAGTTGCCCGTACATATTCACACGGCGGTAGGCGAGGGAGACTATTTCAGTCTGCGGAAGGGCGATGTCCTGAACCTGGAAAACGTCGTTAAGGACCCGCGCTACCTGAATACGACCTTCGTTCTGATCCACGGCGGATATCCGTATTTCCGGGAGGTGATCTGGCTGGCAGCGATGAAGAATGTTTATATCGACACGTCGGAAATCGAAACGCTGGTCTACCCTTCGGAAATGAAGAACGTCTTGAAGCTTTGGCTGGAAACTTACCCGGACAAGATTACGTTCGGCTCGGATGCGTATCCATACAGCGCCGCTCTGGGTTCCGAGGAGACATATTGGTTGGGCGTTTACTCGGCGCGCGATGCGCTGGCCGCGGCTCTGGCCGAAATGGTGGCCTCCAATGAAGTAACGGAGGACAAGGCCATCGAGATCGCGCGCGGCTATTTACACGACAATGCTCTGAGCCTTTATCCGCCAGTCCATTAATTGCCGGCTATTTCGGGAAATGTTGTTCGTACCAGCGGATGGACCGGTCGATAAAATCAACGTTATGGCCCGATTCACGCACGCCGTGGCCTTCGCGCGGGTAGCGAACCATGATCGCATCCACGCCCACGTCGCGCAGGCGCAATGTAAAACTGCTCGGCTTCGGCGATGGGCACGTCGGGGTCGTTTTCGCCGTGCACCATCATGGTGGGGGTGTGGACGTTGGCGATGTGCTTTAACGCGGAGCGCTCCCATAGAACGTCCATGAGATTGCCCTGGTGCGGGAACGCGCCCCATTCCATCTGCTCATATTGGTTGTAATAAGTCATGTAGTTGTAGCTGATGATGTTGGTGATGGCGGCGTTGGGAATGGCGGCCTTGAACATTCCGGTTTGCGTGATCAGCCAGGCGCTCAATTGGCCGCCGTAGCTGGTGCCTTCGACGCCGAGACGGTCGCGGTCGATCCACAGATTGCGGCGCATGGCGGCGGACAACGCCGTAGAGAACGTCCTGGGCCTCGTTCCCGTTCTGATCGGCGAATACCGCGTCGGTGAAGGCCTGGCCATAGCCGGTGGACCCGCGATAGTTCACCATCAGCGTGGCCCATCCGCGCGAAGCGTACACCTGATTCTTGAAGTTGAACGCGGGGCCCTGCTGGCCGTGCGGCCCGCCGTGAATGTTCACGATGAGCGGATACTTCCGATCGGCGTGAAAATCGGCGGGGAAGGTGAGGAAGGCTTCCACGGTCCATTTATTGTCGTTGCTGATGAAGGTGAGGGATTGAACCGGCTCGACTGTTTTTCCGTTCAGGATATCGTGGTTCAAATCGGTTAGCCTCTTGGGCGGACCGTCGCCTGTTTTGAGATAGAGTTCAGCCTCATCTCCGGGTGTCGATAACGCATACGCGAGCTGGTCGCCCTTCACCGACCAGGAACCCACGCTTCCTCGATCGTTCACTACCGCCACCGGCTTCGCCGCCCGATGCGGGAATTCGATATAGATGCACTTCGCCGCGCTCCTGCACGGTGAAATATACCCAGCGCCCGTCGCTCGACCAGCCTGGCTCGCCCTGGCGATTATCGAGGGAGGCCGAGCTCGTGGCGATTCTTACCGTTCGAGTCGACCATCCAGACATGTGTGTCCTCCATGGTGGTCTCCAGATCCGTGAGACCGCGCTTGGTGGCTTCGTAGGCGATCGTTTTTCCGTCGGGCGACCAGTGCGGCCGGTATTCGGCGCTTTCGGTAGCGGTGAGCCGCGTCATTTCACCGGTGGAGGGAGACAGCGTGAGCAAGTCGTAGTTGAAAAACTGGTCTTCGTTCGGCTCGCGATTGGAGACGAAGGCGATTTGTTGGCCGTCGGGCGACCAGTCGATGGAGTGTTCGTAATGCGTGCCGGTGGTTAGTTGGCGGGATTGGCCGCCGGCGACATCGGCGACGAAAATGTGAAGACGTTTATTGTCGTTAAAGTGGCTGTTGCCTTCGCTCGCGGTGGGCTTGTAGAGATAGCGGGTGATCACCATCGGATCGCCGGTTGCGTCGGCGGTTTCGGGGCCGGGCTGCGCCGAGACGTAGGCGATCTGCTTACTATCCGGCGACCAGGCAATCGTCTTCCCGGTGGTGGGAAGCGGTGCGTTGGTAGCTTCCAGCGGGCCGAGATACTTTTTGTCGGTGCCGTCGGGCCGCGCGACGATGAGCCCGGATTTGTCACCCAGCCGGCCGGAGTACGCGATCCATTTCCCGTCCCCAGACCATTCGGGATTGCCAGATGGATCCATCCCAGCGCTGAGGCAGATCGACTTTCCATCGGCCATGGTCATGATCCAAAGCTGCTCAATCGGACGACGCGGCACATCGTTACGGCTGACGGTGTAAGCAATCTGGGAACCGTCCGGCGAGAACTGCACGCTCGCGACCGAGCGAAGCTTCAAAAGGTCCGAAGCTTGAAAGCCAGCGGAAAATAAGACGCGGGCCAGCAACGCGAGAAGGAGAATTCTGTACATGGCAGATAGGATACCCGTCAGGTGCCTAGTGGCGCACGCGCGCTCTTGCGGGCCGCGTTCGCACTCTACAGCAAGCCGCGCGCGAGCTATTAATTCCATATACGCGCTCCCTGGGCGATTTTCGGCTCTTACGACGACGCGCAGCGCCGTTAGGTACTCGTGTGAACGAGATTGCTTCATCTGATAAGCTTGAAGCGACTAAGATGTTGGTGCTTCAAGCGGCATGATTCGCCGCCTCGTCGATTTTGCCTTAGACAACCGCGTCCTGATCCTCGCGGTTGCCACCCTCCTGCTGATCTGGGGCGGGATCTCCTTTCACAATCTGCCGGTGGAAGCCTATCCGGATGTGGCCAACAACTACGTCCAGATCATCACGCAGTGGCCTGGCCGCGCTGCTGAGGAGGTGGAGCAGCAGGTCACCTCACCCATCGAAATCGTGATGAACGGCATTCCACACCTGGAACATTTGCGATCGTTTTCGGTGTTTGGCCTCTCCAGCGTAATGCTGATCTTCGACGACCAATCGACCAACGATTGGAACCGGCAGAAGGTGCTGGAGAGGCTGACGCAAATCAATCTACCGGAGAATCTGCAGCCGCAGATCGGCACCGACTACAGCCCGGTGGGTCAGATTTATTGGTACACGCTGCGCAGCACCAATCCGAAATACGACTTGATGGAGCTGAAGACCCTGCAAGATTGGGTGCTGGAGAAGCAGTTCAAGTCCGTCCCGAACGTCGTGGATGTGGTGAGCTTCGGCGGCATCACACGCGAGTACCAGGTGCGGATCGATCCCGAAAAACTGGTGTCCTACGGACTCAACATTGGACAAGTGGAGCAGCAACTGGCCGCGAACAACGTGAATGCGGGCGGAAGTTTCGTGGAATCGGGGCTGCAGCAGATTAATGTGCGCGCGCTCGGGCAGATGAAAAGCGTCGCCGATATTCAGAAAACCATGCTGAAGGCGCAGAACGGGGCGTCGATCCGCGTCGGCGATATTGCCACGGTGACGCAGGGGCCGAAGATTCGCCTGGGGCAGATCGGCAAGGCGTTCCGCAGGATGGACGGCAAAGTGGACGACAACGGCGACGTGGTGGAAGGGATCGTGCTGCTGCGCAAAGGCGCGGACTCCGACGCGACACTGGTCGCGATCCACGATAAAACGGACGAGCTGAACGATCACATCCTGCCCAAGGGCGTAAAGATCGTCCCGTTCCTCGATCGCAGCAACCTGGTCCACTATACGACCCATACGGTGCTCCACAACCTGACGGAAGGCATCATTCTGGTGGCCGTAATCCTGTTCATCTTTCTCGGGAATATTCGAGGCGCGTTCATCGTGGCGCTGACCATTCCGTTCTCGCTGCTATTTGCATCCATCTGCTTAAACCTGAACGGCATTCCCGCCAACCTGCTGTCGCTGGGCGCGCTGGACTTCGGCATGGTGGTGGAGGGCGCGGTGGTGATGGTGGAAAATATTATCCGCTACCTGGCGCATCCCGATGCCCCCACCTCCGGGCAACGATCGGGCTCATTGGAGCGAATTCGCAGCGCCGCGCACGAGGTACAGCGGCCGGTGTTCTTTTCCATCGCCATCATCATCACCGCTTACGTGCCGATCTTTACGCTGCAGCGCGTGGAGGGTCGGCTATTTAAGCCGATGGCCTGGACCGTGGCGTTCGCTCTGCTGGGATCGCTGATTTTCTCGATGCTGATCGCGCCGGTGATTTCGAGCATCAGCTTCGGCAGCCGCGTGAAGGAATGGCGCAATCCGCTGATGACGGCGATGTCGAGGGGGTATCGGGCCAGCTTGAACAAAGCGATCCAGTTTCGCTGGATCACGGTGGCTGTGGCCGCGGCGGCGCTGGGTGCGTCGGCGTATTTGCTCCTCAGCGGCGTGATCGGATCGGAATTTTTGCCTCATTTGGACGAAGGCGCTATTTGGGTGCGCGGGACTTTTGCGCCGAGCACCGGACCCACCGAGGGGGCGCGGGTGATGGAACAAGCTCGCGAGCTTCTGGCATCGTTTCCCGAAGTGACGCAGGTGATCTCACAAGTTGGGCGCCCCGACGACGGCACCGACATCGCGGGATTCTTTAACACCGAATATTTCGTGGATTTAAAACCGAAGGAGCAATGGCGGCCGGTGTTCCGTCAGAACAAAGAAGCTTTGATCTCTTCCATGGACGCGGTGCTCGAGAAGATTCCGGGCGCCTTGTGGAACTTCTCGCAGCCCATCGCCGACAACATGGAAGAGGCGGTGAGCGGAGTGAAGGGGCAGCTCGCGATCAAGATCTACGGCGACGATCTGAAAACGCTGGAAGCGAAAGGCGACGAGATCGTCAATGTGATGAAGACGATTCCGGGGGTCGCGGATCTCGGATTGTTCCGCGTGATCGGCCAACCCAATCTGGAATTTACGGTGGACCGCGATCAAGCGGCGCGCTACGGGCTGAATGTCGCCGACGTACAGGACGCCATCGAGACCGCGGTGGGCGGAAAGGCCGTCAGCCAGGTTCTTCAAGGCGAGCAGCGCTATGACGTGGTGGTGCGCTATCAAACGCCCTATCGAAATACCAAGGAGGCCATCGAGAATATCCGGCTGCTGGCGCCTTCCGGCGAGCGGGTATCGCTCGCGCAATTGTGCAGCATCAAGGTGCTGGACGGGGCGTCGGAAATTTATCGTGAGGGGAACTCGCGCTACGTGGCCATCAAATACAGCGTTCCGGTGCGCGACTTGGGAAGCACGGTGGAGGAAGCCATCGACAAAGTCGGCAAGCAGGTGAAACTGCCGGAGGGCTATCACATCGATTGGGCCGGCGAGTATGAGAGTCAGAAGCGATCCCAGCGCCGGCTGCTGCTGGTGCTTCCGCTGACGATACTGGTGATCTGCATGATCCTTTACACCATGTTCAAATCGTTCAAGTGGGTGGTGCTGATCCTGGGCAACGTCGCCATGGCGCCCATTGGAGGATTGCTCGCGTTATGGATCACCGGCACTCACTTCAGCGTTTCCTCGGGCGTCGGTTTTCTGGCGCTGTTCGGCGTCGCCGTGCAGACCGGCGTGATCATGCTGGAGTACATCAACCAATTACGAGCGCGCGGGCATACCATTCAGGACGCTGCCGTGGAAGGATCGGTGCTTCGGCTGCGTCCCATCATGATGACGATGCTGGTGGCGAGCGTGGGATTGCTCCCCGCGGCGCTCTCGCGCGGGATTGGCTCGGACTCGCAGCGCCCGTTCGCAATTGTGATCGTGGGTGGGCTGATCGCCGCTTTGATCCTCGGGGTCTATCTGCTGCCGACGTTGTACGTCTGGGCCGCGGGCAACAATGACGTGCTCGCGCCGCCGGACAGCCACGCCGTGGAACCTGCTTAAGTGCTTTGCGGGCAACTTGCAGCGCTCTCAAATGGTATGCTCTCAAATACTGATCGGAAGGGACGGGCTTGCGAGCTTCGTGGAGACGTTTCTGGAGAATGCTGCCCGCCTTGCTGGCGTTCTGTTTGCTCGCGGTTCAAATTGCAATTCCATGGACTGTTCCCCACTTCGTCACCCAGGATGGCCCGTCGTATGTTTACACTGCTGCAGTGGCGAAGAAGCTGCTGTTCCATGCACAACCGTACGCGTCGATTTATGGCATTAATCCACATCTAAATCCCGGTTGGGCCGGCACAATTCTGTTCGCGTTGAGCTCGTCAATGGCCGGCGCCGGTCGCGCGGAGCAACTGATGATGAGCCTGATGCTTTGCCTTGGATTCTTTAGTTTTTCCTACGCCATTCGGTCTCTCGCGCCGAAGACGCTGCCATTCACCCCTCTTTCCAACGCCCTTCTCGAAACCTGGTTTCTCTGGATTGGCTTCTACAACTTCTATTTAGGGATGATACTGGTGCCATTCGGGATCGGATTCTATGCGCGGCGTAATGGAAATCTGACCATGCGTGACGGGGTTATGCTGGCGCTCTGGCTGGTGATCCTGTTTTTCGTGCATCTT
The DNA here is from genome assembly GCA_963820405.1 of Bryobacterales bacterium. Taxonomy (GTDB): domain Bacteria; phylum Acidobacteriota; class Terriglobia; order Bryobacterales; family Bryobacteraceae; genus Palsa-89. The sequence continues at coordinate 623,009 of CAWFZZ010000004.1, read as the reverse complement.
CTCGCGGCTGGAATCTCCATCCTGGTTCTGGCCATTATGGGAGTCTGGCTGCACCCCGCGCGGCCTTTGCGCGACGGCGCGCGCCAGGCGGGCATCCTTTTGGGAGCGTTGGCGCCAGTTCTAATGTTATGTCTGATCTTCGCGCACGGTGCGAGCAGCGGCGTTTCCTTCCGCCCCAACGTTGTTCAGTCCTGGTTCGAATTTCCAATGCACGTCTTCGCCACCGCCAATGGCTTCGCCGGCGGCCAGTGGTATCTTTGGCCCGCTGTGTTGGGGCTCATGATCATCGCGGTTTTGGGAATGCGGGGCGATGAATGGAGGATGGCGAAGGGCGGTCTCGCAATCGCTGCCATGGTGGTCTTTTTGGTCTATTTGATGGTGCCCGATAGCGGCTTGGGCGGAAATCAGGTAAAAGTTCGGTTTGCGTGGGTAGTATTCTTGTTGGGTGGCTTGCTCGTGTCGTCGGTGGCACGCTTGCAGCCTTTGAAAACGCCCATTGCCATATTCGTGTCGGCTTGCCTGGCATTCAACTTGACAGCGACAGCGCACAGTGTAGCCGCATACAGCAGAGCGGTGGAGGACTATTTATCGACGACGATCGGCATTCGGCCTGGATCGAATGTTATTCGTTTGCGTTATCCCACTCCCGATCTGCCGGAGCGCTACGGGTTTCAGGCGATTGGCCGCGACCCGCTATTTCACCTGGAAGCTTACGTGGCAGCTCGGTTGGGGTGCCTGGATCTGTCCGATTATCAAGCGCCCTCGGCGAACTTTCCAGTGATCTTCAACGCCACGCTGGATCATGATGAACAATTCAAGTTACTGAGGCTCGAAAATCCAAGCCAGGATGAAGGCCCGGATCTGGATTCGATTCGCCGCGATCTTCCGGTACCGATCGATTATGCGATTGTGATTGCCGACGAATCCTCTCCAGCCGCTTCTGTGGTAAAAGCCATGGCAAGCCTGGACTCGGGCATGCGATTGATCGCGCAATCTACCGGGGCTCCATTCGTGCGCGTCTATCAGCGCACCGGCGCCAACTGATGAGAGCGGATTTCGGAGGAGATTGATGACGCACCAAGAGGTCCGGGCGAAGATACAGGAAGTGGGACTGATTCCGGCGGTCCGCGTGTCCACTCAAGAGGACGCCTGGTTTGCTGCGGAGGCCGTCTCACGAGGCGGAATTCCGATCGTCGAGTTGACCATGACGGTTCCGAAAGCCACCGAGTTGATCGCCCATCTGGTGGAAAAACACCCCAACCTGGTGGTGGGCGCCGGCACCGTGCTGGATGTGAAAACAGCGCGCGCCTGTTTGGATGCAGGGGCTGGATTTATTACCAGTCCGGGGCTGGATATGGAGATTGTGGAGTTCGCCCTAAAGCAGGATGTCGTGGTCATGCCAGGCGTGATGACGCCCAGCGAAGTGATGGCCGCGGTGAAAGCCGGGGCGGACTTCGTCAAGATATTTCCTTGCGCGCAACTCGGCGGCGTAGCCTACCTGCGAGCCTTGAGGCCGCCCTTTCCACAGGTCTCCTTTATCGCGGCCGGGGGCGTGAACCAGCAGTCCGCTGGGGAGTATATCTATGCAGGAGCGGCAGCGTTAGGAATCGGCGCGGACTTGATTCCGCCCCGTGCAATCGAGGCGCGCGAGCAAGCCTGGATCGTCGAACTGGCGCGCAGATTCTCGCACTTGGTGAAGAATGCGCGCGCCGAGTTGGCGGCAAACCACTGAAATAGTCAGGCGACCGCGCGCCGCGGAATGTGGCTCGCGAATAGCGCTTCCTGCATGGGACGTTCGGATCGGAATTCGGCCAGTTCCTCGGGAAACTGCTCGATGAGTTGCGCGGGCGCGCGGCGGCGATCGTCGCCCAGCATTTGTGCCAGCTCCAGCGCGTTCACCACGGACTTACCGCCGGCGTCGTTGTTGGCGAAGACAAAAGTGGTGGCGGCGTGCTGCTGGATGTTTTCGATGCGCTGCTTCCATTCCTCGCAGCTCTTTCGGCGAGTAGAGATAATCGTGCGCGGCGGTTGCCCTGGCTGGCCGGCCGAACTCGCGCTCCCAATGCTGCGGATTGCGCCCGTGCAGACGGACGTAACCGATACGAGAAGTGAGAAAGGAAGCGGGCGGCATGCCCTTGGTGTAAGGCGCCTGATCGATGTTCGCGAAGCCAATACGATAGTCGATCAGCGTGCCGAGCGCTTCTTCGTGCATCCAACTCGAGTGCCGCATTTCGGCCACCAGCGGGAACTCATGATAGGCCCGCCGCAGCGCGATCAGGAACGTGCGGTTCTCCTCGGTATAACGAAAGGCCCAGGGAAACTGCATCAGCACGCAGCCCAGCTTGCGAGCGCGATGGAACGGCCACAGCCCTTCCTTGAAATGCGCGATCTCCGCCGCGCGCGAGCGAGCGTTCGTGCGTGAACCGGCGCCCCAACTTCACGGTGAACAGGAACTTCGGATTGTGCTCCACCTTCTTGACCCACAGGCTCGCCAATTCCGGCCGGATGGATTGATAGAAGCTGGTATTGATTTCCACCGCGTCGAAATACGTGGACAGATCTTCCAGAGCATGAAAGCCTCGCGGCTTCAGCCTCGGATAAACGATGCCGTTCCAGTGTGGATAAGACCAACCGGAGGGGCCGCAATAGAGTGTTCGGGGGAGGGACATAGCACTCTTTAGTTCTCCTTTTCTTCGCTTCCAGTATAGGCGAACACAAGGCGAAAATCAAGAGTCTAGTTAAGCCTGTGTTTACGTATGTTTACAGAGCGATGAGCTAGCTCAAAAGAGCCAGCTGAAAAAGCCGAAGAAATTTTGCCCCTTGCCGTAACTTGACCGCTGCCGAAAGCGTTATCTATTCAAATCCCCGTTACGACGGCGGACGCTTCACCCTATCACCCCAAAAGCGTCCGCCATTCTAAAAATCCTTACTCGCCGGAAATTCCTTCGAATAGCGGAGTGCTGAGGTAGCGCTCGCCGGAATCGGGCAAAACAACCACCAACATTTTCCCCTTCATTTCAGGTTCCTGCGCGACACGCACGGCAGCGGCGACTGCGGCGCCACTGGAGATCCCCGCGAGAATCCCTTCTTCTCGAGCCAGGCGGCGCGCCATTTCCATGGACTCTTCGTTGGTCACCTGCTCCACGCGATCCACCACCGACAGATCCAGGTTTCCTGGAATGAAGCCCGCGCCGATCCCTTGAATCTTGTGCGGGCCCGGGGTGCAGCGGCTGGCCCTTGCGCGCCTGCGTAATCACCGGGCTGCCGGTCGGCTCGACGGCGATGGAGATTACCTTCTTTTTGGTCTGAACCGATCGTGATGATAACGCGACACTCCAGTAATGGTTCCTCCGGTTCCCACGCCGCAGACCAAGGCATCGATGGCTCCTTCGGTGTCGTTCCAAATCTCCGGGCCGGTAGTCTTGAAATGGATCTCGGGATTGGCGGGGTTCTGGAACTGCTGCAGAAGCACGTAGCGGCTTGGGATCGGAAGCGACCACCTCCTCCGCCTTTCCGATGGATCCCTGCATACCCGCCGCGCCTTCGGTGAGGATCAAATTGGCTCCGAATGCGCGCAGCACCTTCTGGCGTTCCACCGACATGGTCTCCGGCATCACCAGCGTGATGGGATAACCGCGCGCGGCCGCGACGAACGCCAGAGCGATGCCGGTGTTGCCGCTGGTGGGCTCGATCAATTCCTTGCCGGGCCCCAGCACTCCTCGTTTCTCGGCGTCCCAGATCATCGCGGCGCCGATTCGGTCCTTCACGGAGTAAGCCGGGTTCCGTCCTTCGATCTTGGCCAATATGGTGGCGTGATTTCCCTGCCCGATGCGGTTCAGCTTCACCAGCGGGGTACGGCCGATGCTCAGCGAATTGTCCTGATAGAACATCAAATCTCCCAGTTTGGTACATACTTGGACTGCCGGTCGCGCCAGTTCCGCACCAGTTCGGCGAAGGTGGTTTGATCGATCACTTCGGAAACGGCTTGATCCACTCTACGCCAGGTTTCGGCGAATGGATCGGCGGCGCTTTGCTTGCGGACGGGCTTGGTGCTTTTGGCGCCTTCGATGTAACGCATCACCTGTCCCACTGTAATGGCTTCCGGTGGCCGAGCCAGCAGATAGCCTCCCTCAGCGCCGCGGCGGGACTCCACGAAGCCGCCCTGCTTCAGGCCGGCCAGAATCAGCTCCAGAAATTTCTGGGGAATCTTTTGCCGCTTCGCGATGTCTGCGATTCTGATGGGTTCGCCGGACTTTTGCAGTGCCAAATCGAAGATCGCGTGCAAGGCGTATTCGCCCTTGACGGAGATATTCATAAGTCGGTTATCAATCTCCTACGGCCAAGTAGAGATTGTAACCAGCAATAGCGGCGTGGCGCTAGCCGATGCTTTCTTCGCCCCACAGCACCCTAGCGGCGTGCGCGGCTTGGTTGACTTTCGAGCAGAGGTCGAATAACCTCAGGCGCATGCGCAACTGAATGAAAGCAATCTGGCCCCAGGTAAACGCCGATGGACAACGATAACGCCAACTCAAGTTCATTGTTTTCAATCTGCGTTCATCAGTGTTCCTCCGTCGCGACCATTATCTGGCCATGGAAGTTCGTGAAGTGAATATTCGATTCGGGAGAGTAAATGAAAATTAAACTGATGGGTCTTTTGCTGGTGTTGCCGCTGGTGGGCGCGGAGCCGGCTGGATATAAGTATTGGAGCGCGGCGGAATTAAAGAGCATGGCCAAGCCGCTTTCGACCAAGGCTGGCGCAAAAACGTCGTCCGAAAACCTGGGGAACTTCGGCCCCGATCACGCCTTGATGATTCATCGCGAAGGCTCTGGCGTGGGGGAACTGCACGAGAATGAAGCGGATGTGATCATGGTGGTATCGGGAACGGGCACCCTGGTTGTGGGCGGTACCATGCCCGGCTCAAAGACCACGGCTCCTGGCGAAGTGCGCGCGCCTTCCGTCCAGGGTGGGGAGCACCAGAAGATGGGTCCCGGTGACATCCTGCATATTCCGCCCAAGACGCCGCATCAGGTACTGCTGGAGCCCGGAACGCAGATCACCTACTTCACGCTCAAAGTGAAGGAGTGATCGGACTCATTTCAGACACTCACGGATTGCTGCGCGACCGGGCGCTTGAAGCGCTGCGCGGCTCCGAGTTGATTATTCACGCCGGCGACGTAGGGAAGCCGGAGATTCTCAGTGCGCTCGAAGAACTGGCGCCGGTCATTGCAGTGAAGGGAAATATCGACACGGGCGCGTGGGCTTCCAAATTGCCTGCAACAGCGCTGGTGGAGGCCGGGGCAGCGACCATCTATGTGCTGCATGATGTTCAGGAGCTGGCCCTCGATCCGGCAGCCGCGGGGATTCAGATCATAGTGAGCGGCCATTCGCATAAGCCGGGCCGCATGGAGAAATCCGGAGTTTTGTACGTTAATCCAGGGGCCGCAGGGCCAAGACGCTTTCGATTGCCTGTGACGGTTGCGCGCCTCGATCTGGCCGCAACGCCATGGGATGTGACATTCATCGACGTGCATTAGGTCGGTGTTCATCTGCGTTCATCTGTGGCTAAATTCATTCTTTCCAGAACAGCTCGGCGTCGGAGCGGCGTACGTAGTTGGCGTCAATCTCTGCGGGGTCGCTCGATCGCCCAGCGGTGAAATCATCCCAGGCGATGCGGCCGATGGCAGCCGCGAGCGCGCGCGGGGCGTCTACGGTAGAGATCAATTCGCAGTTTCTCGCTGGCAACGTGGGAAGCCAAACGTCGAGCTTCACCACCACCTCCGGCATCACCAGTTCGAGCAGGCTATTGTAAACCGCCCCGTAAATCTCGCCTCGGCGGGCATCGATCACAGTAGCTCGCAACGGCGCCGATCCGAAGAAGGCCAACGCCCGCAGGTTCGACACCGCAACCATGCGTTTGCCGGTGGCTTCGGCGAGTCCCTTCGCCGCCGCGAGCCCCACGCGCACGCCGGTAAATGATCCCGGTCCCGAAGCAGCCGCGAAGCATTCCATTTGATGCACCGTGGTCCCGTTCTTTTCGAGCAAGTGCTGGATGTGCCCAAACAGCACGTGGCCGAAGCCATCGGGCGCGCGCAGCGCAAGCTCTTCGATGACTACGTTGGCTTCGGTGAGCGCGATGCTTCCGAACTCGGACGTGGTGTCGATGGACAGTATCACTTTTCGAGTTGATACACGCGATCCACCGCGTACGCCTTCCCGTTGGCATTCAAAGCCGTCACGTGAACCGTCAGAACCGCCGGGAAATTAGCGGCCACCGAGGCCCGAACGACGAAGGTACCGGTGGATCCCGTTCCCAACACACGGAAGCCGCGGCCATCGGACACCGCTTCACCGCTCCAGAGGAACATCATGGAGCGCGTGGCGCGAGTCTCGCGCGTCAGCTTCACCGAGAACTGCGCGGGTTTCCCCGCTTCGATCGTGTTGCCGGACGGCGCGGCAATCTCGAATGGAATTTTCTTTAGATCGGCCTCGATCTCCTGCACCGGCACCGGCCGCGACTCGAATTTGTAGGATTTCGCCATCGATTCCTTGTGACCCTCCCGAGCAATATACAGAACCCAGGGATGGCTGGAATCGGGAGCCTGGCCGGTGAAGTGTTCGCCGCTGTACTTTTTCTCTTCGACCGACTCGCCTGTGGCCGGATTCAACCACTGGATGTCATAACCGTGCTTTTCAACCGACACTTCGACGGGCGGCCCCGGATGCTCGATGTAGTTCACATACTCGACATCCTCCAGCGCCACGGCGCGCGCGCCGTCGACGCTAAAATACGGCTCCAGTTCCCAGTGCCGCGTATCGGCCATGAAATCGAACCAGATTTTCGCGACGTTCGGCGCATCGCCCTGAAATTCCGGATACACGCCATCCATGGTGGCATTCCACAGATGCCGGGCGTCGGTGACGCCGACAAAGGGAACGGAATAGAATTGATGTTCCACCGAGGCGATGGCGTCGTCCTGGGACCCTTCGATCACGTAGTCCATCCAGCCATCGGGCAGGAGCGGCGACGAGGTGATTTTTGCATTGGACGATCGCGGATGCTGGTACGGATCGAACTTCTTGAGATCGAGGCCCAGCTCCTTCAACAGCGCGCGGCCGTCGGGGTAGTCTTCGAATTCCTCCAGCCCTTGCCAGGTAATGTTGAAGGCGGAGTAGCGCCCGACGATATAGCGAATGAAGCGCTCCCGCGCCTGCCAATCCGGAAATTGCGCGACGATGGTTTCCGGATCCGATGCCAGCATCAGATCGGTAGTAATTCCACGCTTGTGAATTTCGGCGATGCGGCGATCAAGCTCATCGAAATATGCCGAATTGGGCCGGTCCGGCCCTAGAAACACACGCGAACGATCGCTCACCCCGCCCAGGATCGATCCACGAAAATGATTGAATTTGTTTGGTGCCGCCAGGTCGAGCTGCTGCGCGAATTCGCCCGCGCTCGAAAAAGAAAAACGATCGGCGATGTAGCCCATCCATAAATGCGCTTTCTTGTTGTCGGTAGCCCAGTGGTGTACGTTTGCCACGTTGACAAAACCTGGTGAATCGGACGCGGCAGCGTTGAACATGGCTTCCTTGCCGTCGAACGCGGGAATATTGCTGGTGATGCGGTAGATCCACTGGCCGGCTTCGGTGGGCGTAAAGCGGACGACCATCTTGTTGCGGCTGCCATCCCAAAAAGCCGGCATCAGATAGGTTTTGAAGCGCGGCGACCGAAACTCGATGCGCAACGCCACGGTCACATAGGGATTGGAGTTCGCTGGGGCCGCAGGCAGATCAAAGAGCATCTCGCAGGGAGAATAGGCGGGCGTTCCCTCACAGGGCGTCTGTGCGAGGGCCGAACGGGCGAATAAACACAACAGCAGGAGCGGCAGACGCGCCATCAGTTTCAGTGTGCACCAATTGAACGCGATTTGGCATCCAATGGACTTAGGGGGACGCCATGGAGACTGGGCATCGCGTTGTGATCCTGGGCGGAGGTTTTGGCGGACTGTATGCCGCGAAGGCCTTGAAAAAGGCGCCGGTTCAAGTTACGGTGCTGGACCGCCGCAATTTTCATCTGTTCCAACCGCTGCTTTATCAGGTGGCCACGGGCTCCCTCTCGCCCGGAGAAATCGCGTCGCCTCTGCGCTCGGTGCTACGCCGGCAGAAGAATACGCGTGTCCTGCTGGGCGAAGCCGTGGATCTGGATGTCAATCATCGCGCTGTGATTCTCGACGACGGGCAAAAGGTGGAGTATGACTCGCTGATTGTCGCCACCGGCTCTACGGATTCGTACTTTGGCCACGACGATTGGCGGCGCGACGCGCCCAGCCTGAAAACCATCGAGGAAGCCACCAAGATCCGCACCAAGATCCTTTTCGCCTTCGAGGCTGCCGAGCGCGAGCCGGATCCTGAGAAGCAGCGCGAGTGGCTGACGTTCGCCATTGTCGGCGGAGGTCCCACGGGTGTGGAGTTGGCGGGCGCGATGGCCGAAATTGCCCACGACACGCTGCGGCACGACTTTCGATCCATTCGCCCGGAAAGCGCCCGCATTTTCCTGATTGAGGGCGCGGCGCGACTGCTGCCAACCTATCCGGAAGACTTGTCGGCCAAGGCCGAGGCATCGCTCCGGCGGTTGAACGTAACGCCGCGTACGGGCGTGTTTGTCACCCATATCGACGACCGGGGCATCACGGTGAAGGAGCAGGACGGGCACGAACACACTTTTGTCGCGCGCACGGTGATCTGGGCGGCTGGAGTTGCACCGTCATCCTTCGCTGAGGTTTTGGAGCGCCGGGCCCGAGCGCCGCGCGATCGCAAGGGCCAAGTAATGGTGAATCCCGATTGCAGCGTGCCCGGGCAACCCGAGATTTTTGTGATTGGCGATCTGGCCCACATAGAGCAGGACGGAAAGCCGCTCCCCGGCGTGGCACAGGTGGCGATGCAGGAGGGCGCCTACGTGGCCAAGTTGATTCCGGCGCGCTTGAAGGGCGCCACGGTCTCGCCGTTTCATTATTTCGACAAAGGCAACCTGGCGGTGATTGGCCGAGCCTCAGCGGTGGCCCAGATTGGACCGCTGCACTTGTCCGGCCTGCTGGCGTGGCTCACCTGGCTGTTCGTCCACTTGATGTATCTGGTCGAATTTTCCAATCGCGTGCTGGTGTTCGTGCAATGGGGTTTTCTTTACCTCACATTCAATCGTGGCGCTCGCCTGATCACCGGGCCGGACGCCGCAGAGCACGTTCCGGCCGGGTTGGAAACCGTAATCCATCGGTAAAACGCTATACTGGGTGGCGCGACAACGCAATCACCCATCGACGAGCAGGCAACGGTCCAGGCGCGGTCCACTCACCGTGTGTGGACTCGCATTCTCGCAATCATTCTTTTCTTCGGGGCTTTCGAGGGGATTCTTTTCCACACTGGCTTCTATTCATCCGTCATCGAGCCGGACTCCACCACCGGTTTCATGGAGATGCAGTTGCGCAACGAAATTCGCCGGCCGAAGCTCGACCGCAATCAGGTGCTGGCGGTGGGACATTCGCGCATGGCGCTGCTGCCGCGCGTGGTGAATGAAGAGAAACCGGGAACCGGTTACACGTTCGCTTCCATCGGGCTGGGTGGAACCGCGCCCCGTACCTGGTATTACGCGCTCCGCGCTGTCGATCCAGACGCTCGCAATTATGCCGCGATTGTGATTCCAAGCGACGACTATAACGAGCCTGACGGGTACGACTACCAGTCCGAGCGCGAGACGGACCTACACTACCTGATCGCGCGACTCGGACTTCGCGATGTCCTCGAATTTCCGTGGACTTATCAAGATAAAGCACTCCAATGGAAGATTCTTCGCGGAATGATCCTCAAAGGGACTATTTACAAGCGAGATTTCCTCGACTTTTTGGAGCACCCGGCGGAGCGCATCAAAAAAGCGCGCTACTACGCGCGCGATTCGGCGAGCTGGTATTACGGCTACGGCGGCCTGGAAGAAAATCTGGCCGGACTACAAATCGATTGGCAGCGCAAAACGATCCAGTTTCCCGAACGTGTTCCCGCGAGCCGGCGCCAAGAAATCCAAAGCGAATTGTTTCCCACTCGACCACCCGATGAGGGCCGGGAAACCGCTTATCTGCGCTATTGGTATGGCCGGATCATCGACTATTATCGCGGCTCCGGCACCAAGCTGATCTTTATTCGCGTGCCGCGCGCGGCGGCATCTCCGCCCGATGCTCCGCCCAAACTGAACAGCGCCGTGCGGCAGATCGCGTAACCAGCCGAACGTGATCGTCGTTGATGAGCGGCTGTTCAACCAGCTCGAACATCCCGACTTGTTCTGGGATGGATGGCATTTGAATCGCAACGGAATGGAGCAGTTTTCGAGAGTCCTTGCCACGGAGGTCCGCCGCGTCCTGGGTCCCCCTAAATCGTAAGTCCATGCTGTTCAATACCCCGCAATTCTTTGTATTTCTCGCCGTCGTCCTGATTCTGTTTTATTCCGCGCCGCGTTCCTGGCGGAAATATATTCTTCTGGCCGCCAGTTACTTCTTCTATATGAGCTTCATTCCGAAGTTCATTCTCCTGCTGCTCACGCTCACCGCCATCGATTACACCGCGGCGCGCTGGATCTCGGCCACTCAATCGGCACGTTCGCGCAAGACCGCGCTGGTCATAAGCTTGGCGGCCAATCTTGGTCTGCTCGGATTCTTTCAAGTACTACAATTTCTTCGCCGCCAATATCGCGCACATGTTCCACAAGCCTGAGAACGTCTTCGCGCTCACCATTATTCTTCCCCTGGGCATCAGCTTTCATACCTTCCAGAGCATGTCCTATGTGATCGATGTTTACCGCAAGGAACAGGAACCGATCACCAATCCCATCGATTACGCGCTGTTTATTTCGTTCTTCCCACAGCTGGTGGCGGGCCCCATCGTGCGCGCACGCGAATTCTTCGGCGACCTTTACCATTGGAAGCGCCCAACTTCCGAAGACGTGCTGCGCGGGCTGCTGCTGCTGTTTCTCGGCTTGGTCAAGAAAATGGTGATGGCCGATCAGTTCGCCCAGATCGCCAATGGCTATTTCCAGGACGTCACGAAGCAGCCCGGAATGGCGTCCGCCTGGTCCGCGGCGATTGCGTTCGGAATCCAGATCTATTTTGATTTTTCGGGCTACACCGACATGGCGATCGGGATGGCAAAGCTGCTCGGCTTCCACTTTCCGGTGAATTTCCGGCGGCCGTATCTGGCCTCCAGCATCACCGACTTCTGGCATCGCTGGCACATTTCGCTTTCGCGCTGGCTGCGCGATTATCTCTACATTCCCCTGGGCGGCAATCGGCACGGCCGCCTCCAGACTTACCGCAATTTGATGCTCACCATGCTGCTGGGCGGCTTGTGGCATGGAGCTAGTTGGAACTTCGTCGTGTGGGGCGGCTATCATGGCGCGCTGCTGAGTTTCGAGCGCATGTTTCGCGGAAAACGAAGCGCCGAGCCTGCGCGCTGGACCTTGTTTTATCCGCTCCAGGCCGTAATCACCTTCGGGCTGGTGATGATCGGCTGGGTATTTTTTCGCGCGACCACTTTCCACGACAGCCTGTACGTGCTGCACCAGATGTTCTTCGTACCGCACGGCAGGCAACTGATTCCCGCGCTGGGAAGCCGATGTCTGGCGCTCATTCACCCTGCTGCTGGCGCTGCTGGAGGAGAAGAAGGAGTGGTTCGAGGAAATCTCGCTCGGTCCAGCCTGGGCCTATGGAGCGGTGTGCGCGCTGCTGCTGCTCTCGGTGGAACTGATCGGATACACCGAGACCGCCGTGCCGTTCGTCTACTTCCAGTTTTAGCCGCTGCTAGAATCGGACTGTGGCGAGCTTTCACGTGCAAAATTTCGGATGCCGGGCGTCGCAGGCCGATGGCGCGGCCATCGAATCGGCGCTGCTCGGCCCAAGGTCTGGCTGCCGCTCCGAATTCGTCCGAAGCACAACTCGTGGTGCTGAACACTTGCACCGTCACCGCGTCCGGCTGACGAAGATGTGCGCAAAGCCGTCCATCGCGTGCATCGCGAGAATCCCGCCGCGCGCATCCTGGTCACGGGCTGTTACGCGCAACGCGCACCCCAAGAGTTGGCGGCATTGCCCGGGGTCCACTGGGTGGTGGGAAACTCGCATAAAGTTCAAATTCCGGATATCGTCTCCGAATCCGAACTGCCGTTCCACGGACAAATTCACGTCGGTGATATTTTCGCGCAGCACGATTTTCTCTCCGCCCCGGTGGAAGACGCGGCCGGCGATCGCACGCGCCCCAACCTCAAGATCCAGGACGGCTGCAATAACCGCTGCTCGTTCTGCATCATTCCATTCGTGCGCGGACGAAGCCGCAGCGCTCCCGCCGATCAAGTTATTTCGCAAGTGCGGCATTTGGCCGAGCGCTATCGCGAAGTAGTGCTGAGCGGGATCAATCTCGGCCGCTGGGGACGCGAAGCAGGGCGGCACTCATGCGCCTGGCCGATCTCATTCGCCGTCTTTTGGCGGAGACCCCGGTCGAGCGGCTGCGTCTGAGTTCGGTGGAACCGATGGATTGGAGCGACGATCTGCTCGACCTGGTGGCAACGTCTGAGCGCATCGCCAAGCACGTTCACGCGCCGTTGCAATCGGGATCGGATCGAGTGCTGCGCCGCATGCACCGCAAGTACCGGCCGCGGCATTACGAAGATCGCGTGTCGAAAGCCCGTGCGTGGATGCCCGACGCGGCCATCGGCGCCGATGTAATGACCGGCTTCCCCGGCGAGACCGACGCCGAGTTCGAAGAAACCCGCGCGTTCATCGCAGAGCCTGCCCTTCACCTATCTGCACGTGTTCACCTATTCAGAACGGCCGGGAACGCCGGCGGCGGCCAGCCAGCAAGTCCCGAAGGAAGTACGCCGCGATCGCAATCGGGTGTTGCGCGAACTGGCCGCGGAAAAGAATCTGGAATTTCGCCGGCGGATGCTCGGCCGGACCCTGTCGGTAGTCACGTTGACGGACGGCGCGCTGTCCGATAATTTCCTAAAAGTGGAGCTCGCACGCCGCAGGCATCGAATCAGTTGATGGATGTGAAGATCGGATCGCTCGCTCCGAACGGCCTGCGCGAGTACGGCGCGCTGACGGTGCTATAACGATTTAGTGCTTGCCGCTTGGGCTTCCGGCTGCGCTTCGCTAACACTTCGGCGGCGTCCACGCTCGTGCCCTTGCGAAAACTCGCCGAATACTTGCCGCGCACTCCTCCCGAGAAATCGTATCCCGGGCGCATACGTTTGGATGTCTTCTTCATAAGCGACTCTTTCGCGCCCGGTTGCCACTCGCGCAGAAGGAATCCAGAATGGCGGGTAGCGGCCATTCTGAATTCTGAGATTCTTGCAACCTACATTTCCCGCCGGTTCTCCAGCGATTTTCCCATCGTCACTTCGTCGGCAAACTCCAAGTCGCTTCCCACCGGGATACCCATCGCGATGCGCGTCACCTTCACGCCCAGTGGTTTCATCAGGCGCGAAAGGTACACTGCCGTCGCCTCGCCCTCCACGGTCGGATTCGTCGCGACGATCAACTCCTTCACCTCGCCCGAGTGCATTCGCTCCAGCAGACTCGCGATGCGCAACTGCTCCGGCCCGATCCCGCGCAACGGCGAAATGGAGCCGTGCAGCACGTGATACAGGCCGCTGAACTGGCGCGTGGTCTCGATCGGCAGAACGTTGTGCGGCTCCTCCACCACGCAAATCACGGAATGATCGCGATGCGGATCGCGGCAATAATTGCACAGCTCGCCGTCGCTGATGTTGTTGCAGACGGCGCAGATTCCGAGCTTGTCCTTCACGTCCGATCAGCGCCTGCGCCAGACGCTCGGCGGCTTCCCGATCGTTGCGCAAGACGTGAAAGGCGAGCCGTTGCGCCGATTTCTGCCCGATGCCGGGCAGGCGCTTGAATTCCTGGATCAGACGCGCGAGCGGTTCGGCGAAATCCGGCATTCGAGCGGGCTAAAACATTCCCGGCGGCAAACCCAGGCCGCCCAGAAGCCCGCTCATCTTTTCCTGCGACGCTTCGTCCACCTTCTTGGCCGCCTCGTTGAACGCCGCCATCACCATGTCCTGCAGCATCTCGACGTCGCCGGCCACTTCGGGATCGATCTTCACCGCCGTCACGTTCTTCTTGCCGTCCATGTGCACCGTCACCATGCCGCCGCCGGCCGAGGCATCCACGCGGATCAGCGCGATCTCCTCCTGCATCTTCTTCTGCATCTGTTCGGCCTTCTGCATCATGGCCTGCATGTTTCCGGGAAGTTTCATATGCCCTGCCTTATTCCTTTAGATTACGCACCGTGCGGACCTGCGCGTCCGGGAACAGCTCCTGGAATCGCTTCACCTCCGGATGAGCCAGCGCGCGTTCGGACACATCGTCCTTCGGTTTTGCGAGCGGCGCCGCGCTGACCTGCGGCGTTCCAAACGCTATCTCGAAGCGCATCGGCGCGCCCCGCGACTTTCTGCACGATCTTCAGAATATCCTTTTCGTTCATGAAGAGTCGATAATCGTCGGGAGTGAGAAACGTCAACTTGCCATTCGATTCGGCGACCTCGGAATGCCCAATGGCATCGGCGGTGGTTTGCATGCCAAGCTCGATGGCGACAGCGTGGAGGCGATCCTGCCACGGCCCTGTTGGCTGCTGGCTGGTGGCTGGTGGCTGGTGGCTGGTGACTGGTGGCTGGTGGCTCGCGGCTGGTGGTGGCGGGCTAGTGGCTGGTGGCTGGCGCTTGGGCGTTGGCTGTTGAACCACCGCCTCCCAGATCGGCCAGCGCTTCTTCGATCGGCACCAGCTTTGCCGGCCTGGATCAATCGCAGCAAACCAATCTCGAGATGCAGCCGCGGTTGCAGCGAAGACTGCAGGTCCTTGAACAGATCGAGCGTGAGCTGCAGATAGCGCGTCAGATCGTCCTCGGAAAATCCGCCTGCCACTTCGGCCAGTCGCTCCTGCTCGTGCGCCGACGCCGCAATCAATCTGGTATTGGCGCCCGCCACCTTCACCACCAGCAGATTCCGGAAGTAGCGCGCCAGTTCGCGGCAGAAATGCTGCAGGCTGCGCCCGTTGCGCTCCAGCTCCATCACCAGATCCAGCATGCGCCGGGAATCGGCGGCCGTCAGAGCCTGGGTCACTTCGCCCAACGAATCGAGCGAAAACAACCCGAGCATCCCGCGAACTTCGCGCGGCGTCCAGCTTGGCGCCGCAACACGCGATGGCCTGGTCGAGCGCCGACAGCGAATCGCGCACGCTGCCCTCGCCCGCCTGCGCCAGCACGCTCAGCACCTCGGGATTGGTCTCGATCCCTTCCTTGACGCAAATCTCTTCCATGCGCTTCACCACTTCGCCGAAATCCACGGAGCGGAAGCTGAACTGCTGGCAGCGCGACGCGATGGTGGTCGGAATCTTGTGAACTTCGGTGGTGCACAGGATGAACACGGCCCACTCGGGCGGCTCCTCCAGCGTCTTCAGCAGCGCGTTGAAAGCTTCGCTGGTGATCTGATGCGCTTCGTCGACGATGAATACTTTGTAGCGGTCGCGCGCCGGCCGGTAGCGCACGTTTTCGCGCAGCTCGCGCATTTCATTGATGCCGCGATTGGACGCCGCGTCGATCTCGATCACGTCGGGCGAGTTGCCGGCCGCGATCTCGAGACAACTGGCGCAAACGCCGCAGGGAGTCGCCGTCGGTCCGTTGATGCAGTTCAAGCAGCGAGCCAAAATGCGCGCCACCGTGGTTTTGCCCGTCCCGCGCTGGCCCGAAAGGATGTAGCCGTGCGCGATGCGCCGCTGCGCGATGGCGTTTTCTAGCGTGGTGCGAACGTGCTCCTGGCCGATCAGCTCCGCAAACGCTTGCGGCCTGTATTTCCTGGCGATGACTTGGTACATGGAAGAATTGGGCGGAACAAAGCCCGGTGTCCAACAACCATCCATGCTAGCACGCAGGGCAAGAGCAGTACGGGTGAGCCGGGGCCTGCGCGAGGCTTTCGGTGTGACAGAGTTCGAAGACATCCGCCAGATAACCAATGTCCACACCTCGGCCCTTGGTGCTTCGAACCGTTGTGCGAGGACGTCCGTACCTGCTGCGCATTATTATGCGTTCAAATCCGATCCTCGGGCCTGAGCGCGAGTTCACGTGCATGAAGATGGCAGCTGAAGCAGGCCTGGCGCCGCGTGTCTGGTATACCAGCATAGAAGATCAGATTTCCATCACTGATTTTGTGGAGGAGGCGCCTTTCCGGCAACCGAAGCGCTGGTTCGGATGCCCGCGGTGCTGCGGACCCTGCATCCACTACCGCCGTTTCCCGAAGGAGTGCATTCCCTGGACACCTCATGCATGTTCCTTCATGCACAAAGGGCCTGCGGTGGACGGATTCATCCGGAAGTTTCAGGAGGCGAAAATCCTCTCCAAAGGCGAATGCGAGGAACTTTTTCGCTGGCACGCGCAATTGTCCGCGGTTTACCCGCATCACGAGCCGGACATGGTGTCGAGCCACAACGATTTGTTCAAACCGGACAATATCCTATTCGACGGACACCGCGTTTGGCTGGTGGACTGGGAAGCGGCTTTCCTGAATGATCGGTATGCCGACCTGGCGGTGGTTGCGAATCAGATCGTCAGCAATGACGCGGAGGAGAGGCTTTATCTTCAGGAGTATTTTGGACAACCGCCCGATCCATATCAGCTAGCCCGATTCTTCCTCATGCAGCAGGTGGTCCACATGTTCTACGCCATGGCCTTCCTCTTTATTGGCTCATCTGGAGAGCCGCTGGACCAGAGTGAGAAGGCACCGCAATTCAACGCCTTTCAGCGGCGCATGTGGACGGGCGAAGTCAACTTGAAGGATAAAGACATGAAAATGGTCTATGGCCGGATTCATTGGGAACGGCTCATTCAGAACATGCGGCAACCAAGATTGAACGAAGCATTGAGAATCGTCTCAGATCGGCATGCCTCCCCTTGGTCCTTCAATTCGCCGGCTGTGCTGAACTGATCTCCGCGATGTCGGCAATGGTGTCGCCCTTCTTCAACGAAGGCACGGCGCCGATGTACACCACCACCCCTGCAATAGGCGCCGTGGCGTCCCAGATCTTCTTGCCGAAATAGTCGGTGACGTAGCCGATTCTCATCCCTTGCGATACGTACGCTTCGGGGCCCACCAGCGGGTAGAACACGCCATCCAGTTCGCTGCTCAGGACTGAAATGCGCGAGAGCCACAGCGGATGCTCCACTGGCGTCACCTTGCCGTCCAGCATCTTGAGATGCCGCGCCACGTTCCAGCAACCCTGGATCAATGAATCGACGTCTTCGCGTCGGTGGTCCCGGCATGCCCCGCCTCCGCCGTCACGCATGGCTTGCCCAGGCTGGATGCGAAGCGTGTTAGTGTAATCGCGCCTTGCGGCGCAACCGGCGTCTTGAAATCCTGCAGGATGATGTGATCCAGCCCAAACGCCAGCACCATGGCGCGCGACGCCGCGTCCTGCGCCTCTTTTCCGGTAGCGGCCCAATATGAGTAGCGGCGGAGATTCTCGTCCAGATCGCCGCCATGCAGGTCGATCAGGTAATCGCACTTCTCCACCACCTGCTTGGCGATGGCCCAAGACGCCCGCTCGGTTTGGGTGCCATCGGGCTTGCCCGGATAGTAGCGGTTCATGTTCTTGCCATCGATCGGATTGAGGTGCGGCACCTTTTGCGCGAAGGACGCCACATTCACCAACGGCACGATGATCAGTGTCCCCGAGAGCTGCGCCGGATCGGCCGCCTGAGCCAGTTTCTGCAGCGCGACGATGGATGCGTACTCGGTGCCGTGCGATCCGGCCACCATGGCCAGCACCGGTCCCGGCCTGGCGCCGTTGACGACGATCACCGGTATCTTCGCCGCTGCGTCCACGCCCGCCGGAACTTCGATATATCCCGTGGCCTTCTGTCCGGCGCGCGCGGTGGCCGATCCCACCGTGAAATCGGCCGCGTGGCTAAGAAACGGCAATAATGTGGCAAAGAAGATCGTCCGCATGGACACACAGTTTAGCAGGAGAATTCAGAATCCAGAATTCAGAATTCAGAATGGTCCTTGACAGGACCTCGCTGCTGTGTATACTGAGTATACTGACTAGATGAATGGCGCATTCGAGATATCCCAATCCGACAAGCGGCCCATGTATCTCCAAATTATGGAGCAGATTAAGCAGCGGATCGTGGTTGGGGACTGGACGGAGGGTCAAGCGATTCCCTCCATACGCCAGCTGGCCGTGGATCTCGCAGTCAGCGTGATCACGGTCAAGCGGGCCTATCTCGAGCTGGAACGCGAGGGCGTTATCGTGGCGCAGCAAGGGAGGGGCTCGCATGTGTCCTCCACCGCCGGGTTGGGGGCGCGGCTGCGTGAGCAGGAGTTGGAGCAGCATCTGAAACAGGCCACGCGCATTGCAGCCATGCTGGGCATCCAGCCCACTGAGCTGGAACAGCGGCTGCGCGAAGCCGGCGATAGCATTGTGGAAAAGGAAGCATATGACTGATCTCGCGGTAGAACTGAGCGGAGTGGGGAAGACATACCGCTTCTTCTCCCTGGACAACATCGATCTGAAGATCCCGCAAGGACAGATTATGGGTCTGATCGGGCCAAACGGCGCGGGCAAATCCACCACCATTCGCATCCTGATGGGATTGGTGCATCAGGATTCGGGCGAGGTGCGCGTGCTCGGCCACCAGATGCCAACCGAACAGGTGGCCGCGAAGTGGGATATCGGCTTCGCGTCGGAAGACATGCGGCTCTATGAGGGTATGACTCTGGGCTGGCACATGGACTTTATCCGATCCATCTATCCGAGTTGGGACCCTGGGTATGCGCAACTCCTGCTTAAGCGTTTTGGCCTGCGGGCCGAGCAGAAGATCAAGGGACTGTCGCATGGACAACGCGTGAAGTCAACGTTGCTTCTGGTTCTGGCGCGGAAACCGAAACTGTTGGTTTTGGATGAGCCTACAACGGGCCTGGATCCGGTAGCGCGGCATGAAATCCTGCGGGAGTTGACGGCCGTTATGGCCGATGAAGGCCGCAGCATCCTGTTTTCGTCGCACAATACGCAGGATGTAGAACAGATTTCCGATCGTATCACTTTCATCGACCGGGGCCGGATCATCGACTCCATGGACAAGGAACTGTATCTGGATCGTTGGCGCCGCCTGAGGTTGGAAGTGCCGTTGGGGATCGTGTTGCCGGCATTGCCAGGAATTATTGATGTGAGGCAAGAGGGAAGGCTGGCGGTGGCTACGGCGAACGCGTTTGTTCCGGATCTTGCGAATGCTTATGAAAGTTCCGGCGCTCGCGTACGGTCGGTTGAGAACATGACTCTCGAAGAAATATTCGTCGCTAACGTGGAACATAGTCGCGAGGAGGTGGAGGCATGACGAACACAGTGGTCGGGCATTTGATTCTGAAAGACTGGAAGCTCCATTATCCGTCGATCGCTCTCTCCCTTTTGTGCGGTGCGATTGCGCTGGCCATCATTCAAGTGGGAGGGCAGACGCCAATTCTGCTGGGCACGGCCTGGTTCTTCATCGCATTGATCGTTTTTGGAAGCCTGCTGCCAGTGACCAACCTCGTAAATGAGAAGAAAAAACAGACCCTGGCATTCGTGATGAGCCTTCCCGTCTCGCCGATCCAATACATGACGGCGAAACTTGTATCGACGGTAGGCATGTTCCTTGGGCCTTGGTTAATGCTAGTCATTTCAGCTTTGTTCCTCATCTATGGCCGCGGCATTTTTCCGCCGAGCGTAGTTCCGCTCACTCTGATTCTGGCTGCAACTACTCTTCTCGGATTTTGCCTTATCGCTAGCGCCGCAAGTGTGAGTGAGGGGTGGGCCATTGCGTTCACCGTGATCTGCAACTCATCGTATTGGCTCGTATTTTACGGGCTGATGCAGCTCCCCGCCGTCACCATGGTCTGAAGAGTCCGGTGGCGGTGTGGAATTCGACCGTGCTGACGATTCTAGGCGGGCAATTCGGATTGATCGCCCTGGTGTTGGGACTTACGTTTTTTCTCCAGTCCCGCAAGCGCGATTTCGTTTAAATAACGTCGTTCGGTAACACGAAAGGAAATGCTATGCGATACGTGTGCCTGTTGGCCCTGATTCTGCCGGCGCTCTCCGCGCAAGACGGAGCCGCTATCTATAAGGAGCGCTGCGCGTCCTGTCACGATGTGCCCGGCGGAGCGAGTTCCGCCACTGAGCTCGCATCCAGGCCATGAGCGGCGAGGCCATCTATATTGCCCTTACCAGCGGCGTCATGAAGACTCGAGCGGAGGGCCTTTCCACTGCTCAGATCTTCGCGCTGATCGGCTACATCGCTCCAACCGGCGGCACCCACGCGGCCGGGCCCAACTTTACACCCACCTGCAAAGGCAACGCGGCGTTCCAAGCCAATCGCGAACTCGCCCGCAATGGAACGGCTGGAGCACCAGCCCAACGAACTCGCGATTTCAGGACGCGGCCTCGGCGGGGCTCCCCTCATCTGATGTTGGGAAACTCAAGCTGAAGTGGGCGTTCAACCTGGGTGATGTCACTGTAGCGCGATCGCAGCCCACCATTGTCGGAGGTCGTGTGTTCATTGCAAACGCGACCGGAGCCGTGTTCGCACTCGACGCCGATACAGGCTGCACGCGCTGGGGATTTCAGGCTCCCGCCGGGATCCGCTCGGGTGTCACCTTCGGCGATTCGAACGGTGTGCCGGCGGTCTTCTTCGGCGACGCAGGCGCAACCATGTATGCGCTGAATGCGCGGACTGGCGAGCTGATCTGGAAGATCCACCCGGCAGATCATTACGCAACCATGGCCACGGCGACGCCGCGATTTTACAAGGGAGTGATTTATCAGCCCTTCGCCTCCTTCGAGGAAGCCCTGGGGCCCGACCCGAAGTTCGAGTGCTGCACATTTCGCGGGAGCGTGGTCGCGCTCGATGCCGGCACGGGCAAGAAGCTCTGGCAATCCTTCACCATCCCGGAATCGCCGAAGCCCAGGCGCAAGAGTCCCACGGGGGTGCAGCAGCACGGACCTTCCGGCGCGAGCGTCTGGTCGAGCCCGACCATCGATGAGGCTCTCGGGGTTCTGTACGTCGCCACGGGAGACAACTATTCCGACCCAGCGACCAACACCAGCGACGCCATTCTCGCGATGGAGCTCAAAAACGGAGAACTGCTGTGGTCCAGGCAATTGACCGAAAACGACGCTTTCAACAACGGCTGCTCCACCCCGCAGCGAACCAATTGCCCGGAAAAGAGCGGACCGGATTATGACTTCGGGCAGCCTCCGATTTTGGTCACCCTGGGCGCGGGAAAACGCGCCCTGGTGATCGCTCAAAAATCGGGCATGGTGCACGCCATCGACCCCGATCAGAAAGGCCAGATCCTATGGCAGACCCGGGCTGGTGAAGGGGGCGCATTGGGTGGCAGCCAGTGGGGTTCGGCAGCGGACGGGCGGAACGTCTATGTGGCCATTTCCGACATCGGACTTGGCGGCGTGGCGGATCCAAAATCGCCCCAAGGCTTTCGCCTGACCGTGGATCCAAAAAGGGGCGGCGGACTGCACGCGTTGGATCTCAAAACCGGCCAGATCGTATGGAGTTCAAAGCCCGCTCCCTGCGCGGCGGCGCGGACCGACTGTTCTCCAGCACAATCGGCTGCCGTGACAGCTATTCCGGGCGTGGTTTTCTCCGGCTCGGTTGATGGGCACCTGCGCGGGTATTCGGTAGCGAGCGGCGAAGTCCTGTGGGACACCGACACCGCCCGCGAGCTTGAAACCGTGAACGCGAAGCCCGCTCACGGAGGGTCTTTGGACGCCGCGGGACCAGCGGTCGTCAACGGGATGGTCTTCGTCAACTCCGGCTATGGCCAGTGGGGCGGGATGCCGGGGAACGTGCTTCTGGCGTTTTCGGTCAACGGAAAGTAGGGACCCGTTCAAAACAATTTTTCCGAGGCGAGCCTGGCTCCTTCGGCGAGAGAGCGCAGCTTCATCCAGCAGAACGGCGGATACACCGGGCCGAAACCGGCGAACGTGCCGAAGCCGCAATCGGTTCCCGCGATCACCCGCTCGCGGCCCAGCAGATTCGCATACCGGAGAATCCGCTGCGACACCAGCGTAGGGTGTTCGACATAGTTCGAGCAAGACGCGATAACGCCAGGGATCAGCACCTTGTCGTCCGGCAGCTTCACCCGCTCCCAGATTTCCCACTCGTGTTCATGGCGCGGGTTCGCGCCTTCGAGCAACAGCACCATTGGCTTAGCCCGGAGCGCGATGGGAAGAATCCGATCGAGCGGCATGTCGTGCACGTGGGATCCCTCATAGTTTCCCCAACAGACGTGCATTCGAACGCGATCCGCCGGAACGTTCGCCAGCGCGTGATTCAGGGCATCCACCTGTATCTCGGCGGCCTTCAGGAACTCCTCGTCGGTCATGTTCCGAAACCTGCTGTGGCGGCCCATCGCGAGGTCCGGGCAATCCACCTGCAAGAGCAGCCCGGAGCCGACGATCATCTCGTACTCGGACCTCATCGCTCCGGCGAGCGCGGCCATATAAGCTTCGTGGGAAGGATAATACTCGTTGGGCTGAAAGACCGCGATGGTGCCGGGCGAAACCGAGTTCATGAATCCTTCCACCGCATGACCCTTGGAAAGCGCCGCCTGCATGCGGGAGATGTCGTCCTTCAGCGGTGTGAGGTCCTTCACCTTAATTGCTCCCTTGCACACGGGCCTGCGATATTTGGCCGAGGCGCCGCCGGCGACCAGCCTGTCGCGATATTCTGGATACTCATCCAAATCCTGGGGCGTCGGGCGCGCCGAGTCGCCTTCGAACCCGGTGAGGCGGTGGCGGATGTAAGTTGCGTAGCTAATCTTCCCCATCTCGCCGTCACTGACGATATCGATTCCAGCTTCACTCTGCCGGCTGACGGCGTCCGCAACTCCGCGCCGGATGGTGGCATCGAACTCCGCGGGATCGTAGCTGTCGCCTCGATCTTGCGCAAACAGCAAATCGGACACTTCCTTGGGCCGCGGCAGGCTGCCGACATGCGTAGTGAAAATGCGCTCAGTGCTTCGCTTCACCAAAGCTCCTTGCTGGCCAATTGCGCGCCCGCCACCAGACTTTCGAACTTGGCCCACATCACGGTGGGATGCACCCGCTCGATGGACTCGGCCTGGGCAAATCCGCAGTCGGTGCCCGCAATCACATTCTCGCGCCCCACGATGCGGGCGAAGCGGACAATCCGGTCGGCCACCAAGCGCGGATGCTCCACGCTGATGGTGTGGTGCGTGATGACGCCTGGGATCAGGCTTCTGCCGGCGGGAAGCTTCACCGTCTCCCACACCCGCCATTCGTGCTCGTGCCGCACGTTGGCCGCTTCGATGGAGTAAGCGCCCGCCCGCACCTTCACGATCAGGTCCACAATCTCTTCGAGCGGCGCGTCGGACACGTGCGGGACGTGCCAGCTTCCGAAACAGACGTGATATCGAATGCGATCTTCTGGTATTCCGGCCAGCGCGTGATTGAGAGCTTCCACTCGCAGATTGGCCCACTCGCGGTAGCGCTGCGGGCTGTTCCGCACCAGCTCGTCGTACATGTTCGCAAGCACCGCGTCGTCCACCTGGAGCAGCAGCCCCGCTTTATGGATGGCCAGATATTCTTCCCGCAGCGCGTCCGCGATGGCGTAGATGTAGTCCTTCTCGGTGGAATAATATTCGTTGACGCCGTCGTAAGCGGTGCTGGCCGGCGCGACCGCGGTGAGGAACGCTTCTTCTACCGCGACGCCTTTCAGGGCCGCCTGAAAGTTGTCGATCGCACGCTCGATGCCGGCGTGGTCCTGATAAGTGATCGGACCGACGCAGGCCTCGGTGGGGACGCCGTTCTTCAGCCGGGGAAGGTCCTTCAGGATGGCGTCGCGGAATCTTTCGCGGTCGCGCCCTAGCCAAACCACTTCGCGCATCTGATTGGGCCGGATCTCAAACCCGCTGATGCGCTTCAAAATGTACGCGGACCAACTGGCTTTGCCGTACTCGCCGTCGCTGACGATGTCGATCCCAACCTCGGCTTGCTTCTTCACCACCTCCGCGACTGACTTACGGAGCCGAGCATTATATTCTACGGGGTCCGTGGGATCCTGTCCGGCCGGAGCAAGATCGCGCAGGATCTGCGGCCGAATAAGGCTACCAACATGGGTAGTGAGGATGCGCTTTTCGCTTCGTTTCATAATCCTTTATCTTAAGTTGCAGGCAACGCGAATTGCATGCATTTTGCAAGGTGCACGGGAGTGTATGCCAGACCCCGGGTGATCCGCGGCACACGGATTAAACCGTTACCGTTGCTTCCTTCCGGACCTGGCGGGGTTCACAGCCATCCGTTGCACGAAGCCCGGAGCCTGACAACCTCCAATGCTAGCATGCGGCATCAAGTTAAGGAACAATTCAAGCGCTCCCCCTGTGCTATCATCCCGTTAAGAACTCCCTTCATCTGGCTAGCCGTGCACGACGCTCGAGAGACCTTGATAGCGTTGGAGTTTAAAGGCAATTGGCCATCGTTAACATGACCACGCTGCAACACATGACTTTGCCCTTGCTACTCGGGGCGGCACTGTGCAGCGCTCAAACTAAACCCGCACTTCAAGCCAAGGCTCCGGGTCCATCCAAGATCACTCTCGAACAAGCCGGTTCGCGCACCGGCCGCGACCGCGTCCCCGCCTATGAGGGCAAGGATGTCGTGGTCACCGGTCAAGTCTCCACGAAGCCAATTTGGATCACCGATTCTTACTACGTCGCCATTCAAGACAGCGCGTATTTTGGGCTGCTGCTACGGCCGGAGATCCCGCAGCTGCCGGAACTGACGCCCGGAGATTGGGTGGAAGCCGAAGGAACCATCTCCAAAAGAGCCGGCTTGCCGATTCTGTTGCCCCGCACTGTCCACCGTGTTGCGCCACGCGGCCGCGCCCGCACCCCAAGCGGTCACACCGGCGGAGCTGGCGTCTTTTCGTTACATGGGCGTGCTGGTGACGCTGCAGAGCATCATTACGGGCGAGAACCAGAACGGCGGCGGGGATCTCCTTCTGATCGGCCCGCGCAACGACGAATTGAACGTGTTCCTGCCCAGAACGCGGCGCGACTCCGGCCCGAAACTGAGCGGCTTCCGCGCTGGGCGATCGCATCCGCGTCACCGGTATCGCCAGCCAATACTGCACGCTGCCGCCTTACGACCGATACTTCCAGATCCTGATTCCGAGCCCAGTGTCGGTAGTGGTGGTGGAGCGAGGTTGGGCGATTGCAACCGCCGGTGCTGTTAGCCTCGCTCATTCTGGCAGGCGCGCTGGCGTCCATCTGGTGGTTCCGTGAGCGGCGCATGGCAGGGCTGCGAAAGCAGATGCGGCTGCTCCATGCGCTGGGCGAGCAGGTGATCGGCGCCACTTCTTCCACCGAAATCCTGCGCCGGCTGATGCTGAATCTTCCGGCACTGTCGCAGGCCACCGGCGTTGGACTCTACATCCACAATCGCTCGACGAAAACTCTGGAAGGAGTCCACTCCAACGACAGCGCGGTTGAGACCGTCGATCCGGAAGCCCCTTCCGGCGCCATGTCTTCGGCCATTGCGGCATGCTTCCGCAGCCATACGCTGCTTGCCATTCCAGACGTTCGACGCAGCCCGCATTTCAAGAAGGAAGACACGGTACTGGCGCCGCGTTCGGTATTGCTGGTTCCGATGTTTGCGCAAAGCGAATTGATGGGCGTGCTGGAGATTCACCACTCCCGCCGCTTCCATTATTTCAGCCAGGGCGAGCAGGCGGCCATGCAGCACCTGGCCAACCAGATTGCAACCGCGCTCAAGCTTCAGGAACAACACTCCATGCGGGAGCAGTTGTTCCGCAGTGAGAAACTGGCCGCTGCCGGGCAGTTGATCTCCGACGTCGCCAACGAGCTTCGTTCGCCGCTGCAATCCATCGCAACGCAGGCCGCGGCGCTGCTTTCGCGTAACGGCGCGGGGCACCACGCGGAACTCGATTCCATCACCACGGAAGCGAATCGGGCGTCTGAGATCGTGGCGCGGCTGGTGTCCTTCGCCAATGTGGAGCAGGCTTCGGCCGAGCCTCTGGATCTGAATGCCATCCTTTCGGGGCTGCTGAAATTTCGCGCGCCGGAATGGAAGGCCAAGGGCGTGGAAATCAAGTCCCAGCTCGCCGTGAAGCGCGCCATCGTGCTCGGCTCGCCGGGGCAGATCGAACAAGTGCTTCTCAATTTGCTGGTGGACGCCGAGAAATCCGCCGCCGAAGCGAAGGAGAAGGTGATCACCGTCTCAAGTAGCCTGCTCGCCAAGCGCGTGCTGGTGGAGATCTCCTATCCGCTTCGATCGCCCGATATCCGAGGCGATTCCAGCGACGGCGATCACAGCGGATCGGGGGCGCTCGGCCTGGGCGTTTGCCGCGGCATCATCGAGAGCCATGGCGGCGAGTTTCGCGTGGTCCGCACGTCTCCCGCGCAGGCTCGCTTCGATATCGAACTGCCCGTGATCGAAGCCCGGCAAACTGGCGCGGGGCCACCGAACTGTCGGACGCCATTCGACAGCTCACCGTTCTGGTGGTTGAGCCGGATAACAAGGTGCAACGCCAGTTGGTGAAAATGCTCGGCAACCGCGGCGATCGCGTGGTTCCGGTCTCCAGCGCCGAGGAGGGTCTCGATATCGTCGAGCGGCTACGGTTCGACATGGTGATCTGCGCCGTCCGGCTGCCCAGCCTCAATTGGGTGACGTTTTGCGAGCGCGTCCGGATGCGCGTGGGCGGCTTCGTTCTGCTCACCGACGCGTTCAATAGCGATGTCGGCCGCGCCTTTCGCAACAGCGAAGGCTATGTCCTCAGCAAGCCGGTGGATGAAACCGAATTGCACCGCATTTGCCGCGCCGTGGAAGATCGCACCAGCCTTCTCATCCGGGAATAGCGATGTCCTTCGCAGCTTCTTACGATCGCACCACCACGATCATTTCCACGGTGGTGTGTCTGGGATTGCTCGGCGGTAATCCTGGCTGTTCACAATATCGTCCTGACTGGCCTTTCGATTTTCGTTATCCTTTTGTGCTTCGCTTATTCTCCGCGCGGCTATCTGCTCGCCGACCGCTCAATTTTGGTGAAGCGCCTGGCGGGAACCGCCCGCATCCCGCTCGAGGACGTGCGTGAAGCGAGAAGAGCCACGCCCGACGATTTCCGCGGCACCATTCGCCTGGGCGGCAGCGCCGGACTTTTTGGATATTACGGCTTATTCAGCACCAGCAAGCTCGGTAGATCCACCTGGTACATCACCAATCGAAGCAATAGCGTGGTGGTAACCACAGCCGCGAAAACGGTGCTGTTTAGTCCTGACGATCCAGATGCATTCCTGGCGACGCTTCAGCACCTACGCTCCGATCTCCAATCTCACCCACAGCAGTCTCATTGGAACGGGCAGGCTCGTTCGGCGCCCCGCGGAAAATGCGCCATCGCGGTCGCGTTGGTTGGAATGGGAATGGGCATTCGTTGCCTTCAACTACTCGCCCGGCGTTCCCAGCTATACTTTGACTCCGCAGATCACTGACCATCCACGATCGTTTGTATCCAGTGACCCTCCAAGCTTCCGCCATCGACATCGCCAACATCCGCGTAGTCGATCTCGCCGCCGATCCCGACTGGAGGCCTACCAGCCGCACCAACGGCTTCGCCAACTCGCATTACGAGTCCGGGTGGTTCCGAGTCGCGAGCGGCCAAAAAGTTCGCCTCTATCGAGCCGGGGGCCGGCGCGCCGTGCTGCTTCCTCCCAAAACCGAGGGCGCTCCCGTGCTCTACCAGGCTGAGGATCCCGACGAATTTGCGGACGCCGTCCGCGCTGCCTGGGGCACTTCGGCAACGGGCCGGTAGTTCCAACCTTAAAACGTACCGGTACCCAATCGGAATCGACATAGCAGATTTCGGGGTCAATTGCCTTGATTAAAAACTGACCTCGGGATACAGTTGCCGAGGAAGTCCATTTTTAATGTTAATAATCAAGCAATTACTTGCGGCAGTTTTATGTACCACCGCTGTTCCCGCGCTGAGTTGTGCCGCGTCGCCGGATGCGGCATGGAAGAAGGCAGGCGCGGATGAAGGGCTGCGCCAAGCCTTCGAGCGCGCAACCTATTCGCTGAGAAACGCCGGCCACGGGACGTACCAGGGTGAAAATCCCGCGCACCAATTAACGCTTGAGTTTAATGCCCGGGAAGTCCGGCTTGTCCGTCCCGGCGGCAGCGTCAACTTCAGTTTGACGGGATATGGCCATGGCGATCGGATTCAGAAGCCTGCGCCCGCCAGGCTCTGTCGAAGCGGCAATCGGCTGGAGTACCAGCGCGGAGATCTCATCGAGCGGTACTTAAATGACTCCAAGGGACTGGAGCAGGGTTTCACTTTGTCGCGCCACCCGGCGAATCGCAAGGGTGAACCACTTGTGCTCACGGTCGCCGTGACTGGGGCTCTGACACCAGTCCAAAAGGCGAACGAGGAAGCGGTGCAGTTCGAGTCGAGCCAGGGCGTCGTTTTTCGTTATGGAGGCTTGAGAGCATGGGACGCAAACGGGCGCAATCTCACGTCGCGACTCGAAGTGCGCGGCCATGAGCTGCGCCTGATCGTGGACGATCGCACTGCTCAGTATCCGGTAATCGTCGATCCATCCTGGACGAAGCAGCAGGAGCTGACCGCTTCCGATGCCGAAGCGGGAGACGAATTCGGCCTCTCGGTGGTAGTGGACGGGGACACGGCGGTGATCGGCGCTCCCAACAAGACGATCGATTCGCATAAGGGACAGGGCGCAGCGTACGTTTTCGTGCGTAGCGACCACGTGTGGACCGAGCAGCAGGAGCTGACTTCCGCGGTCGGATACGCAGGTGAAAATTTCGGCGTTGCGGTCGCGTTGAGTGGAAACACCGCGGTGATTGGGGCCAACGAAGCAGCGTACGTGTTCGTGAATAACCATGGAGTTTGGGTTCATCAGCAGAAACTGACAGGCAATGGCTTCGACTCTTTCGGCCAGTCCGTCGCTGTGAGCGGAAACACCGCAGTCATCGGAGCCCGCAGTGACCTCGCTTCTCCGCACGTTACGGGACAGGGAGCCGGGTACGTTTTCGTCCGCAGCGGCGGGGTGTGGACTGAGCAACAAAAGCTATCCGTTGCCTACCTCATTGGAGGTAACAACTTCGGCAGTTCGGTCGCAGTGAGCGGTGACACGGCGCTGATCGGGGATCCGGGGCAGACGGTCAATACGCACGCTGGTGTGGGTGCCGTGTACGTGTATCTTCGCAATGGGGAAGTGTGGACTCAGCAGCAAGAGCTGATTGAGAACTACGGCGCCACGGGCGATCATTTCGGCGCCTCGGTGGCCCTGAGCGGGGACACCGCATTGATTGGGACCCCTGGCAAAAGCAACTTGCACATCAACCAGGGTGCCGCGTACGTTTTTGTTCGCAACAACGCAACCTGGACCCGCCAGCAGGTATTGACTTCCCCCGATGGTTCGCAGAACTCTTACTTCGGCGGGTCAGTCTCAGTAAGCGGCGACAAGGCGATAATCGGGGGTTATTTCCAGAACAAGCCGGACAAGCCTTCGCTCCCTGCTCTGAGTGCGGCGTACGTATTCCTGCGCAGCGGTGATGTATGGGCTCAACAAGCGGAGCTAAAGGGCATTAGCGGACCTCACGGTAACGGTGTCGGCGCGTCAGTCGCGCTGAGCGGGGACACGGCGCTCATCGGCGATGCTGAATGCTCGAACAAGGGTTGTGAAAGTGGCGCCGCGTACGTGTATGTGTACTGAACAAACCGCGTAAACGCTGAAACACCGTAAGGCAAACTTAGCCGTTCACTTCGTTGAGATCTCGCGTCTATGTTCAGACGGCGATTCGACGAACTGTTACGCTAGGAGGCTAAGCTGCTCTTAGGATTGGGTTTGCTTTTGTCATATGCGATCAGTTCAATCCTCTGGCGGGCAGTCCGACGTACTGACCTATCACAACGAAGTGGAGCGCACGGGGCGCTACCTGACGGAAACCAAGCTGACCCCGAGCAACGTAAATTCAACCACGTTTGGCAAGCTCTTCCAGGCGACCCTGGACGGTAAGGTGGACGCGCAACCCTTATACGTTTCGGCGGTCGCTATTCCAAATCAAGGCACGCACAACGTGCTGATCGTGGCCACTGAGAACGACAGCCTCTACGCACTGGACGCCGACGCCGGCACGCAGCTCTGGAAACTTTCGCTGCTCAATAGTGGAGAAACGGCCTCCGATGACCGCGGTTGTGGCCAAGTGGTACCCCAGATTGGCATCACTTCGACGCCGGTTATCGGGCTCAATCACGGCACCACGGAAGCCGCGATCTTCGCGGTGGCAATGAGTAAGTAGACGTCGGGCAACTACTATCAACGCCTTCACAAAGTGGGACTGGCTACGGGCAAGACATGGCCACCCAATTCCCGGGGACCGGCGAGGACAGCACGAACGGTTACGCCTACTTCGATCCCAAGCAGTATAAAGAATGATCGGGACTCTTATCGCTGGACGGCGTCGTGTACCTGGCATGGGCCTCGCATGCGATATTGCTCCCTACACGGGTTGGATAATGGGATACAGCTCGGCGACACTCCCGAGCACCTCCGTCATCGATGTGACCCCCTATGGCGCAGAAGGGGCGATCTGGGGCACCGGTGAATTGCACCGGATTCAGCCCAGCCATCCTGGTAACTGTTGAGTGTGCAGCTTCGAAGAAATGACCACTCCTCTTCCGTGCGTGGGTCGAGGAGTGAGCAAGCTACCTTATACGCCCAACGATCCGAAAACAGCGAGTGCCGGGGCCTGGGCGGGCGTCACGGAGCAGGGCTGTTCTCACAATATTGAAGGGGAAATCGATTGCAGAGTGCCTGGTTCGGGAGTTACCCAGCCAGCACAAAGCCACACAAACGCGGGAAAATAGATCTACTATGCGCTCGAAGATCGCCTTCGCATTTGCAATCGCCGGCTGTCTCGCCGCTGCCGACAAATATAGCGGACCCGTGCCACCCAAACCCGACATCCCCTACCTGCTCCACGCCTCGTCTCTGGTGGAAACCGAAGTAGCCAACGCCCAGCAGGGCAAAAAGAGCGACCAGTACACCATCTCCGGCGCGTCTTCTCCCGCGCGCACTCCACTCGCCGAGCCGATCTTCATCATCGACGCGCGCCAGGTCCAGCCCGAGAGCTTCGAGTTATACCGCCTGGATGTAAAGGGCGGCAATCGCGAAGTTTCGCTCGGCAACACGAACCGGCGGCGCGGTGGATCGCACGCGCTGCATCTCGCCGTCAAGCCTCTGGGCGGCCACCTCTTCCGCGTCGAGGTGGATGAAGCGCTCGATAACGGAGAATACGCGCTTTCACCCAGCAACGACAATCGAGCATTTTGTTTTGAGATCTACTGAGCGTGTTCCTTATCTGGTAACGCAGGCGGCCCTGCCGTACGAAGGGCTTCGCCCGATCCCGGTTTCGATCCTGCTCCACAACGTCCGTAGTCTATATAACGTCGGGGCCTTCTTTCGCTCCGCGGACGCCGCCGGCTGCGACCAGCTGTATTTATCCGGAATCACCGGCCGGCCGCCCCACACCGGGATTGCTAAAACCGCGCTTGGCGCGGAAGAAACCGTCCCATGGGAGCATCATCCGGACCCCGCCGGTCTCATCCTGCGTCTCCGCCAGCAAGGCCACGAAATCGCCGCCATCGAAACCAGCGTTCACTCGACCGACCTGTACGATTGGCAGCCGAGGTTCCCGGTCTGCGTTCTCTTTGGCCACGAGGTGGATGGCTTGGCCGAACCGTTGCTGGCTTTGTGCGACACCTACGTGCGCATTCCAATGCTCGGGCGCAAACATTCGCTCAACGTGGCCACCGCCGGCGGGGTCGTAATTTACGAACTGCTGCGAAAATACCGGGCTATGCTGGACAATGCAAGAATAAACCCATGAGCAAGACCTGCCTTTTGGCGTTACTTCTTGGGTCGCTCGCGGTTCTCTCCGCTCAGTACCCAACCACCATGGCGCCTCCGGTGCGCACTACGCATGACATGGTCGCGGCGGCCAACAATTTCGAAGTGGAGGCGGGTTACCGGATCCTGACCGAAGGCGGCAACGCAGTGGATGCGGGCGTGGCCAGCGTCCTGGCTGCCAGCGTCACGGAATTGAGCCGCTTCGGACTCGGCGGCGAGATGCCCCTGCTGATCAAGATGTCCGGCCAGCCTACCATCGCAATAAGCGGCGTGGGAGTGGCTCCCGCCAAAGCCACGGTCGAGTTTTACAGGCATCGTTCGCCCGAGCCTTGGGAAGAGCCCAACACGCATGCCGCCCGTGCCGGTGCAGGGCATCCTCTCGGCGATTACGCCCGGCGTGTTCGACGGATTGATCCTGGCGCTCGAAAAGTACGGCACCAAGTCCTTCGCCCAGGTGGTTGAACCGGCCGTCGAATATGCCAGTGAAGGATTCCCCATGCCGGAGGAGTTCGGCGGCATGCTGCGCAGCTACCAGCGCATCATCGCGCTTTGGCCGGATGCGACGAAATTTTTCTATCCGGCGGGCCAACCAACACCGCGCGGCGAGATCTTCCGGGAACCAACGCTCGCCCAGACCTTCCGCGAACTCGCGAACGCGGAGAAGAAGGCCCATGGCAATCGCCAGGCCAAGCTGCGCGCGGTGCGCGATCTTTTTTATAAGGGCGACATCGCGCAGCGCATTGCCACCTTCTCGGAGAACAATCGCGGCCTGATCGCCTATAGCGATCTCGCCAATTACCACGCCGAGATCGACGAACCCAAAGTAGGGCTCTATCGCGGCTACGAGATCTACAAGCCCGGCTTTTGGACGCAAGGCCCGGTGATGATCGAAGCCTTGAACTTGCTGGAAGGCTACGACCTGAAAGCCATGGGCCACAACAGCCCGCAATATCTGCACACCGTGGTAGAGGCGGTAAAGCTGGCGTTTGCCGATCGCGACGCGTACTACGGCGATCCCAAGTTCAGCAAAATTCCGGAAGAGATCCTGCTTTCCAAAGAATACGCCGCCGAGCGCCGCAAGCTGATCGATCCCGAGCATGCCTCCATGGAGCATCGCCCCGGAAATCTCGACATGCCCCTGGCGCTTCCGTCGACATCGGCTTCAGCCGCCGAGGGCGCGGTGAACGACACCACTTGCGTGAACGTGGTGGACAGCCAGGGCAACGCATTCTCCGCCACGCCCAGCGGAGCATGGCTGCCTTCGGTGATCGCGGGCGATACCGGCATTCCGTTCACCACGCCGTCTGCAATCCTTCGTGATGACCCCCGGCCACCCGAATCAACTGCAGCCCGGCAAGCGGCCCCGCGTGACGCTGAGCCCCACTCTGGTGACGCGCGACGGAAAGCTCGAAATGATTCTTTCCACGCCCGGCGGCGACAATCAGGATCAGGCGCTGATGCAGGTATTGCTGAACATCATCGAGTTTCAAATGACGGCGCAGGAAGCCGTGGAAGCGCCCCGCTTTCAAACCGAACACCTGTTCAGCTCGTTCGGCAATCACGAATTCACGCCCGGCCGTTTGAATTTGGAAGCGCGCATTCCCATCGCAACCGGCGACGCGCTGCGCGCCCTGGGGCATCGTGTCGCGCTCACCGGCGATTGGAGCAATTCTTCGGCGCCCACGGTCATCTGGGTACATGACGGCGTGCTGAACGGTGGGGCCGATCCACGGCGCGCCCGCTTCGTATTTGGTCGCTAACGTCGCTCGCGAGTATCCTTGCGAGCGCTGCTGGTGGCTATGGCGCCGCCTGAGCCACCACTGGAATCGTCACGATGTTGCTGGTAAACACATTCTGTGCGATATACATCTGGGTCACGGTAATTGGTCGGAAGCGAGTTAGTGGTTTGTAACTGCACCAGCGTAAATGCCCGGCATCATGCCGACCGCGAGTCCCGCACTCAGCACGTTCGCGGTGGTGCCGCCCACCTGCGCGTTGTCGACGTTGGTCACGGGTATATTCAGCGCAGGACCTGGATATACTTGGCCGGTGATGCTGGCGGGCGTCAAGCCGTCCGGCAGCGTGGTCGGCCCGATGCCGGTGGCATAGATGGTGATCACCTCGCCCGGAACTACGGGGTTGTCGTCCGTGACAAGCGATCCAGCGATGTTTGCGCAGCAGGTCTGGGCGCTGTCCAGCGGAGATACCGTAATGGTGGCGTTGGTGCTGACGCTAGCGCCAATTGCGATGCCGTTTCCGGCCGGCCCTCCCGCTTTCGCCGTCAAGATGATGCGAGTGAACTCGCCGGCTGGCGCTGCCGTCACTCTCTCATTCGGATTCGCGTTGATCAGAGCAATCAGGCCATCGCGAACCGCTTGCAGAGTGTCGGTGGCCTGCACTGTGTAGCCGTAGTTATTGCCGCCGATCGTGATGGTCGCGACGTTGCCCGCCGTAACCGATCCATCGATATCCACCAGCGCAATTGCGTTTCCGCTGGTGTGGTAAGCGATGGCGGGCCGCGGGTCGGTTCCGCCATGCGGCGAAGATGCCGGGATTCTCCGTAGCCGGACATCACCGGAACGCCGATGGCGTTGGTGGCGGTGATCGTACCGTCGCTTGTGAACGGTTCGCACAAACGCGCTGACGCCGTTCGATCCGGTCACTTCGAAGGGAAGTTGCGTATTGATCTGCGTCGGCGACACGAACAAAATCGGCGAGCGAATGCCGTCGAAGTACACCTGCACTCCGTTGAAGTTGGTGGTGGGATAGTTGCCGTTGGCGTCCGGAGTGGCAACAGCCGTGGTATCGGCCAGGTTCGTTCCAAAAATGCTCACCAGGGTGCCGGGCGCCAGTTCGACTGCGGCCGCGCCGCCTGCGAGCGTTGATCCCGCCGCTGTAGCCGCTACGGAGGGCGTACCCGTACTCGTAGAAGCCGCGGTGGTCGCCGAATATCCAATATTGTTCCCGTTCAACCCCGGCTGGCGCGCAATCAAGTTCACCACAAAAAGACTTCCCGACACAATATCGGCGGTCGCAATGACATTCGGATCCGGCGTGCCGACCGGTTTCACGGCCATTGATCATGTTTGCTAAAGCCACCACGATGCTAGCCAGCGTGTCGGTGCCCGCCACCGTGTAGGTATAGCATTCGGTTCCCGTGGCGCAAGTGGTGGTGGTACTCGCGGTGGCGCCCAGCGGTATGATCGTGATGGTCACCGTGTCGCCTGCCGTGATAGTTCCCGTGAGGCTCACCGTGCCGACGGCGTACGTATTCAGGCTCGCCGCATTGGTGATTCCGGTAATGGGAATGTTGGGTGTACCTGGCGTGAACACCATCACTCGGAGATCGAAAGGATCGGAGACGTAGAGATTTGTGCCGTCCCATGCCAGCGCTAACGGAGTGCGAATGGTATTGGGAGCCGACTCCAGAATATTGGCGTCGGGGCGAAATGTGTCCGTGCTGGTGGTGACCTGATCGGTAAACTCGTCCGGCTGCCCCAGGTAGATATCAGCCTTTACCCCATTGCGTGGTCGGTATGCTGTCATAAACCAGCACGCGATCGTTCCCGCCATCGGCAATGAACAAGCGCTTTCCGTCCGACAAGGCGTAGCGAGGGTAACTCATGGTGTGCCGCAACGCCCGGGATAGACGGGATTGCCGCTGGCTGTCGGTACCGGTCGAAGGGCAAATATGTCGGGCATACCGTTCGGATAAGTGGGATTGCCGGAGGCGTCCGCACCGGTCGCAACACAGGTAGCCGATGACCACCATTGTCGATGCTCAGTGGTCATGTTCGGCTGGCCCACCACCACGTCGGCAGCCTGCCCGTTCTGCGTCGGAATGGAATTCCAAATCAACACGCGGTTGTGGCCCAGGTCGGTCACGTAAAGACGCTGCCCGTCGGAGGTCACCGACACTGGGTTGAACAAATTGCTGGCAGTGGGCGGAAGATCGCTGACGTGGCGGCCGGAACCGTGCGTGAAGTTCGGCTCGCCCAAAACGAAATCGGCCGGCTGATTGTTGGATGTGGGGATGGTATTCCACATCATGACGCGGCTGTTCTGGGTGTCGGCCACGAACAGTTGCGTTCCTTGCACCCACACGCCCTTGCGGACCTCGCAAGGCGGAACTGCTCACCGGCGGCGGCTCCTGCAGGGTAGTGAAATTTGGTTGGCCCAGCACCAGGTCGGCGGGCTGATCGATGGTGGTGGGAATGGCGTTCCAGATGAGAACCCGGTTATTGTCGGTGTCGGCCAGAACC
Organism: Bryobacterales bacterium; assembly: GCA_963820405.1. Lineage (GTDB taxonomy): Bacteria > Acidobacteriota > Terriglobia > Bryobacterales > Bryobacteraceae > Palsa-89. Next base: position 586,695 of record CAWFZZ010000004.1, on the reverse strand, counting down.
AAAATCTTCCCGTCGGTAGCAACCATCGTCGGGTTACGGAAGCCGCTCTGGGTGAGATAGGGGTTGGTCGTCGTCGTAAAATCGGGCTGTCCCAGCACTACGCTGGCCTGACCCACGCTGGGAGTTGCCGACGCAAACCGGGCAGCGGCCGCCCTGCGCAGACATCGAGTGTCGGTGGGGTTGTAGATGAAATTGCGAAATATTGTTATAGATCAGGACGCGATTGTTGATCGGCGGTACAGCCCGTGGAGATTGGAATCCACGACGAACAGCGTGTTGTTAGCCACCGCCATCCCCTTGCACCGCGCCCAATTGATAGGCCGACGGAGCTACCGCACGGCCTCGGCGGTAAAAGTGGGCTGGCCGATGGTTTCCCGGGCCGCTTGCCCGGTCAAAAAGTCAATCGCAGGTTGCTGCGCGAACAACGTCGACAGAGACAGAAATAGCAAGCCAAGACGCTTCATGATGATTGAACTTAAGAAGTACCGCCCCAGTATAACAATCACGGACGATTTCGGCCCTCTGTCCGTTCCAGTTTTAAGTTGTGATTACGAAGCCTCAGTGTGAACTTTTTCCCTCACGTTGAACTCCAGTTTCCAACGCCGCCCGTCGCGCGCCACGGACCACAGCTGCAACATTCCCGGTTTCGGTAACCACCGTTTCCAGCGTAACTGGAACGAACTCGCCGGCGTGGCCCGCGGCGTCCAGAGTCACCTCCACGGGCGACAGCTCCTCCAGTTCCTCGCCGACATCCTCCAGCATGGCGCCCGCGGCATCGTTCTTACGCACCGCCGACTGAAAAAAGCGGAACTCCGCTGGCTCGCCGACAATCAGCCCGAATTCGCGGCCGCGCAGATCGATGGAGCTGCCCTCCTCCATCCCAAACGGCGCCACGGTGAGCGCTTTAACCGGTACGCGCATGCCAGGAACGGCGGGCAGCGAACTTTCGATGCCAACGTAGTAGGTGCGCGGCACTCCTCCACGAATCCGCACTCCGCGGCCCGTGCGGGCCAGTCCATAATAAGCCGCGCCGCGAGCCACCGCGTGCATCAAGTCTTCGCCCAGCAAGGGCGCCGGGGCAGCCAGGCCTTCTTCTCCGAAGCCAGCCGCTGAGCACATCCAGAATTCGCTGCCGCACCAGGTCCGAGCGCAGCACTCCGCCATTGAACAAGACATGCGTGGGCGCAGCCAGTCCGCTTGGCGCCGCGACGCACCGAGCCATGTTCGGACTGCGACGCCTGCTGCCGCAGGAATCGCGCCAGATGTCGCGTGATTGCGGCATCGGAGGCGTAGGGCAGCCCGATCTCGGCCAAGCCCATCTTGCGGCGCTGCGGCATGTCGTGACTGGAGACCGCCGGCAGAAAGCCTTGGTCCAGGAGACGCTCCACGTCTTCGGCCGCGAGCTTGGTCTTGATCGTTCCTCCCACCAATCCCGTGCCGCGCCCCAGGATAGTCACTGGCTTCCTCGCGCTTCTTGTTGTCTTTGGCCAGCAGCCGCTCCTTAGCCAGCCGGCATTGCTGCCACAAAGCGTGCAGCTGCATGGCGTCCAGCTTGGTCCCTTTGGCTGCCAGCTGCTGCTCCAGATGTCGGGCCAGCGCGAGATCGATATTGTCGCCCCCCAACAAAATGTGCTCTCCCACCGCAACGCGCTCCAGCGCCAATTCTCCGGCCTGCTCGGTAACCGCGATCAGCGTGAAATCCGTGGTGCCGCCGCCGATATCCACCACCAGAATCAAATCGCCCACCGCGACGCGCTCGCGCCAATCGGGATGCCGTTCGATCCAGGCGTAGAACGCGGCCTGCGGCTCTTCCAGCAGCAGCAGATTCCTGTATCCGGCTTCTTCAGCCGCTTTCAGTGTCAGCTCGCGCGCCACGGCGTCGAAAGACGCGGGAACGGTTACCAGCACTTGCTGCTCCGATGAATGGCGCGTCCGGCATCTTCGAATCCCAGGCCTCGCGCAGATGCTCCAGATAGCGGCGCGAAGCGTCCACGGGCGAAACCTTGGCGATGCCTTCGGGTCGCAGTTAAGGGAAGGATGGGCGCCGTGCGATCGATGCCGGGATGGGATAGCCAGGATTTCGCCGAAGACACCAGCCGGCTCGCGACTTCCGCGCCACGCTTCTGCGCCAGCGCCCCGGCCACGAAGTCGGGTGAAGCTTGCCATGGCAGCGCAATCGACCCTGCGGGAAAATCCGAGGTTCCCGGCAGGTATAAGAACGAGGGCAGCAATGGCTGGTCGCGCACTTCGCCCGGATTCACCAGTTGCGGGATCTCGAACAAGGCAACCGGCGGCTGCTCGCGCGGGTCTTGGCCCTCGGCCGGCGCGTACGCGAGCGCGCAATTCGTGGTTCCTAGATCGATACCGATAACGTATTGGCTTGGCAAGACAGGTAAGGGCTGTACCTTAGTGTAACGCGAGGGCGCGCGGCGGCGCGGATGCTACAATGATGTTTTTGGCACCGACCGATCCATCCATTGAAGCGGCTGGCCGCTGGTTCTTGCAGTCCGGAATCCAAGAAGCGCAGGGTGGCGTGGCACGCTACTACCGATCGGACCTCGGCCAAAATGCGCCTGTTTCCACCGAAATCACCGGCTACACGCTCAGCGCACTGCTGTTCCTTTATCAACGGACCGGAGGCCCGGCTTATCTGGAAGCCGGCCTCCGCGCGGCGCGATTTCTGACTCGCGTTGCGTGGGACGCGCAACTCGGCACGTTTCCCTTCGAGCTGCCGGTGAATGGAGTATCCGCCTCCCGCTTATTTCTTCGATTGCGGCATCATTGTGCGCGGACTGCTGTATGCCTGGCGCATCACGAAAGACATCGAATTCCGAGATGCGGCCATCGCGGGAGGACGGGCCATGCTGGCCGACTTTCCCTCGGACAGTGGGCTGAATCCAATTCTCTTGCTGCCTCAAAAGCGGCCTCGGGCGTGGGAGCCGCGCTGGTCCGCAAGTCCGGGATGCTATCAACTCAAATCCGCGCTGGCCTGGCAAGAACTGTTCGAAGTCACCGGTGACCAGGCGTTCTCGCGTGGCTACGAATCGGCACTCGAAGCCGCGCTGGACAACTACCCCCACTTTCTGCCAGGCGACCCGGATCAGCATCAGGTCATGGACCGGCTTCACCCCTACTCGTATTTTCTGGAAGGCCTCCTGCCGGTGATCGATCGGCCGGATTGCGCCGCGGCATTTCGCATTGGAGTGGATCGTGCCGGCCGGTATTTGCGTGAGATTGCGCCCCAGTTCGTGCGCTCGGATGTTTACGGTCAGTTGCTGCGAGTGCGGCTGCTGGGCGAGGCTTTGGGAACCTTGCCGCTCGATGAATCCGCGGCCGCGCACGAAGCCCGGGAGGCGGCGAGCTTTCAAATCGCCTCGGCCGATCCCCGTGTCTCCGGCGGGTTCCTGTTTGGGCGCAAGGAAGGTGCGAATATGCCCTTCGCCAATCCGGTTTCAACGGCGTTTTGTTTGCAGGCGCTCGCGCTATGGAATGATCGCAATTCCGGCAGCTTCGAGCCCGCCTATAAAACATTAATCTGAGCGACGCTGGTACACGCGACTTTTAGTCGCGTCTCATCAAAACGCGGCTGAAGCCGCGTGTACCTTTGTAAGTCTAGCCCAGTTTGACGGCGAAAACCGCGTAATCCAGACTTCCAAAGAATTCCTTGCGAAACGCTTCCGGCAGTTCCGCCAAAGACGGCATGCTTTCGATGGCGGGTGATAGCCGCTCGACTTCGATGCCCCCGAAGCCGGCTTCTTCCAGATAAAAGCTCGCCAGCACCGGTGGAACGGGATGCCGATGCGTGGGGTCGATGTAGAAATGCGTGGCGAAAATCGCAAGACATTCCGGATTCGGCGTCTCCATGGCCACTAAGCCCCCGGTCCGCAGCTTGGCGTGGATCAGCCGGACCATTTCGGGCAATCGCGCCGGCGGCAAATGTTCTACAACCTGGCAGCAGACTACTCCGCCTAACGATCCATCGGGCAGCGCGCCAAGGTAAGCGAACAGATCGGCCTTCTCGGCCTCGATGCCGCTAGCCTGGCACAGAGCGATCGAATCGTCATTCAAGTCGATGCCTCGGGCCGCAATGCCGGACTCGCGGAAGACTTCCAGCATTTCGCCACGGCCGCACCCCAGGTCGAGCACTGGCGCATGCTCGCGAAAACGTGCAGCATACATCTGCTGCCGGGCGCGAATGTCGTTTTCGGCCCCGCGAAATTTCTCCGCGAATTTCAGCCAGTCGACGTTCGCGAACTCGGGCGGCGCGCTTTCCGACACCTGCTCCACGGCGCGAGCGAGCGAAGCCCTCTGCCGCACCAGCCGCAGTTCGGAGTGAATCATGCGCTCGTAATCGGCCTTCAGCCCAGCCCATTCGTTCCAAAATCGCTGATGGATCTCGCCGGATTGCCGCTCCATCGCCCGCTCGAAATCAGCGTGTTGCGCTTTCATCTGCTCGCGATAGTTGGCGTCCATCAAAGTTACGCGATGCTGGAAAGCGGCCTGCAGCTCGGAAACGCTTCGTAAGAACTGGATTTCGGTGTACGCCAGCTTTTGCTCCCAGCCCGTGCGCCACTCGGCCCAGTGGTTGCGAATATCTCGCAATTCGCGCGCTTCTTCCCGCGCATCTGCCACGCCCTCCCGCGAGCAATGAAAACGTCTGCTTGCATTCGTTCAAGGTCTCTATAGTGGCCTGCACGCACGCCATCACGCCGCGATTAAACTCTACCTGCTCGCGGACGTGCCAGTCGAGCGCGCGCGCCACCATCCGCTTCAAGCTCTGAATGATGGAATTCAACGGGCCGCCGCGCCGCGGGTTGACGGTCCCGATGCTGGCCACCTTGGCTTCGGCGGCGTCGCGGGCGTGCAGCAGGGGCCCCAGGTCCGGCAGCGGAAGGTTCGCCCGGGGCCGCGCCGTTGGGATTGCGCGCGCGCACTCGCTCCCGGATTTCGGCGATTACCGCCGCGAGTTCTTCACCCTTTGCGTCCATGTCTCTTCTTGTTCCAGCTGGCCGTGATTTTGGTGTACACACCTCCGCGCGGCGTGAACTCGCCCGTGAGCGTTGCCTCCATCGGCTGGCAGGCCTTCACGATGTCGCGCAAAAACCGGTTCACCACGTTCTCCTGAAAGATTCCCAGATTCCGATAAGCGAGCATATACATCTTGAGCGACTTCAGCTCCAGACACAACTTGTCCGGCACGTAGCGCAGCGTGAGCTCGCCGTGATCCGGCAGGCCCGTCTTGGGACAAACCGAAGTGAACTCCGGCAGCACGATTTCAATCTCGTAGCCGGGATATTGGTTCGGCCAGGTCTCGATCTCAGGCAGCGGCGCGCGCACGCCGGCAGCCGCGTGTTCATCGCTGTATTGACGCTTCATTTCGCCGGAATCAGGATTCGCGACAACAAATCCAGGAACAGCCCACGTCGGTGACCACGCCCACCGCCTGGCCCGTGCCGCGATCGCTCACTTTGGTCGCCACCGCCGGATTGATATCGATGCAAACGATCTTCACCCAGCTCGGCAGCATGTTTCCCACCGCGATGGAGTGCAGCATCGAGCCCAGGCACAGCACCAGTCCGGCGCCCTTCAGATGTTCGGCATAGGCGTCCTGCGCGCGATTCATGTCGGTGATGGTCTCAGGCAGCGGCCCGTCGTCGCGCAGGCTGCCCGCCAGCACGAACGGCACATTGTTCTCGGATGCATTCGTACATGATGCCGCTGCGACAATCGCCCGCTCTCAACCGCGCCTCGAATGCCGCCGCAATTGTAGATGGCGTTGATGGCACGCATGTGATTGCGATGTCCGTGCTCTTCCTGGCGCCCGTCGCTCTGGCGGATCCCGAGCGATGTGCCGAGCAGCGCCGATTCGATGTCATGCACGCCCAGCGCATTCCCGCTCAGCAGCGCCGTAATGTAGCCTTCGCGGATCAAGCGCGATAGCGGCCCCGCGCCGCCGGTGTGAACCACAACCGGCCCCGCCACAGCGATGATTCCCTGCCCGGCCGCGCGCGCCTGCTCGATCAGCGCGGCCGTTTGTTTCACCGCCGTCTGCACCTGACGCTCGGACGAAATGCCGTTGCTCATGAACGCGAACGCCAACCGGTCGCGCTCCTTGGACTCGGGGACTACGCGAATGCCGCGCATCCCGGTGACCACCTGGTCCCCAGCTTTGATGTCACGCAGACGCCTGCACCAGGCTTGATCTTCACGCACCACGATCAGCGCGTCCATGCGCTGATTCTGCACTTCTACCCAATGGCCGGCGTGGCGCACGTAAGTCTTGTGGTTGGTGGTGGAATAAAAATCTTCCGGCGCGCAGCAATCCTGCTGCACGGTAAACAGCTCCGCGTCCCCCGACTCCACCATCGCGCAGCCCAAACCGAGCAACTGGGAGAGAATTTTTTCCATCGACTCGGCGTCGTCGGTCTCGATCTTCAGCCGCAGGTTCGATCCATCGCTGTTGGTGCGGCCAATGCTGAACTGCTCCACCTCGAACCGGCCCCCGAACTCGACCACGGTATCGAAGATCTGCTCCATGATGTGGGAGTCGATGAGGTGACCCTGAGCCTCCACGCGCTCCTGCAGTGGGAGGGGTCTGCCGTGCGCCTGCATACTTTCGGACTTGGTAGCCAAACTACAGGATACCTGCTGCGCGCTACCGCTCCGCAAGCCACGCCAGGAACAAACCGTCCGGCGCCACGTCTTCCCAATAAGAAATCGGACGGCTGGACACCCTGGCGCAATGCCGCGCCAGCAGTTTCTCCAGCTCCTTTTGCCCGAACCACTTCTCCCATTCGGGAGTTTTGAGCCGGCCCCAGTGCCGCGCGTTCTTATCGATGATCACAATACGCCCGCCAGGCCGAACCACACGGCACATTTCGGCCACGGCTAGGTCGATTTCGACGGCGTGTTCCAGCGACTCGGTGGCATAGGCACAATCGAAGGCTTCGGCCCGGAATGGCAGCGCGGTCATCGATCCCGCACAGGCGCTGATCCCCGCCGGAACATGCCGCAGCATCGCTTCGGCCAGGTCGAAGCCAACCATGGATGCTTGCGGATAACGTTCTCCGAACACCCGCGCGAAGCGGCCCTTGCCGCATCCGACATCCAGCACGCGCTTGCCGTTTAAGTCGCCAAAATGTTCGATGATCAATTGAACGTGGTAAATCCGCGGATCGATGGTCGACGGAAAATGCTCTTCGTCCGCGGCAGCTTCGTTGAAGTGCTGAACAATCTCCTGCAACGCGACGGGGTGCCGCTTCGGCTTATTCCAGAACATCAGCCGCGGGTCAAGAAAATCGGCAGGCCCGTCTTGTTGGCGTAATTCGGACGGTACCGCTCCGTGTTGTACATCGTAGCGACATCCACGTGGCGTGGCCCCAGCGCTGCATCGGGGATGGCGGCCATCGCGTAGCGCCCGTCCACCAGGGCCGCCATCAAGCCGCTCTGATTGTCGAGCACTGCCTCCAGCGCCATGGTGCCGAATGTGGACGCCACCAGTTTGTCCACGAAATCGGGAACGCCGCTACGCAGATCGTAGGTCAAGTCACTCACGATCGTCTCTTCGGACGTGCGGGCATGGATCTCGCTGGCCAGCGCTTCTCCCACGTTCTCCTTTTTGCGATGGCCGAAAGCGTCGGGCTCGCCATACTCACGGACTTGATACCCTTCCCACTCCGCGCCTTCGGAAAGAATCACCAAACAATAGTTGCTGGGATTGTTTTTCTTATCGATCATCAACAGATCGATCAGCTTGTCGAGATTCACCTTGTATTCGGGGATACAGCAGCGCAGCGAGGCCACATAGGCGGTATAAAGCGATGTAAAGCCCGCATCACGTCCGAACACGCGGAATATTCCAATCCGTTCATGCGATCCAACGGTGGTCCGCTGCCGCGCAATCGCATCGGTGGCGCGCGTGATCGCGGTCGAAAACCCGATGCAATATTCGGTGTTGTGGACATCGTTGTCCATGGTTTTTGGCACTGCGATTACCTTCACGCCCATCGAGTGCAATTTCGCGGCGTAGCTGAGAGTGTCATCTCCGCCGATCGCAATCAACGAAGTCAGCCCCAGGTCTTCGATGTTCTTAAGAACCTGCGAGCTGACGTCATACATCATCGACGTTTTGCCGTCCTTGGTAACTTCCTTCTTCGGAAAATCTTTATTCTTGAGGAAATCGGGAAGCTTCGACATCGACATCTTAGCGGGATTTGTCCGGCTGCTGTGCAGGACGGTCCCACCGTAACGATCGATGGTGCGAGTATTCTCGCGGGTCAAAGGCAGGATGTAGCGCGTTTTGCTTGGCTCATCGTCCAGGCGAACGTGCGTCAGGCCTTCCCAACCGCGCCGAATACCAATGACTTCACAGCAGTTCTCGGTGGCTCGGTAGGTGACTTCCTTGATGACTGAATTTAGGCCAGGGACATCTCCGCCCCCGGTGAGAATGCCGATCCGCTGAGTCGCCATAGCCCATTTTACTCTAGGGCAAGACGCCAGCCCGCTCCGGCCCGGGCGAACGCTGGCCCGAGGCCGGAGCTGAGGAGAAAGCTCACGTCAGTTACCGATGTCCGCCGCCACCATGTCCACCGCCACCACGGGCGCCGCCGCGGAATCCGCCACCACCGCCGCCGCGAAATGCGCCACCGCGGAATCCACCACCACCATATCCACGACCGCCGTAGTAGCCGCCGCGACCGCCATAGTAGCCGCGACCATAGCCACCCCAGCTGCCACCCCAACCGCCGTAGAATCCACCGTAATACGGATACCCGTATCCGTAGGCATAAGGGTACGCATACGGATAGTAGCCAGGGTAAGCGTAGGGATACGCATAGGCATAAGGATATGCGGGTACGCCGATGCCAATGCCAAAGTGAACAGCTGCGTCAGCCCTAGGCGCACCGACAAACATCATCATCCCCGATAGTGCGAGAATCGGGAGTCCAAGTTTCTTGAATATTTTCTTTAACATATCAAACCTTCCTCGGAAGGCTTACTCCCGTCGCCTTCCACTATGTTGGATGCGGGGCGCAGGCCGCGGTTGCATTTGGCGCAAACTTCACCGCAGCTCTTGCATTTCGCCAATTGTTCGCCTATGATTGCGAGAGTAGTTCATTTCTTCCCTGACAAGGATTTTAGATGAAAATCAGCGAATCGATGTTACCTGAATTTGACCAGGAGATGGCGAACACTCGCAAGACGCTCGAGCGGGTTCCCTTTGACAAATTATCCTGGAAACCACATCCCAAGTCATTTAGCTTCGGAGACCTGGCGACGCATATTTCTACGATGGCAGAATGGGGCAAGATCACCATTGAAATGGATTCCTTCGATTATGCCCCTCCCGGCGCACCTCCCTACGCGCCGCCCAAGTTGGAGTCGAGCAAGGCATTGCTGGAGGCCTTCGACAAGGGTGTAGCGGAGGCACGCGCCGCTCTAGCCGCAGCGGACGATAGCAAGATGCTCGCGCCGTGGAGCTTGATGGCTGGCGGAAAGACCATCATGACTATGCCCAGAGTCGCGGTGGTTCGCAGCTTCGTAATGAACCATATCATTCATCATCGGGCCCAGCTTGGCGTATATCTGCGGTTGAACGATATTGCGGTTCCGGCGCTGTACGGGCCTACCGCCGACGAACAATAGCGACGAACCATAGCACCCAGCGTTACTACAACACGTCCGCAAAACCGCGCTTCAAATGCCGGAAGAACAACCCGCCGGCGACGAAGGCGGTGACGGCGTAGGCGCTGATGATCGCAAGGTCGTGCAGGCTCGGAATGCGATAGGAAAGTAGCCGGTCGCGATAGGCTTGCACTATGAATGCTAGTGGGTTCAGGTGCAAGGCGAAGCGAAAGCGCTCCGGAATCTGTTGCTCGGTGATGAAGATCGGCGTCACCCAGAACCAGAAGACAAGAATCACGGTCAGGACCTGCGCCGTGTCGCGCAGGTACACCTGCAAGCTGGCGACGATCCAGCCCACGCCGATCGCGAACAATCCCACCAGCAACATGTAGATCGGCAGCATCAGCATCCACATGCTGAAGTGGCCCGTGATGACGCCAATCCCGGTAATCACCAGGCCCACCACCATCAAGTGGCTGGCGAGCGAAGAGAGAAAGATGGAAACCGGCACGATCTCGGCCGGAAAAACGGTTTTGGTGATGAGGTTGGCATTGTCCAGCATGGAATTCGCCGAGCGTGTCACGGTGTCCTGGAACAGCAGCCACGGCAGGAATCCGCAGAAGAGGAACAGCGGATAGCTTTGCGTGGGTTGGCCGGGCGGAACTCTCTGGTGCAGACACAGTTGAAACACGAACACCCAGCTCACCAATTGCACCAGCGGCAGGATCAGCCCCCACATCCATCCGGCGGTTGAACCGATGAAACGCTGTTCGAAATCGCGCCGCACCATCTGCATCAGCAGCGTCCGGCGGTGAATCAGGTTGCGCGCGAAGTGATGGCCGGGCACGTGCATCGTTCTCAGGTTACTATGGGGCGAAACGCGATGAAAGCTTGCATCCTTCGCCACCGCGCTCCGATCGAGACCAACCCGCTTGAATATACGGACGCCCCCAAGCCTGCGCCTTCAGGAACTCAGGTGTTGGTGAGGGTGAGCGCCTGCGGAATTTGCAGAACCGATCTGCACGTCATCGAAGGCGAGCTGCCGCCGCACAAATCGCCCATCACACCCGGGCATCAGGTTGTAGGTGTCGTTGAATCCGTGGGCGACCGCGCGACGCAGCACGCCATTGGGACACGGGTGGGCATTGCCTGGCTGCACTCCACCGATGGCACGTGCGAATTCTGCCGCGCGAAAAAAGAAAACCTCTGCAACGATCCGACCTTTACCGGCTGGACCGTGGACGGGGGTTACGCCGAGTACGCGCTGGCCGAGGAGACCTTCGTCTATCCCATTCCAACAGGATTTGATGATCTAAAGGCCGCGCCACTGCTGTGCGCGGGCATCATCGGATTCAGGGCTCTGCGGCTCTCCGGCATCGAACGCGGCGGCCGGCTGGGCCTCTACGGATTTGGCGCCGCGGCCAGCGTAGCGATTCAAGTGGCGCGGCACTGGGGCGCTGAAGTCTACGCTTGCACGCGGGACGAGCGGCATCAAAAACTCGCGTTGGAACTGGGAGCGGTGTGGGCGGGCGGGACTGTAGCGGAACCTCCGGCGAAACTCGACAGCGCGATTATCTTCGCGCCCGCGGGCGAGATCGTGCCGGCGGCGTTGAAAGCGTTGAAGAAGGGCGGAACACTGACGTTGGGCGGGATTCACATGAGCCCCATTCCGCCGCTCGATTACGATCTGTTGTATCAGGAGCGTGTGGTTCGTAGCGTCGCCAACAACACGCGGCAGGACGGGCACGATTTCCTGAAAGTTGCCGCCGAAATCCCGATACACACCGAGATCGAAGTTTTTCCTCTCCAAGAAGCGAATCGGGCGCTAAACTCGCTAAAGAACGACGCAATTCGCGGCGCCGCCGTTTTGAAGATCTACTAACTCTTCAGAAAGTCCCCTCGTGTGGCGCACGCACTCCTGCGTGCCGTGTTCGCACTCCTGCGAACACCTCTTCTTGAAACGTTCACACGAGTGTGAACGCAGCACGCACGAGTGCGTGCGCCACAAACCCTAGTTTTTGACGGCTACCTTTTGACCGTACAGTTTCCGGTAAACGTCGGCATTGCGCAGCACGCTCTGGACATAAGCCCGCGTTTCATTGAACGGAATGCTTTCCACGAACTCGGCAGGCTCGCGATAGTTCCCGGCCGCCATCCAAGTGGTGACATGCGACTTGCCCGCGTTATACGACGCCAGCGCCGCTTCCCACTTGCCCTCCAGCTGGTCGGAAAGCGTCTTCAGATAGTAAGTGCCCATCTTCAGATTCATATCCGGAGTGAAGAGCATGGCAGTGCGGAAGCGCGGAATCCCGAGTTTCTTGCTGAGCTGGCGGCCCGTAGCGGGCATCACCTGGGCCAGCCCGCGAGCGTTGGCGCGCGAAATCGCCTTGGGATTAAACTCGGATTCCTGGCGAATCAGCGCCGCCATCAAATAAGGGTCCAGCATCTGCGCGCGGCAATATTCTTCGAGCGACTTCCGATAAGGCAGTGGGAAGGCCAGGCGCCAGAACTTGTCCGGCGCGGCGTCCAGCGACATCGAAAGATAGCCCGGAGCGTAGTGTTTGATGTAGCGGATGGCCTGGTCGGGAGCGTCGCGCTGGCTGGCGAGATCCGCCAGTTCGATGGCAATGATCTGCGGCTGGCCGTCCGCCTTCGCGCCAAAGCGCAGCTCGCCTTCCGAGAGATCGTCCAGGCCCGCAACGTCGAGCAAACGCGCCCGCTCCATCCGCTGCCTGGTGAGCGGTGTTGGATCGAAGCTTTCCGGTGCGCGGCGATTTACGATTTGAATCGCGCTGAGGAACTGCGCCGTGGCGGGAGCTGCGGTCACGCCCAGAAGCGACGCCGTCTCCAGCCGTTCCCGCGCGAGAATCGCGTAGTAATAGTTCGGATACGCGTTGCTCACCGAGTCATAGTAGGCGCGCGCCTTAGGCCAGTCGGATTTCGATTCCGCGATTCGTCCCAAATAGTACAGCGCCGAACTGGTTTGATCGGAAGCCGCATAGCGCGTCAAATGCTCGCGCAACATGGCTTCGGCTTGCGACGGATCGCGCAGATAGGTGGACCAGGTGACCTTCCAGTGGCAGGCCGCCGATTCCGAATCGCTCGGAAAGCTCTCGAAACAGGTCCGATACAGTGGCTGCGCGGCGTCCGGCTGATCGTGCGCGACATAGTAATTGCCCACCGCACTCAGCGCTTCCAGCCGCCAATGCGATTGCGGATAGGATTGCGCCAGTTTTTCGAGCGTGGCGTTCATCTCGTCCAGCCGATTCAACCGGCGCTGGCATTCCAGCAGGTAGTAGAGGCGTTCGGCTTCCGCGTCGGGCGCCGCGGCCTGAAATGAGTTCAGGTACTTGTACGCGGATTCGTTCTCTCTCGCCGAGGTACGCCGCAGCGCCGATCCGCACGCGCGCCAGGTCCAAGCTTTCACCGCTCAAGCGCGGCAGCAGCGCCGTGAGTTCCTTGCCCGCTCGCGTGTAATCCCCGCCAGCTTCGAGCTTCAGGCCGCGAGCAAACAAAGCCTCGGGCCCGGGGGCCGGGATAACGGGTCAACGCCGCCTCGGCGTCCGATGCTTGCGGCGACAACGGATACTCTACGAAGATCTTTTGATAATGCTGCGCGGCTGCGTCCCCATCACTCTGCGCCTCATAAGCGCGCGCCAGCAGAAGTTCGGCCTGCGGCGTGGAGAGGTCCGCCAGATGCTGCTGGACCAGCGTGACGGCGCCCCCTGGATTACCGCCTTGCATATACGATTCGGCCTGCAACAGAACCGCTTTCGTCACCAATGCCGACGCCGGTGTCGATTGCCACACCGGCCGCAATGCCGCCTCGGTATCGTTGAATTGCCTCAACCCAGCCTCGGCCACCGCGCTCAAGTAAGCCACGTAATCGGCCAGTTCCGGCAATCGTTTGCCGGCCGCCTTCAGATGAGTGAGCGCGTCTCCGAACTGACGCTGATCGTCTTCGGTGGCGCCTAACAGCAGCAGCGCCAGAGCTCCGCTATGGTCATTTCGATGTCGCTCGGCATAGCGCAGCACCGCCGCTCGGGTAACAGCGTTCGGCGTCTTGCGATATCGGTCGGCGATGGCTTCGAGCGACTGCGCAGAGGCAGCCACTCCGCACGAGCGCCGCAATTGCGGCCAGGCACGAAAGGCTAAACCATCGCACCCGGATAATCCTTCACCCAACACTTCAGCGTCATCGTTTGCCAGCGTTCTCACCAGCTCGAGATGGAGATAATCCACCATGGAGTCCGATGCATTCAAAAACCTCACCGCGAAAAGCCTCGCGCGCGGAATCGATCTCTTCTTTAAGAGACGTATATAGATCGTGCGCGGCGCGTCCATTCTTCACTTTTTCTGATTGATAAAGCCTAATCTCGGCTACCTGGACCCGCGCGAAGCGCTGCGCGCGCAAATGCAGTTCCGTATCTTCGCGGCTAAGGGTAAACCATGAGAGAATCTCAGGCTTTCGCACCGAGCCCGTAGGTGGGACAGCGATGTTCACTAAGCCATCCACAGACGGAACTCGGCTCGACTGAGAGCCGCGGGACGCGTTTCCAACACCGCGCCGGCGGTGGCCACCAGAAGCTCCAGGGCGTCGACGTCCACTTCCGCGGAATCCGCCAACAGCACTGCCGGAACATCTTGCCTGCGTTACCACCGGAAAAAGATAGACCTTGGCATCGCCCTCACCCAAATAAGCCGCGACTTGGCTCTCGACAATTCACTGCTCGATCGCATGGCAACCAGCGTGTCGCGAGTCTCGATGGCGGCCGCGAACGCCGGAGCTTGATCGAGCGTCACCTCGTCAGCCAGATCGGCATCGTCGAAATTGCGCGTGGTTTCCAGATGCAGTTTGCGGTCGCGAACCAGAAACAGCGCCGCGCGCCCGCAAAAACCCCGGGTAGCATCCACCAGCGTGTTGCTCCATTGACGTTCGTCTTCAAAACCACGCAGCCGCCGCGTGATCTGGTTCAGTTTCCGGATCAGCTCGCGGCGCGCCGTCTCTTCCGACGATCTGCGCCTGTTGAACCCGTGCTTCGAGCGCGTCCTGGTGTTCCTCCTCCAGGCGCGCGGCCAATCCGGCGACAGTCTCTTCCAGCGTGCGCTCCATGCGCTCGGGCCACTGCGCCTCCAGCACGTCCCGGACTCGCTCGATGTGCTCCGCGCCAGGCGAGCGCCAACTGCTCCCGAACGATATCGTTCGCGTCGGCGAGCAACTCGCTGGTAGCTTCATTCATGGAAAAACACGAGACCACTCCCATTGTATCGGACGCCTGCGCGATGCGTACGGTTTAGCCGGCGCCGGCTCCGGATGCACCGGCAGCAGCATCCCCGTCAACCGAACCTGTTTCCGCCCGCTCGCCAACTCCAGCACAATGTGGCCGTCGGGCTGGCTGGCGCCCTGGCCCACCAGCGTCTCGGCGCCCTGCAAAACCTGAAGATTCGATAGCAGCAGCCGGGGAACGCCGTACGAAGCGCCCACGCGATACGATCCCGAGACCTCGCGCACATCGGCGTCGGGCGCCAGCATGATTCCACGCCCTTCGAACGTGCCGTTGGATCGCAGATTCAGCAGCACGTCCGGGCCGATGCCGCGGGTCTCGAGTTCACCGTCGATATCGAGCTGGCCGTTGCGATAATCGAAATTCTCGACCGTGCCGTTCAACTCATAGCCCGGCTCAGCCCTGGCAAGATTCACGGACATTTTCCCGGCGGCGTGCATATTATCCAAATGCCAGTCCACGTTGGACACAGTGATGGACGCCCCGCGCCACACCGCGTGCGCGGTCAAATCGCCCAGCGGCAAATCGCCATTCATCAGATTCATCGCTTGCAGGCTGACCTCCGCGTCGCGCTCCTCCAGCCATTTTGGAAGAGGCTGATCGCGCCGGAATGCGCGAGCCAGGAAGCCTTCATTGCGGCGCAGCGTTGGAAGCATAAGCCCTCCACGTCGGCCAGCTTGCAGCTCGGGAATGGTGAGGCGCAGCCGATGCGGATGCACGGCCGACTGCATCGTAGCGATAATCGCCTTCGAACTTCACCGTCCCGGCGCGCCCCCGCATGCGAGTGATCTGCAATCCAGCCGTCGTTCATCTGTACCGTACGCCGCGGCCAGCCGAACCGGCAGCGCCAGACCGGGAATTTCGATCACGGCATTTTGCAGATCGTATTGGCCGGACCAAACGCCAGGATCTTCGGCGATTTTCTCATACGCAGATCCAACCCTTCCACGACCCTTGGTGCAGCTGATCCAGCAGCGGGATGGGCGCGGCATCCAGCAAGTGAGCAGTGCCCGCAGCCAACTGTCGCGTACTGATGCGGAACGCCGCATGGCTATTGTCGAGCGCATACTCGCCTTCGATCTCGCGCTGACTGGCCGTCTTCCATCGCGACGTCCGAGGGCGCGAGCACCACCCGGCCGTCAGAGATCTCGACTTGCGCGGAGTCCAGTTGCATGAAGTCCACGGGCGGCGACCCGCCTTGCGGAAATTTCACTGCAGCGTTGGTGAGCGTCAACTGCCCTCCAGCACCCGATTGGCTGGAGTAACCGATGCCGCCTTCCACTTGCCCTTCCACCTGCACGCCGGGCGGAAATGGCGCGCCGAAATGCCGCGCGGTTTCGACCAGCGAAGCGGCCGGAAGATTGCGGAAGTGCAGATTGCCGGACCATTTCGGAGCGGACAGATAGTTGTCCAACTGGAACTCCACCGAGACTGGATCGGGCTGCGCGGGCGCTGGTCAGGGACCCCAGTTCCAGATGATGGCCCGTCAGGTTGAGCAGGCCGCGATAATTGAGCGTCCAGCCTTCGCCGGGCGCCGGCATCAGATCCCAGCGATGCACGTCGCTGATGTTCAGGTTGCCGGTGATGTCGAGCTTGGAAAGCGGCCCGGCCAGCTTGGCGTCGGCGAATACATATCCGTGGATCGCCGAGGTCGCTGCCATGAAACAGACGCGTTAGTTCGGAGATCGCGGTTCGATCCAGGTGAACGCCCATGCTGAGCTGGTTCTCGCCGTTCGAGCCGGACTGCAGCAGACCGCGCGCGGTGAGTTCGCCGAAGCTTTGCGATGCCTGGTCGGTACGGGCGGGCGCACCGGAAAAACGAATCACCACTTGGCCATTTTCGTTGGGATAAACATCCACGTCGGAGTCGCTGATGTAGAAGACGGACTTGGTGTCGCCGAACTTGAAATCGATGCGGCCGCCGCGGATCTGAATGTCGGGTACGCTGCGGTGATTCGCGACGCCAGGCCGAGCGTATGACGATCGAGCAGCGGCTGAATATTCCACGGGCCGGACGGCATCTTCACCACGTTCACGCTGGGTGTGTCGAGACGCAGACTGGAGAACGTCGAGGTGGCCGCTGAATAAGCTAAGTCCAGCGGATGCGCGCCTGCATGTGCTCCACATGCGCGAAAGGCTCGATGCCTGCTGCGGGATCGTCGTCGATCAGTACATCGTCCACGGTAAAACCGGGCCCGGTGAAAAGATTCAAGTGGACGGCGCCCAGATGCACCGGACGGTTCAGCGCGGCTTCGAGCGCGGCCTGAATACGCGGGCGAAAACGATCGGCGCTGACTCTGGGCGCGGCTAACCCGACCGCGACCACCACGAGCAGGACGATCAGAAGCCAGCGCCACAACCTCTTCATGAGTGCCGCGCCAATAAATTGGCGTAAGCCGCCGGATCGTCGACATCGGTAACCACGGCCGGATCGGAGACTGGAACATAGACCGTCTAGCCCCACGTGGCGATGAATCACGTCGCTCGCTTTGGCGGCAGGCGGAAGAGCCAGCAGCTCAGCAATGAGCGGACGGGCGATGCAGACCGGATGGCCGTGCTCGCCCGCGTAGGTGGGTACGATGACCGGCGCGCGATCGGAGCGGAACCGGGCGGCCAGCGTTTCAATGGTAGAGAGTCTGGATGTTGGGGTGATCCACCGGCAGAAACATCGCGGCGTCTGCGGCGGCCGGAACCAGCTCAGGCCGCATTGCAGCGAGCTGAGCATACCGCGATCGGGATCCGGATTCTCGGCAAACAGAACGTCGCGGCCCGACTCGATGCCGGACCGAATTTGATCCGCGTGCTGCCCGACCACCACGATGATCGGGTCGCAGGACCGCGGAAAAGACGCGAATCAGCCGGTCCAGAAACGTTTCGTCCTGAAAGCGGAGCAGCGCTTTGGGAGTGCCCATGCGGCGGGAAGCGCCACCGGAAAGAATGACGCCGGCGATTGCGCGGCCGTACCGTCACTTTAAGACGGCTCGCGATGCCTCGCTCGCGAAAATCGATTTTGCGGCAGTGCGCCATTCCGAATCCGGCGCGCGGCGGACGGCGATCATCTCGGCCACCACGGAGACGGCGATCTCTTCGGGCGTGATGGCGCCGATCTCAAGTCCCATGGGCGCGAATACACGATCGAAAGCGGCGCGCGCGATGCCTTCCTTCTCCAATTCCTTCACCACGCCGATTACTTTGCGCTTGCTGCCGATCATGGCGATGTACTTGGCGTTGGTTTCCACCGCCCAGCGCAGTACGCGCATGTCGTCGCGATGGCCCCGCGTCACGATCACCAGATAGCTGGTGTCGCGGACGGAAAGCTTGGGGAAAACTTCCTCGTATTCTTCGGCGTAAACTTCGTCGGCTTCCGGGAACCGCTCGCGGTTGGCGAAAGCCTCGCGATTGTCCACCACCACCGAGGCGAACCCGGCGAGCACAGCCACCTTGGAGATGCTTTTCGAAATGTGGCCGGCGCCGAAAATGAAGACGCGAGGCTGGGGAACCACCGGCTCGACAAACACGCTGAGTTGTCCTCCGCAGATGAGGCCGTTATCGTAAGCGGCATCCTGGCCCAGGCTGAAGTTCATCTGGCGCGGCCGCTCGGTCTCCATCACTTCGCGCGCGGCGTTCCAGACTTCGGCTTCCACGCAGCCGCCGCCGACCGTGCCGATCATGGAGCCGTCCTCGCGCACCAGCAATTTAGCGCTCTCGTAGCTGGGAATGGAGCCGTTCACCTGGACGATAGTAGCGAGCGCGCACTTCTGGCCGAGCCGGCGCAGGCGGACTACTTCCTCGTAAATGTCCATTCGTTTGAATTATACCGTGGACGAGTAGCGGGAACATGGGTCCGGCCTGGACAAAGTTTGGTGACCATGCTATTATGACCATAGTCATGAGCGAAAAAATTCCAGCCGGCGAGTTCAAGGCCAAGTGCCTCCAGGTACTCGATGAAGTGCAGCGGTTGCGCATGCCGATCGTGATCACCAAGCGGGGCAAGCCGGTGGCGAAGCTGGTCCCTCTGGACGAGCATCCGGAGAGCTTCATCGGAAGTATGCAGGGCACCATGGAGATTATCGGCGACATCGTGTCACCTATTGATGTGAAGTGGGAGGCGGATGCCGAGTGATCTGTTGCTGTTGGACACCCATTGCTGGATTTGGGCTCAGTTGGGCCTGGTGCAAAACTTGTCGCGGGCAGCGCTTCAGTCCATCAAAAATGCAGAACGCGAAGGCAATTTGCGCATCTCGGTAATCTCCGTTTGGGAATTGGCGATGCTCGAACAGCGGGGGCGAATCGCGCTCCCCATGAACGTCCGAACCTGGGTGGACCAAGCGCTGAGTAAGCCTGGAATCTCGGTTGCGCCCTTGACGCCGGAGATCGCAATCGAAAGCGTGAATCTTCCCGGCGAACTGCATGGCGACCCCGCCGATCGCATGCTGGTTGCCACGGCTCGCGTTATAGGTGCGACGCTGCTTACCAAGGACGCCCAGTTGATTCGCTATTCCAGCCAGCGCCACGTAAGAGCGCTCGAAGCGTAGCTCGGTACAATCGTGCTTGGCGATTAAGACTATTCTCTTCGACCTGGGTAACGTCGTCATCCCTTTCGATTTCAAGCTGGCTTACGCGCGCATGGCCGAACACTGCGGTTGCCGGCCCGAAGAAGTGCCAGCCCGGATTCGTGCCACAGGCTTGGTGGGCCCATTCGAGAAAGGTGAAATCGCCGCCGAGCCATTCGTCCGAGCGCTTTCCTCTGCTCTGGGCTTCAACAGCACTTATCAGGAATTTTGCGACTGGTGGAGCTGCGTTTTTCTGCCTGAGCCGCTAGTCTCCGCGACATTGCTGGAGGATCTTCGCGAGCCGCTACCGGTTGCTGGCGCTCTCCAACACCAATCCGATCCACTTCGCCATGGTGAAGGAGGCTTATCCGCTGCTGCGGCAGTTCCATGACTTCGTGCTTTCCTACGAGGTGGGCGCGGCGAAGCCCGAAGCGAAAATCTACCGCGAGGCGATCGTGCGCGCGCGATGCAATCCGGAGGAATGCTTTTTCATCGATGACCTGGCCGTAAATGTGGAGGCCGCGCGCGAGCACGGCATGGATGCGGTGCAATTTTTGTCGGCCGAGCAACTCGATCGGGAGTTGCGTTTCCGGGGACTCCTGGAATCAGCCATCAGGCGCTAAGATTAAACAAATGAGTCAGGCCATCGACGCGTTCGAAGTCATCCGGGCCAAGCGCGACGAAATCCAACGAATCGCCGCCAAGCATGGCGCCCGGAACGTTCGTGTGTTTGGGTCGGTGGCGCGAAGGGAGGCACGGCCCGACAGCGATGTCGATTTCCTGATCGACGTGGAACCGGTCACCAGTTCCTGGTTTCCCGCCGGCCTTGTTCAGGATTTGGAGAGCCTGCTGGGAAGGCGAGTGGAAGTGGTTACCGAACGCGGACTAAATCACTTGATTCGTGACGAGGTACTGCGAGAGGCCCTTCCGGTTTGAAGGACGACGGCTTTTATCTCCGCTACATCTTGGAGTGCATTCTACGAATCGAAGAAGATACCGCGAGTAGCCCAGCGACCTTTCGGGCATCTCGTACGGCACAAGATGCGGTTGTTCGTAACCTGCAAGTTCTCGCCGAAAGCACCCAGCGGCTTTCCGATAGTTTGAAATTGCGATGGCCGCAAGTAGAATGGGCGCGCATCGCGACTTTTCGAAACGTCCTTGTTCACGACTATCTTGGGTTAGATATGGAACGGATCTGGGCCGTGACGCAACAGGACGTGCCGGAACTCAAGAAATTGGTAGCACGAATGTTGGCGGAGTTGACTTAGTCCGCAAATAAGACGGCGATCGGGGCGGACCAACGCGGGAAAAGAGTGGAGAACAGTTCATTGGCCAGCGTCTCGCCATGCCCGTCCGGAAAATACGCCCGGACGCGGCGGGTTTTGGGGTAGACGATCCAGACTTCCTCGGCGCCGTGAGCAAAGTAGAGCTCCATCTTGAGATCGAGTTGGGCGGCGGTGTTGGACTCGGATGCCACTTCGATCGCCAACGCCGGAGCGCCTTCATAGTATTCGTTCGGATCACCACACTGAATCTGACTCGATCGGACGAAGCTTACATCTGGCTGCAACCAAGTCCTAGGAGACAGCTTAAACCCAGCCTCAATGTGGACTTCACCCAAACCATGCTCCCGCACGTAAGGCCGAAGGGCATCCTGCAGGTTCTGCTGTACACGGGTGTGCGGACGTTTGGGGGGAGGCAATGTAATGTGCTCTCCTTCTATCAGTTCGTGCTTCAAGCCATCGTCCTGGTATTTTTCGAAGTCCTCGAAAGTTAGCGACGTGCTGACGCCCATAGTTAAATGATACTCCGCCAATAAGCACAGCCGACGCGATGTCTTCGATCTAAGGGACTGTCAAAGCCTCGTTCGGCGATATTTTCTTAGAGCCCACCGAAATGGCTCTGCTATGAGATCACGCAATAAACTGAGAACTGTAGTTCGTGGAAGAGTGACCCAGACCTTGTCCCGCTCGCAAACGATTGTAGTCGGCATCTGAGGTGGGTAATACGTGAAAGCTCCAACTCTCGGCATCGCACTCAAACGTTTCATCCTTAAAATAGAAGAGAAAGTGACGGCTCTGCTCAGAGGAACGAGGTTCTATCAAAAACCAGTCATCGAGTTTGTCTGCATCGAGATCGCCGGTCACTTCGTAAAAGTCGCCCCATTGCGCCGAACAACGAAACCGGCACGATCCCCTTTCCCAGCCTTCATCATCTGGTGGTCCCAGACGGTAGCGCCAAGCCCTCGGAAAGAATAGCTCGCCCCGGTCATATTCCCGGATCTTGCCATCAGGCCTAAGAAAAAACGTCAGACTTAACCCGGATTCGCTGCGATGGACCGCGGGCTCTGGCGCGCCGCCTTCAGCGTTCCAGCCATCATTCAATTTCGTGAAATCTGTTCGCAATCTCAACTTTCCTATTTTTGCCCAAGTGCCAACGAAAAAGGCGGCTCAGACGAGCCGCCCCAAGGAAAAGGAGGAATGACACCTCCCACCAAATTCTGCGGATTGCGTTCAGACTAGCTGCAGCCGCTTGTCCCGCCGCAGTTCTCACACTTGTAGCAACTGCCATTCCGCGTCATGAATCCGCCGCACTCCGAGCACATAGGCGCGTCGCTCACCACCGGAGCGAACGGCAGCGCCTGCTGCGGCTCAGGCTCGGTGGGGCGCAGAATGGGCGCGTCGCCGGCTTCATTGGCGGCGTACTCCGGCCCCAGGAACTTCGCGCCCAGCCAGCGGAAGATATAATCCATGATCGACTTGGCGTAGGGCACCTGCGGGTTCCCGGTCCAGCCGCTCGGCTCGAAACGAACGTGGCTGAACTTGTCGACGAAAAACTTCAGCGGCACGCCGTATTGCAGCGCGTAGCTGATGCTGGTGGCGAAGCTGTCCATCAGGCCGCTGATGGTCGACCCTTCCTTGGCCATCGAGATGAACACTTCACCGGGCGTTCCATCTTCGTACATCCCCACCGTGATGTAGCCTTCGTGGCCACCGATGGAAAACTTGTGCGTGATGGATTGCCGCTCGTCGGGCAGCTTGCGGCGGATGGGACGATAAACGATCTTCTCGGTGACCACCGGGGCCACCGCGCTCGCCGACACAGATGCCGTAGCCTTCTTCTCGCCCTTGCCGGTACCTGAGCTCAGCGGCTGCGCAGCGCTTGGAATTATCGCGATAGATCGCCACCGCCTTCAGACCCAGGCGCCAGCTCTCCATATAGGCGTCCATCACGTCTTCCACGGTGGACTCTTCCGGCATGTTGATGGTCTTCGAAATCGCGCCGGAAATGAACGGCTGCGTCGCTGCCATCATCCGCACGTGCCCCATGTAATGGATGGATCGCTTGCCGTTCTGCGGACGGAAGCTGCAATCGAAAACCGGCAGATGCTCGTCCTTCAGCGCGGGCGCGCCTTCGATGGTGCCGGTGGAGTCGATGTGGGTAACGATCATCTCCACTTGCTCGGGCGTGTAGCCCAGCTTGATCAGCGCCTGCGGCACGGTGTTGTTGACGATCTTGATAATTCCGCCGCCCACCAGCTTCTTATATTTCACCAGCGCGAGATCGGGCTCGATGCCGGTGGTATCGCAATCCATCATGAAGCCGATGGTGCCGGTAGGCGCGATCACCGTAGTCTGCGCATTGCGGAATCCGACGCGCTCGCCCAGCGTATAAGCGTCATTCCAGCAATCCACCGCGGCCTTGAACAGATCCTCCGGAACGCGCTTGCTGTCGATCCCGCTGACGGATTTGCCGTGCATCAGGATCACGTCCAGGAACGAATCTTCGTTGACCGCGTAGCCGGGGCACGGGCCGACCGCTTCGGCGATGCGGGCGCTGGTCAAGATACGCCTGGCCGCACATGACGGCGGTGATGCGCGGCGGCCCAATCGCGACCCGCCGGGCTGTCATAAGGAATGCCCATCGACATCAGCAGCGCGCCCAGGTTGGCATAGCCCAAACCGAGCGGGCGGAAATCGTGCGAATTCTTGGCGATCCTCTCGGTCGGATAGCTGGCGCTGTCGACGATAATCTCCTGCGCCAGCGTCACCGTATCGCAGGCATGCCGGAAAGCCTCGACATCGAATTCGCCGCCCGGGCCGACAAACTTCATCAGGTTCAAGGACGCCAGGTTGCAGGCCGAATCGTCCAGGAACATATATTCCGAGCACGGATTCGACGCGTTGATGCGCGCCGTGGCTTTCGAAGTGTGCCAGCGATTGATGGTCGTGTCGAACTGCATGCCCGGATCGCCGCACTGATGCGTGGCGTCGCGCGATCTCGCGCAGCAATTCCTTCGCGCTGTAGCGCTTCTTGGGCTGGCCATTGGCCACCGAGCGCGTCCACCAATCGCCATCCGCCGCTACCGCTTCCATGAACTCGTCGGTCACGCGCACCGAATTGTTGGCGTTCTGGAAGAAGATGGAGCCGTACGCGTCGCCATCAATCGCGGCATCGTAGCCCGCGTCGATCAGCGTGTGCGCCTTCTTCTCCTCTTTGGCCTTGCACCACACGAACGCTTCGATGTCGGGATGATCCACATTCAGGATCACCATTTTCGCCGCGCGCCGCGTCTTGCCGCCGGACTTGATCACGCCGGCGAAAGCATCGAAGCCCTTCATGAAGCTCAGCGGACCGGAAGCAGTTCCGCCGCCTGCCAGCCCGCCGCCTTCTTCGCGCAACGGCGAAAGATTGGTGCCGGTGCCCGAGCCCCACTTGAACAGCATGCCCTCGGTTTTGGCGAGATCGAGAATCGACTCGAGCGAATCCTTCACCGAGTTGATGAAGCAAGCCGAGCACTGCGGGCGCGAATCGCCTTTCTTCATCTTGACGATTCCGTCGGTCGCTTCGTCGTAATAATAGCCGTAGCCGCGCGGCTCCGAAACGCCGACATTGAACCAAACCGGCGAGTTGAAGCAGGCCTTCTGAGTCAGCATCAAGTGCGCCAGTTCGTTGCGGAAGTTCTCGGCGTCTTCCCGGGCTTTGAAGTAGCGCCCGTACGCGCCCCAATCGGCGATGGTGTCCACCACGCGATGCACCAACTGCCGGACGCTGCGCTCGCGCTCCGGCGATCCCATCTTGCCGTAGAAATATTTGCTGACCACGATGTTGGTGGCCGTTTGGGACCATTCGGCCGGCACCTCCACCTCGTCCTGTTCGAATATGATGGCGCCCTTGTCGCTGGCGATGGCAGCCGTGCGGAGTTCCCAGGCGATCTCGTCGTAAGGGGTCTTGCCAGGTTCCAGTTTTTGAGTGAAGTATTTAGGAAAGCTGACGCCCTTGCGCTGGTTGGCCGGAAGAGCTTTCTTGCTGAGCGGTTGCAAATCCGAAATCCTGTTCGTGAGATCGACTGCGAGTAGTCCCATTTCTATTTTCCCCCAATGTATGCCCTAAGCGAAACTCAGTACGTTTCGTGGCACGTCTGCAATAATGCCCCAATAGGTAGTGGTGCGTCAAGGATTATATCTATATACCGTGCAGTACGTTACGAACGAACTACGATATTTGCCCGAAGAACGCGGCGCGGGCCCACGCGGATCTGGAGGATATGGGTGCCGGGAGACAAGCCGGGGGGCAATTCAACATTCAGTTCGTGCCGGGGAGGCCGTGGATCGGTGCGCAGGATATCCAGGCGAGCGACGGGTTGATCGTCCACCGTGGCGGCGAGGGAATCGGGCGAGCTGACCTCTTCCATCTGGACTTTTAGAACCCCAGTGTTGGTGGCGTTCTTCTCGAGGAGACTTACGCCGTCGGTGATGGAGATGATGCGCGGCACCAGCGGTCCCGAGGGTATGATGCGAGCGATGGCGGGCGGACAAAGTGGCTGGCCGTCCCTTCGAAGCTCCAACGGCAGCAGCCCCGTGCGCACCCCCTCGGGAAGCCAGGCATTCACCTGTTGCAGCCCTCCGAAATCGAGCGGCCCAACGTAAGTCACTTGCCCGGCCGCGCCGTCAGCCAGGACTTCGAGATTGTTCAGATCGCAATCGGAGGGCAGATGCTCCACCAGGATCGAGAGCGCGGCAAGCCGGCCGCGCTGCGGAATGAGAGGCTCGCTGGTGTACGCGTTGGTGATGCGGTGAATCGCAGGCACCCCGCTCGCTGACATTGGCTGGGCGGTTGGCGCCTTCCACGTGGTCCACATGTATTGCGTGTGCTCGCCGTCCAGGCTCAAAAGCTGAAGGCCGTTGTCGCGCGTGAATGCACGGATGTCGGCGGCGGAGAAAACCACACCGCTCCAGGTATTGGTGTCGCTGGAATGTGCCAGTCCGTTGAACTGGCCATGGAAAATGCCGCCGGGCTTGAGCACGCGGCGGATCTCGCGCATGTATTGGAGCACCACGTCGCGGCTGGGGATGTGCTGGAAGACCGCGTAAGAATAGACAAACTCAAACGACTCGTCCGCGAATTGCGAGAGGCTGGCGCCATTGGTGGCGTGGAAATGGGCGTGGGGTATGTCAGCCAGACGGTGGCGCGCCAGGCGGATCATTTCATCGGAGACATCCACGCCGTGAATTTCGCCGAAGTGCCGGCTCAGCGGTTTGATCAGACGGCCGGGGCCGCATCCAATTTCGAGAGCCCGCCAAGCCCGCCGGTTGGCTTTGGCCGGCAGCCGCTTGAACTGGGCTTCCAGCGACCGCAGGACATCGGCGGCGGTGGCGGAGAACTCGGCTTCGTCCTGATCGCGTCCGCCGAATGCTACGTAATAGTGCGCGTCTTCGCGGGCGCGTTCATTCCAATCGGCACGCATGCGCTCGCTCACCGAATCCGGCATCACTTTAAGGTACCGAAGCCGATCGCCGAGAGGGCGATGCTCAGATTGCGCTCATCTAGACTCTGCGGAAAGATGTCGCGGGCATGCCAGACCACATCGCTTGTCAATGTGATCTCGACCGCCTTACCCGGCGTGAGCGCGCCCGCGTTCAAGCGATAGTCCTGCGTGCCTGCTTCACGAATCGCCAATTCGCCAACAGCCTTCCCATTCACCGTGACCGCGACATGGATCGGCCGATGCAGTTGATCCACCGGCGCGTAAGCGGAAATGATAAGGTCGCCGGGAGCTGCGATCAAATGCAATGATCCGCGCCCTGCCATCCAGCGGAATGGCGGTTCCCACCAGGAGAAACCGGATGTGAGGTCTTCCTCGTAGGAGCCGTCCTTGAAATTGATCGAAGACGATGCGGTTCTAACCCACGGTTTCAGCAATGAGTTTTCAATCGTCGTCTGCTGCCCGCTCACCACGCTTACGCCAGGGATGCCATGCGGATATTCGGAGTAAATAAGAAACGCGAGCGTCAGCGCATTCCTGTGAGCGCCGTCCATGGGTATGGATGCGTCGGCCAGAACCAACGGACGCGTGGTCGACGCATGAATGGTCTCGACCAGTGCCCGTCCTCGCTCGAGGGCGCGACCACTTGCTTCGAAATTGCCGCGTGGAACATTGGCCAGGTAGTGCGCCCGGCTCCCTATCAGTGCGGCGCCTAAGATGGCCAGCACCAATACCAAACCCCAGCGCTGCAATTCGAAATTACTCAGAAACAAAACACCATGCACCACCAACGGGAAAAGGAAGAAATAGTAATAGCGATCGGCAACATAGAGAACGCCCGGACCGTAGCGATCGGGAGTGTAATTGGCACGCGCCAGGCCCACTAATACGGCCAGCAGAACTGCAGGCATCCAGATGACAAATAAGATGCGCCGCTGTGGTGCTTTCATGAACCAGGCAGACCCGAGCAGAGGCAGCCATGCCAGCGGCGATAACCAGCAAATGGTTTGGAATCCGGGAATCACAAAAGTGGCAAATCCGCTCAAGAATCGCAGAGGCGCTGTTCCGATGATCCAGGCCCCAAGTTCCACGCCCCGCAGCGAAAGTTCTATTTGCTCTCGATCGTGCAGACGGGATTGCTGCCAAAAAACCAATGCCAGCAGCGCGACTATAGCGGCCAACAAGACCACCGCGTCGCGACGGCGTCCCAGGAGCCAGCAATAAACAGGGAGGGCCAAAGCCGCAACCAGGACTCCGTTCATTCCCAGAGCGGCCACGATCAGCATCAGCACGGCCCAACCAGGTTCGCCCCGCTCGAGCGCCACGATTGCAAGAATAAAAAACGTGCCGCCTAAGCAGAAAATCGCGCTGGATGGCCACCAGATCTGTTCATTCACGAACCCCAGCGCTCCGGCGTACAGCGTGCCCGCGATAAATCCCGCAAATTTTGAGCCGGTCCAGCGCGTGCAGAGGATCGCGCAGCCCACCGCACCCGCGATATGCGCCGCGCAAATGCCAATGCGCACCCACGTCAGGCTCATGTCACCGGCCAGCGTTCCGAACCAGAAGATCAGCCGGAGCAGCACCAGCGTCTGGCCGTGAAACGGAAGTTCGATCAAGTCGCGGCCAGGCTCGAGTCCCGCGCGAATTTGGGCGATCAGCCGGCCGTGCTCGAAATCGTCCGAGAGATACGGAAGCGCGAGTGTGCTCCGCGCCATCACCAGAACCAGCAGCGCGAGCCACGCAGCTAGTAAGACCAAGCCCGCGCGCGAGAAGCGGTTACTCATTCGTGCAGGTATTGTTCCGGATTAGATTATCGGATAGCTTCACGCCCGGTGCCCCCTGGATGCAGCGCGTCTTCATTTTCCAGCCGGAAATTGTGTTGCCCTCAATCAAATTGCCGCGCGCCGGATCGGGATGCTCCGCGTGGCTCCCCAAATAAATGCCGGTTTCCAAAACTTCCGCTTCACCTAACACTGAGCAGCCGAACTTCTCGCGGTTTTCATTGCAGTGCGCCGTGTTTATATGGTGCATGCGATTGCGTAATATCTTGTGCCCGGTGCCAATCAGGAATATGCCACCAAATTTCATTCCATCCAGTTGGTTGTCTTCCACCACGATATTCTTTGACCGCATCTCAATGCTGGCATTATTAAACACAATGCCAAAGTGGCCGAACGGATAATCCTCAGGCGGACGGCGGTTGATGCAGATGTTGCCGCGCACCGCGCCGTCGTGGAAGCCATCCAGATCGATACATTTGCCATCGATTTCTTCAAAGCGATTGCGTTCGTAAGTGGACTGATCGACATTCCCCGCCGTATCGATACCGACCGGAGTGCCTCCGTTTTCGACATCCACGAGTTCCACCGGGAATCCGACGCGCGCGCCGTGGTTGCCGGCCACTTCGATGCCCGCGGCATGGCCGATTTGAATCGCATCGCGGCCAATCTCGCTGAACTGGTTGCGCAAGATTTTGCCGCTGCGGTTGCGCGGCGCCATGTAGCGGGAGTGGGTCCAAACCCCATTGCCGCGAATGTTGCTGAACTTAGAATCCGCTACGGAAAAGTGCTCGGTGCCTTCTTCGAGAAGAATTCCGCCCGTGGAGTTGTTGCGCCCTTTGGCGTTGCGCGACCCGCTGTCTCTCACCGACACAGGATCGATTACGACATTTTTCGACTGGCTGATGAGCGCCGCGAAGTTTGTGACGTTGGCGAACTCGACACGCTCGATGGAAACGCCGTCGCTATCTTCGATCAGGATTCCATTATCGAAAAAGGAACTCGCGAAGCTCTTGTCGCTGGGCGGCAGAGGCGTGCGGCTTTTCGAGCGCCAGTCGATTCCCATCGATTGCGAAGTTGCGAAACGTGATTTGGCGGCAGTCGTGGCAGCTCAGAATCGCACGGCCGTGGAAATTGGAGGCGGCGCGCAAGCGTGGTGTGATCGCCCGCAATGGTGAGGTCATGCGCCCCGTCGGGCAGCTTGATTTCGGCTGAAATCTCCGTAACGCCCGGCGGCAAACGGACCATTCCCGTAGGCGGAATGGCAACCGCAATCAGTAACGCAAGTATCAAGCGTTATTCTAACTAGCATGGCAATTGAGTTTCGCGGCGTGCGCTTCCCGCCGTTGCGCGATCTAACGGTTTCGGCTCCCAGCGGCGCGGTTATCGGCGTCATCGGCGAAAAAGGTTCCGGCAAAGCCGCGCTGCTGCGTCTGGCATCGGGCGAGGCTAAACCCGGAGGCCGGGGAAGTGATCGCGCCCAGCGAGCGCCGCTACCTTGGCCCGCTGGACGCGCTGCAACTTTCGCCCGTTGATATTTTGCTGCTGGAACATTCGCTCGCGCAGCATGACGCTCTGGTGCGCGCCCGGGCGCTGGCCGGCATCGGACGCCTCAGAAGCGGCGGCAGCACGGTGCTGATCGTTTCGCACGAGCTCGATTTGCTGCAGTCGCTGTGCGACGAAATCTGGTGGCTGGACGCCGGCGCGCTGGTTCAGCGCGGCGACCCGCGCGAGGTTCTGGACGCCTACCGCGAGAACATCGCCGAAAAGGTGCGGGCGTGGGGTGCGACGCTGAAGAGTCCGCTGCTACCTGCCATGCGGCGTGGCGACGGCCGGGCCGAGATTCTGTCGCTCGAAACGCTGGGCGCCGATGGCCATCCAACCGCTGTTTGGCAGAGCGGCGAGAATGCCACCGTGCGCGTCACCGTGCTCTACCACGATGCCGTGGAAGAGCCGGTGATCGGCATCCTGATTCGCACGCGCATCGGACTGGAAGTGTACGGCACCAATACGGAGCTGGAGAAGGTGAGTACCGGAAGCTGCGCGGCGGGTACCCGGATGCGGATCGAGTTCGCGTTCCGTTGCGATCTGTGTCCCGGCGAATACACCATCACCGCCGCGTCGCACGACGCCGACGGCACGGCGCACGATTGGGTGGACGATGCGGTGGCGTTTTCCGTAGCGGACTCGCGCTATACCGCCGGCGTAGCGAACCTGCGCGCCAAGGTCAGTATCCATTCTGAATTCTGAATTCTCGAATTCTGGAATTCTGAATTCTATTCAGCTACTTCTGTTCAAGAATAAACGTCGGCGCGATCCCCGACAGCGTGGAGAAACCCGAAGGCCCAACCGCGGTCAGCCAGCTGGAACAGCCCTGCACTTTGCCCAGATAAGAATGCGGATGCACGTCCACGCGCATCTTCTGCATCTCCAGATGGCCGTATTGAAGAACCGGAAAAACATCCACCACCGGCTCCAGAGCCTCTTGAACAACGTAGGGATTGCGGAGCGCCGATCGCACCGCTTTCTCCCACGAAGCCTCATCCACCTCAGACCCGCGGAAGGACTGCTGATCGGCGCCGTCGTCATTGGGGCGCAGAACCAGCTTGTTGCGGTTATGCAAAATAAAGTTGGGCAGATCCACGGTCCGGTTGCGGTATTTGGTCTTGGTCTCCTGCACCACGCGCGTCCACGGAACGAATTCCTTGATGGCCCTGCGCTCGGCTGCGGGAAAATCGGCGGTGATGTCTTCGTCGGTCAGCAGATCGAAGATGGCCTTCTTCTGCGCCAGTTCGGAACGGAAGCTGTTCACCATGCACACCGCCTGATCGCGATAGGCGCGCAGCAGGGGATGCGAAAGATCGAACCGCACCAGAAATTCCTGCACCTTCACCCGGCGGAAAATCAAGTCGATGGCGAAATCGCCGTGCCGCAAAACATTGTCGCGATATTCGAGCTGCTCGGGAGTAAACAACCTCCACCGCCAGGCCTTCGCGCCGGAACATTTCCGCGATGATGGCGCTCTCGCCCGACTCCCCGGCCTGGAAAGGCTGGCGGAATTCAAGGATGGCGATGTTCGGTTTCTTGTTCTTGCCGCCCCATTCTTTGTATGCCTTCAGAATCGCCTGCAGCAGATACTTGGCGCCCGGCAATTTTTCCAAACGATAACGCTTGCGGAATTCCTTTACCGGCGCCGCATCGTAAAAAATATCCGCCAGGGTCTCGCCATACGCGACACCGGTCGGAGTATCGGGAATGTAGCGCGAGAAACGCAGCGTTCCGTTGTTGATGTTGGTATCCAGCAGCGAAGTGACCGCCGGGAACGAATAACCGGGATCCACTGCCGCCAGCATCTTCTCGGCGGGCAGCAATTCCATGCGCGCCAGCAACGCCGGACTCCCCAGCGCCTTGGCTTGGACGCGCTGCAGCGAACTGGAAAACGACTCCACCGCCTTCACCAATCCCGTGTACTGTCTGCGCGTGATAAAATGCGGACGCAGAACCGGAGATACGGGCTTTCCACCGGCGACCAAATTGTGCGCCTTCATGCGTTCCTGGAGATCGTGTGCCCAGGAAAGATTTTTGTAGTGGTCGCCTTCCAGGATTTTGTGATAGCGAGTAACGGCCTCGCTTAACTGGTTCATTTTCTGTCGCGGCTCTCTGAACCCAGTATCGCACGGCAAAGTGCGAAAAGTGAAGCAACGTCGCCGGATTTACCAGCTAATTAGTACTTTAGTTTGTGAGACTTGCGGGTAATTTTGGCTTCGCCTCAGAGGTTCCCCTTAGCGTCCTGCGGACCTCTCGCCACCCACGTTGGCCCCTCCAGCGCTAGTAGCTTTTTCTTGCGCTCCACGCCCCATCGGTAACCACCCGGATCCCCATCTTCGCGCACCACGCGATGACACGGAATCGCAACCGCCACTGGATTCGTAGCGCATGCGCGAGCCACGGCGCGAGCCGCTTTCGGGATGGCCGATGTCCGCCGCGATCTTACTATATGATTTTGTGGCGCCGCGCGGAATCGCTTGCAGCGCTTGCCAAACCCGCCGCTGAAACGCGGTGGCTTGAATGTCCAGCGGCAGCGCCGCCGCGTGTTCACCCTGAATGATGGCGCGGAGAGTTTTCACTTGCTCGCCTAGCTTGCGATCCGCGCGAATGATTTCCGCTTTGGGATACTCAATGCGCAGCTCTTGCTCCAGCGTAGCGATTCGCATCTCCGAAATGGATCGAGCAGATTCCACGGTCCGTGGCCGCCAGCAACATTTTGCCGATCGGCGTGGCCGCGATAGTGTAGTGAATCGTCACACCGGAGCCTTGCTTGCGGTAGCGCGCCGGCGTCATTCCCAATTGCGAGGAGGCCCGTTCGTAAAGCCTGCTGCGACGATCCGTAACCGGCGTCGTAAAGGGAACGCGTAACCGAGCGTCCCTCGCGTAGGCCCGCCTTGAGCGAGTTCAAACGGCGGGAATCGGCATAAGCGCGAGGCGTGATTCCAGTGAACGCCTTGAAAGTGCGCTGCAGATAAAAAGGACTGACGCCCGAGCGCGCGTCCCAGCGTCTTCCAGCGTGGCTGGCTCATCGGGATGCGTATCGATGTAGCGGCAGACCTTTTCAACCAGCTGCGAGTTCGGATTACGCTGGTTGGATCGATTCAGGCTTGCAGCGCTTGCAGGGCACGGAATCCCGCGCCTTCGGCCGCTTCGCGCGCGCGAAAAAACACCACGTTTTCACGGCGCGGACGCTTGGAGGGGCAGGAAGGCCGGCAGTAAATGCCGGTGGACATGACGGCGTAGAAGAACACTCCGTCCATGGCCCGATCGCGCGTGGCGACGGCGTCCCAGTAGCTGGCGCGCCAGAATTCTCCTTCCTCGCGATTCGGCATGGCAATCTCTGTATCCACCATTGTGAACGGTTGCGTGGTCTGCTGTGGCCCGGGCTGCTGTGAAATGATTCGCTGTGCAATCATGCCCTCATGCTACGCGCTTCAGGCGCCGGGAACTATCCGAATCTTGCTGTCAAACCAATCTGGTGTCACGGCTGGCACTGCGTCGTTCGCGGCATCTCAACTGGAATTGCTGGCAAAGTGGTTCGACGGCAAGCCCGAAGCGTCTGAGGGTCTGTAGCACAGCGATTCACCGGCTGTTTCATGACACTCTAAGCCTACTGAACCGCGTGCGTTCGCGATTCGAAGGTGCGCCCCCACCGGAAGGCAGTCAGGCCGACGCCCTTTACGTTACGGATGCTCGTCCTTAGTCAGTTCGAAAGTGATCGTCCCCACCGGAAAACTCATGCGGGCGCGGATCTCGACCGGAAGGCGGTGCGCATCGTCCGTCAGCCATATGAAAAAGTCCGCCTTGCGCGGATAGAGGACCCCGTTGAACAGAAAAACTTCATAGCGGATGGTATCGAAAGTCCCGGCTTTGATCTTCACCTGCTCGCGGCCTTGTGCTTCCACGCGCACGTAGGCCGTCTTCTTTCCGTCGCTCATCGGTACCTGCTTGCTTTGGCCCGGCTCCAGCTTGTCCATGCGAAGCTTGTAGAGTCCCGCGACGACATCGATGGCGCAGGCCGGAATTTCCACTTCCGAACTCTTGATGATGGCGTTCTTGATTAAGATCGCGCTCCACCGAACTGGCCTTGCCACGCGCATGATCGTAAACCATTTTGGTATTGCGATGCCGCTTGCCCTCGATCGCATCCAGCTGCGTTGCCGTGGTGCAAAAACCGTCGTCCATGGCGACATTGTAAGTATCTTGCAGCGTGTAAAGCTTGGAGACCAGGCCGCCCGATTCCACGCGCAGCTGCGAATCCCACTTGCGGGGATCCCCCGGCTTGGGCGCCAGACGCAGAACGCGCGCTGCCGGCGTAAATCAAACGCCATTCGATATCGTAGGAGAGCTTTTCGGTGGAAGGAAACGGCGCCAGGGATCCCTCAAATGCTTTGGAGGAAATGCCGTCCGCCTTCAACACCGATTGCGGGTGGGAAGCGGTCGGGATCAGCACCAAGGCCAAACACGCGCCGATCAGACGTGGGGGAAGACGTCCTGGCATTAAGACTAGAGTGTGACAGACTTGCGGGTACGGCGCAAACCGGGCTTGGCTTGCGTTTCGCCACGCCGTGGGTTAAGATTTCTCTTACGATTTGCTATGTCTGTGCCTGGTAGCTGCGCTTTAGAGTTCCGACCTGCCGCCAGCTTCCTGCGCCTGCACCTGCTTCTTACGCTGGGCCTTTTCCCGGGCCCCGTCTGAGGCTGACTCGAGTTTGATTTGAGAGGCCACCGACGGGGAACCGTCCGGTGGCCTTTTGCCTTTATAGATCGCGATCTAAACAAGGAGTGGATGATGCTTTCCGACATAGTGCAAGTTTTCGACACAACGCTGCGAGATGGCGAGCAGGCGGCCGGCACACGTCTTGGCGCCAGAGAGAAGATGACGGTGGCGCGGCAGCTCGCCCGTTTGAACACCGACATCATCGAGGCCGGGTATCCAGCTTCGTCGCCCGAAGACTTCGAGGCCGTCGAGCGCATCTCGCAGGAGATCGACGGCCCCATTATCTGCGCGCTGTCACGCGCCGTGCCCAGCGACATCGAAGCCTGCGGCAAGGCGCTCCAGAAAGCCAGGCGTCCGCGCATCCACACCGGCGTCGGATCGTCGGATATCCACGTGATGGGCAAGTTCCGCGACGAGCGCTATGGCCGGACGCTCGCCGAAAAGCGCGTGAAGATGCTGCGATGGCCGTGGACGCGGTGAAGCTGGCGCGCAGTTTCGTGGACGACGTGGAGTTCTACACCGAAGACGCCGGCCGAGCCGAACCGGCTTACCTGTTTCAGATGATCGAGGCTGTGATCGAAGCGGGCGCCACGGTGGTGAACATCCCCGATACCACCGGCTACACGGTCCCGGAACAATACGGCGCGCTGATCGCGGCGGTGCGGAAGAACGTCAAGAACATCGAGCGCGTGACTATCAGCGTGCACTGCCATAACGACCTGGGCCTGGCGGTGGCGAATACCCTGGCGGGCGTACAGAACGGCGCGCGCCAGGTGGAAGGCACCATCAACGGGATCGGCGAGCGCGCCGGGAACGCGGCGCTCGAAGAGATCGTCATGGCTCTGCGCACCCGTCGCGACCACTTCAAAGTGGACACCCGGATCGACGCGCACGAATTCTGCCGTACCAGCCGCATGGTGGCCGACATGCTCGGCATGCCGGTTCCCGCCAACAAAG
Organism: Bryobacterales bacterium; assembly: GCA_963820405.1. Lineage (GTDB taxonomy): Bacteria > Acidobacteriota > Terriglobia > Bryobacterales > Bryobacteraceae > Palsa-89. The sequence goes on along the minus strand of CAWFZZ010000004.1, from coordinate 551,461 downwards.
CGGTGGTGGGCGGCAACGCGTTTGCGCACAGCTCCGGCATCCACGTGGACGGATTCCTCAAAGATCGGGAGACCTACGAGATCATGCGCCCGGAGGACGTGGGACGTGACGAAAGCCGTGTGGTGCTCACCGCTCGCACCGGCCGCGCTGGGCTGCGCGATCGGCTGGAGAAGCTGGGATTCACGCTCTCCAAAGAGGAACTGGACCAGACCTACCGGCGGTTCTTGACGGTTGCGGACCGCAAGCAGGAAGTATTCGACGAGGACCTGATGGCGATCGTGCACGATGAACTGCATCCGGCTCCTGAGGCGACGCATCTGGAATACCTGCACTTCTACAGCGGCACGGCGGCCATCCCGACGGCCACCGTCCGGCTGCGCGTGAAAGGCGAGGTTCGTGAGGCGGCGGCCATTGGTGACGGGCCAGTGGACGCGGTGTACAAGGCCATTACTTCAATCACCAAGACTTCGGCCAAGCTGATTCGCTATGAGATTCGCGCCGTCACCAGCGGCACGGAGGCATTGGGCGAGGTAACGGTGCAACTGGAGCAGGGCGGGAACCGTATTATCGGCAGGGGCGCGTCCACCGACGTGATTGAAGCCAGCGCCAAGGCTTATGTGGATGGGCTGAACAAGCTGGAGAGCATGGTGCGGGCGGCAAACCCCGTTTTGTTGGAGCCGGCGGCTGGGTAGTCTGTGTTAGGTTCTTTGCATGATAATCGCATTCGATGAGAAACTGCGCGCGCTGTTGCAGGCCTGGGGCGCCGATTCGCGGATATTTTTGCGGCGCGATTTGCCCAAAATTGTTGCGGTCATCATCGTTTCGTTGGTTTTGATTCGGCTGCTACGGATGATCGCAGGCAAGATCACAACCCGGCAGACCCGAAAGTTTCCGCTTGGCATTCGAGCGCAGCAGCTGCGGACCGTCGCCAGCGTCATTACCAGCATTGGAGTCTTCATCATTGTTTTTGTGGCGGCGCTGGAGATCCTGCCGCTGCTGGGGTTCAACCTGGGGCCGGTGCTGGCCAGCGCAGGCATCGCGGGCCTGGCGATTGGATTCGGGGCGCAGACACTGGCGCACGATTCCATCAACGGATTCTTCATTCTGCTGGAAAACCAATACGACCTTGGCGATCAAGTGAAGATTGCGGGAGTGCAGGGGATTGTCGAAGAGATGACGCTTCGTCACACCACGCTGCGCGACCAGGATGGCACAGTACACATCGTGCCGAACAGCCTGGCCACCGTCGTCTCCAATATGACTCGGGACTGGTCGCAGCTCGCCATGCGCGTGGTCGTCGCCTAGAACGAAAACAGCGACCGCATTGTCAGTCTGCTGCTGCAACTGGGCGAGGAACTCAGGCACGATCCGAAATTTGAGCACGTGATTGTGAGCGACATACAGGTGCCAGGGATCGATCGCGTGGGCAATGGCGAGGCGGAGTATCTGATGCTGGTCAAGACGCTGCCAAATGAGCAGTATCCTGTCAGCCGGGAGTTGCGGAGCCGGATCAAGGAGTGCTTCGAGAAAAACAATATTCAAACGCCGGGGCCGGGGCGGATGTATGTGGCAGATCAGGGTAAGGCGTCGTAGACTCGGCGGTTTCCTAATGTGAACGACGGGCCACGGCCAGGATGTGAGCGCTGGCGCCTTGTAGCGAGGGCTCTCGTTCAATCAACGATAGAAACTCGAGCAGGCTTTGCCGTTGGTTCGGATCATCCCAAGCTTTAGGAAACTCAGCCCCACACCATGCCGGGCCCCCACCGCAAGGATCTGGACATCGCCAAAACCGGCGTCGCGAACTTCGGTAGCCAGTTCCTCGGGACGGTGAAAGTAAGCGGTCGTGAAGTAGTCAAGCCGGTTGGTCGGATTACGGTGCTGGCCGGAGGCGAGATCGGCCGCGACGATTGCGCGAAAATCGGCGTCTTGAAAAGTATTGAACGAGAGCCCGGCCCTCAGCGAGGCGAAACGACTGATCGCGGCTGCGAAAAGGATGCCTTGGTGTTTCAGGATGCGGTGGGCTTCACGAAGCGCCTGTAGGCGCTCCGTCCGGTCAACGAGATGATACAAGGGCCCTAACAGAAGAACTGCATCGGCAAAGCCGGATGGGATGTCCAGGTGGCATGCGTCACCCTGCGTGATGGATGCCAAGCGGACTCCCGATGCGGCTGCATAAGATCGCGCTTGCTCCAAATGAAGCTCCACCGGATCGATCAAGTGGACCTGGTATCCTTGCCCCGCGAGAGGAAAAGCATAAACCCCGGCCGCGCCGCCTAGGTCGCAAATCACTGCCGGTGCCGCGGGAAGATGACGAGCAAGAATCGCTTGGGTCCGAAGACGCTCCAGTTCACCGAGTGGCCCGGTCAGCCGCTCCGATTCTCTGGTCTGTCGATAATGCTCCTCGATTTCTTTCGCAATGAGGCTCATCGACGCATTCGCTCGCTTGCGTGAATTCTAAATTCGGCCGCAGATTAATGCGGATGAACACCGATATGCGGCTTGGTAGGTTATCGGCGAGGAATCAGACCACGTCCACGCCCATGCTGCGCGCGGTTCCCTTGACGCTCCGCACGGCGGCGGCCACGTCAAAGCAGTTCAGATCGGGCATCTTCAGCTTGGCGATCTCTTCCACCTGCTGCTCGGTGATTTTGCCCACCTTGGTTTTGTTGGGCTCAGCCGACCCCTTGGCCAGATTCACCGCCCTCTTGATCAGCACCGGCACCGGCGGCGTCTTGGTGATGAAGGTGAAGCTCCGGTCGCTAAAAATAGTGATGACCACCGGAATGATCAGCCCTTCCTGATCCTTGGCGGAAGTCTTGGCGTTGAACGCCTTGCAGAACTCCATAATGTTTACGCCTTGCGGACCCAGAGCGGTGCCCACCGGAGGCGCCGGCGTGGCCTTACCCGCCGGAATTTGCAACTTCACACTACCAGTAACCTTCTTAGCCATATGATCTCGTCTCTTGTACCTTCTATAACTTTTCTACTTGCAGGAAATCCAGTTCCACCGGCGTAGCGCGGCCGAAAATCGTAACCAGCACCCGCAATGTGTTGCGCTCCGGATTGATCTCGTCCACTTTGCCGGAGAAGTTCGCAAACGGCCCGTCGTTGATGCGCACCATCTCGTTCTTCTCGAAGTTCATCTTGGGACGCGGGCGCTCGGCGGAAGTCTGCTGCCGGAACAAAATCGAATTCACTTCGTCGGCCGTCAGCGGCACCGGGCTATTGCCTCCGCCCACAAATCCAGTGACGCGCGGCGTGTTCTTCACCTCGTGCCACAGTTGATCGTTCATTTCCATCTGCACCATCACGTAGCCGGGATAGAGCAACCGCTTGCTGGTGACTTTTTTCCCGGCGCGAAGTTCCACTACTTCTTCGGTCGGAATCAGGAGTTCGCCAATCTGCTTGTCAAAGCCAAAGGCCTGCGCGCGACTTCGCAAGGAATCGGCCACCTTCTGTTCGAAGCCCGAGTAGGTGTGGATGATGTACCAGTTCTTGCCGTCGGCAACGGCGGCCGCCGCGGGCGCTTCTTCGGCCGGCGCCGCGGCTGCTTCTGCGGGTGAATCCGACGCTTGCTCGGCCGCGTCCTCGGTCTCTTCAGTATGAATAATTTCTTCGTCCGCCATTAATCTCTCTCACTTACTTAGTGAACGCGTTAAACAGCTTGTTGATGAGACTGAGGAAGATCTGGTCAATCACCGCGAAGTACGCCGCGAACGCGAATACGGCGACGATCACCACCAGCGTGGTGGCGCGAACCTGCTTCCAGGACGGCCACGTCACGCGGCGCATCTCGGTCTGCAGCTCTTCGAAATAATCCTTCACCGCAATGGGCCAACTGGAGGCCCGCTGGATGAAACTCCCCTGGTCGCCTTCCTGTATTTGTGCGATAGCCATGTTCCTGATTCCTTACTCCGAGTGAGATGGCAGGGGCAGAGGGATTTGAACCCCCAAAGGCGGTTTTGGAGACCGCTGGTTTACCGTTAGCCTATGCCCCTACTCGGGCCGCCTCTAACATTCAGTCTACTTGATTTCCCTGTGTACCCGATGGATGCGGCAAAAGGCGCAGAACTTCTTCAACTCCAGACGCTCGGTCTTGGTCTTCTTATTCTTGGTCTTGCTGTAGTTCTTGCGTTTGCACTCGGTGCACTGCAATGTAATGATTTCGCGCATAAGTTCGCTCCTAGATAGAAGCCAGAATCCAGAAGTCAGAATCCAGAAGAAGGAACCCGATCATTCTGAATTCTGAATTCTCGAATTCTGAATTCTATTCCAATATCTCCGTCACGGTTCCCGCGCCCACCGTCCGGCCGCCTTCGCGGATTGCAAAGCGCAATCCCTTGTCCATGGCCACCGGCGTAATCAGCTCGATCACCAATCCCACGTTGTCGCCCGGCATCACCATCTCGGTCCCCGCCGGCAACTCCGCCACACCCGTCACGTCGGTGGTCCGGAAATAAAACTGCGGCCGGTAGCCCTTGAAGAACGGCGTGTGCCGCCCCCCTTCTTCCTTGGTCAGTACCACGATCTCGCCCTTGAACCGCTTGTGCGGCTTGATCGATCCCGGCTTCGCAATCACCTGCCCGCGCTCCACGTCATCTTTTTCAATACCGCGCAGCAGCAATCCAACGTTGTCTCCGGCCCGTCCTTCGTCCAGCAGCTTCTTGAACATCTCGACGCCGGTGACCACCGTCTTGCGCGTGTCCTTGAAGCCCACGATCTCCATTTCCTCGCCCACCTTGCAGATCCCTTTCTCGATACGCCCCGTCACCACCGTGCCGCGGCCCTGGATCGAGAAAATGTCTTCCACCGGCATCAGGAACGGCTTGTCGATGTCGCGCGCCGGCATCGGAACATACTCGTCCACCTTCGCCATCAGCTCGTCTACCGACTTTTCCCACTTCTCTTCCCCGTTCAATGCTCCCAGCGCGCTCACCCGCACCACCGGCAGATCGTCACCAGGAAACTCGTACTTCGACAGCAGCTCGCGTACTTCCAGCTCCACCAGCTCCAGCAGCTCCGGATCGTCCACCATGTCCACTTTGTTCAGCGCCACCACGATTGACGGCACACCCACCTGACGAGCCAGCAGGATATGCTCGCGCGTTTGCGGCATCGGACCATCAGTGGCGGCCACCACCAGAATCGCGCCATCCATCTGCGCCGCTCCCGTGATCATGTTCTTGATGTAGTCGGCATGACCCGGGCAATCCACGTGCGCGTAGTGTCGGTTCGCCGTCTCATACTCCACGTGCGCCACCGCGATCGTGATCCCGCGCGCTTTTTCTTCCGGCGCATTGTCGATCGAATCGAACGAGCGGAACTTGTTTTTCGGGTTGTGCTTGGACAGCACCTTGGTGATCGCCGCCGTCAGCGTCGTCTTGCCGTGATCGATGTGCCCGATGGTCCCGATATTCACATGCGGTTTGCTGCGGTCAAATTTTTCCTTCGCCATTTGAAAACCTTCTCGTCGTCAACCTTTATGAAGAAGTGGAGCCGTTGACCGGGATTGAACCGGTGACCTCGTCCTTACCAAGGACGCGCTCTACCAGCTGAGCTACAACGGCCGAAAACCTTTTCTGGTGGACAGGGGAGGATTCGAACCTCCGTAGCTCGCAAGGAGCGGCAGATTTACAGTCTGCTGCCATTAACCACTCGGCCACCTGTCCAAACAATCTACACCATTGAGAAGCTAAACGTACCATTGTGTCAATCTCGTGAGGTCTTGAGCCCGTTGTGCCACTTTTGTGCCAATCGACTTCGGACACCCCAGCACCGACTCAACAGTGTGAGACGTCTTCAAGTATATCGCGATCTTGGGGCGCGCTGCCACAACGGTATTTCCCACGGCGTATGTTGTTCAATATAGTTCGGAAAGAACGATTAAAGCCAAGCCGACATACGTCCGCCAAGAGCGGGGCGGACTCTTGCTCCTTACAGGCCAAGACCACTAAGTACAGCCAACCAAGCGACGCTAATCCTCAACCAGGTTTACTCGATGTTTCCACTCTTTCCACTCCCCTGGGAAGCTACCATGAAAGCATTTAGGCCAAGACTCGAAGAGAGCTAATAATGACCGAATACGTAAATGTGAGGGCGTCAGAAACATTAGGCCAGCAGGATCTGGTTCGTTTTTGAAGTCTCGGTTCCCCGAGGCTACAAGGCCGATTGGCCGAACGGCTGCTGCAGGGACAAAATGCGTCGAGATACGCGTACCTTCAAACTCATCGGAGTTCGAGGAAATCCGCTGGTTCATTCAAACCAGAAGGAACAAAGGACAGAGTGCCTTCTGTGACTTCACGATAGGCTGGTACCTTCGGAAATATACGAAGTCCGAACTGCAAAAGGCGAAGATTCTCCGGCTCATGATTGCATCTCACTTTGAACCATCCGGAGAAGAGTGTGGCACTGTGTATGAGACGCTCTGAAATCAATGCAACTTGGGTGTCCAGGTCTCGGACCTGATCCTGGACGTTCGCCACGTACCTCAGCATCAGGATATTTCGGAAACCATTGCCCGGGTGGAGTGGGTTGTCTCTTCGAAGTTCGTTCGGACCTTCACCGAAAACGGATTGACCGGCGGCGAGTTCCGACCGATTTTCGAATTCGAAACGCCCACCAAGCCGTCGAAGGAGTGGCAACAACTCCGGGTTACGGGGATGGCGGCGGAGTTGGCTGAGCTGACGAAACTTGGTAGAGACCCATTTAGTCCGTCACAAATCAGTTGGCGATGCCCGCTCGGGCATTCAGTCGTAACGGAATTTCTGTCAGAAATCTACCTGCAGAGGAATGCATGGGACCTTCTCGACATAGCGGTTACTGGCGCTCTCTTTGGACAAGGGCGAAATCTTCTCAGGCCGACGCCGTTGATCGTCATTTCGCAGCGCACGTATCGCGTACTTGAGGCAGCTGGGCCGAAAGGTTTCTCAGTGGAGGTCGCCCACTTGGTTTGATTCTTGCGTCCACTGCGCTTAGTGAAGAACGTCGAACCCTACTTTCTGGAGCAGGAAGTCTTGGCGTGAAAACATTTTGCCGATTGCTTTGAAGGAGTGCCCCATACCGCGTTGCGAATCTACTCGATTCCTTGCCGTCGAAGCAGACGAAGAACGTTTTGGGAACCGTGGAGGACTCTGAGTATTTCGACACCATTTTCGAGAGGCCGGTACAGGATCAGGATCTTCTCGAAACCTGACACTCGGAACAGGCGAAGTCTATGCAACTCGGGGAGGCGGAGTCTAGGATTCCAACCCATGTCGGGTTGAGTCGAAAGAAGTGAAAACGTTTCGTGGGCAGCGACGAGAAAACGGTGGCCGAGTTCTGGGTTCGCTTCGGTCGAGTAGTAAAGCGCCTGATCGTCTAAGTCCTGATCGGCTTTTGGGCGAATGGTGTAATGTGCTTCGCTCAACGTGTCCCGGTGCGCTTCAGCCGTTCGTCCAAGCGCCGGTGCTTCTCTTCCCAATAGCCGGGGCCGGCTTCAATGGGCGGGCCGGAGTTCAGCCCTTCCAGAGCGAGCGATTCGAACTCCTCTTCTGCCACCTGGTCTGCAATGACCAAGCGCTCAACGTATGCAGAGACCGTGAGGCCCTCAGCTTCAGCCTTCTCGCGAATCCGGGCCTCCAACTTTGGATCGATCATTATGGCCATACTTCCCCTTCATCCTATCAACGAAATATAACTGAATCAGTGTCCGCCGCGAAACAGCGAAAACAGCTCGATCACCAGAATCGCCACGACCATCGCCTCCAGCACGAAGGCCCGCGCCTGATGAAACTCGTTCATCATGAACTCGTACAGTTCGCCCGCGGTCCGCAACTTCTCTTCCACCAGATTGCGATAGTCGGTAACGCCCACGCGAGCCGCCGCGATCCTATACGCACGCGCGTAAAACATATCGCTTAGGAATTTGATTGCGTTGTCGGTCCGCTCGGTCAACTCCCGCACGTCCAGCCGCAGCGTGTTCAGCCGCTCGGCTTCCCCCGCCATCTTCCAGCGCCGGAACAGTCCGCCGCGATGCTCCAACATCTTATATACGTTTTCTAGGACGCGCGTCAGAACATCGTCGTAATGCCGGAACTCGAGCAGCTGCGTGTTGGCGTACTCCAGCAACTGAATGGTGGGTTCAGCTCCCTCCATCGTGTCGTAAACCAGCGCCGCCACCCAGCCAGTGACCAACAAATCGGTCGGATAATACGAGAGGCTCGATTGCAGCACTTCGCGCCGCTCGCTCTCGGACAACGGCTGCGATTCACCACGCACAATCTGGGCGATCTGTTCGCCTCGCTTGGCGAGCATCACCGGAGCCGTCAGCGGCTGGCCGTCTTCATCCAGCGCCTCGCGCAAATGAATGATGTAGTAATCTTCGCTGAGCCGCGCCGGATAAGCCTGCACCAAGGCCGGCGCCGCGCGCTCCAGACGGGACTGGATCAGTTCCGCCGTCCGCCGCTCGATCTCGGGCGCAAGAATCCAGCGGTTCCCCAGCCGGATCAACTGCTCCCAATCCGCTTCGAATTGCATCTTCAACTCGACGCTGGCCACGCCGTAGTCGAAATACTTAATGCGGGCTTCGAAATTTTCGCCGGACTCCAGCGCGATAGGCCCCGGATACTCGATCGCTGGCGGACGCTCGAAGCGCACGTACTCCGGCGCCGGGTGTTTGAAGCTGGGCTGCGGCCTCGCTGTCTCGGCGCCCACCAGGTCGCGCAACTTTTCGATGCGGATCTCCTCGGCCACGTCGTACAACACGAACACCCAAAATGATCCGCGCAGCGGCGCCATCCCTGTATTGTTACGCAGCGAAGCTCACTGGTGGTTCGTAACTGTTGCCGTGTATTCCAGAAAAATGTTGCCGAGATTCGGCAAGGAAGCCGATTGCTCCAACGATAGAGCGATCGAGGTGGACGGAAAAGTCCAAAGAACATTCTTTAGCAGCCGGAAGTTCTCTCCTCGTTTTGTTTCCTCGCTGCCTGGAGCGCCGTATTGTCGGATCAGCATCGCCTTCAGCGTATCGAAGTCTTGAGGGCCGGCCAGCGGCGGAGAGCTAGGCAGCCCGAAAAACGACCACAGCCGAACTAAAGTGATCTTCTCGCTGCCGTGCCTGGCTCCAACCTGAACGCCCATTTCGATATTGCCGACTTTTACGGGATGGAGGTTGAGCAGCGTCCAGTCGTCGCTGGTCTCCGGTTGAGCCTCAATGGCGTAGATGGAGCGGGCTTGCTCAATTGTCATGCCCCATTTGATCTTGTCCCAGCCATCCAAATCTTTGATTTTGGGCTGTGCGGACAAAGCGACAGCCAGAGCAACCAGCGCCCCTAATCGCACCGTGAACATCCGTTCAGTGCTCGATCATCACGTGTGCCCACCAAGTGCCCGAAGCCATCACGTAGGGCATATCGCGCTTCGATTCGGTGGGGAGCGTCAAGTCCGCCGCGGTCTGAAATGGAAGATGCAACGACTGCCAGCGTCTGATCTCGCCCGTCACCTGGTTGGTCGCCGCATCGTACGCGCCGATCGGCCCCAACATCCGATACCCGGCTGTCGCATGGTTCGGGAGCTTGATACTGCCCGCCTTGATCTCCTTCTCCATCACCTGATCCACGGCGCTGCCTTGGAGTCCCTGGCTTCGCAATTCCCGCGCGCGTTGAATGGCCGGCATGAACGCCTCGTGGTAACAGCGCACATCGAACTGGTCGTCGCCCGGACGATCCGCCGTGCAGACCATCGCGTTCGACCCTTTACGCAACGTCGTCAAAGTCAGCTCCTCGTCGTATCCCAGCACCGTTGCTCCCGCCCGCAAGGATTCAGGCAGTGGAAGGACCGCTTGCGCAATTTGCTGCTCGGCGGTCAGCGCTTCACCCGGCATCTTCAGCGGAACGAATGCAAGAGTAAACAAAACCATGGCAAACCGATGCATATCCTCCTCCTCAGTTCACTCCCGACATCAGCTTCTTAGTGGGTTTGATCAGCAGCGCCAGCAACACCGCTGCGGCGAATGAAATCCCCGCCACCACGCCAAACAGCCTCGGTAGCGGCATGGATTCATAGAGAGACGCTGCGATCCCAGCCAGATAATCGCCAATGCTGAGCGAAACAAAGAACAAGCCCATCATCATTCCGGCCACGCGCGCAGGCGCCAGCTTCGTCATTGCGCTCAATCCTACCGGACTCAGGCACATCTCGCCGACCGTTTGCAAGAAATAAGTGCCCAATAACCACCACGGTGAAACCAGCGCCCCGGCAATCGCCGCTCTCGCCGGAGGAACCAGAATTGCAAATGCAATTCCTCCAAATATCAATGCCAGTGTAAACTTGGCAGGACTCGAAGGCTCGCGTCGGCTTAACGCAATCCACAGCCAGGCGAAAATCGGCGCCAGAATCATCACGAAGAAAGCGGGAGCAAATTGGAACCAACTGGCCGGGAAATCAAATCCCATCACGACACGATTGGTGCTGCGCTCAGCGAAGAGACTGAGCGACGAGCCGGCCTGTTCATATGCCGCCCAAAACACCGACGACGCGACGAACAGAACCAGAATCGCGCCCGAGCGCTTGCGCTCTATCGCCGACCAACCACGGCCGAGCAGTAACCAGGCGAAGATTCCCACTGAGACGATAACCAAAACCAGACCCAGCGCTCCGGATACAGCCTGCGCGCTAAGCTCCAATCGGCCTGTCGCCGCAAGCAATCCAATGATTCCAAGAATCAGCGCGGCCGCCGCTACACTCAGCGCCGTATTGCGCTTCAGACGCCTGCCCGCCTCAGGACTCGCAGGCGGCGTTGGATGACTTCCCGCCGATCCGAGATTCTTTCCTCCCAACGTATATTGGATCAGCCCCACCGCCATACCCAAACCCGCCAGGCCGAAGCCCAGCCGCCAACCGATCCGCTCGCCCACCCACCCGCAAGCCAGAGGCGCAAGCAGCGCGCCGAGATTGATGCCCATGTAGTAAATCGAGAAGCCCGAATCGCGCCTCTGATCGTCTGGAGCATAAAGTTGCCCGACCATCGTGCTGGCGTTGGGCTTCAGGAGCCCGGTCCCGAAAATCAGCAGGCCCAGGCCGGCATAGAATCCCTCCACGCCCGGGCTCATCAGGAAGAATTGCCCCGCGACGATCAAAATCCCACCGTACAGCACGGCTCGCCGTTGTCCGAAGATGCGGTCTGCCACCCATCCGCCCGGCAAGCTCAGCAAGTAAACCATCGCCGTGTAGAAACCGTAAATCGCGCCGGCCTTCACGACGGGAAAACCCAGCCCGCCCCTGGCGACGCTCGCCGTCATGAACAAGATGAGGAGCGCGCGCATCCCGTAATAGCTGAAGCGCTCCCACATCTCGACAAAGAACAGCGTCGCCAGTCCGCGGGGATGCCCGAAAAAGCTGGCGTCCGAGTGGATAGCTTCGAGCGTCGGTTTCATGTCTAAGCTGTAAAGCTAGCATGTCCGGCCCCGGTTCTGAATTCTGACTTCTGAATTCTGGATTCCCTCCCTTCACTTGCGTCCGAGTTCCGTCATTAGTACGATAGGTCCTTCGTCCACTATTAGGGAGGAACAGAAAATGAAGTTTTGGTCGAGCCGGCTGACTTTGTGGGTCGCTGGAATCTCAGTCGCCTTGAGCGCGCCAGCGTTGTTCGGTCAGGCCGGCACGCCGGCAAAAGGTAAAACGGCGGGAGAAGTATTCAAGAACGTCACAACCACCCCCCTCAAAGGGCTTACTGTCGACGATTTTATGGGAAGCATGGGCGTCATGGCCGCCGCGTTGGGCTTTGACTGCGCCGACTGTCACACCGGCGCTGGCACCGACAAAGTGGTTTGGGAAGCCGACACGAATCGAAAGAAGATGGCCCGCAGGATGACCGAAATGGTGGCCGTCATCAATAAGCAAAATTTCGGCGGAGCGCCTCTGGTGAGCTGCTGGACCTGTCATCACGGCAAAGACGTCCCCGCCACGACCATCGCCTTGGACAATCTCTACGGTCCTCCCAACGAAGAAAAGGATGACATCATCGCGAAGGATGACACGCAGCCTTCCGCCACCGCGATTCTCGACAAATATATAGCGGCGCTGGGCGGCGCGCAGAAATTGAGCACCCTGAAGAGCTTCGTCGCCACCGGGACGCAGGGCGGCTACGTGCAGGTGAAGGGCGGCGGCCAATTCGAAATTTTCGCTAAGGCTCCCGACATGCGCACCGTGCGCGTCACCTATAAGGATGCACCGGACCGCGGCAATCAGACCCGCTCCTTCAACGGCACCGACGGATGGGTTACCACGCCGCGAGCATTGTTGGGCGAATATGAAGTCACCGGCACGGAGCTCGACGGACTCCACTTCGACGCGGAGCTCGCTTTCCCAGGGCAGATCAAGCAATTCCTCACCGACTTGCGCGTTGGATTCCCCGATACCATCGACGGCCACGACGTCGAAGTGGTGCAAGGCCGCGGCCCCAGGAATCTTCTGGTCACGCTGTACTTCGACAAGCAGTCGGGCCTGCTGATACGGGAGATCCGCTATGGCCGGACGCCGATTGGCCGGGTGCCCTCGCAGGTGGATTACTCCGACTATCGCGCCGTGGATGGAATCAAGTTCCCGTTCCAGTACAAATTCTCGTGGCTGGATGGGCGGGATAATTACCAGCTCACCGATGTGAAGATCAATGTGCCGATCGAAGCGTCACGATTTGGCAAGCCGTCCATGGGGTCGGCGCAGTAGGCTGGTTAACCAGCGCGAGACTCAAGCTGGCTAATCCAGGCATTGAAATGCGGGCACTCCGCGCGAATGCGGAATAGCCCCATCTCTAGCACGGCAAGGATGCCGAGCAAGGGTTTTTCGTATCCAGGCATTAGATCTTCTACTCTCTTAGAAGGGGCTGTTTCCTGTGAGTCGTTGATCTCTTCGGGCGTTGGGAAGCCGTCTCGGATTGCCTGAAGACGAGATTCCAGATCAGGGCGATGGATACCGCGACTAAAAGCAGCGCAGTCGCTGAACAGGAGGCCCTCGAACTCATGCATTACAACGAAGGGCAAGAAACGATCGGAATCGAAGCGATTGCCCATCTCCCCGATAACATCATCGCGGGCGGCGCTTTCAACACTCATAGACTTTTCGTCGATGCTTCTCAGTTTGTTGGATCGTTCTCTTCCCGGCCACGTATGAGGTAAGCCATAGTAATCGATCATCGTCGTCGCGACGCAGTTCTGATCCTCCCGCAAGTGGTTTACGATATCTTTTCTGACCGATGGCCAAGCGCGGATTCCTCCGCGACGTTCACGTTGTCGGGCATTGCCCACGATGCGAGCTTCGACAGAATAGTAACCTTTCGATACCAAATGATTCCGAAGAACCTCGTTTACGAAGCTTTCTTCAGTCTGGCCTTCCACATGGATCAACAAGCGAGCCATCGCTGTCAACCGGGAACGGGCCGCCCGCCTATCTCATTCTTCTCCCAAAGCTGCCCAAGACTATAGTCTTCAAGCCATTTCGCTAAGGGCTCGGATTCGAGGCGCGTAAGCTGAGTGCCCCCGTCCACTCGGTCGGCCACCACTACGTCCTCCGGCTGAAAATGATCCAAAAGTAGGGAAGACTGGGTGGACAGGATAACCTGAGTCGTGACAGACGCTTGGCGCACCAGCGCTGCGAGCATTTCGATGGCGTACGGATGCAAACCCAATTCCGGCTCGTCCACGAGGATAATGGACGGGCGATATTCTTCCGGCTGGAGAAAAAGCGTCGCCAGCGCAATGAAGCGAAGCGTTCCATCCGACAGTGACGATGCGTCGAAGTACTGGTCCGATTTCTTGTGTCGCCACTCCAGCTTAATATCGTCCGGATTGAGTCGGAGCGGATCTAAGCGGAAGTCGTCGAAAAAAGGCGCCACGCGTTGTACGGTACGCACGATCAGGTTGTACGAGGACCGATTTCTCTCGTGAAGGAGATAGAGAAAAGCCGGCAGGTTTGCCCCGTCCTCACGCAGAAACCGATTGTCGTGAAGCTTCGCGGTTTTTCGCATGGGTGAAGAGGAGGTAGTGTCGTCGAAATGATAGATCCGCCAGTCCAGCATTCTGTCGACCAGCAAGGCCTCATAGTCGCTCAGATCGTACGCTTCAGGCGGCGCGGCAGGCTGATGACGGGGGCCGGTCACAACCGTCCTCCGGCCCTCGTATAGTTCATCATTCGCAGTGGGGCGTAAAGTCAGCTTGTACTGTTCCTGCCCGAATGAAAGATCAAAATGGATTTCCTTCGTACTCTTGGCTCCGAAGTGTAGAACCTTCTCGGCTCCCCCCGCCTCTATCACGTAATCCTTTAACCGCCCCTCGCGTACCTCATGAAGGAATTCAAAAACACCGATAAAATTCGATTTTCCGGAACCGTTCGGGCCGATCACCACATTGATCGGTCTCAGCTCGAGCTTCTCAATGGAAGCAATGCTTTTGAAGCCCTTGATGGAAATGTAGTCGAGCGCATTCGTGGGCATGAGTCAGGGAACGCAACCATCATAACAACCGCTCTTGCCGATCTAAGCCAGCCGCCGACCGCACAGCCCCTGCAAAATCTCGATTGGCGCGTTCTCCCTCCCCGCCAAACTCTCGCGACCCACGATCACGGTTTGCTCCAGCGCATACCGCCCCGACAAAACCGCGTGCGGCACCACATCGGTGAACACTATCCACGTCGAGTCCGGCGGAAACTCGAACCGGTATTTCGCGCAGCTCTGCTGATATTCGCCGTTGAATTTGAGATAGTCATGAAAACCCAGCATGAACCGGTCATACGCCGACCGTTTCGCATCCACTCCGCCAAACGCGCCCAGGACGCGGCTCGTGACCGACCCCTTGGGATGCATCGCCACGGCCCCCAGTCCCGCATCGCTTGCGTAGCGCGGAGCGAGCGCACCCATCGGATCGGATGTCATCCATACGCGCGGCTTGGTCTGGTGAATATTGGTGAAGAATCGCAGGATCATGTCGCCGCGCGTGGGCCTTGTCGGAAAAGCGTCCACATGCAGCAGGTCGTTGCGCTTCTTGGTCGGCAGATCGCGACCCTCCTCCTCCTGCGGCCGGAAGCTCGCGAAATCGATGCGCGCCTTCTCCATGTATCGCGGCAGCAGCTGCCACAAAAACGCCAGCGCGCGTTCGGAATACGACCGCATTACCGCACGCAGTTTCTCGGGATCGGAATCCGCCGCCGGATCAAACCCCGTCACTTTATCTTCCGCCGGCCGGTACGCAATATTCTTGTGATGGCTGCTCGATGAGAGTCCGGTGCGCCGCAGCAGCTCGCGCTCTTCTTCGGACAGCGCAAATGGGGTGTGGGGAAAATAGAGAATGTTGCCGCGCTCCAGCGCCAGATAGTTTTCCTCGCGAGGCACGGGCTCGCCGATAGTGATTAGCTCCACAACATCATGTTAAACTCCCGGATTGAGCACGCGCGTCTCCCTGTTCGTCACCTGCATCGTCGATCAGGTTTTTCCCCAAGTCGGCATCGCCATCACGGAGGTGCTGGAGCGCTTGGGCTATCAGGTCCATTTCCCCAAAGCTCAAACCTGCTGCGGCCAGCCCGCGTTCAACACCGGCTACACGGAGGAAGCGCGCAGGATCGCTCGTCACTTTCTCGACGTCTTTCGCGATGCCGAATACATTGTAGTACCGTCCGGCTCTTGCACCTCAATGATCGCGCATCATTTCGCCGAGCTCTTCGAGCACGATCCGAAGCTCCTCGCCGAAGCCCATGCCCTGGAACCGCGGGTCTGGGAGTTTTCGCGCTTTCTCCTCGAAGTGGCCGGCGTCGAAGATGTCGGAGCGCGCTTCGACGGCGTAGTCACCTATCACGACAGCTGCCACGCTTTGCGTGAGCTGCGCATCAAGGCGGGCCCGCGCAAGCTGCTGGCGAAGGTTCGGGGCCTCACGCTCGCGGAAATGGGCGCGGCTGAAGAATGCTGCGGTTTCGGCGGCACGTTCTCCATCAAATTCCCTGAAGTGTCAGGCGCCATGGCGCGCACCAAGATCGATTCCATTCAGCACACTGGGGCGTCCACCGTCGTCTCCATCGATTCCAGTTGCCTGATGCAACTGCAAGGCGTTATAGATCGCGCGGGTCTGCCGATCAGAACGCTGCACCTCGCCGAGGTGCTCGCTTCGAAATGAAGGCGCCGGAAGCAGACATTCGGCAGACGCTCAACGATCCTCGTTTGCAGCTTGCCATTTACACTGCCACGGGCCGCTTGATGGACCATCGCGCGCGCGTAGTCAGCACGGAGGCTCTCCCTGATTACCAGGCTTTGCGCAATGCAGCGAATGCGATTAAGAAGCACACCATCGAAAATCTGGATTACTATCTCGAGCAGCTCGAATCGAATGTGATCGCGCACGGCGGGCACGTGGTGTTCTGCCGCACTGGCCAGGAAGCCGCCGATTTCGTTCTCGATCTCGCCAAAAAGCGCGACGTACACATGCTGGTGAAATCGAAATCCATGACCAGCGAGGAGATTCACTTTAACGAGCGCCTGGAAGAACATCAGCTGGAAGCCGTTGAAACCGATCTGGGCGAATATATCCTGCAGCTCGCCCACCAGCGCCCGTCTCACATCATTGCCCCCGCGCTGCATTTGACCCGTTACGATGTCGCCGACGTCTTCACCAAGGAGCTAGGCGTCGAGAATGAAGTGGTCATCGAGAAACAAACAAAAATAGCCCGAGGAGTCTTACGTCGGAAATTCCTGCAGGCCGGCATGGGAGTCAGCGGCGCCAATTTCCTGATCGCCGATTCGGGCGCCATCGTAATCGTCGAGAACGAAGGCAACGCCCGTCTCACCACTACGACGCCCAAGATTCACATCGCCATTGCCGGCATCGAAAAGGTGATTCCTCGCGCGCAGGACCTGGCGGTGTTCTTGAACCTGCTGGGGCGCAGCGCCACTGGCCAGCCGCTCTCGGTCTACACGTCGTTTCTCTCCGGGCCCCGGCGCCAAAACGAAATCGACGGTCCCGATGAGTTTTATCTGCTGCTGCTCGACAATGGCCGGACAAAGTTACTAGCCGATCCTGAAAAACGCCAGTCGCTTTACTGCATTCGTTGCGGCGCCTGTTTAAATCACTGCCCGGTGTACCGCAAAATCGGCGGACACAATTATCCCTGGGTTTACTCCGGGCCCATTGGGGCCATCATCACGCCTCAGCTTCACGGCGTCACCAGCGATACCTGGCTCCCGTTCGCATCCAGCCTGTGCGGAGCTTGCGCCGAAGTCTGTCCGGTCAAAATAGAGATTCCGAAGCTTCTACTCAAATTGCGCGAGGATGTCACCGAGGTCAAGCGGCGCGAGGATGCGGATCAATCGGAGCGCTTCGCCTTCCAGCTGTTCGCCTGGGTCGCGACTCATCCCAAGATCTATTTGTTGCTCGCCAGCCTGGGATCGATCTTTTTTCCGTTGGTTCCAAACATCGGTCCGCTGAAGAAATGGGCCAGCCAGCGCACCGTGCCCGAGCCGGCCAAACAAAGCTTCCATCAGTGGTGGGCCAGCCGGAAGGGGTCCTCATGACGGCGCGGGAGCGGATTTTCAGTGATATTCGGAAGGGTTTAAAGAGGGCCCCGGGCCAGCCTCCGCTCTTCGAAGCAGCCCCCCTAACGGCCCCCGCATTGCGAATCCCAGAAGTGGATCGCAATCTCTATGCTGATATATTCGTCCAGAAATTCGAAAACTTGGGCGGAAAAGCGTTCCGCGCTCGCAATACTTCCGTCGTTGTCCCGTTGATTGCGGATTTATTGGTACAAAGGCACGCGATCGCGTCGAATTCGCCTTTTCTTCGTAAGTGCGGCGTCACTGGACTTGTGCAGGTCCACGCCGGCTTCACCGAACGGGATGAATTGAAGGAAGCTTGCGCCGCTGCTGACATCGGGATTACCGGCGCCGACTATGCACTCGCGGCGACCGGAAGCCTCGTCATGCTTTCCAGTCCTAGCGAAGCCCGCCTGATCTCGCTCTTGCCCCCCGTCCACATTGCCATTTTTCCGCGCTCGCGCATCTTGGCAAATCTTGACGAACTGTTCAGCGTTATTCCCCGCCCCGCTGACCAAACCAGTTCCATGGTCTTGATCACCGGCCCCAGCCGCACGGCAGACATCGAGCAAATCCTGGTTCGCGGGGTTCACGGACCGGGCGAAATATACGCCGTGATCGTGGATGAAGAATAATCACTCCGCGCGCGCCGGAATCCGGATCAATACATACGCGATGGATGCGAACCCGATCAGCGAAAGCCATCCGCCCCACGCAGGATAGAAGCTGAAAGTTGCAGGGCATGGATTTCCGGTGAGAAACACCACGGCCAGCAGAATGCCGACGATCGCTTCGCCCGCAATCAATCCGGAAGCGAGCAGCGTGCCTCTTTCTTCGACAGGCAGCTTTTGCTCGGCGCTGCGTCTTTCGGAAATGCGATTCAGAATCCATTTCATCAGGCCGCCGATGAAAATCGCCGACGTGGTGTCGAACGGCAAATACATCCCCACCGCGATCAGCATCGGCGAACGCGCGCCGCACAACAGCAGCGCGATTCCGAAGGCGGCGCCGATTCCAAGCAGTCCCCACGCCATCTGTCCGCCCACAATTCCTTTGGCCAGTTGCGCCATCAAGCCCGCTTGCGGCGCAGGCAAGGCCTTCCCGCCGATCCCGCCGGTAGCGAGATTGGCTTCATGCAGCGCGATGATCGGGCCCCATCAAAAAGAACGCAAGCAGAATCACCGAAATGATCTCGACCATTTCCATTTTCCACGGCGTTCCGCCTAATAAATGGCCGGCCTTCAAATCCTGAATCAGCGATCCGGAAACCGAGCACGCCACGCAAACCACCGCCGCCACTCCCAGCACCGCCGCTACTCCCGAGAATCCCGTGACGCCGATGGTCAGCATCACCAGCGCCGCGATAATCAGCGCCGCCAGCGTCAATCCCGAAAGCGGCTGGTTCGAACTGCCCACCAGGCCCACCAGATAGCCGCCGATCGCCGAAAGCAGAAATCCCGTGATGCTCATCACCACGGCGGCGACGATCGCGGACGACGATCCCGTGCGTGAAGTAGTAATAAATGGCCGTGATCGGTATCAGGAGCACGTGCGGTAGAAAGCACCACCCAGCGCGGCGGAATATCGCGCTCGGTGCGGTCGAGCGTTTTGGCTTCGTGGGCCGCGCTGGCCGAAGCGGTGAAGATCCCGCGCAGCGAACTCCACAGCGACTCGCGCATGGAGAACATGGTGCTGGCAGCGCCCACCAGCATCGTCCCAACTGCGATCGGCCGAACCACGTTGAACCAAACCGAGTTGGCGGCCACGGCCGGATCGTTGGTTCCGATGCGGCGCGGAAGATCGGGATCGAAGAACAGCAGCAACGGGATGAGGATCCACCAGGCGATAATGCCGCCCGCGACGTTGATGGAAGAAAGCTCGGGTCCGATGATGTAGCCGATGCCGATCAGCGCCGGCGACAGGCTGGGCGTGGACCAGGGACGCCGCCGAAATGCGTGACATCGCCGATGGGCTTCTTCTCGATATCGAAATGCTGGATGACGGAGCGCGGGAATGCCAAGAAAGCCCTCGCTATATTCGCGGAATATCTGCGCGCCTTTGTCGTCGGTAAGGATTTCAATCAGGCCGCCGAACCCCAGCGCGCCAAAAATGTAGCGCGGCGCCTTGCTGGCCGATGCTTCGCCGGCCTTGACGATTTCGTAGCTCGCCACGCTTTCCGGCCACGGCAGTGGCGCGTCCACGCATAGCGGGCGGCGCAGAAGAATGATGAAGAACACGCCGATCAGTCCGCCCACCAGCAGGATCAGCGTCGCTTCCCAATAATGCGAGCGCAAATCGGTCCACAGGCGCTGGCCGCCGATATCCACCATCATGAACGCGGGAATGGTGAAGATGGCGCCGGCCACCAGCGCTTCACCCACTGAGGCCGCGGTGCGCGTGATGTTCTGCTCCAGGATGCCGCCGCGAAACGCCGGAATGCGGAAAAGCGCCATCGCGATGACAGCCGCGGGAATGGTGGCGGCGACGGTTTGCCCGGCTTTCATTCCCAGATAAGCGTTGGCCGATCCGAAAACGAAGGCCAGAAAGATGCCAAGCGAAACCGCTTTGACGGTCATCTCCGGCGGCGGCTGTTTCACGGGAATTGACACCTCCGCATGTTACCGCAGGCTGACGTGGCTGGTGATTGGTGATTAGTGGCTGGTTTCCGATATCGGAGCCAATCACCACCCGGGCGCCGGAGACGAGACACAATAGCCCCCTATTGTTGACCGATTAAAGGAAAATTTAAATGCTGAAGGCGGCGGCCACGCGGAACTCTCGGTCAGACGGGGCGAGTGGGGTCACGGTTTCCTCTTCGCTATAAGCCGTGACTGAACGGTACAGCCCCTGCCGCGGGTCGCGATGCACGATGAGACGACGTGCCGCCACATCGACGACCCAATATTCGACAATTCCGGCGCGCGCGTAGAGTTCGGCCTTCGTGGTCAGGTCGAAGCCCAAGGTTGAGCCGGGGATCTCGACCACCAGGCGAAGGTCGGCCGGACGCGGATTCGCATCCCGAAATTCGCGCGACGGCCTAGCGAGCACCACCAGGTCGGGTTCCGGCTCATTCGTCGGATTGTCTTCAGGAGCGACGTCGATGGGCGCTCCCGGGTTCACAAACTGTTCTCTGAAGGTGCGCACCAACCAGGCTTGTACGGCGACAAGGGCATTCACGTGGGGACGTTTCTTGCCCATCTTGCTGATCAACTCCCCGTGGACCAATTCCAGGCGCTGCTGGTCCCAAAGTCCCGACGATTCGAGCGTGGCGCACTCCGCCCGCGTCCAACGCTTGCGCGGCGGATCGGCGGGGACTGGACGGTATGGCCTTTGGGTCACTGATGTCGGCACGGCTCTACCGAATGTTACCGCAGGCAGGATTATTGCGCCGGTCTCTCCGGCATCTTGAACACCGCGGCGTCCAGCGGGACGTTCGCATCCATTTTCTCGACCGTGATTTCCATCGCCAGCCGCCCATTCACCAGTTGCGTCAGGCTGAACGGCATCAATACACCCTCCACCGGTTTGTAGTTGGCGATCTTGGATTCATACAAGATCTCCTGGCCCAATTGCGTGCGCTTGCCTTCCGTCTTGACGGGCAGGAAACTCTTGGCGTCCAGATAATCGAATTCCACCGAGCCGTTCTTTTTAGTGATCTTCAGTTTATACACCGCCGCGCCTTCTATTTCTTCCTTATCCACCAGTTCCACCGTATTGCCCTTGGATTTGTAATCGACCAGAGTGCCGCCGATGAAGTCGGACGATTCCTGCGCGGCGCGCGTGTCCTCTTCGCTCGATTGTTTAGGCCCCGAGCTAATCATCGGATTTAGAATCCAGGCGTTGACGCCGTCGAAAGCTTGCACGATTTTCCGGCCTTGAAAGTCGATTTCGAGGCGCAGCAGGTTCGGCCGTTTGACCCGAATGGTGAGCGGCGCTTCGGTCTGGCCCAGAATAGAAGCTTTGCCGGTGACCACCAGGCTTTGAATCGCATTCAGCTTGTCCGTGCCACCGATAGCTTGGATGTGTTTTTGAACGATCTGATCCGCGGTGAGTGGCGCTTCTTCGGGCGCAGCCGGGAGCAGCAGCGCGCAAGCGGCCAGCATCGCGATTGGGACGAATCGGCGCACGTCCTCATGATACTGCGCGAGCAAGGGATTTGAGCACGACATTTGAGCACGCGATGGTTGACGCAACCAAACGAAGCCGATACCATGCACACAATCACTATGAAACAACCTCTGCTCGCGGTCACTGTGCTAGGCGCCATCGCGTGCTTCCCGGCCCGCACGCAAACCGTTACTGACGTTCCCGACAAACCGAAGCCTGCCTTCCCGGGACAGACCGAGGCGCCTCTACCGTCCAAGGCCTCGCCACCCTTCGCGATCCAAACCATCACCAACCGGCTGAGCGCTGGTCACCGAAGGCGCCGGCACCCTGCGGATCGTCCCGCCGGACGGAGTGGTGTCGGCGCCCATCGCGGGCATGCCCGGCGTGAAAGTGATAGCGGCGCAGGGACTACATGACGTTTTGCTCGATCCCGACTTTGCGAAGAACCGGCTGCTCTACATCACCTTTTTCGAGCCGCGCGGAGAGGCCCCGGCCCTGTGGCCGAACGAGTTTTTCTACGAGCAGGTGTGGACCAAATCGCTGGCCGAGCGCCGCACTATGTCCCTGGGAATGGGACGCGTGGCCCGCGCGCGATTGATCGACGGCGGCGGCGAGCGCAGGATTGTGCTGGCGCGCGACGGTACGCTGCTGGTCACCGGAGCCGACCGGTTCCGGTTCTAAGACCCCGATCTGGATGGCGTGGAACACGATTTCACCGATAATCCCGATATTCGCCGCAATTTTTCGGACCGGGTGATCCGCATTCATCGCGATGGTTCCATTCCCGAAGATAACCCCTGGCTCAGCCGCGCCACGGTACTGCCGGAGACTTACGCACATGGGCTGCGCGACCCCGAAGGCGCGGCCATCAATCCTGCGACGGGCGAGTTGTGGGCCACCGATCACGGGCCGCAGGGCGGCGACGAAATCAATATCATCCGCGCGGGCCGCGATTATGGCTGGCCCGATGTTTCGTGGGGAACGTAGTATGACGCGCGCCGCACCGACGGACGTAAAAACGTGCCGGTGGGAAACGGTATGCATAGCATCAAGGGCGTTGAGGAGCCGATCTATTTCTGGGAGCCGTCCATCGCCCCATAGGGCATGATGTTCTACACCGGCGACCTGTTTCCCGAATGGAAGGGCAGCTTGTTCGTGGGCGCGCTGGCCGGCCAGCACCTGGCGCGGCTGGTGTTGAATGGCGAGCGAGTGGTGGCGGAGGAGAAGCTGCTCACCGATTTCAAGCAGCGGATTCGCGATGTGCGGCAGGGTCCGGATGGCGCGGTGTATCTACTGACGGGCGGCGGCGGTTTGGTCAAGCTGACGCCAAAGAGCTAAAGCAAGCGTTCCGCCAGTTCTTCGAAATTCTGCGGCGTTACCAGATGAAACCGCAGCGACAACCGGGTGAAGCCGCGCAGCACACGCGTGAGATCGTCGGTGGGGATTTCGGGACTGGCCAGAAACATATTGCCGGAAGAGATCCGGAACGGAAGCACGCGCCAATCGCGGACCAGGCGCCGGGGCAACGCGCGGGCCACCTGGCTACTGATAACCCACGGCTCCAATCGCCCCGCCGGCAGGCTTTGTTGCAGGCTGAGCGCTTCATAAAGCTCGTCTTCGGTGATGACGCCGCGCTCCACCAGATATTCGCCCAGACGCATCCCTGGCTGCAGATTTTCGAGCGCCAGGCGAACCCCGGATTCTTCCGCATAGCCCGAGCCGATCAGGATCTCGCCGAGCTTGCGCTTGTGCTCCACCAGGCGCTGCGCGACGGATACGCATGTTCGGTCTTCACCCACACCAGCGGCTCATGGCGCATCCGGGCGCGCGCGTAGGAGCGGACCGCCGTCCACGTAGCGGCGGTGTTGATCCAGTTGCCGTAGACTGCGCGCAGCGGGACGGCTAAAGCAAATCCGGGCCCGTACAGCCGCGCCGAGCACGTCATGCGCACGCTGCTTTGAACGATCAGGATCGCGAGCGTGGCAAGCAACAACCAGGGATGCAGCATAAACCTGGCAAGCCCCCAAGGAGCGCCCGCGCAAAGCGCCCCCACCCACGTGAGTGCGCCGTAAAGAAAAACCAAGTTGCTCAGCAGGCTTAGCGGATTGCCCAGGAGTCCTTTGCGATCGCGCCAAAACCAATACCTTTCCGGCAACCTTCCACGCCAGCCGTTGCGCTCCCAGCATTGCAGTCCAATGCCGAGAATCCAGCGGGAGCGCTGACGGATTGCCGATCGCGCGGTCCTCGGGAAAAACTCGCGCGTCGCCACCATGCCGGCTCCGTGTCTGCGAAGCGGTACGAACATCTGCTTGCACCCCAGCCTGTGCAGACGCAGACCGTTCTCATAGTCCTCGGTGAGGCAGGCGGGCTCGAAGATCAGATTGTGCTCCGCGCTGGCGAGTTTTTCGAGCGCGCGGCGTGTGTATCCGGTGCCGACACCGTTGGAAGGAACGAAGCTACGCATAAACTGTCGCGCACGCATGTCCTTGATCTGCCATTCCGCGAATTCGTCGCAGTAAATGCCGTGGACCAAGTCCCGCAAGGGCGTGGGAAGAGGCAGCACCGGAATCTGCACCATATCGTATTCGTCGGCATAGGAATTAATGAATGAGAAGGCCTCGGGATGGATGAGATCCTCGGCGTCGTGCGTGACAACGATGTCGAAACGTGTGCCGTGATGTTCTTCGAAAAGCAGCATGCGCTGGTAGATCCAATTCAGGCAGTCAGCTTTGGAAGTGGGTCCATTGTGCGGGCAGACCGCGAGATGGACTTGCGGAAAGCGGGATTCCAGATCACGGACGGCGTCCAGGGTGGGGTCGTCGTTCGGGTAGGCGCCGATAAAGAAATGATAGTTCTGGTAGTGGATGGCGGCGGCGTTGTGCTCGATCATGCCGGCGATAACGGCGTGCTCGTGCCAGAGCGGTACAAAGACCGCGATGTTCTTTTCGCTGTTCTTTTCGGGGCGTAAGGCCCCAGACGGCCTGGCCCGAAGCCGCCGCCGCAGCCAGGCCCCCAGGCAGACGGCGTCCAAAGCCAGGTCGTCCAGGCCACTGATAAGGATGATCCATGCCAGCGGCAACAGGCAGTGAGCTACCCCGACATCACACCAAGTGAGCGTAACGTCAAGGTACATCCACCAGGACGATAAGGCAGAGATCACCTAGGAAGAAGTGGCCGGGACGGCGAAAGTTCGCAGAGATTGTTGCAAAGACGCGGGCCAGTACCCGAACTTCAACCGGGATAGTTTCATTTGAACCTTAGTGCATTGCCCTGACTATATAGCTGCGCCCATTTTGTCGATTAAAGGGGCAACATGAAGCCCGGACCACGTATCCCGATCGTCAACTTCGTTCTAGTACTTAGTTTCGCTGGGTTTATCCTTCTGGGACAGGCGCTGGAACCTGCGGCGCAGGCTCAAAGCCTCGACAAACCGCAAGGGGCCGTCCCGGTGAAAGAGAAGACGCTGCTGGCGGCGCTGAGCGAAACAGCTCAGTGGAAACCGCTGGACCCCCGCGTGGCGCAAGCGCATGAGGATCTGGCGGACTATTATTCGGCTGAGGGGCGCTATGCGGAAGCCGAAAAGGTGTATCAAAAGACGCTGGAGCTGAAAGAGGACATGCTCGGGCGGGCCAACCCGGCCATCATCCCCGCAGTGGACGATGTGGCGCGCGTGTGCTTCGCGCAAATGAAATACGAACAAGCCGCGGACTTGATCGCGCGCGAGTTGCGGATCATGGAGCGTGAGTATGGGGACGACAGTCCCAAGCTGGTACCGTCTCTGGAACAGGTGGCCAGAGTGCTGGAGGCGGCATCCAAATATCCGGATGCGGAAAAGTTTCTGGCGCGGGCCATCGCGATCCGCGAGAAAGCGTCCGGCGCGGAGAGCGCGGAGCTGACGCCGGATTTGACCCAATTGGCGCGTGTAGACACTGCCAAACACAATTTGTCGGGAGCCGAGGGGTTGTACCAGCGCGTGCTCAAGATCCAGCAGACCAAGTTCTCTCCGAACAGTCCGGAGCTGCTGCCTACCCTGGACGCGATGGCCGCGCTGACCTTGGAGCAGAAGAAAGATGCGGAGCCGCTGCTAAGACGGACGCTGTCCATCCGGGAGGGCAACCTGGGACCGAACCACGTGGAGGTGGCGAAAAATCTCGACCAGCTCGCGGCTATTTATACCGAACAAAAACGCTTGCCAGAGGCGCAAAAGGCCAGCGAGCGGTCGCTGTTCATCTGGATGAAAGAGCTGAAGCCGGGGAGCGCGGAGCTGGCGGAAAAGTATGAGAAGGTGGCCGAACTCTATGCAGCGCTCCATCGCCCGGTGGATGCCGAGCCGCTGGTGCAGCAGGTGTTAAAGGCCCGCGAAAGCGATACAGTGGCGAGCTTGAACACGCTGGCTGCTATTTATGTCAGCAAACAGAATCTAGTGGAGGCCGAACCGCTTTACCGGTTGTCGCTGACAATTTTGGACAAGAAGGGCGTCTTAACCGGCAAACGGCCGCTGTTCTTAAGCAGTACCGAAGACAACCTGGATTTGCTGGCGCAGACTGCCCTCGATTACGCCGATGTGCTCAAGAAAATGAAGCGCAAGTCCGATGCCAGCAAGATCGAGGCTCGCATCCGCGCGGTGACGGGCAAGAGCTCCGCTCCCAAGAAGAAGGTCAGCTAAAGCCAATACTGTTCACTTTATGAGACGCTGGTACACGCGAGTTTTAGTCGCGTCTCATCCATACCGAACACAAGCGCGGCTGAAACCGCGTGTACCTTTTGGCACGAGCATACCAAGTGAACAGTATTGCAGCTAAAACTGAGGTTTACGGCCGGAGTTCGGCTGCGGTGGGATTCGGATTCGGCCCGTGAAAAAGCTTGTGCTTGATGTCGGGCCAAAATTCCTTCAGCACCTGCGATGCAGAATCAATGCTGATCTGCAGCCACCATGTTTCGACGTTATCTCCCGCCGTTCGCTGGTCGGGTGTGTAAGCATCCGAGATGGCGGTGCCGGCTGCGTTACCCACGATTTCCGAAAAGTTGAAGCGGGTGCCGCCGGCGTCCGTTTTGGTGACGAAGACGCGCGTGGCGGCATACCACGTCCGCGACAAGAAGCTGCCATAGCCTCGGCGAAAGTACCTCGGGTCCTCATGCAACAGGATCGGAAAGAAGCCTTCCGTCAACATATTGCCGATGGCTTGATCGCCGTACTCCACGCCCACCCTCCGTCCGTATCCCGCCGCACCCTGACCGAATGATGGATTCTCGTTCGTCAGTTGCCCATATCCGGCCAAGAAAGCCGCCAAGCCGAGCAGCGGGTAGTCGAACGAATCCTTCGCCGCGATGGCGAGTTTCTGTTTCGGGGTGATCGGCATGTAAACCGAGGTGGCATTGGCAGTGCGGTAATTGGGAAGAACGCCGAAAATGCGCTTGTCGGGTGGCGGAAGCTGTGTCTCGGTTTGACCGGGTTGCGTCACACCGGGCTCCGCCGGACCTGGCTCTATCACATCACGCTGCGTCACATCAGGCCTGGCTGGCGGATCCGCTGCCGGCGCCGGGGTCGCGTCCTGGCCCATTGCCGCGAAAGCATACGCGAGCAAAAGCATGGGCAGGGATAGATGGGTTGAAGTCATGCAGTTGGAACTGAAGAGCGGCCCCCGCAGCGTCGTCTCCTTATTCTACTAGCCTGCCGACGCGCAGGGGAAGAGTTCGTTCCAGACTTTACGAAACGTTAACCAACGATTTCGGCGCGGGCGCGTCCAAATGGCACGCAGCCAAACGACTTTCGGCCCGCCCAGCGAGGGAATCGAGGCTTGGTTTCTGTCATGGAACAGCGGGCACTGATGGCGCTGACGCGGCATCTGCCGGAAGCGGTGAAACCCGACCATCTGAGCGCTCGGATTCGGAGTGTAGGATTTCGGCGACAGTGGCCCTGGGGCGCCAGGGAGTCAGCCCGCTAAGGCTTGAGCGATGCCGTGTATGCCACGATGTCGAGCATGTCTTCGTCGCTCAGTTTGGCGACCACCGGCTTCATCAATTGTGTCCACGTGCCGTTCCGCGCGCCTTGCTGCATATCGTACATTTGCCGCATCAGGTAGCTGGGTGAGCGGCCCGCGATACCTGGCACCGGACCCAGGCCCTTCAGATCCGCTCCATGACAAGAGCCGCATTGCGTGGTCTTCGCGCTGCTCCTGGTCACCAGCGCCTCGCCTCTCTTGATGCTGCCGGGAGGCACGTAAGCGAAAAAGCCGGAATGCGGGTCGCGCAGGACTTCGGTGGCCTCGGCATTCTCCGGTGTCTCGAGGATGCGTTTGCCGAGAGGCTCCTTTTCATCGCCTTCGACCAGAAACATGCCGTTCGCGTTGCGGGTCTTAGGCACCGTGTTGGTTTCGATCACCTTGATCCAGGGCGTCCACTTCATGGAGCCAAAGTACTCAGCCGCCGCCTTGATCTCCTCGTCGGTCATGTTCTTTGCGAATTGGACCATGAGGTTGGTATTGTTTTTGCGAGGCTCGGCGCTTTTGCGGGCGCCGTTGCGGAAATCGTACATGGTCTGGATGAAATAGGATACCGGCAAGCCAGCGACTCCGGCGTTTTCCTGACGTCCCTTGCCGTTGGGGTAGTGGCACAAGCCGCAAGCCCAGACTTCAGGCTTCTTGCCATGCGCGACGACGTCCGGCATGGCCGGATGATCGCCAGGATACCAGTCGGCCGGGCCGAAGCGATCCGAGATCTGCGCGCGGGTGAACTCGCCGCTACTGCCCGCCAGATGTTTGATGCTCGTATCCGGGGCTGGCGGTGTAGCCGCAGCGGGCGGCGCGGATGGAATGGCATAGGCCCACGGAACCGGGCCATCAGCGGCGGATGCTGGAATTACGGCAACGGCAAGGATCAAAATCCCAAAGTTCTTCATAGCAGCTCCTTCAGAACACTAGTTGGGGATCATATCAGAAAATCTGCCTTATAATGACCGACAGTCTGGAGGCGTTATGAACGCATGTGAATTCTTTCTCGAACAGTACGACACTGTGCGCTCCATCGTAGACGATCTGTTCCTCCGTGGATTGAACGACAACCAGTTGCGTCATCAGCCTGAGTCAGGATTGAACTCCATCGCCTGGTACCTGTGGCACACCTCCCGCTGGCAGGATTACGCCAACACGCTGATCAAGAGCGATCGTTCCCAGATACTCGACAGCGGATGGCTCCAAAAGATGAACGTGCCTCGGCGCGATGTCGGGACCGGGATGACCCGCGAAGAATGTACCAGTTTCAATCAAGCCGTTGACCTATCGGGGCTGCGTGCGTACTGGAGCGTCGTCGGCGACGCGGTCCGTGAAGTGGCTAAATCAATCCCCGCCGCCGAACTCAGCGATCCCGTCGACAAGGCGCGCCTTTACCGCATGCTTGACGATGGCTCAATTGGAAACGAGCGAGCCAAATGGCTGCCGGGCTTTCTGGAGGGCAAGACCAAGAGCTGGTTCCTTTCGATGGCAGTCTGGCACACGGCCGAGCACCTGCTAGGTGGCGTGGTCTGCGTGCGTAGGGTGTCGGGCATCCCGGTCGGCCTTTAAGGCGCTAGGGCGTTTGGATCTTGTGCGCCTGCTTAGGATCGATCGCCTTGAAGTGTTTCACGTTCCAGGTATAGATCACCTCTGCTTTGACCTTGGCGGCACAAGCTAGGAGGAGCGCGTCGTAAATGCGCCCGCTGCTAAACCCGCGTTCCCCAGCCTGCTGGATAGCCTCATAGTATTCGCTCTCATTGAGCGCGATGACGCTAAGGCGGTCGCGCACTTCCTGAACGAAAAGAAGGGCCTGATCGGGCGGGATAAGGTCCTTCACGGGTAGCGCCGTCACGCTCGCATATACGGCAGCGACTCGCCGGAGGCTGGCTTCGTGGTCGCGATGGCCGCGCCAGAAGGATGCGACGAGGACTGAGGTGTCGAAGAGCTCCTTCATTCCATCCGTTCGCGAAGGCGTTTCTCTCGTTCCCGATCGATTAGGGCGGTGACGGACGTCTCAGTTGGTCCGCCTTGATAGACCCAGATGCCTTTCTCTTTTTTCAAGAGATCCTTGAGGCGCAAGGGGCGAAGAATAATCTGCTCGCCCTTACTATCCAGCTGAAGGGTGTCGCCTGGCCCCAGATGCAGCTCTTGGCGTAAGCGCTTCGGAATCATCACGCGCCCGGCTTTATCGAGAGTAAGCTTGCTAGTCATGTTGGTAACGCAAAGTGGGAAGCACCACTTCTTGTACCCATTTCCATCATAAGTAATGGTGGCCCAAAAGCTGCTAATGCTTCCATAATGCGTCTTGCCGTGGCGATCGTGGTGCTCGCTTGCCCTGGCTGGGCGCAATTCAAAAGCACCGTCCCGCTGGTAGTCGCGCCCACCACCGTCACCGATCCCAAAGGGCATTTCGTCGACGGCCTCAAGGCTGACGACCTGATTCTCTACGACAACAATGTGCCGCAGAAGATACAGATGGATTGGATGGCGTATCCCATCGACCTGGTAGTCGCGGTCCAAACCAGCGCCAATTCAGGCGCCGTCATCGACAAACTGGGTGGCAGCGGCATTCTGTTTTCGCAGTTGCTCGCCGCCGATGCCGGAGCAACCGCGGTCATCTCGTTCAGCGACGAGGTAAAGGTCCACCAGGATTTCACCGACAATCCCGATCTCGTGATGCACTCGCTCCGCATGCTGCGCATGGAAGGCGATAACGCGCACATCTTAGATGCCATGCACCAGGCGCTCCTGATGCTCGAACACAGGCCGCCCGGCCGACGGCGCATCATCCTCATGATTGCCGAGCGGCGCGACCGTTCCAGCCAGGTGAAGCTGCGCGAAGTTATGGAGCAAATAGAACGGCTCAATGCCGCCGTCTATTGGCTGACCTATTCACCGTTCCTGGAACCATTCACCGTGAAGCCCAAGACCGCCGAGGATCTAAAGCCCGAAGACGAACGCATCAAGGTCCAGAAGTGCGCCCTCTGCCCTGCCCCCGACGACACTGCTGTTCCGCCCGATGTGGGACCGGGCGGCTATCTATACGGGATCGGCGAATTGATTCGCTTGCGCAAGCCGGATCTCTCCAGCCTCTTCACCAGAACCACCGGCGGCCGGGAACTGGCTTTTCTGAAAAAGAGCGCATTGGAGCATGCCATTCAACTGGTGAGCGAAGAAGTGCATCGCCAATACATTCTCAGCTTCGAGCCGAAAGGCGGCGATCCCGGAACATTTCACAGTATCCGCGTCGAAGTGCGTAACCGCCCTGAGCTGCACGCCAAAACTCGCGACGGATATTGGACCCTCGAGTGACGATTACTTCTTTTTCGCCGGCAAAAACTTCTTGTCGATCGATGCCACCACCACATAATTCGGGTCCACCATCTCATCCAAATGGATCTTCGCCACCTTCGACAGCAATTCGTACGCATCCAGATTCGAAAGCCCGTAATCTTTATGGATCCAATCCACCAGCTCGGTGAACGCGATTCGCAGCGCGTCGTCCAACGGACGGTACGCGCCCACCGCCATAATCGACGCGTCGTTCTCAAAGCGCGGCCAACTGATCTTTCTTCCCTTAATGACGCTGACCTGGATGCGCGCCAGCAGCGAGACTTCAATCGCCGTCCCAGCCACTTCCCCATCGCCCATCGCGGCGTGCCCATCGCCCATATAGAGCAGCGCCCCGGGCACATTTACCGGAAGGTATAGAGTATTGCCCACGCTGACTTCGGGAGCGTCCATATTGCCGCCGAATTCCGCCGGTACAATCGAACTGCGCACCTCTCCACCCGCCGGCGCCACCCCGATACATCCAAAGAAGGGATGCAGCGGAATTTTGACGGAAAACTTCGAGTCGAGAGCGTTGAACGTCGCTGTGTTGCTGGCCTTGTCGATGGGATAAAACCAGATTTTTTCAGGCAGCGGGGGATGCAGCATCGGCGTGTAGCTGGTTTCATTCAAGGCGCCGAAGTTGGGAGCGAACGCCCCCACGCCCTGATTCCCATCCACCTGCAGATCCAGGATCTTCACCGCCAACGTGTCTCCCGGCTGAGCGCCATCCACGAAAAATGGCCCGGTCAACGGGTTGTCCCCCTTCACTAAAGCCTGCGTGTCGCCAGGTTTCTTCAAGACGTTGCCGAATGCATCCAGCGTATTGGTCTCGATGATGTCCCCCGCCTTCACATGCGCCACCGGCGCGGCCGGCCCGTAAACATATTTAACATCGTTGATGGTTGCGTGATATTTGATCACGTTGGGTGTTTGCGCGACGGCTGTCCACGACAACGGCAGCAAAAGAAGGAAAGCTTTCATGTGCTCAAGTCCTCTGATCTAATTTAGCTAAAGGATCAATTCCCAGGTCTCGCCCATCAACTGCTGCCCGAAACTCTGATGCCGCTCGCGCTTCACCACGCGGAATCCGGCTTTGCGATAGATATTCCGGGCCGCATCCAAAATCGACTGCGTCCACAGCGTGATCTTCTGATATCCCGCTTGTCGTGCGAAGCGGATGCATTCGTCGACCAACCGCCCGCCTATCCCCAACCCGCGCGCCGACGGCTCCACCAGTAACAGCCGTAGCTGAGCCACTCGCTCGGATTTCTTAACCAGGAATACGGACCCCACCATCGCGCCGTCCCGTTCGGCAATCCAGCAGCGCTCGCGCTTGGCATCGAACCGCTGAATGAACTCGGCTGCAATCTGCGCCACCAAGGCCTCGAACCGTTCATCCCATCCGTATTCCTGAGCGTACAGCACGCCATGCCGGTGAATCACCCATCCCATATCGCCCGGCTGATGCGTTCGCAGCAGATACGGCGCCTTCGGTTCCTCCCGTTCGCCAAGTAATCCCTGTATGGTTTCCAGCGCGCCCGTTAATAGATTCTTTTCCGCCGGCGACAAACGTTCGAGTATCTTCGACACCGCAGCCGCAGACTTCGCCTCTAGTGCGCCAAAGGCGGTGCGACCCTTCCTGGTCAGCGAGAGATGGCTCTGCCGCGCGTCCTTCTCGGACGTCTGGCGCGCCAGGAACCCGCGTTTTCGAAAGCTCAACAGCATGCGGCTCAAGTACCCCGCATCCAATCCGAGCGCCTGCGCGATCTCGGACGCCGTCGGCGAGTCCCGATGCGCCACCTCGTACAGCACACGAACTTCGGCCAGCGTGAAAGGGCTATCCAGGTAGCCCTTGTTGAGCAGCCCGATCTGGCGGGTATAGAAGCGATTGAAGCGGCGAACCGCGTCCACGCAGTTGTGCTGCATGTTGCCAGTGTCAATGAACTACTTGATCACTGTCAACTATGTCCTGTGTGGCCCGGCCCACCAGCACGGCGTCCTCGATCGCCTCGAAGACTTCCTCCGGCTGGATCGGCTTGCTGACGTAAGCGTTCATCCCGGCTCTCAGGCACTTGTCGCGATCGCCCTGCATGGCATGCGCCGTCATCGCGATAACGGGCGTTCGCACGCCCCGCTCGCGCAGCATCCGCGTGGCCTCCAGCCCGTCCATCCCCGGCATCTGCACATCCATCAGGATCACGTCGAACCCGAAACGCCCGGCCTCATCCAGCGCCACTTGCCCATCGCCCGCCACCGTCACCCGGTGCCCCCGGCTTTCCAGCAATCGCACCATCAGCAACTGGTTGACGCGATTGTCTTCGGCCAGCAGAATCGAGAGCGGACCGGCGCCGGCGCCATCTCGCACCCGTGTTCCGCCCTTGATCGCGGCATCGTCTTGCTCATCGCACACCGGACAGTCGATGGTGAAGGAAAACGTGCTCCCTTCGCCCGGCTTGCTCTCGACCGATATGCCGCCGCCCATCAATTCCGCCAGGTTCGAGCAGATTGCCAGGCCTAGCCCGGTGCCGCCATAGCGTCGCGTCACCGATCCGTCGGCTTGCCGGAACGGCTCGAAAATCAGCTTCTGCTGCTCGCTCGAAAGCCCTATTCCAGTGTCAGTCACGTTGAACCTGATCGCCGCCCGCCCAGCGCCCTGGCGTTCCAGCAGCGCTTCGGCCCGCACGGACCCTTCGGTCGTGAACTTCACGGCGTTATTCACCAGGTTCAGCAGCACCTGCCGCAGCCGGTTTGGATCGCCCCGCAGCCGGTCCGGAACATCGGCGCCTACCCACCATGAAAGCTCCAGTCTTTTTTCACGGGCCATGAATTCCAACGTCTTCACCGCCTGCATCACGCATTCCCGCACCGAAAACGGAATCGATTCCAGTTCCAGGCGCCCGGCCTCGATTTTCGAAAAATCGAGAATATCGTTGAGCAGCCCCAGCAGCGAATCGGCCGACGTTTTCGCGATATGCAGGTACTCCCGCTGATCATGGTGCAGGTCGGTGTTGAGAACCAGACCCATCATCCCCAGCACCCCGTTCATGGGCGTGCGAATCTCGTGACTCATGTTGGCCAGGAACTCGCTCTTGGCCCGGCTGGCTTCCTCCGCCCGCGACTTCGCATCGGCCAGCTCCGCGGTGCGCTCCCTCACTTTGCGATCCAGATCGGCGAGCAACTCCGCCATCTCGCCGTTCAGACGCTCGCGATCGGAAAGCGCGGCGCGCAGCTCTGTGTAGGACTCTTTCAACCGCACCGACATCCGGCCGAAATCCTCTACCAGGTGCGCCACTTCCGATGGCGCCTCGCGAGGCAATTCGATCGGCCCCGGCAATTCGATTTGTCCCCGTCCATCACCCGCCACTGAAAACTCCCGTACCCGATTTACCAGGTCTTCCAGCGGCGACGTCACACCGGAATCCGCGGCTCGCGCCAGCAGCAGTGACAGCCCGATCGCGCCCAGCATCCACGCCACCGTCATCAGGTAATACCGCTCGGTCTGCAAATGCAGCCGCGCCAGCGGTTGCTCGATAAGAACCCTCCAACCCGTGAGCCCGCTTTCGGCCTGGCTCGCCAGATACGTGGCATTGTGCCGCCGCGCATCGTTTTGATCCACCAGGTGATCCACCAAAAACGCCGCGCCGTTTTGTGAGGCGCCCTTCACCAGCGGCGAGTCCGCCATCGATTCCAGCGGACCATAAGCCGCGCCGCGGTTCGAATAAATCACTCGGGTGCGCTGGTCCAGAATGAAGATTTCCGCCTGGTCCAGCGTTCCGAAGTTTTGCGCCAGATGCTCGAATGGCGATAGATCCAGCGTTCCTGCGATCACCCCAAACAGCTCGCCATTCGGAGTGAAAATGGGCGCCGCAACCGCTACCGTCGGCTGCCGCACCACGCGGCTGATAAATACATTCGAGATCACGGCCCTAGGCAGCTTTATGATTCGCTGGAAGTACTCTCGATCCCGCATGGTCGCGCTGTCGGGCACCACGTCGCCTGGCTTATGACTGAGCACCTTTCCCAGCCCCGGCACTTCTTGCGGATCCACCGCAATCGGGAAGCCGTCCGCATTGCCGATCGTAATCGATTGGAAGCCGCCATAAACCTGGCGGGTCTGCTGCAGCCATCCGTTCAGAGCATCCAGGTCGAAACGGCCTTGCCTGGTGATGGAACGCGAAAGCCCGCGTATCGCCAGCTCGTGCCGCTGCACGTAGTCTTCCATGTTTTGACGGATCGCGGTGGCCGCCTCCTGCAGCCGCTGCCCCGCTTCCTTCTCCTGCCGCTCGGCGTAGTTTTCGCCATTCACGATGTTTAACAGCAGCAAAGGTACCGTCGCCACCAGCAGAAATCCGTGCGATAAATACGCGCGCAGAGGCTTGCGCTCAACGTTCCCAGGGGCCGCCGTCCCCCAAAGTGTCTGCAGCGCTGGAATGCTGATCAGCAGCTCCGCGATCATCACATTCAGCAGTCCGTTTACCGGATGCTTCACCACCATCACCCAGTCGGATGGCGACGGGTAGCTCAAGAGCACAACGTAGATCAAGGCTGCCAGCGGCGTCCCGATAACGAGCCAATAGATCAGATCGGCCAGCGTGGGGTGCAGCCGGCGCCGGGCCAGCCAGCCTACGGTGAGCGCTTCGGTGACTACAATGCACACCGTTTCAGGATGGCCCCACACCACCGCGCAAGGAACCACCGTTATAAGAGCGGCCAGCGCACCGTACCATGGCCCAAACAGCAGCGCTGCCATCAGGTGAAAAATGCCGCCAAACCATAGTGCGGCGCCGGTGAAAATGGTCAGCCGGGGTAGGTTGACCAGCATGCCCAGAATGCCGAACACAAAAGTAGCCGCTAAGCTGCGGTTCAGCTTTAAGGGCATAGCTATCTGTCGTCTGAAGTACTATCCTACTTTAGTTGGAGCATCTTACCCGCCTGCTCGACGCCATCCAGGAAAAGAAACGCCGGCTGGACCAGCTTCGGCCTTTATCCGCCGAGGCGATGAGCAATTTCCGGCATTATTACGACATCGGAACTCCCCTACACTTCGAACGCGATTGAGGGCAACACCCTCAGCGCCGTCGAGACCACGCTGGTGATCGAGCAGGGCATAACAATCAGCGGGAAACCTCTCAAGGACCACCTGGAGGCCCTGGATCATTACGATGCCATCCGGTACGTCCGCGAGCTGGCTGGTGAAAAGGCAGCTCTGAGGGAAAGCGACGTGCGCAACGTTCACCGGCTGGTGGTCCAGCGATCGCGTCCCGACATAGCAGGGAGCTATGCCGATTTGGCGCGCTATGTTCGAACTGAGACTGGCCGCTTTGATTTTCCCTCGCCGGCGGAAATTCCCGCTCTCATGGGAGATTTCGCCGAATGGCTGGCCGCAGCCCCGAATACTCCAGAAACGGCGTTTACAGCGCACCTCCGCTTGGTGGACATCCACCCATTTAACGACGGCAACGGGCGCACCGCGCGCCTTTTGATGAATCTCATTCTCATTCGCGGAGGCTATCCGCCAATTGCCGTGCGGCCGGAAGATCGGCCGGAGTACATCCGGGCCTTGCAGCAATCGCAGGCAGCGGGGGGAAGCGAGAGCTTTGATAGTCTGCCGTACACCCGATTGGACGCCACTCTCGATGAGTATTTGGCCGCATTGCAAGGTTCTTATTTCTCGGTTGACGCTAATGAGGAACGTAGGCTCTGCTGTTCGAGTTCACCGACAGCGAGGGCCGAAACCGAAAGAACCTAGCCAGTGACTCATTGGGATGGGTTCGAACCGACTAGGCTCATGGTGGACGCTGTAGAACAACACCGCGCGGGCGGCTTGCCACGCCGCATTACGAGGAGGGCGATCAGCCTAAAGCTGGACGCCCTCCGTCCATTTGTATTTAACATGATCTAGTCGGTAACATGCTTGTCCTCATTGATGAATCTGGTGATTGTCGTCTCAAGTTCGGGAGGGGATCGTCTGATTATTTTGTGGTCGTAGCGGTGGTGTTCTCGGGGGAGTTTTCAATGGGCGCTTGCGACCGAGCGGTTGATGAACTACGTAGAGAACTCAATAAGCCATCGTCTTTTGAGTTTCACTTCTCACACGTCTCGGAAAAGATACGTCGGAAGTTTCTTGAAAGGGTGAGCCACGAGGATTTCAGATATGCGGGATTCGTGGTGGACAAGCGCAAGCTCTATGGAGAGCGCTTTAAAGATCCAAAGCAATTCTACGAGTTTTCCGTCGGCATCGTCTGCGAGAATGTGAAACAACTATTGACAGACGCGAAGATCATTATAGACCAGAGTGGAAACCGTACTTTTCGACAACAATTGGCTAAGAGCCTAAAAACGCAGTTGACCGATAAGGACGGCACGTGTCGCGTCAAGAAAGTTACAATGGAGAGTTCGCACTCGAATAACCTGCTGCAAGTGGCGGATATGATCTGTGGCGCGGTGACGCGATCACATACCGCTCTGACGCCAGCTTTCTTGGGTTGGTTAAAAAGAGAGAAAAGTTTATTGAGAGGAGGCCGCAATAGATCCACCAAAGAAGAAACCCGCCAACCTATCCCCAGTGTCGGGGAACGCAGACCATAAAGGCCACAGTTCGGTACAGGCGGGCAATTCCGTTGTCAGCATACGGTGAATACGCATTGCTGTCAAGGCCTTGCTGT
Organism: Bryobacterales bacterium; assembly: GCA_963820405.1. Classification (GTDB taxonomy): domain Bacteria; phylum Acidobacteriota; class Terriglobia; order Bryobacterales; family Bryobacteraceae; genus Palsa-89. The sequence continues at coordinate 513,824 of CAWFZZ010000004.1, read as the reverse complement.
ACCATGCCAATTACGTATATTTATTTCAATCAGTTAGAGAGACCTCGGTCGGCTGCTGCGTTCCAGATTGCGCAACTCGTTTTTCTCGGTCAGTGAAGGCATGGCCTTATGGACCATAAGCCCCAGCGCCCTTCAGATACTCAACGATGGCCGCCGCAGCCCGCAGTGATTCGGGCCCCTCATTGAGCTTGCCGGTATTCCGGGCGCCTTTTCACTGAGCACGCCAGCCGAAAAATGATAAATGACGGCCGCCAGGTGCTTGGCCTGCTGGCCGAACCGTGCGAACTCCCTTGAACTGCCCTGCTGTAGGCGCGAAGTCGAACTTGTCGGAGGGCATGGCTTCCACCGCCGAGGTTATGATGGGAGCCAACAATGAGACTGCGTGCGCCATGGGGCGCAAACCAAGTACCCTAGAAATATAGTGTCCACCGATGTTGTCCCGGCTCCAGGGTTAGTCGATCAGCTCTATGCCGAGCTGGAGCAGAAGATCCTCGCTCTGCGACCTAAAGAAGACCTTACTCTCCTCGAAAAAGCCTTCCGCCGCGCCGCCGACGCGCACAAAAGTCAAATGCGCGAGTCGGGCGAGCCTACACCAGTGTTGCCGGCCGCTTCACGACGCCCGACCCAAGCGGAGACAACTGGGATGCAAGCGCCCCAGAGCTGGAACATCTATAGCTACACCGAGGGCGACCCGGTTAATTACTTAGACCCCACGCGCCTCGCTGTGGATTGCGCGGATTCCGCGGTCAGCTACAACGGCGTTTATCAGGGCACGGTCGGGAGCCTCCTGAGCGGCGGTACAAACCTGGACCTCCTGAGTACGACGATCTTCGCTGAAAGTAACAAGAGCACGTCATCATCCGGCTTACAGCAGATGGGCTGGATAGGAGCCGTCATAATGAACCGATTGAACATTCTCGACTGCTACTACTGGGTCTTCGGCTCACTTGGGGGGATAATCAATCTTTCACCGTACTTCGGTCTCCCCAATGCGACCCTCTCCCAAGTGCTCTTTGCTCCCAGTCAGTTCGCGGTGTGGGCTAGTCCATGTGTCCTAACCCCAACAGAACAAACTGGGCTCGAAAGCGCACTCGACTCGCCCGAGCGATCTAGTGACTGCAATGCGCTAGTGGCGGCAATAGGCACTGGGTTGGAATACCTGCAAAGTCAAGGCACCCGCCAGCTCTACGCAGTCAACAACTTAATTCTGTCGAGCTTTAACTCTGGGGGATACGTGCCGCCAAGCCCACAAAAGCTGGTCGGCAGCTCTGGCAGCATTAACGTGTTCTACGGCATCCCGGTGGCTCAGGTCGTAGCCGTGACCAACGGGCCTGTCCCCATTTATCCTCGGCCACCTCATCACCGTCCTGTGACAAGTCGGATCGGACGCATACCTGCTGCCGGAGGAATATAAATGCGCGCAGTTCTGGCTGCGGTAAGCCTTTTAATGGTGTGCCTTCCCGCCGTTCCTTCGGACGAGGAACACCTTCATGAAGACCTACTTATGGACTTGCGCTGGTACGTCCACTGGATGAGGGGCCCGACACAAGAGGTTCCAACGCGATGTGCGGGGGAAATAGCAGACGTGGAAGTCCTCGCTTATTGCCAGCCCGGACCCGTGATCGTGAATCTTACCAAAGACAACCTCCCGTTCAAGCCTGTCTACATTGGCGCAACACCCGAGACGTACGAAAACGCAATCGGCCTGTTGAGGCAGCGCCACCCGGCCAGTGCTGCGCAGCACCCGTTTGACTATTCCTTTAGCCTGAATGAAGTGGCGCTTTATCGGGCCAGCTCGGAAAGTTCCGAAGCATGGGCTCGGGATGTCAAACCCTACATGGACAAGTCGGTCCAGCATGTCGTGGACGCGCACCTAGCTAAGCCTAGATTATTTTTTCCGCTAGCCGCCCGGAGCGACCCATCTACGACGTCTACCTTGTCGTTGGAGACAAGGTGTTCTCCGTGTCTGAATTCACGATAGTTGACGGCAAACCACAAGATTACCCACATTGGGCCTATGATCAACCTCACCGGAACTTACCCTTGCTGGCTCAGGGATTTTTGCTGGATTCGAAGCGCTGGCTTCCCGTTCAGAAATAGGTGGGGGCCCGTCAGCCCAAATCCTCCAATCACCGCGCAACCAGCGCCTAATTCCCTTCCACCACATCACCTTGCACGAATTTCACCCGCCGGACAGCTTCCCCAACGCTATCTTTCCAATAGCATGCTAATCCCGTCCAATCTCTAGCCGCCCTTAAACCAGCCACTTTCCCCCACCCCAAGAAATGCGCCACCAAACACAAAAATAGCCCTGATGCGCCTCCCACATAGATAAGATCCTCCATTTCAACAACCTGGCGTCCTCAATTCGACCATTTCCCACCCATGATCCATCCACCAATCGCCAATTACCAACCACCAATCCACCAATGAGCCGAAATTTGTCGCCACCCCCACAACATCCCCCTCCCCCCACCCTTCTACTCGCTACGCGCGAATTGCCGGCAGACTCATTCGCTCCCAAGCGGCCAGCCGCTTGACACGGGCGCGGAAAGGGTTACGCTTCTTTCAAGCAGCCCCGCTATCATGTCGCACAGGTGGATTGTCTTCTTTTCACTCCGTTGGTCGGCCTGCCGTGCGCCACATTTGTCCCAGCCCTTACCGACGGATTACGGGCAGGCCTCAGTGCGCCACGGGGCGCAAACCAAGTACCCTAGAAATAGAGTGTCCACCGATGTTGTCCCGGCTCCAGGATTAGTCGACCAGCTTTATGCCGAGCTGGAGCAGAAGATCCTTGCGCTGCGGCCTAAAGAAGACCTCACGCTCCTGGAAAAAGCCTTCCGCCGCGCCGCCGACGCGCACAAAAACCAAATGCGCGAGTCGGGCGAGCCCTACATGATCCATCCGCTGCACGTCACCATGATCCTGGCCGACATGCAAATGGACATGGTGTGCCTGATCACGGGGTTGCTGCACGACACGGTGGAAGACACCAGCCTCAGCCTGGAGCAGATCAAGAAAGAGTTCGGCGCCGAAGTGGCGGCGTGCGTGGACGGCGTCACCAAACTGAGCAAGCTGAAGCTGTACTCGCGCGAGGAGCGGCAGGCCGAAAGCGTCCGCAAGATGCTGCTGGCGATGGTGAACGATATCCGCGTCATCATCGTGAAGCTGGCCGACCGGCTGCATAACATGCGGACGCTGGGCGCGCTCGCTCGCGAGCGCCAGTTGCGCATCGCGCAGGAGACCGCCGAGATTTACGCGCCCATCGCGCATCGCCTGGGGATGGGCAAAGTGCGCGGCGAGCTGGAGGATCTCTCGTTCCGTTACCTGGAACCGGAGGCCTGCGGCGGACTTGATGCGCGAGATCGAGTCCCAGCGCCAGCAGAACGAAGAGTATCCTCAACAAAATGCGGCACGATGTCGAAGTGAATCTCAGGCGCGAGAATATTCCGGCGCGCGTGGAGGCCCGCATCAAGAGGCCCTACTCGGTATACCAGAAGATGAAGCGGCAGAAGATCGCCCTCGATCAGGTGTACGACCTGCTCGCTCTGCGCATCATCACCGACTCGGTGAAGAACTGCTACGCCGCGCTGGGCGTGATCCACAACGAATGGCATCCCATTCCGGGCGCATCAAGGACTTCATCGCGATTCCCCGTCCCAATCTCTATCAATCGCTGCACACCTCGGTGATCGGGCCGGGCGGGCGATCGTTTGAAGTGCAGATCCGCACCGACGAGATGCATCGGCTGGCCGAAGAAGGCATCGCCGCGCACTGGAAATATAAGGAAGGGCGCAAAGGCCCGGGCGCCGACGATCAGCGCATCACATGGCTGCGCCAGTTGGTGGAATGGCAGCAGGAGATGCACGATCCGGGCGAGTTTATTTCGACCCTCAAGGTGGACCTATACCCGGAGGAAGTTTACACCTTTACGCCCATGGGCAAAGTGATTGCGCTGCCGCGCGAGGCGACGCCCATCGACTTCGCCTACGCCATCCATAGCGACGTCGGCAACACCTGCGTAGGCGCCAAGGTGAACGGCCGCATCGTGCAGTTGAAGTACGACGCTCAAGAACGGCGACGTGGTGGAGATTCTGACCCAGACCGGCCACATGCCGAGTAAAGACTGGCTCGGCCTGGTGAAGACGCCCCGGGCGCGCAACAAGATTAAGCACGTCATCAACGCCACCGAGCACGCCAAGGCCATCGAGATCGGGCAAAAGTATCTGGAGCGCGAGGCGCGGCGTTTGGGAGTGCAACTCTCGCGGATCACCCGTGCCGATTTGGAGCGCGTGGCCGGCGAGTACGGTTGCGGCAAGGCGGAGGATCTGCACGCCGCGCTCGGGTACGGCAAGTTTTCCGCGCGGCAAGTGCTGCAGAACCTGGCGCCGGACACGATCGGTGAGCCGGTGGAGGCGCCCAAACCTGCTCCCGCGCAAACGGGGCCAGCGCCGGCGGGTGCGCCCGGCGATACCGGCGACCTGGTGATCAAGGTAAAGGGCGTCGACGATCTGCTGGTATATCGCGCCAAGTGCTGCAATCCGATTCGCGGCGAAGGCATCGTCGGATATGTGACGCGCGGCAAAGGCATCGCGGTGCATTCCAAGAACTGCACGCAACGTGCAGAACCTGATGTACGAGGTGGAGCGCAAAATCGACGTGGAATGGGCGCGCGCGGCGACCGAAACATTTCCGGTGCGCGTGGTCGTTCATACCGACGACCGGCCGGGGATGCTGAATCAGCTCACGTCGGTGCTGGTGGCCGAGCAAAGCAATATTCGCACCCTGGAAGCCAGCTCGGACGATAAGCGCGGCGATGGCGCCATCATCGACATGACGGTGGAGATCCGCGACAAGAAACAACTGGAACGCGTGGCGGCAGCCATCCGGCGCATCTCCGGAGTCCGCGACGTGGAGCGAACGCAATGATTGAGACCCAAGCAGAACCGGAACATATCGCCATTTCGAAATCGAAAGGCATTCAGATCGACTGGAAGGACGGGCATCGCAGCCATTATTCGCTGCCCTATCTGCGCGACGAGTGCCCTTGCGCCAGTTGCACGGGCGCGCACGGGACCGAGCCGCAGAAGACCAATTATTCCGAGACGCCGGCCACCCCGTTTCAGATGTTTAAACCGACGCTGAAAATGCTGAACGTGGAGGCGGTGGGGCACTACGCGATCAAGATTGATTGGAACGACGGGCACAATACGGGGATTTACTCCTTCGATCATTTACGGAAGATTTGCTCCTGCGCCGAATGCAAGCAGGCGAAGGCGTCCGAAGAGACGTCGGCCAGTGAAAGACCCCAGCGGGGAGGCTGGTCCCCCTAGACCTTAGCCGGCAGCGAGCCGCCAATACGGCCGCAACCTATCCCCAGCCGTTACGTCTCACGTGCATACCCTTTTGGGCCGATTCATATATAGTGAGTACAAGGGTTATTGCAACCGGCAAAGAAAGGCGATACCAAGACCATGCGGTGGTTTAAGGTGATGCGACAGCAGAAACTGCTGTCTTTAAGTCTGCTGCTCGTTACGCTGGCGATCGGGATCGTCATTGGAACGCTTGTCAACACCGGTGTGCATGCCGCGCGCGGGCAGACCGCCGCGCCGGACGCCTCGCCGCTGGTGGTTCCAAACGCGGTGCAACTCGGCAACGAGTTCACCAAGCTGGCCAAGAAACTGGAGCCGTCGGTGGTCTACATCACGGCCGACTATACGCCCAAAGTCACGGAGAATCCGCACGGCCGCGGTCAGGAAGAGGAAGCGCAGCCCGGCGAAGGTGACGATAAAGGAAACGGCGACGGGCTGGATCTCTTCAAAAGGTTCTTCCGCAATGGGCCGTCGGGTGGCGACCTTCCGCAAAAGGCGTTTAAGCAGGAACAGTCCGGGACCGGGTTCGTGGTCGACAAAAACGGCTACATCATCACCAACCATCATGTGATCGCGAAAGTGGATCACATCAAGGTGAAGCTGCATGGCGACGACACCACCGAGTATCGCGCCCGGGTAGTCGGCATCGATCCGGAAACGGATCTGGCGGTGATCAAGATCGATCCGAGAAGCCCGCTGGTGCCGGTGAACATCGGCAATTCGGACGCCGTGCAGGTCGGCGATTGGGCGGTTGCGATCGGCTCGCCGTTTGGCCTGGAAGCTTCGGTAACGGCGGGGATCGTGAGCGCGCTCGGCCGCGACATCGGCGGTGCGCTCCAATTGCAGCGCTTCATCCAAACCGACGCGGCTATCAATCCGGGCAATAGCGGCGGTCCGCTGCTCAACATCCGCGGCGAGGTGATCGGGGTAAACACCATGATCGCCACGCAAAGCGGAGGCTATCAGGGCATCGGGTTTGCGCTGCCCATCAATATGGTGGCGCGAGTTTATAACGATATTATTCGAACCGGCAAAGTAACGCGCGGATCCATCGGCATCGAATGGTCGAAGGCCGACGACAAGCCGGAGCTGTTCAAGGCGCTCGGTACCAGCTCGGGCGTGTTAATCAGCAAAGTGCAGAAGGGTGGGCCCGCCGACAAAGCCGGCCTCAAGGCGGACGACATTATCATCGCCATGGCTGGAAAGCCGGTCAAGAATGGCGAGGATCTGGTGTCGCGCGTTTCCGAGAGTCCCGTCAATTCCAACATCAACGTGACGGTGGATCGCGACGGGAAGCACATGGATTTCGGCATCACGGTGCTCGATCGCGCCGAGGTTTTTAAGGATCGGCCCGAATTCGCGGAGCTGCGCCAGCCGCAGGCCGAAGAACCTGTCCCGCCCCCGTCGGAGCAGCGCCAGTACAAGTTCGGCATTAAGCTGCACGCCCTCACCGACGCCGAGCGAAGCTCCATGGAGCTGGAGGCTAAGGGCGGGCTGTTGGTCCAGAGCGTGGATGCGGATTCCTTCGCCGAAGACATCGGCCTGATGGAGAAAGACGTAATTTTGTCGATCAACCGGCAACCGGTAAGCAGCGTGGAGGACGTCAAGAGAATTCAGGGCACGCTGAAGCCGGGCGATCCGGTCGCGTTTCATATCATGCGTCCTTCGTCCGGCGGACGAGGCCACGCGCCGCAATGGACCACGTTTTTTGTGTCGGGCGCGCTGCCGGCGCAGTAGCTACTGGGGAGGAATTCAGGAGAGAGAATGAATTCAGAATCCAGAACAGAGGTACAACTGTGGATTCTGAATTCTGGATTCTGAATTCTGGATTCTGTCTTCTGGATTCTGTCTTCTGGATTCTGGCTTCTGAATTTTCTCTTAAACGCCAGTCGGTAACCGATATGTGGGGTAAGGACTGCCCACCTCATCGGACACAGAATGGCTGATTCCACCCCGAGTAACCCACCGACACATCTAAGTCAGAGAAATCGAAGACGTTCCGGCAACGCGATGCTGGAGGCTGTCTTCACCCTCCTGCCGACCTTTGCACTGATCTTCGCCTTCGTCGACTTCGGGTTGCTGTTGTTTCGCTGGGCCACGTTGCAGAACGCGGTGCGGGAAGGATGCCGCTACGCGATTACGTTCCAGACCGCGACCGGACAGGGCCAGGACGCTTCGGTGGAGGCCGTGGTCCAGCAGTTTGCTATGGGAATGGTGAAGGCCACAGACAGTCCCGCGGATATTTTCGTGAAGTACTACTCGACCTCGAACCTAAATACAGCCATTGTCTCGGGCGGTAACGTGCCCGGCAACATCGTTGAAGTATCGGTCCAAGGCGTCTCCTGGTCCTGGATCGCGCCCTTGAGCGGCAGCTATGGGGGCGGAGTTCCCTTCTTCCGCAGTACGACACCCATTACCCTCAACATTTACTCATCCGACATCCTGGGCGGTTTCCCGGCTGGCGTGAATTCGGTAACGGAATAAGTATGGCGACAGCGCGACGAAACAAGACGCAAAACGGCCAGGAAATCCTGGAGTTCGCGCTAGTGGCGGTATTGTTCGTGCCCATGTTCCTGGGAGCCTTCATCGTTGGAATGAATCTGATCCGCAGCATTCAAGCCAATCAGGTGTGCCGGGATTTGGACAGCATGTTCATCCATGGCGGAGACTTTTCCACTTACTCCATGCAGCAAGAGGCGCAGCGGCTGGCGCAAGGCTTGAGTCTGCAGATCGGGGGGGCCTTTGCTGGAAATGAACAAGCCAATACCGGCAATGCGGGCAATGGATTGGTCACCGTCACGCAGATCATGTATATCGGATCCACCACATCCACCAGTTGCGTGGCGGTGGGAGCCAGCAATTGCACCAATCAAAACAGCTTCGTGTATACCCAGCAGATTCAATTTGGCAATGGCGCATTGGCCAACTCGAACACCGTTACTCTCGGCATGTGTCCCTCAGCCGTGGTGAACGCTTCGGGAATTGTGCAGAATTACATCACCGATTCCCGGGCGGCGCTGGCTGGCAGCGCGCAGACCAACATGAAGAGCCTGTGGCAATCAAGCAGCGAAGTATCGGGCGGCACCGCGACGGCCCTCACCGACCAGCAAGTAGTCTACATTGTGGAAACTTATTTCCAATCCCCGGACCTAAGCGTGGGAGCCTTTGCCGGTAACGGGGTTTACGCGCGGTATTTCTTTTGAGGAGGTAGATCCATGACAATCCGCCATAATGCAAATCGCGAGAAAGGCGTTGCTCTGTTTTTGGCCATCGCCGGGTTAGTGTGGGTGGTTATTCCGATGCTCGGCCTGGTGGTCGATGTAGGCATACTTTACTCGGCGAAAGCGCGGCTGCAAGCGGCTGTGGATGGAGCGGCTCTGGCTGCGGCGCGCGCCCTGAATCTGGGGCAAACCACCGCGCAACAGTCCCTGGCGGCCCAGCAAAATGCGGTGAATTGGTTCTATGCGAATTTTCCGCTGGGAAACTGGTCGACCTTCGGAACTGTGATGAGCACCGCCAATGTGATCGTCATCAACTCGCCTAGCAACGCCAATCTTCGCCAGGTCACTGTCACGGCCACCACCAACGTTCCCGCCTGGTTTATGAGGTATGTGGGGTTCACTTCTACGCTGCTCACGGTGAGTGGCCAAGCTTCCCGAAAGGACCTGGTCGCCATGCTGGTGCTGGACCGCTCGGGATCCATGTGCGCCGTCAATGGCGCTGCCGGAAGTCAGCCCTGCTCCAAGAGCAATACGACGAGCGCTTGCGCGGCCATGCTCATCGCGGCGAAGAACTTCACCGGATTCTTCGCCGAGGGGCGCGATCAGATCGGAATGCTTACATTTAGCGACGGCTATTACCTGGATTCCAAGCCAACCACCAATTTTCAAACCCTGTTGGGCTATTCCAACTCGTCCGGTTCCGGCACCGGAGCCATCGACAACATTACGTGCGGGGGAGGCACAGGGACTGCCGCGGCAATTTCGCTGGCCTACAACGAACTCTACAAGATTGCCGAGCCCGGCGCCATGAACCTCATCATGCTGGAGACGGATGGGTTGCCGAACACGCTGGTCTACAACTACTATGCAATGCCCGGAACAACCAGCACCTTGGCGCTGAACCCCACCAGCGGCTGCGTGGACAGCAACTCCAAGACGATCGCTAAAAACGGGTGGAAGACGGCGGCATCGGTTCGCAAATGGATGACCTCGCCGATCTCAATGAATACCGGCGGTACGGGCTACATGTCCGATGTTCCAGCCGGCGTAATCGGCGCGTTCTATACTTCCGATCCGGCGCAAGGCACGTCTATGAGCGTTCTTTTCAATCCCACTCAAACCAGCGACAGCGGCACCGGCAATAACACGAACAGCATATACATTAGCAGCACCGCGGTTGGATGCGATTTCGCCAACTCCCCAAACGGAACCAATAATTACCCCGATTTCAACTGGCTTCCGGGTCGGGATGTCTTCGGAAATCAAGTCGCCCCCACTAGCGAATATCTAGCGCTCACTCTCACCAGTGGTTATAACAACCTCACCGGATCCCCTGGCACAGATTGGCCGTACACCCACGCAGCGGCGTTGAACGCCACCGACAATGCGGCTTACAACGCTCGCGCCAATGCCACGCTACCGGCTTATGTCTTCGTAGTCGGGTTGGGGGGCAACAACGGTAATCCTCCGGACCCTGTACTGCTCCAACGGTTGGCAAACGACGCCAGTGCGGACCAGTTCAACAATCCAGCGGCATATCCCGCTTGTGCCACCGAGACCAGTTGCGTCACTTACCCCAGCCAGCCGCAAGGCCAATTCATCTATTCGCCTACCGCCGCGCAGCTAGGGCAGGCCTTCCTCCAAATTTCGTCACAAATCCTCCGCTTGAGCCACTAGCAATTGGCGGCAAGACCTTAGCGGTCGCTGCCCTAGGCCTACTGGGATTTCTTTGTAGTCGGAATACGATTATTACCTACTACCGGAAATAGCCCTCAAGAAAATGGAGGAGCCGCCGATCAATAACCGATTATGGTGGGTGATTATAGCTCTTTGCGGCCGGTGAACGAGCCTCGTCCGAATACGCAAATGCTTGATTCCGCACAACTGATACCCCCAAAAACCATAAGCTTGCGGACCGGGGGCGCGAAGCGCACCAGACAGAGTGGCAATGCGATCCTGGAAGGCGCCCTTATTTTCCTGCCGATGCTCGCCTTCTTCTTCGGCATCGTCGATGTGTCTTTAGGGATTTTCGTTCAGTCCACCCTCACTACCGCGACGCGAGAGGGAACCCGCTTCGCGATTACGTATGGTTCCAGCTTCAACGGGAACTCGTGCGCCGGCTCCCAATCCTCGTGTGTTGACCAAGTAGTGCAATACAACGCGGTTGGGCTGCCGTCCGGCCTTGCTGCCAGCTACATCACCGTCAACTATTACACAGCCAACGACTTGGCTAACCCCGTGATGGCTTGCAACAGCGGGACTTGTTCCACGGCTGTTTGTACGGTCTCCACCTGCCAACTGCCGCAAACGCTTACCAACGGCACGATTGTCACCAATGCGAATCAGCCCGGCAACATCGTGGAAGTCGTGGTTGCCGGATATCCCTGGAACTGGCTGGTGCCTATGCCTGGATTTTCGGCGGGGACGGGAGTCACGCTGGGTGCGCGATCGGTCGACGTGCTCGGTGGCTTGGCCGTCGGTACCTCAACGCCGCCCACTCCCTAGGGGACGATCAAATATGCAAAGCGCACCTACGAACCAACCTCGCGGGAGAAGGACAGAGGCCGGCAACACGATTCTGGAGTTCGCCCTGGTGATGACATTTCTAGTGCCCATGTTCGCCGGAGCGTTTACCATCGGCATGGCGCTTACGAAGGCGATCCAGGTATCCAACGTGGCCCGCGATGCTGCGGTCTTGATGGTGCGCTCCAACTCGGATCCTGAATCTGGCCTGGACTTGTCGGTGACGCAGAATCAACGGATCATCGTGCGCGCGGCCCAGGGGCTGGGCATGAATTCGGACGCTCAGGACGACCCCAGTTCCACTGGCAGCGCCGCCGTGATTCTGTCGAAAGTCGTCATGGTGGGTCCAACGGAGTGTTCTTTGGCCGGCTTGACACCCTACGGTACCTCGCCCTTCTGGGACTCCGGCAATTGCCCGAACTTCGGCAGCTATGTATTCGCATACCGGGTGGTCATCGGAAATGGTTCGCGCTGGAGTAGCACCATTGGTCATCCTGGGGGGACAGTGCAGTCCAACGGTACGATCACGGCGGCCGATATCGCATCGAACACCAGCGACGTAGCGAGCACCTTTGGCTCGGTTACCGGCATGACGCTCTCGGCGAGCACATTTGCCCTGGTCTCGGAGATGTATGCCGATGTCTCGTATCTCAATTTTTTCTCGGTGATGAGTAACCCCGTAATCTATGCACGCAGCATTTCATAAGCAAAGCGTTTTCGAGCGCGGATATTAGGAGGCTGGAACATGGCGAAGCACATGGGGAGATCGGTGAGGCATTCCCGCGAGCGCGGATTTGCGATCATGTTTTACGCCACCATGCTGTTCTTTGTTATCGGTTGCGTGGGGCTGGCGGTGGATGTCGGCACCATCTACATGATCAAGGCACGGCTCAGCGCGGCGGCGGACGCGGCGGCGCTGGCGGCGGGACGCTCGGTGAATCTCGCGCTCACCGTTGGAGAGGCGCAAACCAATGCCGTCACCACCGCGAATCAGTTCTTCACCGCGAATTTTCCGAACGGATACTTTAACACCATCGGATCGCCCACCGTCACGCCGACCCTGACCCAGGAGACCGACGGGAATGGCAATCCCAACGGCGTGCTGGATATTCAAGTGAACGCCAACGTCAGCGCGCCTACCTACTTCATGAATATCTTTAACGTGAGTCACATCAATGTGGCGGCCACCGGCACCGCCAGCCGGCGTGGGCTGGTGCTCATGTTGGTTCTCGACACATCGAGTTTCCATGAATACTGCGACAACGCCGACCGCGTGCCAGGCCATGGTTACCGCGGCTCAGAATTTCATCACGCTCTTTAGCCCCTTCGATCAAATCGGGCTGGTCGACATTTCGATTACACGGCGAACCTGATGGACGCGCCCACCACAAGCCGGACGCAAGTGAACACGGACATCGGCAACATCACCTGCAAAACAACACCAATACGATCTCCGCGCTCGACGTGGCCTATCAGCAGATCAAGGCTGCCAACCTTCCCTTGGCCCTGAACACCATCGTGCTGTTCACGGACGGGTCGCCTAATGGCATCACAGCCCAATTCCCGGCGCGCGCCTCCGGCGGTACAGGAATCGAGATGGGGCCCCGGCAGACTACTTCAGCGCAAACCGGCTCCACTTACGGCATCACGAACGGTTGCACTCTTGATGACGGCACCAATGATCTCGGCGAGCGGCGCAAACACCAATTCCATCTGCATCAATATGCCCGTGGTTTGCACCGATTCTACCGCCACCCTAACAGGGACGCTTGCTCAGTGGGGGAATCAGAATGCGTATGGGGGGGATGGCTACGGACTCGTGCCCGCAACCAACAGCAGCGGAAAGAGGACCATCAGCGGATACGACACCAGCACCGTGAGCTTTCCTGCCACCTGTAACCCCAGCACGATGCCCAGCGGGCACGTGCCGGGGTCAGCATCGGAATACATCCGCCAGTTCATCGCTTATATTCCCAATACCGACATTTACGGTAATAACCTGCTTCACGGAGTTGTGGCGTCGGGCACCTCGCCTTATGGCACGATATCGAATGGTTACGACACGCGCGAGAACTGGATCTTTCAGGTAAACCAGGAGTGCAGCCCCGACCCTACCGTCCTGCCAAACTGTAAGAACGTAGGCGGCCTTTGGTCCAGCTTTTCTACTATCGGAACCGGCTCGAACTTTTTTCCGAGCACTAACCCGTATGCAAACGCCAATGTTACGCACTCCGCCCATTTGCGGCCGGATCAGTCCAACACGATCGTGGCCGCCTCGATGAACGGCACGATGTCTGAAGCCTACACCATCCGCTCCGACACGACCTACCATCCGGTGATCCACACCATCTATCTCACCGGGAACGGATCCGATTCAGTGGATCACGAATTTCTTGCCATCGTGGCGAATTGTCCCAAGCATTATCTCCTTACCCTACGATTCCACTTACAATTCCGCGAACGACCCTGTACTTTATGCCAACCCGGCCTATCAGACCACCCAGGAAACCGGCAAATATCTGGTCACTTCGGACAAGAATGCACTCTCCGGACTCTTTGCGCAGCTCGCGAGCGAAGTTTTGCGCCTGAGTCATTGACGCTCATGCGCACCTTACTGGTTTTAGCTTTTCTGCAGACCGCCTGGGCGGCGGAACCGTTGCGCTCCGGTTGCTCGCCGGACAATGAGCAAATCGCCGCGGTTGGCCCGAGCGATCAGGTCAAGGTTCTCTTGGCGGAGGCCGGATGGGATTCGCCTTGCTACAAAGTCATCGTCACCCGTCCGGGCCAAAGTCTGTCGGGATATGTGCTAGGGAACGCCCTACCGGCGATCCGGGAATTCCAAAGTGAGCGAGAAAAGGCCTCCGCAGCGGCTTCGGAGGCTGCAGCGCGGCTGGCTTTAGCACAGGCCGCCACCACAAATTCCGCCGGGCCGGAGCCAGAAAAGCCGAAAGATCCGTTGATATCGACGAAGTTCGAAGATTTCTCGGGACGCGACTCAAAGGGAAAGGCCGTCAGCCTCTCCGGACTGAACGGCCGCGTGACGGTAGTGACTTTCTGGTCGCCCAAGAGCGCCTCATCGCAAAATGAACTGATGCGCGTGATGCCGCTTTATAGCCAGCTACACAAAGCGGTCTGGCGGCGGTCGGTATCAGCATGGATCCCAACGGTAATCAAATTTCCGCCGCACTCGACGACCGTAGCCCCACTTGGCCCCAGATGCCGGACCAGAGTGGCTTAGCCGCGCGATATCACGTCGACCCCAGGGCCGGGGAAACATTCGTACTCGATGCTTCGCACCGCGTGGTCGCCGCTGGACCCATGGGACCGGATATTGAGAAAGCGGTTCGCCAGCTCCTAGCCGCGCCGTGAGGGCAGCTTACCAGGACGAGTCATCTTCTGCTGTTCAACGAAACCAGCGCCCCCAGCACCAGCCCAGCGCCCAGCCCAATGGCCACCGCCTTCCAGGGATGTCGCCTCACATGGCGGTTGACCTGGTAAAAGAGATCTTCGCCGGCTTCCCGGGCCTGATTCCAAAGCCGGACGGCGGACTCGGGTCCGTCCTCCCAGGAAACTCTTCGCAACGTTGCCACCTTCATGTGTTCCTCCTTGAGCGTCAATGACTTAGCGATGGATGCAAAATAGTCCAGGAGTTCGCTTCTTATTCGACGCCAACCGGCGCCGCTCCATTACTACCAAACCTACGCCATTTGCGTGCCTGATACAGGTGAGCCATCCTGATACAATTGATTCACTCCCCTGGGGATTAACTAGCGTTAGCGCTGAGCGTGTCATGGATTTGGACCAGCTCCATACGTTTCTGGAAATTGTCCGTTTGAAGAGTTTCTCCAAAGCGGCGCAGACGTGTTATCGCACGCAGCCGGCCATCAGCGCGCAGGTTCGCCAACTGGAGCAGGAGCTGAATACCACCCTGTTTGAGAGGCTGGGAACTAAGATTTCGCTCACCATAGCGGGCAAGATCTTCGCCGAATACGCCGAACAGATCCTGGACCTGCGCCGGCGCGCCCAGGACACCATCAACGAGCTGGATCGGGTGCCGCGCGGTGAACTGGTGATCGCAGCCAACGAAGCCACCTGCATTTACGTGCTGCCTACGGTATTTTCCGAGTACAAGAAGAAGTTTCCGAACGTCCAACTTTCGGTGGATCGCGCTTATGGCTCGCGGGTGGTGGAAGCGGTGCTGGAGAATCTCGCGGATTTCGGCATCACGCAATTGCCGGTCCAGGAAAAAAAGCTGCAAGTGGCGCGGATTCACTCCGATGAGATTATCTTGCTATTGCCAGGCAGACATCCGTTGGCGGGGAAGCGATCTGTCACGGCGCGCGATCTGATGGACCAACAGCTGCTGCTCCCCAAGTCCGGTACCACCAGGACGCGCTTGAACTCGTGGCTGGAGCCGGTGGAGGACCAGATTCATATTTCGATGGAACTCGACTCCACCGAAATGATCAAACGCTTCGTGATGGCAGGCTTGGGCTGTTCGTTCCTGGCGGCTTCCAATTGCCATGAAGAGATCGCCGCCGGGAAATTGTCAGCCGTCTCACTAGGTCCCGAGCCGCTGATCCGCAAGGTGGGTTTGATCTACCGAAAAGATAAAGCGCTTTCCAAAGCCGCGCTGGGCTTCATTCAGGTTATATTGGAACATGCAGGGAATGAGATTCCCGGCGCGGCTGCTCGGTCCAAGCTGCCCGAGGAAGTCTCCCCCTAACCGGAGAAGGAACGCCGTATGTCCCGCGTCACGTTAAAGAGTTCCACGATTTTCATTTCCGTCGGAAACAAGACGGAAGTTTACCGGTCCGTCGCGGATGTCCCGCCTTCGCTGCGCAAGAAGCTGGAGCAATCCACCAACGGCATCAACTCGGCCACCATCCTGATTGCCGATCGCAAGGGCAAAGAAGAGATCGTGCGCGCAATTCGCGGCTTGCCATCCAACTTGCGGTCCAAGCTATCCACCTCGCTGCGCGATGACGCGCCCCGCGCCAAACGCAAGCCGATCGCATGGGAGAGTATCGCGCGGGACTGGGCCGAATTCCTGGTGCCGGCCACCATTGGCGTCGCGGTCTGGCTGCTCTATAGCGCGAAGTAGCGCGGCTCGGTTGCGATAAGGAAGTCTGCTTTCCTGTGTCAGTCTCAGGGAGCAAGATCAGAAATGATTGGTCGGCGTCGGGCCGCAATCAGTGCTGCCCTCGCGACCGAAACTTTCAAGATACGCTCGTTGTGGCGGCAAGTCCCCGGTCTCTGCCTCGAAGTTTAGACTGGAAATGTGGACTCGATATTTCACGGGCACGGCACTATCCTGAACAGCGTCCCAGATTCCCGACCTCCCAATCGCCCGATAGTATTCACTGTTAATGCAATATCGGGTGCGCGCAACGTTGCGAATGACATAGTTCGGTATCAGGTCAAATTGAAAGCGGTAGACCTGTCCTTGCAGATAGTGGGCGGCTCCGCCGTAGCGAAGCACGTCCTCCAACATATCGGCTTCAATGTTGGCAGGTCGTGGACTCGCGGAGCCATCGAGTACTTGCAAAGTGATTTGCCGCCAATCGGGGTTCTCATATTGCGAGAAAAAGGTAGGTGTGACCGCGTAATCCCCTTCAGCTCCGAATCGAATCGCAAAGTGCAGGCGCAACCCGATCTCGTGGCTAGCTGACGACAACAGAGGCTCATACTCAGCTTCCAAAACTTCCGCCGGCGCAAGTACGATTATGCCGTCCGGGTGCGCCTGCCGTGCTGCCTCGAATCGAGCTTGGACATCGTTTACATAACTACCCAGCAAGCGCCGCATTACCGATTCCCGAGAAGAAGGCAGACCAGGAGGCAATGTGGGCGCCGGCTCGTTCCCCTCGACGGGTGAGTACAACTGCTTGTCTACCCGCCGAAACGGTTGACCTCGAAAGTCCTCGCCTCTGATCCCGAAGCGGAATGGCTGCAAAGGAACGTCCAGCTGAAGCCAATATTCGTCGGAATCGGCGCCGCTTCCAAGGCGCATCACAATGGGTGTGGCGAGTCGGAGGCCGTACTGATCCACTAGTTCAAATTGAACGCTACGAATGGCATCCTGGCCGTACAACATTACTTCGACGATCGCCGGCTTCCCACGATACGGCGCATGCTGAACCGAGAAATAGCCCGGGCCTTCGTGTCCGTACTTCAGTTCCTGGAAATGAATGCTGAGGATCGAAATCGAGCTCGCTCTTGGTTGGGTCACGATAGAGCGCAGTGGCGTCATTTGTGCATGACAGATCGCGCCCATGCTAGCAGCGAGCCAACACAGGAGTCTCATTATCCTTAAGATCGGCCCATTTCCGAACCCACATTATGATCGGCAAAACAGGGGCATCCGGAACTCTGAAATGGCGTTGGCGCGAAGTGCGGCTCCGGTCTATTCGGAGCGCACCAACCCCAGTAGCTTCCGCCGCAACCGGTCGGCCGTGCCGCTATCGGGAGCGACAATCAGCACCGTATCGTCGCCCGCTAAAGTCCCCACGATCTCCGGCCAGTCTGCCTGGTCGAGCGCCACGGCCAGCGCATTGGCATTGCCGGGCGAAGTGCGCAGAACGATCAGATTTTGCGCGCTGCGAACGTCCCGCAAAAGCTCACCGGCTATGGTCTCGACGTCAGGCGCCGGCGCCGCGGCCTCCACCTGTCGATAACCTTCCGGAGTTTTGAGCAATCCCAGGTCGCGGATGTCGCGCGACAACGTGACCTGCGTGGTATCGATGCCCTGGCTGAGCTTCAACTCGCGCGCCAGGTCTTCCTGCGTAAGGATCCGCTTGTTGCGAATCAATTTCAGGATCTGACCCTGGCGGAAGGCTTTGTTCATTTCCAATTTTGAAGCCGCGCTTCGGCGTCGTCGAGCGCTTTGGCGACAGCGGCCGGCCCGGCGCCGCCAGGAAGCTCGCGGGTCTTCATTCCTTCGGCGGGCTCCAGCAGCCGCGCCATGTCGGCGGTGAACTCGGGTGCAAAAGCAGCCAACTGATCGGCGGTCCAATCGGCGGGCTGTTTGCCTTGTTGAATGCTCTCCAGCACCAGCCGGCCTACAATCTGATGCGCGCGATGAAACGGCGTTCCAGCGCGCGCCAAAGCTTCCGCCAGATCGGTCGCGACTACCCAGCTCTCGCGCGCCGCAGCCAGAGGTTTTTCCGGATGGAAGCGCGTCGACTCTACCACCGCGGCCATCATCTCGAGCGACGCCGCCAACTGCGCCGCGGCATCGAACAGCGGCTCCTTGTCTTCCTGCATGTCGCGATCGTAAGTCATGGGAAGACCCTTCATCGTCACGAATAAGGAGGTGAGGTCGCCAAACACCCGGCCGCTCTTGCCGCGAATCAGTTCGAGCGAGTCGGGATTCTTTTTCTGCGGCATCAGACTGGACCCGCTGGTGACGCCGTCGCCCAATTCCAGCCAGCCGAACTCCTCGCTCGAATAGAGAATCCAGTCCTCGGCCAGGCGGCTCAGATGCAGCATGGCGACGGATGCCGCGTAAAGATAATCCAGAGCGAAATCGCGATCGCCCGAGACATCCATGCTGTTGCGCGTGATGGAGGCAAAGTCCAAATCCCGCGCGATCTGCTCGCGATCGAAAGGAAAGCCGCTGCCTGCCAGCGCGCCCGATCCGAGCGGCATTACGTCCACACGCGCACGCGCCTGGCTGAGCCGTTCGTGATCGCGCGCGAACATTTCAAAATACGCGAGCAGGTAGTGCGCCCACGGCACCGCTTGGGCGCGGCGGAGATGCGTGTATCCCGGTACGATGGCGTGCGGGTGCCTGCGGGCCATGCCGGTCAGCGCGCCCATCAAACCCACCAGCAGCTCGATATCGACGTCGATCTGCTCCCGCAGCCACAGCCGGACGTCGAGCGATACCTGCTCGTTGCGGCTGCGGCCGGTGTGGATTTTGTCGGCCAGCGCGCCGACTTTGTCTTTTAGCCGGCGGATGACGAAGGTATGTATGTCTTCGTCGGTGGCGTCCTCCGAAAACTTTTCGGTTCGAATTTGATCGAACGCAGTCACCAATTGTTGTCGTTCGTCAGCGGTGAGAATGCCGGCGCGCTCCAACGCCTGGGCGAAAGCCTGCGATCCGCGGCAATCGGCATCCAGCAGTTTTTTATCAAAATGCCACGATCCCGAAAAGCGCTCGAAGACTTCCGATGGCCCCGTCGCGAATCGCCCACCCCAAAGTTTCATCTCCGCCACAGGCGTCCTAAGGGTGCTTGGCGGCGGCCGCAGCCTGCGCGCGTACTCTGATGGGCAGCCCGATCAAATTAATGAAGCCTTGCGCGTCCTTCTGATCGTACTCCGCGCCCATGGTAAAGCTGGCGATATTGAGCGAATAAAGCGAATACGGCGACTTGCGGCTCACCGGCTCGATATTGCCTTTATACAGCCGCAGCGTCACTTCGCCCGTCGTAGTCTCGCTGGTCTTTTCGAAGAAAGCGTCCAGCGCCTCGCGCAGCGGCACAAACCACAGTCCGTTGTAAACCATCTCGGCCCAATCGAGCGCCAGCTTTTGCTTATAGTGCGAAGTGCTCCGATCGAGCGTAAGCGACTCCAGCTCGCGATGCGCGTACATGATCAGCGTACCGCCGGGCGTTTCGTAACAGCCGCGCGATTTCATGCCGACGAACCGGTTCTCCACCAGATCGATGCGGCCGATGCCATGTTCGCCGCCGATTTTATTCAGCGTTTCAAGCAGGCTGACCGCCGTCCCGCGCTGTCCGTTCACCGACACCGGACGGCCTTTCTCAAAACCGATGGTCACTTCCCGAGGCTTGTCCGGCGCGTCCTTGGGACTGCGCGTCAGCATCCAGATATCGTCCGGCGCCGCATTGGCCGGATCTTCGAGCGCGCCGCCTTCGTGCGAAATGTGCCAGATGTTGCGATCGCGGCTGTAGATCTTGGTGGTGCTCTGCGAGATCGGCACTTTGTGCTTGGCCGCGTACTCGATGGCATCTTCGCGCGACACGATGTCCCACTCGCGCCACGGTGCGATCACGGCCAGCTGCGGCGCCAGGGCCTTGTAGGTGAGCTCAAAACGAACCTGGTCGTTTCCCTTCCCCGTGCAGCCGTGCGCCAGGCCGTCGCATCCGGTTGCCAGCGCCACTTCCACCTGCCGCTTGGCGAGCAACGGCCGGGCGATTGAAGTGCCCAGCAAATATTTGTGCTCGTAAAGGCCGCCCGCGCGCACCATGCGCCACAAGTATTCGGTGACGAACTCCTCGCGCATGTCGGCCACATGGACTTCGGACGCGCCGGTCTTCAGGGCCTTCTCTTCCAGGCCTTTCAACTCATCTTCACCTTGCCCGATATCGCCGCACACGGCGACGACTTCGCATTGGTAATGCTCCTTCAGCCAGGGAATAATGATGGATGTATCGAGGCCTCCAGAGTAGGCCAAGGCTACCTTTTTGGGTTTGTTCATTGGAGATTAAGGGTTGGGGTTTAGCCCAACAACATCAATAACAGGGCCTTCTGGACATGCAAGCGGTTTTCCGCTTGATCGAAGACGGCCGATTGCGTGGATTCGATCACTTGGTCCGTCACCTCTTCGCCGCGCTTGGCAGGCAAGCAATGCAGGAAGATGGCCTCCGGCGCGGCCTGCTCAAACAGCGCCCCGTTCACTTGATAGGGAGCGAAATCCGCGAGGCGTTTTTCCTTCTCGTTTTCCTGGCCCATACTGGCCCAAACATCGGTGTAGATGGCCTGCGCGCCGTCCACTGCTTCCGACGCATCAGTGGTGATAACGAGCTGCCCGCCGGCCACCGCCGCCAACGCCTCGGCCTGCGCGACGATTTCGGCATCGGGCTCATAGCCTACCGGCGTGGCCAGCGAGAAGTTCATGCCCAGCCGCAGCGACGCCAGCATCAGCGAATGCGCCACGTTGTTTCCATCGCCGACGAAGGCCAGCTTCAGCCCACGCACATCGCCGAAGCGTTCCTGCAGCGTGAAGACATCGGCCAACGCCTGACAAGGATGAAAGCGATCGCTCAGCGCGTTAATCACCGGCACGCTAGACCACTGCGCCAGATCGTCGATGGTGTTCTGCGAAAAAGTGCGCGCCACAATCGCATTGGTCCAGCGGTCCAGATTGCGCGCGACGTCTTTCAAAGGCTCACGATCGCCAATGGGTCCGACGCTCAGCACGGCATCGCCACCCAGTTGCTTGGCGGCCAGCTCAAAAGTGAACCGTGTCCGCAAGGAGGGCTTTTCAAACAGCAAAGTGATGTACCGGCCCGCCAGCGTCTGGGCGAAACCGCGGGGACTGGACTTCACCTGCTGAGCCAGGTCCAGAAGCGCCAGCAGCTCGTCCTGAGAGACATCCAGATCCCGAGTGAAATCGCCAGCCGCGATCTTGGGAAGCGTTGTGGCCGCTGGCATCCTCTTTACCGATTTAAGCGTTCCGACGGACGACATGGCCATTCCTTTCTGCGCGGCAACTGAATGTTTATTCACTACTATGAATAATTACACATTGGACAACGGTTGTCAAACGCAAGTTGCTTCTACAGGGAACGGCGCAGCATCATTGTAGACAGCCAATTCCAAGGAAAAGAGGGTGAACCTATGTCGTCGCGGATGCTCGGTTGCCTTTTCATTTTCGCTTCTACCCTACTGGCGCAGTCCACCGGTTCCATCACCGGCAAGGTGGTCGATTTGAGTGGAGATCCAGTAGGCAACGTCGTGATTCAAGCGACCCAATCACAAACCAAAACGATTTACAAGGCAACGTCTTCTACAGCCGGCGCCTTCACGTTAGGACCCTTGCCAGCCGGGAGTTATAGCCTGCTGAGCATCAATTCCGGATTCATGCCCTTCGTGCAGAATAACGTCGAGGTCATAGCCGGACAGCAACTGCGCTTGGATCTGCATTTTCAGGACCTCCAACTGAATACCCTGGGCGACGGCCGCGACTTGTTTGTTGGTCTTGATACGCCGCATAAGACTCCGCAGGGACCCGCGCCTCACATGCCGGATGGCAAGCCCGACCTTTCCGGCACGTGGTATCCGCGAAGAATCGTCGATCCAGGACAGCCGGAAATGAAGCCGTGGACCGCGGCGCTGGTGAAGGAGCGCGGCGAAAATAATTTGAAAGATTTCCCGCAAACCCATTGCTGGCCGCTCGGCCTAATCGCAAGCTCGATCCAGATCTGGAAGCTGGTACAAACGCCCACGCTGCTGGTCATGATCATTGAGGGCGAACTGCCGCGACAGATCTATCTGGATGGCAGAAGCCACCCGGCGGACGTGAATCCAACGTGGGTGGGACACTCGGTGGGACATTGGGAAGGCGACACGCTGGTCGTGGATACCATCGGCTTCAATGACAGATCGTGGCTCGACCTGCAGGCGCGGCCTCATACGGAAAACCTGCACATGACCGAACGCTTTCGGCGCGCCGACTTGGGGCACCTGGAAATCGAAATCACGATTGACGATCCGGGCGCCTATGCCAAACCTTGGGTCCAGAAGTCGGTGTCCGACTTGGCGCCCAAGGAAGAAGTGCTGGAATACGTTTGCACTGAGAACGAACGGGACCGCGACCACATGGTGGGAAAGTAAACTGCCTTTGCGTTTCTCAAGAGCAGGCTTGCTAGAATCCACAGCAGTGAAGAAGTCACTATTGAGGGGCGTGATCGAGGTTGGCTTCATCGTCTTTCTGTTCTACTCCAATCTTCTGATGGGGGAGTTTGAGCGTTCTGGTAGTGGTCGTGCGAAGGGCTTGGCGTGGGCCATCACTGACATTTTCACATCCGCCAACCTGGAGATTGCTATTCTAGCGGGCCTCGTCGGCTATTTCGTATTCGAATTTCTTCGGAGTAAATTTTAGCTCGGCAGGGCGCGATCCCACGCTACACTATCATCAGCCCCTGAATGAAAATCTCGGCTGCGATCATCACCTACAATGAAGAGCGCAACATCCCCCGATCCCTGGAAAGCCTGCGGTGCTGCGATGAAGTGGTGGTGGTGGACAGCGGATCGACAGACCGCACCGTGGAGCTCGCCACCAAGCTCGGCGCCCGCGTGATCGAAAGCAATTGGCGCGGCTACGCGGGACAGAAGAATTACGCCTCCAGCCAGTGCGAGCACGATTGGGTATTGTCGCTCGATGCCGACGAGGCGCTCAGTGAAGCGCTGGAAGGCGAAATCTGGCAGATCAAAAAGAACGGCCCGGAATTCGACGCTTACACCATGCCGCGGCTGGCACAGTACCTGGGCCGCTGGATTCTGCACTCGGGCTGGTATCCGGACCGCAAGGTTCGACTGTTCGACCGCCGCAAGGCGCAGTGGGTGGGCGAGTACGTCCACGAGTCGGTGGTGGTGGGAGGCAACGTCGGCCATCTCAAATCCAACATCCTCCACTTCACGTGCAGTTCGCTGTCCGAACATCTGAAGACCATGGACCGCTACACAACGCTCGCCGCCGAACAGTTGGTGGATCAGAAAACTCCCGTAGGCTGGACCGATCTGGCCGTCAATCCGGCCTGGACGTTCTTCAAAACCTACGTAATCCGGCGCGGGTTTTTGGACGGCATGGAAGGTCTGGCCATTGCCCACATGGCGGCGCTGTACAATTTCTTGAAGTACGCCAAAGCGAAGAACATGAGCCCACGCAGGTAGTGCGCAGGTTAGAGAGGACCCCCGCTTGATCGTAGCTCTATTGGCCGCTTTATTCGGTCTGCTCATCGGCAGTTTCCTGAACGTGTGCATCTATCGCATGCCGCGCGATCTGTCGGTCGTGAAGCCGCGCTCTTTTTGCCCGGAGTGCAATCAGACCATCGCCTGGTTCGACAACATCCCGCTGCTCAGTTACGCTCTGCTGGCCGGACGCTGCCGCCGCTGCGGGCATCGCATCCCGGTGCGCTATCCGGTGGTGGAACTGCTCACCGCCGCGGTGTTCTTTTGCTCCTGCTGGTTCCTCGGAAGGACGTTGGCCGCGGCCAAGTTCGCGGTTTTCGGCGCGATTATGATCGCCCTGGTATTTTCCGATCTGGAGGAGCGCATCCTGCCGGATGAATTCACCTTGGGAGGCACGGCGCTGGGCGCGATCTTCGCGGCCTTCGTGCCGGTAAGCGGTGGAATCCTGCTGCTGATCCTGTTCTCTTCCAAGAACCAATGGCTGATCTCGGTGTGCGATTCGCTCATGGCGGCCGCCATATGCTCCGGCGCGCTATGGGCCGTGCGCGGCCTCTATGAAAAGGTTCGCCACCGCGAGGGCCTGGGGCTGGGGGATGTGAAGATGGGCGCCATGATCGGAGCTTTTCTCGGAATCCAGGGCGCGCTACTGACGCTGCTGGTCGGCTCTTTACTCGGCGTGGTCGTCGGCCTGAGCTACACCTGGTTCACCGGCAAGGACGCGTCCACCTATGAGCTGCCGTTTGGCTCGTTTCTGGGCGTGGCCGCGCTAGGCGTCGGTTTCTTCAGCGAAGTGATTTTCAATTGGTACAACCGTCTGGGCGCGTGAGATTCTTGAAGTATGGACCTGGAGAATCTGCAGTATCCGATTGGCCGATTCCAGTGGGCCGGGGAGTACGATCCAGGAAATCGCGGCGAGTGGCTGCAGACCATCAGCGATACGCCCGGCAACGTGCGCCGCGTGGTGGACGGCCTTACCGAAGAGCAACTGGACACGCCTTACCGCCCCGGAGGCTGGACGGTCCGGCAGGTTGTGCATCACTACGCCGATGATCACTTGAACTCGTACATGCGGTTCAAATTGGCACTAACTGAGCAGGGGCCGCGGGTCAAGGGTTATTCGGAAGCGTTGTGGGCGGAGCTGCCGGATGCGCGGCTCGGTCCGCTAGAACCGTCGTTGCGGCTGTTGACGGCCTTGCACCACCGCTGGGTCGAAGCCTGGCGCGCCCTTGGGGATGCGGACTGGCGCCGAACGTTCGTGCATCCAGGCCGGGGCGAAGTATCGTTGGACCAACTCGCGCGCCTTTACCACTGGCACGGCCTTCATCATGTGGCGCAAGTACGCGCGCTGCGCGTTCGAAATGGCTGGATGGAGCAGCCGGCCAAAAACATTTCCTAGTCCAAATGATCTATCCTGGGACGTGATGTCCTGGGTCATGTTCTTTGTCGGAATGCTCGCCGGCGGCCTGATTGCCGGCCTCTGGATGCGGGTTCGGATTGCCCGGCTGGAAGCGGCGAAGCAGTTTGCCGAGTCCGGCGTCGCCAAGCTGCAGGACACTTTCCAGGCGCTGGCCGATGCCGCTTTGCGATCCAATCAAAGCGCGTTCCTGGACGCCGCGCGAACTACGCTTGAAACCACGCGCGTAGAAATGTCGGGCGACCTGGCTCAGAAGCAGACCGCCATCGAGGGCGTGGTCCAACCATTGGCTGATTCACTCGGCCGTCTGGAAATTCACGTTCGGGAACTGGAGCGTGCGCGCGAGAAAGCTTACGGAAGCCTGGGCGAGCAGGTGCAAACTCTGGCGCGCGAGACGGCCACGCTTTCCACCGCCTTGCGATCGCCGCAAACGCGCGGACGCTGGGGCGAGGTGACTTTGCGGCGCGTGGCTGAACTGGCGGGCATGGTCCACAACTGCGATTTTCAAGAGCAGGAAATGTGCGAGGGCGACGGCGTGCGCATCCGTCCCGACATGATCGTGCGGCTGCCCGGGGGCCGATCGTTAATTGTCGACGCCAAGGTTCCATTGACCGCCTATCTGGACGCCGCGGGAGCCCAGGAAGAAGGTTCGCGAAAAGCAGCACTCGTCCGACACGGCCAGCAAGTTGCGGAGCACGTCCGGCAGCTTTCCAGCAAACAATATTGGAGCCAGTTTCAGCCTACGCCAGAGTTGGTGGTGCTGTTCCTGCCAGGCGACCATTTCTTCAGCGCGGCGCTCGAAATCCGGCCGGATCTGATCGAAGAGGCGCTGGCGAAGAAAGTGGTGATCGCCACGCCGGTGACCTTGATCTCGGTCCTGAAGGGCATCGCGTATGGCTGGAATCAGGAGCAGCTCGCCGAAAACGCGCAGGAGATTCGGCGTGTGGCGTCCGAGATGTACGAGCGCGTGCAATCGGTGCAGGAGCATTATTCCGCAACGGGCAGGCTTCTAGAAAAGACCGTAGCCGCCTATAACAGCTCGGTTGGCTCATGGGATTCGCGTCTGGTGCCCTCGCTGCGCAAGCTGCGGGAACTGGGCGTGTCGAACGGGGAAGAACCGGAAGCTCCCGAGCAGATTGATTTACTGGCGCGCCGTCCCCGAGCCGTAAACGGCTTCTAGGAGGCGGAGGTGTGTGGCGCACGCACTGGAGTGCGTGCGCACATTAGAACGAAAACTTAAGCGCCATCTGGAGGATCCTCGGATCGAGCGCGCTGGTGATCTGGCCGAAGGTGGGCGTACCGAAGATGGTATTAACGCCCGAAACACCGGCCGTAAGGGCGGGTAGCGGGACGCCGGCCCGGAAGCTGTTGGTCAGATTGAAAGCCTCGGCGCGGAACTCCACCCGGTATCTTTCAAGAATCGGAAATTCCCTGGAGACGGCCATATCGATTCCGAAGAAATGCGGACCGGGGATGTTGTTCCGACCCGTACCACTGAGCGTGCCCGGCGCCGGGCTGACAAAGGCTTTCGGATTAATCCAACAGCTCGGACTGGGATTGGCGCATAGTGGATCGGAAAGTACCTGCACCGGCCGCTCGTTCCCACTGTCGCCGTTCAAGGCTACGTCGGTGGAGAGGTAGGCCGAAATCCAGTACGCCGACTTGAAGCTGTAAATCGGCGCGACTTTCCAGTTTGACAGGAAAATGTTCGTCCACCGATCCGAGAACTTCGGAGACTGGTAGACGACGGTCAAATTGAAGATCTGCCGGCGGTCGGCGGAAAATGTTCCACCGATTTCATTGGACTGGCAGTTGCTGCGGTCATATCTCCGGTTGTTGGGGTTCGCCAGCCCCTGGCCGGCGTTGCCCGTGCTATCGCCGATGGAAAGATCGCCGATACAGTGGGACCAGGTGTAGTTGGCATCCATGAGGAAGCCCTTGCTGAAGCGTTTCTGAAGCCGCAGCAGCAAGCCGTTGTAGCTTGAGGTGGCTCCGCTGTCGAAGGAATCCACGTAACCGAAGGCCGGCGAGCCGTTAGAAAATATAGTGCCGGGATAGTGGTTGAGCACAAACGCGCGGCGGTAATTCTGGTTTCCGGTACTGGAGCAGGGGCCCGGTCTAACGAGGCCGTATTGGCCTTTGGCGCAGGTTCCGGGAATATAGACGGCTGGATTTACCTGATAGGAATCCCACAAATGTTCGCTCTCGCTTCCGATGTAGCTGGCCGATGCCAGCCAATCGCTGCCAAACTGCCGCTGGATCACCAGGTTCCATTGGTTGGTGGAGGGAGTCTTCAAGTTGGGTGGAACAAAGATGTAGGTTCCGGCCGGAGCAAACGGCGCATTTTTACTGGGGACATAGGGATAGATATTTCCGCCCGGATTGGTGGCGAACGGGTTGCTGAATTGGCCCGACCAGATTTCAGTACCGCCATAAGGCGGAGCGTCGGCCGAATTCACCATCAGTTCGCCGGCCACGTAGTCGTAAGATATCCCAAACCCAGCGCGGATCACCATTTTCCCGTTGCCCTTGGGGTCCCAAGCCAGAGCCACGCGCGGCGCGAACAGATTCCATTGCTTTTGCTCACCGGTTTTGCCGATGAAGCCGGGATCGCCCGGATAGGTGAGGCCAGGAGGCGCATTGACAAACTGCGTGCTCTTGGTTCCAGCGATCAGACTGGGCAAGCTGAAGTTGTAGACCGACCCGTTGATTTCTGAAGGAGGAAAGAACGGCTCATAGCGCAGACCCACGTTCAGGGTCAAGTGAGACGTCACCTTCCAGGTATCTTGCACGTAGAGATTCATGAACCACTTTTCCTGCAGCAGATCGTTCGGCAGCGACATTGAATTGGTGCTGAATTCTCCGAGCAGAAATGCGGGAATGTTGTTGAAGGTCCAATTGGTTTGCGCGTAGACGTTGCCGTAGAAAAGCATCTTGGACACTTCTCCGCCCCCGCCGAAGTTGATCTGATGATTGCCGTGAACCCAGCTTATGTCGTCGTTGATCTGAAGCGGAGTGCTGTGATTATGCGCCGGACCGCCAGTGCCGGGCCCAACACTAAATGCGCCGGTGACACTAAAGCCACTTTCGTGAGGCACGTATCCGCAATAAACCGGCACACCGAGGTCGCAGGCCGAGACGTAGGGGGGCTCATTGCGAAGGACGGCGAGCCGGTCGACGGAAGCGCGGAACTGATTCACTAGCGTGGGGCTGAACAAGTACGTGTCGCCTACCGCCCAGGATTGGTCGGCATCATTCAATTCGCCCTGAGAGGTGGTGAGCAGGTTGCCCGGAGTGAACTGCAACGAGGCGGGGCGGAAGAAGTGAGTGCGAATATAACGTCCGAACAGGCTGTTCTTTGAACTGGTTTGCCAATCGCCGCGGCCGACATACTGATTTTCGTTGACGTCGGTAACTAATCCGAAACTGGTATTTCCGCATCCGGCGTTGGAGACAGGCAGCAGGGACGCGAGCTTCAACGAAGCGGGGTCAAACAGGGAAGCGGGGATTATACTGTTGTGGATCTGGCTGGCGATTCCAGCGGGGATGCCGGCCAGTACCGCGGGGCTGAGATCCCCTGGGCAGGCGCTGAAATTACCCGTAATCATTGCGGCTGTGGGTACAAAAACAGCGGCTGTGTTCGCGGCTGGATCCTGGCGCGTGATCGTATCCTGATAACCGAAGAAGAAGAACAGCTTGTTCTTGATTACGGGACCGCCAATGGTGCCGCCGAACTGGTTCCGCTTGAGAGTGTCGCGTCTAGGCTGAAGGGCGTTGCGAGCGTTCAAATCGCCATTGCGCAAGAATTCGAACAAGTCGCCATGGAAGGCGTTACTGCCGGACATGGTAACTCCGGTGACGGTGCCGCCGGCATGGACGCCATTCGACGCAGTGAGAGAACTGGTCTCGACTTTGAACTCCTGCAGCGCGTCGGGAAAAGGAAGCGGCATATTCGCCAGATCCCACGGGTTGTTGTAGACGCTCCCATCCAGCCAAAACGCCACGCCGAAGGCCTGTCCGCCGGCGATTGAGAACTGTACGGTGCCAGGGTAACCGCCGTTGCCCGCGGTGCCCAAGACCAGTGCCGCGCCGGTGGATTGGATTAAATCGGTAGCCTGACGGCCGTTGAGCGGCAACTCCAAAATGCGTTGGGTCTCCATCACGTTTCCAACTCCGGTGGCTTCCGTTTCAACCAGAGCGGCATTGGCTTGCACCTGCACCTGCTCATTTACAGCGCCGATCTTCAGCGAAATATCGACGGTAGGGCTGGTGGCAACCTGCAAGACGATGCCGGTCTGCACGTAGGTGCTGAAACCTGCCTTGGAGACTTCCATACGATACGGCCCGATCGGCAGATTGGGCAGCACGTAGGCGCCGTCGTTTCCGGTGGTGACCGCGCGGCTCACGCCGGTGTCGGATTGAGTGGCTTTTACCTGGGCTCCCGGGACTGGAGCGCCCGAAGCGTCCTGAACGGTTCCCTGAATCTGGGAAAAAGCTTGCGATTGCGCCCACGTCAGCTCAACACTCATGGCGCACAACAACAGAGTCGCGAGAATCCTCATAGAACCTCCTGGTTCCCCTTTGGAACGAAAACATATCACATAGTTTGATACGACGCAACGTGGCGCTTGATTGGTGTAATCCGTCCGCCGTGGCGCACGCACTCCTGCGTGCCGCCGGCTACAGGCTTTCTCCATGCCTCTGCTTGTCCGCTGACAAGTATTGGTCTATTGCATGCCCCTGGCCGACACTTATGTGAACGTTTCAGTGACTCCCGCTGAGGTGTTGGCACGAGTGCCAACACGGCACGCACGAGTGCGCGCGCCACATTTGCCCCAATCCTTAAGTTACTACACTGCTATGGCAGCGATAGTTCCTGGCGGCGCACGACAATCCTGCGGGGAAACGCAAGCTGGTTTCCGAGCGTAGGGTCCCAACCGAAATGGATCTGGGAGGGCGCGGTAATCAAAAAGCGCAGACGATGCTGGAGCACCACATGACCGTTCCAACTCACGCTCATGCTGCGGTCCTGGGGCGTGAATTCAAGTCCCGCTCGATTCAATCCCGGAATGTAATCCACGTCCACGCTGCGCCAGTCGGGCGATCGATAGGAAGTCTCTGAAAACAGGCGGATTCGTCCCACAGTGACGCACTGCATCGATAGGAGATAGCGAGTGCCGAATTCGCCCGCCGATATCAGCGGCTCCCGTCCCATGGTGCACGGCCACGGCAAATCGAACTCGGCCTGAGCCTGCAACGGCGGGTTCTCTACCGGCCGGTAGGCTTGGAGCGGGCTGAACCATTTTGCAAGCTGGACATAAGCGTGCGGGCTGGCTTGAACGAACTGATCGTACGGCCCCTGCACTGCCAGTGCCGCATTCGCGCCGATGGCGTAAAGGAGGAGAAAAACCAGCGCCGTGGTGGAAAACATGCGGGCCAATTTCGGCAAATTTCCGCGGAGTTCACAGGCCACTATGCACGCCACGAGTAGCAGAAACGGCTGGAAATCGACTTCGTATCGTTGGGACGTCAGTCCGGTTGCGGCCACAAACAAAATGCAGCCGACTGTAAAGATCAGCATGGTCGAAACGAATGCAAAGATGCCGCGGCGTCCGCCGAACCCCTTGCGGCAGAGCGGCGTGAGGATCGCAAGGAATGCCACCGGGCAGAGGCCCAAAACCCCTCCGGTAGGTTCCAGGAAGTAGCGTGCCGGCAGGTGAACCAATCCATCGTGAGTCAACCCATCGAAGGGCGCGCGAAACGCGAGCCGGAAAAAGGGGAAGACCGGGACCAGATCGGGTGGACACAGCAGCATGTAATAAAGACCGGGGACGATGTTCGGCACCGACAGGCGGACGTTCTGATAAGAAGCTTCTCCGAGTTGGTAGCGGAGGCCGAACTCCAGAGGATCGCCGAACCTGGCGTAGTTATAAGCGAGGATTGCCAGGCCGCAGGCGATTACCGGGAGGCCGAAGGCCAGCACATCTTTGCGCGTGAAGCGCTGCAGGAACCGTGCGCCGGAATCCGACAAAAGCAGCAGAAATACCAATGCACATGCGGCTGCGAGACCCAAATGCGGGCGGCAGCCGATCGCCAATCCGAAAGAGAGGCCGGCGAGCGCGGCCCACAATGCCGGCGTCCGGACGGCTGTCAGCCAGCGGAAAAGAAAATAGAAGCCCGCGCTTACGCAGCAAAATCCGCACGCAATGGCAACTTCGTAAAGCAAAGCCCGATGCAATAGAAACGGTATCGATTGGCCAATGCCGAGGGCGAGCAGGCAGAGCATCGCGAGAGTTCCCGAGATGGGGCGAGAAACAAACGAGAGTAGCCGCAGGAACAAGATCGACAAGAAAAAGTAGCCACCGAGCGCAACTAGAAATGCGGCGAAATTCTCCGGGAGATCGTGGCCGGTGAGCAGATACCAGGGCGCGAACATCAGGAGTACAGGCCCAGCGCCGTGATAAAGATAGTAGTGCCCGTGGTAGAGCACGGTGTCCAGCATCCTGTACCGTGCATTGGCGGGGTCCTCCCACGGATTGGGCAGAGCCAGTAGTTCGGGCTGCGGGACCACCGGCAAATACAACTTCCCGTGGGCGAACGCGCGGGCCAGCAGATCGTAATATCCTCGGACAGCGTAGGTGCCCTGGATCACGGTGGGGCCCGGCAGTCCATAGTATTTCTCCAGTCCGCTGTTCCAGGCAAAGCGCGTGGGTTCAGCGCCGATGCCGATGATCCAAAAGTAGAAGGCGCCGACCATGAGGAACGCAGTCCACCAGACCGATTTGTATCCAGATTTTGGGATGCTCTTATACTGCCACTTAGTGGTGACCGGCCGCGCGGATAACGATCCCCGGCTGGTGGGCCTCCACCCTGGGCTTGCGCGCCATCGCCTTCTCGTTAATGCGCGCGCGGCGTTCGGCCTGTTGGTTGGCGTTCGCCAGATCGCGCTCCTTAAACTCCGGGAGCACCTCTTTGGAAAACAGCTGGATGGAAGAACACAGCAGATCGTGCGGGATCTTTCCGGCTTGCGAGATGCAGAGCACCTGATCGATACCGGCCTGTTCGAAATCGCGCAGGCGCTGGCGCAGCATGGCGGGCGTGCCCACGCAGTCCTGTATCCGGCCCTCGGGAGGCGCGAACTCCTGGGGATGGTTCTTGTACTCATCCCAAATGTCGGTCAGGGCCGGACGGTGCTGGCCGAAAAAGCTGTAGTGGCCGAGCCCATAGATAAAAAACCCGTAGCTTTCGGCGCCGATCTGCTCCACGCGCTTTTGATCCCGATCGCAGAGAAACGGCGCGGCTACCGCGAAGTTCGGATTGACGGCATATCCGAGAGGCTCGCATTCGTTTTCGATCACCTGATAGTAGTCCTTCACCCACTGGTGCGCTTCTTCGGGCGACACAAACGAAAACGTCAGCGCGCCCATGCCAAGTTTCGCCGCTTGAATGATCGACTCGCGGCGGGAACAGGCCATCCACAGCGGTGGATGCGGCTTCTGCAAGGGCTTTGGCACCACGTTGCGCGGCGGCACTGTCACGAATTGACCCTGGTAACCGGTGAAAGGGGTTTCAACCAACATCCGGACGGCTACGCGCATGCCTTCCAGCTGCATGTTCTTTTTTTCAGCTTGCGGGACGCCGAATCCGCCCAGCTCGGTTTCGGTTGCGCCTGCTCCGGTGCCAAACTCGACTCTGCCATCGCTCAGCAGATCGAGCGTAGCGATGCGCTCGGCGATGCGCGCGGGGTGATTGATGTGCGGCGGCGTTTGCACGATGCCGTGGCCTATCCGAATGTTCTTGGTGCGCTGGCTGACCGCGGCGAGAAATACTTCCGGCGCCGAGGAGTGCGCGTACTCTTCCAGGAAGTGATGCTCGGTGGCCCAGACATAGTCGTATCCGTATTGATCGGACAGGACAGCTTGCTCGAGCGCATTCTTGAGCAGCGTGTGTTCGGAATCGGAGGCCCAGGGCCGGGGAAGCTGATGTTCGTAAAAACCGCCAAATTTCATGAGTGTGAGAGACCTAGTGAGCGTTCGAAGTTATCATTGTAGCGAAGGTTCCAGGCAGGACTAAGAATGCGTGAAGCGAGCGCTACATTTGACACACGCAGCCGGCGAATGTAGGATCTAAGTCACTAAACATGTCCTGGCGAAATCAACTTCAAATATCCATGCTCGGCGCAGTGGCGGCGGCGGCCATGCTCTCGCCTGCGAACGCGCAAAATCAAACCTATAAAGCGCCCCGAACCGCCGACGGCAAACCGAACCTGAACGGCATCTGGCAGGCGGTGAACACCGCCAACTGGGATTTGCAAGGCCACTCGGCGCAGGCCGGCCAAATAGTAGCGCTGGGCGCCACGGGCGCGGAGCCTCCGGGTATCGGCGTAGTGGAAGGCGGCGAGATTCCTTATCTTCCGGCAGCGGCGCAGAAGAAAAAAGAAAATTATGCGAACCGGCTGAAGCTGGACCCGGAAGTGAAATGCTACCTGCCGGGCGTTCCGCGCGCGACATACATGCCGTTTCCGTTTCAGATTGTGCAGACCGCCAAGGTGATTCTGATCTCTTATGAATACGACGGCGCGGTGCGAACCATCTACATGGACAATCCGGGACCGGCGCCTGTGGACAGTTGGATGGGCTGGTCGGCCGGGCATTGGGAAGGCGAGACGCTGGTGGTGGACGTAACGGGTCTGAACGATATGACCTGGTTCGATCGCGCGGGCGATTTTCATAGCGACATGCTGCACGTGGTGGAGCGCTACACGCCGGTGTCGCCGACCGTGATGAACTACGAAGCCACGATCGAAGATCCGCAAGTGTTTTCGCGGCCCTGGAAGATCAGCATGCCGTTGTACAAGCACGTGGAAAAGAATGCCCAACTGCTAGAATTCAAGTGTGTGGAATTTGTGGAGGAGTTGCTGTACGGACATCTCCGCAAGAAGCCCACTAAGTAGTTGCGCGGAGGTTACCCATGCGCGTTCGGGTGTGTTTCGTGTTACTGGCCCCGGTTTGGCTCCTGGGTCAAGCCGTGGGTCAAGGCCTGCCGATTGCCGCGAAGCCGGCGACCACGGCATCCAAGAGTTGGACGCCGCCTAAGACTGCCGACGGCCAGCCCGATTTAGAGGGCGTGTGGACCAACACCACGTTGACGCCCCTGGAACGTCCGGCCGAACTGGCGGGCAAGGAGTTTCTCAAAGAGCAGGAAGCTGCCGATTACGTGAAGCGGACGCTGCAGCGGGTGAATAGCGATCGGCGCGACGGTGGCGCGCAGACCGACGTGAACCGCTCTTACAACGAATTCTGGCGCGATCGCGGAAACGGCCTGGTTGCGGATCGGCGAAGTTCGCTGATCGTGGATCCTCCGGACGGAAGAATACCGCCGCTAACACCGGCGGCGCAGAAGCGCGTTGAAGAAAAGCGAGCCTGGATCGAGGAGCACTCGACCGATGGTCCGGAGGGCCGGTCGCTGGCCGAACGCTGCATCTCTTGGGCGACGGCGGGTCCGCCTATGCTGCCCGGACCATACAATAACGATCTGCAGATTGTGCAAGCGCCGGGCTATGTGGTCATTTTGAATGAAATGATCCATGATGCGCGTGTGATTCCACTGGATGGGCGGCCGCACGTAAGCCCGGCAGTTCGCGGATGGCTGGGCGATTCGCGCGGCCATTGGGACGGC
The DNA here is from genome assembly GCA_963820405.1 of Bryobacterales bacterium. Classification (GTDB taxonomy): domain Bacteria; phylum Acidobacteriota; class Terriglobia; order Bryobacterales; family Bryobacteraceae; genus Palsa-89. The sequence goes on along the minus strand of CAWFZZ010000004.1, from coordinate 478,959 downwards.
AACACGCTGGTGGTGGACACCACCAATTTCATCAGCGAGTACAGCTTTCGCGGATCGGACGCGAATGTGCACCTGACCGAGCGTTTCACTCGCGTATCGCCGGACGTGATTCAGTACGAATTCACGGTCGACGATCCGACGGCCTTCACCAAGCCGTGGACCGCGCGCATCCCGTTGAACAAATCCGCCGAGAGGGTGTATGAATATGCCTGCCACGAAGGAAATTACGCGATGACCGACATTCTGGCCGGGGCTCGCGCGGCGGAAAAGAAGAAGTAGCTGGAAGGTCCGCGCGAGGACAAAAGGATCGATTTTCGAGTACCCTTGACATGAAGGGAATTACGCGATGAGGTATATTCTGGCGGGCGGGCTCCCGTTAATTTTATTCGCGGCGCCGCTTCTTTTCGGGCAAGCGGATCTGGAAGGAATCTGGAGCAACGCCACCATCACGCCTCTGGAACGTCCAGCCGATCTGGCCGGCAAGCAGACTTTGACAGCCGAAGAAGCGGCGGCTTATGAAAAAAAAGTGGTGGACCGCACCAACGCAGATCACCGTGGAGCGAACCACGACGCGGATGTGGCGACGGCCTATAACCAGTTTTGGTACGATCGCGGCACCAAGGCTATCGGCACGCGGCGGACGTCGTTGATCGTGGATCCGGCCGACGGGCTCATACCCGCTCTGACGCCGGAAGCGGAAAAACGCGTGAGCGAGAAGCGGGCGTGGATGGAAGAGCACGCTACCGATGGTCCCGAGGGCCGTTCGCTCGGTGAGCGTTGTATTCTTTGGGCCACGGCAGGTCCGCCCATGCTGCCCGGTCCTTACAACAATAATTTTCAGATCGTGCAGACGCGCGAGAATGTCGTGATTTTGAACGAGATGATCCACGACACGCGGGTGATTCCACTGGACGGAAGTCCGCACCTGCCGGGTGCCATCCGTGGGTGGAGGGGCGATTCGCGCGGGCATTGGGACGGCAAAACCCTGGTGGTGGATACGACCAATTTCTCGGATAAATATTCGTTTCGGGGCTCGGACCGGAATTTGCATTTGACGGAGCGCTTCACACGCGTTTCGCCGGACACGTTAATCTACGAATTCACAGTGGATGATCCGACGGCCTTTACCAAGCCGTGGACCGTGCAGATTCCAGTGACCAGAACGAAGGGGCCGATTTTCGAGTACGCTTGTCACGAAGGAAACTACGCGATGATGGATATTCTGGCCGGAGCGCGGGCCACGGACAGGAAAAATCCGAAGTAGAGTAAAACAACAAGGAGAAATGCCATGCGAACGAAGCTAGCGATCGCGGTTGCCAGTATGGGGATGCTTGTGAGCGCGGCGCCGGTGTGGGCGCATCACGCGTTTGCGGCGGAGTTTGATTCCAGCAAACCCTTGAAGCTGCACGGAACCGTCACCAAGATGGAATGGATTAATCCGCACGCCTGGATCCACATTGACGTAAAGAATCCAGACGGCACAGTGACCAGTTGGATGGTGGAAGGCGGAAGCCCGAACACTTTGCTGCGGAATGGTTTTACGAAAGCGTCGCTGCCGCCGGGCACCGAGATCGTGGTGGACGGCTATCAATCCAAGGACGAGAGCAACAAAATGAACGGCCGCGACATCACTTTTCCGGATGGGCGCAAGCTGTTCGTGGGATCCGCCGGTCAGCAGGGCTCGCCGGACAGCAAGTCGGAAAAATAGCGCCGTCGCCGACACTTGCGAAATACCGGAATCGTTCACACGAGTGTGAACGCAGCACGCACGAGTGCGTGCGCCACATAAGGAGCTTCGATGCGATTCACCTGGTTCAACCTGATGCCGTGGCCTTATTTGCCGGACGATTTTCGGGAGAAAAATCGCTCGGTGTGGGTGGACATTGATTCCAATTTGTTCGATCCGGTGAAGAGCCACCAGGTGTACAACGGCTATCTGGACATGCTCGAATACGCTGGGACGCTGGGTTTTGACGGCATCGGCGTGAATGAGCACCACCAGAACGCCTATGGCCTGATGCCTTCCCCCAACCTGATCGCCGCTAGCCTGGCGCGCCGTACCGACGATGTGGCGCTGGTGGTGTTGGGCGCGTCCATCGCGCTTTATAATCCGCCGATCCGCGTGGCCGAAGAGTTCGCGATGCTGGACTGTATCTCGGGCGGCCGCTTAGTGGCGGGATTTCCGGTCGGCACGTCGATGGACACCAATTACTGCTACGGCACCATTCCAGGATTGACGCGCGAAAAATACCGGGAGGCGCATGAGCTGATCAAGCGCGCGTGGGCCGAGCGCGAGCCTTTCGCCTTCAATGGCCGCTACACCAAGCTGCGCTACGTGAACCCGTGGCCGCGGCCCATCCAACAGCCGCACCCTCCCATTCACATTCCAGGCGGCGGGTCCATCGAGACCTTCGATTTCTGCATCGACAATACCTATTCGTATTCTTATTTGAGTTTCGGCGGCTACATTCGAGGGCAGGCGCTGATGCAAGGCTATTGGGACCGGGTGGCGGAGCGCAAGGCCCCGGATAATTCGCCGTACCGCGCGGGCTTCGCTCAAACCATTTGCGTCGCGGACACCGACGCGGAGGCCGAGCGCCTCTACGCCAAACACGTCAGCTATTTTTACAACCGATGCCTGCACGTATATCCAGGCTTCGCCGATGCGCCCGGCTATCGCACCATCAAAACCATCCAGAAAGGCATTCTTTCGCAGTACGCTCCTCTGACCATGTTCCAGGAGCTGCCGTGGAAGGAACTGGTGGAGAACGGGAGCGTAATCGCGGGCAGCCCGGAGACGGTGACGCATCGCATGGAAGACCTGATCAAGAAACTGCACGTCGGCAATGTCTTTTGCCTGTTTCAAATCGGCGACATGCCAGCGGACAAGTGCATGCACTCGACCAGATTGTTCGCCGAGAAGGTGATGCCGAAGCTGCGCAACCTGTTTCCGGAATACGCGGGCGATGGCCGGTTCTGGTGCAAGCCGCTCCCCAAGCGCGCCAAACCCGGCGCACTGCCGGTGGAATCTCAGTTGGGATCGCCCGTGGGCGCGGAGCGCTGAAAATGGAACTCAAAACAATTCAAACCGAGCGTGTTCCGGTGCGTTATTACGAAGGCGGCGGCGGCCGGCCTCTGGTGTTTCTGCATGGCGCCGGCGGACTGGACATGGATCTGGGTTTTCTCGGAAGCCTGGCGCAGAAGTTTCACGTGTACGCGCCGCTGGTGCCGGGCTATGGCGATAGCGAAGAGTGCGCCGAGCTGCGCGACATGCTGGATTTCACCTTGCACACCTGGGACGTGGTGGATCGGCTGGGCTTGAAAGATCCGATTCTGGCAGGCCACTCGATGGGCGGCATGATCGCAAGCGAAATGGCGGCTGTGGCGCCCCACGACGTGTCGCGCCTGGCGCTGATTGCACCGGCGGGTCTGTGGATGGATGAGCATCCCATTCCCGATATTTTCTCGATGCTGCCCTACCAGCTGCCCGCCTATTTGTTCTACGACGCCGAGGCCGGGGCGAAGATCATGAGCGCGGGCACGAACATGAGCGATCCGAAATTCCTGCAGGCGTTCCTGGTGCAGAACGCGCGCCAGCTCGGCGCGGCGGGCAAGATTCTGTTTCCCATTCCCGAGCGCGGCCTGGCGTCCCGGCTCTATCGCATCAAGGCCAAGACCATGCTCATCTGGGGCGAGGGCGACAAGCTGATCCCGCCGGTTTATGCGCAGGCCTTCCAGCGCGGCATCGCGGGGTCGGAAGTGGTGGTGATTCGGGAGGCCGGGCACGTGGCCCCGTTCGAGAAGCCGGCGGAAGTAATCGGAGCGATCGCGCGGCTGCAGTAATGCGGCGGCGGCCACACGTTTGGCGGGCTAGCCACCTAGCGTTCACACGAGTGCGAACGCGGCACGCAGGAGTGCGTGCGCCACGGTCGCGTGGCCGTTATAGCGGCGAATCCGGGCGCGCGATGGAGCGCCACATATGCGCCACCGGGCTGTTGTCGAAACCCAAGCCCTCTTTCGGCTGCTTGAAATTTCGCCCGATGATGTCCAGGAACTGATCGAGCTTCGGGTTGACGTTCGGATCGAAGGCGTACAGATCGTTCACCGTCACCATGCGCGGCTCCAGGTACCACTTGTGGTTGCGGACCATCTTATAGGTGGCCTCGATATACGGCTCGGGCTTGTAATCGGAACCGAACATGCGCCGGTAAAGATCGGGATACTCGTAGCCGTGCTCCTTATCTTCGTAGAAGCGCAGCGCCTGGTGATAGCGGATGGCGAAGGAAACCTTTTCGGAAACATACGGCTCGTACATCTGCGCACCCCACCATCCGTGATCCACTTTGATGAGATCCTGCACGGTGTCGTGGAGCAGGCAGGCCAGCACGATTTCCTCGGTCATGCCATTTTGGATGGCCCGATTGGCGCTTTGCAGGCAATGGTTGGAGGTGGCCATGAACCGCAGCTTGTAGAAATCCACCAGCGTCGGCCGTTCCGGCAGCGGCGCAAGCTTTTTCACATTACCGGTGTGCGAGACGAACAAATTGCCGGTCCCGCGCCGCGACGGGCGGGTTTCGATCTGGGCCTCAACTTCGGCCGCGGTGGGAAACTTCTTGTCCGTTGCCGCCTGATTCGCCGCCTGATTTGCAACGTTGAGCTGCAGCATCATGTGATGTTCGAGCGCCTCGGCTTTGGCCTCGTCCGCCATCGCAGCCACAGCCGCCACGCCGCCCAGCCCCGCGAAAAACGCCCGCCGATCGATTTCCATACTTGCCTCCTGTCCCAACATTAGAATATCGCAGAACAATTAGAGCAGCCACGGTAGTATACTGGCCGATCATGAGAGCATTGCTCGCGCTGAGCTTCGCGTGCGCCCTGTCGCTCCCGGCGCAGGCGCCGGAAACATATAAGGTGCGATTGTCCGCGGTGCCGGTGGAAGCGAAAACCCGAGCGGACATTGCGGGTATCGGCTCGGCGACTGCAACGCTACAGGGCGCGAAGCTTTCGATTACGGGATCGTTTGAAGGACTGCGATCGCCCGCTTTGGATGCCAAGGTTCATCAAGGACCGGTCACCGGAGTGCGCGGCCCCGCCATTCTCGACCTGACGGTCGCGCATGCAGCCAGCGGCACGGTCAGCGCCTCAATCGACCTGACGCCGCAACAGATCGAGAGCCTGAAAAAGGGCAAGCTCTATATTCAAATTGATAGCGAGAAAGCGCCGGATGGCAACTTGTGGGGGTGGCTGCTGCGATGAGACTAGTTCTTCCGATCGGCATGGTTTATGTTGCGAGCGCGCTCGCTCAGCAGCCGGGGCCGTACACCGCGCAGCAGGCCGCGTCGGGACGCACCATTTATCAATCCAACTGCGCCATCTGCCATGTGGCCGATCTGGGCGGGCGCAATGAAGCGCCGCAACTCGCCGGTACCAATTTCATCGGCCAGTGGGGCGATCGAACCCCGAGCGAGCTGGTCTCGTTCATGCAGGCCACTATGCCGCCCAACAATCCGCGCGGACTCGGCGACGAAGCCTACATCAATCTGGCGGCATTCATTCTCCAAGCCAACGGAGCACGGGCGGGGAACCAGCCGCTGACGCCCGACGCGAAAGTGCAGATTCGTTCAGTTGCCACCGGGCAAGTTCCCGACGCGGTCCGGCACCCTCCGGCCGAGGCGCCTCCGCCGGCAACCAACAGGCCGGCGCCGAGTACCGCAACCGGCGTCACTGTCGAAGGCCAAGTGAAGAATTATCAGCCCGTCACCGATGCCATGCTGCGCCATCCCGATCCGGCCGATTGGCTCATGATCCGCGGCAATTATCAGGCCTGGGATTACAGCGCGCTGAATCAGATCACGCGCGATAACGTGCACGAACTTCAGCTCCAGTGGGTGTGGTCGATGAACGAGGGCGGCAACAATCAGACCGCGCCCATCGCTCACAATGGCGTCATTTATCTCAACAATCCGAACACCACCTTGCAGGCGCTGGATGGGCGCACCGGCGAACTGATCTGGGAGAACCATTACGGCGGACCGGCCAACGCCAGCTCCATGCGCGGCATGGCGATTTATCAGGACAAGATCATCGTTGCCACCAGCGACGCGCGCTTAGTCGCCTTCGACGCGCGCAACGGCAAGAAGGTGTGGGAGACCGTGATCGGCGATCGGTCCAAGGGCAATTACGCCACCAGCAGCGGACCCATCGTGATTAAGGGCAAGGTGCTGCAGGGCCTAGGAGGGTGCGAGCGCTATCGCGACGAGAAATGCTTCATCAGCGCCTATGACGCGGCCACCGGCAAGCAGCTTTGGAGATTCAACACCATCGCGCAGGAAGGCGAGCCGGGGGGCGACTCCTGGGGCAAGCTTCCGAATCTGTTTCGCGCGGGCGGCGAAACCTGGATCACGGGCAGCTACGATCCCGATCTCAATCTGACGTATTGGGGCGTGGCGCAGGCCAAGCCGTGGATGCGCGCCAGCCGGCAGTCGGGCGGAGGCGCCGCGCTTTACAGCAGCTCCACTCTGGCACTCGACGTCGACACGGGCAAGCTCGCCTGGTATTACCAGCACGCACCCGGGGAGTCGCTCGATCTGGACGAAGTATTCGAGCGCGTGCTGGTGGATTCGGGCGGCCAGAAATTCGTCTTCTCCGCGGGAAAACCGGGGATTCTCTGGAAACTGGATCGCAAAACCGGCAAGTATATTGCGCACAAGGAGACGGTGTTTCAAAACGTATTCGATTCGTTCGATCCCAAGACCGGCGAGCCGCACTACCGCAACGATATCGTCGAGCAGCAGCTCGGTGAATGGATCGACGCGTGCCCCAGCACCGAAGGCGGCCACAATTGGCCCGCCATGAGCTACAACCCCGGGACCAATCGTCTGATCATTCCGCTCAGCCAGAGCTGCCTGTCGATGAACGGGCAGAAGATCGATTTGAAGGAGGGCGGCGGAAGCGGAGGCGGCGCCGGGCGGCGCTTCTACGAAATGCCCGGGACCAACGGCAATATCGGCAAGCTGGCGGCGTTCGACGTAAATACCATGAAGCAGCTGTGGTCCATTGAACAGCGCGCGCCGTTCCTCACTGCGGCGCTTTCGACCGCTGGCGGAGTGGTGTTTGCGGGCGATCTGAATCGTCAACTCAAAGCGGTGGATGTGAACACCGGCAAGGTGCTGTGGCAAACGCGGCTGGGAACGTCGGTGCAGGGTTTCCCCATCTCGTTCAGCGTGGATGGCAAGCAGTACATCGCCGTGCCGACGGGCCTGGGCGGCGGCAGTCCGCGGCAAGTGCCGGGGCTGATCGCGCCCGATATTCATCATCCGTCGAATGGCAATGCGCTGTATGTTTTCGCGCTGCCTGATAAACGCTAAGCGTGAGACCAATGAAGAAATACGCACTTTTGATGTTCGTCGCCGCGGGCACTCTCGCGGCGCAACAAAGTTCCAGCTCTGTTTCCTTCGACCGGATTCTGCGCGCGCGCGAGGAGCCGCAAAACTGGCTGACCTACTCGGGGACCACCTTCAGCCAGCGGCATAGCCTGCTCACCCAGATCACGCCGGAGAATGTAAACAAGCTCCAACTGCAATGGGTGTTTCAAGCCCGATCGCTCGAGAAATTCGAGGCTACGCCTCTGGTGGTGAATGGTGTTTTATACACCGTGCAGCCTCCCGACGATGTATTCGCGCTGGACGCCGCTACCGGGCGCATTTTCTGGACCTACGCCTACAATCCGTCTCCCAAGGCGCGCACCTGTTGCGGACGCGTCAATCGCGGCCTTGCGATTCTCGGCGACACGCTGTTCATGGGAACCATCGACGCTCATCTGATCGCGCTGGATGCCAAAACCGGGCAAGTAATCTGGAACACCACCGTAGCCGATGCGGGTGAATTCTATTCCATCACCCACGCGCCGCTGATCGTGAAAGACAAGGTCATCGTCGGCACCGCGGGCGGCGACATCGGAATTGGCGGCATCCTGGCCGCATATGATGTTCGCACCGGCAAGGAGGTATGGCGCTTCCACACCATCCCGCAGCCTGGCGAACCAGGTCACGAAACCTGGGCAGGCGATTCCTGGAAGCATGGCGGAGCGGCGATCTGGAATACGGGTTCCTATGATCCGGAAACCAATCTCACTTTCTGGGGCACCGGAAACCCGGCGCCGGACTGGGATGGCCGCGAACGCGCCGGCGACAACCTCTACAGTGATTGCGTGCTCGCGCTGGATGCCGACACAGGCAAGCTGAAATGGTTTTATCAATTCACACCGCACGACGAGGTGGATTACGATTCCACGCAGGTGCCGGTGCTGGCCGACCTGGATTGGAAAGGCGCGCCGCGCAAAGTAATGTTGTGGGCCAATCGCAATGGCCTGATGTACGTGCTGGATCGCAACACCGGCCAGTTCCTGATGGGCAAGCCGTTCACTCAGGTGAATTGGATGAGCGGGTTCGACGAGAAGGGCCGGCCGATGCGCGTGCCCGGCAAAGTGCCTACGCCCGCCGGCAGCACCATCATGCCCACGGTTCTGGGCGGCACCAACTGGTACCCGCCTTCCTACAGCGCGCGAACGGGTTGGTTCTACATTCCGCTGTGGGAGAATTCGGGAACCATCGCGGTGGAGGGCGGCCGTCCCAAGGCCACCGGAAACACTCCCATGGGCGCGGTCAATTTGCAGACCAATTCCAAGTTGGAAGAGGAAGGCTACGGGGCTGTGCGCGCGTTCGATCCCAAGACCGGCGAACGCAAGTGGGAGTTCAAGATGAACGACATCACTTGGGCTGGAGTGCTCACCACCGAGAGCGATCTTTTGTTCAGCGGCGGACGCGAGGGCTACTTCTACGCATTAGACGACCGCACCGGCAAGCTGCTGTGGAAGGCTTCGCTGGGCGGCCAGATTAACAGCGGGCCCATGAGTTATGCGGTGAACGGAAGACAATACATCGCGGTGTCGGCGGGGACGGCGTTGTTCACCTTCGCGCTGCGCGAGTGACCCTGTCACGCGGAAACCGTTCGAATCCTCTTGAGCCGATCCAACAGGTCCAGCAAATCACCATGGTCCAGCGGCTTGCGTAGGAAGCCGGAGCACCCGGCTTGGGCGGCGGTGCGCATTTGCGTATTCAGATCGTCGGAGGATAGAACCACAATGGGGGTCCTCGCGTTACCGGTTTCGGTCTCCCAATCGCGCATCGCGTGGATGGCCTTGTAGCCGTCCAGCCCCGGCATGTGAACGTCCATCAGGACGACATCGAAGCGCTGGGCCTTCATCATATCGAGCGCTTCCACGCCATCCCGCGCACGCCAGACCAACTCCTTCTTCAAAAGAATTCTGGTCAGCACAAAACTCTCATCGGAGTCTTCGGCCACCAGAACGCTGAGGCCGGTCTCATCGGGGAAGGGCTCCAGCGGGCAGCCTCGGTCGGTGCCGGCTTGCCAGGGAAACGAAAGCACCAGCGCCATGGAAGCACGCGGGTCGCTAACGAACTCGGCGCTGCCTCCCAGCGCACGAATGCGCTTCCCGGCCAACATTGTGGCGACGCCGTAGCGCACCTCCTGGGCATCCTGAAGGTCTACGTGGTCCGCGTCGCTGTTGAGCCAGTCGGCGACGCGCAAGGCGATGTTTGAGTTGGCCGGGATGATCTGGACCTGGACGCCGTCGCCTTCGCTAGCCCGCATCGTATAGACCAGCACTTCCCCCTTGCGGCCGAGCTTGGAGACCGCGTCCAGAACGCGCATCAGGACTTGCTCCACGGCGCGCCGGTGCTGCCGTCCACTCACGGGCCCTGCCGATTGCAGGATCAGGCGGCTGGCACGGTCCCCCGACGCCAGGTTGAGCGCTGCAATGGTTTCGCCCAGGCACAATGTAACATCGAACTCCTCCGCCGGCTCGACAGTGGGGGTTTCGGTGGACAGCAACTCCCGTATGTCGTCGATCGAGCGCAGCAGCCGGTCCGCGCTGCGTTTCCCGTCCTCCAGGCAGGTCAGCCAGGCCGGATCTGGAGACACCGCAGGCCCGAGCGCCATGAGTACGAAATTGGCTTGCAGGGAATTCCTGGCTTCATTGGACAAGTAATTCAACAGGCTGAGGATGGTTTGGTTCGTCATAGATTTAACTCTCCAGTTCAACCCTGCGCGTCACGCGCCGCACTGACGGAGAAATACTCGACGAAGCGGCGCACCGCGCTAGGTTTCCTGGTGGGCGGCCGTCCGGTCGCCATCTCGGCCGCAATGCGAGCCACTTGTTTGCCGAGTGCGGAGGAAGTATTGAGGACCGCTCCCTTCTGAACCGCGCGTGAGATCTCGCCGGCGCGAGCCGGCAGCAGGTGGCGAACCGGCAGCTGAATAATGTGCTGGATGTCATCCACCGAGAGCGTATTTCTGCGGTCCACGCAGTTGAGCACCACCGATACTTTGTCGGCCAGCCGAAGGTCCCGCAGCCAGCTGGCTTTGCGGCGCGCCACGTGCAGTGCGCCGATATCGGGCGTGCATACCAGATAGATGCGCTTGGCGCGCCGCAGCGTCTCGCATTCCTGATCCTCCATGGTGCCCGGCAGGTCCACCGCTACCAGCGAATAGCGGCGCACGGCGAAGTCCAGCAGCTCCATAAAGCGTTCATTGGGGACATTCCGCCCGAAATCCATGGGACCGGAACCCAGCAGATGCAGGTTCTTGATCTGAGACACCAGACTGGACCAGAGATCCACGTCCAGCCGATCGGACTGCAACAGCGCATCGACAATGGTGTGAGCGCCCTCGGCCTTTAGCAGGAAAGATGTGACGCCGAGGCGGATATCGAAATCGAGTAATAAGGTAGGCTCGGCGCTCAGTTGCGCCGCCATGGCGGTGGAGTAAGTAGCCAGCGTGGTTCCCCCGCAGCCTGGTTTGGCGGGCATGAAGGCGTACAATTCGGCCAGGGTGGCTCCGGCCGTGGCCAGGGTGGAAGCGGCGCGCGTGGCGGCTTGCCGGATCTCGCGCTCGGTGAAGCTGGGAAGCGCTTCGCGCACTCCGGCTTGCATCAACTGCAGCAGATCCTCCCGGCTGCCTCCGCCTTTCACCGCGATGACCGCTATCTGGGGACGGCCGTCCACCACGCGAGCCACCGGCATGGCCAGCGCCAGATCGGCGAAGTCCACAATCAGGATGCACTGATTCTCGGGGCTGAGACCCCTGAGCCGGCTGCCGTCCTCATAGTTCAGATCCCAGGTGGCGTCAAATCGAAGATGACCGTCCAGAGACGCCCGCACGTCTTTATGGAAATTGCGATCCGACGATACTGTGGCCAGGATCACGGCTGTCTCCTAAGTTCAACATCTAGACACACGGGGGGCTTATCGGTTGCGGCGCCCAGGAACAAGAGCACAAGCGGCGCGCTCAAAATTCTCCCCGCTTTGCCGATGAGCCTAATCATGGCCCATGAGGCCTCCGAAAAAGCGTGCGCGAAATCGGTGAATTCGTCAAGTCTGGCGATGAGGTGCGTGCCGGGGAATCACGCCGCATCTCCCGGATATTTTGGATAAGGCCGAGAACTTCCGCTTGCTCTTGTAAGGGCACGAGGCCAACCACGGGTGCGACCGAATGGTTGAGATGCAAAGCCGAGACTCCTCCTGAACAACCGGCCGAGGCCCTGCCACCAAATCCCGCCGCCCTTAAACCGCAAGCAAACGAGGGACCCTCGGAGCTGCGTATCGGGGACGCACCAGGGCCGCCAATAAAGTCTGGCAGAAGTGTGTGCCCCAGGGGATGTCTCCCACGCCGTCAATACCTCGGTGATGCTGCAACCGCCCACTTCACGCCTTTACTGGCGAAGTTTCTTCTCGAGACACTATTGCATTTCTCGTGAAAATCGCAGTTTGGGTATTGCAAACAATAGAGCTAACTGAATGAAGTAATTACACAGTTCTTAGTACTGTCCGCAGTAGTTAAATTGAAACAGTACTAAGGTAGCCGGGGTCCTATCTTCGGATGTTCTAAGGTTATCATGGAACCTCGTTGCGACCTCGACAGGTTTCGCTTACGGGAGATCGAACAGCGGCTGGCTGGCGAACTTCAGTCGGCCAGGGAACAACTTCGACGGGCAATAACGGAAGAGGATAAGCGACAAGCCTTGGAAGCTCATCACCGTGCATTGCAACGTTTCACCAACTTTGCCGCCAAAGGCATAGTGCCGCAGGATCTTCTTCCGACCTGAACGAAGTGGGCTAGGGGACCGCAAGAATCGGGGACCAGAGTGCTCGCAAGCGCGGACTCTGGCGTAATCCCGATCTCACCCCTAGCCTGCTTTATGGACTTGCCATTCATCCTGTATGCTACGTTTCAACGCAAATTTGATCTCCTAGTATCTCTCTTACCTCTAATTAACAACACAAGTTTCGCCCGTTTTGCATCTACGCTTTCGCATCTAACGATGGATAAGCGACAGTCCGTTGCAATTTCCCTCATAAACGTTGGTTACTGACCGATATGAAACTACTAGGGTCCGTGAACCACTTTGAAGCCAACAACCGTCAAGAACAGAAACGAGGACCCAAAGCGCCCTAGAAAAGGCCGAAAGAACAGCGGGCACAGCTATAGTCTTCCTAAGAATTCGCTTTCGGATCGTGAGACCGAGGTCTGTAAGCTCCTCGCCAAGGGATTACAGTTGGCAGAAGTTGCCCTCCAGTTGAAGATCAGCTTCCACACCGCAAGCTCCCATGTGCGGAGCGCATACGAGAAATTGGGCCTCCACGAGCGTGGCGGATTAGTCACACACTTCGCTGAACCGAATGTGATTGCGGTACGCGATACTCTGACGGATTCGATGTCGCCGAAAGTTCGCATTGGCCACGGGAGGGGGCAGGGGGAATAGTACAAGGGGACAGGGCAAGCTGATAGCCCGTGAGCACTTGGAACTAGGGCATGTGACTCACCTCAACCCGCGAGAATAAGCGTGTCAGCGTTGCACAATAGCACTTCTATGAAAGCTAATGCCACGCGCCTGATTCGAAAAATGCGTGGAGGTGCGCAGGCCCATTTGCTGGAGTGCGACAACGGCCAATTTTACGTGGTCAAATTTCGCAACAATCCGCAGCACCGCCGCATTCTGATGAATGAGTGGATATCCTCGGTATTTCTGACCCACTTGCAAATTTCGACGCCTACAACCGCCATTGTCAACGTCTCGGCCGAATTTTTGGAAGCCACTCCTGAGATCTACATCCAACTGGCTTCGCGGCGCCAGGCGGTGGAACCTGGCCGGCACTTCGGGTCGCGCTATCCTGGCAACCCGGCTAACGTCAGGGTCTACGACTTTCTGCCGGACGCGCTGCTCGACAGGGTGGTTAACGCAACCGAGTTTCTGGGGGTGCTAGCGTTCGATAAGTGGGCGGGCAACGCCGACGCACGGCAGAGCATTTTCTTTCGTGCGCGATTACGTGAATTATCTCCAGCCGCGCGGGACAACCCAGGCGCGGCTTCCGGCTTTGTGGCACAAATGATTGATCACGGCTATGTCTTCGACGGCCCGCACTGGAGGTTTCCAGATTCGTCCCTCCAGGGCCTGTACTTCCGACGCAAGATGTATCAGTGCGTGCAGGGATTGGAGGACTTTCAACCCTGGCTTGATCGCGTCGTGCATTTTCCCGAAGACGTGGTCGTTGCAGCCCAGAAGCAGATTCCGCCCGAGTGGCTTATAGGGGACACCGACGCGCTTCAGGCGATACTCGCAAAGCTCATGTCGCGCCGCCGACGCGTGCCGGATTTGATTAGCGATTCCCGAGGAGGGCGCGATAATGTTTTCCCGCAATGGAGGTAAGGGACGCCGAATCAATTGAGGCTCGCAAATCAGAACTCATGGCGAATCTATTCGCATGCAGGCTAACACGAGAGTGGGGCAGTCCGGCACTTGGCTAAAGCTTCCCAATCAAACAATCAGCGATTCGCGGGTGCGAACCAAAGGAGCGTCAATGCTACAACACTTAATGCCTGAGGTCCAGGGCCAAGATAATCGAACGAAACACCGGCTAATTACTGTAGTGCCGTTCTTACTTACCTGGTTGTTTTTCATTGTATTAGTAGGTACCTCTACGGTCCTAGAGAGGCGAGCTATGCTCGCCGCACCGAGGGTGGATATTTCTGAGGTTCCCACCCGTTGTGGTCAAGCGGTGGAGGTGGCGGGGTGGGTTAGAGCCACCGGGGATGGATACTATATCGTTAGCCGAGAGGCCCCTAGTTCCCACCTCACTTTGCAAGATCCTGAGTACACGGTGTCCGCATGGGTTTATGTACTCGCAGACAGCGGCGGAGTACGCAAGCGATCCTCTCCAGAGGTCGGAACGGGGGTTAGTGTTCGCGGAGTCGTCGCTTGTGATCCCGAGGGCGCTATCCAGCTCGAAGAAAATCAGCTTATGGCTTCAGGGAAACCGTAAAGTATTGCAGGAAAACGCCCTTTAGCGTGTTGGCTATTGGCTTTCTTCGTAGAATACCTGCGTTTTGCGGTTTTGGACCGCTGCCAGCGAATCGAGAGCAGCGGCCAGGATCACAGCTGTCTCCTAAGTTCAACGTCTAGACACACGGAGGGGTTATCGGTTGCGGCTCCCAGGAACAAGAGCAAAAGCGGCGTCGCTCAAAATTCTCGCCACTTTGCCGATGAGCCAAGTCATGGCCCATGAGGTTTCCGCAAAACCAATTCACCGTCGCGCAGCCGCCGCGCCTCTTTGCGTAAAAGTGCTGGTAGTCGACGATGACGAATATTTTCGGGGTCTGGCGCGCGCTATCCTAGAACCCGCCGGATACGAGGTCATCGAATCGGAGGACATAGCGCATTGCCTCTTGCAGTTGCGGCAACAGGCGGTGGATGCGGTGATTCTCGACATGGTGATGCCCGGCCGCGACGGCATCGAGGCGGTGCGGGAACTGAAGCAATTGTTTCCCGAGATTCGAATCGTGGCGGTCTCCGGAGCCGAGCAGTCCGATGTCTATCTGTCGGTGTCCGCGCATCTGGGCGCCGACGCTTCGCTCGATAAGGCGCGTGTGAGCGCGCTTTGCCCCCTGTTGCAGCTGGTTCTGGACCGTTAGTTATGTGGGGGGAAAAGCTGCGAGGCTGGCCAGGAAAATGGCCGGACCTTTCTCTACCGGCCAAGTCTGTGCTTCTGATCTCAATCCCGGCGATGGCCACGGTCCTATTGTTCGGATTGGCAAATACACTTGCAACGCGCAGTGCTACCGCCACCGGGCTGGTGCGCCTGGCGCTCAAAACGGGGGAGGAGATCCAGCGTCTGCACGCGGCCGAGGCTGAGATGAGCGCCGACACAGCGGCCTATTTCATCACCGCCCGGGAGCCCTTTTTGGCCCGCGCGCGCTCCGCACTCCAAACGCTCGAATCCAGCCGGCACAAGCTTCTGGATCTCACCGCCGATAGCGCCGTCCAACAGCGGCGGATGGCCGACATGGCGGCCATTGAGCAGGCCCGCGAAGAACGGATGTTTGGCGGAATAGCGCGCTTCCGGTCGCGCGACTTCCCGCTCGATCAGCTGCGCGGCGAACTGCTGCGGGGGGAAACCGAACGGCAGCAGATGGAGAGCCGGCTGCAGTCCATGGAACGCGATAACGCACAACAGACTGAGCTGCTCGAGAACCAGGTAGCCAGGCTGCGCGCCGAGCAGGGCGCAGTCACCGGCCTGGGCCTGTTCTTAGGACTGCTGGGCGGCCTCGCGCTGCCGCTTCTATTCACGCGAGGTATTAGCAGCCGCATCGCCAGTCTGCAACGCAACGTGGCGCGGCTGGCCACGGGCGGCGCCGCTGCCGAACACTTGGACGGGCGCGACGAAATCGGAGCGCTGAACCAGGGGCTGATCCGGGTGGCCGAGGTCCTGCGGCGCTCCCCGCCGGCGGCCCAAAAAGGGGCGGCGCTCGATAACGCGCTGGATGGCATGGCCGACATCAACACTGCCACGGTGCGACTGGATGGCGCGCCGATGCGCATGAACGGGCACGCGAAAATCTCCGCCCGGTTCCAACCGCCATCCGGCGCGGCTCCCGCCGAGCATCCCCCCTCCAGTTTTTCCGTGTTCCTGCGCAATCTCCTGGCTGGCCAGAGGGGCGAAGCCGCATTGATCCGTGCCAAGGATGCGGCGCTCGCCTCCAACCGCGCCAGGACGGAATTCCTGGCCAGGATCAGTCACGATATTCGCACGCCTCTCAATGCGATTCTGGGCGCGGCGGACCTGCTTTCGCAAACTCCGCTGAGCATCGATCAGGGTGCATACGTGAGTATGTTCCAGCGCAATTGCCGCAGCCTGGTGGCGCTGATGAACGACTTCCTGGATTTATCGCGCATCGAGGCGGGAGCGCTGCGCGTGGAAAGAGTGCCCTTCCGTATCCCCGAGACAGTGGATGACGTAGTGGCCACCTTCCGCGAATATACCGTACGAAAGGGGATCGCGCTGGGAGTGGAAGTGGATCCCGCGGCGCCGGCGTGGGCGCTGGGAGATCCCTTGCGCATCCGGCAAGTGCTGGTGAATCTGTTGAGCAATGCCTTGAAGTTCACCTCCGAAGGACGAGTGGATGTGAAGGTGAAGGTGCTGCGGGCCGTCAGCGCCGGCGATAAACTGCGCTACGAGGTTTCGGATACCGGACCCGGCATTCGGCTGGAGGATCAAGAGAAAATCTTCGCGCAGTTCGTGCAATTGCCCAATCAGGGTAACGGCCAGCGCGGCGCCGGGTTGGGACTTACCATCTGTCGCGATCTGGTGGACCTGATGGGAGGGGAGATCGGCGTCGTAAGCCGCGAGGGCGGCGGCAGCACGTTTCACTTCTGCCTGCCGTTGGAAGCGGTGGATCCAGCGCCGGCGGATACGGAAACCGTGGAGCACGCGCCAGCCCAGCTTCCATCCGGTGAGCCGATCAGGATCCTGGTGGCGGAGGACACCGAAGACAGCCGGCTGTTGCTGGAACACTATCTGCGGGACCAGCCGGTGAAGCTTCGCATCGCCCGGAATGGCCAGGAGGCCCTGGACGCCATCCAGCAGGGTGAGCAATTCGATCTGATCCTGATGGACATGGACATGCCCGTGATGGACGGCTATGCGGCAACCAGGCGCATTCGGGCCTGGCAGCTGCACTCGCAGGGCTTAACCACACCCATCGTGGCCTGGTCGGCCGACGCCATGCGAGAGGCCGTTGGCGCCAGCATGGATGCCGGATGCGTGGCGCATGTCGCCAAACCGATGGACCGCGCAACCCTGCTGAAGACCATCCGGCGCTTTGCCTCCGCCAACCGAGCGCATATTCCGCAGACCGCGCCGGCGATTGCGGTCTCAGAGCAAGTGAAGGCGCTGGTTCCCTTGTATCTGGCGTCCAAAGAGAAACAGATCGAAGAGGTCCGGGCCTGCCTGGCCTCCCGGGATTTCGGTCCCATCCGGCGCTTCGGACACAATTTGAAAGGCACCGGACGCGGCTACGGATTTCCGCCCATTGAGGCGCTGGGAAGGGAGATCGAGCGGGCCGCGTCGGAAGCAGACGCCGGCCGCATCACAGAGCAACTGAATGCGCTCCATCGCTTCGTGAGCGACTCGGTAACCGCACTCCGCAACCCCTAGCTCGCGTCGTTCACCGTCAGGCCCAGCATCAGGCAATGAGCGCTTCGGCCAGCTGTTTGAGCCTGGCTTGTGACTTAGCCAGATCGCAGCCGGGGCTGAATTCCATGACGCCGGCCCGTGGGTTGAAGACGATGGAGTGCGCTCGTCCCCCCTCCTGTTCCAGGAAAGGCTCAGAGAGTCTGCGGACCACTTCACTCGACATTTGGATCGTATTGCCGGGCGCGGCGCTCAAAATCGCTGCGAATTGGTCCTTCGCCCAGCGGCCTACGATGGCCGAAGGCAGCATGTTCTCGAAACGAGCTTGGAACCCCCGCAGCGCGCCTGCCACGACGTTGGCGGAGTAGCAGTTCTGCAGCCCGTCCAAATTGCGAACCACCACCAGCAGTACGGAAAAGGAGGCGTCTTTTTTGATCAGCTCCTCCATGCGCCCGTTCATGCGCTGGCGGCTTTCCGCGGCAGGGTCGGTGGTCTGTGAACCGCGAGCCGCCTGGACCTCCCGGTGCAACAGGCGAATCTCGTCCTTGAGCTGCGCGATCGCCAGTTGATTGGATGAGCGCATCTGCTCGATGCTGGCGCCGATTTTGGCGGTGGACGCGCGGATGGCGTCTCGCACTTCTTGGATATCGTTGCTGTGGGCGCTCTGGTTCAGACTGTTCAGTTCTCGTTTGAGACCGGATTCAAGATTGATTTCGCTTTCACTCACCGACCCGGCGAACGATTCCACAGCCGCGGCGGCGGCCTGCACGTCCTGGCGAAGCCTCTGGACCTGGGCGCGGGTCTTGTCGCGATAATCCTTCAATTCGGTATCGAAAGAGGCTTGGATCCCCTCCATCTGGCCGGGCGCGGCGTCCGATCGCAATTGCTCCCGAAGAGCCTGCAGCTGGGCGCGAAAATGGGCCGCTTGGGCGCTGTCCAACTCGATGGCGTTCTGTTCGGTGGAGCGCAGCGCCTGCGTGTAGCAGTGGACGGCGGCGCGATGCAGCTCTGCGAGAAGTTCGAGTTCGGTTGCGGTCTTACGCAGCGAGATCATGAGAGTTTATCGGACGGTGCGGGGCCGATCTTTAAATACTGTGGCGCACGCACGCCTGCGTGCCGCGTTCACACTCGTGTGAACGCTTCCGGGACCCCTGCGGCTTCTTCGCTCACACTGACCGTAACATCCATCCGCAGGAATGAGGAAGCCTTGCCAACGAAGGTGCCCCAGAGCGGCAGAACGTGCTTGTGGTCCCAAGCGACGGCGACGCGGATCAGGTTGCGATTGCCGATAATGCTATTGGTTGGATCGAAGTCGATCCAGCCTGCGCCCGGCAGATAGACCTGCATCCAGGCGTGCGTGGCCCCGCCTCCCGTCATGCTGGGGGCCTCGGTGCCGGGCACAAAGATGTACCCGCTGACGAAGCGAGCGGCCAGGCCCAGGGCCCGCGCCGCCTCCATCATGAGCACTGCGAAGTCCCGGCAACTCCCGCGGCGAATTTGCAGAGTTTCCGCGGGGCTCTGAACGCCCTTCTCGGTGCGCCTTTTGTAAACGAAGTCCCGCTGGATGGCGCACGTTATGGAGGCGAGCAAACCCATGGTGTCGGTGACGCCGGAAGGATCCAGGAACTGGGTCACCCACTGCTTCACCTCCTCGCTTGGATAGTGCTGCAGCAGCGCGCGGGTCAGATTGGGAAATTCTTCGTCCGAATAGCTGAACGGATAACGCTCCGCGAACTCCTCCAGCGGGTAATCGGGGAGCGTATTTTCGAAGTGCTCCAGCGTGACAACGCTTTCAAAACGGAGCTCGGAAGCGGACCCATCGAAGGTAGCGACGCCGACCGAGTTATCGAACACGTCGTGGAGAAAACGCAGATGCACGGGCTGGGGCGTGATTTCGATCCGCGCCTTCAGCAGACGCAGATCGTGACTTTCCCGGGGCCGGAACATCATGCGATGCTCGCCCAACCTGACCGGTTCCGAGTAGCGATAGGTGGTGCTATGCCGAACAGTGAGGAGGCGCATTTCCTAACGAGAGTAGGCCACGCTTTCCACGATTTCGTCGGTCCAAACCTGAAAGCTATCGAGAGTATTGGGGCCGAATGTGGTCGCGATGGCGACATCGGCCGCGTCGCGGCCCCGCGCGATGAGCACTCGTCCAATCCTGGGGACATTGTTGCGAGCATCGAAGGTGTGCCAGCCGCCCTCCAGAAAAACTTCAAACCAGGCCGCAAAATCCATCACCCCGTAGGGCGGGGGCGTCCCCATGTCGCCCAGGTAGCCGGTACAATAGCGCGCCGGAATGTTCATCGCGCGGCATAGCGCGATGGCCAGGTGCGCATAATCGCGGCAGACTCCGGTGCCCTCATTGAACGCCTCCCAGGCGGTCCGCGTGGGGCGCGCCTTCTGATAATCGAAGGCGATATGGTGGTGAACAAAATCGCAGATGGCCTGGACGCGGGACCATCCAGGCGTGGTCTGGCCGAATCGCGCCCACGCCACGTCCGACAACAGATCGGTTTCGCAATACCGGCTGCCCAGCAGAAACACCAGGGTTTCTTGCGGCAGGTCCTGCAAGGGAAGCTGCCGGGCGAGGGGCGTCTGAACGTCCGGGATCGCCGAGTCTCTAATCACGCCTCGGGCTTTCAACCGGATTTGCCCGATCGGCGCCAGGATGCGGCTGCACCAGTTTCCGAAGCCGTCGCGATAGGCGGTGACCGGGATTACCGGATTGGTGGTGAGCTGATCGGGTTTGACGATGTCGGAGGCGCGCGAGTAATGGATGTTGACCATCAGGATCATGGGCGTCTCCTGGGAACAGTTGAAGACCAATTCATAGCCCACCTCAATCAGCATGCGAGTTTCCTTCCTTGAAGAGCGGCCGCTCTTATTGAGTAACACTTCCGGCAGGCCAAATGTGGCGCACGCACTCGTGCGTGCCGTGTTGGCACTCGTGCCAATACCTCTGCAAGAATCTCCGAAACGTTCACACGATTGTGAACGCAGCACGCAGGAGTGCGTGCGCCACGGAACGAACTGCCTGCCTCGTATACTGTAACCGATGGCGACCGTCGACGAACTGCTTCAGCGCGCCGATGCCCTGCGCCCCCTGCTGCGCGAGCGCCAGGCCGAGTGCGAAGCATCGGGCGAACTATCCGCCGACACCAATAATCGATTCATCGCCGCCGGCTTTTATCGCATCCTCCAGCCTCGCCTCTTCGGCGGCTACGAATTCGCGCTCCCCGATTTCATTCGCGTGATGATGGCAGTGGCGCGCGGCTGCTCGGAGAGCGCGTGGGTGCTGGCGCTCACCGCCGGCCACACCGTTCTCGCCGCGCAGCTATCCGAACCCGCGCAGCGCGAAGTCTTCGGCGTCACGGGCGATTTCCGCGCGCCCGGCGTCGGCATGCCCGGCGGCGTCGGCGTTCCCGCCGAAGGAGGCTATCGCGTGAAAGGCGCCTGGGACTACGCTTCCGGCTGCGATCTGGCCACGCATTTCTTCGGTTCCACGCTGCTGCACGATCCGCAAACCAAAGCCCCGCTCGGCAACGCCTGGATTCTCTTCGATCGCGATCAGTTCAAAATTGTCGACAACTGGAACGTCATCGGGATGCAAGGCACCGGCTCGCGGCGCGTGGTGATTGAGGATGCGTTCGTCGCCGCCGATCGCGCGCTCTGGTTCCTGGATGGGCAGGGCCGCCCGGTGCGCGATCAGCCCGGCCACGCGCTGCACCCCAATCCGATGTATCACGGCTGGCTCGCGCCGCTGCTCATCTCGGAAGTCGCGGCGGTCTCGGTCGGCGCCGCACGCGGTGCGCTCGATATTTACGCGGAGATCCTCAGCCATAAGAAAACAAATTTCCCGCCCTTTCACCTGCGCTCGCTGGAAGCCGAGTTCCAGCAGCATTTCGGCGAAGCCCAGGCTTTGATCGATACCGCCGAAGCCGCCCTGTTGCAGATGACCGCCGACTACATGCGTCTGGCGCGGCAGCATGTCGAAGCCCGCCAGCCGTTGGACGATGAAACCGAGCGCCGCCTGATCCTGATCGAGCAGCAGGTCATTCGGCTGGCGTGGGACGCCGTGGAGCTGATGTTTCGCACCGCCGGGACGTCGGCCGCCGCCAAGTCGTCGCCTCTCGGCCGCGCGCTCCGTAATCTCGCCGTGATTCGCACGCACGTCACCCTGCAGCTGGATCACACTGCCACCAACGCCGGCCGCCTTCACTTCGGCCTCCCGTCGCTGAGCCGCTTTTAGAATCCGCATAGAATCTTCTATGCAACCCGATGCCGCCTAGGATTGGATGGAGCGCGCAAACTCCTTTGCGCCGGACGGCGGCCTCTCACCGCAGCTAGAGTGGATCTCCGAGTGGCCGACGATTCACCCGGAACGACTCAGAGCGCTTCCGTGCGGCGTGAGGGTGTGACAGCTCGTACGGGTAGCAGAATGAACGAGCAACCGTAGATGGGTTCGATGCTACTCTCGTGTTAGCCTAACGCCCAAGCTGGCTGGTCTCTTCCTCAGCCCGATGCTTCATGATCGCTATGGCAGCAATGTGTGTCGAGATATCGATTAACTTCAGATGACTTTGGTTGGGGAGGCCAGGCGCGCGAAAGTACATGGCAAACGTCCCCAGTACACGCCCCCCCGAATCGAAGATGGGAGTGGACCAACAGGCCCGCAAATCGTTCTCGAGGGCCACAGCGCGATAATCGTTCCATAACGGATCAGTCGCAATATCCCCTACGATGACGGGCTTTCGAGTGAACGCTGCTGTCCCGCAGGAACCGGCTTGCGGGCCAATAGAGAGCCCATCGATAGCGCGCACATAAGATTCAGGGAGGTCGGGAGCCCCGCCATGCCGGACGTGACTGCCATCCGGGTCGAGTAAGAGAATCGAAGCAAGCATCCCTGGGCACTGCAATTGGATTATCCTCAATAACGTGTCGAGCACCTGATGAAGGGAGCCACCCCGGGCAATCAGGTCCCGCACGAGGTCTTGACCTTCAAGTAAGTCGGCTAGTTCCCAGGGGCCTTCCGTGTTCATTCGATGCCTCTTCTTTCAACTAACTAAACCGAACTCTACCAGAACCGAGGTGCGAATTGCATCCCGATCGACCAAGCGGTTGCGGAAGTGATGCCGATCTCTGTGGGCGGACGACGCGCTATTCGGAGCAAGCTCGCGGCCGGTCGCTACCGGCCGCCCCGAAACGGCGTCTCGCGCGGCAGCATGTCGAAGCCCGCAAGCCGCTGGACGATGAAACGGAGCGCCGCCTCATCCTGATCGAGCAGCAGGTCATTCGGCTGGCGTGGGACGCCGTGGAACTGATGTTTCGCACCAGCGGGACGTCCGCCGCCGCTAAGTCGTCGCCTCTCGGCCGCGCGCTCCGTAATCTGGCCGTGATTCGCACGCACGTCACCCTGCAGCTCGATCACACAGCAATCAACGCCGGCCGCATCCACTTCGGCCTCCCGTCGCTGAGCCGCTTTTAGAATCCGCGGCCTTAGCGCCGCCATGGCACTGCCGCTCTTGGATTCGATGGCGCCTGCGAAACTCCTTTGCGCCGGACGGCGGCCGCTCCGCGCAGCCGGGTCGAATGATGTGACGGCGACATCTCAGGACTGATCTCCCCGAACACACCGGACCCCAAACAGCAAAAGTCGCCGTAGCCTGTCTTACTCCTGAAGGTGGTTTTACCAGAGGCCGAGCAGCGCATGGCGGCCCGATCCAGCAAAGGCCGCCATTATGAGGATGTGCAGATACGCTTTCAAGATCCTATGGCCTCGCTCACGGCTCCGTTTAAGCCTAATACATATGCCTTGCCAGCCTGCCTTATCTCTTTCCAGCTGCCTGATCTAACGTTGAGTTATATTGTGAAAAGTCACTTCGGTGATCGATTCGGAAGAAGGAGAAGGTCCTGCTGGAGAAAGAGCTCGATTCCAGTGCATTGAGATTTTGGATGAACTTTCAATGACGAAAGCTCATCCCGGATATGTAACCCGCACGTTGGCCGCAACCCTTCTGCTGTTGAGTCTGGCGCCCACCTTGCCCGCGCAAACCACGTCAGCATTCCAGGTAAACGTCGGGGGGCTGCCGGGCGGCGTCAATGCCCAGGTGTACATCTCCGGCCCCGCCGGGTATCAGCAGGTGTTAACTGGGACTGCGACCCTAACCGGGCTGACACCCGGCGTGTTCTCGATTAGCGCTGGCGTTGTTTCGTCGGGGGCAAGCGGTTTGTATGTTCCGAGCCTCAATCCAGGCGCTTCCATTGAGGTTTTTCTCGGAAATGTCGCCGCTGCTACGGTCGAATATCAGGCGGTTAACCCAAGTTGGCAGCCAATCGGTCCATCGGCGATTCAGGGCTTCGGCAGCCTTGCTGGCGCGGGTGAAATCCGGCCTATTGCGGTGAACAATGCGAGCCCGCTGGAGATGTTTGCCGCCAGCGGCGGTGATGG
The DNA here is from genome assembly GCA_963820405.1 of Bryobacterales bacterium. GTDB lineage: Bacteria > Acidobacteriota > Terriglobia > Bryobacterales > Bryobacteraceae > Palsa-89. The sequence continues at coordinate 454,962 of CAWFZZ010000004.1, read as the reverse complement.
GTACGTGGGACCTGGCAGCCTCTCCGGTATATACAAGACAGTGGACGGCGGTGCGACGTGGACACAGATGAACGCCGGTCTGGCCGATCCCCTGGTGGAAGCGCTGTGGCTTGATCAGTCGAGTCCCAGCATTGTGCTTGCCGCCACGCAATCGGCCGGCATTTTTCGCTCTGCCGATGCAGGAGCGCATTGGAGTCAGTCTCAAACATGCTCTGCCATTACGTCGCCGTTAGGAGCGGTAACGGCGTTTGTACAATCGGGCGGGGTGTTGTACGCGGGATCGGGCCTCGGGCTATTGAAGTCCCTCGATAACGGAATCAACTGGTGTATGGAGGAGCCGACTGGCTCGCCCGTTAGGGTGCTTGCTACTTCGGGCAACGCCATCTATATGGGTCTCATGGATGGTCATGTCCTGGCGAGGAAAAACGCCGGCAGCGGTTGGAGCGCTTCGCTCCTGGGTGCAGCAGGATATTTTGTCTGGCATTTGGCTGCCCACCCGGCAAACCCCGACATCTGTTACGCAATCTCAAACTCACCCCCACCTAACGCGACGCCCCTTTATTTGACCCGAGACGGTGGAAACACGTGGTCGCCGGTGACAAGCCTGAAGCTGAATATAAGTTTCCTGCAAGTAGTCGAATTTCAGCCCAGTAATCCGCAAGTTATCTTCGCCGGTCAAGATGGCCAGATCTTCCAATCGACAGATGGCGGGACGACCTGGTCGGCGCTGGGCGGAGGCTGGGATATTCGATCGATATACCCTGACGCCGGCGGCATAGTCGGCCGAGTGATCGCTGGTAGCGACCAGGGGCTTTACTTGAGTCAAGATAATGGTGCTACATGGAGCAGTTTGAATGGCGACTTAACATCCTCGATTCTGTACGGGATCACGTTGCAGGGCTCCTCAATTCTCACGTCTGCGCAGGACTATCCTTCGCTTGGAAGTTTTGATGGCGGCCAGAGTTGGCGGACACTTCCAGATACGCAAGAATCAGGGGAGATTCTGTTCAATCCCTACAACCCGTCTTACGCTTACTACTACGGTGGCACAGTGGACGGGTTCTTTTATTCGTCGGATGGAGGTAGAACCTTCCAACGCGCCACATCCAACGGGACGGGGCTTCGCTATTCGAACCCCGCCAGAGCAATTGCAGTGGACCCGTCCACGCCCTCCACTGTTTATGCCGCCGGCGAGGATGGCGTGTATCAGAGTTCAGATTGGGGCAGAACGTTCGCTTTGACGAACTGGCAAATTCCACCTTATCCGAATGCGATCACCGTTGATCCGTCGGACGCGCGCACAATTTTTGTGAGCGTCGATATACCAGACTTGGGTGGCAGTTTATACTTCAGTCACGACAAGGGAATGACCTGGGCGCAGAGCGTTTTCACGGGTGTTGGTCCGGGGTATTTCGTTTCTGTCCCGACGACAATCGCCGTTGATCCCTTTGATTCCAGGAACGTGGTGGTTGGTCAATATGATTGGTCGGTCTCGTTGCCTGGCCTTGGCATTCACGTCAGCACAGATGGCGGCAAGACATTCGCTAAGGCAATTAATGGTATAGAGGGTCCGACGGGTCTGATGTGGGGGGGAATGGTATCCGATGTCGAGTTTGCGCCTTGGTATCCGGGAGTTTTGGCCGCGTCAACTCTTAGCGGTTTGTATCTGTCATCGGACCTGGGCGGCCACTGGACGAACCTTCGCGAAAACAGCGTTCCATACTTCTTCACTGGATTGGCATGGGCAAACGGAAATCTGTACGCTACGACGTTCGGCGAAGGTGTCTTACGAATGCCGTTCGCCGCACCATTGATCGTCAATCCCACCTCAACCGAAGTTGGGGCCGCTGGGGCAACAGGATCCATTTCGGTAGTCACTCCGTCGGCTTCCTCGACTTGGAACGCGGCCAGCAATGCCGCGTGGATCACGATCACTTCCGGCGGCGCTGGTTCCGGTAATGGCGCCATTACCTATTCGATTGCGCCGAATTCTTCGGCCAGTCCGCGGACAGGCGCGATCGCAATTGGTGGCTACACCTTCAGCGTGTCCCAAACCGGAACTGGACAACCTGGCCAGCCACGAATCACCGCGGTGCTCAACGTCGATTACTCCCCGACGATCGCCGCCGGGTCGTGGATCGTGATTGAAGGATCGAATCTGGCGACCGCAACCGGCGACTGGTCGAACGCTGTGGTAAATGGAGCCCTGCCAACCAGCTTGAACAATGTCAGCGTCTCCGTGGATGGCAAACCAGCGTACCTCTATTATGTAAGCCCAACACAGATTAACGCCCAGTCGCCAGACGATTCGACCATAGGACCGGTATCCGTGGTCGTAACTTCCAATGCGGTTCCCAGTACGGCTCTCACGGTTCCCATGAACCAAGTTTCTTCGGCGCTATTCCTGTGGCCGCAGTCTTATGTCGTAGCGACACATCTCGATTACTCCATCGCCGCTGCGAATGGACTGTTTACCGGCGTCGTGACCCAGCCTGTGCAACCCGGAGAGACTATTATTCTGTGGGGCACCGGGCTCGGACCCGGAGGTCAAGCTGGATCGATTCCACAGCTGAGCTATAACGTCACTGAACCCGTGACTGTTCACTTTGGCACGGTTGCCACCAGCGCCAGTTCTGTGGCCACCGGCGCTAATGAAGTGGCGGTCGATCAGATCGCCGTTAACGTACCCGCCGGATTGGCTGCCGGCGATTATATGATCGGCATCGAGATGGGGGGAACGGTGTTCGAGACGGGCAAGCTTACTGTGGGCGGCTCTGAAGCACATGAGCGTGGCGCTGCTACAAGGTTGCCGTGACGGCGACATCACGGGAGTAATTTCCCAAAACGCCGTTCTAGTGGCGTGTTGCAGCGAGTTCGTTAGCATCGGAAGAACATAAAGCGTTCACACGAGTGTGAACGCGGCACGCAAGAGTGCGTGCGCCACAATTGCTTCCTGGTAACGATTTCTCTGCGACAGGCCACTAGTGTCCTGAGTTATAAGTTCGCTTCATTAAATAAGGAACCCGATGGTATGCTTGGGAATCAAAAAAGCATGCCCAGTGGACGCGTTTGTGAGCCCTTGTCGATAACGGCGGAAGAGCAGCAGAAGTTGGAGTCCTGGGCGCGACGCCCCAAGACGGCGCAGCGGTTGGCATTGCGAGCGCGGATCATTTTGAGATGCGGCACGGGGATGCTCAATCAAGAGGTTGCCCGAGAGCTTCGGTTGGACGTGCATACCGTCGGGAAGTGGCGGGAGCGATTCCGCGTCTCCCGTTTGGAGGGTCTGGCCGACGAACCTCGTCCCGGTGCTCCGCGCCAGATCGGCGATCAGCAGGTCGAAGACGTGATCACCCGTACGCTGGAAAAGCGACCTGCACAAGGCACGCATTGGAGTACCCGAACGATGGCCAAGGAAAGCGGTTTGTCTCAGACGGCCGTGTCCCGTATCTGGCGGGCGTTCGCATTGCAGCCGCACCGGACCGATTCTTTCAAACTCTCGGCCGACCCGTTTTTTGTAGAGAAAGTGCGGGACATCGTGGGGCTGTACCTGAATCCTCCGCATCGCGCCATCGTGCTGTGTGTCGATGAAAAGAGCCAGGTGCAGGCGCTGGATCGCACTCAGCCGGTGCTGCCGTTGCGCCCAGGAGTGCCGGAACGTCAAACCCACGATTACATTCGGCACGGCACGACCTCGCTGTTCGCGGCTCTGGACATTGCCACCGGAAAGGTGATCGGCTCGTGCCATCGCCGGCATCGGCACCAGGAGTTTCTGCGGTTCCTGGAAAAGATCGCGGTCCAAGTCCCCGCCGGCCAACCGGTTCATTTGGTGATGGACAACTACGGCACGCACAAAACTCCCAAGGTGCGGCGCTGGTTTCTACAACATCCCGACTATCATCTGCATTTCACTCCGACCTCCGCCAGTTGGCTGAATCAAGTCGAGCGGTTTTTTGCCCAGATCACCGCGCGCCGGATTCGCCGCGGCACCTTCTCGAGTGTGCGCTCTTTGGAGCAGGCCATCACAGAATACCTCGCTCAGCACAATCAGGATTGCAAGCCTTTCGTCTGGACCGCCAATGCCGATTTGATTCTCGGCAAAGTCCAACGGTTTTGTGAAGCGAACTTATAACTCAGGACACTAGAGACGGAATGGGGCACAAATCGCGCTGCCGATGGTACAAATGGCCCGTCCAAGGTTAAGCGATGCGTCAGGCGAGGTCTCTTCATGCACAGACGTGATCACGCTGTACCACTAATGAGTGACCCTCCAAAATGCTCGTCGATTTGATCACGCGCGTACCTCGCCACCATATCGCGGCGTCGGTGCCAAAGGGAGGCCTCTATGTCGGGGTCCACTCGGGAGCCACTAAGCCGGTCGAGCAGGAATGCCACATGCTTCAATCGTTGGGTGGCCATCCGATCGGTGTAAGCTGCATCAGACAGCGTTGTGGCCGCCCTTCCATCATCCACCAATACCGCTTTGAGGGATTTGAGGTAACGCGTTCGCGTCAGATAAATCTCATCGAAGCCCTCTCCGGGCCTGTAGTTTATTCGTTCACGATATAGCTGCTCTCTGAAACGAAGGCTGTCCAGTGTGGGAGCTATGTTCGTCACCGTCGGGCGATCCGGCCAAGCCATCTGCGTCACTACCTCGTAGTACGCCCGCCAGATCTCGGCGTGTCTTTGTCGCTGACTGCGTTGCTGGATTTTGAAATACGGTGTCCGGTCATCCGCGCGTGTCACCTCGAATACTGGCCCAGTAGGCAGCTTGGTGACCGCCGACTACATGCGTCTGGCGCGGCAGCATGTCGAAGCCCGCAAGCCGCTGGACGATGAAACGGAGCGCCGCCTCATCCTGATCGAGCAGCAGGTCATTCGGCTGGCATGGGACGCCGTGGAGCTGATGTTTCGCACCGCCGGGACGTCGGCCGCTGCCAAGTCGTCGCCTCTCGGCCGCGCGCTCCGTAATCTCGCCGTGATTCGCACCCACGTCACCCTGCAGCTGGATCACACTGCCACCAATGCCGGCCGCATCCACTTCGGCCTCCCGTCACTGAGCCGCTTTTAGAATCCCTCTCCTGTCGCACCAATCCTTCGTGGGATGAGCGCTTTCCCGCCGTACCGGAATCGGAAGCGCCCTTCCGGGAACCGTGATATATCTCAATCTGCCCGTGGCCGGATCCGGTGATATAGAATCGACTAACAATGTCGCGATCAAATACTTTGGAGGCCAGAGAAATGGGTAGCGGCAGGCCAGGCTGGAGGACCATGATGAGTTGGCGTAGTCCATTGCGTCGCGTTGTGCTTTTGGGTGGCGCGGTTTTGTGGTTGGCTGGGTTTCTCGTACTGGCGCAGGAGCAAAGTTTTTTTGCCGCCGGCCCGGCGGTGGGGCTCACCGCGGAGCAGGCCAGCCGCGGCAACGCGGTCTATGAGGACAATTGCGCCAACTGTCACGGCGCCAATCTCGACAACGGACAGTTCGGCCCGCCGCTTCGCGGCTCCGCCTTCAAGATGCACTGGGAGCACCAGTCCTCGAACGCGCTGTTTACTTACATCGCCGCCAAGATGCCTCCGGCTGCGCCCGGGGGCCTCGGTGACCGCGCCTACAGCGATGTGGAGGCTTATATTCTTCGGGCCAACGGCGTTGCCGCAGGCGACAAGGAGTTGGCGCCGACGCGGTCGCAGTCCGATATCACCGTCCGCACTATGAATCAGGACGCGACCTACCAGTCTGCGATGGCGGCTCGTAAGAAGCTACTCACTGGGATTACGCCCGTAACTGAAGAGATGCTGCAGCATCCCGCCGATGGGGAGTGGCTGGTATGGCGGGGCAGCTATCAAAACCTGGCTTTCAGCCCTCTCAAGAAAATTGATACGACCAACGTCCATGATCTCGGCATCGCCTGGACCCTGGCCCTGCCGGTCAGCGCCAACGAAATCACGCCATTGGTACATGACGGAATCCTGTTTGTGGAAAGTGGCGCCAGCATCCAGGCGCTGAACGGCGCCTCAGGCGAAGTGCTCTGGCAATATAACCGTACACTGCCGGAATCGCTGCGCAACGGCCAGCAGTCGCGGATGAAGAACCTCGCCATTTATGGCGACGCACTCTATGCGCCTACGGCGGACGGACATGTGATCGCGTTAGAGACCAAGACCGGTAAGTTGATCTGGGATCATGCGGTCATGAGTTCGGGTGAGGCGGGTAGAGCTCCTTTTAGTATGACTGGCGGTCCCGTGGTCGCCAAAGGTAAGGTGATCATCGGCACCAGCCTGGGCATCAACACCGGCGGCGGCAACTACATTGTCGGGCTGGACGCGGCAACCGGCAATGAAGCATGGCGTTTCAATACCATCGCCAAGCCCGGCGAGCCAGGAGGCGATAGCTGGAACGGCGCGCCTTTTGAACAGCGCTTCGGAGGTGGCGTCTGGACTTCGGGTAGCTACGATCCCGCGCGGAACCTGGTCTATTTTGGTACCGGCAACACCTATGACATCGGAACGTTGATGCTGCCCCAGCCGCGCGTCGGCGAATCGAGGGACGCGCTCTATACAGACTCAACGCTGGCGCTGGATCCTGATACGGGGAAGCTGGTCTGGCATCGCCAGCATATGAAGCGCGATGTATGGGATCTGGACTGGGTGTTCGAGCAATCGCTCGTCACCCTGCCGGTGAACGGCAAACCGACCGAGTTGGTGGTCACCGGAGGCAAGACAGCGATCTTCGACGCCATGGACCGCGCCACTGGTAAGTATGTCTTCTCTCGCGACCTCGGTCTGCAGAACATCGTGACCGCGATTGATCCAGCCACCGGAGAGGAGACCACCAATCCGGCGCTCGAACCCGAGCCAGGCAAGACCAAGCTGCTATGTCCCAATGCCAACGGCGCGCGAAACTGGCTGACCACGGCTTTCAACCCCGCGAGCTATATCTTGTATGTACCGCTGGTAGAGACGTGCGCCGACTACAGCTGGACGCCGCGTAGCCCGGGCCAAATCGCGGCGGGGGGCGACGATATTCATTTTGGCCAGCGGCCGCGCCCGGACAGCGACGGTAAACTCGGCCGCATCGAAGCCATCAATCTGGCGACCGGCAAGGTGTTATGGATTCACCGGCAGCGCGCGCCCTTGGTCAGTTCGTTGCTGGCGACTGGAGGCGACCTTGTTTTCGTCGGGGCACTGGACCGTTTCTTCAGCGCGTATAACGCGGCGACCGGCAAGCTCCTTTGGCAGACTCAGCTCAATGCGGCCCCTAATTCCTCGCCCGTGACCTACAGTGTCCAAGGCGAGCAATATGTCGCGGTGGTAGCGGGAGGCGGCGGTCCGCTCAGCTCCGCCTCGTCCAGTTTGACGCCTGAGATCGATAACCCCGCGGGCGGCACGACGCTGTGGGTGTTCAAGCTGCCGGCGCGCTGATCGGGCGTTGCAGGACAAGCTAGCATAAAATAACTGGTTGCTGTTGCCAGCCTTCAGCTACGGTTGCGATACCCCGGATGGACGCGTAATCCAAATTGCCGCCGGTAACGCGAACGACTTTAACCGAGAAGGGGGATGATATGACCGTTCTACGAAAGATCTTTGGGACCAGTATCGCGATCGCAGTCGCTCTGACGATCAGCGCGCCGTCCTTGGCCATTGCACAAGCACCTGCGGCAGGGCCGGTCGAAGGCGGTGGCGCGCCAGGCGGCGGTCGCGGCGGCCGAAACACCGCTCCGCGGTACACCCCGGCGCCCGGTGCGAAGGACCTGAAAGCAGTCCTTTTCAACTGGGCCTGGTACATGGGCATGCTGCGGAGCAGTGAGGAGCGCGATTTGATGATGTCGCTCGAATATCAGGGCAAGGGCACCGTGCAAGTGGACGGGCAGCCCTGCAATGTGACCAAGTATCGAACCAGCATCAGTTACCAGACATCGGGTGAACGGATACAGATCACCGGCACTCGGCCCAACGGCCAGAGTTGCTCCAATGTCGAAGTCCTCAGTGGAGCGTACGCCTGGAATGAAGACATTCCCGGCGCCGAACTCATCGCGGGCAAAGGAAAAGCCACTCCGATGCCGGCCACGGTAGAGGAGCGGATGATTCGCCTGTGGGCCAGCCCGCAGGGAGCGTTCAAAGCCGCGATGGCGGGGATAAGCGATCCACCGGAAATGGCGCCCAGGCCGCAACGGGTACCTGCCGACGTCTCGATGGCCGGGAAAACCTCCGTCGCATGGGAAGGCAACCAGCCGGTGGTGACGTTCCCCATCCCGGGCGTCCCCACTGCAACTGCGACCGCCACACTGGACGCGAAGTTCATGCCCGAACGCGTCGTGGTGAAAAATGGCGCGAACACTTACGAGTTCACTTACAGTGATTATAAAGATTGGAACAATCCGCTCAACCCGGCCGAGGCGTTTTACGCGGGCAAGATGACGGAACGCAAAAACGGCGCCGTCGTCCGCGACATTACTACGACGGTTACGGAAACGGGACAGATGTATGTCGTGATGCCCGTTCCGGCCAGTGTCAAGGCGGCGATCAAGCCAACCAATCAGCCTCCCAACTGGACTCTGAATGTCGACGCAAAGCCGGCGACGCAGACGGAACCCGTCGCAACGCCGCGTCTGGCCAATGGCAAGCCCGATATGACAGGAATTTGGGGTGGTCCCCCTCTTGCTATCACTGGTAGTGGGAACCGCCGGTGTGGTCCAACTCAGGTGAAGGGCGGCGGGATCAGCCCCGACACCGGCTGCACAGTCGCACAAGACAACTTCTGGGTGGATTATGAGTGGATCTCGCCCTCGCGCTTCGGGCCGAGTCATCCCATTTACAAACCCGAGTTCTGGGACAAGGTTCAGGAACTCGATCAGTGGACGAATAAGGACGATCCCATCATGACGTGCCAGCCCATGGGAGTTCCACGGGAGGGCCCGCCCCGCCGCATCTTCCAAACGGTGAACGACATTACCTTGCTGTACACCACGAGCGATTACGGAGGCGGAAACAGGGAATTTCGCGTGATTCCAACCGACGGCCGCAAGCACGACCCGAAGAAGGCGATCGAAGCCACCTACATGGGGTATACCGTCGGAAGCTGGGAGGGCGACACGCTGGTGCTCGACTCCATCTCGTTTGTCGATTCGACCTGGTTGGGACGCGGAGGACTTTTCCATTCCGCTGACATGCACGTCGTGGAGAAATTCACGCGTAAGGGCGATGAGATCCTTTACGAAGTCACCGTCGAAGACCCCGATGTGCTCGTGGAACCCTGGGTGATGGCGCCGCGGACGCTGCGGCTCAACGGAGCTGCCGGCGCCGGACTTGTGCCGGAGCGTGCGTATTGCGAAGTCTACGAAACGGGTCACATCGAATCGCAGGCGAGACACTAACCGTTCTCTAGGAAGGAAACTTCAGCCCGTTTCGGAGTCGGCCGCGTCGAAACGGCAAGGGATTCCTCCTGGGAAACGCTATGACTCAATCGGCCCGGCGCGTTAGATTTCGGGCAAAGTCGAGAGCCGGGGCCGGGACACTTTCGATTGAGTCATAGCGTTTACCGTCGTCGATTGCTGTATAGTTCATCGGTCCCTGCACCACGCGAGTCCTCCTTTACCGCTAACCGTACGCATGGCGCTTGGAGCGGCCCGCCGCGGGCGGTCAGCTCTGCGGAAAAATGGTGCGCTGTACTGTCCCGCGTGAAACCTGATTCCCTGGAGATACACTGAATGGAAATGACAAGAGGAATTGGGGCCTCCACGCCCACGCTACGCAAGTTGTCCTTGCGGCCCGAACCCATCCGAATCGGGCTGGTGGGCATGGGGGCGATGGGCAGGGGGCTTTTGCATCAATGCCGCGTAACTCCGGGCCTGGGATGCGTCGCCATGGCGGACCTTCTGCCGGAGCGAGCGATCAGGTGCGCCGAGATGGAGGGGCTTTCCTATAAGTTGGCGAGCACGGCAGCGGAAGTGGAGGACGCCATCCGCGGCGGCTTCACTGCGATTTGCGAAGATGGAGAACTGGTGGCTGGTTGTGAACAAGCCGAGGTCCTGGTGGAAGCATCCAGCGCGATAGGCCTGGCTGGAAGGTATGCTGCCATGGCCCTTCAAACCGGGAAACACGCGGTGATGATGAATGCCGAAGCGGATCTGATCTTCGGACCCTACCTGATGGACCTTGCTCATCGCCAAGGGCTCGTGTACACCAGTTGCGACGGCGACCAACACGGAGTGATCCTCCACCTGGTGAATGACCTTGAGCTTTGGGGGTTTGAGCTCATCATGGCGGGCAACATCAAAGGCTTTCTGGACCGTTATTCCGACCCCACCAAGATTATTCCCGAAGCCGACAAGCGCAACCTCGACTACAAGATGGCCACCGCGTACACCGACGGAACCAAGCTCAACATTGAAATGGCGTTGGTGGCGAATGCCTTGAACCTGCGGACACGCACTCCGGGAATGTCTGGACCTCAGGCTACAGACGTCCAGGACGTGTCCCGATTGTTCGACTTTGCATCCATCCGGGCAGAGAGCGGCGCTTGCGTGGATTATATCCTGGGAGCCAATCCGGGAGGCGGAGTGTATACGGTCGGCTTCTGTGAACATCCCTATCAGCGCAGCATGATGGAATACTACAAAATGGGTCCCGGTCCCTTCTACCTCTTCTACCGGCCCTATCATCTGTGCCATGTGGAGGCCATGGATTGTATTGTGCAAGCGGTGATGGATGGATGCTCGCTGCTGGAGCCGGTGTACGGCTTTCGGACCAACGTCGTCGCTTACGCCAAGCGCGACCTCAAGGCAGGCGACAAGCTGGACGGCATAGGCGGTTACGCCTGTTATGGGCTGATCGATAACTGCTGCGGCGGCCACCCGGGTCTCCCGATTTGCCTGGCCGATGATATCGTGCTGCGGCGCGATGTCGCACGGGATTCCCCGATACGATTGAGCGATGCCGAAATCCCGGTGTCACGGTCCGATTTCGAGCTCTACCGCTGTGCAGTCGCCGCTCCGGTCGCAATGCCATGAGGCTCGGAATCCTGGTGGTGTATCTGGTAGCTGAAGAGGACGAGCGCCTGCTTGAGATCCATCTCTCCCAGATCGAAAAGAACACCAGCGTGCCCTTCCGTATTTATGCGGCCGTCAACCGGCTGTTGCCGCGCTTCCGCGAGATGATCGAGAGGTTGCCCTACGTATCCATCTGCCAGATTCATACGACTACCTTGCGGGGCCCCGACGAACACGCGTATTACCTCGATCGTCTGGCTGAAATAGCAGTGGCGGATGGCGCGAGTCACATCTGCACTTTTCACGTAGATTCGTTTCCGGTATGCCCGGGCTGGGCGGATAAGATCACCGCCGAGATAAAAGGGGACTGCGTGCTAGCCGGGGCCGAACGGGACAACCGGCAAGACAAAAAACCGACCACGGAGTTCATGCTTTTCAGCCGTGAGTTCTATGTCGAGCATCACCCGACTTTCAGGCTTAGCGAAGACGAGCTGGCTACCCCTGAATACCACCGGTATCGGGTGAGTTGTCCTCATTATTATGCAGACTCGGGTGTGGGCTACGGGTTCAAAGTCTGGTCGCAGGGGCTATCCTGGTTCCCTCTGCGGCGCGTGGACCGCGACAGAGAACGCGACAGAGAATACTACGTTACCGGTGCCGTGTTCGAAAATCTGGTTTTCCATCTCGGCGGCACAGTTCAAGACCGTCGGCTTAGGCAACACCTGTCTTCCTACAGGGCGCGCGCCGTCATGCACCTGTTGACTATGGCTCGGGCATTGGGCGCCGCAGTCGTACCGTCGAAGGTCTGGCGGCGCGTCAATCGTATTCCTGTAATTCAGCGCCTGGCTGAGGCGCATTGGACGAGGCCTGGGCGCGTGCGCGTGTTCCTGCAGACCAGGAATGCACTCTTGGCAGACCCGGAAAAGTTCCTCCACCGGCTTCAGGATCGGCCACCAGCCGAGGCCGAAGTAGGTTCTAGCGTTTTTCGTCCAGGCAACGAGTCATGACTCGCCGGACACACCCGATCCGATTTCCCCCGAGTTAAACAAATCGTTAGTCCGATGCGTTGCTTCCGGCGTTATGCGCCAGATGCAACTCCAGTCTGGAGTTTCAACTCCTTGTCAAAGACAAGCAGTTTCACCGTTTCGCGCTTGATGCCGTCAAACGCCATGGCGTCCGCGGTCGCTTGCGATTCCATAACTTGCATAAACGCGGCCAGGTCCTCCGTATCTGCAAACACTGAGATTTCGTTTCCCTTAATCGCGTAATGCATGGCATCGCGAACCTTCATGCTGCGAAACAAATCGCCGTGGGTGCGAAACCCGGCTTCCCACTTTACGGGGTCTTGAACTTGCGCAGTGACGATTACTTTGGGCATGTTGGCCTCTTTCAGCGGATGTGATAGCCATTGCTGGCCGCCGTCAAGTATATCAACGATGACTTTGAGAGTGGTGGTCGTAGTAAGGCTGCTGGAAATGACTCTCCCTCCGCTCGGGGATTAAGCTACTGAGCATATTACGTCCAACTCAGCATAGGCGACTATGCGTCAACTCGAAGCTGACCTGGGTGAGGAGGACGAGGACTACGTAGCGTTCTTCTGCGGGGTCAGCCGTCGAGCGCTGGATGAGTTTGAACTAATAATCCCACTTCCCAAGCACCACGATCGTCACTTTGTTGGAGTACGTATACCGCCGAGTTCGATCTGTATTGGACATTCGCCGCCTCCACCGCCTGGGCCCCAAGCGCCTTCAGGCACGACGATGTTGATCTGATTCACGGTAACAAATTGGGGTGAGAGACCGGAAAAAGTCACAACAGCGGGAAAGCCGCACACCAGCACCGTGGGCGTGGCGACCGTTGTCCGGTCCTGATCGCTAGATGCCGCGCCATCGGTAATTGCCGGCGTCACCAGCCCGAGGCCGTTGCGAGAATCATGAGTGTGTTCCCCACTGATGCCGGCTCGGTTTGAACCCCGGGAATCGACCCGTAATCGCCCGCAATCTTCGCATCGGAATTGATGGCCAAGGCCTGGCTTCGTCTGGCAGGCGTTACGAACACTGGGTGGCGGGATCGCGCGCAGTTCTTCGCTTTGTCGGCGCAAGTGATGCGGCGCATCCTGGTGGATGCCGCGCGCGCTCGGGAGCGCACAAGCGCGGCTCGGGCGCAATCAAAGTGAACGTGGACGACGTGCCTGTCTTATCGCCCGAGGGACGAGTCCATTGTGGCTCTGCACGAGACGCTGGAGGAGTTCGCGAAAATTGCTCCCCGCCAGGCCAGAGTTGTCGAGCTACGTTACTTCGGCGGGATGAGCGTAGAGGAAATCGGCGCCGTGATGCGGATCTCCCCACGGACCATCGAGCGCGACTGGGACTTCGCCAGGGTCTGGCTCAAGCGGGAACTGGCCAGATAGAACCGGCACGCTTCTTCCTGGAAAGTGTGCGATAAAGCATCGGACTTCAAAAAGGGATAGCTCCCGTACGACCGGCATTCCGGAAACTATCCGCTGTTGCATTCCCGCCATGACCGCGAACTCCGGTTCTGCGGAGTTTGGGGATTCACATGGCCGTATAGCCGTTTTAAGCGGGCAACAAAACCTCTCGCCGCTTGCCAACCGAAGTAGTGAATGATAAAGGACGTTGATCGGCATAGGGGCGGCGGTCACCCGCCGACCCCTGCCACACCACCGTGCGTACGGGTCCGTACACGGCGGTTCGAGATGGTTACGCTAACATCCGTCGATCAGCGTCGGAAGTCCGAGCGATTTGAAGTATGCATTGGAAAGCCCAACAGACAGGGCCTTGGCCTTCGCGAGGTACCAGGGGCCGAGCCCGCTGCCAGCGGTGTTGCTGGCCAGCCGCGGACGTACCCCGAGTGCCAACAGCGCTGCCCGGCGACGGCGCGGTGTTTTCCACTGCCGCCACAGAGCCGCCCTGAGTCGCAACCGGACCCAGCGGGTTAAGCCGATCAGCACTTCAGGCGTTTCGCAGAATCCGAAATAGCTGCGCCAGCCCCGCATATACGGAGCCAGTTCCGCTATCGTCGTTTCCATGCTGACACCCTTGGCCCGGCGCGTGACCTCCCGAATTCGTTGCTTAAACCGATCCAAAGCCTTCGGCGCAATGACGCGCTTGACCTCTGGACCAGCCGTGAAGCTGAACCCAAGAAACTTTCGTTCCTGCGGTCGTGCCACCGCACTCTTAGCCTCATTTACCTTGAGCTTGAGCTTTTGCGTGATGAATTGCGTGATGCTCTCCATCACCCGTTGCCCCGCCCGCTCGCTGCGAACGTAGATGTTACTGTCATCCGCATATCGAACGAAGCGATGACCCCGGCGCTCCAACTCCCGGTCGAGTTCGTCGAGCACGAGGTTACTGAGCAGTGGCGAAAGTGGGCCTCCTTGTGGAGTCCCTTCCACGCTCGGACTGACCAACCCGTTCTCCATCACCCCGGCATTCAGGAATGCCCGGATGAGTTTCAGCAGCCGCTTGTCCTCGATCCGTTTGGTAATCTGACCCATCAGTCTGTCGTGGTTGACTCGATCGAAAAATTTCTCCAGATCAAGATCAACGCACCAGCCGTGGCCATCAGCGATATACTGCTGCGCTTGTGCCACCGCTTGATGAGCCGAACGTCCCGGCCGGAACCCGTAGCTGTGATCGGAAAACGTCCGGTCCCACCGCCTCTGCAGAACCTGCATCACCGCCTGCTGGATGAATCGATCCAACACCGTTGGGATGCCAAGCTTTCGCACCCCTCCGTCCGGCTTGGGGATTTCCACCCGCCTCACCGGCTTCGGTTCGTAAGTCCCGTTCAGCAGTTGTTCCCGGATGTCTGGCCAATGCTGCTTCAGATAGTCGGTGATTCCGCCCACGGTGATACCGTCGACGCCCGCACTACCTTTATTAGCCTTCACCTGCCGCAATGCGGCCTTCAGGTTTTCTCGCTCACATACTTCCTCCATCAATCGATTGGTGCTAGCTGGGTTTTCGGTTCCATTCGCCGCCCCGGACGATTCAGTCCCTTCCCTTCCCGCTTCTCGGGCTTCACCCGTCAGCACGGAAGAGAAGTCCAGTTCGCTCTGGATATTCTGCTGCCTGTCGTCCTTGAGACTCATGGCCTACTGGCCGCTCCTTCTCGTTCGGGCCTTCGACCATAGTTTCCGGCTCGGCCTATCCATTGCTCCGCCTTTCGGCTTTCGGAGTGCCTCACTAGCTTTGCCGACGTCATGACCTAATATGCCCTCTGCTGACTTCTGCTCCGCGGTCAGGCCGCCTTTCGACAGCCTCAGTCCGTTAACGGACACGAAGCAGATCTCCTGGGGTAAGCTCAGTCGTCTTCCGTGCACAGCCGCCGAATCTACGCTTCGCACCTTGATGGATATGGACTTTGCGGTAAGTTGCCCACTCGTCCGGCACTGGCGCCTTGTATCCGGTTCTTGTCCATCGACTCGCACATTTGATCCATGCTTCTTTCGGACCCCGCCTCGCGGCGGTAGCCCTTGCATCATCACTAGGCCTTCACCTCCATCAGGTTGGCCAGAGGACTCTCACCTCCAAACTGCTGAGCATGCCCAGCACACAACTAAGCCGCCAGCGGCAACCTGACGGGGCTTCGTTTTGAACGGGCCAGGTGTGAGTATGCGACGGCTCGGTTCTTTCGACTGCCAACTTCCGAGCCGGGGTAATCCAACATCGATTACCAAACACACTGGCGACAAAGTAGGAGCGACCTCGACGAAAGCTGGCCCCCACAATGTCCGAGTGGCTGACCACACGACCGGCACGCCGCACTACCCAGCCAGCAAACTCACCTTCCACACTTTCCGTCCGCCGAGCGCATAGCGGAAACACCACAGCGTCGCGGCCAGAACCATCGCCACGGAGAGCCAGCCCAGCGGCGCGAACCACGCCGAGAAATTCGCCGTCAGCGGATACCGATCCTTCACCATCTGCGCGACTAACATGGCGGCGAGCGCCAGCATTCCGAATCGGATCGACACGGCCACAAGCGCCGCGAAGACGACAACGTCAACACCCATGGCGAAGAGAGGAGTACCCTGGGAAGCGAGGCCACCAAGAAGCAAGACCACCACAGCGCACACCGCGAGCCACGTCCGCCGCAGCGACAGCCGCAACAAGAGAAAGAGGAAAAAGAAACCCAAGGCGGTAAGGGCCGTTCCAGCCAGCCCGGCAACCCAAAAGCTGAGCATCCTCAACGGATCCAGCGCCGGCGTAAACGTCGCCCCTGCTTGAACCAGGTCCCCGACCTCATAGACCAAATTCAAAACGATGCCCGCGGCGATCCCAACCAGCAGATGCCCCGCAACCAGGGGATCGCGCAGCCTACCGCTGAGTGCGCGAGTCCAGCCAATCAGCGCCTGCGGCCAATTCCGCCGGACGTAAGGCTCTAAGGCCATGTAAAGCGTCCACACAAGAGCGGCGCCGGACAGCGAAATTTCTACTGCTCCGCCGATTTCTCGAATTTCGCCCGCCGCGGTATGGTGCAGCGTCAGGATTCCGTTTATTGCGTTGCAGATCAAAATGAAGCACGCCAGCCGTAGCGCGCCTCCCGAATCGCCGCGTCCAGCGCGGAAGTTGAGGAGCGCGAACAGAAGCGCGACCGCGAGGATGATCGCCAAGAGTGCCAACAGGGCTGGCGGAGCGGGAGCGTTGGCCGCGCTCTTTTCCGGACGCCATGGGCCGAACATCTCGAAATAGACAGGGTGTCCCCGCCAGGCTGCCGCTTCAATCCGCAGAGGCATTTTCTCGGTTTCGGAATAGGTTCCCGTCCAGGCCTTGCGCTCATCGATGGCCACGGGAGGAATCTCGTGCGGCTCGGCGGGAGTCCAGCGCGAAGGGTCCAATCCCGCGGCGTCCAGGAGCTTGCTCCAATCGAGCGCCTCCGGCGCGGGTTGTGTGCCGCTCCGCGGCGTCACTCTCAGGTAAACCAGCCGCCCCTGCGGATCGAGCCTCATGTCAATCGTGCCGGCCGCGCGGGGCGGATCGTCCAACGAAACTATGCCGGTGCCGGATATGGGAACCAAGGGTTGCGGGCTGTCGGTATGGGCGAAGTAAAGCCCGGAGGGTTGCTGCCGGGCCCACTGTTCCCGGTACTCCGCGGCCTTCAGGTTCTTCAGAGCCCAATTGTGATAATCCGTGTCCGGCTCAAAGGCGCGGTTCTCGTCGACCGGCGCGTCGGTATATCCGAAACGTGCTTCCATCTCGTGGACCTTCTGCGTCAGCACGTCTGGCGAATACGGCATTGGCGTTATATTGATTTCGTGATAGCGGCTGCCCCAGAAAACCAGCGCAGCGAGGCCAACAACGACGACTCCCAGACAAGCCACTGCACCCGGCACCGATAGCGCCCCCGTGTCCTCCGACGCCGCCACCATCTCCGGCGACGGCGTATCGCCCGCGGCTAAAGCTTCCGCGAGTGGATCGCCGCCGGGCAGCATGCGGGCGACCGCCAGCGCCGATTGCGGACGCTTGGCAGGCTCGGGTTCGAGGCAGCGCGCGATCACATGCTCGATCAGCGGGATCCACGTCGCGCACAACGCTTGCCGTGCTCGGGATCGCCGAGCGGTCGGTGGTCTTGAAGGCTCGCTGGCCCGTGAAGACTTCGTACAGCACCAAGCCGAGGGCGTAAATATCGCTGCGCTCGGAGACTTCTTTCCCGGCGAGCTGCTCGGGCGCCATGTAGGCCGGCGTGCCATTGCGCACCTCGGCTCCGGCGACCTGATCAGCGAGCGCCGCCAGGCCGAAGTCCATGATGAGAACCTGCCCGCGTCCGTCGATCATGATGTTGGCGGGCTTGAGGTCGCGATGGAGCACGCCCTTTGGCGTGCGCCGCCGCGAGTCCCGCGCACAGCTTGCGCGCGATCTCGACGGCCTTGTCGTGGGGCAGGCGCCCGATGCGGCGCAGCAGGCTGCCCAGGTCTTCGCCATCCACGTACTCCATCGAGATGAACGCCGAGCCTTCGGCCTCGCCGATGTCGTACACGCGGCAGACGTTGGGATGCGAGACCTGGCGAGCGATGCGGACTTCGCCGTGGAAGCGTTCCAGCAGTCCCGGCTTCGCCGCGACCGCCCGGAGGCAGGAACTTCAGCGCGACGGGTTGATTCAGCTTGAGGTCGGAGGCGCGGTAGACCTCGCCCATGCCGCCGCGGCCGACGATGCTGATAAGGCGGTAACGTTCCGAGAGCAGCGTTCCGGCCGGAAAGCGGCCGTCTTCACTCGACGCGCTGGTGGATGATGGGGGCTTCTGCCGCATCGCGATCGTCTCGGTGGCGTTGCCATCGGCAACCAACGGCGCCGCGCATTCCGGGCAAAATCGTCCGGGCCTTGCAATCTCGGCATGGCAAGCCACGCAGCGCATAGGGAACTATTTTCTCAGAATTCCGACCTCAAGTGGCTTTCCTAGCGGCTTGATGGAGAGCCTAAGCTCCACGCTTTGGGAGGGTCTGGTTTGCTGCTATTGCAGAGGCGGGCTGCTCGCCGAAAGCAGGCGACGATTCTGGCAAACGCCACCGCAGCCCACTGTGTCGCGGCCCGTCGCTACGTCCGCCTCGAAACCCGCAAAGTCGGCGCTGCGCCTATTCATAACGGCCGACACTAACAAACTCGCAACCCGTTCGGATGGACCGGAGAGATTACACTCGCCGAGCCAGGTAGGATGGCGACGTGTGATCCAGCCGCCCGATGACCTCACTCGATCATTTTTCGCTCCTCTCCCTCCAATCAGTTACTCCGCCCATTCCACCCCGACCCCCTCGGCCGCGATATTCTGAACCTGAATGCGTCATCAGCATCCACTGCAGCCACGCGGCGCGATCCCAGTCCTTGGCTTCGTTTTCCGATTTCCCGAAAAAAAGCGTCAGCCGCGCACAAAAGAATCCTTGATGCGCCTCCTCGCCAGCCAGAAATGTATCCCGCATGACTAAATCCGTCCTCTGGGACCTCGATGGCACACTGGTCGATTCCGAGCAGTACCACTGGTTTGCCTGGCGCGACAGCATGGCCGCAGCAGGGGTCGCGCTCACACACGGGGAATTTCTCAAGACCTTCGGCTTGCGCAACGACGCCATTGTTCCGCAGTGGATCCCGAACGCGACGCCCGAACGCATCGATCAAATCTCCGCCGCGAAAGAGCAGCTTTATCGCCGGCTGGTCCGCGAAGGCGGCCTGGAACCTTTGCCCGGCGCACGCCACTGGACCGAACGGCTCGCGCTCGAAGGCTGGCGTCAAGCCATCGCGTCCTCTGCCCCGCGCGAAAATGTCGACGCCGTGCTGGCCGTAATCGGCCTGGCTCCCTTCTTCCAGGCTATCGTTTCGGCCGAAGACGTGAAGAACGGAAAACCCGACCCGCAGGTGTTCCTAACCGCCGCCGCCCGCCTGGGTTCGGCGCCCGCGCAGTCCATTGTCGTCGAAGACGCGCCCGCCGGCATCGAAGCCGCGCGCCGAGCCGGAATGGCGAGCATTGGGGTGCGCCGAAACGGCCCACCGCTTCTCGCAAACGTTGCCGTTTCCTCGCTAACCGACCTCCCACCCGACACCTTCGCGAGCCTCCTCCATTCTGAATTCTGAATTCTTGGATTCTGAATTCTTCCCCGTATACAATTGGTAGGAAGGAGCCGATAAGCCCCTAGTGCCCCGAATAAACTTGCACGTTTGGGTGGTTCTAGCGTCAGCCTGTTATAGGCATGGCATCGGCACTCGGCATAATTGAGGCATTGATGAACGACCGAAGCGCTTCGCCTGCCCTCGACGCTTCCCAGCTGGCTGCCCAAGAACTTCAAAACCGCTTTATTTCCGACAACTTACGCCGTGTGTTCCTGCTCATCTACCGGATCGTCCGCAACGTCGACGATGCTCAGGATCTCACCCAGGAGGCTTTCATCAAGGCCCTCCAGCGCCAGGATCAGCTCAAGGAGCTCGACAAGGCGGCGCACTGGCTGTCGCGCATCGCAAGCAACACCGCCATCGATTTTCTAAGGCGCAACGGCAAGGTCAATTTCTGCGAGATCGATAGCCTGGTGGAACCTTTGCGCGAGCCTTCGGCCACGCCCGAGCAGGCCGTGCTCAGGTCTGAGCATCGCGCTTATCTGGAAGAAGGCTTGACGGTGCTCACCGAACGGGAGCGGACGGCGCTTCTGCTTCGCGACGTCGAGGGATTGCCCGCCGAAGTGGTTGCCGAGCAAATGGGCTGCTCCAAGGCCACAGTGCGATCCCACATCGCAAACGCGCGTATTAAAATGAAACGCTATATGGAGCGCACCAAGCGCGCCACGCAAAGGAAGCCGTTGTGACGCATCCGGCTGCATCGCAAATCGCGCTGTTTTCGGGCGGCGATCTTGGACGCTGGGAGAGCTGGCGCA
Source organism: Bryobacterales bacterium (assembly GCA_963820405.1). GTDB lineage: Bacteria > Acidobacteriota > Terriglobia > Bryobacterales > Bryobacteraceae > Palsa-89. Next base: position 434,603 of record CAWFZZ010000004.1, on the reverse strand, counting down.
TCTCGCGCCACATCGCCCGGTGCCCGGAATGCCGGCATGAGGTGGCAGCATTGCGGGATGCGTCCAGCCAGTTGCGCCACCGCTTGCAAGAAATGTCCGATGCGGTGGCGGATTTGCCAAACGGTTTGAACTGGAACCGGCTGTCTCAGGAAATGACGGGAAACATCCGCGTTGGCTTGGCTGCGGGCGAAGCGATCGCACTCTTCGACAAGCCCGTGCGAGGCAAACACCGGTTGGGCTGGCCCCTAAGCTCAAATGCCGCGCTAGTGACCCTGGGCGCCGCCGTGATTTTCGGCGTCGCATTTTGGACCAGTCTTCCGCCCCAGCAGGCCGAACACTTGCTCACATCCCTGCAGCGCATTCGCACCGAGCGCATCGGAACTCTGATCCATTCGGCTACCCCTGGTTCCGGCATCCGTCCCGAGGAGATTATCCTGGAGGCGTCTTCATCCAGCATCCAGGTGAGAGAGAATGGCCGGGCGATGTCGCTGATCTCGCACTCGGACGGCGCCACGGTTTCAGTGAACATGCACGGTTCGGCGGGCGTCCGCTTCGTGGATGCCGATACCGGGCAAGTGACCACCAACAAGGTGTATTATGCGGAGCAGTAGCGCTCTAGCCGCCTGCACGCTGTTCCTGGTCCCGTGCAACAGCGTAGTGTTCGGCGCGGCGCTTCCCAAGATCGATCTGCCGGCCGATTCACCGGTGGTCTTGCTCTCAGCCGATTATGGCGAGTCCAATGAGACCGCGCGCGGCAGTGCCATGCTGCTCGATTTGCATGCCGCTCTTTCGCTGCGCAATTCCAGCCAGCGCAAGATTCGCGGCATCACGCTGCTGGTCACCGCGCAAGACGTCACGCCCGGCGGCAAGGGTTCGGTCACCGTCACCAGCCTGGACGTCGGTCCTCAAGAAGCGTTTCCGGTTCGAATTGATTTGCGCCTGCTGCGGCCGCTCGGAGCGTCTGCCGGAGTGCCGGTCCAGATCGGCCTGGATGGCGTGCTGTTTGACGATTTGAGTTTCTATGGCCCGGACAAACTGAGTTCGCGGCGCACCTTGACGCTGTCGGAGTGGGAAGCGCGGCGCGACAGGCGCTATTTCAAATCTGTCCTGGCTTCGGGCGGACAGGAGAAATTGCGGCAGGAAATGCTCGTCAGCTTAACCCACCAGGCTGATCGTCCCAGCCTGGACGTGGAAGTAGTGCGCGGCGCCCGCGCCACCAACTTTGAACCCGAGAAGCAGGTACAGTTCGCTTTCTTGAATCTGCCGGATTCGCCCATCGAACCGATGGGTGGCATGGCGCGGATTTCCGGAAACGAAGCGCGCGCGCCGCGCCTGGAAGTGAAGAACCGCTCGGACCGCGCGATTCGCTATCTGGAGGTCGGCTGGATCCTGCACGATCGTTCCGGCCGCGAGTTCTTGGCCGGTTCGGTACCTGCGGAACTAAATCTGGCCCCGGGACAGAAGAACCAGATCCTGGGGGATGCTACGCTAAAGTTTCCGCAACTTGGTGGGCAACCGCTGGGTATAGAGGGTATGACTGGTTTCGTGAGCAGCGTCGAGTTTGCCGATGGCACGGTTTGGATTCCTACTCGCAGCGACATGGACACGCCGCAATTGCAGCGTGTGGTCGCGCCTTCAGACGAAGAGCAGCGGCTGGCGCAGATCTACCGCAAGAAGGGCATGAAGGCGCTGGTCGCCGAGTTGAACAAGTTCTGAGCCATGACTCGCGTCAGGATCGTGCCCCTCGCGTTCTTGTTGTTGGCTGGTCTGGCCCCCGCTCAGGATGGGCCGGAGCAGAAGCCCAACGTCTTTCTTCAAAACGACCGCGTCAAGAATGAGAAAGAATCCAACACCCGGACCATCGATGGAACAGTGAAGGACGCTTCTGATAATCCCCTGCCCGATGCCATCGTGCAATTGAAGAACACCAAGACCTCCAATATCGTGAACTTTGCCACCAAGGACGATGGCAAATTCGTGTTCCGCGATCTTCCCATGGATATCAACTACGAGTTGCTAGCCAAGCGCGGCGAGGTGGCTACGCCCGTGAAGAAGGTCAGCGTGTACGACACCCGCAAGCACATCATTGTGAACTTCCAACTCGCGGCCGCCAAACCGTAAATGCTACACTAGGTTCGGGTATTGTCCTCGGGGCGTGGCTCAGCCTGGCTAGAGCGCCTGGTTCGGGACCAGGAGGTCGGTGGTTCGAATCCACTCGCCCCGACCAACTATCCTTCCCGTTTTCATTACGATCGTTGATCTGTGCCCACCCTGTCCCGTTCTCGCGCGTTCAATGCCTTCCCGGATAGTTCGCACCTGCGGGTGAAGGTGGAGAAGTCGCTATGGCCGGCCAGATAGGCTAGCGTGTACGGTCCATGAACGCTGCCCAGCGAGTTAGGCAGGTATGTCGAAACGTGTAGAACGGGAACGGCGCTATCTCCGCCAGCTTAGGAGCGTTCGAGTGCTGCTTCTTCAAACTGGATTTCTCGATGTGGCCGCTTTTGGTGTTCGCGGGAGCCACCCATTCGCTGGAGCGCGCGGCCGCTCGCCGCATTTCAATCATAGCCGCCGCTCTTTGCGAAAGCGGAATCGTTCGTCGCGCATTTTTCGTCTTCCCGAACGGCAAGTGAACCGTGCGGCCGGGAATCTTCCTTAACGAAAAGGCAACCATCAGGACGTCCAATGAACCGATCCACCTGCTACTGAACTGGAAACCGCCGGCGAAGTAGCAGCCATGCGAAACCGAGACAGGCGTGCTCCCTTTCAGAGGCGCCGCGATCCAGGTGCGTCGTCATCCAGGCACAGGTCGCGCGTTGATCGGCTGAACTGAGTGAACCTCTCAATATGCCGCTTTCCGTAGGCGATAGGCTCGGCCCCTATGAAATCCTTGCGCCCGTCGGGGCGGGAGGCATGGGCGAGGTGTATCGCGCGCGGGACACGAAGCTCGATCGCGAAGTAGCGATCAAGGTTTTGCCTCCGGCTCTCGCTCAGGACCCGGAGCGTCTTGCACGGTTTGAGCGCGAAGCCAAAGTACTGGCGGCCGTTGAACCGCCGAAGATTCGGGTAGCGTCCTTGGTGATGCTGTTGGCCGACCGACTTCGGGAATTTCGTGCTGCCTCTTAATGCTTTGCTTTTTTTCCCACCTCGGGTCGGGGGTCCGATACAAAGCCCTCGCGGTTGGGCATCTTCACCTTTGGCAGGCTCCTGGCATCCATTACTTGATCATTTCCGATGATGCCATTCAGGTTCAGAAAATACGCCACTACCGCGTAGACTTCCGCCGGCTTCAGCAGACCTGGCTGATCGAACGGCATCGCTCGATTGATGTAATCCCACACCGTCGTCGCATAGGGCCAATAGCTACCCACCGTCTTGAGCGGTTTCGCCGTGGCGAGTGTGCCTTGACCGCCCACAAGAATCGGCCCCACCCCTCCCTCTGCCTTTTCCCCGTGGCACTTGGAACAGCGAGCCTTGAAGACTTCCCGCCCTGCAACGACCGTTCCGGAGCCTTCAGGCAGGCCGCTCCCGTCCGGCGCAATGGCAGCACCCAAGTCGCGGATCTGCTCAGATGTCGCGGGTCGCCCCACTCCATACTTCGGTGACTGCGCCCCCATCGTCGTGGCAGCCGCCAGCACCACTAAGCTAAGCTTCCACATTCGTCACCATCCCGTCGGCTTGCACTTTCCAGTACTTGATGCCGTTAAAGTGATAAGCGGAGTTTGTTCCGCGCACGGCGATCAGTGCCTCACGCGTTGGCTGCACGTATCCGCTTTCATCAACAGCGCGGGACGCGATCAACGCTTCGCGGCCGTCAAAGCGCCAGGGCAGCCGGAAGCGCGTAAACGCAATGGGAAGCCGCGGCTCCTGCAGTTGCGCTTTCACCCAACTCTGCCCTCCATCGGTTGTAATCTCGACGCGCTCGATCCTCCCGCGCCCGGACCACGCCAAACCCGTCAACTCATAAAGATTTGGACCGGGCAACGTCTGCCCGCCCGATGGAAACGTGATGACCGACTTCGCCTCCATCTGAAACGCAAACATCCACGCCTTGCCGTCCGGCATCAGTTCCGTGTACTTGGCGGTTTCGTCCCTCGCCATATAAGCCTGATCGGTGAGCTTCAGACTGTGAAGCCATTTGACGTTGGCGTTTCCTTCCCAGCCAGGGATAATCAGCCGCAGCGGATATCCTTGCGCGGGACGTAGCGCTTCGCCGTTTTGCCCGTATGCGACCAAAATGTTATCCATGGCTTTCGCAAGCGGAATGCTGCGCTCCATCCGGCAGGCGTCCGCGCCTTCGGCGATCACCCAGGACGCCCCGGGCTGGACACCAACCTCCGTGAGCAGTAGCGACAGTGGGACTCCGGTCCATTCGCTGCAACTGACCAAGCCGTAGCTTCTTTGGACATCGGGTCCTGTTTTGGCCGCCCACTCCGATCCGCTGTTGCCGCCACATTCGAGAACCAGCGTTCGAGACATCGATGGCAAGCGCCGGATCTCAGCCACGCTTAAGGAGAGTGGCCGGTTCACCATCCCATGGATTACGAGCCGATGCTGGGCCGGATCGAGGGGAGGTATCCCTGCGTGATGCCGCTCGTAATGCAGCGACGAAGGAGTCAGCGTCCCAACTGAATCCTGCAGAGGCGTGAAACTGGACCCCGTCTCCGGTGTTTTACTGTCCCGCCTCCAGCGGATCGCCTTCTCAAAAGGCGACCGTTCCCCATAGGGGCCGAGCGGAGCGCCCAGTTGACCCGGGGTGTTCTCGCCCGCCAGCGCTCCCTCGCGCCCCGCCAGCAGCCCTCCACCCACAGCAGCGCTGATCCGAAACAGTTGCCGTCGGCTCGATCGTCTTGAGTCCTTCATCGCAACACCTCGCCGAAATTGTACTCCAGTGAGACGCAGAATGGACGCAGCCGACCCGCAATCGGACGTAGGCACCGTCGTTCAAGGAAGTACTTTGCGGATGCGGTGTTTCGGGCACATGGACCTAGCCCAAGGTTCCCAGATCCTCAATAGTCCCCGATACAGACAATGAGAATCTCTGGCTGGTACCAGGGACACGCTGGAAGCATTAGCGTCCCAGCGAGGCTGGAGCAGCATGGCTTCAGCAGGTTCTGTGGCGGTAGACTGCCGCATATGCCACGCATCGCTCTGAAAGCCGCTATTCTCGCGCTGCCGTTGCTCTGGCCCGCGATTGCGCAGAACCAAGCCGCCGAACAGCCGAGCAATCAATGGTTCGAGGAGAAATCAAACCGGTGGGGCTCTCCCACGTTTCTGCGGAGCGAATCTGGCCAAAAAGGGCAAGCGGCTGTCAGATCCAGCCGCCAGGTCGCCGGACGGACGGTGGATTTCTGCCTTGAGACTGAAGTTGCGTTTTCGGAAGGGAGACGGTCACCAGAGCAACTGACGCCAATGTACGTGTTGCACGGGTCGTAATGTGGCGAGAGTACATGGTTGCACCTGACGCCCGGACAGCCGTTCTCATTTGCCGTCGTAGGGTCGCGTAAAGACCGCAGCTTCCTTCCAGTTGCCGTCCTGCTTCTGCCACACCCTTAACAAACCAGCTTCTAGCTTGACGTGCTCGCCACTTTTCAGATCAAACTCAGTAGTGACCTTGCCATATTCGTAGGCGAGATCTCGACTTTCGGCGATCACGATCCGAATGGGCTCGGTTTTGATAGTTGTATGTCCCGGGACGCGGTTTAGGACGCTGCTTGCGCTTAGCAACTGCTCCTTTTCGTCGCCCACCATTGGCCGCTTCGCCGAACCGGTCCATATGACACGGTCTTCCAATTGTGGCACCCCTTCCAGACCTCCGCCGCCCTTTTGATCGTGAGCGGCAATGATCTTGCGGATTGCAGCCTCTTCTGCAGCATCGCTGCCGGCCCCCCTCAGATCGGAAAACACGAAGGCAAGAAGAGCAACCGCCAGCGGGGTGAAAAAACTTTTTCGATTCATGGATGCATCCTGTCCTTCCAGCCGGGCATTTCACTTCGCTCCGGCAGTTTAGAGAAGAGTCTAGCTCATTCAAGGACTCGCTGAAGGCTGCATAAGGTAACATTGTTCAACCCCCATGGCCCTGTGCGCAGGCACGCGTTTAGGATCCTACGAGGTTCTCGCGCCGATTGGCGCAGGAGGCATGGGAGAGGTGTACCGTGCGAAAGACACGAAGCTCGATCGCGAAGTTGCGATCAAGGTTTTGCCTGTGGCTCTTGCGCAAGATCCGGACCGTCTGGCACGCTTCGAGCGCGAAGCCAAGGTTCTGGCGTCGCTGAACCATCCCAACATCGCGCAGATCTACGGCGTGGAAGAACGCGCTCTGGTGATGGAGTTGGTGTCTGGGGAATGTCTCAAAGGACCGCTCCCGCTTGAAACTGCGCTCAACTACGCCAAACAGATCGCAGACGCCCTGGAAGCCGCGCATGAAAAAGGTATCGTTCATCGCGATTTGAAGCCCGCCAACATCATGATCACGCCGGAGGGTGTGGTGAAAGTGCTCGACTTCGGGCTGGCTGCAATGCCATCAACCTCAGCCGGCGATCCATCGAATCCCGACAATTCCCCTACGCTCACCATCTCACCAACTCGCGCTGGCATGATCCTAGGAACAGCGGCCTACATGAGCCCGGAGCAGGCGCGCGGCAAACCGGTGGATAGGCGCGCTGACATCTGGGCATTCGGCTGCGTGCTTTACGAGATGCTCACGGGCCGGCAAGCCTTTAGAGGCGACAGCGTGTCGGACGTTCTGGCGAGCGTGATCAAATCCGACCCCGACTGGACCGCGCTGCCTGGCGCGACACCGGCAACCATCGCCAGGCTGATCCAGCGCTGTGTTAACAAAGATCCAAGACGCCGCATGCAAGCCGTCGGGGACGCGCGCATTGCCATTGAGGACGTGCTCGCCGGCACCGTGGAAGAACCCCCTGGATCGGTTGGTTTACCCAGGGTCCGGCGGTGGGGCGTATTTGTTAGTGTGGTGGCTGGGATGGTCGTGCTCGCCGCTGCCCTGGGTTTCATGCTGGCGAGGTTGCGAGACGGTAGCACCCGTGCCATCCAGGCAGTCAGCCTCAGTATCGCGTTGCCGCAGGGTCAGTCCGTTAGCGTGCAGCAGACTGCGGCGCTGGCAATCTCCTCGGATGGCAGGCGAGTGGTCTATCGCGGGTCAGGAACCAACGGACAACAACTTTATTTGCGCGACCTGGATTCATTTCGAACTACACGGATACCAGACACGCAGGGCGCGGAAAGTCCATTCTTTTCTCCCGACGGGCAGTGGGTGGCGTTCACCGCCCAGGTGATCTGTGACTCCATCGGCGCGTATAATGGCGGTACCTGGGATTCCGACGGCAACATTTACTTCGCCCGCGCTTCGAATGACGGGATATTTCGGGTGTCGGCAGCCGGCGGTCCACCGCAAGTCATAACCCGCGTGAAAGTGGAAACCGAGGAGGGAGATAACTGGCCGCAGGTGCTGCCTGGTGGCAAAGCGCTGCTCATGACCACGTGGAGCGGAAACAACCTTGATGACGCGGATGACGCGTTCATTGAAGCTCTCAATTTGTCCACTGGTCAAAGGCGCGTGCTCATCAATGGTGGTTCGGCGCCACGGTTTGTCCCTCCGCACTTCCTGGTCTACGCGCGCGCCGGCAACCTTATGCTGGCTCGCTTTGATCCGGAACGCCTCGAAGTTCAGGGCACGCCGGTTCAGGTCCTCGGCGATCTGATGACGGTTCCCTTATCCGGGGCGCCGCAATTCGCTATTTCAGCGACAGGAACGCTGGTTTACCTCAGCGCTCCCGCTGGGGTCTACGAAAACAACCTGGACTGGATTGAGCGGGGCGGGAAGGCTCAGCCCTTCGGGATTAAACCGGGCTTGTACCAGTCGCCGCGCTTTTCGCCGGATGGCCGCAAGGTCGCCCTGACCGTCCGGCTGCCTACCCCTGAGATCTGGATTTACGACCTGGACCGCGGGGCCCTGCAGCAAATGACCTTCGCGGCGGGTGAGAACGAGATTCCGGTGTGGTCGTCCGACGGCAGGCAAATCGCATACGCCGGTAACGGACGCAAACAAGCCTACGTTTTCCCCGTCGATGGCAACAGCCCCGAGCGAGCTATCGCGACGGTACCCGATCACTTCCATCTCCACTCCTGGTCCGCTGACGGAAGCCTGATCGCATTTGAGAGGTACGAGAACTACAGGAGCCCGCAGATCTGGATGCTTCCCACCGCCGGCAACCGCCAGCCCTATCTGTACCTGAACCACTCCGTGTACCCGGCGTTTTCTCCCGATGGGCACTGGCTGGCCTACGTCACCGGCGTCTCCGACGACTACGACACATGGAACGTGTACATCCAGCGCTTCCCTGGCCCGGGCGAGAGGATACAGGTTTCAACTGGAGTTGGGGACGAGCCAGTCTGGTCGCGGGACGGCCGCGAGTTGTACTACGAGGCCGGCGACACCCTCTTCGGCGTTAGCGTGGCGACCGCTCCCAACCTAGTGGTCGGAAAGCCGGAGGTTGTCTTCAAAGGCCACTTCTGGCGCTCGGACATCGCCGGACCGAATTACGATGTCGCGCCCGACGGCAAACGATTCCTGATGCTGGACAGCGACAAGGAACCTGAATTAACCCAGATCCATGTGATTCTGAACTGGACCGCGCAACTGAAGTAATGACCTTGTGAGCAATGGGTCCCAGCTCCTGCTTTGTCCCCGATACGGAAAGTGAGAGTCTTGGCCGGGGCCGGGATTCCCAATGGAAGGATAACGCGTTACTCAGGACTTGGGCGCTTCCTGATTGGCTCAACCTAGCTCTAACGACCAGATGCTTTTAATGTTGTGAACTGGCCTGTTTGACGTAATTCGCTAACTGCTCCATCGTCGCGAACCAAACTCCGGGCTTGGACTGCATGTAAGCCACCAGCCGATCGAGCTCCGCGATTCGCGACCGGTGTCCGCTAACATGCGGATGCTGCGTCAGGATAAACAACGTCCGCTCTTTAAGGGCGAGATCAAATTCGGCCTTATAGATCTGAAACAACGCTTCCGGAAAAGGAAGTGCCCCATTCGCAGTTTCCCCATAATACACGTAGTCATTATCAATCTCGCTGATAGGGATTTCGATCACGCCGCTCGGCTGTCCGTTCGAAACGATTTCGTAAGGTTCATCCGAAGCCAGCAGACTGCTGTCGTATAGAAAGCCGGCCTTCCGAATCAGGTCGAATGTGTGGGGACTGAATCCGGAACCTGGCGCGCGGACTCCGACCGGGCGCTTTCCCGTAGCTTTGGTCAGATATTCAATCGATCGGGTCAGCAAACGCTGTTCCTCGACCGCGTCTGCGATCCCGGGCCAAAACTCGTGGATCCATCCGTGGACGCCGATTTCATGCCGGTGACGCTGTAGGATCGCCGGCGCGATCTCCGGGTGCAGCATCAGGGTCATGGCGGGGATAAAGAACGTCGCTGGGACTTGTCGCCGGTCCAGCATATCCAAGATCCTCGGTAAGCCCGTGGTGGCGCCATATTCCCCCACGGACAACGGCACGGGCAGAGGATTGGCTCTTTGCAACAATTCATTGTCGACATCAAAAGAGAGACATACCGCGACTCGGGCGCCGTTGGGCCAGACTTTGGGGGTCAGATTTTTGCCCATTCTCGCTGTCCCCACTGCTTGACGAATCTGCGCCTCGGTGGAATCGGTCGTAATGGGATTCACCGCACCTGCCGGCTGCGGCGGCGCGGGAGTTTGGGCCCGGCAACCCACCAGCAACTCAACCAATATGAGCGAGACCACGAACGCACACGGAGTAAAACGAAAATGCATCTTGCGTCTCAATCAGAAGCTATCCGACTCTTGTTTTTCGATCTCGCCTCAATTGTTCCAGGCATCCGTTTGATGAAATACGCGACAATCAGCAGACTTGCGGCGCTCAGCAACCATGTCACGAGACGGTGTGTCATCCGTTTAACGCCATCGAAATCACAGCCCTTAGGGTATCGATCCGCCGGAATCATTGTAGCCTTATCTAACGCTGCCGCGATCTGTTCCATCCGCCGCTCCAGGTCCTTTTGTCCTATGCGGACATTGGGCGACGGCTGCCGATAATGAAAAGCATTCTATCGGGAGTGCTCGCGTGCGAAAGCCTCTCGGGCGTAAGACCAGTTGGCGCGAGCACTTCCGATAGAATTCATTGAACTGAGCCGGTACGAGTCTACTGGGTATTGAATCGCGTTTTGAGGATGAACACGAGACTCAGAGTGCCGGAAACGGCACAGTTGGAGTTGTGCGAAGGGATGCGATCAACGCTACCGATGGTCGGAGATGCGGCAGAACGAGCCTGGACGGCCAGAGTTACAACCTGCAGGCAGAGATCGCCTGAGACCCGACGCGGGATGTAGAAACTCGACGAGGAAAGGTCGTGCGATAGGGTCATGAAGTGTCCGGAACGAAGGTCCGTTCTGGGTTGATGGCTTCGATCGTGATCAACCGCCCGAGTTTGCAAATCGGACAAGACGAGCGATCTTGAACATTGTTATCGGCAGTGTGGTGGGAATCGGCTGGCGCGGGAATTTGGCAAACAGCAAGCAGAGCGCGGCACAGTCGCAGGTTTGCCGTGCGGAAGCGGTTGGCTAGAAAGCCGAACTGGCGGATGCGGACCAAACCGCAAGGCAGCACGTGGAGCAAGAAGCGACGGATGAACTCGACTGCGTCCAAGGTCATGATCTTGCGCTGGCTGTGGTGCGCGTAGTCTTTCCATTCAAAGCTGACGCGGCCGTTTTCGAGAGCACGAAGGCGGTGGTTGGAGATAGCCACACGGTAGGTGTAGCGAGCCAGATATTTGAGAACGCGCTGAGGTCCACCGAAGGGAGGCTTGATATGAACCACCCAATCGATTTTGGAGGCCTCCTCACAAAGGGCTTCGAATGCGGCGGGAGAAGCCAGTGATCGGAGTTCGCCGGTGAAGCGCAGAGCGCCGTGGCGAAAGGCTTGGCGCAGCTGCCACAGGAACTTCTTGCGAAAGCGCTGGCTAAGCAGGAGATAGGGAAGAAAGAAGGAGTCTTTCCGGCACCCGATCCAGCGCAAGCCATCGGGCGAGATGCCTCCGCCAGGCACGATGCAATGCAGATGGGGGTGCAGATGCAGGTTCTGACCCCAGGTGTGGAGCACCGCCAGGAAACCGATGGAGGCGCCTAACAGCCTGGGATCGGCGGCGGTTTCAAGCAAGGTTTGAGCGGCGGCGCGGAACAGAATGTTGTAGATGGTTCTGGCATTCTGAAGCGCCAAATGCCCGATCTGGCTAGGCAAAGTGAATACGACATGGAAATAAGGTACCGGCAGAAGTTCCGACTCACGTTGTTCCAGCCATCGGGCGCGCGCTGTGGCCTGGCACTTGGGACAATGCCGATTGCGGCATGAGTTATATAAGATGACGCGATGTCCGCACCGATTGCACTTCTGCAGATGCCCACCCAGGGCCGCGGTCCGACAGTCCCGGATGGCTCGCAAGGCCCGCAACTGCGGATGAGACAATACGGATCTCCAGCGAGCCAGGAACTCCTTTTCATGAGTGCGGAAGACATCGGCCAGTTCGGGCCGATGTGGGTTCATTGCTGAACGGAAAGAAAGTCGAGGTCCAGCGCATCCAGAGGGCTGGGCGTGGAACGGATCGACACATCAGCGACCTGTAGATAGCGCGCCGTAGTTTCCAGATTGGCGTGACCGAGCAGGATCTGGATGGTGCGAAGATTGACGCCGGCTTCGAGCAGATGTGTAGCGAAGGCATGCCGTAGTAAGTGCGGATGCACCGGTTTAGAAAGGCCCGCCTTTCGTCCCGCTTTCTGGCAAGCCAGAAACACGGCTTTTGGCGAGATGTGCCGGCCAGGATCGGCGCCGGGAAACAGCCAACCCGTTGGCCGCCGGGTTCGCCAATAGCGTCGCAACAGTTCCAGCAGTTTGGCCGGCAACAGAGTCTGTCGATCCTTCCGTCCTTTACCGCTGCGAACCCACAGCACGTTGCGAGCGCTGTCGATGTCGCTCGTTTTCAGTTGGGTGACTTCCGAAACCCTCAGTCCGGAACCGTACAAGACCGCCAAGATTGTGCGCTGACGAAGATTACGAGGCGCTTCCAACAGCGCTTTCACTTCCTCGGGGCTTAGGATCAGCGGCAGCTTTCTTTCCCGTCTAGGAAACGGGATGCGTTCGATCGCAATTTTCCGGTTCAGCGTGTGGGTATAGAAGAATCGGAGTGCGCATACGGTCTGGATGTAAGTGGACTGCGACACTCGTCTCTCTTTGATCAGTAGCAGTTGATAGCGGCGAATGTGCTCGGCATCGAGCTGATCGGGCGGTTTGGAGAAGTACCGAGCGAACTCGGCAATGACACGCACGTAAATGCGGGTCGTGATGGGCGAGTAATGACGAATCTGAAGATCCTCCAGCATCCGTTGTCGAAGTGGGGTCACAAGAAAAGCTCCTTTCGTTGTGAGCACACCACAAACAACGCTCGACCTGCCGGAGGCTTAGTTCAATGCTGGTTGGAGGAAGTAGCGAACGCCATCTGGTTGCAGGCCCGGAAGGTAGGCCCACTCAAGGGAGAGCACACCGGCTGCCTAGTTGGCATTATTGAATCATCGAAAGATCGCGATATATCGACTCCCATGAGGGGAACAACGATGAAGAACAAGACGATACTTGGATTGCTGCTGGGGGTTAGCATGTGGGGCGCCACCGCCCGCGAGGCGCAATCCGCCATCACCTGCGACCGCGAATGTCTGCGCGGCAACGTCACTCAGTTGCTATATGCCTTCCTGAAGCACGACGTCAGCAAACTGCCCGTCTCCGACACGCTGAGAGTAACCGAAGACGCCGTCGAGAAGCCGCTCGGGAAAGTCGGTCTAGTCAGGACAGTGACGCGTCTGCGCGGCTTTCGCCAGGATATCATCGACGAGCGCGCGGGCGTGGCAGGCGCCGACGTGGTGGTGGAGGAGAGCGGAGCGCCCGTTCTACTGGTAGTGCGGCTGAAGGTCGTCGGGGACAAGTTGACCGAGATCGAACTTGTGGCCACGCGTAGCGCGGCAGAAGGGCTTATCTTCAACATCGACGGTCTCAGCGCACCGAGCGAAGTGATGAACTACGCGCCGCGCCCCGAGCAGCTTTCGACCCGCGACAAGGCCATCAAGGCGGCGCTGCACTATCCGGCTGGGCTCAACGCCGCCAAGACTTTCGCCGATGTGAACGCGCCCTTTGCCGTGGGTGCTTATCGCTACGAAAACGGCCAGGTGATGGCCGGTCCCGACTGCAAGTTTGCCCCCGGCTGCCAGAATATCTCTACGCAATCGCTCGCGATTTTCAATCGCCTCGGTAACGTGCAAACGCGCGTCGTCGCCGTCGATGAACGTATGGGCATCGTGTGGCTGCGCATGGCTTGGGGCGTGCGCGAGCGCGGCGGGGACCAGCTCACGGCGTGGGAAACGTTTAAGGTCTACGAGGATCAAATCCACGCTGTGGAAGCGTTCATGAGAATCCTTCCGGTGGATAAGCGCAACGGGGGGTGGGATTAGCGCCTGCTCGGCAGACTCCCGAGTGTGGAACGTGAGACGCAGCCGATTGGCCGAGGTGTCTTTCGTTCCCGGCGCGATGCGGGACTTGGCGTTCTTGATCCTCGAAATTCGCGCTTTCTCCAGGTGGCCGAGCAACCGACCGAAACCGCAGGTCAGAATTAGGGCGTTAGGTCTCTGAGGGATGCTCTTTCACAACGGAGCGAAGTCTTTTACTGGGTCCGGTCGTGAAGAGAATCGCGGCGGATTGCTGCCATCGCCCGGCCAAAAAGTGAAATGTAGGAGCGCGGATGCATCTCTCTCTTTTACGCGAGCCGATTCGCGAGAGGGCGACGGTCACTTTCGTGATAGCGTTTACCTGGAGGATCTCTCATGAAGATCACGCTGCGCACACAAGCTTTGCTACTTGTTTTGACAGCGTTCACGCCGGTTCGGCCGGCGTTGTCGCAGACGCTGAGTGGCGCGATCGACATTCACGCGCATTGTGATCCGGACGGCACGCCCCGTTCAATTGATGCGATCGATCTGGCCCGCCTAGCCAAAAGCCGGGGCATGCGCGCGATCGTTCTCAAGAACCATTACGAGCCCACGGCCTCGCTTGCCTACATCGTTCGTAAGGAGGTGCCCGGGATTGAGGTTTTCGGCGGCATTTCACTCGATCTCACCAATGGCGGCGTGAACCCGGCAGCAGTGGAGTGGATGACTAAGGTCAAAGGCGGTTACGGCCGGGTCGTGTGGATGCCAACGTTCGACTCCGAGCACAACGCGGCCCCGGAGCATCGCCCGTTCGCTCGCGTCGCCAAAGATGGACAGCTAGTGCCAGAAGTGGTGCAGGTGATCGGGATTATTGCGAACCACAACCTGGTGCTGGAGACAGGCCATTCGTCGCCGGAAGAGGCCCTCCTGCTAATTCGTGAAGGTAAACGTCAGGCTGTCCAAAACATCGTCGTCACGCATGCGATCAACCGTCTGGTGGGAATGTCCGTTCCGCAGATGCAGGAAGCTGCCAAGTTGGGCGCCTATCTCGAATTCGTCTATGTGAAACCAGGGTCCGAAGAGGCGAAGGCACACGTGAATGCGATTCGCGCCATAGGTCCCGAGCACTGCATCCTATCGAGCGATCTGGGGCAGGCCAACAATCCGTTACATCCCGATGGCCTCCTGGCCTACTATCAGTACTTAGCGCAGCAGGGTTTTACCGAGGCGGAGATTGACCGTATGGCGAAGGTGAATCCGGCTAAAGTGCTTGGCCTGGAGCCCTGATTGCCATTTCATCGAAGCTAGGATCGATGCCGTTCATGGTGGACATCAGGCGTTAGCTTGGCGTGCGGCAAACTTCCCACATCCAGACTTGTGGCCCGCCAGTTTCCGAAGAACTATCGCCGGCCAATTGGAAGTTAGCGGGCCGCGCGTGGGGGAACCGTGCCGCCTTCGGCGAGCGTCTTCATGTTGTTCAGCGCGCGGGTAAACTGCGCAGTCCGCGTCTGAATGTCCTTCTCCCGGGCGGCGTCGTCGGCCAGCATGGAGTTGTCGAAGACCAACGTGTAAACCAGCTTTGACGTGGTCGCCGTCACCGGTACCGCTTCTACTGTCCCGTGATAGAGGTTATACCGTACGCCTTCCCGCACCGGCTGGGTGTAGCTGTATGACAGGGCCGTTTTCGAGACGAGAATCTCGATGACAGCGCCGTTGCGAAGTGACCGGACCGCGCCGAATTCGCCGTCCTTACCTGAAGTAATGACGCAGTCGACCTGCAGCCATTCCTTGATATCGCAATATTTCCCGACACGCTTCCAGACCTCCGCCGCCGGACGGTTAACAGTAATTTCCAGCGGGATGGAAACGTAGTGCGGATTCGGAGTTTGTAGCGGCGCCGGAGCTGGCGCCTGGGCGAAAGCGGTGCTGAAGGTCACAACCAACAGTCCGACGATAGCCGCCACATACCGCAACTGTGTACGCAAGAAGAAAGTGTGCATGGTCTATATCGTACATCGTGGAGCCGGGGGAATCGCGGTGTCCAACTGGTCAAATCAACGAGTCGGGCGTGATACGGCAAACTACAGCCTGCGAAATGGCAACATATTATCGTCTAGTAAAGTTGGAGCGAGTGCCTGGCACATTACTGCCGTCCGACGTTATACCATTCGTTAGATGCACAGAGCGATATGGCTCGTCCTGTCAGCGGCCGCATACGCTGCGCCGGGTACTGCCAACCTCGACACTTTGCGTGCGACGCTGACATCGCTGCGCGGTGGACAGATGAAAAACATTGATAAGGGTGCGCCGCGCGGTGCCACACCGCAGCTCACCGTCGCTAAACATCAACTCCGCGACTGGATCGAGAGCCGACTTCCGGAACTCGGCGAGCGCGATGATCCTAGCGGCTTCGGAAGCGCATTGAACTCTGACTTACGCGGTGCTGGACTGATCTTCGGCCCAACAAATGACACGGGCCCCGATCCCTGGTCAACGGAACGTATCGGGTATTTAAATGCCGTTCGGGTACAGCGACGGTCGAGATTCGTCGTTATCATCACGTCGCTAGACATCCAGTGTGGAGAGGACGATTCAGCCTATGTTTATGCCTGGGCTGGAGAGAACTGGCAAAGGGCACTCCAAAACGAGCAGGACGACTACACAGAACAGAACTACGAGCCTCAATTCTTGAGCGATGTCCTGATCTCTCCGATAAGCCTGTCGAACAATTATGTGGCTCTCACCTTAGGGATACAGACTTGGTGCGCTTCCAGCTGGCACGACGTTTATTTTCGCGCATATCGGCTCGGGGGCGATCCTCTGGCACGGCCGCTTATCTCCGGCGACCGTCCTGCCTTTGTCGCTGTCGACTCTCCAATCCGCGGCAGCATCACACCAGATGATGTTGTGATCCAGTACGATGGCCGAAGTATTGATAGTGGAATTCTCGTGCGGACACATGTTGAACATTACCGATTCAATCAGCCACAAGCTGAACGAGTTGATCCGCTGGCGCTGCGGCCTCGGGACTTCGTCGACGAATGGCTGACTAATGAGTGGAGGGCAGCGGCATTCTGGTCCGAAGACGAGAATCGACCAGAGATGTCTGCCTGGCACAAGAAACTACATAAGGACCTCGTGTTCGGTGAGTTCACTTTCCCAACGATGCACTGCCCATCCCAGCCCGACTTATGGCAGGTGGGCGTGGATTTTAGTGATCCACCGAAGGGCGTCTATTTCATGGTGCGTTGGCGGCCCCCCTACGAGTTCTCCATGTTGCGAATAAATGATGCGGCATCTCCGGCCTGCAGCCAGGAAGATCGGGAAGCTGACGAGCGCATGCAAACCCTGTTCCGGTAAAGCCTCAATTTGGTTCCGATAATCGGGCATTACATCCACTTTGACGGTGTGTCGGCAACGATGATTTATACCACCCACGGCCCGTAAACGGCGTTTCGAGAAGCTACCGTTCATGCTGCTTAACGGGCAGTAATACAACGGCAGAAATGATTGCCAAGGGCTTGAGGCTTGTAGTCCTTCCAAGCCTTCAGGGACATGATGCCAGTCTAGCTGCGAACATCGTATGGTTAGATCAGAGTGATCGCCAAGTCCCGGAACTATACGTGGCCGTTTATCTCCGCGCCGCTGCCTAGACAGCACCGCGCCCCGCGCAGTCCGGCTGGAACGAACGGCGCCTTCTTTGCTGCGAGTCAATCCGAGGATTTCCCTTACGACATCGGTGGCGATCCAGGTTTTTTTCCGCTCGTCATTGTAATGGGCCAGTAACCTGGGGGGTATTCCGCCACGACGTACGTTGCACCATAGATCGGGGTGACTGGATCGTAGTCTTCTCGGCGCAACGTTGTGATGAAGACCTCGCGACCACACACTACCGGTTTGCGATCTTTTGTAGCGCTGGGGCTCGTCTCTACCGCGACTATCTCAACCTTCTTATTCGGCCGAGCGGGGTCGGCTGGGAGCATTACGAGCCGGGTCTCGCTGCCTGGCACGACGATTGGCTCTGGAGGATATGCCAGAGCAGGGGCCTTCGGAAGAAGGACGTAGTTGATGCCGGCAGGCAGCACATACCGGGAAGCGCTCATGAGGTTAATGGCCGCCCGCTCCCCATGGCGGACACCTATGTCATTTTCTCGAATTCGTCGGCGCTCATCGCTCGTGATCCGCGCTCGTGGCGACTTTCCGTAGGGGCGAACCAAGCCGTGTGTTTCCGGTGAGCATGCGTGACTGAAGGCATCGAAACTTGCTAGCGTCAGCAGGAGGCGGGAGACCCCAAGCCATGATGCGACTAACCCACGACAGCTAACCTGGACACCCGGCGGCGTCGATTAGGAGCAGATTGCGAGTCAATGACGTCCCGGCCGGGAAGCTCCGCAGGTTTTAAGACGATTGCCGACCGGATTCTGCAAACCCGAAGACTTCGAATGGAGCGCGAGAAGACCCAAGCGCACGGTCACAGCGGGAAGCAGGCGCTATAGAATAGGCGCCGATAACGGTTTTCAATTGGTGAACGCCACCAGCCACGTACCCAGTTCCTGCCAGCCGCTATTGGCACCCGACACATCCACGGCATGCAGGTAGATATTCTTGAACCCAGCGAAGGCCGGTTGGAAGGTCACCGTAACATTCAGTGTCAATACATCAGCACTCCGGGAGACCGTGGCTGTCGCCACATTCAGCGAGCATTGGCCGTTCTGGAGCGTCACCGCTGACCCCAGAGTTGCCGACAGCCACGCGGTCGCGCTGTCGTTCAACAAATCAATCTGATTGGTGGACGCGATATACCTCAGCATGCAAGCACTGCTTGCGGGATTGGCTAACGTCGCGTTGAAGTACGCCCACACCTGGGTGAGGCTCGACGCTCCCGCGGTGTCGGAAAACAGCAGGTTGAAAGTCTGGGTCGCGCCCGATCCCGAGTTTGGCGTCACTGAGACTGTCGACGCGGTGCCCACAATGGACGTCACAGTCCAGGCCCCCAACTGCTGCCATCCGCTGTTGGCCCCCGATACATCCAAGGAGTGCAGGTAGACGTTCTTAGCTCCAGCAAAGGTCGGTTTGAAGGTAACGGTCCCATTCAGCGTCAGGGTGTTGCCGTTCGGGACGACCGTGGCTGTCGCCACATTGAGAGAGCATTGGCTGTTCTGCAATGTCGTCGCAGACCCCAGGGTGGCAGGCATCCATGCCGTCGCGTTATCGTTCAGCAAGTTGATCTGGTTGGTCAGAGTGTTGTAATACAGCAGGCAAGCGCTCGCGGCCGGACTGGCCAGCGTCGCGTTGAAATACGCCCACACCTGGGTGAGGCTCGATGCTCCCGCAGTGTCGGAATATTCGAGCGCGAAGGTCTGGGTCGCGCCCGATCCCGAACTCGGCGAGACTGAGACCGTCGCGGGTGTGCCCGCAGTGGACGTCACAGTCCAGGCGCCCAGTTGCTGCCAGCCACCATTGGCTCCCGACACATCCACGGCGTGCAGGTACACGTTCTTGGCCCCGGCGAAGGCCGGTTTGAACATCAGCGCCAGATTCAGCGTTAGGGTGTTTCCGTTCCGCACCACCGTCGTGGATGCTACATTCAGCGAACACTGGCTGTTGGCCAGCGTCGTCGCCGCCCCCGGAGCCGCCGTCAGCCAACTGCTCCCGTTATCGTTCAGCAGATTGATCACGTTCAGCCCCACGTTGTAGTACACCAGGCAGGCGTTGCTTGCCGGACTAGCGAGCGTGGCATTGAAATAAGCCCACACCGTTTGCAAGCTCCCTGCCCCAGCCGTGTCGGAATACAGCAGCGTGAAGCTTTGACTCGTCCCCGACCCCGAACTCGGACTCACCGAGACCGCCGTCACCGTTAGGAGCGTGGTGAAGGACCAGATCGCGGATGGATTGCTTCCACCGGAGTTCTTGGCAACCACCTGCCAATAGTACGTCTTGCCCGCCACAAGGCCGACCGGGTAACTGGTCCCGGTGACGGTCGCCACAAACGCGGGTGTAGAGCTCGTCCCAATATAGACGTCGTAACTCGTGGCTCCCGCTGACGCACTCCAGGAGAGCATCGCGCTTGTCGCTATGCCGGTCGCCTGATTCGCAGGCGAGACCAAACCTGGATATGGGGGGCCCGAGTTAATAATGGTGGTATCGTAACCACTCGGTCCGACCGCTCCTCCGCCCGATATGCTCACTACATTCACGGCAGGGGAAGCTGCGTTGGCAGCGACGTTCACTACCAGAGTTACTGGGGCATAACTCGCCGCGACCTGCAGCGCGTCGGACCGCGTGCAGGTGAGCGTAGCTGAATTGCAGCTCCATCCCGCGCCGCTCATCGACGATACCGTCAAACCGGATGGCAGCGTATCTACGAGCGTGACAGTACCTGACGTCACCCCAGGACCCAGATTGGTGACCGTCAAGGTGTATATTCCAGTCCCTCCGAAACTAAAATTCCCAATGTGTGTGCTAGAGACGCTCAGAATGGGGGTCAGAACTCCAAGGTAAATCGAAACCGAATTACTCGAAGTGTTGGCGATCGCGAGATCGGTGCGCCCGTCGCCGTTCCAATCCCCCACGGCGACCCAGTGTGGCGAAGATCCGGTCGGGTAGCTGTCCTGGGGCTGGAACGTCCCATCACCGTTTCCGAGCAAAACGGAAATAGTATTTGCGGTGCTATTGGCGGAGATGATATCGAATTTCCCGTCGCCGTTGATATCGGCCAGAGCGACCTGGAGGGGGCTCGACCCTGCCTTGTATTGCACATAGTTCTTGAAGGAACCGTCTCCATTGCCAATAAAGACGTCCACTGCTCCGCTGGCGTCGGTGGAGACCACGTCGAGGATGCCATCTCCATTGAGGTCCCCCGCGGCTATGAATGAAGGCGAATAGCTTCCGTACGTGTAGCTGTAGCCGCTGCCTAGCGTGCCGTCGCCATTACCAGAGTAAAAATACAGACCCGCGTAGGTCGCAACCACCAAGTCCGGCTTCCCATCTCCGTTGAAGTCGCCTACGATCGCAACGTTGGCATTCCCTGCGAGGTTGGTCGCCGATCGAGTGAACGTTCCGTCACCGTTTCCGTAAAAGACGAAGACGTTGCCCGACCCCGTGGCGGTGTAACTTGACACCACCAGAAGGTCGGCCTTTCCATCCAGGTTCCAGTCCACCACGGACACACTCATAGGGACATCCGTTCCGGTGCTGATACCCGTGGCCGCCTGGAAAGTCCCGTCTCCGTTGCCGAGCAAGATACTCAATGTCTTCGCATTCTGGTTCGCAACCGCGATATCCGTCTTACCGTCGCCGTTAAAATCCCCAACCGCCAGCGAAACGGGTTGCATTCCAACGCTATAGTCCACTTTGGCGCGGAACGTTCCGTCCCCGTTACCGAGCAGGACGCTGATGGTGTTGGCGGTCGAATTTGCGGTGACCAGATCGGTCTTCCCGTCGCCATTGAAATCGCCGGTGACCACGGCTTGGGGACCCGCACCGGTGGCATAAGCCGTGGCAGTAGACAGTCCGCTCGCCAGGCCTGCGGATACCGTCAAACTCAGGGCGCCGGAGCCGCTGGGCGCATGGGTTGAATCTCCGCTATAGGTAGCTTTCAGGGAATGTACTCCGGCCGGAAGCAGTCTTGTGGAGAGCGTCGCCTTGGTTCCGGAAAGTACGGCTGAGCCGAGAACGTTTCCGCCGTCCACGAAGATCACCGACCCGGAAATGCCGCCGGTAACCGTTGCCGTGAAGGTAACGGTCGTGCCAAGGGCAGCCTGGCTCGTGGATTCGGACAGTGACGTGGTAGTCGGAAGAACGATGGCAGTGGGATCAACCGCGTTGTTGGTGACGCCGGCATAGGTCACCGATACCTGATTATTGATGGTCGACGGAGACACTCCGGCGGATACGTTTACGGAGACGGTGATAGGGGCATAGCTATTGCCTGTTGAGAGCGCATCCGAGCGTGTGCATGTGAGAGGAGAGAGGGTGCAGGACCAGCCGCTTCCGGAAATAGCCGTCGCGGTGAGTCCGGCCGGCAGGACATCGGTCACAGTGACCGTCTGTGACGTGGACACATAACCCGGATTGGCGATCGTGACCTGATAGGAGCCGGCCGCACCTGCGGTGAAGCGTCCGGGATGTACCGAGGAGACGGTCAGGCCGGAGACTTGTCCTCCGAGGAAAACATTAATCGTACTAGCGGAACTGTTGGCGAAAACGAAATCCGGTTTTCCGTCTCCGTTGAAATCGCCAATAGCGAATCCGCCGCCGTACCCGTCCGTGGGCAGAGTTGCCCCATAGGAAAAAGTTCCGTCCCCATTGCCAAATGCTAAACCGATGGTGCCTTGGGAGTAGCCTCCGTAAATAAAGTCGAGTTTCCCGTCGCCATTGAAATCGCCAGGCATCATCACATAACCGGGGACGAGACTCAGCTTTGAGGTGACGGCATTCTGCACGCTGCCATCGCCATTTCCCAAGTAAGTATTCACGCCTACCCAGTAAAGTTGGGCGATATCGGCTTTTCCATCGCCATTGAAATCCCCCGCGGTCGCGGCCATCGGGTAGTATCCAGCACCTTGGCCGCGTGTGATGGCCGAGGACTGAAAAGTGCCGTCCCCAAGCCCCAGATACACGAAAATGCCGCCGTTGAAGGAACTGGAACTGTCGGCAATGTCCAGGATCCCGTCTCCGTTCATATCGATTAGAGCTGTGAGTCCCGCGGACAGCCCATTGCTGATGGAAGTTGGCACAGCCGGTTGGAAGGTTCCATCGCCGTTGCCTGCGTAGAATGTGACCCCGGAATTGCTCATTACTAGGACATCGGCCAATCCATCCCTGTTAAAGTCTCCGATAGCGAGTCCGCCCTGGAAAAAACCCAACGAGGGATTCCCTATCGCGGTGGGCGTTTGGAACGTACCGTCGCCGTTGCCGAGCGCGACAGACACCGTACTTTGGCTACTGAAGAAAACCAGATCCAATTTGCCGTCGCCATTCATGTCTCCAACCGCCAGTCCAAAAGGGCTGTATGTCGTGTGCGCCGCGACGCTCATAGCCGCCTGGAAGGTGCCGTTGCCGTTTCCTAAAAGAACGCTAATATCTGAGTAATTCGACGTCAGGATGTCCGGTTTTCCGTCGTTATTCACATCCGCGACGACCACGGTAAAAGGGTTGGAGCCCACCTTATAGCTGGTGCTTGGCAGCGCTCCGTTGGCGGAAACGGCATTTACTGTTTGGATTCGAGCGGAGGAAGGAACGGGTCCATAGGTTGAATCGCCGTCGTAGCGTGCCGTCAACGCCCTGGCGCCGCTCGGAAGAAGATTCGTGGCGAAGGTCGCCCGGTTGCCCACGAGCGACGCGATACCGAGGACAGCAGTGCCGTCATAGAAAGTCACCTCTCCCGTCCCGCTGCCAACGGTGGCCGTGAGCGTAACCGATTGGCCGAGGGTGGAGGGGTTGGGGGAAGAATTCAGCGTCACCGTGGTTCCATAACGGACGTTGGTTGTGTCGCTGGCTACGTTATTGGCGGTATTTCCATCATTGCCGCCGGAGACTGTAGCCCGCGCCGTTACGCTGCCCGGTGTGTTGCTGACCGTCACCGTGACGATTACAGGAGGATAGCTGGAGTTGGCAGCCAGTGAATCGGATCGCGTGCAGGTGGCCGAAACAAGTACGCAGGTCCACCCCGAACCAGAAATTGCGGTCGGCGTGAAGCCGGAGGGCAGCGAAAGCGTCAGCCCGACGGCGCCGCTGCTGGCGACAAATCCGACGTTGGTCACCACCGCTTTGTAAGTGGCGCCCACCTGCCCCTGCGTAAAACCGTTGCCGTGAGTGAGCGCGACGGTAAGGTCCGGAATCGCTCCTCCAAGTAGGATGCCGACTTGGCCCGTATTGCTATTGTCAGTGGCGGCGACGTCTACTCGTCCATCCCCATTGAAATCGGCGAGAGCTACTCCATAGCCTCCGTAGGGAATCGCGTAAGTCACGGGGTTCTGAAACGTCCCATCTCCATTTCCGAGTAAAACGTAGATCTGGCCAACCTGATTCGATTCCGTGACTATGTCCGCTTTTCCATCGCCGTTCACGTCTGCCACGGCGCGAGCTTCCGGGTACTGAAGCGTCGCTGGCGGGCTGCTCACGGCAGTCTGAAAGGTTCCATCGCCGTTTCCAATAGCCGTGTAGAGATACCCGTATATGGACTGCTCGCCCGTAATCAAGTCAAGCTTGCCATCGCCATTTAAGTCGGCAAGGGTAAGTCCGTAAGCTAAAGTTCCGATAACAGAAGAGATTGCGGTGCCAAAAGTTCCATCGCCGTTTCCAAGAAAGACATATACATTAGGGGCATAAAACACTGCCAAGTCCGCTTTGCCATCGCCATTCAAGTCGCCGACGGCTACGAAGTACCCAATGTTTGCCGGCGTTGAGTATTTAACCGGAGTCTGGAATGTTCCGTCTCCGTTGCCTAAGAGCACGATGGCCGCACTGGCTCCGTTATTCGTAGAAGCGACCAGGTCCGCTTTGCCGTCGCCATTAAAATCTCCCGCCGCCAGCCAAGTGGCGCTGCAAGCACTGCAGACGGTCGTGGCGGTTTGAAAGGTACCGTCTCCGTTCCCAAGAAGCACAGCGATCCAACCATAGTTGCTGCTGGCAACCGCCAGGTCAGCCTTTCCGTCGCCGTTCCAATCTCCGATCGCGATAATGGTCGGGAGCGAACCGCCCGCAGAATAGCTCACGGGTGCATTGAAAGTGCCGTCTCCATTGCCCAGCAGCACATTTACTTCATTGCTGTAGAAATTCGTCGTAATCAGATCCGCTTTACCATCGCCGTTCAAGTCGCTGGCTAAGAGCGGGCCCGGATAGGAGCCTGCCGAATAGCTAACAGCCGGTTGAAACCCGAGCGATGTTCCCTCCACCACAGTTTGTGCAACTGCGGAGGAATCTTTCGGCGAATAGGTGGAGTCCCCGGAGTAGTGCGCATGTAAGGAGCTGTTGCCCGGAGGGAGAAGGATCGTGGAAAGGGATGCCGAGCCTGCCGAAACGGTACTAACTCCCAGTACCGTCGTGCCGTCATAAAATGTCACTTTCCCTGTCGCGCCTGACGTCACTGTCGCGACCAAGGTCACCGATTGTCCATAATTGGACGGATTGGAGAGAGACTTTAAGGAAATCGAACTCGCGGTTTGTGCACTTGCAGGAACACCCAGCGCGATAACGACTGACGCGGTCATCATCCAGGTAAAAATCCGGTTAATTCGCACTGGGGTCCTCCGAAATGCACCAAAATATCTTGATTATAAAACCCGGTGCATGGAATTCTCTCATGGATACGGATGTAGGTCAAATTGTGAGGACTTAGTACTTATTGATTACCTGCAATTTGTGGATTTAGTACCGAACGTACTAGTCTCCTGTCCCTGAAATACATAAACTAACTTAGTTGATCGTGCGTCTAAGATATTTAGGAGTCTTGGATGCGAACTGGACGACCCAAACAGGCGTTAGTGCTGACCGAAGAAGAACGGGATCGGCTGCAGTCAATGGCGCACCGTGCACGGAGTCAGCCGCTGCTGGCGCGGCGAGCTCGGGTGGTATTGGCATGCGGCGATGGACTGGACAATCAGACTGTCGCGCGGAAGTTACGCGCATCCCTGGGAATGGTGGGAAAATGGCGAGCCCGATTTCTGAAGGACCGTCTCGAAGGACTGTATGACGAGCCGAGGCCGGGCGCGCCGCGCAAGATCGGGGATGACCAGGTGGAGAAAGTCATCATACAGACATTAGAAAGCACGCCGCGAGGACAAACGCACTGGAGTACGCGAGGACTGGCGGAAGCCACCGGATTCAGCCGAATGACCATCAGCCGCATTTGGCGCGCCTTCGGATTGCAACCGCACCGGACGGATACATTCAAGCTGTCGCCGGATCCGCTGCTGATCGAAAAGGTACGCGACATCGCTGGTTTGTATATGAATCCGCCCGATCACGCGCTGGTACTCTGCGTCGACGAAAAGAGCCAGATTCAGGCGCTTGACCGGACTCAGCCGCTGCTGCCCATGCAGCCGGGGCAGTTGGAGCGCGGCACGCACGACTATAAACGCAACGGGACCACGTCCTTGTTTGCCGCTCTGGACCTGAAGACCAGCCGTGTCATCAGCCAGTTCCACCAGCGTCATCGTTCGGTGGAGTTTCGCAAGTTTCTGGATGTCATCGAGGCCCAGGTCCCCGTCGATCTGGACGTTCATCTCATCCTCGATAACTACGGCACTCACAAGACGGCGATCATTCGGAACTGGTTGGCAAAGCGTCCGCGGTTCCATGTCCACTTCACGCCGACGTACGGCTCATGGCTGAATCTGGTCGAGCGATGGTTCGCTGAACTCACCAACAAACGCATCCGGCGCGGTGCATTCCGCAGCGTCAGGGAACTTGAATCGGCGATTCGCGAGTTTATCGAAGTACACAACGAAGATCCCAAGCCCTTCGTATGGACCAGAACCGCTGATCAGATTCTGGACAGCATTGCTCGATTTGCTCGCCGCACACTCGCGTCCCATCCAACACTTAATTCACGAACCACTGGGACAGGAGACTAGTCAATCGCGTCGCGCTCGCCAGCCGGTTACCTTTCAGGAAGCCGCAATCACGTCCGGTCTGCACACAACTTCACACAGGTGGGACTTACGCTCTGCCATTATTTCGATTCGCGCGGCGGCCACTGATTGGAAGCCTCAGACTGTGGAAGAATGGCCGGTGCGAAAGGAACAAACTCATGATCTTTGGCACGGACCGAGCCGTTGGCCCACCAAAGTCCCAACGGTCATGTACGATAGCGAACTTCCCTGAACGTCGTTTTGTTGGGAAGCGATAACGCCTCTCTCGTGTCCGAAAAACTCGCTCTCAAGCAAACCCGAAGGGAAGGCGGCACAGTTGAGTTTCACGAATGGCTGATTGCGCCGGGCGCTCAGATATAGGACTAAGCCAGCCAGCATTACTGTGTTACGCGGTTATTTGTATTTGTTCCAGTGGGTCGCGATCTCCTGGACCACCGTGTTGCCGACCCGCCAGGCGGATTCGAGCGCGGGCAAGTAGCCGACGTATTGCCGTCCAGTGTTGCGGGCGAGATTTTGCGCGGCGGTCATGCCGGGAGGGGGTTGATCGAAGTCGCTGGCGGTACGCAGGACCATGATGCGATTCCAATCCACGCGACCGGCTTTGGCCAGCATCTGAAGCGAGGAGAGAGTGCCGGTGTCCTCCATCCCGGTGGTGACGTAGTTGCCCTTGCCTCCGGTGTGATACTTGACCCACTGGTTGGCCCACTCGCTCATCTTGACGCCGGTGAAAAAGGTGCTGGAGGAAATGGTGTCGCCTCTGAGGACGAAGGGAGGGCGGCGGGCGTTGGCGGAAGCGTACTGGGCGCGATCCTTCTGCATTTCGGGCGTGTCGCCGAGATTCACGTGCTCGGTCAGATGGAAGGCCCAATCGGCGAGCGTGCTGTTCAGATGGTACGTCTCGCCCCAGCCTTCGCTGCGTGGGAGTTGGTACGGCTTGGACTTGCCCAGCGGCACGAAGCCAGTGGGCCAATCGGCGGGGATTTCGCGGGCGTCGATTTCGTAGCCCAGGTCGCCGTCCACCACCCATTCGGCCCAGGCGGCCGAACCAAGCGTTCCATCGGCGGGATCGATGCCGGCTATGCCTGCGACGATCCAGTAAGCCTTGCGCAGATCGAGGCGCGGGTCGAGTCCCAGGGCCATGATGCTGCCGGCGGCTTTAGCGGTCCCCATGCCAGTGAGCACGGCAAGAACTCCGTCGCGATTCATACGCAGGTCGTGGTAAGCCTGGGGAAACGGGAGGATCTGGTCGAGATGATTGCGCTCCACCCAATACTGCAATTCGCCGGGGCGGTCACCCGTATCGGCGCCGGCTTCGAACATGGTCACGATGACGACCTTGATTGGGATCGGCGGCTCCGCGGCCAGGCTGGGGGCTGGTGCGGAAAGGGTGGCGAGAATGCCGACGAACAGAATTGTCGCCGCTAGGTTGTGTCGCATGAGTCATGGTAACCAAGGGTGTATACTCATCGCATCTGGATTCAGAGGGAGGTTTCCGATGCCTCATCGCTTTTTCGTTTTCCTGACCATAGCGGTCACCGCTGCCCTAGCCGCGCCTTCCAGTAAAAATTGGGTTCCGCCGAGCACTCCAGACGGCCAACCCGACCTGCAAGGCACCTGGACCAACGCCACCATCACGCCCTTTGAGCGCCCGGAGGAACTCGCCAGCAAGGCGGTGCTGACTCCCCAGGAGGCCGCGGAGGTCGAAAAACGCGCGGCTGCAAATCGTGTGGATCGGCCTCCCAAGCCTGGCGACGTCGGCAGCTACAACCAGGTCTGGTTTGACTCGGGCACTAAAGTGATGTCCACCCGCCAGACTTCACTGGTGGTGGATCCGCCCGATGGCCGTGTTCCCATCACTGCAGCCGCCGCAGCCCAGCGAGATTACAATGCCGCGCACAACGCCGACTCCTGGGAATACATGAGTGTTTGGGACCGCTGCATTACCCGCGGCGTTCCCGCAGGCATGTTCCCCGCCGGCTACAATAACGCCTATCAAATCCTCCAGATTCCCGGCTATGTCGTGATTCTCTACGAAATGATTCACGAGACCCGCATTATTCCGCTCGACGGACGGCCGCACGTCTCATCCGGTATCCGACTGTGGAACGGCGATTCGCGCGGCCACTGGGAAGCGAAGACGCTGGTGGTGGACACCACCAATTACAACAACAAAGGTTCCATTGGCACCAGCGCCGCCACTCTGCGCATCAAGGGCATCCCGCAGAGCGAGGCTTTGCATGTGGTGGAGCGTTTTACCCGCACCAGCCCCGAAACCATCAGCTACGAAGTAACGATCGACGATCCGCCTATGTATACCCGGCCCTGGAAGGCGGCATTCCCTTTGACTCGCGACGAGAAATATAAGATTTACGAGTACGCGTGCCATGAAGGCAATCATGCCGTCGAGAACGTGCTCAGCAACGGCCGCAAACTGGACAAAGCCGCCACGAATCAATGATCCGCGGAGTGGCCCTGGTCCTGATATCGGTTGCCGCGCTGGCTGAGCAGCCGCCTCCTGACAAGCCGATGACGGTCGAGAAAGTTAAGGAGGGTCTCTATGTAATACGGGGACCTTTCAGCGTGTGCGGCCCGCAGGGATGCCGCGGCGCTGCGCCGAAAGCCCTGGCGGACGGCCTGCCGCACGAAGCCGGCGACGTGGCAGTTCGGGTTACGACCGACGGAGTAATCCTGGTGGACGACAAATTTCCCTGGAATGTTCCGGAGCTTCTGGAGAAGGTGAAGAGCATCACCGCTCAGCCCATCCGATACGTCCTGAACAGCCACTACCATCCGGACCACACGGGCGCGAATGCGGCGATGCTGGCGCATGGCTTTGAGGTAATCGCGCAGAAGAATCTGCGAGACGAGATTCTTGGAAAGGGCGGCACTCTGAGAAACGAGCCCGCTGCCGCTCCGCGAATCGTCTTCGGCGATTTTGGCGCGTTGTACCTGGGAGGGGTGGAGGTGCAAATGTTGTATCTGGGACGTGCGCACACGAGTGGAGATACCTTTGTCTACTTCCCCGATCTCAAGGCCGTGCACACCGGTGATGTGCTCATGGATGGGGCGCCGTTTATCGACTATCGCGCCGGCGGCAGCGCGGTCGAGTGGGTGAACACGCTGCACAAGCTGCTCAAACTGGACTTTGATACCGTCATTCCAGGACACGGCCCAATACTCACCAGGCAGTATGCTCGCGAGTATGTCAAGAAATTCGAGATGATGAACGAGCGGATGATCAAGCTCGTCAAGGATGGGGTACCGAAGGATCGGGATCGGCTGGTGGCCGGGCTCCAGCTCGATGACCTGGGATGGGCGCACACCGATAGCACGGATACTTTCATTGACAACAGCATTGATGGATACTACGACGAGATGGCTAGGGTAAAGTAACTGGAGGATTCCATGAGAACGTTCATCTGTGTCGCGGCGCTGATGGTGAGTAGCCTGGCGCCAAATGGGCTGGCCGAGGATCAGTGGGTAGCAACCTGGGCCGCATCCCCACAGGCCGCCCGCTTTGTCTTCCCATTGCCGGCACGCGCCGCGCCGCCTGCTCAGTCCGGGAGCCAGACCAATCCGCCTCCGCTGTTCCCACCGCCGCCAGACTTCCATAACCAGACGGTGCGCATGATCGCTCGCTCCAGCATCGGCGGACGCCGCGCGCGAGTCCATCTCTCCAATGCCTATGGCTCCGGTCCACTTCGCATCGGAGGGGCGCACATTGCACTGCGCGATAAGGAATCGGCGATCGTGGTGGCTTCCGACCGCGCTCTTACGTTTAGCGGCAGGACGTCATTCACCGTTCCTGCCGGCGCCGAGATTGTGAGTGATCCCGTAGATATCGAGGTGCCGAAACTGGGTGACCTGGTGGTCAGCGTGTATATCCCTGGCGAAGAGGCTTCGCCCTCCACTCATTTGACCGGTCTTCACACCACCTATATCTCGAAAGAAGGAGATTTGACGGCCGCGCCCGCCTTCACCGACGCCACCACGCGCCAGTCCTGGTATTGGCTCTCGGAGATCGACGTGCAAGCGCCACAGAAAGCGGGGCTGATCGTTGCATTTGGGGATTCCATTACGGATGGCGCGACATCGACGCCAGACGCGGATCAAAGCTGGCCGAGCCAATTGGCCCGGCGTTTGGGGACGAACAAAGCGACCGCGAATGTTGCCATCGTGAATGAAGGGATCTCCGGCAATCGTCTGCTTGCAGACGGCGCAGGCGTCTCGGCTCTCACCCGCTTCGATCGCGACGTCCTGAGCCTACCGGACGTGAAGTGGCTGATCGTTTTAGAAGGGATCAACGACATCGGGCTCGGGTCGATGGGTGGTCCCCAAGCGGCGGTGACAGCCGACGACCTGATCGCCGCGCATAAGCAGATCATTGAACGGGCGCACATGCACGGCATAAAAGTGATCGGCGCCACGCTGACACCGTACAGCGGGGCCGCTTACTACAGCGACGCTGGAGAAGCCATCCGGGAAGCAGTCAATCAGTGGATTCGCACGGGCAAGGCGTTCGATGCGGTGATCGACTTCGACGCGGCGACCGGGGATCCGGAGCATCCCAAGCAGATTCGGCCAGCCTACAATATACGCGATCACTTGCATCCCAACGATGTGGGATATAAAGCGATGGCGGATGCGGTGGACCTTTCGATTTTTACAGGGCGGTAAAGGCAGGCGTTCACACGAGTGTGAACGCGGCACGCATGAGTGCGTGCGCCACAATGGCTAGCGTTTGTGCTTCTTCTCCGACAGGCTCGCGTCCACCCAGTTTAGGATGACGTCGGCGACTTCGAGATTGTTGGTGCCCAGCATCATCATATGGGTGGTGCCCTTGAATACCGGGTTTCCCAGTTCGTCCAGTTTGATGTAGTCCGCCTTTGAGGTCCCGTGACCGGCTGCGCGCCGCGCGTTGATGGCATCCACGGTGGTTTGGCACACTGGGCTGGTCGCCGTATAGTCTCCCTTCAGAGCCAGGTAGGGGATGTTGTCGAAGTCCTCCGCTTGCAGTCCACTGTTGGGGAGCGAGCAAGAGCCTTCGATCGTAATCAAGCCCTTCAGCAGGTCGAGATGCCCGCGTTCTTTCAGAATCCGGGTCATATGATGCCCCATGATTCCCGATTGGGAATGAGTGACCACAATGGCTCCGCCGAGCTTCTCCACCAGCAGCGCGAGATCCTGCGGCGTCCAAGTACCGGCGGGAGGGATCTCTTTCGGATCGCAGGTGGCGCAAGTGGATCCCGGAAGAGTGATCTCGGAGTTGGGAACCAACTGCTTGTAGTAATCGAGAGCGTAATCGTCATTGGGTCCGGAAGGCGCCGGGCCAATGGCGCCGGAGCGCGCAACGATGCGCTCGTCAACGGCTGCGAGCGGGTAGGCCGGACGATAGTCGTCGGTGTGGAGCGCATCATCGTCGGGAGGGTCGCCTGGATCTCCGTGCCGGATGAGTTTACCGGTGAGAATGGTGGAACCGGCGGGGATCAGATGGCCAAACCAATTGGTCCACGCGCCATTGTCGGAAATCCTGGCAAAGCCGGGAATCGGGGCCTTCGTGGCGGCGGCTTCATTCAAGACGGACTCGTCGAAGCCGGAACGTCCTCGTCCGGCCTGATCCACCAGGTACACCGAGATGCCTTTCCGCACGAAATAGGGATACCAGCCTTCGCGCCCATCGGGCGTTGATTCGAGACAAGCCGCGGTGTGAGAGGAGCCATGCACCATGATCACCGGCGGCATGCGTGTTTTCTTGCTCTGCGGTATTTCGAACTGAACGTACATTTGCCCGATGGTGATCTGGCTGGGGGCGGCCGTTTGATTTGGCCCCGGCACGGTGGCGTAATTGGTGACCTTCTGGACGCCACCGATGAAGAAGCTGCCCTGGTCTTCGATGACCAGAGGCTTGGTCAGAAATTTCTTCTGCTTTACCTCCGGGTTAGCGGCGTGCAGTAGCAGCAGTGGAAAGAGCGCGGCCAGCATTCTTTTCGTCATGGCTATCTCCCGTGGCTATTCCAAAGTGAAGACCACCAGTGTTCCCCCGAGGTTTGTGTAGTCGGCGAGCGAGGCAGTAAGGCCGACCGCGCCGAGTCCTTCACTCCCCTTGGTGAGACCTTCCGCCAAGACCAATGGCCGCCCATCCGCCGACGCCGGTGAGCACCGCGACGTACTGCTTGCCGTTATGCATGTAGCTGATGGGGTTGCCGATGATGCCCGAAGGCGCATGGAATTGATAAAGCACCTTGCCGGTGGCCTGGTCGACGGCTTTGAACCAGCCGTCCAGCGTTCCGTAAAAGAGCACGCCGCCATCGGTGGTCAGCGGTCCGCTGTAGACCTGGAACATTTCGTTTACGGCCCATTTTGTTTCGCCGGTGACCTGGTTGAAGGCGATGAGCCGGCCGCGCATGTTGCCTGGTTCGGCGGGGAACATGCTCAGGGTGGCGCCCACATAAGGGAAGCCGCCGCGGTACTTGACGCTGAATGCCTGGTAGTCCATGCAGATGTGATTGGTGCCGACGTAGAACAATTTGGTCTTGGGATCGTAGGAAGCGGGTTGGTGATTCTTGGCGCCCTGCGCGGCCGGACAGATGTCTTTGACGTTGACATCTTCCTTGGTCATCTTGTCGGGATTCAGCACAGGCCGGCCGGTTTTCAAATCGATCTCTTTGGCCCAGTTCGTGGATGGATCGAATTTGTTCGCCCGGAGAAGCTTGCCGTTGCGCCGGTCCAGCACGTAGGCGAAGCCATTGCGATCGAAATGCGTCAGGGTCGGGATGGTCTTGCCGTCGACGACGCTGTCGGTGAGGACGCTCTCGTTGATGCCGTCGTAATCCCAGGCATCGTGCGGAGTCATCTGGTAAGCCCAGGCAGCGACGTCCGGTATCCGGATTGCGGGCGAACAGAGTGGTGGACCATTTGTTGTCGCCGGGCCGCTGCGTGGGATTCCATGTGCCCGGGTTTCCGCTGCCGTAGTAAACCAGGTTGAGCTGGGGATCGTAAGTGTACCAGCCCCAGGTGGTGCCGCCGCCGAGCTTCCACTCGTCGCCGCGCCCAGGTCTTGAGACTGGAATCCTTGCCCGACAGGCTGCTTGGGTTGCGCCGTCGATCGTCTTGTCGGGATCGAACAGGATGTCCGCGTCGGGGCCGACGCTGTAGGCGCGCCAGGCCAGCTTGCCGGTATTGAGATCGTACGCGGTGAGGTGGCCGCGGACGCCATACTCTCCGCCCGAGATCCCGACGATCACTTTGTCATGCACCACCAGCGGAGCGATGGTCATGGTCTGGCCCAGCTGCGGATCGCCGTTCTGGGCGCTCCACAGCACCTTGCCGGTCTTGGCGTCGAGCGCGTAGACATGCGTGTCCAGCGTGGTGACCAGAATTTTCCCGTCGGCATAGGCGACGCCTTTGTTCACCAGATCGCAGCAGGCCACCGAGGGCGAGAACTTGTCCTGCTCCGGAGCGAATTTCCAGACGATCTGGCCAACGTTGTCCAGGTCGATGGCGTAGACGAAGTTGGGATAGGAGCTCTCGAAGTACATCATGTTGCCGATCACCAGCGGCTGGCCCTCCTGCCCGCGAAGCGTGCCCGTGGACATGGTCCAGGCAACTTTCAGTTTTCCGGCATTCCGGGTATTGATCTGGTTCAGCTTGCTGTGGCGGATTCCGCTGTAGCTTCCCAGCGGCAACACCCACTGGTTGGGGTCCTGAGAATCTTTGTCCAGTTCATTCGTGCGGCGAATGCGATCACGACGCGATGTTGAGAGTGCAACTGCGACGCTCAGATATTTCGTGCAGTTCATTTCGAATCTCCTTTGGATCAGTCTTGCCCGGACGGTGGCCTGCCGGAAGGCACCAGATCGAGGCTTCGTCCCTTTACGTACCGGTATATGTCTACGACGTCGTCTTCGCTGAGAAATCCGGCCCAGGACGGCATGCCCTGTTCCTTTTTTCCCGCCATTGCTACCGATAGAAAATCGCGCTGTTTCATTCCAACTACGAGTGAGCGCCGCAGATCGGGCGCCAGTTGGCTGCCAGTGGCATCCGTGCCGTGGCAGCGATAGCAGTACGAATTGTAGAGCTGATAGCCATGGAAGACCTCCTTGGTGACCTTGGGAGCTTTGTCTTCGATGAAGAGCGGAAAATCCAGGCTCACCGTGGTCGAGTCTTTCAGCTTGTAATCGTACTGCCTGGTTTCTGGCGGGGCGGGAACCGATTCGGTTCGCGACAAGAATCCACTTCGCCATGTCTTTTCGCTGCGCATCGGTGAGATCGGGATGGGGCGTCATGCCCCCGCCGCCGTCTCGAATTTTCGCCACCAGTTTGTCGACGGCTTCGGCTTGTCCGGCATATCGTTTGGCGATCATCGCAATAGGCCGGCCCCACCACTTCGTGGTCCACGGCATGACAAGAGGAGCAGTCGCTGGCCTGGATCAGCTTTTCTGCATCGTCCGGGGCGGCAGACAATGAAAGCGTCATTGAGAGACAAAGCATGGCTCCAGGGATTTTGGTCAAGGCTGGCGATCCTTCTGCCGCGAGTCGAACAAGAGCACGCCATTTTCGGTCAG
Source organism: Bryobacterales bacterium (assembly GCA_963820405.1). Lineage (GTDB taxonomy): Bacteria > Acidobacteriota > Terriglobia > Bryobacterales > Bryobacteraceae > Palsa-89. Next base: position 399,915 of record CAWFZZ010000004.1, on the reverse strand, counting down.
GATGGAGGTAAGTTCACCCTGGTGTTTTTCGATGACGTCATCCAGGCGCTTTTTGAGGGAGTCGTCATTGGCGCGGACTGCCATCGACATGGGAAAAGCATATTGCTCCGGCGGCCCCAGAGCGCGTTCATTGGGGACCATCACCACTTCGAAGCCGGGATAATCCCGCAGGAAAGCCCCGATGGCCGGTTGCCACGTAATCAAGAGGTCGATGCGTCCGTCCTTCAATGCGGTGAGCATGCTGGCAGGCGTCTCTCCGCTATCGGTTGCCACATCGAATGGAGTGCCTGCCTGGAGCAGGCCGCGCATCTTCAGGGCATCCTCCGCCGGAGTCTCTCTTTCAAAACCAACTTTGACGCGTTTTAGAACCGGGGAATCCATGCTGGCGATGTCGTATTTCCTGCTCTTGTCAAAAACGAAAACATAGGACGAAACGTAATAAGGACGCGTGGTGAGCTCGTCCCGGCTTCCGTAAGGGATGTTCATAACGACATCGCAGCGATTCGCGTCGAGCGTGGTGGATAAGAATTGGGGGAAGCCTCCGCGCCCGCGGTAGCTGGCCCAAGTGTACTCGATCGTGTCACCAAGAGCTTGGGCGACGGCTTCGGCGATTTTGTTTTCAAACCCCGCGCCGGCGCGGTTTGAATAGGGAAGGTAGTCAGGATCGGCACACACCCGCAGCGCTTCGGCCGTGGCGGTAGCCGCAAAAGACGAGAGGCCCAGCATTGCCATGGCAATGGGAACAACTCTGAATTTCATCTCTAATTGCCCCGGTCAGTATACACCCAACCACATCCTGCGACAGGCGGTGGTAGTGGGCTACTTTGAACATCAGCAGCCTTCCGGCTTCGGCTAACCGCTGTAGTACAGGGGTTATGCCGAAAAGCGATTGAGCAAGAAGAGACCGGCCGACGTAAATCAATTGGCTCACCTCTTTGTGGAACAAACCACGACGGAACGAGAAGGAACAAAGAATGCACGTGCGCCCACAAAGGCCGAGATCTCCCGATTCACGGCCGCGATGGGACGCAAGGGTTGGCAAGAAAAGCGCCAAGGCGCGCATGGAAAAGATTCCCGCTGAGCAACGGAGCGAAATAGCTGCTAGCGCGGCCAGGTCGATGTGGGCGAAAAGGAAAGCTGCCGAAGGCAACTAGTTTAAAAGGAGCGGCGTAAGAGTCATTGACGCCAATAGTCGAAGGGAGTATCCTTTAGGCGTTGTGAGAGTTTTACTTCGAGTCGCGAGCGTTTTTGCGGGTATGGCACTTTGCGCGTCCGGTGGAATTAATTGGAAAACCGTTTGGCTGGAGCCTAATCCAGTTTTCCTACAAGCGCCTGGATCTTCGGTGGCATACGAGGTCAAGGGGATCACCGGAGCAGATACCAAGTCCGATCTGACCCATAGCCGCTATTTGAAAATTAGTTCCTCAGACGACGGTATCGTCTCCGTCGATCAAGAATCCGCCCGATTGATTGCAAAGGCACCCGGTCGAGTGGAGATTCGAGTATCATTCAGCGAATGCACGAGCCTCGTTGCGGCTACCGTACTTGATCCGTCAATAAATTCAAACTAGCTTTGTGACCCCAACACTTGGGGTTGGATCACTTGTGTTCCTCTATCGCATAGGGACTCAAAGTTCAAAGTAGCCCACTATCCAGGCGGTAGGGGCAGCCGACAACAAATCCGACCAGATATGGGAACGCTTACCCCGGGCCGCCACGCCGGATGTGGGGATGCTGGTTCACTGCGCCGAAGCGCCCCGCTGAATCTCCGCGTCTCAGAAGATCCGTGAGCGCGACGTCTCCCGGTCGAAGCGAAACTTCCGCATGGGCCTTCGCGGGGTCCAACATGGAACATGATATAGTACCGCCGAGAGCGGAAAATCGCGGAAACTCACCCCAATGGCAAAATCCAAAACAACCCCACTCGCGCGCCGAGGCTTCCTCAAAGGAGCCGCCGCCGGCGCGGCTGCGTTGGTGGCATCACCCGCCGCCCAACCCCAGGAGGCGTCACCTGCGGCGCGGTCCAACACCCTGCCGCCCAGCGCAGCGCAGCGAGTTGCCGAAAACGTAGTACCCGCCGGAGAAGACATCCAAATTGTGGAACGCCCGGGCGCGGATTACATGGTTGACGTCTTCAAATCGCTGGGCTTCGAATATCTTTTCGCTACGCCCGGCTCCAGCTTCCGCGGCATCCATGAATCGGTGATTAATCACGGGGGGAACAGCAATCCCGAGTTCATTACGTTCACGCACGAAGAATGCTCGGCGGCAGCCGCCAACGGCTACGCCAAGATCGAAGGCAAGCCGGCGCTGGTGTGCGCGCACGGAACGGTTGGCATCCAGCATGCCGCCATGGCTATCTACAACGCCTATTGCGATCAGGCGCCGATGTTCATCGTGGCCGGCAACATCTCCGATGCGGCCGAACGGCGAGGACGAGTGGAATGGCTGCACGCCGCCCAGGACGTGGCTGCCACGGTGCGGGATTACACCAAGTGGGACGACAATCCCGCTTCGCTGACCCATTTTGGCGAATCGGCGGTGCGCGCTTACCAGATCGCCATGACCGCCCCTATGATGCCGGTGCTGCTGGCTGCGGACGGTGTTCTGCAGGAAGGGGAAGCGCCTAAGGATTTCGACTGGCGCATCCCGAAGCTGCCGAAGATCACGGCTCCATCGGGTGATTCAGCGGCAGTGGCCGAACTGGCGCAGATGCTGGTGGCCGCTGAAAATCCGGTGATCGTCACCAGCCGCTCGGCACGCACGCCGGCCGGGTTGCAGCATCTGGTGGAACTCGCCGAAACGCTGGGTTGCGGAGTAATCGATCAGCAGCGCCGCATGAACTTCCCGTCGCGCCATCCGCTGAATCAAACTCAGCGCTCGCGCGCCGCGGTGGCCAATGCGGATGTGATTCTGGGACTGGAAGTCTACGATTTCTTCGGCGTCGTGCATGCGCTGGGCGGGCAAGTGAACGTCCTGCCGCGATCCCTTATTAAGCCTGGAACGAAGCTGGTCAGCATCAGTTCTTCGGACCTGTTCTACAAGAGCAACTATCAAAACTTCCAGCGCTATGAGGCTGTCGATATTTCCATCCCCGCGGATGCGGAAGCCACGCTGCCGGCGCTGATCGAAGCGGTGAAGCGCCAGCTCACCGACGATCGGAAACAAGCCATTCAGGCGCGCGCCGCCAAGCTGGCGCAAGCCAACCATCAGGCGCTGGAACAAACCCGAACGGCGGCTTCTTACGCCTGGGATGCCAGCCCGGTCTCCACCGCGCGCCTGAGCGCCGAGCTGTGGGCACAGATCAAGAACGAAGATTGGTCGCTGGTGTCGGATCCGTTCTGGGTGAGCAACTGGCCGCTGCGTTTGTGGGATTTCACCAAGCACTATCAGTTTATCGGCGGGGCGGGAGGCGAAGGCGTCGGTTACCTGGCTCCGGCCGCGCTGGGAGCCGCGATTGCGAACAAGAAACACGGCCGGCTCAGCGTTTCGATTCAATCGGACGGCGATCTGATGATGGCCAATGGGGTCTTGTGGACCGCCGCGCATCATCGGGTCCCGCTGCTGACCGTGATGCACAACAACCGCGCCTATCATCAGGAGATCATGCAGTTGCAGCGCGTGGCCAATCAGCACAATCGCGGCGTGGATATTGATAAGTGCAAGATCGGAACCGCCATCGAGAATCCCAACATCGATTACACGATGCTCGCCAAAAGCATGGGCGTCCGGGCCGAAGGACCGATTTGGGATCCCAAGGATCTGAGCGCGGCAATTCGCCGGGGTATTGATGTGGTCAAAGGCGGCGATCCGTATCTTATCGATGTGATTACGCAGCCCCGCTAGGAAAATTCATGCTTCGGAATTTCATCGTTGTCCTCATGCTCGGCACCGTTTCACTGGCCGCGCAATCGCCTGCGTCCGGCAACGCGGAAAACGGCAAGCGTCAATTTGTGAAGCTCGGCTGTTACACTTGCCACGGTTATCAAGGCCAGGGCGGCGGCGCCGGAGCCAAGCTGGCGCCACACCCGATCGCCGACACGGCTTTGATTGCCTACGTGCGCCATCCGGCTGGGAGCATGCCGCCGTTTACCAAGAAGGTGGTTTCCGATCAGGATCTCAGAGATATCCACGCGTACCTGGCGAGCGTTCCGGCGCCGCCTCCGGCCAAAGATATCCCGCTACTGAATCAGTAGGGCTGCGGACAGTTACTAGGTGGCATAGTACTGAACCTTGCGATTCTTCGTAACAAATCCACGTACTCGTAGTCCACAGAACGCACCAGGGAGGAATTATGCCTGTTGACCGCCCGGAAACAGCGGCGCGCGTGCCTCGCGTGCCCAACCAAACTCTAATTTTGTGGCTTTTGTTCTTGGGGATTGTCATTTCGTTCGCCCGGAACATTTATCAGGATGAGAGAGCCGATGTCCTGTCGCGGAACATCGCCTCTGTTCGACAAGATGCTCAAAAGCAGATCACTGAGCTGAGGGAGGCACAAACCGCTTCGCTGGAGCAGGATCTTCTGCGTCTGGACCAATTGAACGCCCAAGTTCAGGCCACCAGCGAGGACGTACTCCGCCAATCGACCATGGCGGCGGACAGAACGAAGGCGGAATTAGCGAGGACGGTGGAACAGCGGCACCAGGAGATGATTCGGGCTCTATCGGATATAAGATCTGATTTGAGGGCAAGCATCAACGCCAAGCAAAGCCAAGTTGCCAGTTCAGAGCCCCCCGAGCGCCCTGCTGTTGACGTCTCCGCCGTGAGCAGTTCTCCTGATCAACCCGCGCCGGCACCGGCCGAGATAAGAATCGTCGAGCCAGACCCAGACCGCCAAGCGACGAGCAAGAAAGGGTTTTGGAGCAAGCTCAATCCGTTCGGCAGGATTAAGAAGAAGCCGGCAGCGCCGGACACTAGCGCCGCGCAGTAAGTAGTGCGCGCCCGTCATCCAGCGGGACGCTCGGGGTAGCAGCCCCGCGCGTTCCTAATCCCGCCGCTCGCGAGCAAATGAGCGGCCGGACTGAACCCATCGTATTATTGACTAAACCGAAGCGCAAGCTATACTAACATCAGATGGTAGCAGCGATCAAGAAGGCAAAATGAACGTTACACAGCTTTATCTGAACATCGGGCTTCCGATACCTTTCAACGCTGCAATGTTCACGGTTTTGATCCTTTACATCAACGCCAAAATCGACAGCCTGCGTAACGAAATGAATGCGCGCTTTGAAACGCAGACGCAAGGTCTACTACGCGTTGAGGGAGTGCTTGACGCCCGCCTGAAACACCTGGAGGAGCGCTAGGGCATGAATCGGATGAAGCGAAAAACGGCGGCCACTATCGGCCGCGTCGGCGGCACTTCGAGATCGGATTCCAAACTCGCGGCCGCGCGCGCTAACGGGCGGCTTGGCGGGCGCCCGCGCTCGCGCGCCAAGCGCTGCCCCTGCGGAGCCATGACGGCTGCGTGCGCCGCCGTACGTTGCCACTACTGTCAACCGCCCGAGCTGAGCGCGGGCCTGGAGCTGGTGTCCGCTTTTTAGGGACTACTGCGCTTTCTTCCTTCGGTGCGGCCTCCGGGAAGAGGTTGATTTTGGATAACGGCCCAAGCGTTATTTTTGGACAAACACGTACGCAGCGGCCCCGCCGCCGAGCGTGGAACCGCCCCCTAGCACCGCGGTGCTTCCACTCAGCGACACCGCATAACCGTAGGTCGCACCGTCAGAAGGCATCAGCTCTTGCTGTTGTGTCCATACCTCGCCCTTACGCGCGAACACATAGGCGGTTCCCCCAGCCCCGATCAGCGCTGTGTCCCCGTTCAAGGACGCCCCGATGCCGAACCAGTCCCCCTCCGCGCCATCGGCTGCGGTCAACTCCTGCTGCTGCGTCCATACTCCGCCGCTGCGCACGAACACGTACGCGGCGCCCTGACTTGGTTTCGAATTGATGGTCTTGGTATAGGCCCCTATTAGCGCTGTGTCCCCGCTCAAGGATACCGAGATCCCGAATTCGTCGCTCTCGGCGCCATCGGCGGCGGTCAACTTCTGCTGGCGTGTCCAGATATCGCCGTTACGGACAAATACGAACGCGGTGCCTTGGTATGGGTTGATGTTGCTCTTGCCAAAGGCTCCGATCAGCGCAGTGTCCCCGCTCAGCGACACGGCCTGGCCGAAATAGTCTGCCGACGCTCCGCTCTCGTTCAGCTCTTGCTGCTGCGTCCATACTCCGCCGCTACGAACGAACACGTACGCGGCGCCCTCAGATATGTGCGAATCGACGTTTTTGCGGCCCGCCCCTATTAACACAGTGTCACCGCTCACTGAGACCGCGCTGCCGAAGCCATCACCGGTGGCGGCGTCTGAAGCCGTCAACTTCTGCTGCTGCGTCCATACTCCGTTGCTGCGAACGAACACGTACGCGGCCCCAATAGCCCCGATCACCGCCGTGTCCCCGTCCACCGACACGGCCTGGCCGAAATGGTCGTGCAGCACGACGTCAGAAGCCCTTAACACTTGCGTTTTCGTCCATACTCCGGCGCTGTTACGCACGAATATGTAGGCTGCTCCCCGAGGCTGTGTACCCATGGGCGCGACAAAGGCTCCGATCACTGCGGTATTCCCGCTCACCGCGACGGCGTTGCCGAAAGACTTACCGCTTACCGCCCCTGGGGGTGCTGGAATCTCCTGCTGCTCCCTCCACGTTGACGCCAAGGCGGGCGATCCTATCGTGGTAAGAACGCAAAAAGCTGCTGCGAATAATTGCTTCTTTATTACCATACGCCAACTAAGTTTAGGCGTGAGCAATCACGATATCAAGATCGCTTTTAGCAAATAACGTGGGGTTTAATAGCCTTTAGTACCGGTACCAGTACGGGGGCGGACTACTGCGCAGCCGCGTAAGCAGCGATCGCTAGAATATCGTCCGCCGTCAGATTCGCGACCACCTTTTTCATTAACGCGGATGAAAGGCTGTGGTTCGTGCCGGTTTGAAATGCGTATAGCTGGCGCGAGACACAAGCCGGATGGAGTCCCGCGATGCTCACTGTGGGAGAGCACGTGGCCAAGCCCACGCCCCTCCTCAGAACAATCTGCGGCAGAATTCTTTTCGCCCCGAAGAAGCTCCTAGCAGCGCGTGGTGAAACGCCGTTGCATGTGTGACCTTGGTCCTAGTTTGATCGTCTTTCAAGCATGGCGATGGGACGACGGAGGAAGCGGATTCGGCAGGAGGGATTGTGGACGCCGACGGCAGCGTTGCCTGTGGGCGCAAGCCATCCGTTTTACCAACGGCTGAATGAGATCCTGGACTCGAAGAAGTTCGATGAGTACGTCGAGACCATCTGTGAGGATTTCTACGCCGGCGAAGTGGGCCGACCAGGTTTGGCGCCGGGGATCTATTTTCGGCTGCTGATGGTGGGTTATTTTGAAGGGATCGAATCGGAGCGCGGAATCGCATGGCGCGCCAGCGATAGTCTGTCGATTCGATCGTTTGTGCGGATCGGTCTGGATGAAAGTGTGCCGGATCATTCGACTATCTCGCGGACCCGGCGGTTGATGGATGTGGAAACGCATCAGGCAGTGTTCCAGTGGGTGCTGCGAGTGCTGGCTGAAAAGAAGCTCCTGAAGGGGACAACGATCGGCGTAGATGCGACGACGCTGGAGGCGAACGCGGCGCTGCGGTCGATAGTGCGGCGCGACACCGGAGAAAGCTACGAAGAGTTTCTGGTGCGACTGGCGAAGGAAAGCGGCATCGAAACGCCCACGCGGGAGCAGTTGGCGAAGCTGGATCGCAAGCGTCCCAAGAAAGGCTCCAACGACGACTGGACGCATCCGCACGATCCCGATGCGCGCATCACCAAGATGAAAGATGGGCGGGCGCACGCATCTGGCTCACAAGGCCGAGCATGCGGTGGATATGGAGACTGGAGCGATTGTCGCCGTCACGCTGCACGGTGCGGACGTTGGAGACACTGCAACGATTCCCGAAACAGTAGCCGAAGCAGGCGAGCGCATTACGAGTGTGGTGGCGGATACCAATGGCGATGAAGTTGTGAAGCACGTCAGCAAGGACGGACCGCGCGAAGTGGTTACCGACAAGGGATATCACAGCCGCGCGCTGGTGAGCGAACTCACCGAGTGGGGCTTGCGCACGTACTGCTCGGAACCCAATCGCGGCCGGCAACGGTGGCGAGGGCAACAGCGGGAACAACAAGCGGTGTATGCAAATCGGCGGCGCATTCACGGAGAGCGTGGCCTCCGACTGTTACGCCAGCGCGGAGAGAAGCTGGAGCGATGGAATCAACACCTGTATGATCGGGGCGGGATGCGCCGCCTTCATTTACGAGGCCGGGAAAACATACTCAAGCGGCTAGTCGTGCACTCCGGAGCCGCCAATCTCGGATTGTTGATGCGCAAAATATTCGGAAAGGGCACGCCGCGCGGCCCGGCAGGAACACCGTCAGGCACTATCTCGGTTGTCAACGCCTCTATTCGCGTCTGTTCTGCGCCAGCGACGCTGGTCGGAAGATTTGGCGACTTGATGGCTCGTTGCCAAGCCGGCTCAAATGGTTAGCCCCGCGTCATGAAAACAGCTTGTTTCACCACGCGCTGCTAGTGGCGGGGCGGGGACGGCGGCAGTTTCTCCGCCAGCGGCGGTTGCGGCCCAACCACGCTGGTCAGCGCGGCGTAAGCACACTCTTCGTCCTGGTTCGATCCTCCCACACCAATGGCACCGATCATCTCATCGCCGACCATAATCGGAAGGCCGCCGGAGGTGGGAAACACGCCAATGCTGGACCATCGCAATTGCAGCGCCAGGTTATTCGCCACCATGTTGGCGCGCGCGTGCGTGGAATCCCGGGTGTAGAGCACACTCTTGGCTTTCAGCAATCCGGTCTCGATGTTAATAGGCACCTGACCGTCCATGCGGTGCGCATGTACGATCTGCCCGGTCGGGCTGAGAATGAACACGCTTACGGCGATCTTGTGCTCCTTGGCGTACGCCACGCAGGCCTGTGTGATCTTTTCGGCCGTGTCCGCGGAGATCTCACTTTTCGACTTGGCCTTCTTGGCTTCGTCGCCGGAGACCACAAATTTATCGAGATTTTGCGCCCCAGCCTGTGGGGTGAAAGCCGTGGCGGCCAGCACTAATAACGCTGGAGCAAAGATCCTCATTTGCCTCATGATGTTCTCCTCTTTATGCTGAATTACTGCGCTGCTGTGTAAGCGGCAATGGCAAGGATGTCGTCCGCCGTCAGATTCGCGACCACCTTTTTCATTAACGCCGATGAAACGCTATGGTTCGTGCCGGTTTGAAATGCGTATAGTTGACGCGCCACATAAGCCGGATGGAGTCCCGCGATGCGCGGAACGTCGCCCAGGCCTTCGAGCTGGTCGCCATGGCAAATTGAACATTGAATGGTTTTGCCGGATGCGCCGTTCTTCACCAAGGCCTCGCCGCGGGAAAGGCTGCCGGGCGGTACATAGGCGACGAATCCGGAGTGCGGATCGCGGCTGGTGGCGCGAGCAACATCCACCGGAAGCTCAATAATGCGATTCCCTAGCGGCTCTGTGCCACCGCCAGGCAACGGTAGACGCTGGCGGCCTTTAACGCTCACGTAACTTTTGGGGACTGTGCCGGTCTCGACCACTTTGACCCAGCCGCCAGACTTCAAAGCCGCGAAGTATTGCGCGGCCTGCTGGATGTCTTCATCCGACATCCCTTTAGCGATTGCGTTCATACGCGCCGGATCGACGCGAGCCCCGCTCTTAAAATCTTGCATGGTGCGTACGGTGTATTCAGCCGAGAGCCCGGCCAGATCCGCCGATTCCTGATGGCCGTGGCCCGACATCAAATGGCAGGCGCCACAGGCCAGCGCCCCACCCTTGCCATGCAGAACAATGGAAGGCGCCGATGCGGTTTCATCGGGAAACCAAACCGGCGGATTCGATAAATCGTCGATTTGCGCCGGGGTGTATTCTTTGGCGCTGCCCGGAATTTTTATTGGCCCGCTCTCTTCGCTAGCCGCGGGCTGCGGCTTATCGGGCGTCAGGAACGCCCAGTCGGGGCGGCTGGCAGTCTGCGCCGCGACCCCGAAGCCAGAAAGTACCGCGAGCGGCAGAATCCACTTCAAGTTCAGCATGGAACCTCCGAATCTAGTAAGCGTTCACACGATTGTGAACGCGGCACGCACGAGTGCGTGCGCCACGGTGCTTCAGCCACCACACTAGACTGCCGTAGGGACGGCTAGCACCTTCGCGACCACCGAGCGGAACTCTGCGTCCGTCAACAGCCGCTTGTGCTGGAGCGAGAACTCTTTGACACCCATCACCACCTGCATGGCTTCTTCTTCCGTGGCCTGCACCCCAATGTTTTTCAACGCCGCCTTGATGGAATCGATCCCGCTGCCTTTGCCGAGAACCACTCTCGCCGGCGGTTGCCCAACCACTTCCGGACGGAACGGGAACAGTTCGGTTGGATTATCCTGGCCGCAGTTCTGCCACCAGCTCGCGATGATGCCGGACTCGATCTGGAAAAGCGCTTCACCCACCACGGGACGATTACTGGCTACCTTGTGTCCCGACAATTCCTCCACCAGCCGCGCCAACCCATACAGCTTGTCGTACTTCAAACCGGTATCGATTCCGTACATCGTCAGCAGGGCCATGGCGGTCTCTTCAATGGGCACATTGCCCGCGCGTTCGCCCAATCCGAGGACGGTCGAATGCACCACTTCGACACCTTCGGCGAGCGCCATGATGGTGTTGGCGATTCCCATACCGAAGTCCATGTGGAAGTGCGCTTCCAACCGCTTGTTGATACGCTTCTTAACTTCTCGAACCAGATACTGCATGGCATGCGGCGACACAACGCCAAAGGTGTCTACCAGCGCCAGCGCGTCCATGTGTCCTTCGTTAGCGACGCGCAGAATCAGATCGAGAACCCATTTCATGTCGGCGCGGCTGAAGTCGATGGGGAAAAATACAATCTCCAAGCCCTGCGAATGCGCGTAGGCCGTGGATTCGATGGATAGATCAATGGCCTTGTCGAGCGGCCACTTATAGGCGTACTCGATGATATGGGTGCTGGACGGCACTTCCATCACGATGCCGGAGACTCCGCAATCGACAGCGCGCTTGACGTCGTCCACCATGCAACGGGAGAAGGCAAAAATCTGCGGGCCCAGGTTGCGCTTTACGATTTCCTTGATGGCGGAAGCATCGCTCGGCGACACCACCGGCATCCCGGCTTCAATGCGATGAACGCCCGCTTCGGCCAGGGCCTCGGCGATCCGGATTTTGTCGTCTTTGGTGAAGATGACACCGGTCTGCTGTTCGCCGTCGCGCAGGGTGATGTCGTGAAACTTAATCTGCTTGGCAAAATGGAGCTGATCGCGCACCGCGCTCTCAAAATTCCAGGGACTAACGAACCACTGATCTGTTTTCCAAGGTTCTTGCGACATAATGAATTCCTCCAAACTAGAATATTAGATAGCGTGCGCGGTTTTCAGCGCTTCCGGATTCACCGGATTTTTAGGCGCCTGCCCACTCAGGACGCGTACCACCTCTTCGGCGGCTTTGGTCTGCAAATCGACCAGAGATTCTTCGGAATAGAAGCTGGTGTGGGGCGTCACAATGACGTTATCGCGTCCGAACAGAGGCGATCCGGCGGGCGGCTCCTGTTCCATCACATCCAGCGCGGCTCCCGCGATTTCCCCCTGCTCCAATGCGGCCGCCAGAGCAGCTTCGTCGATGATGGGGCCGCGCGCCGTATTGATCAAGTAGGCGGTCGGCTTCATCCGGCGGAAAACATCGGCGTTGAACAAGTGATGGGTGGCCGGAAGGAGCGGCGTATGGATCGAAATGTAATCGGAAATCTTCACCAGCTCATCGAACTCGACCTGCTCGACACCCGCGCGGTCGGCCACTTGCTTTGAAACATAGGGATCGTAAGTGACAACCCGGATTCCGAAGGCCTGGGCCTTGGGCGCCACTAATTGCGGAATTTGCCCGAAGGCCACCAAGCCTAGGACGGTTCCGCGCAACCGATGAATGGGAACCACCGCGCGCATTTCCCATTTGCCGCCCTGGGTGCGCGCATTGGACGACGGGATCTTGCGTACCAGCGACAGCAACAGCGCCATGGTGTGATCGGAAACTTCGTCCAGACAATAATCCGGCACACGGGTGACGACGATGCCGGCGCTGGTGGCGGCCGGGATGTCGACATTATCCACGCCGATGCCGAAGCGCCCAATGATGCGGCAGCGCTTCATTTGCGGGATCATTTCGGCGGTCACTTTGGCGTAAGTGGTGAGCACCGCATCGGCGTCGCGCGCTGCTTCCAGGATGGCGTCGGGCTTAGGCTCTTTCGCCAGGCGTATTTCGGCGCCGATCTTCGCGAGCACCGCGCGAGCCGGATCGAGATTCGGAAACACTGAGTCTGTGACGGCAACAAGTTTCATTTAATTCATCCATCTCACCACGCCGGCGACTCCGTCCACCGCGACTGTCGAACCATCCGGTATACGTTTCGTCGCGTCGAGCACCCCGAGCACCATCGGAATGCCTCGCTCACGGGCGAGGGAAGCCATGTGGGAAGTGCTGCCGCCACGCTCGGCCACCACGCCGGCGACACGAGTCAGGATGTGGCTCAACGCCGGACCCGCGACTCGGGTTACCAAAACGTCTCCGGGCGCTACGCGCGAAAGTTCGCACTCGCATTGAATCACACAAGCGCGGCCTTCGCCCCAACCCACGCCCGCGGCATGGCCATTCAAGCGCGGACGATTCATCCAGATGGCATCGGGTGTCGCGGCCACCTGGGTGTGCAGCGGACGGGCTTGCAGTAGTTGGAAGCCGCGGTCATCTTGAGCCCATTCGATTTCAACCGGCAGGCCCATCAGGTTTTCCACTTTTCGCAGCAGCCCGCCAAGTTCGACGGCCTGTTTTTCGCTCAGGCAAGGCTCGGACACCATTGCGACCGGAACCGGCTGGGTATGGATACAGCCCACTTGATGATCCTTGCGTCCGGGCGTGATGCTGATCAGCGCTCCGTCGCGCGATAGTTCATAGCGGTCCGGCGTTACTTCGCCCTGGGCAATGGCCGAGCCCAGTCCCCAGGTGGCGCTCAGGATCATGTTTCCCTCGGCGGATTCGCTCAATCCCCCGCCCGAGGTTCGCGCCGAAACCAGCGGCTGAACCAGCACGCCCATAGCGGTGCCGGCGGGATCGATATCGTGCGTCGCCATGTAACGCAATGCCCGCGTGGCCCACAGAGCGCCCCAACAGGAACGAATCGAGGTGATGAAATCCGGTTCGGTCTCGATTCCCAGAAAGCTTTCAAACTGGCCCGCGAAGCTAGATCCAAAACGATCTTCCACTAGCGCCGACGAGCGCACCACGGTCAGCGCGCCGGTTCTCGCCTTCAAGTCATACCAGGCCGCGAGCAGGGGATCGAGCACCTCGGCCGTGATCGGCTGATCGAGCAATCCCAATTTCATCATCAGCGCATGCCGGCGAGCTTGCGCGCTTTCAGTAGCCGAGAAGACACCGCGCGCTTCCGCCTCCAGACCCAGCACCTTTATCTGAGTACGATACGCTTCCGCGTCCACGCAAAATCCGTCAGGGATCGGCAAACCAGCCTGGCCCAGACGCGCGAGATTGGCGGCCTTGGGGCCAAAGCGTCCGGCGTCGGCGGCTTCGGGAGCCGTGAGCGGAAGTATGAATGGATGCATCGTCGGGTTAAGTGCCGGGCCGCTTGCCGTAGTCGGAATATCCCGGCATCGGATCCACTACCGTGATTTGTTCCACCGGGAAATTGGAAACAATCTCCACGCTGTCTTTGTGGACGATCAGCATTTCCTCAATGCGGACGCCCCACTCAAAGGGCTTCCCATGCTGGGTCTCGAGCGCGAAGACCATGCCTTCCTTGATGTCGATGGGATGATCGAGCGACCAAATGCGCGAGATCACCGGCTGATCGTATTGCGCCAATCCCAGGCCATGTCCCCACAGATTCGCCGCCGCCTGATCTTCCTCTTCGTAGCCCCAAGCTTCTTTAGCAGAAGGCCATTTGGATGCGATATCGCGCGTGGTGGCGCCCACCTTCACCGCCTTGATCGAATCGTACAGCCACTTCAAAGCGAGCGCATAATAATCCTTCTGTTCCTGATTCGGCTCGCGGCCCACCATGTACGTACGGTAGTAGCACGATTTGTAGCCGTTCCAGGTGAGGGCCGCCAGATCCATGAACACCATGTCGCCGGGTTTGATAATGCGGTCCGAAAAGTTGCGCCAATTGGGCCACGTATTCAGGCCGGAAGATACGATCACGTCCTCCACATCTTCCATACCCGGAATGTTGTAGAGAAACTCCATGATGTGCGCGGTGAGCTGATTCTCGGTCAGACCCGGCTTCAGGAATTTCATGAATTCCCAATGGGCGGCGTCGCCGATGGCTCCTACGATGCGCATGCATTCGTGTTCGTCCTGGTTCTTTACGGCGCGCGCCTCCATCATGGCCGTCATGCCGTCGGCCCATTTGATCTTGGAGTCATGAAAAATGTTGATCATGTTGACGTCGATGAAATCGACGCCCAACGTCATGCCATCCACGCCGCTTTTCTTCATCTCCTGCTGGATGGCTCTGGTGAACTTCCCCACCTGCTGCGTGGAGGCCGGCCCCGCTGCCCCCTTGATCCAGGCGTAGGAATACCGGATATTGTCTTTCGGGATCCACGGCGAATGCTTCGCAATGTGCATTCCGATGTCGCCCTGCTCAAACAGCACGGGAGCATCGTCGCCGCACAACAACGCGTAGCGCAGGCCCGGCTTCAGGCGATTCCAACCGGGAGTTAATGTGCTGGTGACGTAGCGAACGTTCTCGTCGTACATCAGCAGCATCGCGCCCAAAGCGTGGGCCTTCATCCGTTCGCGGGCGCGCTCCAGCCGGTATTTACGCAGCCGGTCCCAATTAATGCGCTCCTGCCAATCCAATCCCACTGCACCGACGTTTGCCAAATCTTTCCTCCCGTAAGAACGCCTAGTTCATCAAAGACGACCCGGCTCTGTCAACCACTCGAAAGGGCTAGGGTAGACGCGGCTTCAGGCGCGTTCCGCCGTTGACAACGCCAACGCGGCTAAGAAAGCCGCGTGTACCGAGTTAGTTATTGAGCTTGCTTCAATTCAACTCTAACTAAGCGAAAGGGTTTGTCGCTCAGATTTTCATCCTGATGCGCGGCATCGGGAGGAACCCACTGGACCACGCCCGCTTTGGAGTGGCTCTCGCGCGAGGTGCCGTCGGCATGAAACTGGCGCATGTCTTGATCCGTCAAATGGACCACCACGGCCCAGGTGGCCGGATGTTTGTGCATCTTCAGTTTCTCGTGGGGGCCGACGGTCAAAGCGATGGCTCGGATCCATTCGTTTTCAATCAGCACGTGATAATGCGCGGGGTCGACGATGACAGCGTCGGTGCTCTCCTTGGGAAACGGCTTCGGATTGGCAACCGGCCGGGGTTCGATTTGAATAGCCGCAAACTGCGCGCCGGTGAGATTTTCCGATTTGTGAGTTGTGGGCGCCGCCCACATGACATCGCCGGGCTGATTTTGAAAGTCTTTTGTAGTTCCGTCGAAATAGACCAAACGATTTTTCCGGCCGGTCAAGAATACGATGACGGCTCCGGGCGCCGGATGCTGGTGCATGGGCATGGTCTCATGCGGTCCCATATGTTCCTCGAAAACGCGAACCCACTTGTTCTCCAGCTCCAGGTGAGTGTGTTGCGGATCGGCCGCCAAAGGATCGGGGGCTTGGGCTGCTGGTGCCGCCTGTATCCACAGAAATCCGCAACCCAACAGGAAGAGCGCTTTGCTATATCGACGAGGCATGAGAAGATTCTAGTCCATGGGCAAGAATGATGAAAGCGCGCAATCCATTCGAGCCGGCGTAATTGGGCTAGGAATTATGGGCGGCGCCTTCGCCAAACATCTGGTGGCCGCCGGCGTTCACACGTCGGGCTATGACTTGCTCCCGGCAAATTCAGCGGAATTGAGCGCGCAAGGCGGCCAAGCCCGTTCGTCGGCGCGCGCTGTGGCGGCCGAGGCCGATATCGTCATCACGTCGCTGCCGCACTTCGGCGCGCTCGAAAATGCGCTCTTCGGGGAAGATGGAGTGGTGGCTGCGGGGCGATCCGGTCTTCTGGTAATTGAGACCAGCACACTATCACTGGAAGATAAAGAGCAGGCGCGCGGCCGGCTGGCCAGTGCGGGCATCGGCATGTTGGATGCGCCTATCAGCGGCACCGGTCCTCAGGCCCAGGCTAAAGACATAACCATTTTCGCCAGCGGCGATCGCGCCGAGTTCGATCGCGCGCGCGATACTCTGGCGTACATCGCGTGCTCGGTTCGATATGTAGGCCCCTTCGGCGCGGGATCGAAGATGAAATATATCGCGAATCTTCTGGTGGCGATTCATATCGCCGGCGCGGCCGAAGCAATCGTACTAGGTGAGAAGGCCGGCCTGGATCCTTCCACGCTGGTGGAAGTGCTGTCCGGCAGCGCAGCCAGTTCGCGTATGCTCGAAGTGCGCGGGCCGAGCATGGCCACAGGCGCCTACCGGACGCCGATGATGAAGGTGGACGTGTTTCAAAAAGACCTGGATATCATCGCGAATTTCGCCAAGCAATCCAAGTGTCCCGTGCCTTTGTTCAGCGCCAGCGTTCCGCTCTTTACCGCGGTCGCGGCGCAAGGCATGGGCATGCAGGACACAGCGGCGGTGCTTTCAATCCTGAGGTTTTTAGCTGGAATAGAGGCAAAATGAAAATTTTAACGATAGTTGCGTGTTTGTTCTTGGTGGCCGGCGCGAACGGGCAGGAAAAGCCCATACTGGCGGAGCAGGTCTTCAAAAACGTACGAGTGCTGAAAGGCATTCCCGTGGACCAGTTCATGGCCACCATGGGATTCTTTTCCGCTTCCCTGGGCGAAACCTGCACCGATTGCCATAGCGCGGAGAGCGGCGGCAGCTGGGCCAAGTACGCCGACGACAACCCGCGCAAGGAAACAGCGCGGCGCATGATCGGCATGATGAACGCGATTAATAAGACCTATTTCGCCGGAAAGCGCGAGATCACCTGTTACTCCTGCCATCGCGGCGTGGAACGTCCCGACGTTACTCCGAATCTGGCGGATTTATACGGCCCTCCGCCATCCAAGGAGCCCGACGAATTGCGCGAGCCGGCCGGGAAAGCGACTTCCGCCGATCAAATCCTGGATAAGTATCTGCAGGCGGCTGGCGGCGTCGAGCTTTTAGGCAAAATCACCAGCTTCGCCGCCCAGGGAACCTACCAGGGCTATCAGGACGAGAAGTATCCTGTAAACCTGTTCGCTAAAGCACCGGATCAGCTGAGCACGGTGATCCACACGGGCGCCGGGGACAGCACCACAACCTACGACGGCCGTGCAGGCTGGATTGTCGGGCCGGCCACGGAGCGGCCCGTTTCCCTGCTAGAGCTGACGAACGGCGACCTGGCCGGCGCAAAGCTGGACGCAGCTCTGTGGTTTCCGGCTCAAATCAAGCAAACGCTCACTCAATGGCGACCCGCTTCCGCCGCCACCATCGACGGTCGCGACATGCAGATGATTCAGGGCAGCAGCGACGGCCGGTATCCGGTGAATCTGTACTTCGACACCAAATCGGGGCTGCTGGCGCGAGTGGTCCGCTATGCCGACTCGCCCGTAGGCCTGAATCCCACTCAGGTGGACTACGCCGACTATCGGGACGTGGCGGGCGTAAAAATGCCTTACCGGGTGACGGTAACCTGGCTGGACGGAAAGTCGAACATGCTGCTGAGCGCGATCCAGCCGAACGTGCCTATTGACGCGGCGAGGTTCACCAGGCCAGTTCCGAAATAGAACTTAGGCGCAGCCCTGGAGTTGTCCGGGCGGTCCGACGATAGTGAACCGTGGACAGTCCTTCAACTGTGGTGCTGTGTTTCGTTCTCGCGATCGTGGTCGGCTACTTTGCCGGCCGGACCCTAAGCCTTTTCGACTAGACCGCCCGTCGCAGCGCGTGATAAACGAGCAAGACAACCACCGCGCCAATCACCGCTACTAATAGGCTGTACAAATTGAGGCCGCTGACGCCGGCCGCGCCGAATCTATTGAATAACCAGCCACCGACCACCGCCCCGACCACCCCCAGCAGTATGTCGAGGAAGATCCCTTCGCCTCTTCTGTTCACCAGCTTGCTGCCGATAAAACCTGCGAGCAACCCCAAAATGATCCACGCAATAATAGACATCGCCTGTCCTCCTTTTTTGGCTTCTCTGGCCCCCAGGCTGTTCAACGTCCGCGCCTGAGCTTCGTTAGTATACAGGAACCGCCGCGGTCTAATAAATCAAGTCCGGCTTCGTGCTAAGATTCACTCGATGCAGACAGACCAAATCGTGTCTCTGTTGATTGCAGAACGGGACAAGTTGAACCGCGCCATCGAAGCGTTACAAGGACCTGCCAGGGGCAGGGGAAGACCACCGAAAAACCCGTTAATCGATGCCGTCGCCGCAGCGACTAGCCCGGCGCCAGCGAAGAAACATCGGGGTCGCCGATTTACAGCCGCCCAACGGGCAGCAGCCGCCGAAAGAATGCGCCGGCGGTGGGCTGCGAAGAAGAAGGCGGAAGCGAAGAGCAAGCCCAAGAAGGCCGACGGAGCGTAGTTGAATCCACCAGATTCCCGCTATGCCAGCGAAGGCAGCGCCATCCATCTTTCAACTTAAGATTACGCTCACCGGCGTCGAGCCACCGATCTGGCGGCGTTTCGAGTTTCTAAGTTCCATGAAGCTGTGCTGTCTGCATAGCGCAATCCAGGTAGTGATGGGTTGGACGGATAGCCACCTTCACCAATTTGAAAAAGATGATAAGAAGTGGGGCGTTCTCGAGTGGGATGAGGGTGAGACGCCCGACTTGATGGACGAGGGGAAGACCCTGCTTGCTGCCGTCCTGAAATGCGAGGGCGATCGATTGTCCTACTGGTACGATTTCGGCGATAACTGGCGGCACGAGGTTGTGCTGGAGGGGATCCAGCCCGCGGGGGGCGCCTTGAAGCATCCGGTTTGTCTGGCAGGTGAACGCCGCTGCCCGCCGGACGATGTGGGCGGGGTGCACGGCTACGAGCTTTTTCTGGAAGTGATTCTAGATCCGAAGCACAAGGATTACGACCAAATGGTGGGGTGGGCCGGCGGGCACTTCATTGACGAATTTGACATGAAAGCTGCCAATAGAAAACTCTCAAAGATGAGGTGGCCGGTGAGACATAGGCGGTGAGACCGTCCAGGCCCGCGAATTACGGTGGATGCGTGGCGTGTCGAAGGCCGTACCGAAGAAGCAATCGATGCTGCGCGCCGAATTGAAGATCACGATTTGCGAGTCAGTGATTTGTTGGGTATCGTGCGCGATCTGTTGAACGAAGCGGGGTCGCCGATCTTTTTAAGGCCTGATCCATGGCCTGAAGTCTCACGAGCCACGACAAGTTCCCGAGGCCCAGGACATGCACTTGAATGAATAGTTATTAAAGTGCATAATAGATCAGGTGAAGTGGGAAGTTGATTTGCAGGACGACTTCGTATCCGAGTACCGGGCCCTACACATAAATGTGCAAGACGAGCTGCTTGCCCATATCGCGCTGCTGGAACAATTCGGCCCGCAATTGGGGCGGCCTCGCGCCGACACGCTCAACGGCTCACGTCATCCAAATATGAAGGAACTAAGATTTGACGCGGCTGATGGTGTTTGGCGGGTCGCCTTCGCTTTCGACCTGAACCGTAAGGCCATTCTCTTGGTTGCGGGCGATAAGTCCGGTGTCAGCGAAAAACGGTTCTATCGTCAATTGATCGACAGGGCTGACAAACGCTTTGACGCGCATGTGGCCCGAGTCAAGCGGCAAAAAGAAAGCAAGGAAGGAAAGTAAATAACGATGACGAATCTTGAACGGATAAGAAAGGAATTGAGCCCCACACGCCGCAAGAAAGTTGAGGTCCGCGCCGCTCAGCTGGTTGCCGAGGAAATGACTTTGCAAGAGCTTCGTCGCGCCCGCAAGCTTACACAGGTCCGCATGGCTAAGGAGCTTGGCATCAGCCAGGACGGTATTTCCAAATTGGAGAAGAGGAGCGACCTCCTGCTTTCAACCCTGCGGAAGACCGTAGAGGCGATGGGCGGTAGCCTGTCCTTGGTAGCTGAGTTCCCTGACCGTGATCCTGTTGTGCTGTCCGGCATCGCCGAGGACGAGTTAGTCCCAAAAGCTAGCGGGCGCAAACGCGCGCCCGCCTAATCACCCTCCAGTGGACAAGTCTAACTGACAAGTCTTTGAAAATTTGGTGCGGTCGAGAGGACTTGAACCTCCACGAGATTGCTCCCGCTAGCACCTCAAGCTAGTGCGTCTGCCAATTCCGCCACGACCGCATTGATGAAAACCAGTCTACTTCTTGTTGGCCGGCGCCGGTTGCCGCTGGACGGGCTGAGGCATCGTCGCCGGAGCGCTGCTCAGCGGCGCCGCCGGAACGGCTGGTGTTCCCGTTTTCGCGGGAGCGGACTTTGATTGAGTTTTTTGGGATTGAGCTTTTTGCCGCTCCAAGACGCTGCCCGAGGAGGCAGCTCCGCGCGTCGCCAGGATCGCCAACGTGAGCGACGTGATCATGAAAATCGCCGCCGCCAGCGTGGTCGCTTTCGAAAGCAAAGTTGCCGACCCCCGCGGCCCAAAGGCGGTCTGGGATCCCATGCCACCGAAAGCGCCGGCGAGATCGGCGGCCTTACCGCTCTGCAGCAGCACCACCACGATCAAGAAGAGACAAACAAGGACGTGGATGAATGTAAAGAGAATAGTCATGCGAATCGGTGACTCGCCTCCAGTATAAACTAATGAGCGTGATCGCTGCAGCCAGGCTCATGATTCAAAGGAGCGGCCCCTTCCTCGCGCTTTCCGCCGCCCTGGCTGCACCGCCCGTTCCCGTGACGCCCCCCGAAGCCTTACAAACCGTCTTATCGGGAAACTACGCGCGCCCGGCGGCCAGCTTTCATTCCCGCGCTGCCATCTTGAATTGGAACATCGATCGCGGCCAGCACCTGGGCGACATTAAGAACCAGATCCGCCAGCTCAAACCCGATCTGTGCATTTTTCAAGAGGTGGATCTCGGTGCGCGCCGCACTCACGGAGAGGATGTCGCCAAAGAGCTGGCAGAAACTTTCGGCATGAACTATTTGT
The DNA here is from genome assembly GCA_963820405.1 of Bryobacterales bacterium. GTDB lineage: Bacteria > Acidobacteriota > Terriglobia > Bryobacterales > Bryobacteraceae > Palsa-89. Next base: position 378,673 of record CAWFZZ010000004.1, on the reverse strand, counting down.
TCGCGCCCGAATTTCAAGAGTTGGGCCAGGGCACTGCCGAAGATCCGGCCTATCACGGGCAGGCGCTTCTCACCACGCTCGCGGTCCGCTCTTCGCGCATGATCCGCTTCGAACATCAATCGGGGTGGTGGAAGCCGCGCAAGCTGCTCATCTCCAGCGTTCCGCTACTCCAAAGACGCGAGGGTGGCCGCGTGGCCCTGGTCGCCGAGCTCGATAACGGCGGCAAGCCGCTGGTGGTTTACAATCTTCACCTGGAGAGCAAAGGGACTGAGCAACTGCGCTCCGAGCAACTCGAGGAGGTCCTGGACGACGCCCAGCGTTATCCGCCTGAGACTCCGGTAATCATCGCGGGCGACTTCAACACATTTGTGTATCACTCGCGCCTCATCCCTCGGCTAGGCCAGGCTGGGTTTCGCAGCGCATTGGGCGACCGGCGCATCCGGACGCACGTCATACTCGGCGAGCTGGACTGGGTGTTCGTTCGAGGTTCCATCGAGTGCCAGGACGGCCAAGTACTCCACGTGCCTGGATCGGATCATTTTCCTATTGCTGTCGATGTGCGGCTCTAGAATCTGGCGCGTCTAATATGCAGAGGGCCGATGCACGTTCGCGCATGTTTACTGGCGGTGGCGGTTTCGACGCTCTACGCCGCCCCCAATGCCGAGGATATTATCCGCAAGTCCGTGGCGAACATCCAGTTCGACTGGGCCCAAACTCCGAAATACTCGTACCTGGAACGGGATGTAGAAACCAAACGGCACTCTCCGGCCATGGCCAAGACGTACCGGGTGCTCATGATCGACGGTTCCCCTTATAACCTTGTTACCGCAATTAACGACCAACCTCTTTCGGCGGACGATAAGGCCGCCGAGCAACGGAAGCTTGAAAGGGAGATCGCCAAAAGGCAAAAAGAGTCCGGACGGGAACGGCAGCGTCGCATCGCCAAATACTTGAAAGAGAGCAACCGCGATCATGAGATGCTCCAGGAAATGGTTGACGCTTTCGTATTTCACCTGGCGGGCCAGGCGCAGGTCGATGGGCACGCCTGCTGGATTTTGGATGCCGCGCCGCGGCCAGGATACGAGCCGAACGACCATGAGGGTCGGGTTCTCAAAGGAATGAAGGGACAGCTTTGGATCGACCAAGCTACCAACCAATGGGTGAAAGTTCACGCCGAGGTGGTACGGCCGGTGAGTTTTTATGGGTTCCTCGCCAAGGTCGGGCCCGGGACCGAATTCGATTTGGAACAGGCACCGGTAGCCGAGGGCGTTTGGCTTCCTAAGACATTCCATGTCCGCGTCAATGCCTCCGCTCTCGGTTTCTTCAGCGAAAACTCAAACGAAAACGACACCTATCGCGACTACCAGCCTATGCCGCGTGCCTTGGCACTGCTACAATCCACAAAGTAGGAGGCCCGATGCCCACGGCAACAGAAACAGTCACAGTAATCAGCCCGATTTCGAAGGAAACCGCGGCGCCCGAAGTTCACCCCATTCTCGATAAGTTGAACCACGTGCTCGGCAAGGTGCCGGCATTCTTCGGCACTATGGCGCGCGTTCCAGAAGCTCTTGCGACATTTGTCCCGTTTTACACCGCTGTCATCGAACACGGAACCGTGGAGCGGAAATACAAAGAGCTGGCATACCTGAAGACGTCGCTCATCAACGGATGCGAATATTGTTTCCGCGCGCACTCGGCGTCTGGAAAGAAGAACGGCGTGACCGACGAGCAGATCAAGGCGCTGGCGTTCTTCTATCGCAGCCCCTCCTTCGATGCCAAGGAGAAGGCGGTGATTCTTTACGCCGAGCGCGTGACACGCGGCGCCTCCGGAATACGGCCTGCGGCGCTCGATGAGCTGAAGCAGTATTTCAACGACGACCAGATCGTCGAACTGACGCTCGCCGTCTCGGTCGCGAACTTTACGAACCGTTTCAACGATGCCTTGCTGAACGTGCCCGATATCGGTTAGAGCCGCGCCTGCAGCACAATCGCAGACGACCGGGAGTCGTGGCCGTGGACAACAGCAGGTCAAGGAGTGTCGGTCGGGGGGCACGCCGGCAGCGCGCCATCTCGACACCGGACGGGGGGGCGGGAACATCGGGTCGAAAACTCTCGGACGGGTGGCGCGTTAGCACGCCGATTTCGTCGCCTTAGTACGAAAGTCTATCAGGGATACTAAGAATCCATCTAGGTTCTCCACCTGATTGGGACTGCGCAAACCTGCGCCCTAGAATGATTAAGACCATGAACGCAGGTACCCTTCCCTCCAAGCAACCAAGCAAGACTCAATACAACGAAGTCGAAGCGGCTCATGAGTTGGGTATCACAGTGGAACAGTTGCGCGTCTTGATTCGCAATCACATTGCGCAAAGCGATGAAGACCTGCATCACATCGCCATGGCAAGTTTCCATCCCTCGGATCTTTTGGTTCTCAAAATCCTGGCCGGTCAAAGCGTAACGCTCAATCCGAAAGATTCCGGCGAATAGCCTCGCACAGGCGCTCGCCTGCTACCATGCTTTGGTATGGCTAAGCTTGGATTTCTTGGATTGGGTCTCATGGGTTATCCGATGGCGCGGAACCTGGCGCGCGCCGGTCACCAGTTGGCTGTCTGGTCTAACACCGCGAGCAAAGCCCAACAACTCGCCTCGGAGGAGAAAGCGATCGCTTGCGCATCGCCCAAACAGGTGGCGGAACATTCTGACTTTATCTTCGCCTGCGTGGGCGACACCCGCATGTCGGAAGAGGTGTTCACCGGGCCTAACGGAGTGATTGACGGCGCCAAGCCAGGAACTGTCGCCGCGGACGCCAGCACTATCTCCCCCACGGCCAGCCGGGGCATCGCTGAAAAGCTGAGCGCCAGGGGCATTCACTTCCTCGACGCGCCCTGCACCGGATCAACGCCCGGGGCCACCAACGCCACTCTCACCTTCATGATCGGCGGCGACCAGAAGGTCTTCGAAAAAACGAAGCCATACCTGGAAACGATGGGCAAGAAGTTCTACTACTGTGGAGGCGCCGGGTTGGGCCTGCAGGCCAAGCTCACCCAGAACCTGATCCTCGCGAACTTGATGCAAGCATTCAACGAAGGGCTGGTGTTGAGCACTAAGGGCGGGATCCAACCCGAGCTCATGCTAGACATTCTCGATAACAGCGCCGCCAAGTCCGGATTGATCTCCTTCAAGGCCCCTTTCATTTTCAGAAGGGACTTCACCACCAACTTTTCCACAAAGTGGATGCACAAGGACATCGGGCTGGCGCTCGGGTCCGGTCAGGAGCTGGGGCTTCCTTTGCCTATGAGCGGCCTTACCGAACAGGTGTTTCAGGCTGCAATTGCAGAGGGTTACGGGGAAGACGATATGTGTTCTACAATCCGCGTGATGGAACGCTGGGCTGGCATCGAGGTCAAGGGAAAATAAAAATACAAAAAACTGTTGCGTTCCAAGAAACCATATATTAGTATTGGAATTAAGCCGGGGAGGCAACTCCCACCAAAGCGAGACTAACCTCATTAAAGACCCCTGAAGCAATCCTCCCCGGCGCCCGAAAGGGTTTGGGTCTTTGCCAAAAAAAGAAAAACCTCTTTCTAACGCCTACGGCTCATAACCGCGACTGTGATCGTCGCCCAGGCGCGAGGGAGTCCGGGATCATTTGACGTTATAATGGAGCGATTGAAGACGCTCACCCTCCTTGGGTCCACCGGGTCTATTGGTGTCAGCACTTTGGACGTGGTAGGACGACACCCCGAAAAATATCGGGTACATGCTCTGGTCGCAGGCGCCAACGTCGATCTTCTCGTCAGGCAGATCGAGCGATTTCGGCCTCAGATCGCTGTCACAGCAACCGAAGCGTCTCAAGAAAATCTAATCAGCAGGTTGACGGATGTCGGACTTCCCCGCCGGTCCTGGCCTGACCTTAGTTGGGGACCCAGGGCCCGTGTGGAGGCAGCGACGGCGCCTGAGGTGAACTTCGTTATGTCCGCCATCGTAGGCGTGGCGGGCTTGGAGGCGACCTATGAGGCCATCCGCCGGGGGAAACGAATTGGCCTCGCCAATAAGGAAGTACTGGTGGCCAGCGGCAAACTCGTTATGGAAGCCGCAAGGAAGTCGGGAACCGAGCTGATTCCAGTGGATAGCGAACATAATGGCGCGCATCAATGTCTCAGGGCTGGCCAGCGAAACGAAGTGGCCCGACTGATCCTGACGGCCTCCGGCGGTCCATTCCGCGAGACCCCAGCGGACAGGTTAGCGGCAGTTACCCCGTCGGATGCCTTAAACCACCCGACCTGGAAGATGGGGCGCCGTATTACTATCGACTCCGCTACCTTGATGAACAAAGGTTTCGAGGTCATTGAGGCGTGCTGGTTGTTCGATTTTTCTGCCGATGAGGTAGATGTGGTGATCCATCCCCAGTCGTCGGTGCACGCCATGGTGGAGTACACCGACGGTAGCGTCATCGCCCAGATCTCAGCCACCGATATGCGGATGCCCATCCAGTATGCGCTGACCTATCCGGCTCGCGATGCGGCGCCCGTCCCGCGTTTGGATTGGACCGAATCGCGCAATTGGACGTTCTCGGCGCCTGACGTGAAGAAATTTCCGGCGCTGAGGCTGGCCTATCAGGCCTTTCGGGCGGGCGGGTCGGCTACCTGTACGCTGAACGCGGCTGATGAAATCGCGGTCGAAGCTTTTCTGGCCGGGCAAATCTCATTCCCGTCCATCGCCGCAGTAGTGGAGGAGACGCTGGCGCGTGTACCCAATCGCGAAGCCGGCTCCGTCCAGGAGATACTACAAATAGATGAACAATCGCGTACGGCGGCGCGTAGCATTGTTGGTGAGTGCGCGGGCGCTCTGCAGGCGCACGGGCAGTATTCTATAGAGGCCTAGATTTTTATGAGCTTCAACGTTTTGCACGACATTTGGTGGGCGCTGATCATGATTGGCATCATGATCCTGATTCATGAACTGGGCCATTATTGGGCAGCGCGCTTCTTCGACGTGAAGGTGGACACTTTCAGCTTCGGATTCGGGCCTCGCTTGTTCGGCTTCAAAAAGGGCGAAACGGATTTCCGGTTTTCCCTGATTCTGCTCGGCGGCTACGTCAAGATGGTGGGCGAGCAGCCGGGAGATGAACAATCCAATGATCCACGCAGCTTCCTGAGCAAGCCTCGCTGGCAGCGTTTGATTATCGTTTTCGCCGGCCCCGCCATGAACATTATTCTGGCGGTCGCGGTGCTCACCGGGCTTTTCATGGTCCGGTACCCCAAGATTCCTTCCTCGCCGTCGCCTGAAATCGGCTACATAGTGCCCAACAGCGCGGCCGCCAAGGCCGGCTTGCACGAAGGCGATCGCATTGTACAAATCGGCGACACGGCCAACCCGAGCTGGGAAGACATCTACGTGAAAGAAGTGGCCAGCGCGGGCCATCCTCTGAGCGTATGGATCGTTCGGAATGGAGACCGCAGGCTGGTTACGGTGACGCCCGTTCTCGATCCCAAAACCGGCGCTGGATTTGCAGGTTGGGGCGAGCAGAGTGAAATTGAAATCGCCGGCTTCTCACATGCGGATTCGCCTGCCGCCAAGGCCGGCCTTAAGCCCGGAGACATCATAGTGAGCGTGGATGGCCAGCCGATTCATTCCACACCCAAGGTTCACGACATTATCAATAGCAACGGCGGCAAGCCGGAAGACGTCGTTTCCTCGCGCAATGGACAGCTCATTACCTCTCACCTGACGCCGGCCATCTCCACCGATAACGGGACCAAAGAATGGCTGATCGGCGTGAAGCTGCAGCCGAAAGTTGTGCTGGTCAGCCTGCCGTTCCCGGAGGCGCTCAGAGCGTCGGTGCGGGAGAACGCCAAGAACGCGACCTTCATCTATCAGTTCCTGCGCGGCGTGGCCGAAAGGCGAATGTCGCCGAAGTCGCTGGAGGGGCCGCTCCGCATCGTACAGATCTCTGGTGAGGAGGCTCGCGAGGGAGCCATCCCATACCTGGGGCTTATGGCAGGCCTCAGCTTGAACCTGGCGATCGTCAATCTGCTGCCGATCCCGATTCTGGACGGCGCCACCATTTTCATGCTGCTCGTGGAGATGTTGATGCGGCGGGATCTCAGCCTGAAGGTAAAAGAAGCGGCCTTTCGACTGGGTTTCGTCTTCTTGATGGCTGTGGTGGCGTTCGTGCTCTACAACGACATTTCCAAACTAGCCGGATGAATTGTGGCGCACGCACTCCTGCGTGCCGCGTTCACACTCGTGTGAACGCGCCTACCGCTCCGGCGCCAGCTCATTCGCCGTCACAAACACCGGCTGGATGTCCACCGGAATCCCGTCCAGGCCCTTCAGCGCTTTCTGCATATTCGGCCGAATCACGCCCAGCTGATCCAGCATTTGCTTGGTGCGCGCGTAGTCGCCGGTCGCTTCCAGCGTCAGCAGCTCATGATCCAGATCGCGAACCGCGCCGCGGATCTTCTCGAAGTTCACTTCAAACGTCCCGTCGGGGTGCGCAATGAATCCGCCTTTGTCGGTAATGTAATTCACTTGCATCGCCATTCCCTTCCCGTGCGCGTCATTTAGTCCAAAGCGCAGCGTGCGAAATGTGGACGCGAGAAACGTGGTGTACAACTGGCGCTCTTTGTCCGGGCCGCCTTCGATCAGCTTCTTGTCGTAAAGATGTTGCAGCATGAAGAGTCCCGTGACGTCCGCCTTGGCCTCTTCGATGGCGCTATAAAGCTCCTTCATCTCCTGGCGCGGCGTGGTGGCCCGGCCGGCCACCGTGATCTGATGCGGCCCGATGCCGTGGCTCAGCTCATGCGCCAGAATATGCGTGAAGAACGAATCGAAGCTCAGGTCTTTCCGACTGGCCGGCGACAGCACGCGCTTGGCGATCGGCTCCAAGGTGGAATGAAATTTGGCCTCCTGCACGTTCTTCAACATCACGCGCTTGCTGCCTTTGAGCGTCACAACGCGTTCGTCGTTCGGCAGATTGTAGGCCGCGGTCTGGACCGCGTGGGCCGCGTCGCCGGCGTCAAAAACTTCGTTCACTACGCGAATGGGGGAACTGGCGCCAAGCTTGGGATTGCGATACTTCGGATCGATCGGCAGGTTGTTCTCCACTTCCTGCAAATGGTCGGCGAAGAATCTCAGCTTGGCGGTCTCCGCATCGTCGCGCACGTTGACGTAGGCCTCGAACGCAGCCTTATAACCGAAGATGTCGTCGTTGTACGTTTCATAGGGACCAATGGTGATATCGATCGGCGCGTCCAGATCCATCCAGGCGATGTCGCTCTCGTAATAGTCATTCGAGCGATACGCGGCTGCGCGGGTGGTGAGGAACTTCTTGAGCGTGGCATTGTCCGTCAACGCGGCTGCCTGTTCCAGCAACTTCGCCGATTTCTCGAGCTCGGCGCGATACTCCTGGTTGTAGGGGACCGCGTGCAGTTTGCGGTTTTGATCGCGATGAATCACGGTGAAGAAACCTTCGGCCTGTTCCCTCTCGGGCTTGGAGAGCGTCTTCACCCAGGATTCGAATTCTTCGCGCGTCATGTCCTGTGGATAGAAATTCGCGCCAGGCAGTTTTTTGGGCGGGACATCGGGAAGAAACGCATCATGATCGTCGATTTCCGACCACGGCGATTTGTTCAGCCAGAAGTAATCGAACCTCGCCTTTCCCAACGGTGTAGTGTCCCGTCGGAGCTTGGCATCGAGCGCATGGTTTCCACTCCACATTTGCGTGAGGAAGATGTCGTTCAGCACACGCGCGGCTTCAATCAGCTTGGAAAGCGCCTGGCGATCGCCCGGCGAGAGCTTGGATACATCCACGCGCAGGTCCGTCGGCTGGAAACGCGCGATCATCTTTTGGAGTTGCGCAAGATCGGGGATGGCGGCAGTGGCGGCAATCATAGGAATCAACAGAAGCAATTTTTTCATTGCTGTCGCCATCCTATCACGTGCTAAATAGGCAGCATGTCGAGCGCCGCTTGCAGCTCGCTTCGGGCGTGCTGATCGCCCGTGCGCGACGTTACCTCCACGCCCTTCTCATAAAACCCACGCGCCCGTTCCACGTCGCCCAACTTCTCCAACACTTGACCGCCGTGGAAATAAGCGGCCGCGTAATTCGGGTTGTGCTCGAGCAATGCGCGGAACTCTTCGACCGCGCCTTCCAGTTGCCCCGCTTTCACCAACTCCATCGCCAGGCCGTATCGCGCAAAGGCGTCGGCGGGATTCTGAGCCACCATCGCTTTAAGAACTTCCGTTCGATTTGTAGACATCTACGTGCTACTATACCGGGCAATGGCGTGCCCGTATTTTTACCCCGTGGCGCGATTCGAAACCAACCCTTGGAGTGTACCGCCGCGTTTGCCCTTGGGCGACGCCTTTTCCGGTGTTTGTCGCGCTCCCGGGAGCACCATCCAGCCTGACGAAGACCGCATGCGCGCGGTGTGCAACCTGGGATATGGACGCCACGGATGCGAGCAATTTCCGCCCGGCTCTGAGACCGACGCCATTCGCTTCCACGTCGCAAAAGACGGGGGCGAACTGATCCACATCCAATACGTCTTCGAGAAAGACTGCTGGCCAGCCGAGCGCGGGGATTTCGATGACAACACGGCCAATGAAATTCTGCGCCGCCAGGGCCAAGCGTTCCTCGAAAGCTACCGGCGGAGACGCAGCGAAGCATGAGTCCGGAGTTAGCCGGACGTTTCGTTCGCGAATCAGTTTCCGAGTATTCCGAGTTCGCGCTTCCCACCGATGCCAATACGCTCGGGAACGTCCTGGGTGGAAAGGTAATGCACTTGGTGGATCTGGCTGCCGCACTGGCCGCCGTGCGACACGCGCGCTGCGCCGTGGTAACGGCCTCGGTAGATCAAATGACCTTTCTCCATCCAGTCCACATTGGCCAGTTAATCATCCTGCGATCCAGCGTGAACCGCGTTTTCCGAACGTCCATGGAAGTGGGAGTGCACGTGGAAGTGGAGGATCTGCTCACTGGTCACCGCAAGCACACCTCGTCCGCCTATTTGACCTTCGTCGCTCTGGACAAGAGCGGGCGGCGCGTGGCGATCGGCCCGGTGGTTCCTGAGACTGAGGATGAGAAGCGGCGCTTCGCCGAGGCTGACGAACGCCGAACCCAGCGGCTGGCGATGCGTGACAAAGCTTTACGAAAACTCGAGTAGCAAGCGGTTTTCGCCGCGGCGTCTTAGTCGTTCCCCGCCTTGTACATGTACTTGATGTTCGGTTTGAAAATCAGCAGGTTCGGGTGGCCGTCGCGATTCACCTTGAGGCAAGTCTTGTCGTACCACTCAATCACGCCCTCCAGTGTTTCCCCATCTTTCATTACGAACACCATGGGCGTCTTGGCCTGCATCTGTTTCATGTAATAAAAATTTTCGGCGTTGGTTTGATCCGGTGGGGCGACTTTCTTCTGGTGATTATTGGGACGGCGATTCATTTGGTCTTTCACTTCGTTCAAAGACGGACGGATTAGCTTACGGTTCCCGGACTCCACGGCACGCTCCACGATTCAGATGTTCCAATTCAGGCCCGATACCCGTTTAGAGCCGGCCGGGGCCACTCGGAGGATTACAGACGCTCAGCTAAAATCATTGAACCATACTGACAAAGCCTCTGCAAGAAGTACGATCGCGTGCCACGAGCCATAAGGAGCAGACGCTTGCGGCAGCGCCAGGTTACATAGCGCAAACCGCGCAATTCCACCACCAGCGCGTCCAATGCGATGCTCTTTTGAATATTGCGCCGCACCAGCCCGGAAAGCTCATCGGCCCGGTGGACGGCCGCGCGGATCCAGCGGAACGACACCCGCGACGCCAGCGCTTCCAGATCGCGCCGGATATCGCCGTTGCGGATTTCGCCGGCGCCCTCGGACAGCAGCAGCAGGTCTTCCAGCAGCACATACAGGATGTTTAGCAGCGCGTCCAGTTTTTCCGTTTTGCGAGGCGCCATGGCTTCGGCGTACTGGACCCATTCGGAGAAGGGAGCGCGGCCCGCCGCCACTTCCAACAGCTTCATCATCGCGGTGCGGCGTTCGTTGTAAACTTCCAGGTCCATCGAGATGGCAAGGCCGGGACTTCCAGCGGCGAGCGCCATGCGCCGTTCGGCATCGGGCAGCCCGCGCGACGCCAGGAACGCCTGCATCTCCGCGTTCGACAACGGCGCCAGATGGAAAGATACAGCGCGCGAGCGGATGGTCGGCAGCAAATCGTAAGGATTCTCGGCCGCCAGCAACAGGATCAAGTGCTCGGGCGGCTCTTCGAGCGTCTTGAGCAGCGAATTCGCGGCCTGCTCATTGGCTCGATCGATGTGGTCGATCAGGAAAACGCGGCGGGGTCCGTGCAGCGGCTTAAACTGCGCGCGCTCCTTCAGCAGGCGCATCTGCTCGATGCTGATTTGCCGCAGCGGGCCGTCGGGCGGAAACGTGAGGAAGTCGGGATGGGTGGCAAACAACAGCGGATCTTCGTTGCGTTTATCGGCTGGCCATTTTTCGCGCTCCGCGATCGTTTCGGCATTCGCCTCCAGGCTTAGGTCGTCCTGTTCGATCTTGTCCGCTCCGCCGGCCCCTCCACCAAGGATGGCCGCCGCGAATCGACGCGCCAGCGTGGCTTTGCCAACGCCCTCCGGACCGTCCAACAAAATGGTTTGTGGGATGCGCTCCTGCTGCGTCATCGCGAACAGGGTGTGCGCGACTTTGCCGTTACCGTGAAAATTCTCGAAGGACAAGCATTCAGTCTCGCACACAGAGTCCATGTTCAGGTGAGTTACAATCGCGGTGGAAGGCTTTCGTTTTGGCACTAAAATCTGGTCAACCAGTAAGATTGGGAATTGATTTCGGCACCACACGCACGGTTGTGGCGGCCGTGGATCGCGGGAATTATCCGCTGCTTTCGTTCGAAGGGCCGGAAGGCGCGCCGGTGGAGTGGTTCCCCTCCCTGGTTGCGGTTCGCGGCAGCGAGCGCGTCTATGGATGGCAGGCTTGGGCCTGTCAGCAGGACCCGGACTGGACCATCATCCGATCGCTCAAACGCGTTTTGCAGGATGCCGGGCCGAACACCATTCTCGAGCTGGCCGGTCACGAGGTACCGCTCATTCAAGTGCTGCGCGAAATGGCGGCGGCGCTGCGCGCTCTGCTACCGCAAGAGAAGCTCGAAGTGATGCTCGGCGTTCCCGCCAACGCCAATACCAACCAGCGCTTCCTTACGGTGGAGGCGTTTCGCTCCGCCGGCTGCGACGTCATCGGACTGCTGAACGAGCCCTCCGCCGCGAGCATTGAATTCGGCCACAAAACGAAAATCAACGGCGTGATTCTGGTGTACGATTTGGGCGGCGGGACATTCGATGCCTCGCTGGTTGAAGTGGGTGAGAAAACGCACCGCCCGCTCGCTACCGAAGGCATCGCCACTCTGGGTGGTGATGATTTCGACGAGATCCTCGCGGACTTAGCCACCAGTAGCGCCGAGCGTCATGGGCTCTCCCAGGCCGAGCACTTTCGATTGCTGGAAGAATGCCGGGTTCGCAAAGAGGCGCTGAATCCGAACAGCCGCCGGATCGTGGTGGATCTGGACGCGGTGCGCGAAGGCTGGGGAACCGTAACGGTTCTTGTCGCTGATTACTATGAGCGCTGCCGTCCCCTGGTGGAAGAGACGTTGCACGTGGTGGAAGACTTGCTCGAGGCACAGGGCGGCACGGACATCGAAGCGCTGTATGTCACCGGCGGCGGAAGCGAACTGCCCATCGTTAGCCGCGTGTTGCGCGAACACTTTGGCAAACGGATCCAGCGCTCGGTGCACGCGCGATCTGCGACGGCGCTGGGTCTTGCCATCCAGGCCGACGCGCAGGCCGGTTATGTTTTGCGTGAAAAATTCACGCGTTATTTCGGCGTCTGGCGCGAAGGAGACGCCGGAAGCCGCATACTTTTCGATCCGCTGTTTGAGAAGGGCGTCGCGCTGCCCGGGCCCGGCGAGGGGCCGCTTGAAATCCGCCGCGTATATACTCCGGTGCACAACATCGGGCACTTTCGCTACCTGGAATGTACGCATTTAGACCCGGAAGGGCAGCCGTACGGCGACGTCACCCTGTGGGACGAGATCCAGTTTCCGTTCGATCCCGCGCTGCGAGATTCAGATAGTACGGAAGTAACGCATTCACCGGCGGCGCAGTCGCACGAGATCGAAGAGACCTATTCGATCGACGCGAGCGCAACGGTCACCATTACGATCACCAATCTCACGGCCACCTACACTCGTGTCTACCGCCTGGGGCGGTGGGCTTCCAAAGACGCGCCTGTAACGCCGGCTAAGGCGCGCATGCGACACGTTCCACGCAAGCAGCTGGAGGGTCGCCGTCGTTGAGTGCGCTGCTCGATCGGATTGCTGAACACAGAATCTACGACCTGGCGCATTCCTACTTCGCCGGCATGCCGCACTTTCCGACGCATCCGCCCTTTGTGTTCGGGCTCACTCGCAAACACGGCGACCTGATCCTGGAAGGCGGCGTCAGCTCCTCGGCCGATTCTATTGCGTTCGGTAGCCACGTCGGCACGCATATCGATGCGCTCTGCCATTTTTCTTGCGACGGCAGGTTGCATGGTGGAGTAGAAGCCAAGGACGTTCAAAGCGATTCGGCTGGATTCAGCGAGCTGGGCGTGGAAACCATCGCGCCTATTTTCCGTCGTGGGCTACTGTTGGATATCGCGGCGCAGATGAAGCTGGATGCCTTGCCGGCGGATTTTGCGATTCTGCCCGAGCATCTGGATGCGGCGCTCGAGACGGCGAAAACCACCGTTCAGCTCGGCGACGTGGTATTGCTGCGCACCGGCTGGGCACGTTATTTTACTAACACCGCGCGATACGTTACCGGCGGCCAGGGACATGTTGTCACTGGACCGGGTCCTGAGATCGACGGGGCGCGCTGGCTCAGTGAGCGCGGGGTCTTCGCCGCGGGTTCGGATACTATCGCATTCGAAAAACTTCCCGCCGCGCGCATGCCGGTCCACGTACATCTGCTGGTGGAAAACGGGATTCACATCATTGAGGCGCTCAACCTGGAAGATCTGTCGCGCGATGGGATTTATGAGTTTGTTTTTATTGCTGCTCCGCTTAAGTTTCGGGGCGGAACTGGATCGCCTATTCGGCCGCTGGCGTTGGCCTGAGCACAGAAATAGGGGTAGACGCGGCTTCAAGCCGCGTGTACCGTGCACGACGCTAGTATTGATTCAGGAAGGCCGTTAGCTCGGGTGTCAGGCTTTTGCGCGCGGCGATGCAGAGGTCGATGCCTTCTAAGGTCTGCTCTAAGGTCCTGGGGCCGCCGTTGTAATCCTTCACGCGATCGGCGAAAAACGAATCCAAATCGTCGCGGCGCCTGGCATCGCAGAAACCGCCGCCCACGGAGGGAAGCATTGCAGCGTAGTCTTCGCCCACTTCACGCGGCAGGCGTTTCAGCAGAGCATCCAGGTGCTGCTTCACGAATTCAAAGGGAACATCGCGCGTATCGGCGTAGGCGAGAGGACCGAACAGCAACGGATAAAACGATTCGCGCGGATCAAAATCCTTCGAGAGCAGCAGATCGAGCGCTGCCCGCGCCAGTTCAGGATTGCGGAAAGAACCCAGCGCTTCGAGCAATACCTCGCGAACATGATGTTGGCGCTCCTGAATGGCCGCCGTTCGAAGGGCATTGAACAGGTCGCGGTTTCCGAATTGCGCGGCGATTCGAAGCACCGGCTCCAGCATCTCCGGCGGTATTCCGCGGCGCGTCTGCAGCCATTGGCGCGCCAGCGTTTCGGCCTGTTCCACCAACTCTTTTTCTTCGCCGGTGCCCGCCACGAATGGAACCAGCTTTTGGCGCAGGAAACGCGTGTCCTCGGTATCTTCGGGCTTCGCCACCCATCCCAGTGCTAAAGCCTTCTCGCCGAATTCCTGGCGAATGAAGCGAACCCCCTTCTCACGCAAGTTGGCCGGCACACTTTCGCCCTTGAGCAGCGCCGCAATGTTGGCCGCGGTCTGCACCACGTGCCAGTCCGGATCTTTACTGAATTCGGGAACCAGCCCCAGCGCCACCTGGGCCGAAACTTCTCCCTCGCTGGCCAGAGAATCCACATCGCCGAGAACGCCCACGCGCTCGGCAACGCTCAGATGACTGCCCCGGTCGGCGAGGAGCTTTTTCAAAAGGTCGCCCTGGTAAGCCACCTGGTAGTAACCGGTCTCGCCGTCATTGGCCAGAATCCACGTGGGACACGTCTGAGCGCCCGCCAGCGCAATGTCATCTTTAGGATCGGAGAGCAAGCTGCATTGGTGATGCACTGAACCGTCCGCTTCAAATGCGACGCAGATGGGAATCTGCCAGGTTTGCGGCTGGGCTTGCGATCCGATCGGCAGCGAGCGCTTCTGCGAAACAGCCAGCAACGGTTGAGCCTCGCACTTTAGCGCCACGGCAATCTCCGGCACGCCGGGCTGATCCAAGAAGCTATTGAACGCCGGCGCCACATTCTTTCCCGCCACGCGGCTCATGGCTGCTTCAAAATCACTGGCCGTGGCGTTCCCCCACGCGTGCTGCTTTAAGTAAAGCTGGACGCCTTCGCGGAACTTGGCCTCGCCAATCCAGTGCTCAAACATCTCGATCACCGCAGCGCCTTTTTCATAAGTAATATCGTCGAACGCGTTCGCGATGTCGTCGTTGCTCCGGATGGGCTGGCGGATCTCGCGCGCAGACGCCAGTTGATCGCTTCGCATGGCGCCCAATCGCGCGTTCACGGCCGTTACATCCAGATGCCAGCCGGGCTGCCACTCGCCGGGAATCTTGCGCTCCATCCAGGTGGCAAACGCCTCGTTCAGCCAGGTATCGTTCCACCACGCGGTAGTCACCAGATCGCCGAACCATTGGTGAGCCATCTCGTGCGCGGTAGTGGCCGCTAGCTCGCGCTTGTGTTCGATGGTCTCGGTCGCCGGATCGGCCAGCAGCGTGCTCTCCGCGTACGTAATCAGGCCGGCGTTCTCCATGGCGAAGTCGCTGATGGGCATCACCACCGAATCCAGCTTCTCGTACGGAAACGGGCTGCCGAAGTAATCTTCCAGCAGCTTGAGCAGTTGAGGAATCGCCGTGGCGGCATATGCGGCCTCAGCGCTTTTGCCTTTCGGAACGATCACGCGCACGGGCGTTGGACCAACCCGGCCGCCATCCACGACATCGAATCGCCCCACAGTGAATGCCACCAGATAACTCGGCAACGGCGGCGACGGTTTAAAACGCACCATCTTCATGCCGCCGGCTTCGCTCGATTCCGACTGAACAGGCGTGTTCGATAGCGCAAGATCGTCCTTGGGAACATGCAGTGTAAGCTGCCACGGCACCTTGAAGCTGGGCTCATCGAAGCAGGGAAATGCCCGGCGGGCGTCGGTCGGTTCGAATTGGCTGTACACGTACCACTCGCGGTCTTCCTTCAATTGGAAGACACCCGCGCTGCTGTTCCTGGTGATCTTGCCCTGATAGGCGGCGTGCAGAACGCCCTTGCCTGAAATCGCGCGATCGAAGGCAAAGCCAATAAACTGGTCGCCTCCGGGTACAGTCTTGACGGGTAATACCGAGCCCGATTCCTGGCGAAATGTGGCTTCCTGAATCTGAAGGCCGACCGCGTTCAACCAAATTATATCGGCAGGCGTGAGAACGTCGAGGCTAATGTCGACCGTCCCACGGAAGGTATCGCGATCCGGAACGATGGTCAATTCGGCCGCGTAACTCAAGGGTTGCGCCGATCCATCCAGACGCAGCTTGGGCGGATCGAGTGACGGCGCCGCGCACGCGGAACCTGCCACAACCAGGGATAAAATTGCGGCAAACTTCATAAGCGAACTTCTACTTCCGCGGGCACTGGTATGGCGACCGCATTTTTCCGGAGCCACACCACCGAGAGCGCGGCTAAGTACAACAACGCGCCCATCAGTACGGTGGCGCGCAGACCAATGTAGATAGCCAGACAGATCGCGGCAACAGACCCCAGAACGCTGGCGGCCGCGTTCAAGGCCCACGCCCAGCGCACCGCGCGCGGAAAGCTTTGCTCCAATCTTGTCAGGCCCGAGGGAAATGGAATCCCCATCAGGAAGCCGGACGGCGCGATCATGCACACGGTAACGAGGATCTTCCACGGCAGCGGCCATCCCACTCCAAATTCGCTCACCGGCGCGGCCAGATATGCCAGCGCGGAAACAGTGACCGCCACGCCCGCCAGCACAGCGCTTAAGCGCCCCGTATTACTGGCCTCGCCGGTCAAACGCCGGCTCCAATAGCTGCCCAGGCCGCTCGAAATCAGCATCGAAAAAATGATGACGGTTAAAGCATAGGTAGGATGACCCAGAAAAAGCACAAACTTTTGGATCAACGCGACCTGGATCAAAATATATCCCGCGCCAATACATGCAAAGTACAGCAAAAATCCGCGGACACCCTTGTCGGCCGGTAACCGCTCACCGAGTAACAGCGGCGGGAACGCCAGCACGACGATGATCGCGAGCACGCTAATCCCCAGCACTTCGAACAACAGCGGCAGCGCGCGATTGATCTTGTAATCCGCCGACAGGCCACCCTCCTTCAGAAAATTCCACACATCGCGCGGCTGCACGGTGTAAAAAAAGAATGGCCGGTCGTCGTCCACGGGTGTGACGTTGTAGCGATAATTCCGCCAAAATGTTTTCGGATCGGCGCTCAGTAACAGCTCTCCAAATTCGTTGGATGGCGCGTCGCCGGGGACATATAGCGCCTGCAGCCTGGTCTGGCTCAATGCCGCCTTTACCGCCGCCACGTCCAGAGGGCCCAAGGCCTTGCGGAAGATCAGCACGGTGTCCAGCGCGCCAAAAGCATTTATATTTTGCGCCTGATCGCGCAGCACCACCACGTGCCTGGATGCGTCCGTCTGGCCCACTTCGGCGAGCGCCTCAATGGCGAGCGAAACCAAGCGTAAACTCTCGCGCGGCGGCTCGAAACCCCAGCGCGTGAATACCATTAATCCATCGTCCGTTAAATGGTTCAGATAATCGCGGAAAGCGTCGGTGGTGTAGAGATTGTTTTCCGAAAGCGCGAACGCTCCGGCGGCAGTGGACGCCCACGTGTCGACTAATGTGGCCTGCAACACCTGATACTTCTGGGGACTCCTGCGGACGAAGCTGCGCCCGTCTTCGATGAACAGGTGCACCTCCGGCCGGAAATACAGCCGGTGGCTCAGGTCCGGAAAGCGCTGCTGCATGATGGTGTGGGCGATGATCGGGTTGATCTCCACCGCTGTTACGTCTTTACTCCCACCGGTGAGCGCCCGCGCCACGTCCCACCCGCCGCCCGGGCCGATTACCAGCGTCTTGGCGCCAGGCCGCAGCATGTAAGGAAAACCGGGCCCTTCGTGCAACAGGTTGGCACGCTGCGGTTCCGTCAGATGTTCGAGATCGAAGGTGGGAATGCCGGTGGAGGCGTCGGCATCAATCACAATTTCCGGATCGCTCGATTTAGGATTCACCAGCGCGATGCGCGAGATCGGGTTCCAGCGGACAAACGCTTCCTGGGCAATGCGATGGCCCTTGGCGTAGCGAATATCGATCAGGTGGCTCTTCCCGTTGAAGGCCATCAGCGCCACAAATACCAGCGCTAACGTAACTGCGCCCGCGCGGCCGCGCAGCGTCCCAGCCAGGTTGTACCAGACGGCCGCCGAGACAGCCAACAGAACCGAGACCGCGATCACCGTGTTCGGACCGCCGAAATAATTCAGAAACGGAACCAGGACCAGGCACCCGGCGGCGGCGCCGATCAGATCGAAAAAGTACACGCGATCCACGCGCTGGATGCCTTCCGCCACGGCAATAGAGACCACCGCGCCGGAGAAAAAGAAAGGCAGCGCGCTGGCGAAATAAACGCCAGCCAGCGTCAGATTGCCGAGTTCTCCAGCGCGCGTCAGGATGAAGACCAGCGACGCCAAAACAGTTACGCTGTTCACCACGGCCAGCACGCCCAGCTTGTAAAAAATATTACCGCCCCGGCTCACCACAACGTAGGAAAATAATCCACCCGCGCCGAGTCCGAACAGGGCAATGGAAATGGCGAGAAACGCGAAATGGTAGTAGAAAACCACCGAAAAGATGCGCGTGAGCGACAACTCCAGGATCAAGGTCGCCAGCGAGGTGAACGCCACTCCCAGGTAGAGCTGCGGCCATTTGGTCTTGCCGGATTCAGTGGACGAGCTAACGCGAGGCAATATCTAATGTTAAAGGATCGGGTAGTTACATCGCAGAAAACCAGCCACCAGACGCGCGAGTGTAGGCGGCGCCTGGCGGCCGATCCTTCTTCCCTGTAGTTCAGACGAAGCTAAATGGGCCAGGGTTGCACCGACTCCCCAACGCTGTTTACATCATCGCCACGGGAGGCGCCGGCTCATCGGGACTGCCGGCCTTGGAAAGCGGCAGCCTGACCAACAAAGTTCCCAGCCCAAGAATCACGATCGAACCCACGATGTAGGAGGGATCCGGAAAGATCTTCGGGAGGGGCCATTCGAAGAAACGGAAGGTCGCAATTACCAGTCCCATCAAAGCTTCGCCGGCGATCAAACCGGACGCTACCAGGATGCCTACGTTCTCCACCCGCGCGGATTGCGCTTCGTTGAACCCGGCCCGCTTGCGCATCGAGTCCGTCACCCAGCGGAAAATGCCGCCCAGAAATATCGCAAAGGTGGTGTTAATCGGAAGATACATTCCCACCGCCACCAGCATCGGGCTCTTCACTCGCCCCAGGATCATTACGATGCCGAACATCACTCCCACCACCACCAACGGCCATGGCATGTCGCCTCCCACGATGCCTTGCGCCAGAGTGGCCATCAGCCCGGCCTGCGGCGCCGAAAGCTTCGGATCGCCAAATCCGATCCCGCCGCCCTTGATGTTCGCCGCTTGCAGAATATATAGCGGCCAGTACATCGCGGCGCTGGCCACTACCACCGCGATCAGTTCGGCCCACTGAATCAGGCGAGGCGTGCCGCCCAGGATGTAGCCAACCTTGAAGTCCTGGAGCAGTTCGCCCGCCACCGCGGATGAAACGCAACCCACCGCCGCCACTCCCAGCACCACCGCCACGCCGCCCGGACCAGCGACTCCTAGCGAGACCATCAGCAGCGCCGCGATAATCAACGTTGTGAGAGTCAACCCGGAAATCGGATTATTCGTGGAGCCGATGGTCCCCACCAGGTAGCCCGATACCGCCGCAAAGAAAAACGCGATCACCAGCATCACCCCCGCCGCCACGATGCCACCCAGCACCTGATGCGACAAATAGATATACAGGGCGATCATGCACGCGAACATCACGGCGATCAGGGCGAATACGATCTTGGGGCTCATGTATTGCTCGGTGCGGATGGTTTCTTCCGGCTTGGCAGTGGCGCTCAAATCGGCGACTGCGCGCTTCAGTCCATCGAAAAGCCCGTTGCGCATGCGGAACAGAGTGTACGCCGCGCCCGTCATCATGCCGCCTACGGCGATGGGCCGCACGATGTAACGCCACACGCCATTGATGGAACCGACCCAGGAACCATCGGTTGATCCCGCCGGCAAGAACATCTGCAGCTGCGGGCCCATGAAGAAGATCAGCAGCGGTATCAGAAAGCCCCAGGCCAGCACGCCGCCCGCAAAATTGAGCGATGCTAATTCCGGCCCGATGATGTAGCCCACACCGATGTACGCGGGACTCACGGTCGGTCCGGATGCCAGCGTCACGCCGCCCGCGTTCAACGTCTGGCGCGGCGATCCCAGCCGCACTACGCTTTTGCCGAGCTGCCCCACACGTAGGATAAAATCCTTGTCGTTAGCGAAAAGCTGAATCTCGGCCAGAAATTGAATCAGCGCGCCCAGCCCCAGGTTGTAGAACAGATACTTCGCCGCATCCGCGCCGCGCCGGCCCGCCTTATGAATTTCCGACGCGGCCACCGATTCGGGAAACGGAAGCTCCGGATCTTCCACCATGACGCGCCGAAACAGCGACACGAACAAGACCCCGAGAATACTGCCCACCACCATCAGAGCGGTCGATTTCCAGTACGCGTCATGCGGCGCAAACGAAGGCCACGCACCGGAGATGAGGAATGCCGGCAGCGTAAAGATGGCGCCTGCCGCGACGGATTCTCCGATGGATCCCGCGGTTCGCGCGATGTTCTCTTCCAGCACCGATCCGTTCACCATTCGCAGCACCGCCATGCCGATTACCGCAGCCGGGTAAGTGGCGGCGATAGTGATGCCGGCACGCAAGCCCAGGTACGCGTTCGCGGCGCCGAGGATAACCGTCATTACGAGCCCGAGCAGTAGAGCTCGCAGCGTGAACTCCCGCATTTGCATGTTCTGCGGGACAAACGGGCGATGGCGTGGTTGTTCGTTCATCGGATCACAATAATAGCAGGTGGTTGGAGCAAAGCGCGGGAGCAGTGGACCCCTGATCCGTTAGTAAGGGCTGGGGCAAATGTGGCGCACGCACTCGTGCGTGCCGTGTTGGCACTCTTGCCAACACCTCTGCGGGAGCCCCGAAAACGTTCACACGAGTGTGAACGCTCCACCCAGGAGTGCGTGCGCCACGAGAATGCTAATGAGCGCTCAACGTCACGGCGCTGGGACTCGCATAGTCTCCGACAGTGACGACAACCTGATTGAAGGTCGCATCCACCACGCCCGCGGGTACCACCGCATTGATCTGCAACACCCCGGCAACCAGGCCCGGTGCGGCCCCCGCATAGAGGACCTGGGCGGGCAGACCATTGATAGTGACCGTGACTGGCAGTATCGGAGCCGGGTAGGGTGAGCTGGTAATCAGACCGTCCACGCTGGGGGGCGTCGTGAGTCCGCCGCCAGTTGCGTAGATTGCCACCACGGAGCCGGGCGATGCCGGATTGCTTTGTGAGTTTACGATTCCGTTCTGATTCAGGATCGCGCCCTGGCCTCCTCCGTTGCCGCTTATAGAAAACACGGCGGGCGAGGCGGGCTGAATCGCGACTGTAGCGGATGCGGTGGGCTGACCCTGGTAGAGAACCTGGACCTGTGTGGTTGTTCCCGTTATACCGAAGGGCACCACGGTATTGATCTGGCTGGATGAAGCGAACAAGATGGGCGACGCGGTACCGCCGATGAGAACCTGCGTGTCCTCAATCGTATTCTCCACTAAGTCGCCATTCACATCGCCTTGCGCTTCCGACGGCGGCCCCAGGTTCGCGCCAAAAATGGTCACTAACTCACCTGGCGACACGGGGCCCTCCAGGAAACTCGCGCCATTCACTACGGAAGAAATGGCCGCGCTGGCGGGTGCCGGCGCAGCGCTCAATGTTCCGTACACCACTACGGCATTAGAAAGCGTTGGAACGTAAACGCGGCCATTTACCACGGTGGACGTAGCAAATTTCGTGAAGACGCCAAGCTGATCACGGCTTGCGTTCATATCGCTGTTCCAGAGTTCGTGAGCGAGATTGTTTGCTTCCAAGGCGTGGAGAGTGGCTGGCTCAGGGTCGAGGTTTATGTTGCCGGTGGTCAGCCAGACGATGCCGTTTTGTCCGGCGTTGGAGGAAATAGAAATACCCGCATAGAGCGAGATATTAGGCGGAGTGTATTCAGAAAGAATCGTCGAATTGATTCGATTATTTACGATCTGAAATGCTTTGAACGACCCCATGGGCTCAAACTCGTACACCACCGGACCATTCGGGGCGGCGCTCCACAGCGCCATGTCATACATGCCCCATGTATTCACCTGCACTCCTTGGACGGTGCTGGTGGTATCGGGGCCCAAATGTCCCATGGAATCGTAATTCACCAAATACAGTAATCCCGACTTACCGCCGGTTACCAGAAAATGGCCGCCGGGAATCAATATCGCGCCATTCGCTCCAAGATCCCAATCCTGACTGTTGAGGTTGCTCCAATCCTGGGGAGTGTACCAGTCGAGCAAAGAAAGATTGACGCCGGAAAGATGCAGCAACGATTCGCCGAAGTTGTGCAGGCCGTCCCAGTCGCCATTTCCAGTAACGGCAAGCACATTTCCATCGCCGTCGATGGCTGGGGCGCGCCCGGACTGCCAAAACGCCGCCTGCCGCCCGTTTGGCGCGCTGTTGAAAACCGCCGTCGCTTGGAGCGTCGCTGCGTTATATT
The DNA here is from genome assembly GCA_963820405.1 of Bryobacterales bacterium. Lineage (GTDB taxonomy): Bacteria > Acidobacteriota > Terriglobia > Bryobacterales > Bryobacteraceae > Palsa-89. The sequence continues at coordinate 356,519 of CAWFZZ010000004.1, read as the reverse complement.
CCAGCATCCAGCCCTGATAGTTACCCGCGTCGGCGTGCGATCCGAAGGCAATGTACAATGCTCCATTAGCCAGCATCAGGCCCGGCCTTTGCAGTTGTTGAAACGCGTCGAAATCAATCGTCCCGTTGTTGCTTCCAGCGCCGGTCCCGGGTACCGAGGCCGCAATCTCGACCGGTCCGCCAAACATCTCATGTCCGTCAACCACCGATAGCGCGTGCAATTGAAACACTGGATTGCTAAAGGCTCCGGGGGGAAGCGTATCGGCGACGAGATACATAACCTGTTTCGTGGCGTCGATCGCCGGCGTACCTAATATCCCAATTTCCGGCAGAATATCCGTGAAATTGAACAGCCCGGATGGAACTGACGCGCCGAGGTTCACCTGCCAGAGCGGCGTGGCGGTTTGCGGAGCATCGGCATTGAAAGCGAACACGCTGTTATGCATGGTCGCGACATAAAGGACGTTGTAGCTGCCTCCGCCGATGGCAACGCCGCTCACATAAAGCGGCTGAACGTACACTTGCCCATCCACGGGAAAAGTGCCGACCTTCCCAAAAGTCTTCCAGTCCGTTTTTGGCGAGAGGCTGGTCTCTTGTAGATTGGCCCCCGTTTGGTGGCTGTCATAATTCACGTTCAGGACATTCACCTGCCCAAATGCGAGGACGGCAAGGCTCAGGCAGTGCAGTTGTGTTAGGCGAGATAAGATACTCAACGGTCCATTTTTGCTTCGCGATCAGCATCGCGAACCTTTCCTTCTTGTTTACACGATCGTCACACAGAAGTTGCTGCTCCTTACAATTTCTTGCAGTTTGAATAGAAACCCGGCCGCGTCCTGCGGACAGATGACGTTTTGGTTACTAACTAATGTAGCAGAAGAAGAAGAAACTGCTAACCCTCGTCAGCCAGGCGGTGGATCGCCCCGAGTTTCTCCCACAACTCCGCCAGCCGGTCTAAACGAAGCGCGTTAGGCCCGTCCGACAAGGCTTTCTCGGGTTCTTCGTGAACTTCCACAAACACGCCGTCCACCCCGGCAGCCACTGCCGCGCGCGCTAGCGTAGGAATAAACTGTGGCTGTCCACCGGAGGAATTGCCGAGACCACCTGGGATCTGCACGCTGTGCGTGGCATCGAAAACGACCGGCCATCCAAACTCGCGCATGATCTGCAATCCGCGCATATCCACTACCAGATTGTTGTAGCCAAACGAGGAGCCGCGCTCAGTCAGCAGGATGTTGTTGTTGCCCGTGGACGCCACCTTATCGGCGGCATGGCGAATGTCGTAGGGCGAAACAAATTGTCCCTTCTTGATGTTCACCGCGCGGCCCGTGCGTCCGGCCGCGAGCAACAGGTCCGTTTGCCGGCATAAGAAGGCTGGGATCTGCAAAACATCCACCGCCTCCGCAGCCGCTTCAGCCTGCGATGTCTCGTGAATATCGGTCAGCAACGCATAACCCTCGCGCCGCAAATCCGCGAGAATCCGCAAGCCCTCCTTGGGTCCGGGTCCACGGTAGGAGGAAACGCTGCTGCGGTTGGCCTTGTCGAAGGAAGCTTTGAAGATGAACGGCCCGGCGATCTTGCGGATCTCGGCCGCGAGAAAATGCACGTGCTGCTCGCTTTCGATCACGCAAGGACCGGCGATCAACACCAGCGGCCGGCCGCGCCCAATTGGAGGAATCCCGCTCAATCGGCGTGTGTGAATTGCTCGGATCGAACACGTTGCGCCGGCTTGGAGCGGCTCTTGCGATGTTTGTGCGCCGCCGCCATGAAGGCCGAGAACAGCGGATGCGGCTCGAGCGGCTTGGATTTAAATTCCGGGTGGAATTGGCAGCCCAGGAACCAGGGATGATCCGGGATTTCGCAGATTTCCACGTACACCGAATCCGGGGTCTGGCCCGCGATACGCAATCCGCCCGACGTCAGGACCGGCTCGTACTCCCGATTGAATTCGTAGCGATGTCGATGGCGCTCGCTGATCTCGGGCTGGCCGTACGCCTGGCGCGCGAAACTACCTTCCGCCAACATGCAGGGATAGGCGCCCAAACGCATGGTCCCGCCCAGTTCGTCCACGCCCTTCAACTCGCGCAGTTTGTAGATCACGCGATCGGGCGTCCCAGGGTCGAATTCAGTCGAGTTAGCGTGCTCCAGTCCGCAGACGTTGCGCGCGAACTCGATTACCATGGTTTGCATTCCCAGACAAATTCCGAAATAGGGCACTTTGCTTTCGCGCGCATACCGGATGGCTGCAATCATGCCCTCCACGCCGCGCTTCCCGAATCCGCCCGGAACCAAAATGCCGTCGTATTGTTCCAACTCGCGCGCGCAATCGGGCCAGCGCATATCGTCGGACTCGATCCAATGGATATTCACCTTCAGCCGATGTGCCAGCGCGCCGTGCAGCAAAGCTTCCTTGAGGCTCTTATACGAATCCTCGTACTCCACATACTTGCCGATGAGGGCGATGTCGACCTGATCTTCCGGATTCTGCATCCGCTCCAGCATTCCGGTCCAGCGGCTCAGATCGCGCGGCTTGGCGTCCATGCGCAGAATGCGAAGAATGATTTCGTCCACCCCCTGCTCGGCAAAATCGAGCGGCACTTCGTATACCGAATGCACATCGCTCGCGGTGATCACTGCCTCCACATCCACATCGCAGAACAGCGCGATCTTTTCCTTCATGTCGTGCGGCAGTGCGCGTTCGGAGCGGCACAGCAGCATGTCTGGTTGAATACCGAGCGCCCGCAGCTCCTTCACGCTATGCTGGGTCGGCTTAGTCTTCAATTCCTGCGCCGCCGCGATCCAGGGGACCAGCGTCACGTGCACGAACGCGGTGTTGTCGCGGCCCATCTCATGCCGCAATTGACGAATCGCTTCCAGAAACGGCAGCGATTCGATATCGCCCACGGTGCCGCCAATTTCAACGATCACTACATCCACGTCCGCCGCCACTTTGCGCGCCGCTGCTTTGATTTCGTTGGTGACGTGTGGAATCACCTGCACCGTCTTGCCGAGATAGTCGCCGCGCCGCTCGCGATGGATGATCTGTTCGTAGATCCGGCCCGAGGTGAGATTATTGCTCTGCGTTAGTTTGGCGTGCGTGAACCGCTCGTAGTGCCCAAGATCGAGATCCGTCTCCGCCCCATCGTCGGTAACGAAAACTTCGCCGTGCTGGAACGGGCTCATGGTGCCCGGATCAACGTTCAAGTACGGATCGAACTTCTGCAGCGACACCCGCAGCCCGCGGCTTTCGAGCAGACAACCGATGGAAGCTGCCGCGATGCCTTTTCCGAGCGATGAAACCACCCCGCCGGTGACGAAGATGTATTTGGCCATGGACATTCCCCTCAGTGCATTTTAAAAGACGGTTCAAAGAGGGCCGAGACCCGCTCCAGATCCTCCGGCGTGTCGACCCCTAACGATTCGTACTCGGTTTCCACCACGCGGACACGATGACCGTTCTCGATGGCCCGCAATTGTTCCAGCCGCTCCATCCGCTCGAGGGGACCCACCGGAAGACCGGAGTAGGCGAGCAGAAAATCGCGCCGGTACACATACAACCCCAAATGTTTGAGGTGAACTCCGCGTGCGTCATCGCGCGTGAACGGAATCGGGCAGCGGGAAAAGTAAATCGCGTCGCCTGCCAGGTTGGTCACTACTTTGACGACGTTTGGGTCGCCGACCTCGCGCGGATCTTCGATCACCTTCATGAGAGTGGCCATCGGAACATCGTCATCCTCAAGGAGCCCCAAGGCCAGGGCGTCTATGGCAGCAGGATCTATCAGCGGCTCGTCGCCTTGGATATTCATGATCACCGATGCAGTGTCGGCCGACGCGGCTTCGGCCACCCGATCGGTTCCCGAAAGATGATCGGCGCGCGTCATCATCACCTGTGCGCCGAAGGCCCGCGCAGCTTTGTAAATTCGCTCGTCGTCGGTGGCGATAATCAGCTTGGAAAGATAGCGCGCGTGGCTGGCTCGCTCGTACACATGCTGGAGCATGGGCTTACCGGCGATAGTGGCGAGGGCTTTTCCAGGAAATCTAGAGGAGGCAAACCGAGCTGGTATTACGCCCAGAATTCGCGTCTGCACAATCGATCATAGCATAGCCCGGAATTGTGGCGCACGCGCTAAAACGAATGCCGCAACTCGAGCGTTTTTCCTGGCTCAAGCGCGAGCCACTCGGCAAACAACTCGGCTCTCCGAGCACGCACCCGCGCTAATTCTTCGTCCGTCAATCGCCTCGGATGGTCTGTCGCCGCCGACCTGGCATGAATCGCCGCTTGTTGATTGAAATCTTCCGCCGTCCAGATTGCTCCGGCCGCGCGCTCGCTATCCAATGATCCGACAATATACTCCACATGTTTCGCTTCATCCGGCAGTGGACCGCGCGGCTGCTTGCCTGTCGTCTCCTCGAGCTCCCAACCTTCCGCCACAAGCCCGAAGAATCCGCGCTTGAATCCGAGCGTCGACTCGACCGCGAAGTGCGTCAAATCGTGCAGCGCGAAAAACGCCGCGTGCCTGCCCTCCTGCTTCTGCCAAGTCACCGAGCCATCCGCGCGGACGCAACGCAGCACACCACTGCCGTCCGAACGTTTTGTGATTTGAATCAGGAGCACCGCAAGCTTATTGGGTGGCCTTCGCTTCGGGAACCGCCATCAACTTACGCAGCAGCGCCACTGTACTCTCATGGACATCCTGCCGGCTGCCATCGAAGCCGCCGTTGCCCATCAAACCGTTTGCCGCGTCGAGCGGGGTGTGGCCCTTTTTGTCTTTGACATCCAGCTTCGCGCCGTGATCCACCAGGAATTGGACCACCTGATCCCAGCCCTTCTGGGCCGCGCCATGCAGAGCCGTGTCGCCCTGATTGTCGGCCGTGTTCACGTCCACTCCGGCATCCAGGCATAGCTTGATCGACGCAATCGCCTCCGCTTCGGTCTTCTTGCGCGCCGTGGTGTCTTCTTCTTTTGTGCCCAGCCCCGCTGCCGCCATGAGGGGCGTAATGCCGAACCTGGTCGGAAGCTTCGCATCGGCGCCCTTGGCCAGCAGCGCCTTCATCGCCTCGGTATCACCCGCTTTGGCGGCGCGCAGCAGCGGCGTAGTTCCAGTCCCGAGCATCGTATCGTCGCCGCGATCCAGCTTGGTGCGATACGGCTGCAGTTTCTTCAACCGGACGTTGACGTTCGCGCCATGCGCCAGGAGCGCCTGGATCAGATCCATGCTCGTCAGGCTGTTATCCACCTCATTGGGAGACGGCCGGTTGGATGCCGGCATGGTGTGCATATCCACCGCCGCGTAAAGCGCCGTCCTGCCGGTCTCATCGGCGATGTTCGGATCCGCGCCCTGATCCAGGAGGAACGCCGCGAAATCATAATGTCCGTTGATCACCGCCATCAGCATCGGGCTAATATTGTTGGGATCCGCCGCATTGATCTCGGCGCCCGATTTCACCAGGATCCGCGCACAATCCAGGCACCCCTGCCGCGCGGCGAACAACAGCGGAGTAAGCCCGCCCAGCGGCATCCATTTCTCGCGAGGCTCCTTGGTGATCTGCCGCTCCCAATTCCACGTCACTTGCCGCGCGTTCACGTTGGCTCCGTGTTCGATCAACTCCTGCGCCATCTCGGGATGCGACTCCGCCACTGCCCACATCAGCGGAGTCTGCTGCCGCCATTGCTCTTTTGAATTGACATCCGCACCGTGCGCCAGCAAGACTTTGGCCGCTTCCACGTTTCCGGTCCGCGCCACGGTCATCAGCGCCGTTTCGCCTTCGGTGGTAGCGGCGTTCGCATCGGCGCCCGCTTCCAAGAGCTTCCCGATCATCGGCGCGCTTCCGTTCACGCAGGCCAAATGGAGCGGCGTGACTCCATAACGATTGGCGGCTTTCACGTTAGCGCCGGCTTTGATCAGAAGATCGGCCATTTCGAGATCGTCTTGACGCACGGCCCAATGAAGAGCGGTGGTGCCGTCGGGCTCAGGCGCATTCACATCGGCGTGTTGCTGGAGTAGAGAGATTGCCGCGGTGCGGTCGCCGTCTTTCACGGCATCGGGGAGAGAAGCGGCCCACGCCGACACGCAGCCGAGCGCCAGCACGAGACAAGCCTTGCGCATGGAATTAGATGTTGATCAGGTCGCCCGTGCTGTCGCCGATGCTCTCCATGGGCATGCCGCCCTTTTCGAGCAGCGTCAGCAGCAGGTTCGCGATGGGCGTGTGATCGTCGTAGCGCAGATGGCGCCCGCCCGCGAGCTTCCCGCAGGCTCCTCCGGCCACCAGGTTCGGCAGCGGGAAATGATTATGCAGATTGCTGTTGCTCATGTTGCTGCCGAAAAGAATGATCGAATTATCCAGCAGGTTGCCGTCGCCATCCGGCGTGCTTTTCAGCTTCCCGAGGAAGCGCGCGAACAACGTGACGTGGTAGTTCTGGATCTTCACCAGCTTTTCGATCTTCTCCGGCAGATTCTGGTGGTGTGACGTGGCGTGGTGTCCGTCATGCACGCCCACCTGTGGATAAGTCTTGTTGCTCTCTTCGCGCGCCACCATGTAGGTGAACACACGCGTGATATTGGCCTGATACGCCAGCACCAGCATGTCATACATGATGTTGATGTGCTCTTCAAAATTGTAGGGAATGCCTACCGGCTCGGTCGGCAATTCGAGCGCTGCGATGGTATCGAAATTCGCGCGCTGGATGCGGCGCTCAATCTCGCGCACGCTTTCCAGATAATCGCTCACCGTGGCCTGATCTCGCGGGCCCAGCTTCAGCTTTAACGCGCCTGCCTCCGCCGTGATTTCATCCAAAATACTGCGATCCTGCTCGGTCCGGAGCGCCCGTTCGGCGGCCGTTCCGCCTTGCCCGAACATCCGCTCGAAGGCCTTGCGCGGATTAATTTCCATCGGCATCGGCGTGGTGTGAGTGCGCCACGACAGCGTGTTCATGTAAATGCAGCCGTAGTCGCGATCGCAAGCGCCCAGCAGCGCCGAGTGATCCTCGGTGGCCAGCTCAATCGACGGCAGCGGCGTATCCTGCCCGATATGTTGCGCCGCAATCTGGTCGGCCGTGATGCCGGCGTAAGCGTCCACGCCTTGCGTGGGTTTCGGCCGCACTCCACTGAGCCACGTGGTCGGACTCAGCGAGTGCACCGCCGTACTGTCCGCCGCGCGATTCCCCAGTCCACTCACCACATTCACGCGATCCCGGAACGGCTCCAGCGGCTTCAAGATCGGCGAAAACTCAAACCCGGCCCCATCCGCCGCCGGCGTCCATCGGTCCATGATCGCGCCGTGAGGAACGTACACGAAGCCCATGCGGGGAGATCCCGCAGCGGCAGTCTTTTTCAGCAGGGTTTGGGCCGGCAGCATGGCGTCCAGCAACGGCAGCGCCAATGTCACGCCCAGCCCGCGCAAAACGGTCCGCCGTGAAAGATGCATTTTCGTGATGAACATTTGCCTACTCCTTGCCCCTATTAACAGGACGATTCAACGCCGCCGTGGTTACCGCCGGCTGGTCGCTTTCTACCGCCCGCCGCATCTGGAACGGCTCGCTTTTAACGATCCCCGTAATTAACGATGAAAAACGGTAATCGTTGCGCCCCGCGCTTTCGACGATCCCACGCACCACTGGCATATCATAGTACTCCAGCGGCCGCCCCAGCGCGTAGGTCAGCATCTTCTCGGTCAGCGTGCCGACAAAGTACTCGGGATGCTTCAGCAACGCCTCGCGCAGGCCTACAACGCCATCGATCTTGGTCCCGTCGGCCAGTTGCCCAGAGGCGTCGATCGGTCCCGACGCGTCTTTCGTCCTGTATTCGCCTACCGCGTTGAAATTCTCCAGCGCGAATCCGAGCGGGTCCATTACGGCGTGGCACGTCGAGCAAGGCGCATTTTTGCGATGCTCCTCGATCAGCTGACGCACTGAAAGAATCTTTCCGCCCTGGGCCTGATCCTTCAAAGCGGGAACATTCGGAGGCGGGGCCGGAGGCGGAGTACCCATCAGATTTTCGAGGATCCACTTGCCGCGGATTACCGGCGAGGTTCGCGTGGGAACCGACGTCAAGCTCAGAATGCTTCCCTGTCCCAGCAACCCGCGCCGCGCATCGTTCGCGAGCGTCACGCGGCGGAATTGACTGCCATATACGTTGGGGATGTTGTAATGCTTTGCCAGCCGCTCATTGACGAATGTGTAGTTGGCCGTGATCAGATCCATCACATCGCGGTCTTCCCGCACCACGCTCTCAAAGAACAGCTCGGTCTCGCGACGGAAGCTCTGCCGCAGGTTGTCGTCGAAATTCGGGAAGGTGGCCTCGTCCGGCGTCACGCTTTGCACATTGCGCAAGAACAGCCACTGCTCGGCGAAATTGCTCACCAGCGCTTCCGCCTTCGGATCGGCCAGCATGCGCCGCACTTGGCGATCCAGCACCGCCGGATCGCTGAGTTTGCCCTGCGCCGCCACGCTCAGCAGTTCATCGTCGGGAATGCTGCTCCACAGGAAAAACGAAAGCCGGGACGCCAGATCCAGATCGCTCACACGATAGACGCCGCCCGCGGCCACGCGCGCCGGGTCGGTCTCGGAGCGGAAGAGGAACTTCGGACTCGCCAGGATCAGGCGCAGCGCGTTCTCAATGCCGGACTCAAAATTCCCCTGATTCTTCCCGGCCTGGTAGAAGCTCAGCAGCGTCTCCATGTCGGCGTCGGTTACCGGCCGCCGGTACGCTCTGCGGGCCAAAGTCCCCAGAATCTTCTTGGCGCACGGAAGGTCGTCCTTGGAGTTCTCCGGTGTGCAAACGAAAATCCGGCGACGGCTCGGCGTGTCTCCCGATCCGGTGGCGGCAAACGGCCCGGTGATCTGCACGTGATCGATCAGCGGGATACCGTTCATGTTCTGCAAATCCAATTCGCGCGTGAACGGCTGCAGCGGTTCGTCCGATTCCGCGGAATCGCGGCGCAGGAACGTCACGGCCACGTCATGCGGCCCGGCCTTCACATGCACCTTGGTCTTCAACCGCGCATCCAGCGTGTCGCCCGCCAGCGCCAGGTTCGTATCCACCAGCTTGAGGTCTTCCTCGCCGCCGACGGTCGCAAGAAACGCCCGCGCGCCGTCGATGCTGACCTCCAGCTGATGCGGAAACTCCATCCCGGTCAAATACCCGACGATGTTCCGCAACAGAAACACATTGAATTCGTAGTCGGCGTCCAGCGGGAAATTGTGATGAATCAGGATTCCGCCGCGGGTGCCTAACGGCAGCCCTTCGATGTGCTCTTCCTGCGCCAGGTCCGGGGGAACCTGAAAACTCTGGCTGATGGGTCCCGTCTTCGGATCGCCCACCGCTAGGCTGCTCACCTCGCGCGAGGCCGCAAGATACGCTTCGAGCAGCGAGGGCGACACTCGCAGGACTTCAGCGATATTATCGAATCCATTGCTCTCGTCGTCGGCCGGAAGCAGCGCGGTCACGTCCACCTTCAGACCCAGCAAATCGCGGATCGCATTGGCGTACTCGGTCCGATTCAGCCGATGCAGTGGCGCGCGGCCCGGCTCGGGATGCGCCGCGGCCGCTTGATCGAGCGAGGTCTCGAGCCATGCGATGAGTCCGTCGATCTTGGCCTGCTCCGGCCTAGGCATGCCCTGAGGCGGCATCATGCCGCCGCGCAGTTTGCGCACCACCTTTTCCCACGTCTCGGCATGTTCCGCCGCGTGATCGATGTCCAGCTTGTCGAGCATCAACCCGGCGGTTTTCGCTTTTTCGTTGTGGCAGGTGACGCAATACTGATTTATCAGTGCGTGTTGCGGAGAAAGCTGCTGCGCACCAGCCCACCGGCTGGCCAAAATCAAGCCGCCCGCAGCCACCAAAGCGGGCAAACTACTCACTCTGTGCAACCTGCGCCCCCTCTGTCAGGTATATCGCATCCAACACGGACCGTCAACCCGAAGGCTAATGTTTCGTGTCAGTTGTGAGGCGACGCAGGAAACCCATTCGTTACTTAAAACACGTACTTGACGGCGAATTGCATGATCCGGGGACTGACGTCGGTCAGGATCTTGCCGAAATTGCTACTATTCAGAGCCGAACCGGAAGCGCCACCTACCAGACCGGGAGTGGACGGGTTCAGGTAATTGGCGCGATTTTCAATGTTAAAAGCTTCAAAACGAATTTCAGCGAATTGGTGCTCCGTCACGCGGAACCGCCGCGAAAGCGCTAGGTCAACGTCGAAATAACCCGGACCGACCAAGCTGTTCATGCCAGAGCTGCCGAGTGTGCCTGGGGCTGGCGAACCAAATGCCTTCGGGTTGAGCCAGCAATTGGCCGTCTGAGAATAGCAATAAGGTTCCGTAAGCAATTGGTTAGGACGTTGGCCGCCAATTCCGCTGAACGCATTATCCACACCCGTGGTTACCGAAAAATAGCTTCCGGAGTGCAGACCTACGATGGGAGCGAGTTCCCAGTCTCCGGCGATCCATTGTAGCGGCCGGGACGAGTAGTGCGGCGATTGAAGAACCGCCGAAAGATTGAAGTTCTCCCGAACATCAACCGCCGTGCAGTTTCCGCGGTCGAATCGCCGGTTGGAGGGATTAGTATACACCGGCCCCGAAAGTTCCGTTGTCACCAGGTCGCCGATACAATGCGACCAAGTGTAATTCCCCAGCAGCGAGAAATGACTCGACAGCCGGTGCTCCATGGACACAATCAGCGCGTTGTAGCTCGCGGTGCCGCCGGCGTCCAGGTATTCGAGATTTCCGTAGAGCGGTCCTTGAGTCGGATTCAACTGAGTTAATGCGCGGCGCGCCTGAGTATTGCCAAGCGTCGAGCACGGCCCATTCGCCCTGAGACCGTATTGTCCCTTGAGGCAATTGCCGGGGATGTAGATCGCCGGGTTCAGTTCCTGGTCCGTCCACAAATGAGCCGTTTCACTGCCCAGATAGCTGGCCTTGAACAGCCAACTGGATCCCAACTGCTTCTGCAGTGTGAGATTCCACTGTTCCACATAAGTATTCTGGACGTTCAGAGGAACCGTTTCATAATACCCGGCTGTCGGGAACTTAATGTTCGGGGTCAGGGTGGTTGGGAACGGGTTCCCTCCGGGATAACCTAGAAATGGATTGGCAAAGCCACCCTGAGGATCGTTGATCGTGAGTGATCCCCCCCAAGGCGGTTCCGACGAATAGTTGTAATAGAAGAGCGTCTGCGGCATGTCATAGAAGATTCCAAAAGACGCTCGAATGAGCGTTTTGCCATCGCCCACGGGATCCCATGCCAAGCCGACTCGGGGAGCAAAATTCTTCCAGGTGGTGTTGTTCGGCCTGCTGCCGGTATTAAATCCCGGATCGCCGGGGAACAGAGTGCCGGCCGGCCCGTTGGGGTACACCGTGGAATGAACGTTGGCCAGGAAGTCCGCCATGTTGAAATGGGTGACCTGATTGTTGAGGAGACGCCCATTCAGGTAAGGCTCCCAACGCAGGCCATAATTCAGCGTCAAGCGGGAAGTCACTTTCCAGTTGTCTTGCGCGTAAAGCCCGAGGTACTGCCACTTCTCGTTGTCATGCGAGACGTTCAACTGGGTGAATGAATCCAACTGGCCGGAAATAAAGTCGGCCATCGCGTTACCGGTGTTCTGGCCCGAAAAAGTGAATAGCCCGTTGCAGTACACGCAGAAAGTGGTGGCCTGCATGGGGCGGATATAGTTCGCACCGAATTGCATCTGGTGGGAACCCTTGATCAAGCTGAAGTCGTCGCTGAACTGGTAAGTAGTGGTATTGACCAAACCCGGTGTTGCGAATCCACCTGCGCTGACAAAATCGCCGCTTATGTTGATATTGGAGAAATTCGGCAGGGCAGCGTACACATTCTGGACACCTATGCTGGCGGGCGTGATAATCGGCACTTGAAACTTAGTGATGCCATCTCTATCCAGCGTGGCGTGAAAGGTGTTGAGAGCGCTCGGACTGAACACGTACGTGTCGCCCAAAACTAGTGTATTTACTTCGTCGTCGGTGCCGGCGTTCTGCACCGAGAGCTCCGTGCCCGTGAAACTGGACGGGGTGTAACTGTGGGTTCCGAAGTAACGCGCAAAGAACGATTGTTTGGGGCTGATCTGGTAATCGATTTTCGCCAAGCCCATGTGCTCGTCCTGATTTGCGATTTGTGTATACGTCACGTTGCCGCACGGGCTCGTACCTACCGGAAAATGGCTCGCCATGGCGATCGCTTGAGGACTGATCAAGGAGGGTGGGAGTACGTTGTTTACGAAAGGCGCCTTCAAAGTCTGGGGCCGGCCGCCGAAGCACTGCGATTCGTATGGCTGGAAATTGCCGAGCAGCATGTCGGCCGTGGGAACAACCGCGGGGGTGGCCGCGGGCTCCGAACGGATCAACGTGCCTTGATAACCCAAAAAGAAGAAGAGTTTGTTTTTCTTGATCGGGCCGCCCAACGTACCGCCAAACTGATTTCGCTTCAGGTTGTCGCCCACCGGAGCGAAGGTGTCGCGTGCGTTAAAATCTCCGTTGCGCACAAACTCGAATGCATCGCCATGAAATTCGTTCGTGCCGGACTTGCTGACAACGTTCACCGCGCCCGCCGAGTGCTGGCCATACTCGGCCGGAAGCGCGCTGGTTTCGACCTTGAATTCCTGCACGGCGTCGGGGAATGGCAAAGGCAAGTTCAGATTATTGAACACGTCGTTGTGCGTTCCTCCGTCCAGCAGGTAAGTGGTCCCATTTAGCATTCCGCCGGCCACGCTGACGAGCGCCTCGTTTGGATAGTTCTTGCTGGAAACCAGATTGCCGGACGAAGGCGCCTGTCCATAACCGTACTGCACGATATTGGAGCCTCCGGCGAGCGTGATGAGCTGAGTGATTTCGCGTCCATTGAGCGGCAGTTCGACCACGTCCTGCGAGTTGACTACCTGACCGACGCCGGTGGAGTGGGTTTCCACCATCGCCGCGGCCGCTTCCACCTGTACCGATTCGCTCAAGGCGCCCACCTTTAACACGGGATCGACGGTGGGAGCAGTGTCGACTTGCAAAACGATTCCGGTCTGGACGTAGGTGGAGAAACCTTCCTTCTTCACCTCCATCCGGTATGGTCCAAGAGGCAAACTCGGCAGCGAGTAAATGCCGCTCGCGTCGGTTTGCGCAGTCCGGGTGACTCCCGTGTCGGTTTGTGTGACGGTAACCTGAGCTCCCGGGATCGCCGATCCGCTGGCATCCTTAACCGTTCCCGAGATTTGGGACACAGACTGTGCGAAAAGTCCCAAAGACGACACCATGCATATCAGTGCCGATACGAACAACTTGGTCGAAATCCGTTTCATTGCCCCTGTCCTTCTGCTGGATGGCTAATCGATTAGCCCCAGCACCAACGCATTCATTCCTATATATCGAAGCGGCAGAGCGCTGTCAAGCACTGAGGGAAACTGACCATTCGCGAGTACCGCAAATCGTCGCGGAATCATTGGCTCATGACCACGATGCCTCCCGCCATGTCGGATATCTTCCAGGTTGCGGGAACCGACGCGGATTCCACATTAGTTACGTAATAGTCTCCGCCACCAAGCAAGAAAGCCGCCCACCACAACCCAGGCTGTCCGTATCCATGGCTCGAAATTCCGCAGCCCCGAAAACTGCCGACACCACTACGTAGACTGAAATCAGTAGCGCCAACGCTCCGACTCCGGCCTGGGCCCAGACGACGGTGGGCGGCCTGCCCCCGCCCATCTGGCGATGGTGCGCAGGAATCATTGCTAAGCCGACGACGATCATATTTGCCGCTAACCACCACCGACTGCATGACGCCGTGGAGCCCGTAGCGTTTGGGCGGCGCCAGGAACGCCCCGCAGCTGAGAGCACACGAACAAGGCTTCGAACAGGAGAAGAGATCTCGGAGCGGCAGGAGCGCATGGATTTCGCCGAACTTCCGGCGCGCTCCTTGCGTCCCTATTGGCATGGCGCCTGCATTGCCCAAAACTCATAAAGACCGTGGCATGGAAGGGATGGTGGCTAAGTGGTACACCACCAACACCGGCAAGAGTCTCGACGAATTCGCCAAGCTTGCGCGGCGAGTTGCCAATCAGCTCCCGCGCGGCAGTTCCGTGCTCGAAGTTGCTCCAGGGCCAGGCTATTTTTGCATCGAACTTGCGAAACTCGGCTCTTATTCCATCAATGGCCTCGACATTAGCCACACTTTCGTCGAAATTGCCAGCCAGAAAGCCAGCTCGGCGGGCGTCCGCGTGGACTTCCGTCAAGGCAATGCTTCCGACCTGCCCTTCGCCACCGATACTTTCGACTTCCTCCTCTGCCGCGCGGCTTTCAAGAACTTCGGCCATCCCGTTCGCGCCTTAGAGGAAATGTGCCGCGTACTGAAGCCCGGCGGCCGCGGCCTGATCATCGATCTCAGAAAAGACGCTTCCATGGAATCGATCAATCACGAAGTGGACGGCATGGGCCTGGGCCCGATCAACAAAGTGATTACCAAGCTGACCTTCCGGACATTCCTGCTCAAGACCGCCTACACCCCGCAGCAGTTTCAGCAAATGCTGGCGCAGGCGAATTTTCGAAGCGTCGACATTCAGGAAGCAGGCATCGGCTTCGAGATCTCAATGACGAAGTAGCCGCATCAGCAACCGCCGCCCCTCCGGTGCGATGGTCGCGCCCACGCCCAGGTAAACGGCACTGAACGGACCGAGCGTTGCGAGCGCGCCGTAGATAGGATGAGCGGCAAACGGCGTCAATCTTCCCGCGCTTCCAACCGCAACCGCCAGCGCCGCCGCTAGCCAAAGCTTCCCAATGAAGCCGGAAATCGACACGCCGGCTCCCAATCGGCGACCTAGCCCGCGCCGTAATAAAGCAAACTCCACCCATCCGGCGATCCCCGCCGACGCAGTCAATCCCGCCACGCCCCAGCGCGGGTCGATCCCGAGCCACAGCGGCAAGGGCTTGGCGCAGATGTATCCCAGTACCGTGGTGAGGGCGACGCGCAATACGGCGAATCGCAATGGCGTGCGCGTGTCACGCAAGGCATAATAGGCCGACGAATACAGTCGACCCATCGTCGACGCCAGCAGCCCCACCGAAGATCCCGCCAGGATGCCCCAAACATATTGCGCGTCACTGTGGGTAAAACGTCCGGTCTGCAACAGCGCGCCAGCGATCAGATCGCCGAACGCGAGGAACGCGGCGGCCGACGGCACAATGAAAAACGCGATGTGCCGCAGCCCGGAATCGATGCGCTGGAGCAGCGCCGCTTGAATTTCCTCGCTAGTCCCGGTGGCGCTCGACATCACCGGCAATTCAGCCGCCGACACCGACATCCCAAACAGACTCACCGGCAGCACATAGATGAGTTGCGCGTTGATCAATCCGGTTACCGCGCCGGTAGGAAGGAGACTGGCGAGCAACGCATCGACGTACGCGCTGATCTGCACCACGCCGCGGCTGACGAACACCGGCGCGAAGTTCCGAAGCACCGTGCGCACATGCGCCGAATCCAAATCCAGCCGCAGGCGCAAATGGGTGGCCAGCCTCAGCACTACCGGCAATTGAATTCCGAACTGTAGCGCGCTGCCCGCTACCGATCCCCAGGCCAGCGTCATTGCCAACTGCGAGAGCGTGGATCGCCCGCCGAAAATTACTAGCGTCGCGATCATCGCCGCGCTCCACATCACCGGAGCGGCGTAGGACAAGAACAGCTTGCGATGGCTATTTAATATCCCCAGGCACCAGGCCGAAAACACCAGCAAGCCGGCGCCCGGAAAAAGAATTCGCACCAGCGAAATTGTCAGTTCGCGCTTCGATCCCGAAAAACCCGGTGCGATCAGATCGATCAGCCAGGGCGTCACCAGTACGCCGATCAGGCAGAGCACCGCAACGGCCAGCGCCAGCGTAGCTCCCACCGCGCCCGCCACTCTGCCCGCCTCTTCCTCTTCGCCGTCGGCGAGCAAGCGCGCATACACGGGAATGAAAGAGGCCGATAGTACGCCTTCGCCAAAAAGGTTTTGCAGGAAATTAGGAATTCGAAACGCTGCGTTGAAGGCATCGGCGGCATCTGAACGCAGCCCGAAATAATGCGAGAACACTCGCAGCCGAACCAGCCCAACAATGCGGCTGAGCAAAATGCCCGCCGCCACCAGAAACGCGAGCTTACCCGTGCTCTCCCGTTTGCGCCCGGCAAAAGCGCCCGGTTTGGACATGAACATCCATTGTCCGGGATTCGGAAACCGCTTGCTAGTTCGCCGCCACCACGGCTTGGATGGCCTGCCGCAATTTCGCTTCGCTGCGCGATCCGATGAAGTGCTCGCGAATCACGCCTTGCTTATCAATGATCAGCATGGTGGGGATGGAAGACACCCCGTACTGCCGGTGTACCTGGCGCTTGCCATCCATCAAAACGGTCATCTCGTAGGTGTGCTTCCGCAGAAAGTCCTTCACCGTGCCAGAGTCCTCGTCGTTGATCCCTAAAAACTGCACCTGCCCGGCAAACTCTCCGCGAAGCTTTTCGATGAACGGCAGCTCTTCGCGGCACGGTAGGCACCAGGTGGCCCAGAAGTCCAGCACCACCACCTTGCCTCGTGTTTGATCCAGCACCACGGGCTCGCCGTCCAACGACTTCAATGCGAAGTTGGCGGCGCGCGAGCCGGTGAGCATGATCCGCTGCTCGCCCGGCAACAACAACATCTCGGCTTCTGACCACCCTTTGCCCGGCTCGAACTGAAACATGGAATCCGCCAGCGTCGAATTGATTTCCAGCGCGGTAACCTTCAAATGAAGATCGGCGTGCATTCCATTCAGCTCACCCTTCTCTTTGTGTTGAAGCACAACGAAACGCTGCTGATCGATCCACAGCCCGTGCTCCATGCCGGCGGTGCGTGCACGGATGACGTAGCAACGAACCTTCTGTCCCTGCACCTTTAGATCTTCTTCCCCCGTGATTTGCGGATTCTCCGCCAACTTGGCCAGAGCCACGTAGCGTCCCGCCAGGTTCAGGGTGAGCGAGCTATACAGGTCTCGGGTGCGCGGATCCGGCCCCTCCTCGCCGCGTTCCTCCAAGGCCGCGGCCGCTACTTGTGTCCATTGCTTTTTCGACGGCACGGCTTTCCAGATGTGCTCTCCGTCGCTCACTGCAATGGACTCGTCGCCGTTCGCCTTCATTCGCACGAAATAGTTGCGGCTGCCTCGCAGTCGAATCTCCAGGTCCGTGTTGGACAAAGCGGATCGCCCGTCCTTGGACCAAACCTCTTCGCGTTTGGCAACAACGTGAATGGCCTTCGCATGCGAGTACACCTCACTAACGTGATTCAAAACGTCCTGTGCGGACTGCGCCTGCGCCATGGCCGCGAGGGCCCCTGAAATGTAAACCGCGCGAACGGTGGTGGCGAGAGTCATAGCTAGTTTTTGTAGTCGAAGCGAACGGTTCCGTTACGATAATCAATGGTCAATTTGCCCTGACCGAGTACGGGCAGCCCGAGAATCCCCGCTATTCCCACGCCCGCCGACTCGCTGATTTTGTCGAAGCTGATGGCCACCAGATGCGGATTGTCGTAGCGGAATCCGGCGAACGCCAATGCAACGCGCTCCGCCACCGACGATTTCTCAACCTTCCCCTGGATGCCGCGCACTCCAACCCGATCGTCGCGGTGCATGGGCGCCGCCTCCCGCGCCTCGTCTTCGTCGATCAGATTCAGCGATGCGCCTGAATCGATCAGAAACAGCTTGGGTGGACGCTGGTTCGCCGAGGTGAAAATGGTCAGGTGATTGCCGTAACGCATGGCTCGATAAAAACCGGCCGCAGGCTCGTTCTCCGCGTCTTCGAGCTCGTCGCCCGATGCCGGCGCAACCTTGGGGCGCGGACCGAGCGTGAGTTCGGTTTTCACGAAATCGATTCCCACCAGAAAGCGCTGGAAGACGTCGGCGCCAATGATGCCATCGAAGTCATCCGTCGTAGCCGACCGGAACACGGCGATTGGAAAATTCTCAAATGTCACACTCCCAACTTGGACCATGGACGCCAGGTGCTCGAGTGAGTCCTGGCTGCGTGCATCGCCGATGCCTTTGGCCTCGAAGCTTTCGTGCCCCAGAGCTTCCAAACCGGCTTTTTCCGCCAGCTTGGGAGCCAACGAAATGCCGGACGCCCCGGTGTCCAACAGCAGCGTGGCAGTTTCCTTATCATTAAAACGCACGCGCAGACCCATGCCGCGCAAGCGTTTTGGGCCGTTCCACAGTGGCACCAACTTGATGCCGGCGCTCTCATATGGACTTGTCAGGCGGCGGATTTTTCGATCTCCCACCGCGCGGTCGGTGGCGATATGGGCCCGCAGCCCACGCGCTTCGTCGCTTTCCGGATCGTAAATAGCCAGCACTTTCTCCAGAGCCGCAATGTGTTCGGCGCCCTTCAAAGAGTTGGCCTTCGCCAGCATCAGTGCGGGATCGTCCGGAGAATACCGGTACGCTTCCAGCATCAGTTCGCGCGCGGCCTTGAACTTCGAAATCATCGAAAAGATAGACGACATTCCTACCAGTGCGCCCGGATCCTGAGGATTTATTTTGTAAGCGGCGCTGTAATACTCTTCCGCTTTACCTATCTCGCCGCGCCGGAAGGCCGCCATGCCAGCCGCTACTTGCGCCCCGGAAGTCTGCGGCGCCTTTTCGAGCCCCTGCGCGGCGGCGGCATAGGCGTCATGGGACTTGTGGGACTTCAGCAGCGCGCGAACTAACCCGTAGTAAGCGTCCCCCCGCGTCGGCTCTTGATCCACCAATTTCTGATACAACGTGGCTGCGTAGGCGTTTCGGGCGGCATAAAGCTCGTTCCTGGCCTGAACGGCCAAGTCCGGCGCGGGCGTTTGAAACGCTTGAGCCGAAGACACAGAAAGGACGATTGCGCAGGCCAATAGTCGCATACTGAATTGGTTTATCCAGTTTCTTCCAACTTTTTCGCAAAAGCAATAGGACTTAGGCGGATAAATTGGCGGTCTGGCCGGATTACCAGTCCAACTCAATCTCGTAATAATCGGCGCCGGGTTCAGAATCGTAGATCTCAAAAACCAACCGGTAATTGTTCTTCTCCGATGGCGTTTCAACGATCGAGACCCGTCCGCGGCCGCGCAGTTTTTGAATGGTCGGCATGAGATCCGCGCGAGCCGGTAATGGCCGAAGGATTTCGCCATGCTCGCCCTTGACCGGCGCGCCTTCCAGATACTTCGGAAAAACTGGCACCGCCTTTCAGCGTGACCCGCACGCTGGCCATCCACGGTCCCGCTCCAGAGAAAGCCCCGGCCGGACGGGTCTGGAATGGGCGCGGCATCCTTCGATCCCACGCGCTTCCACACCAGCCTGAACGAATACTCGCCCGCGCCGCCCTCGGGATCGTGAATGGAAACGCGCGCGGTGTAGTTGTTGCGCTGGCGCGGCTGCTCGATCAAACGCACTTCGCCGCGGCCCTCCGGATCTTCCAGCCGCACCTCGGAGTCGCGATCGGGCAGGGGGCGCGAAAACTTGAAGTGCTCCTCAGCCACCGGCACGCCGTGCTCCACGCTCGAAACACAACTTCGCTGATGGCAGCTGATCACGGCCGCCCCAGCCACGCGGCCAGTCCACGCAACATGGTCGGTCTTCTCCGCCCCCTGCTCGAACGCGTTGCTCGAAGCATCCCAATACAGCGCGATCGAATAGAACGAACTGCCCGGCTGCCGGTCCTCGATCGATACCGCCAGCGTGTAATGATTTTCGATGCTCGGCTGATCCACCACGTGGACGTACCCGCGCCCCTCGAGCACTTCGACGCGCGCTGCTTGCTGAGTTTCGGGCAATGCGTCGGAAAAATGAAACTTCTGGCGCTCCACCGGCGCACCGTCCTGAATTTGCACCGTGAGGCGCTTCCCCGCCAGGTGCAGGATCGCGGTGCCGTCCACTTGCCCTTGCCAGACGAACTGCGGCCGGTCCTGCGCGTGCAATCCAACCGACAGTCCGAGAGCTAGAAGCAAGCCGAGCTGTCTTCGTCGTTTGTAATTCAAATCACACATTCGTGACGCTGAGCAGTATTGACCTAAACCTTTTGAGACGTTTACGGTACAATTTTAGGTACTTGTTAACGCCCGCAGGTCCCAGGCGTCCAACCTTGTTCGTTGCAGGACCTCTATGGTTATAGCGATAGCTCCTCCAGCCCTACTTTTAGCAACATCGACGACCGATCAATTGGTGCGCTCGCTGTTTAATGACACCTTCAACGGCGTGCATCATCTGGAGTTTTTCGATTGGGCGCTGTTGGTTCCCTATTTCGCCATCCTGATCGTCCTTTCATTTTACGGTTGCCATCGTTTCGAGATGATCCGGAAGTATTTGAAGCACCGTCGCGACGTGGCGCCCACTCCGCCCGAACGCTGGGCCAAGCTCCCGCGCGTGACCATCCAGCTTCCGCTCTATAACGAGCGCTACGTGGTGGAGCGGCTGCTCGAAGAGGCCAGCCAAATGGAGTACCCGCGCGAGCTGTTGCAGATCCAGGTGCTGGACGATTCCACCGACGACACGCATCCGTTCACCGAAGCACTGGTTCGCGAGTATCAAGCCGCTGGGTTGCCCATCGAATATCTGCACCGCGACAATCGCTCCGGGTTTAAAGCGGGCGCTCTGCAGGCAGGCATGAAGACCGCCACCGGCGAGTTAATCGCCATTTTCGATGCCGATTTTATTCCTCCCCGGGATTTTCTCGCGCGCACCGTGCACTATTTCACCGATCCTGCCGTAGGAGTCGTACAAACCCGCTGGAGTTACCTGAACCGGCATTTCAACCTGCTCACCGAAGTGGAGGCCATGCTGCTGGACGGCCATTTCGTAATCGAGCATGGAGCGCGTTTCGGCAGCGGTCTGTTTTTCAACTTCAATGGAACGGCCGGTGTTTTGCGGGCCAAGATGATTGAGGACGCGGGCGGCTGGCAGCACGATACGCTGACCGAAGATTCGGATCTGAGCTATCGAGCGCAGCTCAAAGGCTGGCGCTTCATGTACCTCCCAGTCGGTGGATTGCCCGTCGGAACTGCCGGTGGACACCTACGGATTCCAAGTCCAGCAGTCGCGTTGGGCCAAGGGGCTGACGCAGGTCGCGATCAAACTGCTGCCGCGGATTCTGCGCTCCAAAGAACCGTGGCGGGTGAAGCTGGAAGCGTTCTGCCATCTGACTCCGAACATATCTTATCCATTAATGCTGATTATGTCGGCGCTGATGCTGCCGGTGATGATCGTGCGGTTTTACATGGGCGTCTTCCAGATGGTGACCGTCGATCTGCCGCTGATCATTGCGTCGTTCTGTTCCATCTGGGCGTTTTACCTGGTGGCCCAGCGCGAGTTGCACCCGCGGAATTGGAAGCGCGCTATCGTCTTGATGCCGGCTCTGATGGCCGCGGGCATCGCCCTGACGTTGATCAATACCAAGGCGGTAATCGAAGCGCTGCTGGGGATCAAGTCGGCGTTTGCGCGCACGCCCAAGTATGCCGTCGGCGACCACAAAGTGAAAATTCAGAACGAGAGCTACCGTCGTCGCAGCGGATGGCTGCCTTACGCCGAATTGGCCGTGGGCGGATATTTCGCCTACATGGTGGGCTACGCGATTGAAACCTGGAACTTCCTGGCCGTTCCGTTTCTGCTGCTCTTTGTGGTGGGTTATTGGTGGGCTGGATGCACCACGTTGTTTCAGGAATATCAAGGCAAACTGCAGTGGCAGCGCGAGCGCGAAATGGCGCTCGAAAAAGAAGTCGCCTGATTTTTCAGCGCTGCACCAAAATCCTGACCTGACCCGTGGTCCAGCAGCATTGAAACCCCGCGCCGCCTTCGCCGGAGTAATCGTTGGCGGTTACCAGCACCACATATTCCCCGGGTTCACTAAATGTCGCGGTGGTGGTGGCCGTCCCACTAAACGGAGCTGCGTTGTCTGGTCGCGTTATTTTCTTAACCTCGGGCCGTTCAGTGCTGAATACGATTGGTCCCGGCGCGCGATACGGGATCCATCGCAAGGTCACAGGAGCGCCCATCGACTTGGGCTTCGCGCCGGACGACGAAGTGAACTTGGCGTCGTCGGAAACCCACACGGTTAACGCAAGCGGTTCTCCCACCTTTGCGGTGCGCTGGACCATTAGCCCTTGCGGACCCTGCGCCGATGGGCCATGCTCGTCGAAGCTGAGCACGGGCGGAGTATTTCCCACAGCGGCTTCCCGGAAGGGCGAGATCTCCCAATCCGGCTTCAGGCTGGCTGGAATCGCGGTGCTCTTGCCATTGGCAACGATGGTCCAGGTGATCTTGTTGTCGCCGAAGTCGGCAGGCACTTTCACGGTGAACAGCCCCCAACCGCGCCCGGGCATGAAGCGGGTGGGCTGACCGCGGTCCGGTCCTCCCGGCTCCAGCGCGTTGTCCGGCCCTACTGGAATGTCCACTTCCTGTTTGCGGTTGCGGTTGTAGTAGCCCAGCAAGAGACTGAAGCTTCCGTCGGAGTTCTTAAACCAGCCTTCAAAAGCGCCGGTGATGCTCGAACCCGAATCGCGGGCGGGTTCGGGAGGCAGCGCCTGGCCCAGAGCCATCACCGCAGTAGCCAGCCACAGCGCGGCCCAGCGCATTCTCACGGACCAGGCGATACGGCGGCCTCGAGTTTCGGGCGATGTTTCGCGGCCCAGGCGGTGTAGTCCTGGTCGCTGATGTAGGTGACGTTCATCCAGGCGTGTCCCATTTCGTCCACAGTCCGATCGCCAAAGCCAACCCACTGGTCGGGATCCGGATTGTTGGGATTGGTCCGGGTGTTGTCATACCAGGCGGTGACATGGATCGTGGTGCCTTTAGGAAACGCCGGCGCGGCATCGTCCGCATAGATGTAGTTGATCATCCAATTGAAGTTGAAACTGGGGACGTAGCTCACCATCTGTACGGTTCCGTCCGGCAGGATCGCCTCCACGGCCATGGCCTTACCGCGCAGGTGCATGTGCGGCTGGAAATTCTCGAGGATAGCGGCATGCTTCAACACGGTGTAGTTGTCCGACGCGATCACCGAGTTGGGCGGGATATCGATATTCCTACCGGCTCTGAGTTGAGACGCGGCCGATGAATCAAATCCGCGCAGGGCTTGGAAACCCGTCAAATAGGTTCGGTACTTGGGCTCCTGATTCTTAGGGTAGAGCCAGATGCCCAGTTCGACGTTGTCTCGAATCTCTTCGCCCACGGCATGGATGTGGACATCCCAGGAAATTTGCGCTCCGGGGAGCAGAAGTTTGCCGGTGTCGGGACGGTAAAGATCGTAGCCCTTGCCGATGGCCCATTCCATGAGCATGCCGCGTCCACCCAAGTCGGCGTTGGCGCCAGGAGCCAACGTGTCCGGATCGTCCTGCACCAGGTAAGCGACGGCGTGATGTGTGATTCTGCGGCCAGCCGCGGTTCCAGGCCGGATTTCAACGGCGCGTACCCAGCGCGGCTCGGTGATGGCGATGTTGGAAGTGGGACGCCACCACACGTCCTGGTGGTGCGCCGCCATGGTGTATGGATCGGACTTGATCACCAAGTCCGGCTGGCCCAATTCCTTGGCGGCTTTCCATTCATTTGGAGAGGGCCATTCTTTGGGAGCGGGCATATCATTGGGATCGCCCAGCGGCGCGCCCGCATCCACCCACCGCACGATAGTGTTGATCTGCTCGGCGGTGAGCGACATGTCGTTCTTGAACTTCTGCACTCCCACCGACGGATCGATGTGCCAGGGCGGCATCTGTCGCAGGATTACTCGCTGCCGGATGGACTTAGCCCAGGGGCGCGTCTCTTGGTAGGTCACCAGCGACATGGGGGCCATCGAGCCCGCATGATGGCATTCCTGGCATCGCGCCTGTAAAATCGGGGCAACGTCTCTGGCAAACGTCACGGTAGAGGGTGGTTCCGAAGCAGCCAGGGTTAGCAGCGCGCCAAACCCTATTGTGCTAATTGCGATTAACCGGGTACCAGACATCGCCCACAGTCTACTCGCGCGCAGACACGGTGTCAAAGGGTAGCGCAGTTGTAACTGGTTTGCCGGGAACCAGGGTTCCCAAAGTGAAATTCGCGGCGCGGGCGTCGTTCACGAACATTTTCACCGTGTCGAGTGAATACTCCGTGAGATCGCGGCCAATCAGCGGCAGCTTCTTCAGCAGGTCGTGCGTGACCGTGATGATGTGGCAGCCGATGGCCTCGGCCTGGACAATGTTGAACAGCTCGCGCGGGCTGGCCCAGATCAGCTCGATTTGCGGATAGGCGCGAATGCGCGCCAGCGCCCCGCTCAGGATGGGCAGCGGATCGCGGCCGGCATCGGCGACGCGGCCGGCGAAAATCGAAATGCAGCTCGGAGGCCCGTTGCGCAGGCTGGGCACCACGGCGTCCACCTGATCGAGCGTCATCAGCGCGGTTACATTGACTTTGACGCCGTGCTGCGCCAGGCGCTTCACCAGCGCGGCTGAACTGCGCCCGCGCGTATCGGTGATCGGAATCTTGACGTAAACATTTTCGCCCCAAGTCGCGATTTGGAGCGCCTGCTGCTCCATCTGCTCGAAGTCGTCCGACAGGACTTCGAAGGAGAACGGCCGGTCCGGGATGTCGCGCGCCAGTGATCTTCCGAACGCCTCGTAATCGGTGATGCCCGCCTTGCGCATCAGCGTGGGATTGGTGGTGAATCCCTTGATCAAAGGATTGGCCGCCAGATCGAGAATAGAAGCGCGGTCGGCGCCGTCGGCAAAGATCTTGACGCGGAATAAAGCGATATCAGGCATATAGGGACGTATCCGTCTGATGACCCGGGCGAGTGGTCCGGAGAATCCATTGCGCTGCGTCGCGCAGCGAACGCACACCTACAAAGGGGCCATCGGGACGCTGCTCGGAATAGCCATAATCGACGAAAATGGCGCGACAGCCCGCGCGATGGCCGGCTTCGATGTCGCGCCAGCGGTCGCCGACGATGAAGCTCGACTCCAGGTCGATCTTCCACACATGCGCCGCTTCCAGCAGCAACCCAGGCTCCGGCTTGCGGCAGGAGCAGCGCGCCTCATCATCGTGCGGACAGACGCCGACGCCATCCAGCCGTAGAAACCGCTGCAAGCGGCGGTTCATTTCCGATACCTGCTGGGCGGAAACCAGGCCGCGCGCGATGTCGGGCTGGTTGGTGATCAGGATCAAGGCGAATCCGGCATCGCGCAGTATATTGCAGGCTTCGCGAACGCCGGGCAGCAGGCGCAGGTCCGAAAGAGTGGCGGGCGGATAGGGTTTGCCTTTTCGGATGACGGCGCGGTTCACCACGCCGTCGCGATCCAGGAACACGGCGCGGCGCACGGTTACAGCCTCCCCAGCCGGGAGTCGGCGAGCATGGAATTCAGGGCCTCGCATAGCGCCTGGCTGGTCTTCCGTTTGCGGTATCCAACCCAGGCTGCGAATGCGGTCCGTATTGAGGCGAACGATGGGGACGTCGCCTTTCCAGCCACGATCGCCGCCGGTGTATTCCAGACGGACTTGATCTTCGGAAAGCCCCGCCGCCTCGATGGCTAGTTTGGCGATTTCGGTCACCGTGATGTAGTCGCCGGTGGCAACGTTAAAGACTTCAAACGGCTTCTCACTCAACTTCCCAGTCAATCCAAGTGACGTGCGATACGCCAGTAGAACCGCCTCCACGACGTCGTCCACATGGATGTACGATTTGCTCTGGCGGCCGTCGCCCAGGATTCGCAAACGATCGGGCTGCACGCGCAGGCGGCGAATAAAATCGAACCCGACTCCGTGGGTTTGGCGCGCGCCAACCACGTTGCCGAAACGGAATGCGCAGGCTCGCAAATCGAACATGGCGCAGTACGACGCAATCAGCGCTTCACCGGCCAGTTTGCTTGCGCCGTAGGTGGAAACAGGAACCAGCGGCCCGAAGTCTTCCTGGGCTTCGTAGTCCTTCAGATCGCCGTACACTCCGCTGCCCGAGGCGTAAAGCAGGTTGGGCGTGCGAGTGCGGCGCATGGCCTCCACAATTTGTTGCGTAAGGAAGGTGCCTTCGCGAAAATCGATGTCGGGCTCCACGGCGGCGCGCGCGATGTCGGGATTGGATGCCAGGTGAATGACGGTGTCGTGGCCGTCCATATTGCGTTCGAGCGCGGCCAGGTCCTTCACATCGCCCCAGATCACGCGCAGCCGGCGATCCTGCTCATGATGCGCGTAATGCCACTCGCGCCCGCTCGAAAAGTTGTCGTAAAGGGTGACAGCTTCAACGCTTTTGTCGCACAGCAGCCGGTCGGTGAAGTGGCTGCCGATGAATCCGGCGCCGCCTGCGATGAAAAAACGCTTGCCGCTCATCGGACGCCCTCCGTGATCGCTTCCCATTTGGTTGGCACGCGCTGCAAAAGCGGGTGGCTGACCAGCAAATGCCACAGGACCGCGCAAAGCCCTTCGGTGTGGGGCGTGATCCGGTCGGGAGCCAGCGCTGGAATCACGATGCATTCTTCGGCGGCCTGGCGCGTGAATCCACCGTTGCGCCCTACGATGCCGAATATGTGGGCGCCTGCTTCGGCCGCTGTTTCGAGTGCGCGCACGATATTGACCGATACGTTTTTCTCGCGGCTACCGCCGCCCACCGAGAAAACCAGCACACCATCGCGCGGACCGATGCGCGACCCTTTGAGCCAGGCGGCAAAACAGGTGTCCCAGCCTTCGTCGTTGGCCCGGGCAGTCAGCTCCGATACATTGTCAGTGGGCGCGTAGGCTTCAAAGCCGCATAGTTTGCGAAAGTCGTTCACCGCGTGACTGGCGTGACCGGCCGACCCACCCACCCCTAAGATGAACAGGCGGCCGCCCAGTTCGCGAACCCGCGCCAGGCCCGCGGCCATGCGCTCGATGGCGGCGATATCGACGCTTTCGAGGATCGCAATCGATTCGGCGATAAATGCCGCGGCGAAGCCGGCCGACGGAGTTGCTGAGGGCTGCCTGAGAGCTTCCTCTAAACCGGTGAGGCTGGTCAATGTTTCAAACTCGTGGGGAGCACGAACTCCTGTTGGTTAATCGGCCAAAGTCGTGTTTTTCGTTAGGTTTCGTTTGGGGTCCGGGAAGAAGCGGGAGAACGCCAGGCGAAGGATGCGGCGGAAGGTCCAGACGGTAGAAGACCAGCGTTGCAATGTAGTCTCCCCGATGCGCTCTCCGTACGGGATAAAGACTTCGCGCAACCGAAACCCCTGTAACACAGGCTTCAGCAACAATTCGACGGGGAGGGCGGGACCTTTAGGGTCGACCTCCACTTCCCTGAGCAGGCGATGGCTGTAAGCGCGCATGCCGGAATGGAGATCGGTGGACTTGACGCCCACCAGCAGCCAGCCCGTGACGGCGAAGAGCCAGTTGGCAAAATAGTTCGCCATCGGCATGCTGCGGGGACGGCGTTCCAGACGCGAAGCATTCACCAGATCGCATTGACCGGAAAGGACCATGTCCGCCAGGCGTGGGATCTCCGACGCCGGGTACGTGCCATCGCAATCGAGCGTTACGACCACGTCGCCATGGCATTCCTGCAGCACCCGGCCCATGGCGCGACCGTAGCCTTTAGGGGGGAATTGCCGTATTACCCGCGCGCCTTGACTGGCGGCGATGTTGGGCGTGGCATCCCGGCTGCTATCGACCACCACAATTTCATATTCGCGGCCGCGGAGGGCGTCGGAGATGTCCTCAATCACGCGGGCGACCGCTTTTTCCTCGTTCATGGTGATCATCGCGACGGAAATTAGATGGCTCATGCTTGCCTAATAGCTATTCGGCCGGTTGGGGGATGCGGAATAGAGGCGGGCTGGGTGCCCAAGTGATTGGTTACTTGGCGGATAGACTCTCAAGGGCGGCGAGGTCGCCGGGAACATGATCCACCGCGCTCTCCTCGTTGAAACGCGCCAAGGAGACCGGCCGGGCCAAAATTACGAACTGAAACGCCAGCAGCCCGGGCCACAGGCCGCAGATCCAGCGTTCGATGGGATAGAGCCAACGCATATAGAAGCGATACGGCCCCGAATCCATGATGGACGAGGAGTCACCTTGCTGGGCCGTCCCCGATCCCTTTCCATACACTCGCTTGATCAAGGGTACGAACGGACGGAGTATCCCGGGTGTGATCCGGTTGCGGGTGACCGTGAGGCCTCGCCTCGCTCAAGAAACGCCGGAAGCTGCGGCGAGTGAAAAAACGCATATGCGTTCGGTCCAGAGTGCCGGTGTCGCCATACTCAAATTGTCCGAGCAGCAGGGCCAAGCGGACGTTCCAAATGGCGACATTGGGCAACGAAATAAGTATCTGACCGCCCGGCGACAGCAGCCGGTAATGCCGCACCAGGACATCCAGCGGATCGGTCAAGTGTTCGAGCATGTCGGAGAACAGAATGACGTCGAATTGCTGGCCGCGGAATGGGTACGCCTCCGGCCGCGTGACATCGGCGACGTAGGCCTCGGCCAGACGAGTCTTCGCCTTTTCGATGGAACTCGCGGAAAGGTCTACCCCCACCACACGATGCCCGTGCATGCGGTGCAATTCGGCCCCGTGGACGCCCGAGCCGCATCCGACGTCGAGCACGCGCAGCCCGCGTGGAAGCCCCTCCAGGATGTTGGGAATTTCGGGATTCGCGATTTCGAAGTAGGGACGTGTCATACCGAGACCTCCAAGGGAATGGTTGCAGCCGGGACTGCGCGGTTCAGGCGATCGGCCACCTTGCGGGCGCGCTCCATACAAACGTCCATATTGATGTATTCGAATTCGGCCACGCGCCCGCACAGCGGGATGCCGATCTGCTCGAAGTAAGCCTTGGCTTGCTTTAAATAGCGGCGGCAATCGTCGTTCTGAACCACGTAGCCGTATTTGGTTCTGAGCACGCGAGCGTAGCAGACCTCCGAGCGGCGGACCAGGTCCATGTTCTCCAGATCGCCGATTACGTCCGAGAGCAGCGCATCGTCCGACATCTCGTGCGTGCCGTCGCCAGGGTTGGTGGTCACTTCGGCCTGAATGATGGATTGGCAGGGCGGCGCGTTGTGCGGACTGAAGGCTGCTGGAAACGACAGCCGATGGAAACGGATCTCGGGGTCGGGCACGTAGATGGCGGTGTAGTCGGGGACGCGCGCGGCGTCGAGACCCACCGAGACCGTAACGAGTGAGTTGTAGCGTAGGGCCTGGACGGCGGCCAGAATCTCGGGCGGAGTGCCGTCGAGCGCCTCGGCGAGCTCCTGAATTGGGATGGTGCAAACCAAGGCGTCATAGCGGCGGGTGAAGAGCCCATTGCTGACGCACCACCCGCTGCCTTCTCGCCAGATGCGCTCCACGGCGAAATCGGGGACCACATTGTGAACTCGTTGGCCCATCGCGCGCGGCAGCGATTCGATGCCGCCGTGGGCGGGGTAATGAAAATAGAGCTGGTGAGTATAGCCCTCGGTTTCGACGCCGACGGCGGCTTTGATCACGTCTTCGACGGGCGGTTTGGGGACGCGGCCTTCCACCCATTCCAGACCCAGTTCTTCAGCCGGAACGTTCCAGATTTTCTCGTTGTAGGGAATCAGATATTTTTCGGCGAGGCCCTTGCCAAAGTGGTGGTAAAGCCACTCCTTGAAATTGGTCTGCGGCGCAGGATAGTCGTTCTTGATGTAGTGATAAAGGCACTCGAAGCGATCCTGCGGCTCCAGATCGAACAGGCCGTTTTCGAACGGATACTTTACGTAGCGCCCCTTGTAGAAAATCTTATTGTTGCGGCGAGCGCGGTGGACGTTATCGCCCAGCAGAGAAACCATGTAATCCACCATCTCCTGATTACGCGAAAAGATGATGTGCGGGCCGCCGGCATCGTAGGTGAAGCCCCGCTCCTGGATAGTCTGGCAGTGGCCGCCGCCACGGCTTTCCTTCTCCAGCACTTCGCACTCGTGGTCCAGATGCGCGGCGATGGTAAGCCCCGCCAGGCCGCCGCCTAAGATTCCAATCGACACTTGTTGCCTTCCCAGCTGATTATTCGGCCTTTTGGGCCACATTCAGTAGTGTGGGTGTAGTCGGGTAGCGAGCCAGTCTGGGGGGCGACTGATCGGGCTCCAGCAGCCAAACGCTGCAGCCGTGAAAATATTGAATCAGCGGCGCGTCTTCTGCAGGGCCCATTTCGCGCGCCCACACGATCCGCGCGGCATCGATATCGGCGCGATTGTAAACCCACTCTTGAAAAACATCGTGCTGGGGAGCATATCGGACCAGCACCAGGTGGCGGCCGGGCAGCGCATCCAACTGGCTGACGACATCGTGATACGGCTGAGCCATGGGCGGCGCGTACTCGCCGTCGGCGAAGAGCTTCCAGACGTCGCGGCTGAATTGAATCGGGATCAGCGCGATCAGCAAGATCGCCAGAGCCGGACCGATGAGCTTCCCGTTCGGGCGCCAGTTTCGCAGGCGATGGATGGACTGCAGCAATCGTAAATAGACCAGCGGCAGAATCGCTGCGGCGTAGTGGTATTGAAATCCGAGGACGGGAATCATCGCCAGCAGGCCGCCCGCGAGCAAAAGAACACCCAGGCGCTCCTGGGGCGTTTCGAGCGGATAAGGCCAGATCAGCGCCGGAATGAACAGGGGGTAAAAGCAGAAGAAAAAACCATACATGGTGGAGAGCTTGACCAGGGACGCGGAGAGGAGATGGGCTTCGGTGTCCTTCACCTGATCCACGTTCAGCTTGGTCCAAAAGGTTCGCATCACGGCGTGATTGTAGACCGGCTCCGGGCTCTGGCTGGACCAGGCGAAGGTGTTCGCGACGACATATTGGCGTTCGTGAAGCTGGTAGGGCAGCTCCCAGGGATTCCCGGTAACCCGCGCGTTGAAATAGAGCATGCACGCAGCCACCGGAACAAGGACGGCAGCCGCGGGCCAGGCGAGCCGCATGGGGAGCGTCCGCAGAGTCCACAGCATCGCTGCGGCGGACAGCAGCGCGAGCACCGCTCCATCATAAGGGCGCGAGTTGAGAAGGATCGCGAGGCCGATGGCCCAAGTGGCGCTATGCGCAAACTGACGGCGAAAAGCAATCCGTGGCAAAGCGCCCAGCAGCAACGCTCCACCGATAGCGGGAACGGCGCCGCCCCAATAAGAATTCATCCAATAGCTCAAAATGCCAATGCGCAGGGCCACCAGCAGGGCCCCGACGAACGCCAGGCCCGGTGTGGTCCAGCCTTGGAGCATCCAGCAGACTACAGCGCACATCAGCCCGGCGCTGAGCCATACTCCGATCCATGGTAGATCGAAGAATCGCTCGCCAAAAGCCAGGACCAAGCCTTGCAGAGGCGGATATTTCGAGGCATACGTGGGCTGCTGGATAATATGGAACGATTCGAAATGTTTCCAAAAGGGATGCGGCGGGTTCGCCAGGCGGCCGGCAGCGTAGGTATCGCCTGCCAGCAGATAACTGAATTCGTCGTGGATCGCGGGGATGGGAACGTGCAGGACCGGGAGCAGCGCCCAGCGGATGCCGATGGTGAACAGAAAGACCGCCAGGCAAGCCAGCAGGGGGCGTCCCATGTTCTGGAATCGGCAACTCCGAGCGTCCGCATGAGTGCCTGGGGTGAAGCCCGAACCCCCAATCAGACGATAGGACGGCCCTTACGTGGATTCAGAAGAGCATGCTGTTCGGCCAGGCGAGCGCGGCAAGCTCCACATCGGCCGAGATGCTCGCGGATCTCGATGACTTCGGGAATCGAAAGACCTTTGCCGACGGCGTAGAGAGAGAGCGGGTCAGCGGCGATGTGCCGATTTTGGCTGCCTGCGGGACGCACCAGGTCCTGGATGCGGAGGCCGACGTGAAAGGCGCCGGAAATAGCACGGCAGTAGCGGACCTCGCCAACAATGACATTGTTGTGCAACTTCACCTGCACCTGGGTGCCAAAATCGATACGCCTTGGAATCACCACCCGCAATCCTGAGCGGGAGACATCCAGAATGGTTCCGAACATCGGCTCGGAAGGGCCG
Source organism: Bryobacterales bacterium (assembly GCA_963820405.1). Taxonomy (GTDB): domain Bacteria; phylum Acidobacteriota; class Terriglobia; order Bryobacterales; family Bryobacteraceae; genus Palsa-89. The sequence goes on along the minus strand of CAWFZZ010000004.1, from coordinate 324,583 downwards.
GGCAGGAGTTCGAGTTCGGCGGGATCCTGGGCGGGGTAGCGTATTTCGGCGCGGCGATCGGCCGCCTCTTCGGGAGCGAGAAGCGGCTGGGCAAAAGCGGCCCTGGGACGATTGATTTTGCACGACCTTTCAGATAAGACTAATATTAACCGAGAATGTTACCGTCGTATTACGTCTAAGTACCTTTTTTAGATACGCACTAAGGCGAATACCCGGGAAGGGGACCGGCTACTCTGAAGCGAGCCAGTCTTCGGCGCGTTTTTCCAGCGCGATGCGGACCAGCTGGCTGCGAGTGCGGACGCCGGTTTTGTCGAATAATTGCTGCATTACGGCTTTGATGGAGCCTTCTGAAACCTGCAATTGAGCGGCGATTTCCTTATTGGTGAGTCCTTCGAAAACGCCGTGCAGAACGAATCGCTCGCGAGCGGTAAGGACCTGCGAGCTGCGCTGCTCGTCCGATTTGCCGGTGGCGCCGGCGATCAGCGACCGCATGGCGCGCGGATCGAGCCACGGTTCGCCGGCCACCATCCGGCGGATCGCTTCCACCAGTTGGGCGGGCGAGCTGTGCTTGAGGAAAATGCCTTCCGATCCGCTTTCGAGCACGCGCACGGTGGCGGCGTCGCTCATTCCAGCGGTGACCATCAGGACGCGCCCTTTGAATCCGTTCTTGCGAATCTCATCCAGAGCAACGGTTCCCTGTTCTTCACCCAGATCGTAATCGAGCAGAACGATGTCGGGTTGTTCGCTGGCGATGACCGTCAGAGCTTCGGCAATCGTGGCGCAGGAGCCCACCATACGGAAGTCCGCCTCAGTCTGCAACAACCGGCTGAGGCTGTCCCGGAACAGGCTGTGATCGTCCACCAACAGAATCCGGATTTCCTGGGCCATGGCTCTCTTTCAGATTACCGGTTGGAGCGGGCGAAAGTTCGACGACGAACACAGCGCCGCTCCGCTCGGGTTCATAGCGCAGATCGCCATGGAAGGATCGCAGCAAGGCGCGCGAGAGATAGACGCCCAGGCCGGTGGACTGCGCTCCGGGCTGGAACGGCCGGAAGAGGTGTTCGGGATCAAGGACACCGCCGCCGGTATCCCGAACCCGGACCGCGACACGATGGCCTTCGGCGCGGGCCACGATCTGGAGGCGCCGGGAGGATTGATCCAGCATGGCTCGCCGGCTGTTTTTCGTAAGGTTCAGAAAGACCTGCATCAGGCTCTGCCGGTCGGCCCAAACCGCCGGCAGGCCGGGTTCGATGTCCCAGGACACGTCGATTCCCTCATCGCGCAGCGCGGCCTCGATGACGATGCGCAGTTCTTCCAGCAGAGCCGGCAGATCCACGCGAGCGGCCGGATAGGGGGTCTGGCGGAGTTCCAGCGCGGCGATCTTCTCCAGCGTTTGAATGAGTGTGCCGAGCGCTTCGAAATCCTTGTTGTGGGCCAGCGAGCTATTACGCGCCAGATTCTCGTGGACCACGGCGATGGCGCCGCAGACGTTGCGAACTTCGTGCGACACTGCGCCCACCAGAATGCGCGAGGCAGCCAGAAGCTGGTGGAGGCTGAACTCTTCGCGATTGCGCAGATCTTCGGAGGTGTCCACCACCATGGCGGCCAGCCTCGCGCCGACGCTGGTGCGGTAAGTGGAGAACCAGATGTCGGCCAGGAACGCTTCCCCGTCCTGACGCTGGCCCCGGCATTGCATTACGGTACGGAACGACGTTCCGTTCGGTTCAGGCGCTGGAACATTCTCGAGCGATGGAAGGTAATCGCGAATCGATCTGCCTGGCAGCGAACCGCCCGGCAGGGCGAAGAGGCGATGCGCGGCGTCGTTGGCCTGCAAGACGCGGCCGTCGGTATCGGCGGTGAAGATGGCCACCGGGCTGCTGTCCACCAGCACCTTCAACTGTTCTTCGGCGGCCCGGCGCGCTTCGCTCTCCGATTCGATTTGTTTCAAATGCGTCAAAGCCGCATGCCGGCTGCGAACCACTTCGTAGACGAAGAGCCCCATGCCGAGGAATGCTGAGAAAATCAGAATATCGCGCGGAATGCCGGCGCTGGGGCGCCAGTCGAAGGAGTCGAAAATCTCGGCTAGCAAGGTGCAAAGAGCGGCGGCAATTCCGATCTGCCAGCGCTTCAGCACGCTGCCGACCATTAACATGGGAAACAAATACAGGAAGCCGAGGGTGACGTCCTTGTCAGCTCGCCAGTCGGCGAACGCGATGACGGCGATGAGGACTCCCGCCTTCAGCAAGACGGACTTGGTCCCGCCGCGAAGAAAGAAAGAAAGCATGGAGATGCGTGCCGGTTTAGTCATATTCTAGACACGCCATCATCACTCTTTGCAATACTTAGGGAAGCGCATGGCAGAAAGACCGCTGGCCCTGGCCGAAAGATAGGCATGTGGCATAACCGAACGATACTGGACTGGCGATTATCCGCCTCGCTACCTTTAGTTTAGATCGAGCAGGATGTTGAAAAAAGCTCAGGGAGGGCCGCTCCCTCACGGTCGTGGTTGGGTTGCCTGCCAATTGAGATGGTGCTTGCTGATGGCTACGTTAGGATCGATTGCTTTCGCGCAGCCGCAGACCTATAACTGGGAGCAGATTCGCGACCGCTTTCAAGCCAACAACCCTACCCTCCGGGCGGCTCAGATTAGTATAGACGAATCGCGCGCGCAGGAGATCACAGCCTATCTGCGGCCCAATCCCGATTTGACTGGCACCTTCGATCAGATGAATTTTTTTTCGACACAACCTCCGCCCAGCGGCGGGCCACCCATCTACAGTCCGTTCGCCTATGCGCTTCCATCAGCTTCCATGAGCTACTTGCATGAACGGCGGCACAAACGCGAATTGCGGCGGGAGAGCGCTCAAAAGGAGACCGAGATCACCGTCGCCCAGTATGCCGATCAGGAGCGGACACTGTTATTCACTTTGCGGACGGCGTTCGTTCAGACTCTCCAGCAAAAAGCGATTCTGGATCTGACGCGGGAGAATCTGGCGTACTACAACCACCTGCTCCAGGTGAGCAACGACCGGCTGAAGGCTGGGGACATCGCGAAGGTGGACTTCGAGAGGCTGGAACTGCAGCGCGTGCAGTACGAGACGGACGTCCAGACGGCCACGGTGGCCTTGCGAACGGCCAAGATCCAGTTGTTGACGCTGCTGAACGATCGAACGCCCGTGGAGCAGTTTGACGTCGCGGGAGCCTTCGATTTTTCGGATCGCATTCGTCCGCTCGAAGAGCTGCGCACCACTGCGATGAGCAGTCGGCCAGATCTGAAAGCGGCGATCGAAGCGGTGGATAAGGCCCAGACCGATCACCGGCTGGCGGTGGCCAATGGGTCGGTGGATCCCACATTCAGTGTAGACGTGGCGCGCAATCCGCCCATCCCGGCCTACTTCGGTGTAAGCGTGAGCATTCCGTTGCGGATTTTCGACCGCAATCAAGGCGAGAAGCAGCGAACGCAGGAGGACATCACGCGGAACGAGCGGCTGCGCGATGCGGCCACCGCGCAGGTGTTCAGCGATGTGGATTCAGCCTTCGCGACGATTGAAAGCAATGTGAAGCTGCTCGGTACCTATAAAGAGATCTATCTGAAGGAAGCCGTCGAGGTGCGAGACACAATTTCTTTCGCCTATACCCGGGGCGGGGCTTCGCTGTTGGATTTTCTGCAAGCGCAACAGGACTACCGCAGCACCGAACTGAATTACTTAAACCTGGTGGGTTCCTACCTGACTGCCGCCGCGCAATTGAACATGGCGGTAGGGCAGGAGGTGATTCAATGAAGAATTGTAGCTGTGGCGCACGCACTCCTGCGTGCAGCGTTCACACTCGTGTGAACGCCACGCTCGCCATCGTATGCCTGGCCGCAAGTTTGGTGCTGGCAGGTTGCAACGAGAAAGTAGAAGCCAACCCCAAGCTGGGCGCGCCGCCGGCTGCCGATATCGTCCACGAATCGGACGGCAGCATGTTCCGCGTGGATGATCCCAAGCAGTTTCCCATCGTTACTGCGGGTGAGCATGACGCCGCGCCGGAACTGAAGACCACGGGCACCGTGAGTCCTGATGTTTCGCGAGGCATCCCCGTGATTTCGCTGGCGTCCGGCCGCATCGTTGAAATCGACGCCCGGTTAGGCGACGCGGTGACCAAAGGCCAGTTGCTGCTCAAGGTCCAAAGCCAGGACATCGCACAGGCTTTTTCCGATTGGCGGCAGGCCGTGGCGGACGAAACTTTGGCCAAGGCGCAGCTGGAGCGCGCCAAGATACTTCTGGAAAAAGGCGCCATCGCCAAGAAAGACGAAGAAGTGGCCGAGGATGCCGCAATCAAAGCCAAGGTGACCACCGAAACGACGATCGAACACCTGCACGTGCTGGGCGCCGACCTGGATCATCCCAGTTCCGTTATCGAGATTCACGCGCCGGTTTCAGGCGTCATCACCGATCAACAGGTGACAGCGGCGGCGGGCGTGAAGACGCTGGACAATTCTCCGAATCTGTTCACCATCTCCGATCTGTCCAAAGTGTGGATTATTTGCGACGTCTACGAGAACGATATGTCGTTCGTGCGCGTGGGCGAGTTTGCCGATATTCATCTGGCGGCCTATCCCAACGTGGTTCTCAGAGCGCGCATTGCCAATATTTCTCCCACCCTGGACCCCACCATCCGAACCGAGAAAGTGCGTCTGGAAGTGGACAATTCCGGGATATTGCGCTTCGGAATGTTTGTGACCGCGACGTTCCATGGATCCGAAAAGCAACTGCGCGCCACCGTGCCGGCGACGGCGATTCTGCACCTGCACGATCGCGACTGGGTCTACGCGCCGGCGGGGGACAATCAGTTCCGCCGCATGGAAGTGGTGAGCGGAAACATGCTGCCGGGCGGCCTGCAAGAAGTCCTCTCGGGTATCCAGCCGGGTCAACAAGTGGTATCCAACGCGCTGGTTTTGCAGGCTACGGTGGAGCAGTAGCAGAGCTCTGGAATGATCCGTAAAGTAGTCGACTTCGCGCTCAACAACCGCTTTGTGGTTTTAGCCATCGCGCTCCTGCTGCTGGCGTGGGGCGCGATTTCGTTCCACAACCTTCCGGTGGAAGCTTATCCCGACGTAGCCAACAATTACGTCGACGTGATCACGCAATGGCCGGGGATTTCGGCCGAACAGATCGAACAACAGGTCACCATCCCGCTGGAAATCGCCATGAACGGGATTCCCGACGTGGTGCATCTGCGCTCGTTCTCACTGTTTGGTTTGTCGGACGTGAAGCTGATCTTCGACGACGCATCGGAAAACGCCTGGAATCGCGAGCGAGTGCTGGAGAGGCTGGCGCAGGTCACCTTGCCGGCGGGCGTGACGCCGCAGATGGGCACCGATTGGAGCCCGGTGGGCCAGATCTACTTCTTCACGCTGCAAAGCAGGAACCCGAAATATGACGTGATGGAATTGAAGTCGCTCGAAGACTGGGTGGTGGAAAAGAACTTCAAGTCCGTTCCGGATGTGGTGGATGTCGCCAGCTTCGGCGGTCCCACGCGCGAGTATCAGGTGCGTATCGATCCCGACAAGCTGATCGCTTACGGCCTCAGCATCAGCCAGGTGGAGCAGCAACTGGCGAACAATAACGCCAACGCCGGCGGAAGCTTCATCCAGGCCGGCCTGCAGCAAGTGGACGTGCGCGAAGTGGGCATGGTGACGAACACCCGCGACATCGCAGACACCGTGATCAAGACGCAGAATGGAACACCGCTGCACATCAGCGACATTGCAACCGTGGCGCAGGGCCCGAAGATACGGCTGGGTCAATTCGGACGCGCTATTCGCCGCGAGGATGGCAAAATCGCCGACAACGAAGACGTGGTTTCCGGAATCGTGTTGATGCGCAAAGGCGCGGATTCCGACACCACCCTCAAGGGAATTCACGCCAAAGTGGACGAGCTCAACAACTTCATTCTGCCCTCCGGCGTGAAGATTGTCCCCTTCATCGATCGCAGCGAGCTGGTCGAGTTCACCACGCACACCGTGCTGCACAACCTGACGGAAGGCATCATTCTGGTTGTCATCATTCTGTTCCTGTTCCTCGGCAATACGCGCGCCGCGCTGATCGTGGCGGTAACCATTCCATTTTCGCTGTTATTTGCATCCATCTGCCTCAGCTTGCGGCATATTCCAGCCAATCTTCTGTCATTGGGCGCGCTGGATTTCGGAATGGTGGTAGATGGCGCGGTAGTGATGATCGAGAACATTGTGCGCCACCTTCACACGCAGCAATCCGGAAATGGCGAGCGTATGTCGGTGGGCGCTCAGATTCGTCTGGCGGCTCATGAGGTTCAGCGGCCGGTGTTCTACGCCATCACCATCATCATTACGGCTTACATTCCGATCTTCACGCTGCAGCGCGTGGAAGGGCGGCTGTTTAAACCCATGGCATGGACGGTAGCGTTCGCACTCCTGGGCGCGCTGCTGTTCTCGATCATCGTGTCACCGGTGCTGGCCAGCTTTTTGTTCCGGCGCGGAGCGAAGGAGTGGCACAATCCGCTGTTGCGTATCCTGACGGTGGGCTATCGCAAAGCCGTCCGCCGGGCTATACGGGAGCGGTGGGCCGTGGTGGGGATCGCAGTGCTGGCGCTGGGAGCGACGGCGTATCTGGCGCTCAGCGGAACGATCGGATCCGAGTTTCTTCCGCACCTGGACGAGGGCGCGCTGTGGGTGAGGGGAACTCTTGCGCCCAGCACCGGCCAAACCGAGGGAGTGCGCGTGGCGAATCTGACGCGTGAAACTTTGGCGGCCTTTCCTGAAGCGACCATTGTGACCAGCCAGGTTGGACGGCCGGACGACGGCACCGATACCACCGGCTTCTTCAACACCGAATACTGCGTGGACCTCAAACCGAAAGAGCAGTGGCGTCCGGTGTTTCATCAGAACAAGGATGCGCTCATCGCCTCCATGAACGAAGAGTTGGAGAAGATTCCGGGCGCCATCTGGAATTTTTCGCAGCCCATCGCCGACAACATGGAAGAGGCCGTCAGCGGCGTAAAGGGGCAACTGGCCACCAAGATCTACGGGGACGATCTGCGCACGCTCGAAGATAAAGCGGACGAAGTGCTCAAGGTGATGCGCACCGTTCGCGGCGTGGAAGACCTGGGCGTGTTTCGGCTGCTGGGCCAACCGAATTTAAATGTCCAGGTGGACCGCCAACAGGCGGCGCGCTATCAAATTAACGTAGCCGACGTCCAGGACGCCATTCAGACCGCGGTGGGCGGGAACGCCTTGACACAGGTGCTGCAAGGCGAACAGCGCTACGATCTGGTGGCGCGCTACCAGGCGCCGTATCGCGATACCCGGGAAGCGATCGCCAACATCCGTTTGCTCTCGCCCTCGGGCGAGCGCGTCTCACTGGCGCAACTGTGCAAAATCGAGATGAAGGACGGCGGTTCGGAAATTTATCGCGAGGGCAACCAGCGCTACGTCGCGGTAAAGTACAGCATTCGCGGCCGGGACTTGGGAAGCACGGTGGAAGAGGCCATCGACAAAGTGGGCAAGCAGGTCCAACTGCCGCGCGGCTATCACATCAATTGGGAAGGCGAATACGAAAGCGAGAAGCGAGCAGCCGCGCGACTGACAATTATCGTACCCCTCACGGTGTTGATTATTTTCGTCATTCTCTACACCATGTTTCAGTCCATGAAGTGGGCGTCGCTCATCATTGTAAACGTCATGATGACGCCACTGGGCGGCATGCTGGCGCTGCTTGCCACCCACACCCACTTCAGCGTGTCGTCCGGCATCGGATTCCTGGCGTTGTTCGGCGTTTCGGTGCAGACCGGGGTGATCATGCTGGAGTACATTAACCAGCGGCGCGCGCGCGGGCATTCCATCGAAGAGGCGGCGGTGGAAGGGGCGGTACTGAGGCTGCGGCCGATTCTGGTAACCAGCATGGTGGCCACCCTGGGGTTATTGCCCGCGGCGATGTCGCACGCCATCGGTTCCGATTCGCAGCGGCCGTTTGCCATCGTGATCGTGGGCGGTTTGATCTCGGGACTGCTGCTCAGCATTTTCCTGCTTCCGACGCTCTACGCCTGGGTGGCGCGCGAAGGCGACGTGCTGCCGATGCCGGAGAGTCATTTAGAGGAATCCCACTAGTGGCCTGTCGCAGACAATTGTGGCGCACGCACTCGTGCGTGCCGCGTTCACACTCGTGTGAACGCTTATGTTCTTCCGATGCTAACGAACTCGCTGCGACACGCCACTAGACCAAGCATCGATCAGGTCGAGTGCTGGGGATGTCGCCCCATCGCCGTCGGAATCCCCAGCACGGCTCAATAAGGCAGGGCCCCCTTCGCCACGGGTTTGAGAATCAAATCCTGAAAATCGAAGCTAAAGTCCGCCAGAGGCGAAACGGCTTTCATTTTTGCGCGTTCGATGGTTACGTATGCGTCGGCGAGCCACGCGTGATCGTTCCAGCGAGCGATAAAAGTGTCGTGCTGCCAGTGCTCCAGCCGGCCTGTCAGCACGGGCGTGTGGATGAACCGGATGCCAAGCCCATCGGCTTGCTTTTCGATGACGACGTCGCCATACCAAGGGTCGCGTAACGGCCCACATAAGCATCCTGCGGCAGCGACTGCTTCGAGGCTGCATCGCGCTTGCCGGCCGCATCGGTCCCCATCTTCTCGGCTACCTCGACACGGCGTTTGTCGACGGCCGCGTACGCCGCCACCCAGTCTTTCCCCGCAGCGTCGAGGTAATGATCGAGAACCGTGTAGGCGATGGATTCAAAAGCGCTGGTGTTTTCCTGATTAGTCAAAACCACCACGCCCACGTTCAGCTCAGGCAGCATGGCCACGATGCTGACCATCCCTTGCAATCCTTTCGCGGGTCACGTAAGCATCCGACATTTGGAAACCGGGGAGGCGGTCCACCACCCGATCGTCCCAATCGATCTTGCCTTCATCCACCAGCGTGGCCAGCGCAGCCGACGTGAAAAGCTTGGTATTGGAACCAATCCCAAACAGCGTGTGCGGCGTCACGGGAGCCGATTCGCCCAGGTGCCGCACACCGTAACCCTTAAGCGTAACCACCTTCCCGTCCTTGATAACAGCAACCGCAAGGCCCGGTACATGGAACTCCTTGCGCGCTCGCTCAGCTACGCCGTCCAGGTAGTCCTGGGCAAACAGCGGGACCGTCAAAGCGGAAAATGCCACCGCAGAGCCAATCCGAAAAAACCAACCCATCCGCGACCTCCTGATTTCCAAAACCGATCGGAGCGGCAACTGGAAGAGATATTCTAACGCCGTTTTTAGGAAAAGTGAGGTGGAACAGTGAGGTACAACCAGGCCCCGGAGGTTTGGTTACGGTATACGCCCTGGCCGCTGAGCTCCGGTCACGGTTACCACCAACACGGAATTATCGAGAAACAAAAGCGGACCAGCGCTCTGGCTCACAAAACCATCAAGAATGTGATTGACACACATCCGCTTTGTAGCGACAATAGCTAAACTCGTTTCTAATTCAAAAAGACCATTCTGCCACGTTGCTGCTTCTCGGCTGAGTAGCCGCCTTTCCCTCGTACCGGACCTCACGTTCGCACATGTAGAGAAGTTATAAAGATGGCATAAAAATTGTCGGCGTGGGCCTTGGGAGCATCCCGGGTCCGAGCCAAAACGGGGGCTCATGCGAATCACAATCTCGAGCGCGTATTCTCTACTCCTTGTTTTCGCCTCCCTGGGTTGCTCCATGGGATGGGCGGCTACCAACGTTCCCCAAAACCCAATCCCGGTGGACGATGCGGTGACCATCGCGAAATGTGGAGGATGCCATAAGCGCTCTGACGATGGAGTAATGCGACGGATTTCCTACATCCGCACGACGCCTGAAGTCTGGGAGCAGGCCATCAAGCGAATGGTGCGCTTGCATGGCGTCACTCTCACGTCGCAGGAGGCCAGCCACATCGTGCGGTATCTCAGCGCCAATAACGGATTGGCGCCGGAAGAGGCCACGCCTATTTTCTGGGAGGCGGAGCACCGCCTATTCCGCGATCAAGAAGACCCGGTCCTGGTGCCTGCCGCGTTGCAGCACGTCTGCAATTACTGCCACACCATCGGGCGGGTTCTGGGACAACGCCGCACGCTGGAAGATTATCAAAAGCTGGCGACCACGCACGTGGCGTTGTATCCCTACACCGACGCGATGGTCTTTCGGCCGTACCCTTCGCCCCTCGCTTTGGATGAGATACCCGTTACCACCACCAACGTAGGACTTTATGAGACTACACTCAATTATCCGAAAGCTCCGGAACGTTCCCCGGACGGGAAAGCGCCAATCGAGACGGCACTCGAGTACCTGTCCGAGAACCAACCGCTAATTACGCCCGAGTGGTCGGCTTGGAAAGCTGTCATGCACACACCAAAGCTGGCGGGCGCCTGGCTGCTCGACGGTTATCAAAAGGGAAGAGGCCACGTCTACGGGCAAATGGTGCTTGAAGCCGGATCGTCACCCGACGACTTTAGCACCAAGATCACTCTGCGCTACGCTGCCAGCGGACAGGAATTCAACCGGACTGGCAAGGGCATTGTCTACACCGGCTACAGTTGGCGCGGCCGGACGAAGGCGGATGGTGCGGCTTCCACGGACCCCAGCGTGTCGCCGGCGGTAATGAAAGAAGCTCTCCTGGTCGCCCGCGATGGCAGTTCCATCGACGGGCGCTTGTATTGGGGTGGCTACGACGAATTCGGCATCGATGTCCATTTGGTGCGCGCGGGCACCGGCATCGTGCTGCATGGCACGGACAAGCTCTCGGTGCGATCTCCGTCCACGGCACAGTTGAGGGTGTTCGGTGCGAACATGCCGGCCGGGCTCAAGCCAGCCGACTTCGATCTGGGCCCTGGCATCAAAGTTACGCGCATCGCCGAAAACAAGCCCACCGAGGCGCTGTTAGAAATCGATGTCGCCGCCGGAGTGTCTCCCGGAATGCACGATGTCACCCTGCGCGGCGCCACGGCGGTGAAGGCCTTCGCGGTGTATGACCGGGTTAGCTACATCAAGGTGATGCCGGACGCGTCGTTCGCCCGGCTAGGCGGAACCATCGTGCCCAAACAGTTCGCTCAGTTCGAGGCGGTGGCTTTCGCCAACGGCCCCGATGGCCAGCCCGGCACCGACGACGACATAGCGCTGGGCCCGGTAACCGCCAACTGGTCGCTGGAAGAATTCTTTTCCGGACCCCAGGACGACGACGTGAAGTTCGTCGGAAAGATCAACGATGCGGGCCTTTTTACGCCTTCCGGCGAAGGGCCGAATCCCGAGCGCAAGAAACAATCCAACAACTTTGGCACCGATAACTATGGCGACGTATGGGTAGACGCCTCCTATCAGCCAGACACCGGTCCGCCGTTAAAGGCCAGGTCGTACCTGGTGGTCACCGTTCCCGAGTACATCCACTGGGATCAACCGGAGGTCTCTCAATGAGACTCTTTATCGCCTTGATGCTGGCGCTCGCAGCACTATGCGTGACGGCGCCCGTAGCCGCGGATACTTCCACCAACGGACTGATGTATGTCGGCACGCTGGACAAAAAGCTACTGGTGATTGATGAAGACAAAGAAGAGGTGGTTGGCGAGATTCCGATGGTGGGAGTGCCTCGCATCACGGCCCTGTCGGCGGACAAGCAGCACCTGTATGTGATCAACACCAAGATGGGCCTGGAAACCGTGGATTTGAGCACGCGCAAATCTTCTATGTTGCTGAATCTCTCCGACGGCCGAAGCCGGCCCGATATTTTCGGCTTTGCACCCGATCTGTTGAGTCCAGGCAATTACGACTTTGAAGGTTTTTCCGGGCTGGCGGTGGATCCGACCGGGCAATATCTTTACTCCAGCATGCGAGTGACGGTGAAGGAACTGGATGAGTACCGGATCGAGCCGGCTAAGTTCGTGGTCATAGACCTGCATACCGGGACCATCGCCAAAACATTTCCCTTCCCCAAGGAGCTCGATCAAGGCTTCGGGCCGCTGGTAAGTTTCAAGGTGTCGCCGGATGGGAAGCAGCTGTTCGTGTTTGGCAAAGACGTTCTGATTTTTGATCTCTCGACATTCACCAAGGTCGGCAGCATCCCGCTTTCGAAGCCCTCCTATCCCGGCGCCTCGCCGCTGCGGTTGAATGCCAGCGACGATCCTTATGACGACGCTGCCAAAGTAACGTCTGTTTTTGTATCCGTGGATCCCATCGTTCATAAGGGAACACTTGGCCTGGGAACGTTGAACCTGACTACCCGCGAGATGAACTACACGCCCATCGGCGCCTACGTCCCGATGTTGGGCTTTATGGTGAGCCCTGACCGCAAGCTTGGCTATTCGGTGATGTTCAACTATGCCGGCGGCAGTCGCCGGACCGAATGGTGGGTTTGGGACTTGAAGTCCCACCAGGTGGTGAAAACGCAGGCCTTTGAATCCCGGCCGACATTCAAGTTCGGTATTAGTAGCGACGGAAAGAAACTCTATCTCTACGGCTCCGGATCCACTCTGGAAGTTTTTGACGCAGCGACCTTGACGTCCCGCAAGCTGTTGTATCTGAATCGCGATATAACGACGAATTTAGTAACTCTCGCGCGTAAGTAGCGTGCCCCGAGTATGGTGTCCCGTCTATTATTTGACGGTCGTTGTTTTGCATCGTGGCGCACGCACTCATGCGTGCCGCGTCGGCAATCGTGCCGACGCTTGGGAGCTGCGACACGACATTAGTCAATTGATTCTCAACAAGGAGGCTGGTTGTGCTGAAGCGATCATCTGAGTATCTGGGTTATGCATTTTGGAAGGCGCGCGGAACGCCGGTTTGGTGCTCGCTTTCTCTGGCGCTGCTGTTTTCCGTCGGGATCAGCGCGCTATTCGGGCAGTCCACCACCGGCACGGTTGTGGGAACAATCAAGGACCCGCAGGGCGCTGCGGTCGCCGGAGCAGTGGTGAATTTGACGAACACCGGAACCAACGCGAAACATTCCACCGTTACAGGTGACACAGGTGGCTACCAGTTCGTGAATTTGGAAGTCGGCAGCTACCAACTGTCTGTCGAAGCGACCGGCTTTCAAAAGGCGGAATTTAATCCATTCGACCTGGGTGGACGCGAAACGAAGCGAGTGGATGCGCAAATCCAGATCGCGTCGCAAACTACTACGGTCAACGTTGAATCCGCGGCGGCCGTTGTTCAAACCGATACCTCGAGCGTCTCGGAAACGAAAGGATCGCGCGAGCTGACCGATCTTCCCGTGGCGATTACCTCGCGCTCCACCGGGTCCACCAGCGCCATGTCCACGCTCACCGCGCAATCGGGCGTGCAATCGGATGCCAACGGTAACATCTCCGTCGCAGGTAGTTTGCCGAGCCAGCTTTCCATGAGCATAGACGGGATTAGTTCGATGGGGACCGGTTCAGCTATCACTATAAACGCCGTGGGGGCCGTTTCCGAACTATTCCCCTCGTTCAACGCGATCGAGGAGATTCGCATCGGAGAGACCATCAATCCGGCGGAGTTTGGAGGAGTCGCCGATATCACCACCATTTCCAAGGCCGGTTCCAATCACCTTCATGGCGGGGTCTTTGAAAACTTTCAGAACAGCTACACCAACGCCTCCGACTTCTTCAGCCACATAGTGAACGAAGTGAAGATGAACAACTTCGGTATTTATATGGGCGGGCCTGTCGTTCTACCGAAACTGTATAACGGCCACGACAAGACGTTTTTCTTCGGAAGCTTTGAAGCGCTGCGGCTCCCCAAGAGTCAGACCGAAATCGAGAGCGTTCCCACGCTGGCTATGCGCAACGGCGATCTGTCCACTTATCTTTCTTCCGCTAACGGAGGCGCTGCCAACCAGTTGACTGGTTACCCGGGGAATATTATCCCGGCCAGCATGCTTTCGCCATATGCGCAAAGGGTTCTGAGCACCTTTTTCCCATTACCGAACTATGGCCCTGCCGGTGCGGTTGCGAATAACTATCTTGCGAACTTCCCCATACCGATTAACAGCGCCCAGGGCGACGCTCGGGTGGATCAAATGATCGGTTCGAAGAACCTCGTCTTTGCCCGCTACACCTATAAGAATCGGCGAGTACAAGCGGTGCCTATTGCGCCGGCATATGCGAACCCCGGCTCTCCCTCTTTGCCTTCCGTGGGCGTGAATTCGATTCCCGAGGTGGATCAGGCGCTCACTATCGCTTGGAACTACACCATAAGTCCCACCCTGGTGAACGAAGTGCGCGGGGGATTTAGCCTGAGCCACCAGGCATCCCGTTACGGAATTACCGCGCAGCAGTCCGCCAACGAGCTTGGTCTGACGGGCCTCCCGCAAGCTCCGCCGGCCGGCGCGGACATCGTTCCGCAATTCGTCATCGCCGGGTTTGCACCGCTCGGGCTTCAAAACGAGGACGCCAACCAGGGCACCAAGCAGATACTGGAAACACTGACGTGGACTAAAGGAAAACATACTATCAAGTTTGGCGCCGATTACCGGCGTCTCCACGCCTTTTTCGACGCGGTGTTCTATAACGATCTGGAAGGCAGTTATACCTTCAACGGATCGGTGATGAGTGGGCTGCTCGGTCCAGGCGCTGCAACTCCCTTAGCCTCTTTTCTCTTGGGTTACCCCGACAACAGCACTATCGCCACGAACCTGTTGTGCTGCACTTACGGAATGGCCCAACATTACGCTGGTTTCGTGCAGGACGACTTCAAGGTTTCCAAAAGTTTGACGCTCAATTACGGACTTCGCTATGAGTACCATCCGACGTTCCGCGACAAGTACAACAACGTCTCCAATATCGATCTCAATTACACCAGCGTTGTGAATGGGCAGACCGAGCATGGAGCGGTGATTGTCCCAGGGCCGGGCACATTGTCGACTATCGATGCGGGCTTTGCTCAATCGATCTACCCCACGCCGATCGTCACCGCCCAGTCGATTGGTGACCCGCCCGCGCTGCGATACTCCCAGAAGACCGACTTCGCGCCCCGCATTGGATTTGCGTTGCGCCTGTTCGGAAACGACAAGACCGTTCTGCGCGGAGGCTACGGAAAATATATCGAGGCCTTGATGGGCACCGCCGCACTCAGCGCGTGGGCCACGCAGTCGAGCGATGTAGGGTTCTTTAACAATTCGATCGGAAGCAGTGGAGTTCCCACCTACCAGTTGCCTTACTCCTGGCCCTCCAACATCGCGCAACCCGGATCGCAAAGCTACTTCCAGGTCACCGCTCTGCACTACAAAGACCCCTACGTTCAGGAATGGAACCTCACCCTGGAGCGGGATCTGGGGGCGGATTTCGGTCTGCGCGTATCCTATGACGGAAACCACTCCTCGGATCTTGGAACCGGCATGAATATCAATCAGCCTCGTCCGAACACGATCGGATTCGGCAATCTGACTTCAGCGAATTTCCCGTTTCCCCAGTTTCAGGAGATCTACTACAACGCCAACTATGGCTTCGGCAACTACAATGCCATGACGGTAGCGGTGCAAAAGCGGCTGTCGCACGGCTTGCAACTGCAGGGCAGCTATATCTATGCGCGGAATCTGTCCAATCTGGGCGGGAACCCATCCACCCCGGCGGGCGGTTTCGCCGGAGAGTATGGGGGAACCATTTCCAATCCCTACGCGCCCGGCATCGATTACGGCAATGTCAATTTCACACGCCGGAATCGCTTCCTGACCACGTTTTTGTACGACTTGCCATTCGGCAAAGGGAAGATGCTGCTGAGTGGCGCCAACGGTCTGGTAGACCGGCTAGTGGGTGGATGGGAACTCGCAGGCGTGTTGCTGTTTCAGAGCGGTCCCTTCATGACCGTCAGTACTCTCAACGATCCGTGTGGTTGCGGCTTCAACGCCTTCAACTCCACGGGCGGCCGGGCGGACACCGTTTCCGGCGTCAATCCGTACGCGGGGCAATCGATCGGCCAGTGGATCAATCCCGCTGCTTTCGTGAGCCCGCCTAACGCCATCGGCCGCTTCGGAAACTCGTCGGCGGGCAATGTCGTTGGGCCAGGCACTCAGGCGGTGTCGATGTCCCTCATCAAGAGCATCCCCATCAGGGAGTCCGTTCGCGCTCAATTGGGAGTGCAGGTCGCCAATTTGCTCAACCATCCGAACTTCGCTCCGCCTCAAACTCTGACGGTGGGGGTTGCCGGATTCGGGTCGCTCACCGCTCTGCAATCCGCCGAAGGAGCTGGGCCGCGGCAAATCCAGTTGACGGCGCGCATCACGTTCTAGTCGTGGCGCACGCACTCCTGCGTGCCGCGTTCACACTCGTGTGAACGCCTTTTTCGAGGAACGCGACATTGAGAGTTAGGCCTGAATTCTCCGATCCACAATTGGGCTGCGGTATCTCCGCGGAAGAGACCCGCAGCGCCCTTTCGAAGATCCTCTCCAGCCGCACTTTCAATCCCGCGCAAGGGCAAAGTAAATTCCTAGCCTACGTGGTTGCGCAGTCTATCGTCGGGCGTTTCGAATTGATCAAGGAATACTGGGTGGACCGCGAGGCTCTTGGCCGCGGCGACTCCTTCGATCCCCGCCACGATCCGATCGTTCGCACCCAGGCTCGAAAGCTCAGGCTCCGGTTGGCTAAGTATTATCAAACGGAGGGCGCGTACGACCAAATCTTAATCGAATTCCCCAAGGGTTCTTATGTTCCGGTTTATCACCGTGCAAATAGGAAATCTGAGGCTTCAGTCCCGACTTCGTACCTGCGGAGTTCGGCGAGCATCGTTATCCCCATCTGTGTGGTAAGCGTAGCTCTTGCGGTGGCGATATATCGCTTGCTGAACTGACATTACTCGTGGCAGGCGACACCGGCCGGCGCGCCGGTGGCAGCGCTGAGCATCACCGTATCCGATTCGATCCTGCGAAAAGCAAGATGTTGCACCGCGGGGGGTTCTGTCGGCGATAGGGTGAAGAAGACGCCGACCATCCCTCTGGCGCAGGTCAGGTTGAACTGCCCGCGCAGCCAATTCTCCGCCTCCACCGGTCCAGCCGCGGTACACTCGCCCACTTCGTCCTTGAGTTTCGCAATTTCCGCGCGCCGCTGAGCCACCGGGGCGTCCAGGAACAGGTTCATGGACGCGATCTGCTTAGCCTCCGCGTCATCCCACGATTTCCAAAGATGAAAAATGTGTTCGCGCATTTGCGCCAGCATCGGCGACGCCGGCAACTCCCGTCTCCGCAGTCCGCCGGTCTTCAACATGACATCCAGCGCCTGGCTGATGGGCTCAGACGGGCCTGAATACGTCAGATTGGCCATGGCGAACAGTCCGACGCCATAATCGGGAAGCCACATCATGTAAGAACCGAAACCGGGTAATCCACCTCCGTGTCCCACAATGTGCTCGAAGCGGCAATCGGTGCTGATGCGCAAACCGTACCCGTAGCCTGCTTCGGCGGCCTGCAGTTTGCCGCCGGAGAAACTGGCCGTCAGGTTGGAAGGCGTCCACATGTGGCTCATTTCCCGCACCGAGCTGCGGCGGACGGGACCCGTCTCCGCGTCATCGCGCGGCGGCCAGGCGGATAAATGAAACGCCACATACTTGCCCAGATCCGCTGCCGTTGTGAGCAGCCCTCCCGCCGAGCTGAAAGCGCCTTGCGGCAGAGGCGGCTCCTCGAGATAGGATCCATCAGGCCGGATGCGATATCCGATCGCGCGCTGGCTGGCAGGCACCTGAGCGAACTCGAAGGTAGAGCTGTCCATGTGAAGCTTCGCCAGGATTTGGGTGCGGACGTACTGCTCATACGGCACGCCCGATGCCCGAGTGACAACCCGGCCCAGCAGACCGAAGGCGTAGTTTGAGTACTCATAGCGGGTGTCCGGCGGTGTGGAGAACGGAATCCCGCGCAGCAGCCACTTTGTGACTTCGTCATCGGTGGCGCTTAATTGCTGATCGCCCCACGGATTGTCCTCCGGAAATCCCGTGCTATGACTGAGCAGCTGGCGGATTTTGAGCGGCGCGGAGTCGCGGGTGGGCAGCTGCATACGCGCGAACTCGGGAATCCATTTCGACACCGGATCGTCCAGCGATAGCTTGCCTTCGTCGCGCAGTTTGAGAATCGCCAGCACGGTGAAACTCTTGGTCATGGACGCGATGCGGAAGGCGGTGTCGGCCATCACCGGCGCTTTCGCACCCAGATCCCGCAAGCCAGCCGTCCCCACGTGCGCCAGCCGGCCGTCGATTACAACGCCCCAAACCATGCCGGGGATCTTTTGTGCCGCCATGTAATCCCGGAAAATCTGGTCGGCCTTGGGCATGGCAGACTCGAGCTTCCGTACTCTGTCGGGATCGGAAAATCGTGGCGGCGGATAGGAATCGCTCGCGTAGGCCGTGGACGCGGCGATGAGAAAGCAGATAGCAGGGAGTCGCATACTCATAGGTCAGACAAGTTTCATGCGGCGCAACAGGAGATTGAATCGCGCATCGGAGCGCAGGCCCTCATAAGGAGAATCCCACAGCAGGGTCACGTCCAAATCTCTTTGGTCGATGGCTTTATCGAGCCATTCGAAAGCACGATCCATTTCACCCAGTCCGATATAGACCTGAGCGATCGCTAGCGCCGGAAAGCGGCCACGGCGCGATTGCTCCAGGAAGTCACCCAGGATATGTCGCGCGGCTTCCGCTTGTCCGCATCGTCCATACACCCAGCCCAGCAGCGCGATACGCCGCGGGCCACTCATCCATTTGTTCGCCAGCTGCAATGCCTCAACTGCGTTTTCACACTTGCCGTCGAGAGCGTACGCCACGCCCAGGCCTTGCAGCGCCAGGCCGAAATTAGGCTCCAGCGACAGCGCGCTGCGGAACTGCGCGATCGCCTCGGGATAATGCCCGGTCACGGAAAGATAACCGCCCACGGCCTGCACGGCATAGGGGGAGACCGGATCCAGGCGCGCCGCGATCTGGCGATGCGCGAGCACTTCGTCCCTGCGGTTCACAATCGCCAGGAATTTCGCGTACCACAGATGCCCGACCGCGTTTTCCGGACTTAGCTCCAGACCTTTCTTGAACTCTTTTTCCGCGGTTTGCCAATCGAACTCGTATTCGGCGGCCACCGCCAGATCGAAATGCGGTTCACCCAGCGAGGGCTGCAACTCCAGCGCCTTCGACGCCGCGGCTTTGATTTCAGGAACAATTTCGAGCGGGGGAGTAGTGGCCACTTGGGGTCCCATCACATAGCAATCGGCCAGCGCGGAATAAGCGCGCGCAAAAGAAGGATCCTCGGCAATGGCTTGCCTAAAATATTGTGCCGCCGTGCTTAGGCCTTCCGCGGTCAGCCGGTTCCAGAAATACAGGCCCTTTAAGTACGCTTCGTGAGCGCCGGGGTTGGGTGACACCGCGCTCTGAATCCCGTACCGGCCATGGGGCGCTAACGCCACGCCGAGAACGTTGGTGAGGGTGCTTGCAATCTCCTGTGGAATTGTCCTGGAGTTTGCCGGGTCGCGGTCGTAAGTTCCGGACCACAGATGATAATCGTTGGCCGAGCCATTGAGTTGAACCGTTACCAGCAATCGATTTTGCGATCGAAGAACGCTGCCCACCAGCACCGTGCGCGCGTGCAGCGTCTGGCCGATCTCTCGAATATCGGGGCTTTTTCCTTTAAACCGAAAGACGGAGGTCCGCGCCACCACCTGCAGACCGGGAACGCGCCTGAGCGAGTCGATGATTTCCTCGGTAAGACCGTCGCTGAGGAACTCGTCCTTGCGATCGCCAAGGTTCACCAGCGGAAGCACGGCGATGGAGACATCATTGGCCGCCAGGACGCTCGCGGGCGAGCGTGAGTGGTAGAAGAAAAACGCGGCTACAGCGGAGAGCGCCAGCGCGGCCAGCCCCGCAGCGGCCAAAGCGGTCCGAATCGGCCGCGACTTTTCAACCGGCTTGTCGGGGAGGGCTACAGGCTCGGGTAGCGGGATGGTGCTCGTTTGGCTCGCCTCGGCCGCTGGTTCCGGGGCAGGATCGGCTGCCTCATAGACAAATGGCACGTACGAACCCTTGCGAAAGCCGATGCGGAGGTATTGATCCCTCCCCTCGGTTTCGTAATATTTGGTCAGCCTGGTCCGCAGTTTTCGCGCCTCGGTTCGAACGATCGAATCCAGCCGCGGATCGAAAGAGGGGTCCCGGCCGAAAGCTTCGGTCCCGATGACATATTCTTTGATCAGATTCGCATCTTTGGCGATGACCTTTTCAACCGTGTAGGCGAGAAACTTTCTTTGGCCCTGCGCGGCGCGAAATGTGCGGCTAGCCAGGATTCTGGCGAGCTCTTCACGCATTGCGTCTTCAAGTTGCATGGGCCACCTCCTGGCAAGCATACGGGGGTTGCGCCTGGAACTCGGATGGTCATTATAGCACTGTGGCGCGCGCACTCTTGCGAGCAGCGTTCACACTCGTGTGAACGGTTTTAAGGGCTACTCAATCGCTTCCAATGAAAATCCGTCGAGCCGGTAGCGATACTTCGGAGCATCAAAACGTAGGGACTGGCACCACTCCACTCCACCGCGCGTGGCTGCTAGCTGTTCCTCCCACCACAACCCTCCGCCACCCGACCTGTAAAACTCCTCACACAGCTTGAGATGTCGATGGAGACCCGCCACCAGCCTGCTTCGGTAATGCGCCAGGACCGATTCAACGTCCGCTCCTTCCAGCATGGCGCGCACCGCCGCGCACGCGAGAATTGCCTCACGAACTGCGTGACCAGAGCCGTCTCCGCATAAAGGATCGAAGCCCAAAGCTGCTGTTCCGCAGGCCAACCAACCGGGCGCGCACAGCGATCCCGCGATCCGGGGATGCGCGGCAAAAGCTCCTTTCGTTGCGTCTACTTCCTGGAGTTGATCCGCTATCAAGCGGCTACGCCCAAGCAGCGGTTCCACCGGCCCCCCCACCGACAGCAGCCACGCGCCCTCATCCACCGGCAATAAGAAAAGCCATCCATCGTCGAGCGACTCGATCCAGCAAGCATCCCGTGGCGAGCTTGCTTTTAGTTTTACCGCCGCTACGTTCGCGAAGCGCGAACCGAAGTTCCTTTCTTTGACGTCGCCGCTCAAGGGCGGAGCCGCGAAAATGGCCCATCCGGTTGGTCCTGAATCCACGCCTGGCTCCCTCACTTCCGCCTGACTGATCCGGCGGAGCAGTTCCTGCTCCGAGATAACCACTGCCGAATGGGGCAGCGCCACCGGTTTCGCTTCCTTGCCCCAGGCCACGATCCGCCTGTTTACGCGCGTCAGGCCTTCAAACAGGTCGCTCCGATTGAAAACATCCTGCAGCAGCTTCTGCGATCCTTCGCTCAACAGGACCGCCGGGACTCTAGGCCGCGCCGGCCCTTCCAAAGAGACGCGAAACCCGGCTTGACTGAGCAGGCGATTGCAGCACAAAGCGGCAGTCCCATCCCCCCGAACCACGATGTTGCCTGGCATGAAGAACGATTGTAAACCGTTCCCGATCAGCGCTCCGCTTGAATGTATACTTTCAAGATTTGTTCGCTCGGGCGCGACGGAACCGAGCCGGCGTTATATGGCTTGGAGCTTTTAAGATAAGGAAAAGAATAGGGGAACGCCTGGACGCCTCCGAATATGTAGCCCACCAAGGTTCTGGTTCCGCGCAAGGCATCCAGATCGAGAATCGAACCTTCTCGCCGGACTCCAGGCGCGGGGATGAACACGGCATCGGTGCCCAGGTAGCCCGGCAACAGATTCGGTTGCACCACTTCGTTAGTCTCTTGTTTGCCAGGCGCCATTACTTTGCGAATGGTGGATATCTGATCGCTCCACTGCATGCCATCCAGGTAAATCTGCTCCGTTTTTCCGCCCACTTTCGGATTATCCCGAAAATCCCCCGCTGAGGCATCCCATGAATATCTGCTGATGCCACCGAAAAAAGTGGTGTACATGGTCTGAGCGGCTTTATCGTAGATGGCGAGAGTGGGGCAGGCATAGGCATTCATTTTTTGGTCGAACTTGCGATCCACTTGCGGAGCTGCGCCGCTAAAAAGATAGATTGGTTTGCCGTAGCTCAACTGTGTGTCGGGTGTAAAGACTCCGCCATACACCGCCAGCCCCAGGCCCTCCGGCGACATTATTTCCGTCACATTTAAATCACGGCGGTGAAATTCCATCTCATCGCGATAGGTCTCTACCTGGCTGACTTTCAATTTACCGTGAGCGTCCGGAGCGATTTTTAACTTGCGAATTTCGTTGAGATAGGATTGCGAAACATTTCCGCCGTCATGCTCGCTCTGCCCTTCGAACGCCGTGTAGCTGCCTTGAAACGAATGCCCCATCACCAGATAAAAATAGCCATCCGGGAGCTTCCTGAGTTCTCCGCCCGCCGATTGGACCAGGTTCGATTCAGCGAATACCACCGACGAAGGAGCGCGCCCGTGCATCACACTTTCGATCAACTCGGGCAGGTCCACTTCAGAGATCAGCGGGTAGGTGACCCACTTACCATCGCGATCCTCGCCGTATCCGCCGCCAACGTAAAGTTTGGCGCCATCCTGGTAATAAAGTTGACCCGTCGACATCCATTCGTCTTTCACTGCAGCCAGCGTTTCCGGCAATTGCATGACGGGCACGTGATACGTTCGAGCGGGTTGGACGGTGGTGTCCACCACCCAGATGTCGCGGTTGGCATCGCGGCGCAAGAACTCGGCCGGCCCTCCACCCGCGTTATGGTAACCGGCGCCCCGGCCGCCAATGAATACCCATCGGCCTTGCCACTGCCCAAAGGAAAACGACTGAATCCGCGGCGCTCCGGGGAAATCCTTGCTAACGTCCTCGCTGGCGTCGATACCGAACGGCAGCTTGGTCAGCGACAGGACCGCTAGAAATAAGGGAAGCATTACGCCACCGAAGCCCCGAGCTCAGCCGTCAGCGCATCGCAAAGGCTCTCGAAGGAACGCACCCGTACCAGCTCGCAAGCGCGCGCCACGAATCCGCTCATATTTGCGACCGCGAAGCTGATTCCGTTCAGATTTCTTGCCTGTGGAACGCCGGGCAAAGGCCTGGGGTAGCCGGACGCGAAAAAGTGGCGGGAGCCATTGCTGGCCGCAACTCGATAGCGGTCCCGCGGCAGGTCCCAATCCACGTCTACTGCGATCACTTCACGGAGCGCTCCGGGCAAAAAACGCTGCGGATCGCGGGTGTCGCGCGCCGAGACCAGCACGCTGCCGGTCGACCACGCGCGATCGGCCAGAGCCTGAAACCGATCCCAAGCCTCCACCCTGGTAGTGCCAAGACTGAGGTTGATTACGTCCATTCGATTTTCAATAGCCCACTCAATCGCTTCGATCAGGTGGCCGGTGGTGGTTCGCAGGGAAGATCCGAACAGCTTGACAGCAAAATATTCCGCATCCGGCGCCTTCTCCTGAATCGCGGCCATGACGGCCGTTCCATGCCCCAAGCGATCCTCTTGTGATTCGCCTTCCTCCGCTGCGCCGACCATTATTGTCTTCACCGGAACGCAGATGTGCGGGTGTGAAGCATTCACGCCACTGTCGATCACCGCCACCTTGACACCGCGCCCGGATGCGGTTGGGAACGGCATTTGTAAATCGCCAGTCAAGTTATCGCCGGGCTATCGTAATCAGATTGGTGGTGGTGTCTTTATTCAAATAGATCAGTTTCCGCGATTCCAGCGTATCGGCGTCGAAGATTTCGAGCGTAGAGCCGGCCCCATACATATACAGCTTCTTGCCGTCTCCTCCCACCGCGAAGCGGAAGGTGGGACGCGATTCGAAGGTCTTCTTGCGAATTACGCTGTGGGTGGGAATGTCCCAAACCCACCATTCGGTCTCCCGGTTTTCGCCGGTACCAATTTTCTCCATGATCGAGAAAGCATGCTTGCGGTCTGGCGCTAGCAGAAAGCCCATCATCGGAAGCAGCGGACCGATCGGATAATATTGGATCTTGCGACTGTTCAAATCGATGATCGCCATGCCGAGAGTCCCTTTGTGTACGATCCTGTCGACGGAGGTGAAGACGGAAGTGGCGTGATCCGGGTCGTCCATCGAGTCGTCATTCGCGGCCAGGCGATATGGGGAGGCTCCAGGGTACGGGGGCTGAGCAAGCGGAATTTCGCCGACCTGCTGGAAAGTAGCGAGGTCGAATATCAGGATGTCGTCCTGGAAAACATACAGCAGTTTTCCATCTGGCGACACCTTATAAGTAGCGTCGAAACCGAAGCCTTGATCCATGCCCTTCGGAAAGGCCCAGGTTTTGGCGATTTTCTTCTCCTGGAGATCGATAGCGACAAACTGCGGAGGTTCGATGCGATATTCATCGATGTCCTTGACCGCGAGTTTCATCGTGCTGTAGATGTAGCGGCCCGTGGGATCCACGGCCAGACCGGAGTATCGGATGTTGCCGCCGAGCAGCACACGATCGGGCGCCGTGGCCTGCAAGCGAGGCCGGCTGCTGGCGTCGGCCAGGTTGAAGCTGCTGACCACTTTCCGGGTCTCCAGATCCACCGTCTCCAGCAGCATAGTGGTGGTGAAAATGTGGAGCTTCTTCCGGTCTGCCGAAAGCGCGGTGGTTCTCGGAATCCCGTCCAGCGGGATGGTGTCCACCACGTCCTCTTTGTTCTCGTCGATGACCAGAAGTTTTTTGTCGAGCGTGCCAATATACATGAACTGCCCGGAGGCGGCCACCTGGCCCAAGGCAGCGCCGCTAAACGCGACGAGAAGGCAAACAACCGCTTGCTGTTTCAGCATCTTTTTAGGGATATACAATATCGACATTGCGCCAATCGTTGGCGGCCGATGCGCACTTGTCAGTCCAGTTCGGCGCATTATTCAGATGATCGGGAACCTGCGCCGGCCATCCGCAACCCAGGTAGCAATCGAACAAATCGCGCTCCACGGGCTGGCAAAGACCGGCTGTTCCGCCGGAAACATCCACTTCCCAGCCTGGAGTGAAATTGAGCGTGCAGCCCATTGGGTAATAAACTTTGCCTTCTCCACCCCTCTTCTGCAACGCTTGGACATCCCCAGTGGCCGCAACCACCGCGTCCTCTACGCGGCGCGCCTTGCGGTTGATCGGTCTCATCGAATTCATCGGAACGCTCCTTTACCCGTTTTCCTTCAATTGTCGTTAAAGCGATTCAAGAACGACGGATTCGCCAGGCTGATTTCGCCGTAAATCCGCAAACAAAGATCATTCCATCCCCGGATCCAATCGCAATAATGCAGGTTGGCGGCGGATGTTTCCCCGTAATGCACAAAAGCTTCGTGATAGCAGCCGCCCGCGCACACCGGCCGCGCCCAACAGGTATGGCAATCGTAGCGAGCTCCCAGATGATGCGTCTCAAGGAAGGTGTTTCGCGCGGAGTGGTCGATGCCTTCGCCCTTTACATGGCCCATCTTGCCGACCGGAGAATCGACGAAGCGGTGGCAAAGACTGATGTCGCCCGCGGTGCCGACGCCCAACAATCCCAGGCCGGCGCCGCAGGGATAAGCTTTACTGATGCCGGAGTGCAGCTCCTTCAAAGTGTCGTTCGCGTTCGTGAATCCGTGCTGGCGTCCAGCTACGGCATGATCGCGATATTCCCAGGCTAGTTCTTCAAACCCGCCCAGAATGCTGGACATCTTCTGGGCGCCGATATGATACAGCCGATCGGGATTGGCCGTGGCGGGCGAAAAGCCGACGGCACGGAACCCGACCTCTTCGGTGAGGTGCCGATAGATTCGCCGTACTTCGGAGACGCCAGAACTCAGCGTCACCCGCGCGCCGATGGAATTGGTCCGATGGCGTTCCAATAACATCTTGATCTTAGGAACGATGATCTTGTAACTCCCGCGGCCATCGTGAAAAACACGCATCTTGTCGTTGAGTTCCTGGTCGCCGTCGATGCTAACCGTCACACCGATGCGGTGCTCCGCCAGAAAATCGGCGATGCGTTCGGTGAGCAGAGTGGCATTCGTGGTAAGGCTGAACTCCACGCTCTTGCCCGCCTCGGCGGATTTATCCTTGGCGTACCGCACGGTCTCTGAGAGCAGCGGAAAATTCATCAGCGTCTCGCCGCCGAAGAAAGTCACGTGAATGGAAGGGCGCTCGGCCGACTCCTTAATGAGCATGTCGATCGCCGATTGCGACACGTCCATGCCCATATACTTGGGCTTTCCGTCCGTTTTGCTGATCTTATCCGCGCTGTACTCATAGCAATAGCCGCATGCCAGATTGCACTGGTTGGTGAGATTCAGCACAATGCGCTGCAGCGGGAAGGAGCGGGCGGGCATCTGAGGCGCGTCGGCGATCGAATCGCCGTGCGCGATGACTTCCGATTGTTCCAGCTCCAGGAGCGAGGTTTCGGCTTCCCAGCGTTGATGGCCGCGGCTCTCCAGCCACTCCATCAACTCTGCCCCGCCGGGGTTCCGGTCCTGTACGCAATCCAGAATGTCCTCGCCGATGGCGTTCAATGCAAAAATCGCGCCGCTCGGAACAGCGTACAGAAAGCGCGTACCGGAGGCCTCAAATTTGTGAAACTCTCGAAGCCGGAAGGGCGCCTCGGAACCGAGCGTGGTGGTGGCCGCGCTCATTGCCCCACCTCCGGCTGGTCGTAGCGGACATAGGATGGAACCGTCACAACCAGATAAGAGCGTGCCTTCATTGCCTTTCCCTCCGGACTGTCGTACGTCGCCGTCACCCACACGTCGCCCCAATTGTTAGTGGGATAATTATTGGCTTGCTTCTTGCGCTCTGGATTGGGACCCTCCAGATTCGGAGTAAACAGACCGGCGTCGTTGATCTTGCCCACGAATTTCACGTCGTCGTCACCCGGCGTCGACACAAATTCTTCGAGCGACCAATGCGCGCTGATCAGGCCCACCGGAACGTCGTCCGTGGTCTGAGCCTTGCCGTCCGCGCCGGCAGCGTAGGCGACAGCTTCAAACTGCGCGAACTGCTTTGCAGCGATTGTACCGCCCAGGCGAGCCATGCTGGCGTCCGGAAGTATTTTGATGTATGCGATCTTGTCGTACACCGCGATCGCCCGCTCGGCCGTGGAACGTCCATACGAAATATCGCGGACACCCGTAGGCAGTTTCGCGTTCGCTTCCACCTCCAGCGTCACCATCGCAGGCGTGCGCTTTACCACCCGTTTGGCGCTGATCCCGGTGCCAAAATCGAAGTCGGCCGCCTTCACATCCGCGGGAAAATTCGCGCCGTAAAGCCGTACTTCCGTGGTGGATGGGGATTGAATAGCAAATGCACTGGCCCCGGCCAACAGCGGCGCGCTTCCGATGCGAACCAGGTGCGCATCGATTCCGAATTCCTGATACCCGCCCCAAAACCAGCGGCCATCCATGGTGTTGCCGTCGCGCGACACGAGCAACGCCTCGCGCAACTCGGTAGGGCTGCTGCCGGGATCGGCGGATTGAGTTGTGCTGGGTCCAGTGCTTCGGCCGCGCCAGCTGTAACCGGTATATAAAACCGCTTTGCCGCTAAGGGCGGCGGTGATTCCGGAAGTAGCGTATTCAATATCCGTTTTGGTCACGAACTCGTCGGGCGCCGCGCCCGCAGTGACTGTTAACGTTCCAAACACCCGCCCCTTGCCCTGCTGATAGCCCACCAACATCCATTTGCCGGTAAGGTTCGGCGTGCGCATCGCCGCCTTCCAAGCGGTCCATTGCGGAGTTATCAGTGGCTGAGCTTTGGCCAAATAATCAATCGCCACGTCGGCCGGGTATTTCCCATCGGCGCGTATCGGCACGGGCGAAGGGGTGTTCGGCACGATGTAGGGATTGGAACCGGTCGGGGCGATCAGTTCGGCGGGCAGCTCCTCAAGTTCAACGGGCCTCCTCGGACGGAGCGTATTCTCAGCTCCCGGGAACAGCCCCAGATGCATGTTGATCAGCTTTTGGTAATCTTCTCGAGTGCGCCGCTGCGACAGCACCCGGCCGATGGTATGGCAATAGTTGCAGGTGTGCTGCAGCGCTTCGTCCGGAATCTTATCGCTCTGATCGCGGAACATCCGGTGCTCCACCTCCCAAAAAATCGGTTTCGCTTCTTCCGGCGCCAGCCCGTTGTTGTAGCTCAGGTATTTCAAGATTTGGTGAGCTTCCCCAGGCTTCAAGGCCACGCCGTTCAGGCGGACCATCCTGCGGATCGACTCTTCCCAGACTTCCGGAGTAGTTCTGATATAAGACAGCCGGCGCATCATGCCATTGGCATCGCGCGGATGACAGCGCCCGCACTTGGTAAGGGTGAGCTGATCGTCAATCGCAATTCCTTCCGGACTTGGCGTCTGCGCAAAAGCGACCACCACCATCAGCACGCCCAGCACAGCCGGACAGATGAGGTTCTTACCTCGCATCCTGCGATTCCTTTCCCTAAAAGGCAGTTATCTCAGAATCATGGAGATTGAGGATGGCAACATTGCCATGGAGTAGCGACACGGAGGTCGTTGAACAACGATATATGAGTGTGTGCCAATGAGCGGTCCGAGTCAAGGACCACCTTTCAGGCCGGTGACTGCGGTCTTTCCGTAACTCCGATTATTTGTGGCACTTATGAAAAGTGATAACTCGAATCGGTCACTGTTTGAAGCCCACCCGCCCAGGCGTGTCTGTATCAATAAAAGCCACAGAAAAACAAAGACTTGGAGCGGTTACCGATTACCGTTATCACGTCCTGGCGCAGCTTGAACTCGGGCCTTCTACCGCCCACCCGGTAAAGCAAATGCGAACAGCGCTCCCCCCGCCGGAATAACAATATATTGCTTGCCATCGAGCGAGTAACTCATGGGAGAAGAATAGATCGCGGCGCCAACCTGGAGGTGCCACAGATCCTTTCCTGAACGCGCGTCCACAGCCACAAAGTTGCCGTCCGAATCCCCCGCGAAGACTACTCCGCCGGCAGTGGAAAGGCATCCGCCGTTGGGAGGCGTAAAGTATTTGAACTCCCATTTTTTCTCGCCCGTGAACGGATCGAAAGCCCGCAGAGCGCCCCAGGCTTTTTCGCCGCTGGCCGGCACATACACGCTTCCGATGAAGTCATGACCTTCGTGGTATTTCTGAGGCGCGTTGGTGAAGACGTCGCATTCCTCCGCCGCGGCGACATACAGCAATCCGGTTTGCGGACTGTAAGAAGGTGAAAACCAGTTCGTGGCTCCCAAGGCTCCCGGGCAGGTCCGCGTCCCCTGCTCGGTGGGTTCGCTGCCAGGCAAGACTACCGGCCGGCCATCCGATCCGATCTCCTTAGCCCACGTGACCCGGTTGAAGAACGGCTTGGCCGAAAGAAACTTGCCGTTGGTGCGGTCCAGCACATACAGGAATCCGTTGCGATTGGCCTGCAGCAGCAGCTTGCGCGGCTGGCCTTGCCATGGCGCGTCAAGCAATACGGGAATCTGAGTCGCGTCGTAATCGTGCAGATCGTGCGGAGTGAATTGGTAGTGCCACTTCAGCTTTCCAGTGTCCGCGTCCAGCGCCAGCATGGAGCTGCTATAAAGATTGTCGCCGCTGCGGTCGACGCCGCTATTGCTGGGCGAAGGATTGCCCGTCGGCCAGAAGATGAGATTCAACTCAGGATCGTAGGAACCCGTAATCCACGCGGGCGCGCCGCCCGTTTTCCACGAATCTCCCTTCCAGGTTTCATGGCCGGGCTCGCCAGGACCGGGCACGGTGTAAAATCGCCAGGCGCGCTTGCCGCTATCGGCGTAATAGGCATCGATAAAGCCGCGCACTCCATATTCGCCGCCCGCGACGCCGACAATGATCTTATCTTTCACTACCAGAGGGGCAACTGTAAACACATAAGCCTGGCGGTAATCCGCCGCCTCCACATCCCAGACGACATTGCCGGTCTTCATGTCAAGCGCCAGCACATGCCCGTCCAGTGTGGCCATAAAGAGGCGTTCGCCCAGCGCGGCAAAACCGCGATTCACCATGCCGCAGCACGCTTGCACTTTGTCCGGCAGCCTCCGCTGGTAGCGCCAGATGGCACGCCCGGTGCGCGCATCCAAGGCGAAAGCGCGGTTGTTCTGTCCCGTGCCATAGAGGACGCCATCGATTACCAAAGGCGTCGTTTCAAACTGACCGAGATCGGCGCTTTGAAAGGCCCACTGCACCGCCAGATTTTGGGCGTTGGAAGGGTTGATCTGTTCCAGCTTGCTGTATCGCCAGCCGTTGTAGTCTCCCGAGTAAGTCAGCCAATTCTGAGGTTCTTGTGACGCCTTCAAGATGCGATCGTAGGTTACTTGCGCGAGCCCCGGCATGGCGCAGGAAATCCCGGCTAGTGCCAGGGTCACGCGGATGGTAGCCATTTTCATTTCTGCTCTCCTCGCAAACCAGTCAAATAAGCTAACAGGCTTTGTAACTCGTCGTTGCTCAGGAGACTCTCCGTGTAGGCGGGCATAAGAGATCGCCGTTCGTGAATTACTTCGCGCAAATCCTTCTTCAAGAGTAAGTGCAGCTTCTCGTCCTGGCCCAGGAGCTGCAATGAAAAAGCGTCTTCGTTCTTGGCCACGCCGATGATGCGCTGCCCAGCCAGTGTCACCGCCGTCACCGTCTCGTACTCGGGTGGGATCCCATAATGATTGTTCGGGTCCGTCATTCCCAGGCTGAGCTCTTTGTCGGGCTCTCGGATCGATTCGGTCAGATAGGCCGCCGATCGCGCAGCGCCGACGCGCGTCAAATCCGGTCCCAGCCACCCGCCGCGCCCCTTCACCATATGACACTTGGCGCAAGCGCCCTTGCCAAAGAAGATACGCTCCCCCTGGGCGGAATCGCCGGCCACGGGGGTCTTGGTCCCGGCGCTGACGGAACGCAGGTAGGCCACCAGCGCCCAAGTCTCGCTATCTTCAAACGAATTAGCCGGCATCTCCGTGCCCGGAACACCTTGGCTGATGGTTCGAAAGATTGCTGCATCGCTCCCGCCGTGGATCCAGAGACCGGAACGAAGGTTCGGCCCGCGGCCTCCGCCCCCGGCGTTGAGCCCGTGGCAGGGAGAGCAGTTGGCGCGGAACAGCGAAGCTCCTTCTTTGATGGCTGCTGGATCGCCCGTGAGAGTATTTGTGTTTTCCTGCCCAAGCGCCGCGCAAGTGAGCAAGCAAACCACTCCGGTCGCAATGAAGAGTCTGAGGTTCCCACGTAATAGGAAGCGTCGCACGGCCCTTGAATTTTACCTTAAGAACAATCTGATAGTATCTCGGAAGGTTACCGTACAGCGAGGCAAAATGAAGAACCCTCTTTGGCTTTATTTGATGGTGGCGGCGTGTGGCTGCGCGCAGACGCCCAAGTCCATTCCGCGAACGCCCGAAGGCAAGCCCGATTTCACTGGATTCTTCAATCTTCAATACACGCCGAACATGGCGATGGGCAAAGAAGATCTGGTGCCCTACACGCCAGCCGGCAAGGCCGCTTACCTCAATCACGACGCCAAAGACGATCCAACTTCGAATTGCTGGCTGCCCGGCGTCCCGCGGATTATGCAATCGCCTTATCCGACACAATTCGTCCAGACTCCGACTCACCTGGTCATTCTATTCGAGTATATGCACACCTTCCGTTCCATCCCGCTGAACGCGCGGCCTCATCCGGCCAACATGGAGCCGGCTTTCATGGGCGATTCAACCGGCCATTGGGATGGGGAAACGATAGTTGTGGATACGGTTGCGTTGAAGGGGCCGCCATGGACCTGGTTGGACACCGCGGGCCATCAGCATAGCGATGAGATTCACGTGACTGAGCGTTTTCGCCGGACTGCGGAAACCATCGAATACGAATACACCGTGGACGATCCGAAAATGTACGCGAAGCCCTGGACGCTCGACCGCGTATTTACACCATTGAAGCTAAATCCGGCATTGCCGGAGCTGATAGAGTATGCGTGCAGTGAAAATAACCGGGACATTCAACACCTGGTCACCACACAGCCAGCGCTAGGAAAGAAGTAGTTCGCTCCAAATCTTGGGGGGTTCCCCGGGTACCGGCTTGATTTCTTTCGGTTCGGGCGCCGTAGTGACGGGCGGCAGGAAAACCATTTCCCGCTCTTTCTTAACCCGGCCTTTGCCTTTCAGCTTTTGAGCTAACGGATTCCAACATTCTGAGCAGATGTCGTATTCCTGGCCTTCTATTTCTCGAGGCCGGCACTGCTTACCTTCACCGCAGAGATCGCAAAGAGTCATTGCGTGTCTCCTCTCAGCTAGATGGTACCCCCGATTAATTCTTCGGAACCTGCTGGTCCAGCGCCAGGTTTAGCTTCAGTACGTTGACGCGCGGCTCGCCGAGCAAACTGAGATCGGGCGGCTGGGTGTATTGCGCAACCAATCGGTTGATCTGATCCATCGAAATGCCGCGGGCTTTCGCCACGCGGGCAGCCTGCGCCTGCGCCGACGCCGGACTGATGTCGGGATCCAGGCCGCTCCCTGAGCCGGTCAACAAATCAGCCGGAATCGGTCCATGATAGTCCGGATTTTCCTTATGGAATTTGTCCACCGAAGCCTTTACGCGATCGATCAGCTTTTGATTGGTGGGCCCCAAGTTAAATCCACCGGACGCGGTGGGATCGTAGCCGTCATTGCCGGCGGCGGATGGACGCGGCTGGAAATATTCGGGCTTGGTGAAGTTCTGCCCGATCAGCTCGGAACCGATGACCTGATTGCCCCTGGTGATCAGGCTGCCGTTGGCCTGATGCGGGAAGACCAATTGTGAAATCCCGGTGACCGCGAGCGGATAAGCGACGCCCAGCAGGATGGTCAGGAAAATATTAATTCGCAGTGCCGGCCAAAGTTGTGACAACATAAATTCTCCTAGGCTAAATGGAACAGGGCTAGCAACTGATCGATGGCCCAGATGCCTGGAAATGGAACCAGGATTCCGCCCACCCCGTAAATCAGCAGATTGCGCCGCAACAGGCTGGCAGCATCCAACGGGCGGTATTTCACGCCGCGCAAGGCCAGCGGAACCAGCGCAATAATGATCAGCGCGTTAAAAATAACAGCCGCCAATACTGCGCTCTGGGGCGTGTGCAGCCCCATGATGTTGAGCTTGGCGAGCGAGGGATAGGTGGCCATGAACATGGCGGGAATGATGGCGAAATATTTCGCGACGTCATTGGCAATCGAAAACGTGGTGAGAGCGCCGCGCGTAATCAGCAATTGCTTGCCGATGGCCACCACTTCAATCAGCTTGGTCGGGTTGCTGTCCAGATCCACCATATTGCCCGCTTCCTTAGCGGCCATGGTGCCGGTGTTCATAGCGAGCCCGACATCGGCTTGCGCCAGAGCGGGCGCGTCGTTGGTCCCGTCGCCCGTCATAGCCACCAGACGCCCTGCCATCTGCTCTTTCTTGATGTACTCGAGCTTGTCTTTCGGCGTGGCCTGCGCCAGAAAATCGTCCACGCCGGCTTCGGCAGCGATAGCGGCGGCGGTGAGCGGGTTGTCGCCGGTGATCATGATGCTGCGAATCCCCATGGTCCGCAGCTGGCCGATGCGCTCCTTCATTCCGCCCTTCACGATGTCCTTCAGATGAATGATGCCAAGCAATCGGCTTCCGTCGCACACCGCGAGCGGGGTACCGCCGTTGCGCGCGATCCGGTCGCTCATCTCCTGGAAGTAGCCGGGTACCTCGCCGCCGTGCTCCTTCACGAAAGTGGCAATGGCTTCGGTGGCGCCCTTGCGCAGCCCGCGCCCCTCAAAATCGACGCCGCTCATGCGGGTGTAAGCCGAGAACGGAATGAAATTCGCCGCATGCTCGGGAATGTGGCGGCCGCGAAGCCCATATTTTTCCTTGGCCAGCACCACCACGGACCGGCCTTCGGGCGTCTCGTCAGCGAGACTGGATAATTGCGCCGCGTCGGCCAGTTCCTCGTCGGTAACACCGGTGATAGCCAGGAACTCCACCGCTTGACGGTTGCCCAAGGTGATGGTGCCGGTCTTGTCAAGAAGCAATGAATTCACGTCGCCGGCTGCTTCCACCGCTTTGCCGCTCATGGCCAGAACGTTGTGCTGCATGACACGGTCCATCCCCGCGATTCCGATAGCGGACAGCAATCCGCCGATGGTGGTCGGGATCAAGCAAACCAGCAAGGAAACCAACACGGCTACACTCGGCACGGACCCGGAACCGGCCTGCGCGACGCTGAAGACGGCGTAGGGCTGCAGGGTGACAACCGCCAGCAGGAAAATCAGGGTCAAGCCCGCGATCAGGATGTTGAGCGCGATCTCGTTGGGCGTTTTCTGGCGCTCGGCGCCCTCCACCAGCGCGATCATGCGGTCCAGAAATGTTTCGCCGGGATTGGATGTGATCCGTATCTTGATGTGATCCGACAGCACTCGCGTGCCCCCGGTGACGGCGCTGCGGTCACCGCCCGATTCGCGAATCACCGGGGCGCTTTCACCCGTGATCACCGACTCGTCAACGGTGGCGATGCCCTCGATCACTTCACCGTCGCCAGGGATTAATTCGCCCGCGTCGCAGGACACCACGTCGCCCGCGCGCAAAGCCGAGGCCGTGACCTCCTCCACCTTGCCGGACGAAGTGAGCCGCTTGGCCAGCGCATCAGTCTTGGTCTTACGCAGGCTGTCGGCTTGCGCCTTACCGCGCGCTTCGGCCATCCCTTCGGCAAAGTTGGCGAATAACACCGTGAACCAGAGCCAGAGCGCAATCTGCACTCCGAACTTCAGGCCGGCGGCCCCGGAGAACGCGTCGCGGATCACAAATACGGTGGTCAGCAAAGCGCCCACTTCCACCACGAACATGACCGGATTCTTCGCCAGGGTTACCGGGTTCAACTTTACGAAGGATGCCCGGACCGCGCGATGGACGATTTCGGGATCGAACAAGGGGCGCGACCGCGCCAGCTTCTTAGGAATGAGCGACGTGGAATCTTCCAGCGGCGGCGTGTCGGGCTTGGCTTGCGGAGGTGTGGTCACTGTTGACATGTTAGCTCCCCAGCGGCAATGTAATCAGGGAAAAGAGCCTGCCGCCGTGCATCAAATAATGTTCAACGATCGGTCCCAGCGAAACCGCGGGGAAATACGTTAAGACGGCGATGATCACCACCGTGCCCACCAGCAGGCCTACAAAGAGAGGACCATGCGTGGGGAAGGTTCCGCTGGTGACCGGCACTTTCTTTTTCGCGGCCAAACTGCCGGCTGCCGCGAGAATCGGAATAAGGAAAAGAAAGCGTCCGATCAACATCGCCAGTCCGAGTGTCAGGTTGTACCAGGGCGTGTTGGCGTTGAGGCCGGCAAACGCGCTTCCGTTATTGCCGGTGCCGCTGGTGTAGGCGTATAGGATTTCGCCAAACCCGTGCGGACCGCTATTGTTCATGTTGGCGATGGCCGCGCCTGGCGGATTCCAGTAACCCTTGGCCGCGAATACGGCTTGAGTGGAGATACTGCTGAACACCAGGATGCAGGCCGAGGTGACGATGATGGCCAGCATCGCCATCTTCACCTCTTTCTGTTCCAATTTCTTTCCGAGATACTCGGGCGTGCGGCCGACCATTAAACCTGCGATGAAAACCGCGATGATGCAGTAAATCAAAATGCCGTACATGCCGGCGCCCACGCCGCCAAAGATGACGATATCCGTCATCATGTTGAGCATCGGGACCAGGCCCGCGATCGGCAGCAGGCTGTCGTGCGTGTTATTGACAGCGCCGCAACTAGTGTCGGTGGTGATGGTGGCCCACAGAGCGGAGTTGACCACGCCAAAGCGAACTTCTTTACCCTCCATGTTGCCGCCGGCCTGGGTGGAGGTAGCGGCGCTCTGAATGCCCATCTTCGCGAGATTGGGATTTCCGGCCTGCTCGAATCCGTAACAGACGAAGACACCCGCTAGAAACATCACGGTGAAGGCAGCGAATATGGCCCAGCCTTGGCGTGTGTCACTCACCATTTTTCCGAATGTGTAGGTCAAGGCCGCCGGGATCACCAGCAGCATCCACATTTCAAACAAGTTAGTAAGTGGCGTCGGATTTTCGAATGGGTGAGCGGAATTAGCGTTGGTAAATCCTCCGCCGTTGGTGCCCAGTTCCTTGATAGCTTCCTGCGAGGCAATGGGGCCTTGGGTGATGACCTGCTTAGCGCCTTCCACCGTTGTCACGGAAGTGTAGGGCTTCAGATTCTGAATCACGCCTTGCGAACACAGAAACAGAGCCCCGACAAATGATATCGGCAGCAACACGTACAGCGTGGCGCGGGTCATGTCCACCCAGAAATTGCCTAGCGTCCGCACTTCGTGGCGCGCGAATCCGCGGATCACCGCAACCGCGATCGCCATTCCGGCCGCGGCCGATATGAAGTTCTGAACCGTCAGCGCGGCCATCTGCACGAGATAGCTGAGCGTGGATTCGCCGCTGTAGGATTGCCAGTTGGTGTTCGTCAGAAAGCTGACTGCGGTGTTGAACGCCAGGTCGGGAGTGACGTTGGGCGTGCCAAAATTCTGCGGATTGAATGGCAAGTAAGCCTGCGCGCGCTGCAGCAGGTACACCAGGAGAAAGCCAAAAATGCTGAAAGCCAGCACGGAAGCTGTGTATTGAGTCCAGCGCTGTTCCACATCCTCCCGGACGCCAGCCGCCTTATAGGTTAAAACTTCCAGCCAGCGCAGCACCGGATGCAGAAACGTGCGGCGGCCCTCGAAAACATTGGCCATGAAGGCGCCCAGGGGCTTGACGCACACCAGGATCAAACCGAAGAAGAGGGCGATTTGCAAAATTCCGTTACTAGTCATAATTTCCGTTCTCCAACGTCGCGTTCACACGATTGTGAACGCGGCACGCACGAGTGCGTGCGCCACAACCGCTCACTAGAACTTCTCGGGACGAAGCAGCGCATAAAGCAGGTAAATGAAGAGACCGAGCGCTGTGACGCCCGCGATGATGTAATCCATGATTCCTCCTAGAGTTTGTCGCAGGCCTTGGTGAAAGCCCAGCAGATAAACAAGAACCCACAACCGATTGCGACGTAAAACAGGTCGAGCATATGAGTTACTCCCTTTCTGTGACGAGAACCTGGTGGCCCAAGCGGCGAAGTTTCGCGGCCAGCCGTTTTTCCGCCGTCGGCCACCAACGCTTGCGGCTTCCGACCACCACCAAAGAGTGTGGTTTCAAAACGGACTGCAAAGTCTCTAGTGCGTCACGACACAAATAAATGGAAACGCGCGTTTCTACGCGGCAATGGTTCGCAATCACATGCAGCCGCCGTTCGTTGAAGTCCACCGGGACTGGCGGACCGGTGAGCGGGAGCGGATAAGGAACAATCTGCGGCATCACCAGCGTAATGCACGCCCCCAGACTGCTCGCCAGATGGCCGGCTTCTTTGAGCGCGGCCAGCGTGGCGTCTATCGACGTAAACACCACCGAAATATGGAGCTTGGAGTCGGTTTCTTCGCTAAACGGCCGTGCCGGGACTCCAGTCACCGGCGCGATCACTCTTTCCATTGCAAGCGCCATGGATTTCCGCCTTCCTATATTCGAGGGTAGGTCCTGGAGGCTGAAGAAGTCCTTAGAAATGGATTAATAAATAGTGAAGAGCAGCCAGACTCAACTTACCGGCGAGGCGGTTTCGAGCACCGCCTGCACCGCCTGCTCGCGAATATCCTGTGCGGCGTGAGTCAGATAGTCGAGCGCCGCGGCCACGCCTCCACGGGAATGCGGAACACCCGCCAGCGCCAGCCCCATTTCGACTCCGGAGAGCGTTCCGGACAGCATCAGATCATTGAAGTCCCCGAGATGCCCGATGCGGAAGGCCTTGCCGGCCAATTTTCCCAATCCGCTGCCCAGCGACATGTTGAAGTTTTCGAGCACCACTTTGCGAAACTCGTCGGCGTTGGATGTGGGAGGCACAAAAACAGCCGTTACGGAACTGCTGTATCGTTCGGGGTCCGCGCACACAATCTCTAATCCCCAGGCGCGCACCGCTCTACGCGTGGCTTCTCCGTGCCGCGTATGCCGCTCGAACACATTCTCCAGCCCTTGTTCGTGCAGCATGGCGAGCGACTCCCGCAGACCATAGAGCAGATTCGTGGCGGGCGTATAGGGGAAGAAGCCGCTCTTGTTTTGGCCGAGCATGGCCTGCCAATCCCAATACGATCTCGGCATCCGCGCGGACTTGGCTGCGGCCAGCGCTTTCTCACTCACCGCGTTGAAACCCAGCCCCGGTGGTAACATGAGACCTTTTTGCGAACCTGCGATAGCCACGTCCACGCCCCATTCGTCGTGCCGGTAATCCATCGAAGCGAGCGAGGAAATGGTGTCCACCATCAGAAGCGCAGGATGCTTGGCGCGATCCATCGCTTTGCGTATCGACGGCACCGAGTTGGTGACCGCGCTGGAGGTTTCGTTATGCACCACCATTACGGCCTTGATCTGATGGCTGCGATCTTCGCGAAGAATCGATTCCACCTCGTTCTGATCGGCGCCATGACGCCAGTCGCTCGCGACAAACTGGACCTCCAGACCGAGATTGACCGCCATCTCTTTCCACAACGTCGCGAATTGGCCGGTCTCGAACATCAGAACCTTGTCGCCGGGCGAAAGCGTGTTGACGATGGCCGCCTCCCACGCTCCGGTTCCCGACGAGGGGAAAATCATCACCTTGCCCTTGGTCTGGAAGATCGGCTTGAGATCTTCCAGGAGGTTGAGCGCAAGCCGGCTGAATTCCGGCCCGCGGTGATCGATGGTCGGCCGCGCGATGGCTCGCAGAATACGGTCCGGGACGTTGCTGGGTCCGGGAACCTGAAGGAAGTGACGACCGCTTGTGTTTGACATGTTGACCTCTAGTTTCTCGCAAAATGAGGCGTCGTGGCGCGCCAGCTAACTCGGCCGCAAAAGATAACCATGGCCGCTACATTGGCACGGTACACGCGGCTTTAGTCGCGTTGGTATTGTCAACGGCGGAACGCGGCTGAAGCCGCGGGTACCAGGGGGGTATAGATCAAAGCGTCGAACCGCCCTGTGGTACGTGTGCTAATTTGTCCTGCTTTTCCTGGTCTTCGAGGCAATAGGCGGCCCAGGGAACGGCTCCCAGACGGGCCGCTTCAATGGGGCGTCCGCACGCGCTGCACTTCCCATAGGTTCCGTCTTCGATACGCTTCAAAG
Organism: Bryobacterales bacterium; assembly: GCA_963820405.1. Taxonomy (GTDB): domain Bacteria; phylum Acidobacteriota; class Terriglobia; order Bryobacterales; family Bryobacteraceae; genus Palsa-89. Next base: position 285,553 of record CAWFZZ010000004.1, on the reverse strand, counting down.
CGTCCCGGACTTGAAGCAGTGTTTGGGACGCCAGGCTTCCCTCTTCCAGGGATTCGGAAGTAATTTGCGAAGAGGTGGCGTCATCGGTAGAATCTCTGACCTCCACTTCCCCCAAGCCGCGGGCTTCCTCTTCGAGCCGCGCGATGTCCGCTTGGAGCTCGCGTTCTTTGGCCTGGAGACGTTGTTTAAAGTGTCCTATGTTCATGGCAATTGGTCCGACGGCCACTTCCAGTTCCGAATCTCGGGTTTGTCCTGTCCCTCGGAGTAGGCGTAGTTGATGCTTTCGATGATCTGCCCCTTGAGCCAATCCTTGACTTGCGCGCCTTTCGCCTGCAGTCTCGGCACACGATCGATCACGTCGATCGCCAGGTTGAACCGATCCACCTGGTTGCGGATCGCCAGCTCCAAGGGGGTATTGATATTGCCCTTCTCCTTATACCCGCGCACGTGAATGTTCACATGGTTGGTGCGGCGATAGGTGAACTTGTGGATCAGCCAGGGATATCCATGGAAGTTGAAGATTACGGGCTTGTCTTTCGTAAAAAGGGAATCGAAATCGCGATCGGATAACCCGTGTGGATGTTCGGTGTCCGGCTGCAGGCGATACAAATCGACCACATTGACGAAGCGGATCTTTAGATCCGGGAAATTTTGCCGCAGAATCGCAACCGCCGCGAGAGCCTCCTCGGTCAGGATGTCTCCCGCGCTCGCCATCACGACATCCGGCTCCGCGCCCGCGTCGGTGCTGGCCCACTCCCAGATTCCGATGCCTTTGGTGCAGTGGATGATGGCGGCGTCCATGTTGAGGTAGACCAGGTGCGGCTGCTTGTCGGAGACGATCACGTTCACATACTCCTTGCTCTCGCAGGCAATGGTCCGCCACACTGAGCAGGCAGTTCGCATCAGGAGGAAGATAGATGCGAGTGATGGCAGCGCTCTTGTTGCTGACCACATCCAGAAAGCCGGGATCTTCATGGGTAAAACCATTGTGATCCTGGCGCCAGACGAGTGATGTGATCAGGATGTTGAGCGAGGATATGGGAGCCCGCCAGTCGATTTCGTCCTTCGACTTTTCCAGCCATTTCGCGTGCTGGTTATACATGGAGTCGATGACGTGGGCGAATGCTTCATAGGTATTGAACAGCCCGTGCCGCCCCGTAAGGATATAGCCTTCCAACCACCCTTCGAGCGTATGTTCGCTCAGCATCTCCATCACACGGCCGTCGGGCGCGATGTCGGTGCCATCGGCATCTTCCGGTTTGAACCGGGCGAGCCAGGTCTTCAGACTCGCTGCATAGATATCCTGGAGCCGGTTGGACGCATTCTCGTCCGGACTGAAGACGCGAAAGCTGGTCATGTTGCGCCGCATGACGTCGCGCAGATACTTACCGAGCGTTTCGGTCGGTGAGACCTGCTTGGTTCCGGGGCTATCGATTGGAATCGCGTAGTCGCGAAAGTTGGGAAGATCGAGGGACTTGCGCAGCCTCCCGCCGTTCGAGTGCAGGTTAGCGCTCATGCGGCGATCTCCGATGGGCGGCAGGTCCCGAAGGTCGGCCGCTAAACGACCTTGCTGATCGAAGAGTTCTTCCGGACGATAGCTGCGCATCCACTGCTCGACGATCCTCAGGTGCTCCGGGTTGGATTTCACGTCCAGCACCGGCACCTGATGCGCACGCCAGAAATTCTCCACCTTATGCCCATCCACTTCTTTGGGTCCGGTCCATCCCTTGGGCGATCGGAGAATGATCATCGGCCAGCGCGGCCGGTCCGGTTGGCCTGTACGGCGTGCCTTTTCCTGGATCTCACGGATCTCGCGGACGCAAGCCTCCACGGTCGCGGCCATCTGGGGATGCATCAGCTGAGGGTCGTCACCCTCGACAACGTGCGGCGTCCATCCATATCCCTTGAAGAGAGCCTCCAGCTCTTCCGGTTCGATGCGAGCCAGCAGCGTGGGATTGGCGATCTTGTACCCGTTCAAATGCAGGATCGGCAGCACTGCTCCGTCGCGGATGGGGTTGAGAAACTTATTGGAATGCCACGAAGTGGCCAGCGGTCCGGTCTCCGCTTCGCCGTCTCCCACCATCACACTTACGATCAGATCGGGATTGTCAAACGCCGCTCCAAACGCATGCGAAATGCTGTAGCCCAGTTCCCCGCCCTCATGGATCGATCCGGGAACCTCCGGGGTGCAGTGGCTTCCGAGCTGGCCAGGGAAGGAAAAAGCGCGGAAGAGCTTGAGCATGCCGGCCTCGTCCTGGCTCTTGTCGGAATAAACCTCCGAATAGGTCCCTTCCAGGTAGGCGTTGGAGATCACTGCCGGCGCGCCATGACCCGGGCCGGAGATATAGATCATGTCCAGATCGTACTTCTTGATGACACGATTCAGGTGAACCCAGGTGAACGTCTGGCCGGGGTCGGAACCCCAGTGTCCAAGCAGTCGATTCTTGAAATGCTCGGGGCGAAGCGGCTCCCTGAGCAGCGGGTTGTCGCGCAGGTAGATCATGCCCGCGCAAAGGTAGTTACAGGCGCGCCAATACGCGTCGATCCTGCGAAGCTCCTCCGATGTCAGGGCGGGCTCGGAAAAGGCCGCTAGCCGTCCAATACTCTGGGTGGATGTCATGAGAGCCAATTTCTCGACCTATCGTAACATCCGGGAGTTTCAACTTAGCGACTCGCCAGTTCCGGCACTTTCGGTCGAGCCACGACAACGATCGATAGAGCGGTAGCTTCGTTGGAATCAAAACGAACCACCACCCGATCGCCTATCTGTATGTCGGTAGGGTCGATCGCCTGCTTGGCTGAACTCAAGAAATCTGTCCATTTTGAAAACGGCACGGTCTGGATCTGTCCGTTATGCATCTTTACGTCGAACGTTTGGGCGAAGATGTCGCATCCCACCACCTCCGCGCTAACTGGAGGATCCGCCCTCAGGAGACTCGCCGTGAAAAGGATAAGTGCGATCGAAAAGCGCATGTTGCCCTCTGCGAAAGTGGAGCAATTCTGCACCCACCCTGCCACGGCAACCATAAGTCAATCTCTTCATGGGTTTGCGGCGAGGAGTGGCGCGTCGCCCGGTAATTCTGCCGGTCGCTGCTGTTGGCAGGCGGTCACTTTCGACACACGCTGCAATGGTATGATGGTGCGCTTCGAGGAGGGATCATGTTCAAAGAATTTCGCGACTTCATCATGCGCGGCAATGTACTGGACTTGGCCGTGGCCGTGATCATTGGCGCTGCATTCGGCAAGATTGTGACGTCGCTGGTCAACGATATTTTGATGCCGCCGCTCGGACTGGTCCTCAAGAATGTCGATTTCAGCAACCTATACGTGGATGTTTCCGGCGGCCATTACGCCACCTTGGCTCAGGCCAAAGCGGCCGGCGACGCAACCATCAATTATGGCTTATTTATCAACAACGTAATCGACTTTCTGATTGTCGCCTTCGTAATCTTTTTCTTGATTCGGGCGGCCAACAAGCTGAAGCGCACACCGGCGCCACCCACTCCAACCACGAAGGAATGCCCATTTTGCCATACATCCATCCCGCTGGCGGCCACCCGGTGTCCGAATTGCACGTCGAATTTGGCTTAAACCGCGATCTCGCAGCCTTCGTAGGCACAGCATACTTCGAGCTTGGAACCCAGGCTTAGCGCCAGTTGCTGAGCCTTTCTCTCCACGTCTGCGATGAACTCGTCATCGTGCGATGGATCGTGGTGCGTGAGGAACAGCCGGCGCACGCCCGCGAGCGCGGCCAACCCGACCACATACACATATGTGCTGTGGCCCCAATGGCGCTTGGAAGGATATTCCTGCGGGGTATACTGCGCTTCGTGGATTACTACGTCGGCGTCTTGCATGTACTCGGCGTGACGGCGGTCGGCCGGCTCGAGAATCGACTCGAACCTTCCGGGCTGCGCACCTTCGCGCCAGATGTCTTCGAAGAACGGTTCGTGATCGCACAGGTAACAGATACATCGGCCTTCCGCTTCGATACGATACCCGAGCGTCGGCGAAGGATGATTCATTTGCTGCGCGCGGACCCGTACGCCAGCGATTTCGTAGATCCCTTCGCACAAGTCTTGATAGCTGATCCGCGCGGCCAACTGGTCCAATTCCACCGGAAAATAGTGGTGCTCCATTTGACCGGCCAGCACATCCCGCAGGGACAAGTGCGCGCCTTCGGGGCCGTAGACCTGAAAGTGATTATCGGGCTGAAAAAGCGGCGCGAAGAACGGGAAGCCCTGAATATGGTCCCAATGGGTGTGGGAGAGAAGAATGGTGGCCGATACCGCTCCCGGGGCCCGGGCGAGCAGACTGTTGCCCAGCGCTCGCGCGCCGGTGCCGCAGTCCAGCACCAGAACTCCGCCGGAGGGCGTGGTCAGCTCCACGCAGGATGTATTGCCGCCGAAATGGGTGGTGCCAGGCCCCGGAGACGCGATAGATCCTCGAGTACCCCAAAAGCGCGCTAGCATTCTGGCATTGTCCGATCTTATAAAGATGGTACACCGTCGGTTTGCGTTTCCAGGAACTCGCGAACAATGCCGCCGATGGCCATGAACTTTTCCAGGTCCGCCGGCTTGCGGAAGTAAAACGACGCGCCCAGTTCACGCACTCGGGCCCGATCCTGGGGCGAATCGGAAGAAGTAATCACAATGGCCGGAACTTTGGAGCAACGGCTGGTCTGTCGAAGTTCGGCGAGGATCTCGTCGCCCGACCGGCGGGGCAGGTTCAAATCGATCAGAAAAAGGTTGGGGCAGCTTTGGGACGGGTCCCGGTCGACGCTCGCGATCATGTTCAGCATGTCTTCGCCATTGTTGGCAGTGGTCAGACGATAGGCGAAGTCGTGCCGCCTGAGTGCTTCTTCGATCAAATATACGTCCGCGGGGTTGTCCTCGGCAATCCAGATTTGATAAGGGGTTTCCACCATTCAGGTTTGCTCGCTCTGCTACCGATATCGGCGTCTGGAGCCGATTTCATTATCGCGCACCAAAGACGGCCAGAACCTGTTAGTCCGTAATCGCTTCAATGGTTTCGGGTGCATTGCCCTCCAGGCGGTTATTCACAAAAATGTAGGACGGTTCGTGCCGCTGGCGGGCGCGGGCGATTAAGAGACGGAGAGCGTCGCGGGTTTCGGGGTTGGGGTCCTGGACGCGGGCATAAGGGGTAAATCTGGCGACGGCTTCCTCGTAGGCCCGGCCTCGACGGAGCAGGGCGCGAGCCACGGTGAAATCGGCAGTATAGGCATCCCGGAGATTGGTCTGCACGCCGATTTCGGGCATGCGCGTCCAGGCGCTGAACACGTGAGCCACCTGGCGGCTGCGCAGGCAGGCGAAGTATTCGGGTGCAAGAAAATCCGGATTGCGGATTTCAACGGCGTATCGAAAGCCGGGGGGCAGCGCGGCCAGAAAAGGGTCCAGTTCCTCAAGGAACGCGCCCACATCGGAGTAGCACTGTTTGGCGAAGCTGCCGAACTCGAAAATCAGGCTCGCGACGCGGGGCCGATAGGGAGCAAGAAGATCCAGAAACGCGCTTTGAAAGAGCGCCGCGTCCAGGAACGAGGAATTGTCGTCGCCCGCGCGGGGGCCATAGCGCGGATGGCGTGGGAACTGCTTCACCGTAACCTCTTCGGGCGCTTTGAAGGCGAATTGCAGCGTGGGAGGCGCGGAGCCGAACAGCTTGCTCCAGTAAGTTTCGGATGGAAATTGATAGAAGGAGAAATCGCCGCAGACGATGGGAAATGTTTCGGCGTATTCGTTCAGGCATTCGTCGTTGAAACGCTTTTGTGAAAAACGGCCGCGCGTCATGTAGCGCCGGCGCGAATAAATTTGATCGAGCCAGCCTTCATATTTCCAGGAACTGGTACCGATGAATACATTGTCAGCGGCGAGCGCGGACAGGCGGGCGTGTAGGCGCTGGCGGTCGAAGGCCGGGGGTTCTTCAAAGAGAGAAGCTGTTTCCACTTAATGAGGTTGCCGGGCGTTCACACGAGTGTGAACGCGGCACGCAAGAGTGCGTTGCGCCACTAGTAGGCGTTGGCCACTCGGTAGCCGTATGGATCAGCGCCGGCTTCGATGACGCCGTCGGGGGTGACGCGAATCATGACGGGCGCTGCGCCGCTGGCCCATCGGGACCGGGTGCCTACCTTATGCCCACGCGCGGCTAATTCGGCGCCGACGTTGGGTGGGATGCGTTCGTCGAGCAGCAGGTCGCCGCGATTCCAGGCGTGATTATCGAAGCTGGAAACCAGATGGCGGGTTTGGAAGCGGGGCGCTTCGACGGCGGCCTGCGCGTTATCGCCGAACTCGACGACGTTAAAGAACAATTGGATCAAGCTCTGTTCCTGGTTGTCGCCGCCGGGGGTGGACAGCGCGAGGAACGGCTTGCCGGCTTCGGTGACGATGGTGGGGCTCAAAGTGACGCGGGGACGCTTGCCGCCTTCCAGCTCATTCGGCGATCCGGGAACCAGGATGAACTGCTGGGCGCGCTCCGTGAGCGGAATGCCGGTGTCGCCGGCGATCACCGATGGCAGCCAGGCGCCGGACGGTGTGGCGCTGAACACGATGCCGTCCTTATCGATGGCGTCGACGCAGGTAGTGTCGCTAGCCATGAGGGCGTCGTCGATCTTGGTGCGCGCGATGTCCATTTCGGTGGGATGCTTGCCTTGCTTTCCGTTGATGGTGCCGGGCACGAAGTCCATGGACGCAGTGCGCCCGATCAGCTTGCGGCGTTCGGCTGCGTAGGCCTTGGAAAGCAGCGTGTCGGCGGGAATCTTGTTGAACCTCGGATCGCCGTAGTAGGTGTCTCGATCGGCGTAAGCCAGCTTCAACGCTTCGGTAAGGGTGTGAATGTACTCTGACGAGTTGAAGCCCATGGACCGGAGGTCGTAGCCTTCCAAAATATTGAGCGTTTCGAGCATGGCCGGCCCCTGGCTCCAGAAACCGGGCTTATACACCTTGTAGCCGTGATAGTCGCTTGAAACCGGCTCTTCAGGCTGCAGCTTGAAGGCAGCCATATCCTCATAACGCAGCAGGCCGCCGTTGGCTTGCATGAAGGCATCTATTTTGTGCGCGATTTCGCCGCGGTAAAAGTAATCGGCGACGGCATCGATGGCGGCGGTGCGGGAAGCTCCGGCAGCGAGCGCCTTCTTTTCAGCGGCGGCCATCCCTCGCAAGGTGCGCGCGAGATTGGGCTGGTGGAAGATCTCGCCCGGCATGGGGACCCGTCCATCGGGGAGGAACGTTTTCTTGGAATCCGGCCACAGGTCGAAGAAGCGGCGCGAACGGGCGATGGAGCCGGAGCGCATTTCGTCAATGGCCATGCCGTCGGCCAGTTCGATGGCGGGTTCGATGATTTCGGAGAACGATTTGGTCCCGAAATCGCGCAGCGCGACTAAGCCGGACTCAACCATGCTGGGCACCAGCGCCGGAAGAATGCCCGCCACTGGAATGATGCCCTTCAATCCGCCCGGATCGAGCGTGAGAATTTCACCGGGCCGGGGGCGGTGCTCCATAAAGAATTTGGCCGTGGCGAGTTTCGGCATTGGACCGACGCCCGCTATGGCGTAGACCTTACCGGCTTTGGTGCGGATCAAAATGGGCGCTTCGCCGCCCATGCCGAAGTGAGAGAACTCCGAGACCGAGGCGGCGTACATCGCGGCCACACCGGCGTCCACGGCGTTTCCGCCATGAAAGAAGGTGCGCATGCCGGCTTCCTCGGCGTATTCGCTGCCGGAGGCCAGAGCTCCTTTGGTGCCGCGAGCGGCGTGCATGGTGGGAAGTTCAAAATCTTTGCGTTGCGCGAAGGAGGAAGAGGCGCAAAGCAGGGCGATGAGCGCGGGAGCCAGCTTGTGCTTCATATGACTAACTAATTATAGCGTTGGGGGCGGTGGTTGGGGATTGGCTATTGGCCATTGGCTATTGGCTGTTGGCGGGGGGTGGGGTGTGTTGCATCGCGGGTGGCGCTTTTTTTTTGCAAAAGGGCGAAGGGCTCGGTTGGGAGGCGCATCAGGGGTATTTTTGTGTTTGCTGACGCAATTTTTTGAGGTTGGCTGAGAAGCAGGCTGCGGGCGGGGATCAAGAAAATAATAGAACGGGCGTGCTCTAGACGGCGGCTGGGTTGCCAGTAAGTGCTTGACGGGAAGACGAAAGAAAGTCGGTTTTGGGGGTTACTGCACCAGGAAGTGGCGATAGTCGCGATCGTCGGAGAAAAAATTGGTGGCTCCGCAACTGGGGCAGCGATAGACCTGGAGGAAAAATCGCCTGCGCACCAAGTGCAAGTGGCGCAACCACTCCGATTGGGCGCCTGATCCGCAGCGCAGGCAGACGTTGCTCCAGGCATCGATGTCCACCGGAACGGCGAGGTTTCCAAAATAAAGCGCCCAGCCGTAGACGCTGAGGCGGGTGCCGAACAGGCGGTCCGACAGGCGCGCGAAATAAGTGAACAGGAAGAGCGGAATTTCGCCTCCGCTGGCGATGAGAAGAGCCTTGGGACTCCACGTTCGGAAATTCTTACTATTCAGGTACGAAAGCGAAGTGCAGAGCGTGCGGGTATTGATGTGACGCAGGTGCGTGGCGCGTTCGATGACGTCGGCCAGTTCCTGAGCGGAGGTGAACGGGTTGACGTGGCCGCCGCCACGGGCCAGCCAGCGATAAAGACGATCGCAGAATGTGGAGGCGTCGGGCACGGCGACGCAGAGGGCGCCGGTGGGCTTCAAGACGCGGCCAATTTCGGCGAGGGATCCTGCGAGATCGTGAAAATGTTCCAGACTGTGGTTGGAGATCACGGCGTCGAAAGCGCCATCCGCAAAGGGCAGGCGCGCGGCGTCGGCTTGCACGAAATTCGCGGCGGGGCTGGAAGGGCGATCCAGATCGGTACGGATTGCGATGAACCGGCCCATGCTGGATGGAAAGCTGCCAGGACCCGATCCGATGTCGAGCACGCGGGTACCAGGGGCGAGGTTCTCCAGGATTTCGTGCACGGTTTATTTTTACCAGGAAACGCTTGGCGGGCTTCGTTCCAGCCCGGTTTAATTTACACAGCCATGCGTCGACACGAGTGTCGACGCGGCACGCACGAGTGCGTGCGCCACCGATGCTTCAGCAACGATTATCAAATAGTAGAAGGGATACGATACTAGAAAAGGGCTAACTGCCCTTCGGTTGGCTCCGCTCAACAGAACCACGGCTCGTCTAAGTAAGGGACTGCGGTGCGCGGCAATAGGTCCAGGTCTTCGTAGAGCGGCCGAGGGCTGACCAGATTCCAAAGCGCGGCGAAAATCTCACGCCGCGATCCACGCGATGACGCGATGCGCAGGGCCTGACTGGCGAGGGAGTCCACCTGAGGATCGGGATGCTGCCAGCGATACAAGAGCGCCGGCTGGTCGAAAGCGCGGACCACGGCCTGCACATCATCCAGCTCCAGCAGCCGCGATCCATGGGTGATCAGCAGCCGCAGCGCCAACTGGACCGGCGCGACGTGCTCCACCAGATCCAATTCCGCTAATAATTCCAACAGCTCGCGATAGGATTGGGGCGTGGTCCAAGGCGTGAACGGAATGAAGGTGGGGGCGAGGGCGAGACCGATGCATCGAAACTCGCGCACTACTTTGATGAAATCGGCGCGGGTGTGGCCCTTGTCGAGCTTCGCGAGCACCGCGTCATCCACCGATTCGACGGCGCTGGTGACGAAACGGCAGCCTGTGTCACAGAGACGCGGCAGCAGTTCGCGATGCTTCAGCAGGTGTTCGATCTTGATGGTGGCGTCGTAGGTGAGTGCGGGCCACTCGCGATGCAGCGCGTCGAGAAGGCGCATGGCATGCGTGGGTCCATTGAAAAAGTCGGGATCGCCGAAGGTGATGTGCTCGGCGCCCGCGGCCACCTGCTGGCGAATGTCGGCGAGGACCACTTCCGGCTGCACCACCCGGAAACTCCCTTGATAGACCGGCACCACGGGGCAATGGCGGCACAGATGTTTGCAGCCTCGACTGGCTTCGGTATAACCGGCGCGCTTGGACATCCCCTCGATCTGGAGGTGCGCATACTTTTCGAGGGGCGGCAGTCCCGACCGCAGGGGGACGCGGAATTGAAGCCGCTGGAGCGAGATGAGCCGCTCGGTCTGGTGCAGACTGGATTTTGTCGCCAGGCGCTCCAGCAGCGAAACCAACCCGGCTTCGAATTCGCCGCCCAGAATGGTGCCGGCGCCGATGCCGCGCAGGTAGGATTCGTTCAACGGCGCATAGATCCCGTAGCAGCAGATGTGCGCGGCGGGATTCAGAGCGCGAACTTTCTCGATGACTTTGGCCGCGAGCCGGGTGGCGGTGTGCATCGGAAGGTAGAGGGCGACCAAATCGGCTTCACGAACGCGGTCCGGGTTTAGCGCATCGATGCACAGGTCGGCGCAGAGGACTTGGTGGCCGCGCTCTGAAAGCCACGCCGCGGGAGAGGCCAGGCCGAAGGGCTGGCGGCCGAGGTCGTAGGTGGAGACGAGAAGGACGTTCACGGGGCGACTGTTACATTATCGCCGTTGCCACTTCAAGAGTCGCGAAATAGCGCCCGGAAACCTTCTTGCTCAAAGTGCCGGTCGTTGGTAAGAATCTCGGTCAGCCGTTCCTTCCGCATGGTCTGCATCGAAATGCAATCCGTCAGACTGTAACCCTTGTCTGGCCTTGAGTCGTACAACGACATTCCGGACAGAAATGATTCTCGGCTGTGTGGGACCACACGCACTCCAGGATTTTCGAGAATACGCTGAGTGTTCGTTACGGCTTTGCGACGCATCTGCTCGGGAGCCATTGCAAAAAAAAGTGAGGTATTCCGCCAACATTCATCAGTGGTGACGATGAGAGAATCGTCCGGAGCGGTGTTGTGCCTCCCGTTGGTCGGCAGCGAGCTTTTGATAATCATTCGGGACCAAATAATGGGGTTTGACGACAACAGCGCTTTCATATATGGCGCACGCACTCTTGCGTGCCGCGTCGGCAATCGTGCCGGCGCCTGGCAGGAGTCACTTACTGCGCGGGTGCTGTATTCTGCGCGGTGGTTTTATCCGGCGATGCCGCCATCAACTTTCGCAACAATGCCGCGGTGCTATCGTGCGCCCGTCCGGCCCGTGCGCCCACGCCCATCGCCACATCCAAAGGCGTGCGGCCCTCTTTGTCCTTCACGTCGATCTTCGCGCCTTTTTCCACCAGAAACGCCACCACTTGATCGCGGCCCGAAGTCGCCGCGCCGTGCAGCGCCGTCTCGCCCTTGTCGTTCGCCGCGTTCACATCCACGCCATTTTCGATACAAATTTTGATCGCTTCCAGCGCGTCCTTCTCGTCGACATTGGTGATCCCCAGCTCCCAGCTCAACCCGGCCGCCAGAATCATGGCCGTGGTGTGATCCTTAGTCACCGCTTTCGCGTCCGCGCCCTCTTCCAGCAGCAGCCGCATCACCACTGCATCGCCGGTCTTCGCCGCGCGCAGGAAAGGCGTCGCGCCTGCACCCAAATACCGATCGGGCACATCCAACGACCCGCGACCCGGCGCCGGCTCCTTCAACGCCGCGTTCGGATTCGCGCCATGCGCCAGCGCAGCCTTTACGACATCCAGGCTGGTGGCCTTATCGGTCTCCTTCGGATCGGGCCGCGTGGCCGACTTCTCCAGCGTATGCATGTCCACCCCCGCATACAGCGCCGTGCGCCCGAATTTGTCGGCAATGTTCGGGTCCGCGCCATGCTCCAGCAGATAAATCGGCAGATCGTAGTGCGCGTTGACGATCGCCATCACCAGCGCACTGGTTCCGTCCGGATCGGCCAGGTTCAGATCCGCGCCCGCCTTCACCAGCATCTTGGCCGCTTCGAGCGAATTTTGCCGCGCGGCATACAGCAACGGGGTTAATCCGCCTTTGGGCGGCGCTGAAACCACGTTCGCCGTGAACCATTTGTTCTTGACCTTCTCCTCGCGAACGGTGGACCGCGCGTTGACATCGGCGCCGCGCGCGATCAGCAGTTCCACCACCGCCGGATGATTCTCCGCTACGGCCCACATCAAGGCGGTTTGCCCCAGCCACTGCTCCCTGGCGTTGACATCGGCGCCATGCTCCAACAGCGCCTGAATCGATTCCACGCTGCCGGTGCGCGCCGCCGTCATAAGCGCGGTCTCGCCTTCCGCCGACCTCGCGTTCTGGTCGGCGCCGGCTTTCAACAGCTTCTCGATCATCGCCGCATCACTGTTTGTACACGCTTCTGAAAGAGGCGTGCCGCCGTAGGCGTTGGTGGTCTTGGGAGTCGCACCCGCGTCAATCAATAGATCCGCCATCTCGCGGTCGTCCCAATGCGCCGCCCAGTGCAACGCAGTGGTGCCGTCTGCTTGCGGCCTATTCACATCGATGTGTTCGGCCAGCAGCTGACGCACCGCTTCAATATCCGGCTTCGCCGCGGCGTCCGCCAAACGCGTGTCCGGACTGTTTCCAGCCCACGCTGCGGTGGCCAACGCCAGCGCCAGATAAATAGACTTCGTGCGCATATTCAACGCTCCCCGATTCTACAGATCCATCAACTCGCCCGTGCTATCCCCAACGTGATCCTCCGGCACCCCGATCTTATCCAGCATGGTCGCAAGTAAATTGGTCATCGGCGTTTCATCGGTGTACTTCAGATGCCGCCCGCCCTTCAACTGCCCGGAAGCCCCGCCCGCCACCAACACCGGCAGCGGGAAGTGATTGTGCAAATTGCTATTGCTCATGTTGCTTCCATACAGCAGCAATGTGTGGTCCAGCAGCGTGCCGTCGCCGTCCTGGATGGAGCGCAGCTTATTCAGATAATAAGCAAACATCGTGATGTGATAATTCTGAATCCGCGTCAGCGCTTCAATCTTCTTCCCGTCGTTCTGATGATGTGACGTGGCGTGGTGGGGATCGGGTGCATTCACCTGCGGATAGGTCCGCTGGCTCAGCTCGCGCGCCATCATGAAGGTGGACACCCGCGTGATATCGGCCTGAAAAGCCAGCGCCTGCAGATCGAACATCAGCTTCACATGCTCTTCATACGACTCTGGAATTCCCACCGGCGCATCCGGCACATTGGGATTGTTCGCGGCCTGTTTCTCCGACCGTTGAATGCGCCGCTCGATTTCGCGAACGTTATCCAGATAATCCGCCACGCGCGTGCGATCATCCGGTCCCAGCTCGTCGTCCAGATGGCTCACCTCTTGCGTGATCGCATCCAGAATGCTGCGATCCTCCCGCATCCTGCGCAACCGGTCGGCGCCCGTGCCGCCATCGCCGAACAGCCGCTCGAACACCACCCGTGGATTGATCTCCATCGGCAGCGGCGTGGTCGGCGTCCGCCAGCACAAGGTGTTCAGGTAGGTGCAACTGTAGCCGCTATCGCAGGCGCCGATCAGGCCGGCGTGATCCTCGGTGGCCACTTCGAGCGACGGGAACGGCGTGTCTTGTCCGATCTTCTGCGCCGCCATCTGATCCACGGTCGTGCTGGCGTAGACGTCCTCACCCTCGGTGGCCTTGGGACGAACGCCGCTCAGCCAGGTGGTCGGGCTCAGTGCGTGCGGACCGGCATTATCAGCAGTTTTATGCGCCAGTCCGCTGACGATCACCAGGCGCTCGCGGAACGGCTCCAACGGTTTCAGGATCGGTGAAAATTCGAAATCCGATCCCACCGCCGTGGGCGTCCACTGGGCCATGATCGCGCCGTGCGGCACGTAAACAAAGCTCATGCGAGAGAGCGGCTTCGCGCCCGATTTCGCCGCCACTGTCTGGGCCGGAAGCATCGCATCGAGTAACGGCAGAGCCACGCCCACGCCCAACCCGCGCAGCAAAGTCCGCCGCGATAAATGTCTCTTCGTGATCAAATTCATTCGACACTCCCAGCTCGCGCCACCGATTCCGGCCGCGCATCGCCCTTCTTCATCCGCATCTGAAACGGCGCGCTCTTCACAATTCCCAGCACCAGCGACGAAAAACGATAGTCGTTCCGCGCCATCTCCCGCACGATCCCGCGCACCGTTGGCATATCGTAATACTCCAGGCCCCGGCCCAGCGCATAGGTCAGCATTTTCTCGGTCATGGTTGCGGCGAAAGTCTGCGGCCGCTTCAAGATCGCTTCCCGCAACGCCACCGGGCCATTTACCTTGGTGCCATCCACCAGGACGCCCGATGCATCGATCGGATTGCCGGCATCCACGGCGCGCCACTGCCCCACCGCATCGAAATTCTCAAACGCGAATCCCACCGGATCCATAATCCTGTGGCACACCGCGCACGCCGGATTCTTGCGATGCTCCTCCAGCCGCGCACGCACCGTGAGCGGCTTCTCCCCCGGCGCGTTCTCTTTCAGCGCGGGCACGTTGGGCGGAGGCGGAGGCACCGGCGTTCCAAGCACGTTCTCGAGAATCCACTTGCCCCGCAGCACCGGCGAAGTTCGCGTGGCATAGGATGTCACCAAAAGAAAGCTTCCCTGCCCCAGCAACCCGCGCCGCGCATCATCGGTGACGGTCACACGCCGGAAGCGGCTGCCATAAACATCGGGAATTCCATAGTGCCGGGCCAGGCGTTCATTGACGAACGTATAGTTCGCATTCAGCAGATCCAGCACGCTGCGATCTTCATGAATAATGCTGTCGAAAAACAGATCGGTCTCCTTGCGGAACCCCTCCCGCAGGTTATCGTCGAAATCGGGAAACTCCTCGATGTTCGGGTTCGCGCCACGCACGTTCCGCAGGTACAGCCACTGGCCCGCGAAGTTGCTCACTAGCGCTTCCGATCGCGGATCGGCCAGCATCCGCCGCACTTGCCCTTCCAGCACTGCCGGTTCATGCAGCTTTCCTTGCGCCGCCACGGCCAACAATGAATCGTCCGGGATGCTGCTCCATAAGAAGAAGGATAGCCGCGACGCCAATTCCAGATCGTTTACACGATACGCCTCGCCTGCCGCCACGTTGGCCGGATCGCGCTCGAATCGAAATATAAATTTCGGATCGGTCAGCATGAACCGCAGAGCACTCTCAATGCCTTGATCGAAACTGCCCTCGTTGCGGCCTTGCTGATAGAAACCCAGCAACCGTTCCATCTCGCCATCGCTCACCGGCTTGCGATACGCCCGCCGCGCCAGATTCGCGATAATCTTCTTCGCGCAAGGAACTTCCTCGGCGCTCGCCTTCGGACGGCAAACAAAAATCACGCGCCGGCTGGGTGTATCGCCCGGCCCGGTCGCATTAAACGGCCCGCCGATGCTGACGTTGTCGATCAACGGTACGCCGCGCTGCTCCAGCGGATCCACTGTGCTGCGCAGATACGGCTGCATCACTCCATCGGGTTGAGCCGATGTCTTCTCGATGAAGGCGACGCCCACCGTGTGCGGCCCGGCCTTGATCGGCACCTTGGCCAGCAATCGCGCGAGAATCGAGTTCTCGCCGTCCGACGAATTGTCGTCCGATGCGTCTTCATCCGCCTTGCCCCCGATCGTGGCGCGATGCACGATGGCGCCATCCACCGTGATCACGAAATCGTTGGGATAATCCAGGCCACGCACTTTCGCCGACGTGTTCAGCGCCAGCTTTGTCTTGAACACATACTCGCCATCCAACGCGAAATTATGGTGGATCAGCAGGCCGCCGCGCGTCCCCAAGGGCAAGCCTTCGATGTGCTCGTCTTGTCCCAGATCCGGCCGAACTCGATAGGTCTCATACGACGGAATAATGTTGGTATCGCCCACCGCCAGTCGGCTGATCTTCCGTGCCGCCGACAAATAACGTTCCAGCAGCACCGGCGACATCCGCAGCGTCTCGGCAATGTTGTCGAAACCGTAGCTCTCATCGTCGGCCGGCAGCAGCCCCGTAACGTCGACATCGATCGTCAGTAGATCGTGGATCGCGTTCGCGTATTCGGCCCGATTGAGGCGATGCACCGGAGTTCGCCCCGGATTCGGCTTCTCGGCGGCCGAGCGATCGAGCGATGTTTCCAGCGTCTCGACAAAACGCTCCATGGTCGCCTGATCCGGCCGGGGCATGCCCGCCGGCGGCATCGCACCCGCACGCAGCTTGCGCACCACCTTTTCCCAGGTTTCGGCATCGCAGATCGGCCTTGTCCAGCATCAACCCAGCGGTTTTCAGCTTTTGGTTATGGCAGGTAACGCAATATTGATCGAGAAGGGCTCTCGGAGTCGGGTCCGTAGCGGCTTGCATGCAAGCGACGCTAGCCAAAGCAGAAATGCCCATGAATAGCCGCAGCATTACTGCTATTGTAGCCCAGCGAGAGGCGTCCTGCATGCAATCGTGCCGGCACCCGGCAGCTCATTCACTCGGCAGTTTGAGATTGGCCCTGTTCCCGCTCATCGATAAGTCGCAGGAACGACTCGGCTTCGGCATACCCAGGCCGAATCTTCAGCGCTTGACTAAAATCGGCTCGCGCCCTCACCAGATCATGCTGATACAACAAATGATAGGTGCCCGCAAACAGATGGGCCCTCGAATCCAGCGGCCTCAACTGCACGATCCGTTCGGCAATTTTGGCGGCCTCATCGAACATTTCCAGCTGGTGATATTCCGCGGCCAGAAAATCGAGCCGCGAGTCGTCGCTCGGGTCAGCGGCGATCTCTTCTTTCAGGATCTCGATGTACCAGTGATTCCTACGGCGGCGCGCATCCCGATCGGAAGCGAAATTGTGAGCGATGCGGATGCCCGTCTTGATAAGCCGCCCGCCTCCTTCAATGATGGACGCGTCGACGGTCTCATGAACCCGGCCGCGATAGCGATGGTTCGGCCGGTTCGGAAAAAGCCGCACTACGTAATCCCTGGTGGCTTGCGCGGAATCGGACCACTGATTCTGCCGCTCCAGGAAATATCCCGCGTTTTCATCCCGAGCGATCAGACTTTCGATCATCGGCGCGCTCGCCCCGTCCAGGGTTTCATCCGCATCCAGCACCAGGATCCACCGACCAGTGGCGCGCGCCAAAGCCTGATTGCGGGCGGCTGCAAAATCCACCACCGTGAAATCGAACGGAAGCACCTCGGCCCCGTAGCTGGCCGCGATGCCGGGCGTTTGATCGGTCGACCCGGTGTCGACGACAATCAGTTCCCCAGCCAGATCCCCAACAGAGTCGAGACAACGCGGAAGATTGCGCTCTTCGTTCTTCACCAGCATGCAGAGGCTGAGCGCTTCCGGCATTCTTCTTTCGATCATAACCCGCGATCATAACCCGGCCTTAGCCGGCTCACCGCCCGCCATGTTATAAAACAATAAGTATCAAAACTGTTGTGGCTGTGGAAAACCTGTGCGACCCTTTGGAAATCCCCTCCATCCCACTCTTAGCGCACCACTTGCATTCAACAAGGCCGGCCGGGCTTTTCCAACGAAGCGTGCACAGTCTATCTGTCTCACAATGCGGCCTAAATAAATGACTAGGTTCTGTCAGCGCGCGCCTCTACTGTAGAACGGTTGGCTCATGGCGGCATCTTCTCCTGACATCGCACTCGAACGTGGACTCCCCGCAAATCTGGACGCCGAACGCTTCGTCCTGGGCGCCATCCTCATGGACGACGCCCTCTATATCCAGGTAGCCGGCGCCCTCCAAGCCGAAGACTTCAGCCTGGAAAAGCATCGCCGCATCTTTCTCCGCATGGGCGAGTTGTATGAGCGCGGCGACCGCATCGATCGCGTCACCGTCGCCAACGAGCTGATGAAGCAGAACCAGCTCGAATCGGTGGATGGCATCACTTATCTGGTCTCGCTCGACGAAGGCCTGCCCACGCTCGCCAATCTGGAAAGCTACATCGGCATCGTCAAAGACAAAGCCACCCTGCGTCGCATCATATTTACATCGCGCACTCTGATCGAGCGCTGCCTCATCGGCGAAGAGGAGCCCGACCAGATCCTGGCCAGCGCCGAAGAGAGCCTGCTCAAGCTGGGCGACACCCGCGACGCCGACGCGCTGGTGAATCCCAAGCAAATCCTCGACGCCTTCGAGGGTGGCATCAATGCCTTTCTCGATCCCAGCAAACGCATCAAAGGACTCAGCACCGGCTACCTGAAGCTGGATGAAATGACCGGCGGCCTGCACGAAGGCGAATTGATCATCCTGGCCGCCCGCCCCTCCATGGGCAAAACGGCGCTCGCCCTCAACATCGCGCAGCACGTCGCGATGTTCCCGGAAAAGAAACAAACGGTTGCGGTCTTCTCGCTCGAAATGTCGCGCGAGTCGCTCCTCACCCGCATGATTTGCGCGGGCGCGCGCGTCGATCAGCAAAAATTCCGCGCCGGCTACCTGAATCAGGACGAGCGCCGCCGTCTGGCCCGCACTGCGTCCGATCTGGTGCAGGCGCCGCTGTTTATCGACGACACCTCCGGCACCCACCTCATGGATATCCACGCCAAACTTCGCCGCCTGAAGAGCGAGCACGGCCTTTCGCTCGTCGTAGTGGATTACCTGCAATTAATGAGCGGCCGCGGCCGCTTCGAAAATCGCAACCAGGAAATCAGCACCATTTCACGCGGGCTGAAGCTGCTCGCCAAGGAACTGAAGGTCCCCATGCTGGTGCTCTCCCAGTTGAGCCGCGCCCCCGAAACGCGTCCCGGCGATCATCGCCCGCAATTGAGCGACCTTCGCGAATCCGGCTCCATCGAGCAGGACGCCGATCTGGTGTCCTTCATCTTCCGCGAAGAAGTTTATAAGCCGGACCGCGAAGATTTACGCGGCATGGCCGAGCTGCTCCTGGCGAAACAACGCAACGGCCCCACCGGCCGTGTAAACCTGGTGTTCCTCAAAGAATTCACCAAATTCGAAAACCGCACCAACGATCTAGGCGGCGACGACTCATTACCGGAATAGTGTACCGTTGCAAATGTGGCGCACGCACTCCTGCGTGCCGCGTTCACACTCGTGTGAACGCTTGGTGGCCCGGTAACCGACGGATTACGGCCACATCGCGGCCCTGAAATGTTCCGCCTAGACACCCTCCGCCCGCCAAATGGCATGCTATACTAATTTTCAGTTTGATCGTCCCGCCCACGCTTGGCCGCAACACACTGTGCTCCTCGCAAAGCCCGCAATCAAATGTATCCGCTAGTTGAAGGATGAGTTCATGAAAAAAGTGTTCGTAGGAAATTTGGATTTCGGCGCTACCGAGGAAAGTATTCGCAGCGCGTTTGAGGCGTACGGCGCAGTGGAACGCGTCAGCTTGATGACGGACCGCGACACCGGCCGCTCTCGCGGGTTTGCCTTTGTCGAAATGAGCGATTCGGCGGAAGCCGATCGAGCCATCGAGGGCCTGAACGGCACCAACCTGGGTGGACGCGCGATCAACGTCAACGAAGCCCGGCCCAAGACGGATAGTCCCCGGCGCGGCGGTGGCGGGGGCGAACGGCGCGAGCGACGCTGGTAGCCACCCCCCCCTTTCAGTTTCCAGGACAATTATGGTCCAATGATCAAGGTCCTATAGGACCGCAATGTTTTTAGGAGGATCCCATGGCTGGCCGGTCAGGCGACACATTTAAAAAACGTCAGAAGGAAGTCGCCCGTGCTGAGAAGCATAGGGAAAAGCTAGCCCGGCGCCTGGAGCGCAAGCAGCTTCCGAAAGAGTCTCCCGATAGTGAAGAGGGCACATTAGCCGAGCAACTATCCTCGGAGGAGGATGCGACGCAATCAGAGGAGAGCGGAGCGTCACAGTCCATTTGAGCGCCATTCGCGCTTGATTACCAATAACAAAATAGCAACAAGGAGAGAATGTGAAAGAGACAGGTACTGTAAAGTGGTTTAACGCCGGAAAAGGTTTTGGATTTATCCAGCGCGACAACGGCGAAGATGTGTTCGTGCATTTTTCGGCCATCGAAGCCAGCGGGTATCGCACCCTCGACGAAGGCGCTCGCGTGTCCTTCATCGTGAAGCGCGGTCCTAAGGGCCTGCAAGCCGAGCAAGTCACCCTGGCGTAAACCGAGCAACAAAAAGTTTCGGATCTGGCCGTTTTATGCTCCTCAAAGCCGGAGCCGGCGGCCAGGTGCCATCTTAAGTTTCATTATTTGGACGTTTCCCAGGATTATCGGCACGTAAGCCTGGCGCGGCCGTCCTGCCGCTTCGAGGTGCGGCATCCATGCAGCTCCTCTACAAGGGTTTTAACCAGAGAGCGAATATCCGCAGTTACCGTTTCGATGGGGTGGTGCCCAGCGAGCGGCCCACCAGACTCGCCAAGAATCTCGAATTTCTGCTCAAGATTGACATGACCGTTCTGGCCGAGCATCGCATCCGGATTCAGGAAGCTCCCACCTTGTGCCTGGGTATCCTGCAAACGGCTCTGGCCACGCCCGGCGCCGACACCATTCCGTTCCTCAGTTACACCATCACACGCGCGGAAATCCTGGCCTTCGCCTCGGCCCGCGATGCGCTGGTGGAAGCCAAGGGCACGCGTCGCAAGCATCGTCCGCCCTTTAAGCCCACCACGCCCGCCCAGTGGAAATGGCCCGGGCAGTAATTACGGCAGCGCAAACACGTTCAGCGTCAAACCCGCGACGATCGCCACGTACTGTTTCCCGTCCTTGCCTTCATAAGTCATCGGATTCGCATTTCCCGTAGCGTCCAGCTTCGCCGACCACAGTTCCTTGCCGGTCTTGGAGTCGATGGCGCGGAAGCGATTATCACTGACAATGCCGGCGAACAACACTCCGCCCGCGGTAGCAGTGGGACCGGCAAAGCCTCCGGATCGTCCGGTCTTCTGCTTCCCCGGCCCCAAGTCTTCGGTGATCCCGAACGGAACCTGCCAGGCGAACTCGCCCGTATTCGCGTTCACCGCCGTCAACCGGCCCCAGGGTGGCTTTTGGCACGGCCAGTTCACCATCCGCCCGTCGGCCTGTTTTACCGGCGCCGTGAAGGTGTGAAACGGCCCCGGACCATCCACGCCGGCGCGCGTATATTCGAGCGGTGAACCATTCTCGTCAAACGAATACTCGACACCGGGCTTTTTCTTTTCGGTCCAGCCTACCTGCCCCTGGTCCTGCGTATAAGCGAACACATAGCCATCCGTGGGATCCACCGCCATGCCTCCCCAATTCGTACCTCCCGTCGCGCCGGGAAAAATGATGGTCGACCTCGGCGGCTTATTCGGTTCTTGCAACAGGAACGGCGTGTAGGGACCGACGTTGTAGAACCCGCCACTCCTCTCCACCAGCGCCCTGCAAGCCGCGGCATGTTCCGGCGTCGTATCGTCGGCCGTCACCAGATCTTCGGGTTTGTAGTCCATGCGCGCCAGCGGCGGCGGCTTCAATGGGAACGGCTGGGTCGGGGAATACCACTCGCCCGGAACATCGCCGGCCGTCACCTTGCGCTCTTCCACGCCGAACACAGGCTTTCCGTTGGTTCTATCCAGAATGAACATCCACCCTGTCTTGCCGATCTCCGCGATGGCCGGAATCTTTTTCCCTTTCACGGTGATGTCGATCAGCACCGGCGCCGGCGGCGTATCGTAATCCCACAAGTCGTGATGGACGGTCTGGAAATACCACTTCAGCTTCCCGGTTTCCGCGTCCACCGCCACCACGGAATTGCCGAAAAGATTAGCGCCCGGCCGGTCGCCGCCGTAGTAATTCGACGCCGGCCCGCCCACCGGCATGTAAAGCATGCCGCGCTCGGTATCCACGGTCATCTGCCACGCCCAGACGTTCGTACCCGAGCGGCCTTTCCAGCCTTCGTTCAGCCACGTTTGGTGACCCACCTCGCCAAGCCCCGGCACGGTATGAAAATCCCACAGCTTCGCGCCCGTTCGCGCATCGTACGCGCGTGTATCTCCAGGCGGCCCGACCGGCACTTCCAAGACGCTCGTGCCCACCATCACCAGATTCCTGAAGACGGTGGGAACACCCGAGTATCCCACCACCATGTCCACCACGCCTTCTTTGCCGAAGCCCGGATCGATCTTACCCGTCGAGGCGTTCAGCGCGACCAGATTGCGGCCCGCGGTGAAGATGACGCGCGGGGGATTCTGCTTATCGCCCGGCCAGTATGCCACGCCGCGTGTCGACGGACGGCCGTTGGTAACCGTGTAGCTCCATTCTTCTTTGCCCGTTGCCGCTTCCAGCGCCACCACACGAGCCGACGCCGTCAGGTACATGCTGCCGTTGACAACAATCGGAGTGGCCTCCGATCCCCCACCGCCAAATCGAGGCGGCGGGCCTTCCCCCTTCAGCGAATACGTCCATGCCGATTTCAGGGTCCCCACGTTCTTGGCGTTGATTTGCGTCAGCAGCGAATATCGTGTGCTGGCCACGTCGTGGTTATAAGAAGGCCAGTCACCCGGCGCAGTCTTGGCTTGCTGAGCGTTCCCGCTCACTGCGAGCGAAACTAGCAGCGCGCTCAGCGTCGCTGGTTGTGAAAATTGTCCCATCCGTTAGGCATGCTATCACGCGCCGTTTAAGCCCGCTCGGGCAAATGTAGCGCACGCACTCGTGCGTGCCGTGTTGGCACTCGTGCCAACACCTCTGCGGGAATCTCCGAAACGGCCCCCGGAACCCAGCGGGCAATTCCGACCCCGCTTGCCACTATGCTAGGTTGTAAAAGGAAATGCACTTCACCTCTACGCTGAGAGCCAGTCTCGTCATTTTCGGAATTTTGGCCTCCGCCGTTTTCCCGGTTTCCGCGCAGGAGGAAAGCCTCAAAGAACTGCCCGGCAAGGGCATGCCGCCCAGAGCCGCTCCCACCGAGTATCAGACCCAGGCGCAAGCCGGTGCCGTAACGATCGGGGCTGAATTCATGGGCCACTCGGTACCCACGCCCGAACATACGTTTTCCGCGGAGGACTACGTGGTGGTGGAAGCCGGACTCTTCGGCGCGCCCGGCTCGCACGCCACGTTATTGCGCGACGACTTTTCCCTGCGCGTCAACGGCAAGAAGAACATGTTGCCGAGCGAGCCTTACGAGCTGGTATTCAAGTCCTTGAAAGATCCTGAATGGCAGCCGCCGGCCCAGCCGGAAGAATCGAAGGGTTCCAAAGGCGGCCTTACCACGGGTGGCGGCGGTCAAAACGATGCTGCTCCGCCCCCGCCTCCCAAGATGCCTTTCCCGCTGCGGCGCGCGATGGAACAGCAGGTTCAAAAAGCTGCGATGCTGGAAGGCGACCGTCCCCTGCCCCAGGCCGGCTTGCTCTTCTTCCTCTACCGCGGCAAAGCGGAGGGCATTAAATCATTGGAGCTGATCTACAGCGGCGCGGCAGGCAAAGCTACCCTGACCCTGCAACCATAGAGGTGGCGCACGCACTCTTGCGTGCCGGGGCACCCTCTGGGTCCGGCAATCGTGCCGACGCTTGGCTAAGAACTAGCAAATAAGTTTCCACGGTTCAGCAGCCACTGCGGATCCAAGCGTCGCTTCACTTCCTTCATGCTTTCGATCTGCTCGGGCGCATATTGCAGCGCTAGCAAATGCGCTTTGCGCTTGCCGAGTCCGTGCTCGGCCGAGACCGTGCCGCCCAGACTTACCGCGTGACGTGCGAAGTGCAGCATCAAACGCTGGCCCGCTTCAAACTCGGCCGTCGACCTGGGAAGGATGTTGACGTGCACGTGCGCGTCGCCGATATGGCCGAAGATGACGTACTCCAGCTCGTGCTCGATCAACTCCGCTTGATAATAGGCCAGCATTTCGCCGTTGCGCGCGAGCGGGACGGCATAGTCGGAGCCGAGTTTCATAAACCCGCGGCGGCGCATGGTGTCGTTCACTAATTCCGGCAGCGCGTGACGGAAGCGCCGGAAACGCTCGCGGTCCTGATCGCTCGCGGCAAACCAACTGTCTTGAGGCGCGTGATCGGCCCAGAAATCGATATCGCCCTCTTCCTGTTCGATGAGCAGCGCCGCCGAAGCGCGGGCAGGAATTTCAGGATAGTGCGGGCGCAGGAAATCGAGCGAGTTGGCATCGAAGTACTCGATCATGCGAAGCCCCGGGATCCGCCGCCAGGCGTCCACCACGTCGAGCGCCGCGCCATCGCTGATCAGGAACACGATGCCGGCCAGCACATCGGCCGGCGCGGGCAGCAATTGTAATTCGGCCTCCATCACGATTCCGAGCGTGCCTTCGCTGCCAGTGAACAGATCGATCCAATCCATCCCTGGAGCCAACGGATATCCGGCGGTGTTCTTGGTGGTGTTCGGCAAGGGCAGCTCGGGCACGTCGAAATCGACTTTGTCGCCGCGCCGCACATCCAGCACGCGGCCATTCACGAGCGCCGCTCGTAGCCGAAGAATGTGGCGGCGTGTGCAGCCATAGCGAAAGCTGCGCGATCCGCTGGCGTTGGTGGCAATGGTCCCGCCGATGCTGGCGGTGCGCTCGGTGGGGTCGGGCGCATAGAACTGGCCGCTGCGCGCCGCCGCGGTTTGCAGCTCATCCAGCGAGACCCCCGGCCCGACAATCGCGCGACCGGTGCAAACTTCCAGATGCCGGAATTTTTCAAGCGAGACCGCCCAGCCACCCTGCGGCACGCAACCACCGGTTAATCCGGTGCGAGCGCCCCCGATCGTGGTAGGGACGCTCGCCCGAGTTGCCGCGGCAAGAAGTTCGAGCAGCTCGGCTTCTGAGGCGGGTGCGACTAAACGGTCCGCCTCACCCCGAAACCCCGAAGCATCCTCAATCTCGACCATTCTGAATTCTGAATTCTGAATTCTGACTTCTGAATTCTGAATTCTTCTTCACACTTCCAAAATCACCGGCATGATCAACGGCCGTCGCGACGTTTCTTTATTCAAGAACCGTTTCAGGTCCGCGCGGATCTTTTCCTGCATCACGCCCCAATCGGTCCGCTCTTCTTCGCTCGATGACTCGAGCGTGCGCGCCACCACTTGCCTGGCTTGCTGCAAAAGTTCGGACCCATCTTCGAAAGACATGAAACCGCGGCTGACGATTTCCGGCAGCGTTTCATTCCGCCCCGAGTTCTTGCTGATGGCAATGATCGGCAGCACAAAGCCGTCTTCAGAAAGATGACGCCGGTCCCGAATGACGATGTCTTCCACCACTTCGTCGATACTGCCCGAATCGATGCACACGCGGCCCACTTGCACCTTTTCGCCGCGCCGCGCGCCCGCGCGATCGATTTCCAACGTCTCACCCGTTTCGAGTATGAAGGTTTCCTCCAGGCCCGCTCCGCGCAGGTGAGACGCCAAAGCGGCGTGCTTAGCCAGCTGCCGGTATTCGCCGTGGATCGGAAGAAAATAGCGCGGCCGAAGCAGGTTC
This sequence comes from Bryobacterales bacterium, assembly GCA_963820405.1. GTDB lineage: Bacteria > Acidobacteriota > Terriglobia > Bryobacterales > Bryobacteraceae > Palsa-89. The sequence continues at coordinate 260,362 of CAWFZZ010000004.1, read as the reverse complement.
AAGATCAGCCGCAGCTCTTCCACGCTCCCGTGCCCCGATACGTGCACCGGCGGATTCATGGTGCCATAGATCACGTCCGCGCCACGCTTGGCAAAGTGGTTGATCATCCGGTAAATTCCCTTTTCGTTGCCGGGAATAATGCGGGCGCTCAGTACCACCGTGTCTCCGCGCTCCACCGACAGGTTCTTGTGATTGTCCACCGCGATCCGCGACAGCGCCGACATCGGTTCGCCCTGCGTGCCGGATGCCACCACCACCACTTTGCCCGGCTCGGCTTGCATGATGTCTTGCGGGCGCAGCAAAATACCGTCGGGCAGGCTGAGCAGTCCAAAGGAATGCGCTATTTCAGTGACGTTGTTCATGCTCCGGCCGAGAAACGCCACTTTGCGGCCATATTCGGCGGCCACGTCCAGGATCTGCTGCAGACGGTGAATGGACGAGCTGAAGCAGGAGATCACCAGCCGCCGTTCAGCGCGATAGAAGATTTCGTCCAGCCTCGGGCGCACCGCGCGTTCGCTCTCCGTGTAGCCCGGCCGGTCCACGTTGGTGGAATCCGACATTAGCAGCAGCACGCCGCGCTTGCCGTAATCGGCGAAGGTGTGCAGATCAAAGGGCTCGTTGTCGGTGGGCGTGGGGTCTACTTTGAAATCGCCGGTGTGAATGATGACGCCCAGCGGCGTAGTGATGGCCAGCGCCATCGAACTGACGATGGAGTGCGTCACGTGAATGAATTCGATGGAGAACGCGCCGAGTTGAATCCTGGAGCCGGGCTTTACTTTATGCAGCTTCGCGTCTCCCAGCATCCCGTGTTCGTCCAGCCGCCGCTCCACCATCGCCAGCGTGAAGGCCGCGCTGTACACCGGCATGTTGACTTCGCTGAGCAGGAACGGCACGGCGCCGATATGATCTTCGTGGCCGTGCGTCAGGATCAAGGCCAGCACTTTGTCGCGATTCTGTTCCAGGTACGTGAAATCCGGCGTGACGATGTCCACGCCCAGCAGTTCCGCGTCAGGAAACATCATCCCGGCATCCACAACAATGATGTCGTCTCCATAGCGGATGGCCATGCAATTCATACCGAATTCGCCCAAGCCGCCCAGGGGAATCAACTGAAGCTTGTGATCAGACATGTAAGGTTTAGGTTATCAGGTGGCCTCAATAACTGGAATTCAGAATTCAGAAGTCAGAAGTCAGAATCCAGAAGAGAGGAACGCCGCAGCGGCGGTCCTGGCTGAATTCGTCCGCATTCTGAATTCTGAATTCTGGATTCTGAATTCTGGTTTCCGACCTCTATCGAAACACTCCCGTGTGCCCCAGCGAATACCTTCCCGGCTGCGGATAGACACACAGACCATGCGGGCCTTTGCCCACTTGGATGCGAGCCAGCAGTTTCCCTGTTTGCGTGTCGATGGCGTAGACTTCCTTGTTGTAGCGGCCTGAAAGCCAGAGCACCTTTCCATCGCTCGATACGCCGCCCATATCAGGGCTGCCGCCAGGCACCTGCCATTTCTCCACCACCTTACGGGTGCCGAAATCAATCACCGAGATACTGCCTTCGCCCCGATTAGAAACATACAGCACTTTCGAATCCCGGCTGGCATACAGGCCGTGCGCGCCGGTGCCGGTCGGAACAAAACCAATTACCCGGAACGCGTCGGGGTCCACCAGATACACGCCGTTGGCCACCATGTCGGCGATGTAGAACACCGAACCGTCGGGCGATGTCTTCACGTCTTGAGGCATGCCGTTCGGATTGAACTCAATGGAATGCCGGGGATGACGCGGTGGCCCGTGATCGCTCGCGGCTTTGAGCATGAGGGTGCCCACAACCTCGCGCTTCGCCACATCCACCTTAAGCAACTCGGCCGAGAACTCGCAGCTTGCTATCAGAAAGCGCCCGTCCGCGGTGAAATCCATGTGGTCCACTCCGCGGCACGGAACCTTCAGCGAATCCTCCAGCTTCATCGTGACCGGATCGCGAAAATCGAGCTGGTGAATCCGTTCCGCCACCACGATGGCAAACTTGCCGTCGGGCGTGTAATACATGTTGTACGGGTCTTTCACCTTCACCGTCTCACCTTTTTCCCCCGTGGCGGGATCGATCCTGGTAAGGCTGTCGCCGAGGTCGCTGAGCACCCAAAGAGTCTTCAGATCATAGGACGGGGTCACATGCTGGGGCTGGCGGCCGACCTTGAAGTGGCCAACGATCTTGAACGACTTCGGATCGATCACATCCACGCTCGCGCTGCCCGTATTCGGCACATAGATCAAGGAAGGGAAATTTTTCACCACCGGGCTGAGCTGGTTGGCGTGATCGGCCGCATAGATGTCCTTCGGATTCAGAACCGCCGGCATTCCTGGCAGAGTGGGATTGACAAACAGAAGCAGCACAAACTGGAAGAGCATGAGAGTTACGTTCAGGCTATCAAATTGGGCCTGCCTGGCTGACCAATCCCCAACAGCCGGTAGCGCGCTAAATCAGGGCACCTCTTGGTGGCGGCCTCGCGAGTGCAGGCCGCCAGAGGATCACGTAACCGGGGATATCCTCACATCAATGAACGACCGAGGCTTAGTACTCGTTGTTGCCGTAATGATAGGAACGATACTTCATGGGCAATCGTTAGAAGCTGAGAGGCCGTACAAAATCGGCCCAGACATTAGCGCGCCGCGCGTAATTTCTAAGGTAGAAGCGGCATATACTCGCGAAGCGATGGAAGCTCGCCGCGAAGGAGATGTACTGGTCGAGTTGATCGTGACTCGCGACGGGAAAGCCAGCGATGTTCACGAGATCAGCAAGCCTGTGGGATGTGGTCTGGACGAAAGCGCGATCAAGGCCGTCGAGCAATGGCGCTTCAGTCCTGGAGAAAAGAACGGCAAGCCAGTTCCCGTTATCTCCCAGATCACAGTTCGTTTTCGTGTTCCACACTAGCGGCTACTTCAAAGGTGGCAGGCACACAGATTTAGCGCACCCCAACACCCAATCCCCAACAGGCTAAACTGTCATTTGGCAGCCTCCATCAAATCCGTCGCGCTTCCGCCGGATCCGCCGCTCTCAAGAGTGGCAGGGGATTTGGCCGATGCCGCGCCTCTTCGCGATGCTCTGCAATGGTTCGTCCGGCAGAAGCAGTGGATCAACGAGCAGCACCTGCAGCTTTGCCGGATTGCAGCTTCCACCTTCTTCGAGCAGCGCCGCGCCGAATGGATGCTGGCGCAGTTTCGCTCGCTCGGATGCGTGGCCCGCATTGATCGCGGCGGCAACGTCATCGCGCATCCGGTGGAAAATCGCACCGGGCCCTACATCGCCTTGACCGCTCATCTCGACACGGTGCTAGCGCCGCGCAAAGACGAAGAGGTCTACGTTGCGCCCGATGGCCGATTGCATGGGCCAGGCACCGCCGATAATGGCGCCGGACTCACGGCGCTGCTCGCCATCGCACGTGCCATCCACTCCTTCCCCGGGCTGCTTGACGAATTTCGGAATCTTGTTTTCGTAGCCAATGTGGGTGAGGAAGGCGAGGGCAACCTGAGCGGCATGCGTTATCTGTGCCGGCAATCGAGCACCGGAAGCCGGATTCAGGCGTTTCTGATTCTGGATGGTCCCAATATCGATCACGTCACCTCGCAAGCTCTCGCCAGCCGGCGCTTCGATGTCACCATTAGCGGCCCCGGCGGTCACAGTTGGAGCGATTACGGCTTCGCCAACCCGATCCATGCGCTGGCGCGCGCCATTGCCTCTTTTACGGAGCAGCGCTTGCCCACCAACAGCAGCCCGCGATCGTCCTACAACTTCGGGATCATCGAAGGCGGATCGAGCATCAACTCCATCCCCACGCATGCCCGCACCAAAGTGGACATTCGTTCCGAAAGCCCGGCCAAGCTGGACGAAATCGCCGCCCTGCTGACCACCACTGTGGAGCGCGCGCTCGAAACGGAGAACGATCGCGCCACGGGCGCCAAAGTGACGGCCAAGATCAAGGAGATCGGATCGCGGCCCGGTGGGAAGCTGCGCGACGACGCTTACATCCTGCAAGCCATACGCGCCGTGGACACGCATCTGGGCATTCGCTCGCATCTGGACTGCGCTTCCACCGACGCCAACGTTCCCTTGTCCATGGGGCTGCCGGCTATTTCCATCGGCGCGGGCGGCCACGGCGGCGGCGCTCACACGCCGCAGGAGTGGTTTCATCCCGAGGGTCGCGAGTTGGGTCTGAAACGTATTCTTCTCACATTGTTTTTGCTGCTCCGCGACCTTCCTGCATGACAGCGCGCCGTCCTCCCGGCTGGCTGGTGGATGGCAGCCTGGTGGTCATGACCCTGATCTGGGGCGCCACCTTCGTGATCGTGAAGCGCGCGCTCGCCGACGCTTCCACCCTGCTCTTTCTCACCATCCGATTCGGGACCGCTGCATTCGTTTTAGCACTGATCTTTCGAAAAGATTTCCGCACCGGCAACATTGGGACCAGCGTCCGCGGCGGCATCTTGGCTGGCTTCTGCCTCTTCAGCGGCTACGTGCTCCAAACGCTTGGGCTGCGTTACACCACCGCTTCGAAAGCGGCTTTTCTCACCGGCTTTACCACGCCCATGGTAGCCGTGCTCAGCAGCATCGTTTATCGTAGAGCGCCCCAGTTGATCGAAGTGTTGGGAGTCGCCACCGCGTTTCTCGGCATGGCCTTGATGACCATCCCAAGCCACCAATTCCAGATCAGCGGGGGCGATTTGCTGGTGGCGGGATGCGCCGTTGCATTTGCATTTCACATCTTAACCACCGGGCGCTTTGCCAGCCAGATCAACACGGGCGTCTTCACCGTGACGCAAATCGCCACCGGCGCCGCAATGGGGGCAGCCACCTTCTGGTGGGCCGAGCCGGTCCGCATCCAGTGGACTCTGCCTTTGGTCGGCGCGCTGGCCGTCACCAGTCTTTTTGCGACCGCGCTGGCATTCTCCATTCAAACCTGGGCGCAACGCTGGACCAGCCCCACACGCACCGCCCTGATCTTCGCGATGGAGCCGGTGTTTGCCTGGATCACCTCGTTTCTCCTGGCGGGCGAGTTGCTCTCCGGCCGTGCCACGGTAGGCGCAGTACTAATTTTGTGTGGCGTCTTGTTAGTCGAATTAAAACCGTGAAAATGTGGCGCACGCACTCCTGCGTGCCGCGTTCACACTCGTGTGAACGCCTCAGTCTTCATGGCATCATCGAAGCATGCGGTTCCTAAAACACAGCCGGCTTCTCGCCGCGCTGTTCCTGCTGATTCCCGCGCATTCCGCGCCGCCGGCCGCGTCCCAGACCAAGTTGGTGGTTGCGATCATCGTCGATCAGTTCCGTTACGACTATATGACGCGCTTCGACTCGGCCTACCATGACGGCCTGCGAAAGCTCCATGACCATGGCGCGTTTTTCACCGATGCTCACGAGGCGCATTTTCCAACCGTAACCGCGGTGGGGCATGCCGCGTTCCTGACGGGGTCCACTCCAGCAGTTGACGGCATTGTCGGGAACGATTGGTACGATCGCGAAACCGGCAAGTCCGTGACCAGCGTGTCCGACGACGCCACGAAACTTGTGGGCGGCAGCGGAGGCGCTGGATCGTCCCCGCGGCGCCTGGTGGCAAGCACTTTGGGCGACGAGATCAAAGCCATTGGCCTGGCGGATACCGAGGTGATCGGCATTTCACTGAAGGATCGCGCAGCCATTTTACCCGCGGGGCATGCGGCCAACGCGGCTTACTGGTTCGACCATGAATCGGGGCAATTCGTCACCAGCACTTATTACATGCAGGATCTGCCGGCGTGGGTGCAAGCTTTCAACAAGAGCGGCGCGGCCAGCAAGTATGTGTCGGCGAAGTGGATACCCGTGGACGGCTTTGCGCCTGCCATAGCCGGGTCGCTCGCCGCGCTTTCGGGCGCGCAGCCCTATCGCGTGCTTCCCGCGGTGCTCGGAAAGCCTTACTACGAAGCGATGATCGCCACGCCCTATGGGAACGACATGCTGGAAGCATTCACCGAGGAGGCGCTTAAGGAAGAGCGCCTGGGGCGGCATTCGGGAACCGATGTGCTGACCGTCAGCTTTTCGAGCAACGATCTGCTGGGGCATCAAGTGGGGCCAGACGCACCCGAAGTGCGCGACATGTGCATCCAGACTGATCACGTGCTGGGTCGACTGCTGCATGCGGTGGAAGAAGAAGCGGGCGCTGGAAACTACGTGGTAGTGTTTACTTCCGACCATGGCGTTGCGCCCAAACCCGAGGAATTAACCAAGCGCGGGATTCCGGCCGGACGCTTTTCTCGCGATCAGGTTTATCAAACCATCGAAGCCGCGCTCACCGAAAAATATGGCCCGGGGAAATGGATCCTCGGCAGCGCCGAGCTTTCTCCCTATCTGAATCACGATCTGCTGCGCGAGAAACACGCGGTGCTCTCCGAAGCCGAAGAGATAGCGGCGGACGCAGTGAGAAAACTGCCGTATATTTTCCGCGTCTACACCAGCGCGCAGCTCGAGCATGAGCGCGTGAGCGACGATCCGATCGGGAGGCTGATCGAACGCGGCTATTATCGCGGCCGCTCAGCGGATCTGTTCATCGTTCAAAAGCCCTATTGGCTCGCGTCCAAGAACGGGACTTCGCATGGCACACCATTCAGCTACGACACGCACGTACCCGTGATTTTCCTGGGACGCGGAATCCGCCCGGGGCGCTACGACGAGAATGTCCGCACCGCCGATATCGCACCGACGCTGGCCGCGTTGCTGGGAGTGAACACACCGAGCGGATCGGTGGGTCGGATATTGCCGGTTATCGAGAAAGACAAATAGCCGCGCCATTCCACGGGAGCCGCGAGATCCTGCCGCGACATTTCGTGGTTCCCGCTTTTCGAAGTATTACATTTCAGTTACTTAGCGGCGGACCTCCATTTGCATCTAGGAGTTGCGAGGAGATCCGTGTCAATGAAGAAGATCCGCGTGCTGGTCGCAGAAGATGATGAAGTGAATGCAAAAGCGGCCCGCATGATGCTGGAGCAGCTTGGCTGCTCGGTGGACGTCGCAACCAATGGAACGGAAGCAGTGGACCACTTTCGTGAGCGCGACTATGATTTGATCCTGATGGACTGGCAGATGCCGCTCATGAATGGCATCGAAGCCACGGCGCGAATTCGGGCCATGCCGGGAGGCATAGGCACGCCGATCATCGGAACCACTTCGGGAAAAGCGCACGAGGAGTGTCTGAAGGGCGGCATGAACGATGTGGTGCCAAAGCCTTTTCTCTTCGACAAAATGCGTTATATCCTCTCGCGCTGGACAGTCTGGACCGGTGCTCCAACCCCCGGCGCGTGCCAGGCATAATCCGAAATCTGATTGCACGCCGCTCTTTGCTCGTCTACAATGAGCGGAAGCCTTCAAAGCGGAGCCACGGGAGGGCCATGGGTCCCTCGACCGAATCGGATCATTCTCTCGAACATCTCGTTTTTGAGATTGCAAACGGTGTGTCCGGCGAAACGGGCGACGCTTTCTTCCGTTCTCTGGTGCATCATCTGGCGCGCGCGCTGGACGCCAGTTATGTCTTCGCCGGTGCGTTCGACCCGGACCCGGACGCCGAACGGATCGTCACACTAGCGGTTCATCCGCCGGTTATCGAAGAGGCGCCTCTGAACTATAAGCTCTCCGAAACGCCGTGCGCACTGTCGGTTCGGGAGGCGTGCTCGTACCCGAGCGGAGTCCATAAGCTGTTTCCCGAGGACCGGATGCTGGCCACGCTGCAGGCCGAGGGGTTCGTCGGAACGCCCATGCTAGACCCCAGCGGACGCCGCCTGGGGTTGATTTGCGCCATCACCCAGCAGCCGCTGCCCAACCCCGAGCTCGCGCAAGCGGTTCTCAAGATCGCCGCGGCGCGCGCGGGAACCGAATTGGAACGCAAGAATTACGAAGAGGCGCTGGCAGACAGCGAGGAGCGCTTTCGCGCCTTCGTCGAGCACGCCACCGAAGGCGTGATGTGGTCCAAACTGGAGCAGGCGCTCCCCCTGGATCTGCCCGAAGATGAGCAGATCGAGCATTTTTTCCAACACACTGTGGTTGCCGATTGCAACGATCAGGCAGCGCGAATTTTCGGTTTGGCCAGAGCGGAAGATTTGATTGGCGCCCGGCTCGACTTCATCAGCGCGCGCTCGGGCCCGGACTTTGTCGAGCGCCTGCGCGCCGGTATCCGCAGCGGCTGGCAGTTTTCCCAAGTCGAGAGAACCTTTCTGGGCAGCCATCTCCTGATAACGCGCAGGGGAGTGATCGAGAACGGCATGCTGCAATCGGTTTGGACAACAGTGCGCGACGTCACCGCGCTCAAGCAGGCCGAAGCCGAAGTGCTCCGCTTGAACCAGGAGCTCCAGACCAACCTCGAGCAACTCACCGCATTGCAGGCGCGGCTGGAGCAGGACAACGCATACCTGCTGGACGAGATCCGGTCTGAACTCCATCTCGGCGAAATGGTAGGCGCAACTTCCAAGTTCCGCGAGCTGACGGAGCGCATTCACCTGGTAGCGTCCACCACTGCCACGGTCTTGATTTGCGGAGAAACCGGAACCGGCAAAGAGCTGGTGGCACGGGCCATTCACGATCTCAGCCCGAGAAGCAAGCGTCCGCTGGTGAAGGTGAACTGCGCGGCCATCTCGGCGGGGCTGGTGGAGAGCGAGTTGTTCGGCCACGTGAAGGGAGCGTTCACCGGCGCCACGGAACGGCGCATCGGCCGATTCGAATATGCCGACGGAGGCACGCTATTTCTGGATGAGGTGACCGAGCTGCCGCTCGAGACTCAAGCCAAACTGCTGCGCGTGCTGCAGGAGCACGAGTTTGAGGCAGTGGGATCGAATCACTCGGTGAAGGTGGATGTTCGCCTCATCGCGGCCAGCAACCGAAATCTCTCCGACCTGGTGCGGGAGGGTCGCTTTCGGATGGACCTTTATTATCGGCTGCTAGTGGTGCCGGTGGACGTCCCGGCGTTACGCGACCGTCGCGACGACATCCCGCTGCTGGCTGCGCATTTCGTGCGTCGTTTATCGCGCCAGTTCGGGCGGCGTGTGGAGCGGATCTCAGAACGCATGATGAGCGAACTAGTGGCCTACGATTGGCCGGGCAACATCCGCGAGCTGGAAAACTTTCTGGCGCGCGCCATCGTGTTGTGTCCTGGCGACACGCTCGACATGCCGCTGCTGGCATCGGATTCGAGCGCCCCGGCGGTCCATCCTGGACTCAGCCTGGAAGCCGCCGAACGCAAACACATCGAGAGCGTGCTGGCATCCACGGGTTGGGTGATCGAGGGGAGCAAGGGCGCCGCAGCGATTCTTAACATGAACCCCAGTACCCTGCGTAGCCGGATGCGCCGCCTGAAACTCGAAAGGCCCTAAACTTCCCTATTGTGCTTTATCTTTCCCTATGATAATGTCTCTTTAGGGAATGTATCAAGAACTATATTCTGTCGAGCAAGTAGCCGAGCGCCTTGGCCTGCACGTGAAAACCGTGCGCAGCTACGTGCGCGAGGGGCGGCTGAAAGCGGTGAGGATCGGCAAACAGTATCGGATCGCTCGCGAGGACCTGGAGGCCATGACCGGGCGTCCAGAGCCGGCGCCGGAACCGGTCATCCGAAACCGTCACGTGGAGGTTTCGAGCATTGTGGAGATCGACGCGATCAGCGTCGAGGCGGCGAACCAACTGTCGATGTCGCTGGTGAGCGCCGCCAGCGGCATTCGCATCGAGGCCATCTATAACGAAGAACGCGCGCGGTTGAAGATCATTCTGGTGGGAGACCTGGAGAAGAATGCCTCTTACCTGAAATTCATCAGCGCCATGCTGGAGCTTAAAAAATGAAACGAATCTACAAATCGATCGAGGGTGAGCGCGGCGTTTGCGAGCGCTACCTTGCGATCCTCAAATACTGGCCGGTGCCGAATCAGCAATTGCGTGTTCCGACGCGCGAAGGCGAGACTTTCGTCGTGGCATGCGGTGACGTGAGCGCCCCGCCGTTAGTGCTCTTGCATGGCGGTATGGCGAATTCAGCGATGTGGATGGGCGATGTCGCCGCTTGGACTGAACATTTTCGGGTTTATGCCGTCGACGTGATAGGCGAGGCCGGCTTGAGCGCGCACTCGCGTCCGCCATTGGCATCGGACGCCCATGCGCTTTGGCTGGACGATGTGATGGGGGAGCTGTCGATCGCCCAGGCTTCGATGGTGGGCGTGTCGCTGGGGGGATGGCTCGCGCTCGATTACGCGACGCGGCGGCCCGAACGCGTGGAAGGCTTAGTGGTGCTTTGTCCCGGAGGAGTGGGGCGTCAAAAACTGAGCATCGTCTTCAAGAGCATCGCTCTGCGAATGTTAGGAGCCTGGGGCAAACGCAAGACGAGCGAACTGATCCTCGGGCGCGGTCCGGCCAATCCATCTCCCGCGATGCGGACTTTCATAGAGTTTGTCTCTCTGATTCACAGGAATCTCCGCCCGCGCATGGTGAAGATGCCCACTTTCAGTGATGCTGCGTTGCAGAGGCTGACTATGCCGGTGATGGCGATTGTGGGCGGCCAAGACGTGCTGCTGGACTCGGCGGAAACCAGGCGGCGCCTGGAGCGCAACGTCCAGCATGTCGACGTTCGCTACCACCCCGAGGCTGGACATTTCATCCCCCGCCAAACCGCGCCGATTCTGGAATTTCTCTTGACGCTGAAGATGACAAGCACGGCTACGCGATGATGGAAGATATCCAGCGCTTTGCCGGCGTCCGGCTGGGCCCAGGGACGCTCTACGGCGCGATTCACGCGGCTGGAACAGCGCGGGTGGATTCGGCCGCTGAAGTCCGCGCCGAAGTCCGAGAAGGATCGGCGCCAGCCTTACACCCTCAGCGCGGATGGACGGCGATACCTGGAAGCGCAGCTTTTCGAAATGAATCAGATCGTGAGAACCGGGCTGAAAAGGCTGAAGCACGCATGAAACGCCTGGCACGCCGCCTCGTTCGTTTGTATCCGCGGCGGTGGCGGGCGCGCTATGGCCAGGAGTTTGAGGCGCTGCTCGAAGATGCGGATCTGGGGTGGCGCGACCTGTTTGACGTGCTGCTGGAAGGGGTGCGTATGCGTATGGAACAAACCAAAGTGGAACCGAGAATTGTGGAGCTCTCGAGCCGTGACATTCCGCACGGCTACGAACTCGAGTCGGCGGTTGAGTACCCGCGCGAGGACGGGAGCAAAATGCTGGTCCGGTGGTTTCAACGCGAAATCGACCTGGGCGATTCCTATGTAACGCTCAATCATTCGATGCGTGGGTCCCAGCCGGCGCAGACCATATTGGTTTATGGCAGAAAAGGCAAAGTGGACGGCGATTTTCGCACCGACCAGAAAGAGATGCTGGTGCTGCGCCGAACGGTGAAGACCTGCTTGAAATACGATGCGATTCGCGACGCGTTACGCGCCGACGAGATTCACAAACAGATTCAGGGCAGCGCGAAGGCATAAATTCCGTTGATCCCGCGCGGCGGCTTCAGTTCGGGCGTCTCACCCAGCAGCACGCCGTCCAACAAGCCATTGCCGGTCATCACAGCAACATATTGTTTGCCGTTCACCGCATAGGTGATGGTGCTCACCGAAATGGACCCGCCCAGGATCGATTCCCAAAGCCTTTGCCCGGTGGCGGCGTCGTAGGCGCGGAAGCGGCGGTTCAGATCGCCCTGGAAAAGGAGGCCGCCCGCAGTCACCAGGGCCGCGCCATCGGAAGGCGAGCGTCCCACATTGAAGCGCTGGATTTCGCCGGTAGAAAGATTGATCTTGCCGATCGCGGTTAGCGCGTTCGGATCCGAGCCCGGACGCGGCACGGGCTTGCGGGCCTCCCGCTGCTGCTTCGGATCGGGGCCGGCCGACGTCATGTCGAGGCAATTATCGATATAAGGCACGTACAGCGAATTCGTTTCGGGATCGAACGCGGTGGGCCAGAAGCTTCGCGTGTTGTAAGAACAGATGATGTGATGCTCGCCGGGCTTCTTGTTTACAAGATCGTAGTTGATGGTCACCCGGCCGGTTTTGCCGTCGATATTGGAGATGAGAAACAGCGGGTCATCGTAAGGAAAAGGCGTGGCCCAGAGGAACTGGCCGGTGCCGCGGTCGATCTCGAAAACTCCGCCGCCTTCGCCCACCATCACCGCGACGTCGTGCTCCTCGCCGCGCGGGATATCGGGATTGAACCACTTCACGTACTTGGGATCGGGATTGAACTTCTCACGGACCAGCGTGCGCTCGTGCGTGTAGTCCATGTCCCAATCGTCGGCGGGCAGATGCTGGTAATACCATTTGAGCTTGCCGGTCTCAGGATCGAGCGCGACGGTGGAGTTGCTATAAAGATCGGCGGGTGAGGTTCGCGATGTTCCGTCCGGGTCGCCGCCGTGGCGCTGGAGACGCGTGTTCGGCATGGGATTCGCGATGCCCCAGTAGAGCGTCTTGCGTATGGGATCGTAAGTGCCGGGCAGCCCCCAAGTGGATGCGAGGTTGGTGTCCTTAAAATCCTTGCCCCAGGTCTCAGAACCCGGTTCGCCGGGCGCGGGAACGTTGTAAAACTTCCAGAGATCCTTACCGGTGAGCGCGTCCTGCGCGGCGATAAAGCAGGTATCGCGCGTCTTTCCGCAGCCACGGCCGGAGATCACCTTACCCTCGACCACGATTGGCCCCGAGGTATTCTGAGCCTCGCCGGTGCTGGTCTGCCAGCGCTGCTCGCCGGTGCGGGCATCCAGACCGACCACGTAGCCGTCGGGCGCGGTGTAAAGAATTACATCCTGATAAATGGCAAGCGCTTTGGTGCGCGCGGTGCTCGCGGCGGCACTCGGGACTTTCCGCTTGTACTCCCAAATGAGATCGCCATTTGTTGCGTCGAGCGCTTCGACGATGGCGCCCGGTTCTACCAGATACATGACGCCGTTGTGGACGATCGGAATGGTCTCACTGGTACCCGGCCCCAGGCCGCGCGTCCATGCCATGCGGAGCTGGCCGACGTTGGCGCGATTCACTTGTTTGAGGGGGCTGAAGCGCTGCGCGTCGTAAGTGCGGCTGTACATCAACCAGTCGTCCGGAGTGGGGTGGACGAGCATGTCGTCGGTTACGGGAACAAAATCCTTCACTACTTGCGCGTACGTGCCGGCTGCCAGCAGCGCCAACAAAAGAACACGAAGCATGCTGGCCATCATTTTATAGCATGGTAGAATCACTTCGATCGGGAGGTCGCTATGCGAGGTCTGGTTTTATTCTTGATGGCTGGCGCAATTGCGATGGCGCAGGCGCCCACGACGTTTCAACCGGCCGGCACCATGCGCCAGTTGATGATCGATATCATTTATCCGACGTCCGACGCGATCTTCTATGTAGACCGCGACACCCCCAAGACCGCGCACGACTGGGAGGTGCTGCGGACCGACGCGCTGACGCTGGCCGAATCGGGAAACCTGCTCATGATGGACGGCCGGGCGCGCGACCAGAAGAATTGGATCATGGAATCGAAGATGCTGATCGACATCGGCACGAAGGCGTACAAGGCCGCGCAGGCTAAGGATGTCGACGGAATTCGGGCGCTCAACGATTCGCTCAATGCCGCCTGCGTGGTGTGCCACTATCAGTACCGGCCCGGGTATCATCGACGGAAGCCGGTGATCGAAGTGAAGTAGCGCGCCGCTTAGCGCGTGGAGGCAGGTAGTGGAACCGAATCAGATAGATGTTCTGTCCTTTCCCGTGCTTGGCCACTTTCAGCAGATCGATAACACCCAGGAAGTCCGACTCGCGCGCCAGGTCGCCGGTGATATCCGGCAGACCAATTGGCGTGATGGAATCCACCTCGATCTCGCCCTCTTCCATGCGGTAGCGCGCGCCCACTTTAACATGAGGACGGGTCCATATTCGGACGCTGCACGTGATCTCTCCCCGGCGAACTCCGTCGCGAAGTCGCTTGGTGAAGACCATGGGGCTACTGCTGCGCGGCTGCCTTGCTCTTTTGAAGAAGAGCCTGAATCAATTCAGATGGGGAGGCTTCCTGGTAGCCCTCCGGAATCTGGAAGACGCTATCGGGTATAGGCGCGGTGGAGAGTTCGACCAATTCGTAATTCACCTGGACGATCGGGGCGCTGTCGTCCAAGCCCGCGCCCGGCGCGTTTCCCGCGGCCGGCATCCGTTGGAATATTGCGACCAGGGCGGGCATAAACAGGTCAATATGCATCCGCAGCATGGGCGTCCTGCTGTGCATTTCCTTCATGAGAGGTTGGATGGCGCCGGCGAGACCTGGAAATTGTTTGAACATCTTGTCGATGTTCGCCATGGGATTCATAGTGGCGAACGAATCGAGAGAATGTTCTGTTATCTCGTGGATCGCCGGCACGCGCGTCACCTCGCTGTCCTTGGCGGTCCACAATTGCATTACCATCCGGATGGACGGACCGGCGGGCGCATTGGGGATGGGCGGGCCGTCGACGGTGACGACAATCTCGCGCTCCTCCGCCTCCACACCCTGAATCACCGCGGTTCGGCCGGTCAAACGGGTGGACGAAACGGAGGTTTTCATGGATGCAATAGCGGCGCGCGCGTTGGCCGGCATTTGCGGCATGGCTCGCGCGGCTTCGTCGGCGAACTGCTCGGAGGTCATCTTGGCGTACCGCATGGTCGCGGCATCCAGGACGATCATCTCTTTGGTGGCAACATCGACGATCGAAGTGACCCCCATGGATGAAGCGAATCCCTTACCACCTTTCAAGCGAAGCGACGTCTCTTGCCGGGCACCCAGATCCGCTGCTTTCATGGCGCCGGCCGCTAACGCCGATAGGGCGGGATTCATCGTCATCCTGGTCTCGTAACGCGTGGTGACATCGGCGTGCAGCGTGGAAAGTGCAGCCGACGCCAGGACCAGCATCGCGAACGATCGATAAAAGCTTGGGTTCATGGGCAGACTTTCATTCAGTTTACTCGGACTGAATTCAGAATTCAGAATCCAGAATTCAGAAGCCGGAATCCAGAGGCGGGAAGCCAGAAGCCAGAATCGCCCGGCAGACTATCGGCCCGTTCAGGCGAGCCTGATATGAGGGTCCGGACCAGGCGAGTGCGCCTGCGCCCCGCTGTGGAAGAGCACATATTCGATGTGTCTGGACGCATTGAGGTGTTTTTTGTGTTCGGCGACGCGTTCTAAATATTCTTTTGAAAAAACGAAACTCTCATGACCGGGTTCCGTTCACCCCCGCCAATGAAAATGTGTGAGATTGTGGGCGAAGGCGGAGGAAAGCGGCCGGAATGGCTAATGGAGCGGTGGAACCGAAAACGAAACTGGCCGGGCCGACATGTTGAATCCCCGAATGGAGCAGTCGAGCCGAGGAAGAAGATAGTTCTGAAGATGTTGGCTGTTCTTTCGCCGGGAAGGAGAACAGAAGAAGATGATTTCTGCAGCCATAGAGCGATGCGCCGGAATCGACGTGGGGAAGAGGTTCCTGGCGGTCTGCATCTTGACGGGGCCTTTGGAGGGAGAACCGCGCGTCGAGAGACGGCGATTCGGGACCATCACGGCGGAGTTGGAGTCGCTGCGGGACTGGCTGAAAGCGGAGGGCGTCACGCACGCGGTGATGGAATCGACCGGTTCCTACTGGAAGCCAGTATTCAACGTACTGGAGGGAAGCCTGAAAGTCTGCCTCGCCAACCCGCAGGAAGTGAAGAACCGCAAGGGCCACAAAACCGACGACAAGGATGGCTGGTGGCTGGCGCACCTGCTGCGGCACGCCATGATTTATCCCAGTTTCATTCCGCCACGGGCGATTCGGGAACTGCGCGATCTGACGAGAAGACGCAAGCGGCTGCTGGGCGACGCCACCGCCGAGAAGAACCGCGTCCAGAAGGTACTGGAGGACGCCAACGTGAAACTGGGCAATGTGCTGACGGACGTCTTCGGGGTGTCCGGGCAACTGATGCTGGATGCGTTGCTGGATGGAAAAGCGCAGCCGGCAGAGATTGCGCAGTTCGCAAAACGGGGAGCCAGGAAAAAGATTCCCGAGATCGTCCAGGCTTTGGAAGGACACCGGATGAGTGACCATCACCGGCAGATGATCCGCTACAGCCTGAAGCACATGCTGTTTCTGGAAGAGCAGATCGCAGAAATGGACCGTGACATTACGGCCAAGATCGAGGCGGCGGGGCTGGGCGCAGCCTGGCAACTGATGCAGACGGTTCCCGGCATACAAGACCGCAGCGCGGCCAACATTCTGGCTGAAACAGGAGCGGATATGCGGCAGTTTCCTTCGGCCAAGCATTTGAGTTCGTGGGCCGGCGTTTGTCCTGGGAACAACCGCAGCGCCGGCAAGAACAAGAGCAGCCACACCACCGGAGGCAATCCGTGGCTGCGCGGCGCGCTGACGGAGTGCGCCTGGGCGGCAGCAGCCACCAAGAACTGCTCTCTTCAGGACAAGTTCTGGCGTGTTGCGAGTCGATCCGGCGGCCAGAAAGCACCCGCCCTCATAGCCGTGGCGCATCTCATGCTGACCTTGATTTATCGCGTCCTAGAGACTCAGCAGCCTTTCGAAGACAGGAAGGCTCCACCGCTCGGTGAACCGCAGAGGCAGCGCATGATCCGGCATCACATTCGCCGATTGGGGAAACTCGGCATTGCCATTCCCCGCGTCGCTTATGCCCCAGCTGTGGCCCAACCCTCCCCCTCCATGGACTGAAGGATTGAAAACAGGGGGGCACTATCGAATTTTCGGAAGAAGCCATCGTCGGCGGGCTCCCAGGGGATTCCTTTGTGTTTGTGGTATTCCAGGAGGGCGGCGGCGTCGTTGAGGTCGCGGCGCTCGCGCTCGGCGCGCTCGGCTTGGATCTTTAGGAGCGTTTCGAGGCTTTTTCGGAACTGCCGGGACAGGCGATCGCCCTGGATGGTGAGGTTGGCGATGAGGCGATGGGCGTCAACGATGTCGAAGGTGATTTCGTCGTCGGGCGGGACGGGGGCGGCGGCGCGAGCGAGTACGTCGGCTTCAAGCAGCGGGATGCGGTTGAGGCGCCAGGAGGTGTCGATCAGTTCGATGACGAGCTGCGATTCGGTGGGAGTGGCGGGCCGGTATTCGTCGAGGAAGCTGCGCCGGTGCTCTTCGTAGGCGGCTCGGTCTTCGGAGGCGAGGACGGGGGAAGCGGCGGTTAAGCCGTGGCGCAAGGCGTTGAGCGACGAACGCTGCTTGCCGGCTGCGGTGCGAGGACCGGTGGAATGTTGGGAATTGGCGCGGTTGATGGCGGCGCGATCGGTTATTGGCATAGCTGACATGGGGGACCTCGCCATCGGGATACCACGCGGGCGCGTCCGTGGGCGGCGGGTTCTGTGGAAGTTGTTGGGAGCGGGGGAGATTGGGTGGGGGGAAGCGGGTGACTCGGCGGGTGGTGGTGGCGCTCCGGGCGACGCTGCGTCAGGAAGGGTTTATCTCCGAGGTGCGGCGAGGTTTATTGGCGCCGGTGTTTGCCGGTCGCAAGCGTTTCTCAGGAGTAATCCGAGCCGAGCGGGAATAACCCTCTGCATTCTGAATGCGTTCGGAGATTTTATCCTAAGAATCACTCCGCGGCCGTTATGTGAGAATGGGGACGTGATAACGTCGTAATCACTGAACGTTTAGGCAAATTCGCCAGAGACCATTTTTCCATGCCCTTCATTATGTTTGATCCGGCACCCATTCAGCCGGATTTCTCGGAGGATGATATTAGAACTATGGATGTGGACCGAAGGCAACTCAGGACGGAATGGCCGAAGACAATCTATGCTCCAGATAAGCCTGAAAAGAATTGGTTTCTTCTTCTCCCTTTCCCGAATACCTACCGAAACGCATTTGAGAGCATGTGTGGGGCGTTTAGCGCCTTCCCTCACGTGACAGACGGCGGTCGGCTGATGATCTTTCTCAATGGCACCCAGGGGGATAAGGAAGCGCCGCCAGAAGTGATTGAGTGGGTCGAGGAGGTCGGAAGTCCTGTTGCGATGAAGGATTTCCTAGCCATCTCGTTCGCCCTCGACTATGAAAGAGAGGGCGGCGACCCGAACAAGCCCCAAACGAAGATCGGAGGTTTGCGAGCGCAGGCCAAGCCGTATGGAGGGAGCGCGGTAACCACCAAAACCAAAGAGGGCGCTGACAAACTGGTCGAGCACTGCGTAAGATTCCTGGAAGGCATGCGTTGCTATGGGTCCGCCGATTGCATCTTAGCCATGCCACCGTCCGATCCTGCGAAAACCTACAACCTTCCGCGATACATGGCTGAACGCATTGCCCACGCCAGGGGCCTTGAGAACCTCAGTGAAAACGTGAGAACCCGGAAGGCGCGAGAACATATCAAGGGCGTTCCATTGGCGAAGAAACTTGATACACTCCTTGGAACGATTGAAGTTGACGCCGCTGTTTTCAGGGACAAGAAAATCATACTGCTTGACGATTTGTATCAATCTGGCATCAGCATGAACTATTGTGGTCTGCTCCTGCTGCAGGCCGGGGCCCGAATAATCTTTGGACTGGCATGCGAGAAGACGTGTCGCAATGACGACAACTGTTAGTGGGAAGATGGAAAGATGGCAGCTCATGCATTCGATCTGATGACGCTGCTCGATGCTCCGGGTGTTGGCCCCGGTCGCGTTCGTAAGCTCCTAAGGCGTTGGAGCAGCACCCAAGATGTGTCCGTAATTGAGGATCACCTGATCGAAGGTGTACTCACTCCATCTCAGATAGCAGCCCTTCCTGAATCTCGCGAACGGGTTAGGCGCCACTGGGACGAGTTGCTCAAGCATAAAGTTCGCGTCCTCTCCATCATCGACCCGGATTACCCAGACGTACTCCGAAGGACGCTAGGGGAATCCGCACCGGTGCTTCTCTTATGTAGCGGCAACCTTGAATTACTAAATTGCGTCTCGGTTGGTTTCTGTGGTTCGCGGGAAGCGAGTGAGAAGGGGATCGCCACAGCGCGCGATTCCGCAATGTTACTCGCGAACGACAAGGTCAACATAGTTTCCGGCTTTGCGGCCGGCGTCGATATGAACGCCCACAGAGCCGCGTTGGAAGCAGGTGGTACAACGACCGTCGTTCTCGCGGAAGGAATTTTGCGGTTTCGCGTGAAGAAGGATATTCGCGATCTTTGGGATGAGACACGTAGCCTTGTGGTGAGTGAATTTGGCCCGAATCTCCCATGGAGTGTTTCGCATGCAATGCAACGAAACCGAACAATCTGTGGCCTCTCACGCGCGATGGTATTGATCGAAGCCAGGAGAAGCGGTGGCAGCATCGAGGCTGGTCGCATCTGTCTCGACATCGGACTGCCTCTCTTCGCCGCCGTCTATGAGGGTTCACCCGAATCGGCGACAGGCAATGAAGAACTCTTGGCGCGCGGCGCCAGACGTTTGATGAAGAGTAAGTCCCGCGATTTACCCAACATCCGTCCCATCCTTGATGCTATCGGCCAACAGCAGGTCGCTACGCATGCGGCTAACGCTTTCCTGTTCAGGTAGCCCGGAAGTAAGTTGCGCTTCTCTAAGGTCGTTCCCGTGCCACAGCAGGCCCGTCGCCGCGTTGTGCATCCATCTTTCCATCGCGTCCTGTTCAAGAGAAGCGCCAGGGAATTCCGGGCCCGATCCCAGGAGTGATCTCCCAGAACACCGTTAAGTCGGCTAGCCTCCGGGAGCAATTTTCCTTGGGTTTGCACGGATCGATCCCGTGACATGCCGGGAACGGGCCTTCACGAGGCTAGCATCACTTGATCCAGATGTCGGTGCTCACGCCGCCGAGTTCCAATATGATTCTGCTGTCGTCGACAGAAACGTTGTTCCATACCGGATCCATCCCAGGTACCAGCGTTTCATCGAACTCGTAGACTGGCATTGCAGCTCCGACGGGATGCTTAGTTTCGGGGGCGAGTCTCCGGGCGTCCAGGAACCGCAGATTTCCGCCGTGGTCGTGGGATGACAGCGTGTAGATCAGGTCGCTACGGGCGGACCAGAACGCGAAGAAGAACCAATTTGAAACAGGCGTAACAGGCACCCAATCGGATGAGCCAAGCAGCTTTTCCTGCGCCGCCGAGGCCACGAAGGCCTGCCACTGTTGTGGCGCGACCTGGGCGACAAAGCTGATCCAGCGGCCGTCGGGCGAAAGGCGCGGGCTTTTTAGATCCCCTGTTGCCCACACAATCCGGTTTACTGTCCGCGTCTCGAGGTCGAGCAAGTCCAGGTGCCGGATCGGCGGCGAGTTCAGCCCAGAGAAGCAATTTCTTTCCGTCTGGCGAGAATTGGCGGGGCATTCCGCAGTTTTCGCACAGTTTCGAGGACCAGAACGACCACCAGCTCAACGATTGTATGTACACGTTGAGCTGCTCCTGGGTTCCTTCGCCATAGGCATAGCGCGAGCCGTCGGGCGCGAGTACGGAGAAGAAGGCATCGCGCAGGTCTTTATCGTTTCCACGGCTTGTTGGCCCTCTGTCTCTCAGAAAGAGAGAGAAATGGTCAACGTTTTCGGCGCTATACAGCAGCTTCGCGCCGGCGACGGACTGCTGACCCTTGCGAACAGGAGTGGAGGTCAGAGGTTCGGGCGTCGCGGTGACATGCCCACCGGCCGAGTCAAGAGGCAGTGCCCAGAAATTCATGCCGACCCGCGTGCGAGAGAACACCAGTTTCCCCGCGGCGAAGGAAGCGCCATGGTCGCCCTGGGCATCCTCGGTCGCACGGACAGCCTTGCCCGCGGTCTTGGCGTCGGGACCGAGCTGGACTTTCCATAGTGTCTGCGTCTCGCCTTGCCGACCAGTGAAGATGATCCAATCGCCACCAAGCCATGCATTCGTCGCGATGTAGTTGAAGCCCTGGGCACGCAGATCGGCGCCGAGGGAGGTTTGGCGCGGCTCGCCGCCCTTGGTTTGTACGAGCCACCATTCCGGTTCGCGTTGCTCGGGAGTTGTTGTCGTGACCAGGATGCGGGCGCCATCGGGGGACCAGAGCGGCGCATAAGAATTATCGATGGTGGGCAGCACCAGGGTCGCGGAGCCGCCTGCAAGAGGGCGCTGAAAGAGCCTGCCTGAGTTTCCGTAAAGAATCGTGTTGCCGTCGGTCGAGATTTTCAACGCAACTGCATTCTCGATCACCAGCTCGGCTGCACCGCCGGAAGACGGTACGCGATAGACTCCTTGTGGCTTGCGTGTCGAAGTAAAGTAGATGCTTCGGCCGTCTGGGGAAAATTCGGGGTCGTAATTCCGCGATTCATCGTTCGTCAGGGGCCGCGGAGGCGCCGATCCGTCGGCGCGACCGACCCAGATCTGTGGATTGGTGTAACCGTCCGCCACCGCCGCGAAGGCTACCGCCGTCCCATCGCGCGATAGAACGGGTGATCCGGCGACGCCGACTCGGCTGGTGATCTGCCGCTCGTCGATCGCTGGAGTTGGAGTCGAACAAGACACCAGCAAGCAGACGGGCAAAATGAAACCCAACCAACGCATAACGTTTCATCGGCGATTTGCACACCGCGGATTAGGAACGGCAAGTCGGTCAGCGCCACCTAACTTCGTCTAATGGGACTTCTGGTCCGCCCGCATCCCGTTAGCGCGCGTCCCTTCGAACGATTGCCAAGCTGTAGCGTAAGATTGCTCAAAGGAGAGGCAACTGCCGCCATGACCAAAGATGACATTCAGCTACTCTACGAATACAATCGGTGGGCGAACAACAGAGCTTTGCACTCGGTCTCCACTCTCAGTGCCGAGGAGTTCACGCGCGATCTGGGCGGCAGCTTCCGTTCCGTGCGCGACACGCTGGTGCACATCGTCGGCAGCCAGTGGGCTTGGCTAACCTATTGGAAGGAGCCGTCCCCCAGCTCCGCCTTCCTGGCCGATTTGTGGACGCGGGAGGAGGCCCTATTTCCTCCGAATGCGTTTCCTGAACTCCCCGCGGTGCAATTCAAGTGGGCGGAGGTCGAGAAAGAACAGGTCGAGTTTGTGAATCGTGTAACAAACGAATCCTTGCGAAGGATGCTTCCTGTTTGCGAAACACAGATTAGCCTGGCGCACCTCATGCAACATTTGGCGAACCATTCCACTTATCACCGGGGTCAAGTCGCGCTCATGATGAGGCAGCTTGCCGCTCAGCCGCTCGCCACGGACTTCGCCATGTTCTTGATGGAAGGCCGCCGCGAGAGAGCCGGTGCGCAGTAATCTACTCAAAAAGATTCGACAGAGCTGGCCGCCATGAGGTAGGTCCCGTATGGGTCGGCGATCCGGATTTTAGCCGGAAACGGCGTTCGAAGAAGTTTGACCGGATAAGCGATTGGGACGTCAGTATCGCAAGCTCATCTTCACCCCGCGTCGCCTCTCAACATGGCAGACAGCTTACCGAAGCCCATTTACGACAAATAGATCGGTCAGCAAGCGGGATGCGGAATAAACGTGCGTCCTACCGTCCTTACTGGCGCGGAAGCCGCCGTAGCCGAGGATGCCGGTGGAATCAGGTGGGCTGACGGTCCCAGCGGGGATACGCTTGCCTGACGAAATTTCGATCCGATCCAGCCGGGGTATGGGAGTGAGATTCCAGACGAAGATCGATTTCCCGTCTGCTCCCCACCGATCCACGAGGTCGTCAGCTCCGAGGTTTGGAAGGGTGGCCACGAGGCTGCCGCTGATAGTGTAAATCTTAGGAGTTTCCCTGTCGCGGCCCAGCACCAGCTTGCCGTCGGGCGAAGGCCATCCGCCGCGAATGCCTTCCGGCAGTATAGGATGCAACTCTTTACTGGCGATATCGAGCAGGGAAACTCTCACCTTATGACCCGGCTGTATGGCGCCAACCAGCATGCCGGCGCTGTTGGGCATCCAGTGCGCGTCCCTGGTATACGACCAGCCATTGGAGGTAAGCTGGACCGGCTTTCCCACTCCTGTGGGCAGCAAGACAATATTCGGGCGGTCCTCGTAGGACTGGGTTGCCACCCAGTTTCCATCGGGAGACAGTTCGGACGGCAAGCCATCACCCAATTCCACCGCCGGGCTGCCGTCAAGCTTGCGAATAAGCGTCACCGGCTTACCTGTAACGGCGACCCCGCTCTCACTAAAAGCGACGGTCGAGCCATCGTCGGAGATACTGGCCGCCAGCGACCACCCGAGCCAGGAAAGGTCCTTGTCCTGGGAACCAACCACGCCGGCCAACAGCAGCTCGCGAGAATCGTCGGTGCTAAGCAGGACCCGGCCATTCGGAGCGATGTCGTAAATACGTAAATTTCCGGGGGCGCGGTACACCTCACGTGTCCGGCCCCGCAAATTCATCGCGTGCACAGCCTGGCTGTCGTTCCCTAACGAGGCCGTGTACCACACTTCATTATCCCGAGCCCAGGCCGAGCCATTGATCGAACTGTAGGGCGGTGATTCGGCCACCTTCTTGCCGCTGCGATCCACGACGATGAGCTTGCCATCGTCTCCAAAAGGGACGTGCTCCTCAAGGGCAAGGTACTTTCCATCGGGCGAAAAGCGAACATGGCTGATCCAGCCGCGCTGCGGCGTGTAGATGGTCTTATCGATAGGGAACTGCAGGACGTTCCGCTGCAAACCGCCAAGGTCTTGCTCGTTTCTCTTGATGATGGCGATCTCTGCTCCGTCAGGCGCCCAGTCAGCGTACTGGACATTCTGCAACAGCGGACGGGGCGTGCCTCCTTCGATAGGGAGTAATGCCAGCGTGCCTTGTGGTATTGGAACGGTACCCGCGGCGAAGACCTTGGGCTTCACCAGGACGGCAACCTGATTCCTGGAAGAGATCGCCGCCACGAATGTTTCAGGAGCCAGGGAACGCGACTCGACGCTGCCATACCTGGACGTGAAGAGTTCCAACGGTTTGCCTTCCCATGCCGCGCTGTACAGAATCGAGCTTCCATCGTTGGCGAAGCGCGCGCCGTAAACCGTGCCGGTGCGGAATGTGAGCTGGTGAAAATCTGGTGTGACCTGGGCGCGACTGGCGCGTCCGAGCAAGAACCCGGCCCCAGCCACGGCCGCAAGCACGGCGACAGCGGCGGCCCAAAGCCAGGTGCGCTTTTTCGGCGCATGGGCGGGCATCGGCTTCGATAGTTGGCTAGTCGTGCTCAGGGTCTCGAGATCGAACGCAAGATCGTGTGCCGACTGAAAGCGCTCGGTGGGATTCTTCTCCAGGCAGTGGCGGACGATGCGGTCGAGCGCGGGAGAAACACTTGGGTTGGCCTCCGCCAGGTCCGGCGGATCTTCTTTGATAATGGCGCTGAGAACGTCGGCCGATGACTCGCCGCTGAAAGCACGGCGCCCCGCGATCATCTCGTAGAGCACCGTGCCGAAGCTGAACAGATCGGAGCGAGCGTCGGCCTCTTTGCCGCGCACCTGCTCGGGCGACATGTAGCCCACTGTGCCGAGAACCGTGCCCGGCTCGCTATGCACCGTTCTGGTACGGTCATCGATGCCCGTTTCAGGGAGAGTCAGCTTGGCCAGACCAAAATCCAGGATCTTCACCCGCCCCTGGTTGGTGACGAAGATGTTGTCCGGCTTCAGGTCGCGATGCACAATGCCGCGGTCGTGAGCAGCGGCCAGGCCGCGCGCGATCTGCAGGGCATAGTCGATGGTCTTGCGGATGGGTAGCGGACCGCTATGCAGGCGGTCGCGCAGGCTCTCGCCTTCCAGCAGCTCGCTAACAATATAGGGACCGCCCTCATGCGTCCCGATGTCATAGACGGCGAGAATGCCCGGGTGGTTCAGGGCGGCCGCGGCGCGCGCTTCCTGCTCGAAGCGATGCACGCGAGCGGCATCCGAGGTGAATGATGCAAGTATGACCTTCACGGCGACATCGCGGCCTAGTCGCGAATCGCGCGCGCGATACACCTCGCCCATACCGCCGGCGCCGATCGAATCGGCAACTTCGTAGGGGCCTAGCTTGGTTCCCGTAGCAAGAGCCATGAACTGATCTCGTTCAGTCTTTTCATAGTAGCTGCTATACGATCGGTATCCAACGTGGGGCTCTGGCGATGTGTGTCCAGAAGTCAGCTGTAAGAGAGCCCAAATTAAAGCTGCTCTGTTTGCCCTAGGGGGTATACTCACACAAATGATTCAAACCGGTTCTGAGACTTATGCTCCGAACGTGCGCGCCACTTTTCGAGACGTTACCCGTGTGCAGTGGAACGCTTTCTTCGCCACGTTTCTGGGCTGGGCCTTCGATGGATTCGATTTCTCCATCCTGAGCTTTCTGCTCATCGACATTGAACACAGCTTCACCGTCGACAAGGCACTGGCGGGCGCGCTGGGAACCGTGACGCTCATGTTTCGCCTGGCGGGTGGAATGGTTGCTGGAACTGCCGCCGACCGTTTCGGCCGCAAGTTCCCCTTGGTCCTCTCCATCCTGTGGCTAGCTCTGTTCAGCCTTCTCAGCGGCTTCTCCACCAGCTACGCCATGCTGTTCGGACTTCGCGCGCTATTTGGTATCGGCATGGGCGGCGTGTGGGCGGCGGGCATGCCGCTCGCGCTCGAACACTGGCCGGACCGTCTGCGCGGCGTCGCGTCCGGACTCCTGGCCGGCGGCTTCTATTGGGGGTACATGCTGGCGGCGGTGGTTTTTCAGGTGTTGTATCCGCTCTTGAACGAGCCGAACGGCCCGGGATGGCGAGCGTTTTTCTGGCTGGGCGCGGCTCCGACATTGCTGGCGATCTGGATCTTGGCTCGTGTCAAAGAGAGTCCGGTTTGGCTGGCGCGCCGCAGCCACCTGAAGATCTCCAATCAGCGCGACGGACTATCGATACTCCGAATCTTTCGGCGCGATCTGGTGGCCACCACCATACAGACCTCTCTGCTGATGGGCGCCTTCCTGATGTCATATTATTCGATCAACTTTTGGTATCCGACCTTTCTCCGCGAGGCCCGTTTGCCGGCGATTCCATACCTGGTGGCCCTGAATGTCGGCGCCATCTTGGGAACCGCGCTGTGGGGGCGCGTTTCCGAGACTCGCTTGGGACGCCGTGGAGCCGCGACAATGGCAGCCTTGATCGGAGTGCTGGCGATCCCGATCTTCGTCGGACCGCATGCTCCCGTAGCGTTGTCGCTCGGGGCTTTGCTAATGGGCGCCTGTGGCATGGGAGTCTATGGCATCGTGCCGTCCTATTTGACCGAACGGTTTCCCACGGCCGCGCGCAGCGTTGGACCGGGCTTTGTGTACCATGCCGGCGCGGCTCTGGGATCGGCTGCGCCCGCACTGATCGGCGCGCTTCAGGATCGGGGCGTCAAGCTTCCCGCTGCAATGTCCGGTTGCATACTGGTTTCCGGCGTATTGCTGGCAGGGATGGTTTGGCTGGGACCAGAGACTCGGGGCCGAAGCTTCACGCCGTCGGGTTGACTGCGCCAGACTGTTTCAACTGTTCAGGCTAAGGGGTGAAGGGAAGGGCAATAAATACCTTCTCGCAGCGAAGCGATAAGGGCCGCTTGTATATGGAAGCCATTGGCGCACGTGCCGCCGGAACCGCGCCGATGGGTAGTCCGGATACTGCGCCGGACGATATTTGGACCTATAAGTCGGTGCGGTGCTCCAGGCGAAAGTTTGAAATGTCTCTCCCGGGCAGCCAACAGTTATGCCCCCAGTGGTGGCTTCTCCACTTTGCTCCGCGACATCACTTGAAGTTGGTGGGCACTTCAAAGGACACCACGCCGGTCGCCAGACCCAGATCGACACCAGAGGCGGTGACGCTCTGAGGAGGAGTAGAGTTGATCACGATTAGCTTGCCGCCTGCCGGCGGCAGCGCCAGCAAGGTGGAAGGTGGTATGGTCAGTTGGCCGGCGCTGGACGGGGCGTGGCAATAGAAATTGATGCTCCCGTTTGGGCTGATTCCCACACCATTCACCATGACATCGCCGTTCGCAAAGCCGCCGCTCCAGGTTACCGTTGCCCCCTGCGATCGAATGATGGACGTCAAGGCGACCTGATCGGTCAAAGTAAACGGTGTTTGCACGTTGATGGCGACCTGGAATCTCCCCACGTCCTTTCCCCCGGAACCGGTAAACGTGTACGTGCCGGGGAACCTGGTCAGGGATCCCGATGGCAGTGGCGATTCGTTGTAGCCCCCTCCCTGTGACGGTAGATCTACTATACCCGCTGGACCGTTCAACTGGATGGCGCCGGTATCCAAGGGGGATTGGAATGGGAATCGCGTTCCCGGTTGAAAGACGCTGCAACTTCCTTGGGAGGCATAGAAATTTCCAGCTCCGAATTCGGCGCTCGTCATTGAAGTGGATAAGACAAGAGCCTGGTCGTCCTCGGTTCCGTTCGAGCTGGTGTATTGAGACACAACAACGGCGAGGGTATTCACTGGAGTGCCGGCTTTGTTGGCTAGCGATTGAAGTTGGGCACCGCTCAAGCCCAGAGCCGGATCGGAACAGGCACCTCCCTTCGGATTCACTGGGAGAGTAACGCTGTTGCTCACGATAGAGCCGGTCTGAGCCACAACGGAAACGAAGCAGCCCGGCGTCACGTTGGCCGGCACCACAACATTGATCTGGTCCAAACCCGGATAAGGGGAGCGTCCCCGATAGAGAACATTGGCCGAAATTCCGCCGATGAAAACCTCGATCGGGATGTTGGTGAGGTTGTTCGCGAGCTGCGGGTAAGTACGATCGTCGTTGGACGTATCGGCGCCAAGGCCTGAGCCCCACAAGATGATGGCCTTTCCCGGGAGCGCCGAATTCGTGAGATCCAGAACGTTGAAGTTGGAATCGGTGACGACGCCGGCGCCGGCTCCGCTTCCGTACAAAGTATCCAGACCAATCGCACTTGGCACTACCTGAATGGGGGCCATCGTGCTGTTCCCGTTGTAGGTTGCCGTAAGGGTTCCCATTCCCACCGGAGTGCCGGATGGCAGAACCGCGGCGACGGCGGCGTTTGACGCGTAGTACAGGGCCGGTGTGGTGGTGACGCCGTTCACCGTTACCGAGAGGCTGGTTTGATTCAACGTGGCCGGTAGACCAGGTGCCGCGCTGGACTGCAACACCGGCGTCTGATTGCCGTTCAAGTTCTGACCCTCAACGACGAACAGGCTCCCGGGTGCGATGCCGTAATTGGGCGCTCCAGACAGAAGAAAGCTGTAATTGTTCTGTATTTGCGCGATGAACGGAGGGGGGCCAAAGACTGCCGGGCGTGGAGCGATGCTCCCGTTCCCCTCGACGAAGGTTGTGTACTGCAGCGAGAGCGAGCCGCTTTCGGCCGCGGTTACGATGACTTTGGCATAGTTTCCGCGGTTGGTGTGGACTCCGAAAATATCGCCGGCTGTTAACTTGCTGGCCGGAATGGGAGCCGCGCTGTAGGCCGGGGCTGCCGCGGAGCGGGCGCGGATGGACTTAAAAACGCGCGGTCCGAATTTCCCTAAGTTGTAGAGCGCGGCGCGACCTTGCGGCGTCAACGCCGTTCCGTTCCAGAGGATGTCGCCGCCGGTGCCGGATACGGTGCCGCTGTCGAGATTCAATGATAGTTGCGCGGTGAGAGTCGCGCTACCCGATTGAGCTGCCCGGGCGGTGGATGAAAAAGCGATCGCCAGAACGGCGATCTCCAGACAATAGCTTGGAGCGCGGGTCGACACTGGTGGCCTCCTGCTGAGTTTGCTCAGTATACATCGGATGGCGCGACGATTCAGGGAATTCTAAGCCGGCATCGTGTCGGGGACGCCTGCGGATCGGGCTGCGGCGCGATGGGCGGAATAGAGCCAGGCTCGCGCTCCGCGATGGCTGCAATCTGGTGAAGCATCCCGTTGAAGATGCAGTAATGGATCGGGTACAGGGCGTACCAATAGAAAAGCCCGGCTAGTCCGGCTGGATCGAAGATCGCGGTCTGCCGAATCCGAGAGCCGCGGCTGGTTGGTTCCACCTCGAACTGAAGCCACGCGCGACCCGGCACTTTCATTTCCGCTACCAGATTGAGCCGGCGATTCGGTTCAAAGCTCTCTACCCGCCAGAAATCCAGCGCGTCGCCGGCGGCCAGCATATGGGGGTCCCGGCGGCCCCGGCGCAGTCCCACGCCGCCAATAAGAAGATCAAAGAAGCCTCGAACTTGCCAGAGAAAACTGGCGAAGTACCATCCGTTCGAACCTCCAATCCGCTGGATGGGGGCAAAAGCCAACGCCGGTGGAACGGATACTTCTATGGTCCGGGAATCGACCAGCCTGGTCCCAAACTGTACACCACCCCAGGATGGGGTCTTCCCACCGGAGGAGAGAGCATCGGACCAGGAGGTCAAGGCGAATTCCCGGCTTTCGTAGCGCAGAGCCCGCTGAATAGCTGCTCTCAAACCCATCGGCTTAATGCCAAAAGTTGTCAGCGCGGACCGATCGCAGACCAGCGTCGGGTTTTTCATGCTCTCGATCAGCTTGCGGCCGACGCGAGCATAAATCGGAGTGACCAGGCCCAACCACAAGCTCGATAGCCGGGGCGTCAGGACGGGAACCGGGATCATCCAACGCCGGAGGCCGCATTGGCGCGCGTACTCTTGCATGATTTCGCCGTAGCTCACCTGGTCGGGGCCGCCGATCTCAAATGCGACGGATTGTTCCACCGGCAGTTGCAGCGCTGCCATCAGATAAGCGATTACGTCTTCGATCGCGATGGGCTGGGCTTTGACATCCACCCATTGCGGGCAAATCATGACCGGCAGCCGCTGCACCAGAGCACGAATCATTTCGAAGGAGAGGCTTCCGGAGCCGATTACGATCGAGGCGCGAAATTCGATGGTGGGAACCCCGGAATTTCGCAGGATGTCCGCCACCTCATGGCGACTCCGCAAGTGTGCGGATAACGCTTGATCCTGGTTTCCCAAGCCGCCCAAGTAGATGATGCGCCGCACGCCTTGTTCGCGTGACGCGGCGGCGAAATTCCTCGCGGCCCGCCTGTCTTCCTCTTCGAATTGTCCCGACGAACCCATCGAATGTACCAGGTAGTAGGCGGTGTCCACGCCTTCCAGCGCTGAGGCGAGCGAAGCAGGATCGAGGCAATCCGCCTGAACAACTTCGGTGGATGAAGATACTCGCGGCAAAAGAAACTCAGGATGCCGGGCGAGGCAGCGGACGGGCAGGCGTGCTGCTTCAAGCGCCTTGAGGAGGCGCCCTCCGATATAGCCCGAAGCTCCCGTCAACAGGACGAGCGATCGATGATCCTCCATGGCATTGTTGGCCCAATACTTCACATCGGCTATCGGGCAGCTCCTTATGAACTCCAAGAATAGGACAATTCGAATTTCACTCGCGCGGTCCCAACGTCACCACTAACGCGGTGGTGCGTTTCGACCCGATTCTGCGGTAACCATGCATTACGGTGGAATCGAAGTAGATGGCGTCGGCTTCCGATAATTCGTGTCTGTCATCGGCCGTGCGCAACTCCAGCTTGCCGGACAAAACGTAGAGGAATTCGATGCCGGGGTGCTGGTGCAGCCGGCCTTGATCCGCCACGCCGGGTTCGAAGTCGGCGAGGTAGGAGTTCAACTCCCGGTTGGGCACCGGGAAGTCCAGGCTCTCGAAGTGGTAGGCGACTTTGCCGGCGTCCGGCGAATCCGGAAAACGCAGGCGATCTTTCTTGCGGACAATCTCCAGCACCGGCTTCGGCTCCGGATTGAAGAAATACTCCAGGCCCACACTGAACACCATGGCGATGCGCAAGAGCGTAGCCAAGGTGGGATGCATCAGATCCCGCTCCAGTTTCGAGAGCAGCGCAGGCGAAAGACCGGTGTGCTTGCCTAACTCCACCAGACCCATGCTTTTGCGGAGGCGCAGGCGCCGTATTTTGCTCCCAATCGCGTAATTCTTTAGGCCGGTGGTAATGGTGTCGGACGCCATGTTGAAGTTCGTTTTCCTCTCAATACCTATTTCCCGGGCGTTTTTTCCGCTGGAGAAAGGCAGCTTGCCGTTATTCTTTACAGTAAAACAGATTTTCCCTAAGATCAAACTGTGGTTGACAGAAGTTAGCCACCCGAGATAGCGAAAAGGGAGTTTCAACATGAAGAAGATTGACGTAATTGCGGCGGTGCTGGTGATCATCGGCGCTCTGAACTGGGGGCTGGCGGGGACGATCCATCTGGATCTGGTGGCGGCCTTGTTCGGCATGAAATTTGGCGAGACCTCCGCGCCGAGCACGGTGGTGTACAGCCTGGTGGGGTTAGCGGGGTTGTATCAGGCGCTTACCTGGAAATCCATCCAGCGCCGCTGGCACGGTGATATTGCCGGTGCGCGGGCCTAAGACGGAACAAATCAAAAAAAGGGAGAACAAAATGACAATTTATTTGCCCACATTACTGGCCGGCGCTTTAGCGCTTGGTTTTGGTTCAACGATCGCTTCGGCAGCCGATATCGTGGATACGGCTGTCGCCGGGAAGTTCAACACTTTGGTGGCGGCGGTGAAAGCCGCGGGGCTGGTAGACACGCTGAAAGGTCCCGGTCCGTTTACGGTGTTCGCGCCCACCGATGAAGCGTTCGCCAAACTGCCGGCCGGCACTCTTGAAACGCTTCTCCAACCGGAGAATAAGGCCAAGCTGCGGAGCATTCTTCTGTATCACGTGGTGCCGGGGCGGGTGATGGCGGAGGAAGTAGTGAAGCTCGATTCGGCCAAGACCGCTGAGGGGCAAAGCGTGACTATCAAGGTGGTAAATGGGAATGTGATGGTGAACAACGCCCACGTGACGAAAGCCGATATCGCGACTTCCAATGGGGTGATCCACGTGATCGATACGGTTCTGTTACCGAAATAAGGCCGACTCAATGCATCTGCTGACCGGGCCGACTGGATACATCGGGACGCCTGTTAAGGCGCCTGGAGAGAAAAGGCCCGGCAGTCGGATGCTGGTGCGGCAACCCAGAGCCGCGGGGCTGGCGGGTGGCTCCCGGCGCCGCATGGGTGCGGGGAGGTCCGCTCGATCGGGCGTCTCTGGGTGCTGCATTTTCCGGGATGTATGGCAAGAATAGGGAAATGGTTCATCGACAACGGCATGCGCCGAGGCAAGCTTCAGATTGGTTTGGAGCTTCTTGTTGGGCTATGAGAGTGTTACCGTGACCACTTACAATCTTCAGCGTGAACTCTGGGTTCCGCATCCTCTTTCGGAGGTCTTCGATTTTTTCTCGCGGGCTGAAAACCTGGAAAGGATCACTCCGCCCTGGATGCGCTTCCGGATTCTTACTCCACCGCCCATCGAGATGAAGAAAGGGACCACTATCGCCTATGCGTTGCGCGTACGAGGCATTCCGCTTGGATGGCTAACGGAAATAGAGCGCTGGGATCCCCCTTACGCGTTTATCGATTTCCAGGCGAAGGGGCCGTATAAGTATTGGCATCACACCCACCGGTTTTCAGAGGTTGCGGGCGGCACTTCCATTGTGGATATCGTCCAGTATGAGCTTCCGTTCGGGCTGTTGGGCCGGCTGATCCACCGATTGCAGGTGGCTCGGGATCTCGAACAGATATTCGACTACCGTGCGCGGCGGGTTCGATCGCTGTTTCCCTGATGGGAAAATCTCGAAGCTATGCCTGCGGCTGGTGGCCTAAACGATATCGTTGAAGGCTCTAGCGACCAGGCGCCGGCCGATCCCACCGAACCCGTGGTTCAATCGAATGTACCAGGTAGTAGGCCGTATCCACATCTTCAAGCGCTGACAGGGTGCCGGGCGAGCCAGCGGACGGGCAGGGGTGCTGTTCGGTAGCTCCCCAAGAATAGGTCCTCTCTGACGCGCTTCTCGGGCGCGGTTTGCTACGCTGAATCCGTCAACCAATTCTTCCATGCGCGCAGCGATTGTCGTCCCTATAATTTTGCTGCTCAACTGTTCCCGTGAACATCGTTCGCGCCCGGCTTTCGAACTGCCCAGTGTAATGTTGTGGGCGTGGCAGCGCGCCGAAAACCTTAGCTTCATCGACACTCACACCACTGGCGTCGCGTACCTGGCAGGGACGGTGCGAATACCGCAAAATGGATTTCCTGGATTCGAGCCTCGGCTGCAGCCGCTAGATATCCAAGCAGGAACTCCCCTGCTGGCGGTGGTGCGAATCGAATCAGCGGCTTCCAATCCGGGAGCGCAGCTTGCGCCGCTGGTCCAAGCTCTCAAACAGGTAATCCAGCAGCCCGGCATTCGCGGACTACAGATCGATTTCGACGCTCGCGCCTCGGAGCGCGCGTCCTATCTTTCGCTGCTCAACGCACTGAGGAGGGAGTCGCCGGTGCCGGTAGGCGTGACGGCTCTGGCCTCCTGGTGCGAAGGTGACCGTTGGCTGGAAAACGCCGACATCGCTGAAGC
Source organism: Bryobacterales bacterium (assembly GCA_963820405.1). GTDB lineage: Bacteria > Acidobacteriota > Terriglobia > Bryobacterales > Bryobacteraceae > Palsa-89. The sequence goes on along the minus strand of CAWFZZ010000004.1, from coordinate 227,115 downwards.
GGTGCCGATGTTTTTCCGTATGGGCAAGGGTGAGACCCACAACATGCGCGTCACTGTGAGTTCGTGCGTTTCCTCTATAGGGCTATCCACCGATGAACCATGGCCTGTGCGGCGGCCGGCAGGAGTTCAGCGGATTTACGTGTTTAATCCCCGAGCGTGGAATCGCGACGTGTATTCGCGCACGTTGCGGCGCATCGAAAATTGGAAATGAGAACCACACGAGCCATCTTCGTGGTCGTAGGCGCCCCTGCTCTGCTGTTGGCCTGCGCGATTGATGTGGGACCTTTTTTCACGCCGCTTGAAAATCCCGAGAACCAGCTGGCTTTCAATGGCGGCAGAATTGGCCTGCTCACTCCGGTGTTGACCAAGGAGAACGAGCTGATCGCCTTTCGCCTGCTGAGCGGATTGAAAATGGACCAGGGCTCCGCTACTGGCGGGCGAAAGGCAGCGGTGGGAGCCGTCCCAGGAAATGCTCCTCTTTCGGGACAAGAAGCCTGGATCGAGGCGCGCAAGACGATCCAGAATCCGCACGGGCCTCTCTTTATCAACGCGTATCGCACGAAATCCGCCGGCGATCAATTTGTTTATTACGAAAATTGCCTCAGCGACGCATTTGACACGGCAACGCGCACGCTGGAGGATCGGCGAGTAAGTTATGGATCGGCTGCGGCCATCGAGAACTGGGTGGCCGCGCAAGACCGGGTCTTCGAGAATTGTAGCGGCGATAATAAGACATACCCAGATCCTCTCCCGGGTACCGATCGATCGCTTTTCAGGGCGGATCGCGAGTATCAGATCGCGGCCGCCCACTTCTATGCCGAGGATTTTGCCGCAGCGGAACAAAGTTTCCGAACTATCGCGAATGACCCGGGAACGCCTTGGCGGCAGGTGGCTTCCTACATGGTGGCGAGGACGCTGCTACGCGAAGCGTCTCTTCAGAACAACGCGGCGGCGCTGCCTAAGGCGCGCGAGCAGTTGACGAAAATATCGAACGACCGGACAGCCGCGCCGCTGGATGAAGCCGCGCGTAGATTGCTCGAACACTTGGATGCGGTAGAACATCCACAGGCTACGGTGGAATCGCTAGCGGTACGCTTGTCGGCGCCGCAGTCGCGATCGCCATCGCTCGAAAACGCTATCCAGCAGTCCGCCTTTGTGCTGCGAGCCGGGAGTTTTCAAGCAGCGCTTTCGAGGCCGGACGTTCCCGAACCTTTCGATTGGGTGCAAACGCTGGAAAAGGGCGATGGGGCGCATGCTGTGGAACGTTGGAGGTCCCAAAATTCGCTGCCTTGGTTGACGCTGGCAGTGATGTATTCGAGCGGGAAGGATTCCGCGGTTACCGAATTGCTGGCACAAGCCGATGGTGTGCCCGAAAACTCGCCAGGCTTCGGGACAGTGAGCTATAACGCCGTTCGCCTGCGCATCGAACGCGGCGACACGGGTCCAGCGCGCGCAAAACTCGACAGCCTGCTGGCTCGATTGGGCGGTCAACCCGATTCGTTGGTAAATGCATGGCGCGCCGAGCGAATGCGGTTGGCTACGAGCTTCGACGATTTTCTTCGTTGGGCGCCGCGTAGGCCCATTGCAGCGAACGACTATTTGGCGAAAGCAAATGTGGACAGCAACATCCTGGCTGAGGATTCGGCTTATGTTTTGAATTACCTAACCCCACTAGCGAAACTCAACCAGGCTGCGCACAGCAAGCTGCTTCCGGCTTGGTCGGCCGCCGATGTGGCGCTGGCGGGCTGGACCAGGGCCTTCATGCTGAACGACCTGGATGTGGCCCGGGAACTTGCACCTGTTGTGGCCGAGGCGCATCCGGATTGGCAGTCGAGCCTGGTTCCCGATGGCGGCGCACAGGCGGATTCCTGGAAATTCCAAGCCGCACTGCTGATCGCGCGGCACCACCAGTTTCAGCCGTCGGTCCGGATAAATTATCGAACCGAGCTGAACACATCCGGATCGTGGTGGTGTCCGGTGGAAACTCAACCCGCCGCTCCGGGGCAGGGGGACACTTTGGAAATCCATTCGATTGCCTGGCGTTTGCCCGTGGTGTTTGCGCCTTTGAAACAAGTGTTCGCCCAGGAGGATCGGGACGCTCGGAGCCACGAGCTCAGTGAATTGCATAAAAAAGGATCTACCGAGATGTTTTTAGCACCGATCATCTTTAAGTGGGCGAAGGCGCATCCGGACGACCCGCAGGTTCCAGAGGCCCTGCACCGCCTGGTTGTGGTGACGCGCTACGGCTGCAGAAACGGAGATCCAGCGATTGGACAAATATCGAGGGCAGCTTTCGACATGCTGCACAAACAATACCCGAAGGACCGATGGACAGCCCAAACCCCGTATTGGTTCCAGTAGTCGTCTTCCCAGATTGCAAGAAAAGATTTCCAGGTGGGAAAAAAGATTTCTAGCGGTGTGGTACATGAAGTGCCCGCGGATTTAAAAGAAGCACTTAGATCCGACCCGCAAGCGTTAACAACATGGGAGGATATTACACCGCTGGCGCGCAACGAGTGGATATGTTGGATTGAGTCAGCTAAAAAAGCTGAAACAAGAAGCCGTCGGATCGAGTGGGGCTGTTCAAGCCTTAGGGATGGAAAACGACGCCCCTGTTGTTGGCCCGGATGCACCCACCGCTAACGACTGGAGTACGACCAAGCGATCAGGCCGCAGAGAGCGCACTGATCGTAACGTAATATCCGTCCGGATCTCGGAGCGAGAACTCCTTGGTTTGAGTGTTCGGATTCACGTGTGGCTCCTCTTCGAACCGAGTGACGAGAGAGCGCGCCCTTTGGAGCGCCAGGTCGAAATCATCGACCCGGAAGAACAACAGGAGCCCGTTGCCGGGTGTCCCGTGATCGGGGCTCATCAATGAGGGATGTCCGTGGGCGCCCCACTCGTGGAGGCAGAGCAAGACAGTGCCATCTGAATCGAGGATTTGCCCGAAGTCGTGATGGGCAGGAAAGGTAGCCGACTGACCGAACAACGCCTGGTACCACTTGAAGCTGTCCGGGACGTCGGCTACCCCTATGATCGTCCAGGTGCGGTTCATCTTACACTCGCTTCTACCATATCCCAGAACTGGCCGTAGGTATCATAGTCTTGAAACCATGCCCGCGGCTGCTCGCCTAAACGATATCGTCGAGGTTCTAGAGATCCAGTTCGACGAGTATGCCTCGTTCCTGGAGTGCGACAAAGGCCAAGTGGAAACCGTTTCCCGCGATCTTCTGCGTGAGGCAGAGGAGTCCGACGGCGACGAGGAGTTGGATCTTCCCACGTGGCAGGAACATGAATGGGAGATTGCAAAGCTGATCGTTTCCACGGACCGCTTTCGGAAGCTTCCCTCGAAGTTTGAAGTTCACGAATGGGAAATAATGCAGGATTTCTCGCTGTCGGTAAAATCCGATAGGATTCGCGAAGATCTTCTCGATGCCATCGGCGGTAGGGGAGCATTTCGGTATTTCAAGGACACCCTTCGGCGGCACGGAGTTGAATCAGCCTGGTTTGCATTCCGCAAGGAGGCCTTGAGGCAGATCGCGATTGATTGGTGCGAAGAGAATGGAATTGTCCGGGAGTAGGTGAACGCAGCGAGAAGTATACTAGTCGAATCGGAGGAACGATGAGCACCGTAACAACCCCCTCTCCCGTCCACCGTGAACCAGAGCTCCTTGGACAGACCGTTGTTGTGATCGGCGGTAGCGCCGGCATCGGATTGGAAACGGCACGTCATGCACGTGCGGAAGGGGCCAAGGTGATCCTCACGGGGCGGAATGCCGAGCGCCTGCAGCGCGCAGCCAATGAGGTTGATGCCCTGAGTACCGCGGCCTTCGACGCCGCGGATCCTGTTGCTATCGAGCGGTTCTTCGGTGACCTCCCGGCAATCGACCACGTGATGGTGACAGCCGGCCGGCCTTACTACGGACGCCTCGCCGATATGGACTTCGCGAAGATTCGCGATCTTATCGGCGAGCACCTCTTGCAGGCACTTTACGTCGCGCGCGCCGCAGCCAGTAAAGTGCGACCGGGAGGAACGCTGATCTTCATGGGCGGCACTGGTGGTCGGCGTCCGGCCTTGGGCATGAGCATCGCTGGCGCAGTCACCGCCGCGCTTCCAGCCCTACCGCTAACCTGGCGCTTGAAATCGCGCCCGTGCGAGTGAACCTCGTCGCCGCGGGGTTCGTGGACACGCCGTTGTCCGCGGAACTGCTGGGCGATCAGCTCGAAAAACGTCGCAACCAGCTTCGCACCACGCTTCCTATCGGACGCGTGGTCGGACCGGCGGACGTGGCCGCGCTCGCCGTACACATTATGACCAACACCGCCCTCACGGGCGCGACCTATGACATCGACGGCGGACAGCAGTTCGTCGCCGCCTAGTTGCTGGCGAGCGCCTAAGGAAATTAGCGATTTGTGCCGATGATGAGATTGTGGCAGTTTGTCTATCCCCAACAAAGCAAGCCCAAGAGGCCCCAACAAAGCAATCCCAAAAGGGTTTTGTCCTCATCGTCACCTCCATCGCGATGACGCTGCTTCTGGGCGTAGCCGGCCTGGGCATCGACATCGGGCGCATGTACGTGATCCGGGCGGAATTGCAATCGTTCACCGACGCGGCCGCTTTGAGCGCCGCAATGGAATTGAATGGAACCGACTCGGGCCTGGTACTGGCCCGCACTGGCGCGGGGCGATTAGCGAGCGGGCCGCATGCCATGCGATGGGACATGGGCACGCAACCCATCACTAATCTGACGACCACATTTTCGCCGGACAACAAAACGTGGCTGGAGCAACCGAAACAGGCCGGTGATTGCCGCTTCGTGCGCGTGGTGGCCAGCGAACCGGCCCCGGTCATTTTTTTGAGGATCTTTCAACCGCTGACCTCCACTACCATCGCTGCGGCGAGCGTAGCCTCGAAAATGGATCAGACGGCGAGGTTGATCCAATGACACGGCGTGCGCGGGGTAGCGCACTCATCGAATTCGCGGGATCGTTGATCCTGCTGGCGGTGATGTTCGCTGGCATCTTCGAAATCGGATACACGTTCTATGCTTATGGCACGCTGGTTACCGCGGTGCGGGCCGGTGCGCGCTACGCCGCGCTGCAACCCCGCGGAGCCAGCGCCGATGTCCAGCCCGCCACGGCGAATGCGGTTCGCAATCTGGTGGTGTATGGCGACCCAGCGCCGGCCGATCGCACCAAACCCTTGGTTCCCGGCCTTACTACGGAGCATGTCGAGTTGATCAGCGGGCCGGATGCCAGCACGGTTTCCCTCCGCGGTTTCGAAGTGGACGCGCTGTTCATGAAAGTAAAGCTGGACGGGCGGCCCACGGTCACTTTTCCGGTGACCACCCGAGGTTCCGAATGACGCAGCGGCAAAAGCAAGCGGGCCAGTCGCTGATCGAATCCACTCTGATCTTGACGGCTTTCATGGGCCTGATTATTGGCATGTCGGGCATCGGGCAATTACTCTTCGTCCGCCAAACGCTGGCCGACCGAACGCGTATGGCGGCACGCTTTGGAGCGTTAGAGAGCTACGATCCGGAGGCCATTCGTCGCATGGTTTTGTTCGGCACAGCAGACGGCGCGCCGGGCCAGACGGCGTTTTACGGCCTCAAGCCCGATGCCGTCGAGGTGTCGAATCCGGGATGTCCCGGCCCGGCCTGCCGGGTAAGCGTGGCCATTCCCGAGCACGGGATCCGGACGGTGGAACCCATTCCCAGCGGCGCGTCGCAGCGAGTTCGTTAGCATCGGGAGAAATACCCTGGAGCGTTCACACGAGTGTGAACGCAGCACGCAGGAGTGCGTGCGCCACAAATCGCCGCTAGTCCTGCTGCGGCTGCTTCCTTGCCTTAACGTAGGGCGCAGTCTTGGGATTGGCTTCGTTCCAGCGTACCGGCTGATCGCTATCGGCCATCAGAAACATAGCCAGGGCAATGGCGCGGTCCACCTTCGCCATGTTGTCGTAGTCGATCTTTTGCGCACTCATCGCCGACGCGCGTGGTAATCGGGAAAATCGAACGCGACGCACAGCGTCTCGGCCGGGACCCCGGCTTCGGCGAGCGAAAAGTTGTCGCTCGCGGAGAAGTATGGGTCACTGCCCTTGGCGTTCTTATAAACCTTGATTCCAGTGCGCTCGCCGGCGCGCTGGACGTAGCTGGTGAGATCGGAATAATCGAACCCGGTGAGGGAGGCGTTGGAAATTTGCGGGCCCTCGGTCGAATCGGTTCGACCCACCTGTTCCAGATTCAGATCCGCCACGGTCTTGGCCAGCGGCCAAACCGGATGGTGAGCGTAATAGTGCGGATCCGATCAAACCCTCCTCTTCGCCGAAAAACGTCATGAAGACGATGCTGCGGCGCGGGTGTTTGGGAAGCCGGGCCAGAGCGCGCGCCACTTCCATCACCGAGACCGTGCCGCTGCCGTCGTCGTTGGCGCCGTTGTAAATGCGATCTCCAGACCCCTGCTCACGTACGCCGAGGTGATCGTAATGCGCGGTTAGCAGCACGTAGGTGTCGCGCAATGCAGGATCGGAGCCGGACCCGGGCAAAACTCCAATGACGTTGCGCAGGATGACGGGGACGCGCCCGGGCGCTGGGATATGCACCGAGGCGGTGGCGTTCCTGGCGCCTGTTTTCAGCTCGGCAAAGAAACGCGCCGCATCTTCACCGGTAATGGTAATGCGCGGGCCGGCCCCAGCGGCGCCGGACTCGTTGGGATCCACTAACTGGCGCGGACGCCGATTGCGCGTGGTCAGGCCTTTCCGGTCCACCAGGATCAGCAGCGCCGGATTAGCCTGCGTAGAATCCCGTTCACCGAGCGAAGCCGCCCTCGCGAGCTTCGGATCGAACTCAGTGATCACCACCTTGCCTTCTATCTGGCTGGCCGTCAGATGCTGAACCAAAGCCTGGTCGGCCAAATCCAGCTTGAACAGCGGCGCTACCTTCAAATCCAGTGCAGCCCGGAACCTGGATACCGCGGCCTTCTGGGTGGCGGCGAACTCGCGACCGCCGGACGAAAGCTTCAGGTCGAAATTGCGCAGTTGGCCCGGCTCCACCAACATAGACGCATTCTGAAAGTAGCTCTCGCCGACGCCCGGCTCCAAGCCCGCGCGGCTTAAACTGGGCCGCGATGTATTCGGCGGCAAGATCCAAGCCCGGGGACGGCGAGTCGCGGCCTTCCAGTTCGTCGGAAGCTATGTAGGATAGGTCGCCGCGGAGGGAAGAAGCGTGGATACCGTCCAAGGCTGCTTGCAGTTCAGGCGCAACGCCGGCTTTTGGCGGGTCGCTTTGCGCGATAACACAAAGAAAGTAAGGAAGACTACAAACGCGCTACGATAACGCATAAAGGCGGGGCTGCCTGATGTTAGCATCTTGAAGTGACAAATCATTTTAGTGCAGAATTGTTTTTAAGTCAGCCCCGGAAATGCCAACTCGAACCAGCCAATATCTATCTTTTGCGGCAGCGGGTTATTGAGAGCTCCAAGCGCAGCAGTAAGGATTTGGTCGGCTCGAAGCTCACCGAGTCCGGGGTGCTGGATCGCGCGGTGCTGAATCGGCAGATCGAAGAAATCCTGGACGGCTTATCCGAGAAACCCACTCTGGCGCCGCTTATGGAACAGGGCTTGGACGACCTTCTGCAGCCCCTGCACGAGGGCGACGTGCCATCCACGGCCAAACACGTGTGCACGTTGCTGAACCTGGAGCTGGACGACCTCCGCAAGGCTGCGCTGCTCTCCCTGATGGTTCGGCTGGCGGGAAAACGCAAATTCGATCCGGTTGCCAGCTACATCCTTAAAAATCGCCATGTTTTCGTGACTACCCGGAGTTGACAACGGCCCCAAAGAAGCGCAGGATTTATCTAAGGAGTTCGGCAATGCGTTTTCTGGTGGCCGGTTTGTCTTTAGGTGTCCTGGCGGCGGGGTCGGCCTGCGCCCAGTACGTAATTTCATCTCACTCGGGTGTCATCCAATACGTGGAGGGCCGCGCCTTTCTGGCTGACAAAGCGGTTGAGCCGAAATTCGGACAGTTTCCCGACATCAAAGAGAACCAGGAGTTTCGCACCGAAGACGGTCGCGCGGAAATCCTTTTGACCCCCGGCGTATTCCTGCGGATCGGCGAAAACAGCGCCATCCGGATGCTGTCCACGAAGCTCACCGACACGCGCGTCGAAGTGCTCTCGGGATCGGCGGTCATCGAGTGCAATGAGATCCCCAAAGACAACGCTATCGAACTGGTCTATAAAAAGGATTCGATGCGCCTCGCGAAGCAGGGTCTGTACCGGCTGGACACGGAACCTGCGCGCTTCCAGGTGTTTGAAGGCGAAGCCGTGGTTACCGATCCGTCCGGTCAATTGACGCTGAAAGGCGGCAAGCAGACCAACCTGGCCGGTGTGCTGATGGCGGAGAATTTCGACCGCAAGGCCGATGACCAGGACGCGTTGTATCGCTGGAGCGATCGGAGAGCGAGTTATGTTTCCCAAGCCAATGTCGCATCGGCGGCTGCGGCAGGAAACAGCTATACCGGTTCTGGCTACGGCGGATCTGGCTACGGCGGATATGGCTTAGGCGGCTTGGGTTATGGGCTTGGATTTGGCGGGTACTACCCGGGATACCTGGGCGGTTGGGCGTTTAATCCTATGTTCGGAATGTACACCTACATGCCCTATTCAGGATTCGGATATAGTCCGTTCGGGTATACCTATTACAGCCCAACCACTGTGGCTTACGCTCCGAATTATGGCGGTAGCGGATATGCGTACGGCGGCGGCCGATTGGCGAACGTCCCCACTCACCGGGGGGCTGCCAGTGCATTAACCGCCAGCGCCCGAAACTTCTCCGGCGGCGGCCGATCGTTCGGTGGTGGTCACGCAGCCTCGGTAGGCGGGATGGGTCACGCCAGCGCCGGCATGGGCGGTGGTGGACACTCGGGCGGCGGCCACCGCTAAAAACAATCGAAGAGGTGTTGGCGCGAGTGCCAACACGGCACGCACGAGTGCGTGCGCCACAGTTACAAGAATCAACAAGTACAGTTACAGTTAGTGGTGCGGGGTTAGCACGTAGTCGGCTAGTTCCACCATGTTATCGACTGCCAGATCGGGTGGCTCGTCAACGAAAGTCTCCGGCTGAAACCCGTACAAGACTCCACACGCCCGCACTCTGGCGTTGCGGGCGGTGCGCACGTCCACATAGCTATCACCCACCATCATGGTGCGCTCCCGGGCCGCGCCGCTCTCGCCGAGCAGCGCTTCGATGCCGACCGGATCGGGCTTCTTTTGCTCGAAGCTGTTCCCTCCGTAAACCTGGAAGAAATGTTTTTCGAGCCCCAAACCCGCCACAATCATGCGGCTGATCCGCACCGGCTTGTTCGTGAGCACCGCCATCTTGGTTTCGGCGGCGAGCAACCGATCCAGCGCCGCGCGCACGCCAGGATAGAGCCGGGTGTTATCGAGCATGTGCGCGCGGTAATAGCTCAAGAAATATTCGAGCGCCCGAGCAACGTCGGTATCGCTGGCTTCCGGCCCCAGCGCGCGGCGCATCAGGACCGGGGCGCCGTTGCCGACGTAGGAAGAGACCAGCGCTTCGGAAATCGGTTCCAGATTCATCAGCGCGCGAGCGGCGTTGACGGAATGAACGAGGTCGAGCTTGGAGTCGATCAGGGTGCCGTCCAGATCGAAAATGAGCAGGTTCATTCGTGCCGGAGCCCATCCGGCTTGCGGGTGTTGTGCGCGGACCACACCGCTTGCACCTTGTCCTTAGTGGCGTAAAACTGATCTTTCATCTCGCGAGGCGTGAGTGCCGCCAGTACATCGGACACGTCGATGACGTATGGCAGGAGCTTGGAATCGACCACCGAGGGTGGTGGCGGGGACGGCGAGAAAGCCAGCAGAACAGTGACCATCGCGGCGGCGATCACAAAGCCGCGCACCACGCCAAAGGCGGCGCCCAGCAGACGGTCCAGCCACGACAAGCCGACCCATTTGAAAAACTTGGCCAGGATGCGGCCCACAATCGCGCCCAGTACAAGAACCACCACCAGGATGACGAAAAACCCGATCAGATTCGCAATGGCACGCGAGTTGACGTAATCGATGACGGTGGCAGCCACGATGCCATAGAACCAGAAGCCGCAAAACATCCCGACGATCAGCGCGGCAAAGCCCACGCCCACGCGCGCGAATCCGGCCGAGAAGCCGGCGATCACGGAACTGCCGATCACCAGCGCCAACACCAGATCGATCCAGCTCAAAGCGCTTTCCCCGTCAGGACCCGATAAGCCTCGCGATATTTCTCGCTGGTCCGCTCCAGCACCTCGGGCGGCAAGGGCGGCGCAGGAGGACGCTTGTCCCAATGAATCGATTCCAGATAGTCGCGCACATATTGCTTGTCGAAGGAGGGCTGCGGGCCGCCCGGCTGGTAGCTGGAGCGCGGCCAAAAGCGCGAGGAATCCGGCGTCAGGACTTCATCCGCCAGCACCAATCGCTCGCCCGCAAAACCAAATTCGAATTTGGTGTCGGCGACGATAATCCCCCGCGTTGCGGCATACTCCGCCGCGCGTTGGTAAATCGCCAGCGTCAGATCGCGGAGCCTGGCCGCCAATGGTTCGCCGATTTGCCGCGCCACGGCTTCAAGCGATATGTTCTCGTCGTGGCCGGATTGGGCCTTGGACGCAGGCGTGAAGATGGGCGCGGGAAGCGGGCTGCTCTCGCTCAGGCCGGCGGGCAACTGGAGGCCGCAAATGCGCCCATCGCGCTTGTAATCTTTCCACCCGGACCCGGAAACATACCCGCGCGCCACACACTCCACCTCGACCATTTTGGCGCGATGCACAAGCATGGACCGGCCTTCCAGTTGATCGCGATAAGGGTGAAACTCACGGGGATAGTCGCTGACGTCGGCCGAGACTAAATGATTCGGAACGATGTCTCCCAACTGCTCGAGCCAAAAGAGGGTGAGCGCGGTAAGCACCCGGCCCTTATCGGGAATGGGCGTCGGGAGGACGTAATCGAATGCGGAGAGGCGATCGGTGGCCACGATCACCAGATACTCCCCGGCCGAATAAACGTCACGCACTTTTCCACGTGCGTAGCGCTCCACGCCGGGCAGATCGGTTTCGAAAATGGGAGCCAGTCGTTTGGGTGTCAAACTCTACAGGTATCACAACCGGCTATGTAAGTTTTTCTTCGTTACCTGTATGTGACTGCGCACAGAATGAGCTTGTTAGGTTAGTGGCGTGAATCGTGCTGCTTAGTTCGCTGAAGGAGATTTCAGACCTTATGAATTGGGATAGAGTTGAAGGCAACTGGAAACAGATGAAGGGCAAGGCCCGTGAACAATGGGGCAAGCTCACTGACAGCGACTGGGACCAGATCGCCGGAAAGAAAGAGCAGTTGGTCGGCCGCATCCAAGAACGCTACGGCATCTCCAAGGATGAAGCAGTGAAGCAAGCCGATGCCTGGGCTAAGGCACAAACCGACGTAAGCCAGCACGAGCAAAAGCAGTATGAACATAGCAAACCGCACGAATCTCAAAAAGAAACTGTAAAGCGTTAGGCATCTTAGTTCGATCGGAAAAAGGCCGCCTACCCGCACCTGTTTTCGTGTGGGAGGCGGCTTTTTACATATACTGGGATTTTGCGTCTCTCCATCCTGATCCCTGTTTATAACGAGCGCACCATGGTGGAGCGAAGCCTCGCCCAGGTGTTGAATGCGCCGCTTCCGGAGAACCTGGAGCGGGAATTGATCATCGTCGACGATTGCTCGACCGATGGCACGTCCGAGATTTTAGATCGCCTGGCGGCGGAGGAACCCTGCATCCGCCTGTTTCGCAAGACAAAGAATGAGGGCAAGGGCGCTGCCGTACGCACTGCCATTGGCGAGGCTCAAGGCGACTTCTGCCTGGTGCAGGACGCCGATCTGGAGTACGATCCCGCCGAGTATCCGACGCTGCTCCGTCCGTTGCTGACCGGCCACGCTGACGCCGTCTTTGGCTCGCGCTACCTGGTTCGCGAACAGACCCGCATCCTGCCGTTCTGGCATTCGATGATCAACAAAGCGCTGACGCTGCTCTCCAACATGTTCTGCAACCTGAACCTGACCGATATGGAGACCTGCTACAAAGTCTTTCGCACGGATCTGCTCAAGAGCATCCCCATCCGGAGCGATCGCTTCGGTTTCGAGCCTGAGATCACGATGAAATGCGCCAAGCGCAAGCTCCGCATTTATGAAGTTCCCATCAGCTATCATGGCCGCACTTACGAAGAAGGTAAGAAGATTGGCTGGAAAGACGGCGTAAAGGCTTTGGGAGTGATTCTGCGCTTCTGGCTGATCGACGATTTGTACGTCGAACCGTACGGCCGCGCTTTCTTGAACAACCTGACCGGCACGCCGCAATATTTGAACTGGCTGGCGCGCGTGCTGCGGCCCAGCCTGGGCGACACGGTGCTCGAACTGGGCGCCGGCATCGGCAACATCGCCAGTCACCTGATGGGCCGGCGGCTGCGCTATGTAGCGGCCGAAAAAGATCCGCTGTACCTGCACGCCCTGCGGAATCGATTCCTGCGAACACCCAACGTGGAGGTGCTTCAGCTCGATCCCGAGTGCCCGAATAATTATGAGCAGGCCGGCGGACCGTTCGATACAGTGCTCTGTGTAAATGTTTTGGAGTATGTCGAGGATCCCGGCGTGGTGATCCAGGCAGCGGCCAGCGTTTTGAAGCCCGGCGGCTCGCTGATCATTCTTGCGCCCCAGGGCCCAGGCCTGTTCGGAACTCTCGACCAGGCGTTGGGGCATCGCCGCCGTTTCTCACACGCGCAGCTTCGAGCGCTGTTCGAACAGCATGGATTTGCGGTCGAGAGCATGCGTCCGCTGAACAGAATTGGCACCGTTGGCTGGTGGTTGTATGGCAAAGTGCTACACCGCAAACGCATCAACAAGGTGATGCTGAAGATCTTCGACAAGACCGTGTGGATCTGGCGGCACCTGGACGGAGCGCTGCCGTGGCCCGCCTTGTCGCTGGTGGCCGTCGGCACCAAGCGGGCGGATTAAGCGGCTCATGACGCGCTATGTGGTGACGGGCGGCGCGGGATTCATCGGGTCGGCATTGGTGCGGGCTTTGCTGGCCCGCGGCGACAGCCAGGTGCGCGTGATCGACAATCTGCTGACGGGTTACGAACGGAACCTGGCCGAAGTCCGCGCGCAAATTGAGTTTGACCGATCGGACATCCGCGACGCAGGGGCCATGCTGTCCGCCATTCGGGGCGCCGACGTTGTATTTCACCTGGCCGCCATCCCCTCTGTTCCGCGTTCGATCCAGGACCCCGGCCCTTCGCACGAAGTAAATATCGATGGCACCTTCAACGTCCTGCGCGCGTCGGTGGACGCCAAGGTCCGGCGAGTGGTGTACGCGGCGTCCTCCTCGGCTTACGGAGATACCGCGGTGCTGCCCAAAGTGGAGACCATGCTGCCGCGCCCCAAGTCTCCGTACGCGGTCCAAAAGCTTGTGGGCGAGCAGTATTGCAGCGTGTTTCATTCCTGTTTTGGATTGGAAACCGTGGCGCTGCGATTCTTCAACGTCTACGGCGAACGGCAGGACCCAACGAGCCCTTACTCGGGGGTGCTCTCGCTGTTCTTGAAATGCTTGATCGAGCGCTCGACACCCACCATCTTCGGCGACGGTGAACAGACCAGAGATTTCACCTACGTGGAGGACGTCGCGGCGCTTTGTTTGAGAGCGGCGGAGGCTCCAGGCGTGGCCGGCAATCTGTACAATGCCGGAAACGGGAACCGATACTCGCTCAATATGGTCTGGGATCTGTTGCAAAAGATGGAGGGCATCACATTGCCGGCGCGGTACAGCGCGGCTCGCACGGGCGATGTCCGCGATTCGCAGGCCGACACTACGCTCGCTCGGCGCGATCTGGGCCACAATCCGCAATATTCGCTCGAAGAAGGCCTGCGCCGGACATTGGCCTGGTATCGTGCTTGAAATTATCCGCAACACGATCAGAAAAATCCCGAAAGGCAAAGTATCTACCTACGGCGAGGTGGCGCACGCGGCCGGCTTTCCTGGATGCGCTCGGCAGGTTGTTTGGGCGCTGCGAGGGGCCCGTGCACTGCCCTGGCATCGCGTAGTTGGCGCGGGCGGCAAGATCTCGCTGCCGGGTGAAAACGGGCTGGAACAGCGACTTAGGTTGGAGTCGGAGGGCGTGGCGTTCCATGGGGCGCGGGTGTGGATGGAAAAGCATCAACACCGATTTAAGTAAAAAGCGTTCACACGAGTGTGAACGCTGCACGCAGGAGTGCGTGCGCTACAGGTATCCTGGAAATATGCCGCTTCCTCGGATGCTGCCCGTCCGCCAGCACTTCCCCGATCGCTCCATCCCCGACGTTCGCGGCGAAGCTTTGCGCCAGCTGACCACCCGCCAATTCGCTTCGCGCGTCCACCCTGGCTCCCGGATCGCCATCGGCGTCGGCAGCCGAGGCATTGCGAATATCTCGACCATCACTCGCGCGGCTGTGGATTACTGGAAATCGCAAGCCTGCCACCCGTTCATATTCCCCGCCATGGGCAGCCACGGCGGAGCAACCGCCGAAGGCCAGGCCGATGTGCTGGCGCACTATGGCATTCATGAAGCCACCATGGAGTCTCCCGTCGTCAGTTCGCTGGATGTGGTTTCCACCGGCCCTACGCCTGAGGGCATCGAGACATTCATGGACCGCAGCGCCTTTGAAAGCGACGGCGTCATGCTGATCGGCCGCGTCAAGTGGCACACCGACTTCTCGGGCAAGCTTGAAAGCGGGCTGTTTAAGATGACCTCCATTGGCCTGGGTAAGTTCGCCGGCGCGCAGCGCTATCACGTCTATGGCTACAAGCTTGGCCTGGAGCACGTGATCCGAACCGTCGGGCGCCAAGTGCTCACTTCAGGGAAAATACTTGGTGGGATCGCCATTGTCGAAGACGCCAACCACAATACCGGTCGTCTGGTTGCCGTACCCGCTGAAGAGATGGAGCGGGCCGATGAGGAACTGCTGGTCGAGGTGCGGGGCTGGATGGGCCGTCTTCCCTTCCCGTTGGATGTGCTGATTGTGGATGAAATCGGCAAGAACATCAGCGGCTCCGGGATGGACAGCAAGGTAGTGAATCGAAGCGTCCATGGCGAGTCCAACCCCTGGCCCGGTGAGCCCCGCATGGAGCGAATTTTCATCCGCGACCTGAGCCCGCATACCTATGGCAACGCGATGGGGGTGGGCATGGCGGATGTGGTCCATGACCGGCTGCTCGCCAAAATCGACTGGGAGGCCACGCTGATTAATTCTCTTACCGCGAACACTCCCACCGAGATTCGCACGCCTATTCACTTCCCGAGCGACCGGGAATGCCTGGAACGAATTTCCACCGTGGTGGGACGCGTGGATCTGTCGGAAGTGACCTATGGTTGGATCAAAAATTCAATGGAACTGGGATTTCTTCGGTTAAGCGAGAATCTAAGGGACAAAATCGTCGAGAATTCGACGCTGGAGATCGTGGGACCGGCGGAGGAAATAGAAGCGGACGAAGAAGGGAACTTCAACGGATTCGCGGCCGTGGAGAATCCGGCTGGCGCGCTGGCGCATTAAATCCAGGGGATTAGTTGAGCGGATAGGCGAAGCAGAGGGTTATCTTCTCGCCTACCCGCCAGATGGTTGAAGGTTTAGCTCGCAGCGGCTGTCATCACACTGGAAACTTTGCTGAAGATGGTGCTGATGCTGGAAGAAACGCCTGGCATGATCGCGCCTGCAGCAACCGCGACGAAGCCAGCCATCAACGCATACTCGATCAAGTCCTGGCCTCGAGTATCCTTCCACACCTTCAGTTTCAATACCAAATTTGTGATCCGTGTCATTATCTCTCCTCTCCCTGCGAAGGATTCGTCCTTCGCTATTGGTAAGTTATCACCCAAAGCCGGTACGTTAAATCAGGGTAAGCCCCTAGAACGAACCTAAAATCGCCCCGTCGCTGGGGACTCTAGAAGCTTTGTCATAGTACTTTCTTCCTCCCTGGGTCTAAAACGGCTTACGGGAGCCTTTCCAGCTTTTTCCACCACCCAAACTCCCCACCCCGCCACCACTATTGTGATCAACTGAAGGTGCAAAAACTCCGCGAATGACTGGGTTACCCAGGGAACCAGATACAGCGGCAGAAGCCAGACGGTAAGCATTTTTCCGTCCGACGCCACGAGGGCCACCGCCACTACCACCAGGATGGCGTCGTAGATAGGCGCATATGGATTCGCCACCAGAGTGAAGCACAGCGTCGCCGCCCAAAGCCGGCGGTCGATCGCAAAGGCATCGGATCTCCACCACGCCAGTCCCAGCCAACTCACGGCGACTGCAGCCCCGAGAACGGCCAGCACGGTGGCCAGCAGGGCTTGATTAGGGAGCAGCAGATGAAAGAACGCCATCAGGTCGACATATTTGGCCTCATGCCAGGCCTCTCCGGCTTTCGCCACCATATTCCCGTTCATCGCCAAGGCCGCCAGCCATGCCCGGCAACCGTCCAGGCCCACCGTCCACATGGAAAGCAATGCCATGGCGGCCCCGCCCGAGGCGAACCCGCCCACCACACGCCAGCGGCGCCCCAGCACCAGCATCAGCGCCGGAAGCGCCACCAGCGTCGGTTTGAAAAGGCACAGCGCCAGGACAAAGCCAGCCAGAAATAGCCAGTGATTTTCGAGGCACCAGAAGAACAGCACCCAAATGGCGAAGACTACCACCGACATCTGTCCGCCAATCCAGGTCTCGAACAGAAACGGTGTCGAGGACAGGGCGAGCAGAAAACCGGTTTTGCGGTGGTCCGCGTTCATTCCGACCGTGCGGAACAGCAGCGCCAATGCGGCAATATAGAGAGCCGCCGAGAACCCGAGCCAGGCTACATACGCCCAGGCGTAAGGCAGCAGTGCGAACGGCCGAAACAGGGACGCGATGAAAGGCGCCTGCCCAAAGACCAGCATCTGCGTTTCGGGCATCGTCGGGAGCGAGGCGTGCTCGAAGCTGGTGGCCAGCCGCAGATCGTAAACCTGGGCTGACGCGGCGGTGTTGAGGATTTTGCCGATGCTATAAAACTCGACGAAATCCCCGCCCAACGGGCGTCCCAGGAAGGTGCGGCCATGGAGCCCGAGCAGCACCGAAACGCCGCACAAAATCACGCCGACGGCAAGCGCGATCCAGGCCATGGCATGCGCTTCGCGGCGTCCCGGCGGCGGTCCGAACCAACGCCGCCATTTCTGTTCCTGCCCCACGCTTTTATTTCGTCGCCTGCAGGCCGGAACTATAGCGGCCAGCCCGGCTCAGAGTGACGCCGGCGTTCTCAACCAGCATCCAAACATCGCGATTCGGATAATGCCGGATCAATTCCGCGTCCTTCCCGGCACCCAGCGACCGCGCCCATATGACCTTGGATCCGTCAATGTCGGCGCGGTTATAAACCAATTCTTCGTAGATCTGGTGGCGCGGCCCATAGCTCACCAGCACCAGATGCTGGCCCGGCTGCTTCTCCAACTGCTCTTCGACGCTGGAATGCTTGGCGTCCATCATGTAGTGAGCAGATCCGATCAAGTACCGGTTTTCAGGCGTGAGCAGCCCCAAGCCAGTGGGGAGCGCGAAGATCACCAACGCGGCCCACATCAGATAAGCGCCTTCGATTCCGGGCCAGGCATTCCTTAGTGCCCGAAGGCCGCAAGCCGCGACAATGTAGGCCAGCACCGCCTCGGCGGCCGCGTAATGCGGCCACACCCTGGTGTCGAGCGCCGGTCCCACATAAGCCAGGACCCCGAGCGCCAGCGCCCTCCTTGCGACCATATCGCGCCACAGCGGACGCGCCGCCACGAGGATGCACAGGGCCAGCGGCCAACCAATCAGGAACCGCAACACCATTAACAAATCCCAAACGTGCGCCTCGAGCAACTGGCGGTGCGCGCGCAGCTTTTCATCGCGATCCGCCTGCCAGAAGTCCCGCAGGACCGTATTGCTGTAAACCGGCGCCGGACGCAGGCGCGATTCCCACAGCACCGGCTCCAGCAGTGCGTACTGACGATCGTGGGTGACATAAGGCAGTTCGAGCGGGTGCCCGGTTAGCCGCAAGTTGTAATACGCCATCCCCGCCGCCACCGGAACGAGCAGCAGAGCCATGGGGAGAATTACACTTTGAAGGATCACCCTGATGGCGACCCGTTCGCGAATCCACTCAAACGCCAGCCACCCAGCGCAAACGACGGCGAATACCAGCCCTTCAAAAGGCCGCGTGTTCCCGAGGATCGCGAGGCCCGACCCAAATGCCAGCGCTAACGAACCGCGTGGCCGCTCGATTAAACGAGGGAGCGCGCCGATCAACAGCGCCCCTCCGATGGCCGCGCAGGTACCTCCCCAGTAGCTCTCGGTCCAGTAACTCACGATGCCGATGTGCAGCACCGCGATCAGACTTCCCGCCAGTGCCCATACGGGGGGAAGCCAGCCCTGCAGCGCCCAGCACACCATCGAGCAGAAGATGCCCATGCTTAGCCATACGCCCACCCACGGTTGGCCCGTAAGCTTCTGAGCGGCTGCCAGCACCAACCCCGAGAGCGGCGGATACTTGGATGCGTACACCGGGCGGATCAACTCTTGGAGGGTTTCGAAATGCTCCGCCAGTTTGGGGCTGGGATTTGCGAGGCGTCCTGAGGCGAAGGTATCGCTTGCCAGCAAATAGCTGAATTCATCCTGAATCGCAGGCCGAGGTACGGGCAGGATGGGAAGCAGGAGGGCGCGCGCCACGAGCGGCAGGAGCCCCGCGACCAGGATGGCGAGTGTTTTCTTTTCCGCCAGACGGACGAAGGCGGATTCGAGCGCCCACAAGGCTGCGCTGGGTCCGAATCTCACAGCGCCATGCGTCGACACGATTGTCGACACGGCACGCAGGAGTGCGTGCGCCACATCAAGTTTTGGCCCTCATGGAGTCTAGGCGCAGGTCTTTGAAATCGTCAATGAGGGCGAAGTTGGATTGCACCGATGCAATGGTTTCGCCGCGCTGCTCGATGCGGCTCGGCCGCACATGGCCCAAGTCGGCCGCCATGCGCAGGTAGCTGACCTTCTCGGGATCGATGCCCATGATGCGGCAACAGGTGGAATCCACCGCCACCAGATCGCTCCCCATCACCAGCACGCCTACCGGCTTGGGTATGCCTTGGATGGGCCCGTTTCCTTCCATCCCCACCACGCCGTCCACAATGGCGAAAGACTTGCGTCCGAACTGGCGATTCAGCGCCACGATGGATTCGGGAATCCCGTAATAGTGCAGCTTGTTCTTCGGCCAGCCATAGACCGATCCCGGCACCACGCCAAAGAAATTCTTCATGGAGAGCGTCGCGCCCGCCCAATGATGGGTCTTCATCTTGGCGAGCGACACGATCAGGTCCGCGGCCAGGACCGTGTTGGGGAAATAGAACTCGGGTTCTCCAGCGAAAGCTTTTACCGCTGAAACATCGTCGCGATTCAGATCGGTAAAAATGCGCTCGAACTTGGGGATGGTGGCGCGATACCGTGCGTCGTCGGCCATCTCGAGCGTGTCGCGCCGATGTCCCGGCCCTTCGCCGATTTTCACCTCCGCCGCGCCCAGCCGCTCGAACACCTCCACGGTGGCGGCGATCACGACAGCGTTGGTATTGATCACCGTGGACGGGTCAAACTCCACCAGGTTCGGTTTCAGCAGCACCCGTTTGCCGCGTACCTCTAAGCCGCATTGACGAATGCCTTCCAGCATGCGGCTGACCAGGTCGTCGGAATACGATCGCGCCCGGATAATCGCGACAGCGGAATTGCCCACTGGACCTTGGGACAGCTCCGGCGGCTTCTGCACTTTCTGGAGCTTGATACCGCCGTAAGCTCCCACCACAGCGGCGCCCGAGAGCAAAGCGAACTTCCTCCGCGTCATGCTTGTCCTTCCGTACCGAACAATCTGTAATTCCCTTGCGGATGCCCCAGCGCCTGGAGTGACGCCAGCATCACGTCGCTGGATGCAAAAGCGCCTTCCACTGGTCCAGCTACGTTGCGGCCGTGACAGCGCAGCGCAATCTGCAGCCAGGCTTTACCCAACGAAGATTTGGTTTCAGCGCGGAATCGCTCGGCCAGGTCCAAAGCTCCCGCGAATTCCCGCTGCTTGCGCCCCACCAAGGCCAACAGCGCGAGGCCGGTAGTCTCGGGAAAGGAAGGGAGATCGACGTACAGCATGTTGGGCGTACCGTAGTTCCAACCGCCATCGGTACAGCGGCGGCTGAGGACCAGATCCTCACCATCGCGAACACGTCGTTCCACTTCGGCCGTGCGGTATTGGCTAACCACCTTCTTCAACGCCATCAAAGTGTGGGCCGTCGGCTCAATCCAAGTGGCATTGCCGTCCATCCACGGCCAGCCTTCGTGGGAGACATCCAGCCTGGCCTTGATCAGGTGGAGGAACGATCCGGTGCGCGTCCACATGTTGTGCTCTGCCCCTACCACCCGGAGAAGCCAATCCACCGAGCGATGTACAGTGGCGTCATTCACACCGCGAATACTCGCGAGCATCACCGCCTGCGCGGTCACCCAGGTTCCTTCTTTTACTTTCCCGCTGGGCCGGAAGCTGCCGTCGTCAAGTTGCCAGGAGCGCACCAGTTTCCAGGCTTTGTCGAGGGCCACGTCTTCTCCAGCATTATGCAGGGCCAGCATCGCGTAACTGGTCGGCTCCAGCCAGGATTCCTTACCGGAAAAGTAGCCCCAACCCCCATCCGGGTTCTGGCTCGCGCGCAGAAACCCTAGACGAGATTCAAGATACACTCCGGCCATATCTTAAAGATCGGCGGATTCAGACTAAAGCTTTAGTCTCAAATAGATCGCATCGGGAGTTGGGGTATTGGAGTAAGCTTCTACGCGCTCAAACCCAACCCTCTGATAGAGGGCCAACGCTTCCAGCATGCTGGGCAGCGTATCTGCATACAAACAATCGTATTGGAGGGTGGTCGCTCGCTCGATCACCGCTTCGAGAAGTCGCCGTCCCAACCCATGTCCTCGAAATCCCGGCCGCAGGTACAGCCGCTTCAGCTCGCCGGACGTCCGGTCCAGACGCCGCAAGGCGATAGTCCCGGCCGGCTCACCTTCGTAGCGGGCCAGCAACAGCGCCCCGCCATCGGCTGCATAGGCGCCCGGCAATCCCTCCAGCTCATCACCGAAGCCTTGGAAGTCCATCGGGAGGCTAAACGAGTCCCAGTATTCGCGCCACAATTGCCGTACTAGCTCTATGTCTCCCGGCGATTCAGCCGCCCGGATGTCCATATCCTGCATTATCCTCCCGTGAATTCCCTCCCAAACGGCAGTACCCCAATACTATGCCGTTCCCCAACTCGCGTATGGCTTCTCGTCTAGTCCTGCCGGGTCAACAAAATCGGTACATTCGGGCCTTTGACCAAGCAGACGGGGCTGGCAGAATCATGACGTGGCCAGGAGGAAAATCTGATGACCAAGATCATAAACGCAAGCCTGAAGTTGAAAATCTGGAAGGATAACCATGGGCAGGACCTGATGGAATACGCGCTCATGGCCGGATTCCTGGCTGCCGCCTCCGGTTTTACGCTGCCCCAAATAGCATGCAGCATCTCCAACGTCCTTTCGACGGTGGTTGCCATGATGCCTTGCGGACCCGGCGTCACTACCTCGCCCGGCGCGTAAGCGAGCGTCACCTAAGAGCACGGCAGCCGCTAGAATCAAAACGTGCGGCTGAAGATTGTGCAAGTCGGTGAACCAGTTCTGCGGCAACGTGCCCGCCCTTTACTGCCAGAAGAGATCGCCCTTCCGGAAACTCAACAATTGATTGTTTGGATGCACGAAACCATGCGCGACGCTCCGGGCGTCGGGCTGGCGGCGCCGCAAGTCGGTTTGCCGCTTCAACTGGCGGTGATTGAAGACCGCCCGGAATACTCCAGCAATATCGCGGCCGACCGGCTGGCCGAACGCGAGCGCCAAACCGTACCGTTTCAGGTTCTTATCAATCCCCGTATCGTCGAGCGATCCGAAGATCAAGTGGAGTTTTTCGAGGGCTGCCTTAGCCTGGGGGGATTCACTGCGCTGGTGAAACGTTCGCGTCAGGTGACCGTGGAATACTGGGATGAGTGCGGCCAGCCCGGCCGCATTAGCGCCCAGGGGTGGTACGCCCGCATCCTGCAGCATGAGATCGACCATCTGGACGGCCGCTTATATATCGACCGGATGGAGTCGCGATCCTTCATGAGCATCGATAACCTCACTCGCCACTGGAAAGACAAGCCGGTCCAAACGGTGCGCGAAGTGCTTAGCATCGATGCGAGGGAATAATGCGCTTCACCGCACTGCTTCTGGCCGCCGCCGCTTTCTGTTACGCCCAAATCTCGGCCCGCGTTTCACTTAGCAATGGTGTGCAATTGACTGTTGACACCCGTTCCGACAACAGCACACCGGTGACGTTGAAAACCAGCCTGGAGCCTGCCTCCGGTGACAGTTTCTACCGGATTTTTCGCGATGAAAACAACTTGGCCGTCTTTGCCTATGAACTGGAAGTGACTCGCACCGCGGATGGCCAGAATTTCCGCATCCAAGCTCAAGCCGCGACGGAAGCTTTTGCAGCCAAGTACCCGAACGCCGATGGCGGTAAACCTACCCCGACGCTTTCGACCACACTCCAATCGCCGCTGCTGAGTTCGGGGGAACACTTCACCATACCCATCCCCTCCAATCCAGGGCTAGGGCAGAACTTGAGTGATACGGTCCAGATTCTGCTCGATCAGCGCGGAGAATTAAACGACGGCGCGGCGGCCACCGCGCAAATTCGTTTCGCGGGTCTGAAAGTTTATATTCAGGGAAAGTCGGCCACCCCGTCCGGAGCCGGGGCCGATGTGTCGGGGCGCTACGCGATGTTTTACATCCCGGGACACGGCGGTTATTTCTTTTCCAACGAGCCGGTGGATCGGCGGCCATTCGTACAGGGCGCCGTGGTGGACGGCAAGCATATGACGCTCACTATCGACAATGAAACTTACGATTGCACCGCAACCGCGCCGATTCTGGTGCATGCCGATCGCGGGCAGTTGTGGGTGTATCACGATCCTAACTATAAGCCGACCGGCAACTGGACTAACACCGATCCAGCCAGCGCCAAAGACGAGTTCTTCACCGCGGCATCGGATTCGATGCAGTGGTGGCTGCAGTAGTGAGTTACACGAACGCGGCGGCTTGCACGTGCTCCCGGCAGATCGCCAAAATTTCGCCCGCCAGTTTGATCCACTCCTCCACCAAAGTCGGCTTGGCCCGATAGAGCCGCACGCCCAGATCGCGAACCTCCTGTTCGTCCTTGGGGCTGGCCAGCGTGGTAAGCGCCACTACATTCACCGAGGCCAGAGCGGGTTCATCCTTGATCACCTTCAAAACTACCGCTCCGTCGTGCTTGGGTAGATGCAGGTCCAGGACAATCACACAAGGTTCGGCATGAGGACCGGCCGATCGCTGCCGACTCACGAACTCGATGGCCTCCTCGCCATCGCGAAGAACGTCGAGGACGTATTCCTCAGAGTGCTGATCCAGGGCATGGCGCAGCAGAAACACGTCGGCTGAATTGTCTTCCACGACCAAAATCTTCGGCGGACTGGAATGTTTCACTCCCAATTCATTCCTCCCTGCGCAGTTAGATGCAAGATTGCGGCAACTGTTACGCATCCGTTAGAGACGTTGTTAGTCCACAAAGAAGGGCGTCTCGCCCTCGCCGCGGGTAACAATGTTGTAGCGATAGACGGGGATATTTCCTGGCCCGTTGCTGTTGTTTTCGCGACGCGCCAGCATACGCGCTCGAATCTGGGGATCGGCGACGCAATCGAGCACTGGATCGCGAATCGGAGCGGATGTTCCCGCGAAAAACACCGTGGTGATCAAGCGGCGGGTCAGGCCAATCGCCAGGATCATCAGGTTCAGGTGCGGGCTTCGCAGTTCCTGTCCGGCGTAACCGCGACTTGCACCGGGCATCACGGTCCGAAATGCATACCGTCCGTCGGCGTCGGTTCGTGCGCGGCCCCAGCCGAAAAAACCGGGATCGGCCTGGTGAACGCGCGGATCCAGCGGATGGCGAAACACGCCATTGGCGTCCGGCTGCCAGATCTCAATAATCGCGTTCAAAATCGGTCGATTCCCTTCTTCCAGCACACGGCCGGTGAGCACAATGTGCTGCCCCTGGGCCTGTTTTCCCTGGAAGTTGGTCAGGTCCTCGCACCCGGTGACAAAATCCCCGGGAAAGAACGGGCCAATGGTGCAGTAAGGCGAAGGGTGCACTTAATCCAGCTCCGGGGTGCGGCGCTTTCCGCGCAGCACGAAGTCGCGGTGGAAGGTGAGAAAATTCACCGCGCCAACCACGGTGGGCGTACTCACAAATATCAGACGCTCGCGCGCCTCGGGATCCGCGACCGCGTTGAGCAGAAGATCTGTTTCGTTCAGGGGCTCGCCGGGGAAGAAAATCTGCGTGATGAAGCGGTTCATCCAGCTGGGGCCAAAAATAGAGAAGTGAATGTGCGGCGGACGCCACCACCAGTCCGATTCCGTCACTGGATAAGCACCGGGCTTGACGGAACGAAACGTGTAGCGCCCCTCGGCATCGGTGACGAAGCGCCCGAGACCTGTGAAGTTGGGATCGATCGGCGCCTCATGACGATCCATCTCGTGGACATACTTGCCCGCTGAATTGGCCTGCCAGATCTCGATCAGCGAGCCTGGAAGGGGCGCGCCGTCTTCATCGAGAAGGCGTCCCGTTACTTCAATGTATTGCCCGATCGCTCGCGGAGCGCCGGGCGCCAGGCGCGCGATATCTTCATCCATGGTCCCCAGCCGCTGCTCAATGCCAAGCGGGCCGGTCAGCTCCGACAAAGTCAACGGCCGCTCAATCAGGGGCTGCGACGGATTACGGGTGAAGCTGCGCGGATAATTCTGGATATAGCGGGCGAGCTGCGTGCTTTCCTGATAGGGACTGTACTCAATCTCGGAAATTTCGAGCGGTTCCTGCTGGGTTCGGTCCATGCGGAAGGAAGCCCGATTTTATCATGGGAGTCCGCTCCCTGTGTTGGGAGCACGCTCCCTGTGTTGGGAGCTCGCTCCCTGAGTTGCCTCCGGCGGAAGAACTAGACCTCGCTCATAACGCGCAGGGGAGGGCCGTCCCGCAGATTGAAACGCGCGGCTAACGCACGGGTCGCAGACTGGAGAATCGAAGTGAAATTCATAAAATGGCCGGTAAAACGGGGAGGATTAAATGGTGATTTTGTGGCCTACGCGCGCTGGCCGGAAGAGAATAATCTTTACGGCCAGCGACACGATACGGTTCTTGTTACTGCACGAGGGCGTACCCAGACCCGGACTCAGCCGCATTGGAAAAGCTAAGATCGAGCCCCGGGGATTCGTTTCCACTCGGCGTCGCCGGCGGGGTAATCACAAAGTTCAGCGTCATGGAACCAGTGGACGTCGTCCCGGTGGTGGTCGTCCCAGTCGTGGAGGACGCAGAAGCTGGGCTAATCGTCATCGTTCCCGAGCAATCCACATTCACAGTATAGGTCCCGGTGTACTGCAGCGACGTGAATGTTGATGAACTGGAAGTGCTCGAAGTGCTGGTGCTCGAAGGTGAGGACGTCGACGAGGCAAGTGTAATAATGTGGCCGGCGCCGTCGAAATCGAGGTATCCGATGATCACGGAGGGTTCAGGCGAGGTGGTTGTGGTAGTGCCGGTGGTGGTGGTTGCGGTTGGCGTCTGAATCGAACTGGGGTTCAGAACAAAACCATACAACCCACTGAGGTTGGAATCAGAGCATCCATACTGGTAGAGCACTCGGACCAGCTTGATCGTCAGGCTGGTCGCAGTGGACCGCAGGCTGGCTGCCGAGGTCAGATCGATCTCGGAGCCGTGCCCAAGAACCACGCCCGCCAGCTGTGTGGTGGCTGTGTTGGTTCCGAACACGTCCTGCAGGGACACGGTAACCGAGCAATCGGAATTAACGTTATAAGTTCCAATGGGCGTCTCCGTTCCGCCAGGGGTTGAAGTTGCGTTGATACTGCCAGCCCCGTCGAACGCCCACACCCCGCCCAGGGCGAACTGGTTTCCCGCTGAGATTCCATTCAGCAGTTGTCCGATGCCGGTGTTGCTATATGTGCTTGTGGTTGTTCCAGTGCCGGTGGCGCCGGTTGTTGAGGTGGTCGTCACCACCGCTCCAGCCTCACTAGCCACGTATCCATAAGCGCCCTTCAGGCTCGCGTTCGTCAGGGTGCAGTACTGCGCCTGCGCCAGCGGACTAATCAAAACGCTCAACGAGCAAAGCCATAGCGCCGTCTTCCAATCGAGTTTCATTTATTTCTCCTGATTTTCATGTGTCACTGCTTTCACAATATGGATCGGAAAAACAGAAGTATGTTACTGATATAAGGCGGCTGTCACGGCTACAACGAATACTTAGTGCGGAAATTAGGTTATATATCCGGCTTTTTATGCTGAGATCTCCCTACGCCATCCCTGCAGTGGTGGTACCGGGCAATGGCCGGCCGCAAGAGGTGTTGGGACGAGTGCCAACACGGCACGCAGGAGTGCGTGCGCCACATTTGCCCCGTGGCGCGATATACTGAACCAGTCGCCCCAAACAACTGTTGGCGGGTTTTTCAGGGCGGACGAACTGGAGATCTCAGAATGAAACTCACGACATCGATCGTTCTCACATTATTGGCGGTTTCGGCTGGCGCATTCGCACAGGCGCCAAGCGAAGCCGTTCAAAAAGCCTTACTCGCCGCCCCCGGGCGGATGAAGAAGGAAGACGTCACCGTTATCAAGTGGAAGCCCGATTTCACTTACGAGACTTTGCAGAAGGGCAGCAGCAGTTTGGTCTGCTACGACCTGTCAGGATTCCCCATGCACCCGCCATTCACGGTGGAATGCACTGCCATGGGCAACCTCAAGCGCGTGGCTCAGAACCTGAAAATCGAAGCGCTGGGTGATAAGGCAAAGGTCCAAGCCGCCTTCGAAGCCGCCGAGAAGGATGGAACTCGAGAGAAACCTGAATTCGGATCGGCCTTCATTCACTTGATGGGTCCGGACCAGGAGCATGCTAACCGCCACACCACCATCGCGGTTCCGGGCGCCACCGCGCAATCGCTCGGACTGCCCGACAAACCGTCACAGGCTGGGGCATGGATCATGAACGCGGGCACCAGTACCGCCCACATCATGACGCCGGGCAGCTAAAGAAATCCCGACAAACCGAGGGCGGCCTGACCGGCCGCCTGTGCCCGCCACTTTTATGAAACCCCTGCTCTGTGGTCTTTTCCTGATGGCAACGCTGGCCGCGGCGCCCGGCAAGCAGAAGTTCAGCGGCGTCATCACGGATAACATGTGCGCCGATGGCGATCATTCCCACATGAAGATGGGGCCGACGGACGCCGAGTGCACCAAGGCCTGCATCACGTTCCACGAAGCCATGTACGTACTTTATGACGGCAAGGAGTCGTACACGCTGAGCGACCAAAAGACGCCGGAGAATTTCGCCGGCAAGAAAGTGACCGTCACGGGAACGCTGGACGCGAAGTCCAAGACCATCCAGGTGGACTCGATCGCCGCTGCCAAGTAAACCGCCTGCTCTATTCCGGCGTGCTGGTGAACGCGAGCAGCACGTTACCGGGCGTGGCATTTCGAACTCCGACAAATCCGGAAGGCACGAACAGGGTTCCGCCCGCCACCACCGGTCCCGCCGAGCCCATCGATCCGCCTTTCGCCGCGACACCGTTGACGGTCTGGAAGTCGCGTATCGTATCGAATTGCCAGACCACTTTGCCGTCCGATGCAGACAAGGCTCGCAACACGCCGTCATAGCCACCCGAGAAAATGATGCCGGGTATGGCCGCCAGCGGTCCTTCTTGTCCCCGATGCGGCGCGAGCCCGTCGGCCGGATCGAGCGGCGTGAGCCATTTTCGCTCCCCGTTTCGAATGTCCACCGCACCGATGCCGCCTTTGCCGAGGCCGAAATAAGCGGTCCGGTCATCGGCCGTTCCTCCCCAAACGATATTTCCGCCAAATACCTTGGTGTTGTTCACCAGCGCCGTGCGCCACACCACGGCTCCCTGGCGATCGGGATCGTAGGCCCACACGTTTCCGCTTTTCTGCCCCGCGATCAGCAGCGTGTGCCCACCGCCGATGTCACGCAGGATGGGAGGCGAGCCGAAATCTTGATCGGGTCCAAAATCCTTGGGACAGTTTTCGAGAGGCTTGGGACTTAAGCAACCAACCACCCAGGCGTCGTTCTGGGTGGCTTGCACCGACCACAGAATTTTGCCCGATGCCAGATCCAGCGCCAGGACGGAGTCCGTAAGTTTCGGGGCGGGAGTGGCGAACGCGTCACCGGTGCCAACATACAGGGCGTGGCGTTTGGGATCGATCGTCGGACTGTTCCACACACCCCCTCCGGCCGGCGACCAGCGGCTAACACCGTTCGCATTCTTGCCGACGACTTTGGGGACGTCTGTAATGGTCCACGTTTTCCAGATTTGTTTTCCGCTGGCTGCGTCCAGCGCGACCACGCTGCCACGAAAACTGCAGCATGGGTATTGGGGACTTGAGCTGGCGCCTTCTTCCGACGATGCGACGGGCACGTAGACTCGATCCTCATAAACCCGGGGAGATCCAGTGACCCGCGCCGTTGGGTGCTCGTCCACGCGAACCTTCCAGACCAGCGTTCCCTTTTGGGCGTCCAGGGCGTAAGCATTCGCCTTCAGATCGCCGAAGTATGCGATGGCAGACGAATTAGTTACCCGGATGGAAAGCGCATTGCGGACTCCGGCCTCGGCTTGAAATGTCCAATAGAGACATCCGGTATCGGCGTTCACGGAATAAACCACTCCGTTATCGTCGCTGAAGAAGACGCGTCCGGAGGCCACGGCCGGCTCTCCAAAAACCTGTTTCGCGCCGGCCAGTCCGAAGGCCCATTTCAATTTGAGATGCGGCACCTGGGCAGCCGTAAGCTGCGCAGTTTTGGCCGGCTGGAAGCGCGAATTGGAGAGGTCTAGCCCCCAACCGTTCCAGGCTGGGCTGGATGCGGGATCTGTGAAGGCGGGGTTCGCCTGGCAGCGGTTGGTTGCCGCCGCGGTCTGCGCGGCGAGGGGAACGAAAGCGGCGACCAATAGAATCGCGGGGAACGTCAAGAGTGAAGGTGAAGAAGGCACTTATGAAATCGTATACCATTGATTTTTCCGATGCGCACCTCACTGTCTCTGAGCGAAGCGCGGCGCATGGCGTTGGCGGCGCAAGGGTTCGATCGCGCCCGGCCCCGGCAGGCGACCAGGAGACATCTGCGCGACACGATTCGCCGGCTCGGACTGTTGCAAATCGACTACGTCGGCGTGGTGTGCCCCGCGCAGTACATGGTTCCGTTTTCGCGCCTGGGGCCATACGATCATGCAGCCTTCGACCAACTCGTTTACCGGACCGGCGAGTTTGCCGAGCACTGGGCGCACGAGATTTCGATCGTCCCGGTGGAAACGTGGCCGCTGCTGCGGTATCGCCGGGAAACGGACCGGGTGCGGCCGTGGGGATTTCAAAAGGTCCTGGAAGAGCGCGCCGAGTATGCTGCGTGGGTGCTGGAGGAGGTGAGGCAGCGCGGGCCGCTGGCCGCCGACGAACTGACCGCTCCCGAGGGTGCCGACGCCAGGATTCCCGGGGCCTGGATCAAGACCGTGCAACGCGGTGTGCTGGAAGCGCACTTCCTGCGGGGAGCGCTGGCGGCGGCCGG
Source organism: Bryobacterales bacterium (assembly GCA_963820405.1). Taxonomy (GTDB): domain Bacteria; phylum Acidobacteriota; class Terriglobia; order Bryobacterales; family Bryobacteraceae; genus Palsa-89. The sequence continues at coordinate 197,314 of CAWFZZ010000004.1, read as the reverse complement.
ACGGCGATCGGATTTCTCGCGCCTGTACGACCTGGCGGAACGGTTGATTCCAGCCCAACATCACGGCCGGCGGGTGGGGCACGACGAAGGCCGCCGCACGCTCCTGCTGCAGGCGGCGCGGGCCCATGGCATCGGCACGGCGAAGGATCTGGCGGATTATTTCCGCATGCCGGTCGGCGACGCTTTGCCCCGCTTGCGCGAATTAATCGAGTGGGGCCAATTGCATCAGGCGCGGGTGGAAGGCTGGCGGGAGACTGCCTATCTCCATCCCAAAGCAACCGTACCGCGCAGGATGGAAGCTGCCGCGCTGCTATCGCCGTTCGATCCTCTGATCTGGTCGAGGCCTCGCGTGGCGCGGCTGTTCGGATTCGAGTACCGGCTGGAAGTTTTCGTCCCGCCCAAGAAGCGACAGTATGGATTCTACGTGCTACCTTTTTTGCTCGGCGAGAAACTGGTGGCGCGGGTGAATCTGAAAGCGGATCGCGCGAACGGCGTGCTGCGCGTATTGGGAACCTGGTTTGAAGGCCGGAAGACCCGCGAGGTGGCGGCGGCGCTATCAGCCGAATTACGGGTATTGGGCGATTGGTTAAAGCTGGAAATAGCTCCACGCAGAGAAGGGTTGGGCATCTAACGTAATCCGAGCCACCAAGCGCTCACACGAGTGTGAACGCGGCACGCAGGAGTGTGCGCCACGGATGCGGTATCGGACGAAAATAGGCCGAAGCTTTGCCCTACGCGCGGCATCTACTCTGATGTAGGAGGGCAATCTTGTCTGCAGTTGTTGATTTCAACACGCTCGAGAAGTTTTCCCGGGAACCGCAGCCGACCGGCGAGGCCTGTTTATTGGTCATCTTCGGAGCTTCCGGAGATCTGACGCGCCGCAAGTTAATCCCGGGTCTTTACAATCTGGCGTGCGCGGGGTGCATGAATCCTCAGTTCGAAGTTTTGGGCATTGGGCGGACACCCATGACGTCGGAGGAGTTCCGCGCCAAGATGCGCGAGGCCGTGCCCCAGTCGAGCGACACGCGGGACTTCAATGAATCCCAATGGACGGAATTCGAGAAGCGCTTGCATTACTTCCAGGGCGATATCGCGGACAACCAATTTTACCCAGCCCTCGAAGCGCGTCTGGGCGAGATGCAGAAATCGGTAAACACCTCGAATCACTTGTTCTACGTTTCGACGCCCGCGTCGGTGGCGGGCCCGATTGTGGAAGGGCTGGCGCGCGCCGGAATGAATCATAGCGACGGCGGATGGGCGCGCATCATCCTGGAAAAGCCTTTCGGCCACGATCTGAAATCGGCGCAAGAGTTGAACGCGGTGCTGCACAAGCGCTTCGACGAGAAAGATGTGTTCCGCATCGACCATTATCTAGGGAAGGAAACGGTCCAGAACATTTTGGTGTTCCGTTTCGGCAACTCGATGTTTGAGCCGGTTTGGAACCGCAACTATATCGACTACGTGGAAATCACGGGCGCCGAAACGGTGGGCGTGGAAGGCCGCGCGAGCTTCTATGAAGAAACCGGGGCGTTGCGGGACATGGTGGCCAATCACATGCTTCAACTGCTGGCGCTCACGGCCATGGAGCCGCCCATTGCGTTCGAGGCCAATGAGGTACGCGAGCAAAAAGTGCAGGCGCTGAAATCTATCCCGCCCATGACGCCGGAAGAAGTTGCGAAGCGCACGGTTCGCGGCCAGTATGGCGCCGGCCAGATCAACGGCAAACCCGTGCCCGGCTACCGCGAGGAGCCGAAAGTGAAGAGTAACTCCAAAACCGAAACGTTTGTCGCGGTCGAACTCTACGTGCACAACTGGCGCTGGGCCGGCGTGCCTTTCTTTATTCGCACCGGGAAGCGGCTACCTCGTCAGACGTCGGAGATTCGCGTTCACTTCAAACGCACTCCGCAGGCGCTTTTCGCCACCACTTCCTACGAGCACCTGGGCCCCAACGTGATCACGCTCCGCATCCAGCCGGACGACGGAATCAGCATCGCTTTCGACGTCAAGCAACCCGGCGCTCAGATGCGCGCGCTTACCATCGATGCGAACTTCTCCTATGAGACGGCGTTCGGCTCCAAGGGGCCGCCGGCGTACGAGACGCTTTTGCTCGATTCCATGCGCGGCGATCCCACGCTCTTCACGCGCTCCGATGAAGTGGAGGCGGAGTGGCGAATTATCACGCCCATTGAAGAAGCTTGGGCGCAAATGCCGGCTCCTAATTTTCCTAATTATGCCGCTGGGTCTGACGGGCCGGTGGAAGCGGACGCGCTCATTGCGGGCGATCATCGCGCCTGGCGGCGGCTGGGGAAATAACTGCTCACAGCCGGGCGTCGGCACGAGTGCCGACGCGGCACGCATGAGTGTGTGCGCCACAGAGAAAAGGCCAAAAAGGTGAGAGGAGCAGCGGAACATTATAGAATGGGGGCGGTCCATATGAGAACTGCCGCTATCGTTTTGTTGTTTCTGTCTTCGCTGGCTTGGGGCGCTCCCGGCAAGGGCGCGCTGGACAAAGCAACACTCGAAAATTACCTGCGCCATCTTGAACTGTACCGGGAAGCCGTCACCTTCAAGGTCGACGATCCGCGCCCGTCCAAATACTTGCCGGGCTTCTCGGAAGTACTGGTCCACCTGATTTTCAACTCGGCCGAGAAAGACGAGCTATTCTACATCTCGGCAGACGGCCAGACCATCGTCCGGGGGGACGTCTTCAATCTCGGAAAATCTCCGTTTCAAGCGAATCTGGACAAGCTCACGCTGACCGATCAGCCCAGCTTCGGACCCGCCGACGCGCCGGTAACTATCGTCGAGTTTGGCGATTTCGAGTGCCCCGACTGTAAAATGGAGGCGCCCATTCTGAGGCACGATCTCACGGCGGCGTTCGGCGGGAAGGTGCGGGTGTTCTTCAAGAATTTCCCGCTCGAATCGGTGCATCCCTGGGCTCGCGCGGCCGCCATTGCCGGGCGCTGCGTGCTTCAACAGGGACAACCCGGGTTCTGGAAGTTCTACGATTGGATCTACGAGAACCAGGAGCAGATCAATCCCGATAATCTTAACGCCAAAGTCCTGGCTTGGGCCGGCGACAACGGACTGGACAAGGTGAAATTAGGCCAGTGCATCGATACCAAAGCCACCGAGCCTGAGGTGGATCGAAGTATCGCCGAAGGCCGCGCCCTGGGCGTTGGAGGGACACCGACGATGTTCATCAATGGCCGCAAAATTGGCGGCCTGGTGTGGCCCGATCTTCAGCTGGTTATTAATAAGGAGCTGGAGTTCGCGTCACCGTCACCGAGTAGATGAGGTCACCTGGCGCAACGGCGCCGGCATATCGGCCAGCACATAGGCCATCACCGCCATGGCCGCAATATTGGCCCGCAAATCTTCGATCTTCACCTTGTCGGTGGTGTCGGCGCGCGAATGGTGCCAATCGAAATAGTGCGTACCCACGGTGCGCAGCGCGAGCCCCGGGACGCCATCCATCATGATGGGTGCGATATCGGCGCCGCCACCGCCGGGTTGAATGGATCCGGCATCGATGCGATCGAGCAACGCGCCGATCTCGCGCACCCGCCCCAGCATGGTTTGCAAATCGCCGCTCGAACTCAAGCCGAAGCCGGTGGGCTTTTCCGCGCCGCCGTCCATTTCAATCGCCGCCACGTGATTCTTGACCGTATCGCCGGCCCACGCGCGGTAAGCCGCGCCGCCCGCGCCGCCGTTTTCTTCATTGGTCCAAAACACTACGCGCAGCGTCCGCCTGGGCGTGAGTCCCAGCGCGCGGATGATGTGCGCGGCTTCGAGCGCGGTGATGCACCCGCTACCATCGTCTTGCGCGCCGGCGCCCACGTCCCAGGAATCCAGATGTCCGCCGATCACCACCACTTCATCGGGCCTCTCGCGTCCCGGAATCTCGCCGATCACGTTGGCCGAATCGGCGTCGGGAAGCATGTGCGCTTCCATCTCCAGGTGCGCGACCACCGGATTACCCGCATCCACCAGGCGCTGGATCAGCAGCGCATCTTCGATGGTGACGGCCGCGGCCGGGATCTTCGGGAAGCCGTCGGAATATTCGAGCGCGCCGGTGTGCGGCGATTGCAGACTGATGGGAGTGACGGAGCGCACCAACACCGCCACTGCGCCCAGACGCGCGGCGCGCGATGGTCCCGCCGTGCGATAAACCACGGTGCGGTTGTAGCCTTCATAAGGCGCGTTGAAGAGCACGATTTTGCCCTCGATAGCGGCGCGCCCCTTTTTGTCCAGGTCCTCGAAACTCGACACCGGAACCACGGCGGCAGTGATCCCGTGCTTGGGCGTCGCAATGCTTCCGCCGAGACCCAGGATGGTCAGCGGCCTGTTCACCGGCTCCAGCAGTGACGCGCTTTCCGCGCCCCGTACCCAGTGGGGAACCTTCACCCGCGGCGTTTGGACGTTGCTCAGCCCGTCAGCCCGCATCTGCGCGGCGGCCCAAGTCACCGCCTTCTCCAACGCCTGGGAACCGCTCAAGCGATTGCCAATGCGATCGCAGAGATACGTCAGCTTCTCCATGCCGCCCTGGTCGGAGAAGGAGGCGTCGATCAGTTTGGATGCGGCCTCGCGGTAATGCTCGGTTACGGTGCCCAGATTCTGAGCGAGAAGCGAAACCGCGAGCGCGCAGCCGGCTAGGAATACCATCGGGCCCTTATTCACTCACCACCCCCGGTCAGGAATCGAAAACCATGTTCCCGCATCAACACGCGCGCCTGCTCGGCGGCCTCCGGTAAAACGTAAAAGAAAGCGCCCACGCGCTCGCTGCGAAAGATGACGCCGCCGCTGTACTTGTCGGGTTCGACGGCGTAATCCACACCGGACTCAGTGAAAATCGATTCCAATCGCAGAGCCTCCTGTAGCTTCTTGGCGATGTAAACCAGATCCATTTCACGATCTCCAAAGAAATCGGCGTCGCGGCGCATGGGCAGAATGCTACGCGCTCATCCCCTTGATACGCGCTGAGAACGCTTCGTACGCCTTCGGATTCCCGCTGTTCATGTTATCAATCAGGGCTTGCGCCACGCTCTCCAGATTGGAAAGATACTTGGGATTACCCATGGCCTTACGCGAATCCGCGATGGTTGCCTTCGTTTTTTCCCAAACGAAAAGCAGTTCGCCCGCGCTCTGTAGAAACAGCTCTTTGTTCAGCGCTCCGGAGGTGACGAACGACGCCGCCATGTCCCAATAGCTGGTGACCATCCGGTAATACGCATCTTGCTCGGAACCAGGCGGACACGCAGCCCGGTGCTCTTCCGCGTTGCCGGCCTTGTAGCCAAAGAGCCAGCCTCTCGCTTTCCGCATGCGCTCTTCGCGGCGCAACTCGTAAAGCTTCAGAATCACTTCCACGTCATGGTGTGTAGGTTTATCCATAAGGAACAGTGTAATGGGAGGAGTGTACTACGCGCACTCTCGCTCTGCGGGAGTCCGGACTCGTTCACACGAGTGTGAACGCGGCACGCAGGAGTGCGTGCGCCACGGAGGCCCCAGCTCTTGCACTCACTCGATGACGAGTCACCAGCGCCAACCCGCTATCCTAAATTCATGAAGCAGCTTGCGCTGGAAGCGCTCGATTCGGCCCTGCGGCCCGGCGTCACGTACGCCGACGTCCGTCTGGTGGAGAGCCGGGACCGCGAGCTTGGCACCAAGAACGGTAAGCCTGGGCAGGTGTCGAGCGATGAATCGGTCGGCATCGGAATCCGCGTGCTGGCCGACGGCTGCTGGGGTTTCGCCGCCACCGACGATCTTACCCGCGGCGGAGTTGAATCCGCGGCCGCGCTGGCCGTCGACATCGCACGATCCAGCGCCTTGGCCAAGAAACACGACGTTACGCTTGCGCCCGAAGCAAAGTACGAAGCCACCTGGGTCTCGCCCTGCCAGATCGATCCTTTCTCGGTCAGCGTTGAAGAGCAGCTCTCACTGCTCACAGCCGTCGACGAAGAGCTGCGCCGCGCTTCCGGCGTCACTCTGGCCCAAACTTCGATGATCTTCAACCGCAGCCGGCAAGTCTTCGTCTCGTCCCTCGGCAGCGTCATCGATCAGACCCGCACCTCCAGCGGCGCGGGCTTCGAAGCCTACAGCTTCAAGGGCAACGAAATACAAAAGCGCTCGTATCCGAATTCTTTCGGCGGCCAGCATCAGCTCAAGGGCTACGAATTGATCCACGAACTGGATCTGCTGGCGCACGCGCCGCTCATGGCCGAACAGGCGGTGGCGCTGCACTCGGCCGATCAATGCCCGGAGGGCCGCTTCGATCTGATCCTGGATGGCAGCCAGCTCGGACTGCAGGTTCACGAATCCATCGGCCATCCCATCGAGCTCGATCGCGTGCTCGGTTCCGAGGCCAATTATGCGGGCATGAGCTTTCTCACGCTCGACAAGCTGAATCATCTGCGCTATGGCTCCGACCTGGTCAACGCGGTTTGCGATGCGCGCATCGAACACGGTCCCGGCATGGGCACCTTCGCGTTCGATGACGAAGGCGTACCCGCGCAATCGGCCGACATCATTCGCAACGGCCAGTTCGTCGGATATATGACCTCGCGCGAAACCGCCGCGGCCATAGGACAGCAACGTTCGAACGGGACCATGCGCGCCACCAGCTGGGCGCGCCTGCCGCTGATCCGAATGACCAACGTCAGCCTGCTGCCGGGCGAGCAAACGCTCGACGAAGTTTTCTCGGGCGTCAGCCATGCGATCTACATGGAGACCAATCGCAGTTGGTCCATCGACGACAAGCGCTACAACTTCCAGTTCGGCTGCGAGATCGCGTGGGAGATTCAGGACGGCAAGCGCGCTCGCATGCTCAAGAACCCGACCTATAGCGGCATCACCACCGAGTTTTGGAACGCCTGCGCCGCCGTCTCCAATCGCGATCACTGGGTGCTGTGGGGCGTTCCGAATTGCGGCAAGGGACAGCCTGAGCAAGTGATCGGCACCGGCCATGGCGCCAGCCCGGCGCGCTTCCACAACATTAAAGTGGGAGCCGCGTATGCCGGCTGAGATCCTCTCTCACAGACGAATGCCGCGAGCTCTTTCGATGCGGTGCAATCGGCGCGCCAAGTCGTTGGGCGTTTCGGACGTCGAGGCGCTGTTCGGCGCGCATTTCGGCGCGCTTACGCGTTTCGCCAACAACACCATCCATCAAAATGTGGCCGAGCAGGATCGCTGGATCTCGGTTCGCGTGGCTCTGGATCACAAGAACCGCGCGCGCCACCACCAACCGATTCGATCCCGATTCCATTCGCGGCGCCGTCTCCGCAGGCCCTGGCGCTCGCCCGGTCCGCAGCGCCCAATCCGGATTTGTTGCCGCTCAACGAACCCTCCGGTTATTTCTGAAACCAAGCGGTTCGACCCAGCCACGGCCAGCGCAACGCCCGAGCATCGCGGAAAAACGGTGGCCGAAGCCATCCGCATCGTCGAAAGCGCGGGGCAGACGGCGGCCGGAATTTATTCCACGGGTCAAAGCGTGGAAGCGATTTTCAACTCGCGCGGCGTGGCCGCCTGGCACGCCGAAACCATGGCGCAGTTCTCGATCACTGCGATGGCCGGTGACAGCTCCGGCTGGGCCAAAGCCTCGGCAGTATCGCAGGACGCCATCGATCCACTGGCGCTGGCCCGTAGCGCGGCGGAAAAGGCGCGGCTCTCGCACGAGCCCCACGAAATCGCCCCCGGCCGCTACACCGTGATTCTGGAGCCCGCTGCCGTTCTCGATCTGGTGGGCCAGATGTTCGGCGATTTCAGCGCCACCGCCGTTGCCGATAGCCGCAGCTTCCTTACCGATCGCGTCGGCAAGAAACTATTCGGCGACAACATCCACATTTCCGACGATGTCGCGCACCCGCTGCAGGCCGGCGTGCCTTTCGATGGCGAAGGCGTTCCGCGCCGCAAGCTCACTCTGGTGGAAGCCGGCGTTCCGCGCGAGCTCGCCTATGCGCGATCCAGCGCCCAGCGCGCCGGCGTAGAGCCTACCGGTCACGGCTTTCCGCTGCCCAACGAAGTGGGCGAAGCGCCGCTCAACATCGTGATCGCGGGCGGCTCCGCTACCGTCGACCAAATGATCTCTGTCCACCGATCTCGGCATTCTTGTGACCCGGCTGTGGTACATCCGCGAAGTGGATCCCTACGAAAAAATCATGACCGGCATGACCCGCGACGGAACATTTCTGATCGAAAATGGCCGTGTCAGCCGAGGCCTGCGCAACTTCCGCTTCAATCAGGGCATCATCGAGCTGCTGAACAACGTGGAAGCGCTTTCGCCTTCCGTCCGCGCCTCCGGCGAAGAGGCCTTCGACATGGTGGTCGCCGGCCATGAAGGTGCGCGGCTTCAACTTCACTGAAGTCACTCGCTTTTAAGAGCTAAAGGGTTTTAAGACTAAAATAGAAGTAAAGGGATCTATTGCACCACCACGGGCACCATCACGGAACGGCGAGCATTCTGAAATGGTCGTTTTTGGCCACCATTTTGTTCGTCGTGGTCGAAGCCATCGCCGGCTTCCATTCCGGTAGCTCTGGCGCTGGTTTCCGACGCCGGTCATAATTTTACCGACGCGCTGGCCCTGGTGCTCGCCACTATCGGCGTGTACATGCAATCCAAGCCCGCCGACAGCGTCAAGACCTTCGGCTATCATCGCGCCGGCGTTCTAACGGCTTTCGTGAATGCGCTCACGCTGGTGGTAATCGCTCGTCTTCATCTTCTATGAAGCCTGGCAGCGCTTCCTGCATCCGCGGCACATCGAAGAGTGGACCATGTTGTGGGTTGCCGTCGCGGCCCTGGCGCTCAACGGCGGCATCATGTGGGGCCTGTATCGCGATAAGGATCACGATCTGAATATTCGCGCCGCCTTCGTACACATGCTGGGCGATGCCGTCAGTTCGGTCGGGATCATCGCGGGCGCGATCGCGATTCACTTTACCGGCCTGGCCGTCATCGACCCGGTTCTGTCGGTGCTGATCGGTATTCTCATCGTCTGGACGGCGTGGGACATTATTCAGGAATCGCTCAACGTTTTGCTGGAAGGCCTGCCGCGCGGGATGGAACTGAACGACGTCACCGGCTCCATGCGACAGATCGACGGCGTGATCGACGTTCACGATCTGCATATCTGGAGCCTGGGTTCGAGCGCGCACGCTTTGAGCTGCCACGTGCTGATCGAAGACATGCCGCCATCGGAGAGCAACGCGATCCTGCAGCGCATTAACGACGTGCTCTGCAAGTATGAGATCCATCACACCACCGTTCAGTTCGAACACACCAAGTGCGCCTTGTCGGATGCGCCCTGCAACATCCTGGTTACGGCACAGCACGATCACCAGCATCACGAGCACTAATCGCAAGCCATTCTTCGGCTCGCGCGCGCGGATTCGGAAACAGATCACTAATAACGGCGATCGAATCGGCTCCAGCTTGAAATACCTGCGGGGCTAATTCGCGGGTGATGCCGCCGATGGCTACGAGCGGTTTCCGGGTGAGAGACCGGAGAGTCCGCAATCTGTCCAATCCAACCACCGGATCCGGATTCTGTTTTGATCCAGTGGCAAAAATTGGACCGATCGCCAAATAATCCACGGGTTCCGCATTGGCCGTACGCAGTTGAAAGTCATTGTGCGTCGAGAATCCGATGATGGACGGGGGCGGCAAAATTTGCCGGGCATCCGATGGCGCGAGATCGTTCTGGCCGAGGTGCAGCGCGGCGTCGAGCAGCAGGGCCACATCGGCGCGATCGTTCACCACAAAAAGCACGCCCGCGCTGCGGCAAAGTTCGGCGATACGGCTGGCATCTTCGAACGCCTGGCGCGAAAAGAATTGCTTGTTTCGATACTGGAGGATCTTCACGCCCGCCTCAAGCACTGCTTCGGCGGCTGCGATGGTAGAGATTATGGGATAGAACGCGGGCAGCTTCATGAACGCCTGCCCGGCGTCGGCACGATTGCCGACGCGGCACGCAAGAGTGCGTGCGCCACACAACTAAGTGGCACGCGGTTCATGCGGTGCGCCGGGTGGCCAGCGCCATGGCGCCCCACAATATGCTGTCGTCCCCGAGTTCAGAGGGAACCACGTCGATGCGGGCGCGCGACCACCGAGTGATTTGCCGCCCCAACTCGGCGCGCAGCGGCGAGAACAAGCGGTCGCCCGCATTGGCGATCCCGCCGCCAATCACGATGCGCGCCGGGTTCAAGAGCATGATGGCGGCCTTGAGTCCCAGCGCCAGATCGACCACGTAGCGTTCTACAAATTGAGGATCGCGCAACAACTCGCTGGCGGGACTCCCATGATCCCGTTCCAGCCACAAACCGGAACACATCCGTTCCAGGCAACCCCGTGATCCGCACAGGCATTCCGGACCTTCCGGCCGGACGGTGAGATGACCGATCTCGCCGGCGTAGGAATCGGCGCCGCGATAGACGGTGTCGCTGGAAACCAGACCTCCGCCAATTCCGGTGGAAAGCGTGAGATAGAAGAGCGGGCGGTAGCCGCGGCCAGCGCCGTACAATGCTTCGCCCAAGGCTCCGGCATTTGCATCGTTGTCGATTATGGGGACAAAACCGAGCAGATTCGCGAGGTGACCGGGAAGGTCGAAGTCGCGCCATCCGTCTACGTGCGTGGATAAAATCACGCGCTGGCGTTCGAAATCCACCGGGCCGCCAAAGCCGATGCCGCAGCAATCGAAGCGATGACGCGCAGCTAACGGCCGGAGCACGTCCGCGACATTGCGAAGCATCCAATCGCGGCCGCCTTCGCGATTGGTAGCATGCGATTCGCGCTCCACCATCCGTTTGGCTTCAAACACTGCGACGCTGAACTTAGTTCCGCCGACGTCAATTGCCAGGGTGCTCACGCCGGGAAGAGCGAAGAAAACAGCTCATCACCGCATAGGTAATTGGGAACAATGTAATCCGCGCCGACGCCGATCAGCCGCTGGCGTTTCCATTGGTCCACGCGCCGGCAGGCGGGCTCTTCGCTCGCCACACCCACGGCTACGCCGCCCACGTTCTTCACCTCTTCGATTTCGACGTAACCATCGCCGAAGCCGAGAAATTGATGCCCTTGAAACTCGGCCGTGGAGAGAATGCGCTGAATCAGGATGGCCTTGGAAAAGCTCTTATAGTCGTCCAGCGCGCCATAGACGCCGCCATCGAAATATTGCGTCACGCCAAGCAGCCGCGCTTCTTCCTTCATATAGATTTCGTCGGTACCGCTGGCCAGGTACATCTTCAATCCCTTATCCCTTAAACGTTCCAGCAGGGCGCGCGAACCGGGGACCAGAAATTCTTCGGGATCAGCCTGTCCCTGGCGTAGCGCCTCTACACGCTTTTCGATTTTTTGCCACAAGAGATCCAGGTACAGCTTTTTGTACGCCAGCGGATCGAGCGCCTTACCTCCGCGAGCTTCCACCGCGTCGCGAAACGCAATCATCTGGTAGATGGTTTCCTTACCGGTGAGCCGCCAGACGAATTCCTCCACCAATCCGCGCAGTTGCTTTTCCGATTCCCCGGTCTTGAGATCGGCGAGAATCTCGACCATCATGGGGACCATCACATTCATCCAACCCGAGCGGATCAACGACAGCGTGCCATCGAAGTCAAAGAGCACAACCCGGGCGTGGCGGGCAGAGACGCCCGGCTTAACGTTTTCGACCATTCAATTTTATGTTACTGCTGGAGCTTCTCGACAATCGAAGGAAAGCTGAAGACGGTGGCTGCCAGAACGACGCCGATGGTTCCACCCAGGATGCAGGCGTACCAAAGCAATTGACGCTTGGTCAGGATGGCCAAGGACGCCAAGACGATCGAAAATTCGAGAAATACTTCGCCAAAGTGAAATCCGAGCGCTTGCCGGCCTCGCAAATGGCTCTCCTGTTCCAAGCCCTGCGCTTCCTTCTGAATGTCTTCGTCGTCGGTTTTGTACTTCTCGGAATTCTTCTGGTATTGCGTGCTTTGATCGTTCAGCTTCATACCCGCGAAGAGATCGCGCGCGACCTCGGATTCATACCTGCGGATGGACTTGCCCTGATAATACGACCACTGATCGGACGCCTTCTGCTGCAGCAGCAACTCTTCGGTGGTCATGATGTGGCCCAGAACGGACACCACCGCGAGGAATGCGGCGAGAATCGCCATGGTGGCGGCGACCTTTTTATCAAAGGGTTCCTTGACCTTCTCGAGTTCTTCCTGGAATTCTTCGGCGGACGGCATTTGACTTATATGATAAGCCACGCAAGCGGGGATGGCTCAGAGGCGCGAAGGCCAGGCAGATGTAAGAGTCTGTAATCAGGCGCGGCTTGCTACGGTTTTCTTGCGGCCTTTGGATTTCGGCTCTGCGGGTACAGTTTCCGGCGCCTTGACGGCGGGATAGTTGTTCCGCAGCCACTTTTCCACCGATTCTCTCTGGGTTAAGGGGGCTACCCGCTGCCAGCTGGTTCGGCCGGTCCCAACGATGTACTCCGCCATAAGGTAGTTGTTGGAATTGTAAACGTGGACTACGTCGCCGGATTGCGAACGCTTACAATGATAGGAATCACTAATATCGGTGTGGTGGTGGTGTTGCATTAGCTATAGTTTAGCATCTTTCCGCACGCGAATCATTTCGGCATCCGAAGTCGCCAGGACGCCGGTGTCGAGCATTTCTTCCACGGCAGGAACCAGGCGGTCCAGGTTCTCTGGGATATCGACGATGACGATCACGATCGGCTGATCGTTCCGGACCAAATGGGCGCGATGCAATTCCGCGGAATCACCGTAGCCTTCCAAGCCCTGGAACACCGTCGCGCCGGAGATGTTGAGCTCACGGCATTTGGCGACGATGGCTTCAAACAGAGGCTGGCCTCGAAAGCGGTCCGATTCCGAGATATGGATGCGCAGGATTCTAGCGGATTGAGTCTTCATGCCAAACTGCCTGGGGATGCGCGAACCAACCGAACCATGTCGCAATCGGAGATGACCAGCAGGCCGTCTTCGAGCATTCCCTCGATCACCTCCGCGGCGGCGCGAATCTTTTCGGGCGTGTCGATCACCGACAACATGATCGGCAGATCCCGCGAGACGTGCAGAAAGCTTTTCTTATGTTCGTGGCCCTTGGCGCCGTATCCCAGAATGCCGCGATAGACGGTGGCCCCCGCGATGTCCATCAAGCGTAGTTTTTTCACGATGGCATCGTAGAGCGGCTCGTCGTGCCACTTGTCGGCTTCGCCCAGAAATATCCTCAACATCTTCGCAGGGCCAACCTTTCGCTGATGCGGGAGCGCCGGCTCGTGCTGTGAGGAGACGCGAGTCAGCTTGATCACCGTGGTGTCCTGCACTTCGATGAGCCCGTCTGTGACCATTTCATAAAGAGTGGGCAGCAGTTCCTCCACTCGCTCGGGGGTCTCGACGAACTCGATCCGAATGGGAAGATGCTCGGCCGTGGCTTCCATGCGCGGCGTGTGCAGCGCGTGATGAGAGCCGAACCCGGAGAAGGCCCGCGTCGCGGTGGCGCCCGCCACGCCTTTATGGAGCAGGAAGGTCATCAGAGCGTCGTGCAACGACGTCATACGGTGTGGCACGTCTTCGTTGATGAAAATCGTGACCTTCTTGGCGGGGCCTTTGGTCAACATACCGTTCCCTTTCTAGCGACTCCCTGACGGCGCAGCCAGAATGGCGCCCAGCCACACACCAAAATAGCCAACCACCACGCTGCCCGTGACGTAGAGCAGGCCGATCCAGCGCGCGCCGTCGCGGACAGCTTGGTAAGCTTCGTATTCAAAGCTGGAAAAGGTGGTGTAACCGCCGAGCACTCCCACCACCAGGAACAACCGCCAATTGGGGTGCGGCTGCCAACGTTCGGTGAGCAGCGTCATCAAGACGCCGATCAGGAACGATCCGGTGATGTTGATGACGAAGGTGCCGAGCGGAAAGCGGCCGGGGTATTTTTCCATGATCCAGGTGCCGGCGAGATAACGGGCCAATCCACCGAGCCCGGCACCAGTTAAGACGACGAGATACTTGTCCAAAGGCGCTGATCTCCTTGATTTATTGGTCGCTCGCTGGAGGGGTTTGCCAATAGCACCCCACAGCGACGCCACTGTAGGAGTCATTGGCCATCGGGAGCCGTCGAGGGACGGTGCGGGACGGCATTGAGCGGACTCCACCGCTTAATAACCTTTGCATCCAGTATACCCGGCATTTCGAAGAACCGGTTCGTCGCCGTAAGGGCCGCGTTGGGTGCAAGAGCTGCCTCCGCGGCGTACGCACTCTCCTGCGTGCCGCGTCCCCACTCCTGGGGACGCACGGGTTTTTAGAAAAAAAGTGTTCGCATGAGTGCGAGCACGGGTCGCGGTAGGGACGATCATTGCTGATCGCCCCCCGCACAGATCCGTGCTGGCGCTACTAACGCACACGGTTCCTGCCTTGGATGTTCCGCCCGAAAGTCGGGTGGTTGAGCGCAAAGCGAACTTCAGGGTAGGGGTGCAGGATGGCGACTTCCGGGAGTTGGTTTCCGAGCCTCTCCTTAAACTTTTCCCGCGTCCAGCGGCTGCGTTGACTCCGCCGCCGAAGCTGCCACAACCACATGCGCAGCACCTCTCGTCGAAAAGCTTTCAGTCGCTGCTCGTTGCGCGGCACCGCATGGTATTGAAAATATCCGCGAACCACTGCCTGGAGCCACTTCCTCGTGGTGTCGGTCGACTCATGCAGCCTGCGCCTCAGCTGTTGCCGAAGGTCTTTCAGCTTGGCTGCCATGCGCTTGCCAATGGTTTTCCGGTACACCAGAAAGTACCCCGTCTTGTGGTTCTTCCCACAGATGTGAGTGAAACCCAGAAAATTGAAGGTTTCCGGTTTCCCTTCCCCACGCTTTGCCCGCCGCTCAGCGGCATAGCGCCCAAACCCGATCAGGCGCGTCTTCTCAGGATGTAATTCCAGTCCGAACTTCCGCAACCGCTCCCGCAGGTCTGCCAGAAAGCGATCCGCGTCTTCCCGATACTGAAACCCCAGCACTCCGTCATCGGCATACCGCACTACGATCATCTCGCCCTGCGCCAGCTTCTTCCGCCCTGCCTTCACCCAGAGATCGAGAACGTAATGCAGGTAGAGATTTGCCAGCAGCGGCGATATGACGTCGGTATAGGTCCAGCGGATCGGGCGAGCGTGCTTAGTGTAGGCTCGGATGTATCTCATTAATTTGCGCCGGAGATAGACGCATCATCACTAAGCGAATCACTGGGACGGTCCACACCGCAAGTTAGCTCTTGGCGAAGTACAAGGCGCTGGCGCGCTCGAGTTCGGACTTGCTCATGAACGGCGGGCGGCCTTCGTACTTGCCGATGGAGGTAAGAATGGTACAAATGTCGGCTGGATAGCAGGCACGCAACTCGGTGCGTCCCTCCCTCAGACATAGCTTGCGCAGATACTCGGCGCTGTCGGGCTCGCACGGGATGTTGAACTTGGTGATCACGCGATGGAAAATCTGGTCGAAGGCTCTGTCGTCCACGGCGTCCACAAAGATCTTGTTGTGAATGCGGCGCAGGAAGGCTTCGTCGGCCAGATCGCTCGGCTCCAGGTTGGTGGAAAATACCACCATCAGCTCGAACGGGATCTGGAATTTCACGCCGTAGCGCAGCATCAGATAGTCTACGCGGCGGTCCAGGGGAACAATCCAGCGATTCAACAGATCGCGCGGCGACATGAGCTGGCGGCCGAAGTCGTCGATGATGAAGATGCCGTTGTTCGCCTTCATCTGCAGCGGCGCGGCGTAAATGCCGGACGCTTCGTCCAGACGCAATTCCAGCATGCTGGGGATCAGCTCGCCGCCCACCACGATGCACGGCCTGCGGCACAAGGCCCAGCGCGGATCGATGTCGGGATCTTCCATGCCGAGCTTCTGATGGACCACCGGGTCATACAAGCTGATCACCTGGTTGTCCACTTCCACCGCGTACGGCATCAACACGGCATCCTGATAGACGCGCAGCATTCTTTCCGCGATGCTGGTTTTGCCGTTGCCGGTGGGCCCGTAGACGAAGATGGAGTTTTGCGAGATCAGAGCGGGGCCGAGCTGATCGAGGAGCTGATCGGTAACCACCAAGTCGGAAAACGCCGAACGGAGGATTTTGCGGTCGATACGAACCTGCGCGGACTGCGTTTTGGTGGCGCTGTGGTAGTCCTTCAAGGATACGGGAGCGGCCCCTGCGTATTGGCTGATTTGAAAGCGTTCGCCAGCCAGTATCTTGCCGGACTGGGAGAGGGTAAAGTTATAGTCGTTGCCGTGCATCCCCTTCACTTCCACCAATTGCTGCTGGCGCATGTGATTGAAGACGATGTTTAGAATGGGAACGGACAACTTCAGCGTGTTGCTCAGGCTCTGCAGGTTGCTATACCCTTCCAGCAGCAGCCGCCGGAGGACGAGATCGAGTGTCAACGACTGGGAAATGCCTAAGTCTTCAAAGGTTTGCGGGATCGCCGGACTGAACCCGCTGTGGGCCGGAGCAAGTGTAGCCATAAGAGATAGTGAGCCTCACTATTTTCATCGGCCAATTGGGCGAGATTGTTTACACACTTTGGGTGCCGGCTCCGTCAATCCTCTTGTGAAGTTGTGCGCATGCATTGTTTTACTGGTGATTGCCGGGGGGATCGCGGGCGCTGCGTCCCAGGCTGAACAGTTATTTCATCAGGCGGAGAAGGCCGAACATGACGGCGAGATCGTAAAGGCTTATCTTCTTTACGCGGAGGCCGCGGCGGCCGATCCGACCAACATCGACTATTGGTCGCGCGCCCAGGCGCTGCGGCCCGCCGCCAGCCTGGTGGATGCCAGCCCGCCCAAGCTGCCCGATCTGGCGAGCGACAAGGTGGACCGCACTTTGTTCGGAAACATCAGCGACGCAGAGCTGGAAGAGGCGCGAAAGCCCTTGCCGCCGCCCCGGCTGGAGGCCGAGCCCGGCCGTCGCGATTACGACCTGCGGGGCGACTCCCAGGCGCTGTGGGAGCAGGTGGCCGCCGCGCTGCACCTGAAAGTGCTGTTCGACGCCGATTATAAGCCGACGCGCGCGTTCCGCTTCGAGCTGGCCAATGCCGATTATCGCGACACGCTGCACGCGCTCGAAGCGGCCACCAATTCGTTCCTGGTTCCCATTAGCCAACGCCTGATTTTCGTCGCTAACGACAGCACGCAGAAGCGTACGCAATTCGAGCGGACGGCGGCGGTGGTGATGCCGTTCCCGGAATCAATCACCGCCCAGGAGTTGCAGGATATCACGACCAATATCCGCGGCGTGCTGGATGCGCAGAAGCTGATCGTCGACCGTAACCGGGGCCTGATTATGATTCGCGACAGGGTTACAAAAGTACGGCTGGCGGAAATGCTGCTGGCGGATTTGCTGCATCCGCGGGCGGAGGTGACCATCGACGTAGAGATTTTGACCATGGACCTCTCGTCGTCGCTGAGCTACGGCCTCGGGCTGCCAACATCCTTTCCGCTTGCGAGCTTTATAAACCGGGCGAATTTGGCGGCTTATATACCCTCCGGCTTCTCTACGTTTCTGGCATTCGGCGGCGGCGCCAGCCTGCTGGGACTGGGCGTCACCAGCGCACAGCTTTTCGCGACCGTTTCCAATTCCAGCTCGCACAGCATTTATCGTGCGCAGGTGGTGGCGATGGAGGGCCTTCCCTCGACGCTGCACGTGGGCCAAAAATACCCGATCATTAGCAGCGGCTATTTTGGAAACACGTCCGGCGGCGGCACGGTGTACACCCCACCACCCACCATCAGCTTCGAAGACCTGGGGCTGCTGATCAAGGTGACGCCGCACGTGGTGAGCACGGACGACGTGACATTGGATCTGGACGCTGAATTCAAGCTACTGGGGGCCACCAGCAGCAACGGAATTCCGGTGGTTGCGAATACGCAGTATCAATCCAAGGTGCACGTGATGACCGGCGAATGGGCGGTGCTGTCGGGTCTGATGACGACGCAAGAGGCCAAAACAATCACCGGCATTCCGATTTTGAGCCTGATTCCGCTGCTGAGACAAACCACCATCACTAGGGATCAGGGCGCGACGCTGATCGTGTTGAAGCCGCATGTGACCATCGCTCCCCCATCGGAGACGGCGACGTGGAAGGCGTGGGCGGGGAGCGAGACGCGCATGCCGCCGGAATTTTAGGCGCGCGAAGACGCGTCCGCTCCACAAACACAATTACTCATGTCGAAAATGCGAGACGAGATCCACGAGCAGCCTGCCGTGCTGGCGCGGACATTCGATGCCGAGCGCGGACCGATGGAGGAACTGCGCAAGATTTTGGAGCGCGATCCGCCGCGACTGATCATGCTGGCCGCGCGCGGCACTTCCGACAATGCGGCGCAGTTCGGGCGCTACCTGCTCGAAATGACCACCGGGATTCCGGTGACGCTGGCCGCGCCGTCCATCTTCACGCTTTACGACGCCCCGTTCCGCTTTGACGGCGCGCTGGTGGTGGCGATTTCACAGTCCGGCGAATCGACCGACACCAACCTGGTGCTGGAGCGGGCTCGCGAGCAGGGCGCGCGCACCATCGGGATCACCAGCGAAGGGAGCAGCGCGTTATCAAAGATTGCGGAGCACTTGTTCCTGGTCGGCGCCGGGCGAGAGCAGAGCGTGGCGGCGACGAAAACTTATACCGGGCAGTTGTTGCTGCTCTATCTGCTGGCTTATGCGCTGGGCGCCGATATTGTGCTGGACGATCTGGCGCGGGTGCCCGAGTGGGCCGAACGGGCGCTTACGCTGGAGCTCGACATGGCCCGACGCGCCGAACGTTATCGCTTCATGGAGCATGCCGTGGTGCTGGGCCGGGGCTTGAATTACGCAAGCGCATTCGAGTTTGCACTGAAGCTGATGGAGACCTGCTACGTGGTGGCCGAGCGCTTTTCGAGCGCCGATTTGCTGCACGGGCCGATTGCGATGTTGGAGGCGGGATTTCCCGCGTTTTTGTTCGCACCCGCGGGGGTCACCTGGCCTGGCACGCGCGAAGTGATGGCGACCCTCAATGAACTGAAGGCCGAAACGCTGATCATCACCGACGTAAGCAATGTGGAGGCGGCTCGCGATCGGCGGGCGGTGATTGTGCCGGTGGCGCTGGATGAGTTGTTCACTCCGATTCCTTATATTATTCCGGCGCAGTTGTTCGCGGCGTCGCTGGCCGAGGAGAAGGGGTTGAATCCGGATCAACCGCGGGCGCTGAGCAAGGTGACGCGGACGCTTTAGCAATGGAAGGCCGGGCGTTCACACGAGTGTGAACGCGGCACGCAGGAGTGCGTGCGCCACGATTTCAGCGTGACACTACAGTAGGCTAGATATTCAGCGTGACTCTTGCAGTGAGATATCAGAGGACAGGCTAAGCTCTTGCAGTGAGCTAGATATTCAGCAGCCACTCCAGCAGGCAGGATATTCAGCAGACACTACAGTAGGGAAGACAGCACGGCACTACAGTGGAGGGCATTACAGTGGGCTCATGGGACACATCAAGTGGTTAAGGTCAGGACTAGTTCTTCCATTACAACGCGGTCGTCGGGGCGGGTGTCGCGCAGCGCTTTGTCGGCCCAGAAAATCTTCTCGATGGCGCGGCCGAGCTTGTCGCCCGGAAATGCGCCCACAGTCTGATAAACCTGCTCTGCGCGATCGCGCCAGATGCGGATGCCTTGCTGGGAGAATTTCGCCTGGATTTGTTGTGAGGTTTTGAGACCGGAATCGCGCGCGGCCATGGCCAGGCGGAATTGCGTGGCCAGGAATGTGAGGGCCAGCGGAAGATACTCGCCTTGGCGGAACAGCGTATCCAGGCTGTCCAGCGCGCGTTTGCGATCGCCGCGTCCGAGCGCTCCCACCAAGGCGAAAATGGTAGACGCTTGCGCGTTCGGTACCAGAGTCAGGATATCGTCGGCGGTCACCTTGCGGGCGCCCGAGGTGTAGAGCCGCAGCTTCTCGATTTCGTTGGCGATACGTCCGGCGTCGGCGGCGAGCGATTCGACCAGCAGGCCGATTTCGGCGAGACCAATTTGCAGGCCGGCTTCCTTGGCCAGGTCTTGAGCCAGGCGGCGCGCCGATTCGAGAGTGTAAGGACGTAGTTCAACGACGTCGGGAATGGCGGAATAGAATTTCTGCACGCGTTCGATTTTGGCGCGGTCTTCGCCCTCGAAATCGTAGCGGCTGGCTTCAAAGACCAGCACGGCGCCGGGAGTGGGGCTCTCGAGATAGGCGGCGAGTTCGGCGGCAGCGGCAGTTTCGGCGTCGCTCGCCGCCCGTCCTCGCGGAAGCGCGGTTTCGGCGCCCGAAACCCACACCACCCGGTTGGGCGCAAAAAGCGACAAGGAGCGAGCATCATCCAGGACGCTAGCGAGTGTGGTTTCTTCCAGGTCGTGCCGGCTCAAGCCGTTTTCCCGATCTTCGGGCGCCAGCACCTTGTCCACTAATGCGCGGCGGCAGGCGCTGAGTTGATACACTTCCGGGCCGAGGAACAGATAAACCGGCGCGGGGGGCGACTTTTGGATGCGCTGCAAAAACTGGTCGGGGCTCAAAAGTTCTCCAGGATGGAGCTGACCACGTCGCGCGCTACGTCTTTGCTCAGGCGCTCGACCGCGGCTCCGCTCTCGTCGAAGTACTGGATGTTGTTGGTGACCGACAACTCGTAGCGTTCGTGGACGTCGAGAATCGGCCGGGCAAAAATAACTTTGCCGGTAGAGCGCTCCACCAGGCTTACGTTCAACCGCACGTTGATCTGGAGGCCGCTGGTGCGGCCGGTGGCCTGATCGATCAAGGTGGGATAAGCGAGGTAGTTGATGACGGTGCCGCGCAGGACGGCATCGGCTTGGGTGGGATCGTTAATGATCTGATACTTGGTGCGGGAGATCAGCTCGCGACTGATGGCTTCCGGGAGAAGGTCGTTCAGCTTGTAGCGCACCGTGGCGTTCCCGAACGGCGGTACGGCGACGGTGTGGACTGTTTTCGGTACCAGGTTGGCTTGGCCGGCCACATGGTAACCACACGAGCCGAGGGCGAGAAGGGGGACGATGAACCACGCGCCTGGTCTATTCCAAATACTCACGTACAACCTCCCCAGCGTTTTCAGCCACGATTTGCAGATTATCCGCCACCAGCCAGAACCACCAGGCGCGGGGCTGATTGCGATCTTGGGTGATGGAGCCGACCGTGATGCCAGCCTGTCCGGCGACGCCGACGTTGGTGGGGGGCTCAAGGTCGTGGGTGCGGACGTCGATGTGGGGCGATCCAAGAGCCTGGAAGATGCTATCCATTCCGGGGTTCTCTTCAAATTCTATCCAGGCCGAGATGCTGTAGCCATGAAACACGGGCGCCTGCATGAGACGCAAGGAGGGCATGGGAGCACCGGAAGCGGCGAGCAGGCTGGCCAGGTGACGGTCAATCTTCAGCTCGATCTCTTCCAGCGAAAGCGGCGCCTCCGAGCCATATTGCGACAACATGTTGAAGCTGATCTGCGCATCGAATACAGCTTTCGGCAGCGGCTTGAAGGAGAGCAACGCGACGGCCTGCTTTTGCAGTTCATCGATTCCGGCCTTGCCGCGCTCACTGACAGGCTCGAAGATCTCGATGACCGAACGGCGGATAGCGCGAGATTTCTGAAGGTGGGTGAGGAGGAGTGCGGTGGCGATGGCGGCCGGGTGCGCGACGGTTTGAACCGGGCCCTGGGCGTTGAAGCCGGAGGGTTCTACCATGGGCGCGCGCAGGCGCGACTCGGCCAGATCCTCGAGCGCCCCGGTGAGATCGATGACAATGGGGGCCGGCTTCGCGCCTTGTATTTTTTCGTAGGCTTGGCGGCCGGTTTCCTTGGAGGCGGCCAGGATGACGATTTTGGCGGAGGCGAGATCGGCGGCCTGGATGGAAGTCATCACGAGCGGTTCTTCTTTACCTAACGAGAGGATGCTGGTAGAGGCGGTGGAATCTTCCGGTTCGAAAGAGGCGACCAGCTGAACGTTCGCCGGGATCTGGCGGGCGTCGAGAAGTTCGTGAACCTCTTTGCCGAGTAGTGTGTCGCCGCCAACGATGGCGATGGAGGCTCGGCGGCCGGTGCGATGAGTGGCCATGTCAGTGTCGTGTCCCTCGAAGAAAGGCGTTCACACGAGTGTGAACGCGGCACGCAGGAGTGCGTGCGCCACAATGTCTATGAATACGATGGCACATTTAGCTGGTTTGATGCTCTAGTGCACATTAGCTGGTTGGATGCTCCAGTGCACATTAGCTGGTTTGATGCTCCGGCAGAGGCGCTGGGGGTTGAGGGCGGAACTTGCGCCGGATGATGCCGGCGGCGCGAATCACGATGCCGGTGGCTACATATACGGTTGCGAGGGTAAGCAGGACCGGTTGTGAATAGAAATAGATCAAGACGATCAGCAGGCCAAAAAGGATGACGGTGAGAGGCGAGCGCGGGCCCTTCAAGTGGACCTCCTTGAAGCTGGGGTAGCGCCAGGTGCTGACCATGAGGAAGGAGAGCAGCGCGAGCACTGCGAGCCACAAGCCCGACAGAATCCACCATTGCAGGGGCACGCTGTCGGTGGCGTAAACGATAGCGGCTACCAATCCGGCGGCGGCGGGAATCGGAAGGCCGACGAAGTATTTGCGATCCGGACGGCCTGGATTCTTGGGCACGGGGTTGGTCTGGACGTTGAAGCGGGCCAGGCGCGCGGCGCCGCAGAGTAGGAAGACGAAGGCGATGAAATAGCCGGCGCGGTGATCCATGATGAATCCGCCGGGCATGACAAACTGTACGCCCCAGGTGTAGGCGAGAACGGCGGGAGCGATGCCGAAGGTGATGACGTCGGCGAGTGAATCCATCTCGCGGCCGAAAGCGCTCACGGTATTGGTCATGCGGGCGATGCGGCCATCCAGGCCGTCCAGCACTACGGCGGCGCCGATCGCTTTGGCAGCCACTTCGAAATGGGGATTGGGGCCGAGCTGTCCGGTGGCCGCCAAGAGCGTTCCTTCGACGGCGCGAACGATGGCGATGAATCCGAGGAAGATGTTGCCAGCGGTGAACAGCGTGGGGAGCGCGTAAGCTGCGCGCCTCGGCCGGCGCGAGGGGGGACGGGGATCGAAGAACCGTTCCTTGATAGTGAGGCGCGGCATCAGATGGGCCTTCGTTGGGCGATGACGCTGGATCCGCCCGCGACGCGCTGGCCCGGGCGCACTTTGATTTCCCATTCGGGGCCCAGGAAAATGTCGACTCGGGAGCCGAACTTGATGAGCCCGACGCGTTCGCCCTTGGCGACGGTGTCGCCCAACTTCTTATAGAAGACGATGCGGCGCGCGATGAGACCGGCGATTTGGGCGAAGCGGACGCTGGCCTCGCCCGCTATGGTGACGGTGTTGCGCTCGTTCTGGGTGCTGGCCACTTCGCGGCTGGCGACCAGGAACTGGCCCTTGGTGTATTCGACGTTCGCGATCCGGCCGGCGATGGGGGCGCGGTTCACGTGAACGTCGAAAATGTTCAGGAAAATGCTGATGCGAGTGCATTCGGCGCCGGAACCATCGCCGATGATGCCGACCACTTTGCCGTCGGCTGGGGAAACCGCAACGGGGCCGTCCGGGATGGTGCGATCGGGGTCGCGGAAAAAGTAGAGGCAGAAGAGAGCGAGCACAAACAGGGGCGCGGCGAAGGCCGGGTTGAGTAGAACCCAGAGCAGGGCGCCGGCGGCGGAGAGGGCGAGCGCGTAATAGATGCCGTCTTTTACCATTCGCTTCATCCATTGTAATGGTGAATGGGCGCGGAACTCGGTATTGATATATTTACGATTTGATGTCAGATCATTGGAGGCTCAGTTCCAGAAAAGCATCTGTGACCGTCCAGGATGTAAAATCGAGCCGTGCGTCGCCAAGAGTGGCGACGCGGCACGCAAGAGTGCGTGCGCCACATTATGGGTCAGCGCATCGGGATCGTGCACCCAGGGCAAATGGGAACGGTGGTTGCGGTTTCGCTACGCAACGGCGGGAGCGAAGTGTTTTGGGCTTCGGGAGGCCGCAGCGCTGGAACGCGAGAGCGCGCATCAGAGGCCGGTCTGCAGGATGCCTTGACGCTAGAAAAGCTGTGCGAACTTTGTCCCGTTATCGTGAGCGTGTGTCCGCCGGAATTCGCCGAGGAGGTGGCGGAACAAGTGGCGAGCTGTTCCTATGGCGGCACCTATGTCGATGCGAACGCCATCGCTCCGGAACGCGTCCAGCGCATGGCTGGCCGTTTGGAAAGGGGTGGGGCGCGGTTCGTCGATGGGGGAATCATCGGGCCGCCTGCGATGACGCGCAACCGGACCTGGCTCTATTTGGCGGGAGAGCATGCGGCTGAAATTGCTATCCACTTCGCCAGCGGGCCGATGGAAGTGGAGGTGCTCGGCGGACCCATCGGCCGCGCTTCGGCGCTCAAGATGTGCTTCGCGGCATATTCCAAGGGATCCATTGCGCTGGCCTGTTCGGTGCTTGCCGCCGCGGAGCAATTGGATGTTCTCGAGGAACTGAAGCGGCAATGGGGCCGGAACGGCCCTTCGCTCCTCGAGCTGGAGAGCGAGATCTCGCGCGCCGCACCCAAGGCCTGGCGATTCAGCGGCGAAATGGACGAGATCGCGGCAACCTTCCAGAGCGCCGGCTTGCCTGCTGGATTCCATCAAGCCGCGGCTGAGATCTTTCGGCGTCTGGAGGAATTCAAAGGCCAGGAGAAGCCCAATGTGAAGGACGTCCTAGTCTCCTGTCCCAGTGGTTCGTGAATTAAGTTTTGGATGGGACGCGAGTGTGCGGCGAGCAAATCGAGCAATGCTGTCCAGAATCTGATCAGCGGTTCTGGTCCATACGAAGGGCTTGGGATCTTCGTTGTGTACTTCGATAAACTCGCGAATCGCCGATTCAAGTTCCCTGACGCTGCGGAATGCACCGCGCCGGATGCGTTTGTTGGTGAGTTCAGCGAACCATCGCTCGACCAGATTCAGCCATGAGCCGTACGTCGGCGTGAAGTGGACATGGAACCGCGGACGCTTTGCCAACCAGTTCCGAATGATCGCCGTCTTGTGAGTGCCGTAGTTATCGAGGATGAGATGAACGTCCAGATCGACGGGGACCTGGGCCTCGATGACATCCAGAAACTTGCGAAACTCCACCGAACGATGACGCTGGTGGAACTGGCTGATGACACGGCTGGTCTTCAGGTCCAGAGCGGCAAACAAGGACGTGGTCCCGTTGCGTTTATAGTCGTGCGTGCCGCGCTCCAACTGCCCCGGCTGCATGGGCAGCAGCGGCTGAGTCCGGTCAAGCGCCTGAATCTGGCTCTTTTCGTCGACGCAGAGTACCAGCGCGTGATCGGGCGGATTCATATACAAACCAGCGATGTCGCGTACCTTTTCGATCAGCAGCGGATCCGGCGACAGCTTGAATGTATCCGTCCGGTGCGGTTGCAATCCGAAGGCGCGCCAAATGCGGCTGATGGTCATTCGGCTGAATCCGGTGGCTTCCGCCAGTCCTCGCGTACTCCAGTGCGTTTGTCCTCGCGGCGTGCTTTCTAATGTCTGTATGATGACTTTCTCCACCTGGTCATCCCCGATCTTGCGCGGCGCGCCCGGCCTCGGCTCGTCATACAGTCCTTCGAGACGGTCCTTCAGAAATCGGGCTCGCCATTTTCCCACCATTCCCAGGGATGCGCGTAACTTCCGCGCGACAGTCTGATTGTCCAGTCCATCGCCGCATGCCAATACCACCCGAGCTCGCCGCGCCAGCAGCGGCTGACTCCGTGCACGGTGCGCCATTGACTGCAGCCGATCCCGTTCTTCTTCGGTCAGCACTAACGCCTGTTTGGGTCGTCCAGTTCGCATCCAAGACTCCTAAATATCTTAGACGCACGATCAACTAACTTAGTTTATGTATTTCAGGGACAGGAGACTAGGTAAACTACTGAAATGAGCAAACGCACCAGTATCGAAGTACCCGGCTTGGAGCATATCAACCCGATCCCAAATGCCAGCCGGGTGGGTCCTTTTCTTGTGAGCGGCGGAATTTTCGGAAAGGATCCAAGCAGCGGCAAGGTCCCGGAGGGAGTGGCCGCGCAGTGCGAGCAGATGTTCGCCAATGTGCGAAAAGTTCTGGAAGCGGGCGGGGCGACTCCCGACGATGTCATCAAGCTGAGTGTGTGGCTGAGAGACATGGCGGACCGCCCGGTGGTCAACAAATATTGGCTGCAAATGTTCCCCGACCCGCAGTCGCGCCCGGCGAGGCATACTTTTCCGACCCCTGACCTGCGCGTCCCCCTGCTGGTGGAGTGCGAGATCATGGCGGTTATTGTGGACAACGGCGCGCTCATACCGCCGTCAAAATAGCGTCAAATTTCGCCCCAAGTCGTTGACGCCTCCGTTGATTGATTATATGCTCGCCGCAGCGTATTCAGTGGTCGGAGTTTAGAGATATCAGTCTAGTCAACCCATGTGAAGAGGAGCTTGTGCATGCGCCACGTTGTTGCAGCAGTAGGTTTGTCCCTTTGCGCCCTGGCAGCGTTTGGCCAGACGAACCTGGGGACGGTTACCGGCACGATTACCGATCCGGCGGGAGCCGTGGTGCCGAACGCACCGGTAGAAGCCAGGAATAATGCCACCGGAGCCGTTTATCCAGCGGCCTCTTCGGCTACGGGCAATTACACCATCTCGCAACTACCGCTCGGCACCTACGACCTTTCGGTAACGGTCCCGGGATTCAAAAAGTATGTTCGCACCGGCATCACGGTGGAAGCGTACGGTATTTACCGCATCGACCCCGTGCTCGAGGTGGGCGCGCCGACTGAGTCCGTGGTGGTTAACGCCGAATCGCCACTGCTGAAAACGGAAAGCACCGAAGTGAGCTACAACATTCCGACGGAGAGCCTGGACTCTCTGCCCATCCTCACGCTAGCCGGCGCGCCTCCCGGGTTCGGAAATTCAAGTGGTCTCGGCAATATCAGGAACCCGCTGGCCGGCCTGCAACTGTTGCCGGGCACCGATTTCGCCAGCGACAACACCCTGCGCATTAACGGAATGCCTTCCAGCTCTCAAACCATCAATATTGAAGGCCAGGATGCCAGCAATGGCTTCTGGAAGCAGCTCACCCAGGTGAATCAGGCCGGCGCCGACGCCATCCAGGAAGTGACCATCCAAACCAGCAACTATGCCGCCGAATACGGCCAAGCTGGTGGGGGTTACATCAACTACACTATGAAATCCGGCACGAACCGGCTGCATGGAAGCGGGTTTGAATATTTCGTCAACACGGTCTTCGATGCGGGCACGCCGTTTACGGTCAGCGCGTCCAACCTGAACGAACACGTCCGCAACCCGATCCACCAGAACGATTATGGCTTCACGCTCGGCGGCCCGGTGGTTATTCCCAAAGTCTACAACGGTCACGACAAGACTTTCTTCTTCTTCAGCTTCGAACAGTTCCGCCAGAACAACTTCACCACGAACGGCATCGCGCAAGTGCCCACCGCGGCTGAGGAAAGCGGAAATTTCTCCGGGTTCGCGGACTCAGGGTTAGCTGCGATCGTCCTAGGCTGCCACACGGTGGCAGCGGTTGGCCAATCCGTATGTCCGAACCAGATCTTCGATCCAAACACCAGGACCGTCATAAACGGCACTCCCAGTGAGACTCCTTTCCCGGGCAATACAATTCCGGCGAGCAGGTTCGATCCCACCGCGCTACTCATTCAGAAGCTGTTTCCGGCGCCCAATAATAATTCGCTGGTGTTCAACTACAGCATCCCAGGCTTTTCGGATTATCGGCACACTACCATCCCTTCCGTCAAAATCGATGAATTACTTAGTTCGAAGCTGAAGCTGTCGGCATACTATTCAGCGACCAAAACGTTCTCGCCCCAGAACAACGGCTTCAGTGGGGCCCAATTGCCGCTATCCACCCTGCAAGCACAAAATGCTCTGGCGAATACGGTACGCCTCAATCTGGACGATACGGTGACCCCCACCTTCCTGCTGCATTTTGGCGCGGGCCTGCTGCACACCACCAATCCCCAGGTCACCCCGAGTTACAATCAATCGAGCCTGTTCCCGCAAGGCACTCCGTTCCCGGCAAATTACTTCCCGTATTTATCGGGGCTGAATTCGGCTGCCTTTCTGCTTCCCGGCTTCACGGGCGGCGGCTCATTGTCCTTCAACACAGCTTCTTTCTTCGAAGCTCCTTTTCAAGAGGATGTAAAGCCAACTTTCAACGCCAATGCTACCTGGATCAAGGCGAACCACACGTTTAAGCTGGGCGCCACCGCAATGTTTGAAGGTATCCCCAGCATCCTGGCGGGCCGCGCGAATGGAGAGTTTGAATTTTCCAACATCGAGACCGCCGATCCCGCGCAATATGGGCAACCGTTTGCGAATTTCGCCAGCAGCGGGCTGGGTTATGCCAGCTTCCTCTTAGGGCGGGCGGATGGCCTTCAACTCGCGCCTTCCCAGACTGGCGTCCGGCTGGGTATGCATTCCTATAGCATCTACCTTCAGGATAGTTGGAAGCTTACTCACACCCTGACGCTGGAGTTGGGCCTCCGCTGGGATTATGCGAACCTCTGGACTGAGGAAAACGGCCGTTTGCAGAACGCCGACTTCACCGCACCTAACCCGGCCTTGGGCGGCCGCCTTGGCACAGTGGAATACGGGCAAACCTGCCACTGTACCTTCGCCCAGCCCTACGGGCTTTCGATTGGACCACATGTGGGAGTGGCTTGGCAGATTACGCCCAAGACGGTATTCCGAGCGGGCGGGGCCATCAACTACGGGGCCGGACCGGATCAGGCTGGGTTGAACGCCAGCGTCGCGGACTTCCTGGCCTTGACGCCTCCCGGATATGGATTGCCGGCGGCGATTCTGAAGAACGGCGATCCCTACGCTCCCGGAAACGTTTTGGGCAATCCGGTCCTCACCTACAATAATTTCTACAATCCAAACACTCCGCAGTACCCGCCGACCACGTCTACCGGTTTGGTTCCTCCCAGTTCACCGTTCGTTTCGATCGCTTCCAATGCTGCTCGCCTTCCCAGAATTTTCCAATGGAGCATCGGCTTCCAGCGCGAGATTTCAAAGGACATGGTGGTGGAAGCCGCCTACGTGGGCAATCGCGGCTCCTGGTGGACCGCGCCACTGCTGTCCTCGATGAATTACAATGGCGTCTCGGTTCCCCAATTGCAGTCGAAATATGGCCTCAACATTCAGGACCCGACCGTTCAGCAGCTACTGCTGACGCCGATCAGTTCTCCCAATGTGATTGCCCGTTTCCCGAATTTGGCAAATCCCAACAGCGTCTATCCCGGTTTCCCGGGCTCTGAACCCCTGATTGCAGCGCTGGTCTCGGAGCCGCAGTGGTATGGCGGCATCCCGCCGTTCCTGGGACCTCCCATGGGAGACACCTGGTACGATTCGCTGCAGGTGAAGTTTACCAAGCGTTATTCCCACGGGCTGACCGCGGGAGTCGCATACACTTATCAGAAGGAGCTGACCAACGGCGTGAACTCCAATACTTCGTATCTTACGCCGCAGGACCCGCTCATCAACGACGTTTACAATCTGAAAACCGCCAAACAGCTTTCCGGCTTCGATATCCCACAGGAGTTGATCATTAACTTCAACTACACAACCCCCAAATGGGAAGCCAGTGGTGGCGCGGCAATGCATGCAGTATCGTGGTTTGCGCGCGACTGGAGTATCAGCGGCGTGCTGCGCTATCAAAGCGGCCTGCTGATCCGGACGCCCCCATCCAACAACAATTTGTTGACGGAGTTGGGAATTGGACCAGCCAACAACCCCGCGCTGTGGGGCGGCGGCACCACCTTCTACAACCGCGTGCCCGGCCAGCCGTTGTTCCTGGTGAGTCCAAATAGCCATTTCGATCCGACCACCCAGTTGGCGCTAAATCCGGCGGCCTGGACCGACGCGCCGAACGGGACGTACGGTGCATCGGCGCCCTATTACAATGACTTCCGCTGGCAGCGCCAGCCGGCCGAGTCGCTTGGTGTTGGCCGCATGTTCCGGATCAAGGAGGGAATGACGCTCCAGATTCGCGCGGAATTCCAAAACATCTTCAACCGCTTGTTCTACGCTGTGCCTGCCGATGGAGTAGGGATTTTCGGTCTACCGACCACCAATCCCGCCACGGCGGCGGCTAACGGCAACTCTCTCGGTACCTTGGGAACGCCTACGTACCGGAGCGGCCTCTTGTCGGGCGGCTATGGGTTCGTCAACTGGGTGAACGGAGGCGCGGGAACCGAGGGCGCCGCCCAGCCCAGGAGTGGCCAGTTGGTGGCGCGCTTCACGTTCTAAATTCGCGCGTTCCAGTGTATGTTACCGAGGGGCAGGAGACATCCTGCCCCTCAAGTTTTTTACGTTGCAGCGAAGTAAGCTAGTGAGGGAATGTCCAGGCGCTCTTCAGTAGCTGTTCCGAAGTCCTCTCCTGCGCAGCCCGTTCCCGCCTGGACGAAATCGGCCCCAGCGGAGGCGGCGCAGCTCATTCCCTTGCTGCTTCTCTTTGCCGCCAGCGGCTGCGCGGCGCTGATCTACGAGATCGTCTGGTTCCAGTTGTTGCAATTGGTGATCGGCTCGTCGGCTGTATCGCTGGGATTGCTGCTGGCAGCGTACATGGGTGGTTTGTGCCTGGGGAGCGCCGCTTTCGCGCGGTTGATTCCGGCAGGGCGCAATCCGATGGGGGTGTATGCGCTTCTGGAACTGGGGATCGCGGCGTTCGGGATCATGGCACTGTTCGGCGTCCCCTTAGTGGGACGCATGTACGTGGCGGGTGCGAGCTGGGGGCTGACCGGACTGGTGCTGCGGGGTGTAGTTGCGGCGTGCTGCCTGCTGCCGCCGACGGTGCTGATGGGCGCGGCTCTGCCGGCCATTGCCCGAACGGTAGAGAGCACGCCCAAGGGAGTTTCGCGGCTGGGCTTCCTCTATAGCGCTAACGTAGCGGGCGCGGTGTTTGGCTGTCTGTTGGCCGGATTCTACCTATTGCGTGTGTACAACATGGCGGTGGCGACGTACATGGCAGCCGCGATCAACCTGGGGGTGGCGGCGGGCGCGTTCCTGCTGGCGGGTTTCATGCGCCACGAGCCAACCGGGGGCGACACAGAACCGAATCCGATTCGGCGTGCCCCGAGTGCAGTGCTCATCTACGTGGCGATTGCGCTCTCGGGCATGTCGGCCCTGGGAGCGGAGGTGGTGTGGACGCGGCTGCTTTCCTTGCTCCTGGGCGCCACGGTGTACACGTTCTCCATCATTCTCGGGGTATTTTTGCTGGGGCTGTGGGCCGGCAGCAGCATTGGATCGCTGCTGGTTCGCAGCGCCCAACGGGTGCTCCGTCAACCGAGAGTGGCGCTGGCGGTCTGCCAGATCCTGCTCGCGGCTGCCATTGCCTGGACCGCTTTCACGCTTGCGCAGGTACTACCGTATTGGCCGGTTGATCCTTGGCTCTCGATCAGTCCGTGGTTCAATTTCGATCTGGATTTCACGCGCTGCCTGCGCACCATTTTTCCGGCCACGCTGCTGTGGGGCGCCAGTTTCCCGCTGGCATTGGCTGGTGTAGCGGCGGAGGGCGAGGATCCGGCGCGGCTTTCTGGATCGGTATACGCCGTTAATACGGCCGGATCCATTCTGGGTGCGCTGGCGTTCAGCCTGATCCTGATTCCGTCCATCGGGACCCGGGAGTCCCAAGTGTTCTTGATCTGGCTGGCCGCAGCGGCGGCGGCGATCGCGATGGTGTCGGCGGCGTTCGCAATGCAAAAACAGGTCCGTGCTCCTACGGCCATCGGTGCGCTGGCGGCCACGGTTCTAGTGGCATGGGGGCTGGCCGCAACGGTGTCCGATGTTCCCTGGCAGGCTATCGCGTACGGACGGCGCATCGCGCCCATTTTGAATGGCCTGCTGGCCGCGACCGATGCACAAGCGGAGCCGCTCTTCATTGGCGAGGGCATCAATGCCTCGGTGGTGATTACGCAGCGCGGCGATCAGCGATTTTTCTACGTCAGCGGTAAGTCGGAAGCGTCATCGGCTCCGCTCGACATGCGTCTGCAGCGAATGATGGGACATCTACCGGCGCTGCTGCACGGCTCGCCGCGATCGGTGCTGGTGGTGGGATTCGGAGCGGGCGTAACGGCCGGATCCTTCGTTCCTTACCCAGACGTGCAGAGTATCGAGATTTGCGAATTGGAGGGCCTGATCCCGCCGGCCTCCGATCAATTCTTCGGCAAAGAGAACTACCATGTCCTGCACGACAATCGCACTCGCATCGTTTATGATGACGCGCGGCATTACATCTTGACCGCTCCAAATAAGTTTGACGTGATCACGACCGATCCCATCCATCCCTGGGTGAAAGGGACTGCGACATTGTACTCGAAGGAGTACTACGAAATGGTCAGAAGCCATCTGAACCCGGGCGGTGTTGTGGCGCAGTGGCTCCCGATTTACGAAAGCGACGAACAAACCGTCAAGACCGAGTTGGCGACGTTCTTCAGCGTCTTCCCGAATGCAACTGTATGGAGCAATTATTTTCAGGGCGATGGATACGACCTGGTTTTGATCGGGCGTGAGGATTCGGCCCCCATCAATGTCGATGGGCTGCAGAAGAGACTGGACCAATCCGGCTATGCGGGAGTTTCGGCGTCACTCGCCGATGCCGGATTTCATTCGGCGGTGGATTTACTTGGGACGTATGCAGGCCGAGCTTCGGATCTGCAGCCCATGGTTGCCGGGGCGGCGTTGAACGAGGATCTGAACCTCCGGCTGCAGTACCTGGCGGGAATGGGATTGAACTCCCGCCGCTCCGGGGAGATCTATCGCCGCATTCTGACTTACCGGCAGTTTCCTGAAGATTTGCTGACCGGAACTGGTGAGCGGATGAATGCGCTGCGCGGATTGCTCGGGCGGCCATTCCGGGCGTTTTAAGCCGATGTGGCGTCGCGCAAGCCTCCTCATACTTCTGCCCGTTGGCGCAATAGCCCAAGTGGTGTGCGCGTTGGGGCCGGGCGCAGCTTCCTATCAGCCGTCGGCGGATCAACGTCCCAGCGGCGATGCCATGCAGGTTGCCAGCCGGGTGAATGCGGCCGAGAAAGCCATTTGCGGCGTCAACTGTCCCGAGGTGTCGCTGCTTCGCAACTCCACTGCGCCCAATGCGGCGTTGATCGTCAACGGCAAGGACGCCAAACTGGTGTATGCGCCGCAATTCTTCGCATCGGTCTACGGAAGCTTTGGCGACACGGGAATCCTGGCGGTGATCGCGCATGAGCTTGGCCACGCATTGGACGATAGCATGGGAGCCGCGTGGGTGAAGAGCAGCTGGACGCCTGAGTTGCGAGCCGATGCATGGGCGGGCTGCACACTGGCGAAGAGCGGCCTGAGCCAGAACGATCTGCACGCCGCACTGGGCGCGCTGGAGAAATATCCCCCGCCCGGGCACTCCGGTTGGAGTCTCCGCCTGCCAGTGATTCGGTCCGGATACACGCACTGTGGCGGGGCGTTGAGTTTTGATTCCAAGTAATGCGTTCACACGAGTGTGAACGCGGCACGCATGAGTGCGTGCGCCACATTTGCTAAGCGTGCTGGTCCAACGCTTGCAACTACATGCGGGGGCGGCTTGAGCTTTAATTGCGCCACATTGCTTAAACGTGCTGGTCCAACGCTGCGATCAGGCTAGTCTCACTCAAGTCCATTTCGATCTCCATTTCGCGCAGGGTTTCGTCCGTGATGCGGCCTTCGTCTCGCAGTCGAAGCGCGGTGTGGCGTTCCACCTCCAGCAGGGTATGCGAGACATCCAGATATCGGGAGTAGTGCTCGGCGTGGGTCCGGTCCTCAGAGACTGCGACGCTTGCCAGACGATGTCTGTAATGTTGCTCCAAGTCGTCGTAGACGTCGGCAAATCGTTCGGAATCGCGTCGACGCATATCTTCGAGACGTGCCTGAGCGGCCAGGAGCACCAGCCGGCGTGCTTCGTGTTCTTCGCGTTTCGGGCCCAAAGACTCTTGGATACCCAATATCCGAATCAACGGAGGGAGCGTCAGCCCCTGGAATACGAGCGTTACCACGATGACGCAGAAGGTCAAGAACACGATCAGATCGCGATGAGGAAAAGGTCTGCCATCGGCGACGGTCTCGGGCAGGGACATGGCGGCTGCGAGCGCGAGCACGCCGCGCATTCCAGTCCAGCCGACAACGAAAATTTGACGAGCGCCTGGACACTGCTCGGTCTGGTGAAGCAGGCGTGTTCGAATGAAGTAAGAGACATACGCTCCCGGATAGGTCCATAAGAGACGCAGGAGAATCAGGAAGGCGCTGAAGAGGACGCCGTACAAGATCATCTTTCCAGAACTCAATTCTTTTACTCCGGCCAGCACGGAGGGAAGCTGCAGTCCGATCAGGACGAACACGAATCCATTCAAAATGAAGGTGAGTGAGGCCCAAACAGCGCGGGCCTGGAGCCGCACACTGGGAGAAAAGAATTCCGAACTCTTACGGCCCAGATACAGGCCGGCGGCGACTACAGCCAAAACGCCCGAGGCATGAATTGCTTCCGCGGTTAAATACGCTGCGTAGGGAACGAGAATGCTGATCGCGATCTCGATGGGGCCGTCGTCAATTCGATGTTCAAACCACTCCACGATGCGCGCCAGTATCAGGCCGCTTGCGATGCCGGCGAAGGTGAGATACAAAAGGCGCAAGGAAGCGGCGCCCACCGTTGGGTCCTGACCGTGGACGACCATGGCCACCGCGAACTCGAGAGCCACGAGGCCGGTGGCATCGTTGAGCAGGCTTTCGCCTTCCAGCAAATCGACGATGCGCTTCGGCAAACCGATCCGCTTCGCGATGGAGGTTGCGGCAATCGCGTCGGTGGTAGCCACGGCGGCGCCTAGAACGAACCCGATGCGCCAGTCAATGCCGGCGAACAACCAAGGGCCCGCCAGTGCCACGCACAGTACGGTGAAGCCAACCAGTCCGAACGCGAGCATTGCGATGCTGACCAGGTTGTGGGAGAAATCCCGCCAGGACGTAACCCACGCAGCGGCGTACAACAGCGGCGGGAGGACGACCAGGAAAATAAGATCGGGATCGAGAGTAATGGTTGGAATGCCCGGCACAAAGCTCAGTAAAAGCCCAGCGATGACCAAGACGATCGGGTAGGGCGTGTGGAGCTTGCGCGCCAGGACGGCGAAAGCGGCGACGAATAGCAGCAGGAAGAGCAAGATCAGTTGTGCGTTATGAATTCCAGTTTGCTCCATGGAGGCTCCTTTCCAAGAGTGTTGGCAGGAGTGCCAACACGGCACGCAGGAGTGCGTGCGCCACAACGCCGGCGAACAGCAGCAGGAAGGATACGATTCAGCGAATCGCCGCCTGATAACGGAGCAGCAGTTCGGGGTTTTCGATCGATCCGTGGTGATGGACCTGACGCCATCGGCCACGGCTGTAGCGGAACAAGCGGCTGCTACGGAACTTCAGGTCGAGCGAAAGATCGGGGCCCTGGAGCAGCCCATGCTCCCGGCCCACAGCGTAAAAGGCCCCGCCGAGAAGATGGACCGTGTAATCGCGAAGCTCCATATTGAGATTCGCAGTCGCATTGAAGATGCGTTCATAGACTTCGCGAATGTCGGACCACCCGCGCCGGATGCCGCCCAGTGGATGCGCCATGGACGCTTCCTCCGAGCGGACCCAGTTGCGTTCCATCAACGTGAGATCGCGGGCGTTGAACGCCTGATAGAATTCGCAAAGCGCACCAAAGGGCTCTCGCGGATCGATCTGCTCCTCCCGTCCTGTCACCGGAACGATGGTGGGACTAATGATCGCGTTCATGCCATGGCCCCAAATGCCGCCTGACGGCTCGATTCGATTCCCAGCCGGCGCATCTTGGCGATCAAGGTGGTGCGAGCGACGCCGAGGTAAGCGGCCGTTCCCTGCCGCCCACCGAGGACCCACTTGGTTTGATCCAGCGCCTGCAGAATATGCTCCCGCATGGCGTCTTCGAGAGTTTTCCGGCCTGCGGTGAGAGCTGTGGCGGTGTGCCGCAAAGGCGTGAAGGGCAGCTGAAATACGGAACCCGCGGATAGAATGACGCCGCGTTCCATGAAGTTTTGCAACTCTCGTATGTTGCCCGGCCAATCGTAGGCGAGCATTCGATCCATGGTCTCCGCCGGGATGGAATCCACCATTTTATTCATGCGGGCGGCGGAGCTTGTCATGAAGTACCGGGCCAGCGCCGGAATATCCTCCGCCCGATGGCGCAAGGGGGGCAAAGCGACTGGGAAGACGCTCAGGCGGTAGTACAGATCGGCGCGAAACTCCTTGGCCTGGATCATCTGCAGCAGATCGCGGTGGGTGGCCGCCACCACGCGGACATTCACGCGAGTGGTGCGCTCGCTCCCCAGGCGCTCGAACTCCTGCTCCTGCAAAACCCGTAGCAGCTTTACTTGCAAGTCCAGCGTCATTTCGCCGATTTCGTCCAGGAAGAGCGTGCCGCCATCGGCCAATTCGAAACGTCCCATGCGCCGGGTGACAGCGCCGGTAAAGGCGCCTCGTTCGTGGCCGAACAGCTCACTCTCCAAGAGAGTACCCGGGATAGCGGCGCAGTTCAATGTGACCAATGGAGCGTTGCGTCGAGCGCTCAAACCATGGATGGCCCGCGCGATCAACTCTTTTCCGGTGCCCGTCTCACCCTGAATGAGGACCGTGGAATCGGTGGGCGCAACCAGATCCACTTGCCGCAACACGGATCTTAAAACCTCGCTGTTCCCGATGATCCCTGGCGGGAGATTCTCGAATTTCATACTCACTCCATTCTGATTCTTACTTCTACTTGAAATCATCGTAGGCGGTTCCAGGGCCGATTGAAATCCTCTTTTGGTAGGAGATGGCTACGCCGCCGAGTTTCGTTCTATAGCTAATTGAATTGCTTTGAACAGGGTTTCCCGGCGAACGGGTTTGCTTAGGAGCTCAACGGCTCCGCGCTTCAGCGCACGCTGGCGCGAGGTCTCATCGGCGTGTGCGGTGATAAAGACGATGGGGATGCGGCGCCGCTCGAAATTCAGATAAGCCTGTAGCTCGAAGCCGCTCATCCCGGGCAAATGGATGTCCAGGATCAGACAGGATGTGTCATTCAAGTGCTCGGAAGCCAGGAATTCTTCCGCCGAAGCGAAAGCCTCCACGCTGAATTGAGCCGATCTCATGAGGCTCTTCAGCGCCTCGCGGATGGACGCATCGTCATCCACAATAGAGATGCGGCGCGGCCTTTTCCCAGTTACCAGGTTCGTGGCACGCTGGTGCAGAGTGATCATCTGGATAAAGAATAAGCGGTTTCCTGGCCGGATTCCATCCTACATTGGTAGCAGACGGCTACTTATATGTTCTGCTGGAAGGATCTATTCTTTCCGCCATCTTGACTAAATCGGCGAGCGAATCGGCGCCCATCTTTTGCATGACTCGTCCCCGGTGGGTCTTGATGGTCAACTCGCTGGCGCCCAGTTCGGCGCCGATCTGCTTATTCAGAAGGCCGGAAGCAACCAGCTTCAGCACTTCCTTCTCGCGGGGCGTCAAAGAGTTGTAGCGCGCGCGGAGCTGGGCCATCTGCGCTCGCTCGTTCCAAGCCACACGGTCCTTGGCAATCGCTTCCTGGATGGCGTCGAGAAGCTCCTGGCCGCGGAACGGCTTGGTGAGGAACTCGACCGCTCCCGCTTTCATCGCGCGAACACTCATGGGGACGTCCGCGTGGCCGGTAATAAAAATAATGGGGATACGGATGTTGGCGGCAGCCAAATCGCGCTGCAGTTCAAGGCCGCTCACGTCCGGCAGCCTCACGTCCAGCACCAAACAGGCCGGCGCCTCGGGGCGCTTGTCGGCTAGAAACTCCCCCGTGGACCCGAAGGTTTCCACCCGCAGGCCTACCGAGGCAATGAGCCGCTGAACTGCATCGCGAACCGACGCATCGTCGTCCACCACAAATACGATCGGATCGGGTTCGTTCATGAGGTGGTCTCATGCTCGACCGGCAGGGTGAAGTGGACCGTGGCGCCGTGGTCGCCGTTGCTGCTGGCCCACAACCGGCCGCCGTGAGCCTCGATGATGGAGTGGCAGATGGACAATCCCATTCCCATCCCCTGCGCCTTAGTGGTGAAGAACGCGTCGAAAATACGTTTCTCGTCCTGTGGGGCGATGCCGACGCCGGAGTCCCGCACGGTCACGAGCACCTCAGCGGCGTTCTCGATCGTGGAGCGTATCACAAGCCGCCGCGGCCGATCGGCAACTTCACTCATCGCTTCTATGCCATTCAGGATCAGATTCACGATCACCTGTTGCAATTGGACCCGGTCGCCCATGGTCGCAGGAAGATCGGCGCCCAGTTCAGTCTGAAGCGCAACCTGGTTTCGTAACGCCGCCCCTTCAATCAGAACACTTACCTCGCGAATCAGATCGTTGACCTGCACCTTGGTTCTTTCGGGCGTGGCTTTGGTGAACATGGCGCGAACGTGCCGGACTACTTCGCTGGCGCGTGTTCCTTGTTGAGCGATGGCATCCACGGCCGCCCTGGCCTCTTCAATATTGGGCGGTTCGGTGGAGAGCCACATCATGCAGGCATCGGCATTGGTGACCACGGCGGCGAGCGGTTGATTCACTTCGTGGGAGATGGACGCGGCCAGCGCGCCCATGGCGCTGATGCGGGTGACGCGCGCGAGCTCGGCCTGCGCTTCGTAGTAGGCGTCTTCGGCGCGCTTGCGTTCGGCCATTTCCGCCAGCAACTGCCGATTGGAGTCCCGCAATTCGGCGGTCCGTTCCTCGACCCTTAATTGAAGGTCGTCGCGGGCATATTGAAGCTCGGTCTCGGCTTGTCTTCTCCACGAGCTGAACCATCCGACGACCAGCGCCGATACCGAGAACTCAACGAAAATAGGCAAAGATTCGCGATTCACATGGAACGAATGGGCCGGGGGCGTGAAGAAGTACGCGACTGCGATGACGCTGAGAACAACCGCGATGAAGCCGGGCAATTTTCCACCGACCCAGGCACTTGCTATCACGGCTATGTAGAAGAAGAGATATCCCGCGGTCGAAACAACACT
This sequence comes from Bryobacterales bacterium, assembly GCA_963820405.1. Taxonomy (GTDB): domain Bacteria; phylum Acidobacteriota; class Terriglobia; order Bryobacterales; family Bryobacteraceae; genus Palsa-89. Next base: position 158,242 of record CAWFZZ010000004.1, on the reverse strand, counting down.
CTGTAAAAGGAAGGTCAGACCCAGGGCGGCTGCAACCAGCGCCAGCGCCAGTCCGCAACGAAAAATCGCGGGTGCTAACCGGTGTGGGCCGGGATTGCTTTGCATGCGAATCACGAATTGTGGCTCTCTTGAGGTTATCCGATTCGTCGTGACTGCTGGCGAACAATGTGTCGTCCGGTTACGCCGCGATGTGGCCTGACCCAAATCGGGGCGCGCGCAAGCCGCTGAAGGCAGGTCTCAAAGCGTTTGGAACGGGGATTGCCGAATAAATAGCGAAGCGATCATCATGAATAAACAAATATTCCTCAGTGCGGCGATTTTATCCGCGTTCATACAGCCCGCACATGCTAATCCGGTGTCTCGCCGCGCCACGATAACGGGCGGTGGCGGGAACGGGAGATGCACGATTGAGGTCAGGGTGGACCACGCGGCGGAGGTTGAAATCTCCGGCGACCTGGGCCTTTTGACAACCACCGCCGGGCAAGCGGCGGACTGGCGGCGATTTCAATGCAACGCGCCGCCGCCCCATCGTCCCGACGATTTCCGATTCGTCAGGGTAGCCGGCAGGGGAGCGTTTCGACTCACCCAGGATCCTCGCAGCACTGGAGGCAGAGCCGTCATTCAGATCACCGATCCTCAAGCGGGCCGCGCGAATTATACATTCGATCTCGAATGGCGGGAGCGTGGCGGCGGTGGGTGGACGCCTGAGCCTCCTAGGGGAATTCCGATCGGGGCCATTCGGGCCTGTCAGGATTCGGTGACGGACCGGCTGAATCGGGATGGGTATTTCTATGTCACTTTCGACCGCACAGTTCCCGACAACAATCCGGGACGGAACGGCCGGGTTAGCGGGAGAGTAAGCGCAAAACGGGGATTTGGAACCACGCGGTTTGGGTTTGCTTGTTCGGTGGACTTTCGATCGGGGTGGGTGCGATCAGTGGATGTAAGTCGGCGGTGATTTAGCCAGCCATGCGTCGACACGATTGTCGACGCGGCACGCAGGAGTGCGTGCGCCACACGGGCTCCGCAAACATTTTTCAAAAACTAGAGATCTATAAGGAGATTAAAATGATCAAGTACATTTTTGCAATCACGCTGCTGGCCGCTGGAATGGCCTTCGCGGGAAAGAACCAACCGTCCGGGCCGATCGGCAGGGAGGTTCGCCATGAATTGGTAATGCTTCCGTATCTCGATGTGTTCGACAACCTGACCTACAGTGTCGACGAAGGGACCGAAACGTTAACGGGGCAAGTGACCCGCCCCACGTTAAAAGGGGACGCCGAAAGAGCGGTGAAGCGCATCGAAGGCGTTGAAAAAGTAGACAACCAGATCGAAGTGCTGCCGCTGTCGCCGCATGACGATCGGCTGCGGCTTTCGCTGTATCGGGCGATCTACGGCTTTCCTTCGATGAATCGCTATGCGCTGCCGGTGATCAAGCCGATTCGCATTATCGTAAAGAATGGCAACGTCACTCTGGAGGGCGTGGTGGACAACCAGGCCGACAAGAGCATCGCGAATATCCGAGCAAACGGGGTGCACGGCGTTTTCTCGGTGACCAATAACCTTCGGGTTGGTGAATGATGCTCAGTTGGTGATGGTGATGGTAGCCGGCGCACTCGCCGCCCCGCCAACCGTTACCACGACTGGCTGCGGGCCGGCGGACATCCCGTTCGGAACCAGCACGTTGATCTGGGTGACGCCGACCAGCCCCCAAGGAATGCCGATGAAATCGATGGTCGCCTGGGCGCCACCGATGGTCACGGTGGTTCTGCCGGACGGCATCGGAAGATTCGGGATGGCCGTGGATGTCGGGGGCGCTGCGCCATCCGGAATGGCCGGTGAAACGGCTCCCGCGCCGGTGATGTAGAACGCGACCTCCTGCCCGGGCGCAGCGGCCGCGGTGGGCACTAGAGCGCCAGAGGAATTTGTGAAAATGCCCGGCGCCGCCGCATCCACCAGGAAAGTTCGCGTAGTTACCTGGCCGTTGTTATTGACGCTCACCAGCGCCGTATCGTGGATGGTTGTCTCATAAGGGATCTGCACATTCAACTGGCCCGGAGCGACGTAATAGAGCGGCGCCGCGATTCCGTTTACGAGCACCTCTACGCCCGAAACCGAGAGCGGAAGCGGCACGCTGGACGCGCTTTGTGTCACTGGCGAGAGGCTGGATCCGAACACACTGAGGACCGATCCGGGCGCGAAGCTGGGCTTGAAGCTGGCTCCATTGGCGACGCTGCTGATGGCCGGCACGGCGCTCGAACCCGATCCGGACGCGGTGACGCTGACTGCCACCGACGCGCTACTGGAGCTGTCGTAGGTTGCCGTAATGGTTCCACTGCCGGACGGCAACTCGAGGCCGTTCAACGCCAATGTTGCGGTGGCCGTGCCCGCCGATCCGCTCAATACGGCTGATCCCAGAGACGCGCCTGCGATGGAAAACAAAACGGACCCGGTGGGCGTGATCCCCTCCAGCGAGGCGACCGTCGCCGTCAAATACACCACGTCGTTGGCAGCCACGGTGCTCAAATTGGCCAGCAGCTTGACGCTTACAGTGGGGCTGGCAGGCGGCGGCGTGACGCTCCCGCCAGTCCAATCCATCACCAGCTTGTACGCATCCACCGACCCGAGCCCGGTGGCCTGATCGTAGCCAACACCGGCGTAGTAGCCCACTGGCGCGGCCGCGCAATTGGGGTGTCTGGAGGGACAAGACACGGTGACAATGTTGTTGCCCGTGGTGACGTCGTGAAAGATTCCGGGGTTCGATTGCGCCAGCGAATACAACTTCGGATTGATGTTGCCCACTCCACCCGAGCCGAGCTTCTGATTCAGAAGCACCGTCAGCGCGGCGAACGAAGGGGTGGGGACCGACGTCCCTCCGTAAATCTGCTGACTGCCGCTGGTGTAGACCAGGTAGCCGTCATGATCCTCCGACGCATTCAGCGCCACGTCGGGCACATCGCGCGCATTGTCGGCCGGCACACCAGGGCCGGTTTGCCAGGAAGGTTTCGTAAACAGAACGCTGGCGCCGCCGCCGCTCGCCGCCGGCACTCCATCTTGCACGGTGGTGTTCCAGGTCGACTCGGGAATATAAGACAGCACGGATGCCCCATTGGCGTTGTTGGTGAGGCTCCAATAGTTCCCCGTACCCTCGACGAACTCGGTGCCGCCAACGCTGGTGACTTCCGGCATACTGCCCGGAAGGTCAACGGCCAATCCCGGATTTTGCGAGTCGTTGCAATCGGCGGCGCCGTTGTCGCCGGATGCGGCGAACCACGTTATTCCCTGCGCGTTGGCTTGCCGCGCCCATTGGACAAACGAATTGTACTCCGAATCGGGGGTCTCCAGCTCGCAGGAGCCATAGCTCACGCTGATCACAGGCGCGAGGTTCTGGTCGATAGCATACTGCACGGACGTCATTACGTCGTTCGAATAAACAAAGACGATGGTCGCGTTGCGCGCCACCGCGCCGGCCCATTCCAGATCTAAATCGGCTTCCGCCAGATCACCCGACGTGGAGCTGTCCCCCGGATTTGGCGAACCCGGCACCAGCAGCATCTGGGGATCGTTAACCGGCAGATTGAATTGACTGCGAAATTGCTCGATATCGGAAAGATCGACCTGGATCTGGCCGGCGATCGCGATTTTCTGACCGGTGCCGTTAAGACCCGCGGCGTACAGCGGCGCGACATCGTAAATGGCGGCGAAATCGTCGGGCGCCAAATAGTTCGGCTGGCCGGGTCCCGTGGAGAAATGACGCTTGGAACGCGAGAGGCGCACTCTCGGCAGCATGCGGAAATCATTCAGGCCACGAATCCTTTTCACTACTGAGGCAAACGCCGCGGGTACGGACGGCTCCGATGCGTTGGCGAAGTGGGTCTCGCCGTCGACTAAGTAATTATGAATTTCGGTTTGAAACGCCGTCTCAACCTGTGCCGCCGTTCCGCTGGCAGCAATCCAGTTCCGTCCGCGCGCCACCGAAGTCACTTGCAAACCCTGCTGCCGAAGCCATTGGGTGATCTTGCCGAGATCGGTGTCGCTCACGCCGAAGCGCTGCCCGTATTCTTCCGGCGTCAGCCAGTGATGATAATTTGACAAGCCCGGGGTCTGCTGGTCCACCAACAGCTTTTCGAGTTCGGCCCGCTGGCTGGCTGATAGCGCAAGCTCCAGCGTGATGTAGGGCATGGCCAGCGAGGGCGCCACTCGTCCTTGATCACTGCCAGCCAAGGCGGCGGCCTGGGCCTTGGGATGAAGATGGCCGGTCAGGACGGTGCGCAGCCGATTGTCGGGGGCCTGGGTGATGCGGCTCGTCTGCGCCATGCCGCCAGCCGCCCAAAAGAGCGCTAGGACTAGGGCGATGCACGCGCTCACATATTTCGTCCGCATGGATTCCTCTCAAAGTATAGTAAGGACGCGGTTAGAACTGGCGGTTCGGTGCCAAGGGGGACATTCTTAGCGACGGCTCCCCGGCCTGCGCCGTTTCGTCATCGGTTGTAATACTCACCTTAGAAAAGGGCGTGCAAGATACCGAGGGCCTGCTGGGCCGGGGCCACGGGCACGTGCTTCCAGACGTCGAAGTACCGGGCGGCTGTGGGCAGGATGGCAGTGGCAATCACGGCCGCGCGCCGCCAGCGCTTTCCGCGGGTCCAGCGGCAGCCAGTACACGCGGAGGAAAAGCCAGCAAAGGATCACTTCGATATAGGCGCCGTCCACGAGCCGGCCGTGTCCCACCGCCAAGAGCCACGCCGCTCATAACGGAGTCGAAATAGCGCGCCCAGTCCGCGCGAAACCGGGGGACGTGTCGGCCGTTCACAGCCTGTGGACGCCGGCAAGGTGTAGGTGTCGGCTCCGGTGGCGGCCTGCCAGGAAAAAACCGCTGGAGCTACGCGCAACGTGTAGCGCAGACAGAGCGTCCCGCTCTAAAACAAAAAGTGTTGGCATGAGTGCCAACACGGCACGCACGAGTGCGCAATGCCGCTTAGTTTTTGTGCGCGAACATTTTAAAGGACTTATGTTTGATTGCAACAGGCAGCTGCGCGAAAGCCACAATGCTTTCAATACTTTACTGAACCTCGCCGAAACTAAGTGACATTGGGCACAAGTGCGTGCGCTACCTCAGGGCTATGCGCGCGCGAAGCTCTCGATGGCTGCGGCTTCGTCCTCAAAGGTCTGTAGGACCGAATCGATCTTGGTCAGGCTCAGCACGCGACGCACGGGCACATCGGGATTCAGAAGCTTGAGCACGCCTGCGTTTTTCACGGCATGGCAATAGCAGTTCATCAGCACGCCCAAGCCGGTGCTGTCGATGCGGCTGACCTTGCTCAAGTCGATCAGGACCTTGGTGTCGCTCTCCAGACGGATAGCTTTGGATAGCTCGGTCAACTCGAGAGACGCCGCCAGCAGTTGCGTGCCGCTGGCGAATTGCAACACGGTGACGTCGTTCACGCGTTTGCGTTGGACCGTCGGCTCGCCCAGCCCACGAATCAGCAACTCGGTGGCACGGATTTCCTGGAAGCAATCTTCGCACCCCAGGTAGTGGCTTTCCCATTCCTCGGCCAGTTCGGCGGTCAGGCGATGTCGCAGATAGCGCGAAATGAGCTGTTCGCGAACCATTGGATCTCGGTGAAAGTCCATGCTCATATCATTGAGTGACGCGAAGGCGCCCGATGTTTCGTTTGCTCCACATAAATTGCGCGAAATCTTTCCTTAGCGCGGCAAAGCACTACGCGGAGGTTCTCGTCGGTCAGCCCGGTTTCTTTTAGAATCTCCGCCCTCGGCTTTTCTTCCAGATAGAACGCGCGCAATACGCGGCGATCGCGGTCGGAGAGCTGGTCCAGGCCTTGGGCGATGGCTTGGCGGAGATCGAGCAGGTCTATTTCCGCGATTCCCTTGCTGGGCGGCTCAGGTACTACCTCCGGCATAGATTCCTCGTGCATATTCCGGCGGCGATACTCCGAGATCACGTTGCGGCAGATGCCGTTCAGGAATGCACCCACCGCGGCGGGGTTCTCGATCTTTTCGCGGCTTGCGGCAACCAGGTAGCGTGCAAGGGTTTCCTGCACGATATCATCGACATCGGGGCAATAAAAGCCCAGCGCGTAGCGTACCTTATAACGCAACCTCGGCCGAAGCTGCTCTAAGTCTTCTTCGGAAAAGTTCATCGAGCGCTCAAATTCGCGGTTTCCCAGAGACCAACGAATTCCGCTATCGTAACATACTGTATATATGAGACAAGCTGCGTTGCTTCTCGGCTCGGCCCTCGCTAAGCTGGAACCTTTATGAATATCGAGGCCACCGAACTCGAAAAGGCCGTGCTGATCAAGGTAACGGGCCGCATGGATGCCGAGAACGCCCATGAGTTCGAAGAGGCGTGCGACGTCTGGATTACACACGGGAAAAAGCACTTGATCGCGGATCTTCAGGACTTGCAATATGTCAGCAGCATGGGGCTGCGGAGTTTTCTTTCGGTTGCCCAAAAGCTGCAATCCGGTTCCGGCTCGCTGATCCTTTGCGGACTTCACGGATTGCCGCGACAAGTGTTTGAGATGACCCGGCTGATTGGCCTGTTTCCAGTTTTCGAAACCACTCAGGAAGCCGTCGCTTCGCTCTGATGGGGACGCTCTGATGGATCCTCCAGCGAAACGCCTGAATCTGCCAGCCAGCGCAGGGTCGATTTCGGCCTTTAGCGAATTTGTGCGTGGCGGGGCGGTTGCGGCCGGGGTAGCCGAGAACGAACTGGGGAAGCTGGATCTGGTGCTGGAGGAGATCCTCATTAATGTTGCCCGCTACGCCTACACTCCGGAAACAGGAGGTGTGGAGGTGGCCTATGCCCAGGCGGGGCCCGGCAAGCTGGTGGTGGAAATAGCAGATTCCGGCCGTGTTTTCAATCCTTTGCAAGCCGATCCACCGGACCTCTCGCGGGGATTGGCGGGTAGGCCGATCGGCGGCTTGGGAGTATTTCTAGTAAGGAGCATGGTGGATTCGATTGCCTACCGTCGCGAAGGGGATCGGAACATCCTCTCCTTCACATTCCCGATTGATGGCGGCAAGGCCGGTGGCTAGCCGGCTCGGTACCTGTAAACGCAAAAACTTTTTTGGGAGGCCTGCAACATCTCGTAAAAATGTGTCACTCTATAACAACAGCGGCACAAGAGCAGAGCAAAGGAGCAAGTATTCAGATGACTTTCTTACGCAAGTGGAGATTCCCAATCCTGATTGGGAGCGGCCTGATCGCAGCGGGCATCCTGTTTTGGTTTTCCAACGCGCACGTAAACTCGGCACAGACCCAAGGCGCGATCGGCAAGCGTGACGTTTATCGCGATGCTCAGGTCCCGAACGCGGACGTCGCCACACCTGGCTCGGCGCCAGTGGCTAATGCCGTCCAGGACGGTGTCAAGGATGTCGTTAAGGACGGAGTCAAAGATGGTGTGACGGATGGTTCGAGGGACCGCCTGTCGGATGGTTCGAGGGACCGCCTGACGGACGGCGTCAGGAACAGTGCCAGGGAGGGCCTGAAGGACGGCGTCAGGAACAGTGCCCGAGAAGGCCTGAAGGACGGCATCAAGGACAATGCCAGGGAAGGCCTGAAGGACGGCGTCAGGAACAGTGCCAGGGAAGGCCTGAAGGACGGCATCAAGGACAATGCCAGGGAAGGCCTGAAGGACGGCGTCAGGAACAGTGCCAGGGAAGGCTTGAAGGATGGCGTCAGGAACAGTGCCAGGGAAAGCCTGAAGGACGGCGTCAGGAACAGTGCCAGGGAAGGCCTGAAGGACGGCGTCGTCCATCAGTAATATCGACAGACCTTTGTCAACAATCGGCTTTTTCACGAGGGTCCCGCGCTGGGTGGCGGGGCTCTCTTTGTTTTGTAGCCTGCTCTCGATACCCGCGTTCGCCGGCCAAGCCAAGCTCTTCATCCAATCCTCCAAGCACGTCGAAGTTCTTTATTACAGCCCGGCGCACGAATATCTGGTTACCCACCTCATTCGCTCCTACGAGAATGCCCTCAATTTCGAGAACAATCTATTTCATTACACGCCCTCGCAGAAGCTAACCATTCTACTCGAGGATTTTACCGACTACGGTTACGGCGCTGCGGGAAGCCTACCGTCCGACTTTATCGACATCGGCATTGCTCCCTTCAGCTACACCTACGAAACGCTGCCCGCCAACGAGCGCACCACGTGGATGATGAATCATGAATCGATTCACATCGTGATGGGCGACAATGCGAACTCCACCGATCGCCGTTTTCGCTCGCTGTTCTTCGGCAAGGTGGTACCCACCGATCAAGACCCGGTGTCCATTTTCTATAGTTCGATGACCGTCCCGAGGCACTATGCGACGCGCTGGTTTCAAGAAGGGATCGCGACCTTCATGGAAACGTGGATGGCCGGCGGACTGGGCCGCGCGATCGGCGGCTGGGATGAAATGGTGTTCCGGGCCATGGTTCGCGACGACGCCTATTTCTACGATGTGGTGGGGTTGGAAGCCGAAGGAACCGCGGCCGACTTTCAGACCGGCGCTAATTCGTACCTGTACGGCACGCGTTTCATGACCTGGCTCACCTATACCTACGGTCCCGGCAAGCTGCTGGAATGGGTTACCCGCAGCGAGAACACCAAGCGCTACTTCAGCTCACGCTTCAAGCAAGTCTACGGAATCGCGATGGGTGACGCCTGGAAAATGTGGATCGCCGACGAGCGGAAATTTCAAGAAGGCAACCTCGCCGAAATCCGCAAGTATCCCGTGACGGTGCCGCAGCGGCTGACGTCCCAAAGCCTGGGTTCGGTGTCGCGCACGTATTTTGACCCAAAAGATAATGTGATTTATGCGGGCATTCGATATCCGGCCCATATAGCCAGTGTCGCGGCCATTCACGTGGATAGCGGCAAGGTGGATGAGTTGAAGGACATCCAGGGTCCCGGACTTTACTACGTCACCTCTCTGGCTTGGGACGCTCGCGGGCGAAAGCTCTACTACACCACCGACAACAACGATTTGCGCGATTTGAATGTTTACGACGTCGATACGCATCATTCCAGGCGATTACAGAAGGATATTCGTACCGGTGACCTGGCGTTCGATGCGACGGGCGGCACGCTGTGGGGCGTGCGCCACAAAGACGGGTTGTCCAGCCTGGTGGAAATTCCCGCGCCGTACACGGACGGGAAAGTTAACCACGAATTCGAATACGGCACCGACGTCTTCGACATCGACGTTTCACCGGACGGCAAGTTTTTGACTAGCGCCATCTCGGACGTGAGCGGCCGCCAGAAGCTGGTGCGCTTTCGCATCGAAGACCTGCGCAAAGGCGAGAGCAAGGGCGAGATTTCGTTCGAAACGCTGTACGACTTCGAATACAACTCGCCGGGCAATTTCGTTTATTCGCCCGACGGACGCTATCTCTACGGCTCGTCCTACAATACCGGCGCATCGAATCTTTTTCGCTACGATTTCGATATCAAGAAGATGGACGTGATCAGTAACGCCGAGACCGGGCTGTTCCGTCCGCTGCCGCTGGCCGACGGATCGTTGATCGCGTTCGAATATACCAGCAAGGGATTCACGCCTGCGCGAGTGCCCACCAAGGCGCTGGAAGACGTGAGCGCGGTGAAGTACTTCGGGCAGGCCACGGTCAACAAGTATCCCGAACTGAAGTCCTGGAAGCTGCCGCCGCCCTCCACCGTCAACTCAGAGAACCTGATTACGCGCGCCGGCGCCTATAATCCGATTCAAAATATTCAATTGATCTCGGCTTATCCGATTGTGCAAGGCTACAAGGACACGGTGGGCGTGGGGATGCGCGCCGAGTTTGCCGATCGCTTGCGCCTGGCGGGAATCAATGTGGATGCCAGCTATTCGCCCGATCCGGGTTTGCCCTCGAACGAGCGCGCGCACGTTTCCTTCGAGGCGCACCTGTGGAACTGGAAGCTGACGGGCTACTACAATTACGCGGACTTCTACGATTTGTTCGGCCCCACCAAGCTGAGCCGCAAGGGTGAATCGCTGAAGCTGGCCCATTCGCAATATTTGATCAACGATATTCAGAGTCCCACCGAGTCGCGAACGCTCGCGCTCGATTGGAGCGTGGCCGGTTATTCGGATCTCAACGCGCTGCCGGAGTATCAGAATGTATCCACAAACAATATTGGAAACCTGCTGGATGCGAACATCGGGCTGAAGTATTCGAGTCTACACCGGGCGCAGGGCGCGGTGGATGACGAAAAAGGCACGCAGTGGGGCCTCCACTCGCGGCTGTATTACACGCATGGGGCCTTTCCGAGCGTGTGGGGGAATTACGATCGCGGATTCCTGCTGCCGCGCAATAGCGCGCTTTGGCTGCGGAGTTCCGCCGGAAAATCGTACGGCAATATCAACAGCCCTTTCGCCAGCTTCTACTTCGGCGCCTTTGGCAATAATTACCTCGATCATCTTTCGATTGACCGGTACCGAGAATATTACAGTTTTCCCGGGGTCGCCATCGATGCGATTGGCGGACAGAGTTTCGGGAAGGTGATGGGGGAATACAATCTGCCGCCCATGCGGTTCCGCGAGTTTGGGACCACCTGGCTGTACGTGAACTGGGCGCGGTTTACCTTGTTTTCCTCGGACCTGGTGACCAACCTCAGCAGCGTTCCGAGCCGCGCTAACTTTGTGAATCTTGGAACGCAGCTGGATGTGCGGCTGGTGCTGTTCACCTATTTGAGCTCGACATTTTCCAGCGGCTACGCCGCGGCCGAGCATGACGGCCACATCACAACCGAGTACATGTTTTCGCTGAAGATACTTTGATGTTCCCAGGCGGCGGCATCCGGCTGATTCTCGCGCAAGTGACCGCGAGCGTGCTTCCGGTGCTGATATTTTTATTCGCGCTGGAGTTGATCGATACCTACAAGCTGTTGACGCTCGGCCGCGTGCTGCGATCGGTAGCCGTGGGCTGCGGCGTGGCCGTGATTTGCTATGGCCTCAACACCGGCGTTTATGCCACAGGGCTGGTATCGCCTGCGATCTGGGCGCGATCGGGAGCGCCGGTGATCGAGGAGATCGCGAAAGCGTTGTATGTAGCGTGGCTGCTGCGATCGAACCGGGTGGGTTTCATGGTAGACACCGCGATCTCCGGATTCGCGGTGGGCGCCGGGTTCGCGGTGCTCGAAAATTTAACCTACCTTCCGGATCTTTCGGCCGCCGGCTTGGTTGCCAGCGCGATCCGAGGGCTCGGGACCGCCATGATGCACGGCGGCGCGACGGCCATCTTCGGAACCGTTTCGGCCAATCTGAGCGAAATCCGCGGGTCGCGTTCGGCGCTGACGTTTTTGCCGGGGCTGGCCATGGCCATCGCGATTCACGAACTGTACAATCAGCCGCTGTGGCGGCCGGTGATCGCGGCCGTGGTGGTGCTTGTGATTTTACCGGCGGTGATTGCGCTCATCTTTTGGCGCAGCGAAAAAGTGCTCGAAAAATGGCTCGGGATGAAGCTGGACAAAGATATCGACCTGCTGCAGATGATCGCGACTGGAACTTTTAGCAAGTCGCCGGTGGGTTCGTATATGAAGTCGCTGGAAAGCACGTTCACGCCCGTGATTTTGGGCGACATGCTCTCCTATCTGCACTTGTCGCTGGAACTGAGCGCGCGCGCCAAAGGCGATTTGCTGCGCCGCGAGATGGGCTTTCCCGTGACCCCCGATGCGGAATTGCCGGGGCAGTTGAAAGAACTGAAGTTCCTGGAAACGCAGATCGGACGCGCGGGGAAGATGGCGCTGGGGCCGCTGCTGGGACAAAGCCGGCGGGACATTTGGGAGCTGCAACAGTTGACGGAGAAAACGGGATAGGCGTTCACACGAGTGTGAACGCGGGTCGCGGTAGGGACGACCATTACTGATCGCCCCCCGCACAGATCCGTGCTGGCGCTACTAACGCACACGGTTCCTGCCTTGGATGTTCGTCCCGAAAGTCGGGTGGTTGAGCGCAAAGCGAACTTCAGGGTAGGGGTGCAGGATGGTGACTTCCGGAAGGTGGTTTCCGAGCCTCTCCTTAAATTTTTCCCACGTCCAGCGGCTGCGTTGACTCCGCCGCCGAAGCTGCCACAACCACATGCGCAGCACCTCTCGTCGAAAAGCTTTCAGTCGCTGCTCGTTGCGCGGCACCGCATGGTATTGAAAATATCCGCGAACCACTGCCTGGAGCCACTTCCTCGTGGTGTCGGTCGACTCATGCAGCCTGCGCCTCAGCTGTTGCCGAAGGTCTTTCAGCTTGGCTGCCATGCGCTTGCCAATGGTTTTCCGGTACACCAGAAAGTACCCCGTCTTGTGGTTCTTCCCACAGATGTGAGTGAAACCCAGAAAATTGAAGGTTTCCGCTTTCCCTTCCCCACGCTTTGCCCGCCGCTCAGCGGCATAGCGCCCAAACTCGATCAGGCGCGTCTTCTCCGGGTGTAATTCCAGTCCGAACTTCCGCAGCCGTTCCCGCAGGTCTGCCAGAAAGCGCTCCGCGTCTTCCCGATACTGAAACCCCAGCACTCCGTCATCGGCATACCGCACTACGATCATCTCGCCCTGCGCCAGCTTCTTCCGCCATGCCTTTACCCAGAGATCGAGAACGTAATGCAGGTAGAGATTTGCAAGCAGCGGCGATATTACCCCTCGAACGCAAACGATAACTTCTCGTTTGAGCGGGCAGTGAGGTATCGATGAAGCTCTTGGGCGACGGCTTGTTTTATGTCATATATAGTTGTATGTTTATGACATATGGGTCGCGCCGACGACATCGAAAAGGCGGAGCGCCTCAACCGGGCTCGTCAATTGCTCGAGCAGTTCGATCATCTGCGCGATGCTGTCGAGGAGATGGTGCGGGATTGCAGGATATCTCCGCGTCAGGCATACCGCTATCTGCAACAGGCACGACGGTTGAAGCAACCCGTGGTTGTGGGCGATCCCAAAGTGGCCTTCACAGTCAAGCTGTCCCAAACGTTGGTGGAGCGTGTACGGTCTCACGCCAGCGTGTCAGGACTTTCGCTGAGCGAAATTGTGAGTCGGGCTCTGGTAGCGCTGCTGGCGCGGAGACGAGGGCGTGGCTGAGCGGCGCCCAGGCCGACCTTGCACGATTCATCTGGAATGTCGATTTGATCGTTTGCTGCCTGACAAACTGGAGCAGGCTTACGAGCTTCTGGTGCCTGATCGGCGTCGGCCGATTGAGTCTATCCCATCCACCCTTACGCAGGAGAATCTGAATGAACAAGCCCGCGGCCATTTACGCGCGAGTCTCCTCAGACCGGCAGAAGGAGAATCACACGATTGCGAGCCAAACGACGGCCTTGATCGAGTACGCCGGAACCCACGGATACGCCGTGCCGCCGGAATGGATCTTCCAAGATGAAGGGTATAGCGGGGCCAGCCTGGCGCGGCCGGGCCTCGAATCGCTGCGCGACCTGGCGGCGGAAGGCCAGATTGTCGCGGCCTTGATTTTTTCGCCGGACCGGCTTAGTCGCAAGTATGCCTATCAGGTCTTATTGGCCGAGGAGCTATCGCGTTGCGGCGTCGAGGTGATCTTCCTTAAGTCACCGGCAGGAGCGACTCCAGAAGACCAACTGGTGGTTCAATTCCAAGGCATGATTGCCGAGTATGAGCGTGCACAGATTGCGGAGCGGAGCCGCCGCGGGAAGCGCCACAAGGCCCAACAGGGTGTGGTGAATGTACTGTCGGGTGCGCCCTACGGGTACCAGTATGTGAAGAAGAGCGAAACCTCAGCCGCCTACTACGAAGTGATAGAGCAGGAAGCAGACGTAGTGCGGATGGTGTTTGCGATGTACACTCAGCAAGACCTGAGCATCAATGCGATTGCACATTCGCTAAACCAACAGCGGATCCCCACCAAGACCAAGAACACGCGGTGGGAGCGATCGACCATCTGGGGTATGCTACGCAACCCGGCGTACCAGGGCAAGGCCTGTTATGGCAAGACAGAACTGCGGCCTCGCCAGCGCATCACGCGACCACTGCGGCAACGCAACAGACTGCCGAATCGCAATAGCGCCAATCATGAGCGTCCGCGAGAGGAATGGATCGAGGTGATGGTGCCAGCGCTGGTCAGCGAACAGGTGTTTGCGTTGGCGCAGGAGCAGTTGAAGAAGAACAGACAGTATTCTCCACGGAGGACGAAAAAGCCGACCTTGCTCCAGGGAATACTGGTCTGCCAACAATGCGGCTATGCCTTGTGCCGGGCTTCTGGAGGGAAGCCAAACCGGCCAGTCTATTATTACCGATGCATTGGCTCAGATGGGTACCGCCGGCTCAACGGCCCGCTGTGTACGAATCGTCCTGTGCGGCAGGATCATCTCGATGCGGTGGTCTGGGAGCAGATCATTCGTTTGTTGGAGGATGACAGGTTGATCCAGTCGGAGATCGAGCGCCGCCGAGAACTGGCTCAAACGACCAACCCTCTCCGCAAACGCGAGGAAGGATTGCGGCGAGAACAAGCTCGTTTGGAAAATCATGTCGAACGGCTGGTGACTGCCTACCAGGAGGGATTGGTCACTCTGGCACAACTGCGGCAAAGAATGCCCGACCTGCAACAGCGCACGCAAGCTGTGGCATCGGAACTACAATCATTGGAAATGGCGGCCGTGGACCAAACTCGTTATCTCCAACTGGCCGAGACCCTCAACGGATTTCGAATTAAGCTGTGCGCCCGTGCCGAGACCTTGGACATCAAAGAGCGCCAGCAGATCGTACGTCTGCTTGTCAAAGAGATCCTCGTTGGCGCCGATACCCTCATCATCCGCCATTCGATTCCGATCCCTCCCGGTGACTCTGGTTCAAACGGTTCCTCTCCGCCCGATAACGGCCCTTCAGGACCATGCAATCCTCCTAGTTATCGTTTGCGTTCGAGGGGTAAACACCGCCCCTTGCGGCGTCCCTTCCTTGGTCTCGAACCACTGTCCATCCTCCATCACGCCCGCCCTCATCCATTTCAGAATCAGACGGACCAGCCGTTCGTCTCCTATACGGTGCCGTATGAATCTCTCCAGATGGTCATGCCCCACTTTGTCGAAGAATGACCGAATGTCAAGATCCAGTACGTAGTTCACCTGCCGTTGCGTGATTCCGGTGTACAGCGCATCCAGCGCATCGTGTTGGCTGCGCCCCGGCCGGAAACCGTACGAAAAATCCAGAAAGTCCTCTTCCCAGATCTGGTTGAGAACCTCCACCGGTATCCAGACTCTTCGCGACGGTTTGGCATGCTATGCCCCGCGATGGATCCGTCCATGCAGGTCGGCTAACCGTCCCTCCAGTCCGTTTCCATATTCTTGCCACGTGACGCCATCCACTCCAGCCGCAGCGTGCTTTTTCAAGCCGTGGTAGCTGCTTCGCAGCAGATCGACATTCACGTGATGCAGCAGGGCGGTGAACTTAAGCTCCTGGTTCCCTTTTGCTGCTTGACGCACACGGTCCAGCCCGTTTGGCCCGCTTTCCCGGCTTTGTGTCCGGTACGGGTTGTGCTCTTCCATGTTCTCCTTGGCCAGCGGCCTTTCCTCCACGATCTCCTTCGGCCCTCCCTGGCCTTCGTTCGACCGCTTCACTGGTAATATGCCGCTGTACGACTCCCCGCTGCCGTGCTTGTGGGACTTATGGCTCATCGCCTTCTCCCTCCGATCCGCCACCTTGCGGGCCGCGGATGGCAACGGGGTCTCTCGGTTCTCGTGCGTGAAGTTTCCATGCATGCCTGGGGTCTACGACTCCGCAGAGTCGGCCGCGCACTCGCGCTTTCGCGCGCCGCCGTGTTGCCTTCCGGATTGCGTGACACCGTCGGCACTCTGGTTTTCGCTATTTCGGAGCTCATCTACTTCAGGGATACCCAGCCTGCATGTGCCCCTTCCCAACGCTTCAAGTTCGGCCTCTCAGCCGCCCTCCCATGAGTAGGGGTCAGGATGGTTCGCTACTCCTTTCCTGTATGACTCTTTCATTCATTACTTCACGCCGGTTTATCCCGACGCTATCCACGCACGAGTGCGTGCGCCACAGGCGAACTCCTAGCGTGCGCTACAGGTACACTACACTAGAACTTATGAACGATACCGAGCGCATGTCGCGCCCGCTTTCCGCCGTCGACCCGGAAGTCTATGAAGCGATCCAACACGAAGTAGAACGGCAACATAGCCGTCTGGAACTGATCGCAAGCGAAAATTTCACTTCTGAAGCCGTGCTGCAGGCGACCGGGTCCGTATTCACCAACAAGTACGCCGAGGGATATCCGGGCAAACGCTACTACGGGGGTTGCGAATTCACGGACGTGGTGGAAACCTTGGCGCGTGAGCGGGCCAAGAAACTGTTCGGCGCTGAATATGTCAACGTCCAGCCCCATTCGGGTTCGCAAGCCAATCAAGCGGCGTACGCGGCCGTGATTCAGCCGGGCGACGTGATTCTCGGCATGAATCTGGCACATGGCGGGCATCTGACGCACGGGCATCCGTTGAATTTTTCGGGCAAGACTTATCATGTAGTGGCCTACGGGGTGGCTCGCGAGGACGAGCGGATCGACTACTCGGAGCTGGCCCGATTGGCGGAAGAGAACAAGCCTAAGATGATCATCGCCGGCGGCAGCGCCTATCCGCGGATCATCGATTTCGCCCGGTTCCGCAAGATCGCCGATTCGGTGGGCGCCATCCTGGTGGTCGACATGGCGCATTTTTCCGGGCTGGTGGCGGCGGGCCTGTACCCGAATCCGTGCGAATACGCGGACATCGTGACGTCGACGACGCACAAAACGCTGCGCGGGCCGCGGTCGGGCATGATTTTGGCCAGAGCCAAGTATGGGGCTGCCATCGACAGGGCGCTCTTCCCCGGAATACAGGGCGGTCCGCTGGTGCACGTGATCGCGGCCAAGGCGGTGTGCTTCCTGGAAGCGATGACGCCGGAGTTTCGGACTTACTCCCAGCAAGTGATCGCCAATGCGCAAGTTCTGGCCGAGAGCCTGCAGCAGCAGGGCTTTCGCGTGGTCTCGGGCGGAACGGATACGCACCTTCTGTTGGTGGACGTTTTCGCGAAAGGGGTTCGCGGGAAAGAGGCCGAGACGGCGCTGGATGAAGCCTACATCACCGTAAACAAGAACGCGATTCCATTCGATGTGAATCCGCCGCTGAATCCGAGCGGCATCCGGCTAGGCAGCCCGGCAGTGACTACGCGCGGTTTCCGCGAGGCCGAAATGCGGCAGGTGGCCGCGTTGATTGCCGAGGCACTGCGCGGCGTCCAATCCGGCTCACAAGTAATAGAAACGCTCATGGGCGTGAGACGTCGCGTGATGGAACTGGCGGACCGCTACCCTCTGTATCCTTGGAAGCTCGCGCGCACCACGGCTTGAGCGATCAGCCGCTTCCCGATGCCGCTCCAGATCGCACTCGACACCCGCCGCGTGGCGGACTTCGGCATCGGGACTTATATCCGGAACCTGGTTCGCGCGCTGGCGAAGGTAGACGACCGTAATCAATACCAGCTGATCACCAACCAGGAGGCGGTTCCCGAGTTTTCCGATCTCCCACCGAATTTTCAAACGACCATCTTTGCTGGGGCTGACAAGAAAGGGACGGCCAGCGGGCTGGCTCAGATTCGCTACGGATTGTTCCTGCGAAAACTGGAAGCCGATCTGTTTCATATCCCGCTGAACGCGGTACCGCTGCTGATGCCGAAACCTTATTTGGTCACCATCCACGACATGAGCACGCTGTTGTTTGCGAGCCAGCTTGGTTATCGCAACCGTCTGCGGCACTTCTATCTGCGACGCGGGCTGATACGGGCGGATCGGGTGATGGCGGTTTCGATGGCAACCTGCCGCGACGTGGAGGCAGTATTGGGCATCCCGATGAGCCGGATGCGGGTAGTGTACAACGCGCCCGATCCGACCTTTCACGCTCCCATGGCGCCAGCCACGACGCGTGTGAACGGGGAAGAATATGGTAATCCGTTGCATTATCCGGCCGAGATCCAGCGCGTGCTGGATCGCTACCGCATCCACTACCCGTACCTGTTGTACGTAGGACGAACCAATCCGCAGAAAAACATTCCCCGGCTGGTGGAGGCTTTTGCGGTGCTGCGGGGCGAAATCCAGGACCATCCCGAATATCGGGACTTGCGGCTGCTGATCATCGGCGACGAGATTTCGCGCTATCCGGAGCTGCGCCACGCCGTCATCCAGAGCCGCGTGGAGGACACGGTGCGGTTTCTCGGATTTGTGCCCATCGATACGCTGCGATCGTTCTATCAAGCCGCATCGGCCTTCGTGTTCCCGTCGCTTTATGAGGGTTTCGGGCTACCGCCTCTGGAAGCGATGGCCAGCGGAACGCCGGTGGTTTGCTCGCATGTCAGTTCGCTGCCGGAAGTGGTGGGAGACGCGGCGGAAATCGTTAATCCGGAGAATGTTTTCGACATCGCGCGAGGGATGCGGGAAGTGCTGCTCAATCGGAAGCGCCGCGCCATCCTGGTGGAGCGAGGCTTCGAACAGGCACGGCGATTTAGTTGGGAGCGGACCGCGCAGCAGGTGCTGGATGCCTACGAAGAAATCGGATCGTACAAGAAGCGCTCGCGCTAACCCAGCGCGTCCCGGTCCTGCTCGCGCCCCAGCCAGAGGACGCAGGCTTTCACCACGTCGCTGAGCTGCGCCGGGGAGGGGCGAATCGGTTCCCAAGCGGTGGAGTTATTGAAGGCAGCATCCGTTAGGAGATAGTGAGAACTCGCTCCGGAACGAATATAACGCAACACCGCTTCCCCATTGCGTTCGGCGACGTAGATGCCCTGTGGATAGATGGTCGACCGGCGCTGCCCAGAAGTATCGAGTAAGGCGATGTCATAAGATCCAAGGGTAGCGGTCATGGCTGGATCGGCGACCAACTTCGCCATGAACAGTTCAGCGGGAACCAGGGCGGAAGGAAACGGCAGCGGGAAGCTTTTGCCCCAGTTCACCCCGGCGGGCCAAGGCCGTCCCGGCCCAATGGGCGTTGCAAGGAACGCGACTTCGGGGACTCGCTCCGGGGTGTGGCGGTTTTGGAGCTGATATTCAATTTCTTCGAGGGGGGCCAGGTCGAGCAAGGACAGGTGAAAGTACTTGGCAATTATCCCTTGACAACAAGTATGGAATCGGACATACTAAATCATGCCCGGACGAAAAGACATCGCGGTAAAGCAGTCGATACCGCCTCAACTCCGCTACAGCTTCCAGGATTTCAATCGCGAATTTCCCGACGATGACGCTTGCCTTGATGTACATCATCGAACAGCGCTGGCCCGGGGAATCGCGCATTGCGAGAAATGCGAAAAGGAAACCAAGCATCATCGCGTGACTGGCCGCACCGCCTATCGCTTGTGATCATTGCGGCTGGCACATTTACCCGCTAGCCGGAACCATCTTCGAGAAAACCACTACATCGCTGCAGACGTGGTTTTACGCGATGTACCTGATGGGTTCGACCCGTTGCGGAATCTCCGCAAAGCAGATCCAGCGCGAAACTCGGCTACCTACAAAACCGCGTGGCGCATGTTCAAGCAGATTCGTTCGCTTGATGTCCGAGGGGATCTGCAATTGGAGGGATCGACAGTCGAGATGGACGAAACCTATTTCGGCGGACGCGTGAAGGGCGGCTCACGGGGCGTCGGTAAGCGGATCGACAGAACAAAACCCGCATTGCTGGCATTGTGGAGCGCAAGGGCAAGATCGTTGCGCAAAACTGCCACCGAGACAGGGCCACAATCAACTGCTGAACATGGCTGGGGAACATATTCTGCCCGACAGCACGGTTTACACCGATGAGTACGCGGCCTACGATAAACTTGCCGATCTCAAGAAGGAAGGCAAACCGCTCGGCTACACGCACCGGCGCATTCATCATGCGTCCAAAGTCTACGTGGTGGGCGATATCCATACCAACACTGTGGAGGGCTTCTGGAGCCTTCTAAAGCGCGGGATCGGTGGCGTCTATCACGCGGTCAGCCAGAAGTACTTGCAGACCTACTTGGACGAATACACGTTCCGGTACAACCGGCGCGATCAGGGCAACCTGATTTTCAAATCGATTTTGGAGCAGGTTTCGAAGCGGGCGGTGGATTGATCGCACGCTTCAAGAGGGAGTGGAAATCGGCACGCGTGAAAGGCTTTGACGCAGGCTCTTTAGACGATTTAGCTTTCTTGGGCTTACTCACGCTGTCCACAGATTAACACGACATCCGGGGCCAAGGCTGCGCGTCCCAGTTCGATATAATCGCAGCCTATGCCCCCCAGAATGCGAAACGCCGCGATTCGCAGTCGCGGCGTTTCTGAAATCTTGGGATTGCTATGTGCTGTCTCGCGCGACGGCAATCGTGACGAGACATTACGCAGGAGAAGTGTATTCTGTTGCGTACCTCCTCAAAGAAGGAGGATAGCACATGGCTGCGACTAGCGCACACATCTCCCCGGCCATATTGCAGTGGGCACGCAAGCGAGCCAGAATGACGGTTGCGAAATTGGCAGAGCGAGCCAACGTCAGTGTAGACCGAGTGAATGAATGGGAGCGTGGCGACCGACGCCCGACTTTCCGGCAAGCACGTCATCTAGCGGGAGCGCTCCACATTCCTTTCGGCTACTTGTTCCTCTCGGAACCACCGACCGAGCAACTTCAGTTGCCAGATTTCCGTAGGGTATCGGCAGTGACAGATGAGCCTAGTGCAGAGTTGATAGACACGATAAACGATGTCCTTGTCAAACAACAGTGGTATCAGGAATATACTCGTGGCCAAGGGCGGCAACCACTTCCATTCGTGGGTAAGTTCGGCATTGATGATTCGATCGATACAATCTCTGCTGAGATCAGCCGCGCCATTCGCTTACCTCGCGTTAGACAGGAATCTGCGAGTTGGATAGAGTTCTTGAGCAACTTTACCCACGCGGTCGAGGACATTGGAGTTCTCGTAATGAAGAGCGGAATTGTTGAAGGCAATGTTCACCGCAAATTATCGGTAGCCGAGTTCAGAGGGTTCACCGTCAGCGATAAATGGGCACCCGTAATATTTATCAATGGTTCCGACACAAGAGCCGCGCAAATTTTTACGCTGGCCCATGAGTTGGCTCATGTGTGGCTGGATCAAAGCGGAATATCTAACGAACAAATGGATACCGCGACGCTAAAAGGCAACGGCAACATCGAAGTGAAGTGCAATGCAATCGCGGCTGAAGTGCTCGTCCCAAGTAGCGAAGTGTCTTGGAACAAGAAGGCTGACATCGATACCAATCTGAGATTCCTGAGCAGAACTTTTCGGGTAAGCTCTTTGGTTATTCTCCGGCGCGGCCATGACCTGGGATTCATTAATCGAGATGAATTCTTGGCCATGTATAAGAGTCTTCTCGATACGTTCACAGCGCGAGATGAAGAGCAATCCGGTGGTGGAGATTTCTACCCTACGCTATACTCCAGGAATAGCGCCGTATTTACCGAAACTCTACTTTTTGCTCTAGGGCAAGGAAGAGCTTCGTATCCGGAAGCCGCTGAAATGCTTCATGTCAGGGTTCCGACGCTATCAAAGATCATGGGGGACCTAGAAAGCAAGGTCGTGTAAATGTTCTGGCTCGATTCCGATACTCTTATGCGTGCCAAGAATCAAGCTTATGCATTTGACATTGCTCCTGGGTTTTGGGAAATCATTAAGCGGAACGCCAAGTCTGGCAGGTTGGCTTCGTCCACTCTTGTCTTAGATGAAATAGCTCGCGGCGGCGACGAGTTAACCGATTGGGCCAACAAAGAACGTGGCACGACATTGTTTGTAGAGCCAGACGAAAAGACGCAAGGTCTCATGAATGAAATAGCCAACTGGGTCCAGAAGAGCTACGAGAGACAGCAGGCTGGGTTTTTTCTCAAGGGCGCAGACCCTTGGGTGATCGCAGCCGCGATGAACGATAGCGGGATAGTGGTCACCCATGAGGCGTTGGTGGGGCCGGATTCCAAACGAGTGAAGATCCCAAACGTGTGCCTAAAGTTTGGTATCAAGTGCACAGATTGTTATGGGATGCTTCGGGGCCTAAAGGAAACGCTACATCACAAGTAGAACTGGGCCGAGCACAAGATTTCAATGTCTTGGCCCCTGCCCAGCCGAATGAGGCGAAGTTTCTGAGTGGTCTCAGCAGCTTCGCGTATTCCTGCTGCTTTGATCGTAGCACGGGGAGTGCCCCCGGAGAGAATCGAACTCTCGACCTCATTCTTAGCAGGAATACGCTCTATCCACTGAGCTACGAGGGCAAATCCAATCATAACGCCACGTAGCAAGAAGCAGCACCGTAAAACGCCTGGGGGACACCGAAGAGATAGCGGCCTTCGCTACCGGCCCAAAGACAACGCCCCGCTATTTGAATTTGTATTGCTTCAGGCGTGCGGGCATGACGTAGACGTGCTGAAAAAAATCACGGGTGAACTCAATAACAGCATTGGAGTATTCGGGGCCGATGATAATAGCCGTATCATCATCGGGATCTTCTGGAGGATGCGCTCCCAAGTTTCCGCCAAGGCGGATACGGTGCGCCATTTCCTTCAGCGGGTTGGTTATGGTTCCGTTGGATGCCAGCCAATCGATCTGGTTCACTAGTCTTTGATCGGTGGGCGCGCCTAGATCGATGCAACTCGCCTGAACCGCACGTCTACACATTTCAACGGTCGCATTGTGTGCATCTACCCAACGGCATCGTAGTGCCTCCTTGAAATCGCTGCCAATGTGCTCAGGAATCTCCTTAGCTACAGCGTCGTTTGGTTTCCCAAGCGGGTAGTGAGCAATATAAAGAAGCGCGTTCTGGTTGCTATTGGGCTTTGTTACGATCCCGAGCAAATATTGCCTGCATCCCTGGCACTGCATAGCAGCCACTACTCTGGTACCAGCACCATAGTTCGATTGAAAGCCTATGGGATCGTTCACCGGCGCCCCTACGATCATGAACACAGAACTTCGATTGCAGTGAGGACAAGAGCCGTTTAAAGAAAAGTGACCACTCTGGGCACTCAAGACTGTAACCTCCATGTACTCGGTTGGCTCCTTCCACAAATTACACAAGCTTGCAATCAAGACTTCGAACAAGCCCGTAGGTTCATTCGTTATTGTCCCGCTTTCGGTTACATCTGTCGATTCAAGTACCGCGCTTTGACATGTCTCGTCATTCATAGTCTACCTCACATACTTGTGCTGTTGGGATAATTGCCAAGTACTTCCTCGGTGGACGTCTCAAAACCGGCCATACGTGGACACTTCAAAACCGGCCAACGGAGCTGAACCAGAACAAGAGTATTTATACCCTGGAGACGGTCACTCGGGCAATCATTTTTTCGCGGATGAGTCCAGCGGGTTTATACTGACCTCACCTGGGTGGAGGATACGGCAACGCAGGGATGCGACCGGAGCGCCGACTCAGCGGCCGGAATCATGGGGCGGCGCAAGCCGCCCTACGAGCAACATTCTGGCGCGAAAGCGATAAATCCCAGGGGTTTGGGGACAGAGTCCCCAAGTAAATGCAATGCTCTTCTGCATCGCTGTATTTCCCACCATTCTCACCACCCGGACTCGAGCGCCTAAAGATCAGGCCTGACGCTGTCCGTTCTCATAGTGATGATGCTGCTGGCCCCCGGCGAAACGTCCAATGAACTCGGGCTCGGAGTGGTGCGGCTTTTTGGGCTTGAAGAAACCGTTCTCGATCGACCAGTCGTAGGCCCCAACGTCCATGTGATAAAGAGTAGCGGTACCCGATAGCCCGTGCTTAGCGATCCAGGCTTCCGCCTTGTTCAAGTCAGAGAATACCCCCGCTGGGAACTGTCCTCCGGTGCCATTAAACACCCACACCTCAGAGAGCTGGTCCATCCGCACCGGTTCGTTCGCCATATATATTTCCCATTTTCGCTTGCTGACATGAAAAGGCGCTTGGGCCCAAAACTACGTCTCTTAGTGTCTGGTCTGCTCAAGCCTGGCAATGAACGCACAGCTACTAGCCAACCGCCGCCGTCTTGGTCCGCCAGCTCCGTGGACCGCACTTGAGCACATGCCCGTGATGCAGCAGCCGATCAAGCATGGCACTCACTGCGGCCACGTCGCCCAATAACTTGCCCCAGTCCTCCACAGGACGGTTGGAAGTGAGCAGTGTGCTAAAACGTTCGTAGCGACGCATGATGATTTCCAGCAGATCCTCGGCAGCGGTGTGTGGGAGTTTGCGCATGCCGAAGTCGTCGATGATGAGTAGCGGAACCGTCGCCACCGATTCCATATATTCCTTGCGAGTGCCGTCCGCAACGGCCTCGGCCAGTTCATCGAGCAGGATGTGAGTTTCGCGATAAAACACCTTGCAGCCTTGTTGAATCGCAGCCTGTCCGATGGCTTGCGCCAAGTGGCTCTTCCCCGTTCCGCCGGGGCCGAGAAACAACGCGTCCTCGCGCTTGTTGATGAAGGCGCCGGTGGCTAGATCGAAGACCAGGCTGCGATTCATCTTGGGATTGAAGCTGAAGTCGAAGTTGTCGAGCGTCCGGTCGGGATCGCGGAATCCGGCCTGTTTACGGCGGCGTTCCAGCAGCCGGTCGGAGCGGCGCGTAAGTTCGTCCGATACCAAGCAAGAGATCAGGTCGATGGGAGCCATGGGTTCGGCCTGTGCCTGGCGGAGACGGGTTTCGAGCACTGAGGCCATGCCTCCCAACCGGAGTTGCCGGAGTGCACGTTCGAGTTCGATTACGTTCATGATTGGTCCTCCTGACGGGTTTTGCTTTCGATGAGATCGCGGTACAAAGTGAGCTGGCGGATCAGTGGATCGACCTGCCGCAAGCTCAGCGGCAGTTGCGGATTGCGCTCCAGGTAACGGCGAACGAAGTGGTATTCGCAGGTGCCGGTTTCTAGAGCCAACGGCGCAAGTGTCGTCGGTCGAAGCTATGCCATACTTTTTCGCGAGGGCCAGCACACCTAGGATGCGGCGCACCGCGAGTTCGCCATGTTTTCGGTGCAGCGCTTGGCACAGCTCACCAATGTGTCTTCCGACTTTCTCGGCGCGGTGCAGCAACTGTTGCGTCGATAGTGGCGTCCGCCGCGGACGATCTTCATCGTGGATTCGATGACGGCCGCGCTCTTGGCGTAAGTGCTCGCGTAGCAGTTGACCGGTGATGGGGTTCAGCAGACGCACATGCGCGGCATTCCACTGGACCTGAACGCGGCGGCCGATCCAGCCCGGCGGCGCGCCATAGTACGCGGCTTCCACTTCGACACAGCCATCCAAGTGCACGGCTCGCTCGCCGTACTGGTAATAGCGGAAGGGTTCGAGTGGTAACGGCAACAGCGCTGGACGCTCTTCGGCGAACATCGCTGCAACTTGCCGCTTGGTGGTCCCGTGAATGCGCGTGTCGGCCCAGCGCGTTTCCCAGCCATCCAGGTAAGCTTGAGCGTCTTCCAGGCTCTCGAAGCGCTGGCCTTTGAGCGGCGTTTTCTGTGCATGACCGACGCCGGACTCGACTTTGCCTTTGCGATCCGGGTCCTGCACGCGGCATGGAAGCGCTGTGACGCCGTAGTGCTGCAGCACATCACGGTACAGCGGATTGAGCGTGGGCTCGTAGATGTCGGGCGTGAGCACGCCTTCGCGCAGATTATCGAGCACCACCAGGCGAGTGACTCCACCGAGCCTGCGAAATGCCTTCTCATGCAACTCGGCCCAGACGCGCGAGCTGGAACGGAACACCAGGAGGCGAACGGCTTTCCGGCTGTATCCCAGCGTCAGGACGAACAACCGCGTGCGCCGATACTTGCCCGTTTGCGCGTCGCGCACCATCGGCCCGGTGCCATAATCGACCTGCGCTTCTTCGCCGGGCGCCGTCTCAATCACCACGCGCGCTTCCGGCGTGGAAGATCCGCGCAGCTTCCGCACGAAGCGCTTTACGCTGGCGTATTTTTCGCCGAAGCCGTGGCCGTCCACCAGGTCCTGCCAAATGGCCATGGCGTTCCGGCCCTTTGCCAGCTCAGCTTCGATGAACTCCCGATAACGGTTCGCATGCGCTCGCCGACGATGTTGAGGCCGGCGTCCGGGGCTCTTCCGCAGGGCCATTTTCGTGTCCAGAGTCGGTGGACACCTCGATGGCCGGTTTTGGATGGGCGCGTCCCCACCCTCCTGGGGTCGGACGGGAATGCCAGCCGCTTTTAAATAGGTCGAGACAGTTTCGCGCCGAATGTGTACGGCTCGTTCAATCCGCCTCAGTGACCAGCCAAGCCGGCCGAGCGCAAGGACTTGCTGTTTGTTTTCTTCGCTCAAGACATTCACCGCCGGAGGATAATCCTCCGTCTCAGTCAATGTCCTGGATCAGCTATCTCGTTGGCCGCTTTTCAGGTGTCCACCGATGGCCGGTTTTGGGTGTCCGCCGAGGCTTTAACATCAGATCGAAAATTTCCGGTGAGAGATTTCGAACCCCTTTGAGCACATTATGGGCATGAGGCTGGGAAATGCCCATAATACGAGCGAAACCTCTCTCCGTGAGCTCGCCATTGCGAACCTCATTCCGGACGTAGGCCAGAAGCTTAAGGCGCGCGTCCTGGAAGGTCAAGTTTTTGCCCCCTCCTCGTATTTCAGTGTGAAATAGGCTCCCTTAGGAATAAGAAAAAGAGGCAGTTTGGAGATATTACACGCATTAATTGCTAGCAAAAAGAGGACTTACTTAAGTAGTTGATATTCTTGGCTTTGTCGTACTCTCTCCTTAGTCGAGGAAGAAATTCTTCCGTAGCTGAAACGCCCTTTTACGTTGACGTGACTCGCTTGGGCCATGAGACTAGAAATCACGTCGACCGATATTACCCGGCTGTTTAACCGGGTTTTCCAAGGAAGAGGACGAAATGGAATGGAACCGTTCCGAAACGCTGGCGCTGGCTGCGCCCGCATGCAACATCTGCCTGGGCTTAGGATTGCGAATCGGCCGCCATGGGGCGACGCATCCGTGCAATTGCGTGTTACGAGCTATTTTCCGGGCATGTTTTGATCGTTTTCGCGAATCTGTGAGCCGTGAGAAGTACATGAGCCGTGTAACGCTGGACCCGTTGCCCGGCAAGGACCGCAGGGGGGCCTGGGGTCGCAAGGACGAAGAATTTGCCGCCGACTTTTGTCTGGTCAGCAAGAGGACTCTGACGGAGCCCGAGAATCGTATTTTTAAGTATCACTTTCTGCTCGGTGCGGACTGGAAGCAGTGCTGTTCCAGGCTGGGAATGGACCGCGGGAATTTTTTCCACGCCGTTTACCGGATCGAACAGAAACTGGGCCGTGTTTTCCGTGAATTGGAGCCTTATTCGCTCTTTCCCGTCGACGACTACTTCCATGGTCCATCGAAGGACGTTTCCAGCTGCCTGGAAAGCCGCGTCGTGCCAATTCGGGGCCAGGCGTGCCGGGTTTCGGTTCCCGATCAGCGCACCGCCTGAAGCGTGGTGAGGCGGGCGCAAGTTCGCCTCATGCCTCAAGAGAATTCAGAATTCAGAATTCAGAAGTCAGAATTCAGAATGAGCTGCGGGCGTTGGCCGTCGGCGGAGGCTTGTGCAAATCCATGCTGAGTTCCACACGAAGGAACTCTGGAATCGAAGCTTTAAGTGTTTAAGGGTCTAAGCAACACAAAAAAGAAATTGCTTTTTACTGCATCTATTGCCGATATCCACCGATGGGTGGACTGGGAATTTAGCGCGTTCGTAGATCCCGAAGAGATTCAGACCGCCAGTGGTGCGCCAGACACGCTCTGGCACTCTCCGGTAGTTCCGGATTTCATTCGAATTGCTTTTGGAAACCGGCGAACTGGTGCTTGAGATCCTCGATTTCATGGCGCAGTTGGGCGACTTCCGCCTCCAAGGCGGCGAACCGATCGGCGCGTGCGGGGAGCGGGTCTGCCGCGCGTTCCGGGGGTTCCTCGATGGCGGCGGGAGGTCCGGAAAGCAAATGCGCATAACGGGCTTCCTTTTCGCCCGGGCGGCGGGGCAGCCTGGTGACCAGTTCCGGCATGCGATCGAGGACCGATTCCACCTCCGAAGTATCGCCAAAACTATGCATGCGCTCGGCCCGCGTGCGCAGCTCACCGAGCGTCTGGGGACCGCGCAGCATCAGTTCGCAGAGAATGGCCAGCTCGCGGCGGCCCAAGTTGAGCTTTTCCGACAGGCGGTGCCCGTATTTCGGGACGCGGCTGCCGGCGCCGGTGATGTTTAGCAGCAATCCCTTGTCGCGCAGCGTGTATAAAGCGCGCTCGACTGTATTCTCATCGAAATGCACCACCGGATCGCGATTCGATTTCTGATTGCAGGCATTGAGCAGGGCGTTGAGCGAAAGCGGATAGTATTCCGGAGTGGTAACCTCTTTTTCGAGCAGCGCGCCCAGAACCCGCACCTCATCGGCATCTAAGCGCTCAGTCACGCGGTTTGCGAATTAGATTCCGGACGACCGGTTTCCGGCAATGCGACCCGGCGGCGCACGCGCTGCGCGAACTTGGCGAATTCCTGCTGAGCACTGCGGGCCGAGATGGCCAGCTCGTTGCCGTCGCCCAAGCGCGACTCCAGCAGGCCGGCGATTTCGGAAAGTTGATAGCTCAGCGTGGCTACCTGGTGATCGAGGATTTCTATTTCGTTATGGCTCAGGGCTGATTTCATAGATCTCCATCTTCCCGGCCAACCCCAAGACCGGCTGTCGTTCCAAACTTCTTAAGGCGATGTACTAGTATGACCTTTTTCCTAATGCCTTACCACCCCTGCCTCAGAAATAATCCACCTTCGATCAAAGCCATGGGCGATTGAAAGGGGTACAAATGATCTACACTATAAGCAGTCTCGATTGACCTGAGTGGAACTCGCCTCCGCTGTTGAGCTGACGAGGGCCTCATACTCCCAACATAAGCACAGCGCGCGAAGCATCAATCGCCGGCTGCGCTCGACCGGCCCGCCAGATAACGCGGAAGCGCTGGAATCACACGTGTAATCGTGCCTTGTTGACACCCGGAAGGAATGGGGCCTGGAGACAGCATGTCCGCACGGATTCTGATTGTCGAGGATGAGCGGGTCACGGCCGAAGATCTGCGCGATATTCTGACCGACCTGGGATACCACATCACCGCGATAGTCTCTAACGGCGCCGATGCCATTGCGGAGGCCGAACAGAATCCGCCGAACATCGCGTTGATGGACATCCACATCCAGGGAGAGATGGATGGCGCGGACGCGGCAGTGGTGCTGCGGGAACGCTTCAACATTCCGGTGATTTATTTGACAGCGCACGTCGACAGTGAAACGGTGGCGCGGGCTAAAGAGGCCGGACCTCTGGGCTACATTACGAAGCCATTTCAGGAAGCGTCGCTGCACGCCAGCATCGAGATCGCGCTCCACCGGCATGGCGAAGAACTCAAGGCTAGCGAGAAAAAGGAACTGCTGGCTTCCACCTTGCGGGCCATCTCGCAGGGCGTGATTTCCATGGATGCGAAACGAACGATCACGCTATTCAATCCGGCGGCCGAAGCGTGGACCGGGTGGAGCAGCCGGGAAGCGGTAGGACAACCGGTGGAAGAAGTTTTCCAAGCGGTTGTGGGTCCCGGCCGGAATCCAGTCAGTAAGCCTTGGGAGCAGGTGCTCTCCGACGGTTCGCTGCAGGATCTGCCGGCGGGCGCGGTTCTCGTTTCGCGCGCCGGGGAGTGGCGGCCCATCAGCGGCAGTGTGGCTCCAATTCGCGACCACACAGGCGCCGTAGCTGGCGCGGTACTGGTGTTTGGGCGAACGAGCGAACCTGAAGTCCCCACCCTTCCGAGGGTTTCTGTAGGAGGGGCGAAAGGCGACGGAATCGAACTGGGCGGCTTTAAGATGATCGCTGTCTCGCCGGCTATGAAACAGCTGCTGACATTCGCGCGCCGCGTAGCCCAGAGCGAGGTATCCACGGTCCTGCTGGAAGGCGAAAGTGGAACCGGCAAAGACGTTCTAGCTCAGTTTTTGCATTACTATGGACGCCGGCACGAAGGGCCGTTCGTGCCCCTGAACTGCGCCGCCATTCCCGAGACGCTGCTCGAAAGTGAGCTGTTTGGCTACGAGAGGGGAGCATTCACCGACGCGCGGGCGGCCAAGGCGGGAATTCTAGAGATCGCATCCAGCGGTTCGATTTTCCTGGACGAGATCTGCGAGATGCCGCTCACCGTGCAGGCCAAATTGTTGCGCGTGCTGGAAGACCAGTGCTTCCGGCGGCTGGGCGGAGTGCGTGACATTCAAGTGGATGTGCGGGTAGTGGCGGCCACCAACCGCAAGCTGACCGACGCTATTGAAGAAGGCAAGTTCCGACTGGATTTGTACTATCGGCTGAACGTGATTCAAGTGTCGCTTCCGGCTTTAAGAGACCGGAAGGAAGATATTCTGCCGCTGGCGGAGCATTTCATCCACGTCTACAACGGCAAATTCAAACGCGACATCCAGGGGGTGACGCACAGCGCGGCGGCCACGTTAATGTCGCATGCCTGGCCGGGAAACGTCCGCGAGCTGCGCAACGTGGTGGAGCGCGCCATGGTTCTGGAGGAATCCGATCGCATCCAAAGCTCCAGCCTGTACATCGCCGCCAATGGCGCCGGCCGGAGCCACCAGGGAATCCGGCAGGCAGAGGCACCCGAGGCTGCCTTTCAAGCGAGCTTGGCGGAGACCGAGAAGAACCTGGTGATGAAGGCGCTGCAGAAGGCCAGCGGCAATCAGACACGGGCGGCAGTACTACTAGGCATTACACGCGACACTCTCCGTTACAAGATGAAGAAGCTCAACCTGCGTTAGTACTCCAGGCCCTGGGGTCCCGAGTAACTGATTTTCTTCCGCGTGGTCTAACGATTGCTTGATATATCGCAAGCTGGGCAGAACGGGCGAACGAGTCTCTGCAATCGGAGTGGGTGGATTCCATCTGGGCTTGGCGCGAAATTCCGCCGAGGCGGTCCGCATCGTCCGGAGCGCCATCGACCGCGGCATCAACTTTCTCGATAACTGCTGGGATTATCATTCCGGCGAAAGCGAGCGCCGCATGGGCACGGCCCTGCGGGACGGTTATCGCGATCAGGTTTTTCTGATGACCAAGTTCGATGGACGCACCAGGAAATCCGCCGCCCGGCAGATCGATGAGTCGCTGCGGCGCCTCGAAACCGATCATGTGGACCTGATCCAGTATCACGAAAACATCCGCCTGGAGGATCCGGACCGTTTCTTTGCGCCGGACGGGCCGCTGGAAGCAGTGCTCGAAGCTAAGAAGGCCGGCAAGATCCGGTTCATCGGATTTACGGGACACAAGGATCCACTGGTGCACTTGCGAATGTTGGAAGTCGCGGCCGAGCATAAGTTCCGCTTCGATACCTGCCAGATGCCGCTCAATGTCATGGATGCGCACTTTCGCAGTTTCGGCCGTCAGGTGCTGCCGAAGCTGGTGGAGCAAGGCATGGGCGTACTGGGAATGAAGCCTTTGGGCGACGGCCACGTGCTGAAATGCGGCCACGTGACGGCGCTGGAATGCCTGCACTACGCGCTTACTCTTCCGACGTCGGTGGTCATTACGGGCTGCGAAAGCATGGAGCGGCTGGACCAGGCGTTTCACGCCGCGGAGACCTTCCGGCCGCTGAGCAACGAGCAGGTCACTCAGATTTTGGCGAGAACCAAACCGTTCGCGGACGCAGGCGGGTGCGAGCCGTTCAAAACCACCTCACAGTTCGATAGCACCGCGCGCAACCCGGAATGGCTGGGTGAAGAACAGCCGGCTAGTGAGTCAGCGAATAAATAACGTAGTTCACACCGATCCGGATCCCGAGCGCGGAGTACTTTTCAGGATATTCCGGATCGTCAGCCCACTCCCAGGAATCTCCGATATCGGAATTATAGGACATGGCGACCATAACGCGGCCCCGGTCGTCCAGGATTCCGCGCCAATGCGCGATGGCGCCCCCCTGCTCGCCGTTGCGGTAGGTGGTGCCGCGCCGGATGGCCCACTGCCCTGGGACCTGATAGCGGTCGTCCAGATCGTAGACGGTGTGAAAGATGGAGTCGGAATCGGGGATTTCAACGATCGGCCGGTCGGGAAACACCTGCCCCATGCTTTCGTAGAATCGGTCCCATTCCTCGGTGCCCCAAAAGTCGTCCAGCATGAGAAAACCGCCGCGTAAGAGATACTCGCGCAGTTTTTGGATCTGGTTATAGGTGAGCTTCCAATCGCCCATCTCGCCGGCGTTGAGCCAGGGCCAGTTGAAGACATCGTCCCCATCGTCGAGATTGACGGGCTGCTCGATGGAGCGCACCGAGAGGCGCGTCAAGCGGCGCAGGGCCAGCGCGAAATGCCGGTCGGCGCGCGGATAATCCTGGGTCCAACTGGTGCCGCCTTCGAGCCATGTGGTTCCCGCGCCATAACCGTAAAAGCGTCCGAAGCGCGCATGGGGGTGCTGGGGATACATTAAACGCGCAAAGACCCATTCGGTCTTATCCTGCCAGTCCGGCGGCATTTCCACGTTGTCGTAGGGTTCCATGCTCCGATACAGACGCCAGGGACGCTGGAAGCCATACAGCGTGACGGCAAACAAGATTCCGGCGCCCAACCACAGCGCATTTCGGAGATTCATCGCACCCTAGTTGGAGAATAGCACCCCGCGGGCTTGAGAACCTGCCGTACCGCTGTTCACTAGATTTGTCGCAGGCTGATGCGAAAGCATGGCCCCCGGACGCGCGCGAACAGAAGTTTTGAGATTTGGAACGAAGACGAGCGATGCTAACAAGATCGCATACCAGGCCGCAATAATCGCCGTGCCAATCCATAAGATCAGGCGGCGATGGCTGTTTACCCAAGCAGTAGTATTCATGCGGTGTGTAGAAGCGGGGGGCGGGGCATCACTTGGCAGCAGTGCATCAGAGTGAGAAGCCCCGCGCCTTTCACTAGCGCTGCGAGACCGGACTCCGCAGAGCCTCGTCGTTGATCATGCTCTCAGCCAATTGGGTGAGCTTCTGATCGGCCTTCTTCTCCTCTTCGAGGGTCCGATCGAGCAGCGCTGCCGCTTCGGAGAGACCGAGGATGTCGGCAAAGGTGCGAGCCGAGCCATAGGCCGCGATTTCATAGTGCTCCACACGGTTGGCGGCGGCAATCAGGCCGGCATCGCGCAGGGCCGATTGGTCAATGTCACTGATGACATCCTCACCCTCGCTAATCAATCCTTTCATTGCATCGCAGGTGTGTGCCTTGGGGTCCTGTCCCAAGGTGCGGAAGATATTTTCCAGGCGGCTGACATGGCCTTCGGTCTCCATCAGATGCGATTCGAGGGCTTGGCGCAGAGTTAACGATGTGGTGGCTTCGGCCATCTTTGGCAGCGCCTTCACCAGGCGTTTTTCGGCATCGTAAAGGTCCTCCACTTGCTCCAGGAAAAGATCTTCCATGGTTTCGATTTTCATGATGACGCTCCTTAGGGGGGATCTGGAGTAATGACTCCTGCTGTTAGACGATTCGGGAGCAAAAGGTTGTTCAGTTTTTGTGGGGTGTCGAGAGGAGATCGGCTGTTAGGGGACGGGCGGCGTTTTTTCGCGCCCATCCAGATAACGATCCAGATTAAACGCCGCGCTGATCAATGCCAGGTGCGTCAGCGCTTGTGGAAAATTGCCGAGCGCCTGGCCCTGATGCCCGATCTGCTCAGCGAACAGGCCGAGATGATTGGCGTATCCGATCATCTGCTCGAACAAGTTGCGGGCTCTTCGCAGGCTTCTGACATCGGTGGAACCGGCGCGCGTCAGGGCCTCCACCAACCAAAACGTGCATAGATTGAAGGTGCCCTCGGTACCTCTCAAGCCGTCGGGTGTTTTTTCGACGTCGTAGCGAAACACGAGTCCATCGGAGACCAGGCCGCCATCGCGAGGCGAGCGATTGATCGCGTCGATGGTTTTTAGCATGCGCGGATCGGTCGGCGAGACGAAGAACACCAGGGGCATCAGAAGAGTGGACGCATCCAAATTATCCGCGCCCGCCGTCTCGCCATCGAACTGCTGCACGAAAGCCCCGCGCTGCCGGTTCCAGCCGCGCTGCATGATGGTTTCGTACATCTCATCGCGAACCGATGTCCAGCCATTCCAATCCGCGGGGAAGGAGCGCTTCGCGGCCAGACGCAATGCGCGATCCACCGCCACCCAGCACATCATCTTGGAGTAGACGAACTCGCGCGGGCCTCCGCGCACCTCCCAGATGGCATCGTCTGGTTCCTTCCAATGTTTGCAGACCCAATCGGTCAGGCGGCGGAGATAATTCCACAGATCGTAGGAAATGGGGGTTCCATACTTGTTGTAGAGATAGAGCGAGTCCATCAACTCGCCGTAGATGTCGAGCTGAAGCTGCCGATAGGCATCATTGCCGATGCGGACGGGGCTGGATCCTTTGTAGCCCTCCCAATGGTCGAGCGTTTCTTCGGTCAAGACATGCCGGCCGTCGATTCCATAGACGGTCTGAAGGGCGCCGTCCGGTTCCATCTCGTGGCAGCGCGCGTCAAGGAACGCAACGAACTGCGCGGCTTCGTCGGTGAATCCGATTCGCATGAGGCTGTATACGGTAAAGGCCGAGTCGCGAATCCAGGAGTACCGGTAGTCCCAGTTGCGCCCGCCTCCCAGACTTTCGGGCAAGCTGCAGGTTGGGGCGGCCACAATGGCTCCGGTTGGCTCGAAGGTAAGGAGTTTCAGCACCAGCGCCGAGCGATGGACCGTTTCGCGCCAACGGCCACGATAGGTGCATTTCGCGATCCAGTCGCGCCAGAAATGAATGGTGTCGCGAAAGAGCTGTTCGCTCTCGTCTTCGGTGAGTCCAATCTGTTCGCGCGTCGGAGTCTGTAATTCGAAGCTCTGGACCTGGCCTTCTTCGAGCGTGAACTCAGCGGCCACGCCGTTGCCCGAGAAGTTTTGGAGCGGGACGGTGGATGCGAGTGCGAGTCGCAGATTGGGAGAACAGAAACGCGCTCCCGCGGGGACCATCTCGGCAGTGTGATGGTCGCGGCCATAATTGAACGCCGGGATGCATTCCAGCCGGAATCGCATGGAGCCGCGCGCCACCTTCACTCTCCGGATCAGACCATGCTCGGGCGGGGCGTCCTTCGATTTTGCGAGTGGCATGAAGTCGATGATTTCACCCACTCCCTCGGTGGAAAGGAAGCGGGTGACCAACACATTGGTGTCGGGCCAATAGACTTGCTTTCTGGCGGTTTCCTGAATGGTTGGCGAGATTCGGAAGTACCCGCCTTTGTGTTGGTCGAGAATGGCGCCGAAAACACTGGGCGAATCGAAGTGAGGATAGCAAAACCAGTCAATGGAGCCGTTCTTGCCGACTAACGCCGTAGTACGCAAATTTCCGACTACGCCGTAGTCTTCGATCGGCTGATAGGGCATGTTTGTTCGCGGGCCGAGGAGGGGCTCCCAGGTTATCAGGCTGGGAGCCCCGAGGAAGAAACTAGCCTAGCGGTTCACGTGTTCCTGCTGAGCCTGCTTGTCTTTTTGTTGCCGTTGCTGTTCCGATGGGCTCTGATAGGATTGACTCGATTGGCCGGCATAGCGTTGAGGCTCTTTATCGAATTTGTTCTTGCAGTCCTGGCCGCAGAAAGAATACTTCTGGCCTTGATACGAAGTGGTGGCGGGAGCCTTGTTTTGGTCTACCTGCATTCCACAAACCGGATCTTTAGTCATGATGTTTTGTCCTTTCGGTGGATTTGACTCCAGCTCTTAGATCCGGCCGCAAAAGTGACCGTTTCTCGAAGTAACGGTCTCAATAATTATCTGGAAGCTCGCTTCACTGCGGTGTAACGATCGAGTTCCGCATAAATGGGCTGGGCCACGGCAGGCCGTCGTACCCGACCCGTCAAAATCTCCCGCTGCGTTACGTGGCGACCGTACAGTTTCCGGTTATCGCCATTATCGGGACGCAACGTGGAGCCCTCCAGCGCAACGCCCGCGAAAATGCCATGCGCCCGGGAGTACCCCAGTATTTCCGCGCGCATCAGCGCGTCGGTTTGAGCTTCGCCCGAACGGCCAATCGGCCCCGCCATCGCCGTGGCATCGCCGCCCAGCGTGAACTTATCTTTCATAAGATCCCGCACCCCGTGCCGGTTCATTACGATGAAAACCAAGTCGGTTTCGCCGGCTCCGATCTGGAAGCCAAAACTTCCGCCTTCGATCCGAATGGTGGCCGGCCCGCTCCAACCGTGACCGGTGCGGCAAACCACTTCGCCCTTTCCGTACTTTGCCCCGACGATAAACCCGGCACGCTTCAAACTCGGCACAATACCGACGCACTGCGCTTTCGCGATGAGGTCCTCGGGAATACCTTTGTCTTTGGCGTGGAGAATATCGCTCAAGACCTCAGCGGACGCAGTCACTCGCTTCTGTGCTCCGCTGGGCGGCTGAACAGCGTAGATCATCGGCGCCAGGCCGAACAATGCCAAACTGGCTGCGTATCTCATGAAAGTGCCTCCTTGTTTGCCGGCTACAGGCTTATTTGCCCCAAAAGAAGAAGTACGAGAAAGATTACAAGAATGGTTCCCAGAACTCCAGTCGGATAATAGCCCCAGCCACGGCTGTACGGCCACGCCGGCGTGGCGCCGATCAGCAGCACGATCAGCAGGATTAACAAGATCAACATAAGACTGTCCTTCCTTTCCCTGCTACTCGGAGGGCACTTTTCCTGCCAACGACGGAAGAGCAATGACAAAGTGCTGAATCTACGTTGTTTAGATTGCGGCTGAGACCGTAAGACACCGGCATCGGCCGCGCGATTTGTTGAAGATCCTACCCGAGCGCTCGGGGCCGGAAGGCAAATGTTACTCGTTGATAACGAGAGCGCGTGATCCCGCCGATTAGAACTATAAGTCGATGAACTACGAGTCATGCTACCTTAGGAATTTGCCGCAGTCCACGGAGCACCATTTCGACCGCGCGCAGGCGAGCACGTCCCTCGCTATCGCAGGGGCCATTTTGTGCGCCCTGGTTTGCGTTTGCCTGGCTGGCTGCGGCAAAAGCACGGCCCAATACATCGATCGCGGAAATCAGCTTTATGCGTCCGGACGATACGTCGACGCCACGCTCAACTATCGCAATGCAATCAAGAAGACCCCCAATTCAGGAGAGGCTTACTACCGGCTCGGACTGGTGCTGTTAAGGCAGAATCAACTTGGCGACGCCTATCAAGCGTTCAATCACGCGGTGCAGCTTAGTCCCACGAACATGCCGGCCAAGGTTCAATTTGGCGACCTTTCACTGGCGATCTATGCGCGCGATCCAAGGCATCCCGCGGCGCTTTATAAACAGGCCGAGTCGATGGCCGATGCACTCCTTGGGCCAGGCGGCAATCGGGTGGAAGGGCTGCGGATAAAAGGGGCTCTGGCGGTGATCGACAATCATCCTGGAAACGCGGTAGAAGCGCTGCGGGAAGCGCAACACCTGGCGCCTAACAATGCAGCGGTGGCAGGCGGGCTGGCGCAAGCCTTGCTGCTCGATAATCAGACGGACGATGCCGAGAAAACGGCCCGGCAGACGCTAGAGAGCCATCCCAGATATAACAAGGCCTACGAAGTCTTGTACTCGATTTACGTCTCGCAACAAAACTGGGAAAAAGCGGAAGCGCTGTTGAAATTATGGATCGCAAATAATCCGAAAGATTCGAATCCAATTCTTCGTCTGGCGGCGTTTTACTACGCCCGCAAGCGGACCGACGATGGCGAGAAGCAATTGAATTCCCTGCTCGACCGCCGTACTCAATTTCCGCAGGCGGATTTACTGGTCGGAGATTTTCATGCGCTGATTCACAACGAGGAAAAGGCGCTGGCGGACTATCAGCGAGGCGAAACAACCGATCCGACCCGCCTCGAAGCTTATCAGGAGCGGGTGGGTAGCACGCTAGCCACGCTAGGACGCAACGGGGAGGCGATCAAGGCCGCCGACGTCATCCTGGCGAAGAATCCCAAAAGCCAGTTCGCCCGCGCGCTGAAAGTGGAGGTGTGGGAACGGATGGGGGGGCCGCAGAATCTGAATGCCGCGGCCGACCTGGCCAGCGATCTCGCCAAAGAGGCCCCGACCAATGGGAGGATGCAACTGCTGGCAGGGCAGGCTTTGTTGATGAAGGGCAATCTGGACGAAGCGCAAACCCACCTGCAACGGGCGGCGCAGGCTGAGTCGTTAGCAGAGGCCGCGCAAATCTCGATGGCGCGCCTGGAGCTGGTGCGGAAAAACTATGCCGCGGTACTGGAACATGCCAATGCGGCATTAGCGAT
Source organism: Bryobacterales bacterium (assembly GCA_963820405.1). Taxonomy (GTDB): domain Bacteria; phylum Acidobacteriota; class Terriglobia; order Bryobacterales; family Bryobacteraceae; genus Palsa-89. The sequence continues at coordinate 120,003 of CAWFZZ010000004.1, read as the reverse complement.
TCGCCCTAACGATGCAAGAGCGCGGTTATTTCGCGTGATCGGTCTTACCGGGACACACAGCTACGCAGTGGCAAAGGCCGAAGCCGAGCAACTGGCCCGCGACACCAAGGATGCGCCGCAAGTGGAGATGCAATTGGGGGTCATCGCATTGGGGCAGGGACGCTATTCGCAAGCTGAAGAATTATTCCGCAAGTTGTATAAGCAAGGCTCACCCGATCTGGAGCCGTTAGCTGCCCTGGTGAACACTTACGAGGCCGAGCATTTGCCGGACCGGGCGTTGGCACTGATGCAGCAAGAGACACAACGCTCCCCGGACTCCAACGGAAGAGAAGCGCTATTGGCTGCCACCGCGGAAGCGGCCGGCAAAAACGACGTGGCGCTTGCGGAGCTGAACAAGATGGCGTCGCAGAATCCCACCTCGGCCGAGGTGCAGGTACGAATTGCCGCGCTGCAGCAGAGAAACCACAACCTTCCCGAGGCCCTGCGGGCCTTAGAGCGAGCCCGCCAACTGGCGCCGGATCGCAAAGGGATCGACGCCATGCTTGCAAACCTGGAGGAACAGTCGGGTAAGAACACGGAAGCAATCGCGAGCTACCGCAAGGCCCTTGCAAAAACACCGGGCGACCCGTCCCTCCTCAACAATCTGGCGTTCCTGCTGGCGGAAAACGGTGGAGATACGAAGGAAGCTTTGGACCTGGTGAGCACGGCGCTCCGCAAAACGCCTAACGTTGCACAACTGCGTGACACGCTCGCTTGGATCCAGGTGAAGCGGCACAACACCGCGGAGGCGCTTCCTATTCTGCGGGCCTTGACCGACAAGTTTCCGCAGGACAACACCTTTCGTTATCACTATGCCGCGGCGCTAATCGAAAGCGGCGATCGCGCGGGTGCTCAACGCCAGGTGGAAACGGCCTTGTCCCAGAAGCCTCCCGCCGAATTGGCCGGCGCGCTTCAAAAGCTGCTCACGCAGACCAAGTAGCTGGCTGGCCCGATAAGGTACACGCGGCGGCCGCGTTACGCGACTGAAAGTCGCGTGTACCAGCGTCTGAGCCGCGCGTGGTATTTTGGTGGGTTCCCAATATGTCTACCAATGTCCCCAGCGGCATGGAGCCACTCGTCGGCATCATCATGGGAAGCAAGTCCGACTGGGAGACGATGCGAGCGGCCGGCGAAACACTGGCGCGCTTCGGCGTGGCGCATGAGACGAAGGTAGTTTCCGCGCATCGCACGCCTGCCTGGATGGTGGAGTATGCCGCCGGCGCCGAGGGGCGAGGTCTGGAAGTGATTATTGCCGGCGCGGGCGGGGCGGCGCATCTTCCAGGAATGGTGGCGGCCAATACGCTGCTGCCGGTGTTGGGCGTGCCGGTGGAGAGCCACGCGCTGAAGGGCCTGGACTCGCTGCTATCGATCGTGCAAATGCCGGGGGGAATTCCGGTTGGGACATTGGCGATCGGGAAAGCCGGGGCTCAGAACGCGGCGCTGCTCGCCGTGGCGATCCTGGCGAATCACGATCCGGCGCTCCGTGAAAAGCTGCGCTTGTTTCGTGAGGAACAGGCCGCGCAAGTTCGCTCGGAAGAACTGGTGTGATGGCTACCATACTCCCCGGCGCTGCCATTGGCGTGCTGGGAAGCGGGCAGTTGGGGCGAATGTTCGCCATCGCGGCGCGGCGCATGGGCTATCGCGTTCATACACTGTCGCCCGATGAAGACACGCCGACGGGACAGGTGGCCGACCTGGAGGTGAAGGCTTCCTACGAAGATCTGGACGCAGTTTCCCAGTTCGCGCGGGACGTGAGCGTAGTAACATTCGAGTTCGAAAATGTTCCGGCGCCAACCGCGGAGGCGGCTGGCCGTTGCGCTCCCGTTCGTCCCAGCGGATCGGTGCTCCATACCACGCAGCAGCGCATCCGCGAGAAATCTTTCCTCACCAAGGCTGGATTGCCGACCACGCCATATCGCGAGGTGCGTTCGCTGGACGGCTTGAACCGGGCGCTCGCCGATTTGGGCTGCCCGGCGGTGCTGAAAACTGCCGCGTTCGGGTATGACGGCAAGGGCCAGTTTCTGGTGGATGCGCCCGAGCGTGCGGCCGAGGCCTGGAGCGCAATCGGCAAGCAGGAAGCGGTGCTCGAAGCCTTCATCGACTTCGACCGCGAGATTTCCGTGGTAGCGGCGCGTGGTGAGGACGGGCAGTTCGTGCACTACGGCGCGATCGAGAATCAGCACAGCCGGCATATCCTGGACGTGTCCATCGCGCCCGCGCGCGTGTCGGGGAAGGTGGCTCAGGAAGCGGTGGAACTGGCGCGCTGCGTCCTTGAACGGCTGGACGTGGTGGGTGTGCTGTGTGTCGAGTTTTTTGTAGCGCACGATGGGTCGCTCCTGATCAACGAGCTGGCGCCGCGTCCGCATAACTCCGGGCACCTCACTGTGGACGCGTGCATCACCAGCCAGTTCGAGCAGCAGTTGCGCGCAGTGTGCGGGCTGCCGCTGGGGTCGACGGAAATGCACCGTCCGGCTGCAATGGCGAATCTGCTTGGAGATTTATGGGCGAGTGGCGAGCCTGATTGGGCCACCGCGTGTTCGTTTCCCGGCGTGAAGCTGCATTTGTACGGAAAGTTGGAGCCGCGGCCAGGTCGGAAGATGGGGCATTTGACGGCGCTGAATCATGACCCGGAGGAGGCTTATCGGACTGTGCTGGCCGCGCGGAATTCACTGCTAGCCGGCCACAGATGAACACAGATCAACACAGATCCTGACAGTAAGGCTCGATTTTGTCTTATCCGCGTTGATCCGTGTTCATCGGTGGCCAAGGGGTCCTTTTTAGCAGATTAGGGGCGGCGCGAGGCTATGAGAATGACATTCGCCCTCCTGAGTTTCGCGATTGGCTATTGGTTGGGCTGGTACTACGGAGCAATCCTGGGATATCGTCTCGTACCGAATAGCGAATGGTTCGGGGCAGTATTTGCCTACTTTACTGGGCCACTTTGCGCGATCGCCGCTGGAATAGTCAGTTGGAGGGTCTTGCGACGGCTTAGTTCGAAGACCGGCAAGCCAGGGGATAAGGCGTCAAAATAGGTGTGGTGAACAACAACGCTCTAATTGAAGCTTCTCGGCATCGAGGATCCTATCATTCAAGGGCCCATGGGCGGCGGGCCGTCCACGCCGGAACTGGTCGCGGGCGTTTCAAACGCTGGCGGTCTCGGTCCGCGCGGAATTCACTGAACAACCAGCGGTCGGGGGCGTAGCCTGGGATCGCAATTGCCCTTAGGGCAGTGTTCCAGGAAAATCGGCCAATAGGTAGAATCGAAACCAGCCTGCACTTCGTAGCCCGAATCCTGTACAAGATAGAACCCAGCGTGCTGGATGCGAATCGTATAGTCATTGCGCGGCGTGAGGTCGAAGAAGGTGAATTCGCCCCTGGAATCGGTCCTCGTCTTGCCACAAAGCTTCTCTTCGCAAAGAATTTCGACCGTCGCACCAGCTATCTGGTTTTGCCCGTTCTCCATCACATGACCGATCAAGTTCCCGACGGATTGTCCGGCCGGGCCCAACGCAAGAAACTTAGCGACGGGCGGACCGAATGTCCCGGATGGCCGCAGCCGCATTGGAGGGAGGGCAATGTGTTCTCCAATGCCAACCCGAATATCCTCTACGATCAGCCTTGCGAGTCCAACTAAGGTGAGCGTATAGGTGCCAGGTGGCAAAACTGTAAATTTGAACGTTCCGTCATCGCGCACTCGCAAGGTGAAATGGGTGTGCGGAGGTCGCTGCAGTTCCAGGTCGGCGTCTATTATGGGCCCGGTCCCGAAACCAGCGTTAAGTAGTCTGCCGCTGAGAGTTGCGCTCGTGTCTTGCGCCTTCAAGAGCGAGACAATAAGCAATAATGGCCAGTAACGCACTCCTGAACCTTCTCGGTATCGAGCATCCTATCATTCAAGGGCCCATTGGCGGCGGGCCGTCGACGCCTGAACTGGTCGCGGCGGTTTCAAATGCGGGCGGTTTGGGATCACTCGGGGCGGCGTATCTGACACCCGATCAAATCACCGACTCGATCCGGCGCATTCGGTCGCTCACTTCGCGGCCGTTCAACGTGAACCTGTTCGCGGGCGGCTGGAGCCCGGACCAAGCTTTCGATGCAGAGCCGATGCTGGAGCTGCTTGGCGAAGTTCACGAAAAGCTTGGGCTGCCCGCGCCCGCCGCTCCGACGCCTGTGCCCGATCCGTTTCCCGCGCAGTTGGAAGCGGTGCTCGATGCGCGTCCGCCGATTTTCAGTTTTACTTTTGGCATCCCGGATCGGGATGCAATGTCGCGCCTGAAAGCGCGAGGCATCGTCATTCTTGGCACCGCAACCACGGTAGATGAAGCACGCCAGTTGGAACAAGCGGGCGTGGACGCGGTGGTCGCGCAGGGTGCGGAAGCGGGCGCACATCGCGGAACATTTGCGGACTCGTTCGAGTCATCGATGGTCCCGACGCTGGATCTGGTCCGAGCCATCGTCAGCGCGGTGAGCCTTCCCGTGATCGCAACCGGCGGCCTGATGGATGGCCGCGATATCGTGGCAGCGCTGAACGCGGACGCATCGGCCGCTCAACTGGGGACGGCGTTTCTTCCCTGCCCCGAATCGGGCGCCTCGGAAGTTTACAAGCGCGCCATCCTTATTGCCAAACAAGACAGCACCGTCGTCACGCGGGCTTTCTCCGGCCGTCCCGCGCGCGGCTTGAAGAATGCTTTCATCACAGCGCTGGATGGGAAACAGAATTCCATCCTGGGGTATCCGCTGCAAAACGCGTTGACGCGATCGATGCGTACCGCCGCGGCGAAGCAGGGCATCCCGGACTATCTGTCGCTATGGGCCGGGCAGGGCGTCGCCCGCGCACGCGCGATGCCGGCCGGGGATCTTGTCGCGTGGCTGCTACTCTGAAATTAATGAACGCCGTTCGCGAGTGGCTGCGCGACGCCTCTTCGATTGCCGTGCTCACGGGGGCGGGAGTATCGGCGGAGAGCGGTGTGCCCACGTTTCGGGGCGACAACGGTTTGTGGAAACAGCATCGCGCGGAACAACTGGCCACACCGGAAGCGTTCGCGCGCGATCCGAAACTGGTTTGGGAGTGGTATGACTGGCGCCGGTCGGTGCTGGCACAAGCCCAGCCCAATCCAGGGCATTACGCACTGGCGGCGGCTGAGGCACGTGCTCGCAAATTCACGCTGATCACCCAGAACGTCGACGGATTGCATGAGTTGGCCGGAAGCCGCAACGTCCTCCGGCTACATGGAAGCATCTGGATGCTACGGTGCCTGGAGTGCGGGCGCGAGCGCGAAGATCGTCGAGCCCCGCTTCCCGAAATTCCACCGCGCTGCGAGTGCGGGGGCATGCTACGCCCGGGCGTGGTGTGGTTCGGCGAGGCATTGCCCGCCAACATCTGGCGGGAAGCGGAGAAGGCCGCGCGCTCGGCCGGCCTTTTTCTGCTGATCGGAACGTCGGCAGTGGTCTATCCGGCGGCGGGTCTGGCGATGATAGCGAAATCGTCGGGCGCGCGCGTGGTGGAAATCAACATCGCGGAAACTGGGCTGTCCGGGGGGATCGACGAGTTTCTCGAGGGGCCTTCGGGCGAACTGTTACCCCAGTTGATGGCATGAAGATCTGTTATTTAGACGCGTTCTCCGGCATCAGCGGAGACATGACGGTTGGCGCGCTGCTCGACGCGGGCGCCGACAGCAGGATCCTTATGCAGTCGCTCGAAGGGCTTGGAACGGGCGCCAAATTCGAAGTGGAAAAGACCAAGCGGCGGGGCATCGCGGCCTCGAAATTTCGCGTGATCGGGGGCGATGGCAAGACGCACCGGCATCTAAGGCACATTCTCGAAATCATCGCGAACTCCGGGATCTCGGATCGCGCCAAAGAAAACGCCTCCGCCGTGTTTCAGCGTCTCGGCGAGGCCGAAGCCAAGGTCCATGATGTATCGATCGAAAAGGTACACTTCCACGAGGTAGGCGCGGTGGATTCCATCTGCGACATCGTGGGCGCCTCGATTGGCTTCGACCTGCTCGACATCGGCGCGGTGTACAGCTCGCCCGTGAATGTCGGCAGTGGAACTGTGAAGACAGAGCACGGCATACTTCCCGTCCCGGCTCCGGCCACGTCCGAACTCCTGACTGGGAAGCCGATCTACGCGCGCGGCCCAAGCTTGGAGTTAACCACTCCCACCGGCGCCGCCATTGCCGCCACGCTGGCCGTAGAGTTTGGCGCGCTTCCGCCGATGCGCGTGATCGCGAGCGGATACGGCGCGGGCGATTACGATTTTCCAGAGCACGCTAATGTGCTGCGCGTTCTGATCGGTGAAACCAGCGGCGCGGAAGAATCGACAACGGTCGCCGTGATCGAAGCCAATATTGACGACTCCAGCCCGCAGGTTCTGGGCTACGCCATGGAGCGATTGCTCGAAGCCGGGGCGCTGGACGTTACGCTCGCCTCCGTTCAGATGAAAAAGAGCCGGCCGGGCACGCTGCTCAGCGTAATTGCGCGGCCCGAAGACCAGGAGACGCTGGCGCGGCTGATCTTTGAGGAGACCTCCACACTCGGACTACGAATCAGCTCGGCGGAGCGGCGCGTCAAAGAGCGGCATTCGGTCGAGATTCGAACGCCGCACGGAACGGTGAGAATGAAGATCGGCGAAAACGGATCGTTCGCGCCCGAATACGAGGATTGCCGCAAACTGGCGCGTGAATCCGGCGTGCCGCTGAAGCAAATCCTAGCGGAAGCAAGCGCTACTTACCTGAAGAACTCTCGATGAAATATTACCTGACCACTCCCATCTATTACGTCAACGCGGCGCCGCATCTGGGCACCGCCTATTCCACGTTCGCCGCGGATACGATCAAGCGCTTCAAGAAAATGGAGGGCTACAATCCTGTGGTCCTGACCACGGGTTCGGACGAGCATAGCCTCAAAGTGGAGCGCGCCGCGACGGCCGCGGGCGTCAACCCACTGGCGTACACCACCAAGATGGCGGCCGAGTTTATCAGCCAATGGGCCAAGCTGGGAATCGATTACGACCATTTCATTCGGACGTCCGATCCGAAACATCACGAGACGGTGCGCTGGCTGTTCGAACGCTGCCAGAAGAACGGCTACATCTACAAGGGCTCCTATACCGGCGCTTATTGCGTGACGGACGAGGCTTACGTCAACGATGTAGCCCCCGGCGAGCCTTGTCCGCAGTGCGGCCGGCCGACGGAATCGGTGACGGAAGAAAATTACTTCTTCAAGTTGTCGGCGTTTCAAAAGCCGTTGCTGGAGCTGTACGAAAAACATCCGGAGTTCGTGAAGCCCGACCACCGGCGCAACGAAATGATCGCGTTCGTCCAGGGCGGCCTGAACGATCTTTCCATCACGCGAACCAGTCTGCAATGGGGCATTCCCGCACCCGTGGAGGCCCATCACATTTTCTACGTCTGGTTCGACGCGCTGATCTCTTATATGAGCGCGGTGAAAGATCAAGATTTGTGGCCGGCCGATCTGCACCTGATCGGCAAAGACATTCTGCGCTTTCATGCCGTTTATTGGCCCGCGTTCCTGATGGCCGCCGAGCTGCCGCTTCCCAAGCAGGTGTTCGCGCACGGCTGGATTCTGCACGAAGACAACAAGATGAGCAAGTCGCGCGGGAACGTGGTGCGGCCGGGGCCGATTGTGGACGTCGTGGGCGCCGACGCGCTGCGCTATTTCCTGCTGCGCGAGATTACCTTCGGACAGGACGGCAGCTTCAGCTACGACGCCTTGATCCAGCGCTACAACTCGGATCTGGCGAACGGGCTGGGCAATCTGGCCAGCCGTACGCTGACTCTGATCCATCAGTATCGCAACGGAATAATACCCGATTCGCCCGGAGCGCCCGATATTGCCGAAGCCGCGCGCCGGACCACGGAACTCACCATGGACGCGTTCTGCGATTTCAATTTCTCGCGCGGCCTGGAGACGCTGTGGGGTTTTATTTCGGTGATCGATAAATTCATCGTCGAACGCGCGCCCTGGAAACTCGGCAAGGACACCTCCGCGTTCGCTCAAAAGATGCTGGACGAAACGCTGTACAGCGCGGCAGAAGCGCTGCGTATCGTGTGCGCGTGGGTTTATCCGGTAATGCCGAATTCGGCTCGCAACATTTGGATTCAACTCGGCATGAAGGCTCCCATCGAGTCGATCACGTTCGCCGATCTGCACTGGGGCAAATTGCAGGCCGGACAAAAGATCGGCTCGATTGCCGCGCGTCTTCCCGCGTCTGGATGCGAGGCGCCATCGTGAAGATGGAAAATCTCGAAGTACAGGAGAAGGCCCGGCAGGCGGAGCTTTTCGGTGCGGCCAAACCGGCGGTCGCGGCTGTTGCTGTTGCGGACGGCGCGTCCAAAATCAGCATCGACGATTTCGTGAAAGTGGACCTGCGCGTCGGCCAGGTGGTGAGCGCGGAGCGGGTGAAGGGCGCCGACAAGCTTCTGCATATGAAGGTGGACATCGGCGAAGCAGAGCCGCGGACCATTGTGGCGGGTATCGCCGAATCGTATCCGCCGGAACAGATGATCGGACGCAAGGTGGTGATCGTCGCGAATCTGCAGCCGCGAAAACTGCGCGGCATCGAATCCAACGGCATGATCGTCGCGGCGTCGCTCGAAGGCGGCAAACCGGTGCTGGCGGGCTTCCTCGAAGACGTGCCGGTGGGAGCGAAATCTGAAGTGAGTCTCATCGACTCCCACTGCCATCTGGACAGCGCGGAGTTCAATGACGATCGCGAGGCGGTGATCGAGCGGGCGCTCGCCGCGGGCGTCGAACACATGCTCGCGATCGGCACCGGCGAATGGCCCGCCCGATCTCGAAGCGGGCTTGCGATTGGCCGATAAATATCCGGCCTTCTACGCGACGGTCGGAATTCATCCGCATGATGCCGTCAAAGCGGGCTGCGAACGATTTCAGACATTTCACGGATCTTCTGTCGCACCCCAAGGTGCTCGCGGTGGGCGAAATCGGTCTCGACTATCACTACGATTTTTCGCCGCGCGAAGTCCAGAAAGCGGTGTTCATCGAACAGATGGGAATCGCGGCTGCGGCCAAAAAGCCCATTGTGATCCACACGCGTGAAGCCTGGGACGACACGCTGGCGCTCATCGAACAGCATTGGACGCCGCATGGCATCGGAGGGATCATGCATTGCTTTTCGGGCGGTCCGGAGGAAGCGCGCCGCGCGCTGGATCTCGGTTTCTACTCTGAGTTTCGGAGGCATCGTGACGTTCCCCAAAGCGCTGGCGGTGCAAGAGGCGGCGAAATCGGCGCCACGCGATCGCATCTTAATTGAAACCGACGCTCCGTATCTCGCGCCGGTGCCGAAGCGGGGTAAACGCAACGAGCCGGCGCTGATGGTGCATACTGCGCGGAAGTTGGCCGAGCTGCGCGGCGAATCGTACGAAGAGGTTTGCGCCATTACGAGCGAAAACTTTCGGAGGTTGTTGCTGACAGGTTCGGATTGCTAGTGTAGTGTCCAATGAACAACTAGACACTTACGGGATTGGCATGGTACACGCGGCTTTAAGCCGTGTGGTCTTGTCAAGGGCGGAACGCGGCTTAAGCCGCGTCTACCCTTATTTGCGGACACTACGCAAGCGCTGCGCGCTACATCTCAGCCTGCGCCATGCGTTTCCACTTTCCTAGTTGCCTGCGCCGCTTGGCCGGCATGGTTTCCACCGCTTCACGGCATTGCTCAAATTGCTGGCGGGCGTCGTCCAATTGGCCTAAAGCGAGCAGTACCTTGCCGTACCAATAGAGACCTTCCGGATCGTAGGACCGGCGTTCCACAAATTTGCTCAGAGCCCGGCGAGCCTCCTCCAATCGTCCCGATTGAAAGTAAGCTACACCCAAATTCCGCCACACTTCGTGGGAACAGCACTTGTCATCGAGCGCCGCAGCCCGCGTCAGCAGTTCAATCGCGTCATCCAGGCGCTCTTCTTCCAGTGCGATCCGGCCGAGTTGAAACACCGGATCCGCCTCTCGGGCGTCGATCTCGACTGCGCGCGCGAATCGCCGCTTGGCTTCGTCATATTGGTGACGCCCCTGGTAGATCAATCCGAGCTGATACTGCGCGTCGGCGTCCTTAGGATTGGTCGCGGCGATGTCTAACTGTTGCCGTAGATGCTGGCGCGCGCGCAAGCCCTCGCCCAGGGAACGAAGATCTGAACCAAGCAGCACGTAAGCATAAAACAGCAAGAACGGCGATGCCAGGAAGTATAGGAACGAACCCAACAACAGGAATGCGACCATGCCGCCAATCATCGCTGCCATCCCGACAGCGGCCGCGAGGCCTGCAACTGCCAGTCCGCTGCCCCACAGGGTTCGCGCGCAGAGCGTCACCAGGACCAGGAAATAGATCTCCGCGGCGACGAGAATCGCCAGGGCCAATAGATTGTTGAATAGAAAAATTCTGCTCAGCACCGCCAGCGGAAGGAAGGCAGCCGCCATGGATAGCAAGACACAATTCAGCAGCGTGAGATAGTCTTTCCGCAGCATGACCGGAAAACTTTCGCGCGACCGGTAGATGGTCATCACGAGGATCACTGCCGGCATAAATGCCAGTGCGGTAGCGCCGATGGTCCGTATCATCGACGCAGGATCGATGGCCGACGTCAGCCCTCGAGCGAAGGCCCCGTTCGGCAATCCCCATAGCACCAGCAGCGCGGCGCACACGGCAAACCCCAGCCGCCCGTGGTCGATGATCCGGCTGGCGGCGCGCACCGGACGGGCGTACAGCATCAGCAGGAGTTGAAGTTGCTCCAGAATCACTGCCACAGATTTACCACAACGCGGGACGCCCCTTGGAGGCAACCTGCTAAACTAAAAATCCCATGGGACTCGGCAGGCTGGGGCAAACTTTAACCGCGCGGGAGATCTTCGAACTGGTGAAGAAAGATCTCGAGCGGGTGGAGCGCGAGATCAGCCTGGAATCGGTGGCCAGCGTGGATGCGGTCACCACCATTTCCCGCTATCTCCAGGATGGCGGCGGCAAACGGCTGCGTCCCATTCTAGTGCTGCTGGCCTCGCAGCTGGTGGGCGGAGTGACGGACGGCACCGTTCGCATGGCCGCCGTGGTGGAAATGATCCACGCGGCGACGCTGGTGCACGACGATGTCATCGACATCGCGAAAACGCGCCGCGGCCGTCCGTCGTCGAACGCTATCTGGGGAAATCATACTTGCGTGCTGGCCGGCGACTGGCTGTACATGCAGGCCTTTCAGGTGGCTCTGCGCGAGCGCAATTTCCACGTGCTGGATCTGCTGATCGCGCTGACCCAGATGATGGTGGAGGGCGAACTGCTGCAACTGGAGCGCATTGGCAAGATCGCCATCTCCGAAGCCGACTACATGGAATTGGTGGATCGCAAAACCGCTAGCCTGTTTTCGGCTTGCGCGCGGCTGGGCTCCATGATGGGCGGCGCCAGCGAGGCCATCGAAACGCGGCTGGGCGAGTTTGCGTGGAATCTGGGGATCGCGTTCCAGCTGGTGGATGACATGCTGGACTTCACGTCGCACGAGAAGGTGCTTGGCAAACCGGTGGGTAGCGATCTGCGCGAGGGCAAGGTCACGCTGCCGCTGATCTATGCGCTGGAAGAAGCCACGCCCGAGGAGCGGCAACTGGTGGCCACGGTGCTCAAGGACGGCAATTACGACAACGCGCCCTTCCGGAAAATCCTCCGCATGATTGAAGCGCGCCATGGGTTCGATCGCGTGCGCGAGCGTGCGCAATCTTTCACCGAGCACGCGCGCGCTATCCTGAGCGAATTTCCCGATTCGCCCAACCAGAGGGCGATGTACGCGCTGACTGAATTGATCACCGATCGCGATCATTAGTATCAATAGTTGAGATAATTTATGCCCCGACTTGTGCCCAGCGCTACCCGCATCCCTGTCCCCGGCGATAAGCAGATCGATGAGTACATCGGCCGCGTAAATACGAAGGACTCGGCCGTTAGCATCGCTCATATGCACAGTCCCTCGGGATGGAGCGAACCCGGGCAGTCGCCTGAGTTCGACGAATACACCGTGGTTTTGAAGGGCGTCCTGCGCGTGGAGTCGAAGAATGGCGTCCTCGAGGTGAAAGCCGGGCAAGCCGTCGTCTCTTCACGCGGCGAATGGGTTCGCTACAGCACGCCTGGACCGGAAGGCGCTGAGTACATTGCGGTCTGCCTATCCGCGTTTGACCCGACTATAGTGCATCGGGATTCGTGAGCTGGTTGCATTGCATGCAACGCCCCATTACAATAATTCATTAGAACCAAAGTTACGAAGGGGCTTCAGGGATTGGACCCCCGGTTCGTTGACCGGGATGCTTCAAAAGCGATAGACTTTCCTCTTGGTTCTCCAATATTTTTAGGGACTTGAGGAGGTTTATTCGGTGTCAGAGAAGATGCGACATATTTTTACGTCGGAATCCGTAAGTGAGGGACATCCCGACAAGATGGCAGACCAGATTTCCGATGCGGTGCTGGACGCAGCGTTGGCAGTCGATCCCATGAGCCGGGTGGCTTGCGAAACGCTGGTTACTACCGGCATTTGCGTGGTGGCTGGTGAAATTACCACCAAGGCTGTTCTGGACGTTCCTAAGCTGGCGCGCGAAGTGATCGCGGATATCGGTTTTACAGATGCCAAGATGGGCTTCGATGCCAAGACGTGCGGCATCCTGAATGCGATCCAGACACAATCGCCAGACATCGCGATGGGCGTGGATACCGGTGGCGCTGGCGACCAGGGTTTAATGTTCGGTTTCGCGACGCGACGAAACGCCCGAGTTGATGCCCCTGCCCATCATGCTGGCCCACAAGCTGGTCCGGCAGCAGAGCGAGATCCGGCGGACGGGTAAGCTCACGTATCTGCGTCCCGATGCCAAGAGCCAGGTTTCGCGTAGAGTACGTCGGCAATAAGCCGGTACGCATCGATGCAGTGGTTCTTTCCACGCAGCATGACGACGATGTGACCACCGAGCAACTCCGCGCCGATGTGAAGAAGTTCATCATTGACCCCGTAGTTGGCGGAAATCTGGTGGATTCGCACACCAAGTATCACGTGAATCCTACCGGCCGTTTTGTGATCGGCGGACCGCACGGCGATACGGGTCTCACGGGCCGCAAGATCATCGTGGACACCTATGGCGGCATGGGCCGGCACGGCGGCGGTGCGTTCTCGGGCAAGGATCCGACGAAGGTGGATCGCTCGGCCTGCTACATGGCTCGCTACGTTGCGAAGAATATTGTCGCGTCTGGCCTGGCCTCGCGCTGCGAAGTGCAGCTCGCCTACGCCATCGGCGTGGCCGAACCGGTTTCCATCATGGTGGATACGTTCGGAACCGGCAAAGTAGAAGCCAGGAACACCTGGTGGAACTGGTTCGCCAGAACTTCAAACTGACGCCGAAGGGAATGATTGAGACCCTGAAGCTGCGCCGCCCGATTTATCGCAAGACGTCGTACTACGGCCACTTCGGCCGCACCGAAGCAAACCTTCACTTGGGAACTACCGACAAAGCGGAAGCTCTCAAAGAAGGCGCCAAGCTGGCCGCTGCCGCGAAGTAGCAATTGCCCTCCACGGGGGTTCAGTGCTTCAATAAAAGCATGGGCCCCCGAAAGCCCACCGTTTCTTTTCACTCCTTAAAATGCTAGTCGAAGGTTGCAAGCACGAAATCGAAGTTACCGTTCCTGTGGATGAGATCGCCCGCGAGACCGATCGCGTTGTGGCGGACATCCAGCAGAAGGCCAAACTCCCGGGCTTCCGTCCCGGCAAGGCCCCGGCCAGCCTGATCCGGACTAAGTTCTCCAAGCAGGTGCGAGAAGACGTTCTCGAAAACCTGCTGCCAAAGTATTTCAAGCAGAAGGTGGAAGAGGAGCATCTGGAAGTGGTGGGGCGTCCCAGCGTGAAGGATGTCCATTTCCACGAAGGCGAGCCGCTGCGCTTCAAGGCCGAGTTTGAAGTGGCGCCGGAGATCGAACTGAAAGATTATCGCGGCGTCACGGTGCATTACAGCGAGCCCGAGGTGAGCGATGAAGACATCGCCAAGCGCCTGGATGAAATCCGCGAGCAGAAGTCGCAGTTCGTGAATGTTGAGCCGCGCGCGGTTGTGGATGGCGACCATGCGGTGGTTACGCTCGACAGTCTTTCGGGCGTCGATCAGGCCATCCATCAGGATGAAATTGTGCTGCATGTGGGCGATCCCGATACGATGGCGGGCTTCTCGGAGGCGCTGCGCGGCATGTCGCCCGGGGAAGAAAAAGAGTTCGACGTTACGTATCCGGAGGACTTCGGGCAGGAGCGGCTGGCCGGGAAAACGGTGCGCTTCCGCGCGAAGCTGACAACCATACGAACGAAAGAACTGCCGGAGCTGAACGATGAATTTGCGCAGGATCTGGGCGATTATCCGTCGCTGAACGATCTGAGGGAAGCGGTGCGCAAAGCCATCTTTCACGAGCGCGAATTCGCCGCGCAGCAAAAAGCCAAAGACGAGCTGATCGACCGGTTGATTGAGACGCACGAGTTTCCGGTTCCCGAAGCCTATATCGAGCGGCAGATTGAATCGCAGCTGGAGAACCAGTTTCGGGAATTGGCGGAACGCGGCATCGATCCTACCAAGCTCAAGATCGACTGGACGAAGGTGAAAGAAGCGCAGCGCCCCAAGGCTCTGCACGATGTGAAGGCGTCGCTGTTGGTGGATAAGGTTGCCGAACGCGAAGCGATCGTGCCGACCAATGACGAAGTGGATGCCGAGGTGCAGCGCATCGCGAAACAGCAGCGCGAGCCGGTGGCCGCCGTGCGCAAAAAGCTGCAAAAGGACGGGATCCTCAGCCGGATCGCGTATCAGATTCGCAGCAACAAGACGCTGAACTTCCTGTTCGAGCACGCGCGCAAAGAAGCGGGTGAGCCGGAGCGGGCGGAAGAAAAATCAGCGGAATAGCCCCATTCACAAGAAAAAAGTTCCCGTTCATCTGATGGCGCTGAGTGTCGGCGCCATTGTCGCGAACATTTACTACGTGCAGCCGCTGCTGGCCGCGATGGCGCGGACCTTTTCGGTCAGCGTCGGCATGATCGGCCTGGTCGCGATGCTCACGCAAGTGGGTACTGCGGTCGGGATGCTGGTCTTCGTGCCGCTGGGCGATAGTCGCGACAGGCGAGCGCTGCTCACCGGGCTCCTTTCGGGCGCCGCGGTGGCGCTATGCGGCGTGGCGACGGCGCAGAATCTGATCTGGATCTCGATCGCGAGTTTCGCCGTTGGCGCGTGCGGCGCCGCGGTGCACGTCATCGTTCCTTTTGCCGCGCAGCTCGCCCCCGAAAACAGCCGCGGACAGGTGCTGGGCACCGTTTTCAGCGGGCTGCTGATCGGAATTCTGCTGGCACGGACGTTCAGCGGCGTGGTTGCGTCCTTCTTCGGATGGCGTGCCGTGTATTGGATTGGGGCGCTCGCGATGCTGGGCTTGCTGTTGCTCCTTCGAGCGCGGTTGCCGAAAGTTGCGCCTCAAAGCGAGCTTACGTGGCCAGTTTTGATGCGGTCTCTGGTGGACTTGGTGCGCGATCATCCGGCGCTGCGTGAATCGGCATTCCTTGGCGCGGCGCTGCTGTGCGTGTTTAGCGCGTTCTGGACCACGCTGGTTTTCTTATTGCAGACGCCGCCGTATCAGTACGGATCGTCGGTGGCTGGCTTGTTCGGGTTGGTCGGAGCCGCGGGTGCATTGTGCGCGCCGCTGGTTGGGCGCTTCGCCGATCGGAGAGGACCGCGCTTCACCATTCTTCTGGCGCTCTTAACTACGTTGGCGTCGTTTTTGCTTCTCGGCGCTTTCGGAAAAATCATGGCAGGACTGATCGCCGGTGTCGTGCTGCTCGACGTGGGGGTGCAATCGGGCCATGTTGCGAATCAGACGCGGCTTTATGCGCTGGATGCGAACGCGCGCAGCCGGCTCAATACGGTGTACATGTTTTGCTATTTCAGCGGTGGATCGCTCGGCTCCTGGTTGGGCGCGATTTGCTGGGAGTACAAGGGTTGGACAGCCGTTTGTGCGCTCGGCGTCGCGGTGCTTGTGGTGGCCCTGGCCGTATTCGCGCGCAACTTCAAAAGCCAGGGCGCACTCCTTGTCGCGAATCGTTGACCCCAAGGGCATTCACACGAGTGTGAATGCTGCACGCACGAGTGCGTACGCCACAAGCTACTTGTCGCCGACCGCTAAGAGCGTCTCGAAGTGCGGCGCGGATTCCTCGCTGTGCACCACCGACGTCTCGATGTTTTTGAAACCGGCCTGGCGCAGGAATCGCGTGACCTCCACTTCGGTGAAGCCGAGCCACAGGTCGGCGTACAGTTCGCGCGCTTCTTCGTAGCTGTGACGAAGTAAATCCAGAACCACTATTCGGCCGCCTGGTTTCAAGATGCGCCACGCCTCTCGAACGGCGCGATCGGGATGCTGGGCGTGGTGCAGAGCCTGGCTAAAAAAGGCCAGATCCACCGTGGCATCGCGAATCGGTACTTCTTCCAGATCGCCTTTGCGATATTCGAGATTTTTGACGCCATGCTTGAGCGCGAGTTCACGGCCGTACTCCACCATCTTCTCCGAGTTGTCGACCGCGATTACTTTCTTCGAGCGCCGTGCGAGAAGTTGCGAGAACGTGCCTTCGCCCGCGCCCAGGTCAGCGATTACCATGGGCGGCATCAACGTAAGCAGCGTTTCCGCGAGGCCTTGCCAGGACCGGCCTGGAACGTAATTCCGCCCGAACTTGCCCGCCAGCTCGTCGAAATACGAACGCATCTTGTCTTGCCTGCGGCGCAAGGCGAGTCGCAGGGCCTCGGAATCCTGCTCGGCTTCCGGAATTTCGGCCGCTGCTTGCCGGAGAACACCCAGCATTTCCGAAAACCCGTTGGCCTGCGCGCCGGGCTTCAGGCGATAGAGAATGCTCTTTCCGTTGCGGCGATCCTCCACCAATCCGGCCTGTTTGAGCTGGGCGAGATGGGTGGAAATGCGGCTTTGGCCCATGCCCAGGATCTCCTGCAATTCGGCCACGGAGAGCTCTTCGCGCTCTACCAGCAACAAGATACGGAGACGGCTGGGATCGGCCAGCAGCCTCAGGTTTTTGAGGATTGACGCCATGGGACTACGTGTACTATTATATCAACATATCTAGATTGGTAGATATAACTTTCAGCACGGAGATCGAATGAGCACAGCAACCATCAACAACGTCGCCACCGAGTACAAAGTGGCCGATATGAGTCTGGCCGAATGGGGCCGCAAGGAAATTTCCATCGCCGAGTTTGAGATGCCCGGCTTGATGTCGATCCGGAAAAAGTACGCACCCGGCAAACCGCTGAAGGGCGTGCGCGTTACCGGTTCGCTGCACATGACTATACAGACCGCGGTGCTCATCGAGACCCTGGTCGACCTGGGCGCCAGCGTGCGCTGGGCCAGCTGCAACATTTTCTCGACGCAGGATCATGCCGCGGCCGCCATCGCCGCCGCCGGGATTCCGGTGTTCGCCTGGAAAGGCGAATCGCTGGAAGAATATTGGGAGTGCACCTACAAAGCCATCAGTCACCCGGGCGGCAAGGGTCCCGAGCTGGTGGTGGACGACGGCGGCGACGTCACGCTGCTGCTTCACAAGGGCTACGAACTGGAGAATGGCGACCAATGGGTTCACTCGCCTTCTTCGAGCCACGAAGAAATGGTGATCAAGAACCTGCTGAAGAAGGTGAATGCGGAAAATCCCCGCCATTGGCGCGACATCGTGAAAGATTGGCGCGGAGTCTCGGAAGAGACAACTACCGGCGTGCATCGGCTCTACAAAATGCAGGAGCAGGGCAAGCTGCTGGTCCCCGCCATCAATGTGAACGACTCAGTGACCAAGTCGAAGTTCGACAATCTGTATGGCTGCCGCGAGTCGCTGGCCGACGGGATCAAGCGGGCGACCGACGTAATGGTGGCCGGCAAAGTATGTGTCATCTGCGGCTACGGCGATGTCGGCAAGGGCTCAGCGCACTCGCTGCGCGGGATGGGCGCACGCGTGATCGTCACCGAAATCGATCCCATCAATGCGCTGCAGGCTGCGATGGAGGGTTTCGAAGTGACCACGGTGGAAGAGACGCTGGGGCGCGGCGACATCTATGTCACCTGCACCGGCAACCTTGACATCATTACGCTGGAACACATGAAGCACATGAAGGACCAGGCGATTGTCTGTAATATTGGTCACTTCGACAACGAGATCCAGGTGGACGCGTTGAACGCCGCGCCGGGCGTGAAGCGGACCAACATCAAGCCGCAGGTGGATATGTATAACTTCCCGGACGGGCACGCCATCTTCATGCTGGCTGAAGGACGCCTGGTGAACCTGGGGTGCGCGACCGGCCATCCGAGCTTCGTGATGAGCAACAGCTTTTCGAACCAGACGCTGGCGCAGCTGGATCTGTGGCGGAACAAGGACACTTACAAGGTTGGTGTTTATACTCTGCCGAAGAAGCTGGACGAGGAAGTGGCGCGGCTGCACCTGGACAAGATTGGCGTGAAGCTGACTACACTGACCAAGCCGCAGGCGGATTATTTGGGTGTGCCGTTGGAAGGTCCGTACAAGCCGGATCATTACCGGTACTAAGTTCGCTGGTAGTTGAAAATCGAAGGCCGGTCTCCTCGCGAGGCCGGCTTTTGCGTATCGGTGCGAAACTTAGGTGCCGTGCTTTCCGACGACCGAGCACTCGGATCACTTTAGCTCGTAAGACCGTGCAAAAATCCATTTTCTAATACTGGAGATTGGCGCCTGTCCGAACAGGTGCCACCCGTCGCAATGGGGTGTTCTCATTGAACGAAATCCGCAGCCATGATATTCCGCGCCGTCCCGCGTCTTGACGTATATCGTTAGTTGGTTGTCCTTTAGGTTGAAGTCCCGAACGACGATTTTCTCAGCCCGTCCCCACTCATCTTCAATTTCATGGCGAAGCTCACGGGCGATCCGCCGCTTTTGCTGGTTATTCGGAGACGGCTCCCAAGCAGCGATGCGGCGCAGGTCCATCGTCGTTGCACAGGTAGTCACTCTGTCGTCGGAGCGGTTAGGGTCCGCAAATCCGGCAATGCATGCGCGCCAGTCTTTTTCGACGGGACAGGTGCCGCCGCCTCGCAGCCCATCTGCCTCATCAAATAGGTAGGTGTCGCGAATCGTAGGAAGGGCCCCTTTCATTTGTTCACGGATATAAAAGCCGGTTAACGAGCCGCGCATCCAAATGTTTACGTGTATCACCGAAAGACCCTGTAGCGGATCATACTCCTCGATCCTTTGGTACGCAATTTGATGCTTGAAAAATCCGAAAGCTGTGGGACTGGGGCAGTCGCTCGTACTGGCGGCATGGCCTCCGCCACCTGTCCTCTGAAGCTGTGGAATCCCAAAGTCATCACAGATTGGCCCACCCGGTGTGTTGCATGGGCCAAACGCCAGCCGTTGAACGCCAATGTCAACGGCCTTGCCAGAACTAATCCGAACCTCTTGAATGCTCGATCGGAATCCCGGCAGATTGACCGCGATCCTATATTTTCCTGGCCACATGCCATCGACACGGAAACGGCCGTTAACGTCAGTGTGGCCGTCGTACTGCCGTTCCGGGCCCGATGCAGGCTCCGGGCCCAATGCAGAAAGATGAATGGACGCTTTCGGGAGTGCGCCGCCTCCCGGATCTACAATGGTGCCGAATACGGAACCGCTCTCTTGCGCCATGCCCACAAGTGCGGCTAATAGCAGCAGACTCGAAAGGCCAGCCATGCCAGGCGGTTCCATCTGGTCAGATAATACTCCTCCCCGAAGAGCCTATGCTGAGACGTGGAAAGCATCGGGTTTTGCGACTGATCGGCCGGTGTCCCAAATCACTCGCACCAGCACAATGTCTATTGCAAACGTCAGCCCTGCATGTTACAACCAAAACGCATGGACAAGACGATCCGCAAATATGCCAGTGTCGCCGACCTCGACGAGATCAAGGCCGACGAATATCGGTACTGGCAAAGCCGACCCTTGCATGAGCGGATGGCAGCGGTTTCTGAAATTACTCAAGAACAGTATGCAATGAAGGGCGCGGTACGGGATGTACCCAGACTTCAAAGAACTCTTGTCCGTTTTGAACGCCCACAGCGTTAAATATCTTATTGTGGGAGCGCATGCCGTATCCGCGTATGCACAGCCCCGCGCTACGAAGGACCTGGACATTTGGGTTAAGCCCGAAGCTGAGAACGCCAAAGCCGTATACGCGGCGCTGATGAAATTCGGCGCACCGCTTGAGGGGCTGACCTTTGCCGATTTCGCCGAGCTGGGTCCGTTTTTCCACATGGGGCACGAGCCTTTGGCCGTGGACATTCTTTCAGAGATTCCCGGCGTCGATTTTGACTCAGCGTGGGAGCATCGAGTTGAGGACGTTATTGACCCTGCGACCAGGCTGAAAGCGACTTTTATTTCCCGCGAGGATCTGATCACAGCCAAGCTAGCCGCCGGGCGCCCACAGGATTTAGCCGATGTCGATGCAATCCGCAAGGCGGAACAAGCCCAGCGTCCATCGGGAAAACGCGGAACTTAGCGCCCGGCTCATGCGCGGACGCCTGGGGGGGCCGTAGAGGCCGGATCACTACCGGTACTAAGGGTCCTGTAAGATACAAATAGGGCCGGTTTCCTGCAGACCGGCTCTGTTTGGTGCAGATGTGCGACAATCAAGTGGCGATTGTCTTCCCAGCACTCCGCAGGCGGGATTGATCGGGTACTAGGTTAATTCTAAGTGACAGATTAGGCCGGTGGTTACGGCTGGGCCGGGCTTTTGCTTTTGCCGTGTTTTGACAGGGGCGAATTTGGGTTCGTTCTGTTATAATGGTGTTTCAGAGTAGGTCAGACCACTGGTAGTGTATAGTCTTAGTCGACGGGAGATTCCCTGTGAAACGTGCTGGTTCTGATGATGCGCTGCGTTGTTCTTTTTGTCATAAAAGTCAGGACGTAGTTGGCAAGCTAATCTCCTCCCCCAACGATTACCCCCGCGCTTACATCTGCGACGAATGCATCGCCGTATGCAATTCGATTCTAGAGGATGATCGACACGATCAACCTTATGGGGCGCCGCACAAGCTCCCCAAACCTCTGGAGTTAAAAGAATACCTGGATCAGTATGTAATCGGTCAGGATGGGACGAAGAAGAAGCTGGCGGTAGCGGTCTACAACCACTACAAGCGCATCCAAATGAATAAGCAGCGCGGCGCCGAAGTGGAGCTGTCGAAATCCAACATTCTGCTGATCGGCCCAACCGGCACCGGAAAGACACTGCTGGCTCAGACCCTGGCTCGCATTCTGGATGTCCCGTTCGCCATCGTGGATGCAACCACGCTGACCGAAGCCGGCTACGTGGGTGAAGACGTCGAGAACATCATCCTGCGGCTGCTGCAGAATTCCGATTGGGATGTGCAGCGCTGCCAGCAAGGCATCATTTACATCGACGAAATCGATAAGATCGGGCGCAAGGACGAGAACCCATCCATTACGCGTGACGTCTCTGGCGAGGGCGTGCAGCAAGCGCTGCTCAAAATCCTGGAAGGCACCGTTGCCAACGTTCCTCCTCAAGGCGGCCGCAAGCATCCGCATCAGGAATTCACGCCGGTGGACACCACCAACATACTCTTCATCTGCGGCGGCGCTTTCGTTGGTCTGGAAAAAGTGATCTCCAAGCGCGTGGGCACCAAGAGCATGGGTTTCGTGCAGCAGGAAGAGCATCGCGCGGAAGGGTTGCCGGCTCGTACCGCTTCCAATCGCCGCGACGTGGATCTGCTCGATAACGTCCAGCCCGTGGACCTGATCAAATTTGGCTTTATACCTGAATTCATTGGCCGTATGCCGGTGGTGGCGGTTCTGGAAGATCTGAGCAAGGAAGCTCTTGTCCAGATCCTGACCAAGCCCAAGAACGCCATCGTGCGCCAGTATCAGAAGCTTTTTGAGTTCGAAAATGTTAGACTGAAGTTTAGCGACGACGCCCTGGAAGCCATCGCTGCACTGGCAATGGAGCGAAAGGTTGGCGCGCGCGGCCTGAGAATGATCCTTGAGGATCTGATGTTGGACCTCATGTATTATCTTCCGTCTTACAAAAAGGTCCGCGAGTTCCTGGTGACCAAAGAAATGGTCATGACACAGAAGATCAACATGGCCTTGTTGGAAAAGGCCGGCTAGTCTCCGTTCGCCGCTGAAATTTTGGTTTTTTGGTTCGATCGGGGTTGATTCGAGCCAGGAGCGAAGGAACCAAGCCCCTCTTATAACTCACCCTCATGCTTACCTCTAAAGAGAAATCCGACACACGACGCCTGCCCATGATGCCCATTCGGGACGTCGTCATTTTTCCATACATGATGACCCCCTTCGTGGTGGGGCGCGACTCCAGCGTTCGGGCTTTAGAAGAAGCTTTGTCGTCGGACAAAAAGATTTTCCTGGCCACCCAGCACGACGCCTCGGTCGACGAACCTCGTCCCGATGAAATCTACAGCGTGGGCACGGTTGCGAATATCGTCCAAAGCCTGAAGCTGCCCGACGGCAACATCAAGGTGCTGGTGGAGGGCGTGGAGCGGGGCAAGATCATCTCGGTGAGCGAGGACGAGGGCTATTTCCGGTCGGTAGTGAAGACATTCAACTTCAAGGTGGACGCGGGACCGCAGCTGGAAGCGTTGGTAGCGCGGGTCACCGGGCTGTTTGAACAATACGTCAAGCTAAGCCAGAACCTGAACTACGAGACCATGATTGCCGCCATTCGCGTGGACGAGCCGGGGAAACTGGCCGACACGGTGGGCGCGAATCTGCAGCTGACGATCGAAGAAAAGCAGGAACTGCTGGAGATCTTCGATCCGGTGGACCGGCTGACGCGCGTGGCCGAAATGCTGGACATCGAGATCGAGAAGCTCAATGTCGACCGCACCATCCAGGGCCGCGTGAAGCGCCAGATGGAAAAGGCGCAAAAAGAATACTACCTCAACGAAAAGATCAAAGCCATCCAGAAGGAACTGGGCCGCGGGGAAAAGAGCGAGTTCGACGAACTGAAGCGCAAGATCGATACCGCGGGGATGACCAAAGACGCGCACGAGAAGGCGATCGCGGAGCTGCGGCGTCTGGAAAACATGCCGCCGATGTCGGCTGAATCCACCGTGTCGCGCAATTATCTGGATTGGCTGCTGGCGGTGCCGTGGAAGAAGAAGTCCAAGGAGATCCGCGATCTTCAACATGCGCAGGAAGTGCTGGAATCGGACCACTACGGCCTGGAAAAGATCAAGGAACGCATCCTCGAATTTCTCGCGGTGCGCCGCCTGGTGCAGAGCCCCAAAGGATCCATCCTGTGCTTTGTGGGACCTCCCGGAGTGGGCAAAACATCGCTCGGGATGTCGATAGCGAAGGCTACCGGACGCAAGTTCATCCGGCTTTCACTCGGCGGCGTACGTGACGAAGCCGAGATTCGGGGCCACCGCAGGACTTACATCGGAGCGCTGCCTGGCCAAGTGCTGCAGATGATGAAGAAGGCCGGGACCAAGAATCCGGTGTTCATGCTGGATGAAATCGACAAGATGTCGATGGACTTCCGAGGCGATCCTTCGGCCGCGCTGCTGGAGGTGCTGGATCCGGAACAGAATTACATGTTCATGGATCACTATCTGGACGTCGAATACGATTTGAGCCAGGTGTTTTTCATCGCGACGGCCAACGTGCTGCACACCGTTCCTCCGGCGCTGCAAGACCGCATGGAAGTGATCCGGCTGTCCGGTTATACGGAACTCGAAAAACTGGAGATCGCGAAGAAGTTTCTGGTTCCGAAGCAAATGAAGCAAACGGGACTGAAATCCGGCGACCTGGAGTTCAGCGACGACGGCCTGCAGAGCTTAATCCAATACTATACACGTGAGGCCGGCGTGCGCAATCTGGAGCGTGAGATCGGCAATGTCAGCCGTAAGGTGGCGCGGAAAGTTGTCAATTCGCATAACGGCGGAAAACGCACCGATGCCAAGAAGACCGATAAAGCGCTCCTCAGTGGCGGAACAGTAGAGGAATTCCTGGGCCCGCACAAATTCCGCGACCTGCAAGCCGACAAGAAGAACGAAGTAGGCGCCACCGTGGGCCTGGCGTGGACCGAAGTGGGCGGCTCGATTCTCACCACCGAAGCAGCCGTGATGGAAGGCAAAGGCAAGCTGCAAACCACCGGCAAGCTGGGCGACGTGATGCAGGAATCGGCCCACGCTGCGATGAGCTATGTGCGGTCGCGAGCGCACCTGCTGGGTCTGCCGCGCGACTTTTACCGCAACGTCGATATTCATGTGCACGTGCCGGAAGGCGCGATTCCCAAGGACGGTCCTTCGGCCGGCATCACCATCGCCACCAGCATCTGTAGCGCGCTCACCAATATTCCCGTTCGTTGCGATCTCGCTATGACGGGCGAGATAACGGTGCGTGGCCGGGTGCTGCCGATTGGCGGCTTGAAAGAAAAAGTTTTGGCGGCGCACCGGCAAGGGATCTACGAATTGGTGCTTCCCAAGGACAACGAAAAAGATCTTCCCGATATTCCAGAGACGATCCGCAAGGAAATGAAACTCCAGTTCGTAACCTCCATGGACGAGGTGCTGAAGATTGCGCTGGAACGGGAGATAGTCGCGTTGCCGCTGGCTGCTACGACGCCTCCGGTGGAGTTGGTGCGAGGCGGAACGGCGGAAGAACGGATTTCTATATAAGGCGCGGGGCGTGAAGGAATGGCGGCGCCGCTGGCCAAATGGACTCCCAATTTGTAACCAGCGCGGCGCGGCCGGAACAGTTTCCGGCTGAGACGCTCCCGGAGATTGCTTTTTTGGGGCGGAGCAACGTCGGCAAGTCGAGTTTGTTGAATTGCCTCACGGGCCAAAAGAAGCTGGCGTTTACCAGCGCCAAGCCCGGTTGTACGCAGCTTGTGAATTTTTATAAGATCGACGGCCAATTCCACTTCGTCGATCTGCCGGGATATGGATACGCCCGTGTCCCCAAGGACATCGTATTCGAGTGGAAACAGCTCATCGAACAATACCTGTTACAGCGAAATTCGTTGCAGCTCTGCTTCTTGATCCTCGACGCGCGTCGAGGCTGGATGGATAAGGACCTGGAACTCAAACAGTGGCTGGAGTTCCATAACCGGCGATACCAGGTGATCGCCACCAAGACGGATAAGTTGAATCAAAGCGATCTGCGGCAAGGCATAGCGGCCATCCGGAGCCAGTCTCCGGAAACCGAGCCTCTGCCGTTCTCGGCCGTAAGTTGCCGAGGAGCGAGGGAAATTTGGCAAGCGATCAAGACAATCAAGACCCAGCGGCAATAGCCGCTCCCACCCCCGAAGAATCCGACATCAAAACGGATGGCAAGACCGGCGCAAAAGGCGACGGCAAAGCAGCAGACCCCAAATCTGCCGAGCCACCAACTTCGGCCGACAAAACCGACCCCAAGGCGCTGGATGCGAACGGCAAGGAGACGCAAGCCGGTCCACCCACCGGGCGCAAACGCCATGGCGGAGGTGCGCCTCAGGCCGGTCAAAAGAACGGCACGCTCGATCTGGTGGAGCTCAAAGACATGAGCATCCAGAAACTCAACCAGATCGCGAAAGATCTGAACGTCACTGGTACCGCCGGGCTGCGCAAACAGGAGCTGATCTTCAAGATCCTGCAGACACAAGCCGAGAAAAGCGGATTGATCTTCTCGGAGGGCGTGCTGGAATGCCTGCCCGACGGGTTCGGCTTTCTGCGGGCGCCAGAGTACAACTATTTGCCTGGGCCAGACGACGTATATGTGTCCCCGTCACAGATCCGCCGCTTCGATCTACGCACCGGCGATACCATCTCGGGCCAGATCCGTCCGCCCAAGGAAGGCGAGCGATATTTTGCGCTCATTAAGGTGGACGCGATCAACTTCGAGCCGCCGGAGGAAGCGCGTAACAAGATCTTCTTTGACAACCTGACGCCGCTGTATCCCGACGAACGGCTGAAGCTGGAGACGACGCGCGATAGTTACTCGGGCCGCGTGATGGATCTGCTCACGCCGATCGGCAAAGGGCAGCGCGGGCTGATTGTCGCGGCGCCCCGTACCGGCAAGACGATGCTGTTGCAGTCCATCGCCAACTCGATCACGGCCAATCACCCGGAAGTTTCCCTCATCGTTCTCCTGATCGACGAGCGTCCCGAGGAAGTCACCGACATGCAGCGTTCGGTGAAAGGCGAAGTAATCAGTTCGACGTTCGATGAGCCCGCGTCGCGCCACGTGCAAGTGGCGGAGATGGTAATCGAGAAGGCCAAGCGGTTGGTGGAGCACAAGCGCGACGTCGTCATCCTGCTGGATTCGATTACGCGCCTGGCGCGGGCCTACAACACCGTTGTTCCGCCCTCGGGTAAGGTGCTTTCGGGCGGCGTGGATTCGAACGCGCTGCAGCGGCCCAAGCGCTTCTTCGGCGCCGCGCGCAACATTGAAGAGGGCGGCTCGCTGACCATTGTGGCGTCGGCTTTGATCGACACCGGTAGCCGCATGGACGACGTGATCTTTGAAGAATTCAAAGGCACCGGCAACATGGAAATCCATCTGGATCGCAAACTGATGGACAAACGCGTTTTCCCCGCCATCGATATCACCAAGAGCGGCACGCGCAAAGAGGAACTGCTGGTGCCCCGCGAGGAGCTCAACCGGATTTTCGTTTTGCGCCGCGTATTGAATCCGCTATCGCCGGTGGAGAGCATGGAATTGTTGCTCGACCGGCTCGGGAAGAGCAAGAGCAACGGCGAGTTCTTGTCGTCCATGAGCACCTAGCATGCTCGTGCCGAAGGTATATGCGGCTTCAGCCGCGTTTGTGCGGAGACGCGACTAAAGGTCGCGTGTACCACCAGCGTTTCGCATGGGAAAAATCCGAGTCCTCTCCGACAACGTCGCCAATAAAATCGCGGCTGGAGAGGTGGTGGAGCGGCCCGCGTCGGTGGTGAAAGAGCTGATCGAGAATTCGCTCGACGCCGGCGCAACCGATCTCCGCATCGATGTCGACAGCGGCGGCCGGCGCTTAATCCGCGTCGCCGATAATGGTAGCGGCATGCTGCGCGACGATGCCCTGCTGGCCTTCGAGCGCCATGCTACCAGCAAGCTGAGCGACGTCAAGGATTTACTTTCCATCGCTACACTTGGGTTTCGAGGCGAAGCGCTGCCTTCTATCGCCTCAGTATCGCGGCTGCTGCTCGAGACGCGCGCACCCGAAGAATCCACCGGCGCTGCAGTCGAAATTGCGGGGGGGAAGATCCTGCGCTGCGATGAGTTCTCGCGGCCGGCGGGGACGACCATCTCGGTTCGAGACTTGTTTTATAACGTCCCGGCCCGCAAGAAGTTTTTGCGATCGGATCAAACCGAGTTGGCGCACATCGCCTCGCTTGCAACGCACTATAGCTTGGCGCATCCGAAAAAATCGTTCCAATTGAATCACGGCACTTCGCAATTGCTGGACGTTACGCCCGTGGAGACGCTGCAAGAACGTGTCTATCAAGTGTTTGGCAACCAGACGCTCGAAGACCTGATTGACCTGGATTTCGTCGAGCGCGAATTGGAAGTTGTCGAGGCCGACGACCGCTCCACGCGCGTCTTTGCGCTACGCGGCTTCGTGTCCGGGCCGCAGGTGCAGAAGACGAACCGGAATTCGATCTTCCTGTTCGTTAACGGCCGTTTGATTCGGGACCGTCTGCTGCTGCATGCGCTCTCGTCGGCGTATCACAACCTGATGCCGGCCGCCTGCTATCCGTTCGCGCTGCTGTTTGTGGATTGCGATTGTGAGGAAGTGGATGTCAACGTCCATCCATCCAAGACCGAAGTACGGTTCCGGCATGGGAACTTCGTGCACGATTTTGTGCGCGACTCGATTCGGGACCGGTTGATCGCCTCGCGTCCGGCGTCGAGCATTCCGCTTTTGCAACAGCCGCAACCTGCCGCCGATTTGCCCTTCTCCGATTTTACGCAGCGCATCGAGAATCAGCGTTTCGAGCCAATGCCTGGTGCCGAGACCGGGCCGGAGCGTATGGAAGACCTGCCGGTGTTCACGCTCCACACAACGGCCGCGCCGGAACGGAGATTTGATTTCGAGCCCATGCGGTCGGCTCCCGTGCCGGACACACACGGGCCGCTCGCGCAGCATGAAATATCAGAAACGCCGCAGAGCTTGGCCGCCCTTACGGATCTTCGCCCGCTGGGGCAAATTCACGACAGCTTTATCATCGCTGCGGGACGCGACGGCCTGTGGATCATCGACCAGCACGTGGCCCACGAGCGCATTCTCTTCGAGAAAGTGCTGCGCCAACAGGCGCAGGGCCGCGTGGAACGCCAGCAGCTTCTCATGCCGATATTGCTCGATCTGACGGCGGGCCAGCAAATTGAATATGCGCGCATCGCCGCGGAACTCGAGCGCTCCGGTTTCGATTCAGAGCCTTTTGGCAATCGCACCATCGCGGTGAAGGGCGCGCCGGGGGGGGTGGGACCGGCCGAAATCGAAAAGCTGGTGTTTGAGATTCTCGAAATGGCCGAGGGCGAGCCGAGCAAAGTTTCATTGGACGATCTGCGCCGGGGGATGGCCGCGAGCATCGCTTGCCGCGCGGCAATCAAGATCAACATGCGGCTGGATCACACTAAGATGGAGTGGCTGTTGAATGAACTAGCCGCCACCGACTGTCCGATGAGCTGTCCGCATGGCCGTCCCATCGCGCTGCGCTATTCAACGCGGGATATTCTAAAGAGTTTTCACCGGATCTAGTGGCGTGTCGCGGCGAGTTTGTTACATCGGGAGAAATACCCGGCGCGTTCACACGAGTGTGAACGCGGCACGCAGGAGTGCGTACGCCACAATTGCATCCTGGTAACGATTTCTCTGCGACAGACCACTAGTGTCCTGAGTTATAAGTTCGCTTCATTAAATAAGGAACCCGATGGTATGCTTGGGAATCAAAAAAGCATGCCCAGTGGACGCGTTTGTGAGCCCTTGTCGATAACGGCGGAAGAGCAGCAGAAGTTGGAGTCCTGGGCGCGACGCCCCAAGACGGCGCAGCGGTTGGCATTGCGAGCGCGGATCATTTTGAGATGCGGCACGGGGATGCTCAATCAAGAGGTTGCCCGAGAGCTTCGGTTGGACGTGCATACCGTCGGGAAGTGGCGGGAGCGATTCCGCGTCTCCCGTTTGGAGGGTCTGGCCGACGAACCTCGTCCCGGTGCTCCGCGCCAGATCGGCGATCAGCAGGTCGAAGACGTGATCACCCGTACGCTGGAAAAGCGACCTGCACAAGGCACGCATTGGAGTACCCGAACGATGGCCAAGGAAAGCGGTTTGTCTCAGACGGCCGTGTCCCGTATCTGGCGGGCGTTCGCATTGCAGCCGCACCGGACCGATTCTTTCAAACTCTCGGCCGACCCGTTTTTTGTAGAGAAAGTGCGGGACATCGTGGGGCTGTACCTGAATCCTCCGCATCGCGCCATCGTGCTGTGTGTCGATGAAAAGAGCCAGGTGCAGGCGCTGGATCGCACTCAGCCGGTGCTGCCGTTGCGCCCAGGAGTGCCGGAACGTCAAACCCACGATTACATTCGGCACGGCACGACCTCGCTGTTCGCGGCTCTGGACATTGCCACCGGAAAGGTGATCGGCTCGTGCCATCGCCGGCATCGGCACCAGGAGTTTCTGCGGTTCCTGGAAAAGATCGCGGTCCAAGTCCCCGCCGGCCAACCGGTTCATTTGGTGATGGACAACTACGGCACGCACAAAACTCCCAAGGTGCGGCGCTGGTTTCTACAACATCCCGACTATCATCTGCATTTCACTCCGACCTCCGCCAGTTGGCTGAATCAAGTCGAGCGGTTTTTTGCCCAGATCACCGCGCGCCGGATTCGCCGCGGCACCTTCTCGAGTGTGCGCTCTTTGGAGCAGGCCATCACAGAATACCTCGCTCAGCACAATCAGGATTGCAAGCCTTTCGTCTGGACCGCCAATGCCGATTTGATTCTCGGCAAAGTCCAACGGTTTTGTGAAGCGAACTTATAACTCAGGACACTAGGACCGGCTCATTCCCACTCGATGGTACCGGGCGGCTTGTGGGTCAAATCATAAAAGACACCGCAGATCCCGTTCACCGCCAGCAGTTGGCGGGTCATGCCTTGCAGGAGCTCATGCGGCATCCGGACCACTTGCGCCGTCATCCCGTCGACGGAATGGATGGGCCGCAAGACCACTGAATCAGGCCTCGCGCCCGCACCGATCGGAATCAACACGACCGGAAATTGCCAGACTTCGCGTTCGAATCCGCTTTCTTCCGATAGCTGCCGCACGATGGCATCAGCTTGGCGCAGCCGATTGAGCCGCTCGTGCGTGAGCGTGCCTCCACTCGATGTCATTTCGGCGATTGGAGTACGCGCCTCGACTAACCCGACCACGCGGTTGATATCCAGCATGCGATTCACCAGGTCGGTGGCCGTTTCGTCTTCGGGCAAGCCCTCCATCGCAAGCACGGAATGATAGCTGCGGGAGTCGCCTTTGACCCCGACCGATCGAATCGGAAGCAGCCAGCCGGGATCGCTGCGCGTAACTGGAGCAGAAGTATCCGAACAAAGGCAGCGAATCGCCAAGCCGGGCCCGGGAAAAGGATGTCGGTGTAGAAACTCGGCGGGAATGCCCAGCTCTTCGCCAATTTCGCGAACTTCATCTTTATAAAACGACGCCAGCGGTTCGATGATGCGGCCAGATTGGATCAACTTCTGAATACCGGCGACGCGATTGTGATGGGTCTTGATGACGTCGGCTTTCGCAGTGCCACCGGATTCGATGGTGTCGGGGTAGATAGTCCCTTGCCCCAGAATCCAATGCCCGTCGAGAAATTGTCCGCTGCTCAGGATGCGCTCTTGCACCACAACGAACTGCTCGCCGATGATGTGGCGTTTGATTTCCGGATCCACCACGCCTGCCAGAGCCTGCAGAAATTCCGCTTCCGCTTCTTCGACGCGGAAATCAGCGGCCCCGAGCTGCTGGAACAAGCGCCGGACGTAGGCGGTCTCGCCTTCGCGCATCAAGCCGGTGTCGACATAGATGCCGAAGACGCGATCCGGCCCCAACGCTCGCAGGCACAGCGTGTAAGCAACCGTGGAATCCACGCCGCCGCTGACGAAGAAAAAAATATTGCGATCCGCTGCAACGACGCGAATCTCCTTTTCGATGGGTCCGATACGATCCTTGGGATCCCAGTCCTTCACAGCACCGCAGACGCCAAAGACGAAGTTCGCCAGGATCTGGTTTCCTTGCTCGGTGTGCGCCACTTCGGGATGAAATTGCACAGCCATCAGCGGACGCGTGCGATGCGCCATCGCCGCCACGGCGCAAGTGGAAGTGCCGCCCAGGACTTCAAAGCCCTCCGGTACCGACCGTACCTGGTCGCGATGGTTCATCCAAACCTGCAGCTCTCCGTTGAGATTCGCAAACAGCGCGTGGGGACGGGTGTGAAATCGCGCGAATCCGTACTCGCCTTTTTCACCCTTTTGGACGACGCCGCCCAGAACGTACGTCATCAGCTGCTGGCCGTAGCAGATACCGAGCACCGCGCTCGGGCTCACAAGAATCCGTGGGTCGATTTGCGGGCTGCCAGGCTCGTAGACGCTGTCCGGGCCGCCCGAGATGATGATGCCTTTCCGGCCGGTCAATTCGGAGGCAGGCGTTTCACTGGGTTTGACGTCGGCATACACGCCCAGATCGCGGATCTTCCGAGCGATCAGGTGACAATATTGCCCGCCCGCGTCGAGGACGGTGATTTGTGGTTGGCTCAGATTTCTAGTGTAACGGATCTCTCTGGATGCGCTCGACGATCAGCTTCTTTGACTTGTCGAGCAGCGCTCTAGCATCGGGCATGGCATCAATCGCTTTCAAAACCATCGGGTCGGTTTCAATGGCAACCTTCTGCGAATCCTCGTAGCTGAACGCGGTGGCGTACATTTCGCGTTTGAGCTGCTGCTGGATCCAAACGTGGTTGTCGGTCCAGTCGGCCTCGGTAAACGGCAAAGCCTGCTTCACCAGATATTCGTGAAATTCGTTGACGACGCCGGCATCTGGCTCCCAGCCTTTCGTCAGATGGGCCTGCGGATGGGAACCAAACCACTTCGCGGTGAAATTGAAGAACTCGTACTTGGTGAGCAGGTCAGTCTGAAACTTGTTGTATTTCGCAGGCTCATACTTTTGATCCGGCGTAATTCCGCCCCCGCCGTAGACCGTTCTGCCGCTATCAGTGCTCTTCACATCCTGCATGTTCTTGGTCTCGGTGCGCTTGCCGTAGTAGTAATCGAGGAACGAAATGTTGGAGTAATCGCGCTGGATCAGACGGCCGCTCGGCGTATAGTAGTGCGCGGTGGTGAGCGCGAGGCCGGTGTTGTCCTCCAGCGGATAAACGGTCTGAACCAAACCTTTACCGAAAGTTGTTTCGCCCAGGATCCAACCCCGGTCGTGGTCTTGCAGGGCTCCCGCGACAATCTCGGCGGCCGAAGCCGAGTAGCGATTCACTAAAACAACGATGGGGTAATTCTGGCCGGCAGCGCTACCGCGCGCAAGATAGGGCTTTTCGGGGGATGAGCGCCCGCGATGGGAAACCACCACTTCGCCCTTGCGCAGGTAATGCCCTGCCACTGCGACACCTTCGTTCAAAAGCCCGCCGGGATTCTCCCGCAAGTCCAGAACCAGGCCTTTTACGTTAGCCTCTCCCAGCCGCTTGAAATTGTCTTCCATCTCCTGGCTGGTGTTCTCGTTGAACTGGGTGATCTTCATGTACATGATTCCGGGGCGAACCCAGAAGGCATCTTCCACACTGTTGCGGGAAATCTCATCACGCACGATATCGAATACGATCGGCTTGTCGGCGCCTTCGCGCCCCACGGTAACCTGAACGTGCGTCGCACGCGGGCCCTTTAGAAGGTCGGCGACCTCAGTGGTGCTGAGAGAATCGGTCTTTTTGTCGTTCACCGCAAGAATGACATCGCCGGGGCGAAGGCCGGCTTTGTAAGCGGGCGATCCGCCAAAAGGCGCGACGACGATGGTCTTACCATTGCGCGGAGCCACCTGCATCCCCACGCCATAGTAGTGGCCGCTTTGATCGTCACGCAGGGACTGAAAATCCTTGGGATCGAAGAAATTTGAATGCGGATCAAGGGTCCGCAGCATGCCAGGGATCGCACCTTTGTAGATGCCCTTGTCGGAAGTGACTTTGTCGGCGAAGTTTTCCTCCACCAACTCATACACCTTGGTGAAACTCTTGATATTGGTCTTGAGATCTTCCTCAGGACCGCTGGAGGCCGCCGAAACACCAGTGACGCCCGGCCCAAACACACCTCCCAGGACGGAGCACAGAACGATGACAAAAGCGGCGAAAAGGACCGACTGTAACCAACGCGGCATCAACACCTCGCACCTCCAGTATAGCGGAGTTTTCCCAGGCCGCCGGGGAAGAACTTTTAGGCGGTTCTTGCCGAACGGCGCGACCCGGCGGTGGCCGCTTCGGCCTTGGCCGGTTTACGCGGAGAATCGTCCAAACGCCGCACCTGATCGCTCACGCAGACCAGAAACATGGGTTGTTTGGCGTTCTTAAGAATGTCGATAATGCGCTCCTGCTGGTCCTCCAGGTAAATCGATTTACCGTCGGTGACTAGGTGAAGATCGGAGTTGGCCTGCATGACTTCACTGAGCCGCTTGCCCATTTCGCGCTGCAAAAACCGCAGGACGCGGCGGATCTTCTGGAGGGAAAATCCCTTGCGGCGCAATTCGGCGATGACCGTAATTTCGATTACTTCCTCGGACTGATAGACGCGCTTGTGCCCCTCGTGCCGTGGGGACACCACCTTTCGTTCGTCCCACCACTGCAATTGCCGCAAGCTAACCTGGGCAATGCGCGAGACGTCGCTGGAGGCAAACGTGCGTGTACTTTCCTCCGCTTCAGAACGACTCTTCTTTGTTTTGAACATGTTCCCCCGCTAACGTTTGTAACAAGAGCGCATTTAAAATTCTACCCGGTTCGCGGCGACTGTCAATAGCCAAGTGAAGCGTTTCGACCGACTGATCGAAAGATTGCGCAGCTCTTAGCCGCCGCCCACGAACTGTACGATTTCTAACGTTGCGCCAGGACCCACCGGGGTGCGATCCCACGCCTGACGCTGTATTATAGACCGGTCCAGCTCCACTGCCACGCGCGCCGGATCAATCTCCAGCCACACCAGCAGTTCTCCGAGCATGCACCCAGCAGGCGCCATCCGAGCTTGACCGTTTACAACAATTTCAATCTGCTTTGTTGTGGTTTCCGCCATCCCGTATGAGCCAAATCCAGAAACCAAAGTTGCGGCCCGAGGCCGGATCTCATTATAGTCGAATGTTAGGGCTTTGAGTCCACAATCCAACCAATCGAATGCCGACCTCCTATCCTGATACCTACTTCCCTGTGATGGTGCAGGTGGTGATTGCCATCGTGATAGCGGCCGCGCTGGTTGCGATCTCCTTTTTACTGGGCAAGCGCGTCCGAAACCGGGTAAAGGATTCGCCCTACGAATCCGGTATCGCGCCCACCGGTTCGGCGCGCGAGCGCTTCAGCGTCAAGTTTTATCTGGTGGCCATTGTTTTCATCCTTTTCGACATCGAGGCCGTCTTTCTCTACCCTTGGGCCGTGGTGTACCGCGAGCTGAAACTGTTCGGCTTCTTCGAAATGCTGCTGTTCGTTGTTTTGATCCTGTCCGGATTCTTTTACATCTGGAGAAAGGGCGCGCTGGATTGGTCGCAGGATGCATCAGAAGGTAGTCCCTATGACGCAGAGGGCGCCAAGGTAACCAAACGAAATGCTGCCTGACGTATTAAAAGACCATGCGGTGGCGGCGGCGCTGGAATCCGCGCTGCCGGATGCCATCACAGCGGGACACGCCGAGCGCAATGAACCGACGCTGTGGATCGCCCCCGCACGCATCGTCGAAGTCTGCCGGTACCTGAAAGATCAACAGAAATTCGTGAGGTTGAGCGCGATCACCGCGGTGGACTGGCTGCCGGCGGAACCGCGTTTTGAGGTGGTCTATCTTTTGCATTCGCTGGCTCGCAACCAGCGGCTCCGGCTGAAGTGCTGGATCGCCGCAGCCGAACCTGAGATCGAGTCGGTCACCAGCGTCTGGCGTACCGCGGATTGGTATGAACGCGAAGTATTCGACATGTTCGGTATCCGCTTTCGCAACCACCCCGATCTGACCCGGATCCTCATGCCTAGCGACTGGGACGGTCACCCGCTGCGCAAAGATTATCCGGTGCACGGACACAAGTACAGTTATCAGGATGAATAGAGCCTCAGGATGAGTAAACCCCGCCATGCGTGAATCCACACTTCATACCGATTCCATCACCGCGTCCGACGCCACTCACGAGACGGTAGAGCAGATCCCCGCTCCCAGCACCAGCCGGCGCATGATCCTGAACATGGGGCCGCAGCATCCCTCCACGCACGGCGTGCTGCGCATCGTGCTGGAACTGGACGGCGAGACGATTCTCAAAGCGGTTCCCGACATCGGCTTCCTGCACACCGGCATCGAAAAAGAGTGCGAGGTCAAAACCTGGCAACAGGTGGTAACGCTGACCGACCGGGTGGATTATCTTTCGAACCTATCGAACAATCTGGTCTACGCATTGTCGGTGGAGAAGCTGATCGGCGATATCGAAATCCCACCCAAGGCGCAGTGGATGAGGGTGATGCTGGCCGAATTTCAGCGCCTGAGCAG
Source organism: Bryobacterales bacterium (assembly GCA_963820405.1). Taxonomy (GTDB): domain Bacteria; phylum Acidobacteriota; class Terriglobia; order Bryobacterales; family Bryobacteraceae; genus Palsa-89. The sequence goes on along the minus strand of CAWFZZ010000004.1, from coordinate 84,187 downwards.
CCACTTGGTATGGTTGGGAACGCACGCGCTGGATATCGGCGCGATGACAGTGTTTTTCTACTGCTTCCGCGAGCGCGAAGATATACTGCGGATCTTCGAGATGTTCTCCGGGCAGCGCATGATGACCAGCTATATTCGCATCGGCGGCCTGGCGCTGGAGCCTCCGCGCGGCTGGCAGCAGGTAGTGGCAAAGTTCATCAATGCTTTTCCGAGCAAGGTGGACGAATACGAAAATCTACTGAACAGCAATCCAATCTGGAAGGTGCGAACCCAGGGCGTAGGATTTGTACCGCTGGACGTTCTCCTCGACCTGGGCGTCACAGGCCCGATGATTCGCGCCGCCGGCATGAAGTGGGACGTCCGCAAAGACGAGCCGTATTCGAGTTACGATCAGTTCGATTTCGAGATTCCGGTGCATACGGAAAACGACGTATTCGCGCGCTTCCGGGTGCGCCTGGAGGAGATGCGCCAGAGCGCGCGGATTATCAAGCAGGCTCTGGAAGGAATGCCCGAAGGCGCATGGCAGGCCAGCGCGCCCAAGATCGTGCTGCCAGAGCGCGAAAAGATGAAGACCCAGATGGAAGCGCTGATCTATCATTTCAAGATTGTCACTGAGGGCTTCCGCGTGCCGGCCGGCGAAGCCTATCAACCCGTGGAATCGCCGCGCGGCGAGATCGGCTATTACGTAGTGAGCAACGGGACTTCCAAGCCATACCGCGTGTTCATGCGCACGCCGAGCTTCGGCAATCTGCAAGCGTTGGCGCCGCTGCTGGAAGGCCGGTTGTTGGCCGATTCCATTGCGTCGCTGGGGAGCATGGACTTCGTTTTGGGAGATGTGGATCGCTAATGACGTTTTCGCCGGAACTGGAAGCCCGATTCGCGAAGCTGCTGGAGAGCTATCCCGCCGGACGGATTCGCTCGGCCGTGGTGCCGATGCTGCTGTACGCGCAGGACGAAGTGGGCCACATTTCGCACGAGCTAGTTGAAGAGGTGGCGCGCCGCTGCCAGGTGCAGCCCTTGCAGGTGGATGAAGTGGTGGGCTATTATTCCATGCTCCATCGCAAGCCGCTCGGCAAGTGCCATGTGCAGGTGTGCACCAATATCAGCTGCCTGATTTTAGGCGCGGAAGAACTGTACGAGCACGCTTCGAAGACCCTCGGAATTGGAAACAAGGAAGTGACCCCGGACGGCGAATTTTCGCTCGAGGAAGTGGAGTGCATGGGCGCGTGCAGTTGGGCGCCGGCGATCCAGCTCAATTACGATTTCCATCACCACGTGACGCCGGAGAAGCTGGACCGACTGCTCGCAGATGTGAGAAAGGCGTATTGAATATGGCCGATTCTGACCCGATCACAAGAAAGGACCTTGCGGACACCGTGGCCGAGATCAAGGTGCTCGTCCGGGAAGTGCAGGACGTATTGCTCGCACATTTCCGCAATCAGATGAAGACTCACGAGATGCGTCTGGCCGCGCGGGAGGCTCACGATACGGCGATCTTGCAACGCTTGAACGTCCTGGAGGAGCGGATCCTGAATCTTGAAATGCGTCCCTCCGTGCGACCTAACTAATACCGATGCTCTATAACGAACCCAGCCCGCTTGAAGTGAAGATCCTGACCAAGCGTTTTGGTCTTCAGAATTCTGAATCGCTCGACACCTATCTGGCTACCGACGGGTACAAGGCCTTTCACAAGGCCATGGAGATGTCACCCGAGCAGATCATCGAGGAGGTAAAGGTGTCCGCTCTGCGGGGCCGCGGCGGCGCGGGATTTCCAACCGGCATGAAGTGGAGTTTTGTGCCGCGCACCTCACCCAAGCCAAAATACATCATCATTAACGCCGACGAGAGCGAGCCGGGTACTTGCAAGGACCGGCTGCTGATGGAAAACGATCCGCATCAGTTGATCGAAGGCATCCTGATCGCTGGCCGGGCGGTCGGTTCGCACAAAGGCTACATCTACATTCGCGGCGAATATCGCTACTTGATCGAAGCCCTGGATCGCGCCATCGCCGATTCGTATGCGCGCGGCTACCTGGGCAAGAACATCCAGGGCACGGGTTTCGATTTCGACCTCTACACGCACACTGGCGCCGGCGCCTACGAGTGCGGCGAAGAAACGGCCCTGCTCGATTCGATCGAGGGCAAACGCGGCGTTCCGCGCCTGAAGCCGCCGTTCCCAGCCGTGGTCGGCGCCTGGCAATCGCCCACGCTGCTAAATAATGTCGAGACCTTCTCCGCAATCCCTGCCATCATCCGCGACGGCGGCGCGGCATTCGCGGCTTTGGGACCTCCCAAGAATGGCGGAACGCGTCTGATCTGCCTGTCCGGACACATCAACAAACCTGGCGTGTACGAGCTGCCCATGGGTTTCAATCTGCTGCGCATGATCTATGAAGTCGGCGGCGGGATGCGCAACGGAAAGAAGCTCAAGGCTGTGGTGCCGGGCGGTTCCTCCTGCCCGCTCTTGAAGGCCGACGAGTGCGACATCTCCATGGATTTTGATTCGCTGGCCAAGGCAAAAAGCATGTTAGGCTCGGGCGGCACCGTGGTTCTCGATGAGGAGACGTGCATGGTGAGGTTCGCGCAGCGCATCATGAAGTTTTACGCGCACGAAAGCTGCGGCTGGTGCATTCCGTGCCGCGAAGGCACCACCTGGTTGAAGAAGATGCTAGACCGTTTCCATGCCGGCGCTGGACAGAAGAGCGACATTCCCCTGATTGGCGAGCTTTCGAAGAATATGTTGGGTCGCACTTTCTGCGCGCTGGGCGACGCGGCCGCGATGCCTACCATTTCTATTGTCGAAAAATTCACCGAGGATTTCGAAGCGCACTTGAACGGCAAGCCGTGCCCGTATCAACACGCTTCCGAACTGGCGATGGCGTGAGGGATCGGTCTAAGCGAGATATGACATTTGATTGCAGTTATGTTTTATCCCAGCCAAGCGTCGCCAAGAGTGGCGACGCGGCAAACACGAGTGTGCGCGCCACAGGTGCTGCGCGCACTTTCGCGTCGAAAAACAAATGAGCGACTTAATTCATCTCACGATCGACGGCCGGGCAGTCACCGCCGCGCCCGGAACCCTGGTGATCAACGCCGCCAGGCAGGTGGGCATCGAAATTCCGTCGTTTTGTTATTACGATGGCTTGTCACAGCCTGCCGCCTGCCGCATGTGTCTGGTGGAGGTGGAAAAGACGCCTAAGCTGCAAGTGAGCTGCACACTGCCGGTATCGGAAGGCATGGTGGTCCATACCGGTTCGCCGCAAGTGCATGAGGCGCGCAAGGGCACCATCGAATTTCTGCTCACCAATCATCCTCTGGATTGTCCCGTGTGCGATAAGGGCGGCGAGTGCGAGCTGCAGGACATGACCTTCCGCTATGGAATGGGCGAGAGCCGTTTCATCGAGCAGAAGATGCACTCGGACGAAGAACAATGGTCTCCGGTTGTGTTTTACGACAAGCCGCGCTGCATTCTGTGCTACCGATGCGTACGCATCTGCGATGAAGGCATGGGCGTAAAGGCTCTCGGGGTGGGCAACCGCGGCTCCGTTTCGGTGATCGAACCCAATGGCCTGGATCATTTAAACTGCGACGAGTGCGGCATGTGCATCGATATTTGCCCGGTGGGCGCGCTGACCAGCGGCACCTATCGTTACAAGACGCGGCCCTGGGAAATGCGCCATGTGGGCACCATCTGCACCCACTGCGCCGATGGCTGCAAGACCACGCTCGGGGTTCGCAACAACGAGATCATTCGGGGCAACAATCGCGACCACTCGGGCATAAACGGCGAGTTCCTATGCATCAAAGGACGATACGCCGCCGATTTCGTGAACAGCCCTGAGCGCTTGCAATCGCCGATGATTCGCCGGAACGGAGTCCTGGAGCCGGTGTCGTGGTCCGAGGCTTTGTCGGCCGCGGCTCACAAGCTCAAAGAAGTGAAAGCGCGCGATGGCGAGTTCGCGGTAATCGGTTCCAACCATACCAGCAATGAAGAGAATTACTACCTGCAGAAGTTCGCGCGCCAGGCGCTGGGCACCAACAACATCGATCATCATTGCACCGGCGACGTCCGAACGCTGCTGGACGCCCTGAGCGGCAAGCAGGATGCGCTCGCCACCACCGGCGATCTCTACGACCAAAAGGCGATTCTGGTGGTATCGAGCGATCTGTCGCAGCAGCATCCATTTCTCGCGTTCCAGATCCGCGCCAACTTCCGCCATCATGCCGCGCATGTTTATACCGTTACGCAGGGACCGGTCCGCGAACAAAGCATAGCGCTGCGCAGTCTGATCGCCGCGCCGGGTCACGAACTGGAAAGCGTGGAAGCCTTGCGCGAGCAGCTCCAGAAAGAACCGGAGCTGGCGATTCTATTCGGCGATGCGATTAAGGGTGACAAAATCCGGCAACTGGTGGCGTTCGGGGATTCGCTCGGCATCCCGGTCAAATATGTTTGCCTGGTCGATTATTCCAATTCACGCGGCGCCGCTGATATGGGGCTGTCGCCCGATCTGGGTCCCGGCTATCAACCGGTAAATAGCGCGCCTGGCCTGGCCTACGACCAAATTCTAGCGGCCACGGACCTGGACGTGGTGTGGGTGGTGGGCGCCAATCCGTTGAAGGAAGCGACCATCGCATCCACTGGCGCGTTCGTGATTGTCCAGGACATGTTTATGACCGAGACCGCATCCCGCGCCGACATCCTCTTCCCGGCCGCCTCGGCCTACGAGAAGCACGGAACGGTCACCAATGTTTGCGGCGAAGTGCAGCGGCTGAAGGGCGGGGTTCAGGTGATGGGCGCCAAACCGGATCTCGAAATTTTCGGCCTGCTGTCGAAAGAGATGGGCGTCAACCTTGGCATGTGGTCCGCCGACAAGGTTTTTGAAGAGATCCGCCAGAACGTGCGTGGTTATAATATTCCTTTGCCCGTACTCGCAACAGGGGGAGCAGCGCAAACCGCGCCGGTGAATGGCCGCGTGCCGGTGAGTTCGCGGCCGGAGCTCATTCAGTCCGCGCGAGACACCCTGTTCACTTCGGGTACCTTGGGCCGTTATTGCAGAAAACTGAATTCCACACTCGAGGCGCCAGGCGCGTTGTATTCCGAGCGGCCGTAAAGTCTGCATGCCTTTTCTTAATTTCTTCGTAATCAGCCTCATCAAGGTGGCGGTGGTCGCCTTCGTGCTTCTCACCACGCTCGCGTATTTGCAATGGATCGAGCGCAAAGTGATCGCGCACGTCCAGCTTCGCGTTGGACCTTATCGGGTGGGCCCGCATGGATTGCTGCAGCCGCTGGCCGACGTGGTGAAGCTCATTACCAAGGAAGGCTTGATCCCGACACACGTCAACAAGCTTTTCTACCTGATGGCCCCGTTTGTAGCCGTGACTCTGGCGCTGATTTCGATCTCCGTCATTCCTTTCGGGCCGCAAATCACGATCGGCCCAGTGACCACCTGGATGCAATTGACCGATTTGCGGATCGGAATCCTGTTCGTCCTCGCTGTTTCCTCCATCGGCGTCTATGGCGTGGCGTTGGGCGGATGGGCTTCCAACAACAAATATTCGCTGCTAGGCGGCCTGCGCAGTTCGGCGCAGATGATCAGCTATGAGCTGCCTCTGGCGCTGGCGGTGGCGGCGCCGCTGCTACTGGCCAACACGCTCAGCTTTCGCGACATGGTGAACTACCAGAGTGGTTACTGGCTGGGCTTCATCCCGCGCTGGAATCTTTTCCCCGAGATTGTCGGCTTTATCGTTTTCATGATCGCCTCGTTCGCCGAAACGAATCGCATTCCATTCGATCTTCCCGAAGCGGAGAACGAGCTGGTGGCCGGATTCCACACCGAGTACAGCAGCATGAACTTCGCCGCTTTCTTCATGGCTGAATACGCGAACATGGTGACCGTCACGGCCGTCGCAACGTTGCTTTACCTGGGCGGATGGCAACCGCTGTTTCCGGCGCCCTATTCCGACGCGGTGCCCATTTTGATATTCGCCATTGCCGGCTTCATCGCGCTCTATCACGGCTTGAATCCCGCGCGGCGCCTGGACAAATTCACGCTGCCGGCCACGGCGCTGGTATTCCTTGGCATCGCCGCCCTCTTCGTGCTGTCGCTTTTTGTGCCGGTCCTGAATTCAATCCTGATGGCCCTGTTCTGGTTCTGCGGTAAAGTTCTGTTTCTCCTGTTCGTGTTCATCTGGGTTCGAGCGACGCTACCCCGGTTCCGTTATGACCAACTGATGCGGTTCGCCTGGACCTTTCTGTTCCCACTCGCGATGCTGAACCTGCTGGCCACCGGCTTGATCGTGGCTCTTACGACGAAATAGTTATGACCACCGTCACCTTCCTGATATTCGCTGCCATCGCAGTGCTTTGCGCCATCAACCTGGTGGTGCAGACCCACCCCATCGCCAGCGCGCTGTCGCTGATCGGCGTCATGGGATCGCTGGCCGTCCTGTATTTGCAGCTCGGCGGAGAATTCATCTTCGCAGCCCAGGTGATTGTTTACGCCGGCGCGATCATGGTGCTGTTTATTTTCGTCATCATGCTGTTGAACGCGGGGGCGGAGGTCCCGACGTTCCAGGTTTCGCGCTTCGTCAAGTATCTCGGCATCTTCCTTCTCGTCGCTTTTCTGGGATTGATCAGCTTCATCATTCAAGCGGCGCTGCCGAAAACCGAGGGCGTGGTCTTCGGAGCCTTCCAGGGCGGGACCGCTTTGGAAATAGGACGAAAGCTCTTCACCAGCTATCTGCTGCCTTTTGAAGTGACTTCAGTCCTCATCCTAATCGCGATCGTGGGTGCGATCGTACTTGCCAGAAAGGAAGTCTGACATGCTGCCAAATGCCGTTCCCCTGAGCTGGTACCTGATCCTGAGCGCCATCCTTTTTGGGCTGGGTGTGGCCGGCTTCATTTTCCGGCGCAACATTATCACCGTCTTCATGTCCATCGAGTTGATGCTCAACGCGGTGAACTTGAGCTTCGTCACCTTTTCCTACGAGTTCAAGCAAATCGACGGTCACATCTACAGCTTCTTCGTGATGGTGGTGGCCGCCGCCGAAGCCGCAGTGGGCCTGGCCATTATTCTCACGGTGTTTAAGAATCGCTCCACGCTGATGATCGACGAAATCAATTCGATGAAGTACTGACATCATGCTCCTCTGGCTCATTCCAATCTTTCCGCTGCTTGGGTTCCTGGCTAATGGGATCTTCGGCCGCCGCATTCCCAAAGCGTTGATCAATACCATCGCCGTTGGCTCGGTAGCGCTCTCGTTCGCCTGGGTGGTGAAGACGCTACTCGCGCTGGACCCGATTGAAACCAAGTACGTGGAGCACTACTACACGTGGATTCAAAGCGGAACGCTGAATATCGGCGTTGATTTCGCGGTGGACCGCCTGACCGCCATCATGCTGATGGTCGTCACCGGCGTCGGCACTTTGATCCACATTTACTCCGTCGGCTACATGGAGCACGAAGGCGGCTACTACCGCTTTTTCGCCTACCTGAACCTGTTCATGTTTTTCATGTTGGTTCTGGTGCTGGCGCAGAATTACCTGCTGCTGTTCGTCGGATGGGAAGGCGTGGGATTGTGCAGCTATTTGCTGATCGGATTCTATTTCACCGAGCACTTCGCCACCACCGCTGGCAACAAGGCATTTATCGTGAATCGCATCGGCGACTTCGGATTTTCACTCGCCGTGTATCTGATCGTCCGGCAGTTCGGTTCGCTCGATTTCTCCAAGGTATTTGATTCCGCGAAGGGCATGCCGGTGGAAGCGAACGTTGGAATTCTGACCACCATCACGCTGCTGCTGTTGGTGGGAGCAGCTGGAAAATCGGCGCAGATCCCGTTGTACGTCTGGCTGCCGGACGCCATGGCCGGACCGACGCCGGTGTCCGCGCTCATCCACGCAGCCACCATGGTGACGGCTGGCGTCTACATGACAGCGCGCTCAGCCACGCTCTTCATGAAAGCTCCCATCTCCATGGATACCGTAGCGGTGATCGGACTTGCCACCGCGTTCTTCGCCGCCACCATCGGCATGACGCAGATGGACATCAAGAAAGTGTTCGCGTACTCCACCGTCTCGCAGCTCGGATATATGTTCCTGGGCGTTGGCGTGGGCGCATTCTCGGCCGGCATCTTCCATCTGATGACCCACGCCTTCTTCAAGGCGCTACTCTTCCTGGGTGCGGGCGCGGTGATTCATGGACTACACGGCGAGCAGGATTTGCGCCAGATGGGCGGCCTCTTCAAACACATGAAGATCACGGCGATCACGCTGTTCTGCGCATCACTTGCGATCTCAGGCTTCCCTGGCACCTCCGGGTTTTTCAGTAAAGATGCTATCTTAGTGGCCGCTTACGCCCGGGCGCCGTGGATGTATTGGGTCGGCGTGCTGACTGCGGGCATGACGGCGTTTTACGTCTTTCGCGCCTGGTTCATGGCGTTTATGGGCGAATATCGGGGCCACGCGCATCCGCATGAATCGCCGCTGGTGATGACCGGGCCGCTCATGATCCTCGCGGTTCTTTCGCTCGGCGGTGGCTTTATTGACGTGCCACACTTCTTGGAGTCGATGTTCGTTGAGAAACCTGAAAATCAGGGCTTGGCGTGGCTTTCAGCGGGTGTCGGCATAGCCGGCATCCTGCTCGCGATCTTGTTCTACGTCGTGAATCGCGGCCTGCCTGATCAATTCGCAAAAGCCCTCGGCGGCCTTTACACTTTGGTTTATAACAAATACTTCGTCGATGAAGTGTACGACGCCACCGTCGTTGAGCCACTCGTCGAGGGCTCTCGAACCGTGCTCTGGCGCGGCATTGACGCCGGGCTGATTGACGGCACGGTAAACGGCGTCGGCAGGCGGTCGCGAGGCGTCGGCTCGATCCTGCGTCTGATTCAATCGGGCAATATTCGAAGCTACGCTGCTTGGGTGGTGTTGGGTTCCATCGTCTTGCTGCTGGCGATCGGATTCTCGGGAGGCCTGCGATGACGCTTCTGGACGCCATCATTTTTCTTCCGCTGGTGGCGTTCCTGATCATCATGGCGCTGCCCAAGGAGCACCACAATGCGATCCGTATGTTCAGCCTGATCGCATCGCTGGCCATTTTTGTGGTTTCTCTCGGGTTGATCGCTCCCGTGTGGGCCGAAGCGCCGGGCAAGTTCGCAATGGAGAGAAGCGATCTCTGGATATCGACCCCGGCCATCAATTATCACGTCGGATTGGACGGCATCAGCCTTTGGCTGGTGATGCTCTCAACCCTGCTGACGCCGCTCTGCGTCCTGGTTTCGTGGAAATCCATCGACAAGCACATCAAACAGTTCTTCGCATTCCTGTTGTTGCTCGAATTCGGTCTTATTGGCGTGTTTTGCGCGCTCGACTTCTTCCTGTTCTTCGTGTTCTGGGAAGTCTCGCTGGTCCCCATGTATTTTTTGATCGGCATCTGGGGCCATGACCGACGCATTTACTCCGCAATCAAGTTCTTCCTCTACACCATGGCCGGATCGGCGCTGATGCTGGTAGCGATCATCTACATCTATAATCAAGCCGGCACGTTCGACTACACCAAGATCCTGGCGGGATTGCAGAGCGGAGCCATTGGTCTCAGTCCCACCGAGCAATTGTGGCTATTCCTGGGCTTCTTTATCGCTTTCGCGATCAAAGTTCCTTTATTCCCTCTGCACACCTGGCTGCCCGACGCGCACGTGGAAGCTCCGACCGCCGGTTCGGTGATGCTGGCCTCGGTGATGCTAAAAATGGGCACCTACGGACTGCTGCGCTTCTGCGTTCCGATGTTCCCGAATGCGGCGCGCCAATGCGCCGGTTGGATTGTCACGCTGGCCATCATCGGAATCGTCTATGGCGCGCTGGTGGCGATGGTGCAGCCCAATATGAAGAAGCTGGTGGCGTACTCGTCGGTGAGCCACCTGGGTTTCGTGGTGCTTGGGATTTTCTCGTTCACGCAGCAGGGATTCGATGGCGCGGTGTACCAGATGCTGGCTCACGGAATTTCGACCGGCGCGTTGTTTCTGCTGGTAGGGTTTCTCTATGAAAGACGGCATTCGCTCGATATCGACGCGTACGGCGGCGTCGCGACGCCCGCTCCGTGGCTTTCGACAGCTTTCATGATCACCATGCTTGCCAGTATGGGCTTGCCTATGCTCAGCAATTTCATCGGCGAGTATCTGGTGCTGCAGGGTGCGTCTTTGGTGTACTTCCGCTGGACGGTCTTCGCGGCGCTGGGCGCGATACTCGCAGCTTGCTACTTGCTGTGGCTCTATCAGCGCGTGTTCTTCGGTAAAGCGTCCGAGGATTTGACGCATCACATGCCCGATCTCAACTTCCGCGAATACGCCATCATCGTTCCGCTGATTCTTCTCATGCTCTGGATGGGCTCCTATACGCAGAGTTTCCTTACCCCGATTTCCGCCTCCAACACCGTGCTGCTGGGTCCCATTGACGCGCGCCGCGAGATTCACGTGCAAGCTACACCACGACCCATTGCACCGGCGAACAGGGAGCTAGCCAATGCCCGTTAACTTCATCCCGACGGGCACGGATTACTTCCGCATCCTGCCCGAAATCATCATGACCATCGGCGGCACCCTGATCATGCTGATTGAAGGCTGGCTGGGCGAGAACAAAAAACGAAATCTTGCGGCACTCACTTTCGTGGCTTTCGCCGCTGCTTTGGTCGCCGCCGTCGCAGCCAACGGAAGTCCCGGGCTGTCGTTTTCGAACATGCTGATCGTGGACGGATTCGCGACGTTCTTCCGCGTACTGGTAATCGTGGTTGGCATCCTGAGTGTGTTTTCGGCCGTGCAATATCTGAAACGCGAGCACGCCGAATCGTCCGAATACTACGCGCTGCTTCTGTTTTCCGTGACCGGCCAATGTATCATGGCCACCGCCAACGAGCTGATCATGATTTTCATCGGTCTGGAAATCTCCTCCATCGCGACCTACATTCTGGCGGGTTATCTGCGCGACGACAAGCGCAACAACGAATCCGCGCTCAAGTATTTCCTGCTGGGATCGTTCGCCACTGCCTTCCTGCTCTACGGCATCGCGTGGATCTACGGGACTACCGGCAGCACGAATCTGGAAGCGATTCGCATCGCTCTGCTCAATCCCGGCTCCGATCGGAGCGTGGTCCTGGCCGGCACCGCCGCCGCACTGATGTTCGTCGGATTCGCGTTCAAAGTCTCGGCCGCGCCGTTCCAGATTTGGGCGCCGGACGTTTACCAAGGCGCGCCGGCGCCGGTGACCCTGTTCATGTCCGCCGGTCCCAAGGCTGCGGCCTTCGCGGTTTTCGTGCGAGTCTTCATGACGGCCTTCGCGCCCATCACCAATCGCTGGGAACCGTTTGTATGGTCGTCGGCTCTGCTCACCATGGTGATCGGAAATTTCGCGGCGCTCATGCAAACCAACATCAAGCGAATGCTGGCCTACAGCTCCATCGCGCACGCGGGCTACATTATGGTGGCCATCGCCGCGCACAATCAGATCGGCGTGGCGGCAGTGATGTTCTACCTGGCCGCTTATGCGCTGATGAACATCGGCGCTTTCGCCGTCATCACGCATTTCTCGCGGCAAGGCGAAAAGTTCGTGAACATTGAGGACCTGGCGGGGCTGGGCTGGAAGCAACCGGTGACGGCGGGGCTGTTCGCTATCTTTCTGCTGTCGTTCGTGGGTGTTCCGCTCACTGCCGGATTCTTCGGGAAGTTCTACATCTTTAAAGCAGCGCTCGATGCGAACCTGGTATGGCTTGCGATCCTTGGCCTGCTGAACAGCGCCGTGGCCGCCTACTACTACCTGCGCATCCTGGTTGTGATGTATATGAACGAACCGGGCGAAGCGACGCTGTCCGTCCAGCCCGTGGGAATGGGGATATCAGCTACTTTATGGGTGGCCGCGGTTGGCACGCTTCTGCTCGGGATCTTCCCCGGCGTGCTGCTGAACTTCGCTACGAATTCAAGCGCCTTGGTAAAGTAGCGCACGCACTCCTGCGTGCTGCGTTCACAATCGTGTGAACGTTTCGGAGATTCTCGAAGAGGTGTTGGCACGAGTGCCAACACGGCACGCAAGAGTGCGTGCGCTACATTAATTAGCCAACTAGCTAATCGACTTCAGCAACGTCTTCGTCATCTCATCACCGATTTGTAGTGTCTTGAGATTGGCGTCGAAATTGTTCTTGGCTTCAATCAGCGCCACGGCTTGCGCGCTCAGATCCACGCTGTCGCCTTGAGGTGTGGCGATGGCCTGCGCCGCTTGGGTAAGCTGGCCTTCTGCTCGTTGCATACCCGTGGCGGACTGAATCATACCAATCGTCATACGATCTCTTCGACAGTTTTCGAGAGAAATTGAGCCATATTGTACTTAAGGTCCTCGATACCCTGCCCCGTAACGCTGGATATCTCGTAGAACGGTAAGTGCTTCTCGTTCGCCAGAGCCTTCAGGGCCTGGATGCGGGCGTTATCCTGCGCCACATCCACCTTAGACGCCACTACGAACATCGGCTTCCGAGCCAGATCGGGGCTGAAACCCTCCAGTTCCTCCATCACGATGCGAAAATCATCCACCGGATCGCGCCCCGTGCCCTCAGACACATCCACCAGGTGAACCAGCAGACGCGTGCGCTCCACGTGGCGGAGAAATTGAACACCGAGGCCATGCCCCAGGTGCGCGCCTTCGATCAAGCCAGGGATGTCGGCCACGACGAAGGTTTCGTCGCCCGCGCTGACCACGCCCAGGTTCGGCTCAAGCGTAGTGAACGGATAATCGGCGATCTTGGGCCGAGCGGCCGAAATGCGCGAGATCAGGGTGGACTTGCCGGCGTTCGGGAAACCCACCAGCCCCACATCCGCCAGCAGTTTCAACTTCAACTGTAACCGCTTCTCTTCGCCTGGCCGGCCCGGCTCGTGCTCGGTGGGCGCTTGATGCGTGGCAGTAGCGAAGTGTTGATTGCCGCGGCCGCCCCGCCCGCCTTTCGCAATGACGAATCGCTCGCCCGGTTGAGTGAAATCGTGCAGTAACTCGCCCGTGTCCTGGTCGTAAACCATGGTCCCAACCGGCACAGGAACATCTTTGGACGCGCCTTCGCGGCCGGACCGGTTGCTGCCTTCGCCGTGCCGTCCGCGCTCGGCCTCATGTTCGGGATTAAAACGGAAATGCAGTAGCGTGTTGTGGTGCTCGCTGGCGACAAAAACCACGTCGCCGCCGCGACCTCCATCACCGCCGCTGGGGCCGCCCCTGGGGACAAACTTCTCCCGCCGGAACGCAAGGCAACCATTGCCGCCGTCGCCCGCCTTCACGCGGATTCGTACTTCATCAATAAACATGGGACGGGGCTCTCGGGACCCCTGGGAGGCTGACTGCGGGAGGGTTACTCGCTCGCTTGGATGCTGATAAACTTGCCGAAACGCCCGCGATCGCGAAACACGACAATACCGGGGACCTTGGCAAACAGGGTGTCGTCCTTACCACGCCCCACATTCTCGCCGGGCTTGTACGGAGTACCGCGCTGCCGCACCAGAATGGATCCGCCGGTCACTGTTTCTCCGCCGAAGGCCTTCACGCCCAGGCGCTGGGCATTGGAATCGCGCCCGTTCTTGGAACTGCCTAAACCTTTTTTATGTGCCATATCGACTTTGCCTACGCCAGAATCTCGCTCACCTTCACCTGCGTGTAGTTTTGCCGGTGACCGATGGTGCGCTTGTACTGCTTCTTGCGTTTGAACTTGAACACGATCACCTTGTCGCCGCGCCCGTGTTCTGAGATGGTCCCTTTCACGCGGGCGTCCGCTAGCGCTGCGCCAGCCGTCACTTCATTCGCATCGTTCACCACCGCCAGCACGCGGCCGAACTCCACTTCGGAGCCGACATCGCCCGGTAGCGTTTCCACCCGGACTTCATCGCCCGGGGCGACGCGATACTGTTTCCCGCCGGTTTCAATCACTGCGTACATAACTATCCTTCGTTAAGTCTTAAAATGTGGGTCGTCAGGCAGACCTATCCAGGAGAACTTCCTGGAGCCGCAAAACTTTATGATACAGCAGGTTGCACTGGATCTGCAAATGCTATGACGGTTGCTAGTTCAGAACTGCGTTACATCTTCAGCCCCAAACTCCACCTTGGGATTCCTGCCATATTCGATAACCCTCAAGCTCCTCTTCCGTCACCGGCTCGTGCTGAACCTTGGTGGGGAGCCACGAAGCGAAAGTGGCACGAGAGAGTGGCAGATGCCCAATTCCATGATGCTCGTCGTGTATCGTTCCAACACTCAGAACGCCTGCATTCACAAACCGTGGCACTTCCGAGAATCTCGACTTGTAAAGTCGGACGTGAATTGTCGTTTCATCGGTGGCTAGGATCTTGACCACGCTGTAGCCCCCACCATCGGAGGGGATGAAGCAGATGTCCCCGTCCCTTAGGTCGGCAGGAAGTCTGCGGGCCCAACACCATCCAATAATCGACTTAATCGGGTTAGGCCACATGCCTCGTCCAATCACCTGTAAGTCGCGAGCGCATTCTGCACGGCCATAGGATCCTTTGCAATGACTGCCAGCAGGACCTTCGCGGGACCTTCCGGCACGCGATGTCCCTGCTCCCAATTCTTTACCGAATCAAGAGACAATCCGAAGGCACGGGAGAACTCGGCTTGGGTCATCTTCAAGCGGCGGCGTATTTCCCCAACGTCGATGCGAGGAATGACAGTTACTCGCACCGCGGTTGTATCACCTTTGATGGCGGCCAGGGCCTCCCTGGCTCCCTGGAGAATCTCTTGTCCGACTGTCGATCGCTTTTGCTTTGCCATGTCTAATGCTCTTTTCGGTATTGGCTTCGAATCGCCTTGATGACGCTTTTCAGTTCGGCCTTTTCCTTCTCTGTCAAATCGTCCTTGCGCCCCTTCTTGTAAACCGCGAAGAGAATGAGAGGCATATCGTCTCCACCGAAGTAGTAAACAATTCTGACGCCGCCACGCTTGCCTTGCGCTCCGCTGGCCCAGCGAAGCTTCCGTGCCCCACCGGTATTGGGGATCAGATCTCCGGATTCCGGGTCCATGCCGAGTGAAAACTTAAGCGCACTGTCCTCTTCAGGTGACAACAACTCTTCCGACTGACGGATGAAGGTCTTTGTTTCCCACAACGTCATGGGTGACCTCATCCTTGGCCCATTATACGTCAGTGACGCACCGAGCCGAGTTGGACCGCTCCAGGCGTGGCGCGACGAAGCCCGTTCCAGCAAACCCTGCGCATCTTATCCGCAAATCATCGCCCGCATAAGGTAGAATCTGGTGTGGACTGGAAGGCCGAACGCGACCCTTCCGCCATCCCGTTGCAACGCAATGAACCTGGACGGCATCCGCGTTTTGCTGGTAGAAGATAATCCTGGCGACGCGCGTCTGTTCAGCGAGTTGGTTCGCGATACAGGAGCGGGTCAATGGAAGATGGTCCACGTGGATCGGCTATCCGCCGCGCTGGACCGCCTGAGCCGCGAGCCTTTCGACGTCATGCTGCTCGATCTTTCGCTTCCCGATGCCGAAGGTCTGGACACGCTGATTCGCGCCCACGCCGAAGCACCCAAGATTCCGATCGTGGTTCTGACGGGTCACGATGATGAAGCCCTCGCCGTGCGGGCGGTGCGCGCCGGCGCCCAGGATTATCTGGTGAAGGGCCGCATGGATGGAGATCTTCTGGTTCGGTCCATACGCTACGCATCCGAGCGCGGCCGAGCCATCGAAGCGCTGGAGCGCCGCGAGGAGCACTATCGGTCGCTGATCGAAAACTCGATGGACCTGATCAGCATTCTCAACCTGGACGGAACCATCCGCTATGTGAGTCCATCCCACGAGCGAATGCTGGGCTATCCACTGGACGAATTGGTCGGTAGAAATGTCGTGTCGTTCGTGCATCCTAATGACATGGCGCGGGTTCAAACGGCCATGGTAAACGGCAACAATGGAAGGCCGGTGGAATGCCGCGTCCGTCACTGTGACGGATCGTGGCGCGTGCTGGAATCGTTTTCCCGCGATCTCTCGCACGTCGCAGGGGTCAACGGAATGGTAGTAAACGCGCGCGACATCACCGAGCGAAAGCACTTGGAAGAGCAGCTACATCATTCGCAACGGCTGGAGGCGGTGGGTCGTCTGGCCGGCGGCGTGGCCCATGATTTCAACAATCTGCTCATGGTGATTACCGGCTATTCGCACATGTTGCTGGACGCCATGCATTCGAGCGACCCCGCGCGTCAGGATCTGGAGCAGGTGGTCAAGGCGTCCGAGCGCGCGACGGATCTTACTCGTCAGTTGCTTGCGTTCAGCCGCCGGCAAGGTGTGCGCGCGTCGCTCGTCAACCTCAACGGGCTGGTGCATGAAATGGAACGAATGCTGCGGCGCGTCCTGGGCGACGAGATCCAATTGATCATTCAGCTGGCCCCTGACCTGAAGACCGTGCGCGCGGATCCGGGACAGATCGAACAGGTGATCTTGAATATGGCGGTGAACGCACGCGACGCAATGTCATCCGGCGGGCAACTCCTGATCGAAACCAGGAACGCCGGGCAGCCCACGCAGGACTGCGTCACAATTTCCATCACCGATACGGGCATCGGAATGGATTCGCAAGTGGTCTCCCGTGTCTTTGAGCCGTTCTTCACTACCAAGGAGCATGGCACGGGATTGGGCCTGGCTACTAGCTACGGGATCATCAAGGAAAACGGCGGCGACTTACGCGTGGAATCGACGCCTGGCAAGGGGACTACTTTCCATATCGAATTGCCAGTCACCGAACAGACGCCCGAGGAAATCGACTTGCCGGCTGAACGGCGGGCGCCCCAGGGTACGGAAACCATCTTGCTGGTAGAGGACGAAGATCCGGTGCGGCGGGTGGTGGAAACCATGCTGAAGCGGCACGGCTACCAGGTTCTGGCGTCGGCTTCCACACAGGAAGCTCTCGCGATCGCCGAGCAGCATCGCGCCGACATTCATCTTTTGATTACCGACATCATGATGCCTGGAATGAGCGGACGCAAAATGGCGGAGTGCCTCACGGCAAGGCGACCAGACATGAAAGTTCTGTATGTTTCCGGCTACGGCGACGCTAAGGCCCAAAACGATCTACACTTCTTGCAGAAGCCCTTCTCGACTGAAGAGCTGGCCACCAAGATCCGCGAAATACTCAAGTGACGTTCGATCTCGAAGCGTGCCGCTTTCAGCTCTCGGCACGTCGTGTAATACAGTTTCCGCCTGGGATGGCCGGAAACGTTTTGCGTGGCGCCCTTGGAAGCGCCTTGCGAAAAGTGGCGTCCGCGGAAGTTTACGCGCGCATCTTTGACCCAGCTTCCGCCGGAAAGGGACCCAGCGGTTTATCTAATTTGCCGCGGCCCTTCGTGATTCGCTGCGCGGCGCTGAATGGACGTATCCTACAGCCCGGCGATCGCTTCTGCTTCGATCTCCATCTATTCGATGCCCCCGACCCCCCACTGGAACGCTTCACTAAGGCGTTCGAGCAATGGGCGGATCTCATATCGGTGGACCACCGATCCATCACAGTCGATCTGGGCGCTCAGCCCAATCCCGTCTCGCGCATCCGGGTGCAGTTTCAAACGCCGACGGAACTAAAAACTGGCTCCGGTGACGCGATAGACTTCGCTGTTTTGTTGGCGCGTGCGCGTGATCGTGTGAGCACGCTGCGGAGCCTATACGGAGCGGGTCCGCTTGAAATCCATTTTCGCGGCCTCGCCCAACGCGCGCGGGCAGTGAAAATCGTGCGAAGCGAGTTGCAGCCAATGATGGTGGAACGCCGCAGCAGCCGAACCGGCCAGCGCCACGGCATCGGCGGCTCGGTCGGGTTCGCGGAGTATGAAGGCGATCTCGCTGAATTCCTGCCCTACCTCGAAGCCGCCTCCTGGACCGGCGTTGGCCGCCACTGCACCTGGGGCAACGGGCAGATCCGAACTGAAATTCTGAATTCTGAATTCTGAATTCTTCTTCTATGTCTTGGATCGATATTTCCGCGCCTCTCCGAAACGGAATGGTCGCCTGGCCCGGGGATGCACCGTTCCGACGGACCAGCACGCTCGAAATCGCGAAGGGCGGCCCCTGCAACCTGTCGGAGATTTCGACTACGGCGCACATCGGAACCCACATGGATGCTCCGTGCCACTACCTGGCAGGCGCCGCCGGCATGGAAGCCATGCCGATCGAGGCATCCATCGGAAGAGCGCGTGTGATTGAGATTCGCGATCCCGAAGTGATCCGGGCCTCCGAGCTGGAGCCGTATCACCTGGCCAAAGGCGAGCGCGTGCTGTTCAAGACTGGAAATTCCGAGCTCTGCTGGAACACCGATCACTTCCAGGAGAAATATATTTACATTCCCCCCGATACAGCCCGCTATCTGGCCGAGCGCGGCGTCCAAACCGTGGGCGTGGACTACCTTTCGGTGGGCGGATTCGAGACCGGAGGCCCGGAAACCCACCGTATCCTGCTCCAGGCAGGCATTTGGATCATCGAAGGCCTGATCCTGAAAGACGTGGCGCCGGGCGAGTATGAATTGGTGTGCCTGCCGCTGAAGATTATGGGCGGCGATGGCGCGCCCGCGCGGGCCGTTCTTCGTAAGTTGACACTCTAGCTGGTACACTGCAAACGCAAGCAAACAGAATGCAGTCGTTCGGCACAGCCTGTTTTGCGGGACTGTGCCTGCTCGCGAGCTCGGTCCGCGCTCAGCGCGCTCCCGCTCGCGGTCAATATTACGTGAGCTTCAAGATCGTCGCAGGCCGACTGGCCGTGGATCGAGATGCGTTTCAGGTTGCGCCATCGCTCCTAAAGTTCGAACCCGAGATTCGGCGAGCCGTTCGACAGGCGATTGCAGGAATCACCAATCCTCTAGCACCAGCCTTGCTCGGCGACAGCTCTTGGCCCGACTATATCCAGGCGTACGAAAATTGGGCGGCCGCGAACCCCGAACAATTGGATCTGGGTACGCTTTTTTCGGCAGACTTCCTTTTTGAAGGCGTGCTGAAACAAACGCCGGACTCGGGTGTGATCTTGAACGAGGAAGAGATCGACCCGCTCAGCGGCGCCATCTCGTTCTCGATCCTGCCGCCGTTCGATTCGAGCACCGTAGAGATCGAGTTGCCCGCTTTGATCGAGTCCCGCCGGCCTTCCCGGATACGGCAGTTGAGAAAACGCCTGGCGCGGCTCAATGGATCTTTATGGTCCTCCCCCGATATTCGCAAAGCCATTGGCCCGTTGTACGCGAATCTGGGGCTGACGCCACAAGTTTTAGTGCTTCCCAGGAACGCGACGATTCAGATTGTGGAGGGCCCGCGGATCGCTTCCATCGTGTTACCTGGCGATCAGGTTCCGGCCCGTGATGTCAGCCGGCTGCTCTGGGAGCTGCTCGACACCGCCCACTTTCGCATGACCCCACCAGGGAAGCGCGTTGTCGATTTCCAACGCGATCTCCACTACGCGGAAGGAGACCAGCCGTATGCCATTCAATACCAGCTTCAGGCGCTGCAGCTTCTGATCTCGCCGCTCGGGTACACGTTGATGAGCCAACCGAGCACGCGGACGGGAGCCAGCCAGTACGTCGATCTGCGCGTCCAGGCAACCAAGAAATCACGCCATATCGCTGGAGGAATCGGATACAAACCGGGGCAAGGCTTCAGTATCCTCAGCAGCGGTCAGGTATCGTCCATGAGTCTTTCTGGAGGCGGTCCGTCGGGAACCTTGGGATCGGGCGGCTACTCAGTCCAGGACGAGAGCGTCTCGGCAAGCTTGAGCGCATCCACTTCCATGGATCGCAACCGCTATTTGGACGGGGCCCGCGTGGACGAACAAAGCACCGGTCAACTGGCGACGCTCCAGTGGGAGCCCTGGCGCGGCCTGGATGGAAACACGATCCTGTTCCAGTTGGATGCCAGCCACGCCGTGGTTCTCAATCAAATATTAAACACCATCCAACCCGGCTTCGAGTTCGGGCACAACGACCTCACTTCCGAACACCCAGCGCGGATGTCCATCGCGCCCCGCGTCTTGATTGGCCTTCGCTTTGCCGATTGTATCGTCACCGCCAACACGCACCGCAGCTTCGATCATTGGGAATACGACGTGAGCGCCCACTTCGAGGATGTCGTCGGTAACCCGTCCATCTTCGAACTGCCGTCTTTGGGAGGCGCGGACACGGTCCGAGGATTTCGCGCGGACGACGCGATTGGCCGGCGACTGTGGAGCACGCAGAGCGAGTTGTGGCATGGGTTGCCGCGCTGGCCGTTACTGAAAATCGCCTCGTTCGCCGATGTCGGCGGAGCGTACCAAACCACCGGATCGTACCCAGGGCTGCGTGAGGGGCTGGGCACGGGTCTCCGACTGGATCTACACCTGGCGGTGCTGAAGTTCGATTGGGCTTACGGCTTCGGCCAGGCAGCGACCGGGGGAAGCCGAGGCAAGTTCTACTTCACCGTCGCTTTGAACACACCGCATTGATTATGAATTACTTTCAACTCGGCACTTACGAACTCGACATCAGCGGCGGCGCTTCCACCGGCGGGAATGTCGTCGGATCGTGGACCACCAACGCAACGAATCAAATCGTGATCACTTTGTCCGGCGCGAGTAGCGCGGCCTTCGACGTTGCATGGCTTTTCAACGACAAGAATCAGCTCACGATTCAATTGGAGAACACCGAGATCTTCAACTTCTCGGCGGCCGGCATCCCGAATTCCTTCACCACGCGCGACACGGCGTTGGTGGTTAGGCCGGATCGGATGGGCGCGTTCACCTTCACTCTCCAAGGCGACTGGGAAATGACCCCCGATCATAACCTGGCGTTCACGGTGGGCGGCATCGCGTCTACCCTCGACGGCTTCGTCAGCGATCCGCTAGGCCGCTTCATTTTCCATTTCGCCAACCAAGACAATGTGCTCGAGACCAGCGTTCTTGGATTCGCCGGCTCCTGGCAAAGCAAGGTGGATGCCAGCGGGACGCCGCTACTGGATTTTCATTATCAGACCTCGAGCGGCGAAAAAATCTTCGAGCTGCCGAAGGCCGTGGCCGTCAATCGCAGTTCGAACCAACTGACCTACACCTACACCAAGGGCAACAAAAACCTCAGCATCAGCTTTCAGGGGACGCTGATGATCGGCGGGGATTTCGAGATTACCTACGTCGTCGAGCGGCAAGTATCCAGCGGCGGCGATGAGATGGTCGCGTCCACCACCCTTAGCTTTGGCGCCACACTAACCCAGCCGAATCTCCAGGGCGATTTCGAGCTTACTCTGACCAAGCCCGACGGAACCGCCGGGACGTCCACGCTCACCATTGGCGGCCAGTGCCAGGGCGTGCTCGGCAAGGCCAGCCTGCAGGTCGGCTTTACGTACACCCAAACCTTCGGCGGCGCGGGAAACCAGATCACCAGAACCGCGGCGTTCAGCGGAACGCTCGGGTTCCAAGGCGGCCAGGTCCAGTGGACCTTCAGCGCGACGGCAGGCGCCATCGATCTTGCGATTGGCGTGGACATCAAGCTCGGACCAATCCAGCTCGACGCACGGCTTAATTTGCCGGTGGACGGCGGCCAGACGGCTGGAGTTTCGTACCTGTTGGGAGTGTCTTTCTAACGGGACTCGGGGATCATCCGCAGTCCATTCTTCAGGCGCAGCGTAATCAGCGGCAGCGGCTCCACGCGCTGCCCTGGCTGC
This sequence comes from Bryobacterales bacterium, assembly GCA_963820405.1. Lineage (GTDB taxonomy): Bacteria > Acidobacteriota > Terriglobia > Bryobacterales > Bryobacteraceae > Palsa-89. The sequence continues at coordinate 62,497 of CAWFZZ010000004.1, read as the reverse complement.
AGGCGGAAGCGCCACTTTTGAGCGATCGCCGCCATCACGATTACACCTTCCATCCACGCGAAGCGTTCCCCGATGCAAACGCGAGCGCCGCCGCCAAAGGGGAAATAGGCGAACTTGGGACGTGCCTCGCGAGCCTCCGGCGTCCAGCGCTCGGGATCGAACTTCCCCGGTTCGGGAAACCAGCGGGCATCGCGCTGCACCAGGTAGGGGCTCAGAATGCAGATGGATTTCGCTGGAACCTCGACGCCGCCCAGCGAGAACTCGGCTTTAGCCATCCGACCGATGGCCCAGGCAGGCGGATATAATCGCAGCGCCTCCGCGAAAACCATTTCGGCATAGCGCAATTGCGGCACGTCGGCTAGTTCAGGCGCTCGGCCGGCGAGCACGGAATCGATTTCTTGGTGCAGCCGCCGCTCCACCTCCGGATGCTGCGACAAAAGATACCAGGTCCACGCCAGCGCGTTCGCGCCAGTCTCATGCCCGGCCAGAAACAGAGTGAGGGCTTCGTCGCGCACCTGCTCATCACTCATTCCTCCGCCTCTCTCTTCGTCTTGTGCAAACAGGAGCATCGAGAGCAGATCACCGGTATCCTCCCCGCTTTTGCGGCGCTCACGAATCAGTCCGTAGATGGTGGCATCCAGCCGCGCCCGTGCCTTTTCGAAGCGGCGAATGGCCGGCAGCGGCAGCTTGTCCAAATATTCGGAGAACGGCAGCAGCAGCCAGCGGAACATCTGGAGAACGCTGGTCATGGCCGCTCCGATTTCCGACGCCTCCGATTGCACGTCGGCGCTGAACAACGTCTTGGCCACCACCGACAGCGTCAACTGCGGCATTTCCGTGGAGATATCCAGCTCGCTTCCGGCTTGCCAGCGTTCGCTCCAGTGCACCGCGCATTCGCTCATCGCCGCCGCATAAGCCGCCAGCCGCTCGCGGTGAAACGCGGGCTGAACCAAGCGGCGCTGCCGCAGATGATGCTGTCCTTCGCTAGTGAGCAGGCCTTCGCCCAGCAGAATCTTGGCACGCTGCAGAGCGCGGCTCTTGATGAAGTTGCCTTGATTCGCGACCAGAATTTCGCGCACGTAGTCGGGATGATTCACCACATACATGTTCTGGCGAGCGACTTTGAAGTACACCAGGTCGCCGTACTGGCGCGTTGCGCTCGCGAGGAAGCCCAGCGGATCGGAGCGGAAAGCGTGCAGGTTCCCAATGATGGGAGGATTCTTCGGCCCGGGGGGACGAACGGTAGTCATCGCGAGATCAGAACCACCGCCTGCGCCTCGGCCGAGAGTCCCTCGCCCACCGGACCCAGGCGCTCGGCTGTTTTGAATTTTACCGAAACCCGATCGAGCGGTACACCGAGCGTCTCCGCCAGTTTCCCCCGGATAGCCGAGCGATGATCCTTCAGCTTAGGACGCTCGAGAATTACCGTCGAATCCACATTGGCGATTTGATACCCTTGGGCGGCCACCAGCTCTCGGGCGTGCCGCAAGAACATCAGGCTGTCGCCATTTTTCCAGCGCGGGTCCGTGTCCGGGAAGTGCATGCCGATGTCGCCCAGCGCGAGAGCTCCGAGCAGAGCGTCGGTGATGGCGTGAGAGAGAATATCGGCGTCGGAGTGGCCCTCCAAACCGAATTCAGAGGGGATCGCCACGCCACCCAGAATCATCGGCCGGCCGGCTACGATGCGATGCACGTCCCAGCCTTGGCCAATACAGATCTCGCTCAATAATCCTCACCCGCTGTGGCGCACGCACTCGTGACGACGCACGCTAAGACGCCGGACCGGCCCAGGCATCGACACGAGTGTCGATGCGGCACGCACGAGTGCGTGCGCCACTCAGCGGCTCTAAGAACCAACTCTGGCCGTCATTTCTTCCGACAGGAACAAGCGCGCGAGATCCATGTCGGACGGCTTGGTGATTTTTAAATTGCGGTCGCTGCCCGGGACCACGCTCACTTCCACCTGATCAAGGCGCTCCACCAGGCTGGATTCATCGGTACCCGCGAAACCGTCCTCGCGAGCCTTGGCGAATGCACTTTTGATCAGATCGAAGCGAAATACTTGCGGGGTCTGGGCCAGAATCAGGCGGTCGCGCGGAATAGTCTGGCGGATCTTGTTGCGATGCACCTGCTTGACCGTGTCCACAGGCACGATTCCGACAATCGCGGCGCCAGATTCCTCAGCTTCAGCGAAGACCTTCTCCAGAACGCTGTGCTCGATGAACGGCCGCACGGCGTCGTGCACCGCCACCAGTTCGGTGGCCGGGTCGAGCGTTGCCAAAGCATGTTCGACGGATTCCTGCCGGCTGTCGCCACCCTCCACCAAACGCACGGTCTTGCCGTAGTTTTCAGCGGCCAGAAGCTCGCGCACCCACTCGATATCGTCGGGCCGCAACGCCACCACAATCTCCGACACCGCGGGCGTAAAAGCGAACTTGCGGATGGTATGGAGCAGGATGGGCGAGCCATCCAGCAACATGAACTGCTTGCGACTGGTTCCGGCTTTCTCGGGGACGGCCCGCCCCATGCGTGTTCCCAGCCCTGCGGCTGGGAGAATTACGGTGACTTTCATTCGAAAATCCTAGCTGGAGGCCGCCACACCGGAACCACGAGCCTCGGCTGCGTGCGCCCCGGAGGCTGCCGTGGGCTGCTCGCGCGAACCGCCCTGTGGGCGCTCGGCGTGACTTTGACTCTGAGTCCTGTCATGAACCGTGTGCACCCGGTCGTCAAAACGACCAAAGATCATTTTACCGGCAGTGGTCTGTAGGACGCTTGTCACGGAAATGTCGATGGTTCGCGAGATCATCTTCTTGGCGTTATCCACCACCACCATCGTACCGTCATCCAAATACGCGACGCCCTGGTTGTACTCCTTGCCTTCCTTCAGAATAAAGACGCGCATCGTCTCGCCTGGGAGTACCACGGGCTTTAGCGCATTGGCCAGCTCATTAATATTCAACACCTGCACGCCGTGAAGTTGCGCCACTTTATTGAGGTTGAAATCGTTGGTCACGATCTTACAGTTGTAGACCTTGGCCAGTTCAATCAGCTTCATGTCCACTTCAGGAACGTTGGGGAAATCGTCTTCTAAGATCTGCACGTTCAACTGCGTCATCTTTTGGACGCGCTGCAGGACGTCCAGACCGCGACGCCCGCGATTGCGTTTCAGCGAGTCGGCCGAGTCCGCCACCAGCTGCAACTCGCGCAGAACGAATTGGGGAATCACCAGGGTGCCGTCCAGGAAACCGGTTTCAACGATGTCGGCAATGCGCCCGTCGATGATCACGCTGGTGTCGAGAATTTTGAACGACTGGCTGGACACCTGCTCGCCGCCGAACAGTCCTCCCAGCGCTCCCAGATTCAACATGTCGCCTTTACTCGCGCCGACCATCAGGCCGACGTAGGCCATCCACATCAACAGGAGAATCTCGAGAAAGGACATTGCCGAGGAACCGGCTGGAAACGCGTGCCCGAGAACGAGCGCAATGATGTATGCGCCAAGGATTCCGAGCAGTGATCCGAACGCGGCGCCAAACAGGCGCTTGAGAGTTGTTTTGCGAACCTGGACTTCGAACAGAACGATGACGGCGCCGATCAGAACGCCAACCCCCGCGCTGTACGGCGCAGGGACATCAAAGGGACGCAAGTACCCGGCGGCTGCCGAAAGCACCGCCACAAATAAAATACGGATGATGAGCAAATTAGCCACGAACCCACCCCCTGTGCTGTACAGGTTCATTGAGTATACCACTGATAATAGGGACGATGTGGGAGTGTTACAGGTAGGTAAGAAGAGGGAAGGGTAAGGCCCGCGCGGGATGCAGCCCGCGAGAGCCCTAGAGAGCTTTGGCCAGTTCTTCCGCGAACGCGCTAGGCGGTCCTTGCGGACCAGTTTGCTGCGGCGGACGCTTGTGCTTTTTTCCGCCCCGTTCGCGGCGCGGAGGACCAACTGGGGCGCGACTCACTTGACCGGCCGGTCCCGTAGGTCCGGGTCCCTTCGATCTGGGCGGCTGGGCTTGATTGGCGCGCAGCAATCGATCTTCGAGAGGCGCGCGATCAAAGCGCCGGATGATCGAGTTCATTTCTTCTGAGTTGGGGGTGTCGATAAAGGCGAATCCCTTGGACTCTTGGGTCTCTGGGTTGCGGATCACCTTGACATCGTCGTATACGAGGTTTTCTGCGTTAAGCCAGGACTTGATATCGTCCTTGGTAACCCAGACAGGCAAGTTTCCGAGGAATACTGTAAAGCTCATTCGAGGTCTGTCGTTAACTCCGTTTTAGGGGATTTGGCGGAACTGCTTCGCGGATGCGATCCATGAAAGCTAACTTATCCTATCACAGCGCGCAGCGCCCGGTAAACACATGATTTTGCCTAAGCCGCTCGTTTGGAAGGAGAAGGACTTCCCTCATCCCTGTGAAGCCTGCTTCGGCGCGGTAAGGTCCAGGGCAGCATCGTCCATTTTGGGTTCGATGGAGACCAAAAGCTCGCTCCGCGGCAATAGGTACACGATGTAGAGGGATCCTGCTTCCAGCGCTCGATAGGCCGCCAGACTCACCGGCATGTTTAAGTATCGCAAGGAAAAAAAATATTTTTCGATAGGATCGCGTCCGTTCGGCCGGTTGATCTGCTCTTCGCGCGCCACCACGCGGCCATCCCTGGCTTCCACTTTCCTGTCGAGAAGATCGAGATACAGCATGATCGGCAGGCGCAAAATCATGAACGCGGCAATCGCCAGCGGGACGAGAATGGAGCCTAGCATCGTCACGCCGCCTATTTTTCCGTGAGCGTCGAACAAATCATGCACGTGCGCCAGCTCGTTGATCAGTGCGGGAAAGGCGTTTGTGAAAGAAAGCTGCTGGCGTCCGGCTGTGACATAGGTCCAGACCAGGAGCGGCCCCACAGCCAGGACAAACGTCAGGATCATGGGGAGAATGACCTGTGGGGCAAGTTGCTTTACCTGGTCCTTCGAAAGCCGCCCCTTGCGATTCGCCTCGAGCGAATCAGGAGAAAATCGCAGGGCCTGAGACAGGTCATATAAGACCTGTTCTTTGGTACGGAATCTTGTTGCGTCTTCGACCACTACTTAGGAAAGATCGACAGATAGAGCGGGATGCTTTAGCTACGGTTCTCCGGGAGCCCTGATTTTTGCGAGAATTGGCATTTGATCCGATTCTTCCTATGCCTTGCCTTGGCCGTGGTTCTCCAGGCCAAAGTGCCGCTCGACGAGTTTCGCGCGCGCCGAACTGCCTTACGTCAGTCGCTCGACGGCGGCGTGCTCCTGCTCAAAGGCCAGGTCGAAGCTTACGACCAGGTCTTCCGCTTCCAACAGGAGCCGAACTTCTACTACCTGACCGGCTGGGGCGAGCCAGGCGCGGCGCTCCTGCTGACTCCCTCAGACGAGATCCTCTTTCTCCCGTCTCACAATGCACACGCCGAGCGATACGCGGGCAAACGCACTTCCGCAGAGGATGCCGATGCCCACTCGCTGACAGGTTTCGAAACCGTCCTCCCGATCGAAAAGCTCGAGATGGAGCTGGATAAGGCGCTGGGCTCCCATTCCCGCCTTTACGCGCCGTGGACCGAATCTTATGCCGGCCAGTTGCGATCGCGCTATCCATTCCGCGAGGTTGCCGACGCCGCGCCGCTGATCGCAAAACTCCGCGTCAAGAAATCGGAAGCTGAAATAGCGGCCATCCAGCGCGCCACCGACGTCAGCATCGAAGCACACCGCTTGGCATGGAGACAATTGACGGCCGGGCAGTACGAATACCACGTCGCAGCTGTGCTGCTGGATACGTTTCTCGATGCGGGCTGCGAAGGCCCGGCCTATTCGCCGATTGTCGGATCGGGGCCGAACGGCGCCATCCTGCACTACATGTCTAACCAGCGGCGCATGGATCGCGGCGAATTGGTGGTCATCGACGCAGCCGCTCAATGCGATGCTTATGCGAGCGACATCACACGCACGGTTCCGGTAGGCGGCAAATTCACCCCGCGCCAGCGCGAGATCTACCAGATAGTGCTGGGCGCTCAGAAGGCTGCCATCGCCGCGGTGAATCCCGGGGCATGGCTGTCCGGATCCGGCGAATCGCTCACAAAGATCGCGCGCGACTACATCGACGCTCACGGAAAGGACTTGCATGGCGAACCGCTGGGCAAGTACTTTACTCACGACATCGGGCATCAGGTGGGCCTGCAGGTACACGACGCGCGCACCGACGGTCCGCTCGAAGCCGGCATGGTGATTACCATTGAGCCGGGGGTATACATCAGTGAAGAAAAACTCGGCGTTCGCATTGAGGACGTCGTGCTGGTGACCCCGGATGGCGCGAAGGTCTTAAGCGCGGCGCTGCCGAAGGAGCCGGACGAGATTGAGAAAGCCGTCGTTTCCAAATAGACGCACGCTCGGCTACGTCGCGGTTCTGGCCGTGACGCTGGCTGCCGCGATCGTCTTGGGATGGACGGCGCTTGCGGCGCAGATCGACGATGACGCCTATGACTGGATGTTCCGGCTGCATCCGCCGGTAGCTCGCCAACCGCACTCGCTGATTCTGGCGATTGACGACCCAACGTTTAGCGCTATGGGTGGGGTGCGCGCCCAGCGTACCATGCTGGCCCAAGCGCTGGAACTGCTGGCGCCGGTGCAACCGAAAGTGGTCGCGATCGACATGGTGCTCGCCGACCAACAAGACGCGCCTGAAGACCATCGTTTAAGCCGCGCCATGCAGGCCATCCGGAATCTGGTGCTGGTGGCGCACCTCCAAAATGGCCGCTGGGAGGATCCGCGCGATGAGTTTCGACGCGCGGCTGCCGCTCTGGGACACGATCGCGCCGACGAACTGTCGCGCGACGGCGTCACCCGCCAGATCCCGTTGGAAGAGCGCACCGAACAGGAGCGGCATTGGTCGCTCGCGCTCGAGACCTTCCGGCTGGCTCGCGGCGCGCAAATTATCGAATCTCCGGACGACCTCCAAATTGGCAGCGAAGTGATTCCTGCCCCGCGGACTTCGGACAGCGACCGGGCGCTCCGCGTGCTCTTCCTGCGCGATGCTATCCCTCAAATCTCGTTGCTGGATGTCACCAGGCAGCCTGAACTTGCGGCGCGCTTTCGGGGGCAAGCCGTGTTCATCGGAGTGACGTCCATCTCGGCTACTTATGACCGTGTCGCGACCCCCTACGGACAGGGCCGTATTCCCGGCGTGGAGGTTCACGCTCAGCTCTTTGAAACCCTGGAACGCGGCCAATTCCTGACGGATGCCTCGAACCTTTCCGTCCTGGCCCTCTGCATAGCCGCCGGCATTCTGACCGGACTCATCTTCGCGTTTCTTTCCGGCTGGTTGGCCTACACTACCGCAGGGGTCCTGTTGATCGCGGTTACCGCAACGCCATTTTTGCTGTTCCGCCAAAACATCGTTCTTCCTTTCTTCGCTCCATTGGCTTCGGCCTGGCTCACGGCCATCGCTGCCGCCAGCTATCAGCACTTTGTGGTGCGTGCGGGCGCTGCGCCGGGCGGAAACCGAGCGCCATCATTACCAGCAGGCCATCCATTTCGTCACGCACGAGATGCGCACGCCGCTCACCGCCATTCAGGGATCCAGCGAATTGCTGGGGCGCTACAACCTAAGCGAAGAAAAGCGCAAGCAGATGAGCGAAATGATCAACCAGGAATCCAAGCGGCTGGCGCGCATGATTCAAACGTTTCTGGACGTGGAACGCCTGTCGGACGGCCAGATGGAGCTGAAGAAAGAGACGTTCGGTGTCCGGGAGATCGTCGAGGCCTGCGTCTCTCGCGCCCGGCCCCTCGCCGAGCGCAAGAACATTCGTATCGTCGCGGAAGGGCTGGACGGGAGCATGGAAGGCGATCGCGAGCTGATGGAATACGCGGTCTACAATCTGCTCACCAACGCGGTGAAGTACTCGCCTGCCCGACACCCAGGTCACAGTGGCGTGCCACCTCGCCAGGGGAAGATTGCGCCTCTCGGTTCAGGACCAGGGCATCGGCATGGACGCCAAGGAGCTGCGCCAGATCTTCCAGAAGTTTTACCGCACGAAACGCGCCGAAGCGTCGGGCGAAGCAGGCACCGGCATCGGACTTTCGATCGTCGAGCAGATCGTCCAGCACCACGGCGGAAAGATGGAAGTGACCAGCCAGCCGGGCCGAGGATCGTGCTTCACTGTGGTGTTCGCCGCCCGAACGGCGTTCACACGAGTGTGAACGCGGCACGCAGGAGTGCGTGCGCCACTGCTAGTCTAATAGTTTAAGGGCGTGACAGTGCAAAGACTTCTTGTAGTCGAAGACGATAATTCCGTTCGAAATACCATCCAGACTTTTCTGGAATTGGAAGGCTATACAGTGGATGCCGTGTCTTCCACGCGCGAAGCTCTGGAACGCCTGCGCGACGACGCCTATCCCATCGTCATCTCGGACATCTATGTCGACGAGCGCACCGGGCTGGACGTGCTGGAAACGGCCCGCAAAAAAAATCCTCAGTGCGCCGTGATTCTGATGACTGCGCGCGGCACCATCGAAACGGTCATGAAAGCGACGCAGGGCGGCGCGTTCGACTATATCGCCAAGCCCTTCGAGCTGGACCGCATGCTGGACACGGTGAAACGCGCCGAGGCTTCGGTAGGCCAGCATCACGACGACAAAGACTCCGAGATCGAAGACCTGCCGGAGAGCGAAATGATCGGCAGTTCGCCCAGAATGATCGAGATCTACAAGACCGTATCGCTGGTGGCGCCCACCAACGCCACGGTGCTGCTGGAAGGCGAAACCGGCACCGGCAAGGAAATGATCGCGCGCATGATCCACAACAACAGCTCGCGCGCGCATCAGCCCTTCGTGCCGGTGGATTGCGGGTCCATCGCGCCATCGCTGCTCGAAAGCGAATTGTTCGGCGCGCTCAAGGGCGCCTACACGGGCGCCGATCGCGACCGCATGGGCGTGTTCGAAGCCGCCAACAACGGCACCGTTTTCCTGGACGAGATCGGCGATCTGGAACTGGGCTTCCAGCTAAACCTGCTGCGGTTCCTGCAGGAGAAAGAAATTCGCCCGCTGGGTTCGCCGCGCGGGAAAAAAGTGGACGTGCGCGTGGTAGCGGCCACCAATCGCGATTTGCAGAAGATGGTGGAGCAAGGCAAGTTTCGCGAGGACCTGTGGTATCGCTTGAACGTGGTACGCGTCATTCTTCCGCCGCTGGTGGAGCGCCGCGGCGACGTTCCTCTGCTGGCGCACTATTTCTTGAAGAAATACAACGAGCGCTACGGCCAGCAGGCCCGCCTTACCGAGTCCGCGCTGCGGGTTCTGGAAGACTATAGCTGGCCGGGCAACGTGCGCCAACTGCAGCACATGATCGAACGGCTGACCATTGTGACTCCGCAAGGGCCGCATCGACGACGCAGCGGTTCGCGAAGCCATTGAACTCACCGAACCTCGGGATACCGCAAGCGAAACGCTAGCCGATACCGAAGCCGATCAGATCCGGCGCGTGCTCGCCGCCACCGGCGGAAACAAGAGCCGGGCGGCCAAAATCCTGGGGATCGAACGTAAGACACTCTACCGCAAGCTCGAACGTATGGCCTTATAGCAGGTCCATATCTAAAGCAAACCGCTGAAAACGGGCGCACGAATACCCTGTCTTTTCCCCTGGATCAGGCATATAATCTGCTCAGGCTCGGATTATACCGGACTCATGTTATCGCCGGACTCCCTGGGAGGTTGTCTATGTTTGAAAGCCTCGACGAGCAATTGAAATTGGATGAGCACAAAAGCACGTCCAGCACCGAGCGGGTCCTCCGCTGGGTTTTAGGTATTGGAATTGCCTTGATTGTCTTTGGCGCCCTTTATTGGGGCGTCCACATGATGCAGGGTAGCTAGCGTAGCGCGCTGCTAAGCCCTCCTAAAGCTGAACTACGACCGCCAGGGCGTTGTAGTGTGTCAGTCTGCGGTTACCAGTCGTGGCTGGGAACCGATGGCTCTCATAACAGCCTTTACCTTTTGGGAGTATTCCGGCAGGGGATTGTAAATTTGCAGCTTGCTGTCGATATCCTTCCCCCGGTATCTCGTTGATTTACCTAGCTGAGCGGCCACGAAGTGAATGCCAGCACGAACTGAACTGAACTTCTCCTTACAGGAATCCCAGCCGAAAACGTTGTTGTTCGTGTAATCTTTGCCCCCGCTCGACTCGATGATAGAAATGCTTGGCAGCAAACGCCAATCAAGCTCATTCTGGTCGGCGGCAATCAGAAAATCCTTGGCCGAATCGCGAAGGGGGCAGTCGCGATCGCCAAAAAACTTCTGCAGGCGGGACAATCTCGGGTCGTTCTGCTTCACTGTCGGCAGCGTTTGGTGCTGCTGGACGCTAACAGTAGCGGGTGCCGCTAACAATCCGGCAACCAATAGAAAATCCTTCATGGGTATCCTCCGTGTGCGTTTTCCTGGTGAAAAAGCGCTTGTCTTGGAAGTCTCTGAAAACTAAGAACCTAGATGCTTTCTACGTGGTTAGTGCTTTAAAATCAATAACTTAGCAGGATGATGAACTCGAAATGACTCCCCAGTATAGCATGCTGAGCCTTGTCAAGTTGGTCACGCTCGACGCCGGGTATAGCCGCCGCCTAGCCCGCCCAAATCCACCAGCGCGGCAAGCAGGAGCCAAAGCAAATTGATCCCTTGCACTGGCAAATGGCTATTGATCAGCCAGGCATAGACCAGGGTTGTGAAAGGAAGGAAGATGAAGCCCAGGATCAGGACGAAAATGCTGCTGAAGGCCCGATCCAGATAGTGCGTGAAAAAGAACAGGAGCGCCAGTCCCAGGCGCGGAAACGCAAGAATAACGATCAGGAGTAGGCAGGGCATGTTTTGGGGGTCACCGTCTGAACATGGACGCCCGCAGGCCACAGCCGTTTCAATCTGGTACGCTAAGCCTCCAGGGAGGCCTCAAAATGGCGACGATTGTGATTACGGGGACCAGCTCGGGAATCGGACTGGCTACCGCGTTAGAGCTCGGCAGGGCGGGCCATAAGGTATACGCTACAATGCGGAATCCTATCCGCGCTCCACAACTTGGCGAACAGGTAGCCCACGAGGCATTGCCGGTGTCTATCCTTACCATCGATGTCGATTCGGACCAATCGGTGGCGGACTGCTTTGCGGCCGTCGAGCGCCAAGTCGATAGCATTGACGTTCTGGTCAACAATGCCGGAATCGAGCGGCATGGCTCGGTAGAGGAACTGACCATGGAAGACTTTCGGGCCATCATGGAAACCAATTACTTCGGAACCCTGCGGTGCGTTCGCCGGGTTGTGCCTGGCATGCGGGAACGTAAGAGCGGCTGCATTATCAACGTGTCGTCTGTGGCCGGCAAGATAGCTTTACCGCCGCTCAGCGCCTATGCGGCATCGAAGTTCGCCTTGGAAGCCCTTAGCGAAGCGCTGGCGGGGGAGCTAAAACCGTTTGGCGTGCGGGTTGCGATTGTGGAGCCAGGGATCATCGAAACACCCATGGCTCAAGCCATTGCCTCTGCGCCGGTTTCGCGATACCGCCAAGGAAGGCAAGTGGCGGCGTTGTTTCGCGCGGTGCTCGGACAACCGGCACAGCCGTCGATCATCGCCAAGGCAATCAGAGAGATTATCGAAAGCGGGACATGGAGGCTGCGCCATCCTTGCGGGCCCGACGCCGAGCCATTTCTCGGATGGAGAGCCGGAATGACCGACGAGCAGTGGATCGATTTCAATGCGCTGGACGCCGAGGGTTTCAGGCAGCGCGTGAAGAATGACTTTGGTCTGGAAGTCGACCTTCCGGCAGAGGATGCACTCGGCGCAGCGAACTGAGCATATTAGCGTTCGATCGGGCCGCCCGCGAGCCACCTTTTTCCCCGCGCGTAGAGCGCTTCCAGTTCGGGGCCCTTCAGTCCTGGCATGTCGGTCTTCACTTTGTAGCCGATATTGCTTTGCAAGTAAGCCAAGTGGCGATAACCTTCCGGGAAACGCTTCAGCAGCTCTTCATCGAGCGGCAGAAGCTTTCCCGGGTCCACCGGGTCCATTCGATCTTTTTCGTAGATCGGCTGCCTGAGCACGATGCCCCAGCGCTGGTTGCGCTTCTCGAAGAAATCGTAAAAACGCCCGGTGCAAACCACGTCGCACGGAACATCGTGCACCAACGCCCGTTGATTGATGCTCATCTTGGTCTGCGAAATGGCTCGCGCGCCAGCAATATCAACCGAGAAGGCGCCTTGAAAGTGAAGAATATTGACGCCGCGGTTGAAGCCTTCCTGGCTTACGCGAATGAATTCGTCCGCCGTGCCCTGGAACCAGGTGGCCATCATGAAGCCGTCGTCATGCCATACCGTGCGAAACCGTTCCCAATCGCCGGCGTCGCGCCAGAGCACCCAGTTGTCCACCACGGTTCGAATTGCCAAGGCTTCCATCAATTGTTCATTCGACATGCCCTGCCATTGTATCTTCCCGCGCGTGCAGGTTTATGCTGGGGACATGGAACGAGCCATTGGCGTCAGCACATCCCAGGCCGGCTGGATCACAAGGCTTCTTTATCGAGCGCTGAAGAAGCGCCTGGGGCGATTGTCCAAATCAAAGACCCTGGCTGCGCACCATACTCCGACGTTGCTTGCGACCACTTGGATGGATGCTGTGTGTGCGTCAGGTCGAACCGTTCCGATTGCAATCAAGGAGCTGGTGCAGTTGAAAGTGGCCACGCTGGTGGGATGCCCGTTTTGAATCGACATCCACTCTGCCGTGGGCAGAAAGGCTGGTATCACCGAAGCCCAGTTGCATGATCTGGCGTGCTTTGAAAAGAGCGGGGCGTTCAGTGCGAAGGAAAAGTCGGCATTGCGACTTACGAGGGCGTTGACCAGGACACCGGCGACGGTGGACGACCGCCTCTTCGCTGAGATGCGCTCCGAGTTCAGCGAGCCGCAATTAGTGGAACTGACAACCGCCATTGCCTGGGAGAATCATCGGGCCCGTTTCAACCGCACGTTTGAAATTCTAGCGGAGGGATTCTCGAAAGGCGCGTTCTGCCCCTTGCCCGAAGTGTAGGAATTAAGGCAGCAGTCGAAAACACGACATAGAGCGAGCACGTCACTGGCGAAGAGTACCCCACCAAGAAATTGTTGGGTACGATCTCGCCGTTGATGGGTACGACCTCCCCAAATGCGCCGGCGTACGCCAGAGTCGGTTGTGACAAAGGCGTGTTCGACAGGCTGCGTATAGGCCCCAGCGTCAATCCAGCCGCGGCTGACACTTTCTGCGCCTGAGCCGTTGCATCGGCAATCAGATCGGAATTTGAGCACGATTGCGATTGCAGCAGTTGTTGAGATACTTGCGTTCCATCCACGTAAAAAGTCAAAGTCAGGCCGCTGTTGTTTTGGGTGATGGTCTGCTGGAGCTTCGTCAGTGTGCCGATCGTGGCAGTCAGGTTGGAAAGGGGCGCGAGCAGCGTGAAGTTCCACTGAAGCGTTGGGGGAATGGAGTTGCTAAATACGCCGGATAGGCTTGAGGAAGTGATACCAAGGCCCGCTAGCGGGGCGACAATCTGATCCAGGGTGGCGGCAGCGCTGGAGCTGACCGACAAGCTAAACAAAACCTGATCGGGTTGGAGATTAATGGAACGCGTGGCCGAGATGGTCAGCGTGTTCTGGCCAAAAACCGGCGCGGCCATAAGCAATAGAAAGGGGCGCGAAAGCTTCCACATGGGTCTAGCGCCTGCTCAAAGTGAAAGTTACCGTAAGGGTGCAGGATGGAGTGCTGAAGAACGGACTCGCAACAACATTCGAAGTGGAGCCCGACAGAGCGGTTATGGAACCTAACGTTAAACCACCGGCGGCGGCCAGGGTCTGCGCTTGTGTGCTGGCCGACGCGACCAAGGCCGAAAACGAGCAGGTCTGCGACTGCGCCAACTGCTGCGAAACCTGCGTTCCGATGATGCTGAAGGAAAGTGTCTGTCCGTTATTCAGGTTGGCGACGGTTTGCTGCAGAGTGGTCAAGCTCGCGATCGTGCCCTTGGTGTTCGTCAGGGACACGGGAAGGCTGAATACCCACTCGAGGGCGGTCGTGCTCGTCGAGGAGCCCGAATTGTAGAGTTGCACAGTAGTGACGTTGGAAAGGTTGGCGGCGGTGATTCCCGACCCCGCCAAGGCAGTGAGCACATCGTCGAGGCCGGTAGCGAGGCCGGACTGAACGCTCACCTGAAAAATCGCCTGATCCGGCTGCAAGGTGGCGTTACTGGAAGCATTGACGGTGATGGAGTTGGAAGCCAATTGCCCGAACGCGAGCGGACAAAATGATAGCAGGAGCAAAACCAAACCGCTTTTCCGCATCCTTGCAGTATACTCTCCAACAATGAATCGTGAAGCTGCTGCTCTGCTAGCCTTCCGTCACGTCTCGGTCATGCTGGGCGACAAACAAGTGCTCGACGACATCACGCTCAGTATTGGGGCGGGAGAGCACGTCGCGATCCTGGGACCGAACGGCTGTGGCAAATCAACCCTGATCAAGACCATTACGCGCGAATGTTATCCGCTGGGCCTGCCCAATTCTTCGCTGGCGATTCTAGGGCGTGAGACCTGGAACGTCTTCGAGCTGCGCCCGTTGTTAGGAATCGTTTCGAACGAATTGATGCGGCGATCGACGCGAGAGATCACGGGCCGCGAGATGGTGCTGTCGGGATTCTTTAGCAGCATCGGGGTGCAGCCTTATCACGAAGTCAGCGCCGCGATGATTCAGAAGACCAACGAAGTGCTGGATCTATTAGAGGTGCCACATCTGGCCGGTCGCGAGATGACCGAGATGTCATCGGGCGAAGCTCACCGTTTGATGATCGGACGCGCCCTGGTACACGATCCGCTGGCGCTGCTGCTGGATGAGCCAAGCAATAGTCTGGACTTTCGCGCGGCGCTGGAACTTCGGGATATGCTGCGAAAGCTGGCGCAGGCGGGCACGGGAATCCTGATGGTGACGCATCACCTTCCCGACATCCTTCCGGAAATCGATCGCGTGATCCTGCTGCGGAGGGGGCGCGTATTCGCCGATGGCCCGAAGAGCGAGCTTTTGACCACGGAGCGCCTGACAGAGTTGTTTGGGCTTCCCGTGGAGCTGGCGCGGCGCGACGGCTATTATCACCTTTGGTGATGCGTTCGGCGGCGAGTGCTACTTGGTGACTGTAACAGTGGCAGGCGGCGCCGCGACTCCCCCGACTGTTACCACCACGCTTTGCGGTCCGGCAGGCAGGCCATCCGGAACAACGAAGTTGATTTGCACCACTCCCACCAGCCCGTAGGTGACACCGGCAAAGTTCACCGCGGCCTCGACTCCACCCACGGTGACCACCACCGGCAGAAGCGTTTGAGGCAAATTGACTAGCGGCGTTTGCGATGCGGGCGTATATCCAGTAGGGATGCTGGGAGTGAGATCGCCCGCGCCGGTAATGTAGATGAGCAAAGTGGCGCCCGCACTCCCACTTCCGTTCGGGACCAGCGCGCCGCTCGCCTCGGTGAAAATTCCAGGAGCGGCGGCGGCTACCTGGAACGGGAAGGATGCCACTTGGCCGTTATTGTTCACGCCCAGAATCGCCGTGCCCGCCGAAGTCTCGTAGGGTACCTGAACGTTCAGCTGCCCCGGAGACAAGTAATACAGCGGCGCGGTCAGCCCGTTCACGGTGGCCGAGACGCCCTGAAGATTCAAAGGCAATGGAAGCGAGCCGGCCGATTGAGCGGTACCTGCCGGCGCGAGTTGCACTCCATAGACGCTCATCTCCATCCCCGGAGCGAAGGCAGGCTTAAACGATGCTGCGTTGCTGACGCCTCCGATCTTTATTTGGGACGTATCGCCCACCAGCAGCGTAATTGGCACGTTGATGAACTCGGGCGTAGCATTCACCGCCTGGATCACCAGCATCGCCGTGTAAACACCTTTTGCGAGTGCGCCGGGATTAGCCTGAATAGTCAACTTTGCGGATCCGGTACCGGAGAGTGGAGAGACGGTCAACCAATCTGTGGTTTGGCTGGACGGCAGCGTCGAAATTGTCCAGGCTGGGGCGCCCGAGCTAAAGCTCAACGCTAGGGTGGCGCTGCCGGAGGCTGAGGAGTCGACTAGTGGAATTGTAACGGCGGCGGGCGTTACCGACATGGAAGGACTGCTCACGGATTTTCCCTGGTAAGTAGCGGTCGCGGAGGATTGTACGGGCTGTCCTAAATCAGTGACGCCCGCTATTTCGAAAATTTGCGTCTCCGGCGGCTGTGCGTCCGAGCGGCAGTAGATTCCCTGCAGGCTGTTGAACGGGGCCATTTGGACCGTGCCGAAGATCTTCGAAATACTGGGTGTCAGATCCAGCGCTCCCATGGCAAAGCTTGTCAGGCCGACGTAGTTGCCGCCCTGTTCCTGGATGGTGAGCTGCTGTTGCCATGGGCAAGACGGGTTAGCTGGGTTTTGCACGATGGCGCCGGGAGTCACCGACAGGGTGATGCCCGGAGCCACCTCCATCGCGCCGACAAATTGAGCGCTGGCCTGCACGGACCAACTCGCGCCGGTGGCGTCCTGACCGGTGAATACGAAGGTCTGCGTCACCGGCACGGGCAATGACGCAAACCCCAGCGTGCCGGAAACAGTGGCATGGGGAGGAATGGTGGTGGTCTTGAAGATGGCGGCAAGCTGCGAGTTATAGCTAACGCCATTCACTGTGAGGCCCGTAAGCGTGGCGCCCACGCCGGCCTCTTCGGTGAGCACCAGTGTCGCGTGCCAGCTCAGCCCGTTCGCATCCGGCACGCCCTGTAACACCGGACTGGGAATGAAGGGCGCGATGGCGGTGCCGGACGCGGGAACTGTTACTGTAACGTTCACCGATCCGGCCGAGCCATCCCAGGTGTGGTCGCCGCTGTAGACGGCCGTTAAGGAGTGGGTCCCGAGTAACAATTGGTTGGCATCCACTGCCAAAGTCGCGGTTGCGGTGCCCCCGGAGGAGGGCACGAGCGGTGCACTCCCGAGCGGGTTTTGAGGATACAGAAAAGCAACGGTGCCGGTGGGAGTGCCTGCTGACGCGGACACGGTTGCAGTCAGCTGGATGCTACCGGCATTGATACCGATGGTGCCCGGGTTGGCGGCGAGCGTCGTGGATGTCTGCGATCCAACTTTCCAATGTGTGACCAAATTGTTGAGATCCACAGAGCCGAGTCCAGTAACGCGATCGTATCCGGCGCCGGCGCTGTAACCGAAGGATCCGTCGAAACAGTTGAGGCTGGCCTCGACACAGGGCACGATGTTGTTGCCCGAGGTGACGTCATGAAATGCTGCCGGCGTGGTCTGCGCGAGGCGATAAAGCGTCGGATTGATATTGCCGAGGCCGGGCTGTTTCTCGAGACCTTTGGACGTGAGGTACCGAGTGAGCAGCGCAACCATCCCAGAAAACGCGGGCGTGGGCGCGGACGTTCCGCCCACAGCGTACAAAGCACCGCTGGAGTAGACCAGGTACGCGTCATGGGCTGCCGCTGCCGACAGCGCTACGTCGGGAACGTCGCGGGCGTTGTCGTTGGGAACCCCCGGTCCGGTCTGCCAAAGCGGCTTCCCAAAATAGATGCTCATCCCTCCTCCGCTCGCGCCAAGCGGGCTTCCGTCGCCGGTTTCGTTCCAGGAAATTTCCGGGATGTAGGACAAAACCGAGCTTGAATCCGTACCGTTTTTCGCGGCCCAATACGTGCCGCTGCCTTCATTGAACTGTGTACCTCCGACACCGGTAACTTCGGGAAAACTGGCGGGGAGATTTACCGCAAGGCCTTTGCCGGCTTGCGAAAAATCGTCTTGAATATCGCAGGCCGCGGCGCCGGAATCGCCGGAGCTGGCTATCCACGTGATCCCCTGAGCGTTGGCCTGCTGGCCAAGCACCTCTAACGCGGGTGAGGACGCTGTCTCGCAGTTCCCGTAACTCATGCTGACAATCGGAGCTGTGTTCGCGTCGATCACATATTGAACGGCCAGGAAAGGGCTGATCGCATTGACGTAGATAATGGTCGCGTTCGGTGCAATCGCCCCGGACCACTCCAAATCAAGATCGGCTTCGAGCGTCGCACCGAAATCAAATCCGGGATCGGGTCCGTAGGTGATCAATTGCGGGTCTTGCACTGGCAAGTTGAATTCCGATTGAAACGCTTCAATATCCGCGAAGAAAATATCCGAGGTTCCCACCACGGCGATGCTCTGACCGGTGCCGTCGATACCGGCTGCGTAGATCGGGTCGATATCGTAAATAGTGGCGAAGTCGGCTGGAGCGAGATAGTGATTGCCGTGCGTGCTGGTGAAAGCGGGGCCCAGGGTTACCACGTTAGCGGGCAGAGACGGGCTAGTCCTTTTGTAAAAGTCGTCCAGGCCTGTGAAGCCGGCCACTACGCCCTGGAACGCCGCTGGAATCGAGAGTTCCGTGGCATTGGCGAAGTGATCCCTTCCTTTGACCTGATAACGATGAATCTCGGTGTGCAAAGCACGGCCAATATCGCCTGCGGCGCCACTGAAGGTGATCCACTGCCGGCCATGCGCCACGTCGTGAACCCTCATCCCCTGCGAATTCAGCCACGCGACAAGAGTGGAAATGTCCGCGTCGCCGAGCCCAAAACGATCCGCGAATCGTTCTGGTGTGAGCCAGCGGTGATAGTTTGGCGACGACCGGTCCTGCTGATCGGCGAGAAGCCGATCCAAATCGGCTTGCTGAGCCACACTGGGTCTTAACAGCATGGTCACGTACCGGACTGGAAACGCGGAGTCGACGGCTCCTTGATCGTAGCGGGCCAAGGCGCGCGGTTGACTGTGGCCCAGCGGGACCATTCGGCTCAAATCCAGGGGTCCGAGCAGACGATCTTGAGCCAAAAGGGATCCAAATGAAAGGAAAAAGAGCAGAAACCCGCGCAAAGCGACAAGCGCGTGCGAACAAGGGACTAACTTGGCGCCGGAATACACAGACATCCGAGGTATTTCAGCAATATTAGCACGAGCCGCCAAGAGAAATGGAGAAAACTGGTATTAGAAGTCCAGTTTTTCAAGCAGCCCGTTGAGCTGCGATTCGTTCGCGGCTTTCTGTTTCTTAAGATCGGCCAAGCGGTCGCGCGAACTGGCCAGCGCGCTTTCCTGAGTGGCCAGTTGGCGCGCATACTTTTGAACCTGATCCTGCTGACCGCTGACCTGGTTCAAGCTTTGGATGTTTTGCCGGATGCGAGTCTGATCGCTGACAACGCCGCTGATCTCGCCATCCAGGTCCCGGATCTGGCCGTCCAGATCGGCAATGTGCCGCTTGGTATCCAAGATCTGCTGCAACTGATTCCGGGCGGTCTGTGACAGCGCTTTGTTTTGAATGTAGGTGAGCAGCGTATCCGGCGTCAGGCTGGAGACGGATGTGGTGGTATCGTAAACGCGCTCTTCGGCGACTGGGAACTTTTCAGTGCCGTCCGCTGCCAGCTTCACTTCAAACCGATACGCGCTCGCCGTGGTTTCGGCGGGCTTCAGAGCGATGAGCTTATAGCCTGGCCGCTCGGGATGCTCGATGACCAGGGTCTTGGCTTTTGGATCGACGTTTCGAATGGTGTACGTCTTAGTCTCATCCAATGCAAGGCGGGCGGTTAGCACACCGCGATTGACGTGGATCTCGCGCACCAGTTCGCGGCTGGAATCAAATTGGGTGGTGACGCGGGTGCCAAGATCGACGGAGTAACTGATCAGCCGCTTGTCGCCCATTTTGAGGGTGGTCATGAGGGCTTCGCCGGCATAGCTGGAAGCGTCGAAGACCGTGATGGGACCGCCATCCAGCGTCTTGGCGGTGGAATTGTTCAGCTCGGCGGCGTTCATCGGATGTTCGCCGTAACTTTCCGAGTAGATGAGCAGCTTGCGCGCACCGATGGGCTGTTGCAGGAAAGGCAGCATGGTGGACTCATCTTTCTTCACCGTAATGGGTGTAGAGAAGCGGTATTCGAAGAGTTCGCCCAGATCGCCGGATGCAACGTTAACCGCCACATCGCTGGCAATGTCTGGTCTCGGCGCGTACTGTTGCTTGGGGCCTGCGAAGATACCATTTGCGTCCGCAGACACAGCGCCCAAACTACCCGTCGTCACCCCAAACTGGCGCGCCACCAGCGGGCGCGAAGCGGCAGCTTTCTTTTGATCCTCCTCCAGTGCTCCGCCATAAATCACGGGGTTCGCAGCGCGATCCTCGGGAAGCCCAACGGTTTGCCGCGCTACGTACCGCGGCTCGTACAGATTGCTGATGAACGACACGGGACGGCCCGACACCACTGCCAGCCGCACGTTGGTCCAATCTTCACCCGTGGTGTTATCGATGATGGCCCAGCCTTCCAGAGTCGGCTCGCCTTTCTCAGTGAAGATCAGGCGATAGCTGGATTTCCAGACCGGCGCTGGGATTATATAGCTGGCGTCGATCTGGCGCTCCTTGGCATCGGACGAATCGATGTAGATGCTGCGTTTGTCGGTGGAGCGCGATTGATTTACGACGGTCAGGTAGTCGCGGAGCTGGGTCTGCAGCTTTGGATCGGCGAAGCGAATGG
This sequence comes from Bryobacterales bacterium, assembly GCA_963820405.1. GTDB lineage: Bacteria > Acidobacteriota > Terriglobia > Bryobacterales > Bryobacteraceae > Palsa-89. The sequence goes on along the minus strand of CAWFZZ010000004.1, from coordinate 41,944 downwards.
AGCTGGCGGCCGCGAGGTCGAGCGTTCGCAGCTCGCCCGAATCGAGCAGCGCCACCAGTTGCTCGCGCTCCGGCTGCTTGTCGTCCGCGTTGACCACGCGCCCGCTGACAACCGTCCCGCTGATGGTTTCAGCCCCGTATTTCAACTCGACTTTGGCCCCTTTCATCTGAGCCAGAAACATCGCGAGCGATGCCTGGCCGTCGATCTTGAAGGGAAAATCGGCGAGCTTCTGATCCAACGGCTGGCTGGAATCGTAGCGCAAGCCGGTGACCTTGGCGCCGTTTTGGCCGGAGATGGTCAGCGACTTCAGCACATCGTTCATGTCGGAAGCCCTGAAATCCAGCCGAGCGGATTCGCCCGGCTTCAACAGGCCGCCACGCTCAAAATAGCCGACTCCGCTCTTGTAGAGAATCACTCCACGGATGGGAATGTCCGCCGCCATTAGCGGGGACAGGAACGCAGCCAGCAGAGGAAGGGTTCGTCGCATAATGCTCCTATTGAGGCATGCCCACTGGGTGGCAGTCCTTTCAACGCTTCACTCGCCCATTACCTTAATAATGACGCGTTTCGGACGCTGTCCGTCGAATTCGGCGTAATAAACCTGCTGCCAGGGACCGAAATCGAGCTTTCCATCCGTAACCGGGACGATCACCTGATGATGCACCAGAAGGCTTTTCAGGTGAGAATCGCCGTTGGTTTCGCCGGTGCGATGATGGCGGTAGTTCTCGCGGAAAGGCGCCAGTTTCTCCAGCCATTCGTCGATGTCGGCCAGCAGGCCATCTTCGGCGTCGTTCACCCAGACGCCCGCGGTGATGTGCATGGCCGAAACCAGAATCATTCCTTCGCGAATTCCGCTTTTCTTGAGCGCCGCATCTACTTCCGTTGTGATGTTGACGTACTGGCGGTGCTGCTTGGTCTGGAACTTCAAATATTCGGTGTGAAATCGCATATGGGGATCATAGCGAGCCCGCATGCATGCGTCCGAACTTGACACCTTGCTAAGAGGGCGTCAGACTTGGATCTGCATTAAGGAACGAGCAGGCTGGGACCCAGAATCCTCTTCCTGGCTTTGCTGGCGGCCGGCTTCGCTCCGGCGCAGGACCAGCCTGATCCTGGCGCGCGGGAGCAGCAGGAACCAACCTATGAAGCACCGTTCGTATTGAGCCGCCAGGCTGCTTTCGGCTTATACGATTTCGCGCCTGAACCCTCGCCTGCAGAAGTGCCGAGCGTACCGGTCGCACCTGATCCGCAGGAGCCGGATTATGATGGACCTTCCATACTCAGCCGCGGCAATAGCTTGCCCTCAGCGACGAAAGGCGCAATGAACGCGTTCGGTCTCTACGCGCAGATTATCGGCGTGTATGATTCAGGGCTGATGCCCGCGCCGGCCGCGCCAGGAAAGCCGGCGACTGTCATCGGGAGTTACGGCGAACAGGCCAACTTCGGCGCCAGCGCCTCCCACCGTTGGCGCCGGGGCAAACTCAGCATCGAATATAGAGGCTCCTATGTGCGTTACAACAACGCGCCGGCGCTGGATGGCTTAGACCAGTTGCTCCAGATTACCTACAGCGAAGCGCTCTTGCGCCATCTCACTTTGGATTGGAAGAGCACCCTGGGCACCACCACAATCGCTAACGGAGCATTCTCCTACTTCCCCCTGGCAAGCTTAGACAGCATTGGTATTCCCAGCGACGAGTTGTTCGATAGCCGCACGAACTATGTGCAGTCCCGGGTGGACCTGACGTGGCGCTTGACCCCGCGTTTGTCCTTCGACTTCGGCGGCGATGGGTTTGTGGTTCGCCGGCAGTCCCTGTTGCTGGCTGGGCTGAACGGCTACAGTGCGCGAGCGAGCGTGGCCTATCGCCTGACAGCGCGGCAAACGATATCGGCCAGTTACGACCATACATACTTCGATTTTCAACGTGCCTTTGGCGATTCACTGTTGGAAACCATCGCACTCGGGTATTCCATCAGTCTCACTCGCGAATGGGATCTCAGCACGCTCGGAGGAGGCGTCCACGTGGCTACGCTCGGCCTGACGCAGGTAGCGCTCGATCCATCCATTGCCGCTCTGGTGGGTCAAAATTTCGCCGTCGTGACATTCAGCAACACGCTCTATCTTCCGGTGGCCGAGGTCAGATTGATTCGCCGGTTCAAAGCGGCGTCGCTGACCTTCGATTACTCGAGCAGCGTGACGCCGGGAAACGGCCTGTATCTGACGTCCCGGCAAACATCCGGCCAGGTTGCTTATTCCTATATGGCGACCCGGAGCCTGCAGGCGCGCGCGAACGCCGGGTATAATCAACTCTCGGCGCTGGGGCAAGCCTTAGGAAAATATTCGAATGTGCAGGGTGGGATTCAGGTGTTATATAAGTTGACGGGCGACGTTTACCTCGATGTGCGCTATGACTATCGCCACTACACCACTCAATACACACTAGGAGATGCATTCTTGGAAATGGATTCCAACCGCGTGAGCTTGGGCGTTGGATTTAATCTCGGTGAAACGCCCTCGGTGACGTGGTGAGCGGCTCTCCCCTCAAGATTTTGCTGGTGGAGGATGAACCTCCGCTCCTGCAGTTGATCGGGAAATATCTACAACGGCTCGGATTTGACGTGGAGACTCACTTGAAGTCGTTCGATGCGCTGCGGAATTTTGAAGCCGATCCCAATCGCTACGCGCTGGTGGTCGCCGATCTCGGCATGCCCGATCTGCCTGGGGACACGCTGCTCACCCGCATGCTCGAAATACGGCCGGACCTTCGAATTCTGGTCTGTAGCGGATCGCCGTTTTTTATCGAGAACCTTCCGCGTTCGCTGCAGCAGCAAGTGGCGTTTCTACAGAAGCCGTTCGTGCCTAAAATGCTGGCAGAGGCAGTGCAGAATTTGCTCAAGGAACGCCCGGGCGCTACTCCGCCACCGCGGTAAGCGCCTGATGCAGCTTTTCAGCGAAGTTTTCTCCGGATTCCGACCATAGCCGGCGCGTTTCCACCGGGAGCGCGTCATCCAGATCGTGCACCAGTTTGAGCAAACTCTTGATATTGGATTCGATCATCCGGGGGCTGTCGGGCAAGTCCGGCTGCGGAAGAAAATTGGCGTCTATTCCGAATTCGATCTCGAGCGCGCACCCGATCGCGGCATCGTCATGCGGATGGGGAAACGCGGTCACGGAGGTTCGTTGTGCTTCGAGCGAACCGGGGAGTCCGGCAGGACTCTGATTAAACTCGGGGCCAAAGCAACACAGCGCCACGCGGGACGGAGCGAGCTTCCATTCGACATCGAATTGCCACAAATCCCACCACGTCTCGAGCCGATAGCAGGCGTCGGCATTCTGGAAATCCTTGGCCACCGCCAGCACATCGTCGATTGGCACGGGAGGAGAATAGGGAATTTCCGCCACCACTGGTTCGCTCGCGTCCACTGCCAGGATTTTGAATGTGCTGGCCTGCTGCGCCAGCCGTGAGAATGGAAACAGCCTGAGCAGCTTTTCGTAGTTCCGCAGCATCGCTCGAGTCGCTGTAATTCCGCAGCCAATAAGAAAGAAACAGTTGGTCCGCCATAAGGTTTGGACGTGCGCCGTCTGATACTATCGTACTTTCTTCCCTTGCTTAAATCTCCGCTTCTTCCGATATTCCTGATCGTCTCGGTCGACGTACTCGGACTCACCATCATCCTGCCGCTGCTGCCGTTTTATGCCGAGCACTACGGCGCTTCGCCGGCCGTGGTGGGATTGCTGGTGTCGCTCTATGCTTTATGCCAGCTGGTTGCGGGGCCGATGCTGGGCCGTTTGTCGGACCACATGGGCCGTCGTCCGCTACTGCTGGTGAGCCAGGTGGGTACGTTCATCGGCTTTCTGATTTTGGCGTACGCCAACGCGCTGTGGATGATTTTTCTATCGCGCGCGATCGATGGAATCACGGCCGGCAATTTATCGCTGGCGCAGGCCTATATTTCGGACGTTACGAAGCCGGAAGATCGCGCGAAATCGTTTGGGTTGATTGGGATCGCCTTCGGCATGGGATTCCTGGTCGGGCCGGGTCTCTCGGGCTTTCTTTCTAAATTCGGCTATCAATATCCCATTTTGGTGGCCGCGGGGCTTTCCGCCACTAGCATCGCATGCACTTACTTTCTTCTGCCGGCAGTTACTCCCGCAGCCGCGGACAACGCCACTCCCCGCAAGTTTACGGTATTGGATTGGGGAAACTATGTTCGCTACTTCCGCGAGCCTGGGCTGGGGCCCCTGTTGTGGCAATTCTTCGCTTTTACCTTCGCGTTCTCGCTATTCATGACGGGTTTTCCACTATTCGCCGAAAGACGCTACTTCTGGCACGGCCAGCCTTTCGGACCGCAACAGGTTGGATATGTTTACGCGTTTTTGGGACTGCTGGGCGTCATATTGCAAGGCGGTTTGATCGGGCGGTTGGTCAAGGCGTTTGGGGAAGTCAATCTAGCGCGCACCGGATTCTTCTTGGGGTTGGTAGGGTTGGTGGCGCTGGGGTTCACGCGCTCTGTTCCGCTGCTGCTGGTGACGGTGGCTGTGGCATCGTCGGGCACGGGAATCATTCGTCCCACGGTGACTAGCATGATCACGCAGAAGGCGGGACGCTCCGAGCAGGGCGTGATTCTGGGGTTGACGCAATCGCTCAACTCCATTTCGGCGATCGCGGCGCCGGCTCTGGCGGGTTTTTTGATCGATCATTCGCTTTTGTCGACGTGGGCGGTGGTTGGGGGGGTGGTTTGCGGAATCGCACTGCTGTTCTAGTTCTGGTATTTTCCTGGCGCTATTTGCGCAAACGGCACGCGTTCCGTTCGTAGGGTGTCCGTCGGACGGTCAAACTGGTCCTCAGGAAGCGCCCAAAGGAACCGATCAGGTAGTACGCAGCATAAAGGCGAGATCGGCGCGGAGGCTCGCCTTTTATACCTCAGGCGGCGGTTTTGGCGTACTTGCTCCGCGTGGTTGGTATTGCTTTGCCTGCTTTGGATCGAGCAGCGGTCGATTGTTCGTTGGCCCTAACGTGATCAATGCCAATGATCTATTTCCCATCGCGGGATCAGCGGTGGAACTTGAGGCGACCGAAGGCGGCGGATCGGGTACCGCCTCTGTAGCCGAGGTTTGGGCACGCGTTTTTCCGGCCTACCGGCGTCTCGTTCACGGGCTTATCGATGCGGGCGATTTGCCTGCGGAAAGCTACACGTTTAGTCCGTATCCCGATGACAAATTGATCGTCCAAGCAGCCCGCCTTGTTAGGTTTCAAACGCCGCCTCATTCCAAAGGCCTGGGTACGATGGGCCACTTCAAAGCCAATGATGATCCGATCGACGGCGTGGCGATTCTGGAAGGGCCAACGCCGGACCTGTTGATGCTGCAAGTGCGCCTACCGGTAAAGCAACGCGATCTCGCACCAGTTATTATTCAGCAGCTACTTTTCCGGGAGCGCCGCGACGCCCGGTAACTCGATCCCCGCGAGAAACTCCAGCGACGCGCCACCGCCAGTGGAGATGTGCGAAATCTTATCCGAGACACCGGCCGACTTAATAGCTTTTTCTGAATCCCCGCCACCAACAACCGAAACGGCCCCCGACGCGGCAACGGCCTTCGCCAGCGCGACCGTTCCACGATCGAAAGGAGGCTTCTCGAAAACTCCCATCGGCCCGTTCCAGATAATGGTCTTCGCTTTCGCGATCACCGCGGAGTAAGCCGCGACGGTCGCCGGACCGATATCCACTCCCATCTTTCCCTCAGGAACGTTTGGAGCCACTTCGAACGGAGCGCCTTCCCTGAGTTCATCCACCACGACGTGATCGGACGGCAGCAGAATCTTGCCGCCGGAACGCGCGAGTAGCTCCTTCGCCAATTCCACCTTGTCGTCCTCCACAAGCGACTTACCCACCGGCTTACCCTGCGCCTTCAGAAACGTATAAGCCATTGCGCCGCCGATCAGCAACTGATCCACCACCTTCATCAGATTTTCGATCACTTCGATTTTGTCGGAAACCTTAGCTCCTCCCAGAATCGCGACCGAGGGCCGGTCCGGATGCAGGGTGACTTTGGTCAGATACTCCAGTTCTTTGTCCATCAAAAGACCGGAAGCTGCTTCGCGCACAAACTGAATCATCCCAACCGTGGAGGCATGCGCGCGGTGCGCCGATCCGAACGCGTCGTTGATGTAGACATCGCACAGCGCGGCGAGGTGCTTGGAAAAGCCAGGGTCGTTCTTTTCCTCCCCGGCGTGAAAGCGCAAGTTCTCGAGAAGCAGAACCTCGCCTGGAGCAGGCCGCAGCTTTTCCACTTCAGGTCCTACGCAGTCCGGCGCCATCTTTACGGGCCGCCCAAGTAATTGGGCCAAGCGCGTGGCTACCGGCTGGAGGCTCATTTCCGGATTCGGCTTGCCTTTGGGACGGCCTAAGTGGCTACCCAGAATCACGCCGGCGCCGTGATCGAGGGCGTATTGAATAGTCGGAAGAGACGCCCGGATCCGCTTGTCGCTCGTGATCTCCTGCCCGCCAGGCGCCAACGGGACATTAAAGTCCACCCGGATGAAGGCAGTCTTGCCCCTTAGATCCAGATCTCGAATAGAAACTTTCGCCATATTACTTAGGTTCGTTAAGACGAAGGGCGGAGCGCAAGTCACGGTTACAGCCTGCACGTTTAATGAAACCGGAACGCACCGGTGGAGGTCCCACATCCGTGCAGCCACGCGACCGCGCCCCGCAAAGCTGCGCGCGCTCAGTTTCGAGCGTTTTTTGACCAAAATCCCCTTTATTTGGAGTAAGTCGTGAAAAACATCGGACACCTTCGGTTCTCGCTGGGACTAATTGCCGCAACCCTGTGTTGTTTGGATACATTGGACGCGCAGACTAATACAATCGTGGCCACGCCACAGCAGCTCACCTTCAATACTCAAACAGGCGTCACTACTCCGTCTCAAACAATCCTGCTTTCCTCGCCCAGCGGATCGGCGAACCTCACCGTCACGGCTCATTCGGACACCAATTGGCTGATGGTAAGTGGCTCGAGCGCTACCACTCCCTCGGTACTTACGGTGTCGATCGGCGCCAGCGCGCCCACCTCGGGCGTTGATGTCGGCTTTATCAATATCGTTTCGGGAACGACAAATCTCTCGATACCTGTTACGCTCAATGCGAATTCGATGGGCGTGGTGAGCCCAATTTTGGCGAGTCCCAGCTCGCTCAGCTTCGTTTTCGCGAACGGCAGCTCAACGCCGGCATCTCAGACCGTTTCTTTGTCGAGTTCGAGTTCCAGCGTTACGGCCTTCACAGCTACACCGCTCACCAGCAGCGGCGCCACGTGGCTCAGCGTTAACCCCACGGCGGGAAGCTTCCCGGGCGATTTGCAGGTGACCGTAAATCCCCTGGCGCTGGGGGCCAATCCTGGAACATTTAATGCCGCTGTCGCGATCAATGCGCCTGGAACGAATGGCATCAGCATTCCGGTTCTTGTGACTCTTCAGGGAGTCCCTACTCTCACCGTAAGTCCCGCGCAACTGACGTTTGGCTATCAGCTTGGCACCACTGCTCCGGAGGCTCAGACCCTTACGCTGAGCAGCAGCACAGGGGCTAACGTCAGCTTTGAAGCGACCGCTCAAGAGACGAGCTGCGGAAACTGGATCGTACTGAGTCAGAATAACGGCGCAACGCCCAGCACCTTGAGCGTGCAGGTAAACACATCCGGATTGACGGCTGGACCTTGCTCGGGCCAAATCACTATTTCATCGGCGGGCTCGTCGAACACCAGCGTCGTGGTCCCGGTAAATCTGTTGGTGAGCACGCTGCCTCTCATCCAGGTACCTACAACCGGGCCAACATTTACTTATCAGATCGGCGGCGCGACCCCGGCCTCTCAAAGCGTGCAAGTTACCAGCACCACGTCAGGCCTCAACATTTCAGCCAGCGCCTCGGCCAATAACAATGGACCCAACTTCCTACAAATAACTCCTGTTACCGGCACCACTCCGCAATCGCTGACCTTGTCTGTTAGCCCCAGTGTTCTGGCGGGCCTTGGTCCGGGGACTTACACCGAAACCGTGACTGTAGCTGGTTCAGGAGCCGGCAATTCTTCGCAGACCTTTGTTGTCACCCTAACCGTCAGTAGCAACCCAACTCTTATTAGTAGCGTGCAATCGCTGAACTTCAACTATCAGGTGGGCGAAGCGGCACCATCGAACCAGACACTTACTATCACCAGCAGCGGCGCACCCCTGAATTATCATGTGGCGGTGAGCACCACCAATTGCGCCGGGTTCTTGACGGCGACGCCAACCAGCGGCAGTACATTCGGCAATCAGAATCAGACTCAGGTGGTGGTGTCGGTCAATCCACAAGGCGTCACACCGCAGGTTTGCAACGGTAATGTCACCCTGACAGTTCCGGGTTCAACGGCTCCGCCCCTGGTAATTCCCGTGACCTTCAACGTGAGCAGCAGCGCTCTTCTTAGCGTGAGCCAGTCCGCTATCAGCGTAGTTTCGGTAGCCGGCGCGGGTGCCACAGTAAAGACAATTTCGGTGACCAGCACAAATAATAGCGCGCTGGCCTTCTCCGCCACGGCTTCGACGAATCCGGCGGGCTTAACATGGCTCTCGGTGACGCCGAACGCAGGTAGCACGCCCAATAATCTGCAAGTGACAATCAATCCAGCCAGCCTGGGCGTGGGTGTTTATAACGGCTCAATCCTCGTGTCCAGCAGCGCGCCAAACGTCCCGGCGCAGACCATTCCCGTTACGCTGACCATCGTTGCGTCCATCGCCGTGGCCGCACCCGCCAGCCTTACGTTTACACAAGCCTTCGGCGGAACCGCGCCCGACAGCCAATCCGTGCAGATTGCGGGAGTGCCCAGCGGCACCACTATCGGCGTAATTTCCACCGTGCTTAGCGGCAGCGGGTGGCTTAGCGCCACCGCTTCGGGCGGCACAGTAACTGTCACGGCGAACGGGTCGCAGCTTGCGCAGGGAACTTACTCCGGCGTAGTAACGGTTATCGTTCCAGGCGCCGGGTCCAGTCCGCTCTATATCCCTGTGACGCTCACCGTTACTCCCAGCACTTCGCCCATTCTGCTGTCCGCCACTACCGCTTCGTTTATTGTCCTGGCAGGTTCCATGTCGACTCCCGTGTCCCAGACCATTCAAGTGAACAGCGCCACCATCAACATGCTTCCGTTTACGGCTACTTTCGTGCCTAGCACCGGAGGCAACTTCCTGAACGTGACGCCGTCCAGCGGAAATACTCCCGCAACCATAACCATGTCCGTGAACGCGTCTGTCGCGGACATGCTCGCTGCCGGAACTTACACCGGCGACGTGCAGGTTTCGTCCGGGACTGGCGCGATTCAGACCGTAAAAGTGACTCTTGTCGTAAGCCCGGCCGGGACGCCTGTGGTTCTCGCAATCACAAGTGGCGCTAGCCTTCAGCCAAGCGCAGTCTCGCCTGGGGAGATCGTGACCATCTTCGGCAATGGCATCGGTCCCGTTAATCCGCCAACCGGCACATCTTTCACGCCCACTGCGAGCGGCACGGTTCCGACCACGCTGGCCAATGTCACGATTACTTTTAACGGCGTGGCCGCGCCCCTGATTTTCGTCTCGCAAGACCAGATCAACGCGATTGTGCCCTACGAAGTGGCGGGGCAAACCAGCGTGCCCGTGGTGGTTAAAAACAACGGCGCGACGTCGGCCAGCTTTACCGTACCGGTTACCGCCGTGGCTCCAGCCATTTTTGCCCTGAGCGAGAACGGCAGTGGTCAGGGGGCGATCGAAAATTCCGACGCGAGCGTCAACGGGACTGGCAATCCGGCCGCGCCCGGCAGCATCATTTCGATCTATGCCACCGGCGAAGGCCAACTTGTGCCGGCGGGTACCACGGGCTGCATCACGGGCGGAACTCTGCCGCTTCCCAAACCGGTAGCTGCTGTGTCAGTGACAATCGGTGGCGAGCCCGCTTCCTCCATCACCTATGCGGGCGAAGCGCCGGACTCGGTCTGCGGTCTGATACAAATCAACGCGACCCTGCCGTCCGATCTAAGCGCCGGCCCGCAACCTATCATTCTTACTATTGGCAACGCCAGTAACGCCGGCCAGTCAATTACCGTCGCAGTGAAATAGTAAGGGTAGACGCGGCTTCAGACGCGTTCCGCCGTTGACAATACCAACGCGGCTGAAAAGCCGCGTGTACCGTGGCAATCCGGTGAGTGTCTAGATATCGTAGTACAGCGCGAACTCGTAGGGGTGTGGCCGCAGACGAATCGCATCCGCTTCGTTCTTGCGCTTATACTCGATGAACGTCTCGATGAGATCTTCGCTGAAGACGTCGCCCTTGAGCAGGAACTCATGATCCTCCGCAAGGCAATCCAGCGCCTCTTCGAGCGACGATGGCATGGAAGGCACGCTCTCCATCTCCTCCGGTGACAGGTCGTAGATGTCCTTGTCCAACGGCTCGCCTGGGTCCAGCTTGTTCGATACGCCGTCCAGACCCGCCATGAGCATGGCTGCGAATGCCAGGTACGGATTCGCCGACGGATCAGATGGCCGGAATTCCACGCGCTTGGCCTTCGGACTCGCCGAATACATTGGGATGCGGCAGGCCGCCGACCGGTTTCGCCGCGAATACGCAAGGTTCACCGGCGCTTCATAGCCCGGCACCAGCCGCTTATAACTGTTGGTGGTGGGCGCGATGATAGCCGAAAGCGCGCGCGCGTGCTTCAACAAACCGCCGATATAGTTCAACCCCATCGGACTGAGCCCCGCATAACCGTCCCCTGCGAAGAGCGGCTTACCGGCGTTCCAAATGCTCTGGTGGGTGTGCATTCCGCTACCGTTGTCGGCGAACAAAGGCTTCGGCATGAACGTAACAGTCTTGCCCTGCAGATGCGCCGTGTTGCGGATCACGTATTTGTACACCAGCATATTGTCGGCGGATTTCACCAGCGTGTCGAAGCGCTGATCGATTTCGCACTGCCCGCCGGTAGCCACTTCGTGGTGATGGCATTCGATGTTCAACCCGCACTGGATCATGGTCTCCACCATCTGGGCGCGCAGGTCCTGGTAATGATCGGTGGGCGGCACTGGAAAGTAGCCTTCCTTGTAGCGCGGCCTGTAACCCAGGTTGTCGTTCTCGCGGCCCGAATTCCAGCGGCCCTCCTCGGCGTCGATGAAGTAGAAGCCGGAGTGCTGATTCTGATCGAAGCGGACGTTGTCGAAAATAAAGAACTCGGCTTCGGCCCCAAAATACGCGGTGTCGCCGACGCCGCTGTTCTTTAAATACAGCTCGGCTTTGCGCGCGATCCAACGGGGATCGCGATTGTAGCTTTGCCGCGTGATCGGATCGATGACATCGCAGGTCATTACCAGCGTCGGAATCTCATAGAAGGGATCAGTGAACGCCGTGCTCGCGTCCGGGATCAGCAGCATGTCGCTTTCGTTGATGGCGGCCCATCCCCGAATGCTGGAACCGTCCATCCCGAAGCCTTCCTGGAAAGAATCCTCGGACAGCTCGGTGATGGGGTAGGACACGTGATGTTGCAAGCCGGGAATATCGCAGAACCGGAGGTCGAGTTGCTTCAGCCCATTCTTCTTGGCGTACTCTAGGACTTCTGGAGGGGTCATGGAAGCTCCTGAAAATAGTGTGATTTGGGGAACCCTTTACCATATCGCACTTCGAGCCAAACATTCGATGACGATTTCGTGAACTTGGTCGAGCTTGGATTGGCTGCGATAATGGCAGCGTGCCGGAGCCGCTAATAGAAGCGCGTCAAGTCGAAAAGTTCTACGACCAGCCGAGTGACAACCGAATTCAAGTCATCGCTCCCTTGGACCTCGCTGTTTATCCGGGAGAGATTCTGACGCTGTTGGGACCCTCGGGTTCGGGCAAATCCACGCTGCTTCGTATCCTTACCGGGCTTTCTGAAGCGTCGGCCGGCCAGGTGCTGTGGCACGGCGCTCCCGTCAAAGGTCCATGCGAGAACGTATCCATCGTCTTCCAGAGCTTCGCGTTGTTCCCCTGGCTCACCGTTTTGGAAAACGTGGAAGCGCCTTTGAAAGCGCGCGGCGTGTCGCCGGAAGGCCGATTCGCAAGGAGCCTCAGGATGCTGGACTCGGTTGGCTTGGATGGCTTTGAGAACGCCTACCCGAAAGAGTTGTCCGGCGGCATGAAACAACGCGTTGGCTTCGCCCGCGCGCTGGTGGTGGAACCGGAAGTGTTGTTTATGGATGAACCATTCTCGGCGTTGGATGTTTTGACAGCCGAGAACCTTCGTAGCGAGCTCCTGGAGTTGTGGGAGGACAAGAAAATGCCTACCCGCGCCGTGTTCATCGTGACGCACAACATCGAGGAAGCGGTCCTGCTGGGCGATCGCATCGTGGTTCTGGGCAAGAATCCCGGCAGAATCCGCACCGATTTCCATGTCGACCTTCCCCGCCCGCGCGATCGCCAGCATCCTCGCTTCAATAAGATCGTCGATTACATCTACCAGGTACTCACCAAGCCGGATGGCGATCCAGCCGTTACTCTGTCAGGGCCCGCCGCCACGGATGTGCGCGCCAAATACCCGATGCTCCCGCACGCTCGCACTGGTGGTATTGCGGGGTTTCTGGAAATTCTCGCCGATCACAATGGCCGCCAGGATGTCTATCGAATGGCCGACCTGCTGTCGTTTGAGATCGACGATTTGCTGCCCATTGTGGAAGCGGCGGCTCTGTTGGGTTTCGTGAAGGTGTCCGAAGGCGACGTCGAGATCACGCCGGCGGGCCTGGAGTACTCTAATGCCGTCATCCTGCGCCAGAAGGAACTCTTCCGCAATGCGGCGCTCGAACACGTGGCGCTCTTAAAGCAGATCAAACGCGCGCTCGAATCCAAGTCCGACCACACGCTGCCCGACGATTTCTTTCACGACATTCTGGACGAGCACTTCACCGAAGAGGAAACCGTCCGCCAGCTCGAGACCGCCATCAACTGGGGACGCTACGCCGAGTTGTTCGACCACGACGCGGAACGCAAACGGTTCTTCATTCCCGAGGAAACGCCCGCGGAACCGCAAAACGTGGAAGTTGGTACCGAAACGTGACGATTCCGGGCGTCGGCCTTTCGCGCTCGCTGATTCGGGACCGGTCCTGGAATTTTTTCATGGACGCAATTGTGTTTGCCGTCCTGTTCGCTACCATCTATGCCATCGTCGCGGTGGCGCGCTACTGGTTCAGCGCGCCCGTCGCGGCGGTAGAGATCTCGCTGTCCCCCACAGCACTTCCCCGCTACGCATTCTATTCACTGGTGCGGATGATCGTCGCTTATCTGCTGAGCCTGGTGTTCGCGATTGGCTATGGATATTTCGCCGCCTACCACAAGCGTGTGGAAGCGCCCATGCTGGCGGTGCTAGACATCCTGCAGTCCATTCCGGTTCTGAGCTTTCTTCCGGGAGTGATGCTGGCGATGGTTTCGTTGTTTCCATCGCGCCAGTTGGGTGTCGAATTCGGATCCATCGTACTCATTTTCACCGGCCAGGTTTGGAACATGGCCTTCAGCTTTTATGCGTCACTGAAAGCGCTGCCGCGCGAATTGATGGAAGCGTCTCGCGTATATCGCTTCGGGAAACTCCAGCGCTTTGTGCAACTGGAATTGCCGCAAGGCGCTATTGGATTGGTGTGGAACTCCATGGTCTCGGTAGCCGGCGGCTGGTTTTTCCTGATGGCTTGCGAAATGTTCGTGCTCGGCAAGCGCGATTTTCGGCTGCCCGGCCTGGGATCCTACCTGCAGTCGGCCGCGAGCGCGGGTGACACCGCCGCCATCACCTGGGGCATTGCCGCGATGATCGGCGTGGTGGTGTTGATCGATCAATTGGTCTGGCGCCCTGCGATTGCGTGGTCTGAAAAGTTCAAGCTCGAACAAGTGGAGAGTTCCAGTGCGCACTCCTCGCTGGTTCTAAACCTGCTGCGCAAATCGCCTTTGTTGGGTCGATTGCGTGCCGGTGTTTCGACGCCTCTGATGGAGCGCCTCTATTCATCCTCCGCGCGCAGGCCATCGGAAACCGAGACAGAACCATCGAACTGGCAAAAAGCATGCATGGTGCTGGCGGGCATCATTGCCGTGCTGCTCATTCTGCATGGTGTTTTCCAAGGTCTGCTGGTGCTCAAGGCAATTACCCGCTCTGATGTTCTGATTACGATCGAGAGCGCGGGCGCAACTTTCCTGCGCGTAGTGGCAGCGCTTGTGATCGCCTCGGCGTGGACCATCCCCGCCGGCGTCGCCATTGGTTTCAACCCGCGCCTGGCGAGAATCGCGCAGCCCCTGGCGCAAATTGCCGCTTCTGTTCCAGCCACGGCGCTTTTCCCGGTTTTGTTGTTGGGATTGATCAGTCTGGGCGGTGGGCTGAACACCGGCTCCATTCTGTTGATGCTGTTGGGCACGCAATGGTACATCCTGTTTAACGTGATCGCGGGCGCCATTGCGATTCCTTCCGAGTTCCGCGAAGTCGCCGACATCTTCCGCTTCAGCCGTCTGGAGCGCTGGCGCACGGTGATTCTTCCCGCCATCTTCCCGTACCTGATCACCGGCCTGGTTACTGCTTCAGGCGGCGCGTGGAACGCGAGTATCGTGGCCGAGTACTTCCATTTCAAAGGACAAGTGTTATCCACGTTTGGATTGGGCGCCGAAATCAGCTCGGCCACGGACGCGGGAAATTTCGCCCTGCTTCTTTTGTCGACTATTGTGATGGCGACCTTGGTGGTGTCGGTGAATCGACTGGTGTGGCGTCCGCTGTACCGGCGCGCCGAGACGCGTTATCGCCTGGAAGCCTGACCAAATGCCAACGTTCACACGAGTGTGAACGCCGCACGCAGGAGTGCGTGCGCCACATATGCATTAAGATGAATAGTCAAACCAGGAGGCAGATCCATGTTGAAAACGATCTTCGCCGTTATTGTTCTTGCCGCGTCTTCGCTTGCGGCTCAACACGCGCCCAAGCCACCGAAATCTCTGCGGCTTTATATCTTCGACTGCGGCGTGCTGAAACCAGCGGACGCGAAGTCGTACGGCTTCGAGCATGTCGCGGAGTTGAAGATGTCGGTACCCTGCTTTCTAGTGGCGCATCCCAAGGGCACGCTGATGTGGGACGTCGGCGTGGTACCGGATAGCGATTTCAAAGCTGATGGGAGTCCGGTCACGCAAGGTTTCATCGAAGTCGCGAAACCTCTGAAGCCGCAACTCGAAGCGATCGGTTACAAGCCGAGCGACATCAAGTACATCGCGTTCTCGCACTACCATATCGATCACACCGCGAACGCAAATATGTTCGCCGGTTCCACCTGGCTGGTGTCTCAGCCCGAGCGCGACATCATGTTCTCCGACAAACCAGCGCCGGTGCGCGTGGAGAAGAACTACAGCGCGCTCAAGGACAGCAAGACCATCATCCTGCCCACCGCATCCGACTACGATGTCTTTGGAGACGGCACGGTAATTATCAAACCGACGCCGGGCCACACTCCCGGCCACCAGGTTCTTTTTCTAAAATTACCCAAAACCGGTCCCGTGCTCATCGCCGGTGACCTTTATCATTACAACGAAGAGCGCAACACCGATCACGTGCCGAGCTTCGAGTACAACAAGGAGCAATCGCTCGCCAGCCGCGCCAAGATTGAAGAATTCCTCAAGACATCCCGCGCGCAACTGTGGATCGAGCACGATTACGCCGCTAACGCCAAGCTGAAAAAATCACCGGCATTTTACGAATAGCATGCCGAAACTCCAGCTCACGCTGGCCTGCTGGAATTACGATCGAACGCGGGCCTTGCTCGAAGGGCGCGTCGCTGTCGACGGCGTCGATCTTAACTATCTCAACCTCCCCGTCGAAGAAACATTTTTTCGGATGCTCCGGCATCAGGAGTTCGACGCCGCGGAGATGTCGCTGTCTTCCTACACGCTGTCTCTATTCCGCGAAAATCCGCCCTTCATCGCGATCCCCGTCTTTCCCTCGCGCATGTTCCGGCATTCCTGCATCTACGTTCACGCCGGTAGCGGGATTCGCGAGCCGAAGGACTTGATCGGTAAGCGCGTCGGCAGCCCCGAATATCAAATGACGGCGCCGGTTTGGATTCGCGGAATTTTGAGTGACGAGTACGCGGTGCCCGTTACGAGCCCTTCCTACTTTACCGGCGGCGAGGAGCAGCCCGGCCGTCCGGAGAAGATTGCTCTTACGCTGGCGCCGCAATTTCGCGTGGAGCCGATTCCCGCCACCAAGACGCTTTCGCAGATGATCGACTCCGGCGAGATCGATGCTCTCTACACGGCGCGCGCTCCCTCAACCTTCACCCGAGGATCTGGCAATGTCAGGCGGCTCTTTGAAAATTACCAATCCGTCGAGCGCGGCTATTATCTGAAGACCAAAATCTTCCCGATCATGCACGTGGTCGTGATCCGGCGCGATGTTTACGAAAAAAATCGCTGGGTGGCACAGTCACTCTGCAAAGCCTTCGCACTCGCGCAGCGAGAGACCTACGAAGACTTGCATGAAATGGGGGCGTTGAAGTCGATGCTGCCCTGGCTGGTGCAGCATGTCGAAGACACCGAAAAGTTGATGGGCCGCGATTTCTGGCCGTACGGGTTGGAACCCAACGTCGGAGTGCTCCAGACTTTCCTCCGTTATTCTCACGAACAAGGTCTGGCGAAGCGGTTGCTCGCGCCGCCTGAACTGTTTGCTCCCGAGTCGCTCGAGTCATTTAAGATCTAAGAACCAATGATGCCGCGCTGGTGGGCACTCAGCCGAGGCGATCTGGACACCACTGTCGCGCAACTCGGCTTCAATCTCGCACAGATGGTGATCCCGGTTTTTCTGTTGCTTCCGGTTGGAATCTCCGCGGGATTCAGCGTCACGCATTTGCTCCCAGGCTATGCTCTGGGATTTTTGGTTGGTTCACTTGGCTTGGTCGCTCTGGCAGCACGCCTGTCCAAGAGCCAAGGACGGACCGACGTCACCGCGCACGTTTACGGCAACAACGTGCCCGCAGTCATCGCCTATACGCTCTCGATCATGCTGCCGGTTTATCTGGAAACCCACGATGCCAACCGGGCATGGGAGATCGGCGCGGCGGCGGTGGTTTGGACCGGAATCATCAAACTTTCGGCGGCGCCATTCGCCGGTGTTTTCCGCAGATTCATTCCCGCCCCGGCTGCCATGACGGTCTTCGGAGCAGCCATGTACAGCTATCTCGCGCTGGTGCTGCTGCAGCGTGTGTTCGATCAAGCGCTGGTGGGCCTGATCGCGCTCGCCATTATTTTCACCTGCGTCCTGGCCAATATCCCGATCACGCGCTGGCGCATTCCGCCGTTCATCGCGGCCTGGATTGTTCCTCTTTCAGTAGCGCTTATCATCGGATATGTGCGGCCCGCGTGGTCGGGACTGTCGTTCCAGCTCCCCGTCGCCATCGCGCCCGAACCATGGCGCGCCATGACGCTCGCACTTCCGTATCTTTCCGTAATCGCTCCCATCGCGATCTATCAAGTGCTGCAAGACATCGCCTCGGTAGCTGGAGCCGCATCCGCCGGCGACGACTATGACGTTCGCGCGGTGCTGGCGTGCGACGGCGCGGGTACGCTGGTGTGCGGCCTGGCCGGCAGCGTGATCGCTCCGGTGATCTATGCGATGCACCCGCCATACAAGGCCGTGGGCGCGCGCATCAGCTTCGCCTTTTGGACGCCAGTGCTGTTCCTGGCAGTGGTGATGAGCGGGCTCACCATCTTCGTCGCGCAATTGTTTCCCTGGCCGATCCTCGCGGCCATCATTGCTTACGTCTCCATCGGAGTCGGCATGGCGACACTGCGGCGCGTGGATCCCAAATACCTGAGCGCGGTGTTACTCGGTTTCGTTCTCCCGGCCGGTGCGGTAGTGGCAACCGCCGTAAACTCGGCGCTGCCCGCGCTGAGGCTCTCCGCAGCGAATGCCGTAGTTCAGTCCGCGCTCAACCGGTCCATTTACTGGTCCTCAGTCTTGGGATTGGGCAACGGATTTCTGTTCCTGGTTTTGGTGGTGGCGGCGGTGATCGCTGAATTGATCGATCGCCGTTTCGGCGGCGCGGCCGTCTGGTGTATCGTCGCCTCTGCGTTCTCCTGGTTCGGACTGATGCACTCGGCGCTGATGAGGTGGGGCGCCCAGCCGGATTATGCGCTGGGGTGGCTGGCCGCTGCGGCGATTGTTTACTCCGCTCGATGGTGGCGAGGCGATACCATCAATTCCTGAAATGCGCCCGCCAGATTCGCAGCCAGAACCTTGGCCTGCTCCAAAACCGGTGGGAAAGAATCGAAAGTCTGGCCGTTCTGTTCGGTGCATCCTCCGACGGCAAAGATATGCGGATCGGAAGTCTCCAGCTGATCGTTCACCACGATTCCCCGGTTTACCTTCAGGCCAGCGTTGCGCGCCAGCATCGTATTCGGAATCAACTCCGTCGCGATGACCACCAGATCCGCTCCAAACTCTTCGCCGCTGGTGAAACGCACCGCTTCCACTCGACCTTCCCCGACAACGCTATCGAGCTGCAGATCGGAAGCATCCCCCGATTCGACGATCACCACTTCGCAGCCGCGTTTTCGCAGCGCTCGCGCGGCTTCCGCCGCCAGCCATCCGCCGATGACCACGGCACGAACTCCCGGGCCGGCCACATTCGCCAGCTTGCGCGTCTCGTCGAAGGTGCCGAAAACGAAAACACCGGACTTATTCAGACCGCCAATCGACGGAATCTCAGGACTCGAACCGGTGGCCAGAATCAGTTTGTCGTAGCCGGTCCAATCGCCATCGCTGCTGCGCACCGCCCGATTCAGCCGGTCGATCTCCTCCACCCGGATGCCAAGACGAGTCCGAATGCCGTGCTGCTGGTACCAGTCGATGTCGTTCAGGATAATGCTGTCGATATCGCGCTCACCCGCCAACACGCTGGCGAGCAAGGTGCGGTCGTAGTTGGCGTGGGGTTCGTCGCCGAAAATTGTAATGTCGAAATTCTGACCGCTCTTGAGGAGTTCTTCCGCGCAGGCCACCCCGGACATACCGTTGCCCGCGAAGATCAAGTGTTCATATCGGGGTTCGTTCATGCCAAACACTGATTGCCATTCAATACGCCCTATTTTTGAACGCTGGTGAAGGTGCTCGGCCGAGAGCACGTCTCCGGAGGCAAACGGACTCCGTGGTTTGACAAGCTCCCATCGAACCGCACGCGGCGAGGGAGAGTCACTTTCAAGTATATTTGCGGTAGGAAGAGCCGTAAAGAAGAAATTTTCTATGACTCATATTCATAACCTTGCATGAGTCTCGCAGGGTCTGCTCCAATACCCGTCCATACCGTCGGGCACTCCACCCATCCGATCGAGTATTTCATCGGTATTTTGGCTAGCCATGGCGTCCGCCGGCTGGTGGACGTGCGAACCATTCCGAGGTCGCGCCGCAACCCGCAATTTAGTCGGGAAAACCTGCCAGCCAGTCTCCAGACCGCTGGAATCGATTACCACCATCTTCCCGGGCTGGGCGGCCTCCGGCACCCCCGCAAGGATTCGATCAATATGGGGTGGCGCAATGCGTCGTTTCGCGGCTATGCGGACTACATGCAGACTCCGGAATTCGCCGAAAACCTGAGCCGGCTCATTGAACTCGCTTCACAGGTCCCCACCGCGATCATGTGCGCCGAGGCCGTTCCCTGGCGATGCCACCGCTCGCTGATCGCCGACGCCTTAACCGCGCGAGGAATCCCGGTCCTGGAGATCCTGGGCGCCACCAAGTCCCAACCGCATGCGATGACATCGTTTGCGCAGGTTGAGAACCAGCGGGTGACTTATCCGACGCAAGCCAGTTCGCTTGACTTGCCCCTTTTCAGCCAATTAGAATGAGTCCGGCTGACCATGCGCTATATAAGTTTAGTGGCCGCGATCGCCTTACCGTTCTTGGCCTTCGCAGCAAGCTCGCCCATTCCCCGGACCCCCGACGGCAAGCCCGATCTGAGCGGAGTTTGGGACCACCCCTTCGTCATTGACATGAGTAAGGATGGACGCAATGACGCCTGCGGCGCCGAAGTGAAGGGCTGCTCGCAAAAGGCCGATGGGCCGCTTCCCATGACCGAATGGGCCGCGAATTGGAGTAAGAACTACGATCCTACCCGTTACGACACCACCGGCCATTGCAATCCCATGGGCTACACCCGCTCCATGAACGCTCCGGTGCCCACCCAGATCGTGCAAACCCCCAAAGAGATCGTTTTCCTGCACGAATCGATGTTTGCGTTCCATGTTGTCTACCTGGATGGACGCCCGCACCCCACCGCCGATGAAGCCAAGGAGACCACCTGGTACGGACATTCGGTTGGCCACTGGGAGGGTGACACGCTAGTTGTCGATACGGTGGGTCCTTTCTTCGCCACGCCGAAAATGCTGCTCGATACCGCCGGGCATCCGGTGAGCGAGGACCTGCACGTGGTGGAGCGCTTTCGTCGCATCGACGCCACCCACTTAGGTTATGAAGTCACCGTGAGCGATCCCAAGATGTACACCAAGCCCTTCACCAATGTCCGGACCTGGGTTTTGATGCCGAAGGACGAAGAGATCATGGAGTACGTCTGCACTGAGAACAACAAGGAAGTGGAAGAGCACCATATTAAGTAGTTTCGATTGCCGCCGGTAGGCCGAACGTACCATCCACCACTTCCACGAAGTTCCGCTCTTCGCGGACGATGAGCCGTTTGCTCTGTGCCATAGCGAAATTCTCACGCGCCTCCGGGTCGGTCTTCAGGCGCGCCCGGTAGCTTTCGTAGGATGCGAGACTGTCGAAGCCAATCAGTCCCCAGGCAACATCGTTGGTGCCTTCGTGAGGCAGAAAGTACCCAATGAGATGCCCACCGCAGCGAGGAATAATGCGGCCCCAATTTTCGGCGTATTGCTTGAAGCCGTCGCGCTGGAACGGATCGATCTGATAGCGGATGACGCAGGTAATGATCATGTTGGCCAGTATGCCAGTTGCCGAACGGGGACACTTCGTTTAGGATCGAATTATGAATGCGGACGATCGCGTGGAGGCCGCCGTCTCGCGAATTGCCGGGGTCATCGGAGGGCCGGCGCGAACGCGCATGCTGTACTGTTTGCTGGATGGGCGGGCGCGAACAGGCACCGAGCTGGCAATCGTGGCGGGTGTGAATCCGCCGACCGCAAGCGCACACTTGAATCGACTGACGGCCGCACACCTGGTCAAAGTGTTGGCCCAAGGGAAACATCGCTACTACAGTCTGGATGGGCCTGTCGTGGCAAGAATGCTGGAGGGGTTAAGTGTTTTCGCAGGCGGCTCTCGCGCCAAGTTCGTGGCGCATACGCCAGCCAGGCTAAGAGCCGCGAGGACTTGCTACGATCACATGGCCGGCACAGTGGCGGTGTCGCTGCATGACCGGCTGCACGAACTAGGATGGCTTCGAGAGTATGAACTCACTGGTGTCGGAACGCGCGCCATTGCCGCTCTCGGCATCGATCTAGCGGCCACGCGATCTCTCCGCCGCCGTTTCGCCTGTGCCTGCCTGGATTGGAGCGAGCGGCGGCCCCACCTCGGCGGCGCGCTGGGGGCAGCTCTCTTAAAAGTCGCGTTAAAAAGAAAATGGGTCACGCAGGATCTCGATAGCAGGGCGCTCGAATTTACAAGTCATGGGCGGCGCGAAATGCTGAGCCGATTCGACCTGCACGTTGCTTGACTAGGTAACTGGCGCCGGTGCCGCGGCCTTGAGCGCAGGCTGGGTCTGCGCCTTTAGCACCCAGTGCATTCCTACCATCACGATGGCTGAGATGAGCGCCGGGACCGCAGCCACCAGAAACAGCTTTTGCGACGGCAGGTGCTGGCTCATCAGGACGCCGCCGACCACCGGGCCGATAATCGCTCCGATACGTCCGACGCCTAGCCCCGCGCCGATTCCGGTGGCTCGCAGGTCGGTCGGATAATAGGTCGCCGACAAAGCGTTGACGGCGGTTTGCCCACCCGCAACGCCATATCCGGCCAGAAACACCACCACAAATAACATCGTCAGCGATATACTCGGCAGACCGATCAACGCGATATTGATGCAAGCGACCGCAAAGCAAGTGGTCAGCACTCGACCGAAATCAAAGCGCTGCACCAGGAATCCCAGGGTGAAGCCTCCCACCATGCCGGCGATTTGCTCCATGGTTCCCACCAAGACCGAGGTGCCGATCCCATATCCGGCCTGGTTGGCCACCGTGGGCAGCCAGCTCGCCAGGAAATAGAGGTTCAGCAGATTCATGAAATTGATGATCCACAGCAAGATGGTTCCAACCCCGCGGCCTTCGTAGAAAAGGTGGACCCAGGGAACGCCTTTACGCTTCGTTTCGTCGACGAAATATTGATTGGCATCGCCAGACGCAGTTGGATCGATCCTCTTCAGCCAGCGCGCCGCCTGTTGCAGATGCTTGCGGTGCAGCACCATGAACTGCAAGGACTCCGGCAGCGCGAAAATCATGATGGCGGCTATGATAAGCGGCGCCGCCGATCCGAAATAGAAGACCGAGCGCCATCCGAAGCGGGGAATCAGCCAGGCAGCGATGAATCCGCCAAAGGCCGCGCCGGCGGTGAATCCGTTGCCCACGATCATCATGATGGTGACGCGCAGTTTGCGCGGACTGTACTCGCCTACCAGCGCGACCGCGTTCGGCATGATGGCGCCCAACGCCATCCCGGCGATAAAACGGATCACCAGCATCTGCTGCACGTTAGCCGCTTGAGCGGTGAGAAACGTCAGCACCGAGAAGCACAGCGTCACCGTGATGAGCACGGGCCGGCGCCCGATTTTATCGGCCAGCATGCTGAACAGCAGTGAGCCAACCAAAATGCCGAATAGCCCGGCGCCGAACACGGGTCCGAACTGCGCATTTGGAACATGCCATTCCTTCAGGATCACCGGCGCAACGTAGCCCATGGCCTGCACATCGAAGCCATCCATGATCAGGCAGAGGCCGCAGAGGATGCACAGGCCCAATTGAAAACCGCCGAAACTGCTGTTGCCGACGACTTCGGAAACGTTGACCCGCTGAGACGTTTTCATCTCCATCGCGAGACCAGTATATCGGTTTGACCGGCGTGCTTACTTCTCGGTAGCCACGTACACCCCGTTCCACTCCGCCGGCGGTGGAGCGCTCAGGAAGTCGCGGCAGCGTTCCAGAAGCACGGCGGCCGGTTTATCCTCGGGGCGAAGGCGCAGCGCGGCTTTATACTGTTCGGCCGCGCCGCGGAAATCCCGGTCCAGGTATGCCCCCAGCCCTTCGACGAACAGCCTGGCTATCTCGCGAGCAACAGCATCGTCTTCTGAAGCCAGCGCCAGCGGCTCCCAAACTTCCACACCCTGACGCTTGCCCTTTACCTGAACGACGCCCACCGGCCGCGCGACAATTCTCTCGCGGAGCGCCTCGCCGGTGGGGTCGCTCATCAAGATCTCCGTGCCGAACAGCTTGTTCAAGCTTTCCAGGCGCGAAGCCAAGTTCACCGTGTCCCCCATTACCGTATAGTTGAACCGGTCGTGCGATCCGACGTTGCCCACCAGCACGTCTCCGGTGGCAATGCCGACGCGCGCACGAATATTGGCAAGGCCTGGAACATCGGGCGCGGCTCTCATTTGCGCCAGCTTTCGTTGCGACCGCAAGGCGGCCTCGCAGGCCCGCACCGCATGATCGGCGGTCGGAGCGGGCGCTCCCCAAAAAGCCATGATGGCATCGCCGATAAACTTGTCCACGGTTCCGCCCTGCGCTGCGATCACCGCGGTCATTTCGTCGAAATAGCGGCTTAGCAGGTGTACCAGATCATCGGGAGTCATGGTCTCGGCGAGCGACGTCATGCCGGCGATATCGGAAAAATAAATCGTGAGCTCCCGCGTTTGTCCCTGCAGCGTTGCTTCCTGGCCCGACTCCAGCATGCTGCGCACCAGGTCCCGCGGCACATAATAAGAGAACGACCGCAAGCTGCCCTTCATATGGAGCAGCGATTCGTCCATGGTGGCCACTTCCTTAAAGATGGTCTTCATCGGCGGGCGAACGGTCAGTTGAAAATCGCCTACTTCCTCCATTTCCGTCGCCAGGCGCGTCAAAGGAACGGCGATCCGCCGGGCGAGGATCAAGGTGAGGACCAGACCGATGCACAGGGCCACTACTGCAATGACAAACGCGTCCCGCTCGTTGCGAGCCAGTACTCCCAGGAAATCCGACTCGGGCGCGTAAGCACCCAGAAACCATGTGGGACCGCCCGCTACTTTCAAGCGCCGATATCCGGCTACGTAACTCTGGCCCCCTTGCAGTACGGTGAACTGTTCCTCGGTCAAGGCTTCCTTGCGCGCGACAAAGGCTTGGAATACAGGGTCGGCCACGTCCGCTTCCGTCAGCAGTTTTCCTTGTGATCCCTGCCCCGCGTTCTCGATCAATTTGAGCCCTGGGAAGGCAATCACGTGGGCGGCGTCATCGAAGATAAACACTTTCCCGTGCTTTCCGAAGCGCAGATTACCGATGAACTCAGAAAGGAAATTGACATTGAAATCGACCGTCAGAACCCCAAGCAGCCGTCCATCCTTGGCGAAGCGCGGTTTCGCGCACGTGATTCCGGGAAGCCCCTCGTCATAGAAGATGACCGGACCGATCCAGATCAACTGCCTAGCTTTCGCGGCGGCCTTATAGAACTGTTCGTCGCGCGGATCATAGTCGTTCGCGATCTGTTCATAGTGCCGTTCCCAGGCGCTTCCTGCTCCCACCGTATAGTCGTGGGCGTGGCCGCTCGACTTCAAGGTTGTTTGGCTCACGTGCAGCGAACCGTCGGGAGCGCGGTAGGCGCCTGTGAAATCGCCCAGCGCGTCGCTGTAGCTGGCCCAGGCAAAGGTCGGATTGGTGCGCAGCACCTCAGTGAAGTGACGCGCCAGAACATCCTGGTCCTCCCGCAGCACTGTGTTGCTCAACAGCTTTTCGGAGAGTTCCGCAGCGGTGACGGCGGTCTGCAAATGGTCTCGCACTCGCAAATCCAAGCCGGTGAGAACCTCGCGGACTTGTTCGTCGGTCAGCTCGAGAATCGCTTTGTGCGTATTGGTGAAGCTGGCCCATGCGACTAACCCCACCGCGGAAGCTAACAGAAGACTTACGGTAAGCCCCAAACCCACGCGGTACTGAACCCGCCTCGGCTGCGCTTTGCCAGGGACCACCATGTCGTTAGCATACGGCAGTTTGGTAAATATGGAGCATGGCTACCCGATCGCGAAAGCCTGCAGCGCCGCCAATCAAGAAGCTGGCTGTCAAGAGGGCCGTGGTGAAAAAGACCGCGGCCCAGAAGCCCGTCGCAAAGCAGACCCGTGTACCGGCAGTCTTCCGGGTGGACCTGTCCGAGTTCCCACCTGAATGCGTCATCTCAAGCGAGCGATCGCTGTGCGTGGCCTGCGTCTGGCAGATTTTCACGCGCGCGATGAGCCTGGCGGCCAAGACCGCGCTTTCTGAAATGAAGCGCTACACGCCGACCTTCGAGGAACTCACATCCGCCGAGGCCGTGCGTCCCTTTTTTGTCACTCATGAGAAGGAACCGTGCCCCTACTGTGGAGCGCCCGCAAAATGGCATGCGCGCATCGAGACCCACCGCATTGAAAGCGGCAAAGCCACCGATGTGCTTCGGCGCAGCCTGATAAAATCGCTACCCAAAGCGGACGATCAGTTCGTGGTGTTAGAGCAAAAGGCCACGCAGCAGCACGCGTTTTTCGAGTGGCTGGAAAAGATTAGCGTGAACCTGGATCTGGACGATCCAGCGTGGCTGCGCGATGTCTCGCTGCATTATCTCAGCCGCAAGGAACCCAAAGTGAACTGGCAAGCGGAATTTGCGGGAGTTCACTCCATCCGGCGCTCGCGGCGTCTGGGGCAGGAGGAGGCGGCGGCCTGGGAAGTCGAAACCGGGCGATTGTTCCTCGCGCCTATGCTGTTCGACGAATTGCTGCTGGTGCAATACCTGGTGAGCCGTTCCCAACTCGCCGGCGGTTTGACGCTGGAGCGCCGCTACACCCTGCCGGAGCTATGGCGCCGGCTGCGGCACTCAGGCTACCTGCACTACATCGGAGTCGAAGCAGGCAACCCCAGCGACGCGCTGGAACTGATGCTGGCGCACCTGAGCGGCGGAGAGGCTGCGGCGCGCTACTACTACATCGTGGACCGCCGCGAGCTTCTGCAGCGTGTGAAGGCGCTACAGACAGAAAAGCCGCGCGCCCGCGCCGCCGCCCACTGACACCGCCCGCTGACAAGTTTGACGCCCCTACCAGCGTGCGTTAGAATCTAACTGCGGGGTGGAGCAGTCTGGTAGCTCGTTGGGCTCATAACCCAAAGGTCGGTGGTTCAAATCCATCCCCCGCAACCAATCCTTCCAACAAGTTACAAGCATCCAAGCGAAATCTCAAGACCATCCTAGACCACATTAACCAGCGATTCCGGTTTTTCCTCTACGGCTGTATCCGCCGTTTCTGCTTGCAGGACCATTTGAACTACATTGCTGTGTGCCTGCCTCTTGCTGTCCGTCATCGCCCTGCCGTAGACATTCATTGTTGTCTGAATGCTGGCGTGGCGCATTAGCTCTCGCTGCACTCCAATCGGTGCGTCTGTTTGATCGAGCCATGACCTAAAGCTGTGGCGGAACGTCTTCCATCCGACTTGGGACTTGATCGCCGCCGCCTTTGCCGCCCCACGAATATGCTTCTTCTGGATTTCCTCTTGGTGATAGGGCTTTCCAGTCGCAGGATTGGCGAACAACCAGCCCTCCTCCGTGGGGTAGCAACGAGAACGATACTCCATTAACTCTTTCACTAGCTCGGGCGCGATCGGCACGGAGTCACGTGAATACTCCGTCTTCACATCGTCCACCCGCCCATGGACGACGCCACGTTGGACCAACAGCGTCGACTTCTGAAAGTCGAAATCTCTCCACTGAAGCCCAACGATCTCACTGGCGCGAAGTCCCAAACAGCCTGCGATCAGGACCATGGTCCGATACGGTTCCCGAACGTGCAGCAGGAGCTTATGAAACTCCTCGGCCGTCAGGACGGATGGCCTTTCCAGACGCTTGCTGACGTTCTTCACGCGAACCAGTTGCATCGGGTTGTTTGCAACCAGTTCCCAGCGCTGAGCGCATTTGAACAACGTAGACATCAAAGCCCGGATGTGCCCTTTGGACTTCGGTGCCAACTTCAAACGCTTCAGCCAATCCTCAACCGCCATGGCTCTGATGTTGGCGATTGGCACCTCGCCCCAACGTGGGCGAACATAGTTGTCAAGGTAGGATTGGTACGACACTCGGGTGGAGTATCGTGCTGGTAACTCTTCTTTCTCGTAACGGGCGATCAGAGCTGCCATCGTGGAAGCTGTGACCGGCCCTAAAGTATGCTCTGCGTTGATTCGCAGAACGATTGCTTGTACAGCGGGTGATTTGCGAGCCGACGCTTCCGTCGGGTAGTCCTGAAGCGTCCCAACCGTAACCGCGCGTAGGGTTCGCCCCGTGCCCTCGGGCCGGGGTTCGTAATACCTAAACTCCCATGTTCTTAAACCGTTTCCTCTCTTTTTCATTCGAAGACTTCCATTCTGATATCGTGTGCGCGTAAACAAGGCATTTTCTCCTGTTACGGCACGAGTGGCGGTTTTGAGTTTACGCCGGTCTGGAGCCAGATGTCCAGCTCAGAGGCTCTAAAGCGCCACAGGTCTCCGATCCGATGACTCGGCACCGTTCCCGCACGCGCCAGTTTCTGCAGGGTCTTGGGATGGATGCCAAGCAATGCGGCTGCTTGTTGACTGTCCAGGAGGGGCTCGAATTTTGGAAGTTCAGCGGTGCGCTGAATGTCGAGAAGTTGGATCTATTGAACGACGAAGGGGTTGTCGTAGACACGCCGGCCGGCGGCCCGCAAGGTCGAGATCACATCCGATTCGATGATAAATGTCCAGAAGGGTAGGAACGCGGCAACCGCGGCACCTCCGGCGGAAAAGGGCGAAGCACGCGTCCGTACTTGCAGCGTTGCGCAGTCCGGGTGACTTATCTGAACAACAAGACGCGCGGGCAATGGAAGGCGCACGGGCGATACCTGGCACGCGAGAGCGCCACACACGAAAACCCGGTAGAGGGCGTGGGCTTCGGCCGCGAGGACCAGAAAATCGACATTGCGGCGCGGCTTGAAGACTGGCAGAGAGCCGGCGATGAGCGGATGTGGAAGCTGATCATCTCCCCAGAATTTGGTGATCTGGCGGATTTGCGTCGTCTAACCGCCGATCTGATGGAACGTATGGAAAAGGACCTCGGTACCGACCTCGAATGGGTTGCGGTCGAGCATCACAACACCGAACATCCCCATGCTCATGTCGTGGTCCGAGGCGTAAGAAGCGATGGCGCCGGCTTGCGCATGAGCCGCGACTACATCCAGCAAGGGATTCGGAGCGCCGCCGAGCACCTATGCACTCGCCAGATTGGATTTCGAACGGAGCTCGATGCGGCAGAGGCGGAGCGGCGCGAGATCTCGGAGTCCAGATTCACATCGCTCGACCGCAGGATCATGCGGGAAGCGTCGAATCCCAGCGCGGATTTCGGACCCGCAGTATTTCGAGGTTGTTCGGAATCCTACTGAGCCCGGTTTGAGCGAAACGGCGCGCCTTCGCACGCAACATGAGGCTTCACGCCTCGCCGTCCTTCACCGAATGGGCCTGGCCGAATCGACCGGCGGAGCAAGCTGGCTGGTGCGGCGCGATTGCGAGCAGGTGCTTCGAGCGATGCAACGCAGCGCGGATCGACAGAAGACCTTGGCAGCACATGGAGTATTGTTGTCCGATGACCGGCTTCCGATGACGACGCTCGATGTTCGCGATCTCACGTCCATCGACGGCAGGATCTTGGTGCACGGTGAAGAGGAAGCTTCTGGGCGCAGCTACTTGATGCTGGAGGCTACGGATGGGCAGGTTTACCACATCTACCGCACGCCAGAGATGGAGGAGCTGCGGAGTCAGACGAGGGCTGCAAACCAATTCGTTCATTCGGCTCCGCAAGTTCTCCACGGTGCGCGGCCCGGTCGTGGAGATCAAGGACATGGGCGATTCGGAAGCCATCCTAAGCAACAAGGCGCACCTTCGCGAGACGGCGCGCGAAATGATACGACGAGGTGTTTACCCTCAGGATGGCGGCTGGAATGGATGGCTCGGACGCTATCAGAAAGCCCTGGTTGACACCGCATTCGCACTCGAACAGGAGAAGGCGAAAGAACGCGAACGACGGAGGAGTCGAGGCATGGGACGCTAGAGGGCTCTGTACCCGCCATGACCAACCAGAACCAGCAGCCCTTCTCTTCCTGGAGCCAGATGCTCTACAGCGAAGTGGCCAAAGACTCAACATACGGAGCGGTTGCAGGCTTCTCATTGCGAGGACCGTCTTCTACTCGCAGTCGGTTGGGACTAGATTGCGATTAAGGAGTCGGCTTCAAGAGAACAGACCACATGGAGTAGGTGAATCCATTCGCCGGTTCGGTAATGTGAACAGCGCGGCTCTGATGAAACTCCATTGAATCCCACGGGGATGCGGCTTTAACCAGCCTTCTTAGACTTGCTGAGGAATCCGGTCGAAAGTGAACGCGATTCCGGGATGAACCTGAACAGGATTCCGGGATGATGGTGAATGCAGTTCGGCTTCCCTTCGGAATCAGCGTTCGGCTTCACCGGAATCCTCACTTGCTGCCGGCCTTCGGTTAGACCTGTGTGGGCTTTTTCGGGCGGCCCACCGCTTGCGAATCCTCTCCGGTGCGGCTTCTCTCTGGGCGGCGAAGAATTGCCGATGTTGCACCGCCACGGTGCGTGAGTGAGAAATCGACCGCCTGGTCCCGAACCTTGCGGCCTTCGCTATCTCCTTGAGTACAAAGCGAAATATTTTCGCAAGAAACTTCATTTTAAGTACCAAAAGTACACTCGTGGGTGGGCAGTTGGGTGGGTAGTTTATTGGGCGTTCGGACCTCCTTGCTTTCCCTGAACGCGCGTTCATGCGACGAGCGTCCTGTGAAGAATCAATCTGGGATTGCGGAATAGAACCGGTCAACCATTTCACAGGCCGGCCCAAATAACCTTGAGCGAATAGGGAGCCGTCGCCCCGGCTCCACGAATGCGCCAGCCGAACCGACCGTCACGAACGTGTTCCACAGACAACCTCTTGATGTAGTGAGCGCCACATGCGCGAGGCTCGGCTTCTTCCAAAACGCCGAAACGAGATGGAGCTGGTTCCGTGAGGAGTCGACGACAGTGCGCCATCCACACCCGACTGAGTGGAGTCGCGTTGCGTGTTCACGATTGGATTCATTTCCTTCCTGTGCCGCGGCGAAAGTGGATGTTAACGAGCGTTTACCGGAAAAACGCTGTTTGGTCTTGCGATGCTTGCGTCCGTTTTACCGCGCATGTCCCTGAGTTGGAATCGCATGAAGGAGCGCGCACGGAAGATCCGTGTCTTTGTGGCGGGTACGGTAAGGCCTAGCGCCTTAGCAGTCTCGGCGATCGAGAGCCCGGAGATTACACTGAGAACAAATACGTCACGTAAAGGTCGGGGAAGCCTGCCAGCCGTATCGATGACCTTCTGACGGATCTCGGCGCTTCGCAGGAGATCCTCGGGCGTTGGCGCCCGATCGACAACCATTGCGGGAGCTGAGCCCGAAAAAGAGTGGTCCAAACTCACACATCGCCGGTGCCAGCGGGAATTCCTGAGGTGCATCACGCATTGGTTTATAACGATCTTCGTAATCCAGGTCTTGAAGCTCGACTCTCCGCGAAAGGAGGAGAAATTCCGGAAGGCCGAAAGGTAAGCCGACTGGACGGCGTCTAGGAACTCGTCGCGCTCCGGCAATATTCGCCGCGCCACTCTTAGAGACGAAGCGTAGTGGCGCTGGAACAACTCGGCGATTGCGTCCCCATCTCCGTTCCGAAAATCTGCGATCAGTTGCAACTCAGGTTTGTTATGCATAGTGTTTGTGCTGGAAAGCATCGACTTGGCTGAAGGCTAGCGCGACGAAAACGTGGGGCCCTAGCGGCTCCAACCGGTGAGGAATGTCAGCGCCTCTCGCCGAACCAGTGCTCTCAGTTGAGCCGAACGGCGCGACCTCCCAGGGTTACTTCTTCAGGGTGCGGACGTAAGCGACAACGTTATCCACGTCCGGCCCGGAGACCGCGTTCACCGGCCTCATTTTGCCCTTTCCGCCGCTGATGATCTTCTTTATGTTGTCGTCGCTCAGGGCCTGAACCTCGGCCGACTTGAGATCCTTCATGTCAACCTTCATCATCTTGGCGATGACTGGGTTGGCTGTTCCATCCGGCCCGTGACAGGTCTTGCACGACGTGTCATAAGCTACTTGACCGGCTTTGCCATCGGCGGCCGAGGCCACCGCTCCCGATAGGCAAGCGAGTATCAATGTTGTGAATACGATTCTCATCTCTTTCTCCAATTTGCATTTAGTCAAATATTTTGCCCATCCGACAAAAGCCACGTATAGCGAACTAATCGTAATACTCCAACCCCAGGTGCGTAATCGGGTCTTCTCCTCGCATCCATCGCAGGGTGTTCTTGAGCTTCATGAGCTGGATGAAAACGTCATGCTCCGGGTAGACTTCGGGAGCGTGCATGGGCGCCTTAAAGTAGAACGAAAGCCATTCCTGAACGCCTCGCATGCCGGCGCGCTGCGCCAGGTCCATGAAGAGGACCAGGTCCAGCACCAGCGGCGCCGCCAGAATCGAATCGCGGCATAGGAAGTTAATCTTGATCTGCATGGGGTAGCCCAGCCACCCGAAAATGTCGATGTTGTCCCAGCCTTCTTTAGCGTCGCCCCGCGGCGGATAGTATTCGATCCGGACCTTGTGGTACACGTCCTTGTACAGGTCGGGGTATAACTGCTCCTGCAGAATGTACTCGAGCGCCGAACTCTTGCTCACTTCCTTGGACCGGAAAGAGCCAGGGTCATCCAGCACTTCGCCGTCGCGGTTGCCCAAAATGTTTGTCGAAAACCACCCGCTCACGCCCAGCAGCCTCGACTTCAGGCCCGGTGCCACCAGCGTCTTCATGAAAGTCTGGCCGCTCTTATAGTCCTTGCCGCACACCGGCAGGTTCCGGTTGCGCGCCAGTTCCAGCAGGGCCGGCATGTCCGTGGTCATGTGCGGCGCGCCGTTAGCGTACGGCACTCCCGATTTCAGGGCCGCGTAGGCGTAGATCTGGCTGGGCGAGATCTCAGGGTCGTTCTTCTGCAGCCCGCATTCGAAGTCCTTCAGGGTAGCGTGCACAGGCGCGGGTTCGTGAAAGACCTCGGTGGATCCGCACCAGATCATCGTGAGTCGCGAAGCGCCAGTCTTTTCCTTGAACCTGCAGATGTCGTCCATCACCCGCTCGGCGTAGTCCATTTTCGAGCCATGCGTCATCACGTTCGGACCGTTGATGCGCTTGACGAAGTTTTGGTCGAATACCGCCTTCATCGGCTTTAGTGCGGCAAGCGGCTCCTTCAATTGTTCGAGAAGCGGCATGTCCAGCACACCCGCGTTCACCGCCGCTTCGTAGGCATTGTCCTCGAAGATGTCCCAAGTTCCCACCACCAGGTCTTCCAGGTTTGCCAGCGGAACAAAATCCTTGATAGCGGGGCTGCGTCCCTCGGTCCGCTTCCCCAACCGGACAGTCCCCAGCTGTGTAAGGGAACCCACGGGTTTTCCTAGCCCCCGCTTGATCGCCTCCAACCCAGCAAGGAACGTTGTGGTTACTGCACCCATGCCGGGGATCAGAACCCCGAGTTTGCCCTCGGCGGGCGCGATTTGAATGTTGTCGGTTTGAGTCAATTTTGTCCTCCTAGAACACTGTGGTCACGATCAAACTCTTGTTGTTCATCCATTCTTCCCGGGGCGCGAGCAGGGGCCTGGTCAAATTCTCTTGTCGTCCCGCGAACCCCATTTTCAATCCGCATACCGCTGTGATACGCACTTGTGCGACCCACGATTTACCCCATCGAACGCTTTCTGCTTAGAAGCGCCAGCCTAAGCCGACGGAAGGCTCGAATCGTTGCGTGACTCGATCCATGCGAGCGAGCGCGGGAAGGTCATAAGTAGGCGAGTTGTAGACTAGTCCGCGATACTGGGCACGAACAAACAAGTGACTCGTGATATCGGCGTCAATTCCGGCGCCGTACACGCCCGCTGCTCGTGCCTGAGAACCGACACCGCGCATGTCCTTAGCATCGAAAATGAGCGCACCCGTACCGGCCAAGGCAAAAAACGACCAGCGGTTAAACGGCATCCTGAACACATAGGCGGCGGTTGCTTCGTTAGAATAGCTCTTCATCCCCAGGGCCGTACGCGCTCCGCTGTAGATCTGGGTGTTTAGGGAGTAGCCATAGTTGGCCTCAAAGCCGTTATGCGCATTGTAGAAGTATCTATAACTCGCCAGACCACCTCCGCTGTCAGTGGCCTTCTGCTTAATGCCATCTTGCGTTGTCTCCTTTACAAAGCTGCCGAATACTTGCCCACTCACTTCCTGTCGATAAACCTCCTCTTGCGAGAAAGCCGGCAACGCTGCGAATGCGGACCAGGCAAATAAGATTGCCAAAGTATTTCTACGAAACATTAGTTCGCTCCCTTTCTTAGCGGCAGCGCGTCACGGTCAGTCGTGCGCGCTCCAGCAAGAAGAAAGCATTCCGTTTGCCGTTGGCGTGCGTGGTTTTTCGATCTGACCGGAGAAGGACGCCCGGGCAGCTAAGTGTTTTCGTTTGATTCTGTTCGAGAAGAAACTCTTCAAAGCCTGCTGCGACCCAGCCTTGTCATTGCGAGGGCAACTGCCGTGGCAGTCGCCACTCTCCGGCAGGCGAGCATTTCGAAGTTATCTTCTTGAGTCGCCCTTACAATTGGGCTCACTGTTCGCTCATTTAGGAAGTTATGGATTGACACGGCGAATATGTTTGAGTTCTGGGACTGGGTCGGCGGCCGATACTCGATGTCCTCCCCAATCGGTCTTTCAATGATGGTTGCCATAGGGCCCGGTCTCGGCCGAGTGAACCGATAGCTGCATCTGAACGAGCGGCGGGGAACGGGAAACAAAAGGCAGTGATGCTGACTCGACACTTGCTGAAACTTGTCAGGTTGTCAGCAGTGTTGTAAGCAGACCAGTTATGTGCAACTGGTTTTACGCTGCGGCGCCGGACCAATTGTACGTGAACCACTCCTCGATTTCAGGGATCGCTCTAAAGCCGGTGGCTTCTCCGGCGAATCGGTCTTGTCGCGCCAGCCGTGGTCGGACGTGCTTTGAAGGATATACAAGCAACGGTGAATTATCTCTAGCCTGTTGCTGGGCTGCGCACGTATGGCGCGTGCGGGAAGTTGCACCGAAATGACGTGGTGGCCACCCAGTTGCCTGCATAACTCAGCCGGGGTCTCCATGAGAAGAGCAGCCGCGCGGATGGCTTCGAACACCTCGCCGGTTCCTGAAAAGGGCACGGGTTGGCCGGTGCCCAGATTCGTGGCCACGACGCCTAGAGCGGATAGCCATCGCCTCGAAGCGGTTCATTCGGTCGCTACCGACTAATCCCAGGAGCCGAGGACTCCAGCGTGCGAGGTCGCTAAAGCGCATTGAGCAGCCGATGCGTGCGATTTCATCCGGGGATGCGCCGCTGGCGTACGCGTCGGCAACGATCGCGCGCTGAAACCAGTGATACATGGAGGCGGTTTCGGCCCACTGAACGGCAACTTCTTAGCCGGCTCAGCAGCAATCCCGCGCAGGCTTGGTCTTCGGCGCCAAGTACTCGTACGTATCGAACGTGCGTCTAAGCAGACACCTGAGGAGCTGCCACTGGCCGTTGCGAGGAGGAGAAAGTGAGATGAGAAAATAGCGCGATGGGCCAGACCAGGTTGGCGCCCAACGCAGCGAGAACCAATAGCACATTCGTGATATTGAAAACGGCGAAAAACAAAATGAGATACGGCAAGAAGCAGCGCCGAATTATGAATTCAGTGTGCCGGCCGAGGTAGAGAAAAGGATTCGATCGGCGGCGCTCGGCTTGGCTCTGCCAGATTCCGAGGAGCTGCTCGGGACGCCCATTGGTCAGCCGACGCCGTTGGAGACCGGTAACTAGGAAGCTTAGGACCGCTCCGACGAGAAACATCCCGCCCCACACCAGATAGGTTCGCGTGCCAGAGCTTCTCGTCAACCCTATCGTCATTCCGGCGAAGATCATCAGATAATAAAGTTGATCGCAGACGGTCTCCAACCAGCAACCGAAATCGGATTCCTGAAGTTTCAAGCGAGCGACTTCGCCGTCGCTTCCGTCGAGAATGCTTGCAAAGACCGACAGTACTGCACCGAGCAAGACATTCCAGTAGCCACCCAATGCAAAATACACGCCGGCCATAAAGCTGACGCCGAGAGTGAACAGACTGACCATATTGGGTGTGATCGGAAACTTGATGAGCTGGCGGCTGATCGGAATGGAGACTCTGCGGTTCATTCTGGCGAAGATTCCATCGGTGGGCTTGACGAGCCAAGAGTCGAGTTTCTGTTCGGCGGTTACGCGCTCTTGCGAAGTAGAAACCCGCTGCCATTTGGCGCCGTCGACCACGTCGGCCTCAACCGAGTGCGTAGAGCTGAGGTACGCATCCAATTCTTCGAGACTGTGGATACTGGCCTGACCATGCGCTAAGTCCTGCGCTACAGCTTGCGAAAGCGCATAAATTCCGACTAGCTGGGTGCCGGTTCTAAGCGCTAAAGCGCCGCCATTTGCGTTCCACTCAGCGGCCCGCCGATGCAGCGATGGATGATAGGTTGTGTCTCCGGATATCAGCACCACCGTCGATTCGCCGGCGCCGATGATCTGACCCAGCAACGACGTGAGTGATGTCTCAACGTCTAGTTCGAACCACTCCACGGAGGCCGGTAATCGCCGAGTACTCTGCAGAGCTCGCATTATGGATGATCTTGCTTCTCGGTCGACGACAACTGCGATTCGCCTGGCGCCTGCCCTTTTGGCGCCCAAAATTGCGCGGAGCAAGACCGGAAGAGCGCCAACTCGGGGAAGGGTTGAACCCAAACTGCCGCCGGCGAGTGTGCTGGCCAGAATAACAGCAACGTGCGAGCCGTCAACAACGCTCGGAGTCTCCGGCTGCGGCGATGAAGCTCCACTTTTCGACTTCGACAAGATGATCATACACAGACCTCCGACAGCAGCCCAAAAGAGCGCTCGAACTCGCCGAGCGAGTCCCAAAGTCAATCCGGCGGCCGCAGTGAGGCCGAACATTTTTGCAATCAGCATGTTTCCACCTTCGTAAGTGCCGATGTTTCCTGGATTGAAGAGCCCAACAATGTTAATCAATTTAGTCAAGGCTTCGATCGCGACGGCAGCGAGAAAGCTGAGCTTAGCGCCCAGCAGGAACAAAATCAGGTAGACCTCAAGGATCGCCGCAGTGTGGGCCGCCAGATTCAGCGCGACACTGCCCCAGAACGCTCCCGGGGTACGGTGATAGAAGTTGAGCAGGCGGTGTTCAACATCCTCGATCATGGGGCTTTGGCGTTCAATCCAGCCACGCAGAAACGGGATGCGGCCCAGGATCCCCGCAGCTGCGGAAACTACAGGCCAGCGCCCTCGCACCGCTAGCGCCGCTAGAAGAATGACACCCAGGAATATTGACTACGAACAGCCCGGCATATAGCGAGAGGCATGGGGCAGCGGACATGCGACTAGTCACGCGCAACTAGACCGACGGCACTGACTACGGCTCCACTCAGGATGAAAAATGCCCGGTCCAGAGTCACCGAGGCGATCCCGCTCGCAAGCGGGATGGTGGCGCTCAGAAACAAGACTCGCAGATTCTCTCCAAACATCTGTCCCAGAAAACCAAGCTGTCCGACTGCTTCGGACGCGAGCCTCAATCCGAGAGTGCGTGCAAACGATACCTCACGTTTGTCATCGAGCAGGGTAAGGCGCCACGCCCAGGTTTTTACGATGTGCCCGACTCCCCCTAGAGCGATCACCAGGACGAGCCGCCATCCGACTGCGGCAATGCTCTCGCGTAGATTTGCGACGCCCACGCGGCGAACCAGCAACACGAGGAGTAGGACTCCGAACATTCCTGCCAGCGTCCGGATTGGAAATCGAGTTTTCATCATTAGCTAGCCAGACGCTCGGCGGTCGCCGTCTGATGCGCACCAAAAGTACTTTCGGCGTAGGCCAGTGCCTCAGGAGTATCAAGGTCCTGCCAGCCGGCCTCGCCAATATCCAGGGCACGCAGGCAACGCTCTTGGCCGAGCTGCCGCATGCCATCGGAAAGAGAGCAGTTGCCATTCTTGACGACTGACTGGAGTGTGTCAAACAGCGCCGGGGTACACAGGAACATCCCTGTGTCCAACGCGTCATAGTGGGCAATGTCTTTACCGAT
This sequence comes from Bryobacterales bacterium, assembly GCA_963820405.1. Classification (GTDB taxonomy): domain Bacteria; phylum Acidobacteriota; class Terriglobia; order Bryobacterales; family Bryobacteraceae; genus Palsa-89. The sequence continues at coordinate 4,522 of CAWFZZ010000004.1, read as the reverse complement.
GTCGACGATATGATCGCCATCGCGACGAACCTTGGTCGCATCGTCCAAATCAAAAATCCCGTCAATGTTTGGATCAACAGCCAGGATCACTTCGCCAGGTGCGAGCGGCTGTCCCAACAGCACTCTCGCAGTCTGCGGCTCAAAGACGTGGTCCGCCATTAGCAGCAGAAAGTTCTGTTGAAGTACATCTCGAGCCTTCAGGGCAGAGATGCCGTTCTGCTTCTCATATTCCGGGTTTTCCACCCATGTCACTGAAACTTTGCCACGAAAGCGATGGTTGAACCAGCGGCGAATCAATTCAGAACCGTATCCGACGACAATCACAAATCTGCTGATGCCGGCCTGATGCGCCCCGAGAATGATGTGCTCGAGGATCGGCTTACCGCGAAAATGCACCAGCGGTTTGGGGAGCCCGTGCGACGCTTTCCGCAAGCGGGTCCCTTTGCCTGCCGCGAGGATTAGGCACTGATTGGCTTTGCCGACGTATTCTCTAGACAGAGTACGGAACGTATTTATTTGCATAACGAAATCCTGAAGTAAGGTCCTTTGTTGATCTCTCAACGTCAAGCTCTGAAAAGCAGCCCGCTTGCCGTTACCGCGTGGGGTTTTTCGATCTGACCGGAAGAGGACGGCCGAGCAGCTAATCGCCTTCGTTCGAATCTGTTAAACAGGAAAGCTTCGAAGCTTGCTGCGCACGACCGTTGGCATGCGAGGGCAATTGCCCTGGCAGTCGCCAGTTTCCGGCAGGCGGGTATCTCCGAACCGCTTCGTCTCGGGGGTACCACTTACGTTTGACTACTTGCTCATGTCTGTAATGGCAGAGCTCTTAAGAAACAGTCGAGGGTTGGAATCACGAATGACGAAAGGAAGCCCTGAAAACCGCACGCAGGAGGTGCGCCTTTTTCCTTATTGTCTCGCCTCCTCGCCCGCTGGATAGGGCGCGAAAACGCATCCTCCCGCTTGCCTGCGATCTACGAAATCGGCGAAGTGGACCTGGGAAAGTGCAACTCAGGTCGCGCACTTATCGGATATCATCCGGCTGAGGGCCGCCCGGGTGGTTGACTCCAGTCGCGAAATTGACGTTGTCGTAGCAGGCGCCGCATGCGGCCCGAGCTGGCTCGCTGAGAAAAGACGTGGCTTGCGCGGCACCGGTGGTTTGGCTGTGGCAGACCTCGCAGCGGCGCACATCAGCCGTCGGCCAGAAACGTTAGTAGCAATCATGGAAGGAAGAACTCGGCGGTGATTCTAGACCAGTCAACGCCTGGCTTGTAAGTCAGCAAATCATCCCCAAGCCTGCCGCGATCATTGGCGACCGCACCAACCACCACAGGCTGTTTCGCATACAGTCGACTAACGTCCTCCTCCAGCCAATTTTTGCCTCGTCGGAGGAATTTGTGGGTGCCTTTGGCCAAAGCCGCCGCCCCGACGTGGTCCGCAGCCCCTGTTACCAATAGTCTCAGCGATATCGCGCGTCGCCGTTGCCGCTCACTTTTCCAGGTGGGTTTCTTCGGCCCAGTCCATCGTCTTGCGCCCGGAGCATTCATTGATTTGTCTCCCCACCGCCCCCTGTGTTCCTCTATGGGTTGTTCGCATCGGGGCCCTGTCAAATGCGCGACAGACGGTTCGGTAGGCGATTCGGTCCGTTATCGTGCCGGCACAACTGAACCAGCTCGTCTGTCGGGCCGTGATCGGTCCGATGGCCGCAGACCTACCCAGAATTCCCGCGAAGACCCCCAATTTTACAAGGCTGACGGGGAGAAGGTTACGCCACGTGCTGATCCCGTCATAATGGAGAGTCATCAACCAGCCCTTGCCGTAAGGATCGCTCCGCAGTAAGGATGGGTTATTTACTACCTCCGGGTTCACCGCGCGACTTTCCCCTCGATAGGACAGAGTAGCGTGGCCGTTTCGCCGTTCCGGTGAGCTTGAACACCGTTTGCCCCTGCCGGAACCATTGGCCAGGCTCTGGCAACTCGATTCTGTCTATATGCCCAGCTAGCATGGCTCCGAAATCATCCACGCCGACGCGAGCCGTGTTGAGCTGTTCACGCTGCACCCAAGTGTGTCCGGAATGGTAACGAAGTCCCTCCAGCACCAGAAAGCCTTCAACATAGGCCGGCAAAGTTCGGCCTGGACTGGGACAACTGCCGCCGTGAGAGCGGTTTCGTTCGCCACTGCTCCAGACTTCCGCTTGCGTTGACTAATGACGTAATCCGCAAGCGCACCGACAAAAAATGTTAAGAGCGTCAACGTGACCAATGGCAGTACCTCCTCAGAAGAAGCTCCTATATGTGGTCATGATCCTTTGTTTATCGTTGTTGTAGACCGTCGATTTGGTCCGCCAAGCCGAGGGTCTTCAATACTTGAGGATGTGCTTCGTCCACCGCGAGCGGCACGTGACAGGTGCCGCAGTCCTGCGTGATGCTGGTCTTCTTGTCGGCCGTGGAGTGCGATCCGTCATGGCATCGAAAACATCCCGGGAAATCGTTGTGTCCGAGATTGTTGGGGTATGTGCCCCAGTTGACTTTCAGGTCCGGAAATACGTTGCGGTTGTAGATGGCGGCAACCACCGTCGCGGCCTTGGAGATGTCCCCGGAACGCTGCGATGAAATGGCCGGATAGCATTCCTTGTAAAACTGAGCCAAGTCAGCCGGAATTTTGCGCGAGGCCTCCTTGTGGCTCGAATACTTCGCTTTCAGCAGTTCCACCGCCTTCTTTTTCATAAAGGGCAGCGTCGGAGAGATCTTTCCCAGCCCCATGGCTCTGTCCACGGCACGCTCTGGAAGCTCGAAAGCGTGGTCCGCACTGTTATGGCAATCGACACACTGCATCTGATGGCGAGGCAGACTCGCGACGGATTGAGCGGTTGAGCCATCGGCCAGGAACGTTCGGACCTCTCTAGTGTTAGTGTTCAGGTACCGAACCCAAGGAATAGTCTGACGTGCGGGATCAGTGGCTGCGTAGTCGATTTCAACCCCGGCGCCCATATGTTTTCCGTGAATGCCGCCAATATCTCCTCCACCTGTGAGCATCATCAGAGCGGTCTGTGTCTGTGTATTGGTCGCGTCGTCATGGAAGTGGAAAATTACTTGAAACTTGACGGCCTCAAACTCTTGGGGCCAGTGGCACTGTTCGCAAGTTAAACGCGATGGGACCAGGCGGTTGCTCGCGATGGCCGACTCAATCGGAGGATGGACGCGGTTGAAAACCATGTCGATGAACTGGCGGGTGCCGCCCATCTTGGCTTTCAAGTATCCAGTCGCGCCGGGGGAAACGTGGCATTCCGCGCATTCCACACTCGCGTGTGCCGAGTTCGAATGCGCAGCGAAGTACGGTTGCATAACGTGGCAAGTCTGGCCGCAGAACTGGGGCGTCTCCATGTACTGCACAGCACGATATGTGCCTTGGGTTCCAATCACGATATTGACTGCGGTGGTTACCGCGAAGAAGATCGCGAGCCTGCGAAGGTAGACACGCCGGTCGGGACCCGCCACCATCAGCCCCTGATCGAGGCCTGCGAGACGCCTTCGAGCCAGGAAGATCCCTAGGCGATTAACACCAGGCCGAGGACGAGGGCAGCCGGAATCAGAATAAAGATGAGAATCCCGATGTAGGGATTGCTGGTGTGCCCTCGAACCTGAATCGGCAAAACAAACAGCCAAGAAAGCCAGCGGTCGTGACCAGCGCCACTCCTAACATGCTGATCCAGTGACTGGTGAGCAGCGCGAGCGTGGGACGTTTTGGATCTTCGCTCATGTCTTCTTTCCTATGCCGGGCTCGTCGTCGAGCTTCGACTGATGTTTCGGATCAATCCTTCCGTCAGGGTCCTCCCCGCAAGAAGGGCGTAACCACTAAACAAAAATTTCAAAGCGAATCTTTTTGTTGATCGCTCCGACGTTTTAAAAGCATCCCTCTTGCCGTCGCCGTGTACGGTTTTTCAACCTGAGCTGAACACGACAGCCGGGCAGCTAAAGAGCTTTCGTTTGATTCTGTTCGACAGGAACATCTCCAAAGCCGACTACCACCAAGTGTTGCCCTTGCGAGGGCAACTGCTCTGGCATTCGCCAGTTTCGGCGGGCGGGACTTTTCGAAACGCTCCGGCTCGGTCTCACCACTTACGTTTTACCTGACTAAGCGCCGAGATTGCGGATCAGGTGAAGCGCCAGCGTTACGGCGTCACAACCCTGGCGCGATCGCGGCCCATATAACTTCTGTGCCCACTTACTAGCTTGATTCCAAATAACCGGACCAAGCTTGTCGGGACGTCTTATTCCGGGATCGTTACTGGATTGGAACTCTCGTACGGAATGGTTTGACGATATTGATGGGTCGCGCATCCGGTCGAAGCTAACAAGGTGACCTGGGTGTAGAACGCTCTTCACGAGTGATTTACCGCTCGCAGCAATTGGCGTGAAGGAGCAGATTCCACTGGACAAGGGAACGCGCGCCCCACGCGTTGAGTCTTGAGTAAGTTCCGGTTTACCAGACTGGATTCGAGCATTGTCGTCTACAAATGATCAAG
>CAWFZZ010000003.1:0-596234 GCA_963820405.1 Bryobacterales bacterium | reverse complement strand
CGACTGCCGGATTATGCCGCGCGGGAGTTGAGCGGTGCTGCAGTTCGCGAGGGATCCCTGATTTTCGTGGGTCGGTTTGTCGGCATAATCACAGGCTCTCGAGGAAGGCAAGTAAAGGGTCGGGCGGCCGGAAGCGGTCGGGTGCGAGACCTGACGAAGTAGCATGTGCGAGTGCGCGTTCCTTGAGCTGCATGTCAGCATGCAGATAGATCTGGGTCGTCTCAGTTGATTCGTGGCCGAGCCAAAGAGCGATCACGCTAAGATCCACACCGCGACGGAGGAGGGCCATGGCGGCTGCATGGCGCAATGTGTGCGGCGTCACCGTCTTCGCCACCAGGGATGGACAAGTTCGACGCGCGATTGCGATGTGTCGGGATACGAGTCGTTGGAATGCATCGGCGCTGAGGCGTCCTCCATTCAAACTTGGGAAAACGGGATCGTCTGGCTTTCCGCCTTGCTGCGACAACCATTCCTTGAGGACTGCGGCAACATCCGGGCGTAATGGCGTACATCGCATCTTTCGACCTTTTCCGAGGCACCGGACGTGAGCGCCTGTTCCGAACTCCACGTCCTGGTGACGAAGTGACGTGATCTCGCTATTCCGAAGGCCCGTCTGAATCGCGACGAGCAGCAGCGTTTTATCCCGCCTTCCGATCCACCTGTCAGGATTAGGAGCTCCGACGAGGGCGGCGGTCTCTTCCTCTGTCAGAAACTCCACTGGTCCACGCTCGTAGCGTTTCGAAGGGATCGCAAGGACGCGTTGGCAATGCAAAGCAAGTGCTGGTTCATTGATGGCTACGTATTGGAAAAAGGCGCGTATCGCAGCCAGACGATTGTTTCGTGTCCGTGTGCAGTTGCCACGATCGAGTTCGAGGTGTTCGAGGAACTGCCCGAGGAAGTTAACATCGAAATTATCCATGAGCAGTTCGGAAGGTGCCCGTCCCGCACGCTCGGATGCAAACTGAAGCAACAATCGAAAGGCATCCCGGTAAGCTGCCACGGTGTACTGGCTCGCACCGAGTTGCTTAAGCAGCCGTTCGGTAAAGAAGCGCTGCAAGAGGGACTGAAAGCTGGAAGCGCTCATCGCTCACCTCCGGACTGGCGCCCGCCAAGGCGGTCGGTAGCAAGTTGGAGGAGTTCCGGAACCGCCTCGATATACCAGTAGGTGTGGCCGACATCGACATGGCCGAGGTAAGTTGCGAGCTTTGGCAGTTCCAGCCCCACATCGAGACCGGCCCGATACCAGTGGATGAGCCTACTTGTCGCGAAACTGTGACGAAAATCCTGCAGCCTCGGCCCACGACCGATGCGCCGGCTCCCAGTTGGCATCCGCAGACCGATAGCATGGGACATCCTGGCGAACGTGCGCCGCGCAGTACAACCCAGCAGCCGGCGGCCACGTTCGGAAACGAGAAACGCCTCCGTTGAACGTTGCGAACCGAGTTCACCGCGCTGTTTTGCATAGCGCGCAAGAGCGGCTCGTGTCGAGTCTTCGAGTGGAACGAAGCGGGACTTCCCGAACTTTGTCTGGCGAATCGCAAGGATACCGCTTTGCAGATCCACGTCAGCCATGTCGAGAGCCAGAGCCTCCCCTGGCCGGAGGCCTGTGGCGCTGAGAAGTCCAATGAGCGTCACGTAGGTCATTGCCCGCAATCCGCTGGGTGAAGTAAGCCTGGCGGCCTCCTCCATCAATCGCACGATCTCCTGTTCGGTAAAGATGTGGGGCTTGTTGCGACGTCGACGGACGGCGAGCAGGCGCCGTGGTGGAATCTCAGTTCGGAAGTCGACTGTGCTGAGCCAAGAGGCGAATCGTCTCACCATGCCGAGCCGTCGTGCCCATGTCGCACGTTGCACAAGTTTGGGCTCCATCGCCCAACGGAGGGCAAGTTCCGAAGTGATGAACTCTGATCCCTCGCGATCGACGAAATCCACGAAATAGCTGAGTGTTCTGGCCGGCTCTTCAAGTTGCGTACCGAGGGCACGTCGGAGCGCCACGTACTTCGTGAGGGCGTGGTGCAGGGTACTCATCGGTCACCTCCCGCAGTCGGCCACGGAAGGGCAACGGCGCGCAATGCCTCGAAGGATACCTGGGCGTAAATCGCGGTGGTGGCCTGCGAGCGATGCCGGAGGACTTCTGCGATCTCGGCCATTGAGGCACCGTGCCGGATCATCTTGGTAGCTAAGCCGTGCCGGAATAAATGGGCAGCGCCGCGGCCCGAGCGGTGGACACCAGCTTGGGCCAGCGCCCGCCTTACAATGTGACCTACTGCTGCCGGACCGGTTAGACCGATGCGAGGCGCCCACATTCGCAGGAAGACCCGTCGCGATGTACTAACGCCGCGATCCTCACGCAGGTAGGAAACCAGAGCATCGCCAATATCGGACAGCAGCGGCAAATGGTCCACGGTTCGGCCTTTGCCGCGGACGACGATCTCGCCCGCCCGCCAGCGAATGTCGTCAAGTTCAAGGGAGACTATTTCTCCCGCACGTAGTCCGAGCCGAGCAAGCAAGAGCAGAATCGCTTGATCTCGGCGCCCACTGAGTGTCGATCGGTCCGCCGTCAGTACACGGTCTACTTCGTCGGGTGAAAGAAATGCAGGCGGCACAGCTTGACGGTATTTGCGGACTGCCGGAACCGACTTAGATAGGTCCTGCAGCGTCTGGCCACACAGAAGGAGGAAACGAAAGAACGACCGGAGCGCCGTGCATAGCAGACGCGCATACTCGCTGGACCGATCGAGGGTGTGCTCTAGAATGAACCTTCGGATGATCAACGCCCCAAACGACTTCGGGGACACGCAGCCCGTTTGTGCGGTCTGGGTGGCGAGGAAATCACGGACGAACGGCACATATACATGCACCGAGTTCTCGGTGAGTCCCCGGTCCTTGCGCAGATGATCCTTGTAGTTCTGAAGAAGGGCGTCCGCAGCAGAAACGTCAGCTTGCGAGGGTGGCCGTTGCAGGCCAGCATGGCCTCGCAGGTAACCAAAGAAAAGCCGCATCGCCGCCAGTTCAAACTTCACGTGAGCCTTCCGCCTTCGAGGCGAGCGAGCCACGAACGCGGCGATATGCCCGTCGTTGAGGTCATTTACCACGATCTGCTTCCGTCTCGTCCATCGGGCAAACGCTCTCACAACAGTTCGTTTCTTGCGTAGCGTGCGTTCGGCGTAACCGGCAGCACGTAGATGTTTTAGGAATGGTTCGATGTGATTGTCAGGCTGGCGCTCGGCTCTCCCATCTTCCAACGTGGGTGTCGTCAAGTGGTCTCTCCTTGTTGGCATGTTTGCCAGTCGGGAGAGGCGTTTCTAATTATGCCGCGTGAGCAGCCCTCAGAAAGCAGGCAGGGCGGTTCGGGGGCCCGCCGACGCGGCATAATCCGGCAGTCGGCATTATGTTTGCACTGCCGCGTGCGGCAGTGCAAACATTGTTGTCCAATGGTGCGCCGGCTTCGCGCAGAAACGTAGTCAGGCCTTTCCAGTGCCGTAATAAATAGGTAATGGCTTTGCCGAGGCCCGAGTTCGGCTCCACTTGCTTAAGCGCGAACCGCGCTTCCAGCCACGCGTGCAGATGCTCCATCACCGGGCCGCTGTGCTGCTGATGAAACGCGAGGCGCTCCGCTGCCGAAAGATGGCGCTCTCGCGCCTCGGCATCATATTTATAGACGTCGCCCAGCGTCTCCAGAACATAGCGGCATGGTTCCGGGAAGTTCGCGGCCACTTCCACAAACTGCCTTCTTCCGTGCGCAAGACAGTTCGCCAGCAGGATCTCCGCGCCGTCGGTGAGTTTGGGCGTATTGCGCGACAGCGCATCGCACATCTGGAGGGGCCGCGCGAGACCCGTGGTGCGGTGTTCGAGCACATCGCGCAGATTTTCACCCGCATGCTGGCGGCCGGTGAAGTACAGCGCGATCCTGCGCCCTGCTTGTGTCGACACGATGCCGGAAGTGAACACACCGGTACGATCGTCGGATGGCTCGCGCGCCAGACGCAGCACGCGCATCGAGGTGTCGTCGTTGTGCAGCACTTCGCCTTGCGCCGCTTGCCGGATCAGCTCGTCACGCGCGGCTTTGATCACCTCCGCGGCTTCTTCCACGATCTCCCATTGCGTCGAGGCGGGCAACGGAATGCCCAGCAACTGCTCCAGCTTTTCCAATCGATAAAACGGCATTCCACTGCCGTACTTCAGCAGCGCGATCATCGCCGCGGTGGTCTCGTCGTATTTTTCGGGGCCGATGCCTTCCGGTTCCGGCGCGGTAAATACTTCGCCGCACAGATTGCAGCGCAGCCGATCCAGCTCGTACACGGTGGCTGCCAGCGGCGCTTGGCCCACGATTCTCACCAGCGTCTTGGGTTCTTTCTGCGGATAGACTTTGCCTTTTTCGCAGCCCGGGCAGGGATCGCCGGTGTGCAACGTGGGATGTGGCACCGCAACTTTCTTCGCGCCGGTGTACGAGGAAGCCCCGTTGCGCCCGTGGCCCGGCGTTTTATCAGAAGGGGGCTCCGAATCATTTTCAGGCGCGGGCGTTTCCGGCTGTTCCAAAACGTTCTTGGTCTTTTCGGTGGTGCGTGGGGCAGGCAGCATTCCCGCCAGCGCATGCAATACGCGTTTCAGCTTCTCGCCTTCGGATTCGCTCAACGGCGCGTGCGTGCCGCGATCAATGATCTGGTCCAGCTCCTCCAGATTCACATCCATCCGGGGACGTTTCATGCGCTGAGCAACTCCCGGAACCTGCGATGAAGCGGCAAGCCCAGCATCTGCTTCAGCGGCCGCGTCTGTTCCAACGTGGGCGCGCGATGCCCGCGGCCCGCCGTTGTGCCGATCACCTGCCAGTTGGCCGCGCGATAACACGTCCCGCGAAAACGCGAGGTATCGACGAACGTTTCCAGCCAATAAATCGGATGCCCGTACAGCCGTTGCCAATCTTGCGGAACCAGCTTGGCCATGCGGCCCAGAATGTGCGAGGCCAAGTGCTCGACTTCCACCCACGGCAGAATCAGAAAGCGCGTGTTGTAAGCCAGCAAGTGCACGTTGCGCTCGCGCGCTTCGTCGCTCCATGCCAGGTGCCGGTCGCGTACCTTCAGGTGGCGTGGCGCGCTTTGCCAGGCCAGGCACGCGATCACTTGCCCGCGTGCTTTCACCAGATACTTCAGGTGCTCGCCCACCGGCTGCTCATAGCCCAGATAGTGATACTGCTCCATCAAGCTGTTGAACAAAGTCTCTTCCGGCGTGCGCCGCACTTGCACAAACTCCAGTGGCGTGATGCTGTAAAGTGGTCCGCGCACCGGACGATTGTCGGGGATCACGGGCTCGGGCCGCTCGCGCTCCGCTAATCGATTGCGCACGACGCGCTTCACTGGCGGCAACTCGATCTCGCCCGCCCGGTGCAGCATCAGCAGCAATCCGCGGCAGACCATGTCGCGCAATGCGCCGTTGGCTTGCTTCCACTGCCAGGCTTCACACAGTTGCCGCGACAACTTCCAGCGGCTCAGCTCCGGATGATCTGCGATGAGTTGCCGGATGAAGAGGATCTCTTCGCCGGTGATGTCCCGGCTCCGATAGCGATGTGTAGCCATCTCATCCGCAGTGTGCCAGAAAGCGTTTCAGAACGCAAGTGAAAAATGCATCAGCTCACGTCGTTTCTAAATGGGGCGCCACACCGGCGCCGCGTCAATGTCCGGGTTGCCCGCGGCCAATAGCACCTGCACTTGATGCACGCGCAGCGCTCGTGCCGGTTCCTCGCCTTGCGGCCACCAGCGAAAACGGCCTTTGGACAGGCGCTTGGTCGCCAACCAAAATCCCTGCCCGTCATAGACCAACACTTTGATAGAGGTTGCCCTCCGGCTGCGGAACACAAACAGGCAACCCGAGAACGGATCGGCATCGAGCTTGGCGCGGCACAACTCGGCCAACGAGTCGATGCCCTTGCGGAAGTCGACGGCCTCCACCGCCACCAAAATCCGCATCTGCGGCGTGATCTGCAGCATGCCTACGACGCTGCAAACGCGCGAATCAACTCGGCCAGTTGGCTGGTAGCGATGCTCTTCAGACCCAGCCGCAGCTTTCCGCCCCTGGCTGATTCGACCTCCACCACACAACTGGTTGCCGTTGCCGTTCTAGCCCCCAGCAGTTCCACGAACGCGGGCGCGGCACTCCCTTCCAGTCGATGCCGGCGCGGAGACCTCGGCGGCTTGGTGGAAGCGCGAGGCTCCAATCGATCCGTCCACTTCTGAAGGCTCGGTCGGTCCACGCCCAGCACCCGCGCTGTAGCGGTGATGCCATCCCGCCGCGCCAACTTCGCCGCCGTCGCCCACAGCTCTTCCGGTAGCCGCGACCGCACCGCGTGCGCCTGGCGAAACTCCTCAAATCGCCGCCGTGCCTGCTCCACATCCTCACGATTGCCCGCTGCTTCTGATGCCATGTCCTGAGCCTCCTGCTCTCAGCACAAGCTATCAGGCGTGCTCAATCGCAGTCACGCACGCTTGCCGGAAACTCACAAAAAGTAACGATGTGCACCCGCACCTTTGGGAGGACAGGGCCCTCCATACCCACGTCTTCGGAAATCGTTTGGTCCTGACTTCCCCAGCGAAGCGTGCTCGTTGCCTTCCGGAAGAGAGTGGATGTAAGCGGGAATGTCCCAGATGAGCCAGTGGTTGAACGTGCCACCCGGTGCATCGGGATCGTCCATGATCAGAGCGAAGCTCTTCGCATCGGAAGGCTCGCTCGACCAGCGCAAAGGCGGCGAGATGTCGTTTCCATCACATGTGAACCGGCTCGGCATCTCCGCTCCGTCGGCGAAGCCCTCGATTATCAGTTTAAATGACATACGCATCAACGTATTGCACGTCCTATGCCAGCACTCGTGAGCACTTGGTCTGAAGAATGCAACACATCGGTGTGGAAGTGAAGTCTCAATCTCATTGGGAGCATTTCGCGCACGGCGCCGACATTGGTGTGCGCGGCATCGGTACTACGAAGTCAGAGGCATTTGAGCAAGCGGCAGTCGCGCTTACAGCAGTGCTTACTGATCCATCGCAGGTAGTCGCCAGGAGCGAGGTGAGAGTTGAGCGTGAAGCCACCGACAGCGAGGCGCTCTTCGTTGAGTGGCTCAACGCGCTGGTTTACGAAATGGCGGTCCGCCGAATGATTTTTGGCCGTTTTGCGGTTCGGCTGGAAGCAAATCGCCTACATGGCTCGGCTTGGGGAGAAGATGTCGATATTGCGCGGCATGAGCCGGCTGTCGAGGTGAAAGGCGCCACGTATACCAGCCTGTTTGTCGGCCAGAGTGCCGACGGCGCTTGGGTAGCTCAATGCGTGGTTGATGTTTGAGGTGCATCCGATGGAAACAACACTCTTGCAGCGAATTTCCGAATCTGAGTGGCGCATCGATCCTCAAGGGAAGATGCGCGTTCCGGCCGTTCTGTTTGCCAGCGAAGAGCTGATCCGCGATATGGACGCGAAAGTCTATGAGCAGATCGTGAACGTCGCCTCGCTGCCCGGCATCCAAAAGGCTGCCTATGCGATGCACGACGCCCACTGGGGCTATGGATTTTCGATCGGGGGCGTCGCGGCGTTCGATCCGGATGAGGGCGGAGTGGTTTCTGCCGGCGGGGTTGGATTCGATATCTCATGCGGTGTCCGCACACTGCTCACCGGCTTAAAAGCGGACGACTTGCAGCCGATCAAACACGCGCTGGCAGATGCGCTCTACCGGCACATTCCTGCAGGAGTGGGAAGCAAGGGCCTGCTGGATCTGAGTGACCAGGAACTAGACGAGATGCTTGCAGGAGGCGCTCAATGGGCCTTACGCCTCGGGTACGGAACAGCAGCCGATCTGGAACGCACGGAAGAACACGGCACAATGGCAGGTGCGCAACCCGATGCAGTATCCGACTTCGCCAAGAACCGGCAGCGACGCGAGATGGGCACACTCGGTTCGGGGAATCACTATCTGGAGGTCCAGCACGTGGTGGCGATCTTCGATCAGCCATCCGCCAAAGCCTTCGGAATCCACCCAGGAGACATCGTGGTGAGTATCCACTGCGGCTCCCGAGGCCTCGGTCACCAGATTGGTACGGAGTTTCTTCGCGATATGGTAGCCCAGGCTGCGGAATACGGAATCGAGCTTCCAGATCGCGAATTGGCGTGCGCGCCCATTCGATCGCCGATCGGCGAGAGGTATCTGGGTGCAATGCGAGCCGCCAGCAATTGCGCTCTAGCGAATCGCCAGATCATAACGCAACTTGTCCGCCGGGCGTTCGCCGAAGTGGCTCCTCAGGCAGAACTTACGGTTCTGTACGACGTTTCACATAACTGCAAAGTCGAAGAGCACAAGGTGAATGGGCGCAGCAAGCAGGTGTTCATCCATCGGAAGGGCGCGACCGCGCGTTCGGTCCCAATCATCCCGCAGTTCCCGAAGCTCTTCGCGCCACCGGGCAACCGGTCCTCATAGGGGGCACGATGGGCACGGCATCGTATATCCTCGCCGGCATGCCAGAGAGTGAGAGCCGGTCATTCAGCTCCTCTTGTCACGGTGCGGGACGCCAGATGAGCCATCACCAGGCGACGAAGCAGTGGCGCGGGCGGCAGGTGATTGACGAGCTTGCCAGCCGTGGCATTCTGATTCGCTCGCCTTCGGCACGCGGTGTAGCCGAGGAGGCTCCAGGAGCTTATAAGGATGTGACCGCAGTGGTCGAGGCGTCAGAGAAGGCTGGGCTTTCGCGCCGAGTTGCTCGGCTCGAACCCCTAATTTGTATTAAAGGGTAGGGCATCCGATGATCTTGTTTGCCTTTGAAGCATATCAGGCCTTGGCGGCGGCGCTGACTAAATCTGGAACGCTAGGGCGTTTCCGAGTCAGGCGTTTCGAGAACGGGGAGTTACACGTCGATCTCCAGACCCTGGTTCGCAATGAGAATTGTTTCGTGCTTGGCTCGATTTCCCCTCCCGATGAGCAATTGCTCGCAGCATTGCTGCTCGCGCACACGCTGAAGAAAGAAGGGGCGCTCCGGGTAACGGCACTTCTCCCCTACCTGGCGTACGCCAGAGACGATAAAGACAAGCCAGGTGAAAGCCTCGCAACTGCTTGGGCCGGCGCGCTCGCGCAAGCTTCCGGAGTCGACCAGGTGATTACCGTCGATGTGCATAGTGAAAGGGCCAAGCGGCTGTTTCCGATACCGGTGCTCTCACTGTCTCCCTCGGAAATATTTGCAGAAGCATTGAAGCGATATGGTTTAACTGAGGCGACCATTGTCGCCCCAGATGAAGGCGCGATCGGCCGCTGTGAGGCCCTGCAGAAGGCTGCTGGCACGGCTTGCGGCAAAATTCCCTATTTCGAGAAGCAGCGGACCTCGACGGGAATTACGCAAGTTGGACCCATCGGAGACGTCCGCCGACAGGCTGTGATCGTGGACGACATTATTGACACCGGTGGCACACTGGTGTCTGCGTGCGAAAGGCTGCTTGAAGCTGGAGTGGAAGAGATCACGATCATGGTGACACACGGCCTCTTTACTGGCGAACGATGGAAACAGTTGCGGCGGCTCGGCGTGAAAAGGATCTTCTGCACGGACTCAGTTCCGCTCGCCGCTGGCGTGTGTGGCGACGATATTGAGAGGCTCTCGATCGTACCTCTCCTTGCAGAGGAATTATGCTCAGCCGCGAAGACCTAAATCGGTTGGACGGCCATTCATTTGCTCTAGATCTACGACATGAACAAGCAACAGCAAGATTCAACTGAGACGCTATGTTCTCATTGCGGAACACAAACGAACTGGCGCTTTGTCGATGAGGCGAAAGAGGTAGTTGTCTGCCCGGATTGTGGTAGATTCGAACTGCCGCGCGCTGAATTCGAGCAGGCCGAATTCGATATCGCGCAGCCCGACGAGCGGCAGGTGTAAAGAGCCGAGCGCCGAACGTACATGGTTATTTGCGGGCGGATTTCGCGGGCAGCACGCTGACTGTGGCGGCTGACCGAGCTTGCTTGCGTGGGTGGATTATCTTCACCGTACTGGCCTGCGGCCCTTTGTCGCCCTGCTCTTCGTGGAAGTGGACCTTTGTTCCGACGCGAAGCTGCGGGAAATGGCCGTCGAGCACGCTGGCTTGGTGGAAGTAAACCGCGCGGCCGTCGTCCGTTTCAAGAAACCCATAGCCCTGTTGCGGCGAGATTTCCTTTACGACTGCTCCCTGCGCTCCCTGCTTTGCTTTCACGGCGCCTTCCTGTCGGCGTGCGAAGTCTTGAAGCTGGCGGCCCATCTCCTGAAATGCTTCATGAATGGCTCGCTTTGGATTCCTTTGTCCGAGTTCGGATCGCGCTTCGCGCCTCGATTTCTGCGTCTGCAAGTCTTCGAGAGTCCCGTGCAGGCTGGGGATGTGTTTCACCACCAGCTCCCCATTGGGTACTCCAAGATCGATGCGCACGTGAAAGAGCTTGCTCGACGTGGCACGCTGCGGCCGCTCCACAACTACGCGGCAACTGCTAATCCGGCTGTAGAAGCGCTCGAGCTTTACGGCTTCCTTTTGAACGTAGTCATCGAGTACGGCATGATCTTCAATATTTCGGAAGGTTACTTGAACGGAGAGTAACATTGGGCCTCCTGTATTGGGCTCTAATAGAAACGCCTGCACTTCACGTGCCGCGCGCGAGTCCTGATCGAATGCGATCGAGGTCGCGGTCTAAACACGTGCTGAAACTGACCGGATAGGGAACCGCTGTGGGCTCGATCGCCCGAAGATGATCCGGCAGGCGGCCCAACTCCCGTTGAAGACGCCGCCGGGACTCCTCGATATCGATCGGCGAGGTTGGAACTCCGGATCGCACCACCGGTTGCAACAGGGGCTCGCCTGGCAGCGGTTCGTCATACCTCCCAATCACATCGCCGATCATGCGCCCGTTTTCGACTCGTCGAAATACCTGCTTTCGGCCGGGATGCAGCACTTTGCTAGTGGAAAGCTTGAGCCGGCCCTTGCCGCCGTACTCGACCAGCTTGTACGCCATATCGAGATGGGAGGCGTCTTCCATCACCGCTAGTTTGGTTCCGACGCCAAACGCGTCGATGGGCGCGCCGGAATTGACGAGTTTCTGGATCTCGTATTCATCCAGACTGCTGGATGCGAAGATCGTCACATCTTGTAGGCCGGCTTCATCCAGAAGTTTGCGCACTTCCGAGGCGAGCGCACCGAGATCGCCGGAATCGAGGCGCACCGCGCGCACGCGGAACCGATCGCCGAGCTTGCGGCTGAGATCGATGACCTTGCGGACTCCCTCGAGCGTGTCATAGGTGTCTACAAGGAGCGTGGTCTGCGGATACATGGCTGCGAACGCCTCGAACGATGCGGCCTCGCTATCATGCGCCTGCACATAGCTGTGCGCCATGGTGCCCAAAACAGGAATTCCGTACATCTTCCCAGCTAGCACATTCGAGGTTCCCGCTCCACCGGCTATGTACGTGGCCCGGGCAACTTTGACGGCGGCATCGATCCCATGGGCGCGTCGCGAACCGAAATCCACAACGCCGCGGCCCTTCGCGGCTTCCACCACTCGCGCGGCTTTGGCGACTGCAAGGCTCTGAAAGTGGATCTGGTTCAGTACATAGGTCTCTAACAGTTGCGCTTCGATGATCGGAGCAATCACCTGAACGATCGTCTCGTTCGGAAAAACCAGCGTTCCTTCGGGTAAGGCATAAACATCCCCAGTGAATCGAAGATCCTTCAGCCGTGAGAGAAATTCTTCGGTGAAGCCGCCAGTCTTTCGCACGAAGTTCAGTTCTTCATCTGCAAAGTGAAAGTTCGCGAGAAACTCCAGCACGTCGCCGATGCCGGCCGCGACGATGTAGTTGCGGTTCGCGGGCATTTTCCGAAACGCCAATTCAAAGACAGCCGTTTGATCCATGTGCTCGGCGGCGTACGCCTGCGCCATCGTCAACTCATACAGATCCGTGAATAGCGCCGAGGTCTTCATGCCTTTACAAATTCCGAACTGCTTCTTCGACCCGCTGTGCCAGCGCAGGATACGAATCGCCCTGGGGTGGGATGGGCGCTCCAAAGCTCAACTCGACCCAGCCAGGATGCGGCCACTTGGCATTACGCGGAAGCACTCGATCGAATCCTCGCAATCGAATCGGGACTACGGAAAGACGCAAGCGTGAGGCGATCATGCCAACGCCGGGAAAGAACCGGCCGATTTCGCCAGTAGTCGTGCGCTCGCCTTCGGGAAAAATCAGGATCGACCAGCCCTCCTCTACCAATTCACCCATGTATCGGATGGATTCGCCCGCCCCCGCCTCGGTTTGCGGGATCGGGAATCCATTGAAGAGGAGAGCGATCAGCCAATATAAGAAGCTGTTTGTCCGGTATTCGAGGCGCGAGTACTTCTCGGGATGGAAGTGCGCGTCAAAATATTCCTTCCACATGGCAGGCGCGACCCTACGCCGCCAGTACAGAGGGAGGCTGGCCAGGATGATTGGAGTATCGAAATGGCTCTGGTGATTTGCTGCAAAGATGACAGGGCCATGAAGGGAGTCCAGATTTTCTAGCCCGGAGACTTTGCGCCGAGCGATCATCTTCGCAATGAGAAGAAGGACGCCTTCGAGCGAGATTCCGGGAATCAGTTTCGCGATCCAGCTTCGGTTGAAGGTGGGGAACGCGGTCTCCTCCGCCGCCGGGAGCGGAGCAGCCAGATCCGCCACTTTCGTTACTGAGGCGAAGGCGCGCTCGTCCACGCTTGCACCGAGCTTCTCTTCCAGATCCATCATGAGCTCGACACGATCGAGTGAGCTGAGGCCGAGCTCTTCGATGGTAGTGTCAGGACCTATGGTTCGGCCTGGCGCGTAGTGTGAAATCAAATTGGCGAGATCCGTGTCAGGTTTCCGTAGCGGCTGTCCAGCTGCGTGTTCGATCGCGCTTGCGATTTCGGCCCGCCGGAGCTTGCTAGTGGTCTTCGTCCGCGGCAGTTCCACTCCCGGCCAAACGGAAACGGAGCGAATCTTCTGATGCTCCTCTAGCTTTGCGTTCGCCTGCCGAACAATCTGATCCACGGTGGCACCGGGGCGCAAAACGAGCACGGCATGCACACGATTCGTTCCGATTACCGCGGATTCTCGAACTCCGGGCAGTTGGTTCAGCACGGCTTCGACATCCTCGGGAAACACCTTCAGGCCCTCGGGCGTAACGATGATCTCCTTCTTGCGTCCGCGAATTACTAGATTGCCTTCCGTGTCGCGCTCGCCATAGTCGCCGGTGTGAAACCAGCCCTCTCGAAATGCGTCAGACGTCCGCTGCGGAGCTTCGAAATAGCCGGGAGTTACGCTGTCGCCTCGGACCAGCACTTCACCGTCTTCGGCGATCCTTACATCGACGCCGGTAAGAGGTCTTCCCGCAGTTCCGTGCCGAACATGAAAGGGATGCGTAAAACTGATAACCGGCGCCGTCTCGGTGAGGCCATAGCCTTGGACCACGACAAAGCCGAGGTTCGTCCAGAATTGCTCGAGGCTGGCGGGCAGCGGCGCTCCTCCGGAAACTAGGCAGCAGAACTTCCAGCCGAACATTCGGTGGATCGCACGAAATCGCCACCAGCGGAGAGGCCAGGCTCGGGAGGAATCGGTTGTCTCGGCAGCTTCGGGGAAGCGATGCAGGACGAAGTCGCGCATGACCTCGAGAACTTTGGGCACCGACACGAGGATTGCGATACGGCGCCCCCGAATCTGCCGCGCGATCTCGTGCGGGCTGGTGCTGGAGATAAACACGACCGAAGCAGGGATCAGGGGAGGAACAAAAGTCGCGAGCGATTGGCCGAACAAATGGCTCATCGGTAGCAGGTTGAGAATACGCAATGGAGCGAAAGGGCGGACGTATTTTCGATAAGGCGCGATCTGATTCTCAATCGGCCGGAGCTGGGCGGCCAGGTTGCGATGAGTGATGATGACGCCCTTCGGCTCCGCGGTAGTGCCCGAAGTGAAGACGATTTCGGCGACGTCATCCGCATAGAGCGGAACTGGCTCCAGATTGGCGGGTTCTCCCACCTGCTCGATTTCTGATAGCCGCCAGACATGGAGTTCGCTCGTGGGCGGGATGTTGGGGATGCGATCTCCGAGCAACACCAAACTCGGCCGCACCCTCTGCTCCAGTTTGCGAAATAGCTCGACTGACGATTGCGGCTCCAGCGGAACGACGGTTGCACCTTCCAGCAGACAGCCCCAGAGCGCGGCAATCCAGCCGGGCCGGCTCTCGGACCAGATCATGACCGCGTCGCTCTTTTTTATACCGTTTGCCCGAAGGCGAGCAGTGAAAGAGGCCGCCATCCGAGCAATATCCGGATACCGAAAAGTGTAGCCTCGAAAACCGTCGTCGTGAATGATGAATTCGTCCCGATACTGCGCGATCTGACCAAAGAACTGAGGCAATTCACTCAAAGCTCGCACTCGTTCCATAGAGATCGCGACTGGCGGCTGAGCGTCTCGAATTGCAGATGGCATTGGACTCTCTAATCGCTAATCAGGCACTTTTCGCGCCAGACGCAAAAAGGGCACCGGCGTGCCTAACTTCTGATGGAAGTGCTTATGGCGGAATACTGCGCAGCAGTCCCGCAAACCAGCAGCGCGGAATTGTCCGGCTTGCTCCGGCGATATTATCAAGACTCGGGCGTCCGCAAACGCATGTGCGAATTCCTCGGCGGAGTGGATCTGAAACATGCGACCGCCCTGTATATTGCTGGCACGGACGGCTATTCCGACTATCACGTACAGTCACCTCCCACCGATCTGATTGAGTACCTGGAAGGCGCTTTTGAAGTGGACCGCTCGCTCTGGGATACACAGTCTCTGATCGCGGATATCGATCTCGAGTACCACAATTTTGACTACGCCGCCGCACCCTGGCGAGATCCAGAGCGAGCTTTTCAATTGCAGCAGCCAGTACTCGACGCAACGCTACAAATTCTCGGAAAAGCCGGCATCGCTCCTTTGACACTAGTGAGCGGCCGCGGATTTCATTTGGTCTGGGCCATTCGCCGCAATTCAAAAGCGTTTGGTCGCTTAGTCCGGCTAGGTCACGTGCCGCCGAGCTTAAGGGCTAGATACGCGCAGTCCTGCGCTCCGAACGGATCGAGCGTCGATCCTGATTTGGCGTGTGCCTTTTCCGGACTTGGCCTCATGCTGGAATTCGTCGGACATCGTGTGCTGGAGGCCTCGATGCAAATGTGCACTCTGTCAGTCCAACCCGCAGCGATCGAAGTTGGGCCAGGAATCTATGGGCGCGAGATCATCTCTTTGGATCTTTCCGAGTACGGCGATTCTTTGCACACCCGGCATATCCGTATTCCGTTCAGCGCCTACCTGAAACCCAGGCAATTCGAATGGATGTTCGGGGAAGCTGAAGTCCGCCGCTTATTGCCGATCCTTGAGATCCCGCTCTCTGATATCTCGCCGGCACAAGCGATCGCGGCGATGCGAGATCCGGATGCGGTGCTTGAAATCGCACGGCATGTCTCGGCAGGAATCCCGGATCAGTCGGAAGAAATGGAAGAACTGCTGGACAACTACGAACATTCTGAACTCGCAATATTTCACGATCAGTTCTATATGCAGCTCCGAGAGGGAACTTCGCTTCCCAATTGTTCAATTCCCATATCGGAAGCGCCACCGTGCGCGCAATTTCTTCTGCAGAACCCGAACGATTGGCTTCTCAAGCCGGCGGCGCTTCAGCACATAGTGCGAGTGCTGACAGCGATCGGTTGGAGTTCCTCTTCCATCGCTCACCGGATCTGCGCAAGTTACTCCAAGGATTGCGATTGGGGTAACACTTGGGACCGGCTCGAGCCGTGCAATCGGGCGATTTTCTACACGCGCCTGTTTGCCGGGATGATTGCTACTGGCCTCGACAAACTGATTGATTTCAACTGCGTTTCACAGCAAGAGAAAGGATACTGCATGATTCCGGACTGTTCCTCCAACCTCACCCTGTATCGCGACATGTTGCTTGGGAAGAGGAAGTCCACATGAGCGACTGGGCGATGGGCCTTTCGACGGGTTGTTTTTGGCAGACAAGTATTTTCGAATGTCTCGAAGACATCCGGAATTCCGGATTTAGCCGGATCGAGATCTGTTCCGCCCCAACGCACCTGGACTACCATGACGTGGATCGAGTTAAGCGCGCGGCTGGTTTAATGGATAGCCTCGGTCTTGAAACCTATTCATTCCACGCCCCGTTTGCGGATCACATCGATATCACCTCCCCGGATCGGCAGGCTCGCGATTTCGCGCGGAACGAGTTGTTCAAGGCTGCGGAAGCGGCCGCGATTCTGAAAGTCCGGTACTTCGTCGTTCATCCTGGTCCTGAAAACTCGAAGCTGCCCGATCACGAGCGATTCTGGCGCCTTCAGCATGCGGTTGATGTTCTCAACCAGACGTATGCTCACTGCCGGCACCTGGGCATCGGTCTCGTGTTGGAGAACATGCTCCCGCACCTTTTCGCTGGCCGCATTCGAGACCTTTTGTGGATCCTAGGCGCTCTGGACACGTTCAAGGTTGGCATTTGCCTGGACACCGGGCACGCGCACCTCGGGGAAGACTTGTCGGCGGTAGTTCACAAGCTTTCCGGGCATCTCTGGATGGTGCACGCCAGCGACAACCACCGCCATTTCGACGATCACCTTCCTCCGGGAGACGGCACAATCAATTGGGCGCCGTTCCTGACGCATCTCAACGATCTGCATTTCACCGGCACGTTCATCCTGGAACTCGCGGGGACGGGTGACCGAGAAAAGATTCTGGAGGGAGCGCGTCGAGCGCGCACGTTCCTCCGTGACCTCTCGCACCGCCTCCGAGTTCCGGCCTGAACGGCGCTCGTCGAAACAAGACGCTAGCGCTAAGCGGCGCGTCGCACGCCGACATTCGGTTTCACACGTTGTAGCCTGAACCCAGCGTACGTCAGATAGGCGCCCAGAACGAATGAGATGGAGGCATACACGTAGTAGAGCTGTTCGTAGTGGAAACTGTCCCAAAATCTGCTGGTCGTTCCCGGCGACAACAGGAGTACGCCTTTGATCAGCGATATCCAGCCGAGCAGTGTAACCGTCACTGGGGCCGCGCCGCCCGACCACACATTATGGCCCAGGACAATCGCGAGGCCTGCAACCAGCGTGATAATCCCGCCGATGAATAACATCGCTGGGCTATGAACTAGTGTATTTTCGATTTCCACCATGGCTGACTTATGGGTAAACATGATCAGCGACGCGATCAGGCAGTAGAGACCGAGCATTCTGCTGATGAAAATGGTGCGTGAGAACATGGAGTCCTCCTTCATTCGGCGTATTCCGGCGCGGGCGTTCGCTCCGGTTTCTTCTCGCGTTCTTCGGTGAGCGTCGCTTCGGTCAACAGCAACGTGCTGGCAACCGACACTGCATTTTCGAGCGCCACGCGGACGACCTTGGTGGCGTCAATGATGCCGGCCTCGATCAAATCGACATATTTACAGGTGGAAGCATCCAGGCCCATGTTGCCTTGGCCGGTCCGCATGCGATCGACCACCACTCCGCCGTCCAGCGCCGAATTTTCTGCGATCTGACGCGTGGGTGCCTCGAGCGCTCTTTTGAGAATCCGCAAACCGGTCTTTTCGTCCTCTTCGGCCTTGGCTTCTTCAACATCTACGGCGTCGATCGCGCGCAGTAAAGCCAATCCCGCCCCTGGAAGCACTCCTTCGGCGATGGCGGCCTTCGTGGCGCTGATGGCGTCCTCGAAAGCTTCCTTCAGCTTCTTGGCCTCGGACTCCGAGGGAGCGCCAACACGAATGACGGCAACTCCGCCCGTCAACTTCGCCAGCCGCTCCTGCAGCTTTTCCTTGTCGTAGTCGGAGGTAGTCTCCTCGATCTGCTTGCGTAGTTCGCGGCAACGGCCATCAATCGCCGATTTCTCTCCAGCCCCGCCGACGATGGTCGTCGTATCTTTGTCCATCACCACGCGCTTGGCTTTGCCAAGCTGCTCCATGGTCACGTTTTCAAGCTTGATGCCCAGCTCCTCGGCAATGAGCTGCCCGCCGGTGAGAATTGCGACGTCCTGGAGCATAGCCTTGCGCCGGTTCCCGAATCCAGGGGCCTTTACAGCAGCGCAGGGCAATGTTCCGCGGATTTTGTTCAAGACTAAAGTGGCCAGCGCCTCCGCCTCGAAGTCATCGGAAATGATGAGCAAGGGTTTGCTGGCCTGCACCACCTGCTCCAGCAGCGGCAACAGGTCCTTCATATTGCTGATCTTCTTTTCGTGCAGCAGAATGAGCGGGTCGTCCAGGGCCGCCTTCATTGCTTCGGGGTCCGTCACAAAATAAGGCGAGATAAAGCCGCGGTCAAACTGCATGCCCTCGACAATCTCGAGCACAGTTTCGGTGGTCTTGGATTCTTCCACCGTGATGGCGCCTTCCGCTCCAACTTTTTCGACCGCCTCGGCAACCATGTCTCCGATGACTGAGTTATTATGCGCAGAAATTGCGGCAACCTGCGCCTTTTCGCGCTTACTGGTAACAGGGCGGGATAAGGCCCGGAGCGAATCGACCGCCGCTTTCAGGCCGCGCGTGAGTCCGCGCTTCAAATCGACCGCGCTTGCGCCCGCAGCCACGTTGCGAACTCCTTCGGTCAGAATGGCGTGAGCGAGTAAGGTCGACGTAGTAGTACCGTCGCCGACGGCTTCTCCGGTTCGTTCTGCCGCCTCTCGAATCATTTGCGCGCCGAGGTTCTCTTCCGGATCCTTGAGCTCCACCTCCTTGGCGATCGTGACACCATCGTCGCAGACAATCGGGCGGCCGAACTTCTTCTCGATCAAGACACACTTGGACTTCGGCCCTAGTGTGACCCGCACTGCGTCCGCCAGAACATTGGCGCCTCGCAAAATGCTTTGCCGCGCTTCGGCGCGAAATTGAAACTGTTTGGCTGGCATAGTACGCCTCCAGCTACTGCAGTGCAAACGCAATGCCATGAAACAGCAAGCTAGGAAACTCGTGTGCTGGATAAACAGTTCAAGAGACAGGCAGCGGAGTTGGCGGCGGCAATGGCATGAGCTCCCGCTGGTAATACCGCTGGCATTCAGGCTCCCGGCCCCGAACGATGCGCTTTCCAGACAGAACGGCTTGGTGAGATGTGATCACGGTTGCTTGGTGCTCATCGAGTCCGCCGTCGTTATAGAGGACTACCCAATCGCGGACGCGCCCAAGTTCGTGCGCGTGTGCCGTGTTTGAATAGAGCGCGGTGTAATTGCGTTCCCCACGATGCGTGTGAAGGATCGGGAGCCATGCCTCGCCGCTGGGGTTGAAGCGCCGCGGCGTGATTTTGGGCAATTCGCCGGAGGCCGCTTTCTCGCGGTACTCGCGGTCTACATCGAGTACTTCTCCCACCGGCGGCTCGTCTGGCTCGTGGACGTATCCAGCTTGACGCACTCGGCCCAAGCGCATGGACAACGTATCGATGATCCCCGCGAGTTTTTTCTTGCCAATGCCACCGATGTCGGCCAAGCGTCCGTCGTGGGCGTCCGCCTCCAAATCTGCCAGTGAATCGATGCCCAACTCTCGATGGAGACGCTCAGCCAAAGCAGCTCCGATGCCGGGGACCGATTCGAGCAGCGCCACCGGATCCGTTTCGCCGCGCAATCGATCCAGCATAGGCAAGCGGCCGGTGGTGACCAAAGTCCGAAGCGTGGCAGCCAGGCGTTCGCCGATGCGGGTAACGGTGCGCAGACCCGCGTCGCCTTGCTCCTTCCAGATCGCCGTCAGCGGTTTCGGTAAGTGCCTAACACCCACCGCAGCCCGGCGATACGCATGAACGCGGAACGGATTTGCCCGCTGCGCTTCCAGGAGATCAGCCACCTCCTCCAGGCGGCGCGCGATTTGGATGTTCTGCATTGTTGCAATGTTTTCGTGCATTTGAGGTGCCGTTCGGTTCGCGCATTTGGCTGCTAAGTTGCTCCCGTTGTAGAGGAAGGTGACGGAAATGACCAATGCAACTCTGCCTATCGTTACGGATTTGGTTCACGATGCGGCCTCGCCCTTGATCGGTGCCGCCGCGGACTACGATCGGCTGCTCGAATTCATCGGCGATGCACGCTTCGTTCTGCTCGGCGAGGCATCGCACGGAACGCACGAGTTCTATCGGCAGCGCGCTCAGATCACTAAGCGGCTGATTCAGGAAAAGGGCTTCACGGTCGTCGCGGTGGAGGCGGATTGGCCGGATGCTTATCGCGTCAATCGATATGTTCGCGGTGCAAGTAATGACGCCGACGCGACGCCGAAGCGCTGGCCGGATTCAAACGTTTTCCCGCATGGATGTGGCGCAATGCAGACGTGCTGGATTTCATCGGATGGCTGCGCTCCTACAACGACTCGCTTCCCGCCAGCGGCAGAAAGACGGGCTTCTATGGGCTCGACCTTTACAGCCTGCACGCTTCGATCGAGGCAGTTCTAAATTACCTGGACAAAGTCGATCCGGAGGGAGCCCAGCGGGCTCGCCGCCGCTACGCATGTTTCGAACACTTTGGTGAAGACCCTCAGGAGTATGGTTATGCCGCCGGGCTTGGTTTGAGCCACACCTGTGAATCCGAAGTCATCAACCAGTTGATCGACCTGCAAAGGCGTGCCGCGGAATACGCGCGCCGGGACGGCCGCGTCGCCGCGGATGATTTCTTCTATGCCGAACAGAACGCGCGACTGGTGAAGAACGCGGAACAATACTACCGCACGATGTTTCGGGGGCGGATCTCCTCCTGGAATCTCCGCGATGCGCACATGGCGGAGACGCTGGATTCTCTTGTGGAACACTTTGCGCTGCAGAAGGCGGCGGCCAAAGTAGTGCTGTGGGCGCACAACTCGCATCTTGGAGACGCGCGCGCCACCGCAGATGGGGCGCTTGGGCGAATGGAACGTCGGCCAATTGGTCCGCCAAAGGCACGGCCGTGAATGCGTCCTGATTGGTTTCACCACCTACACCGGGACAGTCACAGCGGCCTCCAATTGGGGCGGCCCGGCGGAGCGGAAGAGGGTTCGCTCCGCCATGCCGGGAAGCTACGAGGCGCTATTCCACGCGACGGGAATCCCGGCGTTCCTGCTAACGCTTCCCGGCGGTACGCCAGTCTCTAAGGGCCTCAGCGAGCCGATGTGGAGCGGGCCATCGGCGTTATCTATCTGCCGGAATCCGAGCTCGCCAGCCACTATTTCCACGCGCGATTGTCCGATCAGTTCGATGCGGTCATCCACTTCGACCAGACTCGCGCAGTCGAGCCGCTGGAGCCAACGTCGGAATGGGGCATCGGTGAGCCGGCGGAAACGTTTCCTTCCGGAGTGTAGGACAAGCGCATGAAATCGGATCAGGCAGCCTGAGCTGTGAACCTGTCCGAGCGCCAACCGGGTGGCGTTCTCTCCGGCCAAAATCATTCGCTCGATTGCCAGAGGACCTGGCAGATAACCGGCCAGAGGAACTCGGGGATGGATAAGGACATCCGTGTTGCGAACTGCAGAGTGGTAATGCGAAGGATAAGTACGACCCGCTCGGGGATGATGAGGATCAATGCCGACACCGCGCAATAACGAACCGATTTCCCAGACATCGGAGCCGATGATGAAGTCCGCGCCCATCGCCCGGCACGCTTCCGATGGCAGAACGCAGGCAATGCCGCCATCTTTCAGGCGCTTCCCTTCGCGTCTGACCGGGCGACGGATTCCACGAAGGGCGCAACTGGCGCTGATCGCAGAGACAAGATCGCCTTTGGTGATCACTACCGATTGCCTTTCGGGCAATTCGGTCGCGATGGCAGCGAACGGGAGCTTCAGGCCAGCGAAAGTCGTAGGCAGGTGCTGTGCACAAAAAGCTCCAGCGTCTCACCGTGCAGCAGCTTGGGCCAGAATGTCTTGCGCGCCAGCGACGCAATTTCGCTCCACTCCATGCCGGCGGCAAGCATAGCGCCGATCAGACTGCCGGCGCTGGTTCCAGCTATGACGGCCGGCCGGATACCGGCCTCGGATAAAACCTTGACGACGCCGAGATGGGCAAGCCCTCGCACGGAGCCACCGCTCAAAGCCAATCCAATACGGCGGGAGCGAAGCTGATGCAAACAACTCATCAAGATCCATTATACGGAGGCGGGCCCAACGGGCCGGAAGACCTTGCGGCGGAAATCACAAGGCTGACCGCACTACGTCGGCAGCTCCAAAACGATTTCTTCCGCAGAGTTTCACAAAGTTGGACGGAACCGCCTCACCCGGACGGTCGATATCACTCTGGAGCTCATCCGGCGGTTCTTTGCCGCCGATCCACTGGGTCGCGGTGAGGTTCTTGGCCCTCCTGTTGTACGGATACGCGCGCGCTGTCCGCGCGACCAGCGAAATCGTGACGGTGGGGAGCTATCGATGGCCGGATTTTCCCAAAGGGTCGGTGCTCGCGATCTGGCACGGAAGCGCCCCTTCGTTGCTCGTGGCGTTTAGCGCTCGCAGGCCCAGCATGCCCGTGAAGCTGATGGTCTCCCGCGATGCGAGAGGCGATTGTGTAGCGCTGTTCTGCCGCTGGCTCGGCTTCGAAATCGTTCGAGGGGACGCGGAACGGAACATGGCGGCTGGAAGCCCTGATTGAGATTGCGAACGAAGTTCGCGAAGGCGCTGCGGCGCTAATTTCTCCTGATGGCGGCGGTCCACCGTTTGTCGCGAGGGTCGGGGCCGTCGCATTGGCGTCGGCAGTCGGTGCGCCTCTCATTCCGGTCGGCGCGGATTGCAGTCCCTCTGTCTTTGAGCGGCATAAGTGGGACGACGCGCGAAATCCGCTGCCGTATGGGCGAATTGCAGTGGCTTGCGGCGAGCCTCTCACCTTCCCGTCGTTTGAAGACGCTGCTTCGCTCGAAAACGCCCGCCAGCAACTAAAAGCTGCACTCGACCGCGCCACTACTGAGGCGCGAAGTGCACTTGGTTTTAAACACCATGAGATTCGCGACGCCGCGAAGGGATGATCATCATTCTCAATAAAGAATCGCCCGCATGGGCTCGTTTCTCGCCTTCAAGGAAAGATCGTTTCCGCATCTTGGCCTGCGAACGATAGCGATGTCGATTCGTGACCTGGGGGAAGACGAGGCTTTCATTGCCCAACAAGGAAAACTCCAAGAAATCCCGGGCCTCCGCTACGACTTGTCCGAAATGATCGATGAGTATTAGTGACCAGCCGGAACATAGGCCCTAGTAGCCGCCACGATCTCTGCATTCGGCACTTCCGTGGTAAGTCTGGCTGACTGGAAACCAGCCTTGTTTCCTGGCTTGGCAAGGAAGGTCACGACATATTGATGAGCCAAGTGTCCGGACAATTCCGCCAAATAGGGCGCGAAGGAAACCAGAGGTCCGAACCCAAGCATATAGGACTCCCCACCGGTCTCTTCCGCGATCTGCGCGAGGTGGTTCTGCCCCCAATTCATGCGCCAAAAGCTGTGGCCTCCGTGGCCGGCTGTGGGTGCGTAAATCGCGTACAGCACGACTCCCGCGCGCTGAGCATGCTCAATGGCGGTATCCAAATAGGGATTGCTTAGTCCACCACCGAGGGGGTCGATGCCGCTGCTCACCAGAAGAACCGCGTGACGCGCCTCACTGGCCGGCCACCGTTTGATTAGATCGCTCAGCGCCAAGAATGGACTGGGCATCACGCCGGGATAACCGAGCGGCAGGCGCAGAGCTTTCGCGGCCTTGGGATGATCGGCTGTCAGGTCTTGGACAACCTCGACCATGGCGTTCCGCATGTAACCGATTCCGATGGATGTTGCGGCTGGCTGCGTTTCGATGAATTGGCGCATGTCCTGTAACTGTTGACCTAGGCTCATGCCTGAGGCGTCGTCGACCAGGATGAATAGTTCGAGTGCCGGACGCGCCTCCAAGTCTGTAACGCGAAGACGTTCGTTCTTCTGAAAGACCATGACGTCCCCCTGTTTCAGAACTGGAACGTCTTTGCCGTGGCGTGCCTCGATGGTCACGGTCAGTTGGACGGGCACGGCCGGCGATGGAACGTCTTCTCGAGCCAATAGGAGTATGCCTCCCATCGCGAAAAATGCTGCTGTCAGATGTAAGGTGCGCATGTGAGTCTTCCTCCAGCGGGCACTCTAGTTTCTGACAGACTACGCTGCACCCAAGTGACCATCCCCCTGCGGGCTAAGTTGGCCAACTGCATGCACTGAAGTAGGCCGGTGGAACGCCAGCAACAACACCGATGGGTATTTACAGTGGTCAACATCATCCTGCTCTTGCTGACGTTCCATTTCGTTCTGAAGCTGTTCCCTATCGAAGCACCCAAGCCGGTGTCCTACAGCGACTTCCTCGCGGAACTTCGCTCCGGCAAACTAGGCGAGGTCCAAGTGACGGAGCGAGAGCTGATTGGCGTTCGTAAAGACGATGCTTCGAAATCCACTCCTGGGCACCCCACTTCGGCCGGCGAACGGACGATCACGGCCACGCGACTGCCAGGTGTGGATGAATCGCTGCTTTTAAAGGAATTAGAAGCCCAGCAGGTGAAGTTCGGCGGCCACATCGAAAGTCCTTCGTGGATCTGGAATGCGCTGGTTTGGCTGGTTCCCTTTGCATTTATTGCGTTGATTTACGGAGTTGGCATGCGCCGTATCGCGCAGATAAAGGGACCGCTGACGTTTGGCAAGAACCAGGCCAAGATTTATGACCAGTCCAGCCGGGTTCAGGTCACCTTTCAAGATGTCGCCGGAGTGGACGAAGCCAAGCTCGAACTGGAAGAAATTGTCGACTTCCTCCGCCAGCCGGCGAAATATCAGAGGCTCGGTGGCCGCATTCCTAAGGGGGTTTTGCTAGTGGGACCACCTGGCACCGGCAAGACTCTGTTAGCGAAAGCGGTGGCTGGACAAGCGGGCGTATCGTTCTTCTCCATCTCGGGCTCGGAGTTCGTGGAGATGTTCGTCGGCGTGGGCGCGGCACGCGTTCGCGACCTGTTCGAACAAGCGAAAGCAAAAGGCGCCTTGCATCGTGTTCATCGACGAACTGGATGCCATCGGCAAGTCGCGCACATCCGGCCGGGGAATCGGATTCAGCAACGAAGAGCGGGAGCAGACCCTAAATCAGTTGCTCGCGGAAATGGATGGCTTCGATAGTTCGGAAGGCGTGATCATCATGGCTGCCACGAACACGCCGGAGGCGTTGGACGCGGCGCTGCTGCGCGCCGGCCGCTTTGACCGGCAAGTGCTGGTGGACCGTCCGGACTTGAAGGATCGCGTCGATATTCTCAAAGTGCATGCGCGCAAGATCCGAATGGCTGGCGACGTCAATCTGGAAACGATCGCCGCCCGGACGCCGGGCATGGTGGGAGCCGATCTGGCCAACATCGTAAACGAAGCCGCCCTGCTGGCTGTGCGGAGGGGCGCCGAGAGTGTTGAGTTGCGCGACCTGGAGCAAGCCGCGGATCGCGTGACGCTGGGCTTGGAAAAGAAGAGCCGCGTCATGACTTCGGAAGAGAAGGAGCGCGTGGCGGTTCATGAAGCCGGCCATGCCTTAGTAGCGCTGTCGGTGAAGCACGCCGACCCATTGCATCGCGTTTCCATCATTCCGCGATCGATCGGTGCGCTGGGTTACACACTGCAATTGCCGACGCAAGAACGTTATCTGATGACGGAACCCGAACTCGAAGATCAGATCGCCGTACTCATGGGAGGACGGGCGGCAGAGGAGATTCAGTACGGCGGGGTGGTGTCGACGGGAGCAGCAGACGATCTGGAGCGCGCTTCCGCCTTGGTGCGGCAGATGGTAACCCGGTTCGGCATGAGCGATCCACTGGGAAAGATGACCTATGGCCAGCCGATGGCCTCTCCTTTTTTGAAGTCGCCATTTGAGATGGAAGGACGCAACTACAGCGAACGCACCGCGGAGATTATCGATTCCGAATCGCGACGCATCCTGGATGACAACTACGGACGGGTCATGGGGATCCTGTTGAAGAATCGCGAGCCGCTCATGCGAATTTCGCACGAGCTGATGCGCAAAGAAACGCTGGAGCGCGCCGAACTGGACCGATTATTGATGGCGCCGGAACCAGAGGCCGCAGATGTAGTTCATGGAGGTGTGCAATGCCGATAGGTGATGTTTGTATCCGCGACGTTGTCGTCGCAAACAGGGAAACGACCGCGTGGGAGGCTGCCAGGTTGATGGCCGGGAACCACGTGGGCAACCTAGTCGTCGTCGAAGATATCGGCGGCCGGAGGGTTCCAATCGGAATCATTACCGATCGCGACATTGTCCGAAATGTAGTCGCCAACGCGCTGGATGCGTCGCTGTTTACGCTCGGTGATTTGATGGCTCGAGATCTGGTGACGGCCCGAGAAGATCAGGGCGTTTTTGAATGTATGCAACAGATGCGCATCAACGGCATTCGTCGCATGCCTGTAGTCGACTTAAAGGGTGGTTTAGTTGGAATCATCTCTCTCGACGATCTGATCCAACTGCTCGCCGAGGAGATGAGTGAATTGGCTAAGGTCATTGTACGGGAACAGGCTCGCGAAACCGCGATGAGGCGGTAGTGCGAAGTAACAATCGCGCTGTACCGGCTGCGCTGGCAGGTCACGTGCACCGTTCTTCTGGAAGGACCGTGCGGTCAACAAGCTGGAGAAAAACGTCGCGGCCATCGAGCGCCTGGCTGGCCACAAACTGAGCCGTCTGGCGCATTCAAGTTATAGAAGCGGAGGCATAGCCTCAAGTCGAAGGTGCTCTTATGCAACCAGATCTACCTTATCGAAATCGTTCGGAAGCGGGCCGGCTCTTGGCGGAGGAACTCGCACACTACAAATCGAAGGCTGATGTCGTGGTGTTAGGGCTTACGCGCGGTGGCGTTCCTGTTGCGGCAGAAGTCGCGAGCGCTCTTCACGCCCCGCTGGATGTGGTGGTGGTTCGTAAACTCGGCGTGCCCTTCCAGCCCGAACTGGCAATGGGGGCAATCGCCGGGGACGATACACAGCTGGTCGACAGACAACTCGTTCATGCCCTCGATTTGACCAATAGGGATGTTGAGGCAGCGATCACCCGCGAGCGGGCTGAGCTCCAACGCCTCGAGCGCCTTTATCGTGGTGGGCGCCCGGCGTTGGACTTGAAAGAGCGTACGGCTATTCTGGTGGATGACGGGCTGGCTACGGGATCGACCATGCTTGCCTCTGTTGCCTTCGCCAGAAAGAGGCTAGCAAAACGGGTCGTGCTGGCGGTCCCAGTGGCATCGGTCGAAGCCTGCGAAAAATTACGCCAGAAAGTCGACGAGTGCATCTGCCTGGCCACGCCGGATCCATTCTTCTCCGTAGGTGATTGGTATCTGAATTTTCTCCCCACAGAGGATGCTGAGGTCCTGAAGCTCATTGACGAGAGCGCCAACCGGAACGCCGCTGCTGCACCAGCCTAAGGGTCTTCAGCGAGCAACGGCTTTACACGTGCGTTCCACCGCCAAGCTGGTGTCAATGCGGCCGGCGTGCGATCGGAAGGGAAGCCAGAGCAACCAGAAGATTGCCAGCGTGACGGCTTCGCATCCCAAAAGGTAAACCGGCCACGGCCCGAGGACATCGATGATCGAGGCACTCGCCGGTTTGCGCCACAGATACATGTAGTTGGTATTGAAGACTGCGTTGAAGACCGCTATCGCGGCGGCATAGCCATTCAATACGGCGAACACCTTCCAGAGGGAGCCTGGGCGCGGCTTGGCCTGCTTGCTCCAGAGGAGCATCAGGAGGCACACCACAACCATGCCGTGTGCTAGAAAGAAGTAAATCGTTGGATAAGAGGTTAGTGGCGCCCATAAGTCCGGCGTCAGCAATGCCATCCCGCTTCCGCCCAGACCGGCGAAATATGCTGTTTCGAATACGAAAGGATTTAGGCTGAACAACGCGAAGACAGTGAGCCACAAAGTCAAATCGCAAAGCTGTAACGGAGGGCCGTCCGGGAACCGGAATCCTTCAAAACGCAGCCTATATGCGTACCACGCAAATTCATTGAGAGCCAGAATGGTGCCTAGGGTGTATCGAGTCCAGCGCGCCAATCCTGGACTTTGCTGCGCGACCAGTGAAAGTAAGATCGCAACCACTGGTATGGATGCCAGGATCAAGAAATGTGTGGGACCGAACAAATGGAGGTGGTTGGCCATGGGCGGCTGAGCCTTGATTCGGACATCCGTTTACAGACCTCATGTCTCAGCTAGAACCGTGTACCGGCTACCTAAACCTCATCGCCAGTGGAATCGTAATCGCTAGAAGAACCAGGAGAATCATCAGCAAAAATTTCCAATTGGACATTGTTCCCCCTTTTAACCGGCAGCCTTGCTGGCTGCTGCAATGTTAGTTGCACGTCGCGAGCCAGTCGATAGATTGCGCAGGTGGCACGCGCTCCAGGTGGCGTAGAAGCTCTCGAAGGATACGAGGTTATTCTGCCCTAAGAAAAATGCGGCCCGGCCACACGCGTCGCGTTTAGCTGGGCCGCTCGTTCTGCGCTGTAAATTAGCTATGCTGCTTTGACTTTCGACGCTTCCTGTATTGGAACGTCTTGCCTTTTCGCCTTCACCTCGGGAATGGGTATCGTGACCTCAAGCACACCGTTGTTGAACTGTGCGGCGGTTTGATCGGTCTTGGCCCCCTCCGGTAGCAGGATCGAGCGATAGAACGCACCGTACCTCCGCTCGGAGTGATAGTAGCCCTCGCGCTTTTCTTCCTTCTCCTGCTTCCTTTCTCCCTCAACGACCAGCGTGTCCCCATCAATATGGACCTTCACGTCTTCTTTCTTCAGGCCTGGAAGTTCGGCCGTCAACAGGAGCTTGCCTTCTTTCTCCTTCACCTCGATGGTGGGAGCCCAAGCGGCGCCATTTCCGGCTGCTTGCGGAGTCGTACCAATAAGTCGATCCATTTCCTCTGTGAACTGTCTCATCAGAGCAAACGGATTCACGGTGAATAGGTTGCCGCGGAATAGCGGTGTTTCAAACCCGAACGCTCGGGTGAGTTCCTGTCCCTCTTTCTTCGCGTGTTTTACTACAGCGACTTCAGCCATGGTTTTTCTCCTTTCCTATTCGATATGCACCTGGATCTCCAAGCTATCCATCTAGACTCGGTTGAACCAGTGGCTTTTGACCTGAGTGACTTTGCTCAAGGATCTGAGGCTAGCCGCGCAACCGAGCGATCATCATTCAACTCTCCTTTTGAGATTCGCCAGATCTATCGCAATTGGAGTGCCGGCACCGGACTCACAACTAGCTCATTGTCGACTTCGCCTACTCCCGGCGACGCCCAGGCCGCGCGCTCTGCCTCATCGCGCTCGATCCAGGACTGCACGGTGCCGCTTAGAACCACGTGCTCGCCCCGCACTTCCACGCTGACGCGGTCGGAGTCCAGCCGCGCGTTCCGAATCAAAGCGGCCTGGATATGACTCTTGATGGCCACGCGCTCTGCAACGGGCTTCACCACGATGTGATTATTGACGTCCCGAACGCCAGCCAGGTACCGGACAGAGCGATCAGCCGATTGCCGCTGATAATTCCAGTTGACGGTGCCTTGCAGAGTAATGCGGCCGTTATCGACGAACACTTGAATCTTGGCATCCGCCAGCAGAGTGTTCCAGGCGATGGCATCCGCTGCGGCGCGAGCGATTTCTTGATCGCTTCGGGAATTGAACGCCGGCAACGCTACGGCCAATTCACAAGCCACTGCTTTCACGCCGCGGACGAGTCCAGCGGTCTTTTCCGCCACGTGTTTTTCCGGATAGTTCGGAACCGAGCCTGTCAGGGTTACGATTCCATTCTTGACCGAAACATTGATCGCTCGGGCATCGAGGGCGGGCTCCCAGTCGAGCGCTTCCTGGACTTCCCTCTTGAGATCTACGTCATTCATATGTGTTCCTCATTTCTATGTACTGCGTGATTCTACGCAGATATCAAACCTGACATGCACGGAAATTAAGCTTACGTCTGGATCACCGCAAGCTAATGGCCAAGTGGGTCCGGCGGAGAAACCGATTCACGCTCCAGGAGACCGAGCCTGGCAGCACGCACATCGGATCTCTCCGGTTCAGCGGCGGCTCTTCGCAAGCTTTCCAGC
Organism: Bryobacterales bacterium; assembly: GCA_963820405.1. Lineage (GTDB taxonomy): Bacteria > Acidobacteriota > Terriglobia > Bryobacterales > Bryobacteraceae > Palsa-89. Next base: position 566,178 of record CAWFZZ010000003.1, on the reverse strand, counting down.
TCACTTTGCTCGAGCGGCCGCCCCGGATGAGAGTCCAGAGCTGGTTGCCTCTGGCGGAAAGGAATCGGCGCGGGGGCAGGGTCACGGCGCCCAATCACTGTCTGGCCTGGGGCAATCTTGGGTGGCTCAAAGACAAAACGATCCCTTCGCGGGGACAAGTTTTCCTCAACTGGAGCGACGGGAGGAGCCGTAACCATACACTGGGGCCAGGTTTGCTTAGCGCGGTGAGGTCAGCGCTGCGGCGGGCGCGGTCGGCTGGCCTCGTCCAGAGCGCGTCTCCTTCCGCGAGAGGGCGGTTCAGCTCGGCCCGTGACCAGGCTTCCGTTCCAGCGCGGCTGGAACGATACGGAGCCTTGTAAGTAGCTTCTGCGGGCTGCACGCGATGGCGGGTCGGGAGTCTGAGGGACGCGCAAAGATGGCACTGTCAGGCCTGCGTGCGCAGGCTGGCTCCCTGGGTGAATTATCGGGAGCATTTCACACCCTACAGTGAAGACCAGTGCTGTTGCAACAACCAGCGTAAGTAAATGCTTTTTTGGTCACAGCGGAACCTATTCAGGACCCGGCTCATCGTCGCAAGCGTCCGGGAGGCGCGAAGCCATGTCCGTATGGATAAAGAAATTCTCCGAAGCGGTGAGGAGAGCCGGGGTAAAAAAGAAACGGAGAATAATAAACCGCGATCGGAGAGTAGAATCCCCAACCGAATGGCCCGTAGATTGTTTCTTCACTTCAAGGGAATCAGCGGCGCTAAGCGCGTCGGGCTCCAGCAGCTCGAAATCGCCGCGGCGCGTGGCCGATACCCGCGGCGGTTTGCCAAAATCCCGCTGGCCTTGGCGGCGCTGCGCGAGAAGAAAACAGAAGTTGCCCGCGTTCACCTTATTGATCTGGTCTCGCGGAGTTCCCGCAGAATCCGCTCTATGTCGGCGAGTTAGCCAAGCTTGATGCTTCACCTGACGCTGCGGTCGCACCCTGATTGTGCGGCCGCGAGGCTGGTTGAAATTCGCCGCCGGAGAGAATTGGACCCATTCGTGCAATCAAGATTAAGCGAACCAGGGAACGTTGAATGAATGGAGTACTGACATGAGATTTCTAAAACTTTTGGGCTTGGTGGCCCTAGTTTCGCTTCCGGGAACTGTCACCCAGGTTTACGGACAACGGGTACAGCGTGACGAACAAAAGCAGCAGGGGCAGCGAGCCCAGCCTCCACAACAGACGCAGCCACAACGGCAACAACAGCAACAACGCGGCCAGCAGCCTCCACAACAGGCGCAGCCACAACGGCAACAGCAGCAACAACGCGCCCAGCAGCCTCCGCAACAGGGGCAGCCGCAACGACAACAGCAGCAACAACGCGCCCAGCAGCCTCCGCAACAGGCGCAGCCACAAGGGCAACAGCAGCAACAACGCGCCCAGCAGCCTCAGAAACGGGCGCAGCCACAAGGGCAACAGCAGCAACAACGTGCCCAGCAGCCTCCGCAACAGGCGCAGCCGCAACGGCAACAACAGCAACAACGTGCCCAGCAGCCTCCGCAACAGGCGCAGCCGCAACATCAGCAGCGGCAACAGAATCAGCCCCAACAGGCGCGGGAACGGCAACAGCAGCAGGCCCAGCAACCGCAGCAACGTGCCTATGCGCCTCCCCAACGCACCCAACAACAGGCTCAGTCGTGGCAACAGCAGAGCGGTTGGCGCCAACATGGTGGATGGCAGGGCCAGTCCACTTGGCAGCAGGCGCGCTCCTCACATTGGGAGAGCGATCACCGCACCTGGGCGCAGCGCGGCGGCTATGGTGGCTACTATATTCCGCAAGATCGCTTCAGTCTCTATTTCGGTCCAGAGCACTGGTTTCGTATCCGAAGCCGGCCCATCATAGCTGGCGGTTACCCGCGTTTCCAATACGGCGGCTTTTGGTTCATGATGGTAGATCCGTGGCCGGATTACTGGTCAGATAACTGGTACGCAAACGACGACGTTTTCGTTGGCTATGACGACGGGTATTACCTATACAATCGCAGATATCCCGGCGATGGGATCGCACTCACTGTTGTGCTCTAGAAACGAGAGGCGCCGCAAATTGACCGGTCTTTTTGCAATACAGCGCCTGGTTATCGCGGTCGTGCTCTCGGGCTCGCTATCATACGGCTATACGGTTCTCACCCACGAAGCGATCATCGATTCTGTGTGGGATGCCTCCCTCCAGAAACTGCTCCTCAAGCGATTTCCCAATGCGACGCCGGAGGAGTTACAGCAGGCGCACGCCTATGCCTACGGTGGCTGCATCATTCAAGACTTGGGATATTATCCGTTCAGCAGCCGCTTCTTCAGCGATCTCACACATTACGTCCGCAGTGGAGATTTCATCACAGCGCTGATTCGGGAATCGACGGATCTCAACGAATATGCATTCGCTCTCGGTGCGTTGGAGCATTATGCCGCTGATACCGAGGGGCACCGCATTGCGACCAACCGAGCCGTGCCGATGTTGTATCCCGAACTGCGGCGCAAATATGGAAATGACGTCACCTATTGGGACGATCCGGTGGCGCACATCAGGACCGAGTTCGGCTTCGATGTGCTCCAAGTCGCGTCGGGGCGATAAGCGCCGGACGGATATCACAGTTTTATCGGGTTTCAAGTACCAAGGGAAGTGCTGGAACGTGCGTTCCGGGATACTTATGGCATCGAAATCAAGGATGTCTTCGGAAATGTCACCCTCGCGCTCGGGTCCTACCGGTGGGCGATTCGGTCGATCATTCCGGGCATGACGCGAGTGGCATGGAGTCTTAAGCAGGAGCACCTCAAGAAAGAGATCCCCGGCATCACACGCAAGAAGTTTCTCTACAATCTCTCGCGCTCGAGCTATGAAAAGGAGTGGGGAAAGGACTACCACAAGCCAGGATGGGGCACGAGGATATTGGCGTTTCTCTTCAGATGGCTGCCTGGCGGCGGTCCCTTCAAAGCGCTCAAGATTCGCACGCCGACGCCGGCGGTAGAGAAACTGTTCATGGCGAGCTTCAACGCAACCATTGACCGCTACAAGGCCGTACTTGCCAACGTGGACGCCGGCGGCCCCGAGCTGCCGAACGAGAATTTCGATGCCGGCGGAGCAACGATTGCCGGCAAGTACAAGGGAACCGACGAAGCGTACGCAAAACTGGTGGGGAAGCTCGCAGACCGTCAGTTCGCCGGGATTTCTCCGGAGCTTCGCCAGAATATCCTGGCATACTATGTCGACCTGAAGCCTCCAGTGCCTGCCAAGTCCACCAAGAAAGAAACAGCCGAATGGACAAAGCTGGTGGATCAGCTCGCTCGGCTGAAAGCAGTTCCAGAGGCTGTTGCTGCGCCGCAAGCACCATGAGCATGTTTGGTGGCGGCTAGTTTCGCTGCTGTGGTGGACACTCAGGACGAGCCACGATGACCAAGAAGCGTAAACAATCCGGCGAGCACTAGCGCCCACGCGGTTCCGAGCGAGATGCCGCTCACGACATCAGTCGCATAATGAACGCCAAGGTACACGCGTGAGGCTCCAACCAAGATCAGCACCACCGACACGGATACAAGAATTGCGGCTCTCGCCCCCGAGCGCTGTATATAACGCCCCGCGATGATCGTGATGGTCAGGTACAGCGCGGAAGTGGAGACCGAATGTCCACTCGGGTATGAGAAGCCCGTCACCACGACGAGCTGCTGGGCCTCGGCTGGACGAACTCTCTCGATAATGTCTTTCGTCACGAGCGTCAGTACTCCTGCTCCTCCTGAGGCCACGAGCAATTGGATGGCGCCCATCCGATCGCGCAGGACAAGCAACACCAGGAGGGTGAAGGCCGAGAATAATGCCACCAAGGTGATCGATCCCAGCGCGGTCACGTCCACAGCCATACTCGTAAGCCACGGGGCCCGGATCCTGGCCACAGCAAGCAGAATCGCACGGTCTGTTGCGCTTACATCTCCTTCGATCAGCTCCCTGGTAATACGGACGAAAACCAGGAGTGCGAGCGCGGCTCCGCCCAACCAGAGAAAGAGGCGCGCGTTGCGGGCCGAGACAAAAGGTCGGCTCACGGCGTTGAGGTCCTTGCCTTCATCGCGCTGCCGGCGGCTCTTGATCGGTGGGGATTCTGACGAAGTGGCGATAGAACGCGACGGCCCGGTTGACCGACGAAGACTCATTTCCCGCAATCAGGCCGTTCGCATTTCGTGCGGTGCGCATGATGCTGTATTATCGCCAGACGCTGGCTGATTCACGATCCAGAAAGTAGATCGACTGCAGCTCACCGGGTGAAGCAAGGGGATGAAGTGATAGCGCATCGTGCTGGCATTTTCAACATCGAAGACGAGCCGGTCCGGCGAGGCTTCAGCAATGTGCATTCGGTAGATGCCTTTGCCAGAAAGGTTATCGACCTGTTCAAAGTAGAGTGCATTGCCTACCTTCAGTTCATCGAGTGTAAAGTCTCCGCGGCGCCGCGCCACAGGCTGCGAGCCGGCCAAAGCGTAGGCGTCCACGATTAATGTTTGCCACTTTCCGTGAGTCCTCGACCATTAGCGCATGCCCGGGAGGTCAGAAATAGCGCCGATGTGGCGAAGCAAGTCCTCAGTTTTGGAGGTATCACGAAATCGCGCGACGATGGTTACCAACGTCGTAAAGCCCACGGCGGCCCAACCGGTGCATGCAGGCGGCTTCCAGTCGCCGCCGAAATCAGACTTACTCCATGACTTGACAGTGGCGGAATCATCCAGGCGTGGATAAGACGGAACAGGTTCCTTTCCGCAGGGGGGCTGCGGTCCTGCTTGCGCATAGCCGAGCGACTGAAAGAGCAGCATTACCGATAATACAAACCGAACCCGGTACCGGGTCCAAGGCCGGACGAGTGTCTCATCGCGCGGGTCTGTGCTCATGTGACCATCATAGGTGTTGCCCGTACACGTTAGATCGGCGGGTGGAAACGCCTTGGGAAAGCATCTTTCGGTTGGACTCGCGCCCCGTTCTATGTGGAAACGAAACCCGTAAGAGAGAAGGCATGGACTCATGTGACGTCTTGATCGTCGGAGGGCCTGCTTGCTCTTCCTGCGCATGGGGACTCCGGCGCTCGGTTTGGACATCGCTATTCTGGACAAGCAGACTTTCCCGAGGCCGCATGCGTCGCGTTGATTCTCGAGGTAGCTGTTTTGAAACTCTTGAAGACGAAATGATGATCGATGAATAGACGGCAACAACTTCCAGCTCTACCTTAGTGGTCGCCAAACCCGGCGAGACCATCTTCACCGAGCTGTTCTCCGCCACTCTCAGAAAACCTTTGGGCGTGAGGAGGATCTCCACTTTTCCGGCTTGGGTTGTGAGAAGTTGATCCTTTTCGAGCACAACGGTGCCAATCGCACCAGGAGTCAATAATGTTGATCCGATAGACGCTTGACCGTCCAGTTGATGCTTCCCGGCCGTGCCGGACCGGGCTTTTGGCACCAGGCGGGCACGCCAAGTATCAATACCAAGAAACAATGGCTGATCAAGGTCCCATTAAGGCCGTTCATAGATTACCCTTCTCAAAACCTTCCGTCTCCACGGCTGGTTCGCACAATGAATACAGGATTCTTATTGCCGTTTAGTACGGTCGTTTACTACGAGTGGATATGCTGGGAATCTAGGGGGCGCTGCCGGAAACTGTGTGGTTTGCCTCAAGCAACTGCGTGGTTTCAATCCATGGGCCAATGCAACTTGCTGGATCAAGGCACCACATTCGCGCGGGCCATTGCTGCGTCACTCATAATGCAAAGCCTCGATCGGATCCATATATGCGGCCTTGCGAGCCGGATAATAGCCGAAGGACACGCCCACCAGAGCGGAGAAGAAAAAGGCCAAGGCGATGGATCCCATGCTCAGCAGCGTGGACCAATGCGCGAAATAGGAAATGAGCAAACTCGCGGCTACGCCCAATACAATGCCTATGGCGCCTCCCGCCACGGACAGGGTAACTGCTTCCACCAAGAATTGCGCCAGAATGTCTTTCGTCTTCGCTCCCACCGCCTGACGCAGACCGATTTCCTTGGTGCGCTCGGTGACCGACACCAGCATGATGTTCATGATCCCGATCCCGCCCACGATCAGCGATACGGACGCAATCGCGGCCAGCAGGATCGCCATGACGCGCGCCGAGGTCTCCTGAGCCTTGAACACTTCCTCCATGTTGCGGATGGTGAAGTCGTCGTCCTGATTGGATTGGATGTGGTGGCGCTGGCGCAGCAGCGAGGTCATCTGGTCCTGCGCGTCATACGTCAATCCTTCGCGCGCCTGCACCATGATCGCGCCGACTGAACCGGCGTTGGCCTGGCTTGCTCCAATCACTTTTTTCTTCGCCGTGCTGATAGGCATCAGGACGATGTCATCCTGGTCTTGCCCGGTGGGCGACTGGCCCTTAGGCACCAGCGTTCCAACCACGGTAAAAGGAACGGACTTGATCCGAATCACCTTGGCCACCGGATCTTCGCCGCCGAACAAGTTGTCGATTACGGTTTTCCCGAGCAGGGCGACCTTGGCGGCTGACTCCACATCAGCATTGGTGAAAGCCTGGCCGTGCTCAATGCCAAGGTCGCGGATGGTCAGGTAATCCGGCGTAGTGCCGACAATCTGGGTGCCCCAGTTGCTATTTCCATAGACCACTTGGACGCCACCACGGCTGTACGGAGCGGCGAGTTGCGCGCCTGGGCATTCATGGATGATGGCGCGAACATCGTCTTCGGTCAGCGTTAGCGCGTTGCCGGTCCCCATGCGAATGCCGGAACTGGTGATGCTGCCTGAGAGAACAATAATAATGTTGCTTCCAATGGAGGCGATTTGTTGTTGAATGCGGGCTTGAGCGCCCGAGCCAATAGCCACCATCGCGATTACCGCCGCCACGCCAATGATGATGCCGAGCATAGTGAGCGCGGAGCGCAGCTTGTTGATGCGCAGAGCGCCGAACGCGATCTTCATGCTGGCCTTTAGCTTATTCATGAGACCAGAACTGGGCTGGGGAAAGCGCCGCTTCACGCAGTTCCTGAGCCGCGTCGTGAGGCGCGCGAACCGGCTCGTCCTTTACTATCCTGCCGTCTTTGAAGGTGATGATGCGTTGGGCGTAGAGCGAAATATCGGGCTCATGCGTTACCACCACTACGCTGATACCTTGCTCGCGATTCAGGCGCTGGAAGATCGCCATGATCTCCACGCTGGTTCGCGAATCGAGCGCACCCGTGGGTTCGTCCGCCAAAATGATTTGCGGATTGTTGATCAGGCTCCGCGCAATCGCCACGCGCTGCTGCTGGCCGCCGGAAAGCTGGTTGGGATGATGGCCGGCGCGATCCTCCAGTCCGACGATCCGCAAAGCGTTCAAGGCGCGTTTGTGGTCGTTAGTCGTGCCTTCGGGGCTATAGAGCAGCGGCAGTTCAACGTTTGCCAACGCGCTGGTGCGCGGAAGCAAGTTGAACTGTTGAAACACGAATCCGATCTTGCGATTCCGGATTTCGGCCAACCGGTCTCGATCCAGTTCGCCTACGCTCACGCCGTCTAGAAAGTAAGCGCCGGACGTGGGCCGGTCCAAACAGCCGAGAATGTTCATGAACGTCGACTTTCCCGATCCCGACGGCCCCATGATCGCGACGAAACTGCCTCGATCAATGGTGGTGGAAACGCCCCTGAGCGCGTGAACGCTGATATCGCCTAGTTGGTAGACCTTGCTGAGGTTCTCGATGCGGATGAGTTCGCGGGGCACCTGTAACCTCCTAGAATCCAACTCGGCCAGCGCCCGAAGTGCTCGATGTCGGGTGAGTCTTCGACGCGGCGCCCAACACGACGCGTTGCCCCTCATTCAGGCCGCTCAACACTTGGATGTACTTGCCGTCGCTGATGCCGAGCTTTACATCGGCCGGCGTGACGGCGCCTCCCGCGAGCACGTAAACGGTCTGTTGGCCCTTTGGCTTGGCCGCTGCACCGGATGGATGAAAGCGCAAAGCTGCAACTGGAATTCGCAACGCGTGCGAAACTTTGCCGGAAACAATCCGTACCGTCGCCGTCATGCCCGGAAACAGCTTCAGGTCTGGATTCGCAACCTGCACGACGACATCGTAGGTAATGACGTTCTGGACGTTGATGGGAGCCTGGCGGATCTGCGCCACCTTTCCAGGGAACGTGACGCCGGGATAGGCATCGACCGTAAAATTCGCGGTCTGGCCCACGCGAATTGGACCCACGTCAGACTCATCCACGTTCGTGTCCACCTGCATCTTGGTCAGATCCTGTGCGATCAGGAAAATGACCGGAGCTTGAAACGAGGCAGCCACAGTCTGGCCAACGTCCATGTTGCGCGAAACAACCGTACCGTCTACCGGGGCGGTGATTTGAGTGTGGTCGAGGTTGAGCTGCGCCTGAACGAGCGCAGCGTCATTTTGTTGTACCGTGGCTGCGGCTTGGTCGAGCTGAGTTTGCACCACCTCTACCTGTTTTTTCGCCGACTCCTCCGCTGCTTCAGAGGCTTTCTCAGCAGCCTGCGCGGCGTCGACGCTCGCCACTGCTTGATCGTAGTTGGCCTGCGCGGTGTCGGCGTCCTCTTTCGAAGTTGCGTCTTGCTGGAGCAGTACAATCCTTCGGTCGTTCTCGACCTTATCCAGCGCGACGACGCTTTGCGCTTTAACAACGTTGGCCTTCTGCGCGGCCACGTTGGCTTGCGCGCTGGCGAGATCCGATATCGACTTCTGAAGCGTTGCCCGCGCGGTCATGGCGGCCGCTTTTGCCGTATCGAGATTGGCCTTGGCCTGATCGACCTGCGCTTTGAAGATCGCCGGATCAATCCGGGCCACCAACTGGCCTTGTTTCACTTTGGTGTTGAAGTCGGCGTAAAGCGCGATGATGTTGCCGGAGACTTGGCTTCCCACCTGGACCGTCACCACGGCGTTGCAATTCCCGGTAGCCGTAATGGCGGATTCTACGTCACCCCGATCGACCATCGCGGTCGTGTACTGGGGCTTGCTCTCTCGTCGCACATAGAAGAAAGCCACCGCCGCTGCGATCACCAGCACGAGCCCGATTAGAGCCAGCCACTTCGTGCGCCTGCCATGGTGCGGCACAGGAGCCGGAATCTCAGCCTCCAGTGGCTCCGGAGGCGAGGCGATAAGGGTGGTTGTCACGGCGTCGTCCTTCCCTGAGGTGGGAGCAATCAGGGTGCCGAGTGTTTCTCAAGCTAACCCCTCGTAGCTCAGAGGGTTGAGGTGAGACCAAAGCGGCCTGCGCGATTTCACTCAGCCGGGTTGCTCAGGGTGACAGGCTCAAATCACTTCCGGCACCATCTCGATAGCCCCGCACGGACATTCCTTCACGCACATTCCGCAACCCTTGCAATAGTCGTAGTTGAAGCGGAATCTGTTCCCCGGACCCAGCTTGACCACAGCATTGTCTGGACAAACGCCGTAGCAGTTATCGCACTCGAAGCAGTTCCCGCAGGACAGGCAGCGGCGCGCTTCGAACAGCGCGTTGCTCTCGTCCAGGCCGCTCACCACCTCGTCGAATGTGGTTTGTCGGCGGAGGGCATCCAGCACCGGCTGCACGGTTAACGGCGCGTCCGAATAGTACCAGGCGTTGAGCTTGTCGAAGGCGGCCAGTTCATGCTTGGGAGGCTGTCGATAGGCGTTTCCGCGCAGCCACGCATCGATGTTTCGCGCGGCCTTCTTGCCGTGTCCCACCGCGACCGTCACCGTGCGCTCGTCGGGAACCATGTCGCCGCCCGCGAACACGCCTGGATGACCGGTCATCATTTGGGCACTGACCTTCACCACACCGTTGACGATCTCCAAACCAGGTACCCGCTCCAGGAAGCTCAAGTCCACGTCCTGCCCCAGAGCCAGCACCAACGAATCCGCCTCGATGGTTTCGAAATCTCCGGTGGGTTGCGGAAATCCTTTTTCATCCAGCCGCATCTTCTCCACCTTGAAGCTGGATTCACCGGCCTCCTTAATGGTGGATAGCCACCTGAACTGGATCCCCTCCTCAATGGCTTCCTGCACTTCAAAATCGTGCGCGGGCATCTTCTCGCGCGTGCGGCGATAGACAATCACCGTCTCGGTGGCGCCCAATCGTTTGGCCGTGCGCGCCACATCGAGCGCCGTGTTGCCGCCGCCATACACCAGCACACGCCGTCCCAACTCCGGAGGATTCCCGCCGTCCACGCTGCGCAATACGGCCAGTGCATCCAGGATCTTGCTCGCATCGCCGGCGGGAATATAAGCGCGCTTGGAAACATGCGCGCCAACAGCCAGAAATACCGCGTCAAATTCCTTCTGCTCGAGCACACTCGCCAGATTATCCACTCGCTTGTTGAGGCGTATCGTTACGCCCATGTTCTCTATCCGGGCGACCTCGGCATTAAGTACTTCCCGCGGCAAGCGATACTTCGGAATGCCGAAACGCATCATACCTCCGGCGGTGGGGCCGGCTTCATAAATGGTTACTTTATGGCCTAATCGCGCAAGGTGATAAGCGGCGGAGAGACCCGATGGCCCCGATCCCACCACTAGTACATGCTTGCCCGAAGGCCGCGACGCGGCATCGAATTGCCATCCGCGGCGAATGGCTTCATCGCCCAGAAAACGCTCTACGGCGTGGATGTTTACCGGTTGATCGAGTTGCCCGCGGTTACAAGCCGACTCGCAGGGATGGTAGCAGGCGCGGCCCATGATAGCGGGCAGGGGATTGTTCTCCACCAGCGACTTCCACGCTTCGTAGTAGTCGCCCGCTTCGGCGTGATACAGCCACGCTTGGATGTTCTCACCGGCCGGGCAGGCATGATTACAGGGCGGCAAGCGGTCCACATAGACTGGCCGCTCAGTCCGCCACGACCCGGTATGATTGGCGAGGCTGGAACCAACGTCGAGCGTAATCGCAAATGGCTTGTTCATGACGCGCCGCCGTTCTCCAGCCCAAAACGCCGTATGTTCCGATCGGCGATCGCTTGGATGGCCGCAATGCGTTCGTCATCTCGCACCGGACGGAACAAGTGCGCAAAACGCCTTTGCAGCTTCAAATATTCCTCGACCGGTCGTCTTTGGCGAATCGCAGTGCGCTCGGTTACTTCTCCAAACTCGGCCTCGAATAACGGGAACAGGCCGCTCTCCACAGCCAATCGCGCAACCTTGATCGTGTCATGCGGCTCCGATCCCCAGCCGAGCGGACAGGGGACATGAACGTGGATGTAGCGGGCGCCGGGAATCGGCACGGCTTTCTCCACCTTGTATTCCAGATCGTGCAGATTGGCAACCGACGCAGTGGCCACGTAAGGGATCCCATGCGCCATCGCGATCAGAGGGACGCTCTTACCCTGTCCGAAGACGTTGCCCGGTTTGAAACCTACCGCAGGCGTCGTAGCAGTGCGGGCGCCTGCCGGCGTTGTGCCGGAGCGCTGCACGCCAGTGTTCATGTACGCTTCGTTGTCATAGCAGATGTACAGCACGTCGTCGTTGCGCTCGAACATGCCGGAAAGGCAACCTAGGCCTATATCGGCTGTCCCGCCGTCGCCACCTTGTGCGAGCACGCGCACGTTCGTGCGTCCTTGAACTTTCATCGCCGCCGCAACGCCGGCCGCCACCGCCGCTGCATTACCGAACAGCGAATGCATCCAAGGCATCTGCCACGACGTCTCGGGGTAGGGGGTCGAAAACACTTCCAGGCATCCAGTGGCATTCACGGCTATCAGATTGCCACCCGAGGCCCGCATGGCTGCGTCCACCGCGTAGCGTGCGCCGAGCGCTTCACCGCAGCCCTGGCACGCGCGGTGGCCGCTGTTCAGCGCGTTTGACCGCTTGACGTCCGATTGCACCGCCCGGTCGGAGGTATCGAGCAGCCGATTGCCGACCGTGAAAGTTCCGGTCTGATAAAACTTGATCTGCTGAAACGGCATGGTTGCTCCTAGACCACTCTTGATGACCGCAGCGTCCCGAGATCCTTCAAGATGTTCTCCGCCGCAGGCCCCGATCGGCGCGTCGCCATCTCGCGCGACAATTGCCGGTTGACGGCTTCCCAATTGAGATCCAGGAATGTCACATTGTCGAGCGCGTCGGCTCTTGCCTGGCGAAAGAGTTTCAGCAAAGAAGCTTTGGTGATGGCCCGTCCGCCCAGTCCGGCGATGACTGTATAGACACGCTGTCGCCGGGCCGATAACGCCATCTGTACGTCGGTCGCGAGCATCCCGCCCAAACCGGGCGCCAGGGATTTGTCAATTACCACTACGCGCTTGGCGCCGCTGAGCGCTCTTCCCACCGCTTCCAATGGGAATGGCCGGAACGAGCAGATGCTGAGGGAGCCGATGGCGACGTTGTCCGCTCGCAGCTCATCCACGGCTTCCTGGATGGTCCCGTTCACCGAACCCAGCGCAACCACGATGGTGTCGGCGCCTTCCGTACGATAGGGCCGTAGCAGCCCGCCCGATTCGCGGCCGAACGCTGCATAAAACTCGCGGCCGATCTCCGGAATGCGCTCCAGCGCTCGCAGTTGCTTGTAATGCGCCAGGTAACGCACTTCGCTGAAGGCCTCCGGTCCCACCATCGCTCCAATGGACACTGGCGCCGATGGATCCAGCACTTGCCTCGGCTCGAAGGGCTGCAGCCAGTCATCCACCTGCTGCTGCAACGGAACGTCGATGCGATCGTAAGCGTGGGTGAGTATAAATCCGTCCATGCACACCATCACCGGACAGGAAAGCTCTTCGGCTAAACGGAATGCCTGGATGTGCAGGTCCGCGGCCTCCTGGTTGTTTTCGGCGTGCAACTGGATCCAGCCCGAGTCGCGCATCGACATGGAATCGGAATGATCGTTCCAGATGTTGATGGGAGCGCCGATGGCGCGGTTCCCGATGGTCATCACGATCGGAAGTCCGAGCCCGGCCGCGTTGTAGACCGCTTCCGCCATGAAAAGCAGCCCTTGGCTTGCGGTGGCGGTGTAGGTGCGCGCGCCAGCGGCCGAAGCTCCGATAGCCACTGAAAGCGCCCCAAATTCGGATTCCACGTTCAGGAACTCGCAACCGGCCAGCGCGCCCGATTTCACCATTTCCCCCAGCCCTTCCACGATGTGTGTCTGCGGCGTGATGGGATAGGCGCAGATCACTTGGGGCCGGCACAGAGCTACCGTCTCCGCCACTGCACGCGATCCTTCAATTTGCTTCCACATGGATTTTCTCCCGCATCTCGTCCTGCGAAACCAAGTCGTAGGCGGCCTGTGCAGCCGCGGCGTTGGCCTCTCCGATTTTGCCTGCGAATTTCTGGCGGATGGCCGCCAGCACGGACTCCAGTCGCAGTTCACCCGTCATCGCCGCAAAAGCGCCCAGAAGCGTGCTATTGGGTAAGGGCCGGCCCACGTAGCGCAGCGCCAGTTCCGTCGCCGGCGCCGTCACCACATGACCCCGAGGTAACTTCCCGACATAGGAACCGATATCCAGTTCTTCCAAATTCCGCGATGAGTTGACGAGCACGTACCCATCTGGATGGAGCCCGTCAAACAAGCTGCCCTGATGCAGCAGTGTGGGATCTTGAATAATCAGGGCGTCCGGCTCTGCAACCGGCTCATGCACCCGGATGGGGAGGTTGGAAATGCGGCAGAACGCCGTAACAGGCGCTCCCATGCGTTCTGAGCCGAAGCTTGGGAATGCCTGGGCGTACCGCCCTTCGATAAAAGCGGCAATCGAAAGCATTTCAGCCGCCGATACTACGCCTTGTCCTCCCCGCCCATGAATGCGGATTTGCATGCTGACCGTGAGCGTGCAACTGATGCGCCGATCGCAAGGTCCTTAGAACGCGCGACTTGGCGCGGGAATCATTACCGCCCTGAGGGTTATGCCCCAGCGTTTGTTTAGCTTCTCTCAGCAATGACTGCCGGAATCGCGCATGGATGTTCGCCGCAAGCGACGCCGCACCCCGCCTTACAGTGACGAACTTGGTTTCCTGCATCCATCCTGTTTTGCGCGGGCACTTTCGGCTCGGCCGTCCATCACCGCCGATGCTCACTGGGGAGAGCGGCCGGTGTCTGTCGCCAGACGCTCACGCGAATCGCGGAAGGGCATGTGGAGCTTGCGAGCGATATCCGGCCAAAATTCCCGGAGAACGTCGAAACCCATCCCTGTGGCCAATGCATAGCCACTCACCCTCAGGGCGGGAGTAACCCCGCGTTCGTTCCCCGGATGGTAGGCGTCATTGAAGCCGACAGCGGTCACAGTTCCCAACCACTGCGAAAAATTGAACATGTGCTTGCCGCTGTCGTGCTGCGCCACGAAAGTATGTTCGATTGCATGGAAGAAACGCTGCCTGCCGCTGCCGTGGATCAGACGGTAATACCTAGGGTCCTCCGAGAAGATCGTTGGATAGGCGAAATCCGTGAAAAACCTCCAGGTTGTCTGCCCGGCGAAGTCGGCGCCAAAGCGCTTCCCATAACCCTCGGCGCCCTGTCCTAATGTGGGGTCCCGGTTCGATGCCTGATCCAAACCTGCGTTGAAGGCGGCTTCAAAGAAAGAGATTGGATCAAACGTATCCCGAATGAACAGGGTAAATTTGTCTTTCACCTCAAGTGAGCACAGTACGGTACCAGGTTTGTAATGCAAAGGAAGCGCCGATTTCAGCTCCAGTTTCCCAGCGAAGGCTCCCACCACCTTCTGGAAGGGACCGTGGTAGTCTTCCCAGCTAAGGAGCGGTGGCGGCTGCAGGCACGGTGCGGCCACGTTTTTCGTGGTCTCCTCTTGGGCGGAATCCGTTAAAGGCGCGCTTTGCGGGGCATCGCCCGAGAAAGCAGTCTCAGGGGAGGCAACTTCCTGTGCGCGCATAAAGGTGCACCAGGCGAGCGTCAGGAAGATTGCCGCTCCGGCCCTTGTTCGAAACTGCGGATCGCACCTCATAGCGCACGCTGCATCGTATTCACGGGACCACCAAAACGCCTGTCGGTGGCACGTCGGCTTCTGCCAGCCTGTAGTTGGAATAACTCAGCACCCGATCGATCACAAGACTCTTGAAGAAGAAGATTTTCGCGGCCGCTCGTATTTCGACGTGTTCCGGCACCCAGATCCCTTCGCCGATCCGCGTCTGCTCCATGGTTATGTGCGAACCGCGCAGCACGCGCGCCAGGAATAATCCGATCGAGAATGGCTGGATCACCCGCCCATCGGCCTTGATCCACCCAAAGTCTTGCTTGTCAATCCACAGCTTGCCCTCCAGCTTGGAGAACATCTTGCCGTACTTGCCTTGCGCTTGATAGCCGGGGTGCGGCGTCGCTTGCAGCAGATATGCCGGGCGGCCGTTGACTATCTCTTCGCCCACGAGTTCGAAGTCAAAGGCTTTGGGTATTGCCATGATGAGTGACGCGGTCTCTTCTTCCTCCCTGCTTAATCGCTCAGCCCGCTGCTCTGGAGTTTCCCGCCCTAACCTTTCGAGCTTCTCCTTCTGTTTTCGTTCCTCCGCGGACGGGGGAGGCTGCCCGTTGCGTTCCACCAGTTGTTCGAACGGAACGCCGTTGACCAGGATCATTCTCGAGACATCCAAATCCTGGGACTTCACGCGCCCTTCCGAGTCCAGGCGCCGGTCCTCGTCGCGCCGCGTATAGGTGTATGCTAGCCGCGCCCGCCAGCTCCGCTGGGTCGCCCCGATGGACGATTCCACAATCTGGCGGACCTCCGACGTGGTGGAATAATTTTGAGATTTGACCAGGAAATCGTCGATTTGTGCAAAGAGCACGGATGATGCTGCGAGCAGGATGATTACGTTTCGATGCTCGCTAATCAACATAATCAAAGATCCTTGCGGGAGATTCCCAGCTTCTGCATCATGGCATTCAGGGTCCTGCGTGGCACTGCGAGACGGATAGCAGCGGCGCTGACCACTCCACCGGTCTTACCGGAGAACGCGGATGATATATTCGCGCTCCATTTCCGCGAGGAGGACATATGTGCTCCTCTCCTTTCTGAATTCGGAGCTTCGCACACTCAATTCTGGCTATCTGACCATATTTGGTCGCAACCAGAGTTCCAAAGGAATGTGGCTTAGTGCTGTAACCGCGTGCCGGGCATTTCGGCTCGAACCCATTGCCAACGACGGCCTAAGAAACATTGGTCTAAGACATGCAAGGTTGGCGGTGGGGCGCCCTAACGGCTCCGGAGGGAGACCGGGTGCCATCAGGAGGAAGTATGAAACCGAGCACGAAAGATCAGATCCAAGGCAAGCTTCATGAAATAAAAGGCAAAGCTAAACAGAAAGCGGGACAGGTCACCAACAACCCCGACCTGGCGGCCGAGGGCCAAGTCGAAAAAATCGCCGGCGTAGTCCAAAAGAAGGTCGGCCAGATCGAAAAGGTGCTGGAGAGGTAGATAGGCCGGTTCGGCCTGCGTGTTTCTTCGCGTGACGGAGCTGCGCTGCGTGAGAATCCGCAGTCGCAAAACTACCGTCGCCCAAGGAAGTGCCGCCATGAACAAGACACTTGGAATAACACTGATCGCTGTCGGCCTGATTGGTCTTGCCTGGGGAGGCTTTACCTACACGACCCAGGAAAAGATTGTGGACATCGGACCGATTCACGCGACTCGCGACGAGAAACATAATGTGCCGTTGCCTCCTATCGTCGGCGCTGTGGCTCTCGTTGGCGGCATTGTGCTTCTGGTAGCACGTAAGAAGGAATAACTTCCGCTGCGCCGTGCGCGGCTCGAGGTTGATGGAAAGGAAGAAAGACAATGTTGCTACTCATTATCGTTTTGCTGTTGCTTTTTGGCGTGGGTGGAGGGTATTACGGCTATGGCCGCTGGGGCACCGGGGGCGGGGCCGGCGTCGGTCTGGGGACCATCTTGATCATTCTCCTGATCGCATACCTGCTTGGCATATTCCACTAAAGCTCAAATCAGGCGGCTTGGGCCGCAAAGCGGCTGAGTGCCTGCCGGGTGGCGCTCTCCCCAGCCAAGATCATTCGCTCCACCGCCAGAGGTCCCGGCAGATAGCCTGCCAGAGGAACTCGAGGATGAATGATGAGATCGGTGTTGCGAATCGCGGAGTGGTAATGCGAAGGGTAGGTTCGACCCGCCCTGGGATGGTGAGGATCAATGCCGATGCCACGCCATAAAGAGCCGATTTCCCAAACATCGGAGCCGATGATGAAGTCCGCGTCCAGGGCCCGGCAAGCTTCCGAGGGGAGAGCGCAGGCGATGCCTCCGTCCTTGAATTGCTTCCCCTCGCGTTTCACGGGACGCCTGACACCGCGCAACGCACAACTGGCGCTGATCGCGGATGCAAGTTCGCCCTCGATGATTGCTACGGAGCGTTTCATCGGGAGTTCCGTCGTCACGGCAGCGAACGGGAGCTTCAACCCGGCAAAGGTGGCAGGCAGGTGCTCCGCGCAAAAGCGCTCTAGCGTTTCGCCGTGGAGGAGCTTAGGCCAGAACGTATTGCGCGCCAGCGATGCGATTTCGCTCCACTCCATCCCGGCCGCGAGCATTGCGCCGATCAGACTGCCGGCGCTGGTTCCAGTTATAACAGCCGGGCGGATGCGGGCTTCCGATAGAACCTTCACGACGCCGAGATGGGCCAGCCCTCGCACGGAACCGCCGCTGAGAGCCAATCCAATGCGGCGGGAGCGAAGCTGATGCAAACCGCTCATCCAGGTCCATTATACGGAACCACGCGGAGCAAGCCGCGCAACGTTGCAGAGGAGATCGCGCGGCTGACGGCGCTACGCCGGCGCTCCAAAACAATCTCCTCGGCGGAGTTTCACAAGGTTGGAAGGAATCGCATCACCCGGACTATCGATACGACGCTGGAGTTTACCAGGCGGTTCTTGCCGCCAATCCACTGGGTGGCCGTGAGGTTGTTGGCTCTCCTGTTGTACGGATACGCGCGCGCCGTTCGTGCCACATCGGAAATCGTGACGGTGGGAGCTTATCGCTGGCCGGATGTTCCCAAAGGATCGGTGCTCGCTATTTGGCATGGAAGCGCGCCTTCCCTGCTCGTAGCATTTACCGCTCGCCGGCCAAAGATGCCGGTGAAGCTGATGGTCTCTCGCGATCCAAGAGGCGATTGTGTTGGCTTGTTCTGTCGTTGGCTAGGCTTTCAGATCGTGCGCGGAGATGCGGAGCAAGGCGGGTGGAAGGCTCTGATTGAGATCGCCAACGATGTGCAAAACGGCGCCGGGGCACTCATCTCTCCCGATGGCAGCGGTCCGCCTTTTGTGGCCAGGGTGGGGGCCGTCGCGTTGGCATCGGCGGCGGGAGTGCCTATTATCCCGGTCGGCGCGGATTGCACTCCCTCGGTCTTCGAGCGGCACAAGTGGGACGACGCTCGAAATCCGCTGCCGTATGGCCGAATCGCGGTGGCTTGCGGTGCGCCTCTGACGTTCCCGTCGTTTGAAGACGCCACTTCGCTTCACCAGGCTCAGCAGCAACTCCAGGATGCACTGGACTACGCAGCCGATGAGGCGCGAGGTGCGCTTGGGCTTCCGAGAAAGCAGGAATGATGTTATGACGCGAGCTCGTGTGTCCGTACTGAAAACTACTCCATCCACCGTCATTGACGATTACAAGTGTGTGATGCGGCGGGCGGGTTACCAGCGATTCCTGCCTCCGGAAAACCAGACCGCCCTCAAGATCAACGTCAGTTGGCATTACTTCTATCCCGCCTGCTCTACCACGCCATGGCAGCTCGACGGTGTGATCGCCACGCTTCTCGAAGACGGCTACAGCAAAGAGAAAATATTCGGCTGTCACAACCGGACCGTCGTGGTCAGCGCCCGCCGCGGCGAGTTAGCGAACAAACACAAACAGGTTGTCGTGGACAAATACGGTCTGCGAAACATCCATCTGTACGAAAAAGAGGAGGAATGGATCCGCTACACGCCCAAGGCGAAAATGCTGGTGCTGGATAAGGTATATCCCGAAGGCCTTCGCATTCCAAAGCGGCTGATCGGCGCTAACATCATTCATTTGCCCACCATGAAGACCCATGTATTCACGCAAATGACTGGCGCAATGAAGAACGCCTTTGGCGGCCTGCTCTTTGAGAAGCGCCACTGGACCCATAGCGTGATCCATGAAACCTTAGTGGATCTGTTGGCCATTCAAAAAGAAATCCATCCCGGACTCTTCGCCGTTATGGATGGCACGTTCGCCGGCGATGGGCCGGGTCCTCGCTGCATGGCGCCGCAGGTCAAGAACTACATTCTTGCCAGCGGAGACATGGTAGCCATCGATGCGGTGGCCGCGAAGATGATGGGCTTTGACCCTCTCTCGATCAAATTTATCCGGCTTGCTCACGAGCAAGGACTAGGCTGCGGCGACGTGCGCGACATCGAGATTGTCGGCGAGGACATCTCGGAAGTGAATTTTCATTTTCACGTCGGTAATACGCTCGCCAGCCAGGGCCAGAAAATGATCTACTGGGGTCCCTTGAAACCTCTGGAACACCTGTTGCTTCGCACGGTGATTGCTCCCTGGTCCTACGTTGCTTCAATCCTCTATCACGACCTTTATTGGTACAACTGCGTGGGTCGCGCGAGGGTCAAAGAGGCGCTCCAAACAGATTGGGGCAAGCTCTTTGCCAATTACTAAGGCAGAGTTACTAGGAGAATTAAAATGAAACGAGTGATATCGAAATTCACGCGGCGTCATGGTATGAAGGCGGCGGTGTCCGCCTTTTCAGCGGGATTGTTGGGCGCCGGCGAAGCGTCTGACCTGACGCGAAACATTCCCGTAGCGAGTCCGGACGCGCTCACCGGATCTCAATTCGCCGAATCTGTCTTGAACATGGACCGGCATGAGCGCGAGCGCGCGATCCTGGATCAAATCCTGCAAGGGAATGTGCCGGGCTTTCTCAGAAAGTTAGTTCCAGTCAAACTCAGCTCTAAATTGGCCAGTGGGAAAAAACTCAGCGCAACGCTTTTTGTGATGCCCGAGTACCTCGCCATTGGATCGGAGAGCAATTTCCTGCGGATGCCGATGAACCTCCACACGGCGACAGCCATTGCAGAACGCTTCGGATTCTTGCTGCCCACCAAAAAGATCGTCGACGCGATCTACGATCAAACCACGTATCGCTTCACGCCGCAACCCTTGCCGGCCGGTCCGCAGATGACGTCCACCGAATACTACCGGATGCATAACGCTCTGATCGATAAGCAATCCCAGGCTCTCGGCTTCCCATTAGGCGCGTTGGTCTCCGGCCACAAGAAGGACGTCGTACTCACCAACCGTTTGACCACGCATCCGGGACAGATTGCGATTTATGGATGGCACCGCGCCACAGGCGCACCCATACAGCCTTTGAGCACCGTGCACGGCGCGGGGTACGCAGACTACAGCCACGGGATTCGATTGGTGGCGAAAACGGCAATGATAGATGGCAAATTGCGGCTGGTTTCCGATATTCTAACCGACCCAACGCTAGCCAGGATCGTCAGTGACGAAGGGCCAATCCGTCTCGCGTCCCTGCTCGGCAACGCATAATCTGCTTGAGCGTCTTGCAGCAGCGAAAGCTCAAGTGATAATTCGCGTGACTATGCTCATCCATTACTCGGGTTCCGTGCCAAAATGGCGCGCGCCACCGGCACCAGTCCTCATGCGCCCGGTAAGTGTCAAAGATAAACCAACTGCCCTTCATTTCCGTGTAGCCTAACTCCGTACTCCCAAGGCTCGACATCTGGCTCTCGTTGAGGGGCAGATTCATGTGCTCCGCCGCGTTGCCATTCAGATCGTAGACCATCAAAGGGCTGTGACAATCGGGAAAATCTCCGGCCGGAAAGGTATTGGAACCGCACCCGGTCCAGCTTCCTCCATTGCATCCCGCCGTCTTGGTGCTCGACGTAGCGCAAATGCCTCGCTCATACTCGGGACCATAGCTCCAGCTTTTGGTTGCAGCGTCCGCCTTGTTGTGAGCCGCCCGCATCCGTTCGATGGCCGCATTCGGCGGCAGGCCTTTGGCTAGATCCCAGCGATAGTCCGGTGGCTCCAAGTCTCCCGCGCAAGCGCCTTCCCATTCGTGCGCATCGCACAGGCGTTTGCCCATCACCTCGCATACCTCCGCGGCTTCGCGCGCCTTCACCCAGACGACGGGGTAAGCGGTAGGGATGTCGGGGAACTCGAACTGATCGATGCAGACCTTCGCGTCTTCTGGTTTCTGCTTGGCGGGGTCATACAGCGGCGCCATATACTTGGCCCCGCAGATTCTTTCGAACTTGGGATTTGCATAATCGATGCCCAGTTTCTTCAGCTTGGCCTGAGCCTCTTCAGGCGTAACCGGATGGCGCGTCACCGCCGGATTTCCCTGGCTCATAATTCCCGAGTTTGCGAATATCTTTCGGATAGCCGCCATCTGGGCATCCGACAACCCATGGACCCGCTGCAGTTGCCGGAACAGAAGTTCATTCTGGTCCCGCAGCGCCGGAGACTGGGCGAGCATGATCACTCCGACCAGCGCTGCCGCTCCCATTCTCATGGCGCGTGACATATTCATCGCTTGAGCTCCGTGCGTCGCGCTCAGCGCCGCATCACATAAAAGAAATCCCGGTTGTCCGGGTATCCAAGGAAGCGTGGAACCACCTCGCCCTCGGTCGACTTATCCACTTCGCTCATGCCTTTCAGCAGGTGATCCACAAACATTTGTGGCCCGGACCTTCGATAAAGCGCCAGGTAGGTATGTTCCAGTGCGTTCATATCCAGAAGCATCGCGTAGTCGCAGCGGTAAGCCTGGAATATGCGCGCCATCGCCGAAGGCGTGGCGTCCGAGAACACCGCGTAGATCAAGAAGCGCTTGCCATGATTAGTCTGCAGGGCCGCGCCAGAGCGCATCGTACGCAACTTCATCTCTTCCGACCCCGACCAATTGCCCGGTCCCCAACGCTTCACCAGCGCACCCGGCGCCGGCGAGTGCAAAGCTACGTCGAATTCAATCACCGGAACCCCGTTCTGGCGTGCGTGCCTGATCCGAGACAGCAACCTGTTGTCCGCCTCCGCCCAGGTTTTCATTTCCACCGAGCCGTCTTCGAAGACTAAAATCGTCGCCAAGCCTGGTTGAAGGGTGCTGAACACGACGCCGTTTTCAATGAAGCCATAATGAGAACCGTGATTCTGCAGGGCGAGATCTCCGTATTTGAACGCTCCATGCTCTCTTTTGAAACCGCCGGTGAACGTCGCTACAGTTTTCGGGGCGTCCCCCGGTCCAACCAAACCGGTCGAAATTAGTGGAGCGATGCTCCCGATGCCATCCGGCCCCGGCAACTGTGGATCCCTCATCTGCGCCAGCATGTGATCGGACCACCCCACCCTGGGATGCTCCGTGCCGAGTGCATATCCGAGTTCAAACCGATCGAGATCGAAGGCGACCAGATAAACGAGCGCGGACGCCTCGACGCTGTCCAGACTGTTGACCCGCGTCTCGTAACTCTGCAGAATCGCCGGATCGATGAGATTCGGCTGAAGAATGCTGACGTAGACGCCGGGGTTTCCGCTGGCGGCATACCAGGCTCCGGGCGTCATGCCGGTTCGCTCAGGACCCTCCAAATCGATTCCCAGGTTGTTCGACGTCAACACTTGGTCGGCATATTTCGCATCGATACGGGCCGGGAGCGGGAGATCGCTCGAGTCAATAGCTTTGGCGCCTGCGGTTGCGGACGGCTCTGCCTCAACCTTCCCCGTCTCGCGGTGCATATCTCCAAGGAGCATGTGGCCGAGCCCGATGATTTTCTCTCCGCCCCAGACGTGTTCGCGAAAAAACTCGGTGGTGGCCTCCAAATTTGTCCGGTGCCCGGTTGCGGCATTTCTTAAGTAAATCCGGCCGTCTGTGCATGTCGTAAATCTCGAACTGCGTGAGAATATGGGATTTGCGCGTGTTCCGTGAATTCCTATCTCTGGTGTTGGCCACGCTTCATGTGATGGCCGACGCGGCGTGCGCGGCCTTCAAATCTCGCGCCGTGCTCCAACTGGAGAACCTCGCATTGCGGCACCAGCTCGGGGTCCTGCGTCGCTCGGTGAAACGTCCGAAACTAACTCCAGCTGATCGATTTCTGTGGGCTTGGCTGTGCGAGATATGGAACGATTGGCGCTCGTCCCTGATGATCGTCAAGCCGGCAACTGTCATTGCCTGGCATCGCAAAAGCTTTCGACTCTTCTGGACCTGGAAAGTCCGTCACGGCCAACCTGGGCGCCCAGAGATCTCGCCAGAAGTACGAGATCTGATCCGGAGGCTGAGCCGAGAGAATCAGCTTTGGGGAGCTCCCCGAATTCATGGCGAACTCCTCAAACTCAGCATTGATATCGGCGAAACCAGCGTGGGCAAGTACATGGTACACAGGCGGAAGCCGCCATCGCAGACGTGGCGGACCTTCCTGGAGAACCATGTGAAAAGCGTGGTCTCGGTCGACTTTTTCACCGTACCTACTCTCCGGTTCCAGATCCTGTATGTCTTCCTGGTCCTGGCACATGACCGGCGGCGCATCGTTCATTTCGGTGTAACTGCGCATCCGACGGCAGAATGGACCGCGCAACAATTGCGAGAAGCATTTCCGTGGGACACGGCCCCGCGTTATTTGCTGCGCGACCGCGACAATATCTTCGGGCTTGATTTCGTCGCGCAAGTGAAAGCGATGGGAATCAAGGAGGTCCTTTCTGCTCCGCGATCGCCTTGGCAACGAGCCTATGTCGAACGGGTCATTGGCACGTTTCGGCGCGAGTGTCTCGATCATGTCATTGTGTTCAACGAGGCCTCGCTCTACCGGCACGTGAAGCTGTTCACTAGCTACTATCACGAATCCAGAACGCACCTCTCGCTGGGCAAAGACACGCCGGAGCCACGGCCGGTGCAGCCAATTGAACTCGGAGGCATTATCGCCATACCGCAACTCGGCGGTCTTCACCATCGCTACGAGCGACGCGCCGCCTGAAGCGCGGGGCGGTCCGCAGTTCCAAGGACCCCGGCCACGCCCATTTTGCTCACATTATTAGCAAATCCCTCAGACAACTGCTTTACTGACCTCCGAACCCGCAGTGCCCACGAATAATCTCAACCCGAATCGCTTTCGGTAACTGGGTTCTATCGCCGTCTCGCGAAAAATGGGATTTGCGACGGCACAGGGCGATGGAGAAGCAACATACAAGTGATCGCAAGAGAACTTCGGACTAATCGATCTCAGCTGGACCGGCTGCAGGATCCAACGAACGTTTCTGTCTCCTTAAACACCATCAGGTGGGCGGCAAAGGCGCCCGGGCAAGCGAGTGACTATTCGGATTTCTGATGCGAAGGTCGGATGAACGATCGATCGATCGATCGATCGATCGATCGATAAGGAAGTGACCTTAGCTGCGCCACAAGATTGGCTAAGGTTTGGAGCTGCCCACCCCAGAAGCCGCTGGGAAGAAGAGGCTGAGGTGTGGCTTAAGGAAAAGTGGTTCCCGCTCGAAAACGCTGCGGTCGAGGAGAACACCGACCGAGGAGGGCCGTCGGCTGCAAAACTACCCAACCATTTAGCCCTGCCACAAGTGCACTTTTGATACCTAAACCCACATTTTTGCGTAAATATTTACCGTATAATCATGGTGTTAGGAACGGCCTCCTAATTCACACGCAGGAGGTCACAGGTTCGAGTCCTGTCGCGCCCACCATTAAAATCAATTACTTGCAGCCACGTTTACATGGCCTTTCGGAAGGATATACGGAAAGACGCCGTGATCCAATCACTCTCTGCTTCCTGGAGTATGCTGGGCTGATTCTCATATGCCACTATCTGGAGAAGGAGGAACGATAATGAAACGGATTGCGATTCTGGTTGTAACGACGGCTTTGCCTCTGGTCGCGCAGTGGCTGAATTATCCTACGCCTGGCGTTCCCCGCAGCCCCAATGGCAGGCCGGACTTGACGGCTCCCGCGCCACGCACCAACGAAGGCAAGCCGGATTTCTCGGGGGTATGGATCACGGGGAATCCGGTGCCTTGCGACCCGGCGAAAGGCCTCGATTTGCTGGACTGCGACGCCGAGCTGCCGATCGCGCTGGAGGCCATCGATATTGGGCGCAGCCTCAAGGGCGGCCTACCGTACCAACCGTGGGCCGCCGCCCTGGTCAAGCAAAGGATCGAGAACGAAGGCAAGGATGATCCCCACGTCCGTTGTCTGCCCTTAACTGTTCCGCGCGACTACGGACTTCCCCATCTTCAGAAGTTCGTGCAAACCTCAAGACTCCTGCTCATTCTTACGGAGTGGAACGCCGGCTACCGACAGATCTTCCTGGACGGGCGTCCGTTGCCTGTCGATCCGCAACCGTCCTGGAACGGGTACTCTTCCGGCAAGTGGGAAGGCGACACCTTGGTGGTCCAAACCAACGGATTGCGGGACGGCATTTGGCTCGACCTGAAAGGCGACCCGCTGACCGAAGCCGCCAAGTTGACCGAGCGGTTCCGGCGCCCGAACTACGGGAGGCTCGAAATCGAATTCACTGTGGACGATCCGAAAGCGTACACCAAGCCCTGGACGGTTAATTTCAAGCAAGCCATCATGCCCGATACGGAGCTGCTGGACGAGATCTGCTTGGAGAACGAAAAGAGCTATCGACACTTACCCGGCAAATGAGGTAATTAACTGAAACCCGCTTTGGCCTTTTGAGGATGCAAAGAAGATTACATGATGGCGAAGAATCGACTCACACGCGCTTCCTCGCCCGAGCGACCTAACCGTCTTAGCGGCTCGACGTTGGTGGCGGTGTAGCCAGGCCTTCCGTGATCTCGATTTGTGTCCCCCAGGGATCGGTGATGTAGACGATCCGCAGGCCAGACGTGTTGGCGCTATTGCGGATCGCGGCGTCGGTTTTGATCCCTGCCGCTTGCAGTTTGCCGACGAAGGCATTGATGTTCTGCACCTCAAAGCCAATGTGATCCACCGAACGGCCTTTGGTCGGGGCCTGTGCGGTATCGCTCTTGGTGAACGTAATCTCGGCGCCGGGGACATTGGCGGTGTCGTATTGCCCGCGCTTGCCGGCCGTGGCGCCGAAGTTCTCGATGTACCACTTTTGCGCCGCCAAAGGATCCGTCACGAACAGATGAATGTGGTGCATCTGGATGGCAGTCGGTATGGTCTTGTTTTCGTAGATCTCGACGCGGACGTTGTCCGGACCGGTGAGGAAGCCCTGCCCAGGATTCTTGCCCGCTTCATACTTGAGGCCGGCTGCCTTCCATTTCGCGACCGATCCGTCGAAATCTTTAACGTAGAAGCCGAAGTGGTTGAGGACGGATCCCACCGTGCCTCCACTGTTGTCCTGCTTCCGCAACAGGACGTATATACCCGGAAACTGTGCCATGACGATCTTGTCCCGGTTGACAATTGTTCCGCCAACGTCGGTCCAGAAACGTTGCTGGGCGTCCATATCGGTGGCGTTGATGTGAATGTGACCGATGGCGACGCCGGCGGCATTGGGCGAGGCGAGTTGAGCCAAGGCGGGGGTCGCAGCAAGTACGGTGAGAGCAACGAAGGATCGAGTCGTCATAGCAAACCAGCCTACAACGAATTCGCCTCAAGCAGAAGCACGGTGTCTCCGGGGAGGGCTGGTTCAAGATCCGCAATCCGCGTTATTCGCGGTACCAAGGCCGGCGGGAGCTGTTCGAGAAGAAGCGGGCCGCCGGTTGTTAGTTCGATGTGGATGCCCTCGCCAACTGCGCCAGCATTGCATTCATCTCCGCTTGAACGGTCAGGAACTTATCTTCGATGAACTGCACGTCGTGCTGGTCAAACGATGCTCCTTGAGGCACCGACGTAGCCGCCTGTACTGACCGCGCGAGCCCGGCCAGGTCCCGGATCGGCATTTGCTTCCCTGCGCAATTGCGGAACTTGAACGCAGGCTGCGTCTCTATAACCGTTTCGATGAGCCTTACCGTCGTGTCAATGCCGCCAGCCACCTTGGCCATCCGCCACATCGTCTCAAAGCTCTGTTCCACGTGTCGAGCCTACCATGGCGCCCCTGACGCATGCCCGTCTCGGATGTACCGTCGTCGTGAACTGAATCCCGGGGCGCGAACCGCGAAGTACGCACAGGCTGCGGACCGCGAAACAACCCGGAAATGCTTCTGCTGCTGGCCGGACCTTCTTGGATTCGGCAAACGAACTGCGAAAAGTCTCGTTTTACTAATTCTGCTTCGGTTGTTCTCGCGCGGCCAAAGTTGAGTTGGACGATCTTCCACCCGGCGAGACGGACAGCGCGCCGGTCTGAGCGGCGTCAAATAGCCGCTGTTTTGACGCGCCTTGTCTCCATTCGACGATCCTCATTAGACGCTGCGCAATTCCGATCACGAGAATTCCAGCGCTTACATAACTTAACAATTCACAGTTTGCCTCTCGCGCGTTTTTGGATAAGACTCCAGAAGGCGATTTCGCTTTGAATTTCGGCTGGGTAAACGAGTCAGGAGGAGACCTTGAAGTCTGCGATTACTTTAATCGTTTTGTTAGCACTGGACGCAGCGCTCGCTTGGGGACAAGCCACGGCTCAAATTCACGGCGTTGTGCAGGATACGACTGGCGCTGCAGTACCTGGCGCGATGGTGAAAGCCACGGAAACCGACACGGGAGCCACCAGAACTGTCATGAGTGGGTCGGACGGAGGCTTCGTTTTGACCAGCTTGCCGCTCGGGCCATACAGCATCGAGATCACCAAAGAAGGGTTCGCTACCGCGGTTGAATCAGGCATCGTGTTGCAGGTAAACAGCGACCCTGCGGTTTCGATTTCGCTCAGAGTTGGGGGGGTGTCGGAAAAAGTAATCGTCGAAGCGAACGCCACCTCGGTTGAAACGCGCAGCGCGGGTGTTGGCACTGTGATTGAGGCCCAACGGATCTTGGACCTGCCGCTCAATGGCCGCCAACCAACCGATTTGATCACGCTTTCAGGCCTCGCCGTCCAGACCGGTACTTCGCCCGGATTCAACATGAACACCGGCGTGACTATCTCCGTTGCCGGCGGAAGCGACTACAGTGTCCAATACAACCTGGATGGGGCGTCGCATTTGGACACTTATGATGGAACGAACATGCCGCTTCCGTTCCCGGATGCGCTCCAGGAATTCAAGCTGGTGACAAGCGCGCAGGATGCTTCCGGAGGCGGCCACTCGGGAGCCGCCGTCAACGCGGTGACAAGGTCGGGATCCAACGCGTTTCACGGGGACGCCTTCGAGTTCTTCCGCAATGGAGATTTGAACGGACGAGACTTCTTTTCCCCCACCAATGACCAGCTCAAGCGTAACCAGTTCGGCGGCGTGATCGGCGGGCCCATCAGGAAAGACAAGTTTTTCTTCTTTCTCGGCTACCAGGGCACCATCACCCGCCAAACGCCCAGCGCCACAACCGCCTTTGTTCCCACCGCCGCGATGCTGGCTGGCGACTTCTCTGCCTACATCGCGAACAATTGCCCGGAAACAGGAGGGCTTCTGGCAGGCGGAGCGTTCGGTCCCGCGCTGAATGGCAGCTATCATCTCATCCGGCCGGTCAGTCCAGTGGCCGCGGCCATCTCAGCCAGACTTCCCCAGCCTACCAATGCCTGTGGAAGAGTCACGACCGGAAACCCTCTGAGCGAGAACGACCTGCAAGCTCCGGTCCGGCTCGATTATCAGCTCAGCGACAAGCAGAGCCTTTTTGCGCGCTATTTGATAACCCGGATCGAAGACAAGGTCCCGTATTCAATCGATCCGAAGGACGTTCTGACAACCAGCGGCGTCGGCGTCGATGACACGGCTCAATCGCTGACCTTGGGCGACACCTACCTGATCACTTCCAGCCTTGTCAACTCTTTCCGCGCCTTCGGCAATCGAATTGGCGGGCACCAACTTCCAGCCAACTATTTTGGTCCGTCGGACGTCGGGGTCAAGAACTTCTACGGCGGCTATGTTCCGAATTTCATGTCGGTACTTCTCCCCGGCGCCTGGCAAATTGGTTTCCCCGCTAACTTCACGATCACCCAAGAGGGAGTCACCAACTTCGGGTTCAATGACGATGTGAGCCTGGTTCACGGAACGCACCAGTTTTCCTTTGGCGCAAGTTACATGCGTGGCATTTTGATCGAGAATTCGTACGCGTGGGCCCCCGGCGTTATGATCTTTCCGGGTGCAGTGACTGGTTCCCCATTAGCCGACTTCTTGACCGGAACTGTGACAGTGATGCACCAGGCGAATCCCAATCCCAATTACACCACCCAGAACTTCTTTGGGCTGTATGCCGGGGACACCTGGAAAGCCACCTCCCGGCTCACCCTGAACTATGGCGTCCGCTGGAATCCATTTTTCCCCATGCAGTTCATACAGTCGGACGTGAACAACTTCAGCCTGGCGAGATATTATGCCAACGAGCGGAGTACCGTAATTCCCAGCGCGCCTCCCGGGTTTACGTATCCGGGCGATCCGGGCTTTAACGGCAGATCCGGCCTCAACCATAACTTTGGCCACGTGGAGCCGCGCTTCGGTCTGGCCTTCGATCCCTTCGGGGATGGCAAAACTGCCATCCGCGCCGGCGCCGGAATCGCCTATGACTTCATCGCGCAGGATCTGCACGAAAACACGTCCACGGTGGCGCCTTTCCGCGAGACCGTCATTTCAAATTTCGTGAGCCTCGACAATCCCTACGCCCAGGTCCCCGGAGGAAATCCGTTTCCTTACTTCTACAATCCCAAGAGTCCTACCTTCCCAAGTCAGCCGCTCTACCAGGGCTTTTACCCGTTCCAGCCAAATTTGAAGACCAGCGAACAGCAATCCTGGAACGTCGCCATCCAGCGGCAGGTGACCTCCAGTGTGTTCGTATCCGCCAACTACGTGGGATCCCATATCATCCATGTCTCGGGCGCTGTGGAGCTGAATCCGGCCCAATATATTCCGGGAAACTGCCAGCCGGGTCAATACGGCGTGTTCGCGCCCGGTCCCTGCACCACTCCCTTCAATGTCAACAACCGGCGGCTGCTGGAACTAACGAATCCCTCGGCCGGAAACTTGCTCGGGAGCATGACTCAATTTGATGACGGCGGTACTCAAAGCTATAACGGCCTTCTGCTGAATGCGACTTGGCGGAAGGGGAACGCGATTAACCTTTCCGGGAATTACACCTGGTCGCACTGTATCGGGTTTCCCGGCACCTTCCTGACGAATCTCTCCGCCGCCTATCCGCACCAGCCGTATCAGAACAACGGGCCCCAAAACCGCCTCCTGGACTATGGCGATTGCTACGCCACGGCTTTAGACATTCGCCAAGTCGCAAATATCACGATGGTGGCGAACACGCCGCGGATGTCTGGTAGTAATTGGGCCAGCCGTCTTGCCTCCAACTGGACTTTTTCGACCATCTACACCGTCCGCACCGGCCCACCTCTAACGGTGGATACCGGCGCCGACAGCGCGGAGAACGGTCTCTACGTAGGAGCAGGGAATTATCCCATACCGCAGCGGCCAAATCAGGTGCTGGCCAACACCGCCGCGCCCGATCGTGGTCAATCCTGCTCGCCGGCGCCCTGCGTCAGCTATTTCAATAGCGCAGCGTTCGCACCCCCGACTCCCGGGACTTACGGGAACATGGGAGTGGCCGATTTGAGGGCCCCGGGATTTTGGGAGTGGGATCAGACCATCTCCAGACAGTTCCGTATTACCGAGAACCAACATGTGGAGTTCCGGGTGGAAGCTTTCAATGTCACCAACAGCGTGAGGTTTTATATCACCCCAGGCGCGGGCGACGCTGCTGTGAACTTGAGCAGCGGTCAATTCGGGAGAATCACCAGCGCCACTTCCACAACCGGGTCTACCTCACCGACGGGGAACGGTGGAAGAATCATGCAGCTCGCCCTAAAATACGTCTTTTGATTTGGAGGATGACTGTTTGACTGTCAGAAGAGGAGAACTTATACTGATCTCGGTCTCAAACTGCAAGCCTTTGGTTGGTTGCAAGGCCAAGAACTGGAGGATTCCAATGTCTGCGAAATTCTTCCTGATGGCACTGGTTTTGGGTAGCGCCGCGATGGCGGCCGATGATCACGCTTCTCCAACTTTCAACAAGGACGTTCTGCCGATTCTGCAAAAGAATTGCCAGACCTGCCATCGTCCCGGCCAGATCGCGCCGATGTCTTTCCTGACCTACCGAGAAACACGCCCCTGGGCCAAGGCGATGAAGGCCGCCGTCGCAGCGCGCAAGATGCCACCCTGGTTTGCCGATCCACAAGTGGGCCGGTTCTTGAACGACCACTCGTTAAAGCCAAACGAAATCGAGACGATCGCCAAATGGGCTAATACAGGTGCGTTGGAGGGCGATCCAAAAGATGCGCCTCAGGCGGTCAACTGGCCGGACGGCTGGCAGATTCAGCCCGACGTGATCGTGAAAGGGCCGGTGGTTGAGATTCCGGCGCATCCGAAGAACGACGTGATCGAATGGATGTCGGTCACCGTGCCTACAGGCTTTACGAAGGACACCTGGGTGACGTCCGTGCAAATCAAGCCGGAGCATCCGGCCGTCGCCCATCATATCTGCCTCGGATTCAATCCTCACAGGGCCGACGTAAAGTATTTCGAACCGGTATGGCAAGACAAGGAGCGCGATTCGGAAGGAAGCGCGATTCCGAGCAAGGGACCGACATTTGGTCCCGCCAGGCCAGGCGGCCGTTTCACAAGTATGGCCGAAGATTGCTATTTGCCGGGCAATCCCGTTGCGGATTATCGTGACTTCCAGGCCGCGAAGCTAGTTCCGGCGGGGAGCGATATCACTCTCAATCTTCACTACACGCCGAACGGCATCGCCGTCACCGACCACGTGCAAGTAGGATTCACGATCGCTAAGGAGTCGCCCCAGCGCCGCTACGTTTCGCTGAGTACAACAGCGCCGATGGACGCCGCGCATTTTGCCATCCCGCCTAACGACGGCAACTGGCAGAGCCCGCCCGCCGAGGTCACATTCAATCAGGACGTCGAACTGGTCTACATGATGCCCCATATGCATTTTCGTGGCAAGGATATGACCTACACTCTGGTTTATCCGGACGGAAGACAAGAAGCAGTGCTAAGTGTGCCGCACTACGATTTCAACTGGCAGCTGGGGTACAACACTACAGTAAAGGTGCCGAAGGGAACTAAGTTGCACGTCGAGGCACACTTTGACAATTCGCCGAACAATAAGTTCAATCCCAACCCTAACAGGACCGTCTACTACGGCGAGATGACATGGGAGGAGATGATGTTCCCGTTCTTCGGCGTGGTAGTGGACAAGAGCGTCGACCCTGACAAGATTCTCTCGGGACAAGGTGCGATACCAGGCGGCGCGTAGACTTTCCCGATCTTGGGAGCTGTGTGACGCTGCCCTTGATGGGTGAAATCCAGTGGATGATCGGTGTGAGGCCGCGCCCAAACGGGGCCGCTGTGGGCGACCGTGCGACGGCAAGCCATCGGCGCTAACGCTCGCGGGCGGGCGTATGTACCGCAACGCGTTTGGCCTGGATCCGCTGGTGATCAGCCGCACCCTGGAAGAAGTGGGCCGCTGCAAGAAGCAGGGCATCCTGATCAACCGATGGATTACATGAATCGCAAGACGCGGACCATTCATTAAGCCGCCTGCGACCGGCGGGTCCGGGGGGTCCACGCTGCCATTTTTCCGCCGAATTCCCAGTCTTGGGAAAATGAGGTGAGCTAATTCGAGACTACCGGAATGGTTGTGGTGTTTGCGCTCGTTCCGTTCTGCGTGACTACGACGGCGAGGTTGCCTGTTTTGGCGTCCAGGGGAATGGTGAAGTCGATCTGATACAGTCCAACTGAAAACGGAGTAAGGCCGGCGTACACGATGGTCGCGGGTTCTCCGGCCACGGTAACTATAGGCACGTTCGTTACGCGAGCTAAGGGCTCTGCTCCAGGAGCGGCGGCGCCACTGAGTACGGCAGGATCGGTAGCGCCCATGCCGTCCAAATACATCACGAGTGTCTCGCCGGCCTTGGCCGGGTGATTGGTATCCACCAGCGTGGCATTGACATCGGTATGTTGGGCGATGATCGTTCCATCCGCAAAAGCCGCCACACCAGGCGTGGTCTCGCCAACGAGCAGGTTCTGAGGAATGCTGACCGCGTTGTCGACGCTCACCAGCATGGAATAGCTCTGATTTGGTTGCAGCTCGGCGGGAAGCTGAACATTCAATTGTCCAGCGCTGGTGTAGTAAATGGGCGCCCGAAGACCGCCTATGAGGACGCTGGTGCCTTGAAAATTGGTGACCAGCGGGACTTTTCCCGGAGAACCACCCGCACCGCTGACGAGGCCCGATCCATAAATAGCCGTGATTGTTCCGGGCGCCAGGGGAGCGCCGGCCTGGACGTTCAAATTGTTTACGGCGCCGTTGGGCGGCACAGCCAAGACGTTGTTGGGCGACACAGTCCCGGAGTACAGGGCGGAAGCGGAAAGCGATCCAGAAGTAGCGCGCACATCTATGTTGACGGGGCCAGCGCCGCTGGGCACCCAGGTCGTCGAATAGGTGCCGTCGCCAGAGCCGCATCCCTGTTCTGCGCTGCAGGCCTCCAGCTTGGCATCCAAGGCCTGGTCTCCATTCGAAAAATTCAGGATCACCTTTGCGTCATTCACAGGATTGGCGCAATCGTCGACTACCCGCGCTTCAAAGACGGCGGGCCAGGCGGCAGGTTGCGAGAAGTTGCCGGCGAGGCTGGTCCCAACCACCGCAATCTGCGATGGCGAGCAGGTGGAGTTGCCGTGCGGCGAAGCCGAGTGCGACGCTGAGGGTTGTGTTCCAGCGGGCGGTATCACGAGCAACACGTCGGCGGTACGAAATGTTTTTAGTTGGGGGAAATTTACTTGCACCCCGCCCCGGTAAATTCCAGGCTTGAGCAGCGCAGTTTCCACGCTGACAGGAACCGGCGTGAGAGCGCTGCCGGAAGCCGAGCCGGTTGGACTTGGAATCGAGATGAAATTGCCGGCTTGGCCGATTTCGTAAGGTTGCGACGTTGTGGAGCTCGCTACGATCGAGATAGTCTGCGCTGCGGCCGATGTAAAGATGAGCCCGGCCGGCGCCAGATCCGGAAGCGGCGGAGTTGCCATTACGTTGTAGACCACGGTCAAATAAACCGGTGAAATCGAGGCGCTGAACGAGGTCGGCGTAACGGTCAGCGTGGCGTAATACGTTCCTGGCGTGCTGATCGGCTTCACTCCGATGGTGAGCGGTACTCCGCCCCCGGGCGACGCGGTTCCGCTGCTTGGGGAGAGGGTCACGAAATCCTGGCTGCTGGCGACGGTGGCCGTCCATGGCACCGGCGCGCTGGCATTCAGTATCCCCACCGTTTGCGTCAGGGGCGTGCCAACGCCCGCTTCCGCATTAAACAACAACCCCGTTTTGGTGAGCGAGAAAAAAAGCAGATCGGGCTTTGCCAGAAAATTGACGGGGACATCCTCGGTTTGGCTTCCCATTGCAATGTGCAAGGTGGCGCTGTACGCTCCGGTCTTGGATGGAGGCGTTCCGTTATCCTGAATGAGCAATGCGGGAGACTGCTGGCTGGTTTGGCCGGACGCGGAGCTGAGTGTCAAGAAAGGCGCATTGCCGGTAAGCGTTGCAGTGAAGGGCTGTGGCCCGCCGCCACCGGAGTTTTCCACAAATACCGCTTCGGAGACCGTGATAAAGCCGCCCTCAACGCCATTCAAGGTAATGGTGCTGGGCTCGACATCCAGCTTGGGAGGTGCGTTCGAAACCTGGAAAGTGACAGTCTGATTGACGGTGGCCTCACCATTGGGGAACGTCAACACAATCCGGCCGGTGAAGGTACCGGCTTGGAGCTTGGAAGGATCGGCCGAAATCTGAAGCTGCACGTCGCTATATCCCTCCGTAGGAGTCGCCGTCAGCCAGGATGGCGCAGTGGTTCCGGCAGCGCCGCCGTCGATGGTCACAAAGAAGAAGTCTGTGGAAGGCAGGGTTACCGGCACACTAGCCGTAACCACACTGCCACCAGCCAAACCCTGTATGGTCACGTCAGCAAAACAGGGGGCACAGACCGCGAAAGCGGCAAGAAAAATGCGGTAAATAAATAAGCGCACTACGGACATCTCCCGAAAAACCCAATTTTGGTCAGTGCTAGAGCTAAATAGGAATCCTAGATAAACTGCGTTCCTGCGCCGACAAGATGATGAACCAAGGCGACGCCCATCCCCACTTCAATCCCCGACCTTGTGCTGAGTATACATGATTGAAGCGGCGCTGCGGCGTGAATCCAGCATTTCTCACAAAACAATTTTGTCGTAGCACCTAGTATTACTGTCCCCCGGCTGTTCAGCACCTTAACTCGGTGGTCTTACTGATCGGCTTCGACCTGACACTTGGAGCGCCGACTCAAAAAAGCACGTCTCGGTCATAACAATGTTTCCAGGTTCGATACGGAATGAGCCAGGTATGATGGTCGGGATGTGCTGAGGTAGACCGCAGAAATGAAAGTTTAGAGGCGCTGCGCCCCTCTCCAGGGTTTTCAAAACTCAGGGTTCGCGCCGCTGCAACATTTCGGAATAATCATCGCCCCACAGAGGGCCTCTAAATTTGAGTTCTTCGCAGAACTGGCAGAAAAACTCAGATACGCCACACGGCCGACCACAAGTTTGAGACACCAGGATGAGCTCTTTGCGCTTGAGGCCGGTAGCGATAACAGCTTGGCCGAAGTGCGTCCGGCCGCTGCTTCGTCGGGTGGAAATCGGCGCAGCGTTTTGTTCTGCATACCGCCGATACCGAACTCGCCTAAAGCGCTGACGCGGCACAATCAACCGGGGTAGGAACCGGCGTCCCTGTGGACAGGCTGCGACAGCTTGTCCAGCTTGGCGCCGCCGCCGGACAACCGGCCGCTATCGAACGGTAACGTCGTAATCCTGCCCTTCCCATCGATTGCTGTTAAGCCAGAAGAAAGTGAAGCGGATGCAGTCATCTTTGGATGACGACACCGACACAGGCAAATCGACGAAGTCGATCTCTAGAGCGTTGGCGCTCGATTCGGTATCGTTCTGGGTTTTCCAAGCGTCGCCCGACCAGCGTAGACGGAACGGTTCAGTGCCGTGGATACGCAGGATGGAACCCTTTCGCATAAATCGCACGTGCCGGTCCGGTTTCCAGACTTCCACCAGCTTGCAATTTTTGCGATCGCCGAGGTAACGTTCGTGGACTTCGGGGATCGAGTCATAAACCTTGCCATCGGAAGCGGAGCGAAGCAGCTTGACGTACTCGGCGTGGGCCCACATGAGCGGCATGGCGGAACCGGTTGGCTTGCCAAGAGCCAAGAATGCCTTCGGCTTATCCGGCTCGTCCCAAACTTGTTCCGGCAGCAGGCCGGTGGGAGAGGCAAGCTGCTCCATCGCCCGCAGATAACACTCAACGCTTCGCCCGGCAGCCAGTTCGTAGTGACCTCGCTCGCCGGTGAGCAGCGGCCACGCCCGCCCCACTCCGACGCTGGTAAAAGGGCCTCCATCTTCCTGCTGACCGTAGCCGTCGTGATTGTAGCGATGCCATACGGGACCGGCATTGGTTTGCACTTTCAGCACCGCATCCAGCACCTTGACGCTATCCACAATGATGGGATCGTTCGCGGAACGGATGCCATAGCGCACCAACTCGAGAAACCCGCCATCCACCACGTCCTTGGCTGGGAATCGGCTTTGCTGACCGTAAGGAATGTTCTTGATTTGGAGCGTGCGCTGCTCCGGATTTTCGGCAGGATTCGCGTCTCCCACTTGCTCGGGCAGGATGCGAATGTAATACCGTTTGATTTCGGGATGAAGCGACCCTTCGTGGATTACCGTCCAATCTTCGATATGAGATTCGAGGAAGTCCGCATATTCTTCGGTAAACACGGCCGACGCTTCATCGCCTCTCTCGCGGAAAAACAGCGCCGCACAAATCAGCGCGGCGATGTTCGAAGCCAGCGTGGAGGGTGAATAGCCACTGGCTTCTTCCCATCGCTCCTGCTGCGTGACAGGACCATTGCGGATCAGGTAAGCGGCGCCTTTGCGCACGAGCGTGTCGGGGTTGAAGTCCCCCAGTCCCTTCTCGCCAAACAGACGCCACGCCAGCATGATCGGAAACGCCACTTCATCCAATTGAATGCCGGTCCAATACGCCTCGCCGGTGACCCAGAAGTTTTGCGCGAAGCCGCCATCTTCGTGTTGTGAGACGGCAAGAAAAATCAAGGCGCGCAGCGGGGTGGTTGTGTCACCGGCAGCCAGCAGCGCGGTCACACTGTTGACCATGTCGCGCGTCCATACCAGGTGATATCCGCCCTGATCCTGGTCACCTTTGGCTTCTCCCCAAGGGATGGCGAGGGAAGCAATCAGGGCGCCGGGGTACGATTTATCCTCGTGCGCCAGCAGCAGGCTAACACTGCTCTTGAAAAGGTTGCCTTGGTCAAACGACGACTTCTCCAGCGGCCGGCAGTGCGCCGCCACGCCTTCCCATTGATCTTTGTAACGGGCGAGATGCTGGTCGAAAGGAGTGCCCAAAGATTGTAGAAGATTTGCGATCGCACGGTGTTCCGTTCCTCCGAACGCCGTTGCGAACGTAAATTCCCGGGTCTTACTGAGATCCAGTTCGCCGGTCAGAGCGATATTGCCGTTCGCGGCATGATCGAATTCATAATCCATCTGGAAATTCTCGTGCAGGTCCGTCCAGCCATCGCTCGTTCCAACGTAACCACAGGAGGTTCGGGAAAAAGGGACCGTGGCGGTCATCGCGAGCCACACGCCTTGCTTGCAGGCCATGAGGATCCGCCAGCCGTTCGCAATGGTGACGTAGCCTGTGTTGCCGTATCCACCTACCTGGATGTGTGGGGCACAGAGCGCGTACAGCTTCAGCGTGGCGAGAAACTTTTTGTCCTGACCGGTCAGCCGCGTGCGCTGAAGAACGCAGGGCAAATGCGGATCAGTGATCACTTCTTTGCTGATCGAGTAACGCCCATCCGGGTCCGCATTCTTGCAATGAAAGCCTAAGGTATGACCGGAAATCCTTTCCACCGTGGTCTTCATATCCCGTTTCTCTTCGTGGAAGAAGCTCTTCCCATCCGTGATCAGGTACTGAAGATCGCGCAGCTGTGGGCGGTCGACTGTCGGGTAATACACTTCAGTGATAATGCCGCCAAACAGCGTGAACCATATTCGGCTGGACGCCGCGTAGGCTGTCCCAACGCCATTTTTATTGCCATGCGTCCACCGGGGTTCGATGCCCGGTGCTCCGAACGCTTCTTTGTCACCGCGTTGCTGCATTGCTCAAATCCTCCTCGAATTATCAACCGGAGAACGAATTGGAAGGAAGTCCTCGCAACTTCGCAATCGATAGCGAACAGGCTTCCCGAAAGTGGTCCTCTGCCAACTCGGGCGCTGTCATGGTTTCGCGCGCAGTGGTTGGCTGGCGACACCGCCTCCCGCGTAGGCGAACTTCTTCAACGCGCTCATGAAAGCTCGGTAACTACCGGACTGTCGCAGCGACCCAACGGAATCTCGCTCATCGGCGCTTTCTCCATTTCGTGCTTCGCCTCGACATCGCATCGATCGGCGTAAGCACGGCTCCAGGTCCGAGGTTGTTCACAGCGATTTTGTCGCGGGCCAATTCCACGGTTACTCACGCAGCAGGCTGCGTTCGTTGGCATCGGTAGATCCTCATGAACCGACGAGATATGGATCAGCCGCCCGCCGTGCCCCTGTCGAATCATCTCACGTGCAGCCGCTTGCGAAACCAGAAAAGGCCCAACCAGGTGGACATCGAAATCTTCTGCAGTTCTTCCAGCGGATAGTCCACAAACGCCGAATTTCTTCTCCACTCCCGCATCGTTGACGACAATGTCAAGCTGTTCGGTCTTGCCGGCCACGTCGGGCTTACCGATGTAATCCACGACCACGGCCGCGCCCTCGCTTGCCAAGCGAATAGCAATCGCTTGGCCAATGCAGGTAGCCGCACCCGTCACAATTGACACTTTGTCTTCTAAGCGCATGAGTCGGCGGCTTTCCTATGCTTCCCTGGCTCAGACACACCAGCCACGGCACCGAGCCTACATTTCAATGTAAGAGAATCGCTGTCAAAACGCCGTCAAAAAAGGGTAGATCACTGGTTCGTACTCAAATAGTCTTAACCTCTAGAATCGAAGACGTAAAAGGCATGGACCTCAACTTTCAAACCGGAGCGTTCCTGCTCCTGATCGCGGCAGTGGTTGCAATGTTAACCCGGCGGCTGCGCCTTCCTTACAGCGTTGGCCTGGTTGCGGCAGGAATCATTCTGGCCGTGCTGCCGTTCGCGCCGGAAGTCAACCTGACCAAGGATCTCATTTTCAACGGGCTTCTCCCTCCGCTCCTTTTTGAGGCAGCGTTCTATATTCATTGGGACCAACTGCGTCGCGACTTCGCGGTGATTGTCGTGCTGGCAACCGTGGGTGTCGCACTGTCGGCCTGTGTTACCGCGTTCGGAATGCACTATCTGGCGAGCTGGCAGTGGCTCGGCGCACTGGTGTTCGGCGCTCTCATCGCTGCCACCGACCCGGTTTCGGTGATTGCCACTTTCAAGGAGGCCAAGATCCAGGGTCGTTTGCGGGTGCTTATCGAGTGCGAGAGCCTCTTTAACGATGGCACTGCCGCGGTTGCATTCGGCGTTC
Organism: Bryobacterales bacterium; assembly: GCA_963820405.1. GTDB lineage: Bacteria > Acidobacteriota > Terriglobia > Bryobacterales > Bryobacteraceae > Palsa-89. The sequence goes on along the minus strand of CAWFZZ010000003.1, from coordinate 526,586 downwards.
TCGTTGCTATGGCCTTAGGTCAGCAACTCACGCCGCTCGGGATCGCCGCCACGCTGGTGAAAACCGTGTGCGGCGGCATTTTGTGCGGCGCCGCCGTTGCTGTTGGGGCACTCCTGCTGGCCGGGCAGACCGAAGATCACCTCGTTGAAATCACTTTCACCACCGTCGCCGCCTACGGGTCGTTCCTGCTGGCGGACCATTTCGGGTTGTCTGGTGTATTGGCCACCATCACCGCTGGGCTGGTCATGAGCAATTTCACGTCTTTCGGCACGATCTCCGACCGGGGAAAGGAGGCTATCCAGGCCTTCTGGGAATACGCCGCTTTCGTCGCAAATTCGCTCGTTTTCCTGCTGATCGGAATGCACGAGGCGCATCAGAATTTCCGGGCGATTTGGCTGCCGGCAGTTATCGCAATCGCGCTTGTGACGTTGGGTAGAGCCGTCGCAATCTATCCCTGCTGCTTCCTCTTTTCACGCTCTTCCCGCCGCGTCACGATGAGACATCAGCACGTCCTGCTGTGGGGCGGTTTGCGAGGAGCGGTAGCACTGGCCCTGGCCCTGGGGCTTCCGACCGAGCTCCCACGACGCGAGGAGATCGTTACGATTACCTTCGCAGTCGTCGTGTTTTCAGTCTTCGTTCAAAGCCTGACTATGGCGTCGTTTCTGCGCGCAATGGGCGAGCTTCCGCCAAACAGTCCTCTGACTGGCTGATTCTTTTTGAAAACCGGCAACCAGGGCCTGCGCATGTGGGTTTGTTGGCCCAATATGGATCGATGCATACTGGAAGCACAACAAATGTTTGAAGAGACCCATGCGGCCGGCGTCGAAAGGTGGCGCCTTCAGGCCTGGCTGCGCGTAGATGCGAGTGCGAAGCCCAGAGTGTATGAACAGGTTTTCGCCGCCACCGAAATCAGTAGCTTGAGTTATTGGCTTGAGATCTTCTTATCCTCCGGCATCGCCACCTTCGGCTTGGTGGAGAGCAGCCCGGCAGTGATCATTGGCGCTATGCTCATTTCGCCGCTGATGGGACCCATCATGGCGACAGGCATGGCACTGGCCGTGGGCGATCTTTACCTGGGAATCAAAGCCGTGATCAACCTGCTCGCCAGCGTCGCGGCATCGATCGGGTTTTCCGCTTTTTTGGTTTGGTTGCTGCCGTTTCATTCCGCGACGTCTGAGATCCTCTCTCGTACGAATCCCAATTTGCTCGATCTTGGTATCGCGCTATTCTCCGGCTTAGCTGGCTCGGTCGTGGTCTGCCGCGGCGGGGGCGATGGCGTGACCGCACTTCCCGGAGTTGCCATCGCTGTCGCATTGATGCCACCGCTCTGCGCCATGGGTTTCGGCATGGGCAGCGGACTGAACATGGAAATCATGAGCGGCGCGGGTCTTCTTTTTGTGACCAACCTGGTCGCTATCGTAGCCAGCGCATTCTTGATCTTTCTCCTGGTCGGAATGAATACTGTGGACGTTCAGCGGGCGATGCTCGCAGCCCGGGGGGACGATTCGCAGGCTCGCATCCATTCCCACGGGCATAGGCTGGTTGCAAGAATGTTGGCGTCAGGAGGGCAACTGCATTGGCGCGTTTTAATGATCGTGGTCCTGCTCGCCTCGATCGCGGTTCCGCTACGGAAAGCATTGCTCCAGGTGGCGAGTGAAACGCGTGCGAGGGGAGAGGTGCAAAAGGCACTGAAAGGCCTGGTCCCCGCGGAGGCCATCGTGTCGCAGCAGGTGAGTGTCGCCAATGGCGAAATCGTCATTCGTTTGATTTCGACCCGATTCATTCCTAATTCCAAAGTAGCTGAGGTACGTCAGGAGCTCACACGCCAGACTGGACAGGAGGTTCAGATATCCGTCGATGCGGTCGCCAGCCGGGGCGAATTAGCTGAGCTGAGGGCGCGTCTCGATCGGCCGGCTGCCATAATCCCAAGGGAAAATACCATCGCCGAAACGCAAAAGGAGCTGTTGGACAAGGTCCGGCCGGTCATCCAGGAACTTTGGCCCCCGGATGCTCCGATTCAGGATTTTGACGTGGTCCTCGGTACCGCCGGAATTACGATTGAAGTACATTATCAGGCCGCTCAGGATGTGGGTGCAGCCGCGATCAGCATGGCTTGCAAGGTTTGCAAACCAAGCTTGAAATGCCGGATCTTATGCTAACTGCATTGAGAATTCCACCGGCCATCCCGGCAAACGGTCCTGTAAAAAAAGCAACCAAGAAACGGAAACGAAAGTAATTCGCCTTGGGACAGATTCGCATCCTGCTCGCCGACGATCACACCATCATCCGGTCGGGCCTGCGCCTGCTGCTCGAGCAGCAGCCCGACTTCAAAGTGATAGCCGAGGCCGGCGATGGACGGGAAGCGGTGGAGTTGGTGCTGAAGCAACATCCCGACGTTGCCGTTCTCGATATCGGAATGCCACAACTCAACGGAATCGAGGGTACCCAACAGATCGCCGATAAGACCCCCCAGACCCAAGTAGTGATTCTCAGCATGCACTCGGATGAAGGCTACGTTCTCAGGGCCCTGAAAGCTGGGGCGCGCGCATACATTCTGAAAAACTCGGCGGAGGCGGATCTGATCCGAGCAGTGCGAACGGTTGCCGACGGAAAGTCTTTCTTCAGCCCGGTGATTAGCAAGATGCTGCTGGAAGACTATGTTCGCCAAATACGCGACAAGCAGGTGGAGGATCGCTACGATCTTCTGACTTCTCGCGAACGCGAGATCCTGCAGCTTCTCGCGGAAGGCAAAACCAACAAGGAAGTTGCCAATCTGCTTCAGTTGAGCGTCCATACCGTGGATGCTCATCGCGGCAACATACTCCAAAAGCTGAACCTGCACGGAGTGCCTGAGATGATTCTCTATGCCGTGAGGAAAGGGATCATTCAATAGCCAGCGCCACCGCGATGGGCAACTTGACTTTCAGGACGGTACCTTTTCCGGGCGCGGAGTGGACTTCGAACTGCCCTCCGAGCTGTCTCACCCGCTCTTCCATTCCCAGCATTCCAAGCCCTCTTATCTTTTCGGGATCGAATCCGGATCCATCGTCTTCAACGCTCAGAAACAATGAGCTGTCGTCCTGGCGCACCGTGACCACGGCGCTCTTTGCCCCGGAGTGCCGGAACACATTTTGAAGCGCCTCCTGCACCACCCGATAAATACACGTGCGCATTTCGTCAGGCAGTGAATCCGAAACATCTTCGGCTATAACCTTGATCTTGACGCCGCTGCGCCGGGAGACTTCCCGCGCCTGCCAGTCCAGGGCCGGCATCAAGCCTAGATCGTCCAGCATGGACGGGCGCAGCAGGAGGGCGATATCGCGGATCGAATTGACGCTCGAATCGGCGAACTTTCGAATGTTGTCCAGGTATCGAAGACTGACCGCGTCATCGGCTTGGATCCGTTTCGCCAGATTGGCGGCCTCCACGAGCAGAGCGTTCAACGTTTGTCCGACTTGATCGTGAAGTTCCCGCGAAATAGTGCGGCGCTCCGTTTCCTGCGCATCCACCAGCCTTGCCGACAGTTGCTCCAGTGCTCCGCGCGCCTTGAGAACCTCCTGGTAGCGGCTGCTGTTCTGCCGCTCAATCCGGATGATGTAGAGCAAACACCCGGCGGCAAGCAGAAGCGCCGTCCCCAACGCCAGGTTGAGCGCCCTGCTTAGCCCGGCGCCCAGGTGCTCGAATTCGCTTTGAATCTGGACTTCGGTAGAAGCGGCCTGTTTAGCGTCGATACCTTGCAACTGGGTAGTGATCTCAACGATGGATGTGCTCAGCGGGCGGACCGTTCCGGCGGACGGCGAACTCATGGCGCGGCTGATGTACTGCCAATGCTGATTCAGTAAATCTTCCAGTCGCTTTACTTGAACCTGCTCATCCAGGGTGCTGGACCGATAATTCGCCAAATCGGACGATGAGCGCGCCCACGCATCACGGATGTCCGCAAGGTCGGCCTGCGAACTTTGTTGGTCCGAATCCAGGAGAAAGTCCCCCAGGTACGTGTGCGTCAGCAAGATGGAGGTGCGGATGGACGCCAGATGATTGCTACGTTCCAGCGCCGCCTCCCGGAGAAGTTTGTTTTCGGTTCGCATCGCTCCCAGCAAATGCACTGCATCGATGGTGGCGAGCAGGAAGACCACGGCCATACCGCCAAAACCGATCATAAGAGCCAAACGCAGGCGCCGAGCGGCATAATCCACGTCCGCCGATGTGGTTTGCGCCGTCTTCGCAAAAGACAAGATGTGCACCTCGGCCCTAGTCTATCGAAGCGACGCTATAACCGATATCCAACCTCGCTTCTAACCGGTGTTGGGTACTCAATCTACCCAACGGAGGCTATGGGAAGTAAAACGCTTCGACTTTACGCTGGGACTGGAGGTAGTAGATATGAAAATCGAGTTCCTGAGAAGCCACCGGTGGTTGGCGGCGGTTTCCATAGCGACAGCAGTTGCTGTAACGGGTTTCTACGGGTTACGGGCAGCGGAATTAGGAAAGTTGCCTTTTGAAAATCCTGCGCCGACCATTCGAACGGTCTCGCGCTCCGAGGCCGCTGCTGGGCGCGGGTACTCGGCCATGCTGAAGCACGTCCTGCCAGCCGTGGTCAATATTTCATCCTCGAAAGTTGTGAAGCAAACGGCGCAGGCGATGCCGGAGGGTGTGGATCCTTTCTTCCGCCAGTTTTTTGGAAATGACTTCGGGCAAAAATTCAACGTTCCACAAGATCGCAGAGAGAAAGCTCTCGGATCGGGCGTCATCATCAGCCCCGAAGGCTACATTTTGACGAACAATCACGTGGTGGAAGGCGCCACCGAAGTTACCGTGACGCTGCGTGACAAGCGCGAGATGAAGGCCCGCGTAGTGGGCACCGATCCGCGTACCGACATCGCAGTTCTTAAGATCGATGGGTCGAACTTTCCAGTGCTGACCCTGGCCGACTCCAGCAAGGTTGAGATCGGTGACATCGTATTGGCTATCGGCGATCCATTCGGCGTGGGCCAGACGGTTACGTCCGGCATCGTGAGTGCCACTGGCCGAGGCGGACTCGGAATCGAACAACTGGAAGACTTCATTCAGACCGACGCTCCGATTAACCCGGGCAACTCCGGCGGCGCGCTGGTGGATGACGAAGGCCATTTGATTGGCATCAATACCGCCATTCTCTCTGGCGGCTCGGGCGGAAACCAGGGGATCGGATTCGCGGTTCCCGTCAACATGGCGCGCCATGACTTGGACGAGATTCTGGCCCACGGCAAAGTGGAGCATGGATATCTTGGCATACTTCCGCAGGATGTAACGCCGGCATTGGCCAAGGCCTTCAGCTCGAACGAAACGAACGGAGCGCTGGTCGGAGAGATTACCCCGAACAGCCCAGCCGCCCGCAGCAGCCTGAAACAGGGCGACATCATCGTTGCAGTGAATGGACAGCCCATCGCGGACGCTAATCAATTACGCTCGAAGATCGGAGTCATGGATCCGAACGCCACTGTCACGCTGAAGGTGCTGCGTGACGGCAAGCTACAAGAAGTGGCGGTGACGCTGGGCGAATTCCCCTCCAAAGAGGAACGGGCCAGCGTCGATAATGCAAAATCGAGCCAGAGTCTTCAGGGTGTTGCCGTCGAGAGCCTCACGCCGGAAACAGCTCAGGAATTGAAGATTCCGGCCTCGACCAAAGGTGTGGTGGTGGATCAAGTGAGCCCCGCCAGCCGCGCCGCTGAAGCTGGTTTACAGCCAGGCGACGTGATCCAGCAGGTGAATCATCAGCCTGTAACCAGTGTGAAGGAGTACGACCAGGCGGTTGGCTCCTCAACAAAGGACCAGCCCGTCCTCTTACTGGTGGCCCGCCAGGGCAGCACGATGTTCCTAGCAGTGTAGTGTAAGTTTGCTGCTGGGATTAACGGCCGGCTGTGAGCTCTTCCTCCGAGAGCTCCGGCCGGCCGAACTATTTGTAGAGCGATCGGTCAGCAGACTCTGGCACGCGAAATGCACTTGGTAGTTGGGTCACAAAAGGTATAACCATGTCTAACGGAGCTCTCGTAAACCAGCCACTATGTCCACGAATACTTTTGGTGGACGAGGAAGAGTCGACCCAGAGCACTCTCAGCCCCATATTGCTCCAGGAAGGTTACAGCGTTTATCAGGCGCGCAGCGGGAAAGAGGCAGTGGAGAGAGTTTACTCCACGCGGCCTGATTTGATTCTTCTCGATGTCGGTTTGCCGGATATGGAAGGCACGGAGGTGATACGGCGTTTGCGAGGGTGGGCCGTCGCCCCCATTATTGTTATCTCGGCTCATGACGAAGTATCCGAGAAAGTTACTTCTCTCGATAGTGGTGCGCATGACTATCTAACCAAGCCATTTTCCGTGCCAGAGCTGCTAGCGAGGATGCGCGCTGCTTTGCGCAACATAAGTCCAACCCAGGATGTAGTTTTTACTGTGGGCGATCTCAAAGTTGATTTGGCGCGGAGGGAAGTGTGTGTGGGAGGAACACCTCTGAGGTTGACCGCGACCGAGTACGATCTGCTGAAGGTGCTGATTCACCACGCGGGCAAGGTTCGGACGCACCGTGAGCTCATTCGCGAACTGTGGGGCGGGACCCAATATCAGGACCCGGTGCACCTCCTGCGCGTCACTCTGAGCCATCTCCGCCGCAAATTGCGCGCCAATCGCATGAGACCTCGCTACATCGTCACAGTGCCCCGAGTGGGATATCGGATGAGAACCGCAATTGCGGCCTACTCGTGGGATGAGACGCACTCCGCGGAGGTGCATTCACTCGGATCCCACGTGCGGTCTGGGATTGTGCCAACCTCCGTCTGAGGGGATGATCGCGTCAGGGTTATTCGGCCCCAACTGAGTCGCGTGTAGAGCTAACCACCCAACAACTCGTGCTTGAGGGTGGGGCTGATCGGCTTTGGACCCAGCCATGCCGAAAACAAAGCCTCCGAAAAGTCCTTGCCGGGAATAGTCATCGTCTGGTCCCCGCCGCGCACCAGGGTTCCAACGCCGGGAAGATATGTCATGTCGAGCACTTCCCCTTTCTTAAGGGCGGGGAGCGCCTGTTCCAAGCGATCGAGTCTGGTGCGCAGGCGCGGCATCTGGGGGCCAGAATTGCGCAGGATGCCCCTTTCTACCGCCTGGACAAACATCTCGCGGCTCACGTCGCGCAACATGCTGATGACAATGCGCTTGGGCTCCTCGGTGGTGATCGCAACCTGCGCGTCGCTGGTCGGCTTTTCCAGGTAGAGCCCCACGACGTAGGCTTTGAAGAAAATCGCCTTTTTCAGCACGCCTATACCATTCAGCCGAAGCTTCACGCCCGCCACACTGGCCACCTTCGGCATACTGACGCCCGCTACTTCCTCCGCACGAGCCGCGTTTACGCTCAGAGCCGCTGCGCAGCAAAAGACCGCCTTGGCAGTGATTGCGGGACATCGCATGCCGTGTAACACACTTCGTCACGGTGATTGGGGGCGAGATTGACATACTCGTCCGCAGTGAGGCCCCACCGGGGTAGCACTCCCAAGCAACAGCCGGGTCGATTGTGAGACGCGACTTTTATGGGACAGTTACAATCGTTGAGATTGCCCATCGCCACAGGACATTGCTGAGTGTTCATTTAGATACCTCGTTGGAGGCGGGATTGTGCCAACCTCCGTCTGAGGCGATGATCGTGTCCGCTTCCTTCGGCCCCCAACTGCCGCGTCTGTAGGAGTGAACCCGATGGTGTTTCTTCAGGACTGGATCGACCACGGCCCAGGCGGCCTCCACAGCATCCTCACGTGTGAAGAGCGCGCCATCGCCTGCCATGGCGTCGCCCAAAAGCCGTTCGTAGGGCGCTTCCTCTCCTGGCTGCTCTTCCAGCAAGTAGAGCTCTCGCTGCTCGCCGACGAATTCCTTTCCCGCAAGTTTGACCCGAGCGGCGAGCGCGATGGCCGAGCTGGGAGAGAGGCGGAAGCGCACGTAGTTGGTCCGGCCGGTATGGGGCGCTGAGTCCGCGAAAAGCTTCTGCGGCGGCGCTTTCAACTCCACCACGATCTCGGTAGCGGTATCGGCCAGATATTTGCCCGAGCGCAGGTACCACGGCACTCCCGTCCAGCGCCACGAATCGATGAAGAGCCGCATGGCGCAAAAAGTCTCGACGTCGGAGTTCTTGGCGACGCCCGGCTCCTTCCGGTAGCCCGCGTATTGGCCGCGCACCAAGTCGTCGCGCGTCAACGGGCGCATGGCTCGAAAGACGTTAGCCTTCTGCCGGTGCACTGCTCCGAAGTCTCTGTCGGAGGGCGGCTCCATGGCAAGCAGCGCCACCAGCTGGAAGAGGTGGTTCTCGATCACGTCCCGCAGGCAGCCCGCGCTTTCATAAAAAGGTCCGCGGTCTTCCACTCCGAAATCCTCGGAAAGGGTTATCTGGACGCTGGAAACGTAATTGCGGTTCCAGATCGGTTCCAGGAACGAATTGGCGAAGCGAAAATAGAGGATGTTCATGATCGCTTCTTTCCCGAGGTAGTGGTCGATGCGGAAGATGGAGTCTTCCGGGAACACCGACCGCGCCACTTCGTTGAGCTCCTTCGCGGAGGCCAGGTCACGTCCGAACGGCTTTTCCACGATGACTCGCGCGTGCTCGGCCAATTTCGCGGCGCCGAGTTCCTTGATCACCGTCTCAAATAGCGAAGGCGGGATGGCAAGGTAGTGCGCCGGACGTCGAGCCTTACCAAGTGCGGTCTTGATCGCAGCGAACGTGTTCGGGTCCTTATAATCCCCGCTCACGTACTTAAACAAGGACAGAAGTTGGTGGAAGGCGCGCTTGTTGTCGATGCCTCCCGATCGCTTGATGCTGTCCGTAATGCGTTTGTGCAGACGCTCCAGACTCCACTTGGGGAGCGCGACCCCGATCACCGGAACCTTAAGTTCGCCTCGCTTCACCATCGCATAGAGCGCCGGGAAGATCATTTTGTGGGCTAGATCGCCAGTCACGCCGAAGAGCACCAGAGCGTCCGAATGGGAAGCAGCCATCAGGCAGCTCCTTTGGGGACGGCGCTGAGCCTGCGGTAATGCCGAATCAGTGCGTTGGTCGAGCTGTCGTGTTTGAGCGGTGGATCAGCAGCGTTCTCCAGCTCCGGGATGATGCGCGCAGCCAGAACCTTGCCGAGCTCCACGCCCCACTGGTCGAATGAATCGATCTGCCAGATGGTACCCTGCGTAAAGACGCTGTGTTCGTAGAGCGCAATCAATTTTCCCAGCGTCTGGGGAGTCAGCCGTTCGGCCAGGATCGTGTTCGACGGTCGATTGCCTTCGAACGTGCGATGCGGGACCAGCCACTCCGGCGTACCCTCAGCCCTGACTTCTTCAGGCGTTCGGCCGAACGCCAGCGCCTCGGCTTGCGCAAACACATTGGCCAGCAGCAAGTCGTGATGATTGCCGAGCGGGTTGAGCGCCTGGGCGAAGCCGATGAAGTCGCACGGGATGAGCTTGGTCCCCTGATGGATGAGCTGATAGAAAGAGTGTTGGCCATTGGTGCCCGGCTCGCCCCAGTAGATCGGTCCGGTCTGATAGTCAACGTGCGCGCCCTCGAGCGTCACGTGCTTGCCGTTGCTCTCCATGGTCAGTTGCTGAAGGTAGGCCGGGAAGCGCTTCAGGTATTGCTCATACGGCAGCACTGCGATGGTGTGGGCGTCGAAGAAGGCGTTGTACAAAACCGCAAGCAGACCCATCAGGACGGGCAGGTTGCGATCGAAGGGCGCAGTGCGGAAGTGCTCATCCATCGCGTGGAAGCCAGAGAGCATCTGGCGGAACTGCTCGGGACCGATCGCAATCATGGTGGACAACCCGATCGCCGAGTCCATCGAGTAGCGTCCGCCCACCCAGTCCCAGAAGCCAAACATGTTGGCGGTATCGATACCGAACTTCTCGACACCCGCTGTGTTGGTCGAAACAGCGACGAAGTGCCGTGCAACCGCCTTCTCGTCCCCTAACGCCCTGAGCGTCCAATCGCGCGCGGTGTGCGCGTTGGTCATGGTCTCGAGTGTTGTAAAGGTCTTGGAGCAGACGATGAACAAGGTCTCCTCGGCATTCAGGTCGCGTGTCGCCTCGGCGAAATCAGTGCCATCCACGTTGGAGACGAAATGGAAGGTTATGTCACGCTGGCTGTAGTATTTCAGTGCCTCATAGGCCATCACGGGCCCAAGGTCCGAGCCTCCGATACCGATGTTGACCACATTTCGGATGCGCTGGCCGGTATGTCCCTTCCACGTGCCGCTCCGGATTTGTTCCACAAACCTCGCCATCTTGTCGAGCACGGCGTGCACCTCAGGCACGACGTCCACGCCATCGGCGAAAATCTGCTGGCCCTTAGGGGCGCGCAGCGCTATATGCAAGACGGAGCGCTGTTCGGTGACGTTGATCTTCTCGCCCGCGAACATGGCGTCGATGTGCCGGCGCAGGCCGGATTGCTCCGCCAGCTCAAGCAGCAGCCGCATCGTCTCACTGGTAATGCGGTTCTTCGAGTAATCGAAGTAGAGACCCAGCGCCTGCAGCGTGAAGTGTTCGCTACGCTCGGGGTCCTCGGCGAAGAGCTCCCGAAGGTGTAACTTGCGGACCTTCGCACAGTCCTCCTCCAGCGCTTTGAAGGCCGGCCGCTCAAGGAGCGGAGCCGTGGTGTGAATTGTCATAAGGATCTCAGTGGGCAGCTGTGAGCGCGGCGTCCTTCGACTCGATGCAGTCGAGCAGATCCTTCCAGGATGCCACGAAAGACGCGGCGCCTTCGCGCTGAAGCTCGGCTGCAAGCTTCTCGGCGTCGACGCCGGCCTTGCCAAACGTGGCGATCACGCTTTCGGCGTCGCCTCCATCTTCCGGCAAGACATCACCCAATGTGCCGTGCCCGGCGAACGCCACCAGTGTCTTCTCGGGAATCGTATTGATGGTGTCCGGCGCAGCCAGCGCCTGGATGTAAAGGACGTCGGAGGCCTTGGGGTCTTTAGTGCCGGTGCTGGCCCAAAGCAGACGCTGCGGTGGAGCGCCGGAACTGGCAGCTTTCTTCCAGCGTGGTGAAGCGAGCATCCCGCGGTACGCTTTGTAAGTTCGTTTTGCGATGGCAATACCCAGACGATCCTGGAGTTCTTTGGGAACCTTCCCCATCACGGCTTTGTCCCAGCGGCTAATGAACATCGATGCCACGGAATGTACCTTCGGATCCAGCCCCGCGGCAATCCGGCGCTCGATTCCCCGCAAGTAAGCTTCAGCGGCGCCAATGTACTGTGCGGCTGAGAACAGGAGCGTGACGTTGACCGGCACTCCTCGAAAGATGGCTTCTTCAATGGCAACCTGGCCCTCCTTGGTTCCGGGAATCTTAATGAAGAGATTGGGCCGCTGCGCTTGAGCATGCAGACGGACGGCCTCTTTCACCGTGCCGGCTGAATCGTACGCCAGTGAAGGAGAAACTTCCAAAGACACCCAGCCGTCCATGCCAGCGGTGGCTTCGTGGACGGGACGAAAGAGATCGGCGGCCTGCCTCAGGTCCTCGATCGCGAGTTCGAAGAAGAGCGCTTCGCCGGACTTGCCTTCCTTCCTCTTCTGGCGGATGGCATCGTCGTAGAAGTTCGAGTTCTTGATCGCAAGGTCGAAGATGGAAGGATTCGAAGTGAGACCGGTGACCGAGAGATCGTCGATGTAGTGACGAAGGGTCCCACTCGACAGCAGGCCTCGCGTGATGTTGTCCAGCCAGAGACTCTGGCCAAGGTCGTGGAGCTGTTGCGTCGGGTTCATAGCTTCACTGTATGAGAAACAGGGTCAAAACGCCGTCAAAAACAGCCGAGATTCACATCTCAAATGTTCACGATAGCTGCGAACGAGGAAGCCGTCAATATAGGGCTGTGCCATGAGACTCTTCGCGTTGTCGGGCTGGACGCTGCCACCATATGCGCTGCTGAATTTGAAATCCTAATCGCCTATGAACCGATCTGGGCGATTGGCGACGGCGAGACTGCTCACTGGCCGAGGCGAAGCACCCGGACCACGGTTGCTGCCTCCGAGCGTCGGCCGTTGCAGTTCTGAAACACTTTTATCTTATTGGCGTCTGATACTTGGCATATTGCGCACTGGCCATCAACGGTCATCGACTGACCCAAAGCGACCGGCCCAAAGCAACGATAAACTGTAATGGCCAAGAAAGGAGGCTCGTCTGGGCGCCCTGGGAAAGGGAATTAGCGTGAGAACGCAGCTTCAAAAAGAAGTGGAAACTCGTTTCGGCGTGCTGCCGAACGTTTTTCTTCTCTCAACGAGCGATCCCACGATTACGGAGAAGCTTTGGGAACTCGCGCAGTTCGCCTATCTCGACAATCCGCTGCCTTCGCTCTTCAAGGAACGGCTGTTCGTTTACCTTTCCAGGTTTTGCAGCGTACGCTACTGCCTTGCGCGTCACATCGGATTTCTAGTGGGTCTCGGACGCCCGTCGGGTGACGTGAACTGCTGGCCTCAACCCGTGGAGGCCATCTGGCCGTTGCTACAACGCCCTCTTCTATACGGCCCAGAGCTGTTACCACTGTTTAAAACGTGCGCAGCGCCGGCCAACGACCCGTTCCCGCCGCCGGATTCGCCAGATGAGGTGGCCGTGATCGCCTGCGCCACGCATATCTTCCTGCAAACCGCGGATGCCGCGCCGGCACACCAGGCTTTGGCATGCCGGTTCGAGCCACGCACTCTGGAAAATCTGAATCTTTTTCTGGCATTCGTCCGAATGGCTCACTATTGGACCAAGCTTCACCCTGAGTTGAGCTTGGAACCCGACATCACCGAGCTGCTGGCAACCGATAAAAAGTTGGCCGAAATTGTTCTGAATGACGAAGTCGCTGAAATCGATCGTATTCACACTCAAGGCACGGATGAAATAGCTGCCCTGCTGGAACTGCGCAAGGTCCGGGAGCGCCTGGCAGCAATCGTAGAGTCCTCCGAAGATGCCATCGTCAGCAAAGACATGAACGGTGTCATTGAGAGCTGGAACCTGGGTGCGGAGCGGCTGTTCGGCTACACGGCTGACGAGGTCGTCGGGAAACCGATCACCATAATTATTCCGCCCGATCGATTGAACGAAGAGCCCGACATCTTGAGGCGGTTGCAACGCGGCGAACGCGTGGAGCACTTCGAGACCATCCGGCGACGCAAGAACGGCGAACTCCTGAATATCTCGCTGACAATTTCGCCGGTGAAAGACGCACACGGTAAGGTCATCGGCGCATCGAAGATCGCCAGGAATATCACCGAGCGCAAGCGCCAGGAGGAAGCGCTTCAAGCGGCCAATGACGCGCTTACCAGGTCCAACGGCGATCTGGAGCAATTTGCCTACTCGGCTTCCCACGATCTCCAGGAGCCGCTGCGAATGGTCTCGGCTTATAGTGACATGCTCCAGAGAAAATTCGGGAGCCAGCTCGGCCCCGAAGGTGAGGAATTCATAGGCTATATCATCAATGCCGCGGCGCGAATGCAGCAGCTCCTGCGAGACCTTCGGTCCTTCGCTCAGGCGTCCAATTTAGCTCAGGATCAGGTGCAAAACGTAAACGCTGCCGACGTCCTGGACCGCAGCCTCGCCAACCTGAAAAGCGCGCTTGACGATAGCGGCGCAGTGCTCACGCGTGGATCGCTGCCGGCGGTGGCCATGCACGAGTTTCAACTGGAGCAGCTGTTTCAAAACATTATCGGAAACGCGATCCGCTACCGTAGCCAGGCGTCGCCCCTCATCCATATCGACGCGCAGCGCTCGGACGGCACCTGCACCTTCTCGATACGCGATAACGGCATAGGCATTGATCCTCAATATAAGGAGCAAATCTTTGGAATTTTTAAGCGCCTCCACACTACTGCCGATTACCCCGGCACCGGAATGGGTCTTGCCATCTGCCAACGAATTGTGGAACGTGTCGGCGGCCGAATCTGGGTGGAGTCTGAGCCAGGAAGAGGTTCGACGTTTTACTTTACCGTCCCCCAGGCCAAGCCCCAATGAATCCCTGCCGCTGGAGCAGCCCGGACGTCGAATTCTTCTTGTCGAGGACAATGTCGGCGATGCGCGCCTGGTACGCGAAGCCCTTGAGAGCAGCGAGATTACCGGCGAGTTGGTGGTCATCTCCAACGGACAACGCGCCATCGATTTCATCGACGAGATCGACAATGGATCGAGCTTGTGCCCGGACTTAGCCATCGTCGACTTGAATTTGCCGAAAAAACCCGGCACCGACGTGCTGCTGAGGATGCGAGCGAGCAGTAAATGTAAGCATGTGCCGGTCGTTGTCCTGACTTCGTCTGACAACCAGAGGGACCGGGAGACCGCCCGGCGAATCGGGGTTTCGCGCTATATCCTCAAGCCTGCGCGTCTCTCCGATATTCTCAAGCTGGGAGTCGTATTTAGGGAGATCCTCGGCCTGTCCGAAAATCCAACAAAATAGCAGGTTGTACTAGCCGGTACCGAACTTACCCATAGGAAAATCTCGCTCGTAAAACCTCTCCAAAATCACAACAACGGCGTATACTTTTCCTGAATATAAATTTCGGCGTTTCTAACGTTCGGTCAGCGTCTGATCCTGGGTTGGACAAGGAAGGCGTGGATGCAACGAATCGTCAGCGTATTTCGTACACTAGGCGCGGGAAAGCGGGCATATCTTCTGGCGCTGTGCGTCGGGGCGGCCATCGCTCAACAGCCGGCCAAGGTGGACTCGTGCGGCTTTAAAGGCAACATTCACGACTGCCACTGCTCCCAGCGTACCGACAACATCAGGCAGGCGGTTCAGGACTACTGCAAAACCTCCACCCACAGCGACCAGGAACGCAATGAGTGCCTGAAAGTAGAGAATCGCGACCACTGCTCGATGGCTGAACGCCGGACGCGCTGGGACGTTGACAGTTCTAGCGAGCCGGTTTACGAAGGCGACAACGTAAAGTCCAACATGGGCGAGTTCTGCAAACGAGCCTGCAAGCCCCATCGTTGCGCCTGCACCGAAGAGAGCTGTGATTTCCATTGATTCCTTAGTACGAGGGGTACAAAAGGGTGGCTCGCCGCTGCACAAAGCAGAAATGGCCTCTTGGCGAAAATCGCAAACTGATTCATCTTTACTACACGAGTGTTCGTTCATTCCGATGGGACCAGACAATGTTGCGCGTACATGTTCCTCTCGATCCTACGAAAACCGGCCTAGAGGCGGAAGTCCTCGAAACTAGTCTCCGCAAGCTCATCGTCGGGCAGGATGCGGCCATCGAACAGATCGTCAGGATCTATCAGACCTACCTCGCCGGCATGACCGCTCCGGGGCGTCCCATTGCGAACTTCCTGTTTCTGGGCCCCACCGGATCGGGCAAGACGCGCACCGTGGAAGCCACCGCCGAGGCGCTGCTGAAGAACGCTCGCGCCGTGATCAAGATCGATTGCGCGGAATTTCAGCACAGCCATGAAATTGCCAAGCTGATTGGTTCGCCGCCTGGTTATCTCGGGCACCGCGAGACCCACCCCTTGTTGAGCCAGGAAGTGCTGAATCAGTTCCATACCGACACCATGAAGGTGAGCTTCGTCTTGTTCGACGAAATCGAAAAAGCCAGCGGTGCGTTGTGGAACCTGTTGCTGGGCGTTCTGGATAAGGCGACGCTCACGCTGGGCGACAATCGCGCGGTCGACTTCTCCCACGCCATGATCTTCATGACCAGTAATCTCGGGGCCGCGGAAATGAGCGCGCTCATGAATCCGAAGCTTGGTTTTAACACCGGCGTGGTCGACGGCAAGCTCAATATCAAGCTCGCCCGCAGCGGAGTGGAAGCGGCACGCAGGAATTTCACGCCGGAGTTCATCAACCGGCTGGACAACATCGTGAGCTTCCAGCCCCTGGGAGCCGAACAGCTGCGGAAGGTCCTCGACATCGAACTGAATCTGGTTCAACAGCGCATCTTCAACACCTCCCCGGAGCGCTCGTTCGTCTTCAAGGCAACCGATCCGGCGAAGGATTTCCTGCTCCAGCAGGGCACCGATTTGAAGTATGGAGCGCGGCATCTGAAGCGCGCCATCGAGCGTCTCCTGGTGCATCCGATGTCGTGCCTGATCGCCACCGAACAGGTCCGCGGCGGAGATGCGATTCGCGTGGATTTCGATCCGAGCCGCAACTGTCTGACGTTCCTGAAGGAAGCCGAAGGCCTGGCCATGGGCGCAATGACGGATCTGCCGGATCATTCGATCATGTGGGCAGCGCCCGCGCTAGGGACGGGTGCGACGGCGGATACCGTAAAGACACACAGCGCCGGCTCGTAAAACTGAGCCACACTCGTGAAAAGTGGCGCACGCACTCCTGCGTGCCGCGTTCACACTCGTGTGAACGCCTGGGGAGACCGTTGGTTTTCTGTGAACATCATCCGGATTCCATGCTTCGGCCGCAGAATCACCATGGGGCGTGCTTCGACGGTCTGGCCCGGAGCCAGCTCAAAATCGTATTTTCTCAGCAGCACGCTCAAAATCATGAGGATTTGCAGCATGGCGTAGTTACCGCCGATGCAGCCGCGCGGCCCAGCCCCGAAGGGCAGATAGGTGAAGGGCCGGTGGAGTTTCTCATTCGCTTTGGTGAAGCGCTCGGGGTCGAAAGTCTCCGGGTTCTCCCAGTAGTGAGGCGAATGGTGAGCGCCGTAAATGAACACAACCACCGTCGTGCCTCCTGGGATGTCAAGATCGCCGGCGCGGTCGTCTCCGAGCGCGGTGCGATCCACCATCCAGAACGGTGGATAAAGGCGCAGCCCCTCCTGGATCACCTGAGTGGCAAACTCGAACTTCGGAACATCGGAGTAAGTCAGCGGCGCTTCGCCCAGCACGGAGTCGAATTCCTGCCGTAACTTTTCCAGACAATCCGGACGCGAACTGAGCAGGTAGAGCAGCCACGACAAAGCATTCGAAGATGTTTCATGGCCGGCCACCAGCAGCTGCATGCTTTCGCTTAAGACCAGCTCATCACTCATGCCGTGTCCGTCGCTGTAACGAGCGTCCATCAGGATCTGCAGCAAATCGTGGCCGGGCGCGCTCTGCCGCCGCCTCTGGATGTAGTCCAGCAGAATACCGAAGGCACGGGCGCGCATTTCCTCATGTCTGCGCAGTTCGCCGGAGATGGCAAACCAGGGATTCAGGTAGGGTTGAATGGTTTGACGAACCATAAATTCCTGGACGACGGAGATGGTGTGGCTGATGAGGTTGATGTCTTCCTCCTTCAGCCGTGCGCCGAACAGCGACCTGCCGACCATGCCGAACGTAATCTTCATCAAGTGGGGATAGATATCCACCGGGCCGAGACGCGCTTGCCGGTCGAAATCCACCAGCGAGTCCGCCAGCGAGTCCTGCATGATGGAGGAGAGAACGTCCAGTTGCTTGCGTTCGAAGCCCTTCTGGATGAGGCGCCGTTGCGTGCGCCAGACTTCCCCGTGGCTGGTGAGAAGACCCTTGCCAAGGAAGTGGCCCATCCGCTTCATCTGAATTTCGGATTTGTGGTAATTCTCCGAATTCGTTTTCAGCACGTGTTGAATGACCACCGGATTGATGGTTACGATGGCCTCTTTCACGCCACCAAAATAGAATCGGAATGTGTCGCCGAAAAGCTCGGTGTATTTCGTTAAAACCTGAGTGGGATTCAGGGCCATCCCGCGAGAATCGGCGAAGGATCTTGATCGGGAAACAATGGGCACGGTTTCAGTCAGGGTCACGGATTATGTGCTCGACAATGAATTTTCGTTGCCCAGTTGCCTCAAAAGAATCAAATGGCGCCGGATCGCGCCCCGCATGGTGGGATGCTGCCGATAGGGGACGCCATACTCTTCGGCGGTCTCCTTCACAATCCGGGTCAGCGCACGATAGTGCGTGTGGCACACAAAAGGACACAGATGGTGCACGATATGATGATTCAGCCCGCCCGCCAGCCAACCCACCAGCGGGCTGTTCGTGGCGTAATCGGCCGTGGTCGCGAAGATGTGATAGACGCCGCTGTCAAACTCACTCCGGCTGGAGGGAAAGTAAGTGCTGTCCACCGTGTGGGTGGTCTGAAACACCAGAGACACCGACAAACCGACAATCATATGGGTCAGCAGGAAAGCCACAGCCACCAGCCAGGGCGATTTTCCCAGGATCACGACCGGCAAAACAAGCATGTAGGTGAGATAGAATGCTTTACCCGCAAAAAGGATGACATATTCTCGCATCGCATGTCTGGTTCGCTTCAAATAGCCGTGCGACGGGAAGAAAAAGCATTCGAAGTCCCTTAGAAAAACGAAATCAATCGAAGTCAGCGCATAAATGAACAACGCGTAGATATGCTGGAAGCGTTGCAGGGGCCTGCGGGGCTCGTACGGCGTAAACCGCAAGATGCCGCGTCCTGTAAGCGCGTCGTCCTCGCCGTGCAGATTGATGCAGGCGTGGTGGCCCCGATGATGGAGAATACGCCACATGTAGGAGCTGATTCCACAAACATCGAAAACATAGTTCAGGACTTTGTTTACAGCCCGCACCGACGAGATGGCGTTGTGGTTGCTATCGTGCGCTATGTTCAGCAGAAGAAACGTCTGGGCCAGGCCATTTAAAAGGTACAGAGCGACAAACTCCACCGAACCCGGATTCAACGCGTAGAGAGCAATCCAACTGCCCGCCAGCACCGCTAGACCCAGTGTAATCTTCACCCACATCGTGCCATCGGCTTTGGGAGAAATGTTGGCGTCGGAAAAGAAATTGTCGAGGCGGCGACGCAGGACTCGCGGGAATGACGACGGATTTGCCGTCTCACCCAGCGCGCACCGCAGCGGTGTCTCAGATGGAAGGAGATCATCCATGTCCAGTTTCCGACTGATCCAGGGTAGCGCCAAATCTTCAGGAAAATCAAGGAGATTCGGATTCGGCATGCGGCGCCGTCTTCCCAAAAGCGAACACGCCTGGGCTTCTTCCAAGCTTTGCAATCGTCTGTTAACATAGACGGTTGGTAATGCAACCAAGATGTTTTGAATCAGGCGGCCCCACCCCCGGCTGGGATCGAGTGACAACACTAGGAGTGACGCGCTGAGGGTTGTAGCAAAATCTACGGACGTTTTGTCACACCCCGTAACTCATCACTACCCTTCCGCATGCCAAGACTCGCTCGTTTCACCGCGCCAGGAGCGCAACCCTGATCTATGACAGTGTCGATTTTAGACCAGTTGGATCGTCTAGGGGAAGAACATCCCCAAAAACTTCTCTATTCGTACATCGATCTGAACGGCAATCCGATCGAA
Organism: Bryobacterales bacterium; assembly: GCA_963820405.1. Lineage (GTDB taxonomy): Bacteria > Acidobacteriota > Terriglobia > Bryobacterales > Bryobacteraceae > Palsa-89. The sequence goes on along the minus strand of CAWFZZ010000003.1, from coordinate 507,339 downwards.
GGCTATTCGTACGAGAGATTTCTCCAGCGGACCAAGGCGATTGCCGGACATTTGCGCAAGGAGCATCGTTTCTCGGCGCACGACCGGCTTCTGCTCGCCTACCCTCCGGGCCTCGAAATGATCTGCGCGTTTTTTGGCTGCGTGCGCGCTGGATTGATCCCCGTTCCCGTTTATCCCCCCAGCTCGCATGGCTTCCAGGGCGCGATGTACAAGATGGTCCACATCGCGAAGGATTGCCAGGCGGCCGGAATCTTAACGAGCAAAGACTATCACGGATCCCTGCGGACCAATCTCGCCCGCAGCGGAGTCTCGGCATCCGGACTGGATGTCGACTACATTTCCAGTCTTCCGTGGATCGCCACTGAAGACTTCGTCGACACGATTTCAGAGGAAACTTTCAACGGCGCTTCCAGTAACGGCGCTTCCAGTAACGGCGCTTCCAGGCTCCTGTTTCTGCAATACACGTCGGGGTCCACCAGAGATCCCAAAGGCGTGATGGTCACGCACGAAAACATACTGCATAACTGCCCGCTGGTGATCGACCATCACGCCCCGATCGTCGTATCCTGGCTTCCGCAGTATCACGATATGGGACTGATCGGGTGCTATCTTTATCCCGCGCTGAAGGGCGGCACCACCTACGGCTTCGCTCCCACCGATTTCATCCAACGTCCGTCCCTTTGGTTCGACACGATAAAGGCATACAGGGCCAGCTGCTCTGCGGCGCCCAACTTCGCTTATGACTATTGCTTGCGCGCCGGGCGTCTTTCGAAAGAGAGCCTGGAAAATTGCGATCTTAGCTCGCTCCGGTTGCTGATGGCTGCCGCGGAGCCCATCAAGCCCGGTACCTACACACGGTTTTTGCAGACCTTTCAGCCGTATGGACTCAAGTCGGAGAGCTTCTTTGTGGCCTACGGGCTGGCCGAGAACACCCTGGCGGTTTCGCACGGCGGCCGCAATATCATTTCAGTAAACAAGAATGCCATCGCGCTGGGGAAGGCCCGTATGACCGCCGAGGTTTCCGAAGTCGGCGCGGCCACTCAGATTGTCAGTTGTGGAACTCCACTACCCGGCCTCACCGTAAAGATCGTGGATCCGGAAAAGCACTTCGCCCTGGAGCCAGGTCACATCGGCGAGATTTGGGTCGCGGGAGAAAGTAAGTGCCAGGGTTACTGGAATAATCCGGAGCTGGCGCTCAAAATGTTTCATGCCCGGCTGGTGGACGACAGCCCTTATGATGATGGCTACCTTCGGACCGGCGACATGGGTTTCTTCCATAACGGCGAACTCTTCGTCTGCGGCCGAATTAAGGACATGATTATCGTCCGCGGTCAAAACTATTATCCGCAGGATATCGAGGAGGTGGTGGAGAAAGCATCCGGCCTGATCCGGACCAATTGCGTCGCCGCGTTCCAGATTCACGAAGACAGCGAGCCCGCGCTGGCGGTGGTGGCCGAAGTGAAAAATCCGAAAGCGCTCCCGGAAGCCCTAAAGACGGCCGCTGCGGTGCGGAATTTTCTCAACGTGGAAGTGGGGCGGATTACCTTCATTGCTCCCCGTGCCATACCCAGAACCAGTTCGGGCAAGATCATGCGCCACAAAACCAAACAGATGTGGCTGGACGGTCAGTTTACCGTTCTCTCGGAGTTTTCCCGCGAAAAACACGTCGGACCCGCAACCTCTGCTGCTGAAAGTCAGTCGCCTTTCGACGCGCTGAAAGTCCGCTACAACTTAACCGGTACCGAAGCCTATAACCTCATCGAAGCCGGGCTGGATTCCCTGGATCTTGTCGCGTTCATGCACGAGATCAAGGAGCTCTTAAAGGATAAAGGCGCCGATATGCTGGCCCGGCAGGTAGACACCGCGCTCATTCAGCGTGTCAGTGTAGCCGACCTGTTTCGACTGGCCGATCAGCTGGAGCGCGCGCCCGAACAAGCGCTGCATCTGTTGCGGAATTCCCTGGCGGCCTTCCGTGAAGAACAGCGCGCTGCCGAAAAGCTGATGATGAGCAACGACAGGAAGCTCATTTTCGAACCTCCTGCGCCGGCGTTATTGGCTGAGACCCCGATCCTCGATCGCGTGCTGCTCACCGGTGGCACGGGTTTCATCGGTCCGTTCCTGGTGAAAAGTCTGCTGGAACAGACGCATGCCAAGATCTATGTTCTCGTCAGGTCGTCCGACGAGCTGCAAGCGAGGCAAAGGCTGAGAGCGGCCATGGAAACCATGGGCCCTTGCGCAGCCGGGCTAATGCAGATGTTCGAGGCGCGTGTGATTCCTGTTTGCGGAGATCTCGGGCAGCCAAATCTGGGACTGACTCAGGAAATGTGGGATCTGCTCGCAAATGAAACCGACACGGTGTTCCATAACGGCGCAACCGTCAACTACCTGTTCAACTACGACCGGATGCGCGACGCCAACGTGCTGGGAACCAATGAGGTCCTGAGACTGGCGTTCGAAGGACGGGCCAAGAGCTTTAATTACGTATCGACAACCTTTGTCTTTGGCTGGGCGGTTAAGAAAGTCCTGTATGAGACTGACCAGAACCAGAACATGGAGCTGCTCGATTTTGGTTACAGTCAGTCCAAATGGGTCGCCGAACAAGTGGTTATCGATGCGCGCAGGCGGGGACTTGCTACCCGGATTTTCCGGCCCGCTCTGGTTAGCCCCTCCGTCACTGGAGGAGGAAATAACTTCGATATAGCCGTTCGTTTGGTTGCCTTCATGGTGAATCACGGCATCGGAGTGGATGCGTTGAACCAGGTTAGTTTCGTGCCCGCCGACATTGTGGCTAACAATATTGTTGCGATTTCCACAACCCCCGGAACCGCCAATCAGACTTATCATGTTACGCGCGACGATTACGCGAACATGCTGGACATTACCGCATTGATTACCAAGTCCACCGGGCGTCAGTTCGAGATATTTAGCCTTCCCGACTTCGTTCCCGAGCTGATCAGGAGATGCCGCAAGGAAGATCTGCTCTATCCGCTGCTGGACTTTCTGGTGGGCTCGGTGGACAACATTTCTGCCATGGAGTTCAAACGCTACGACAGTTCCTGCTATCAAGCGGCGCGGAACGCTTCGGCATGGGGCCACGCGGATCCGTCTCTGGAAGACACCGTCAACGGCATCCTGAGATTCATGCAGCGCAAGGGGATCATTTCGGTTGCGCCTCGAGAGTTGAAGGCCGTTGCCATCTACGGCTAGTTAAGGCACCGGCTATTAATTAATAAGAAATCATCTATTAATTGATACCATCTATTACTTGAAAATACCTGATGTACAATGTGGCGCACGCACTCCTGCGTGCCGCGTCGGCACTCAGCCGACGCTTGGCAAGCATGCTAGTATCATGGCATCTGTGACCATATCCATCCGTTTTCTTTTCATTCTATTAACCCTAGCCGGTCTCACCCCAGCGGCGGACGATCTTTACGCCGGCTGGCTCAAAATGTACGACTTGAAGTTCGACGATGCCCACCGGAGTTTCGCCGCATGGGAACATGACCATCCCGACGACCCGCTCGGCCCGGCATCCGACGCCGCGGCGTATTTGTTTTCCGAACTGGACCGCTTGGGAGCTCTCGAATTCGAATTCTTTACCGATGATTCCCGCTTCAGGGAGCAAGCGAAATTGAAACCGGATCCGGCTAAGAAGATCTTATTCCTTCAGGAAATCGATCAGGCGGATCATCTCGCAGACGCGGCCCTGCAAAAGTCTCCGACCGATTCGAATGCGTTATTCGTCAAGTCCCTCACGCTCGGCCTGCGGTCCGACTACGCCGGCCTGGTTGAAAAGTCTCCCTTCGCTTCGTATCGGTATTCGAAGGAAGCACGCCTCTATGCCGAGCGGCTCATGCAGGTCAATCCACGGGCTTTCGACGCTTACCTCGGTCCGGGCGTCCAGAATTACGTGTTGAGCCTAAAGGCGGCCCCGCTGCGATTGCTGTTGCGGCTCACGGGTGAGACCATCGATCGCGCCAAAGGAATTGAGGAGATTCGCGAGACGGCGCTGCATGGTCATTATCTGGAGCCCCTTGCAAAACTGCTGCTTGCGGTGGCCGCCCTGCGCGACAACAATCCAACAGGTGCGAAGGAACTGCTCGGGGAATTGCATCAGCGCTTTCCGGATAACCAACTATACACCCGCGAGCTGGAGCGCATCGATCACAGCCTTCCGAAGCCTTGACATTGTTTAGACAAACTGGATAAACTTCTGCATTACTGTGGCGCACGCACTCTTGCGTGCCGCGTTCACACTCGTGTGAACGCCTAGAGCAGTCAGAAATGATTATCAAGCAACTATCCGAACCACACCCTATGCCAGTGGACGCGCTCGTACAGCCGCGATTTGCTGGAATCCCGACACTCTTTCGATTACCTCACATCCCTGACGCCGATCGTTTAGACGTCGCGCTGATCGGCGTGCCCTACGACGGCGGCACCAGCTATCGAACGGGTCCCCGCATGGGTCCGCGCCACGTACGCGAACAATCGGCAATTATTCGTCCCTACAATCCGGTTTTAAAAGTAAGCCCATTTTCCCGCCTCCGCGTCGCCGACTACGGCGATCTATCGGTCAACCCCCTCTCCATCGAAGACACCTACGACCGGATTACCAAAGGCTTGCGGCCAGTCCTGGACGCCGGCGCCATTCCTATTTGTGTGGGCGGAGATCACTCCATCCTGCTTCCAATACTCAGGGCGATCCACGCCGCGCACGGACCAGTTGCGTTAATTCAGTTCGATGCCCACTCCGATACGTGGGATCAATATTGGGGCATGAAGTATTCGCACGGAACTCCCGTCCGCCGGGCGATTGAAGAAAATCTTCTCGACGGGGCGCATATCTTGCAAGTCGGGCTGCGGGGACAACTCTACGGCGAGGAGGATATGTCCTACCTCGCTGAACACAACATTCAGTTCATAACTGCCGAGGAGTTTCACGAACACGGTCTGGAGCTGGTTCACCGGAAATTGAAGGGATTTGAAGACCGCAAAGTTTACTTCACGCTGGATATTGACGTGGTGGATCCAGCGTTTGCGCCGGGAACCGGCACACCACAGGTCGGGGGCTTTTCGAGCGATCAGATTCTTCGGCTGGTCAGGGCGCTGAAAGGTCTTCGCCTGGTGGGTTGCGACCTGGTGGAAGTTTCTCCCCAATACGACTCGGCGGAGATTACCTCGCTGCTGGCCGCAAATTTGTTATTCGAACAGCTGTGCCTTTTTTGTTTCTTGCCGGACCAGAGTTCTTAGAAAATCACCGTTCCGCACCATAGCATCACCGCGTCCTCGTTGCCGGAATTCATCCAACGATGAGCTTGCGTGCTTTGGAAATAGAGACTATCGCCGGCATTGAGCTTGTAATGTTCAACCTCGTCGAGCCAGATTTCCAGGCACCCATTTAACATAAAGATGAATTCCTCGCCTTCATGCCTATAGGCGCCGCCGCTGGACGCCCCCGGCGAGACCCGGAACAGGTGCGGTTCCATGGTCGATTGGCCCAGCGCGAGCAGTTCGATGGTAACGCCCGGCTCCGTCACCAGACGCCGGCGCTCGCTGGGACGCACCATCTTTTTAGCGGGCAGCGCGTCTCCGAAAAAGGAGAGTACGTTGGTCTTGTAAAGACTGGCTAATTTTTGTAAAGTCGCAACCGATGCGTTGGCGTGCCCGCGTTCAATATTGCTTAAATAACTGACGGAAATACCCGCTTGTTCGGCTGCCACCGAAAGTGTCCAGCCCACTTGCTCTCTCAGCCTTTTCAGGCGGCGCGAGATGCTGGAGCTTTCTGTGCTGTTGCTTTGATCTTTGTTCGAGCCGCCCTTCATATTTTAGAAGGTGAACCATCGCAGCCGAGCTTACGTTCTTTTCCGTCTTGAGTTTCTGCACCTCTTTCAGGCGCTCCACCTCAACGTGAGTGAATTTCCGATAGCCGCTCGCACTGCGCTCTGGAAATGTGATCCCAAGACGCTCCCACTTCCGCAGCATCGAAGTGCTGACCTTCAGAATCTTCGCCACCTTCCCAATGCTGAAATGTATCTGCTTGCCCTGTGAGTTCTTCCGCGGCTTCGACTTCGATACCGGCATCTTGCCCCTCAGTATAGTTGTTTAAAGCAGCTAATGGCCGTGCGAGGCGTCCGACGATATCAATACGACACTGATCATCGCGCAAGCCACTCCCACCTCCTGAAGGCCGGTGATGGACTCGTGGAAGACTACCGGAGCGATCAGTACAACCAGCAGCGGATACATCGCCGTGATCGGCATTACCAGCGATGCCTTGCCCCCGGCGCCCATGGCCGCCATCAGCGTCCAGGCACCCAGGCCGTTGAAAACGCCGTTCAGCAGCGCCCACCCTAAAGCAGCGGACGTGTAATGAAACGGTGATGGTCCACCGTACAGAATGGGCTGTAAAACCAGAAAGCCGATGACAGACCAGATCAGCGCGCTCTCCGCTGAAATAATGTTCGTCGCCAGTTTCTGAACGATTCCCAAAGTGCCCCAGGAGAGCAACACCAGAAAAGAAAACCACAGCCAGGGAGCGTGCATGGGTTTTTAGGAAGATAAAATGACAATCGCGGCTACCGCAAATGCCACTCCGATCGACTGACGCAGGGTGATTCGCTCGTGCAAAAAAGCGACCGCCAGCACTACCGTGAACATCGGATACAGCGATGTCGCAGTGGTCACCACCGCGGTATTGGTGCCGCCCCGATAGGCGGCATAAAGCGCCAGTCCGCCCGCGCCGAGCAGCATACCGGCGATTGTTCCATAAATGGCGCCTCGCCTATTTAATTCCAAGCGGAATCTACGGGACGCGAATAAAACGAGTCCAAACGCCAGAAAACCGAACGCCGCAACAAACTGCATCATGTTGGCCGGCAGCTCGGTTGATCCGAACCTTGCACTAACCGCAAAACCTGCCCAACAAAAAGCCGATGCGACGGAATACCAGAACCACTTCTGCTTGAAAGTTGTCACGCCGCGATTGCCAATCTTAGCCACTTTGTGTAAGGTCTGTCAACGCGATTGCGCGGCCGTGTCGCGGCAAAGCAAGAATGTCGTTAGGCAGCAAAGTAGAAATGTCCAATTGACACGTACGCGACTAGGCCCGCACACTCAGTCAGGGCCTGACGCCCGCACCCAAACTGACCTCAACTGATCCAGCGCTTTTACATTCTTGACGATGTCGTCGTGAAGTGGCGAGTTTCCCGGAAGAATATCTTCGATCCCAAAGTGTAATTGGTCTTTTTCGGAAGTCGTATCCAGCATTCGATTCCACGAATAAAATTTACCCTTCGAGTAATAACCGTCCGCAGGATGCAGGGGCGTTGCCAGGAAGTAAGTGGTGCGCTGTGTAATCCCCTCATCCCAGAGGTCCATACCCTGCTCACGATCGGTGTCCCGTGAAAGCCCTAAGAGGTCTAACAGCCCGTGTCTAAAGTCCAAAAACATGTGGTACTGAAAATGTTTTGATCTTACAATCGATATATGGCAATGGGAACGCGGAAGAAGCGACAAAGGCAAGAGGGACTCTGGTACGGCGGGGAACTTCCGACAGCGCCCGGTCATCCGTTCTACAAGCGGCTCAATGAGGTCCTGGACAAGGCCGGTTTTGATCTCTTCTGCGAGACCAGTTGCGCTGGCTTCTATCACGACAAATTAGGGCGTCCGTCCCTGCCTCCGGGCCAGTATTTCCGCATCATGATGATCGGCTTCTTCGAAGGGCTCGATAGCGAACGCGGCATTGCATGGCGTCTCGCCGATTCGCTCACGCTCCGGCAGTTCCTGTCCATCGGACTCGATGAGAATACGCCGGATCACGTCACCATCTCGCGCACCAGACGCCTGATCGACGGCGAAACCCATCAGCGTATCTTCACCTGGGTGCTGGAGCGGCTGGCGCAGGCCGGGCTCATTAAAGGGAAGACGATCGGCGTGGATTCGACCACTCTGGAAGCCAACGCGGCCATGAAATCGATTGTGCGCCGCGACACGGGCGAGAACTACATGGCGTACTTGCAACGGCTGGCCGAAGCCGAAGGAATCGACGCCCCAGACGCGGCGGCATTGCTCCGCATGGATCGCAAGCGGAAGAAGAGGACTTCCAATGAAGACTGGAAAAGCCCCATCGACCAAGAGGCCGAGATCACGAAACTGAAAGACGGACGCACGGCCCTGGCGTATAAAGCGGAGAACGCGGTGGACATGGAAACCGGCGCCATCGTGGCGGTCACCACGCACGGCGGAGCCGCCGCCGACACTGCGACAGTGCAGGAAACCGTGATTGACGCAGCGCTCGCGGTGGCCGGTTTGATCGCCGAAAAGACATCCGAGGGCGAGTATCCTGTGCATCCTGACGGAGTCGAAGAAGTGGTGGCGGACAAGGGCTATCACAGCAACGATGTCGCGCTTGGTCTGGCTGAGCTAGAAGTGCGAACGTATATAGCCGAGCCCGATCGTGGCAAGCGCAACTGGGACGGCAAAGCGGCGGAGAAGGCAGCGGTCTACGGCAATCGGCGGCGCATTGAGGGCGATCGCGGCAAGCGCCTGCAGCGCCAACGGGGAGAGCGGATCGAGAGGAACTTCGCGCATCAGTTTGATACCGGCGGACTGGACCGGCTCTATGTGCGAGGCCTGGAAAACGTGCACAAGAAATTCCTGATTCAGGCCGCCGCATGCAATCTCGCCCTCTTGATGCGATCGAGATATGGCTGGGGCAAGCCCAGAGCTGCTCATGACGGAGCTATCGAGGCTATTTTTGCGATTTTGGCTGTCATAAGAGCCGTTGAAGGCCTCTTCACGTCATGGTCCGCGAATTCCCACGCCGTGGTTCGAGTTTCTCGCCAATCAAAGTCTGCTGTCAGATGTTTCCACCGACTGGAAAACGCCGGTTTAGATACGGGCTGCTAGTATCGAGGGAGTGACGTCGATATGTGAAGTAACCCAGCGCAAAATGTTGGTCGAATGCAGTACTCCTGGAGCGTAAAGCAGAAAGGGGACATGAAAACTGTAATCGTCATTGAATCCTCTGGGGAAGGCCGGGTCCTCCACGGGAGTGCGAACCCCATGATCTCCCGTGATGACGATCAAGGTTCGCGACAATCTTCCATGCTGCTTCAGAAGATCCAGAATCTCTCCCAACCATTGATCCTCAACTTGTATTAGATTACGGCATCGAGTGAGCAGGTTCGTTTCGCGTCCATTGGAACGGATATCTCCCCAAGGTCCGTGACTGATTTGCGGGAGAAATACAGCTGCGTAGCGCTGATCGCTCTGCATCCAACGTTCTGCATCCGCCTTTAGTTGCTTGAGAGCTAGCAGATCGACTTGCTGTTCGTGAATGACGAACGACTGGCTGTCCCGTCTTCCTGAAAAATCCAGGAGCTGCGGATCCATGTCGAGCGAGGTGCTTTGAATGTGCCTAAAGCCGAGGTTCTCCAGGGTCTGTCGGGTACCCTGGAATAGAGCATCACTAGAGCCATAGACAGCAGTCTCGTAGCCGGCAGCCCCCAGTGTCCGTATGAGACTGCTCGAAACATGATCTTGAATATATAGATTGTCTTTCGACCATTTGTTCGGTGGATATTGTGATGTCAGCAGTGAAAAAAGCGCGCGCGTGGTAATGGGGAATGTCGTATAGTGACGCGCCCCTACCCAGGCCTGTTTGCGTAATTCGCGCATATTGGGCAGGTCGTCGATCGAGCCATCAAAAGCCACACACCTTGCCGGCGTCGTTTCGAGAACGAAAATCAAGACGTCGTAATCAGGCGCCGCCCCCCAATTCGCTGGCGCGGCCTTTCGCTCTGGCGCTTCCGATATTTGACGATACCGCTGCTTCAGTTCAACTTGTGTAGTCCGTGAAAGTGGACCCGAACCCGAAATAAATGGTGATTCAGTTTAGTGCTTCAACCGTATCTAGCTGCACGCTCCGATGAAAAACTGTGCGAGGCATCCACGGCAGCCAAGACAAACCAACGGCTCCGAGCGATAACAGGCCAGCCACCAGTCCCACGGTTTGTCCGCGCCGATAGGAAAGGCCGAAAAGCGCCTTTCTGATGGGCTGCAATAAGGCCGCGATAAGGACGGCGGCCACCAGGACACTTATTCGAAAGACCGCCATGCCCACGATATAGCTAACAGATCGCATACTTACAGGCTCCGTTGCGCGAAGTTTAAATGGACCAGGCCGAAGATTAGTTGAGCCGCAAGCAGCCCGCGCACCACAACCGCGGTCCATCATTCACAACCAAAGAGCAAGGCCCTAACAGAGCCTCTTGGAGCACGCTTATCAGTCGCTGCTCGCATTTCTTTGATTGGCCGACCTTTTCTTTACTGCTCTTGATCTGGGCTCCGTGTGCCTTGGGAGCCCTTTACGCCAAACACGCGATCCTACGCTGGGACGGATACCTCAATGCCGCGCTCTCGCTTGGCCGTTATAACTTGGGTTGGGACTGAAAGCGGTACCTATGGGACGGCATCTTCAGTCGCCCGCCACTTTCCAACGGCCAGCCTGTCGTCGGCGATTCCTTACTAACTTGTTTACGGTTGGCGAGAAACTTTCCATTTTCAGAGCCGACTTGCTGCGTAAGCCTTGTCATCGTCCCATCGGTATTGCTCCTTCTTTCCGCTTTGCATCGCAAGAGGCTGCTGGTTGGGGCCGTGTCCATTACTAGCATCGCTTGGATCGTGGTCATTAATGTTCAGCTGGAGGCTTTCAGATTAATCGGAAATTATCAGCCCTTAGATCTATTTAAGGACTCTGTGCAATGGGGACTAAAGATTCTCGTCTAGCAAGTCGGACGAGTGTCAATATCGTAAACAAATAATGACTGCGGGGAGGTACTAGTCGTTCTAGTACGAGCTCAGTCTCAGCATTGTCCTTTGGGAGCTGTCGACGGAACTAAATTGGCCGCAAAAGCTTCGGACCCGTGATGCCTGGCGTTCAGGGGGCTCGTCCACCGCATATACCTACTGCACTGCCGAGGCGTGATCGAACGATACGATTGGGCTACGCGCGCTGCAACATGTCTACTTTGCCCCGACACGCGATTGTGCGGCCGGCGAAGGCGGGTGCGGTACATAGTCTTTCTTAAGCTTCGCTCGTGTCGCATCTCGATCCACCACGGCCTGCTTAAACTTTGCCCGTAGCGCTTCTCGATCCAGCCTCGCTCCATACAGGTAAACACTGTCAATTTCCCGCGTATTGCGGATATTCTCCAATGGATTCGCGTTCAGCACAATAAAATCGGCGCGCCTGCCCTTGGCGAGTAAGCCTGTGTCCTTGATCCCCAGCACCTCCGTCGGTCTGGATGTGGAAGCAATGATTGCTTCCCCTGGCGTCAGCCCCAGCCTTACGTACATACCGATCTCGTGGTGCTCCGCGAAGCCGTACGAGTACTTGGCGGAAACCCCGGCGTCGGTGCCGAGCACGATGCGTGCCCCCGCTGCGATGTACTTTGGAAAATTGTACCGAAGGTTCTCTTCGCGTTGGGCAAACTGCGGAGTGGCCGGCGCCGCGCACGGGATCGAGGGAAGCCACGTCTTTCCCGCCTTGATATCGGCGACCACACCGTCCGGCAGCGCCTGTTCGATAAACGGATCATCACCATCGCAAAGCTCGGAGCGATCGCCCAGGCCCATCACCGGCGCCCAATACGGCCGCTTCGCCTTGAGGATCTCGACGAACTCATCGTCCACCTTTTCGGCTACCAATGTGTGAACCAGGACGTCGACGCCGGCCTTCACCACGCCCTTTTGGTCCCCCAGATTGGTCGCATGCGCGTGCACCACCATGCCGTGTTTATGCGCCTCCTCGATCAGCGGCGTGTAAACTTCCGGAGGCATCTTTTTCATGCTTCCGCGCGCGTTGTCGCGATTGTCTACCCAGAACTTAACCTCCTTGATTCGCAAGGCGGCAATTTTCCGCACCGCCGCGATAGCCTCCTCCGGCGTGGAAATCTCGTACACCGCGTGCAATGGAGTTGTGCCCTGGATCAAGAGCGAATCCGGACCACCTCCTGGCGGCGCCAGGCCTGCCGCAAAAAAGAACCGGGCCGCAGGCGGATATTTCCCGGCAATCTGGTTCTGCTGGAATTTGATCGCGAACTCCACCGGTTGGTCGCCCATCGCCATGGCTGTGCCGACACCATAAAAAGCCTCCCGCTCCAGGTGGTCCAGCACATTCTCGGGCGAATGGTTCTTCACACTCCAACTCACATATCCCTCGTATCCGATATGGATGTGGATGTTGTTCAGGGCGGGCATGACCGTTTTCCCGCTCAGATCAACCTGACTGGCTCCCGCGGGCGCTTTGATGGAACCCTTGGGTCCAATAGCAGTAATGTGCCCTCCCCGCACCAGGAAGGCTCCGTTCTCAATGGGCGCGCTCCCGTCACCCACGATAAGCCGGGCGCCCTCATAGAGAACCTCGTTCGCCTGCGCATAACAGGCCATTGATCCGATGAGCAGTGCGGCCATCAATCTCATTGTGAGTAGCAGTATACATCGTGGCGTACGCACTCCTGCGTGCTGCGTTCACACTCCTGTGAACGTTTCCGGGAGCCAGTTGAAGCCAAGTCGAAAGGGCCACTATGATTGAAATGCTCCGATGAGAAAAAAGCCGCATGGCGCCGCGGTGCCATTGATCGCCGTAAATCGCAAAGGTGAAAAGCCGCTGCATCGCCAGATCTACGACGCCCTTCGCGCCATGATCCTCGAACGCAGATTGCAAGCGGGTCAACAAATTCCTTCCACGCGGGCCATGGCCGACGAGCTGGGAATTTCGCGCATTCCCGTGCTCGATGCCTACGCTCAACTCCTCGCCGAAGGGTACATCGAAAGCCGCTCAGGCGCGGGCACGTTTGTAACCAGTTCACTTTCGGATCAGTTCCTCAGCGCCCGTCCCGCGGTGGCCAGTGTCGTGAGCGAACCACCGTCCGACGCCATCTCCCGCGTCTCCCGGCTTCTGCCTTTGGAAGGAACCCCGTGGTTCCTGGGTTCGGGCGCCTTCAGCGTCGGGCAGATCGCGTACGATCATTTTCCGTTTCGCGTCTGGTCGGACCTGGTAACGTACCATGCGCGAAGAGTGCGCGCCAGCTCCATGAATTATTCCGACCCGATGGGATCGGAGGATTTTCGTGAGGTTATCGCGGGTTATCTTCGGACCGCCCGAGCCGTTCAATGCGAGGCTTCTCAGATCATGGTGGTCAATGGTTCGCAACACGCGCTGGATCTGTCGGCCCGCGTTCTGTTGGACCCCGATAGCCCGGTCTGGATCGAAGAGCCTGGCTACGTATTTCTGCGCCACGTTCTCACGCTCTCCGGTTGCCGGCTGGTTCCCGTTCCGGTGGATGGCGAGGGATTGGATGTCGCGGCCGGCGTCAAGCTTTGCGCAGAACGCGCGCGTAGCCTACGTCACACCCTCGCATCAATATCCGCTGGGCGCCACCATGAGCGTCGCGCGCCGCCTGCAACTGCTCGAATGGGCGCATCGTTCCGGTGCCTGGATCGTCGAGGACGACTATGACAGCGAGTACCGCTATGAAAGCATGCCCGTGGCGTCCATGCAGGGACTCGATCCCGGCTCTCGCGTCATTTACATCGGAACCTTCAGCAAAACGCTCTTTCCGTCGCTTCGTCTCGGATATATGGTGATTCCTCCCGCTCTGGTAAGCCGCTTTCTCGCGGTTCGGCAGTCCAATGATCTCGGCCCGTCGCACCTGTATCAGGCCGCTCTCGCCGATTTCATCAGCGGAGGTCATTTTACCCGCCACGTCAGGAAGACGAGGCAGTTGTACGCCGAGCGCCGCAATGCTCTCACCCACGCGCTGCGGAAAGAGTTTCCGTCAGCTCCGAGATAGAGATTCTGGGCGCCGAAGCTGGGATGCATCTGGTAGTCACGCTTCCGCCCGGGTTGTCCGACCAGAAGATTTCGGCCCGCGCCGGAAAAGAAGGTCTTTGGCTGTGGCCCCTTTCCGCCGCCTACGCAGGCGCCAACGTCCGCCAGGGTTTCATTCTCGGCTTTGGGGGCACCAAGGCGGATGAAATGCCTCATCAAGTGCGGCGTCTGCGAAAGGCCATCCGTCAATGAAAGTGGCTATGAGGCGCGCCCAAGAGTGAAAAGTGGTTATGGCGCGCGGGCCGAGAGTGGTCATTGAGTCCGACCACCCTTCAGCCTTAGGATGAACTACTTGCGAAAATCCTTGTTACCGGCTTAAGCCGGTTCCCGATTTCGCTCGTCATAGCTTCGACGGGCGATTTTGAGGCCGCACAGCTACGTTAGCTCCCGAACGGCTCCCCGGCCCTCCTAACCGACTCGCAAAGTCTGCGAATCCCGTACGTCACGTCCATTCGATCGAGGAGAACGATTATGGCCAATGGACAGACCCGAGTCCTTTCCGCGCGCTGCGCGTTTTTTCGCGTACCTGCTATTGCCAGTGTGCTTTTGCCACTGATCGGCTACGCGCAATCCACGTTCGCCGACATTCGGGGAACTACTCGCGATCCGGCCGGCCTCGCCCTCCCGCAATCTTTAGTCACGCTCCACAATCTGGACGACAACACCACGCGCACAGCCGTATCCGATGACAATGCCAGTTTTTTGTTTGAAAACCTGAAGCCCGGCAACTATACGCTCGTGGCCGCCAAGGAAGGGTTTGCCACGTCTCCCACCACGTCCGTGGAATTAGTCGCTCGCCAGAGCGCCCGCGTGGATCTCGCTTTATCGCTGGCCCAGGTGCAGCAAAACATCAAAGTGGAGGCCGCGGCGGAGCAGATCAATACCGAGAATGCTACGGTCGGCGACACCCGAGGGACCGCTCAACTGGTAGAAATGCCGCTCAACTTCAGAGCGCAAACCACCAGCCCGCTTGCTTCCTTAGCCCTGTCTCCGAGTGTCATTACGGATAGTCTGGGCAATATACAAGTCGGGGGCGCCACATATTCGATGACCGGCTATTCCGTGGATGGAATTTCTACCGCCAATGTCACCGCGAACGGCTCTCTGCAGAATGCCTATCCATCGTCGGAAGGCCTTTCCGAACTCAAGGTCACGGCATTCAACAATAGCGCCGAATTTTCCCAGGTGGCCGACATAACATTTATCACCAAGAGCGGAACCAACCTGTTTCACGGCAGCCTGTTCGAATATCTGCAAAACGACGTGTTGGACGCCACCATTCTGAACTTCACCAGCAAGGCGCCCAAGCGATTTAATACATTTGGAGGCAGCCTGGGCGGCCCAGTGACCATTCCTCATTTGTATAACGGCAAAGATAAAACCTTCTTCTTCGTCGACTACGAAGGGAATCGCCGCAGAACGGCATCGCCGGAGCAGGATCTTGTGCCGACGCTGGCGGAACGCAATGGCGATTTAAATGGGCTTCCCATCACTAGCCCCTCCACCGGTCAGCCAACGAATGTTTTGATCAATCCATTTAATGGCTCGCCCTTTCCGAACAATACCATTCCGGCATCCATGCTGAATCCGGTAGCGCTCAAATTGCTCAATGGATATTACCCTCTGCCCAATGTCACCGGATCGGGCAGCAGCTATAACTATGAGACGCTGCAGCCCATCCCCTCCAACACCAACGGATTTGATACCAGGTTGGATCACTACATTACATCCAACCAACAGGTCTACGCCCGTTTCAGTTGGAAAAACCTGCTGTCGGACGCGGGACAAGGCCGGGCCGGTGAATCCTCTTTTGCCGAACGACCTCAACGTCGAGCATGATCGCAGTCTGATCTTTTCCTATAACTACACCATCAGCCCGAAAATGGTGAACGAGTTTCGCTTCGGATTCACCAATAGTCTCATCAATACGACATTTCCGATCCAGGGCGCCGCCGCCGACAACTCACTCGGTCTCACCGGTATCAGTTTCGCCAATCACCCGAACACCGGAGCGTTTCCGACCTTCAATTTTTCCGACGGCACCGGGTTCACCTCCATCGGCCGCGACAAGGATGGACCGGGCCAGTCAAAAACCATGCAGTTCACCGACAATCTCAGCCGCACCATGGGAAAGCACACCGTCCGTGTCGGTATCGATGTTCGCAGAGTGTTTTATGAGACCGTGGTCCGCTGGGGTCAATCGGACGATTTTGGAGCGTTCACCTTCAACCAGGGCGTCTTCACGGGCAGCTCATTCGGCGATTTTCTGTTGGGCGCGCCCAACACCGATTTTATTGTCGCAAGCAGTCCCAACACCAACGAACCGAGCGTTCAGTGGGGCATCTACGCGCAGGATCAATGGCAGGTGAACGACCGGCTCACCGTGAATTTCGGCCTGCGCTGGGAGCTGCTTCCTGAATTCACCGAAAACCAAGGCGATATCGCCAACTTCGATCCGAAAACCGGCGACGTTGTAGTTCCGGATATTCTTCTGAACAAAACCGTGCCCTCCAGCCCGTTGCTGCAAGCCAACTACAATGCCTTTCTGGTTTCTTTCAATGCCTGTAGTCTCCCCACCAGAAACATGTCGCTCCCCTGTTCCAACGTGGTAACCGCCAGCCAGGATCATCTCTCTCAGAGTCTGCGGAACACCTATTGGGGCGATTACGATCCACGGATCGGCATCGCTTTCCGCCCTTTTCGAGACAATAAGACAGTTTTTCGCGCCGGGTTTGGCATTTTCACTCAGACCCCTTTGGGCCAATTGGCTTACGATTTCATCGGCATCCCGCTCGGAGCGCCCTACACCTACTCCAACAACAATGGCGGCGTGCCGCTGTTCACATTTCCCCAAACTTCCCCCGCCTCGACAACGGCACAGTACGGAGGAACCGGATTCTACGACGGGATGAGCCCGAATTTCAAAGATCCTCAAACCGCGCAATGGAATGTGACCCTGGAACGCGAGTTGACGTCCTCACTAGCGGCACGAATTACCTATTCCGGAATGAACTCCTACCGGATGAACGTGAAGGAGGACTACAACGCCATCCCTCCCAGCAAGCAGCCTTATGTGCCCAGCCCCTATGTCGATCCACGCGCTCCCTATCAGAACTGGGATGAGATCAATTACAGTGCGAACGCGGGCTTTTCCAACTACCAGGGGCTCACCTTCGAAGCTACCCAAAGGCTGCATCGTGGGCTGTACTATCAGGCCAACTATACCTGGGCCCACAACATTAGTGACGCTCAAGGCGACGCCCCGAACGGCTTTAGTTCGGAGAACCTGTTGTTCACGCCTTCCTACGATCAATTCAATCTCCGGGCGGCGCGCGGGAACGTGGCGGGCATGCCCAGGCAGCGTTTCTTGTTGACAGGCACCTACGAATTGCCTTATGGTACTGGTCGCGAGTGGTCCAGCAAGAATTGGTTCGTCAACGGCGCATTGGGTGGTTGGAATATCAACACCGTCACTCTGATTCAGACCGGACCTTTCCTCACGCCCACCATCAGCCCCACCGAGGATCAGTCCAACACCGGCATCATCGGACGCGGCGGCATCACCGCCCGGCCCGACGCAGTTGGCAATCCCTATTCCGGGGTCGGCGGCGATCTGCTGTGGAACATCAACGCGTTTGCGCCCACGCCGGCCGGCGCCGGACGAATCGGGAACGCGGGCGTCGGTATTTTGCAAGGTCCCGGAACTATCGCCGTATCGGCGGGGCTGTCGAAAACATTCCTGGTGCGGGAGCGCCTGCGATTCCGCTTCGAATCCACGTTCACCAACGTGTTGAATCACACCAACTTCGCGCCTCCGGCCGCCGACATCAGCAGCCCTTCAACCTTCGGCGTCTTGCAATCGGCGCAGACCGCCGGGCAGGGCGGCAACCGAACCGGCCAGCTGGCGCTCCGCATGGATTTTTAACATGGCAGACTGTAGCGCACGCACTCATGCGTGCCGCGTTCACACTCGTGTGAACGCCCGGTACAAATTTTTGAATCTAGAACAGAAGGAGATCGAATGGCCATTTATCAAAGCATGCAGCGAGTCCGGTTCTCAAGCCCGGACGGCTACGAGAAATTCAAGTTGCTCTTCGGAGAAACACGCAATCAGTTAAAGACGCTGCCGGGGTTCCTGCACCTCACCTGGTGGGTCCACCCCAAGGACCCCTCCTGGTACAACGAGGTCAGCATGTGGACCAGCTTTGAGGCCCTCAAAGACTGGCACATGAACACTTACCACAAGGCGGCCAAGGAGTGGGCGGTTCGCAGCGGCGCCATTATGGAAGACATCATCACCAATTTCGAGCTGAAGAACACGCGCCTCATCCGGGTGTGCCCCTGCTGCGCCCTGATCACCGACAAGGCTTACGATCTCCATCACGAGCAGCAAGCCCTGGCGGAGCGCTGTCCCAAGTGCGGATTCCAGTTCCCGGTGATGGCGGAGACAACCGATAGCACGGCAGTCTTCAAGGATGTTGAGGCGCCGGTATTAGAACCACTGGCGACGCTCGGCGACTAGCAAAGTCAATTCTTCAAAGCTGTCTGCCAGTTCAAGAGGCGGCCGTTATCCATCGGCTGAGGCGTCCCATGAGTTCTGGGACCCAGATCCCTCGAACTCCAGTTTCGGGAGGCCGGCATGGGACCGAAGGCGACTAGCCTCGATTTAGAGTCGCAGCCACATCCGCGCGTAGGCCGCTTTACTCCCAAGTGGATTTGTTGAACCTGCTTCTCTTCGATCCGGTTCAGGTAGGTTCTGGATCGTGATATCACGAAACGGTTCAGGAGCCCGCCTGAAGGCCCCGCTGACAATGTCAGCCAATTATAAAATCCAGCGGACCGGCAAGATCGTCGCGGGTATAGGTGTGCCTCGCACCTCACCCGGGATGGCAGCGGCAGCGGTTGCCTGCATGGTCTGCTCGGCAATTTTCGCCGCCAGGCGCGCCGCACAATGTGCCACAAATCCGGCCTTCATTCGTCGTGCTCATCTCAACGCCTGCGGCCTTTCCGCAGATTGCTGCGGCAGACGCTGTTCCGCTAACGAACTCGCCAGCCGTCGCTGATTGGCAAACGTCAGCAGGGGATCCCGATGCCTTTTGAGGTCGCATCAATCAATCCCGAGCAAACCGGACGCGGGCCAGAGCGCTAACTTCCCGCTGGATGATGGGGATTCGTTTCTCCCCGGAGGGCGCTTCCTCGCCCGGTTCTCAGTGCCGACTTACACCAGTTTGGCCAACAAACTCGCATTCTGCGGCAGCAAGTCCGTTCCAAGGCTGCCGGTTTGCCGAAATGGTTTCCCAACGATCTCTTCGATATTGAAGCGCGGGCGGAAGGCAATCCGACTAAAGGCCAAATCCCACGGACATGACCTCACTGCGCTCAAATCCAGGACAAACCGGCGGACCGTGAAAACTGCCCGCCGAGCGTGTTCTTCATATCGACCACCTGTTTGCGCGCATGCAGCGTCTTAATACATACGAAGCGAAGACGAACGCCATGACGAGAATCGGATCCCAAGTACTGCCCCCCGCGATTCAGGTGTGAATAGAACGCGAGTAAAAGATCGATCACGAGACCAGCATAAACCCACTCAGTCAATCGAGGCACATTGGGAATCAGAAGGCCCACGCCACCAAGGATGTGAGTCACGCCAAGCAGAGGGATGATATAGAGCGGGTATCCGAGCTGCTGATTGACGATCCTCCATTCGTCGGGATCGTGAATTAGATATAACCTTCCGAAGTACACCCAGATCAAGGCGACAAGTCCGGTTATTACCATCGCGGCTATTTGAGTTGCTCGGCCTGCCCGCACGGGCTTATCTATTGTGTGTTCAGCTTTCATATTATTTGACCTCGATCTTTCTTGACGTTAGCGCCGCAGTTCCCGACCGGGCTGATTCAGCTTGCCCCCAGACCTACGCGTTGACGAGCTTCGCCTTGACGGCGTTCTGTGCAGCCGCAAACACATCGCGTGCGGACGTCGTACCCGCTACGTGCTCCGTACCCGTGATTCCGAGGTCCATCCATCCCGCGTTGATGCTCTCATACATTTCTTCGGCAGGTCCAGTGTGGCCCTTCGGGATGCCGAACTGCTCGAACGCCTCCGCCCACCCTGCACGCGGGACTGCAAAGGCTTGTACGTGGAGTTTCAGGACTTCACCCAATTGTCCGGCCACTTCATCCGCGCTTACCATCGAACCGAGCTCGATGACACGATGCCCTGACCACGCCGGCCCGGTCAGAAGCTTTGCCACCTCTGCGCCGATGTCGTTTGTCGCGACCATTGTCGATTTCCGGTTTGTAGGATTGTAGAAGACCGGTAGTGTTCCGCCTTGGGCGGCCTGTAAGCCGAAAACAAAGTTTTCGAAAAAGCCGCCTGCGCGCACAAATGCGACCGGAGATCGCAGGCTGCGAAAACCTTGCTCCAAAAGTGATACGGCCGTGATCATGCCCAGCCCGCTTGTTCTATTCGCGCCCATCGACGAGAGCGCTACCACCCGCGGGGGCACTACCTTGGTCAGCGCCTCGACATAGTTCGCAATCATGCCTTTGGCTTCTCTGTAATCAGGCGAGGGCGCCCATACAGCCGGCAACATAACAAACGCGCCCTCAACACCTTTAAGCGCCGCCGCTATGGCTGTCGCATCGTTCCAGTCTCCATCCACCAACTCCACGCCTTCGTCTGCCCACTTCGCTGCCTTCTCGCGATTGCGCACAAGTGCTCGCACCTGTTTGCCTTGCTTCAGGAGATGCCGCGCGGTGGCGCCGCCAACTTTTCCAGTAATGCCCATAACTAAATACAAATACATACTCGTTTCTCCTTGTTGTTCTTGCAGCGATACGGTACCGTGTCGGTCGCTACGTGATACGGCCCAGCAGGCTTTCTACGATACGATACGGTATCTGTGCTTACGCCCTCTTGGAGTACTCTTCGAGGTGAAAAGTTGCAAGCGAAACCGTTACCTACAGATTGCTTAGCTAAGAAGGCAGTGGAGGTATCAGCATCGACGAAGTTTCGCGGCCCTCTGGTGGCGATGTTACTCCGCTCGCGACAGGTTTGGCTCAACAGTTAAAATCCGTGCGCTGGGCGGCCGTTCTTCCGTCGATTATCGACGCAGGAGAGCGGGAACCGGAGTTGGCGCAGCTTCTCGCTCAGTTGCATGCCGGTCAGATGGTTCCGTATTTTGCAATTGCTGCTCGAGCTAAGAAGAGGGGCGAACTGGCCCCCGGCACGCGATTCCGCTTCGAATCCACGTTCACCAACGTGCTGAACCACACCAATTTCGCGCCTCCGGCCGCCGAGATCAGCAGCCCTTCCACCTTCGGCGTTTTGCAATCGGCGCAGACCGCGGGACAGGGCGGCAACCGAACCGGCCAGCTAGCGCTCCGCATGGACTTTTAACATGCCTAAGGAGGAGCCCACTAATGAAGAGTCCACCCAAGGTATTATTCTTGGTTAGTTCATGGCAAACCCGTGTGGCGCACGCACTCATGCGTGCCGCGTTCACACTCGTGTGAACGCCAGGTGGAAATTTTTTGAATCCAGATGCGAAGGAGATCGAATGGCCATTTACCAAAGCATGCAGCGAGTCCGGTTCTCAAGCCCGGACGGCTACGAGAAATTTAAGTTGCTCTTCGGAGAAACACGCAATCAGTTAAAGACGCTACCGGGGTTCCTGCACCTCACCTGGTGGGTCCACCCCAAGGATCCCTCCTGGTACAACGAAATCAGCCTCTGGACCAGCTTTGAGGCCCTCAAAGACTGGCACATGAACACTTATCACAAGGCGGCCAAGGAGTGGGCGGTTCGCATCGGCGCCATTATGGAAGACATCATCACCAACTTCGAGCTGAAGAACACGCGCCTCATCCGGGTGTGCCCTGCTGCGCCCTGATCACGGACAAGGCTTACGATCTCCATCACGAGCAGCAAGCTCTGGCGGAGCGCTGTCCCAAGTGCGGGTTCCAGTTCCCGGTGATGGCGGAGACATCCGACAGCACAGCAGTGTTCAAGGATGTTGAGGCGCCCGTACTAGAACCGCTGGCCACGCTCGGCGACTAGCAGCAGCCGTCTTCCAGTGGCTGAGACGTCCCATGAGCCACGGCAGACATGATTGTGGGATCGTATCATGTTATTCCTTCGCCCTTATGACCAGCACAGGGCAAGGCGCGTGCCGCATGACAGCCTCGGCGACGCTACCTAACAGCGCGCGCTGGATTCCGTCGCGACCGTGGCTGCCGATCACAATGATGTCCGCTGGCCATTCCTTCGCAGTCCTGACGATTTCTGAAGCCGGCTTGCCGACGTGGATGAACTCCAGTGATGAGCTCCTTTGCGGCAAAAGCTGGTAGAACCCGGCAATCAATCGCCTGCCCTCACGTTCTGCCTCCGCAATCAATTCGTTGGGTGTGATGCCCGGAGCGTGCGACAAACCGGGTTCGATCGCATGCACAAACGCGATTTCGGCCTTCAGCGAAGAGGCAAGCTCAATGCCGAGCTCGGCGGCATGGACTGCGAGAGGCGTGGAATCGACAGCAATCAGTATCCTTCGGAAGCTCACAAGAATCTCCTACTCCGAACCTTTGGAGCAGCATCCGCCTCCCGCATGGGTACATACCTTCGCGCGCGGCCTAAGTATTAACCAGAGCATCGCCGCTACAACCACGAGGAGAACGATCAAAACAATCCAAGGCGGCCAATGCAATTGGCGAGCGAGAGAAGCGCGATAGAAACTGATCACGCCAACCAGACCGAGAAAAATCGAGAGGACCAGTTTGAGCGTAGCTTGCGGCATTCGGCCGGCAACGAAAGATGCAATCTGGCCGCCAATCAGAACGGCAGGTACAGTCGCGGCAAGTAAGTTCCAGGGAATCTCGGCTCCCGTTGTGGCGTCCACGGTAAGGTGCGTGATCGCGGCCGAAATCGAGGCGGCGGCAATGATCATGTGGGCGTTTCCCGCAGCCAGACGGACGGGAATGCCGCGCAACACCTGTTCTACCGTGCTCATTTCGCCGGCCGAGAATCCAACTAGCCCCTGGAACACACCACCTACGGCCGCAGTGCCCGCGCGCCAAGAGTCATTCTGCCGATGATAGCGGTAGATTCGGCCCCGGCTGTCGGTGTGCTCCTTCGGCTGCGGTTTGCCATCCTCAGCCGTGTGCGCCGGGCCAGTTTCGCCCGCCTCACGAATCAGCAGAAAGGCAAAAAGGACCAGGCCAACCCCCACGATCACCAGCAGCCAGTACCCCGGCAACAGGTGGGCCGAGTAACCGCCAAGCACGGCCGTCGGGACCGCAAACATGAGCGCGAATCCGGAGATATTGAAGTCGATCAGGCCCGCCCGCCAAAAGGCGGACGTAGAGCTCATGAAGCCGAAGATCTCGGTCAGCAGCCCGACCTCTACGGCCTGCACCGGTTCAAGACGGTGGCCGAGGAGGGGAAACGCAAGGGTGAAGAAGGGGACAAAAATCACGGCCCCCGATACTCCGATCGTTCAAACCGTGATACAGATGGCGAGCGCGACCGGGAACATCCACCAGAATTGAAGCCAGTATCCTAGATGCATTGCTACCTCTCCTTAATCTACTTGCTGCCAGTGACGCGTAGTGATTGTACAGCCGAGCCCCGTCTGTATGTACTTCGCTCTTAGACGATCGCAAGTTACGGACCCCACGTCACAAAACATCTGGCCGTAACTTCAAGAGCACCTGCAGCGAACTATTCAAATAGCATGAAACAGGCAAATTTGGAAACCCAACTCGCGCGGCAGACCTGGTCAGCGGGGGATTTCCCCCGAATGGGGGTGGAGCTTGCAATTGTCGGAGAAATGCTCTGCGAGTCCATACCCGTGCATGCCGGCGATCGGGTGCTCGACGTGGGAACGGCATCTGGCAATACCGCCATTTCTGCCGCCAGGCGCCGGGCGATCGTGACCGGAGTAGATCTGGTTCCCTCGCTTCTCGGACACGCGCGGAAGAAGGCGGAAGCCGAGGGGTTCGAGATCGATTTTCAGGAAGGCAACGCAATGGCGCTGTCATTCGCGGACGCGTCGTTCGACGTCGTGCTCAGCACCTTCGGCGCGATCTTCGCGCCAGATCCTCATAAGACTGCAGCCGAAATGGCGCGCGTCTGCCGACTCGGTGGAAAAATTGGCATGGCGAGCTGGCCGCCAGATTCGATGCTCGGGAAGCTGTTCCTGCTCCTGGCACGATACTCCGCTCCCGGATCGGGCGTAGATATCCCCGTCGAGTGGGGAGACGAAGCGGTGGTCGCCGAGCGGCTCGGTCCTTACGTCCAGGACTTGCGCGTCCAGCGCCGTGCGGTACGCTTCCGCGCTCTGTCGGCCGAGGACTGGGTGGCGTTCATGCGGTCCCACTTCGGTCCGGCTATCGAAGCTTTCGAGCATTCGAACACTCCAGATGCGCAAACGGATCTCGCACAAAAAATGGCGGCGCTCATACGGGAACACAACTGCGCTCACAACGGCACCGTCCTGGGGAACAGCGAATACCTGGAAATCGTCGCCACGCGGAGCAAAGGAGCAGGTCTACTCGACGCGAGGCGCTGGCTAGGCAGTGCTCACCGTTCGGGGTAGACCTGATTTGGAATATAAGCTGAGCGGATGGCAACAATGGCTGAAACAGCCCCAGAGTTTGTGGCTGCACAACGTGTTGTTCCAGATTCACTTTGGGATCGGGGCAGTGGCCGGCCTATACCTTGCTCTCATGAGTGTTACCGGAAGCATCATTGTCTACCGAGACGAGCTATCGCGGTGGACCTCCGTCGGTTGGGCCGTAAAGCTCCATACGAACCTTCTCTTGGGATCGACCGGTCGTTTTGTGAACGGCATCGGCGGGGTCTCCTTGACGCTGCTTTGTCTGACAGGAGCCATCATATGGTGGCCAGGAGTAAAAAACTGGCGGCGCAGTCTTACGGTAAGCTGGGGTGCGCAATTTCCGCGCATCAATTGGGACCTGCATAGCGCGCTCGGATTCTGGTGTTTCTTCTTTGTTCTGTTGTGGGGAATCTCTGGGATCTATTTTTCTTTCCCACGATGGTTCGACGCCCTGCTCCTCCTGGATCCCGCGGACCGGTTTACCGACCAGGGATTGTTTTGGCTCTCGGAGCTGCATTTTGGACGGTTCGACTGGTTTATTAAAGCCGTCTGGGCCATTCTAGGCTTGGTGCCTGCCGTCCTGGCATTCACGGGTACTTTCATTTGCTGCCGTCGGGTGATTTACAAGAAGCCTTCTAACCCGAACCGTTGATATTTACGCGCATCACGGATACCTGTAACGCGCGCGCGCCGCGCGTAGTAGTTCGTTTCCGGTTTGGACCCCAGTTACGCCATCATTGAGAAGGCAGCGTAACTAAAATCGCCGGACTTTCGAACTAGTGGGTGATACACCGATTGACAGTCGCGAGTTGAGGGACCTCATGACCCGTTCCCAGCGTGGCGATCCGGACGCTCTCGAGGAGCTGGTGCGGCGCATTTCGCCTCCGCTTCTACGCTACTTCGGTGGCTCGCGAGTCGGCCGGAATGACGCGGAGGATCTGCTGCAAGACTGCTGGATCAAGATTCACCGCTCACGCCATACCTATCGCGCCTCTGAGCCGCTAATGCCCTGGATCTATGCAATCGCTCGGCACACCCGCCTGGACGCTTACCGGAAGCAGAGGCGGCTGGAATCGCGAGAGGTTCTGGTTGCGAGTGTCTCTGAAGGTCGGCATCAGATGCTGCCCGAAGCACCGCGCGAGCAGGACGATTTCGATGGCCTGATCGCGAGCCTGCCCGAGGCTCAGCGCGAAGTCATCGTGATGTTAAAGGTTTCAGGGATGAGCCTGGAGGAGGTGGCGAACGCGACCTCGTCGACTATCGGAGCAGTGAAGCAGAAAGCCCACCGTGCGTATGAGACGCTTCGCCGTGCCTTGGGAAGGGAACGAGAAAATGCAAGATAATCCGCGTGATGCCGACCTCGAACGTAGGTTGGAGACGTGGGCAGCTTCACAGTCGAACGCGGAGCTTCGCCCTGAAATCCAAAGGAAGCTCCGGGCGCTCCTAGCGTCGTCGCTTATCCCAGTGAAGCCTCTTCCGTCCCAGAGTAGGCTGGTCCTGGCCTTTCTCGCTGCTTTCGCCGTCTGCGCCGCGGGGTTGATCGCTGTTATGGACAAAGCCGGCTTTCATCTGATGACCGGAGCTCAAATCGGCTGGATGGCGTCGATTTTAGCGGGCGGAGGAATCCTGTTCTCTCTTGCGCTCGCTTGGCGAATGGTTCCTGGCAGCCGCCGGGGCTTCCCTCTTTCGCTTGTTCTGGCGCTATCTGGTATTGGGGTGATCGGCGGGATCGCGCTGTTCTTTCCGTGGCAGACATCCCACGCTTTTGTTTCGGAGGGATGGCCTTGCGGGGCTTTGGAAGTGATGATCGCCATCCCGGCAACCGTCATCTTCTGGCTGTTTGCGCGGCGAGGAGCTCTGTTCGCATCCGCCGGGCTCGGAGCGGCTTTGACCGGCTTGGCCGTCTTCCTGGCCTTAACGCCTCTTCAATTCCAGTGCATGTTCCCGCAGGCGCCGCATCTGCTGGTCTGGCACGCGGGAACGGCAGTGGTCCTCATTGGATTTGGCGCGCTGATTGGGGAATTGCTGCATCATCGCCGAATGTCATGAGCCCCTGAAGGCGGCTCCGCTGCCCGACTACTCCGGGGAAATAGCGGAGTGCCGTGCGGCACCACCTTCGGACTCGCGGAGGACACGGTCTCACGCTTGGCAACCAAGGATCACCATTAGCAGCAGTGGCCCGATCCGCCCGAGAGCGATTGCCAAGCACGCCAGTCCACAGCTTTGCGACTCAATACCGACAAACACGCTCTGGTTCGCTGATCCCGCGGACACGAACTCTGCCGCCATCGCCCGCGATGCCGACTTTACCGGTTCGATCCTCGAAACGGGTGGGCGAGTACCGGCAGCGCAAACTCTGCCCGCCGGCGCGTGCAAGAGGACCTCTGGTTCCGGCGCATCGGAGTTTTGGTGCTGGCCAGCTCAGCGATCGGGTACGCCCACAATACTTGGAAAATCGAACAGCCGTGTGTGAGGCTGGGCCAGGGCTGGATGCTGATCGTGATTACTGTGTTTCTTTTTGGCCTCCTTCTCGATCGTACGGGCCACCGAGCCTCGAACGAAACCTGCGAGGGGTTCCTCGTTTCGCTCCAAAGAAAGCGGAACGGATACCTGGCTCTGCGACGCATCGTCCTACTCTTCATTCCGGGAATCGCGGCGACTTGGTGGGGCGGTGGCCTTACCATGCGCCTCGATCCATCCTCACCCTACTATCGGTACTTGACTGGCGTCTGGCCAATGATCGCTACGTGCTTTCTGCTGCTGCTGGTCTGGTTGGCGTTCAGTGTCTCGGCGAAAAAGGCCTTGGCTGAATTGGAGGCGCTACGTCAGCGCACCGGCGCTGCGCCACAGTAACGTTCCTCATTCCCACCTTTCTCCTCCCCACCCAAGCACTTACCGATGAACAACAGCGTCCATCCGGCCATCCCCGCTATATCATTAAAGCTCCTACGCCCTGAGCGCCACCCGCCGGCCAATCCCCAATATCAAATCGCAAAAATCGAGAATTCATCGTCACCAAACACAAAATTACCCCTGATGCGCCTCCCGTTCCCGCCCTCACCAGCCCCGTTCTCCCCGCGCCGCGGGAAAAAAACGCCACTTCCAGTACACCCACCCCCCCACCAGCCACCAGC
Organism: Bryobacterales bacterium; assembly: GCA_963820405.1. GTDB lineage: Bacteria > Acidobacteriota > Terriglobia > Bryobacterales > Bryobacteraceae > Palsa-89. Next base: position 479,687 of record CAWFZZ010000003.1, on the reverse strand, counting down.
CACGTGTCCCGCGCCGCGGGACACTCCCCGCCTTGACACCGTTCGCGCTGAACGATATACCTAGATGGCATGGAGCGGGGACGGGATCAGGGTGTCGCTCCCAGCCACGCGGTGAACACGAAGGAGATCAACATGAGAACCAAGAAGAAACTGGCGCTCGCCGCTGTAGCGCTGTTTTCCGCATTGCCGTTGGTGGCGCATCACGCGGTTTCGGCCGAGTTCAACTCGGACAAGATCGTTACTTTGAAGGGCGTCGTGTCCAAAGTTGACTGGGTAAACCCGCACATTTTCGTCTACTTCGATGTAAAAGATGACAGTGGAAAGGTCACCACCTGGAGGCTGCAATCGCTGCCCCCCCTGTTCTTCAAAGGCAGCGGCCTGACAAAAGATAAACTGCTCAATGGTTCTGAGGCTACGATTACCGCATATCCGGCAAAAGATGGAACCGATGACTTCGGGTTCTTGCTCAAGCTCAGTTATCCGGATGGACATTTCTATAACCTCGGAGGCGGCACTGCGCCAGAAGCGGCGAAAGCGCCGGAACCTTCGAAATAGTGGGGACAAGGAGAGCAAACTTATGAAATTCCGACTAGCCATTTATGCCATGGGAACCGTTAGCTTTGGGCTGGTGAGCGCTTTCTGCCAAGCTCCTAACTACGGTCCTCCAGCCACCAGCTACGCGATCGAAGCGTCCCGCTACCCGGATGCGGCATCCAAGCCAACACCCCATACGGCAGATGGACACCCTGATCTAACCGGCGTGTGGCATCACTATTTCAATGGGCTGGTAGCCAAGGTAGGCGACAATTCCTTTGCCCTCAACTTCGGACAGACCATACCGAAATCTAAAGCCGGAGGTCCGCCTGCGCCGCAGGCCAAGCCCGATCCAATGCCCGAATACAAGGCGCAATACGCTGCGAAAGTAAAGTTCCTGGATGCCAACCAGGTCAAAGAGGATCATACTTTGCACTGCATGCCTCCGGGCGTGCCGCGCATTGGCCCTCCGCAGGAGATCGTGCAAACTGGGAAACAGTTTGTGTTCCTTTATGCAGACTTGACGGGAAATCATTGGCGAGTAATTCCAATCGGCGGTCATCACAGTACCGATCCGGAAGAAGAATCCACCTATAACGGCGATTCCACGGCTCAATGGGACGGCGACACCCTGGTGGTGGACGTCACTAAATTGACTGACGACACTTGGCTGGCCGACAACGGTTTCTTGCACAGCAACAAATTGCACGTGGTGGAACGGCTGCGGCGCGTCGGAGATACGATTCAGTATTCTATGATGGCGGACGATCCGACGGTTCTCGAGAAGCCCTGGACCATTACCCGCACTTTGACGCTACAGCCCGACATCCTGGCCGAAATGGCTCCGTGCGTCGACAACGACGCCGGCCACTACGTCAACTCAGAGCACCACGACAACGCGCGCTAATTTAATGAACTTGAGTTGGCATTATCGGTGTTCATCTGAGTTTATCTGTGGCCAGATTGCTTTTCGCTGACAAATAATGAGACATCGCAGAGAATTCCTCAAGGGTTTGGTTGGAGGTGTAGTAGGAGCGGCGCTTCTCGATGCGGCTCCGCAGTCCGGAACGCCAGGGACGCGGCGGGAAGTGCGAGTGGGCGGCAAGCGCGTCAAAGTGGTGGACGTGCACGCGCACTGCAACTTCGCCGAGGTCGCCGATTTGCTAAAGGACACGCCGCTGGCGCGCTTCGCGCGCGGCGTCCGCCCGCTTGGTCCGGATCGCATCCAGCAACTGGACCAGCGCGGCATCGATGTGCAGGTGCTCGACGTCAACACTTTTTGGTGGTATCAGGCGGACCGCGATCTGGCCGCCAAGATCGTGCAGGCCCACGACGAGGGGCTCACGAAGTGGTGCGCCGCGCACTCCGGCCGTTTTGTGGCGCTCAATTCGCCGGCACTGCAGTTCCCGGATTTGGCGGCCGAGCAGCTCGAGCACGCCGTCAAGCAATTGGGGATGCGGGGAGCGGCCATCGGCGGCCACGTGAACGGCGAGCCGCTGTCCATGCCGAAGTACGATCCGTTCTGGGCCAAAGCGCAGGAGTTAGGCGTGCTAGTGTTCATGCATCCCAACAACGCGGAGAACATCGCCAAGCCCGACGCATTACAGGGTGCGGGCGATCTGGGGAACGTCATCGGAAATCCGCTGGAGACCATGCTGTTTCTCACGCACATGATTTTGGACGGTACGCTCGACCGCTTCCCCGGCTTGAAAATTTGCGGCGCCCACGCGGGCGGCTATTTGCCGTCCTATCTGGGACGCACCGACGTGGCTTGCGACGTCCGCCCCAACGCCAAGTGCGTGAATAAGAGGAAGCCGCATGAATACCTGCATGACCAGATCTTCGCGGACTCGATGATTTTTTCGCCGGAAGGCATACGGCACCTGGTGGCGGAGATGGGGCCGAGCCAGATCGTGTACGGAACCGACATGCCGTTCGTTTGGCCGGACACCGTGGACGCCATCCTCGAGGCCCAGATTCCGGACGCCCAGAAGGAAGCCATCCTGGGCGGGAACCTGGTCAAGTTGCTGCGAATCACTTCTTGATCCCAGCCGCGCCGCCCGCCGGCTCCCGAATGGTTTCTTTGTACTTCGCCTCCGCCGACGGCACGCAAACATCTTCGCGCATTTCCGTTTTCGCATCCGCCAGCTTGAAGGTGAATTTCTCGCTCACCCAGGGTTTGGTATAAGCCGTGGGATCGGTAAGCGTCATGCTGAGCTGGATGGTGTTGTGGTCGGTGCGGCGGTAGCGTTCTTCCAGGCGCATGTCTTCGCTGTGCGGATGACCATCGGCGTCCAGCCAGGATCGATCGTCGAACCCATTCGATTCCACTACGAAAGTATTTCCGTCCCACTTCCCGACGGAATATCCGTACCATTTGGGGTCTGGATCCGCGGGCAGGGGCCGGCCGTCGGTCCAGATGGTGCGATAAGTGTAAAACCAATCGAAGAACATGATCACCCGGTTCGGAAGCTGGACGATCTCGTAGGGGTAATTATCCCAAAAGAGAATCCGGGGAAAGCCCATGGGATCGCAGATCATCATGGGATCGTTGCCGAGCGGTTTGCCTCTCGGGCCCAGCCCGGGTTTTGCGGCATCGTGCCGCTGCTGCGCCCATGGAGTCATGGGCGGCGGGGTGGCGCTGAGGGAAAATCCGGTGCCTCGAACGGCGTGTCCCCACCAGATTCCGGACAGATCGTGCGGATCGTAGGGTTGATCCTTTTGCGAATCGGAAACCTCGCGTTTTTGAGACTGCGAGGCCGCGGCAAATGCAAACAGCAGAGCTACTGCAAGAAGTTTTCGCATGGTTACTGTTGGGGCTGCTCGGAATGGTCGGTAACTCTGCCGTCAGCCGTCACTAGCTTGGCCAGGAATCCCCGCGGCGCTCCCACCTTGGACGGCCATACGGTGATGGTCACTTCGTCACCCGGCTTCAGATATTTTCTCGACCATCCAAACCGATTGGCCATCATGATCGGCGGATCGGTCTCGGCCGCCCATTCGGTGGCATGCCCCTGGTCGTCCCGCACCTCAAACGTGATGTAAACGTGGGGATTGACGTAGACAAATTCCTTCACGATCCCTTTCAACGTGATCGTTTTCGTCAAATCGTAGGACACGCGAGATCCGTGATGGGCGAACGCCTGGCTCGCGATGGCGAGAAAACAGAACACCGTTGACCAACTCCTCAGCTTACGTTTCATGTGTTAATCATGCGGCTGTGGAAGGTGAGATTCAAGGGGATGGTGGTAAGCGGTGATGGCCTCGCGCAGGGTGTCAAAAAGCCGATTCGCGCCGATGGATTCGGTCAGGTGATGACGATCCAAATCAGGCTTCAGGTCCGATTGCACGTGTGCGAACACCAAAGCGACATTGAGCTTTGCCAGGTTGCGCTGTAATTCGCGGACCACGCGCGCGGCGGTATAGTCCACGTGAGTGATCGCCCCCGCGTCCACCACCAGCCAGCGTAAGGCCGAAGGCGGGGGTCCCACCAGGAGGTGGATTTCATCTGCAAACCGGCCGGCATTGGCGTAAAACAACGGTGCCCCGAAGCGATAGATTACCAGCCCCGGCTCGGTGACAGCGCCGGGAACAACAGGTGTCAACTGCCATAATCCCGCTTCGCCTCTCACCAGCACCGCGGTATGCGGATGATACGTGTGGCCGACAATGCGGAGCAGGGAAAGCACCATCGCGAATATGATTCCCTGTTCCACGCCGACCAGCACCACCACGATCGCGGTGGCGAGAGCCAGCACGAATTCGCCGGGGCTCTCGCGCCGGATGCTCGCCAGGCCGCGGAAGTCTACCAGCCGGATGGCGACAATGAAAACGATGGCGCCCAGCACGCAGCGCGGCAGGTACTCGAGCGGGTGAGTGAAGAACAAAAGCACCAGCGCGACCACCGCCGCCGCCGCCACGTGCGCCACCTGGCTCCCGCCGCCGGAGCTTTCGACCAGGGCCGTCTGAGTCGGGCTTCCGTTCACCACAAACGTGCCGCTGAGTCCGGCTGCCGCGTTGGCCGCGCACAAGCCGGCCAGATCCGCGTTCTCGTCCAAGGGTTGCTGGTGGCGCGCGGCGTAAACGCGGGCAGTGGCCGCGCTCTGCGCAACGATCATCACAAAGCACGATCCGGCCACGGGAACCAGCGACTCCAATTCGTGCCAGCTCACGTCGGGCAGGCCCAGGTGCGGCAGGCCGCCGGCCACCGGCCCGATGACGGCGATGCCACGCGCCGCGAAGTCCCAAATCGCGCTGGCGGCAATCGCACCCCCGACGGCTAGCAATGGCCCAGGGATTCTTGGCGCAAGCCGGCCGAGCGTGAGGACGCCTATCACCACTGCCGCGGAGAGGGCGAGAGATGGAGCATGCACATGCGGCAGACCGCGGAACACCTGAACCAGTTGTAAAACCGAACGGCGCGAGTGAATCTCCAAGCCCAGCATTTGGCCCAGCACCGCGATTCCGACCTGAAATCCTACCCCGGTGAGAAAACCCACCAGCACGGTTTGCGAGAGGAAGTCGGCAATGAAACCGAGCTTGAGCAAGCGCGCCACCAGCAGCAAAGCCGCAGTGAGGAGCGCTACGGCGCCCGCCAGGGCCACATACTTTGCGCTGGCCAGGGGAGCCATCCCGGAGATTCCGCCTGCCAGAATGGCGGCGGTGGCGGAGTCTGCGGCCACAACCAGGTACCGCGACGAGCCCAAAGTCGCGAATGCGAGAAGCGGCAGCAGCAGCGTGTAGAAACCGGTGACTGCGGGCATGCCGGCGATGCCGCTGTAGCCGAGAGCCTGCGGCATGCTCATTGCCGCCAGCTCGATTCCGGCCAGGGCGTCGCGGATGGCGCGGGCGCCATTGAACGGTCGCATCCCTCGGAACAGGACAAGCGGGCCACGCTGGCCTGCGGTGGAGCGATTCTCTGTCAGTGCCTGCATGACGGGCTGGTTACAATTTACCTGATTGTAGGGTGTCCAGACCGTGACCATTTCTGGCCAGGTGACCATATTTCGTTACGGGCCTTCACGGTAAAGCCAATACCAGGGGCCCGAAGCAGTGGTGACCGGCGTGCTCTTACTGCAGGCTGCAACATGAGACCCAACCTGCCTGCAGTCCCACTCGCCGCTCGGCTTGAGCTCCGCAGTGCGGCCGGGGCCGTTGTCTTGTTCGCAGCGATTGCCGCGCTCTACTTTGCGCGCGCCATTTTAATCCCCTTCGCATTTGCCCTCACTCTGACGTTTCTGTTGACTCCGGTGGTGGCGCTTCTCCAACGGATTCACATGGGCCGGCTTCACATTGGCCGCGTATTAGCGGTACTAAGCACGGTCCTGGTCTCGATCGCGGCCACGGGCGGCGTAGCTTGGATCATCGCGAACCAATTGGTCGACGTCGCCTATCAGCTGCCTCTGTATCGCCAGAACATTCATGCCAAGATAGAGGCCTTTCATATCCCGGCAACGGGACAGCTGGGCCAGGCGTCGGCCAGCGTAAAAGAGATCGTGCAGGAAGTCACCAACGGCGATACCGCAACGCCGGTCGCGCCTCCGGGCGGCGAGAATCGCAAGCAGAGTAAGGCGCGGGGTGCACCGCTCGCTCCGGTGGCTGTTCGAATGGTCGAATCCCCAAGCAGCGGTTGGGGCGAGCTGCGCGACTTGGGCCTCCCCATTGTGGCGCCTGCGGGACAGGCCGGGATCGTCGTCATCTTTACGGTCTTCATGCTGCTCCAGCGAGAAGACTTGAGAAACCGTCTTCTGCGCCTGGCCGGCCTCAGCCAGTTGAACCTGATGACGCAAGCGCTCGATGATGCCGCGGGCCGCGTAAGCCGCTATATCCTGCTACAGTTCCTGGTGAATGCGGGCTTTGGAGCGCTCTTTGGGTTTGGTCTGTACTGCATTGGGGTACCGAATCCAGCTCTATGGGGCGCGCTCGCCGGCATCCTGCGGATCGTTCCATACGTCGGAACGATGATTGCGGCGACGTTGCCGATCGCGCTCTCGTTGGCCGTTTTTGATGGCTGGCTCAAACCGCTGCTGGTGTTTTTGTTGGTGGCGGGTTTGGAAGTAATCATTGCCAACTTTCTCGAACCCTGGCTCTACGGCGCGCACGTAGGAATCTCTTCGCTGGCGCTACTTGTGACGGCCGTTTTTTGGGCCGTTCTGTGGGGACCCGCCGGACTGATTCTATCTACCCCTCTGACGGTATGCGCAGTGGTTCTGGGGCGCTATGTTCCCCAACTTGCTTTTCTTCATATCCTGCTCGGAGACGAACCTGTTCTGGCGGCCGAAGCCCAGATTTACCAGCGGTTGCTTGCGATGGATCAACTGGAAGCGCATACCATTGTCAGTCAATTTCTGAAAACCAGGCCCTTGGTGGAGCTGTACGACTCGGTGCTCATCCCGGCTTTGAGCATGGCCGAACAGGATCGGCACAAAGGAGCGATCGACGCAGTGAGGGAGGAGTTTCTCTTTCTCAGCGTCAACGAAATGATCGCCGAATTTTCCGAGTATCAACCGGTGGAGAGTTCAGCCCTGGAAGACGACTCCGAGCAACATCAGGACACTAGAGTGCTCTGTCTTCCCGCCCATGATCGGGCCGATGAAGTCACTGCCTCCATGCTGGCGCAGCTTCTGGAGCAAAAGGGTCTGCCGGTTCTGTCTTACCCTATCGACGGACCTTCTCCTTATGAATGGATGACATTGATTGGCGCACGGCGCAGCGACATTGTCTGCATCTCTGCATTGCCGCCTTACGCGTTCGCCCCGGCGCGCGCCATGTGCAAACAGATCAAGGAACGATTTCCAAAAATCAAGGTGGTGGTTTGCGTTTGGGGATTCAGCGGCGATACGCAGGAAGCCAAGGCTCGTTTCGAGCGGACTCAACCGGATCGGCTTTCGATCAGCCTGGCTGAGGCTTTGGAACATGTGCAGGAACTTGTTCAGCCAAGGTCTGAGGCGTTCACACGAGTGTGAACGCGGCACGCAACACTGTGTGTATTGAAATCATTGTGGCGCACGCACTCATGCGTGCCGCGTCGGCAATCGTGCCGACGCTTGCATTCGAGATTGGCGTAACATTGACGCAGCGGGCTGCTTATTGCAATCGAACATAAGTTCTTTAAAATGTTCGCGCACAAAGAACTAAGCGGCATTGCACACGAGTGCGTGCGCCACATTCCCCAGCCTGGCTGACGCTTTGGAACATGTGCAGGAACTTGTTCACCCTGAGGTGGCGTTCACACGAGTGTGAACGCGGCACGCAGGAGTGCGTGCGCCATATTGCGATACAATGCCTTGCGATGCCCCGTGTACTTCTGTTGACCGTTGTTGCCGCATCCCTTGGGACGGCCCAAACGCGTCCCGATCTCAACGGAATCTGGCAGGCGCTCAACGAAGCCAACTACGACATCGAGGGCCACACTGCGCGGCCCGCCCTGGCGCTCCAGCCTGGACCGTATGGTCCTGTTCCCGCCGCTCCCGTGCTCGCGTTGGGCGCTGTCGGCGCGGTGCCTCCGGGCCTTGGCGTGGTGGAGGGCGGCCAGCTCCCCTATCGTCCCGAAGCGCTCGCCCAGAAGAAGAAAAACCAGGAAAACTGGCTCACGTCCGATCCCGAAATCAAGTGTTATCTGCCGGGCGTGCCGCGCGCCACTTACTTGCCGTATCCGTTTCAGATCGTCGAAAGCGCAAGCCAGATCTTCATCGCTTATGAATACGCGGGCGCGGTGCGCAACATTTATCTGAAGGACCCCGGCCCGCCTCCGCTCGACTCCTGGATGGGGCAATCCTTCGGCCGCTGGGAAGGCGACACGCTGGTGGTGGACGTGAAAGGTCTGAACGACCAAACCTGGTTCGACCGCGCCGGAAATTTCCATAGCGATGAGCTGCACGTAGTGGAGCGCTACAAGCGCACCAGTCCGGATGTGATTTCCTATGAGGCAACAATCGAAGATCCCACCGTCTTCACCCGTCCCTGGAAGATGAGCATGGCGCTTTACCGGCGTCAGGAAAAGAACGCCCAGCTGCTGGATTTCAAGTGCGTGGAATTCGTGGAAGAATTGTTGTACGGGCAATGGCGTAAGAAGCCATTGAAAGTCACGTGATATCGAGGAGGTGGTGTGATGCGGACTCGATTCGTTTGCGCTGGCGCTCACCGCGGCGGTGGCGGTCGCGCTGGGGCAGCAAGCACGCATGCCGGACGGCCATCCCGATCTTCAAGGCACCTACGACCTGGCCACGCTGACGCCGATTGAACGGCCGGCTGGAGCCCAGCCGACCCTGACGCCCGAAGAGGCGGCCGAAGCTGGAGAAGCCAGGCCGCCGCCGCTGAAGAAGCAGGGCGACGTGTCCATTAAAGGCGATCGGCCCGCTCCGCCCAAGGGCGGCGACGGATCGGTGGGTCCGGCAGGGAACGTGGGCGGCTATAACACCTTCTGGCTGGACCCGGGTTCCAGTTACACCATCGTCGACGGGCAAAAGCGGACGTCGCTGGTCATCGATCCGCCGGATGGCCGCGTCCCTGCTTACACCGCCGACCGCGAAGCAGCGAGTTGCCGCGCTCCTGTCGCGGCCCACTTCGGACGTGCAGGAAAGCAACGATCCGGGCCTGGAGCCAGCCGGCTCGTACGACGACCCGGAGCGCCGTCCGCTGGGCGAGCGCTGTCTGCTCGGATTTGGTTCCACTTCCGGACCGCCCATTCTGCCGGACTACTTCTACAACAATCTCCATCAGATTGTGCAGACCAGGGACACGGTGCTGATTCTTTCGGAAATGGTACACGACGCCCGCATCGTTCGAATGAACGCGCAGCATCTTCCGAAGACCATCCGCAAGTGGATGGGCGATTCGGTCGGCCATTGGGAAGGCGACACGCTGGTGGTGGATACCACGAATTTCACCGACAAGACGCGGTTTCGTGGATCGACCGAAGATCTGCATGTCATCGAGCGCTTCTCGCGCGTGGATGTCCAGGACGCTGCTCTACCGCTTCACCATCGAAGATCCCGCCACCTGGACCAAGCCGTGGACCGGCGAATATGCCTGGCCGGCCACCGATCAGCCAATTTACGAATACGCCTGCCACGAGGCCAACTACGCGCTGGGCGATATTTTGCGCGGCGCGCGGACGCGAGAAGCCGAAGAAAAGGCAGCCAAGGAAAAGAGGTAATTCGATGCAGCGAGCTTTTCTTATAACCGCGGCGATGCTCGCATCACGGCCGGGGTGCCGGCCATGGCTCATCACGCGTTCGGAGGCGAATTCGACGCCAACCGGCCGGTACTGCTCAAAGGCAAGGTCACTCGAGTGGAATGGGTGAATCCGCACGCCTGGATTCATTTGGAAGTGACCAAGCCGGACGGCAGCAAGGAAGAGTGGATGATTGAGGGCGGAAGTCCGAACTCGCTTCTGCGGCACGGCCTGAACAAAGACAGCCTCCCGGCGGGAACTGAAATTGTGGTGGATGGTTATCAGGCGCGCGATCACTCGCTGCTCAGGGCCAACGGACGCAACGTGACTTATCCGGATGGCCGCAAGCTGTTTCTTGGGTCGTCAGGGCCGGGTGCGCCGCCGGATAATGCTACGCCGACGGACAAGGCGAAGCCTTAGCGGCGGCGATGGCGTTCACACGAGTGTGAACGCGGCACGCACGAGTGCGTGCGCCACACTGCTGACACCACATTAGACTCCTCGATGGCCAAAAACTCGATGTGGCGCACGCACTCTTGCGTGCCGCGTCGACAATCGTGTCGACGCATGGCTAGTTTTCCGGCGCGAACGCCAACAGGACATTCCCGGCGATGCCGCCATTGCGCGCATAGCCTGAGTTCACGAACAACATGCCGCCCACCAGCACCGGACCGGCGCCATCCAGCGATCCGCCTTTGCCTCGCACTCCGTTCGCGGTTTGATATTCGCGCACTGTGTCGAAGTCCCACAGCACGCGCCCGTCCTCGGTGGCGTAGGCGCGCAGATGCCCGTCATCGGATCCGGAAAACACTACTCCAGGAATGGCGGTCACAGCGGCGGGCTGCGCCGGACTGCATTTGGGAGTGGGTCCGCACGGCTGCGGCGCGGCGTACCAAACTTTTTCGCCGTTCGATATTCTGAGAGCGCGTCAACCCTCCGCCTTGTGTGGGATCGGGCGGCAATCCTACCTGAATGACGGTGCCCGGAGAAGCTTTCCTCACCAGGTCGGAAACCGCGGCGTAGACCTGCTGGCCGTCGCTCGCCATGCCCCATTGCACACCGCCATTGGTGCCGCCCTTGCCGACGCGAGTCTGCCACAAAATGGCGCCTTTGCGGTCCGGATCCAAAGCATAAACGACGCCCGATTTTTGTCCCGCAAGCAGGATTTCATGTCCATTGGGCAGTTTCTCGATCAGCACCGACGATCCGAAGTCGTAATCCGGCCCGGGGCACCCGCCGCCGGTACAGGCGCCGCCGAAAATATCGCCGGGGGTCACTTGTCTGGACCATACGATTCGCCCGGTCTTGACATCGAGCGCCAGCACGGAGTCGCTCATATCGGTGGCGGGAGTTGAAAAATTGTCGCCCGTCGTGATGTATAACAGGCCGCGCGGGGCATCCAGTGTCGGCGATCCCCACACGCCGGCGCCGGACGGCCCAAATTTTCCTACCGTGCCCGGGCCTTTCTCGATTTCCTTGGGTTTCTCGCGAATGGTGTAGGTCTTCCAAACCTCGCGTCCCATCCTTGGCGCGCAGCGCGGTCACGCTGCCTCGGAATGTGCAACATGGATAGTCCGGATTGCCGGATCGGGTTTCTTCCCAAGAAGCGGCTGGAATGAAGACCACTCCATCGTGGACGGCCGCGGTCCCCGTTAACCTGGTGGATTCGTGCGGCTCGGGTTTCTTCTTCCAAAGCAGTTGTCCGTTCTCGGCCTCCACTCCGTAGGCCCATCCGGTCAGATCGGTGAACACCAGCACGTGCGTCTTGCCGTTAGGGACCGCGACCATTCCGGATCGCACTGGCCCGCTGGCCTGGTACACCCAGCGAACGCAGCCGGTATCGGTGCTCAGCGCCTGCACCGCGCCACCCGCGCTGCCGACGAACAGGGTCTTGCCCAATACCGTGGGCGCGCCAAACGCGCTGACATCGCCCTCGAACCCGTAGGCCCATTTTAGTTTCAGCTTGCCTACCTGATCGAGCGTGATGCCGCTCGATGGTGGTGTAGCGCGTGTTCGAAAGGTTGGGACCCCAGCCCTTCCAGGCCGGACTCGGCGAGGCGCCAATGTGGACGGTGCGATCGGCGCAGTAGGCCTGCTGAGGCAGCGGTGCATCGGGGCGCACCACGCCCAGGTAGTTCGCCACCGCTTCGCGCTCCTCGCGATTCAGGACGTTGGCGATGTTGACCATGACGCCAAAATCCAGTGTTCGCAAAATTCGCGCGACGGACAACTGCTTCAGCGTGTCGCGAGGCGGAGTGGTTTCAGCTGGCATGGTCATGGCAAGCGGCACAGCGTTTCTGGTACACCGCTTCGCCGGAGACGGCCGCCGCGCAAGGTAACGTCGTGATGACCGTTAGTAAAAAGAAGGTTTGGAGGGCTTTGGCTTTCATTTCACGATGGCTTGCATGACTGCGTTTTCAAACTCGGGACGCATCTCGCGGATCGGAGTTTGAATCATCATCACCGCCACGATGTCTTCCTTGGGGTCAATCCAGAAGTGGGTGCCATAAGCGCCGCTCCAGCCGAAACTCCCGTCTGAAACGCGATGATTTCCGACGATCGCATCCTGCATCACGCGCACGCTCAACCCAAACCCTTCGCCCAGGGTCCGTCCTGGAAGAGTGTAGGGGATGTGCACGGAGCTCATCAGCTTCACCGTGCGCGGGCTCAACAGGCGCCTGCCATTCAGCTCGCCGCCGTTCGCCAGCATTTGCGCGAAATGCGAATAATCGTCGATGGTCGACACCAGGCCGCCGCCGCCCGCGAAGTAAACTTTGCTCGACATCGAGAGGGAATTTTCGGTTTTCGCCAGGCCCGTGTCGGTCTTCCGATAAGCCGTCACCAGGCGGGCCATCTGCGCGTCCGTCGGATAATGGCTGGTGTCGGGCATGTCCAGGGGATCGAAGATGCGCTGCTTGAGAAAGCGATCGAGCGGCATGCCGGAAGTTACTTCCACGATGCGAGCCAGCACGTCGAAGCCATCGCTCGGGCTGTACATCCAGTGCGAACCGGGCTGAAATTCCAGCGGCGTCGATCCCAGGCGCGGAACATAGTCGGCCAGCGTTTCAGTTGGCTTGCGTCGAATCTTGGCCACTTCGCTTTGGCCCATGGGGCCGCTGGAGAGGCCCGAGGTATGCGTCAGCAAGTCCTTGATAGTGATCGCGCGTTCCGCGGGAACCGTATAAAACTTCGGCGGATTGCCGGCGCCCTGTCCCGGTTCCAGCAGCACGCCAACCTTCATGTCCTTGAACTCGGGAATATATTTCGATACCGGATCGCCTAACTGAAGCTTGCCCTCTTCGAGCATCATCATGATGGAGGTGCCGATCACCGGCTTGGTCATGGAGGCCATACGAAAAACCGAGTCGCGTGTCATGGGCTTCTTGCTATCGGCGTCCATGGCGCCTTGCGCCTCCAGATAGGCGATTTGCCCCTTGCGAGCGACGAACATCACCGCTCCCGTGATGTCGCCCGCATCGATGTGGCGTTGCACCATGGCGTGAATCTGACGTAAGCGGTCGCTCGACAGCCCTACTTCTTCCGGTTTGGTGGATGGTAGTGAGGCCGCCGTGAGCGAAAACGCGGCCAGCGTGAGCGAAAGCGGGGCAAGAATGACAAGAGAAATCGAGTGGATCCGTCGACGCATGCGAAGCTCCTTGACTATTTCGGCGCGTCCGGGGCGCCGAAATGATACTCGGGTGATTTCTGTCCGTGGAACGAGTTATAGACCACCGGAATTCCGTTTTCCTTCATGAGACGAGCCATTAGTGCCACCGTCTCGGTGTGATAGATGGCCGATGACATACCGATCGGTACGCCCTCGGCCCAATTCAGCGGAGTCATCCTGACGGAACTTACTCCGAATCCGTAATCCTCACCCTTATCCAGTGCATCGAGCTTGGCGCCATGATCCACCAGCAGCTGCACGGCTTTGTTCGCTCCTTTGAAGCCCGCGCCGTGGAGCGCTGTAATCCCGTGATCGTTGACCGCATTCACATCGGAGCCCAGATCCAGCAGCAACTTTACCACTTCGACAGTTTCGTCCGCGGAGTATTCGCGCAGCATTCCATCCGCCCAGCCCACGCCGGAGGCCGCCATCAGCGGGGTTGTATGGTCGAAGGTGGGAATCAACGGATCGGCCTTGTGAGACAGCAGCAGACGCACCACCGGAAGGTCGCCGCACAGCGCCGCGCGCAGCAAAGGCGTGGCGCCAGCTTCCTTCAACCAGGCGGCCGTCATCCCCTGGTGGACCTCCGTGTCCGCCTTGATCCGCACGTTCGGACTAGCTCCGCGATCGAGCAGCGCCTGAATGAATTCCAGCACGCCATCCGTGTTCGGTCCGGGAATCGCAGTGGTCTCCTGATTTCGGTTTTTCACCGCGAGATACAGCGGCGTCCAGCCTTTGGAATTGGCAAGATTGATATTCGCCCCATGGTCCATCAGATAAAGCGCCAGGTTGTAGTAACCGTTCTGCACGGCGACTAACAGCGGGCTGCTCCCGTCGGCCGAGGTCTGATTCACGTCGGCGCCCGACTTAGTAAGTGCGCGAACGCATTCGAGCGAGCCTTGCCGCGCCGCAAACATCAGGGCGGTCAAGCCGCCTTTTATGGGAGCGTCGGCGCCTCCCTGGTCCTTGGCTGGGGCGTAGCCAAGACCTCGCCTTTTAAGGGTCCTCAATACTTCGGACTGAGCGCGCACATCGGCGCCGCGCGACGCAAGTAGCTCGACCACCGCGACATGGCCCTGTTCCGAGCGCCCACATCAGCGCCGTGGTCCCGCGCAAAGTGTCTTTCGCGTTGACTTGTCGCTCCGTGGTCGAGCAGAACCTTGACCGCGTCCACGCTGCCGCTACGCGCAGCCAGCATCAGCGCTGTCTCACCATGCGCAAGCACCGGCGCGTTGACGTCTGCTCCCGCCTTCAGCAGTAGCTCGATCATCGCCGCGCTTCCGTTCTGCGATGCGAGAAACATTGGCGTGGCGCCATCGTGGTTCGCGGCTTTGGGGTCCGCCCCGGCGCGAATCAAGAGCCGGGCCGCTTCCAGATCGTCCCAGCGAGCCGCCCAGTGGAGCGCGGTGGTGCCGTCCGCTTGGGCGGCATTCACGTCCGCTTTCTTCGCCAGAAGCGTCGAGACGCTGCTGCCATTCTGATTCATGACGGCATCGGCTATATCGGCGGCCTGGCCAAGGGCCGTTCCGATCAACAGAAATGCAATTGCGCGCATCGGATTATGCAAGCGAAAGCGGCCCGGTGCTATCGCCGATGCTTTGCTTGTCGACGCCAAACATGCCGAGCGTGGTCAACAGGAGATTGGCCGTCGAGCCTTCCGCCCGAATATGACGGCCGCCCTTGTGCTGTCCCTTGGCTCCGCCGATCAGCATGTGACCCACATCCTTGTGGCTGTGAAGGTTCGAGTCGCCCATGTTACTCGCCCACAAAATCAACGTATGGTCGAGTAAGTTGCCGTCGCCGTCGGGCGTGGCTTTCAACTTATCGAGGAAGTAAGTCAGGCATTGGACGTGATAGCGGTTGATTTTCGCCCAGTCCTCATATTTCTTCGGAACAGCGCCATGATGCGATGCGGCATGGTTCGCGGTGGTGACGCCCGATTCCGGATAGCTCCGCATGCTGACGTCGTGGGCGTACATCAGCGTCGATACGCGCGTGATGTCGGCCTGGAAAGCCAGCGTCTGCAGGTCCCACATCAACTTGATGTGCTCGGTGAACGATTCCGGCATTCCGAAAGGCACCTCGGCGTCGGGCGATGGGTCGGATGCCTTCCGCACGTTGTGCATGCGGCGTTCGATTTCGCGGATGTCTTCCAGATATTCGTCCAGCCGCGCGCGGTCCGTCCCGGGAGTCTGCTGTTCAACCGATTCACTTCCTGCGTCACCGCATCCAGCAAACTGGCTTTGGCCTGCCGGCGCGCCTGCCGTTCCTGCGGGTTGCCTCCATCGCCGAACAGGCGTTCGAAAACCACTTGCGGATTGGCCTCGTGCGGCAGCGGCTTGGTGGGACCCGACCACGAAACCGAATTCACGTACGCGCAGCTATAGCCCCAGGGACAAGTGGCCAGCGAGCTCTGATCCTCGATTCCGAGCTGGATGGACGGCAGCGCGTTATCCTGCCCGTGCTTTTGCGGCGATCATCTGGTCGATGGTGGTGCCCAGATAAATATCGTCGCTGACGGTCTTCTTGGGAGGGACGCCGCTGAAGACCGCCGCGCTACGCGAGTGGTCCCCGCCGGCCATTCCCGCCGGAGGCATGGACGATGTGGCGTCCAGGCCGCTGATCACCGTGATGTGTTCGCGCCATGCCTTCGATCGGCTTCAGAACGAATGGATACTCGGTGATCGCGCCTTGCTGTGGCATCTGCCAGTATTCCGGCGCCCATCCGTGCGGGCTGAATATGCCGGCGAAGCGCGGGACCTTCGGAATGCGCCGCCGCCTTGGCCAGCGGCTGCAGCGCCGGTATCATCGAATCGAGCAGCGGCAGCGCCAGCGAAACGCCCAGCCCTCGCAGCATCGTTCGCCTCGGGATGTGTTTTCCGGTAATGAACATCTGTTATGCCTTCCCTCGTTATCTCACGAGCCGCGGCTCTGAACGTGAGCTTCCGGCTTCCGATTCATCTGGAACGGCTCGCTCTTCACGATGCCCATCAATCAGCGACGAGAAACGGTAGTTGTTGCGCGCGGCCTCCCGCACGATGGCGCGCACCACCGGCATGTCCTGATACTCCACGCCGCGTCCCAGCGCGTAAGTCAGAAGCTTTTCCGTCACCGTCCGCGCAAACTGCGGCGAATAGCGCAGCAGCGCGTTCCGCAAATCCACCACGCCGTTGATCTTGGTTCCATCGGTCAGCTGGCCCGACGCATCCACCTTCTGGCCGGCGTCCTTGGTCCGCCACTTGCCGATCCCGTCGAAGTTCTCCATCGCGAATCCGATCGGGTCCATCATTTTGTGACAACCCGCGCAGGCCGGATTCGCGCGATGCGCTTCCATCTGCTGCCGCATGCGTGAGCGGACCGGCGCTTCCCGCGGCAGTTTCGCTTCAGCGCGGGAACGTTGGGCGGCGGATCGGGCGGAACGACGCCCAAGATATTTGTCATCACCCACTTGCCGCGCTGCACCGGCGAAGTCCGGTCGGCTCACCGACGTCACTAACTCGATCGCCGCCCTTGCCCAGCAAGCCGCGGCGCACGTCCAGGTCGCCATCCAGTTTCACGCGCCGGAACTGGCTGCCATAGACGTTCGGAATTCCGTAGTGCGCGGCCAGGCGCTCGTTCACGAAGGTGTAGTCGCCATTCAGCAGGTCGATGATGCTGCGGTCCTCGCGCACGATGCTCTCGAAAAACATCTCCGCCTCGGTGCGGAAGGCCTGCCGGAGATTGTCGTCGAAGTCCGGATAATCGATGCCCTCCGGCGTCGAGCTTTGCATCACCCGCAACTGCAGCCATTGTCCCGCGAAATTCTTCACCAGCTCGTGCGTGCGCGGGTCCGCCAGCATGCGCCGGATCTGCTGTTCGAGCACGCCAGGATTGCGAAGCTTCCCCTGCGCCGCCACGCGAATCAGCTCGTCGTCCGGCCCGCTGCTCCAGAAGAAGAAAGCCAGCCGCGAGGCCAGTTCCAGGTCGCTGATGCGATAGGCTTGGCCGGGCTTGACGTTGGCGGGGCCGTCTTCGGCGCGGAACACAAATTCCGGATGCGCCAGGATGAACTCGACACCCGCTCGATTCCGTCCTCGAAGTCGCCCGCATTCCGGCCGGCCTGATACAGGTTCATCAGCGACTCGGTATCTGAATCCGTGATCGGCCTGCGGTAGGCCTGGCGCGCCAGCGTGGTAAGGATCTTTCGCGCGCACGGCAGCTCGTCTGCTCGCGCCGGTGGGTTGACAGATGAAGATCTTGTGCGCGGCTGGGCGTGTCTTTGCGGGCGCACGCCGTTGTAGGGCCCTGAAATCGTGACCGAGCTCACCTGCGGCGTGAACGTAAAACCGTCGATCAGATTGTCGTCGAGAATGCTGCGACGATAATGGCGATTCAGATCCACATTCGGCACGTAGGTGGTGGCGAGAAACGTGACGCCCACGGTGCGCTCGCCCGCTTTCACCGGCACCCGGACTTCGTTCTTGTCGCGCAGGCTGGCGATCGGCACGTCCTTGCCGATGCGGAATACCTTTACCCTGGCGCCATCGATCAACACTTCGGCCTGTTCGTCCTCGCTGTCGCCGCCATACAAACCGCCCACCGTGGTTCTGCACCGGATCCCACGAAATGGCATACTCGCCGTCGGCCGGAAAGTAGTGGTGAATCAGCATGCCGCCGCGCGTGCCGAACGGCAGACCCTCGATGTGCTCTTCCTGCGAATAATCCTCGCGGACGTGGTACACCTTGCGCGCCGGCGCGGTTTCGTGGCCCAGTGCCAGGCGGCTGATTTTCGACGCCGCGTCGACGTATCCTTCCACCAGCGCCGGCGAGACTTCCAGGCCGCTCGCCACATTGTCGAAGCCGTAGCTGGAATCGTCGGCCGGCAGGAACGCGGCAGCATCGATATCGAGCGCCAGCAGGCTGCGGATGGCGTTGGCGTATTCGGTTCGGTTGACGCGATGCACGCCCGGGGCGGGCAGGTGCGGATGGGCGGCCGCTGCGCGGTCCAGTTCATTTTCGAGCGCCACGGTCAGCGCTTCGTAGGCTGCCGGCGTTGGGCCGCGGCAGACCGGCTGGCGGCATCATGCCCGCGCGCAGCTTGCGGACCACTTTTTCCCACTGCTTCGGCGTGCTCGCCCACCTGCGCCAGGTCCAGTTTGTCGAGCATCAAGCCCGCGGTTTTCAGTTTCTGGTTGTGACAGGTGACGCAGTATTGATCGAGAACGGCGCGTTGGGACAGCGAGCGCGCTGGCCGCTGGGCCGTGGGCCATCGCGGCCGCGAACAGAAATATCACACCGCAACGCACGTCTTTGTTGATATCAGCAAAGTCCTTGGGAGTCAAGGGGGTAGCGCTTGACAACCGCCTCCATCCCGGCTACGATCGGCAGTTTCATGCCGCCTCTGAATTTGCCCAGCCGCCGCGATGTTTTGATGGGGGTGGCGGCTCTTGGGAGCCAGGGCCCTGCTGCCCGCGGCCAAACTGCCCCCAGTCCGCGCGTGATCGACTGCCACCATCATTTCGTTTCTCCCGCTTTTCTGAAAGCCCTGAGCGCCAAAGAAGGCCACAAGACGCCGGGATTCACCAGCTTTTTCCCGCTTGGATTGTGGAAGGATTACTCGCCCGCCAAAGACATCGAGGCTATGGACCGCGACGGCGTGGCCACCTCGTTGATCTCGTGCACCGCGCCCGGCGTCTGGTTCGGAGACCCCGACGAAGCCCGCGGGCTGGCGCGTGAGTTGAACGAATACGGTGCGAAAATGGCCTCCGATTACAAGGGCCGATATGGACTTCTGGCCGTGTTGCCGATCCCGCGCGTGGACGAAAGCCTCAAGGAAATCGAATACGCGTTCGACACGCTGAAGGCGGCCGGCGTCGGCATTCTGACCAGCTACGGGAGCCACTGGCTGGGCGATCCAGCCTTTCAACCGATCTTCGATGAACTAAATCGCCGCAAGGCCGTCGTTTATACCCACCCGATCGATGCCCCGTGCTGTCAGGATCTGATGCCAGGCGTGAATCCCACCACTCTGGAGTACCCCACCGACACCACCCGAGCGATCCTCAGCCTGCTTGCCAACAACGCGGCCACTCGCTATGGCGACATCCGGTTTATCTTCTCGCACGCCGGTGGAACCATGCCGTCGGTGATCGATCGCATCGGTGTCGGTAACCCGGACACCATCGCCGCGAATCTCCGCGGTACGCCCGAGCCGAACTCGCGCCTCTATCATCTGCGACGCTTTTATTACGACACCGCGCAGTCCACCAACACGGTCCAGCTGCAGGCCCTGAAAACTATCGCCGGCGTGTCGCAAATCGTTTTCGGAACCGATTACCCGTTCGGCGCAACCGCCGCCAAACAGGCGCAGGGACTGCGCGAGTGCGGCTTTGGCGCTGAGGAGCTCCAGAGCATTCAGATGGGGAACGCTCTCAAGCTATTTCCGGGAGTCAGTCGTGGAGGATGACGTTTAGCAGCGAGCTATGCACTTCCAAGCCGCCGTTGTACTCGATGAAACCCAATTTGCGAAATCGGTTCATAAAGAAGCTGACTCTGGAGCGCGTGGTGCCGATGATTTCCGCCAGCGTCTCCTGGCTAACCTTGGGAATCACCGGCTCGGGCTTGCCATCCTTGCCGATGTTGGCCAGCAGCAAGAGGACCCGCGCCAGCCGTTTTTCGCTGGAATTAAAAAGCTGATCCACCAGATCCTCCTCGACGCGGATGTTTCGGGAGAGCAAATGATGCAGCAACAGGGCGGAGAAGGCCGGTTGGTCGTGAAGCAGGCGGACTACGCCGGCTTTTTCCAGCCGCATGATCGAGCACTCCGACATGGTCGTGGCGCGTGGCCATGCGCAAAGGCTGTCCGGCCAGGCATCCCTCGCCAAAGAAGTCGCCCGGCTCCTAAGAGGGCAACTACCGCTTCCTTGCCATCGCGGGAGACCACCGTCAGCTTGATCTTGCCTTTTTGGATGTAAAAGATGGCGTCGGCCGGGTCGCCTTGCGAGAACACCGTTTGGTTCTTCTCGTAGGTAGTCCGCGCCCTTCCCTTGCCGCCCTCGGCCAGAAACGACTCAGGGTCGAACTTCGCCTTCTTCGCCTTCAACTTCTTCGGGCGTTGTGCCACTTTTTACATGATTATACGCAAAATGTGGCGCACGCACTCGTGCGTGTTGGCACTCGTGCCAACACCTCTGGCGGGAGTCCGGAAACGTTCATACGAGTGTGAAGGCAGCGCGCAGGAGTGACATGCGCCAGCAGAGCCAAGCAGACGAGGAGAATCAATAATGGTCCCAACTCCGCCAGCGCCTCCGCCGTAACCCCAACGGCTATGGCCATAGTATCCGCCGCCGCCTCCCAAGACCAATAACAAAACGATAATCAATATCCGCATCATTGTGATTTCCTTACTTAACATGAGGTCGCCGCTAACCGGGCGCCATTTGGCCGGACTTGCTGTGGGCTTCTTTCGCAAGTCTGTAGGCCTGATCGGAGAACTCAAGCGCGCGCAAAGCATGCCTTCCTGCTTCGTAGTCCCCTTTTTCTTCGGCAGCGGTGCGATGAGCGTCGGCCGCAAGTTCGTGCTGCTCGGCGGCTTCCCGGTGTGTTTGGTGCATGCTATTTCTCTTAGCTGTGTCGCCGCCGCGGCAGCCACGGGGACGTCGGCGCTGGCTTCGCCAGTGGATGAAATGTCTTGAGCGCCAGTATGCTTCAGCAGATCCTTTGCGCGCGCGATCCTCTCGGATGTCTCGCAGTGAACCGAAAGCAGAACTCCGCCCGCTTTGATGTGTCCTTCATAGCGCTTCGCTTCGTACTCCGGGATGCCCATCCCAACCAGCGCGCCAATCACGCCGCCCAACGCGCCGCCCGCTCCCAGGCCCGCGAGTGCGGCCATAATCGGACCGGCTGCGATGAACGGACCAATTCCGGGAATCGCAAGAACGCCAATCCCGGCCAGCAATCCAAGAGTTCCGCCGATCACTCCGCCGGTGGTAACTCCGGCCGTGGCGCCCTCTGGCGCTTTGGTGCTTTTGTCGTGCGCAAAGTCTTTCGTCCCCTGTCTGTCGGGGAGCAGAACTGAGATGTCGTCATTCGAAAATCCCGCGGCCAATAGGTCGTCCACGGTCCGTTCCGCCTGCTTTTCGTTTTGGTAAATACCAAACACTGCGGTCTTTTTGCCTGCCATGAGCTTGTCTCCTTACGAACCGATGACAGGCACGTTGATGCCCAGGCCGCAACCTTTGCGAAGCGGCGCATTCTGGATTCTGACTTCTGAATTCTGAATTCTTCTTCTTGACCAAACTCGGTCAGGTGACCTCCGGCGGTCAGCAGCCTATCTGGGCATCCAGGCTGCAAAATCAGCCCGTATGAATTGCTTCACTCCTTCTCGACCGGTGAGGCGCAGCCACAGGCTGCCGCCTTCGCGCTCTACGTGCACGTCGATATCGAAGAAGGGACAGCACAGCCGTTCGCCCGCCACCCATTCGGAAACCAGTTGAAGCGTGGCGCTGTCAGGGGGGAATTCGAATTCAAAGCCATCGCGCAACTCGCGCACGCTTTTCTTGCGGGCTCGCAAGGCCGGGCTCAGTACATCGAAGTGACGCTTGCGCGCCTCGGGCGTTAGCGCAGCGCGGTCACAAGCCAAGGGGGACTCAGTAAAGGCTGACGCCGCCAGCGCGGCGACCGTCCAAAGAAGCAGAAGTTTCATGATTGACCTCGGATGATTGACATCAGGATGATGCTACAACTTCAAGTCGACTTGAAGGCAAGAACTTTCTTGTGAATAATCAACCTATGGCGCAATGGTCGATTTCCGAGATCGGGCGAAAAGTCGGGCTACGCGCCTCTGCCATTCGCTACTACGAGCAAATCGGTATCTTGGAACCGGCGCGGCGCGTGAGCGGCCAGCGCCGCTACAACGAGACGGTGCTCTACCGGCTGGCGGTGGTGCGAAGGGCGCGGGAGGCGGGATTTACTTTGGACGAGATCCGCCACTTGTTCTTCGGCTTCTCCCATTCCATTCCGATTTCGCAACGCTGGAAGAAAATTGCGGAACGAAAGATGATCGAGCTGAATGTCAGGATCGAACAACTCCAAAGCATGCGGGCGCTTTTGAAGAAGCTCGAAACCTGCTGCGAATGTGAAACCGTCGAGCGGTGTGGTCGAGGGATTCTAGGAATTACGGGTCCGGCTCGTTCGAGTTCCGATCGATAGGTTCATCGGGATCGGTCGACTCCAGAGGTTCGGAAAAGACGCTCCCCGCGACAAAGACGCTCGATTCGGCAGCCGTCAGAAAAACGGGATAACGAGTTTCTGCGACTGGCTCGGGCGGCGGCGGCTCCAATACTTCAGGCTCGGGAAGCGTCGCTTCCGGCTCAGGCACGGGCTGAGTAGCCGCTTCCGCTTCCACTACCACCGCTTCTTCCGCCGACAGCGGAACTTCGCACTCGCAACAATCGCTACAACGCTTGCAGCGCTCGCAGCGGTGATTGGAGCAAGCGTCCTTGGTGCAATAAGCGCAAATGTTGCTGGATGCCTCGCCACAAATGCTGCAAGTAAAAACGGCGGCGTTCACGATCATGGGGAAACTTTCTTGGCTTTGTTGGGCGCCGGCTGGCGGAGCAGGGAAGCCCGGCAACGCTGCGCTTCCCGATCGGCCACCTCGAACTCTTGTTCTTTTTGGGTTGCCAGATCCTGCAGATACTGCCGCAGGCGGTCGCGATTGGTGCTGGTTTCGGCAATCACCTCCTGCATGATCGACGCCAGCGCCGGGTTCTGATATTTTCGGACGCCTTCGGTTAGTGAGCCGAGCGTCGACTCCACTGCCACCATGCGAAAGTAAGTATCCAGGCCCAGCGGCAGGCGCTCCGGCTGCCTCGAAAACGCTTCACTCGACGAGATCAAGTATTTGATCTGCGCCTCCGTCGTATTCCACTGCGCGACATAGGTTTCCGATGCGCCCTTGGACGCCCAGCCGGAGGGCTGCACCTGGTCGAGGAGCGGCTTCAGATGCTCGGCTTGCGCACTGAAGGCGTCAATCAGCTTGCGGGCGTCCCACTCGGAAGCGACTCCCTGATTTGCCGTAGCGGCGGAGTCAGTTGTTTGCCCGAAGGCCGAGACCAGCGAGCCGAGGAATGAGCAGAAAACTAAGGCGAATGAAACTCGGATGGACGTCATGGGCAACCTTCCCTAACGCTAGTGTGCCACAGTTCCGGTGAAAAGCCGGGACGCCCAGGTACTAACCGGGAGGAGCCGTAGATGGCCCGCTCGGCGTGCCGGGCGGAGGCGGCGTGCTGGGCGGCTTGGGAGGTGGACTTTGACCTGTCCACGGGGGGGGAATGGGACTGCCGGTGCCAACGCGCCCCGGAGGACTGATGGCGATCCGATATGCGGCATCGCTCAACGCGCGCACGATGCGATGCGCCAATTCGTTCTTATCGATCATGCCCTTCGCCAGCGGCTCGTCCTTGTAAACGTGCAGCGACTCGCCCGCATTCACGATCTTCGATGCGCCGGGTCTCAGCGCGTGGCGGACTTCCACCGAGCCTTCTTCCACTGAAACAATCGTGGTCTCGTCGTCATCGTTGATGCTGACATCGAAGATGGTGCCGCGCACCGAGATCACGGCGGTGGGAGTCATGATGCGGTTCGGATTTGGCTGGCCGCCCCAACGTTGGATATGGACTTTAACCCGACCCACAAAGAGATCTAATAGATCATGCAGGCTGCCGGGATTTTTCCGAAAAATAACATTGGAACTGGGATAAACCTCAAATGTGCTGCCGTCCGACGTCTGAAACTTCGCGTAACCATCGGGGCCGGTCAGTATCACCTGCTGGGCCTGGACCAGGTCACCGGCGCTCAGCGCCCAGGGTTGGGAATCCCGCAGCACCGAGACTTGCCCGGTCATCGTAATCACCTTGGCTGCAGCGTCTTGGGACACCGGAAACAACTGGGCAAAGCAGGTTGGCGCGGCGGCCATAAAAAGCAGCGCGCAAACGAACCCTTGGATGCCCCGCAGTCTCATAAAGTTAACGATAAAACTGGCCGATTCACTACTAAAGTACTATGACGGTTGCTACTAACCTCAAACTTAAGAACACAGTCTACCACCAAAAGTGCTTAGCAAGAAGACATCCTATCGGTTATTCTGGGACGAAGCTGTATAGATTCAATTCGTTCCGGCGAATGAATCGGGCGGAAGGGATACAATAGACCCCATCCATGTGTCGTAGGGCCACAGTACGCGCAGTCTCGATTGCCGTGGGTTTGGCAGCGTTGCCCTGGTGCGTCTTGGCACAGTCGCCTATCGGCTGGCGGCACGTCGGAAACTCGGCCATGGAACTGCCCCTGCCGTCGCTCGCCACTGGCTCCGTGGACCGGGTGTGGTATTCAACGGACGGCGCAGCCTTGTACGCCAAAACGGCTTCCGGCCGCGTTTTTGAGACCACCGATTTTGAGCGCTGGCAGCTCATAGCCGACGCTAAGGCGAACCCGCCGGCGGAACTGGTCCCGCCCGCCGCTGGAACTCCGGAGGCTGGCGCGAAACTCGCGGTCAGCCAGGCTGGGGGAAGGCTGTATGGAGTGGGACGGGACGTTTACCGTTCGGAGAATGGCGGGGAATCCTGGATCAATTTAACGGCCTTTAAGGGCCAGTGTATTCTTGGCGGCGGTCTCGCGTCGGTGGCGGCTTCGCCGGGCGATCCCGACGATGTAACCGTGGCGTCGGCTACCGGTGTATGGAGGTCGGTGGACGGGGGCATTTCCTGGACCGGGTTGAACGATTTCCTGCCCAATCTGCCCTCCGGGCATCTGCTGGGTCTGCCGAGCGGCACGCGGGGCGTTCGATTGTCCGTGTCCAATCGAGTGGAGGAGATCGAATGGGCTCCGGGTGAGAAGACGGCATGGAAGCTGGTGGACGTGGGGGCCGGGGGATCGGAAGCCGAACGCGATCAGAACCTCAGGACGGCGCTATCGCAGGTGTTGAGGCGTAGCGTAACTGCTATCGCAACCGTAAAGGATTACATCTACGCGGGTGACTCGGAGGGGCGGCTGCGAGTGTCGGCTGACGCGGGCGTGAGCTGGGGAGCGGCATCGAAGCTGGGCGAGTCGGGCAAAGTTGAGGCGATTTGGGTGGACCCCAACGATCCGCGCGTGGCCGTTGCGGCGTTGGGCGCGCGAGCCGGCACGGCGCCGAATGCGCTCAAGCCTTCCTACGTACTTCGGACTATGAACGGCGGCGGATTCTGGGACGACATCACCGCCAATCTCCCGGATACAGCTGCGGCCCACGGTGTGACAGCGGACCGGGCCAGCGGCGCCATTTATGTGGCCACCGATGCGGGCGTGTTTTTCACTGCAACCGATCTTGGAGCGGCGGGCCGGCCTGGCAATTGGACTTTGCTGAGTGACAACTTGCCGGCCGCGTCGGCCACCGACGTGAAATTGGATGCCGGCGGAAACCAGATCTATGCCGCGCTGGATGGATACGGAGTCTATACCGCCATTGCTCCGCACCGGCTGCGCGATGCGCGGGTGGTCAGCGCGGCGGACTACAGCGCGAAGCCGGCCGCGCCCGGAGCCCTGCTCAGCGTGCTGGGTGCGCGCGTGGAATCGGCCAAGAGCGAGAATGTGCCGGCTCCGGTCCTGGATGCTTCCGACACCGCGTCGCAGATTCAGGTACCGTTTTCGGCCAAGGGAAATACGGTGTCGTTGTCGCTCGATGCCACAGCCGGTCCGCTCACTTTCGATATTCCGCTCCGGAGCGTTTCGCCTGCGATTTTTGTGGACCCCGAAGGCACTCCTTTGATCATGGACGCGATGAGCGGCATATTACTGGATGGCAGTAAACCGGCGCGCGCCAGCTCGCGCATCCAGGTGCTTGCGACGGGTCTGGGCCAGGTGAAACCGGATTGGCCGACCGGCGTGCAAGCGCCGTTGAAAGACCCCCCGCGAGTGGCCGCGACGGTGCGCGCCTATCTGGACGGATCGCCGGTGGAGGTGACCCAAGCGTCGCTGGCGCCGGGATACGTCGGCTTTTACCTGATCGAAATTCAGATCCCGCGGATCACCAATACGGGTCCGGCGGAGTTGTATCTGGAAGCGGAAGGGCAGCAGAGCAATCGTGTACGGTTGTATGTTGAACAGTAGCGCGCTGTTCAGCGCAAGCGGAGTTCTGTAACCCTATGCTTCCGACCTCCTGGCGGCGGCTTCTCAGCCTCATTCGCATCCTGCTGGCGATGAGCTGCCTGGCCATGCAGCTCATCTCATCGAGCCTGGTCTGGACCGATATCGCGATCCTGTTTGCGGTCTACGTCATTTACTCGTGTGTGGCGCTGTTCTGGAGAAGCCTGGAGGATTCCGGTTACCCCACCATCGCGCTCATCATAGACTTCGCGTTCTTTTTCGTGGCGGCCATCAGCGGCACCACCTACGGGTACTGGATCAGCTCGGTCTTCTACGCCTACGTGCTGCTGGTGGCGGTGATGCTGCATCCCTGGTGGAAGACGGTGGTGGTGGCGGTGGCGGCCATTGCGCTGCTGTACGCAGTGCCGACGCTGCATTCGGCGGAGATGCTGCGCCCGGCCTTCATTGCGGCGGGGATTCTGGGCAGCGTGCTGGCCATCCAGCGCGAGTACCTGGAAGAGCGGCTGTCGAACAGCTCGCGCCAGACGGTGCTCTACCGCTACGACGCCGAGAAGGCGCGCGAATCGGAGCGGCAGCGCATCGCCGCCGATTTTCACGACGGCCCACTGCAGAGTTTCATCAGCTTCCAGATGCGCCTGGAAATTATTCGCAAGCTGCTCACGCGCGATCTGACGGCGGCCACCGAAGAGCTGCTACAGCTTCAGGATTTGTGCAAATCGCAGGTCAACGAGCTGCGTGCGTTTGTGCGCAGCATGCGGCCGGTGGACGTGGAAGGCAGCTTGAACGCCACGCTGCGCCGCGTGGTGGAGCAATTCCAAAAGGACAGCGGCATTCCAGCTACGTTTGTCAGCGCCGAGTTCCTGGAGCCGGCCGAGCCCGAGATTTCGCTCGAGCTGTTGCAGATTGTCCGTGAGGCGCTCTATAACGTGCAGAAGCATTCTTCCGCCACGCGAGTGGCCGTCAGTATCGCGAAATCGGACACCGTGCTCGAGATCCTGGTGGAAGACAACGGCAACGGCTTTCCGTTTAGCGGCCGCTACACGCTGGATGAACTGGAGCTGCTGCGGCTGGGGCCGATGAGCATCAAACGCCGCGTGCGCACGCTGGGCGGCGACATGGTGCTCGATTCCAAGCCCGGGCAGGGAGCGGGGCTGAAGATAAGGCTCGCGACTTGAAATGGTGGTTGGTGGCCGGTGGCTGGTGGCTGGTGGCCCTGTGCGGGTGCGGGCGGTATCGGGATTTTACCCTGCCTGAGCAACCTGGCGGCCCATCGGTAACGTGGAAGTGGCAGGCGCGCGCGGACCCCGTCATCACGCGCGGCGCCCCAGGCGAATGGGACGCCGTCGATGTTCTGAATCCATCCGTCATCCGGCAGGGCGACCAGTATTTCAACTTCTTCTCCGGCTACAATGGCCAGAGCTGGCATACCGGCCTTGCGGTTTCGCTCGACGGCGTCACGTGGCGCAAACAAGGCGAGATTCTGTCGGCGGCGGGCAATGGCTCGGCGATCGCTTCTGCCGATGGCATCCTCTACTACTACCAGGCTGGTGATCCGGTCCAGATCGGTCTTGCGCGGATGATCTCGAGGAAGCAGTGGGTGCGGAGCGCAGCCCCGGTGCTCCCGGTTGGTCCCTACGACAGCTGGGATGAGCGCGGCGTGGCGGACCCGTATGTGATCCGTGCCGGGCAAAGCTATTACATGTTCTATTTGGGAATGGATCGCGCACAGCGGCAGCGTCTGGGTGTGGCGACTTCCAGCGATGGCGTCACCTGGTACAAGCTGCGCGCCAATCCGATTCTGGAGCTGGGTGAATACGGGGCATTCGACGCGAAAGGACTGGGCGAGCCAGCGGTTTGGACCGCGCGCGGATATTATTGGATGCTATACACGGGACGCGATCGCAATGAAGTGCGTCGGCTGGGCCTGGCGCGTTCGCGCGATGGGGTGCGCTGGGAGAAGCTTCCCCTCGTCATTGCGGGCGAGCAGCCGTGGGATTCGAAAGTCATCTGCGACCCAACCGTAATCGCAGAGGGCGATCGCGTTACAGTATGGTTCGGCGGCGGCGACGTGGCGAACCCGGATCAGAACATTCATGGTCAAATTGGTTTGGGCGCGTTAGTCCAACAATGAAGATCGGAATCACCTGCTATCCTACTTACGGCGGCAGCGGTATCGTCGCAACCGAGCTAGGCATGGAGTTGGCCGCCCGAGGCCATGACATCCATTTCATCACCTACGCCAATCCGATCCGCCTGGACCCCGGCACGCCCCGCATCTTCTATCACGAGGTAGAGGTGTCGAACTATCCGCTGTTTCAGTATCCGCCTTATTGCCTGGCGCTGGCCTCGCGCATGGCCGAAGTAGCCGACGACTACGATCTCGATCTGCTGCACGTGCACTACGCCATTCCGCATTCCACCGCCGCCATGCTAGCTCAGCAGATGATGGCCGCGCGGCGCCGCCTGCCCTTCATTACCACGCTGCACGGCACCGACATCACGATTGTCGGCATGGATCGGTCGTACTTTCCCATCACCAAGTTTTCGATCGAAAAGTCGGATGGAATTACCAGCGTCAGCCAGGACGTGCGCCGCGACACGTATGAGGTGTTCGGCGTGCCGAATGAAATTCGCGTCATTTACAATTTTGTGAATACCGAGATCTACCGGCCGATGGAGAACCGCCCCAACAACGAAAAACTGCTCATGCACATTTCGAACTTCCGGCCGGTGAAGCGCGTGGTGGATTGCATTCGCATCCTGGCCGAGGTGGTGAAGCAGACGCCGGCGCATTTGTACATGGTGGGCGACGGACCGGATCGGCCGGAGGCGCATCGGCTGGCGCGCGAACTGGGCCTCGACCGGCAGGTGACGTTCCTCGGCAAGCAGGATCACGTGGAGCGGCTGTTCCCGCGCATGCACGTGCTGCTGATGCCGAGCGAGATGGAGTCCTTCGGATTGGGGGCACTCGAGGGGATGGCGTGCGGCGTTCCTCCGGTGGCCACCCGCGTGGGCGGATTGCCGGAGCTGGTGACGGATGGCGTGGATGGGTTCCTGGAACCGGTGGGCGACATCGCTGCTCAGTCGCGCCGGGTGGTCGAGCTGCTGACCGATGAAAAACGGCACCGGGCGATGGCCGAAGCCGCGCGGCGGACGGCGGTGGAACGGTTCGCAAGTTCGGCCATTATTCCGCAATACGAAAAGTACTATAAGGAAGTCATCGGGTAGTGTAGCGCTCGCACTCTTGCGTGCAGCGTTCACACTCGTGTGAAAGATCTCGGGGAGTCGCATGACGTACTGGCAGCGCTGGATCCACCAACCGCAATCGACCTGGCTGCGCAAGGCGACCTTCCAGCTTCACCTGTGGAGCGGCATCGGCATCGGACTCTACGTGCTTTTGGTCAGCTTGACCGGCAGCGTTCTCGTTTACCGCAATGAGCTCTACCGGGCAGCCACGCGCGATCCGATCATCGTCACTGAGTCAGGCGCACGATTAACCGACGATCAATTGAAGCAGTCCGCAACCCGGGCGTATCCCGGATCGAAGGTCCTCGCCATCTACCGGGCCAGGAATCCCGATCAGGCCGTCAGTATTTCCCTCAAAAGCGGCGCCAGCCTCAAGAATCGCCTCTTCAATCCGTACACCGGAGCGGATCTGGGCGATTCGGTGCCGCTCGGGATCCTGCTGGTTTCAAAGCTCCTCAAATTACACGATGATCTGCTGGCCGGTAGCACGGGCCGCAAGATCAACGGCGTCGGCGCGCTCCTGATCGTCGTCCTGACACTCACGGGAATCGTAGTTTGGTGGCCGGGGATAAGGACGTGGCGACGAAGCCTGACCGTTCCGAGAAACGTCGGCCCGCAGCGCTTTATCTGGGGCTTGCACAGCATGCTGGGTTTCTGGACCTTTGGATTCATCTTATTGTTTGGGGTCAGCGGGATTTATCTCGGCGACCCGGAGCGGTTTCAAGACCTCGCCGACCGCATCGAGCCTCTCACTGACGCCAACGCCCGGTCGCGCATCGTCGACCAGGTCACCTACTGGCTCGCCTACTTGCACATCGGCCGTATCAACGGCATCGGGATTCCTTGCAAGGGCCCGGGACTCTGCGACCAGACCATGAAGTTGCTTTGGGCCGTCTTCGGACTCGCCCCCGCAGCCATGTTCGTCACCGGCGCTCTGATGTGGTGGAACAGGGTGCTGAAAAAGGATCTGGCCACAGATAAACGCAGATAAACACCGAAGCTGCAGCTTATTGTTTTCAATCTGGGTTGATCCGTGTTCATCTGTGGCCAATTAGGTTCCCCTCCAAGCTACAATCGGACGTGCAAAAACCAGATGCAATCATCGTGGGGGCCGGACACAACGGTTTAGTCTGCGCCGCGTACCTGGCGCAGGCGGGGCGCCGCGTGCTGCTGCTGGAACGCCGCGAGTTAGTGGGCGGCTGCGCCGTCACTGAAGAAATCTGGCCGGGCTACCACGTCTCCACCGCCGCGTACTTAACCAGCCTCTTACAGGAGCGCGTGATTCGCGATCTGGAACTGGCGCGCTTCGGCTATCGCGTGGATGCCAAGGACCCCGCATTCTTCTCGGCGTTTCCCGACGGCCGCCATCTTTTCATGTGGCAGGATGGCGCCCGGACGCTCCAGGAAATCGCGAAATTTTCCCGGCACGATGCGGCCGTCTTTCCCGCCTACGAAGACCACCTCGAACGGCTTTCGCAGGTGGTGGAAGGCCTGCTCCTGACCACTCCGCCGGAATTCCCGCCGCAAGGCCTCGGCGATTTCGTCGATTACCTGAAGCTCGCGGCCAAAATGCGCGGCCTGAGCCCCAAGGAAATCGTGGGGCTGGTCAAAATCTTCACCCAAAGCGCGGTGGAATTTTTGGACGAATGGTTCGAGTCGGGCGAGATCAAGGTGACACTCGCCACCGACGGTGTTATCGGAGCGAACGGCGGTCCGCGCTCGCCCGGCACTGCCTACATCCTGCTCCATCACGTGATGGGAAGCGTGGGCGGCCACCGCGGCCTCTGGGGTTTCGTGCGCGGAGGCATGGGCGCTGTTTCGAACGCCATCGCGGCATCGGCGCGCAGCCGCGGCGTCGAGATTCGCACAAACGCGCCCGTCGACCACATCAAAATTGCGAACGGGCGTGCGCGCGGCGTCGTGCTCGAGGGCGGGGAAGAGATCGACGCGAACATGGTGATCAGCAATCTGACGCCCCAGCTCACGTTTCTGCGCCTGATCGATTCGAGCGCGCTGCCTCCGGATTTTCTGGATGCCATTCGGAAGTACCGCAGCGAAGGCACCTCGTGCAAGATCAACCTGGCGCTCTCCGGACTCCCGAATTTCCGCGCGCTGCCGGGCGCCGAAGGCCCGCAGCACCGGGCCACCATGCACATCTGCCCGTCGCTCGAATATGTGGAGCGGGCGTGGGATGACGCGAAATACGGGCATCCCTCCCAGTCGCCGCTGCTTGAGCTGACCGTTCCCACCATGTACGATCCGTCGCTGGCGCCCCCCGGCAAGCACATCATGGGCATCTTCATTCAATACGCGCCTTATACCTTGCGCGACGCCACGTGGGATGAATTGCGCGAGCCTTTCGCCTACCGCTGCCTGGATCTCATCGAGGAATATGCGCCCGGCTTTCGCGATCTCATCATCGATAAGCAAGTGCTGACGCCCCTCGATCTGGAACGCCGCTTCGGCCTCACGGGTGGGAATATCTTCCACGGTGAAATGTCGCTCGATCAAATGTTTGTGATGCGCCCGGTGGCGGGAAGCGCGCGTTATCGCACACCCATTCGCGGGCTATATATGTGCGGGTCCGGAACGCATCCAGGCGGCGGAGTCATGGGCGCCCCAGGCTACAACGCGGCCCACCAAATCCTGCAAGACTGACGTTGTGGCGCGCGCACTCCTGCGTGCCGCGTCGGCAATAGTGCCGACGCTGTTGAATGATCAACTCGACTGTTTGGCGAATTTCCTTTGCAGCCAATAGAACAGGATCGGGCAGCAAACTTGATGAGAAGAAATGCTTCGAACGCATCCATCAGAGCACCGAGAGAATCCTGCCCGTCGTGGGGATATTCACGAACATATTGCCATCCGCGCATTGAAGATTGGCCCAAAGGTCA
Organism: Bryobacterales bacterium; assembly: GCA_963820405.1. Lineage (GTDB taxonomy): Bacteria > Acidobacteriota > Terriglobia > Bryobacterales > Bryobacteraceae > Palsa-89. Next base: position 447,049 of record CAWFZZ010000003.1, on the reverse strand, counting down.
GAACTCCGAGAGCGGTTGCTGCGACTACGGAAATAAGGACGTGAAGCAATCTAGAACGCGGCCAATGCATCGCCTGACATCATAACCCGAGGAGGTGTTCCATACGCGATCGCGTATCTCAGACACTACTGCCCGGTGGTTTCTCCCCGGCCCGCACCACCACAATAGTGAACTTAGCCACCAACGCCGAAATCGCCCCTAGCGCCGCCAGAACTGGCGCCAAGACCGCGCTAACAGCAGCCACCGTGACCGGAATCTCAACGAACGTATTGCCGTGTTCATCCCGCACGATGATCCGTCGCACGTTGCCTTCATGGATCAAGGATTTGACCTTCTCCACCAGGTCCCTTCCCAGCACCTGCACTTCCTCGACAAAATCCTGAAATGCCACAGTCACCCCCGCTTCAGAATACGAGAACGGGGCGGGATTCGTTCATCGTTTTCAATCGGTGTTTATCTGTGTTCATCTGTGGCCTATGACGTATCAGATTTGTGCCGTACTGTCCAGGCTGCGCCACAAATACCAAACCGCCACCGACGAATAAGGCCGCCAGGCCGCCGCCAACTCCTCCACTTGTTTCGGAAGCGGCAGCTCCTCCAGCTGATACGCCTTACGGATCGCGATGCGCACGCCGAGATCGCCCGTGGCCAAAACATCCGGCCGCCTGAGCGCGAAAATCAGAAACATGTGCGCGGTCCACACCCCAATGCCTTTTACTTGCGTTAAATGCTCGATCACTTCTTGATCCGCCAGCTCCCCTAGCGTCTCAAACTTGACGCGGCCCTTATTTGTTTTGCGCGCCAGATCGCGAATATATGCGGTCTTCTGTTTCGAAAGCCCAGCCTTGCGCATGCGAGCCGGAGTCAGCTTCAGGATGGCCGCCGGCGTCACTTTGCCCTCCGGAAGCAGCGCGATCAGCCGCCCCAGGATCACCGACGCTACCTTCCCGCTGAGTTGTTGGTACACAATAGATCTGACGAGTGTTTCAAAGCTCGGCTCGCGATGCTGGATCTTATAGGCCCCCACGCGGTCGATGATGGCTCGCATGACGGGATCAGCTTTTTTGAGGTGAAGAATGGCCTTGCGCATTGGAACGAAAATTAGAAATTATGCATCTACCACTATAATTCCTATGCGTCGTCCCACTGCCCTGATCCTCATTTCCGCCTTGGCCCTGTCCGCTGTTTTGGCGGTTCTCCTGCTCGCGCAGGACGATGCCACCACCCTCAAGGTGGAAGTGAACCTGGTCAACATCCTGTTCACTGTTCGCGACAAGAAAGGCGGACTGGTAGGCAGTCTTAACAAGGACGACTTCAAGGTCTTTGAGGACGGCAAGGAACAGCAGGTCAAGTATTTTAACCGCGAGACCGATCTGCCCCTTACCATCGGCCTGCTCATTGACGTCAGCGCCAGCCAGATGAACCTGATCGAAATCGAGAAAAATGCGGCCTATCAATTCTTTGGAACTGTGCTGCGCAAGCAGGACCTGGCATTCCTGATCAGCTTCGGCGAAGACTCCGAGTTGCTCCAGGACTACACCAATTCCCCCAAGCTGCTGCGCGCTGGATTAGACGGGCTGCAGGTGAGTTCCGGTGTTGGCGGGTTCGGTCCAGGGCCCGTGCCCACCATATCGCAGCCGCGCGGGACGGTTTTATATGATGCCGTCTACGTGGCATCCGCCGATCAACTCAAGGGGCAAGTGGGGCGCAAGGTGCTAGTGCTGATCACCGACGGCGAGGATGAGGGCAGCAAATACAAAATCTCGCAGGCCATCGAAGCGGCCCAGAAGGCCGACGCGATTGTTTACGGCTTCTACTACGTGGACCGCGGTTTCTATATGTCGCGCGGCATGGTCTTTGCCGGAGGCAGCGATTCGGCGCTGCGCCAGATGTCCGAGGATACTGGCGGACACGTGTTCCATATCGATCGCAAAACGACCTTGCAGGATGCCTTTACCGAGCTGCAGGAAGAGATGCGCAGCCAATACGCGATCGGTTACACGCCCACCAATCCGGCCAAGGATGGCACCTTCCGGAAGATCGATGTCAAGACCGGCAATAAGGACTGGAAGGTCCAAGCCCGCAAAGGCTACTACGCCATCAGGACCGACAACAATTAATTTCTCGATCAGGCCCGGGACGCTGGACGACGCGGAAACTATTGTCGCCCATCGCCGCGCGATGTTTCGCGAAATGGGCTATCGCGATGAAGCCGCACTCGACAAAATGTGTGAGGCCTTTCGACCCTGGCTGGGGCGCAGGATGCGGCAGAACGAGTACCTGGCCTGGTTTGCCATAGACCAGGATCGAAACATTGCCGCCGGACTCGGGCTCTGGCTCATGGATTGGCCCTCGCACATGATCGGACCGGGCGCTCCCCGCGCAAATATTCTCAACTTGTACACGCGCCCCGAGAGCCGCCGCATGGGACTGGCTCGCCGCCTGATGGATGCGGCGCTCGCGTGGTGCTCACTGAACCGGGTTCGCGCCGTGATCCTGCATTCGAGCGATGACGGCCGCCGGCTCTATGAATCGCTGGGATTTGAGCCTACCAACGAGATGCGCATCGTCCTGAAGCTGGATTAGTGGCGCACGCACTCCTGCGTGCCGCGTTCACACTCGTGTGAACGCCAGGTTTGCCGCCGCCGTAGTACTTTCCCGCCCTGGTAACACCAAGAGCCTTGTCAGGCACAGACACTACTAATCCTCCCGCAGGGCTTTGCCGAACTTACAGAGGATCATCGTTGTCTCGCCATGAGAACTGTTTTCATCCTGTTCGCGGTGACCGTGCTACCCGGCGCGGCAAGGGCCGGGGACGCGGAGGGCTGCATGGATCTGAAACTCCTCCCGCGCCTGGAAGGATGCATTATTCAGGAGTGTTCCGCCAAACAGCACGACTCTTTCGAAACCTCGGCCGAACAGTTCGATGCCGGCGTAAACGTACTCACGTATACCTGCCCGGCCGCATCGGCAGCGCTGGATCTCGACCGCGTGAAACGTGAACTGGACGCGGAAATTCGCAAAGCCGGCTATCAAACCATCGCGGAAGACAAAACCAACCCCGCCAATCCCACGGTCACCGCGCGGAAGGGTTCGCATTGGCTCCGTTGGGACGCCAGTTCTGAAGATGGAGAGGCTATCTACTCGTTAATCAGCGCGGAAAGCGCCATTGAGAAATTCAAAGCCGAAGCTTGCGGGCAGCCCGCGGCCTTCTCGCCTTTGAAGCAGTGCGACGTGGTGGAATGCATGTCGAAAGCTGAGGACTCCGTGGCCATGCGGACCGCGTCAAAAGAGGAAACGTCGCTGACCGGCAACGTCCAGACCCTCACGCTGGCGTGCCCTTCCATCAGCCCGGCGCAAGCTTTCTCCACCGTGGAAGGTGAGCTGAAAGCGTCCGGTTTCGAGATTCTGTTTAGCGACCGCGAACATATCGAGAGTGCCTGGATCACCGGACGAGCCGAAAAGAGGTGGGTGGAATTGGTGAGCGTCCCGGACGGCACAGCGGTGTCCTACGCGCTGACCGTGGTTCCTTCGGCCGAGGTGTTGACCAAGGCGCAGCCCGAGCCTCCACCTGTTCCGGTTTCGGCGCCAGAGCCGAATGTGCAGGTCGTGGCCCAGACGGAGCCTGCGCCAGCGCCGGTCCCCGCGCCGGCACCCGTCGTAACGCCTGCATCGGTCCCCGCCGCTATCCAGCCGCCGGTCGTCGCCACCGCATTTACTCCGCCGAGGCCCATTCTCCAGGTCCCGATCGAGCCTACCCACGATCTGATGTACAGCGTGAGTGGCGACGTCGTAATCAATATGCTGGTGGATATCAATGATAAAGGTGCGGTGACCAAGGCCGAGCTCACCGGCCATATCACCAAGGAAACGCTCAAGCTCGAGAAGGCGGCCCTGGACGCGGTATGGCGTTGGCGTTTTGATCCCGCGAAACAGGACGGGCAGGTGGTCGCGGCCGTCAAGATTCCCGTGCAATTGCGTTTTCACGGCCGGCCGTGGCGTTATTAGTCAATCAGCTTCAAACTGGCCACTTTGATGCTGTCGCCCTGGATCTCGCCCGTGACTTCCACTTTGAGATCGTCTTCTTTTTTCGACGCCCGCAGCGCGGCCAGAGCTTTGCGGCTGCCGGCCTCGTCGAATTTCAGGAACTTGTTGTCATAGGTGAACACGCCATAACCGCTCTTCTGGCAAGCAGGCATGAGCGCGCATTGCCGCGTGTGGGCTTCGGCGACGATCATTCCGCCTTCCAGCCGAGGGCCGGAAACGATCCGCACTTCGGCTTTCGAAGAACACATCTGGTCAATGAGAATCCCTTGAACCTGAGCGGCGGACGCCCCTGCGGCGAAGCCGACGAATAAGGCCGCGAAGGCGGCGAATAAGGCCGCAACGCACCAAGACAATCTAAACGGCACTGGTAGACTCCTCTTTTCGAATTTTTCCATTTTTCGGCCGGGGACGTCAATCCCGTCGATCAGCGATGCTGTTCGTCCATCAGCATCTTGATGGACAGGTCCGCGGTCGAATCACGCACAAAAAAAGCCTGGAATCGCAAGTAGTCGGCAACGCTCGCTCCAATCGCAATCAGCACCGCGAGAACGGTGACCAGCCCGCGTTGGGACGTGTCAATCCACTGCAAGCCGAGCGACAGAACGTACCAGAATCCGAATCCCGCCAGCAGGTAAAAGATACAGAAGACGGCGCTCTGGTAGCGCAAGTTCAAAAAGTGGGGCGTTACCATGCCGACTATCAAATGCAATCCGAGCAATCCCGCCATTGAGCGGACGGCCCTTTCACCGCCCGAAGCGAAAGCGGCCCCGAATCCCACCAAGCCGAACAACGCAGCCATCGGGCTAGCAATCCAGAAGGCATAAAGAAGCAGCCACGGCGGCCCGGAAGCATACTCGAGCGCGTAGGCGTTCACTGCGTTGTTGGCGGGAACGTGGCTCATAATGTAAACCAGCTTGGAGAATCCTCCCACCGGCCCCGCCATCCAGAACAGCGCGATCCCGAGCCCCGCGGCCGCCGTCACGCCCAGCAGCGCTACGCTCGACCAGTCCCGCCTTTGGCGCACCAGCACCCATAAGACCCATAGGCCGCAGAGCCCATAGATGAGCGGCGTCGATTCCTTAATCGTGACTCCCGCGCTGCCCACCGCCGCCAAGAGAACGATAAACGTACGAACATGGCGTCTCGATCCAAACGCAATTTCGCACGCCATCCAAGCCAGCAAAACTCCCTGCAATTCGACCAACGCATCCGGCCACGCCCGACGCGCGATCGCCAAATCGGCGGGCGACACCGCAAAGAACAGCACAGCGGCCGCCGCAGCCCACGGTGGGAAAAATCGCAGGCCCACGAGCGCCATCACGAAGGCCGAAGCGATGCTCGCCGCGCAGGAGATGCTCGCGCCAGCCAGCTCGTCGCGGCGCCCGCTGAGCGCCATCACGCCGGCAATCAGCCGGATCATTCCGACGCGCGTGGGAGTGGGGTAGAGGCGCGCGGCCGCATCGGCTTGATACTCCTCCACTTGCGTTCGTAAACCAGCCGCGCCGCTCTCGAGCCACACATTGGCGAAGTTGGTATAAACGCGCTCGTCCGGCGTTCGGGACGCCACGTTGCCCAGGTTTGCCAGGCGCAGCCCAGCCGCCAGGCAAAGCAGGGCCGCCATCACCACATAAATAGCAAGCGGACGACGCGTGATGGTCAACCTACTTCAGCTTGTCGGCGACCTTGGCCAGCGCGGCATTCGCGCAGGCTGCGTCTTTCTCACCGCCGGGCGCACCGCTCACCGAGACCGCGCCAATCAGTTGATCGCCCACTTTGATCGGAACACCGCCCATGGCGTTGATGGTTCCCGGCAGTACCGGCGGAGGCGCGGGAGTGCCCGCCGGCAAATTAGGTGGCGGACCCGAGGGCCGGCCAAAGGCCATCACGCTGTTGGTTTTCATGCGGCCTACTTCCACGGTTGCCATGGGCGCGCCGTCGTCCCGCAGGAAGGCTTTCAAAATATTGGCGCTATCCACCACGGTGACCGTGACTTTATAACCGTCGGCGCGGCATTTGGCCATGGCTTCCTGCGCGATGCTATGCGCCACGTCGATGGTGAGCATCTTCTGAGTGGGAAGGCCTTCCTGAGCGGACGCCGCGGAAGCCATGAGAGCGAGAGAGCAAGCAAGTTTCGTATGTGCATTACATTATATGTGGCGCACGCACTCGTGCGTGCCGCGTTCACAATCATGTGAACGCCCGAAATTCCTTCGGAACCCAAAGTGCCAGAAGGCATCATATAGAGTGGGCGTATTTCTTCAGCCCCAAGGAGGCCGGAAGAATGAAACTCTTCAGGTTGGCCGCAGCTGTAAGCTTGCCGATGGTGTTGGCTGCCGCGCTATTCGGACAGGAGCCGCCTCAGGCTCCCATTCCAGGGGACCAGGGACCGCCGCCCGGACAAGCACCGCCACCGGAGCAGCCGCTCAATCCGCAGCAGCTTCAAGACTTAGTGGCTCCCATTGCGCTCTATCCCGATAACTTGCTTAGTGAGATCCTGGCGGCCAGCACCTACCCCATTGAGGTGGTGGAGGCCCAACAGTGGTTGCAGCAACATAGCAATTGGAAGGGGCAAAAGCTGCTGGACGAGGCAAAGAAGCAAAATTGGGATCCCAGCGTTCAAGCCCTCGTCGTTTTTCCCGAAGTATTGGGCCGCCTCAATCAGGACATCCGCTGGACCACGGATTTGGGCAATGCTTTCTTAGCGCAACAAGCGGACGTCATGAATGCCGTGCAGCAGTTGCGAATCAAAGCGCAAGCCAACGGCAAGTTACAGTCCACTCCGCAAGAGAAGGTGACAACCGAAACGCAAAACGGCCAGACGGCTATCGATATTGCGCCTCCCGATCCGGGCGTTGTCTACGTGCCGGATTACAATCCCGAGTATGTGTGGGGTCCGCCCGTCTACGGTTACTATCCGCCACTTCTTTATCCCGGCCTCGATGTTGGATTTGGCTTCTACCCAGGCATTGATCTCGGCCTGTACTTCGGCGGCGGATGGGGTCTGTACGGCGGTTTGGGATGGGGATGGGGACCCAACTGGTTCGGCGGCGGAATCTACACCAACGGCAATTTCTTCCATCGCTATGGATTTAACGACTATCATCCGGGCTTCGGCGGCGGCTGGGCCCACGATCCCGGCCATCGGCTTGGTGTTCCCTATGGGAATCGTGCCGTTGCTGATCGGTTCGGAGGCGGGTTCGGAGCTCGCGGTACGGCCGGATTCCGAGGCGGCGGAGGTTTCCAGGGCGGTGGGGCATTCCGAAGCGGCGGAGGTTTCCAGGGTGGCGGGGCATTTCGAGGCGGCGGAGGCTTCCAAGGCGCCGCTCGCGGTGGAAACGCTACTCCGGGACGGTCGTTCGCTCCGGCCGAGCGCGGCGGTCATAGCGCCTTTGGCGGAATTCAGAACGGAGGTGCGACGCGGATGCAAAGTGACCACGGATTCTCCAGCATGGGTCACTCCAGCTTTGGTGGCGGCGGCGGTGGATTCCGCGGCGGTGGCGGCGGAGGCGGATTCCATGGTGGCGGTGGTGGACACGGTGGCGGCGGAGGCCGGAGGTAGATATGACCGCAAGAATATTCACGATCACAATGCTTGCCTGCGCGGTAAGTGCAGCGTGGGCCCAGACTCCCAAGCCGGCCCGGCTGACCCCCCAAGCCACTCCGCAGAAGACGTTTGAATCAGCCGAGGCTGCCACCGACGCACTGATCGACGCGGCGTCGAAGAATGATGTCGCCACGTTGAAAGCCGTATTGGGATCGTCGGCCAAAGGCATTCTTACCTCCGGCGATCCCAAGCAAGACGAAGCCGAACGCCAGGAATTCGCGAAAATTGCCATGGGAAAACATCATTTGGAGCAATCCAGCATGAATTCGCACATAATGGTTCTCCTAATTGGCGATCAGGAGTGGCCATTTCCGATTCCTTTGCTGCACGAGGGCGATCGGTGGCGCTTTGATTCACAGCGCGGCGCCGTGGAGGTGCGCGCACGCCAGCTGGGAGCCAACGAATTGGACGCCATCCAGGCCTGCGCGGCCTTCGTTGGAGTGCAGCAGGCTTACGCGGCGAAGAAGCGATCCGCGGCAGGAACGCTGGAATTTGCCGAAAGCGTCGCCAGTTCGGAGGTTCCCAAGGAATTCGCCGAGGCGGCCGGCCCCAATCCCACTCGACCCTACCATGGTTACTACTTCCGTGTGCTCAAGCAGCAGGGTCCCAATGCGCCTGGCGGACAGCATCCCTACGTACTCGGGAAATCCATGATTGGCGGATTCGCGCTGGTCGCCTGGCCGGCCAACTACGGGGTCGCCGGCATCCACACGTTCCTGGTGAATCAGGGAGGCGTGGTCTATGAGAAGGATCGGGGAGCGCGTTCCGCCATTCCTCCCACCAGCTTCGATCCCGACGACACATGGACCCCCGTGGATTGAAACAACTCGACTAAAATAGGCGGAGCATGTTGTCCCTCCGCAAGCTTCTTCGCCTGGTGCTGAGCGTCTTCATCCTGACGCTGCTGTGGGTGCGCATCGCGCGGCAATGGCGTTACGAGTCCAACTGGTGGCTGGCTGGAAGCTTAACGCTTTCCGTACTGCTGCTGCTGCTCGTGATCTTTCTCGTCACCAGCGTTTTTCGCAAGCCGCGCAATCCGCGCGACGAGGTGCCTAAGCGTCCGCTAGGTCTGGATTCCTAGGACTGATTCAAGCTTTTGTGGATGCGAGTTCGCCCGCGTGGCGCACGCACTCCTGCGTGCCGCGTTCACAATCGTGTTCCCATGGGCCGCTTGGCCCACCAATAGAGATGAAAATGCGGCAGGTGTGAGGTAGTGTGAAGACTGCGGAGGTGCGAACAAGGTCGAGTTCACACTGGAGCGGTCGAGGCCGTAATCGTGTTTGATCCGGAACGCGCGGAAGTAACCAATAAGTGTGCGCTTCCGTTCTCCCAACGGGGAATGAGGGCAGCACGTGACGGTGTGTGAGAAGTGGTGTGCGTTCCTCGCTCCCCGCCAGGAGAAGACGATGCACTTAGAGTACAAGATTGCAGGAATCGATGTTCATAAGGCCATGCTGGCAGTAGTAATAGCCGATAGCGGAGCCGAGCATTTGAGTTTTGAAAGAAGAAGATTCGGCGCCACAGCCAGCGAACTGCGGCATCTGCTGGCGTGGCTGGAACAGCAGGGAGTCCAGCAGGTGGTGATGGAGTCGACGGCGCAATACTGGAAACCGGTGTGGATGGCCTTGGAAACAAAGTTCGGTCTTTATCTGGCCCAGGCACGATCGAACCGGGGACCGCGCGGACGGAAGACGGATTTCCGGGATGCCGAGCGACTGGTGAGCCGGTTTTTGAGTGGAGATTTGATCCTGAGCTTTGTACCGGAGCCGGAGCAAAGGATCTGGCGAAGTGTAAGCCGTAACAAGCAACAGTTGACGCGCGATCGGGTACGGCTGCAGAGCCAGGTGGAGAGCCTGCTGGAAGAGATGCAGATTAAGTTGTCGAGCGTGATCAGCGATCTGCTGGGGGCTAGCGGGCGGCGCATCCTGCAGGCCGTGGCGCGGGGAGAAAGCGATCCAGCCCGGTTGGCGAAGTTGGGCGATGAACGGTTGCGCGCCAGTGAAGAGGAACTGCAGGATGCATTGCAAGGGCAGCCGCATGAACTCCAGCGCGGCATGTTGCAGATGTTTCTGGATCGTTTGGATCTGATCGAATCGCAACGAGCCAAACTGGAAAGGGACATCGCGGATTGTTTGCGGGCGCATCAGGAAGCGATCGTGCGCCTGGCTGAGTTGCCGGGCCTGGGAGTGGATTCGGCGCAGCAGATCATCGCCGAACTGGGTCCTCAAGCGGCAGCTTTTCCTTCGGCCGCCCAGTTGGCTTCCTGGATTGGGGTTTGTCCGGGACGGCAGGAAAGTGCTGGGCAATCCCGCAGCGACCGCTCACCCAAAGGCAACCGAACTCTGCGGCGTCTGCTTAACCAACTCGCTCAGGCCGCAGTCCGAAAGAACGGCTGCCTTTTGCAAACTGTTTTTCAGCGCTTACTGCCAAAACTGGGATATAAAACCGCAGTCTGGGCCATCGCTCACAAACTCTGCCGTTTGATCTGGAAAATCCTTCACCAGGGCGTGCGCTACATCGAATACGGCCCCTTGTGCGACCCCAAAGCGCGCCTGCGCTACCAGAAACGCCTTGTGGCCAAGCTCACTAAACTAGGATATGCGGTCACACTCACCGATCTTTGCCCCCAACCGGAGGGGTGATTTTCGACGGTGTGAACGCATGGCGCCGTGTAAATTACAACGGCTGGGCGAAGCCCCGGTTATCCTGGCCCGCGGACGCAATTCACCACGGCGACTCTTTAGTTCAGCAGGTTGACCAACGCTATTGTCTCCGCCTGCACCGCCGCCTTTAGCGTTGGCTCTCTCACCGGCGCCCACTCCGGCGAATGCGGAGCAGGCAGCGGTTTGCCGGATTGCTTCGATTCAGCGAGTTTGTCCGCATCGACGGCCCCGATGTGGAGCAGCACCGCCTTCACGCCCGCGCGGCCGTATTCGGAGAAGTCCTCCGACGTCATTTTGGCAGGCATTTCGACCGAGCCTTTTAGAGCCGCGGCGAGTCGTTTGGTCAATTCCGGATCGTTGTAGACAGCCTCGACGGTAGCCATGCCAGGTGTGGGCTCGACCAGTGGTTCGCGCTGCGCACCAGCTGCGGCGGCTTCCCCTCTGGCGATACGGGAGATGGCTTCGAGCACGTGCTTGCGCACTTGCGGATCGAAGGTGCGAACCGAAAGCTGCAGCTTCACCTGATCGGGAATGATATTGTTCTTCGTGCCTCCGTGGATGGAGCCGACAGTAATTACAGCGGGACTCTGCGGATCGTCTTCGCGCGACACGATCGTCTGCCAGGCCAGGATAATGCGGGCAGCAAGCACGATCGGGTCCACCGTCGATTGCGGCATCGCGCCGTGTCCGCCGCGACCGAAAATGGTGACCGTCGGCGAGTCGGCGGCGGAGCGGAAGAAACCCGCGTGGTAACCGATCTGTCCGGCCGGCAGCGTATCGTCGTCGTGCAGCGCAATAGCATAGTCGGGCTTGGGGAACCGGGTGAAGAGCCCGTCTTTCAGCATGGCAGCCGCGCCCGAGCCAACCTCTTCGGCGGGCTGTCCGATCAGCATCAGCGTCCCATGCCATTGCTCCCGGTGTTCCGACATCCATTGCGCAGTGCCGGCCCAAGCAGCCATATGGATGTCGTGCCCGCACGCGTGCATCACACCAGGGGTTTTGCTGGCGAAGGGCAGGCCGGTTTGCTCGGTCACCGGCAGGGCATCCAGTTCGGTGCGCAACATCACGGTAGGTCCGGCGCCGTTTTTGAGCAGCCCGACCACTCCGGTGCCGCCTACGCCGGTAGTGACTTCGAAGCCGAATTCCTTTAGGCGAGCCGCCAGTTTAGCAGCGGTTTGCGTTTCATGAAAAGCCAGTTCGGGGTTGCGATGGAGATCGATGTAGAGCTTTTCGATTCCGGGATAGAGCGCATTTATATCGGCTGGCGGCGCGGCTCTCAGCGCTAGGGCGATCGTGAGTAAGAGGGCGCGCGAGCGCAACGCCGGACGCATGCCGTTACGTTAGCACCTTAGAATGCTTCTCCGCATCTGCGGAGCTTAACGCGAAAGCCGCGTGTTGGACTGCGGCTTCAGTGGCGCTCGCGGCTGCGTCCGGGGTCGTAGCAAGTCTGGCCGGTTGATCGAGACGGCACTGCCTTCATGGTGCAGGTCGGATCAACGGGACTCTCGACATCCGCACCTGTTTCGCGTGCGATTTTCGGGTTAACCTGAATGAAGGCCGGCTATGACAGTTACTCTCGAAGTTTCCAATGAGCAGCTCGCCACGCTCAAGGCCAAGGCTGCGGCGCAGGGTCTTACGCTCCAAGACTGGCTTTACAAGCTCGCCGTGGAAGCGCCCGCTCCCGATCAGCCTGGTAAGCCGTTCAAGTCGGGCTATGGCATGCTAGCAAAGTATGGCCAAGCGCCATCGGCCGAGGAAATCGACGAGAACCGCCGAGAGATGTTCCGCGGCTTTGCCAAAGACTTCTGATGATCGCTGGCGTCGCCGACACCCACGCTGCCCTCTGGTATCTTTTTGGCGATCCCCGCCTGTCAGCTTCAGCCAAGTCAGCCTTTGACGCAGCTGCGAGCTCAAGATGCAAGATTGTATTGTCGGTTATTAGTCTGGCGGAGGTCGTGTACCTTGTCGAAAAAACTCGCCTTCCGGCGTCGGCTTACGCCGATTTGCAGAAGGCGCTGCGTGACCCCGACCATGTTCTTCAGGAAGCCCCGGTGACCTCCGAAATCATTGATGCGATGCTTGACGTTTCGCGCGTGGACATCCCGGATCTGCCGGACCGCATTGTCGCGGCGACAGCGGTATATTTTGGAGTGCCGGCCATCAGTCGCGATGGCCGCATCCGCGCTACGAGCGTGAAGACGATTTGGTAACGGGTAGATCACAGCCAGGGCGCGAACACCAAGAAACTGGAACAGGCCATTCGAGATTACCTCAAGCTGCACAATGAATCGCCGAAGCCGGTTCGCTGTACCAAATCGGCGTTACAGGACACTAAGGAAGCGCTTCCACCACGCGATCGATGTCCTCCGGGCTGATATAAAAGTGCGGCGACAGCCGTACCCAACCCTGCCGGGGCGCGGCGATAATCCCTTTCTGCTTTAATTCGTGCACCACCTTGCGGCTGTCCATGGCCGGCTTCTGAATGGCGATGATGCCCGCCGCGTTATCCGGCGTGCGATCGCCCAGTAGTTGGTAACCCTTCTTCGCGGCTCCCTGAGCGAGTTGATCGGCGAGCGACTGAACCGCGGGCGCTATCCGCTCCACGCCGGCTTCGAGCAACAGTTCGATGGATGCGCGCAGTCCATGGCAGCCAATCGTGTTCAGCGTTCCGCATTCGTAGCGCCCGGCGTCTTCCCGCAGCGCCATGTCGCGCGACGCATAGTCGTTGTAAGCTGCGACATTGGTCCAGCCGAACTCCTCGGGGAAGATGGAGTCCTGCTGCGATTTGCGAACGTAAAGGATCCCGCAGCCTTCCGGACCAAGCATCCACTTGTGGCCGTCGGCCGCCAGGGCGTCGATGTGCGCGGCTTCTACATCCAGGGGAAACGCTCCCAGTCCCTGAATGGCATCCACGAAAAAGAAGCATTTGCGCTTTTTGCAAATCCTGCCAATGGCATTCAAGTCGGCCCGAAAGCCGCTCAGATATTGGACGAAACTGATGGCCAAAAGCCGGGCGCCGGTGCAGGCCAGTTCGATCTTTTCCAGGGGATCGTTTACCGAAAGCCATTCGACGTAGCACCTGCGTGCCTCCAGCCGGCGCCAGGGGTAGAAGTTGGCGGGAAATTCCTCGCGAAAGGCCACGATACGGTCGCCCGGCCGCCAATCCAGGCCTTGGGCAATCGTCGATATGCCTTCCGAAGTATTCTTGACCAGCGCGATCTCCCCGCGATTGGCGCCAATCAGACGCGCGGCCGCAACTCTAACGCCCTCATAGGCATCCAACCACTGATCGTAGTGGAGCGACCCGAATTGGAGCGCGTCCCCCGCCCACGCCTGCATCGCCGCGGCCGACCGCCGGGGTAAGGGGGTCACGGCGGCGTGGTTCAGGTAGATCAGATTTTGGGTGACCGGGAACTCTTCCCGGTATTGTTTCCAGAGCGGTTCGGTCTTTTGATCGAAACCCATAATCACTACTATACGTAGAAAGGATCAGGGTTTATACTCGATGATAGGAGTCTGTGGATGAAACGCCTGTTGTCCGCTAGCCTGAGTTTTATGCTCGCTTTGGCGTTGGCCGCGCCGGGCAGAGTTTTCGCTGAGAACCCCGAGAAAGATCCCGATCAAATCGGAAATCGGGACGTCGGCAAGGGTGTCAACTTCTACTCGCTTGAAAAAGAGATCGCCCTCGGCAAGCAACTCGCTTCCGAAGTGGAACGGCAGGCCAAGATCATTAACGATCCGGTGATCGCGGAGTACGTCAATCGAGTGGGTCAGAACCTGGTGCGGAATTCCGACGCCAAGGTTCCGTTCACCATCAAAGTGATCGACAGCGAAGAAGTGAACGCGTTTGCGCTGCCGGGGGGATTCTTCTTTGTGAACTCCGGGCTGATCCTGAAAGCGGATAATGAAGCCGAACTGGCCGGTGTGATGGCGCATGAAATCGGGCACGTGGCCGCGCGGCATGGAACGCGCCAGGCGACGCGTGGCGAGATCGCGCAGTTGGGCATGATCCCGCTGATCTTCATGGGCGGCTGGACCGGGTATGGAATCTATCAGGCCGCTAGCGTCCTGGTGCCGGTAGGATTCCTGAAGTTTTCGCGCGCCATGGAATCGGAAGCCGATTTGTTGGGCCTGGAATATATGTATAAGGCTGGATATGATCCAACCGCCTTCGTCGACTTCTTCGAGAAGATTGAGACCTTGGAGAAACGCAAGCCGGGAACGGTGGCTAAGGTTTTCTCCACGCATCCGCCCACCGACGCCCGCATCCAGGCGGCACAGAAGAACATTCAGGAGTATCTCAAGGCCAAGCCCGAGTATGTGTTGACCACGTCCGAGTTTAACGACGTGAAAGGCCGTTTGCTGGCCATGCACAACAAACGCAAGGTGGATAACCCGGCAGCCGATCCCACTCGTCCCACGCTGCGGCGCGCGCCCGGATCGAGCGGCGGCACGGTAGGGGCCGACGAAGATGGCAAGCCAAGCACCACCAGCTCTGATGACGACGACCGTCCGACTTTAAAGCGCCGTCCAGCGTCTGAATAGCAGAACCATTCTCCTAATCCTTAAGTAGCCCACGGCGCGCAAGCTTCCGTGGGCTTCTTCTTTTATGGGATGCGATCCTGCGTGCCGGGGACTCCCTGTGTCTGGTGCTTGGTGCATCAACAGTGGAACCGAATCTGGCGACGTATATACGTTGCGATACAATATCGGGCGGTGGCCGGCGGAACCGAATTTGATTGGGATGACGATAACAAGAAGCACCTGGATGCCCACAAAGTAGCGCCCGCGGAGTTCGAACAGTTGCTGAACAACAATCCTATAGACCTAAATTTCGAACTGATCGATCACGAAGAACGGTACCGCTCTGTCGGGCTTACGAATGGAGGCCGCTTGTTGTCAGTGGTGTGGACGATTCGCAACGGCAAGGTGCGTGCCATTACCGCCTTTCCGGCTAGCGTTTCCGACAGAAAGGCCTTTCTGGAGAAACCCAAATGAAAAAGCAGTTAAAGAAACAACCCAAGCGCATCATACCGGCTTTCGCCACCGAGGCGAAGGAGGCGGAGTGGTGGTATAAGAACCGCAACATCCACGGCAAACAGCTACTCGCCGCCGCGAAAAACGGCGAAACTCAGGTGTTGACGAAGGAGAAACTGCGTGAGCGGATAGCTGCGTCCAAGAAGATGCCAGCGCCTACGGTGGCGCTACGCATTCCCGCAGCAGATTTGGCTTTGGCCCGAAAGCAGGCTGAACGCAAGGGTCTGCCTTACCAGACCTACATTAAATCGCTGCTGCATGAAACCCTCACCGAGCGAGAAAAGCGAAAGATGGGGTGGTAGGCCCGGCAGTTCGCGAACGACGGCGCCCGGGTGGCTCACCTGCTTGAAGTAGCCCTGCGTCTACTGGCCTGTTCACTATACGTGGGTTGACTAACGGCGTATCCGCAAGCCACCACAATGACGCGCGGCTGACCGGCTCGTATAGGATATGTTCAACAACACTGACACAAGTGTAGGACTGTGACATTGACTATCGGTTCGTTCCGCCTTTAAAATCAACACCGGCATTTTCATCTATTCCGACAACCTACAACTTTTGGGAAATCTGGCGGAACGCGCTAGGTGCGCTCGACGATCGCGACTTTTCACTTGCCGGTCTCTCGCTGGCACGAACGGATTGGCGATCCAAGCTACGTATTCGCCCTGGCCCGGTCCTTGCGCACGCGGCCAAGTCGATCATCTTTGAATATCGTTGGCGATTCATCCAATCGGAAACGCCGACCAGCTGACATTGTGAACTTCGAATGAGCGATCGCTTCCCTGACTCGACCGCAACAACCTCGAATGACGCAGCGGGCGGAACGTCAAATCCGAACCCGCATTTCAGGAAATGATACTTCCAAACGAGCAAATACTTGGAATCAGGCGACCAAGCCGTTTCGAATGTAGGACCCAGATGGCGCCGATGCGAAAAATCGCTCGTGTCGAGAAGTATCAAACGTTCTCGACTCCACTCGATGGCGGCGACCCACATTCCGTCAGGCGACCACGCGGGGCGAGAAAGATCGCCTAAAGATTTCGTTGTGGCGTGAGCCAGGTCTATCAAGTCCAGACGGTAATTGTGATCAGTGTGCGTGTTCCCATAATTTGCCACCACACGGTCGCCGGCCGACGAGATCGCCAAATCTGTCCAGGACCATCGATAGTTGCAGTCGGCTGCAAGGGCTTGTCTAGCCGTTTGGGAAGCGCCTGTGTGATCCTACTCGGCGCTTCCCGCCTCGGCAATGACCGACACCACGCCAGAACCCTTCATTTGCTGGGTGTATACTGACTCCTTACTGATGGCGTTATTGCTTAAGCGGGCTGTCAAACCGTCGACGATGTAAGGTCGCAGAAGATCGAGATGCTTGCAGGAAAGTTCGAAGACTGAGTTGTACCAATAACGTAGATGTTACCGACCGGGTCCACAGCATCGGAAGAGGGACTGTCGCTGGTGTCGCCGCCCAAGAATGTAGCCCATATTAGCTTTTGCCCGGTGGGATCAAATTTTGCAACAAAAATATTCTGGTTGTTCGGAAAGCCTTGGGCTTTCGTGGGTTGAAAAAGCGTTCGAGGTTCCTGGTAGTGATTGAGAGGTAGTTGTGCCGACGACGATCACGTTTCCTTGATCATCCGTCGTAACAGCAATCCCGTTTTCCTGGACTCCCCCGCCAAAATATATGCCATAGGCAGGAAACGGAGTGCCAGCAAACGCCATACCCAGGTACAGCAGACCCAAAGTCGCGAAACGGGCCATCGTGCCTATTTTCATGCGGCGCTCCTTCCTTTGCTGCGATGTGTTCAGTTAGAATATCGTACTCCATCGGCGCTCGGGCGTCATCAAGAGCAGGGTCATTATGCGTTTAATACGCCGAAACTGCTCCTAGCCACACCAGTAGAAACTGTGATCTCAAACAGCCCATATTTTTCGAAGGCTCCTTCTCGATGGGGTTAAGGTCGATTCTCACCAAGCAGGGTTGTAGTTTTGTCCTTTGATCTATCGGGAGCGAGGCATAGAGCGAACGGCCATAGCTGGCAAACTTGACGATCCAGACCGGGAATTGGATGTTGATTACGGTTGCCTGGCCGTCCTTGGGGAACAATCTTAGGTCGTGCCCAGCAACATTGGCAGGTACAAACCGGGTTTGCCCGTCAAGCAGTCCGGCCAAAAGGATTACCGCCAAAAACCAGAGCTTCACAATCAAGAGAATAGCGCGCTACCGCACCGGAGAGATCCGATATCCGTGTTTATCAGCGTTAATCTGTGGCCAACAGTCTTCTGTAACAGCCGAAGCAACGCCACTCACCCTGGCTCAGAATCTCGATCGGAGAAAAGCCTTCCGGCATGTCCCACTCCGGGAAGCCGGAAAGAATCAAGGTCGATCCCGGCTTGCCGACGCGCTCCAGTTCTCTGGCCAAGCGCTCCAAAGTCGCGGCGTCGATATTGGCGACGATCACGTCGGCCCATTTGGATCGAACGGCATCGGCTGATCCAATGAACATCGGAACGCGCACGCGCTCGCTCGCGATGCGAACCGCGTCGGGATCGATATCGCAGCCAATCACGGATCCCGCTCCTACCAACCGCGCCGCATCGGACAGAATGCCGGAACCGGAACCGACATCCAATACCAGCGCGCCCGGCTTCACATAACGTTCGATAGCCTGCAGGCAAAGCTGCGTCGCCGGATGGCGGCCCGTTCCACAAGCCATGCCGGGATAGATTTCCAGGCGCAGCCGGCCAGGCGGCGTGGGCGTGTCTCCATCCCAAGGCGCCACCAGGTGGAACCGCTCGCCGACACACAGCGGGGGCCACGCATCGCGAGTAACGCGTTCCCAATCGGTCGGCTCTTCCCGGCGAAGCTCGGGCGAAAATTCAGCGAAACGCTCGAGCAATGACACCGCATCCTGATCGCTTTCGAAGAACGCCCGCAGGCCGCTATCTTCTTCCGCCAGTCCTTGTGTGCCGCATTCCTGAAGTTCAGCCACGAGAATATCTTCGCGATCGTGGGAGGGGTGAAGAAGGAGAGAAAACAACCTTAAGTTTACGCAATTGTGATAATCTGAATTACACCCTTCCCTGTCGAAGCGGGGCGATCAAGCATGGCAACCCCTGGATTCGACGAAGCACGCATCGCTTCCGGTCCGTTCTCAACCTACGTTTTAGACACCGCTTTCGACGAGATGTTCGATGCCGAGCGTCATCCGCGCCAGCACTATCGCGCGCTCTATGAGCTGCTTCTGAGGCTGCCCGCCGACGAGATGCGTCGCAAAAAGCAGGCCGCTGATGTGGCGTTTTTGAATCAAGGCATCACGTTTACCGTTTACGGCCGCGATGAGGGCACCGAACGCATCTTCCCACACGACCTGCTGCCGCGCATCATCACCAGCGATGAGTGGAAGACCATCGAAAAGGGGCTCACGCAGCGCATCACCGCTCTCAACATGTTCCTGCGCGACATTTACCACGAAGGCCGCTGCCTGGCCGACGGCGTGGTTCCGCGCGAGATGGTGTATAGCTGCAAGCATTTTCGGCGGCAGATGCGCGGCGTCACGGCGCCCAAGAATATTTATGTCGCGGTGATGGGCACGGATTTAATCCGGCTGCCCGACGGGCGATTTGTCGTGCTGGAAGATAATTTGCGCGTTCCCAGCGGCGTCTCCTATATGCTGACGTCGCGGCAGGTGATGAAACGGACTTTCCCCGAACTGTTCCAGCACACCGACGTCCGGCCCATCGATCATTATCCGGAAGCCTTGCTGACCACCCTGCGCGCGCTTGCACCGGAGGGTCGCGGCGAGCCGAACATCGTGCTGCTGACGCCGGGTGTGTACAATTCCGCGTACTTCGAACATACCTATCTGGCGCGCCAGATGGGCATCGAGCTGGTGGAAGGGCGCGACCTGGTGGTCCATGACAACGTCGTTTACATGCGCACCACCGGCGGCCTGCGCCGCGTGGACGTGATCTACCGGCGCGTGGATGACGACTTCATCGATCCCCTGGCCTTTCGATCCGATTCCATTCTCGGTGTCGCCGGATTGTTCAACGCCTACCGCGCCGGCAACGTGACGCTGGCCAATGCGCTCGGCACCGGCGTGGCCGACGACAAGGCGATCTACGCGTACGTCCCGAAATTGATCAAGTATTTTCTGGGCGAAGATCCCATTCTCGACAATGTCGAGACCTATGTGCTCACTGATCCCGCCGAGCGCCGCCATGTGCTTGCTCATCTGGAAAAGTACGTGGTGAAAGCGGTTGGCGAATCGGGAGGCTATGGGATGCTGATCGGACCGCACAGCACCGCCGAGCAGCGTGCAAATTTTCGCGAACTGATTGAGGCCGATCCGCGCAACTACATTGCCCAGCCCACGCTGATGCTGTCGCGCGCGCCCTGCTTCTTCGACGGCCGCGTGGAACCCCGGCATGTCGATCTGCGCCCCTACATTCTGTGCGGAGACAAGGTGACCATCGTTCCGGGCGGATTGACGCGCGTGGCATTGCGCAGCGGATCATTGGTAGTGAATTCATCTCAAGGCGGAGGGAGTAAGGACACATGGGTGCTTCAGTAGGAGAATTCAGAATCCAGAATTCAGAATCCAGTAGAAGGAGTTCGGCATCCTCATTCTGAATTCTGACTTCTGAATTCTGAATTCTTCTTTTGAATTCTTCTTATGCTCTCCCGCGTCGCTGACAGTCTCTATTGGATGAGCCGCTATCTGGAGCGGGCCGAGCATACCGCGCGCGTGCTCGGCGTCCAATTGAACCTGATGCTGGAGCAGGATCCGCGCTCTTCGGACCGCCGCTGGCTCCGCGTGTTGGCCAGCTTGGGACATCCCGGTTCGGTTACCGAGAACAGCGATCCGTTCACCCGCGCCCAGAGCCACGCGCTGCGCAACATCACCGGCGGCATTGCCTCGGCGCGCGAGAACGCACGCCAGGTTCGCGAGCAGATTAGTTCGGAGATGTGGGAACAGCTCAACCGACTCTTTCATGAGGTGCGGCGCATGGAAGCCGCCGGGCTGTGGCAGTCGCAGCCGCTGGATTTTCTGGCTGTCATTCTTGAAAGCTCGCACCTGGTACAGGGCGTCACCGACTCCACCATGAATCACGGCGAGGGCTGGCAATTCATCCAGGTGGGCCGCTTCATCGAGCGCGCGGCCACCATCGCCCGCCTGCTCGACATCTACTTCCGCGAATTTCCGGCCGGCCAGTCGATGGATTCCGGCGAACACATGGAATGGATCGGGCTGCTGCGGAGCTGCACCGCGTTCGAGGCTTATTGCAAGGTCTACACCGCCGATCTGCGGCCGGAGCGCGTGGCCGAGTTTCTGCTGCTGAACAACGAATTTCCGCATTCGGTGCGCTTCGCCGCCGACCACTTGCAGCGCTCGCTCGAAGCCATCAATCAGGCCGCGGCCAGCCGGCGGTCGCCGCGCGTGGGCAAGATTGCCGGACGGCTGAGCGCCGGACTGATGTTCACGCCGCTCGAAGAAGTGGTCGCCAATCTGGCCGAGTTTTTTGCCGACATCCAGAAGCAGTGCGCCCGTATCCACACTGCCATCTACGAAGTTTATATCACCTATCCCGTGGAGGCCGCGATCGACACCTGATGTATTACTCCATTCGCCACCTGACAAAATTCCGCTACAGCGAGCACGTCAGCGAAAGCCTGATGGAGGCGCGCATGCAGCCGCGTTCGGACGGCGCACAGCGCTGTCTCTCGTTCCAGTTGATTGTGCAGCCCAAGGCGCGCGTGCAGTCCTATCGGGATTACCTGGGAAACACGGTGCATCACTTCAATGTGCCGGGCCGGCATAAACAGCTCACGATTGTCGCCGACGCCCTGGTGGATGTGCAGCCGCCGGCCTTGCCGCAAGCGCTCAGTCAGAACGCTTGGGACGAGCTGGATGAGATGATCGCCGCCGGCGACTATATCGAAATGCTGATGCCCAGCCAATTCGGGCAATCCACCGAGCTGCTGGAGCAATTCGCGCACGAGCTGGACGTGGAATCGCGGGCCAAGGCGCGCCAGCGCGATCCTTTGGAGTTTGTGCTGAATCTTAGCGCGCTGCTCTACAACAAGATCGCTTATGTTCCCAAGAGCACCCGGGTGGATTCCCCGATCGACCATGCGCTCGAAAGCCGGCAGGGGGTTTGCCAGGATTTCGCGCACATCATGATCGCACTCACCAGGCGGATCGGCGTTCCGTGCCGCTATGTCAGCGGTTATTTATTTCACAAAGCGGGTGAGAAGACGCGATCTGCCGAGGGCGCCACACACGCCTGGGTGGAAACGCTGCTTCCGGGCTTGGGCTGGGTGGGCCTCGATCCAACCAACAATGTGCTGGCCGGCGAGCGGCACGTGCGTACTTCGGTAGGGCGCGATTACGCCGACGTTCCTCCCACCAAAGGCGTCTTCAAGGGATCGGCCGACAGCCAGTTATTGGTGTCCGTGCATGTTGCGCCGTCCGACGCGCCGCCGCCCGAACCTGAGGCGGGCGGTGAAGACTGGTCCCAGGCGTTGCGCGAAGAGGGGCTGGACCACGAGCTGTCCACTCACCAGCAGCAGCAACAACAACAGCAACAGTAAAGGACGGGCGCTAATGCGTCGCGTTGGCTTCTAACTTCTTGGGCTCTTCCACCGTGATGTAGACGGGCTGCTCCAACAGGACCGGCTCTTTGCCGGCGGTCTTCACTAGCAACTGCAAACGGCCGGGTTTTACGAAAGGCGGAATGCGGAACTGGATGGAGTCATCCGTCTGATCCAGCACCTTCACTTTCATGTCGAAGGTATGGTCGGTGAGATAGACCTCGTCTACTTTGGTTTTCCCGAGAAAAACGCCATTGATTCGCAAAACCGATCCGATGTTGCCGCTGTCTGGCTCAACCTTATTCATCACGGGCACTTGAGCTGAGAGCGAAGCCGCCCCAGCGAGCGAAAGCAAGGTAAGAACAAGCGTAAGACGCATTCTTCGGGACCTCCGTACCAAGGACTTTATTCCCATGCGGCATAGAGCACAATGGGTGGAAAGTACCAAAAGAAACTGGGAAAAATGCTGAGGCTGACACGGTAGAGGAAACTAAGAACGGGCGGGCCGACAGATTTGTCAGCCCGCGTGAGGAGGAGAAAACTAACGTTCGGCGGTGAGATGAAGACCTTTGTGGATGGCGTAGAGAGCCAGTTCCAGACGGTCCGAGACGCCCAGCTTATCAAAAATGTTGTGCAGGTGGTTTTTGACCGTTTGTTCGCTGATGAACATCTTTTCGGCCATTTCCTTGTTCTTGTAACCCTGGGCGACCAGTTGAACGATTTCCCGTTCGCGCTGGCTGAGGGGCGAACGTTCGCGCGACTTGCCCCCGCCGCCACCCCCGGTGACATCGCCGGGCGCGGCAAACTGCCGCATGACGGCCGCCGTGGTGTGCGAGTCCAGCCAGATTTCGCCGCCATGAACTTTACGGATGCTTTTTACGATCAATTCCGGAGCAGTCTGCTTCAGCACAATACCGGAGCAACCGAGTTTCATGGCCTGCACGAATTCGTTCTTGTCTTCTGACGCCGTGAGGACGATGACGCGGGTGCGTTTGTTGGTCTGTTGCAGGGCTTGAAGCGCGGAAAGGCCGTCCAGATTGGGCATGCGGAGATCGAGCAGCAGGACATCGGGATCCAGTTCCTGGACGCGGTCGAGCACTTCGCAGCCGTCCGCAGCTTCGCCCACGACCTGGAAATCCTCCTCCAAGCTGAGGAGTTTCTTGAGGCCGTCGCGCACGATCGGGTGGTCATCGGCAATGAGCACACGAATCATGCCCTTCCTCGGCTCGGCCGGGGTATGGCGAACCCCATCGTCTTCCAGGGTCGTGAAGATTTCGTTCATATGTGTCTATCGACCATCCGCATCTAGATTCTACAGGGGTACTGGTACGTAATCAATCTCAGGTAACGCTTAGATTGAACCGATGAAACCACTTAGAAACATTGCTCGAAAGGCCCTGGCACCGATCCTCTCATACCCCTAGACTAGTACTTACTCTAGTACTATTTTTCGAGTGTTGTGTCAAGAACTATCTGTGACAAGGGGTAAGTTGCTGATAACGCGACCTTGGTATCTCGGGTTCTTAGAAATTTCCCGAACTCAGACGCATTGCGCGTCAGGCCGGGGAACGTTGCGAGGGTGCGCTCGTCCGGGTCGACGATGGCATAAAACGGGATGGCAACCGTGCCAAAGCGTTTCTCTTCGAGCTGCTGATTTTGTTCGGAAGCGGCGTCGGTGCCGTCGGTATAAAGGTCGACCAGGACGAAGTCCTTTAGTAACCCGGTTATTTCGGGGCGGGGGAACATATTGGCCTTCATCCAATGGCAGTTGGTGCAGGCATAGCCAGTGAAGTTGATGAAGACCAGTTTGTTCTCGGCGCGGGCTTGGGCGAGCGCTTCCTTATATTGATTCTTCATCCAAACGGGCGCGGCGGATTCCCCACCGGCCAATGCGATGGTTTTGGCCTGCACTGGAATATAGGCGTCGATTTCCCCGAGCGAACCGCCAAAAAGACCAGGAAGCAGACTGATGGAAAAAATGAGGAATAGCGAAGCAATTACCAGGCGTCCGATTCCCAGGCGGTCATCGGCCTGGATCCCTTCCAGGCGCAGAAAGCCGAGCAGATAAAGACCGGGAAGAGCGAAGAGCACCACCCAGGCGGCGAGAAACATCTCGCGCGAAATCCAATCGGTTTGTAGTATTTGATCGGCGGAGCTCAGGTACTTCACCGAAATGGCGAGCACCACAAATCCCAGCACCACTTTCACTCGCATCAGCCAGCCGCCGCTCTTGGGAAGCTTAGTGAGGAACGACGGGAACAACGAGAGCACGAAGAAGGGCGCCGCCAGGCCAGTGGCAAACGAAGCCATTCCGAGGACCGGCTGCAATCCGCTGGTCTGGACGGAAGCTACCAGCAGCGGTCCGACGATCGGGCCGATGCAGGCGAAGGAGGTGAGCGTGAAGGTCAGGCCCATCAGCAGCGTGCCCAGGTAGCCACCGCCTTCCGACGCTTGGTTTAGCTTGGTGAGCATACCCGAAGGCAATGTCAGCTCGTAAGCGCCCAGCAGGCTTAGTCCGAAAACGACAAATACGGCCGCGATGAACGCGTTCACCCACGGACTGTTGCCCAGCTTGACGACGCCGGAGGCGCCCGAAATGGCTGTGATCAGCACGCCGAGGCCGGTGAACAAAACCACGATGCCGAGACAGAAGACGATCGCTTGTAATACACCGTCGCGCTTGCTGCCCGATTGGCGATTCAGGAAATAGGAAACGGTGAACGGGATCATCGGGAAGACGCAAGGTGTGAAAATCGCCGCGAGCCCCGCCGCGAAAGCAGTAAGAAGAAAAAGGCCCATGCCGGAGGACTGCTGCACTGGGGCAGGGGGCGCGGTGGACTGGATAGGCTTGGGCGCGGCGGTGGGCACCAACGTGTAATCAGCGGGGATGATGATGGCTTGAGCCGGGGCTGACGGATCGATTGGGATGGACGCGGTGGCCGACTTTTTCTTCGGCGGCAGGCAGATTGTATCGTTGCAGCTCTGATAGCGCACATTGGCCGCGATGTTCGCTGGACCCGCTGGCGTATCCTTCTTCAGCTCGATGTCGAACAAGAGTACATATTGTTCGGAAAACGTTTCGGTGTCGATGCCGAAGTTGGGATCGAGCTTACGTAGGGGTCTGGACTGATAAATCCTGAATCCGGCGACGGCTGGATTATCGGCGATGCTGGAGGTGGTCGGGTTCGGACCGCCGGGCGGTGTGGTCATCGAATAAACGTGCCAGTGGGGTTGAATGGTCCCGGTGAACCTGGCGAGCACATGCGAGCCGGGCGCGGCGGCCTTCGAGTCGAGGGTGAGCGTCCATTGCACCGGGTCTTCCGCCGCGGCGAATAAGGAAACCAGGGCCAGGAAGAAGACGGAAATGAGACGAATCATAATTAATCCGCCTTAGCCGCCGCGGTGACGCCCGCCAGTTGACCGATCGCCAGCTCCGCCTCGATCCGTTCGTTGACCTTTCCTTCGGCGAACTCGGCGGCCACCCGGATGGCGTTCTTGATGGCGTTGGCGTTGGACCGGCCGTGGGTGATGATGCAGACCCCTTTGACGCCGAGCAGGGGAGCGCCGCCGTACTCGGAATAATCCACGCGCTTTTTGAACTCCTTGAAAGCCGTCCGCGAGAGGACATAACCGATCTTGCGCGTGATGGTGGCTTCGAGCGACTCACGCAACATCTGGTAGACCATCTCCACCAGACCTTCGCTGACCTTTAGCGCGACATTGCCGATGAAGCCATCGCAGACGATGACGTCGGTATCGCCGGCATAAATATCGCGGCCTTCCACGTTGCCGATGAAGTAAATGGGGAGCGCCTTGAGCAGCGGAGTGGCGGCGCGCGTCAGCTCGTTGCCCTTGTGTTCTTCCTCGCCGATGGAAAGAAGCCCGACGCGCGGCCGGGGGGTGCGAAAAATGACACGGGAATAAATATCGCCCATGACGGCGAATTGGGCGAGCATGCGCGGGGAGCAGTCGACGTTGGCGCCGACATCGACCACCACGACCGGGGTCCCTTTAATGGTCGGAAATACCGATGCGAGAGCGGGGCGATCGACGCCCGGAAGCATGGTTTGAACCACCTTGGCAGTGGCCATCACAGCCCCGGTGTTTCCGGCCGAGACGAAGCCGTCGGCGACGCCGTCGCGCACCAGGCGCGCGGCGACACGAATGGAACTGTCGCGCTTGTTACGCACCGCTTTCGCGGCGCTGTCCTCCATGGTGACGTGTTCGCTGGCGTGCTGGACTTCGATGGGCAGATTGCGGACGTCTTCGTGCTTGTCGAGCTCGGCGCGCACGATGTCCTGCTTGCCGACCAGAATGACGCGGATGCCGAGCGAGCGGGCAGCGCGGATGGCTCCCTCCACCTCAGCCTTCGGGGCGTCGTCGCCGCCCATTGCGTCAACCGCGATGGTCACCATAGAAGGACCTTTCCCGGGATTCTATTGTTAACAATACTGCCAGGCGTTCACACGATTGTGAACGCGGCACGCACGAGTGCGTGCGCCACAAGCAGTAGATGGGACACCACACTATTGTTCCGCAACCTCAATGACTTCTCGGCCTTTGTAGCGGCCGCAATGCGGACAGGCGCGGTGGGGAAGCTTGGGCTCGTGGCAATTGGGGCACTCAGCGTGGCCGAGCACCTTGAGGTGGTCGTGGGCGCGGCGCGTGGAGGTGCGCTCCTTGGAGTGTCTACGTTTCGGATTAGGCATGTCTCTTTAACCTTAACTTCTATGTTCCTTTAACTTGAACTTTTTTGAGAGCGGACCAGCGATCGTCGGCGAATTTGGGCTCGCATTCGCAGTTTATCAGGTTACGATTCTGGCCGCAGATGGGGCAGATCCCCCGGCAATCCTCGCGGCAAACCCGCTGCATCGGCATGCTGAGCAGTACGTTTTCCCGCAAGACATCTTTCAACTCAATGCCGCCGCCTTCATAAAAGGCGATCTCGGCTTCTCCTTCATCAATCTCGACTTCTTCGTCGTCGTCCGAGGCTGCTTCAGCCGGGCGATAGAACAGATCGAAGCTGGAATCGAGCGGAAACTCCGCCGGCTCCAGGCAGCGATTGCAATCACAGCGCATGGTGACTGCCAGATGTCCCCGAATGCGGATTTCCCCGAGCGTATGCGGAAGAAGCTCCGCGGAACCTTCCGCCTGGAGCGGGGTAGCCTGACTTAGCCGGTCGCCATCATCAACGTAATCGATTTCACCGGGCGGGAAGGCCACCTCAAAATGGACCTTCTTAAGTTCCAGCTCCTTGACGCTGATAAACACACTGACACCTCATCGTTACGGAGCGTTAAGCCATTAGTATAGCAGGACTTGGGGGGCTGTGGCTGGTGGTTGGTGATTGGTGGCTGGTGATTGGTGGCTGGTGGGGGCGGCGCTGGGGGGAGGGGGGTGGGTGTAGTGGGGGGGTGGCTTTTTTTTTGGGGGGGAAACCGTGGCTGGTGGCTGGTCGGGAGGCGCATCAGGGGTAATTTTGTGTTTGGTGACGCTTTTTTTTGGATTTTTCGGATCAGATTGGCTTGATTTGGGAGGAGGGGCAGATACAACCCGGGTTTGGCGATCTGGAAACATTCTAAATGGGCGCGACGGAGTTTGCAGAGAGATAAGTCATAAGCAGTTGGGTGGCTTGGGAAAATAGCCTGGCATGTGGTGTGATCATACGTTTCAAGCCAAGTTTAGGCGTCGCAGGACGTTCTCATAGCGTTCCTGGCCGTGGAGTTGGTGCATTCGCGGATCCACTTTCACTATCAGAGGAAGGAAGGCATCGCGGGCTTCGCAGGCCTTCTCCAGCCACAAAAGCGCGTTGTCCTGGTCGCGCAGGCCGGCATAAATCAGGGCAATCTGGTAATAGTTGATGTGCTCTCGCTCGGAGCCCTCGATCAGCTGGTTAAGCAGCCTGGACGCCGCATCGCGGTTTCCAATCACCGCTTGCGCATGACCAAGAGCGCCGACCGCGAACGACACTCCACCGGAGAGCTCGCGTGCTTTTTCATATACCAGGATCGCCTCCGCGTTTTTTTCCTGGCATTGATACAGCAGTCCAAGCCAGACGCGAGGCATGTAGTTGGCGGGGTCGTATTCGATGCCGCGCAAGCACCACTCCTCCGCCTCGCGGTATCGGCGCGCCATCACGGAAGTTAAGGCTGCAGCATGCAAGACCACGGCCGACAGCGGCTCCAATTCCATTGCACGGCCGACCTGTCGCTCGGCCTCCTGTTCTCTGGCGCGCGACATCAGGACAAACGAGTACCAATATGGCGTGACCCAATAGGCGGGATCGATTTCCAGCGCCCGTTGAAATCCCTGGTCGGCCGCCTCCCAGTCATAATCGAAGTACGCGCGGATAAAGGCTAGGGAGGTATGGCCTTCCGCCAAATCCGGGTCCATGGCGGTTGCCGCGGCTGCGGCGGCTTTAGCTCTGGCGAAACCTTCCTTGGGCGAGATCACCGAGAACAGAGCCAGAATGCTGTAGCAATCCGCCAATCCGGAATAAGCCAAAGCATATGCCGGATCCTTTGCAATGGCTGCCTGAAAGTATTCCACGCCCTGCTTGAGATGGTCCGGCGTTCTTCGAGTCCAATGGTGACGGCCGCGAAGATAGAGCTGATAGGCTTCCGTGTTTTCGGTAAAACGCTTGGCCAATCGTTTCTTCTCTTCGCCGCTTAACTTCATACGCAAGCTCTCGGAGATCTTGCGTGCGATCTCCTCTTCCAGCTCGAAAATATCGGATAGCTTGCGGTTGTAGCGCTCGCCCCAAAGCTGTGCTCCCCCGTCGACATCCAACAGTTCGGTTCCCACGACCAATGTGTCGCCGCGTTGGATCACTCTTCCGGTGAGCACCACGCGCACACCGAGTTCACGCCCCACCGCTTGCGGATCGGCGTCCGGGGTTTTATATCGGAATACGGTACTGCGGGGCGTCACTCGGAGCTGCGCGATGCGCGCCAGGCTGTTGAGGATGCTTTCGGTGATACCGTCGCAGAGATACCCGGTATCGGGATCGCCCTTGGCGTTGGTGAATGGGAGCACCGCGATGGAGTCGAAGACCCTGGAGGGAACAGGAACAACAGCGGCGCCGCCAGACCCTACGATCGCCTTTAAATGAGACGCCAACTCCCGCGCGGCTTGAAAACGATGGTGCGGATTTTTGTCTAGCATTGCACGATCAGACGAGCGAACTCGGAAGGGACCTGGACTCCCATGGCCGCCAGATCGCGCGGTGCGTCGCGCAAGATGGAAGACATCGTTTCGGCGACGGTACGGCCCGGAAACGCCCGCTGGCCTGAGACCATCTCGAAGAACACGCATCCCAGTGAGAAAATGTCGCTGGTTGGACCGGCCAACTGCCCGAGCACTTGCTCTGGCGACATGTAACCCGGGGTTCCCATCACCATTCCAGCCAAGGTATGCGTTTCGATGACTTCTCCGGTGCGCTGCTCCACGCGAGCCAAGCCGAAATCGAGGATCTTAACGCGGCCGTCGGAAGTCAGAAAAATGTTCTCCGGCTTCAGATCTCGATGAATGATGCTTTTGGAGTGCGCGGCCGCGAGACCCTCGGCCAGAGCGATTCCAATATCCACCGCTTTCTCCCAACGTAGCGCGCCGCGGGCGAGAAGCGATCGCAGTGTCTCGCCCTCCAGCAGCTCGGTGACAGCGTAACTGGCGCTATTCTGACTTCCGGTGTCGAAGATGGTCAGGATATTGGGATGCGAGAGCGCTGCCACGGCCCTGCTTTCGCGGGTAAAGCGCGCGAGGGCATCGGGGTTCTTGGAAAGATGCTCGGGCAGAACCTTGATGGCCACATCGCGACCCAGCCGCTCGTCGCGCGCTTTATATACTTCACCCATGCCACCCGCGCCAATGGGGGCGAGTATTTCGTATGGACCGAGCCTCTCGCCTGCGCCCAGGGGCATGATGATCCAACAAGTTTATCGCGGCGGAGCAGAAAACGGGGCTAGATGCCGAACAATCGGGCTGCTCATCAACCCTTTTTCGCTTAGGATCCTATGCCAATCTGACGTAAAAGAGTAGCAAAATCAAAGTAAATCCGTCCTGCGGGGATCGTTCTAGTTCCGAGGTCGTATTGGTAGAAGGAGCAACCAGGGACCTGGACCCTTTTGCCTGTTGCATCGATTCCGGCAAAAGGGCCTTTATGAGCGGCTTCAAAACTCCACTCTACTGCGACCAGATTATTCGCGTGGGCCAGGTTCCGAATGGAATGTACATTGCCCGGGAATCCAGTAACGAACGGACGTACAAAGTTGTCCCTTACGGCTGTTTTCCCTTCCAGTACTCCGGTCGGAAGGTGGATTACGACATCATCGGAATAGTAGGCGAGAATCTTGTGCTCGTCGGTGCCTTTCCAGGCATCGAAGTACTCTTGGACAAACACGCGGACGTCTTCCGGCGACGCTTGCGTAGCGACAGCTTGCATATTGGCTCCATTCTTGACGGCGGCGATAATGCCTCGCCGTTTGGGCAAGTATACACCTGCTCTTCGTCTGCGGCGGTGCCTAATTTCGGTTCCAAGCGGCCCGCTCAAACCAGTCGAGCCTTTTCCTCAGAATCAGCCGTTATACACTGGCCTTCGCCGCTGACACCTAAAGCGAGTTCCGGCAACTGGGATCGCTTGGCTAACTCTTCAATCAGTTCGCGAAGTTTCTCCGGGTCCAGCGGTTTCGTCAGGTACCCGTTCATACCGGCGTTCAGACAGATATCGCGATACTCCGTGGTGGCGTGCGCGGTTAACCCGAAGATCACGGGCTGGCTTTCCAGCGGCAGGCACTTCCGAATTTCCCTGGTTGCCGCCAAGCCGTCTGTCTCGGGCATTTGTACATCCATGAGAACCAGATCATAGTGATTTCGCATCACGGCCGCAATGGCTTGCGAGCCATCCCCGACCAGATCCGGTTTCACCCCAAGTTTTCGCAGCAGCATCGAAGCGACTTTCTGATTGACAACATTGTCCTCCGCCACCAGCACCTTCAGATGAACCGCACCGATGGTTGGCGGAACGGTCGTAGGCTTGGCAGGTTCCTGCGCATGGCCCATCTGGACCGTGAATCGGAATCGTGAGCCGGCGCCCGGCTTGGACTCCACTTCGATGGTCCCTCCCATCAGCTCAACCAGCCGCTTGGAAATCGCCAGCCCCAGGCCGGTTCCACCGAAACGGCGGCTGATGGAAGCATCCGCCTGGTTGAACGACGTGAACAGGCGAGGCAGTTGGTCCGGTGTTATCCCGATCCCGGTGTCGCGAACCTCGATCGCAATGCACCAGGATGTCTGGTCCTGGCGTGCAACACCGGCCGAGAGTCCAACCTCCCCGGAACTAGTAAACTTCATGGCGTTTGAAATCAGGTTCATGACCACCTGCCGCAAACGGGTTTGGTCTCCGGCTACATACACGGGCAATTCGGACGCCAGATCGCATTCCAGGCGCAGTCCTTTTTCCGCGGCCGCGGCTCGAAACAGTCCGAGGCTATCTTGCAGGCAGCGATGCAAGTTGAAAGGCGCTACTTCCAACTCCAATTTTCCGGCTTCGACTTTGGAAAAATCCAGGATGTCGTTAATCACCGTTAGCAGCATATCCCCTGAGGAGCGAATCATTCGGACCATCTCGACCGCCTCGGGAGGAACATCCATGGTTTCCAGCAGCCGGCTCAACCCGATGACGCCGCTCAAAGGCGTCCGGATTTCGTGGCTCATGGTTGCCAGGAAGCGGCCCTTGGCTTCGCTCGCCTCGTCGGCGCGTTTTTTCTCTCCTAAGACCTTGGCGCGTTCCGATTCCAGTTCGGCGGTCCGCACGCGCACGGCTTGCTCCAACTGGCGGTTCCTGCGGTGCAGCAACCGGTGCCTCCACGCAATGAGGCCCCACACCGCGGCGGCCACAAGCAGCAGGGCGGCTGATCGAAGCCACCAGGTTTCCCACCACTGCGGCTCGACCCCGAAATCCGCTCCAGCGGTTTTTGCTGAAAATGGTCCATTCCGAACCCGCGACTCGATCTCCAGCCGATGCCGGCCCGGGCCAAGTCCAGCAAAGGAAATGCTCCGATCGGCGGTATCGTTCCAGTGTTCACCGTCCAGCCGGAACGCAAAGCGCACCAGTTGCTCGTATTTGTAACTGAGCGAAGAGAACCCGGCCGTGACCACGCGCGACCTCTGGTCGACCTGCAGCCGGGTAATAATCGGGTCGGCGACCGGCGGTCCCGGTAAGCGGCCGCCGGAAGGGGTGTAGTGCGCCAGCCCGCCGCTGGTACCGATCCAGACGCTGCCGTCCGGATCGGGCCAAAAGGCTTCTCCGTCGGTGTCGTTCCAGATCAGCCCATCTTCTATGCTGAAGTACTTCCAGGAGCCGCCATCGAGAACGGACACTCCTTTCGCACTGCCCCTCCAGAAGCGTCCGAGTGTGTCGAATCCGTGAAATTCGGTGACTTCGGCCGACGAGGCATCGGCTATGAAGATAGGCGTGGCGCGCACGATACGGTCTCCGGAAAACTCTACTCTCTCGATCCCGGCGTTGTAGCGCCGGCGCAGCCAGAGGGCGCCGTCGGGAGCGATGACGGGAATGTATGGATCGTCTATAAGGAGGCCGTCCGCCTTCCGGTACTGTCGCCACTGCCCCTGGCCCAGCCTCCATAAGCCATCGGGATTGGTGATCCACATGGTGCCCTGTTTATCCTCTGCAATAGCCCACGCTCCATGTTCCATCGATACAGGTTGATCGATGCGGTGAAAGCGATCGGAAGCGGACGGCCGGTCGTTACGAAAAACTCCACAAGCTGTCGCAACCCACAGCCTGTCCAAGTGGTCGACAAAAGCACGGTGCGAGGTCACGCAGGGGAGCCCTTCCGCCGGGCCGAACAGGTGAATCTTGCCGGTTGCCGGATCGATGCGTGTCACGCTGCCCGGCTTCACCACGGCCCACATCGCGCCGTCAGACGTCTCACCCAGCCAGCGCACGTTGTCGCCCCCCAAACCGTCCTTCCTGGTCCAGGTGCGAGGCGGCCCTGGTGGCTCCAAACGTGCCAGGCCCAGAGACGTTCCCACCCAAAGCGCGCTTTTTTTGTCGCGGCGAATGCTCCAAATCAAGTCGGAAGGCAGGCCTTGCGCTTTGCTCCAGGCCTCCCATTCACCGTATCCCAGCCAGCGGGCCACACCAGCGCCAATCAGTGCAATCCACAAAGACCCATCTCGATCTTGCAGAACGGCGCTGGTCATGGAGGTGCGGAGCCCTCGTTGCTGGTCGATGACGGTCCAGTTGCCCTGGCGGCGGATGGCTAACCCCTGGTCGGTTGGGACCATGAGTGATCCGTCCCGGCCTGCGGTCAGAGCGCCCCAGAAGATGCTCGATGCGATATCCGGTTTTTCTTGGACGAGCCGGATTCCGCCCGGCGGCTTGCGGTAGAGGCGGCTGGGGCTACGGGCCCAGACGGAACCGTCGTCGGTTATGGCGACCGCGTTCCAAGCGTCGTCCGGCAGACCCTCCGCTGGCCCGTATATCGAAACCCGCCCGCCGGATTCGACACATAGACGCCGCCCGCAACCAAACCACAGTTCCGCACCATTCCGAGCGATTCCACGCATGGGCATACCGGCAAACCCAGGCCCCAAGGCGTAAGGATGCGCGGCAAAGGAACCGTCAGGGTTGGGCTTAGCTTCGTATAAACCGGAAGGACTTGCAACCACCACGTGACCGTGTAGGTCATTCGCCATACCCTGCGCCCCGGACAACATGCCGCTGAACCCAAGGATGGGACGGAAGCGCTGTCCGTCGAAACGGAAGATCCTTCCACAAGTATTGACCCACAGCGCGCCATCCGCCGCAGTGTGCAAAGCATGAACTTCGGTGGCACACGGCAATCCTTCGGCGCCGCCCATGAGACGAAAGCGGGTCCCGTCATACCGATACAGTCCGCCTTCCGAACCAACCCAGATGTAACCCGTTCCGTCTTGCGCCAGGGACAGGATAGCGAGGTTTTGAAGCCCATCGGCCGCACCGTAGTGGCGAAAGCTGTACTGCTGGGCGACAGCGGGGCGGTACAACGATAGAAGTAGCCCGGCACTCGCTATGAGGTATGAGATCGACACATGCTACACACGGCTTATCGGCCTAAGGAGAGGAGAACATAAGAAAACCAGAGAGAGCCAGGAATTAGGGAGATCGGGGTACCGAACAAGACACCTCATTTATGGAGGGGTGAGCAGATCCCAGAGCAAGGGTCAAGTCCCGTATCACGAGTCCACTGTCAGTCTTTGCGCTCAGAAGCGCTTGTCGGCTCCCCCGCGATACTATAAGGTAGAAATATATCCACCTTCTACCATGCGGGGAGATCCATGAGCCTGAACATAAAAAATGAGGACACGCACCGAAGGGCAAAGCAGCTTGCCCGCCTGGCCGGAGAGACCATGACCGAAGCAGTAGATCGCGCGATCGCGGAGCGCCTGGAGCGCATCCGCAGGAAGAGCAACAAGCCGGGCCTGGTGGAAAGGCTGCTTGAGATCGGCCACGAATGCGCTTCCCTGCCGGTCCTGGACAAGCGGCGCCCCGATGAGATGCTGTATGACAAGCGGGGTCTGCCGAAATGATCGTGGTGGATGCGTCGGCTTTAATCGCTATCTTGGATGAGGAGCGGGATGCCGCGCGCTACGCGGAGGCCATAGCGGAGGCGGACCCTCCCCTGGTCTCGGCGGCAACTGTGGTTGAAGCGGGAATAGTCATGTTCAATCGCCACGGCGCGGGAGGGGCGCGGAAATTCAATGCCCTGATTCAGGAGGCGGGCCTCCAGATCGAAAGCGTGACTGCTCAACATGCCCAGCTTGCTTTGCAGGCCTATGCTTCCTATGGCAAGGGGCAGAAGAATGCAGCGGCTCTGAATTATGGGGATTGCTTTTCATACGCCCTGGCCAAGGCGACCGGCCTTCCGCTGCTGTTCAAGGGACGGGATTTCTCTGAGACCGATATTCGGTCAGTTTTGTGAAAGAAACGTTCACACTCGTGTGAACGCAGCACGCACGAGTGCGTGCGCCACAAATTGCCGAGGATGCAATTGAACTGGTGGCCTCGCCATTAATCGTCCAAGCCTTTTCCTGCCATGATCCGGTCTACGTTCTTCTGGATCCTTGCCGCGCGTGTCTGGCTCTGTTTGGCTGCGGAAAAGTGGAGGAGGTAGCCGCGCTGCCGCCCAGGTGTGAGTGCATGGAAGGCCTTCTTCAGGGCCGGCAACGACTTCAACTTAAGCGCGAATTCCTCCGGCATCTCGAATCCCGAGGTCTTCTTCAGCGCCACCTTCAGGCCGGCCTTCTCCACTTCCACGGCCTGGTGGACGTAGGTCTTGAGCAAGCGTTCCAGCTTGACAATCTCATGCAGACCCTTGAAGCGGATCTGCCGCGCCGACTGAACGTTCTTCGTCTGCTGTACCAGGATGCCTTCCGTATCCTTTAGCAGTGCGCCCTTGTGGAATAGCAGCGCGCAATAGTCCTTGAAGCCGTGGATCAATACCACATTCTTCTTGTTGATCGTGTAGCACGGGCAGCCCCACTTCAGCTCCTCGGTAAGCCCACAATCAAGTAGTATGATGCGCAGCTTTTCGTACGATTCTTTCCAGGGCGTGTCCTTGTCAAAGAACCAGTTGACTTTGGGGTTCATGCTGTTGATCGGGCACGAGTGTAGCACGATTCGTCATCCGCGGATGACTGGGCGTTCGCCCGGCTACCGGCGAGCCACGTTATTTCCCAATGGGCACCTTGCGCTGCAACTCATCGAAGAAGTTGAGCAGGAACGTCACGTGGAGTGAACCTTTGTCTTCGCCCGTCGTCTCGGCCCTGGGGAACACCGCGAAGCGTTTGCCGTCCGGGGCCAGGTCCGCGTGTACTCCCCCGGGGTTGTAAATCCGCTTGTCAGACCAAGAGCGCGGCTTGCTTGCCGCAAACGACCCGCCCTCTGCCGTGTATTCCGTCACCATGAATTGGTTGTCCCGAGTCTCATAAAACAACTCGCGGCCATTGTGCGACCAGACCGGATATCTACCGCCGCCAGTCGAGATCTGCCATTTCCCTCCAGGCCCCGGAAAAGGCCGCACGTAAACTTCGTTGGTCCCTGATTCATCGGAGTAATAGGCGATCCAGCGGCCGTCGGGGGAAAAGACCGGCATCATCTCATTAAAAGGCGTGCGCAGGAATGGTTCTGATTTCCCGGGCTTGGGATGCTCGGGGTCTGTCACGTCGAGCGGGAGAGTCCAGAGGTCGTTATTGCCCTGTGCCGTGGTCTCGTAGTAGGCCAGCCGCCGGCCATCGGGGGAAAATGAGTGCGCCCGGATGTCGTTCTTGCTTTCCAGCAGCTGCAAGGCTTCTGCTGCCCCATCCGCACGAATCCAGTTGAGCAAATAACCGGAGTGGGAGGCAGTCCGGAAGACGATGTGCTTCCCGTCGGGGCTCCAAACTGGTGACTGGCTTTCAATGTCGAACGTAAGCCGCGTCATGGAATCGCGCTGCGTGTCATACACCCATATGTTCCGGCCTGTGCCTTGTAAAAAGGCAGTCACCGCCACCCGCCGGCCGTCGGGCGAGACGCGCGGTGTCAGGTACACGTCGGACTTGGCGATGAGCGGCTGCGTTTTGCCCGAGCTTTCCATCCACACCACTGGATAGGTGGCATTGGGCGACTGGCCGTTCAGGTAAACAAATGTCCCCGTCGCCGAGAAATCGAACTGACCTCCAGCCGCAACTGGATTGGCCGCAATATTTTCCAGAATTGGCGCGGGCGTTCCCCGAACCTCCAGCCGGGCAGCGTCGAAGGGGACACTGAACAAAGTGCCCTGATGAACGTAAATCAAATGTCCCGCGGAACCATTTGTTGGAAGATAGCGGCCAAAGTAGCCACCGCGCCACAGCACTTTTCGGTCGCTCGACTGCAAGGACTCAACCTCAATACTGGCGTCCTCAAGATCAGTGGTCGCGGGAGACGACATGAAAATGACAGCCTTGCCCCCTGGCAGGATCTGCGGCCAGCGTTGGCTATACGTTGTTCCGTTCGCGGGTTTGGTCAGAGGCTGCGGCGCACCGCCGGAGGCTGGAACCCGCGAAAGGACGCCGGTAAGATTAAGGGCCGCGATGATGTTTCCGTCGTCGCCCCAGCTTCCGCCCAACCCCCTTGGGGCATCGCACAACGTGACCGTCGCGCCACCGGTGACCGAGATTTTTTTCAGCTTGCCCCCGGCGAAGAACGCGATCCACTGCCCGTCCGGCGAGAAGAAGGGTATCTCGCCGTCCTCCGTGCCAGCGAGCGGAGTCACGGCGGGTTGGTCGAGTAGCCGGGTACCCAACAACTGCCTTCCGTCAACGCGCACCGGAAAAACGATCCGCGTCCCATCGGAGGAGATCGCAACCGTCGCGCGAACGCCGGCCACGGCCTCAGGGCCGAGATCGACGCTCAGGCGCATCAGCGGCTTAAGTTCGGCAGGACGTGTGGGCCGATAGGTGATCGAGGCAACCCAGACAAGGCCAATAGCCAGGGCCGCGGCCACGCCCCACCCCGCCCAAACATGACGCGACCGTGAGGCCGCGGACTGCGCTCCATCAGCCGCCGCGCTGGCGGGATTCGCGAGATAGTTCTGGATCGCTATCCGCGCCTCGCCTATAGCCTGCAACCGGTTCTTCACATCCCGATCCAAACACCGGCGGAGCAGGTTCTTGATGGGCGTGGGCGCCATCAATTTGTCGAAGTCGATGGGAGCCCGCAACACATCCGCTAAGATATGCGCGATACTATCGCCCTTGAACAGGCGCTCACCGGTGAGCATCTCGCAAAGCACGACGCCGAAGGCCCAGATGTCTGCACGCCTATCCACCGGTTGTCCAGCCGCTTGCTCGGGGCTCATGTATCCGGCCGTGCCCATGATCATCCCGGCTTGCGTCGCCCGCATGGTCAAGGTGGGCGAGTTGGTGGGATTGCCGTCGCCAGGCGTGGATGCTTGGTCCACCGCTGCCAGCCCGAAGTCGAGCACTTTCACGACACCCGACGGCGTGATCATAATGTTGGCGGGCTTCAGGTCGCGATGGACGATGCCCTTCTCGTGCGCGGCTTCGATAGCGTCGGCGATTTGCTTGGCGTAGTTGAGAGCCGTCTCAAGCGGGAGCGGTCCCTTGAGAGATTCCCCGGGCACCAACTCCATCACCAGCGCGCGATCCTCGACGCCGTAAATCTGCGCGATGTTGGGGTGATTCAGCGAGGCCAGCACTTTGGCTTCACGCTCGAAGCGGGCCAGTCTTTCGGGATCTTCAGCGAGGTCTGCGGGCAAGACCTTGATCGCAACTTCGCGGTCCAGTTTCGTGTCGCGGGCCTTGTACACCTCACCCATTCCACCCGCGCCGATGGGGGCGAGGATTTCGTAGGGTCCCACACGAGTGCCCGGTGCCAGGCTCACTTCTTCGCTCCCGCGTTCCAATTCACCACCACGGTCAGCGGC
Source organism: Bryobacterales bacterium (assembly GCA_963820405.1). Lineage (GTDB taxonomy): Bacteria > Acidobacteriota > Terriglobia > Bryobacterales > Bryobacteraceae > Palsa-89. Next base: position 408,634 of record CAWFZZ010000003.1, on the reverse strand, counting down.
GGCGACGGCACGCTCACGCCGCCGGTTGTGTTGATCAGGAAGCGCTTGCCGTCCGCGGTGACGTCGTACTCGAACACGTTGTTATAAGGGCTAAGCGCTAGGTGCGCGTCGAATAGAGCGACGGGAGCCCCAGCTTCAAAGGAAGATGTTGCCCCCACGGTGGTCTTTACTGGAACGGCCATCAGCTTTCCGTCCGCTGCCTCAAAGAACAGCTCTTTGCCGTCTCCCCGCCAGCGCGGCTGCTCGCCGCCTGCAATCGAAATTGTCCACTCGCCCTCGGCTGGCGGAAACGGCCGCACGTAGACTTCGCGCCGTCCTGATCGGTCGGAGGTAAAAGCCATCCAACGGCTGTCCGGCGAGAGTTGGCCAAAGAATTCGTTGAACTCGGTTCTCAGGAAGGGGATAGGCTTGCGGTCCGCCGGAGCGCCCTCGGTGGGAAGAACCCAAAGATCATATTTGGTCTTCGGATCAATCTCGAAATAGACGATAAACCGACCGTCGCGCGACCATTGCGAGGGGTTGTCGGAGACGTTATTCGGCAGAAGCAGTTCATCCTGCCCGCTCGCGCTAGGGGGCCTTAAGTAAAGATTGAAGGCGCCGCCTTTGCGATCCGAAGAAAAGACGATGCGGTCGCCTTTGGGAGACCAAAAGGGCGCGACGTTGGCCCATGGATTCCTGGTTAGCCGCGTCTCGGTACCCCGGCTCAGATCCCGCACCCACAGATCACCGGCAACCCCCGCCGTAGTACGCCGGAACAGAACCGCCTTCTCATCCGGTGAGAGCGCAGGTTCTAGAACAGCCCCAGGGGCGCCCACTGGGCCGAGGGACTTACCAGATCGGTCATACCAGACAAATTGGTTCGTCGCTGCGTCGGTCCCACCCGTCTCGTAAAGCAGCACGCCGTTGTCTGAGACGGTGGCCGGTAAGTAAGTGGCGTTAGTGGTTAAGGAGACATCCTCGGCCACCGGAAATGCATCTCCCGAGAGCTTTGCGCTTACGGCATCGAAAGGCGCGGCCATCAAGGCATTTTCGCGAACGAATAGAATGTGACCGGTCCGGCCGCCGTGCGTGGGCGGCGCGAACACTGCAGCCGACACATCAGGCAGTACTCGCCGATTCTCTTTGCCGTCGAGTGAGCTGACACGGATGCCCCTGTGTTCGGCCGTCCCAGCAGATGCGCTGTACAGAAAATGGCGGCCGTCGGGAAGAAATACTGGGTGCCTATCGTTGCCATTGCTCTTCGTGACATCGTCGGGGACACCGCCCACCTCCGCGACCCGTTGGATGGTTCCCGGGGTGTTCGGTGTAAAAACGATGACATCATCACGATTCCATGAACCGCCGCGAGAGTTGGGCGCATCGCACAGCGACTGCGCCGGGCCGCCACTAGCGGCGACCTTCTTCAGCTTGCCCTCCGCGAAGAAACCGATGTAGCGGCTATCGGGCGACCAGAAAGGAAACCTGCCGTCCTCGGTGAAGGCAATCGGCTGCGCCTGCAATGCATCCATAGGTCGCAACCAGAGCTGGCGTTTTCCATTGACCACAGCCGCGATGACGAGAGTGCGGCCATCGGGAGAAATGGCGAAGCTGTGAACGGAGCTCTTGTCGGGAAGGGTGATCGCGGAGCGCAGCGTCTGCTCCGGGGGCACGGTCTCGCCGAAGTGGACGAAGGCGAGCCCCGCCAGCGCGATTAGCAGCATCCCAGCCACACCCCACGCGGCATAACTGAGCCGTGACCGTGAGGGAGCGGTTACTTGCGGCTGCACGTCCGTGAGCAGCAATCGCCAATCGCCGATGGCTTGCAGCCGCTGCTTGGGGTCCTTTTGCAGGCACGCTTCGAGCAGAGGCCGCACTTTCGCTGGAACTTGCATGAGATCCGGCTCTGTCTTCAGCACCGCCGCCAGAGTGTCGGAAATTGTCTCACCATCGAACAATCGTTTGCCCGTCAGCATCTCGTACAGCACCACGGCGAAGGCCCAGATATCCGCGCGCTTGTCCACCGTTTTGCCGCGAGCCTGTTCGGGACTCATGTAGGCGGCCGTCCCCAGGATCATGCCCGCGCGAGTGGGAGATATGGTGAGTGTTGGGGAATTGACCGGATCGGAGGGATCGGAAGATTGTCCCACCGCCGCCAATCCGAAGTCGAGCACTTTGACCACGCCCGACGGCGTGATCATGATGTTGGCGGGCTTCAGGTCGCGATGGACGATGCCCTTCTCATGCGCCGCTTCGAGCGCTTCGGCGATTTGCTTGGCGTAATTGAGAGCCGTCTCAAGGGGGAGCGGTCCTTTGAGAGATTCCCCGGGCACCAACTCCATCACCAGCGCGCGATCCTCGATGCCGTAGATTTGGGCGATGTAGGGATGGTTCAGCGAAGCGAGCACTTTGGCTTCACGCTCGAAGCGGGCCAGCCGTTCGGGATCCTGCGCGAGAGCGGCGGGAAGAATCTTGATGGCTACTTCGCGGTCCAGCTTGGTGTCGCGCGCGCGATATACCTCGCCCATGCCGCCCGCGCCGATGGGCGCGAGGATTTCGTAGGGGCCGAGTCGGTCTCCGGGGATCATTTCTTCAACTCTGCGTTCCAATTCACCATCACCGTCAGGAGGGGCGCCGCCGCTGCGCCAGCGCCGCCGCTGGTGGTGTCGATCAGGAAACGCTTCCCGTCCGAGGTGACGTCGTACTGGAACTGTGTGTCGTTCTGGAAAGACACTATGTGCGCATCGAACAACGGCACGGGAGCATCAGCCTCAAAGAACGGTCTTGCTCCCACGGCCGCTTTCACCGGCACGGCCATCATCTTTCCGTCCGCAGCTTCAAAGAACAGCTCTTTGCCATCGCCGCGCCAGCGCGGCTGCTGGCCGCCGGCAATCGAAATAGTCCACTCGCCCTCGCCGGGGGGAAACGGCCGCACATACACTTCGCGCCGGCCCGAACGGTCTGAGGTGAAGGCCATCCAATGACTGTCCGGCGAGAGTTGGCCAAAAAGTTCGTTAAACTCGGTCCTGAGGAAGGGGATTGGTTTTCGGTCCGCCGTGCCACCGCTGGTCGGGAGGACCCAAAGGTCATATTTGTTCTTCGGATCATTCTCGAAATAGACGATGAACCGGCCGTCCCGCGACCACTGAGACGGGCGATCGGGGAGGCTATTTGGCAGCAGTGGTTCATCTTGCCCGCTTCCGCTGGCGGCTTTTTGATAAAGCTTGGCGTTGCCACCGGCGCGATTTGAGGCGAAGACAATGCGGTCGCCCTTGGGCGACCAAAAAGGCGTGAAGTTGAAGGAAGCATCGCTGGTGAACCGCGTCTCTGTGCCGCGGCTCAGGTCCCGCACCCAGAGGTCACTCCCTCCGCTCCCAACCGCTAGACGCCGGAACACAACCGCCTTCTCATCCGGGGAAATCGCGGGATCCCAGACGCCGCCGGGCGTGCCCACAGGGCCGAGTGACTTGCCGGTTCGATCATACCAGCCGATTTGGTTTGTTTCGCTGGCGGCCCCACCGGTCTCAAAAAGCAGCACGCCGTTCTCCGAGACGGTGGCCGGGAGATAAGTATTGTTGCTGGTCAAGGAGACGCCCTCAGCCACCGGAAAGACATCTCCCGAGACCTGCGCGCTCGAGGCATTGAAGGGCAGCGCCATCAAGGTGTTTTCGCGGACGAACAGAATATGGCCGGTGCGGTCACTCCGGGCGGGCGGTGCGAACACCGCGCCCGACAAATCCGCCAGAATCCGACGATTCTCTTTGCCGTCGAGCGAGCTGGCGTAGACGCCGATCTGTTCAACCGCCCCACTACGCACCAGGTACAGGAAATGGCGGCCGTCGGGCAGAAATGCCGGATGTCTTAGGTTGCCGTTGGTCCTTATCACATCGGAGGGTACACCACCAGCCGCTGCGACCCGCTGGATCCCACTCCCGGTGTTGCTCGGAGCGAACACGATAACATCTTCACGATTCCACGATCCACCACGGCCGCTGGGCGCGTCGCATAGCGATTGGGCCGGGCCACCGCTGGCGGCGACTTTCTTGAGCTTGCCCTGCGCGAAGAAACCGATATAGCGGCTATCCGGAGACCAGAACGGAAACGTGGCGTCATCGGTAAACTGCATCGGCTGAGCCTGAAGCGCATCCATCGCCCGCAGCCAGAGTTGCCGTTTTCCTTTAACCGCGGCCGCAATGACGAGAGAGCGGCCGTCGGGCGAAATGGCAAAGCTGTGAACCGAGCTGCCTTCCGGCGCGGCGATGGTGTAGCGTAGCGTCTGCTCCGGCGGAGAGGTCTCGCGAAAATGGACGAAGGCCAGCGCCGCCGTGACGATGAAGAATAGCATGCTCGCTACAGGCCACACCCATTTGAGCCGCGACGGCGAAGGAGCGGTTGCCGGCGCCTCTGGTTCCTTCCCAGCCCGACTGATGACGACCCTGGCCTCTCCGATATCTCGCAGGCGTGTTTTCACATCGCGGTCCAGGCACCGCCGCAACAGATCCCGAATCGCCGTGGGCGTTTCCCTGGGCAGCTTCTCGAAGTCGATCGGCGCTCGCAGCACGTCAGCGAGGGTGTGCGAGATCGTCTCGCCGTCAAACAGCTGCTGGCCCGTAAGCATTTCCCACAGCACCACGCCGAACGACCAGATGTCGGCCCGCTTATCCACCGGTTTACCGGCAGCTTGCTCGGGGCTCATGTACGCGGCGGTTCCCATGATCATGCCGGCCTGGGTTGCCGCCATGGTCAACGTTGGCGAGTGCCTGCGATCGCCTGCGCTTTCCACGGATGGTTGCGCCACCGCTGCCAGTCCGAAGTCGAGCACCTTCACCACGCCTGTGGGCGTGATCATAATGTTGGCGGGCTTCAGGTCACGGTGGACGATTCCTTTTTCGTGTGCAGCCTCCAGCGCGTCTGCGATCTGGCGGGCGTAGTTGCGCGCTGTTTCTGTAGGCAGAGGCCCTTGTAGATTCTCGCCCTCTACCAACTCCATGATCAGAGCGCGATCCTCGATACCGTAGATGTGCGCAATATTTGGATGGTTCAGCGCTGCCAGAACCTCAGCTTCGCGCTGGAAGCGCGCCATCCGTTCCGGGTCGCCGGCGAAGGAATCCGGCAACACTTTCAGCGCAACTTCACGCTTCAGCTTGGTGTCCTTGGCGCGATACACCTCGCCCATTCCGCCCGCGCCGATGGGCGCGAGGATTTCATAGGGGCCGAGCTTCGTTCCCGCTTCGAGACTCATTTCTTCAGCCCCGCCTGCCAGTTGACGAGCACCGTCAAGGGCGAAGCTGCGGACTGCCCCACTTCGCTCGGGATAAGGAAGCGGCCGTCCCTGCTGACGTCGAACCACTCATTGCCGGATCGGAGGCGCACGTCGAACAGGCCCGTGGGAACGCTGGCCTCGCACGTCACCCCGGTCTTGACCGGGACCTCCATCAACTTTTGATCCGCGCTGATGTAGAACAGTTTCTTGCCGTCACGGCTCCAGATGGGCCGGCTCCCACCCTCATTGGAAATCGGCACGATGTGTCCGGGGGTAGGGAAACTCTGGACGTAGACCTCCTCCCGCTGGGTCTCATCCGAGGAGTAAGCCAGACAGTGCCCATCGGGCGACAATTTCGGAAAACGCTCGTTGAACTCAGTGTGCAAATACGAGAAGGGCTTGCCTCCCGGTTTGCCATCTTTGAGCGGCCACACCCAGACGTCATCCTTCGTCTTAGCGCCCGTGGTCACCCCGATGATGTAGCGGCGGTCGCGGGACCAATACATGGTCTGGAGACTGTTCCCACGGGCCTCTTTGTCCAGGACTTCGTCCGAGGCTCCGCCTCCCACGGCTTTTTGCCACAGGGTTCCTCCCGGGACGCGGATGGAAGTGAAGGCGATGTGGGCGCCATCGGGAGACCAGACGGGATAGCGGCTCGCGCGCGGGTCCGAAGTAAATCGGAAATCCGTATTCCGCGAGAGGTCGTGCAGCCAGATGTCATTGCGTCCAGTTTGCGGTTCCAGGCGGCCGTACGCCACGGTAGCGCCGTCCGGTGAGATCGCCGGCGTCAGGAAGATGCTCAAGGCGCCGAAGGTGCCGAGTGGCTTCCCGGAACGATCGAACCAGGTGAGCTGCGCGGAACCCGTCTCGATACCGGTTCCGTAAACCAAGACACCGCTCTGTGATGCAGAGAACCGGCCCACCAGATTGAGGGGATCATAAGTCACATCGTCGGCGAGCGGTACGGCATCGCCGGTGGTCTCGAGCTTGGCCGCGTCAAACGGCTGGGCCAGCAGGGTGCGGTCTCGAACGAACAGCAGGTAGCCGGGGGGCGCGTACACTGCATTCGAGCTCGCTGTCAGAATGCGCTTTCGGATCTTAGAATCCAGTTGGCCGGCATACACCGCATTCTTCTCCGCCTCATTATTCCGCGCCGTGTAAAGGAAGTGGACGCCGTCCGGCAGAAACCAGGGCAGGCGATGAGTGTTTTCTCCTGCCGCCCGATCCAGTTCCGTAACCGGCGCCTCAGTTCCACCGCTGACAGGGCAGCGGGAGAGGCCGGCATCCTGTTGTCTAGGGGCGTATACGATGTTGCCGCTCTCGCTCCAGGTGCCGCCGCGAGCGTTGGGGGCATCACACAGAGCTTGCGCGGGACCGCCCGAGGCTTCGATCTTCTTTAATCTTCCGCCCGCGAAGAAAGCGATGACTCGGCTGTCCGGCGACCAGAAGGGATAGTTCGCGCCCTCCGTGCCCGGCAACCGATGGAGCGCGGCGGAATCCATGTCGCGAATCCAGAGTTCGCGTTTGTTGTCCTGTACGGCAATGAAGGCCAGGCGCCTTCCGTCCGGCGAAACAGCCGGGCTGTTCGCGAAGTTCGTCTTTTCCGGAGGCAGCACGGACAATCTGAGTACGCGCGTCTCTTCGGTAACGCGGCGGTACGCGATCGCACCCAGCAAGAGCGCCGCGACGGTGGAAACCGCAGCCCAGGTCCACAGCGGTTTGCTCCGTTTCGCGGGTGCGGCCAGCGGAGCGTCCTCCAGTAGCAGCTTCCAATCGCCGATGTCGCGGAGCCGCTGCCTGGGGTCCTTTTGCAGGCACGCTTCGAGCAGCCGCCGCACTTTCGCTGGAACTTGCATGAGATCCGGCTCTGTCTTTAGCACCGCAGCCAATGTGTCGGAGATCGTCTCGCCGTGGAAGAGTTGCTTGCCGGTCAGCATTTCGTATAGCACCACGCCAAACGCCCATATGTCAGCGCGCTTGTCCACCGTTTTGCCGCGAGCTTGTTCCGGGCTCATGTACGCCGCCGTCCCCAGGATCATGCCGGCGCGAGTGGGAGAGATGGTGAGGGTCGGCGAATTTACCGGATCGGAGGGGTAGGACGATTGCGCCACTGCTGCCAATCCGAAGTCGAGCACCTTCACCACACCCGCCGGCGTGATCATAATGTTGGCGGGCTTCAGGTCGCGATGAACGATGCCCTTCTCATGCGCGGCTTCGAGTGCGTCGGCGATCTGGCGGGCGTAGTTGAGCGCGGTCTCAAGCGGCAGCGGTCCCTTCAGATTCTCGCCCTCTACCAACTCCATCACTAATGCGCGATCCTCTACGCCATAGATCTGGGCGATGTTGGGGTGGTTCAGAGCGGCAAGGACCTCAGCCTCCCTTTGGAAGCGCGCCATCCGTTCCGGATCGCTGGCAAAAGAATCCGGCAACACCTTCAGCGCGACCTCGCGCTTCAGCTTGGTATCTTTCGCACGGTACACTTCGCCCATGCCACCGGCGCCGAGGGGCGCAAGAATCTCGTAGGGCCCTACACGTGTTCCGCGCGCTAGCGTCACTTTTTCGCTCCTGCGTTCCAATTCACCATCACGTTCAGGGGCGTGGACTCGGCGAAGCTGTTCGTAAGGACATTGACCAAGAAGCGCTTCCCATCCGCCGTGACATCATACTGGAACCCAAAATTGGAAAGTGCCGTAAGCGCCATGTGCGCGTCAAACAGCGGCATGGGAGTGCCCGCTTCAAAGAACGGTTTTGCGCCGCCTGACTCTTTCACCGTCACTGCCATCATCTTTCCGTCCGTTCCCACAAAGAACAGCTCCTTGCCATCGCCCCGCCAGCGCGGTTGCTGGCCCCCAGCAGTCGAAATCCTCCATATGCCCTCGGCGGTGGGAAAAGGCCGCACGTACACCTCGTGCTGCCCCGAGTCGTCCGCGGTATACGCCATCCATCGGCCATCCGGTGAGATCTGGCCTTGGGTCTCGTTGAACTCCGAGCGCAAGAACGGAATCGGCTTCTTGTCCTCAGCGTTTACGCCAACCGGAAGGACCCAAAGGTCCATTTTGGTCTTCGGACCGTAGTCGGTGTAGACGATGAACCGGCCGTCTCGGGACCATTGAGTGGGCGCGGCAGTCACGGCGAGGAGCAACAATTCATCCTGACCAGACCCGCTCACCAATTTTCGACGAAGACTTTCGCGGCCACCCACAGAGGAGCGGAATATAACACGGTCGCCATTCGGCGACCAGACGGGCATGGTGTTAAAGCCATCGGAGGTGAGACGAATGTCCGTTGCACGGGCGAGATCGCGCAACCAGATATCGGCACTTCCGTTGTCGGTCACGTTGCGGCGGAACGCAATTGTCTTTTCATCGGGGGAAATCGCAGGATCCCAGACTGAGCCGGTCATGCCCGCGGAAGCGATCAGCATCCCGGCGCGGTCGTACCAGGCGAAGTTTTGAAAACCAGCGTTGCCGCCTGTCGCGTAGAGCAGGACGCCGTTGTCGGAGACGGTGATCGGAGCAAAGCCGCCCACCGTGGAGAAGGTAACTCCCTCCGCGACGGGGAACGCATCGCCCAAGGTCTGCCCACTCACCGCATCGAACGGCTGGCCCATCAGCGTGTTCTCCCGGACAAACATAATATGGCCGGCGCGGCTTCCTGAGGCGAGCGGCGCAAACACGACACTGGAGGTATCCGGCAAAATTCGCCGGCTCTCCTTACCGTCGAGCGAACTTAGATAGACGCCATTCTTCTCCGACGAGACCCTCGTCACCAGGTACATAAAATGGCGGCCATCCGGGAGAAACGCAGGGAACCGAAGGTCGCCCTTGATGTGGGTCACACCGAAGGAGACGCCGCCGGCCGCCGGTACCCGTTGGATCACGGCTTCGCCGCCGGACGGTGAGAACACAATCACGTTGTCGCGGCTCCATGTGCCGCCCCGGCCGTCGCGCGCATCGCAAAGCGATTGGGCCGGACCACCGCCTGCGGCAATCTTCCTAAGCTTGCCCTGCGCGAAAAAGCCGATGTAGCGGCTATCGGGCGACCAGAAGGGATAAGTAGCGTCCTCGGTTCCCTGGAGCGGTTGAAATTGAAGCGCATCTAACGTCCGTAGCCAAAGCTGGCGCTTTCCATTGACCGCCGCAGCGATAGTCACGGAGCGGCCGTCGGGGGAAATGGCGAAGCTATGTACTCTGCTGCTCTCCGGGGCCGCAACGGTATAGCGCAGGACGCGCTCAGTAAGCGGGGTTTCGCGGAAATGCACGAAGGCCAGCATCGCTAACGCAACAAGCAATATCCCGGCAACGCCCCACGCGACGTAACCGAGCCGTGACCGTGAGTGGGGGGCTACTTGTGGCTGCGTTTCCGTGAGTAGCAATCGCCAATCGCCGATGTCGTGGAGCCGCTGCCTGGGGTCCTTTTGCAGGCACGCTTCGAGCAGCCGCCGCACTTTCGCCGGAACTTCCTCCCACTCCGGTTCCTTAGTGAGCACCGCCGCCAGGGTATCGGAAATCGTCTCGCCATCGAACAATCGTTTGCCGGTGACCATCTCGAAGAGCACCACGCCGAACGCCCAGATATCCGCGCGCTTGTCCACCGCTTTGCCGCGAGCCTGCTCCGGACTCATGTAGGCCGCCGTGCCCAGGATCATTCCGGCACGAGTGGGCGAAATGGTGAGCGTCGGGGAATTCGCCGGATTGCGAGGAATCGCGAAGCTTGCCCCACCGCCGCCAATCCGAAGTCGAGCACCTTGACCACACCCGCCGGCGTGATCATGATGTTGGCGGGTTTCAGGTCGCGATGCATGATGCCCTTCTCGTGCGCGGCTTCGAGAGCGTCGGCGATCTGGCGAGCGTAGTTCAGGGCGGTCTCCAGCGGAAATGGTCCTTGGAGCGTTTCGCCCTCCACCAGTTCCATGATCAGCGCTCGATCTTCGATGCCATAGATCTGGGCGATGTTGGGATGATTCAGCGAGGCCAGCACCTTGGCTTCGCGCTCGAAGCGGGCCAGCCGTTCGGGATCCTGCGCGAGAGCGGCGGGAAGAATCTTGATGGCTACGTCGCGATCGAGCTTGGTGTCACGCGCACGATACACCTCGCCCATGCCGCCCGCGCCGAGGTTGGCGGTGATTTCGATAGCTGCCGATGGTCTCCGGCCGATCATCTCTTGTCCACCGGCGCGCGGCGGCGCAGTTCGTCGAAGAAGTTCAGCAGGAAGGTCATATGGACGATCCCCCTTCTCTTCCGCCGGCGCGTTCAGCTCAGGGAATATTGCAAAGCGCTTGCCGTCCGGCGCCAGGTCGTAGTTCAGAGTTCCGCCGAGGTCGTGAAGTTGCTGATCGGACCACAGGCGCGGCTTGCCGGCGACGAAAGATTCGTTCTTCGCTTCATAATCCGTCACCATGATGCGGTTGTCCAGATTCTGGAAGAATAGCTCCCGGCCATTGCGCGACCAGATCGGTAACATGCCGCCGGCGTTGGAGATTTGCCACTTACCACCCGGCCCTGGAAACGGCCGCACGTACACCTCATATCCTACCCGACTCATCGGATTGGTATGCGATCCAGCGGCCGTCCGGTGAGACGGCTGGATAGCGTTCATTGGACGGCGTGCGCAGGAAAAGCTCTGGCTTCCCCGGTTTGGGATGATCCGGATCGCTCACGTCGAGCGCCAGGGTCCAAAGGTCCCAACCGCTGTCGGGGTCAAGCTCGATAGTACGCCAGCCGCCGGCCATCGGGAAAGAATGAGTATGGAATCACGATGTTCTTACTGTCCAGCAGGCGCTGGGTCTCCCCGGCCCCGTCAGCGCGAATCCAGCCGAGGCCGAAGCCGCCGGCGGAGGAGAACCGAAACACGATGTGTTTGCCGTCGGGGCTCCATGTCGGATAACTGGTCTGTTGGGTGTCGAAGGTGAGGCGCGACATCGTATCGCGCTGCCAGTCATAGACGAAGATTCCCCTGTTGCTGCCTGCAATTTGCGCTAGCGCCAGTCGCTGGCCGTCGGGGGAAAAGCGGGGAGTCAAGTAGAAGCCTGGCGTGGCGATCAGTGGCTGGGTCTTCCCCGAGTTGTCCAGCCACGACACTGGATAACTTTGAGCCGACACCTTACCGGTCCGATACACCAAGTATGCCCGGTCCGCGGAGAAACTGAATTGTCCCGCGCCCGAATTCGGATCGGCCGCCAAGTCCTCCAGCAGGGGCACCGCCGCACCGCGAAGTTCCAGCCGTGCGGGATCGAACGGCACAGCGAATAGCACGCCCTCATGAACGTACACCAAGTGGCCCGTTGCATCGCCGGTTGGCAGGTAGCGGCCGAAGTACCCGCCGCGCACCAGGATCTTGATCTCGCCAGTCTTCAAGGACACCGCCGCGATGCTGGCATCCTCAAAGGCAACGACAGAAGAGGAAAGCGGTGAACAGAACCAGCTTCACTTCCAGGCAGAAACTGCGGCCAGCGGTGAGATACCGCGCCCTGCAGCTTGGTGACCGGCTGAGGCGTTCCTCCTTCGGCAGGTACGCGCGAAAGTGCACCCAAGGTGTTCAATGCCACAATGATGTTGCCGTCCTCTCCCCAACTCGCGCCGCGCGCGTTGGGCGCGTCGCACAACACGACGGGTGCACCGCCCTGGACGGAGATCTTTTTCATTTTTCCATCGGCGAAAAACCCGATCCATTTGACCATCGGGCGAAAAGAACGGGTCTCTTCCGTTCTCGGTTCCCGAGAGCAACGCCGGCTTGGTCTCGCGCCAGCAATCGCGTGGCGAGCATTTGCTTGCCGTCCGGACTCTTGGCGGGAAATACCAGCCGCGTTCCATCGGGTGAAATCGCGGTAGTGGTGAATTGACCGGCGACCGCGTCCGGCCCGAGATCGACGCTCAAGCGCATGAGTGGATGTTCCACTGGCCGCGTGGCGCGCCAAGCCACTGCACCGAGTCCAATCGAGACCGCCGCCAGCGCCGCGGCGATCCAACCGAGCCGTGACCGTACGGGAGCGGTGACTTGTGATTGTTCTTCCAATAGCTCCCACGCGTCGCCGATATCACGCAGCCGCTTCTTCGGATCTTTCTCCAGGCACTTCTTCAGCAGCCGCCGCACTTTCGCTGGAACTTGGTCAAGATCCGGCTCCGTCGTCAGCACCGCGCCAGGGTGTCGGAGATCGTCTCGCCGTGGAACGAGCTGCTTGCCTGTGAGCAGCTCGTACAGCACTACGCCGAACGCCCAGATATCCGCGCGCTTGTCCACCGTTTTGCCGCGAGCCTGTTCCGGGCTCATGTACGCGGCCGTCCCCAGGATCATTCCGGCGCGAGTGGGAGAGATAGTGAGGGTCGGCGAATTCACCGGATCGGAGGAATCGGAAGATTGCCCCACCGCGGCCAATCCGAAGTCGAGCACCTTCACCACACCCGCCGCCGTGATCATGATGTTGGCGGGCTTCAGGTCGCGATGAACGATGCCCTTCTCATGCGCGGCTTCGAGAGCTTCTGCAATTTGGCGGGCGTAGTTCAGCGCGGTCTCCAGCGGAAATGGTCCTTGGACCGTTTGGCCGTCAACCAGTTCCATGATCAGCGCTCGATCTTCGATGCCATAGATCTGGGCGATGTTGGGGTGATTCAGCGAGGCCAGCACCTTCGCTTCGCGCTCGAAGCGGGCCAGCCGTTCGGGATCCTGCGCGAGAGCGGCGGGAGAATCTTGATGGCTACGTCGCGATCGAGCTTGGTGTCGCGCGCGCGATACACTTCGCCCATGCCGCCCGCGCCGATGGGCGCAAGGATCTCGTAGGGTCCGAGTCTCTCCCCGGCGGGAATCGGCATATTGGCGATTTACCAAGTGTACCCGGTCATGACGCTGTTAAGGTCACTTTGGGGCTTTACGCTACGCCGTCTCGCATTCCCGCCAGAGACGTTCAACCAGTTGACCTGCTGACGGCAGGTCTTTGATGACATCGACGCCAAGCCCGGCAAACAACGCACAGTCCGTTATCGTCCCGTCCATGCCGCGGCCCGGCGAGATGGCCGAGTAGCGAAGGACCTGGCTTGCGTCGTTCCGGGTCGCGACAACATCGCCCTCTCCGGGTCGCTTTCCAACCGGAGGACATCCCGCGGCGTCCCATGCGATGAAGGTTTTATTGCGCAGTGCGCGATGGGTGGCGTTAGGCCAGCCATCCTGAAAGCAGACCGTCAGTACCGTGTCTTTGGCATGAGCTGCTGTGATCGCCTGCTTGTAGTCGGGGTGAGCATTGCTTTCCAGTGTCGCAACGAAGCGGGTGCCAAGCATCGCTGCCGACGCTCCAGCCAAGAGCGCGTTGCGGATGTCTTGCCCGTTGCCAATTCCGCCGGAAGCGACTACGGGCGTCTGACGCGCCTCGTTCAGAACATCAGGTAACGCCTCGTACAAGCCTCGATTCGCCTGCACGTGGCCTCCTGCCTCCGTTCCTTGGCAAACCAGATAATCCGCTCCGAGATCAAGCGCGGCGCGAGCACTTTCCGCGCTCGTCACTTGCATTCCAAGCTTGGCCTTAGCCGCGCGAACAGCCGCGACCACTTCCTTGGAGGGTATTCCCCATGAGAACTGGATGATCGGCGCGCCCGCGTCTAGTGCAGCATTGAGCGAAGCCGTCCCTCGCCAAAGGAGGTAGTTGACGGCGAAGGGTCTCTTAGTGGCTGACCGGACCTTCAACACAGCGTTGCGAGCATCATTGGGACTTTCGAGACTTGCCAGCGCACCCACAGCGCCCGAGTTGGACACCGCCATGGCCAGCTCTGGGCTCGTTGCACGGCCATGGGGTGCTTGAAAGATCGGATACTTGAGGCCGAACAGCGACATCAGCAACTTCGAGCGCGGAGTCGGCATCGGAATCGGGCGCTGAGATTGCGCCGCGCTCGATGCCGCTGCGCCAGCGGCCCCCAGCAGCGCGCTAGCGGCGATACTCGCTTCGATGAAATCACGTCTCGTGCGCTTCATGACCGCACCTCCTGGACCTCATGATGGTATCGGGAACTGGACGGCGCCGCAGAGCGCCATAAGGTTGGCCGCGTATGTTGGCGTTCCGCAAAAAGTGATCTCTGCTACCGGTCCGCTGGGGGTTAACGCCTGAACGGCTCACCCGGAAGCTAACTTTTCAAGTTCGGGGTTTGGGCGCTGACCAAAAAGTAGGGGAAGAGTGGCCGCATGAGAATGGCTAGCGGAAAGTTCGGAGCTGGCGGCTAGTGGCGCGTCGCACCGAGTTCGTTAGCATCGGTAGAAATACATAAAGCGTTCACACGAGTGTGAACGCGGCACGCAAGAGTGCGTGCGCCACAATTGCATCCTGGTAACGATTTCTCTGCGACAGGGGACTAGTGACTTTCTTTTTGCCCGCCGGCGTGTGCGTTGCCCAGAGGAACTGGCCGGGGCTATACTTGGCCGAGTTTATTCAACATGAAATTGACTGTACAGAGCCAGGTAATGGACGACGTGCTGGTGATCCGGTGCAAAGGCCGTATTTCGTTCGGCGAGGAGGTCGAAGCTCTGGAAGCCGAGGTGCATAAACACACTAAGATTGCCGGCACGGACATCTTAATCGTCAAGCAGGTGGTGATTCAGTTGGCCGAGACGGACTATGTTGACAGCTCCGGATTAGGAGCATTGATTCGATTGTCAGGCGTCTTGCGGGCCGCCGGCGGGGGGCTGAAATTATGCCAGTTATCGCCGACCGTGGCCAAGGTGATCGAGATCACGAAGCTGGAGACCTTGTTTCACCCCTACAGCACGGAGGCGCACGCGATCGCCGCGTTTTCAAGCGGGCATCGGACCCATGGCGAGTCGTTGGGATCGTCCAAGACCCGAATCGTATGCGTGGATCCTTCGAGTAATTTGTTAGCCGGCCTGAACGCGCTACTGACGCGCGCCGGTTATGAAGTCTTCACCACGCATCGCCTGGGAGACACCTCAATCCTGGTGGGAGCCGTCGCACCCGCGTTGGTGATTTGTGGACCGGGTATGATGGGCGTTCCCACGGGTCCGGCGATGATCGAGAAGTTCCGGCAAAATGGGCGACTCCAGGTTCTCCAGCTTCCGGCCGATTTTCACACTGCCGAGGCGGGCCAAGCGGGACAAGATCTGGTGGCTCAGGTGAACTCGCTGGTCGCGGCTTAACAAAGGTAAACAAGATGAAAACAATAATGGCGTGGTCCATCCTCCTGGTATTGGGCTGGTTCAACAGCACGTCGCGTGGTCAGTCCCAGGAAGATATCGCGAAGCAGTTTGCAGGCATGTGGCGGCTGGTATCTAACCCGCAGCGCCTGGTTGACGGAACGACGCGGGAGGGACCAAACAGCGTCGGGTATGCCTTTTTTGACGCCAATGCGAGTCGCATGTGCTTCCTCAGCATGAATCCCAACCGGCCCCAATGGAAGTCGGAGGCCGCGCCGACAGCGGAAGAAGGACTATCGGCGATCAAAGGCTTCGGCGCTTACTGTGCCACGCTAGAAATCCACGCGAAGGAGGGTTTTATGATCCGGCATTACGAGATCAACCAAACCCCCAACGCAGTGGGCAGAGCGACCAAGAGATGGTATAGCTTCCAAGGGACTGACCGGATGTCATTGCGAGTGGATGCTTCGGAGCTCAAGCGGCCCGTCGTCGAGAACACGTTTGTGTGGGAGCGAGTGGTGAAATAAGGTCGCGATCCGGTATTGCGCCGGCGTGCAGTTGTAGTTATTTGCCAGTGGGTACTTTGCGCCGCAGCTGGTCGGCGAAGTTCACCAGAAACGTCACATGCGTGGGTGGTTTTTGTTCCGAAGGATTCACGGGCAGAACGATCATGAAGCGCTTGCCGTCTGGTGCAAGATCCCCGTCGGGGAGCTTAGCCAGCGGCATCTTTTCCATCCACGGGCGCGGCGTTCCCGGGATGAACATGTCGCCGCTCACACTGTATCCAACCACCCATGGCCTGCCGTCGGGCCGGTGTTGATACAAAAGCTCACGGCTATTGCGTGACCAGAATGGAGTGCCACCACCGCCGCTTGATACTTGCCACCGGCCTTCCCCCTTCGAGGGGCCGCCAGCAGGACGGACGTACAATTCACTTGTTCCGTTTTCGTTGGATACGTACGCGAGCCATTTCCCATCGGGTGAAAGAGCGGGGTTTGCAAGATCGGAATCTACGGAAAGGACATTTTCCGGCTTGCTCGCTTTGGGGTGTTCGGGATCAGTGAAGTCTAGCAGCAGGGTGGAAATCCGATAAGGCGGCGCTCTATCGGCATAGGTTAAACGTTTCCCGTCGCTCGAAAAATATTTGGGGGCATGGTCTCTCCCGGCAAGCAAGCGTTGAGGCTGACCCGCTCCATCCGCTCGAACCCAATAGAGGCCGTCCAGTGTGCCACTCACTACTTCAAACACCAGATGCTTTCCGTCAGCTCCCAAACCGCCCGTGTACTGGTGGCTTGACCCTTGAAAAACGCTAATTTTGCAAGCCGATTTCCAGCGATCTCATAATCGGCCAGATTGGAGTCCGGACCGTCCGTGAGTGACAGCGCGACGTGCGTGCCGTCTGGAGAGATACTAGGGTTTTCATAGCGCCCGGGCGGCAGTTGCATCTGCTGAAGCGCACCGTTTGAGTCTATCCGATAAAGAGCGTTGGCAGAAAGGTCTCCTTCTTTGGGAAGGTAGATCAAATCCCCGGAACGCCCGGTGTCAAAATAGGCAAGAGCATTTCCCATACGTCCGGACACGTCCTCCAACACGGGCACTTCCGCACCTATGATCTCAAGGCGCGATAAATCCATGGGTGCGGCGTACAGGGTGGTACGGCGCATGTATAGCAGATGTCCGCTGCTCAGATACTTGGCGAAATACGCTCCCTGAACCAGAGTCTTGGTGGCTCCGGTTTTCACCGACTGAACATCGATGCTGGCGAGATCGTAGTTCGCGCTGCGATCGACTGTGAACAGGAAGGCGTCGGACCGTGGAAGCATTTGCGGAAAGCGATGACTGGTGACATCAGCACCTTCGAGCTGGGTGATCGGCTGCGGAGTTCCTCCGTTTGCAGACACGCGCAACAGCGGCCCGCGGCTTCTACCATCAAAAATAATCGTGTCGTCCTCTCCCCATGTACCACCGCGCGGAACGGGCGCGTCGCAGATCACTACGGGCACGCCCCCTTGCGCCGGGATCTTATTCAGCTTGCCTGCGGCGAAGAATCCGATCGATCGACTATCCGGAGACCAGAAAGGTCCCCCAGCTCCCTCAGTGGACGAAAAAACACTGCTCTTGGAGCTATCAAGCACCCTCAGCGCAAGACGGGCGATTCCATCCGCGCCCTTGGCCACGAAGGCAAGGCGCGTGCCATCTGGAGAAATGGCGATGGGGACGCCGAATGCTGAAGCTACAGATAGCTCCATTCCCAAATCGTCGTTGAACCTTGCCGTTGGACGAGAGACAGGCTGCATCGCATTCCACGCGAACCCCGACGCAATCGCGGCGATAAGCGCTAACGCGCCGGCCGCGACCCAGAGCAGCTTTCGCGCACGCTCCGATCGCTGCATGCGAGGGACCGCAATACCAGTCTCCTGCGCGCCGGACGGCGCCGCGATCCACTCCAGTTCCGCCCTCAGATCCCGCGCCGATTGCCAGCGGTCGTCAGGATCTTTCGCCAGGCAGCGTTGTAGCAAACGATCCAGCGCGGGCGGAGCGATGGTAGCGATCGAAGGCGCTGGACGCTCGATAATCGCCGCAATCACACTAGCCGGAGACGAGCCCTCAAATGCACGCTTGCCTGTGAGTATTTCGTAGAGCACCAGGCCAAACGAGAAGATGTCGCTGCGCGAGTCAACTTCCTGGCCGTTGGCTTGCGCCTGCAACTGCTCGGGCGACATGTAGTACAGCGTGCCCACGATCTCGTTCTTGCCGGTGAGCGCCTTGGTCAGAGTGGCGTCATCGGGCTTGGTTGCTTGTCCTATTCCTGAAGAACCCAGTTTCGCGAGACCGAAATCCAGTAGCTTGATAGCGGCTTTGGTGACGAGGATATTCGCAGGCTTCAGATCCCGATGCGTGATGCCCTTCTTGTGCGCGGCATCGAGAGCATCGCAAATCTGCATTGCGTACTTCAGTGCTTGATCGAGGGGTAGCGGGCCTTTCAGAGGCGTGCCCTCGAGGTACTCCATGACCAAATAATTGGGTCCCACGTCGTAGAGTTGGCAGATGTTCGGATGATTCAGCGTGGCGATGGCCTTGGCTTCCCGCTCGAATCGTTCACTGAACTCGACCTTCGAAGTCTTGATGGCGACTATGCGATCCAGCCGTGTGTCGCGGGCCTTGTAGACTTCCCCCATACCGCCGGCACCGATAGGCGCGAGGATTTCGTACGGCCCGAGTTTGTCGCCGGAAGAGAGGGGCATGTGAGTGAATCAGTCAAGTTTAGCCGATTAGGAAGCGGTTAGTGCCTGGATGACGGCGTATCCGTGCATTACTTTCCAAATTCGAGTTTTGGGCTGAGTCGAGGCTCCGCCAAAAAAGTAGTGGAAGGATGGCAGACAACACATCTGCTATCCCAGTCAACGACTCTTAAATGGAATGACGATGCGGCAAAGCCTGTGTGAGGAGGTGGATCTATTTATTCCGATCTGGCGCAGGCCGCTCCGCTTCGCCGGACCAATTGAGAATCACGTTGAGTTGGCGCGGCACCGAGCCGGGATCGCGCTGTATCATTAGGAACCGCTTGCCGTCCGGCGAGGCATCGTGGACGTTGTACCGCAGGAGGTAGTTCGACCTGTCAAACAACCTGCGGGGAGCGCCGAAGGACCCGTCCGGCCGCATCGCCACGGCTACGAGGGAGTCCCCGCTCACGTAGAACAGCTCCTTGCCGTCGCTAGACCAGGTGGGCATAGATCCGCCTCCGGTGGAGACTGCGATTCGATTCGCTCCACCGGGGTAGGACTGCACGTAGACCTCGTTCTGCCCGGACTCGTCAGACGCATAGGCTACCCAGCGCCGCCCGCCCGTACCCGGCGAGAATTGGGCGTACTCTTCGTTGAAGGGGGTCACCCGCAAGGGCGAGGCTTTCCCATCCGGCGATAAGGTCCACAGATCCCGGCCGGTCTGGGGGTGGATTTCCTGGTACAACAGGGTCCCGTCGGCCAAGATCGAGACCGGGTACTGATTGAACGGCCGCTTGAGCAGTGCTTCCGCGGGCCGCGACCCGTCGGCGGGTTGGGAGTAAATGTCCCAGTCGCCTCCGCGATTCGAAGCAAAGATGATCCGCGCGCCATCACAGCTCCAAATCGGATTAAGATTGTTGGCGTTTCCCGAAGTGAGGCGGCTGCTGGTTCCGCGTTGCAAATCATGTATCCAAAGTTGGAAGCCATGCCGGACCACTGCTTTTGTCCCGTCCGGCGAAAGCCTCGCCTCCCGGTACAGGTCCTGCCCTTTACTCAACGTCTCGATCTTTCCCTCACGGTCCACCCAGGCCAGCGACGTCTTGGCCGGGTTGCCAGGCGCGTAGACTGCGGCGCCGGTGTTAGAGACATCCAGCCAGCCCCGTTGCTCGAGTTCCACATCGTAGTTGACGTTGGCCAGGACCGAAACGTCGGCGCTGGTGCGCGCTGGATGCGCCGGGTCGAAGGGCGCGGCTTTGATGCCGGCGTCCTGATCGTGGATCAAGAGGCGACCTGTGGGGCCGCCGGCAGCGTCAAACATCGCGGCGGTAAGGTTCGACCCGGACAGGACCATCTCCCAGCGGTGTGAATCGAGTGAGAGCACCCAGCTTCCCGGCTCTTGTCCCCAAGTTGTGAAAAGAACACTCCGTCCTCCGGGAAGCACTTGCGGAAAAACATGAGCGAACCCCTTGGCAGCGCCGTCAGGCGTAGTCAGCGATTCTGGCGTTCCACCGCTGGCAGGAACCCACATGAGCCCCGAACCGAGAGACCCAGCGTAAATGATCGTGTTGTCGTCATTCCACGTTCCACCCAAGGGAACGGGAGCTTCGGCCAACCGGATGGGTGTGCCGCCGACGACCTCTGCTTTTTGAAGCTGCCCCTGCGCAAAAAATGCAATCCATTTCCCATTCGGCGAAAAGAATGGCTGCTTGGCGCCGCTGGAGCCAGCCACCGCGCGCACCTCAAAGGAATTCAGATCGCGCAGATAGAGCTGCGCATCCTCGGCCCCTTGTTGCGCGACGTAGGCTACGGTTCGACCGTCGCTTGTAATGGCCGGATAACTGGTGATCACCTGACCTGGCGGAAGCGGGACGGTTAGACGGACCTCAGCCTTCTCGGCACTCATGGGCCTGTTCCACAGGGCAAATGCCACCGACGCGACCGCAATCAGGGCGAGCGCCGCCGCGACGCCTCCCATCCTTCCAAGCCGCGAACCCGCCGGAGTGGCCTTTCCAGATTCTGGAGCGCTGGCGATCCACTCCAACTCCGCCTTCAAGTCTCTTGCGCTCTGCCATCGGTCGTCGGGATCCTTCGCCAGGCAGCGTTGCAGCAAACGATCCAGCGCGGGCGGAGCGACATCCGCAATCGATGGCGCTGGACGCTCCATAATCGCCGCAATCACACTGGCCGGCGACGAGCCCTCAAAGGCGCGCTTGCCGGTGAGCATTTCATACAGCACTAAGCCGAACGAAAAGATGTCGCTGCGCGGTCCGGCATCTTGTCCAGTGACTTGCTCGGGCGACATGTACTGGAACGTTCCCAGTATTTCGCCCTTGCCGGTCAACGCCATGGTCATGGTGCCTTCGCCGGCCTGGATCGCCGGCCCCATCTTCGCCAGTCCGAAATCCAGCAGCTTGATGCCGGTTTTGGTCACGAGAATATTCGCCGGCTTCAGGTCGCGATGAGTGATGCCCTTCTTGTGCGCGGCGTCGAGTGCGTCGCAAATCTGTGCGGCATACTTCAGTGCCTGATCGACAGGCAAAGGCCCCTTGAGAGTCGTGCCTTCGATGTACTCCATCACCAGGTAATTGGGACCGACATCGTGGAGCGTGCAAATATTGGAATGATTCAAAGCCGCCACGGCGCGAGCCTCGCGCTCAAAACGCTCGCTGAAATTTTCCTGTGAAATCTTGACCGCCACGGTTCGATCCAACCGCGTGTCGCGCGCCTTGTATACTTCACCCATGCCACCTGCGCCGATGGGCGCAACAATTTCGTACGGGCCGAGTTTGTCTCCGGCGGAAAGTGGCATGTGATGGTTGCAATACAGTTTAGCCGATTAGGGTGCGTCAAGGTCCGGAATAACGGCGTCCTCGTCCATTACTTTTTCTTTGGGGCAGCACCGGACGATCCAAAAAGTTTATGGAAGGATGGCAGACCAACCGGGAGTTGACCGATTTGCTTTGAGCCGACTTTGCAATGCTGTGCCAAATCCGCATTGGCAGGCTATACTCAGTCAACCTGTGCCGGTAAGAAAGCCATCGCTCCGTGCTCTCCTGCTGGGCTTGATTCCCTTCGTCGGCATGTGTTTCTCGGTCCCGCTCTGGGACCGCATTGATCCCACGATCCTCGGCCTTCCCTTCAATCTTGCTTGGCTGCTCTGCTGGATCGTACTGACTACCTTGTGCTTGTGGGCCGCATACCGCGTGGAATCCGCGCGGGAAAAGAAAGACGGAGGAGCCTCATGAGCCACCGTGCTATTTCCTTGGCGGTGATCCTCGCCATCGTAGGCCTGGGCGCCACCATCGGTTTCCTGGCCGGAGTTCGCAGGAAGATGAACCTGGAACAATGGACAGTTGGCGGACGCGGCTTCGGCACGGTGTTGATGTTCCTGCTGTTGGCAGGCGAAGTATACACCACCTTCTCTTTCTTGGGAGCCAGCGGCTGGGCCTATTCCCGCGGCGGTCCAACTCTGTACATCTTGGCCTACCTCACGCTGGGCTACGTGGTCTCGTTCTTTATCCTGCCGGAAATTTGGGAAGTGGGACGGAAGTACAAGCTGCAGACGCAATCCGACTTCTTCAACATGCGCTACCGCAACAAGTACCTGGCCGCGTTTGTGTGCGTCGTGGGAGTCACCTTCATGATTCCTTACCTGCAACTGCAAATCACGGGACTGGGTATTATCGTCAACGTTGCTAGTTTCGATGGCATTGGCCGTACACCTGCCATGGTGATCTCGGTGGTTCTGCTGGCGACATTCGTGTTCGCGAGCGGCGTCCGCGCCGTGGCGTGGATAAGCGTTCTGAAGGATGTGTTGATGGTCTTCGCGGCGCTTTGCGTCGGCATCGGCATACCGTACCTTCATTACGGAGGCATCGGCGCCATGTTCTCTGCATTAGCGCAGACCCGACCGGAACACCTAACGATGCCTGGCGGCACCGCCAACTTGGGCCACACCTGGTACATCTCCACGGTGCTTATGACTTCGCTGGGTTTCTGTACCTGGCCCCATGGTTTTGGAGCCACCTTCACCGCCAAAAGCGGCGACACGTTACGCCGCAACGCTATCGTGATGCCGCTCTACACCATCACGCTCGCTTTCATCTTCTTCGTTGGTTTCACCGCGGTCTTGGTGGTGCCCGGCCTGCCCGATGGCGACCTCGCCCTCTTGACTATCGTCCGCCGAAGCTTCCCCGCCTGGTTGCTGGGCGTGATCGGCGGCGCGGGAGCCCTCACCGCGATGGTGCCCGCGTCCATATTGGTCCTGACCGCGGCCACGCTGTTCGCCAAGAACCTCTGCCGGCCCATCTTCGCTCCGGCGATGACAGACGATCAGGTGGCAAGACTGGCCCGCGCTATGGTCGTGGTGCTCAGCGTTATCAGCCTCTATCTGGCGACCCATAGCGCCGCGACACTGGTATCCTTGCTCCTGATGGGCTACGCTGGCGTTTCCCAATTCTTCCCCGGCGTGGTGCTGGGCCTCTACTGGAAACGGGTGACCATGCCTGGAGTGTTCGCCGGTATGATAGCGGGAGTCGCCACAGTCGCCTTCCTGATCCTGACTCATCAGGACCCCTTCTTCGGGTGGAGCGCTGGGTTCGTGGCCCTTTGCATCAACTTTTTGATTACCACGATCCTCAGCCTAATCACGCCAGCCCACCTGCCGCCGATCAATGCAACCCCAGAACTCAACGAGACACAACATGCACGCCTTAGCTCCATGCACTGAAGGTGGTCTCATTCGCTTGCATCCATATCCAAGTCAAATCACGCAGGCATGGCTGTAGGCGACCCGGTTGCGCCTGAGTTACGGTGTACCCGTCCACTACCTCGAACTATTGCCTGATCGTTTGGCGGTCGAGGAGGACCGTTGACGATGGCGAACAAACGTTCCCCCAAGAAACGGTGGCCAGCCCCCAAAACCGTCTTGCGCCTGCCGGATCTCGACCAAGCAAAATCAGCCGTTCAGAACCGCCTGAGTTCTCGCGACACCTAAAAACTGCGGACCTGATGCGGCGCTTCGGCCATTGCATCTAAGGACATGCCCTGGTGCCAGTGCGAGCGCAAACACTCGACTGTTTCTGGAAACCATACTCTGTGCGCATCACATACTTCCGCTACTTTTTGATGGAACGTCGACCCTGCCTCAAACCCGTCGTGTCTTACTGGGCTTGTTGATGGGCGCAAATCGCGACTTCGGCAACAAACCACACTTTATCCGCCCAAGCCACCTCAAAAAGCTTGTTTTATTGAAGAGTTGGAGGATTAAACGAGATTGCAGTTACTTGCCGACGGGAATCTTGCGCCGCAGTTCGTAGGAGAAAGTTTCGGGGCGCCCTCTGAGCTTCCGAATGGGATTGCGGTCGAGACAGGCATCGTCCTGATTGCATGATAGGCGAGAGCGGTTATGACGCTGAGGCGATCCGCCCAGGTCTGCGTGGCTGACATTCACCTCGTACTTCCACCGGAATGTACGTGCTAACCACAAGAACGAGCGAACAACGATGTTCGCGCGACGCCTTCTGTGTTATCCTGCGCTCGCATTTGGAGCGATCCATGACCAAAATTAAAACTTCAGCTGTGTTGTTGTCTTGCACTGTTTCGCTGGCGTCCAGCCTATTGCTGGCGCAGGTCCAAAGGCCGGGGGAGTATCCGCGGGGCGAGAAGCCTTCTCCGATGATGAATTTTTTCGTGACGAGCGAACCCATCGGCGACGGCGGCAATCTCGGCGGACTGGCTGGCGCTGACGCACATTGCGAAGAGCTCGCATCGGCCGTAGGCGCAGCAGGAAATCGCATCTGGCACGCTTACTTGAGCACGCAGGCGCGGCCCGGCCAGCCGGCAGTGAACGCGCGCGACCGCATCGGCAAAGGTCCCTGGTACAACTTCAAAGGCGAAATGATCGCGCAGGATCTCGCGCACCTGCACGGCGATACGATGGAACTGGCGCATCAAGGAAATAATCTGAATAAGCTCACCGGGTTGACGGAAAACGGCCAGATCGTGCCGGGTTTGTATGACTATTCCGATCCACGCGACAACGACTGGAATTACGCCAAAACCACCCGGTTTTCGACTCGCCATGAAATGCTCACCGGTACTCAGACCGATGGCACCGCGTTCACCGATGGTGTCGATCACACCTGCGACAACTGGCACAGCAACAAGAGCCCGGCCCCAGGAACGTCGAACGGAAACCTGAATGCCGCCGATGGCAGGCCTAACGCCCAGATCGGTTTTCCCGACCGCAATGGCGGCGGCAGCGGTTCCTGGAACTCCGCTCACGGAACCCGCGGCTGTGCCCAGACGGATTTGACGAAAACCCACGGCATCGGCTTGTATTACTGTTTCGCGATTAACTAGAATGGCGAAAAAACGCACTCACGTCGTCGTCTGGTGTACTTTGATGCTGGCCTCCTGGCTGATGCCGGCTCAACAGAACGCGCCGAATACCCAGGGCGTTACGCCGCCCCCCGGTAGCCCGACGCCGACTCCGGCTCGAATGACCTTTTTCGTCACCAGCGTCGGTCTCGGTAAAGGCGGAGACCTGGGCGGACTTGCGGGCGCCGACGCGCACTGCCAGGCGCTTGCGGCGGCGGCCGGCGCGGGCGGTCACACCTGGCACGCCTATCTGAGCACTCAGGCTCGTCCCGGACAGCCCGCCGTCAACGCGCGTGACCGTATCGGCAGCGGGCCTTGGTTCAACTGGTCGTTCGCGCAACTGGGGGCGCCGCAAAACGCCATCATTTCGGCAGACCTTGCCGAACTTCACGGAGACACGCTCGTCCAGGCGCAGCGCGGCAGCAATCTGTTCAAACAGTCCACACGCAACGAGCATGGACAGGTCATTCACGGCATCGGCGATACGCCACCGATTCAGCACGAAATTCTCACGGGATCGAAGTGGGACGGCCGCGCTTACATGGATAACGCCGACCATACTTGCAACAACTGGACCAGCAGCTCAACAGGTTCCGCGCAGGTCGGCCATTCTGATCGAATCGGAAATGGCTCATCCTGGAATTCCTCGAACGCTACAAAAGGATGCAGCCAGGCGGCGCTCGAAAGCAGCGGCGGCGCGGGCCTTTTCTACTGTTTCGCAATTAACTGACATTCATCGGCTGGCCCCTGCGCTTTGCGGGCGGAGTGTTTCGGCTCCTTGTAGCTCGTTGCGGCTTCTCAGCCTAGCTATCACGGCCCGTTCACGGGCTACCTTTTCAAAGCCCGACGCTTACGGGCAGGTTTATTGTCATGTAGCCACATGTGGATGGTGAAGGTCGAGGGTCATCGCGAGTTCTGGAAATGCAACGCGAATCTGCTCGAATGTGGCAAATACAATCTCGAATTCTCCTGCGTGCCGAGTTTTGTGCCTGCGGGCAGTGGCATAGCAGCGAGTCGGCTGAGTCTACTCACAGACCCCAAAGTAACGAAATGCGGGCCAACTCCCGTATCACGGGGTAACCGGATGTTGGCAGAAGTCACGCGCAGGACGGCGCGAAACGAGAATATTTATGTGCAGCCCGACGTCTTTGGGCGTAGCATAAACAGCGAGGGGTCACCCGCCGGCAAGGACCAGACCGTGGAGATGATTTACCTGCCTGGCGTTATTTACTCACGGATCAACGGCAAATGGAGTAGCGTGAAGATGACAGCGCAGGAACTCGCGGAGTTGCGGACGCCAAAGCCGCACAATGATGCGGCGACCTGCAAGTATGTGAAAGACGAACTGGCAAACGGCGAGATGGCGGCAGTATATAGTGCGCATGATGTAACGCCCAGCGGCACGGTCGACACGCAGATGTGGATTTCTAAGGCAAGAGGGTTGCCGTTGCGCGCGGACGTGGACATTGCCGTCGGAGGGGGCGGGAGCAAGTCCCACACCTCATCGCGCTACGAATACAGCAACGTCAAGCCACCGATTTGATGAATTCAGAAGCCAGAAGCGAGAAGCCAGAATTCAGAATTCAGAATTCAGAAGCCAGAATCCAGAAGCCAGAATTCAGAATTCAGAAGCCAGCCGCCAGAAGCCAGAATTCAGAATCCAGAATTCAGAATTCAGAATTCAGAATCCAGGAGTCAGAATAGGCGCTGCACGAGTGGCGATCGGTCTTGCTGCCGGAGGCATAGAGGCTGCTCAAGCTGGTGGCGGCGGAGATCCGGAGTGTCAGTTCCGGCTCATGGACTGAGGAAAGTTCATGCGGCGGACCAGAGCCTGGAACCGCGGTTCGGACCGAATGAAATCGAACTCGGGAGCCGTATTCAGGTACGTCAGGAACCAAGTCCGCTCCTGGTAAGATTTTTCCAGAGCGTCGAGCGTCTGGGGCTTCTCCCCTAGACCGGCGTGAATCTCGGCAAATGCGTAGGACGGAACCCAGCCGCGGCTGGCTTTCTGATTCATCTCTGAGAGCACCTTTTCGGCCTCCGCGCGCTGTCCATTGGCGGCATAAGCCATTCCCAGCACAGCGGTGGGCCAGTCGGCGAGAGGCTCGTCCTCTCTCGCCGACTGCGCCGCCGCAATGGCCTCGCGCGATTTGCCCTGCGCCAGATAAATCAAAGCCAACTGAACATGTGCGAGAAAATATTTCGGATCGAGATCGAGCGCCTTCCGAGCCTGCTCCACCGCTTCCGGGTAGCGCCGGGTCACGTACAGGTCCTGGCTCAGGACCTGAAGTGGATCGGGCGCCAGCGGATCGAGTGCTTGCGCCTTGCGGCCTTCGGCGATTCCCTTTTCCGATTGGCCAAGCGAGGTTAGATACCATCCGTAATAACTATGTGCTGCGGCCAGGTTTTCATTCAGCTCGATGGCTCGGCGAAACTCCTTTTCCGCTCCGGGCCAGTCGTATTCGTACCAGAAAAGGACAGACGCCAAGGCTTCGTGGGATTCGGCCAGGCGATCGTCGAGTTCCAGCGCCTTCAATGCCGCGGCTTTGGCCTTTTGCTCCGCGTCGCGCGCCGGGACAAAAACATCGTCTATTACCCCGTAATAATCGGCCAAGCCTTGGTAGGCCAGTGCATAGTTCGGGTCGGCCGCTATGGCCTGCCGGAAGTAGTCCAACCCTCGATCTGAGTCGTCCTTTGTGAACCTGCTGGTGAAGTATCGTCCTTTCAGGTAGAGTTGATATGCCTCGGGGTTGGACGTCTCGCGCCTCGTCAATTGCTGCTTGTCTTCTCCACTAAGCCGGAGCCGGAGCTTTTCCGAAATGCGGGCCGTAATATTCTGTTCGATGCTAAGGATTTCCGAAGTTTTGCCTTCGAAACTCTCGCCCCAGATCTCGCTGTTATCGCGAACGTCGATCAAATCGGCGCGGATGGAAAGCACATCGCCACGCTGGACCACGCGGCCAGTCAGTACGGCTCCCACGTCCAGTTCACGCCCGGCTTGGCCCGCGTCGACATCGCCGCCCTTGTACTTGCGGACAGCATTTCTCGACTTCACTTTTAAGCCCCGTAAGCTGGAGAGATTGCCTATGACGCTGTCGGTGATGCCATCGCTCAGGTAGTCCGCATCGGCGCTCTGACTGACGTTGACAAAGGGAAGTATCGCGAGAGAATCGATTGACGCGGTGCGGCGCGGCAGAAAATAGGCAATCGCGGCCAGCAGGATCAGCCCAGCGACGGCGGCGAGGGCGTACTTCCGCAAACCGCGACCCTTCGGAGTCAGTGGCGGCGAAGTTCCGCCGGAACTCGAATCCCGGTTCACCCGCCTCAAATCCGCCAGGAGGTCCTGCGCCGATTGATACCTGGTGGCGCGGTCCTTTTCAAGGAGCCGCGAGACGATCCTCTCCCACTCCGCTGGGATCTTCGGATTCCGTGCGCTGGGCGGCAGGGGTGTTTTCGAGAGGATGCCTTCGAAAATGACCGCCTGGGTGGTGCCTTCAAAGGGACGCACGCCGGTGAGCAACTCGTAAAAGATCACGCCCATGGCCCACAGGTCGCTGCGCGCGTCCACTGTCTCGCCGCGCGCCTGCTCCGGCGACATGTAGCCGATGGTGCCCACCGCGGTCCCCGGATCCGTAAGCCCGCGGGTGAGCGTAGAGTCCGTTGGAGCCGCCGGGGCTTGCAATGTCGCGAGCCCGAAATCGAGGATTTTCACCCGGCCGTCGGGCGTGACGAAAATATTTACTGGTTTCAAATCGCGATGAACGATGCCCTTCGAGTGCGCGGCCGCCACGCCATCGGCGATCTGCAGAGCGTACTGCATCACCCGATCCACCGAGGGCGGAGCCTTCAACGGCTCTCCCTCGACGTATTCCATTACGAGATAGTTAGGCCCGACATCGTACAGAGTGCAGACGTTGGGATGGTTCAACGAAGCGACTGTTCGGGCCTCGCGCTCGAAACGCTCCGAGAATTGTTCTTTGGAGACTTTGATCGCGACGATCCGGTCCAAGCGTGTATCGCGAGCCTTATACACTTCGCCCATGCCGCCGGCGCCGAGCGGCGCGAGGATCTCATAAGGGCCGAGTTTGTCACCGGCGGTGAGTGGCATCTGATTCAGTCAGCTTAGTTTAGCCAATCAAAAAGGAGATAGGTCCTGATTTACTTCGCGGGTGCGCGCCGGCGAAGTTCGTCAAAGAAGTTTTCGAGGAATACGACCTCGTGCGCGTTTTGCGGCGCGGGCGCCGGGGCCGCGGACCGCACCGGGACCGCCGCGACGATGCGCTTACCGTCGGGGGAAACGTCCCAGTTTTCGGAGCCCTCTGCCTTCGCCAACCAAACGCGAGGCTTCTCCGCCACGAATGTGTCGCCGTTGTCCGTGTAGCTGACCGACATGATCTGATTCTCTGAGTCTGCATAGAAAAGATCATGGCCGCTCCGCGACCATACCGGCCCCGCACCCATTCCAGTCGAAACCACCTATTGGCCAGGCTTGCCGGAAGCCGGCCGGACGTAGATTTGAGCGCCTCCGGAAATACTCGACTCGTACGCCATCCATTTGCCGTCCGGTGAAAACTGCGGCGTCAAATCGTTCGCTTCCGATTTCAGGAACGGCTCCGGTGCGCCCGCGCGCAGCCCTCCCTCCTGCTCCTCAACTGGAATGGTCCAAAGTTGATAACGGCCAGTCACAGACTCGAAATACGCGAGCCGCTTCCCATCCGGTGAGAAGGACCAAGGATATCGCCGCTCAACCGCCGTGCCGGCTAAAATCTGCTGAGGCTGGCCGGAGCCGTCCGCACGAGCCGAGTACATGCTTCCATTGGTGGAGAGAAACGCCACAAATTGACCATCCGGCGTCCAAAGGGGATATTCGAACTGCGCCCGGCCGAAGGTTAAGCTGGTGGTTCTTCCAGTTTGCCACTCGTAGACTTCGATGTCTTGATTTTGCCCGTCTCTTACCGAAAGCACCAGACGCTTCCCGTCGGGGGACAGGCGCGGAGAACTATAGATACCCGGTTTGGCCAACAGCGGTTCGGTTTTCCCGCTGGAGTCGATCCATTGGATGGTGCTCAATCCCTGAGAGCCCCCGGTCCCCTTCTGGTACACCAGCGTTCCGTTGCCCGATAAAGCGAACTTCCCGGCGACATTCAGCCCCCCCATGATGTCATTCAGCACCGGGACAGCGGCTCCCAGCACTTCCAGCTTGTCCGGGTCGAAAGGCACGGCGTACAGCGCTCCGCGAAAGGTGTAAAGGATGTGTCCCCACCCACCGTGTGAGGCGACGTAGCGAGGGAATGCCGCACCCTTGAGAATATTCTTGCGATGCCCGTCCATCAGGGAAATGGCCTCGACGCTGCCTCGATCCGGATCGGGCGGCCCGCCTTCGTTCCCAGCCTTCCCCGCAAACAGTACCGTCTTATTTCCGGGGAGAATCTGCGGAGAGACCTGAATGATTTCGCCCGGAGCAAAAGGGCCCAGAGGCGTGGGCTGGCCTCCGCCGTTGTCGGCAATCCGGACCAGCGGCGAGGCACCCTGGGCCACCACGATGGTGTTTCCGCCCCAGGAAGCGCCGTCGAACAGCCCCTTCAGTTCCATCAACGGAACGATCGCGCCGCCGTCCACCGAGATTTTATACAGCTTCCTGGCGCTGGTTGAGGCAAAGCCGATCCAGTGCGAATCCGGCGAAAAGAACGGCCCCCGGGCATTTTCCGTTCCTGGAAGCTCCACCGCCGTGGGTTGATCCAGCCGGCGGGTGTACAATCGCGGCGCACCTCCCGAAGCGGGGCGCGCCACATAGGCGATCCGCGTTCCGTCGGGAGAAATCACGACGTTGGTAACGAACGGTGTTGGACCCGGCAAGGCGACGTCGCCTCCCAGATCGACGTCCTGGCGGATCACGGGCAGATCGGTGAAGCGATTCGCGCGCCACCACGTCCACGCGCCCGCCGCCAGCAGAACCACTCCTGTTGCTGCGATGGCAGTCCAAATCCATCTGCGTGACACGCGCTGCCCGGCGGCTTGAATTCCGCTTGCGCCGCTCGCACTCGCTGCCGACGACGCGTTCGCCGAGCCGCTGGCAGGTGCGTCCAAATCGATCAGCTCCAGAGTCTACTTCAGATCATGCGCCGAATGCCACCGGTCCGCCGGCTTCTTTTCCAGGCACTTCTTTACCACTTTGTCCAGCGATCGCGGCGCCAGGTGGTGTCCTAATTCGGATTTCAAATTAGGACACTACCCGGCGCCAGCGGTTGAAACTGCTGGATGGGAGCCGGCTGATCCTTTAGAATTGCCGCGAGGACCGCCGTCTTCGTCTCGCCGTCAAACGCCCTCTGCCCGGTGAGCATCTCATAGATCACCAAGCCAAAGGAGAAAATATCCGACCGCTCATCGGTGTCCTTGCCCTCGGCCTGCTCCGGCGACATGTACTGCAGGGTCCCCAAAATCGAGCCGGATTCCGTGATCGGCTCGGTTTGCGTAACACCCTCACCCGAATTGGACGCAAAAAACTTCGCCGGCCCTAATTTCGCCAATCCGAAATCCAGCACCTTGACCCCGGTCTTAGTCACCACAACGTTGGCCGGTTTCAGATCCCGGTGAATCACGCCTTTCTCATGCGCGGCCGCGAGCGCATCGGCAATCTGGATCGCGTACTGCAACACGGCCTCTACAGGCATCGGCCCCTGCTTGACCAAATGCGCCAGCGTGTCGCCCTCCACGAACTCCATCACCAGGTAGTTCGGGCCGACGTCGTATAGCGTGCATACGTGGGGATGATTTAGCGACGAGATGGCCTTCGCCTCACGCTCAAACCGGTCGCTGAATTCGCGCGCGGAAATTTTGATGGCGACCGCTCTGCCTAGCCGCGTATCGGTTCCGCGATAGACTTCGCCCATGCCGCCTTTGCCCAGCAGTGAATCGATCCGATATGGACCCAGCGAGTCACCCGGCTTCAAAAGGTTCGGAGACTGAGTCGCCATGGTCTATTGGGTAGGAGCTAGGTTTTTAAGTCTATCTCAAATCGGGGCTGCCTTACTCAGAACGTTCACACGAGTGTGAACGCAGCACGCACGAGTGCGTGCGCCACAAACAAATTGACAAGTGGGTCGAGTGTTATAGATTATTACTGTCCCTATGAAACTACACACCTTGGCACTCCTGGCTGCGATTGGTTCGCTCTCGGCGCAGGATCTCACCATTACCAATGCCCGGATTATCGGCCCTAACGGCAGCGTGATTGAGCGCGGATCGATTGTGGTGCGGGCCGGGAAAATCGCGTCCGTCGCGGCTGGCGCGCCGTCGGGGGCGAGCGGCAAGATTATCGATGCCAAAGGCATGACCGCCATGCCAGGGTTTATTGATGGGCATCGGCACATCAATACCGGACCCAACGAAAAGGCGCAGATGCAGGCGCTGCTCGAAGCCGGCTATACCACGGTGCTGTCGGGAGGCGGCCCGGCGGAAGGAAACATCACACTGCGGGATCATATCGACAAGGGCGTCATTAATGGGCCGCGCATCATTCCATCGGGCTCGTTAAGGCTTGCCAATAACACTCCGGAAATGGCGCGCGCGGAGGTGCGGAAGATGGCCGCTATGGGAATCAAGTTTACCGGCGAAATCGCGCTTACGCCCATCCCTGGGCCGAGCGATCGGGAACTGGAGATTCTCAGGGCGGTGGTGGACGAAGCGAAGAAGGTCGGGATCATGGTCCAGGTGCATGCCGTTAGTTCCACGGCAATGGTGGCGGCCGTCGACGCCGGCGTGCCGCTGCTGGTTCATCTGCCCAACAAAGATTGGGTCAGCAAAGAGGACGCGAAAAAAGTGGCTGCGGCGGGCGTGAAGGTGTTGGGGACGGTTAGCTTCGGCTCTCCTGTGTTTGGAGTTTTTGCGGAAGACAATAAGCCGCGTTTCCGGGACGGGAAGCCGTGGCCTGAAGGGATCGTCAATGGGGTCCGACTGGGTGAGGAAGCTGGATACATGCCGGTAAACGCGCGCACTATCTGGGATGCCGGCGTCACGCTGGGGTATTGCACCGACACAACCTATGATCCAAAGGCCGGGCTGGATCATGAGCTGAAGATGTTGAATGTGATGTTCTCGATGCAGGACCTTATAAAGATGATGGGGCCGAATACGGCATCGTATATTCAGATGGGCGATCAGCTCGGAACTTTGGAAGCGGGTAAGATCGCCGATTTGATTCTTCTGGATGGCGATCCGCTGGAGGGGTATTGGAACTGGCTGAAAACCAGAGTGGTGGTCAAGGGCGGAGTGATTGTCGTTGATAAACGCTAGCGACGAAATAGGAGCCGAGGACCAGCAAGCCGGCCACGGCCTGTGCCGCGAGTGTCTCGAGGGTCGGGAAAATAGAAAACCAAAGCCCCATCCAGGCGGGGATCACATTCGCAAGACGCGGAAGATCGGTGGTGGGGAGCCAATGCGCCAATTGCATTTCCTGCGCCTGCTCTCCAACCATTACCAGAAGAACGCCACCTAGCAAAATGCCGGTGAGGACCAACATCCTGCGATACGGCAAACGACGGTGGGC
Organism: Bryobacterales bacterium; assembly: GCA_963820405.1. GTDB lineage: Bacteria > Acidobacteriota > Terriglobia > Bryobacterales > Bryobacteraceae > Palsa-89. Next base: position 375,117 of record CAWFZZ010000003.1, on the reverse strand, counting down.
GAGAAACGTCAGAACGGCGACGATGCCGGCAAAGAAGACTCCCAGCAGGACGCCGTATCGGATAGTGGCGTCGCCGAGCTTCAACCGATAGCTCTGCAGAAACAGCACCACCTCAAAACCTTCCCGATAGAGCGATGTGAACCCAAGCAATGCGAACCCCCACCACAGGTGTTTGCTCGCGCCTTGTAGAAGCTCCTGCTTTTTCCTGGTGTGGAGCGAAATCCAGCCGGTCCAATACAGCTTGTGAAAGAACCAGTTCATCACGATGAGCAGGACGATAATGGCGAGTAGGCCTGTAGCCGCCTGAAGAGCCAGGGCTGAGATGGTGGTGCTGAGGCGATCGATCACGCCAATCGCAATGCGCCAGGTGATGAGAGTAGCGACGATTGCGACGGCGACGCCAGCAGCTACCGGACGCCGATAGACGGCAGTGGAGCCAACCATCCCGGCAGTGATGGCAGCGAGCACTAGAATGCACTCCAGGCCTTCACGAAAGACGAGTACCGCGATATCGAGAACGGAGGCGGTGGGATCGGAATGCGGCGCGAGGGGATCGGGATTTCCACCGGCGGCGACGCCTTGCCAGATGAGTAAAGCGGCCAGGGCTAATCCGCCGATCCAGAGGGCGGCGACGAGGAGCGTTCTCAAGACGAATCCATTACACTCCAGATGCAAGTGAATGTCAACAGAGAGATCATTCTTCACTCTGGCCTATAGTTTGGAGGTTGTCATATGCAAATGAATGGCAGAGCGAAAATATCTTCGAAAGAGTGTCGCGGACCTGCCGCAGCCGGTGGAAAATAAGAGCAGCATGCAAAAAAACACAACAGCAGAGAGAAGTGGTGAGTTCCTTATTGGAAACGATCTCCGTGTTAACCGGCTCAGATTTGGAGCTATGCGGATTACGGGTAAAGGAGTGTGGGGCGAGCCCGCGGATCGAGCGGAGGCGATCCGGGTGCTGCGGCGGGCGGTGGAATTAGGAATCAATTTCATCGACACCGCGGACTCCTACGGGCCACATGTCAGCGCAGAAATTATTGCGGAGGCTTTGCACCCTTATCCGGCGGGGCTGGTGATCGCCACCAAGGGCGGGTTCGATCGGCCGGGTCCCGACAGGTGGGTTGAAAATGGCAAACCGGAACATTTGAAAGCGGCGTGCGAAGGAAGCTTGCGGCGGCTGCGCCTGGAACGGATTGATCTTTATCAATTGCATCGTATCGACTCCAAGGTTCCAGCCGAAGACCAGATCGGTGCCTTGATGAATCTGCAGGCTGAAGGCAAGATCAAGCACATCGGTTTGTCGGAGGTAAGAGTGGAGCAGATCCAGCGTGCGAAAACGATAGCGCCGATTGTCAGCGTCCAGAATCGTTACAGCGTGACGGACCGCGGATCCGAGGACGTTCTGGAATATTGCGAACGCGAGCAGATTGGCTTCATTCCCTGGTTTCCGCTGGCGGCGGGGAAATTAAGCGGCGCGGGCAGTGCGATCCAACGGGTGGCGGAGAGGTTGAAAGCTACTCCATCGCAGGTGGCTCTGGCGTGGCTGTTGGCGCGATCTACAGTCATGCTGCCGATCCCTGGAACTTCCAAGGTGGAGCATCTGGAGGAGAACGTGGCTGCGGCTGGATTAAAGATGGACGAGAGCGCGCTGGTCGAGGTCACCAGCCGGGCGTTCACACGAGTGTGAACGCGGCACGCAGGAGTGCGTGCGCCACGCGCGCCTGAGACATGTTCCTGTTTACGAATAAAGTTCTATCAACACAGGTTTAGGACACTACAAAGTAACAGGCCTTAGTAAATGCGGCGGGTCAAGTCGAAGCCCAAAAACAAGCCGGATGGTGTATCGGCGCTGGGGCTGTTCAGGAACGTCGCGTTGGTGCCGGCGCGCTGGGAAACGGTGGTGCCGGGGCTGGTGGTGAATCCGAAGGTGAAGGCGTGGCGGTAGAGCTTCTTTTGGATCGCGAAGGAGAAGGGCGGCCGATGGATGCCGAGTTCGGCGCCGCCTACAACGGTGGGAATCACTTCCGCGATGAGCGCTACGGTTGGGCGAATATCGACTGACAGGGCAGTGCCGAGGGAGAAGGCGTTGATGCCGGGCTCGTCGAGGATCTCATTCGATACGAGAGATCCCTGCACCAGGCGGCGGTCATTGAAGGATGCGGTGGGGACAAAGTAGATCTGAGCGCGGGATGTGAGGCTGCGCGAGACAATCAGCTCCAGATTTTCGGTGTAGTTCTTGCGGAAGTTATTTTGGCCCTCGACGGAGACGCGAAAGGCCAGGTTGAACGGGTCCTCATGACGCTCTTCCAGGATGTTGTATGCGGCCATCAGCTGGATGGGACGGCCGATGAAGGACGGCGATCGCCAGACGTCTACCGAGAGCTTGTCGGTCACGCCATAGCGCACGCCGAACGAGGAGAGCGCGAAATTATCCAGGCCGAACAGCTCGGCGCCGCGAGCTTGGCCTGTCACCGCGGAATCGTAGGCGAAACGATGGGTGAAATTCACGATGACGGCATGCGCGTCCACCGGGCGTCCGGTTGGCAAGGTGAAGAGCTGATCGTCACCAGGTTGATAGATTCCGGATTGGGTGGCGGGCGTTCCGAGCGATCGAACATAGGCGGCGAGGGCGGCGATCTGTTCGTTGCTAAGCTCCTGGCCGAAGGCAGGCATGAGTCCCGATTTCCCGTTGCGGATGGTGCTCGAGATTTGCTCTTCAGTTAGCTTGGGGATTCCACGCCCGTCTGTTCCATGGCAAACGGCGCAGCGCTGCTGGAAGAGCTCGGCCGCGGGCTGAGTGGTTGTGTTGGCGGGGCGAACGGTTCCGGCGGCGACATCCACCAGGTACTGTTTTCCATCGATGGTTACGTAGGCGGCTTTGGGCGCCGGCGGCTGGGCGTCAACGGCGATTACGAAGGCGCAAAAGGCTAGGAGCAGTCGCATGGAACCATTACAGAAGCTGGGGCCTATGAAGAGGTTGCCAGGTTGTAAGAACTGCGTAAATAAATGGCCAGTTACTTGCTAGCGGGCCGGTGTTATGATGGCTACAGATGTCGATGCTTTCGCCCAGACTTCAGCTGAAGGTCTCGCAGAAGCAAATCCTCACGCCTGGCCTGGTCCAGATGGTCACGGTGCTCCAGCTGAACCGGCTGGAGCTGAAAGACATGATCACGCAGGAGATCGCCGAGAACCCGGTACTCGAAGAATCTGTGGATGGCATCGAGGAGTTGTCGGCGGAAGAGATGCAGTCGATCCTGGAGAGGGAACGGGTTTCAGATCCGAGCGACCAGGTGATCCTGGAAACGGTGAACGGCGCCGGCTCGGAACCTGAGATCGCGGCGGGAATTCCCGAGGCTTCGCCGGTTGAGTTCGATGCGGCTGCTCCGGTTACGGTCGACAGTGCTGCGGCGCCGGCCGAGGGCGAGGTCACCGAACCAAAGACCGAGAAGGACCCGTTCGACGAGATCGATTTCGGAACCTTTTTCGATGACTATCTGGATCCCGGATACAAAAGTCCGGCTTCTGAGACGGTAGAAAAGCCGTCGTTCGAAACCTTTCTCTCATCGCCGGTGACGCTGAGCGACCATCTGAATTCGCAATTGGCCGTTCTGGTGATGTCGGAAGACGTGCGCGACGCAGCCGACAACATTATCGGCAACCTGAATGAGAACGGTTACCTGACGGCCACACTGGATGAGATCGCCGATTCCGGGCAGCATTCGATGGCCGAAGTCGAGGAGGCGCTGAAGGTTGTTCAGTCGCTGGACCCGGCGGGGGTGGGCGCCACCGATGTTCGCGAGTGCCTGCTGTTGCAGATCGAGAGCCGCAACGGGAAAGGCGGGGTGGCCTGGCAGATCGTGGCCAATCATTTGAAGCTGCTGGAGACGCGGCAGATCAAGGAAATCGCGAAACAGCTGGGGCGGCCTTTGGAGCATGTCCAAATGGCACTGGATGTGATCCGGCACCTGGACCCGTATCCCGGATTGCGCTATTCGGACCAGGGCGCGCGGCAGGTGGAGCCGGACGTTTACATCTTTAAAGAAGGCGACGAATACATCATTCAGTTGAACGACGACGATCTCCCGCAGCTGCGGCTGAACGCGCAATACCGCAAGATGCTGGATCGCGATCAAGAGCCGAGCAAGGAGATTCGCAACTACGTCAAGGACCGCTACGCGGCTGCGATTCAACTGATCAAAAACATTGAGCAGCGCAAGCAGACCATTCTGAAAGTATGCCAATCCATCGTGCGGCGGCAGCTTGAGTTTCTCGAACACGGCATCGATACGCTCAAGCCGATGATGATCAAGGAAGTGGCCGAAGAGATTGGCGTGCATCCTTCCACAGTGAGCCGTGCGGTGGCCAGCAAATACGCCGACACGCCGCAAGGAGTTTTCGAGCTCCGATATTTCTTCTCCGAAGCCGTACAAGGCTCCGCGGGAAGCGCCACTCCGTTGTTGATCCTGAAACGCCGGGTTAAGAAAATGATTGAAGAGGAAGACTCTCAGCATCCTTTGACCGATGAGCAGATCACGGCTCGATTGAAGAGCGAAGGCATCGACGTAACTCGCAGAACCGTGGCCAAGTATAGAGAAGACATGAAAATCCCTTCGACTCATCAGCGCCGGGTCCGCGCCTGAGATCTCCTCGTTCCGCGAGATCCCAATGAAAATCAGCTATACAGGTAAGTCCGAAGAAATTCCCGTCCGGCAGCGCGCCAAACTGGAAGCCAAGCTGCAGAAGCTGGCGAAGGTTTTAGAGGCGCGCGGCGAGAAGGAAGCGCACGTGGTGCTTACGCAGCAGCGCTTTTTGCACAAGGTGGAAATCACGATGAACGCGTGGGACCACGCGCTGGTGGGCATCGCCACCGACTCCGATATCGCGGTGGCCGCGCATGAGGCCTTCGCCCGGTTGGAGAAGCAACTGTTGAAACTGCGCTCGCGCTGGCGCGATACCAAGCGGGTGCGGGACAAGGAAGCGGATGGCGAGAAGGCAAGTGCAAGCTTGCACCCGGCTGCGGCCGTTCCCAAGAAGGCCAAGGCCGCGAATAAGGCGAAAGAGTCCGTTGACAAGCAGGGCGCGCGCAAGCAGGTGTTCCGCGTGAATCATTCCGATGGCAACAAGCCGATGACGCTGGAGGAAGCGATGCTCGAGATGGAGGCATCGCAAGAGTACCTGGTCTACCGTGATGCGCAAAGCAACCGGGTCACCGTGCTCATGCGCCGTTCCGACGGGCACTTCGATCTGATCGAAAGCTGACAGTGGCCAAACGCGTCGCCGGCAAGGTGGATCCGCAGGGCGCGGAGTTGGTTGTCATCACCGGTTTAAGCGGGTCGGGGAAAGCCACGGTACTGAAGGCTTTCGAAGACCTCGGCTATTACGCGGTGGACAACATGCCGATCGAGCTCATTCCGAAGTTCGCCGAACTGGCCAAGGATTCAGGGCACGTGCGGCGAGCGGCGCTGGTGATCGACATTCGCGAGGGAGAGCAACTGGCGCAATTTCCGGCTCTGTTTCAGAAGCTGCGGCGGCGCACTCCGGCCACGCTGGTTTTTCTGGAAGCCGACGATCGCACGCTGGCGCGGCGGTTCAGCGAGACGCGGCGTCCGCATCCGTTGGGCACGGAGGCGACAGTGCCGAAAAACCTGCGGACGGAGCGCGAGCTGCTGGCGCCGATCCGGAGCGTGGCGGACCATATCATCGATACCTCGAAATTCAACGTGCACGAGCTGCGGGAAGTGATCGGGGAAAAGTTCAGCGGCGGCCGCAACGAGAGCAGCATCCGTATCGACATCAACAGCTTTGGGTACCGGCACGGAGTCCCGCCGGACAGCGATCTGGTGTTCGATGTGCGGTTCCTGCCGAATCCGAACTACATTCCGGCGTTCAAGAAGTTGACCGGGCGACATCCCAGTGTGGCGCGCTACATTCGGTCGTTCCCGCAGACCACGGAGTTTATCGATCGCATTTCCGAGCTGCTGATTTATCTGATCCCGCACTATATTCGGGAAGGCAAGAGCTATTTGACCATTGCGTTTGGATGCACGGGCGGGCATCATCGTTCGGTGATGATTGCGAGCGAAATTCGTAAGAGGCTGGCGCGGGCGGGGTTTAAGGCGAAAGAGACGCATCGGGATATTAGCAGGTAATTGGATGTCCGTAATCCGAGCCGCCAGGCGTTCACATGAGTGTGAATGCGGCACGCAGGAGTGCGTGCGCCACGCTAGGCCAGGGCTTGCTCGATGACGGAGGCTAGTCCCGCGAGCGGCTTCATCACGTCGTCGTTCAGGCCGAAACGATGTTGTATGAAGGCGACGTCGTTATAACTGAGCCAGACCTGGCCGCTTGGATCCTGCCAGGCCAGAGCTTTCCAGGGCAGATCGATGGCTGCTGTGGGAGCGGCCAGCATCACCGGCGTGCCGCCCTTGGGATTCCCGAAGATGAGCAGCTGCGTGGGCGGCATTTTCAATCCGGCCTTTTCGGCTTCGCCGCTGTGATCGACCAGCGCGAAAACCTTAATGCCCTTCGATTCAAGAATGGTTTCCAGGCGATCGAGTGTTTCGGGTACTGAATATTTGCTTGGTTTGCTGATAATCCCTTGGCCTGAATTCATTTGGAGACCAATTCCTTGCTCAGGTAAACGGCCATTGCCAATCCCGCGGCGGCCAGCACCAGCGCTACTACAATGGCCAAGGTGGAGGGTTTCGTCGCGATCGGTGCGCCGGTATTCAACGCGCGGACGATGCGCACGTGACGGATAGAAGAAAAAATATTGACCAATACTCCGGCCACCAGCAACCCGGTCCCGAGCGGCACGGTTAGCGAGGATGTTTCAAATTGTGGAAAGTTCCGAATGGAAGCCAGCTCGCGCAGAAACAGGCCAAAGCGCGCCACCACGAATCCAAAACCCATCAGCGCGATTCCGGTTCGAATCCAAGCCAGAAAGGTGCGTTCTTCGGCGAACAAGGTGTTCGGATCGGATGGATGGCTGGCGGGCGGCATGGCTACACTTTAACCTGCTTCCATTTTCCACGGCGGAACAGCAAAACTCCAAGCAGCGCGAGCAGGGAATCGGAAACCAGCACGGCAACGTAGACGCCGTTGACTCGGAGCGGGGTGTGAAATGCGAGCGCCCAGGCCAGGGGAATCTGACAGAGCCAGAAACAGATCAGGTTGAGGACGGTGGGCGTGGCGGTGTCGCCGGCGCCATTAAAAGCCGCGGTGATTACCATGCCATAGGAGTACGAAACATTGCCGCAACTGAACAGCCGCAGCGCGTTGATGGCCAGGGGCGCGACCGCGGGATCGGTGGTGAACAAAGAAATGATCTGCGGCGCGAAAACGAAAAACAGCAGGCCGAGCGTGCCCAGGAACAGCATGTTGTACAATCCCGTGCGCCAAACCGAAGTTTCAGCGCGCGAAGGCTTGCCTGCTCCCAAATTCTGGCCTACCAAGGTGGCGGCGGCGTTGCTCATGCCCCAGGAGGGAAGAATCGCGAAAATGATCACTTTGATGGCGACCGTGTAGCTGGCGGTTGCGGCGCTTCCGAAAGTCGCGATGATGCGGACCATGCCGATCCAACTGGCCATCTGGACCAGATATTGGAACATCGCGTTGAGCGATAGACGGATCAGGCGCCACATGAGCAGAAAATCCACTCGCAGTTGCGACGCGTGGACCGCGAGGCGCCCGCGGCCCGAGGTGAGCACATAGAGCTGCAGCAAAACGCCCACGCCGCGGCCGATGGTGGTGCCGACGGCGGAGCCGGTGACACCGAGACGCGGAAACGGGCCGAGCCCAAAGATCAAACATGGATTCAGGCAAATGTTCACGATGTTGGCGATCCACAGCACGCGCATCGCGATGGCGGCATCGCCCGCGCCGCGGAAAACCGCGTTGATCAAGAAGAGCAGGAAAATGGTGGCGCTGCCGCTCAAAATCATGCGCGTGTAGCCGGAACCGAGCTTGACGACGCTGTCCGAGCCTCCCATGATATGCAGCAGGTTGGGTGCGAAGAAATAGCCGAAGATGGCGGTGGCGGCCGACACGACGAGGCCGACAATGATGGCTTGCACGGCGACCAGGCCGGCGGCCTGCTCATCCTTTTCACCGATGCGGCGCGCAACCAGGGCGGTGGCGCCCATGCTGAGTCCGAGTGCGATGACGAAAACCAGCGTGAGCGCGGTTTCGGTGAGTCCGACGGTGGCTACGGCATCGGCGCCGAGACGCGATACCCAGAAGACGTCCACCACGCCGAACAGCGATTCCATGGACATCTCGAGCACCATCGGGACGGCGAGCAGAATGATGGCGCGGGTGATGTTGCCTTCGGTGAAGTCCTGGCTGGAGCCCATCACCGCTTCGCGCAGCGAGGACCAGATGCCGGGGGTGGGGGCCGGGATTACGCTACTGCTCTCACTCATAAAAACTCCAAGACAATTTGGAAACCCTGTGGACTGGCGGGGCTGCACAAGAGCGGCCCAAGCTGAGAGGCGTCAGAGTGCGAATGGGGTTTTCACGGTGTCTATGACCTCGAGTGAAACAGTTCCTTTAGTGTACCGCGAGTCGAGGGTAGTCGGAAAGTCTAGAGCACGCGGAAGTGGACGTTGCTTGAGAGCGTGCCGTAGGGTGTGGTGACCTGGACCGGGCCGGTGGTTGCTCCGGCTGGGATGGTGGTTGAGATTTCGCTCGATGAGAGGACGGTAAAAGTGGCAGCGACGCCGTTGAATGTGACTCTGGTGGCGCCGGTCAGGTTGGTCCCTAGGATCTCGACGGCCTCGCCCACATTCCCAGAGGCGGTTTGCGTTTTCACAAATGCGTCCAGGCCCAAGGAAAAACTGAAAATCGTGCCATTGCCGATGGCGCCGCCCAGGGACGCTGTCCCGTAAAGCTTGCCATTGGTTTCCTGGACGAGACTTCCGGGGTAAGCGCCGTCCGCGCAGTACGGTTGGGAGCAGAAGCTATGAAGCGTTGTCAGGGTGCCGCTCCGGGTTATTTTGAAGACCGTGCCAACATTGCCATTGGAACCGCCGTTGTACGTTGTGCCGTAGAAATTCCCATCGGTGGCCTGCACCAGCCCACCGGGACCTGCGCCGTCCGTGCATGCGCTTTGGGAGCAGAAGTTGTAGAGTGTCGTCAGGGTGCCGCTCGGACTGATTTTGAAGATCGTACCGCCGTAGTTTGCGCCGCCGGCCGCAGTCCCGTAGAAGTCACCACTTGCGGTCTGGACAAGCCCCCCTTGAGGGAGTTCGCCATCCACACACCCGGCCTGTGCACAGAAGCTATAAAGCGTTGTCAGGGTGCCGCTCCGGGTTATTTTGAAGACCGTGCCAACATTGCCATTGGAACCGCCGTTGTACGTTGTGCCGTAGAAATTCCCATTGGTGGCCTGAACCAGCCCAGAGTTGGGGCTATAGCCGTCCGCGCACCCGTTTTGGGAGCAGAAACTGTAAAGTGTTGTCAGGGTGCCGCTCAGCGTGATCTTGAAGATCGTGCCCCCGCCGTGGGCTCCGCCGCCGATCGTCGTTCCAAAGAGGTCCCCGCCGGTGGCTTGGACCAGCCCTCCATTGGGGTTTTCGCCGTCTGTGCATCCGCTTTGGGCGCAAAAGTCGTAAAGCGTCGTCAGCTTACCGCTCGTAGTGATTTTGAAAACCGTACCGCCTCCGTTAGCTCCGTAATTTGTTGTTGTCCCATAGAGGTCCCCGTTGGTAGCTTGGACCAGCGCCCCGACAGGATCTGCGCCGTCGTCGGCACATAGGCTTTGCGTGCAGAAGCTATAAAGCGAGGTCTGTGAGCCGGTCGGAGAGATTCTAAAGACCGTGCCCTCACCTTCGGCTCCTCCCCCATACGAGGTCGTCCCATATAGGTATCCATCGGTGGCCTGGACCAGCCTGGGGTAGAAGTTCTCCCGGAACGTGTTGCCGTACGTGACATCCAAGCTGTACAGTGCGGTGAACGGGGCGAAGGCCAACAGTCCGGATTGGCTAAGCCCGGTGGCGAAGCTGGTTTCGGCTCCGCCCGACGGAAATTCTAAAATACTGCTGCCGCCATTACTGTTGAAGAGGTTGCCGCTGGCGTCAAAGGCCAGGCCGAACGTGGACCCGGATGCGAATGTGCTTCTGACGCCATCGGGCGTGAACTCGTAAATATGGGCGGTACTGCTGTCGGCGACGTAGAAGTTGCCGTTGGCGGCGAACGCCAAGCTGGTCGGAGTAAACAGTCCGGTGGCGAAGGTGCTTTTGGTTCCGGCGGGGGTTAATTTTAGAATTTCACCGCCTCCGGCCACGCCGGTGGAACTGCTGACGAAGAGGTTGCCGAAACCATCGAAGGCCAAACCTAGCGGTTCAGTCAATCCTATGGCGAAGGCGCTTTCCACGCCATCAGGTGTGAATTTTGAAATTTGTCCGCTGCCGGAGTCGGCTACAAAGAGGTTGCCGTTGGCATCAAAGGCTAAGCCCCGCGGCTTGTTCAGCCCGGAGGCGAACGTACTCTTGACTGCAGCAGGGGTAAACTTTAGAATCTTGCCGCTGCCGGATGCGGTAGCGAAGAGATTGCCTGTGGCGTCAATGGCCAACCCTCGCGGCTCGTTCAGGCCCGACGCGAAGGTGCTTTCGACGCCGGCGGAAGTGAATTCCAGAATTTTGCCGCTGCCGCTGTCGGCTTCGTAGAGTTGCGCGGACGCGGTTTGCACTGCAAATCCAATTGCCACAAGCGGCACGATACGGCCAACCGTTGTAATTCTCATTTGTTCCGGAATCGGGCGAATTAATTGTACACTAAATCCTCGATTTTAGCGGTAACTATCGTTACTATTAGTACTATTAGTAAATGGCCAGTTCGACGGGCGAGCCTGCGCCGCTGCCCAGTACCTCGGCGGCCGACCCTTGGCTGGCGGCTACTTCCAGATAGCCGGAGCTTCCGACGATGGCGCACAGCTCGCCGGGCGCGCATTCGGAAAAGGTGAGAGCCAGGCGATTGATGGACTGGAGGCCGACCTTTAGCGAGAAAGCATGCGTGCGAAGGGCGGGGAATTGATCGATGTGGAAATTGGTGGCGAGATTTCCGAAATGATCCGCCTTAAGGATGATTCCGGTCCACGTATGCTGAGCGGTTTGCGCCGGTTTTTCGAAAGAAGCGCGGATATAATCTTCGATGCGTTTGCCGAAGTTAGCGGATTTAACTCCAGTTGCCAGGTGAGCGGCCACGGGCGAAAAAACATCGCGGCCATGAAACGTTCGGCTGACGGGATGGAGAAAATAGCGTTCGTTCGTGATGTGCCGCACTTTTGGTTGTTCGCGCGCGAAGATCATGGAAAGCACACCGTTGTCGGGAGCGACGAAATACTGTCCGGCCATTTCGGCGAGCAAGGGGCGGCGCGCCGATCCAACGCCGGGGTCGATCACAACCAGGTGAATGGTCTTGGGGGGAAAATACCGGTAGGCTTCGGCGATGGTGAAGGCGCCATCGGCAATCTGGTAGGGCTCGACGCCGTGGCTGATGTCGATCACTTCGGCGGCGGGCTGGATTCTGAGAATTACGCCCTTCATTACGCCGACAAAATGGTCGGAAAGGCCGAAGTCGGTGGTTAGGGTAATGATGGGACGGGTCACTTTATATGGGCTGGGATGCCGACTGTCAACTGGATGGGAGCGAGGACTCGGCCGCCGGACACCACGGTCACGACGGCCTGCCCCGGTTTCGTATTGAACGGAACCTGCGCATTGATTTGCGAAGGACCCACGTATCCAAGCGGCACGGCGGTCCCGTTGATGAATACTGAGGTCTGTTCCAGAACCTCAGGCCAAAGTGAACTGGAAGCAGCTTGGGCTTGCGGCGCCAGGTTGGAGCCGAACAGAGACACTATGGAACCGGGCGAAACTGGTCCCGGCTGGAATCCATCCGCGTTCACCACGGCGGCGACGCTTGCGGGCGTCTGGTCTTCTAATCCAAAAACGACCAGGCTGTTGGTAGAGCCCACGTACACCCTTCCGTTCGCGATGGTGGGAGTGGAGAACCTGGTGGACGAGCCGGCGCTTCCTTGATAAAGCTGATGGCTGAGATCGGCCGCGTCGTAGGCGTGAAGCTGGCCGGCCGGATCAATGGTCCAGAGGATTCCGTTGGCGGCGCCATTGGCCGAAATGCTGGGCACGGTGCCGAGCAGGGCGAAAGTGGCGCTGCTCGAGGAAACCGGAAGCGTGGATAGCAGGCCGGCGTGGAGCGAAAACGCTTTCACCTGGTCGTGCGCCGCGGAAAAATACAGCGTGTTGTTGAAGTATGCCGGGATTCCGAAGAGGGGGCCGACCACGCCGGCGAGCGATTGGACGATTTGCCTGTTTCCGTTGGGCTGGAAATGCCCCAAGTTATCGCGATCCACCAAATAAACCGTACCATCCTTGCTTCCAGCCACCAGCAGGTGCGGATGGGCGGAACTTCCTGCCTCGTCTGGCAGCAGGAGCGCGCCGCTCGATCCGAGATCCAAATCCTCGTCGCTCAGCGCAGCGGCGTTGTAGGGGGTGAAATAGTCGGCCACTTGAAGACTCTGGCCGGTGGATAGCTTGAGAACGCTTTCAGCGAGATCGGAGCCGCCCAGGTTGGCGTCGAATGTGCCGTTGGCCGACACCACAAAGATGTTGCCGCTCGGGTCCGCCGCCGGTGCGGCCCCGCCTTGCCAGAACGAACCGGCATCCCAATTGGGCGTGTCGGTAAAGACGGCGGTTTGTTGCAGGCTGCCGGCAGCGGCGCCCCAGGCGTTATAAGCAATGATCCAGCCATGGTAGTTCCCCGAGTCGCACTGAGAAGACCAGGCCGTATACACCACGCCATTCAGCAGCAGCAGCCCGGCGCGCTCCTTGTATAGCCAAGGCTCGAATGGAACGATGGTAGTGCCGTTGCCGGCGCCCGGAACGGACGCTTGGATTTCGACCGGGCTGCCGGGCTTTTCAACTCCCGTGGCGACGTCGAGGGCATGCAGACGATGCACGTATTTGCCGGCCGATCCCTCTTCGGTCATCGCGACCACATACAAAGTGCCGGTGCCGGGATCGATAACCGGCGTTGCGGTAATGCCGACTTCGGGCGTGATGGAGCGGCACGCCAAGCCGGTTGCCGACGCTGTTCTGACGCCTTGCGCGGGGTTGAGAAAGTTGACTTGCCACAACGGAGCGCCGAGATTGTTGTCGGCGTCGAAGGCGTACACGCTGTCGTGTTCGGTGGCGATAAAAACGACGTTGTGGATCCCCTTTCCCGGCATGATCACTCCCGGCAGATACAGAGGCTGCGCGTAGACCTGGCCGTCTACCGGATAACTAAACAGCCGTCCGAATTGCGCCGAACCGACGTTGGCGAGAGTGAGCGCGGTTTCATTCAGATTTTGTCCCGTTCGAGCGAGGTCGTTGTGATAGGACAGGACGCTCACCTGGCAGTTCCACCAGAGAGCGCACAAAAGTACGGGGTGAAGGAGCATTCAACCCATTAGATCCACAAAGTTTCGATATAGTTACCGGGCACCCTCTGCAGACCGCAGTATCGGTGGGACGGGTAGGAATGCCGGTACTTTATGCTCGATTAGTCTGTGCAATTGTTGTCTTTATTTCAACCTCATCGTGATAATATTGTCGAACCACCTTTCGCCACAACGAGGGAGGAATTCTTGTTCACGAAGTTCTTGCCGGCTTCTTTACCAGAGAGCCTATTCACTTCGGCCATCGATAGCGAATACTGACGTGGTGTGCGAGTTAGAAAGTGGGAGGTTGTTCGGATATGTTTCGCCATAGATGGCCTACCGGCAGGCGTTCACACTCGTGTGAACGCGGCACGCAAGAGTGCATGCGCCACATCAGTGAACAACAATGGTAAATCGCGATGAATCCTGAATCCACAGTCCATGGTAGGGACAGGCGGTCCAGGGAGCGATTTCCGCTGCTATTAACTGTTCGATACCGTACTCTTTCGGATGGACCATCGCTAGTGGGAGCGGGCCGAACCGTGAACATGAGCAGCAGTGGGCTGCTAATCTCCTCAAAGCAGGCGCCGGTTCGAGCTGGAGCGCGATTGCAAGTTATCGTGGATTGGCCGGCCCTGCTGCACGGAAGCACGCAGTTGCAACTCATCGCCGTTTGCCGGGTGACGCGTCGTCTGCCGGCAGAATTTGCAGTGCAGTTCGACCAGTACCAGTTCAAGACCAAGAAGCGGGAGCTTCGTTCCGGCCAAAGAAGCGGGAGCTTCATTCCAGCCAAAGAAAGGTGGACCTTCGTTCCAACCCGAGAAGAGATCCCTGAACCGGAATCATGAGGAAGCGGCCCGCGCCAAGCCCTCGAATTTGCGTAAGCTGGATTCGATGGTTCAAACCAAAATCCCACCCTTCCGCGCCGATCACGTCGGCAGTCTGCTCCGTCCGCCAGAGTTGCTGAAAGCGCGCGAAGACGAAAAGGGTGGACGTATCAGCAAGGCTGATCTGCGCCGGATTGAAGATCAGGCGATCCGGGATGTGGTCCGCCAGCAGGAAGACCTGGGACTGGAAGGAGTGACCGACGGTGAGTTTCGGCGCTCCTCCTGGCACATGGATTTCCTGTACCAGGTGGGCGGCACCGCCAAGGTGCAGGACAACGCGAAAGTTCAGTTTCGCAACGAGCAGGGAGTGATCGAATTTGCTCCCACGGCTTTGCGGATCAAGGGCAAGCTCAAGCTGGACAAATGCATTTTTGGCGACGACTTCGGGTACCTGAAGTCGCTGGCCCACGCGACGCCCAAGCTGACCATTCCATCGCCCAGCATGATGCACTACCGCAGCGGGCGCGCGGCGATCGATCCGGCGATTTATCCGGACATTCAGGAATTCTGGCGCGACCTGGCTCAGGTGTACGCCGAGGAGATCGCGGAACTGGCGAAGCTGGGCTGCACCTATCTGCAGCTGGACGACATCAGCCTGGCCTATTTGAACGATCCGGCGCAGCGCGAGATGGTGAACCAGATGGGCGAGGACGGAGAGCACGCGCACATCCGCCATATCCGCACGCTGAACCAGGCGCTGGCCGGGAAGCCTGCCGGGATGTCGATCTGCACGCATCTTTGTCGAGGCAATTTCCGGTCGTCGTGGGCTGCTTCGGGCGGCTACGATCACGTGGCCGAAGCCCTGTTCGGCGAGCTGAAGGTGGACGGTTATTTTCTGGAGTTCGACGATGCGCGCTCGGGAACTTTCTCGCCGCTGCGTTTTGTGCCGAAGGGCAAGAAGGTGGTGCTGGGACTGTTGACATCCAAGCGCGGCGAACTGGAAAAGAAAGACGACTTGAAGCGGCGCATCGACGAAGCGGCGAAGTATGTGCCGTTGGATCAGATCTGCCTGAGCCCGCAGTGCGGATTTTCTTCCACTATCGAAGGGAATGCGCTGACGAGTGAGCAGCAGTTCGAGAAGTTGCGGCTGGTGGTGGAGACGGCGCGGGAAGTGTGGAAGGAGTAACTGAAAGCGGAATTCAGAATCCAGAATTCAGAATCCAGAATGTTGAAGCAGCCGGAGGGCCGAGGGATGCTGGGGGCCGTGAAGAATGTGCTGATGGGCGATCAGCATGGTGGCCGCGTCGCCGAGGGGTTCGCCGCTGCCCGGATTTCGCGCATAGCGGGGATGCGCTCCGCCGGCCACGATGATTCGTATCCTGTGTCCGGCCCGAAAACGATACGCGGTGGGCCAAAATTCTATTTCCACCTGGCGCGTGGCCGTGCCATTTGGCCGTAGCCGCCGGTAGCCGTCGCAGACGTTGGTGGAGCGGCCTTCCCTCGTCACGTCGCACAGGCATAAATACAAATCCGTATGCTCGGTATTCGAGCGGAGAAAGATCTCGGCGGACACGGGTCCGATGGCGTCCAGGTCCGCCGGAAGCGGCTCGGCCGTAAAGACCAGGACATCGGAGCGGCGTTCGAGCTGGGCCATGTCGCCCGAGCCCTTGCTGCCTTCGAGAGTGGCGCCATAAAATGCGGGTGTGGGATGGGCGGGATCGTAATCGAAAGTGCTTTCGCCTTCCGCCGCCGGCGCGTCAGGTGACAAGTGCCTGGAGGGCTGGAGGTAAAGCGTGCGAGCGACGCTCGATGGCGGGGGCCAGGACGAATATTCGCGCCAAACGTTCGCTCCCATGAGGAAGAGGCGCACGCGGGGCTTTGGGGCTGTTTGGGATGACGCGGACAAGCCCAGGCCAAAGCGCTCCTGAAATAGCGTGATGCTCTGGCGAAGCGATTCGGCAAGCGCAGGCACAGCCGGGTGGGTCCAAGGGCCAATGGTAATTCGAACATCCCGACCGGCTTGTTGCGCGTTGGTGAAATCGCGCAGCTGGAAAGGTAGGAAAATGTCATACCAGCCGCCGGTCATTACGGTGGGCGGGATGCTTTGCGCTGCGGCGCCGTAGTCGACTGGCTGCCACCAGGAATCGCCCGGCTCGGCGTGATCCATCCAATCCTGCCACCAGGAAACACCGTCCGGCGCGATGAGCCGATCGGCTTTTCGCAGAGGAATGGTGGCGGCCGCGCGTTCGGACAGCGCCTTGGTTTTGCGCTGGCCGAGTAAGCGAGAGACGATGTTCCCGCCGCCCGTTTGTATGAGGTTCACCATGAGCATGGTCCACTCGATGCAGGTGATCAAAGTGAACCCGTCGAAGGCATAAGTCCGATCGCGAAAATTGGTGAGCGTAACGTGCAGACCGAGTGCATCGACCTTCCGACCGGCACTCGATCGAGCGACTGCCCAAGCGGTATTTCCGAGGTAACTGATGCCCCACAAGGCCAGCTTGCTCGAAAACCACGACTGGCGTTCGATCCACTCCACGGTATCGGCGCCGTCGTCCTGCTCATCGAAAAACGGGCGGAACACGCCTTGGGAACCGAATGTTCCCCGGCAGCTTTGAAGAACGACCTGCATGCCGCGCTCGGCGAATAGGGTTCCGATGAGCTTGAACGCGCTTCGTCCGTAGCAGCTTCGGATCAGCACCACAGGCGCCGAGGGCGCGCCGCGCGGATAATAGCGGTCGGCCAACAAGGTGACGCCGTCGCGCATGGGGATGTGGAGCGGCTCCATCGCAATGTCGTGCGTAATCGAAGCGGGGAGCTTCCAGAGTCGGCCAAGGAAGCGGCTGAGCAGGCTCATTACTGCTTCAGCTCCGCAATCATGGCGTCCACCTGCTGGATGGCGAGGCCGCCCGCGGCCCAGTGATAATCGGTCACCAGCACTTTCGAGACCTGGTCTTTACTCGCGCCTGAGTGGAGCATGCCGCTGATGCGGTCGCGCATGGCTTGGAATTCATTTCGAAATTTGAGAATGCCGGAGCGGTCTGAAACCGGGCCGTGCCCGGGTATAGCAATGTCGAAATCGAGCTTCAACGCTTCGTCGAGAGTCTTGGTCCATTCGAGCGCGCTGCCGCCGTTGGCGTAGTCGATAAAAGGCTGCGGGGGAAATGTGAGGAACAAGTCTCCAGTGTGGATCACTTTATCGGCGGGGAAATACATTACGGCATCGCCGCCGGTGTGGCCGCGCCCGTAGTGCCGCGCGCGAACCTCTTTACCACCCAGGTAGACGTCCATTTCCTCGGAGAAGGTGACGCGCGCTAGCCCCGGCTGTTTCAGCAGCGCCATGTTGGCGCGGGCGTTGCGGTGCGAGATCACCTCGGCGTTCATGGCGAGCATCTTCGCGTTTCCGCCCGCATGGTCGTCGTGCTGATGGCTGTTCAGCACGTACTTGATGGGCTTGTCGGTCACGGTGCGGAGCTTCTCCAGGATCTCGTCGTGATTGCGATCGAACATATCGTCCACCAGGATCACGCCCTCATCGGTGACGCAGACTGCGACGTTCCCGGCGCCCACTCCCTTGGTGACTCCGATGACATACAAATCGTCCTTGAGCTTTTGGATACCGATGAGCGCCGCCGGCTGGGTCTGGGTGTAGGTGAGCCAGACGCCGGCCAGGACGAAGGCCAGTGCGGAAGCTCGTATAAAAAGGGTGCGGCGCATGCGGGGCACTTTATCATATTTTTCCGGATACTCTTTAGTTATGCGCTTTCTGTTCCTGCTGGTCATGTTGTTGGCTGCGTCGGTTTGGGCACAATCGCCGCCCGCGTGGGTGGAGAAGAGCAATCAGAATTCCCAGTTGCTGATCGCAATCATGGCGCGTTATGCGCCGGAGCAGGCCGCGGCCGAAGGCGTGCCGGGTCTGGACGAGCAGGTCAGTAGTTCCAAACGCGGCGAACCGGAACGTTTCCGCAAGGACCTGGCGTCGGCCCGCGATGAACTGGAAAGGCGCCTCGGGGCGGAGAAAGATCCGCTAGTGCGCCAGGATCTGGAGATCCTCATCGCGCAGGCCAATCGCGATATTCGATCGTCGGAAGCTTCCGAACGCACGCTGCTGCCCTATGACGATGTCGCCGGGACGATTTTTTACGGAGTCAAGAGCCTGCTGGACGATCAGATCAAGGCGGATCGAAGGCCTGCCTCGGTAGTTCGGCTGCGCAAGTACACGGGCCTGGAATCCGGTTATGAGCCGCTCCCAGTACAGGCCGCGCAACGCTTTCGCGAGAAGCTGAAAACGCCGGGGCTGTTGGGGCCATCCAAGGTCGAGCTCGAAAAGAATCTGGAAAACACGCAAGCCTACATCACCGGCATCGGGCTGCTGCTTGAGAAGTACAAAATGACCGGCTATCAAGACGGGTTTGCGAAGTTGAAAGAGCAGCTGGCGACTTACGACCAGTTTGTGCGCGCGGAAGTGCTGCCGAAAGCGCGCAGCGACTTCCGGCTTCCGCCGGCGTTGTACACCATCTCGCTCGAGAATTTCGGCATCGACTATACGCCCGATGAACTGACGCGATTGGCGCACCAAATGTTCGCGCAGCTGCAAAGCGAAATGCAGCCCATCGCGGCTAAAATTGCGAAAGAGCGCCATCTGCCGTCGTCGGATTATCGCGACGTGATTCGCGATTTGAAGAAGGACCAGATTCCGGGCGATCAGGTGCTGCCGCATTATCAGA
Source organism: Bryobacterales bacterium (assembly GCA_963820405.1). Lineage (GTDB taxonomy): Bacteria > Acidobacteriota > Terriglobia > Bryobacterales > Bryobacteraceae > Palsa-89. Next base: position 356,122 of record CAWFZZ010000003.1, on the reverse strand, counting down.
AGCGGCTGGCGGAGATTGAGGGCATCATCCGGCGCGAGCATCTGGTGACGCTGCCGGACCGGCCAGCCATCATTCGACTGGCCTCGGCGGCCGAGACCGCGCAGCAACCGGCGCCGCATATGGTTCCACCGCCATTGATCAATAATCATGGGGAGCGCGGGCAGTTTGTTCTGCCGCTCGAAACAACCGGCAAAGGCGGGGCAACGCTGAAGTACGACGATTTCAGTTTCGCGGCCGCATCCTGGACGCTGACGGCGCACGAAGCGCGGCCCGGCCATGAGCTGCAGTTCGATGCGATGGTGGAGCGGGGCGTTTCGTTAGCCCGCGCGCTGTTTGCGTTCAATAGCACCAACGTGGAAGGCTGGGGACTCTATTCGGAATGGTTCATGCTGCCTTACATGCCCGATGATGCCAAGCTGATCTCGCTCGATTACCGGCTGCTGCGGGCCGCGCGCGCGTTTCTCGACCCCGAATTGCAGGAGGGTAAGATTACGCCCGAGCAAGCCACCGAGGTCCTGGAAAAAGACGTGGTGTGTTCGCCGGCGTTCGCGACCGAGGAAGTGGAGCGCTTCACCTTCCGCATGCCGGGACAGGCTCCCTCGTATTTTGACGGATACACAAGATTGCTTGAAATTCGCAAGGCTGCGGAGTTGGCTTTGGGACCTAAGTTCAACGTCCAGCGCTTTCACGATTTCATTTTGTCGCAAGGACTGCTGCCGCCGAATTTGCTGCGCAAGGCGGTGATGGAAGATTTCGTGAAGGCGTCTGCTCAACAGCCGCTATAATGTTGAGCGATGGAAAAACAGATGTTCGACAAAGGGATTGGCATCCGCGGCGAAATATTCGGTGCGGACGCTGTCGACAAGACCTGGGCGGCGGCTGACGAGTTCAACCGGCCATTTGAAGAGCTAGTGAATCAGTATTGCTTCGGGGAAATTTGGGGACGGCCCGGCCTGGATCGCAAGACGCGCAGCATTGTAACGCTGTCGATGCTGACCGGCTTGAACCGGCCTAATCAGATTCGCGCACACGTGAAGGGCGCTATCGCCAACGGCGTCAGCAAAGAAGAGATCAAGGAACTGTTTTTGCAAGCGGCCATTTACTGCGGCGTGCCCGCTGCCGTGGATAGCTTCCGCATCGCCCGGGAAGTGTTCAAGGAGATGGGTATCTAGTGCGGCCTCCGTGGCGCACGCACTCCTGCGTGCCGCGTTCACACTCGTGTGAACGTTTCAGGACTCCCGCGGAGGTGTTGGCACGAGTGCCAACACGGCACGCACGAGTGCGTGCGCCACATTTGTCCCAGGCACACAGGAGTGCTTGGGCCAGGATCATGGATGGGACATACGCTGGCGATTAAGGCCGTGTATGGCGTGGCTCTCAATTTTCGGAGTGAGCTGGAAGCGCTGGGCGAGCAATTGAATCGCGATCCGTATAAGAAGCCGCCGGTCGCCCCGGTGCTCTATCTTCGTCCGAGAAACACATGGAACGCGAGCGGCGCGGCCATTCGGATACCGGCCGGTACGAAGCAGTTGAAGATGGCCGGTACGGTTGGCGTCTTGATTGGCGGCGGCTACGTGGCGGTGAACGATGTCAGCATCCCGCATGACTCCTATTACCGGCCCGCGATTCGACAACGCTGCCGCGATGGCTTCTGCGTGATTGGTTCCCAGATCACGGAGCGGGAGCCGCGCGAGATTCAAATCTTCATCAATGGTGAACTGCGCTGCCGCGCGAGCCTGGCGGATCTGGTGCGCCCGATCGATCGATTGATTGCTGACATCCGTGAGTTCCTGACTCTTCAACCCGGCGACATTGTGCTGGCAGGCGAGCCGTATGATGCTCCGCTCGCTCAGGCGGGTGACCGGGTGCGAGTGGAAATCGAGGGGCTGCCGGCGATCGAGAACGAGGTGGTGGCGGAATGAAGACCGCCCGTGTCGCTTATGCCGGCGCCATCCATAATGCCACGGAGGAGAACGGCAGCCTGCGATTGGACGACGGCAGAATGGTTAGAGAAGAAGAAGTCGAATGGCTGGCTCCCATCCAGCCGGGCACTATTTTTGCCCTGGGCCTCAACTACGCCGATCATGCCAAGGAGCTGGCGTTTAAGGCGCCCGACGAGCCTCTGATTTTCATGAAAGGGCCGCAAAGTCTGTGCGGCCATCGGGGGAGGACGATTCGTCCACGCGGCGTAAAATACATGCACTATGAGTGCGAACTTGCGGTGGTGATAGGGAAGACGGCGCGCCGTGTGGCGCGCGCCAACGCCTACGATTCTGTCGCCGGGTACACCGTCGCCAACGATTACGCGATTCGCGATTATCTCGAAAATTACTATCGGCCAAACTTTCGCGTGAAGAGCCGCGACTCTGCGACGCCACTGGGCCCTTGGCTGGTGGACGCCGCCGACGTTGCCGATCCGATGAATTTGCAATTGCGGACGCTGGTGAATGGCCGGGTAACGCAAGAGGGCAACACGCGCGACATGATTTTCGACATTCCGGCGCTGATCGAGTATCTGAGCGGCTTCATGACGCTCGAAGCAGGCGATATTATTTTGACGGGGACGCCCGAAGGCCTCGCTGGGGTGGAGGTGGGCGACGAAGTGATCACGGAGATTGATGGGATCGGGAGTTTGAAGAATACGATTATCGACGATGCGGAGGAGCGGGGAAATGTTGGATGACCGCAGCATTCAAGACGCAGCCAAGCGGCTGGACGAATCGGAGCGGGCACGCACACAGATCCGCCAGCTTTCCATCCAGCATCCGGGGATGACCATCTACGATGCGTACGCGGTCCAGAAGGCATGGGTGGCGCTGAAGACCAGCGCCGGACGCGCGGTGAAAGGTCACAAGATAGGCCTGACGTCGAAGGCGATGCAGTACTCTTCCAACATCAACGAGCCGGACTATGGTGTGCTGCTCGACGACATGTTCTTTGCCGATGGCTCCAACATTCCGATCGAACGTTTCATCGTTCCCCGCTTAGAAGTGGAACTGGCGTTTGTGTTAAGCAAGCCGCTCGCGGGGCCGAACTGCACGATCTTCGACGTGCTCAGCGTTACTGACTACGTGACGCCGGCGGTCGAGATCATTGACGCGCGCATCCAACAGGTGGACCCCGAAACGAAAGCGACGCGCAAGGTTTTCGATACGATTTCCGACAACGCGGCGGGCGCGGCGTTGGTGGCCGGCGGCCGGCCATTTCGTCCGCTGGATACCGATCTGCGATGGGTCTCGGCGGTTTGTTATCGCAACGGCGTGATCGAAGAGTCGGGCGTGGCGGCGGCCGTCCTGAATCATCCCGCTAACGGAGTGGCGTGGCTGGCGAATAAATTCGCGGCTCACAACGTCAGCCTTGCGGCGGGCGAACTGATCCTGGGCGGATCGTTTACGCGGCCGGTACCGGCGCGGCGCGGAGACACGTTCCACATCGACTACGGCCCGTTCGGCTGCATCTCGTGTCACTTCGAGTAAATATGGAGATCAAGAAAAATAACTTCAAGATCGCGCTTAAAAGCGGGGAACGCGCCCAGATCGGTTTGTGGCTCGGGCTGACGGATCCGATCTGCGCCGAGATCTCGGCCGGCGCAGGGTTCGAGTGGCTGCTTCTGGACGGCGAGCATGCGTCCAACGATGTTCGATCTATCCTGGCTCAATTGCAAGCGGTGGCGCCTTATCCAGTACACCCGATCGTGCGGCCGGTTTCGGGCGATGTCCAGCTCATCAAGCAATTGCTCGATATCGGCGCCCAGACGCTGCTGGTGCCGATGGTGGAAAGCGGGGAGCAAGCGGAGCTGTTGGTTCGGGCGATGCGCTATCCGCCGGCTGGAATTCGCGGGGTTGGCGCGGCGCTGGCGCGTGCGTCGCAATGGAGCCGGGTGCCGAACTACCTCGACGAGGCGAACGATCAGATGTGCCTTCTGGTTCAAGTGGAGACGCGCGCGGGACTCGAGAATCTGGATGCGATTGCGAGGGTGGAGGGTGTGGACGGCGTGTTCATCGGGCCATCGGATCTGTCGGCCGCGCTGGGACATCTGGGTAAGCCGGCGCATCCCGACGTGCAAAAGGCGATCGAGGGCGCCATCGGCCGTATTCGCGCGTCGGGCCGAGCCGCGGGCATTTTGACCACCGACGAAGCGCAGGCGCGCCAGTACCTCGCGCTGGGGTGTAGGTTCGTCGCCGTCGGCCTGGACGGAAATCTGCTGATGCGAGCGACTCAAGAGCTGGCGAGGAAGTTTCGGGAGTAAGCAATGCGCTCGGCCGTGGACGTGAACAACAGCCCCATGCGTCGACACGAGTGTCGACGCGGCACGCACGAGTGCGTGCGCCACGGGAGCGCATTCGCATTCAGATAACGCCTTGGATGCTCGACTTACTTGGCTGATGCCTTCTGTTTCCAGACGCCCCAGGCGCGCTCGTAGCCGTCCTGCGGCGCGGTCTTCCTGGCCTCTTCCGGCTCGAAGTAGATGACCTTTCCGCCCAGCAGTATCGCTTGCTCTTGCAGCCGGGCGTTCGAATCGAGATAGTAAGCGCGGCCAACCACTTCCTTTACAGTCCCGCCTACCACCACCGCACCGTGTCCCCGCATCAGCGCTGCCGGATGATCACCCAGCAGTTTCGCCAGGGCTTGTCCGCGCTTTGGATTGGATACCAACATGTCGGTCATCCCGTCCACGTCGCGGATCTCGAACACCGGAACGCCTGCGCCGATGAACGCCGCCATATGCGACACCGCGCGTAGCGACACGGAGCTGACGCTGAACGGGATCACGGCCGGCGAATGATCGTGAACGACGGCCATCACGTCCGGGCGGGCCTTGTAGATTTCGCCGTGAATGAATCGCTCGCGATAGCTCAGGCGATTGTCGCCTATGGGGTTGCTGTCGAGATCGTACTCGATGATGTCGGCGGCGGTGACGAGTCCAGGCGCCAAAGAGCGCGAAAGAAAATAGTGGCTGGGATTGGCGGGGTTCCGCACGCTGACGTGGCCGTAGCCGTCGAGGATTCCCTCCGACGCCAGGATGTGATTGGCCGTGACGAGATCGTCGATCAGCGCCTGCTTGGTTGTTTGGGCGGTGGCCGCGCCGGCGAGTGCGAATAGGAGGGCGAATTTCATTCCTGGGATTCTATCATGGGCGAATTCCGGCGCCGTTACCGACTTGGCGACTGGTGGCGCTCCATACAGCGCTGCCGAGTGTACTCTTCCGTTACGGGCCTGATCGCGCTCGCGTTACTCGCGGCGGTCTACGGCTACAATGCGCTCGACTCGTGCGTGCCGTGTCGAGACTCCTCTCGATGCAAGTCCAAGCGTTCACACGAGTGTGAACGCTGCACGCAGGAGTGCGTGCGCCACAAGAAGACGTGAAGCAGGGTGCAGTGGGGTGAGCTTTAGGCCGCCGGCATTGAAGCAATAATGGTCCTGGATGCCGCGTGACACGCTGCTCGATTTCTTCCACGACTTCGCTGGGCTGGAAGATGAGTTTCTCATTCATGACGACGGGTTTCATGCGCGGCACTTTCGATATAGCGAGATCGCCGCGCGGGCCCGGGCGTTTGCGGCGCGGCTCGGCGAGCGCGGGATCGGCCGGGACGAGAAGGTCATTCTTTATGGCGAAAATCGGCCGGAGTGGATTATCGCGCTGTGGGGATGCCTGCTGGCGGGTGTGATTGCCGTACCCATCGACTATCGCGCTTCGGCCGAATTTGTGGAGCGCATCAACAACATTGTCGGTGCGCGAGCGATCTTCACCGGTGACGAAGCCGGCCTGTACGATGGCCAAGCAGCGTTCGAACCAGAGAAGATCACGAAAGATCAAACCGCCGAAATCATCTTCACTTCCGGAGCGACGGCGGAGCCCAAGGGCGTCATCATCACGCACCGCAACATTCTGGCGAATATTGTTCCGGTGGAAAACGAGGCCAAGAAATACCTGCGCTACGCTCGGCCGTTCGCGCCCATCCGGTTCCTGAACCTGCTGCCGCTCAGCCACATGTTCGGGCAAGCCATGGCGACGTTTATTCCGCCGATGCTCGCTGGCGTGGTGGTCTTCATGCACGGATTCGCGCCCCACGAAATCCTGCGGCAGATTCGCACGCGGCGCGTTTCGGTTTTGGTATCGGTCCCGCAGATTCTCGAAATCCTACGAACACATCTGATCCAAATGTTTCCGGAGCTGCGCCAATTAAAGACACGGAAGGACCACTGGCTGCGACGCTGGTGGCGCTATCGCAAGGTGCATCGGCTGTTCGGCTGGAAGTTCTGGAGCTTTATCGTCGGCGCCGCGCCTTTGCCGGCGGATCTGGAAGCGTTTTTTTCTGAATTGGGATTCCTGGTAATTCAAGGCTACGGTCTTACCGAGACTGCGCCCATCGTGACATTGAATCATCCCTTTCACGCACGAAAGGGGAGTGTCGGCAAGCCGATTGGCGGCGTTGAAGTGAAGATTGCTGGGGACGGGGAAATCCTGGTCCGCGGCGACAACGTTACCTCCGGATATTTCGAGCATCCCGAAGAAACCGCGCGCGCCTTCGAAGACGGCTGGTTCCATACCGGCGACATCGGCGAGCTGAAAGAGAACGGCGAACTTGCCATCCTGGGCCGCAAGAAGGAAATGATCGTGACACCGGAAGGGCTCAACGTTTTTCCGGAAGACGTGGAGGGCGTGCTGAAACAGCAGCCGGGCGTTCGTGACGCCGCGGTGATCGGAACCGGGCGCGTGCAAGCGGTACTGATTCTCGACCCAGGCGCTGACGCCGAGGAAATCGTGCGGCGCGCCAACGCGCGGCTGGCTGATTACCAGCGTATTCGCAGCTTTTCTATTTGGCCGCAGGACGAATTCCCGCGCACGGAAGGAACCGGGAAGCTGAAACGCCTGGACGTTTCGAAAGCAACGCCCGCGCCTGTCGCTACGGCCGATCTGGATGTTCCGCTCGAAAACCTGACATCGCTCGAACGGGTGGAGCGAATGGTCGCGCTGGGCTTGGACGAGGCGGAGGTCAGCAGCGCACCCACATCAACGGCCGCGGATTTCCCCACCTGGAATCGCGGCCTTCTGGCCCGAGCTGCCCGCCGCGTTTTTTTGCCGGGATTCCTGCTGCCGCTGACTCGAATGTTCGCGCACGTCCATGCGCATGGTCTCGAGAACCTGGAAGGTCTCGAACCGCCGGTCATCTTCGCGGCCAATCACCAAAGCTACATGGACGTGCCGGCGATCATGAGCGCGCTGCCCGCGCGTTGGCGCTATCGCGTGGCCCCTGCCATGCGCAAGGAATTTTTCGAACAGCATTTTCACGGGCGCAGCTTTACCAACAGCCTGAATTACTATCTGTCGTCACTCTTCTTCAATGCCTTTCCGATTCCGCAGCGCGAGCCTGGGGCGTTGGCCACGTTGCGCTACATCGGCGACCTTGCCAATGACAAATGGTGCCTCCTCATTTTCCCAGAAGGCAAGATGACTCGGGCCGGCGAAATCGCGCCCTTCCAGCCGGGGGTGGGCATGCTGGCATCCAAGCTAGGAATCCCGGTGGTTCCCATCCGCATCGAAGGCATGGATCGGGTGCTGCACCAAACCTGGAAGATGGCGCGACCTGGCCGCGTCGAAATCACGTTCGGACCGGCGCTCCTGCCCAATGGAAACGAAGATTACCTTGCGCTCGCGCGGCAGGTGGAAGATGCTGTTAGAACAGTTCGATCTGCTCCTTAGGCGTTGGTTTGGGTTTGCGCGGCGTCCGTAAGGGGCTTCCCACTACGCCCAACACCTGAATCCGTGAAAGAGCGGCTCGGGGAACGAAGACGCGCTGGTTTTGGAAGCCTGGATCGGGCGGCACTACCGAGAAACCGAAGGTGTCGAGCTGCAAGAGGTTGTTGGAAAGGATTCCGTCCATGGCGTCGCCATCGCGGAACGACATGCGCAGCCAGAGTCCTTCCAGCTTGGGCCGCGTGGTGAAAAGGCGCAGCTCCTTGCGCGGTTCGCCTTGCTGGAAATCGCGTACGAAGCAGACCAGTTTCACCTCGTCATAGGGCACCAGGCTGACGGATCCGCTCTGCGTCATCAGCTCCAGGCCCTCCTGCAGGAGATAGCCCTGGGGATTGACGAAACCGGACAAGGCCTCGCGATCGAAGCGCGAGACGAGCACCTTCTTATGCGTTGATCCCCCCAAACCCCTCCTTTACCGGACAACACCAGACGTTCACACGAGTGTGAACGCAGCACGCAGGAGTGCGTGCGCCACGCTGGCGCTTCACTTTTCTTCCAAACAAATTTGCGAATATTGTATCATTGGCAGAATGCGATCCGTTGACGGGATTTCGGCCCATATCGCTTCCTTTCTCGACTTTTGCCGCATCGAGAAAGGCCTGTCGAGAACCACCGTCTCAGCGTATCATGCTGATTTGAAACGGTTTTCGGCTTCACTACAAACCAATGAGGCAATCGCCGGCCCGGAGCCGGTTCGCCGCTATGTCGACGGACTTTATAAGGCCGGCCTAGCCAGCCGATCCATCGCGCGGCACATCACCACCCTTCGCAACTTTTATGGCCATCTGATCGAAAAAGGCGCGGTGGACGCCGATCCCACGGCTCATCTGGCAGCGCCGCGGCAGTGGCAGAGTCTTCCTAAATACCTTAATAAGAAACAGATCGACGATCTGCTCGCGTCCTGCGACAGCTCCAAGCCGCAAGGCCTGCGGGATCGGGCCATGCTCGAATTTCTGTATGCTACCGGACTGCGTGTCTCCGAGCTGTGCGCGGTTCGAGTGTCGGGTCTCGAGTTGAACATGGGCGTAGTGCGCGTGGTGGGCAAGGGCAACAAGCAACGGCTGGTACCGGTGGGAAAGCCGGCGCTCCAGGCGGTGGAGCATTACTTGGTCCATGGCAGGCCGCGTTTGCTGAAGGGCCGCGCTAGCCCGTTTCTGTTCGTTACCAATCGCGGCGGCGCCATGTCGCGGCAGGCTTTTTGGCAGTTGCTGGCGGCATATGGGAAGAAGGCGGGGATCTTCCACGATTTGACGCCGCACGTGCTGCGTCATACGTTCGCCACCCATCTGTTGGAAGGCGGAGCGGACCTGAGAAGTCTGCAAAGCATGCTGGGGCACTCCGATATCTCGACCACCCAGATTTATACCCATGTAGTGCGTTCGCGGTTGCGGAGAACCGTGGACGAGCATCATCCAAGAGCTTGAACGGATTCGAATGAAGGCCAATATGCGGTGGGCGGAGCGCACAGCGGATGCGTTGTGCGCGATGTTTACTGGAGAGACCAAGCGATGAGCGATTACATGTTTATGCTCGAGAGCCACCTGAGCGCCGACCAGAGCCGGGCTGTCTCCGAGATCCAAGCGGCTGCGACGAACGCCAATCTCAACGTGTTTTTGACCGGCGGGGCGATGCGCGACATGTTGGGCGGCTTTCCGATGCTCGATATCGATTTCACCATTGAGGGCAACGCGATCAAGATAGCCCAAGCGGTAGCGAAGAAGAGCGGCGCGAAGATTTTGTCGGAGGACGACAACCGCAAGCTAGCGCATTTGGCTTTCCCCAGCGGCGTGCGCGCCACCACCGGGATGGCGCGGCAGGAGAAGTACGCCAAGCCCGGAGGCAAGCCCACGGTAAAGCCCGCCACCATTCACGAGGACCTGCGGGGGCGCGATTTCACCATCAACGCCATCGCGCTGTCGCTGAATCCGGCTTCGCGCGGTTTGCTGCTCGATCCCAACAACGGGGTGGGCGATCTGGAGCGCAAAGAGCTGCGCGCGGTGAGCAATTATACGCTGTACGACGATCCGATCCGTTTGCTGCGCATGCTGCGCTTCAAGGTGCGGCTGGGTTTCACGATCGAAGAGCGCACCAAGATGCAGTACGACAATGCCAGGGAAGCGGAGCTGGAAACGCGCATCACGCCCGCGGATCTGCTTGACGAGTTACGGCACATTGCCAACGAGCCCAACTGTGCCGATGTCATCAAGGTGTTGGAAGAAGAGAAGCTGCTGCATCTGTTCTCGCCGGATTTGGCGGGCGCGAAGCTGAATCACGCGGGGTTGCAGAAATTGCAGAAAGCCCGGCAATTGGTCCCGTTCGGGATCGACATTCATCTGGAGAGCATGGGCCTGTTCCTTTACTTCCTCACCGAAAAGATGCCCGCCAAAGATCGTGCCGCGTTTACCAAGAACATCGGATTAAGCCGGCGCGAAGTGGACCAATGGCAGAAGCTGGAAGCGAAATCCAAGAAGCTGGAAAAGGACCTGAAGTCGGCGAAGCTGCAGAAGCCGTCGAAGGTTTATCAGCTGCTTTCCGCCGTTCCTGGCGATCAGATTCTGTTCCTGCTGGCGCATTCTTCCGAGCGCCTGGTGCATGATCGCATCAAGAATTACCTGGGGAAATACCTGCCGACGGCGCAGGAAGTAAGCGAGCGCGATGTGCTGGCCACGGGCGTCAAGGCTGGATCGCCGAAGTTCCAGAAAGCCCGCGAGGAGTTGATTCTGACGCGATTGGATGCGCGTCCGAAGAAGATTCCGCCGCCTGAGGAGACGCCTGCGCCGGGACAAGCCGGCGGTCACGCACCGGGCCCCGCGATGGCGCGAAAGTCCATGTGATCGCAGCCAGCGCAATGCTGCGCGCGTGATGCGGCAAATTGGTTCGCGGGCACGCACAATGATGAGTTGCGTCGATGCGAGCCAGACGAGTAGGAGGGGTCGGCGGACTGTCGGCGATACTTCTCAATTTACTAACGCGCGTTACCCGTGACTTGAGCCTTCGGAACCCTCTAAAACAGCGTATACGGTAAGATTGTTCAAACCGCCATGCCCCTGTCCGCTGGCACGCGTCTGGGACCCTATGAGATCCTTGCGCCCATCGGCGCGGGCGGAATGGGCGAGGTGTATCGCGCGCAGGACACCAAGCTGAAGCGCGATGTGGCGTTGAAAGTGTTACCCGAAGCGTTCGCTCAAGATCCCGAACGCATGCTTCGATTTCAGCGCGAAGCCGAGGTTCTGGCGTCGCTCAACCATCCCAACATCGCCCACATCTACGGCGTGGAGCAGTCCGCGCTGGTGATGGAACTCGTCAACGGCGAAACACTGCCCGGCGGCCTTCCGCTGGATATCGCCCTCAACTATGCCAAGCAAATCGCCGAAGCGTTGGAGTATGCTCACGAGCGCGGCGTGATTCATCGGGATTTGAAACCCGCCAACGTCAAGGTCACGCCGGAGGGTGTCGTCAAACTCCTCGATTTCGGGCTGGCGAAGGCCATCGAGGACCCGGCGTCCGCCGGTGACGATCCCGGCAAATCGCCCACGTTGACCCTGGGGGCCACGCGTGTCGGCGTCATCCTGGGCACCGCCGCTTACATGTCGCCGGAGCAGGCCAGTGGAAAAACCGCCGACCGGCGCGCCGACATCTGGTCGTTCGGAGTGGTGCTCTTTGAGATGCTGAGCGGGAAGCGGGCGTTTGAAGGCGAATCGGTTTCGGACACTTTGGCAACAGTGCTCAAGCTCGACCCGGGCTGGAACGCGCTGCCAGCCGATACTCCGCCGACGATACGAACACTCATCAGGCGCTGTCTGAAGAAGGACCGCAAGCAGCGCCTGCAAGCCATCGGCGAGGCGCGCATCACCATCGAAGAAACTCTGAATGGAACCTCGCACCAATCGGAAGCGGTTCCGGCGGCCGCTCCGCAAAAGCGGAGTTTCGTGCCGTGGGCCGTGGCGGGCCTTTTGTTCGTCGCGCTTTCTGCTCTCGCCTTCGTTCATTTTCGCGAGACCCGTCCACCCCAGCCGCTGGTTCGCCTAGACGTCGATCTGGGACCCGGCGTCCGCCTCGGCCAGATTGGAGCCGACGTGATCATTTCGCCCGACGGTACCCGGCTGGCGTACGTGTCGCAGTCGCGGCTGTTTACGTGGCGGCTCGATCAGCCTAAACCCACCGCGTTGGCGGTCACTGATGGGGCGGCTCTTCCCTTCTTCTCGCCGGACGGGCAGTGGATTGCGTTTTTCACGCCAGGGAAACTGAAGAAGATTCCCGTGGAAGGCGGCGCGGTTATCGCCTTGTGCGATTCCAACGCTGGCCGCGGCGGCAGTTGGGGCGACGACGGGTACATCATCGCGGCGCTAAACAGCACCGGTGGCCTGTCGCGGATTCCCTCTTCCGGAGGGGCCCCGACACCGGTGACGGAACTCGAGCCAGGAGAAACCACGCATCGCTGGCCGCAGACTCTGCCCGGAGGCAAGGCCGTGCTATTCACCGCGCATAATCGAGACACGGGTTTCAATAGCGCCACCATCGAGGTAATGTCTTTGGGCGATCACCATGTGAAAATGTTCCAACGGGGAGGCACTTTTGCGCGCTACCTGCCCACGTCAAAGGGGGCCGGCTACATCATCTACCTGAACGCGGGCAGGCTTTTCGCAATACCTTTCGACGTGGACACCTTGGCCGCGCGCGGCACCCCCGTGCCGGTGTTGGAAGACGTCGCCTACAATGCCGGAACAGGATCCGCGCAGTTTGATTTTTCGAAAACGGCGTCAGCGCCCGCCACGCTGGTGTATCGGAGCGGCACGGGAGCTGCGTCGCAGTTTACGGTTCAATGGCTGGACAGCCAAGGCAAGACGCAACCCCTGCTTGCAAGACCTGGCGATTATCGCCGCCCGCGGCTCTCGCCCGATGGACAGCGTTTAGCATTGACAGTTACTAAAGACGGATCTGACGATATATGGGTCTACGATTTGCGCCGGGGCGTCATGACACGTTTGACTTTCGGCGGTGCCGAGAACCCCGACGTGGTCTGGACGCCTGACGGTCGGTTTATCATCTTCGCCACGCCTGGTGGCATGGCCTGGACCCGTGCCGATGGCGGAAGCAAGTCACATTTTCTGACGCAGAGCAAGGTCATTCAGCGTCCATGGTCCATTTCATCTGACGGACGACAATTGGCAATCATGCAGCAGGGTGACCTTTGGACTTTACCGGTAGAAAGCGATGGCGATGGGCTGCGGGCTGGAAAGCCAGAAATTTTCGTCCAAAGCCCGTTCGACGAGCGGCACGACTTCTTTTCCGCCGACGGGCGCTGGTTAGCTTACGCGTCGAATGAGTCGGGGGCTTTCCAAGTGTATGTGCGGGCCTTCCCCGATAAAGGCGGCAAGTGGCAAATCTCGAACGACGGCGGCTTGTACCCGGTGTTCTCCCGCAGCGGCCACGATCTGTTTTTTCGCACTGAAGACAACCAGATCATGGTGGCAAGCTACAAGGTGATGGGCGATTCGTTCGTTGCGGATAAACCCATGGTCTGGTCCGATAAGAGAATCGCGAACGTAGGGAACGGCGGGAACTATGATGTTGCCCCGGATGGCAAACGCATCGCCGCGCTCATGCCGGTGGAGGGCCCGGAAGACCAACAGACCCTAAATCACGTGATATTCTTGCAAAATTTCTCCGACGAAGTCCGGCGTCTCGCCGCGGGAGGCAATTAAAGAATGACGTTTCGTGCAGAGTGGATGGATGCGGGCCGCGCCTTATGTCTGGCGTTTGTTTTATGCGCCGCAACAGATGGGGCATTCGGCGCCGACTCGGATGGAACTTGGTCCCTGGTGGGACAGACGACTACGGACCGCACGGAGACCGGCGCCGTCGCGCTGAACGGAAAGATCTATGTGCTCGGGAACGGCGCGTCCATGGTCGGCTTGCCTACCTTGCCATTGGCCCAGGAATTCGATCCGGGAACCGGACGTTGGCGCGATCTCGCGCCGCTGCCGCAAGGGGCCTCGCATCTCGGCGTCGCCACCCTGAATGGCAAGATCTATGCAGCGGGCGGCTTCGGTATCCAAGCTCACCGGAATCCGCTCGATCAGTTCCTCGAATACGACCCCGCGGCCGATCGCTGGCGGGCGCTGGCGCCGCTATCTGGCCCGCGAGGCGCGGTAAGCCTGGTCGCATTTGGGGGGATGATTCATGCCATTGCGGGCCACTCCGCGGGTAACAAGGCCGTTGGCACGCACGAAGTCTTCGATCCTGCCACCGGCAAGTGGACATCCGCCGCGCCTCTGCCCTTGGCGCGCAATCACCTGGGGACCGTCATTGTGGCCGATGGCAAGCTCCACGTCTTCGGCGGCCGGACGACAGGTAACCCGGACAGCAGCGTCGCCGCGCACGATGTCTATGATCCGGCTACCGACAAATGGACCGAGGCCGCACCTCTGCCTGCTCCGCGCAGCGAAGGCGGTGTCGCTTCTTACCATGACCTCATTCTTTATTTCGGCGGCGATTGTAACGACCCTCAAGCGCCTGCGGCCTTTGACGACTTGCAGGCCTACAATCCGAAGACCGATAGTTGGAAGTCGCTCGCCAAAGCGCCCATCGGGCTGCATGGCCCGGGAACCGCTGTGGTTGGAGACTCTGTTTATTTCGTCGGCGGGAACTCGCATTGCCGCTTTTCGCCATCGAATGCCATATACGCATTCCGCCTGCCGTCGGCTGGTCAGGCGCCGCAGTGATGGCGCGATCGAGAGAAGGATTGGAGCTTGGAGACTGGCAAGTACCAGATATCGGATTGGCTGACTAAGGAAAGGATAAACCAGAGGGGACGGTGAACCATCGTATGAAAACACTGGACACGACGGGATTGAGCACCCATCGTGACTTACTTCAAACGCTGCGATGCGGGATCTTGCGCAGCCTTCTCTTCGGCGCGCGCCCCGCCCAGAATGTCCTCTAAGGACAATTACTCTTGACCCTGAGGCGAAGCAGGTGGTCGGGTCGTTTACGGTGATTTCGTAGTCGATCTGATCCCGAGCGACTCAGGTAAAACGTTCGACCAGGTGGAGGTTTTCCGGCGTTTACCAAGAACATGGGCTTAAGCCGGCGCGAAGTGGACCAATGGCAGAAGCTGGAAGCGAAATCCAAGAAGCTGGAAAAGGACCTGAAGTCGGCGAAGCTGCAGAAGCCGTCGAAGGTTTATCAGCTGCTTTCCTCAGTTCCCGGCGATCAGATTCTGTTCCTGCTGGCGCATTCTTCCGAGCGGCTGGTGCATGATCGCATCAAGAATTACCTGGGGAAATACCTGCCGACGGCGCAGGAAGTAACGGAGCGCGATGTGCTGGCCACGGGCGTCAAGGCTGGATCGCCGAAGTTCCAGAAGGCGCGCGAGGAGTTGATTCTGACGCGATTGGATGCGCGTCCGAAGAAGATTCCGCCGCCTGAGGAGACGGCGGCGCCGGGGCAAGCCGGCGGTCACGCGCCGGGCCCCGCGATGGCGCGAAAGTCTATGTGATCGCAGCCCGCGCGATGCTGCGCGCGTGGTGAGGGACGCCCGCCGTCATTGCGCCACAAGAACAGCGATGAGCTTTGGATCGCGGCTAAGGCTCCGGCGCAACTCTCCGCACCATCTCCGCGAACCTCGCATCGGCTCGTATCGGGTCGAATACGGGATCTACTTTCAGGCTTACCATGCATGGTTCACGGCTTTGGAAAGCATCCTCTAAACACTGAAAGGCTCGATTCTCGTCATTCAATCCAATCCACACGATGGAAAGAAACCAGCAAGGCACGTAAGGATGGCGCGCACCCAGTTGCTCGAAGGCTCCCCGGGCTTCGTCGCTGCAGCCTGCGCGACCCAAACCGTATACCAGCAGTGCTTGATTGAGCGGATTGTCTGGACCCAATTGCACGGCAGTTCGAAGCGCGGCGATCGCCTCCTCGTGGCGCTGAAGTTGAACCAACGTCAATCCAAGACCAAAATACAACTGATCCCATCCCGGTTCGAGTTCAACCGCTCTGCGAAATTGCTCGACTGCTTCGTCAAAACGGCGTGCGTAGTACAACGGCCATCCCACTTCCTCGATGGCCACGAGCGAGAAGGGGTCCAAGGATTCAGCTTGCCGATGGGCAGCCACGGCTTCTTCAGCGCGCCCGGCATAGCGCAAGAACACGCCTCGTTTCCAGTAGACGTAAGCGTCGCCCGGCGCGAGTTCGATGGCGCGGCGCGACTCCGCGTCGGCCGTTGCCCAATCCCAATCATTCAATAGCCTGAGGAGGCTGAGCACGGCGTGCCCTTCGGCCAGGCCCTTGTCCAGTTCGACCGCCTTCACCGCCGCAGTCTCCGCTTCCTCAAACGCCTTCTTCGGATGCATTCCGAAAAAGTAAGCCATCTCGATGAGGCACTCCGCCAAGCCCGCATAGGGAGCCGCGTAATCCGGGTCGGCTTGGATGGATTCCTGAAAATACCCAATCGCCCTGCGCTGTCCCTCACCGGTCAAGTTGCGGGCGAAAAATCGGCCCTTAAGGTAAAGTGCATAGGCTTTCGGGCGAGGTATACGCGATACACCCAGCCGAGCCTCCTCGTCATGGCTGAGTTGTCCCCGCACGGCGGTTGCGACGTCTCGAGCAGCTTTGTTCTGTAGCTCGAAAATTTCCCCGATTGAGCCATCGTAAGTTTCAGCCCACAAATGTTGGTCGGTGGCGGCGTGAATCAACTGGACGGTGATCCGCAGCCGATCGCCCGACTTCATCACCGATCCCTCCGCCACCGCTCGCACCCGCAACGCCCGCGCAATCTGTGGGATCGTCTCCTTGGTTCCCCTGTAGCGCA
This sequence comes from Bryobacterales bacterium, assembly GCA_963820405.1. Classification (GTDB taxonomy): domain Bacteria; phylum Acidobacteriota; class Terriglobia; order Bryobacterales; family Bryobacteraceae; genus Palsa-89. Next base: position 339,545 of record CAWFZZ010000003.1, on the reverse strand, counting down.
TCACCGAGGTTCGCGAAACCACTCGCAAGCCGCCGAACTTTGCCAGTTCAGTGATGAGAGATTCGGTGATTCCGTCGGCAAAATAGTCCTGAGCCGGATCTCCGCTGAGGTTAGCAAGAGGAAGTACGGCGATCGATTCGATGCGGCACGGAATCCGCGCCGTGCGGACCTCGGCGGTGAAGCGATATCCGCGCCGGGGCACGGTAGCAATGTAGTCGTCTCCAAATGCCTGCCGCAGCAGGAAAATCATCTGGTTGAGATTTGCATCCTCGACAAAGGTCTGGGGCCATACCGCTTCCATCAGGTCCTGCTTTGCCGTAACGATACCGGGCCGCTTGAGCAGTTCCAGAAGAACCTCCACGGCTTTCGGTGGAAGGGAAACCACTTCGCCGCGGCAATGCAAGCTACGGCCGAGCGGGTCGACCCGGTACGGGCCGAACTCGTAAACCGTCGTGCTCAACTCCGGCATAGCCTTCAGATAATTCTACTCCCTGAAGAATTGAGCTTTTCTTGAGGATTCTCCGGTGAGCCCGAGATTATTCTGGTGCATGGTCTAGGAGGCCCGCGATGATTTCGGAATCCGCAGTACAAAACTTCAGGGCAGCACTACGTTGCCAGTCCCTTTGTCCGGGCGAGCCGGGCTACGACGCTGGGCGCACCATTCATAACGCAACCATCGACCGCCGGCCCGCGATCATTGCCCGTTGTGCTGGCGCGGCCGACGTGCTCGCGTGCGTCCATTTCGCCCGGGAACATGATCTCCTAGTCTCGGTTCGCGGCGGGGGTCACAGCATCGCCGGGAAAGCTGTTTGCGATGGTGGCCTGATGATCGATCTCTCCGCGATGAAAGGTATCCGGGTAGATCCCGCGAGGCGGACGGTGCGCGCCGAGCCCGGTCTGACGTTGGGCGAATTCGATCGCGAGACGCAGGCTTTCGGTCTGGCTACAACCATGGGCGTGGTTTCCAAAACGGGCATTTCCGGCCTGACTCTGGGCGGGGGTATCGGCTGGTTGGTGCACAAACATGGCTTGGCGTGCGACAACTTGATTTCGGCGGACGTCGTGACGGCTGACGGCCGCTGGCTTACAGCCAGCGCCGCTGAAAACGAAGACCTCTTCTGGGGTGTGCGGGGCGGCAACGGCAACTTCGGCGTTGTCACCTCATTGGAATACCAGCTCCACGAACTGGGGCCGGTGTTGGGCGGGGGAGTTCTTTATCCCGTTGCGAAGACGCGGGAGCTCTTGAGATTCTACCGTGAGTTTGCGCTGTCTTGCCCCGATGAATTAAGCACGCAGGCTCTTACGTTTGAGATGCCGGGGATGGGACCGGTAGTAGCCGTCGGGGGTTGCTACTGCGGTTCCATCGCGGAAGGGGAAAAAGTATTGCGGCCGTTGCGGACCTTTGGAACGCCGGCGGCCGACCTCTTCGCAGCTATGCCATATGTCCAATTGCAAAGCATGTTCGATCCGTTCTTTTTGCCCGGGCGCCACGATTACACCAAGGCGAACTTTATTAAAGGGTTGACCGACGATGCGATCGACGCGTTTACGGAATATGCCACGGCTCCGTCTCCTTACACCTTTGGCGTGCTGGAGCATATGGGCGGCGCATTCGCTCGTGTGCCGGCGGCCCAAACTGCTTTTCCTCATCGCCAGCATCCCTACAACTTCTCGATCTGGTCCAGCTGGGCCGATCCGGACGAATCCGAGAGGAACGTGCAGTGGACGCGCGACTTCTTTGAAGCGATGAAACCGTTCATGACGGAGGGCGTGTATGTCAACTATCTGGAAGATGAAGCGGACCCGCATGCCCGGGAGGCCTACGGTCCAAATTACGACCGTATGGTTGGCTTGAAGAACAAGTACGACCCGACCAACTTTTTCCGCATGAACCACAACATCCGGCCGAGTCAGACAACATCAGCGGAGGCGAGAGCTTAGCAAACGCAATCTCGTCCTCTGAACACCTACCCAGCGCCGACGCCATTGGAAATCCGTTATCCAGTCAACCTCCTTCGTGGCCGGAAAACAGTTGCCGAGCCTTCAGAGTTCCCAGGTCGATCCTGTATCGTCCCCAAACCAGCCAGTGGGAATCGGCTCAGGAGTGGCCCACTCCGCTAGAGTGCGGTGAGCTGGGTCCGGCGACCGGCTTCAACCTTTGGAAATATTGTCGCAGGTGTGCTCGGCCCCTTTACGTTCTTGATTTGCACGTCCGCTCTGATATTGAGACTTAGCTATCAGCAGCACCTCCACAAATCCTGAGCAAATCTGACGCGGACCACCCTCATGGCCCATGCACCGAATTGGTGATTCGCAAATATCATAATTCGCGGGATCGTTACGCCATCGTCACGATGTGGACATGATCCTCCTGCTACATTCTCTCGAAGGACCGGGTCACCTCACGGTGACACATCGTCCTCCAACAATTCTGCGTACGGGAAAGGTGGGTAAAGTGAGGTTAAGAATTACGCTATGTGCCTGTTTGGCTATTGCGGCTGCGAGCGCGTTCGGAGCTGAAGGTCCCGTTCCTACGGGCATCCCGCATCTGGACCATGTGTGGGTGATCATGATGGAAAACCACGGCTATGGCCAAGTTGTCGGCAACCCGAATTTGCCCTATATCAACGACCTGGTCAATCTGGCGAACACGGGAACCAACTATTTCGCGGTGGCTCATCCGAGCCTGACGAACTATCTGGAAGTAACGGGCGGTTCGAATTTCGGGGTGCTGAGCGATAATAATCCCGACTGGCACAACTACTCCTGTACGAACAACTTAACTTCTACTATCGCCAACACGGATACCCCTGCGTCGCCGGCCATCTGCCCGATCTCGGGAACTGGGACGGACGCCGCAATGGTTGCAGTGGATACAACCAATGAGACCACAGGTGCTCCCGGAGTCAACAACATTGACGGGAAAATGTCGATCCCGGCTGCTCCCGGCACGGTGGGCAAAACTATCGCCGATCAGCTCGCCGAAGCCGGGCTGACCTGGAAAAGCTATCAGGAAAACCTGCCGCCTAGCGGCGCCGACACGATCAACTACAGTGACGGCCTGTTCACGAATAACACCAATTTCGCCTCGATTACGCCAGCGCTGACGCCTGCTTTGACATCGAGCGACATTGTACAGCTCTACGCGTCCAAGCACGATCCGTTCGTTTATTTCAGCAGCATCCAAGAAGGGGTTCAACCTGGAAGCGGCCTGGCGAATATTGTAGGCTTCGAGGGCCCGGGCGGCCTCTACGGGGACCTGCAATCGGGCAACGCTCCCAACTACTCGTTTATCGCGCCGAATCAGTGCAACGACCAACATGGGCGCGGCAATGCCGGTCCATTCTGCGCCTATGATCCGAATGACAACGGCACCCAGGCAGGTCTAAACCCTGCCCTGATGCAATTGGGAGATTTGGCTGTGAGGCGGATTGTGACGGCGATTAAAGATTCGCCGGCGTGGCATCAAGGCCAGAATGCTATTGCAATCCTTTGGGATGAGGATGACTATAGCATCTCGCCGACCGTCAATAAGGTTCTCCTCATCGTGGACACGAACTACGGGAGCCACGGCCTATCGAGTAGCGCGTTCTATACACATTTTTCGTTGCTGAGGTCCATCGAGGGAGGTTTGGGACTGCCGTGCCTGAACCACGCCTGCGACGCTACCACAGCCGTGATGTCGGACCTCTTCGGCACCAGTTATCCTGCGCTGCAATCGGCCGCGCGGCGCAAAAACGTTTGGTGAGCAGAGAACCAGCATTGAGGTTGAGAGCAGCCTTTTGGTTTGTACAGTTCCTGACTTGCTCGCAGGTGGGACCCTCCCCCGACTCGGGAAAAGCGCCGAACTCGGCACGAGCATGAAGGCGGCATCTCGGAGTCGAGGGTGGATTCGGCTTGGGTCTACGGAGGAAAATACGAGCGCAACTCAGGGTAAACCTTGCGGGCGAAATCAGCCGCTGAGGCAGTGGCGGCCTCGTCGCGATTGGGGGACGATAATTCGATCACTCTGACCAAGGCGGTATCCGTCCGGCGAAATCTGAGTCCATCGGCCACCAGCCAAAACTTGGATGCCCACTCGCCCGCGATGGCTCGCCACGGCGTTTGATACCAATACAACGCTACCAATCGCTCTCGTCCGTGGACCACAACGTAGCGGTTTACGGTGATGGATCCGGTGGATGTCGACAACAGTAGATCGCCGGAAGACTCGGGCGTCCAGCCAGAACCAGGCAGGCACACCTTGGGGGAGTGCGGCTGCTTGTTGCCTCGTTGTGTCTGGAACCAGGCCACGAATAAATTCGCCGTCTCCGCGGTTCCGGAGCGAACATAATTCTGGCTGAAGAGACGATCGGCATTCAGCTCGCGAACCGATGCTTCGTCGATTGGCTCGGTTGGCGCCCGCTTCCATTCGCCGGCAGTCGACGGGAATCCGGCCGGCGATGGCACGGGTGGAGGATGCTCATGATCGGAAAGCGAATCCACCAATACGAATTGCGCCATCAGGAACACTGGAACCAGAAGGACCCACGCGTTTGTTCTGGACTCAAGCATGGTAGTGCCCGTATATGGCGTTATACAACTCGCGAGCAGCGCCCAGGCCTATCAAACACAGAACGAAAATGGCGGCTCCAGCCAGAGTGTGCGGAGTTCCGGAGTCGAGCCGCGGCAACCAACTTGCGCTGGCGACGCGGGCGGCGTTGGCGAAAATCGCGGTGGGAATGGCGGTGGCCAGCAGCGCCACCCGCATCCACGGTTTCGAGTCAGCCAAATATCCAAATACCAATGCCACGAAGGCCAGTGCGAGCAAGTAGCGGACGCCGTTGCACGCTTCCATGACGGCAACCTGGTGGCCGCCGACGTCGAGAATGTTGCCCTCGCGAATGACGCCGATGCCGCCAACCGTCAACATGAAAGCAGCGAGCCGGCTGGCCAACAGCTGCAAAGGAAGTGTGGCCTGGCTGTAGACAATGGCCAACTTCGGGAGCATAAAAAGGGAGAGAAGCAGCGGGAAGGTCCAGGCGCGAAGCAGGGCCCGGCCGCCCAGGCATAGTATTACGCCGATCGCAGAGATAAGAAATGCGAGCGAGGCGGCGAACAAGCCTGCGCCCACCGCCGAAGCGAAATGTAGCCCCGCTGCGGCGGCCAAAAGCCCACACCCCCAAAGGCTAGGCTGAAGTGGGAGCTTACCCCAACGGTCGCGCTCCCGCCACACAATCCAAGCGATTACCAGGGGAACCGCGAAGCCGTGCGACATGTCCTCGTCCATCGACCATTGCTGGAACATGCCCCGCAGCGCCGGTGCATAGCAGATTGCCAGAGCTATGGCGCATAAAGCGGCCACGAACGTGAACTGGCGACCTCGGAGCAGACTTGAATTCATTGTTGACGCGGATGCAATTTCATAAGAACTTGACAGAATCGTTTATGGTCGGGTATAAATTATGCCAGTTCGTGATAATATCGTCAATCAGTGGCCGCCGCGCCCGAGTCGGATTTGCCGTTGCGCAAGTTCGGGACCCGGTTGTGAATTGGCCGCCTTAAGCTCGCCCCGCGCAGCGCCATTTAGCCCCAAGCTCACACCGGTTATCCCCGCGCAAGGGAGATCTATTGAAGAATTTCTCTCCAATTCTGGGCATGGCCGTCCCGGTCGCTCCGAATTTTAATTTCTATCCATATGTTGTCGCGGGATGTTCCTAGCTATGGTGGATTCCGCGGCAAAAAAGGAGGGCTTTTTGAAGACCTTCAGTATATTGCTTCTGTCCTCGGCAAGCTGTTTCGCTCAGGCAAACGTACCTTTGGGTGCGGCCGGAAATTTCGCGGTGTTGGCAGGCTCTACGGTAACAAACACTGGCACTTCCGTAGTCGCTGGAGACGTTGGCGTCTCTCCTGGTACCGCGGTCATTGGATTTCCCCCCGGTGTGGTGACCTTTCCGGGGACTATCCATGCCGGCGATGGCACGGCGGCCACGGCTCAAAATGCCTTAACCCTGGCGTATGTGAACGCTTCCACCCAACCATCCACTCAAAATCTGACCGGGCAGGACCTGGGAGGCAAGACTTTGGGTCCGGGCGTTTACACTTTTAACACCTCTGCACAGTTAACCGGAACACTTACTCTTTCGGGGACAGGCTTCTACATCTTTCAGATTGGTAGCACGCTCACCACGGCTAGCGCCAGCGTCGTAGCGGCCATAAATGGCGCTGACGCTGCAAGCATCTTTTGGCAGGTCGGAAGTTCAGCCACTCTAGGGACGGGCTCTACCTTCATTGGAAATATTCTGGCTCAAATCTCTATTACGGCCACCACAAGCGTCACTATGGCCGGCAGGTTGTTGGCGCGCACTGGCGGGGTGACGTTGGATACCATCGCCCTGACCTACCCTCCCGCCACGGCTCCGGGGGGGTTCGGCGGACCGCCACTCCCGAGCCCGACACCCGCTCCTTCTTCATGGATACTGGTCGTGATTGGCCTGGGTTGCGCCATGCTTTATCAGACCCGCAAGCGATGGCTGCGCCGCCAGACGAATAGTTAACTGGAACGAGAGCACCGGCCGTCTGCCCAGCTCAACCGTGGCGGGATCTGTGCGAAGCGCGCCCCCGTGCTTGGCCTGAGCTCTGCCGCAGCGTCGCAGAATATGAGATGAGAGTTCGCAAGCATATCGGGCGAGCAATCGGCATGCGCGAGTGATGGGCCGGGCCGCGCCGTCATTGCGCCACAACGCGGCCGTCCCCTGTGGACAGGCATGCGCGGCTCTTCCAATCCAGTTCGTGGTTCAGGGACCGCCAGCGTCGATTCGAATTGTAAATCTAGACTTCATTTATGACGATCATGAGCGCGCATGCTGGTTCTAGCTTCTAAGTCGCCGCGCCGCCAAACCTGCGCGACGCCGGGCCGCCGATGTCGCCGCAGAGCGCCATCCCGGCGAAGGGCCGATGGATTACCTGCGGCGCCTGGCCGAAGAGAAAGCCTTCGTGCCGATACTTTCGCCGACCCATCGTGTTGGACGATGGCCAGGTGCTCGAAAAGCAGGAGGATCTTTCGCTGGCGCCGCGCGTGATACGGGACTTGGCCCTCGGGCTCCCTAAAAGAGGTATACGGTAAGATTGTTCAAACCGCCATGCCCCTATCCGCCGGCACGCGTCTGGGCCCATATGAAATCCTCGCGCCCATCGGCGCAGGCGGAATGGGCGAGGTCTATCGCGCGCGCGATCTCCGTTTGAACCGCGATGTCGCGATTAAGGTTCTTCCCGAGCATCTGGCGCAGGACTCTGACGCGCTGGCAAGATTCCGGAGCGAGGCCATGGCCGTCGCGGCACTGGCGCACCCCAACATTTTGGTTCTGTACGACGTGGGCTCGGAGCAGGAAGTTCAGTATGCGGTCATGGAGCTGTTGGAGGGTGAGACACTGCGCGAGCGCCTCAGCCGTGGGCCGCTGGCGTGGCGCAAGGTGGCCGAATTGGGATCGGCCATCGCGGAGGGTTTGGCGGCCGCTCATTCCAAGGGGATTGTCCACCAGGACGTCAAACCGGCAAACATTTTTCTGACCTCCGATGGCCGGGTGAAGATCCTGGACTTCGGCCTGGCGCAGATGAGAAGCGCAGCATCAGAGAGTGAAGACACCGCGACATTGACGGAGGCCGGCCCCGCCGTGATGGGGACCATCGGCTACATGTCGCCCGAGCAAGTACGCGGGGAGAAGGTCGAAGCCGCCAGCGACATTTTCTCGCTGGGCTGCGTGTTGTATGAGATGGTGACTGGACGCCGCGCGTTCAGCGGAAAATCGGCCACCGATACGATGGCAGCGATCCTCAAGGACGAACCTCCCGGAGTCGCGGATTCCGGTCATTCGAGCTCGCCGGATCTGGATCGGGTGATCGAGCGCTGCCTGGCGAAAAATCCCGCGCAACGGTTTCATTCGGCGCACGACCTGGCGTTCGCGTTGCGCAGTTTATCGAGCTCCACGGGAATGCCAGCACAGGGGAGTGCGCCTGCGCGTATCGGCCGGGTGCGAGTTGTGGCGGGCATCGCGGCGCTGGTGCTCATTGCCGCTGCGGCCGGACTCTATTTGTGGAGGAACCGTGCAAGCCGGAACATCGATTCGCTCGCGGTGCTGCCGTTCGTCAATGGCGGCGGCGGAGGGGATGCCGATTGGTTGAGCGATGGCATTACCGAAAGCTTGATCGATAGCTTGGCCCAGGTGCCGAGCCTCAAAGTAATGTCACGCAACGCGGTCTTTCGCTACAAAGGCAAGGAGACGGATGCCAGAGAGGCCGCCCGGCAGTTGGGCGTGCGCGCCGTCCTTAGCGGACGGATCGTCGAGCGCACCGGGCAACTTTCGGTGAGCGCTGAGCTGGTGGACGCGCGTGACGGCAGCGAGCTGTGGGGCGAGAAATACGACCGGCCGATGTCCGATATTCTGGCCGTGCAGCAGGAGATTACCGCGCGCATATCGGAGAAGCTCCGTCTCAAGCTCAGCGGCGAGGAGAAGCAGAAACTCGCGAAGCAGGGCACGGACAATGCGGAGGCCTACCAGCTGTACCTCAAGGGGAGATACTTCGCGGGCCAGTTCACCAAGGCGGGGTTTGACAAGGGTATGGATTATCTGCGGCAAGCGGTAGTCGCCGATCCGAATTACGCGCGCGCGTATGAAGGTATGTCGTACGCTTATCAGATCGCGGACGACGCTTTGCTAGCCCCGATGGAGGTGATGCCGAAAGCAAGAGCGGCGGCGACCAAAGCAATCGAGCTGGACGACTCGCTTTCCGAGGCACATGCAGACCTTGCGAGTGTATATTTTTGGTACGACTACGACTGGACAGCCGCCAAGCTAGAATTCCGGAGAGCAATCCAGCTGGATCCGCACATTGCTGCCTCGCACCAAAACTACGGATGGGCGCTGGTCACTGTCGGAGATGCGGCCGACGGAATTGCGGAAGGCCGGCGGGCCGTAGAAATCGACCCGCTTTCCGCAGAAGCAGGCATAACCTTGGCACAGGATCTATATTTGCAAAGACAGTACGGCGAGGCGTTGGGGCTTCTGCGCAAGATCATTGATCAGCAGCCGGACTACCCTCCTGCCTATTGGAGCTTGGGCATGGTCTATTTGGCTCAGCAGCAAATTAAGGAGGCTATCGCCGCGTTGGAGAAAGGCCGACAAGTTGGGCCGCTCGATTGGAGCACGGAGGTGTTGGTGGCTGCTTACGCCGAAGATGGAAATCGTGTGGAGGCTGAAAAGATTCTAAACGAACTCGACGAACGCTCGAAACGCGGCGGCTATGTTCCGGCGTATTACCTAAGCTACGCTTACCTTGCACTCAACGACCGCGATCGAGCGCTGTCGGCATTGGAGACGGATTACGAACACCGCTCGCCCAACATGACGTACGTCAAATTGGACCCTGGTCTGGACCGCCTGCACAACGAGCCGCGCTACCACGCACTGTTGCGCCGGATGAAGCTGGAGTGAGGTGGCAGCCTCCGCGGAGAAGTCCCGTGCGGCCTAACTAAATAACCAACGCTCGCAGCTTGAGCCTTGGCTTGGAGTAGAATCGTTCAAACTACATGTCTTTGGCCGCAGGCTCGAAAATCGGCCCCTACGAGATCCTCACACCTCTCGGTGCCGGTGGGATGGGAGAGGTGTGGAAGGCGCGCGACACACGACTGGACCGGATTGTCGCGATCAAGAAGTTAAACGCTCAGCATATCGGGCGCTTCGAAAAGGAAGGACGAGCGATCGCCGCGCTTAATCATCCGCACATTTGTCAGATCTACGACGTCGGGCCGGACTATCTGGTGCTGGAGTACATCGAGGGTCACCCGCTGCGCGGTCCACTGCGAGCGGAGCAAGCGGTCAGTGTGGCAATTCAAATCGCCAGCGCTCTTGAAGCCGCACACAGTCGAGGGATTCTGCACCGCGATTTGAAGCCGGGTAACGTGCTTATCACAGCTTCCGGCGCCAAGCTGCTCGATTTCGGGCTGGCGAAGATGGCGGTTGACGGCGCGAGCGACATCACCAATACGATCGAAGGGACGGTTTCGGGCACGGCCGCGTACATGTCGCCGGAGCAGGCTCAGGGGCGTCCACTCGATGAGCGCTCGGACCTCTTCAGTTTCGGGGCGGTTTTGCACGAGATGTTGTCGGGAGAGCGGGCGTTCGCGGGGGACTCGCTAGCGGAAGTTTTGGGCGCGGTGCTGCGTGACGAGCCTCGGCCGGTAGCCGCTCCGGAAGCGCTGGCGCGCATCGTCGCACGCTGTTTGCGGAAATCCCCGGCGCAGCGATTTCAGAGCATGGCGGAAGTAAAGACGGCGCTGGAGCAATGCCTGGCCCGACAAGAGGACTCAGAGACCTCGATCGCTGTACTTCCCTTTACCAATTTGACTGTTGATCCTGAGAACGAATACTTCAGCGATGGACTGGCGGAAGAAATTCTGAACGCACTGAGCCAGGTGGAGGGGCTGCGAGTCGCGGCTCGAACGTCGTCGTTCTCTTTCAAAGGCAGAAAGACGGATCTGGCGGAGATTGCCTCGAAGCTGAGGGTTTCCAATATTCTTGAAGGCAGCGTTCGCCGCGCAGGGAATCGGGTCCGCGTGACGGCGCAACTGGTGGATGCTCTCCAGGGGTTCCAGTTGTGGTCGGAGCGGTATGACCGGCAGCTGGAGGATATTTTCGAGGTGCAGGACGAGATCGCTCGCGGGATCACCGAGAGGTTCAAGGTGACCTTCGCCCGCGGCGGGGCGAAATCGACCAAGAATGTGGCGGCATACGAACTCTGTTTGAAAGGCCGCCATTTCTGGAATCAGCGTGGATCGGGGCTCAGGAGATCGATTGAATTTTTCGAACGGGCGCTGGAGGAACAAGCCGACTACGCTCCGGCGTACGCAGGACTGTCGGACGCGTTCGCACTGCTGGCATTTTACGGATACGCACGTCCGCTCGAGGTGATGCCGCGGGCGAAGAGTGCAGCGCAGATGGCGCTTCAGTTGAATCCCGACTTGACAGAGGCGCATGCCTCACTGGCTTATGTGCACATGATGTTCGATTGGGACTGGGAGGCATCCGAGCGGGAGTTCCAACGCGCGCGCAGCCTGAATCGGGCGTACAGTCCGGCTCGGTACTGGTATTCGATCTGGCTGCTCATCGTCGGGCGGCTAGACGAGTCGATTGCGGAGGCGAGGCGCGCACTGGAGTGCGATCTACTCTCCGCCTATGCGCAGACGCATCTGGGCATTATGCTGCTGTTTTGTGGAAGGGTCGAGGAAGCCTGTAGAGAGATTCAGATAGCGATCGAGTTCAATCCAAAGTTCCTGCTTGCGCGCTCGATGTTGGGCGCCTGCCATCACCTGCTTTCGCGGATTAATGAGGCGATTGCGGTGTTGGAATCGGCAGTCGCCGAAGCCGAGCGGGATTCGTGGCCGCTGGCGTACCTGGGAGCCGTTTATGCCGCAAGCGGGCGGTGTGACCGTGCTTTAGAAATCCTGAAGGAGCTTGAGGAGCGGCAGGCCAGGCAATATGTCTCCAGTGTGAATCTCGCGGCAATCCATGCAAATTTCAACGACCTGGAGGGGGTGTTCCGGTCGTTTGAACGCGCCTATGCAGACCACGATCCATTGCTCTTTTCCACGCTGCGGCATCCGCTGATTGCGACTGCGGAGGTACGGCGCGATCCGCGATATGCGGAGTTCGCACGGAGAGTAGACTTGAGGAATGTCTAGCATGCAGGCGCTTGCCGGTGAGCCTCAGCTATCGCCAGCGCTGGTGGAGCGCGTGCTGGTCAAGTTCGGTTTCGCGCGTGAGCCGCAGGTTAATATCGAGGGGCTGAACGAGGTTTACGCCGCAGTCTGCTCGCGGATTCCGTTCGATAACGCGCAAAAGCGGATTTGGTTTGCGAGCGGCGGTGAAAAGCCGGCAGCAGGCGGCGATCCGGAGGAGTTTTTCGAGAACTGGTTGAAGCACGGAACCGGAGGGACGTGCTGGCCGATGAACGGCGGGATGTACGCACTGGCTCGCGCGCTTGGGTTTCGAGCGAGGCGCACGGCGGGTTCGGTGGTCGTTCCGAACTATCCCCAAGGCGCCAATCACGGATCCGTGCTGGTGGAGATCGACGGAACCGAGCACGTTTGCGACCCGGTGTTCGGCGCGTTCAAGGTATTGCCGCTGGTGGCGGGGCAAGCGGCCTCCACGGATACGGGGATCCACAATCTGCGGGCGGTTCCCCGCGATGACGGCGGGTTCGAAATGTATTTGAATCTGGGGTGGGCGCCCGTGGAAATACCGTATCGCCCCGAGCCGGAACACGATCCGGTGGATCATAACTTCTTTCTGAGGCGCTACGAAATCGCGAATCGGGTAGGGTTTTTCAATTCGACGCTGTTGGTGATGCGGCGTGCACGCGACTCCATCGTGACGTTGGGACGCGGGAAGAAGTTAGTTCGCACCGCCGCTGGGATTGAAACTATCGGGATTGCGGATGCGCAATTGAAGGATGTTCTGATCGAGGAATTCGGATTTTCTGAAGAGATCGTTGCGACGATTCCGCCGGACGCGGAAGATGGGACGACGGCGTTTTAGGAGATCACTCCTGTAAAGTCCTCAAACCGGCAAGTGAGAATTGCACAGGAGTGGCCCGCTGCACTCGAGTGCGGTGAGCTGAGTTCGGCGACCGTTGCCCTCTTCCAATATCGCTAGTTCCTCTTGGTTGATCATTTGTTCCCCGGTTTCGGAGGGTTCACTTTCCACCATCACGAGATCGACGGCGGCTAATTCGCTGGGTTTATCGAACGGGATGCGCAAGTCGCGGGTTGGTATGGCGCCGGCCGAAGGGGTAGTGCCTGAAAAGTACGTTGAACTCGGTTATGATCACAACGAGGAGAGGCAAGCCGATGAGGTCATCATGGAAGTGCGTGGCAGGCCATCTCACATGGCGATGGTCTGAAGTCGGGGAACACGCAACGTATAATCCGCCTTGGATGCAGCAGGCAACTAACGTCTATCCGAAGCCATCTGGACCCGCGTTTTTAGACTTCACATGCCTGAGTCCCTTTGGCGGCCAGATGTGGATCGCCGTTCGCGAATGGCGCTCTCGAAGTCCCCACAGTGACGAATCGCCGAGGAAAGCACAGAGCGCATGACGAACGACGGTTACGATCCTTAATCGCGGCCATGGAATATCCGGCGTTAGGGGCTAACGATTCGGCAGGCCAGAGCTGTTCCAGTCTATTGGACAATCAGGCCAGTAGTTCGGCGATTTCCCAGACGTGATCGGCGATTCCCGCTTCCATCGCGGGCATGACGCGGAGCGATTTATGAATCCGGCAAAAGTTGTAATAGGCGTACCACAGCAGGTCAATCGAGTTTCGATCTGGCATTCTTCCATCGTGAAGCTGCGCGCGCACTCATCTTTCTCGTTCAACGCGCCTTTCAGGCACTACCGCCGAAGGTGGCTCGGGCCTATCAGTCCATACTGCATTATGACGACCATAAAGCGTGCTGGTTCTAGCTTCTAAGTCGCCGCGCCGTCAACAGATCCTGCGCGATGCCGGGATTCCGTTCGTAGTACGGGCCGCCGATGTGGCCGAAGAGCGCCGTCCCGGCGAAGCGCCGATGGATTACGTACGGCGCCTGGCTGAAGCGAAAGCCTACGCGGTGCCGATACTTTCGGATGAAGTTATTCTAGGCGCCGACACCACCGTGGTGATCGATGACCAGGTGCTCGAAAAGCCGCGCGACACCGTGGATGCGATGCGAATGCTAGCAATGCTGTCGGGCCGGGAGCACGAAGTAATCACGGGCATCTGCCTGCGGTCGGAATCAGGAAAGATTGTGGACGCCGCCAGCACGCACGTGCGCTTCGTGACGCTTACGCCGGAGGAATTGCGAGCCTACGCGGCGAGCGGCGAGCCCAGCGATAAAGCAGGCGCCTACGCGATCCAGGGATTGGCGTCCAAGTTCATCGACCGCATTGAAGGTGACTATTTCAACGTGGTTGGGCTGCCGGTGGCGCTGGTCTATCGGCACTGGAGAGAGATGGCCGCCGACGAGAGAGCGCGTTAGGCACGTTTAGCGGAAGAGCCGCCAAGCGTTAACACGATTGTGAACGCGGCATGCAGGAGTGCGTGCGCCACGGACCGGCGAAATGAGCTAGTATAGGAACCATTCGAGCCGTAACCCCGGCGCTTCTGCTCGCGGCCGTGCAGTTGCTGGAAGCGCAAACCATATTCAATCCCGCTCCTTCGCGAATTGTTGGACAGGCCGTGCTGCAGCAGCAGGGCGTGCTGACGGCGATCGCGCCCAACCTGGTTGAGGGCAGGGAGTTCAACAATCCGCAAGCCGTGGCGCTGGACACGTCGCGGACGCCGCCCATTCTCTACGTGGCCGACTTCGGCAACAACCGGGTGCTGGCGTGGAAGAGCGCAACGGGTTTTACCAACGGCGCCTACGCGGACCTCGTAATCGGCCAGCGCGATCTACTGTCCACTTCCCCGGAAGGGCCTGGCGCCGATTTGAGTACCGGTCTTTCGAGCCCGGTCGGCCTCACCGTGGATGCCAAGGGCAACCTGTACGTCATCGACGCCGGCAACAATCGCGTGCTGCGATATCCGGCGCCGTTTGCGCAAACCGGCGATCTGCTCGCGGTGGATCTGATCATCGGGCAGCCGGACCTGAACAGCCACTCGCCTAATGGGGGGCAAACCGCGCCGACGGCCAACACACTCGCGCTAGCGACGGGCGGCGGCGTGTTTCGAGCGGGGCTGGCTTTCGATGCGCTGGGAAATCTTTGGGTGTCCGACGCGGGCAATAACCGCGTGCTGCAATATCCGGCCAGCGCGCTCAAAAGCGGGTCGCCCAACCAACCTGCGGCGGACCTGGTTCTGGGGCAGAACGATTTCTCGTCGACATCTTTGCCGGCTAATGTGACGCGCAGCGGGAAGAACTATCTGTCGCAGCCCTCAGGATTAGCTTTCGATCCCCAAGGGCGGCTCTTTATCGCGGATAGCGCGAATCGCGTGGTGGTATATGGACCGCCGTTTGCGATCGGCCAGGCCAGCGTGCGCATCATGGGCGTCGTCACCACGCCCAACGCTCCGCTGGTCAGTGCCAGTACGCTCGGCGCGGTGGATAGCAACGGCCACGCCGTGCCGCCGCAAGCAATCTTTTTTGTCGGCAACAATCCGTACGTAGTGGATACGGGCAACGCGCGAATCCTCAGCTACGCTTCGTTCGACCAATGGCCGGCGGAGGTTGCGGCGTTTTCCCCGCCGGCACAAGCGGTGATCGGACAGATCGATTTCGAAAGCTCGCAGTCCAATCAGGGCCTGGCGCAACCCAACGCGACAACTTTTGCCGGACCGCTGCCGAATCCTTTTGTGGGCGGACCGGTGAACGCGGTTTTCGATGGCGCGGGGAACCTCTATGTGGTCGATTCGGGAAACAACCGCGTGCTGGCGTTCCCCGAACAGCAGACCGGGACTTTCACCAGCGCTACGCGGCTGCTGGGACAAAGCGGCTTTCAAAACAATTCGCTCAACTGGATCGATGGGCGGGAAGTGGGCTTCAGCGGCAACGCAGGCTCGTGCAGCGTGAAGGGCGCGCTGCCGTTCTTGTTGGGAGGGAGCGCGGCCATTGATGGGGGGTCGACGCCGCCGCATTTATATATCGCCGATCCACTGAACAACCGGATTCTGGCTTATCGGGATTATCGGCAGGTGCACGCCGATGTTACTGCCGATCTCGTAATTGGCCAGCCGGATCTCGCGACCGCGCTGGTGAACTATCCGAGCAACAGAGGGACTCAGGCGAACGCGCAAGGGCTGTGGTCGCCCGAGGGGGTCGCGGTCGACGCCCAAGGCAACCTCTTCGTCGCCGACACCTGCAACGCCCGTGTGCTGCGGTTCCCAGCGCCATTCGCGCAAAAGAACGTTGGATTGCCGCAAGCCAATTTGGTCCTGGGGCAGACCAGTTTGGTGGGACAGCCCATCCAGGACGTGAGCGGGCAGACCATGAAAAGCTCCTATGGGATCGCGTTTACCGCGGCGGGGAACCTGGTGGCTTCCGATCCTCTGGCGAATCGCGTTCTTTATTTCGAGAAGGCGGGGGGGGATTTTCAATCCGGCGAGTCGGCGAGCAGCGTGTTCGGCCAGCCCGACTTTAACACCTCGATCCCCGGCGTGCTCGCGGGACCGCATCAAGTTTCGCTCGATTCGAGCGATCAACTCTATATCGCCGACACCGGCCACAATCGCATCGCCGTTCTGCCGAGCGTTTCCACGGCGGGCAACAATCCCGCGGTTCTGTTTTCGATCGCCGGCCTGAGCAATCCGTATGGCGTGTTCGTCGATCCGGGGAGCGGCGGGATCTGGGTCTCGAACACCGGCGGGAACCAGGTGCTCGAATATGCGAGCGGCGCCGCGGTGATCGAGAACGCGAAACCCAGCGCGACGCTCGGTGCCTTCGGACCGGTGGCAATTGCGACGGACCCGTTTGGCAATCCGATGATCGCTGAAGCAGGCGCCAATCGTGTCGGGTTTTATTACCCGGCGATCGACTACACTACTTCGGCCGGCGGCGTGCCCGGCCGGCTCTCGGGGAACGCGGCAAACTTCTTCGGCCGCTTCGCGCCCGGGATGCTGGCCAGCATTTTCTCTTTTCCGTCAGCGCCCTTCGGTACAGCCCAGGCGGCATCCGACGTCCGCGTTTCGGTGGGTGGAACACCCGCGCCACTGCTGTATGTTTCACCGAGCCAGATCAATTTCCAGGTTCCAGGCGCAACGCCGGTGGGCGGCCTGGAGGAGATCCAGGTAGCGCGCGTTTCTACGGGGCAAGTGCTGGCGAGTTGGCTGTTCCAGATCGACGCCGAATCGCCGGGCCTGTTCACGGTGGATGGCAGCGGTTCCGGGCAAGTGGCGGCATTGAATCAGGACGGGTCGCTCAATAACGGCGCCAATCCTGCGAAGGCCGGGAGCGTGGTGACGCTGTACGGCACCGGGCAGGGCGCGATCCATGGAATGTCGCCCGATGGCGCGGGCGCTCAAGGGATCGTAGCCACCACTGAGACGCCGCAGGTGTTCATCAATTCGGAGTTCGTTCCCCCCGGCAGACGTACAATTCTCGGGCCTCGCGCCCGGATTCGCCGGGCTTTGGCAAATCAACGTCAAGGTGCCGTCCGATGCGCCCCCCGCCGACGTGGTGGTGTTCGTGATCTATGGGGGGGTAAACAGCATCCTGGATCCGAACGGAATCCGCCGGATGACCACTATTAGAACCACTCCCTAACGGTCGCGGCTCGAATTCAGAAGTCAGAATTCAGAATGCCGGTCGCCGAACCCGGTACTAAAGACCTCAGGCGTCCATGCCGATGTGTGATTGAGGCGGTTAATACGTTGAAAACGGACGAGCTTCGGGAAGTACAAGGGCAGTTCCTGGCCAGCCTGAACCACGAGATCCGCACGCCGCTCAGTGGGATCCTCGGGATGACGGATCTACTGTTCGAAACATCACTTAGTGAGGATCAACGCGAGTACGTGGGCGCCACGCGCGTTTGCGCTGAAAACCTGCTCGAAATTTTGAATGTCACGCTGGAATATTCTGCACTCTCCGCCAATTACGTATTATTGGAGGAAACCGAATTCTCACTGCGGGACACGCTCGAGGGCGTTTTGGCTGAATTTGCCGGCAAGGCCGAGGCCAGGGGGTTGCGCCTGGTGCCGGTCATGGACAGCAGCCTGCCTGAGATGGTGGTGGGTGATCCGTTGCGCCTGCGCAAGATCCTTTGGCACCTGGTGGCGAACGGCGTCAAGTTCACGCGCGATGGAGGCGTGGAAGTGGCCGCTTCGGCGACCACGGGACCGGACCGGCAGGTTAGGGTAACGCTGCGGGTGGAAGACACCGGCATTGGGATGGCCCCGGATCAGCTTTCGGAGATTTTTGAGAGCTTTCGGCAATTGGAGACCGGGCTGTCGAGAAATCATGGCGGGTTGGGCCTGGGCCTGGCGGTCGCGCAAAAGCTGGTTGCTTTGCTCGGTGGGTCCATTTCCGTGGAAAGTGAATTAGGGAAGGGCAGCGTGTTCACCGTCAGCGTGCCGTTCAAGCTGCCGCTCGAATCCGGCGCCGGATTCGTGGAAGTGAAGAAAAGTCGGGGCAAGGTCTTAGTGGTGGATGACAATTCCATCGCCCAGACCATCGCCAGCCACGCGTTGCGGCGGCAGTCCTTTGAAGTGGAATGCGCAGGCAACGGCAGGTTAGCCCTGCAGGCGGCATCCAGAACGCGGTTCGACGTAATTCTGATGGATTTACAGATGCCCGGCTGGGATGGTTTTGAGACGGCGGAACAGATCCGCCAATTGCCGGGGTATCGGCAGACACCGATCATCGCGGTGACGGCGAATTGCTCCGACGACTATCGTGCCCGATCGGTCCGATGTGGAATGCAGGATTTTCTCCCGAAGCCGGTCCGCACCAGAGACCTGGTGCAGGCCGTGGAGAAGCACTTGTCAGAAGAAGCGGTGCCCGTTGGGCCGCGCCACTAGCTCTTCATTGAATCTTTGAAGTTTCGAATTCCCTCGCCAAGGCCCTTGGCAAGCTCCGGAATCTTGCTGGATCCAAACAACAGGACCGCCAGGACCAGGATCACCAACAGCTCCGGCATTCCGATACTTTCAAGCATTATTAGCGTTCTCCTCTTCCCACTTTACCATCGACGGCCCGCGTAGGTCGGCAGGTTACAATGAGCTTTGTTCCAGCGTGGCAGCGACGATGTTTTTCGGGCAGAGACACTGGATAGTTTGCCGTGGCTCGGGCACGGGTTCGGGACCCGCCTAAGCATTGGATGGCCTGCCATGAGTCAGTTAGCGACGGTGAAGCAGATCCATTCCGACCGCGTTTTGCTGGTGGAATCCGCTGGCCCACAAGGCGAGGGCGATGCGTTGATTTCGAATATGCCGGGCGTCGGCTTGGCGATCCGAACCGCCGATTGTCTGCCGATTCTGATCGCCGATCCCCGGAACCGGGCGGTTGCGGCGATTCACGCCGGCTGGCGCGGCGTAGTTTCTGAGATCGTGTCGAAAACAATCCACGAGATGTGTCACTGCTTCGACACGAAGCCCGAAGATCTGCTCGTCGCGATTGGCCCCGGCATCGGTCCGTGCTGTTTCGAAGTCGGTCCCGAGGTGGCCGCGCAGTTCCAGCTGTCAGGACGGACGAAGGTCGACTTGATCGAGACAACGTGTCGGCAGCTGGGACGAAATGGCGTCAGCCCGGGGCAGATTAGCACTAGCGGGCTGTGCTCCTATTGCAATCCGGAACTCTTTGAATCGTATCGGAGAGATCGAGAAGCGTCGGGCAGAATGATAACGATGATTGGGGTGGGTTGAGTCGGTAGCTTGAGGGGGGCGGTTAGGCCCCCTTCCGATGTCATCGCACGGTTTAGGCAGCGTGGACGAGAATGTCGTCGAGCGAATCGGAGCCTTCTTCCTGGTTCCGGTCGGCGATTTCCTGGCACTGGATGCAATAGGCGGCCCAGGGCACGGCATGCAAACGCTTGATGCTAATGTCCTCTTCGCAATGCAAACACACGCCAAAGGTGCCTTCATCGATGCGGTGCAACGCCGCGCGAACATTACGCAAAAGGTTCGATTCCCGATCCAAATTGCGAATCGCAAGCTCGCGCTCCGCCGCGTTCTGGACTTCATCCAGGGCGTCGGGGCTCTTCTCGATTGCAATACCGTCACGGTTCCGTAATACCTGCGTCAACTCAGCCTGTTTAGTTTCCAGGACTTCTTTAAATTTGTTTAGCTCGGTCTTCGTCATAAGGTTAACTCTCCTTCTTCTTATTAGTTACTTCACTTCCACCGTCAACACGTTTAGACGCGGGAGCCTCTCGAAAGGTTCAAGCCGTTACAGCAAATTACTGAACTAGGGTGAACTGTAAAGCTTAGCGGGCTCTTCAAGCCACAGTCAGCCCGATGGCAGCGCCCATCGGCCGGAGAGGTTCGCAGCAGTTTAGCTCTCAAAATCATACCACATCCCCTGAGCAATTCAAGTGCCAGTACAAAAATTTTGCAATTGGCGTACTTTGGGTACCAGCCAGCCCTGTCGCACCTGACATTTGCGTCATATCGTCCTAGCCCGGCAAAACGTTTATGGCTCAACCGCAGAAAGACGTGTCCAGGCAGTGACTGGTAACAAATGATGTATACTGATTACCTTCCGGCTAGTAATTATTCCCGTCCCGGTGATACTGGGATACCTGATGGTGCCGCCCAACTTCAAGCGATTTAGGTGGCCTGCCGCAATCCTTGCTCTCCTCTTTTTCTGCCTCGGGCTACCCTTTCTTCCGTTGGCCGGGCTGCAGAACGATGAAGTCCTCTTTGGGGCGGCCGCCTTTCACGTGCCTGGCAGCGTTCACTTCCACGCTGATCTTTTCGGCCGCGAAATTCCTTTGATGCTGCTGTCGTACCTGGGGGCTCTGAAAACTTGGATCTACTTTCCGATCCTGGACCGCATCCGGCCTTCGTACCTCACGATTCGCTTGCCCGTATTGCTGATTGGCGCGATGACAATCTGGCTCTTTACCTGGTTTCTGGAAAAAGCGCACGGCCGCCGAGTCGCTTGGGTGGGTGGAGTGTTGCTGGCCACCGACACTGTGTACTTACTGACCACCAGTTTCGACTGGGGGCCGGTGGCATTGCAGCACCTTCTCTCGCTCGCGGGGATGGCTTTGCTGCTGAAGTTCACGCTCACCGGCCGGCGGTCCACGCTGTTCTGGGGATTCTTCTGGTTCGGAGTGGCGCTGTGGGATAAGGCGCTGTTTCTCTGGCTCTTCAGCGGACTCGCCGTGGCCGCCGTGGTCGTGTTCCCGCGCGAGATTTGGTTGCGATGCACTCCCAGGAACTTGGGACTAGCCGCTGCGGGATTGCTGATCGGGGCGCTGCCGCTGGAGGTCTACAACCTGGCTTCCAACTTCGAAACCTTTCGCTCCAACTCGTCGTTCGCGCTGTCCCAGTTTCCCTCCCGATTGCACGCACTGCGGATCACCTGGGATGGCGAGATTCTGTGGGAGTACATGGTTCACGCGCCCTGGGCGCCGGGCCTGGAACGTGCGCCCGATACTACGCTCGAAGATATTTCGGACACAGTTCACTCGCTGGCTGGCTCGCGCTACCACTATCACAATGCACTGGAGCCTGCTTTTTGGGTGGCGCTCGCGCTTATGCCGCTGCTGTGGCGGACCCAGGCGCGCAGAGTCCTGCTGTTTTGCCTGATCGCATTCGCAGTTGGCTGGATCCAAATGGCGATCACGAAGAACGCCGGATTGGGAGCCCATCACGTCACACTGCTGTGGCCGCTGCCGCAGTGGTTCCTGGCGGTGGCGTTGGTGGAGGCGGCAGCCTGGCGGCCGCTGGAATGGAGAAACGCCGGCGCGATTCTGCTGGCTTCGACAGTCCTGTTCCTGGCTGTTGAAAACTTGCTGCTAACCAACGAGTACTTCTACCAACTGTGGGCCTATGGACCTACGAAGAGCTGGAGCGATGCCATCTTCCAGCTCTCCGACGAAGCCGGCCGCATCCAAGCTCAGCATCTGGTGGTGGACGACTGGGGAATTTTGAATCCGCTGATCGTCCTGCACCGCAACCGGCTCCCTCTTTTTCTCGTCAATCAGTCGTTCTTCGCGCCCGGAATCGGCGAAGACGATCGCAATTGGTGCATCGCGCGCTTGGAGAAAGACGTCTGGATTGGCCATACGCCGGAGTTCCAGCAGTTGCCCGGCACCAATCAAAGGATCGTAGAAATAGCGCGAGCCGCTGGATTTGAAAAGCGGATGATCGAGACGGTGCCCGATCGGAACGGGAGGCCGGTGTTCGAAATCTTCCGCTTTATCCGCGCCAGCCCGGCGTCTAATTGACGCGCAGCGCGGCTTTGGCGGGCTTGGGGTGCGCGCTATTCAGCAATTGTTCGAGCTGCTGCTCAGGAATGGCGAGTGAGATGGTGGTGGTATTGCCGGCGGTGCTGGTTTCGAGCGTATCGAGCAGCGTGGCCACTTGCCCGGCGGCCGGATTGTTCTGCCGGTTCAATTGCACCAGCCCGGCGAAAAATTTCACCACATCCACCAGCGCCTGCGCGTCTTTCTCCGAGCGCGTCACGGCCTCGGCCGAGATGGTGACCGTATCGCCAAAACGGACGCCGCCGCTGGCCTGATTGATGGCGGCGAACAGGTTGCCTTGCATCGCTCCACTCAGATTGGGATCGGGGATGGAGCCTGAAAAATTGGAGAGCGGCACCAGCGTAACGAACCAGAAATCGTTGGTCGAGCTCACTTGCTGGGCCTTAGTGAAAACATTGCTGTCGGATGGTGCGTTGCTCTGCTGGCGATCGATAGCGGCCTTCACGGATGTGACGTCGCCCGCCAGGGCCGTGGTGGGATTCAGAAACGCGATCGCCGTGGCTACCTGCGAGCTCGAAGAGGCGGCGTGCGTCGCAAGATTGACGCCTTGATAGACGGATGGAACGCTGCCGTTGGCCTGCGCCGCGGCGGTGATCTTTGCCACGTTGAAAGTGCCATGCGCGAGCACCAGCCAGCGGTTGTCGGGGGTATTGGGTTTCCAATTGGAGGCAATCACGATCTCGCTTACGTCGTGGCGCGGGTCGAAGCCGGTCTGGGCCGTGAATTGTTCGAGCTTGGTGTCATTCACCGACAAATGCGAGAGCACGTACTGGCCGAAGAGTGAACCCTTGGCCTGATTCACTTGGAGTCCAGCCACTACCTGCGAGTCAGGCATGACCATTTGCAGGAGGGCCGGATCGGCGGCGAAGGCGCCCAGAGGAACGGCTAGGAGTACAGCCAGGCGATAAAACTTTGTCATGAAAACCTCTCTGCTGACACTACGAGCGTAGCATGTGGGAAGTTCCGGGGACCTACACTGGCCACAGATAAACGCGGATGAACACGGATTCAGACAAAAACTATCGCGATCCCCTGAATCTGTGTTTATCCGTGTTCATCTGTGGCTATACTGGGACTTGTTCGGTGATCTGGATCCCGTAGGCGTCCAGGCCCACGATTTTGCGGGGATGGTTGGTGAGCAGGCGAATGGTGTGCAGACCGAGATCGGAAAGAATTTGCGCGCCCAGTCCGCTTTCATGCTGCGATTGCTGCTGGCCGTCGGCGTGGTTGCGAAAGCCAGGGCCAGTCTGATGCAGATAGACCAGCACGCCCGCGCCTTCCTCGGTGATGCGCTCAAGCGAGCGGCGAATCAGCGAATGGCATTCGCAATCCGTGGATCCGAAAACGTCTCCGTAGATGCAGTGGGAGTGCATGCGAACCAGGACGTCGGGTTGGCCTGAAATCTCGCCGTGCACCAGCGCCAGATGCCGCTCCGGAACGATGGTGCTGGCGTAGACGACGGTCTTGAAATCGCCGAATTCGGTATGCAGGCAGCCTTCCGATTGGCGGTGAATGAAGCGCTCGGTCTGCAGGCGATAGCGGATCAGATCGGCCACCGAGATCATGCGGACGTCGTGGCGCCGGGCGAACTCGGCCAGTTGCGGCACGCGCGCCATGGACCCGTCGTCGTTCATGATTTCGCAGATCACGCCGCCCTGGCGCAGACCGGCGAGCCGCGCCAGATCGACGGCCGCTTCAGTTTGCCCGGCTCGAACCAGCACGCCGCCTTCACGAGCCCGCAGGGGAAAGACATGGCCGGGACGAACCAGATCGCCGGGCTTGCTGGCGGGGTCGATCGCGACCCGGATGGTGTGCGCGCGGTCGGCGGCGGAGATGCCGGTGGTGACGCCCTCGGCGGCTTCAATGGATTCGCAAAACGCGGTGCCAAAACGCGAGTTGTTGCGCGACGACATGGGCGGGAGCTGCAGCGCGTCGCAGATATCGGGGCTGAGCGAAAGGCAGATCAGGCCGCGCGCGTGCCGCGCCATGAAATTGATGATTTCGGGCGTGACTTTTTCGGCGGCGATGGTGATGTCGCCTTCGTTCTCGCGATCTTCATCGTCGACGATGACCAGCATTCGGCCGGCCCGAAAATCCTCGATCGCTTCGGGTATGGAGGCGAAAGGCATGAAATACAAGAATAGCAGGGGCAACAAGAAGAGAATTCAGAATACAGAATTCAGAATTCAGAATGAGGAAGGGCTACAGCCCTAGCTTGCCGTCCAGGTCCGCGGTAATGCGGGGTAGGGTGGCGGGGTTGCTTAGGATATTGCGAATTCCGTAGCTGGCGTAGTTGTCGTACAGAGCGTCGGCGGCGGCCAGGGCTACGCTATAAGCCTCAAGCGCATTCTGGGTGCTCATGCGGGACCAGTTCTGCCGCAAGTTCTCGAGCTTAGGAAGGGCGTGCGTTGCGGCCAACTGGCGCAGTTGTTCGCGGACCGCGGCGGCCAACGTATCGCCCGAGAGTTTTTGCGCCAGCCCCTCCTGCAGCCAGGCTGGCCAAGGCGTGGGACCGGACGGAATGCTGGTCAGGCAGGCGTGGACCAGCTCGTGAGCCAATGCACGCTGCATCGCGGGGCCAATCTGAGCGCCGTCCGTCCAAGCGATATGGATTCGTCCGTCATACTGACCGCCGCTCCACTCCGCGGCGCCGGTGCTGCGCAGATAAGCCTCGCGGCTTTGCACGATGGCGACGATGCGTTCGTCGGCAGTGCATCCCAATTGGGCGGCGATGCGTGAGTAGTCCTCATCCAGGGTCGCCAGGATGGCCCGCGCGGTATCGGCGGGGAGCGCTTGGCCTTCGTAGCGCAGTGCGATGTGGACGCCGAACAGTTTGTCGCCGCTGTGGTCGGAATCGGCCTCGCGCTTTACGCGTTCGTAGATGGCCTCCAGCGTTTCATCGGGAGCGAGGTCGAGCGCCTGCTTCCAATAATCGAGCGCGGCGCGGAGTTGGTCGGCGCGATAAGCAGCCAGGCCGGCCAGCACCAGTACGTTGGGATCGGCCGGGTGCCTGCGTAGGGCCATCTGCGCTTGCTCCAGCGCCTGCGCGGGCTGATTGGAATCGAGCAGTTGACTGGCGCGGTCGAGCGCCGGATCGCCGGTCCGCGCAACGGCCTTTTTCGTCTCGGCGACCACGGGATTGAGCGCGCGCAGCACATCCACCGAGGCGGCCGAGGATCGTTCCTGTTCATAGCGCTCCAAACCGGTGAGCGCCGAAGCGGGAACGTAGCCCACAACCTCCTGGCCTTGGATGGTTGCGGCTACTTTGAAGCAATCCGAGCCGTCCGACAGGCGAAAGCGAACCTCTACCGGGGTGCCCAACGGCAGCGTGGCGACGATGCTGCCTTCGGGATCGCAGCCGGAGCGCAACGGAGTCTGGTCCGTGCGGACGGCCATCGCCGCAATGAAAAAGAGTACAGGCAGCGCCACGCTACTCCGATATTACGGTTCTTCACACGCCCCGTCGCTCGGGTGAAAACCTCAGTTGGACTTGCGTGCGCGTATGGTGTAGCGTCTTTTGCGGATAGTCAGGCCCAGGGCGAACAATGCTGCTAAGAATGCCCAACCGTAGCGCGGCTCCGGGACCACCGCGACCGGTGGAACTACCGGCGGAGTGACCGGCGGCACTGGCGGGGTTGGCGTCCCACCGGGAGGTGTGGCAGGGGTCCCCGGAGACGTTGGTCCGTTCCCCGGATGGTGGTGGATGGGGGGGATAATCGGGATCAGCGGGAACCATATGCCGCCGCCTGGGACCTTGCCCGTGATAGGCGCCCCCGTCGGAAGAACCGGAACGGACGGGGTTAGTTCGCCCGGTGGAATCGGCAGCGCGGGCGCGAGCAGCGGAAGCAATGGAAACTTGTAGACGGTCACCGGCATTTCAACCGGCGCATCCAGCGCCAGTTCGGTTGGCTCGTGCGGCCGGGTGGGCTGCATCGGAAGCATGGAATAGCAGTTCAGGCAGCGCGCGCGCACCACATGCGTGCCGTCCGTGAATACCTTTTCCCCGGCGCGAAGCGTGATTTTCTTGGCAGTCCAATAGATCTTGTCTCCCCAGCGGTACGAAACATAACCCGATAGATTCGCCGTCAGCTTTACTTCCTTCAATTGAGCCAGGTCGACGCCGACGCTGGCATAGTGAGCTTTGACTGCAGGGTCGGTCATGGCCCGTTTAGCTGCGAATAGACTCTCCGCGCCCCCCGGCACGATAGAATACGGGTAAACTTTGCGTTTCACCTGCTCCACTACCATGGTTGTTACATAAGACGGGGGAGCGGTGAGGCGGTTCGCTAAGTTGGCCCGATGACTCCACGGCAGAGTTGGCGGCGAGACAACCGCGAGTGAACCCGCGGCTAGGCTCAGCACCCCGACTAAGGCGCCCGCGAGCTTCCAAAAGCTCAGCCGCCGGCGGGGAGTTGAGGAATTGATTTGAGTTCGTGCTGCGCGCCTGCAAATGCGGCAGATCCCCCCACGATCGGCGGTGGTCCTATCACAAGTCCAGCACCTCATTGTGACGTAAGTAACAAGTATCTTGTATTATCACCCTAATACTCTCAGTACTCAAGTACTATGAGGTTAGTAACTCTCATTAGAAGGTACTACTGGAGGGCCTCGTTAAGTGGATTCAACGATTTACGGGGTGCTCGGCTGAAAAGTCTTAAGTTGTCCGGATGGCCACTACGCGAATACGGCGATAATCCACGGTCCAAATGCCGTTCCTGTATAGGTCGGGGCGAAGCTTCTCCACTAACTGACGAACGATATCGTTGGCGTGGTCCGGCGAGAGCGGGCGCAGGTAGGTCTGAGCGAACATCCGGAGCCAGTGGTCTAAGCCACTCTCGCCCTCGAGCGGCGTCGGCCGGTCGAACAGGCTGGCGTTGCGCACCTCCAGGCCGTGGCGTTCGAGTAGAGGCGCGTAGTCGCCGATGCTGGGGAAATACCAAGGACACTGGTCATCGGCGCCAGGACCGAGTACAGTTCTGAGAGCTGCTTGAACGGACGCGATGTTGCCGTGCCCGCCGAACTCGGCGACGAAGCGGCCGCCGGGGCGCAGGGCTGCTGCGATGGAGGCCACGGATCCTTCGGCGTCCTTTACCCAATGCAAGGCGGCATTGGAAAACACCGCGTCGAACGGCTCGGCGAAATCGAAGCGCGAGGCGTCCGTCAAAACAAACGTGAGCTCAGGAAAGTTTTTGCGAGCATCGGCCAGCATTTCCGCCGAATTATCGAGTCCGGTGACCCGAGCGCCGCGGCGCGCGATTTCCTCCGTTAGCTGACCGGTGCCGCATCCAATATCGAGAATTCGTTCGCCGGGCTGAGGGTCCAGAAGCTCCAGAAGATTCGCGCCGTAGCGCCAGACGAACGCATGCTGATCCTGATAACGAGCCGGGTCCCAGGCCGGGGAGGAGCCGCTCACGCCTTTTTGCCGCGCGTGACAACTTTCTTGGCGGCCTTAGCGGGCGGGGAGGGATCGGCGGGAGGAACCGCTGCTTCGGCGTCACCGTCTACTTCCATCGCGGCCCCCGGTACGGCGGCGGCAAGAACTTCTTTGAACAACTCGGCTTTCTTTAAGTCTTTCTTCGACGGCGGCGCCTGTTCATGACGATAATCATGATCGTGGTAACAGGTACGGCAGCGGACTTTGGCAGGCTCGGTATTGACTAGAGAAACGATGGCGTGGTTGGTTACGCGACGACACTTGATACAGTGATCGTCAATGATATCGCCTAAACGAAAATCCCCCATATAAAATGAGCAGTAATGGCTGAGTATATCAGAACTGGAACGCGATTAGTCCCATCAGCGCGGCGCCGAGCATCACCCAAAGCGAATCGACGCGCGCGCTGGCGATGAGTATAAAGCTTAGGGCGAATATGGAGAGCGACAGTGGGCTGGTGACGGCATCCCGAGCCAATGGGACCGCGGCGGAAGCCATCAGGCCGGCTCCGGCGAAGAGCACCGCGCGAGCCACCGCACGGGCGCGCGGATGTTCGGCGCGGATTCCCAGGAAGCGCAGCATGGGGATGATCAGGAATGCCGGAGTGATCATCGCGAGCCAGCCGGCGCAGGCTCCCGGCACTCCATCAACGAGGTAACCGAGGCTGACGACATAGATGCCCAGAGGTCCGGGACCGATGCGGCCGGCGGCCACAGCGGCGTTGAGCTGGCGATCGGTGAGTACGCCTCGGCGCACCACGAAATCGTTACGAACCATGGGCAGCGACGCCAGGCCGCTAAAGGATGTCAAGGTGGCTTTCACCAGGAGCAGATACAGAACGACGACGTTCATGCGTCCTTCCAGAAAAAACCTACGATGGCGGCCGCGCCGATCACTTGAAGCGGCGTGAGCCTGGCAACGAAGGCCAGAAGGAAGGCGGCGGTCGAGATGGTGACCGGTCTGATCCATCGGCCAGGCTTCGATTGCGTACGAACCAGCAGCAGGGCCGCGCCGATCATGGTGCCGACGGCGGCGGCGAGCAAGGCGTTTGCAATGGATTGCGCGAGCGGATAACGAGTGGTGAGATCGTAAGCGCGGGTCAGCCAGACCACCAGAACCGAGGCGGGAATGGTGATGGCGAGTACCGCGGCCAGCGCGCCCCTGAGTCCGAGAATGTACCAGCCGGTGGCCGCGCAGAAAGCGAGCACGTTGGTGCCGGGCGTGAGCCGGGCCAGTCCAAAGGCGATGGCGAATTTCTCGGAACTTAGCCACTCGCGCCGGTAGAACTCGCGCTGCAGGATAGCGATGGTGGGGTCGCCGCCACCGAAAACAGTAACGCCGACGCGGGAGAAGAGGCGGGTGACGTCGGTGAGCCGCGGGCGGGCCATCGGAGTTAGGGTAGCAGGCTGGTGACTGGCGGCTGGTGGTTAGTGACTGGTGGCTAGTGACTGGTGATTAGCTCCGTTGTCGGAAACCAGCCACCAATCACCAACCACTAGCCACCGATCGAGGCATCACGGGTTATGCGTCGCGGGCGCGGTGGTGGCGGGAACCGCGGCTGTGGGGGCCGGGACGGATTTCGTCCACTCGCCCACCCATTCCAGAAACGAGTTGTACCACAGCACCGAATTTTGGGGCTTCAAAATCCAATGCCCTTCGTCGGGGAACAGCAACAGCTTGGACGGCACCTTCTGCAGTTGCAGAGCGGTGTAAAGCTGCAGACCCTGAGTATAAGGCACGCGGAAATCCTGTTCGCCGTCGATTACCAGAGTGGGTGTGTGGAAGTCCTTCACGAAGTAACTCGGCGACCATTTGGCATATGATTCCGGATTGTCCCAGGGCGTGCCGTTGAATTCCCATAGCGGAAACCACAGCTCCTCGGTGGCCCCGAACTCGCTGCGCAGATCGTACACGCCGGCGTGCGACACCAGCGCCTTGAAGCGCTGCGTATGGCCCAGCATCCAATCGATCATGTAGCCGCCATAGGAACCGCCTGCCGCCACCATGCGATCTACGTCGGCATAAGGCAGCGTGGCCACGTGATCCACCACCGCCATAATGTCGTCAAACGGCTTGCCGCCCCAGTCGTCCTTGATCTCTTCGGTGAACTTTTGGCCGTAGCCCGAGGAGCCGCGCGGATTGGGCATGACCACCAGATAACCGGCCGACGCAAACACCTGCGCGTTCCAGCGATAGGTCCAACTCTCGCCCCAGGCGCCTTCCGGGCCGCCATGAATTAAAAACAGAACCGGATATTTTTGATTGGGCTGAAAGTTCGGCGGCTTCACCACGAAACTCTGGACGCGGGTCTTGTCGGCGCCGTCCACCCAAAAATCCTCCAGCGGAGTGAGGGCGCTTTGCGCAAGAAGCGCGTCATTCAAGTGCGTGAGTGCGACCGGCGTCCCGCCGCCCGAACTGGCGCGATAGAGCTCGGTAGGCGCCGATCCGCTTTGCCCCGAGTAGATCATGGTTTTGGCATCGGCGGTCAGCTGCATGTCGTCAAAGGTGCTGGCGCCGCTAACCACCACGCGCGTAGCGCCGCCGGTGGCCGGAATCATCTCGATGGTCTGCCGGCCACGATCCTCCACGGTGAAAAACAAGGCGTTGGAATCGGGCGACCAGGTGAAACTTTCCACCCAGCGATCCAACGAGTCGGTAAGAACATTCACGCGGCCGGAAGCCCGATCCAGCACTATCAGACGCCAGCGATCGGACTCATAACCGGCGCGGGCCTGGCTGCGATAGGCCAGCCACTTGCCATCGGGAGAATACTGCGGGCTGGCGTCGGCGCCGGGATTACTGGTGATCTTGATGGATTCACCGCCTATAATCGGGACCACGAAAAGATCGGAGTTGGTGCTGGTAGCCGGCGTAGGGTCGGCATTCATGGAATAACAGACTTCTTTGGAATCCGCCGAAATGGCGTAATCGTCCGGGCCGCCCAGCGAAAAAGGCGGCACGTCGCGATCGCCGGGCGTCAAATCCTTGATGGGACCACCGGCCACATCCACCACCAGCAAATGCGAGCGCCGCTTGGTTTGCCATTCGGTCCAATGACGGTAGAGCAGCGTCGTGTAGCTGCGGGCCTTCACCTTGTTGTTCTTCTCCGCATCCAGGCGACTCCGGTTGCAAGCGTCGTCGGGACAATCGGCGAAAACTTCGCTGGTGAACACCAGCTTCTTACCGTCCGGCGAGAACAGAACGCCGCCCGCTTCGGTCGACAAATTGGTGATCTGGCGCGCGTTCGATCCGTCCGCGTTCATAATCCAGACTTGGGCCGAACCGCCGCGATCGGAGATAAACGCAATCTGCTTGGAGTCGGGCGACCACTCGGGCCGCTCGTTGTCCGTACCCTGCATGGTGATCTGTAGTGGCGATCCGCCGCCGCTGACCGGGACGGTATAAATCTGCTTCGGCTTGGTGTTTTGCGCCAGATCGACGGTCTGAACGGTGAATGCGACGAATTTGCCGTCGGGCGAAAGCTGCGGTTCTTCAATGCGAGCGATCTTCAGCAGCGATTGAACATCGAAGGGCTGCTTCTGAGCTGCGAGGCTCGCGGAGAATAATAAAAGAATGCAGCAGGGACGCGCAAGCGGCATATGACTCGATTGTGCCACAGGCTGAAGAATTCAGAAGCGAGAATTCAGGATTCAGAATTCAGAATCCAGAATGGGGAGTGCTACAGCGCTAGCTTGCCCTCGTATTGCATGTCGCTCAATTTGAACTTTTCTTCCACTTTCATGCGCCGGACGTCCAGAATGAATTCGACTTCTTTGTCGCCGCCGCTGATGGGATTGGTGCGCGGGAACAGGAAGCGCACGCCGTCGATTCCGCCGGGTCCCACGATCTGCACGTCCTGCGCGTAGATGGAGCTCTTGCCCTTGGGCGCGAGTTGGGCAGCGTCGAGAAGTTGTGAACGCAGCGCGTCGTTCCCCAGATTCCTGCCACGCTGGCTATCGTCGTTGTTATTCCCGTTGTCGTTGGGGTCGTCAGCGTCGACGGTGCTGCTTCTGCGCGGGCGAGCCATGCGCAGGCCAAGGACGGAAATGACGTAATACTTTTCCGTCGAGGCGGCCAGGGCTTTCAATTCGTCCGAAGCTGAGGCGCCCTGGCGCATGAGTGCGCTTTGGATGGGCGCGGCGCTGGCCCAACGGATCGTGAGACTCATCGGCTCGTTCTGCGCCGGGTCACCGTTATTTCCGGTGCTGCTGGGGTAGCCCCCGCCCTGTGGATAACCGCCGCCCTGTGGATAACCGCCGCCCTGTGGATAACCGCCGCCCGGATAACCGCCTCCACCGCCCGGGTACCCGCCGCCGCCGGGAAATCCGAACCCGCCCCGGCGTCCCATACCGCCTGACCGTCTGGCCTGAGATTGTTGCGGCTGAACGGTCTTCGCCTTCGCCCAGGGCGAGTCGCTCAGCATTTTGCTGACTTCATCCTCAGTCCACAGCGTAGAGTCCTTGGTCTTCCAGAAATCAGCGGCAAAAAGCATTACGGCACAGGCCGAGCCTACGATGCCGATCTGTACGAGTCTCGTGGGATTCATTCTTAGTTCGCCAGACGCTATGCGAGACGGCTCCGTTACGATAAACTCATTGTCAGTGTTCACAAACATTGTCAACTTTTGTAACCGCGCCAGGCGGGAAACCCGTTCAGCGGTGTATACGTCGTTAGCGTCATTCGTCTCCACATGCAATTAAAAATCTACGTTCCCGTCCTATGTCTGGCGGCTTGCGCTGCTCTTGCGGCCGCTGAGTCCAATCCGGCGCAGATTCTGGCCACCGCGCCGCTCCGTTTTGAGCCTGCTCCCGAGGGTTTTGTCGCACGGGGCTCCCGCTTTCATTTTGAGTTCAGCCCGCATCAAGCGATTTTGCGCAGCGGAAAGAAAGACGTTCGGCTGAGTTTTGACCGCGCCAACCCGGCCGCTGAAATCCAAGGCGCGCAGCTATTGCATTCGACCACAAATCTGTATTTCGGGAACGATCCTTCTAAATGGCGCCGGGAGGTTCCTAACTATGGAAGGGTGCAGGTGGATGAGCTGTATCGCGGTATTGATCTGGCTTACTACGGTAACGGAAGGGAGCTGGAATACGATCTCACGGTGAAACCTGGCGCCGACCCGCGGTTCATCCGATTGCGGTTGGACGCGGCGCGAGTCAATCGCAATGGCGACCTGGTCGCGGAGCTGATCCAGAAACGTCCGGTGGCTTATCAGATCGCCGCCGATGGGTCGCGGCGTTCAGTCCGCAGCAGCTATCGCCGTAACGCCGACGGATCCTACGGATTTCAATTAGGCGCTTACGATCGCTCGCGCGCGCTGGTGATCGATCCGGTGCTGATCGTGGCGCAGTACTTTGCTGGATCGTCTGCAAACATCGCGTACGGCATCGGTCATGATTCGAAAGGGCTGGTCTACATCGCAGGCACTACCGAGTCGACGGACTTGCCGCTGGTCGGAAGTTCTTTGCAAACCAAAGAAGGCGGAGGGCTGGACCTGTTTCTGGCTGTAGTCAACCCAACGCTGTCCGCTGGTTCCCAAGTCATCTATGTAACGTACATTGGCGGAACGTTTGACGAAACGTTCGGCGCGTTAACCGTCGGCCCGAATGGCGATGTTTATATCACCGGTTCCACGGCATCGGGAAACTTTCCCGTGTCGAACGCCGCGCAGACCCTGCTCGGTGGAAGCGGTGGTTTGCAGGACGCCTTCGTGATTTGGCTGAGTCCCACCCAGCTCATCGAATATTCAACATTCTTCGGAGGAAGCGAGACGGACAAAGGCACGGCGATTGCCGTGAGTTCGAGCAACATAATCTGGATTGCGGGCAATACGCAGTCCACCGATTTTCCGAATACAGGTGGATTCCAAGGCTCGCTGATTGGCGCTCAGAACATGTTCGTGGCGGCCTTCGATCCGTCAAAATCGGGCAGCGCCACGAAAAATTATTCCATCTATATTGGCGGCACGCGCTGGGACGAGGCCTATGGCATCGCGCTGGCGCCGGATGGAACGGTTTGGTTGGCGGGCGCCACCTATTCGGCCGATATCTGGATCCAGGGGAATGCCTATCAAGGGCTCTATGGCGGCGACGGTGATGCCTACGTTGCGCACATCAATCCCGGGTTGGGCGCGCAGGCTTTGCTATACGCGAGTTTCCTGGGCGGCAGCGGCATTGATGAAGCAACCAGCATGGTGCTAGATCCTTCCGGCCGGATCCTCCTGAGCGGGTATACGCTGTCGTCGAATTTTCCGGTGACGAGCACAGCCTTCCAGACCAAGTACGGGGGCGACACCGACGCCTTTATCTCCGTTCTGGATACTGCCAAAAGACAGTTGGTCTATTCCACTTACTTCGGCGGTCCCGATCCGGACGCGGCGATGGATTTGAAGGAAGATAGCAGCGGCATTTTGTACCTGAGCGGCTACACAGAATCGGCCGGGCTCCCATCCACCAGCGACGCGCTGCAGCACGATTACGACGGTAGCGTGGATGCCTTCGGCCTGAAACTGGATCCTACAAAAGCCGGGGCGGCGGGAATAGACTACTTTACGTATCTGGGGAGTGACGGCACGCAAGTGGCCTACGGAGTGGATGTCGACAGCAGCGGCAATATGTATCTGGCGGGCTACTCGAGCTCGAACATTCTGTCTCTCATCGGCGGCCCGGGGCGGCCGACCATTACCGGTGACTGGGCCGCTTTTGTGGTCGCTTTCAGCCCGGGTTCTTCCACGCCCGCCGCTATCACTTCCTCCACTGGCGCACATCGGAGACGCTTGCCGTGGCGAGTGTCGCCGCACCGCTGACGCCAATGTGGCGCACGCACTCCTGCGTGCAGCGTTCACACTCGTGTGAACGTTTCAAGAAGATGTGTTCGCTTGAGTGCGAACACGGCACGCAGGAGTGCGTGCATTGCTAACGATAAGAATCTTCGCGTGCTGCGTCGATTTTTCAAGCCGCAGTCCTCAACTGGTTGACTTGGTTGAGCGTTGTTCTCGCCGCCGTTTGGATGGCTACCAGAAGGGTACGCGCATCGGGACTGACTTGGTAGCGATGGGTATGCGGCACTTTCCGGATTAAGCCGTGCGCGCGCAGCATCCGGAGCCGTCGGCTGATGGCGGCCGAACGGCGAAGTTTTTCGGCGGCGGAATGAGCGGGGGTGTCGTAAAAGAGGGTCTGTAGGTCGCGGTTGCGGAATCCATTCAGCACGAAATCGCCGTCATTGATCGCCTCCAGCAATGGCCGGTCATCCCCCAAGGGGCGCAAGGCCCGTACGCGGCGCCCTTGCCAGTTCACCGGCTTTTGGATGTCGGCGATCAGTTCCTCCAATCTGCGGCTGTCGTCGACGCTGGCCAAAGCGTCGATGAGCCGGTTGTTGGTCTGCTGGGAGACCTCGGCTCTGCGGTGCAGATCGGCAATCCCTTTGCGCATTTTCCGCCATTGCAGATTCTCCTCCGGGCCGCCCTCGGCGGGTCGATAGGTGCGAAACACGTCGACGTTGTTGATGGTCGTTTCCGCCGCCCTCAACACCGCCGCGTCGGCCAGGATTACCTTGCTATAGGCCTTGGTCGAGTTGCCGTCCATCCAGAACTTGATGCGCTCGCCTTCTTCGTACTCCTTGCAACTGGTCTGGAGTTCGCCATGAAAGTTCCGGGGGATCTGGCCGGATTTCGTCAGTCGTTTCCCGAAGAATCGGAGAACATCGCGGCTGTGGAAGCTCAGCATTCCATGGGCAATGAAGGCCGGCATCAATCGTTTCAGCTCTGCCCCGCTAGGGAATACGATGTCGGTGGCCCATTCGCTTTGGTAACAGGTCCAGTAATACGGCGTTGGATACTTCGCGAAAATCTCTTCGTGGATGGGGTTCAGCCGCTTAGCGAAGCCGGTGAGCAGATCCACCCAATCGGTTCGCAGTTGCTGGTTCAGCATCTCCTGCGCGCGTGGAAAATCGGCGATCCGCGTAAAGCAGTTTTTCTCCTGTTGGAACGCTAGCCCCGCTTGCCGCATCTGCTGCGCCAGCCATTCCCGACCATTGATGCCGATCTGGATGTGGAATGGGAACCAGGTCTGAATCCGCGCGTACATCCACCCCAGCCTCTGGTCCCATCCATAGTGATAGAGCACATGGCAGGGCCGCTTCCGCCGTACGATCTTCGACTGCACATATTCGAACGTCGGACACGGCTCCAGCACGCTCAGCACACATACTGGCCCGCTACGGATTCCCCGCTCAGCAGCCACCCGCCGCGCATACTCGTCCTTGTCCACCCCGGCCTCTCGCACATAAATCACCGGGAGTCCAGCTTGGCGAACGGCCCTCGTAGAAGCCTCCTTCACCCGCTCACTGGTCTTCTTCAGGTAGTCGCCGTAATGTTTGAACAGAACTCCATTTTGCCAAAGGAATTCTTCCATCCCCTTGGACACCATCACGTGCCGGGTGGGGTCCCAGTAACTTATATCCAACCGGCGCGGTGAACCTCGTAGTACCAGTCGATCGAACCCGGACAGCACTCCCGCGATCCGATCGCCATATTTTTCGATAAACTGTTGCACGGCGTTCTCCTTGTAGTGTTTTCAGACTCGATAATCCGAAATACTACAACGGCAGAACGCCTTTCTGTTTTCACGAACATTGTTTGCCCCGCAGGGGCACTGTGCCACATTGGCCCCAGCGGAGGGATTCCGGACTGTCTGAACTTGCGCTTCAGGTCCGGGTTTGAGGCTGTCCCGCCTTCAAATCCAGGCTTTCCGCTGATGGTTCCGGCAGCCGTTCGATTCTCACGCGTGAGATGCGATTGCGATCCATGGCCAGGATGGTGAATCTGCGCCGCGCGTATTCCACCGAATCGCCGGGCTTGGGGATGTAACCTAATTGGAAAAGCAGAAAGCCGGCCAGCGTTTCAAAACCAGCGTCGCCGGGCAGCTCCAAGCCGTACTGCGTGTCCAGATCGCGGATGGTGATGGCGCCATCCACATCCAGACTGGCAGCTTCGGTAGCCGGCCGCGGCCTCTTGATGTCGTGCTCATCGCCGATCTCGCCGAAGATTTGCTCCAGCGCATCCTCCAGCGTCACCAGGCCGGCGATGGTGCCGAACTCATCCACCACGATCGCCATGTGGATATGGGTTTCACGAAATTCGTCAATGAGTTCGTTCAATTGCTTGGTTTCGGGCACCACCAGCGGCTTACGCAGCACGCGTGAGAGGTGAAAGGGAGGCAGGGGACGCCGCTTGGAATTCGCCAGCCGGCGCTCCTCCCAGATCCGCATCATGTCTTTGTAGTGGACATAGCCGATGATGTGCTCGGGGCTGACATCATACACCGGAAGGCGCGAATACTCGTGCTCGCGCATGCGGCGCAGCACTTGATCCAGACTGGCGTCCACGGAGATTGAAACGATGGCGTTGCGCGGCACCATGATTTCCCGGGCGTAATAATCGGAAAGCTCGAGCAGCGCCTGAATCGCGTCTTCTTCAAACCGGTGCAGATGCCCTTCGCGACGGCTGGAGCTGACGATAAACTTCAGCTCTTCGGCCGAGTGCCCTCCGCCTCCATGACCGGCTCGCAATCCGAGCCAGCGCGAGACGGCCGCGGCCGATGCTTCCGCGAAATAGGTGAAAGGCGCGAGCACCCGCTGGATAACCACCAGCACGGGCGCCACTAATATCGCCAGCCGGTCGGCCTTTTCCAGCGCAAGATTCTTCGGAACCACTTCGCCGAAAACGATGTGCGCATAGCTGATGAGCAAGAACGCAATTCCGAAACTGACGGCGTGCCAAAGCGGCGCCCAGCGGGGAATCAGGAACGGATGCACCAGCGATTGGAGCAGTTCGTAGACCGTATTTTCTCCGGCCCAGCCCAAGCCGAGACTGGCCAGCGTGACGCCGGCCTGGGTGAGCGAAAGCAGCCGGGAAGGATTCGCCAGCAGACTTAGCGCGGCCTGCGCCCCGGCCTGTCCCTCCTCGGCCAGCGTACGCAGGCGGCTCTTCCGAACCGAAATCAGCGCCACTTCCGCCGTAGCAAAAAAGGCGTTCAGCAACAATACGGCGGCCAGGATGACGAAACGATAGGCCATGCGCGCGCTAATACACGGAGCTGAAACGGCGTAGCGTTACAATCGTCCCAATGCGCCTCATCCCAATGGACTTTGGAAGAGCCCTGAAGTTCATCAACTTGAGCATAGCGGTTTTGCTCCTGTTCGTTCTCGGCGCCATATACTGGACTGCTTATCGCCCCCTGCCAACCACTTCCGGCCAGATCTTCGCGCCAGTTGCCATGCACGCCACGATTGGCCGCGATTCCCTGGGCGTGCCGCACATCGCCGCTGGAGCATGGGAGGACGCGATTTTCCTACAAGGCTACGCGACCGCGCAGGATCGCTTGTGGCAAATGGATGTGCTGCGCCGATTAGCCGCCGGGGAATTGTCTGAAGTGTTCGGGCCGACCACTCTCGAATTGGACCGCGAAGCCCGCCGCCTGCGGATGCGGCGCATCGTTGAAGAACATGCGCGTACGCTGCCGCCTGCCGATCGCGCGGTGTTTGCGGCGTACGCCCGCGGAGTGAATTACTTCATCGAGACGCATCGCAGCGCGCTGCCGCTCGAGTTCACGCTGCTCGGCTACGATCCGCGCCCCTGGAGCATCCTGGACAGCCTGCTATGCGGCCTGGAAATGTATCGCAGCCTGACCACCACCTGGCGCGAGGAACTGCGCAAGATGACGATGCTGGAAGGCGGCGATCCGGCGAAGGTGACTCTGCTTTTTCCCGCGCGCGCCGGGACGGAATTTCAACCGGGCTCCAATGCCTGGGTGCTCTCGGGCCAGCTCACGGCGAGCGGCAAGCCTATTCTGGCAAACGATCCGCATCTGGATTGGTCGATTCCCGCGGCGTGGTATCAGGTGCACCTGAAAGCGCCCGGTTTGGACGTGGCCGGCGTGTCGCTGCCCGGCGTTCCCGGCGTGATTATCGGCCACAACCGGCGGATTGCCTGGGGTGTCACCAATCTTGGGTTTGACGTTGAAGATCTCTACATCGAGAAGATCGATGCGCAGACCGGCCGATACACTTTTCGCGGCCAGGTGGAGCAGGCGCGTTCGGAAGCGGAATGGATTCGCGTGAAAGGGGCGCGGCCGGTGGAGTTCCGGCAATGGGTGACCAGGCACGGCCCGGTGGCTTTCGAAGAGCATGGCCGCTACTTCGCAGTGCGATGGACGGCGGCGCAGCCGGGATTCCAGTTCCCTTTTTTCGACTTGAATCGTGCCGGAAACTGGAACGAGTTCCGGGCGGCGCTGGCGCGCTATCCGGGCCCGGGGCAAAACTTCGTCTATGCCGACATCGACGGGAACATCGGATATCAGGCCGCGGGCCTGCTTCCGATCCGTAAGAATTTCGACGGCGACGTGCCACTGGATGGCAGTACGGGCGACTTTGAATGGGATGGTTTCATTCCTTTCGATCAATTGCCGTCCTTCTACAATCCGCCGCGTGGATGGATTGTGACGGCCAATCAGAATCCATTTCCGGAAAATTATCCTTACCGCGTGAGCGGGGAGTTTGGCGCGCCGTATCGCTCGCGTGAGATTCGGGAACGGCTGCTCGCGCGGGCCGGGTGGAAGGCGGAAGAAATGCTGGGCGTGCAGAAGGATGTTTACTCCGCATTTTCGAGTTTCCTCGCGCGCCGGATTGTCTCGGCATACGATCGCAAGAAGCCGGCCAAGCGCGAATTGGGCGAAGCCGTCGCGTTACTGCGGTCGTGGAACGGGCAGATGGAGAAACAGACTCCCCAGCCGTTGCTGATCACGCTGGCCTACGATCAATTGCGGAAAGCGGCGGTTCACGCCGCGTGGCCCGGCGCAACCGATATCTACCGGCCCTACATGGCGCCGGTGGCGATTCAACGGATTTTAGAATCGGATGGCCGC
This sequence comes from Bryobacterales bacterium, assembly GCA_963820405.1. Lineage (GTDB taxonomy): Bacteria > Acidobacteriota > Terriglobia > Bryobacterales > Bryobacteraceae > Palsa-89. The sequence goes on along the minus strand of CAWFZZ010000003.1, from coordinate 300,251 downwards.
GGATTTTTTGGCGATCCAGACGATGCGTTGCTCCTGGCGCTGGACGCCGCCATCGAGGAAGGCAGAGCCACCCAAGGCAGCAACCTGGCGCGCTGGGACTATGGCCGCTACAATCTACTCACGATCAAACATCCGGTGGGGAACCGGTTGCCTGGGCTTTCGCCCTACTTCAACATCGGGCCGGTGGAGATGAGCGGTTCTTCGACCACCATCAAACAGACCTCGCTGGTACTAGGGCCATCCATGCGATTCATTGCCGATCTTGGAAACTGGGACGGATCATGGAACAACATCGATATAGGGCAGTCGGGACAAATCCTGTCGCGGCATTATAAGGACCAGTGGGATGCTTACTACGTGGGGCGAAGCTTCCCGATGCAATTTGAAAAGGTGGCGGCAAAAGACACGCTGGCTATAGTGCCAAAGTAATCAGATGCACACAGATTTGCACTACCGAGCAGGCCAACTCCATTTCGGTGAGTTGAATAGCGTCGAACCCTCTACCTTCGTTTCTCCAAATTCCTTTAGTAGGTGGAGGCGAGTGCAAATGGACGCAGTCGTCAGTTCCTGAATGACTTGCGGTGCGTGCGAGACCACAATGATCTGCGTGTTTTGGGCTGCAGCTAGGATCAGCCTTGCAAGCGCCGGAAGAAGGTCCGGATGCAGGCTGGTTTCCGGCTCGTTCAGCACAAGTAACTCGGGTGGGCGCGGAGTGAGCAAAGCAGCAGCCCATAAAAGGTAGCGCAGAGTTCCATCCGATAACTCGCCCGCGGAAAGAGTTCGAAGCAGCCCGTGTTGTTGCAACAGCAGTTCGAAGCGCCCATTATGCGCTTCCACTGAAAGCCGGCTGCCTGGGAAGGCGTCCTCAAGAGTGGTGATGAGCGCTTCGTCTGGCCGAATTTCGAGAATCGTTTGCAGAGCAGCCGCGAGATTACTGCCGTCATGGTGAAGTACAGGCGTAAAAGTGCCAATCTGTGCAGTGCGTGCAGGCGACTCAGAATCGGTGCGGAATTGGTCATAGAATCGCCAGCCCCGAACAGCTTCACGAACCGCCAGCATCTCCGGAGCCCGCTGCGGGTCGGCGACAGTGGCGAGCATACTGTCGGTGTCAGCGAGGTGCTGCGTTAGCATCACCGGCTCTTCATCGCGCGTCGTCGCGAGCCAGACGAAGTTGTTTCTCCGATCCACAAGGGCGGAAGCTTTACGGTAGACCGGCCCATGCCAGATGCACTCGCGCTTCACACGGGGATCAAGCTCAAACATAGTCGGTGGCGGAGGCCCCGGAGGATATCCCAGATCGATGCTGTAACCGTAGGTGTCCCCGCCAAAGCCGAGCTTGAGACTGGCGACCTTGCGCTTCGCAAGGGGTTCCACCGCATAGGTTCCCTGGCGAACACCGCGCGCGATAGTCTCGGGACCCGCCCAGAAAATCGACGGCAAGCCACCTTCGCGGGCAAGGGAAGCAACGACCGAATTCAGCGCGGCATCCGCGAGCAAGCGCAGCGAGCGATAGACGCTTGATTTGCCGCTCCCGTTCGCACCGGTGATGACGCTAAGTTGTCCCAGGGGCAACAATAAATCGCGCAAGGATCGATAACCCTGGACAGCGACAGTGCGGATCATGAGATACAGAATAACGTGGGTGCCTTATGCACGCAGATCTGTGTTCATCTGTGTTCATCTGTGTTCATCTGTGGCCAATTAGGCGATGGTGGGCTCGGGCAGCGCTTGTTTGGCGCGCTGCTTGTGGCGCTGGATCTTTTCGAGCGCTGCTGCCATATAGGTGTAAACCACCGGCGTCAGGTAGAGCGTGACCAGCTGCGAAAAGAGCAGTCCGCCCACCACCACCAGGCCGAGCGGCTGCCGCGCTTCGCCGCCCGCGCCGTACCCCAGTGCGATGGGCACCGCGCCCAGCAGCGCCGCCATGGTGGTCATCATGATGGGCCGGAAGCGGATCAGGCAGCCTTCATAGATGGCCTTCGTGGGCGTGAAGCCCTGATTGCGCTCCGCGTCGAGAGCGAAATCGATCTGCATGATCGCGTTCTTCTCCACGATGCCGATCAGCATGATGAGACCCACGAACGCATAGATGTTCAGATCCATGTGGAACAGATACAGAGTGAGCAGCGCGCCGAAGCCGGCCGAAGGCAGTCCCGAAAGAATGGTCAGCGGGTGAATGTAGCTCTCATAGAGGATGCCGAGCACGATGTATACCACCAGGATTGCGACGATGAGCAAGACCCACAGGTTGCCTAATGAATTTTGGAATGCTTTGGCCGAGCCTTGGAAGTCCGTTGTGATGCCCGGGGGCAAGGTCTGACCTGCCAAATCCTTCACCTTCGAGACGACATTTCCGAGCGAGGCGCCAGGCTTTAAATTGAACGAGACCGTGACAGCGTTGAGCTGCCCGTAATGATTAATGGTCTGCGGCCCGGTGTTTTGCTGCAGCTTGGCCAGCGTGTCGAGTGGAATCAAAGGGCCATTGGACGATTTGAAGTAGAGCAGCGAGAGCGCGTGGGGGTCGGCCTGATATTGCGGCTTCAATTCGAGCAGGACCTTGTATTCATTGATCGCGGCATAAATGGTGGACACCCAGCGCGGGCCGTAAGCGTCGTAAAACGCGTTCTCGATGGCGTCGGCGTTCACTTGCAGCGAGGCGGCCTTGTCGCGATCGATGGTCACGTTAACCTGCGGCGCCAGGATTGCCAGATCGCTGGTCACGTCCTCTACTTCGGGCAGTTTTTCGATCTCGTGTTCGAGCTTCGTGGCGCCCGCGTACAGCTCTTCTTTGTCGGGCGACTGCATGGAGAACTGGTAGAGACTCTTAGTGACTTGTCCGCCGATCCGAATAGTCGGAGGATTTTGCAAATAGACCCGCATTCCGGGGAAATTCGAAAGCTGAGGACGCAAATCCGCGATAATGTCGTTGACCAACAGCTTCCGTTCCGAGCGCGGCTTCAGATGCACCACCAGCTCGCCATAGTTGGGGCCGCCCAGCGTCGACGCCGACGTGCCGCCCACGGTGGACATCAAGGCCTGTACGTCAGGATTGGTGCGAAACACTTCGGCGACGCGCTTCTGATAGTCCACCATCTGGTAGTACGAGGTGCCTTGCGCCGCTTCCGTGACGGCGTAGACCTGGTCGGTGTCTTGATCGGGGATGAAGCCCTTGGGGATCTGAATGAACATCGCTACGGTCGCGGCCAGCACTAATAACGACGCCGTCAGGGTGAGGGCCCGATGCCGTAGCACGATCTGCAACGTATAGTCGTACACGCGCAGCAGAGCGTCAAAGAAACGCTCGGTGGTGCGATAGAACCAGGATCGCTTCTGTTCCTCGGGCGAACGCAGGAAGCGCGAACACAGCATGGGCGTGAGCGTCACCGACACAATGCCTGAAATCAGAATCGCGACGCAGATGGTGACTGAAAATTCGCGGAACAGGCGGCCTAGAATGCCGCCCAGGAATAAGACCGGGATGAATACGGCGGCGAGCGATAGCGTCATCGAGACGATGGTGAAACCGATCTCTTTCGATCCCGCGAGCGCGGCGTACAAAGGCTTTTCACCCATCTCCATATGCCGAAAAATATTTTCGAGCATCACGATGGCGTCGTCGACTACGAAGCCGACGGAAAGAATGAGAGCCATCATGGACAGGTTGTCCAGGCTGTAATGCAGCAGGTACATGATGGCGAACGTGCCGATGATGGAGAAGGGCAGCGCCAGGGCCGGGATCACGGTGGCCGAGACGTTGCGGAGGAACAGGAAGATCACCATCACCACCAGGCCGAGCGTCAACAGCATGGTGAATTGCACGTCTTTGTAGGACTCGCGAATGGTGTCCGAGCGATCGTAGAGGATGTCCATCTTCACCGACGCGGGAATTTCCGAGCGGAAGGTGGGCAGCAGGTTCTTCACCGCGTCGGTGACGGCGATGGTGTTGGTTCCTGGCTGTCGCTGCACGCCCAGGATAATGGCGCGCTGCGTGCCTTGCTTGGTGTAGAACCAGGAAGCGGTTTTGTCGTCTTCCACGCTGTCGATTACATTGCCGAGCTCCTCTAGTCGCACCGGCGATCCATTGCGATAAGCGACAATCAGTGGCCGGTACTGAGCGGCGCTCATCAACTGGCCGGTGGCTTGCAGCGTGAACGCGCGCTGCGGTCCGATGATGCTGCCAGTCGGCAGGTTGACGTTCCAGCCCGACAGCGCGGTTTGAACTTCGTTGATGCCGATCTGGCGCGAGGCGAGCAGATGCGGATCCAACTGGGCGTGTACGGCGTACTTCTGCGCGCCCAACACCTGCACCTGCGCCACGCCTGAGACCATGGAGATACGCTGAGCGATCCGGGTTTCGGCGTATTCATCGAGCGTCCATAGCGGCAGCGTCTGCGAGGTGATGGCGAGGTAGATAATCGGCTGATCCGCCGGATTCACCTTGGTGAACGTGGGCGGGGTCGGCATGCCCGTCGGCAATAGACGGGCGGCCTGGGTGATGGCCGACTGTACATCCACCGCGGCGCCGTCCAGGCTCTTGCTGAGCACGAATTCAAGCGTCACCTGCGTCGAGCCCAGTGAGTTCGTGGAGGTCATCGAATCCAGGCCGGAGATGTTCGAGAACTGGTTTTCGAGCGGAGTTGCCACCGCCGATGCCATGGTGTCGGGGCTGGCGCCGGGAAGGCTGGCGGTGACCAGCAGGGTGGGGAAGTCTACGTTCGGCAGATCGCTGACCGGAAGCGAGCGATACGCCACCAAGCCAAACAGCGCGATGGCCGCCATCATCAGGCTGGTGGCGATAGGACGCCGTATGAATGTCTCAGAAAAGTTCATGTGTTGTGGCGCACGCACTCATGCGTGCCGCGTTCACACTCGTGTGAACGCTGGCTTTCGAGATTGGCGTACCGTTGGCGCAGCATGCTGCTTGTGTTCGCGCGTGCTGCGCACTCGTGCGTGGAGTCAAAGCGTTTACACGAGTGTGAACGCGGCACGCATGAGTGCGTGCGCCACAAACACAAGAGGCAGACCAGGGCGAGGTAGACATCAATCGGCTCCGATAGGCGCGGCATGTGGTTCTAGAACCGGAACGCGCTTCCGGCGCCGCCACCATTCCAGCACTCCAGACATGTACGTGTAGACCACCGGGGTCAAGTACAGAGTGATCAATTGCGAAAACAGCAATCCGCCCAGCACCGCCAATCCCAGAGGACGGCGCGATTCTCCGCCTGCGCCATACCCGAGGGCCACCGGAAGGGCGCCCAGCATGGCGGCCATGGTGGTCATCATAATGGGGCGGAAGCGGATGAGGCAGCCTTCATAAATCGCTTCGAGCGGCGACATGCCTTCTTTGCGCTCCGCTTCCAGAGCGAAATCGATTTGCATGATCGCATTCTTTTTGACAATACCGATCAGCATCATTAACCCGACGAAGGAGTAGAGATTGAGATCGACATGAAAGATCATCAGCGTCAGCAAAGCTCCCACGCCCGCCGAGGGCAGCCCGGACAGGATGGTCAGCGGATGAATGTAGCTTTCATACAGCACGCCGAGCACGATGTAGACCACGAGTATCGCGATGATCAGCAGCAGTGTCAGGTTCTTCAGCGAACTTTGGAAGGCCTGCGCCGTGCCTTCGAAGTTCGCGTTCATGTTGGCTGGCAGAACGCGCCGCGCGGTTTCTTGCACCATCCGCACTGCGTCGCCCAGCGCGACGCCGGGCTTGGAATTGAACGAAATGGTGACCGAGGGGAACTGACCCGAATGGTTGATGCTTTGCGCGCTGGCGCCTTCCTTGATCGAAGAGAAATTACTCAGAGGTATTAATTGGCCACCCGGAGTTTTAAAGAAAAGCTTGGAAAGATAATCCGAGAACTCCTGATATTTGGGCGATACCTCGAGCAGAACTTTGTACTGATTGGTGGGCGCGTAAATGGTAGAGGACCAACGCGGGCCAAACGCGCTGTAAAGAGCCGATTCGATCTGATTGGCATCCAGGCCGAGCGCGGCTGCCCGATCACGATCGATGTCCAGGTTCACTTGCGGATTCTTGACCTGCAAATCCGTGGTGACGTCCACTAACCCCGGCAACTTTTCAATCTCGCGCTGCAGCTTCTGCGCTTGCGCGTAAAGCTGGACGGTGTCAGGCCCTTGCAGCGTAAAATCGTAGGCCGACTTGGTTTGATGGCCTCCGAAGCGCAAGCTCGGCGGAGCAACCAGAAACACCTTTACACCAGGAAATTTCGATAGCTTGGGCCGTAGCTCGGCGATCACGTCCGTCAGCGCCAAGGCCCGCATTTTGCGCGGCTTCAACTGCGTCCAGAAGCGGGGCGTATTGCTGGTGTCGGCCTGCGCCATGAACGAGTCGATGTTCGGATCGTGCCGCAGGATGGTGGACACTCGCTGTACGTAGTCGACCATCTTGTAGTAGGAGGTGCCTTGAGCTGCCTCCAGCGTGACCATCATCGAATCGTTGTCTTCATCCGGGAGGAAGCCCTTGGAGACTGCGCCAAAAAGATAAATGGTGGCGCCGATCAGGATGAAAAAGACCGCGGCCATCACGTAGTGATGTTTCAGCACCACGCGCAGGCTGCGCTTATAGCCGTTCAACAGGCCGTTGAAATATCCGTCCATCTTCTGGTTAAACCAGGACTGCCTGCGCTGCCGCGGATCTTTTAGGAAGCGGCTGCACAGCATAGGTGTCAGCGTGATGGAGACCAGCCCGGAGATGAGGATGGCGGTGCAAAGGGTGACCGCAAACTCCTTGAACAGACGGCCAATGATGCCGCCCATAAACAGGACCGGGATGAATACCGCGCCGAGCGAAATGGTCATCGACACAATGGTGAACCCGATTTCGCGTGAACCCCGGAGTGCGGCCTCGAAAGCCGTCTCGCCCTTTTCCATGTGACGCACTATGTTTTCGAGCATCACAATCGCGTCGTCCACCACGAAGCCGATGCACAGGATCAGCGCCATCATCGAGATGTTGTCCAGGCTGTAGTTGAGCAGGTACATCACGGTGAAGGTGCCCAGGATGGAGAAGGGCAGCGCCATGCTGGGGATCAGCGTGGCCGAGGCGTTTCGCAGGAACAGAAAGATCACCGCGATCACCAGGCCAAGCGTAATGGCCATGGTGAACTGGATGTCCCGGAAGGCACCCCGAATATTGTTGGAACGGTCGCCACGAATCTTAAGAGTGACGGACGGAGGCAGATGGGTTTGCAGCGTGGGGATTACGCGCTTGATCTCGTCGCATATTTTGATGGTGTTACTTCCGGCCTGGCGCATGATGCCCAGTTGAACCGCCCGCTCCACAGTGCGCGACGTGTTCGCCCAGGATGCGTTCTTGTCGTTCTCGATACTGTCGATCACGTTGGCGACTTCACTCAGCCGGATGGGCGCGCCATTCCGATAGGCCACCACGAGAGGCCGATAATCTTCCGCATGCATGAGCTGGCCGTTGGCCTGGATATTGTAGGCGGTGTGGGCTCCGTAAATAGTGCCCACGGGGGTGTTGACATTCCACCCGTTCAAGGCCGAATCCACTTCATTCAGGCCCAGGTGTTTGGCATTGAGTTTATCGGGATCCACCTGCACCCGCACCGCATATTTCGCACTGCCCCACACCTGCACCTGTGCGACGCCTGACACCATGGACAGGCGCTGCGCTATGAGTGTTTCGGCGTATTCATCCAGTTGCCATAACGGCTGGGTGGCGCTGGTGAGCGCCAGATACATGATGGGCTGGTCCGCGGGATTGGCTTTCTTAAACGACGGCGGAGCGGGTAACCCGGCGGGCAGCAGTGGCGTGGCTTCCGATATTGCCGTCTGAACGTCCACGGCGGCGCCATCAATATCGCGATCCAGGTCGAATTGCAGGCTGATTTGTGTGTTGCCAGTGGAACTCGTCGAGGTCATCGTGTCGAGTCCGGCGATGGAGGTGAATTGCCGTTCCAGCGGGGTGGCCACGGCCGAAGCCATCGTGGTGGGATCGGCTCCAGGTAACCCCACGCCCACTTGGATGGTGGGGAAATCCACGCTCGGCAGGTCGCTCACCGCGAGGCCCCGATAAGCCACCACGCCGAACAGCGCGATGCCCGCCATCAACAGGCTGGTGGCAATTGGACGACGAATGAAAATCTCTGAAATATTCACGCCCGGAATCTCCTAGCTGGTTTTGCCAGAGGGCGGCGCGCCGCCGGCGGCAGGCGATTCCCGGTTTTCTTGAACCTGCACGTGGCTACCGGGAGTAAGCCGGAGCTGGCCTTCGGTGACCACGGTCTCGCCGGGTTCCAGACCCCGGTCAATCACCAATTCCTGATCCACGCGCGTGCCGGTGACCACGGGCCGCATTTCGACGGTCCGATCCTGCTTCACCACGTAAACGAATTGGCCGTCCTGCCCGGTCTGCACCGCTTGATTGGGAACTACCGTGGCGTGCGGATGCGTGGTCAGCCCTAATTGCACGCGCACAAATTCGCCGGGCCACAGGCGGTTGCCCGCATTTTGAAAAGTGCCCTTGAGTTTGATGGTGCCGGTGGTGGCGTCCACCGAGTTGTCGATAAACGTCAGCACACCCGCTTCCTGAGTGCTGCTGTCAGCCTGGGGCGAGGCGTGTACCGGAAGCTGGCCTTGTCCCATGTAGCGCTTGATGTCGCCCAACTGCGCTTCAGGAACGGAGAAGGTGACGTAGATGGGGGAAACTTCGGTGATGGTCATCAGGTCGCTGGTGTTGGCCGCCACCACATTGCCCTGCTTCACCGCGATGCTGCCGGTGCGTCCGTCAATCGGAGAACGGATCGCGGTGTAGCTCATTTGAACCGTGGCAGTATCCACGGCTGCTTTGGAAGCCACGATCTGGGCGCGGGCGCTCTCGATGGCGGCTTTGTCGGCCAGGACGGTTTCAGAAAGCGCATCGGCGCTGGAACGCATCTGGTCGGCCTGCTCGCGGGAAACCACGCCCTGATCGAACAATCCGCGATATCTGGTGGCCTGATCCTGCGCGTACTTTTCATTGGCGTTGTCGCGCGCCAGGTTGGCTTGCGACTGGCTGAGCGCCGCCGTATCGCGCGCCAGATTGGCCTGCGCTTGCGCCAGCTGAGCTTGGAAAGGCCGCTCATCAATGGTAAAGAGCAGATCGCCCTTTTTTACGAAATCGCCCTCATGGAACGAGACTTTGGTCAGCTCGCCGCCCACCTGGGCCTTCACCGTGATGGTGGAATAGGCCTCCACGTTTCCGATTACGTCTACGTTTATGGGTACGTCGCGCTGGGAGACCATGGCGACTACCACGGGAACGGGTCCGCCTTCGCCGGGCCGGCCGCGGCGTCCGCCGGCTTTGACGGTTGAATTGCTGCAGCCACCCAAGGCCAGCAGAAGAAAGCATGTCAGGGCCGCAAAAGCAAGCTGTGAGAGTGTTTTGCCAGTGTTCATGGAGAGTGCCGCCTTCAGGCGGCCGCCTGCATACAGGATCGAAGAAAGGGCGTCATCCTGGCCTGAAAGGTTACCGGGTAAACAGAATTATGTACAAGTATACCTTGACCTTACGAGTTATTCCGTCCGGGCTTTGGTGTCGATGAGCCGCTGGATGCCGGCGGTGAACTCTTCCACCTTCTGCGCGCCCAGATCACCATGCTTGCGATTGCGCACCGACACGCTGCCGTCCTGGGCCTCGCGATCGCCCACCACGAGCATGTAGGGGATCTTCTGCAACTGCGCCTCACGGATCTTGAGGTTCACTTTCTCTTTGCGGTCGTCCAGCTCGACACGCAAACCGGCGGCCTTCAATTGATCGACCACCTTTTGCGCGTACTCCGCCTGACGATCGGTGATCGGCATCACAATGGCTTGCACCGGCGCCAGCCACACCGGAAATGCGCCCGCATAATGCTCGATCAAAATGCCGAAAAATCGCTCGATGGAGCCATACAGCGCGCGATGCACCATCAACGGCTGATGTTTCTTGCCATCGTCGGCGACATACTCGAGATCGAAGCGCCGGGGCAGCGTAAAATCGAACTGCACGGTCGAAAGCTGCCACAGCCGCCCGATCGCATCCACCAGTTTCACGTCGATCTTCGGCCCGTAGAACGCGGCTTCGTCCGGCATCACCTTCACCTTCAGGTTCAGCCGCTCGGTGGCGCGCTTGAGCGCATTTTCGGCGAGTGCCCATTGCTCAGGCGTGCCGTCGTACTTGCCGCTTGCGCCGCCGTCCCAGGTGGAAAGCTCGGCTTCATAATCGTCAAAGCCGTAGGTGTTGAGCGTATCGATGGCGAACTGCAGGCAGCTCACCACTTCATCTTCGATCTGCTCCGGGGTGCAGAAAATATGCGCGTCGTCCTGTGTGAACCCGCGCACGCGCATCAGGCCGTGCATCACGCCCGATCGCTCGTAGCGATACACCGTGCCCAGCTCGCCCAGCCGAACCGGAAGATCGCGATAGCTGTGCAGCTTGTCTTTGTAAATCAGAATGTGCCCCGGGCAGTTCATGGGCTTGAGCTGATACTCGGCGTCGTCCAGCTCCATGGGCTTGAACATGTTGTCGCTATAGAAATTGGCGTGCCCGGAAATCTTCCACAGATCGCGCCGCATGACGTGCGGGGTGTACACCAGCGAGTAGCCGCGCGCCAGGTATTGATCGCGCATCCAGTCTTCGATGATCTTGCGAATGCGTCCGCCCTTGGGATGCCAGAAAATCAAGCCGGGTCCGGCGAGTTCCTGGATGCTGAACAGGTCCAGCTCCTGGCCCAGCTTGCGATGATCGCGCTTCTTGGCTTCCTCCAGGCGCGCGAGGTATGCGTCCTGGTCTTTCTTGTTAAAAAACGCCGTGCCGTAGATGCGCTGCAGGCGCGGATTGTGCTCGTCACCCTTCCAATAGGCACCCGCGACGGAGAGCAGTTTGAACGCCTTCAGACGCGAGGTGGAAGGCACATGCGGCCCCCGGCAAAAGTCGATGAATTGCGGCCCGAGTGTGTATTCGGAGAAGATTTCGCCCGCGCGCTCTTCGATCAGCTCGCGCTTCATCCAGTCGTCCGAGTATTTCGTCAGCCCGACATCTTTAGGCGTCATCTTGCGCTCGAAGGGCAGATTCTTGGCCTGCAATTCCGCCATGCGCTTTTCGATTTTCTCGAGGTCTTCGGGGGTGAAGGGGGTCTCGCGCTGGAAGTCGTAGTAAAAGCCGGTGTCGGTGGGCGGACCAATGCCAAGCTTGGTTTCGGGAAAGAGCTCCAGAACCGCTGCTGCCAAAAGATGCGCGGTCGAGTGCCGGTAGACTTGAAGCGCTTCCGGGTTCTTCGACGTCAGGATCTCGAGTTTGGCGTCTTTTTCGAAGGGACGCGTCAAATCCCAAAGATCTCCGTCGACGCGCGCGACCACGGCGTCATCGGCCAAGCGGGGGCCAATGGATTTCGCGATGTCCAGCGGACTGCTGCCGGGTGGAACATTCTTCTGGCTGCCGTCGGGCAGACTAATATTGAAGCTGTCGCTCATGTAAATCTTAGGTTATCAGGCTACTTCAGTTTTGCGTACTCGGCTTTGGCTTGCTGCAGGATCGGAATGTCGGAGTCGGCATTTTTCCATAAAGCGAAGAAATCCTGGTAAGCGGTCTTCGCTTTCGTGCTATCGGCGGTGAGGGCGTATGCACGGCCCAGACCCAGGTGGGCCAGCGCGCCGATGGGATCGTTCAGAACGACGCCTGGATGGTCGAGAATCTTCTGAAACTCGATCGTAGCCGCAGCATCTCGCTTGGCCGCAAGATAACCTTCGCCGCGAAGGTAGGCAGGATAAAGAGGAAGATTAGATCCCACTCCCAACTCGTACGGCGCAGCCGCTGCTAGCGCCTCAACCGCCTTCGCAGTATCATCACTCCGAAACGCCGTGGCATGAATCATGGGCAAGTATTGGAACTGGACAATTGTATCCTCAGGGAAACGTTTGCCAAGATCGTCGGCCAGCCGGGAAGCTCGTGCGGTATCGCCTGCCAGTCCAAGTGCCATGGCCGAAATAGCCTGAACGTTCTTGCCGTTGGCGAGGCCGAGCGCGGTTTGCGCCCCCTGCTTTGCTAAGGCAATGTTGCCGACCAAAGCCTCGCGCACTGCGGTCCCCGCCTCGTACATCGCCGCGGCTTCTTTCTCGCCCGCTCGCTGCGCGAGATCGACCGCCCGGCGGACCAGTTCTCGATCTTTGGCAAACTCCCCGCCATACGCGGCAGTTTCCGATTCAATGTAGAGCATGCCATCCTCCCATCCCGGTTTCCCCATCAGCACGGTGGCCTCGTGCTCCATTCCTGCGGAATTGTGCTCGAGGAAATCCACCAGGTAAAGAACTGAGTGCTCGTTAGGCGCGTCAAGGTTGTGGGTTTGAGCCTCGCGTGCCGTGGCCTTGGCCTCATCCAAACGGTTGAGGACCAAGTACGCGCCGACGAGATTCCCATAAGCAATCCCACTGCCAGGGCTGAGCCTTAGCGACTCCTGCGCTGCTGCCAGGGCCTTCTCGTGTTGTCCCAATTGACTGTAAATATTATTCAGGTTGCTGGGCGGGGCAAAGTCATGCGCGTAGGTCTGCGCCCACAACTCACAAGCAATACGGGCTGCTTCCAGGTTTCCAGTGACGAATTGCTCGTAAGCCCACGAAATTCCCAGCTTCTCACGCTCACTCGTCCGACCCCGCAGTTCATAGGCCTTACGCATATTCTCGGCTGCCCGAGCCGACTCGCCTATGTTGGAATAATTTACGCCCAACAACACGTAGGCCGTGGCGAAGTTGGGATCCAGGCTGGCCGCCCTTTGGAGGAGCGGGATTGCCCCGGTCCAATCACCTTTTACCAGCATTGCTTTAAAACCGAGACTGCAAGCTTGCAGCGCTTCCAACGAAGAGGTGGTCACGCTCTCCAGTGGCACATCGTACTTCTGTACCGACGCCAGCGATTCTCCGAGCTTCTGACGCAGTTTGGTCGCGGCGTCTCCGAGAGCCTTGATCACTTGCTCTTTTCCATTGGCCGTTTCCTGCTCTTGGGCGAGAACATCGCCATTGTGGCAATTCACGGCATTCAATCCCAGCACATATTGATTGCCCAAATTCGCGATGGAGCCTTCGATAGTGGCCGCGCTCGCGGTGCGCTGGCAGACCTCGCGCGACACCTCCTTACTTAGCCGCGCATCCTTAGGCTGCGACATGAGCGCCAAAGTTTGAGAGATACGCTGATCGGAAATCAGGCTCAGAAACGGCGACTGCTCCAGTTGCGCCGAAAGGCCCTGCCGCAGCGCGCCGTCGAAAACGGGATCGCCGGTAGTGTTGGTGAAGTCCGCCAGGACGATCGTGTCCTTTTCGGTGAGCTTGGGCGTGCGTCGATGGAAGAAGAAAAAAGCTGCACTCGCTGCCCCGATCAGGACCAGGGCTGCTCCAAGCGCCCAAAACCATTGCGGCCATCGCCTTTGCGGCGCCGGGGCCACCGCCACCTTCACCGACTCGGTGTCGCGCTTCAGCCGCTGCAGGTCGGTGCGCATCTCCGCCGCACTCTGGTAGCGCAGATCGCGATCTTTTTCCAGAGCCTTGTTGATGGTGTCTTCCAGCTTGGGCGGCACATCTGGATTCAGCCGCACCGCCGGCGTTGTCGTTCCATCCAGGATCGCCTTGAAAATCACCGCCGAACTTTCGCCGCGAAATGGCAACACCCCGGTCGCCATTTCATATAAGACCGCGCCAAAGGAAAACAAATCGCTACGCGCATCTAATTCTTTGGCGCGCACCTGCTCCGGTGACATGTAAGCAACCGTGCCCAGGATTGAACCAGGGCTGGTGAGATGAGTCTGCGTTCTGTCCTCGCCGGACCGCGCTGCCCCTCGCACCATAGCCAGGCCAAAATCCAGAATCTTGGCGTGGCCTCGATCGGTGATGAAAATATTCGCAGGCTTGATATCGCGGTGAACGATGCCTTTCGAATGCGCCGCATCCAGAGCATCGGCAATCTCAATCGCGATCGAAAGCAAGCTCTCCAATTCCAGTGGCTTGCCACCGATGCGATCCTTGAGCGTCACGCCCTCCAGAAATTCCATGACGATGTAGGACTGCTCGCCAGTCTTGCCAATTTCGTGGATGGTGCAGATATTCGGGTGATTCAGCGCGGATGCTGCTCTGGCCTCGCGGCGAAAGCGTTCCAGCGACTGCTGGTCTTGCGCCAGTTCGTCGGGTAAGAACTTCAGCGCGACGAAGCGCCCCAGCTCCGTATCCTCGGCCTTGAAGACGACACCCATACCCCCGCCGCCGAGCTTCTCAATGACGCGATAGCGTGAGACGGTTTGACCGATCATGGGGATACTTTGAATTACTTCAGTTTCGCGTACTCGGCTTTGGCTTGCTGCAGGATCGGGATATCGGGGTCGGCGTTTTTCCATAGCGCGAAGAAGTCCCGGTAAGCGGTCTTCGCTTTTGCGTTATCGCCGGACAGCGCGTATGCGCGGCCCAGACCGAGGTGCGCCAAGGCGCCGATCACCTCGTTCGTGACCACCCCTGAATGGTCGAGAATCTTTTGAAACTCGGTTGCCGCTGCGGCGCCCTGCTTGGAGGCCAGGTACGCTTCACCGCGCAGATACACTGGATAAAGCCCAAAGTAAACAGCACTGACCTGTCCCAATTCGTAAGGCGTAGCCACCGCGAGCGCCACAAGAGCTTTGCCCGACTCGCCGGTCCGAAGAGCGATGGCGGCACGAATCATGGGCAGGTAGTCGAGCCGCGCTATAGTATCTTCCGGAAAGCGTTTGCCAAGATCACCTGCCAGTCGCGCGGCTTGGGCGGAATCGCCTTCCACTCCCAGCGCGGTGGCCGAGAATGCCTCAACGTCTCTGCCGTTTGCGAGGGCGAGCGCGGCCTGCGCCTCCTGCTTTGCGAACGCTGCATTTCCCACCAATACGTCGCGGAGCGCGTTTTCCGCCGTATAGAGCGCCGCCGTTTCTTTTTCATCCGCTCGTTGCGCGGAATCGGCAGCGCGCCGCGTTAGTTCCCGAGCCTTGGCGAACTCGCCGCCATATGCCACCGTGTCCGACTCGAAGGAAAGCATGATATCCTCGTATCCCGGTTTGCCCAACAGGGCAGCGGCCTCGCCCTTCATGCCGGCTGCATCGTGCTGAAGAAAATCAACCCGGTAAAGAATCGGATGAGCGAAAAGTCCCTCAAGTTTGTGGGCCCGCGCCTCCTGCAATGCGGCTCTCGCCTGGTCCAGGCGATCCAGGCCAACATACGCTACGGCCAGATTCGCATAGGTGACTGCATCCTCAGGGTTGAGATCGATTGCCCCCCGCCCAGCCTCAACAGCTTTCTTATAGTCGCCTAACTGAACCCAGTTATTCGTTAATTCAAGCAGCGGCTCTTCATCTCGCGGATAGATCCGCGCCCAGAGTTCATCGGCCGCGTTGGCTCGCTCCAGGTTTCCAGTTACGGAAGCCTCATAATCCGCGGAGATGGTGAGTTGTTCCAGCTCGCTTGTTCGCTTGCTGAGATCATTCGCCTTTCGAATGCCGTCCGCTCCCCGGACGCTCTCGCCCAGGTTGGAATACATAAGCCCCAGCCGCAAATAAGCCATGGCGAAATTCGGGTCCAAGCTGACGGCTCTTTGGAAGAACGTGATCGCGCCGGCGGAATCGTCCTTTACGCTTTCCTGAAAGCCGAGGCTATATGCCTGCAGCGCCTCTAACGATGGCGTCGTTACGTTCTCGGACGGCGCATCGTACTTCTGCACCGAGGCCAGCGATTCGCCCAGCTTCGCGCGCAGCTTGGTTGCGGCATCGCCCAGGACTTTAAGCACCTGCTCCTTCCCGTTGGCCGTGACTTGCTCTTGCGCAAGAACATCGCCAGTACTGCAGTTCACCGCTTTCAATCCCAGCACATACTGGTTGCCCAAACTCGCGATAGAGCCTTCCATGGTGGCGGCGCTGGCGGTGCGCTGGCACACCTCGCGAGTCAGCTCCTTTGTAAGTCGCGCGTCTTTTTGTTGGCTCATCAGCGACAGCGTCTGCGCAATGCGCTGGTCCGAAATCAGGCGCAGAAACGGCGACTGCTCCAGTTGCGCCGAGAGTCCCTGCCGCAGCGTGCCGTCGAACACGGGATCACCCGTAGTGTTCGTGAAGTCGGCCAGAACAATCGTGTCTTTTTCGGTCAGCTTGGGCGCTTCTCGTTGGAGCAAGAAATACGCTGCGACCGCGGCTGCGATCAGGATCAGCGCCGCTCCGGCGATCCAGGGCCAACGCTTTCTTGGCGCAGTCGCCACAGACAATTTCTGAGACTCGGTGTCGCGCTTCAGCCGTTGCAGGTCGCTGCGCATTTCAGCCGAGCTCTGGTAGCGCAGATCGCAATCCTTCTCCAAAGCCTTATTGATAATCCGCTCTAACTCCGCCGGCACCTCGGGATTCAACCGCACCGCCGGCGTTGGCGTGCCATCCAGAATGCCTTTGAAAATAACCGCGGAGCTTTCGCCGCGAAACGGCAGGAGGCCGGTCGCCATTTCGTACAACACGGCGCCGAAGGAAAACAGATCGCTGCGCGCGTCGAGTTCCTTCCCCCGCGCTTGCTCCGGCGACATATAGGCAACCGTGCCCAGGGTTGAACCAGGACTAGTCAGGTGGGTCTGCGTGCTGACCTCGCTGGACATGATCGGTGCTTGCACCTTCGCCAGACCAAAGTCCAGAACCTTGGCGTGGCCGCGATCAGTGATGAAGATATTGGCAGGCTTGATGTCGCGATGAACGATGCCTTTGGAGTGCGCCGCGTCCAGAGCATCTGCAATTTCAATCGCGATCGAAAGCAGGCTTTCCAATTCCAGTGGCCTGCCATGGATGCGGTCCTTCAAAGTAACCCCTTCCAGACATTCCATGGCAATGAAGGAGTGCTCGCCCGTGTTGCCGATCTCGTAAATGGTGCAGATGTTGGGATGATTCAGGGCGGACGCGGCTCGCGCCTCGCGTCGGAATCTTTCGAGCGATTGCGGATCGCGCACCAGTTCGTCGGGTAGAAATTTCAGCGCGACGAAGCGCCCCAGCTCCGTATCCTCGGCTTTGAAGACCACGCCCATGCCTCCGCCGCCCAGCTTCTCGATGACGCGATAGCGCGAGACGGTTTGGCCGATCATGAGGCAGCTATCAGAGTATGGTAACGCCGTATACTTGAAAAAAGCATTTCGCTGACGGAGGCCCCATGACCTTCTGGAACGACCTGAAATTCGGCGCCCGTTCGCTCACGCGTACCACAGGGCTCACCGTGACCGTGATCCTCACACTGGCTCTTGGAATCGGCGCCAATGCCGCAATTTTCACGCTGGTGCGCGGCGTCCTGCTGCGGCCGCTTGTCAACCGCGACGAGAACCGCCTGATCTATATTCGCCAAAGCGCGCGCGGCGATCGCATCGAGAATACCTGGTTCTCGGTGCCCGAAATTCAGGATCTGCGCTCCCGCGTCAAGACTTTGAGTGCGTTCGGCGATTTCTCCACCATCGGCTTCACCATGATCGGCCTGGGCGAACCGCGCGAAGTCCGCGCCGGCGTCGTCGGCGGATCGTACTTCGATGTCATGGGACTCCATCCCGTGCTCGGCCGTCTGCTCGATATGCGGGACGACGGGCCAAAGGCGGCTGGCGCAATGGTCTTGACGTATCGTTTCTGGACCACCCAGCTGCATAGCGATCCGACGGTGCTCGGAAAAACCGTCCGGCTCGGCGAGCGCTCGGCCACCGTGGTGGGCGTCCTGGAACCGTCCATCCCGTATCCGGCGGAGACCGAAATCATCGCCAATGTAGTAACCAGCCCACATCATTTGTCGGCGACCATGGTCACCGGCCGCGTCCATCGCATGACCGAGCTATTCGCCCGGCTCGCGCCCGGCGCTACTCTCGAACAGGCGCGGGCTGAGCTGAGTGCCGTACATGGGACCATCCTGAAGGAACATCCCGAGGCCTATTCGCCCAAAGCGGATTTTCGGATCGAAGCCGTTCGGCTGCGCGACCAGATTACGTCGCGCGCCCGAACCGTGCTGCTGGTGCTGCTGGCGGCTTCCGTGCTGGTCTTCGTGATCGCGTGTTCGAACGTGGCGAATTTGATTCTCGCGCGGACCGTGCGGCGTGAAGGCGAGCTGACCATCCGGGCCGCGCTGGGCGCCAGCACCATCGCGCTGCGCCGGACACTATTAGCCGAGAGCCTCCTGCTGTGCGTTTCCGGCGCGGCGCTGGGTGTGCTGAGCGCGCGTCCCATGGTGGCCATCCTGGCTCGCTACGCGTCCCGCTTTTCGGTCCGTGCTCTGGATCTCACGGTGGACTCCAGCATGCTCTGGATCGGAGCGCTGCTGGCCGTGCTCTCGGCCGTGCTCTTGGCCTTCGTCCCGCGCTTGCCGTTGGCCGACGCCTCGCATGGATTCAACCTCGCTGCCGGTACCGTTCGAGTCACTAGCAGCGCAAGCCGCCGCCAGCGGGTTTTTGTCGTCACGCAAATCGCCGCGTGCTTCGTGCTGCTGGCCGGCGCCAGCATGCTGCTGAAGACGCTGCTGGCATTGCAAGCCGCGCAGACCGGCTTGGACATGCATCGCGTGCTCGCCATCAACGTGCCCGTGATGTCGTACGGAAAGACGCCCGAGCAGATCGTGAACTTCTATAAGGAAACCATCCGGCGCGTCACCTCGCTGCCGGGAGTGGATCGCGTCGCCGTCGGCACCGTTGTCCCATGGCGCGACGCGGGCAGCTTCGGGCCAGGATTCCAATTTTCCGCCGAGGGCCACGTCCGCGCCTCGGGTGAGGAAGATCCGCGTGCCCAATTTCGCACCGTCTCGCCCGGCTTCTTCGCCGCGCTGGGCGTGCCGCTGATTGCCGGACGAGATTTTGACGCGCGCGATCGCCAGAAGAGCGAGTTGGTGGTGATTGTGAGCCAGAGCCTGGCGCAGCGCATGTTCCCCAATCAGGATGCCGTGAACCGTCACCTGATGTGGACCGATCCGGTCATGAAATTTATCGACGTCAGCGCGGCGCCTCGCAGAATCGTCGGCGTGGTGGCCGACATGGACGATGAAAACGTGATGCCCGGTCCGGCGTTCAACGTGTATCATCCCTTGGAGCAGGAGATCGGCGGAGGCCGTCTCTTCATCCACGCACGCGCGAACCCCTACGCCCTGGTATCGCCGGTCACGCGCATCATCCGTGAGATGTCGGCCGACCAGGTGGTAGAGCGCGCGGCCACGCTCGAAGACGTGCGCGCGGAAGTTCTCACGCCGGATCGGCTCAATACGGTGGTCTTCGGCGGGTTCGCGGCGGTCGCGCTGTTGATCGCCGTGGTCGGAGTCGCGGGCGTCCTGGCGTTTTCAGTGAGTGGACGCACGCGTGAGTTTGGCATCCGGCTCGCGGTTGGATCGGAACCGCGGCGTCTGGTGCTGGGTGTGATCGCCGAAGGGGCCTGGATGGCTGGCGTGGGCATCGTGGCTGGCACGGCTTGCGGGCTGGCCCTGGCGCGTCTGGCCGGCAGCTATTTTGAGGACGTGCGCATGCCGGGCGTTCTGCCGATTATCGGCTCCGCCCTGGTGCTGCTGGCGGCCGCGGTGATCGCCTCCATCCTGCCTGCGGCTCGAGCGGCGCGCGTCGATGTTACGCAGGCGCTGCGCTCCGACTGACCGTGGTGCATGCACTCCTGCGTGCAGCGTTCACACTGGTGTGAACGCTTGGTGCCTTAGTGCACCAGCAAACCAGACCGCTCCAGCAGCGCGTTGGGATCGGGGTCGCGCCCCATGAAGCTACGATACAACTCGGCGGGATCTTCGCTGTTGCCGCGCGAAAGAATTCGATCGCGGAAACGTCCGCCAATTTCCCGGCTGAAAATGCCGCTCTTCTGGAACCGCGTGAAGGCGTCGGCATCCAGCACCTCAGCCCACTTGTAGGAATAATAGCCCGCCCCGTAGCCCACCGGGCTGGCGAACAGATGCGTGAAGCTGACGATCATCGCGTAGTCCTGGGGCAGCCTGGCAGGCGAAAATTGCTGCAGGATGTCGCGTGCAAAGCCCAGCAGGTCCACATTCGACCCCGGCGAAATTTCCCGATGCAGCGCCAGGTCCACCAGTCCAAATCCAAGCTGGCGCATCTGGGCGTTGGCCGCGCGGAAATTGCGCGCGTTGCGCATCTTCTCCAGCAACTCGCCCGGGATCGGCGCGCCGGTCTGGTAGTGCCGCGCAAATAGATCCAGCGCTTCGCGCTCCCAGGTCCAGTTCTCCATGATTTGCGACGGCAGCTCCACAAAGTCCCAGGCCACGTTCACCCCGGCGAAGCCTCGCAGCTCCACGCGGCTCAAACAGTGGTGCAGCAGATGGCCGAACTCGTGAAAAATAGTCTCTACCTCGCGATGATTGAGCAGCGATGGCGTGTCTTGGCCGGGCGGCGTCAAGTTGCCGCAGATCAACCCCAGATGCGGATCTTGACGCTCCGCTTCCTGGCCGTGCGCTTCACCTGTGATGAGAGTATCCATCCAGGCGCCGCCGCGTTTGTTCTCGCGAGGAAACCAATCCGCATAAAAAGCGCCCACCAGATCCATACCGCGCGGCCGGGTGTGGTCGTAGATCTCGTAGTACTTGACGTGCGGCTCCCAGACCGGCACGCCCTTCTTCTCCACCACCGAAATGCCATACAGGCGGTGGACCACCTCGAACATCCCTTGGATAACGCTCTCGAGCGGAAAATACGGCCGCAGCGCCTCCTCGTCAAAATCATAAAGCGCGGCGCGCTGCTTTTCGGCGTAATAAGCGATATCCCAAGGTTGCAACTCGGCTTTTCCCGAGAAAGCCAGTAAATCGGCGTTTTCTTTCTTGAAATGCTCCTCTGTTTTATGCCTTAAGTCCACCAGGAACTGCTGTGCCCGATCTCCCGCGTGCGCCATCCGGTCCTCCAGCACCAGATCGGCGAAGTCGCGATAGCCCAGCAGCCGGGCCTTCTCGCCGCGCAGTTCCAGGATGCTCCGCATGATCGGCCGGTTGTCGTGCTTTTCCTCAGTGGCGCGATGGATAAAGGCTTCGTAAACCTGCCGCCGCATCCCTTCGTCGTCCATATACGTAATCACCGCCAGATAGCTGGGGGCTTGCAGGGTGAAGCGCCAGGAAGGTTCCGTCAACCCCTTGGCAGCCGCGCTGGCCCGCGCCATGGCTCGCGCGCTTTCGGGTAGTCCAGCCAATTGGCGCTCGTCCGTGATCACCCACTCGTACTGGTTGGTCGAGTCCAGCACGTTTTCACCGAATCGAATGGTCTGCTTGGACAATTCAACATCGATCTCGGCGATGCGCTGCTTGCCCTGCGGGTTCAATTCCGCGCCATGTCGGCGGAAATTGTCCATGGTTTTTTCGAGGAACCGCTTCCGCACGCCGGTGAGAGCGCCCGCTTCCTCGCTTTTCGAATAGGTCAGCACCGCCTGCCACAAAGCTTCGTTGAGCGGCAGCGACGAGTAGAACTCACTTACCTTGGGCTGCACTGCGTTATAGGCCGCGCGCAGCTCGGGCGTCGTGACCACCGCCTCCAGATGCCGGACAATCTGCATTGCATAGTCCAGGCGCTCGGTCAGATGGTCCAGCCTTTGCAGCGTATTGGCGAACGTTCTCGTACCCGGCTCTGAAATCAAACGGTCGAGCTCGTCGCGACTATCCTGAAGCAACTGTTCAACCGCCGGTTCCACGTTCTCGGCGCGAATTTGGTCGAACGGGATTTCAAACTGAATTTCAAGTAGGGGGTTGTCAACGGTGGTGGGTGTCATCCAAAGGTTACACCTTCATCTTATGACATATCATTGGTAATTTCATGCGAATTCGTCAGTGTGATCCCTGAGGATTAAGCCTTAGGCCTGGGCGGAACAAAGTCCCGGTGTTCCTGCGTATCCTAGTGTGAGTGGACTCCGAGTACGCCATCGAAACCCAGGACCTCACCAAAGTTTACACCTCCCGATGGTCCCGCCGGGAGGTCCGGGCCATCGACGGCGTTTCCCTCCAGGTTCGCCGCGGCGCCATCTTCGGACTGCTTGGCCCGAATGGGGCGGGGAAGACCACCTTCGTCAAGACGTTGCTCTCCGCGGTTCGGCCAACCCACGGCAGCGCCCTGATATTCGGCCGCGATGCCAGCCAGCCTGAGGCGCGCCGGCCCATCGGGTACTTGCCGGAAAATCACCGCTTTCCCACCTATTTTACCGGCGCCGCAATGCTCGATTTCTACGCGGCGCTCTCGGGCGTGGATGCCTCGCGTAGAAAGAGGTTGATCCCCGAGCAGCTGGAGCTGGTAGGTTTGAGCCAATGGGCGGCCATGCGGATCGGCAAATATTCCAAAGGCATGCTGCAGCGCCTGGGACTGGCCCAAGCTCTCATTCATTCTCCGACCATTCTGATTCTGGACGAACCCACCGACGGCGTCGACCCCGTAGGCCGCCGCCAGATCCGCGAAATTCTTGAAGGCTTCGAAAAGCGCGGCGTCACCATCTTCGTGAACTCGCATTTGCTCGCGGAAGTGGAAACGCTGTGCCGCGAAGTAGCCATCCTGGACAAGGGGAAAGTGGCGCTCTCCGGAAAGATGCAGGATCTCACGGCCGGCAAGGGCTACCGGCTCACGGTGGCACAGCCTCCGGAAGCTTTGACCGAGGAGCTGCGCGGCCGGGCGACCTCAATGGCCGTGCGCGACGGCTTGGTGGACTTCCAATTTTCCAGCCGCGAACTGGTCAACGGCGCGCTGGATCTTTTGCGCGCCCAGCGCTGCGAAATCGAGGCTCTCGCGCCCACTACCAGCACGCTGGAAGAGGTTTTCGTCCGCACGGTGGAAAAGTGAGAAGTGACAAGTGATGGTAACTCTGGCCCTGATCAGCGACACTTTCCGCGAAGCGCTCACGCGCAAGATTTTCTGGGGTCTGTTCGCCCTTTCCACGCTGATGATCCTGTTTTTTCTGTTCCTGCTGCAAATCGACATTGTCGAAGGCGGGGTCGCCACGGTGGGGCGCTTTGGCGGATCGGTGCGCACCATGCAGGCGGCGCAAGTGGTGCGTGGAGTCTATGCCGGAGTAGCGACGTTTCTCTACACCTTTGGGATGTTCCTGGCCGTCTTCGCATCGTCCGGGCTGATTCCCAGCGTGCTCGAACCCGGCCGTATCGAGTTGCTGCTTTCCAAGCCCCTTTCGCGCGCTCATATTCTGCTCGGACGGTACGCCGGCAACGTGCTGGTTGTGCTCTTGAACAGCGCTTACCTGGTGCTGGGAGTTTGGATCATCCTGGGCGTGAAGACTGGAATCTGGTCGCCAATTTTCCTGATCGCAATCGCCACCACCACCTTCATCTTCGCGGTGCTGCTCTCCGTGGTGGTCCTGATTGGCGTGCTGTTTGAGAGTGCCGCCCTGGCCACCATGATCACCGTGGCGCTGATGATTATCAGCCCGATTTTGGCGCAGACCCCCCTGATGATGCGCCTGCTCTCGTCGGAGTGGTCGCGCGACGTCTGGCGCGCGCTCTACTATGCATTCCCCAAAGTCTGGGAACTCGGCAGAATAACGCTCGAAGGGATCCAATACGGCACCTTCGTGGGCTACATGCCCATCTGGTCCTCGGCGCTGTTCGGCATGGTGATGCTAGGCGCCGCCCTGGCCGTCTTTGCGCGGAGAGACTTCTAGTGCGCTGGCTACTGGCCACTTTAGCTCTGTGCCTGACCCTCACCGCCTGCCAGCCTAAGCAATCGGCCTCCCTGCACGCCAGCCCCGCGCTCGAAGCGTTAGTCCCTGCCGATACGGTCGTGGTATTGGGCGTGAACCTCAGCACCATTCGCGACACCACCATCTATCAGAAACTTCTGACCCGCGTTCCGCTGCCGCAGCTCGATCGGTTCACCCAACAAACCGGCCTTGACCCGCGCAAGGACCTGTCCGAAATCCTGCTCTGCTCCAACGGTAAGAACGCTCTGCTGCTGGTCCGGGGAAAGTTTCGCATTACCGATCTGGAAGCGCGCTTCAAATCCCAAGGCGTCACGCCCTCGATCTACAAAGGGCACCGCCTCTTCGGCGACGATCGCGGGGCCGTCACTTTTCTGGATGATTCCACCGCCGCCGCCGGAACGCCTGCTGAGATTCGCGCGCTCTTCGACCAGCCCAGCGGCGCCGGACGCGGCCTACCCATGCCTCTGCGCGATCTGCTCCGCACACTCCCCGCCGGCGATCAAATTTATGCCGCCCTCACCGGCGGCGTCGGAAATCTGAACCTGCCGCTGCCGCGCGAAGGAAACCTCGGCAACATCCTGCAGGCGCTCCGATCGGTCCAAAGCGCGACGCTTGGCATGAACCTGAGCAACGGCATGGCCGCGATTTTCGTGGTGAACTGCAATACCGACCGCGACGCGAAGTTCGTTCACGATCTGGTCCGCGGCCTGGTCGGATTCGGACGCCTCAACACCCCCGACAATCAGCCCGATCTGCTCAAGCTGTACGATGCGATTCAGGTGACCCAACAACAGGCGCAGACCAAAATCACCGCGGATGTACCACAAGCATTGGCAGATAAATTCGTAGACTTATGGCTAAAGAAATAAAGTTTGTGGCGCACGCACTCCTGCGTGCCGCGTTCACACTCGTGTGAACGCCCGGTGGTGCTAAACTCGAACTGGCCATCCCCCGCGTCCACGGCTTTGGAGCAAAGTTTGTGCGCGTTCTCATTTATTCACTTTTATCGATCTCCTGTTTTGCTGCTAGCCGGAGCCCGCGCGTCCTCGCCTTCGAAGATCATGGCCAGCAATACGTGTCGCACGGTCCTCGCTACTCATTCTCCGTAGCCTCCCACGCGGCGGTCCTGAGCCTGGATAGCCATGCCGTGCGCATGTCGATGGTTGGCGCTAGTCCCAAGTCCATCTTGGAAGCGCTGGACCACATGCCGGGTAAGGCCAACTATTTTCTCGGCCGCGACGCCCGCGCATCCTTCGATCTCTACGGCCGCGTCCGTTGGCGCGCCGTCTATTCCGGCGTTGACGTGGTGTTTCATGGAAACCAGGAGCATCTCGAATACGATTTCGAAATCGGCGCCCATCGCGATCCAGGCAGAATCCAGTTGGCTTTCGAAGGGATCGACGACCTTCGCATCGATCGCCATGGCGATCTCGTTCTCCGCACCGGCCCGGTTGAGATCCATCAGCCAAAGCCAGCGGCCTATCAGATTTTTGCCGGTCAAAAGCAGCCGGTGGATGTGGCCTTCGAGTGCGATGTGTCCAACCACATTCGGTTCCGAACCGGCGTCTATGATCCCGAGCGCCCACTCGTGATCGACCCCGAAATCGTCTTCGACCAGACCTTCGGTGGCAGCGGTCAGACCGTGGCCGCCGGGCTGGCTCGCGACGCCGAAGGCAGTCTTTACATAGCCGGCTCCACCAATTCGACGAACTTCCCCACTGTCAATCCGGCCCAAATCCAGCTGGGCACGGCGCCGCTCCTGGTAACCGCGAACGCAGGCCAAACCTGGAGCTTTCCGTCGCTTCAATCCGCCAATTCGCTCAGCGCGATTGTGGCTGCTCCATCGTCCCCTTTAACGATGTATGCCGCAACGCCGGTCGGTATCTTTCGGAGCGCCGACGGCGGGACAACCTGGACCGCGACAGCCGGTACCGGCTTGGCGGGTGCGCCATCTGCTCTGGCGGTGGATGCCAGTTCGGCCACCACTCTTTACGCGGCGACGCAACAAAGCATCTTTGTCAGCCGCGATGGCGCGACGAGTTGGAAAGCCTCCACCAACGGTCTCACCAGCACCGGAATCGCGGCCATCGCTGCTCATCCCTCGACGTCCGGAACCGTCTATGCAAGCTTCTACAACCCACCCGCTCTTTTCCGCAGTAGCGACTTCGGCCAGACCTGGAACCAGATCGCGCTTTCATCCAGCCAACTGCCGAGCGCTCTGCAGGCCATCACTTTTGGCGCGAATGGAAGCATTGTCGCGGCCACCAACCAGAACATCTTGATCTCCACCGACGGCGGAAATTCCTGGACCTCCGGCGCCGGCCAGGGCGCCCAGAACAGTCAAGGACTCGGAATCTCGCCCAATAATCCCGCCACGGTGTACCTGGTCAATGTGTCCACGGGACTCCAACGGAGCACGGACGGCGGCCAGACTTTCACCACAGTGCTACCCTCGGTCACTTTCTCGCAATATGGCCGCGTTGCGGTCGACCCAAGGAATCCCAACACCGTCTACGCGGCGGACATCAATCTCCTCTATCAAAGCACCAATGCGGGACAAACCTGGTCGAAGCTTTCGTTGCCATATCCCGTCACCACCTCGGAGCTTTCAGCGTATTATCCCATCACGCCGCAAGCGCTGTTGGTCTCGCCCGCAAATTCCCGCGTTTTCCTGGGAGCCGCTACCCAAAACAATGTATTTGTCACCAAGTGGAGCGCGGATGGCAGCCAGATTCTGTATTCCACTTATCTCGGTGGAAGCGGATACGATCAAGCCGCCGGAATCGCAGTGGATGGAAGCGGCAGCGCGTACCTCACCGGTACCACAACGTCGCCCGATTTCCCGACTACTGCCGGCGCCTTCCAGACCAAGCTCACCAGCTCCCAAGATGTGTTTGTCGCGAAACTTTCACCCCAGGGCTCCGAACTCGTCTACTCCACGCTGCTCGGAAGCCAGGCGTCCGCGTCGGCGAGCATTGCCGTCGACGACACCGGCGACGCGATCATTACGGGATCCACTCAAGGCACGTTTCCAGTGACCGCGAACGCGTTCCAAACCCAGCCGGTCAGCGGTTGCACGATTGAATCCGCGTACCCGATCCTTATCCCGGGTACGGGCGACGCGTTCGTCTCGAGGATCGCACCCGGCGGCAACGCGCTGGTTTATTCCACCTTACTGGGCGGAACCTGCTACACCATCGGCGCCTACGTGGCGCTGGATGCGAATGGAAACGCCTGGGTAGCCGGAAACACCACCTCTACGGATTTTCCGGTCACGTCCGACGCCTTGCAGCCGAAATTGGGCGGTGGCTATTACGATGGGTTCCTCGCGAGCTTCAATCCCTCGGGCGCCCTCAACTACGCGACGTTCATCGGTGGTCCGGGCTTTGACACAGTGAACGCCATCGCGTTCGATCAGTCGGGCAGCATGTACCTGACAGGACAAACCGGCGGTTTGTCTCAGCCTGCCTCCCCCAGCGCATTCCAACCACAGGTGAGCGCCAGTTGCATCCAATTCAGTATTGGGCCGCAGATATTTGCTCCGCAGGTGAATGCGTTTGTTTTAAAGCTCGATGCGAAGGCGCATGCGGTCCAGGGTCTCACTTACCTGGGCGCGCCCGGCTGCCTCGCCGGGTCGTCCATTGCCGTGGATTCCACAGGCGAGCCTTGGATTGCAGGTAATTTGGACTCGGCCCAACCCAGCGAACCTCAGACTGCGATTCCTTTCCAGATCGGAATCGGAACAGGATTCGTCAGCAAATTCAGTGCGGATTTTAAGCAGCTGCTGTTTTCAACCTATTTCGATTCGGTCGCAGGCATTGCTTTAGACCCCTCCAGCTTGGCCTATGTCGCAGGCACGGGCGCTTACGGCACGGCCGGGACCGAGCCGGCTTACATCGCTAAGATCGATCCTTCGGCTCCAGGTATTTCGCTCAATTCCGTTTTAAGTGCCGCCCCTTCGATTACTTACTACACTACCGCGGCGATCGCGCCCGGGGAGGTGCTTCGAATCCTCGGCAGCCAAATGGGACCCGCCACATCCACGCCCGGCGTCATCGTTTCGGGAGTTTTGGCAACCACCGTCGCGGGCGTCCAGGTCACCTTCGACGGGGTCGCGGTGCCGCTGCTGTCGGTGAGCGCTCAGGAAATCGATCTGGTAGCGCCCTTCGAACTGGCGACCAAGTCGACCACCAACATACAGGTTCAATACAACGGCGTTCAATCGAATGCCGTTCAAGTTGCCGTAATCCCGACCAGCGTGCAGATCCTCGGCGTCTACAATGGCGATTTCACTCCGAACTCCGCGTCGAATCCTGCCGAGGCAGGTTCGATCATGATTCTGTATTTTGCAGGCGCGGGGCAGACCAGTCCAGCTAGCCAGGATGGCCAAGTGAACGCCGTTCCGTTCGCGTCCTTCCCCATGCCGGTCGAGATCAACGCATCGGACAACAATTCGCCTGTACTTCCGGTCACCTATGCCGGCGCAGCGCCCGGATTGGCGGCGGGGATTTTCCAGGTCAACTTCACCGCGCCGCAGCAGAGTTCAACAGATGTGAGTCTCATTCTGGGGAACGGGAACACTTCCACCCAGTTCAGCGTCTCGATTAAGCAGTAATTATTTCTTGCCCTCGTGGCGCACGCACTCCTGCGTGCCGCGTTCACAATCGTGTTCCCATGGGCCGCTTGGCCCACCAATAGAGATGAAAATGCGGCAGGTGTGAGGTAGTGTGAAGACTGCGGAGGTGCGAACAAGGTCGAGTTCACACTGGAGCGGTCGAGGCCGTAATCGTGTTTGATCCGGAACGCGCGGAAGTAACCAATAAGTGTGCGCTTCCGTTCTCCCAACGGGGAATGAGGGCAGCACGTGACGGTGTGTGAGAAGTGGTGTGCGTTCCTCGCTCCCCGCCAGGAGAAGACGATGCACTTAGAGTACAAGATTGCAGGAATCGATGTTCATAAGGCCATGCTGGCAGTAGTAATAGCCGATAGCGGAGCCGAGCATTTGAGTTTTGAAAGAAGAAGATTCGGCGCCACAGCCAGCGAACTGCGGCATCTGCTGGCGTGGCTGGAACAGCAGGGAGTCCAGCAGGTGGTGATGGAGTCGACGGCGCAATACTGGAAACCGGTGTGGATGGCCTTGGAAACAAAGTTCGGTCTTTATCTGGCCCAGGCACGATCGAACCGGG
Organism: Bryobacterales bacterium; assembly: GCA_963820405.1. Taxonomy (GTDB): domain Bacteria; phylum Acidobacteriota; class Terriglobia; order Bryobacterales; family Bryobacteraceae; genus Palsa-89. The sequence goes on along the minus strand of CAWFZZ010000003.1, from coordinate 271,393 downwards.
GACCGCGCGGACGGAAGACGGATTTCCGGGATGCCGAGCGACTGGTGAGCCGGTTTTTGAGTGGAGATTTGATCCTGAGCTTTGTACCGGAGCCGGAGCAAAGGATCTGGCGAAGTGTAAGCCGTAACAAGCAACAGTTGACGCGCGATCGGGTACGGCTGCAGAGCCAGGTGGAGAGCCTGCTGGAAGAGATGCAGATTAAGTTGTCGAGCGTGATCAGCGATCTGCTGGGGGCTAGCGGGCGGCGCATCCTGCAGGCCGTGGCGCGGGGAGAAAGCGATCCAGCCCGGTTGGCGAAGTTGGGCGATGAACGGTTGCGCGCCAGTGAAGAGGAACTGCAGGATGCATTGCAAGGGCAGCCGCATGAACTCCAGCGCGGCATGTTGCAGATGTTTCTGGATCGTTTGGATCTGATCGAATCGCAACGAGCCAAACTGGAAAGGGACATCGCGGATTGTTTGCGGGCGCATCAGGAAGCGATCGTGCGCCTGGCTGAGTTGCCGGGCCTGGGAGTGGATTCGGCGCAGCAGATCATCGCCGAACTGGGTCCTCAAGCGGCAGCTTTTCCTTCGGCCGCCCAGTTGGCTTCCTGGATTGGGGTTTGTCCGGGACGGCAGGAAAGTGCTGGGCAATCCCGCAGCGACCGCTCACCCAAAGGCAACCGAACTCTGCGGCGTCTGCTTAACCAACTCGCTCAGGCCGCAGTCCGAAAGAACGGCTGCCTTTTGCAAACTGTTTTTCAGCGCTTACTGCCAAAACTGGGATATAAAACCGCAGTCTGGGCCATCGCTCACAAACTCTGCCGTTTGATCTGGAAAATCCTTCACCAGGGCGTGCGCTACATCGAATACGGCCCCTTGTGCGACCCCAAAGCGCGCCTGCGCTACCAGAAACGCCTTGTGGCCAAGCTCACTAAACTAGGATATGCGGTCACACTCACCGATCTTTGCCCCCAACCGGAGGGGTGATTTTCGACGGTGTGAACGCCTTGATTACTTCTTGCCCACCGGAGCGGGAATCGCATCGCCCAGGTTCATGGACCCGCCGCCTTCGCTAACGTAGTTGATGTTCCAAGTGGGGATCTCAACCTTGACGTCGCCTTGCACAATGCACTGGCAACCCAGCCGCGACCGCAGCGTCAGCCCCGGCGCCATTTGCAGGCGATCCGCTTCGTCGTCGTCCATCTCGGAAAGGTTATCCATGCCCTCCCGGACAATCACGTGGCACGTGGTGCACGCGCAGTTTCCGCCGCAGGCATGCTCCAGATGGATTCCAGCGTTCAGGCAGACATCGAGCAGCGATTCGGGTTTTCCGTGCTCGTGATAGGGCAGTTTTCCCGATTCGAATTCAACGGTCTTGCCGTCAATGGTAACCTTGGGCACGTCCTATTATATCGTGTGCGAAGCTAACAGCCTCTAACGCATACTGATAAGACGTGTTTCATTCCATCGAAAAGCAGATTTCCGCGCGCGTCGCCGAATACGTCCGAACCAAATACGGCGTGGAGTCCGGCGCCGCCCTCGAACAGCCCAAGCAGTCTTCGTTCGGCGAATTAGCGATCCCGGTCGCGTTCCATCTGGCCCGGCAACTAAAGCAGGCTCCGCGCGCGATCGCGACTGAGCTGGTTGCAGGACTAGGATCCATAGAAGGCGTCGCCGCGCTCGAAGTCGCCGGCAATGGTTACATCAACGTCCGGCTGGACCGCGGCTCTTATGGCTACGGTGTCCTGCATGCCTCCGACCAGACCGGCGAACCGGTCCCCGGGAAAATTATCGTCGAGCACACCAACATCAATCCCAACAAAGCCGCGCACATCGGTCACCTCCGCAATGCGGTGCTCGGCGACACGTTCGTCCGCATGCTTCGCGCCGCCGACCGTACCGTCGAGGTCCAGAACTACATCGATAATACCGGCGTGCAAGTGGCCGACGTAGTCGCAGGCTTCCATTTCCTACGAAAGATGTCCTACGACGACGTCGTCAAGCTCATCGAAAGCGTGCGATTCGACTACTACTGTTGGGATCTATACGCGGAGGTTTCGGCTCACCCCGAGTTGAAAGAATGGCGACCGGTGACGCTGCACGCCATCGAGCATCGGGAAGGCGAGCTCGAGCAGTTGGCATCGAAAGTCAGCGACGTGATCGTCGGCTACCACCTCGACACCATGCGCCGGCTCGATGTTCACTATGACTTGCTTCCACGCGAAAGCGACGTTCGTGTGGCTCAAATTTTGGGAAACTGCTTTCCAGCAATTGAAAGAACGCAAGGCCATCTATTTCGAAACCGAAGGGAAGAACAAGGGCTGCTGGGTGATGCCCGCCAGCGCCTTCAAGGAACAGACCGGCGAGGATACCGACGACAGCAAAGTCATCGTGCGATCGAACAACACGGTCACCTATGTCGGCAAAGACATCGCTTATCAGCTTTGGAAGTTCGGATTGCTTGGCAAGGATTTTTATTACCTGCCCGTGGCCGCAGAAGGCCGTGTACATCACCACCGCCGAACCGCAGCCCCCTCCGGACCATGAGTTCGGCCATGGCGAATCGGTTTACAACGTCATCGACTCGCGCCAGTCCTATTTGCAGGACGTCGTCGTGGCGGGCTTGCGCGCCCTCGGGCTACAACCAGCAAGCCGACCGCTCCATTCATTTCTCCTACGAGATGGTCGCGCTAACCCCCGGCACCTGCGTGGAGCTCGGCATCGAGCTTTCCGAGGAAGACAAGAAGCGCACCTATGTCGAGGTATCGGGCCGCAAAGGCCTCGGCGTCAAAGCCGACGATCTGATCGACAAGCTGATCGAAAAGGCGCTGGAAGAAGTGGACTCGCGCCATCCCGAGGCGCCAGCAGACGAGCGGAAGCAAGGTGGCCACGCAAATCGCCGTCGGCGCGCTGCGCTACTTCATGCTGAAGTTCACGCGCAATTCCGTGATCGCTTTCGACCTGCAGGAAGCGCTCAGCTTCGAAGGCGACACCGGCCCCTACGTGCAATACACCGCCGTTCGCGCCGGCAATATATTGCGCAAGCTGGCGGAACGCGGGGAAGCATTGCCCGATTTCGAGCACGAGCTCGATCCAGCGGCGCTGGCGCGCCAGCTCGCCTCGGAAGATTTCTGGCAGCTGCTTGCTCATGGCCTCGAAATCCGATTCCGCCATTGAACGCGCCATCGCTTCCGGCGAACCCGCGCACGTCGCCAAATACGCGTTTCAGCTCGCGCAAGCGTTCAACAATTTCTATCACGGATATCAGGTGCTGAGCGAAGAGAACCGCGAAAAGCGCGTCTTCCTGCTTGTGGATGACGGATTACGTCCGCGCGCCAACTGGAACAAACGCTCGCAAGTGCTCGGCATCGAAGTTCCGGTCTATATGTAGGCATTTGATAGCCTACAGGTATGACGATTCATCTGAAGCCCGAGCTGGAGGCGCTTATCAGGGAAGACGTGGAGCGCGGCCCCTACCAGTCCGCCGATGAGTACGTCGCTCAAGCGGGTCAGATGCTGCATGCACACGAACAATGGCTGGCGGAGGAACGCGCCGATATAGCCGCCAAAATTGAGGTAGGCTTTGCGCAAGCCGAACGCGGTGAACTATTCGATCCTGATGAAGTTCGTGCGCGCTTGAATGAGCGCAAGCAGGCTTGGATGGACCAGAACCAGCGCGAATGATCGACTACCGCTTCACGCCGGAAGCGGAAGACGATCTGTTCGAGATCTGGTGCTACATCTCGCGATAATGTGGCTGCCGCCAACCAGGTGGAATCCGCCGTTTACGATGCCTGTGTTTTTCTAGCCCAGCAACCGTGGAGCGGCCGCCCGCGCAATGATCTCCCGGCGCTTCCGGTCCGTTTCTGGACGGTCCAGCAGTATCCAAACTATGTTGTTGTTTACTGTCCAGAAACTCGTCCTTTGGAAATTGCTCGTCTGTTGCACGGCATGCGCGATCCCAAGCGGCTGCTCAAATCCTGAAAGATCCCTGACCGCGTGCTACCCGTTAGAAGTCGGACCGAATGAAAACGCAACGTAATTGGATGACTACGTACTTCCGCTCCCAGTTCCTATCCAGGCCTCTCGGTGGCGTGGCGTCCCAGTGCAGAAGCGCAATCGGCGATCGGGCTAATAGGCGCGGCTTGGCCGTTGTACGACCGGGTGCATGTGCAAAGCGGTCTCCCAAAGGGACCCTTTGCGGGGCGACGGGTAGATCTAGCGGCCCGACACGAAGGGAATGGGAGTTGCCCATGCCCACGCAACAAACCGGACAAAGCAATAAACTGCAATTACATAAAGCGGCATCGAAAACAGGGTGCAGACGATGCTATCCTGTTCCGAACCTACTTGAGCGAACATTCTGGCTAGGTAGCCGCAGACACACAGTCCGATTGCGGCAACAGCGGCCTCAAGCATTTTTGTGTCTCCTTGTGTTGTTGCATTCTAGAACATTTCCGGCGTAGCATGTAAGGCGTAGCATGTAAAAGGATGTTTTTGTGATAATTACAGTGAAGCGGCGCCCTGATGGATGGTTCGATTACAAAAAAGAAGGACTAGAGGCGCAGCTAGTAACAATCGTGCCGCCAGTTTTTGAAAAGATGGAGGCCCAACTGGAATGTAATCAGGTTCCTCCTTACGCCCGCGAAAAGATCATATACGAGCTGAACCGCTGCGGAGCCGCGGTTGTTTCAGTGCCTGCGATATACAGCAAATTGTTCTGCTGATGACAGGCAAACTTAACTTTTTCCGCGACACCGCAGGGCGTACGGAAGCGGCACTCATCCCTGCGAGGGTGAGCTATCTACGCGAGCTGGCGAATAGATAAAACCCGTATCGGCTCTGAAGAATTGCCCACGAAGCCATTTAGCGCTCGATGCCCTAAACGGCTCCGTATCAGCGTCAATCTTCTCGCAATTTCCTATCAGACACGCTTCCCGGCACAAGGGAAAAATGATCCACGTGTTGGAATCGCGGGTGAGCACCTCTTGGCTCAACCCCGCTGGACCAAGAACAATGACGGGTTGATCCGCCGTTATAACCGGATTGCTCACGTCCTGCGAAGTTCGAAGGCACCAGTGCAGGTTAGAAAACAGCGCAGCGCCTTTGGCGATTTCGTGTCGCATCTCTGTAATCGACAGGTTCCGCACAAGTTGCTCGTGCTTCGGTTCATCAGAAGGGGTGTACGGCCTGAACTTCAGCACCGTAGGGGCTACAAGCTCCTCCACCGCGCCAATGATCCGGTCGCGAGCCTGCGTCATTACCTGCTCGCGAAACAATCGTGATCGCGCGCGAAGCATTTGCGCGTACTCCAGAAGAAACTGCCGGTGATCAACCCATGCGGCGAAAACCCCGGTACGCAACGCCTTCCTAATAACCGGAAACCCACTCTCAAGCCGGTTAAATGCCTCGTCTGCTGGGCGGTCCGGCACACCATCAGTAGTGTAGTCGTAATAGCCATTCTCGGCACCGACCCTCGCCGGAGCGGCCTCAAACCAGCGTTTCGCCACGCAGTCGAACGCCGATAGCTGGCCGCCCAGATTTGCAAACCCCTCCAAATAGCTTCGGGGGATGATGTGGTCTAAGCGGTTGCGGAGAGTCTGCCTTGCCTCAGGCATTACGACCCATCTTCTCAAAAAAACACCTTGGCTCTGTTCCGACAGTTCCCACCCGTAGAGGTCGCGCAAGAGGAGTGGGGATTTGCAACGCTCGCCTAGGCTAATGAAATGAACCCCCTCAGAGCCTCATAATTCAGTCTCAAAACCGAATGCATGTTGTCCAATTGGGCCACGGGGCTTCCTCGGCGCCACTGAGCAGGCTGCACGAGCGCGATGCCGCCGAAAATCGCAAATCTCTGTCTCAATCCAGTGACACCGGCGGCGTTCACAAATCCAAGTTGACGGTTTGTCGGCTACTCCTCGAACTCCGCTGTTTGACGACCGCCTCTGCTCCCACTCACCGTCTACAATGAAAGTAAATGCCACAATCGAATAGCTTTGGTGCTGCTTCGACACTAACAGTCGGAGGCAGCCAGTACCGCTACTACGCGCTCGAAGCCCTGGAAAAACGCGGCGCGAACATCTCTCGCATCCCCTATTCCATCAAGATCCTGCTCGAAAATCTGCTGCGCACCGAAAACGGCGCCACCGTCAAAGCCTCCGACATCGAGTACGTCGCGGACTGGAAGATCGGCGCGCCGGCCCAGGAGATCAACTTCAGCCCGGCGCGCGTGCTGCTGCAGGATTTCACCGGCGTCCCCTGCGTGGTCGACCTGGCGGCCATGCGCGATGCGCTGCGCGCCATGGGCGCCGATCCCAAGCGCGCCAATCCGCTCATCCCCGCCGATCTGGTGATCGATCACTCCGTGCAAGTGGATGAGTTCGGCACCGCCGGCGCCTTCGGAGTCAACGCGCTGCTCGAATTCCAGCGCAACCAGGAGCGCTACGCGTTCCTGCGCTGGGGCCAAAAAGCGTTCCAGGATTTTCGCGTGGTCCCGCCCGACACCGGCATCGTGCACCAGGTGAATCTCGAATATCTCGCCCCGGTGGTCTTCACCGATCGCAAGCAATCGCCCGTGCTGGCCTATCCCGACACGCTGGTCGGCACCGATTCGCACACCACCATGATCAACGGCCTGGGCGTGGTCGGCTGGGGCGTCGGCGGCATCGAAGCCGAAGCCTGCATGCTGGGCCAGCCCATCTCGATGCTGCTGCCCGAAGTGGTCGGATTCAAGCTGAAAGGCCGGCTTGCCGAAGGCTGCACCGCCACCGACCTGGTCCTGACCGTCACGCAGATGCTGCGCAAGAAGGGCGTGGTCGGCAAGTTCGTCGAGTTCTATGGACCGGGCGTAGCTGCGCTGCCTCTGGCCGACCGCGCCACCATCGGCAACATGGCGCCCGAATATGGCGCCACCATCGGCTTCTTCCCCATCGATCACCAGACGCTCGATTATCTGCGGCTCTCCAATCGCTCGGCCGGAACAAATCGCGCTGGTCGAAGCCTACGCCAAAGAGCAAGGGCTGTTCCTCACGCCCGAGTCGACCGATCCCGAATATTCCGACACGCTCGAACTCGATCTCGGCGACCGTTGTCCCGTCGCTGGCCGGCCCCAAGCGCCCGCAGGATCGCATCAATCTTCCGGATGTGAAAAAGAATTTCCTGGACACTTTGAACGCCGCGCAGAAGACCGCCGAGGTTTCGACCAACGGATCGAAGTCCACCATTCAAGACGGCTCGGTGGTCATCGCCGCCATCACCAGTTGCACCAATACCTCCAATCCTTCGGTGATGATCGCCGCCGGTCTGCTCGCCAAGAAAGCCGTCGAAAAAGGCCTGAAACCAAGCCCTGGGTGAAGACCAGTCTCGCGCCCGGCTCCAAAGTGGTGACCGATTATCTGAACGACGCCGGTCTCACGCCGTATCTGGAAAAGCTGCAATTCAACCTGGTCGGCTACGGCTGCACCACCTGCATCGGCAACAGCGGCCCCTTGCCCGAGCCGGTCGCCGACGCGGTGCAAAAAGGCAAGCTGACCGTCGCCGCCGTGCTGAGCGGCAATCGCAACTTCGAAGGCCGCATCAATTCGCTGGTGCGCGCCAACTATCTCGCATCGCCGCCGCTGGTGGTGGCCTACGCGCTGGCCGGCCGCGTGGACATCGATCTGCAGAACGAGCCCACTCGGTTCCGACCAGAACGGCAAAGGACGTTTTCCTCAAGGACATCTGGCCGTCCACCGAAGAAGTCCAGACCGCCGTGAAGCGCTCGGTGCGCGCCGAAATGTTCCAGAAGCAGTACTCGGAAGTGTTCCAGGGCGATGAGCGCTGGAACTCCGTCAAGGTCCCCACCGGCGATCAATACGAGTGGAGCGATCAATCCACCTACATCCGCAAGCCGCCCTATTTTGAAAACATGGTGGACCCGGAGACGTCGGTGCAGGATCTGTGCGGCCTCCGCGTGCTGGCGATGCTGGGCGATTCGGTCACCACCGATCACATCTCGCCCGCCGGCAACATCCCCGCCGACAGCCCGGCCGGAAAATTCCTGATCGCGCACGGCGTCAAGCCCGGCGATTTCAATTCCTACGGCGCGCGCCGCGGCAACCACGAAGTGATGGTGCGCGGAACGCTCGCCAACATCCGGCTGCGCAACCAGCTGGCGCCCGGCACCGAAGGCGGCTGGACCACGCACGTGCCCAGCGGCGAGAAGATGTTCATCTACGACGCGTCGGTGCAGTATCAGAAGGAAGGCACGCCGCTGCTGATCATCGCGGGCAAGGAATACGGATCGGGCTCCTCGCGCGATTGGGCCGCCAAGGGCACGCTGCTGTTGGGCGTGCGCGCCGTGATCGCCGAAAGCTTCGAGCGCATCCATCGCTCCAACCTGGTGGGCATGGGCGTGCTGCCGATGCAGTTCCTGCCCGGTGAAAATCGCGAGTCGCTGGGGCTGACGGGCTTCGAGAAATATTCCATCGACCGGCATCCCGCAAGCGGTCGCCACCGGGCGCCAAGGCGCGCGTGTGGGCCAAGTCCGACGACGGCGAGAAGACCTTCGAGGTGGTGGTTCGGATCGACACGCCGCAGGAAGCCGAATACTATCGCAACGGCGGCATTCTGCCGTATGTGGTGCGCCAGCTGGCGGCGCAGAGAGCCTTAGTCCAGCACGCGGACGAACTCGGCGAGGATGCGGTATTTCTCTTCGTCCGGATCCAGATCCCAGGACGGATATTCGGGATTGAGCGATTCCAGGCGAATGCGCTCATGCCGCCAGCGCTTCGGCCAGCTCTGATTCCTTCTCGCTCTGGTAGCGCTTCACCGCGTAGCGATTGTTGCCGCCCGACTCCAGATTCTCCACCAGCACCAGCCGGCCCTGCCGCGACCCCGTCGACGCCGTGCCGAAAAACGCACAGCGAACCGTCGGGAATCCGAGGCTCCATGGAATGGCCCGCGATTTGCAGCCACGAACATATCGGTCGCCAGGCGCAGATCTTCGGGCGCCTCCACCCAGCCCTCCTCTGAAATCTCCTGGTTCTCGAGAAATTTTCCGGCCGCCGCGCGCAGCGAATATCTCGGAAGATGCGTGCGGAACTCCAGCACGTTGCTTTGGACGTTCTTCAAATACAAACGATCCAGCGCGCGCCCGAAGTCCTCCACTTGCACCTCTTCGCGATCCGTCACGCGAACCGCGCCCGAGAGGTTGGATTCCAGGTATTCAAACAGCTTCTCGGCGCCCATCTCCCGCGCCTTCCGCGCCAGATCGTCGCCCAGGTCGCGCAGCACTTCCAGATCTTCTTCCTCAGCCAGCGACTCCAGATCGCGGCGGAAGCGCAGGCGCAGCGAATCGGTCGCGGGATCTTCTAAAGAACGCCCATGTTTACCAGGTCCCTGCCGCGGCGTCTCGGCCTGGACGACGGAGTATCTGCCCAACCGAATGGCCCATAATGCTGAGCTCAAACAGACGCTTATCGGCAGCCAGTACCAATAAACTCGACCAAGCCAAGGAGCATCAAGCTTATCGTTTTATCTGCGATAATCCAGCGCACATCCGTGGCCAATACGTTTTATTGCACGGCGTTCGGATAGTATCCCTTCCTGGCCCGCACCTTCACGTTCGCCAGATTCACCTCGACGTCGATGTTGCGGAACTGCTTCTTGGCGTCGATCGCGTTGGGGATATAGCGGATAATGTACTGCGTGGTCACTTCGCCCACCACCGCCTCCACCGCGCGGTACATCCCGTTCGCCAGCTCGGCGGCATATTGGCCGGTGCCGACCTTCAGCGCGTAATTGCCTTCGTCGGACGGCGTCGACAGGATACCCGCCACGTCCGTGTACACGCCTTCCAGCGGATATTCCACGCGGCCGCCGGTCTCCTCCGCCAGCCGGACCAGGTTCTTGCGTCCTCGTTGGCGAAACCGAACGCCACCGTGCTCACGCCATAAATCGTCACCAGATTCCGCTGCGCGATCTCGAGCGCCTCGTCCAGCGTCTTCTTGCTCGCGTTGTCGTGCCCGTCGCCGACGATCACCAGGATGCGCCGCGGCTCGATCGGCTCGCCCTGAACCAGCTTGCGGCTGGTGCAAGCCATATAGATGGAGTCGTACAGCGCCGCGCCGCCGCTGGGCTTCAGCTTTTGCAGCTTCTGCACCATCGGTTCGGGATCGGTGGAGGTGTCGACCAGCAGGTCCGCGGTGTTGGAATAACCGATCAGGTAGCCGCTGAACTTCGGATTGTCGCCCGGAATCAGATTCTGCACCATCTCCACGGCCGCGTCCTGATAGTTCTTCCAATGCAGGCGGCTGGAGTTGCTCAGATCGATCAGGAATCCGACCACCACCGGCTGGCTGCGCTCGCGCGTGAAAAACTGGATCTGCTGCTCCTTGCCCTCGTCGTAAACGGTGAAATCCTTCTGATCCAGGTCCGACACAAAGCGGCCTTTTTCGTCCGTCACCGTCACCGGCACGATTACTTCGTTCACCTGCACCTGTATAGGCGCGGGAGCTGGATTCGGCCGCTGGCGCCACGTCCGGTTTCTGGGCCGCCGGCGTCTGGGTTTGGCCTAACAGGGAAAGAGCGAGCAAAGCAAAAAGGGCGAACCGCGGATACATTTTTAACCTTGCTCTGATTATAGACCCGAACGCCTTCTTACTGGTGCACCGCGATGAAAAGCTGCTGTGTCCCCGACCCTTTCCCCAAGTTAAACGTGAGCGGCACCAGATCGCTATTCGGCACTGGGGGAACTACCACATCGAACTGGTACAGCCCCACTAAGGTAGGCGCCAGCCCGGAGTACGTCGACTGTGCTGGAGTCTCGCCGAACAGAATCTGGAACGGCGACGTCAAGCTGATTCTGCTGCGTCACAATCTGTCCCGCTGGGAAAGCGGGAGTCACCGAACCGAATCCGATGCCGTACATCGTAATGGTCTCGCCGGGCTTGGCTGGCCTTGATGTGAGGCCGGCGACCGCACCCGCCGGAAGTACGTAGGTTCCATCCGGCAGCACCGCGACCACGTATTGATTGCCTCCCACCTGGAAGGAAGGTGGGGCCAGCAGGCCCGGCCGGGTGGTGAGTACGTTGATGGTAAAAGAAGCGCTGGTCGCGTTGCCCGTGGTGACGCTGAGCTGCAGCGGGCCCCCGGTGGCAATATTCGAGGGCAACTCGGCATTCACCTGGATGGGCGATATGTAATCGACGAACGCCTTCTGGCCTCCGATCGTCACCCCGACGCCATCCAGCGTGGTCGGTGCATTGTTTCCGCTGAAATCGGCGCCCGATCCAGCTGCGCGAATCCGGCGCCAGGTTCGATCCATAAATCTCGACCCAAGAACCGGGCGAGACGTTCGAAAATCCACCGAAATCCGAGGCGCTCACTACCGCATTGATGATGGGCGCAGCAGCCAGCGGCTGTATCGTGCCCGTTCCGCTGAGTGGGACCAGGATCGGGGAGCCAGGGGCGTTGGCCCCGAGCAGCAGCGCGGCGCTGCGGCTGCCCGCAGCGGAAGCCCCAAACGTTACCGTGAGCGTGCAATTTTCGGTGGGGATCCAGCGACGCACCTGAACACGTGCCTGAAATCTCGAAATCCGCCGGGTTCAAGCCGCCCACCGTAATCGCCCCGATCCGCAAAGACCCGGCGCCTTGGTTGCTGATCGTGGCGGTCTCGCTCCCATCGGCTGTGAAGCTGACACTCGGGGGATCTACTCTCAGAGCTGGAACACTTCCGCCCACCGCCGCGAAGCTGTGATAAAAGCCTCCCGCAATTGCCACCGCGCCGGTCAGGCCGCTCACCTCGACCGGTACGTTACTGTTGCTGTTGCTCCCGTTGCCGAGCTCGCCGAATGAGTTCATGCCCCAGGCCCAGACCGTCCCGTTGCTCTTCAGCGCCAGGCTGGTTTCCCCTCCGCTGGCGATAGCCACCACGCCGGTCAGTCCGGCCAACTGCGACGGTACGCTGCTGTTCGCATTGGTTCCATTGCCCAGCTCGCCATCTCCGTTGTAGCCCCAGACCCAAACCGTTCCATCGCTCTTCAGCGCCAGGCTGTGATATAAACCTCCGGCGATCGCCACCACGCCCGTGAGACCTGTCACCTGGACCGGCACAGTGCTATTCACGGTGGTCCCGATGCCGAGTTCACCGTATTGGTCATCGCCCCAGGCCCAGACCGTGCCATCGCTCTTCAGTGCCAGGCTGTGATAAGCGCCTCGCCGCGATCGCCACCACGCCCGAAAGAGCCGCCACCTGGACGGGCACGTTGCTGTTCACGGTGCTCCCGTTGCCCAGTTCGCCGTATTGGTTGTCGCCCCAGGCCCGCACCGTGCCATCGCTCTTCAAGGCCAGGCTGGTGTCGCCCATTCCAGGCTGATATCCGCCGCCCGCGATAGCCACCACCCCGGTCAGGTTGTTCACCCTGACCGGCACGTTACTGTTTGCGTTGCTTCCGTTGCCGAGTTCCCCGTACTGGTTATCGCCCCACGCCCACACTGTCCCGACGCTCAGCAGCGCCAGGCTGTGAGCCCCGCCGCCCGAAATCGCCACCACCTTGCTCAGGCTGCTCACTTCAACAGGCACATTGCTGTTTGCGTTGCTTCCGTTGCCCAGCTCCCCGTATTGGTTATCCCCCCAGGTCCAAACCGTCCCGGAACTCTTGAGGGCCAGGCTGTGGGAAAAGCCGCCGGCAATTGCCCACACGCCTGTCAGGCCGTCCACCTGGACGGGTACGTTGCTAGCGGCAGTTCCGCCATTGCCGAGCGCGCCGTTGACGTTGTCGCCCCAGGCGAGTAAATTCGCGGACTGGCCGAGCGTGTCGGTAACAACCACGTCATCCAGATAATAGAAAGCCGGTACGCTGTTTCCGCCGAACTGAAGGTCGGTGTTGTTGGAGGTGGCCGGCAACACGAAGGAATACAAACTGTATCCGCCGCCGGTGGCGCCGGAAATCTTCAGAATATTCGTCCCATTCCAACTCGCCACGAAAGAGCCGCTCGTGTTCTGGCGGCTGGCGTCGACGTAAAAACTCACCTGGTAGGAGTGTCCGGGGGTGGTTGCTAAAGACTGATCGAGGTAGTCATTCACGCCGTCCAGCGCGCCAAACCTCACGCCATAAATGCCTGAATTGGGATGATATTCGATGGTGTCGAAATCGCTGCCGGCGGCCGCGGTGATGGTCCAGTCTGTGAAATCGCCTGTCTCGAATCCACAGTTCGCTACTAAGTTGCCCGGTACAGCGTCGCATATGCTCTGGTTTGCGGCCGCAAAATCAGGCAGCGCGCACAAAAAGCCAAGAATCCCTGCCAACAAACCAACCCGAAATACCTTCATTCACTCCTATGATCGCGTTCCAGGCCTGCTGAAGGGAGGTGGAAAGGCTGAGGCGGGGCTGGGTCTTTAGCGGGGTCGCGTTGGCAAAGATGTGGGTGCGAACCTTGAGAAGCCTATAACTAGCTTGTAACGCTAATGATATTCGATTACACTGTTAACGTTTGAACAAAACCCGCACCGGGGACCGGCTGGTGAGGACTGTCGAAGCCGCCGGTTCCGGTGCGGTCAGGATCTAGCGCCGGCACGTCTGACCGGATACTAACTTTCAGTTCCTTCCGCTAGCGAGGCCCGCGTCCTGCTATCCTCGCCCAGGAATGCCAAACGCCGCCGAAACCATTCTAAGCTGCGAGTCGGATCGGTTTCGTTCGAAGAAGCGGCCCAAAAAAATCCCTCTGTTGCAACTCACCGTTCAGAGTCAAAGCGGTTGCAAATCTCGAAAAGCACCGGTTCCCGCAAGCACGCCGTTCACCAGCCCGCTCATGACCCCGTCCCGCTCATTGCAAGCAGAGGGCAGGTTTCAAAGGTCACTTCATCAATTCGTTCCCTTCAAATGCACGCCGCGCCGCCATCGGATTTCCTTTGTTTTGAGCATGCTCCAGGCATTGCATGCGGCGGCGGGCTGCTAGGACTGTGTCAGTGTGACACAATGGGGGTTGGCGATTTGCGTCGATGCGCTTTCTCGTGCTGGCGAGCTCTTCTGCATTCCTCTCGTTGTCGAGTCAAAGCGAGGACGAGTTCCGCGTCTATACCGAGCACCCGCGCCTGATCCTCACCGCCCAGCGGCTGCGCCTGCTCAAGCGCGAGCGCGAGCGCGAATCCCAGCGCTGGCGGCAGTTTGAACTGCTTGTCAAAGGCTCAGCCAACCTGCCCGAGCCGGGCTTCGCGCTGGCGCTCGTACTACGCCATCTCGGGTGACGCGGCAGCGGGCCAGCGGGCGGTGGACTGGGCGTTAGGCAAGACCGATGACCTGCGGCAACTCGCGCTGGTCTACGATTGGTGCCAGCCCGATGCTGAACCCCCAGCAGTCTGCAGCGTTGTCTCAAAAGATCCAGCGGCTGCTTCAAAAGCCTGCCGCCGATGGAATCGCAGCCCGGCGCGATCGCATCCTGGCCCTCATTGCTAGCGCCGACGACAGTCGGCATCTGGAGGAAGCTCCCGCTAAAAACTCTGCTGGTGGCGCGCCGGTTGCCTCTGCGACGGCCGACGCCCGCGCTTCCCGACTGTATATCCGCTGCTCGAAATCCTGCACGCCGTTCGCGACAATCTGAAAATCGATCTGCGCCAACGCGCCCCGGACTACTTCGCGCACTTGCCCATTTATCTGGTTGCCGCCAACTATCCGGCGCCCTACCGCGCGCCCGAAAACGAATTTCGCATCCCGGTATATCTGGGAAACGGCCAGCCCGACCTGAACCGCGCCGCCCTCGCTCGCGCGGCCGGCTTGAGCATGGTGGCCTACGACAACAACGGTCTCGAAAACCAATTCCTGCAAGGCTGGCTCATCCAGGATCGCTTCCTGATGATGACTCCCTTCGGCGCGCCCTATGAGTTTCTGTGGGCCAATCCCTACCAGCCCGGGCTCAGCTATTATCAGCTTCCGCTGCTGTTTCACGACGCCCAATTCCGGAGCGCTCTTCGTCCGCTCCGGCTGGGACGAAGACGCCGACTGGTTCGGTCTATTCGCGGGCGAAGCGCAGCTATTTCACGATGGCCACGTCACGGTGGTGAGCAAGAGCGCCCCGGGTTCTTCCACCCCGAAGCCGCTCGCAATTGGGCGACGCCAGCGTCATTTTAGGCCGCGTTCCGTTTCGATTTTCGATGGACGGCGGAGGCACGCAACTAGTGATCGGGCTGAAGCCGCGCCAAAAATATCTGGTCGAGACCGACGATGAAGAGATGCGCGAGGTCTCCGACCGACCGCGCCGGAACGTTCGTTCTTCAATACCCAGCCGGGCGCGTAGCCGGCATTCGCCTCCACGACTAATTCTGTGCGTTATCCGCGTTTATCTGCGTTCATCTGTGGCGAGAATTGACTTGCCTACTTGATTTCGAGAACTTCTTTTTCTTTGGTCTTGACGGCCTGATCCAGCCTCTGGATGTAGTTGTCGGTCAGCTTCTGGCTCTCTTCCAGCGCGCGCCGTTCCTCATCCTCGCTGATCAGCTTGTCTTTCAAAAGCTTCTTGATGTGCTCGTTGCTGTCGCGGCGAACATTGCGCAGCGCCACGCGATGATCTTCGGCGATGTGGTGGACCTTCTTCACCAGATCCTTGCGCCGCTCTTCGGTGAGCGATTGGAATCGGCACCCGAATCAGCTTGCCGTCGTTGGAAGGATTCAATCCCAGGTCGGCGGCGCGAATGGCTTTCTCGATAATCGCGATTTGCGAAACATCCCAGGGCTGCACCGTGATCATGGTGGCGTCGGGAACGTGCAGCGTCGCCATTTGACTGAGCGGCGTGGGCGTTCCGTAGTAGTCCGCGCGCACGTTGTCGAGCAGGCTCACCGACGCGCGCCCGGTGCGGACGCCGGCCATCTCGTGCTGCAGATCCGAGAGCACCTTGTCCATGCGGGACTTGCCGTGGGTTTCGATTTCCTTGGCGTTCTGAAAGCTGTGAGCGGCTGGTGGGTGGAGGGTTCGTTTTTCATGTCAAAAGAGCCAGGCGGAGCCTAGTGGATTAATGTCCCGATGGGTTCGCCCATCGACATACGCATTATATTGCCGAACACGTTCAAATTGAAAACCAGGATCGGAAGCTGGTTGTCGCGGCACATGGCCACCGCCGATGCGTCCAGCACCTTGAGCGCTTTCGCCAGCACGTCGTGATAGCTGATTTCCGGATAGAGAACCGCGTCGTCGATGCCGCAGCGGATCCTTGTCGTACACTCCGTTGACGCGCGTCCCTTTCGCGATCACATCGGCGTGGATCTCGAGCGCGCGCAGCGTAGCGGCGGTATCGGTGGAAAAATAGGGATTGGAAGTTCCCGCCGCGAAAATCACGATGCGGCCCTTTTCCAGATGACGAATAGCCCGCCGCCGGATGTAAGGCTCGGCTACCTGATGGATCTGGATGGCCGTCATCACGCGCGTGGGCACGCCGGTTTTCTCCAGCGCATCCTGCAAAGCCAGGGCGTTGATCACGGTGGCCAGCATTCCCATGTGGTCCGCCGCCACGCGATCCATTTGCATGGCCGCCGCCGAAACGCCGCGAAAGAAGTTGCCGCCGCCCACCACCAGCCCGATCTGCACGCCGGTGCGGGCCACTTCGGCGATCTCCTCCGCCAGGCTCTTCACGCGTTCCGGATCGATGCCGAAAGAACTCCCGCCGGCCAGAACCTCACCGCTAAGCTTGAGAACGATGCGCTGGTATTTTGGCATTGCCAGGCGCTCACGGCGGTCTAGGCCGATGGCGGGGTCCGCTCCGCGGTCTCTTCGATGAGCGCCGCTTCTCCCACTTTAAAGCGGACGAAGCGCGAGACCGAAATGTTCTCGCCCAACTTGGCGATGGCGGCTTTGATCAGGTCGCCGATGGTGGTGGAGTTCTCGCGAATAAACGGCTGCTCGTAAAGGCAGATCTCCTCGTAAAACTTGGCCAGCCGCCCTTCCACGATCTTGTCCACCATCTTCTCGGGCTTGCCTTCCTGCAGCGCCCGCGCGCGCTGGATGTCCTTCTCCCGATCCAGCGCCTCGGCGGTGACGTCTTCCTTGCGGATGAATTGCGGGTCGGCGGCGGCCACCTGCATGGCCAGATCCTTCACCAGCTGCTGAAAGTCATCGGTACGCGCCACGAAATCCGACTCGCAGTTTACCTCCACCAGCACGCCCAATTGTGATCCGGGGTGAATGTAGCTGCCGATGATGCCTTGCCTGGTGGTGCGCGTGGCCTTGCTGCCGGCCTTGGTGATGCCCGCCTTGCGCAGGATAGATCTCAGCCTCGGGTAGATTGCCCTTGGTTTCTATCAGGGCCTTCTTGCACTCCATCATGCCCGCGCCGGTCCGGTCGCGGAGTTCCTTCACTAATTTCGCGCTGATTTCCATGGCTTCCTGTCGATTTTTAACTAGTTCGGTTCGCGGGCAGGCAGCGAGCCGGTTACCGGGCCTAGGCCCGCTGCCTGGCGCTTCTTTATTCCAACGACTGCGGGGTGCTGCCGACCGTTTCGCCGGCTTCCGATCCGGGACCCTTGCGGGGCAGAGACATGGAAGGCAGGTCTTCGTCGGAAAGACCTTCCGACATCAGCTGATCCAGTTGCTGCGGATCAAACTGCGTGTATTCGAGAATCTCTTCGGTCGGAGTTTCGTCGGTGACAATCTTCTCGGCCGCGAAATCCTGTTCGGTGGCGAGCGCCCGGCCCTCGATCACCGCGTCGGCCACTTTGGTGGTAAACAACCGGATGGCGCGCAAAGCGTCGTCGTTGCCAGGAATCACGTGATCCACTTCGTCGGGATCGCAATTGGTATCCACCACCGCGACCACCGGAATTCCGAGCCGCCGCGCTTCTTTCACCGCGATGGCTTCCTTGTTGGAATCCACCACAAAGAGCACGTCCGGCAGGCCCGACATATCCTTGATGCCGGCCAGGTTCTGCTGCAGATGTTTGCGCTCGCGCTCCAGGCGGCTGGCTTCCTTCTTCACGCGGCCCTCGTAGCCCGCGCCTTCGGCCGCCATCACATCCAGCTCCTTCAGCCGCTTGATGGATTTTTGCACCGTCAGCATGTTGGTGAGCAGGCCGCCCAGCCAACGCTGATTCACGTAATATTGGCCGCAGCGCGTGGCTTCTTCCGAGATCGCCTCCTGCGCCTGGCGCTTGGTGCCGACGAACAGCACCGTCTTGCCTTGCGCGGCCGCTTCGGCCACGTAGCGCATGGCGTCTTTGAACAGCTTCAGGGTCTTCTGGAGATCGATGATGTAGATTCCGTTACGTTCGCCGAAGATGTATTCTTTCATCTTTGGATTCCAGCGCTTGGTCTGGTGCCCGAAGTGAACGCCGGCTTCGAGCAATTCCTTCATGGAAATTGATGGCAAATTGCCTCCTTTGTTCCTGGGTTACTGGTTTCGCCCGATCGCGCCCGCGCACACGGCCCAAAGCGGAATTTGTGTGCCCGGACGAAATCTGACGTTTCTAACTGTGCCCCACTCACTCTGTGCTTGTGGCGCACGCACTCGTGCGTGCCGCGTTCACACTGGTGTGAACGCAAAACTTACCGTTTCGAGAACTGGAACCGCTTGCGCGCGCCCTTTTGACCGTACTTCTTGCGCTCGCGCGAGCGCGGGTCGCGGCTCAGCAGTCCAATCGCCTTCAACTTCGGCCGTAGCTCGGAATTGAATTCGAGCAAAGCGCGTGCAATGCCCAGCCGCGCCGCGCCGGCTTGACCGTTCGGTCCGCCGCCATCCGCCAGAATGAGGATGTCGAACTTGTCGGCCATCTCCGCCGCCAGCAGAGGCTGGCGCACCAGGGCGCGTGCCGCTTCATTGACGAAGTAATTTTCGAAAGCGCCGCCCGTTGACCGTAATCTGGCCTTTACCCGATCGCAAAAAGATGCGAGCGACCGCGGTTTTGCGGCGGCCGGTTCCTAAATGTTGAACTAATCCTGCCACTAGATACCTTCCTTGCCTGTTACTTGGTTGGGGGTTGACGGCCGGGCGGGGAAAGACATTCCGAGCACTACGATACCGACAATTCCACCGGCTTTTGCGCCTGGTGGGGATGCTTGTCGCCTGCATAGACCTTCAACTTGCGATACATTTGTTTGCCGAGCTTGTTCTTCGGGAGCATTCCCGCGATGGCGTGCTCGACCATTCTTGCTGGACGCGTGGCGCGCATTTTGGCGGCGCCGACTTCGGTGAGGCCGCCCGGATAACCGGAGTGGCGGCGATAAACTTTCTGGCTTTCCTTGCGGCCGGTGAGCTTTACTTTCGCTGCGTTGATCACGATCACGTGATCCCCGGTGTCCAGGAAGGTAGTATAGGTGGGTTTGTGCTTGCCCATCAGGATCATCGCCGCGGCGCTGGCCAGCCGGCCGAGCACCTGATCGGCGGCGTCCACAACGTGCCACTGGCGCACGATTTCCCCCTCGGACGGAATAATAGTTTTCATAAAGACAGACCTTCTCCCTTGGAGACTTGCGGTCAATTCAGGTTACCGAATCGGGCGGGATGGTGTCAAACGTCGCCAGCCACCAATGTAGATGCTCCAAAATATTTATTCTGCTGGAGAAGCTCCGGGTTCACCTATCCCGTCACGTACGTTAGCAGTCGCAACCACTTCTTGTTCCTCATGCCGACTTCTTATCTTACTCTGGCCACTGGTCGTTTGATTTTTTGACCATTCGAGGAAAAGTCCACCGTGCATCGATGTTCTCCAGACTGTGAGCTCGGGAGGGTCCGCGACTTCGAGGCCAGGCGTGCGCGCGGTCGGCTCGGCTAAACCAGCAAGCCGCCATGCCCGAGGCTGGCGACTTCCCATCCCGACACCCGATAGCGGGCTAGCATGGGGGGCAGCATCAAATCGACAACATTAGGCTTGGCGGAGCGGAAGCAACCAGGCGCGGACATGACGGGAACGTTGTCCTTGTAACTCAACAAGAACAGATTGCCGGGCTCGACTGGCGCAAGAAAGCGCTCAAACTCGCAACCAGCGTGCAGCATGGCGCGGCCGACCGCGTCTCCCGGGCCAGCCGGAGCGGTGGTGGACGCGATCAAAACGACGGTGGGTTTGGCGCGCAACAGATGTTGCAGGGACCGAGCGACCGCGCCTTCCTCCTCGACCGAGGAGACCACGAAGCTAGCGGCGGCTCCGAACCGATCGAGACGCTGGCGCATGATGTTTTCAAAGAGCTGGCGCGCGCGTACTCCATTCACGGGGTCCGTATATAGGACCGCAACCGAGGGAGAGCGAATGGGCCGGGCCTGCAAGACTGGACCGCGTTCCTTGACGATGGAAATTACGGCCTCCAGCTCCGGCTGTGACACAGCGAACGGAGCGCTCTTCACCGTAGCCAGCCGATTGCCGGCACGCGCATAAGAAAAATTGGGAGCCGTGGCGATGGCCATGCTGCCGGAACAATTGATTTGCTTTAACAGCTCATCGTCCACCAACACGCAACTGGATTCAGTGGCGAACAGATTAGCTCGTCCCCCGGCGGCCAGACGGATTTCCAGCGTTCCGCAGCCAATCTCGCTCGCGACCCGCATGACGGCTTCGTCCTCTCCCACCTCCCCGTCTTCGAGCTCGGTGACCCAAACTTCGTTCATGCCTTCGGTCTCCAGCATGCGAGCATCCTCTTCGCTGATCATGTGGCCCTTGGCGAGCAATTTCTTACCGCCCGCGCGAAAGACCGTGCAGCAAAGAATCCTGCCGGTGGCTTGCGTGACGTCGATGGTCTGCGCCTTCATAATGACTTGCGATCCTCCAAGCTCTGTTCAATGCTGCGACCCGTCGACACGTCAACGATCCGGGGCCGAATATCTCAATGCAAGCGTCGTCCCTTCGCGCTTCGGCTGCCCTGACGAAGCCTGGAAAGCCTTATGAGTGCTTTGGCGGTTTTGTCTATCAGGCTTAGTTCCTTCCTCAGTTCGTCGATAGTGACATTCGTGAGCAAGCTCATCCGGCTCCGGCCCAATCGACTGTTCCTAATGGCGTCGCTCAATGCATTCCTGCGCCTGCGATCAACCACGCTGACTCTCCCCGGAAAAGCCGAGTTTGAGAAGAAGCTGGAGGATGGCCTGCAGGTCGCTGCAAAAGAGCGTCCATTCCGATTCGGCGGCTTCTATGGGCCTCAACCGTTCATACAATTTCTCTTCCGCCCATCGCTGAACCACCTTCGCAATCGCTGTGTCGTTGCCGACCTCGTTTGCGAGGTATTCCGCGACATCCGCCAGTCGCGCCGCTGGACTGAGGCCGAGCCAGGCGACGAATAGCTCGCGATGTTTCTGCCGGAAAGCCCCGTCGATGGGGGCTTTTCCATAGAGCATGTCCGCCAGTTGATCGTTGTCATGATCCCGCAGGTCCGCTAGCAACACTAATGTCCGAACTTGGATGGAATTGGCGACAGGGCCAGGTTCACGAAATCCGAAGCGTCGAACTTGTCGAAGGGGTTCTGTCCTGTCATGAAAACGCGGCCTGGCGATACCACAACCGCGTCCGCCACTCACGGGATGGCATCGAGTCATCTTAATTTCGAAGAATATCGCGGCTATCCACGGAGCACAATTCGTAGAAATACGTAGAGGTTTCGCGTAAGTAAACTCCGCAGTGAGATAGTTTTGGGCATTTACAACTACAACGTTTGAAATGCCTAGACGAGGTGTTTGACCGTATCAGTTATGAATGCCCGCGCTGCTTAGGAGCCGGGATCATTGTCGCCGCATGGGTGTCCCTTACGGCGATACTGCTGGAGGCTAAATGCGAGCGTTGCGGGTTTGAAAGCGCGCGACGGTTCGACCTCCTGGATGTTGATAGTTGGCTTCGGAAAGAAGCGCCTTTACCGGACGGAGGCTGGCCATTCAAGTGAACGGGAAAAGAGAGGGATCGCATAGCTACCAACTCCCGAAGCGGTCACTTTCCGCGCGTGAATTACAAATCTGCACGCTACTTGCGGATGGTCTTTCGTTGAAGGAGATCGCCTCTCAGTTGAACATAAGCATCCACACGGTAAACTCCCATACACGGAAAGCGTATGAAAAATTGCATGTACACAACCGCGCCGAATTAGCTACTAGGCTTGCTCAACGAACTGCGGCTCGACAATTCATTGAGAAGGTGCACGCAAATTAACTGAGTTGGAATTCGCTCCTACCGGGCTTTGGAGTGAGGTTTTGAGACAGGCACAATGAGGCGTCCAAGCATCGCTTGAAACTCCCCCAGGATTCTTATGATGCAAACGGCATAAGGGGATATTATCCGGGTGGGCCTTGTGCCTTGAGGATATACTGTTCTCGGTCGCGCCGGTCGCTGGACGGGCGCGTAGGCCCCACCAAGAGCGCGGAAGAACCAATTCTAATGCACTAACATTCTGAGCGACCTGACCGATACGTGTTTGTGTCAGACCGCACGGACTATATCGGGCAACACGAGAGGAGCGCGCGTTGCTTTATTCAGGTCGCATATTGATTATCGACGATGACTCCAACATGCAGGAATTGTTGCAAGCTTGGCTAGAGCCTGCCGGTTATGAAATCGTGACGGCATCGAATGGCGAGCAGGCTCTGGATTGTCTAGGCCACTCGACATTTGACTTAGCCCTCGTCGACTATCTTATGCCGAGAATGGACGGATTGAGCGTGTTGGAGCAAATCTCGGAACGACGCATTCCCGTAGGCCCTCTCCTTTTGACCGCGTACTACGATTTCGGACTCATTATCGAAGCGATGCGGCGCGGAGCTCTAGATTGCCTAGTGAAGCCAACTCCGGCGGATACCTTATTACTCGTACTAGACGAAACCATGGAACGTCACTGGGCCAGGGAATTGGGTCTGCCCCCACTGCCGAGTTGGCGCGGGCACGATTTGTCGAGGATCGGAAGCGCGAGCAGCCCATCAATTCCGGACCTCTGAAACTTTGAGCTGAGCTGTATTGATTACCAAACCTGCGACGGCTGAATTCCGATGGTTTCCAATCGCTCACCAGGAGGTTCATTGCTTTTCAGTACCATTGCCGCGCCTCGCCGACGAATTGTGCTGCTCGCGCCAAGCGACTCCGATGTTTTGGCTTTTCGGGACGTTGGGGTGGACCCCTATCGCCACCACGAGCTGCTAGCCGAGGCCCAAAGGCTTCGAGGAAAGGCCTACCTAGACATGGGGGCTCTTGATCGGTCGCAATTGTCCGAGGACGGCCGCCTTGTTCACGCCGTTGACGACCAGAGCTGGCATTTAATGACGTTAGACGAGGCCGGGCACGTGATAGCTTGCCTGCGGTACCTGGTTCATCCCAGCAGCGTTCCGTTTTCCACGCTGACGATCGCTCATTGCGCGCTGGCACAATCGGCGACATGGGGGAAAAAGGTACGGGTCGCTGTGGAAGCCGAACTGAGACGGGCTAGAGCGCTTGGTTGTTCTTACGTAGAAATGGGCGGCTGGGCAATCACAGAAGCGCTGCGGTGTACCACAGAAGCCCTTCGGATGATCGTCACCGCCTTCGCTCTCGCCCAGGCGGCGGGAGGAGCCTTGGGCATCACCAATGCGAACCTCGAAGGCTGCTCAGCATCCATTCTCCGCCGAATTGGGGGGCAAAGGTTAACGGCGGACGGTGTGGAACTGCCGCCGTACGCTGAAACCGAATACAAGTCGTTCAAGACTGAAGTCCTTTGCTTTGATTCCTCGAAGCTTAATCCCCGGTACAAAACGTGGCTGCAAGAGTGCCAAGCACACTTGCCCTATGTGCCGGTGATTCAGCAGGTGCCAAACCGAGTAGGCTTTACTGCTCCCTTCATCAATACCATCTCCTTGCCGATGAGCTAACCAAGGGAGGCTGCTGGATGGTGTTGTGGGAGTTGTGGCTGCCGGCGGTTCTTCTGGTCGGCTGCCTTGCCAGTTTTACGTGGGCAATGTGCAGATTCTTCACGCAACCGGTTGGCAGTACCGCCGGCAAACGGGTGATCTCTGTCTGTGGAACTGTGTTCGGAATACAACATTTGTGTGCCATCTTGTTTAGCTCCAACTTGACTGCCGAGCGAAGTCTGGCGGGTTCCGCACTTTATATTGGTTCTGCGGGATTGTTTTGGTGGGCCATCAAGATCTCTCTGTCTATCCCCCTTTCGGCCGCGTTCTCACCGGATCCGCCAACTCACCTTGTAGCGCACGGTCCTTATCGAATGATCCGGCACCCGCTATATTGCTCGTATCTTATTTGCTGGCTGGCAGGTTGGGTTGTTACTGCCAGCCTGTGGCTGGCGCCTTCGGTTGCCGCGATGTTCGTCATTTACCTTCTCGCGGCCGCCCGGGAAGAACAGAAGTTTATGCGAAGTCCACTGAGCGATGCCTACAAGCAGTATCGCTGCCGTACCGGTCTTCTTGTTCCGACGCCTCTGAAACTGCTTTCAAGCTGGAGGGAAAGTCATGGCGGAAACTTGTGAAGTTTGGAAAGCATAATCTACCCCCCTGCTCAAGTGCCATGAGAGAGATGGGATGCGGCTAGGCTGGCTCAACAGCACGCACGATCGGGCGCGGTTTGCAGTCACGGTGCTTAGCATTTCTTGCGCTGTGTTTCGGCTGATCTCTCCGGGCAGCATGCTGCTGGGGTTCCTTCGGGCTTCATCGAAGACTGAGCTTTTACGGCTTGGATGTTTTCGTCTGCTAATAATTTTTTCCTGACGGCGATACCATCATCTGCATCCGTGGTCGTCGCTGATTGACACGGACCCGTCTTATTACTTCCGCAAGATTCGCGTGCAGGGGATTCCTGGGCAGGAGGGTGAGATTCACCTGGCATGGTGCGACGGAGTAACGGACGGGTATTTTCACGTCTTATAGGCAATCGTATGGATAGTTTTGCCAGCGGCTAATTCCACAAAAATCGGAGCGACCCGAACTGTGATATCGGCCTTTGCATGGGTGGCTGACAGGCGGGCTGGACCACTCAGCCCAGATCACGCTGTACGCAGCGTGGTTGCAACATCGAACGGAAGACATACTGAAGGTGGATACAACACACTCAAGCGGCATAAACCTGGGCAGGCTCATCTCGGAGATTCAAGCGTACTGAAGGCGGCTTTCGGTCGGTTTGAATCGCAAACCTCGCGATTCGTAGACACAAGCTAACCAGGCTACGTCAGAATGCGCAGTTTACCCATGAGGAGCTTCAGCTCAACGGAAGATCCGCCCTCAAGGTAGTCCCGCTTTCCGTGGAATGTATTTCCAGCCGGCCACCGAGCTGCCTGACCCTCTCTCGCATGCCCGCAACGCCGACGCCTGGTGTGAAGGCCAACTGCCCGTCGCGCTCCAACCCACCTGCCTGCATGCCCTGACCTTCGTCTTGAACTTCCATTATGATGCTGGCCGGGGTTCGGCTAATGTGAACGCGGGCCCTGGGGCTACCAGAATGCCGACGGACATTGTTCAGGCTTTCCTGGAGGATTCGAAATAGCGCTGTCTCCACTTCAGGAGGCAACCGGCCGAGGTCGGACGACAACTCCAGCTCGACGGGAATCCCGCTTCTTTGGGAGAACCCGTTGATATAATCGCGCGCAGCGTCGGCTAGTCCCAAATCCTCCAGTTCCGGCGGGTGCAACAGGTAAGCCAACGTTCTGATCTCGCGCAGGCATTGCTCGGTCAAGTCCAGGCTCTCGGCTAGGGCGCCTCGCACTCGCGCATCTGCTATAGCCACCGATTGATTCACCACGGAAAGGTTGATGGCCAGCGCGGCCAGCTTTTGTCCAGTACT
Source organism: Bryobacterales bacterium (assembly GCA_963820405.1). Taxonomy (GTDB): domain Bacteria; phylum Acidobacteriota; class Terriglobia; order Bryobacterales; family Bryobacteraceae; genus Palsa-89. Next base: position 245,727 of record CAWFZZ010000003.1, on the reverse strand, counting down.
GTCATGAAGTTCCCGAGCCATACGGCGGCGCTCTTCGTCCTGCAATCGGAGCAGCTGTCCGGAAAGCTCGCGCAGCGCATCATCGGCCCGCTTGCGCTCGGTGATGTCGCGGTAGATCGCATAGACTGCGGCTTCTCCGCCGGGCAACGAAAACGGCGCCAGGACCGCCGCGACATCTAAACGACTGCCGTCCTTGCGCCGGCAAGCGTCCTCCACATCCACCCGTTGCCCGCGCTTCACTAAGCCCCAGTACGATTGATCCTGTGACGCGCCGCAGATGATCAGATCCTTAAGCCGGCGTCCGAGCGCCTCCGGCGGAGTGTAGCCAAAAATCCGAGTGAACTCGCGGTTTATGCGGACGACCCGATCGCTGTTGTTCACTAAAGCGACGGCGTTCGGCGCCTGTTCGAATAACTCATCGAGAAGAGTTTTCCGCTCCTGCAGCCGATCTACCGTCGACGTCAGTAGAGTAACTACCAGAACCAGCGCAGGAACGCCGCTAATTCCGGCGATGCCGAGGGTGGAGATGCTTACGGCGTGGGAGAGGTCCAGCGGCATGGCGGAGGGCGTGAAACTCGCGGCGGCCATCGCGACGTAATGCATGCTGGCGATGGCGGCTCCCATCAGCAAAGCACTGGAAATCTTCCGCCTCCACCGGCCCGGCGCCTCGTCCCGGAGGAAGAACGCCAGCCACAAGGCCGTCCACGAACCGGCGATCGCCAGTAGGACCGATAGAGCCACCAGGAAGGGAGAATAGTGGCACATGGCCGCGAGGCGCATCGCACTCATGGCGATGTAATGCAGAGCCACGATCGCTCCGCCCATAAAGACGCTGCCCGCCAGGGCGCGCAGCTGCCCCATCTTTTGCCGGCTGACGACAAACAGGGAGACTACAGAGGCAAAGACGCCTGCAAGGAGAGATAGCAGGACGGTCGGCCAGTCGTACTGGATCGAAACCGGCAGGCTGAAGGCCAGCATCCCGATGTAGTGCATGGACCAAATGCCGATTCCCATCGAGGTAGCGCCGCAGGTCTGCCAGACGAGCCTGCTCCGGCCGCGAGAAACAGTCACACGTCCGGCAAGATCGAGCGCGGTGTACGAGGCCAGGATTGCGATCAGGACCGACAAAACAACCAGACCGTAATCATAAGAACCGGGTAACGTCTGGTAGAGGATTTCCATTTTGCCATCCTGGCTCGGTGCCGATTATACATGCAACCGCATCTTTTGGAGCTGTTTCTTATATCCCAACACCGGGACGATTTGGCACCATAGCGCATGGTCGGAGGACTGGGACTTAGAGGACCCCGGCGGGCAAAACGGGCTATCCATGTATGACGGCGCGGTTTCGGGCGCGCCTTTCCCTGGCTGGGGCTTCGTGCCGGACATTGGCACGGAGGGATTGCAGGTGGCAGTATGGCGTTGCTACCAGTTCGCAATGAGTGGGCGGCGGAAACGGGGGTGCTTTCCAACACGCCCTCCTAGGAGATTTTCGTAACAGGAGCGCCAGCGAGTCTGCGCCGCTATACGTCGACGATCTTGTGGCGAATCGCGAAGTGGACCAGCTCGCTCAGCGTGCGGACATGCAGCTTGTCCATAATGCGGGCGCGGTGGGCGTCAATGGTCCGGGGACTGATGCCCAGTTGAGCAGCGATCTCTTTGTTGCTCTTCCCTTCCGCCAGGTATTTGAGTACTTCCGTCTCTCGTGATGTCAAGATATCCGGCCCTGGCACCCCCTGATTCTGGCGGATTTCGTTCACCAGAATCTTAGTGACACCAGGCGACAGAAAGATCTTGTTCTTGCCCATCGCTTCCAAGGCCAGAATCAGATCGCGAGCGGCGTCGGATTTCAGCACCAACCCTCGGGCGCCGGCAGCTAGAACTTTGGACGCCATCTGTCCCGAATCGTGCATGGTGAGAACAAGAATCTTCGTCTCTGGTTGGACTGTGAGGATTTCCGGAATAGCCTCCAACCCGCTCAGATCGGGCATGGTGATGTCCAACAAAACCAAGTCAGGTTTCATCCGCGCGGTTTTGGCAACGGCGTCGCGGCCGGTGGAGGCTTCGCCGCAAATCTCCCACTCCGAGTGGGTCTCGATAAGGGTGCGGATTCCTCTGCGGACCACTTCGTGATCGTCGGCCACCAAAATGCGCAGTCTGCCCATGAGCAACCTCAGCTCAGCGGAAGAACCGCCTTCAAGGTAGTACCGCTTGGCGTGGAGTGGATCTCCAACTGGCCACCGAGCTGCCTGACCCGCTCTCGCATCCCCGCAACGCCGACACCCGGTAATGCGGCGGGGTTGCCATTGCGCTTCAGAGCGCCCTGCTGCATGCCCTGGCCTTCGTCTTGAACTTCCATTGTGACGCTGGCCTGGCTTCGGTCAATGTGAACGCGCGCCCTGGGGCTGCCGGAGTGCCGATGGACATTGTTCAGGCTCTCTTGCAGGCTACGAAAGAGCGTCGTCTCCACTTCCGGCGGTAGCCGGCCCTGCGCCTCTTGCGGTGTGTAGCCAAAAACATGAGTGAACTCCCAGTTGACACGGATCAGGCGACTCTCGACATCCATTAAGGCGATGGCTGGTGGCGCCTGTTCGAGCAGCGCGTCTAACAGCGCACACTTCTCCCGAAGGCGGGTAACCATCCCGGCAATTATCCAAGCGGTTATTAAAAAAGTAACAGTTGCCAAAATGTCCAGTGGATTCTTCGGCACTAACGACGGCACCAACGGAAGAACGAAGTAGTTCATGCAGAAAACCGCAATCAGGGAGACCGCGACTGTGGAAACAAAACCAGCTCGGAGGGATACGAATGCTATGACGATCAGATACAGAAGGGAGATTGTCCCGGGACCGATGAAAGCCTTTGGCGGAGCCCGCTGGAGGTGGAACTGAATGGCGGCAAAGGTTATCAGTGCAAGGCCGATGATGCCAAACAAAAATTGGATGGCGATATGCTTGAATCCATGGGGCGCGGCTTCGGAGATGCGCCGCCCATAAGACCAAGTATGTCGTTCATCAGTCCCGCTCATCCGTCCGTTCCAATATTTCTCCGACGACCAAAAAGTTCCGGCGCATCAAACGGCACGAGTAGCCATTCGCAATAAACTCTGGGCTCCCCTTGGTAACCTCCAGGGCGAGAACCCCCGGTAAGTGAATCTGCCGGTGGAATTCCGGAATAATGTCCCGATCATTGACGCGACGCTCGCGGGTCCAATCAAACTATCACACTTAATACGTCGTTCCAAGGGGTGGCGGATAGGGGTGGCGGATAGGCCACCAGCCCCTATTCTTCCGCCTCACGCCCCTGGCGCCGCCACAAACCGATAGCCCACGCCGCGCACCGTTTGCAAATGCCGCGGCCGCGTCGGATCGTCTTCAATATAGCGGCGCAGGCGCACGATGAAATTGTCGATGGCGCGCGTGTCGGTGTCTTCGTGCAACCCCCATACGTTCGCGAGCATCGCCTTGCGCGAAACACGCTTGCCCTTCGTTCTCGATCAGATAGCGAAGAACGTTGGCCTCCATCAAAGTGAGCGGGAACACCTGCTCGCGCACGTTGCAGTTCCAACAGGTCGAAATCGACGGATTTGTCGCTCGAAAGTGAACCTGTTATTGGCCTCGGGGGGCAGTTCCGGCGCGCACCTCGGCGGGCGACTTCACCGCCGCGCGCAACCATTCGCGGCGCCTGAGCAGCCCGCGGATGCGCGCAATCAAAATGGAAAGCTCAAACGGCTTGGTCAGGTAGTCGTCGGCGCCCGCCGCGAAGCCTTGCAGGACATCTTCGGCATGGCCGCGCGCGGTCAGGATCAAGGTGGGTACGAATTGGCCGGACTCCCGCATCTTCGATACCACGTCAAAACCGCTGATTCCCGGTAGCATCACGTCCAGGATCACTACGTCGAAGGCCGACGCCTCCGCCTCAAGTGTTTCGAGCGCCGTTTCTCCGGCATCCACCAAGTGCACCTGGTAACCTTCCGCTTCCAAATTGAATCGCAGCCCTTCGGCCAGATGCTGCTCGTCTTCCACCACCAACACCCGGCTCATTTCGTCAATCTCACGATCGGAAGCTGCAAAATGAACGTGCTCCCCCGGCCTGGACCCTCGCTCTCGGCCCACGCGCGTCCACCGTGCCGTTTGGCGACCGATCGGACGATATAGAGCCCCAGCCCGGTTCCTTTCACCCGCGTGGCCATCGGCCCGGGGACGCGGTAGAAACGCTTGAAGATTTGTTTCAATTCCATCTTCGGAATGCCCGGCCCCTGATCGCGCACCCGGACCAATATGAACTTATCGTCTAAAGAGGCGGTTTCTACCAAGACCTGCACCGCGCTTCCGGAGTATTTTACGGCGTTGTCGATCAGGTTCGATACGGCTGCTCGCACTTCGTCCAGATCGCCCATGACGGTAGCGGGCGGACCGGGCCGGTATTGGAGCGCTTCGGGAGTGAGTCGATGCAGCGTTCGGGTTCGTGTAAGGCAGTCCTCGATCACGCTATTAAGATCGATGACGCTCAGGTGCAGCCTGCGGTGGCTGGTAGACCCGATCCGGCCAGTGCGCAGCACCTGCTCGATGGTGGCCAGCAGACGGTCGCTGTCTTCCACCATGGTGCGGTAAAATTCCTGGCGTTTGATGTCGTCCACGGGGCGCGTTTGCAGGGTTTCGAGGTACAGGCGAATGGAAGCGACCGGAGTTTTCAACTCGTGGGTGACGGCGTTGATGAAGGCGTCGTGCTGTTCATTGCGCCGGATCTCGCGGACCAGAAATGTGGTGTTCAGGACCACGCCGACGATGATCGTCAGAGCCAGCAGCGAGCCAAGGAAGAGCAGGATGCCGGTGTGCCAGCGCAGCAGCACCCAGCCGATGTACAGCAGAACGATGACCGAGATCAGCCCGGCGCCGAGCGCGATAAAGAATGCGATTGACCTCCGGCGTCCGGCGACTACCATAGCTCCAGGTTATCTGAAGCGAATTCAGAATTCAGAATTCAGAATTCTGAATCGGTGTTCATCCGCGTTTATCTGTGGCCGGATTAGGCGGCTTCGCGCTCGGGAATTGCCGTATGGACCTTCGCCACCCGCACCGCTTTCGCGATACCCAGGAACTTCAGAATCGAAATCTGAATCCAGGAGAAATCGATCTCATACCACGCCAGGCCATGCCGCGCCGAAGTGGGATGCGCATGGTGATTGTTGTGCCAGCCTTCGCCGAAGGTGAGCAGCGCGATCGATCACGTTGTTGCGGGAATCGTCGCGGGTGGTGAAGCGGCGCGTGCCCCACATGTGCGTGACCGAGTTCACCGTCCAGGTGGCGTGCAGGCCGAACGTCAGGCGCATGCAAGTGGCCCACAGCAGCATCGGAAGTCCGCCGAAAACCAACAGCAGCACCGACACCACCACGATGGGCACCCAGTGGTAGGTGTTCAGGGTGTGCGTAGAACGGATCGCTGCGCCAGATCGGGCGCGTACTTCGCCATCAGCTTGGTGTCGTTGTGCTTGGATTCGCCCGTCAAGCAGCCAGCCGATGTGCGCCCACCAGGCGCCTTCGCGCGGCGAATGCGGATCGCCGGGTTTGTCGGAATACTGGTGATGGATGCGATGCGTGGCCACCCAGAAGATCGGCCCGCCTTCGAGCGACAGCGTCCCGCAGAAAGCCAGGAAGTATTCCAGCGCTCGTGGCAGCTTGTAAGAACGATGCGTGTGCAGCCGGTGGTAGCCCATGCTGATGCCCAGCCCGACGCTGACCCAATAGAGCAACATCGATACTAAAAAGAGCGTGCCAGCTGAACATAAACAGTGCTGCGATGGCGCCCGCGTGCAAAACCACCAGAACGCTGATAATGGCCCAGTTCAGTTTCCGGTGTTCATAGATACTTTGAATTTCGGTCAAGAAATCTCCCTGGTCTACCTAATTTCAACGTAACAGGGAAGTCGTCGCGTCGTTTGTAAGAGTTGTGTAATACCGCGTTCAGTTCAGTGTTTCGCCTTAGTACGCACCAACACCCTGGTCGGTGCCGGATCATAATTGAAGCATGCCCGTCTCCGCCGACACTCTCCGACTCCAACTCGACTATTCCGCCTGGGCCAGCCAGCGCCTGCTGGATTCCGCCGCCAAGCTCTCCGACGAGGAACTCACGCGCGATTTCAAGACCGCCGACAAAACCGTGCTCGATACGCTGGTCCACATCTATGCGGCCGACCGCATCTGGCTGGCGCGAGTTCTTCCTGAGCCGCGCGCGACGTTCGTTGATCCCGAGGATCGCGATCTGGCCCTGCTTCAAACCGAATGGCCGGCCTTGCACCAGCGCTGGAAGCTGTGGCTGCGCGATTTCAACGATGACGATGTGCTACGCGTGATCGCTTACCAGGACACGAAAGGACGGCCCTACTCGCAGCCGGCCTGGCAGATTCTTCTCCACCTGGTGAATCACGGGACGCATCATCGCGGACAAGTTTCAGGCTTCCTGCGCGCCATGGATCACACGCCCCCGCCGCTCGATTTAATCGCCTATTATCGATCCATCGCGTAGGACTGCATCGTGTGGCGCACGGACTCCTGCCGCATTCACACTCGTCTGAACGCATTCTAAACCGGAATCTCCAGTACGCAGTTCTGCCTCATGCCGCGGTTTCGCTCGGGAGTTGCATGTCGCCGGAGCCGAAGGCGCGCAAAGAAGTCACCACTCGCAGCGATTTATATTCGCGGGACTAAGACCCAGACCACCCGGGCTCTTGTGCCGTACCTCGATCCGGCGGTCGAGCGCGCTATTCTGAGGTGCCTCTTAAGAAGACCGGACCGGGCGGGCGTCCCGGTTGGGTTCGTTTGGTAAAATCTGGGACGCTACCACTGGCGCACGACAGGCCATCGCCCCGCCCAATATGCTATGCTGAGGCCGTAATTGGCATGCTTCCAATCAGGCCATTAAGTACCGACGAAAACGGTCCCCTGTTCCGTCAACTCTCTGACCAGATAAGAGAAATGATCGAATCCGGCACTTTGAGCCGCGGTGCCCGCCTACCAGCCACTCGCGAATTGGCTGGCCAACTTGGGCTGAATCGTACCACCGTCTCCGCCGCCTATGAGCTGCTGGAATCCGAAGGCCTCATCGCCGGGCATGTCGGGCGGGGTAGCTTCGTTACCGGTCGCATCAGTTCCCCTCCCGAACCTTCCGCACCCGCCAGCTTTTCGCGCTCGCGTCCTTCTGAATTGCTGTTTCCCCTCGACGCCTTTCGCCGCACCTGCGCCGAAGTGATCACCAGTCGGGAAGCCGCATCCATTTTGCAGCTTGGCTCGCCGTCCGGTTACCCGCCGCTGCGCCGCTATCTGCTCGAACAAGCGCGAGCCGAAGGCGTCGCCCGCGAGTCGGACGACATCCTCATTACGAGCGGATGCCAGCAGGCTCTCGATCTTTTGCAGCGCACTATCGGCGAGGGCGCCACAGTGCTCATCGAGGATCCGGTCTATCTCGGAGTCCGCCGCGTGTTCGAGCGCGCAGGCGCACGGCTGATCGGCGTTCCCGTCGGGCCCGATGGCATCGATTTAGAAAACCTGGAGCGCGTGATTTCTCGCGAGCGGCCGCGTCTACTCTGCGTAACGCCCAATTTTCAAAATCCCACCGGCGCCACCATGCCGCTCCACGCGCGCCAGGCGCTGCTTCGGATCACCCAGGCGGCCGGCGTGATCGTGATCGAGAACGATATCTATGGCCCGTTGTGCTACCAGGGCGAACCGCTTCCGTCGATCAAACAATTGGACCAAACCGGCGACACGATTCTACTGCGAAGTTTTTCCAAAGTGGCTTTCCCCGGATTGCGGGTCGGCTGGGTGATCGCGCGCCGGGCGCTCATCGAAAAGATCACGGAAGCCAAGCAATGGAGCGATCTGCATACCGATCAGCTCTCCCAGGCCGTGTTATTGCGTTTCGCCGAATCAGAGCGCCTGGAGCAGCACCGGCAGCGCATGTTGATCGCCGGGCGCGAGCGTTTAGAGGCCGCGCTCGAAGCTTGCGAAAAATGTTTACCCCCGGGAGCCACCTACACGCGCCCCCGCGGCGGGATGAGCTTGTGGATCGAATTGCCGGAGTTTCTCGATGCGGCCGACTTGCTGCCGCGCGCCGAACGCGAAGGCGTCACCTATTTGCCGGGAAGTTATTTCGCAGTATCGCGACCGCGGCCCAACGGCCTGCGCATCAGTTTCGCCGGTATGACGCCGCAGGAAATTCGCAACGGCCTAGCGATCTTAGGCCGAATCTTTTCGGACGCCCAAGATCGCGCGCAAGCCACCCAATCCCATTCCGAGGTAGCGGCACTAGTATGATCACCGTGCCAGGCCACCAATCACCAACCACCAATCACCAATCACAAAACCAAGGAGCCCCCAATGTACATGGATGAAAGTTTTCGCCTGAAAGTCGGCTTGGCCGAAATGCTGAAGGGCGGCGTGATCATGGATGTCACCAACGCCGAGCAGGCCGTCATCGCCGAAAAGGCGGGCGCCACCGCTGTGATGGCGCTCGAGCGCGTACCGGCCGATATCCGCAAGGAAGGCGGCGTGGCGCGCATGGCGTCCATCAGCAAGATCCGCGAGATCATGCACCAGGTCAGCATTCCGGTGATGGCCAAAGCCCGGATCGGCCACTTCACCGAGGCGCGCATTCTGGAGGCGCTGGGAGTCGACTACATCGACGAAAGCGAAGTGCTCACGCCGGCCGACGAAGAGCATCATATTGATAAACGCGATTACAAAGTTCCATTCGTCTGTGGCGCGCGCAACCTGGGTGAGGCGCTGCGCCGGATTGCTGAAGGCGCGGCCATGATCCGCACCAAGGGCGAGGCCGGGTCGGGCAATATCGTTGAAGCGGTGCGCCACATCCGGACCATCGTGAAAGAGATGAAGCAGCTGACGGTGCTGGGTCACGAAGAGCTGGTGGCGGAATCGAAGAAACATCAGGCGCCGCTGGAGCTGATCGAGTGGGTGGCCGAGCATGGCAAGCTCCCGGTTCCCAACTTTTCGGCCGGCGGCATCGCCACTCCCGCCGATGCGGCGTTGGTGATGCAGTTGGGCGCCGAGGCAGTGTTTGTCGGCTCGGGAATTTTCAAATCGTCGGATCCCGAAGCGCGCGCCCGCGCCATCGTGAAGGCGGCGACGTATTATAAAGACCCGGTGAAGCTGCTCGAAGCGAGCGAAGAGCTGGGCACCGCCATGTTCGGGCTCGACATCGCGAAATTGCCCGAGTCGGAGCTATTGCAAACCAGAGGCTGGTGATGAAGCGCGTCGGCGTCCTGGCCTTGCAGGGCGATTTTGAGGCCCACCAGCGCGCTCTCAAACGGGCCGGCGCCGAAGCGGTAGAAGTGCGATCGGCGGCCGGCTTGAAAAATCTGCAAGGGTTGGTAATTCCAGGCGGCGAAAGCACGACGATGCTGAAGCTGATCGAACAGGAAAATCTGCTCGATCCGTTGCGCGAGTTTGGCCGTGAGCATCCCATCTTTGGCACCTGCGCGGGAGCCATCCTGATGGCTACCGAAGTCGGCAACCCGCCCCAGGCATCGCTCGGCCTGATGGATATCGACGTGGAGCGCAATGCATACGGGCGTCAGCTCGACAGCCGCATTGCCCGCTTGCACCCGCAAGGCATGGAAGGCGAGTTGGAGGCGGTGTTTATTCGTGCTCCCATTATTCGGCGCGTAGGCCGCGACGCCCACGTTCTGGCCAGTTATCAAGGCGATCCGGTGCTGGTGGAACAAGGCCGGCATCTGGCCGCTACTTTTCATCCCGAACTCACCGAGGACTCGCGTGTTCACCTGATGTTCTTGCGGAAAATACCTTAGTGAAAGTACTAATCGCGTGCGCTCCGGTAAACTGTTAATTAGTGGCAAAGACTCGGGTTTTGTTCGTGTGTATAGGTAACGCCTGCCGCAGTCCGATGGCGGAGGGGTTTGCGCGCACCCATGGAGCGGATGTTCTCGTGGTGCAGAGTGCCGGATTGGCGCCGGCGCTGGCCGTCGTGCCGCTCACGCACCACGTGATGCTCGAGAAGAACATCGATCTGGGCGATTGCTATCCCAAGGAATTGGAGCACGTGGAAGGCGACATCGATCTGATCATTAACATGTCGGGCCACGATTTGCCGGCGCACAGCGGGGCGCAAGTGGAAGCGTGGGATGTTCACGATCCGATCGGCGAATCGGAGCAGGTATTCCGCCAGGTGCGCGACCAGATCGAACAGCGCGTGCTGGAACTCATCGAAAGGCTGCGCGCGCGCAAACCGGTGGCATCGGAGGCCGTGCGAAAGGTTGACACTCGGCGGCGCCCTACTCGACAATAAGAGCGTCCCACCCATCAAGCGGATGTGGCGGAATTGGCAGACGCGCTAGATTCAGGTTTTGGTGGCAGACTACCGATTCCGGCCTGAAATCACCTAAATCCTCACTGGCGGACCACTCGCGGACCAAAAATACTATTGAATCGTCCAGATTCAAGGTGCATACTGCTTGGCATGGCCACCACCTACCAGCAACCTAAGCTCGAAATGAGACGCGACGTGCCGCGACCGCACTGGCGCTTGCGACTCTACATCGAAACACCACAAGGATTGCGCCGTCGTAACTTCATCGTCGGATACCGCGATGAGATGACCCTGAAACAAGCGCGACGGAAGCGGCTAGAACTGCTGGCCAAGGCCAACCGTGGTGACCTGCTAGACCCTGGTGGCATGAAGTTCTCGGACCTGGTGCAGCGGTTCCGGGAATTGCGGATGGCCACCGTGAAGGCCAGCACAGCCGGATTCTACCGGCAACACCTTGACCATCACCTGATGCCGCACTTCGGCGAATACTCGCTCGACCGCATCGGCCGGTTGCAGGTTGAGCAGTTCGTCGCAACACTATCGAAGCTCTCATGGTCCACTCGCAAGGGTGTGATGGCAACGTTATCGGCGGTGCTCGCGGCTGGTGTTGAATGGCGCCTGCTCGAATACAACGCAACCATCGGCGTGAAGCTCGGCAAGCGCGCTGCGAAATACGCCAAGGCCATTCCAACACCTGCTCAGTTCCAGGCGCTTGCAGAGGCGCTGGACGCCAACACCGGCCTATTGGTGCGGATGCTGGCCATCACCGGCGTGCGCGTCTCGGAAGCGATTGCACTGCGTTGGTCCGATGTTGATTGGGACCGTCAGACGGTCGCGGTAACGAAGCGCTGGTATCGCGGAACTGGCCTGGACGCGCCGAAGTCGGCAGCGTCAGCACGGCCGCGCTGGATCGGACCGCTGGTGACGGCACTTCAAATCTGGCGGCCTGAACATGACTGCTACATCTTCGGTGGCGCGCAACCAATCGATGAGCGCGGAGTGTTGCGGTCACAGCTCCGGCCTGTGCTGCGCAAGCTCGGCCTGCCGGTTGGAAGTGGCTGGCACATGATGCGGCGATTGCACACCAGCTTGCTACAGGCAGCCGGAGCGTCGCCAATCGAGAGCGGTAAGTTGGTGGGTCACGTCTCGCAGGTGATGACCGCGAACTACACGGTTGTCAGTGCGGCGCGAGAGTCCGAGTTGGTCAATGGTGTCGCGCAACGGCTACTTGCGTCGTAGCCGCGCGGCGATGGCGGACTACTCAGCTAATCAGCGTTGGCGTGTTGGCACTTTTCAGGAGCGCTGGATTGACATAATAGCGGCGATTTCCGCCGTCTTGTATCCACCCGGCCGATTCCAGCGCGTCCAGCGCGTTCAGGATCTCGTATTTGTTGCCAAGATGCGACCACCGATGCAGCCGCACATCCCGATAGGCGAAGGATTCCCCTAGATCACCATTCTGGACATGCTCGCCAAGGGTCTGCGCGCCTTCGCTGGCCCACACGGATTGAAAGATCCGCAGCGCGTGTTCCGCCAACCACCTGCACATCAGTTCGGCGCGCTTGGCATTCTGTGCCGTAATCACCGTGCTGGTGGTGTCTTCGATCATCTGGAAGATCGCGGCCAAGCTCGGGAATAGAGATCGATACTTCGAGAAATGGCCTGTCAGTTTGGCACTCTCATCCGGCTTGCGATTCCGTTTTTCCATCCGCGTTAGCCACGCAATGAAGATGGCCTGTGCTGCCGCGTCGAACCTGAGAATGCGCGGACTGTCGAGACTATTGCGCAAGCTCAGAACCTCACTGAAGAGTGCTTCCACCTTCATCGCCAGCAGTGCATCGGGTCTTTCATCGACGTATTCCCATTCTGTGATCGGATCAGGCCACGCGAACAATTGCAGCCGTTCCATGAGTCCGTCGTTCTGAGTGGGATCATCGATGATCGACTGTAGGATGCCGCGTAGCTTACCCGGCTGGATACCGCCGATCACCGAGAGCGTCAAATGATCGACGTGCTCGTGTCCGCCAGATTTAGTGTCGTAATCATACGGCGAGTTCCCATCCCACCCGGTTAGCCAAAACGTCCGTTCCATGTCGTGGCCCGTCATGGTCATCGACGCGAGCCACCCAGCGATTTCGTCGCTCATGCAGATCAGGCCATCCGGGTTCTGCTGGGCCAGTTCGATCATCCTTTCAGTGGTGGCGAATCCGGTGGTGATCCGCGGTTCTATCGGTGGATCGCCGGGATGTGTTGGCTTAGGTGGGTCCTGTCCACCGTCCTTACGCGCGCTCTTGCAGTCTGCCTTCCACCGATCCATGGCACTCTCGTAATCGGCCAGCTTGGCTTCGTAGTCGTTCAGGCGCTCTTGGTGTTCCTTGGACCATTCGGCGGCGATAGTGTAGAGCGGGGCGAGCGTCGCCTGTGCTACCGGCGTTTTGGTTGCACCTGGCTTGCCTACGACACATCCGAACAAATTCGGAACCACCCGCCAGCGATCATCATTCTGCTTGGGCTGGACCACGACCGCATTACCCAGGCACCCACCAAGCGCGGTAAGCAGGGGAATGACAGCGAACTCTATCGGCGAGAACATCGGCCTGGTGATCTCTTGGCACCACTGTGCGGCGAGTGGTGGCAGCGTGGCATCCACGTCCAGCGTGGGAACGCGGTGCAGTCCGGCCTGAATCGGTTTGGGATCTTCCCACGCGCGCAGTGTTGGCGTGTTGGCACTTTTCTGAGCACCATTCTGATTTTTTTCTGCTGGATTGTATCTCATGGTTGACCTCGCAATACTTCGGACTTCATCGTCTGGTAGTGGTGGGTTGCACCGGGCCTCATTTTCCATGGCCAGTGCTTCATAGATCCGATCTTCAGTAGATCCGTGGCGTCGCAGAGCGCAACCTAGGCGGTAGAGCGCGCCGTTCCGGTCACCCACGTCTAGCGGATCGTCCTCGGGAATATTTTCACGAATGGCGGCTCTAGAATCTGCCAACGTGCCAACACCCGCGATCCAGTTCAGCGGGAACGGCGCTACCGGGACCGTCTCATCGATCCATTGGTAGTAGCCGGTGATCTGCTCGCCGTCCTTCAGTTCGTCGCGGTAGCTCGGCGGCAGGCAGGAACCACCGTTCCACAGCAGATCGATTCCGGGATTGGTGCGTTTGTCGATCTGAGGGACGATGATCCCGGCTGGGATCTGGAAATACCGATGCTCACCGTGGCGCGGTGTGGTTGCTGTGAGCGTGAGTGGTAACTTGCCGTTGGCAGATTCAAGTCTGGCCAGTGACTCGAATCCATCGGGCGCGCCGGGATGCCGATCTACGTCGATCACCACCAGGTGGGAACGATCCAGGCGGACACCCGGATTGCAATCGGGTTTCTCGGTCCACCATCGGCGAATCTGCTCTTCATCAGTGGTCGCGGATTTGTTGCCGTTGGAACTGATCGATGGATTGTTGGTGGCGGGCCAGCATCGGTAGATGTGCCAGCCGCGACGCGCATAGGCGAGTGCGTGTTCAAGCAGTGTTGGCATGTTGGCGAATTTCGGAGCGGTCATTGGTTCCCCGCTTTCTTAGTGCGGGTTTTTGTCTCGGACCCAGGCGGTATGCGCGGCGTGTCACCGGAAGCGAGAAAGATCCGCTCCCCGCAATGCGGACAGTCTATCTGCTCCGCCAGCGTTGGCATGTTGGCGTTTTTGACGCCCTGCTTGGCAGAAATCCTCAGGCCAAAGAGGTTCAAATGCTGCCTATATCTGTTGAAATACCGATCTATCAGGTAGCGTTTAATGTATGCGAGATTTGCATTGTTCAGTTTGTGGTCTTCAGTCTTGACAGGATTGCAATTGCGGATCTTCCGTTCGAGATCAGTCTCAAGCAGGAATGTGAGGCCAGTTTGCTTGAGATCGTGCAGCCAAGGTAAAGCCACTTCTTCAATCAGCTTGTTGTTTCTGTCGTAACTCAGCCAGTTTTTGAGCTTGCTGAGTTTTTTCGGATGTAGTGTTTCGCCTTTCGGCAGGAAAATACCAGAGCCACTAGCGTTGTATTCGCCGGGCAAGGAAATGGGGGAACGGGGCATACAGATAGCTCCTAAGTTGCTTTGGATTTCGAGTCCGCGACCGCTGGCGACCAAAACAAGCGGTGCAGCACGATGTCCGCCCTGCCTACGTCGCCTCTCATCGAGCGATTCGCGTCGCTCATCGGGCCATCGCCTCATTGGGTGATGTGTCCCGCTATTGGCCTCGACGTTGGTAGTTCGGGGTATTACCTAGTTACATCGTAAGGTGGGCCATAGATTCCGTCAACAGTTTTTTCGCAAGTGGCCCTGAAAATGTGCCAACGTGCCAACGCTCAGCCCACTATTGACTCTTTGGCATATGACGTTTGGCCTATGGCGCGGCCTGCTGCTCAAAGTGAGACCCTGGACCCGGTAGGGGTGTAACTTCTGTTTTTTCAATCACTTGGCCACCCACAGGGTCTTTCATGCGCATCTGACCATTGTCCATCGATTTAGTAGACTGACAAATAACAACCATTGAATCAAGCACTTACGTGCTGGTAATCCACGGTCAATCAGGGTAAGTCATAGAAAACAATGGACTAAATCAATTGTTTTGGTCTGGCCAAACGTGCGCGGAACTTCCAGAGGGTGACTGGCAGTGCCGAGAATCACATTTAGGAGGCCACCCGGAAGGCCGCTGCCGATCGGAACCACCGCTGCCGAGCGCTACCGATCACAACCGCTGCCGATCGCGAATCACCCAGGACCCCTACGCGGACCACCCGGACCACCGGCCAATTCGCGGACCATACGCGGACCAAGATTGACCCTGAAACCACCCGCTGTTAGCATAAGACCATACGCACCATCAAGCGGATGTGGCGGAATTGGCAGACGCGCTAGATTCAGGTTCTAGTTCTCGCAAGGGAGTGGAGGTTCAAGTCCTCTCATCCGCACCAAAAGGGTCCCAAATCGATTAACTGGCCCAGGGGTAACGGCTATTCGGACAAGCATGCGTAACCGCGAAGATTCACAAGCTTGCCGTTCAAGCAGCGCTCGATTTCAACTCCTCTCGAATGATGCGTCGCAGCGTCTCCTCAAACCTCGGTACCTTTCCGTCGAGATACTCCCGCAACGCCCCATTGATAAGCGTTTGATACCCGGTCGCCCCCCCGGTTTCCTCCGCCATGTTAAAGAAGCGATCCACAATATCTTGGTCGAGCCGAATCGTGATTCGGGTCTTGCCCGCAGGCTCAGGCTCGGGTGGAAGCACTCTGCCCCGCTTCCCTTTGCTGAAATTATATCTATCCTTCATCGATCTGCCTCATATTCCTCGCGTTCGTGATTCTCAGCGGGACGGGCAGAGATAATTCGAATGTTCTCCCCGCGCCAAGTGTAAGCCACCACGAGCAAACGGCCCGCCGCGCCCATCCCAAGCGTGATGAAACGCTGTTCGCTCGGATCAATTTCGTCATCCACGATTGTAATGGCGTAGGGATCGTCAAACACTGGAATCGCTTCTGGCATGCGGACGCCATGTTTGCGAAAGTTGATTCCGGCTTTACTCTCCTCGTCCCACTCGAAACCCACGCACTCTTAGTGTAAGCACAATATGTGCATACGTCAAGCCTCTGGTTCCTTCAGAGGCATACTGCTCCTGCGTAATCGTGTTTGCCTTGGATCCGGCTGGTGAATCCGCACGCTTTACGGTTGTTGACACAGATCAAGATTTGGTGCACTCTTATGGGAACATTATATTGTTCATGTAGGGTCGAGGCATTGAGTATTCATCATGAGGACTAAAAGCATCATCGGACTCGCGGGGATCGCCGCGGCGGTTATCGCCGGCGCGCTGGCGCAGCAAAAGCCGGCGCGTGAGTGGGGCTCTTACGGCGGCGACAAGGGTTTCACCAGATATTCTCCACTGGACCAGATCAATCGCGACAACGTCAAAGATCTGCGCGTTGTCTGGCGCAAGCCTGCGTTGGACCCGCAAATTTCCGATAAGTTTCCCGACCTGGTCTCGTCGAACTACTTCCGCGGCACGCCCATCATCATAAATGGGGTCCTTTACGCGCCCGACGGCGTGGGACTGGTGGAAGCCTTCGACGCCGCCACTGGACGGACCAAATGGGTGCAGCAACCGGTAGAGCCCACACTCAAGGAAGCGGCCGGACAAAGCACTCGCGGGGTGGCGTACTGGTCCAAGGGCGCCGATGAGCGCATCGTCTCCATTCGCCGCGACTATTTGTACGCCATGGACGCCAAGACCGGAAAGCCTTGTCGTGACTTTGGCGAGAACGGTCGCGTTTGGTTGAGTCGCCACACGCCCGACGACGCCGGATACTTCGGTTTTCCTGGAGCCTTTATCGTAAATGACGTGATCGTCGTTGGCGGCAACGGTGGAGGCAAGACTGGCGAGGGCTATGGCGACGATGGCTTCGAGTCCCATGCCAAGCCCGAAGATATCCGCGGTTATGACATTCACACCGGCAAGCAGCTTTGGACTTTCCACGTTCTGCCGCACAAGGGCGAGCCCGGATACGATACCTGGGGCAAGGGATCGGCCGAATACATGGGCAATATGGCAGCCTGGGCATCGCTGACGGCCGATGAACAGCTCGGCTATGTCTACGTGCCGTTGAGCGCTCCCACTGTTTCGTATTACGGCGCCCATAGGCCGGGCAATAATCTTTATTCCGATTCACTAGTCGCTCTGAACGCCAAGACAGGCAAGCTGGTGTGGTACTTCCAGATGGTGCATCACGATCTCTGGGATTATGATTCGGCCACTCCTCCGGTTCTCGCCGACATTACGGTGGAAGGGAAGAAGATCAAAGCCGTCATTGCCTCGAACAAGACCGGGTTCTTGTACGTGTTCGATCGGGTCACAGGCAAACCGGTCTGGCCCATTGTGGAGCGGCCCGTTCCGCAGTCGACGGCGCCTGGTGAACAGACCTCGCCCACCCAGCCGTTTCCGACGAAACCTCCCGCTTTCGACCGGCAAGGCTTCACTGAAGACGATTTGATCGATTTCACGCCGGAGCTCCATCAGAAAGCTCTTCAGATTGCGAGCCATTACAAACTCGGACCGTTGTTTACCCCGCCGTCGTTGATGGCCGACGGCAAGAAGGGCACGCTCGCCATGCCGAGCGCATGGGGCGCGGGCAACTGGAACACGGGCGCGTTGGATCCCGAGACTGGAATCTATTATGCCGTTTCCATGACGCAACCCACCGCCTATGGGTTGGCGAAAGCCACCAATCCAAAAGCGACCATGGAGTATTGGATTCCATTTGGCGAAGATGAGGCGCGTCCTCCAGCCCCGCCCGCCAGACCGCAACGTGAGTTGCTGCCGGGAGAGGTGCCGGACGACTATCCAGAGCCCCCAGACCCGCTGAAGGTCGACGGTCTGCCCCTGATGAAACCTCCCTACGGGCGAATCACGGCGATCAACATGAATACGGGCGAAAAGATGTGGATGGTCCCGAATGGCGATGGTCCGCGCAATCATCCGCTGTTGAAGGATCTCAATCTGCCTCCGCTGGGCAATCTTGGCCGCCCGGTCGCACTGGTCACGAAGACACTTCTCTTCGTCGGTGATGCGAGCAACGCGCTGTTCGGCCGCGCCGGAATCGCAGGCCCGGCCAAGTTCCGCGCCTATAATAAAGCGACAGGCGCGTTGATTTGGCAGATGGATTTGCCAGTCGGCACGACAGGCGGCCCGATGACATACATGGCCAACGGCCAGCAACTCATCGTGCTTCCGATCGGAGGTAAAGGTTATGGAGCCGGCTGGCTGGCGCTTGGACTCACGGGCCAGGAAGCGCCCGCGGTAACTTCCACCGCAGCCCCAACGGTGGCCGCGAGTTTCAATCCGGCTCAGGCGCAACAGGGACAGATGGTGTTTGAAAGCAAATGCGCGAGTTGTCACGGAATGAAACTGGAGGGCGGCGCACACGCCCCCGCGCTCACCGGCAATACTTTCTGGGCTCAGTGGGATCAGCAAACCACTCGCGCGCTGTATGGACGGATTATCAGTACCATGCCACCGGACGCGCCCGGGACGCTTGCAGAAAAGGATGCTATTGACGTTGTGTCCTACATTCTTCAATCCAACGGGCTGCCGCAAGGCGCGGCAATCGAGGGTGCGAACCAGCTGAACGGATTCAAGCTGGCGCGCCCGCGATAAAAGGGAGGCCAACTTGAAGTACACTCGACGAAAGTTTGCGGGCTTGGCGGCGGGCATTGCCGGCATTTCTGCCGCGCCGTGGCAACGCATCGCCCAGGCGGCCGAAGCTCCGGCGGACGCTGACCTGGTGGTGTTCAACGCCAAGGTTTTCACCGTGGATTCCAACCTGCCCAAGGCGGAGGCGTTCGCCGTGAAGGCCGGACGATTCATTGCGGTGGGGAGCACCGCAGACATCAAGGGCCTGATCGGCAAAGCCACCCAGACCTACGACGCGAAGCAGATGACGGTGGTGCCGGGGTTCATTGATTGTCACAACCATGCCCCGGGCGAGACATTGTTGTATGAGGTTCTGGTCGGCAATCCTTACGTGGTCGAGTTCGTCACCATCGGCAGCATAGTCGAAAAACTTCGCGCCAAAGCGCAGCAGTCCCCTGCAGGCACCTGGGTGGAAGGATTCTTTTTCGACGACACCAAAGTCAAGGACAACCGGCAGCTCAACGTTCACGATCTGGACCAGGTTTCCAAGGACCATCCCGTAGTGGTTCATCATCGCGGCGGCCACACCTCGTTCTACAACAGCAAGGCGCTCGAGCTCGCTGACATCAACAAGCGGACGCCCAATCCTCCCGGTGGAACCTATGATAAAGGTCCGAACGGCGAGCTCAATGGCCGCGTCACGGATCGGGCCAGAAGCGTGTTTGAGAAGGCCGGCAAACGGCCGGTGTTCACCGAAGAGCAGAGGCTGCAGCGCGCCCGCGATGGGTTGACGTACATCTCCAAACAGTTCGTCCGTTACGGTTTGACCAGCGTGCATCACGAAGGCGGGGATCTTTTCGCTCTGCAGCAGGTGCGGGCACGCGGAGATTTGCGGCACAGGGTGAGTTATGAAGCCATGGGCAAGGCGCTCGAAGCGATGATCTCGAGCGGCCTGGCCACCGGGTTTGGTGACGAGTGGATTCGACTGGGCGCTACTTCCGAGCACGGCGTCGATGGATCGTTCTCGGAGCGGACCATGGCCATCAGCAGGCCGTATATCGGAATCGATCCGCCGTATCAAGGCAACCTTACCGAAACCCAGGACGTTCTGAACGCTTGGGTAGAGCGTGTGCATCGCGCCGGCATTCAGATCAACTGCCATGCCAACGGGGACGTCGCTATCGATCGCATGCTCACGGCGGTGGAGCGAGCGCAGAAGCTGTTTCCACGCGAGGATGCACGTCCCAAGATTACCCACTGTACGTTGATCAACGACGATCTGGTGCGCCGCATCAAGGCGCTGGGTGCGGTGCCGGCGGTGTTCACCTCCTACGCCTACTACAACGCTGACAAGTTCCATTTCTACGGCGAAGACTTCATGAAACGCTCGATGGCGTTTCGGACCTTCCTCGACGCCGGCATTCCAGCGGCCGCGGGCTCGGATTTCAGTCCCGGACCGTTCGATCCGCGAATGGGAATTCAAGGAATGGTGACCAGGACCGGGTGGAACGGAGAGACTTGGGGCGCCAACCAGCGCGTTAGCGTGGATGAGGCACTGCGAATTAATACTCTCAATGGCGCCTACAACTCGCATGAAGAAGCTATCAAGGGATCCATTACGCCAGGGAAACTGGCCGATTTCGTAGTCCTGGCCGACGACCTTCACACCGTGGATCGGGAAAAAATCAAGGACATCGAGATCGTCCGCACGGTGGTGGGCGGTTCCACGGTCTACCAAGCGTAATCGTTTCCGTATGGGGCCGCGCGCGGGGGCTTCAGAGCGAGAAATTCAGAGCGAGAAATCCTTGACATAGGTCTACAGTATTCATAGAATGTTGCATCGCGTTTCCCCAGTCCAGGATTCCCGATAGGCCAAGCAGCTGGTAGTCGATAAAAGGGGGTAGACCATGTCATCACAAGCTCTGAATAGGCGAACACTCAGCGCCTGGACCGCAGGCATCGCCGCGCTCTTTTTGATGCTTTTGACCGCTCCGCCGGCATCTCCACAAGCCGCCACCGGCCGCGTGGTGGGGACCGTCAGCGATCCCGGCGGGGCCATCATCGCAGGGGCGAAGGTGATTGTGACGAATGTCGGCACAGGCGTTCACTGGGAAACGACAACGCGTCAGGACGGAAGCTACCAGGTACTCGAGCTGCCCATCGGCAACTACAGCGTCGCTGTACAGGAAGAGGGCTTCGGGACAGCTGTCACCAAGCCGAGCGAACTTCAAATCAATCAATCGCTGCGTGTTGATGTGGCCCTGACTCTCGGGCAACTGAGCCAGACCGTTTCGGTGGAATCGACGGCCACGCAGGTGGAGACCGTGAATCCGACCCTGGGCGGAACCGTGGTCGGGCAAGCCGTACAGGAACTGCCGCTGAATGGCCGCGATACCCTGACTCTGGCCGCCACGCTGCCCGGCATCAGTGGCAATCCAAGCGGAACCGGGCAAGCGGCTGGTACCGGCTTCAGTATTGCGGGAGGACGAGCGGATGGGATTAGTTACCTTCTGGACGGCGCCAACAATAACTCGGTCACCAGCAGCGGAGTCACCTTCGATCCGAATCCGGATACAGTGGCCGAGTTTCGAATTCTGATGAATAACTACACCGCTGAATACGGTCGCACGGGCGGTGGAATCGTAAGTGTAGTGACGAAATCGGGCACCAATCAGCTACACGGGAGCTTGTTCGACTATCTTCGCAACCAGGATTTGAATGCGAATGACTTCTTCGCTAACCTCACTGGCGCACCCGTCCCGGTGCTGAAGCGCAATCAATTCGGGGTAACCTTGGGCGGACCGGTCGTGATCCCGAAATTGATCCATGGAAAAGACAAATTCTTTTTCTTCTTCGGCTATCAAGGTCAGCGCCAGATTTCTACCAGCGTCGGATCGCTGACGCCCACTTACACGCCGGCTGAACTGGGGGGCGATTTCTCGCATGCCGCCAACGGCGGCCCGGATCCCCTGGTGGCCGGGTTCCTCCAGAATAATCCCTACTATCAGGGGAACCCGGCGCTAGCGGCTCGCGCTATCATCGATCCTTCCAAGCTCGACCCCGTGTTCCTCAAGTATGCGCAGGCAGGTCTGATCCCAACATCGCCAACGGGTGTTTTTCTTCCCCAACTGAACATTCCAAACAACACCGATGAGTTCACGGGGAAGTTCGACATTCTGCCCACCCCAACGGATCACATTTCGGTTCTGCTCGGCCACAACAACAATCCGTACAACGCGTCGCTCGGTGGCGGATTCACCGGCGGCGCCAGCCAAGGCTTTCCGTCAACCAACATCCTTACCTCCAGCTTGATCACGCTGTCTTACACCAAGACGATCACGCCGAGTCTTCTCAATGAGGCTCGCGCGTCCGTCAATCGTTTTGAGCAGGTATTGAACACGCCTGCGGCAACGCTGCCTCATCCGAACGCGTTAGGGATCGGGATCGGCTCGGACGCGCCGGATGGTCCCACGGTTATCGGCTTGACCGGCGGCCCGAACTTGGGATTTAACGGCAATGAGGGTCACAAGGCAGACAATACCTATTCCTATGCCGACACGATGACCTGGATCAGAGGCAAGCATACGTTCCGCGGTGGTGTTTCGTTCGCCGCCGCCCAGGAAAATTCGCGTTATAACTTCGATATCAATGGAGCGTTTGCCTTTTATGGCGCCGGAACCTATATCGGGTCCGGAAACGCTCTGGCCGATTTCGCATTCGGGCTGCCGGATGAATACTATCAATATCCGTCCGCCGTCAATAACATGCGGCAGAAGCAGTTCGCTGCCTTCCTCCAGGACGAATGGAAGGTCACGCCGCACCTGCTGCTCACGCTGGGCGTGCGCTATGAGTACAGCACCCCGCAGAGGGACACGCTGGGCCGCACTTACGCCTTGATTCCCGGCGAACAGTCGCAGCGTTTTGCGGGGGCGCCGGTGGGCGCGGTGTTCCCCGGCGATCCGGGGGTTCCAAAAGGCCTCTATTATCCGGACAAAACCAACTTCTCACCGCGCCTCGGCTTTGCCTGGGATCCCTTTGGCAATGCGAAAACCAGTATTCGCGGTGGATTCGGCATGTTTTACAGCGTGCTGAACGGCTGGGACATGGATGAAAACAACGGCGTGGCGCCTTATTACGCCGGCGTGGACTTCGGGATGAATGGCTACAATGGACTTCCGGGGGCCGTCACCACCTCCGCACCGGGCTACCTGGCGAACCCCTATGCCTCGAACGGCCTCCCGGATCCGTTTCCGAGTCATCAGACCTTGTCCTCAAAAGATCCCAACCTCTTTAATGAGCTCGGCGCTATCCCATTCGGATCGAGTGAATGGATCGCCAACCTGCATTTGAAGACGCCCTACGTGTATCAGTACAGTCTCAGCGTGCAGCAGCAGCTGGCGAAAGACCTGGTGTTGGACGTGGGATATGCGGGCAGCGACAGCCACAACCTGATCACACTCGAGGACGGGAACCCGATGATCCTGGGGACCAACGTCCGTATACTGAACGCCGGGCTGTACCCCTACTATACGATCCGGTGCTTGGCCTGACGGACAACGGATTCTCGGCGATTACTCACTACATCACCAATGACGGGCGGGCGAATTACAACGGCCTGCTCGCAAGTCTCAGCAAGCGCTTTGGGGATTGGCGCGGAATCGGATCCACCTTCTTCACGGTGGCATACACCTATGCGCACAACATCGACAACAGCACCGGGAATGTGAATTCGGCTGCGGGCGGCGTGCCCTACTACGATCACAACGCGCTGAGAGCGAACTCGCAGCTGGACCAACGACAGCGATTTGTGATGAGCGGTGGTTGGGAATTGCCGTTCGCCAAAGCCTGGTCCAACGGGCCTAAGGCGCTCACCGGAGGCTGGACTCTATACCCAATCTTCAGTTGGTACACGGGGCTGCCATTCGATATCCCGGCGGCTTTGTCCGGGAACACGCCCGTTAACAATATCGCTGGCCCATCAGGCGCCGGGGACACAGTCCTGGTGCGGGCGGAACAGGTCACTCCCACTGTTCAACTCTATTCTCCAGGCTCGACCAATAACGGCGGACTCTACTACTTCAATCCGACTGACTTTACAGTGCCGTCGCAGTGGAGACATTCAAGCTATATCCCAACACCTGCTGAGAGGACTTATGGAATGCCGCGCGACAGTATACCCGGGATCGGGCTGGTCAACCTGGATTTGGCTATCGTGAAAAGAACCGCGTTCTTCCACGAAAGATTGAATTCCGAGCTTCGCGTCGAGTCCTTCAACACGCTGAATCATCCTGAATTTGCAACACCGAATGCGTCCATCAACTCTTCATTGTTCGGGCAAATCACGCAAACTGTGACGGGAACCGGAAGAGTCGGGCAGATCGCGTTGCGGCTCACGTTTTAATCTGGAGGATTGATGGTAGTGTCTACGTCGCGGCTGACTGCGGTCGCCGCCGCACTCATCTTGATAGCAACCGCTCAAACGACACCGCCCAAGGGCGAGTGGTTCACCTATGGCGGAGATAAGACTTGGGACCGCTACTCGCCGCTCGATCAGATCAATTCGGATAACGTTAAGGATTTGTCGATTGTGTGGAATCGGCCCGCTGTCGATTCGTCCATCAAGAATAAGTTTCCCGACATTGTCCCATCCAACTACTTTCGTGGCACGCCGATCATGATCGACGGCGTATTGTACGCGCCCGACGGCGTAGGCCTGGTGGAGGCGTTCGACGCTGCGACTGGAGAAACCAAATGGGTACAACAGCCCGTGGAGCCGACACTCCGGGAGGCCGCCGGTCAGAGCACTCGAGGAGTAGCCTATTGGCGGCGCGGCCCCGACCAGCGCATCGTTTCCATACGCGGCCAATACATGTATGCGATCGATGCCAAAACCGGAGCGCCGGAGCGCGATTTCGGGGAAAACGGCCGAATTTCACTCAAGCGCGAAACTCCGGACGACGCACCCTATTTCGGTTTCCCGGGCCCATTCATCGTCAATGACGTGATTGTGGTTGGCGGCAACGGCGGAGGGAAGGCCGGCGGCGGATACGGCGACGGAGGTTTCGATCCCAAGGCCCGGCCGGAGGACATCCGCGGTTACGACCTCCACACCGGTGCGATGCCGTGGACTTTTCACATTCTTCCCAGAAAGGGAGAACCCGGCTACGACACTTGGGGCAAGGGCTCGGCCGAGTACGTCGGAAACATGGATGCCTGGGCATCTCTCACCGCCGACGAACAGCTCGGGTATGTGTACATCCCGCTCAGCGCCCCGACTGCTTCTTACTACGGAGGACATCGGCCCGGCAAAAATCTTTATGCCGACTCGCTGGTGTGCCTGAATGCGAAAACCGGAAAACTTGTTTGGTACTACCAATTGATTCACCACGATCTTTGGGAGTATGACGCCGCCACACCGCCGGTTCTCGGTGACATCAGCGTGGATGGAAAACGGATCAAGGCGGTCATCGCATCCAACAAAACCGGCTTTTTGTATGTGTTTGACCGCGTCACCGGCAAGCCGGTATGGCCGATTGAGGAGCGTCCGGTTCCACCATCGACGATTCCCGGTGAGGAGGCATGGCCAACCCAGCCTTTCCCCACCAAGCCGCCGGCCATGGATCGGCAGGGTTTCAGCGAAAACGACCTGATCGACTTCACCCCCGAATTGCACAAGAAGGCGCTCGAGATCGCGAGTCATTATGTCATGGGTCCGTTGTTTACTCCGCCCATCGTCATCGACGATTCGCCAGGCGGCAAGAAGGGCACATTGATCTTGCCGAGTGACTGGGGCGCAGCTAACTGGAATACGGGTGCTTTCGATCCAGAAACTGGAATGTACTATGCGGTGTCGATGACCTTGCCGGCATCGTTGGGAGTGCGGAGAAATCCTGATCCCAACAACCCGATGCTCTATGGCGAGGGCCCTCCGCCTGAGAGGCCACGCATCCCCGGTCAAGCTCAGCCCCAACGGCAGGAGTTTCAGGAGTTATCTGTTGACGGTCTTCCGCTCGTTAAACCGCCATATGGTCGCATAACTGCGTACGACATGAACAAGGGAACCATCTCATGGATGGTGCCTAACGGTGATGGTCCGCGAAACAACCCGCTGCTGAAGGATCTTCACCTTCCTCCGCTCGGCAATATCGGGCGGCCGGTCGCTTTGCTGACGAAGACCTTGCTGTTTGTGGGGGACAGCAGCAGTGCCGTGATGGGCGGCGCGGGAATCGCAGGCCCGGCAAAATTCCGCGCCTACGATAAACTCACTGGCAAGGTGATTGCCGAACTCGATCTTCCGGTTGGCGCCACCGGCGGTCCGATGACCTACCTGGAAAACGGCAGACAACTGATTGTCCTTCCGGTGGGCGGGAAGGGTTACGGCGCCGGTTGGGTTGCCTTTGGTTTGCCTGCTTCCCCCACACAACCCGGCATTTACTCGACGGCGCAAGCTATGCGGGGCCAAAGTTTATACGGGGCCAGGTGTGCGGCTTGTCACGGAGTTGATCTGGACGGAGGCGAGCACGCCCCTCCGTTAAAAGGCCGCAGGTTTTGGCGCGAGTGGGATCAAGAAACGGTGCGGACTCTCTATAGCAGAATCATCAGCACGATGCCCCCGTCTGATCCAGGCAGCTTGGCGCCTAACGATACGGTCGATATCGTAACTTATCTTCTGCAATCCAATGGCTTGCCGGCCGGGGAAAAGGCCATTGAAAATCCGAACGAGCTGAATGTCATCAAGCTAAAGCGTCCGAACTGAGCCGGTCCTAGTGTCCTGAGTTATAAGTTCGCTTCACAAAACCGTTGGACTTTGCCGAGAATCAAATCGGCATTGGCGGTCCAGACGAAAGGCTTGCAATCCTGATTGTGCTGAGCGAGGTATTCTGTGATGGCCTGCTCCAAAGAGCGCACACTCGAGAAGGTGCCGCGGCGAATCCGGCGCGCGGTGATCTGGGCAAAAAACCGCTCGACTTGATTCAGCCAACTGGCGGAGGTCGGAGTGAAATGCAGATGATAGTCGGGATGTTGTAGAAACCAGCGCCGCACCTTGGGAGTTTTGTGCGTGCCGTAGTTGTCCATCACCAAATGAACCGGTTGGCCGGCGGGGACTTGGACCGCGATCTTTTCCAGGAACCGCAGAAACTCCTGGTGCCGATGCCGGCGATGGCACGAGCCGATCACCTTTCCGGTGGCAATGTCCAGAGCCGCGAACAGCGAGGTCGTGCCGTGCCGAATGTAATCGTGGGTTTGACGTTCCGGCACTCCTGGGCGCAACGGCAGCACCGGCTGAGTGCGATCCAGCGCCTGCACCTGGCTCTTTTCATCGACACACAGCACGATGGCGCGATGCGGAGGATTCAGGTACAGCCCCACGATGTCCCGCACTTTCTCTACAAAAAACGGGTCGGCCGAGAGTTTGAAAGAATCGGTCCGGTGCGGCTGCAATGCGAACGCCCGCCAGATACGGGACACGGCCGTCTGAGACAAACCGCTTTCCTTGGCCATCGTTCGGGTACTCCAATGCGTGCCTTGTGCAGGTCGCTTTTCCAGCGTACGGGTGATCACGTCTTCGACCTGCTGATCGCCGATCTGGCGCGGAGCACCGGGACGAGGTTCGTCGGCCAGACCCTCCAAACGGGAGACGCGGAATCGCTCCCGCCACTTCCCGACGGTATGCACGTCCAACCGAAGCTCTCGGGCAACCTCTTGATTGAGCATCCCCGTGCCGCATCTCAAAATGATCCGCGCTCGCAATGCCAACCGCTGCGCCGTCTTGGGGCGTCGCGCCCAGGACTCCAACTTCTGCTGCTCTTCCGCCGTTATCGACAAGGGCTCACAAACGCGTCCACTGGGCATGCTTTTTTGATTCCCAAGCATACCATCGGGTTCCTTATTTAATGAAGCGAACTTATAACTCAGGACACTAGAATGTCAGCGGAGTATTGACCCAAATCAAGACAGCTTCTTCGTCACCGGGGTTAAACCAGCGGTGTCCGAGATTGCTCTCGAACCAAAAGCTGTCGCCTTCTTGTAGTTCATGAACTTCCAGTTCGTCGAGCCAGAACTCGAGGCTGCCCTTGAGCATATAGATGAACTCCTCACCGACGTGCGAATAAGTCCCGTCGCTGCCGGATTTCGGCGGCACGCGGAACAACATGCACTCCAGCATTTTGGTTCCAATGGAGAGCAGCTCCATCTCCACGCCTGATTCGGTCCGGAGCGAGCGGCGTTCCTGGGGGCGGATCAGGCGCCGCGTATGATGGGGAATGTCGAAGAACTCCAGAACCGTTGTATTGTAAGTTGCAGCCAACCGCTGGAGAGTGGCGACCGACGGATTGGCGCGCGAGAGTTCTATAGCGCTCAGGAAACCCGGCGTTATGCTGGCTTGCTCCGCCGCTTTTAGCAGGCCGAGCCCAAGACCTTTGCGCAATTGGCGTAACTTGGGGCCGACGTCCGTTTTGCTATTTACCTGGCGAGGCTTGGCTGGCCGATGTCCATTGTCCAGTTCCTGCTTGATACCCGGCACGTTCAGCCTCTTCACATCGCGCAGGTATTTGATGCGCTTCAAAACTTCCAGCACTTCGGGGCTATAAAGCCGGTATTTCCCGGAGTTGCGCGCTGGGCTGATCAAGCCGACATTTTCCCAAAGCCGCAGAGTCGAAGAGCTAACACCTACGATACGGGCTGTCTGTCCGATGGTAAGAAACCTAGCTCGGACTAGATTGGAGTTCTTCTTGCGCGCCATTCAGCTGCTCTCTTCGCCGCGCAAGTTGCGACGATTGCGTTTCATGTGCGCGGGAGAACTATTATAACCCTTAGTCGAATTACATCGATCTCTCATACCGCACGACGCCGTCGATGATCGTGGCGTCGATCTTCAAATCCTTGAGCCGGTCCCCAGGAATGGACAGCGGATCGTTTGACAGCACGGCCAGGTCTGCCAGCTTCCCAAGCTCCAGCGTGCCCCGGGTCTTCTCCTCGAAGCCGGCGTAGGCGCCGTAGGTCGACAGAATCCGAAGTGCCTGGCTGACCGACACCGCCTGTTCGGGATGATCGGCGGTTCCGTCCGCGGTGGCGCGAGTGACGAACATTGCGAGCCGCGCGATCACGTTCATCTGCCACGAATACGAGCCACCGGTGTCAGAGTTGCCGGGCGGCTGGAATCCCATGGCCAGCAGCGTTCGGTACGGATATCGCACTCCTCCACCGGGCTGCGGCAGGTACGGCAAGGCGGGTTCGGTCGGCACTGGAATAATACCCAGCCGCTTCATGCGATCGAAGCGTGGTTGGTCGAGCACTCCGCCGATGTGCTCGATACGGTGGCGCGGGTCGGGTCTGGGATCGGTTCTCAGGACGTATTCGAGCGCCTGTAGCGCCATGTCCTGCGCCGGTTCACCGATCGCGTGGAGCCAGAGCTGCCAGCCGGCGTGATGCAAGCGTAGCGCCGTATTATTGAGCGTCGCCTGATCGCGCCGGATGAGAGGAACGCCTGCGCCGGCGCCGTTGACGAACAGCTTGGCGGGGCCGATCCGCAGCCAGTCGTCTCCAAAACCGCTGTGAATCCCCATCTTGAGAAGCGACTCAAGATCGATCACCGGCTGTAGGGCGGGATAAATCATATAGCCGATGTGCAGGCGAACAGGCAGTCTTCCCTCATCGTGCAGCTCCTGATACAAGCCGTTGGCCGGCTGGGTTACGCTCAGCTCGTAGACTGTGGTGACGCCTTGCTTCAGGAAATCTTCCGTGAGCGTGGTCTCGAGCGCGCGCTTTAGCTCCGCGCGCGGGTAAGTAATCGGAAACAACTCGAAGCACTCGTACAGCATGCCGGTGGGTTCCCCATCGTCGCCTCTTTCAATCTTGGCGCCTGGCGGATCGGGCGTGAGCTTGTTGATGTGAGCCATCCGCAGCGCCTCCCGGTTCGCGACATACTGATGCATGCCGTACTTTACGACCACCGGATGATTAGGAAACGCAGTGCTCAATTCGGGCGCCGTTGGCGGCACCTGCGGGCCGAAGGGACCCTCGCCGACCACCCACGTTCCCGGCGGCACCTGGTTCACGCGCTCGCGCAGCTTCTGGAGGATGGCTGCCGAGGAGTGCGCCTTGGGCAAGGGCGGGCTATGCAGATCCACCCAAAAGTTGCGAAATTCAGCCGTGCTCTCGGCGTGGGTGTGCGAGTCGATGAAGCCTGGCGTCACGCCCCGACCGTGCAACTCGATTACCCGCGTCTTGGGCCCCCTCAGGCGCTCGATTTCGGCGTCGGACCCGATCGCGACGATGCGATTGCCGCGGACCGCGATGGCCTGCGCTACGCGGTCGTCCGGGTCGAGTGTAATCACATGGCCGCCGACGAGCACCAGATCCGCCGGCGCAACGGCCTCAGCCGATCCCTGCGCAGCGGCTGGCTCACTCCGCATCAACAGGATGATCGTGCAGACGCCAACTGCGAACGCCGCACCTACTATTCGAACCTCCCGCGCACGAGCGAGGCTGCCGCCAGACTTGTTCATCGACTCAACTATACATGCTGTTCAAGCCGGGTGGCCTAGCGCGTCACAGTGGGTGAATGACCCGCTCCAAGAAGTTACGAGTGCGTTCCACTTGAGGATTCGTAAGCACGTCGCGAGCCGGCCCACTCTCGAGAATTACACCTTCGTCCATAAACAGGACGCGGTCGGCGACTTCTCGCGCAAAGCTCATCTCGTGGGTAACGACAACCATCGTCATCCCTTCGTTGGCCAGCGCGCGGAGCACTTGGAGCACGTCGCCCACCAATTCCGGATCTAGGGCGGACGTCGGCTCGTCGAAGAGTATCGCCTGTGGCTGCATGGCCAGCGCTCGCGCGATTCCGACTCGCTGCTGCTGTCCGCCAGAGAGCATCGAAGGGTATGCGTTGGCCCTGTCTCGCAGCCCCACCTTCTCTAGCAGCTCCAGCGCCCGCTCACGCGCCTCAGAGGGTGGGACCCGCTGCACATATACCGGCCCTTCCATGACATTTTCCAGTACAGTGCGATGCGGAAACAAATTGAACCGCTGAAAGACCATCGCCACTTTGCCCCGGATTTCCGTTAAGGTACGATCGTTGAGCGCGATTCCATCGACAGTGATCATGCCCCCGTCGAAAGGTTCTAATCCATTGATGCAGCGCAGCGCGGTTGATTTGCCGGATCCCGAAGGTCCGATCAGGCAAACTACCTCGCCCTCGGCAACCGAGAAGGTCAGTCCACGCAAAATTTTGCGCTCGCCAAAAGCCTTGTGGATCTCTGACAGTTGGATCATCGCAACGCGAACTTCCGCTCCAGCCGCCGGGTGAGAAAGGACAAAGGCAGGCTCATTGCAAGATAAAGGAGCGCCACCAGAGTGTAGACCGTCATGTTCTTGAATGTGGAAACCGCGAGGAGTTGGCCTTGCCTGGTGAGCTCTGCAACGGTGATGGTGGAAGCGATGGAAGAGTCCTTGAGCAACATAATGGACGTATTTCCCAAGGGCGGCAGGATGACACGAATCGCCAGCGGCAGGATGAGGCGGCGAACGATCATGCCGTACGGCATTCCTAGCGATTCCGCGGTTTCAATAAGCGCTGGGTCGACGGAGGCAAAACCAGCCCGAAAATTCTCAGCCTGATAAACGGAATAAGCCAGCCCCAGCCCGGCAACGCCGGCTAAGAATGCATTCAACGTGATTCCTAACTGCGGAAGCACGAAGTAGATGTAGAACAACTGAACCAAGATTGGAATTCCACGTACCGTGTTGATTATGACTCTGCTTATCCCCCGCAATAGTGCGAATCGAGAGGTGCCAAGGAGAGCCCACACCAAACCGAGAATCACGCTGAGAAGCAATGCGCATACAGTGATCGCAACGGTGACCCACAAGCCGCTGATGAGGATCGGAAGAAAATCTCTTGCATCCGCCAGGAAGTCGGTCACGGGTTCAATGTAGGCCCCAACGGTTGAGAATTGACAGAATCGCCGTAGTTTTCAGGTGTCTGATCGAAGTGTTGATCCGGCCGAGAAGCTCAATGTCGCCTTTACGGACCACCAGGCACACATCTTCCACGCTGGGGGGCCGAAATTCCGCGGCGAGGCGTGCGCTCTTGATTCCGGCCTGAGCCAATTGATATTTGAAGATGGGAGCATCACCGTAGGCCGCGCCTATCCGGCCAACGCTCAAATCGCCTAACATTTCCATCAGATTATCGTACGTCCTAATCTCCCCCACGCCGGCGACCTTTAATTGGTCGACGAAGCGGGTCCCCACTTCCGCTCCAACCGAGGTGCCTCGAAGATCTTCAATGCTTTTGTACTCCTTATGGCCGCTTACTGGAACGACGATGCCCGCCCCATAGGCGTAAACCGGCTCGCTGAAATCAACCACCTTGGCGCGCGCAGGAGTCTTCAACATGGCCGCCGAAATAATGTCGATCTTCTTGGTTGTGAGCGATGGAATCAGGGCGCCGAAGGCTGTTACCCGTAGATCAATGGTAAAGCCGGAGTCGGCGGCGATGGCCTTCACGATGTCGACCATGGCGCCAATCAGCGTAGTGGTCTTGACATCGATAAAGCTAAACGGAACGCCAGTGGCGGTGGAACCAACGATATAGGTTCTAACAGGCGCCGGCGTGCCGGACCAAGCCTTTCCGGCAAACAGGGTGACTCCCGCTGTCCGCAGTGCAGCTCGCCGCGTTATATCGTGTCTCAGCATGTGCAGCACCCAACCGCCGCAGTTGGGGAAGCAGAACAGCAGCGCTCTGATCGAAACGGCCGGGAGTCAAGCCAACGCGGGTCGGAATGTTCCTCCGGATCACCAGGCCCGCAGACTCTCCGAAACTTGACAACATTGTACTATTAATGCAATCTTACAAAAACAATCGGCGAATTAAAAAGTCGGGAGGTCCGCTTGAACGCACACGACCGCGAGCTTGGAATGAGCCGGAAAATCAGCCGGCGCGATTTTGTAAACGGCGTCAGCGCCGCAGCAGCCGGCGCGGTGCTGCTGCCGGAGTGGGCAACGGCGCAGGAATTCGCGCCCGAACAATCGCCGGACTACTACCCGCCGGCGAGGACCGGGATGCGCGGCGATCACCCCGGATCTTTTGAGGTGGCGCATCAACTTCGGGACAGCCGTGAGGTGGATCTCGCGTCGGTCACACATACCAACGAAACTTATGATTTGGTTATCGTCGGAGGGGGCATAAGTGGATTAGGGGCGGCGTATTACTTCCTGACGAACGCCGGCCGCTCCGCCCGGGTTCTCATTCTCGACAATCACGACGATTTCGGAGGCCATGCCAAGCGCAACGAATTCAGGCACAACGGGCGGCTGCTGGCCATCAACGGCGGCACACTGAACATCGAGGCTCCGCAGCGTTATAACGAGGCCGCAAAATCGTTACTGCTGAACGTCGGTATCGATCTTGACCGGTTCCAATCGGAGAACGCCACCAATCACAATCTTTATCGCTCCCTCGGGCTGGGACGCGGTATTTTCTTTGACAAACAGACTTGGGGCGCTGACCAGTTGGCGGTCCGTCCGCCTACCGAATCCGGACGGGGCCGCACCCCGTACTCCGTGGAGTTTCTGGCCAAGACGCCGCTGTCGGAGCAAGCTCGTAGAGACCTGCTGCGTCTCTACGACAAGCAACAACCCGATTATCTCGCCGGACTGTCGCCGGCCGACAAGAAGTTCCGGCTGGCGAAGATGAGTTATCAGGATTTTCTGCTGCATGCCGCCAAAGTGGATCCGCAAATTCTGTGGTTCTTCCGCCATACCGGGGAAGGCGTGTTCTGTGTGGGCGCCGACGCCACGCCCGCCCTCTTCGCCTGGCAAATGGGCTCGCCGGGGTTCGCGGGTCTGCAGCTCGAAGCAGCCCCGGATGGCGTGCTTGCGGAGTTGCCGGGAGTGCAACATGGCCGGCAGAAAGAAGGCGGCGGCGCCGCGGTTCACTTCCCGGACGGCAATGCGACCGTTGCCAGGCTGATTGTACGCTGGCTGATTCCCGATGCAGTGCCGGGCAAGACGATGGAAGATTTGGGCGCCGCGCGAATCAACTACGCGTTGCTCGACCGTACGAATCAGCCCGCGCGCGTTCGGCTGAACAGCACCGTGCTCAACGTGAGACACGACGGCGATCCCGCGCACGCGACGGAAGTGGTGGTCAGTTATAGCCGCGGCGGAAAAATGTATGACGTACGCGCCCGGGGCTGCGTGATGGCGTGCTGGAACATGTTCATCCCTTATCTGATCCCGGACCTGCCGGCGGCGCAGAAAGAAGCGCTGGCTTACGCGGTAAAAGGCCCGCTGGTTTACACCAGTGTGGGTGTGAAGAATTGGAAGGCCTGGCAAAAGCTGGGAGTCAGTTCGGTGGATGCGCCCAGCATGTACCACACGGAACTCTCGCTCACTGAGGCAGTATCGCTCGGCGACTTAAAGCATCCGCAAACGCCCGATGATCCGATTGCGCTGCACCTGGTCAAGATCATGACGGTTCCCGGCAAGCCCCGGAAAGAGCAGCATCGAATGGGACGCGCCGAGTTGCTGACGACAACATTCGAGACCTTCGAACGCAACATTCGCGATCAACTGGCGCGGACTTTGGGCGCGGGTGGTTTCGATCCGGCGCGTGACATCATCGACATCACGGTGAATCGCTGGCCGCACGGCTATGCCTACACCTATAACAGCCTCTTTGAGCCGATGGAGTGGGTATTCACCAATTCCGAGCAGCGCCCGTGCGTTATCGCGCGCCAGCCCTATGGCCTGATCGCGATCGCGAATTCCGACGCCGGCGCCAGCCCTCACACCGACACCGCATTATGGGAAGCGCATCGCGCGGTTGGCGACGTGCTGAACCGGCGCGCCATGCCCAAACTATCGGCTTAGCGAAACACATCATGAGAAATCAGTAACCCTATGAAGCAGCTATCGGTAATGTTGCTTTTGGCGCTGCTCGCTGGACAGGCGCTCGCTCAAGAGGGACTGAAGCTCAAGTTCGGAACCTGGAATCTGAACCTGGAAAAGTCCAGATTTGCGCCCGGAAGCAAACCGCGCAGCGACATCCGAATCTACGAGGATCGGGGCGATGGCCTCATTATGTCGACGCACACCACCGTCGATCAGCAGGGCAGGGAAGCGCTTACGATCTATGCTGCCAAGTTCGACGGCAAGGAATATCCGGTTGCCACGAGAGGCTCGGGCGCGCTGAGTACCATCGCCTTTCACGTGATCGATAAATATTCGGAATCATTCGTTCTCACGCGCGATGGCAAGGTTGCCGTTCGTGGGACAACAACCATCTCGAAGGATGGCAAGACGATGACCATGATATTGAACCGGAGCAGTGGCGAAGGAAAAACCTCGCAAGACATCGATATTTACGAGAAGCGATAGGAGTTCTTCATGCAGAAGTGGATTCAGGGGGCCCTCACTATACTTTTGGGCTCTAGCTTAGCTGCCCAGCAATTGCAATATGCGGACCTGATTCTGCGGGGCGGCAAGGTGGTCACTGTGGATGGCCAGGACCGGGTGGCCGAAGCCGTCGCGATCGCCGGCAATCGGATCATGGCGATTGGCACCAGCCAGGAGATGACGCGCCTGGCCGGGCCACAATCCAAGATCATTGAACTAAACGGCCGCACGCTCCTGCCGGGGTTCATCGACGCTCATTCCCACGTGGAAGGTCTGGCCGAGAGCGAGCACGCGATGGTTCCAATTCAGGCTCCGCCGCTGAAGGACGCGGCCGCCATCATCGCCAAATTAAAAGAGCGCGCGGCGCGGGTGCCGGCCGGTACGTGGATCGTCGGGCAAGGCACTTACAACCAAGTGATGCCGACCCGCGAGGAGCTGGATCGAAATTTTCCCAATCATCCCGTTGTGCTGCGATGGAGCGCGCACGACCTGCTGCTGAACCACAAGGCCGATCAGGTAGCCGGCTTGAGCGACTCCACACCTAATCCGGGCGGCCGGGGCCGGATTGAGCGCGCCGCCAATGGCGAGCCGATGATCCTGCGCGATGCCGGAATCGAGCTGCCTTTGCCGAATCCCACCTACCAGCAAATGCAGGAGTGGATTCCTCAAAGTTTGCGGGACTTTTACTTGAAACGCGGCGTGACCACGGTCTACGACATGTCGAACCCGGAAGTTGCTTATCGCATCTATCGTGAGGCGCGGGACCGCGGCGAACTGCCGGTTCGCATGCTACTAAGCTACGTGATCGGTCCCAACGATCTGCTAGGTCCCAAGAAAGGTGGCGAAGATGCACTGCCCGGCGCCCTGGGCGGCGCCGGCGTGGGTATGGAAGATGCATTGCTCAGATCCGGTCTGCGTACCGGCTTCGGCGATAATTGGCTGCGGCTGGGCGCCATTAAAATCATTTTGGACGGAGTGTGGGGTACTACGGCCGCGGTCTACAAACCGGTCTGGAAAGGCTCGGGCACCACTTGGGTTCCAAACAACCTGGGAGGCGTGAACCGGACTCAAGAAGTCCTCAATAAGCAAATACTGGAAGCGCACAAAGCGGGATGGCAGGTCTGGGTGCACGCCAACGGCGATCGCGCCCAGGACATGGTTCTCACCGCGGTAGAAGCCGCCCAAAAAGCCTTTCCCCGCGACGATGCGCGCCATCGGATTGAACATTTCGGACACTTTCTGACTCAGGATCCCGCGCGGACCGAGGAGCGGCTGGCGCGCATGCAGCGCGATCATGTCATTCCGTCTCCGCAGGTTTCATTCTTGTGGCGGTTGACGGATGAGAATCTGAAGGAGCCCGACGTGAAGTTCTTTCCAATCGCTACGCTGATCAAAATGGGGTTTCATCCACCCAATGGATCGGACACGCTCGGCACGCAGAACTTTGCGACCAATCCGATGTTTGCCTTGTCAGTGGCGGTAAATCGCAAAACCAAGTATGGGGGGATGGCCAATCCGGAAGAAGCGATTTCACGAATGGATGCGATTCGAATGTGCACCATCTGGGCCGCCTATAGCGGCTTTCTGGAGAAGTCCCGGGGAAGCATCGAGACGGGCAAATTGGCAGATTTGGTGGTGCTATCGGGTGACCCGCTCAGCGTGCCGCCCGAGCAGATTCTCGATCTGAAAGTAGACTACACGGTCCTGGACGGTAAAGTCGCCTATCAAAGGCAATAAACGTAGTCTGCCCACCAGAGGATGAGGCTCATAGGGTAGGTCTAAACTGTTACTTCGGTGGACTCTGGCTCGAAGCCGAATTGCTCGCGGGCTTGCTCGGCATTCAGGAATCCGTATTCTATATCTCGCAGGACAGCCTCCCGGCTGCGCTCGCGCGGATCGCCGTAGCCGCCGGCCCCGGCGATTTCGATAATCAGCCGGTCGCCCCGGCGCAGCGCAAAGTTTACCTTCGAACCGAGGTGAATAGTGACGCCGCCGCGCTCTACGGTGAACTGCGAGGGCGCGCCCGGCTTTCCACCAAACAGCCCCCATGGAAGAATGCGGAACCGGTCGGAATAGGCATTGAACATCACGTCATCATCGAGGATGCGATAGACCCTGCGTGCGCCCATACCGCCGCGAAACTTTCCGGCGCCGGCCGAGCCACGCCGAATCCCGTACTCTTCCACCATCATGAACGGGTAATCCTGCTCCAGAGATTCCACCGGAATGTTGCTGCAATTCCCGACGTAGCTGTCTACAACATCCACACCATCGCCCGACTGCGTTGCTCCCCAACCGCCGCCCACCACTTCGAGATAGACCCGGCTGCCATCCTTACCCATGTGCCCCATGCCAATAGCGTTGGTGGTATCGTGGCCGGAAGTCACCACTCGATCGGGCGCAACCGCTGCCAGGGCTCGCATTACGGCATTTGTAATTCGATGACAGGGATTGTTCCGCGCGCGCACGGCGACAGGCAGGCTGGGATTCAGGAATGACCCGTAAGGCACGTGAATCGAGATTGGCCGGTAAACTCCGTCGTTGACGGGCACGGCTCCGTTCAGCAGAAATCCGATCGATTGATAAACAGCGGAGATCGTAGAAGTGAGGGGTGAATTGATGATGCCCTTGGTCTGAGGGGCGCTTCCGGAAAGATCGACGTGCATGCTGTCGTCATGAATGGTGACACGCACCGCAACGCGTAGAGGTTCTTCTGTAAATCCGTTGTCATCGACGAAGTCTTCGCCTTCGTAGACTCCATTCGGCAGTTCGCGAATCAGGGCGCGTGTCAAGCGCTCGGAATAGTTCTGCAGTTCCGCGGCAGTTTCGAGAACGGCGTCTTTTCCGAATCTCTCCACCAACTCGAGAAAGCGATTCTCGCCAGTTCGATTCGCCGCCACTTGCGCATAAACATCGCCCATGACCAGATCGGGAGGCCGAACGTTCAAGCGAATAAACTGCTCCAACATGCCGGCTCCCAGGTCGCGCTCCAAATCGAACTTAAGAAGAGGAATCCGGAGACCCTCCTGAATTACCTCAGTCGCCCGGGTGTTCGGCCCAGCCGCGCCACCGCCGATATCGATGTGATGCCCGATACTGGCGCTGTAAGCGGTCAGCTCGCCGGCCACGAAAATCGGCGTAAACAGCACGAAGTCGTTCAGGTGCTGCCCGCCGCTGTACGGATCGTTCGTTATGAGCGCTTCACCGGGTTGAATGCGCGACAAGTCATAGCGGTTGGCGAAGGCCTCGAAAACCTTGCCGAACGAGTTCATATGAATCGGGCAAAACTGCGCCTGCGCCATTACGCGTCCCTCCCGGTCCAGCAACGACGTCGAACAATCCCGCGCTTCGCGAATGATGGTGGAGTAGGCCGATCGCACCAGCTTTTCACCCATTTCCTGGGCTACCGCGTGAAGGCCGTGTCCGATGATGTTGAATGTCGTGGCTGAGATTTTCATGTGCGATTCTCCTGTTCGAGCAACAAGGCTCCTTCCAAGCCGACCGTCAATCGCCATCCCGGCGGGACAACAGTAGTCGCGGTCGCTTCTTCTATGATCGCGAGCCCGTGGCACGAATAACCGCGAGGCAAGCTTTCCCGACGGACAAAGCGGCAGTCTTGTTTTTCTCCCGCAAATGTGACGCTGGCAGTCTCAATGACGGGTTCCGTTGCGGCATCCCTACCATTGCGCTGGTCCAATTGCTTCCATTCGCTTGGCACCTGCGCCACGAGCCGATAGCTCACCAATTCGATATTGTCATTGGGCGCCGCGGTTCCGTATCGGGACCGATGAGCCTGATGGAAGAGTTGATTCAGATACGTACGCCCCTCCGACGCCAGCTTGTCGAGAGCGATTTGCACGGGAAGCTCGAATCCCTGGCCGCGATAGCGCATCTCCGTCCAGGTTTCCCATTGGATTTGTTCGGCCGGGTATCCATAGCCTGCGAATTCGCCAATGGCTTCCGCTCTAATCAGTTCGAAAGTCCGTGCAACTTCGCGGGGCGTATCGGAGGAAATAGCTGTAAAGCCCGTTCTACGATAGATGCGCCTCAAATCCGACATGAGCAGGCCCAAAGCCGAGAAAAGGCCGGGGTGTGGCGGAACCACGACGCGCTCGATCTTCATCTCTTGAGCCACCAGTACACCCACCACTGGTCCCATTCCACCGTAAGCATAGATCACGTATTCACGCGGGTCGTAACCGCGCTGGACGGAAACCAGGCGCACGCAGCGATTGGTATGTGCAACTGCGATATCGAGCATGCCCTGCGCAGTCGACTCGACGGACTGATTCAGCCGCTCTGCCAACGCGGCGATCGCTTTCTCAGCGCGGTCCGGATACAATCTCATCCGTCCGCCCAAGAAACTTTGCGGACGAACCCAGCCCAATTGAAGCAGAGCGTCGGTGACAGCGGGTTCAGCACCGCCGTGCCCGTAACAAGCTGGGCCTGGACGAGCCCCAGCGCTTTGAGGACCGACATGCAGCATTTCTCCCGCGTCGATCCAGCCAATGCTGCCGCCGCCGGCGCCAACGTTGGCGATGTCGACGCTGGGCACACCAACAGGCAGCCCGTCCACTTCCTTCTCGGTCGCGACCCCGGCGGTTCCGTTGGTGATAAGGGCGACATCAGTGCTGGTGCCACCCATGTCCAGCGTGATGATATTTCGGTCGCCCAACTGCGATCCGACGCGTGTCGCCGCGATCACCCCAGCAGCTGGCCCGGACTGCAGCATATCCACCGCCCGGGCGCGCGCAGCTGACGACGGCACCACGCCGCCCGACGACTGCATGATGAACAGTGAGGCACTGCTCTTTCTTCTATCGAGGTATCGCTCCAGATTGCCAAGGTAACGGTCCACTAGCGGTGCCAGGTACGCAGCCATGGCTGTGGTGCTGGTTCGTTCGTATTCGCGGAAAGCTGGAAGAATCGTGCTGGAAAGAATCACAGGCAATCCTGGAAAAGCGCCGCGGATCAGACTGGCGGCTCTTTCCTCGTGGACCGGCGTGCGGTAGGAGTGCAGAAAGCATATCGCTAGCGCTTCTACTCCGCGTGCCAATAGCTCGGCTGTTGCGTCCAAGAGTTCCTGTTCGTTGAGTGGCGCGATCACTTCGCCGTTCACGCCGATTCGTTCGGTCACCTCGCGAATCAGATTCAGCGGGATGAGCGGTCTCGGTTTTTCGAAGGCGACGGCATAGACGTTGGCGCGTGTTTGCCTCTGAATCGCGAGCACATCCCGGAAGCCTCGCGTGGTAATCAGTCCGGCGCGGCAGCCTTTTCGCTCCAGAACAGCGTTGGTTGCAGCCGTTGAACCGTGAAACATCTGGGTCATGTGTTGCATTTCGTCACCCAGCGCTTCTTCCAGCCCCTGGATGACTCCCCCGGATGGGTCCACCGGAGTGGACGGCACCTTGTGCGTGCGAACGTGCCCATCCTTGCCAACCCAAATCAAATCGGTAAACGTTCCACCGGTCTCCACCGCCATTTTGATCACGATACCCCCTATCCGGTGCCGTCCCATGCACCCGGATGACTCTCCGCTAAATATAAGCTTGCAATAATTGTATAGCCTTGCAAGAATGTACCATGATACGCAGCCTCGTCCAGCAATGACCGGTTATGCCAAGTACAGCTTCTGGCTCGAGACAGCCGGGGAAGATCTGAGCCCGCGCCCCGCCCTAGAGCGCTCTACTGAGGTCGACGTTGCCATTCTTGGCGCCGGCTATTCCGGTCTGTGGACGGCGTATTATCTATTGCGCCAAAATCCTGGTCTGCGCGTAGCGGTTGTAGAGAAGGAGATCGCGGGATTCGGTGCGTCCGGCCGCAATGGCGGTTGGTGCTCGCCGAAATTTCCGGTGACCGCGGCGGTCCTGGAAGAACGCTACGGCCGGGAGGCCACACGCTCGCTCTTGCTGGCGATGTACGACACGGTCGAGGAGGTAGGACGTGTTTGCGAAGAGGAGCGTATTGACGCTGATTTTCACAAAGGGGGCGCTCTCAGCCTGGCCCGCGGCGCGCATCAACTGCCGGCAATCCGCGCAGCCCGGGCTGTTTACGAGCGTCTGGGGCTGGATGGTTGTAACCAGTTGCTCAACGCCGAGCAGACGCGCGAACGCGTCAACGTCACGAACGTTTACGGCGCGCTTTACACTCCGCAGAGCGCCAGGGTACACCCGGGCCGTCTGGTGCGCGGTTTAGCGCGAGCTATTGAGCGTCGCGGCGGAACGATCTACGAGCAAACGGAGGTATCGCCCTTTGAAGGCGGCGCCGCGCCGAGGTTGTTGACGCCAGGCGGCGAATTGCGCGCTAAGCAGGGCATCGTACTGGCCGGAGAAGCTTATCTCTCCCGGCTACCTTCGCTGCATCGCGCGGTCATGCCGGTTTACTCGCTGATTGTCCTGACCGAGCCGCTCACGCCCGACCAATGGTCGCGGATCGGGTGGCAAAACCAGGAGACTATCTCGTCCAACAGGCTCACAGTCGATTACCTCACGCGAACTGCCGAC
The DNA here is from genome assembly GCA_963820405.1 of Bryobacterales bacterium. GTDB lineage: Bacteria > Acidobacteriota > Terriglobia > Bryobacterales > Bryobacteraceae > Palsa-89. The sequence goes on along the minus strand of CAWFZZ010000003.1, from coordinate 204,315 downwards.
GGACGGATCCTGTTCGGCAGCCGGGGTGCGCCTTATGTGTTTGGTTCGAAAATTACCGATGAGCAGGATCGGCATGAATTGACGCACTCCAACGCCCGCCGCGCTGTCATCGATTGGTTTCCGTCGCTTGCCGGGATCGGCTTCACGCACGCGTGGGGCGGTCCACTTGGCATGCCGCGCGATTGGATGCCTGCCGTAGCGTTCGATCAGTCGTCCCGCATAGGAACGGCCCGCGGCTATACAGGACAAGGCGTCGCGACCACGAACCTGGCGGGACGCATTCTCGCGAATCTGATTTTGGAAAAACGAACAGGTTTGGAAACGCTACCGCTGGCGCAGAGGCGTTCTCGAAACTGGGAAGTCGAACCACTGCGCTGGCTCGCAGTGCGATACATGCAGGATGCTCTTGCTCGAATCGACCGAGCGGCGGAGAATGGCCGCCCGCGTCCCATCGATGCGCCGATCGCGGAGCTGCTTGGGAAACATTGAGGGCCTTGATCTTGGTTCGGACCCCGCCGGATTCATTTGTCGTCGTGACAGAAATTGCAGCCAGTGCTCACCTTGTGTTCTTTGTGGCAGTCCACACAACCTTGCATCGTCGTGACATTGGTCACGCGCGCAACAACATCCATGTCTGAGAGCGGACCATGGCAAGCATTGCATGTCATGCCCGCACTCAAATGTGGGCGATGACTCCAGTAGATCTCAGCCGGCAGGCTATAGACCCGCACCCACGGAATTGGTTTTTGGCTTTGAGCAAAATCACGGAGTGTTTGAATGGCTGGTTTATCCTTTGCAATGGTGGTGTGGCAAAGCATGCATTTCGCGGCCTCCGGCAAGCCCATCTGTTCTCCGGGATCGGCATTGGTATGGCAACCTTTGCACTCCAGCCCTTTCGAAAGGTGGGTCTTGTGGCTAAATGGAATTGGCTGCGCGGGCGCTACAGGTTGGCCGGATTCGGTTTGGGCGAATAGCACCACCGCCAAGGTGGCGGCCGAAATGAAACCCCTGGTCGTGCAGGCCATGGCAAGCGGGGTTGTCAGGTCAGTCCGTTGAGCACGAACAATTCTTCGACCGCACGATTCGCCTCATCCCAGGCCTGATTGGTGAAAGCAGCCGCGCCGGCATCCGAATTGGCAATGGCGATGCGGCCGCAGCGCTGCCGCCCGATGATGTGCGGCCGCTGCTCGGGTGGAACATCCGGGTCCCCCAAAGTGTCGTACGTGTAGGCATAGCCGTAAGGCCAGCGATTGACCGCCAAGGCGACGATGTCTTCCGCCGGATCGAAGCCGCTCGAACCCAGAACGCGCGCCATCTGCTGGCGGATCTTCAGCTCGAACTCTTCGAACTTCATGGTCAGCAGTTCATGCGCGCCAATGCGGTTTTGTTCCTTGCGCGGCAGCCCGGGCTTATTCGGATTGGCGACCATATGGACCACGATCGGCTCGTCCGGCGTCGTCACGCCATGGTACCCTCCCATGGTTGTTCCGGGGTCCAGACTCATGTAGGAGTAATACATTCCAGGAGTGCTGATTCGCGAAACGCCCAACTTTTGAAAAGCGGTCCAGCGCCGGATCAGCACATTGGTGTAAATGAGGGGAACTTTGGCCGGATACGCCAGGGCGTCTTTCTGGTGCTGCGGGATTTCCGGTAGCAGCGCCGGTATCAGCGCGTTGTAGCATGCTAGAACGCAGTTCCGTCCGCGCACGGCCTTCAGTTTGCCGCCGTTGATGTAGGCAATCTTCACTGTTTTGGCATCGCCCGGCGAGCTTTCGTTCTCAACTCTGACTACCGTGCTACTCAGGCGAATTCGCATGCTGGAATCGGGGCTATCGAGCTGGTCGAACTGCACGGCGGCCTGAACAATCGTGTTCATGTCTTGTTTGCCGGGAACGGCCGCTGGAATGAGACGATTGACCAGGAGCCGGGCGATGGAGGCATTGCCATCGGGAAAATGAAACGTGTAGGATCCCTCGTTAAAGTTCTCTTCCAGGTGAAGGCCGAGCCCGTTGAATCCCGGCGAGCCGTGTTCAGCGGCCTCAAGCGCCGGTGTGGTGTCCACCCGTTTGTTGTTGCGGCCGCCGTTTCCCATGAAGAATGCGATCGCATCCAGGCTGACTTTCGCGATATGCAGCAGGTAGTCCTGATAACTCATTTTGGCGAGCTTGGCCTTTTTCTCCTCATCGCTCATGCCGGCCATATAGTCGGGATTCTTGGAATGAATCCGAATCAAATCCTTACGCGCCGCTTCCGATAGGGGCGCTTTCTGGAAGAATTCCACGGAACGAGGATTCCCCACCACGAGCCGGTCTTCCAGGAAATGCTCTTGGTCGAAGAATGTGCCGGCGCGGAGATTGAATTTTGCTTCCAGATCGCGGTTCGCGAAGTCGGCGCTGCGCTTCACATCGACTCCGAGCTCCTTGACCAACTGCTTGGCGCCGTAGCTATAGGGGTACGGGGTGGCGATGCCCAAGGTGCCGCCGACGCCGATGTAAGTGCGGCCTTGATGCTGGAATTCGTTGCGCTTTGCGTGCCCTCCGAAATCGTCGTGATTGTCCAGGATCAGGATGCGCTGATCCTGACCCAGGCCGGTTCTCCAGAAGTGTGCAGCCGCCAGGCCAGACATGCCGGCGCCCACAATCACCAGATCGTATTCCTCCTGAATTTCACTATCGGCTACCGGGAAGGCGGCGTACTTTCCCTGGCGGATGGAGTCGAACTCGGAAACAGCGTCAGGAAAATTACCGCGGAGACCGATCCGCCTGGGTGGGTAGTTGGCCGCCGCCGATGCGCCGGAGACATCCTGGGCCATGGCTGCTGGAACAAATCCGAGCGCGGTAGAGGCGCCGGCCACCGTAAGCGCCACCCCGTTCATGAAATCTCTACGGTCGATTTGCCGATGCATGCCGAGTGCCCGCTGTTGATCTGACATGTTTCCTATTTTAAGTGCGTTCGCACGGTAGATGCGGCCACCGCTCGACGAGTATACTGAGCGCAATGAAATCAAAATTGCGTGGTGAGATGATAGCAGTGGTTCTGCTGTTCCCGGCCTTGCTTTGCCAGGCGCAGACTGTTTCGCCCAAACGCCCCTGCACACAGTTGCTCGAGTTTAGCGCTCGGGGAGTCGAGCTCTCCAAGGCCGAGCCGGTCCCCTCCGCAGCCGCGGCGTATTGTTTGGTCCAGGGCACGATCAACAGACGAATCGGGGCCGGAGGAAAACAGTTTGGTATCGGGTTCGAATTGCGGCTGCCGGATATGTGGACGGAGCGCTTCCTATTTCAAGGTGGCGGTGGTATGGATGGCGTGGTGCGGCCTGCGACCGGCGCGATCCCGATCTCGGGATCCACGGCCGTACCGGCGTTGGCGCGCGGGTTTGCGGTAGCGACAACGGACTCGGGGCACCAGGGGCAAGGGGGATTGATGGGCGCGGCAGCCGATGCCTCGTTTGGAATCGATCAGCAAGCGCGGGTGGATCAAGCCTACGGCGGCTTTATGGCGGTTACGGAACTGGCGCGGCAGATGATCGTGACTTACTATGGCGAGCCCTGGAAGAAGTCCTACTTCATGGGCTGTTCCAACGGGGGGCGGCAAGCTCTACTGGCGGCGCAGCGTTTTCCGCTGGCATTTGACGGCGTTATGTCGGTGGCTCCAGCCGCCCGCGTGGGCACCGCCACGATCAGCTCAGTGTGGGACACAAAAGCGTTCTCTGAGATCGCCCCGAAGGACGATCAGGGGCGTCCCATTCTTTCCAAGGCGTTCTCCAATGGTGACCTGACCCTGCTGTCCAACGCTGTGGCAAGTGTTTGCGATTCGAAAGATGGCGTCAAGGATGGCCTCATCTTCAACACGAAGGAATGCCACTTCGATCCGAGCGAGCTGGTTTGCAAAGATCGCAAGACTGACGCATGTCTTTCGTTGCAGCAGGTGGCGGTCCTGAAAAAAGTGTTTTCAGGTCCCAAGAACTCGCGCGGCGAAGCGCTGTATTCGGACTGGCCATATGACACCGGTATTGCGGCGCCAGGCTGGCGAGCACTGAAGCTGGGCACTTCAGAAACCGCAACGCCTAATTCGGCAGACGTAACGTTGATGTTCAGCGGTCTCAAGGGCTTCTTCTTCACGCCCCCCGATCCGCAGTTCGATCCGATGAAGTTCAACTTCGATACGGACCCGGCGCGCCTGAACGATACCAACGTACTGCAGGACTCGTTGTTGACATTCCTTTCGACGTTTTCCGCCCGCGGCGGCAAGCTGATGCTGATCCACGGGATGAGCGATCCGTTCTTTTCGGCCTACGATACGGCGGGCTATTACGAGCATGTGATCAGGGACAACGGTGGGTTGGATAAAACCATGCCTTGGGTACGCTACTTCGAGGTGCCTGGCATGAACCACTGCGGCGGCGGCCCGGCGCTGGAGGATTTCGATCCGCTGACTGCGTTGGTGGAATGGACGGAGAAGGATCGGGCTCGCGAGCACATGCTGGCGAAGGGCAAGTCGTTTCCAGGCGTGAGCAGGCCGGTGTGCGCGTATCCCAAGTTTCCGCACTATCGCGGAATGGGTTCCGAGGACGACGCGGCCAATTTCGAGTGCAAATAGCGGCAGGTTCGAAGAGCATTCCGCGCCCAAGGCAGGTGGCCCATGCACACCATACCAGCCGTCGTCTAACCGCATAAAGGCGAATTCAGCGTCCTGGGAGGATCCTGCCGAATCAATAGTGCCCGGGTTTCGACCCAGAAACCCGGGCTACTTGTGCCCGTCGATTCTGGAGCTGGGACGGCCGGTGTCAGAGTTGTGACATCAGTTGATGGCGGCGGAAGAGAGAACGGGCTTCAGCAGATACTCCGATAATTGCTGGTCCGAGAGTTCCTTCGCGCTTTCCATGCCAGATTCGCCGAGAATCCAGAAACCATGTTGGCCGTCCTTATCGAGCTCGATTGCGATGGCTAACGGCTGTCTGGGAAACTCAGGATGAACCGAGACTTGGAGATCTTTGTTGTCTAAGGTTAGGACCAGGCTCTTGCCTCCCATGCCAGGCAAGTGAACCTCGCACTGAAAATGCCTTTGGGAGATGCGCGCCGGCGTTTGTCCAGCACGTTCCTTATGGTTGTTGAATTCGCTCACATCCTTGGTGATCGTGGAAACCAGCGAGTTCCATGCGACCAGTGTGCCGGGGACTTGCTTCTTAGGACGCTTTGTCCCGTCGGCCGCGATCCCCTTTTCGCTTCGATGGGCCGATGTCGCGGCCCGGTCCTTTTCCATGTTCACAAACATGTCGTCGATCCATTGCATGTGGTTCTCTCCCTCATGACTCTAAGGCACGCGAAGGACCGACTGGTTCTCCACCTGGCCGGGCACTTACTCTTCGGGTGGCGACCAACTAAGGTCACCTGACCTTCAATGGTCGAAGCTCAAGAGAAAGTCATCCAATATTCATCCTTTAGATCCAGCGTTTGCGCAGTAACCAGACTTTCATAGTCTGCGTGAGGAGTACATAGCCGAGCAGCGTCAGCATCAAAATCGGCCAGTACATCCGCGGCAGATGTGTGAGGCCCAACGAAGAGGCCAGTGGGGAATACGGCAGCCACATTCCGAAGGCCATGATGGAGAGCGTTGTCACTGTCAGCGGCCAACTCGCCCGGCTCTGCAGAAAAGGAATTTTATTGGTTCGGATAACGTGAATAATGAGCGTCTGGGTCATCAGCGACTCTACGAACCAGCCGGTCTGAAATACGGCAGCGCGGGAGGGGTCCCAACAATTGAAAACCCACAGCATGACGAAGAAGGTCGTATAGTCGAAAATCGAGCTGATGGGACCGATGCAAAGAATGAAACGTGTGATCTCAGCGATGTTCCAGGGCCGCGGCCGCGCCACCTGCTCGTCGTCGACGGCGTCTGAGGGGATGGGGACTTGTGAGAAGTCGTACAGCAGGTTGTTCGTCAACACCTGGATCGGGGCCATGGGGATATAGGGCAGGAAGGCGCTGGCTCCCAGCACGCTGAACATGTTGCCAAAGTTGGAACTCGCTCCCATGCGGATGTACTTGATGATGTTCGCGAAGACCTTGCGGCCTTCGATTACGCCCCCTTCCAGCACCATGAGATCCTTCTCCAGCAAAATCAGATCCGCCGATTCTTTGGCGATATCGGTGGCCGTATCCACCGAGATGCCGATGTCCGCGGCGCGCAGAGCGGGAGCGTCGTTAATACCGTCGCCCATGAATCCGACGACGTGTCCCTTGCTTCGGAGGACACGAATGACTCGCTGCTTGTGTGCGGGCGAGAGGCGCGCGAAGAGCGTGGTCTTCTCCGACGCGTCGGCCAGCTCGGCGTCCGACATTTTCTCCACGTCGCCGCCGAGAAGCATGGGGTCGGGCGAGAGGCCCACGTCCTTGCAAACCTTCCGGCTGATGAGTTGGTTATCGCCGGTGAGGATTTTCACTGCCACGCCGTGATTGTGGAGGGCCTCGATGGCGCGTCCGGCGGTGTTCTTGGGCGGGTCCAGAAACGCGACGTATCCTTTGAGCACCAGCTCACGCTCGTCGTCTTTCGAGCAAATGCGCTTTTCCGCCAGCTCCTTTTTTGCCACCGCCAGGACACGGAAGCCATCGTTGCTGAGGCTGGCGTATTGTTCCTTCAGCCCGATCATCAGATTGGGGTCCATGGGCGACAGTTTTCCATCCAGTTCGAAGTGCGAGCACTGGTGGAAGACCTCTTCTGGAGCGCCTTTGGTGAGGAGGATTGCTTTGCCCTCGGGATCTTCGACCAGTACGGACATCATGCGCCGCGTGAAGTCGAACGGGATTTCGTCCAGCTTCTTGTACTTCTCCATCAAGGATTGTCCATGGAAGTCGGGGCTACCCAGGATGGCCCGGTCCAGCAGGTTCTTGAGGCCAGTCTGGAAGTAGCTGATGAGGTAACCATCCAGGAGCACTTCCTCGGTTTCGACGCCGGCGACGTTGCAATGCCTCTGGAGGACGACGCGATCCTCGGTGAGCGTGCCGGTTTTGTCGGTACACAGCACGTCCATGCCGCCGAAATTCTGAATGGAGTTGAGCCGCTTGACGATCACTTTCTTGCGGCTCATGGCGAGTGCACCCTTGGAGAGGCAGACCGAGACGATCATGGGCAGCATCTCGGGGGTGAGACCCACCGCCACCGCCATGGCGAAGAAAAAGGCGCTCTTCCAATCGTGCTTCGTGAACCCGTTGATGAGGAACACCAGAGGAACCATCACCGCCATAAGCCGGATCATGAGCCACGTAAAGCGGCTGAGGCCCTGATCGAAGCTGGTGGGCGGCGGTTCTTCGGTGATCGAGTGGGCCATGCTGCCGAGATAGGTGGCGACGCCGGTAGTGACCACCACCGCGGTGGCTGTGCCGCTTTCGACACTGGTCCCCATGAAGCAGATGTTATTCAGCTCGGTGGGTGAGCTCACATCCTTGATCTGGGGGTCGTGGAACTTCTCCACCGGGAAAGACTCCCCAGTGAGGCTCCCCTGGCTCACGAAGAGGTCTTTGGCAGTGAGCACCCGCACGTCGCCGGGGATCATGTCGCCGGCGGATAGCTGGATGATGTCCCCGGGCACCAGGTCCCGCAGCGGCATCTCCTTGGGTTGGCCATCCCGCAGAACGGTGGCAGTGACATGGATCATGGCCTTCAACTTTGCCGCCGCCGAGTCCGCCCGCGCCTCCTGCACGAAGCGAAGCGTGACGCTGAGCGCCACCATGGCTGCCATCACGGTTCCGGCGCGCGCGTCGCCCGTCGCGAACGAAACCGCCGACAGGGTCCCCAGCAGGATCACCAGCGGGTTGCGCATGATTTTCAGCAGGCGAACAAACCAACCTTGCCGGCGCTCTTGCGCTACTTCATTCGGCCCCGTTGTGCGCTCGCGTTGTTCGGCCTCCTCCTGCGTTAAGCCCGCAGGAGTTGTACGCAAGGATTGCAGCAGCCCATCGCCGTCCTTCCGCGCGGCATCGAGGACGGCAGGTGAAACACGAATGGTCTCGTGCTTGGTCTTGGTGTGAATGGCCGGATCGGAAGGCGGCGCAGGTGCGCCCGCGAGGCTAGACTTTACTGTGCTGTCAGCGTTGACTAAGGCCATGCCTGTTTGTCCATGAACTTCAGCACGCGGTCTTCCATGCGGATCGATGTCCTATCGCCTTCACACTTTAATACGGAATAGCGCCCCGACGCCTGCAGTGACCGTCATCGCCAGTGCGCCCCAAAACGTGACGCGTATCGCTCCAGCTACCACGCCAGCGCCTCCCACGCGTGCGGCCAACCCTCCCAGCAGCGCCAGGAAGACCAAGGAAGTTCCAGAGACAAAGGGGATCAGAGCCGATTCCGGGGCCAGGGCAACGAGCAAAAGGGGCATCGCCGCTCCAACCGCGAAGCTGGCGGCCGACGTTAAAGCCGCCTGAATCGGACGCGCGCTCAGAGTTTCGGATATGCCAAGCTCATCGCGGGCATGCGCGCCTAGAGCGTCGTGAGCCATGAGTTGCTCGGCGACTTGTTTCGCAAGCGCCGGATCGAGACCACGAGAGACGTAGATTGCGGCCAACTCCTGGTGCTCGCCCCGGTTGTCAGTCTTGAGTTCCGTGCGCTCCATTTCGAGTTCAGCGTGTTCGGTGTCCGCCTGAGAGTGAACGGAAACGTACTCACCGGCAGCCATCGACATGGCCCCGGCGACGAGACCGGCGACCCCGGCGACCAACACGTTGTCGTGTGTGCCATGCGCAGTTGCGACGCCGATCACCAGGCTAGCGGTCGAAAGAATGCCGTCATTTGCACCCAACACCGCCGCGCGTAGCCAACCTGTGCGTCCGATGCGGTGTCGCTCCGGGAATGGTCTCGTGGGTTGGCGCTTGGAGGGAGCAGACATTCTTTGATAATCGCTCACCTGTCTGCAAAATGTGGGCCACACCCCGGCGGAACGGCCATGGGCGTGCTTCTACCAAACTGGTTTCAACACGCAAGACGAAAAGGACGAATTCTATGAGAACGAATGTAAAACGTTGTGTTTGGATGCTGGCAATGGCCGGTTCCGTGAGTACCGCCGCCTTTGCCGCGGAAAGAGCAGTTAAGGTTGACGATCGGCTGGATTCTTCGGCTGACGCGCTGACCGACATGATGAGGGCTTCAGATCAAGGAATTCCTCAAGAGCTGATCGATAAAGCGCACTGCGTGGTGGTGATCCCGGGCATGAAAAAGGCCGGATTTATCTTCGGCGCTGAATATGGCCGTGGATTCGCGGTGTGCCGCCGGCATGGTGGCGTAGGCTGGAGCGCGCCGGCCGCGATGCGCTCGGAAGGCGGTAGTTTCGGGTTTCAGATTGGCGCTTCCGATACCGACGTTATATTGCTGGTGATGAACGACGGCGGAATGAAGAGCCTGCTCTCCGATAGATTTAAGCTCGGCGGAGACGCATCGGTAGCGGCAGGCCCGATTGGCCGCGACTTGAGCGCTCAGACGGACGCGATGATGAAAGCCGAAATGCTGTCGTATTCCCGTACGCACGGGCTGTTTGCGGGTATCTCGCTGGCAGGGGCGACGCTTCGTCCGGACGGCGATTCCAACCGTGAGCTGTACGGCCACCATACAACGAATCGTAAAATCCTGACAGGCGATTTCAAGACTCCGGTCGCCGCCTCCCGATTTGAAGGGGCACTGAATCGGACCTCGGCGCAACGCGACCAATAGTCGCACTTGCGGGTGACCTTATATGGTTAGTTGACCGCAGGCAGTCACTTGGCCGGTCTGGGGTGCTCTAAACAGAGTGCGACCAGATCGGCTATAGTCGCTTCGCCGACGCACATCACCGAATCGGCGCCGCCCCAATAAATCTTCACGGTTCCATCGGGCTCCGCCACCGCGCCACAAGTGAAGACCACATTGTGGACATATCCGGTGACTTCCCAGGGATCCTCGGGCTGTAATATCCAGGAGTCGCCGACGCCGATGATCCTGGCCGGATCCAGCAAGTCATGCAGGGCAACGCCCAGGCGATAGATCGATCCGTCCATGGTGCGAAAGACGCCGTGATAAATGGAAAGCCATCCCTGCCCGGTTTTGATGGGTGGAGCGCCGGGGCCGATCTTCATTTCATCCCAGTGATAAGGCTCCGGCCGCATGATGAGCTGGGAGTCGCCCCAATAGCGCAGGTCGGGAGAATAGGTGATCCAGATCGACCAGGGCGCGATTTCCGAATGCGGCCGATCCAGACGGGCATAGAGCCCGTTAAATTTCTCTGGAAAGATCACCACGTTTCGATAGTCCGCTTCGGTGATCAGGCAAACTTTTTCCACTGAACAGAAGTCTTTGGTTTTGGCCAGCGCGATCCGCACTCCATTGCGGGAGTACGCGCTGTAGGTGATGAGGTATTCGCCATCGAGCTGCGTAATGCGGGGGTCCTCCACGCCAAATTCCTCATAGGCCGCAAAAGGTCGCTCTAGATCGGGCACCAGAAAGGGCGCCGGATCGGCGGTGAAGCGGAATCCGTCGTGACTGCGCGCCAATCCCAGGATGGATCTTCCGGTCCGCAGATGGGACCGGAACAGCATGATGTATTTATCCTGATGCTTCACCACCGCGGCGTTGTGAACGGTCTCCACCGGATACGGGATTTGTGCTTTGGTGAGGATGGGGTTCTGGCCGTAGCGTCTAACGATTTCTCTCATGACTGCCTTTCGCTTCCCGATCAAAGATGGTGCAGTAGACTTGCTCGTACGCCTCCACCATGGTGTCGACGGAAAAGCAGTTTTGAACGCGCTGGCGGCAAGCCGCGCGATCGATGGTGTGAACTCGCTTCAAGGCTTCGACGGCTTGGTTTACGCCGTTAACAAGAAATCCGGTCTTTCCGTCTGCGATGACTTCGCGGCAGGAGCCGAGGTCCATCGCGATCACGGGCACACCGGCGGCATTGGCTTCGGCCAGCACCAGGCCGAATCGTTCCGGGATGGTGTTCAGATGCAGCAGCGCGCGGGCTCGCGAGAATAATTCGTTTTTGCCCGCCACGTCTACCGGTCCGATATAGCGAATCTCGCGATCGTCGAGATACGGTTCCACCTGCTTGGTGAAATATTCCTGGTCCTGGATGATTCCGGCGATGAGCAGCGGCAGGCCGGTCATACGAGCCACGGCGATCGCGAGGTGGACGCCTTTGTCGGGGTGGATTCGCCCCAGGAAGACCAGCTCTTCGCCCGCCGTTTCCTGGAATGGGTATAGCGAAAGGTCGATCCCGTTGTAAACCGTCCCGAGATAATTCAGCTCGGGCGCGCGATCGGAATCGCTGATGGAAACGAAATATCCAGCGCGGTATTTACGATAGACCGGCATGATCTTGGGAGACGAGAATCCGTGGATGGTAGTGAGTACCGGGGTGTCTACTAGGTGGCTATAGGTAAGGGCCATGAAATCGTAATGGCTGTGGATCAAGTCGAACTCGGCGGCGTGCTCGAAAACCTCGGATATGTGCAGGTATTCGGCGACTTTGGGATCGACTGTGGGGTCCTCTTCATAGCCGCGGTCGATCACGGCGTGCAGGCGGGCTTTGGTAACCGAATCCCGGGTAGCGAATAAAGTGATGTCCCACCCGCGGGATGCGAGCCCTTCGGCGATATTGCCGGCCACGGTTTCCCACGCACCGTATTGCCTGGGAGGAGTTCGCCAAGCCACCGGGGAAAGAATCGCCACCCGTTTGCCGGGAACGGTCATTGGGAGTGCATAGCCTGACCAGCACTTCAGCCAGTGGGACGGTGGCGAAACCGGTGGCGTGATCCGCCAAGCCATAAGGAATGATCAGGACGCCTTGGTGAACCAGAGCGCCGCAAGTGTAAACGACGTTGGGCACGTAGCCTTCGCGTTCGTTCTCGTTGGGTTCGAGTAGAGGTTCGCGCAGGCGGCCAATGACCTTGCCGGGATCGTCGCGATCCAATAAAAACGCACCGATGCAGTATTTGCGCATGGGGCCGACGCCGTGGCTGAGCACCAGCCAGCCAGCCTCGGTTTCGATGGGCGATCCGCAATTGCCGAGCTGGACCAGTTCCCACGGGAAGGCCGGCTTCAGCAGTAGCTGGCGTTCATTCCAGAAGTGCACATTGTCGGAAAACATGAGATAGATGTTTTCGTTGTCCTGCCGGGAGAGCATGGCGTACAGGCCGTTGATCTTGCGGGGAAACAACGCCATGCCTTTGTTTTGGGCGGCTGGGCCGTTCAGAGTGATGAATCGAAAGAGCAGGAAATTGGAAGTCTCCACCAATTCCGGCATCACGACACGGCCGTCGTAAGCGGTGAAGGTGGCATAGTAGCGGCATGGGCCGTCCTCCGATTGGAAGCGGACAAAGCGCGCATCCTCGATGCCATTGCGTTGGGAGGGTGTGGCCGGAAAGATAATGCGTTCCGACAACTCCTGGTCCGGCTGGAACTGGACCTCATAGTTGGAGCGTGCCAGCATCCAGATTCCTTGAGCTGCGTTTTGATCTTCGCGTGTCATTCCATCCGGCAAACGGAACTGTTCCGCCTGGAGACTGACGCGCAATTCTTCCAGCGTGAACGATTCGCCGACCTTGTTTATCACTCGTTGGGACAGATCGCAGGTCAAGCCCAGTTCGACCAGTTTTCTCCGAAACAGGGCTTTTTCATAAACGGGGTTGGGGATCTGGCGCGGCTCACTTAGGAATCCGGTGGGCGTGAACACCTCGATGCGCTGATCGGCATGGATGATTCCGGTTCGAAACGTGATGGACGAAATATGCCCTTCGCCGGTGGCACGCAGACTGAGAATGAACCGTAGAGCGCCGCTTGCGAGGCCCGTTTGATCGGGGTGCGGGACGATGGAGGGATTGAACAGCGCGGCCGCTTCCAAAGAGTATTCGGCCAGGAAGTAGGAGCCGATCAACAGCCGTCTTGATTCGGATAGATCTACGTTAGGCGGAAGCCTGTCCCGGAGTTGTTCAAAGCGTTCCAAAAAGAGCCTGCGGATGTGTTGATGCCGCGCTGAGAATTCGAGGCAGACGTCGGCGAGAAGGCGACCCGCTTCGGCTTCCGTGAGCGACAGGATCCGCTCGATGATCCTGGATACGCGTTGGGAATCACCGGGAGTGAAAGGCCGTAGGAGGACGCGCGAGAGGTCGGGCTCGAGAATGGTGCTGGTGCGACGGATGTGCATTGAATCGACCTGCATCAGGCTTCCACGGCAATGGGTTCTTTGAAGCTGGTGAGCATATTTTGCGCCAGGCGCATTTCCGCGAGCGAAAGCAGGAAAGCCAGCGTCGATTCGGCTCCCTGGTTCCCATTGACGCGGTCCACGTGCAAGCCGTCGCTACAGCCGCCGCTTTCGGGCAAGTAAAGCTCCAAGCCCAGATCGTTCCACCCGAGAAACCAGTCGAAGGCGCGTTGGGCTTGCGCGTACCACCAGACGTCGGATGTGGCGCGATAAGCTTCCAGACAGGCCGATACCATGGCTTGCGCTTCAATGGGTTGCTGATCGAAATTGGCGCGCGTCGAGCCGCGCTGGTAGAAGCCGTTGCTGCCGATGGGGCGAAAGTGCCCTTTCTCGGAAATTTGTAAATCGTTCAGCCAGCGTAAAGTGTGCAAACCGCGTTCAAAGACCGATGCATTCCCGGTGGCGCGTCCGCTCACAATCAGGGCGTGAGAGAGCTTGGCATTGTCATACGATAACTCTTCCTCGAACCAGCACCAGTCGGGCTTGGCGTTGTGTGCGAGAAGTCCCATGAGGCGGGCAGTGAGCGCATCACGCGTTTGATTAACCAGGCTGTCACCGCTTAAGCGTCCCAGGTATTCATGGATACCGAGCAGGCCGAAGGCCCAGGCACGCGGCGAGGTGAAGTCCGTCAATACGGGCAAGGCTTGCGCGAAGAGCTGTCCGGCCATCATCTGGAAGCAGCGCATGGGCGAACGTCCAACGCCCACTCCCAGCGCCCACAGCGCCCGGCCTTGACAGTCCTCCGATCCTTGCGGATCGAGCCAGCGGCGATCGAAACTCATGTGATTGTGGAAGCGCTTGGTTTGGGCGTCGAAGGCGTGCTGAAGAAAGGCGGCGCAAGTAGTAGCCATGGCCCGCAGTGGTCCGGGCTCCTCGCCTAATTCGCCAAGCAAGACCGCCAGGATAAATGCGCGGGCATTATCGTCGGTGCAATAGCCCTCCGAAAAATTCGGAATTCCGAAAATGGCATGCTGGAAAACGCCGGTCGAATCGGTCATGCGCGAAAGATGATCGAGCTTCAACTCCGGCAGTTCCCGGGGGCTTTGGTCCAGCGTTTTGGTGACCAGCCACTTGCGAGAGAGCGCGGCGCCCTGGAGGCGCGCCAACTCGAACGAACGCATGTACTGCTGGGCGACGTTGCTCCAGATCATCTCGCGACCCAATCGATACGCGTTTTTGCGCATGGCGTGCCGGCGCGTGTCGTCCTTAAGCAAGCCAATCACTTCCCGCGCGATGGCTGGGGCGTTGGCGAATGGCACCAGAACGCCGCGGTCGTCCGCTAGAAGCTCCGCGGCGTGCCAGTACGGGGTCGAAACCACGGCTTTGCCCGCGCCGAAGGTGTAGGCCAGCGTACCTGAGGTGATCTGAGCTTCGTTGAGATAGGGCGTGATGTAGAGGTCGGCGGCTCCGATAAACTCTTTCAGGTTCTCCAGCTCCACGAAGTCGTTGTAGAAGATGACGTTCTTTTCGACCTGATTCTTCTTGGCCAGCATTTCGAGGCTCACCCGGTAGGCTTCGCCATGTTCGCGCAGCTCGTTGGGATGGGTGGCGCCGAGGACAATGTACACCACTTCGGGGAACTCGGCGAGAATTTCCGGCAGTGCGTTGAGGACGTATTCGATGCCTTTGTTGGGTGAAAGCAGGCCGAAGGTGAGCAGCACCACCTTGCCTTCCACGCCAAACTGGTCCTTGAAATAGGTAGGGTCGACGAATCCCACGTCGGGAATACCGTGCGCGATCAGATCGATTTTGGCTGGCGGAGCGCGATAAACATCCTGCAGCATCTCGCGACCGCGCTCGGTCATGGTTACCAGACGCGTGGATAGAGAGATCAGCTCCTGCATGACGCGCCGCTGGTCGGCACTGGGCTCGCGCAGGACGGTGTGCAGCGTGGTGACAACGGGCATTCTCAATTCGCGCAGGAATGCCAGGATGTGGCTGCCAACGGGTCCGCCGAAGATTCCAAATTCATGCTGCAGGCAGACCATGTCGATGTTCGAGATATTGAGGAAATCGGCAGCGCGCAGATAAGAAGATAAGTCCTGCTCCTCAATCTCGAAGTGGACGACTTCGGGGTACTCGTAACCGCCCTTGATGTCGTTGACAGAGACGGCGAAGCATTGGCTTTGAGGGTGAGCGGTAGCGACTGCAGCCAGCAGATCGGATGTAAAGGTGGCTATGCCGCATTTGCGCGGCAGGTGGTCGCCGATGAAGGCGATTTTACGAACTTTAGAACTTTGTTGCAGGTGTCACTCCTTTCTTGAGCGGTTGTGGACCGCTAGCAGGGCACTGAAAAAAGCAATCTAGCCACAGATAAACGCCGATGAACACCGATAATGCCAACTCAAGTTCATTGTTTTCGATCTGTGTTGATCGGTGTTCATCCGTGGCCACCTACGTTTAGGCTTTTTCATCGGCCTCCTAGCGTTTCAGTAAGTCCAGCGGGCGATTAGCGTGGCGACGCCGACGGTTGCCACAATCACGGCAAGAGAGCCAAGAAAGCGCCAAAGGATCTTCACGACGCAGCCCGCACCCGCGCCAGGCTCAAGCTGTACGCGCAGGCTTGCGCGGTAAGTGCGAACGCGCACCAGACCTGCCAGTGCGACAGCAACCCGTTGGGGATGAAAAAAGTTCGCGTCAAACCAACGTCGACGCCGAACCTCCAGGCGGCCAGCGCACCCGCCGCAACCGCGACGGGAGTCAACAAAAGCCCCAACAGCGACCTTGCACGTACCACAGTCATCGGACCGCCACCGGCTGACCAATTTGTTCACCGATGATTTCGCCTGAAACGACGAGTTCCACGCGGCGATTCCGCTGGCGGCCGGCGGCTGTGTCATTGGACGCTACCGGTTCCGCTTTTCCAAACCCCTGCGACGTGACTGAAGTGCCGGCCACGCCCTCCTTGGTCAGGTAATCGCGCACGCTTTCGCCGCGCTGCTCGGAGAGTTTCTGATTGTAATCGTCGCCGCCGACGCTGTCGGTGTAGCCTTCCACAGCCAGCCGCAACCCGGGGTGGCCCGAGATGATTCCCGCCACTTTGGCTAGCTTTTCGCGAGCCACCGGCCGAAGCGTGAACTTGGCGGTGTCGAACAGAACATCGGACATATTCACGATCAGCCCGCGGGCGGTATCCCTGGTTTCGAGAATCGCGTTGAACTGGAGCAGCAGGTCGGCGCGAAGCTGGGTCCGTTCGGCTTCGGCTTGGGCTTTTTCCTTGGCGGCGCGATCGAGTTCGGCCTGCGAGGCGATTCTCTGCGCTTCATTTTCCTGTTTCAAGCGATCCGTTTCGGTATTGGCAGCCAGAAGCCGCGCGTCGCTTTCCTGTTTCAGACGATCCGCTTCCACTTTCAGACGATCCGTTTCCGCCTGAGCCGCGGCGGTGCTCCGGTCGTTCTCCCGCTTTACCCGCTCGGCGCTCTCGAGCGCGGTAAGCCGCGCCTGTTCCGCTTCTCGCCGGGCGCGATCCGCATCCGAGAGAGCGGCGGCGGTTTCACTCTCAGCCGCGGCTTGACGCTCCGCTCCCACCCTGCGCTCGGTGGCCAGTTGTTCTTCTTCGATCTTCTTGACGGTGATAATCCGGGCGTCTTCGGCCATTTGAACGGCTTCGCGCGCCACCGTGCCGATCGGTTTTTTGCCGGCCTTACCGACCAGATAACCTTCGGCGTTTTCAAGACCCACGACAGCCTTTTCAAAAGTGTCATGAGCGTACTGTTCGGCGCCAGTGAAGCGGGCAATCTGCACGGCGTTGCGGGCTTCGTAAAGCTCGAGCGGGATTTTCGAGTTCAGCTCTCTCTCCCGGAACTCGCCTGGTTTCACGTTCAGCACGTACTGACCTCTCTGCAGCAGCTCGTATTTCGCGTCCACTTCTTCGATGGTTCCGGTGGTGTCGGTCCTGACGAAGTTCTCCATCACCACCACGTCGCTCGGTTGCGTGACGGCGAAGTACGGCTCCGCGGTGACGATCAGACCAAAGGATTGTAACTCGGTGGTGGCGTCCAGTTTCGTCTTGCCGTCGTGATTGAGCAGCACTTCGCCGACGTTGGTGGCGCGGCCTTCCGGAGTGATGGCCCACATCACGTAGGTCAGATATTCGCGACCGAACTGCGTGGCTGGCCCGAGCCTCTCCATCTCCGCATCGATCTTGATCACGCCCTGTTTGCTTTCCACTTTCGCCTCACCTCGCGCCTCGGGCATCAAGGCCGTGCCGCGAAAGCCGATCCTGGTCGATCCGGAGCGATGATGGTAGTTGATGGCTTTGGTGGTTCTGGCCACTACGGTGATGCGATAGATCGGCGTCGGGCCGACGTTTTCAACAGATTGTTGAGTTGGATTCGGCGCCTGGGGGACCTGGCCCAAAGCGAGTCCGCACACTGTCAGGAATACGCTTACGATCTTCATCTTTCTATACCTCGATCCTCACTAAGACGTGCTCAGATGCACGAGCAGCACCGAACCGCCGGGTCGCGATCTGTTGAGGCTGTTCGGTGCTCGCGGGACCTTCAGCTTGTGGTTTCCGGCGGGGCTAACCATATATGGTCACTTGACCAATTGTGGTCAAGTGACCAAGAGAATCCAGAATTCAGAATTCAGAATTCAGAACTCGGGCCAGGGATGTAGCTTGGACCAGCGCTTGCACTGGGACTTCTTGAAGGAACTACAAAAACATGCTCTGGACAATTTTCGTAATTTTGCTGGTCCTGTGGGCGCTGGGACTCGTAACGTCGTACACGCTGGGTGGATTCATTCACATTCTGCTGTTGCTGGCTGTGGTGGTTTTGGTGATTCGCTTATTTCAGGGACGGCGGCTCGCGTAGGACGAATGGCCGGGGCCGTCTTCTGGCGGCCCGAGCCATCCAAGTATCGATTGGTTAGTTTTCCTTTTTCTCAGCTTTCGCTTAACCCTGTCGCTTAACCCTTTCGCTTAACCAGGGTTCCACAGTAAACCCGGCTCCGGCGACATGACCCAGGTGCCGGTGCATAGCCCTCCGACAATCCAGCATGTTTTTAAGAATTGCGGTTAGCAGGGTGCTGAAAAATCCATCTGGCCGCAGATGAACACCGATAATGCCACCTAAAGTTCTTTGTTTTTATCTGTGTTGATCCGTGTTCATCCGTGGCCACTAGAGATCTTTTCGCGAGATGTCGAGCTTCCGCATCATCGCGTTTAAGGTGGTCCGTGGCAATCCGAGGCGGGTGGCGGCGGCGCTGACCACTCCGTTTGTTTCCCTGAGCACGCGAATGATGTGTTCGCGCTCCACTTCGGCCAGCGTGGCGCCGGCGGGCAGTTCCACAGCGCCGGCGCGTATTTCGGTCAGAGGAGCCCGCAGGTTAGAGCCGGGCGAAAGAATGACCGATCGTTCGATGAAATTCTCCAGTTCGCGCACGTTTCCCGGCCACGGCCAGCTGACCAGCGCCTGCATGGTTTCCGCTGGGATTTTGTCGATCTGCTTATTCATCTTGGCCGCGTAGGTTGCGACGAAGTGCCGGACCAGCACGGGGATGTCTTCGGCATGTTCGCGCAGCGGAGGGATGGTGATGGGGAAAACTTTCAAGCGGTAATAAAGATCGCTGCGAAAGAGCTTGTCTCCCATCATCTGCGTGAGATTGCGATTGGTGGCGGCCAGCAGCCTGACATCGATCGGGATGGTGCGGGTGCCACCCAATCGCTCGAACTCCTTCTCCTGCAAAGCACGCAGCAATTTGGGTTGCAGCTCGAGCGGGATGTCGCCCACTTCGTCCAAAAACAGAGTTCCCTGGTGGGCCCGTTCAAAGCGTCCGATCTTCTGCGAAAGGGCGCCGGTGAAGGCCCCGCGCTCATAGCCGAACAACTCGCTTTCGAGCAGCCCGGTGGGGATCGCGGCGCAGTTCAAGGTAATAAAGGGACGATTCGAGCGGGCGCTCATCTTGTGAATGGCGCGCGCCACCAGTTCCTTGCCGGTGCCGGTTTCTCCGAGAACCAGCACCGTGGCATCGGTGGGCGCGACGATTTCCACTTGTCCCATGACGCGCTTGAGCGCCGCGCTGGTGCCGACAATCTCTTCATATTCCTGCGAGGCCCCGGGGTCGTCGGCGATTTTCTCGGCGCGCTCCCGGGCCGTCAGATCCTGCACAAAGGTGATCCATCGAAAGGGAGCCGGGGGCTGAACGGCACTGGCGACCAGCACGCGCACCCTGGTTTCATCCTTGCGAAGGTATTCCATTTCAAACGGTGTGCAGGCTCCCAGCAGCAAGCCTTCTTCATAGGCGCGCTCATGGAGCGGCAAATATTCCGGAGCCACGAGATCGGCCCATTGCAACCCATCGGCGATGAAATCCTCGCGGGTATACCCGATCATGCCGAGAAAGGCGTCGTTGGCTTCGACGATGCGGTCGAACTCGGCTGAAACAATACCGGCGACGGCGGGTTCCGGTAGCGGCCGGGCGCCGGCCGGCTTATTCAGCCGCGTTTCTTCAATTCGATGACGGGCGCTGAAGTCGCGAACCACCCTCACAAAACCGAGCAGTTCCTCGTCCCCGTCTCTGGCCGCCGTGGTTAATACGTTCGCCCAGAACCGGGACCCATCCTTTTTTTTGTGCCAGGCTTCAATTCCAAGATGACCCTCGAGCGCGGTCCTTCTTAATTCTTCGTGAAGCTTGACGCGCAGCTCGTCCTCAGCCAAATACAGGCAGCTGACATGCTTGCCAATCGTTTCGTCGCCTTGGTAGCCGAATATGCGCTCGGCACCGGCGTGCCAGGCGATGATCAGCCCGTCGGCATCCAGGGACAAGAGCGCGAAATCGGTGCTCTCCGCTTCATCGGGCGCGGCGCTTGAGATATCGCGCAGGATCGCGACATGACGTCCTGGTAAGACGTCGCTTTTCTCGGTGATGCGAAGCTTGTCGGGCTTCACCAGATCGTCTATTCGCTGGCCGATCAGCTTGCCGACGGAAAGCCCGAGAAGTCTTGGAAGCTCCAGAACTTGCTTCCAGGCACAGGCGATCGTCATCCACAATCAGGATGGGTTCGGATTGGTGCGAGAGGACGGCCCGGAGCAGCAACTCCAGTTCTTTCAGGCCATCACTCACCAGCCAGCTGCTGGTCTCTTGCTCCGAGGCTGCGGAGTGCATAACATCTCCTTCGCCCCGTCGATCAAGGGGGAGCCGTGATAGGCGGTCAGCTCATTCTAGCATCGATTCCAGAAATTGCGGCGTATACTTGACCAAATCTGGTCAAGCGGCGCTTGGTGGTCAATCCTATTCCACTAGGGGGTGGCATGGACTGAAACAGGGACGTTCCTTTGTTTCCTGCTTTGCATTGGGCAGCGGATTGCTCAACGTAGGTTTGACTTTCGCGAAATGAAAAAGAAAGACAAAGAGCTCTTCGATCCGAAGGCTTTCCTGGCCCGCACCGGCACGGGAAGGACGCTGGCGGACTACGCGAAGAACCACACCGATTTTCCTGCAGGGCGAACCGGCGACGCCATCTTTTACATTCAGAAAGGCAAGATCAAGCTCACCGTCGTCTCGAAACAAGGCAAGGAAGCGGTGGTTGCCCTCTTGGGCGCCGGCGACTTCTTTGGCGAGGGATGCCTGGCCGGCCAGTCGCTGCGCATGGCCAGCGCCACCACTATGTCCGAGTGCTCGATCATGCGGCTGGAAAAGACCGGCGTGATCCGTTTGCTGCACCATGAGCCGGCTTTTTCCGAGCTGTTGCTGCATCATATGCTCTCCCGCAACATTCGGATTGAGGAGGATCTGGTCGATCAGCTCTTCAACTCCAGTGAAAAGCGGCTGGCGCGAGTGCTCCTGCTGCTGGCCAACTTCGGGAAGGAAGGCAAACCCGAACTGGTGATTCCCAAGGTCAGTCAGGAAACACTGGCGGAGATCGTCGGCACCACTCGCTCCAGAGTCAGCTTCTTCATGAACCGCTTCCGCAAGCTGGGGTTCATCCAATACAACGGTTCAACCACCGGCGGCCTGGAAGTTCATAGCTCTCTGCTCAATGTGATACTGCATGACTAAGAGGGAATTCAGAATCCAGAATTCAGAATCCAGAATGGAGGTAGCGGCCCTTCCGGTCCGCATTCTGAATCCTGAATTCTCGAATCTCTTCGGTTAGTCGTGGGGCAGAGCGAAATAGAACGTGGCACCTTTTCCTGGCGCGGCCTCGGCCCAAATGCGTCCGCCCATGCGCTCGATAATGCGTTTGCAGGTGGCCAGACCAATCCCGCTGCCGGGCGTCTCCGGGCCATGGAGGCGTTTGAATGGGAGGAAAATATCCAGGGCGTTCGCCGGATCGAAGCCTTCGCCGTTATCGGCGACCGACACCACAGTTTCTCGAGCTTGCCGAGCTGCAGTAATCCGGAGACGGGGCGATTCTTGGGAGCGGAATTTTAGGGCATTACTAATCAGGTTTTGAAACACCAACGTCAATTGGGACGGATCCGCCTTGACGGTTGGGAGGAGGCCGAAGCTTACTTCGGTTTTGGTTTCCAGGAGATCTTTTTGGAGGTTGGCGAGGGCGCTCGCCAAGGGCGCTTCTAAGGATACCGTTACCTTGTTTTCCGAGCCTCCAACCTGAGAATAGGAAAGAATGTCGCCCATCAATGACTTGAGCCGCTCGAGGTTGTCGGTGGCCATGGACAACGCCTGGCGCTCATTTTCCTCCAGCTTTCCCTCTGTTTTCCGACTCAACAGCTGGAGCAGCATCATGGCCGTATTCAACGGAGCGCGCAGATCGTGCGCCGCTACGTAAGCAAAGCGGTGCGCGTCTTCGTTGGAGCGCAAGAGCTCCTCTTCGATCTGTTTCCGGCTGGTAATGTCTTCGATGGCCAGCAGAATTCGCGCCGCCGGGTTCCCATCCGCCGAAAGTTTACGGGCATGGAGCGACATCACACGCGTCCCGATCGTAGGAAAATCGCGCTTCACCTCAAAATTCTCGAACACGCTCCCTTTGGACAAAACATCGCCCAAGAGCGTATCGAGCTCGGGGATATCCCATTGCCCATTTCCGAGCTGAGCGAGGCGGCGCCCTTCCGTCAAGCCGGAGGTCGCCTGAAAGGTCTCATAATATGACTGGCTCGCCAGCTTGACGTGCAGGCCAGAATCCAGCACCAGCAGAGGATTCCGAACCGTAGCCACGATCGCTCTCAAAGCAATTAAGGCGGACAGCGTCTGATAGGCCGCGGCGGCGAACTCGCCGAGCGTGCTCATCACCCGCGCGTCTTCGGCGTCGAACCGCCGGTTGGGGTTATGAGAGATGACCCAAATAGTGCCCACTGCCTCCCCGGCAACGTGAAAGGGAACCAGGAGCGCTTCTGAGATGCGGGGCTGGACTTTGGAGAAATAGGTGAAGTGGCGGTCGAGCTCGGACATCAATTGCAGCTGGTCCGTATCTAATACGGTTCCGCAAGGGCTGAACTCGCGGGGAGTAGTACCCCACAGATAAGGAGCGTATTGGCCGGCCACGCCATGCCAGCGGAAGATTTTCCGGCCGTTCTCCTCTTCGAGCAAACTGAGGCCAGCCGATTCGGCGCCGCAAAGCTCGAGCGCAGTGTCCACCAGCCGTTGCAGGACGTGCTCCGGCGAATCGGCCATGGTCTGTCCCAAGGCCACCAAAGCGCTGCTGACGGCGGCGAGATCGGGCTGCCGCGCTGGCCTGTTGTTCAATTCTCCGGTACAGATCACTGATTCCAAAGGAACGGAAGAGACCGCTGATGCTGAGGCAGATCCCATATAAATCACCTCTCAAAAGGGCTGGCGCCTCGGAAACAGGAGGAAATAATACAACCAGCCGGGGTTTGATTCCCGCCGCTTCCGCCTGGCGGCTTAGGTATAGGATGAGAATCAAGCGTAGCAGTTGTGCCGCCGGGCGGTCTGTTCAAAAGTGCTCACATTTCCCAGAAACAGGTGAGCAGTTTTGAACAGACTTGACCGATGCCAATCCGCGATACTGAATCGACCCCCGTAGTTCCTGAAGCGGGCGCACGCTCACACGCGTCGGCGGCGTAAGTTGCAGACGCAAAGTGGAGTCTTTTGAAAGGCGCATCCCGATGACCAATCCTGTTACCTCTTTTACAGCGCGGATTCCTGGCAGCGAATTTGAAACCAGCCACGACCAGGCAACGCGAGTTTATCGAATAAGAAAATCCATGGCGGCCGTTCAGTTTGATCCGGCAGCGAAGGGACAGATCGTTTTTCTGCCGGAGGGAGCTGAGCTTTCCGTGGTCGGATCCTCGTCGGTGGCCGGCTGCTTCGAGGTGCTCTGTGAAGAGCGGCTTTACAATATTTTCAAGGCAGACTTAATGGGGGTGTGGTCCGCGCCAATTCAGCGCAGCCCCCGCGTCGGAGCTTCCGCTTAGCCCGATGGCAACTTCGGCCAGTCCAAACGTTGGAAACACTGAGTTTCGAGGAGCGCTCCGTGGAGCGGAGCGTCGGCAACGGTATCGCTACCCACTGGACCTAAGCGTTCGCTTCCGCTGTCGCTCGGGGGAATCTCCTGTCTCCGGCGCAGGCTTGGCCGTCAATCTGAGCAGCGGCGGCGTGCTGGTGGCCTCCCGTCACCAGATGAATGTGGGAGCGCGGGTGGAGATGAGTATTGAATGGCCTTTACTGCTGGATGGCAAAACTCCTTTGCAGCTGCTCGCGGTTGGCTGGGTTCTGCGCCGGGGAGACTTTCATTTCGCTGCCACGTTTGACCGGTACGAATTCCGCACTATGAAAAGCTCGAGCTAATCCTCGACCTCATATGGTCATTTGACATAATGTGGTCAGGCTCCCGGAGCCAAGATCTTCCCTGACACAAGCAATCTGGCCACAGATAAACACTGATGAACACGGATCTGTTGTGTTATCTGTGTTCATCTGTGGCCGCCGCCTACACGAATGGGCATAAGCGTGCAGCCTTGACGCTCGTGGGCGGCGCTCACAAAATTCTGAATCAGAGAAAAGGAAGAAATACTATGTCTTTTTTTAGAGCAGCACCGTGGGTCTGCGTGGCGCTTATCGCTGCCGCATTCTCGCCCCAGGTGAAAGCTGACGACTGGAACCGGAAAACCGTGATCACGTTCAGCCAGCCCGTGGAAACCCCCGGCATCCACATGAAGGGATGGGCGGTATTACCGGCCGGCACCTACGTATTCAAGGTTCTCGATTCGAGTTCGGACCGCCATATCGTCCAAATCTTCAACCAGGATGAAACGGTGGTCTATGCCACCATCCTGGCCATCCCCAATTATCGAATCCGGGCCACCGACAAAACCGTGCTGACCTTTAGAGAAACGCCGCCGGGCGAGCCGCAAGTGCTGCGCGCATGGTTTTACCCGGGACATAACTTTGGCGACGAGTTCGTGTATCCGAAGGCCAAAGCGATCGAACTGGCCAAGGTGACGCACTTCCCGGTTCTGTACACAGCGGTTGATATCGAACCAGAGGCTCTATCGCCGATCACGTCTCCCGACCATCCGGTGGTGGTTCAACTGAAGCAGGCGCCGGTGCTGGCCGTAACGCCCACTGGCGAGGACGCCCAGATTGCCGAGGTAGTGAGTGCGCCGCCGCAGGGGGAGCTAGTCGCCACGGCTAGCGAGCTGCCGAAGACCGCAAGTCCGCTGCCGTTGATTGGTCTATTTGGACTGCTGGCGGTGGGCGCAGCCTTCGGCCTTAAAGTTGCTCGCGCACGCGCATAGGAATGACCAAAGGATCTGCCTCCCCGGCGCGCTGTCTGCCTGCTTGATCGCAGAAATGACGGGCCGGGGCGGGGGTAAGAGCCGGTTGGTAATTACGGAAGCGGGTATGACATGCGACAAAGAATCACATCCATATTGGAGGCGCGGATGCCAATCTCCTTCAACGGGGAGACGCCTTACAAGACCAAAGCACGGGGCTTGGCGGTGCTCACGACTCCATCGCTGAACAAGGGGACGGCCTTCACGGCCGAAGAACGCAAAGACCTGGGGCTTACCGGGCTGCTTCCTCCCGTGATCAGCACGTTGTCGGCGCAGGTGAAGGCGGCCTTCGCTCAATACCAGCGCCTGCCGGATGCTCTCAGCAAGAACATTTATCTGACTGGGCTGCACGACCGCAACGAGGTGCTGTTTTACCGCTTGCTGTCAGGGCATCTGCGCGAGATGATCCCCATCGTCAACGACCTGACGGTCGGGATGGCAATGCAGCAGTATCACCACGAGTGCAGGCGACCAAGGGGACTTTACCTCTCCATCGACCATCTGGACGGGATCGAGGCGGCATTTGCGAACCTGGGCGCAGGGCGCGAAGACATAGACTTGATCCTGGCTACCGACGCCGAACAAATCCTTGGGCTGGGCGACTGGGGGGTGGGCGGCATCGAAATTTCGATCGGCAAGCTGGCGATCTATACCGCGGCCGGCGGGATCGACCCTACGCGGGTAATTCCGGTGATGCTGGATGTCGGCACCAATCGCGAGAGCCTGTTGAAGGATCCGATGTATATCGGGAACCGGCATCCTCGCGTGCGCGGAAAGCGCTACGACGCTTTCATCGATGCCTATGTCGCGGCAGCAACCAAGTTGTTTCCGAATGCGCTGCTGCAGTGGGAAGATTTCGCGCCCGGCAACGGACGCCGCATCCTGGAGAAATACCGCGATCGGATCTGTACCTTTAACGACGACATGCAGGGCACCGGCGCAATCACACTCGCCGCGGTTGTTTCGGCGGTGCGGGTAGTCGGATCGCCTCTCCGGAACCAACGCGTGGTGATTTTTGGCGCTGGAACGGCGGGGTTAGGAATTGCCGATCAAATCCGCGATGCGATGGAGCGTGAGGGCCTGTCGCGGGAGGACGCCGCGGAGCGTCTCTGGCTAGTGGATACCGAAGGCCTGCTCACCGATGACATGGGTGAGCGGCTGCGCGAATATCAAGCCCCATATGCTCGCTCCGGTGATGAGGTGAAGCGCTGGAAGCGCAGCGGTCCAGGGGGCGTCATCGATTTGGCCGAGGTGGTTCGCCAGGTGAGGCCGACCATGCTGATCGGGACTTCGGCAGCGCCGGGAGTTTTTACGGAAGCGATCGTCCGGGAAATGGCCAAGCATTGCGAGCGGCCGATCATCTTTCCGCTTTCCAATCCAGCTGCCATGGCGGAAGCGACGCCAGCCGATCTGATTGTGTGGACCGAAGGCCGGGCTCTAATTGCCACGGGCAGTCCATTCCAACCTGTGACGTACCGGGGAGTGACATACGTCATTGGCCAGGTGAACAATGCGATGTTGTACCCGGGGCTTTGCCTGGGCGCGATTGTCTCTCGAGCCCGGGCGATCAGCAGCAACATGTTCGCGGCCGCGGCGAATGCGGTTTCGAGCCTGGTTGCGGTGCGGCTGCCCGGCGCCTCGCTGCTGCCGCATGTGGATGACCTGCGGATTGTCTCGTTAACGGTGGCGGTGGCGGTAGCCGAAGCCGCCGTCCAGGACGGTGTAGCGGGCGTGACATTCAAGGATATCGTCCAGCAAGTCGGGGACGCGATGTGGGAACCGGCTTATCGCCAGATTCACGCGATTTGAATCAATTGCAAAATAGCACGGCAGTATCAGGTCCAGGAGGCCTGACTTTATGAAAATTCGTCCGTTATATGACCGCGTGGTAATTAAACGCGTCGAGGAAAAGGGTGACGCTCTGCGAGGTGGGTTGTATATTCCCGATTCCGCGAAAGAGAAACCCCAGGAAGGTGAAGTGATGGCCATTGGGAAAGGCAAGCGCCTGGAGGATGGCAAGCTGGTCGCGCTCGACGTTCAGGTCGGCGACCGCATTCTGTTCGGGAAATATTCCGGCAACGACATCACGATTGAAGGAACAGACTACATGATCATGCGCGAGGATGAGATCCTAGCGGTTTTGGACACGCAGCCGGTGGCTGCCAAGAAAGCGAGCTAGAGCCATGGCAAAACAGATTATCTACGCAGACCATTCGCGGCAGGCCATCCTGCGCGGAGTGAATCAATTGGCTGACGCGGTGAAGGTGACACTTGGGCCGAAGGGCCGCAACGTGGTACTCGAGAAAAAATTTGGCGGGCCCACCATTACCAAAGATGGAGTGACCGTGGCCAAGGAGATTGAACTCCAGGATCCGCTCGAAAACATGGGCGCGCAAATGGTGCGCGAAGTTGCTTCGAAGACTTCCGACGTGGCGGGCGACGGGACCACCACGGCGACCGTGCTCGCCCAGATCATCTATCGCGAGGGCGTGAAAGCCGTAACCTCCGGCGTGAATCCGATGGCCATGAAGCGCGGCATCGACAAGGCTGTCGCCATCGCGGTGGAAGAGGTTCAGAAGATGTCGAAGCCGGTTACGGGCGACATGATTGCCCAGGTGGGCACCATCTCCGCGAATAGCGATGAAACCATCGGAGGAATCATTGCAGACGCCATGAAGAAGGTGGGCAAAGACGGCGTCATTACGGTGGAGGAGTCCAAGACCATGGTGACCGAGCTGGTCACGGTGGAAGGCATGCAGTTCGATCGCGGCTATCTTTCGCCTTACTTCGTCACCGACTCCGAGCGCATGGAAGTGGTGCTCGATGATCCCTATATTCTGATCCACGAGAAGAAGATTGGCAGTATGAAAGATATTCTGCCGCTGCTGGAGCTGATCGCACGCTCGGGCCATCCGCTGCTGATCGTCGCCGAAGAGGTGGAAGGGGAAGCGCTGGCAACCCTGGTTGTAAATAAGCTGCGCGGCACGCTGGCCGTGTGCGCCGTAAAAGCGCCGGGCTTCGGCGATCGCCGCAAGTCGCTGCTCGAAGATATCGCCATCCTGACGGCGGGCAAGTCGCTGGTGGAAGAGACCGGCGTGAAACTGGAAAGCGTGAAGCTGGAGGATCTGGGCCGCGCCAAGCGGATTACCGTCGACAAAGAACTTACGACGATTATCGATGGAGCCGGCGACGCAAAAGCCATTCAGGGCCGGATCAAACAACTGCGTACCCAAATCGAGGAGACCACTTCGGATTACGACAAAGAGAAACTGCAGGAAAGGCTGGCGAAGCTGGCGGGTGGAGTGGCCATCATTAAAGTAGGCGCGGCCACCGAAACGGAGATGAAGGAGAAGAAGGCGCGGGTGGAAGACGCCATGCACGCTACGCGCGCTGCGGTGGATGAAGGCATTGTAGCGGGCGGTGGAGTGGCGCTATTGTGCGCGGCCAAGGCGCTCGCCGGGCACAAGCTGGACGGCGACGAGCAGGTCGGTTTGAAGATCATCGCTCGGGCGTGCGAAGAGCCGCTTCGCCAGATCGTGCTCAATGCCGGGCTGGAGGGCGCGGTGGTGGTAGAGAAGGTGCGGGAAAGCACCGATCCGCACTTCGGCTACAACGCCGCGACAGGCAAGTACGAGGACCTGATCGCCGCGGGCGTGATCGATCCTACCAAGGTGACGCGCACGGCCTTGCAGAATGCGGCCTCGATCGCGTCATTGATGCTGACCACGGAAGCGATGATCAGCGAGATGCCCGAGCGCGCTGACGCCATGGATTAGTGCTGAAAAAAGCAATCTGGCCACGGATCAATACAGATGAACGCAGATGGGTGTTCATCCGTGTTTATCCGTGGCCAGAGATCGTGAGTATCTACTATGTCTACTCGTTATAACAACGGATCACATTACGAGAATCACCAACGAGCCGCGGAATTGCACGACGCCGCAGCGCACGCCCACCGTGCGGGGGAGCAGCAGGGAAGGGGCGAGCATCTGACCGGACACGAACATTCCAGGGAAGCGCTCGAACACTCCGAGGAGGCTCATCAGCACAGTCAGGCAGCGGTGAATGAACATGGCATCGTCCAATTCGGACACGCCGACATCGCGGCCCTGGCTTATGCTTTGTGGCAAGCAAGAGGCTGCCCGCATGGATCGTCAGAAGAGGATTGGTACCAGGCAGCGAAAGAATTGCGAGCGGGGGCGTAGTGTAAAGGGCAGAAACCGGAGAAGCATCGCTGCCGTTTCTTGCTGGCATGAAATACTTTTGGTTTTTGGCAATTTGCATGTGCATTATGATCGGTTGTGGCCCGGCCGCTCTGAAACAACAGGCCGTCATTCCTGCTGGGACATCGGTCGCAGCGGTCCCCGTCCCATCGGCTAAACACACTGTTCCCTAAGTGCGTGCGCTACGGCGGCGTGGGACGATAGACAAGGCATGAGCGTCCCAACCCCATCCGCCGAAAATATCCGGTGCGTGCTCCCTTGGCAGGCTTTTGTGGGGGAGTCTCCAGTATGGAATATCAAAGAGCAATGCCTCTATTGGGTCGACATTCAAAACAAGCAGATCCATCGCTTTGATCCTTTGAGCGGCAGGAACCAAACCTTTCTTCAGCCTGAAATCGTCACTTGTGTCGCTCTACGGGCTGGCGGCGGGTTGGTCCTGACACTCAAGAAGCACTTCGCGACTTTCGATCCGGCGACGTTGAAATTGGAGCGAATCGGGGCGGTGGAATGCGATATGCCCGATAATCGCTTCAATGATGGAGAGTGCGATCCGCAGGGTCGTTTTTGGACCGGGACGATGGATGCCGTGGAGTGGTCCGCGCCAGCCGGCAATCTGTATCGCTTGGATGCCGACAAGACTGTTACGCGCATGGAGCAGAACGTGATTTGTTCCAACGGCATCGCTTGGAGCCCGGATGGGCGCAAAATATATCACACCGAAAGCTTTCGCCATGCGATTTTCGTCTCCGATTTCGAGCCTGAGATGGGAGCCAGTTCGAACCGCCGGCCATTCGCCACCTTGGACAGCAACAGCGACGGGTTTCCGGACGGCCTGACCGTGGATGCGGACGGTTTTGTGTGGAGCAACGTAGTGGGCCCCGGACAGATTCGCCGCTACGATCCACAGGGCAAGATCGAGCGCGTTCTGCAACTACCTGTGCCTCGGGCTACAGACTGCACGTTCGGCGGACCCGATCTGAAAACCCTTTACGTCACCAGCGCCCGCGAAACCATGACGATGGATCAACTGGCGGCCGCGCCGCTTTCAGGGAGCCTGTTTGCGATCGATTGCGGCGTGCAAGGACTGCCCGCTGCTTCCTACGCCGGCTGAGTCGTTATGGTGGGGCCAGCGAGTACCCGGCCGATAGCACCATTTGTTCGGCTTGTTCGGCATTCGGCGAATGAGCCACGCGAAAAACCGTCCCTATGGTAAATTGCCGGATTTTTCGGCGCATTTGCTCTGGAGAAAGACTCTCATACTGTGCGATGTTTGCGTGGACTTCATCGACACCAAACATCATCTGAATCGCTATGGGTTGTTTTGCCCGGTTGCGCCAGTCTATGACTTCCTGTTCACACCATTTGCTGCTGCAGAGACCGAGCAAGCGGTTCAGTCCGTCTTCCCGGAGGGTCCACCCATCGGCCTGCGCCAGCGCGACCCGCAGCGCGCGTTCCAGCAGCAAACCCTCAAGATTGTTCTGTTCGGCAAGTTGTTCTTCGCGGCCTTTCCACCAGGAATGGAAGTATTCGAGCGTGTCCCAAAGCGGTTTCTCAGCGGCCGCTGAGCCGTATTTGCCGAGCACTTCAGCGGCGCCGCGTTTGACCGGCACTTTGTGGCTGTTGAGAAATTCGATGGCCAGCCGTTCGAGCGCGGGACTATAGGCGTTGCGGTCCAATCCAGAGAACTGGAACCCGATGTCGTAGCACGCCGGAGGCGCGTTGGGTTGATCCAAATCTCTGCGAAGCTCGGCTTCACCGAAGGCGGGGTCGTATTGGAGGAAGTAATAAATGAGAGGGCCTCCACAGTGCACCAGTTTCTGGCGGTCAAATTCCTTGTTGCGCTTCAGGTAGGCCAACTCCACTTGCCGCACAATATCGCCAGGGGCATATCGCAGCATGAGGTTGTCTTCGACTTGACCCGCATTCAGACGGCCCAGTAGCACTTCGTTCAATTGGGGAAGGCTGCGATCCGGCAGCATGATGAGGGTGGAGAGCGAAAGATATGGGTCCGGGCGCGCGAGCTGGGAAAGTATGATGGCGCGGCCTTCCTCCGGCGCGAGTTCGTAAATACGCCGAACCGCGATGTCCCGAAGAAGCTGGTCGACGTGCGGCTCCAAGGGGAGGGCATAAATCTCGCGAAGAATTGGGAGCATGGCCGAGCTTCCGATAACATTCCAGCGGCTTACCAGAAGGTCGTCTTGTATTCGGGAAGGCAGGCTGCGAAAGTCGGTGATGAGCGAAGCGGCAATTGCCGGGAGCCATGAGGTGTCGCCGCCGTCGCGGCCGGCGGAATCGAGCAGCGTGTTCATTGAGACTACGCGAGCCTCGGGCTGTTTCGCGGGCAGGGAAGCAATCAACCGCGCAACGTATTCCCTTCGTTTCCCAGGCGCTCCCGGCGCCACTAATTCGGCTAATCGCGCGAGCGTGTCGAGATATTGGTCCGATACAGGTTGATCGGGAGCGACGAGGCGGGCTTCCAGCACCGGGACCATCTGCTTCTGGTAGGGCGATGAGAGCACTCCAATGGTATCTTCGGGGCCTAAGTGCCGCGCCAGCTGGATCGCCGCCTCGGGACTCTCGAGAAACCGAAGCGTTTTGCTGGCGCGCAGACGCTGCTCGCGAGTGTCTTCCGTCACGGGACCATCCAAAGTCTTGACAGCTTCACCGATTTGGTTTTTTACCCACGCCGCCGGTGCTGGAACAATGTTGAGCGTGAGAATGTTTGAGACCAGTTCCAGCCGGCCGTGCGTGGGGTCGCTGATTGGAGCGACTCGTCGGCTCAGGACTGCGAGGCGGTATTTGCCAGGCTTACGGAAGCGGACCCATTCGTTCAGAAGCTCCTCCAAGAAGAAGGGCTTCTCAGAAAGCGGGATTGGACCACCAGAGAGGCCGCCCATGACAGAGTTCTCGCCGGGAAGCCCGCGCAAAGGGTCTTCGGTGAGAGCCGCCGGGTCGACGAGGAATTCTTCTACGCCGTTCATGCGTCCGGCTCGGTCCTCCAAGCGCGTGCCTGCAAGAAAGCCTTTGGGCTGCGTGGAAGTGAATGAGAGCTGCAAAGCGATCAGCTCGCCCGAGTAGAACTCGGTCTTTGGAATGGATATCTGGAAGTTGACACCCTCGGGCTGACGCCGATGCAGTGCCTGCCAGCGTGCGAGAAATGGGTCCTGCGCCCATGCGGATCCGCACGTGAGCATCGTCGCGAACAACACCTGTGACTGGATGGCCCGGTGCTTCAAGCGCAATACCCTTTCGTTTGATCAGACACCGTCAAGCTGCGGTTGGTTCCGCACAACGATGGCCAAGCGCCGGAGTTACTTGATCTTCTTCATCACTTGATCTTCCTCATCCAGGCCAGAATGGGTCCCGAAACAGTCTTGTCCGGAGTATCAATCGAAAACACTTCCGACATATGGCTCTCGCCTTTCAGATAAAGCAGTGTCGGACAATGCCCGGGGCCTTCTTTGCAGAGGTCGTCGTGCAACACCTGGAGGAAGGGCATCATGCCTCCATCAACCTTCGGATCGGCGCCGGGATCCAGCTCGGCGTTGGCTAGCATTACTTTCACGGACGTCTTCTTCAGCTCGGGAAGGCTGGATCGAGCCAATCGCGTCGCAGCATCGACGGGAGGGCCTCCAAAACCAGCAGGTGGACCACCGCCGCCGGGACGCGCAGCGCCGGCGGGAGGAACAAAGGGCGCGTCGGGTCCTCCGGGCTGCCCCTCGGTGCGGCCGGGAAGCGCGCCGGACGATGAAAACGCTCCTCCTTTTACGCCGCAAGTTTTGCCGGCATCCAGAAGCGCCGCCATGGGGTTCGATCCGGCGGGAGGCGGAGGCACTTCTAGCGGCGCGATGTCAAACGCCGCGGGCGACATGAAAATTACGCCTTTCACGCCCACTCCTTTGGGTCCGTAAAGCTCCGGCCGGCCGATGTAAGTGCCAAGCGGCATGTTGCCCGCCGAATGAGCCCAGATAAACATGCGATCCGGATTGCCGTGATATTTGGAAATATTCGCTTCCACCCACTGCATCATGCTCGATATGTCTTTTGCACCGGCATCCCAGCCCTGGCCGCCATGCCTCTGCATTTGAACGTAAACCATCCCGTTCTTGGTGGCCCATCGGCCGATATTGTCGTAGAACGCGTTCGCCTCCGGATCCTGAAGCTCGATCTTGTTCCCTGGGCCGCCGGGAACGTAAATCAAAACCGGACGCGATGCAGGACCTTTGTCCGCGGTAAAAATATCCACGACGTCCTTCGGGTCCGAGCCGAACGAGGCGTCGCGCACCACGGTGATGCCTGGATACAAGGGCGTCGCGCTGCTCCTGATATCGTTGGCCGGCATCAGAGGCCGGTAGAGCTTTGCCGTGCAAGGCGGATCGACGATGTGCCCCATCTTCACCAATCCCGCTTCGATGTTGGCTGGCACCTGAGCGGCCGCCACCGCCGCGAACGACATCACCAATAGAAATTGTTTCAGCTTCACTGATTCTCCTCGGCGATTATGTACCGCCACCGAACATCATACTTGAAGATGGATAGTGCCGAAGGAGTGGATCTGCGGGTTAATGGAACTAGGCGTCCCAGGGATTCAGAACTCGAACCAGGGATTGTCCAAAGTCGCTGGCATTGCGGGAGACGACCGTCAGATTGTGATGCAGCGCGGTGGCGGCGAGTAAGCCGTCGATGACTGGCAGGACCTTTCCTCTTCGCTTTGCCTCGGCGGAAATTGAACCCCAGCGATCGGAGATCGCCGCGTCGATCGGCACGATTCTTCCCGCGAACCGGGCTTGCAGATCCACTTCCAGCCAGGACTCCAAACGTGTCCTGCGCTTGCTCTGGGGTAGCGAGGCCACGCCTTTGCGAATTTCGCCCAGGGTGAGAACGCTCAGGTAGAGGGTCGCTTCATCAGCCGCATCCACCCATTCGATAACACGCGGTTCCGGCTTGGGCGCCACAAGTTCGGACACGCAATTGGTATCGAGGAGAAAGCCGGTCACAGGTCGATATCGCGCCCGATGTCCTGGTCGCGTTCCAAATCGAGATCGACTCCGGCTAACGGCGATTCTCGAAAGAACTGCACCAGGCTCTTGGGTTGGCGCGCTTTGGCCGTAAGGCGTTCATATTGTTCGTCGGAAATCATTACGACACCTTCTTTCCCCTGACGGGTGATCCGTTGCGGCCCCTCTGTGCGGGCTAAACGGAATAGTTCGCTAAAACGGGCTTTGGCTGTTTGCACCTGCCAGATAGTCGCAGGTGGCTTTAATTCGTCTCCGGGTATTTTCATGGTTGCTTTAGAACTAGTCTGACTAGTCATAGTGTAGGGGGGTGTCGAAGAGTTGTCAAGCCATCCTTCGGCGAGCGAGGGGTAGGCTCAGCACAAAAATTCCGACGCCCAACAGCACGATGGCGGGGCCGGGCAGGAAGCGAAAGCTCTCAGCCATCCAAACTCCGGCCACTGAGATCACGCCGCCGAAGATCGCTGAGAGGATTACGTAGGTTCGCATGCTCTGGGCCAGGTTCTTGGCGATGGATGCCGGGATGATGGTGAGCGCGCCCATTAGAAGCGTCCCCACTAGTTTGATTCCCAAGGCGACGATCATGGCGAAGATCAGCAGTAGCGCCAAATCGTAACCGCGACCCAGGCCGTGCACTCTGGCGAGATCCGGCGAAACGATCAGGAAGAGAAACCGCTTGGCGAGCAAGAAACACAGCGCGGACAAAACCATCGCGGTGAGCAGGATCGCGAGCAACAAGGGCAGGGAGAGGGTGGGAAACGCTCCGAACAGCGACTCGATGACATCGGCATTGGGAATCATCAGGATTCCGATGGCAAGGCTGGCGGTAAACAAGAGCCCTACAATTGCGTCCGGGGGCACGCGGCTTCGGCCTTCCAGCCAGAAAACCAGAAACGCGGCGCCGATCAGGAAGACGATCACTCCGTAGAAGGGATCGAAGCGATAGATGATCGCCAGCGCAATGCCGGGCAGCGCCACGTGCGAGAGCGCGTCGCCAACCAGGGCCATTCGCCGCAGGAGAATGAAGGGTCCCACGCTGCCGGAGGCGATTCCGACCAGCAAGGCAATCCAGAAGGAGGTATGGGGCGCGGGGTGCATCAATAATCAATGCTCGTGATGGTAGAAGCTGGCCTCGCCGTAAAGGGTCGCGAGAGCTTGCGGATTCAAGGCATCCACTGGCGGACCCTGACACACCACGCTCTTGTTCAGACACAAGACCCGCTGCGCGTAGCGGTACACCACGCTCAAATCATGCGAAATCAGCAGCAACGCCGTCCCGCGCTCCATTTGGACGCGATGGAGGAGCGCGTAGACGGTCTCTTCGAAACCGGCGTCCACGGCGGCCGTCGGTTCATCCAGAAGCAGCACACTGGGTTTTTGCAGCAACGCCGAAGCGATCAGGACACGCTGCGTCTCGCCGCCGGATAATTCTCCCAGCCCTTTTCGTAGAACCTGTCGATTTAGTCCCATCAACTTTAGCTCTTCGTCCAACTGGCTGGTGAACGCTACACTGGGTCGCCAGAAATTGGACGATTGCAACAGAAAGAATTCCAGCGCCGAAATGGGAGCAGAGCGATCGACTGAAAATCTTTGCGGGACATAACCAATCTTCACGCCGGGCTGCCATTCCACCAGGCCGGTGTGTGGAACGAGTCCTAGCAAGGCGCGAAAGAGAACGGTTTTGCCGGCGCCGTTGGGGCCGATCACAGCGAAAGCCTCGCCTTGTTTCAGCGTGAAAGAAACATTCTGAAGAACCGCGAGACCATCCAGCGTCACGGAAAGGTCTTCGACGGTGAGGACGGTCGGGTCAGTCATTCAGGGTTAGCATTAACATTCTATGCCGTATCATGAGGGCATCGGCCCATGGCCTTGAACGAATGGTTCCATCGCAAGGGGAACGACGCGCCACTTTATCTGGTCGGTGCGGCCGCCATCACGACGCTGGTCTCCATCCGGGCCTTCGAGACCCTGATGGCCGCGGCGCTGGTTGCGCTCATCGTCATGCGGCGGCCATGGCGTTTGCCGCCGGTATGGTTGCCGCTGTCTCTCTTCCTGCTGGGAACGCTGGTGTCGCTCTTCGCTTCCGGGCACCTGCGCGAAGGCCTTCCGCAAGTGAAGAAGTTCTATGTCTATTTGATGCTGTTTTTGGTGGCGAGCGCCGTTCGAACAGTGAGGGAAATTCGCTGGGGGGCGCTGGGGTGGGCGCTTGCAGCCACACTTTCATCGGCGTGGGCGATCGAGCAATTTTTTGAAAAGTACCGCGCCGCCGAACGGGCCCATCAGGATTTCTACACCGCTTACGTCGACTCGCGCATCACGGGTTTCATGGGTCACTGGATGACCTTGAGCGGGGAGTTGATGATGACGCTTCTGGTTCTTGGGGCGATGGTGTTTTTCGCCAGGGATCGGAGGGGAGTGGCGTGGCTGGTCGCAGCCGCATTCCCGGTGGCGGCGGCTCTGGGGCTAGCTTGGACGCGCAGCATGTGGCTGGGGACCTTGTGCGGCGGCGTGTACTTGATTTGGGTTTGGAAGAAATGGGCGTTGGCGGCGGTGCCGATTTTGGTCGCGGCGCTTTTGATCGCGAATCCCGCCGACCTTCGCGAGCGCGCCGTGTCCGCGCTTGCTCCTCATGCAGGCCAGACGGACTCCAACAGCCATCGCGCGGAGCTGCGGCGTATCGGCTGGGAGATGATCAAGGCGCATCCCTGGCTCGGGTTGGGACCTGAACAGGTGTCGCGACAGTACCAGGATTACATCCGGCCGGATATGGCTCGGCCGCGGGCGTCGGAATATTACGGCCATTTGGAGAACGATTTCCTGCAATACGCGGCCGAGCGCGGCGTTCCAACGCTCCTGGCGCTGCTCTGGATGATCGGATGGGCGCTCTTCGATTTCGCGCGCGCGCTCGGCCGCCTTCCATCGGACGCCGGGGAGCGATGGGTGCTTCTGGCTGCCATCGCCGTGATCGTGAGCGTGCTGGTGAGCGGTTGGTATTCCTGGAATCTCAATAACAGCGAAGTATTGGCGATGTTTCTGGCTGTGGTGGGCTCGGGCTATGTGGCTATGTGGGAGGCGGAGGCAAGGCTGGAGCAGCCAGCAGGCTCAGGTACAACCGCTCGGTTTGTTCGACAGTTCGCTCGATAGAAAACTGTGACGCCCGCTCGCGCGCGCTGCGCCCCAATTCACCGAGGCGCGAGGGATTGGAGGCAGCATGAATGATCGCTTCGGCGAGGGCTTCGGGCGATTCGGGGGGCACCAACCAACCGGTGGCCGCCACCAGCTCCGGAAGGCCCCCGACGTTACTTGCGATCACTGGGATCCCGAAACCCATGGCGCGTAAGGCGGTCAGGCCCCAACCTTCCGAGCGCGAAGGCATGATGTAGAGATCGAGCGCGGCATAGAATTCGTCTAAATCGTCGATGAAACCGGGCAGCTGCGCAATGGCAGATGCGTGGTGGGCCAGATGCGATTGCTCGGGCCCCTCGCCGGCGAGTAGCATGCGCGCGCGAGGGAACTTTGGCGCCAGCAGCAACGCGGCTTCGAGAGCTACGTCCTGGCCTTTTTCGCGGGTGAATGCTCCGGCGTGTCCAATTACGAAGTGGTCACCAGAGAAGCCCCATCGCGCACGCGCCTTCCGACGTGCGTCCGGGCTAGGCGTTTCCTTCGGCATTTCGATTCCCGGCAGGATCACTTCGATGTGCGAGCCCGGGACCCCGGCCGCGATCAGCACCTGGCGCACGGATTCGGAATTTGCGATCACTCGATCGCACGTGCGGCTGTATTTCCAGCGATGGATCAGCGGATGCCGGGGCGTGAACGCGACCTGCCGGCTAGCCACACGCCGGACTGGCAGGCCCAAGGAAGCGCGGAACGAGATGGTCTGGGCCTTAGCATCATGCGCGTGCACGATATCGAACCGCTGGTCACGTACTTGGCCGCGTAGCTTGCCGGCGGGCCCAAGCGGCATCACTTCCAATTCCTCTTTAGACGTGCGCTGCCAGAGCGGACTGCCCTCCGGACAGACAATCAACTGGCGATGCCCCCGCTGCTTCAATCCTCGCGCTAGAGATAACAATAGGTCCTGGCCGCCGCGAAAATCCCGGCCGGTATCGATATGAGCAATCTTTAGGATGAAGGAAGCTCCTAGCAAAGAATAGCTCACGCTCACACGGGGCCAGAGGGCGCCCCTGAACGCGGCACCCGGTGGACGAAGGAAGGCCCTAGCAAAGAATAGTTCACGCGCAGAAAAAACTTCGTTCACACGAGTGTGAACGTTGCACGCAAGAGTGCGTGCGCCACAATTTTTGCTAGAATTCCGGTGGACTCCACGTGGGCCGCTTTGATTCCACCGTTCCTTTTTATGCCCGTTACCGCGAGCCCTATCCCGCTAGTTTCTTTCGAGAGGTGGCGCGGCGCGAGAAGCTCGATCACGGCCAGAGGCTGATCGACATCGGCTGCGGTCCCGGGTTGCTCGCTGTCGGCTTCGCCCCCTACGTGAAATCGTGCGTGGGTGTTGACGTAGAGACGGAGATGCTGGAGGCTGCGCGCGTGGAGGCGGCTCGGGCGGGTGTTCACCTCGACCTGATCCAGGCGCGGATCGAGGATCTGCCGCCGGACATCGGACTCTTTCAAGCAGTGACTATCGGCCGGGCGCTGCATTGGTTCGATCGCGAAGAAGCCCTCGCCGTGCTGGAACGGATCGTCGATAGCAATGGCTGGATTGCGATTTGCGGCACCAGGACCGAGAGCGCGGCGGCTCAGGGATGGACCGGGAAATTCCACGACGTTCGCCGGGCTTGGTCGTCGGATCCGGTCGAGACCCGCTATCGCATCGATCTGGAAGACTGGTTCCGTGGCTCGCGATTCCGCAAGGTTGAGGACATTGAAGTAACCGTGGCCCATCGGGTGACGATTCCGGATTTGATCGGGCGAGCGCTCTCGCTTTCGACGACGTCGCCCGAGGTGCTTGGCGAGCGGAGACCGGCCTTTGAAGCGGCGATGAAAGAGGCCTTGGAACCGCTATCAGCCGCTGGCGTGTTCGAGGAGCAAGTGACCGCGATAGCAACGATCCTGCGCTAGCGTCGACACGAGTGCCGGCCAGACGCTGCCCCGGCACGCAGAAGATAAGCAGGCGTGAAACAACCCGTCCTATGTGCGCTTGTCACTGCGTTCTTTGCAGGCTACCCGAGTGTCATGATTCTGTTCATGAAAGTGCGGTTCCCGCAAGTCATCGCCCAACCCCTGTGATAGTGTGAAACTACGCGAGGTGTGCAATGCGAAATGCCAAGCTGCTTTTGCTGACTGCTTTATTGGCCGTTCCCGGATTGGCGCAAATGGATCCGACGGGCGAGTGGGCTCCCCAGTTCGACGAAGATTTTCTGGAGCGCATTCCGGGGCCCGATATAGGCGACTATCTCGGGCTTCCGATCAATGATGCCGCGCGTCTGCGGGGCGATAGCTGGGATGCGTCCCTGCTCACGCTGCCCGAGAATCAGTGCCGTCCGCATCCCTCCGATTACGCCTGGCGGGGCCCGGCGAACCTGCGCATCTGGAAGGAAATCGATCGCGACACCCAGAAGCTGATCGCCTATCACACGCACATTTCCTGGCAAGCGCCGGAGCGAACCATCTGGATGGACGGCCGCCCGCATCCACCGGCCGAAACCGCGCACACCTGGCAAGGATTTTCCACCGGGAAGTGGGATGGCGACGTCCTGACGATCACCACCACGCATTTAAAGGAGGGCTGGATCCGGCGCAATGGTATTCCGCGCAGTGAAAATGCCACCGTCACCGAGCATTTGTTCCGGCATGGCGACCGTCTGACTGTGATGGTAATCATCAATGATCCGGATTATCTGACGGAGCCGTTCGTTCGGACCACCGATTTTCTTTACGACGCGCGCCAGGAGATCGCTCCGTATCCATGCGAGGAAGTAGTGGAAGTACCTCGTCCCAGGGGTACGGTGCCAAACCATTTGCCGGGCGACAACAAATTTCTAGCTGAGTTTGCGAATCGCGAGAAAGTGCCGTTTGCGGCCACCCGTGGCGGCGCCCAAACCATGTATCCGGAATATCGGCTGACGATGAAAACGATGCCGGCAATACCGGATGTGGCCGCGATCGTTGCAGCTACCGACGCGCCCCCGCCGGCTGAACAAAACGCGATCCGCCCAGCGGCCGAGAATGACGGCGAAGTGCATACCCAACATGTACAGGGGAATGTCTACATGCTCTCGGGTGCCGGCGGGAATATTGCGGTTCAAGTAGGCAAGGAAGGTGTGTTGATCGTCGACACCGGTTTGCCGAACATGAGCGACAAAGTGATTGCCGCGATCCGGAAGCTTTCCGATGGCCCCATTCGATATGTGGTCAACACGCACGTGCATGCCGATCACACCGGTGGCAATGAGAAGATCGCGGGCCTCGGCAGCACCATTGTAGGCGGCAACGTCACGGGCGACATCGCCGATGCGGGCAAGGGCGCGTCGGTGATCGCGCATCAAACGCTTCTCGATCGCATGAGCGCGAAGGATGGCAATCAGGCAGCGTATCCCTCCGGCGCTTGGCCCACGGATACCTTCACCGACGAAAAGGATATGTATTTCGACGGCGAAGGGATCCAGGTGATTCATCAACCCGCGGCCCATACCGACGGCGATAGCTTTGTGTTTTTCCGCCGTTCGGATGTGGTGAGCGCAGGCGACATTTTCGTCACTACCGGCTATCCGATTATCGATCTGGCCAGGGGCGGCAGCCTGCAGGGGATTATCGACGCGCTGAACCGCTTAATCGCTCTTACCATTCCGGCCGGCAAACAGGAAGGCGGAACGATGGTGATTCCCGGGCATGGACGGCTGTGCGATCAGGCGGACGTGGTGTTCTATCAGGAAATGGTCACCATTCTGCGCGACCGGATTCGAGCCATGATCAAGCAGGGCATGACGCTGGAGCAGGTGAAGGCGGCGCGGCCCACGCGCGACTACGATCCGGTGTATGGGGCGACCAGCGGCTTCTGGACCACGGACATGTTTGTGGAAGCGGCGTATAAGAGCCTGAGCGGCACGAAGTAGTGAACTGCGCAAGGTCGAAGCCTAATTATGCGCCTTCAGGCGGGTCTCAGCGGCTTGGATTTGCGGCAGGCTCCGGTCGGCGTTTCGCCAGGTCTCCAGAAATTCGCGATAGGCCTTGACCGCCTCACTATGGTTGCCCTCGCGGTCCCAGGCCAGTGCGATTCCGTATAGCGCGAACCCGGATCGCGGCCGCTCTTTGAGCTCGTTCCGAAATGCTTCACGCGCTTCCGAATACTTCCCGGCGCGAATCAATGCATGGCCCAAGGATTCCGACTCCGGCCGCGAATACACCGGCGGTTCGGAATAGCCGAGTTCCCGCTCCTGGTCGGCTGCTTGATCCAGCAATTGCCGCAGCTGGTCCGAAGCGCTCCGATAGCCCGCCAGGTTTCCGCGAAGATCGAGCGACGCGGTCTGCAAAATCCGGACCACTCGATCGCGGACGTTCTTCGCGTCATCGTCTACTTTGTCCTGTGACAATCGCCACAGCAGCGCGTCCAGTGCGTCGCTCTGCCGGTCCGCGGAGGACAGATCTCCCGATTCGGCGGACTTCATACCGCGCGCGTAGGCGACCAGGCCGTCCCGATAACCGCGCGCGGCTACTCCAAGTTTGGCGTCCGGCACGCCGAAGTTCATCGGTTGCTCGATCGCGTCATCCCAAGCGCCGAATCGAATCGCAAGACGCGCCGCGGAACTGCCGATTTGCAGAATGTAGAAGCCAGGATTCGACGATTGGTCCGGGTTGTCCGCCGTTCCCTGGAGCGCGGAGGCGTGCTGGATCGCCTCACGATAGCGGCCGGCCTCTGCGCAGTCGGCAATCAAGTAGCTCAGGTTGTGCGCGTAGTTCCAGTTGTTGGCGATACCAACCTGCTGCCGGTCCATGTAGTCGCGATCCACGCGCTCAGCTTCGAGAAAGATTTCGCGCGCTCGCTCATAATCACCCAGGCGATAGAAGATATGGCCGGGCATGTGAACCACGTGACCTGAGCCGGGCGCCAGTTTTCCAAGCTTCTCGGCGCTCTCCAGCGCCCATTCCGGATGTTCGCTTCCTTCTACCGCGTGAATCCAATAGTGATTGGCGGCGGCATTGGAAGGATAGTCACGCAACAGATTGCGCAGAAGCGCCTGGCCGTAAAGCGTCCCCGGACGCGGATCGCCGTGGCTGTCATAACCGCTGATCAGCTGACTTGCGAGAAACAGCTTGGCCTGCAGATCGTCGGGATAGCGGTCCTCAAGCGCCTCCATCTCCTTGATGAAGACCTGTGTGGCTTCTTCTCCCTTCTTGGCCTGCTGCTCGGTGCTCGCTCGAATGTAGCGCTGCTCGCGGTCGGAAGCCATCGGGGCTAGATCCTTGGCGCGCACCAACTCCGCTTTAGCCTGCTCGTGATCGCCGTTCGAATCGATGGCTTGAAACAGTCCCCAGTGGCACATGGCGCAATCGGGATCCAGCCGAACCGCTTCCTCAAATGCGCGCTCGGCTTCGTAATACCAGAAGCAGTGCAGCAGCGAGAGCCCTTGGTCGAACCACTCTTGGGCCTGCGGCGATTTCGTGGTGACAGGGATATGGGCCTGTCCGATGCCCTCGATCTTTTGCGGCGGCGGAAGTTTGGCGAGGTCGATTCGCTTAGTCTCAGGGGGGCCGTGCTGGTGCGTTTGGGCCGCGGCGATCAAACTGCCGAGCAGTAGCAAACCAATCTGCTTCACAACGTCTCCTCCAATATTGAGAGTAGGACGCGCGAACTCCAGGGAAAATTCCCGCTTACTTCGCTTGCTTCGCCGAAAGCCAGGCTGCCGCAACCAAACAAAGAAAAATCACGATTGAGAAGGCGATCGGAATAACAAAGAAATATCTCACGCTCAGAGTCGCCACGGCGCCGAAGCAAATGACGAGCGCCCATGCGGTCCCGCGCAGGTGCGCCAGCGTCCCCGCGGGAAGACCGCCCAGTTGCCAGGTTAATACCGCCGAAAATACCAGGAAAACGGTAGCGAAGAACCCGAAGCCAACATAAAAGTCCCAATAGGTCCGGTTTGATCCCTGCACGTCGAAGTGAATCGACCGCATCGACGCGATCAGCGAGTCCACTCGCCACTGAGGATCGATTTGCAGAAATCCAACCGTATGCCCGGCCGCAAAAAGCAAAAGAAGTACGGACGCGATTCGATAAAGGATGGATGCTTTCAGCTTTACTTCGCCTCGCAGGCCGTGGGGCTCCACTTCGAGCCGTCCTTCTCCATTTTGAAGTGCGTGCTGGTGACGAAGTCCTGAAACAGATTCGCGGGATCGTGCACGATGGTGGTCACAATCAGCCAGGAATCGCCATTGGGCTCGTTGGTGCGATCGTAGTACTCGGTTAGTTCAGCATTGCCGCTATACGGCACGCCGTTCTTGCGCAGATAGCCGGGCTTCATGTTGGTGGTGACAACTTTCAGCGAGCCTCCTGGCGGAGGAGGCGTATTCGCGCCGCGGCCACGAGGCGGGGGCCTGAGACCGTCCCAGATCGCACTCGAATAGCCTTGCCAACTGGCCGCTTCGTTGGCCGGCGCTTTCGCATTGAAGTGGAACATCCGCGTCTGTGTCCCGGCGTCGGTCTCTACCTTGAGCGTGTTGTCGTCCACCCAGGTGATGTGAACGCGTCCCGGCACGCGCATGATGGCTGCCGCGCCGTATGCTTTGCACTGGTTACCGGCGGCAATGTCTTTGTCCGGATCCCAGGCGCCCGCGGCTTTGCGCCCATCCTGACTGAGTGGAACGCTGGTGTAATCGCCTTTGGCTGGAGTCACCATGCGCCAGCGCCAATCCTCGGTGACGATCGAGACCCAGTAGCCGGTGAGATCTTCCGGCGCGACCTGTTTCGCGGGCCGGGGAGCCTGGGGCGGGGGAGGGCCAAACTGTGCCGGCGCGCTCCCGGGCGCCAGCAATAGAGCGGCTGCGCCGCATAACGGAACCATGGTCCGAGCCAGAAATCTTCGAGTCATTGCAGTGTCTCCAGTTTCATTTTGCCGAGCAAACGCTGGGGCTCCATCCGGCCCCGTCAGGAATCTTCTTGAAGTCGGTCGAGGTAACGAA
Organism: Bryobacterales bacterium; assembly: GCA_963820405.1. GTDB lineage: Bacteria > Acidobacteriota > Terriglobia > Bryobacterales > Bryobacteraceae > Palsa-89. The sequence goes on along the minus strand of CAWFZZ010000003.1, from coordinate 160,013 downwards.
CGGCTCAGTCAGATACATGGGATCTTCGACCACCGTCGTGACTGTGAACCAAGTGTCGCCGTTCCGTTCCTTATGAAGATCATAATATTCCTTGAGCACCGTATTTTCGCTATAAGGCGGACCGTTTTTGCGCAGGTACCCGGCGCGCAATTGGTTTGTCACTACTTCGAGCGAGCGTCCATGGCCACCTTCGCGAGTTGCTCCCAGTCCGAATCCAGGCAGGCCCGACCCACGGAGCGGTCGCTCCCAATTGGCGATTGAGTATCCTTGCCAAGTGCGCTTGTCGGTCTCGGCAGGCTTACCGGCGAAGTGAAACAGGCGAGTCTGCGTGCCGGCATCGGTCTCTACTTTGAGCGTGTTCTCGTCTGCCCAACTGATATGAACGCGGCCCGGCACGCGCATGATCGCGGGAGCGCCGTAAGACTTGCACTGTTCTCCCGCCGCGGTATCTTTGTCCGGATCCCACGCCTTGCCGACACGGCGCCCCGCATTGTTTAAAGGGATGCTGGCGAAATCGCCTCGGATCGGTGTTACCATGCGCCAGCGCCAGTCTTCGGTGACCACCGAAACCCAAAACCCAGTGAAGTCGGCAGGCGCCGAGGCTTCCGCCGATTTTGAAGCTTGAGGCGGGCCGCCCGATCCGAATCCAGGTCCCGGCGGAATGCCTTGCGCTAAGACCAAGGCAGCCCAGGCGAGCGAGAGAGCGGCCACTAGTAGGGTTCGCATCATTTGCTCTCACTCAGGCTCTTATAGACCGCATTGACGAACATGTCGGTGGTCCAAAAGCCGGTAGTGGCGCCGTATTGCGTGTCGTAGTCCAAAGTTGGCTTGGTGGCTTTGATCTGCTCCAGCGTCATGCCCTTGTGGATCATTTCGCGAAAGCGATCGCGAATCACGGTCAGCATGTTGCGGTATTCGACCACATCGGCCTCGTCGCAGAGGCGTCCGTGACCGGGGATCACCAGCGTGCCGCCCTCTTGATATTTCGCCGGGACGGTAATATCGATAATCCGGTTTAGCGCGTCTATTTCGCCTTGCACGCTTCCGCCGCGCGCCAGGTCGATGATCGGGTAGCTTCCGGGCGTGAAGACATCGCCGGTGCTTAAGACGTCAGATCGGCGGAAGAACACCAGGCTGTCGCCATCGGTGTGCGCCGCCGGCACATGATAAACCACTACCGCCTCGCCGTTGAAGAAAAAATCCTTGCTGGGCATGAAGTATTCGTCGTTGGGCCACGCGGCTTCGGGGATCTTGGGCTGATTGCCGGAGGGAGGCGCGCTCATGCGATTCAGTACGTTCGACTGCGCGACGATTCTGGGTGGGCCGATCGACTCGTGCGTCATGCCGAGCTTGGCCATTTCCGCATTTCCTCCCGTGTGGTCGGCGTGGACGTGCGTGTTGACGATCCAACGAATTGGCCCGTCGGATAATTTGCGGATCTCGGCCATGGCCTTCGGCGCGAGCGGTGCGAAACCGGTGTCAACCAGCATCACTCCGTCTTTACCTACTTGGACCGTGATGTTGCCGCCGTCGCCCATGAGCACATAGACATTGCCCTGCACGGGCGCCATGGTTAGCTGCACGGTGTCGGGATTAATTTGGGCGAAAAGCAACAGCGTCCCCAAGAGTGGGGACGCGGCACGCAGGAGTGCGTGCGCCACATTGATTCGCGTACCCATGATTACTTAGAAGTCACGTTGCAATCGATCAGGCTGGTGCACTTGCAGTAGCGCTCGCAGTGGTCCGGCGGATGATATTCATTGGCGATCTTCTTCTGATACTCGGGATACAAAGTTTCCGCGCCGCCGCGAGTGGCTTCGTATGGCAGCCCATACCAATTGGCGAACTCATGCAGGAATTTATTCTGGCCCGGCAGGTGATTCGGCACCGTCCCTTCCGGCCGCGGCACTTCCGGCGCGTACTCGCATCCGAAGATGCCGATGTTCTGGCCCGGATCCAGATACCAGTTGTCGCTGCGCACCAGAGGCTCGGTGAGATAGACCGGATCTTCAATCACCGTTACCACCGTCAGATAATCGCCATGCCGCGTCCAATGCTCCGTGAAGATCGCCTTGTCGCTGCGGGGAACACCGTTGCGCCGCATGTAATTCGTCTTCAGATGGGTGGTGGTGATAGTCAGCATGTTGCCTTCCCACACGCCGGTGGAAAAGCCTTGCCAGGTGTGCGGCGCCCAGTCCGGCGGATGGGGGCGGCCGTCCATCCAGACCGTGCGCTCGCTGTCCCAAGCCAGCAGGTGCGTGTGAAAGGCGATCAGCTTCTCGGAATTGGGGTTGATATCCCGCCAGATTCGCAAGTTGCCGAGACCGCGCATGGAGTAGTCGCCGCCATGGGGCCGGCATTGATACTCCGGAACCACCGAAATGCGGTCGGCGTCGTAGGTGTCGGCTGCCATGCGCGCCGAGGCATTGATGGGAAGTTCGGTGTAGTCGCCCAGTTCAGGGCCGGGAAGACGCTCCGGCCCGTCTTCGTGATACAAAGGGGCCCATTCGCCGGTGAAGTCCACCTGCGCGAGCGCTGGAAAACACGTCAGGGCAGCCAACAGAAAGCTGTAGGCAGTCCTACATCGAGGTAGGTGATCGAGCATTGAGAAACAGCACTCCCTGACGGTCGCGGTTGTTACTGGACGACGCCTTTCCAGTTCCAGCCGTCCGACGGGCGTGTGATGCTCTGCATGCGGATTCGATGGTCATCCGGGTTGCGGCCCGGGTTGCCCTTGATTTCCACAACGTCACCCGGCTTCAGGGATTCACGAGTTACGCCATCGCGGCTCAACTGGCCGCCGGCGCCCCATTCCACGGCCCAAGTCTGCATCTCACCCTTATCGTCTGGAGCTTCCACGTGTACAAACGAGTGAGGATTGCGATACAGGAACTGTACCAGCTTGCCTTTGATCGTGATGGTCTGATCCTCGAAATAGGTGGCCGCAAAGGAGTGATGCGCATACACATTGACCTGCGTGCTCAACACGGATGCCGCCGCGACAACCAAGAACAACAGTGTTCGTTTCATAGGGGTCCTTTTTAGGTTTCCTTCCGGTTAAATTTCATCATATACTGTCCTGCTAATTCCTGCATGCAGGGCTACTTCCCGCCCAGGCTTTTGTACACCGCTTCCACGAACTGGTCCGTAGTTCCGAATCCTTTATCAGCGCCGTAGCGGGCATCGTAATCCATGGTGGGCCTGGATGCTTTCACTTGATCCAGTGCCATACCCTTCTTGATCATGGCCTGAACGCGATCGCGAATGATAGTAACCATATCACGATACTCGATCAATTCCCAGCGATCGCACAAACGTCCGTGCCCGGGAATGATGTAGGTGCCCCCTTCTTCGTCGTGCTTGGAGATGGCGAGATCCAGCAGATTGTTGAGTGCGTCCAACTCGCCTTGAATGCTGCCGCCTCGGGCGATATCGATAAACGGATAACCGGTGGTGACGAAGATATCGCCTGTTGCGATCACGTCGGAATGGCGGAAGTACACGATGCTGTCGCCGTCGGTGTGGGCCACTTTTTCGTGAGTGATGTCCACCGATTCATCATTGAACCAAAGCGTCTTGCGATCGCCGAGGAACGTGTCGGTGGGCCAGGCGCCGGTTGGGGCGGCAGGTTGGTTGCCGCTCTGCGAGCTCATCCGATCGAGCACCGCCTGGTGTGCAATAATCGCGGCGCCTTTGGACGCATCGGCGATATCGCCGGTAACATTGGCGCCGGTGATGGTAACGCCCGCCGCGCGCAGCTTCTCGTTGCCACCGGTATGATCCGGATGGACGTGGGTGTTGATGATGTATTGCAGCGGTTTGTCCGGCGCCAGCTTGCGGATGGCGGCGATCACTTTATCGGCAGTTGCCGCCAGGCCTGTGTCCACTATCAGGACGCCCATGCTGCCCACTTGCACCGCGATATTGCCGCCCGCGCCAACCAGCATGTACAGGTTGCCTTGGACCGGAAGAATGTGAACCTCGCCGTCGGTCGGCGCTGGATTCCGCGCCTCGTTTTTCACCGGCATCGGAACAATCTCGTCCTTCTCGAAGACATTGGTCGGGACAGGAGGAGGATTCTTGACCACCTTTTCGAACTCCGGATACATGGTTGCCGGGCCGCCCAGAGCCGCGATCAGCGGTAGGTGGACCATGTTCGCGTATTCGGTGATGAACGGATTCTGGCCAGGCAGATAATTCGGAACGGCGCCTCTCGGCCGCCCCTCCACTTCTTCAACTTCTTCGCAGGGGTACAGCCAGTTTCCACCGGCGTTGGTGTTCAACACGAAGTCCTGGGACTTGACTAACGGCTCGGTGAGATACACCGGATCGGTCACGATGCTGACGTGGGTCAGGTGATCGCCATGTCTGATGAAGTGCTCCACCAACGTGGCCTGATCGCTTTCGGGAAGACCGTCGCGCCGCACCCAGCCTTGCTTGATGTGCGTGGTGTAAACCGTGAGAATATTGCCTTCCCATTTGCCCGTGGAGAAGCCCATCCAAGTGTGAGCCGCCCAGGCGGGCGGATGCGGACGTCCATCCATCCAAATAGTGCGGGTCTGTTCGTAGGTGCTGATGTAGTTTTTGATGGCGATGATTTTCTGCGATTGAGGATCCTTTTCGTCCCAGATCCGCAGTTGCAGCGGGCCGCGATAGATGTACGGCGCTACGTGCACCTGGCACTGGTGCTCGGGCATGGTGAGGCGCGAAGAGTTCCAGCTTTCACCCCACAGGCGCGAGCCCTCGGTAATAGGAAGGCCGGAATAGTTGACCAGCTCGGGGCCGGGAATGCGTTCCAGGAAATCCTCTTGGAGCAGTGGATTCCAATTGCCCGACAAATCGTATCCAACGTCCGGTATGAACTCCCCCACCACGCCTTGGCCGAACGCGCAAACGCTCACCAGAGCCGCGATGGGCAACAGTAACGAACACACTGTGGTTCGGCGGAAACTGCCCATTTCACTCTCCTGAAAAAACAACTTATGCAGTTGCATGCAACAGATCTGGCGTACGTGAGGACGCTCAAGTTACCTGCCCCATATCGCCACTGCGCAAGACGTAAAACCCATTGTAATGCAAAGCGGCAACCCGCTTGATATGCTACCTGCCTGGAGGCGTGAGCGATGCGAATACTTTTCTGGATCGCGATGGCGACGACTATGGTGATGATTGTCGCGGCAGTCTCGTCTGCGCAGACCGGCAGCGCGGCATCGCCGTCTACCGCTGCCGTTCTGCCGAAAGATATAGATCCCCAATCCTTCTCCCGCCTTCCGCTGGTGAAGCGCGACGACCTGGACGAAGACGGCAAGCGCATCTATGACGAGTTGGCCGGCGGCCCCGGCAAGAGCGTGACGCCGACTGGACCCGCCGCCATTTCGCTCTATAGTCCCAAGGTGGCGGAATCCATCCAGATGCTGAATCAATATCTGCGCTTTCATGGCGTGCTGAAGCCGCGGGACTATGAGGTTGCTATTTTGGTAGTGGCTCGGGAATTCGATCAGGAATACGAATGGAGCGGGCACGAAATGGCCGCTCGCAACGCCAAAGTGCCGCAGCCGCTGATTGACGCAATCAAGTACCGCAAGCAGGACGTCAGCGTGTTTTCCGACCGCGACACGCTGCTCGTCAGGTTCGCCGGTGTACTGCTTCATCAGCACAAGCTCGACTCCGATCTTTACGCCCAAGCTGTGGAGACGTTCGGCAAGCAGGGAACGCTGGAACTTGCGACCATCATCGGCGATTACGCCATGGCGGCGATCATGCTGAACGCGACGGATCAGCATCTGCCACCTGGCAGAGAGAATTTGATGGCGGGGAAGTAAACATCCGATCAGTCGCATCGCCCAAAGGCCAAACCCAAAACCAAGGTGGCGGCCTGACGGCCGCATCACTTTGTTTCACAAACCGGACAGATCACGTGTGAATCAAACCGGACATCTTGACTTGTTAACGACAGCCGAAATCGAAACCGCCGATTTTCCGCGCGCCCGACGCTCCAGGATCGACTTCGGAAGCGGCGCTTGGGCCCGACGGCGGAAAACGTAACGACGCCATGATATCGTTGTCACCATGATCGCGCTTGTCCTGGCGTTTCTGATTGGCGTGATCGCCGGGCTCCGCGCCATGACGGCGCCCGCCGTTGTCAGCTGGGCGGTGCGCCTCGGCTGGCTGCATGTGGAAAACACTTGGCTGACGTTTCTCGGCTACTCTGCGACGCCCTACATACTCAGCGTTCTCGCTATCGGCGAGTTGATCGCCGATAAGCTCCCGAAAACTCCCAGCCGCAAGGCACTCCCGGGGTTCATCGCACGGATTTTGACCGGCGGGTTGAGTGGAGCGGCTGTTGGCGCGACTGGTGGATCGTGGACGATTGGCTTGGCCGCGGGCGTGATCGGAGCGGTTGTCGGAACATTCGGCGGTTACGAATTTCGCGTCCGGCTGGTCAAAGCGACAGGCGGGAAGGATCTGCCGATCGCACTTCTTGAAGATGCGATCGCAATCGGCGGTGCGTTCCTGATCGTCTCACGGTTCTGATCCCGCCTGCTAGGATCGAATTTAGTGCAAGAGGAACACGTTTATTCAGTCATCGGCCAGGCCGGATTTGAGCGCCTGACGGACTCGTTTTATCGCCAGGTCCCCGACGACGACATCCTAGGGCCCATGTACCCGGCTGAGGATCTGGAAGGAGCGCGGCAACGGCTGCGCGATTTCCTGGTCTTCCGTTTTGGCGGTCCGCAGACCTATATCGACCAGCGCGGCCATCCACGGCTGCGCATCCGCCACGCGCCCTTCGCCATCGGACAAGCGGCGCGAGACCGCTGGCTGCAGTTGATGACGCGCGCTCTGGAGGAAGCGGCGCTCCCCGCTGAGCCGCGCCAAATCCTGCAATCGTTCTTTGAATCCACCACGACGTTTTTGAAGAATCGCCCCGGGGAGTAACAACTGCTAAAATCGATTCGTGCCCTACTCCGAAGTTCTCACCGCTCCCATGCGCGCCGACCTCACCCGACACGGTGTCGAGGAGGCTCGAACGCCGGCCGATGTCGATCGCATTCTTTCGCCCGATAGCGGCGCGGTTTTGATGATCGTCAATTCGGTGTGCGGTTGCGCTGCCGGCCGCGCCCGCCCAGCCGTGGGCATGGCCCTCAAGCATTCCGTGCGGCCAGCCACGGTCGCCTCCGTCTTCGCAGGCGGCGACGAGGCGGCGGTAGCGCATCTGCGCAATAAATTGTCCGCTTATCCGCCCTCTTCGCCTTCGATGGCACTTTTTCAAGACGGCAAGCCGGTCTACATGATCCATCGCAGCGATATCGAACGGCGCGAACCGGGCGAAATCGCGAAGCTTTTGACTGAAGCCTTCGATCGATTCTGCGAGCCTGTCAATTCCTAAGGGTCGGCCAGCAGCGTCATCGAATCTTCCAGGTGATGCCGACCAGTATGTCCACTTGGTTTTGCGTTGATTCCCACGTGGGCCCATTAGGGATGACCACGGTGATCGGCATGTTGTTCCAATGCGTGTAACGGACGCCAGGCGAAAGGCGTAAGCGGCCGATTGCGAATTGTACTCCTCCGCCAATGACGAACCCCTGGCTATCGGGCCAATGCTCGCTCATTGCGGGCAATTGGGCAGGCGGCGAAACCGAAGTATTCAGCGTGCTGATCGATCCATGAAGCACACGGGGCGCGTAGCCCACCTCCACAAACGGCTTGACTATCGGAACCGGAAGTCGGTATTTGAGGAGTATCGGAAATTCCCAAGAATTAGCGCGCTCTTCGGAAGAGCCGCCGTAGAAGATATTCGAGTACGATGATTGAAATCCCTCGCGCCGGTAGAGCGCGTCCACTTCAACGCCAAAACCGAGGGGCAGACCGATATCCAATTCTGGCCCTACGACGTAGCGTTTCGACACACTCACGGCCCCTGCGCCGGTTAGATCATCGGTGACCCGAGTTCCGCCCGTGACGCCTACTGAAATCGTCTGTCCAAAGCAAATACATGCGATGAACATTCCGGCAGCCGCCCAAAAACAAGAGCGCATGTTGTCCCTCTCACTTTCCAGTGAGAGTCAGGCAAGTAAATCACCAGGGCGCTATTTCTTCTCGGCAGCAGTGATCATGGACGGGAGCACGGGCTCCGTGTAGCACGAGACGATGCTCGGATTCCCTTCCCGATCCACAGCCTTCACTCCGATCACGACGCCGTCAATGGAAACGTCCGGCATGGTGTAGGTGGTCACGTTGCCCACCCAGATTTCGCGCTCCCAAACCGGCGACGTGGTGGAGCGGACCAGGACCGCGTAACCAGCCAGATCGGGCTCAGCGTTTGGCAGCCAGTGCAGCACCGCATCGTAGTCCGACTTACCGCGCGTCAGCAGAGGCACGTGCCCGCCCTTGTCCGGCCCGGACGCCCAGGTCCAGTTGAGCACCGGAGGCGCCGGGGCTAAGGCTAACGTCGCCAGTACAGCCGCGTTCATGCGAATCACGCGCGTGGCGTAGGGAACCGAAGTATTCGCGAATGTGTCGGTGATGGTGTGCTGGTTCTCGTACTTCTCGCTCGCGCTGGTGAGGCGCACCGCGGCGAAACCCAGATTGGCGAAGGGCCGGTGATCGCCGCCACGCAGGAAGCGATCGCCGCGAAAAACCATTTCGACCTGCATGGATGGAACGTAGCGCTCGGCAATCAGCTTGGTATAGCGCGCCAGCTCGCGAGGCGCGGAATCGTCCGGACTCGCCGAAAACACTCGCAATACGTTGGTCGCCGATCGCCCGTTGCCGGACACATCGCTGCCGATGATGTCGTTGTTGAGCACGGCCTCAATCCGCATGCCGTCCTGTTTGGCCTGCGTCGCGTAGAACTGGCTGCCGCTCAATCCCACTTCTTCGCCCGCGAACGCTATGAACACGATGGTTTTGTCGAACTGATACCCGCTCATCACGCGCGCCAGCTCCATCACTCCGGCGGTCCCGCTGCCATCGTCGGTAACTCCCGGGGCGATTGTCTGTGCGGCGGTGGCTTCGAAATCCAGTGGGCCATCCTCGCGCTCCGGGGGCAGAATGGTTCGATAGCGCCGCGCTTCACTTTCATCGACGCCCTGTCGAACCGCTTCGGCGATCAGCTGATCTACGCCGGTGTAGGGCTTCCGGACCTGAGCCAGCGAATCATAATGCGCGGTGACCAGCACGTAGTGGTCCTTCTCGGTGGTGCCCGGCAGCACTGCAATGATATTCGACACTTCCACGTCACGAATGATCTGCCCTCGGCGGCCGCCCTTCTTGATAGTGAAGTTTTGATAGCTCACCTGCAGTCGAGGACTGTAGCCAGAGAGTTCATCGTGAATCCAACGCTTGGCCGCGCCGATTCCATGCGCGGGGTCGTCTTCGGCCGAAAGCACGTAGCGCGTCCCGAACGCCTCCAGCTTCTGGAGCGTCGCCGCAATGCGCTGCTCTGAGATCGCATTGACGATCTGCGCGATGGTTGGATTCAAGCGGGTTTCCGGCTGCTGGGAAAACAATCGGGCGGCAAAAAGCAGGGCTAGGCAAGGTATCGACGGCAGTCGCTTCATAGCAGTCGATTGTACCGTTTGGCAGGCAGTTAGTAACGTGGTAGCCTTGTTTTCACGTGACGTTAACTGCTACCACTCTCATGATCTTGGCCGTGGCTGGCTCGCTCGGAGCGCAGACGGCCCCCAATTCCGCTACGAACCAGAAGGTGCGCCATATCATTGGCCTGGACAACATCAAGGGAAACGCATCGGGCAAGCTGACCTTCGCGGACGGCGCTCTGCAGTTTGCAACTGGCAAGGCGCAGACCAAAGTGCCGGTATCTTCCATTGACGACATCTTTATCGGCGCCGAAACCACGCAGGGCGGCGGCAAAACCGGACGCGTGGTAAAGACTGCGGCCATGGCAGCGCCGTTTGAAAGCGGGAAGGCGCTGACCATCTTGCTGCGCACCAAGGTCGACATTCTCACGGTTGCATTTCACGATCCGGACGGTGCGGTTCACGGCGCGATCTTCGCGCTACCGAAGGGCCAAGCCGAACCGCTGCGTACCCAACTGGTCCAGGCCGGGGCACATACCAACCCGGCGACGAATGAGGTCAGCGAGAAGAGCAAGCCATGAAGGGCCGCGCGATTTTCGTACTCCTGCTGGCGACATCCTCCATTGTCACGGCCGAAAACGCCGCGAAACCGAAACTCTCCGCATCCGCGATTCAAATAGCGATGGTCGACGCGGGGGATGTTCAGATTCCGGCGGAATTTCGTTATGCCGTCTACGAGCGCCTGGTGGAGCGCATGCGCACTTCCGGCGTGTTTCAGAAGGTTTACAGAATGGGCGATCATTCCGCCGATGGCGTCCCGGACCTGGTTACCCTGCACACCAAAGTGGACACGTTCAAGGAAGGCAGCCAGACCACGCGCGAACTGGTGACTGTCCTGGGCGCGACCAAAGTGGACATTACCGCCTCCATAACCGCTCGCGACGGGCGGTCGCTGATGGACCGGAAAATCACCGGCCGAGTGCGATTCTTCGGCGAAAACCTGGGCGTCACCAACGACCTGGCGAAACGAATTACCAAATTAATAGCCACAGATAAACTCAGATGAACACCGATCTGTGTTCATCCGTGGCTACATGAATTCCTACGGCCGGCGGCCTTTCTCCGCGCAGTCCCAGTGCTCGTCGGCTTTGCCGTCGACAAACCGCCAGGTGTCGAACCAGGTGGTAGTGTACTTCTGGTTCGTACTCGGATCCGTCAGCTCACGCACGGTGGCTACCGTCACGTAGTCGCCTTCGGCATTGACAAACGCCACCTTGGCGCCCAAGTGCTCGGGAACCGGCGTCGGCTTCCTCGCCGCACTGAAGAACTTCACCACTCCTTCACGACCCGACTTCACGTTAGGATTGTGCTGCAGGTATTGAGCCGTCAGCCATTTGTCGGCCTGGTCCCAGTGGTTCGCTTCCAGCAGGTCCTTTTCGATGTGATACGCGGCCTGTTTGTTGCGGTCGAGCTTTTTGTCTTTGCTGTGGAACAGGGCGTCGACATCGGGCGCGGCGACCACAGGTTCCTGCGCGCCAATGGGGACGGAGACGAGCACCGCGGCAAACAAGGCAGCCAATGTGAATTGAATTTTCATGCGTACCATGTTTAGCCATATCGTACTTACTTGTCAAACTAAGCGATTAACCTGAATGGAAGCTTTCGAGATTTCGCGACACTCTTGACCACCTCCTGTGTTCCTAAAGAGTGATGAGACTCGCGCGCATCGTTTCGTTAGTATCGATTTTGGCAGCCTCGCCAGCATTCGGCCAATCCAGCACACAGAAACTGTCAGCCGGCGCCGCAGCGCGCTTTCTGGATCAGGCTACCTGGGGTCCCACGCCGGCTGCCATCGCTCAGTTACAAGAAGCTGGGATTTGCAACTGGCTGAACGCGCAATTCGCGCTGAATAGTTCGAATATTCCGGATCAGCCGGTGCTGGACTCGAGCGGCATGCCAAACCGCGACCTTCGTCCCGTGCAGGCGGCGTTCTTCCAGAATACTGTTACGGGTCAGGATCAACTTCGGCAGCGCGTAGCTTTCGCGCTGAGCCAGATCTGGGTGGTCTCGTTTAGCGGGCTTCCCATCGCCTATGCCTATCCGCCTTATTGGAGAATTTTTCGCGATAACGCGTTTGGGAACTATCGCGACCTGATCCGCGCCGTGACGCTCAGCCCCGCCATGGGCCGCTATCTCAACATGGCGAACAACAACAAAGCCAATCCGGCGAAAAACACTTCCGCCAACGAAAACTACGCGCGCGAGCTGATGCAGCTATTCACCCTGGGTCTCACGCAATTGAATGCGGATGGCTTGGCGATGTTGGATAAGAACAAAAATCCGATTCCCACCTACGATCAGACGGTGGTGACAAATATGGCCAAGGTGCTCACTGGCTGGACCTATCCGACTGCGCCCCGCGCCACGACGAAGAACAATAATCCGCAATATTTCTTCGGCCAGATGTTTGCCGTGGAAGCCGAGCACGACACCACCTCGAAGACCATTTTCGGCAACATCACCATTCCAGCGGGACAAACGGCGGAGCAGGACTTTGAGTCGGTGCTGGACGCATTGATGGCGCAGCCGACCATGGCGTCGTTCGTTTCCCAACAACTGATTCAACATCTGGTCACGAGCAATCCGAGCCCATCCTACGTTGCGCGGGTATCGAGCGTATTTCAGAATGATGGCCACGGAGTGACGGGGAATCTCCAGGCGGTGATTGCCGCAATTCTCACCGACCCGGAAGCACGCGCCGGCGACGAATCAACGGCCGCGTCTAACAATACATTTGGCCACCTGCGCGAGCCAGTCCTGTTCATGCCCAATTTGCTACGCGGCTTGAACGCCAAGCTGACCTCCAATAGCGCCATTTATTACGACACCACCGAATTGGGAGAGGATCTGTTCGATGCACCCAGTGTCTTCAGCTACTTCTCGCCGCAATATCGTATCTCAGGTGGGTTGCTCGCGCCCGAGTTGCAAATCTATACGACGCAGACGGCGGCGGACCGGGATGACATCGTGACCGCGATTCTGTATGGCACGATCGATAAAGGCACCACGGTGGATCTCAGCCCGTTCGTCGAACAAGCCGGCAGCACCACTTCGTTGCTGAACACCATCAGCTCGGTCTTTCTGCACGGCTCCATGTCCCAGGCCTTGGAGCAGGCGGCGACGGATGCGGTGAATGCGGCGTCCACTCCAACGGCTAAAGCGCAAGCGGCTCTCTACATCGTGCTGACTTCGAACGAGTATCAAATCATTCATTAGGAGACCGAACAGATGCTGTCAAGACGAGGTTTCATTCGAGCCGGCGCGGCAACCGTGGGGACGCTGGCGCTGCGCCCCTTCGGTTTACTTCCGGCCATGGCGCAGAGTAGTGCGAACTATCGCGCGCTGGTTTGCGTCTTCCTGTTCGGGGGAAACGATTCGAACAACACCGTGATTCCGATGGATGACGCCAGTTTCCAAGCGTACACCTCGATTCGCGGCAGCCTGGCGCTATCAGCCAGCGAGTTGACACCGACCGTGTATAGCGTTTCAAACGCGCCGTTTGCGTTTCACGGCAAGCTGGCCGAAATCGCGAGCATGTTTTCGAGCAAAGAGCTGGCGGTGGTGGGGAATACGGGTTCCTTGGTGCAGCCGCTCACGCGTTCGCAATATCAAGGATCCGAAGCCCCCATCCCGCTCAATCTTTTCTCTCACTCCGACCAGCAGCTCGAATGGCAGACGTCCATGGCACAAGGAAACAGCCCCACCGGCTGGGCCGGGCGCGCTGCTGATTATCTCAATTCGCAGAAGATCAATTCCTCGAACTTTCCTGCGTTTGTTTCGGTGGCGGGAAATTCGCTGGCGGGTCAAGGCGTAAACACCCAACCGGTGGCGATCGCACCCGGGCAATCGCTGACCTTGAAAGGTTTCAATAGTTCGGCGGCGTCCCAGGCGCGTTTGAATGCGCTGACTACTCTGTTGACTTCCGACAATGGACTTTCCCTGGTGCAAGCCGCCAACAACATCATGGCCAACAGCATGGCCGATGCGTCGGCGCTAGAAGCCGCGCTCGGGAAGACCACTCCGTTGAAAACGCAATTTCCAAAAACCAGCCTCGGCTCCCAGTTGGAGCAGGTGGCGCAGATCATCCAGGTGCAATCCTACCTGGGGATGAACCGCCAAATCTTTTTCTGCTCGCTGGGCGGATTCGACACGCATGCGAGCGAACTCGAAACGCACGATAATCTTTATCCGCAGTTGAGCCAGGCGCTGGCGACATTCTACGCGGCGACCCAGGAACTAGGAATGGCTGAGAACGTAACGACGTTCACCGAGTCCGATTTCAGCCGCACCTTCCAGCCCACCACCACCGACGGCAGCGATCATGCTTGGGGCAGCCATCATCTGGTGCTAGGCGGCGCAGTGAAGGGCGGACAGATCTACGGCCAATTCCCAACCTTTGAGCTGTCGGGACCAAACGACGCCGATGTTCGCGGACGCTGGATTCCTACCACGTCCATCGATCAATACGGAGCGACTCTTTGCTCCTGGTTCGGGATTCCCGACATGGCGCTGGCCGGCGTCTTTCCCAACCTGGCAAACTTTGGATCTCAGAAGCTGGGCTTTTTCGGATGATCCGCCGGCTCCCGGTGGTTATTGAATCGGCAAGGTAGCGATGCCGCTGTTGGCGTACGTGCTCTGGATGTAGATCTGCAAATCCCCCGAGGCGGCATCAGCAGGCACGTAGAAGTTGATCTGATACAACCCGACGAACCCCGGCGCCAATCCTGAGAAGAACACGGTGCAATCCTCGTTGTCGAGTACAACGTGAAATGGATCTACCGTCTCGGCGAGCGGCGGACTGGTCGGAGAACCATAGCCATCCACCAAATCCTGGTTGAGCGGCCCCAGGCCAGTAACGTAGAGTACCAGCGGCTCGCCAGGATTTGCGGGATTATCGGGACCAATCAACGAATAATCGGAAGCCTCGGCGATGGCGAAGTTGCCATCGTAAGTGAAAATCCCCGGGTCCTCGGTGAAGGAATCGGTAAAGAAATCCGCCACCGTCGTTCCTTCGTCAACCACCTGAATCTCGGCGGCACCCGGCCCCGTGGGGGCCGCGTAAGGTACCTGAATGCTGATCTGATCCTGGCCGCCGGCATAGGCGATTCCGTAGATCGGCGCCGGTATTCCACTCACGAATACTTGCACTCCCGCAAGTTCGTCCGGCAGCGGATTGGCGTACGCATATACAATGCCGGTGACTGTCGTCAGATTGTCGCCAAAAATAGTGGCAAGCCCACCCGGACTAATTCCTGATTCGTAGCTCGCGGCATTTACAATGACGGCCCCACCACTCGCTCGTGGCTTAGCGGCGATTGCTTTGCGGGCGTTGTAATGGGGACGGAAGAACGGCGTCTTCTTGAGCTGGATCGAGCTTTCCCCGGCGAAGCTGGTGGCCGCACAAGCGGCAAGGATGGCGACCAAAGTCGCTAAACGTTTCATGAACGTCAGATGCCTATGGCCGCACTTCGTTACAAAGTTTTACACAAGCAAAAGAGGCTAGTGTAACCGGCATTTGATCCAGCAGCGCAAAACCTCCGCGACACTCCATGCTTGAGCGATGCATCCGCGCGGCGTGAATGGCGGTTCGGCATCGAAGACTTCGCTGATGGAGCCGATGCAAGCTTCTCGCAAATGCGGCGGGAAGCCATCCAGAAACTTCCCGGCGCCCACCAGATCGGCGGGATGGACCTTAAGCCAGGCATCGATGAATGGCCCAATGAGCCAGGCCCACACGGTCCCCTGATGATAAGCGGCGTCGCGGGCACGAAGATCGCCGTCGTACTTTGGCTTGTAGTCCTTGTGATCCGGTGAAAGCGATCGAAGACCCACGGGTGTGAGCAGCTTTTCTCGCGCGACCTGGAGCACTGCCGGCCAGCGTACTTGGTCCAGAATGGGATGTTTCAACGAGAAGGCGAGCAGTTGATTCGGACGGCAAGCGGGATCGTCGCCGTTGGGGCCGTCGATCACGTCATAAAGATGCTTGCCAGGCTCATACCAAAAGCGAGCGTTGAACGATTCGCGGGCTTGCTGAGCGGCCTTAGCAACGCGCTCGGCCTGTTCCCGCTCGTTTTGCTCGGTTAACCATCCCTCCAGCAACTTCAGCGCGTTGTACCATAGCCCATTAATTTCGACCGCTTTGCCGCGCCTGGGCGTCACCACCCAGTCGTCAACTTTGGCATCCATCCAGGTAAGCGCGTAACCCTCCGCGCCCTGCTTCAAAAGCCCGTCGCGCGAGTCGACTCCAATGCCAAAGGCGGTACCGCGCATATGCCACTCGAAAATGTCGAGCAGCTTGGGCAGCACCATTTGGAGAACCGCGCGATCGCCGCTCGCCTCGGTATAGCGATCGATCGCATGGAAAAACCAAAGCGTCGCGTCGGCGGTGTGGTACAAGCCTTCGGTACGACGTTCGGGGAACAGGTTGGGGATCAAACCGTCGCGAACATAATGCGAGAAGGTGCGAAGAATCCAGGCCGCCTCCGCAAAACGGCCGGTGGAGAGCGTCAAACCCTCCAGCGAGATCATGGTATCGCGGCCCCAATCGGTGAACCAGTGATAACCAGCAATCACCGTTCGGACTTCGTCGCCCACCGCGCGAGCACGCGTGGCATCGTCGGTTCTTCCGGCGGGAGTGATCAGGAATTGATCCGCCGCCCAAACCAATTCCGCGGCAGTAGGGTCCTCTTCCACCAGGCATGGGAGATCTTTACCGAACCTCTTGCAGGCGGCCGCGAGGATGCGACCCTTCCGTTCCGCTTCCGATCGCACGGCCAAAGCCGGTGTCAACGCACGCATGTTATCCCAGGACTCGGACGAAAGGATGAGCGTCGCGTCACAGTCCCTTCGAAGGTCGGCATGAAAGAAGCCCGGGCTCCACAGGTCGCCTTGCGCCGGATAGCCGCGACGCTCTTCGATACGATACGTCACCTTTTCGATCCGAACGCGTTCCACAGTCAGCGCAGCGTTCTGTCCATCCAGGAGCAGCCGCAGCGGCGGAAGATCGGTTCCCGCCGCCCAGACTTCGTAGCGATCCTGGCCCACGGTCAAGGTGTAAGACGATTCCAATTCGGCGCTGACGGCGGTTTCATGCGGCCGGAAGTGAATGGATGGCCGCAGAACCAGACGCACATTCTGGTCGCCCGAGAGCATTGAATAGTTGACGAAGGACGTGTTCTGGCCGTGCGGCAACACCAACCTCTTTTCGATCACCGTATTTCCGATTTCGTAGCGCCATACCGGAGTGCCTCCCTCCAGGCGAAATTCGCTGATGTAGTTCATGGCATCCAGCTTCACGGGATCACCGGCTCGTTCCTCGCCGCTCATCTGGACGAAATGGTCGCCGGGAAGTTCCAGGCGCTCGCCCAGCTCGTTCAGCATCATGATGCGGCCGAAGGGCGCCGGGAGCGCGGCCACCAGATAGCCGTGATAGCGCCGCGTGATCACTCCCGATAAGGTGCCGGAAGCGTAGCCGCCCAGGCCATTGGTCACCAGCCATTCGCAGTTGAGGCCAGCCTCGGGAAAGCGGCCATCTTTCCCCGGCCAGGGCATGCGGATGATCAGGTCATTCATACGATCGATGAGGTTTTCAACACGACGAGGTTTCAACACGACGAGGTTTCAACACGACGGCGGCGTGGCTGGGAATTCGCCAGTTGTCTTCGTCGGGCGCCGGGCAATCGAGGCGGGGCGTTCCAGTGCCGCCATACTTGGGATTTTCGCTCGACCACAGGGTGGTCCATTCCGAATCAGCCGGAGGAGCGAGCAACGGCTCCGGCGCCGGATCGAGATGCAGATCGACGCCTAAGTTGACCAGCAACAACCGATCGCCGGATTTCTCACCCGCATCAGCGCTGAAAAAGCGCAGCACAAAGGCGTCGTGCGAGAGGACCGCGCCGTCCAGACCGCGCCGGTTCTGCGCGCGAAATGCCGGCTCCTCACGGCGAAGCTTGAGCAAATCGCAATGCAGATCGTAGATCTGGCGATGCGTCTGGCGCTCGGAATGGTCCAGCTTGCAGCGTTCGAAGGTAGCGGGATCGCCGGGGTCGGCAAAAAGCTTCTGCATTGCGGGGGTAGCCAGGCTGGGGAATTGCGCGAGAAACTCGGCGCGGCCTTCGAGGATTTGCTGGTTCAGTTCGGGGCCGTGATCGGCAAAAAAAAGGAACGGGCTGGACGCGGCGAATTCCTGGCCTTGAAAGAGCATGGGCGTACCGGGCCCCAGCAGCATGAGGGCGGTGACGGCGCGCAGTTGGCCCGGGGAAGTGAGAGCATGGCAGCGTTGGCCATACGCGGAGTTGGCTATTTGATCGTGATTCTGAATAAAGGTGACAAAGGCGGCCGGATGGATGTCCAGGCCTGGCGTGCCTCTGCGCTTCTTCTGCCACTTGTAGCGCTGGCCTTGATACAGGTAGCCATACTTCAGGGCCGAAATGAATTCCTGGGGTGTCCCCGAATAGTCGGTGTAATAAGCTTCTTTGCGGCCCGTCAGTGCAACCAGGGCGGTGTGATGGAAATCGTCATTCCACAGACCATCCAGGCCATAACCGCCTTGCTCGGCGGGCCGCACCAGCTTTACCTCTTGCGGTTCGTTTTCGGCGACGAAAATCACTTCGCGTGGTGCGGCACGTTTGCGGGCTTCTCTAGCCATGGCGGCTAGGATGTGGTCCTTGGAGCTGTCATGGATGTCTTGCGTGGCATCCAGCCGGAGGCCGTCCAGATGGAATTCCTCGATCCAGTAGCATGCATTGGCGATGCAGAATTCGCGGACCGGTCCGGAGCTAGGGCCGTCGAAGTTGAGGGCCGGCCCCCAGTCGGTGGTCTTCTCGCAGAAGTAGTGCGGGGCGAACTTGATGAGATAGTTGCCATCCGGACCGAGATGATTGTAGACCACGTCCAGGATCACGCCCATGCCGAGGGAGTGCGCTCGATCCACGAAGCTCCGAAAGTCATCGGGCGATCCGTAGATATGCGCGGGCGCGAACCATTGGACGCCGTCATAGCCCCAACCGAAGCGGCCGGGAAATTCGGCCACCGGCATCACTTCCAAAACGGTAACGCCAGTTTCGGCCAGGCGCGGCAACTCGGTCTGGGCGCTGGACCAGGTGCCTTGCCTGGTGAAGGTGCCGATGTGCATCTCGTAAATCACCTGGTGCGGGAGGGCGATGCCACGCCAACTCTGGTCGGCCCAAGGAAAAACCGTGCCGTCGACAACCGCCGACCAGCCATGCGGACCGTCCGGCTGGAAGCGCGACGCCGGATCCGGACAGGTCTCGCTGCCGTCCAGCCTGAATTTGTAGCGCGAGCCATGACGCGCATTCGGCGCCAGCCCTGAAAAGTAGCCCGACCCTTCGGCCTGGAGTGAAACGACCTGGCCGCCGCCGAACACCGCATCCACAGTTTTTCTTACCGGCGCCCAGACCCGAAAGTGAACACCGCTACCGGTGACCTCGGCGCCGACCGGGAAACGTCTGGTGTGCGGTATCACTGTCGTTCCGCGGTCAGCAAGGCGGAAACGGTGGGTGCCGTGGGTTCGCGGCAAACCACCAGCGAGAGAGGCACAAGTTCAACGGCGGTGCCTGGTTCGGTAAACCGGGTGTCAGCCTGAAGCCCTGGATCGTTCGTATCGATAACAATCTCCCATTTTTCTGAGCCAGGCGGCGCAGGGACGAAGAACTTGATTGGTTCGTGATGGCAGTTGAGCAAAATGAGGAAGGTGTCGTCCTTGATCGGCTCGCCGGATTCATCCACTTCGCCGATAGTTTCGCCGTTGAGCAGCATGCCCAGACAACGCACCCAACCGAGACCCCATTCTTCGTCCGACATCTCCTGCCCGTCGGGACGCAGCCACACGATGTCTTTTTCCTGGGTGCCGCGGATGGCACGGTCCTGATAGAATTTTCGGCGGTGCAGGCTGGGATGATCGCGGCGGATCTGGATCAACTTTTGCGTAAATTCCAGCAGCGAGATTTTGCAGCCGTCCAACTTCCAATCCACCCAGGTGTTCTCGTTGTCCTGACAGTATGCGTTGTTGTTGCCGTTCTGGGTGCGGCTGATTTCGTCGCCACCGAGAATCATCGGCACACCTTGCGATAAGAGTAAAGCCGCCAGAAAGTTGCGCTTCTGCCGTTCGCGGCGTTGGATGATTTCAGAATCGTCGGTAGCGCCTTCGGCGCCCATGTTCCAGGAGTAATTGTCGTTGGTCCCGTCTTTATTGTCTTCCTGATTGGCGTCGTTGTGCTTCTCGTTGTAGCTGACCAGGTCATGCAGGGTGAAACCGTCGTGCGCCGTCACAAAATTAATGCTCGCCGAAGGACGGCGGCCATCCCGGTCGTATAGATCGCTCGAACCGGTGAGACGATAGCCGAGATCGGACAATTGCCCTTCGTCGCTTTTCCAATAGCGTCGAACCGTGTCCCGATAACGGCCATTCCACTCGGCCCATCCCGCCGGGAAATTACCAACCTGATAACCGCCGTCTCCCACGTCCCATGGCTCCGCAATCAGTTTAACCTGGGAGATGACCGGATCCTGGTGAATGATGTCGAAAAAAGCCGACAGGCGATCCACGTCGTGCAGTTCGCGCGCTAGGGTAGAGGCCAGATCGAAGCGGAATCCGTCCACGTGCATCTCTTCGATCCAGTAGCGCAGGCTGTCCATGATCAGTTTCAGTACTTGCGGATGCCGGGCGTTCAAACTATTACCGGTGCCGGTGTAATCCATGTAGTAGCGCGGATTGTCTCCGACCAGGCGATAGTAGGTAGAGTTGTCCGCTCCGCGAAAGCTCAGCATCGGTCCCATGTGATTGCCTTCGGCGGTGTGATTGTAAACCACGTCAAGAATCACTTCAATGCCCTCGCGGTGGAAGGTCTTCACCATGGCCTTGAACTCGGCCACCTGGCCGCCGCGATCCCCGGAGCCGGAATAGCGCGCGTCCGGACTGAAGAAATTGGTGGTGTTGTAGCCCCAATAATTAGTCAGCCCCTTCTCTGCCAGGTGCTTGTCGGTGAGAAAAGCGTGCACCGGCATCAGCTCGACCGCCGTAACGCCGAGCCGCTTCAAATATTGGATGGAGGGCTTGGCCGCCAGGCCCGCATAAGTGCCTCGGAGCGCTTCGGCAATCTCAGGATGGCGTTGGGTAAAGCCTTTTACGTGCAATTCATAAATGATTGAGTCGCTTAGCGGGAGGCAAAGCGGCCGGTCTTCTTCCCAATCGAAATACGGATTGACGACTACGCATTTCTGCATCCCCGCTGCGTCGTCGTTTTCATCCAAGGTCAGGTCGGCATCGCCGTTCCCGGGCTGATAAGGGAAAATGGGCGCGGACCAATCCACTTGGCCGGCCAGCGCTTTCGCGTAGGGGTCGATGAGCAGCTTGTTCGAATTGAATCGAAGGCCTTCGTCGGGATTGAAAGGCCCATGCACGCGATACCCGTACAACTGCCCCGGCTGCAATCCGTGGATATAGCCATGCCACACGTAGGTGGTCCGCTCGGGTAGACGAACCCGCGCAGTCTCCGGAATATTCGGCTGATCGAAGAGGCAAAGTTCCACCCATTCGGCGTATTCGGAGTAAATCGCAAAATTAGTCCCCGCGCCATCCCAGGTCGCCCCCAGGGGGTGCGGACGCCCTGGCAGGATCTTAATTGACATATACGAACGGTAGACGCTGGAAGATGGCAACTGTTAACAATCGACCCCTATTTCACCGTAATGGGTACTTCGGCGACCGTATTTTCCCACTGCAGTTGGAGCTTGGCTTTGTTGGCGCCCAGACTGGAGAGCGTCATCTTGTAGGTTTCGATCGGCTTGGGCGGCTTGCTCATGTCCATCTTGACGCGGCCGAGGTCGCGGCTCGGGTTGTAGTCCAGCCCCCATTCGCCGGTTTGCTTGCTGATGACAAGCTGCCACTGCTTGGGATCCAGATACACGAACAGCGTGTAATCGCCTTTAGGAACCGAGAGGCCGCCGATATCGAGATTCGCGTCGCTGTGGAGCGCGGTGGCTTCGTTAGCGCCGGCGCGCCAAACGTGGCCGTAAGGCTCCAGGCCGCCGAAGATTTTGCGGCCTCGCATGGACGGCGCGGAATAATTGATGCGAATCACCTTGCCCGCAACGGTCACCGACGTTTCGGCGGGAGGGCTTTGTTGCGCCACGAGGGGCACGGCCGTGAGCAATGTTGCAACAATTGCGATCGGGCGAAATGAGACCACCAGGGTCACCTCCAACTGTGCAGGATAGCAACACTCCGTGGCGCACGCACTCCAGCGTGCCGCGTTCACACTCGTGTGAACGGGTGTTGGCACGAGTGCCAACACGGCACGCACGAGTGCGTGCGCCACATTTGCCCAACAACCAGCGGTTGGCAGTACGGGTGCAGTGACTCAGCACGGATGCCAGGATTGGCCGTACTTAGCCTTGCTTTTTCACTTCTCTCCTTTCTCACTCCGGATAATCCCGAGAGTATTCGTGTAGCCGATAACTACACGTTGTGGCTTTCCGACACATCAATCGGCGTGCGACCGGACGACGGCGGCACGGTCAGCATGGAATTTCCAGCCACCCGCCGCGTCACCTCTCCGGATGGCCTGGGCGTAAAGTACCCCTATGTGTTTCCAAACATCGATCTGGTCGTCTATCAAAATCGCGGTGGTTTCGAATATGACTGGCGGCTGGCGGCTGGAGCGGACGCATCCGCAATCAGCTTGTCGTTTCGAGGCGCGCGTTATGAACGGATCGCGCCGGACGGCGACCTGATTCTTTACACGTCCACGGGGCAGGTGCGGCATGGGCGGCCGTTCGCCTATCAGGAAGTCGACGGCAACCGCCAGGCTGTGGAGGCCGCATTCGATCTGGCGGAAGATGGACGCGTCCGCTTCCGGCTCGGCCGATACGACCAGACTCGGCCCCTGGTTATCGACCCGGCGCTTTCTTTCGTGAGCGGAATTGGCGGCAGCGGCTCGACCACCAGCGACGGGTTCCATTCCACTTTGCACACCGATTCGGCAAGCGGCATGGCGTTGGACAGCAGCGGCAACATCTACATAACCGGTCTGGCGTATTCGCAGGATTTTCCCCTGGTCCATTCGCTTCCGCTTTCCATCAGCCCCTGTTTTCCGTATGGTTCTTGCACCTGTCCTTCCAGCTTCGTGGCGAAACTTTCGCCCGATGGGAAGACCATCCTATATTCAACGTTGCTTGCGGCCTGCAGCTTTACCCCGCCTGCGATCGCCGCGGATGCAAGCGGCAATGTGTATGTCGCCGGTATGGTGGGAGGAGACCTTTTTGTTCAGGTGGGCGGTGGAACCGCGGCCCAGAATGATGACGATTGTTTTGTGGTGAAACTGGACCCCAACGGAGTGCTCCAGGCCTCCGTCACTTTTGGCGGTTCGAGCATGGACGCAGCCACGTCCATTGCATTGGGCCCCGACGGTAAACTCTATGTCACCGGAACAACCGGTTCATCGGCTTTCCCGGTCACGGCAGGAGCGCTTCACAGTACGCTATCGAGCGGGCAGGATCTGTTTCTAATGAAACTCGATCCCGCGTTATTGGCGGGCAACCAGCTAACGCCCAATGCTATTTTGTATTCGACCTATCTGGGACCAGGAATTTCGCCTGTTGTCGCGGCCGATGCGGCAGGAAACGCATACGTGGCAGCATCCACCACGTCAACGGCGTGGACAGCGACCACGGGAGTCTTCCAATCGCAGTGTTGGGATGCAAGCCGCACGGGGTGCGCCGACGGAATCGCGCTGAAGGTGAACCCGAGTGGTAGCCAGTTTATTTACACCACCTACTTAGGCGGCTCTGAAACAGACACCATCGGCGGTTTGGCGGTCGATAGTTCCGGAAACCTCTACCTCGCTGGCACCACGAACTCGTTCGATTTTCCGACCACAGCGGGGGCTTACGTACAGCAGTTCGACACGACTTTCTCGCAGACCGCCTTCGTGGTTAAGCTGAGCGCGGACGCCAGCCACTTGATCTATGGAACGCTGCTCGCATCAGACGATGGAATGACCGGAACCGCGATTGCCATCGACCCCAGCGGCGACGCGTGGGTAGGCGGATTTGCGTTTGCACAATTGCTGCCCGTTCAGAATGGAATTCAACAGTCCCTCTTCAATTCAATCTGCTGGTACTACACGCCTTCATCGCAAATCCCCAGCGGACAAAGTTATTGTCCGCAAGCAGGCTATATTGCCGAGCTAAATCCGGCCGGGAGCGCGCTACTCTGGGCCACTTACCTCGGTGGAGGCAACGTAAACGCCGCTTACCCCTCAGCGGTTGTTTTTTCACCACTAACCTTGAATGCGATTGTGCTGGACGCCTCGGGCAATGTAGTGGTCGCCGGCGACCAACTGGCGATGACCAACGCTGCGGCGACACCAAGCAAGACCAACAGCGCGAGCGTGGTCAAAATCACGCCGTCCGGGACGTCGCTCAGTAATATGGCTGTCCAGAATGCGGCCGGTTTCATCCCTGGCCTGCCCGCGCCGGGCGGCCTCGGGGCATTATACGTAAGTGGCATCACCGAAACTGGAACCTTTACGGCGCCTGGATTACCGCTGCCCACCGAACTGGGAGGCGTGACGGTTCTGGTGGATGGATTGGCGGCGCCTATCCTTGCGGTGGTGAACACCGGCGCCGACACCCAGGTGAACTTTCAGGTTCCCTTCGAGCTGGGTTCCCCGCAGCCGCACATCGTGGAAGTGCAATACGCGGGGCAATCGGCGTTCATTGTGCCGCAGCAAGCCGGACCGGGCATTTTCCTGCTTCCAGACGGAGGCGGAGCGATTCAACACGCTTCGGACTATAGTCTGGTCACCGTTCAGAATCCCGTGCAAAGAGGCGAGACACTGATCATTTACGCTGGCGGACTGGGGGCGGTCAGTATCCCGATTGCATCGGGCGTGGAGGCGTCGGGAGCCGATCCGATCGGCCCATATGCGTGTAATCAGGTGACGACCAACGCCGGGACGGTTTTATATGCGGGTTTGACGCCGGCGTTTCCGGGGCTCTATCAGGTGAACGTCCAAGTGTCGCAATATTTGCCACCCGGCGTAACGTATATCTACCTGCAGTCGCAGGCCTGCTGGGATGCCGGTCCGCCGCCATCCAATGTGACTCAAGGCAATGCGGTTGCAATATACATTCCTAATTAGCCGAAGATCATAATAGAAGATCCATGGAAACCAGACTTAGGGGTAGGACCGCGATTGTGACTGGAGCGAGCCGTGGCATCGGGCGCGCCATTGCCATGCGCTTGGCTGGAGAGGGAGCGCAAGTAGTATTGTGCGCGCGCGATGGTAACCTGATGGAACACGCCGTGAAGGAGATCGAGCGAGGCGGCGGACATGCTGCGGCGCTGGGCGTGGATCTACGCGAGATGGACGCGGCCAAGCGAACCGTGGACTTTGCCCTTCAAAACTACGGGCAAATCGATATCGTCGTGAACAATGCCGGAGCTACCAAGCGCGGAGATTTTCTGGAACTGACCGATGAAGATTGGGCCGACGGGTTTGCGCTGAAATTCTTCGGAGCCATGCGTTTGACGCGCGCGGCCTGGCCGCAATTGAAAGCGCAGGCGGGTTCGGTATTGAATATTTCGGGCGTCGGCGGCCGGATGCCCGGGGCCTTGTTTACGATCGGCGGCTCGGTGAATGCCGCGGTCCTTTCATTTACCAAGGCCATGGCCGACATCGGAATTCGCGATGGCGTGCAGGTGAACGCCGTGAATCCCGGAAGCGTTCGTACCGAACGCTACCTGCGCATGCTGGAGGCAACTGCCAAGCAGCAAGGAACCGATGTGGAGACCGCCGAGCGGAAGATGGTCGAAAGCGCGCGCACCACTAGGGTCGGCGAGCCGGACGACATCGCTGCGTTGGTTGCGTTCGTGGTCTCGCCGGAAGGGCGGTTCCTGCAAGGCTCGCTGATCGACATGGACGGTGGCGCCACTAAAGTGATCTAATTGGCCACGGATGAACACAGATGAACACAGATCGAAAACAAAGAAATTGCCTTGCATTATCGGTGTTCATCGGTGTTTATCTGTGGCCAGACTGCGATACGCGGCCTCCACGAACATGTCCGCGGTCCAAAAGGCGCCGGGGGTGTTGTAGCGGGGATCGTAATCGAGCGTGGGGCGCGCAGCCTTTACCTGCTCCAGCGTCATGCCCTTCTTGATCATGGCTTGAATGCGGTCGCGCACAATAGTTACCATGTCGCGATACTCCAGCACGTCAAACTCATCGCACAGGCGGCCGTGTCCCGGAATTATGTAGGTGCCCCCTTCTTCGTGATGCGCCGGAATTGCCAGATCAAGAATCTGGTTCAGCCCAGCGATTTCGCCTTGCAAGCTGCCGCCGTTCTTTAGATCGATGATCGGGAAGCCGTTGGTGACGAAGATGTCGCCGGTGCTAACTACATCCGAGCGGCGGAAGAACGCAATCGTGTCGCCGTCGGTATGCGCAGCCGGCGGATGGAACATTTGCACGGCCTCACCGTTGAAGTAGACTTCCTTCTCCACGCCCAGGTACGTGTCGGTGGGCCACGCGCTTTCCGGATACGGCTTTTGACCATTGGACGGAACGCTCATCCTGTCAAAAACATTTTGATGCGCGATGATTTGAACGCTATAGGCCGCCGTTTCGCCGGGCGTGTTCACCAGCGTCACTTCGCGAGCCGAGCCGCCGCCGGTCTTCGCCAGGTTTTCATTGCCACCCACGTGATCCGGATGAACGTGGGTGTTGATGATGTAATGGATTGGTTTATCGGATAACGTGCGGACCGCGGCGATCACTTTGTCGGAAAACTGCGAGAGACCGCTGTCCACCAGCAGAACGCCTTGACTACCCACTTGCACGGTAATGTTGCCGCCCGCGCCCACCAGCATGTAGACGTTGCCCTGCACCGGCAGAATGTGGAGTTCAGTGTCCGTCTCGTGTTTCGCAGTGGAAGGCACGGGCGGCGCGGACTCGATCTTCGCCGTGGCCAGCACCTTTCTGTACTCGGGATACATGGTGGTTGCACCGCCCATCACCGCGGCATGCGGCAGGTGGTTCTTATCGGCATACTCGTAGAGGAACTTGTTCTGGCCGGGAAGATAGTTGGGCACGTCGCCCTTGGGCCGAGTCAAAATCTCTTCGACATATTCGCAGGGCCACAGCCATCCGCCGAGCTCTTTTTCGTCGAGAAGAAAATCGTCGGTCCGAATGAGCGGTGCGGTCAGATAAACAGGATCGCTCAGGATGGTGACGTGCGTCATGATATTCCCGTGGCGAAGGAAGTGCTCGGTCATGGTGGCTTGGTCGCTCTCGGGAAGCCCATTGCGGCGCGCCCAGCCTTGCTTGATGTGCGTGGTCGAGACCGTCAGGATGTCGCCCTCCCACTTGCCGGTCGAAAATCCCATGAAGGTATGCACCGCGTAATCGGGCGGATGCGGGCGGCCATCCATCCAGATGGTCCGCGTCTGCTCATAGGTGCTGATGTAATTCTTGATCGCGATCACCTGTTGGGTGTTGGGGTCCTTCTCTTCCCAGATCCTGAGATGCAGCGGGCCGTGATAGATGTACGGCGAGACGTGTACGCGGCACTGATGTTCCTGCAGCGTTAGACGCGATGCGTCCCAGCTCTCGGCAAAGGCCCGCGCGGAATCGTTAATCGGAAGACCGGCGAAGTCGCCCAGATCGGGGCCCGGAATACGCTCGTTATAATCCTCATGATGCAAGGGGCTCCACTCGCCTGAGAGCTCGGCCTGACCCCACATCGGAGCGATGGTGGTGGCGAGCAGCAGAGCGGCGCCCGCAATTCTAGTTAACGTGCCGTTGTTCATGCTTCCTTGGGAAGCATATAACAATCTGCATGCAAGCGGCTGATAAAACCTCTAGCTGCTACTCAGACCACACCGCGAGCTCATTGCCGCTGGGGTCCATGAAGTGAAAACGGCGGCCGCCAGGAAACGAGAAGATCTCTTTCGAAATGGTCGCCCCGGCGGCCTTCACCTTCGCTACGGTTCCCTCCAAATCGCTCGCGTAGAGGACCACCAAAATTCCCTTCAGCGGAAGCGGCGCGTCTTTTGTGAACCCGCCGGCAATCCGGCCATCCACGAAGCTGGTGTAGTCCGGGCCGTAATCCTCGAACTTCCATCCGAAGACCGAGGAGTAAAATGCCTTGGTCTTCGGAATGTCGGTGGCTGGAAACTCGATGTAATCGATCTGATTGTTATGCGACGCTTGGCTCATCAGACTCGATTCTACGCGTTTTCCTCTTCCAGTTCTTCTTCCTCTGCTCCCTGGCCGGCTTCTTCAAGCAATGGCTGCGCGAGTTGGGTAAGGAGTTTGTCCGCTTTTTCTTCTTCCGCCAACGTGAGGCTCAGAAGCTTCACGATATCGCGCCGCTGCATCTGTTCGGCGATGGCGCGCGCTGTGCCATATGCGGCGATTTCGTAATGTTCCACGCGCTGGGCCGCACCGATGAGCGCCAGGTCCGCCGGAGCTTCTTCCATTTGTTTGCCGTCAGTGATTACTTCCTGGCCTTCCTCCACCAGTCCGGCCATGCCCTTGCAAGGTTTCGCCTTGGCTTTTTCATCCAGCATCTCGAAGCATTGTTTCAGACGCTCTACGTGTCCCTTGGTCTGTTCCAGGTGGTCTTCAAACGCTGTCCGTAAATCGGCATCCTTAGCGGCCTTGGCCATTTTCGGCAGCGCCTTCACCAATTGGCCCTCGGCGTGGAGCAAGTCCTTCAGTTCTTCAGTCAACAATTCTTGTAATAGTTCCATTTAAGTTTTGACTCCCTGCGATTGGACTCGCTCGAACGCGGGAGGTTTCGTTCAGAACAGGGTGAGTTGTCGAGATTTTGCGCGCCTGCGATCGTCGAACACAGTTCGCCCGCCGATCTCACGTGAGATCGCATGTTCATGACGAATCATCGCGTCGAAATTGGCTTCAGGCTGGCGGCGTTCTTCCACCGCCCTGACGAATTGGTCCAGCCGGCGCATGCCATCCAGCTTTTCGCGATCGCCCGCTTTCGCGGAATCAAGAGCTGACCGCAGGACCGAGAGCGACGCGTCATAGGTCTTGAGCGGCACAGGAAACGGATGGCCGTCCTTGCCGCCGTGGGCGAAGGAGAAACGCGCAGGATCGGAGAATCTAACGGGCGCTCCATGGACCACTTCGGCAATCAAGGCCAGCGATTGCAAGGTGCGCGGCCCCAGCTTTTCGAGCAACATCAGCGATGCGAAATCGCGCAGATCGCGCTCGTAGGCCACAGCCAGCACGGCGCCCAACCGCTTCAGATCCACATCGCCGGCTCGCACGTCGTGGCGCCCGGGCATAGCCAGACCTAAATCTCGCACCGTGATTTCGGGATCCTGGTGGCTGATATCGAGCAATGCAGTCTGGGCTGCGCCAGCGCCCGCGTCCACCAGATTCATAATTTCGCCCTGATGCTCGCCCGCAATCGCCGCGTGCGGCTCACAGGTGAAATCGCGCACGGTTGCCGAATGCCAGTGGTAACGTCTTGCTAACCCAACCCCATCGTTCAACCCCTGTTGGATGACGGCCCACTCCCCGCCGGCAGTCAACACAAAAGTGTGCAGATAGATCTGGAAGCCGTCCGCGATGGCGTTGTTGTCGATACGCGCCGTCAATCGACTGGTGCGAACCAGAGCATCGCCGTCCAGCCCGGTCTTCTCCGCCACGGTGCGCAGCTCATTGGGCGTGTTGCGGGAATGCTTGCCGCGCCCACCACAAATGTAGATGCCCAGCTCGTGCGCTCGGGGGTTGAGACCGCGCTTCAGCGCGCCGACGACGGAAGTGGTGATGCCGGAAGAATGCCAGTCCATGCCCATCACCGAACCGAGGGCTTGAAACCAGAAAGGATCACTCAAGCGCGACAGCAACTCGGAGGAACCGTAGTGGAGAAGAACACTTTCGCTGATCGCCGTGCCAAGCCGCGTCATGCGATCGGCCAGCCAGGCCGGCACGCGGCCGCCATGCAGAGGAAGATCGGCGTGACCGGAGCGTCGCATCCTAAACCATTATCCGCTGTTAGCGGAAGGCGTTACACTCACAACAATAAGTATCACGCTCACTGTGCGAATCCCCGAAGATTTGATCCCGGGTTTATCAATCTCCAGCATCGTCGCTGCTTGGTTGAGCGGACAGATCACGAATTCATTCGACCGGACAAATCACATACTAAAGACAGGCGGTTTCGATTCGGCTTGTCCCGAAAACCTCTTTGTGATAATACAAACGAGCATATAAGAAAACCCATGCTTTGGAAAACCCGGAAGAATTCGGCGCTCTGCTCCGTCCAAACATACGGTTCCGGCATGGTGTTGGAAGACGAAGACGTAATCGAAGCCTGCCAGCAAGGTGACGCCGAAGCGTTCCGTGCGCTCTTTGAGGCCTATAAGGACCGCGTGTACTCTATCGCGCTACGCTATTCGGGTAATCCAGCGGCGGCCATGGACATCGCGCAGGACACTTTCCTGAAGCTGCTGTCGCGCATCGGCGAGTACCGCGCCGAGGCCAGCTTCGATTCGTGGCTGTACCGGCTGGTGGTGAATAGCTGCATCGACGATCAGCGGCGCGGCCGCCGGATGACGCCCTTCCTGGACGGACTTCTCGATGCAGTGCGTGCGCCCGCCGAAAGCGTTTTGCACCATCTGATGCGCGTTGAAAAAGAGCAGCGCGTGCAGGACGTGGTGGCGAGGCTGTCGCCCGAGCATCGCATCGTGATCGTACTGCGCTATACCGAGGGCTTGTCGTACGACGATATCGCGAAAATTCTCGGGTGTTCGCCCGGAACGGTGGCGTCGCGCCTGAATCGCGCCCATAAAATCCTGGAACGGAGGTTGTCGCCGTGGCGATGAATACGTGGTTGGAGCCTGAGCTGCAACGCGAGTTGCGCGAAGTCACTGCGCCGCCGGAGCTCTGGGATCGGGTGCAGTCTGCCCGCTTCAGCCGGCCATCGCAACGGAGTCATAGCAAACTGGTTTGGGCGCTGGCGCTGCCCATTATTCTAGCGGCGGTGGCGTGGTCTGTGGTTCGCTCGCCGGTCCGTGAGAATTCGCAGACTCTGGCGTTTCATTGCCAAAATCCCGCGCAATTGCGCGCTTGGGTCAGGGCCACGACAGGAATCGACGTGCCGTTGCGGTCCGCGCCGCCGGCCAGCATTCAATTGACCGGAGCGCGCCATCTGGGAGAGCGCGTCGAAATCGCCTACCGGGCTGGGAATCACGATGCGGTGCTGCTGGTGGCGCGTGCCAATGGCGCCGCCGACGTGCCGCACGGCAACCCGGCCGGCAAAGTTTCTTCCTGGGTAATGGCCGGACAGCGCTACACGCTGGCCTGCGATAATCCGGCCGATCTGCAGCTCGCCTGCAAGCTGTGCCACCTGGATTAACCGCCCCACAAACTGCATGGCCGCTGAATCCGACGGCAAGTCTGGCTCATCGTATGGATTGTTGTCGAGACATTCTCATCGGAAGGAACACCAAGAGCGGTTAAAATGGCGAAACTTACAGGCAAGGTGGCTGTGGTCACAGGCGCGTCGAAGGGAATTGGGGCCGCGATCGCGCAGGAACTCGCCAAGGACGGCGCTTCCGTGATCGTAAATTATGCGACCAGTTCGCAAGGCGCGGATGCAGTGGTTAAAAAGATCAAAGCGGAAGGCGGCAAAGCCAAGGCTGTGCGCGCGGATGTGAGCAAACCCGCCGAGGCTAAACAACTTGTCGACGCCGCGGTCTCCGAATTCGGGCGAATCGATATCCTGGTCAACAACGCGGCGGTGTACGATTTTCTTCCGCTCGAACAGATCACCGAAGCGCACTTCGATCGAATGTTCGACCTCAACGTCAAGGGGCTATTATTCGTAACGCAGGCCGCCGCAGGCGCAATGGGCGAGCCGGGCGGGTCCATTATCAACATTGGCTCCATGGCCTCGCAAACGCCGCCTCCCGGAGGGTCCGTGTATGCCGCTACCAAGGGCGCTCTTGATGTCATCACGAAGGGCCTGGCGGGGGAACTGGGCCCCAGGAAAATTCTAGTGAATGCGGTGTTGCCGGGGCCGGTGGAGACAGAAGGGGCTCAGTCGATGGGCGATTGGGATCAATTCAAGACCATGCTGGTGCCCCGCACCCCCTTGGGCCGGGTGGGACAGCCGCGCGACATCGCGACCGTGGTTTCGTTCCTGGCGTCGGAAGACGCGGGCTGGATCACCGGCCAGATTATTCCGGTTGCCGGGGGATTGAGGTAGCTACTGGCGCTGTTCGCTGCTGGGCGGAACAAGCCCTTCGATTCGCATGTACGTGACTAAATTGCCGTAGTGCTCCATCGTGTGGGACACGTTGAAGTCGAGCATGCTCAGCCGGGTAATCTTCGCCCCTCCGAACGCCGGTATCATTTCCATCGCTTTGGCGTCCGTCATTCCGGCCCAAATGGCATCGCAGTAGGCGAAGGCAGTCTTGAGCGCGGCGACGATTTCGGGTTTGGTCTTGGCGGTTTTCTCGATGCCCTTTTCGTCGTGGTTGCCCGCCGCCGCGCCGCAGAATTCGTACTGTCCGTCGGCCACGTGCGCCAGCACCTGCCCGTAAGTGCGAACGCTATCGGTGGGTTTGAATGCATATTTGTCGTCCGGCATTTTGTCCGCCGATTTCAGAATGTCCTGCTTGGCATTCAAATAGAACACCTTGGAACTTGCCACCAGGGGGTTGCTGGCTCCGGTTTGCGCCCAGGCTCCGGATGCGGCAAGAAAAAGAATAATTGGCCAACGCACGTGGGTTGTCCTCCTGAATTTGTGAACTCTCAATTTTAACAAGTTCCTGGAGGCGCGTGCGAAATTCTAGGCCTTCGAGAGCAGAGTTCCGAAGCCTGGTGCGCGCCCGCTTAAACCCAGCAGCCGAACGCCGGCCCGCAGCGCATGCGGCGTGCTCGAAACCGCGGGGATATGACCTTGCTGCTCCAAGGGAGCCAGAATCTCGAGTGTCCTGAGGCCGCCGCACGATACCAGAATTGCGGTCGCTTTGGGCTGCGTTTCGCGAGCGCTCAAACAAAATTTGAGCAGCCCATCTTCGGTAACTCGATCCACGTCTTCCACCTTCTCGATGCCCAGCCCCTTCATTCCGAGTACTTCAAAGCCCGACTCCGTCAGAAAGATTCGCAGGCGGTGGTTCACTTCCTCGTCGTACGCGGTGGCAGCAACCATCCTCGTCGCTCCAACTGCTTTGAGCCCCTCAATGACGCCCGTGCTCATGGTGGTGGCAGGCAACCCCGTCGCCTTCTTCAACGTCTCCGTCAAACGCTCATTGAATGCCGCGCCTTTATAGAAACTCAGCGAGGTTCCCATCAGCACCACCGCATTGGCGCCCTGCGCCGCCAGTTTTTCGCCGGCTGGCCCAATGCGAACGATCACCGCATCGTAGCCTTCGGGCGTCATGGTTTTTAGCCCCAGCGCGGTGTTGATGAAATTTATGCCGGACGGATACATCGCGAGCGCTTCGGGGGGAACCGGGCGGGTGACCGGGAAGATCAGCCCGAGCGTGGGGTCGGCGGATTTCGCGAGCGTCGCGCCGGTCAGGCCGAGCGCGGAAGTTTTCAAGAATTCACGTCGGGAATTGTTCATATCCATGTCATCACAACCATGTCACCAGGCAACCATCGCATCTTCGAATAACGCGCTTAACTCTTCCGGACCTGCCGCTCGGGGGGAGAG
The DNA here is from genome assembly GCA_963820405.1 of Bryobacterales bacterium. Classification (GTDB taxonomy): domain Bacteria; phylum Acidobacteriota; class Terriglobia; order Bryobacterales; family Bryobacteraceae; genus Palsa-89. Next base: position 126,693 of record CAWFZZ010000003.1, on the reverse strand, counting down.
CTTGGTCACTCGATGTTGCGGCAGCGTTCCTTCCACCAGCTTCGGAATATCGGACCACGTGTAGCCGATTTCGCGCAGTCCATTGGGCGTCTTCAGGCGCTGCATAAGCCAGATAATTCGCTCCGAGAGAATACGCCCGGCGTCCTTCTTGTCGCAACGCGAAACATCCACGCCCAGCGCCTCGGCCGCTTCGAGATGCCGCTCCGGGTTCGACGAAGCCGTAAAACGGAAAACGGCCGGCGCGTTTAATATCACCGAGAACCCGTGCGGCACCATGGGATGATCCGACCGATACCCCGGCGCGCGATAGCTCTTCACGTTGCCCGACACCGGGTACGACATTCCGTGCGGCAGATGCACGCCGGCGTTTCCAAATCCCATACCGGCGTATGCCGAGGCAAGCAGCATGTTGGCGCGCGCTTCGTCATCAGACGGATCTTCCACGGCTCGAACAATGTACTGCGCCACCATGCGCAAAGCCTGGAGCGACCACACGTCGCTGATCGGATTCGATCCTTGATATGCCGGGCGCACCTGCGGCCGTTCCGGGTACGGCCGGCCGGTGTACGGCAGGGCGGTGTAGGACTCGATCGCGTGGCTCAGAATATCCAGCCCGCTCGAAGCGGCCACCTGCGGCGGCATACTGCGCGAGTTTTCCGGATCCAGAATGCCGAGCGTGGGCTTCAGCCGCCGGCTCGCGATGCCGGTTTTCGCGTGCATGCGAATCAGATCGAAAATGCTGACGCCCGTGGTCTCGCTGCCCGTTCCGGCCGTGGTCGGGATGGCGAATAGCGGCTTGAGCGGCCCAGGAACTGGAATGCCCTTGCCGATGGGCGGATTCACGTAGTCCAGAAAATCGGAAGGAGGATAAGTAACGTAGAGATTCACCGCTTTCGCCGTGTCGATCGTGGATCCACCGCCAACCGCGACATAAGCGTCGTACTCGGTTTGCCTGCCGAAGGCGATGGCGTCCAGAAACGACTCATCGGTTGGCTCCACGCGCACCCGGTCGTACAGAACAAATTCGACGCCGGCGCTCTCCAACGATTCCAGCACCGTTTGTACCGGCGTCATGCCGGCCAAAACGGGGTCGGTGATCACCAGGACTTTGTGTGCGCCCAGGTCCGCCAGATCCATTCCAACTTCGCGCGTAACACCGGATCCAAAGCGGATGCTGGAAGCGGCCATTTCAAAAGCAATTTCGTTTTTCATCCCCAGACGTGATGTTACAGCAAAAGACGGGGAACGATGCCGCGTAGGGCTAAGCGCCGATCCGGCTTTTACCTTCGCGCCGGACCGCGTTTGCCAGCTCCACCAGATTGGCGGGTTCAGCGCTGCCGGGTCGATCGGCATCCGGCTGATTGATATCGCGCTGGTTGATATCGAGTATCAGAGATGCCAGCGCCGGACACAGGTCCAGCAGCGCTACTAGCTCGTCGGCGGCAAAAGCGTCTCTCTCTCTGCGGTACAGCGCAACTACGCCGACCACACTTCCCCCGCTAACCAACGGCAGTGCCAGCGCCGACGACAGTCCGGGTGTACCGTCCTTTTTCGCATATCCCGGCTCGACAGCCGGATTGCCATTCAGAATCGGTTTTCCAACTTCAGCCACCCAACCCATCAAACCTTCGCCTTGGCGGACCGCCAGCGACTCCAACTCCGATCCATCTTCGCCACTGGCGAATTTCACCCGCACGAAGTCGTCCTCGCACGCGCAGAGCGCGATAGCGTCATAGGAAATAATGCGCCGGATGCGCAGCGATGCCACCGTGAGCGCCTCTTCCCAATGCAACGAGCAGAGCCCGGCCGCCGGCATTTCGGGCGTCGATTGATCGCTCTTGCGGCGATTGGCGCGCGCTTGCGCCACCGGGTGCTTCGGAGCAGAGCTAACCAGGGGTGCTTCGGCTTCAAAGCCGGCCGCGGGCGCGCCACCGGCCGTGATCTTGATATCCACCGACAGCGGCGGCTGGAGAGAAGTTTCGGTCGTCTTGGCGCGCGCCTCCAGCTCGCGGTAGCGAGCTCGCAAGGCTTGCACCACTTGGGGATCAAACGCGGTTCCGGATTCCGCTGCCACTCTGGCCATGGCGTCGTCGAGCGGCAGCGCCCGGCGATACTGACGATCCGACGCCAGCGCGTCCAGACAATCCACAGCCGCCAGAATTCGAGCGCCGATAGGGATCTCCTCGCCCCGCAGCCCGTACGGATAGCCGCTGCCATCCCATTTTTCGTGGTGCGATCGAACGATTGGAACCACCGGGTAGGGAAATTCCACGCGCTCCAGAATTTCGGCGCCCACCACCGGATGGACCTTCATCTTTTCGAACTCGTAACGCGTCAGCTTGCCCGGCTTAGAGATAATCGATTCCGGCACGGCCAGCTTTCCTATATCGTGCAGAACGGCGGCGGCTGTCAAAGCCTCCAGCTCTTGCTCCGACAGGCCCAGGTCCTTGCCGATCTCGACGGCATAAAGCTGCACGCGCTGCAGGTGATCATGCGTCGTATGATCCTTGGCGTCGATGGCCAGCGCCAGCGCCTCTATGGTCCGCAGGTGCAGTCCATTGATGGCTTGCATGTGCGAGCGTTCCTGCTCCATCTGAGTCAGATGGGTCCGGTTGGAACGATGCACCAGGTAGACCAGGGGCAGGCAGAAGATGGGAAATTCCCACTGAATGCCGCGCGGCAAGGTGCCGATCACCCATGCCATGGAGGCGCCCACCGCGTAATAGGCCAGCGTCCAGCGATAATTGCCCCAAACTGAGAAAATTCGTTTGCCTTCCGTCAGGCCGATAATCGTGGCGATGGGAAACGTGTTGGCACAGAAGTAAGCGAGCGCCAGAAGTCCCAAACTCACCGTTTCCGGAAAGTGGCCGTGCGAGTAATCGAACACCTTGGCCGCGATAACCACCGCGATGACAAGTACGCTGATGTTGAAGGCCGTCTGGACCAGCTTCGGCTTGGCCGCGGTGCGCCAGGTGCACTGCACTGTCATGGACAGCGCCCCCACCAGGATCGCCTCGGGAAGGCTCAGGTTCACGATCGCCACCAGGATGAACAGCACGCTCACCGAAACCATGCCGCGCACGCCAGGCAGTTGGAGCTTCAGCACCGAGCCGAGCACCGTGGCAAGGGCGAAAGAGATCAGGCGCACCGGATCGCTGCAGTTCCAATTCGCTATGCTCCAGAGCAGCGTCGCGCCCCCCAGCGCGATGTACCCGTACAGATGGATTTTGCCGAACAGATGCCGCGCGAGTTGGGAATATGCCTTCGACATCCGCCCCCGTTGATTGGCCTACTCTTCTCCCTTTGTGTCGGTGCCCCAGGAAGCGCTGGTGCCCCAGGAAGCGCTGGTGCCCCAAGAAGCGCTAGTGCCCCAAGAAGCGCTGGTGCCCCAGGAAGCACTGTTGGTCCAAACGCCGGTCGTTCCCCCTGTGCCGGGAACTAACACCACCGGCCCCCACACGCTGGAAGTGAACCAGCTCGGTGTGCTCCACCAGGTTTCCGCCCGATTCGGCAGCAGGAAAACCGTGCCCAGCAAGGAGTTGTAGCTGATTTGCGGCGAAGCGGCCGAACCATTCGCTTGATCGTAATTAGTCAGCGCGGCGGCGACATTGACGTATCCTGCGCCAACCGTGAACATGTCGTAGAAGTCCGTGTAGGTCTGGCCGGTGGTAGGATCGGTAGCCGTGCTCATCACTGGAAACGTCTTAGACGCGGTCTTCATCAGACGCGCCTTTACGGTATCGGGAGTCAGAGTCGGATCCTTTTCGATCATTAAGGCCGCGGCGCCCGACACCACCGGAGTGGCCATGCTGGTGCCGCTCAGAGTAAAGTACAGCGGCGTGCCCGAAACGTGGGCGTTGGTATAGCTGGAAGCAGGCACCACGTTCCCGGGATATTCGCTCACGAGCGTGGAGCCCGGAGCCAGCAGCGAGTCCACCAGATTGCCGGGCGCTACCACGTCGGGCTTGGCGATCAGGTCGACGTTGGTTGGGCCGCGCGAGCTATAGCTGGCGATCCGGTCGTCGCTGGTGGACATGGTCCCTTCCGTTTTCATCGCGCCAACCGTGATGACGTGCGGAGCCGAGCCGGGTGACAGAATGGTCGCATATCCATTGCGCCCTTCATTGCCGGCGGCCACTACCACTACGATTCCAGCCTTCCATGCCGCTTCTACCGCCTGGCACAACGGATCTTGAGAACAGCCCTCGAAAATCGGTCGGCCCAGCGACAGATTAATCACGCGCACGTTGTACTGCTTCTTGAGCTGAACGGCCTTTTCGAGGGCCGCAATCACCACGCTGTCGTTGCTGGCGCCGTTCTGGTCCAGAACGCGCAGGTCGAGAATATTGACGTGCGGTGCAATCCCTTTAAACGTTCGGAAGGCGCCTTGTTGATCGGACGAGCTGCCATTGCCCCCCACGATGCCGGCCACGTGAGTTCCATGGCCGAAATCGTCGTTGAGCACTCCTCCGATAAAGCTCTGCCGATAGACAATGCGGCTTTTTGACGAGTTGGCCGCGTTCAAATCCGGATGATTGTAGATTCCGCTGTCGATCACCGCCACTCCGATGCCGTCACCCTGGAAACCGGAGCTCCAGGCCGAACCAGCGCCCACGGCGGCAGCCGTGTAGTCGAGCGAAGCACCCAACGGCCGGTCGAGCGAGATGTACGCCACGTTAGACTGATTCGACACCGCTATTACATCGGCGGGATGCAGCGTCGCCGATACGGCTGGAATGAGCGAAAAGACGGTATTCAACACCCCGCCCAGCAGATTAATCACTCCCCCTAACAGGCCGCCCAGAAGACCTCCTCCCGAGGTTTGTGGCGGCGTATTGTACTGCACGATCACGTTGATCTGGTTCGAGGAATTAGCCAGCAACGGTTGCAGGTCCGGTGAAATTTTGGAATTATCGGCGAACGCCCTGCCGACAAGCAGTAAAAAGAAGCCTAAAAGTGCGGTGCGCGCGGCACGTCGTGAATACTTCATGGAAAACACGGGCATGATGGCAGCCATGAAAGCACGTCAGCCGCCACAACATAACTGACCAGGAATGAATCGGTTACATCTGTGTCCCTCCTGTTTTGGGTCAACTTGTCTCATCTTCGCTGGACAACCTGGCTAAGGTCAAGATCCTGTACACTAGTAACGATGGCCACTAACGTAAAAGCGCAGGCTGGGGCCGCGCCCGCGCGCGCCTGGTACGGCGTCGTTTTACTTGCCTGGCTGGTCCCGGGGGCCGGTCATTTCCTGCTGAAGCGGCCCGGTCGCGGAGCGTTGTTGCTCGCCTCGGTCGCTATCGTGTTTCTACTGGGCCTGATGATGCGCGGCACCATGTTCCAGCCCCAGACCGGCGATGTCCTGACCACCATCATCTATTGCGGCGGATTTTTAGGCGATCTGGCGTCCGGTCTTTTTTATCTGCTGACGGTTTGGCTGGGATACGCGCAGCCCGACATGGCCGGGCATGTGCATGATTATGGGACTAAGTTCCTGGTGGCCGCCGGGTTGCTCAATGTGCTGGCCATGGTGGACGCCTACGAAATCGCGACTGGTGAAAAAGACTAATGCCGAAAATGAATCTCTCGCACTTTGAAGCGGCGATCCTGTTCGCGCTGTTCTCTTCGGTGGTTCTGGGCGTAATCACCAAGCGTACCGATGCGGATCGGCTGCGCTACGGGGTTCGCTGTTTCGCCTATTTTCTCGCGGCTCTGATTGGCTTAGGCTGGCTCATGAAACTGGGCCACGGCTAGAGTAGTGTCCCCGCAAAATGACTAGGCAGAAATAAGGGTAGACGCGGCTTCAGCCGCGTTCCGCCGTTGACAATACCAACGCGGCTAAAACCGCGTGTACCATGCCAATCCTGACACTAGTCTATTTGTTGGGATCTTTGGGCGGCTTGCAATCGCCCTTGCACACCGTCTGAGAAAGCTGGCGCGGCGGCCCCAGCGTTCCCGGATCCGAGATAGTCGGCCTTCGAACGCTAAGGGTTTGAACCATCGTGTTGCCCGGCCCCGGCTTGCTCTCGATCATTTGTTGTTCCTGCAGCTTTAATCCCGATTCGTTCCCGGTGACGGTACCTGGAACATTGCGCGAATAGACATCCACCACGGCATCCTTGGAGCCGTCGGCCCGCGTAACGGTTTTACTCACCGTTTGACCGTGTAGCTGGAGTTCGCCGTTGGGACCCTTCTCATATTCCGCGCTATTGTCTGTAATTTCCGAGCCCTGCACCTTATGCTCGGTGGTCTGGCGTACCGCCGGATAGAACCCTCCGTTGCCGTCGTTGCGATAAGTAATGCTTTCGGCCTGGAAGTCGTTGCCCTGTTTACTTACGACATTGCTTTGCTTTTCCACCGTCGCAAAGCCGTTCACGGTGGGACGCTGGATCATGGTCTCCGACGTTTCACCCGAGCCGTTCTTTTGTGTATCGGTCACCGACTTTTCCACCATCTGCATATTTCCGTTGATGTCGGTGCGATAGGTGGTGCTCTGGATCGTGGAACTGCCGTCCGGCCGCTTCTGTTCCTCGATGGTCTCGCGTGCCGGCGGAAGTGGATTGCCCTGCGGATCGTATCTATGGATGATCCGCTCGGTCAGTTTACCCGATGAATCGTTCCGCAATATCCGTTCTTCCACCTGTTCCATGGGAACCGTGCGTCCGTTGATGGACTGAGTGGTCACCAGGGTTTGGGAGCCATTGGCTGATTTGGATTGCGAAATGGTCGGCCCATCCGCAACCACGTTCCCATTGATGTCCACCGAGCTGGTGCTATCGACGCTCGATTGTTGTGCCATAAGGCACCAGGTAAGACTGATAAAGATACAACCCTTCACTATTTAAGGCTAGCGTCTTCCGCCCGATTCGACAATGCGGCAAACCCCTTAGGCGATCCTATGAAAGCAGCGCAGCGCAATATGGAAGAGTATATCGGATGTGTGGCGCACGCACTCCTGCGTGCCGTGTTGGCACTCGTGCCAACACCTCTACGGGAGTCCTGAAACGTTCACAATCATGTGAACGCAGGACTTCGTACCGGCAAGTACCAATAAGAATCAGGCGTAAACTGCCGATAAACCTTTAGGGCTCCTGCGTGCACGGCGATTTTATTCAGGAACGAGACTTCATCACGGCTGTTCTGCAGGCCTCCGGAGCGTTGGTGTTGGTATTCGACACCCAAGGCCGTATCGTTCTATGCAACCGTGCTTTTGAGCAGGTGACCGGATATTCCAGCGCCGAGCTGAGCGGGAAGATATTCTTTGACGTTCTAGGGGGGCCGGAAGGGCGGGAGCAGAGCCGCCAGCGTCTGGAGCACTGCATCTCCGCGCGGGCCGCATCCGCGTTTGAGAGCGAATGGATCACCAAATCGGGCCAGCCGCGCCGGATCTCATTTTCAAACGCTCCCATGTTGAATGAGGCCGGCGACGTCCAGTACTACATCACCACCGGCATCGACATTACCGATCGCTCGCGCGCCGACCAGGAATCGCTCGAGTCGGCCATGCAGTTCCGCTCCATCTGGGAAGCTTCTTGCGAGCCCATGTTTCTGAGCGACCCCTCCGGCATCATTGTCCGGGTCAACCAAGCGTTCGCCGCCATGTTGGGCGCCGAGGCGGCCTCACTCCAGGGTACGGAGGTGGCGGGGCTGTTTCATCCCGATGAGCGCCAGGCACTGCGGGAGGCCTGCCGGGCGCGCTTTGCTTCGCCCGTTAAGGAGCATTCCTTCGAGCGCCAGTTGGATTTTATGCAGGGGCGATCCGGCCTTTTCGAGATTTCGGTGACCAGGGTGGATATTCCCGGACAGCCCCCGCAGATGCTATATATCCTGCGGGACGTGACGGAGCAAAGGCGCAACGCAGCCGAGCTGGCGCGCGCCAAAGAGGTCGCCGAAGCCGCCAACCGGGATCTGGTCGCGGCCAATCGCAATCTGGAGGAAACCGGCCGTTTAGCGCGCGAAATGGCGGACCGTGCCGAAGCTCTCAGCGCCGCCAAAAGCGATTTTCTGGCCAATATGACGCACGAGGTCCGCACCCCGCTCAACGGCATTCTCGGCATGACGGGTCTGGCGCTCGAGACCCAGCTTCAAAGCGATCAGCGGGAATATCTGGAGTTGGTAAAGTCGTCGGCCGAGGCGCTTTTGAGCCTGGTCAACGATGTTCTGGATTTCTCGAAGTATGAGGTCGGCAAGCTGGGCCTGGATTGCGTGGAGTTCTCGCTACGAGCGCTGGTGCAGGACGTGCTGAGGCCGCTGGCGCTGCGCGCCTCAGCGAGCGGGTTGGCTTTCGAATCGGTGATTGAGGACCAGGTGCCCGACCGCCTGATTGGGGATCCACTGCGGATCAGCCAGGTTCTTCGCAATCTGGCCGGTAACGCCATCAAGTTCACCACCCACGGCAAGGTTTCCGTGAATGTACGGGCCGAATCGGTCGAAGCATCGAAAGTCACGCTGTGCGTTAGCATCGTCGACACCGGCATTGGTATTCCTTCGGAAAAACACCGGCTGATCTTTGAGCCTTTCACGCAGGCTGACGGCTCCACGACGCGGAAATACGGCGGCACGGGTTTGGGGCTGTCCATATGTTCGGGGCTGGTGGAAATGATGGGTGGGCGGATCTGGGTGGAGAGCGAAGTGGGGCAGGGCAGCGCTTTTCGCTTCGCCCTCACGTTGGAGCTGGCCACCCCGGCGCCAGTCAGCGAACCTGTAATGCCGCCTTCCACCTCACCGGGCGCCAAACGGAAATTACGAATCCTGGTGGCCGAGGATAACAGCGTCAATCAGCGCCTGGCCGTGCGTCTGCTCGAGCGCGAGGGTCATTCGGTAACCATCGCCGGCTCCGGCCAGGTGGCGCTGGAAACATTTGAACGGCATCAGCTTGAGAACACCCAGTTTGACCTGATCCTGATGGACGTGCAGATGCCCGGTCTGGACGGTCTGCAGGCCACTGCGCGCATCCGGGAGCGCGAGCGCGGCTCGGGTCGTCGCGTCCCCATCGTCGCCATGACCGCCCAGGCCGCCGAATCGGACCGTTTGCGGTGTCTGGAGTCAGGAATGGACGCTTATGTCGCCAAGCCTGTCCCCGTGTCAGATCTGATGCGCATGATCGAGACTGTAGTGCCTGAACGTGTAGTGCCTGAAACTGTAGTGCCTGAATCTGAAGTAGTCCTTGGAGGGAATTTCATGAACGGCAATGGTACATCCGAAGAATTTTCCGTCGGGGCGCAGCTCCTGCAACTGGACGAAGCGCTCGCTCTCAGCCGGGTGGGCGGCGACGTCGAGTTGCTGAAGGAAGTGGTTGAGCTGTTTCTCGACGATTATCCGTCCTGCTTGGAAAAAATAAAGAGTGCCGTAGCCAGTAGCGACGCTAAGGCCTTGGAGCACCATGCGCACAGCTTGAAAGGCTCCGTGTCCACCCTCGGCGCCAACCGCGCGTTTGAAGCCGCGTTTACCCTCGAAAAGCAGGGCCGCAGCGGCGACCTGACCGGCGCATCGGACGGTGTGCTCGAGTTGCAGCAGGCGCTCGCAGCGCTGCGCCCGGAGTTGATCCTGCTGCAGACCAAGTAGCTTTCTCGCGCCGGCGGAAACATCGAGCGTGTCTGCTATAGTGGTGGTCTGCTCTCCTATGGCATCCACCACCGTAACGGAAATCGTCTGTGCGCATAGCCCCGATTCCGACGACGCTTACATGTTTTATGGCTTGGCGACCAAAAAGGTCCGGTCGCGGCTAGTCTCGTTCCGGCACGTTCTCGACGACATCGAAACGCTGAATCGCAAGGCGCTGGAAGGCGCCTATGAACTGACTGCAATTTCTTATCACGCCTATCCCTATATTGCCGACAAGTACGTCCTGATGGCCAGCGGATCGAGCATCGGCGACGGCTATGGTCCCATCCTGGCGAGCATAAAGCCGATGGCTCCGGAAGAAATCAAAGGCAAGAAAATCGCAATTCCGGGCAAAATGACCACCGCCTATCTGACCTTGAAGTTGTTCGAGCCCGACTTCGAAGAAGTGATTATTCCGTTTGATAAAATTTTGGATGCGGTGGCCGAACACAGCGTTGACGCCGGGCTGATTATCCACGAGGGGCAGTTGACATACGGCAAGAGCGGTTTTCACAACGTGGTCGATTTGGGCCGCTGGTGGAAGAACGAATACGATCTCCCGCTGCCCCTGGGCGGAAACGTGCTGCTTCGCTCGCTGCCCAACGACCTGAAAAGCGAATGCTGCCGCGTGATGCGCGAAAGCATCCAGTATGCTTTGGACCATGGCGAAGAGTCGCTGAATTATGCGCTGCAATTCGCGCGCGATCTGGAGCCCCGGCTGGCTGAGAAATTCGTCGGGATGTACGTAAATCACTTCACCGTGGACTGCGGCGAACTGGTGCCTAAGGCGGCTCAAAAGCTGTTGGACATGGGCTATGAGGCGGGCCTCATCAGCAAGAAGGTTACCGTGGAGTTTGTTCGCTGAGGGCTGGTTTTATGCGCTGGTTGGTGCTGTTTCCGTTGCTCGCAGTTGGCTGCCTGTTCGGCCAGGCGCCGCCGCCCCAGAGTGACACGCCCCCCGCCGCCCCCGCCCCGGATGATGCCAAAGCGCGAGCCAAAGCGGTCCGCGAATATGGCAAGAACGGCGGATCGGAGATTATTCCCAAGCTTGAGACGTATCTGGCAGACCCCGATGTCGATGTGCGCCGGGAGGCCGTCAAGGCCATCGCCGAAATCGGGACGCAGCGTAGCCTGGATCCGCTCGTCAAAGCCACCCGCGACAACGATGCGGAAATCCAGATTCGTGCCACCGACGGCCTGGTAAACTTCTACATACCCGGTTACGTGAAAACCGGGCTGACCGCGCCGCTGCGGCGTGCCGGTACGTCCATCAAAGGCAAATTTACGGACACCAACGATTTGGTGATCGATCGGTATATTCAGGCCCGTCCGGAAGTGATCGTCGCTCTGGGCCGCCTTGCTAGCGGCGGGGCCAGCCTGGAAGCCCGTGCCAACGCGGCGCGTGCAGCGGGCATTCTGCGCGGCCGCCAGGCGCTCCCGGACTTGGAGCAGGCGCTGCGCTCCAAGGACAGCGACCTCATCTACGAAGCGCTGGTGGCGATCGAGAAAATTCGCGATCTAAGCGCCGGCCCGGACATAGCGTTTCTGCTGCACGATTTGAAGGAAAAGGTTCAAGTCACCGCGATTGAAGCCACTGGTCTGTTGATGAACCGTGCCGCCATCAACGAACTGCGCGATGTGCTGGATCACTCCCGCAACATGAAAGTAAAGCGCGCCGCGCTGACCGCCATGGCGCAAATGCCCGATCCCCAATTGCACGGTCTCTACGTCACCTATCTCAATCATAAGGACGAGGGTCTTCGCGAAGCGGCAGCCGAAGGTCTGGGAAGGTTAAAAGATCCCGCGGACACCGCCGAACTCGAGCGCGCCTTCAACAACGAAAGCAAAGCCGAGCCTAGGCTGTCGGTGGCGTTCGCGCTGGTAAATCTGGGCAAGCGCGGCATGGGTGAATTCGATCCCTTGCGGTATCTGGTGAACGATCTGAATTCCAGCGCCTATCGCGGCGTCTCGCTGGCCTACTTAATCGAACTGGCGCGCGATCCCCAAGTGCGCCAGGCGCTTTATCCCGCGCTGAAGGAACCCAGCGTCACCAAAGACGAGAAAACCGGCCTGGCCCAAGTCCTCGCGGCCAGCGGGGGGCAGGATGCCGTAGCGCCCCTGGAAGCGATCTCCCAGGACCCCGATAGCGAGGTCTCCGAAGAGGGCTTGCGCGCAGTAAAAAACCTGCGCGCAAGGCTGCCGTAGGTCTCCCCATTCTGAATTCTGAATTCTGAATTCTGGTTCCTGAATTCTGAATTCCGGTTGCGCGAAAATAGACTTGTGAGAAAACTCGCGTTCTCGCTCCTCATCCTGCTCACTGAACTGGGTGCTCTTTCTCCAGCTCAAGACAAGAAACCTGAACCGGACACCGTACCCACGGCAGATGTCAAACCTGCGCCGGTCTCCCTGGGCGAACTCAGTGTCTCGCTCGAAAGCCTGGTCAATCGAGTCCGTCCAGCAGTGGTGCAAATCTTTTCCACCGGCTACGTGACGGCCGACGAGACGGACTCCAGCAACACTGCCGCGCTACTCTCCAGGCAGCGCAGCACCGGTTCCGGGATCATTCTCTCCGACGACGGCTTCATCGTCACCAATGCGCATGTGGTCCAGGGGGCCCGGCGCATACAGGTCCGGCTTTCCGTCGCTCGCAGCCGGGGCCGCACCCCAATCTTTGAACCGGAGGTCAAACTGCTGGATGCCAAGCTGATTGGGCTGGATCGCGAGATGGATGTGGCCGTCATCAAAATCGAGCGGGCCGGCCTTCCCCATCTTTCCCTAGCCAACTCGGACATCGTCCGCCAGGGCGAGCTAGTGATGGCTTTTGGAACCCCTAGAGGACTGGAGGGATCGGTCAGCATGGGCATCGTGAGTTCCACCTCGCGCGAACTCCATCCGGACGACTTTCTGGCGTATATCCAGACTGACGCGCCCATCAACCCCGGCAACAGCGGAGGCCCGCTCATCGATTCGCAAGGCCGCGTGGTGGGCATCAACACCTTCATCCTCTCGCAGTCCGGTGGCAGCGAAGGGCTCGGGTTTGCGATTCCCAGCAACATGGTCAGCACCATTTATTCGCAGCTCCGCAAAGAGGGGCATGTGCATCGGGGCAGGATCGGGATTTACGTGGAGACCATCACTCCGGCCCTGGCCGACGGTCTCAGTCTGGCGCGAGATTGGGGAGTTCTGGTGGGTGACGTGTCGCCCGAAGGGCCTGCCGACAAGGCCGGCGTCAAGGTCGGGGATATAGTGGAGACCGCCAATGGCCGGACCATGCGCAATGCGCGGCAACTGGAGGCCTACATCTATCGCTCGCCGATGAAAGAAAAGATCACGCTGCAAGTGCTGCGCGGGCAGGCTCGGCTCGGCATTGATGTGCCCGTGATGGACAGTGTCGACGATCCGCAGCGTTTCGCCGATATGGTGAATCCCGAAGACAATTTGGTGCCGAAGCTGGGCATTTTAGGCATCGGCATCGACAAGAATCTGGCCGCCATGCTGCCGGGCCTGCGCAACTCCTACGGCGTGCTGGTAGCCGCGGGTTCCAGCGTCACCGACCTCACCAGTGGAACCGGACTTCAGCCGGGAGACGTCATCTATTCCGTGAACCAGGCTCCGGTATCGTCGGTGGAGGCGCTGAGGAAAAAGGTGAGCGAATTTAAGTCGGGTGACGAAGCGGCCATGCAGATTGAACGTTCCGGCAAGCTCATGTTCGTCGCTATCGAAATTGAATGAGATTCCGTGGGCTGGCCCTGTTCCTCGGTCTTTTCGGCGCGCTATACGCGCAGCCCGCGCCCACCGCCTACACTGTTGAAAATCTGACCGTCGAAGGCAACCATGCCTATACCACGCAGCAGATTCTTGCCGTGGCCGCCCTCCATGAGGGGCAAAAGGCGGGCAAATCCGAGTTCGACGCGGCGCGCGAGAAGCTGGAGAAAACCGGGGCATTCGATCAAGTCAGCTATCGGTTCGGACCCTCTAAAGACGGTGAAGGTTACGACGCGACGTATGTGGTTTCCGAGGTCGCCCAAATTTACCCCATCCGTTTCCAGGAACTTCCCGCCGCGAGCGACCAGATTCGCGCCTGGCTCAAGACCAAAGATCCATTGTTTGGAGACAGGATTCCGGCCACCAAACAGGTGCTGGATCGCTACGTCGCGTGGATTTCCGAGTTCCTCGCCGGGCAGGGTTATCACCAGCCTCTGGCCGGCAGGTTGAGCGCGGATGGCGGTGAGGATCTGGCGGTGCTATTCCGCCCGGCGAAAGGTCCCCCGGCCATCGCGCACGTCATCTTTACCGATACCGGCGAGATTCCCGCGGGAACCCTGCAAACCGCCATGTATGGTGTCGCGATCGGCGTTCTATTCTCCGAGCCGCGAGTGAGGCTGCTGCTGGAATCGACCATTCGACCCATCTATGAGGCTCACGGGCTGCTGCGAGTGGCCTTCCCGAAGATCGAAACCGCCCCGGCCAAAGACGTGGATGGGGTTTCGGTGACCGTGCAAGTGACGCCCGGCCCCGCCTACAAACTGGATCGGGTGAGCTTCGTCGGCGCCGATTACTCGCGTTCGGAGTGGAATAATCTCTCGAAACTCAAGACCAATCAGACCGTGAACTTCGACGACGTGAAAGCCGCGCAGGACAGGATTCGAGTGAATCTTCGCCGGCAGGGGCATCTGGACGCCGCGTCGAAAATAAACCGCGATGTGAACGACACCGAGCATACGGTCGCGATCGAGTTCGAGATCGATCCAGGTCCCCTTTACACGCTCGGCAAACTGGACATCGTCGGTCTGGATGTCGTGACCGAGCCCGAAATCCGCAAGATGTGGGGCCTCGCGCCCGGCCGTCCATTCAACGTGGAATATCCCGATCATTTCCTGGCACGCGTGAAGGACGGCGGTGTGTTCGACGATTTGAAGTCCACGCGCGCGGAGACCAAGATCAACGCCGGCAACCATACGGTGGATGTCACGCTGTACTTCAACAAGTAATGATGCGATATTCCTGAAGTAGGGCAACCCGCACGACGGTCAACATCTCGTTGACGCCCGAACTTGGCGCATTTCTCCAGAGCCGCGTGAAGTCTGGACAATATCAGACCACCAGCGAAGTGGTGCGAGAAGCCTTGCGACTCCTGCAGCATCAGGAGAAGCTAAAGACGAAGCTGCAGCGCGGAGCCGCGCAGGCTGAGCGCGGCGAGTGGCTCGATGGCGATGAAGTATTTGAGGAGCTGAGAGAACTGATCGCGGAGCGCAAGCGCATCAAGAAAAAGGTTACTCGCGGGTGAAGCAGCGCTTTCGGCTTATGCCCGAAGCGCGCGCCGATCTACGCGAGATTCTGCTGGCTATCGCGATTGACAGTCCCGATACAGCGGAACGTCTTCGATCAGAATTCTACGAGGCCTTGCGACGCTTGGCTCAAACACCAGGAATAGGACACTGTCACGACGAACTTTTGGACGTCCGTTACCGCTTCTGGAACTTTTACTCTTACGTTGTCTGCTACCGGTGGCGTAAGAAGCCCATTCAGATCATCGCTGTGGTCCATGGCTGCCCGCGGGCAGGAGTGCGATGACGATCCAGAGATTACGGTGAAGGCACTGGCGGCGGACATGATTCGAGCGAGGGCTACTGCGAACGCTTACCTGATCTCGGCCATCGGAACCGCTGAAACTGCGGCATCGTTTTCATCCACGCCAAAACGAGAACCACAGTGAAATCTGAAAAAGGGTACCCATCCAGCACAGTGTTATACAGTCGCCCACGCATTTCGACGGCGCGATATTCGCTTCAACGCCAGATTTCAAAAAATGCGTGCTAAGATTGCGACGATACTTCTTTTCGCCATCATTCACAATGCAAGAACTTTGGAACTTCACTTTTGTTTTGTTCATATTGCTCATGGCTACTTGTTCAATGGAAGCACAAGGCACCGTCGCAAAGAAGTCTCAGCCTGAATGGAAAGAATACACATATCCAGAGGACGGTTTTGCGATTACTTCGCCTCAACAGCCCAACCCCCACGAAGACCAGCAATTCCCACCTGCCAGTTTCAAGGCGTACCCGGTGACTAGGAGCTACGCTTACACAGTCCGCCTACCTCACGATCTAGCCGTCACACTTCGTGTTTATACCTTTCCAAACGGGTGCGCAGATTTCTTTGGAGACTTTCGAGACATGATTCGACACGCAAAGGATGGAACGCTCGATACCGCCAAGGCAGGCATAACTGGTAAGGCTGACCCGTCCAGTTATCGAGAAACGGGCTTTAGCGGTTATCCGGCACTGGAGGACGAACGTGAAACAACGTCGCATTCCAGATACTACGAGTTAACTCATTGCGCAGATCGGCGACTTTTCACGTTCACAGCTTCGTGGCCCAGTGGTTCACCCAAGCCGCAGGCCCTCACTCGCATTGTCAGTTCTTTTCGTCATTTGACCAACTGAGTTAGCGATATCCAAACGAACTCAGGTTGATGCCTCGAAACGATTTCGGGGAAGTCCGCTTTGACGGATTATACTCATTAACGTTCCTGGCTTTAGCTCAGGATGGAGCGGCACGGCACTGTGATTGTGGTTTCAGGAGACTGCTTTTGCATAATGCTGTGGCTCCCGCGATGACGAACTTCGATGAAGCCCTGGGTGTGAAGAAGTTTGCAAACTTCCCGCCCGGACAGAGTCCGTAGCCTACCCAACAGGAACCTCAACCTGCGTCACGAAAACTCTTGAGTGCTCTCGCCGCTGAACTTCCTCGCTATCAGCAGTCTCGAAGAACAGGGTAAGAGCCTCGATCAGGTTGGCGCGCGCCTCTTCTATCGTTGAACCCTGACTTGCGACGTCGAACTCTGGGCAAAGCGCCACATACACATCGTCTTCGAGCTCGATAACCGCGGTCAGGTGGCGAACTTGTCCCATGACTCAATTGTAGGAGAACAGCCGGTTCGAGCGCCCACAGCGTGTCTGGCTGGTATTCTATAAGGCAGTGGCGTCGCCGTTTAATTTTCACCTGGAGCAGTACGATGGTCCGCTCGACCTGCTGCTCGACCTCATCCGCAAGCAGCAGATCAACATCTACGACATCCCGATCGCTTCCATCACCCAGCAGTATCTCGAATACATGCAGCGCGCCATGGAGCTCGATATCGAGCTGAGCGCCGAGTTCGTTTACATGGCCGCCACCCTGATCCACATCAAGTCGCGCATGCTGCTTCCCAAAGATCCGGAGCTGGAAAAGATCTCGCCCGAAGAAGATCCGCGCCAGGAACTGGTCGACCGCTTGCTCGAACACGAGCGCTTCAAGAACGCCGCCGAAATGCTACAGCAGAAGCGGATGGTGGAGGATGTCTCCTGGTCGAAGCCGCAGATGGCTCAGTTTCTGGCCGACACTGAAGAGCCGGAGCTGGCGGTTTCGCTATTCGACCTGGTGAAGACGCTGCAAACCGTGCTGGAGCGCGCCAAGAACCGTCCCATCTACGAGGTCGGCAAAGAGGACGTCAGCATCCCTGACATGATCCGCTATCTGGAGCGCGTCTTCGGCGAGCTTCGGACCGGCGAATCGCTTCCGGCCGCCGAGCTGTTCGAGCGACAGGGCAGCCGCCGCGCGATGATCTGCCTGTTCCTCGCCATGCTCGAACTGGTGCGCCGCCAGGCTCTGATGTTGACCCAGAAGGACGCCTTCGGCGACATTGGATTGAAGAAGCAGCGAACGTTTGACGAAGTGCTTGGCCAATCGCTCGTGGCTATCGAAGAAGATTACAGCTAAGCGAAATGGAAAACACTGAAGTACAACTGGACCCAGAGACCGATTTACTCCCCGGCGTCGCACCCGAAATTGTCGAATTGCCGCTGGAACAATTGCGAGCGGTGGTCGAAGCGGTGATCTACATAACCGATGAGCCGCTGTCCGCCGATCAGATCGCGACGCGCTTTGCAACAACCAGCCGCCAGGATCGGACAGGTGCTCGAAGAACTGACCGCCGAGTACAACCAGCCCGGGCACGGTCTCACCATTCGCGAAGTGGCCGGTGGATACAAAATGTCCACCAAGCCCGAGCATCATGAAGCGATCCGGGCGTTCGTCAAGAACCTCAAACCGCCGCTCAAGCTGTCGCTCGCCGCGCTCGAGACGCTGGCGCTGATCGCGTATAAGCAGCCCATCACCGCCCCCGAAGTGATGGAGGTTCGCGGGGTACAAGGCGCGGGAGTGATCAAGACGCTGATCGATCGCAAGCTGATCGCCACCGCCGGCAGAAAGACCGTACTCGGCAAGCCGATTCTGTACAAGACCACCAAGGAATTCCTGGTCCAGTTCGGTCTGAAGGATTTGAGCGAGCTGCCCACGCTGAAGGAATTCGAGGAGCTGGGCCGCCTGTCTATGGGTGAAGACGAGACAATGGCCGAGCCGGCGCCCGTAGAAGGATCCGCTGACGAAGCTGCCGCCGAACGGTCGGAATCGTCCGTGACCGAATAGATGCCGCAAGAACGTTTGCAAAAGTTGCTCGCCCACGCCGGTGTCGCCAGCCGTCGCCACGCCGAGCAACTAATGATCGAAGGCCGCGTCACGGTGAACGGCGCGGTGATCACCGAACTTGGGACCAAGGCCGATCCCGACACGACCACATCAAAGTGGATGGCAAGCGAGTGGGCGCGCCGGAGCGCTTGGTATACATTGCCATGAACAAGCCCAAAGATTGCATGTCGACCGTGATCGATCCGGAAGGCCGGCAAACCGTGATGGATCTCCTGCGCGGCGTAAAAGCGCGCGTGTATCCGGTGGGGCGCTTGGATTATTCGAGCGAGGGGCTGCTGCTGCTAACCAATGACGGCGAACTCGCCAAGCGCATCACCTCCGCCGCCAGCCACGTCACGAAAACTTATCTGGTGAAGACCAACGGCCAGCTCTCGCCCGACCAGGAAGAGAAATTCCGCGCAGGCGTTCCGCTCAGCGGCAAGAAAACCGCCCCCGCCGGCCTGAAGCTCATGCAGCGCGCCCAGAACCCTTGGTACGAAGTACGATTAATCGAAGGGCGTCAAAATCAGATTCGTCTCATGTTCAAACATTTTGGGCGGCTGGTGGAGAAACTCAAGCGCGTCAGAATCGGCTTCCTGGAGCTGGGTTCGCTGCAGCCCGGAAAATTCCGCCACCTGACGCCCGCCGAGGTAGCGCGTTTCCGAAAGCTTTTGCAGATGCAGCCCGCCAATGGAGCCGAGCGCTAGCCGATGTCTGGAATCCCCGACTTGCTGCGCAAAAGCCGCGTCATCGCGGTGGTCGGGCTTTCGAGCAAACGCGCCCGGCCATCCTACGGCGTCGCCGAGTACATGCAGCAGCAGGGATATCGCATCATCCCCGTGAATCCGAACGAATCGCAGGTGCTCGGCGAGAAATCCTATCCGCGCCTGGAAGACGTTCCCGAGCATGTCGATATCGTCGACATCTTCCGCCGCTCCGAAATGGTCGCGCCGGTGGTGGAATCGGCCATCCGCATCGGGGCTTCCGCGGTCTGGATGCAGGAAGGCGTGGTCGATCAGGTTGCGGGGCGCAAAGCCAAAGCCGCCGGCCTTGCGGTGGTCATTGACCGCTGCATTTTGAAGGAACACCAGCGCTATTTGCGCTAATCCTCCTCTACTTCTTCACGTGCATGTGCGCCGCATCCTGGTTATTTTCGACGCACTCGTATTCTTCCACGCGCGTGTTCGGCGGCCGCCGCAATAATGCGCCGGTGGTCCAGGTCTTGGTCAGCACTTTCGGATCGGTGACTGTCGCGGTATAGGTAATGGTGTCGTCGCTATTCAGTTGGAAGCGCTCCACCACGTGCAAATCCTCGCTGTGAAAACTTCCCGTTCCGCTGAGCCAGGTTTTGTCGTTGAACCCGATGACGTCCACAACCAACGTATCGCCTTCCCAGCGCGCCACCGAATCGCCCATCCAGGTGGGAACCAGATCGTTGGGATGTTGGAGCTTATCGTTGATCGGGATGATGCGAAACGCGTGGTACGATTCGTATGCGATCACCACTTCTTTCGGCGTTTGGACAATCTCAAACGGCATGGGCATCCCTGTGATGCGCGGAACGCCAGGAAGCAGGCAAGCCAGCGTCGGATCGTCGGCGGCGGTGAAGGTTTTGGTCTTCGTTTCAGCCCAAGGCTGATAAGGCAGTGGCTCGCGCTTGGGCGGCGGATTTACCGGTGGCGGAACCTTGACGGTGGAAAGCCCCGGTTCGCCATACAGACTGACCCCGCCGCTCTGCCACACCCCAGAAAGATCGGGCTTGCCGTCGGCAGTTTTAGGAATCGGCTTGGTCTCGGCCAAACCCAGCGCTGTGGACAAAGCTGCTATCCAAAGGATCCGCGTTGACCTGCTCATATCACGGCCTGCTCGCGGCGGCGGGTCCCGCAAACTTCTTGCCGCCATTCGGGAACGTGATTTCCCGTCCGGCCACGCGGGTTGAGCTATCTTTGGCCGGGTAAGCAGTGACGGTTACTGTATCGCCCACCTTCAAGTCGTCGCGCGTAAACCCGGTCCTCTTTAGCGTGTTCGGAGGATAGCCTTCCACCGCCCAGTTGACCACATTGCCGCTCGCGTCTTTCACATCGACATAGAAATAAATGTGCGGATTGGTCCACTCCACTTTGGTAATCACGCCGCTAATGGTGACCTCTCGGCTTTCGTACTCGGCGGAGAACGAGTGGTGCGCGAGCACTGGAACCGCCGTGAGGATCAAACCAGCGCATGCTGCCAGCAATGCGCAGAGTTTTGGCATCTTCATGGAAACCTCCACTTTCACGATTTCCGTACCAGTATTGCATAATCGATCGAAACCGGGGGCTATTGCCAGTACTCCCAATGCCGCGTCAACACCACGTAGGCGCACAGGCAAGCGTTGGTAACCGCATGCACTAAAATGCAATCGCCCAGGCTGCGCGTACGAACTATCCACCAGTTATACGCGATCCCCGCGATCAGTCCAACATCCCAATACGGGCCATGCTCGGAAGCGAAAAGCGCGGCCGTGATCCAGAAAGCGCCGGCCTGGTAAGTACCCAGCGGGATCTTTTCGAATTGGGGCGAAATCAGCCAGCGCATCAGCCACGCGCGCCAGAATAGCTCTTCCAGGATCGGCACGAAAATCACCGCTTGCAGAATGCGCGGCCACAGCACCCAGGGCGATTTCAGGACGTTCTCAGGAATCGTCGTCGCGCTCAGCTGTCCAAAAATCGCGTTTTGAAATAGCCAGTTGTGGCGATAATTAGGGAACAGCAGATCCGGCGCCACCCATACCACGAACACCGCCGCGCCCAGCACCAAGGTCCCCAGCCAATGGGCTGGACGAAGCTGGATCACATGCCGCGAGAAGCCGAGCAAAACGCCCCCAAGCAGCAGGTCGCGCGCTAGAAACTCGATATTGGGAGGAAGCGGAACGTATTTCTGAAGCGCCAGAAATCCGATAAAAACGGCGAATGGCAAAACATACGGGAGGTCTGACCACTTGGTCTTTTGCTCCGCCGTCAACGCAGATCTTCCTGGAGATTCGAATTATCCGACTTTCGCAAGCAATTCCCTTATTTGATTTTGCTCTTTCGCGCTCGGTTGATGTCGCAGCGCCGTCTGCAATTCTCGCTTAGCCCAGGGCCGGTCGCCTTTTTGATACAACGCCAGCGCCAGATGCAGATGAAACGGGGCGCTGTCCGGCTTTCGCGACACCAGATCCCGCAGCATCCGGATACCTTCGTTGGTCAGGTTCTTCCGGACATAGACCAGCGCGAGCGTGTCCTGAACATCCAGGTCCCCGGGTAACTGTTGCTGCGCTCGCTGCGCATGCGCCAGCGCTTGATTCAAATCCATGCCCGCTTCGGCTTCCAGATACGCCAGGTTATTGAGGGCCGTTGCGTTTTCTGGCTGAAGCTGGATCACGATTTCGTATTCCTTGCGGGCCTGCTCCGAGCGTCCCGTCCGATCATACAACAATGCCAAATCGAGAACGGCGCGCGCGTCAGAGGGCGCCTGTTGCCGGGCGGTCTGGAAGGCGGCGGAAGCGCCGGAAACATCGCCGCCATTGAGCTTGGCCTCGCCCATCTGCAGGTAGAGCGTAGTCGACTTTGCGCCGCTCCCATCCTTGTCGATCAGGATTTGGAGTTGCGCCGCGGCTGCGTTGTAGCTGCCTGCCGCAAACAAAGTCTCCGCCAACGCGAGCCGCGCTCTCCTGGAATCCGGCGAGCGCTTCACTTGATCGCTCGCGAACTGGATCGCTCGTTCAAACTGGCCCTGAGCGATCTCGGTTTTGAGAAAGCCCTCGATCGCTCGGCTGTCGTTGGCCTGGAGTAGCGCCCGAAATCCTTCCTCGGCCTCCTTGTAGCGATGTTGCCTGAAATCCAATTCGGCGAGTTGCTCGCGGCCGTCTTTGGAAGCGGGATCCATCTGCAGCGCCGTCGCAAGCTCTTCGCGCGCCTTCGCCGGCTCCGCCATGTCGACGAACGCTCTCGCGCGAATCAGCCTGGCTGCCAGGTTGGTTGAGTCTTCGCTCAGCACCTCGCTTGTGGCTTGAACCGCTTGACCGGGTTCTCCGCGTTCTAGCGCCAACTCCGCCCAGGCCAGCTTGGCGGGCGCATGATGCGGGTCCAGCCGCAATGCAGCCTCCAACTGCTCCCGCGCCTTGTCCGGGCTCTTCAGGCCCATATACGCCCGCCCCAGATTGAAATGCAGCGTGGCATTTCGAGGCATTTTGGCGATTAACGGCTGTAACTCGGCCACCGCTGCCTTGGCCTGCCGTGGATCGCCCGACGCCAGCAGTAACGTGGCGTGGAGGGCCAGCGCCTCTGGATCTTTTGAATCGTCCTTGAGCAATCCCGCGACAATCTTCTCCGCTTGATCGTGCGATCCCTCGGTCGCCAGAACTTCAGCCATCTTCTTGCGATACACGCGCGCCTTCTTAGAACGCCTCTCGCCCTCTTCATATTGCGCCAGCGCGGCAGGGTAGTCGCGCACCCGTACGTAGAAGTCCCCAGCTTCCAGCCGCCCCTCGGGAAATACTTTGGGATCCGCCGTCAGACGTTTCATCGCCGCTCGCATATCCGCCTCGCGATGCAAGAGAAAATAGTGGAACGCAAGTTGGATCAGGCCGGCAGCGCGCCTCGGATTGTTCGCGATGTTCCGTTTGAGGATCTGCTCCGCGAGTTCTGGCCGGCCGCGGCGCATGTAGTGTGCGTACAAAGCAGCGTACAGCGGCGCGAAAGTCTTTTGACGATCGATCTGCGCGCTGGCCAGGCTCTCCGCTTCCTCGTCTCGCCGGGCGGCGAAGAGCGTCTGAACCAGCGTCAGCGTCAGGTCCGGCTGATCGGGCCTCACCAGGTTCGCCTGCTGGAATTTAAGAATAGCGCCCGCAGTGTCGTTCAAAGCCAGGGCAATGTTTCCCGCGAAGCGAAGTCCATCGAAGGAGCGCGCGTTCCGCTTCAAAATACGGTCGGTGATTTCCTTCAGGTCCGCCAGGAAGACCCTCCCGCCAGGCGGGTCCAGAAGATAAAATGCCAGGTCGAGATTGCCCAGCTGAACCACCGCATCCTGATTGGCGGGGTCGATCTCCATAGCCCGACTGAAATCCTTGCGCGCCTCTGGTAATTGGCCCAACCGGGCGTTCACCAGCCCTAAACGATACCAGGCATCGGGCGAGCGCAGATCTTTGGCAAGCGCACGGCGGTAGAGGATGGATGCTTCTTTGAATTGGCCTCGCGAGAAATACTTATTGCCATTCGCCACGTATCTCCTGCTGGCCGCCTTGGGGTCGGTGTTGCACCCGGCGAGTAGAATCATGAGCAAGGCACAAAGGAAGAGCGTGTGTTTCACACTCCCTAGTGCCGGCTATCACCGAAAACTCTCAGCTCACCGCAGCGCCGCCAGCAATGTCCCCGTTTGGCGCAACAAGTCCAAACGGGCGTTCTCAACCGCGTGCTGCGTGTCATAGAACGCGATCCACTTCTCCTGTTCGGTAAGCCGCGCATTGTCCACTTGCTGCTGCGTTGCGCGACCTTCGCCCAGCTGCGCCAGAAGCAGCGAAACCTGATCGCGCGTGTAATCCAGGTCCAGGCGCGCCACTTCCTGCGCCGACGTCGCCTTCTCGCAGTTCCTGATAGCTCTTCTGCGTATCGAGTTGAATGCGATTGCGAACCTGACCCATTTGCGTGCGCAGCTCCAGGATGTCCGTCTGCGCCTGCGAAGCCAGCCCCTTGGAGGCCGAGCCGGTCAGCAGCGGGATTTGGATAGACACGCCCAGTTCGCCATTGTTGCGCTGGAAGCGCGTGAAGAAGTTCTGATAATCGGTCTTGGCGAACAAGCGCGTACTGAGCCACCAGATCCACCACCGGCAAGCGCGTCGCCTCGGCCTCTTTCACTTCGAAACCCTTAGCCTGCAGTTGCGACTCCAGCTTGCGAATGTCCTTGCTGTTTTCGAGCGCCAGTTCCGTGGCGGCCTGCTCGCTCGCCGGGATTTCGAACGCTGCGCGCTCCTCTGGCCTGGGTTGGATGCGGTCCGCCGCCGGGTAGCCGAGCACCACGGCCAGCGACGCCTCCGCATAATCGAGATCGCCGCTGAGCGCTGAGAGCCGCTGCCCGGCGCGCGCCACGTCCACTGCCACGCGCTTATTTTCGATCGCCAACTGGCGGCCTTCTTCCACTTGCACGCCGGTCGCGCTGCTCACCCGTTCCAGGCTTTCCACTTCGAGTTGGAGCGATTGTTTGTTCCGCTCCAGTTGTTGTGCGTCCAGAAAAAGCGTCGCCGTCTGATACGCCACTTGATCGTTTTTCGACTCCGTGTCGATCTCCGCGCCCCGCGCCGTCTCCCGCACGCGAGCCAGCTCGTAGGTCTTCGGCCGATTGAACAGCGCCATATCGGTACGGGTCTGGATGATGGACGGCGCGGAGCCTTCGATGCTGGTGGGGTAACCCCAAACCTTCGCCAGTCCGCTGCCGCCGTAGATCTTGGGAACGAATGGGTCCTTGGCGATTCGAATGGCCGACTCCGCCTTCTGCTGCTCCAGCCGCGACAGTACCAGGTCGGGGTTCTCTTTCAGCGCCATTTCCACGGCTTGTCGCAAGCGTCAGCGGATGCACCTCCGCAAATGCCGCACCCGCGCTAACACAAAGAAGCAAGGTATGTTTCAGCACTCTCTAGGGTACATGTGGCGCACGCACTCGTGCGTGCCGTGTTCGCACTCATGCGAACACATTTTGCGGCTGAGGATGCAACATTCGCAGCCCCTGGGAGTCAGACTGTCAGGAGGGAATGAAGATGGCCATTACCAGGACCTTCTGTTGTGCGCGCTCACCGGCGCGGGTTGGATGCTGCAAGGGGCCGACTATGACCGAGCCCGCGATTTGGTGGCGCGCGTTCAAGAAGATCTTCAAAGAGCTGACGATTTTACGCGCACCAACGAAAAGGAGCGCGCTGCGCTATGAAAACGTGCAGCATCATCTCTCCGAATTCGACCGCGAGTTGCGCCGCGACCATTTCGACAAGGGAAAACTCGACGATTCTATCGACAACTTGAAGGACGTCGTCAAGAAGAACACCCTCGAATCGCACGACCGTGACGCGCTGGCCTCCGATCTGAGCGATCTGCGAACCTTGCGCGACATTCGCTAACCCCAATACTGTTCACTTTATGAGACGCTGGTACACGCGACTTCTCAGTCGCGGCTCATTCATACCGAACACAAACGCGGCTGAACCCGCGTGTACCAACAGTATTGGCGCGTTTACCCGGCATGCTCCAACACCTTATGCTGGCTGGTGGCTCGCCCCATCCGTGCTCTTTAATTCGCGAAATACAATCGTCGATAGAACCGTCAGTCCACCCAGAACGTAAAACGCATCGTGAATGCCGTGGATCATCTGCGGGCGCGCTGGAATGAAAGCGATCGGGGATGAAAAGCGCGGTGAGCAGCGACGCGATCGCAACGCCGAAACTCATCGACATCTGCTGCATCGTGCTGGCGATGGAGCTTGCGCTGCTAGTCTGTTCCCCCGTGACGTCGGCATACACCAGCGTGTTCATGGCCGTATATTGCAGCGAGCTGAAAAACCCGTAGCAGAACGCGATCGCACACGATGAACCAGACCGGCGTCCCCACTCCGATGGTTGAGAAAAGCACAATGAGCAGTCCGAGAATCACAGTTTGGAAATCAAGACGCCGCGATAACCGAAGCGCGCCAGAATTCCCGGCATCGTCATCTTCAGGCTCATGGCCGCAATCGCCTGCGGCATGATCAGCAGGCCGGATTGAATGGGAGTGAACCCCATGCCGACCTGGTAAAGGAGCGGAAGGATGAACGGGATTCCGCCCATGCCCAGGCGCGTGAAAAAACTGCCGCTCACCGCCGCGCGGAAAGTGCGAATGCCGAAACAGGCTCAGAGCCAGCAGCGGAAACGCGATCTTCGCCGCATGCAGTCCGTAGCCCGCCAGCAGCGCAACGGAGATCGCCAGCAGCCCCACAATCTCGCCCACGCTCAGCGTATGTTCGCCGAATACCTCCAGCACATAGCGACAGCAGCGCGATGCCCGACGCCAAAAAGGATCAGGCCGACAACATCCAGCGGATTCGACTTTTCGCGATAGTCCGGCAGATGCAGATAGACCAGGAACAAGCCGATCAGGCCGATGGGAAGGTTTACGAAAAAGATCACTCGCCAATGAAAATATCCGACGATCAGGCCGCCCGCGATCGGTCCGAGCATCGGACCCACCAGGCCCGGGATGGCGACGAAGCTCATGGCGCGGATGAGTTCGGATTTCGCAAATGTTCGAACCAGCGTGAGCCGCCCCACCGGCACCATCATGGCCCCTCCGCAGCCTTGCAGAACGCGACACGCCACCAGCACATGGATGTTGTTCGATATGCCGCACAGCACCGAGCCCAAGGTGAAGATCCCGATGGCCGACGCGAACACGCGGCGCGTCCCGAATCGATCCGCCATCCAGCCGCTGATCGGAATGAAGACCGCCAGGCTCAACGTATAGCTGGAAAGCACCGCTTTCATGCTGAGCGGCGCCACCTTCAGTGCCGCGGCGATGGTCGGTACGGCCGTGTTCAGAATCGTGGTGTCCAGCGACTCCATGAAGAACGCGACTGCCACCAGCCACGGCAACAGTCGCTTACTAGCGGTGCTCGCTTCCATGAGGTCACGGTACCAGACTCATATCATTCCCCAACCACGAATGGTCCCGGATCACCGACATCTGTGGCGCACGCACTCCTGCGTGCCGCGTTCACAATCATGTGAACGCAACTAAAAAATCACAGCTCACGTCTAAATGAAAAACTGAAAATGTACCTGCGCCCGCATTTCTTGACCATCCCCGCCGTGCTTGTGTTGTCCTCCGCCACCGCCGCAGCCCAATCCTCCACCGTAAACGTCCAAGTTGGCAATCAAATCAATCCCTCGGCCGGAGTGAATGGACGTCTGCAGGTTGCCATGTCCACTTCATTTCAATTGGCCAGTTGGAGCTACCAGTTTTTCACCCAAACCCCGCAAGCCCTCTCGACGCTGGGGGCGCTACGGCCGCAGCACACCCGTGTGCAATTGGTCCCAGGCAGCGATCCGCTTAGCAGCCCCGGCGTTTGGGATTTCTCCCAGATCGACCCGTTGCTCTCGCCCATCCAAAGTTCCGGCGACCACAGTCCGGAATTTCAGATCGCCGGCGCTCCCGCCTTACATGAACGATGCAACCGGCACTCTTCTCTCCACCAGCATCAACGACTTCGCCGCCATGAGCGCCAATTTGGTTCGCTACTACGATAGCGGCGGCTTCGATGCCGGCGGCACTCATTTTCAGAGCCCCAGCCCGTACCCCATCACCTGGTGGGGAATTTTCAACGAGCCGAATGGCAATGGTCTCACGCCGCAGGATTACGTCAATCTCTATAACACGATGGTCCCGGCCATGGCTCAAGCCGACCCATCCATCAAATTCGCGGCCGTAGAACTCTCCGATTTCGCATCCGCACGCTGAAACATACCTGCCCACCTTCGTTTCGCATGTAACCGCTCCTGTGGACGTGCTTGCCACGCATTTTTATTCCACCTGCAACCAACAAACCACCGATGACTCGATCTTTCCCACGGTCCTCAACTTTGCGAGTGAAGTCAGCAATATCTACTCGCAGCTTGCCACCCGGCCGGACCTCGCCGCAGTGCCCGTTTGGGTCACTGAGAATAACGTCAACGCCGACTACGCTCTCAACAATGGCCTGAGTAACTGCAACGGCACGCCCTTTGTTCTGGACCCGCGCGGCACCAGTCCGTTCTTCGCTGCCTGGCGTTCGCTGGTGTTTGAGATGCTCGGCCAAGCGGGCGCCCAAGCTCTCTACCATTGGGACTTTTCTTCCAACGCGCAGTTCGGCGAGACCGATTCTTCGGCCAACCCCTACCTCAGTTATTGGGTCGACTATTATCTTTCTCACTGGCTGCCTTCGCCGCCTGGTCAGGACATCCTGCAGGTTGCTTCATCGGGCTGCTGCCTTTGGATCGATCACACCGGGGCCATGCACGGCCTGGATACCCATACGCTGGGACTCCGCAATCCCGGATGGGTCGGTCGTCATCCTCATGTCCAATCACGCAGTCCATAAGATCTATACGGACAACAACGGCACCGGCGTATCGCGCACCTTCGCGCTCGATCTGTCTGCGCTCCGCGCGTTCACCTCCGCCACATTGGTCATGCTCGACTCAGCTACGCCGCAGAGCGGTCCCCTGCTTCAATCGCTCGCTCCCTCCGCCGCAGATGCAAGTGACCATTCCCGGTTATGGCGCAGCGTTGTTGCGTCTTGCCAATGCGGCTCCCAGCCTGACTCTCGCGGGCGTGGTGAACGGCGCGACTTTTCAATCTGGTCCCGTGGCTCCCGGTGAGATCGTGTCGATATTCGGTTCTGCTATCGGCCCTCCCACGCCGGCCGGGCTCGCCCTCACGAATCCACGCCTGGTGTCCAACTCGCTCCAGGGCGTCGTAGTCTATTTTGACGGCGTGCCTGCGCCATTGCTCTACGTGTCCTCGGGGCAAGTAAACGCAGTGCTTCCTTATTCCGTCGCCGGAAAATCCAGTACCCAGCTTCAGTTGGAGTACCTGGGCGTTTTGTCGATTCCAGTAAGACTACAAATCGCAGCCACCGCACCGGGAGTATTCAGCATCAATGGCTCTGGCCAAGGCCCAGGCGCGATCCTGAACGCACGCGACGGCAGCGTCAACTCCGCCTCGAAACCTGCTGCGCGAGGCGATTGGGTGAGCATCTTCGCCACTGGCGCCGGAGTAACCACGCCCGCCAGCGTGGACGGATTCGTCGCCTCCGCTCCACTCCCCGCGCCCATCGCCGGGGTTTCGGTCACCATGGGCGGCGTTCCTTGCCTGCTTAACTTTGAAGGAGCGGCTCCCGGCTTAGTCTCCGGCGTTCTGCAAATCAATGCGCAAGTGCCTGCCGGAGTGTCGCCAGGCCTCGCCGTGCCCGTCCAACTTCGAATCGGATCCGCCGGTTCATCCCCGGCAGTCACCCTGGCCGTGCAGTAACGGTTAGAAAAGCGAAACAAAAGTTGTGAATAAAGAGTCCACTCTTACCAATGCTTCGGATCCTTCTTGTCGAGGACAATCCCGCTGACGCCCAGATGCTGCAGACATCCCTGGTGAAAACTGGACTTCCTTTGGAGATTATTCGTATTGAGGATGGCGAAAAAGCAATCGAATATCTTGCGGCGAACCCTCGGAGCGATATCGTTCTTCTGGATCTGAATCTCCCTCGCGTGGGCGGCTATGAGGTCCTGGAATATATCCGAAGTCGGAAGGAGCTGAAGAGCCTGCCGGTTATTATTATGTCCGGTTCAGCGGACGTAGATGAGATCGATCGTTGTTATCAGGCGGGCGCGAATTCATACATTTGTAAGCCCATCCGCCTGGATGAGATTCTGTCCACGGCCGCGTCGTTGGTTACTTATTGGTCCAAGTGTGTGAAACTTCCCTCCAGGCGGTTCGCACCCCGGTCCCTGATGGCTAGGCAGGTCCCCTGACCTATCCTTGCCTGCCGCCGAAACGTCTGTGAGTTGGGATTCACGCCAACGCGCGACCCTGCTTAGTCATCGGATCGAAGTTTCGCTGCATTTCCGAAACGCCGATGTCAAGGGAGTTGATCAGGTTAACCTGGGAGCGACCTACACTTCAAAGTTGAGGGCGTTTTCGATCATCCCAGCGGGCGCTTTCCAGTTCAGGTACACAGCGGATTTTCGACAACGCGGTCGCCGCTCCCAGCCCTCTCACGATGCCCTGCAAGGTACAGCCAAGGCAGGCGTAACGGCGCCGTTCAAGCAGGAATATCCTGAACAAGCAATACAACCAAATACTTACGTCTCCTCCGGCGGATGCTTCGGGACGCCGTCTGGCGGGTATGATGTGGCGTGACCGGCGGCGTTCACGGTGTACGGCGGCGTGCGACTTCACTTCTGATCGCGCTCGATCACCAGCAGCGCGAATGATCCCGGCACCATCGGCGGTCTGCGCCGGCCGGCGCCCTCAGGCAGCGGTCCAAACTTCGCGGAAGCAAGAAACACGCGGTGATTGGTTGGGTCTAGCCCCATGTTGCGCGAGCCTACCGGAGTAGGCACGTCTACGACCACGTGATATCGGTCGGGACTGTCCTGATGGATCACTGTGAGGGTGCCGTTGGCGTTGGACGCAAACGCGTCGCCAGAAGCGGGGTCATAGCCGGCGCCGTCGACGCCAGTGCCGATGGGGACGGTAGCGACTACTTTGCTGGCCTGGTAGTCCGAGATCGCCATCAGGCCGCTGCGGCATCCGCTGAATAACCGATGATGAGCAGTGTCAATGGCCATGGGGACGGGCTGCTTGCAAGGGGCGGTGGACCAGCGCCGCACTACGGTGGCGGCCTTGGCATCGATCTCGACCACCTCGCTCGTATCGGTGAGATTCGCGTACACTTTGCCGTCGCCAGCCGACGCACCATATTCCGGTTTGCCGCCGAGCGGAATGTTCGTGATCAGAGTGCCCGCTTTCGCGTCGATCACGGTGGATGAGTGAGCATCGCCATTTAAGGTGAAGACTCGGTTGGAGGCGCTGTCATAGAGGATGGCGTCGGCGTCTTCGGCGGCCGGGATACGGCCGAGCACCTTGAAGGTCTTGAGATCGAACATCAGCACGGCCTGGTCGTTACCCGCAGTCGCGAAGCCGTGGCCAGTGGCCTCCGCCACAGCAGTTCCGTGAGCGCCGTTGATATCGGTTACTTGGCCGAGCAGTTTCCCGGTGTCTTCATCAACCACCATCACGCGATCCTGGCGGGCGATGAATAGGCGATGGTTTGGCGGATCGGGTACCACGTAGTCCCAGGCCCCATCGCCACCCAGCGCGTAGGTGTGGGTGATGTGGTACGCGGAGGTCTGGCTGAGGAGCGAAGCGGCAGCGGCCAGTGTAAAGAGTAGCGGGATGTTTCGCATGGTGTGTACCTTAAGGAAATGAGTATATCTTGCTTGGAATCAGTTCGAGGCAATCGTTTCAGCATGCGGACGGAACAACTGTAAAGAATTGTTCTTTTATTTTTCGCGGCTCTGACGTCGTGGTGGCTGGAGACGTGATGGAGACCCATAGCGAGGTCATCTTCCACGACCAGAATCCACATTGCGAAAAAAGACTAAATGCGAATAGAATCGGCCCGTGTATCCCTACTTGATGAGGACGCCATCCGTGTTCACCTGGATCTCCGAGGATTTGCCGCCTTTACGAATACTAGCCTCATAAAAGGACTTTTCGCCCTCGGTGACAGACTCTACCTTCCGAAGCGTGCCACCTTCGGCTGCACTTTGAATCGCCTTGCGGGCCGCAATTGGCAGACTCTCTAACTTCACCTCTTCTTCCACGGCAGTAACGTTGCCTGCCGGATCGAAAGAGATATCCTTTCCGTGGTCGTTCACCATCAACTCCGCTTCGTACTCGGTCTTGCCGTTCGCGACCTCCTTCGTCAGCCGTCGAAGCGCCGCACCCTTGCTTTTCTCAGCTACTGCTTTCTGTACAGGGGCGGGCAAGTCCTTCATGGCGACTTTCTTCTCCGCTCCGTTTGCACGCGAGGCAACGAGCGTGACCGCGCAAAGGAGCGCGTATCTGACAAAGTAGCTTTTCATCTCAGACTCCCCGCAGTGATTCTGCTCCCCGAGTCTGAAGGACTGCTGAAGAATGTCTGTAGATCCGCTTAGTAAGTTAGAGCTGTACCCAAACGAGAACTGGAACACGCGCGGGCCATTCAACTGGCCGCATCGCCAGGACCCCTACTCAGCGTCTCGTCCCGCAGTCCCGGATCAAACACTCCTACGGCTTTTCCATATCCAGTGCGTGCGAACCTCTACTGCCGCCATGGACCTACTCCCGTTTTCATCACCACTGTTAGCGGAACGCAATGAAAATTCCTCCGTGCCGCGTTCACACTCGCGTGAACGCTTCTGCCGCCCGCGCAGCCTGCATTTGATCCGCAGTCACCTCAATCGCGCGACCCACCACATCCAAGGCCTCCCGCAACATGTCCTCCGGCGTATTCAAGGGCGGCAGAAATCGGATGCAGTTGCTAAACAGGCCGGCTCGAATCAGCAGCACGCCATGCGACACTGCGTGGCGCACCACGGCCAGCGTATCGGCAGCCGGCAGCGGCGTCTTCGACTCGCGATCGGTCACCAACTCCACCAGCAGCATAGGGCCCAGGCCGCGCACGTCGCCTACAATCGGCCATTTGCGCTTCCAGCTTTCGAGCACGCCACGCATCAC
The DNA here is from genome assembly GCA_963820405.1 of Bryobacterales bacterium. GTDB lineage: Bacteria > Acidobacteriota > Terriglobia > Bryobacterales > Bryobacteraceae > Palsa-89. The sequence goes on along the minus strand of CAWFZZ010000003.1, from coordinate 94,293 downwards.
CTCACCCAGGCGATTGGCATGTTCCAGGAACTCTGGCTGTCGAATCATTCTCAGCGCTGCGAGTGCCGCCGCGCACGCCACCGGACTCCCTCCATAGGTGCTGCCCACTCCACCCAGGTGCGCCGAGTCCATGATCTCGGCCCGGCCTGTAACCGCGCCAATCGGCATCCCCGCTCCTAACGATTTGGCGGAAGCGATCATATCGGGCACAATGCCGTAGTGCTCCACCGCGAACATCCGGCCTGTTCGGCCGCACCCGCACTGCACTTCGTCGGCGATCATCACGATGCCGTGCCGCTCAGTCAATTCGCGGATGCGCTGCAAAAATCGGGGAGGCACCGGCAGGAACCCGGCTTCGCCCTGCACCGGCTCAATCACGATCGCCGCCACTGCCGTCGGATCCACCTGCGCGGTGAAAGCGAGCTCCAGCTGCTGGATGCCAAAATCGACGTATTGGTCCGAAGTCATGCCCGCCGGCGTGCGATAAGTATTGGGAATCGGCAGCCGCACAATCTCGGGAGCGAAAGGTCCGAAGCCGCTCTTGAAGAGCCCGTACTTGCTGGTCAGGCTCAGAGTGAGCAGAGTCCGGCCATGATATCCGCCCTCGAAACAAATCACAGTGGATCGCCCGGTGTGCTTGCGCGCCAGCTTCACCGCATTTTCGATGGCCTCGGCGCCGCTGTTCGCAAACAACGTTTTCTTCGGAAATGTTCCCGGCGTCACTTCGTTCAATAATTCCGCCAGCGCGACATACGGCTCGTAGGTCGACACCAGCGCGCAGGGATGAATGAACTTTTCGGCCTGTTGCTGGATCGCCTCCACCACGGGCGCGGGCGAATGCCCGACAGCCAGCATCCCGATCCCGCCCGCCATATCGATGAGCGTGTTGCCATCCACGTCAAATACCAGGGACCCCTCCGCGCGCTCCACCACCACGTCGGTGGCTCGGCCCAGTCCGGAAGGAACCGCCGCGGCGCGCCGTGCCAGAAACTGCTTCGCCCTGGGACCCGGAATCTCGGTATTCAATCGTATATAAGACATTGCACTCTTTCTGTCCGCGCCCTTCACGTTCTTCTCGGCCCCCAGCACCAGCAGCACGCTATAGTTGTCGCACACCGGATCATTCAGGTAATTAGCCAGCAGACCGCGCGGCTCGAAGCCGGCATTCATTTGCATGCTCAGAGTCGAGTCTCGGAATCGGCCCGCCAGCACGCCCTCGTAGTATTCCTCAGCCGTCATTTGACCCTTGACGGCGCTGTAGCCGGGAATCATCCCGGCCGTCACTTGCCCTTTCAGCCCGAGCCGCCACACCACTTCCTGCCGCGCCGCGTAAAGAGCGGTGGCGATTCCTCGTCCTCTGTACTCAGGATGGACGCTGATGTCTGCGCCGTAAAGCCACGCGCCGTCCGGCTGGTGCGATGTAAGCCAGCCGCCCTGGATAATCTCCCCGAAGGTATGATCCACGTGATCGAAGTCAAAATCCAGACGCAGCGTGGTAGTTGCGCCGATCACGCGATCTTCATCCAGAGCCACGAACTGGCCGTCGTCGAAAAGCTCCATATGCTTCAAGTAGTGGTAGCTCTTGAAGCGCTCCTCTTCCGCCAGCGTGGGGAAACAAGTGCGCTGCAACTGTTCAAGTTGAACTGCGAATTCGGGACGAGCGTGCGCGACCACCAGGCCATCCGCGAGTTTTCGGTAATACCAGCGCATCCGAGGAGGAGAGTAACATAAACGTTAGGCAGTTTGAGCACCCAACATGCACGTCCATAACGTCGGGCTTCCGGAACTGATAGTCGTCCTCGTGGTCGCCATATTGCTCTTCTGGGGCGGCAACTTTGGACCATCGATCCAAGCAATCCGGGACATGTTTCGTGGCGGGCCCCGGCCTCCATCCCAACCTCCGTCGCATCCTTTACCCGGCGACGATTCCAGAATCTTAAACCGACCCGCGAGCGTGAGGAAGCCGGTCTTACACCGGCCTGATAACCGCTTCCTGCTTCGGGATGCTATCCAGCATTGTCATCCCCGCTCCCAAATGTTGATCCATCAGCTGGTGCGGAGTGTGCGCCATCCATTCCGCCAGCGAAACATCGGCATAATTGGCTGATTTAAACATTTCGAGAAACACCAGGTCCGCATCCCCGGGTATTCGACATCTCCTTCTTGAAAATCCATCGTTCGGGCTGTGGAACTAGCGCCAATGATCGTCATCCGCCCCTTGCCCGTGATGTAGTACTGCCACTCATCGGCGTTCGGATGCCAATGCAATTCGCGTAGGCCGCCCGGCTTCAGCGTGACGATCGCCGCCGAAATCGGCGTCACCGGAAAGATCTTCGAATCGATGATCTTCACTTCGCCGCCGGGCGTCACCTTGGTCGGCTGCACGGTGCTGGCCTTGAAATCAAACCTGCGGTCGATGCTGCCCGTTCCCGCCGCCTGCGCCTGTTCCGTCTTCAGGTCAACTCCTTTTTCGGAACCTTGTCGAAAACCGCCCCCTGCACGTTGAAGTTTTTCCCGAGCACTTCCTTCGGCGTATGCGCGAGCCAATCGGTAATCAGAAATGTATGGAATTCGTCAAAGTTCCCGTCGTCAAAGAACCGGTAGCCATCCGGCCCCAGTCCCTGGATCGAATGCGGGATACCCGGCGGAAAAAGCCACAGATCGCCTTGACTCACATCGTTGACGAAGCTCTTGCCTTTTTCATTCACCGCCGTGATGCGCGCGCTGCCATTGAGCATTAATGGCCCATTCTGCTTCCACGTGCCAGTGCAGCTCCCGCACGCCGCCGGCGGTCAGCTTCATCTCTACGCCCGCCATGGCGGTCGAGATTGGCAATTCGCGCGCTGTCACCTGCCGTGTTCAACCTCCGCTCTCCACGCGCTTCGCCTGTTTACCTGTGCATTCGTTTTTTCGTCAGCCATGGTGCCTCCTTCAAATAGGATGAGCCGGGCTCAGAAAAACTACTCCAAAATATCTACGCCTACAGCTCGATGCGCGTCCCCAACACTTTCAGAAACTGCGCCAGCCAGGCCGGATGTGCCGGCCACGCCGGTGCAGTCACCAGTTTTCCGCAGGTGTGCGCCTGGTCCATCGCCACATCCACGAATGTGCCGCCCGCGCGGGTCACATCCGGTCCCACCGCTGGATAGCAGCTGCAAGTTTTCCCCCTCAGCACATCCGCGGCCGCCAGCAATTGCGCCGCATGACAGATGGCAGCGATCGGCTTATCGGCGCCGGCGAAATGACGCACTATTTCAAGCACCCGGGCGTTCAGCCGGATGTACTCGGGCGCACGTCCGCCCGGAACCACCAAACCGTCATAGTCCTCCGGCCGAATATCGTCGAACGCCGCGTTCAACGTAAAATTGTGCCCCCGCTTCTCGCTGTAGGTCTGGTCGCCTTCAAAATCGTGGATCGCGGTGCGCACCGAATCACCAGCCCGCTTGTTGGGACAAACCGCGTGAACCACATGCCCCACCATCAGCAGCGCCTGGAACGGCACCATTACCTCGTAGTCTTCCACATAGTCGCCCACCAGCATCAGTAATTTCTTAGCAGCCATTCAAATCTCTCCATCTTGAGTCGCATTATCGGTGTTCATCAGTGTTTATCTGTGGCCAAATTGCTTTTTTCAGCCCGGGCTTCCATATACATCCTCACCGCTGTCTCGAGCGGCGGAAACGGCTCAATCCCGCATCGCTCCATCTTGGCATTGGACAAAGCGGAGTACTTCGGACGCCGCGCGGCGGTGCGGAATTCGCGCTCGGTCGTGGCCTTCACCTCGGGATCAAGTCCCGCGATTCGAAAAATCATCGAGGCATACTTGAACCACGAAATAGGCTCGCCGCCCCCGATGTGGAAGATGCCAGTGAATCCCCGATCCACCAGATCGGCGGAACGCGCGGCCAGCAGCGGCGCATACGTGGGCGACGCGACGTGATCGTCCACCACCCGAATCGGCTGCCCATTCGCCGCCAGCCGCAACATCAGCTCGATAAAATTTCCGCGCGCCGTCTTCAACCCGCCCGGACCGAACACCCCCGACGTCCGAATAATCAATGGATGATCCAGATAGGCCTGCGCATAAAGTTCGCCGGCCAGCTTCGAGACCGCGTAGGCTCCCAACGGTCGCGGCGCATCTTCCTCCGTGTACGCGCGGCCAGCCGTGCCGTCGAACACATAGTCGGTCGAAAAATGCACGAACCGTGCGTCATGCTGCCGGCAGGACATAGCTAGATTGCGAACCGCCAGGCCGTTGGCGATCATCGCCGGCGCCGGTTCTTTTTCGGCAATATCCACCTGATTATATGCCGCCGCGTTAATCACCACGCCCGGATCTTCCCGCGCAAAAGCTTTCTCCACCTGCGCGCTATCGCCGATGTCCACCTGCGTGCGGTCAAATCCGGTTACTTGATAGCCGCGCTGTTGGAAGACAGTTACCAGTTCGACGCCCAGCTGCCCATGGCATCCAAACACCACCGCTTTTTTGGTTTCCATGCCTACATCTGCCAGCGCCACAGGTTTGCGCCGACAGTGTAGCCCGCGCCCACCGCTGCGAACAGAACCAGGTCCCCTTTTTTCAGCTTTCCGCAGCGCAAAGCGTCGCGCGTCGCCAAGGGAATGGTCGCGCCCGTGGTATTCCCGTACTGATCGATATTGATCACCACTCGATCGCAGCTGATACCTAGGCGCTCCGCCGCTGCCGCGATGATGCGCCGATTAGCCTGATGCGGAATCATCACCGCCACATCGTTCACTGTCAGGCCGTTGCGCTCCAACAGCTCGCGCGAGCATTCTTCCATCTTGCGAACGGCGTATTTGAAGACCTGCGCCCCATCCTGCTTGACGTAGTGCAGGCGCTGGGCGACCGACTCGGCGCTGGCCGGAATGCGGCTTCCGCCGGCGGGCTGCTTCAGGTAGTCGCCGCCCGAGCCGTCGATCTGGTTGTTGAAATCGATGAATCCGGTTTCGCCATCCTCGGCCGGCTCAATGAGCATGGCACCCGCCCCATCGCCGAACAGAATGCAGGTAGAGCGGTCGGTGTAGTCGATGATGCGCGACATCGTATCGGATCCGATAACCAGCACTTTCTTATGCGAGCCCGCCGAGACCAGGTGCGCGGCCGTCGTCAGCCCGTAAATGAAACCCGAGCAGGCGGCCACCAGATCAAACCCCCAGGCGCGCTTGGCGCCCAGCCGGTCTTGGACCAGGCATGCGGTAGACGGAAACAGCATATCGGGCGTCACCGTGCACACCAGGATTGCATCCAACTCGGCGCCGTCGATCCCGCGCTGCTCCAAAGCCACTTTGGCTGCCTCTACCGCCAAATCGGAAGTGGCCATCTCCGGCGGCGCGATGTGCCGCTGCAGGATGCCTACCCGCTGGACGATCCAGTCGTTGGTGGTGTCCACCATCTGTTCCAGGTCCTGATTGGTCAGCAGTCCCGGCGGTGTATAGCAGCCGAGTGCGGTTATTTTTGCGTTATACACAGATACAGAATATACCACCCGAAACATTGAAGTGCTTTTGTGTTGACGGGCGTCGAACCGCGCTGGGCCTTTATTTCTCGGGCCTGAACCTGAGAGCCATCGGGCCCGCCGGTCCTTTGTAATGCAACTCCAGATCCTTCGTCTTCACTTTCCCTACGATCTGAAAAACCAATAACCCGGAGATAGGCTCCGTGATTTGCTTCTCCGGCAGGATCTTGGCATTGAGCGCCGCAAGCAAAGGGTTGGCTGTCGCGGCGCGCGATTCCTCCACCTTGAGATCCGGCGGTGGAGTGTTGCCTGGAGACGACCCGATTCCAAAGCCGCCAAGGTCAAGCGTGGGTCGATGGTCCCCTAAGCCTTTCCGCACTCCATTCTGCGTCACGATCAGGCTATCCGATCCAGCCAGCTGCCCCGGCGCGAAAGGCTCCGAGCGCTGGCCGTCCTTACCCGAGATCAGCAGGAAATCGTCCAGGCTAAGTTGTACGGGCTTGTCGCTCACCGGACGCGCCGTCAGTCGAATGACGATCATGTCGGCGCCCAAATCCGATCCCAGCTCCTGCTTGATCTGTTCTTTATCCAGCGGCGCCGAAACCGAGATGTCGAGCAGATCGTTGGAAGTCTCGTCGATGGGGAGCTTCTTCTCGGCGGCGCAAAGCATCGCCACGGAAACACAAAACAAAATGGCGCACTTGAACATAACCAGCCTTATCCGCATTGTACATTAGGAATCCATTATCAGTGTTCATCGGAGTTTATCTGTGGCCATATTGCTTTTCTCAATCCAACGCCAACCCAACATAATTCTCCGCCAAACTCGTCATCCCAGCCCGCGAACTAGTGACGTAATCCAGCTCCGCCAACTGCCGTCGATGATCGAATCCATCGTGCCCTGGAAAAAGGTGCAGCATTGACGTCATCCACCAGGAAAAACGCTGCACCTTCCAGATACGCCGCAGGCACGTCGCCGAATATTGATCGAGCAGATCCTGCCGGCCGGATTTGTAGAAAGCCTCCACCGCTCGCGCTAGCACAAGCACGTCGGAGATCGCCAGATTCAGTCCCTTCGCCCCAGTGGGCGGCACGATGTGCGCGGCGTCGCCCGCCAGAAACAGCCGGCCAAATTGCATCGGCTCAATCACGAAGCTCCGCATCCCCGTGACGCCTTTTTGAATCACAGGTCCGATGGCTGGCGCCCACCCATCCTCGGTCTGCATCCGCGCGCTCATCTCCTTCCATACCCGATCGTCCGGCCATTGGCTAAGATCCTCCTCGGGCGCGCATTGCAGGTACAGCCGCGTAATCTGCGGCGATCGCATGCTGAACAGAGCGAATCCGCGCTCATGGTAGGTGTAAACCAGCTCTTCCGACGTTGGCGCCGCCTCGGCCAGAATGCCCAGCCATGCGAATGGATAAATGCGCTCGTAAACGGCGATTACCCCTTCCGGCGTCGACGGCCGGCAAACACCGTGAAATCCATCGCAGCCGGCGATGAAATCGCAGGAAAGTTCGTGCTCCGTCCCATCCTTCTGGTACCGAATCTTAGGGATCTTCGAATCCAGATCATGCACTGACAAGTCATCCACGTCAAACACAATCCGACCCCCGGCCCCCAGGCGTGCCTTCACCAGATCCCGCACCACTTCCTGCTGCGCGTATACGGTGATCGCCTTGCCACCCGTCAACTCGGACAAATTGATGCGGTGGCGCCGCCCACCGAAGCTGAACCAGACGCCCTCGTGCAGCAGTCCCTCACGCCGCAAACGCTCGCCCACGCCAGTTTCAATCATCAGGTCCACCGTGCCTTGCTCCAGCACGCCCGCGCGCACTCGATCTTCAATGTATTGGCGGCTGCGGCACTCCAGAATTACCGACTCCACGCCAGCCAGGTGCAGCAGATGGGAGAGCATCAGCCCGGCCGGCCCCGCTCCGACAATACCAACTTGAGTTCGCATGCCTTTCTAACTTACCAGTGCCACAATTGAAGTAATGAATCCGCACCTGGACCTGTGGCCGGAACTCCCCCTCGCTTCCTGGCAGGACACTTACGACACGCTGCATATATGGACGCAGATTGTCGGAAAGATCCGCATGACTCTGACGCCGCTGATCAATCATTATTGGAACGCGACGCTCTACGTCAGCGCGCGCGGTCTTACCACCTCTGCCATTCCTTATTCCCGTGGAGTCTTCGAAATGGAATTCGATTTCATCGCTCACAAACTTGCGATCCGGACCAGCCAAGGCGACGTGCGCAACTTGGATCTGGCTCCCCGCACCGTGGCCGACTTCTATGCGGACGTCATTGGCACACTCGCCGCCCTCAAAATCGACGTGAAGATTCACGCCCACCCCGATGAGGTCGCGAATCCGATTCCTTTTGCCGGCGACCGCACTCACAAATCCTATGATCGCGAATACGTCGAGCGCTTCCACCGCCTCCTGATTTCGGTGGACAAAGTGCTCCAGAGCTTTCGTTCGCGATTCATTGGCAAGTGTAGCCCGGTGCACTTCTTCTGGGGCAGTTTCGACCTCGCCGTGACGCGCTTCTCAGGGCGCCTCGCTCCGCCCCGGTCCGATGCCCAATATCCAAAAATGATGCAGGAATCCTACTCGCAGGAAGTGAGCAGCGCCGGTTTCTGGCCCGGCGGAGGCGACATCAAGGGCCCTGCATTCTATTCCTACACCACGCCCGAGCCGGCAGGATTCAAGACCTATGGAGTTCTTCCGAAGCAGGCGTCCTATAACCAGGCCATCGGCGAGTTCCTTCTGATGTACGATGACATCCGGAGCGCCAGTTCGCCGGAATCGGATTTGATGGACTTCTTAGAGACCACCTACGAAGCCGGGGCAAACCTGGCCAAATGGGATCGAGCCGCACTCGAAAGACCGGAGGCTGACAAATGGAAAACAAGTGCACGCACTTAAATCAAATTACCGTTACTGAACCCTCGAAGCATGTGTGCGAGGAGTGCATCAAGATGGGGGATTCGTGGGTGCACCTGCGCATGTGCCTGGAGTGCGGCAATGTGGGCTGCTGCGACTCTTCCAAGAATAAGCACGCAACCAAGCATTTTCACTCCGTCAAGCATCCTCTGATCCGCTCTATCGAACCAGGCGAGCGGTGGATCTGGTGCTACGTGGACGAAATAGCCGCAGGCGAACTAGAAAACTGACGCTATCTGGCCGCGTGGCTCTTGTCCCAAAAGCCACACATTGGATGTAGTTTGTGCTACGCGCACTCCTGCTGGCCCCCTGGCTCTGGCCCAAAGGCCACACATTGGGACCAATGCTACATGATGCTATGTGGCGCACGCACTCCTGCGTGCCGCGTTCACACTCGTGTGAACGCCATCAAACTCCCCCAACCCCGCCAAACTCCGGAATTTCGACGGACTCAATCCCATATACCGCTTAAACAAAAACGATAAGTGGCTCTGATCCGAAAAGCCACACGTCAATGCGATTTCAGCTAGCGGCGTCCGCGAGTGCGCCAACAAATGCGACGCATACTGAACCCTGCGCCGGCGAATCAGCTCGCCCACCGTACAGCGGTTGTATTTGTGGAACTGGCGCGACAAATGGACATAGTGTATGCCCACCTCGGTGGCGATGTCAGTCAGCGTCAGCCGCTCCAGAAACCGCGACTCGACGATCTCCGTCGCCTGTTTCAGCCAATGCGGAGCGCGCACTGAAATATCGGCTCCGTCCGAGCGCGCAATCTCAGCCAGAATCTCGAGCACCAGTCCCTCGATGGCCATTGCCGACGCGGTATCTTGACGCGAGAACTCGGCATACAGCCTATTTGCAAGCCAGGTGATGGTGAGTCCGCTCATCTCCGCCGGTTTTGCCGGCACCGCCGGCTGCTGGCGCAACTGCTCGAACGTGGCAGGATCGCCGCTGACATGCAGGCATCGCGACCGCGTCTGAATCTCGTTCTCATGCACCTCTCCCGCCGGCAGGTAGCGAATCATTCCAGTCCGGCACAGGATGGAGCGTGTGGCGTAGCGCTCCCGAAAGGCGCCTTCAATAACGAACGTGATGTATGCTTGCGGATGCGAGTGCTTGCAGAGCACTGTTCCGCCGGCATAAAGGTTTTCTCTTAGAGTAAATGGCCCGATAGTACGCAGGCGCAACGTTTCTCCTAAGACGTCCACACTGGCTCCTGTTCTTCGATCCCATCTTCTCCGAGCGCCCGCTGCCAGTCGTTGCCAACATGTAAACGTTTAGTAAAAACGGGAATTTGCACGCGATTGTATGCAGCTCCAGGCCGTATGTCGCGATAGCATTTAAGAGAGCCCCGTATTCATGACGACCATTCTTGTCATCGACGACGATGAAAGCCTGCGCGACACCATCGGCATCATGCTCGAGCAGGAAGGCTTCTCCCCCATTCTGATCGCAGACGGAAAAACCGGCTTTGAGCGCGCCCTTTCCGTGAAGCCGGATTTGATGCTGGTGGATCTGCGCCTGCCGGGAATGAACGGCACCGAGATTTGCAAGCAAATTCGAGCCGCGAATCTGAAGACGCCCATGATCGTCTTGAGCGCCATCGGCGAGGAGGTGGACAAAGTACTGCTCCTTGAGATCGGCGCCGACGACTACATAGTGAAGCCGTTCGGCGCGCGGGAACTTCTCGCTCGGATACGGGCTGTACTGCGGCGAACCTCGCCGGATGCGCGCAAGGTGGCGCAGTTCGGTGCCATCGCAGTGGACTTCGAGCGGCGCGTTGTCACCAAGCGCGGCGACCCGCTGAAAATGACGCCGGCGGAATACAATCTGCTCACCTATTTTCTGCAAAATCCTGACCGGCCGTTAACCCGCGACATGATTCTCAATTCGGTCTGGGGCTACGAATCTTTTCCCAATACCCGCACGGTAGACGCGCACGTGGTACGGCTTCGTCAAAAGTTGGAAGCTGACGCGAACTCGCCGCGCCATTTCCTGACTGTACACGGCGTAGGATACCGGTTCCTGCCGTGACCAACGCAAGGCAGCCGGGAGCGGTGCTGATCGTGGAGGATGCCGAGACGTGTGCATCCACGCTGGAAATTATATTCAGCTCCATCCGCGGTCTGAAAATATTGACGGTGGACAGCGCCGAGCGAGCCTGGGAGTTGCTTGAAAGCCGGCACGAAAATATTCGCGCGCTGGTTACCGACTTGCACATGCCCGGAATGGACGGCTTCGAGTTGATCGACCGGGTGCGGACCAATCACTTGCACCCGCGGATCCCTATCGTCGTGATCACCGGCTCCACCGACCCCCATGTTTCCGATCGCTTGCGCCAGCGCGGCGTCAACGCGGTCTTTGCGAAACCCTATTCGCCCGCTTTGGTGCGGGAGAAACTGGAGCAGCTTCTCGGAAATGAAATACATATCGATTAAGTGTCTGGTAATTCTAGCCATGAGCGTGGACGCCTTTGGTCAAAGTCCGCCGCAGGTACAAGCGATTCTTGACCGGCTCGACCAATTGGAAAAAGATAATCAGGCGTTACTCGAAGAAGTGCGGGCGTTGCGGCAGGAAGTGTCCGGGCTCCAGACCGCGCCGGCATCGCAAACCGCCGACGAGCATCGGGCGGTCGACGAGAATCGAATCGACGAGTTAGCGCAAACCAAAGTGGAAGCCTCCCAGAAATTTCCAATCCGGATCACCGGTATGGCGTTGTTCAACGCTTCCGTGAATGGCCGCTTCAACGGAAACATGGAAAATCCTCCGGTAGCATCCCCAGCTCCGGGAGAAGCGACCGGTGACGGCACTCTCCGGCAAAGCACGCTGGGCCTTTTGTTCAACGGTCCGCAAACTTTCTTGAATGCAAAGATCAGTGGATCCATCTACCTGGATTTCTTCGGCGGTAGCACTTCCTCGCTGGACCATTTAGTCCGCCTGCGCACCGCCGCGATCAATATCGATTGGAAGAATACCAGTGTGATATTCGGACAGGACAAGCCGCTCATTTCGCCGCGCGATCCCGATTCGCTGGCCCAGGTCGGTTATTCGCCGCTCACCGACGCGGGAAACCTGTGGTTGTGGCAGCCTCAGGCACGCCTCGAGCAGCGCTTCTCCTTAGGCGAAAACAGCGGGCTGCGAGCGCAGGCCGCCGTTATTGTCACCAGCTCCTTGGACTATCCTGCCAGTTCCACTTATCCGACCGTCTATACCGGGACTTCGCCGCCCCAGGAATACTCCAGGCCGGGCGCCGAAGCGCGCTTGGAGTGGTGGCATCGTTGGAGCGACACCGGCCGCATCGAGCTTGCCGGCGGATATCACTTCAATCAAAACCGTATCATCGAAACCCTGGTTCCTTCCCAGATTTATTCGCTGGACTGGTTCCTGCGGCCGATCTCGAAACTGGAATTTTCGGGAATGTTTTTTCAAGGCCAGAACGTCGCCACCTTAGGCAGCCTTCCACAAGGCTTCATCGTGGAGCGCTATGGTGAAGTCCACGCCGTCCACAGCACCGGCGGTTGGGCGCAGATCCGCGTGCCTATTACGGCCCGGCTGGCCTGGGATCTCTATGGAGGGCAGCAAAGCGATCGGAATTCGGATCTGGCGTATGACTATATCGGGAAAAATCGAGGCTATTTTAGCAATCTGATGTACCGCATCGCGCCCAATGTGATTGTGAGTCTGGAGGGCGGCCAGGTGCGGACCACCTATCTGGGTCTCGGAAATCGTTTAAACGATCATTATGATTTGGCAGTTGCATATTTGTTTTAGAGCCGTGACATGGGCGCTATTAGCCACTGCGGCGGCCGCGGCCACGGTCAGCGGCCGTGTGGAGCTGGTGTCGTCGCATGATCCGAACGTGCGCAAGCACACCGATTACTCGGGCGTTGTCGTGTGGCTGGAGCCTGATGCAGGTGCGCCTGCCATTCCGGTCAGCGCGGGGCGAGCGCAAATGGTGCAGAAGAACAAGACCTTCACTCCCCATGTACTCGCCATCACCGTCGGGACCGTGGTGGATTTTCCCAACTACGACCCAATCTTTCACAACGCATTTTCCAACTATAATGGGCAAATCTTCGATCTCGTCTTGTATCCCCCCGGAACAACGAAATCTCAGGCTTTCCGCCGCGCAGGTGTGGTGCGGGTATTTTGCAATATTCATCCCAGCATGAGCGCGGTGATCGTGGTGTTGAAATCGCCGTATTTCGCCACTTCGGCCAACAATGGCGGCTTCGAGATCCCCCACGTACCTGCCGGATCGTATCACATGCAGGTGTTTCACGAGCGCGCCTCGGAGCAAACTTTGGCCGCGCAGGCGCGTAGCATCGAAGTGGGGGACAGCCCGCTCGAACTGGCGCCCATTCAGATTTCGGAAAGCGGCTATCTCGAATTGCCGCACAAAAACAAGTTTGGGAAAGACTATCCGCCGGTGACTGACTCCGGTGTTTACGTGGGTGCTAAACCGTGAGATTCTCCCGGCTGTCATTGTTGTGGAAAATTCTGATTCCCATCTCGTTAGTGATGACACTTTCGTTTGCTGTCGCCGGCTGGCTGATACAGCGCGACGTCGTGCGCGACAGCTATGCCAGCGTGGAACAGGAAGCCAAGGCAAGTTTCCAGGCCTATGAATCCTTGTGGAAAGAGCGAGCGAACCGGCTGGGAGCGATCAGCGAAATCCTGAGCACGATGTCGGACGTGCGTGCCGCTTTCGGAACTGGCGATGCCGCAACCATCCGCGACACGGCCGGGGAGCTGTGGTCCAAAGTCTCGAAAGAAGATGCATTTTTCCTGGTCGCGGACGGGCAGGGCCGCGTGGTGGCGAGCCTTGGGCCGGCTGTTTCGATCGCCCTTAGCGACGACCTCCCGATGGTCCGCGCCGCGCGTGCCCAGTTTCCCGCGCAGGCTTCGGGCTTCGTACAAAAGGACGATGAATTGTTCCAGGTCGTGGTGACTCCGATCTACGTCCAGTCGCCCGCGGGTCCGGCTCTGTTGAACGCACTTCTCGCCGGCTACCGTGTCGACGCGGGCGTCGCCCAGACGCTGAAAAATTCCACCGGCGGCAGCGAGTACGTGTTCGTATCGCGGAATCGGGTGGTAACTTCCACCCTCTCGCCGGCCATCACTGCCGCAATCGCGCCTCGCTTACTGATGGATTCGACCGACATCCCCGACTATCTGGCCGTTCCCACTGCCCTGCGTGATATTAGCGGAGCCCAGGTGGGACAGCTGTTCATTTTGCGATCGCTGGCTGGCGCTCGGCAGCGGCTGGCGGCGTTGCGCCGCGAAATTATCGCCCTGTGGCTGCTGGCCCTGGTCGCCGCGTTGATCATCACTTATCTGGTGGCGCGCAAGATCATGCAGCCGGTGGCGGAACTCGACCGGGCGGCGGCCGAAATCGGGAAACAGAATTACGATTACCAGATCGACGTTCAGACCCAGGATGAATTGGGAAGGCTGGCGCGCACCTTCCAGAGCATGTGCGAATCCATCCGCCAGGCGCGCCAGGAGCTGATCCGGAGGGAGCGCATTTCGACCATCGGGCAGCTTTCCACCTCCATCGTGCACGATCTCCGCAACCCTCTGGCGGCCATCTACGCCGGCGCCGAGATGATGATCGACAGCGATCTGGCCCCGGAGATGACGCGCCGCTTGGCCCGAAACATTTACCGGGCATCGCGCGGGATTCAGGACATGCTCCAGGAATTGCTGGACGTGGTGCGCGGCACATCCAGCGGCAGCGAGCTGTGCAGTTTGCGCGAAGTGATTTCTGCGGCTTGGAATACGGTGGCGCCGTCCGCCGAATCGCATGGGGTGGCCCTGGAGTTGAATATCGTCGATGCCCTGGAATGCCCCATGGAGCGCGCGCGCATGGAGCGCGTTTTCGCGAACCTGTTTGAGAACGCCATCGAAGCCATGCGTTCGGGAGGCAGCATCTCTATTCGCGCGGAAAATGATGGCGACAACATTATGGTTCGCGTGGAGGATACCGGGCCGGGTATCAGTGCGTCCTTGCAGGGCCGATTGTTCCAGCCGTTTGTTACCGCCGGCAAGAAAAACGGGCTCGGCCTTGGTCTGGCTCTTTCGCGCCAAACGCTGCTCGATCACGGCGGCGACATCTGGGCGGACGACGCCCCCGGCCCCAGCGCCCGCGGCCCCGAGAATGCTTCTACCTCCCGCCAGGGTGGCGCGCTTTTTTGGCTGCGGCTGCCAAAGAGCCGCTCCCCCATTACGCACGAGACAGCAGTGTTGAACGGTGGCGCTGACATTCCCGAGCAATTTCCCAGTCTTCGTCGGCACGAATGACGAGAACCTGCACCGTGGAGCCCGCCGCCGCGATGTTTTGATCCAGAGCCGGCTTGGCGTTTTTGGCTGCATCCAATTTCAGACCCAGAAACGCCAGCTGCTCCGAGACCACCTGTCGCAGGGGCGCGCAATTTTCTCCTATGCCGCCGGTGAAGACGATTGCGTCCACGCCGTCCAGCACCGCGAGCATCGCGCCGACCTCCCGCGTCAGGCGATGCGCGTAGATGTCATACGCCAGGCGCGCCCGTTCGTTGCCCTTCTCGATCGCTGCAAGCATTTCACGCATATCGCCCGACAGGCCGGAAACACCAAGCAGGCCGGATTTGCGGTTCAGCATCTCGTCGATTTGATCGGCGGTACAACCTTGATGCCGGATCAAATAGACCAGGATGCTGGGATCGATGGAGCCCGAGCGCGTGCCCATCATGATGCCTTCCAGCGGCGTAAATCCCATGCTGGTGTCGACGCTCTTCCCGTTTCGAACTGCCGTGACGGACGCGCCGTTTCCAAGATGGCAGACGATCAGCCGCGATCGATTGGCGGGAACCCGCAACAGCTCCGCGGCGCGTCGCGTGGAGTATTGAACGCTGATGCCATGGAATCCGTAGCGCCGGATTCCTTGCTCCAGCCACGCGTAGGGCCCCGCATAGACATAAGCGGCGGGGCCGAGCGTGGCATGAAATCCGGTGTCAAACACCGCCACCTGAGGCACCCCCGTTCCGACCGTCCGATCCACGCACTCAATGGCCGCCAGCTGCAGCCGGTTGTGCTCCGGAGCGAATTCGGCCTGATCGGCGATGGCCGCGCGAACCTCCCCAGTGACCAAGACACTTTCGCGATACATGGGTCCGCCATGCACGATACGATGCCCCACCACGTCGATCTCGGATGGAACATCGATGGCCTTTGCTTCGCCCTTCCACAGGCCTTCGAGCACCGGCTCGAGAAATCCGGATGGCGAGTCGGCCGTTATGGATCGAGTCACCGAAGCGCCATCCGATCGAGTGAATTTGACCTCGGCGATTCCTCGCTTGCGGCTCCAGTCCGCACGCGCGCTCCAGCGCGGAGCTGATCCCTCCGAAGGCATCTGTCCATCCGGGACATCCTGAAACCAGCATTTGAAACTGCTGGAGCCGCCATTCAGGACCAGGATCTTCATCGGGCGGCTATCGCTACTTCTTCTCTGACTTGCTCTCGGGCTTCGGCGGTGTGTAGCCCTGCAGCGAGTAATGATGATCGCGATAATACTTGCCGGCGTCGGTCAAGTTCCATGAGTCGCGCGGATGGCAGAAATTGCACTCCTTCTGCGTTCTTCTGGAATAATCGGGCCGAGCCACGCCGGAGGCGGCGCTGAAGAAGAACGCACCCCAGAATATTCCAGCCAGAATAATGATTTCAACAAGCCTGCGCATGAGTCCCTTTTGATATCGTAGTACGGTTGAACACGGTCGACGTATCCCAGATCATCGAGCAGCAAAAGCTGGGCCGGTTCCTCATCAGCCTGGTGCTGATCTCGTGGATTATCACTTTCTTCGACGGCCTGGATAGCAACCTCATCAGCTTCGCCGCGCCTTACTTCGGCGCACAGTATCACCTGAGCAAAATCCAACTCGGCAACATCTTCAGCATGGGATTGTTCGGGACCATGGTCGGCGGCTTTGCGCTGGGCTACCTGGGCGATCGCATCGGCCGCCGGCCGGTGGTGATTTTCTCGACCGCGCTGTTCGGAATCCTCACCATGTGCTTCGCGCTGGCGAACAGTTATTGGTCGCTGCTTGCGCTGCGCTTCATCGACGGACTGCCGCTCGGTGGAATGCTGCCGCTGGCTTGGGCGCTGAATATCGAATATGCGCCCAAGCGCTATCGCGCCACCATTGTGACGGTCATCATGATGGGCTACTCGCTCGGCACCGCGCTGGGCGGTCCCATTGCCATCTGGCTGATTCCGAAGTTCGGCTGGAAATCGGTGTTCGTCTTCGGCGGCGCTTTCTCGCTATTTTGCGCCGGCGTGTTGTTTGTCATTCTGCCCGAATCCATCCGCTTCCTGGCCAGCAAGGGGATTGGCGCGCACCGCATTGGCGCAATTATCCGGCGCATTGCGCCCGGCCGGTTGATTCCCTCCGGCGCCACCTTCGTCGTCAGCGACGAAAGCCGGCAGCACAAGGACTTCAAACCGTCGCTCTTGTTCCGCGGCGAGCTGCGCTTGATCACGCCACTGGTTTGGATCGGATACATCGCCAGTTCGCTGGCCGTGTTCTTCATCGTCAACTGGACGCCCGTGGTTTTTGAGGCGCTCAAATACAGCCGCAAGGAAGCAGCCACGGCGGCATCGCTGTATTCGGCGATGGGCGCGGTGGGCGGATTACTGTTGATGCGTTTCACCGACAAGCGTGGCGCGATTGCAATTACGGTGATGCCGGTCATGACCACAATTTTGCTGCTGGTGGCGAGCTTCGTCGGCATGGGACACCTCCAATTTCTGGTGCTGAGCGCGATCACGGGCGGGTTTCTGATCGGCGGCCATTTTGGAATGCACAGTATCTGCGGGATCTTTTATCCCAGCGCCTATCGCGCCAACGGGGCGGGCTGGGCCACTTCGATTGCCAAGATCGGCTCGGTGGCCGGACCCATTCTCGGTGGCATCGTCTTATCCACCAGCCTTCCCGTACGCGACATCTTTGCAGTGCTCGCAGTGTGTCCGGCCGTGTTTGCAGTTTGCATTTACATCGTCGGGCGATTGCATCGACGGATACTGGGCAGGGAAGCGGTGGCCGCCGTAGAGCACGTGGCGGAAGTAGCGGCGCACTAGAACTGGCAAGGTGTTTGCACTACTCCCGGAATATGGACCATTCCTGTCAGTATCTATGCTCTGAACTTGTAACAGTGACCTACGAAGAGCAGCCGGGCGAGATCCGACAAGCGACAGCGAACCTGGAAGAGATCTCGACCACACGCGCCGTGGTGTTGCTGGACGAAAAGCCCAAGGTGGGTGCCCCTATCTCATTGGCCATTAAGGATCGCGACCTGTTCGGCGAGATCAAGGACACTTTGTACGATGCGGCTCTAGGCTGGTTTGCCGTGGTCGCTTTAGACGCCAGTTCGCTTTGGCGCCCGGAGTGGTTTTCTCCCCAACACCTGCTTGAGATCTGCGGGCAGTGCTGGCGAGGGCCTACCGAGACTAAGGCCCATACCTTAGAAAACACTAGGAATACTGAGGAAAATGTGCCGGTAAGTTTTGTAGTCTCCGAGGCGTGAACGTACTAATTTCTTAGTGCGGCGGCGGAGGCGCCTTGATGTGGCCTTCGTAAAAATCCTTGTTATTTTCTTCGCACGAGTATTCCATGATTTCCCAATCGGGCCGCAGCGTGAAGATTCGCTTGTTGGTCCACGTCTTGGTGAAAGTCTTGGGATCATCGATGGTCACTTCATAAGCGATGTGCTTCGCATCAGTGCGCGTAAAGCGCTCCATCACGTGCAGAGCGTCGCTGTGCGGATGACCGATGGTATCCAGGCGCGTGCGGCCGTTGAAGTTGACCGTATCCACCACGAACGTGTCGCCGTCCCAATGCCCGATTGAATCGCCGAACCAGGTAGGAGTCGCGCCCTCGTGATGCTTCTTGTCGATCGGAATTACATGAAACCAGGTGTTCTGCTCGTAAAGCAGCGCGACGTACGTGGGGCTTTGCATGATCTGGATCGGATCGGGCGAGTTCATGGACCGCATCAGACCGAAAGGCAGGCAGCTTCCAGTGTAGTCTCCATTGGCGGCGTCGTAACTCTTCCAGGCTTTCAATCCGGCGTCGGTGAACGGAAGATCCGCCGTGCCCCATTGATCCTTGTTATTGGTCTTGGTCATGTCGGGGACGTAGGGCCGCTGCCACAGACCGCTGAGATCCGGTTTGCCATCCGGGGTATGCGGCACCGGACCGGCGGCCTTAGCGCCGAGTTCCGCGGCTGCACCGGACGACTGGGCAAATACCAGCGCGGGAACCGCGAGGGCGAGAGCAACGATTGCAATGATACGCATGTCGACCACTCTGCTGGCGATTACTGAGCGGGACGCTTGGGCGCCCCATCGTCGGCCGATCCCGCAAACACGCTCTTGCCGCTGGGCAGTTTCACCGAACGGGCATTGCAGGTGTTGGTGCCATCTTTGGAGCGAAAGCCCTCGATGGTAGCCTGGTCGCCGATCTTCAGCGCATCCCTGGTCCAGCCCTGACGAGTCAGAGTATTGGGCGGCCCGCCCTCACATTGCCAATGGGCCACCGTGCCGCTGTCGTCCTTGGTGTCTAGATAAATCCAGATGTGCGGATTCATCCAGTCCAGTTTCGTAACCGTACCCTGCAGCGTGACGGCTTTCGTGGAGTCGAATTCCGCCGCGAAGGAATGATGTGCCGCGAGCGGGAAAGACGCTGCCATAAAGAGCCCGGCGCCGGCGACTAAGACGGCTAATGTGGATCGCATGCTAAACCTCCGACCAGCTATTTTTTATCCTCGCTGTCCGCGGCAGACCCGGCGAATACTTTGCGACCGTCCGCCAGCGTGACTTTGCGCGCGTTGGCGAGCTTGGAACCGTCCTTGGCCAGGGAGCCTTCCACCGAGACCACCTCGCCAGGCTTTAGCGAATTGCGCGTCCAACCCAGGCGCATCAGCGCATTCGGGCTGCCCAGTTCGAGTTCCCAGTTGGTGACGGTGCCGGAATCGTCCTTCACATCGATATAGAAACGAGCGTGCGGATTCATCCATTCCACCTTGGTCACAGTGCCTGTCAGGGCCACCGGTTTGGCGGCGTCGTATTCGGCCGTGAAAGAATGATGCGCCATCATCGGCGCGCCAGTGGCGAGCAAACCAAGGCCGGCCACGAAGATATAGAACTTAGCTCTCATCGTTACACCTCTCCCATTGATTATAGTGGCAAGTCACTCCGCTTTGCGAAGTCTACTATTTAACTGATATACCAATGGGAACGCTATCACGCAGTGTATTTGTTGTCAAGCACCAACCCTCCGCCGCCACTTTATCCTACGGTTCGTCCAATTTTTCGCACTTATAGGAGCTTGTGGACGGCGCGCTCGATCTCAGCCATGTCGGTCTCGCCGACGAACGAGCGCACCTTGTGGCCTGCTTTGTCATAGAGGAACAAAGCGGGCAAAGCGCCGCTCCATTTCGGATCGATCGCATTGATGAAATGATCGTCGTTGTCAGCCTGCTTCAAGTAAGCCGGGCCGTCGACACGGAACATCTGGATAAACTTCTCAGCCGCAGCTTTGTGATCCTGGTCGTCGGCGGAAATGGTCACCACTTGTAAGCCTTGGGAGCGCAGCTTGTCTTCGAGCAGCGCCAATCGGGGAAGCTCGGCGCGGCAGGGAGCGCACCAGGTGGCCCAGAAGTCATACAAGACCACTTTGCCCTTGTGCGCCTCCACCAGCTTCTGGAAGCCGGCTTCATTGATGGGCACCAGCGGCACCAGCGGGGCGGAGGCCACCAGTGGGAGGCAAAACAAAAAGGCAAGTGTGCGTTGCATCGTCATCATCCTCATTTTAAGACGCTCGGCGAACGCGTTTGATAGTGCAGCCGAAAGCTTTCGTTTGGGTGGATAGTACTGGTTTTCCGTCCAAAAGAGCATCCAAGGCCGCCCGCAGCGTTCGGGTATGCACCCGCGATTCGTTCATGTTATCGTCGATGGCGCCGTGATAGCGGAGGACACCGGCGCTATCGATCACATAGCTCTCAGGTGTGACCTGCGCGTCGAAACGGTCGGCCAGGACGTTGTCGGGATCCTTGTAGACGGCGAAGGGGAAGCCCACGCGCCTGGCGTGTTCGCGGACTTCGCTCGCCGGCTCGGAGCGGTTGGCATTCACGAAAATGAACTTCACATTCTTCGCAGTGTAGTCCTTGTAAAGATCGGTCATGCGCTGGTTGTAGGAATTCGACACCGGGCACTGAGTGGCAATGAAAGTCACCACCGTGATGGGGCCTTTGAGCGCCGAAAAGGCGATCGGCTTGCCATCCAGATCGCGAACCTGGAAGTCTGGGACATGCGAGCCGAGCTTGAATTCCTGAGCGCACAGCGCGCCTGCCATTAGCGCCAGCGAAATCGCGAAAACTTTCGTCATGAACGCTCCTCACTTGTTCAGCTTGAGATTGATCACCGCGGTCTTCTTACTATTAAACACGCTCAGAGTTTTCCAGGACGTGGTCGCGCCATCATGGTCGGCTTTGAGCTGGTACTCCACATCCGTTCCGAGTCCGGCGAAGTGATAGCTGCCATCCTCCTGGGTGATGAACGAACGGATCTGCAACGTTTTGGTGTTCTTCAATTGCACCACGGCTTTGGCCACCGGCTGCTTGGCCGCGTTGGTGACCATCCCTTCCACGGTGCGTGTAGTATTGTCCTCGTTCTTTTGTTGGGCGTGTAGAGCGGTGCACAACAAAACGATCGCGATCGACGCCTTCAGCACCTATTTCGACTCCCGCTCCAACTGGAAGGTTACCTCCACACGCTCCTGGTCGTTGATGGCGACGCTCTTGCGCTGGCGCTGGAAGCCCTTAGCGTGCACCGCCACAATGTAATTCGCGGGGCCGGGAGGGACGCGGACCACGAATTCGCCGCGGGCGTCAGACACGGCCTCCATCGGCTTTGTCTTGGTCTGAGCCTCGAGCGCGATAGTCACATCGGCGTCAGGAAGCGCGAGGCCGCTGTCGTTGAAGACGCTACCGCTGAGCAGCGCGTAGGTCTCAAGCGCCGGGTTCTTCTTGGGCGCGGCCGCCAATGGGAGGAGCGCGAGGAGAACCAGCGCTCCAACCAGCGAAAGGCTAGTGCCAATCCTCTTCCTCGGCTTCCTCTTCTTCTTCATCCTCATCGTCTTCCTCGTCGTAGTCGATGTCTTCCTCTTCCTCCTCGTCTTCGTCCTCGTCTTCCTCGGTTTCCACTTCCAAGGGATCCAATCCAGTCACGCTCAGGTCGGCGCCGCACTCATCGCACGTCAGTGTGTCGCCCTCATCGAGATCGTCTTCGTCCACGTCAATCACGGCGTCGCAGTTTGGACAGTTCACCATCTACATTCCCTCCAGACGCATCATAGACACAGTTTTACCATGCAAGGCGGCGGGCAGGAAGAAACTATCGGATATCGAGCTTCGCTTCGATGCGGGTGACGCGGTTGTCCAGTTCGACGATCTTGCCAATCAGGGTGTCGAACTTCACTTCCATGTTGTTAAACCGCCCATCGAAACGCGTTTCCAGGTTACTGATGCGGGTTTCGGAAGCGCTGAATCGCGAGTCCATACTGCTGAGTCGAGCGTTGACAGCGTTGAATTGTACAGTATTCATAAACATTCCGAGCAATATGGCGAGTGTCGGGATGCCGATCGTGAGATAGAACTGAATGTTGCTCATCGACGCCCTTATTATACCGCCCTCAGCCCATCTTCTTTTGCTGGATGGTCCGCATCTCATCGATGATGCGCTCGAAGATGCGCTTTAGCGCATCGGCGGTCATAGGTCCGGGATTGTGACTGGTGACGTTTTCAAAGACCTGGTCTTCCCGCTTCGGTTCGTAGATCGGCAAAGCAAACTGGTGTTTGATGCGGCCGATTTCGTGCACGATTTCGGTTCGCTGGTTGAGCAGCTCGACAATCTTCACGTCCACCGCGTCGATCTGCCGCCTGCAATCGGCGAGCTTCTGCATGCTCATTTGTTCTTAGATAGTAAACCACTGGCGAGCGTCCTAGCCAGAGCTTCCACATTCGCGAGAAGCTGGCCGCTCGAAGCGTTCTCTTCGATTACCCGTTCAAAAGCGCTGCCTACTACTACGCCATCGGCAATCGCGCCGACCGATCGCACCTGGTCCGCGGTCGAGATGCCAAATCCAACCGCGAGCGGAAGGTTGGTCACCGCGCGCATGGCGGCCACCAGCGGCGCCACGTTACCCGAAACGCTGGTTTGTTCACCCGTGACGCCGGTTCGCGAAACCAGGTAGACGAAGCCGGTGGAATATTTCGCCACCAGTTCCAGCCGCCGCCGGCTGCTGGTAGGCGCGGCCAGGAATATGGTATCGAGACCGGCTTTGCGCATCACGTGGATGTACGGCTCGGCCTCTTCCACGCTCAAGTCCGTTAGCAGGCAGCCATCGATGCCGCTGGTCACCGCGGCGCGCGCCAGCGGTTCCAGTCCGTAGCGCAAAATGGGGTTCAGGTAGGTGAACAGCAGCAGGGGAATCTCGGATTTCTTGCGGACCTGGGACGCGATGTCGAGGACTGTCGAGAGCCTGGTTCCGGCCTGCAACGCGCGCTCGCTGCCGCGCTGGATCACCGGACCGTCGGCGATCGGGTCGGAGAAGGGAACTCCCAGCTCGATGAGGTCCGCGCCGCCGCGTTCCAGAGCGGCGATTAGCTCGGGCGTTGCCGCGGGCGATGGATCGCCGGCCACGATATAGGCGATGAGCGCGGGCCGTTGTTCTGCCCGCAACCGATCAAAGAGCCGGCCGATTCTGGTCAGGATCGAGCTCCTTCAAATTTTCGCGATAGATATCGGTGTCTTTGTCGCCTCGTCCCGAGAGATTGATGACGAACATTTCGCCTTTAGCGGCTGGCGCGCGTCGCAAAGCTTCCGCCACGGCGTGGGCGGATTCGAGCGCGGGGATGATGCCTTCGGTGCGCGCCAGCGTACGCGCGGCGTCCAGCGCTTCCCGATCGGTGACGGAACAATATTCAGCACGCTTTTGATCGTGGAGCATGGCATGTTCGGGACCCACCAGCGCGTAATCCAGGCCAGCCGAAACCGAGTGCGTCAATGCCACCTGGCCGTCGGCATCCTGCAACAGGTAGCTATGCGCGCCGTGTAGCACGCCGGGCGAGCCACCGGAGAACCGCGCGGCATGAGCACCCAACTCCGCGCCTGTGCCGCCCGCCTCCACTCCGATCAATCGCACCCCCTGGTCACCGATAAACGGGTGAAACATCCCGATGGCGTTGCTGCCACCGCCGACACAGGCGAATATCGAATCGGGCAAGCGCCGCTCGCGCTCCAGAATCTGGCGTCGCGTCTCGTCGCCGATGACGCGGTGAAAATCCCGCACCATCATCGGGTAGGGATGAGCGCCAAGCGCCGATCCGAGCAGGTAATGGGTGGAATGAACGTTGGTCACCCAGTCGCGCATGGCCTCGCTGATGGCGTCTTTCAGCGTCCGGCTGCCGCTCGAAACGCCGACTACCTTGGCGCCCAGCAGACGCATGCGGAAGACGTTCAGGCGCTGCCGCCGCATGTCTTCTTCGCCCATGTAGACGATGCATTCCAGTCCAAAGAGAGCGCATACCGTAGCAGTCGCCACGCCATGCTGGCCAGCCCCGGTTTCGGCGATGATCCGCTGCTTGCCCATCCGCCGTGCCAGCAGAGCTTGCCCCAGGCAATTGTTAATCTTGTGCGCGCCGGTGTGCAGCAGGTCCTCGCGCTTGATGTAAATCCGCGCTCCGCCGTATATTTCGCTGAGCCGCTTGGCGAGGTAGAGCGGCGTGGGGCGGCCGGCGTAATTGGCGAGCAGATCCTTGAGCTCGGCCTGAAACGCGGGATCGACCCGCGCTTCCAGATACGCTTGCTCCAGCTGTTCGAGCGGCGCCATCAAGACTTCCGGAACGTAGCGGCCGCCGTAGGGTCCGAAGTGGCCGCCGGAATCTGGTTGAGGCGCCGTCATGACTGGAGGGCCGCTTTCACAAATTTGCGCATTTTTTCGTGGTCTTTCAGGCCGGGAGATTTTTCGATGCGGGAGCAGGCGTCCACGCCCCAGGGCCGGGCTTGTTCAATCGCCAGTCGCACGTTCTCGGCATCCAACCCACCGGCGATGATGATCTTGTTCGTATGACGTGGCGCTTGTGACCAGTTCCAGGTCTTACCGGTTCCACCCAACATTTGATGCGACGGTGTGTCGATTAGAAAGGCTTCCACATCCGGGAGCGGTTCCTTGAGTTCGACATCGGATGGCACCGCGCGCCATACTCGCATGCCACTGATGTCCGACGTTCCATGCAGCTGGGCGACGTCCAGGCCGACGTCCAATACGATCTTCGCTATCATCGAAGGCGATTCATTCACGAAGACTCCCACCTTCCAGACACTGGCCGGGAGCTTCTTCGCGATCATCGCGGCGCCGGTATGGGAAATATATCGAGGGCTTTCGCGGTAAAAATTGAATCCAATGGCGGAAGCTCCCGCTTCCACCGCAGCGAGCGCATCTTCCCGATTGGTGATCCCGCAGATTTTCACCATCATGCCAATAGCGCTCGCAACGCGCCCACCGGGTCGCCGGACTTCATGAGATGTTCGCCCACCAGGAACGCCTGATAACCAGCCGAGCGAAGTTGTCGAACGTCAGCGGAGGAATGAATCCCACTTTCCGAGACCCGTAGGACGCCGGAGGGGATTTTTTCGGCCAGGCGCATCGAAGTATCGAGCGAGACCTCAAACGTGTGAAGGTTCCGGTTATTGACACCGATGACGCGCGCTCCCGACGCGAGAGCCGGCTCCAACTCCTCCGCGCTGTGCACTTCCACCAACGCTGCCATGCCGTAATGTTCGGCCAATTCCCGGAAGTCGCGCATTTCGCGTTCGGAGAGGATGGCAGCGATTAACAGGATCGCATCGGCGCCATAAGCTGCTGCCTGATGAACATGATACGCATCGATGGTGAAGTCTTTCCTTAAGACCGGCACCCGCACCGCGGCTCGCGCCGATTCAAGGTCCGACAAACTACCCTGAAAATGTTTTTCGTCCGTAAGGACCGAAAGCGCTGCCGCGCCGCCCTGCTGGTAGAGGCATGCGATGGTAGCCGGATTGAATTCAGATGTGAAGGTGCCTTTGCTGGGGGATGCTTTCTTGATCTCCGCGATCACGGCCGTCGCCGGGCCACTCAGAGCAGCCAGAAAATCGCGGCGCTGAGAGATCGAGCGCTCCGCCCTCTCTTCTATATCAACATCCCGAACCGCAAGATCGAGCTTCTTCTGCTCGACAATTGTGGCCAGGATGTCCGGAAGTGCCTTTAGCATGGGCGGGAAGCTTCAATTGTAGCGCGCGCCGCCCGCCTGCCGCCGCGACTATTCCTTGGTTTTGTCCTCCACCTTGTCGGCGCCCTTCTTGGTTTCCTTGGCAGTCTTATGTACGGCCTTCTTGGTGCCTTTTTTCACACCTTTGGCCGCGCTTTTCGCGGCATGTCCGGTGTCCTTGCCGGCTTCCTTCACGTCCTGGCCGGACTTCTTGAGATCTTCCTTGGCGGTGTCCTGGCCGTAGGCGGCAAAGGCGGCCAAACCGCCGATCATCAACGCAATCAAAGTCTTCTTCACGAAATCCCCTCCTCCCGTTGGACGCCGGCAGGGAATTTTTTGTCCGTTTTGGAAATTAAATTGATATAATGGAATCGTCATGTCCCGACCGGCAACATCCCGCCCCAGCTTGTTCGGTTCCGACTAGTTTTTCCTTCCCTGCCGCCCATTTCCACCCACTAAGTGATTTTGAGAGAAGGAGAACTGCATGCCTATCCAGGAATTCGTCCGTCTGGACCTCCCGCACATTTTGATGCCTCTGCCAGGCCCACGCGCCGCGGAGTTGATCCGCCGCGATAGTGAGGTGCTGTCGCCGTCCTACACCCGCTGTTACCCGCTGGTGGCTGCGCGCGGGGAAGGCGCCATGATCGAAGATGTCGATGGGAATCGATTTCTCGACTTCAACGCCGGGATCGCGGTGGCTTCCACTGGCCATTGTCACCCCAAAGTGGTCAAGGCCATCGAAGAGCAATCCAAGCGCCTGATCCACATGTCGGGGACCGATTTTTACTACGAGAACATGGTCCAGCTGGCCGAGAAGCTGGCTGCCATCGCGCCGGGCGGCGGGCCGCATCGAGTGTACTTCGGCAATTCCGGCGCCGAAGCCACGGAGGCTGCGATGAAGCTGGCTCGCTATCACACCGGACGCGACAAATTCATCGCCTTCGCGGGATCGTTTCACGGCCGGACCATGGGCGCGCTTTCGCTCACCGGAAGCAAGGTCGTCCAGCGTAAAGGCTTTGGGCCGCTGGTTCCGGGCGTGTACCACGCGCACTTTCCGGATCCTTATCGCCGGCCTGATGGCGTGAGCGCGGACGACTACGCGGTGAGCTGCGTCCGCTTCATTGAGGACGAGTTGTTCCGAACCATCGTCCCAGCCGAAGAAGTGGCCGCGATCGTAGTGGAGCCTATTCAAGGCGAGGGCGGTTATCTGGTTCCGCCCCAGGTTTTTCACCAGGAGCTGCGGCGCCTGGCCGATCGTCACGGCATCCTGCTGATCTTCGACGAAGTGCAGAGCGGGATGGGAAGGACCGGCAAGATGTGGGCCGCCGATCACTTTGGTGTCGCGCCCGACATTTTTACAACGGCCAAGGGCATCGCGAGCGGTCTGCCGTTGAGCGCGATGATTGCGCGGGCGGAGATCATGAACTGGCCGCCGGGCTCGCACGCGTCGACATTTGGCGGCAATCCTGTGGCAGTAGCGGCGGCGCTGGCGACTATCGAGCTGCTGGAACGTGAATTGATCGCAAACGCGGAGCAGATCGGCCTTCACATTCTCGAACGGATGGCGGATTGGCCCAAGCGGTTCCGCCAGGTTGGCGATGTCCGAGGCCTGGGCCTGATGATCGGCTTCGAGCTGGTGCGCGATCCACAAACCAAAGATCGCGCGCCGGAGATTCGCGATCGCATCCAGGAGAGGGCGTTCGAGCGCGGACTGCTGGTGCTGGGCGCTGGACGCAACACTATCCGGCTATGCCCGCCGCTCATCATTACGCGCGATCAAGCCGATTTCGCTGTGGATACACTGGGGGAATGCCTCAAACTGGTGGCGTAAGCGCCACCCGTGTTCTCGACGTCGGGTGCGGCATCAACAAATACCCGGGTGCCATCGGCGTGGATCGCAACGCGAACACTCGCGCCGATGTGCTCTGCGACCTGGACCGCTTTCCTTATCCCTTTCGCGACAGCTCGTTCGGTGAGCTGCGCGCCATTCATGTGATCGAACACGTGTCGGACGTGATTGGCGCCATGGAAGAGTTTCATCGCGTGTTGAAGCCCGGCGGGCGTCTGTTCATCGCGACTCCGCATTACACCGATTTCAGTTCGTTCTGCGATCCAACGCATCGCTGGCACTTGAACAGCTTCTCCTTCCGCTACTTTGGCGAGAATCACGGCGGATTCGGTTATTACAGCGCGGCCCGCTTTCGCCAGGTAAAGGTTTATGTGAGGCTGCTGGCGCTATGGCGATGGTTAGGTTTCGAGTTTTTGGTCAATCATTTTCCCCGCTATAGGAAGTTTTGGGAACACTATCTGTGCTACGTGGTGCGCGGGAAGGTGATGGAGTTCGAGTTTGAAGCAATCAAGTAGAGGGCCGTCGTTCTTTGAGGCCTTGAATGTGGGTGAGAAACCGCTTTTCGAAGCCTCTGACCTCGCTCCGGCACATGTCGTTCATCTCATCGAAACGGCGATCAATCGAGTCAAAACCTTAATAAATTGTGCCAAACAGCCCGTCGACGTTGGTCCGCAGGCCGGCCAGCCTCGAGTTGTTGATCAGAATCCCAACGACTACCGAGAGGGTGTTCAGCGCGGAGGCCACCGCCATCGCTTCCACAAATTGTGCGTGACTCACCGGCCGCGTTCCTCGAGGTGCTTGAGCCTGGCATCGAAAACCTGCTCAACGCGATAAAGCTCGGAGCGCCAGAGATCCCGGATTTCGTTGAAGCGGGTATCCATGTGGTCGCGCGATTCTTGAATGGCGCCACCTAATCTGGCATCGACCTCATTCAATCTGGCGTTTGTGTCGCTTAGCCTGGCGCTCAAGTCGCTCAGCCTTGAATTATTGATCAGGATGCCCGCCAAAACTGCGAGCATATTCGGCACGGCGGCCAACGCGATCGGAACGAACAGGCTGTTGTCCATCTGCACCTCCATTCTAAGCCATGGCGGTGGGCACGCTAATTCGCAAGCGGGTCGGGGCGAATTTGGAAATGAACCACCTTGGCGGTGGTGCCTTTGCCGGTCTCGCTGTGAAAAGGTGTGCGAGTGCCCCAGGTGGTCCAGACGCCTTTCCCTTTCCAACCGGCTTTGGAATCGTCGATGCGGCCGTCCATTCCTTTGGCGAAGAAGCCAAGCGGATAGGGCACGCGCATGACCATGAATTTTCCGTTCACTAGAGCAATCAATGAATCGGATCCGTTGCCGGTGACGATAGGCGTATTTTTCCCGAGTCCCAAGGTGTCCCATTGATCCACCCAGTCGTAATAGTGCGAGTCCGCGCTCCCGGAGTCGGTTACGTTTTTGAAATTCGGTCCAGGGGTCGGGTACAGAGTCCAGCCTTCCGGACAGTGCTGGCCAATGGCGGTGGGACCGTTGAGCGGGCCTTTGCACTTGCGCCGGTCAAAGCTGGCTAGG
Source organism: Bryobacterales bacterium (assembly GCA_963820405.1). Taxonomy (GTDB): domain Bacteria; phylum Acidobacteriota; class Terriglobia; order Bryobacterales; family Bryobacteraceae; genus Palsa-89. The sequence continues at coordinate 65,110 of CAWFZZ010000003.1, read as the reverse complement.
TGGCCGCTTCCGAGCGCGACCCATGCGACATTATTGCGGTCGATATCCATGCCGCGCGGCGAATAACCCCACACCGGCGCCTTCGGATTGTTGTACGGCACTTCGTAGTATTCCGAGAGCGCGGTTTCGGGCGGATTCGATCCGGGCGTGATCCTCACAATTCCGCCGGGAAAGCCCAGCACGCTGCCCCAGATGGTGCCGTCTGTTCCGATGGCCAGAGCGTAGAACGCCGCATTCAAACGGGTGTCGTGGGATGGATCGGCCGGTGCGCCAATCGCGCTGGAGGTGCCCAGACTTTCACCGCTGGGCGCCGTGATGACCTTCTGTTCAGCCTCCACATAAGCGTCCCGCTTGCCGTTGCCGTTGGTATCCAGAACCAGCGCGGTCCAGCCTTGCGATTTTGCCGCGTCGTGCGTCTGGTCCCACATCTTCGTGTTGAGCCAGCCCACCACACCGCCGCCACCGCCGCTGCTGGTCCACAGCGTATTGTCCGCGTCTTCGGCGAATAACAGGTGATGCGTGCTGAAGCAGGTATCGATCATCGCGGTCTGCCTGGTTTTCGGATCGTACACCGCCAATTGCCGGCCGGAGCGATCGAGCGGTGTCAGCTTGGCCGAAATAAGGCTGGAACCAGCCTTGCAAAAATCGGGATCGTTGTTGGCTCGGATGCGAGAGGTGTACCACAGGCGCCCCTGCTGATCGAACATCGGATTGTGGACCGTGGTATGGCTGTCCCAGATCGACTCATCGCCCCAGACGGGCGATGGTTTGAGCGGCGCGGGCTGGCCGGGCGTGTCGGGATCGCGGTAGGGAATCTTCACCTGGCTGATGGTACTGTGCACCGGATCGAGCACCGGAAGATAGTCGCGGCTTTCCTCCGGCGATCCATAGATCAGCCCGTTCGCGTTTACATTCGGGTGGCGCTTGTCGGTTGAGATCTCATCGTGCAGATAGGCCTTGGGATCGGCCCAGTCCCATTGGGTGATGACGACGTTGCGCTCCATTCCCTGCGGCCGCGGAGGCGCGTCGGCGGGAAGTTCGCCGTTGGCAATCCGGGTGGTCCAATCGCCGAATTCCGCTGTGGCGCGCTCGGGGCCTAACTGATTCAGGCCGCCGATCATCGCGTTGCCGGCTTGCCCGGACTGGACGCGGCGCAGCCAAGCCTGGGCCGGAGAATCGAGACTGGCGAACATCGGCGGAATGGTGCGGGTGTATTTGTTGCCGAGCTGGTGGCAGGATTCGCAGCTATCGGTTTTGATCAGGTGAATCCACTGGCCCTGGCTCTTGACGTTGGGCGAGATGCCGTTGCCGGAAGCGCCGGTACCGGGAAATTCGTTCTTGGCGGGCACTTTAAGCAGGGCGTACCAATAATTCGCCGGATAATACTGCGCGGCGGTTTTGGCATCCGGGCGCGACGGTCGGCTTCAGATCGACCAGTTTGCCTGGTTCGGTTTGCACTTTGGGCGAATCGACGAGTCCGTAGCCGCGCGCCCAAACGGTGTACTTGGCCTTGGGCAGATCGGGGACGAGATAGCGGCCGCGATCGTCGGTGACCACTTCCTTTATATAGCGCGTGGGCAGATCGGTGGTCTCCGCGATAACCCAGACTCCCGCTTCGGGACCCTTGGCGCTGGCCACCACGCCGCCGATGTCGTCGGGCTTGATCTTGACCGACGGACTGGTCTGGGCATTCAGATTGGTCCGTGTTGCGATGAAGTATCCGGCGATTCCGATGGCTGCTACGCCCGCCACGTACAGGAATTTGAAACTCCGCATAGGTTACCTCCCAGGTGGATCCAACAAATCCTGGATGGAAGTATATACCCAAGCTCGGTTCAGTGGGCTGACCACCCAAATGGACATCGCGTCGGATGATCCGAAGCGGGTGCTATCCAGCACTGCGGGATAGGAATTGAAAACCAGCGCTTCTTCTCCGAATCCTTTAATCTCCCACTGGTTTAGATAACATATTCGCGGCCGCTTTTTCTTATCTGAACCTTGAATAGAACTTTCCCCAGCGATTGTCTGCCCCATTGGGACCTCCTAGTTAAAAATAACGGCGTAAAACGTGATCTAATAGGAGCGTACCGTCAGATGAAAGGATTCCGCCCATGAGACCCGTACTCGTTGGACTCGCGATTGCCGGACTCGCGTTAGCGCAGTCCGCAGCCGTTCCAGATATGAAGTCCATTCACAAGGTCTTCATCGACAAGATGCCCAACGACCTCGATCAGTATCTACGAGCTGAGTTATAGCAAACAACTAAAAGGCAAAGTGATTGTTGTCCTAAAGAAAGAGGACGCCGACGGAATCATCACTGGCATCGCAGAAGAAACGAAGGGAACCGGCGCGAAGATCACCGGCCGTTACCTGGGTCTGCACGATACAGCCACCGGAACAATATCCCTCCTTGACAAAACAGAGAGCGATATTCTGTGGTCTGACGAAGCTGGAGATAGGCACCTTTTTTTCAATATCATGCATCGAGGTGGCGAACGTCAGGTGGCGCAGCGCCTTGTGGAAAAACTGAAAAAGGCAATGGGCTACTGACTGATAGATAAGTCTGAATTCCATAGCCAAGGAGCAGAATCCTCTGCTGGGTTCTAAAAGTGGCTCGAATTATTGATCAGGATGCCCGCAAAAACTGCGAGCATATTCGGCACGGCGTCCAGCGCGATCGGAACGAGCAGACTGTTGTCCATTTGCGCTCTTATTCTAAGCCATCGTGGTGAATGTGCTAATTCGCAAGCGGGCCGGGTGTCTGGCTGCGAAAAGATGTCCCAGTGCCCCCAGGTGGTCAAGACGCCTTTGCTTTCAAGCTTGCGTTTGGTCTGCTCGTAGGCGAGCGGATCGGTGTCTAACCGTTTGCTCCGAAGCGCATCAACGTACCTTCTCGACACGCGAACGCCCGCTGTCCCATAGGGCCCGCAGTTGTACGAGAGCTGCCTCGGCATCCCTTTAGAGTTCGTGCCGATCAGGCTCCAGTGGAAGGCGATTGTTCAGCCAATAATTCGAGAAAAGCTCCCTATTTCGAACCGGTCCCGACGCAAGTAGCAGTTGAACATCGTTCTCTGACACTGGCCTATGCACTCCCTACGCGTGAACGTGGTCGGGCGCGTGAAAACGCCGGACACGGATTTTCTTCTCCCGCTTACGGGTCTGGGCTATATCGTATGAGGCCTGCATCCGCATGAGCGTATCCATCTTCACCCCAAAAGCCTTTTCGATGCGAAGCGCCATATCTCCGGACAGGTCGGCGCTGCCATTCAGCAGGCTAGACAACGCGGGACGGGAAACGTGAAGCACGCCAGCGGCGGCCGTCACCGACAGGCCCGCAGGCTGGATGATCTCGGTCTTGATGAAATCGCCGGGATGAGGCGGGTTCTTCAGCGGCATGGTATTGGTTCCTCCTGAGCTAGTGGTAGTCTTCCAAATTCAAGCCGCAAATCTCGTTCTCTGTCGCGTCGATACGGAACGTCAGACGCCGGTTGTGGGTAACGCTGAGGCTCCATGTACCCTTCCGGTCGCCGGTCAAAACGTGGGCCTTCCACGACGTAAGGGCCCGCAATTCCTCCGGGCTTTCCAAGTCGTCGAGGTATGCCAGCATCTTTCGGAGTTTATCCACCGTATCCGCTGGAACGCCCTTCGCGCTGCTTTCCGAATAGAGCCTCTTGAGCCCCTTGTGGACGAAGTTCCGTATTTTCACCAACGAACCGTAACCTGTAGCTTAACACTTATCAAGTAAAATCAGCACGCGCCTATTTCGCCAGCCGCCGATTAACCACCCAGTCACCCGTCTCCTCCCACCCAATCTCCCCCGCTTCCAACCACCTCCACAGAACCCGCTGCCCACCGCCGAGCCCGCATGCTATCCCAATGGCGAGGTCCCCCCATGCCTGCTACACAAATAACGCCAGCTACACAAATAACCGATCGCGCCGCCATCAACCGCGCCAATTCCCAACATTCCACCGGTCCTCGCACCGCAGCCGGCAAGCAGCGTTCGTCGCTCAACGCCTTGCGCCACGGCTTGACCGCCGCTTCCCCCGTCCTAGCCTCCGAAGATGCGGCCGCCTATGAAGACCACCGCCGCGGCTTTTTAGAGGAATATAAACCCGCCACTCCCACCGAATCGCAGCTCGTCCAGGAGTTAGTCGACACCTCCTGGCGCCTCAACCGCATCCCGCTGCTCGAAGCCGACGTGCTCGCACGCGCCGCCGCCCCCGTCCCGCCCGATGAAGAAATCACCTTCGACATCGTCGACGCCCATCGCATCATCGCCAACCTCGCCATCCAGGGCGATCGCCTGTCCCGGCAGTTCCGAAAAAGCCTCGAAACGCTCCTAAAGATCCAAGCTGAGCGCGCCCAGCGCGAGCATCGCGACCTCAACGACGCCGTAGCCCTCCTCGAATACCACAAACACAAAGGAATCCCCTGGGAGCCCGCCGATGATGGCTTCGTTTTTTCAAAAGAGTTTTTAGAACGCATCGCCCAACACAAAAAACACCTCGATGCGTCCAGACACATCGAATATGTGCTCTTCCACAGTGGGGCGCAGGCGTCTTCGCGCGCCGCCCTCGCCTCCGTCCACCCATAGGAGTTCGAATCGATATAAATTATCGTGATTAAGGAGCGAAGGAGGGGTGGGCGGCGGAGGCGGGTGACTGGATTTAGAGGCACTGAGTGCTTCCATTTGGCATCCCGTGGCACCGTTGGTTCGAGTAGATAAACCCGAGCTCCGCCACAGGGTCGTAGCAGAATCCCAGGCACACGTCCTGGAACGTTAATGACTCTTGTGTCCCCGGTAGTGCCTCGATCTGTGCGAGCATATCCCTGATCTCCTGGGGCGGATTTGTTCCATATTCGCTGGTAAACGCGAGGAGCGGCAAGTCCCTGCCGGCAAGGTACCAACCTTCAGCGTTCCATGACCGCAGCGCTATTGGAGGCGCGGTACGCAGGTTGCGGAGCGTGGTGGAGTGAGCAAGTGCATTTGCCCGGTCAAGGATGATGGGCGGAATCCTTCCGACCGTCAACCGACTTTGAAACCCATATTGAAGCAGTCTTCGGTCGTTATGGCTGACCGAAAACCTTCCGTTTCTGGAAGAAAAGATGCTCGTCTCGTGAATTGCAGGCCGCGTTTTTCTACGTGCAAGATACGCAGTTCCGGTGATACCGCATCAACGATGCCGGGAAGCATCCAAGGCATTGCCGAGTGGTGCAACCAGAGAGCCACGACAAGAACGGAAACGGCAATCGTAGGCCACGTGCGGTGGGATAAAGGAGAATTCCGTAGGCAACAGGCCCAAAGGGAGCAGGCGCAGGAAGGAGCATGTAACTCCGGCCGCGAGGAGCGCCACGGACAAGATTTTCTCCGTAGCGTACGGGCGGTAGTTTATTCCAAAGTCGTAGGGACCGTTCAGATACGTCCAGATACTCGGAAGGCCCGATGATGATTCGGTCAGAACAAACCAGGGCAACGCAACCACCGCGGCAATCCCTCCGAGGACGTAGCCGAGGGTGGGTCTGAAGAAGACCAGGACGCAGGCACATAGGAAAATGATTGGACCTGTCATGGCCATGATTCCGGACCAAGCCCAGATGGGGAATCCGCCCAGACCCATCCTCAGAAACAGTAACGCGATGCTTAGCCCTGCGCAGAGGAAGACGGCTGCAGCGGACCGGACGGGTCTAACCTGATTTGGCAGCTGGATACGGGCCATAATCCATTGGACACCGGGAGGACGCACTTCGGATCACCCATCGGAGTCCGAATGGATATAAACTATCCTGATTAAGGAGCGAACGATCGAATATGTGTGATCAGGATCATTTTGAGGAAGACGCGAAGCAGTTCGAGGCTCTCGGTCTGGTGACGCGAAAGCAATTCGGCATGATGTTGGGAGCAGGCGTGGCGATGCTGCTGCCTCAAGTGGCGAACGCGGTTACGGTGACCGAGACGGACGTGAACGTGACGACGCCCGACGGCACGGCGGATTGCTACTTCGTGCATCCGGCCAGCGGCACAGCCCCGGCCGTTCTGGTGTGGCCGGACATCTTCGGCCTGCGTCCGGCGTTCCGTCAGATGGGCAAGCGCCTGGCCGAATCGGGCTATTCGGTGCTGGTGGTGAATCCCTTCTACCGCGTCAAGAAGGCCCCGACTGCGGAGAACGGCGCCGCGACCCCGATCCCGACGTTGATTCCGCTGGCGCAAGCTTTGAACGAGACCACGCAGATGACCGATTCGAAGGCGTTCATCGGCTGGCTGGACAAGCAATCGTCGGTGGCCAAGAATCGGAAGGTCGGCACACAGGGCTATTGCATGGGCGGCCCGATGGCGTTTCGTGCGGCGGCCGCAATGCCGGATCGCGTGGGAGCAGTCGCCTCATTTCATGGCGGCGGCCTGGTGACGGATATGCCGAACAGCCCGCATCTGGAGGCGGCGATGAGCAAGGCGCAGTTCCTGATTGCGATCGCGGCCAATGACGATATGCGGTCGCCGAAGGAGAAGGACGTTCTGAAAGAGACCTTCGCCAAAGCGAACCTGCCGGCGGAAATCGAAGTTTACACCGGCGCCGCTCATGGCTGGTGCCCTCCCGATACGACGGTCTACAACGAGGCACAGGCCGAGAAGGCTTGGAGCCGCCTGCTCGCGCTGTACGGAAAAGCTCTAGCCTGAAGCGTTAGGCGCGCGAATCTGAAAGTTCTCGTGAGCGGGAGAGGGGTGGTTCACCTTGGACCGCCTGCCGTCCCGTTGGAGCCGTCGATGCGCCTCGTGCCAGTCAGGCTCTTGCGAGGTCTCCTGCTCCCAACGGACCAGCGCTGCTTCGTCACACCACTCCAAGAGCCGGCGCATTACCTGCCGGTGCGGTTCGGCGAGCATAAACGCTTTAATCGCGGATTCGGTGGTCCAGACGGTGCGAGTCCAGAACGTGTTGTGAGCGTCACGAAATAACGACACCGCGAGGTTTCCTTGAGCATGTTTGGCCTGCCGGGAAGAGCGCACCGTGTAGAAGAGAAATGGCGGGAGATATCGCCATGATCGGACGCGCAAGCGGGTGATTGAAACCACCGGCACGCGCCCATTATAACTAGCATTGTGCGCACGGACTCATGCGTGCCGCGTCGGCAATCGTGCCGACGCGTTTCGAGATTGGCGTACCATTGGCGCAGCCTGCTGCCAGTTGCAACCAAGCGGCATTGGGCGCGAGTGCGTGCGCCACGCTGCAACCGGAGTAGAATTGTTCGACAGCATGCTCCTCTCCAGCGGATTGCGCGCGATGGCCGCCTTACTCACTGTCAGCGGTTTAACGGCAGCGACTCTTGAGGTGCTTCCAGTGCGGCCGAACTTCTATATGATTGCGGGCGCCGGAGGCAACATCGGCTTTCAGGTCGGAGCGGATGGCGTGGTGGTGGTCGACTCAGGTTCCGCGGCAAGCGCGGATGCCGTGGTCGCCGCCATCAAGAAAGTCACGACACAACCCATCCGTTACGTGATCAACACCAGCGCCGATCGCGGATCATGTGGGCGGCAACGCCACCGTCGCGAAAGCCGGGCAGACGCTATTCACGCGGAAACGGCGGAGCCGGTCTCGCCGCCGATTTCCTGGGAGGCGGAGCGTCGATACTTTCCGTCGAACAGGTCCTGACGAGAATGAGCGGACCGAGCGGCAAGCCTTCCCCATTATCCGGTGGATGCGCTGGCCAACGGAAACGTTCAACCAGCCGCGGAAATACATGTACCTCAACGGCGAGGGTATTGAAGTCTTCCATCAGCCGGCCGCGCACACCGATGGCGATGCGATCGTCTTCTTTCGCCGTTCCGATGTGGTCGTGGCCGGCGATGTCTTTGACACGACGCGATTCCCGGTGATCGATGTCGCGAAGGGCGGCAGCATTCATGGCGAAATCGCAGCGTTGCAGAAGCTGGTCGATACCGCCATTCCGTCCGTGCCGATCGTATCCCGCGAGGAGGGCACGCTGATCATTCCCGGGCCACGGCCGCATCTGCGATCAACTCGACGTGGTGGAATACCGCGACATGGTGACGATCATTCGCGACCGCATCCGCGATTTGATGAAACAGGGCCTCACGTTGGAACAAATCAAAGCAGCCTCGCCGGCCCGGGGCTACATGCGCCGCTACGGGTCGGACACTGGTTCCTGGACCACGAACGATTTCGTCGAAGCGGTGTATCGCAGCAATGAATGAGAAAGTGCAATGAGAGTCTTCCTGCATCGCGATGCTCGCCGCGTTGCATCCGTCGCCGCTGATGCCGCGCTGGCCGGCCAGGCCGCGCGCGCCGGCGGGCACCGCAAGTACGGCAAAAGCCTCCGCGCCCGTGGATCTGACGGGTTATTGGGTCGCTTTCGTGACCGAAGACTGGCGCTTCCGGATGATCACGCCGCGCAAAGGCGATTACCAGCCCGTGCCCATGACCGAACAGGCGCGCAAGGTCGCGGATGCGTGGGATCCGGCGGCCGACGAAGCCTCGGGCAATCAATGCAAGGCGTATGGAGCCGCTGCGATCATGCGGTTGGCGTCGCGGTTTCACATTACGTGGCAGGACGAGAATACGCTGCGGGTCGAGAGCGATTCCGGCATGCAGACGCGGCTCTTCCATTTCAACTCGCATCGTCGCAGTCGCCGGGTGAGCGGACGTGGCAAGGTTATTCCAAGCGCACAATGGGAAAAACCGGCGTCGCTGAAGGTGACCACGACCAACCTGCGCTCCGGATATCTGCGAAAGAATGGCGTTCCTTACAGCGAGAACGCCGCCGTTACGGAATACTTCGATATCGCGCCGATCCCGGGTGGCGGCCAGGTGCTGCTGGTCACCACGATCGTCGACGATCCGCAGTACCTCCGGCAGCCGTTTACCGTGAGTTCGCAATTCAAGAAGGAGGCCGACGGTTCGAAATGGGATCCAACGCCGTGCACCGCAAAATGATCCGTTTCCGCCGATCTCGCTGCCGTCTCTGTGCCTGTGCCTGCCGGATCGCCTGCGCACAGGTGGAGCTCACCGGCTCCTGGACGCCGCGAAACCATGAGTTCCTTACCGGCGACGGGCTGCCGGTGGACTTCACGGGAATCCCGCTGAGCGAGGAAGGGCGAATTCGAGCACTGAGTTATTCCGAGTCGCAGCTCGAGATGGTGGAACGCCAGTGCCAGGGGTGGCCGGCTTTTTATCTGGTCCAAGGACCGTTTGGTTTGAAGATCTGGAGCGAAACAGACCCGCTCAAAGGAAACGTGATCTCCTACACCATTGGCGCGTGGGAGGATCGGGCGCCGACTACGATCTGGATGGACGGCCGGCCTCACCCGTCCCAATATGCCTGCACACGCGCGTCCGGGTTCACTACCGGCGTGTGGGAAGGCAACACCCTGGTCACCTACACGACGCACATGAAGGCCGGGTTCCTGCGAAAGACCGGTGCGCCCTCGAGCGATGAAGCGACCACGACCATGCGCTTTTATCGCCACGGCGATATCCTGACGGTTCTCGAGATCATCGAGGATCCAATCTACCTTGCCGAACCGTGGATCCTGTCCAGAAGCTTTCAACTGAGCGCGACGCCTCAGCCTCCCATCGGGCCGCCGTGCATCACCGCCTATGAAGGGAGTGTCGGGACCAACCGCTCCGCATTACTTGCCCGAGAAGAATCCCTTCGTCGATGAGATGACGGCGAAGTACGGCGTCCCGCGCGACGCCGCCATCGGGAAGCCCGAGACGCTTTATCCGGAGTATCGGAAGAAAATTCCGCCAGCCGCTGCTGTTCGGTAGAGATCCTGTGCTCTCCCGGCACACTTTTCAGTAGCATGCTCTCGAAGCTGTATGAACTCGCCGATCTGATCCGCCATCAAGGACGCAAACGGACCATGACGGAGGATCATGCTCTCGGGCGGCGTGGCGAGGACATGGCGCAGCGTTACTTACAGCGGGCCGGCATGGTGATTGTGGATCGCAATTACCGCATGGCGTCGGGGGAGGGGAAGTGGATCTGATCGGGTGGGAAGCCAACACGCTCGTGTTCGTCGAAGTGAAGTCGAGGACGAGTGAGGAGTATGGCGCGCCAGACCGGGCGGTCGGGCTGCAGAAGCAATCGAGCCTGATGCGCGCGGCCAGGGAGTATGCGCGGCACGCCGAAGTCGGCTGGGAGCGAGTTCGCTTTGATGTGGTGAACGTGGTGTTCAGCAGGCCGGCGAAAGTGACGCACTTTCGAGATGTATTTGGGCGCAGGGTTTAGAACTTTGGAGGAGCAGGCGGGCGGCCCGTTCGGGCTTTAGGGTTTCGAACAGGCAAGTGCGAGAGTCTGCCCGTCCTTCCACACGCACGACGGAGGCGTTCTGGCTGACCCGGTAGGCCATCTTCGCGCCGTGGTGCGATTGGAGGGAATCGAGCGGCCAGTCGGAATCGGCCATCATTCGAATCGCTCCCTCGGCGGTGATGAGAATGGTCATATCGGTCGGAGTGTGGCCGGATTGGAGGGCGCTTTCGGCGGCGTCCAGGATCTGCGCGGCGTTGTCCAGGAATCGGCTCACAATGCCTTATCGCGGGCGGGGAATGGAGTTTTAAGCTTTTTTCATCCAAAGTTAAAGATTTCCGGGCCGCACCGCCTGCCGAACCGCTTCCTGCAGCACAGGCAGCGCGCAACGGCACAGTGTTCTCGGGCGCCAACTTACCAGCGAGGGCCGGTACCAGAAGCGGTAGCCGAACTGACCGAAGCGCTTCGCATGGAACCCGATTTTGCGCTGGCATCGACGGCCGCGGCTCCCCGTTCCTTATGCTCCGCGACTGGCGGCGGCCCATTTAGGATTTCGCGGGATGGCGAGGAGCAGCGTTGGCGACTCGGCAGGCGGGCAGGCGGATCTAAAGAGAGCCCAAGCCTTAAGATAGGTTAGATGCGCATCCTGCTCTTCAGCGGCAAAGGAGGCGTCGGCAAGACCAGCATTGCCGCGGCCACCGGATTACAACTTTCGCGGTTAGGCTACCGCACGCTGGTCATGAGCGTCGATCCGGCCCACAGCCTGGCTGACGCTTTCGATCTGGAGACCAGCCTGTTCCAGGAAAAGACCAACGATCCTCTGCCGATCGACGATCACCTTTCCATTCAAGAGGTCAATATTCAGAAGGAGATCAAACGGCACTGGCGCGAGATCTCCACTTACGTGGTCTCGGTGCTGCGCACCACCGGCATCAGCGACGTGGAGGCGGAAGAGCTGGCCATCCTGCCTGGGATGGAAGAGCTAAGCGCGATGATGTACGTGAATCAGTACCGGCGCGAAGGGCAATATCAGGTGATCGTGCTGGACTGCGCGCCCACCGCTGAGTCGATGCGCTTCGTCAGCATGCCGACCACGCTCGAATGGTACATGAAGCACGTCTTCCCGTTTCAGCGCGGAATACTCAAAGCCGTGCGGCCCGTGGCCAATCGGATTTCGCCGGTGGAACTGCCGCCGGACAGCTATTTCGCGAACATTCAGGACCTGTTCGGGCGACTGGACGGCATCGCGGAGCTGCTGGAGAATCCGAAGATCACGAGCGTCCGGCTGGTGACGAATCCCGAGAAAATGGTATTGCGCGAGACGCAGCGGGCGTTCGTATACTTTTCGCTGCACGGCTTGACGGTGGACGGTATCATTGTCAATCGCGTGCTGCCGGAAGCGGTGACCGATACCTGGTTCGATCAATGGCGCGCGTCGCAAGCCAGGATTCTGGATGAGATCGAAGAGTACTTCGACCCGGTAGCCATGAAACGCGTGCCCTTATTCACGCACGAAGTGCTGGGGCGCGAAGCGATTGATCGAACTGGCCGACGTGCTGTATGGCAAAGGGGAAGACCCGGCGGAGGTGGTGCGGACCGAGGCCCCCTACACGTTCGAGAAGGTCAACTCGCACTATGAAGTCCGGCTGCGACTGCCCTTCGCGGTGAAGGGCGAGATCGGGCTGTTCAAGAAAGGCGATGAGCTGGTGGTGGAGATCGGAACACTGCGGCGCCACATCGGGCTGCCGACCTCCATGGCCGCGCTCAAACCCACTCGAGCCTCGTTACAGAATAAAATGTTAACAGTGGAAATGAAAGAAGGCTGACTATGGACGAACAACAAAGCACCGCTCAGCATACCGGACAACATGGGCCTGGCTGCTTCTTCTGCAGTGTCGCCGCGCCGCAGATCGAGGCTTTCATGGATCACGTGTGGCCCAAGAACACGCGCGAGCATTTTCGCAACGCCCGCATCGAAATGCTGAAGGGGATGCGAAGCATGCTGGACGCGCGCATTGACCATTTATCGAAGCATGAGGCCAAAGGCGCCAAAATCACGGTTGAATAATTTACCGCTGGCTCAAGCCGCCATCCACCGCCAGCACTTGCCCGGTGACGAAGTTCGACGCGTTGATGAAATACAGCACCGCGTCGGCGACCTCTTCGGGCGTGCCTGATCGCCCGGACGGGGTGGCCGCGATCAAATCCTGCGCGCGAGGATCTTCGTTCGATGCGAGGATCACACCGGGCGCCACGGAGTTCACCGTAATATCAGGAGCGAACGCCTTCGCCAGCGCGCGCGTGAGCATGATGACGCCGGCCTTCGACGCGCAATAGTGCGCGTACATGTCCCACGGCCGGATGCCGCCGAGCGAACTCATGTTTACGATGCGCCCCGCGCCGGACTTCTTCATGAGCAGCGCTCCCTGCTGGCAACAAAAAAACGTGGCCTTCAGGTTTACGCTGTGGATGAAGTCCCAGTCGGACTCGGTAAGCTTCCACGGATCGACGCGACGGAAACGGGCGGCGTTGTTGACCAGGCCATACAGTCCTCCGCATCGTTCCCCGACCTGGTGAAACATACGGATGATGTCGTCGACGTTTTCGAGATCGGCTTTGAATAGCGGCGCCGATCCGCATTGTTCGGCCGTCGCCCGCGCTTCCTGCTCCGAACTGTTGTAATGAATCGCTACGCCGTAGCCGGCTTGATAGAGACGGATCGCGATCACGCGGCCGATGCGTTTCGCCGCTCCAGTCACAAGCACTGTGCGTGGCCTGTCCATCAGACCACCGGGTCGCCGTGTACTTCGATTTCTTCCGGCTCCACGCCCTCGCGCGCCGGCTCCGGCAGCCGCCCGGTCCAATTGGCCCACAGCCAAAAGAACGCGGTCGAGGAACTGAGCAGGCCCGAAACCACGCCGATGGTGCGCGGGCTCCAACTCTCGGACGCGATTCCCGCGCCCGCCATCGAGAGCAGCATCGTGGACCATTGCATTGTCTCCATGGTCGCAAACACGCGGCCGCGAAATTCGTTGGAGACGTGCCGCAGGAGTTGCGACATGTTAAGGACCGAGCTGACCGCGATCGCCGAGCGCGAGATGGCGAGGAACAGCAGAGCCAGTTGGAAATTGCGCATCTGGCTGAAGATGACGTACGAGCCGCCATGGAGGACGTAACAGATGCTGATGGTGCGCTTGTACGCGCCGAAGGAAATGCGCTTGCCCAGCCAATGCGCAAAAGCACCGCCCGCCAGCAGGCCCACTCCGGCCGCGGCCCACAAGTAACCGATGCCCGCCGGACCGCGATTAAATACCAGTTCGCCAAAAAGGCTGAACAGGATTTGCGCGGCGCCCCCGCCGGAAGCCCATCCGATTCCGAGCAGCGCGATGCCGAGGATCAGGGGCGAAGCGCGCATGTAGCGCAGTCCTTCGGTGTATTCGTGCCAGGGACGCACCACCTTGTCTTCGGCCAGCGCGGTTCGCTCGGCGCGGAATCCGCCGCGTTCGACGCGCAGTCGCGAAATGCACGCAGCGGAAAAAAGGAACGACAGAGCGTTGAAGGTGAACGCCCAGCGATAGCCAAACTGCGTGATGCTGGTGCCGCCGAGAAACGCCCCAATGGTCAGCGTCATCCATTGCGTAGTTTGTGTGAGCGAGTTGGCGGTGTGGAGCTCGGCTTGGTTGGCGATGGTAGGAAGGATGGCCGAGCGGCCGCTGGTGAAGAACGGCGAGGCAAACATCAGCAACGCGCTGAGCAAATACAGCAGCCAGGTGTCCGATCGCGGAATGGCCAGGATGAATCCGATGGCCACTACGGCACGGATCAGGTCGCTTGCGATCATGATACGCTTGCGGTCCAGGCGGTCGAGAACAACGCCTGCGATGGGCCCCGCCATTACAGCGGGAATGGCGCGCGAGAGCATGATGCCAGTGACCACCAGGCCGGAACGCGTGTTGGCCAATGCCAGGCTGAAGACGGCGACGTTGTTGAAATGGTCGCCGATCTCGCTGACCACTTGGCCGCTCCAGGTGTAGCGATAGTTCCGGTTGTGCTTCAGGAGTTGGAGAAACTCGGACATGCTAATGTCGTGTCATCTGCCAGGCGTCGGCACGATTGCCGACGCGGCACGCAAGAGTGCGTGCGCCACGATAGTCAGGTAGTAAATGGCAAACCACACTTAAGAAACGGATTCCTGGCGGATTGTAATTGAATCGAGGAATTCGCGATCCAGTTCGTAGCCGAAGCCGGGCTCGTCGCGAACGGCGATGGTTCCGTGCGGCGTCACTTCCACGGGCGGTTGGATAATATCGCGCGACCAGTAACGCCGGCTGGCGGAGACGTCGCCCGGAAGCGTGAAGTTGGGAAGCGTCGAAAGGGCGATATTGTGCGCCCGGCCGATGCCGGATTCGAGCATTCCTCCGCACCACACCGGAATGCCGGCCGCTTGCGCGACGTCGTGCACGCGCCTGGCTTCGGCGAAGCCGCCGACGCGGCCGAGCTTGATATTGATGATGCGCCCGGCGTCCATCGCGATGGCCTGTTCGGCCTGGTGCGCCGAACGGATGCATTCATCGAGACAGATGGGAGTGCGAAGTTGAGCCTGCAGTTTCGCATGATCGATGATCTCGTCATGGCCGAGGGGCTGCTCGATCATCATGAGATTGAATTCGTCCAGGCACTTCAGGAGCGGTGCATCGGCGAGCGTGTAGGCTGAGTTCGCGTCGGCCATCAGCAGGATGTGTGGGAATCGCTGGCGCACCTGACGTACCACGTCGACATCCCAGCCGGGTTTAATCTTCATCTTGATGCGCTGATAGCCGGCTGCGAGCTCGATTTCGATTTTTTGTAAAAGCTCGGGGACGGAATTCTGGATGCCGATGGAAACACCGCACGGAATTTCACGCCGGGCGCCGCCTCCTATGTGCTGGTACAAAGGCTTTCCAAGCAGGCGCGCTTCCAGGTCCCAGACGGCGACTTCCAGGCCACCTTGTGCCATCAAGTGGCCGCGGACTGGAGCGCTTCGTCCTTCCAGCACGCGCGGCGCAACGTAATCGCGCAGGATCAGCCACGCAGATTCGGTCCATTCTTCGTTGTAGAACGGGTTCTCGCCAGCGGTGACCTCGCCCCAGCCTGAAACGCCAGCGCTTGAGACTTCGACCAGTACAATGCGGCGCTCGGTGGTGCGGCCGAAACTGGTTTCGAAGAAATGCAGCAGCGGCATCCGGATTTCGCGCAGCGTGATTCGATCTAAGTGGATTCCCATTTTCCTATTAAGTATGTCCCGGCTTGCTCGGATTTCTCGAAGCCGATTACGGCCAGGCCGCGATCGAATGCCGAGCGGAACTGTTCGCAGGCTTTTTGTTGGATGTCTCGCGCGCGAGCGGGCTCATTCGCGCGAATGGTGGCGATGTCGGAAGGAATGGCGATGCGCGCTTCGACAGGATTCCCTTCGAAAGGCTGGCCCGCCAGGATCGCGTCGACTCGGGGGCTCGAAATCCACCACTCGGCGATGCAGCGATCGGTCGGCAAACCGCCGTGCAGAGGGCTGCTGGTGGTCCCGTACTGGTTGGGCACGTAGCGGCGAACAATGGCGCCGAGCCGCTGCATGTTGAAAAACGCATTCTTGATTTCGAGCGGATCGAAGGTCCACTCGATCAAATCGATGCCACGGCCGATGGCGTCGTCACGCTGAGCGAGCTTGAGAGAGCGGCCCACGCGGGCGTTGCGATATTCCGGCAGCACTCCGAGCATGTGACTGTGCAGATAGGTCTTGCCCCCGGGCTTGAGGCCGGGAATGGCCATGCAGAAGCCGATCAACTGCGCGCCGTCGAAAGCGCCGTAAACCTGGCCGCCGATTTTAGAGGCCACCACGAACAGCCGGAGAGGGATCAGGTCGACGTCTTCGAAACCCCAGATTTGGCGCTGTAAGCGGACCACGGCCTTCAGATCCTCGCGCTCAGTCAAGGGGCGAATTTCGATCATTCGTGCGCCTTGGCCTCCTGCCAGAGCGCTTCCATCTCGGCGAGGGTGGCGCCGGGCAAGGTAGCGTGGTTTTCAACGAAAGCGAAACGCTTGCGGAATTTCGCGTTGGTCTTTCGCAAGGCCTGCTCGGGATCCACCTTGAAGAAGCGCGCCAGATTCACCAGAACGAAGAGCAGATCGCCGATCTCGCCTTCGAGCTCTGCAGGCGTGCCGTTTTCACGGGCTTCGGCCAACTCGCGCAGTTCTTCGTCCAGCTTTTCGAGGACCTGGCCGGGATTTTCCCAATCGAAGCCGACGGCTGCGGCCTTGGAGCTGATCTGCTGCGCTTCCACCAGGGCGGGCAGTTTGCGCGGCACCGAATCCAAGCGGCCGAGTTGGGGCTTGCCTTTTTCCTTCTTTTCGTCGGCCTTGATTTCGTCCCAGCGGCGCAGCACTTCTTCAGACGTCTTCGCATTACCGTCGGCGAAAACGTGCGGGTGCCGGCGGATCAGCTTCTGCGAGATGGCGTCGAGTGAATCGTCGATGCGAAACTTGTCTTCTTCGGACGCCATCTGGGCGAAGAAAACGGCCTGGAGCATTAAATCGCCGAGCTCTTCGGCCAGGCCGGGCCAATCGCGTTGATCGATGGCGTCGAAAACCTCGTAGGTTTCTTCGAGCAGATAGGGCTTGATGGTATCGAAGTTTTGTTCGCGATCCCACGGGCAGCCGCCGGGAGCACGGAGGCGCGCCATGATGCCGACTAAGCGCTCAAAACGTTCTCCAGTTGTGCTGGGACCTTGTGGCATTGCTGAGTGGGTGGAAGCTTTAGTCTAGCAAACGAGAACGGCCGGATCTCCAGATAGAACCGGCCGTAGCGTTCACACGAGTGTGAACGCGGCACGCAAGAGTGCGTGCGCCACATGAAGCTGGGCTAGCAACAATACCGTTCACTTTTTGAGGCGCTGGTACACGCGACTTTTAGTCGCGTCACGGCCGGATCTCTCGTCAGGCAGACGAGAGATCCGGCCCTACTGAGTGACTAGTGATTGGTGGCTGGTGGTTAGCGTAGCGCTGCCGCTACTGCTCCTTTCGTGACGCGCTTAAACACAGACACGAGCTTCGCGTTTTGATCGGGCCATTCGACAGCGGAGAGGTACGCCATGCCATCGCGCCGCTCGAAAATCAGCTTGGCGGCAGTGGCGTGGGGAATCGAATCGGAGAATGTTGTCATGAGCGCGACCGAATTTCCGGCCGAGCCGCGAAGGACTATTACGCCCGAAAAATTGGGGACGTCGACGGTGTAATCGCCCGCCGGCAGCATGGCGCCGCCGGCTGCGAAGTCGAAGGGAACGGTGACTCTGGCAACCGGGGACTGCGCGTTGGCGGCGAGGGCAAACACCCCCAGCGCGCCCGTCAAGAGAGCTGTGTTCAGAAATCGAGTATTCATGTTGTAGACTCCTTTCAAGTCTTTGGTCATGCTGTTGGCAAATTGAACGCTTGTGCGCACACAACGGCGGCATGGCGTCAGGAAAACTTCACCGAGGAATGAAAGATGTCTGCGAGGACTACTGCTGGGAACCCCACGAGCAAGCCTGCGCCCACGGGGCAAGTCTTACAATCCGAGAGTAAACGATAAATGGCGCGCGGTCCAATCAAAATTTTGTATCCATGCAATATAGGGTGTTTCACCGTTAAAATAAAGTAACGATGAGCGACCAGGAGTATCCACTTCCACCGGCCACGTTTGAATTCTTGATCCTCTCGCTGAAGGCGCAGACTGAGATGCACCTCGGCATGTATCACTTTGGAGCCGCACCCGACGAGAAGGATCGGCCCGAACCTGATTTCCGTATTGCGCGCCACACCATCGATCTGATGGCGATGCTGCAGGAAAAGACGCGCGGCAACGTATCGATGGAAGAGCAGCGCCTGGTGGAAAATGCACTCACGGAGCTGCGATTCCGTTTTGTCCAAGCGATGGAGAACAAGGGAAAGCCCAAGAACGAAGAGCAGGCCGGGGCATAGATGGATTCGGAATCCATGCGTATTACGGTGCTCGGTTCGGGCACCAGCGTCGGAGTGCCGATGATCGGCTGCCGCTGTGCGGTGTGCCATTCCGAAGATCCGCGGGACCGGCGTCTGCGGCCTTCGGTACATGTCCAATACGGCGATCGCGGCGTACTGATAGACACCACGCCGGACTTTCGCTACCAGGCACTACGCTCCGGGATCGCACGGGTGGACGCGATTTTGTTTACGCACTCGCACGCCGATCACGTGATGGGCCTGGATGACGTGCGGCCGTTCAACTACCGGCAAGGCGGCGTGATTCCGGTGTACGGATCGGAGGAAACGATCGGGGCAATTCGACGGACTTTCCGCTATATTTTCGATGAAGGCGACACGGAGTCGTCGCGGCCGCGCCTGGTGACGCACGTTTTTGACGGCAAACCCATCGATCTCTTCGGGCTCGATTTCACTCCGATCCGCCTCAACCACGGCAGAGGCACGGTGTACGGATTTCGTTTCGGGAACGCGGCGTATTTGACGGATCATAGCGATATTCCGCCGGAGTCCATGGAACTGCTGAGCGGGCTGGACGTGTTGTTTCTGGACGCCTTGCGGCATAAGCCGCATCCTACGCATTCGACGGTGGAGCGGTCGCTTGAGACGGTGGAGAAGCTTACGCCGCGGCATGCGTTTTTTACGCACATCTGTCACGATCTGGGACACGCCTGCACGGAGGAACGCTTGCCGGCGCATGTCCGGCTGGCTTACGACGGGCTGGAAATTGAAGTTGGAAAGACGGCGGCATGATCTATCGGAGTCTTGCTGAAACGCCGGACGACTTCGGCCCGTGCGCGATCACGATCGGCAATTTCGACGGTGTGCATCTGGGTCATCAGCGGATATTGCGACGAGTGTCGGCGCTGGCGCGGGAGGAGGGTTGGAAATCGGCGGTACTGACGTTCGATCCGCATCCAGCCAAGCTGGTGACGCCCGCGAGCGCGCCGCGTTTGCTGACAACGATGGAGGAACGTGCGCGAACGATTCTGGAGCGGGGAATTGACGAGATCCTGATACTGCCGTTCACGCCCGAGATCGCCGCGCTGGAGCCGGAAGATTTCGTCCGCGAACTTTTGGTGGACAAGCTGAAAGCGCGCGCCGTGCTAGTGGGCGCGAACTTTCATTTCGGCAAACGCGCGGCAGGGGATGCCGGGGCGCTGGAGGAACTGGGCGAGCGCTACAGTTTCGAGACCGACATCATCGTGCCGGTGGTCTGGCGCGGGCGCATGATATCGAGCAGCGAGGTGCGCCGGTTGATAGCGGAGGGCGACGTCTCGACGGCCTGTAGGATGCTGGGTCGGCCTTATGTTCTGCGCGGAGTGGTGGTGCCTGGTGAGGGCAGAGGATCGAAGCAAACCGTCCCCACTCTGAATCTGGACACTAAGGCAGAAGTGCTGCCCAAGACCGGTGTGTATGTGACGCGGACGCATGACAACGGGGGCGCGCGTGAATGGCCGTCCATTACGAACGTCGGGTACCGGCCCACCTTTGACGGCCACACTCGCAGCATCGAGACGTACCTGCTTGCTCCGCTGGATGCAGCGCCGCCCCGGGAGATTGCGGTGGAGTTCCTGCGGCGGGTGCGGGATGAGCGCAAGTTTGAGAATGCGGAAGCGCTGAAGGCGCAGATTCTGCGAGATGTGAATCGAGCGCAGACTTATTTCCGGAGGCTGGGCCAGGCGGCTGCTCCGGCGCGTTGACGGCGCGAATGCGGGAGAATTGAAGACATTGAGGAGGCAGGATTATGAGTATCTCTGAAGGCAAAGTGCGCCACATGAAGGCGCTCTCCAACAAGCACGGGGTAATCGCGGCAGCGGCCATGGACCAGCGCGGCAGCTTGAAGAAATCCATTGCGTCGGCCAAGGGCGTGCCAGCGGATCAAGTGACGAGCGAGATGATGAGCGAATTCAAGGTTGCGGTGTCGAAGGCTTTGACGCCGCACGCGAGCGCGATCCTGCTGGATCCCGAATACGGCCTTCCGGCGGCGAAGGCGCGCTCCTCCAATGCGGGTCTGCTGCTGGCGTATGAAGAGAGCGGCTATGACAATACCAAGCCGGGACGGCTGCCCGATCTTCTGCCGCACGTTTCCGTCAAACGGATCGCCGATTGGGGCGCGGACGCGGTCAAGATTCTGCTCTATTATTCGCCCTTCGATGACGCGCAGGTGAACGACATCAAGCACGCGTTCATCGAAAGGATCGGTGCTGAGTGCGAGGACAACGAGATTCCGTTTTTTTGTGAATTCGTCGGTTACGATCCGAAGGGCGGCGACGAAAAGGGGCTGGAGTTTGCGAAGTTGAAGCCGAAGGTGGTGATCGGGAGCATGGAAGAGTTCTCCAAGCCGCAGTACAAGATTGACGTGCTGAAAGTGGAAGTGCCGATCAACGCGAACTATGTGGAAGGCAGCAGCGTGTACAAAGGTGAGAAGGCCTACTCGAGAAGCGAGGCGCTGGATTTGTTCCGCAAGGCCGCCGGCGTGGCGAAGAAGCCGTTCATTTATTTGAGCGCGGGCGTGGGGAATGCGCAGTTCGTCGAGGAGTTGACCATGGCGGCGGAGGCAGGCACGGATTATTCGGGCGTGCTATGCGGCCGCGCGACGTGGAAGGATGCCATTCCGGTTTACGCGAAGCAAGGCGTGAAGGCGCTGGAAGACTGGCTCGGGACTGAGGGTGTGAAGAACATCGAAGCGGTGAATGCGGCGATCAAGCCGGCGAAGCCGTGGTATGCGAAGGCGGGCATTCACGCTACAGCGTGAATGCCCGGCGTGGTTGGTGATTGGTGATTGGTTGACCTGGCACGTGGCACTTCACATAGGCCAGATTCCTCTGACCGGGGAACTTCGAACAGTTTCGTAATTCCCGCTGCGGACCTCTTCGAGGCCTCGGCGAACCGGCATTTCGATGAAATCGTAGCTTCTGGGTATCGCCGCAGCGACTTTGCTCGTGATCGTCTGCTCGTGTCCCAGCACGATCGGCCAGATGTTGGAAACCAGGTTTTGTTGATAGCGAATGTTTTGATCCGCCGTGACTAAAACGTCGAAACCCGATTGTTCCGCTATTTTCAAGAGTTCGGCGTTCTCCAGTTGCTCCAGCCGCGCATGTCGACGACAGTGTGTACCGCACTCCGACCGGAATGTTTTTGTCAAACAGGATGCACACCGCGGTGACTCTTGGCGTATGCCAAAACGGCCTCGACGCGGTCCGGCGAAATCTCGAACTGCTCGGCGATCTCGGCGATGGTCACGCCATAGTCGAAGTTGTCGATGATCGCATTGGCCGGCATCCGAGTACCTCGCAAGACGGGAGCGCCGCTTTGCACTCCCGGCTTCACTTCGACTAATGGGCAGTCCGACCAGTCGATTTTCATTCCTCATCCATTAGATCGAAACTTGCGGGCTTGGTTGTTGTGAGAGGTCGACGCCTTCCCAGCGGGCGACTACGGCGGCGGCCATGCAGTTGCCGAGAAGGTTCACTGAGGTGCGGGCCATGTCCATGAGCGCGTCGGCGCCTAGCAGCAGCGCGACGCCTGAGAGTGGCAGGCCGAACGACGCGAGGGTTCCGGCCAGGATCACCAGGGACGCGCGGGGGACGGCGGCTACTCCTTTGCTCGTGAGCATGAGCGTCAGCATCATCAGGATTTGCTGGCTGAGAGCCATATGGACGCCCGCCGCCTGTGCTACGAAGAGCGAGGCCATCGACAGATACAGCGTGCTGCCGTCCAGGTTGAAGCTGTAGCCGGTGGGCAGGACGAACGCCACGATATGCGGGGGAACGCCCATGAGCTCCATGTTCTCGAGCGCCAGGGGCAGTGCAGCTTCGCTGGATGCGGTGGAAAAAGCCAGGATGAACGGCTCGCGAGCCGCGCGGATGAAGGGCCGTAGCGGAATTCGTGCGATGATCGCGACCGCTCCCAGCACTACGAAGACGAAGATGAGCAGTGTTCCGTATAAGGTGAGGATCAGCTTGCCGAGTCCCAACAGAACGCCGAGGCCCTTGCTGCCGATGGTGCTCGCCATGGCTGCGCCGACGCCTAGGGGCGCGAGGTACATCACGTATTTGGTGTAGCGGAACATCACTTCGGAGAGCGATTTGCAGAACGTGACCACGGGAGTGGCTTTCGCGCCAATAGCCGCGCAGGCTGCGCCAAACAGGAACGAAAACACGACAATCTGCAGCACGTCGCCTTTGGCCATGGCGTCGACGACGCTGGCCGGGAAGGTGTGCTCGAGAGTACCGGAAAGAGTGGGGCCGGCTTGCGAGAGTCCCGTTTCGCCCGCCGTCCGTTCCAGGGTCATGCCTTCGCCGGGGCGTACCAAGTTCACGGCGGCCAATCCCAGAACCAGCGCGATGGTGGTCAGAACTTCGAAATACAGGATGGCCTTGATTCCGATGCGGCCCATGGTCTTGACGCTGCCCGTGCCGGCGATGCCGTAAACGAGAGTGCCGAAAATCAGGGGCGCAATGATGGACTTGATCAGTCGAAGGAACACGTTGGCGAGAGAGGCCATCCATTCCGCTTTGCCGATATTGGGAAAAGCGGCGCCCAGTACGACTCCAATCAGCATGGCGATGAAGATCCACGCCGTCAGAGACAGCCTCTTCACCTTTCGCCCCACTTCAGTTTTTCCCGCAGCACGTCGAAGAAAAACATCTTTGGCGGCCGGATCATGTGCACCTGGTGCTCGGAACTGCGGCATACGACGCGATCGTTCTCGATGAGCTGCTCGCCCACTTGCCCGTCGACGGTGAGGTACGCTTCCTTGCGCGGGGCTTTGCAAATGACTTCGATCACGCTGGTGTCGGGGACCAAAACGGGCCGGTTGGTCAGCATATGCGGGCAGACCGGCGTGATACAGATGGCTGCCACGGCTGGAAACAGGATTGGTCCGCCGGCTGAGAGCGAATAGGCCGTGGAGCCGGTGGGCGTGGCAACGATGAGTCCGTCGGCTTTGAAGGTGCTGACAAACTGCCCGTCCACATAAGTCTCGAGATCGATCATGCGGGCAATTTGCGTTTTGCCGATTACGATGTCATTCAATGCTTCATACGAGGCGACGGTTTTGCCGTCGCGCCGCACTTCGCCATGCAACATGCGACGCGAAACGATACGCTGCTCGCCGCAGAGCACGCATTCCAACTCGGAGTAGAGCTGATCGAGAGTGATGGCGGTGAGGAAGCCCAGACCGCCGAAGTTCACGGGCAGTATGGGGATGGGACGCCCCGCCAGGGCGCGCGCGGCGGCGAGTAGCGTTCCGTCGCCGCCCAGCACGATCACCAACTGGGCGCCATCGGGGACCTGTTCGCGGGGCAGCCCGTCGTTGGTTTTGAGATAACGCGCGGACTCGTGGTCCAGCCGCGTTTCAACGCCGCGTTCTTTCCACCACGCGACTAATTCCGACAAGATGGCTGAGGCATGCGGAATGCCCGGCTTCGAGATCACGCCGACAACCTTAACGTCTGGCATGTAAGAGGAACTCCCGGTTTCCTTCCGCGCCCAATATCGGGGAAGGAATGATCTGGGTGTGAAAGCCGAGCTGCTGGACGGCTTTTTCCACCCGTTGGCACGCTTGATGGTGCAATGCAGGATCGCGAATAATTCCTCCCTTACCGACCTGGTCCCGATCCAACTCGAATTGAGGTTTTACCAGGATAACCATTTCGGCGTCTTTGGCCAGCAAGCCGGTGAGCGCCGGTAAGATCATTGTGATGGAGATGAAACTGACATCGCAAACGGCCAGGGCGATCGGCTCGGGGACTTGATCGCGAGTGAGGTAGCGCGCGTTCACTTGTTCCTGGACGATGACGCGCGGGTGGTTGCGCAGTTTCCAATCGAGCTGGCCGGTGCCAACATCGATGGCGTAGACACGAGCGGCGCCGCGCTGCAGCAGGCAATCGGTGAAACCGCCGGTGGAAGAGCCAACGTCGAGGCAGATCTTTTCATTGGCGGTAATTCCAAAATGATCGAGAGCGGCTTCGAGCTTCAATCCGCCGCGGCCGACGTAGCGCGGTTGCGCGAGCAGTTCGATAGCGGCGTCGCTGTCTATGTTTGCACCGGCCTTGTCGGCCTTCTGTCCGTTGACGAGAACCTGACCGGCCAGGATGAGCGCGCGAGCTTTTTCGCGGGATTCAGCGAGGCCGCGCTCGGTAAGCAGAACATCCAGACGCTGGCGCAGGTTAGGCACGCCGGTGAACGATGAAGTCGGCCAGTTCGCGGAGCCGCTCGGCGCGCTCATCTAAAGGACGCAAGGCGAGGTGAGCCGCGCGCCTTTCTTCTTCGGCCATCTGGCGCGATCGCTCCAGGCCGTACACGGCCGGAAAGGTGATCTTATGCTGTTGCGCGTCTTTCCCGGCGGTTTTGCCCAAGGCTTCAGAAGACTGTTCTACATCCAGCACGTCGTCGACAATCTGAAACGCCAGGCCGACGTGCTCGCCATAGCAGGAGAGCGCGCCGAGTTGCTCGGGGTCGGCGCCGGCATAGATGCCGCCCATGCGCAGGCTGGCCCGGAGCAGCGCGCCCGTCTTGGCACGATGGATGGCTTCGAGCAGCGCGGCGTCGGGATGCTTGCCCTCGCCTTCCAGATCGCACACCTGGCCGCCGATCATGCCGCCCACTGTGCCCGCGGCGGTGGACAGCTCGGCGATGAGGGAGACTCTTCGATCACCCCCGCGATCCGCGGCGCAGTCCATTTGCGCGAGGACTTGGAAGGCGAGCGTGAGCAGGGCATCGCCGGCCAGAATGGCGATCGCGTCGCCGAATACTTTGTGGCAGGTTGGAACGCCGCGCCGCAAATCGTCGTTGTCGAGCGCCGGCAGATCGTCATGAATCAGGGAATAAGTGTGAATGAGCTCGAGCGTGGAGGCGCACGACTCAATGCCTAGCGGCGAATCCGACACCGCCTCGGCGGCGGCCATGCAGAGGATGGGGCGAATGCGTTTGCCGCCAGCGAACAGGCTGTACCGCATGGCTTTGTGTATGGATTTTGGCAGCGTGGATTCGGGGGGGACCCAGCGCTCGAGTGCCTGGTCTATGCGCTCTTGTTGACGCGCGACGTATTCGGCCAAGGTCATGCGTTCACACGAGTGTGAACGCGGCACGCAGGAGTGCGTGCGCCACAATTCACGGCAATGGTCATGCTTTGTCCGGACGAAAAGGCTCGGGTTGAACTTTGTCGCCTTTGCGGATCAGAAGTTCAATGCGTGTTTCGGCCTCTTCCAATTGTTTGCGGCAGGTTTCGCTTAATTGCATTCCTTTTTCGAATAGGTGGAGCGCGCGCTCGAGCGGCAACTCGCCGCTTTCCATTTCTTTTACGATGGTTTCGAGCTGTTGAAGTCCGGTCTCGAAGCTGGCAGTGGGCTTTTCTTCGGCGGGCATTTTTTAAGTTTAGCGTTCACACGAGTGTGAACGCGGCACGCAGGAGTGCGTGCGCCACAACTCCACTTTATGAGATCGCATCACAAACGATATTCCTTTACGAGTTGGAGTCGCGAACCAAAACCGTGGAGCGGCTGATTTCGGAGAGCGACCGTGCGCCGCACTGCTTCATGGTCAGTTCGAACTCGGCGCGCAGGATATCGATCACCTTTTCGACGCCGGGCTGCCCGAATGCCGACAGGCCCCAAATGTAGGGACGTCCGATGCCTACGGCGCGCGCGCCCAAGGCCAGCGCCTTATACGCATCGGTGCCCCGGCGGATACCGCCGTCCACCATCACAGGAATGCGGCCCGCGACGCCGTCTACTACTTCAGGCAGACATTCGATGGTCGCGCGATCAGTTTCGGTGGCGCGGCCGCCGTGATTTGAAACCAGGATGCCATCCACGCCATGCTCCACGCACAAACGCGCGTCTTCGCGGGTCTCGATGCCTTTCAGGATCACTTTCATGCGCGTGGCTTTCTTCAGGCGATCAACGTATTCCCAGGTGAAGGTCGGAGAATTCAGGGTGACGCCTTGCATGTCGAGTTTGTCGAACATGGGCCGCCTGATGACGGAACCGAAAGGCTCTCCGTGGCAATCGGCGCACTGCCGAGTGTCGATACGCCTAAAACGGGATGCGGTCTCCGTGTTTCTGCCTGCCAACAGATCGATGGTCCATGCCACTACCGGGCAGCCGGCGTCTTCGGCTCGCTTGACCACTTTTTCGGTAAGGCCCCAGTTGGAGACCGCATAGAGCTGATACCAAACGGGTCCGCCACGCGCCTTGATGACGTCTTCCACGCTGTGCGAAGTGACGGTGGAGAGAATCTGGAGGGCCTTCTTGGCTTGGGCGGCGCGAGCCACGCCTAACTCGCCGTCGGCATGAAACATTCCCTGCGCGCCCACGGGGCAAAGAAAGATGGGGCTGTCCCAAGTGGTTCCGAACAATTCCACGCGCGTGTCAATCTTGCTCACGTCCAGCAGTTTGCGCGGCCGGAGTTGTATATGTTTGTAGGCTTCGTGGTTGGCGTCGCGCGTCAGGTTGTCGTCCACACCGGAAGCCATGTAGCCCCAGTGCGCGGGCGGCAGCGCCTTGTGCGCGGCGGCTTCGAAGTCCATAACGTCCAGCGCGTCTTTAGGGCTGGTGACGACCTCATCGAGCGTATGGGTCTGCCAGGCGCGTGCGGGCAGGGAAGCAAACAGCGGACTGGCTGCGAGGAACTTGAGAAAATTGCGCCGATTACGAAACTGCTTTTCCGTGGAGGGCGAAGAGGGCATCGCAAGCATGACTGCTTATTTTATTACTTTCCGTGGAACCACGGGGCTCGTACTTTCGGTAGCCATCTTTCCGTGTAACCATAAGGAATAACAATCGGTCCATATATCATGGCGCGCGGGGATTCCAGGTTGGAGGATGATTGAAGGTTGGTTTTAAACACGCCCAGCGTGCAAATGTCGCGGTGCTCCTCACGGTTTCGTCATTTTCGGTCCCATTTGTTCTTGCCCAAGCTCCGCCAACCGAGCCATCTTCGGCGCAGCCAGTATCGGAGGCGCCATCCGATGACCGAATTCTCGGTATCATCCCAAACTTTCTGACTGTCGAGGACCCGCAACAGAAGGTTGCGCCTCTCACGGTGAAGCAGAAATTCACCCTGTTCGCCAGGGAGACCTTCGATCCGGGTACGGCTGCCGGCGCGGCCGCCGGAGCGGCACTCTCGCAAATCGACAACGACAATCCGAAGTACGGATATGGGGCCGGTCCGTATGGCGAGCGCTTAGGCGCGGCGTTGGCCGATATTACGACTCAGAATTTTTTTTCGGACGCAGTACTGGCGTCCTTGTTGCACGAAGATCCGCGCTATTTCCGGCGGGGCCCGGAGTTCGGCGCGTGGTATCGCGTGGGCTACGCATTGAGCCGCATTTTGGTTACGCGGACCGACGCGGGGAAGGATCAATTTAACTATTCCGGGATACTCGGAATGAGCATGGGCATCGCGCTCTCGAACGTCTATTACCCCGACCGAAGCGTTAACGGCGAGGAGGTCGCCAGCCGTTTTGGGACCAGCCTGATGGCTAACGCGCTGGCCAACCTATTGCCGGAATTCTGGCCGGACTTTCGTCAGAAAGTTTTCCATCACAAGCCGCGCTCTCCGAGTTCCACACCCGCTTCCCCCGGGGGCTAAAATAAACCAATGGCAGTTCCGCCGATTCCGCCGCCACTTGCGCAGCTGGGCCGCCGGCCATTCTCGTTTTATCCCGCGATTCTTAATGCGGGACACAACGAGTGGGTTTATCGAAGCGCCACATGGTCCGACGTTTTAGTGCGCAATACGAAAACGAATGAGGAAGTTTCCGTGCCTCGCCGTTATCTGGGCGAGATTTCGCGCGTGGATGCGCCGGTGATGATTGTGGGCCTTCTTGCTGAGCTGGAGTACCGGGCGGGCGTAGTGTGGCCGGCGCAGCGCCGCGTGATCGAAATGCCGCTGGCGGCCAATGATTGGCCACGGGCGCGCCTGACGCATTCCCCGGCGGCGCGCGCTCCGGTAGTGGGCATCCGGCTGGAAAGCGCCAGAACTTCGCGCGTCGGGAAAGTGGTGGTGAGCGGCGTTGCAATCGGCGTGGCTGGATGCGTGCTGGCCATCAGCCTGTTCCGCGGCGGCGTGATTGCGACGCGCGCCTTCTACACTCCGGTGCTCCGGGTGGATTTGCCGTTGACGCCGGAAGACGGCTACGCGGCGGTGGTCCGCACATTAGGCCAGCCTGCCATGGAGCGCAGGGACAAGCAATACGAACTGCTCGCGTATCCGCAGCGCAAGTTGTATGTCATTTTGATGGGACCTGAGGGCGGCGCCGCGCGGTACATCGGGGCGCTGGACTGGAATTGGCATCCCGCGCACGCGGTGGAGCTTGCAGGCTACGGGTCCAGCTACGGGCTGCTGAGACGCCTGCCGAGATTCTAATCCTCGCACTGCTGATACAATCCTCTGCATGAGAAAGATCGCGGGGCGGGTGGTATGGGCCGTGATCTCGCTGGCGGCTGCGTTTTTCCTGGCGGCCATCGCGGTGGATCGCGGCGAGCCGATGAACAGTTTCTGGATTGTTCTCGCCGCCGCGTGCACTTACCTGCTGGGTTTTCGATTCTACGCGCGATTCATCGCGGCCAAGGTGATGGCGCTGGACGATCAGCGCGCCACTCCGGCCGAGCGCCTGCGCGATAGGCACGATTATGAGCCGACCAACAAATGGATTCTATTCGGCCACCACTTCGCGGCCATCGCCGGGCCTGGTCCGTTAGTGGGCCCGACGCTGGCGGCGCAATTCGGCTATCTACCCAGCGTGTACTGGATCATCATCGGCGCGGTGCTGGGCGGGGCGGTACAAGACTTCGTGATTCTGTTTTGTTCCATGCGGCGCGATGGCAAGACGCTAGGCCAAATGGCGCGAGACGAAATTGGAAAAACGGGCGGCATCGCGGCCCTGCTGGCTGTGCTCTTCATTATGATTATTCTGCTGGCAGTGGTTGCGCTGGTAGTGGTGAACGCGCTGAAGGGCAGCCCGTGGGGGACATTTACCATCGCGGCTACCATGCCGATCGCCTTATTCATGGGCGTTTACCTGCGCTACTGGAGGCCCGGCAAAGTGCTGGAGTGTTCCACCGTCGGGTTCGCGCTGGTGATGGCCAGCATTTTCGCCGGGCAAGCGGTGGCGAATTCGCCGATGCTTGCGCCTTGGTTCACGCTGTCGGGGACCACGCTCGCGATTGCGATCATCGTTTACGGATTCCTTTCGAGCGTGCTGCCGATTTGGCTGTTCCTGGCACCGCGCGATTATCTGAGCACGTTCATCAAGCTGGGCGTGGTGGCGATGCTGGCCGTGGGCATCCTGGTGGTGCATCCCACGCTCCAACTGCCGGCTTTCACGCGCTTCGTCGACGGCACCGGGCCGATCTTCGCAGGCAAAGTGTTTCCGTTCGTCTTCATCACGATTGCGTGCGGCGCGGTCTCGGGATTTCATTCGCTGATCTCGTCGGGGACGACGCCAAAAATGATCGCTCGCGAATGGAACGCGTGGCCGATTGGCTACGGGTCCATGCTGCTGGAAGGCTTCGTTGCGATTATGGCTTTGATCGCCGCGTGCTCGCTGCAGCCGGGCGTTTTCTTCGCGGTGAATTCGCCGCCCGGCGTGGTGGGAGCAAGTCCGGCAGCCGCGGTCGCGACCATTTCGAACTGGGGGTACCCGGTGTCGGTGGCCGAAATGAATGGGCTTGCAGCCGATGCGGGCGAGAAATCGCTGTTCTATCGGACCGGCGGCGCGCCGTCACTCGCGCTGGGGATGGCGCATATCTTTTCCAAAGTGGGTTCAAAGCAGGGCGGCGGCAGTGCGATCCTCGGATTCTGGTATCACTTCGCGATCATGTTCGAGGCGCTGTTCATCCTGACGATCATTGCCGCCGGGACGCGCGTAGGCCGCTTTATGCTGCAGGATTTGCTCGGCCACGCTTACCCGTCGCTGAAGCGCGCCAACTGGATGCCGGGCGTGTTTGCCACCAGCGGCGTGGTGGTGCTGCTGTGGGGCTATTTTCTCTATCAAGGCGTGCGCGATCCGCTGGGCGGTATCAATTCGCTGTGGCCTCTGTTTGGCATCGCCAATCAATTGCTGGCCGCGATCGCATTGTGCGTGGGCACAACGATTTTTATCAAAATGCATCGCGCGCGATACATGTGGATCACTGCCGCGCCGCTGGCCTGGCTGGTGGTGGTGACTTTTACCGCCGGTTACCAAAAGATATTCTCCGATCAGCCGCGCCTGGGATTCCTGTCCGAAGCCACCCATTTGCAGAGCGCGATCGATGCCGGCACGATTGCCGCGGGGAAGATGGCGGAAGCTCAGGGACAGATTTTCAACGATCGGTTGGATGCCGCGGTATGCGGAGTGTTTCTCATTATGGTTGCGCTCATCCTGATGGATTCCTTGCGGGTTTGGTTTCGTATTCTGGGGGGCGCGACAGAGATCAAAGTGGATGAGGCGCCGTTTGTTCTTTCGCGGCTGCAGACGGAGGAATTATGAAAGCGTTTCTGCGTGGTGTAATGACGCTGCTGCGGGAGATCGCGGACGAGAATGCTTACGCGCGGCATTTGCAGGCGCACGGCCGGGTGCATTCGGCGGAGGAGTGGCGGCGGTTTTCGGACCAGCGGCTGGCGCGGAAGTTCGCGCAAGGGAAGTGCTGTTAGGCTAGCCCCAATACTGTTGGTACACGCGGCTTCAGCCGGGTTTGTGTTCGGTATGGATGAGACGCGACTAAAAGTCGCGTGTACCAGCGGCCAGCGCCGGCTCGACAGGGGCGGGCCGTGGCGTGCGGACCATACTGAGGATGATGAGGGCGGCCGAAGCCAGTCCGGCTGCAATGAAGAACGCGTATTGATACGCTCCGGTGCTTACGAAAACGCGCGAGCCGAGCACCGGCCCCAGTACTCCTGCCAGGCCCCAAGCCAGGAATAGAAATCCATAATTTGTGGCCAGATACCTGGTGCCCCAGAAGTCCCCCGCCAGGGCAGCGTACACGGAGAGTTGGGTGCCGTAGCAGTAGTATACGAAAAACAACAGCACGTAAAACGCTAGTACCTGCTCGCGCCAGACGTAAAGCAGGGGCGTGGCAAGCATGGAGGTGAAGATGATGGCACGCAAGGTGTGCAGGCGGCCGAGGTGGTCGGACAACCAGCCTGAAAAGAACCTTCCCGAAGCGCTGCCGATGGCGCCGATCGTCAGGGCAAATGCGGCAGTTTTGGCGCTCAAACCCGCCGATCGCGCGAACGGCACAAGCTGGCTGATGACCATGGTGCCGGCGGTGGTGCCAAGCGCATACGCGCCCCAGAGAGCCAGAAAGAGCGGGCTCTGGAGCACACTAGAGGTTGGTACATCCACCGAATGCGAGGCAGGGCGTCGCGCACTGGTGGATTTTGCGGCTGGGCCGGTGTATCCGCTAGGAGGGTCCTTCAGCAGATAAGCGCCCGCCATGGTAAACACGAAAAAGATTGCGGCCAGAACCTGAAACGTGGCGCGAAAGCCGATGCGTTCGACCAACAGTCCGGCAAACGGGCCGAAGAGGCCGGAACCGGCTGCGAAAATCGCGATGGCGAGACCATTGACCAGCCCGCGATGGTGGGGAAACCATTTCGAGCCAACGGTGATCGGCACCAGATAACCAAAGCCGACACCGGCGCCGAGCATAACGCCCCAGGTTAGATAAAGCATCGCCAGGGAGTGTGTCCAACTGGCCAGCAGCAGCCCGCCAACGTAAAGCAGGCCTCCGATTGCGGCTACATTGCGCGGTCCAATGCGCCGCTGCAGAAACCCTGCCACCAAAAACATAGAGGCGACCAGTACGCTGGCAATGGTAGGCACGAGCGACGTTTGGGTGCGGGTCCATCCGAATTCGCGCTCGAGCGCGGGGACGAAGACGCTCCAGGCATAATAGGTGCCGAGCGCAACGTTCATCAGGGCGCCGCCTAGGAGTGCTAAGGAGCCTTGGATATTGGATGACAATAGATTTGTATTCTAACAGCGTTCACACGAGTGTGAACGCGGCACGCAGGAGTGCGTGCGCTACGGGGTGGCTTTCGGCTGGCCGTTGGTGTCGAACACCTGCACCGTGCCGTATTTATCGAGCACGGGTTTTAGCTTGGCGGCGTCACCAACCGCGACAATTTGCAGATCATCCGGCAGGATGTACTTGCGCGCCACGCGCTGTATTTGTTCGGCGGTGATCGCCATGATCTTGGCGGGAT
Source organism: Bryobacterales bacterium (assembly GCA_963820405.1). Classification (GTDB taxonomy): domain Bacteria; phylum Acidobacteriota; class Terriglobia; order Bryobacterales; family Bryobacteraceae; genus Palsa-89. Next base: position 32,620 of record CAWFZZ010000003.1, on the reverse strand, counting down.
AGGTGTCCCAATAATCCGCCGGCAGGTTGTAAACCTTGAGCGCGATCGCGTAATCGAGCAATTCGCTGGGCCGCTCCAGGGTAAGCGCGAAGCTTGCGACGATGGCGCGCTTGGTCTCTTCGAGCTCCTTTTCGGGCACAGCTTGGTCACGAATACGGTTGATCTCGTTCATGAACTCGGTCATTGCGCCGCCCGTTGCGTCGGTTCGCATACTGCCCTCGGCGACCCACGGACCAGCGTACCGGCGCGCCACTAACTGGCTATATGCGCCGTAGGTGTAGCCGTGCACTTCGCGAAGGTTCATGAACAAGCGAGCGGATGCGCCGCCGCCCACAATGCGATCCATCACCACCATCGGCACGTAGTCGGCATCCAGGCGGCTGATGGCGATGTTGCCGATCTCGACATCGGTCTGCACGGAGCCCGGGCGGTCTACGAGGAAAATCCTGCGTCCGCTGGCGGGCTTAGTCGCGGTGGGTAGCGCTGCTTTGGTTGGACCGGCCTTCCAGGCCGGGAGAGCGGAGAACATCTCGGTCACTTGGGCTGGCGTGATGTCGCCCGCAATTCCGAGAATGGCGTTCTCGGGCACGTATCGTGTGGCGTGCCACTGGGCGAGCATGGCGGGGGTGATCTTATCGAGAGCCTCCGGCGTCGGCGAGGTGACGGCAGCGGGATGATTGCCATAGACGGCCCGGCTAAACCGCTCCTGCATCAAAAACCCGGCCGTGGAGCGCTGTTGCCGCAGTTGAACTTTCATGCGCTGCTTCAGCTTGGCCAATTCGCTTTCGGGGAAGGAGGGATGCAGCAAAATGTCGGACGCGAGCGCGATCCACTGGCTGGCGTTATCGCTCAGGCCGGATGCGGTAAAGGTAGCGGTCTCGGACGCCCAGGGGGCCTGCGCGCCGATGCTTGCACCGAGCTCTCCGGTCTGCTCCGCGATTTGCTTGCTGGATAGCGTCTTGGTGCCTTGAGTCAACATGCCGGCGGTGATGTTGGCGAGGCCGGGTACATCGGCGGGATCGCTCAAGGCGCCCGCGCCCAGAATGCTCAGCCGCGCGGTGACTAGCGGCAGCCGGTGATCCTCCAGCACCAGGATCGTCAACCCGTTGGGGAGCTTAATCTCGGTGGGTTTGGGAATCTTGACGTGAAGAATTTCGTCGGATACGGGAGCTTTGTTTTTGCGCTCCACTTTGCTGAGAGGAATCGCTTTGGAGCCTGGATCCTGGGGGACTTGGGCGAAGCATAGGGCGAACGTTGCGGTCAGAGTTGCCGGCCATCGTAGGGCAGTGGGGAAGTTGATTGTCATGAGATGCTCCTAATGTGCGCCACGCTAGTCAGCCTTGGGCTTGGGCAGCGTGGTGACAACCGTGCGATTATCTTCGGTCAAGTATGCTTTAGCGACGCGCTGGATGTCCTGTTTGCCGACGCTCTGGATCTTCTCGAAGCGCGTATTGATGAGATTCGGATCGCCGTAGATGACGGCCATCTCTCCGATGACATACGCGCGGTACAGCGTACTCTCTAACTCCTGGGCCGTTTGATGGCGCTCCATCATGCGGGCTTTCTGCAATTCCCAGTCGGCGATGGGCTCGGATTTCGCTTTCTCCAGTGCGGCGTAAACCACCTTTTCCACTTCCTTCAAATCCTTACCCGGCCGCGCCAGAACCACGACGTTAAACGTGGATGGGCCCTTATGTTCGTCGATATAGCAGAAGACATTGACGGCCAGTTCCTGGTCCTTCACCAAAGTTTGATAGAGCCGCGAGGATTGGCCGCCGCCCAGGGCGGTCGACAGAACGTCGAGTGCGTAGACATCGGGGGTGTTGCCGGGAGGAGTCTTGAACGCGATGTCCAGGCGAGGCACCTGGGCGAACGGATCTTCAATGGTCTTGGTGCGCTCGCCGGTTTGCTTGGGCTCCGCCAGATCGGGCGCCGGGGGCGTGGGCTGCGCCGGAATGTCGCCAAAATACTTTTTGATCTTGGCCAGTGCGGCGGCGGGCTCAAAGTCACCGACTAACGTCAGCACTGCGTTATTCGGTGCATAGTAGACGCGGAAAAATTCCTGGACGTCCTTGACGGTGGCCGCGTTCAAATCCTGCATGGAGCCAATCACCGAATGCTTATTGGCGAAGTTGTCGTAGATCAGGCCTTGCAGGACCTCCGAAGTTTCGCCGTACGGCTGATTGTCTACGCTAAGCCGGCGCTCTTCCTGCACCGCGTTGCGCTGATTGTCCAGGTTCGCCTGGTTTACGGCCAGCGAACGCATACGGTCCGATTCCAGGAACAGGCCGAGATCCAGCTGGTTGGAGGCGAAAGATTCGAAGTAATTGGTACGGTCCTCGGTGGTGGTGCCGTTCATGTTGCCGCCATTGTTCTCGACCAGGATCATGTGCTCGCCTTTGCCCACGTTCTCGGACCCTTCGAACATCATGTGCTCGAACAAGTGCGCAAAGCCAGTGCGCCCGGCGTGTTCGTTGTGCGAGCCCACGTTGTAGGTGACGGAGATCCCATAGGTGGGGGCGGAATGGTCCACCGACATGACGATGCGAAGGCCGTTCTCAAGCTTGTACTGTTCGATCGGAATGCGGAGAGGTTTGGGCGAAGTCTGAGCCTGTAACAGGAGCGAAGCGGCCAAAAAGACGGAAGTTGCGGCTGTGCGCATATGTGAAACTAATTTTCCCACACCTTTACAGACGTGCCAGAACGCTAATTGTTAAGCTAATTCTGTTATGCAATTTTCAGCCGTCGAGCCGCCACGCCGGCTTTTGTTCGGTCCCGGGCCTACGATGGTGGAACCGGGCGTGTACGAAGCGCTCGGGAAACCGTTGGTTGGCCATCTGGACCCATATTTCATTGGCGTTCTGGACCAGGTGAGGGAAATGCTGCGTTCGGCGTTTGGGACCCGCAACCCGCTTACCTGGGCCATTTCCGGCACCGGGTCGTCCGGCATGGAGACGGCGATCGCGAATTTTGTGGAGCCGGATTCCAAGTTCGCCGTGCTGGGCTGCGGATTTTTCGGGAGCAGGATGGCGGAGATGGGCCGGCGGCAAGGCGCGCGGGTGGCGACGCTTGAAAAGCCGTGGGGCGAGGTGTTTGGTTACGACGAAGTGGCGGAGTTTGTGCGGCGGGAGAAGCCGGCGGTGGTGGCGTTCGTACACGCCGAGACGTCGACAGGGGCATTGCAGGATCCCAGCCCGATTACCAAAGCGGCGCGTGAAGTGGACGCGCTGACCATCGCGGACGCGGTTACGTCGCTCGGTGGGGTGCCGGTCTCGGTGGATGAAATGGACATCGACATCGCCTACAGCTGCTCGCAGAAAGGCTTGAGCTGTCCGCCGGGCCTGGCGCCGTTCACGGCGTCGCCGCGCGCGGTGGAGCGATTGAACGCCCGCAAGTCCCCGGTGCCCGAGTGGTATCTCGATTTGCGGCTGCTGGGCGAATATTTCGATGGACACAAGTATCATCACACCGCGTCGGCGACCTTATTTTATGCGCTGCATGAATCGCTGCGGTTGATCCATGAAGAAGGTTTGGAGAACCGGTTCGCGCGGCACCGCCGGGCGCATCATGCGCTGGTTCAGGGCTTCGAAGAGTTGGGATTGCGAATGCACGTTGCGGAAGGTTATCGAATCCCGCACTTGAACACGCCGCGAGTGCCGGAGGGTGTGGACGATGCGAAAGTGCGCAAGTATTTGCTCGAGAAGAGTGGGATCGAGATCGCGGGCGGGTTCGGTCCGCTGGCGGGCAAAATCTTTCGGATTGGGATAATGGGGCCGATGGCGAATGAGGAATGCGTGAAAATGTTTCTCGGCAGATTCGGTGAAGCGCTCCAGGCGGTATGAGCAAAATGCGCGTCGCTGTTACTTTCGGAAACGAAATGAGAGTGGGGCCTTACGAGGAGGCGCTGCGGGAGGCCGGCATCGAACCGGTGCGGAATCCGGAGTCGCTGGCTTCGCTCGATGGATTGCTGCTGAGCGGGGGAACAGACGTCAACCCGGTGCACTATGGGCAGGGCCGGCTGAGATATAGCGAGTCGCCCGATGACGAGCGGGATGCACTGGAGCTTCGCCTGGTGCGGGAGGCGCTGGCGGCCGATCTTCCGGTCCTTGCCATCTGCCGCGGGCTCCAATTGCTGAACGTGGCGCTCGATGGCACGTTGATCCAGCATTTGCCGAGCACAAATGTGCATCGCGTGAAAGCCAAGAATGCGGAGACGGGCCGGCATCCGGCGGCGCATCGGGTGCGCGTGGAGCCTAACACTCGGCTGGCCGAGATTGTTGGCCCAGGTGAGCACGAAGTGAATTCGCGGCATCATCAAGCGGTGGACCGCTTGGGCCGCGGTCTGATTGTGTCGGCGACAGCCGATGACGGTGTGATCGAGGCGATTGAGAACCCTGGGGCGACCTTTGTGGTTGCGGTGCAATGGCATCCGGAGGATCGTGTGTTGGTGAACGAAGCGGATCGGAAATTGTTTACAGCTTTCGCAGAAGCGATGGCGATCTACTCGGCCAATATTCCGCCAAATGTCTCCGCCAGGTCTGGAAAGTCAGCTCGTTGAGCTCGACTACGTCACCAGTTTCCGCGCCGGAATGATCGTAATCCGTCAGTAAGGGCCGAGACAAATTGTGGCGCACGCACTCCTGCGTGCCGTGTTGGCACTCGTGCCAACACCTCTGCGAAAATCTCCGAAACGTTCACACGAGTGTGAACGCACGCAGGAGTGCGTGCGCCACGGGGGCTTCCGATGGACCATCTTTACGACGGATTACGGAATGGCCCCGATTCGCGGAGAATTACGCAGGGCTTCCGCAGGATTAGGTACAATTGGGATCTTGATCCGATCACGCGTGCGGCTTTTCGCGGTATTTTCCTGGTTAATCCTGGCTTGTCTTTCCGCCTCGGGCCAAATTAGGATTGACGCCTTCGCCGGCGGCCACGTTGTGTCAGGTGATCCGGCGCAAGGCGTAGCGTTAGCGGCTTCCGGCATTACGCGAGATCCGAACGGCAACCTCGTGTTTTGTGATTTGAACCATGTGATCCGGCGCATCAATGCCGGTGGAACGGTTCAAACCATCGCCGGAACCGGAATACCTGGTTTCAGTGGCGACGGCGGACCGGCCGTCAGCGCTTTGCTGGACTATCCTGCGTACCCAAAGTACGATACGGCCGGTAATCTCTATTTCGTCGATAACAACCGCATTCGACGCATCGACACCTCGGGAATCATCAGGACGGTCGCCGGCACCGGTATTCCGGGTACGCTGGGAACCGGCGGCTCAGCCCTGCTGGCTCAGATCTACCTCGTTACGGACCTTGCCATAGACAGCGCGGGCTACATCTATTTTTCCGAGTATTCGCAGCCACTGCTCCGCCGCATCACGCCTTCTGGGCAAGTCGAGGTTTTTGGTGGCTGTGCCACTTGCAACGACGTTGACGGAGCACCTGCAACGCAATCCTCGTTTGGGAGCGTCGCCGCAATGTCACTTGATTCGAAAGGAAATCTGTATTTGGCCAGTACTAACGGCGCCCAGGGTCAGGTGTATCGAATATCCTCAGATGGAATCATCCATCATTTTGCGGGCTTTGGATCCATGGGCTATGGGCCCGGAGACGGTAATGGAGGCCCGGCGCTCGCCGCTCCCCCCAGCAAGTTCTTAGCTTTGTTTGCCGACCTGGCCGGGAATGTTTACACGGAGGAAAGAGCCCTGTGCGGGTGCGCGGCGATCCGGCGCGTTGGGACCGATGGAAACATCAACCTGATTGCGGGAGACCTCACCGGCCTGGATCCGCCCAACGACGGGCCAGCGCTCGAAACCCAGTTGAGTGGCGCCGGACCGTCGTCGATGCTCGCGAACGACGGAATATTGACGTTTGCCGACGGCCAATTGATTCGAGAGGTCACCTCACAAGCGATGGTCCAAACGATAGCGGGAGGTCAACCGCAGCCGGCTCCCGACGGAACGGCACCTCTTAGCGCCTGGTTCATCCAGCCAAAGTCCATCGCGTTCGATCGCGCCGGTGAACTGTACATTGGACAATCCTGCATTATTCAAAAGATCAACTCAGCAGGGATCTTGTCGACCATCGCAGGCACTGGTCAGTGTGGGAACAATCCTCCGATCGGTTCGGCGCTGACAACCCAGCTGACGCCCGTCCAGAGCATCGTGGTCGACAGCCACGATCAAGTCTACTTTGTGGACGAATACTTTGGCGCGCTTTACGTGGTTTCCACCGACGGTGTGATTAGTAAGGTAGCAGAGCTAAATCCTTACAATGGTCCAAATCTGCTCGCCATCGACTCGCAAGATCGCATTTATTTCCTTAGTCAGGTTCCTGATGCGTTTGGCGTCGTTGCGCCCGGAGCGGCGCCCCAATTTGTCAGCCTTCCTTCGTCCGGTGTCAGCCACAGCCCAGCCCCGCTGTACAATCTCGGTCTTGCGGTGGATGCCGCCGACGACGTTTATGTCTGCTGCCAGCAGTACAACGCTACCAACCTTATGCTTCGATACTCTCCGGAGACCCAATCTTTTACGGACCTGAACGTCGGAGGGCCCGGAATTGGCGGGCCAGACGCGCTGGCCGTCGATTCATCCTCCAACATCTGGCAGGGATACGGCACCGTAGGCCTCTGGAAAGGGGCGTTTCAATTCGGCAGTTACGGCGTCTATGGGGACGGCGGCCCCGCGGAATCCGCCCATATAGAACCGTTGGCCCTAGCCTTCGCGCCAAACGGCGATTTGTACGAGCTGGATTACGCGACCAGTACCGTCCGGAGGATTCATGGATCGCCCCCAACCGTCGCGCCCTCGATTTCCGCGGGTGGAATCGTCAATGCGGCCAGCTACGTGGGAGGTGCGATTGCCCCTGGAGAATTGATCGCCATCTTCGGTTCCAACTTCGGTCCGGCCGGCTTGGACCTAGCGGCCCCGGTAAATAATGTCCTCCCAAGCTCGCTCGATAACGTTCACGTGTTTTTCAGCACCGGCAACGAGGTGGCGATCGTGGCCCGAACACCTGACCAGATCAATGTCTTTGTGCCATATTCGGCCGCAAACCAGACCTCCGTCCAAATCACCGTCGATGTCGACGGCGTCACCTCCACGCCCGTCACCATGCCCATCGCCCCCTCCGCATTCGGCATCTCCACGGCCAACGCCAGCGGATCGGGCCAAGGCGCGATCTTCAATCAGGATGGCTCACTCAACAGCGATGCCAATCCGGCCGCGCGCGGAACCATCGTCACTCTGTTCGGCACCGGCGAAGGCGTCACTACTCCCGCCATTCCCGATGGAGCGCTCGATATCTCCACACCGTATTCCACGACACAGGCTCCGGTCACAGTGAAGTTCGGCGGCGAGACAGCCCAAGTCCAATACGCGGGCGCCGCGCCATTTCTGCCAACCGGCGTTTTCCAGATCAACGCCACCATTCCCGCCGCCGTCACTCCGGGCGATGTTCCCATCACGGTCTCCATCGGCGGAATCAGCACCATGCGTACCGTCACGGTAGCGGTTCGGTAGCGCGTGACAAAATTCAAACAACTGAGCAAGCTGGAATCAGGCCCAACAACGTTAGCCAATTGAAGGTGAAGTGGGCCTTCGGATTTCCGGCCACGCTGGCGCACTTCGACGTTCTGGAGTCTGCACTATGTAGCCTGAAGTTTGTACTGAGCAAGCGCTCGCAGGATTACACATTGTTCGTAGCGGTGGGCCGGACATCGCGCAGCACCGCAGCCCAGTTAGCGAATCCGCGGTCTTGGCCGTACAGGTCTTCTTCCACCGAAAATGCGGCGTCGATTGGGACGCTTGCCGCAAAATCCGCGGCGCGTTCGGCGAAATTCCAGGCTTTGGGGAAAAAGCTGCGGCCGCCTTGGCGCAGGTGTACGCGCAGGTGCTTCTCCTTCATCACTACCGGCGCTCCCACTACTTCGGCACCCAGGATGGCGAGCATGGGCGCTGGGTTTCCGAATCCGAACGGCGCCATGGCCAGCAGTTCTTCGACGGCCGGGCCGGTGGTCAGCTCCCGCAAACTCACCGTCGCATCGATCGCCAACTGCGGCTGAAAATCGGCGGGCGTAAGCCGCGTTGCGGCGTAGAGGTTCAGGCGGCGGCGAAACTCCGGGACCGATTCGGCGGCGAGACTCACTCCGGCCGCCTGGCGATGTCCGCCGAAACGAGTGAACAGATCGGGCATGGATTCGAGCGCGTCGAGAAGGTGAAACGGCGCGATGCTGCGGCCCGAGCCTTGCGCCTGCCCCTCTTCTTCGCTCAGCACGAATACGGGGCGGCAGAAGCGCTCGACTAACCGGCTGGCCACAATGCCCACCACGCCGCGATGCCAGTTGAGCCCGGAAAATACCAGCACGGCCTGATCGTCGGTGACCGGCACGCCCTCGCATTCGGTCAACACCAGACGAACGATTTCGGCTTCGGTATCGCGGCGCTCCTGATTGAGGGAGTGCAGCTCGGAGGCGAGCCGGCCAGCCAGTTCGGGATCTTCGGTCAGAAACATGCGAATCACGTTCTGCGCATCGTCCATGCGGCCGGCGGCGTTGATGCGGGGAGCGATTTGGAAGGCCACCTGGCGCGCGCTGGGCGACCGGCCGTTCATTAGTCCAGAAAGCTCCAGGATGGCGCGCAGGCCGGGGTTTCGGGACTGATTCAGTCCATCCAGGCCGTGTTTGACGATCACACGGTTTTCGCCCACCAGAGGGACCACGTCCGCCACGGTTGCGATGGCTACCAGCTTTAGAAACGACTTCATCACGCGGGCCAGCTTGTCGGGCGGCCATCCGAGCGTCGCGAGCAAGGCATGGACCAGTTTGAAGGCCACGCCCGCGCCGCACAGGTTCTTGTCGGGATATGCGCAGTCGCGGCGATTGGGATTCAAGACCGCGAGCGCGGGCGGTAGTTCGGCGTCCGGCAGATGATGATCGGTGACGATGACGTCGATGCCGCGCTGGCGAGCTTCCCGAACCACTTCGGAAGCTCGAATGCCGGTGTCCACGCTGACGATCAGGGCGATGCCCATGGCCGCGGCGCGTTCGATGACGTCGGACCGCATTCCATAGCCTTCTTTCAAGCGATGCGGAACGTGGAAGCTGGCTTCGCCGCCCGCCATCTCGATGGCTTTCTTCAAAATGACGACGGACACGGTGCCGTCGACATCGTAGTCGCCGTAGATCAAGATCTTTTCTTTCGATTGGATGGCGGCTCTGATGCGCGCGACGGCGTCCCGCATGCCGGTGAGCAACAGTGGATCGTGCAGGTGTCCGAGGTCCGGCGTGAGGAAGCGGCGGGCAGCGGCGGGATCGCTCAATCCCCGGTTTAACAACACGCTTGCGGTTACGGGTTGAAGCCCGAGTTCGGCGGCGAGATCACGAGCGGCTTGGGAATTGGTGGACGGGATTAGCCAGCGGGAAATTGGCGCCACACTAGTTTCTGGAAAAGTAGCCGCTGATCGGCGATTCGTCGTCGTCGCCGTCGTCCGGGTCGGGAATCAGGAGCTGGATTTCGTCCTGGATCTCGGAGAATTCATCAAACCATTCGGTGCGGAGGTCAAATAAAAACACGCGCCCCTGGTGATCGAAAGACAGCTCGATGGCGCAAACCGATCCTTCGTGGGCACGCAGTTCGTTCAATCGCTCTTCGAACTGGCGCGAGTCTGGAGCAGGCAATTCGCAGGCGTGAAGCCTCTCGATGGCCTCGTCGATCTGCTCGGGAAAAAACTCGCGCTGATGAAAAACGATGAGCTTGGCGCCAACCGCGCGCGCCGCTTGAACAAACAGTTGATAATCGGGATACTGATCGCAATCCCAATAGACCGCCGGCGCGGCGTCGAGCGGCCGGGAGTAGCCGTAAAACACAGCCAGCCCGGTTGCTTCCAGGTACAGCTCAATTTCGGGCTTCAGAATATCCAGGTTCGGTTTCATCCCGCACTCAAACCCTACACGGTATCACAAGGAGCGCGGGGGAGTCCGCTATTTCCATTCTGGAAACGGATTGATGCGCCCGTGGCGGGACTCGCGGATGAGATCCGGCACGCGGCGGCGGCGCGACATCAGCTTTTCAAGCACGCTCTGGAGCTCGGCGGCATCCTCAGCCAGCCACTCCGGCGGGAGCTGCTTGAGCGCCGCGTCGACTATTTCGTCGGGAAAGTACACCACGCGATCGAGCCACGGCTGAAAGTCGTCGAATCCTCGCACGCGTTGATATACGCTGGGCCGGAAGTAAAGGCCCAGCAGGGGCGAATCGGAAAATTTCCAATGCGGGCCATCGAAAACATAGCCGTGGTCCATCATGTTGGCAACGAAACCCGCTCGCGGCGCGGCGTCGCTACCTGGCGGCCATGGGCGCAATCGCGCGCGAAAGAAAATGGATTGCCGGGCGTCGGCGTTGCTCATCCATTTATCGAAAGCCAACACGCCCAAAAACTCGCCGGCGTTGACCACCTTGTCGAGCAATGTATCAGGAAGAAAATCGTAGACCATGATTTTACCGGGATCGCCCGGATAGCGGGAGCCAAAGTGCCAGCCGGGTTCGACCGCCTGATGGCGCGAGCCCAGTTGGATGTAGATATCGGGATGGGCTTCCAGAAATGCGGCCGAGAGGCTGACAATGGCGGCCTGGGGCGTCGAGATTTGGAGATAATTCAGGAAAACCGCCGCGATCCATTCATTAATCAGGATGCGGCGATGCTGGGGATTATTCCGAAATTTGACCACGTAGAAATGGCCGTCGTCGCAGGCGAGCAAATGCGCCTGCGCGCCGCCGCGCATCTTCCTGATCAGACCTGTGGCTTGCACCAGCATCCGTGAAGACCGACTACACTAGAGGTTTGCCGCCACGGCGGATCATACCAAACCACCATACCAATCAAGGATGAATGACTGATGCCTGAAGATAGTTCCAACGCCGCACCTCCCGCGCGCAACACCGACGAGGTAGCTCTGGAGATGATGAAATTCGTAGCCGTGACCACGGGCTACGGCAAGGGAGGGAGCGCAGCGGGTTTCGCCGGCAAGGGATCGAAAACCCCGGAGGAGTACGCCGAAGCTCTGCTGCAGCTGTTCGAGCGTTGCCGGACGGTGGTAAACAAAGAGAAGGCTTAGGAACTGAAGGCGCGCGTCGGACCGCCGCGGCACAAGTCAATCCGCCGCGGCGGTGCGCTTGAATTTACGGCAGGGTTTACTTTTTCTTCTTGTTCTTCTTGCCCTTTTTCCCGGACTTGGCGGGCGCCGACTTCTTCGCGGCTTTCTTCGGGGGCGATTTCTTTTTCGCCGGGGCTTTCTTCGCCGCCTTGGCTGCGGTCTTCTTCACGGCAGCCTTCTTAACCGCTGCCTTTTTCACCGATTTCTTAGCAGCCGCCTTCTTGGCAGGAGCCTTCTTTGCCACAACAGACTTCACCGGGGCTGAAGCCTTCTTCGCCGGGGCAGGAGCAGACTTAGCGGTGGCCTTTTTGACGGGTTTCTTTTGCGGCGGCGCCTCGCCAGACGGAGACATGGGAGTTGGGACCGCAGGGGAAGTGGAGTGAACCGGCTCGGGAACCGGCTTTGTCAAATCGTCGTCGTCTTCATCCTCCGGACCATATTCGCCGACCTCGGTGGTTACATCAATTTGTTCTTCTTCGTATCCGAAATCGTCGTCGTCATCCGCGGCGAAGCGCAAGCTATCAACCATTATTCGTGCCTCCTGTTGGGCTAACCACTCCCTAGAATAACTCGTTTTCTTCGGAAGGCAAGACCCAACTGCGCACTTTTTGGCTAGAGGAATTGGTGGTTATTTACGGCGTTCACACGAGTGTCGGCCAGGGGCATGCACTAGGCCAATACTTGTCAGCGGACAAGCATAGGCATCGAGAAAGCCTGTAGCCGGCGGCACGCAAGAGTGCGTGCGCCACTAGTTCGCTGCGGCGTGGTGCTTGGAGGTGAGGCTTGCGGTGTGGTAGGGGCTGGCGTGAACCTTTCGGGCGGCCAGAGTCTTGCGCGATGGTTTGGCGCGCGAGACCGCAAGACGGGGCGCGGCTGGAACCACGAGCAGGTCTCCAGCTACCGGGGCGTCGGGCGTGTCCCGTACAGTGCGCTGGTTAGCGGCCGTTAGCGTGGCTAATGGCGTGGCATAGCGGTGCGCAATATCCGCCAGCGTTTCTCCCGGCACAACCCGGTGGATTCGCCAATCTGCCCGGTGACTGGGCGGCACCAGATCCAGGGCCATCCGAACTGTCGCCAGCGAACCCTTGGGAACTCTCAATTGATATCCGGCGGGCGCGGCGGACTTGAGCAGCGCGGGGTTCAGATCCTGGATCTCAGACACCGGGCGATCGGAGGCATCGGCGATCAGCGCCAAGCTGGTTGGGCTGTCGAGGTCCATGGTCTCGTACTCCACCGGGCGGTCCGCATCCAGGTTCTCAAGATCATAATCCTTGGGGTTCTTGGCCATGATGGTGAGGGCCACAATGACGGGGACGTAGTTTGCCGTCTCCTTGGGCAGAACATTCAAGCGCCTCAATTCCCAAAAATCGGCAAAGCCGGTGCGCTCCACGGCGCGTTGGACGCACCCGGGACCGCAGTTGTAGGCAGCCATCGCCAGATACCAATCGCCGAACATGGCATAAAGATCGTGCAGATGCTTGGCGGCGGCGCGCGTGGCTTTCTCGGGATCCAAGCGGTCGTCGGTGCCGGGGGTCTGCATCAAACCGTACTGACGGCCGCGGAACTGAACAAACTGCCACATCCCTACGGCCTGCTTATTGGAGCGAGCGCGCGGCAGGAAGCCCGATTCCACTTGCGCCAGGTAGATCAATTCCTGGGGCACGCCCTCGTCGTCGAGAATCCGTTGGACCAGGGGACGGTAACGTCCCGAACGGCGCAGCCCCCCGGTTAGAACCTTCCGGCCGCGCTCGGTGGAGAAATAATGCACGTAGCTCAACACCGCATCATTTTCCTGGAGCGGGAGCTGGGAGACGGTGGCTTCGATCTCTTCCTTGACCTTAGGGCGGAGGTTCGGATCGGTCGGGAACGTCATGTCGAGAATGCTGTCGAGCGGCGACTTGTCGTAAACCACTTCCGGCTTCTCGCTGGCTGCCGCGCCAAGTCCCTCCAGGTCGTAGTGGTAGATGGTATCGGAGATCTGGTCGAGTTCGCTTTCAAGACGCGGCCGATCAGGTAGGGTGTCCGGGGCCGAAAGCAGCACATCGAGCGCGGCGTCGAACTCACGCCTGGCTGCGTTGAGATCGTCCAGTTGATAGAAGCGTTTGCCCGCTTCCAGATGCGCGCGCGCTTTGGCCACGCGGCTGTCCACCTCCGCCGGGCGGGATGCCGCGGCTAAGGCCCGCTGTACTAAGTCCGGAGAGTCGTTGGAATAGAAATTGGTTCCTAATTTGGGCGGCACTTCAAAGCTTGGCTCGATGGGGGCTGGGGTGGAGGGAAGGAAGGAAAGTCTGAAGGCTTGCGGCTGCTTGGTGGCGCAACCGGAGGTCAGCAGCGCTAGCAAGAAGATGAATCCGGCGATCAGCGCCGAGGCGCGGTGACGTAAGGTCATCGAGATCCGTATTTTTGTAACCACCTATTAAAACTCAGAACTCTGAATCTATAATAGCCGGGCAGCATCGTCAAGGTACATTCTGTCCCAGACCGTATAGTAATATACATAACACATTCTGACGAGCCGCGCCTGTTTGTTGATCGGCGGGTACAGGCAATACTGTAGCGCGAAATTCATCGACCATGTTGGTGACCGAGGTACTGCCCCGATCTACTACACCAAGGTTCTAAGGTGTCGCGCCTTGCGTTCACATGATTGTGAACGCGGCACGCACGAGTGCGTGCGCCATACGGATACACCATGGTTCTACAGTGTCGAGAGGGCTCTCCGGTGCGCTACGATTCTACTGAATGGCTTTCATCGCGGTATCGGGTGAACCTGGATGCCGGTATGAAGAAGTGGCGCGGATGGCGGCGCAGCGGCTGGGGTGTGAGCTGGTCACCGAATCGATCCTGGATCAGATGATTGCGGTTCAGTTCGGAGAGTCGCGCGGGATTCCCGATCAAGCCTGGCGGCCGCTGGCAGTTTCCATCCTGGCGAGTCTGGGCCTGGATCACCTGCACCTGGTGGTCAGCTGCGCCGGGGCCGAGATGCTGGCGCGGGATCTGCCCGGGGTTTTCCGATTTCACGTCATGGGACCCGAGAGAATCCGGCTGGACAATCTGATCTCCGATTGCCGGCTCAATCGCGTGCAGGCCAAAATCCGTCTGGGAAAAATGGCTTCCGCCCAATCCCAAATTCGGAAGCGCCGGTTTGGGCAGAAGACCAGTCCGACGAGCAGCTTTGACGTGGTGGTGAACGCACAGGCCATGGGGGCGGCTCAAATGGCGGAACTTTTAGTATCGGCGCTGCGATCGCAGGGGCTGTTGGAAGCCGCTCCCCTTTCGGCCAGGGCGGCAGCGGAGGTGCAGTTTCAAGTCCGCTTGCAACTGGCTCGATATGGCATAGTGCCACCGGATCGGGTGCGCGTGGAGCGCAAGGCGTTTGGGCATCCAAGCGAAGAGGTATTCGCCAATTTGCTCGACTTCTACCGCATAGCTTGGGACTACGAACCCCGCAGCTTTCCGTTGCAGTGGGATAAGGACGGCAAGGTAGCGGAAGCCTTCACTCCGGATTTTTACCTGCCGGAATTCGACCTGTACGTGGAGCTGACTACCATGAAGCAAGCCAACGTGACCAAGAAGAACCGCAAGATTCGGCTGCTGCGCGCAATTTATCCGCATGTCAACATCCAGGTTTTCTATCAGAAAGACGTCCAGGATTTGGTGATGAAATACCGGCTACCGGAACGGCTGGCACGCTGAACATGCCCGAGATTGAACGCGTTCTCTTCACTGAGGAGGAGATTCATCAAAGGATCCGGCAAGTGGCTGCGGAGATCTCCGCCGATTACGCAGACCGCGAGCTCAAGCTAATTGGGGTGCTGAAGGGTTCGGTCTTTTTTATGACCGCATTGGCACGCGAGCTAACCGGGCCGGTGACTGTAGATTTTCTGGGAATATCGAGCTTCAGCCCCTCGAAAGCGCCCGGAATGGTTCGGATCTCCAAGGACCTGGACGAAAGCATTGAAGGCGAGCACGTGCTGCTGGTGGAAGATATTATTGACACCGGATTCACTACTCGCTACCTGCTGCAGCACCTCTCGGGGCGGGCTCCAAAATCGCTGGCGGTGTGTACGTTGTTGGACCGGACACCGCGGCGAATCGTGCAAATTCCTTTAGATTACCGGTGTTTTGAGATCCCGGACCGGTTCGTGGTGGGCTTTGGACTGGATTATCAGCAGTTGTATCGGAATTTGAAGTATGTGGCGGTGTTGAATCCCGACTAGTGGCTGGTGGCTGGTGATTGGTGGCTGGTGAAGACCCGGTCGCCGTTGAGGAATGTTTCAAGGATGGTGAGTTCACCGGTGGATTCGTTCAGGCGGAAACGGACCAGGTCGGCTCGATCGCCAGGATTGAGGCCGCGTTGACGAAATGGGACGCGGCCGACTCTGGCGGGATTGCGGGTGGCTAGGGTGACGGCTTCGCGCAGGCTGAGATTCGCCGTGCGCATCACGTTCGCGATCGCTTGATCCATTCGCAGCGCGGAACCGGCCAGGCGGGAGCCACCTGCCAGGCGAACGCTGCCGTCGGGGTGCAACTGGACGTCGATTTCGCCCAACTTGTAAGCGCCGGGAGGGCAGCCGGCGGGCATGACCGCGTCGGTGACGAGCAGCGACCGCTCCAGTCCCTTGGCGCGCAACGCGACGTTCAAGAACGAGGGCGGAAGATGGAACCCATCGACGATAAAGCTGGCGGCTAGGCGATCCTCGGCCAGTTGCTCCCAAAGATAATTGGGATGCCTGGGGAGGATGGCATCGGCGCCGTTGCCGAGGTGGGTGGATAGCGTTGCGCCGGCGCTGACCGCGTCTGCGATCTGAGAGGCTGAAGCCCGGGTGTGGCCAATACTGGCGACCACGCCCTTTTCGACCAGCTTTTCGATGAAGCCTGGAGCCTCGGGCCATTCGGGCGAGAGAGTGACCAGGCGAATGTTGCCATTGGCAGCTTCCTGGAAGCGCTGGAACTCGCCGCAGTCGGGGGGCCGAACCCAACGGGCCGGATGCGCGCCGCGCGGGCCATCTGCTGGAGAGATGTAAGGGCCTTCCAAATGGAAAGCCTCCATGCCTGGACCTTCCGCCAGGGACTCTTTCGCAGCGGCCAGATTGCGCAGCGCGGCGGTCATGCCCTCGGGCGATCCGGTGATCACAGTGGGGAAGAACCGCGTAACGCCGCACGCGAACTGGGCGCGAATGGAAAGCGCGATCCGTTCGTGGCTGGAGGCGGCCGAGTTGTAATCGACGCCCGCGAAGCCGTTCACTTGCAGATCGATCCAACCGGGGGCAATGAAAACTCCGTCGTTCAGTGGGCGGATTAAGTGATCGACGATGGTGATGGCGCGATCGAAAGAGACTTCGACCGAAGATCCGCTGGAAACATCAATCCCGCTGAGTATCATGTTTGACATTTACCTGGCTCGCCGATTTATACACAAGTTTCCCACAGGCCCGGAGGCGCTAAACATAAGACTTACTAAGCGGAAAAAAGCTGTTGAAAACAGGGGAAATGATATGAAATAAAGCTGGCGCAAATTGCGAACGCCTGCTAAAACAGATGCATGATCCCTCGCGAGTGCGGTTCCGGCGGTTAATCTCGGGGGAGGTGGCCGTCGGAATCGCACTTGCGGATCTTCCTCCGCTAAGTCCGAAGTTTTTCCGGAGAAGCTTAAAGCTAAAAGCCCGTGGCCTAAACAGTCACGGGCTCGTTTTTTGTGATGCGGGTGAGCCAGCCGAACTGATCGGGCGCATCGCCATGCACGATGCCAAAGAACGCCTTTTGCAGCTTCTCGGTCACCGGACCGCGAGATCCCTTGCCGATCACGATACGATCCACCGAGCGGATGGGCGTGATCTCGGCGGCGGTGCCGGAGAAGAAAACCTCGTCGGCGATGTAGAGCATCTCGCGCGGGATCAAGGTCTCCGTCACGGAAATGCCGAGCGAAGCGGCGAGCTGCATCACCGAGTCGCGCGTGATGCCGGGCAGGACGGATGCCCCGAGAGGCGGGGTTAGGATCTTGCCATCGCGGACCACGAAGATGTTTTCGCCGGAGCCTTCGCTCACGAAGCCCGAGGTGTCGAGCGCGATGCCTTCGGCGTAACCGTTCAGGTGCGCTTCCATGCGGATGAGCTGCGAGTTCATGTAGTTTGCGCCGGCTTTGGCAAGCGCCGGAAGCGTGTTGGGCGCAATGCGGGTCCAACTGGAGACGCAGACGTCGACGCCTTCGGCGAGAGCTTCCTCGCCCAGATATTTGCCCCATTCCCAGCAGGCGATGTAAGTTTCCACGGGATTACCGAAGGGCAGAACTCCGACGTCGCCATAGCCGCGCAGGACGAGAGGGCGGAAGTAGCACGACTCGAGCTTGTTGACGCGCACCAGTTCACTCATGGCGTCGGCCAGCTCGTCGACGGTGTGCTTCACTTCGATACGATAGATTTTGGCGGAATCGAGCAGACGGCGGATGTGTTCGCGCACCCTGAAAATGGCCGGCCCAGAGGGCGTGGCATAGCAACGGATGCCTTCAAACACGGAGCTGCCGTAGCTGGTGACGTGGGCGAGGACATGGATTTTGGCATCGTTCCAATCGATCAGGCGACCGTTATGCCAAATCTTCTCCGTGGGCTTTAACATGCCTAATTATAGCGCCAGAGGGCGGTTTTGCCTACTTTGCGCCGCTCTGCTGGCGGCCTTGCCGGTGCTTGCGCAGTTGAAGCAGCTGAAGCCGGGATTCAATCTTTTTTCGGCTCGGCAGGACGTTCAACTGGGGCAAGAAGCGGTGCCGGAAGTGGAAAAGGAGCGGACGGTGGTGCGCAACCGGGAGCTGGATGCGTACTTGGGTTTGCTGCTCGGCAAACTCGAGAAGTCTCGGTACGCGCGAACGCTCGATGGCGATGGACGGCGCGGCGAGTTGTTCCCTTTCGCGATTCACGCCATTTACGACAAGAAGATCAATGCTTTCTCGCTGCCGGGCGGGCCTCTGTTTATCAATACCGGGGCTGTACAGGCCGCGGATAACGAGGCGCAGCTGGCGGGGGTGATCGCGCATGAAATGTCGCACGTGGTGCTGCGGCACATGACGAATCAGGCATCCAAGCGCGAGTTGGTCGCATTGCCCGCCGTGCTGGCGGGAGCATTGACGGGGCACAACCTGCTGGGACAACTGGCACAGCTCGGCATCGTGTTTACCGCGAATTCAGCGCTGCTGAAATTTTCAAGAACCGATGAGGAGGAGGCGGATTACAACGGCGCGGAGATGGTGGCGGACGCCGGCTACAATCCGATCGAGATGGCGCGGTTCTTTGAGAAGCTGGAAGAAAAGGCGGGACGGGCGGGCGCGATCGAGGAGTTCTTGTCGGATCATCCGAACCCGGGAAACCGGATCGCGGCGATCAGCGATGAGGTTCGGGAGATGCCGCGGCGGAACTATGTGGATGATGAGACGGGCCAACTGGGGCACGTGAGGGAAGTGGTTCGACGGATGAGTCCGCCATCGGGCCTGGCGACTTTTGACGGGCCTTCGTTTTCGCTGCGTTATCCGGAGAATTGGCTGGTGCACCGCGGGTACAAGCCGGATGCGGTGACGATCGGCCCGCGCGATGGCGTTCTTCCTGGGGCGGTGGAATATGGACTGCAGACGGATTATTTTGCAGGCGATACGGATGGGCTGGTCCGCAGCCTGAAGCAAGCCAATGCCGAGATGCAGGTGGCTCGTGAGGCGCGGAGGATTCAGGTTGGGGGCCAGGCGGGGTTGCTCAATACGCTGAATTCGCGGTCGCCGTTGGGGGGCGGGGAAGTGGATGTGCTGGTGACGGTGGAGCGGCCGCAGGGGCTGTTCTATATCGTGTTTGTGGCGCCAAAAGCGGAGTTTGAGAAGGCGCAGCCGGTGTTTGAGGATGTGCTGCGTTCGGTGAGGTTTCGTTAGCGCGGTTGTTCGGAGAACAATTCTTCCAACGGAACGCTGAGCTGTCCCGCGATCAGGGTGCCGCCGCGATCTACGCGTTCTGGTTCGTTTCCAGCGTGATAGTGCCAGCCCGTTTGTCTTTCGGGATCGATGACCCAGCAGAATGGGACGCCCCAGGCGTGATATTGCTCGCATTTGGCGAGCATTGCTCCTACCCCATCCTTGGGGGACAGGATCTCCACGCACAAGAGAACGGGCTCAGTGGGGTAGGGATCTTGGATGCTCGGCGCTGCTATCACGTCCGGGATAAGGTATTTGGTCGGGCTTAGGCGGACATTCATTTCCGCAAGCGCCTCGACGCCTTGCTTATCGAGCAGCCGCATCAGAATTTTTTCAATCAGCGCGTGACGCTTTGTCGGCATTGGCTTGGGGTACAAGACGCCATCCACGTACTCACAGTGTGGCTTCTCCGTGCGGCGGAGGTAGTCCTCGACGGAGACTATTGCCGTGGCGCTCATAAATGTTCTAGTTCCATTCTAGGCCGCTTGGGATCGAACCGCCAGTTGTAAGAGCAACACGATGGGCCGATAATGTTTGAAGGAGATCATGGCGACTGAAAAGCTTGACATAGGGAGCGATCTTCAGTTCTCGCCAGCTTACTCTGTGGCGGAGGCAGCACACTATCTGCATGTGCCTGAGGAGACTTTGCGGAGTTGGGTGTCCGGAAGGCTGTACCCGGTCGGCGGCCAGCGGAAGCGTTCCCGGCCGCTGATCCATTTGGACGATCCGAAGAAACAATATCTGTCCTTCGTGAACCTTGTGGAAGCGCATGTGTTGGTGGCGATTCGCCGGCGCTACGGCGTGAAGTTGCCGAAGGTGCGTAATGCGCTCGATTACCTGCGACGTCAATTTCGGATCGAGCGTCCGCTGATCGATCAGACGTTTCAAACGGATGGTTTGGACCTGTTCGTTGAACGTTATGGAGGCTTGATCAACACATCCCGCGCGGGCCAGGGCGCAATGAAGGAAATCATTGGCGCCTATCTCGAGCGAATCGAGCGGGACAGGGCTGGTCTGCCGATCAAACTTTATCCCTTTACCCGAGACACTGAAGCAGAGACCCTTCGAGGCTCCAGTCCCCGCGTCATCGTAATGAATCCTGCAATTTCATTCGGTCGCCCCGTAATCGCTGGGACCGGCATACCCGTGTCGTCCGTCTACGAGCGGTACAAGGCTGGAGACTCCGTGGCGGAACTCGCCCTGGACTATCAGCTGGAGATCAGTGCGATCGAAGAAGCAATCCGCTGCCAAGCCGCCTGATGGGACCGTATTCTTCATCGACAGGTCAATCGGCGTTGAACCAATCCGAACCGAACTCGTCAATGCTGGCCTTGTGGTTGAGGTCCATGACGATCATTTCGCACGTGACGAAGAGGATCGGGTCTGGCTTCGATCGGCAGGCGAGCGGGGCTGGGTGGTGCTCACGAAGGATCAAAAACTGAGATATCGCCCGCTGGAGATCAGCGCTCTGCGAGCGAGCAAAGCCCGGGTATTCGTCCTAATCGCTGGCAATCTTCGGGGCGTCGAAATTGGAGCGGTTTTCCTCGGCGCACTACCTCGAATATGCAAAGTTCTGCACAACCATCCGGGGCCCTTCGTGGCTCGAGTCTCAAAATCGGGGAAAGTGACGATGGGCCGAGTGAGATGATCTCCCAGGGGGGTGGCGTTGGAGTTTAGCCTTATTGTAGGTCTCCGTGCGAAGATGGTACTGGCGTGGCAGTTAAAGTTCAGGTCCCCAAAAAGGCCAAAGCGGTGCGATTTGCGCTGCACCCCATTGGCAAGATCCTATTCGTTCTGCTGGTACTGGGTTTCACTACCGGTCTAGCCGTGTTCACGTTCTATTACGTGAAGTACTCGCGGCTGATCGAAGCGAAGCTGGCGGCCGGCCCGTTTGCAAACACATCCATGCTTTTCGCCGCGCCGCGGACGGTGGACGTGGGAGATATCGCGGATCCGCAGGAGATTGCCACCGATTTGCGGCGGAGCGGCTATACCGAATCGACAAGCAATCGGATGGGCTATTTCACGCTGAAGCCGGATGAGATTGATGTGTATCCGGGGCCGGACTCCTACTTCAAGCGGGACGAGGGGGTCATCAAGTTCACGGGCCAGAAGGTGACGCAAATCATTTCGCTGGCAGATAACACGGACCGGACCGAGTATACGCTGGAGCCTGAGCTCATCTCAAATCTATTCGATAAGAATCGCGAGAAACGACGGTTGGTGAAGTACGAGGACATTCCGCCGTTGCTGGTGCACGCGGTGGTTTCAGCCGAGGATAAACGGTTTTTCCAGCATTCCGGCTTCGATCCGATCCGCATCATCAAAGCGGCTTACATTGATGTGCGGGAGCATCGCTACGCGCAGGGCGCCTCCACGCTGAGCCAGCAACTGGCGCGCAGTTTCTGGCTGGACGGCGACAAGACGTGGCGGCGCAAGATTCCCGAGGTGCTGATCACGATGCACCTGGAGCAAAAGCTCAAGAAAGAACAGATTTTCGAGTACTACGCGAACCAGGTGCCGTTGGGGCATCGGGGAAGTTTTGGCATACGGGGCTTCGGCGAGGCGGCGCAGGTTTATTTCGGTAAAGACGTCAGCAAATTGACGCTGCCGGAGGCGGCGACCTTGGCCGGGCTGATTCAACAGCCCAGTTTTACGAATCCGTACCGCTGGCCGGAGCGGGCGCGGCAACGACGCAATGTGGTGTTGAAGCTGATGCGGGAGAACAACTACATCAGCGACGATGAGTATCAGAGCGCGATCGCATCGCCGATGGCGCTGGGCAAGCAAGGAATGGAGTCCACCGAGGCACCCTTCTTTGTGGACCTGGTGAACGATGCGCTGCTCGAAAAGTTCCCCGATTACAACTTCCAGTCCAATACTTATCGTGTATATACGACGCTCGATCCCAACCTACAGCACGATGCCGCCGAAGCGGTGAGGATCGGAATGGAAGAGGCGGACAAGCGGATCAAGGGGCGGAAGAAGAAAGATCCCAGCTATCCGGATCCGCAATGCGCTCTGATTGCGCTCGACCCGCAGACCGGAGAGGTGAGAGCGCTGATTGGCGGGAGGAACTACGGCACCAGCCAGCTGAACCGGATACTGGCGAAGCGGCAGCCGGGGTCGTCCTTCAAGCCTTTTGTTTATGCCGCCGCGCTGAACAGCGGGCTATCGAACAGCGGGCAGGTGTTCACGCCGGCCACCATGATTGACGACGAGCCGACCACGTTTTACTTCGACGGGAAGCCTTACGAGCCCAGCAATTTCGAGCACAAATTCTATGGCAACATCGGGCTGCAGGACGCCATCGCGCACTCGCTGAATGTGGCGACGGTGAAAGTTGCCGAGCAAACCGGCTACGACCAGATTGTGGATCTGGCGCGGCGGGCGGGAATGAACGTGGAGATCCATCCCACGCCGGCGGTAGCGCTGGGCGCTTACGAGGTGACGCCGCTGGAGATTGCGGGGGCCTACACGATTTTCGCCAATCACGGCGTGTACTCGAAGCCTTACTTTGTATCGGACATTGCCAACGACCGTGGTTCCGTCATTTTCGACAACAAACCGGAGCATCGCGACGTGCTGGATCCGCGCGTGGCGTTCTTAATGGATCAACTTCTGGAGGAAGTGGTGCGGAGTGGAACCGGCGCGGGGGTGTGGGCGCGGGGCATCAATTTTCCGATCGCGGGAAAGACCGGGACGTCGCACGATGGCTGGTTCGCCGGATTCACATCGAAGCTGATCTGCCTGGTGTGGGTGGGTTTCGACGATAACCGCGAGTTGAATCTGGAAGGCGCGCACTCGGCGCTACCGGTTTGGGCCGAATTTATGAAGCGCGCTCACGAGCACCGGGAGTACCGCAACGTCAGCGAATTCGACGCGCCGGCGGGAGTGGTGGGCGTGCAAATCGACCCGGCGTCCGGCCAACTGGCCACCGCTGCGTGCCCCAAGGTTCGAACCGAGTATTTTATCGAGGGGACGCAGCCGGTTGAGCAATGCCAATTACACGGCGGAGGCGGAACCCGGGTGGCAGGCTGGGAGACCGGCCAACCAAACCGCGCCTCCGATCAGACCGCCCAAGCGAGCCCTCCTGGAGCGCTGCCGCAGCAACGGGTGGCGCAGCAAAATCAGCCGCCTTTACCCGATTCCGGGACCGAGCCTCCAACCAAGCCCAAGCATAAGGGATTTTTGGAACGCCTTCGGGGTATATTCAAATAATTAGTTGTTGCCGAAAGTGATAGTGTAGGAGCTACAGCTCCTGAAGCGGGATCGTCAGAGCCTTCCGAAAACGCAAGATCCGGGGAGGTTGAGCATGTTTTCCAGCCTTTGTCCTTTGGCGCCGCGGTCGGCGGCCTTTGTTCTTCTAAGAAACTCGCGCAAAACGCACTCGCCGCCTGGCGGCCGATTGCGGAAGTTCCTCTTTCGTTTGGGGCCGCAGTCGGCGGCCTTTGCGCTCGTCGCAATGATCTGCACGGCGCAGCTTCTACCGGCCGGACAAGTGGCCCAGTCCACCCCGTCGCCCAGCGCGTTCGCGAATACGGCCGATAACGGGTTGACAACGCCCCTGCCAAAGAAACCCGCCGTGGTGCTGACGCCGGAGATGCGCGGCGACATTTTCATGGCGGAGAAGAAGTTCCGGGAAGCGGCGGACATGTATCAGGAACACTCCAAGGGGTCGGCGGTGATGCTGAACAAGACTGGCATTGCCTATCATCAGTTGCTCCAAATGAATCTGGCGGAAAAATATTACCGCCTGGCCCTGCGCGCGGATCCCAAGTACTCCGAAGCGGTGAATAATCTTGGGACCATCTATTACGCCCGGAAGAGCTACCGTCGCGCGATCAATCAATACAAGAAGGCGCTGCGGTTGAATCCGGAATCGGGCTCCATCTGGAGCAATCTTGCCATGGGTTATTTTTCCCGCAATGACGAGGTGCATGCCCAGGAAGCATTGCAGATGGCGCTAAAGCTGGACCCGGAAGTATTTGAGCATCGCAGTACACAAGGTGTTTTACTGCAAGAGCGCAGTGTAGGGGAACGCAGCAAGTTCCACTACTACCTGGCACACACCTACGCCCAAGCAGGCAAGATCGATCTTGCCATGCAGTACATTCGGAAGGCTCTGGAAGAGGGCTTCAAGGAGCGCAAGAAGATCGCGGAGGATCCCGCGTTCGCCGCGATGAGGGACCTTCCCGAGTTCAAGCAACTGCTGGCGAGCGAGCCGCGTGTTTTGTAAGCGGAAATCCCTGGTTTTCAGCACAATCCTCTGCATCCTGGCCATCACACCGGAAGGCTGTGCACGACGGCAAGCGACCGGCGCCGAACGGCTGGGAGTGGCGCCGATCGAAAATCTAAGTTCCGATGCGCAATTAAATTGGCGGAGCCGCGCCGCGGCGGCGGTGGTAGTGTACGATCTGGCGGGCGCGAAGAATATTTTCGCGACAGAGACGGATTCACTCTCGGCCGCGCAATCCATGCAAGCTTCGCGCCTGCTGGAAGGATATTTCTTCGAGCGAAACGGCCGCATTGGCATTCGCGCCACGCTGGAGGATCTGGGAAGAGCGAAGGTGGTGGGGAGCATCGAAGTGGATGGAGCCGCGGCGGCCGGCTTCCTGCCCCTGGCCAATGAATTGGCACGCAGGCTGAGCAAGGATGCCAGAGCGTTTGGCACGAGCAATGAGAATGCGTTCCGATTTTACGGTGAGGCGCTGGCCGGCAGGGATCCGCAAACCGTGGAGCGGGCCCTCCAACAGGCTACAGATGCCGACCCTCGGTTCGCGGCCGGGTACGTGGACCAGGCCAAAATGCTGGCGGAGACAGGGGATCTACAGGGGGCGCGGAAGGTGGTGGAATCGGGGCAACGGGCGCCTGGGGATGCGATTGATCGGGCCAATTTGGAATATGTCGCAGCGACGGCGGCTGGTGACGCAACGGAGCGGATCAAAGCCTTGGAGTTACTGGCAACGGCGACCCCGGCCAACGCGAATGTCTTCACCGAACTGGGTGGGATGCGATTCGCGCGGCGTGAGTTCGAGCGAGCGGCGATGGAATATCGAGCAGCCGCGCATCTGAACCCCGACGAGCCGCGAACCTGGAACGAACTCGGCTATGCGCTGGCATGGGCCAAGGATCTGAGCGGCGCACGGGAGGCCCTGGCGCAATATCAAAAGCTGGAGCCCGGAGCAGCAAACGGGTTCGATTCGGAAGGCGAAGTGAGTTACTTGCGCGGTGACTTCAAGTCCGCGAGCGAATATTTTGAGCGCGGGGGAGCGAAGAATCCCGGGGAATTGCTGAAGGCGGCGGAGGCTCGGCTGATGCTGGGCGATCTGCCGGGGGCGGATGCGCTGTTTGCGAAGCACCTAGGCCCGAGCGCGAGCGTACAGCGGGGCGCAGGCTACCAGATGGCGCAATGGGAAACTCTGACAGGACGACGCAAAGCGGGCCTGGGTCGTTTGGAAAAACTGGCGACGGAAGCGAATGGGGATTTTCAGTCGATGGCGTTCAGCCAGCTTGCGATCTGGAAGCTGGAGGAGGGGGACAGGAAGGCCGCGGTGGACCTGGCGACTCAGGCGGCAGCGCGCGCACAGGGTCCGCAAGTGCGAAAGATCAGCGAAGCCTGCCGGTACATCGCGGCGGGAGAGGCGGGCGGCTCGGGATCTAAGATGGTGGACGCGCTGACGCTGCTGTTCGCCAAGAAATATGGGGAGGCATTGCCGTTGCTGCAGGCCTTGTATGGGGAGACGAGTCCCTCCTCCGACGGACAGGTGAGAACGCTGCTGGCGTGGGCCTATGTGGAAACGGGCGCGATCGACAAGGCGGCTCCGTTGCTGGATGCTTACCCTTTGCCGCTGTCATCAGGCGAGGCGCTGTTTGCATCGTTGATTTTCCCCCGCTACCTGTTTTTGCGCGGGACGGTTTTGCGGCGAGAGGGGAAGCGGGACGAGGCGAGCAACAGCTTTCAACTCTACTCGAAGTACCGCGGCGGGGATCCAATCGGCACTACGGAGTGACGGCTTTATGTTCCCAGGGTTTGTCGGCGTCGCCTTGATCGCGATGCTGGACGCGGTCGTACATGTGAAGGTCTGAGGTGGTGCCCAGACTTTCGTTATAAAGGCTGGGCAGGCCGAGGCCTTCCTTCAGGTCCTCTTCGAAGGCGTGGAGCGCTTTGAGCTGAGTGGCGAGAGCGGGCGCGGTCCGGCCGCTGGGACTTTTCCAAAACATTTGAAAACCGCGATTCTCCAATAGGCCGATTTCATCACCGAGCACCAAGCCGGCTTTGTTCACGTGGGGATGCTGAGCGGGGCGATCTTCGATAATCGCTCCGATGCCATCGCGGAGGACCTGTGCCTTTCCCGATCCAGCGGGACTGGTGCTGAAGCCGAGCTTCCGCAAGCCATCGATGCGTTCGGTAAAAGTTGGTTCGTGACGTTTCTCTCGGCGGAAGAACATGCACTCACTATAATGCCAGAGTGCGGATCACAGTTATTCACCCCAGGAACGTTCCAGCATCCGCGAGTATTCGCCCGAGGAATAGAGGTCGAAATGGAAGTCGCGCGAGCTGAGCGGCGTGAAGTCGCATTCGGTCTGCTTACTCAGGAAAATTTGATCGGCGAAACGGAAATAGGAGCGCACAAATTCCTCGGAGAGAACTTCGCGCGGCGGCGCGTCGGCAAACAGGATGTGCAGGCCGAGGGCGCGGCCAAAGATCGACTTATAATCCGCGACACCCCACTTGCGCAGCTTGGATTGGACGCCCGAGGGCGGGTCCTGGATCAGCATTCCGGCGAAACTCTGGAAGCAGATGCCGCGGGGCAGAGCGTCCTGATTTCGGCTGGCGAATTCGAGACATTGGTCAATCCAGCGCGCCAGATCCTTTCCGACGTAGAACAGCATTCGAAGCTCGGAAAAGCGCCCTTCAAGAAGCGCGCGATCCAGGTCTTCGCGCGACGCTTCGCCTTGGGGCAGCAGGCCTTGCAGTTTCAAATTGGCGCGGGAACTCTCCACCAGTTTGCTGGGGCCGCCGGCGTCGGCGAAGGGATGAAGGATGAGGGGCGGTAGAGTCCGGACAATGCTCTGGTGCGTCAGGACCGGTGCGGTTCCGTAGGACGATTCAGGTGCCATGACCAGAGTATGCGGGTTTACTTTCTCTCGGTCAGTAGTACCTTGGCTTCAATTGTTTGGGTACCTCGGAGCACCTTCACAAGTACTTGCTGGCCAGGATGACTGGCCCGCAGCGCGTAGGTGAAATCGTAAAGGTTTTGTATGGGCTTACCGTCAAACTCGGTCAAAATGTCGCCGCCTTTGAGTCCCGCCTTGGCGGCCGGCGATCCGGGCCTTACATCGGCGAACCTTACTCCATTGGGGAGTTCGGTGAAATCGGGAATGCTGCCGAAATCGGGTCCGTAACCGCCGCCGGACACTTTGCCGGAGTGCGGATTGGCCACCTCGCCAGGAGGCTGCGCCTCGGCCACACGGACAAATTGCGGCCGCGGCGAATTATCGATCAAGTGGCCGGTGACATCGGCGACCAGAGTCAGGAGCCGGACCGCGTCGGGAGCATCGATCTTGTCCCAGGTATCGCTCGGCTTGTGATAGTCGGCGTGCAGGCCGGAGAAGAAAAATAGCACGGGGATCTGCTTGGTGGTGAAGGAGGTGTGGTCGCTCGATCCATAACCGGCCTTTTCGCTGAGATCGCCGTCGAAATCATGCTTGGGCACCAGTTCCTTGAGGAGCGCGGCGAAAGAGGATCCGGTACCCACGCCGCCCAGGTAAACCTTGCGATCCCGAATCCGGCCGATCATGTCCATGTTGATCATGGCGACGTCGTCTTTGAGCGGCAGCAGGGGATGATTGACGTAATAGCTGGAGCCGAGCAGGCCTAATTCTTCGCCCGCGAATGTCAGGAACAGAATGCCCCGCTGGCGTTTGGGCTGGCTGGAGAACCAGCGCGCCAGTTCGATGACGCCGGCGGTGCCGGAAGCGTTGTCGTCGGCGCCGGGATGCACGGTTCCAGCAAGCGAGGGCGCCATGGAGAATTGCTCGCCCAGGCCGAGATGATCGTAATGCGCGCCGATCACGACGTATTCGCTGGTTTCACCAGGGATGTAGCCGCCGACATTGTGGACGGTTTTCACTTCACGTCCGATGTCGACATCCATATCGAGGCGCAGGTTTTCGGGCAAAGCGAACGATTCCGGGTGCAGATCCTTATCGATGTCGCTCTCGATGGTTTCCAGTTTCTTGCCGCTCAGCGCCAGCCAGCGGTTCACCACGTTGGCCTTCACTTGCACGAACTCGATACCCGCGTTGTCGGGACCGGCGGTGGCGCCGAATTTCTCCAGGTCGTCAGCGTCGCCGGAATGGGTGCCGACATCGTTGACCAGAAGCACGGCCTTGGCCCCGTGAATCTTGGCATTGGCCGCCTTGCTGAAAATCTGAGAGTGGGCGGTATAAACCTTGCCTTCGAACACGCTCTTTTCGTCGAATTCCTGCGGCTCATGACGCAGCAGCAAAACGATCTTGCCTTTGGCATCGAGCCCCGAGTAATCGTCGTAATTGTATTCGGGAGCCGTGATGCCGAAGCCGGCAAAAACCACGTTGCCAGAAACCTGGCCGGCGGCGGAAAGATTCAAAGGGACAAAATCCTGCTCGAACCGCAGTGCTTCTGGGGCCGCGCCGGTGCTATACGCGATGGCGTTCTTTTTTCCGAGGCGGGCGCTGGTGGTTACGTCGAAATCCTGATAGTAGCTGTCGCCCGAAATCGGTTTCAATTTCATGGCGCGGAACTGATCGCGAATGTAAGCCCCGGCCTTTTCCAGTTCGGGCGATCCGGAGGCCCGGCCGCGCATTTCCGGCGAAGCCAAAAACTTTACGATGCCAAGGTATTCGTCGCTGCCGATGTTGGCGGCCGCGAGACCGCCAGCGAGCGCGACCAAGAGAACAAATCTGACGCGCATTTTACTTGTCGAGCGGAGATGGGATCTTCACTTCGCAGCACTTGTCGTCAGGCTTTTCGGCCTTCGAAGCGGCGCTCGCGGACTTCTGAAAGTTCAGCTCGCCAGTTACGATCTGGGCGATATTCTGCCAAGGATAATTGCCGACCAGGCGGCGTCCGTTCAAAAACACGGTCGGGGTAGCGTCCACGTGGAGAGAGCGTCCCTCCGCAAGGGAGGCGTCCACTTCAGGCTCGGTGGCCTTGGTGTCGATGCAGCGCCCGAGTTGGAGCCCGTCGATGTCCGGCGAGGTCTTGGCGAAATCCATCACCTGGGTCTTCAGATTCTCGGGATTAATTTCGGCCTGGTGCTCGTAAATCCAGTCATGATACTTCCAGAAAGCGGCCGCGCTTTGATGATAGATGCAGCGTCCCGCGATGGCTGCGGGCTTGGCCCAGGGATGAATCTGCTCCAGCGGAAAATCCTTGAAGTAGACCTGAACCTGCGTTGGAAACTGCTTCGGGACATTGTCGCGCAAGGTTTTGGCTTCTTCCCTGCAATTGGGGCATTCGAAATCGCCGAACTCCACAATCGTGACTGGGGCAGTGGCCGGACCGAAGCTGGGAGCGGCGCTGGTCTTCAATTTGTCGAGGTCTTCCTGAAAAGGATTCTGGGAGAGGTTGTAAACCACGCCGCGAACGATATGCTGGCCGTCCTTGGTGAGGTAGAAATTTTCGTCCTGCGAGCGGCCTTGGTAGGTAAAGTGAACATTCACTTCCTGCAGGTCGGGCGTGCCGGAGGGCTTGGGGTCGTCGACCTTCACCTGGACTTCGGGAAGCACCGCCAGAAGATGGCGAACATAAGCTTCCATGCGGGTCTTGTCGAAGGTGGACGAAGGCGTGGACTTGGATTTATCCTGCGCGGAAAGGAGGGTGAGCAGGGACAAGAATAGAGATGCGAAAACGGCAAGGCGCATACCCTGATTGTAGCCGAGCTTAAGGTAACTTGCCGGTACATGGGGTACTGGCGGTGGGGATGAGCCGACGCCTGAAATCGGCTGGAAGATATTCATTACGAAGGATATGGCGCATCAGGTACTTTTTTGGTGCGGGGTGGCGCATTTTTTCGGAAATTGGCAAAACGAAGCCAGATTGCGCGGAATCTGCTGTTCGAGATTCATCAGGTTCAGAATATCGAGGTGATGCAAGGCTGCGGGGGAATTCGGCTTGCAAGCTACTGGAGGGATGGGGAAGAAAGAGGTTGGGAGGCGGTGATTGGGCAGGGCCGCCCGGGTCAAGGTATAGTTTTACAACACTACCTGGGCGAGGCTTCAATCACGCGCAGGCGGCCTTGGCGGCGCCCGCGCGGGGACGATTTGACGATGATCTCTACGTCCCGTCCAAGCGCGTTGAGCCAACTGGCAAGCCGGTCGATGGTGACGCTCTCCATACGCCCACGTAAAACCTTGGAAAGCGTCGGCTGATCTGTCTCGCAGAGCCGCGCCGCTTCCTGCTGCGTCAGTTTGCGCTGCTCGATGGTGTCCTTGATGGCAATTATCAAGCTGCTTTTGGCGGTGAGGTCGGCAGCCTCGGCGGGCGTGAATCCAATATCGGCAAACACGTTGCCGCTGCTCTTCTCAAAGGGAATTTTGCTCATGTTCGGTCCTCCAATTCATCTAACTCTCGAGCGCGTTGTAAGCGTATGGCGATCAGTTCTGCGTCCGGCTTCGGTAGGCCGATCCCGGACTTGGATTTTTTCATGAAGGCGTGTAGCACATAGATCGCCTTCTTGAGATTCACAACGTACATCATCCGATAGGCGTTCCGGTTGAAACTCTCTCGCAACTCGTAAACGCCCGATCCAAACTGAGACAGGGGCTTAATGTCGAGCGGCGTCTTGCCCTGCTGCAATTCATAAAGCCTGAACCCGAAGGAGCCTTTTACTTCGCTCGGCAAGGTTGAAAGATCGTTCTTGCTGCCGGCAATCCAGACGACCGGGCGAACCAACGGCTGGTCTGGTTGCTTCGCTCCCTTGGTCATTGCCATGC
Source organism: Bryobacterales bacterium (assembly GCA_963820405.1). Classification (GTDB taxonomy): domain Bacteria; phylum Acidobacteriota; class Terriglobia; order Bryobacterales; family Bryobacteraceae; genus Palsa-89. The sequence goes on along the minus strand of CAWFZZ010000003.1, from coordinate 1,544 downwards.
CCTTCGGGCTTTATCATCATGAATGATTATGGCAAATGTGCCATAAGCTTGTCGAGCATTCCATGCCTGGATTGCGGCTTCGATCTGCTCAACCCGGTCCGTATTGGGGAGCTTAGCACTACGCTCGGCGCGGCCGTGCGGATGCTAAGATTCAACCGTGCCAAACAGAACGCAACCACGGACCGTCGCGCAATGGATTCGCTATCTCGTGGTGGCCGCGATCGCGCTTTTCCTTGTTTGGTGGATGCTTAGGCTGTACGTTCTGTGAAGGACATGCCGCTGCGGGGCCTTTGGCGCGATCCCGACTTCCTGAAGCTGTGGGCCGGCCAGTCCGTCTCGCAAGTCGGATCGTGGATCACGCTGGTCGGATTGCCGCTGATGGCCGCACAGATGCTGAAGGCCTCACCCCTGCAAATGGGATTCCTGAGCGGCACTGGCGCTGCAGCCATCCTCCTGTTCGGACTGTTCGCGGGAGCTTGGGCCGACCGTCTGCGCCGGCGTCCTATTCTGATCTGGGCCGATCTGGGTCGCGCCGCGGTGTTGGGCACCATCCCATTGGCGGCGGCGTTCGGACGGCTGACCATGAGTCATCTGTATGTGGTAGCCGCGGCCAGCGCCGCGCTGACCATGTTTTTCGATGTGAGCTATCAGGCTTACTTACCTTCGCTGGTCAGTCCCGAGAATCTTCTGGAAGGCAACAGCAAGCTGTCGTTGTCCGAGAATATCGCGGGTGTGGTGGGTCCCGGGCTCACCGGCATTCTGATACAAGCGCTCGCTGCGCCGCTGGCTATCCTATTCGACGCGATTTCGTTTGTGTGTTCGGCGATTTCGGTGGGGCTCATTCGCAAACCGGAGCCGCGGCTGGCGCCCAGTGCAGCGCCGCACATTGGGCTGGAAATCGTGGAAGGACTGCGCGCGTCGTGGCACGAGCCGATTCTGCGGACGTTGTTGCTCCGCTCCGCGACGGCCGCAGTATTCCTCGGCTTCGGAAGCAGCCTCTATATTCTCTTCGCGGTAAGTAAGCTCCGGATCGGCGCAGCGCTTTTGGGAGCGGTAATAGCGGTGGGCGGGTGCAGCGGAGTGCTCGGCGCTCTGATGTCAGAGTGGCTGGTGCGGCGTTTCGGATTCGGGCGAACGCTGATCGGGGCCGCGTTGCTGCCCGCCCTAGCGTCGCTGTTGCCGCCGTTGGCGCACGGTCCGGTGGTGCTGTGCGCCGCCTTTCTCGCGGTGGCGCAACTGGGCGACGTGGCTTGGTCAATTTACGACATCAACGAGCGGACTCTACGCCAGGCGATCGCGCCGAGCCATGTGTTGGGCCGCGTGAACTCCGCCGCCCACATGACATTTCGCGGCGTGCTGCCTGCTGGAGCGCTGTTGGGCGGCGCGGTCGCTGAAGTAATCGGACTGCGCGCGGCGATGTTCGTGGGCGCCGGCGGTTTTCTGCTATCGACCTTGTGGCTGGTATTCTCGCCCGTCCGCAGTTTGCGGGAGTTGCCGAAGGTGGCGACGGTAAGCTAACGGCCCGCCGTCTTACAGGCCTTCTT
>CAWFZZ010000002.1:0-521762 GCA_963820405.1 Bryobacterales bacterium | reverse complement strand
TGTATGGTGGCGAAGCAGCCTCATGAAGCCTGCGATTGGCTGCGGAGCGGCCGCCACAGCCTACGCCATCAGAGCCTGGCTTCGGAACGTCGCCTGGCTAATTCACTGAGTGAGAACCCTCAACAAACGTCAAAATCGGGGGATTCAACGCTGATGGAAGTCTGTCGCAGCGATTCACTTGGCACCAGACGTGGCAGACCGCGTGCACTACCCTCATGCGAAAGGCGGTTCTCATGCGGGCTTTCCAAAAAATCCTGTTTCCGATTGACATGTCGGATAGCTGCACGGCAACAGCTCCGTTTGTCGAAGCCATGGCAAAGAAATACAACGCTGAGGTTACACTGTTGCACGTGCTCGAAATGCCGTCCGGTCTGATTCCGGATTGGTATGGAGGCACCTTGCCAGTGATCGATATCCCGGCGATTTGGAAGGCGGAAACTGAGGCGGCGCAGTCTTATCTGAAAGACAAGTTCACCGATCTCAAGATAAAACGTGTAGTCATCGAGGGCGACGCGGCCCGGATTATCGACGATTATGCGCGGGAGCAAGGCGTCGACTTGATCATGATGCCGACCCACGGATACGGGCTCTTCCGAGCATTACTGCTCGGGTCGGTCACGGCCAAGGTACTGCATGACACGCCTTGCCCGGTTTGGACGGGCGTACATGTGGAGGACATCCCAGCTATCTCGCCTGAATTCGCGACCATAATATGCGGAGTGGATGGGACCGAAGACAGCGTCGGCATCATGCGATTCGCTTGCCGGCTTGCGCACGACAACCACGCCAGGCTCTTCCTGGTGCACGCGATCCCGGGTGCCGAAGTCGCACCGGAGAAGTACTTCGACGCGGATCTCCGCGCGTACCTGGAGCAAGAAGCGAGAAAGACCATGGCCCATTTGCAGCAAAGCGCCGGCGTGGCAGCGCCGCTGTGTCTGGGAGCGGGCGAGGTATCGCACGTGCTGCGGGACTCCGCGTTGGGCCATAGCGCCGACCTGTTAGTGATCGGACGCGGACGGGCGACGCGCACGCTGGGGCGCCTGCGCAGTAACGTATATTCAATTATTCGCGACGCGCCTTGTCCGGTGATCAGCGTCTAAGTCTCTGGAAGCGAGAAGAACGCATGTTGCCCTTTCACAAAATTCTGTTTCCAGTCGATTACTCAGCACCCTGCCAAGCGGTGATTCCCTACGTTCAGGAGATGGCCTGCCACTTCTCGGCGGAACTGACGGTCTGCCACGCCTACTCGCCTCTCGGCGCGATCGCGCACAGCGAACTGCTGGTCACCGATCCGGAGTTGCAGTCTAAGGCTAACGCCCTCGAAGAGCAACGGCTGCGGCAGTTTGTCTGCCAAGCCTTCCCTGGACAGAAGCCCGAAGCCGTCGTGGAGTTGGGAGAGCCGGGCACGGTAATCGACCGGCTTGTCGCGCAGCAGCGCGCCGATCTGGTGATGCTGGCTACGCGCGGTCACGGCCCGGTGCGTCGATTTCTGTTGGGGTCGATCACCGCCAAAGTGCTCCACGACGTCAGCGCCGCCGTGTGGACCGGTCTGGGTGCCGCGTTGTCGGATCACCCCGTCCGAATTCCTTATCAATCGATTGTGTGCGCCTTGGACGATAGTCAGGAAGCGGAGGGCGTGCTGCGCGCGGCCGCCTCGCTCGCTTCCGCGTATCGCGCTCAGCTGTGGATCGTGCATGTGGTGCCCACGCCGCCCGCCTACCCGGATTTAGATCTTGAAGCGCACACCAGCCAGCTCACCGAAGCCTCCCAATTCCGGTTGCGAGAACTGAAGGCCCGGCTCGGCATCGATGCGCCGCACACCATCATCGACGCGTTGCTAGCCGATGGGATCCAGCATGAGTTGATTCGGCGGAAGGCGGATCTGCTGGTCACCGGCCGTGGCCATTCGAACGGAACCTTCAGCCGCCTGTGGTCGCATCTGTATTCGATCATTCGTGACTCGCCGTGTCCCGTTCTGAGCATCTGAGCGCCAGCCAAGTCAACATCTTCAAACAGTGATCACCGGGCAATGGACGCGCCGCTCCTTACCCTAGTGGCTGATCGCTTCTTTGATGAACCACATGTCCCGCGGCGTACGGCATGCACCTGTTGCAATACCAGCTCTTGCTCAGACGCAAACTCGGTGGCCCAATGCAGTGCCGGCGGATCCCGTGGACCCTCATCCAGAGCGAATAGTATTCGCTTCCAGCGGGCCGCAGCACGTTGCCCGTAGCCGGACCAACCGGTAGGCAGAGAAATGAGCCAAGTCCGCCAGTTGCATCATGATGAGTTCGCCGCGCCATCCCGCGCCTAATCGACGATCGAGGAACGGGACGCTAATACGGTCAGCTAGTCTCCTGTCCCAGTGGTTCGTGAATTAAGTTTTGGATGGGACGCGAGTGTGCGGCGAGCAAATCGAGCAATGCTGTCCAGAATCTGATCAGCGGTTCTGGTCCATACGAAGGGCTTGGGATCTTCGTTGTGTACTTCGATAAACTCGCGAATCGCCGATTCAAGTTCCCTGACGCTGCGGAATGCACCGCGCCGGATGCGTTTGTTGGTGAGTTCAGCGAACCATCGCTCGACCAGATTCAGCCATGAGCCGTACGTCGGCGTGAAGTGGACATGGAACCGCGGACGCTTTGCCAACCAGTTCCGAATGATCGCCGTCTTGTGAGTGCCGTAGTTATCGAGGATGAGATGAACGTCCAGATCGACGGGGACCTGGGCCTCGATGACATCAGAAACTTGCGAAACTCCACCGAACGATGACGCTGGTGGAACTGGCTGATGACACGGCTGGTCTTCAGGTCCAGAGCGGCAAACAAGGACGTGGTCCCGTTGCGTTTATAGTCGTGCGTGCCGCGCTCCAACTGCCCCGGCTGCATGGGCAGCAGCGGCTGAGTCCGGTCAAGCGCCTGAATCTGGCTCTTTTCGTCGACGCAGAGTACCAGCGCGTGATCGGGCGGATTCATATACAAACCAGCGATGTCGCGTACCTTTTCGATCAGCAGCGGATCCGGCGACAGCTTGAATGTATCCGTCCGGTGCGGTTGCAATCCGAAGGCGCGCCAAATGCGGCTGATGGTCATTCGGCTGAATCCGGTGGCTTCCGCCAGTCCTCGCGTACTCCAGTGCGTTTGTCCTCGCGGCGTGCTTTCTAATGTCTGTATGATGACTTTCTCCACCTGGTCATCCCCGATCTTGCGCGGCGCGCCCGGCCTCGGCTCGTCATACAGTCCTTCGAGACGGTCCTTCAGAAATCGGGCTCGCCATTTTCCCACCATTCCCAGGGATGCGCGTAACTTCCGCGCGACAGTCTGATTGTCCAGTCCATCGCCGCATGCCAATACCACCCGAGCTCGCCGCGCCAGCAGCGGCTGACTCCGTGCACGGTGCGCCATTGACTGCAGCCGATCCCGTTCTTGTTCGGTCAGCACTAACGCCTGTTTGGGTCGTCCAGTTCGCATCCAAGACTCCTAAATATCTTAGACGCACGATCAACTAACTTAGTTTATGTATTTCAGGGACAGGAGACTAGGTCGTTCAGGTTCTTCTCAGTCACCGGGTGCTGCGTGATTCCACGCTGAACAGCGTCCGACGTGCGGGCCTTCGCGCTCACGAATGGATCCACACGTCGAAATATCACAAACTAATGGCCAAGTTCCTGCTTGGCACAAGTGGTCAAGTTCGTGCCTAAGTCTTTATAGAGGACATTATGACCGCAACGAAGATTGACACGAAACTGACCGTGGAAACGCTACGGAAGGAAGCGATCCCAGACTTAGTCCATGCGGCGGCGCCTTGCATTACGTTGCTTGTGCCGCCCTATCGGCCTGGAGAACCCGGCGAGTCTGCTGCTGCCCTCCTCAAGACCGACCTTCAACAGCTAGCCAAGAAACTTGCTGAGCGGCGAGTTGCAGAGCCGCTGATCGCCGAGTTGCTGGAACCGTTACGGCAGCTGTCACATGAGGAAGCATCGCTGTCTGGCTCAGTCTCGGCGCATATCATCTTTCGTTCACACGACATCTTTCGCCGTTTTGCGCTACCCGTTCCTCCATCGCCGGCGCGTGCGTGCAGCGTGGGAGATTGCTTTTGGATCCGTGCCATTCTTGCCTCGCTTTCGCTGCCGGCGCACGTATACGTTCTCGAAATCACGAAGAAAGCCGTGACGCTGCTGGCCTGCGGAAGCATCGGGGGAGTCGCGCCCCTGGAACTACCCGCGAAAACCCCACGGACTCTTGACGCTTTCTTAGGGTTCGACCCGCCGGATCACGATCTCATGAACCGCTCGGCCGCCGGTCCCTCCACCGGGGCGATGCACGGAGTCCAGTTCGGAACTGGTTCGGGGCGCGAAACACAGCATACCTACCTGCACGACTTCTATCGGAACGTCGACCGGGGCGTGAAAGAACTTCTCGGTTCGAGCCAGGCTCCTTTAATCCTCGCCGGAGTGGAGGAAGATGCCGCCATCTATCGCTCCATCAACAGCTATTCGAATCTGCTGGAGCAAGGCATTCCAGGAAGCCCGGGCGCCGGGACAACGCCCGCGCAAATTCTGCGCCAGGCCCACGACATCACCTTGTTCGACATCCAGCGCCGAGCGGCGCAGGTGATGTCGGAAGCGAAGGAAGGTTTGGCGCCGGCACGCTTCTCCTCCGATCTGGAGAGCATTTTGCGGGCAGCTGCGGAAGGACGCGTGAGCGATCTTTATCTGGACGAGAACGGACAGCGCAGGGGAAGCTTCGACGGCAAGCTATTCGGCGCCCGCACCAATTGGCGTAACGAAGATCTCCTGAACGTTGCGGCGGTGGAGACACTGTTACACGGCGGAGCGGTTTCCTCCCTGCCCAGTCATTTGATGACCGGCGTCGTGGCCGCGGCCGCCTTTCGATATTGAGAGACGCAAACAATGAAACTTCTGGTTGCGGTTGATTCGTCTAGTGCGAGCACGTTTGCGGCTCGCGAAGCAGCGGTCCGGCTATGGCCGGCCGGAACGATAGTGCGTGTGATTTGTGTCATCGAGCCATTGTATGACTGGAGCGCCCCGGACCTGGAGGAGGCGCTCCGGCAGTCAGGTGAGCAAACGGTCCTATGTGCCGCCGGGTATTTCATAAACGCCGGACTGGAGACCACCACGGCAGTTCTAACCGGCGATCCGAAGACCCTCATTGTGGAGGAAGCTGCGGACTCGGGCGCCGATTTCGTCATTATCGGGGCTCACAGCACCCATGGTGTCATTCAATTCCTGCTAGGCGGCGTTGCCCGAGCAGTAGCGCGCTTGGCGGCGTGTTCGGTGGAAATTAGTCGGAGCCGCCCCGGTCTCGACCCACCGAAGGTCCTCCTGGCAACCGACGGCTCGGAGTGCTCCAAGGCAGCCGCACGATCTATAGCTCAGCGCCCGTGGCCGGAAGGAACGGCGTTTCGAATTCTGAGCGTGGTTGAGCCATCGGCGCCGTTGTTGCATCCGCCTTATTTCAGCACGCAAGCCATGGAAGAACTGCGCGGCAAAGACATGCAGCGAGCGCAGGACGCAGTTTCGTCGGCTGAGAGCATCTTGTGCGGGGCCGGTATCGAAGCCAGCAGCACCGTTGCGGTTCCCGTCGCCACGCCCAAAGAAATGATCCTGAGCGAAGCTGCCGAATGGGACGCGGATTTGATCGTGGTTGGTTCCCATGGCAGGCGCGGTGTAAACCGGTTCCTGCTGGGAAGCGTTTCCGAAGCGGTAGCATTGCACGCCAACTGTTCGGTCGAAATTATCCGCCATCCAAGAGAGAGCTGAGCACGCTAATATCAATAAATGCGTGGTGTGTTGTGTTTTTCAGCCCTTGCTCTAGGCTCGGCGCTTTTCGCGCAGGGCGCTCAACCATACCACTTGCGGTTCTTCCACACCCACACTGGCGAGCGGCTGGACGTGGTTTACCGCGTCGGCGATCAGTACATTCCCGACGCTCTCAACCAGTTGGATCACTTTCTTCGCGATCACCGCACTGGCGATATTCATCGTTACGATCCCCGATTATTTGATCTGCTCAACGATTTGACCGCGTCAGTGGGCCGCGCAGGCGCGGAACTGAATGTGATCTGCGGTTATCGCACGCCCTGGAGCAATGAGTTTCTCCGCACTCACACGGTTGGTGTCGCCCTGCACAGCCTGCATATGGAGGCAGAGGCCATTGACATTCGCCTGCCGGGCTTGAAGACTTCCGCGCTACGCGATGCCGCGCTCGCGCTCGATCGCGGCGGCGTGGGCTACTATGCGAAATCCGATTTCATCCACGTGGATGTGGGTCGTGTACGGCGCTGGTAGGCTGCCAGCCTGAATACGGATATCCGTGATCCAACAGTTGTTCCAGCGCGGCGTCATGTCCGTAGATGTCGTCGAAGAAGAACACCTCGCCTCCCTCTATTACTGCCGTCCCATAAACGATCAGCACCGGGATTGCTTTGTCCAGGTTCACCTGGATTGAATCGGCGCCGTGTTCGGCTGCTTGGATGCGATCCATATCCCAACCAGGCACACCGCGTAACACCCATTGAGCCAGCTCTTCGGGCTTTTCCACGCGGATGCAGCCGTGGCTGAAATCGCGGCGGGATTTCAAGAACAACGATTTCGCCGGCGTGCCGTGCAGGTATACGTTGTACTGGTTGGGGAAGAGAAATTTCACCAGGCCGAGCGCGTTTTTCTCGCCGGGAGCTTGTCGTATAAAGAGCTTCCCTGAGCGGAGCTGCGCCAACAGATCCGTACTCACTGTACTGCTCGACACAACTTGCCGCCTAGAATTCACGATTTCGTAGCCGTTCTCGGCAAGGTACGCCGGATCTTTCGCGATCTTCGGCACAAGCTCGGCTCGCTGGATGGTGAAGGGCACATCCCAATACGGGCGAAAGATCAAGTGGGTCATGCTTCCCGAAAACACCGGAGTCTTGTGACGATAGGCCTTGCCCACCACGACCTTCATCTCCAATTCGGGCCGATATTGATCGTCGTAGGCGCGCAATCGGAACTCCGGGATGTTCACAACGATGGGCGGCCGAGGGAACGAGTGTGGTACCCAGCGCCAGCGCTCCAGCACTAACTGAAGTTGACGAACTCGCTGGCTGAGCGGCGTATTCAGTTCCTTCAGCGTGGCCTTGCCGATGCAGCCATCAGGCTCGATTCCATGGCGATTTTGGAAGCGCTTCAGGGCCTCCACCAGCGTGTCGTTCGGCCGTAGATCTCCCAATAGCCGCAACAGGCGCTCCAGTCTTTGGGAGCCTGGATATGGATCGCTGGCATCAACAGGTTTCTTGGTTGCGGGCAAAACTTCGCCGTCATCTTCTCGCGCCAGCTCTATATATTCGGCCAGCGCTCTCTCGGTCCGCCAATAGCCCTCAAACGGCGGCTCCAGGCGATCCAAGTCCGTAGCCACGTCGGGAGAATTCGTCAATTCTCGAAGCGTCGCCGGCAAGTCGCACTTTTTCTGGTCGAAGTGAAGGCCAAAAGAGAACACCTCGGGTTTTACTTTGCCGGACGACACGTCCGAGATGTAGCGCACGGCCGAAACGGTTAATGCGAGATCGAAACGGATGGCCCCAGCATCCGTCCGTACCTGCCACAGGCGGTCATTCCAGCGCGAACCGTCGTAATCCTCGGCGTCGAGTCCCTTGAGGGCCGCGCTTTCGAGCGTGTGGATCATGGCGAGCGCTTGGGGAGTCGCCTCGCCGCCACGTACCCACGCAAATTGATAGCCGCTGGACTCATAGAATGTCGCGACGTCAGGCTGCAGACGCGTGAAATTCGGCCAGCGAAGGCTGGATAGGACGCCGGAATCCGCAAATTCCTGGAGCTGTCGACCAGGTTGCGCCAGCCCCAGGGCTGTCGCACCAAGGTTCAAGCCGACGGCGGCTACGAGCGCCAGCCTCACACGTGGCTCGCAACCCGAGATTCGATGGAAAGATGGTTGGAAAGCTCACGTATGCCGGGAGCTGACCACGCCGCCAACTCGGCCGCTTCGCGCTGCGACATCGAACCAACGCAGCCCCAGAGACGCACACAGTCGCCGTCCACTTCGACAACCACCCGGTGGGCATCCAGGTCTGCGCAGCGCTCGAGCGCGGCTTCAATGTCCTGCTTCAGCTCTTGTGCCGGAACTGCGGGCTGTACCTCGACCAGATTCGTGACGCCCACGACGCCCGCCAAGTCGGCCACTGCATCCTCGGCGGCCTTACTCTGGAATCTGCGCTCAACGGACCCTTCGAGTACAATCCAGCCCCGGGAAACGCTCACGGAAACCCGATCTTTAGGAACCAGCGCATTCCAGGCAAGCGCGTTCGCGGCTGCCCAGGCAACGTCCGCATCCGTGCGCTCCACTGGCCCAGCCGGCTTCACTTCCAACTGGCTGCTCACCGCACGCACGCCCCGCACGCGTCCAGCAGCCCGCTCCACGGCCCGCTTCGCGGCATGGCTGTCCACCACACCGTTCAACGAGACGATTCCATCCTTGACCCCTACGCCGATCTCCGTGGAATGGACTATGGGCTCCCAATCCAATTCGCGGATCACGTCCTCCTGAACCGATTTGTCTTGGAACATATGGCCCTCCACTACATCGAGAGCACGCGCGTGACCAAACACTACACTATTTCACGTAGCCCTTTTCGACCAGTTTTTCGATGATGCGCCGCGCGTCGACCTCCGGGTCGTCGCCCTGAATCACGACTTCCGGCGCCTCTGGCGGCTCATAAGGGTCCTGCAGTCCTGGTACGTTCGTGGCCTGCCCGGCGGCAGCGCTGCGATAGATGCCCTTGGGATCTCGCGCCATGCAAGTCTCTAGCGGCACATCCACGTAGACTTCAATGAATCTGCCAATCTCACGCCGCGCCCAGTCGCGGTAGACGCGCCGATTCGCCGTCGCGTCGAAGATCACCGGCACACCGTGTTTGACGAGAAGAGAGCCGACGTAGGCCAGCTGCCTATAGAAGGTGTCGCGTCCCTCTGCTTTGTACTCGTGGTCGCTGGCGAAAGCCTTGCGCAGCACATCGGACTCCAGCACGGCCACATCCAGACCTCTTGCGGCAAGCTGCGCCTGGAGAGCGGCAGTGACGGTCGACTTTCCGGATGCTGGAAGACCCGTGATCCAAAGGGCGAACGCTGGGTTCTTACGTTCCACAATAAGAATTGACCTGGCGCGGGTCGAAGCTGGGTTGTTCCAGCACGGCCAAGATAAAAGCGAGCAACTTCTTGCGCGCGGAGTCCTCCAGCGAGGGATACCAAACGGGACTGGCGAGCACTAAGGCCCTGAATACGAAGTAGGGTGCGGCGACCTCCAGGAGCTCCCGGTCGCCCGTCTTTTCCAGATAGCGATCCCAAAACCGCAGAAACAGGCTCTCGAAGGCGCCTTCCAGCTTTCCCGTGCGCTGCAGCGAGAAGAAAACGTAGTTCAAAGTGATGCACGTCACATCGTCGGCCGGATCGCCATACTCACCGCGCGAGCGATCCAGCACGCGGAAATCGGCTTCCGATGCAAACAAAATGTTCCAGGGGTGAAAATCCCCGTGGACTGTTCGCAAACGGTGCGTGCGATTCTTGAGCCGCCAACGCCAATTGACGGCTCGAAGCTCGATCTGCTCAAGAACGCCCGGCGTGAATAAGGCGTGCGGCGGATAAGAATCGGCTAACCCCATGATGCATTCGCCGTCGCCCACCAGCTCGCGATTGCGGCGGATGTACAGTTGCGGGTTATTTTCGCCGCGTTCGGCGTGAATCTGGGCCAGGTAATCGCACAGTGCATCGGCGCGGATTGCGTCCAGATCCGTCAGACGGCCGGTCTCGCACAGACGCTCCAGATCTAAAGCATAGGGCTGCCCCTCGGCATATTCCGTGAGCAGACAAAACTCTTCCACTTGCCCGAGAGAGGACAGGTCTCCATTCGAGTGGAAAGCACCCACGTCTAGCGATCGCACGTGACGCGGGAGGCGATTGAAAGCTTGGTGCGACCACAACAGGATACGCGCGCGGTCCGACATGTGTTCATGGCCGAACGATCCGGGCCCCATGGTATGCAGCACGGCCCTTTCGCGAAGGCCGCCTACCCGTTCGTAATCCACGCGGATTGGTATGCCGTATCCGAAGCCCTTGCCCTCCTCAGGCTCGCCCAGGCGGCGCAGATCGACTACGCGAACGTCATTTCCAAGGACGGAACGTAAGTAGCGCTCCACCGCTTCGTGTTCCCGCTGCGGGGCTTCACTCATACGTCTGTGCGACGTTCGTCACAAGGCCCTAATTCCATTGGAACAATAGCTCTCCACTTCGGCGAGCCAATTGCAAGATTCATTGTAGTTCGGCGTGGTTGTGCATCACGCATGCGGATGCGGGGTAAGCGGCTCCGCTGGGTTCGCGACAGTGGCTTCCGCACTGCGCTGCGCCATGCACAATACGCCCGAACGACGGGGTTTGAATTATGGAAAGGAGGCGTCTCAATGAAAGTTCGTGAAGTCATGACCAATAAGCCGAGCTTTTGCGGCCCGGAATCGACTTTGGAGGAAACGTCCTTCTTGATGCAGAAGAATAATTGCGGCTTTCTTCCGGTGGTGGGAGACGGCGGCAACGTGATTGGAGTTGTTACGGACCGGGATATGTGCATCGCGCTGGGCACTCGCAATCGCAAACCGTCCGACGTGCGTGTGTGGGACGTGATGCCCCGCAAGCTCTTTACCTGCATGGAGGGGGACGATGTTCATTGTGCTCTAAAGACGCTGCGCGCTGCCAGAATCCGGAGGCTCCCCGTCATCGATCGCGACGGCTCGTTGGTTGGAGTTCTATCGATTGACGACATCGTGCTCCATGCGCGAGAACACCTTGTGAGGAAGGACATTTCCTATGGAGATGTCGAAGATACCTACAAGGCCGTTCGAGGCCGACCGGCTATTCCCATTCCCAGCAAAGCTAACATCACTGTCTCTTTCAAAGCGTCGAGCCACGATCTAAGCGCCGAGCCCCAATAATAGTCATGCTTGCGTAGCCTCGCTCAGACAGTGAGCATCTTGACTCAGATGGGACACGCGGCTATTTGGTCTGGATATCCCGAGACACTTGAGAAAACACCGGCCTCCAAATAGGCATGGCGCGCCTCCCGCGCCGCTCAACACCGTTACTTCGCATCTTCACCATGGCAGGAAGCGCAATGGATCTTGTAAAGCTTGGATCCCTGCATGGAGAGGATCAGCAGCTGTTCGTCCGGCGCCAAGGCCTGTGCTTGCTTTCCGTCTTGCCCGCAAGAACCAGAGTTCCAATCGAACTGCCGAGCATTTTCCCAATCATAGTTGCCTTTAACGCTGCAAGTGAATGACCCAATGCGCCGCGCACCGGAATGGCGCAACATCGGGCGGCGACTTGAATCGACGAGTAATTACCCGGTGAATGATCGATTGTCCAACGGTAAAGACGAGTCATTCACGCCGCACCTTGTTCAGCAGAACTTTGGGTGGAGGTTCCGCGAGGACTCTGGAATACCCGGCGTAAGTCATGGAGAATTCGGCCGTAACGAGTCGTACAACGTGAAGTTCTCAACACTTGCCCTGGATCTCGATGGCACCATAGCGCGGAACGACATCCTTGATCCCAGGTCCCCAGATCCGGGGCCCTCTTTCGCTTGCAAAAAGGGTTCCTGGCGGATGAGTTTGGTACATAGGATGCGCTTAAAATTGTGGAACGGCGTTGCCCTTCCATTTTGCAGCCAGAGCGGAATGAATGATTCACAAGCTGCCCAAACGCGGCAACAGCGCAGTGGCACAGAGGATCGTTATGTTGAATAGAACTATCCGTCTTTCAGTACTTTGGCTTCTCATCGGGTTTCCATCCCTACCTCAGTTTGAGGTGCGTGAGGTCACGGGCGTTGTAACCGATGGGAGGGCGAACGCGCTCCCTGGAGCAACCGTGCTTCTGGAAAACCTGAACCACCTGTCGATTATGTCCTACATCACCGGAAAAGATGGATGTTACTACTTCAACGGTTTGCACGACGATATGGACTATACCTTGAGAGCCGAGTACCAGAACTACTGTTCTGATCGAAAAACGCTGAGTAAATTCAATTCGTCCAAGCATCCCAAGATTGAACTCGTTATACCAATCGAGTAGCGAATAGGCGTAGGGTGCTACATCTTTTGCGAGATTGATCTCATCGCACGGGGCGAGTGTCGGAGGGCGGTCAGGAAGAAACGTGAACGAGAGCCCTGGCTTCGGAGAGCATCACGCCGCCACAGCAAGGAACCCCCGAGGCCAGCGCTAACTGAGTGAATTTACCCACTGGCGCGCAATTCCGCTCACTAATTGAAGTCATTGGAACGCCAGAAAATGTGCCGATTGCATCGATAAAGCTTCCAGAATCATTTACCGACACGCATTAATGCTCCATTGCATTGCCCGGCCATCCCTCTGGGCGGGAACCTGCTCAAGGAACGGTAACACCAAATTAGGAGTCCAGCATGTGCCTCGCTGTTCCTGGAAAGCTCTTGAGCGTGGAGGGCGACGATCCCGCGTTCCGCGTCGGTCGCATGGATTTCTGCGGCATAAAGAAGACTGTCAACCTGGCGTTCACCCCCGAGGCCGAGCCTGGCGATTTCCTATTGGTTCACGTGGGATTTGCTCTCACGCGCGTCGACGAAGAAGAAGCCCGCCGCACTTACCAATATCTAGCTCAAATCGGCGCCTTGGCGGAGGAGGGTCTGGCATAAGTGAAGTACGTCGACGAATATCGCGATCCGAAAATCGCCCAAGCCGTCGCCAGGGAGATAACACGCAAAGTCACGCGCCCCTGGGTGCTCATGGAAGTGTGTGGCGGCCAAACACACACTTTGATGCGCTACGGCATCGACGAACTTCTTCCGCCCGAAATCGAAATGGTGCATGGGCCAGGATGCCCAGTCTGCGTCACGCCGCTCGAAATGGTGGACCGGGCGATTCGCATTGCCTCGCTTCCTGGCGTGATCTTCACTTCCTACGGCGACATGCTGCGCGTGCCTGGCTCCGAGTCGGATCTGTTCCAAGCCAAGGCCCAAGGCGCCGACGTTCGCGTGATGTATTCGCCCATGGATGCGCTGAAGATCGCACGGGCGAATCCCGATCGAAAAGTGGTTTTCTTCGGAGTTGGTTTCGAGACCACGGCGCCGGCCAACGGCATGGCTGTTTGGCAAGCCAAGCGCGAAGGACTTCGGAACTTCTGCATGTTGGTTTCGCATGTCCTGGTACCTCCGGCCATGCGCTTGATTCTGAGTTCGCCAGCCAATCGCGTTCAGGGGTTCATCGCCCCCGGCCACGTTTGTACCGTAATGGGTTACCGCGAGTATGAAGGGTTGGCAACGGAATTCCATGTGCCGATGGTGGTTGGCGGATTTGAACCGCTCGATCTTTTGGAATCGATTTCGATGCTGGTGTCGCAGCTGGAAGAAGGCCGCGCCGAGGTTGAAAATCAATACGCGCGATCGGTGAATTTTGAAGGCAACCTGGCGGCGCAAAACATCTTGCGCGAGGTGTTCGAAGTCTCAGACCGCCAATGGCGTGGGATTGGCCCTATCGTACAAAGCGGTTATAAGCTGCGCCAGGAATTCGCCGACTTCGACGCCGAGCGCGTTTTCCACGTGGAGGATTCGCACGCCGAGGAGCCGAAGGAATGCATTAGCGCGCTGGTGCTCCAGGGACTGAAGAAACCGCTGGACTGCCCGGCATTCGGCAAGCGCTGCACGCCGATGACTCCTCTGGGCGCTCCCATGGTTTCGGCCGAGGGCGCCTGCGCCGCCTATTACCAATACAGACGCCATGCCACAGCTACTGCCTGAAGCGATCGTCACGGAAGCCGCTTCGTTTGTTTGTCCTGCCCCGCTAGCGCAGCGCGACCGGATTGTGTTGGGACACGGAAGCGGAGGGAGGTTGAGCGCCGAGCTTTTGCGAGACATCTTCCTCCCGTTGTTTTCAAATCCGGTACTTGACCGGATGGATGACCAGGCGATACTCGAAATCGGCGGATCGCGCGTGGCTTTCACTACGGATTCGTTCGTGGTCCAGCCGCTGTTCTTCCCGGGCGGCGACATCGGGTCACTGGCTGTTCATGGCACCATCAACGATCTGGCTATGGGCGGGGCGCGTCCGCTGTTCCTCAGTGCGGGGTTCATCCTGGAAGAAGGTTTTTCCACGGAAGCGCTGCGCCGCATTGCCTCATCGATGGCGGAAGCCGCCGCCGCCGCGGGTGTCTGCATCGTGACGGGCGACACGAAAGTCGTGGAGCGCGGCAAGGGCGATGGTGTGTTCATCAACACCACCGGAATTGGAATCGTGCCAGATGGTGTGCGTCTCTCGGCCAGCCAAGCCCGGCCGGGCGACCGCGTGATCTTGAGCGGCGCCATCGGCGATCACGGTATCGCGATTCTGGCCAAGCGCGAAGGGCTTGAATTCGAGACTGAGATCCTGAGCGATTCGGCGGCTCTCCACAATCTGGTGGCTACGATGCTTACTGTGTCTCGTGCCTCAAACGCCATCCGCTGCTTGCGCGATCCCACGCGGGGTGGTGTTTCGAGCGCCCTGAACGAAATCGCGATGCAGTCGCGAGTCAGCATCCAGATCGAGGAAACAAGCATCCCGGTGCGAGAGGAAGTGCGGGGCGCTTGCGAATTACTGGGGCTGGATCCTTTATATATCGCCAACGAGGGGAAGTTGCTCGCTATCGTGGCCCCGGACGCGGCGGATGAGATCTTTGCCGCGATGCGGCGTGATCCGCTGGGCGCAGAAGCCGCGCTGATCGGGACGATTGGTAACGAAAGTGCCGGCTTAGTAACTATGAGGACGGCATTCGGATCCACTCGCATTGTCGACATGCTGGCCGGTGAACAGCTGCCGAGGATTTGTTGATGCACGAAATGGGTATCGCGAGTTCGATCATTGAAGCCGCGTGGACGGAGTCGCGGCTTTACCTCGGAAATCGTCCGGCCAAGGTCGGCGTCGTGGTTGGCGAGTTTGCGGGCGTAGATACAGAGTCGTTACGGTTTTGCTTCGAAACGCTAGCCGACGGGCTGGAACTCGACATCACCTGGAGCACCGGAAGCGATGAACTGAAGCTGGCGTATCTCGAATTGGAAGAGGTGCTGGATGAAGTTGGCAATCGAGAAGAAGGTTCTGAGCGCAAACGATCGGATTGCGACGCGGCTGCGTGACGCATTGCGCAGCAGCGGTACGCTGGCGTTGAATTTGATCAGCTCGCCGGGTTCGGGCAAGACCATGTTGCTCGAAAAGACGCTGGAAATGCTGCCGCCCGGAACTCGCGCGGCGGTTCTTACCGGCGACATCCAGACCGACAACGATGCTCGCCGCTTGGCTCGCTACGGCTATCCTGTTCGACAGATCACCACCGCCGGGGCGTGCCATCTGGATGCGCGGATGGTGGAGAATCACCTGGCCGGCTGGCTTGACGATAGTGAACCGCTGGACCTGCTGCTGATCGAAAACGTCGGCAATCTGGTCTGTCCCACCAGTTACGACCTGGGTGAGGACGCCAAGATCGTCGTGCTCAGCGTCACCGAGGGCGAAGACAAACCGCTGAAGTATCCGGGCATTTTTCGCAAAGCAGAGTTGATGATTTTGAACAAGATCGATCTGCTGCCTTACGTCTGCTTCGATCCCGCGCTCGCGCTCGAGAACGCCAGGCGGATCCATCCAGATATAGAAATTATCGAAACATCCTGCACCACCGGCGCCGGCTTGGATCAATGGCTGGCCTGGCTGGCCGGTCGTGCGATGAGTAAGGCCGAGGAGGTTGGCTATGCTGTCACCCGAAACTGACGTAAGCACTGTGCTGGCGCGGAGAGGTATCAACCGCCGGCAGCTGGTGAAATTTTGCAGTGCCATGCTGGCCACTCTGGCGCTGCCTGAGCGCTACCTGGGTCAGGTAGTGAAAGCGGTCGGACAAGCCAGGAAACCGGTGCTTCTATGGCTTCAGTTTCAGGATTGCACCGGCTGCTCGGAATCGATGTTGCGATCCAGCCATCCCGACGTCGCCGAAGTCGTACTCGAATTGCTCTCCTGGGAGTACCACGAGGTGATCATGGCGGGCGCGGGCAAGCAGGCCGACGCTGTGCTCGATCGCGTGATGAACGAAGACAAAGGGAAATACCTTGCGGTGGTGGAGGGCGCCATCCCCACCGGCGAAGGCTTCTGCACCATCGGCGGACGCGACGCGCTCGATATCGCGGAGAAAGTCTGCCGCAACGCCGCGGCCACCATCGCGGTTGGCGCCTGCGCTTTCGATGGCGGCTTGGTGCGCTCGGCTCCGAATCCCACCGGCGCGCTCGGCGTCCACGAAGCTTTACCGGGCATCAAGGTGATGAACATGGCGGGCTGTCCTCACAATCCCGCGAATACGGCTGCGGCGCTGGTTCACTATCTGACCTTCAACGATCTGCCCGCTCTGGATCAATACAACCGTCCGCTGTTCGCTTATGGCCGCATCATCCACGATCAGTGCGAGCGGCGCGCACATTATGACGCCGGCCGCTTTGTTACCGACTGGGGCGATGAAGGCCATCGCAAAGGCTGGTGTCTTTACAAGATGGGCTGCAAGGGCCCGGCGGCGACGTTCAACTGCCCAGTGGTGGGATGGAACGAACACACCAGTTGGCCGATCCGCGCCGGCCACGGCTGCATCGCCTGCGCTTCTCCACGCTTCTGGGATCACATGTCGCCGTTCTATGACCGGCTGCCTTCGGTGCCGGGATTCGGTGTCGAAGTGAGTGCCGGCGAGATCGGTCTTGGATTAGTTGGCGCCACCGTCGCGGGCGTGACGGCGCACGGCCTTATCCAGATGATCAAGCCCGCGCCCAAACCGGCCCCGCCGCCGGAAGAGACCGTACACACGCGAAGGGAAAACTAACATGGCACGCCTGGTGGTAGATCCTGTCACCCGCATCGAAGGGCACTTGCGCATTGAAGCCCAGGTGGACAGCGGAAAGATATCGGACGCCTGGAGTGCGGGCACGATGTTTCGCGGGATCGAGTTGATCCTGCAAAAGCGCGATCCGCGCGAAGCCTGGATTTGGGCGCAGCGTATTTGCGGTGTGTGCACCATGGTCCACGCTCTGGCCAGCGTTCGCGCCGTGGAAGACGCGCTCCAGATCGAGGTGCCGGAAAACGCGCGCATCGTTCGTGATCTCATCGCTGGGGCCCAGATGGTGCAGGATCACGTCATTCACTTCTATCACCTGCACGCACTCGATTGGGTGGATGTGACCGTGGCTCTGAAGGCCGATCCGGCAAAAACTTCGCAACTCGCGCAATCCATCTCAGACTACGAAAAATCCAGCGCGGTCTACTTCAAAGGCGTGCAGGATCGAGTGAAGGCCTTGGTGGATAGCGGTCAGCTAAGCCTTTTTACCAGCGGATATTGGGGTCACCCGGCCTATCATTTGCCGCCGGAAGCCAACCTGCTGGCTGTGGCGCATTACTTGGAAGCGTTGGCTTGGCAGCGGGACTTCATCCGGCTGCATGCGGTGCTGGGCGGCAAAAACCCCCACCCGCAAACTTTCCTGGTGGGTGGAATGTCGACCGCCATGGATCCCAACGAGCCGTTCGCAGTCATCAATCCGGAGCGCATTGGGTTCCTCAGGGAACTGGTGCGGGGAGCGCGCAAGTTCGTCGAACAGGTTTATGTTCCCGATGTTTTGGCGGTCGCCGGATTCTACAAGGATTGGTTCACGCTAGGCGAGGGCGTGGGGAATTTCCTTTCTTACGGAGACTATTCATCCATCAACCAGAACGATGCGAGCACGTTCTTGTTCCCGAGAGGAATCGTTATGGGCCGCGATCTCACAAAAGTGCATCCCGTGGACCCAACTCAAATCACCGAGGCGGTCAGCCACGCCTGGTATGAATACTCCGACGGGGACAAGCCCAGGCACCCCTACGATGGCCAGACCAATCCTAAGTACTCGGGGCCTAAGCCGCCTTACGAATCTCTGGACGTCGACAAGAAATACTCGTGGCTGAAGTCGCCCCGCTATCAGGGAATGCCCATGGAAGTGGGGCCGCTGGCGCGAATGGTGGTGGGATATGCCGCCGGGCAGAAGGACATCAAGGCATCTGTGGACGGTGTGCTAAAGCATTTCAACGCTCCGCCCTCGGTTCTTTTCTCCACGCTGGGCCGGGTGGCGGCGCGCGCGATCGAGTCTCAGTTGATGGCCGCCCGCCTGGAGCAGTGGGTGGACGATCTGGATTCCAACCTGGCCCATGGTAAAGTGGCGATCTGTAACACCACCAAATGGGACCCCAGCACTTGGCCTGCGAGCAGCCGGGGATTTGGATGGCATGAAGCGCCCCGCGGCTCGCTCGGCCATTGGGTAGAGATCGAAGGCAAGGCCATCAAGAACTATCAAGCCGTGGTTCCCACCACCTGGAACGCTGGGCCGCGAGACGCTCAGGGCCAGCGCGGCCCTTATGAGGCGTCGCTGATCCACACACCGATCGCCGATCCAAACCGGCCGCTCGAGATTTTGCGCACCATTCATTCTTTTGATCCCTGCATTGCGTGCGCAGTTCATGTAGTCGATGCCCAGGGCCGTGATTATTCGGTTCTTAAGGCAGGTTAGGAGGCAGCCATGGCCACAGAACGAATTTACCCCGGCCAGTTCGGACCCGTCGCACCCGTGTACGTCTGGCAGTATCCGCTGCGGCTGGTTCACTGGGGAATCGTAATTTCGATCGGCGTCCTCGCGGTCACCGGCTACTACATTCATGACCCGTACATCATCGGACAGACGCAACATCCGTTCCTGATGGGCTGGTTCCGCTTCGTCCATGAAGTTTTCGGGATGATCTTTCTTGCATTGTTCCTGCTGCGCGTGTATCTGTTCTTCGGCGGCAACAAGTGGGTGGGCTGGAGGCAATTCATCCCGTTAAGCAGGGACCGGTTCAGGGAAATGTGGGAGGTGACCAAGTTTTACTGCTTCATGCGTCCCACGGCTGTTTCGAAAATCGGCCACAACCAAATGGCGGCGCTCTCTTATCTGGGCATCTACGGCCTGATCTTGGTTGAAATCGTCACCGGCCTGGTGATGTACCAGCGTCTGCTCGATAACACCTTTCTCCGCGTTTTGGTTGGATGGATTCCTCGCTTGATCAGTCTGCAAAACCTGCGGCTGATTCACTTCTTCTTGATGTACGTGTTTGTCGCTTTTGGGATTCTTCACGTGTATCTGAGCTTGCTGGTCTCGCGAGTGGAGACGCGTGGCCTCATGGACAGCATCTTTATCGGTTATAAGGTTATCCCGGTGGAAGAGATCGAAAAAGAGGCCGCGCACAAGTGATCTCATCATGACCAAGACCCTCGTGCTTGGACTCGGTAACCTGGTCCATTCCGACGACGGACTGGGCGTTCACGCCATCCAAACCCTGCAGCAGGACTCTCGCGTCCCAGCCGATACGGTCCTGATGGACGGAGGCACGCTGGGACTAAACTTGCTCCCGCACATCTCCGCATTCCAGCGTCTCGTGGTAATCGATGCTTTGGATGTCGGCGAGCCAGCCGGAACGTTGCTCCGCTTGGAGGGTAAGGCGCTGCAGAATTTGCCCGGCAAAGCCAGTGTTCACCAGCTCGGATTCGCGGACCTGATGGTCGCACTCGAACTGTTGGGAGAGTCGCCAGAGGAAATCGTATTGTTCGGCGTACAGCCTCTATCCACTGAGTGGAGCACTGAGTTGACACCGCCAGTGCGGGAAGCGCTCGGTCCGCTCCTTGATGCGGTGATCGAGCAGTTGGAGGAAAACGAGAACTGCGGGTCTGGACGCGATTCGGAAGTTTAGCTCCTCAGTCTGGACACGTTTCGAACTTTTGCTCGAGCCTCCCCCAGGCGCTGTCTACGGGCCGCTGTCGGTAACGGCTTCAGTTCGAATAAACAAGATCGCCAACAGCAGTGCTACAACGGGGAAAAAGGCCGCATAGCCGATCACCCCAATCATGCGAAGCTGCATGTCCCCGATAACGACTCCACTCAACCCCGCAAGAGCGAGCACCCCACTTGTGATCATCAGAATCCGGATGGATGTCGCGAGTCGGCCACCGCTAAACACAGGTGCGGCAAACAGCATGGCCAGCCCAAAGAAAACGTCCCAGGCAACAATGTCGACAGCATATGCAACGGAGGGCCATTTGAATGACAGGAATAGGGCTGAGCGTGCCAGATCGGCGGAAGCGATCTGGCGGCCCACGGTGAGAATGACTGAGTGGACGCTGCACGTGAGTCCTGCAAGCAGGCCGGTGAAAACGAGTGCGGTCAGGCTATACGCCTTGGCCTCCCGAGGCGCCCACGCGTGCACTGCGACCATGAGCACGACTGCCAAAGCGGCGACCGGCAGGATGAGCAGCTCAAGAATCGAGAAGGGCCAGCCCCCGATCGTCTGTTGCGGTGACTGCAACGAGAGCAGTCCAACAATGAGCGTAACTGCATAGCCGAAGCCCAGAAGGACGATCCCCACAGCCGCAGAGATTCCAAGCCGGCGGGCACTCAGGCTAAAATCCATGACGGAGCCTCACATACCTTTGTGCCGCCTGTCGCCAACACAACCATGCCGGCGCTGAGCCCGTGGCCGAACGCAATCTGCGGTCCACTCACAACATCGTCGCACGTTGGAGACGACCTTCCGGAGGTTGATCTCGCCGTTCGTGAACTCCCGCCCGGGCAACGTCCGTCGCGCATCCCCGTGGGCGGCAAGCCGCAAGGGTCCAAAGGCGTAGCAGTCGCGCACGAGTACCCGAAGCTGTGTTGCGGGGGCTCCCCTATCTGGATCCGTTTCGAACTCTTACGAACCAGTTGGCGCTGTGATCGAACCTGTGGACGGGGATTTTCTCAGAGCGATAAGCGCGAAGCACTGACCCGAGTCCATGGCGGGCATCCAGTCTGGACACGTCTCGAACTCGCCGTTGTGCACCTCTGGCCAGGTTGCTGCTCAGATTCTCGCGCCGCTGGAGCGTACGAAAGGAAACCTCATCTATGTCGCAGAAAAAGATTTCTAGCGGTGTGGTACACCAAGTGCCCGCAGATTTGAAAAAAGCACTTATATCCGACCCGAAAGTGCTAGCGGCATGGGAGGATATTACACCGCTCGCACGCAACGAATGGATATGTTGGATTGAGTCAGCTAAGAAAGTAGAAACCAGAAGTCGCCGGATCGAATGGGGATGTTTAAGCCTTAAGGACGGAAAACGACGTCCCTGTTGTTGGCCCGGGTGCTCCCACCGCTAATCAAGACCGGTGTGTTCACGTCAGCCTCGCCGCGCCGCGTCAATGGCATCGATGTCGATCTTCTTCATCGTCATCATCGCCTCGAAGGCACGCTTTGCCTCACCGCCACCGGCCGCAAGCGCATCGGTTAGCGCGCGCGGGGTGATCTGCCAGGAGAGGCCCAGCGGTCCTTGCACCAACCGCACTGGCTTTCCGTGCCGCCATTGTCGACGATCGCGTTCCAGTAACGGTCCGTCTCTTCCTGATTCTCGGTCGCGATCTGGAAGGAAAAGGCCTCGGTGTGCCTGAACGCCGGGCCGCCGTTGAGACCGAGACAGGGAATGCCCAGGACGGTGAACTCCACCGTCAGCACATCGCCCTTCTTGCCGCCCGGATAGTCACCGGGAGCCTCGTGAACAGCGGTTACTTTACTATCGGGGAAGGTGACGGAGTAGAAGCGCGCCGCCGCATGCGCGTCCTTGTCGAACCAAAGGCAGATCGTGTTCTTTGGCTTCATGTTCGTGTGCTCCTTGTGCTCGATCAGGGCGAACGCCGCGGTCTTGGTGGCGGTCCGTATCAGTGTCGCCCCCTGAATCATATCGCTGGCTGAGATCGACTTCGAGATCCGAAGCTATGACAGACCAATTCCGAGTGATTCCGATCCAGATTCCTCCTAGGGATAGATCAGGCAAATCGGCGTAGCCTTTACCGATCATGCAAGGATGTTCGGCCACTCGGAAGTTTGCGAAGCAGATTGAACCCTACCGCGATTAGTCGCGAAACGTTTACTAACGGACTGCTAAACGGCGCTACCAGAACCGCCCGGCGGGTGTCGTCGGCGAGTCGCCCATGATCCGGGTATTTTGGCCGACCCCATTGACGCCCAAACCGCAGACTCAGGCGTGTTCGGTCCTGTTCTGGCCAAGACGCGCGGTCTTTCAACGACTTTGCACTCGGAATCGGCTTTACCCGCGCGCGCAGAACAGCTGACGGCCCAAGCGAATTACTGCGAAGGTTTCAAGTCACTTAGCAGCCGCATTCGGATTGGATGGCTTGTTGTAGAAGATGCGGCAGCATACAGAAACGCCGGTGAACGCGAGAATGTCGGGTACGAGTCCCAAGAGACCCCAAACGATCTCAGTAAGCACGTCGAACCTGCCAAGTGTAACTGAGACAGCCAGAACAAGGCGGGATCGGTGAATCTGTCACCGCGCTCGATCAAATATAGAACGTTGAGTGATTGAGGAAGCGAAAGATAGATGCCGGAGATTCCCCATAACAAAACAAATGGAAGACACCAGAACCCGAGGGCGCTGTGGACATCGCAGCTAATTCTTGGGGCGCCAGCTCACGGTTAGGCTGCGTCTCCAGTGCTTGATTCCCGGCCACAATATAACCGCACCGGTCAGACCTACCGTCTGCAGATTCCCCCGACTCCATTCACGATTCGTCCGATATTCCCTACCAAGAGCTCGCTGTGAAATCTTACTAGCCACTCCAGCGAGAACGTCCGCGAACCCTCGTTGCGGAAAACGATGGCGGCGCCCGGAAAGGCTCACCAACAACACATATGGGGCGACTATCGCTCCCACCCAGAAGTGAACCTGGAAGACGAACTCCCGGACGCGCGACCTCTCGGGGTGTTGCACCCATTGCTGCCAAGGGTCCAACTGCGTTCCTCAGTTGTAGTATATCCGCCGTTGGTTCTTGAAGCGGCCAGGCGCCAACATTCAAATGCACGGAAGTTCCCCGTGTGACAGCTTGCCAAGAGTATCCTGAAATCAGCCATGCCGAGTCCCAACGGTGCTTCGTCCCGTGCGCAAACGGTGAAGAAAGACGCCGATTATGTCTTCTACGAGCTTACGCGCAGCATATGTCCAGTGTGCCGAGCCGTCATCGATGCACAGATTCTGATTCGCGACAACAAGGTTTATATGCGGAAACGCTGCGCCCAGCACGGGCCTTTCGAAGCGCTGGTGTATGGCGATGCAGGCATGTATACCAATGCGACGAAGTTCAACAAGCCAGGCACGATACCGCTTGAGTTTTCGACGGAACGGGATCGCGGCTGCCCGCTCGATTGCGGGCTCTGCCCTGATCATCAGCAACACGCATGTTTGGGCATCATCGAAGTGAACAGCTCCTGCGACATGAATTGTCCTCTATGCTTTTCTGAAGCCGGCCCGGGCTTCAACCTCACACTCGAAGAAGTGGAAGAGATCCTCGACCATCTGGTGGCGACCGAAGGAAATCCTGAAGTCGTACAGTTTTCGGGCGGCGAGCCGACGATTCATCCCGAGATCGTTCCGATGATGAAGGCCGCACAGGATCGCGGCATCGCCAATGTGATGCTCAATACGAATGGCAAAAGAATCGCAACCGACGACCGGTTTCTTGAACAGCTTAGGGACGTAAAGCCGAACGTCTATTTCCAATTCGATGGTTTTGAAAGCGAGACATATCGCATCATTCGAGGCGAACCCGATATTCTGCCAAAGAAACTTCGGGCACTCGATCGTCTCGCGCAGATCGGCTGCACGGTGATTCTGGTTCCCGCCATCGAGCGTGGGGTGAACGAACACGAAATCGGCAGGATTGTTCGTTTCGGCCTGGAACATCCAGCAGTGAAGGGCATCAATTTTCAGCCTGCGTTTCACGCCGGCCGGCACGGCGCGCACGATCCCATGCAGCGTATAACGAATCCCGACATCCTGCGGCACATCGAAGAGCAGACCGAGGGGATGTTTCGCGTCACGGATTTCGTGCCGGTTCCGTGTTGCTTCCCAACGTGCAATTCGGTCACCTACGCCTATATCGATCAGCAAAATAACGTCACGCCGCTGCCGCGCATTCTGAATGTCAACGATTATTTGGACTACATCTCGAATCGCGTGATGCCGGACTTAGGCGCGGAAATCCGGCGGGCGCTCGAAGGACTGTGGTCATCCTCGGCGGCGCTTGGTTCCGAAAAAGTCGCTCGGGAATTCTCGTTCTCCTGTTCCGCCTGCGGCCTGCCGGAGGGGGGGCTGGACGTGAAGGGTCTTTCGAAGTTCATGTTTATGATCATGCTCCAGGATTTCATGGACGCTTGGACGTTCAACCAGAAGAATCTGATGAAGTGCTGCAAGGAATTCCTGTTGCCGGGCGGCCGGCAGATTCCGTTCTGCGCATACAACACGGTTGGCTATCGCGAGCAGGCCCGCGCTCAATTGGTGGCCCAGGAAGGCGCGCGGCGCAAGGCCCGCCGCGATGGCGTGCGCTACCAGGTGCAGCCCGTCACGTTTCGCTTTCCGTCGCCGGTGGAGATCGTCAAGTGAACGGCGTCGAACTGAAATCGTGTTGCGTCGCGGCATACCAGAGCGATTTTGGTCGCTTGCTGCTCGGCGATTCCTTTCATCCGGGCGGCCTGGCGTTGACTGAGCGCCTCGGGGAACTGCTCGCGCTTTCTCCGCGCGACCATGTCCTGGACGTGGCATGCGGCCGTGGCGAAAGCGCGATCTACCTTGCCAGTAGATTTGGATGCCGTGTCACGGGAATCGATCTGGGAGAGACCAATATCAGTCATGCTACCGCGCGCGCCGAAGCGGCGAACGTTTCAACTTTAGTCCGGTTTAGGCAGGGCGACGCGGAGAGGCTTGATTGTCCCGACGCCAGTTTCGATGTCGTCCTTTGCGAGTGCGCGTTTTGTACATTTCCCGACAAGCGGGCGGCCACGCGCGAATTTGCCAGAGTTCTGCGGTGGGGAGGACGGCTGGGATTGAGTGATCTGACGCGGTCCGGCGAGCTACCAGCGCAATTGAGCGGATTGTTGGCGTGGATCGCCTGCATCGCCGATGCTCGGGCTGCCGAAGAGTATGTCGCGCATCTCGAACGGGCGGATTTTCAATCGCTGTCGGTGGAGCCGCACGATGAGGCATTGGCGCAGATGGTGCGTGATATCCAGGGCCGGTTGCTTGCCGCGGAACTGATGGTGAGGCTCGACAAAATGAATCTGCCCGGCGTGGATTTCGCGGAAGCGAAGACGACCGCGGCTTGCGCTTCGGACGCCACACGGTCGGGGCTGCTCGGCTACAGTCTCGTCACGGCGAAAAAGCCATGTGGATGACTGCGCGCAATGCTGTGCTGGTGATTTCCGGGGTCAGCGCGCTGGCGATGCTCTATGTGGGAGCGTATCAGATCCGCGCCGTCGAACATTTGAAGTGTCCTTTGCTGAAGCACGGATGCGAGGCGGTCGCCGACGCGCCGTTTGCGCGCCCGTTCGGTATCCCCGACGGCTTCATCGCGGCGGCTATGTACGGCCTGCTGATTTTGCTCGTGTTGATAGGCCGCGAAACAAATTCGGTTCGATATTCCGTTCGAGCGTTAGCGGTGCTGGCAGTCCTTGCGAACTTTATTGGTGTCGCTGACATGACCCGCCTTGGGGCGTATTGTTTCTTCTGCCTTTTGGCGACAGCGATGTCACCATTCCTGGCATGGGCGGCCTTCGCGCTTTGAACTGCGCGAAGTCGTCCGTTGTTTCAGCCATTTGGCATGCTCAGCGCGTCCAGAATACCGGGGCGCCGGATTTTTCGATTTGCGAAACTGGTGCGGCAGTGACCGGACCGCTCTTCATTCGATGCGAGCTAGGGCCGAATATTTGAGTTGGGGGCCTGGTTGAAGACGCGTCTTGCTCGGTCGCATCCGAACTGATCGGGACCAGGCGAACAATCGCGTTCGGGAACAGCCCTCCCAAAACCACGAATAACACGACGACGGCCAAAATCCACCGTTCGCGGGGTAAGGCGTCCGCCATCACCGTGAAACCTGTTCGACGCTTCCCGAGAAATAGGCGTGAGAATAGACGGAAAATACTTACGGCATTCATAGCAATGGCGATGGGCAACAGCAGGCCCGTTAGAGGATGCGACATCAGCGTTCCATGAATCAGCAGGTCTTGAGAACAAAAACTCAGCGTGCCCGGCAGGCCAACTAAAGCCAGCCCAAATATCACAAAAAATACAGCCAGCCGCGGCGCGTGCTCGGCTAACCCGAGGTGCGTGCTAGCTGTCAGATTTTCGCCGAAGCGCACTTCCAACAGCCGCAAGATTCCAAAGAGGCCCATCGTGGATGCAGTCACTACGAACCAATGCACGAATGCGCCAGTCATTCCTTCCGCGGTCCGGCTTTCGAGTCCAGCCAGAATGCATGCCGACTGGCTGAGTGCAACAAAGGCGAGCAAACGCCGTGGCGAATTCTCGGTCAGCGCGCGAATAGCTACGTAGAGAGCCGTGGCAAGGGCCAGGTACGAGAGCACCGGAAACAGATCGCGGGTGGCATGCGGAAACAGCGGAACGATCAACCTAGCCACCAGGAACGCCCCGAAATGTCCGTTCAGTAGGAGAGCAGTGGGAATAGCGGGCCCCCCTTCCACAGCATCCGCTACCCAAGCGTGAGCCGGACAGATTCCTTTTCGAAAGATCACGGCGACGGTCAGGAGCCCAAAGACAGCCATCCCTCCAGGGCTCCGGCCCTTTAACCCGTTAATCGACATCACGTGGCCGTTTGCGGCAATGAGCGCAATGGCTATCGCCAGCGCGACACTGGAAAACAGGAGGCCGACCCGCGGACGCCACGTCGGGGAACCGAACAACGCGGTTATGAAGAAGGGGACCGTCGTCAAAATCCATGTTGCGAGTAGAACCAACAGATTTCCCGTGGAGTAAGCCAGCAGGGTGGAACCAAGGACAAAAAGCATTCCCGCGATCGTCCGAGGATTACAGTCGCGCCTCGGAAGCACCACCATCGCAACCACAGTGAGGCACGAGAATAACACCATCAACGTCTCGCCAAGCAATTCGCTACCTGTTGCAGCTTGCAGCGCCAGTGCACTTGCCACTACAGATATCAACGCCGCAATGAAGCCTGTCGCGCGCACCTGTCTTCGCGCGACCGCTGTGAGGACTGCAGCGGACCAGGGAACCGAGATCGCCACGATGTTCAACCAGCCGGCGTCCCTCATCAGTCGCCCCCCTGACTGGCGGGACTCTGCATGGAAAGCACGACCTTCTCTCGTCGGCTTGCCGGCCGATGCAAGCCCAAGCTGTCCAGCTTGGCGAAAACGTTGGATAGCCCGATCAGTGGATGAATTACGAAACGATCCAGAATTGTATCCAGGTGGCCGCGGTCCAGCGCCCAGCGGTAGAGCCACAGTTGCATAGGCCTTGGGAGCAGTCCCTCCAGATGATTCGCCGTAGGTGAGATCTCTCCACCGAAAGCGGAGTGCATTTGGTGATAGTCGTGAAGCATCGACGGCGCACGCAGGAATTGCAACGTGCGGACCGTGGCATGTCCCAGAATGTGAGCGACGGCGATCCATTTCCAGCCCATTCCAATCTCGACGAACACCAGGCCTACTTGCGTCAACGACGCGTAAGCGAGGGAAGTTTTGGCATCTGCGCTGGCCCGGCCGACGATGGTGCCATGTACGGCTGTGACCAATCCGATGACGATCACCACAGTGGAGGCCAGTGGGGACTGGGCCAGTAAGGGTTGAACACGGAGCAAGAGATACGCGCCGGCGTGAATCGAAATTGCGCCATAAAAAATCGCGCTGGATGGCGTAGGTCCCTCCATCGCACGTGGAAGCCATCCCGAGAACGGAACCTGAGCCGCCTTTCCGGCAGCTGCGACGAGCAAAAGCAGACAGATGATGGATGTTTGCGGTCCAGTAAATAACGGAAGGCCGACGGCAAACAAGGTGGTCCCGGCCCAATGATTGATGGCGAACACGCCCAGCAGCAATCCGATGTCACAAGCACGATACACCGCGAAGACGCGAAGACCGTTTTCCACTGGCGCGGCGCGCTGCTGAAAGAATGCAATCAGCAACACGGACGTGATGCCCACGATCTCCCATCCGGCCACGAGCAGATCGAACGAACCAGCCACGAATACGAGCAAAGATCCGAATGCGAACAGGTGCAGGAGAAGGAAGAAGCGCAGAAACCCGCGCTCGCGATGAAGGTAGGTCGCCGAGAATTGCCCGATCAGTCCTGAAAGCACAACCGTCAATCCAAGAAATGGCAGCGAAAGGCGGTCTGCCAGAAGCACGAGCGGGAAATGGTAATCGTGCACGGAAAACCAATTTCCGAACGTCACCGTGACGGCCGGAGCCCCTGTCGAGGCTAACTTCCAAAGGATTACCGCAAGCCCGAAAACACAGGCAGAAAACGTCAGACCGGTTATCCTGGATACGATCCGTTCGCTTGGAACCCAGCCCAACAACCAAAGCAGCGCAAACACAGCGAAGACCACGCCGGGTGCTACGACTACGAACACAAGCGAGGCTTCGGGGAAGTTCACGAATATCGCCCCTCATCTTGGGCGCAAATCCAGGCCATGGGCAGGTGTTCGATTTTGCCGCGATACCATTCAGCGGAAGAGAGAGCTACCGGAAGGCGCTCGATGGGCTCATCAAATTCGTAAAAGTCGCCGTTCCTATAAACCTGAACCTCGCCTGACGTCGGGTCGATTGTGGCTAGACGAATCCATCGGTTCTCGACCAACCGCTTTAAAGAAGCACTGGCGTTCACCACCGTCATCAGGCGTTCCGGCGTGGTTTCGATGACGAAGAGAATCCGCACGGGCTCATGGATCTCGACCATTTGCCAAGGCAATCCCGTTCGCAAATCGCTGGCATGGCCATCCATCACGCCGACCAAACTCGTTACATTGTGAGGAAGTTTCGTGCCGCAACCGTAACGATCGTTATCGACAAAAGAAAAGTAGTACTCAAGACTAATACCCGCACAGACGGGAACTACGGCTGCCAGCAATGCTGCAAGGCTTTCATCATTCTCGTCCTGCCCTGCGTCATAGGACACCAAGAACGCGCGCCGGTCCAGGAACAGTCCCCGAGTGAGGCTGCGCCGCCCTATGATGCAAACCGAGTTGGTGCAATGCCCATACTCAGGGCGCGGCTCGGCCAGGTGTTCGCTCCGTTCCTCCACATTGCGGAGCGCGTCTGCCGGCGTTGCGTTCACCGGGCAAGACTCGAATCGGCGAGCGCGCTCCTGAGCATTCAGCGACCTGGCCTGGTCGAAGCTTTCGCGAATGCGGGCAAGATCCGGGCGGTGGGAGGCTGGCAGCGTTTCTAGATCGTAGAGTTCGATGTCGTCACTGCAGGTGTCGTGGTATCCGCCGATGAACCAGGAGTCATCGGGAATATCGATGCCTTGCTCGCGTAATCCAGCGCGTACTTCGGGGCGGTTGGCCATGGCGGCGAACAGGCGCGCATTGGGACCACCGCGGCGTCCCCCGCAGGCTCCACAGTCGTGGGCCGATTCGTGCGGGTTGTTCAGACTGGTTGATCCGTGGCCGAGTACCACGACGAGGCGCGCAAAGCCACCCGAGATGCCAGCCGGGCCCAAAACGCTGGCCACCCTTTCGGTCTTCTCCACGGCTGCGAATCCCATCAGCACACCCGCCACTGCATCCTGTGATCTCGCCGTGTTCCGCATCAGTGTTAGTTCTGTGCGGGGCTCGGGCAGGAACGCCTTGTTCATCCACTCACGTAATTGTGCATAGCGCCTAGGCGCCAGGAGATGACCGATCAGAGGAACGGCCGAGAGCAATCCGAGAGCGCTGGTAGAGAGCCAACCACGCAGCAGCGTCCTGGATGACAAGAACGACTGACGCATGAATCCGCCGAGAAGCCGCCGACGCCAACGGCGCTTCTCCAGCAGGAGGCTGTCTTCCGGCTTGGATTGTTCCTCGACTGCGTGCCGCGGCTTCACCACCACTGGGCAAAAGGCTACACTCCGTGGGTCGTCGATACCTTTGTAGTCCACCGCAATGCCGAAGTAACCAGCCGAGCTGAACGTTTCCACCAGCGGGTCCACTTCTTCAAGAGCGCGACGCGCAGATTCCTCGCGCTCGTCGATGCAGAAAAATACTTGTGCAACCGGTCTGTCTCTGAAATTGGACAAGCCGCGGTAACTCCGATGACTCTCAAGGCCCTGCAGTATCTCGCGCTCGTGCCAACGCTCATAGGCCAAGTGAAGGATGCGGCGGCGCTCCAACCCATTGCATGCTTTCGCTTCGCTCACAAAGGCCAGCCACTCTGCATCTGACAGCCGAGTTACTTCATCAGCGGACAGCGACACCACTCGGGCGGCGTCATAAATACGGGCCGCGCGGCTCAGACGTCGCTTTTCTTGCGTCTTGAGAGGACTTTCCTGTGGCACGGCGTTAGCAATGCCCATGCGCGCTGCCACTCGAGCCATCGTCAGCCGCACGGCGAGAAAGTCCATCAGCGAGCACGGCACGTGTTCATGAGGCGCGAGGCCGGGGTCTTCCTCAATCCTACGCATCAATCCAGGCCAACCGGGCAATGCCAGCAGCTCGGATTGAAGGACGTTTTCCCAATCAGCCTCGCGGAAATAGGAACTATCGAGGTAGTCCAACACCGCATCCGTGGGAGAGAAAGCAAAATACTCTTGCCGGCGAAACTCTTCGTCCAAACCCGTCAGATAGCGGGGAAACATGCCTCCCGGTTGGGACAACAGAGTCCGGACGCTTGCATAGAAGCCCTGCTCGCGATGCGGCATGGACCAATACGCCAGCCCTTGATCCAGAAACACCGAGGACAACCGGATGAGCCACGGATGGATGATCTCGTCCACTGCATTCGCCGGCACGGGCTCTTCGTCATGGGCGACCGTCCGGGCAAGACAGGCATCAAACAAGCGCCGCAGGGCTGCCTGGCGAAAATCCTTCGCTAGGTCGCCCTGCTCGGACCGCCACATGATGGTGGCGGCATCGAACTCCCGCACGCCGGGCGTTATCATGGCACGGCGCAGCGAGCGCCGGCTCAGCCGTGGGAAGACCCCGGCGTCAGGCTCGTTATCGAGAACTGCATCGATATCCCGCACGTAAATCCGGCCGCGCGCCAGTTCGGCTCGGTACGCGGCTTCACTCATGTAGGGTTCGGCGCCATACAATTGCCAGGCCTCAATCACGGCGCGCTCGAAAGGCAAATCCTCAAAGGAATGCAATGTATTGTGATGGACGAATACTCCAATCGGACCCTGTTTCGGAAGCAGATGCGCCACGTGGTCAACCGCATGGCGCAGGCGTTCCTGTCGTTCTCGGATTAGTTGTTTACTGGCTGATTCCGTTCGAAGCGCGTCCATCCGCCCTCACCGGCCCTGTCCTTCTGCTTGAATCTGCCCCAGCATCTGAACCGATTCATGAAGATGCGCCTGAAAGTATTGCCGCATCAAATCAAGCACTTTGATAAGAACTTTGTTCCGGAGCGAATAGAAAACCTGGTTACCTTGCTTGCGGCTGTTGACGATCTGCCGGCTGCGCAGGATCGCCAAATGTTGAGAAACGTTGGCCTGCTCAACGCCCAGCCGTTCCTGAATGGCGCCGGCTGGCATCTCACCCTCGCGCAGAACCTCCAGGATGGCTATGCGGGTCGGATGAGCAAGCGCCTGAAAGACGCTGGCCTTGTATTCCCGCAGCATGTTCTGCATAGATCCTAGTATATTCGATTGGACGAATATTCTCAAGTTATCGGTATGCAGTTCGCGCGGCGCACACCGGCCGATGAACCATCCCCCGTCAAAGTACCTCTACACAGGCCCTTCGGCCGGCCTTGCGAACTTCCTTCTTGACAGTTTCTGTATTTCTGCTATTGTCGAAGTATGGCCGCCGCAAAATCGAAGAGAAGTGCTGAGGTGGTCGTCAGGTATGCCGACATGTTCACGGCAATGGGAACCGAGCCGCGCCTCCGAATAATGCAACTACTTCTCTCCGCTCACCCCGTGGGACTTGTGGTCGGCGAAATACAAAGCGAGCTGGGCATTCCAAATTCGACTCTTTCGCACCATCTGGAAAAGCTCAAGAACGAGAATCTGGTCAAGGTTCGGCGGGAGAGTACCTTTCTCTGGTACACGGCCAACACCGAGGCCCTTGAGGAGCTGCTGGGCTTTCTCTACGCCGAATGCTGCACCCGTAACAAAGCCATCAAACCTGAGGCGATTGTCACCCTCTGCAGATAGGAGGCACTTACCCCATGATCAAGTCCAAGGCGCTGTTTCTTTGTTCGGGACGAAGTTATCAGCGCCGGAGAAGATTCAATACCGCTCGACCCAGAGGCCATAGAGGCGATGAAGGAACTGGGTATTGACCTGTCCGACCAGACACCCAAGGAGCGTGCCCGGGATCAGCTTCGGCAGCGCGTCGTCCAATTTGTCGGAGAACACCAATAAAGCGAGGCAATCAGATCATGGAAATCAAAGAGATCGTTAAAGAGAAATACGGCCAGGCCGCGTTGCGGGTGGCTACCGGCGGCAGCTCCTGTTGTGGAGCGAGCGCGAACGTTGATGGATGCTGCGTGGACCCGATCACGTCCAACTTATACGACGCCAATCAGGCCGGGCAGATTCCCGAGGAAGCCATAAAGGCATCACTCGGCTGTGGCAACCCGACCGCATTGGCCAAACTGAACAGCGGTGAAACGGTGCTCGATCTCGGTTCGGGAGGCGGTATCGACGTCTTGCTTTCAGCCCGCCGTGTCGGCCCCAGCGGCAAAGCCTACGGCCTCGATATGACCGATGAAATGCTGGCCCTCGCCCGTGAAAACCAGCGCAAGGCCGGTGTCGAGAACGTCGAGTTCCTCAAGGGCGAAATTGAAAACATTCCGCTACCAGATAATTCAGTCGATGTCGTCATTTCCAACTGCGTGATCAATCTATCAGCCGACAAAGACCGGGTGCTGCGCGAGACGTTCCGCGTCCTGAAGCCGGGCGGCCGTTTCGCCGTGTCGGACGTAGTGGTCCGTGGCGAGGTGCCAGAGCAGGTGCGCCGCAGCATGGAAATGTGGGTTGGTTGCATTGCCGGCGCGCTCCAAGATCACGAGTATATCGGCAAGCTGGCCAAGGCCGGATTTGATGGCATTGACATTGAGCCGACCCGCATCTACAGCATCGAGGACGCGCGCCAATTCCTGACCGGTGAAGGGATCAATGTGGACGCGATCGCGCCACAGGTGGAAAACAAGTTCATGAGCGCTTTCATCAGAGCTTTCAAACCCAGCCGTGAAGCCTCTTCCAAGGAGTGCTGTGGGCCGGCGTGCTGTAGCTGAGGCTCTCGGTACGGCTTTCCTATTGGCCGCTGTCGTAGGATCTGGCATCATGGGCGAGCGGCTCGCCGCTGGAAACGTCGCTGTGGCTCTGCTTGCAAATACGATTGCGACCGGCGCGGCCCTCGTGGCCCTAATACTCGCGTTCGGCCCAATCTCGGGAGCACACTTCAACCCGGCGGTAACGTTGGCTGACGCCTCACAGCGCGGCATAGCCTGGCGGGAAGTACCTGTATATATCGCCGCTCAGATTAGCGGTGGGTTCGGTGGGGTCGCGGCGGCACACTTAATGTTCGGCGAGCCAATGTTCTTTGCCTCGCACCACATCCGCGCTGGGAGCGCGCAGCTCTTTAGCGAATTCGTCGCCACCTTCGGGCTTCTCTCCGTCATCTGGGGATGCGTCCGGCTGCGATCGTCGGCTGTTCCGTTCGCAGTGGGAGCGTATATCACAGCAGGTTACTGGTTCACGTCGTCGACTTCGTTTGCCAACCCAGCAGTCACGATCGCCCGAGCTGCATCCGACACCTTTGCGGGTATCCGTCCGGTGGACGCTCCTGGCTTCATCGTGGCACAACTCGCTGGCGCGATGGCCGCGACGCTGCTTTTCCGTTGGCTGGTGCCTTCGCTTCCGAAGGAGGCTTCCAACGTTATGGTTGCCCACCCTCAGAGAGAAACGGCCCATGTCTGACAAGACGCGAATCCTCATCCTATGCACCGGCAATTCGGCCCGAAGCCAAATGGCAGAGGGTCTTTTGCGTCACGACCCGGGCGACCGCTTCGAGGTGTTTAGCGCTGGAACCAATCCGAGCCAAGTTCGGCCCGAAGCCATCGCGGTCATGGACGAGTTGGGCGTCGACATTTCCGGTCAGCGCTCCAAGAGCGTGGACGAATTTGCCGGCCACCAGTTCGACTACGTTCTGACCGTTTGTGACAACGCCAAAGAGCGTTGCCCCTTTTTTCCCGGCAAGACGATTATGATTCACCGCAATTTCGAGGACCCTGCGGCCTTGCAAGGTTCCGAAGAGGAGCGGCGCACGCTTTTCCGCCACGTCCGCAACGAGATCAGGGAGTATCTGAAGAGTTTTCCGCCCTCGCGGCGTTGATGCTTCTTCATCCACTGAGTCCCGGCCCGCTACAGCGCCATTGCCTCGAAAAACTCCTGAAGTACAATACCCGAGGAGGTGCGAGGATGCAGCGCCGCAACTTTTTACTGGCCGCTGGAGGGGTTGCGCTGAACGCGATCTCGGATCTGAGTGCTCCAGCCCGCCTGTCAGCCGTCAACGCAAAGGCGGATTTGACAGTTCGGATCGCTCCGGTTTCTGTGGAATTAGCCGCTGGTAAAACTATCCAGACGATTGCCTATAACGGTGCCGTACCCGGTCCTGTTCTGCGAATGAAAGAAGGTAAGCCGATCAGGGTTGACGTTTTCAATGATACCGACGTACCGGAGTTGGTCCATTGGCATGGACAGGAGATCTCCGCCGAGGCTGATGGAGCGGAAGAGGAGCGCAGTCCCTTTGTGCCTCCCAAGGGCCATCTGCGGATCAACTTTACACCCCGCCCCGCGGGCACGCGTTGGTATCACACGCACGTCATGGCTATGGCCGACCTCACTCGCGGAGCATACTCTGGGCAGTACGGATTTCTGCTCGTAGAGGCCAATCATCATCCGGGCAGCTATGACCAGGAAGTCTTTCTCGCGGGACGGCACTGGGATCCCTTCATTGTTCATCGTGGGGAGCCCAATAACGATTGGACTGTGAACTACAAGCTTTGCTCGCTCACGGATCGGGCGCTAGGTCACGGCGAGCCCATACGAGTGCGCCAAGGCCAGAGAGTTCTTTTCCGCATCCTCAACGCCGATGCCACCCGGCAACTGAACTTAGCGCTTCCTGGCCACAAGTTTCAGGTGATTGCGTTGGATGGCAACCCGGTTCCGAAGCCCACGGCAGTCGAGCTTCTCACCCTGGCGGTGGCGGAACGAGTGGATGCGATCGTGGAAATGAACCAGCCCGGCGTCTGGGTGTTGGGCTCCACGCGCGATGAAGACCGGAACATCGGGATGGGCGTCG
Organism: Bryobacterales bacterium; assembly: GCA_963820405.1. GTDB lineage: Bacteria > Acidobacteriota > Terriglobia > Bryobacterales > Bryobacteraceae > Palsa-89. The sequence continues at coordinate 486,323 of CAWFZZ010000002.1, read as the reverse complement.
TGATCGAATATGCCGACCGTAAAGGCGAGCCTCAGTGGAAGGCGCCAGATAAGAGTGTGACATGGGACTACGCGGTTTTCGGAACAGACGCGAAAACTCTCGAACCCGATGGCAAGTTCGACATGAAGTTCATGATGATGCCCGATGAGGGGAAGCCGTTCAACCGCTGGATAGTGAACGATCAAATGTGGCCCAACGTCGATCCGCTCATGGTTAAGGAGGGAAACCGCTATCGGATTGCGTTTCACAACGGGATGGAGGACAGCCATCCGCTCCACCTGCATCGCCATAACTTCGAGTTAACCTGCGTGGGGGGCAAGCCGACGGCGGGCATAATTAAAGACACGATCAACGTCCCTAAGAACAGCACCGTTGAAGTGGATTTTGTGGCCAACAATGCGGGCCCATCTTTAGTGCACTGCCATATGCAGCAGCACATGGACTTCGGATTCAAGGCATTAGTCAGGTACGACTGACCGGCAAAACGCAACTACTTCGAGCCGGTGGCGGTGGTTTCGGGTTTCTTGAGAACTGTGACCGGTGAGGGTCGAAATGATCCCACGGGTCCGGTGAACTCTTCCTTCGAACCGTCTTCGTAATATTGCACGAACTTCCAGACCAGATTTGTTTCTTCTTTAGGGTTGATGCCCAGCATGCCGAATTCGACAAATTCGTAGGGCTGGACCTTTCCGGTCCAAGTCGCGCCCACGATTTTTCCGTTGTCGTCCTTCTTGAAATCGATTTTCCAGCCCGGTTTGAACTCGAAGTCGTAAATCTGAAGTCCAGCGGGAAACTCGCCTTCCACCCGAATTGAATTCACCTGCTTTTCGTTCGGGACTCGCATTGTGTACTTTTCCCGAGCGCCCGGGGCAGATTCGGTGGGAGCAATCCTGATATGAGCGAAAGCCATCGATGCGCATGCCAGCGCGAAACCGACCGCCATAAGCGTACGCCCTAACGAAATGTTCATCATGTTCGTCCTTTGAAGAGATTTGGATGTAAGCATAGCCCAACCCTATTACCAAAACAAGCCTGCCTCACGCCGGAAATTTATTGTTGAAGCACGGTAAAACGGCTGATGGAGTAGCCGAGCGCGCCGCCCACGAAGACATCGGATAAGAAGTGCGCCGATAGAGACAGCCTGGAAAATCCGACTAGCGCGGCCAACCCGTAGGAGGCGTATGGAACCCATCGGTGATTTCCGTAGCGCCGCGCAACCACGGTGGCGACCGAAAACGCCGCTACGGTATGACCCGAAGGGAAGCCCCCATTGCTTCGCAAGAACGAGCCCCTGCTCTCAAACCAGGAGTCATAAAGATTTCCGTGGGCCGGAAAAGCAGCTGGACGAACGCGCCGGGTGGCGTCCTTGAAGACGGTTGCGACAATCTCGGTGTCGGCGACAGCTTCGCCGGCCAGTAGCGCTGTCCGTTGCATCTTCGAATCGCGTCGAATAAGGCCAATGGCGTAAAGAGAGACCGGCGCCACGATTGTGCCGACAATCGTCGCGTTGCTGGTAAAAACATTGTTGAAGCCGTGGAATAAAGTGCTGTTACGGAAATAAGAGCCTTCGGTGGGGTCCAACGCGATCAACCCCGCGGTGGTCCCCACAACAGCGGCCGTGGGAATCCAGTTTTGCCCTTGCGCTAATCGGGCAGGAAAGGTCCAGATTCGCTCTTGATCGTGAAGGATATTGGGGAACAAGAGCTTCCAGGAGACTGGCCGGTCCACCGGTGGTGGAGGCTGCGGTGTCGGAGATTGAGACGGAGAATTCGCGGGCGCTCCGGCAGCCGGTGTCTGATCCGGCTGGGCGATTTGTCCAAAAAGTAATGGAGCAACCAGCATCGGTAATATTGCGAAGAACTTCAAGGAGCCCCCTTTCTTGAGTAACACATTATTTCCGCGCGGGAACCATCCGAGTGAGTGTCCGGCGCATGTCCGCAATCTGTTTCGTTTGGCTCGAACTGCCTCACTTGTGATGGGCTGCGGTATTGGTGCTTTCGGGTTTACTGGCGCGCGCATTAAAGCTGATATCCACCACAGCGTTCTTATCGAATTGTACTTCCGGACCACGCGCCACGACGGTCGAGAACACAGACCATGCTAAGCCGTAGTATCCAAACGCAGCGCCCACACTTCGCGAACTCTGGGCGGCGATCGTGCCTAACAGTCCGAAACCCAGACCGCCTCCGAGAGTTCGCCCCGCAACATTCTGGCTCTGACCGATGATCGCCCCGCGGCCCCCTCCCACTGACGGAGCGCGTAGAGGATCGTTGTCGCCTGCCGCGCGAGCCACTAACGCGGCGACCGCCGTGCCGATGAGACGAGTTTTCGATTCAGTAGCCTGAACCCCGCCTTCCGCATCAACCTTGACCGGAGCCTTGTCGCCTTCCGCCGCAGCTAGCGTTCCTTGGGTTCGAATCTGCAGTTTCTTCTCCTCTGGTGCTGGTCGCTCTTCAGCGGAGGCTGGGGTTTGCGGCGACGCTAGTAATCCCGCTACTTCGGGCAACTCCAGATTCTGGAAATTAAACCGCAGACGGCCACCGCGATGGAACCAGCCGGCTCTCTTCGATACCACCACCGTTCCGTCAACTTGAGTTCCCTCCGGCAGAATCAACCTCTGATCCGATGAGAACAAGGGTTGCTCTAACACGGCTTCCACCCTTTGGCCCTGGCTGGAGTTCCTGGAATCCAGCGGCGTGAGCAACCTCGCGTGAACTACGCTGCCAGCAGCAGGTTGAGATCCTAAGAGGGGCATGGCACCTGGGGCTCACAGCCTCCGATCCAAAATTGAGCGGTGCTGCAAGTTCCGCGTCGAAACGCGTCCGGCTGCGCACGTACTGTGGATGATAGGGGAGCCTCGACATCAGGTAATCTGACAGCCATTCCTTTTTGTCGGTCCCCCGCACCAGGTCTGGGAGGCTCTTGATACGGTCGATTTGGGCGTTCAGCCTGGTCCTTGATTTTCTGTTTGCTCGCGGCCACGAGTCCGCCGGAACTTTGCGCATTCTGGCTTCGCTGCTTTGGGGGCCGCAACGGAAGCAGCGAGTTCAGCCCCGTGCTGGAGAAGGTCTGCAACTGTATCTCCCGACCATCCGCCAGCCGCAGCGAAGTGAAATCGACTTGCGCAACTCGCAGCGGGGTGAAATCACCGCCGAGGATGGCTCTCGCACGCTGCCATTTTGAAACAGGACTCCAGTCGGCTCACGTGCCCAATGGCTTGAGTGCCGGCAGGAATCACCTCGCGATCGAACGCATACACAGGCCGCGGCGAGCTTGGCTTCCACCGGTGCGTCCATCCGCTTAGGAACCCGTTTTGTCAGATATAAACGGAGGGGAACGCCAGCCGGAACCGTCAGCGGAATGCTCTGAGATTCGTTGCTTTGAGAATCCTGCGAAAACGCAACTGTAGCGGATAAAAAAAACAATAACGTGGTGAGTTGTGTCACTTCTATAACTCCTGGGGAGATCGCGTCGAAATCCACCAAAAGGCTACGTGGCATCGATGAATCGCACGTTCGCGGCCAGTTTATGTTAGCAGCAATCTCCTGGAATGATGTAGGTTGATTGGCGAGGCCGCGTGGCTACTGGGCATTACTGCCACCCTGCCGGAATTAGGGGTGGCAAGTTGTCGCCCTCTGTTTTTGTAAGCAGTTCAACGTGTGCTGCTCGGACCTTGAGTTTTATTGAGCAGCGTGCGACTGCATGCCGGATCGAACTGGCGTTACGATTGCGATTAGTTCCTAAGTTTCAAAATTCAAGCTTTGGGGTTACATCCTGATTCCGGGAATAAGGTGAAAGCAAACTTAGCCCACACCGTCTCGCTGGCGACAATCGTGATTGTCTCAGCGCTGGTCGGGACGTTTGTTAACTGGTCGGCGCCCGGAGTCGATCAATACATGCGCGATTGGATGACCCGGGCGCGGGGGCCGCTCCCGTCCGCCGGACGATATCGCTATTGTTGCGATCGACGAGCCGAGCATTGGCCGCTATGGCCGTTTCCCTTGGCCGCGGGCTTTGTCGGCGCGCGCTATCGACGCTATCGAGGTGGCTCAGCCCAAAGCAATTGCGGTGGATGTGCTCTATAGCGATGCCACGTCGGAAGCGGACGACAGTTCTCTGGCGCGTTCGATACATCAGGCTGGAAATGTGATTGTTGCCGCACAACTTACATCATCCCCGGTCGGGGCTGCAAACTGGCTGATGCCGTTGCCCGATATCGAACATGCCGCGGCGGCAATTGGCCACGTAAATGTCTCGACCGGGTCAGACGGAATTGCCCGCCAGATCCTGATCCAGATGGCCGACGACCAGGGCCACACGATCCGGGCCATGGGCGTGGAAGCGATTCGCGTCGCGGAAGGGATTCCGGAGCAACGGATCACCGAGACCTCGCGGGAGGTGTTGCTCGGATCGCACGTGATTCCTGTGGACGAGGACGGTCCGATTGCCGTGCTGGGAGTTCGGGGCAACGCGCAGACGATTCCGGACGACCGCATGACTATCGACTATGTTGGACCGCCAGGGTCATATAAAACATATAGCTTCGCCGATGTGGTGGGCGGGCGCATTCCGGCCGGGCGGTTACGCGACAAATACGTCCTGATCGGCGCGACGGCAGCATCCCTGGGTGATCGACTTGCGTCGCCCTTCATTCATTCGTCGGACCCAGGTCCCAATCAGCACGGATCGTTGATGCCTGGCGTCGAAATTCTGGCCAACACGATCAACACCATCCTCCGATCTCGCTTCTATTCCGAAACACCGGATTGGCTGGCATTTCTGTGCGGCGCCATGGTATCAGCACTCACTTTGTTCGCTCTCTTGGCGGCACAAGGCCAGTATGAGGCGATCAAGCAAACCGGCGCGTTGATCGCCATCATTACATTTATCTTGTTGGCGGCCTATCTCTCATTTACTCGTTTGCTGGTATTTCCACCGCTGACGCTATCACTCGTGTCATTCGCTTCGGCCGGGTTATTCGGACAGTTGCGGCGGTCGTTGATCGCAAGCGGCCAAATAGATCGAAGTATTGAAGACGTCAAGCACGCAGAAAATTCCCTGGGCGTGTTGAATTCGGGATCGGCGGCAGAATCGATCGCACGGCTGGCGGACGTCCAGGGCGTGGCAATCTACATGTCGAAGAAAGGTCGCTTGGGATTGGTGGCAGCGCACGGAATTGCGATTCTTCAAAAAGGGAACACCGGTTTTCTACTGCCGCACCAACGAGAGGACCTGCGGCTGCTGCCTTTTCCAATCGAGAGGCCCAATGGTAGGGTTACACTCGTAATAGCCCACGACGCTGGCCGGTTGCCCTCGCTCGAGATTCAGAAGCTCTGCGCTGCGATTGCTGTCAGTGCGGCAGAAGCCTGGGCCGACAACGAGAAGCTCTCCCGATGGTGGTGGCCGCGAGGACTTACGTGGAAGGCGCGGTCCCTGCACTACCTGAACACCCGGATTCTGGACCGGGCTAAGTTCGTGGACTTGGCTCTGCGGTCGGTTGAGGACGGAATTATCATTGCCGGATTGGATGGAAGCATCACGTTTGCAAACCAACGCGCCGCGGCAGTTTTCGATACCTCCGAGCAGGCGTTACGCGGCCGTAATTTGCTGGAAGTATTGGCCGGCTCCGAGTGGACTCCCTCGGAATCCCCCCGCGAATCGCTAGTAGGACTAGTGGTAGAACGCGCTAAGATTGAGCGGGAAATCACCCTTCCTGGTGCGCGGCCCCGTCAGTTCATTCTGCGGATGGCCGCGGTTTGCTCCAGCGAAGACGGACCCGGCTCAGTGCTGGGTATCGTTGCTTCGCTCTCCGACATCACCCGCCAGCACGAGTTGCAACAAACGAAGAATGACGTTATGGCGCTGGTTTCGCATGAGATGCGTACACCCCTGACGGCGATCCAGGGAATGAGTGAGCTGCTGGCGCAGTTTGAGTTCGATCCTGCGCGCGGCCGCGAGTTGAGCGCCGCAATTCACGACGAGGCGAAGCGGTTAACCCGCATGATCGGCCAGTATCTCGACATTACTCGTCTTGAATCGGGGTCGACTGTGTTGCGGCGATCCGCTGTGCGGGTGGAAGCTCTGGTGGAGCGGACGCTTTTGATGCTGGACCCATTGGCTTCGGAGCGAGGCATCCAACTGAAACGAAACCTGAGTTTCAACGCCCACCCAGTGCTGGCGGATGCTGACCTGCTCGCGAGCGCCGTCAGCAACCTGGCGTCGAACGCGATCAAATATAGCGCCCGCGATACGGAAGTTACTATTTCGGTCAAGAACTTCGCGAATGGCGTGTCCATTGAAGTCGCCGACCAAGGGTACGGCATCCCGGAGGATAGCTTGCAGCGTGTTTTTGAAAAGTTCTATCGCGTTCCCCGTGTTGAGGATGTAGATGTCCCCGGCACGGGCCTGGGACTCGCTCTGGTGCGCGAAATCGCCGAGTTGCACTGCGGATCGGTCAACGTTCGCAGTTCGGTGGGTTCGGGTTCGGTGTTCACGCTCTGGGTTCCGTGTTCCGAGGGTGAGGCATGACATCACACATTCTGGTGGCTGACGACGAACGTTCCATACGCATGATGCTGGAGGCTGGTTTAAAGATCAATGGATTTCGAGTAACCACAGTGCCCACTGGATCGAGGGCGGTAGAAGTCGCACGAGCCGGCGGCATCGACGCAGTTTTGAGCGACATCTACATGCCGGATGGAGGAGGTCTTGAACTCATCAAGGACATTCACCAGATAGACCCGGCCATCCCGATCATTTTGATGACCGCGCAAGGTTCCGTGGAAGCCGCGGTCAAAGCCATGAGCGAGGGCGCCACTGATTTTATCGGCAAGCCATTTGACGTTTCCGCGGTTGTGGAACTTCTGCGGCGTCACCTGGGTGCGCGAAGCGAAGCGGAATTGTCCCAAACGCCCTCAACCATCGAAAGCGCCATTTCCACTTCTGGATTGGTGGGCCGCAGCGTGCCGATGGTGATCGTATACAAGCTGATCGCGCAAGCCGCGCGCAGCGATGCAACGGTGCTCCTCCTGGGGGAATCTGGGACCGGAAAAGAACTAGTGGCGCGAGCCATCCACAGGTTCAGCGCGCGATCGAGCCGTCCGTTCCTTTCAGTGAATTGCTCCGGCTTGACGGATACGTTGCTGGAACCGGAGCTTTTTGGATATTTACGGGGAGCCTTCACCGGCGCCACGGCCGACCGCGCCGGCCTTTTTGAGGCGGCCGACGGGGGCACGTTGTTTCTTGACGAATTGGGTTCCACCAGCCCGGCATTTCAAGCCAGCCTGTTGCGGGTGTTGCAGAGCGGAGAAGTCCGGCGGGTTGGCTCTACCCAATCCCGTCAAGTGAACGTTCGTGTAATCGGTGCCAGCAATGCGCCATTACGCGGGTTGGTGGATGCTGGAATTTTCCGTGCCGATCTCTTCTATCGCCTCAGCGTGCTCAGCATCGAGCTTCCTCCCTTGCGTGACCGCAACGGAGACATCGTGCTTCTTACAACGTACTTTCTGCAAAACTTCGGCGATCCTGCAACGCCGCCGCATCTCACGCGCGAGGCGATGACCGCGCTCAATTCCTATTCGTTTCCCGGCAACGTACGCGAACTGGAGAACGCCTTGCGCCGCGCGGTGGCGCTATCCTCCAACGGCCTGGTCACTGTGGACTGCCTTCCGGCGGAAATTACAGACTCTGGTTACACGCCCGGTAACCGGGCGAGCGTGGGCCAGCGCTTGATCGCGGACCGGCCGGATATGGACGAGCTGCAACGGCGCTACCTCCAACTCATCCTTGACGAGACCGGCTGGAACCGCAGACAGGCAGCCGCCGTCCTTCACCTTGACCGCCGAACTATTCAGCGCCTGATTGCCCGATACGAATTGCGTGGCCCCCTCGAACCCGAAAGTGACTCGGAGGGAGATCCCGAGCATACTGAATAGTAAGTGTTTTATGGGGAAGCGCCGGCTACCGCGACTTTGAGAAATCAAGCCTTCGCGACAATCACTTCACGTGCCTTGTTGATGCTGGGCGCTTTATTTGTGTCGTGCTTTGTCGCGGACGCTCAAGCTGTGGCGCGAGTGTCGAGCGTAACTGGGCCTGTTCTGCGTTCGACGGGAAATGGAGCTCCTGGGTTCACGCTGTCGCCAGGATATGACCTTGCTCCAGGAGACCGGCTGGACACCCACGGCGGCGGCCGGGTGGTCATAGAACTGACCGACGGGAGCATGATCATTGTTCAGCCGGATTCGGTGATCGTGATCAAAGACTTCCGCGCCGCAGCTTCGATCCGCGAGCTTTTTGACATCGTGCTGGGAAGTGTTCGAGTGAAGATCAATCACTTCGGCGGGCGCCCCAATCCCTATCGCATCAATAGTCCGACCGCCTCTATCGCTGTGCGCGGCACGGATTTCAGCGTCACGGTGAGCAGCCGTGGTCACACACAGGTCTTGGTCTATGAGGGAATCGTCGAGGTGACCAGCCTGGCCGATCCCACGCAATCAGTTCTGATCGAAGGGGGACGTGGCGCGTTGTTGGTTCCTGGACAAGGGTTTGAATTGTTCAACATACCCTCGGCCCGGGAAATCGCCGAGCAGCGCGAAAGTGGCGTTGAAAATCGGAGTGATCGCAACATCGATTTGCAGCGCAATATCGCCAGCGTCTACGAGCAATACATCGCAGGCCTGTCTGAAGTTGGACAGGTTCCCTTTCTGATGCGGTACAACGCTTTCCCCGAGGCGCACCTCGACAGTCTCGAAAACCCGGCCTACGCGACTGGCTTCAGCTCAGCAGAGGGACGAGTGGTTTTCCTGCCATCGTTCCCCGGCAGCGGAGGACTAGATGAAAATCCCACTCCACCGGGACTTTCCTCTTTCAGCCCGCTCAACTCCAGCGCTGCGTCGCAGGCTTCCGGGTTCCTCCCGCTCTCCAACGGCTTTGTGATTGGCGGTAGCGTCACCGGATCGCGCATCGGAAGCGGAGTGCAAGGTGCTTTGTCCGACCTTGGACTGTCGAGCATCTTAAGCCAAACCTATCCTGAGGGCAGCCTGCAGTCCAGCGGCGCATCCACGGGCGAGTTTCTCTCGGCCACGTTTCTAGTGGCGCGCCGGTTCCCAGATAAGACGAGCCTCGGACTACAAATCGAAAGCCTGCAAGGGACGGGCTCATTGGCGGCGCAGATTCTTGCCCCGGGCCACACTAACAGCTCCATCGAGCGCATAAACTCAAGTTCGGCGATCACGCAAAACCGCATTTCGATTGGCTTGGAAAAAGACTTGCCGCACGATCAGAAGTTGAGCCTGTTTTATCGGTACGGTTTAATTGCCGCCGATGAAGCCGAAACGAGCCATATACTGAACAACGCTCCCGAACCTCTCGACTCCAGCCGGTCGTCAGGCCACTCTTCCGAGTTGGGTCTTCGTCTTCGTGGCCCAATCACCCCAAGGCTTTTTTATGGCGTGGACGCATCTTGGCTCGGCCTTGGACTGAGCGACGATTTGACCCGAGCGATTACCGTCAATTCGTATCAAAGGGACCACGCTCAACGAATCTCCGCCGCGCTCGGATTTGGTTACTTCCTTGGCCAGCGGACCGTACTGAGCCTCGATTTGGCCGGAGGTACTTCGCTGGCAAGCACGGATCGCGCGCAGTATTCCGATGGCCTTCTGCTCCAGACAGGCAGCCAACACAGCCGCTTCCTTTCAGCCAATTTTGGGGTTCAGACGAATTTATCCTCGCATCTTTTCGTCAATGCTTCGTTTCTTTATATCGGACAGGCCTATGACTTGAACTATCTCGTCTATCCAGACAGCTTTGGCAGCACAGTGCTGATTACAGACCCGTTTCTCCCTTTGACTGCGACTGGCTACAGACCGCCCAGGAACTCTTCGGATTTCGGCGCGGGATGGCGATTCTCCGACGGCCTTTTATTGCAATATATGTTCTCCACATCTTACGGAGTGGATTCCGGAGGCCACACCTTAATGCTTCTCTATACGTTCCGGCGCCACCGCGAGTAGGCACCAGGCGCAGACTCGCGTTCAATTCTTCGATTTAGAGTTTAGATCTCGTGACAGCATTAGCTTGAAGGTCAATTTATCTGCCCCTCCGGTCACACCGACCCCGACGCCGGTTTCGATATTCAGGAACTTGTTGGGGTGATCCACCACAGCCCACACCTCTTGGAATTGCTGATGAACCGGATAGAAATCTCGCAGTGGTCCGAAATCGGAATACTCCTCAGCGGCAACCGCCCATTTGTCGTTGAGGTTGTAGGCGATTCGCGTCGCCGGAACGAATTCGAGGTTTCCGAAACCGCCCGTGTAGTCGGTATCCACAATCGGATTGAAGATGATGTCCACTGGGTGCAGATGCAATCCTACGATTGGCCTGACCTCGGAGGTGATGGTCCTTCGCTCCCAATAGTGATAGTTGACGCTGAACTCGAAATTCACGCCGTAAAAGAAGGTGTGGTCCTCGGCGTGAGGCCGCACGAAGAGTTCTCGTATCTTGAAGCCGTTAATCGACCCCCCACGCCCCTGGGAATAGGCGCTCTCCACTGGTAAATAGAGGCCTTGCTCGAACCAGTCGGTAACACCGTAGGCCCATTCCAGCGTGCCGTTCACCGAGTGGTTGGGAATGATGCTACCGGGGTAATCGGGCGTCTTGCGCCCGATCGGGGTGTAATTAGTGTGCAGCATCAAATTGAAGATGCCGGGCTCCGCTATAACGGCATCGTAGACCTGAATCTCGTCCGTCTGGGCTACTGCTGCTACTGGTGCCGCAAGCAGAACACAGGCCAGCAGGCCACGGCCGCGGCAGAACAGACGAACCACTGGAAGCGCCACCTTCTTCTTAGTGGCTTTTGCGTGAAAACTTGCGATTGATATCAGGCCAGAACTCCTTCAAGATGTTCGCCGCCATGTCGACCCCAAGCTGAACACCGAGTTTGGAGACGGCATCGCCCGCGGTACGGTTGTTTGGATAGTATGCGGTCGAAATCGCCACTGCAGTTGAGTTGCCGACAATCTCCGAGTAATTGAACTGCGTATTCCCAGAATCCATGCGGGTCCAGAAAATCTGGCCGGCCGCACTCCCTAGCCGCGACCAGACTGTTCCCGTCCCGCGCCGAAAGTACCGTGGGTCTTGATGAAGCATAACAGGATAGATGGCTTCCGTCATCATGTCCCCAATCACGAAATCCGCATAGGATGTTCCCAGGTATCGCGCATAACCCGTCACTCCTTGGCCGAACGCTGGAGTCGAATTCGTCAACTGAGATTCGCCGGCGAACAATACGGCAAGTGCCACAGTGCCTCGGTCAAACGAATCCTGCGATGCGATCTTGAATTTTTCCTTAGAAGTGAGTGGTTTGTACGGATGAAGACTGGGAGAAGTCCTGAAATTCGGAATGATCCAGAAGATTCTCTTGTCCTCCGGTTGGGTCGCAGTGGGCGTGGGCGAAAGAGTCTGTGCCATGGCAAGTTTGGACGTAAGAGCGAAAAGCGCCAACAGCCAGACCGAGGATCGGGAAAACATATGGGGATACAGGCACGGCAAATACCAAGCTTCGCACATAAGCGCATCGGCAAAGGAGCCACCTCATACGGCGGCAAACTGCCGCACCTGAGATGAAGGTCGCGACAGTTTGTCCATCAGCTCCTGGATATTTCCTCGTGGTGGCAAATTGCCGCCGGAGTCTTATCGTACTCCAGTCCGCGATTGGCAAACTATCACGCTGGTTTTCTCGGATTTGAAGGAGGTTGACTACTGGCACGGGGCAGATCGCGGGTGCGGAAACAAACGTGCGATGCGATAAAGTCAAAATGAATTTGAAACCGACCACGTTCTTCCTGGGCCTCGCGATTCAAGTGCTTTCTCTCCTTATGTCGTGTCCGTTGCGGGCGCAGGTTGCTGGAGCCGTGTTGTCTGGCACAGTCACTGCCCCTTCGGGAGCGGTTGTTCCGAACGCCAAAATCTCCGTCAAGAATGTGACCACCGGTCAAGCGACAGAGACCGAAGCCAGTTCTTCCGGCATCTACAACGTACCGAACCTCGCGCCGGGAGATTACGAGATTTCCGTCTCGGCGGAAGGGTTCGGCACGAAAGTAGCCAACGTGACACTCACGGCGGGAGCCAGGCAAACGATGGACCTGGCTTTCATAGCCGCTTCCGGCAATGCGGCGAAGCCTTCTCTGGGGGATCTGGGCTTCCCTGCGGATCAGGCCCAGGGAAATGCCCAGGATCAAGCGAGACTCGACAGACGATCGCACATGCTTAAGATGCATCAACGGTTCGGTTTGATAACGCTTGCTCCTTTGATCGCCACCATCGCCACTTCCGGCCTCGCCGCCGGCAGGCACGGCACCGCCATCGGCCGCGATGTGCATGGCGGTCTGGGCTCACTGACGGGGGAAATGTATTTCATCACCGCCTACTATGCCCTCCGCGCTCCCACGATTCCGGGAACGACAACACGCGGCCCCATCCGCCTGCACAAGGCCCTGGCCTGGATTCATGTCCCGGGGATGATCCTGACCCCCATCCTGGGCGCGATGGCTTTCAGTCAGGAAAACCGCGGGGAAAAGGTTCATGGGATCGCCAAGGCGCATTCGGCGGTGGCCGACGTGACGTACGCGGCGCTCGGGATCGCCGTTGTGTCTGTATCCTTTAAATTCTAGGCAGGTTTATGAACAAGAGAATGCTGATGGCTATCTTGCTTCTACCGCCTCTCAGGCCTGCGCTTGCGCAAACGGATCGCCAATGGATCCTTGAAGAATCCACCCTCACCTACCATGTGTCTCACCCGCTGCATCAGACCGACGGCGTCAGTCATGCCGCGCGAGGCAAGGGCGTTTGTCACGCCGGAGAATGCGATTTCTTGATCGCGGTACCCGTGAAATCGTTTGACTCGGGAGACAGCAACCGCGATCTTCACATGCTTCAAGTGACGCGCGGCGCCCAATTTCCCATCGTCAGCGTGCGTACCCAATTGAAGGAAGCGGATTCCGCATCGGCCACAATCCATGCCGATCTGGAGATCCAGTTCGCCGGCCAGACGGCGAAGTATCTGCAGGTTCCATTTCAACTGATGACTCAGGGAAACCAGATCCGGATATCGGGAACAATTCCAGCCACGCTGACCGATTTCAAAATCGACCCGCCATCGCTATTAGCGCTCCCTGTTAAGAATGAGATACCGGTACGAGTGGAGATGACCTGGCGTCCACAGTGAATGCCAGGCATCGCTCCTTCCGATGGGACCTGCTCAGGTCATCTGAACTAGCAAAGACTAGAAACGGAGAAATACAGCGGATATTCCGGCTGCAGGCTGAGGAGCAAGCCCGGCGCACCGCGAATCTATCTCCAGTTGGCGAGAAGTAAGGAAGTCTGCGAAAGATTTGGGGCCGGCTCCGCTCAGGTCTTCGGGGTTGACTTCCATTACGTATTGAGAGGCCGCGAGCGGATTGGAGAGAGAAAGTTGGGAAGGAAGAAGCACGTGTGCCGAATACAGTGGCACACGTGATCGAAAGACTAATGCGAATCGCCGTCGTGATCGACGTCGCCAGCGGAAGACGCATGACTCAACTGCACCGTATCCTGCGGAGCGGCAGGGGGTTTTGCGGCCGGTGCCGCATTGTGAGTCTGCGCAGCGTGGGGAAGCGGAACGTTGCCTGAAGCGACTGGATTGATCATTTTAACCTCCGGTTTTATATCGACGACAATCCTTTGTTACTTGATCAAATTTCGCTCGCAAAGCGGGCGGCAAATTGTCGCGACGAACGTGCGTCTGTCTTGCGATACAGGTGGCGAATTGCCGCCCACCTCACATTCCGATATTTCGGCGCCTTCCGCGTCAACCACGGGCGCGCGCCCGGGGTAGGCGTGCAACCGGCTGCGTGCGGCCGGTTCTGTTCGGCCGGCAGAGTGATCCGGCAGCGAACTGCCGGTCGGAAGCGGAGTGCCCGCGGGCAACGCCTTGGCCCGGATTAGCATTCCTCTGCTCTTCGCGATCGACTCAATCGATTTCGAAGGCGATGGAGCAGGTTTTAGCCAGCGTCCGGAGGTGAATGGCAATCCCTACTGCCACCCCAAACCGCCAATTGCTGGTTCAAGCGGACTTGCCCCCCCTCCAGGTTCGCATCCAGCCCGTCATAACCGCGCTCATTTGCGCGAGTCCCTCTCAACTGGCGATGATGTTTCCATGTCCCTGCCCGAAGCGTGGCGAGAACGCCTGGCCATCCCCGCGATTGCGGCTCCCATGTTTCTGGTCTCTGGCCCCGACCTTGTGATCGAGGCGTGCCGCTGCGGTGTGATCGGTACGTTCCCAGCCTTGAATCAGCGCACCAGCAAAGGTTATGAGGGCTGGCTCACCGAAATTGAGGATCGGCTCGCCGGTGAAGGCGCCGCTGCTGCTCCCTTCGGAGTGAACCTGATCGTTCACAAGACCAACGAGCGGCTGGAGCGCGACCTCGAGATCACCGTGCGGCATCGCGTTCCTCTGGTGATTACATCGCTAGGCGCGGCACGTGGCGTTGTGGATCAGATCCATGCCTACGGTGGCCTGGTGTTTCACGATGTCATCCATTTGCATCATGCCCATAAGGCTGCCGATGCGGGCGTTGACGGGTTGATTGCCGTGTGCACCGGAGCGGGCGGCCACGCGGGAACACTCAGTCCCTTTGCGTTCGTCGAGGAAATCCGCGAGTTTTTCGACCAGACGCTGATTCTTTCCGGGGCCATTACCAACGGCCGGCAAATCGCTGCTGCTCAGCTCATGGGCGCCGACCTCGCCTATCTTGGAACACGCTTCATCAACACTCAGGAGAGCCTGGCACCGGCCGGTTTCAAGCAGATGATTCTGGAAGCCACGGCCAAGGACCTGGTCTACACCCCCGCCATCAGCGGTGTCCATGCAAACTTTCTCCGAGGGAGCATCGTTGCCGCGGGCGGCGATCCCGACAACCTGCCCTCGCATGGCGGGCTCAGCATAACTTCCGAAGGAGAAGCAAAGGCTTGGAAAAACATCTGGTCGGCTGGGCAAGGCGTCGGTTCCATCCACGACATTCCGAGCACCGCCGACCTCTGCAGGCGTTTGATCCGGGAATATCAGGACGCTGCGCGCGTCTTGCGCTAACGTTATACCAATGAAAAAACAGAAGGACGACCTGGTCCGCACGCGTGCGTTTCTCGCGCAGAAAATCGCCTTCAACAGCCTGTTAGGGATTGAGATGCTCCGCTCTCATACCGATGGCGTCACGCTGCGCTGCAAAGTAGTGCGTCGGCAGCGTCGATTTGACGGATACGCAAGGGAACGCCGTTGGCACGGCCATCGTGACTTACATATTTCTTGACGCGCGGGGGAGGCGATAGTTTGTGTACAACAATGCCTCGGCGCGAGATGCCAGCGCAGGAGGCGCGGCGGAGTTAAAGTGGAAGAATGAAAACCGCGATGATCCCGGATCGGTATATCAGTGCGTTTGCAGGGTGCGCTTTGATCCTAGCCTGGTGCCCAACCGGCCGGGCTCAGACCACCCCGGCTGCCGCTCCAACCTTCTCCAAGGACGTTGCGCCTATTGTGTTCGAGCACTGCGCCAATTGTCATCGGCCTGGAGAGATCGCGCCCATGTCGCTACTTACCTATGAACAGGTCCGGCCCTGGGCGAAGTCGATCCGCGAGAAAGTCTCTAGCGGACTGATGCCGCCGTGGCACGCCGATGCCCCGCCCGGCACCTTCTCGAACGACCGCCGTCTGACCGATCGCGAAAAGGATACGCTGATTCGCTGGGTAACTTCCGGAGCGCCGCAAGGCAACCCCAGCGATCTGCCTCCGCCGCCGAATTTTACGGAAGGTTGGGAGATAGGCAAACCCGACGTGGTTCTCAGCATTCCACCCTACGAAGTACCCGCGTCGGGCGCCATCGACTACCAGAATTTCAGCGTGCCGACCAATTTCACCGAAGACAAATGGGTGCAAGCGATCGAGGTTCGGCCGGGTGTCCGCAGCGTGGTGCATCACGTGCTCGTTTTCTCGCGTGAACCTGGCGGCGCTGCTCGCCCAGTGGCTTTCGTTTCAGTGGTTCCTCCGCGGCCAGCGGAGGCTTCCCGGTCCACTCCGGCCAGGCCTTCGGAGCCTCAACAGCTGGGACCGAAATCCCTGATCGCAACCATGGCCCCCGGCACCAAGGCCATGACATTTGAACCCGGCACGGCGATTCGGATTAAAGCCGGGGCGGTCCTCTCATTCCAATTGCATTACACCACCAACGGCAAGGCGAGCCTGGACCAAACCAGCGTCGGGATGATCTTCGCCAAGCAGCCGCCGCGACTGGAGATGCGGACCAGCGCCTTCATCAACGCAGAGTTCCACATTCCAGCGGGCGCTAGAGACCAAGCCGTCGATTCGGCGATTCAGTTCGAGCAGGATTCGCACATCTTTGCCCTATTCCCGCACACCCACCTGCGCGGCAAGAGCTGGCGATATGTTCTCGTGTACCCGGATGGGCGCTCTGAGGTGGTGCTGTCGGTGCCGAAGTACGACTTCAACTGGCAGACCTTTTACGAATTCGCCAAGCCGCTTGCGGTGCCGAAGGGGTCGCGTCTGGAGGCCACGGCGCATTATGACAACTCGCTCAACAACCCGTCTAACCCCGATCCGAACATCGAGGTGCGCTGGGGCGAGCAGACTTGGAACGAGATGCAATATTCAGGAATAACCTACACCGTGGATGAACCGGCCGGCTTGAGCGCCCGCAAAGAACGCTAACGAAACCGCATAATGGCCGCCAACGCGCGCATCCGGTCCGCGTCCGCCGGCGTTTTTGCGACTGCTGAGTCTTTCTCCAGGGCCGCCGCCTCAGTCTTGAGCTGGGCCGCTTCCTTCGCGCTGTGAGGTGACGCTGCCACTTGAGTGAAAAGGGTACTCAGCGTCGCTATCCGTTCGGAAGCGACCGCATTGCTGCGTGCGAGTTGGTCGAGATAAGCGCGAGCAACAACGAAATTTTGAGGCCAGGTGACCTTCTGCTGATTCTGAACGTTGAGCTCTTCATAATGCACCTGGTTGGAAGCGTCGATCTCGTTTTGGGTAACGAACTTGCTTGGTACCAGCTTGAATACGTCCACCCCGCGCGCAATCTCAGAGCCATAGATATAGCCGTTGTACCAGTAGGCGGACCAATAACCACCCAAGCCGCTTTTCGCAGCATCGAGTGGTCCGCGATCAAAATAGGCGATCTCTACCGGGTGCGCGGCGTCCGTAAAATCCATCAATGAGACGCCACCCTGATACCAGGCCTGCACGAAGATGTCACGGCCTGGGATAGGGACGAGCGATCCATTGTGCGCGACGCAATTCTCGGTTTCCGTTTGCGTGGCGGGCATTTTATAGTAAGAGGCCAGTTTCAGCTTGCCCTTCGAGAGTTCGAAGATCGCGTCCGCGCCCCAGTCCATGGGGTCCTTGGCGCGACACCTCGGTTGCGCGCCGCCCCCCCACTCGTCGGTGAATAAAACCTTGGTGCCGGCATTGTTGAAGGTGGCCGAATGCCAGAAGGAGTAATTCGGATCGCTCACAGCGTCGATACGGACGGGATGCGCCGGATCGTGAATATCCAACAGGATTCCGTTCCCCGAACATGCACCCGCCGCCAGCCCGATCGCCGAGTAGACAGTGATGTCGTGACATTTATCCGTGCCTTCGGTAGTCTGGGTGCCTTCGCCGTGGTTGCCGCGTTTCCACAGCCCATTGATCGCTCCGCTCTGCGCGTCGGTGAAGATGCGAGGGCTGGAGACGATCTTTGCCAACTCCGGATGGGCTAGCGGCACGCGGATGACATCGATGCTGAACAAGGAAGTATTTGGATTCGGATTTTCCTTGTCGCCCGGCACGCACCCCGTGAGTTCCTCGGCCTGACGAACGCTTCCCGTACCGGAAACATAGATATACACGTTATCCTTGTCGTTCGGATCGATCACCAGCGTGTGCGTGTGGGATCCGCGGCAGGTCTGTACTGCGGCCACCTGCCGTGGATTGGAGAGATTGCTGATATCGAAGATGCGCACACCACGAAAGCGGTCCGGGTTAGGAGGCGGAAGCGGAGGACGCTGATGTTCCGGTTCGACGCCGGGTTTGACGGGAGCGGGAGGCGGTGTTGGAGGCGGAACATAACCGGCCGGCAGCGGTACCCCTTGTGTGCCGCAATCGAGGCGTGCATTCACGGCTTCCGCCGACATGAACAACAAATGGTGGTACACCGAGACGTCTCCCTGACCGCCGGGACAGACCAGTGAAGCCGTCAGTTTGACCTGCGCGGGGCTGTCGATGTCGTAAAAGTTGATGCCATTGTAGTTACCGACAAACACGTGATTGCCGCTGAACGCGAGATCCGAGTTGGCCGAGCCATATGTACCAGCAGGCGCGTGCGGGGGCTCGCCAGGCTTCAGCGGTTCATCCGGCGGCGGTGGCGGCTGTAAGTTTGGAATGAAGTTGCCGGGGGCAAAGCCAGGCGGCTTAGGCAGAGAAGCCAGCTTCTCGAGTCCGAAAATGGCTTCACCGGCGTCGTACAATCCCGCCTTCAGCCCTACCCGCGGATCGTCGGTTGACGCGCGCGGATTAGAGTAAACAGTGGCTGGACCAGCGACTTTGGTTTGTGCCAGGCCAAGTATCGGGAACAACGCCGACACCGCAAGCGAGGTGAAGGTACGGATCATTTTTTCTCCTTGAGCAGCATGCTCCGCATAATGTCAATTTCGGCGCGTTGGGTGTTGTCAACGTCGGTAGCGAAATCGAAAAGAACCGCATCCTGACCGGCTCCAGGCGTGTTGAAGAGATCCTGCACCATAACCAGCGCTCCGGTGTGATGCTGAATCATCCCCGTCAGAAACAGGTGATCGAAGGACGCACCGCGGGCCTGTTCCAGGGCCATCATTTGCTGCGGAGTCAGCATGCCGGGCATGAGGGGCATGAATCCCATATTCATGTGGGCCATATCATGCTTCATCGCCGCTGGCTGGCCGCGATCCTCGAGCCACTGCCGCATGTATTTCATCTCGTCAGTCTGCGAGATACTGATGCGCTTGCCCAGTTCCAGGAGTGCTTTGTTGTGGGTACGGACACGAAGCAGATCAGTCATCGTCACAGCCTGGGAATGGTGCATGATCATGCCTTGCATGAAGCTGATGTCAGCCGCTGACGGCGCCCGCAGTGGGGGCGCGGCTTCGGCCGCCGTGATGCGCTTGCTGCTTTGGCCCGGCGCTCCCGGCTGCACAATCGGAGCGCTCTCGGGCGCGGGGGATGGCGATTGACCTGAAGCAGTTGCCGCGCACAAGAAAAGGGCGGAGGCAATCAGCCGAACGCAAGGCCCCATTAGCGTAATTTCAAATCTCGAGCTTCCCAGTGCTGTCGCCATGGTGATCGGCTTGAACGCCGAGCTTGTCGAGCATCGTCAGCAGAAGATTCGACATCGGCGTATGGGCAGGATAGCGCATGTGCCGTCCGCCTTTCAATTGGCCGGACGCGGCGCCCGCCAACACGACAGGCAGGGGGTCGTGATCGTGCTGATTGCCGTTGCTCATGCTGCTGCCATACAGAACCAGCGAGTGATCCAGCAGATTGCCATCACCATCGGGCGTGGCCTTCAGCTTCTGCAGGAAATAGGCCAGCATCTGCACGTGGTATTTGTTGATCAGCGCGAACTTATCCATGTTGGCGCGATTGTTGGCGTGGTGCGATGCAACGTGGAAGCCCTCCCGCACGCCGCTCTGCGGATACACCGCGCCGCTGGTATCGCGAGCGAACATCATGGTGGCCACCCGCGTAATCTGCGAGCGGAAGGCGAGCACCTGCATATCAAACATGATTTTGAAGTGCTCGTCGAAGGACTCTGGTATACCCGAAGGAGGCTCCGGCAATTTCAAATCTGCCGAGGAATGTTCTTCGGCCTTTTGGATGCGGCGCTCGATTTCGCGAATGTCGTCCAGATACTCGGTAAGCCTGGCGCGGTCCGCGGGTGGCAAGTCGAGCTGCAAGGACGCGGCCTGTTCCATCACGGAATCGAGCAAGCTGCGGCTCAACCGCTTGCGGGCCGTTCGGTCTGCGTTGTTGCCCCCATCGCCGAAAAGCTTTTCGAAGACCACTTGCGGATTGTTTTCCATGGGAAGCGGCGTGGTGGGCGACTTCCAGGAAATGGTGTTGGTATAGGCGCAAGCATAGCCTGAGCCACAACTCAAAGCGACATCTTCGACCGAGAGCTCGAGCGATGGAAGCGGCGTGTCCTGCCCGATCCGCTGCGCGACGATCTGGTCGATGGTGGGCCCCACGCGAATAGCGTCCTTCTCGGGATGCACTCCGCTCAAAAACACCGCGGCCGACCGCGCGTGATCGGCTCCCGCATCGGACCCCGCTCCTCCCGCCGCCGGATGCGCCAGATCGGACACAATGCAGACCCGATCCCGAAGTTTCTCAAGCGGGCTGAGGATTTCAGTGAACCCAAACTCCGCGCCCTGCGCCGAGGGAGTCCACTTGTCCATCGTCGCGCCGTGCGGAACGTAGATGCAGCTCAAACGGCTGGCCGAGTTTGCGGCGCTCTTTGCCAGCGGCGTCTGCGCCGGAACCATGGAGTCCAGTAGCGGCAAGGCGATGGTCACGCCCATTCCACGCAAAAACGTCCGGCGTGGAAGATGTTTTTTGGTAATGAATCTCATGGCTGTTCTCCTCCAGATCGGGACTCGGATCGTTTCACTCGCATTTGAAACGGATCGCTTTTCACAATGCCAGTGACCAGCGCTGAAAAACGGTTGTCGTTCGTTGCGGCTTCCCGATCGATGGAACGAACCACCGGCATATCGTAGTATCGTAGCGCGCGACCGGTAGCGTAAGTCAGCAGCTTTTCAGTGGCGGTGCGGACGAAAACGTCCGATCGGTTGAGCAGGGCGTTTCGCAAACTCGCCGGACCATCCAGCTTAGTTCCGTCCACCAACTGGCCGGTGGCATCGATCTGCGCGCCGAGTTCGCTCGAGCGCCAGGTCCCAATCAAATCGAAGTTGTCCAGCGAGAATCCGATCGGGTCCATGATTTTGTGGCAGGCCGCACAAGTCGGATTTTTGCGATGCTCTTCCATCCGGGCCCGCAACGACGTGGGGAGCGGCGCACCCTCGTTCTCTTTGAGCGGCGGCACGTTCGGCGGAGGCAGAGGCGCGGGCGATCCCAGGATGTTCTCCAAAATCCATTTGCCGCGCGCGACTGGAGATGTCCGGTTGGCCACCGAAGTCACCAGCAGAAAACTGGATTGGCCGAGCAAGCCCCGGCGGGCATCTTCTTGAATCGCGACGCGGCGGAACTGGGTGCCATGAATCCCAGGAATTCCGTAATGCGACGCCAGCCGCTCGTCGACAAAGGTGTAGTCGGCATTCAGCAGATCCACGACGTTGCGATCCTCTCGCACGATGCTCTCGAACAACAACTCGGTTTCACGGCGGAAGGACTCGCGCAGGTTGTCGTTGAAGGCCGGCGATAGCGGGCGCTGATTCTTGATCTCCCGCAAATACAACCACTGCTCGGCGAAGTTGGTCGCCAGAGTTTCCGAGCGCGGGTCCGCCAGCATCCGTCT
This sequence comes from Bryobacterales bacterium, assembly GCA_963820405.1. GTDB lineage: Bacteria > Acidobacteriota > Terriglobia > Bryobacterales > Bryobacteraceae > Palsa-89. Next base: position 464,730 of record CAWFZZ010000002.1, on the reverse strand, counting down.
GGTTTGACGATCCAGCACCGCGGGCTCATGCAGTTTATTCTGAATGGCCAGATCCAGGAGCTCGTCATCCGGAATGCTGCTCCAAAGGAAAAACGAAAGGCGCGACGCCAGTTCCAGATCGCTGATCCGATAAATGCCGCCCGCCGGGGTATTGGCCGGTTCACTCTCGAAGCGAAACACGAATCGGGGATCGATCAGCACGCGAGCCAAGGCCTGCTCGATTCCAGCATCGAAATTGGCATCGCGCCGTCCGGATGCATAGAAATCGAGCAGCGTCTTCAAATCCGCATCGGTCACAGGACGCCGGTAAGCACGCCGCGCCAGCGCGGACAGGATCTGCCTGGCGCACGCCGGCTCATCAGCGACGGAAGCTGGTCGGCATAGGAAGATTCGACGCCGGCTGGGCGTATCGCCCGGCCCGGTGGAATTAAACGGTCCGGTGATGGCTACGCTTTGCACGCCTGAGTTGTTCGGATAAATCTGCCAGATATCATCGGCGCCCGGCGGACTCTTGCGAATAAACGCCACGCCCAACTCCTGCGGCCCGGCTGGAACCGTGAGACGAAGGTCCAGGGACGGCGCGGACTTGGCTAATTTCACGCGCTCGCCGTTGAGCGTCACTTCCAGTTCCTCGTCCAGGAAGCCGGGGATCCCAAGCCGATGTTCGCTGCCTTGGCGTGGATTTTGATCGCATACTCGGCGTCCAGCGGGAAGACGTTCCGCACCATGATTCCGCCGCGCGTCCCGAGCGGCAGCCCCTCGATATGAGCGGTCTGGGACAAATCGGAAGGAACGCGATAAGTGACGGTGGAAGGCGTCGTGGCGGGATCGCCCACCGCTAGCCGGCTGAGCTTGGTAGCCGTGGCGACGTAGCGTTCCAGCAGCGCGGGCGAGATAGCCAGCGCATCCGCGATGTTGTCGAAGCCTTCATTTGAATCGTCTGCAGGCAGCAGCGTGGATGGATCGATCTCGAGAGCCAACAGATCGCGAATCGAGTTGGCGTATTCAGTTCGATTGAGACGATGCAGCCCGGTGGTCCCTGGATTTGGTTTAGCCGCCGCGGCTGTATCGAGCGCCGTCTCCAATTGAGTCGCAAAAGCATCCAGCGTAGCGCGGTCGGGCCTTGGCATCCCGCTTGGCGGCATCATCCCCGCCCGGACTTTTCGATCCACTTTCTCCCACGCTTCCGCGTTGTTGCCGGGGTGGGCAAGATCCAGTTTGTCGATCGCGAAACCACCGCTGCGGGTCTTTTCGTTGTGGCAACCGATGCAATACCGATCGAGCAGGGTGTGGTCCTGGCCCCAGGCTAGGGCCGCCATTCCGAACAACGCAAACCACGCGACTCTGGTCATTGGCTTGTAAGCCTCTGAATCAGCGCCATAGTGCTGGGCTTCTTCTCCGGCGGATTGGTCGCCAGGAAAACGCCTTCGGCCCAAACCATCGGCGTGCGACCTTGTTTATCCTTGGCATCCAGAGCGGCGCCTTTCTTCACCAGAAGCTCCAGAATGTCATTCGATCCGCGATTGGCAGCTCCCATCACGGCGGTGATTCCCATGGAGTTCACCGCGTTTACATCGGCGCCTTTGTCTAAACAGATCTGGACGGCTTCCAGGAATTGCTTTCCTTCGCTGTACGTCTGTCCGCCTACCCAATTGACTCCAGCGGCCGCCATCATTGGTGTGGTTCCCGCAAACGTCGCGATGTTGGGGTCCGCGCCTTTCTCCAGCAGCAGCCGCATGACGACCAGGTCGGCCGACACCGACGCCCGCAGGAACGGGGTTTGGCCGGTAACATCCACCCAGGAAAGATCGCTGATGGGCATCAGAAAACGCCGTAGTGGAGGGACTTCTTTGGTTCTCGCGTTCACATTGGCGCCGCGATCCACGAGCGCCCGGATCAGTTGCAATGCGGCTCCGCGGTCTACGCCGTTGTCGTCGGTTTTATTCACTTCCAGATCTCGAAGATCCACCGCGGTCCACAGCGGCGTGCGGCCCCACCAGTCCGTGGCGTTCACGTCGGCCCCATGTTCCACGAACAATCGGGCGACATCGATGTGATTATTTGCAATCGCCATCACCAGGGGCGACACTCCGTTCGCCTCTACCTGGTTCACCTGGGCGTTGGCGGAGAGGAGCACCCGCGCAATCTCCATGCGACCGTCGCGGGCGGCATAAAGCAGCGCTGTCATCTCGCCGGGCGTGGGCTCCTGGTATCCGCGTTCCGGCCAGCCGCTGCGCACGATGCCGAGCCCATGCGATCCTCCGCCAGAATCGGGGGCGCGCCGTGCCGGAGGGTTGCCCTTGCGTGTGCGCGCGTTCACTTCGGCGTCGTGATGAATCAGCAGATCGACCGCTTCGGGATGGTTGGCCCGCACTGCCCACATCAGCGCCGTGGATTGCACCGAGTCTCTCGCGTTCACGTTCGCGCCGCGTTCCAGCAACAATTTCACCGCTTCGGCTCCGCCTTCGGCCCGCGAGGCAATCATCAGGGCGGTGGTTCCTTGAGGATCGGGAGAATTCGGATCGGCGCCCGCGTCCAGAAGCCGCTTGAGGACGCGGGCATTGGCGTTCGAGCAAGCCAGTGAGACCGGCGTGAGACCGTATCGATCCGACGCTTTCGAGTTCGCGCCGGCAGCCAGCAGCGCTTCCACTATAGGCAAATCATCCGCGCGCACGGCCCAATCGAGCGCCGTTGTCCCGTCAGGCGCCGCGGCATTCACGTCGGCCCTTTCCTGAATCAAAGCACGCACGGCGGCTGCATCATCATTCATGGCGGACTGGACAAGCCGCGGATACCCTGCCGCAATTGCCAACCTCCAGCAGCCGACGGCCACAACTGCGATAATGATTCCGCGTGGCATGGCTTGCTACGACTCGCCTTTCAATTCCATCGTCAGCTGATTCGGATCGCGGAAACGCAGCAAACCTTCCTCCGAGACCTCGCTCAGGATGTCGGCGCGCTTGAGTTTTTCCGTAGCTGCCTTCCTCTCAAAACCGGCGACGCGAACGCAGATGTGATGGATGCTGGGCTTTTCCCCGGCCGCGACGAGTTCCAAACCGAGTTTGGTTTTCGCGGCTCCAAACCAGACCCGCTCCGGCTTCCTGGTTCGCGACAATGGCGCGCCGAAGAGCTTCCGGTAATGTTCCACCGAATGATCCAGGTCCGAAACATGGAGCATCACATGATCCGGCGCCACCGCTTGAAAGAGCGCCTCCTCCTGGGAGAGCCGGAATGCCGGAATAATGGTCTTGGCCAGACCGCCGGGGACACGCAGCAACTGCAACCGCAGGCCGTCCGGATCGGTGGCCATTCCGAAATTCCCCGCCCCGAGAGGCACTCCGGCGGCTTCTAAACTCTTGCGCATTTCCTGCGGCTGATAATTCTCGATGAGCGTGCAGAAGTGGTCGATGCTCGGCGTTGCGTCCGGCTTTCCGCCGAACGCCAGGTAACCAGTCCCGAGCTTCACATAGAATCTCGGCGGCGGATCCTTTTCCTGAAACAACTGGCCATCGAAAATGCGGCCGTAGAATCTCGCCGTGGCTTCCGGATCCGGCACGGTCATGCCAAAATGTTCGATGCCGGTGGTGTTGAGCGGCAGGTCTTCGGCGCGCGCGATGCCGGCTGCAAAATAGGAAAACGCCGAAGCGCCCAGCCACTGGATCGCCTGGCGCCGGCTGGTTCCGTGCTTGAACATTGGAAGTCCCATCAGTTAAAAATATCACTGTGGGGAACTACCTGTCGCCAGCGAAAGCCAAAGGACCCTGCCCCACCCTGCGCCGCGAAGGACCAGCATAAGGCAAAGCTGGGCCGTTTTTCACCTGCCAAAGCCCCGCATGTATCTCGGATTAATGGCGAGATCCTTGGGCAATCCCTTCACCGTACCAGCAAGGTCGTGCGACAGGTCGAAACACGAAATCGCGCCGGCCGGCGATGGCGCGCGCAACTCCTTTTCCAGGCAATCCCGCACCAGCCAGGATTTCGTCACCCCTCTCACCTTAGCCTGACTGTCGAGTTGCTCCAACAGATGGTCCGGCAGCTTCCGGGAAATCGTGCGCATAACGATAGAGTAGACTAACTGATCGAAAGGAGATCGGTATGAAGAAGAAATGGCTTTATGCCATCGCAGTGCTGGTGGGTTTGGCACTGCCTGGCTGGCCCGCTGCTGGGGCAGGAAACGATGTTGCACGGGAAGCCCAGGATCGCGCTCAGATCGAAAAACTAATGTGGCAGTACGTTCGAGCCCTGGACACGGAGAACGCGGATGCTTATGCCGCCGTGTTTACACCCGATGGACAGTTCGGCACCGGCGCCAACGCGGTTAAGGGAAGCGACGCGCTGAAGAAGATGATCAATGGCTTCCGGCAACGCACCGCCGACAACGAAGCCAAAACAGGGCAAAAAGGGCCAGCCATGTACCACGTGATCACCAACAACTACCTTGAATTTGTCGACAAAGATCACGCGCGCCTGCAGGCTTATTGGATGACGGTATTCGGCGCGGCAGGCGACAAGACGCCTCCTCGCGTGGCTGCTGCGGGACGCGAAGTTGATGAAATCGTCCGGTTGAATGGGAAGTGGCTCATTAAGGCGCGTGACGTCGCACCGAAGGAATAAGCGGCCCGCAGAGCGATATCATTAAAGATGAAGCGATGAAGTGTTTTATTCATGTGGCCGCACTGGTGGTTCTGATCGCCACCTGGGGGTCTGCCGCCGGCATACCGGATCAATATCACGCGATGTTGAGCACCTACTGCTTCACCTGCCACTCGACCCGCGCGAAGGTCGGGGGTCTCGCACTGGACAGTCTGGACCTCCAGGCCGCCCCGGATGACGCACGCATCTGGGAGAAGGCTCTGCACAAATTGCGCGGACATCTCATGCCGCCGCCCGGGAACCCCCAGCCGCCCCAAAAGGATGTGGATTCGTTCGTGGCCTGGATGGAGAACACGCTCGATTCCCACCCCACAGGTCCAAAGGCGGGTTACGTGCCGATTGAACGCCTCAACCGCACCGAGTACGCCGCATCGGTGAAGGCCTTGGTGGGTGTCGAGGTCAATCCGAAAGACGTCCTGCCGCAGGATATCCAGGTAGACGGCTTCGACAACATCGCGGACGCTTTGAGCGTCTCCCCCGCGTTTCTCGACCAGTATATCGGCGCCGCTCGGCACATTGCGAAGGTGGCGATCGGCGATCCCGCCGGCCATGTGGCGAATGTGAAGTACAATATCGCGTCGATCCAGAATAGCGATGAGCCACTGCCTCCTGGCTTGCGTGGCGGCGTGCGGTTCAAGCACAATTTTCCGGCAGACGGGGAGTATCGCATTAGTATTCTCGATCTCGGGGTGGGCCTGTACACCAGCCCGATGGAGAACGCGAGCACGCTGGTGATGATGATTGACGGCAGGATCGTGTTCCGCAAAAGCGTCGGCGGGCCTGCCGATCAGGCTCTGGCCGATCGCAAGGGAGCCGAGGCGCGAGCCGCTATCATGGAGCGCTTCTCGAAAATCCCCGTCCAAGTGCAGGCCGGCGTGCGCGATATTGTTGTGGCGTTCATCGACCGCGCCGATGTGGAATCCGACGAGAATATTGCCGGCGGTTTTGGGGGCATCGGCGTCCTTGGCTTCGGCTCTGGCAATGGCCGCATGGCGCGTCTTGGCGACGGCATTGAAATCGTTGGACCGTTCAATTTTACCGGGGTTTCTAGGACCGCCAGCCGCGCCCTGATTTTTGTCTGCGATCCCCAGAATAAAACCAAGCCAATCGGCGAGCCCGCCTGCGCCAGGCAGATTACGGAGAACCTGGCGCGACGCGCGTTCCGCCGGCCGGTGACCGGCGAAGATGTGGGCCGCCTGATGCCGTTTTATGAGGCCGGGCGCGAGGGTGGCGGAAGCTTCGATCAGGGCATCGAGCAGGTTGTGGCGGCCGTCCTGGCGAGCCCCGAATTTCTTTACCGCGCCATTCGCGGGCCGTCCCTCACCGATCTGGAACTGGCCTCCCGCCTTTCGTTCTTCCTGTGGAATACCGGTCCAGACGAGCAGTTGCTGGCAGTGGCGGCCGCGGGCGGCTTAACCAAGCCCGGAGTGATGGAAAACCAGGTGCGGCGGATGTTGGCGGACCCCAAAGCTTCCAGCTTGGTCACCAGTTTTGCGATGAAGTGGCTGAACCTCACCACTCTCGATTCGGTACAGCCCGATCCGAAGTTGTTCCCTGGGTTCAACGAACAACTACGGCATGATTTCTCGAAGGAAGCGGAGGCTTTCATTAGCAGCATCCTTCTGGAGGACCGCAGCGTGGTGGATCTCCTCACCTCCAACCAAACGTTTCTGAATGAGCGACTGGCTCGCCACTACGGCGTCTCGGGAGTCCTCGGCCCGCAGTTCCGCGAGGTCACGCTCACCGAAAAAGAGCGCGCGGGCTTGTTGGGCAAGGCGGCGATGCTGCTGCGGACTTCCTATGGCGACCGCACGTCTCCGGTATTGCGCGGCGCGTGGGTGCTGGACAAGCTCCTGAACACGCCCCCGACGCCTCCTCCGCCCAACACTGCAACCGACCTTTCTCAAAAGGCAGGCGAGCCGCCGAAGACGGTCCGCGCGCGGCTGGAACAACACCGCAACAAGGCGAGCTGCAACCAGTGCCACGGTGTAATCGATCCCACCGGTCTCGCTCTAGAGAATTTCGATGCGATCGGCGAGTGGCGGACTACGGACCGCCAGGCGAAGGCTCCCATCGATGCCAAGACAGTGCTGCCGAATGGCGTAGCGATCGACGGTCCGGTGGAACTTGCGGCGCAGCTGGTGAATCGGCCGGGCACGTTCGCCGAGGCCTTTACCGAAAAGCTCATGATGTACGCTCTCAACAGGCAGCTCGAATACTTCGACATGCCCCAGGTTCGCGCGGTAGTTCGAGGGGCCGCCAAGGATAATTACAAGTTCTCTTCCATTGTTTTGGGAATCGTCAATACGGATGCGTTCCGTAAGCAGGGCCCGGCAGTCGCTCCGAAAGAAGGCTTAGTGAAGACCGCGGCGGTCGAGTAGGAGGATCAAATGTTCATCACGAAAAAACACATCGCCCGCAGAACGGTGCTGAAAGCCGCCGGAGTGAAGCTGGCGCTGCCGTTTCTCAGTGCCATGGTGCCCGCAGCCAAAGCGCTGGCCCAAACGGTCGCTGCTCCTAAGATGCGAGCGGCGTTCTTCTACATCCCGCACGGCGCCATTATGTTCAACACCGCGCACGGCGCCGCCATGGACAAGTGGACGCCTAGCGGATCCGGGGCCGATTTCAAGCTCAGCCCGATCCTCGCTTCCCTCGAGCCGTACAAGAAATACGTGACGTCTTTCGGCAATCTGGAGAACGCGGCCACCGCGGGTTCGGTGCATACCTTCAATCCCGCGACATGGCTAAGCGCGACGCGTCCCGATACCGGCGGACCCAAGGCGCACATGGCCACCACTCTCGATCAGGTGATCGCAAAATTCATAAGCCAGGATACCCCTCTGCCCTCTCTGGAATTGGCTTCCGAGACTACCGTTCAGGTGGCTGCGGGCGGGGGCGGATCGTACACCACTCTTTCCTTCCGGGACGCAGACTCGCCGCTGCCGATGGAGTACAATCCGCGAAAAGTTTTTTTGGAGCTGTTCGGGGAAGGCGACACGCCGCAGGAACGCGCGGCAATCAGCCATCAGACGGGCAGCCTGCTCGATCTGATCATGGATCGCACCAAGAAGCTCCAGAGCGACCTGGGAAGCGCGGACCGCAACGCTCTGGACGGCTACCTGGACAGCGTTCGCGAGATCGAGCGCCGGACCCAGATGGCAAAGGCCCACGATATTTCGGGCCTGAAGATTCCGGACGCGCCAGTCGGGGAACTGGAGAAGTTCGACCAACAGGTGGATCTGATGTTCGACCTGCTGGCTCTTGCATTTCAAGCCGACCTCACCCGCGTCGCCACCTATATCATGGTCGCTGAAGGCACCAATCGCACCTACAACCACATCGGAGTTCCCGATTCGTTCCACCCCGTGTCCCATCACGCCAACGATTTGGACAGAATCAACAAGCTGGTTAAGATCCAGACCTGGCACCTCGAACAGTTCGCAAAATTTGTGAAGAAGATGGCGGAAACTCCCGACGGGCAAGGAAGTTTGCTGGACCATTCTATCTTCATGTACGGGTCGAACATGAGCAATAGCGACCTTCACAACAATTATCCGGAGCCGAACATTCTGGTGGGCGGCGGCGCCGGCAAGATGAAACTGGTCGGCCAGCATTTGCTGCTGCCGGAACGCACCCCTATCGCAAATCTCCATCTGACGCTGTTGCAGAAGGTGGGATTGCAACGCGACAAGTTCGGCGACAGCACTGGCACGATCGCGGGAGTGTAGTTGTGAATCGACGAGATCTCTTGAAAGGCGCGCTTGGACTGTGGGCGTCGCGCTGGGTTTTCGCGCAAACCCGTCTCACCGACAAGATCGCGGTGATGGATGCGGGCGGTGCGAACGTTGTGGCTCTTTCCGCCGATGACGGGCTCGTGCTGGTGGACAGTGGCGCTCCGAAGAGTTTCACCGCCCCCGCCAAGGTGCGAATACTCTTCAACACGCACTACCACAGGGATCAAACTGGCAACAACGAAATTTTCGGGGCGGCGGGGGCGAAGATCATCGCTCACGAACGCACGCGCCAGTGGATGTCGACCGCCTATTGGGTTCCCGCCGAAGATCGCTACGAGAAAGCCCGCCCGAAAACAGCTTGGCCTACCGAGGTTTTCGAAACGACCGGCTCGGTGAACGCGGGAGGGGAGCAGATCGACTACGGTTACCTGCCTTTGGCTCATACCAGCGGCGACATCTATGTCTACTTCAAGACTTCGAATGTCCTCGCGGTGGGTGACGTCGCTTCGCCCGAGCGCGATCCAGCGCTCGATTATTTCACCGGCGCCTGGATTGCAGGCCGCGTGGAAGCGATGGATCTTCTGCTCAAGCTCGCCAATGACCAGACCAAGATCGTGCCCGCGTATGGTTCCGTGATGACCCGCGCCGAATTCAAAGCCGAGCGCGACATGATGGAGGAGGTTCGGGCGCGCCTGTTCAAACAGGTTCGCGAAGGCGAGGGTCCCAAAGACATGTTGGAGGAGGGCCTTCTGAACGGCCTGCCCCGAACGTGGAAAGATCCTTACAAGTTCCTCTATGATGCGGACAAGGGTCTCTGGGCGCATCATGACAAGGTGGACGCCAATGTCGTTTAGGAACCGCGGCTCGCTCACTGCCGTCCTCTTCTGCGTTATTCCAGTTTGGGCGCAAGCTCCGAAGCAACCCCTTGCCAATCTCATTGAAGAAGGCAATCACAAGGCAGCGCTCGCTGAGATTCTCGCCGGAGCGGACGTAAACGCGGCCCAACCCGATGGCACGCGCCCCATCCAGTGGGCCGTCTTCCGGGTAGATTATGAACTTCTCGACGCGCTGATCGCTAAGAAAGCGAAAGTGGACGTCGCCAATGAATTTGGATCCACACCGCTGGCGGAAGCTGCCAAGCTCGGCGATGCCCGGATGGTGAGAACGCTACTGTCTGCCGGCGCCGAAGTCGACAAGCCGAATCAGGATGGCGAAACCGCATTGATGCTGGCGGTCAAGACGGGAGAACTGCCCGTCGTCGAAATGCTGATCAAAGCCGGCGCGAATGTCAACGCGAAGGAAACGTTTCACAATCAAACGGCGTTGATGTGGGCGGCCGATGCGCCGAAAAATGCCGGACAGATCGTCAAGCTTCTTCTCTCGAAGGGTGCCGACTTCAAGCCTCGGGCGCTGATCAGCGATTGGGGGAGCCAAATTACGTCGGAGCCTCGCGCGCAGTATCGTCCGGTCGGCGGACTGACTGCGCTGCTGTATGCGGCACGCGGCGGCTGCTACGCGTGTGTCGAGGCACTGATTGGCGCGGGCGCCGATGTGAATTACCCGACTCCGGAAGGCGTCACTCCGCTGATGATCGCGCTCGATAACGACCATAACGACGTGGCCAAGCTCTTGTTGGATCGGGGCGCGAATCCCAATCTTTGGGACTGGTGGGGGCGCACCCCGCTCTATATCGCCATCGATAGAAGGGAAGCCGTGATCGCGCCTCTGCGGACTGGACTCGTGACGATCCGCATCCCCACCGCTCCCCCGGCGCCGCGGGATTCCAGCGGTCCGCCGGTCTCCAGCATAGAGATGATCCATACGCTGCTGGCAGCCGGCGTCGATCTCAATCCGCAGCTCAATATGCATCGTCCCAGCCGGGGCGGGAACAGCGGACGTTTCGTCGAGGAGTTTTACAACACAGGATGCACGCCGTTGCTGCGCGCCACCATATCCGGCGATGTGGAAGTGGTTCAAAACCTTTTGGACAAGGGCGCTTCCCCCAACATCAGCGGGATGGGTCTCACACCGTTTCTGATTGCGGCGGGCGTGGGAACCGGTGGGCGAGGAACTGGCTTGGCCTCATCCACCAGCTCCGGCGGTCCGCCGAACACACCAATAATGGACCTGCTCCTCGAACATGGCGCCAACGTGAACGCGCAAGTCACCGGCACGTTGACGTATTCGCTGCGTATTTCCCGCGCGCCCTCCTCCACAGAAGGCATGACCGCGCTCCATGTCGCGGCCCAGAAGGGCAGAGCAGATGAAGTGCGTTACCTGCTAGCGAGGGGAGCCAGAACCGATCTGGTGGACAGCAAGGGCCGCAAGCCCCTCGATTTGGTAGGCGCCGAAGGGGCGCCAGCCGGAGCGACTGCGGCGGCCCCGCCACCGGGCAACGAAATTCGCGCCCTTCTGCAGAACACAGGCTCTGGAAGATAACCGAACTTAATGTAGGTTCAGCTTCTGGACCCGCAAATTGCCGATCTCGCCAACCAAGAGCGTGTTTTCGTTGCGGCAATCGATCGCATTCACCGTTCCGAATTCCTTCAGCAGCTTGCCAGCCCGCCCAAACTTGCCCGTCATTGTTCCGTCCAGACGCATCCTGTAAATTTCACCATCGCGGTCAATGTCGTTGGGCGGATTGGAATTTGAAACATACAAGATCTGATTCGGTCCCTTAGTCATGCAAAGCGCCTGCGCATTTCCGACGTTGGTGAACGCTGTTTTAAAGTTGCCGTCATTGTCGAAGACTTGGACGCGCTTGTTTCCACCGTCCGCGGCATAGACATTCCCTTGCGCGTCCACCGCGATGCTGCGGACATTGGCGAACTCGCCCGTTGCGGTTCCTTTCTTGCCCCAGGACTTCACGAATTTGCCGTCTTTGTCGAATTTTGCGATGCGCGCATTGCCCAGGCCGTCGGCGACGAATATGTTCCCGGCCGCGTCCCAAGCGACGTCCGTGGGACGTTCGAACAAGTCAGTCGGTTGTCCCGCGCCGCCTCCCGCCGCCGCTTGACGCGCTGGAACGGGAACGGCTTCAGCTTTTCGCCCCAGCAATAAGGCCACACGACCTTGCGGGTCGAACTTGATGACCATGTTGGTCATCTGATCAACCACCCAGATGTTGTCGTTCGGATCGACGCGGACTTGGGCGGCAAACATGAAACCGTACGAGTCCTTTCCAATTTCACGAACGAATTTGCCGGAACGATCGAACTGAAACAGCCGCGAGCCGCCATGCGCGAAGGGACGCGCGGTGCCGATGGTGATGGTGGGATGGCCGGTTCGGGTGTAAACGAAAATGTCGCCGCGCGAATTGGTCGCCACGCCGCCCACTTCGCCCAAATAGAGTCCGGCGGGAAGTTGTAGAGCGTTGGGGACCGAATCGAATTTAATTTCAGGTACGTCCTGCTGGGCGTTCGCCGGAACTGCAGCCATCACAACCACTGCAGCCCAAAAAACTTGCATCAGACGTTGCATCGTTACCGTGCGCCCCCCACCTGCGCTGCGATCGACTGAAGAATCAGTTTCTGCACGCGCCAGCTTTCGATTTCGCCCGTGATAATCTCGTTAGGATTGCGGCAATCCATCATGTGAACCACCTGGAATCCGGGCGCCAGTTTGCCGGGGTGTCCGAACTTGCCGAGAACGGTGCCGTCCAATTCCGCCTTGTAGATCTCGCCAGTAATGTCCCAGGTTCCCGGCATATTCCCGTTCGGGTTCGAGTTCGACAGGAACGCGTATTGGTGGGGGCCCCCGGAAATGCACACCGTCCATCCCACGCCCAGGTTGGTAATTTCGCGAATGGGCTTCAGGTTATTGTCGAGCACCTGGTAGCGAAAGTTAGACCGGTCGGCCACCCAGACGTTCCCCTGTCCGTCCACCTGCATGGCGTGCGGCAGATTGAATTCTCCCAAAGCTTTGCCTGCTTTTTCGCTGCCAGCTTGCGCGAGGAACCGGCCATCCTTGTCATATTTCACGACGCGGTTATTGCAATAGCCGTCGGAAACGAAGATGTTGCCCTGCGGGTCCCAGCCCACATCCGTCGGCCGGCAGAAAATATACTTCTCTGCGGGGAGGTTCGGGCCGGCGGGATAAGCCTGCGCGCCCAGGACTGCCGGTGGCCTGCGGCCGAGCACCATCAGCACTTTCCCGTCCGGGCTGAACTTGGTGATCATGTTGGTGCCCTCGTCGACGGTCCAAATGTTGTCGTCCTTATCGACGCGCACCGAATGGGCGAATTCGAAGCCGTAATAGCCACTACCGATTTCCTTGAGGAAGTTGCCGCTTCGGTCGAATTCAAACAACCGCGTGTTCGCGCTTCGATGATAGACAAAGATGTGGCCCTTGGAGTTGGTGGCCACTGCAACCGATTCGCCGAGATACTCCCCAGAAGGAAGTTTCAACAGGTTCGGCGCCGATGTGAATGGAATCTCAGGAACATTTTCGATGGTCGCCTTGCGCTGGGCAAACGCATGCGAGGCGACCATCGCCATCAGAGCCAATGACGACGTCAGAATCCTTTTCATAGAAGTCTCCTGGAACCTTCCAAATCGAAATTCCTATACTACCGCTTACTTCTTAACGAATTTTCTGACATCGCCGAGAAAATCGGCCCCGTAGACGTTGCCCTCGAAATCCGCGGTGATGCCTTCCGCCATGCTGGAACCGGCCGCGTACGGATATGGACATGGATCTGGGATGAAATACTTCACGGAGCCATCCCTGGCGCTACCTATACGAATGCCTCGCTCGGCGCCCAGATTATAACCATAACCGGTTTGTGCCAGCGCGAAATGACCGGTATTGGTCCGGGCGTCCCTGGATTCCGAGTCGGCCACATAGATCACGTCGTTCTTGTCAATATAGATGCCGCTCGGCCGGCCAAACTGGAACCACTGTGCGATGAACTTACCGTTTTGGTCGAAGATTTGGACGCGGTTGTTCTGGCGGTCGCCGACGAATAGCCTGCCTCGGGAGTCGAAGGCAAGTGTGTGGATCACGTCGAATTCACCTGCGCCCATACCTTTCCTGCCCCACGTCTGGATGAACTTCCCGTCCTTATCGAACTTCATGATGCGCGCGTTGCCGGTAGCTGTACCGCCACCAGTGTGCCCATCGCCCACGAAAATGTCGCCGTTCTGGGCGATTGCGACGTCGGTCGGCGCGTCGAACTCATCGAGACCGGACCCGGCCACTCCTTTTTTGCCAAGCGTCAATAAGACCTTCCCGTCCTGACTCAGCTTGAACACCTGGTGTCCCCCGTTGTCAGCCAGCCACAGGTTCCCCTGTTTGTCCACCGATAATTTGTGAGGGCTGACAAACATCCCGGCTCCGAACGACTTCAGCAGCTTGCCGGACGGTTCAAATTGAAAGACCGGGTTGACACTCGCATTTGCGCCGCCGCAGGTTGTGCCCCCGGCGCCTGAAGCGCCGCATCGGTCGACGACCCATAGTTTGCCGTCCGGAGCAATCGCGATGCTGGCTGTCGATCCCCACTTCCTTCCTTCCGGCAACTGTCCCCAACTCACGCCGGAGCGATACGAATTGGGCAGGTCATTGCGCGCGCCCAGCAACGACACGGGCGGCAATTTGACAGGATATTGACCGGGCGGAAACTGCGGAAGCGCGGCGCCGGCTGCAGCGGGCGGCACACCGCAAGACTGGGCGAGCGGGCCAGGCGATCCACTATCCGCGCTGAGCCGGACAGCGGAAAGGATTAAGATCCCGATCGTTTTAGTACTCGACATCACGACCTCTCTATTTCCCTACAAAGTGCGAGGTGCTTTTCTCATTCTCGAGACAAATGTAATCCAATAATTCGGTATCGGCCACTATGGGCTGGTTGAGTTTGATGGTCCACGGGACTGTGTAGGCTTTCGGATCGTCCACCGTAATTTCGATTTCCAGTTTCCCGTAATTTGGCCGCCGCAATCTTTCCGTTACCTTCGCGGCGCTCGTCAGAGGACTCCCTCCGGCGTCGAGCCACAGGTCGTCCCGGAAGCCTGTTGTTCGAACCACCAGCGTATCGCCTTCCCACTTTCCCGACGAGTAGCCATTCCACGACGGGTTCGGATCGACGGGCAAAGGCCGCCCATCGGTGAAGATTTGCCGGTAACTCGCATCTCGCTCACTGAGGATCACCAGCAGTCCCGGAAGCTGGATGATCTTCTTGAACAAGCCATCGGTGTATATTCGCAGAGCGCCCCTCGGCAAACACCGGGATTGCGGATCGTCCTTGTTGTTGGCCGCCCGGCGCGCCCTGACGAGTTCGGCTGCCCAGGGTTGGTAGGGCAGACCGTTCTTCAGGCTCCAGCCGATGTTCAAGAATTCCTGTCCGATTTTGGCATCCGGGCAACCTTCTGGGGGGCACGGCCGGTTGTCTTCCCACCCCCAAATCCCGGAAAGATCGGGCCTGCCATCGGACGCTCGCGGCGCCGGAGCATTGAGGTTTGGCTTGCCGTTCCCCAGGCGCGGTATTCCTGGTGTCGGGTAATTCAGCCACTGGGCCAAGGCCGGGACGCACAGCACCAACGTTGCGGAGATTGTGATCCAGCGAATATGCAAGCACACCCTCCTGATCTCTTGGTGAAGTATTTCACATCTTGTGGTCTTGTGGCATATTAATCGGTGATATGAAGACGATTCCCATCACAAGACAAGCCTTGGCCTTCGCGGCGCTGATGCTCGGGTGCGTCGCAAGCTCGCGCGGACAGGGCGTGGACTTCGGGCACCAGGAGATCGAGACGGTAAAGCTCGCCGACGGGGTTTTCGTGCTGATGGCGGGCCCGGCGCAGGGCAACATCTTGGTATCGGCCGGGAGCGATGGGATCTTTCTGGTCGACACCATGTACGCCCCCATGCACGACAAAATCATGGCCGCGCTGGCGAAAATCAGCGATAAGCCCATACGTTATGTGGTGAATACTCACGTCCACGGCGACCACACGGCCGGAAATGAAGCAACGGCCAAGCTGGGCGCGGTGATTATTTCACACGACAATATGCGAAAGCGGATGCCCGCGCAGCCAGCGGCGGGGCTGCCCGTGTTGACGTATTCGGACAGCACGACGCTGCACTTCAACGGCGAAGAGATTTATATCTATCACCCGGCGCCGGCGCATACGGACGGAGATTCAATCGTCTACTTTCGCCACGCCAACGTGATGCAAGTTGGCGACGTCCCCGCATCGCTGCGGTTTAATAACATCGGAGTAAATGAGGGAGGCTCGGTGGACGGGATGATTGTGGCCGGCGAACAGGTAATGAAGATCGCCAACGAGAACACCAGGATCGTTCCCGGCCACCTGGGGCCGGTGATCGGATTCAAAGAGATTCAGCTGCAGCTGGTAATGTTTCGCGCGGTGCGTGATCGCGTCCTGAGCGCGATCCGCGCCGGAAAGACTATGGAAGAAGTGGTGGCTTCCAAACCAACCGCGGATTTCGACCAGGGCCGCATGGGTGGCGCCATTACCAACGACCGGTTTGTGAGGCTGGTCTATACGGATCTGGCGCGCAGAAATTGAACCAGCAACGCGCTCACAGCTTCCGCTTGCTCCTGCTGCACCCAGTGGCCGGCGCCATCCAGAAGATGGAATCCGACCATCTTCGTGCAGGCGCTCTCGCGCATCCGGTCCACCGCACCCGGCGTTTGATAGACGCCCCAATCGCTTTTCCCCGCGATGAACTGAGCGGGCACGTCTATGGTGCGGCCTGAAAAGGTGCGCATTTCAGCGAGACTTCTGGGATCGGAGCCCCGCCGCACGCGATAGCCCTGTAGCGCGCCAGTGAAGCCGGTCCTGCCGTATTCGGTCGCGTACACATCGACCTCCGCTTCGCTCAGCCATTTGCAATTGGCGATGTAATTCGGGGGCGGCATGAACGGGGCCACGGTCGCCGCCATACCCTTGTCTTTTTCCATCACGTAATAGGTCGGAATTTGAGCCATCTCCTCGGCCGTACGCGCCTTCAGGGGATGGGGATTGTTTCCTTTGTAGTCGGCACTCTTGTAGAAGTAATAAGCGCGGAAGAACGCGTGCAGACCTTGCGGCGCATGGAGCATGTCGTCGTTGGCTCCGCGGGTTCGCTGATAGTTTTGATAGTATTTGCGCGGTGGATTGAGCTTGGCAAGCTCGGCATCCAGCTCGTCGTCCGTGATCGCCGGGCGCGGGAGGGGCGCGCCGTTCGCGGTATTGAAGGGCAACGAGGGCGGCCCTTCAAATGGCGAGCTCATGATCGTGACCGAGCGGAAAATATCGGGCCTGATCAGCCCACACCAGGAAGCGACCGGCGCGCCGGCGTCGTGTCCGACCACCATCGCTACCGAACGGTGGCCAAGCGCGTAGACCAGCCCAATCGCGTCCCGTGTCATGTTGAGAATGCGAAATGGATCCGCATCGGCATCGTACCCATCGTCCCAACCGATGGTCCGGCCGTAGCCCCGCTGATCGGGAGCGATCACATGATAGCCGGCTGCCGCCAGAGACGGCATCACCTTACGCCAGCTAAAGGCGAGCTCGGGGAAGCCATGCAGCAGCAAGATTGCCGGCCGTCCCGGCGTTTCGTAACCTGCCTCCAAAATATGCACGGTCATACCGTTGACGTTTGCGATCTGGCGCGAACGTATGCCGGCGGGGATCGTGCCGTTGCCGTAAGGAGGAAGCGCCGAAAAATCAGTTTGCACCACGGCGGCACGCGCGAGTCCCACCGCCGCACCTAAGAAGGTGCGCCGCGAGAGGTTGGCGATCGTCGCGAAAGTTGACTGTTCAGCCATGGCAGAAATTAGAATCGCGAAGAACGCGACTCGCGTCAAGGGGCGTTCTGCTGCGCCCCTTCGGAAAGGAAAGTGGAGGACGAAGACTGGTTGTTATAGCGGGTCGCGATCCAGGCCGCCGACCGCACCGTGTTCGAGATCTCCACTTCATCGATCAGGCCGTGATAGTAGTATCCTCCCGCTCCATACTCTCCGATAAACAGATTGTTGTTGGTGCTGCTGGCCGCGCTCGCCGAACTCCCCGATACGTTCAACATTCCATCCACGTATATGGCTAGCGCCTTGCTCCCGTTGTCGATGGTGGCATCGATTTTGTGCCACGTGTTATCGGCCACCGCCACGCTGGTAGTGATCGCCGGACTGTTGGTCCCCAGGTTCTGCAGCGTCAGCTCCTGGTTTCCCGCCCCATAGTTGAACGCCAGCGTCCATTCATTGTTGGCTCCCTTCTCCATCAGCCGCGCATTGTCTGTCATGTCGGTCGCAGCCTTGATCCACATCGACACCGTTTGCTGCGTCCACCCATTCAGGCTCCCGCTGCTCGCCACCTCGATAAAGTTGGAACTCCCATTCAAGCTGGCAGCTCCGTCGATCTCCCCGCTCCCCGCCGTGCTCCCGTTCAGCGCCGTCGTGTTGTTCCCGTTCCCGGTCGAGTCGTTGGCCGTCAGCGTGGTCCCGTTCGGCAGGTGCCACACCCCTTCGAAATTGCTGTCCCACACCCCGGCCGCGTTCTGCTGATTGGCCGCCGTGCTGTTGCCGTAATACAGGTAGAAGATCGTATTGATGCCTGCTGAAACCGTCGGTACCTGCACCCACGCTATCAGTTGACCCGTGCTGCCGTTGTAGGTCTCGATCTCATGCGCCAGCTTAGTGGCTCCATCCGACGCCGTGAACAGAATGTCGCTTCCATCCGGTTTGCCCACATTGCCGCCATTGGCCACCGTCCTCAGATTGGCATCCGTCACTGAAACCAACACCGGAAAGTTCACCAGATTCGAGGTGCCCGACACCTGCGTCGCATTAATCGTCAGCGCCTTGCGGTTGCTCCAGGTGGTGTTGTACCAGCTCGATCCGGTGATGGTGTAGGTGGCCGTCGCCACCACGCTATCCATCAATCCGCTCTCATAAGCGATCGCATTGAGCGTGGTGGTCGCGCTCACCGTCACCGCTCCGCTGTACAACGTGCCCTGCGTTTCGCTGGGCGTACTGCCGTCGGTGGTGTAGCGGATCGAAGCCCCCGGAGTGGTCGTACTGATGGTGACGCTCTGAGCCGAGGCATAGGCCCCCGCCGCCGGACTGAACGCCGGCGCTGCTACCGCTCCCGAGTTCTGCTGCGCCCCTTCAGATAGGAAAGTGGAGGGCGCAGACTGGTTGTTATAGCGGGTCGCGATCCAGGCCGCCGACCGCACTGTGTTCGAGATCTCCACTTCATCGATCAGGCCGTGATAGTAGTATCCGCCGGCTCCGTACTCTCCGATAAACAGATTGTTGTTGGTGCTGCTGGCCGCAGAGGCCGAGCTCCCCGATACGTTCAACACTCCATCCACGTATATCGCCAGCGCCTTGCTCCCGTTGTCGATGGTGGCATCGATTTTGTGCCACGTGTTATCGGCCACCGCCACGCTGGTGGTGATCGCCGGACTGTTGGTCCCCAGGTTCTGCAGCGTCAGCTCCTGGTTGGCCGCCCCATAGTTGAACGCCAGCGTCCATTCATTGTTGGCTCCCTTCTCCATCAGCCGCGCATTGTATGTCATGTCGGTCGCAGCCTTGATCCACATCGACACCGTTTGCTGCGTCCACCCATTCAGGCTCCCGCTGCTCGCCACCTCGATAAAGTTGGAACTCCCATTCAAGCTGGCAGCTCCGTCGATCTCCCCGCTCCCCGCCGTGCTCCCGTTCAGCGCCGTCGTGTTGTTCCCGTTCCCGGTCGAGTCGTTGGCCGTCAGCGTGGTCCCGTTCGGCAGGTGCCACACCCCTTCGAAATTGCTGTCCCACACCCCGGCCGCGTTCTGCTGATTGGCCGCCGTGCTGTTGCCGTAATACAGGTAGAAGATCGTATTGATGCCTGCTGAAACCGTCGGTACCTGCACCCACGCTATCAGTTGACCCGTGCTGCCGTTGTAGGTCTCGATCTCATGCGCCAGCTTAGTGGCTCCATCCGACGCCGTGAACAGAATGTCGCTTCCATCCGGTTTGCCCACATTGCCGCCATTGGCCACCGTCCTCAGATTGGCATCCGTCACTGAAACCAACACCGGAAAGTTCACCAGATTCGAGGTGCCCGACACCTGCGTCGCATTAATCGTCAGCGCCTTGCGGTTGCTCCAGGTGGTGTTGTACCAGCTCGATCCGGTGATGGTGTAGGTGGCCGTCGCCACCACGCTATCCATCAATCCGCTCTCATAAGCGATCGCATTGAGCGTGGTGGTCGCGCTCACCGTCACCGCTCCGCTGTACAACGTGCCCTGCGTTTCGCTGGGCGTACTGCCGTCGGTGGTGTAGCGGATCGAAGCCCCCGGAGTGGTCGTACTGATGGTGACGCTCTGAGCCGAGGCATAGGCCCCCGCCGCCGGACTGAACGCCGGCGCTGCTACCGCTCCCGAGTTCTGCTGCGCCCCTTCAGATAGGAAAGTGGAGGGCGCAGACTGGTTGTTATAGCGGGTCGCGATCCAGGCCGCCGACCGCACTGTGTTCGAGATCTCCACTTCATCGATCAGGCCGTGATAGTAGTATCCGCCGGCTCCGTACTCTCCGATAAACAGATTGTTGTTGGTGCTGCTGGCCGCAGAGGCCGAGCTCCCCGATACGTTCAACACTCCATCCACGTATATCGCCAGCGCCTTGCTCCCGTTGTCGATGGTGGCATCGATTTTGTGCCACGTGTTATCGGCCACCGCCACGCTGGTAGTGATCGCCGGACTGTTGGTCCCCAGGTTCTGCAGCGTCAGCTCCTGGTTTCCCGCCCCATAGTTGAACGCCAGCGTCCATTCATTGTTGGCTCCCTTCTCGATCAGCCGCGCATTGTATGTCATGTCGGTCTGCGCCTTGATCCACATCGACACCGTTTGCTGCGTCCACCCATTCAGGCTTCCGCTGCTCGCCACCTCGATAAAGTTGGAACTCCCATTCAAGCTGGCAGCTCCGTCGATCTCCCCGCTCCCCGCCGTGCTCCCGTTCAGCGCCGTCGTGTTGTTCCCGTTCCCGGTCGAGTCGTTGGCCGTCAGCGTGGTCCCGTTCGGCAGGTGCCACACCCCTTCGAAATTGCTGTCCCACACCCCGGCCGCGTTCTGCTGATTGGCCGCCGTGCTGTTGCCGTAATACAGGTAGAAGATCGTATTGATGCCTGCTGAAACCGTCGGTACCTGCACCCACGCTATCAGTTGACCCGTGCTGCCGTTGTAGGTCTCGATCTCATGCGCCAGCTTAGTGGCTCCATCCGACGCCGTGAACAGAATGTCGCTTCCATCCGGTTTGCCCACATTGCCGCCATTGGCCACCGTCCTCAGATTGGCATCCGTCACTGAAACCAACACCGGAAAGTTCACCAGATTCGAGGTGCCCGACACCTGCGTCGCATTAATCGTCAGCGCCTTGCGGTTGCTCCAGGTGGTGTTGTACCAGCTCGATCCGGTGATGGTGTAGGTGGCCGTCGCCACCACGCTATCCATCAATCCGCTCTCATAAGCGATCGCATTGAGCGTGGTGGTCGCGCTCACCGTCACCGCTCCGCTGTACAACGTGCCCTGCGTTTCGCTGGGCGTACTGCCGTCGGTGGTGTAGCGGATCGAAGCCCCCGGAGTGGTCGTACTGATGGTGACGCTCTGAGCCGAGGCATAGGCCCCCGCCGCCGGACTGAACGCCGGCGCTGCTACCGCTCCCGAGTTCTGCTGCGCCCCTTCGGATAGGAAAGTGGATGGCGATGACTGGTTGTTGTAGCGAGTCGCGATCCAGGCCGCCGACCGCACGGTGTTGGAGATCTCCACTTCATCGATCAGGCCGTGATAGTAGTATCCCCCCGCTCCATACTCTCCGATAAACAGATTGTTGTTGGTGCTCGTGGCCGCACTCGCCGAGCTCCCCGATACGTTCAACACTCCATCCACGTATATCGCCAGCGCCTTGCTCCCGTTGTCGATGGTGGCATCGATTTTGTGCCACGTATTATCGGCCACCGCCACGCTGGTGGTGATCGCCGGACTGTTGGTCCCCAGGTTCTGCAGCGTCAGCTCCTGGTTTCCCGCCCCATAGTTGAACGCCAGCGTCCATTCATTGTTGGCTCCCTTCTCCATCAGCCGCGCATTGTCTGTCATGTCGGTCGCAGCCTTGATCCACATCGATACCGTCTGCTGCGTCCACCCATTCAGACTCCCGCTGCTCGCCACCTCGATGTAGTTGGAACTCCCATTCAAGCTGGCCGCTCCGTCGATCTCCCCGCTCCCCGCCGTGCTCCCGTTCAGCGCCCCGGTGTTGTTCCCGTTCCCGGTCGAATCGTTGGCCGTCAGCGTGGTCCCGTTCGGCAGGTGCCACACCCCTTCGAAATTGCTGTCCCACACCCCGGCCGCGTTCTGCTGATTGGCCGCCGTGCTGTTGCCGTAATACAGGTAGAAGATCGTATTGATGCCTGGTGAAACCGTCGGCACTTGCACCCACGCAATCAGTTGACCCGTGCTGCCGTTGTAGGTCTCGATCTCATGCGCCAGCTTAGTGGCTCCATCCGACGCCGTGAACAGAATGTCGCTTCCATCCGGTTTGCCCACATTGCCCCCATTGGCCACCGTCCTCAGATTCGCATCCGTCAGCGAAACCAACACCGGAAAGTTCACCAGATTCGAGGTGCCCGACACCTGCGTCGCATTGATCGTAATCGTCGTCCGTTGTGACCAGGAGAGGCTGTACCAAGCCCCCGGTGGAATCAGGGTGATGTTCGCCGAGGCGCTCTTGGTCATATCAGCGACGCTAGTCGCCGTCACGATGACGGTTTGTTCCGTGCTGACCGTGGACGGTGGCGTGTATAGCCCCGCAGGTGAAACGGTTCCGGTATTCGGGCTGAGTGTCCAGGTCACGCCCGTATTATTTGTGTGGAGCACCGTGGCCGTGAACTGCTGCGTCTGGCCGGGAGCGACGGTCGCGGCATGGGGTGCCACCGAGACTGACATCGGCGGAGGAATGATCGCTAGAGTGACCGAGGTTGTTTGGTTTATACCGCCGCCGGACCCGCTGATCGTCAGCGTGTAAGTTCCCAGCGCGGCGGTGCCGGTGGTGACCGACAGAGTAGGAGCGCCGCCCCCAGCGACGGTATTGGAGCTGAAGATCGCCGAGGCGCCGCTGGGCACACCGCTTATGCTCAGGGTAACGGTGCTGCCGAAGCCACCCGCTGGAATCACGTTCACCGTATAACTGGTGTTGGTCCCCTGCACCACCGACTGGGAAGCGGGTGCCGCGGAGACAGCGAAATTTGGCGGAACAATCAGAGCATTCAGCAGGCCGGATCCGTTCGGACTTCCCCAGCCGGTCGCCAAATCGTAGCCAATTGTCGCCGAATCGCCATTGCTTCCACTGGTGATGTCGTGGAAATCAGAATCATAACTGGCGCCAGAACCAATCGCATAAAGAGTCGGGTTGATGAAGCCGCGCGGGCGCCCGCTGTTCGCCACGGCCTGTTCATTGACTAGAGCCATATATCCGGCCCACATGGGCGCGGCAAAGCTAGTGCCACCGTACTCGTTGGCAGTGCACGTGGTTTGGTCGGCACAGACGTAAAAGGTAAAATTCGCGTTTGCCGATACGTCCGGACCGTTCCGATAAGTTCCGGAACAGCTGGAGCAGCCGCTGGCCACGCTCGTCTGCCAGGAAGGAATCGCGAAATGGTTCGGTGAAATGCCACCGCCGCCGTAGACCCAGGCGGTTTCCGAACTCCACGTACCGCCAGACCCGCTGGTTTGTAAGTCTGTCCCGCCAACCGACGTAACGTACACATCATCCGCTGGGAAAATCTCGGAACCCGGTCCCCACGCATCACTGTCGCCGGCGGCTTGAAACAGGTTCTGACCTTGCGCCGCGAACTCCTGAAAGTACGGTTTATCGGTGTTCGGGTCCGCCGGGGACCAGGTCCACGAGGAGCTCAATTGCGCGTTGAGCGGGTTCGCCGTGGCCATTGCGTTAAAAATTGCGGCATCGGAAGATCCCACGTACATCACCAGGCTGGACAAGCCGGGGGCCATGCCGAGTGCCTGAGTCATATCAATGGTCTGTTCGGTGTCATCACATCCTGCTGACGCAAGGCAACTGGTGCTTGTTCCGTCTGTAGAAAGGAGGGTAATCGGGACCTTGTTCGTTTGACCCACGTTCTTGAAGTAGGTTCGAAGATCGGCCAAATCGGTGCCGTAATACTCAAGCAACCCAAGCGACTGGCCAGCCCCGGTGAGCGTTCCACCATAGTATGCCGCCCTCATGTCGCTGCCCAAGAAAGCGCTCGATGGGCCGGAGCCAGTGGTGGCGTTGGATAGCGTGCCCGCAGTTTTGCGGCGGAAGGAGGGACGTGGCATCGAATAGTTTTCGAGGCCCGCGATGTGCCACAGCTGCACTCCCGCGTTCGGCGCCGGCTCCCGGTCCGGAGCGTAGAACGTGCGGTTTTGGGTCATGTCCCGATAAACGTTCATGGTGAGCTGGAAGGCTTGCTCAATAGTGGCCACCGGAGCTGTGACGTCGATGTTCAAGCGATTTCGAGAAGTGCCCACCACCGTAAAGCCGTTTGCTTCCGCGAAACCGATCACATGGTTATAATCTTCCTGGCTGGGGCCGAACATCGAAGTGAACTGGTCCACCGTCAGGAACTGGCGATAAAACGGGCTGGAAGGATCGTAACGTTGCTGCAAGAAGCTGTCTAACCCGGCTTGGTTACTAAGCGGCAGAACAAGGACCAGACGCATGGACTGCGTCGCGGGAAGCCGCCCGACGATTTGCGCTTCGCCAGTGAGCACCCTTGCCGGCACGTGACGTGTCAAAGGTGCCCCGCCGCTCTGGGCGGATACCGGAAGTGCCACAAAAACCAAACACAGGATCGAAAGAAGATTTGTAGTCAGCCTCTTGCTCATAAGATTTCCTCTGACAACCTCCTTTGAGCCATCCAGATGTGGCTTTCAGTGCAGCTCCAACAACGGCCGTTAGAGACGCATTATAATCAACTGTCCTTGCGGGAGCCCGTACGCGAAAGCAATTTTGTGCCCGTTCAGAGCAGAATCGCTGCTCAATTCTCCAATAGGTTTTTGAATCAACGGTACCTCCGGATCCGGTCCCTGTTGCGGGTGGCTCCGTTCAGTTCCGGAGGCGAACTTTTCGTGCTACCGAATATCCCAAATGGATAGGTGCCTGAGCCGCTGACTCGCAGCAAATAGGACCCTGGAGAGGGTATGATGGCCGCATGCAGTCGATTGAGATCGACCCTGAGCTGAACAGGCTTGCTCTAGTGGAAGCCGCCAAACGATATCCTGAGTATGCCGGGCGCGCTTTGCGCGTGGTCGCGCGACCGCTTTTGCAAGGATTCGCCTGGCAACTGGAGTGGGAGGGTACGCCGCCATCCGGGCAACAAGCTTGGGAATTTCAAAACACGGCGATACGCGCTTACAAGAGGCTCGCAAAAATCACAGAATGATAACTAGAATTTGCCCCAGGATGTAGTCCGCTGCGGAGCAATTCGGATAATCGGCGCGTCATCAGCAAGCATTCCTCGAGCATATTGCGGGTATTTCGCTTTTAATTTACGAATCGCCCAGGCACGCTCTTTCTGCGCCGACTTGGGAATCAGCTTGGCTTTCCCACGTATTAAGACATACCAGAGCTGTGTCCAGTCCTCGTCGTACTTGTCGATGAGAAGCGCCACGCTGGATACTGCCCGGATGTTTTGCAAACGTGCGAGTCGTTCCGGGGGAACACGCTTGGGTTTTAGGTCTACCGGGGTGTAGAAGAGTTTGCCGTCATAGGCAAAACAGACCGGCACGATGTGTGGCCGCCTCCTGGCATCCAAAGTTGCAAGCCTCGCGACTCTGGCCTCCTTAAGTATTTTCTGAACCGCAGCGGAAATCTGTTGCGGTTTAGGAGACACCGGTCAGGCTGCCAATCGCGCATACTTGTCGAGCACGCTCAGGATTTCATCGCGATTTAAATCAGGAATCGCAAGGTAC
Organism: Bryobacterales bacterium; assembly: GCA_963820405.1. Taxonomy (GTDB): domain Bacteria; phylum Acidobacteriota; class Terriglobia; order Bryobacterales; family Bryobacteraceae; genus Palsa-89. Next base: position 439,393 of record CAWFZZ010000002.1, on the reverse strand, counting down.
GCGCGTTGGATACCAAGCTCGCGGTATTCGGCGAGGACCGCCTCGTCGGCAGGCGACCCGAACACATTGATGGACAGTGTCGAGAAGTCCCGCCCAGCCGCCGATGCCGCTTGACGCAACTGCGCGACCGCTCCTTTAGCGTTGAAGCCCGGTCTAGCTATGGGCAACCAGCCATCGCAAAATTCCACGACGCGCTTTACGGTATGGTCGCTTGAGCCGCCAAGAAGGATCGGCGGGTGGGGACGTTGCGCTGGCTTAGGGTAAAGCCAGACGGGATCGAAATTCACCATTTCTCCGTGGAAGGCTGCGTCCTGCTCGGTCCAAAGGGCCTTCATTGCCAATATGCGTTCGCGCATCAGCTTGAACCGCGTCTCGTAGCGCGCCCCGTGATTCTCCATTTCATCGACGTTCCAGCCGCCGCCAATACCAAAGAGGAACCGGCCGTTTGACAACTGATCCAGACTGGCCACGCACTTCGCCGTCACGATCGGGTCGCGCTGCGGGATCAGGCAAATGCCGGTGCCGAGCATAATTTTCTTCGTTACAGCGGCGGCAAACGACAGCGCGACGAACGGGTCGTGCGTATGAGAATAAGCTTTGGGCAGTTCTCCGCCGCCGGGAAATGGGGTGCGGCGGGACTTCGGAATGTGCGTGTGCTCCGGCAGGAGCAACGACTCGAAACCGCGCTCCTCAGCCGCGCGTGCCAGTTCTCGGATGTCGATTCCATAGTCCGTTGGAAAATAGAAAACACCAACACGCATTATCGGTCCTCCTTCAACACAGTACCATCACTGGAGGCGATTTGATCCTGTACCGGACAGGCTATCCTAAACGGATATGCGCATGCCTCCGGCAGTTCTCGGCGTGGTCGCCTTATGCCTTAGCTCGACGGCCTGCCATCAAGTTTCCGAAGGCAAAAACAACTCGCCCCTCATTGTTGGGGCGTGGTTTGTGAAAATTCCCGAGGCGCCGTTTCACGACCATATGTTCGTTTTCAATTCCGACGGGACCATGCAGCAGTCGAATCCCGACGCGGGAGATCCGAACACCAGCGACAGCAATGGCATGGGCGTGTGGGCCCGGGATGGCGACAGGATTAAAGGAAAGTTCGTGGAGGTCACCGCTGATCGAACCACTCACCAGTTCGTCAGCCGCGGTGAGATTTCCTTTTCAATCAAGGTGAACGGCGATGCTTTTAGCGGCGCCGCGAGCGCAATCTTCTACGGCGCAGACGGACGACAATCGAGAAGCCCTGTAGCGGCAACGCTAACAGGTCAACGCGTTGTGCCTTAGCACCCGGTTTAAATGGGGCCGCTGCCGCCACAATTGCAGACGCCGGCTCCGCTGCCTTCCTTTGTAATTATCGCGCAAGTGTTGCCGAGGTCCTTGAGTTCTCCCGTGCTCAGCGTGCTGTTCTGGAACGGCGTCTCAGTTATAAAACCTAGGGTTTGAGTGTGTGTCGTGTCGCCCATGCGCTAAGCCCCGTTGCCGGTATCGGTTTCGCTGGGTTGCAACCGGGATACCCGGTGGAAGAGACGATCTTGATCATGCCGGTCGGGAGGGGGCGCCAGTCAGGGTATTGTTTAGAAGGTTGCTCCCGTCGAGAGTGAGCAGTGCATTGGGAGTGAGTCCTCAACTGCAGCATTCCGCCATTTGCTGGTCCGGTGCGAATACGTAAATCATGGCGCACAGATTTCCCGCGGGATCGGCTGTGCCGTTGTTCGTACTCCGAGAACTGGGTCACTCGAAAAGTAGTCACCATTTAGGTGTTCCCGAGGCAACAAGAAAGGTTGTGATGAACAGCATCTTTAACATCGTTTTCCTCGGAAGCAATTTCGCTTCAGTAACAAATCTCGTGTATTAAAGCGTGACCCAGATTGCTCTTCGGACAAAAGCAGTTCCTGCTTTTCGTGGCAGGCGAGCGCTACTTTGGGACCGCTCGTACTAATCGCACGCCATTGTCAAGGTTGGCCTATGTCCGTCCGCGGCCTTCATGGGGCATGTGTGCTATCGCACATGGGCGTGTGCTATCGCATGTTAAAATTCCTACGGACACAGCAGAATCGCCGCCTTCTTCAGGAGACACTCGCCATGGCACTCACCATCACCGGTCTCTCTAAGACCTACCCGAACGGCGTTCGCGCGCTCAAGAATGTGTCTCTGGAAATTGGAAATAATATGTTCGGACTGCTTGGTCCGAACGGCGCAGGCAAGAGCTCACTCATGCGAACGGTCGCGACCCTTCAAGACCCCGATTCGGGAGCGATCACCCTGGATGGCCTGGACGTTCTCGCGCAAAAAAGCGAGGTTCGCAAGATCCTCGGCTATCTTCCCCAGGAGTTTGGAGTCTACCCCAAGCTGTCCGCCCTCGACATGCTTAACCATCTCGCCATTCTGAAAGGCGTCACGGCCCCTGGCGAGCGCAAGGAAATGGTGGAAGCTCTGCTCCAGCAGACCAACCTATGGGAGGTTCGTAAGAAGGCTCTCTCCACTTACTCCGGCGGAATGAAGCAGCGCTTCGGCATCGCCCAGGCGTTGCTGGCCAATCCCCGCCTGATCATCGTCGACGAACCGACCGCCGGCCTCGATCCAGCCGAGCGCAACCGCTTCCTCAATCTTCTCGCGTCCATTGGACGCGAAGTTACGGTCATTTTATCCACCCATATCGTGGACGACGTTCGCGAACTCTGCTCGCGAATGGCGATCATCGCATCGGGCGAGGTTCTCCTGGAAGGCGTGCCGTCGGAAACCCTGGCCGCTCTGGAGGGGCAGATTTGGTCCCGCATCGTTGCCACCGACGACGAGCTTCGCAGGCTTGAATCCGAGTTTCCCGTCATCAGCACGCACCTCTCGGGTGGGCAGCACGAAATACGCGTCTTCGCTCAATCCGCGCCGGGCGCCGGTTTCCATGCCGTCCCTTCCGAGTTGGCGGATGTCTATTTCCTCCATCTCTCCCGTCACGCGAAAAACTAAGGACTCAGAGGCAAGCACATTTCTATGGCCATGTTCTGGGAATTCTTCACCTTCGAGATTCGTTTCCGAGCCAAAAGCATTTCCACCTACGCCTATTTTCTGGTCTGGATCGCCTTCTCTTTTCTCTCCGTCGCATCGGAAAGCTTCGGCCCAGTCGGTTTCACCAACGGCAAAGTCCTCCTCAATGGCCCGTGGGCCAACGCCTTCAACGATCTCTACTCCTGCCTGTTTGGCACCATCGTCATCGCCGCCATTTTCGGTACGTCCATCCTGCGAGATTTTCAGCGCGACACTTACCAGATCCTCTTCACCAAGCCCATCTCGAAATTCGCTTATCTGGGTGGACGCTGGGCCGGCTCTTTCGTCACTACCGTCTTCGCCTTCTCGGGGATGCTGCTGGGAACATGGCTCGGCACTTTCGCGCCGTGGGCCGATCACGCCCGCATCGGCCCCAATCATCTCTCCTGGTATCTCCAGCCGTTTCTGTCCATCATCGTCGTTCAGATCTTTTTCATGGGCTCGCTGTTCTTCATGATCGGCGCACTTACGCGTAAGATCTTCATTGTCTATCTGCAGGGTGTCGCCGTTTTCATGCTTTACGTCATCGGTATCACCGTTTTCTCCGCGACGCGCTCGCTCGAGGACTTCTGGTCCGGCATCCTGGACCCGGTCGGCTTTATCCTGTTTGACGATATCACCCGCTATTGGACCGTCATCGAAAAAAATACGCTCCTGCTCCCTTGGGATTTCAGCGGCAATTCGCCTGGCATTTTCCTTTACAACCGCATTCTTTGGACCGCCGCCGGTTTGCTGTCACTGGGTAGCCTGTGGGCGTTCTTTCCCATGTCCATCGAAACTCTCACCGCACGCTCCCAGGGAAAGCGCGCCGCCAAAGCGCGCATGCAGGAAGCGGAAGAAAGCCGGCCGATTCGATCTCTGGTTGCAGCCCGCCTGCCACCCGTGCATCAGAGGTTTGGCGCCGCAACGGTGCTCGCGCAATATCGCTCTCTCACCAGGCTCCGCATCGCCACAATTTTTCGCGAGGTGCCCTTCTGGGCAATCATCGGCCTGCTGATCGCCTTTGGCGTTAATAACGGCCACTTCGCCGGACGCGTGGGCGGGGAAAACGTGTGGCCTGTTACCTATCTCATGCTCCAGGCCGTGGAAGGCAGCGCGACCCTCTTTTTATATATCGTGGCCGCCTTGTACGCCGCGGAACTGGTCTGGCGCGAGCGCGACAACCACTTCGAAGGTATTCATGACGCGCTGCCCATGAGCGAAAGCACCGACTGGCTTTCCAAATTCACCGCCATCGCGCTGGTCGAAATATGCCTGCTGGCCTTGGTAATGCTGATCGGCGTTGTGATGCAGACCATCGCTGGATACTACCACTACGAACTCCTCCAATATTTGAAGGAGCTTTACTTCGTCACCTTCCCGCAGGTTCTGGGTCTCGCACTCCTCGCACTTTTCGTCCAAACCATGGTCTCCAACAAGTTCATCGGCCACGGCATTGTGATTGGAGTCGTCGTCCTCCAACCGATTCTTTTCAACTTCGGTTGGGAAAACACCCTCTACCTGCCTGGCGCGACGACGGCCTTCACCTACTCGGACATGAATGGCTACGGACACTTCGTGCCGGCGCTCTTCTGGTCAATCACCTATTGGTTTGCCATTTTCGCCCTCCTCGGCGTGGTGTCCATCGCCTACACACGCCGCGGCTCGGAGGACTCGCTGGCATCTCGCACTCGTTTGGCCACACGTCGCGCTCCCCGCCTGGCGCCGGCAGCCGCGTTCTTCGCCTTGATCGCCGCCGGCTCCGGCCTCTGGTTCTTCTACAACACTCACCTTTTGAACGAGTATCTGACGGCCAGGGATCGCCGCCACATCCAGGCCGGATACGAGCGCGATTTCAAGAAATTCGAGCTTTTTCGCCAACCCAAGATTACGGCCGTAGACGCTACCATCAACATCTATCCCGAGCGCCGCTCCTTCGATGCTACGGGCCGCTTCACGCTGCAGAACAAGTCCACTCAACCCATCTCGGAGATCCACATCACCGACGAGCACGAGTCCGTATCGAACGTTCAATTCGACCGGTCTTTCCACCTGAAAAGCCGAGCCCCCCGCGATCTCTATTCCGTTTACACGCTCGATCGTCCGCTGCCTCCCGGCGATGTCCTGAGTCTCACTTTTTCAGTCGGGCACTCCACGCGCGGATTCCGCGATGGAAACGAACTGGCCGAGTTCGCCTACAACGGCACCTTCTTCGACTCCGGCTACTTTCCGCAGATTGGTTACGATCTGGGCTTCGAGATCGACGATCCGCGCCGGCGCCGCGAAGAGAAACTTCCATTGCTGGAGGAGATGGCCCAGCGCGGCGAGCCCGTCCACTCCCGCATCAATCTATTCTCCGCCCAATCCGATTGGATCACCTATCACACTGTGGTGAGCACTTCGGGCGAGCAGATGGCGATCGCTCCCGGCTATCTGGTGAAGACCTGGCAGCGCGATGGCCGCCACTATTACGAATACAGTATGGGCGGCACGCATATCGCGGATTTCTTTGCCTATCTTTCCGGGCGCTACACAACTCGCAAGGAGCTCTACTCAGGCCCTCACGGCCCCGTCAACCTGGAGGTGTATTACGACCCGGCTCACAACTACGACATCGATGGCATGCTCGCGTCGTCACGAGCCGGTCTCGACTATTATCAGGCACACTTTAGCCCGTACCAGTTCACGCAGTATCGCATCATGGAGTTCCCGCGCTACCGCAATTTCGCCCAGTCCTTCCCCAACACCGTCCCCTTCTCTGAAGGGATTGGTTTCATCGAGCGGATGCAGCACAAAGATGATGTGGATCTCACCTACTTCGTCACCGCGCATGAGCTTGGACATCAATGGTGGGCTCACCAGCTGATCGGAGCCCAGGTGCAGGGCTCGAATATGATGTCGGAAACCCTCGCGCAATATTCCGCCTACATGGTCATGCAGCAGAAATATGGCAAGGATTATATGCATAAAGTCCTGCGCCATTTCTTGGATCGTTATCTGCGCGGCCGGGCCGGCGAGGTTCGCCATGAGCCTCCACTCTCTTTAGTGCAGCGCGAGACTTACGTCTGGTATGAGAAGGGCGGACAGATCATGTACACTCTGGCCGACTATATTGGCGAAGACAAAGTGGACCGCGCGCTTCAGAACTTCCTCATGCAGTATCGCTACGCCAACGCTACGAATGAAGTGGACACACCCTACCCCGACACTCGCATGCTGGTGGACGCTCTCATGGCGCAAACACCGCCCGAGCTGCGTTATCTGGTCGACGACGGATTTAACCGCATCGTGCTTTACGACAACAAGGCGATTTCCGCGGTTTCCGAGAAAATGCCGGATGGCAAGTACAAAGTCACTCTCAACGTGCAGGCGCGCAAAGTCCAGGCCGACGGAAACGGCGTGGAATCCCCCATGCCTTTGGCCGACTACATCGATATCGGCGTCTTCACCGGCAAGAAGGATGAAGAGAAGCCGTTATACATGAAAAAAGAAAAGCTCACCCAGGAGCACCAGACCTTCACCATCGTCGTCGACCAACAGCCCACCCGCGCGGGCATCGACCCCTACAACAAACTAATCGACCGCATCGCCGACGACAACATGATCGATGTTACGAAAAAATGAAGTGTGGGAGAGTCCGCCAGGCTCCTGTCGCGCGAGCCCTTTACGTTCTGGCCTGATGAAGACCGCCAAGCCCATTGTGCCTGGGCTATCCTTAACGGAGGCCCTACCGCAACTGTTTCACTTGTGAACTGGCGATCTAACATGAACACAATTAGCCCAACGCTTGATCAGTTAGAAGAGCAAAGCCTTTTCGAGGACGACTACGGAGAGGTCCCACCCTCTGACATAGTCGCCTACAATGAGCTGCGCTCGTGTGCCGATCTCTTTCGAATGTACAAGCAGGGGATACTCGAAATCCAGCCAGAGTTCCAGCGCGACGTCGTATGGAAAGGTCCAGACCAGACTCGGTTCATCGATTCCCTCATCAAGTCCCTACCAATCCCGAGCATGTGCTTTGCGCTGGACCACAAGGCTCAACGATGGATCGTGATTGACGGACTTCAACGGATCTCTACAATCGTCAGATTTCTCGAGGGTGGTGATTGGAAACTCTCTCCTCTGGAAGACGTCGAGCCTGAGATCGGAGGCGCCTTGGCGGCCTCTATCAAGATGGATAGCAGCCCGCTGCATCACTACTATACTCGAGTCGAAAATCTCTCGATCCCTGTTACAGTTCTTCGATGTGACTTCAAGAAGAAAAGCCACATGGAGTACCTGTTCACGATATTCCACCGTCTGAACACCGGTGGGATGAAACTTAACAATCAGGAAATTCGGAACTGCATCTTTGGCGGCCCACTTAACAGGCTATTGAAGCAGCTTGACGAGTCTCCGGCTTGGCGCAAGCTCAACAAGATGAGAGCGAAACAGTCTTATCGGTTTACAAAACAGGAGCTCATACTTCGGTTTCTGGCATTCCATGACAAATCAAGTAAGTATGAAGGGCATCTGGCCAAATTCCTGAATGACTACATGCACGATCACCAATACCCTTCCGACGATTTCTTGGAACAGAAAACGAAGCTCTTTACGCGAACAGTGGACTGTATCTTGGAAAAAGTGTTTTCTGGCGAAACGCCTCCAAAGTTGTCGGTCACGGTCATGGAGGCTCTTTTGGTGGGCGTCTCGAAGAATATAGATCAGCTCGATAGTGCGTCACCGACAGTGCTGAGAAGCCGCTACAAGCAACTCGTCGGCCATCCAGAGTTTTCGGAAAGTTCCTTGAAGGAAGGGCTTTCGAAAAAACCCCGAGTTATCGCGCGCCTGAATACTGCCACGCGCATCTTCGCCGGAAACTAAGGTGATCGCACAGAGTTACATTCTCTCGAATCTCAAGGCGCTCGACCGTCGCTACAACCAGACGAAGTCGAGTAAGGAAGCGTTGTTCTGCTCCAAACTCGCAATTTTGGAACTCTGCGGCTGGATCGAGGAGTCGATGGACGATATCATAATTCGGTGCGCGATGCGCCACTTGAAGGATAACGAAAACAGGAAGTACTGCAAACAGCAGATTATCAAGAAGACCTATGGATTTGACTATCACAACAACTTTCGCTTCATGCTTATCCGGCTCGTTGGTCTAGTGGTCGTGGAAAAATTAGAATCACAAGTGGACGCGGCGAAGTATGGCACTATGAAGGCAACCCTTGACGCACTGAGAACCGTGCGCAACAGCGAGGCGCACACGCACCTGAAAGGCACGACGAGGACTCTCAATGCCCCTTCGTTTACGATCGGGCAATTTCGGCCAGTTTGTGATGGGCTACTGGAGTTTGACCGGGTGATTCGACTGACAAGATGGTAATAGGCGCCGAATAACGCCAAACCGGTCACTGCTAAAACTTTCGATTTCGAAGGATCACCAAAAATGCGTCTTCACAACTTTCGGCGAACTTGGCGTCCCGGAAATCACCTTCACGTGCAGCACCAGCTGTAGATTCCGGCTCTGCCAACCCGCCGGAGCGCCGCGCAGCGCCTCCGTCATCAAGTCCGCATTGGTCACCAGATCCGCGGCCGCTTCGGTCCCGTATTGCGTGATGCCCGCCAATTCCACCAGCATCGCGTGGGTATCGGGATGAAACACTCGGGAAACGATCGCGTAATCCTCTGTGGTCCGCCGGTCGGCTGGCAGATCGGGCAGCGTGAATTCGGTTAGCTTGCCGTAATCGGTGATCCCAACCGGCTCCCGCGAGGTATCAATGAAGAATCGCGCCTGGTTGCTGATCTCTTTCCATCGCGTGTAAGAATACCCCACCAGAATCGCCGGCGCCGATCGCAGATCCTGGAACGAAACGTCGCTGCCAATCCTCAACTGATAAAGATGCTGCATCCGCGCCAGCATGGCCGATATGCGCGACGTCGCGATCAGATCGCCTCCGCCCACGAATTGATCCGTCAAAAGCACATAATCGCCATGGTTCTGGCCATAAACCGGCACGAAAGCCACGCACAGGGAAACGGGCGTTGCTCCCTTCAACACCGGCGCCCAGAATTCATCGAGCGCCGTGTGCGCCGGCCGCGATTGCATCCAGACCGCCGCCACCGCGATTGCCACCAGAATAGCCCCTGCGACGATATACCACTGGCCGAAAGATCGCGGCTTAACTGGAGTAGGCGCAACCGTGGCCAGCTCCGGCACCGTGACAGGCTGCGCAAGCGGCGTCACGGCTTCGTGCACCTCGGACCATCGAAACTCCGGCACGTAAGTCCCGGCCGGCATCTCGATTCGCACCGGATTATGAGCGCCCTGCTCGGCATAGTACAACCCGAGCCGCTTACGGACGTCGCCCGCTTTCACCCGCACCGTGGCATCGTCGCTCGGCTCATAGCTGGTGGAACGGCCGAATACCTCGATGCCGATAGTTCGTTCCTTGAGCATGTCCGCTTGCCCGGCCAGCGTGTGCTCCACTACGTAGCGCAAAAACTCCTGGCTGCGTTTGCTCGATCGGAACTCATGGCAGGAAAGCACACGAGTGAGTTCTTCCCGAACCGCCTCTTCGGAAACGCGAGCTGGTTGCGGTCCCGCCGGCGTCTTCGTATGCCCCTCGCCGGGAGCCTGCCCTTGAACCATCAGAGCACCCCCGTCATCAAATTAGCTCTGATTTTAACATGTCCCAAGGTGACTGAAAACAAAAACGTTCGGTCGAGTAACGAACATAGTATACGCCCGCCGCAACCGTTGTGAACTGGACAGCGGCGCCGATCGGCGGCACCATTCGGTACGGTGAGGATCATCTGCATCGGTGCGCACCCAGACGATTGCGAGATCGAGTTCGGCGGCGCGGCCTACAAGTTTGCCGCCTCGGGCCACGCCGTGAAGTTTCTCTCGGTCACCAACGGCGCAGCGGGTCATCACCGGTACCAAGCCGCGGAACTGGTCGCCATCCGAAAGGGCGAAGCCGAAGAAGCGGCCCGCCGTCTAGGCATCGCCGAAACTGAAATCCTGAGCTACAAAGACGGCGAGTTGCTGCCGACCCTGGGCGCCCGGGAGGACATCGTTCGCCGCATCCGGCGGTGGAACGCCGACGTCGTCCTGTCGCATCGCCCGTGGGATTATCATCCCGATCATCGCTACACCGGCCAGCTGGTCCAGGATTCAGCCTACCTGGTGATGGTCCCGCACCTGTGCCCCGATACTCCGGCCCTGCGCCACAATCCTTTGTTTCTCTATCTGGAAGATGCATTTCGGATGCCGGCGCCGTTCGTCCCCGATGTTGCGGTCGCGATAGACGATGTGTTTCAAAAGAAAATCGATGCCCTGGACGCGCATGCTTCTCAGTTCTACGAATGGCTCCCCTGGATCGAAGGACGGGAAGTCCCGCCCGATCACCTGCGAGAGTGGTTATCGAAAACGTGGGGGCATCCCTTAAGCGAATGCGCCCGCGCCGCGCTCACACGGCGCTACGGGCCGGAGCAGATTCAGCACGCCGAAGCGTTCCAAATCTGCGAATACGGCCGTCGCGCATCCCGCCAGGAACTGGACGAGATCTTTCCGCGTTGATCCCATGTCGAAAATGCTCGAAGAGACTCGCCAGCAACCCCAGGCGTTGACAAAGACGCTCGAAAGCGGGCTGCGCGCGATTTTCGAGCTACGTCATCACTTTGAGGAGCACCGCCCCCGGCTGATCATCATGGTGGCGCGCGGCACCTCCGACAACGCAGCGCAGTTTGGCCGGTACCTCATCGAAATCACAACGCGCATTCCGGTATCCCTGGCCGCGCCCTCCATCCTGACGCTGTATGAAAGCCCGCTCGATCTGCGGGACGTCCTGGTGGTCGGCATTTCGCAATCGGGCGAATCCACCGACACCAACGCCGTCCTCGCCGACGCCCGCGAGCGCGGTGCCACCACGGTCGGCATCACCAATGAACCAGGCAGCGAGATGGCCAAACTGGTGGAATACCCGCTGCTAATCCAGGCCGGTGGCGAAAAAAGTGTCGCGGCCACCAAGACCTACACTTGCCAGCTGATGATGGTCTATCTGCTGGCCTATGCGCTTTCCGGCGACGTGCGGCTGGACGACCTGCGGCGCGTGCCCGAATGGGCGGATGCGGCTCTGCGCCTGGAAGAAGACATCGAGGACCTGGCCGAGCGCTATTTTTTCATGACCCGCGCGGTAACCGTCGGCCGCGGGTTGAACTACGCCAACGCGCTCGAGTTCGGGTTGAAACTGATGGAGACGTGCTACGTGGTCACGGAACGATTTTCCGCCGCCGACCTGATGCACGGCCCCATCGCCCTGGTGGAGCGCGCGTTTCCCGTCTTCGTCTTCGCACCCGGCGGCGTCACCTGGCCGTCTATTTCCGCCGTGCTGGATCGTCTGCGCGAGCTCAAAGCCGAAACCCTGATCATCACCGACGAAAGCAATGCCGAAGCGCGATCGAAGGCCGCGCGTCTGATCCGGCTTCCCGCGCAATTCAAGAACGGAATTGAGGATCTCTACACGCCCATCCCCTACATTGTTCCCGTGCAGCTTTTCGCCGCGCACCTGGCGTCGATTAAAGGTTTGAATGCTGACAGCCCGCGAACGTTGAACAAAATCACAAGGACCATGTAGTGCAGCTCACCTGGCTCGATTGGCTGTACATCGCGCTGTATTTCGCCGTCAACGCCGCTATCGGCCTGTACTATCGCTCGCGGGCGGGAAAGAACGTCGACGAATTTTTCCTTTCCGGTCGAAACGTCCCCTGGTGGCTGGCCGGAACATCCATGGTCGCTACCACCTTCGCAGCCGATACACCGCTGGCTGTTACCGGCATGGTGGCGCGCGGTGGAATCGCCGGCAACTGGTTGTGGTGGAGCTGGGTAGCAAGCGGCATGATGACCGTTTTTTTCTACGCGCGGTTGTGGCGCCGCTGCGGCGTGATGACCGATATCGAGTTCACCGAAATCCGCTATTCCGGAAAGCCCGCGGCATTCCTGCGCGGTTTCCGCGCCTTATACCTGGGCATTCCGATCAATTGCATTATTCTCGGCTGGGTCAATCTGGCGATGGTGAAGATTCTGAGCCTCGCGCTCGGCGTCACGCGGGTGGAAGCGCTAATCATCGTTCTGGGATTAATCGTGGTGACGTCGTTGATCTCCACCCTTTCCGGCCTGTGGGGCGTACTGGTCACCGATCTGGTGCAATTCGCCATCAAAATGACCATGGTCACGGTGCTTGCCGTGTACGCGGTCCAGGCCGTGGGCGGGATGCAAGCGCTGAAAACGAAGCTCGCCGTGCTCGACCACGCACGCGGGGCGCATGACGGCGCGCTGCTGAACTTCATCCCCGATCTCAATTCGCCCTGGATGCCGATGATCACCTTTTTCGTCTATATTTCGCTCAACTGGTGGGCCACCTGGTATCCGGGAGCGGAGCCGGGCGGCGGCGGATACATCGCGCAGCGTATGTTCAGCGCCAAGGATGAAAAGAATTCCTTGCTCGCCACGCTGTGGTTCAACATCGCGCATTTCGCCGTGCGGCCGTGGCCGTGGATCCTGGTGGCGCTCGCGTCGCTGGTGCTGTTCCCCGGGCTCGAAGATCCCGAAAGCGGATACGTCCGAGTGATGATCGCGTATCTTCCGGCTTCCCTGCGCGGCGTGATGCTGGCCGCGTTCGCCGCCGCCTACATGTCCACCATCGCCACGCAGCTCAACTGGGGCGCCAGTTACGTGGTCAACGATTTTTACCGCCGCTTTATCAGACCGAAGGCGCTCGACCACCACTACGTCCTGGTCTCGAAATGGACCACGGTGCTGCTGACCGTCGTCTCCATCGTCGTCACGTTTTTCCTCACCTCCATCGCCGGCGCGTGGAAGATGCTGCTGGTCACCGGCGCAGGCACTGGACTGGTCCTGCTGCTGCGCTGGTACTGGTGGCGGATCAATGCCTGGAGCGAAATTTCAGCAATGATCACCGCGTTCATCACCTCACTCGCGCTGCAAACGGCCGGCCGGCTCGACAGCGACAAGCCCGTCGATTTCGCCTGGATCATGATCATCACGGTGAGCATCACCACGGTGGTCTGGTTGGCTGTCACGTTTGCCACCGAGCCCGAATCAAACGAGACGCTGGTGAAATTCTATAAGCGTGCGCGGCCTGGAATCGCAGGCTGGAAGCCTATCGCGCGGCTGGCGCCCGAAGTCATTGCCGATCGCGCCGGAGCGCACAATTTTATCGACTGGATCTGCGGCTGCGTCCTGATTTACGGCGTGCTGTTTGGCACCGGCAAGCTGCTGCTGGGCGAGACCGGAACGGGCTTGGCGCTGATGGCGCTCGGATTAGCCGGTGGCGCCGTCATCTATTTCGATTTATCCCGCCGAGGATGGAACACGGTGACCGGATGAAGCTTCTGCTGTCCGCCTTCTTGGTTCCCGTGCTCTTCTCCGCGCCCATGCCCGCGCCGTGGAAATCCATGCCAGCCGTGGGACATTTGACCATCGATTCGAGCTTTGCCGTAGAAGTCCGCGGATTCTCAGACCCGCGCGTGGATTCCGCGGTTCATCGCTTTACGGCGCGCATCGCACGTCAAACGGGCATCCCCATCGTCGGCGGCAAAACTACTTTAATTGTCGAGAGCACCCCTCACGGAGGCGACGAGTCTTATCAACTGGATATTTCCTCCGATAAAGCCGTTCTGGCTGCATCCACCGTCGAGGGCGCTCTGCATGGCCTGGAAACTTTCGCGCAGTTGATCGAACCCGGCCGCGATGGATTCGAAGTTCCGAGCGTTCATATCGAAGATCATCCGCGATTTTCGTGGCGCGGCCTCATGATCGACTGCTCACGCCACTGGATGCCGCTGGAAGTGATCGAGCGAAATCTGGACGCCATGGCTGCGGTCAAGCTCAACGTGCTGCACTGGCATCTTTCCGACGATCAGGGTTTTCGCGTCGAAAGCAAGCGCTTCCCCAAGCTTCAACAGCTCGGCTCCGACGGGCATTTCTACACCCAGGACGAAGTCAGGCGCGTCGTCGCGTTTGCGCGCGATCGTGGGATTCGCGTGGTCCCCGAATTCGATATCCCCGGCCACACCACCAGCTGGTTCGTCGGATATCCCGAGCTCGCGAGCGCCCCAGGGCCTTATGCGATTGAGCGCAACTGGGGAATTTTTCAACCCACCATGAACCCCGCGCGCCAGGAAACATTCAAGTTTCTCGATCAATTCCTGGGCGAGATGACCGCGCTGTTTCCCGACCGTTACTTCCACCTCGGCGGCGATGAAGTGGATCCCACGCAATGGAATCAATCCGCGGCCATCCAGGCTTTCGCCCGCGAGCGGTATTTTCGAACGCCCGACGACATCGAAGCCTACTTTATGCAGCGCGCTCAGGTGATCCTGAAGACGTACGGTAAGACAATGGTTGGGTGGGACGAAGTGTTGCATCCGGGCCTGGCTCCCGATACGGTGATCCAATCCTGGCGCGGCCCTCAGGCGCTGGCTGACGCCGCGAAGATGGGATATCGCGGCATTCTTTCATTCGGTTACTATCTGGATCACATGAATCCGGCAAGTTTCCATTACGCCGTCGACCCCCAGCTTGATGATCAGTCCTCCAAGCTGATTCTGGGCGGAGAAGCGTGCATGTGGACGGAATTTACGAGCCCGGAGACGATCGATTCGCGAATCTGGCCGCGCACGGCAGCCATCGCGGAGCGCCTATGGTCGCCCAGGGACGTTACAAACGTCGCGTCGATGTATGACCGTTTGGATGCCATCAGCCCCGTTCTCGCATCGGTCGGCCTCAGTTTCAACGAACAGAGCATGCTGGACCGCATCGGCAGCGGGCATACCCTCCGAGTTCTTGCCGATGCGTCGGAATCGCTCGAGATACAGGGCCGGCGCGACGCCCGCAAGTACTCGAGCCTGGTTCCGCTGAACCGGTTCGTGGATGCCGTTCCTCCCGAGAGCCCCACGGTCCGTCATCTTGCGCAGAAGGCGGAGAAGATAGCCTCCAATCCCAAAGCTTCCAAGGCTCAAATAGCTGAGCTGCGTGCCGCGTTTACAGAGTGGGCGGCGAACGACTTACAAATGTCGGATAACTTTCTAAGTGCCGAGCTGATTCCACTTTCGAGAAATCTTTCGAATTTGGGATTTGTCGGTCTACGCGCATTGGAATATCTGGTGGATGGAAAATCCCCCGCTCCGGATTGGGCCACTCAGCAACTCCAGGTCATCGAGGCGATGGAAAAACCGGTGGCGGAAGTGCAGCTCGGAGCAGGCCGGCCGGTAAGGATTCTACTTAATCGAATCTCGCGCAATACATCTCGCCCAGCGGCAATTGAGGTAAATAAATGATTCACATCGGGCATGTTCGATCCGGTAATGAACGTATCCTTAACGGCTTTGCAACCGTTCTGAACTGGACATCTAAGGGGAACCGGCTCAGCATTAGCGTCGGATCGTTTCCGTCAGACTGTGTTCCATCGGGGTTATCAGAATGAGCAAAACAGGAGTCTCCATGAAATCAATCACTGCCATCAGGTTCGGAATCGCAGCGGCTCTGCTGCTATGGATCGCGCTTGGGACGCCTCAACTGGCCCACGGCCAACAAGTAATGGCGTCGATCACCGGAAAAGTGACGGACCCGTCGGGCGCGGCGATTCCGGAGGCGAAAATCACGGCCACCGATGTCGATCGCGGCACGGTCTTCACTTCGACAACCAACGCCGACGGCATTTACGATCTTCCCCAGGTTCCCATCGGAACGTACAACGTTAGAGTGGAACGCGCGGGATTCCAAGCCGCTCAGGAGTCGAACATCGCACTGGTTTTAAACCAAGTGGCCAGGCTCGACGTACAGCTAAAGGTAGGCGACCTCGCCACGTCGGTGGAGGTCACAGGGGCGCCGCCGCTGCTGCAAACCGAGTCCGCCCAGCTCAGTAGCGTGATGAACGCCCACGCGATCACCAGTCTGCCGCTCGAGACGCGCAACTATAATCAACTGGCGCTGCTCACGCCCGGCGCGGTGACCACCAGTCCTGGGGCCTTCAGCAACTCGGGGCTTTCCACCTTCAACTCCGGCCGCCCCGATATCAACGGCAACCGTGAGCAGGCCAATTACTACCTGTTGGACGGCATCGACAACAATGAGTTCGTCGACAATAACGTAGCGTTTTCACCCAGTGTCGACGCGCTCGAAGAGTTTAATGTGATCACCAATAATCCCGACGCGGAGTTCGGCCACTTCCTCGGCGGCGTGATCAGCGCAAGCATCAAGTCCGGCAGTAACCAGTTTCACGGCGTCGCGTTCGAATTCCTGCGCAACGACTTTTTCAACGCAAATGAATGGTCGCGTAACTTTAGTCCAAATCCCGCGGTCAATAGCGCTCCGGCGAACTTACGATGGAACGAATTCGGCGCAACACTGGGCGGCCCCATCATTAAGAACAAGCTCTTCTTCTTTGTCGATTACCAGGGATCGCGGTACGACACACCGGCCACGCCCTCCCCGGTCTCCACCTTCACCACTCAGGAGGTCTCGGGAAATCTTTCCGATATCCCGGGCATTTCGCTGCACTATCCCGGAACCAACGTGCCGATGCCGGCCAATCTCTCGCAGGCTGCCGTCTGTGGAGCCGGACAAACGTTCGGCTCATCGCCGTGCATCCCAGGCCTAAGTCCGACCGCTCTGAAGATTCTTGGCGTCCTTCCGAAGCCAGATCTTCCCGGCACCAATAACGGCACTCAAAACAATCTGTCGAACTCGCAGCATAGTTATGTCAATGGCGACCAGGGAGATGCCAAAGTAGACTGGAACCCGAGCGAGCGCGACCACCTCTTCGCCCGCTACTCCCAGCAGTACATCACGCAGCCCACCATCAACAGCCAGCCGCTGCTCTACAACAGCAACGGAAACAACATTTTTCCGTTGAAGAGCGGCGTTCTCAATTACACTCGTACCATCACGCCGTCCATCGTCAATGAATTCCGCGCGGGCGCGAATTATTTCCCGGCGGAAGGAAACGTTCAAGGCCTGGCGGGCACGAACACCGCCGGCCTGATCCCCGGCCAGCCGACCTCGTTCCTACCCGGCCTCTACTTCGCCGGTGCGCCCGTCGGCGGATCGCAGAATGGCCCCTTCGCGTTCGGTACAGTGGATGCCCCTGAGATTTTCCATCAGACCACCATTTCCTTCGAAGATAACCTCACCATGATCCACGGCGCGCACACCATGCACACGGGATTTCAATTCGAGCGTTACCGCAACGACTATGTGCCCGCCACCAGCGCGGACGGTGCAGCCGGACAAATCGGATTCAGCGGACAATACACCGGCAACGCCGAAGCGGATTTTCTGCTTGGCCTGCCATCCTATATGGCGTACGGACAAGGATTCGCCGGAACAGTGGGACAGCGCAACAGTGCGATCGGCGCGTACTTTCAGGACGATTGGCGCGTCACCAGCAACCTGACCCTCAATATGGGTCTGCGCTGGGAGCTTTTCACCCCAATCTATGAAGTGGGCAACCGCATGACCAACTTCAATGAAATCACGGGTCAGATTGAACTCGCCGGCCAAAACGGCAACAGCCGCGCGCTCTACAATCAATACAACGGAATCGCTAACTTCCTGCCTCGCATCGGCGCCGCGTGGACTCCTTTCGGCAAGAACACCGTCATTCGCGCTGCATTCAGCCGTTCTAGTTTTCAGGAAGGCACCGGCGAGTATAACCGCCTGGCAACCAACGCTCCGTGGAATGTCGATCTAGTCAACCAGCCGACGCCAGGCGCCAACGGCGGGATCCCCGCGAACCAGATGACGCTGGATCAAGGCTTCGCCGGTCTCGGGTCCACCGGAGGATGTTCGACCGCCAACGTCGCCTCCGCTCCGGCTGCGTGCTTTAAAGGCATCCGGGTTCACATCACCGATCCGAACTACCGGCCGGCCGTCTCCAATCAGTGGAATCTCACCATCCAGCACCAGTTCGGCAGTTCCACCACGGTTTCGGCCACTTATCTTGGCCAGCACTCCGATCATCTGGCCGACATTCTGTTCGCCAATCAGAAGGTGCTGTTGCCGGACGGGACGGCCGTGCCCGGACCATATTTGTCCGGTAATCCGACGCTCAAGAACGAAATTGGCCAGGCGCGCCTCAACGCGACCACGGGGGTCCAGAATTACGATGCACTCCAGATCCGCGTGCAAAGCCAGCTCTCCAAAGGGCTCCTGTACGGACTCAACTACAGCTTTTCGAAATGCCTGACCAATGCCATGGGCTATTACGGACGCTACGGTGATTCCACCGCCAGCCAAGCCAGCGCCGATAAGGCGTTTCAGGAATACGCGTACAATCTCAATCTCGATTACGGACTTTGCGATCGCGACGTCACCAACAACTTTTCCGGCTATGTCACCTATGACCTCCCCTTCGGGCGCGGGCGACAATTCGGAAGTAACGCAAACAAGGTGGTGGACGCGGTGCTAGGCGGCTGGCAGGCCAACGCCATCGTTACGCTGCACGGCGGCTTCCCGATTTCGATTTATGATTTCAGCGATCCTTCGGGCACCGGCTCCGCTGAACCGAGGCCGAATTGCATCGCTCCTTCCCAGCAGACAGCCTATGCCGAAAACCCCAATCCGGGGCAGAACGGCTATCTGTGGTTTAATCCCGCTACCATGGCCCACCCGGCTCCTGGAACGCTCGGCAATTGCCCGGTTAGCTCCGAGCGCGGCCCAGGGCTAAAGAACGTGGACTTTGCTCTTTCCAAGTTCTTCCGGATTACCGAACGCCAGAGCCTGGAGTTCCGTGCCGAAGCGATCAACGCTTTCAACACGCCCATCCTGCTGGTGCAAGGTTACGTGACGGACGTGTTCGGGGGCAGCAATTTCGGCGTGATCAACACATCGGAGGGCGCGCGAAATCTTCAGTTCGCACTGAAGTTCCACTTCTAAATCCCGGGGGCCGGCGGAAGGCGAACGAACTATCGTTCCACCTTGGTTGACTGGCCCTTCTTCTCCAGATCCCGAGCCCCGCTGAGCGCGTCCAACATCATGTAATTGCCTTCGTGGCAGGCATACTCGTAAATCTTGTAGCTCGGATCCAGCTTATAGGGCATGTGAATGGTCCACGGCTTGGTCCACGTTTTGGGATCGTTCACTGTCAGATCGTAACTCAGGTCGTTCGGCGAAGTGCGCGTGAAGCGTTCCGTCAACACCGCGGCATCGGTAAATAGTCCGCCGCCCACGCCGGGCTGGTCCTTCAAGTTGGTCGTCTCCACCACCAGCGTGTTGCCTTCCCAGTGCCCGCGCGAATCGCCCATATACATCGCGATGGCTTTACCCACATGCGGACGCTTATCCAAGGGAATCACGCGCGTCTCGTGGATCATTTCGTTGCGGATTACTACAAAGCCCGGCGCCTGGATGATTTCGTTGCCAAAGTTATAAAGCGTAGGGAGCATGCTGTTCACCATGCCACGTGTAATACAGCGGCTGTAAATGTCGAAATCCTCCCAGGAGTCCACCTTGTCGGGAAAGTGACTGCCGGGCCCGAGTCCGCCACGCAACGCCTTCACTGCCGCCTGTCCCTCCGGAGTCATCGGAGGAATTCGGCCGTTGGGAGGATCCACAACCAGCGACGCTTGTCGGACTGGCTTACCGCGCTCCACCCAGTACGACGGAGGATTAATGGTAACCTCGCCGCCCTTGGCAAATTCCTCGCCATCCTCGGAAGCTTGCTTTTTCGCCCGGCTTTCCCGCTCGGCCAATTCCGCATCGGTGAGCTCCGCTCTCTCGCCCAGGCTGACGGCCCGCTGCATGGGAATGTTTGCAGTCGCCGGCCACTGTCCTTGCAGGTCCGGATCGCCCCAGGAAGTTTTGGGCGGCGTCCAGGAGGATTTAGCCGATGAGGAAACCACTTTGGCCGCGGGCGCTTGCGCCGCCACAGGCAAGGACAAAAGCGCCGCCGTTACCGGCAACGCAAAAACGCGATATCGCATGCGAAGTCTCCTTGCTCTTACTTTTGATCCGGCGGAAGGTCCGGGTTCGATCCGCCGACAAACAACTTCTTGCCGTCCTTGAAGGTCACGCTGCTGCCGTTGGCTCTGTTCGTCCCGTTCTTGGCTTGATATCCCTGAATGGTCAGCTCCGTGCCCACTTCGAGCGACCGTTTGGTGAACCCACGCCGCAGCATGATGTTGGGGCTGCCGCATTCCACCATCCAGTTTGTCACGGTGCCATCAGGATTCTTCACGTCGATATGAATCCAGGAGTGCGGATTAATCCATTCCATGTCGGTAACGGTTCCCGTCAAATGGACCGGCTTGCCGCTGTCGAACTCCGCTTGAAACGCGTGATGCGCCAACGCCGGCGCTGTCGCCAGAAGCGCAAAGGCTGCGGCGAGGACCGTTACGCGACTTAAAATAGGCTTCGCGCCCGCCACCGCTGCCACAATCGCCAACCTCGTCCGCATTCCGACGCCCTCCTGTCCAGCAATTCTATCCTAATCGGGATCAACTGCGGTCGCTCGGGATCGGCTGGTGGCGAGCATTGCCTGAGGGATAATTCCCCCAGATTATTGGCAAGACGGAATTTTCTATACGCTGGCCTTAATCCATAATTCCGTGGCGCACGCACTCCTGCGTGCCGCGTTTACACTCGTGTAAACGCAAGTTTATTTCGTTTCCTTGCGCTCGTCCGCGCGAGCTCCGCTCAAAATATCGCCCATGGCAATGTTGCCCTCGTGACATGCATATTCCAGAAGCTGGTACTTATCGTTCCGCTTCAACGCAATCAGGATTGTCCAGGGCCGCGTCCACGTCTCAGGATCGTCAACAGTGGCCTGATAGTTGAGCGTATTCGCGTCCACGCGGGTGAGACGCTCGGTCAGCCTCAAATCCGCGCTGTGATGTCCGGGATCGCCCGGATAGCCCGCGCCATTGGACCCGATCGCGTCTTTGTCGGTGAAGTTGGTAGTCTCGATCACCAGTGTGTTGCCTTCCCAGTGGCCGCGCGAATCACCCATGTACTGGCGGATTTCAGGACTCAAATGCGGGCGCCCATCCAGTGGAATGATGCGAGTTTCATGGATCATTTCATGACGGATAATGACCAGCCTGGGCGCCTGCAAAATTTCATTTCCATTGTTATAGATCACCGGAATGATCGATCCCAATACCCCGCGCGTGATGCATCGATAGTAGATGTTCAGATCGTCGTAGGTATCGGCCTGGCCGCGCCATTCCCCTGGAAATCCCTTCCCTCCGCGCGCCTCTTTACGAAGCTTCTGCTCCTGAGGCGTCAAGGGCGGCAATCTTCCATTGGGCGGATCGATGATCAAAGAAGTTTGCCGGCTGGGCACGCCACGCTCCACCCAGTACGACGGCGGACCGATGGTTGCTTTGCTATCGCTAGTCGCGTTGGACTGGCTATCGGCCTCAGCCTGTTTCTTCGCCTGGGCTTCCTTCTGCGCGAATTCCGCGTCGCTGAGAGTGGTCCTGGTTCCAAGGCTCTCGGGCCTCTGTAACGGGACCCCCATGTTGCCCGGCCACATGCCTTGCAGATCGGGATCTCCCCACGGCGTTTTGAAACCCTGGCCCCAGGCCGAAACCGCGATCGTGCTGATGAGGAGAAGAACCCGGACGCTCATCGAAATCAACTCTCTATTTGGCCGGCTGCTTTTTGTATTGTCCGTACAGCAATTCTTCGACGAATTCCACGCACTTGAACTCTAAAAGCTGTGCGTTTTTTTCCACCTTCCGATAAAGCGGCATGCTGATCTTCCAGGGCCGCGTGAACACGGTGGGGTCCTCGATGGTGGCTTCGTAGTTCAAATGATACGGATCGGGGCGGCTGAAACGTTCCACTACGTGCAATTGTTTGCTGGCGAAATCGCCGGCGCGGTCAAACCAAGCCAGCCCATTCAAACCCGTCACGTCGATCACTAAAGTGTCGCCTTCCCAGTGCCCGTTGTTAGTTCCCATCCAGGTATCGGAGCCCGCCTCCTCCGGCTTGCCCATGTTGACCAGGCGATTCGCGCTGGCGAACTCGTAAACAAACATGATGCCGCGCGGCGACTGCACGATTTGAAATGGATATTGCATGTAATTGGCGCGAGGAATGCCAGGCATGTAGCACTTGGCTTCAGGATCGTTTGTGCGGCGGCTGGAGAAATTCGCCTTCTTCTTTTCAAGAGCCGCCGGTTTGTACGGAATGGTCCTGCCCTCTACCACGCTCTCGCCGGCCGGCACGGCGCCGATCGTGCCAGTCTGCCACATCGTTCCCGCCTGCGCCGAATGATCCTCTAAATCCCAGTTAGCTGTGTTGAGAGCCTGATACACGCCGCTCAAATCGGCGTGGCCATCCGCCGCGCGCGGCGGGCGATAGGTCTGAGCGCCAGCCGGCAACAGTGAACCCACCGCAATCATAATGTGAACAAGTCTCCGCATAGTCCGGTATCGATGCTATGTTGAGCGGCCTATCGCAGTCAAGCCAACGCGCGGCCTTAGTGCTTCTGTTCCTTGGAATAATCGATGAAATTCAACTCCTTGCATTTACCCGGATTATAGGGAGCATCCGCCACCAGAATTGTATCGGAGCCGGTGTATTTGCCTTTCAGATACACGGGATCTTCGGCGACATAACTACGCGTCAGCGCCATTTTGTTCGGGTCCAAAACAAAACGCTCCACCACGTGGAGCTGATCGCTATTACGCGCTGGCGGATTCAAGAACCCCGGCGCGAATCCCACGGTATCCACTACCAGCGCGTCGCCTTCCCAACGTCCGATAGAGTGCCCCGCGCGGCTCGGCTTCACGCTGTGCGGATGCTCTTTCATGTTCAGGTAGATGGTGCGTTTCAATCCGAACTGCCCGTACTCCAGCACGATGGTGTCCTTGTTCTGAGTAATCCGGTTGACCGGTCCATCGAAGGTCCAGTCAAACAAGATGCTGGTGGTCTCGCAACGGAACCGCGGATTATCTTCGCGCTTGAATTCCTTGGCGGCTTTTTCTCCGGCCTCCGTCAGTTCCGTTCCACCGTAAAGCCGCGGCCCGGTGCGCGACACATCCGCAAATGAAATCGCTGGCCGATCGCCTGGCTTGTATTCAGTCAACTTATCGAGAGGCACTAACCCTCCGCCGGTGCCGCGCGCATTCACCATCACAAGCTGCACCGGCGCCCAATCGCCCGATATGTTCGGCTCACCCGAAGGAAGCCGCGGCGCTCGGGCGGCCTTGGGCGCAGCGATGGGACCCTTGACCTCCTGGACGCCTCCTTGTGGCGCCTTCACATATTGTCCATAGCGGTCCATTCGGGTTCCATCGGCAGCCACGATTGTCTCCAGGTAACACGAGTCGGGATCGGTCTTGTTCGGCGCAGCTTCGACATTAATAAGTTGGCCCACCGGAAAATTCTCCTTGGTCCAGCCTGAGCGCCGTAGAACATGAACGGACCTCATCTCACATCGATGGTGACTGACCTTTCCATCTTTTTCGGTGACGTCAAAATAGATCCAGGAATGGGGATTGATCATTTCAACCCGCGTGAGCTTGCCCTTGAACTCCACCGTCTTGCTCATGTCGTACTCGGACCCGCCGTGATGGGCGAGCACAAGCTGCGGCAGTAGAAATGCAAGGGAGAACACCGAAGCCAAACGCATGATAGTTCCGCTCCCGGCGACCAGTATACACGCGTCCGTACTGGGAGTTTGATAAACTCGTCAGCCATGAAACGGCGCTTGGTTCTTTCTCTCCTCGGTCTTTCGCTCGGCTTTTCAGCCTCGCTTCCCTCCGGCGCACCGGAGCAGAATGGCATGTCGGCCGAGCGCCTGAATCGCATTAACGGCGTGATGAACAAGCACGTCGAAGACGGGGATCTGGCTGGGGCTTCCGGGCTGATTTCGCGGAACGGCAAGATCGTCTTTCGCGCTACGTGGGGCGATTATAAGCCCGACACGATCGTCCGAATGTACTCCATGACCAAGGGCGTGACGGGCGTTGCGGCCATGATTCTCTATGAGGACGGGCTGTACTCGATGAACGATCCGCTATCGAAGTATCTGCCGGAATTTGGCAAGACAGTGGTGGGCAAGGAGGGAACGGACGCTGCAGGTAAACGCATTTTCTACACTGTGCCCCTGGATCATCCGATTCTGGTGAAAGATCTGTTCCGCCACACCACTGGCCTCGATTATGCCGGCCCGAAAGACGAAACAGGTGAGAATGTTTACCGCAAGATTGAAATGCTAGGCGGGGCTCCACTGGTGAGTTTCGACCTGGCGGAGGCCACCCGGCGGCTGGCAAGCGTTCCACTGAATGAGCAGCCGGGAACGGCGTTCCACTATGGCTATTCGATCGACGTGCTGGGACGGTTGATAGAGGTGCTCTCGGGAACCACGCTCGACAAATTTTTCGAGGACAAGATCTTCAAGCCGCTGGGGATGAAAGACACCGCATTTTTCGTAGCCGAGGAAAAATGGAACCGCCTGGCCACGCTGTATGCGCCCAAGCCGGAGGGTGCGAGGGGCATCCAGAAATCGGTGGCGCCGGCGCAAGACAGTTTTAAGAAAAAGCCGAACCTGCTGCTGGGAGGCGCGGGGTTAACGTCTACGCTGGACGATTACGCGCGTTTTTATCAGATGCTGCTGAACAACGGCCAGTTGGATGGCGTGCGGATTCTCAGCCCGAAATCGGTTGAGATGATGCGCACCGAATCTCTGGGCGGAATGCCGCATCTGGGCGTGCTGCCGGCGTACGCGGGATTTGGGTTGACGTTTGCCATTAACCCGAGTCCGGGGAAATCGGGCGAACCGGCTTCGGAAGGTTCCTACTGGTGGGGCGGAGCCGCGGGAACAAGCTTCTGGATTGACCCGAAAGAGAATATGTTCGGGATTTTCCTCATTAATATTTTGCCGCCGAACAATCAGGCCGCGCAGCAATTCCAGCGATTGGCTTATCAGGCTATTCAATAGGAAGAACGCCGACCATCACTTGAGCGACCAGAACTCACCGGTACCGGCGCCCTCACGAGTCACCCACCCATGGGTGTAACCTGGAAAAAGATCCCTTCCTGGTGTTGCCTGTCGGCCGCAGGGATTGAGGACTGATTCGATCTTCGCCGGAACACCGTCGATGAATCGCCCCGTTGCGGTTTCCGATTGATTGAGTCGGCATTCCAGGCGGAGGGCGTCGAGTATGAATTCGGCAACGCAATCGCGCGCACAAGACTCGCAAAAAGTTGAACGGGCGCAGAACGAATCGGGCTTCTTCTCCAGCAAGTCCGTTCTGAACATATTAAGTTTGATTCTTGCCGGATCCGAATTGTCTGAGGTCCTGACCATCATTGCTCGTTTGGTCGAATCTCAGGCCAGCGGCGCCTTATGCACCATCTGGCTTCCCGATGCCGACGGAAAGAAACTCCATTGCGCAGCCGCTCCCAGTCTTCCTGAATTTGCTGCAAACGTAGGGCCCATGTCTGTTGGCCCGAAAGGCGCATCCTGCGGTACGGCCGTTTATAGGAGGGAGCCGGTATATGTCGCCGACATCCTCCGGGAGAACATTTGGGACGACTATCGTGACCTGGTCTTGCCTTATGGTATTCGTGCCGTTTGGTCGCGACCCCTGTTCACGCGGGAAGGTAAGGTCCTCGGCACTTTCGCCATCCTATATCGTGACGTGCGTAATCCCGACGCCAACGACCTGCAGTTGATCGAAAATGCCAGCCACATTGCCGGTATCGCTCTTGAGTGGCACAGGAATCGGGAGGCGTTACGGCATGAACACGATCGGCTGCGATTGCTTCTGGAAATCACAAGCAGCGTGACCTCCAGGTTGGACCTGCGGGAAGTGGTTGAGGCACTTTCGACGAATCTATTCAGGGTAATGCAATGCGACGTGTCCGTCCTGCTGCTACCCGACTCAGAGAGCGGCGAGTTGCGCGTAACTACCTTGTACAATCCCGACGCGAGAGGACCCTTCCGCGAGGGATCGTTGGTGCCGATGAATGGCTCGATATCGGGTCAGGTAATGCGAAAGGCCAAGAGCGTCCGGATCGATAGCTTCGAACAGGTCCGCTACGATCCTGAAATTTATGGGAATCCGGACGGCCAGCGTCTTTATGAGCGCGTGATCGAGGAAGGCCTCAAAGCGGGCTGTTATCTTCCGCTCGTGGGCCGCGACCACGTGGTTGGCGTTCTGATGCTCTGCAGGCGCTCGGACCATGCTTTTGAGAAGGACGACGTCATCTTCCTCGAGCAGGTGGCCCGTCAGGTGGCGATTGCAGTCGAGAACACGTTGGCGTACGAAAAGGCCACCAAGGATCGAGACAAAGAAACGAAACAGAGACTCTACCTGGAGGAGGAAATTCGCTTTCAGTGTGGGGAAATCGTTGGAGAGAGCCGCGCTTTGAAGGCCGCCTTGCAGCTGGTCTCGGTTGTCGCTCCTACCGATTCGAGCGTGCTCATCTTGGGCGAGACGGGAACGGGTAAGGAGCTGATCGCCCGCGCGATACACGATTTGAGCGCCCGTCGCGAACGCGCCTTCGTTAAATTGAATTGCGCCGCCATTCCACTCGGCCTTCTGGAGAGTGAGTTGTTCGGTCATGAAAAAGGAGCATTTACTGGAGCCATCGCTCAAAAGATAGGACGCTTTGAACTGGCGAACAAGGGCACCCTCTTTTTGGACGAAGTCGGCGACATCCCTCTGGAACTGCAAGCGAAATTGCTGCGCGTTTTGCAAGAGCAGGAATTTGAGAGACTCGGCAGCAATCGAACTCATAAGGTTGACGTCCGGCTAATCGCCGCTACCCATCGCGATCTATCAGGCATGGTTAAGCAGTCCACTTTTCGCGAAGACCTGTATTACCGCTTGAAAGTATTTCCGATCGGCGTTCCGGCGCTGCGGCAGCGTACTGAGGACATTCCCCAACTGGTTCGGCATTTCACAGACCTCTACGCCCGGCGAATGAACAAGCGAATCGACGAAATCCCTTCCGAGACGATGGATGCGCTGGTGCGATACCCTTGGCCCGGAAACGTTCGCGAATTGCAGAATTTCATCGAGCGAGCCGTCATTCTTTCTCCGCTCTCCGTATTACGCGCCCCAACCTCCGAGCTGGAACCCTTCCACGCACACAAAGAGGGCACAATTCCCCGGACGGGTTTTGAGACAATGACAGGTCTCCAAGAAGTTGAACGAGACCATATCGTCCGAGCGCTGGAAGCGAGCAATTGGGTAGTAGGCGGCCGCAATGGCGCCGCGAAGCGATTGGGAATGAAGAGGACATCGTTAGTCTATAGAATGCGAAAGCTTCGCATCAGCAAACCGACCCGCTCCCAATAAAACCGCCCTCTCGCCGTCACAAGTCTGTCACCGAAGTAGCCGCGACGAAAGCCGATCAATCCCTGTTCAATGTGTCGGAGATCCGTCACGAGTTCGTCAGTTGAAGGCGGGATTGGTTCGCTATTGCAATCTCCGTCGTTTGGCTTGTCGTGTGCCATTCCAAAGTCCATGACTCAAGCTCGTTCGACACAAATGGCGAAGGGTCCCGAGTTCAGTGTGCCTATTACATCCATCCATAACGTCGCGGCGGATGGAGTCCACATCTTTTACCGGGCAGCCGGCGATCCAAGTTCCCCGGTAGTGCTGTTGCTGCACGGCTTCCCGGCATCATCGTTCATGTTCCGCGAACTCATCCCTCGTCTGGCCGGCGATTACCGAGTGATCGCGCCGGACCTCCCTGGCTTCGGATTCACACAAGTTCCGGCGGAACGAAAATACGTTTATTCGTTCGACCGATTGGCCGCGACGCTCAATGCGTTCTCGCAAGCGCTCAAAATCAGGCGTTATGCATTGTATGTGTTCGACTATGGCGCACCAACCGGGTTCCGCTTGGCGATGGCTCACCCTGATCGAGTCACGGCCATCGTTTCACAAAACGGGAACGCCTATGAAGAAGGGCTGGGCGATGCCTGGGCGCCGATCCGAAAATACTGGGCGGAGCCAACACTGGAGAATCGTGATGTACTCCGCAAAAACATTCTGACGCTGGAAGGAACGCGCTGGCAGTACACCCACGGCGTGAGCGATCCGGAGAGCGTTCCGCCTGAATCGTACACCTTGGATACGGCTCTGCTGGAGCGTCCAGGAAACAAAGATATTCAACTGGATTTGTTTCTCGATTACGCGTCGAACGTGAAACTCTATCCGGCGTTTCAGGATTACTTTCGGAAGGCTAAGCCGCCGTTGCTCGCGATTTGGGGTAAGAACGATCCTTTCTTCATTCCCGCCGGCGCCGAGGCATTTCGAAAGGACATACCGAACGCGCGGGTTGAGTTCCTGGATACCGGGCATTTTGCCATAGAGACGCACGTTGTCGAAATCGCGGCCGCGATGAAAGAGTTCCTGGCAGCGAACGGGCAGGGCAATGAGCTTTGCTCAGAACGCCACAATCGTGTTGGTCCATGGCGCGTGGGCTGACGGTTCCTGTTGGAGCAATATCATTCTGCCGTTGCGAAAAGAAGGTCTCAAAGTAACCTGTGCGCCGATTCCCCTCACATCGCTTGGCGAGGACATAGCCGCTCTTCAACGCGTGCTTGAGAGAACGAGCGGGCCGGTGGTCCTGGCGGGACATGCCTATGCGGGTGCTGTGATCGCCGGTCCAAATGATTACCGGGTAAAGTCGCTGGTGTACATAGCGGCGCTGGCGCCTGCCGAGGGTGAAACGGTTGCAGATGTCTTTTATCGCGCCAAGCCGCATCCGGAGGCGCCGCATCTCGAGCCGGATGCGCATGGGCTGATCTGGATGCCCGAAGGGGGTTTTGCACACGCAGTCGCTCACAAGGCCTCACCGGACCAGACCGCGATTCTGGAAGCCGTGCAGCGGCCGATCGCGGTGAAATGCATTCAAGAGAAAGCTCCCGTGCCGGCGTGGAAAACGAAGCCATCGTGGTTTCTGTTAGCGGAAGAGGATCGCATGATTGCGCCGGAGACGCAATGCTATATGGCGCAGCGGATGGGCGCGAAGATTCGGACGCACCACCGTAGACCACAGTCCGATGTATACGGCGCCCGATGTAGTTATTGGCGTGATTCTGGAAGCCGCGCAAGAGACGCTTGCATGCTAAAATCCGTTGCCATTGTCACCGGCGCGAGCCAGGGCATCGGCCGTGCCACCGCTATACGCTTGGCACGCGATTTCGAAGCCGTTGTCCTGGCCGCGAGGCAAGAGGACGAACTCAAGAAGACTGCGGCAGAGGTGAGATCCGCGGGCGCCGAACCCCTGACTTACGCGCTCGATTTGCGCCAGCCTTGCGCCGCCGAGACCCTCGTCCAAGGCACGCTCGACCGCTTTGGCAGAATCGACGCGCTCGTTAACATTGCCGGAGCCGTGCCGCAGATCGATTTGTTCGAGATGACCGACGCGCAGTGGGAAGACGGCATGGCGCTGAAGCTGCATGGTGCGCGCCGGCTGACGATACGAGCCTGGGATGCTCTGAAGGCCTCAAACGGCGCCGTGGTATTGATCTCCGGAAGCGCTGCTCTCGATCCGAAGCCGGGCTTCGCGGCCGTAGCGACCATCAACGCTGCCATCATCGCGCTCGCGAAGGCCTTTGCCGAGCAAGGCATCAAGGATGGAGTCCAAGTCAACAGCGTGGTGCCGGGTGCGGTGATGACCGGCCGCCGCCGATCTTTCCTCGATAAATGGGCGCCGGAGCACGGCATGAGCGTGGAAGAGGCCACGAAGCAGTTTCCGGAAAAGGCCGGCATCGCCCGCTACGGCGAGCCGGAGGAGATTGCCGGCCTGATGGCGTACCTGGTTTCCAAGGAAGCTCGGTGGCTCACGGGCGCCTCTGTTCGGATGGATGGCGGGGAAATCAAAGGGATCTAATCTGCAAGTTACAAACAAAGGAGAACGATGATGTTTAGAACAATTCAGATGGCAATTGCAGTCGCGATGCTGATATCCGTCTTGGGTTTCGAGCACGCTGAGCGCGCAGGAGAAGGCCCAAGCTCTGGAGACCGGCACGTTCCATGGAAAAGTGCACAACACATCCGGCCGCGCCACGATTTACCGAGAGGCCGATGGACGGCTGGTGCTTCGGCTGACGAACTTCAAGACGTCCAATGGGCCGGATGTGCACGTGGTGTTGATCGCGGCCAAAGACGCGGACGACGACGCGAATTTTCTCAAGAGCAGCACCGAGAAAATCGAGCTCGGTTCGCTGAAGGGAAATGATGGGGACCAAAACTACGACATACCCGCTGGAACGGATCTGAAGAAGTTTCAAACCGTTTCTATTTACTGCGAGCGGTTCAATGCGAACTTCGGCGCGGCCCCGCTCGAGAAGTTCTGAGGTTTGGGGACGACCGAGATCCATGACCATTCACACCGGCACATGGTTCGTTCGACGCAAATGGATACTGGCTGCCGTTGGTCTACCGGTTCTGGTTGCGCTGTGGTGGGCCTTCCGGCCCGAGAAACTCTGGATCAATGAGAAAGTGAATGAGGCCGCACCATTTGATACGAGCGATGGCCCACAACCAATCCTCACCGGGCGATTTGAAGACAAAGCGCAACAAACGAGCGGGCGCGCAACCATCTATAAGAAGCCGGATGGCGAAGAATATCTTCGCCTGAGCGATTTCACAACCTCGAACAACGTCGATGTTCACGTCGTGCTCGCACGAAGCGGCGATCAGAGCCTGGCGCAAGAAGCCGGCAAGGGTGACCTCGATAGCGTCGATCTTGGGCCTTTGAAGAGCATACAAGGCGATCAAAATTACGATTTGCAGCGAGCCACGGACCTGAGTAGATACGACGCCGCGGTTATTTACTCCGAACAATCACACACCGTCCTTGGCTTGGCGAAGCTCGAACCGTTCTGATGCGGCTACAACCGATTCACATCGGCGCCCAGGTTAGTTGGGGCTCGAGATTCTCGAAGAATATATTTCCACCTATCGCGATCCTGCCCGCGTCCATGGAATCTGTGAAAAGTATCGAGCCGCGGCAAGCATCGACGTCGAACACGATCGCGCTGACAGGCAGGTTTCGAAGCGCATCGAGCATCTATGGCCCAGGGTGGTCCGCTCGACAACTTCTATGCAAAAGACCGCGGTCCGCTGGTATTTGGCGTTAATGGGCTCCGCGCGCACGGGGACGGGCGATGAAGGCGGCCACTTAAACCCGGATGACGCGGCAGCTCTGGTCGACAAGTTCCTTAGGAGATGAATCACATGAATGCGGCAGAAAAGTATGATGTCCTCGTGCTGGGCGGCGGCACTGCCGGCAAAGTGATGGGCTGGACCATGGCCAAAGAAGGAAAGCGAACCGCCGTCGTCGATCGGAAGTATGTCGGCGGTTCCTGCCCCAATGTGGCATGCCTGCCCAGTAAGAACATCATTCATTCCGCGAAGGTCGCTTCGCTTGTCGCGCGGCATCGGGAATTCGGGATCGAGACCGGACCAATCTCGATCGAAATGGCTGGAGTATACGCGCGCAAGCGCGAAATGGTCGACGGTATTGTCCAGGTTCATCTGGACAAATATCATGCAGCGCTGGACAAAAGTCGCGGTGACGAACTCATCTTCGGCGACGGCACATTCGTCGCCCTTCGCACCATTCACGTCGCGTTGCGCGATGGGGGCGAGCGTACGCTCACTGCTGACCGCGTGTTCGTCGACCTGGGAACCCACGCAACAATACCTGACCTGCCCGGCTTGCGAGAAGCCAAGCCCATGACCCACATCGAGGCGCTGGACTTGCAGCGACGTCCCGAGCATTTGATTGTGTTGGGGGGCGGCTACGTCGGCCTTGAACTATGCCAGGCTCTGCACAGACTCGGGAGCCGCGTAACGCTCATCGAGCGCAGCTCCCAAGTTGCCGCCAATGAAGATGCCGACGTTTCGCAAGCCATTCTGCAGTTGTTCCGGGACGAAGGTATCGATGTGCTGTTAGGCACGCAGGTCGTCAGTGTCAATGGTCTTTCCGGCGGCCACGTGAGTCTTCAGCTCCAGAGCGGGAATGGTACACGAACTGTGGAGGGAACCGACATCCTGGTGGCGATCGAACGTACGCCCAGCACCAACGGCATCGGACTTGAGAAATCGGGAATCGAGGTCACGGAAAAGGGACACATCCGAGTGAACGATCGCCTGGAAACAACCGCGCCCAACGTGTGGGCGATGGGAGAGTGCGCGGGCAGCCCGTACTTCACGCATGTATCCGAGGACGACGCTAGCATTATTCTCGAAAACCTGAACGGAGGCCACCGCAGCACGTCCGGCCGGCTGGTTCCCTACTGCGTCTTCATTGATCCCGAGCTGGCACGGGTTGGCCTGAACGAGTCACAGGCGCGGGAAAAAGGCGTCGCTTATCGCGTTGCATCCGTGCCTTTCGCCTCCGCTTGGCGGGCCTGGACCATTTCGGAGAGGCGTGGGTTCATGAAGACGCTCATCGACGCACATAGTGACCGAATCCTCGGGTTCACGGCCTTTGGGTCTGAGGCAGGCGAACTCATGGGTACGGTTCAACTCGCGATGCTGGCAGGCCAACCTTACACGCTTTTACGAGATGCCATGTTTGCGCACCCGACGATGACGGAAGGCCTGAAGGCCCTGTTCGCGGCCGTGCCACAGCGGCAGGAGAACCATGCTGAGCAGATCCAACACGCGCGAACGTCCGCGGATTGAGCCGGATGCTGATGGGGCCAGCAAGAGTACGATGAGCGCAACCGACAGCCTGCGTTTTCACTGGCCCGAGTACCTGATGGAAGCAGGAGAGTCGGGTTCGCCGAATTCGCATGGGCTTGCCGATGGACAAGCAGTCGGAGCGTCTAGCGACTTTTAAACATTTCTTTGCCGCGATCTTGGCTGCGGCAAGCATCGCTTTCGAATCTCCCTCACCTTCGGCGCAAACCGGCACCACTCGCGCCGTATGGGCCGACTTCATGATCGGCGGGCTAGCGATTGAAGCCTCTCCCGCTCTTCTTCAGCGACTGTCAATGGTTGCTTGGGCCGCCCGATACGCATCTAGGATCTCCACAAATCTTAGACGACTCGCGCCAGATTGATTATGCACTTCTGTGACAGGAGACTGGCTGCGGCGGATTCCGTGCAGGTTTCTGAAAGGAGCCTGCTCGATCAATCACCCAATGGATCATTTCATTACTGACAGATACTCCGCCCACGGACCCACTTCCTGCCTGAAACGTTTGCCACCAAGCGGTTCACTTGCAGGATGTGCGCCAGATCGTGCGCCGTCCATGTCGTCATGAGACCCGACCGCGTCGCAGGGTATGATCTCTAAAGGTTCGCATGGACGCCAACGTACAAAGATTACTCCGGCGGCTCGAAGCAGAAGGGCTGACACATGATGCGACTGAAACCGACCATTCGCGTAAACTTCTAAACCTTGAGCCTGCTACGGCAGAAGTCATTGCCATCTTGTTGCAGATCGCTCGCGTTCGGAATCTGCTGGAAATAGGAACCTCGAACGGGTACAGCACCACTTGGCTGGCGGCAACCATTGGCCCCCAGGGCGGGCGCATCACCAGTATCGATAGAGATCCTCGGAAACACGCGATGGCACGCGAGAATCTGATCGCTGCGAACCTGCTCGGCTACGTAGATCTGCAGCTTGGTGATGGGACCGAGATTGCCTCCCATCTCGCCGGACCCTTCGACTGTGTGTTCTTTGATGCGGACCGTGTCAGCGCTCCGAAACAGCTGGAAGTGTTGTTGCCCAAGCTATCGCGGCCCGCGTTGTTGTTAGCTGATAATGCGATTTCTCATCCCGACCAGATCGCAGCCTACCTGGCTCGGGTTGCGGAAATTGAGCACGTCTTGCAAACCATCATTCCGGTGGGAAAAGGCCTTAGTGTCGCTTTTTTATCGCGCCCCGAGCCCGACGTACTTTAGTCCAGATTGATGTATCCTATCCCAATGCCATGTCTTGCTCGACGCCGCCCGCAACTTCGAATGCGTCGACGCTACGAATGGCTGGTGGCCGCCGCTCTCGTCATTCTAGGTGCGCCCTTTGCATCAACTCATTTGGCCGCTCAATGGCTGAAGTATCCGACAGCGGGAGTACCACGGAAGGCCGATGGCAAGGTGGACATGTCGGCCCCTACGCCCCGGATGGCGGATGGCCAGCCCGACTTTTCCGGAATCTGGACCACGGGAGAGCCCTTTGATCGCCGAGCGCGCGGATTGTCGAGTCCCAAGGATCTGGCAGGCCCGAAGGATCCCCATGTCGCGCAGAGTCCTGGCGACCCCACTGCAATCGTTGGCTCGCGCCAAATGGCGAATATCGGTATCGATCTTCCAGGAGGGTTGCCTTATCGACCTTGGCTGGTACCGATTGTCAAGGAGCGCACCGACAACCTGGCCAAAGACGACCCCCATATCCGCTGCTTGCCGGATAACTTTGTTCGCGCCTACGGCATGCCGCATTTGCTGAAGTTCGTCCACACGCCGAGTCTTTTGGTGATGCTCAATGAACTGAACGCCGGATACCGCCAGGTATTCACGGACGCGCGGCCGCTGCCTAAAGATCCGAATCCCACCTTGCAAGGATACTCGTCGGGGAAATGGTCTGGCGATAGCCTGGTGATCGACACGATCGGAGTGCGCGACGATACGTGGATCGATTGGAATGGAAGTGTGCTGACGGAGGCAGCCAAAGTGCGGGAGCAGATCCGGCGTCCCGACTTCGGACACCTCGAAATCCAGGTCACTGTCGATGATCCGAAGGCTTATACCAAGCCGTGGACTGTCAAATTAGAGCAGCGCATCGTTGTCGACACAGAGTTGATCGACGAAATCTGTTTGGAAAACGAGCAGTCTCTTAAGCACCTGAAGTGATTTCCGTTTCCGCCACCCTGGGATTATGGTGGGTTGCCGACGAACCCGGATCTACATCTTCACTCGGGTGACGGGGAAGTTAGCGAGCATAAACGGCCCTGTAGGCCGAGCGGGTGCTCTGGCCGAGTAAGGAATACCATGGCGCTGTGTAAATTAGAACAACGCGTTGCTGAGCGTACAGCTTTACGGCCAGATCCGCCGAGCCTTTGTTGCCGGCGACTGTGGAGAATCGCGCGAAGGCGGCAGTTTTCTCGCCCGCGCGTTGGAACAATCGGCCGCAGTGATGTCCGAAAGCGGCTCGCAATCTTCGAAGTAGCCGTGCGCCCCGAAGCCTCGGGCGTGAACTACCAAGGTTGTCAGGCCCCGCGCACCCGGTCTGCTACAGCTTGCTTTCTTTTGCTTCACATCCCAAGAGACGGTCTGGCGTGAGGTTAGTTTCCGAGAGTCTGGCCTCAGGAGTCTGGCTCCGGGCCGTAAATTAGTTAGTACAATCGGGTCTATATGATGCGTCTTTTGAGTAGAGGTACGAGCGAAAGGAGGTTGTATGATCGATCTGCGTGTTGTAGTAGTTACCGCGGTTCTCGTATTTCCGGCACTGGCGGCAGACCGTGACAAAAATCACAACGACGCCTTTGTTCCCGGCACGGCAGATGAAAACAAAATCATCAAGGAGGTCCGCCATGCGCTAGTGACACTTCCTTACTATGGCGTTTTTGATGACCTTGCCTTCCGCGTCGACGGCGGCACTGTGACCTTGTTAGGGGCGGTGACCCAGCCTGTACTGAAATCCGATGCCGAGAGGACGGTGAAACGTGTGGAGGGTGTAAACCAAGTCGTCAACAACATCGAAGTTCTGCCGTTATCCCCAATGGACGATCATATTCGTCGCGCGGTGTATCGGGCGATTTATGGAGACCCGGCTTTGTCCGATCGATATGGGTTTCGCGCTGTACCCTCGATCCACATCATTGTCAGGAATGGTCGTCTGACATTGGAGGGAGTAGTGGCCAACCAAATGGACAAAAGCCTGATCAATATCCGAGCCAATGCTGTACCCGGCATCTTCTCGGTCACTAATAATCTGTTGGTCGAAAAAGAGTAACCCACTAGGCACGGTCTTCGAAAGCCCCGCAAGCGCCCCAAGCAAAACTGGGCTTAAGAAACCGCGGTTCCGACCTGACAGAATTTCGAATTCGGCGACCTTCGTGGCGATCCGGGCCTCGTGCTCCTTAATTTGATGCCGGACAAACCACCACACCCGATCCTGCACATGAGCCGGGAGCGGCTCCAAGGGCGCGTCATAGCCCGATAGCACCGACATTTCATTCCCTCATCCATTGCCGACGAGCGTACCACACAGCCCGACGAGTGGCAGAAGTCACCCAACAGGAATCGAGACATGGGGGCGCCGTCGGGTGGCAGGGTCCATGTGGAAACAGGTCCGCGCAAGTGCGAACAGAGCGGCACGCGGGCGCGGGACATGCCGGCGTTCAGGAATTAAATCTCACTCACGTGTTGTGGCAAAGATCACAAAGTCCAGGTGCAATGACCCTTCTGATAAAACGAGAGTTGGCCGCCTTCGCTCACCATCAACACGGCGCCGAATTGTGATGCACTGATCGCTGCCGCAGTACGGCCACCTTCCCCGACATCTTCACCCTGATCCATTGGAAAGCGCTGACGCAGGATCGCTCCGAACGCGAGCAGATTCGAATCGTGATCAAGCACGACACTGCCATCGATCTGGGCGATGCTTTCGAGTACCATCGGTGAAAGCTTGGTGACCAGCTGCCTTCGTAGCAGATAGTGGAGTTGGTTCTTAGCCCCGGTTCTCTCGGGCCGGTCACTTTCCAACAAATCCAGACCACTCACCAGCTGACGGACATTCTGTTGGTCTTCCAGAACCACGAACATGCCACCGCGGCGATGTTCGGCGAGATTGATAGCGGCAGAGAACAGTCGCGATGATAGATCCTTATGTCCAATCGCGGACTCCCAGGCCGCATACTTCGAAACTGCGTCCGTCAGATGCCAGCGCCCGTCCAGAAAGCTAAACGGCTCTGCGCAGGAATCTGTGGAAGCCCGCATTTTAGGCTGCTTTCCTGAAGACGACGAATTCGGTCTTGGTGGCCGCTATCCGTTGCGCTTTCAGCAGGAGGTAACGCAGATTCTTATAGCCCCGACCGCGCCGTAACAGTGATTTGATGTTCCCATTCACCGATTCCACGACTCCCATCGGCACTTTGGTTCGGCAGTAGTTCAGAATCCCTTCCAGGTGATCCACCAACATCTGGGCCAGCTTTTCAAACGGTTTCAACCTTTGCCATCGCAGCTGATCCATCCAGTTGTGCAGATACCGCATCATGGCGCCTTCGTAGCGATAGGTCCAGAGTCGGTCCAAGCTTTCCTTTAACAGATACGCCTTCAGGACCCGCCGGTTGAGCGCGAACAGCTGATTCAACTGCTGCTTTTTGCCGGTCTCCAGGTTGACCCATCGGCTCAGCAATAGCCAACGCTTGCCCTTCACCACGTTCCTCATCCGTCCACCCTTGCGGAAGAACTCCGCCCTCCGCACTTCATCTACCGCTTGGTTGGCGTGCTGCATGATGTGGAACTTGTCATAGATGATCTGGCAGTGAGGGGCCCATTGCTCGATGCTCAACCGATAGGGCTTCCACATATCCAAGCAGGCCGCCTGAATCCCACGCCGTTGCCTGGC
Organism: Bryobacterales bacterium; assembly: GCA_963820405.1. Taxonomy (GTDB): domain Bacteria; phylum Acidobacteriota; class Terriglobia; order Bryobacterales; family Bryobacteraceae; genus Palsa-89. The sequence goes on along the minus strand of CAWFZZ010000002.1, from coordinate 401,793 downwards.
GCTGAGCTCGGTTTGAAAGAATCCATCCAAGGTCTCCTTCTTCCGCTCTTGCCCGAACCACAAGGGTTCGCCCGTCTCCAGGTTGCACACCACGCTGAGGAACTTTTGTTTCTTCCCCAGATAGATTTCATCCACCCCCATCTGCCGCAACGCTGGTTTGCGTCGCGCTGCATTCCAGCGCTCCAAGTACCTCAGATCAATCGCCCTCACGGTGCTGGCGGGCAACCCGAACTGGCGTGCCACCTGTCTGGCTGAAGCCATCTCACACGCCAGTCCCACGGCGTCCTCAAACCTCTTAGAAAACGGCGCCTTGCTCGGCAACAACGGCACCTTCTCCCGCTTCACACCGCAGTCCGGGCACTTCACCCGGTAAATCTCGATGAACACCGTCGCCGTAAACGCGCTCCAGGGAAGATCCCGTACCGCCCGCTCGCTGGTGTCGTACAGTTCTCCGAACTTACGCCCGCAACCGGAGCACTCGATCTTTCGATTTCCTCGTTTGCGCCGTATCCACAGTTTCAGCGTCTTCGCTTTTTCGTCAATCTCATGTTGATAGACCTGGTATCCCGGCCAAGCCAAGATCCTGGTGAACTCGTTATCCGTCGGCAAACTGCGAGTTTAGCCCAAGTTCAGCAATTCCGGCACCTCCCACGAATTCCTGCGCAGAGCCAGCTAAACAATTGAACGCCTTCGCCGAATATCTTGATCTCGCCGTTCGGTGTGAGCACCAGGCATAGGTGCCGCCCGCAAAGCGTCGATTGGCAGTGCATCCGGTAGCGCCGCGCACTCGGAACCGGAAGCTCGATTTGGCTGAAGGGCCGCGCCCACTCCTGCACATCCACAAGCTCGACCATAAATCCACGCCTGTCGACCAGCGCGATGGTGCGAAGTCCGTCGCAGATGCGGTGAAAGCTCCGAATTGAGGTGAGGTCGCTGGAATAAGGAAGCGCGCCCGCCGGCTCGGGAGGCAGCGAGTGACAGGCATCCGGAAAAGATCCGAACAACAAGGCGCCAGTCGAGATACGTTTGTCTTCATAAGAGCTGAGGGCGCTGATTCGCAAGACATCGATCGCTTCTGAAATTCGATCCGGACGAGTAGCCATGCTCATCGGATCTTCAAAGACGCTTCCGTCGAGAAACGCGGAAACGTAACGATCTTCGGGTAAGCCAGAGAAAATCGTGGAACTTCGGGTGGCGGATTCACTGTCGAACAGAAGGTTATACCGCGCAGAGAGAAACCGGACGATGCTCCAAACCATCTTCTGCTCGTGATCGCTGAAGCGTCTTCCATTGACGAGTTTGTACCGGTCTCCAAGCCAAGCGAAGCTCAGGCCGTCTTCGGTCGCACGCTGGAAGGTGATTTCCGATGTCGATTCCTGAACCTGTCCGAGAATATCGAGGTGAGTAGAGGGTAGTAAATATTGAACGCCTCGTCTGAGCAGTTGTCCATACAACACATGCAGAGCTGGCGTGCCGTTTTCCGCTGAAACCATAACCAAGAGATGCTCGGACTCGGCCAATAGATGCCACGAAGTTCTTCGACCCTTACTGGACGACGGTGCGCGGGGTTAATCCGCTTGCCTTCGGCGGAGCCCATTTCTGGACCATGCCACACACGGTGCTTTCATAATCATCCAGGTCCATCGGTTTGTGAACGAACTCATTCGCCACTAGCGAAAACGCGCGATCAACGTCCGCCTTATTTTCAGATGCCGTGAATACAACGACTGGCGTTTTCTTCGGATGGTACAACGAGAGCACCGTGTGGCCCGAGACTCTCGGGATGTTCAAGTCAAGAATGATAAGGTCCGGTTCGAAGTCGGATTCAGCAAGTATTTGCAGCGCCTGCTCACCGTCCCGTGCGATATGGAGATGAACCGGTATCTGACATTCTTCGAGCGCCTGGCCGATGAGAAGCGCGTCTCCGGCGTTATCCTCGACGAGGAGCACTTCTGGGGTCCCCACCGGAGCCACAACGGCAGTATTTTTATCAATCGTTTCGATGTGTCCGTCCTCGGTGCAGATATCGACTTGTGCGTAAAACCTACCGCCCTCTTCGAGTACCCGCCTCGCTACCTCACGGGCTGAAGGCAGGGTGTGGCGAGCTAACGTGGTTGTTTCGCGTCTTCCATCTTTGCGGACACAGTGAAGGTGGATGGCTCGTTCGTTGTCCATACCAATTTCTCCTTCCTATGGTTGGACACTCCGAGTTCTCAAGTATTTCGTTCCACCCGATTATTCCCAGCCTTTGGCTCGCATCATCGGTGCCGTTTTGACAGTATGTCTAAAAGGAACTTCGCGTGCTGCATAGACGGAGAAAGGGACAAACAATGGCAAAACTTACCACAGCGAAGAAGAAAAAGGAGCCTGCTAAAGAATTCGGACTCCCGGAGCAGCGCAAATACCCAATGCCGGATGCCAGCCATGCCCGAAATGCGAAGGCGCGAGCCTCCCAGATGGAACATCAAGGCAAACTGAGCGCAGCTGATAAAAAGAAGATTGACGCCAAGGCGGATAAGGTGTTGGGCAAATAGTTTTTCCAGCTTGCCGTGGCAGGAAACAAATATGCCTGAAATGTCATCCAACGGTTGGTCTAGAAATTAGAAAAACAAAGGAACTTCAACATGCACGCAGCTTCCGTGGAACATTCAGATCCGATATTTTTCGAACGTCAGGGTGACGTGAATTCCTCAGGCGTATCCTGGGGCGCGGTGATTGGCGGAGCGTTCGCGGCGGCGGCCATATCGCTAATCATGCTTGCGCTGGGCGCCGGCTTCGGGTTGTCAACGGTCTCGCCGTGGTCGAACGTGGGTGCATCGGCCGCAACAGTGGGAGCCATGGCAATCATCTGGCTGATTGTCACCGAGATTGTGGCGTCTTCCATGGGCGGCTATCTGGCAGGCCGGTTGCGCACCAAATGGCACTCTATTCACAACGATGAGGTTCATTTCAGAGACACCGCTAACGGGTTTCTGGCGTGGGCCGTGGCGGTCGTGATCACGGTTGCATTTCTGGCAGCCGCCGCCGCGTCGATGGTGGGCGGCGTTACCAATTCCGGCGAACCCGCCATGCCGGCCGGGGAAGCAGCGCAAAGCGGCGCCTCGGATAGCAACGCGTACTTCGTCGATCGATTGTTCCGATCCGACCATGCTGCCCCTGCGGACAACGACTTTGCGGTCCGCGCCGAAGCCGCACAAATTTTCGCCCACGCGGTCCTTCAAGGCGATGCATCTTCGGCGGATACCGCATATCTCGCCCAATTAGTAGCGGCCAGGACCGGACTCAACCCAAGTGAGGCTCAAAGGCGAGTATCCGACGCTATTGCGGAGGCCCGGCAGGCCGCCGACAATGCCCGCAAAGCCACGTCGCATGTCCTGTTGTGGATATTCCTGGCCCTTTTAATAGGGGCTTTTTGCGCGAGCTATGCTGCGACCATCGGCGGAAGGCAGCGCGATCACGTGAAGGTTGTTTAGGAGACCATATATGCGATCCATTTTGCTCTATCTCATCGGCATACCGATTCCCATCATTCTTCTGATCGCCCTGTTCACCCATCACTTTTAAGGAACTGGTGGCCTGTCGCAGAGAAATCGTTACCAGGATGCAATTGTGGCCCACGCACTCTCTGCGTGGCGCGTTCACACTCGTGGGAACGCGCCACTAGGGCAAGAGTCACGGTAAGGCGGCACGGCGGCGGATGCTCGTAGGGCGGTAGCTGCCTGCCTATCCAGCTATGGCTGCCTCTTGCTTGTCATCGCGACGCTGGTCGATGGTGGGCGTCGGGCGCTTGCGCGGGGGCACCGAAGTGAGAACAGGAATTCCCCGGTTGTCAGTCAGCTCGATCTGTCCGTCTTCGTACTGAAAGAGCTGGTTCGACTGAGGCGTGTTCGCTGACATGGCGTACCTCCTGAAATAGTATCGCGCATCCGCATCTGAAAATGTGGAAGAGATCGTGCGATTCTTGCTCAAGCCTTCAGAAGCATCTGCAAGTATTCTGGCTTCAGAGGAAGACGCCGGGCAATCTTTCCTGTTGCGTCAAAGAGCGCCGCGGCAATCGCGGGCGCAGCCAGAGCATTCGCCGCCTCCGATCCGCCGCCATAGGCGCCAACCTCCGGCCGGTTGAGGAGCACGACTTTGATTTCAGGAATATCGGCCATCTTTAGGATCGGGTAAGTCCGCCAGTCGCGCGCCGTGATCCCGCTCTCGTCGAACTTCGCCTCCTCCAGCAGCGCGTGGCTGATTCCCATCACCGCGCCGCCTTCCACCTGCCGCTTCAACTGCATCGGATTGACGACGATGCCGGGGTCCACCGCGATGGTGTACTTCTCGACTTGAATCGCGCCCGTGCTGGGAGTAACGGCGATCTGGCACACGCACGCCCAATAAGTCCCCGAGCGGAACATCACCGAGACGCCCCGGCCGCGCACAGCCTGGTCGCCGGTCGAAACAGGTTTGGCAACGGGCGAGGAACGCGTCTCCCATCCCGACGCATCGCGGACCGCCTTGAGCACGCCGATCACGCGCTCTTCGGTGGCATGGTCGATCCGGAACTGGATGGCGTCCGCGCCGGCCAGCGCCGCTGCCTCGCTGATCGCCAGCTCGCGTGGGAAATTCTGCTGGAACTGCCCCGGCGTTCGCATGCTGTGATCGCGCAGTCCGATGGCGAGCGGCGATGCTTTCTGGCCGACCTGAAACGTGCCGTGGCCGCGTTCCATCAGAACAGCCACGCCGTCGTAGATCCAGGGATCGGAAAGATCATTTGACCGTCGAGCCTGATGAACTCACCTTTCTCGCTCGGAGCCGCCATGGTCGGCAGACCCGCGAGCACCGCGCCAACGGGCCGGTCGTCCTGCATCGCGGGCATGTAGTGGTCGACCTGATAGGCGACCATCTTGCCTTTCGCGTCCAGTCCGATTTCGACGTCGGCAAACGCAGCCGGCGATTGCGTGGACCACTGGAAGTCGTCGGGCCGCATCCACTGCACGCGCACGGGCTGGCCCACGGCCTTCGACAGGATGACCGCTTCGTCTTCCGCGCCGGCATTCCCGCCGTTCGATCGCCCGTAGTGGCCGGGGCCGGCGAACGTGCGCACCACGACCTGGTCGATGCCGACGCCGAGCATCTGCGCGATTTCGCCGCGCAGCGCCTGCGGATTCTGGTTGTGCGTGTAGATGTGCACGGTCCCGTCTGGACGCGCATCGGCCACCGCCATGGTCGGTCCGATGGGCGCGTGCTTCATGAACGGAAACTCGTAGGTGGCGGAGAGTTTCTTCGCGGCTCCCGCCATAGCGCGGCGCGACATCGCCTCTGGTCTTGTCGCTCTTGGTGACAGGCGTGGTTTTCCAGTCGGCGCTTGTCTGCAGATGCTGTGAACAGATTGGCGTTGCCAGGCAGCCCTTTCCAGTCCGTCCATTTCGTGGCGGCGGCCACCTGCTGCGCGGCGCGGATGGCTTCCCATTCCGTGGGCGCAACCACTCCCACCAGGTTGCCTTTCACGACGACCTGCGCGTTGGGAAAGCGGGTCTTGTCCAATTCACCGGCGGACACCAGCGTCGAGCCAAGCGTCTTCGGATGCACCATGCGCGCGTGCAGCATGCCGGGCAGGCGCACATCGGTGGCCCATTTCTCGCGCGCCGTGACCTTGGACGCGATGACGGCTGTTCCGAAAGGACTTGCCGATGATCGTGTATTCGCTGACCGGCTTCATGGGCGGATTGCCCGTCACCGTCAATCCCATGATGCTGGTCAGGCTGCCGCTCACCGGGATGGTGAGCTTCAACTGCTGGCCCTTCACCAGATCGCCGTACGACATGCTCTTGCCGCCGCCCGAAACGATGCCGTCCTTCACGGAAAGCTCGCTCTTCGGAACGCCGAGCCGTTGCGACGCCAGATCCAGCAGGGCCTGATAGGTGTAGGCCGCCGCTTTGCGGATGTTCGGCGTTCCGCGGCCGAGAAAATCGAAGGCGCCGCTGCCGTCCGGCGTGCGATCGGTGTCGCCCATCACCACGGTGGTGATGGCCTCGAACGGCGCGTTCAGCTCTTCGGCCACGATCTGCCGGTACGCGGTGAACGTCGTGCTCTGGCCGAAATCGCTCTTGCCGGTGCGAATCAGAATGGTGTTGTCGGGATGAATCTCAATCCACGAACCGGGAAGCGTGGCGTCGAGCGTGTTCCTGGAACTGGCGGCTTTGGCGGATTTCTTCGGGACATGCGGCGCCCGCGACTGCCGAAGCCGACGAACAGCGCGCCGCCCGCTTTTACCAACTGACGGCGCGTCAGAGTGGCGCCAAAAACATTGATCGAGTTTTCGTTTGGGATGGCCATCGCTTTACCTCGCCTTCGCCATGACCGTGGCAGCGCGCTGCACCGCTTCGATGATGGCGGTGTAGCTTCCGCAGCGGCAGAGATGCGCCGAAGGGCCCGACGTCGTGAACGCCTCTTTGATTTCCGCGACGGTCGGCGTTGCGACGCGCTCCAGCAACTCGGTCGCCTTGATCATCATGCCGTTCTGGCAGAAGCCGCACAAAGGCGTCTGCTCCTCGATCCAGGCTTGTTGAACGGGATGAAGCGTCTTCTCAGCGTCGGCCTTTGACAGGCCCTTTTGCTGCGCCCATCTTGCGGGAAGCCCTTCGAGCGTGGTGACTTCCTTGCCGGCCGCAGCCGAGAGAGGCGTTATGCAGGAACGGATTTCCTTGCCGTCGAGCAGAACCGAACAGGCCCCGCACTGCGCCAGTCCGCAGCCGAACTGCGGTCCGGACAACTCGAGATCGTTTCGCAGGACATAGAGCAGCGGAGTATCGGTGGGCGACTGGACCTCACGCCGGACTCCGTTGACGATGATTGTGACCATGACGAACTCCTTCCGGAATGCACTACCGTTTAGAGAATATCGTAACAGGGGAAGTGGCCGCCGAGCGTAAGAAGTACGCTGGGGCCGCGCGTTGGGTACACGCGGCTTCAAAGCCGCGTTTTTCCCTGCGCCCAACCAGGGCCAGTCTTGCACGTTGCCGCACAGTCCGGCTTTCAATGGATTGTTTTCAATGTACCGGGTGACGGGTCCCTCGTGGTCCCTGTCGCGAATTCTACTGTCAAAGTAATCTTCGCCCTGCTGCCCTTAATGCTCCTGACCGTAGAAGCGAGATCCTGATCGCCCAGGGGGCGAGCCGATGTGTACGTGATTGCCCATCAGCACCCAGGCGCCCAATTCATACCTGGACTCCCCCACTCCTTTCCAGAGGGCATGGGCGACCACACCGGCCACGTCGCGCCGCTCCAACCATCTCGGTCCGGTCGACACCGCGTCGAGGAGTTGGTCCAATTCGACGAATTTGGGTCGGTCACTAGTCCAAAAGTCGGTCACCTGGTGACCGGAAGAGAACCATCCAGCCGCCAGGTCACGAAATACGCCGAGCCCGGGCGCGAGGAATGTTCAACCACAGAAACTTCTCACGCGACGCCTTCCCCGCCCGATTTGGCAAAAACGCGGCTGAAGCCGCGCGTACCAGGGTATGGATTAGCCATTCCACTTTCATGTCGCCGGGACCACTATCTCAGCACGCACGAGTCAAGTGCGTGCGCCACATTTTGCGCGATTCTAAGAGAATGCTCTACCTCACTGAAGAGGACGTTCGTGAACTACTGCCGCTGCGCGACGCCATTGGCCTGATGCGCAACGCTTTCGAAGCGCTGGCCCGCGGTGAGGCCATCAACCAGCCTCGACGGCGTCTGATTTTGGACACCGGCGCCACGCTCCACAGCATGGCCGGTTCTTACCTGAACTACTTTGGGACCAAGTTCTACTCCACACATCCTCGCTTCGGCGCCCACTTTTACTTTGTTCTCTATGACGCCCAGACGGCGCAGCCACTGGCCTGGATGGAAGCAAATAATCTGGGACAGATTCGCACCGGCGCAGCCAGCGGGTACGCAACCGATCTCTTGGCGAATCCGGAGGCCGACACGCTTGGCGTAATCGGCACAGGCTTCCAGGCCCGAACCCAAATAGACGCGATTCGCGCGGTAAGGCCGATCAAGACCGTGCGGGTCTGGGGCCGGAACGAGGAGAAGCGGCGGAAGTTTGCGCAGGAATGCGCAGCCCAGGCAGTTGGGACCGCCCAGGAAGCGGTCGAAGGCGCTCAAATCGCAGTCACCGCCACCAATGCGCAGGAACCGGTTTTGGACGACAGCTGGATTGCGCCTGGGACATTGATCAATGCCATGGGCTCAAACGTCGCGAAACGCAGGGAACTGCCGGGGGAATTGGTTCGCCGCGCCGGCTTGGTCGTAGTCGACTCACTCGAGCAAGCAAAGTTGGAAGCGGGCGATCTCATTATCCCTGATAGCTGGGCGAACGTAGTCGAGCTGAAAAACGTAAAGCGTCACTTCAACCCGTCCCAAATCACAATCTTCAAGTCGCTTGGAATTTGTGTGGAAGACGTAGCTGCGGGGGCTTTCGTCTACGAACGGGCGCTCGCTACTCCTGAACGGTTTGAGGATCGGAATCGCGCCAGGCGCTGATCTTCAGCCGGCGGCATACCCAGCACAAGCCTTCGGTGGAATTGGGGGCGCAAGCCGCACCACATACAGTACACTTCTCAACCCGCTTGGTCTGATCTGGCGCCACCGAAAGTTTGGCCTGATCCAACAGCTTCGGGTCAATGACCAGACTCGGGGACACCGGATCTGGGGCCACGGGCTCTGCGGGCGCGGCTGGTTTTCGTTTCATTTACTAAAGACTACAATACCATGTCGCTTAATTGTTAGGCGGCGCGGTCCAGCCGCATGATGTAAGCCGGATCGAGAGCAGCCGAGCACCGGGAGCACTTTTGACCGGGTTTCACTTTAGCGGTCTTTCCCGTGGCGACCACGATTCCCTCCACGGTGTGCGTGCAGATGGGACAGTAGACAAACGCCTTGGCCTCGTATTGCGGTACCGGAGGCTGCGCCTGAGAGCGAGTCTGAATATTCATGCCTCCTCCTTCCTCACTGCTTAAGACGCAACTCATGGGCCAAAGGATCGAAAAATTGTGTGACACTGAAAACGTTCGTTCTTATGAAGACAGCGTTCATTTTCCCTGGGCAAGGCTCGCAATACGTCGGAATGGGAAAGAGCCTTGCGGAAAAATTTGCAGCCGCCCGCGCGATTTTTGACCAGGCGGATGAAGCTCTAGGATTCCCACTCACCCGGCTTTGCTTTGAAGGGCCCGCCGAAACTCTTCAGCTCACCGAGAACATGCAGCCGGCCCTGCTTACGGTTTCCGTGGCGGCCTGCCAAGTGTTGGACGAGCAGAACGTCCACCCCGATTTTGTCGCCGGGCACAGCGTGGGCGAATTCAGCGCCCTGGTGTGCGCGAAGTCGCTGGCTTTTGCCGACGCGGTGCGCCTGGTCCGCAAGCGCGGCCAATATATGCAGGAGGCGGTCCCTGTAGGGGTGGGCGCCATGGCTGCATTGTTGAAGCTTCCCGCCGGGAACCTCGAGTCCATACTGGCCCTGGCTTGTCAAACCGAGGCGTCGCAGGGTGAGGTGGTTGCAGCCGCCGGCTTTAATTCCCCGGACCAGGTCGTAATCGCCGGGCACACCGGCGCGGTCGGCCGAGCGGTGGAACTGGCCAAAGCCGCTGGAGCCAGACGCGCGCTGCTGCTCCCGGTGAGCGCGCCGTTTCATTGCTCCCTGATGGAGCCCGCACAGCAGCGCCTCAAGACGGATCTGGACGCCACTGAATTTCGCGATTTAACGGTTCCGCTGGTGAATGGCTGGCAAGCACAAGTCATTCACACTGGGGCCGAGGCTCGCGAGGGTTTGTATGAGCAGGTGCCCAACCCGGTCCGCTGGACCGAAGTGATCCAGAAGCTTTCATCACTCGGAGTCACGCGCTTCATCGAAGTCGGTGCCGGCGGAGTACTCACGGGGCTGCTGCGCAACATCGGAAGTGCTTTGGAAAGTTCCAAATTTGGGGAAGCGGAGGACCTGGAGAAAGTACATGCGGCAATTGCTTAGAGTAGGATCCGTCTTGGCGGTGGTATCAGCTCTTTGTCTGACCGGTTGCAAGCAGCAAACAGCGGCGCCGGCCAAACCGGATCTTTCGAGCCTCACCGACGACTTCGTCTATGGATCTCTGGCGCTCTCGCCGGTGTCGGCGACCGCCGCCGGTTATCACCAGCACAACGGCTCAAATCTTGATGAACAGATCGATGACTTCAGTGCGGCGGGCATCGACCAGCAGCACAAGTTCTATTCGGATTTCCACAATCGATTGGCTGCCATCCGCGAGGACTCGCTCTCAGCCGAAGACCGGGCCGATTACCAGATCATCGACAACGGAATCAACCTGTCGCTACTGGAGCTCGACAAGATTCAAAGCTACCGGCACAATCCCACCGTCTATGTGGAATTGGTCGGCAACGCGTTATTTAATCCCTTTGTGCTCGAATACGCGCCGCTTGAGGCCCGCTATCGCCAGATCATCCAGCGCCTCACAAAAATTCCGTCGCTGATCGAGCAGGGCCAGGCCAATCTGATGGATTCGCCGGAAGTCTGGAATCGCGTAGCGCGCGAAGAAAACCAAGGCAACCTGGATCTGATCGACAAAACCCTGCGCGCTAAGGTGCCGGATGCTTTGAAGGCCGACTACGACCGCGCGGCTGGACCGGCTTTGGACGCTCTGCACGGGTTCACCAAGTTCCTGGCCGGCGATTTTTCGAAAAAGACCAGCGACTGGCGGCTCGGAAAAGAAAAGTACTACCCCAAGTTCGCCTACACGCTGGTTTCTGGAAAGAAGCCCGAGCAAGTGCTTTCAGAAGCCGAAGCTACATTGAAAGATGTGCGCGACCAAATGGCTAAGCTCGCCGCGCCCCTATCCGTCCGCGCCGCGCTGGACAAGATCGCTCAGCAGCACACCACTCCCGACCATTACATGGATGAGGCCAAGAAGGACCTGGAAGAAGCCACCAACTTCGTCCGCGAGAAACACCTGGTGACGCTCGGCGCCGGGAACAATTTGCAAGTGATTCCCACGCCCGAGTTCATGCGCGGCGTCTATTCGGTGGCAGGTTTCAATGCGGCGCCTGCGCTCGAACCGCAGCTGGGCGCGTTCTATTGGGTGACGCCGATTCCCCCCAACATGCCCAAAGCGCGCGTTGAATCGAAGCTACGCGAATACAATCGCTACGGCCTGATGCAGATCACGATTCACGAGGCCATGCCCGGCCACTATGTGCAGTTTGAGTTCGCTAACGCCGTGGAACCTAAATCGCGGCGCGTGCTCCGCAACATTTTCGGCAATGGACCCTATGTCGAAGGCTGGGCGCTGTACACGCAGCAGATGATGTCGGACGAAGGCTTCGAGAACAACAGCCCGGAACTGCGGCTGACCATGATGAAACAACTTCTGCGCTCGATAGCGAATGCGATTCTCGACATCCGGCTGCAAACCATGGGCATGACCGAGCAGCAGGCGCTGGATTTGATGATCAACGACACCTTCCAGGAAAAAGAGGAGGCCACCGGTAAAATCCAGCGCGCGCAATTGTCGTCCTGCCAGCTACCGATGTATTTCATCGGCTGGCGCGGCTGGCTGGACACGCGTGAGGATTACAAGAAGCGCAAAGGCGCCGCCTTCCAGCTTGAACAATTCCACGACGCGGCATTGAAGGAAAGTGCGGTGCCGCTGCCCGCTCTGGGCCCCCTGCTTCAGTAACTTTTGTGGCGCACGCACTCCTGCGTGCCGTGTTGGCACTCGTGCCAACACCTCATTAGAATTTCAGCACGTGCCACAAACTGGCGAAGTCGTCGGTCCAGAGGATCGGCGGGCTGCCGCTCCAACCTGAACTCTGGCGGCGTTCAAGAAAGCCCTGGTTCGACGACATCAGCACCCAGCGCGCCGCGCTCTCGCCGGTAGCAGAATCATCTGTTGAGTTGATTTGTACCGCCCTCCATCCCAGATACCTCGCCATCCCCCGCGCCACTGGATCGAGATCGAGCGCCCGGTTCGATATATGCAGGGCCAGGACGCCGCCTGGCGCCAGCCGCCGCCGGTAGATGTCCGCACACTCGGCCGTCAGCAGATGCATGGGTATCGAATCGCTGGAAAACGCATCCACCGCGATCAGGTCAAAATCCTGGGAGCGTCCCGACGCCAATTCCCTTTCGAGTTGCACACGCGCGTCGCCTAATATTACTTGGGTTTCCGCCTTTGAGTCGCTCAGGAAGGAAAACCAGGTCCGCGCGATCTGCTCTACATCGGGATTGATCTCATAAAAGCGAAACAGGTCGCCCGTGCGTCCCCACGCAGCCAGCGTACCGGTGCCCAAGCCGACCACGGCGATCCGCCGATGCGGCCGATCGAGCGCATTCGGTGCCATCGCGATGCCGCTATGCGGCCCATAATACGAAGTTGGCCAATCCCGTCGCTCGGCTTGCAGGTATTCGAACCCGTGCTGGATGCGGCCGTGCTGCAGTTCGCGATAAGGTCCGTTAGAATCTTCGCGCGCCATCACGCGCAGGATGCCGTAGAAGTTCCTGGCGCTCGCCACCGCTCCTAGCTTGCCGGTCGTCACTGTAGCGACCAGCGCGGTGAAGCCTCCGATCAACAGCGCCATCAGAGGCAGGCGCACCGCAAGATTGCGGTTCGTCCACTGCGCCAAGGCTCCTGTCCGCATCCATCCCACAAAGCCCAGCAGGCAGGCGGCCGCCAAGCTAATCTGATATTCACTGAATTCAGTGAATATTCGCGGCGCAATCAGGGCGACGAAAAATCCGCCCACGGCGCCCCCCGCGGCAATCGTCAAATAGAACGCTGTGAGATAGCGAGGCGACGGACGGGATCGCGCCAGTTCGCCCTGGCAGATCATGCAGGTGACGAACAGTGCGATCAGATAGACCATAAGTTGCGACCCGAGCGAGAGCCCAATCGACACGGATGGAAGGGCACAGGCAATAGGGGCGAAAAGTCCAGCGGCGATAGCGATTGTCGTTCGCCGGTAAAAGCGGTCGCTTTCAAAGGCCAGCACGAACGTGAGCAGGTAAATTGCGAGTGTTACCACCCACAAAAACGGACTGACGGCGATGTCTTGCGAAATCTGGTTGGTAGTCGCCACCAGCAGCGTCGATCCGCAGGCCGACAGCCCTAGCCAGAACAGTACGTTCCAGAAGGTGGGCCGCACCGCGGACTCGAGTTCGGCTCCCGCCAGTTCTGAACTGGATCGGACAGACCGCATCCGCCACGCCGCGAATCCGCACAGGAACGCGAACACCAGATAGAACCCGGACCAAATGGAACCCTGCGTACGCAGCCGCAGTAACGGCTCAAAGACGAATGGATAGCTCAGCAAGGCCAGAAACGATCCAAAATTGGAAAGAGCATAGAATCGCCAGGGCGATTTTTCGGGATTCCCAATCGTCAGCCAACGCTGCACCAGTGGCGCCGTTGCGGACAACAACAGGTACGGCCCGCCTACTGTCACCGTTAGCAGAAGTAGGATCCGGCCGGACGGATCGGCGATTGAAACAGGCTTCCAGAAAGCTGCATTCGGGTGCAGCGGCAGGAACGCCAGCGATGCCAGCAGCAATCCAATGTGGACGCCGGCCTGCAACCGCACGTTCCCGAGCGATCCCAGCCAATGCGCGTACGCATATCCAGCCAGCAGACAGGCCTGGAAGAACAGCAGGCAACTGGTCCAAACCGCCGGTCCGCCGCCAAACCAGGGCAGGATGTAACGCCCGATCATCGGTTGTACTTGGAAAAGAAGAAAAGCGCTAAGAAAGATCGTGACGGGAAAGAGAACATGATACGTTGGGAAGTGAAGTGAATCCAAGCGAAGTTTCCGAAGGGTTGGAAGCGCCGACAACGGCGGAGACCCGGCAGGAGTTGAGCGTGCTGGCTGCAGAGTCTCCGGCGCCGCGAGCGTTGAATTTGAATCCGTCTCCTGCGAATCCGTCTCCCTTGAATCCGTCTCTCTTGATTCCAACCTGGCTGCGGTTGGCTTACTCTTTGGAGTTCCTAATCGCATTAATTGCCATTATCAGTCTCTGGAGCGAGGTTGGGGGAGAAGGTCATCTCGATCTTATGCCCTGGTACACCAAGCTGGGATGTATCTTGGGGTTGGCCTGGTGTTGCGTGCGCTTTAGCGCCAGCCTGGTGGAACAACAACGTGTCTGGACCGGCCGCACCATCCGATGGTTCGTGGGCATCTTGCTGTTCTGCTTGCTCATGGGTGGGATCACGTATTATTATCACCTGCACGAAGAGCAGGACGACGGGGATGAAGATACCACCGCGGCTGCGGTGAACAATAACAGTCTAGGAACCTTCTATCATGCCAGTAAGCGAGCTCGGCCCTCATTTCGAATTTGTCTCGTGGCGCGTTCCTCAGTTCCCTCGGTCGATCGAGTACCCGTTAGAAGTTCTGGAGGAGATCCGCGCCTTCGCGTGTGACGAGTTATTACAACTTTCCCACGGAGGCGATGACGTTGGCGGCATTCTTTTCGGAACGCGGCGCGAAGACCTGGTACGCATCCTGACTTGGCGGCCCATGGCCTGCGAACACACGCAAGGCGAGGGTCTGCGATTATCCTACAACGATCGCATGAATCTGGCCGTGCAGTTGGAAATGGCCAGACAGAATCCGGATTTGAAAGATCTCCGCCCGGTGGGCTGGTTCGTGTCGCATTCGCAAGGGGGCGCATCCTTGTCGGATTCGGATCTGGAAATCTACAACGGGTTCTTTCCGGAAGCCTGGCAAGTGGCGCTCTTGATTTGCCCCCAAGGAAGCGGGCGCGCGCAGGCCGGTTTCTTCGTGCGCGAAGCCAATGACAAGGTGCAATCGGAGGCCAGTTATCAGAGTTTCGAACTGGCGCCGCTGCATCCCGTAGCGGCCGCCGTAAAGGTTGCGCCTGTACCCCCGCCGCCACCCGCTGCCAAGCCAGGGCAAACCCCGGCACAAAAGTTCCCGGCACCGGCCCCCCAAGCTTCGCCCGTGCAACCGCCACCCATCCAAACTCCGTCCATCCAAACCCCTGCCATTCAGGCCCCGCCTATCCAAGCTCCGGCCATTCACGCTCCAGCCGTTCAAGGTCCGGTCTCGCAGGCCCCTGCTGCCTACCCTCCGACCATCCAGCCTGCGCCCGCCCAAGCTACGTCCGTCCGGCCTCCCGCTTTCGAAGCCCCGGCCCTTGACCCTCCAGCCGTACAAGGTCCGGCCTTCCCGGCCCCTGCTACCTACCCTCCCACCCTCCAGCCTGCGCCCGCCCAAGCTACCTCCATCCGGCCTCCAGCCTCCCCTGCCCCGGCCTACAAACCTCTGGTTTTCCAGGCTTCGGCGGCAGAGGCCCCCAGCTTTCAGATTGAAGAAGAACTCCCCACGCGCGAGCGCTGGTATTGGGCCATACCGATCGTCCTAGCGCTCGGGATCGCGGCCTTCATGCTGTATCAACGGCAGGTTCCGTCCCCAGGCGCATCCATCGCACTTCGCGCCTGGAATGAAGCGCAGACCGTGCAACTGGCGTGGGACGCGAATTCCCGTGCCCTCCGCGATTCCTATCGCGGTCAAATCGAAATCCACGACGGAGGGAAAACCTCGCAGATTTCGCTCACCAGCGATCAACTGCACGCGGGCAAAATGTCTTATGTTCCGCAATCGACCGACGTCGGCATTGTGATGACCGTTTACCCCGCCAACGGCGATCCCTTTAGCGACTCCACGCGGGTCATCGTGCCGGCGATCGATACGCCCACGCAGCCACCGCAACTGCTTCCGGCCGGTCCAAGTGCAGCTAAACCACCCGCTCCGTCCCAGCCGGCAGCCGATCAAGCCGCGCTCCAACAGCAGGTACAGCGCTTGAAAGAAGACCTCAGCAAGGAACGCGCACGCGCCGATGAATTGCAGAACCTGGTCCGAATTCTGGAAAATCGCTTGGGCATCCAATCCGAAGCACCGAAGCGGGCGCCACACCCATAAGAACGTCGCGCCGCTAGAGCTGCGAATTCTGAATTCTGGATTCAGGATTCTAGTTGTTCCCTTACGGCATCCGCTAGAATGAAGGAGTTCCGTCTCCAAAAGAGTTGGGTCGAAGCAGTGCCCCGTCGCATCTAAGTCACTTAACGCCAATTGGCTGTTCATGGTTTTCGATCGGTTCCTTCATTTGAAACTTGTTTTGCTTTTGGCGATGGGCGCTTGCGCCGTCACCTCCGGCTGCGATTCCGCGGCCCAAAACCAGCGTCCTGCCGCGCCTCCTCCGCCAATAGTCGTGGTGACCGAAGCGCAGGCTGCCGACGTGCCCGTGATGTCCGACTACCCCGCGCAGACCTACGCCCGCAACACGGTTGAGGTGCGCGGCCGCGTGGATGGCTACATCGATAAGTGGCTCTTCCACCCAGGCCAGGAAGTGCACGCCGGCGATGTGCTGTACGTTTTGGATCTGCGCCCGTATGAGGCCGCGGTCGAGCAGGCCAAAGGAAATCTGGCGCAAAGCGAGGCTGATCTTGAATTCGCACGCAAGCAGGTGGCGCTCCTGCAAGCCGAGGCGAACCTGGCCGCCGCGCAAGCCAACCTGCTGAAAGCTCAGCAGGACTATGATCGCTTAACCCCGTTAGTAAAAGAAGACGCCGCCGCGCAGCAGGAACTGGACACTGCTGTAGCGGCTTTGCACGCGGGCGAGGCCACCGTGCGCGCCAGCCAGGCCAACGTAGACCAGACCCGGCTCTCCACCCAGACGCAAATCTCTTCCACCGGCGGGAAAATGGACGCGCAGCGCGGCGCTCTGCGCACAGCGGAACTGAACCTGGAATACGCCACCATCCGCGCCCCGATCGGCGGCCTCATTGGCGACACGCTGGTTCCGGTGGGTGGACTGGTTACCGCCAATGCGGCTCAGCCGCTCACCACCATCGTGCCTCTCGATCCCATTTGGGTTCGATTCAAAGTCACCGAGTCCCAATATCTTTCGTTCAAGAAGAATCCAACTCTTCTACAATCCGCGCTGACGCTGATCCTGGCCGACAACACTGAATTTCCCCAGAAGGGGCGCATCCAAAATACGCTCAACCAGGTGGACTCCAAGACCGGCACCCTCGAATTACAGGCCAGCTTCCCAAACCCCCAGCACACGCTTTTGCCCGGCCAGTTCGGCAAGGTGCGCGTTGAGACTGAGCTGCGCCGCAGCGTAATTCTGGTACCGCAACGCGCGATTCAACAACTGCAAAGCGAGCAAACCGTGTTGACGGTAGGGTCCGGGAACATAGTGGAACTCCGCCCCATCGTCACGGCCGAGCGAGTGGGCGAGAACTGGATCGTCCAGCAAGGGCTGAAGCCCGGCGATCGCATCATCGTGGAGGGTCAGCTTAAAGTGCGGCCAGGCGCTCGTGTCACACCCCAACCGTATCGCGCTCAGGCGCCTAATTGATTCATGGCACGATTTTTCATCGACCGTCCCGTCTTCGCCATCGTCATCGCGATCGTCATTATCATCCTCGGCGCGGTGGCGATTCCGAACCTTCCGATCGCCGCTTTCCCGGAAGTTGTTCCGCCTGTGGTTCAAATCACCGCCAGCTACCTGGGCGGCAATTCCATCGATCTCGAAAAGACCGTGGCGCAGCCCATCGAAGAACAACTCGCCGGGTTGGACGGGATGCTGTACTTCCTTTCCAGCAGCGCCAACAACGGATCCATCACCATCAACGTTACCTTTAAACTCGGCACGAATCCCGACACCGCCACGGTCCAAACCCAGAACAAAGTGAACATCGCGCTGCCACGGCTGCCTCCCGAAGTGCAGCGGCAAGGCGTGACGGTGAAAAAGGTCTCGAGCGCGTTTCTCATGGTGATCGGCCTGGTTTCGCCCGACGACCGGTACGATTCCCTATTCCTGACCAACTACGCCCAGATCAATCTGCTGAATCAAGTCGGCAGTCTGCCGGGTGTCGGCGATTCGCGGCTTTCGTCGCAGCAGGTTTACTCCATGCGCGTGTGGGTGGATCCCGACAAGATGGCGAAGTTGGGGCTGACAGCCACTGACATTAATAATGCGATTAATTCGCAGAACCGCCAGAATCCCGCCGGAGCTCTGGGCGAAGCGCCCTCTCCTACTGGAACGGCCTTTCAGTATGCCGTTACCGCCCCCGGTCGATTGGTGGATCCCGCTCAGTTCGGCGACATCGTGATTCGCGCGCAGCCCGACGCGTCGCTGCTTCGCATTCGCGATGTTGGCCGGGTTGAGCTCGGTGCGTTCACCTATCAGGGCTTCAGCCGCACCACCGGTAAGCCTTCCTGCAATGTGATCGTGTTTCTTTCGCCTGGCGCGAATGCCGTGGACACGTCCAACCAGGTCAACGCGTTTATGCGGCAGGCCAAGCTGAGTTTTCCGGCCGGCGTGGATTATACCGTCACTTACGATTCCACGCGCTTCGTGCGCGCGGCTATTCAAGACGTCGTCTTCACGCTGCTCGCCGCGGTTGGCCTGGTCATTTTGGTGGTTTTTATCTTCCTGCAGAACTGGCGCGCGACGTTGATCCCCCTCCTCACCGTGCCGGTGGCCGTCATCGGCGCCCTCGCCCTGTTCCCATTGCTGGGCTTCTCGATTAACATCACCAGCATGTTTGGCCTGGTGCTTTCCATCGGAATCGTGGTGGACGACGCGATTGTGGTAGTGGAGGCAGTGCAGCGAAACATTGACGACGGTATGGCTCCGCACGAAGCGACGCTGCGCGCCATGGAGCAAGTGTCCGCGCCGGTGGTGGCGATCGCCTGCATCCTGGCCGCCGTGTTTATTCCCGTGGCATTCCTGGGCGGGATCAGCGGGCAGATCTATCGCCAATTCTCACTCACCATCGCCAGTTCGGTGCTTTTGTCGGCCTTCAGCGCACTGTCGCTGAGTCCGGCGCTCAGTTCCCTGCTGTTGAAACCACATAAGAAGTCGCATGGACCGCTGTCATATTGTTTCAGCAAGTTCAACCGGGCATTCCAATGGGCCACCAATCGATACCTGGCTGGCGTCGGAATGATGATTCGCCGGTCCGCCCTCGCCCTTGTTGGACTTGCAGTTTTCTGGCTAGCTGGCGCGTGGCTGTTCAAGATTCTGCCGGCCGGCTTCCTGCCCGACGAGGATCAAGCGGCGTACTTCGTTCCCGTGCGCCTGCCCGATGGAGCGTCCATCGACCGCACCGATGCCGCCGTCGCCAAGATCGAGCAGCGCCTGGCGAAGGTGAAAGGCGTGGCGTCCTGGTTTGTGATTGGCGGAAACGACTTCACCACCAATACCGCCGCGTCCAACGTAGCCACCATCGTGGTCGTCACCACGCCATGGGAGCAGCGCAAGTCGAAAGATTTGCAGCTCACTGCGATTCTAGCCGCCACCCAGCGCGCTTTATCCGACGTGCCTGAAGCCTTCACCACCGTGTTCGGATTTCCTCCCATCATCGGCTTGAGCAATACGGGCGGGTTTCAGTTCATGCTCGAAGACCGCCGGGGCGGCGAGTTGGACCAACTCAGCAACGTCGGCGATGCGCTGGTGGATGCGGCCCGCAAGCGTCCCGAAATCGGAAATGCGGTAAACACTTTTCGCTCCAGCGTCCCCACCTATAGCATCGACATGAATCTGGACAAGCTCGAAACGCTGGGAGTTCCGGTCGCCGACGCCTACAACACGCTTCAAACATTCCTGGGCGGTTTGTACGTGAACGACTTTAACCGATTCGGCCACACTTGGCAGGTTCTGATTCAGGCCGAGCCCGAATTTCGCAATCAGCCCTCCGACATCGATCGTTTCTACGTACGCAGCGTCGACGGAAACATGGTGCCGATGGGTACCCTGGCGTCCATCAAGCCTACCTCTGGACCGGAGGTCGTGTTTCGTTACAACCGCTACCGCGCGATTCAAATTCTGGGGGCGCCCGCGCCCGGAGTCAGCTCAGGCCAAGCCATCGACGCCATGGAAAAAGTTGCGGCCCAGACGCTGCCGCCGGGCTACGGCTACGAATGGACCGGAACCACTTATCAGCAGAAGCTGGCGCAGGGACACGAAGGCGTGATCTTCGGCTTCGCCACCGTGCTGGTTTTCCTTTGTCTGGCGGCGCTCTATGAAAGTTGGTCCATCCCGATGGCTGTGTTGCTTTCGCTGCCGTTGGGCCTTTTTGGCGCGCTGCTGGCCGTATATTTACGCAACTACCCCTATGACATCTACACCCAGATTGGCATCGTGACGCTCATCGGACTGGCGGCCAAGAACGCGATCCTGATCGTCGAGTTCGCCAAGGAGAGCCACAACCGCGATCTCATGCCAGTGCGCGAGGCTGCCCTGCACGCCGCCAAGCTGCGGCTGCGCCCTATTCTGATGACATCGTTTGCATTCATTCTGGGCGTTGTGCCGCTGTTTGTGGCCACCGGCGCCGGTGCGGCATCACGCCGCTCGCTCGGAACCGCGGTGTTGGGTGGAATGCTCGCGGCCACGCTACTCGCCATCTTTTTCGTACCTGTTCAGTACTACGTAATCGAAACGTTTGTGGAGCGGCGCAGCAGACGAAAGCACGACAAAAGGCAAGCCCAAAGACAACACGAACCGCAGCCCGTTGAGGCCACCAATTGATGCTGCGTCTGTTTCTTCCGCTGGGTCTCACGCTCGGATTATGCGGTTGCCTGATGGGTCCCAATTATCATCGGCCGGCAGCCAACCTGCCCGTGGAATTCCCTGGCGCTCCAGCAACGAAGGAATCGATCGCCGACCAGAAGTGGTTCGAGCTTTTCCAGGACGCAACCCTCAAGCAGCTGGTGGCTACGGCGCTACAGAAGAACTTCGATGTTCGGATCGCGGCGGAGCGCGTTTTGGAGGCTCGCGCGCAGTATGGAATCACGCGCGCCAACCTGTTTCCGAAGCTGGATGCTCAGGGCTCGTTCACCGCCGTGCGCAATTCATCCATTGGCTCGTTCCCGTTCATCGCCTCGGGCACCAATCTCGCCACCAGTTACACGCAGTCGGGTTTGCAATTTGCCTGGGAGCTGGATCTGTGGGGCAAGCTGCGGCGTTTGGACGAAGCCGCTCGCGCCCAATACCTGGCATCGGAGGAGGCGCGGAATGGCGTGATCATTTCACTGATCTCCGATGTCATGACGACATATTTCCAGGTGCGGGAACTGGATCTGGAACTTGAAATCAGCCGGCATAACAACGACATCGCCCGCGACAACCTCCGCTTGATCCAGTTGCGCAAGAATCGCGGCGCGGCCAACGGCCTCGACGTTCACCAAGCCGAGCAGTTCCTCTACACCACCACCGCGGAGATCGCGAGCGCCGAACGGTCCATCGCGCAAGCCGAAGATGCCTTGAATCTGCTGCTCGCCAACGCGCCCCGCGAAGTCCCACGCGGCCAGTCCCTGGAACAGATCACCGCAGCGCCCAACTTGCCCGCCGGCCTCCCGTCGTCGCTGCTCGAACGCCGCCCCGATATTCGCCAGGCTGAGGACAACTTGATAGCGGCGAACGCGCAAATCGGCGCGGCGCGTGCATTGTTTTTCCCCGATATTACGCTCACCGGGCTGCTGGGGAGCCAGAGCCGCTCATTGGCAGGCATGTTCACGGGACCGGCGCGCAACGAAACCATCGCTGCCAACGCGCTCATGCCGATTTTCCGCGCTGGGCTTCGCGCGGGAGTTCAGCTCACCGAGGCTCAACAGCGCGAGATGCTGATCACCTATCAGAAAACCATTTATGGCGCTCTGCGTGAAGTGGCCGATGCCCTGGCGGCGCACACTCGCACGCGCGAGCAGCGTGGCGAGGAGGAAAAGCTGGTCACCGCGCTGTCGGAAAGCGTGCGGCTGTCCAATCTGCGCTATCGCGGCGGCCTGGATAGCTACCTGCAAGTACTGGATTCCGAGCGAAACCTGTTCGCCGGGCAGCTCACGCTGGCGCAGCTGCGGCTTTTGGAACTGCAGTCGGTGGTTCAGCTGTATCGAGCGCTCGGCGGCGGCTGGCAATCCTGACCCCCTTGTTGTGGTACCCGCGACTTTAGTCGCGTCTTGTGTTAACCAGCCAACCGCCGGATACCCTCCCGGATCGATCGCTCACTAATCGAAGAAAATCCCAGAATAAATTCCCCGGATAGTGCTTCCGTAAGATAAGAAGCCGCTGAACTGACCAGTTGGACCTTCGCCGCCGCAGCCCGCTCGGCGATCCGCGCGCCGTCCAGGAAACGCACTAACAGGTGCATTCCCGCCGCATCGCCGCGTATTTGGACTCGATCGCCAAAGTGACGTTCCAGGGCTTCCACCAATGCATCCCGCCGCCCGCCGTAGATTCGCCGCATCCGTCGGATATGCCGTTCCAGATGCCCTTCGGCGATAAAATCCGCCAGCGCCGCTTGCTCGGGCACCGGAGTTTGCCGGTCGGCCAGCCACTTGGCGCGCCGCACTCGCGCTACCAAGCTGGGCGGTGCGATGATGTATCCGATCCGCAAAGACGGGAACATTACTTTCGAGAATGTTCCGATGTAAATAACGGCCACACCGGTTGCCAATCCCTGCAGCGACGGCAATGGAGGCCCGCTATATCGATACTCGCTATCGTAGTCGTCTTCAATTAGCACTGCGTTGTGTCTGCGCGACCATTCGATCAACTCCAGGCGCCGCGTCAGCGACATGGCGACTCCGGTAGGAAATTGATGCGATGGCGTTACATAGACCAGCCGCGCTTTCCTGCTAAGGTCGCCGATCACGATGCCGTTGTCGTCGATGCCGGCCGGCCGCAGCCGCGCGCCATACGCCGCGAAGATGCGGTGCGCGCCCTGATATCCCGGATTTTCGATAGCCACCTGGTCGCCGCGTTCGAGCAACAACCGCACGCAAAGATCGATGCCCTGCGCGGATCCATTAACGATAATCACCTGATCGGGCGTGCAGCGCACCGCTCGCGAGCGCGACACGTAAGCCGCGATTTCGTTCCTCAGCGGCCCGAAGCCCGAGGATTCATCGGAGTAGTCGAACAGCTCCGGGCTGGCACTTCGCAGCCGCCGCATCACCAGTTTGCGCCAGATCGCGATGGGAAAGAGCGTCAGATCGGGCCGCCACTGTGTGAAGCGGATGAACCCCGGAGGAATGCGCGGATAGCCGAAATCGTCGTTCAATCCGGCGCCATAGCGCGAAAGCCGAATGGGCGGAGCTTCCTCGCCTCGAGTAATTTGTTTATGGTTGGGCCGCAAAAGCTGGTCGGGCAATTCCCGGCAAACATAAGTGCCGGACCCTCGCGAGGACTCCAGATATCCCTCCGCGACAAGTTGCTCGTAGGCCAGCGTCACGGTGCTGCGCGAAACGGCTAGCGCCGTCGAGAGCTCCCGCGTGGATGGAACCCGCTCGGCGCAGCGGAAGCGTCCCGTTAGCACCCCTTGCCGCCACTGATCGTAGATCTGGCGATGCAGCGGCGCCGAAGACGACCGGTCGAGCACAATGGCGGCAGGCATTTGTTGAACTAAGTGGACTGCTCCATTTTAGCAAAAGTGGATCTTTTGCCGGTCCAGATTCCAGGGTAAAGTCAATAGACCATGGAAACCTCAACGCCAGCCTACTCGCCCACCAATCGAACGCAGGTGCGGCGCCTGCCCAAGCGCGGTGTCTATGACAAGGCGCAGGTGCACGCCATCCTGGACGAAGGCTTTATCTGCCACGTAGGATTCGTCGTCGACGGGCAGCCGTTTGTAATTCCCACGGCTTATGCGCGC
Source organism: Bryobacterales bacterium (assembly GCA_963820405.1). Classification (GTDB taxonomy): domain Bacteria; phylum Acidobacteriota; class Terriglobia; order Bryobacterales; family Bryobacteraceae; genus Palsa-89. The sequence continues at coordinate 378,097 of CAWFZZ010000002.1, read as the reverse complement.
GCAGGCGAACAGATTTACATTCATGGCTCTTCCGCCAGCCGGATGATGCGCATCGGCGCCAGCCAGGAAATCGATCTATGCCTGACCGTCACATTAGTGGACGGATTAGTCCTGGCGCGCTCGGCATTCCACACCTCCATCAACTATCGCTCGGTGGTGGTACTCGGCAAGGCGCGGCTGGTCAACGATGTCATCGAGAAAGGCCAGGCGCTGCGGAGCTTCACCAATCACGTGATCGACGGCCGTTGGGAACAGGCCAAACAACCCAATGAGCAGGAACTGAAAGCCACCAGCGTATTGTCGCTTCCGCTCGACGAGGTTTCCGCGAAAGTTCGCACCGGGCCACCGATCGACGACGAAGAAGACTATGCGCTGCCGATTTGGGCTGGCGTGGTTCCGGTAGTTCAAACGTTGGGCGAACCCGTGCCGGACGGCCGCGTATTAGAAGGAATCGTGGCGCCGCAGCTCCGGCGCTAGATCCCAGACAGAATATCCGACCATTTAAGTCGTATATCCGCCATTCGGCGTAAGATGCAACTTGTTTGCTGCTTTCTTGTCGCCACACAACCCTCGTATTGCTAGTCTATCAGGGGGTTATGCAACTCACTTGCGACTAATAATACTGATTGCAGCGCCCTTACTCGGCTGTTGCGCGTGGGCGGGCGAAGGTCCTTTTTTTGTTACCTATACGCATCAAATGGAGGAACCTGGCAATCTCGAATTCGCCGCCAAGTCGATCACTGCCGGTCCTTCCGGCGGCAACCGGTTCTTCGCCGCAGCTGACGAGTTCGAATACGGAGTGCAAGCCTGGTGGACCACCGAAGTTTACCTGGATGGCCAGGCGACCAACAACGAGAGCGCCATCTTCACCGGTTTCCGCTGGGAGAACCGTTTCCGCGTCCTGCCGCGCGAGCACTGGATCAACCCGGTGCTCTATCTCGAGTTTGAAGACATCAGCGGCGCCGACAAGACGCTGCTGGAGGTGGTGGATCACGACGCGAAGGACGATTTCGTGGCGCCGAACGCCGAGGCGCGGAAGGAAAAGCAGCGCGAGATGGAGGCCAAGCTGATCCTGAGCAGCTACGCCAAAGGCTGGACCATCGCGGAGAATTTCATCGCAGAAAAAAACGTCGCGCGGGCACCCTTCGAATTTGGTTATGCGGTGGGAGTAAGCCGGCCGCTGGCGCTCGAGGCCCGGCCGGAACGGTGCAACTTTTGTCCCGAGAATTTCCAGGCCGGCCTGGAAATGTACGGAGGTTTGGGAACACACAACGATTTCGGACTGCGCGGAACCTCGCATTACGTCGCGCCGGTGCTGGCCTGGACGCTTGCCAACGGAATCATGTTCACGGTTTCGCCTGGCTTCGGGTTGACGGACTCGAGCGCCGGATTCTTGCTGCGCTTGGGCGTCTCCTACGAAGTGGCGCAGATCGGGCGAAGAGCCCGAAATCTGTTCCGCTCAGGAGGCAACCAATGAGATTCGCGATTCTCCTCGCGACGTTAGCCGGCCTGTTGCGGGCCACCGAACCCAACCTTCCTGGGCAAGCCCCGCCGCAATGGGCCAACAGGACCAATCCGATGGCGGGCGACTCGCGCGCGCAGAAGGCCGGTGCGAAACTCTACGAACGCGAATGTTCGGCCTGCCACGGCGTGGGCGCCAACGGCATCGGCAAGGCGCCATCGCTCAGACAGCCCGCCGTCTTGCAGGCACCTGCCGGTGCGCTGCATTGGATTATCGAAAACGGCGCCATCTATCACGGAATGCCATCATTCGCGCATCTGCCGGAGCCCGAGCGCTGGCAGATCATCACTTTTCTCCAGGCCTCAAAGACGCCGAAGGACCCGAACTAACCGTCTTCAGATCTGCAACCGCGGCGCGGGTGCCACGCAGGGTGTTCACCATAGAGTCTTTCGGATACCTTTCGAGGAATCCCTTGAGCATCCAGCCTAGCGCGATGGGAACGTCGCGCGAAAGCGAGATAGCTTCACAGCGCGCGTAGACCCCTCCGTCCGCGGCCTCAAAGCGCCAGTAGGAGTTGAGACGCCACAGAAACCCTGAATCGCTGCCGGACGGCACTTCTTCCGTGGTGGACTTGCTGGGATCCTTAACTTCGCCAATATGGGTGGAGCGCGACGTAACAACCAAGTGTTTCGGGTCCGGCGTTTCATAACGGATGTGATAAGTGCTGTTGAGAACAACCGTGAGGATGTGCTTTTCATATAGACGCAGCATCACGTCATATTCGCCCCCACTGTGCGCGAGCTGTTGGGACTCTATCACTTTGGGCCGATAAAAGTTTTTGTATTCGGCATAATCCCGCAGCACGGACTCCACCTGCGCGAGCGTGGCGCCGGGCAGGAAAGTGGTTCCAACCCAATCCTGGATCATAGCGCCGGGCGCATTGACGTTGTGGGCCGCATCCACCGCCATAACGCCTGGCTCCGCGCGAATTGGATCAGAGGCCATCCGGCCTTCAGCCTTTTCCACGTAGCGATCAAAGGCTGCCTTGGCTTCCGGTGTTAATCGGGCAAAAGGCAGCACAACTAGAAAAAGGGCGAACCATTCCACCCTTCCATTATCTGTGGCGCACGCACTCCTGCGTGCTGCCGGCTACAGGCTTTCTCCATGCCTCTGCTTGTCCGCCGACAAGTACTGGCCTAGTGCATGCCCCTGGCCGACACTCGTGTGAACGTTTTTCGGACTACAGCCGCTTGAACTTCAACACCACTTCGCCAATCCGGACGATGTCGTTGTCCTTCAGCTCTTCGCGCGCGATGGGGTCGGGGCGGTCGTTCAGATACGTTCCGTTCGTGGAGTCAAGATCGGTGATCGTAAACTTCTCATCTTTGTATCGCAGGCTGGCGTGCTTGCCTGAAATAGCCGTATCGTGCAATACAACATCGGCATCCGAAGCCGAACCGATGGTGTTCGGTCCCTCGCGAATGCGGAAGTCCTCGCCCTTCTGGGGGCCGGACAAAGCCACGAACCATCCCACCACCGGCTGCTTTCGTTTATCTGCCAGCAACACATTCCTGCGGGTGGTGTTCGGCGCTACAGCCTCGCGCGGCGCATCCGATTCCAGACGCGTTTTCACGGTCACAGCCGGAGGGCCCTGCTGATATCCCGTCCGCTGGCAGTACGGGCAGACCTCCCAGGTATCTTCAATCTGATGTCCGTTTGCGCAAAACTTTGCCATCGCTTGCTCGCTCCTTGGAGCTGATTGAGGTCGACCACATGGACCTTTATTGCGAAGGTATATCGTGCCTCCATCGCCCCGCTGATGTCAAGCCCGGCCAACCCCCGCGCAGCAGGTCAACCAATCCTTTACTTTCAAATACATAAGATGGTACGCTGAAGAACTTATAATGCGAACTGTCGATTTGATCCACCGAAAACGAGATGGTGAAGAACTATCGCCAGAGGAAATTGCGGCGCTCATAGAAGGCTACAACCGGAATGAAATCCCGGATTATCAGATGTCTGCCTTTCTCATGGCCGTTTTCCATTCCGGAATGACGGACCGGGAGGTGAGCGCGGCGACGGACTGCATAGTTCGCTCCGGCGAAACGGTTGACCTGAGCTCCATTCCCGGTATCAAGGTAGATAAGCATTCTACCGGCGGCGTGGGAGACAAAACCAGTTTAATATCGGCTCCCTTGGCGGCCGCGGCTGGCGTGGTGGTTCCCATGATGTCCGGACGCGGACTCGGCCACACCGGCGGCACGCTGGATAAATTGGAATCTATTCCGGGCTTCAGAACCGATTTGTCGATCGACGAGTTCAAGGCGCAATTGGCCACCCATGGCCTGGCGTTCATCGGGCAAACCGCTGAAGTGGCGCCTGTCGACGGCAAGCTGTACGCGCTCAGAGATGCCACGGCCACCGTGGAATCCATTCCGCTGATCGCCACTTCGATCATGTCGAAAAAGCTGGCTGAAGGCGTGGACGCGCTGGTGCTGGACGTCAAAGTCGGCAACGGGGCGTTCATGAAGAAGCAGGTGGATGCACGCCGGCTCGCGCAGATGATGGTGGGCATCGGGCGGCGCGCCGACAAACGCGTGCAGGCGCTCATCACCGATATGAATCAGCCGTTGGGCTACGCGGTGGGTAACGCGTTGGAGGTCATGGAAGTTTCGCAGACGCTGCAAAACGCCGGCCCCACCGATCTCACCCGGCTGGCGCTGGAACTGGCCGCCCGCATGATTTTCCTCGCCAAGATTGTTCCCACACTCGAGGAAGCGCGCGAAGTGGCGCAACAAAAGCTGCTGGATGGATCGGGTTACCGCAAGTTCAAGGAAGTGATTGAGGCGCAGGGAGGCAACTCGCAGGTGTTGGACCGCTTCGAGCTTCTGCCCAACGCCACCGGCGTGCGGGAAATCGCTTCGCCGCGCGCCGGCTACGTCAGCGCTATCGCCGCGGAAGATATCGGCCTGGCGTCCTCGCGGATTGGCGCGGGCCGCAACACCAAAGAAGACGACATTGATCCGGCGGTGGGCGTGATTTTGGAAGTCAAAGTCGGACAAAAGGTGGAAGCCGGCGCGGTGCTCTGCCGGGTCTACTACACGCGCGAGGAACATGTCGAAGAAGCGTCCGAGGAGATCGAAGACGCTTTCCGTATTTCCGCGCAACCCCCCGAGGAGCGGGAACTGATCCTGGAAGTGGTTAGCTAGTGGCGCACGCACTCTTGCGTGCCGTGTTGGCACTCGTGCCAACACCTCTGCGAGAATTTTCGAAACGTTCACACGAGTGTGAACGCAGCACGCAAGAGTGCGTGCGCCACACTAGAACAGGCATGAGCTAAACCATGGAGCGGTTCACCGGCATATTAGGGATCCTGGCGATCCTGCTGGTGTGCGTGCTCTTTTCCAATAACAAGCGCTCCATCCGCCCGTCGCTCATCTTTTGGGGCGTAGGGCTCCAGCTCCTATTCGCCTTTATCGTGCTGCGAACGCCGGCCGCGCGCGCGTTCGAATTTCTCAGCGACAAAGTGAACAATGTGATCGGCTATTCTCAAGCCGGCAGCAAGTTTGTTTTTGGCGACACACTGGGCGGCGGCCCGATGGCGGTATTTGCGTTTCAAGTGCTGCCGATCATCATTTTCATCTGCAGCCTGTTCGCGATCCTTTATTACCTGGGCGTGATGCAAGTGCTGGTGAACGCCATGGCCGTGGTGATGCAGCGCGTCATGGGCGCCAGCGGCGCCGAATCCACCAACGTGGCCGCCAGCATCTTCATGGGCCAGACCGAAGCGCCGATCACCATCCGGCCGTTCCTGGATGGCCTCACCGAGTCCGAGCTGTTCACCATCATGGTGAGCGGCATGGCCCATGTGTCCGGGGCCGACCATGGCGGCCTATGTACTGATGGCGCACGTCGAGATCCGCCATCTGTTGACGGCGGTGATCATGACCGCGCCGGCCACCATCATGCTGGCGAAGATTCTGGTGCCGGAGGTTGGCAAGCCGGCCACATTAGGCGGCGTCAAGGTGGTTATAGAAAGACCCGGCGTAAACATCATCGACGCTGCGGCGCGCGGTGCCGGCGACGGATTGCACCTGGCGCTGAACATCGCGGCCATGCTGATCGCTTTTCTCGCCCTGATCGCGATGGTCAATGGCATGCTCGGCTTCTTCCACACGTCGCTCGAACAGATTCTCGGGCACCGTGTTCGCGCCGATCGCCTGGCTGCTGGGCGTCAAGTTTCACGACTGCCGGACCATCGGAAACCTGCTGGGCACGCGTCTGGTGCTGAATGAATTTGTCGCCTTTCAACAGCTCGGGCCGATGAAGCCGCAACTGGATCCGCACTCCTTCACCATCGCGACTTATGCACTGTGCGGTTTCGCCAACCTGAGCTCCATCGCCATCCAGATCGGCGGCATCGGAGCGCTGGCGCCGAGCCGCAAATCCGATCTGGCGCGCATGGGACTGAAAGCGGTGGCGGCCGGGACTATGGCGAATTTTATGTCGGCTTGCATAGCGGGCATGCTTTTGTAGATGCACGGCGCGATCGGCCATATTCGTAGCGTAACGGCGCGGGAGCCGCGCGTCGCGGTGGTGCTGGGCAGCGGATTAGGCGCTTTTGCCGGCGAGCTGGCCGATCGGGTCGCAATCCCCTACTCCGACATACCGGGCTGGCCCGTATCCACGGCCGCGGGGCATTCGGGGAAGTTAGTGTTCGGCAAGTTAGGCGATTTGGACGTCGCGGTGATGGCCGGACGCGCTCATCTCTACGAAGGCTACTCTCCCGCTCAAGTTACCCTGGGTGTACGCGTACTGCACCGCTTGGGAGTGCGTAGCGTGGTGTTTACCAATGCCGCGGGCGGTATCAATCTGTCATACCGGCAAGGTGCATTAGTGTTGATTTCCGATCACATCAACTTACAAGGATCGAATCCTCTGATCGGTCCCAACAACGATTCCGAAGGGCCGCGCTTTCCAGACATGACCGAGGCTTATTCAGCAGCCTATCGAGCCAAAGCGCAGCAGGTGGCCCAACAACTGAAGATCCACCTGGACGAAGGCGTGTACGCCGCGCTCACGGGCCCGAGCTACGAGACGCCGGCTGAGATCCGATACCTAAGAGCGATCGGCGCGGATTTGGTCGGGATGTCGACGGTGCCCGAAGTCATCGTCGCCAATCACCTGGGGATCGAGGTGCTCGCGATTTCCTGCGTCACCAATATGGCGGCCGGCATTTTGCCGCAGAAGCTGGATCATAAAGAAGTGATGGAGACGGGCGAACGCGTGCGGGATACTTTGATCCTGTTTTTGAAAGCACTGCTGCCCAAACTATGAAGCTCACTGACGTTGCCCTCGAGGCTCGAATGAAAGCGCATGCGCCCTACTCGCACTTTCTGGTGGGAGCGGCGCTGGAAGATCAAGACGGCCGGGTCTTCACCGGCTGCAATGTCGAGAACGCCACCTACGGATTGAGCGTGTGCGCCGAGCGCGTCGCGCTGTTCAAGGCGATTTCAGAAGGTGCGCGGAAATTTCAGCGCGTCGCGGTCGCGGCCGACACCGATGTGCTGACTCCGCCTTGCGGCGCGTGCCGCCAGATTCTTTGGGAGTTTTGCGGGGACATCGAGGTGACGCTCACCAACCTGCATGGCAAAACGGAGACGCTGCGGTTGAAAGATCTGTTCCCGAGGCCTTTTGATGACTCGTTTATTTAGCGCCAGCCCAGCACCTTGTGGCGCACGCACTCTTGCGTGCCGTGTTGGCACTCGTGCCAACACTTGTTCGGAAGTAGCGAAGCGTTCACATGATTGTAAACGCGGCACGCAAGAGTGCATGCTTACGCTGTGCCTGATACTTTCGGCCGTCGTTCTTCACGCCGAGCCTGTCGACACCATCTACACCGCCCACTATGTCGTCACCATGAACGCGCAACGCGATCTGATCGACGATGGCGCGGTTGCCATTCGCGGACAGCGCATCGTGGGCGTCGGAAAGCGCGCCGCTATCGAAAAACAATTTCAAGCCCGTCAACATGTCAACCGCCCGGATGCCATCCTGATGCCCGGGCTGATCAATACTCATACCCACGCCGCCATGTCGCTATTCCGAGGCATCGCAGACGACATGGTAGTGCAGAACTGGCTCAACAAATTCATCTTCCCCGCCGAAGCCAAGAACGTCACGGCGGATTTCGTACTCTGGGGCACCCGCCTGGCGTGCCTGGAGATGATGCTTTCCGGCACCACTACGTTCGTCGACATGTACTATTTCGAGGACAGCGTCGCTAAAGCCGCCAAGGAAGCGGGCATGCGCGGGATTCTGGGCGAGACCATGATCCGCTTCAAGTCTCCCGACGCCGCCACGCCCAAAGACATGCTGCGGTTCACCGCGAAGTTTCTCGACGAGTATCAAGGCGACCCACTTATCATCCCGGCCGTGGCCCCACACGCCATCTACACCAACGACGACGCCGATCTCAAGGCCGCCCGCCAGCTTGCCAACAAATTCCACGCGCCGCTGGTGATGCATCTGGCCGAGGCTAAATTCGAACTGGACGACACGCTGCGCACCCGGCACATGACGCCCACGCGGCTGGTGGAATCGCTGGGCGTTCTGGACGGCTGGACCATCGTCGCCCACGCAATATATTTGGACGCGGCAGATGCGAAGATCCTGAAGGCGCACGGAACCGGAGTGGCGCATTGTCCTTCGAGCAATATGAAACTCGCCAGCGGAATTGCGCCGGTGGTGAGATTCCTGGCGCTCGGCATTCCGGTCGGCGTCGGTACCGACGGCCCGGCCGGCAGCAACAACGATTTCGACCTGATGGAAGAAATGAACCTGGCGGCCGATCTGCAAAAGGTTTCCACTGGCGACCCTACCGTCCTTCCCGCCGAGCAGGCTGTGGCCATGGGGACCATCCTGGGAGCGCGCGCGGCGGGTCTCGAAAAGGAAATTGGCTCCCTCGAAATCGGCAAACGCGCCGACTTGATCACCCTGCGGCTGGACCGCCCGCATGCCGTGCCAATGTATAACGTCTATTCCCAGATCGTCTACGCGCTGAAGGGCTCCGACGTCGAAGACGTTGCCGTGGACGGAAAACCGATTGTGCGGGACGGCCGGTCGCTGACGCTCGATCCCGCGCCCATCCTAGCCAAAGCGAAGGAATATGCCACGAAGATAAGTGCATCTCTCCAGAAGTAGTCCACAGCATTGTAAATAAATGGAGAGAGAGCAAGTTTGCGTCACCCCCACTTAGCAGTTTCGAGTTTAAATCGGGGTGACTATGAAACTGAAGTTTCGTTCTTCGATGCTTTCCCTTTCCGCCGGTATTGCCCTCGCAGTCATGCCGGTATATTCCACCACCATTACCACCTACAGCGATCCGGCCAGCTGGCAAGCCGCCACTTCCGCCGGATATCAGACTGTGACGTTCGAAGGCCTGACTCCGCCGGGGACCAATACCCCTTACACCAGCCCCACCGGTGTGACAGCTTCCGGGGTGGATTTCATCGGATACAACTCCGGCGGAACATCCGATATCCAGGTGGTGGATACCAGTGCGTTCTCGTGGTACAACGACGGCACCGGAGACGCCCTGATCCAACCCACGAGCGTGGCGAACATATATTCTTCACCGCTTCCGTACATCAACATCATTCTTCCGGCGAATATTACGTCGCTCGGCCTGGATCTGTGGACCACCAATTCCCCGGGAATGAGTTACAGCATTACCGTGGCTGGAAACACGTACACAGTGCCTACATTGACGGGAAACACGGAAGCTTTCTGGGGACTTACGTCCGACACGCCCGTCACGTCCCTGCAGCTCACCGTGCCAGCCACTATGCCCAACGCCGGAACGCAGGCGCTGCTCGATAACTTTAGCTTCGGCGCCTCGGATCTGACAGCCGCTCCCGAAGCTGGCACCTACCTCCTGATTGGATCGGGACTGATCGGATTCGTGCTGCTCCGCAAACGACTCATGTCAGGCAAGGCAGGTCCAGAGTTATAATCGCAATTGATGAACAAGGCCAACTGGCGTCCCGTTGCTCTTTCCCTTACCGTGCTGGGAGCCGTCGCGCGCCTGCTGCCGCACCCGCCCAACTTCGCGCCGGTCGGCGCCACCAGCCTGTTCGCCGGCGCTCGGTTGCCGCGCTGGCAGGCGTACTTGATACCCATGGCGCTGATGGCCGTTACCGATCCGATCCTCTCGCCCTTGTACGGTTTTCGGCCTTACACTAAGTATTTGCTCTTCACCTATATCGCTTTTCTCATCAGCGTGTGGCTAGGCCGGCTGCTTCGCAATACCGAGAGCATCGCCCGCATTGGCGCCGTCACGGTGCTGAACAGCATTCAGTTTTTCCTGATCACCAACTTCGGGAGCTGGCTCTGGTTCCAGGCGTATCCTCGGACAGCGGCTGGCCTGGCAAGTTGCTATGTCTCGGCGATTCCCTTCTTTGGCTGGACACTCGCGAGCGACATCCTCTATACGGGCCTGCTATTTGGGCTGTATGCGTGGCTTAGCCGAACTGTCGCCACCAGCGAACGGGTGCCCGTCGCCGCTTAACGAGCATCGCTAGTGTAGTGTCCGCAAAATGCTAGACAGAATTAGGTAGACGCGGCTTCAGCCGCGTTCCGCCTGACAATACCAACGCAAAAAGCCGCGTGAGACGTGACTAAGAGTCGCGTGTACCGTGCCAATCCGGTGAGTGTCTGGTTATTTATTGGACACTACACTGGGCAGTTAGCCATTCCCCTCGTCGCTTTCTCCGGGCAGCGGGGTCTTACCCATGATCTCCCAGTCCGCCATTGTCAAGCCAAACTCAGCGAGGACCTCCTCCAGGGGAATGGGCTTGTTGTTAGCCACTCGAGGGCTTCGGCGACTGCGCGCTCTTCTTCCTCGCTGATCTCCTCGTCTTCGAGCGGAGCGTTCGCCAGTTTGCGGGAAAGGGAGTCGAGCGCGCGTTCTCGGTCGGCGTTCATAGCTGGCCTATGCTTGTAGTAACGTGGCTAAACAACGACGGGTAGCACTCTCCTGGTCGAGTGGCAAGGATAGCGCCTGGGCGCTGCACCTCCTGCGGCAAGACCCAAACATTGACGTTGTAGCGCTGGTCACCACACTCAACGAACAGTTCGATCGCGTCGCCATGCACGCCGTGCGGAGCGAGTTGCTCGAACTGCAAGCCGAGTCGGTCGGCATACCGCTATGGACCGTTCCCCTTCCCTGGCCCTGCTCCAATGAAGAATATGAAGCCCGCATGCGCGACCTGTGTACCCGCGCGGTAAACGAAGGCGTTCGAGCCGTAGCTTTCGGCGATCTGTTTCTCGCCGACATCCGCGCCTACCGGGAGAAACAGCTGGCCGGTACCAGCCTCGAGCCCTTGTTCCCAGTCTGGCAAATTCCCACTGCGGATCTTGCCCAGACCATGATCGCTTCCGGTCTCCGCGCGAAAATCACCTGCGTCGATCCTAAGGTGCTACCGGAGGGGTTCGCCGGTCGCGATTTCGACTCCCAATTCCTTAAAGATCTTCCGGTTACCGTCGACCCCTGCGGGGAAAATGGCGAGTTCCATTCCTTTGTGTATGCCGGACCGGGCTTCCGGCATCCAATCAGTGTCTCCGTCGGCGAGATCGTCGAACGGGATGGCTTCGTTTTCGCCGATTTAGTTAATGAAGCAAGGCCCTTGCGCAAATAAAGAGCTACTTGCGCCTCCGGTCTTATGATGATATGCTTACATCAGTTGATAGTGAGGGACTAAGATTATGGACTTCAACCGCTACACCGAAAAGCTCCAAGAAGCCATCCGCGCCGCCCAAGCCATTGCCGTCCAACACGGCAACCAACAAATCGACACCGAGCACCTCATGCTCGCCCTCCTCGATCAGGAAGGCGGCCTCGCTCCCTCCATTCTGAACAAATCCGACATCCGGGTGGATGCGCTCCGCTCGCGCTTCCAGCAGGAAGTGGACCGGATCCCGAAGGTCTCAGGCTCCACGGGCGGTCCGGATCAAGTCTATGTCAGTACTCGTATTACCAAGCTTCTCACGCAGGCTGAAGACGAAGCTAAACGACTGAAAGACGAATACGTCTCTGTAGAACATGTGCTCCTCGCCGCCACCGAAGACTCTGGCGCCACCGGGAAACTCTTCCGGGAATTCGGCATCACGCGCGAACGCCTGATGCGCGCCCTGCAAGAAGTCCGCGGCAGCCAAAGGGTCACCAACCAAAATCCCGAAGCCACTTATGAGGCGCTCGAAAAATATGGGCGCGATCTGACGCAGCTGGCGTCCCAAGGCAAGCTCGATCCGGTAATCGGACGCGACGAAGAAATCCGGCGCGTGATCCAGGTGCTTTCGCGCCGCACCAAGAACAACCCGGTGCTGATCGGTGAGCCGGGCGTCGGCAAAACCGCCATCGTCGAAGGCTTGGCCGGCCGCATCGTGCGCGGCGACGTTCCAGAAGGGTTGAAGGAAAAACGCGTGGTGGCGCTCGACATGGGCGCGCTGATCGCGGGCGCAAAGTTCCGGGGTGAATTCGAAGAGCGCCTCAAAGCGGTCCTCAAGGAAGTGCAGAGCGCCGAGGGCCAGATCGTTCTATTCATCGATGAGCTGCACACCGTAGTGGGCGCAGGCAAAGCCGAAGGCGCGATGGATGCGGGTAATCTCCTGAAGCCCATGCTGGCGCGGGGCGAGCTGCATTGCATTGGCGCCACCACGCTCGACGAGTACCGCAAGTACATTGAAAAGGACGCGGCTCTCGAACGCCGCTTCCAAACCGTGTTGGTCGACCAGCCGAGCGTCGAAGACACCATTTCCATCCTGCGCGGCCTGCGCGAGCGCTACGAGATCCACCATGGCGTTCGGATCAAGGACTCGGCGCTGGTAGCGGCGGCCGTGCTTTCCAACCGCTACATCACCGATCGCTTCCTGCCCGATAAAGCCATCGATCTGGTGGATGAAGCAGCCGCCAAGCTGCGCACCGAAATCGACTCCATGCCTGCCGATCTGGACGAGATTCTGCGCCGCATCATGCAGCTCGAAATCGAGCGGGAAGCTCTTAAGAAAGAATCCGACGCCGCTTCCAAGGATCGCCTTAAGAAGATCGAGAGAGAAATTGCCGACCTGAAGTCCGACTCGGATGCGCTGAAAGCCCAGTGGCAAGCCGAGAAGGAAGGCGTGCAAAAGCTGCGGACCCTGCGCGAGCAGATCGAACAGGTGAAGGTGGAGATCGAAAGAGCCGAACGGCAATACGATCTAAATAAAGCCGCGGAATTGAAGTACGGCAAATTGACCGAACTCGAGAAGAAGCTCAAGGCCGAAGACGCGCGACTCGCCGAGAAGCAGTCCGGCAAACGGCTGCTCAAAGAGGAAGTCGACGAGGAAGACATCGCTCAAGTCGTCAGCCGCTGGACCGGTGTCCCGGTTACCAAGCTCCTGGAAGGAGAGATGCAAAAGCTGCTGCACCTGGAAGACGAGCTTCACAAGCGGGTCATCGGACAGGATGAAGCGGTCGAAGCGGTGTCGGAAGCGGTAATGCGCGCCCGGTCCGGCCTGAAGGACCCCAACCGCCCCATCGGAAGTTTCATCTTCTTGGGCCCCACCGGCGTGGGTAAGACCGAGCTGGCCAGGGCTTTAGCCGAGTTTTTGTTCGACGACGAGCGGGCCATGGTCCGGATCGATATGTCCGAGTATCAAGAGAAACATACGGTGGCCCGGCTGCTGGGCGCGCCCCCCGGTTACGTAGGTTATGAGGAGGGGGGGCAGCTAACGGAATCCGTCCGGCGTCGTCCATACTGTGTAGTCCTTTTCGACGAGATAGAAAAGGCGCATTCCGACGTGTTCAACGTGTTGCTGCAGATTCTAGACGACGGCCGCCTGACCGACGGCCAAGGCCGCACTGTGGATTTCAAGAACACCATTGTAATAATGACATCCAACATCGGCAGTCACCGCATCTTGGAATATAGAGGCGCTTCCGCCGATGAGGGATTCGAACGCATGAAGGAAACGGTGCTGGAAGAGTTGCGCGGTCATTTCCGTCCGGAGTTCCTGAATCGCGTCGACGAAGTGATCGTATTCCACGCTCTCACAGAGGAGCATTTGAAGCAGATTGTGGAGATTCAGTTGGGCGGCCTGCGCAAACGGCTGGCTGACCGGCACATCGAATTGGAATTGACGGATCGGGTTCGGGGACATTTGGTCCGCTCGGGCTACGATCCAAGCTACGGCGCCCGGCCGTTGAAGCGGGCCATCCAGCGCGAAATTGAAACGCCACTGGCGCGCCGGATTCTCGGAGGCGAGGTTAGGGACGGCCATCACGTAGTGGTGGACCTTGACCCTGCCGGTCACTTGGTTTTTGAATCACTGGTAGACGCGGCTTCAGCCGCGTTCCGCCATTGAAGTTAGGTACACGCGGCTTTAGCCGCGTTGGTAATGCCAGAGAAAGAAAAAAGAGGAAGCCTAAAACTATGAAGGGTCATATCAGCAAATCCACGGCGGCTCTGTTCGCCGTTATTGCCCTGCTGGCTGGTGCGCTCGTCGTCACCATCAGCAGCCCCACTCGCGTGCCAGTATTTGCGGACACTTCTCGGGGTGCCGAGACGGGTTCCATCACCACTTTCGCTCCGCTCGTCAAACGCGTGATGCCTGCAGTGGTGAACATCTCGTCGTCAAAGGTCGTAAAGGATCAGCCCGGTGAGGGCGGCCAAGGCCTTTTCAACGATCCATTTTTCCGGCAGTTCTTCGGCGGCCGCGCGCCGCAGCAGGAACAGCCGCGCTCCCAGCGCGCCACCAGCCTTGGTTCCGGCGTCGTGGTCAGCCCGGACGGCTACATCATCACCAATAACCATGTCGTCGACGGCGCGACGGACGTGAAAGTTTCCTTCGCCGACAAGGAAGAGTATCCGGCCAAAGTGATCGGCACCGACAAGTACACCGACGTGGCCGTGCTCAAGATCAACAAAAGCGGCTTGACCACGCTGCCATTCGCGGACTCCGCGCATGCCGAGGTGGGCGATGTAGTTTTGGCGATCGGCGAGCCGTTCGGCTTGGGCCAGACCGTGACTATGGGCATCATCAGCGCCAAGGGTCGCGCCGGTTTGGGCATCGAACGGTTTGAAGACTTCATTCAGACTGACGCCGCCATCAACCGCGGTAACTCGGGCGGCGCGCTCATCGACACCCGTGGCGATCTGGTCGGCATCAACACCGCCATCTTGTCCGGTGAGACCGGCGGCAACCAGGGCATTGGCTTCGCCATCCCTGCCAATCTGGCCCGCAACATCATGGACCAGATTATGAAGAACGGCAAAGTCACACGCGGCTACATGGGAATCCTGCCGCAAGAGTTGACGCCTGAAATGGCGAAGGCCTTCGGTGTTCCCAACACGCACGGCGTGGCAATCGCGAACGTGGTCGGCGACAGTCCGGCTGCCAAGGCAGGCCTCAAGGTGGGCGATGTAATCACCGCCGTCAACGGCACCCCTGTGGACGATGTCAACGCCTTCCGGCTGCAAGTAGCTAGTTTCGCGCCTGGCACTACCGTCCATCTCAAGGTGGCGCGCAACGGCCAGACTCTGGATCTCCCGGTGACGCTCGGCACCTTTGACCTGGAAGCCGAGAACAAGGGCGAAGGAGATGGCAATCTTCCCAGCGGCGGCGAAAAGGGCGCCCTGAAGGGTTTGTCGGTTCAGGGTTTGACGCCTGATCTACGTAAACAACTACAGACTCCTGAAGGAACGCAAGGCGTCGTCATCACTGACGTCGACCCTGATTCGGCCGCCGCGGCTGCCGGACTCCAACAGGGCGACATCATCGTCCAGGTGGATCGCAAGCCCGTCGTATCGGTCTCCGAGTTCAACAACGCGGTTAAGGCTGGAGCTTCCCGCGAATCCACCCTCTTGTTGGTCAAGAGGGGACAAGGCACGCAGTTTGTTGTAGTTCCGAACAAGTAATCGCCTCCTGCGGTTAAACTTTAGTACAAGGGAAGCAGGTTTCTTTAGTGGAACCTGCTTCTTTTTGTCTCTAGCGGCATCCAACATTCAGGAGCGATTAGAGCGTGAGCAAGCAGACCAAAAGCTGGCCAGCCTTCCTGGCGGACCGTCCCTCGCCGTGGCAACCCTCGGCGGACGTCTACCGGACCAAAGATGGCTGGTTAGTCAAATTCGACTTAGCCGGCGTCCAGATTGGGGACGTGGCAGTCACGATTCGCGGCCGGTACCTGGTAATCGGCGGCGTCCGTCGCGATTCGTTCCTTGAGGAGGGTTCCAGCTACTACTCGATGGAGATCTCGTATAACCGCTTCGAACGTTCGCTGCTAATGCCGGCGAACCTGGAGAACGCTCGCGTGACCCTCGTGGCTCGCGAAGGCTTGTTGTTGGTGAGGATGATCACCGAAGGAAACGAAAATGTCTGAACAACCTGTTGTCTACACACTGCCAGTGCTGCCGTTGAAAAGCGCGGTGCTGTTCCCTTACCTGCTGATGCCGTTGTCAGCCGGGCGCCCGGCGTCCATCGCCGCAGTGGAGGCCGCGCTCGCCACAGAGTCGAAAGAGATTCTGGTCTTTACGCAGCGCGATCCCGACATCGACTCGCCCACTAAGGACGATCTGTATTCCATCGGGACCAAAGCTGTCATCCGCAAAATGAACCGTTCCGGCGAAGGCCATCTCGAACTGATGGTTCTCGGCATGGAGCGCGTCACACTCCTGAAAGTCGATAGCTCGGAGCCGTTCCTCCAAGGGCGCGCTGTGCCGCTTCCGCTGCCCGAAGACAAAGGGCCGGAGATTGAAGCGCTGCAGGGCGCGCTAGTGGAATTGGCGGGCGAGGCTTTGACGCTTTCCCAACCCAATACCCCGCAGGAACTGCGCGGATTGCTTGCCTCCAACGACGACCCCATGCGGCTCACCTTCGTCCTCTCGGCCATGTTCAGCCTGGACGCGGAGAAATGTCAATCGCTGCTGGAAGCCCCTACGCGAGCCGAAGCTCTCCGCATGCTGCATCGCTACCTGATGCATGAAGTGCAGGTGCTCGAACTTCGCAATAAGATCACCACCGAAGCTCGCAGCGAGATGGGCAAGGAGCAGCGCGATTATTTGCTGCGCCAGCAGATGCGCGCCATCCAGCAGGAGTTGGGCGAAAAAGACGGCGAACATGCCGAAGCGCAGCAGTTGCGGGAACGCCTGGAAAAGGCCGATTTGCCCGAAGACATCCTGAAGGAAGCCAAACGCGAGCTGGACCGGCTCGAAAAGCTGCCTCCCAGCGCTCCGGATTACAACGTGATCCGCACCTACCTCGACTATGTTCTGGAGCTGCCGTGGAAGAAGAGCACCGAAGATTCGCTCGACGTCGCACGCGCTCGCCAGGTCTTGGACGAGGATCACTTCGGATTGAAAGATGTGAAGGAGCGCATCTTGGAACATCTCGGCGTATTGAAGCTGAATCCCAACGCCAAGGCGCCGATCCTGTGCTTTGTCGGCCCTCCTGGAGTTGGTAAGACTTCGCTCGGCCAATCGATTGCCCGAGCCTTGAACCGCAAGTTCGAACGCATGAGCCTGGGCGGCTTGCACGACGAAGCCGAACTGCGCGGCCATCGCCGTACCTATATCGGCGCTCTGCCGGGTCGTGTGATTCAAGCCATGCGGCGCGCGGGCGCGAATAATCCGGTGCTGATGCTGGATGAGGTGGACAAGCTGGGTCACGACTTCCGTGGCGATCCGGCGCACGCTTTGCTCGAGATCCTGGATCCGGAGCAGAACAAGACGTTCCGCGATAATTATCTGGATCTGCCGTTCGACCTGTCGAAGGTGTTGTTCGTCACGACCGCCAACGCCCTCGATACAATTCCCCGGCCGCTCCTCGACCGTATGGAGATCCTGCGGCTGGCCGGTTACAGCGAAGAAGAGAAGCTCGAAATCGCGAAGCGCTATTTGATTCCGAAACAGCTCAAAGAAACCGGGCTGACCGCGGAGCAGTGCGTTCTTCCGGACGAGACCGTGCGGAAGATCATCTCCGGCTACACTCGCGAAGCGGGCCTTCGAAGGTTGGAACGGGCCATCGGCGGCGTGACGCGCAAGGTGGCGCTGAAATTCGCCGAAGGCTCCACGGGACCGTTCACCGTAACGCTGGCTGAGCTCGAAGAGATGCTTGGTCCCGAGCCGTTCAATCAAGAACAAGCGCGGCGCGATCTGCCACCCGGCGTGGCGACCGGCCTGGCCTGGACCGAATCCGGCGGCGATGTACTGTACATCGAAGGCACGCTGTTGCCGGACGGCAAGGGCTTGACGCTGACCGGACAGCTCGGTGAGGTGATGCAGGAGTCCGTCAAAGCGGCTCAGAGCTACATCTGGTCGCATGCCAGCGACTTCGACATCGACCCGACCTTGTTCAAGAGTTCCGGTGTGCACGTACACGTGCCCGCCGGCGCGATCCCGAAAGACGGACCGTCGGCTGGCGTGACCATGGCCACCGCGCTCACTTCGCTCTACACCAAGCTGCCGGCTCGCAGCGATGTCGCGATGACCGGCGAGATTACGCTGACCGGCTTGGTGCTGCCCATCGGAGGCATCAAGGAGAAAGTGCTGGCCGCACGGCGGGCTGGAATCCACACTGTGATCATGCCCAAGGCGAACCAGAAAGATCTGCGCGATCTTCCCGAGGAAGTTCGCAAAGAGATGGAGTTCATTTTCGCCCAGCGCGTGGAAGACGTTTTGCAAACGGCCATTCCACAGTTGAGCGAGCGGATGAACGCCAACAAGACCCGGCCCATCATTCACGCCGCGTAACAGCGGCGCAGCCGGGCAGTAGACAACAGGCGCGGAGACATTTCAGACCTGCCTCCGCGCTTTTTTTGTGCGCGGACCCTGGTCACCAGTTGTTGATGCATTGCATATACTGGGACCAGAACAACCTGAAGAAAATCCGAGCGCACCGGCGCTGGCAGGTGCGCCGAACGCAACCGTCTTCTGGCCATCATCCTCACGGAGCGCGACGAACAAATCCGAGTGATTACGGCTTACGACCTAGATTCCGGGCAGAAGCGCGACTACTTCGCGCGGCGCGCGCAAGGAGAGTGATGCGATGAATAAACCGAAAGAGCACTTGACGAGAACGCCAAAGTTCAAAGACGAAGACCAGGAAGCAAAATGGTGGGCAAGCGCGAAGGGGCGAGAGTTTCTCAAACAGCAATCCGCGGCTGGAACGCCTGGGAAGCGGAAGGGCTCGCCTCTCGTGACCAACCTGAGCCGTACCGGCAGTGTACAGATCGCGCTTCGATTGCCGGCCCCCGATCTGGCTAGAGCGCGCGAGATCGCCGAGCGCAAGGGGATCGGCTACCAAACACTTCTGAAGATGTTGGTCCATGAAGGGCTCCGGCGCGAGTCGAGGCGCCAGTAGCATTGCTATCCTTCAGGCATGCGGGTTCAAGGCAAAGTGGTCGTCGTTACCGGCGGAGCGAACGGCATCGGCCGTGCACTATGCCGGCGGTTTGCAGCGGAAGGCGCGAAGGCCGTTGTGGTCGCCGACATCGAGCACCAGGCGGCGCGCACAGTCGCCGCTGAAATCGGCGGCTGGGACATTATCGCCAACGTCACCAGCGAATCCGACATCCAGATGCTGGTGGATGAAGTCCTCAAGAGATACGGACAAATCGATCTCTTTTGTTCGAACGCGGGCATTGGAGTGGAGGGCGATTGCTGCACGCCGGATCGCGATTGGCTGCGCTCCTGGGAAGTGAACGTGATGGGCCATGTCTACGCGGCGCGCGCTGTCCTGCCGGGCATGCTGGTGCGCCAGGCAGGCTATCTACTGCAGACCGTGTCGGCCGCCGGGCTGCTCACGATGCTGGGCTCGGCGCCATACGCGGTTACCAAACACGCCGTGTTGGGACT
The DNA here is from genome assembly GCA_963820405.1 of Bryobacterales bacterium. Classification (GTDB taxonomy): domain Bacteria; phylum Acidobacteriota; class Terriglobia; order Bryobacterales; family Bryobacteraceae; genus Palsa-89. The sequence goes on along the minus strand of CAWFZZ010000002.1, from coordinate 358,747 downwards.
GGCCGAGTGGCTCAGCATCACCTATGGCGATCAGGGCATCAAAGTTTCCGCGCTGTGCCCTATGGGAGTGAAGACCCGTATGCTGGAGGGCGCCGAATTCGGAGGTGGCACCTTCCTGCTCGATGACGCGATCTCGCCCGACGAAGCCGCGGACGCCGTGATCCACGGATTGGAAGCCGAGCAGTTTCTCATCACTCCGCATCCCAAGGTTCGTGAGCACTTTCGCCGTAAAGCCGACGACTATGATCGCTGGCTTGGCGGGATGCGGCGACTGCAAGCGAACATGATCCCGCTGAAGGCGAAAGCATAACCGTAGTTGACAGAACTACGGGCGTATCCTACCTTGAAACTTCATGCGCAAAAAAGTCACTGTAGTGGGAGCTGGGAACGTGGGCGCCAATTGCGCGCTGCGAATCGCCGGCAAAGAACTGGCCGACGTCGTGCTGGTGGACGTGGTGGAAGGGGTTCCGCAAGGTAAAGGACTCGACCTGCTCGAATCCGGCCCGGTGGAAGGATACGACGTCAGTATCACGGGAGCCAATGATTACGGCCCCACGGCGAACTCCGACATCGTGGTGATCACGGCCGGTTTTCCGCGTAAGCCCGGAATGAGCCGCGACGATCTACTGATCGCCAACTACGAAGTAGTCAAGATCGGCCACCGAACAGGCCGCGAAGGCATCCCCCAACGCCATCCTGATCCTGGTGACCAATCCGCTCGACGCGATGTGCTGGACTGCGTTCCAAGTCTCAAAATTTCCCAAGACTCGCGTCATCGGCATGGCCGGGGTCTTGGATACCGCGCGCTTCCGCACCTTCATCGCCGACGAGCTGAACGTATCAGTGACCAACGTCACCGCGCTGGTGCTCGGCGGACACGGCGACACCATGGTTCCCATCGCCCGTCTGACGAATGTTTCCGGCATCCCGCTCAGCGAGCTGCTGGATCAACCGACCATCGACCGGCTGGTGCAGCGCGCTCGCGATGGCGGCGCCGAAATCGTGAAATATCTCAAGACCGGAAGCGCGTATTACGCGCCCTCGGCCGCCGCAGTCGAGATGGTGGAGTCCATTCTAAAGGACAAGAAGAAGGTGCTGCCATGCGCGGCGTACCTGGAAGGCGAATACGGCATTCAGGGCCTGTATGTGGGCGTGCCGGTAAAGCTCGGCTCCCAGGGTATCGAGAAAATTTACGAAATCAAGTTGCAAGCGGACGAGCAGGCCGCGCTCAAAAAAAGCGCCGCTGCCGTGCAGGAACTCGTCGATGTAATCAAGACGAAGATGTAGCTACTGCTTAAACCGGTTTGACAAATAGTCTAAAACTGCGTCGCGGTTCTGCGGTTTCAGCGGGGCGCCCCAGCCGGTCATTTTGTTGATCTCGCGATCCCATTGCGCGCGGTTCAGATGCTGTTGCTGCATCATGTGCTCATCGTGGCAGCCGAAACACGCGGCTTTGTAGCCTTCCGGTTGAGCGGCCTCTGGAGCGCCAGCTTCGCCGGCCGCGCTCGGAGGCGCCTGGGCTGAAATCATGACCGCGACCGGCTGCGCCGCATTCCACAAATAGCCGTTGGGATTCCACTGCTGGCTGAGCGGCTGGGTTTGCCCGTCCGTGTTGGTGGCGCGCGCCATCAATGTGTGAGTGCCTTCGGCCGCCTTCCAGTCGATTTGCCAAAGGCGCCAACCATATTGGGTTGGCTGTCCACCCAACTTGGCCGGCTTCCAGGTCTGTCCGCCGTCGGTGGAAACGTCCACTCTACGGACCGGCGAGCTATTCGACCAGGCCGTGCCTTGGATCCGCACCCGCCCGGGCCTAGCCCATCCACCCGGAACCGCAATAACAGACTTCACCCCGAGATCGGTGACTGGCACCATTTCCGACACATCCACTGCCGTGCCAGGCGCCACCGGGTGCGTTGGATGCCGATACGCCGATTTCATCCAGAAGCCGTCGAATTCGTGATCGAGCACTTCGATGTGCTGCAGCCATTTCACCCAGGAATCGCCGGCCCAGCCGGGCGCTATCAGTCGCAACGGGAATCCATGCTCCACCGGCAGAGGTTGTCCGTTCATCTGGTAGGCCAGCAGCGTGTCCGGATGAAGCGCTTTGGCAACGGGGATGGTGCGTTGAAAATCCGGCATAGTCCCGAGCGGGACATCGGCGCCGTCGCAAAGAATTTCCGTGGCTGAAGCCTGGATGCCGACCTTCTGCAAAACGTCTCGAAGGCGCACGCCGGTCCATCTTCCGTTGCCAACCGAACCGAACGCCCACTGCGCGCCGGCCACGTGCGGCTCATAAAATCGTCGTCCATTGCCGGCGCATTCCAGCACGCCGACGAGTTCTACTCGAGGGAGCTTTTTCAAATCCTCCAGCGTCAGGGTAGCTGGATGATCGACCTTGCCGTCGATCTTTAAGTTCCACTCGTTCAAACTCACTTTGGGCGTATAGGTGTGGCAGCGCACGAAGAACCGGTCGATGGGCGTGATCCAATCGACGAATCCGTCCAGCGGCATTTCCAGATCTTCCGGCCGGGGCGAGCGCACGATCATGCGCGACTCGTCGGCCGCTCTCAAGAAGCGGGGCAGCACGGCTGCGGCCGCCCCCGCGAACAGCATACGCCGGCTTACCGCCGTTGGTTTCCAGTTTTGGTCCATACGTTCCGATCTTAGCTCGTCTGAGGGTAATCTTCTTCCAAATAATTGAAGGCAATGGTTGGCAAGCGAGGATGGATTTGTGAGGGTCCTCGGGCTGGGCGCTACTTCTTACGACGCGTGAATTCGAAACTCCAAATTGTGGTCGGAGGCCCATCTCCGGGAATGCCTCTTTGTCACGGCAGCGGCAAACAGATCGTAGACCGCGATGGGCTCGATCACCAGCTTTCGGATTTGAATCGGAAAGCCCGACCGTGTCGCGGGAGTTCTTTGGCATTGCCAACGCCTGCTGCTCAGCAGACCCGGTAGCCCAAATTGGGTTCGTTTCGCAAAAAAGCCGTCTTTTAAAAATTCTGGGATTTCTGGCGTAGCCCCTCCCCCCCATTACTTGAAGTAATCGATTGTCCAGATGTCGTTGTATAACAAGGAGTTACTATCGCACCGGTCGCGCTCGTATGCGATGCCTTCCAGTACTGGCTAGTCATGCCTGGATCTGCAAGAATGCGGAGCGGCAGAGCTCGATCGTTCTGGCGCCGTCCGGCTCGATAATCGCAATACTATTTCGAACCAGATCCGCTTCTTCAGAATTTGGGTTTGCCACAAGTCGCTTGAACAGGTCGTCGCTTGGCCCTAAGGGCAACGTCCTCGTGCTCCCGTCTTTCATTACGAGGATGACATCCCTCCCGGCAGCGGATCGCCGCTCGATATTCCTCGCGGTGGTTTCGTAGAGTTTGCGGGAGCATTCGCACAAGTAGGCCAGCGCGTGGGCAGTTTTTGCATCGATTTCACCATCGACCAGGCGGTTGAACGTGAACTGAAAGGAAGCATGCAGGCCCTCCGGCGTAGTCAGGTCAAAGTGAGGTAACGGCTGAGACGGAAGCAAGAGCGCCTTTCCCTTACGTCCGCCTTTACTTTGAGCGGTTCGTCGTTGCTGAGCCACTTGGTTATCGTGAAAGAAACAGAGGGCGGAACCTTGGTGGGCATGCGCCTTGCAGGGACTGCCGTCCAATTTCTTAGCGGAACAGGTTGCCATGCCTTTCAGACGATCAGTCGGATCAGATCGTTGCTAAACATTTCGAGGATGGAATGATTTTGCTGAGGGGATGTTGTTCCCGATTCCTGTTTCTCGCCGTAGCCAAGCCCGCTCGTCGATGTTCAACACATGAGTGTTGACAAACCCCCATCTCCTCTCAATCGGCAGCCGGCCGTTTCGGCTTCTCTGTGGGCCATCGAATGACGGCGCGCCGTTTCTGCATAGCGCAATCCCTCAGGAACAGATTGATAGAGTTTTGATATGGCATTCCCAATTCGGCCGCCATTTCCTTGAAATAGGTCGTTGCCGCGGTATCCAGGCGAATGGTGACCTGGCGCTTGAGTTGTTTTGCATAGGGGTTCCTGCGGGACTTGGAAAAATCGTATTCACTTCTCATCGGAGTCTCCAGTACATTTGTTCTTCCCGCGCTGTCGCGCGCCTTGCGGAGATTAAGCGGATCACGGAATCTCGCTCCAAATAGCAATGACTGACGATCAGGCAGTGCGCTTGGAAGTTATAGCCGAGCGGCACGATGCGCTCTTGCCCCTCGGAGTGATCCGGATCATCGATCAAGCGAGCGTTCTCGTCCAGAAAGCCGAGCAACCACGCGACGTAAGTGATACCGGCCATAACTAGGGCCGCCGCAGAGCTTGCCGTGGGGTGCTCGTCGACAGCAATGTCCTGCTGGACGTGGCCACAAACGATCCGGCATGCGGGGATTGGTCTGCGCGCGCACTCGCCCAAGCCGACGAATACACAACCCTGATCATCAATCCGATCATCTATGCGGAAGTATCGATCGGCTAACGGCCCGGTTCCCGATCTGGAGAGGGGAAAAGACCATGAACGAGGAGCTGAGAAAAGAGATCGAAAAGTTGTGTCGCAGAAGTCGAAGGCGCTCAACGGGCGCGTGATCGAGCAGCTGCCTTGGCAGTGGATGTCGTGCGGCCGGAGACCGCGCAAGAAGTCGAATAAACCTCCGATAGAATGGTCTATAAGACGAAAAGCCCGGCGCGAGGGTGGGACTGGTCGATAAGGTCTGGACGCCTCGTAAGTCCTCTCGCTCCCAGCCTCTAGCTATGGCCGAATCAACCTTCTGGAAGAGCGCAGCTGAAAAATTCCGGACACTTGATCCTGAAAGAAGCATGTGCGCCAACTGGAAGTCTAATTCGCAAGATCCAGCGAGCATTCAATGGAGGATTACTGGAGCGAACAGTGTCGAGGATCGCACTCAGTTCTTACGCCTTGCAACATTGGCCGGGAAACAGCTCGATAGACGCTCTACCAACGGCGCTTGGACGTGGCTGAACAAACTCAAAGATACAATACCAAGCCGTGCCGAGCATCGGACTGTAAAGACTGACAAAGACGGGAACGAGCAGTCTATTGATCTTGGAACGCTTGTGGATGTGTGCCGGGCGTCGAAGAATCTCTGTGATGAGCTGGAATTGGAAGCACAGGTATCTGAACCGCTAGGGAGTTATACCAAGGAAGCCCAATCCAAAGCAGAGGGCGACTCTCAAATTGTTTCTGCGGATGTGACAGTGCTTCCTACAACGTGGGCTCGCATTGATGCATTCCGCGCTCGCGTTTTGGCAGCAACGGGGAAAAGCATCAATCGCACTGACTTCTGGCTTGTAGCGGGCTACAAACATCGCAGTGAATTCGAGCGATTCCAGCGGGACGATCCGAAAACCACGAAGTCCGCCAAGCAGCGCTTTGAGAAGGTCCTGTCGTTGGAACCATCCGTTTTCGTCGAGCGGCTCAAAAAAGTGCGCTGACAGTCCCCCGGCATTTCCCAGCTCTTCCCGGCATCTCCCAGCCTTGCCTACCCGCCATGCGGGGACTTGAAAATGGATACAGAAACGTTCGATATCGTCTCGCGTGACGGTATGCGGTGCCACCAATCCAAAATGTATTCGCGGCCCGGAAATGCTGGTCCGAATGATGAAGAAGTACTTGGTTAATCACAAGTAGCTCTACTAATGTCACTACAAATCGAAGTTTGGCCGATCGAGCGGTTGATCCCCTATGGCGGAAATGCCAGGACTCACTCTGATCAGTAGATCACTCAGGTGGCCAGCAGCATCGCGGAGTTCGGCTTCCTCAATCCGGTTCTGGCTGAACCTGACGGCAGTATTTCGCTGGACACGGCCGTGTGCTCGCCGCGCCTCGACGATATGGCACATCGCGATCGCGCTCGCCTTGGGGTCCAAGCCTGAGATGGATTGCGGTAAAGGCTGCACCTAAGTAGCGTGGCTAAAAACTGGAGCTCGATTTAGCAGGCAATGACGATGTGCTGAGGGAATTGGCGGTCGCGCCCACAAGCGGGCCGAAGAGATTAACTTTATGCCGTTAGTAATGCCATTTGGCGAAAAGAGCGATGCCTTCATCAGGCGGTCGCCCGCCGAGGATGCTAAGCTAAATTTCCTGGAAGGCGCCGTTCGTAGCTCTAAAACATTCGCCGTGAATGTAAAGCTCGCAGCGATGGTGTTGGACTCCTACGGGGGCTGGAAGTGGCCGGGTGGTGTTGGTTTGATCAGCGCGGTGTCGAAGACCACGGCGCGCACCAACATGTTGAATGATATTTTCACCATGTTGCCGGGCCGCTACAAATACAACCAGGCCACCGGAGAACTGATCCTGGGTGGCAAGAAGTTCGTGGTTTGCGGTGCAAAGGACGAAGGGTCGTGGAAGTACATTCGTGGCGCCACGGTGGGCGTGTGGATCGCAGACGAAATGACGGTGTATCCGCGCAGCTTCTTTGACATGGCGCTGAGTCGGCTGTCGCTGCAGGGATCCAGGATGTACGGCACGACGAACCCCGGCAATCCGTACCACTACCTGAAGTGCGATTACCTGGATCGGAGGGACTTGCGCTTCGTGCAAAAGACATGTTGTCACGCAGAGCCAGGTTCAAAACAACTCTATGTCCAGAATTCGGATGGTCTGGTGGTGGGACAAACGGTTGTCGGTGAAGGTATTGATGGGCGGTCGTCGATTGTTCAGATTCTTGGGCCGGACTCTATCGAACTCTCGCATCCGACAATCGGGGCAGTAGTAGGAGCGAAGATCCGGTTTGGCCAGTTGTGGAGCGAGCACTTCACGCTCGAAGATAACCCAAACATAGACGAGGCGACGAAGGAATCCTTCCGCCGCATGTACCGGGGCGTGTTCCATCGCTGGTACATTCTCGGCGAGTGGTGCGTCGCCGATGGTGCGATCTATCGGGATGTATTGACCGAAGACATCTATTACGACGATGCCACGCGGCCGCTCGGCCTACTCAGCCGAGGCGGTCATCATGATCGCTGGATACCGATTGACGTTGGGACCGTGAATGCGTTCGCCGCTCTCGACATCTACGATAACGGGCATACGCTCTGGATCGAGCGGGAGCTCTATTGGGACAGCCGGAAGGAAAATCGTCAGAAGACCAACCGGGAGTACGCCGAAGACCTGGAGCGCTTCCTTGGCGCCACTGAACCGCGCCGGTGGCCGACAGTCATCGTCGACCCGAGCGCTGCCAGTTTCAGAGCCGAACTGATTTCGCGTGGCATCATGGTGACCGATGGCGAGAACGAAGTGCTCGAAGGGATCCGCAAGGTCGCTTCGATGCTAGGCCAGAAGAAGATCCGGATTCACCGGCGCTGCGTCAATCTAATCCGCGAAATGCAAACGTATTCGTGGAATGACAAGAGCGCCGAGCATGGCGTAGAAGAACCGATCAAATCGAACGATCACACGTGCGACTCGCTGCGGTATGGCGTACATACCAAGATCAGCAACTTCAGGGCGGCCTCATAACTTCTGGACGCAGGCTCTGCGTCGACCATGATCGCGTGCGAAAAGACCGGACGGAAGGGCGCTTGGGCGGCCTTGGATTCTTGGTCCAAAAGGAGCCTCAGCGCGTTTGTTGATCAGCTCTTCTTTGCCTTTTCCCATCGGGCTGCTGCTGCCTTACGGCGATCTCGCTGCGGCGCTTGCTGCTGAGCTTCGTGACTCGGGCAGTCTCGGCGCGATTTTGCGTCCCCGATTTTCGTGGTCTCCTCTTGCCTGATCAAATCCTGGTGCTCGGCCGGACGCTGGTCACGAAGGCTGGAATTTGCTCTTAGGTCGCCCTTATGCCTGCATGTACTCGCACACCGGGTCGCCTCCAGCACTACTCCGAGTTCAGCTTTTTCGTTTCTCGCCCGCTTTCTTGCGGGCGGCCTTCTCACTCCGAACTTTGGCACTTGCGGCCGCCGCCTTTTTCGCTACGGCTTTGCGCTGTTCGGTCGTCATTTTAACCAGCCTAGCCTTACTGCTTAACTTCCCGCCCTTCCGCCCCTGTTGTCGAAAGAACTCCAGGACCTCCTCCGGCAGTTCGCCTTTCATTCCCCAGAGCTTAACCCCCTACGAAAGATAAGTCAAAAAAGCAGGCCTAAAATCTTGACTAGCTGAAGGGGGTTCAGCTATAATTCGGTTGGACCCCGGAACGAGAGACAGAGCCCAATATGAGCCACTTCGAAAGCGACGAACGAACTGGAGGACAGCTCGAATTCACCGACGCGCGGCCACTCAAGCGCAATTCTAAGAATTTTCTGCCAAAGAACCTCGCAGGAACCGCGATCAAGCCGGAGCAAGCCGTGGCGCGGCCCAACCCGTTCTCTTCACCTCCCAAGTCCGCCGGCACTATAGAAACCGCCCTGCCGGAAACCCAGCCACCATACATTGTAGAAATCGAAGCGGCCTGCGACGAGTGTGGGGGCTCAGGATTTGATCCTGGCGGCATCGATCCTTGGGGTCCGGAAGTATGTCTGAGATGCCACGGCGCGAAGACACAAACGATTACGCGAAACTACTTGGCCGAGGCATTCCAGATCGCGGCCAACCCTGATAGCCATCGTCAGATCGAGCGACAGCATCTGGTGGCGGTGATTCAGCATTGCCGTCAAGCTGTAAGCGCCCTGGTGAGCTTGCCCGAGGTGGCGTGATCATGGCTCAATTCAATCGAACTCGAACGAGAAAAGGAGAACACCAATGCTACTTTCGTCCCGCAACGGACATGAGGCCGAAAGCACGCGGCAGCCCGCCCCTGTGCAAGATCCTCCTGTTACCACAAACGAGCTGCAGGCAAATCGCACGGCGCCTGTTCGCCCGGGGCCACCGCAATTCCGGAAAGCCGTGAAACACGGAGCCAAGCTCCGATTCGCTGTGTGTGGACCCTCGGGAAGTGGAAAGACGTACACGCTTCTCAAACTCGCAACGGAGTTGGGAGGCCCCATTGCTTTGATCGACACCGAGCATGGCAGCGCCAGTAAGTATGCCGACCTCTTCGCCTTCGATGTCCTGGAACTCGATTCCTACGATCCGTTGCGGCTAATCGAGGTCATTGATGAGGCGGCCAAGAAGCAATACGGTGTCCTTTGCATTGATTCACTGAGCCATTTCTGGGTCGGCAAGGATGGCGAGCTCGACAAAGTCGATCGGGCGGCCCGGCGGATGCAGGCGCCCAATAGCTTCGCCGCCTGGAAACAGGTCACCCCGATTCATAATGCCCTCATCGACAAGATCATCAGCGCTCCGCTGCATATCTTGGCTGGCATGCGCTCAAAGACCGAGTGGATTCTGGACCGCGACGATCGTACGGGAAAAACAGTTCCGCGCAAGGTGGGGCTCGCGCCGGTGATGCGCGATGGGATCGAATACGAGTTCGATGTGTGCGGAGAGATGGATCAGGAGAATACGCTGCTGGTCACCAAGTCCAGATGCCCAAAATTGTCGGGCGGCGTATTTCCGAAGCCCGGCAGGGAACTGGCGGAGGTGTTGAAGGATTGGTTGGGATCTGACGTCGCGCCTGATCGGGAACGTCAGCCACCGAGCGAGACACTGGTTGCATCCGTCGCGTCGACCAAGGATGGCGCCGTCAACGGACCGGCAATGTCGCAACCGTCATCCGCAGTGCCAGAGGAACTCGCTTCGATCTGGACACGGATGTGCAACCCGCGCGGCGTGGTGAAGGAATTCGACCGCCTGGCGAAGGAGCTGGAGCAGCTTGCCGGGGCGACAGGTCTCGCAGAGTACAGCCGGATTCTTCAACAGCACGGCGTCGATGACCCGAAACGGTTCAAAGCGAGGCAGCCGGCCCGGCTGTGCGCGAAGGAAGTCTTCGGGCTACTCGATGAGCTGCGCGGAAATGCTCGTGAAAACCAGCGCCAACTGCGATTAGCTCCGACCAGTGAGCTGGGCGGGAGAGCGGATGTTGCTCGGGAGGTGAGCTAGCATGGCCGCGCGCGTCGTTCCCCTACAGAACAACTGCACGCTCTATGAGCTGGAAGACAACCTTCAGGCGCTGTTCGATTCCATCGAGTTGGCAGAAGAACCCTCCGAGCGGGCATCAATCCTGGAAGACATCGGGCAGGCGCTAAGGAGAACCGCGGAAAAACGTGACTCCGTCGCCGGATTACTCAAACATTGTGCGATGCAGCAACGGTTTGCGGATGCTGAAATCGAGCGGATTCAAAAACGCAAGGCGTCCATCGCACGACTGCAGGAAGAACTCGAAACCTACCTGGTTCAAGTAGTCGAGCAGTATGCCAAACCCGATCGCCGAGGCATCCAGAGGCTGCAGGGGAACTTCTCTAGCATGCGACTTCAGAAGAACCCTGATTCTGTCCTCATCACGGATCTAGAGGCGGTTCCACTGGCGTTCAAGCAGGCCCTCTTAGCCATGCCGGCATACGTCTGGGAAGCCCTTCTTCAGCGTCTCGGACTTGAGGAGCGAAAGACCTGGGAAGCACGCGTCGACAAGCTGGAGTTCAAGCCAGACAAGAAAGCGATTGCTGCCGAGCTGAAGGCGGGAACCGAGATACCTGGCGCCGACCTGAAATTTGGCGATTGGCGGCTGGTGATTAGCTAACGAGGCGCTCAAGTTGACGATCAAAAGAGCTGAGCGCCTGACCGGCTACGAGATTCGGGAACTTCGTTCCGCACGCGGCCAAGTGACTTTCGGTGCTTTTGACCCCACGCAGCTGGTAGTCAAAGCTTCGGCGCGTGTGGAGTGGATGGCGCTAAAGGCGTTAGTCAATCGCGTTTACACGCTCCACTGCCGAACGGCGTTGCAACGATACGGTTGGCGCTGTGCACGGTGCCGATCGAGCAGGCCTCTACAAATTCATCACCGGAAGTATCGGTCGCATGGTGGGACGCACCAGATCGAAAACCTGGAGCCGGTTTGCTGGGACTGTCACCGAATGATTCATGCGCGGGAGCGGTCGCGATGAGACGGCCGGAACTGGAGCCGCTGAAATGATCGTTGTCACGAATTTCCAGGTCGGGCTACTCAGTGACAAGACGCTCATTCGAGACCTCGCGCAAGTCATTCTGGGGCACGATAACTTCGCGCGCGATGCCGCCGGGCGACTGTTTCGTTATGACGGTGGCGTGTACACCGAGAACGCAGAGCTGTATGTCAAGAGACAAGTGAAGGAACTGACCGTCAAGTTTGGAAACCCCGGGCGCTGGAACCGAACCTTGGCTCAAGAAGTCATCGAGTACATTTCGCTCGACGCGCCCGCACTGCTCGAACGGCCTGATCTGGACCGCATCAACGTGATGAATGGCATCCTCGATATCCGAACGGGCGAACTTGCGCCACACTCACCAGCATTCTTGAGTTCAGTGCGCATTCCGATCAGGTACGATCCGACAGCGAACTGCCCAGCGATTGAGGCATTCATCGAGCAGGTATTTCCCGAGGACTCGCTCGAACTTGCTTGGGAAATCTTGGGGGACCTCATCACTGCTGATCGCTCGATCCAGAAGGCGATGTGCATTGTGGGCGAAGGGGGAAACGGAAAGAGTGCCTTTTGCGAGCTTTGTACCAGCTTCGTCGGAGAACGCAATGTCGTACACCTGAGCCTGCAAAAGCTTGAAAACGACCGCTTCGCATCGGCGCGGCTTTACGGAAGACTCGCCAATATCTGTCCGGATCTGCCCGGTTCACAGCTCGAGGACAGCGCCGTCTTCAAAGCGGTTACCGGCGGCGATCGGATGACTGGCGAACTGAAGTATCGGGATGCCTTCGAGTTTCGACCCTTCGCCAGGCTGATCTTCTCGGCAAATCACTTTCCGGCTGCGCGTTACGGCACACAGGCTTACTTTGATCGCTGGCTGCTAATCCCGTTCGGACGGCGATATCGGGGATCTAAGCGTGATGTACCGAGAGAGGTTCTCGATGCGCGCTTGTCGGCTCCTAGTGAGCTTAGCGGAGCTCTTAACCACGCGCTGCCCGCGTTGCGAAGACTGCGTGATTCGAATCGGTTTAGTCAGACGGAGTCCGTCAGACGAACCTGTGCGGAATTTGAGCTTGCTGCCGACCCGTTCCGGCGATCGCTTGAAACGGCGACCGTGCGAGTGCCATCCAAGTCGATCAGCCAGAGTTTGCTCCACGCTGAATACGCAAACGCCTGTGTAAAAGCAAACCGGGCGCCTATAACCAAGCAGATGTTCGGCCGCCTGATCAAGAAGCACACGCCGGATCTGCGCGAATTCCAAAAGACGGTGGATGGGACGAAGCAGTGGATGTATGGAGGTATCGGACTGCGGGGCGAGAACTCGCATCACTCGATCCTAGCCGCAGAGAACGACAGTCCAAACGAACACGGCTGCGAGAGGGGCAATTTCGAGGTATTCGAGTGATGGCCCGAGAGCTGTACCAGAAGGAAGAAATGCCGACGCAACTCGCACCAAAGGACATCTAACGAGTTGGCAGGTTGTGCCAAGGCATAATGGTCATGTTAATCTCAAGCCATCATTCGATCGGATCACGATCAAGTGAGCCAAAATGGGTGGCCGCCCATGCATCGAGCACAACCTTCAAGCCTTGGTGCCCATTGAGTTTGCACAGGAACCCGCCAACCGCAAGTTTCATCCTTGAAAAGATCGGCCAGGAAATAGATGCGCGCCGGCAACGTTTCCGCCGCTGAACTTCGGATTCATCAGTGGTAACGCGCCACACGGAAGTTAACCCGCTTGGCCGGGTAAACCAGAATGTATGTCATTCGGCTCGATCTGGGTAGGTGCCCAGGGGCGGGTGGTCTTCGAGGTCCTTACGTCAGAAACAGCGCTTTCCCGCACGTTTTCCGCGTCGTCCTGCTCTTAGGAAGGCAACAGAGCTTGTCCAAAGAACAGCAAGTTCGGCATGCTGGCCATGAACAAGTTCTATACTATCTCCCAATATCGCCTTCCAGCTTTCCGATGCCACCTAGGTCATGCCCAGCGTGCCCATTTCCGACCTTGTCATCTGGAAGGAATGCATCGGCTCGATTCACATGGAACGTCTCCACGGCGCCTGCGGAATCTGGTGAGTTGTCAGCGGAATCGATTTCACTTTGGGAGCCAGCCATTAGGCATTAGCGCGTCGCCAACAAAAGAAACCCTGTTAGACCAGAGCCGGTTCTGCCGCCATTTCGCGTATCCAGTTTGCGATCCCGTTAGTTGGGGCTAGAGTCCTATTGAGCAACTCAGACCACCGTAATGCCGAGCCGTAAACCGTGGTTCGAATCGTGGGTGGGGACCCAGCGAAATCACCTGTGCAACCCTGGCACGACCTCCGAATGGTAACTGAAACCATTTGGACTTTGACATCTGGGTCGCCGTTACCGATTTCCAGAAAGCGGCTGAAGCCGGTGTAGGTGATCGGCGAGTTGGTTCGCGAATGAGTTGACCGGCTGCTCTCGGTGTAAGACGATGCCAGACCACCAGTTAGTGGTCTTTGACGGTCAAAGCCGAGGGGTTCCGTTTGAGAACGGCCTTGCCATGTTCGTTTATTCTGTAAAGGTCCTCTGTGACCTTATCGATGGCGTTGGCACCCCTATGCGGGGCATCGTGCAGATTCGCTAACGCCAATGCGACGTGACGGTGAAAGCAGGCGGAGGACAGGTGACCAAGCCATTGAAAAGGTCGAACGGTACGAGGCAGTCGCGCCATGCAGACGCAATCCTTCACGGGATGGCGACAAACACATATTGTTCCGCGTCCCGGCCACATCGTTAAGCTTGTACTTGAATGCCGATAGAACGAGACGTGCGGGCTGAACAACTCGACGAGTTGGAGCGGTTGCTGGACCTGTGCGAAGTCCAAGCCATTCGTTCAGGGGCACCGCTGCCTCTGGGCGCCTCCGTCAGAGGGAATGGCATCAATTTCGCAATCTTTAGCCGGCACGCCAGCGGCGGTTCGAACAATGGGAACGAGCTTGGCAGATGTTGAACGTGTCCTTGATTTCGGTTGCGGGTGCGGACGCACACTCCGGTGGTTGATGGAAAGTTATCCCGCGACACACTTCTTTGGAGCGGACGTCGATGCGAACGCGATCGAATGGTGCGTCCGCAATTTGCGTAACGGCGCGTTCGTCAATAGCAGACCGGAACCGCCACTGCCCTTTCCCTCCGGTCATTTCGATGTAGTCTACTGTTTTTCGGTATTCACGCACCTCGATGAGCGGATGCAGGACATGTGGCTCATCGAGATAAAGCGCGTTCTGAAACCGGGAGGAATTGTGATCCTGACAGTTCATGGGGACACGGCAGCAGGTACATTGGACGAAGAGGCGGATGGAATATTAAAACAGACAGGTTTCATCCACCAGCGAAGCCGAAAACTCTCTGGCATCGTCCCAGATTGGTACAACACTTCGTGGCATTCGCAGACCTACATAGTGGCCCGGCTTGCCGCGTTGTTCAGCGATGTGCGCTACACCGTTGTCCCCGATGGTGTCCAGGACTTAGTCGCAGCGCGGAGTCCGTTGTTCTGACGCACGCGGCCATTTTCTGGATCGACCGGCATTGCAGTCGTTACCCGCCCAACGCTACATCCTGGCCCACTGGAAGACGGTTCGCGCCTCCATCGATTACCACGTCGAGGTGGACCGTCATTATTACAGCGTCCCTTACCAACTGGCCGGCCAAAAGCTGGAGGCCCGTTCGACCGCCGCCACCGTGGAGATCTTCCATGGCGGAAAACGGATCGCTTCGCATATACGCGGCAGCGCCGCTCATCGCCATACCACCGTCTCCGATCACATGCCGAAAAGCCACCAGGCCCATCTGGAATGGACTCCCTCGCGGTTGATCCATTGGGCCGAAGGTGTCGGCGTGGCCACCGCCGAAGTGGTCCGCACCATCCTGGAACGCAAGCCGCACCCGGAGATGGGTTACCGCGCCTGCCTGGGCATTCTGAGTCTGGAGAAGATCTACACCAAGACCAGACTGGAAGCTGCCAGCCAGCGCGCCGTCCAACTCCAGGCCTTTTCGTATCAGAGTCTGAAATCGATTCTGAAACGCTCACTCGACCGCCAACTGGTGCTCGATTCGGAGGCCGTTCCTCCCGGCCCTCGCCATGAAAACTTGCGCGGACCTCTTTACTACGATCCGCCCACCAAGCTGGTGCAGTAGCGCCGGGCTTGAGATCTCAAAAAGGACTTTCCATGTTGAACCAACAAACTATCGAAAAACTGCACGCTATGAAACTGCACGGACTCGCCGACGCCTTCCGTGCACAACTGGAAACCACCGAAGCCAGCCAGCTCAGCTTCGAAGAACGCTTTGCCCTGCTGGTCGATCAGCAGTGGCTGTGGAAGGAGAATCGCGCCTTGGCACGGCGGCTACGAGCCGCCCACTTGAAGGAACGGGGCGTGATCGAAGATGTCGATTACCAACACCCCCGTGGCCTGGATCGGAAGTTAGTGCGAACCCTCTGTTCCAGCGATTGGGTACGCCAGCATCAGAGTATCCTCCTGCTCGGACCCACCGGCATAGGCAAAAGTTGGTTGGCTTGTGCGCTGGCGCAGAAAGCCTGCCGCGATGGCTTCTCCATATTGCACAAACGGACCTCGGAACTGTTTCGCGAGCTGGCCGTGGCGCACGCCGATGGCAGCATCGGCCGATTCCTGGTCCGGCTCTCCCGCATCGATATCCTTCTGCTGGACGACTTCGCCATAGCGCCCTTGAAAGACGCCGAGCGCCGCGACTTCCTGGAGATCTGCGACGACCGCTACCAGCGCCGCTCGCTCATCCTGACTTCGCAGATGCCAGTGGCGCATTGGCATGAGCAGATCGGAGACCCCAGCATCGCTGACAGCATCCTGGATCGTCTGATTCACAACGCGTATCGCGTCGAGTTGAAGGGCGAATCGATGAGGAAAAAACGGCGCAAGCCCGGAGAGGACGAACCACAATGATCACCGGCATACAATACCCGAACAGCCCCCTTCCCCTTCTTCGCCATCTTTCAGAACGGTCCTCGCCGTCCAGGGTCCGCTCCGCCGCGCAAAACCCGCGCGCCCTGGACCGCTCCGGGCCGTTCCGAACACGCACCTTAGAGAAGGGAAAGGGGGCAACTGCAAAGGCAAAACCATTCTCAGTTTGCGACCCTGTGCTGCCTCCCGCTGGTCGGCCCCGACCGAAAATCCGCTCTCCCTCTTGACGATGTGAATAACCTTCAGGCATGATTGCTAGTGCCAGCGTCGCTCGCTTCGACGGTTTATTCAGATCGTCGGAACGCTCTATTCACATCGCCGGAATACGCAGTGTTCCCGTAGTCTTGTCCCAACTGAGGACCCAGCCGCGGAAAAAATGCGCTGCCTGCAGCCGCGCCGGGCAGACCTCGGGAGCTAATGTTAACAAGTCTTCTGGCCCGAGCACACGGCGCTTCAGCGGGCGTAGGAAGAGCTATTACTTCGCGCGTGCGCTATACAAGTTCGGCGCTACGCGACCGCGAGCGGCAGATGTGGTAGTCTCGACGTAGGAAGTGAGCGTACTTGTACAGCGGTTTGATCCGCAGCTCTTTCCTAAGAAAGGCGCTAGCGCTTATGCCACAACCGAAGGTCCCTCCATCGGAGCGGATCAACATTTCCTACAAGCAACTTGCTAACATCTCCCCGGAGCTGCATTCCGCAGCGAAGGAACTCTCAAAAACAATTGACGAATTGAATGCAGCACTGGAGCCGCTATCGCTCCGGGTTCCTGCGTGGCACAATATTGCTCACGGTGAGGATGAATACGGCAACTACTGGAACCGTGCGATCGGGTATGCCTGGGTAGAGAACGCGTGGACTATTGCCCTGAAGACCGCCTCCGGGAATGAGAATGCAGATAATCACGACGAAGAGGTTTGGGCTTTCAGTAAGGCCCCTCGTTGGCTCGTTATCGAAAGTATCGCGAAATTGCCTGATCTCTTTGAAACATTGATCGGGCGCGTCAAAGACACGACGCAAAAATTGCGCGCCCGCAACGACCAAGCTAAAGAACTTGTTGCTGCGGTTAAGGCGGCAGCCGAAGAACTCGCAGAGTCTGGGGCCGAGAAGTAGGCAATGCATGCAGACGCTAAAAGCTCCGGTCCTCTGCCTGGTCGGCGGAATGTTCGTGATCTATTTCTCCGTCGTAACTTATGCCATCCATCGCGGGCGCGATGTTAAAGCATCGTTCAAAGTTCCATTCGCCACTTTTTCCTTTGAAACCAAGGTGCAGGATGCTGAACCGCCGCCAAGCCCGAATCAGCGGCCAGCAGATGATCGACATTAACAGCCAATAAGAAAGCGTCGTTGCTGGCTGCTAAGCGCAGTTATATCGGCGTCGGCCCAGCCAAACGCTCTATAGAACTGCAGCGCTGTCTCCAAGGCGAGCGTTGCTGATTCCTCGGCCAGAGCCGTGGTTGTAAATTGCCCCGGAAATTCAATCCGCGGCACTTTGCAAAAGCTGGTGCCGTCGTTGTCAGGGACGTAAAGCTTCAGACCGGGAATGTTGCGGAGCGATATCGAAATATACGCCTCCGGTGTCATGGCATCGTAGGCAGCCATTCTCTTTGCAAATTCAAAGACGTGGGAAACGACTCGCAGTATTTCTAGAAAATGGATGGAATCCGGAATTTGCTTGAATTGCGGAAGTGGACGGGTATGGACAAACTGTCCGGTTCTGAAGAGAGCCCACGATTCGTACAGGGTATCCACCGGCTGTCCTTCTGCGTCCAGTTCATAGCAGACGACCTGCAATTCTTCATCTACGAGAAGTTTGAAATGACGGTGGATGCACGGGTAAGGAACATTTCCTGGGCACTCGATATGGCGTGTTCGCATGAAGTGTGAGCAATCGTCTAACTCTCGAAACTGCGCCTCCATGTATTTGGTCGGCCGGATAATAATACGCCAGTGTGGGACTTGCCACGCTCGCTTAATGAAAGGTGTCTCAGGAAGGGCGCGGCGTTGTTCAAAGAAGCGGCGCTCATCAAGGTCCACGACTGGGGCGGCAACGAGGGGGGACGTATGCTGCGGACGATGTTGGCCTTCCCTGATGGCGTCGTGAAGCGACTGGCGCATCGCTTTAACTTCATGAATCGTATAGTTCTTGTGTTGGCTGGTCCGAGAATCGTAGAGCGAGTGGTGGTCAATGCACAGATACGCCAGGTTGTCCTCTGCATAGTTGGATGGGTCTTGGTCAAGATGGGCAATCTGGCCGCGTTTTTCAGATAGGTCGTGGGACAGACCGAAACAGAGAGCGCATCGGCGACCGCTTTTGATCAGGACGGCAGTTTCAGTATCTTGTGGGGTTTTCTTCCGGTCCATCTTTAAGGCGAATGTACCATTTCGGCCGTCGAGAGAGAAGAAACCATATGCGCTCGCGCTTTCAATGACTGGGCTGCAGGCTCGTTTAGAGCCACAGGACCTCCGTTCTTTCGCGAGCGCCATCGGCCAGAGCTTTGCGTGAGCATCGCGTCACCGTAGACCCTTCGTCCCGTGGAACGACTGGCTGGTTTGCGCGTTTA
The DNA here is from genome assembly GCA_963820405.1 of Bryobacterales bacterium. Taxonomy (GTDB): domain Bacteria; phylum Acidobacteriota; class Terriglobia; order Bryobacterales; family Bryobacteraceae; genus Palsa-89. Next base: position 340,266 of record CAWFZZ010000002.1, on the reverse strand, counting down.
ATGTGGTTGCAGCGAGCGAGCTGGCTAGAACGATGAGTGCGGGATGGTACGTCACCGGGACTGAGGCGTTCGTCGATACCGGCTTGACCGCGTCCACGCAAGCGTCCCTTGCGCGATAAGTTCTTGGACCTTTCTTCGATCTGCTGGAGTTGAATCAGCGAATCGGCGAACTAAGGACGGCCCATGGCGAAAACATAGTAGTTTCCGGCGGGTAATCCAGCTAATCGAAATTCGCCGGATGCATTCGCGGCGGACTTGCCCGGGTCTGACAATCCTGCGTTCTCCACCCACAACCAACGACTTAAAAACGGTGAGTCGAAGCACTGCGTTACGCTGGTACTTTCGCGGAGAAACAACTTGAAAACCGTCCGAGACGCTTGCGAACTCCAGCCCAACGCGCTTTCGATCAAGCTCAGCGACCAGATCGAGCAACTCGACCAGTTGATCACCGTCGAAGGCGATGGGACTGAGTTTTTCGGGAAGACCCAAATCACCCATGGCATGCAGGATCTCATCAGTGAAGGCGTCGCACGCCTAGCCGGGGCATCAGCGCAAGCCGTCTTTCACCTGAAGCAGGCCATGGGCGGCGGCAAGACCCACCTGCTGGTTGGCTTCGGCCTTCTTGCCAAACACCCCGAGCTTCGCAAAGCGTACTGTGGCGGCACCCTTTATGCGTCTGCCTTTGGGAGCGCAAGAACCGCCGCGTTCAACGGACGTAACAACCCGGACCATTTCTTTTGGGGCGACATCGCCGGCCAACTCGGCAAGGGCGAGCAGTTCAGATCATTCTGGACCAGTGGACCCAAAGCGCCGGACGAAAAGGATTGGCTGAAGCTTTTCGATGGTGGCGAGCCCATCTTGATCCTGTTCGACGAGATGCCGCCATATTTTCACTACCTGGATACGCAGAAGGTCGGAAACGGCACCGTCGCCGATATCGCAACCCGGGCATTTGCGAATTTACTCACCGCGGCCGGCAAGAAAAGCAATGTTTGTGTGGTCGTTTCGGATCTTGCCGCGACATATGACACAGGCACCAGATTAATCAACAGAGCCTTGGAGGATGCCCGGCAGGAGTTGGGTCGCCAGGAGCGCAACATCACGCCTGTGGACCTCGCCTCCAATGAGATCTACGACATTCTCCGCAAACGGCTCTTCAAATCGCTTCCCGACACCGCCGAAAGAGCCGACATCGCCGCTTCCTACGGCAAGAAACTGGAAGAGGCTAGCAAATCAAAAGTGGCCAATCGTGGCGCCGAAGCCATCGCCGACGAGATCGCGGCTACCTATCCCTTCCATCCACGTCTCAAGAATGTTGTCGCGCTGTTCAAGGAAAATGAGCAGTTCAAGCAAACGCGCGGTCTGATCGAATTGGTGTCCCGCCTTCTCCGCTCGGTTTGGGAACGCAAATCTAACGACGTCTTCCTCATGGGCCCCCAGCATTTCGACCTCTCCATCCAGGAGGTCCGCGACAAGCTTACCGAGATTTCAGGCATGCGCGATGTTATCGCGAAGGACCTGTGGGATGGTAATTCCTCGGCTCACGCCCAAGTCGTGGATCTCAAGTCCGGTCAGGAGGCCGCGACCCAGGTTGGCTTTCACGCTGTCGCAACCCGTTACGACACAGACCGGCTCGTCTTTATAAAGCTTGATAGGCTAAAATTGCACGTCCATTTGGCACGGCTTATCGCGGCCTTGGATCAAGGCCCAGAAGTATCCGCCGGATTTGAGGGCAAGTTCGTCAAGCACCGCCCAGAGCGGAACTCCCTTGGCGTGAACTTCGAATGGTGGCCACTCCTTGGGCCGGCTGCCGACTACGATCTCCATGCGGGGCATAATACAATTGTTTTTCTGAAGCCAAGCGCTCACCTCAGGGATTTGATCTATGCCACCTTCATCAAATCTTGATGGCTTCTTGCCATTAAATGTCCGAACGCCAACGTCCACAAGGGGCAACGGATCTCCGACGACGAAATGCACGGAACCCGAGGAGGTGGTCTTCCACCTGTAGCGCGGATCAGCTGCAACTACCGTATCAAATACCTGATCGAGCCTCCCGTGCTTGAGTGAGATATGGACCAGAGCTGGTTGACCTCCATCGGGCATGACCTTACCGGAGACGCCGATGACAACGTGATATTTCTGTGCCAGCGTTACCAACACGCCATCAGCAAGTTGGGGCTCCAGTTTCAGGTCATCGACCAAGATCGATGACGGACCAACAGTTTGACCTTCGGCCGCCGTGAGCAGGATAAGCGCTGCAAGCGCGCCGAACGTTAATGCTCTCATAAATTTGCGTTCTCCTTAGGAAACTTCTTCATTGCCCTGTTCTCGTACAGGGTGTCAACTGGTTGTTGGTAATATCGGTGATAACGACCCCTGTCTCGCTTTCATAGTCAAGACAATTTACACGAACTGTCTCCCCAGTCGAATGGAGCGTGATAGTCTGCTTGTACAACACGAACTCGCCGGCGGGAAGGGGCACAAAAGCTCGGCCCCATCGCAGTGTATCGACCAAATGTCCTAGACTATTGGTCCTGCCGCTACCCGTGGTAAGTGGAGGAAGGAGGAGAAACATTGAAAGCCACAGGTTCCAGCTTTTCATCAAAAAGGATACCCTCGGTCGTCAACGTTTGCTTGATCAACCCGGAAAACCATCCTGGGGTAAGCACTTGATAATAAATGCAAAAATTCCAGCCAAAGTAACGCGTATACTGAGAAGGAATCAGAACTAGGTTTCCGTAGCAGTCGCGAAGCGGGTTCCCGTCATAGAAGGTGGAAACGATGTTTTTCTCTTGAAGCGTGAGTCCTTGCTTAGCAGCCGCCTTATTTGCAGCTTGGTTAGCAAACGGAAAAGGCCAGAGAATGTCCGCAACGAATATGGTCGGCGAGTAAACCTGCGTTGTCAACTACAGCATCGGATAGCCTCCAGGCGAGCCTTCGATTAACAAGGCTGCAAAGAAAATGGAGAAGACGCGATGGGTCGCCTTTGGTCACCTCCGATGGCGTTCCGTCGCACATCGGAAAATGGGCGACGAATTCGTCTCGGCGCGTGTCCCAAGCAGTGGTATCAAGTTCGGTTTTCCGAACAAACCTGGGTGAAAAAAGGTTTTGTCCGGTGGAACGTTGGTGGCTATCGAACCCACCTTGCCATTGTTGGTGCCTCCGCTGGGGTAGTTGTAGTTTCGATAGGAGGTGGAGTTGAGGTAGATTTGGTTGGATTGACCCTGGTGCCAGTGACAGCGACTCCGTAACTTACGGCTCGATTCTGTAGAGCGTCAGGACTCCCGCACCTCCTTCGGCGACCATAGTCCCGTCAGGTGAGATCGCGAACTCGCATGCTTGTTTGGTTGCCGGATGTGCTACGTCGTCCTGATACCTTGGTTTCCACGAGGCTATCTCCTTGCCGGACCCGAAATCCCAAACGACCCGCTTCTCTAGGGATCCCACCTCAGTCTGCCATCGTTCAAAGTCGATTTTCCATCCATAGTCCGACAACACCATCCTCCGGGCATGCAATGCCGTGGCCATTGGTTCATGCGGATTTCCTGAACTCATTCTCCCGATCTCGCGGTCGCCGTCCACATCCCAGCAGTGCGCTACGCCCTGCCTTCCGGTACCATCGATCGCACATACAGCATTGCCGTTATCTGCAAAAAGCGGCCAGCTACCTTCGGTCTCCGCCAGTGGCCATCTACGCACCAACTTCCTCCGAAGAGGGTCCACTATCATGATATCCGTGCGTTTTGGAATGTAGTTTGAGAGGGCTAAAAGGTGCCGATCAGCCGACCCATCAGACAACTCCCATTTCCCCTCGATGTCCCACGACCCGCTAGACTGACAGTTCGAGTCGAAGAACAAAATATCGGAGTTCGGGAATCCGGGCTGAACGTCAGCTATCCGGTCCGAGTCATAAAACACGGCACGAATGGTGTGTTCTAAGGTGCAGCCGGGTTGCCCTATCGTGTGAAACACCTCCGGAGCTGCAATGCCGTCCCCAGTTGACCACCAGGATACCGCTGGACCGACTGGGCCTTCGTACTCCATCGCGCTGACCCCGTCGCGTGGATTGTTAACACCCAGCACGGCGAGGATTCCGACGCCCCGCTGCCCTCCACGAACAACCACAGCCAAACGATGGCCATCCGGGGCGAAGCTTACTGAAAATACATGAGCCGCGGCGTCGGTTATTTTGCTGCCCGGAAGCTCCGACAGCCTTAGCTCCCAAACCTTAGCTAGATCCCCGGCCGAGCCCTTACCCGTGATAAGTGTCAGCAGTATTAGAGACAACGGCGACGGTCGGTACATCAAGTTACCTCCACGCGGGGTCGAGGCAATGCACACCCAGGTGCCCCCACAAAACGTCGACAGCTCCATGCTGAATCGTGTTCCAGATTTTCCAGATAGGGCGCGGATTGAATTGATCGAAGTGAAAAGACGCATCCCCAGCTTTGTCGCCGTGATCGTGGAGGTAGTAGGTGTGGTTGGGATCGGTAGTCGGGACCGGGCTGCCGTAACGCTGGCCATTGTTGTTTGGATTGAATAACTGCTCGAAATCCTTGTAGGCCAGGCTGCCCGTTCCTCCAAGATCGCTTGCTATGGATGCTCCGGTCAAGTCTAGGGAAAAATGGCCGCCATTGAAAAATTTTAGCGGGTTGGCCAACTCCCCAAGAATATCGGTTTCAATGGTTTGTTGCAGAGCCGTCATTTCCCCTGCGGTGATGGCACCATCCTTTTGCGCTGTTATACCCAGGATGTCTTGGCCGAGGTTATTGAGCGTAGTGTCGATCTTGCCGTAATCCGTGTTGCACGGTGGTACCACCGACGACGACGTGGTGGTGGTCGGTTGACCGCCGTTGCCGGGACACCCCGGGCTGGGCATAAACCCGAGGCCGTCGGCGGAGGAGCACGTATCGCAGCCCTCTTGGGAAGCGTCGCAGAATCCGCCGCCATCATCCCCGCCGCCACCGAAGCAATCGGAGGGATTGCCGTCACCGTATCTGACTCGTAGCTTCATAATTCTTCCTCATAGTGGCTCAATGGGACCTGTGACAAGTTGTCCACTAGCGCCAGCGCGACCGGCGGCAAAAGAGAAAGCAAACCGCGATAAGTCATCGGGACCTCTCGTTCATTGGCTATTCTACAGTGCTGTTCTTAGGAGTGCCGGGAACACTTATAAGCCCCGCCGTTAGGGAAGGAATAAAACCGTAAATTCGAACGAACGACCATAACGAAATGGGATGACTGAAGCGCTCATAGATCGTTTCCACTAGAGAGAGCGCATCCTTCGTAATTTCGCGAGCACTATTGCCTTGGACTGACACAAATGCCCGCGCCATCGAACGAGAAATTCGACCCAATGCTGACAGTGAGGTTCGATTGGACCGCTATCGCGCCCGGCGGTACGGATGCGATACTGAGACACAACGGCAAATTCACTGGCGGCGGCGGAATGATGAAGTTGACCTGATAGAGGCCAGTGAAGCCTTGAGTCGCTCCGGTGAACAGGGGAGCAATAGCGTTTGTGAGCGGTTTGGTGGCGAGCGCGTTCGCCCGATAGTTGAAGTCGATGCCGAATGTCCTGACCGTCGGGATGCTGTGGGCGGCGATCTGGCCGGTAGTGAGCGCCGGAATGGTTTCACCGAGACCAGTGGCATATGCGACCACCTCTTCGCCTGGGGTGGCCGGAATGGTCGCGGAAACGGGCCTTCCATCTGCATGGGCGACTATTGGCGTGCATGGAAGGCCGCCGTTTGTTCGCGCTGAGCTAATCCCTGCTACGATCAGGTCGCAAGAGGTGAGAAAGTGTACTTGATCTTGCAAGGGCTCGACGCTCATAGTGAACGCACTGTAGCCATTTACGGAAACAGTTATGTCGCCAGCATAGGCCGGATTGCCGCAAGCTAGACAGAAGACTGGTATTCCGAAAGGCACTTGAACCGTAACCCCGACAACGTCAGCGCAGTTAGGTGTAGAAGAATCCATACAAGTTTCTTCGAGCGTGACCACTTGAATCACCGGCATTTGCGTACCGTTGGAATAGGTTGCTGAAAAGGCCGCCGTCGAGAGTGGGGCCGCATCAGTCGTCTGGACAAAAAGTGTGAGCAACTGACCGGGCGCAACAAAAGCTGGAAACGGATTGACGTTTCCCGTACCGAGCACAACGGGAGTAGCGGTTTGCGCCCAGCAGCAGGAAAGACAAACGACAATCACACTACCTAAAAACAGCTTTTGCATTGGCGCTCCAAATCATCTACTTCAGTACGTGGACAGAACCGTTTGGGGCGAGCACTCTCGCACCAGCAGGCATTCGTACAGGGCTATAGCCCTCGTAAACGATGACGCGGGTAGCTTGAACGCCCGCGCTTGTTTCACGTCCAAGAATGTCCACGGTTCTGCCAACCCGCAGGTCCTCACGGGCGCTGTCTTGAAACTTCGTTTTGGAATTGAGCTTAATCTCGCGCTTCCCGCGCGGGTATCCCGACTGAGGATCGGCGTTGAAATTCTGATCCACCTCAAATCCTGAATTCGTGACGGCGCTTATGCGTCCCCATACGTGCTCTGAATCGCCTGGCTGCGCAAATGCGATCGCCGTCACGAATAGAAACAACGCCCGAATCCCCATGGCGTCTTTACTGTATCGCCGTAGGCCGGGAGAGTCCAGCCCGCATCCTAGCCTGCTTCGTGCGGCGGCGGGGTTGCCCCGGCCCGAAAGATAGATCCAGTATTCGCGGAGGTTCCCGAACTGAATTGCTAAGCAGTTCGTCTTTTTCGCACGACCGCGAGGGTGCAGAACAGCGCTACCGGGATGAGCGCCGAGGGTTCCGGTACCTCCGTGATGGTCCACGTTCCTCGAACTGATGTGTCGATTCCGAAGAATCCAAGGCCAGACTTGGAGAGCTGAAACAAATGGAGTCCATCGATGAAGGCTCCGGATCAGAAAAAAAAGATCGGTCGGGCCGGTAGACGCCTAGCTCCTTCTGGACTTCTTGTCGAAGGGTTCCCGCCACTAACGTACATACGATTCGCCTGGCGGTTGGCGGCGGCGAGTCATTCTTCGTACCACCCACAGTGCTGAACATCCGCAGAACAACATTCCGAACGTCGTCGGCTCCGGCACGGGTGCGGGCCCGGCCGATAGGATTCCTCCGAACACAAACGCATCGTCTTGCGACGGGTAGACGGCGGTATCGGTAAAGAGACCATGTGGGTTAGGAGCCTCGTCTCGACCTAAGGTAACTGTTCCACCAGCATCCGTAAGAGCGCTGTCAAACGCCACGTCCAGAAGACTGCCTACCGGTAACGGCCCAGAAAAGGGTGTCACGATCCTAAAGTACAGGGATGAGACAATGACTGAATCAAAAATGGCTGAGTTTAAAGGAGTGTAGGTCACATCCAACGCCGGATCCGGAAGACCAACGACAGAGATATCCCAGCTTGACACAATTTGAGTGTCGGCATCGTAGGTAAATGATCCTGTAATCGTGCCCCCTTGGACGAAACTCACGTCTTGAAAAGACCAAACCAACGGCGAACCGAGGGCTGTGACCGCGGCTACGCACAAGAGCGCGCAAGACAATATCAGCGTTTTGCACTTCTCAAAATGATGCATAAGTGGTCTTCGTTCCTATGTTTCAACGAGTATAGTACCCACATTCGCTGAATTTACAAAGATGTTGCGCCCGGATTATCAGCGTAACAGTACTGGTACCTCTAACTTGTTGGCTGCTGGATGCCGAGGGATTTGGCCGACTCCGCTCCGACACCACGCCACGTTTTCTTCGTAGCCGTTTCCTTTGCTTTCTTTTCCGAAACCCTTCTTGCGATTGTCGAACCGACGACTCACTAAGTCGGTACTCCCATTACTAATTCGTAAGTATTACGGTCGAGTAGTTAGGTTATACTAGCTCGAATATCTCCGAAAGGAAAGAATGAGGCTTCCGAAATCGTTAGTCAATGGCGTGAGTCTTGTCCTGCTGTTGACTGCAATTGGATCTGGAGTAAAAAGTGCTTCCGCGCCGACAGATGATGAGAATGCTAGCAATATCAAATTCGCCAAGCTGCATACTTTCACCGGTGCGGACGGTGGGGGCGTTTACTCACCGCTCCTCCAGGCCCACAATGGCGACTTCTACGGGACCACCTTTTATGGCGGCAGCAACTGTGGGCAAGCCGGGTGCGGGACGGTCTTCAAATTCACTCGGGGCGGCGCGTTCACAACCATCTACAACTTTTGCGCTCAAACTAACTGCACGGACGGTGAATATCCAACCGGCGGGCTGGTACAAGCCACAAACGGGGAACTTTACGGCACGACTTTTGAAGGTGGCGCCTATGGCCTCGGGACCGTCTTCAAGATCACTTCCAGCGGCACGTTGACGACGATTTACAGCGCGAATGGCAGCGGTCCAGTTGCGGGACTAGTTGAGGCCTCTAATGGGGACCTGTATGGGACAACGGGCAACACGATTTTCAAAATTACGCCACTTGGCGTCTTAACAACGCTTTACTACTTCTGCTCTCAGCCAAATTGTGCTGACGGTGAAGATTCGGTAACTCAGCTTTTCCAGGCCACCCACGGCGACCTCTACGGGACAACTCTGGCGGGCGGCCTGAATAATTCCATTTGCGAAGTAAACCAAACTTGTGGGACGGTGTTCAAAATCAGCCCGGCTGGGGCATTCACAAGTCTCTACAACTTCTGCCGCCAGAGCGGCTGCAGCGACGGCGCAAACCCCGGGGCGTTGTTTCAGGCTTCCAATGGGGAGTTTTACGGCACCACCGCGCTGGGCGGGATCCACGAGACCTCATGCGTTTTCGGCAACTGTGGTGGTACGATCTTCAAGTTCTCCCCCCGCAGTTCGCCGACAACGTTTTACAGCTTTTGCTCACAGCCCGGATGCACGGATGGAATACCTTCGGATGGATTTTTCCCCTCGGGGCTAATCCAGGCGGCAAGCGGCAATTTTTATGGGACAACTTCATTGGGTGGAACCAAGGCAGTAGGGACCATCTTCAAAATCAGCCCGAGCGGCACGCTTACGACACTTTACAACTTCTGCTCTCAACCTGAGTGTTCTGACGGCGCGAGCCCCTCAGGGCTGATCCAGGGCACTGATGGAGTTTTCTATGGCACTACGAGTAGCGCTAGCCCCGCTGGCACCATCTTCGCGTTGTCCACCGGCCTGGCACCATTTGTGGAAACAAGTCCGCATGCAGGCAAAGTCAGCGAGCCAGTCACGATTTACGGATACAAATTGACGGGGGCGAGTAGCGTCACGTTTAACGGCATCCCGGCCGCGTTTTCAGTGCTCGCAGCTACCGAGATATCGGCCACCATCCCGCCCGGCGCGACGTCGGGCAAGGTCCAGGTGACTACACCGACCGGGACGCTTTCAAGCAAAGTGGCGTTCGAGGTGGCACCGTGACGAAGAAGATGTTTCTTGTGAGAATGTCGGTCAGCCGGTTAAGCGTTCTGGTGCTGTTGGTGGTGTTTGGATTCTCCACGAGATCTGCGTTAGCGCAAGGCGAGGAAGAGGACGCCGCGAACGCGACCTTTGCCACAGTGCACACTTTTGATGGTACCGATGGCGCGAACCCGCAGACTGTGCTCGTTCAAGCGACCAATGGCGACTTGTACGGAACCACTCCTGGCGGCGGCGCAAATTGTGCCGCCACGACTCTTTGTGGAACGATTTTCAAGATAAGTGCTGATGGCCAGCTGGCAACGCTGTACAGTTTCTGTGCCCAGCTGAACTGCGCCGACGGCGCAGGTCCAGCAGCGCTCGTCCAAGCAAGCAACGGAGACCTCTATGGGACAACGGGGTCTGGCGGAACAGGCTGCCCGCCGGTCGGTTGTGGGACGGTCTTCAAGATCACTCCGAAAGGTGCGCTAACCACGCTCTATAATTTCTGTCCCCAAGTCCCGTGTGTGGACGGGAGGCTCCCCGTTGCAGGGCTGATTCAAGCCACCAATGAGGATCTGTACGGCACAACGCTATACGGCGGTGTCGCCAACCAGGGCACAATCTTCAAAATTACTCCTAGCGGCGAGCTAAAGACTCTTTACAGCTTCTGCGTCGCATCCCTGTGCCCGGACGGCGCTCTACCATTTGGTGGACTAATGCAGGCCACTGATGGTTATCTCTACGGGACAACGGGGAACGGCGGCGGCGGTGATTTTGGGACCATCTTTAGAACTACGCTTAGTGGCAGTTTGACCACGCTCGACAGCTTGTGCCAGCGCAACGTTTGCCCTGCGGGCGCTCCTTCATACGCAGGTCTAGTCCAAGCCACCGACGGGAATCTTTACGGGACAACTGTGTTTGGCGGTATCTTCCGAATCACCCCCTGGGGAGCTTTCGCGACAGTTGTCCATCCTTGCTGCACAAATGACATTATTTACTCCGGTCTTGCCCAAGCTAATAACGGTGACTTGTACGGAATCACGTACAGTGCCGGGGTCGATTCTCGTGGCACTATCTTCAAGGTTACTCTCGGCGGGACGTTCACGACTTTGCATAGCTTCTGCACGCAAACCAACTGCGCGGACGGAGGGAACCCCGGCGGCGCGCTGGTCCAAGGCACAAATGGCAAGTTCTACGGGACGACAGTTAATGGTGGGGCCAACGGCTACGGCACCGTCTTTGCCTTGTCCACGGGTCTGGAGCCCTTCGTGAAAACACAACCGACCGTGGGCAAGGTCGGAGAAGTGGTGAGGATTCTGGGAAATAGTTTGATTGGTGCCACCAGCATCACGTTCAACGGCCTGCCCGCTACGTTCACAGTGCTCTCGGCGACGGAGATTAGAACCACCGTCCCTACCGGCGCGACCACGGGGAAGGTCAAAGTGGTTACACCTAGCCGCACTCTCACCAGCAACATCGCATTTGAAGTGGCGAACTAGGCGGTTTACCTGCGATGGATACATTCACTATGTATTTCGAACGCAATTTGGGTAGTTCACATATTGGTTCTCGTACGGCGTACCGATCGAAGAAACTGGCTGCGATCCAGCGGCTGCATCGACACCCTGAAACTCGCGCCACCGCGCGGCCATGCTCTCCCGTCTTTCGGAGTGACTAATGAAGACTCTATGAGTGACTTTCGTTCGCAATGCTCTACCATTGCGCCTATTGTGGCGAAGACTTTCATCGCTATCCTGGTCGCGCTTTTGCTCGCCACCGCCACTCCTGGGGCACGGGGACAAACTACCGGAACAAGCAGTTCCTACGTTGGGGCCGGAACGTTGGTTCCCGCTCCTGGCAGTCCTTATCAAGCGGGGTCGCGGGACTCAGGTCTCGTTTCCGGAGATCTTAACGGTGACGGCCTCCCGGATCTGGTCATAGGCGGGTCGGGGCTCGGCAGTAATAACCTGACCATTCTCCTGGCTGTGGCTGGAGGAGGATTTGTAGCGGCACCCCCGATCCCCGTACCGTGGTCCACCACCAGTCTGGCGCTCGGCGATTTTAACGGGGACGGAAAGCTAGATATCGCCGTGGATGGTGCATCTATTGGTCCAAATGGCCTTCAGGTTTTCCTCGGGGACGGACACGGCGGATTTTCCCCGATGCCGCCTATTCCATATAGCGCCCTCGGCGGCGTTGGTCAGATCGGCGTGGGCGATTTCAATCATGACGGCAAGCTGGATTTGGTAGTCGTCGGCGGTAAAACCGTCGGTTCGACGACGACCGGCTATATTACCGTCCTGCTCGGGGCCGGCACCGGTAATTTCACCTCCCCGTTGGGGAGTCCGATGGTAACTCCGTTTGTGGGCGGATACGTAACCGTCGCCGACTTCAATAAGGACGGCAACCTTGACCTGGCTGTCGCCGGAAACGATCAGGTCAATATCCTTCTAGGCGATGGCACTGGGAACTTCCATTCCGGTTCGCAAGGTCCGCTTCCGGTTGGTCAGGTGGTGTTGGCCATTGTCCAAGGAGATTTCAACGGCGACGGGAATATCGACTTAGCCGTCGCCAATTGGTTTTTTAATACCTTTACGATCTTGCTCGGCGACGGCGAAGGCTCTTTTTCCAGCTTTTACGAGGGCTGTAATGGGACGCCGACGAGCCTTGGCGTCGCCGACATCGATGGCGACGGGGTCCAGGACATTGTCATTGGGATCGATAATCCGAGCGGCGAGCTCTCGGTTCTCCTTGGCGGCGCCGGGATATTTCCGCTCCCCGGGAGCACCTTCGAAGTGCCGGGAGGCCCTCAGGGATTGGTCCTGGCGGACTTTAATGGCGACGGAAGAATCGATGTTGCCACCGCCAATTTCGATGGGACGGTTTCGGTTTTTCTGGGAGCTTCCGCTACATCGTCCGTCGAACTCACTCTCTCGGGCGCCGCGTCCCCAAGTCCCACGGTCGGCGTTGCGGTGAACTTGTCTTCTTCCGTCACCTCCACAGGATGGGACCAGGCCATCGGCAACGTGAACCTAGTGGACGGAACGAACGTAGTGACGACTGGAATCCTGAACCAGGGGACCACGGCGCTCACCACAGCATTTACCACTGTGGGGGTCCACATGTTAGTGGCGTCCTATCGGGGCGACTTTCGCACCTTGGGCTCCACCAGTGCGCCGTTGACACTAACCGTTTCGAAAGGCAGCCAGACAATTACGTTCCCGGCACTGCCCAATCATTCTTACGGTGATCCGCCGTTTCAGGTGCCGGTGTCTGCTTCATCTGGATTGCCAGTGACGCTGACGGTACTCTCCGGGCCCGCGACCATTTCTGGCAACGTGCTCACTCTTACCGGAACCGGCGTGGTGACGATACAGGCCTCTCAGTCTGGTAACGCTAATTGAACTAAGCCTCCGGCAGGTCGAGCGTTGTTTGTGGTGTGCTCACAACGAAAGGAGCTTTTCTTGTGACCCCACTTCGACAACGGATGCTGGAGGATCTTCAGATTCGTCATTACTCGCCCATCACGACCCGCATTTACGTGCGTGTCATTGCCGAGTTCGCTCGGTACTTCTCCAAACCGCCCGATCAGCTCGATGCCGAGCACATTCGCCGCTATCAACTGCTACTGATCAAAGAGAGACGAGTGTCGCAGTCCACTTACATCCAGACCGTATGCGCACTCCGATTCTTCTATACCCACACGCTGAACCGGAAAATTGCGATCGAACGCATCCCGTTTCCTAGACGGGAAAGAAAGCTGCCGCTGATCCTAAGCCCCGAGGAAGTGAAAGCGCTGTTGGAAGCGCCTCGTAATCTTCGTCAGCGCACAATCTTGGCGGTCTTGTACGGTTCCGGACTGAGGGTTTCGGAAGTCACCCAACTGAAAACGAGCGACATCGACAGCGCTCGCAACGTGCTGTGGGTTCGCAGCGGTAAAGGACGGAAGGATCGACAGACTCTGTTGCCGGCCAAACTGCTGGAACTGTTGCGACGCTATTGGCGAACCCGGCGGCCAACGGGTTGGCTGTTTCCCGGCGCCGATCCTGGCCGGCACATCTCGCCAAAAGCCGTGTTTCTGGCTTGCCAGAAAGCGGGACGAAAGGCGGGCCTTTCTAAACCGGTGCATCCGCACTTACTACGGCATGCCTTCGCTACACATCTGCTCGAAGCCGGCGTCAATCTTCGCACCATCCAGATCCTGCTCGGTCACGCCAATCTGGAAACTACGGCGCGCTATCTACAGGTCGCTGATGTGTCGATCCGTTCCACGCCCAGCCCTCTGGATGCGCTGGACCTCGACTTTCTTTCCGTTCAGCAATGAACCCACATCGGCCCGAACTGGCCGATGTCTTCCGCACTCATGAAAAGGAGTTCCTGGCTCGCTGGAGATCCGTATTGTCTCATCCGCAGTTGCGGGCCTTGCGAGCCATCCGGGACTGTCGGACCGCGGCCCTGGGTGGGCATCTGCAGAAGTGCAATCGGTGCGGACATCGCGTCATCTTATATAACTCATGCCGCAATCGGCATTGTCCCAAGTGCCAGGCCACAGCGCGCGCCCGATGGCTGGAACAACGTGAGTCGGAACTTCTGCCGGTACCTTATTTCCATGTCGTATTCACTTTGCCTAGCCAGATCGGGCATTTGGCGCTTCAGAATGCCAGAACCATCTACAACATTCTGTTCCGCGCCGCCGCTCAAACCTTGCTTGAAACCGCCGCCGATCCCAGGCTGTTAGGCGCCTCCATCGGTTTCCTGGCGGTGCTCCACACCTGGGGTCAGAACCTGCATCTGCACCCCCATCTGCATTGCATCGTGCCTGGCGGAGGCATCTCGCCCGATGGCTTGCGCTGGATCGGGTGCCGGAAAGACTCCTTCTTTCTTCCCTATCTCCTGCTTAGCCAGCGCTTTCGCAAGAAGTTCCTGTGGCAGCTGCGCCAAGCCTTTCGCCACGGCGCTCTGCGCTTCACCGGCGAACTCCGATCACTGGCTTCTCCCGCCGCATTCGAAGCCCTTTGTGAGGAGGCCTCCAAAATCGATTGGGTGGTTCATATCAAGCCTCCCTTCGGTGGACCTCAGCGCGTTCTCAAATATCTGGCTCGCTACACCTACCGTGTGGCTATCTCCAACCACCGCCTTCGTGCTCTCGAAAACGGCCGCGTCAGCTTTGAATGGAAAGACTACGCGCACCACAGCCAGCGCAAGATCATGACCTTGGACGCAGTCGAGTTCATCCGTCGCTTCTTGCTCCACGTGCTGCCTTGCGGTTTGGTCCGCATCCGCCAGTTCGGCTTTCTAGCCAACCGCTTCCGCACGGCAAACCTGCGACTGTGCCGCGCTCTGCTTGCTGTTTGCCAAATTCCCGCGCCAGCCGATTCCCACCACACTGCCGATAACAATGTTCAAGATCGCTCGTCTTGTCCGATTTGCAAACTCGGGCGGTTGATCACGATCGAAGCCATCAACCCAGAACGGACCTTCGTTCCGGACACTTCATGACCCTATCGCACGACCTTTCCTCGTCGAGTTTCTACATCCCGCGTCGGGTCTCAGGCGATCTCTGCCTGCAGGTTGTAACTCTGGCCGTCCAGGCTCGTTCTGCCGCATCTCCGACCATCGGTAGCGTTGATCGCATCCCTTCGCACAACTCCAACTGTGCCGTTTCCGGCACTCTGAGTCTCGTGTTCATCCTCAAAACGCGATTCAATACCCAGTAGACTCGTACCGGCTCAGTTCAATGAATTCTATCGGAAGTGCTCGCGCCAACTGGTCTTACGCCCGAGAGGCTTTCGCACGCGAGCACTCCCGATAGAATGCTTTTCATTATCTTCCCGCGCCGAACGTCCAGCAGCAGTTCCAGGTCTCCGCGCCGGCCTTACACGTAAGCGCAATCCTGAACGCGGCGTCTTATAGCGCGGGTTCGGTCGCGCCGGACTCCTTCGCGGTGCTTTTCGGATCGAATATGGCTACGAGCACTGCCGGTGGCAGCCTGTCATCAACTCTGGGCGGAGCTAGCATCCAGATAAGCGACGCGACCGGTAAGAGCGGCAACGCTCTTTTGTACTACGCCTCGCCAGGCCAGATCGACTTTCTCGTTCCGTCTAGCCTGAGCCCGGGAACGGGCTCCCTCACCATCCAGACGCAGAGCGGTCTTTCCACCACGCTGCCGATTGCCATTGCCGCAGTGAGCCCGGGGCTTTTCAGCGCGAACTCATCGGGAAAGGGCGTCGCGGCCGGGAGCGCGCTGCGCGTCTCGGCGGATGGCACCCAGACTCCATTGCCGATCAACACTTGCAGTGGTACGCCGTTGGTCTGCACTGCGGTTCCCATTGATCTGGGCAGCGCCACCGACACCGTTTACCTATCGCTCTATGGAACAGGGATTCGCGGCGCGACGGCCTCGTCGGTTACCGCTACGCTCGGCGGCTTTCCTGCAAATGTTCAGTACGCGGGAGCGCAGCCGGCTTTTGCGGGCCTCGACCAGGTGAACCTCGAAATAAATCCGGCGTTGCGCGGGCAAGGGACCGTATCCATCATCCTCACCGTAAACGGTGTAGCGGCTAACGTCGTCACGGTCGCAATCCAATGAGCTTTCCCCTCGTAACTCTCCGTTCGGCTTTGACGGCCCTGATGGGCGCGGTCATTTGCTGCTCGCAAACCACGAGTGACCCGGTTTCCAAGGTTCCTTCCGCTGCGTTGGCCCCTGCTCCCAGCGGCCCGTATGTCATTCCTCTGCAGTCGCAGTCGATCGCGTCGGCAGACTTGAACGGTGATGGACTCCCCGATTTGGTTATTTCGGCGTCAATGGGCATTACCAACAGCACGATCACGATCTTGCTGGCGACGACGGGTGGAGAATTTGTACCGGCTGCCGGTAGCCCAATCATCGTAGGTTACGATCACGAGAGCTTGGCGCTGGCGGACTTCAACGGCGACGGCAATCTCGACATCGCTTCGTTGGGCCAGATAGATCTGGCCATCTTCCTGGGAGACGGGAAAGGAGGATTCACTCAGTCGCCTACCAGTCCGATTTCAATTCCCGCGTTTGGCATCCTCGCCGCCGGGGACTGGATGGCTGTCGGCGATTTGAATGGCGACGGCAAGGCGGACCTGGTCATCGGTAACGTTGAGTCGACCGGTGATGTCCTCGTTCTTCTGGGCGACGGGACGGGAAACTTTGTGCCGGCGCCCGGGAGTCCCACGCCCACCGGATGGCCGACCCATTGGGTGACGATTGGCGACTTCAATATGGACGGCCATCCTGACCTCGCAGTCTCGTACGAAGGTGGAAATCAGGTGGATGTCTTGCTGGGCGATGGCACAGGTCGGTTCTCGGTCGATCCGAAAGGGCCTTTTCCTACGGGTCAGGATCCGATCTGGATGGGTAGCGGCGACTTCAACGGTGACGGGCATCTTGATCTAGCGGTCGTCAACTGGTTTGTCGGAACAGTCACCATTCTTCTCGGCGATGGCAACGGAGGTTTTACAGCGGAGCCCGAGATCCCTGTTCCCACCTCAGGCTTGGTGCTGAGCTGGATTGTCGTGGGCGACATCGATGGGGATGGGAATTTGGATCTTGCCATGCCTGGCGGCAGCGAGACATCGAACGGGTTGTTCATTCTACTGGGTGACGGTAAAGGCGGATTCCACAGTGCAGCCTCAGGAATACTTAACGGTCTTGGAGATGGGCCCGTGGCGTTGGCCGATTTCAACGGCGATGGCAGACTGGACGCGGCCACAGCAAACTACAATGCAGGCACGCTCTCAGTCTCGTTGGGCGCGGCGAGTGCCTCTTCGACGATCATGCTAAGCGGCGCAGCGAATACATCAATCGGAACGCCCGTAACCATCACCGCCGGCGTGAACACGTCTGGTTTCCGTGCTCCCATCGGAACGATTACGGTTGAAGACGGCACGATCGTGGTTGGAACCTCGGAGTTGACGAATGCCGGTGCCACGTTTCGAACTACGTTCTCCACCGCTGGAGCGCACTCGTTGGTCGCCACCTACTCCGGGGATGCCCATACGACAGGTTCGGGCAGCAGCGCCTTCGTTGTTAATGTCGCGAAAGACAGCCAGACGATTTCTTTTCCGGCAGTAGCCAATCACGTCTATGGCGACGCTCCGTTTTCTGTGGCTGCCTCTTCATCCTCGGGACTACCCGTTACGTTGGCTGTGGTATCCGGCCCGGCGACTATTGCTGGAAATCTCGTGACACTCACCGGTCCGGGAGAAGTCGCGTTGCAAGCTTCCCAGCCTGGAGACGCCACATATCTTCCAGCCCCCAGCGTGCAGCAGCAATTCCAGGTGGCTGCTTCTCCCCTGCGGATCGGGGCGGTTGTGAACGCCGCCTCCTATAGCTCGGGACCGCTTGCGCCCGATTCCTTCGGCGTCGTGTTCGGAGCTGACTTAGCCACGCTCGCCACGGTCAGTTCCGGAAATCTGCCAACGACGCTCGGTGGCGCTGCGGTCCAGATGAGCGACACCTCCGGCAACACCGGTAACGCACTTCTCTATTTCGCGTCCCCCACACAGGTAAATTTCATAGTGCCAGCCAACTTGAGCGCCGGAAAGGGAATGCTGACGCTTCAAAAGCAGACCGGCCCGTCTGTGAATGCGGCGATCGCGATTGCCGTGGTAAGCCCGGGGCTGTTCAGCGCCGACGCGTCGGGCGCTGGCGTAGCGGCGGGTGGCGCCGTGCGCGTATCGGCGGACGGTACGCAAACACAACTGCCAATTAGCAGTTGCACTGGCACGCCGCTGGTCTGCACCGTGGTTCCCATCGATCTCGGAAGCGCGACCGATGCCGTCTACTTGTCTTTGTACGGAACTGGCATCCGCGGGCGAAGCTCGCTCGCATCTGTGACCGCGACGATTGGCGGCGTCGCGGTGAGCGTTCGATATGCCGGTGCTCAATTAGAATTTCCTGGATTAGACCAGCTGAACCTCCAACTCGATCCTTCGCTGCGGGGAAAAGGTCTCGTGCCGATCGCACTTTCCACCGACGGCGTTGCGGCAAACGCGGTCATAGTGGCAATTCAATGAGCGTTGAGGAAGTAGCCGTGCGAATTGCAGTGTCGCCGCCGACTTGCCTGGTTGCGAAAGCGAATCATCGCCACCGAAACGAGCAATCCCTTGCGCGCCTGCCCTACCCCTGGGTCTCTAAGGTCGCATGGTGTGTTAGGTCAAGGTTGCCGTTCAAACTGGAGTACACCCATGCCAGGAACCACAGATTTAGCGCGCTACCAGACTTTGTTGCTGTGTTGGGTTAAGACAGCGTGGTTTTCAAGCAACTCGGCAAAGGCTCATTCAGGATAAAGAGAAGCCACCCTGGTGAAAGGGTGGCTTGTCGGTTAAAACAAAATGCTTCGAGGAGTGGTAGCGCTCTTTACAGCGCGCGTCTCGATAAGATTGCCGCAGGGCTTCCGCAGCGGGCCAGCAGCCCGTTCCGGAATGGATAGAGAAGCGTCGTTGCGTAAACCTTGGTTCGAATCCATGGTGGGGACCCAGACGTCCGATTCGTGGTGCCAGAGTCTCACTGCAAGCACTTGTCGCGGATCGCGTCGAGGCGTTCGGCTGCGTAACGGTGAGACGGACAAACACGCTTCCTTGACGGTTGGTCATTGCGCTCCAAGACGAGGATCGCTTCGGCGAGCTGTCCCGTTCCACCCGCAGTTCGGCGACCACTTGTTTATGTCTATTCTTGCAGGATAGCTGTCAGCCAGCCGCTTTGAGTAAGGCGCTGTTCCGATTAAGGTCGGACGCGCCATTGCAAAGTCCGAGAACCCACACGCCTGGTTTCCGTTCTCACCGCAGTCTTGCTCCAGAAGCGCTGCTGGAGTTGACCGAAGTTCCACTTGGAAGACGCAGATTCAAATCCGCACGTTTATCCGCGCGCTGATTAGGATCTCATCAGAGCCCCACGTCTGAGGGACAAGGCTAAATGGAATCGCCGCGCCGGTGCCCGGTTGAACGGTCACAGTCACCGCGTTTCGTCGCTCTTGCTCTTCGATCTGCGCACGTTGCGCTAAAGGTGCCTGACCGAAGCAAATAGTCGCGAGAGCGAAGAGAATCATGCTGTTTCGCATCATACGGGAGATATCGACCAAAACTCGTCGTAGGTCCAGAGCGACCTCAGTATTGCGCAACTCAATTGACACCATCTTATTGTCGACGACAAGCTAAGTCCCGTACTCTTCCGCATCGAGTCGCCCCGCATCTCGATCCAGGTGACGGCGTTCAAGCTCTTGTGGAAGTGGTGACGAAGGATAGTTCTCTGCTTTCACTTCACCGATAGTGAGCCGATCCGTTTCCACCTCAAACGTGACCATGAATGGCTCTTGCTTGAACGACACGGCCACACCCTCGAATGTGATGATAGAGCCGACAGCAATCGGCCTTCTATACCCGTGGGGCAGGCGAAGAGTGACTTGAGGTTTATCCTAGTCCATCGCTAGAAGGAGAATGCTTGGATGATCGGTTGGTGTGGCCGAAACCAGCTTGCCAGCCAGTGGCGGAAGTTGAGCACCCTGCATGTTCATCTCAAAGTATTCGGGTCCATCAGCGCCCATCAGAGTCTTTTTCAACAGAAGCCAAAGGTGTTGAGTATATGGTTTGGCGTCTTGAGCTTGCAATGAAAGGATCGTGGTAACCACACAAACTGCAACAAGTGATTTGGTCATTTGATGGCTCCCATCACAAATCGTAGCGCAGGGGATAGGCGAAGACCCGATCCTGCCCGCGCTCCACACACTGACCACGGCTGCGCTCATTCAGCATTCGTATTGATTAAGATGATACTATTTTCGGGAATGAGGACAACTGACAATATCGTTGCTTTATTGGTTGCGTGATGGCGAAATACAGAACGTTTCGAACCAAGGTCGCCGGGGTATCATTCAAGGGTCGTCAGCGAATTGTTGCAAAGTGTTCACAAGGATGTGTAGTCGCTGGCGGAGAAGGCCGCGGTCAATGCGAAGTGCTCGGATAAATAAATGTTGGTTTGCTCACGTGCGCAGCCGGTCGACGGCGCTGACCTTGGCGCTTCTGCTTTGCGCCGCTGCGGGCTTCGCCGACACCAAGGAAGAGCCTCTCGGTCTGGTTCTGTCGGCAACCGGCAGTAAGCTGCTTCGCTCCGACACCGAAACGCCGCTGGCGGCCCTACCAGGCGATCTGCTATTCGCAGGCGACGGCTTGAGAACCGAGACCGGCCCGGCATCGTTCCTTTTTTGTCCCGGCAAAGCGCTCGATACCCTCACTCCGTCCGGCGAAGTCCGCCTGGATGCAAAAGCTCCCAAAGTGCGAGCGGGCAAGATCACCGAGCAGCCGGTGCGCGACTGCATTCTGCCGAAGACTTTGAGAGTGGCCGCGGCCAGTCAGCAGCACTACGGCCTCAGCATGGTTCGTGGCGACGGTCCTGACTTGCGGCCCACGCCTCGTGAACAACTGTCACCCGAGCTGCTAGCTGAATTAGGCTCGAGCGAAGCGGCGTTAGAGAAGGACCCCAAAGATCCTGGCGCTCTAATCGCTTCTGCGATGATCTTTGAGAATCATAAGATTTACGCAAATGCGCTCGAACGGTACGAAAAGCTCCAGCAGCTTTGGCCCGATGCCGCGTGGGTGAAAAGCAAGATTTTCGATCTGCAGACTGCGCTAGCCGAACAAAGAACGGGACAAAGCGTGGAGGCCAACGCCCCCGGGAAGATCTTTGCGCTGCTGGTTGGCGTCTCCAAGTACCTGAATACTGACATAAATCTCAAGTTTGCAGACGCTGACGCGGACGATTTCGGCAAATTCTTGGAAACTCCGAGGGCTGGAGGAGTGCCAACGGAGAATATTTCTTTACTGACGAATGAGAAGGCCACCAAGGCAGCTATCCAAATGGGGTTCGAGGATTTCCTACGGCATAAGGCGGGAAAAGCTGACACCGTTGTCATACTGATAGCAGCGCACGGAGTCGTGGAGACCCTGGGCGATAAAGGTGCCTACCTTCTGCCATATGACGCCGATGCGCAGAACCTGCAATCGACGGCGCTTTCTGTCGCTGACCTACAGCAGCTCTTCCAGACAGAGTTGCAAAGAGTGGGCAGGGTTGTGATGTTCCTTGATGTTTGCAAAGCAGGCTCCGTGGGAGCCATCACGGGTAAGAACACAATCAACGGGCACCTTGAGGATCAACTAGGCGATTCTGAAGGCTCGCTCACGGGAGTATTGGCTTCTGGCCGAACCGAATTTTCGTTCGAAGGGCCGCAATTCGGTGGCGGGCACGGGGCTTTTAGCTATTTTGTTATGAAGGGCCTGGCAGGCGCAGCGGACAGAAACAGTGATGGCGCAGTTGACGCTCGTGAGCTTTTCGACTATGTTTACAAAAACGTCGAAGAGGCAACGGCAAACCGACAACATCCGCGCGAGATTGGAAATTTTGAGAACCAACTTCGGCTGGCCGATCTTAAGAAACCCGGAACCCAGATTTCACACTGGCGCATTCTCCATGACTACCGCAATGGAGGTCCCTTGTACCTTTCCTTTGCGGGACAGTCTGCACCTAACACTGAAGTGCAACGAGACGTGGAGAATTTCACCTCCGCGATCGGGGCAGGAAGGCTCCGCTCCGACGAGGGCGGGAATGCGTTTGACGCACTGGAGAAGCTCAGGACTGAACTTGGGGCAGAAGACCTCTTCGAGCGGGAGAACGACCTTAGGGTCGCCTTGGACGACCGCACCCAGAGGATCCTGTTGCGCTATATTGCGGGCGAGCAAAACCCACAAACAAGACAGGACTTCGATCTGGGGTCCCGGTACGTGTCGGTTGCTCGCCGGCTAACGCCTCAATCGCTACTCTTGGAAGCCCGCGCGGATTTTTTCGAAGGCAGGACTTTGCTCTTTGACAAAAACTTTCCGCGAGCGACGAGTCTACTTGAACAGGCAGTGCGCATCGACCCCGGATCGGGGTACGCTTACAACGCGCTAGGAATCGGATACTTGGAGCAGGCTGACTACAATAGCGCGATCCGCGCCTTCCATGACGCAACGCGGTTAGCACCGTATTGGGCCTATCCGCTTCACAATCTCGCGCTGACTTATACACAGCTTGGCGATTATGGCGCTGCCGTTCGGGCCTATCGACAGGCCATGGACCTCGCGCCCCAATATGCCTATTTGCCGTATAACCTGGGCCTACTATATGAGCGCATCAACAAACGCAAAGATGCTGAAAGCGCTTATGAGAAAGCCATCAAATTGGCCCCCGATCTGGCCGAGCCATACAACGCGCTGGGCTACTTGCGGGAATCGCAAAAGCGCGGCCGCGAAGCCGAGGAGTTTTATAATCAGGCGCTTCAGAAAAATCCGGACCTGCTGGCAGCGCGGCAGAATCTCGCTGTAATGCTCTTCAAGCAGCGTGGCCGTGGGGACGAAGCTGTCGGCCTGTGGCGCCTTAATATTGCAAAGCAACCTGAATACTTGCCCTCGCGATTGAGCCTGGCAAAAGCGCTTTCCGCTCTGGGGCGGGTGGATGATGCGATCGGCGAATACAACGCAGCAATAGCATCGCGGCCCGACTATATGGGAGCGAGGTTAGCTTTAGCCGATCTCTACCAGCAGAAGCAAGACCTCGCGAGTGCACTTTTCCAGCTCCAAACAGTTTTGAATCGGCAACCTTCAAATTCAGTCGCATTAGAGCAGCTCGGAGATGTGGAAGGCCGGCTCGGCCAGCCGAGTCAAGCTCTCGATGCATATAACAAAGCGCTGTTGAACACAACCGATGGCGCGTTGCGAAAGCGTATCCGATCGAAGATCAAGATGCTGCGCCAGTGACGCGCCAGCCGCCAATCGACTCAGAACTCAAGACGAAGCATCAACTGCACCTGACGGCCTGTCTCGTTCAGCGGCTGAAGAGATGGAAAGCCCTCGCTGTATCCTAATCTCCCAAACGATGCAACCCCAAACGTCGCTGAACCAAGCACGGAATTCGGATTGTTTAGGTTCGCATGGTTTAAAAGATTGAAAACATCGGCACGCAGAACCACCCGGCCGTTCTCGCCGAACGCAGATAACGGAATAGAGCGGCTCAGAGAGCCGTCTACACTAGACAAGCCCGGGCCATAGAGTGCATTTCTTCCCATGTTCCCGATTTGGCCTGGCTCGGGGATCTGGAAGCTAGCTGCGTTCAGGAGAAGCTTTCCACCCGGCACATTCTCGTCGGTCGTGGCAGACACGCTTACCAAATCGGCTCTATTGTTGACGAAGATCGAACTGGGCCCGGCCAAGACGGTGTAGGGTTCTCCGGAGCGGAAAGCTGCCAGCTGCGAAACCTTCCAATTGCGGGAGATCTTCGCCAGCCACTTCGGGCCTGCTAGCGCCGGTAAGTCCCAAATGGAATATAGAACTAAATTCTGCCTCTGATCAAAATCCGAATTGCCCCGGTCAGACCCACTTTGAAATTCGCGGGTGAACGCCGCCACCATACTGGCTGGCTGCGAAGGATTAATTCCTGCATAGTTCAGATCGAAGAAATTGCCCGCCAGCGGATCGCTTTGGTTGTCGATGGAGTGACTCCACGAATAGGCCACATGCAGCTGCCCGCGTGGAACCTTTCCCTGCAGGACCGGCGTGAGTGCAAAGTAGCTAGACGTCCCCTGATTTGCCCTGTATTGGATAAGCGGAAGAGCCAGGTTGTATAGGCCGTAAGGCCGGTTGACTTCGTCCGTGGTGATCAACCGCCGGCCGAGTGTCGCAAGCCCGTTAACGTCGAGTGTCCAGTGTGAGCCGAAGTGCTGCTGGATGCCCACAAACGAACTCTCGACATACGGCGTTTTCAGGTCCGGCCGGATCATAGTCAAGTAAGGGAAGGTCGAGGTAACGCTCTGACCCGAATAGGCTGGAAGAACTTGCGATATCGGCGCCAGATAGTTCCCTGGAACCGCGTTAAAGTTCGCCAGCACGAAGTTGTTACTAGCTACTGTTTCCCACAAATTATCAAAAGGGCGATCATAAAAAATGCCAAATGCGCCGTGCAGCACGAGCGTGGCATCCTGGCGCAAGCTATACGAAAATCCGAAGCGCCCCGCCCAGTCCTTATTGTCTCGTTGATAGAGGGGTTGATTACCAGGAGGAGTCTCGATGGTTGCGGATGCGATTCTCTCACCGAAGTCCGCGCCGCTGCCTAGGACCACCGTCTCATCCTGTTGGGCGCCCGTGTTGACAGGGTTTCCGAAGTTTTCATAACGAACGCCGTAGTTGACCGCCAGCCTGGGAGTCCACCGAAATGTGTCTTGCAGGAAGAAATCGAATTGATCTTCATGATACAGCCGGTCGAATTGCGGGATCTGGAATTGGGGTAACGCCTGCCGGTCCACTGAGACGGAAAGGAAAGTCGGATCGTCGAGCCCGAACTGACGCACATTCTCAAACGTGTATTCCCCGCCGGCCCCGGCGTTGAGATATCCGCTCAGTCGGCGAAGGACAATGCCAGCGCCTGCTTTCAGTAAATGCCGTCCCCAAACCCACGTGACATCCTCGATAAGGGTACCGTCGATGTTTCGGTTCCGGAAAGCGTAGAAGGCTGGACTGCCCGGGAGTACAGTCCCATCACCGGAGGTCAGAGTCGGTATTTCTGGATGTGCCCGATTCCAGCCGAGATCGTCGCTGTCCAGCCCGGCCTTCGTTTCGAGGGTCACCGTGGGAGAGAGAACATCCGTGGAACTGATGCCAAGGTTGAAAGTGTTTTCGCCGAGACCCGAGGTGAACTCCTTGTACGGAGACCAGATGAAATCCGGCCGATCTAACTTTGCGTAGGCTAAGCGCGCCATTTGCCGATGCGCTCCATCCCCCACGACGTGATCCAAGCGTTCCAGTGCGAGCGAGTGGTCTATCGTGACGGGTGGTTGAAATACTGAAGTAACCGTGAGGTTAGTATTACTGTGTATCACGCCGCTTGGATATTTTTTCAGGAGCGTTTGCGCGATCCCTCCGGGGAGAGTAAAGTCCGAGACAAATATCGAAGTGGGAAGCGTAAGGTCGATTGGATCTCCAGTTCCATGGCTGACCAGTACATCCAATGCGCTGGAAAAATAGAGTGAATTCTTTAGTAGATAACCACCTGTCTGATAGCCACCCTCGTATTCTTTGAGGGGCGGTCGAATCAGACCAGAGGCGTTATTTTGGAAGTCGTTGGCGTTGAGCGCATCATTCATTAGATACATGTATACAAGGCCATGCCATTGATCTCCGCCGGCGCGAGTAACGGCGTTTGCCAAGTAGCCGGTGGTGCCACCATATTCAGCCGAAAACGAGCCGGTGGAGATTCGATACTCCTGGACGGCCTCGGGCGCGACGATCGTCTGAGGACCGGTAAGAAGATAGTTGTTGTTCTCAAATCCGTCGAGCAGGAAATAGGAGGAGGTTGGGCGCTGCCCGTTGGCGGTGAGTCCCAAACCACGAGCTGTAGTCGTGTCGGATGTCACAGCGGGTTGGGTTACCAGAAGTGTATACACGTCCCGGCCCGAGAGCGGAAGATCCTCGATGGCAATTGGATCCACAACTTGGGAAAGCGAGGCCTCAAGCGGGCTGGTGCTCGCGGGGTTAATGGAGATGGACTCGGAACGGCTGGCATCCACGTCCGGTCCGAAGAATGTGAGTTCCGATTCGGAGTCGGGCAATAGAACGCTGCGATACCGCCCTCCCTCCCAAACATCGTTTAATGCACGCAGGCGGAAATTCAGGTCGATATTGCCGGAAACCGGCAAATCCAAATCATACAGCTCCTGCGGCTGGTATTGAGCGGCGGATACCCGAACCCGGTAAGACCCGGGCGGCAGAGAAGGCGCGATGTAGATCCCCGAAGACGTGCTCTCGACGCCCACCCTGAGGTTGATCAGCAGATTCGCAACCGTGATCTTTGCGCTCTCAATCGGGGCGCCAGTAGCGGAATCGAACACCCGCCCTGTAATTACACCTTGCACGGTTTGACCCCGGCAACTAAGCATTGCAAATAGCAGGAGCGCCAGCCGGCTATGCCGGTGGATCCAGAAGGCTCTCAGGCAGCGGATCAGCGGCGCAAAGAACATCACATAAGCATACCCGAAGGAGCGTCATGGTCTCATCAAGCATTTGGTTACGCCCTCATGCTTCAACGGTGAGCTCGCGTCCGACGCGATCAGTGCCCGCCGCGATCACGCATCACGACGCGGCCATTGTGGTAAGATTACTCACCTCGATCGGCCGATATCGTGAATTACCCTCTCAGGCGCAAAATACTCGCGTTATTGCTCTTGGCAATTTGCCTAGGGTTGTGCGATGGTAATGCTCAGCCCATCATCAACACATTTGCCGGTGGCAATCGAGCCTTCACAGGCGATGGTCAACTGGCCACAACACTCGCGATCGCCAAGGTCAGCTTTGTGACGCTGGACTTGAACGGCAATCCGGTCTTTGCCGTGCCATCGCTCAACGTCGTTTTGCGTGTGAATCCCGACGGAACCGTCTCCCACATCGCGGGTGCGGGATTCTCGGGATATTCAGGCGATGGCGGACCGGCGACATCAGCTCTGCTGAACGCGCCCACAGGCGTCGCCTACGACTCAGCGGGCAACTTATACATTGCGGATACCTACAATAACCGGGTCCGCGAAGTTTCTGCTTTGGACGGAACGATTACAACGATTGCCGGCGTGGGGGAAGCTGGGTTCAATGGCAACGGCCCGTTGTCGGCAACGCAGGCTTACCTTGATGGCCCGACCTCACTCGCGGTGGACTCCATTAACAACGTCCTCTATATAAATGACGCTGGAAATGGCGTGATCCGAAGAGTCATGAATGGATCGCTCGTCACCTATGCCGGAGCCGGCCGTGAAACCGGCACCTGTGCGCCTTCGCAGGACAATATGCCCGCAACGAGCGTTCCTCTTTGCGACGCGGAAGGAATCGCTCTGGACACAGCCGGAAATCTGTATATTGCGGATTTCGCGGACGACCGCGTCCGCAAAGTAGATTTCGTGACCCAGCGAATTAGTACCGTAGCAGGGACTGGACAATATGGTTATGCCGCAGACGGCAGCCCGGCGCTGACATCGCCATTGAGAAATCCGGGCGGCGTTGCCGTAAACGCGTCCGGTTCTATTTATATTGCCGAAAGCGGAAGCGAGACGGTCCGTAGGGTGACAGGTGGGATTCTTACCACGGTTGCCGGCAACGGCACGGCAGGATATTCCGGCGATCTGGTGCCCGCCATCACAGCGGAACTCAATACGCCGTTTGGCTTGTGGCTCGATACAACAGGCAACCTCTATCTCGCAGACCGGGACAACTTTCGAGTACGCAAAGTGGACATCACCAGCCGAATTTCGACATTGGCCGGCAACGGTACTTCTTCTCTCAGCAACGTGATCCCCGCATCCGATTTGCCGCTCTCTCTGCCGTTCGGCGTTGGCGTGGGACCGGACGGCAGCATTTACATCGCTGACACGAACTCCGATGTGATTCGCAAAATACTACCCGGCGGATTGGCTTTCACGGTTGCCGGCACCGGGGCCGCCGAATTCGGCGGGAATGGCGGCCCTGCCACGGCAGCCGGACTGATCTCCCCTCGAAACGTAGCGTTCGACTCTCAGGGAAACTTGTACATAGCCGAGTTCTACGGCAACAGAATCCGAAAAGTGGATGCGAATGGAAACATATCGATCGTCGCCGGCAACGGCGATTCGGGTTATAACGGCGACGGAATTCTCGCAACCGAAGCCTCCGTTTATGGCCCGAGCGCCGTGGCCTTCGACAAAATGGACAACCTGTATATTGCCGGTACAGGAAACCACCGCGTTCGGATGGTCTCAAGCGGCGTAATCACCACCTTCGTGGCGGATCTCGACACACCAGTCGGATTGGCTTTCGATCAAAATGGAAACCTGTTCGTCGGCGATAGCACCGGCGCAGCCAATGGCGGACTAGTTCGAAAAGTGACCCCCAACGGTATCGTCACCACTTACGCGGGCGGTGGAAGCTTGTCCGGCTCACAGGCCGATGGCCAAGCGGCAACCAGCGCCGCGTTGGAGTTGGTAGAGAGCGTAGCCACGGACGCAAGCGGCAACGTGTACTTTGCGGATGCCTACGACAATATGGTGCGGATGGTGAGTCCAAACGGTATTATTTCGACGGTCGCTGGAAATGGGACGCAAGGATACGCCGGAGACGGTGGCCCCGCCACATTAGCTTCCCTGAATTCCCCCACCGGTGTGGCCGTCGATGGCTCTGGGAACATATTTATCGCTGAATACGGGAATGATCGGGTTCGCATCGTCTACTCTAGCTCCACGCCACCAACCATTCAAGCTAGTCCCAGTTCGTTGCTGTTCGGCGGTAACAGCGGGGGGCTACCAACGAGCCAGCAGACCGTTATGCTTACCAGTAGCATCGCCGGACTACTGTTTTCGGTAGACGTGACGCCCGCGGCGAGCTGGCTGACAGCTACTAAGACGCTGAGTTCCTCGATCGCGCAATTACCGGCTCAACTCAAAATCACCGCAAATCCATCCGGGCTGCGGCAAGGTAGCTATAGCGGAAACATCGCCGTTACTTCTGTCCTCGCCAATCCTCAGACCCAAAACATCGCGGTCCAATTCACCGTGGGGCCGGCCCAGCCGGCTGCTGTTTCGCTGGAACCCAACCAACTCGCGTTCTCCTTCGCGAAGCAGTCCGCGCCCGCCAACCAAGCTTTTCGTGTCCTCAATCGCGGAGGAGGCAATCTGGTTTTCGGCGCATCCACAACTACTGTGAACGGAGGCCCTTGGCTGAGCGTTTCTTCGAGCGGGGGCTCTGCAACGTCCGTGCAATCCGCTTCGATAATCGCTACCGCCGATCCTACCGGACTGCCTCCAGGAACGTACGCCGGCGCCATCAGCGTGAAGGACATGAACGGTTCCGACACCAAAAGCGTGGCAGTCACCATGACGATCAGCAAAACGCCGCAGACCATGGTACTTTCACAGACCGGGCTCACCTTCGGTGGAGTGCAGAACGGAGGCGAAATACCCTCCCAGACTTTCGAGGTCATCAATGCCGGCCAGGGCGACATGGATTGGTCTGTCTCGCCCAAGCCGCTTGGTTCAGGAACTAATTGGTTGGTGGTAACGCCATCAACCGGAACCAGCTCAAGTGGCATAACGCCGCAATCGGTGACAGTCGCCGTGAACCCTGCCGGACTTGCACCAGGCGTCCATTACGGGCAACTCGTGGTAACGTCGACCACCGCGATCAATTCCCCACAGCTTCTGACCATCGTATTCGAACTTCTTACGCCGGACCAGGATCCAGGTCCTGTTGTCCAACCCGCGGGCCTCTTCTTCACAGGTGTGGCCGACGGAGCCGATCCCAGTCCACAGACATTCCTCATTTCCAATCTATCCACTAGCCCTGTACTCTTCGGATCCAGCCAGACGTTTGTGCCGGAGGGCAGTTGGTTCGTCCACTCGCCGCTTAACGGGACAATAACGCCGGACACCCCTCTTACAGTCACGGTTACACCGCACATCGGAGGGCTCGCGCCAGGAGTTTATTCCGCTCAAGTCGCGCTGTTGTTCTCGGATGGGTTTTCACGAACTGTGGAGATCCGTCTGGTTGTCGCGCCCGGCGCCGGTTCGTCGAGCAGTTCGAGGCCTCACGACAACACGGACTGTGTTCCGCAACAATGGAATCCTCTTTTCACCTCATTAACCGACGCCTTTGCGGTGAACGCCGGTTGGCCGACTAGGATCGTTGTCAAAGTCTTCGACAATTGCACCAACCCGATGACGAGCGGGTCGGTAACCGTCTCATTTTCCGACAATGACCAATCGCTGCAATTGATCTCCCTATTGGATGGCCGTTGGAGCAACACCTGGCCGGCAGTGAATGCATCTTTGATGACCACATTGACAGCGACTGCCTCCACGATCACGCCACCGCCGCCGCTGCAGGGCATGATCACAATCGACGGCCAGATCGCCCAGAATGCGAGCCCACCGGTTGTGTTTTCCGGTGGAGTGGTGAGTGCGGCAAGTTCCGCCGCAGGTTCCCCGCTTGCCCAGGGGTCTTTGATCTCGATCTATGGCACGCAGCTGGCGAACAGCACCGCAATGTTTGCGAGCCTTCCGCTCGAAACCGACCTCAACGATGTGGAGGTTGCCATTGGAACCACTTCCCTGCCGCTTCTTTACGTAAGTCCCGGGCAGATCAACGCAATTATCCCGTACGATTTGACAGCCAATAGCTCGACGGCTCTGGTTGTGCAGCGCGGCTTAACTTCGACGCTCTCGGCCGTGGTGCCGATACAAATTTCAGAGACGCAACCCGCTGTATTTCCGATTGGCAACGGCCAATGGGCTATCGTCGATCAGAACAACCAGCTTCTTGGATCTACGAACCCAACCAAAGCAGGCGACATCATCGTTATCTATTGCACCGGACTGGGGCCGGTAACGGGCGGAGTATCTGCCGGCAGTCCCGCGCCTTCCAGCCCGCTTGCCCCCACCACCAACACCGTTTCGGTAACCATAAGCGGCCAGCCCGCTTCGGTCAGCTTTAGCGGTTTGACTCCCTCTTACGTGGGTCTTTACCAGATAAACGTACTGGTACCGCCGGGCGTGCAATCCGGCAACGCGGTTTCAGTCGTAATTAGTTCAGGGGGAATTCAGAGTTCACCCGTTACGATCCCAGTTCAAAACTAACTTCGTGGGATATTTTGCTTGAATGTCGACTAATAAATAGGGCACACTGACGAATCATGCGCTGCGTACTGGTGTTGCTTTGTGTAAGCAGTACAACGGTAATCGGACAGGCCCAAGTCGGCAAGGCCAGACTTTCGGACACGGGCAAGCCCTCACAGTTCAAATCGACCATGATGCATTTGCCCCTGACGTTTGAGGCTTATCGCGGGCAAACCGATGCTGGCTACCGATATTTGTCGAACGTCCACGGGCAGCAGGTATATTTCGGCGACAACGAGGTTGTTGTGCCAGTCAGCAAAGCCGATCGCGGCAAGCCGAAGACCGTGCGCATGTCCCTGGTGGGCGCTGCGCCAGCGAAAGCAGAGCTGCTGGAGCCCACGGGCGGCCTCAGCAATTACTTTATTGGTAACGATCCCGCTAAGTGGCGCAGCAAAATCCCGCAATATCGAAAACTGAAGTATAAGGACGTTTATCCAGGGATCGACGTGGTGTACTACGGCACGCGGGGAAAGCTGGAATACGATTTCCATATTCGACCCGGGGCGGATCCGTCACAAATCGAATTGCGACACTCGGGGACCGAAAACGCCGCGATCGATTCCAACGGAGACTTGGTGATTTCCGTCCCCGGCGGTGGAAAACTTCGCCAGCTTAAGCCCATCGCGTATCAGATGAAAGCGGGTAAGCGCAGCGCGGTTACGGCGGATTTTCGGCTGGCCAGTCACGGGCACGTGCGGCTACGGTTGGGAAAGTACGACCGAAAACTTCCGCTGATTGTCGATCCGGTATTCGCATACCTAGAATACATTGACGGTTCCAGTGTCGAACAGATGGTAATTGATAGCGCCGGATACCTGTATCTGGCATTGGTCAACTACACCGAACTCAACGGGACAGGCTACCCTGTATTCGTCGAAAAGCTCCAACCCGGCAATTGCAATACGGATCCCGCCACTTGTAACGAGGAACCAACTCTGGTTTACGGTACTACTGTTGGTAACCTTGAGTCGTTAGGTTCTATATCGGTCGACGGGTCTGGGCGCCTTTTTCTCTCGGGAAGTGCAGATTGTGGCTTTCCTACTAAGAACCCTTTTCAGTTCTTCACGGCTTCGAACGTTCTTTACTCCGGAGCAACCTGTTCTGCGGAATACAACAGTAATGCCTTCGTGGCGAGGCTAGACAGTTTAGGATCGCTCGATGCCTCCTCTTATTTGGGAGGAGGCAGCGACGACTCTTCTAATCTCATAAGTGTTTCGGCGGACGGCAGTGGAACCTTCTTTGGATCGTCTTCTCCCAATTTCCCGTTTACCTCACTTTCAAATCAGTCCTACTATTGTCCAAGCAGTCAAGGTAATTTTTGCGAGTACTTGGCGTCGTTCGACTCATCCTTCGCTATTCAAGGCGTCTATTATGACTACCCTAGATACGCCGCGACGCGAGATAGGAATGGCGGTCTCTATGTGGCGGAATACAATTACTTGTATGGGCCGTCGTACGGATTCTACATTGATACCGCTGCCAACACTTACAGCAATAATATTTATATCACGGCCATGACAACGGATGCGTCCCTGAACCTGTATGTGACGGGATATGTTTCCGACAATGAGGTGCCTGCCGTGAAAGCGTTCCAAGGGAGCAACGCCGGCGGAACTGATGCCTTCGTCGCTGAACTGAACAGCAGCGGTAAATTAGTGTACTCGACCTATCTTGGCGGCTCTAGCAGTGACTACGGGGAGGGAATTGCAGTCGATAGCTTCGGTAATATTTTCGTTTCTGGCACTACCTATTCAACCAATTTTCCAGCTACGAACGGTCAGGCCATTAATGAAAGTTCGGCGGGGAGCACATTTGTTGTCGAGTTAATCCCATCCGCAGCGAATCAACTCGCGTTCGCCACATTCTTGGCAAACTCAACTGGCGCTAATATAGTTGCGAATTCCAACAACGAGCTGTTCTTTAACGGGCTCGCCTTGGGGACGATCCCTGTTTCGGAATCAACTACGGTGTACAACAGCTATTCTTCCCCGGCTGAGTACCTCGCAAAACTTACCACGGTAGACCTATCATTCGCGCAAGGCACATTCGTTTTCGGCCCACCGCTTGCGAAAACATTACAATCAAAAAAGTCAGCCGCTCCACGTGACACCAACGGCGGCGACGGTGCGGTGGATCTGGGTGGAACGGTGCAGTGGGAACCCACCTTGACCAACCTGGCCGCGAACACTGCCGCCCAGAACCCTACCGTTATGCCGATCGGGACCATACAGAATGGGTTTTCTCTAACCAACTGCTCTTATAAATACATGTCGACTTCGGGCATGTGTCCCAATCTGATTATTGGGCCTGGCCTAGCTGATTTGCCCGGACCTACAGGAAGCTCAACCACTTCGCCGGGAATCAACATGATGATTAGCGGCACCGTCAATGACTGCTATACCGCCACTTACACGTCCTCTTCTTCATCGCCTGATACCTGTGCTCCGCCGGGAAAAACCGTCACCGTGACTTTATTCGGTAACTCGGATAATCCTGACAAGAACGACGGGAAGAATGTCACCAGTTTGAGCTATGTTATCAAGAATGCAGTAAACTTCGCAACGATTCCTGCCGGGTTGAGCGTGAGCGCTACTCCTGACTATACGGCCTACACGGCCACCCCATTTCCTCTTTCTAAACCAGACGAAGTGGATCCAGCCTCTCCTGAAATCACTTTCTGCGCGTTGACACCGCAGTTCGACTCGCTGGGCACCACGCGTTATGTATTCTCGTCGTGGACCGGTTTTGTGGGGACAAACCCCTGCGTTCCCAACGTGATGGTGCCAACTGTGAGTGTGTCGCCGTACCATACGACGTACACCGCAAATTTCAACACTCAGTATTTGCTCACAGTGAACGTGACTTCACCGGGAGGGGGAACCGTAACGGCCAATGCGGGGTCGCTGACCGCAAATCCGAGTGCGAGTTCCTGGTACAACGCCGGTACCGGCGTCCAGCTAACGGCTTCACCGAGCATGGGTTATGTTTTCGCTGGATTCGCAGCCACAGGGGGAAGTTTGACCGGGACAAATCCGGCATCCATCACGATGTCCGGTCCGAGCAATGTTACGGCTACTTTTAATTGTTTGTACTCGCTAGATTCATACGCCAGAGAAGTGAGCGCCACTGCCTCCACCGGTTTCAGCATTAACGTTACGGCGGTCCCGAGCTGCTCGTGGACGGCCAGCAGCAACGCTTCTTGGCTGATGATCACATCGGGCGCTTCGGGCAACGGCAACGGCAAGGTGAGCTATTCCATCGCGGCAAACACCGGCAGCACGCCGCTGGTGGGAACACTGACGATCGCAAACCTCACCTACACCGTCACGCAGGTTCCGAGTCCTTCCCCGCAGCCATTCTCCACCGTCACTCCGTGCCGGGTGGCCGACACGCGTGCAAGCAGCGGTTTCAGCGGAACATTCGGCGCACCATCCCTGGTGGGCGGCGCGACCCGGAACTTTCCGATTCCGTCCAGTAACTGCGGCGTCCCCAGCACCGCGCAGGCTTACTCGTTGAATATTACCGTGATTCCCAATGGCACCCCCCTCGGCTACTTGAGCGCCTGGGCCACTGGTTCACCGCAGCCAACCGTAGCAACGCTGAACGATCTGCAGGGACAGACCTTGGGGAATGCTGCGATCGTACCCGCGGGAACCGGCGGAGCGATCAGTCTGTACGTCACCAACAACACCGATGTGGTGATCGATATCAATGGGTATTTTGCACCAGCGGACGCGCCACCTCAGGAGTTTTATCCCATGACGCCGTGCCGGGTGGCCGACACGCGAGCCAACAGCGGCTTCACCAGTCCTTTTGGTGCTCCATCGCTGGTGAGCGGCGCAGCACGCGTGTTCCCAGTACAGAGCACCTGCGGAATTCCAACAGCGGCGGAAGCCTATTCGCTAAGGATGACGGTGGTGCCGCCGGGGCCTTTAGGGTACTTAACTGCTTACCCTGACGGACAATCGCTTCCGGTGGCAGCGACACTGAATGACCACGGTGGCAAGGTGCTCGGCAACCAGGCGATTGTGCCGGCCGGTACCAACGGGGCCATCGATGTGTTCGCGAGTGCAAACACCGACCTGATCATCGACATCAATGGGTACTTTGCTCCGCCCGGCCCTGGGGGCTTAAATTTCTATCCTCTGGTGCCCTGCCGGGTGGTGGACACACGCGTGACGAGTGGGTTCCCAGGATCGTTCGGTCCTCCGTCATTGGTGGGTGGCGCATCGAGGGACTTCCCCATGCCGACCAGTCCGTGTGGGATACCAAGCTCGGCGCAAGCCTATTCGTTAAACCTGACAGTAGTGGGGCCGACCGAGCAGTTATATCTGACCGCTTGGCCCACGGGGCAAACGCTGCCTGTCGCAGCCACGCTGAATGCTCCCGGCAGCACAACAATTGGGGGAGGTGCGATTGTGCCGGCCGGAACCAACGGATCGATCAGCGTCTACGCCTCTCATCCAACCGATCTGGTAATCGATGTCAACGGATATTTTGCGCCGTAGCTACCGGCGGGAGTTATCGGTTCGCTGAGCAGCGAGTAGGATAATTGCGTTCTCCAGATGGGGTTTCTGAGCCAATTCCGAAGCTGCCAGCTTCACTGCCGAAGCCGTGTCTATCGTTTGTGTAGTAATCGAAGACGTCCCAGCCACCACATTCACGGTTTCCCGTACAGACGCGGGTTGCAGAGTGACCGCAATCTCGCGCACGGAGCTGACAATGATTGAGACTTCTGAGCGCGCCTCCGTGAAGCCCGCAGCCTGCGCCGTGAGGCTATAGCTTCCAGGCAGCAAGTCATCTAACAGCCCGTATCTAAACCGGCGTTTTCCAGTCGGTGGAAACATCTGACAGCAGACTTTGATTGGCGAGAAACTCGAACCACGGCGTGGGAATTCGCGGACCATGACGTGAAGAGGCCTTCAACGGCTCTTATGACAGCCAAAATCGCAAAAATAGCCTCGATAGCTCCGTCATGAGCAGCTCTGGGCTTGCCCCAGCCATATCTCGATCGCATCAAGAGGGCGAGATTGCATGCGGCGGCCTGAATCAGGAATTTCTTGTGCACGTTTTCCAGGCCTCGCACATAGAGCCGGTCCAGTCCGCCGGTATCAAACTGATGCGCGAAGTTCCTCTCGATCCGCTCTCCCCGTTGGCGCTGCAGGCGCTTGCCGCGATCGCCCTCAATGCGCCGCCGATTGCCGTAGACCGCTGCCTTCTCCGCCGCTTTGCCGTCCCAGTTGCGCTTGCCACGATCGGGCTCGGCTATATACGTTCGCACTTCTAGCTCAGCCAGACCAAGCGCGACATCGTTGCTGTGATAGCCCTTGTCCGCCACCACTTCTTCGACTCCGTCAGGATGCACAGGATACTCGCCCTCGGATGTCTTTTCGGCGATCAAACCGGCCACCGCGAGCGCTGCGTCAATCACGGTTTCCTGCACTGTCGCAGTGTCGGCGGCGGCTCCGCCGTGCGTGGTGACCGCCACGATGGCGCCGGTTTCCATGTCCACCGCGTTCTCCGCTTTATACGCCAGGGCCGTGCGTCCGTCTTTCAGTTTCGTGATCTCGGCCTCTTGGTCGATGGGGCTTTTCCAGTCTTCATTGGAAGTCCTCTTCTTCCGCTTGCGATCCATGCGGAGCAATGCCGCCGCGTCTGGGGCGTCGATTCCTTCGGCTTCGGCCAGCCGTTGCAAGTACGCCATGTAGCTCTCGCCCGTGTCGCGGCGCACAATCGATTTCATGGCCGCGTTGGCTTCCAGAGTGGTCGAATCCACGCCGATCGTCTTCCCTTTAATGAGCCCGGCCTGCGCCAGCCGCTCCAGCACCCAGGTGAAGATACGCTGATGGGTTTCGCCGTCGATCAGGCGTCTGGTGCGCGAGATGGTGACGTGATCCGGCGTATTGTGCCTCTCGGAAACTTCAATCATTCTGCGATCATTAGGTTTGCCGGAGTCCCTGAGGTGATTGGCTAAGCCGATGTTGAGCGTCCTTTCCCCGTTCCTTTCGATGCTGTTTTCAGTCTTCCGTTCTCGCGCCGCCCTCCAGGTGGAGATCCTGGCGCTGCGGCATCAGATTGGTGTGCTTCAGCGTTCAGCCAAGAAACGGCCGAAGTTGACCGTGGTGGACCGTGTGTTCTGGACGTGGTTGTCCGGAGTCTGGGCCGATTGGCGATCCGCGCTGGTCATCGTCAAACCCCAGACCGTCATCGCCTGGCACCGCAAAGGCTTCCGCTTGTTTTGGACTTGGAAGGTTCGGCACGGAAGAACCGGAAGGCCCGCGGTCTCGCAGGAAGTCCGGAATCTGATCCGTACCATGAGCCGTGCCAACCCACTCTGGGGTGCGCCGCGGATTCACGGAGAATTACTCAAACTGGGCATCGACATCGGCGAGACTAGTGTCGGCAAGTACATGGTCCGTCATCGGAAACCACCGACCCAAACGTGGCGCACTTTTCTGGAGAACCACGTCCGCCAGCTGGTCTCCGTCGATTTCTTCACTGTGCCAACCATCCGCTTCCAGGTTCTGTACGTATTCCTGGTGCTGGCCCATGAACGGCGGCGCATTCTGCACTTCAACGTGACAGCTCATCCGACCGCGGAATGGACGGCTCAGCAACTTCGCAACGCCTTCCCCTGGGAATCCGCACCCCGCTATCTGTTGCGAGACCGGGATCGAATTTTTGGCGACAACTTCACCAGACAGGTTCAGGACATGGGCATCGAACAAGTGCTCTCTGCGCCGCGATCGCCGTGGCAAAGGGCTTATGTCGAGCGCATCATCGGCACGATCCGACGTGAGTGCCTCGATCATGTGATCATCTTCAGCGAAGCGGCGCTGTACCGGCAGATGAAATCATTCGCGGAATATTATCATAGGTCCAGAACGCACCTCTCGCTGTTTAAGGACTCGCCGGAGCCGCGGGCAGTGCAGTCGCCCGAACTCGGGCGAATCGTGGCTATTCCGCAAGTCGGCGGTCTCCATCACCGCTACGAGCGGCGCGCGGCCTGAAACCGGTGACGATCACTGACCGTCCGCAAAGGAGGTGTGCAGCTCCATCGCGTTTCCTCGTACTTGAGAACCAGCAACTGGCCGCGCATGGCTGCGCTAAATCCCCGGTTCTCTTCAGTGCGTGCAAACCGTTGCGTTAGCATTCTCGCGTTACGAAGGCATTTCTCCCTGCGCGAAGTTTTCGACAGGCACAATCAGTCAGTAGCCAAAGTCCAGATAGATCTGCTGATGCGCTCGCATACGCCTCAGGGACCGCTTCGATCAACGGTTTCTCGTTACAGCATCCGGGAACTCCAAAAGAAAGCGTTCCCGCATTGTAATAATTTCCAGATCTACCCTCTCTTTGTTCTCCCTGATAGTATTACGAGAATGGAGACGGTAAGCTGTAAGAAACCGCTGAACGTAGAGTGAACGTCCTAGCGCCATGGCTCTTAGGGCAAAATCCCAATCATGGACATACCGAAACGGTGAAAACCCTCCGACGTGGTCATGCAAAGCCTTCCGAAAAATCATATTACTTGTGCTCACCACAAAGTTCTCGATGCAAAGAAGGTCCATCAGCCTGCTACTGTCGGGTCGTCCTTGTTGATACAACCCGAAATCAAACGGTCCAAGTTTTGCCCCTTTGAGAGATCCTCGTTCATCTACTAACAATACATTGCCGAAAACGAAATCACATTTGGAGAATTCCGGCTCCTCGACGACGGCTTCAAAGCGACCTGGAACAAAAATGTCGTCGGAGTTAAGTACCGCGATCCACTGTTGCTCAGCTAAACCGACCAGTTCGTTTAGACGATAGTGGGCACCGCGATTTCGCCCGTCCGCCGGTGTTACATTGCGTAAACGACCTCGATGAGCTGCGGCCAAGCGAGCTGCAATTTCTGCTGAGCCGTCACTCGAACCGTCGTCAATCAACAGCACTTCATCAACAAGAGGACATCGCAAAGCAGATCTTACGGCTTGAACAATAAACAGCTCGTGATTATAAATTGGAATCACTACTGAGAACATGGGGATCATTTTCGACGTGGTGCAACAACGGATTAACTCCAAGTGCTGCAACGGCCGGGTTTCGCTCCAAATACGCAATTGCATCGAACCACGGATTCGGGTTGTATCCTTCCACAACACCCGGTCCTAGAAAGTGCGCCAACGGATTCCAACCATCTTTGCGCAACTCCGAGCATTGCGCCAAGTAGTAACTGCTGTGAAAGTGCGGATGTGGATTACGACCTTCAAACGCACCCCACTTCAAATAATGTACCAATGGATTAATCATTGATCGAGCAACGTCAGGATTACACTTGCGATAGTACCCCCCATCAAAAAGGCAGTTCGGCCTCCTATTTTCGGCATGTCCAAAAACGCAATAGTGAAATAGAGGATTGACGCCGAGACAAGCAACGTCGGGATTGTTGAGGAGATAGTAGTGCTCATGAAACAACTGACTGGATCGAATCGTCCGCTTATATATGAGCCACTGAATGAATCCAGACAAGCAGTCCCGCCGCAGGAATCCTCGTCCTCCATTTCGAAGTATCGAAGATAGAATGCGAACCCATTCGAGGAGAGCGCGTAGCGGTGCAGTTAAGCGCCAGGACCAGCAGCTATGAAGGGCGTTGAGAGCGTGGCGATTTTCAGCCAGTTCCCGAGCGGCAAGGCATAGCCGCTCTTGAAGCACATGCGACGTCTTGTCAGTATTGGGATCCAGCTCGTCAATCTGGCCGCCCCGACTTGCCAGGACGCGAGCCAAGACCTCCGGCTCCGTGTTCAAACGTAGCGCGGCCTCCGCTACATCGGCCAACAGTTTCTCTCGTCGTGCGGCTATTTCGGGAAGCAGATGAAGACCCTCCGACAAACTTGTAACCGCCACTGTGGTACCGAAGGTTCAAAGAACTCGCCAGCTGCCACAAGTGCTCTTAACAAATCCCTCTGAGGCGGTCGCTGGCAATTCCAAAGCGACGTATTCTTGTTCCTTTGTCGCGCCCCTGTACTCTAAAATAGCTCAAGTGGGCCTCCATCCTAATCAACGTATAGGGAAGAGCCTCGTTTTCATCTTAGTTCTATTGCAAGGCCGCTGCATGCAAGGCGGGCGATCTTCGTCTCGCCAGCAAACCCTAGATACATCTGGAACATCTGATCTGTTTTACGATTGTAAGGGAAAGGCCGGCCAGAGACAATGTTGGCGGAGCTCCGCCTGTTAGATTATTTCCTTCCTGCGGTTTACTTCCCGTTGGACGGCTACCATTCGCCAAGCTTCCCCAACGTCGTAATTTAACATGAATCGGAGCTTATCGCTGGCTAACCTTTTACGACGATTGATGTTTATAGCGAGATAGGCTTGGCTGCCATTGGGCCATGAATCACGACCAGGGCGACGAATTCGCATTCGACAATTTCGACCTGCTGACCGCCACAGTCACCTGGGTTGCGAAAGGGACACCTCCAGATTCTGTGGTCGCAACGGAAGCTTTCCCCCCGGAGGGGGCCAGCCTAAAGTACGCGCATTACAGGGGCCAACGCGACCCGGAAGACGCGACAGAGAACCCTGCCATCGTCCGCTCTAGGAACTCTTTGATCCGTACACTATGGCCGTCATCGCGGGAACCTGCTGATCACGAAATGGCGGGCAGGGTTTCTACGCAGTTCTACCGCGCATATCGATCAGTATGTTGTAGGATCGCTCTTCTCGGTTAGCCCACGGAAATGCGTTTAGTCTATTGCCTTGGCTACCACGATGGTTACACCGAGACCCGTGGAATAGTAGGTCCAGCTACGGGAACACGTTCAGCGAAGCCGGGCACAAGAGGGGTAACGGCGGCTGAATTCTACGGTGCAAAATATCCGTTGACATCGATTACCAGATCGGTCGGATGAGAGGCATAGACGCTGATCGATCCGTTGGTTCCGGCCGGCACAATCGCACCTCCCCCAATTGTTGTGCTGCCGGAAGCATTCAGCGTGGCTGCGACAGGCAGCGTTTGCCCCGTGGGCCAAGCGGTCAGATATAACTGCGCGGTCGGCCCCACCGCTGTCAGGTTTAACGAATAGGCTTGCGCCGAGCTTGGTATCCCACACGGACTGGTCGGCATGGGGAAGTCCCTCGATGCGCCACCCACCAATGACGGAGCACCGAACGATCCTGGGAACCCACTCGTCACGCGCGTGTCCGCCACCCGGCAGGGCACCAGAGGATAGAAATTTAAGCCCCCAGGGCCGGGCGGAGCAAAGTACCCATTAATGTCGATGATCAGGTCGGTGTTTGCACTCGCGAACACATCGATGGCCCCGTTGGTACCGGCCGGCACAATCGCCTGGTTGCCGAGCACCTCGCCACCGCCGTCATTCAGTGTCGCTGCCACCGGAAGCGTTTGTCCGTCAGGGTAAGCAGTTAAGTACCCCAAGGGCCCCGGCGGCACCACCGTCATCCTTAGCGAATAGGCTTCCGCCGCGGTTGGAATTCCGCAGGTGCTCTGCACTGGGAACACGCGTGTTGCGCCGCCCACCAGCGATGGAGCACCAAACGGACTGGTGAAGCCGCTGTTGGCTCGCGTGTCCGCCACCCGGCACGGCGTCATGGGATAAAATTCCTGAGATGGCGCGTCCGTTGGTGCAAAATACCCATTGATATCCATCACCACATCGGTGTTGTTGGTGACGTACAAACTGATCGCTCCGCCGGTTCCCGCGGGTACGATCGCAGCATTCCCCAAGGTCTGTCCCTGCAGATCGTTCAGCGTGGCTACGGTCGGCTGCGGTGAACCAGCGCCCCAGGCGCTCAAGTAGCCGAGGGGGGTGCCATTGGGAATCACGGTAATATTCAACGAGTAAGCCTGCGCGGTACTGGGGACGCCGCAGTTACTGGAGGGAATCGGAAAGTTCCGGGTCGCGCCGCCCAAGAGCGATGGTGCGCCGAATGCTCCGCTGAAACCGCTGCTTGCACGCGTGTCGGCCACCCTGCAGGGAGGGAGAGAGTAGAACGCCAATGGGGACGGGGGCACCGCGACCATCACATTGACGACGATCAATAGATTCGCCGACGACGCGCTGAAGAGGGCGCTTCCTGCGTAGCTCGCCGTGATGGTGTTGGCTCCCGAAGCCAACTGGCTTGCGTTTACCTGCAGCACAGCGGTGGCAACACCTCCAGAGCCCGACAACGACACCGCGCCAAGAATCTGCTGGCCGACGGCGAAAGTAACCGCTCCAGCCGGCGAGGTAGTCCCCGAAGCAGCTTTTACTGTGGCCGTCAAGACCGTCGAGCCACCCGCGCTTAGAGTAGAAACCGTGTCGGTTAACGAGGTGGTTGTCGCGATGGGTTGGCTGCCATTCCACGCGATGACAGCGTTATAGACATCGAGCGAACCCAAACCAGTAGCCTGATCGTATCCAACACCGGCTTCATAACCGAATTGGCCGCTGGTGCACTCAGGACTGCCGCTCTGGCACGGGACGATGTTGCTTCCAACCGTGACATCGTGAAAAATCCCCGGCGTCGTTTGTGCCAGGCGGTAGAGCGCAGGATTGATGTTTCCCAGCCCAGGCTGAGACTGAGCTCCGCTCGACACAAGGTACTGGTTGAGCAAAGCCAGCATACCGGAGAACACGGGGGTGGGGGCCGAAGTGCCTCCGACATACAAAGGCGCCCCACCGGTATAGATCTGGTAAGGATCGTGGGCCACGGCTGCCGCAAAAGCGATGTCTGGAACATGACGAGCGTTGTCAGCGGGGACTCCGGCGCCGCTCTGCCATTCCGGTCTTGCAAAGAATATGCTAGCCCCGCCGCCGGTAGCCACAAGGACTCCCATGGCTGCCGTGTCGTTCCAGGCCATTTCAGGTATGTAGGATAAGGAAGAGCTTCCATTGCTGTTGTTGGTGGAACTCCAGTAATTGCCGCTTCCTTCAGCGAACTCGGTACCGCCCACCCCGGTGACTTCCGGAACGCTGGCAGGCAGGTCCACCGCCAACCCTTGCGTCGCCACCTGTTCGGACGTAAAGTCACAATCGGCCGCTCCGGTATCGCCCGAAGAAGCTACCCAGGTGATGCCCATGGAATTGGCCTCTTGGGCCAGGGACTCAAGATAGGCCGCCGCGGAAGCCGGGGTGCTCGATATTTGCGGCTCGCAATAACCATAGCTGGAACTGATTACTGGCGCCAGATCCTCATCGATGGCGAATTCAATAGAAGTCCAAACGTTGGTGGAATACACGAAGAGGATGGTCGCGTTAGGCGCTATGCCGCCGGCATATTCCAAATCAAGGTCGGATTCGACCAGGTCGTTCGCGCTAGTTCCCGGGTTGGGGCTTCCCGTCACCAGCACTAACTGGGGATCATTCATGGGCAGTCCGTCCTGGCTGCGGAAATGCTCAATATCGGAAAGTTCAATATCCGTCTGGCCAACCACGGCAACTTTCTGGCCCGAGCCGGTGATGCCGCGCTGATAGAGCGGTTGAACATCGTAGATGGTCGCCAGGTCCCCGGGGACCAAAGCGTGGAATCCGCCCGAGCTGTAG
The DNA here is from genome assembly GCA_963820405.1 of Bryobacterales bacterium. Taxonomy (GTDB): domain Bacteria; phylum Acidobacteriota; class Terriglobia; order Bryobacterales; family Bryobacteraceae; genus Palsa-89. The sequence continues at coordinate 296,604 of CAWFZZ010000002.1, read as the reverse complement.
TCAGCGACCGGCACACTGGTGATCCTTCTTGGTTCGGTACGAAAATCATCCAGTCCCCGGATTAGTAAGACCACCGGATCGAGCGCCGCGGGAATGGAGGGGTCCTGAGCGTTGGCGTAATGGAGGTCGCCCCCTACGTTGTAGCGGTGGACTTCGGTGTGGAACGCCTTCAGCACTTGTCCGGCGGTTCCACTGAACATGATCCACGACCTGCCGCGCGCAACGTAGTCTATGCTGAAGCTTTCGCTTTGTAGCCAGGAGATCACCTGGCCCAGGTCATCAGAACTCAGCCCAAAGCGGCCGGCGTACTGCTCCGGTGTGAGCCAGGCGCGATAGTTGGGCGAGGATGGGTCCCGCTGTTGGTGAAGCAGTTTTTCGAGATCGCCTGCTTGATCAGGCGAAGGTTTTAAGATTAGTGTGATGCCGCTGATCCGGTCAAAGGGATTGAGGGGTCCCTGGTCGTTTTCCGGCTGCGCCTTACGGGTCCGGTTGCCAATCAGGACTTTTGTCTTCGAAGCATCCGGCGGAGAAGTGATTCGGGACGGTTGCGCCAGAGCTTGGGAAATGGAGAGCGACAACAACAACCACAACGAGACGAGAGCCCAATGTCTCCCGGCAGGTGGTAGGCCTGGAATTGTCATGCTCGAGGCTCGATCGAAACTCCAGCCCGGCAGTTCGACGAACAGTTCACCGCCACAACCGCTCGGTTTTCGTGTTACCGGACAAAATAAATCTCTTGCAACAGGTTCCTGCGACCTGGACTTATTAAATAGGATAGGACTAGAACCACTAGTATACCCCACCTGGCCGGGTCGCCTACCGAGCACCGCGAGAGTTCTACGGCGGTGAGTGGTGTGAACGACAAACATCGTAGCGCCGCAGTTGGGGCAGTGCCATGTGGCGGCGGTCTCCGAGGAAGCGGAGGGCGTCGGGCGTTCGCTCGCCAGCAGTTGCTGGGAGAGCGGGAGCCAATGCGCGCGGAATCCATTCGCGAGGAAAGCAAAATACTGGATTCTCACAAAGCCCTTGGGCAGCATGTGCAGGAAGAAGCGGCGCAGAATCCGTTCAACTAGCTGATTTCTTTGACCGAGCCAGCGTGCCATCCCCGGTGAAAGTGCTCCCCAGGCGTCACAGGGTGGCGAAACGGCCCCGCTATGGACCGTATTCCGAATCGCGGCTGGCGAGCCACCGTCCAACCTGGGTACCAGGTATGCAACTTTCCAACTCCGGCTCCTGTCAGGCATTTATGATGTGGGAAATGATCGCGTCGACGAAGAGATCGGCCGCTGGCTCCGCCATGTCAGTCTGGAAGGTGTCACAAAGCAGATCACCGTTGAAATCTCGATGCGGAAACAATGGGACATGAGATCGACAATGGTGATTCACCCGAAGCGGTGTGCCGTAATCCCATCCTGCGTGCGTGCTGAGATTCCATCAGCGTTCGGTGGATAAAAACGAAAAATCCCACGTGAAGACGAAAAAGCGCCGATAAGCGAACTAAGGAGCAATTCAAATGATCTCTTCGAAATACGTAGTTCGTGCAGGTTTCCTGCTCGCTCTTCTTCACCTAACGTCAATCGCACAGACGACGCGAGAAGTCCCACTAAAAAACTGGTCCAACCCTCGGTACTGGCACGCTAACCACGCGGAGAGAGACGCGGCCGCAAAGTTAGGGACACCGGTCCCGCTAGTCACGAATACCGTGTCTCCGGACGCCCTCACTTTCGTGGCGATCGAGCCCTGCCGGCTGGTTGACACGCGCGGTGCCGCCGGCGGATTTAACGGGATCACACCGTTCGACGGGCCGTCCATACAACCCCAGGGAACTCCGGTGTTCCTCCTGCAGTCTCCTGGCGAAGCCACCGCCAACACTATGCCGGCTCCCTGCGGCGTGATTCCGCCCGCCGCAGAAGCCTACTCGCTGAACCTCACGGTGATCCCGCACAGTGGGGGCGCGGGCGGCTATGTCACGATTTGGCCGACCGGCACGGCACGACCCGTGGTCGCCACGGTAACCGATGGACAAGGCTCAACCGTGAGCAACGCGGCCATTGTTGCGGCAGGAACCTCAGGCGCAGTGAGTTTGTATAACTCCGGTCCAGCGATCATCGACGTGGTCATTGACATGAACGGTTACTTCGCCCCTGGCGTCGCAGTAACCTTTGCTGATTATTTTGCGCTAATGCCAGGTGACAACACAGCTACAGTTGCGCCCGGTACGGACGTCTCATTCCCGCAGGACGGGTCCACATCAGGTAGTGCGATCAGCCGAATAAGTTCGTCTAGTTTTAACCTGTCTGCCATTGGCAGTTATCAGATTATGTTTCAAGTGAGCGTAGAAGAAGCGGGGCAGCTGATTCTAACTCTCAACGGAGCCGACCTAGCCTATACCGTTGCTGGTCGCGCAACGGGTACCAGTCAGATTGTTGGGATCGCTGTTGTAAGTACGACCGTCGCTAATTCGATACTCACGGTTCGTAATCCAGCGGGTAATTCTACTGCACTTACGATTACGCCATTGGCGGGCGGAACACGTCCCGTCTCAGCACATCTTATTATCACGCAAATCCAATGATCTCGATTTCCCCGGGGGCAGAATTTATGGGGCGGACCGTCCGCCGAGCTGCTTCCACGTCAGCGGCAAGAAGTGAGAGAGAAAGTATAGTCTTGCTGTACCGATTAGGACTCTACCCTTGTTTAGTTCAGTAGCGAGCTGGATACGATTTCGATCATGGCGAAGAATCAATTCCGTCTGTTCGAACCCCACTCGGCCCACAGCTCGATCGATAGTCGACCGGACGGTTCCAGGATGACCGGTTTACCGCAGAACCAAGTTCGGCAACCGGGGCCGGGCGAAATTCAGTTGATCGATGACCAGATTCACGTCAGGTGCGATTCGCCTGATGCTTGGTTTGACTTCCACCTTACAGTGATACAAATCTTATTACAAAGTCCGTCACTCAGAAGCCGGTAGGCTCTCGGGCCGGCACATCGGGGGCCTTTATGCGATCTACCAGAAATGACGCCTACGGACAAGATTTACGCACTAAGCCGAGTTTTCCCCGATCACGAAAGTCTTAGTCGTGCGAATCTCAGTAAGCTCATTGGAACTCGATCCGAAAACCCGGAGCATGCCAGGGGCCGAGCATATTTACTATGCATCACACTCCACGGTCTGGGTCTTCCTGGCTCAGCGATACTCTCGTCAAAACCGGAAGCGTGGGTTTAGCCGAAGAACATTTCCCCACTTCCCTTGAAGCTCCTCTTCCACAGTGGTTGGCACAATGCGCTAGCTTGCAGGACGCCTTCCGAATACTTCAGCAACACGCCCCATCCGGTTACTTTGGCATTAAAGGAAGGCTGTTTCAAATGTTCCCGTTGATTTCAAAGGGTGTCTTCGCCGGACCCGAATGCAAGTTCAAACACATCTATCTCACACGCCGAGATCGTATTGGGCAAGCCATTTCGCTCGCTCGCGCCGTGAAGACGAATGAGTGGCATAGCTTCCAGGCGCACGCCCCCGATCCCAATTTGAGTTTCGAGGACGTGGTGTTTTATCTGCGTTACATCAACTCAATGGAGGGTGATTGGGAGACCGTTTTTTCCGCACTTCAGATCGAGCCCCTTCGGTTGTACTATGAGGACCTTGTCACCGACCCATCAAGCGCGTTTGAGCGAATCCGCCAACATTTGGACGTGCAATGGAAGATCTCCCCTGCTGACATCGTCTCAGTTCACCGACCCCTCAGCATTCGCTATGATCCGGCCTGGACACGGAGGTTACGCGATCAATTCGAAACCCGATAGCGATTCAGCCTGCTTCAGCGCCGTCTAATCGCCTGGGGAAACGGAAAACAGCCCCGGCGTTGCGCCTTGACACAAAATCGGCGCACCGCCCAACCGTCATATGCCGGCCCACGACAGCAAGGGTCCGCAAGTCCCGGCGGTAGAGGCGTGCAGTGTTCGGCGCCAGGTCCGATTCAGGAGAGCGGAGGTATTCAGTAGACCATCCACTCGGCGTCATGGGTATGCCGCCCTTGGTTTAAGGGAAACAGTAAACAGGTGAAGAACGAAGGAGCAAGCAGTATGACCGCAGCGCCTTCCTAGCTACCGCCAGTGGCCTTCCACCGTACCCAACCACCATTTCGGTGGACCCAACGATGACGCACCCACACCACACCGCATGCTCGTGTGGCGGACGATCTCCCTCACTTCTGGGCTCGGAAAGCATTGTAAGCGTTGGCGCCGACACGACCAGGGAGCAGTTTACGCCACGCTAAGTGCTGCGGTCAAATCCCGCAGGCTCGGGCGTATCTTGGTGGGCCAGCTGAAAGATGTGACGAGGTACACTGGGTAAACTCCCTGATGATGCAAAGTGAACGTTCGCAGCTTTCCTCTTTATTCCGATATAAGTGCGCATGCGGGTCAGTCGATGTGCTTTATTTTGACGGCACCCGTGCCCGTTGCGGCATTTGTGGCATTTCGTTTCCTCGCGCCCCTGGCGGCGCCATAATGTTCGACGCCGCTATGACGGAGCAGAATGCCTATTTCGATAAACTGTACAAATCCGGCAGGTTTCATGTAAACGACACTGCTGGAGAAGCCGCTCGCCAGACTTACTTAAGCAGAGCAGGGCTAGCGCAACGGTACTTAGAGCGGTGCGGGGTGGATGTGTCCACGGGAATCAGCGGTGTAAGCATACTCGACATCGCTTGCGGTACGGGCTGGATAACGGCTGGCCTTATGTCGCACCCAAACGTAAACCGATGCCGTTTTCATGCATTTGATATTTCTCTCGATGGTCTGGAGATGCTCGGGAGTTTCGCATGTGGCCTATCCACCACTAGCAGTCTTGAGATGTCCGTTCAGAACGCCGATTCGATGGTCTTCGAAGATTCCACATTCGATTTTGTGATTGGAAGTTCGGTGTTACATCATTTCGACAATGTGGAGGAGTTTCTTCGCAAATGCCGGCGTATACTGACTAGCGGTGGTACAGCTACTTTCGGAGAACCCTTCGCACTGGGCTATGGGATCGGTTCGGCGAGTCTCATGATTGCTCAGAAGCTGCTAGGCACAAACTATGACGGTATCGGCGAGCTGTACAGCGACCTCGCCATGCGCGTGAGTGGTCCGCACGAAGCAAAGTCGCGCCTTGTAGACAAACATCTGTTTTTCGAGTCCACCTTCACAACAATGGCGCGACAGGCAGGATTTTCCGAGGTTGAATTTTTTCCGCTTGCGTCGCGCGAGTTTTATCGCGAGTCCTTTATTGCCGAGCTGCTGGCGGAGTGTAGAATTAGCGATATTGCTCTCTGCCGCAAAGCAACAGAGACATATCGTATCATATTCGACATCTTCGACTCTGATTCCTACGCCCATTCTGTAGCGGCATTTAACCACATCGTTTTGCGGACGTAACGGAGTCCTCCAGAAGTTCGGCTGACCGCCGAAATTGATCCAAACCCCAGCTATACAGAAGGAGGTCTTCCCGAACCGACTCCAACAGCTTGCCGCCGACTTCATCATCGGCACGAATCCAATCGAGCGAGTCGCGTTGGTCAGCAGTGACGTTCTCAGTAGGGATTCGAACATCTGGAAGCTGAATTCCAATCTGCTCAGCCCGGTGCCTTAATAGCCTCCAGCTTTCATCCAGGTGCTCTGCGATACCGACCAAAAGAAAGTTGCTCAATACGTTTTGAGCGGCTTTGAGGCGCTCATTTCTATAGCGCCGTTCCGCGTAGTCGAAACCATGCGCGTCGAAAAGAGGATAACGAGCGTAGAAATTGGTCGCGTAGTTTTCCCGAAAATTTCGAAAAGAGCTGTCCGGTCCATCGAGAATCCATTGGGCGCACTCCCGAATACTCAGGTGGGGCATCTGAGGCGGTAGGTGCTCGAGGAGGACACGATCCGGGATGCCACGGTAGTGTTTCCTCGTGTAGGTGATATAGGAAATGAACTGCTGAATCGGATTCCGAAGGAACGTCACGTAATAGACCGGCCGGTCTGCCAGCACTGGTGGGAACCGGCGGACGAAATGGGAACTGAACGCTTTAATGGAGGGATCTCGCACAAGCTCAGCTAGTTCTCTATTCTCGTAAACAAACGTCGTACTGTTATCGAAATAGAGGTGAATATGCCCCTGTCTATAGTATTCATCGAGCACTCTGCGGAAAGAGGAGCCGGCAGTTTTTGGAGCGTGAATGTGCGCCAGTATAGGCACGTTCATGGGCGGTTCAAACAAGACGAGGTTCACGTGCCAAACGTTTACCGGCGTTCGACGCCCCGATGTGCGATTTCGCATGAAAGAATTGCTTTGGCAAATTGTGTTCCCTCTCGGGCTAGCACTCACCTACTTGCCGATTGTAGCGCAGCCGATGTCTTCCCATCCGAGCATATTGAGTCCCGGAATCTGTGATGAACTCCTCACTGGCACCGGGGCTGAATTCGCTGTCTTCCTGTAGCCCTGTTCTGGCTGTGATGTTGCAGTGAATCGCCCATCTTCACCAGCCCGCTCGGAAGGCGGTTCAGATTTTCTTGGGCTCTCGAAGCCTAGCCTGCATTCGCAAGGGGCCCTGATTTGTCCAGGATCGATGGCACAAAGGAAACAATGTTGGCAAGACCGCCTGCGAGATTGTAGACCTCGCCAACGCGCAGCATCTCCAATCCAATCGGGTCTCGATGTACAATTGCTTGAGGCCGCGCGACAAAGACTGGAATTCCGCATAAAGCACAGAATCCAATGCCTGTAAACGTTTTCACGAGTATAACCAGCAACTATATCCCGAAAGCACGAGTTCTTGCGCATTCCGTCAAGCGTGAGCTTCCTTCTTCTCGCTTCACAGTTGTGATTTGCGATACAGTACCACCATCGTTCTCGCTCGAATCGGAACCGTTCGATGCGATATTGCGCTTGGAGGATCTTGCGATTCCCGACCTGTGGCAATGGGTGTTCCAGCATTCTCTGGTAGAGCTCTGTACGGCAGTAAAAGGTTTTGCACTGGTTCGGTTGCTCGCCCAGGAGGACTGTTCTGCAGTTTTGTATTTTGATCCCGACATTGTTGTTCTGGCCCCTCTCGATGGGCTGCTTGAAACACTCGGAAGCGCCTCCATTCTGCTAACGCCCCATTTGGCTGAGCCTGAAGTCACGATGGAAGGAATACTAGACAATGAACTGTCGGTTTTGAAACATGGCATCTTTAACTTGGGTTTTATTGGCGTCAAGCGATCGCCGGAAGGTATCCGGTTCGCAAACTGGTGGCGAGACCGGCTTACCTACTTCTGCCAAGATGACATTCCCAGGGGCTTGTTTACAGATCAGCGTTGGATCGATCTCGTGCCCGCCTATTTTGACGACATAGCGATTTTGCGCGATCCGGTTTACAACGTCTGTACGTGGAATCTGACTCATCGCAGGGTGGGGGGAAGCCTTGGAACCACCTTGACCGCTAATGGCCGCAAGATCGTTTTTTACCATTTTTCAGGCTTGGACAGCGGCGCTCAACAGATAATGCTGCGAAAGTATGGTTCAGAAATGCCCGTCCTGTTCGAACTCCGAGAATGGTATCTCGCCGAGTGTGAACGGATGGGACAGAGAACGTACGGATCAATTCCCTGGGCATTTGGTACATTCGACAACGCGGAACCGATCTTGTACGTGCACCGAAAGCTTTACCGAGAGCGTTTGGACTTAAGAAGTGCGTTCCCAGACCCGTTTTCGGCGGGTTATGTGAATCGATCCTATTTCCACTGGTTTCAAGCAAACCATGAAGATGAGGCAGCCGGGGTGAAGGCTTCCATAAGCTGGTGGCAGAAGGTTTATGCGCTCTTCGGCACCTGATTCCCGCCAAGACTTCGGCAGGAGACGCTATTCGGTCATTCTTGCCGTCGACGAGGGGGAAATCGCGACGGCTCGCCAGACGGCGGCGTTGTTGGTGCGTCACACTCTATCCGCAGAGAAGCTGATTTTGGGGGGGCCAGGAGCCATCCTAGATCAGCTGACACAGGACGATCTATTCAGTCGATTTGTGTTTGTCCGCCTGGAAACGCAATCGCCCGATGCGGCTTTCGTGTGCGGGATCAGGCAAGCCGAGGATTGCGATGTGTTGTTCGTCCGAGCGGGGGCTCTGGTGCCGGAGGGGTGGGACGTCAGACTATTCTGGACATCGCAGCGCCATTCAGGAGTCGCCACAGTTTCCCCGATTACGTTGCCCCCGTTAACCAGCGCGGGCATGTCACCTGACGCGATCGACCGCCACTACTACGCTTCCAGCCAAATGAATATAATCACCACCGAACCATGCCCAGAGTGCGTTCTCGTAACAGCGGAAGCAGCGCACGCAACGGCTTTGGAGTGGGATAGTTCGTGCGAGGAGAGTAATTTCGCGTCCTTCGTTAATATTACACGGAGATTGCGGTTTCAGCATTTGCTTGCCGACCACATCTATGTCGAGGTTTGTGGGTGTCTCAGTGCTCGAAATCCGCATGTATCCAGGCGGCCGGGTCCTGGGGAGTTGGAGGGGAATGCTGTCGAGCGCGACCTTGCGCCGTCATTTCGGATTGGCCGTTTGATCGTCCCGCGTCAGTTGCATGTCATGCATAGCTGGGGAGGAGGCTTGGCCAGATGGGTTACCGAGTACTGCTGTGCAGATCCAGCAAGGCAGAACTATCTCCTGAAGTCCATTGGTAATCGCGATGGAGTCGGGCGGCAACTAGTCTTGTACCGTAGCCCTGAGGAACATCGGCCAATCCGGCGTTGGATTCTAAATCCTACCATTCCCGGAACGGCAATTCGCCACGAAGAATACGGACTTGCGATTCAACAGCTCATCCTGGAATTCGGAATCGAGAATATCATAGTGTCGTCGCTGATCGGCCATTCCCTTGACATCTTGCGGACTACCCGCCCAACAGCCATGGTCTGTCATGACTATTATCCTTTTTGTCCTGCGCTGAACATTACCTTCGATTCGTTGTGCATTTCTTGCGATCGGACGCGCCTGACAGAATGTACCAAGCGAAATCCCTTCAACCGCTTTTTTGACAACGTGCCACCGTCGCATTGGCTGGACCTGCGAAGTGCGTTTCTCAAAACCGTGCTAGAGCAGTCGGTTTCCCTTGTTGCGCCTAGCGAGTCGACAGCCAGACACTACTCGCAACTCGTGCCGGCCCTAAGCGAACGTTTTGTGGTGATCCCACACGGTACGCGCCCTTTGAAACCAATGAGCTATTCGCAGCGGGAGAGAGGCAGATTCAGGGTTCTCATTTTGGGCTCGCTCGCAGTCGGTAAGGGGCTGGAAATTGTAAGAGAGATTCAAGGACAGCTGGGACAATTCGCGGACCTCTACCTTGTTGGCTGCGGCACCGAGGGAACACGATTCGGGAAACGGCGGGGGGTAACCGTAATACGCAAATATCAGTGGGAGGATCTTAGCAATATTCTTAACGAGATACAGCCCGACCTGGCGGTTCTTCCGTCCGTTGTGCCGGAGACCTTCAGTTTCACTCTTCAGGAACTGTTCGAACTACATATCCCGACGCTCGCAACCCGGCTGGGGAGTTTCTCGGACCGTATCCGCGATGGAGTCAACGGTTTTCTTTGCGAGCCATCGGCGGCCGCCGTCCTTCAGGCGATCCGGCGGCTCGCCCATGCCCCCGAGATGCTTATGCATGTCAGAAACAATCTCATCGGGGCCCGGCATCGGACCGCTACCGAGATGTTGCACGATTACGACCAGCTTCTGGCCTCACCGTTGCATTCCGCGCGGAGCTATTTCGCCCCAGAGAGCCGCGGGATACTTCCATCGGCCACAAGCACTCGGTGTCGGGTTTTTTGGCGCTCCGAAGATGAGTCCTTTACCGAGTCAAACAGTTCATCTGCGGAATATCCGCTAGTACCGGAATCGCAGCTCGTTATCGTTCAGATTCCGGCGACGTCGACGGTTCCTGGGTTCATTCGAGTTGACCCAGCGGAGATGCCCGGTGTTCTCGATCTTCAAAAGCTAACGTTGCGGGGAGCAGATGGAGCGATTGTATGGAACTGGGATGGGCGCATCGAAGGGATCACGGGCGCCTTTTTTCATGTTGTCGCGATCGGGGAGGAAGGAAGCGTCAGGCTTTGCTTCCTCAATGAGGATCCTCATTTCGAGCTGCCATTGAACGAATCAGATTTGTTCGCGATACAACATGGAGGGACACTCGAAATCGAAATCCGTTGGCATCGGAATGAGGAGACCATCGAACTTCTCGAAATTGAGTGTGCCAAGGCGAACCACGTTTCATCCCTCACCGACCTGTTGAACAATCTCAAGAAGGCCATGAATGAAGCGAGAGCATTCGGGACAGCTGATCGTGCCTCGGTCGCTTTTCACCTGGCGGAGCAGCGAATCCAAGACCTGGAGAATTCCCTGTCATGGAGGATCACAAGGCCGCTGCGAATGCTCGCTGACGAACTTGATCCCCTCTTTCGGCTGGTCACCACGCGGCGGAGATGAATCAGAGGACCAGTCTGCCTTCCGTCAGCCGGGACATATGGAAAGATTGGGTGAACGGCCCGGGTCTGTACGTGGTTTAGCTTTTGTGTTTTTTGTTTCGCCTCTGTAATGTCTCTGCCCCTGGGAACCTCAAACGACGGGCACATTTATATCAACCTGGCCGATGTTTCTGGGAACTCATCGTTTGGCCGATCGAGTGGAGGCCGGTTCGATCGGACATCTTGTTTCGGATGCCGCTCTTCCCGCTGTCCCTCAAGATTGACTTCTGGGAATTTGGAAAACAACCGTTGGCGCCTATTGTCGTGGCCTCCGCCGGCCCTGAGTGGCATTCTCATTTTGGGGGATGGCGGTTAGAGGTATAGCCGGCAACGCCGCAGGAGCGCCGTCGTTGCTGGTTGTGACGCTCGGACCCTCGCTGGTCAGCTGCGAACACTTTTTCTCACTGAAACAGAATGTCTTTTCTTCCTGGCGCGGATGATCTGGATATCCACGTGCCGCGCATAATGCTTTCCGCCCACTGTCCAATAAGGCAGGTCGCGCGATTCGGCTTCGCGCGAATGGATTTGCGCACGCTTTGAAATCCTCGCCGAGGTTCGGCGTGCCGGGCTTCGGTATGTGGAAGTTCAGACCGGCATCTTCTATGCGGACTATTTCCGAACACAATACAACCAATAAGCAATGAAGGGGACAGAGCATTTGACTTGTCCGTCGAGAAATTGTTTTATGACTCTCAGCTCGTCCTAATTATTCTTTTTGTTTTGGCGCTTTCGATCTCTAGATGTCGCATTTGCGGTCGCGACTATCTGAACAGAGCATCGTTATCATTATCGCGACAGCGGGAATCGTCTCGATCGCGTTCCCCGGTCTTAGTACTGCCTGACCACCGGGCGGTATAGGGTCCAGGAGTTGATTCTCAATTACCTGTGCCCGATCGGATTGGCATTTTCTAAGTTATTTTCATTTCGAGAGTCCGTTCACTGGAGAAGCAGATAACCGGAGTCGTGCGTGAGATGGGCATTTGACAGGCCCCTCGGGAGCTAGGCGTAAAAAGGATCGCCACTTTTCCAACAGGCAACGCGAAAGAGTCGAAATCGCTTCCCCGCCCACATCTGAGCCGAAAGGGTATCCCGATCGGCCCGAGTACGCGATTCGCCCACTAATCGAGTAAAATGGCGATGCGACCATGAAACTGATCAGCGTGGTAACGCCATGCTATAACGAGGAAGCGAATGTTCGAGAAGTGTACGAACGCGTCAAATCGATGTTCGCCGGGATCGATCGGTACGACTACGACCACATTTTTATCGATAACGCCTCACGGGACGGTACTGTCACGGTGCTGAGGGAATTAGCGGCGCATGATCGCCGTGTCAAGGTAATTGTGAACGCTCGGAACTTCGGACATCTGCGCTCCCCCATGCACGCCATGCTGCAGGCAGAGGGAGATGCGGTGGTGCTGCTCTTCTCCGACCTGCAAGATCCTCCCGAATTGATCCGCCAGATGATAGCTCACTGGGAGCAGGGAGCGTACGTCGCGATGGGTATCAAAACGGCGAGCGAGGAGAACAGGCTCATGTTCTGGCTCCGTTCCAGCTACTATCGGTTGGTAAACCGCCTGGCAGATCTCGAAACCCACGAGAACTTCACCGGCTTCGGCCTTTACGATCGCAGAGTAATTGAAATCCTAAAAGGTTTGCGGGATCCCTACCCTTATTTTCGCGGCATGATCGCGGAAATCGGACTCCCGTCTGCCAAAGTGACGTACGAACAGAAGCGGCGTGTTCGGGGCAGTAGTAAGAACAACTTCTACACCCTGTACGACCTGGCGATGCTGGGCGTCACGAATCTGTCCAAGGTTCCGCTCCGTTTGCTCACCTTTGTCGGCGTGGTGTGCTCATTGGCAAGCGTGTTATGTTCGGCCGGTTACTTTATTTACAAACTATTGTTCTGGAATCGTTTTTCCGTTGGAATTGCACCGCTAGTCATTGGATTCTTCTTCCTTGGGTCGATACAATTGATATTCATTGGCATTCTTGGGGAATACATCGGCTCCATTCACACACAAGTCCTCGGACGGCCACTTGTCATCGAGCTAGAGCGCATCAATTTCAACGCAGCCCGGAGCAACGATCCAAACGTAGCCCACGGAGAAGAACGCCCTGGGAGCATCGCGGTGGGCTCCCCCGAAATGTGATCAATGGCTAGGACCAAATTTATGTTTCTGTATTTGGCATGAAGGTTGTCATTTAATGAAGGCTGTCATTCTCTGCGGAGGCCTTGGGACGCGATTGCGCGAAGAGACTGAGTTTCGCCCCAAGCCACTCGTTCCGTTGGGCGAGCGGCCGATCCTGTGGCACATAATGAAGACGTTTTCTCATTACGGGATACGGGATTTCGTGCTCTGCCTGGGCTACCGCGGCGACCTTATAAAAGAGTACTTCCTGAACTATGAAGCATTCAATAGCGACTTCACCATCTGCTTGGGGGACCGCAAGGCCACGCATTATCACAAGATTCACGATGAACAGGACTTCCGCGTTACGTTGGTGGATACCGGACAGCAGACTATGACCGGAGGACGGCTGCAGCGAGTGAAGAAGTACGTCCAGGACGAAACCTTCATGCTTACCTATGGCGACGGAGTAGCCGACATCAATATTGCCGCCGCGCTGGCGTTCCATGCCCGGCATGGAAAGACTGCGACCATGTCTACCGTTCGGCCGGTTTCCCGTTTCGGTGTCATTAACACCAACCATGATGATCAAATCCTTTCGTTCTGCGAGAAGCCCCAGATGGACTCATGGGTGAATATCGGATTCATGGTTTTCAATCCCGCCATATTCGACTATCTGTCCGGCGATGAATGCGTGCTTGAAAAAGAGCCGCTGGAGCGCCTCGCCACTGACGGGCAGATCATGGCTTACCGCCATGAGGGCTTCTTCTATGCGATGGACACCTACCGGGAATACCAAGCTTTGAATGAAATTTGGGCGAGCGGCAACGCCCCTTGGAAGGTTTGGTAAATTTGGCCTCCTTTTGGTACTCCCGTCCCACCTTGGTCACCGGCGGAACCGGGCTGGTTGGCAGTTGGCTGGTCGAGCGGCTTTGCGGCGCGAGTGCCGAAGTGGTTTGCCTAGTGAGAGATCATGTTCCCCGAAGCCGGTTGTGGAAAGCCGGATTAGCCGAGCGGGTCGGCTGTGTCACGGGCGATGTTTCTGATCAAGCGTTGCTCGAACGGCTGCTTGGAGAATACGAAATTAACACCGTGGTCCATTTGGCCGCGCAGACTATCGTGGGCGTAGCCAACTGCAACCCGGTCTCCACCCTTGACACCAATATCCGAGGCACATGGGCTTTGCTGGAGGCCTGTCGACGATCTCCTTCCGTAAAGCAGATCGTAATCGCGTCCTCGGACAAAGCGTATGGCCACCAGGACAAGTTACCCTACGACGAGTCATCGCCTCTGCAAGGAGCGCATCCCTACGACGTCAGCAAGTCGTGCGCAGACTTGATCGCCCAGGCCTATGCGATTACCTATCGTTTGCCGGTCACCATCACCCGCTGTGGGAATTTTTATGGTGGCGGCGACCTCAACTGGAATCGTATCATCCCTGGTACCATTCGCTCCCTATTGCGAAACGAGCGTCCAATTGTCCGTTCCGACGGATCTTACATTCGGGACTACTTTTATGTTGAAGATGGAGCCGCGGCTTACATGCTCCTCGCCGAACAGCTCGCCCGGAATCCAGATTTGCGCGGGCATGCTTTTAACTTCTCTAACGAATCACAGATCACGGTGCTGCAGCTGGTCCAAAGAATCGCCTCCGTCATGAAGTCCAGCCTTACTCCAGACATCAGAAATGAAGCGTCCAATGAGATTCGCGAGCAGTATCTGGACGCGTCCAAAGCTAAAAACATGCTGGGTTGGAAGCCGCTATTTGACTTGGACTTCGGGCTGGTTCGGACAGTTGAGTGGTACCGGGAACATTTGAGCCATGAGTGAACGAGGAGACCAAATTCGCGAACAGATTCGTGGATTGGTGTCGGAATACTATCGCGCCGAGCATGACGGGCCTGAGTTTGTTCCGGGCGTTTCGCCCGTTCCGGTGTCTGGCCGCGTATTCGACGAGTGTGAGATCCAACACATCGTCGATGCGGGACTCGACTTCTGGCTGACAACGGGCCGTTTCGCCGCACGTTTCGAAAAAGAGTTTGCCGCGACGTTTGGCTTGAGAAAAGCTACGCTCGTCAATTCCGGTTCCTCAGCAAATCTTCTCGCCATGGCGGCGCTGACCTCGCCGAAACTGGGCGACGGGCGCCTGCGTCCAGGCGACGAAGTGATTACCGTCGCGGCAGGCTTTCCGACCACTGTTAACCCGATCATCCAGAACCGGCTCGTGCCCGTCTTCGTCGATATCAGCCTGCCCACCCTCCAAATTGACACCTCCCAACTGGAGCCTGCTCTCAGCGAGAAAACTCGCGCGGTCATATTAGGCCACACCTTGGGCAATCCCTTTGATGTGGAAGCCGTCGCCGCGTTCGCCCGAAAGCATGATTTGTGGTTGATCGAAGACTGCTGTGATGCGGTTGGCGCAAAGCTGCGGGGCCGTTCCGTTGGCACTTTTGGCGATTTGGCGACTGTCAGTTTCTACCCGGCGCACCATATCACCATGGGCGAGGGAGGCTGCGTCCTGACCGATAGCCCGTTGCTTGCCAGTCTGGTGGAATCGTTTCGCGACTGGGGGCGTGACTGCTGGTGTGATCCAGGCAAAGACAATACATGCGGCAAGCGTTTTGACTGGCAACTGGGGCAACTTCCTCGCTGCTACGATCACAAATACACCTACTCGCACATCGGCTACAATCTCAAGCTCACCGACCCGCAGGCTGCCGTCGGCTTGGCGCAGCTTGCGAAACTGCCCGCTTTTATCGAAGCCCGCCGCCGCAATTTCAAGTTCCTTTACGACGCGCTGGCACCTTTGGCGGACTTATTGATGCTGCCCGAAGCGACGCCCCGCTCGGAGCCGAGCTGGTTTGGGTTTCCCATGGGCGTGCGGCCCGAAGCGCCATTCTCGCGCGATCAATTGGTCCGGCATCTGGATTCACTCAGAATAGGTACGCGCCTCTTGTTTGGTGGCAACCTGATCCGGCAGCCAGCTTATAACGATGTCGAATACCGCGTGGTCGGCGACCTATCTTGTTCGGACTTCGCCATGCGCAATGTCTTCTGGATAGGTTTGTACCCTGGCCTGACGCAACCAATGTTGCAGTACGTGGCCGACCGGATCCACGATTTCGTTCGCACTCCGGTTCATGCCTGAGCTCGCCATCTTCGATTTGAATGAGGCTGTAATACAGGTCGGACAGCATTGGGAAGCATTGCGCGGCGGTCATGTCTTTCTTACAGGTGGTACCGGCTTCATCGGAACATGGTTGCTCGAGACATTTCTCCGCGCCAATAGTGTCCTTAAGCTGGAGGCTCGCGCCACGGTCCTAACGCGAGACCCGAATCGATTTCGCAGCCGGGCACCGCACTTGGCCACACACGCCGTCGTTCGCCTGTTCCATGGGGATGTACTCTCGGCCGAGTTTCCGCGTGGCAGCTTTTCCCACCTGATTCACGCTGCCGCTGATGCCAGCCGTTCTTCGGCTGGGGATGATCGTCAACCGGCATTCGAAACCATCGTGTCAGGCACGCGACGCGTGCTAGACTTCTGCCGCGCAGCCGGCATTCCGAACCTTCTGTTTCTGAGCTCAGGCGCCGTTTACGGACCGCAACCACGAACGCTCCCCCTGCTCGCCGAGCATTGTCCGACCGTCCGCCGGACCGGCGAGCCAAGCTCGTTCTACGCTGAAGGGAAGCGCACCGCTGAATCCTTATGCGAACCGCAAGGCGAGCAGGGCCTATCGAGAGTCAGCATTGCCAGGTGTTTTACGTTCATGGGCCCAAAACTACCGCTCAACGGTCCTTTCGCCGCCGGAAATTTCTTGCGCGACGCAATCAGGGGCGAGCCCATCGCTGTCCGGGGCGACGGCCGAACCGTCAGAGCGTACCTTTACGCGGGGGATCTCGCCGCATGGTTATGGACGATGCTGTTGAGTCCCCGGGCTTCAGGAATCTACAACGTCGGATCCGATAGCCCGGTTACAATCGCCGAACTGGCAAAGCTGGTTGCAACTGCCGCCGGTGTGCCGGTCCGCTTCGTCGTGCCCCCCAGCTCTCCACCTTCTCGTTACGTTCCTTGTATCGACCGCGCACGTAGGGAACTGGGGCTGGAGGTGCGCGTACCATTGACCGAAGCGATTCGCCGCACGCTTTCCTGGTACTCGCAGAGGCTATGATTGGACGCCTATAATGAGTGAGTCATCGCGATGAAAGTGTCGGACTATGTCGTGCAGTTTCTTCGCCGAAATGGGGTCGAGCAAGTTTTCGAATTGTCCGGCGGCATGATCACCCGTTTTCTTGACTCGCTCCACACAGATGGAAGCATTCGCGTCGTGAGTGTCCACCATGAACAGGCTGCTGGCTTCGCAGCGGACGCCGTGGGACGCATGACGGGTGTTCCAGGGGTCGCCATGGCCACCAGCGGGCCCGGCGCGATCAACCTACTCACGGGAATTGGCAGCTGTTACTTCGATTCCAGTCCCGCCGTTTTCATTACCGGACAAGTCAATCGCAATGAGCAAAAGGGGGATCGAAATATCCGCCAGTTGGGCTTCCAGGAAACCGACATCGTTTCCATGGCAGGTCCCATTACCAAAGGCGCTTGGCGTGTCGAGAACCCTCTGCAGGTTCCCGAATTCCTAGATCGCGCGTTCGCCCTGGCTACGCAGGGCCGTCCCGGGCCGGTGCTGGTCGACATTCCCATGGATGTGCAGCAGGCGGAGATTGAGCCTTCCTGGACGGAGGCGCCGCGCGTGCCTTCCTCGCCCATTGTCTATGACTCGGGGCGCGTTCGTGATGCGCTCCTCGCTGCACAGCGTCCAATGGTGTTGGTTGGCGGCGGCGTGCGGGCCGGCCGTGCCTCATGCGCGTTCCGCAGCTTTGTGGACGTGTTAGGCATCCCTGTCGTACATTCCCTTATGGCGGTGGACGCGTTGCCTTACACCCATAGCTCGCGAGTAGGAATGATCGGGACCTATGGCAATCGCTGGGCGAATTTGGCGCTTTGCCGGAGCGATCTCCTGGTAGTGCTGGGCAGCCGTCTGGACGTGCGACAGACCGGCTCCCGGACCGACGCCTTCAAAATCGGGCGCAGGATCTTTCATGTCGATTGTGAGGAGGCCGAGACCAACAACAGAGTACGCGGGTGCGAAGCAATCCTCGCCGAGATAGGAGCGTTCCTGGCAGAGTTTACGGAGGTTCTGCGCACGGCGGGCACAGACTTCGCCAGCCGGTGGACAGAGTGGAAAGGTGAAATCGAGCAGTTGCGCGCGGCGTGGCCAGACACGGTCGAATTGGACGGGTGTGCGGGAATCAATCCCAATGAGTTGATGCACGAAATCTCACGATTCAGTCGCAGCGCGGCAGCGTTCGTGGTCGACGTTGGTCAGCATCAAATGTGGGCTGCTCAATCCATCGAACTCGGTGCCGGACAGCGCTTTCTGACCTCGGGCGGAATGGGGTCTATGGGCTTTGCTCTGCCTGCCGCAATCGGCGCGTCAATGGCTCGGCCCGGGCAGCCCATCGTGGTCATTGCGGGGGATGGCGGGTTTCAATGCAATATTCAGGAGCTCCAAACCGCGGTGAGGCTGCGCCTCCCCCTGAAGATATTAGTCTTGAACAATCGCTGTCACGGCATGGTGCGTCAATTCCAGAAGAGTTACTTCGAGGGTCGGTACCAATCCAGCTACTGGGGATATTCGGCACCCGATTTTGCTAAGGTTTCTTCGGCGTACGGAGTGCCGGGAACGACAGTCGATGCTGCGGACGAGGTAAAAGACGGGCTCGAATGGCTATGGGCCGAGCCCGCTGAACCGCGACTGCTTCAGGTCATGATCGACCCGCTCTGCAATGTCTACCCCAAGGTCGCCTTCGGCCAGCCGATCAGCGAAATGGAACCACAGTTCAAACCATCGGACATCGAGAGCACATAGCGTCCCCAGCGCTTAAGGATCAGACGGCGCGAATCTATTGTCAGTTTCGGGCGCTGCCTGCGCGGGGGATGCCCCTGCCCGCCCGCAGAGCAAAAGAAAAATGCACAGTGGCGCGCATGTGAGCGCCCATATGTTGTATCGAAAATCTCCGGACATACCGAACGTAAAAATCGAAAGGAAGTACAGCCACACACTGGCGCCAAGGCATTGCACCAGGAGCGCGTGCTCGAAGCGCCAGAAGAACGACACAAAGACGCAGACCGTCACCACTGCGTAATACATCCAAGCCGAATAAAGGCGCGTTGAGAAAGCTGCGTATTGCGTCAACTTTGTGACCCAGGCATTCAGCCGCGTTCGATGAAAGGTAAGCCCGAAGGGATTGGTGTAGATGTCGGTGACGTAAGGCTCCCACGGTTGGTGTGAGCGCAACACTAGCAAACGTTGTGTCATCAAAAGGCGGTGGCGCAAGTAAGAGCCGAAATGATCCAACACCGTGGTTAGCCAATAGAACTGCAGATCGCGCGCTTCTTCATCGGTCAAGATGTACCTGACTGCTTTATCGGGCGACGGATCAGGCATCTCGAGAAATTTTCGCGATTCGGGGTTGAATAGTGAATTGGCGTGCAGCGGCGAGTACATGTGTTTGAGATCCTCTACCGTTAGCGCATTGCCAGGATTGACATAGGCAGGAAGATAATTTACGTTCTGAAACACCGAGATTGCGGCAAGATCATGGACCATGGCCGCGCTCCAAAGCTTTCCATCCTGAATCCTGTAGCTATTTAACAGCCAAAGACCGCCTAAGAATGCACCAAGAATCGCGAATGCCACCCCCGTATAGAAGGCGGGCGCAAGGTCATTTTCACTCCATGGTTTGGGCCGGCGTACTTGGCGGGAAGAGTAATACAACACAATGATCAGCAGCGGTGCAGCGGCTAGTATCCCGTTCTGGCGGTAGCCGCAGGCTAAGAACAGACTCATTACTGCTAACACCAATGGCCAGGTTCGTCCCAATCGCCGGCCGCAAAGCGATAGGGCTACGGCCATCAGCAAGAAACCCTGCATCCCAACGTCCTTCCAGATGGTTCCAAGCAAGGCGAACGTTGGAATCCAGAGTCCAGTACAAATGAACAAGACACCCAACATCCGGCTGCTTCCGGCACGAAACGCGATCAGTGCCAGGGAAAGCCAATAAACGAAGGCTTGCAAGATCAACATCCCACCAGGCCCCGGAATCAGCAAGTCGGTAATCCGCCAGATGTAGCTCATCAGTGGGGAGTAGACATTACTCGTCACGCCGGTGCGCGCCATCTGGAGCATGGCGACTGAATCCGGAGACATGTATCCGGGATAGTAAACCACGATCGTAAAAATCATGAGCGCGAGAGCTACATAGAAGTCGCAGAAAGTAGAAAGGTGCGTCTTCCAGGACGTGCGAAGCTTCATAGATAGTGGATGCCGATGGACGTTGATTCGCTGTGAAACAAAAGCGCAGCGATAGTTACCATACCGGTACCAGCAGTCATCACAAGTAGTCTACGATCATAACAGGCGAATTCTTAGTTCGCCACAGCAGCGCGGACACTCACACTGCTGCTCCGAATGCGCGCGCCTTGGATAAGCAGGTTTGCTACCCTGTAATTGAAAAAGGGACCATTGATTCCCGTCTCGAACGGCATGTTACCGCAGCTCGCTTCAGCCCGCTTTTTCCCAATCCACTACCGGACCGGGGGACTAGGAAACTGGTCGGGCCACCTTCCTTTTGCGCGAGATCTGATTGCTGAGCTCAATCCAGCGGTGATCGTGGAGCTGGGGTCGCAGAACGGCGAATCCTATTTCGGGTTTTGCCAGGCCGTGGTCGAGAGCGCGATCTCAGCAAAGACGTTTGCCGTCGACACGTGGCTGGGCGATCGCCACACCGGAGCGTACGGAGAAGAGGTCTTTGAGACCGTGCGCAGTTCGAATGAACGTCACTACGCTGGATTTTCTCGCCTTCTTCGAATGACATTTGACGAGGCCGCTCCGCGTTTCAAACCGGAAAGCGTCGATCTTCTTCACATTGACGGACTTCATCAATACGCCGCGGTCCGGCATGACTTCGAAACGTGGTTCCCGAAAGTTCGGCCCGGAGGGATCGTTTTACTCCACGACATCGCCATTCGAACGGGGGATTTCGGCGTATGGAGACTGTGGGAGGAGCTGAGCGGCCAGTATCCGGCCTTGGGCTTCACACATAGTTGCGGACTGGGTGTGATCCAGAAACCGGGGAAACCTTCATCGTCACGCTTTTTGGGCGATCTGTTCGGAGATTCGTCCGCGCTGGACGGAATCCGTTCATATTATGAACTCTGTGCCGACCGGCTGGAGTGGCGTTATAAGGCCAACTTAGCCTGTGAGAATGCGGTGTTTGAGTCCAGAATTCAACTTTACTGGAGGCAGGCCGGCCAATCGTTCGCTGAGGAGCGCAGTATTCCCGTTTGGCAACCGGTGACCCGCAACTCCCGTACGGTGGTGTTCCATCTTCCGTCGATCAACCCTCCCGTCGTCGAGCTGCGTTTGGACTTAACGGGCGAATCTGCCATATTCCGACTTGGCGGGATATCGCTCTTTGACCGGGAGTCGGGCTTGATTTGGAGCCCGGAATTGCATTCCCTCGGCGCGAACCCGCGCCGCTGCGGTGTCGAGATGACCCAATGTGACGAGGAACTGCTGCTTCGCTTGACGGACAATAGCTGTTCCATATTGTTGCCGATTGATGAGGAAGTCCTCCGCCGTTTGATCTGGGGTGGGCGTTTAGAACTGAACCTTTCGGCGGTAAGCCAGGGTACGGCGGTCCATCTATTGATGGCGCATATACTTCACGAAAACGTGGAATCCCGGGCGGCCAAAACCTGATCGCCGATGATGAACGCAAGCGCACTCGAGAAGTCCGCTCAAGTCGATTCTTCCCAGGATCTTTACCTGGACCTCTTGAAGCGCTGTTTGACTCGAACCATCTTCCCGGATGGATGCGTGAACCTCGAACTAGCCCCGACGGGACAACATGATCCACTGGCCAGGGATAGCGGCCAGGATTGGCCCGCCGAAGCGGAAACGATGATCGGCTGGAAACGCCTAACGCACCTGGAACAATGCGTTGCCGAAGTCATCAGGAGCAACATCCCGGGGGACTTGGTTGAAACAGGGGTCTGGCGCGGGGGCGCATCCATCCTGATGCGGGCGGTACTAAAGTCGCACGGAGAATCGCAGAGGAAGGTCTGGTTGTTCGACTCATTTGAAGGGCTTCCACGCCCGGACTCCGCCTCTTACCCTGCCGACCAGGACGATACCCTGGCGAATTTCAACACCTACCTCGGTGTTTCTATGGAACGCGTGCAGGCGAACTTCAAGCGTTACGGGTTGTTGGATGCTCAAGTGCGTTTTGTCAAGGGCTGGTTCAAAGATACGGTACCGGCCGCGCAATTAGACACGATCGCGGTACTCCGGCTGGACGGAGATATGTACGAATCGACGATCCAGGTCCTCGAGGGCTTCTACCGGAAGGTATCGGTAGACGGCTTCGTGATCGTCGACGATTACGGAGCGCTCACCAACTGCAGGAAGGCAGTTCATGACTTTCGAAGCAAATACGGTATCGTAGAACAGATTCACCCCATCGACTGGACTGGTGCGTTTTGGCGACGAAGCCGATAGGCTAAGCCGAAGGGCCTAAAGCCCACAATCGATAGCCACTTTCACACATCTGTGGTGTCTTGAGCCGCAATCAAAGCGCGCCCGCATTCGCCTCCAGGACTCAGCTCGAGACCTCCTGCCGGAGGAAGGGGTTTCCTAGCGCTACAGCGTCAATACCTGTGCCCATGAAACACGCATAAGCGCCATTGTAATAAGAACGGCTGGGGGTGTTGACCCCTACCGAAGCCCGAGTCTGGCGCCTCGCGAAGAATCGCGGATATTGGTGGTCAGTGTCTGGCGATGAGAGGGCTCGGTCATCACCGAAAATTACTAAGTTCAGCAGCAGTGAGAGCCCAAACCCGTGCTACCAAACGTAATCTCGATGTTGGCATTTGCAATCCTAAGCGCCTTATTGTTTAGAGACCGGCAACCGTCGTATTGCAGACGCCAGCTTCCACATTAACACTCAGATCTCAAGCATTGGCAGTCGTCCTGCTTCCCATCACGGCGAGGATAGGTTAAGAAACGAACCACTGATGAATCTATCCGCGATGTCTCCAAAACTGCCGTGGTTAGGTGATCTTCCCTGCTCAGGGTTCGGCACTTGCACTTATGACTCGCCACCGCAACGATTGCTTTTAGCCACCCCTTGATCAGGGCTGTGACTACTCTACTCTGCTCTGCTCAACTGTATGTTACACACGGATTAGGAATATCCGCTGAGCCCAGTCCTTAGTCACCTGAACAGAGGACCGTAATCCGACTTCGCTCGCAGTGACCCAACGAACACCGGACGCCTTGGGCCGTTTGTACCGAAGGGTTGGCGCGGCCAAGTCGAAGCTGCTGTGACGCAAGTGCTTTGCAGGAACGGCAGAGGACTCGCGGGTCCATGTGACAATTAGCTACGATACCGAAGAGAGCGCGAGTTCAGAGCTGAATTCTAGGGCGCAAAATATCCGTTGATGTCGATTACCAAATCGGTCGGATGAGAGGCATAGACGCTGATCGATCCGTTGGTTCCGGCCGGCACAATCGCACCTCCCCCAATTGTTGTGCTGCCGGAAGCATTAAGCGTGGCTGCGACAGGCAGCGTTTGCCCCGTGGGCCAAGCGGTCAGATACAACTGCGCGGTCGGCCCCACCGCTGTCAGGTTTAACGAATAGGCTTGCGCCGAGCTTGGTATCCCACACGGACTGGTCGGCATGGGGAAGTCCCTCGATGCGCCACCCACCAATGACGGAGCACCGAACGATCCTGGGAACCCACTCGTCACGCGCGTGTCCGCCACCCGGCAGGGCACCAGAGGATAGAAATTTAAGCCCCCAGGGCCGGGCGGAGCAAAGTACCCGTTAATGTCGATGATCAGGTCGGTGTTTGCACTCGCGTACACATCGATGGCCCCGTTGGTGCCGGCCGGCACAATCGCCTGGTTGCCGAGTACCTGGCCACCGCGGTCATTCAGTGTCGCTGCCACCGGAAGCGTTTGTCCGTCAGGGTAAGCAGTTAAGTACCCCAAGGGCCCCGGCGGCACCACCGTCATCCTTAGCGAATAGGCTTCCGCCGCAGTTGGAATTCCGCAGGTGCTCTGCACTGGGAACACGCGTGTTGCGCCGCCCACCAGCGATGGAGCACCAAACGGACTGGTGAAGCCGCTGATGGCTCGCGTGTCCGCCACTCGGCACGGCGTCATGGGATAAAATTCCTGAGATGGCGCGTCCGTTGGTGCAAAATACCCATTGATATCCATCACCACATCGGTGTTGTTGGTGACGTACAAACTGATCGCTCCGCCGGTTCCCGCGGGTACGATCGCAGCATTCCCCAAGGTCTGTCCCTGCAGATCGTTCAGCGTGGCTACGGTCGGCTGCGGTGAACCAGTGGGCCAGGCGCTCAAGTAGCCGAGGTGGGTGCCATTGGGAATCACGGTAATATTCAACGAGTAAGCCTGCGCGGTGCTGGGGACGCCGCAGTTACTGGACGGAATCGGAAAGTTCCGGGTCGCGCCGCCCACCAGCGATGGTGCGCCGAATGCTCCGCTGAAACTGCTGCTTGCACGCGTGTCGGCCACCCTGCAGGGAGGGAGAGAGTAGAAGCCCAGTCCCGCCGTAGTGGTGCCACCCGCGTGCGTGGTGAACGACCAAATTGGAGAACCGTTGCTCTCAGTCGAGTTTTTCGCGAGCACGCCCCAGTAATAGGTAACGCCTGGGCTCAATGTTCCCGGAGCATAACTGGTGGATGTTGTGTTGGTAGCCAGCGTTGGGGTCGGCGAGGTGCCAAAGTAGACGTCATAAGAGGTAGCGCCCGTGGACCCCGTCCAGCTTAAGGTCGGGGTAAGAGAGACTCCTGCACTTTCATTCGCCGGCACAGGATTGGAGGGAGGAACTAATGAATTGGGCGCGGCTTGAGTGATGGTATAGGTTTTCGTAAAGGTTTGGCCGGTGATGGTGATGGTGCCCGTCCGCTGCGCCCCGGAATTAGCGGGAACGGAATAAGAAACAGTGCCATTACCGGTCCCGGTCTGGCCTCCGGTTATGGTGATGAAGTCGGACGTGGTTGATGCGGTCCACGAGCACGCGCCGGAGCTTGCTGTGACGGTGACACCTCCCGTGTGGGCTGTCGAATCGACAGTCAGGCTCCCGGGGCTCCCAAATGTGCAAAGTCCAAATGCAGACACGCCGCCGGGGGCAGTTCCAATGGCAGCAGTTCCAATAAAGACTTTTCCGTTCGCGACGGTCGGGGTCGGAAAGGTGATTCCATTGCCAAAATTCTCGCTGGTGTTTTGTGTGCTGTCGTAGAGTTTGTTGAGAGTGCCGGCGTCAAATGCGTACAGCACGGCCGGCAGATGCACGCTATTGTTGCAAGGTGTATCCAACACCCATACGATTCCATTGGTTGGTCCGCTGGCGGAAATGGAAGGAGTGGCGCCCGTATTGGCGCAATTGACACCAAAACTCTGGCTGGTGCTAAATGCGAGTGACGAGCTGAACGATCCATCCGAGAATGGGTAAGCGGTTAATGGCGAACCGACGGGACCGTAGTAGAGCGTATTGTTGAACCACGCCGGGGTGGAAAACACCTGATTCCCGCCCAACGGAAGCATCTGGTACACGGCATTGCTGCTCATATTAAACTCGCCCATGTTGGCCCGATCCACTACATAGGCAGTTCCATCTTTTCCCGCGCCAACCGCCAGTTGATGCGAATTTCCCATGGCGTCATTTAGGGAAGGCAACAGCAGCGCGCCGCCTGAACCCAGGTCTTCATCCATGGTAGATTCAGAAACCGTGTTGTCCATGGTGAAATAGTCGGCCACGGCGAGTCCGGAGCTGGTGGAAAGACTCATGAACGAGTTTCCGTAGTCTCCTCCAGAAGGAAAGTTGCCGGTGAGCGTGGTGTCAAAGGTGCCATTGCCTATCAGAAAATAAATATTGCCCGAGGCATCAGCCGCCGGACCGGCACCAGCCATCCAAATACCGCCTTGGCCCCCGTCAGGCGTCAGATTGATCACGGACTGGGCTTGGGTGGACTCGTTATATCCGATGACCCAGCTGTTGTAGGAACCGTTGTCGCAATGGGAGGCCCAGGTGGTATACACCACGCCGTTCGAAATCAAGAGCGCAGCTCGCTCGGTGTACAGGGATGGATCAAATGTCAAAACAGTCCCGGAGCCGTTTGGACTGTTGCCCGGATAGGTAGCAGCAATCACTATGGGCCAACCCGTTTGGTCGATTCCGGTTGTTAGATCGAGAGCGTGTAGCCGTTGAAAATAGTTGGTGCCGTCCGTGGACAGGGCGACCAGGTAGATGGTCCCGTTCGGGCCGATCGACATATCGATAGCAGGCGTGGATGTAATACCAATCGTAGGGGTTATGTTGTCGCAGCCACTCGGCTGGGGGGACGCTGTTTCGCCGGATCCAAGCATCGTCTTCATCCAAAGCTGGGCTCCACTATCGGCGTCAAGAGCATAAACGCTATCGTTCTCGGTGACGACATACAAGATGTTGTGCGTGACGCCAGAGATTGAAACCCCTGGGACGTACAAAGGCTGGGCGTCTACCTTGCCATCTAACGGCAGCGTATAGATCAAACCGAAATTGCTGGAGTTCACGCTGGAGGGCGTCAGGAGCGTTTCTTCCAGATTCTGTCCCGTTCTAGCGGTGTCGTTGTGCCAGGTCAACACGGCTTGGGCTGCCAGACTGGATACAGAGAACAGGCTCATCAGGCACACTAGTCCTGGAATCAACAGCTTCTGGGCAAGAGGGCCGACGTATTTCAGAGGGTTCATCATCAATCCGATTCCAGCATAACGTCCCAATTGCGGAGTACACACCACCCAAACGGCCTTATTTGAGGTAACCGAGATACCTAGCCTATCGGTACGATCACGCACACTTATGTACCCCCGGAGTCCTAGAATTGTTGCAAAGTTGTTGGACCGGATAGGCTCCGTCAAGTTACTAAAAACCAGCTAGAATGGAGATTCGGTGAGGTGCGAGAGTGGTTGAATCGGGCGGTCTCGAAAACCGTTGAACCTTCACGGGTTCCGTGGGTTCGAATCCCACCCTCACCGCCAGAATACAATCAATCCGCGCGGTACGGTCGCGGTGTACGCTTCTCAAGACGATGCGGCGGCCCGAGTAAGAAGATGCATTATTGAAGACCAAGAAAGGTGTCGCCTGGTGTGAAGGCGCCATCTTAAGTGGCACGCCCATGGCCATTACGGCTTCGTGCTCGCCAATCCCGCGCGCTCCGGCGACCAGTTCCGTGCAAAGGCTCCCTGGGTTTCTGGGAAGTGCCGGAGAACATTGCAAAACGTATTTCGCGCGAGTGAAATCAAGGCGGCCTATCCGATCAACCTCAGATGCCTCCAGCTAAAAACAAGCCTGGCGACCTCACCGTAACGCTTGAGGTCGCCCGCCGGGATCTGCTCGATCTCGGGTTACGCAACACACTCCTCAACTACCGTCCTCTGCGAGCAAAGGGCGCTGACGTAATTAACGAAACACCCCCTGATGTATTTCAGTTTCTGGTTCGGGAAGAGAGGCACCTCACTTTTCTACCGGGCGAGGTAAGCGGCCACGCTGAAAATGGCGAAGAACAATTGCCACAACCTGGGGACGATTCTGGTACGCCGACCAGGCATAAGGGCCTCCGTCTTCAGACGCCTTACACGTCGACTCAACTGCAGAATCGACTTCTCGCTACCTATCAAGCCGCGCGAACTTCGATGGAGGAACAGGGGGTTAACACCTTGTACCTTGCGTTGGGCATGCTCGTTTGGCGTGAGGAAGACAAAAGCGATAAGTTCTACCGCGCTCCATTGATACTGATCCCGGTAGAACTCGAACGGTCTAACGCCCGCGAACGGTTTCACTTGAAATATACGGGGGAAGAACTGGGCGAAAATGTTTCCCTTGCTGAAAAGCTCAAGCAAAGCTTCGGCATTAAGAACTTTCCGCCGTTACCGGAACCCGACGACCTAGATGTCGACGCCTATTTCGGGAAAGTCGAGTTAACGATTAGCGGCCAGGCTGGGTGGGCGGTTGACACAGGGGCGATTGCACTCGGGTTTTTCTCGTTTGCCAAATTCTTGATGTACCGCGACCTCGACCCGGCGACATGGCCGACGCCGGACGCCATCCTAAGTCATGGAATTCTCCAGGCCTTGCTTGCAGACGAAGGCTTTCAGGCGTCCTCCTCAAACTACCGCGACGACTGTTCACTTGATGACCAACTTCAAAACAGAGAAATCTTGCACGTCGTGGATTCGGACAGTTCCCAAACGATCGCGGTTCTGGACGCCCTAGACAGCCACGATATGGTCATTCAGGGCCCTCCGGGAACCGGCAAGTCACAGACGATTGTGAATCTCATAGCCGGTGCCGTCGCGGAAGGTAAGCGAGTTCTGTTCGTTTCAGAAAAAATGGCAGCACTCGATGTTGTGAAACGCAGACTGGATCACGTCGGGCTTGGAGCAGGCTGCCTGGAGCTCCACAGCAATCGAACAAATAAGAAAACCATCATCGAGGAACTTCGGCGGACGGCGTTGGGCGAGCGACATGGGCCTCCTCGATCACAGGCCGAACTTAGTCTGCTGGGCGATGCCAAGAATCGCCTCAATGAATACTGCAAAGCGATAAACGAGCCGATCGGCACCAGTGGCGAGAACCCTTGCACGGCCTACGGAAAGATTCTCGCAGCCCAGACCGCTCTGAAGGGCCTGGATCTGCCGCCGATACAAGTAGACGGCATAGGGGATTGGACGGCAGAGGACACGATCCGTCGGACACAGCTCGTGATTCAATTGCAGGACCGGGTGTCGCGAACCGGCGTCCCCATTCGACACGCGTTCTGGGGCAGCCAGTTGAGTATTGTGCTGCCAACCGATCGGGACGAGATTCGTAAGCGCTGTATCAGCGCCAGCGCCGCTGGTTTGTCTTTTGAAAAGTCGGCGAAATCGCTAGCGCAGAGATTTTCTGCCGAGGCCCCAGATACTCAGCTCAAGGCCGACATCCTCTGGCGGTCAGCGCAATACGTCGTTAGTGCCCCTCCCCTCGGCGGGCTGAACTTGAGTTCCGCAGAGTGGCTCACTCACGAGCAACAGATCCGGGAGGCCGTCGCTGTCGGTAAACGGTACCGAGGTCTCCATCAGCGGTATGGATCGATTCTGCGGCCAGAGGCCTGGCGCATGGATGTTTCTGATACAAGAAATAGTGTGGCCGACTTGGGTGGTCGCTGGTGGCGGCTACTTTCCGGACGGTGGAGGAACGCCAAGAAAACTCTGGCCGCGATCTGTACAACCACAGCACCGTCGGATCAAACCGCGCAGATCGAGTTGCTCGATGCCATCGTAGAATCAGCCGAGTGCGTTAAACGCACCGCGCAGGCCGCTGAACAGATGACGCCGCTGTTCGCCACGTTGTGGAAGGGCTTGGACTCGGATTGGGATCTGATCGATTCCCAAGCAAATTGGGCCATTGAAGCTTGGAAGGGCATCCATCAGGGAACGCTTAGTAGTTGGTGCGTTGATAGAGAGCGAATCGCGGTCGACCATCACGTTGCATCCGCTCAGGTTCTTGAGCTTGGCGATGCGCGAAAAGCTTATGAGGAAAACGTGAACGCCTGGGTCGCGCGCCTTCAGGTCGATGAATCGCGCTTTGCCGAAGGCCCTCTGGCTAGCCAGCCGTTCTCCGCCTTAAACTCACGTTGGCTCAGTCAGAGCGGCCACGTCGACGAATTACACGATTTGGTCGCCTTCAATCAGATATCGAATGAATGCAATAAAGAAGGACTAGGGGGCATTGCGGCCGTCGCTACCCGTTGGGAAAACGCTGGTACATTACTCCTTCCGCTCTATGAACGCTTGAGGCTATCGACGCTGCTGGAGCGAGCATTCAAGGAGCGAAACGCGCTAGCCAGTTTCGATGGAATCCGGCACGGGAATACCGTCGCGGAGTTCTGCAGACTCGATCTTCTGCAATTGCAATACAACCGGACTCTTTTGGCGTTTAAACATGGTCAGGCGTTGCGCCCGGTGGCGGAGCGGGAGAGGTCGGCATACTTTGGCGGGAATTTGAAAAGCGTACTCGGTTTCTTCCGATTCGTGGTTTGATATCGAAGGCAAGTCATGCGATTCAGTCGATCAAACCGGTCTTCATGATGAGTCCGCTGTCTATCGCCAATTATCTTCCCCCTGGAGGACTCACGTTCGAGCTAGTCATATTCGACGAAGCGAGTCAGGTCAGGCCGGTCGACGGGCTTGGAGCTATCTTGCGCGGTCGCCAGGTAGTGGTGGTCGGTGACAGTAAGCAGCTACCGCCCACCAGCTTCTTCGATTCCCTGATCGCAACGGACGAAGCTGAATCAGACGATGAAGACACGGCCGCGTCGGACATAGACAGCGTACTCGGATTATTTTGTTCTCGCGGGGCACATCAGCGCATGCTCCGATGGCACTATCGCAGCCGCCATGAATCCTTAATCACGGTCTCTAATCATCTTTCTTACGACGACCGGCTAGTCGTGTTTCCCAGCCCGGACCGGGACAGGGAGGAGCTTGGGCTGGTGTACCGGCGACTACAGAACGCTCCGTACGAGCGCAGTCGCACACGGACAAACCCTATAGAAGCGAAGACGGTCGCGAAGGCTGTAATGGAGCACGCGCGGAGTCAGATGCAGCTTCCGACGGAGCGCTGGGACACGCTGGGAGTCGCTGCATTCAGCATGGCTCAAATGGATGCAATTCTGACCCAGGTGGAATTGCAGCGCCGTCAGGACCCTTCCTGCGAGACGTTTTTCTCGGGTTCTCCTCACGAACCGTTTTTCGTAAAGAATCTGGAGAATGTGCAGGGGGATGAGCGTGACGTTATTTTCATAAGCATCGGTTATGGACGTACAGCAGAGGGATACTTGGCAATGAGTTTCGGTCCGCTCAATCGCACTGGCGGAGAGCGCCGTCTGAACGTCCTGATCAGTCGAGCACGTAAGCGCTGTGAAGTATTCACAACGCTCAGCGCCGACGACATCCACCTAACAAAAACGAATTCGGCGGGGGTTGCTGCGCTGAAGACGTTCTTAAGTTATGCCCAGACAGGGCAAATGGACGTACCGACTAAGACCGACCGTCTACACCGAGTTAATGGGAACGCCACCCTTGCTGGCACTGACACAATCGACTCGGAACCCATCGATCACATCATACGAATGTGCTCATGTGCACTTACGACTGGGCGACGTCGATATGCACCTGGTAAGTCGCACCCAGTTGGCGGATCTCCTCGCTCAAGTAGTAAACGTGGAAAGCCCAGTGCATTGGATGGAGGCGGCGCGGCGCGTGCTTGACGGCGCAGGCATTCAACGATTTGGGAACAGAATACAGCAGGCATTCGAACAGGCCGTGCGCGTGGGCGTTGAGCGTAAGCTCTTCGTCAAAAGGGAAGAATTTCTATGGGCGCCCACAATGCAACAACCGCCGGTCCGGAATCGGAGCGAATTGCCAGCCGCGTCTCGCAAACTCGAATTTGTCGCTCCCGAAGAAGTGCGACGGGCGATTCTCATTGTGGTGGAGGAATCCTATGGCATCGTCCCCACCGAGGTGCCAAGCGCCGTCTGTCGACTCTTTGGCTTTGCCCGCGTAACTGACGAAATGTGCGCCGCGGTGGAACCCCATCGCGACGCTCTTCTCCGAGACGGATATCTATCACTTCAAGGCGTCAATCTAGTGCCGGTTTCACTGGCTAGGCCGCCCGCCGAAAAGAACTAGCATCTTATGAAGCGGGAGTTTACGACGTCTGGTTTCTCTAGGAGAACTATTTTGCATACCTTGACTTGTACGGTGTAATGACGTACATTTTAAACAGATCGAATTGGAGCTTAGGTATGCCAGAGCAACACACCAACCGGACTGCCCGCCTGGAGGCGCGCATCGCACCTGAAGCACTTGCCGTCGTCCGGCGCGCCGCGGAAATCCAGGGACGTTCGGTCAGCGATTTCGTCGTCGCAGCCGCCCAGGAGGCCGCGCAAAAAACGGTATCCGAAGTAGAAGTCATTCGGCTGTCGCGCGCGGCCCAGGAACAGTTCGTCAAGCTTCTGACGCGGCCGCCCAAACTGAACCCGGCCTTGAAGAAAGCCTTCGCGCGTCACCGGAATCTCATCGGGAAATGAGTGAGAGAGACCTTTCGGATTGAACCGCTCAACGACGAGCACCACCGAACCGGATTCATGGGTGGCTCCGCCGCGCTCGACCGATATTTTCACACGCAAGCCTCCCAAGATGTCCGGCGCCGGATCGCTACGTGTTTTGTCGCTGTCAGCTACGATTCGGGACAAGTCACCGGATACTACACCTTGAGCGCAACCAGCATCGCCTTGGATACTCTTTCTCCGCAGGTTATTAAGAAACTGCCACGCTACCCAGTGGTTCCGGCGGCTTTGCTTGGCCGGCTCGCCGTTGCCCGCACTCAGCAGGGGCTTGGTCTCGGCGGCGTTCTGCTCGCGGATGCATTGAAGCGCTCCGCACGGACGGAGCTGGGCGTGTTCGCAATGGTTGTAGATGCCGAGAACGAAGGGGCGCAACGCTTCTACGAGCATCATGGTTTTACGCTTCTGCCCGGCGCGAGCCGGCGCCTGCTCCTCCCGATCGATACTGCACTTCGACGTCTCGCCTCACGATGAAATATTTCCCTTCAGTGAGGGATCCGAGCTGCGGAGCGCACGGCAAGATTGAGATACGCACACCAATTGGACTTCGGTCATGCATAGCGTCGGGCAACATCCGCGAGGCTGCGCCGGTGTGAAGGATGATTGGCTCTACCTTCATTGCATGGTCAAACGCCGATGGCGTTTAGGCCAGGCGGATGTGGCTTCGGCCTGCGCTGAGTAAGTCCGACACACCAAGCGCGACAGAGCTCACTCCTCGGGCATGGCTTTTCCTCTTTTATAACTTCTCGATCAAAATAACTCTAATACCTTGCCGGCTCGATTTGCCCACACTCCGATCCTTCCAAGTGACCCTCCAGCGCCGCCTGTTTATCGCGTTCGTCCGCGTCCGAATGAAACAGAAAAGGGCAAATACAGAAACAGATTGAGCGGTTTACACTGAACCAACTGCGGCGAAGAGTTCGTCAGAACTTCCCTTCGCAGTGCCGACCTTCGAAAAACACGAACGTCCCGATGTACAGCGAAAGGCCGTACAACTTTATTTTCTCTTTGGGCGGAGCTGCAGCAGGATAGCGCTGCGGCATGGGCTTCTTCGCCAGCGAGTCCAGCAGATCCTATCCACCTGGAAGCGTCGCGCCATTCAAATGGGGTATATCCAAGACATTCCGCCGCCATGCCGTCGCAAACGGTCGGAAGAATTGTCGAATAGCATAAGCCTGGCAGTGGGCGAGTTGGCCCCGCCGCCAAGAGTTAATATCCCGCATTCTCCGGCGGGCGTCTTTCAAACAGACGAGCTTTGCAAACAGACAAGCTTTTGGTGAGATCGTCTTTAGCAGCCCGTATCTAAACCGGCGTTTTCCAGTCGGTGGAAACATCTGACAGCAGACTTTGATTGGCGAGAAACTCGAACCACGGCGTGGGAATTCGCGGACCATGACGTGAAGAGGCCTTCAACGGCTCTTATGACAGCCAAAATCGCAAAAATAGCCTCGATAGCTCCGTCATGAGCAGCTCTGGGCTTGCCCCAGCCATATCTCGATCGCATCAAGAGGGCGAGATTGCATGCGGCGGCCTGAATCAGGAATTTCTTGTGCACGTTTTCCAGGCCTCGCACATAGAGCCGGTCCAGTCCGCCGGTATCAAACTGATGCGCGAAGTTCCTCTCGATCCGCTCTCCCCGTTGGCGCTGCAGGCGCTTGCCGCGATCGCCCTCAATGCGCCGCCGATTGCCGTAGACCGCTGCCTTCTCCGCCGCTTTGCCGTCCCAGTTGCGCTTGCCACGATCGGGCTCGACTATATACGTTCGCACTTCTAGCTCAGCCAGACCAAGCGCGACATCGTTGCTGTGATAGCCCTTGTCCGCCACCACTTCTTCGACTCCGTCAGGATGCACAGGATACTCGCCCTCGGATGTCTTTTCGGCGATCAAACCGGCCACCGCGAGCGCTGCGTCAATCACGGTTTCCTGCACTGTCGCAGTGTCGGCGGCGGCTCCGCCGTGCGTGGTGACCGCCACGATGGCGCCGGTTTCCATGTCCACCGCGTTCTCCGCTTTATACGCCAGGGCCGTGCGTCCGTCTTTCAGTTTCGTGATCTCGGCCTCTTGGTCGATGGGGCTTTTCCAGTCTTCATTGGAAGTCCTCTTCTTCCGCTTGCGATCCATGCGGAGCAATGCCGCCGCGTCTGGGGCGTCGATTCCTTCGGCTTCGGCCAGCCGTTGCAAGTACGCCATGTAGCTCTCGCCCGTGTCGCGGCGCACAATCGATTTCATGGCCGCGTTGGCTTCCAGAGTGGTCGAATCCACGCCGATCGTCTTCCCTTTAATGAGCCCGGCCTGCGCCAGCCGCTCCAGCACCCAGGTGAAGATACGCTGATGGGTTTCGCCGTCGATCAGGCGTCTGGTGCGCGAGATGGTGACGTGATCCGGCGTATTCTCATCGAGTCCGATGGACAGGAACTGCCGGAGCGTGAGCGAATCGGCGAGACGCCATGCAATGCCGCGTTCGCTATCGAGCCCTTCGAAGAAGCCGATCATCATGATGCGGAAATACTGGCCCGGAGGCAGGGACGGACGCCCTAATTTGTCGTGATAGAAGCCAGCGCAACTGGTCTCGCAGAAGAGATCAAAACCGGCCTTGTCCAGGACCTCATTGAGCCGCTTGTAGAACGGATGACCGGGCGCTGTCGGAAGTTCCCCGCCGTACCAGAGTCCCTCTTGCCTTTGTCGCTTCTTCCGCGTTCCCATTGCCATATATCGATTGTAAGATCAAAACATTTTCAGTACCACATGTTTTTGGACTTTAGACACGGGCTGTTAGGTGTGCTCCGCATGCGTCGACAGGCAATCTTTAGATTGTCTATCTCGATGATTCACTGAAGAGATCAACGTATTTTGAACTGCCTTCGCGCTTACTGTGTTATGAGCAGGTCCCGAGTCCTTACGTCTTCTTAATGCCTTCTTCATACTGTCGGCCGCATACTGATTCCGAAGGGATGAACCCTTTGACCCAATGAAAGGTGACATGAGGATCAGAATTCAGATGGCGCTCAGTTTTCTTGTAGCGGGCGCATTCCTTTTTGCTTCGTCTCCCAATCTGAGAGCGGAAGATGCGCCACCGGGAGGTGACGCCGACAGTGCGTCGGCCGGTTCTGGTTCCGTGACGCCCCCAGGAAAATACCGACACCGGGACCTCGCACAAAGGCTTCTGGGCGCGTTTCGCTCAAGCATATTACAACGATTGGCACTCCGGCCCCGACAACGGAGAAGCTCCCGGGTATCGCGGTTATTCGATGCCGATTTCGAGCCCGCCGTTTCCCTTCAGTGTGTGGCCGATCGGCGGCACGGTTTGGATTGGGTACCCCAATGCGACGTCGTATCCCCTCACAATGGCTTTGCAAACCGGTCCGCATGGCGATTGGTGGAAAAAGGTCAACATTCAAATCTACGGGTGGGCGGACCTAGGGATGAACGTTAGTACTTCCGGCGCCCGCCCGTATGGAAATCTCCCGGCCGCTTACGCCGAGGTCCCGAATACCCTTCAACTCGACCAGGCAACTTTGTACATCGAACGCGCACCGGACACCGTACAGACCGACCATTTTGATTGGGGTTTCCGCTTAACTAACCTGTATGGGCTGGATTATCGGTTCACCACAGCGGAAGGCTACTTTAGCCAACAGCTACTCGATAACCCCAAGGCGAATGGCTCGATCGGTAACAAGCTGGGATACGACCCAGTGATGATGTATGTGGACTTGTATTTTCCCAAACTCGGCCAGGGAACTGATGTAAGGCTTGGGCGCTACATTTCTCTGCCGGATATCGAGGCCCAGCTGGCTCCGAATAACTATACTTACACTCATTCGCTGACTTATACCTATGATTGCTACACTCAAACGGGCGTCAATATGACTACGAAATGGAGCAGTCATTGGACAACTCAGATCGGCGTGTCCGGTGGATGCGAGGATGCGCCCTGGGCGCCCGATGCCAAGCTGACGGGAAATGCTTGCGTCGGCTATAACTGGGCACAGGGCGGCGACAATATCTACATCTGTGCTAACTCCCTCAACAACAGCAAATACAATTACAACAACCTGGCTGCATATTACGCGACCTGGTATCACAAGTTCGGGCAGTCAAAATGGCACATGGCATGGGAGACATGGTATCAGTACATGAAAGACACACCTAACGTCACCAATCCCGCAGCCGCGTCCCAGCTTATTACTAATTCCAACGGGGCAGTGTGTAACAACACGACTGAACTAACTTGCTTCGCACCGGAATGGGCCACTCTAGATTACGTAAGCCGGCAGATCGGGAGAAAGGATGCGCTCATCTTCCGAAATGAGTACTTCGACGACCTCAAGGGCCAACGAACCGGTTTCAAAACGAGCTACACGGAGCACGGTCTTTCTTGGAACCATTGGATCGGATCGACAGTGGTCTTTCGTCCGAGCTAAAGTACGAGCACGCATACGACGCACCCCCTTACAACAATGGGACTAAGAAAAGCCAGTTGATGTTCGCGGCTGACATGATCTGGTTCTACTGAGGAGTTCTTGAGAAAAACTGCGATGGCACCGGCGGTTTGGCCGCGATGACGCACCGTTGTTACAGGACGCATAGGTTCCGGAAGCAGCGCGATTGGTCAGTTAGCGCGCCATTCATTAGAGTGCGAGACTTGGCCTGGATGGGCGTAATAGTATTACTAGACAATATAGAAGTAATCATATGATCAGGCGTCCTAAACTTGGGCGAAATTCATCTCGCCGACGAAAGCGCGGCCCATTTGTTTTCAAAATATTTTCCTATCCAAGTTGGCGGCCGGGGAGCTAACTGCACCTTAAAGAGCTCCAGTCCTCCGTGCATCGTTCATCACAACGGTCGGCTTGGACTCCCACCGCGGGCCATCACGATCCACGACGCAGATGCGATTGAAGTGCACAACGGTCAAGTATTTGCGCCAGTGAGATTGATCCTCACGTTGAAGGTGTCGCTCTGGCTTCACTGTAATCACCGTTTCTGCGCCGACGAAAAACATCGAGTTGTTTTCCTTACATGGTCACTGGAATTACAGGTGATGGCATGACACCTTTTTGAATTTCTCCCTATTGACTTATCTTACATGCTTAATACACAATGCGTTTTACATGAACACATTGATCCGCTGTGCGGCAGCTATGCCGCTTCTAACAGCCGTGCTCCTGCCAACCACCTCCTTAGCGACCAGCAGAGCGCCGACAGTTAAAGTCACCTTGCCCGCAAGCTTGACTACGGTGTCGAATGTGGTGACGATCGAAGGCACCGCTTCAGATCGGCTTGCAATTACTTCCGTAGCGCTTTCGATCGATGGAGGAACGTATCAAAACGCCGCGGGAGCTTACGCCTGGACGTACAGCTGGAACACGAAAAACTTTGCGAACGGGGTTCACACTATTACAGTGGAAGTAACTGACTCGGCCGGGAACACGGCAACCTCTGCTATTCAAGTCAGCGTGGATAATCCTGTATCCCTCCCGATCCAGCCGGAATTTTTCGGACTGGATGTGCACAACACCACCTTTACATGGCCTTCGGCAGCGGGTGTGCCATTCGGGTCCGTGCGTCTATGGGACTCCGGCACCCGCTGGAATGAAATCGAGACGTCCAAGGGAAAATATACCTGGACCGCGCTCGATGCGATGGTGAGCACCGCGAATCAGAACGGCCAGACGGTGCTTTACACCTTCGGCGGCGACCCTACCTTCTATAGCTCCAATCCCACCGACACGAATTGTTCGGAGCTCACAACTGGCAACGGCCCCTGCGATCCGCCCGCCGACTTGAACCGCAATGGCTCGGGCACCGATGCGGACTTCCAAGGTTTTGTCAGCGCCCTCATGCAGCATCTCCAGCAAAGTGGAGAAACGATCCAATATTTCGAAATCTGGAATGAGGTAAACAATTATCAGGTTTTCTGGAATGGAACCGCCGCGCAACTGGTCCGTATGGCGGCCGACGCCAGAGCGATCATTAAGAGTTACGACCCTAGTGCGCTCGTCCTTACCCCCAACACCTGCAATTGCGACAACATGCAGTTCACGGCTGGCGCCTACCCGACGACTAATCCTCAGGACGCCATGAGTTACTACTTGCACACGTCAGTGAAGCTGCCGAGCGGCAAAGTTGTTACTGGGGCTTCAGTGGCGGACGGCATAACGTTCCATCCGTATCTTGGAAATCCGCGTCCCGAGGGAATTGTAAATCTGATCACGAAGATGCAAGCGGTGATGGCCGCCGATGGCCTGTCGAATCTGCCGCTCATTGATTCGGAATCGAGCTGGGGACTAAATACCCATATCACGGACTGCCCGGCCTCGCCACCTTTTGCCCAAACCTGCCTCAACAACATGACGGCATTCCTCCCACGCTCCTATATTCTCGCGGCGTCGAATGGGCTCACCCAATTTTATTGGTATCAATGGGGCAATAACTCATGGGGAACGCTCTATAACACGTCGGACGGAAGCATCTATGAGCCGGCGGAGGCTTATGCCGTGGTAGAGGAATGGCTTCTCGGATCTTCGTTTGAAGGAGCCTGCCAGCAATCGGACACAATCTACACCTGCAATCTTGTCTCGGCCAGCGGCGTCACCGAAGAAATTGTATGGACTACCGCCGGCTCGGCCACATTTGATGCTTCGCCGTACACGCAATGCGCCACGGTTACCGGCAGCACATGCACTGTTGACAGCGGCGCCGTGACGATTGGGACACGGCCGATTCTCCTTACGCCGTAGTTACGGTTTCCAGGCCGGGCCGCGAACCACTTTTCCCGGCAGCGCATTCGTCATGCGACCGTGCTCGATGACCGGCACACCGTTCACCAGCACATACTGCATTCCCGCCGAAAGTTGGTTCGGCTTCTCGAACGTAGCGACATCGGTGATGGTGTCGGGATCAAAAACCACAATGTCTGCCCAGATGCCGGTTTTGATGACGCCGCGGTCAGCCAGCCGCAGGTGCGAGGCGGGCAGCGCGCTGAATTTCCGGATGGCATCGGGCAGCGAAA
Organism: Bryobacterales bacterium; assembly: GCA_963820405.1. Taxonomy (GTDB): domain Bacteria; phylum Acidobacteriota; class Terriglobia; order Bryobacterales; family Bryobacteraceae; genus Palsa-89. Next base: position 257,627 of record CAWFZZ010000002.1, on the reverse strand, counting down.
GCGCGCCGTCTTCACGTACGTACTTGCGCAGGATGCGCGGAAATGTTCCATAGGCGCGCGGGTGTGGATGTTCCTGGCCAAGTAAGCCGTCAGTCGCCGTGCCCTGAGAATCGTTGCAGACGCTGACCCAAGGTTGCTGGAGCGCGAGCCTGACGTCGGGTTCGGACATTCCGAAAACTGCGACTTCCGTTGCTGCATGGTCTTCGATCAGGAGGTCGAAGATGGTGTCGATGGGATCTTTGTTCCAGAGCTTTGCGATTTCCGCAATGGTTTTGCCTTGAAGGGGCAGCAGTTTGGGATTCTGAACGACGCTCAGCAAGATTGCTTCAGGGCCTGAGATCTCGTCCCATTCGTTATCCCAAGCTGCGCTCGGGATCTGCAATTCTTTGCGGATACGGGAGCGCATGGCCGGATCCTTGAGGCGCTCGATCAGCTTGGCGTCGCCGCCATCGTGCGCCCAGGGCGGAATGAAAGCCGAGAAGCTGTTGAACCATGCCGTGTAGGCGTACGTATTGGCGCCAATTTCAACGCCCGAGCGGCGGGCCTGGTCGATATGGGCAACGATCACAGGCATGCGCCCCCAATTTTGTCGCCCCGACGCCTTCAGGTGCCAGATTTCAACCGGGACGTGAGCTTCACGGCCAATCCGGATGGCTTCGTCGATGGCGGGAATGATCGCATCGCCCTCGCTACGCATATGTGTGGCGTAGATGCCCCCGAGCCTGGCGCCCTCGGCTGCGAGAGCGATCAGTTCTTCGGTAGTGGCATAGGGCGCCGGCGCGTATTGCAGCGAAGTGGACACGCCGACCGCTCCGTCGTGCATGGCGTCGCGCACCAGCGCTCTCATGCGATCGAGCTCGGCAGCGGTAGGCGCGCGATCGTCATCACCGATCACTGCCCTTCGCACCTGGGTGGCGCCGACGTAACTGGCGAGGTTGATTCCCATGCCCTGTTTTTCGAGGCGGGCGAAAAACTCCCGGAATGTATTCCACGACGGGTCGATTTTGAAGTGTTCGTAATCGGCGTGATCAGCCGCGCGAATGGCGTCCGTGAGCGGGGCGGCCGACCCGCCTTCGCCGGTGATCTCGGTGGTGATGCCCTGATAAATTTTTGAGGGGAGGTGGGGATTGACAAGGATCGATTTTTCCGACTGTCCCAGCATGTCGATAAAGCCGGGAGCCACCACCATACCGGCCGCATCGATGGTCTGACGGGCGGTCGCCGGATCGAGATGGCCAATGGCTGCGATGTGTCCGTCGCGGATCGCGATGTCGGCTGCGTACCAGGGTGAGCCCGTGCCATCAATGATGTGACCGTTGCTGATAACGAGATCGTAGCGCTGAGCCAGTAAACTCAGCGGGACCAGAAGCAGGAGCGCGAATTTCATGTGCTTTCAGGACTCAGCTGGCGACAGGCCGATGCGAGATCCGCATCGAATTGAAGAACGCGGTCGGCATGAGCGATTTCAAAGACGCGCGACACCGCCCCGCTGGCGCCCGCCACGCGCATCCGGCCTCCGCTTTGCTCCATGCGTCCGCCGCAGAAGATCAGCATCCCTAATCCCGAGCTGTCGATGTAATCCAGCCGGGCCAGATCGATCACCATCTTGCGGGCTCCGCCGTCGATCAACCGGTTGATGGCATTCTCGGCATAACTGAGAGCATTGCCGAGAAGGAGGCGGCCGGACAACTCCACAACCGTTACATCGCCGATCTGCTGAGTCTTGGTTTCTACCACGCGATTATGATCGATTCTACACCAGACCGTGGCGCACGCAGGAGTGGAGTGCGTGCGCCACGGACGAACTATTTGCTGCTGGCAATAGTTACCACGGCTGGGACTGGAATATTGCCTCGTTTGGCCAGTTCCTTTTCTCGATCCGTCGGCGGCACCTGGCGACCGTCCTGAGAGTATGAATCCCAGATTGTCGTCAGAAAATATTCGTTCCCGTAGCGGTTGAAATCCAGCTCGGCTTTCGGGTAAGGGCCTCGATTTGAGACCCCAAAAGTCATCAATATGGGACCCGGGCTGTCCCAGGTCCGCAGAAAGACCACGGGGCCTTGCTCATGAATGATGTATTCACCGGCGGGCATCAGTTTGCCACCGGCGTGGAAATCGAACGGAACGGCCGCCCGCATGTAGACATCTTGCGCTCGCAAACTGATACATGACAGGGCGGCAAAGATCACAAACACGGCCAACTGCTTGAAATTCTTCATAATTTGCTCCTTTTCCCCGGACTAACCGGGCTGCTCTCTCGGGATAGATAGCGTGGAGCGCGGAAGAGTCCGCCAGCATCTGATTTCGTGTTTCTTTGCCCATTCGCTTTCGTCGAATCCATGTGGTACAATTCGCCCACAACTGGTGAGCCTATGGATAAGCCCATGGGAGACATCACGCATCTTCTGCACCAGTGGAGAGAGGGAAGCCGCGAGGCTGAAAACCAGCTCTTCAGCCTGGTCCTTCCAAACCTGCGCCGTTTAGCGCACTACCTGATGCAGCGGGAGCGCAAGGACCATTCCCTGCAGGCCACCGAACTGGTAGACCAGGTCTATTTCCGCATGGTGGCCGCCAGGGAGCGGGATTGGCAGAACCGCAAGCATTTTTTCGCTATAGCGGCTAGAGCCATGCGGAGGCATTTGATTGATCACGCTCGGGGACGCCCCTCGGCGGAGTTCGTGGGGTTAGAGGGATTGGAAAGTGTTCTTCCGGGCGATAGCGGCAATCTCGATGTGGCCATTGCGGTAGATCGGCTGCTGGATGAACTGGCGGAAACGAAGCCGGAATGGAGCATGCTCGTGGAAATGAAGTTTTTCCTTGGTCTGACTGACGAAGAGGCGGCCGAGGCCATGGGCGTAAAGCTCCGAACGATGCAGCGAACCTGGAGCGACGCACGCAGGTGGTTATACACGCGTATGGAGCCGGGGCATGCCCAAAGCGCAGGATGACGATCTGGTTATGACCCTGGTGGAACTGGCGTTAAGCCAGCCGCTGGAAACCCGCGAAACCTATGTGCGTACCGCGTGCGAAGGGGACACCGAGCTGTTCAGCCAGGTGTGGGACTACGTGCGATGGGACCATCGTATGCAAGATTTCCTGTTGGAGCCGCTTTTTCCGGCCTTGCGCGAGCATCGGTTCGGGTCGGGAGATTTGCTGGCGGACCGCTTCCGGATTGTGCGGGAGGTGGCGCAGGGGGGCATGGGTATCGTTTATGAAGCGCAGGACGAAAGACTAGGCCGCCGCATCGCGCTCAAGTGCGCCAAGAGCGGATTCCGCACGCGACTGCCGCCGGAAGTACGCCACGCGAGCGAGATCAGCCATCCCAATGTATGCAAGATTTTCGAGATCCACACGGCGTCCACCGCGAGTGGGGAAATCGATTTTCTCACCATGGAGTTTCTGGAAGGTGAGACGCTGTCCGCACGCCTCAGCCGCGAGCGGCTAGCGGAAGCGGAAGCCCGCGCGATCGGACGGCAGATTTGCGCCGGATTGGCTGAAGCGCATCGACTTGGCGTGGTGCATGGCGATCTGAAAAGCAACAACGTAATCCTCACCAAAGATGCGGGCGAGGAGGTGCGGGCAGTAATCACCGACTTCGGGCTGGCGCGTAAGCCGCTTGGGCCGGCGGGGGACAAAGCGGGTGGCTCGGCTAACGGCGCGGCGGGTTCCGGCTTATTGCTAGCCAGTCAGGCGGGCGGAACGCCGGATTATATGGCGCCGGAGTTGTGGAAAGGCGAAAAGCCAACCAACGCCACCGATGTGTACGCACTGGGCGTGATCCTGTACGAACTGACGGCGAGTCACCTCCCCTATCCGCCGGAGATCCCGTGGCAGGAACGCTCGAAACACAAGCCGCCGTCAGTGCGGCACGGGTGGGATTCTATTCTGCAGAAGTGCCTGGCCCCGGATGCGGACCAGCGCTTTCGAGATGCCGGTGAAGTGGCGGTGGCCCTCCAACCATCGCGCGCGCTGCGGTGGTGGCTGGCGGCTGCCGCTGCGGTGTTGTTGGCCGCGGTCTCGGGACTGGTCACCTTCCAACGCGCCTCGGCGCCCAAAGAGACAGTGCGACTGGCCGTGCTGCCCTTTGAAGTAAGTACGGCTATGGCGCCTCTGGCCGCGAATCTGTCGAAGGACGCGTCGCGCGAACTGTCCCGCCTCAGAGGCAACTCCCAGACCCGCATAGAAGTGGTTCCGTGGGATGACATTGCGCGCAAGAAAGTGGAGTCGGCCCAGCAAGCCCGTGAGGCACTGGGGGCCAACCGCGTCTTGCACGGAAAACTAGAGACCGCAAAAGGAGAGCATGAGAACCAGGATGTAATCCTTCACGTGTACCTGACGGATCCGAGTTCCGGCGCCACGACGAGGGAGTGGACCATGCGATACAAGCAGCAGGAGTTGCGGTACGCTCCCGAAGCCATGGCGGGGATGGTGAGCGGTATGTTGCACATTCCGCCTCCTGCGACGAATGCAACGGTGAGACCTGCGGCCCGCCAGGATTACGTCACCGGCCTGTCCTACGTGCGCGGCGATGTCAAGCACGACGATGCCGTCGCTCTGTTGCAACGCGCCGTTGCCGCCGATCCGGATACGGCTCTCACCTGGGCCGGTCTAGCGGAAGCGCAATGGCGCGAGTACCTTCAAACCCGCAAAACTTCGTGGAAAGATGCGACGGAAGAGTCGGTGCGACAGGCCGAACTTCGCGATTTGGATCTTCCAGAAGTCCATTTGATCTCAGGATTTCTGAAAGCAGACACCGGATTGTACGAGCAGGCCGAGGCGGATTACAAGCGGGCCATCGAAGTTCAACCCAATAATGGCGAGGCGCACCGGCTTCTGGGCTTGGCTTATGAAAAGAACGCTCAATTGAATGATGCGTTAGCCGAATTACGAAAGGCTACTCAAGTTGAGCCGGATAACGCCAGATACCATCGGGATCTTGGTACATTCTTTACTCATCGTGGGCGATACGCGGACGCGCTAACAGAATTCCAAAAAATGGCGGCCTTAGCTCAGAACCTGCCCGATTCCCATTATGTTCTTGGCATCGGCTTAGAAAATCTCAAGCGTTTCGCAGAGGCCGAGCGTGAACTTCGCACTGCCATCCGACTGGAAGATTCCTCGCGCAGCGAAAACGCCCTCGCCGCCGTCTTTCTACTCACCGGGAAGAATCAAGAGGCCGCCTCTTCTTATCGGCAGGCGATTGCTCTAGGGCCCGTGACGGTGAGGTTATGGCTGGGTCTGGGTTTTGCCTATAGCCGGGAAGGTAACAGTGCCGGTGCGAACGATGCATTTCGGCACGGATTGGAATTAGCCGAGGCCAATTTAACCGGCGATGCGCGACAGGGTCAGGACCGCGCCTATTTGGCCTACTTCGCCGCCCGTATTGGCAATGGGCAACAGGCGGAGTATGAAATCGCGCAAGCATTGCACCTGTCACCGGATGATGCCGACACATGCGGGATGGCGGTGCTGACCTACGAAGCGCTCGGGCATAGACAACAAACTTTGAATTTTCTTACGAGCTTGGCCCCAGCCCTGGCCCATTCCGTCCTGGTGCAGTTGAATGAGTACCCGGAGGTGGCGGACTTACGGCGTACTCCTCGCTTTCTAGAGTTGTTAGGTTCCAACGTTCCGTAAACAAAAAGGAGAAACCATGGCAGTGATTCGATGTAAGTTAGCAGAGAATGGCAAATCGGTCGAGTCGGCCGAAATTGAGTTTGAACGAGGGGATACGATCCAATTTGGCGCAGGCCAGCGGCCAGATCTCGCCGGGGAGCCGTCTCGCGAGTTCGCCGTCCACGTAAAGGGAGAAACGGTACGCGTGACTCTTACCGAGCTGCATAAGTCGGTGCCCTGCCCACAAGATCCGCATAAAATTTCCACGTTCAGCGTCGTCGTTCCCGACCCAGGTGAAGAAACTAATCAACCCGGTCCAAAGCATTTAGTAGCCATCCTGGTGCCGAACGCTCAAGGAGTATTGGCCCCTAATCCGGACTATCCCGGAGCCTCCAAGGCGAAAAAAGCGGGAAAATAGCCCGTCGCCACCAGCCTAGTTGCTGCTGGAGTGGAGAACGAGGCGGCCTTTCGCGCCGCCTCTCGCTATCCCGGGTGAAGGTTGAACGACCGCTCAAAAAAGCTACTGCTGAGGTACCTTATGCTTATCGAGATTGAACAACACGACCGCTACTGCATCCTGCGCTGCAAAGGACGTTTCGTTGCAGGGCCCGAAATGGAATACATGCAAACCAAAATGGAGGATATCAAGCGGCTGGCGTGCATTAAAGTGCTGGCCGATTTCCAGGACGTTGCCGCCATCGGATCCATGGGAGTTGCCTTCATCGTGGGCGTCTATACTTCGGTGATACGGAAACCGTGTGGGCGTTTCGTACTGGCAGGAGCCGGTCCCCCCATACAGCATGTTCTCGATCTCACAGGGCTCGGCACGGTGATCCCGCAGGCCTCCGATCTGGCGTCGGGCTTAGCCCTGTTGCGGGCGGACGCACCGATGGACCCTACGGAGCTCTCCAAGAAGGTGCCGGCCAACTAACCTCTGCGGAAACCGCAATGCCGCTCAGCACCCGGCAGCCCTAATGTACGGTGATTCTGCTCCCGAGCATGGACGGAACCATGCGTCTCCAAGAATGGCGACGCGCCACGGAAAGTGCGTGCGGCACAATCGGGTTACGGACGCCCTTGCCGGCGCTTCGGCTCGGTTTTCGCCGCGTCGAATCGTGCCGCCAGCACGGTGAAGCCGGGAGTAGGACCGTTCCATCGCAGTTGCTCCACGTCCTCGAAGAGCGCAGGATCGGTCCGGAGCGTGGCGAGCGTGCGGAACAAAAGGGCCTGATCGCGCTGTTCGGAGAGAGTGTGCGCCAGGGCGCTCGCGCTGGTGGCGTTTACGTGCCAGTCGCGCCAGTCCGCTGGTATAGCCTCGATATGGCCAAACTTCGCGAGAACGGCAGCGGTCGATTTCGCCCCCCAGCCCGCCAGGCCCGGATAGCCGTCGGCGGCGTCGCCCACCAGCGCCAGGTAATCGGGGATGGACGCCGGAGGAACGCCGAACTTTTGGATTACACCAGTTTCGTCGATGGTGACGCGGGTCCGCCGGTTCAGCTGAACAATGCGGGTCCCGCTCACGCATTGCGCGAGGTCCTTATCCGGTGTGCAGATAATCACGCGATCCACCCGTCGATCACGGGCCGCGGCAACCGCACCGGCAGCGAGAGCATCGTCGGCTTCAAACTCCACCATCGGCCATACGACGATGCCGGCGGATGATAGAGTTTCTTCAAGCAACGGGAATTGCGCCAATAATTCGGGCTCCACGCCTTCGCTGGTCTTGTAGCCCGGCCACAAGCCGTTGCGGAACGACTCAATGACGTGATCGGTGGCGACTGCGACGTGCGTGGCGCCGCCGCTGATCATGCCCAGCACCGAGGCCAGCACACCTCGCACGGCCGCCACCTCGCGACCGTCCTGATCGCGAGCGGAGGGCAGCGCGTAGTAGTGCCGGAACAACTCGTATGTGCCGTCGAGGAGATAAATTTCCAAGCGGCTAATCGATTTGGATGTCGGTGGTGCGCTTGAACTCTTTGCCCGCGTTGTCCACCGCCTTGACTTCAACCCTGTAGGAACCGGGACCGAGAGATTCGGTCGGAATCTTCGCAGCCACCGGAACGGTAGGACTGCCGGCTTGTTTCGGAAGTCCCACGCGCATCAGCCCGGTGTCCTGTTTTTGTTCGCCCGTCTTGCCATCCAGCACGCGCAGCTCAAAGGCGACCACCGGCGGCGTTTTTGGATCGCCCGTCACCAGCAGCGGCTCATAAAATTCAGTATAAAAGGCCACCAAATCGCCCTTCTTGAAATGATTGGACCCGTAGGGCACCAACTGCATACCATCGGCGATCAGAGGCACACGATCTTCGAGCAGAAGCGCATCGAGACCCGTTCCCAGATCGGACGCACGCCTCACCTGTTTGCTCAGCGCGACGCTGCTCATGCTGAATTGCTTTTCGTCGTAAGGATCCACCACCAGCGGCATCTCTACCTTTCCGAAGCTCTCGCCGCTGGAAGCAAACACCACCTTGAGATTGTATTTTCCCGACGCCACGTCGAACTGGTTCTCGTAGTGCATGGGGTTTTCTTTGAACGCCTCCATCTGCTTCTTGTCGTCGAAGTCGAGCTTCATGGAGTCGCTGAAGCGCGCGCCCACCGATCCGTCCGGAAGATATGCCAAGCCCAGGACATTGATGGTGGCGTGGAACTTGCCCTTCTGTTTATCGAATTTCACGTTAGCGGTGGCGATCTCCATCGCCACGTTCACGCGCGCCACGTTCGGGGCGGTGTAAAAGTACGGAAGCTGCATGGAAGCGCTGACATTCCCCGCTTGCGCCAAGGCGGCGCGAGTTTCCAGATCCTTCTCGGTGGAGTTGCCGGCTAGTTGATCCTGGGGTTTCGAGTTGCAATAACCGGTACGGGATCGCACTTCCGTTCCGCCGCGATCCAGCTTGACGCGCAAGGTATGGCAACTTCCGTCTTCTGATTCCGGCGGCGTGTACCCCAGAACATAGTACTCGTCTTGTTCCTTTCCGATTTTCTCCATGCCGGAGGTCAGATCGTTGGTCTCGTGAATGACAAAGCCACCCGTGCCGGAAGCCAGCATGAACATGATGTTCTGGTTGGTCGCGGTGCTATCTGGAATTTGTGGAATGATCATGCGCGATTGCGCGCTCGGATTCGTCCAGGGCGAGTTGATGCCATAAGGGTTCAAATTTCCCACATTGTTCCCCCCGCTGCCGCCTCGGGTGGGCGTTCCCCCAGTGGGGCTTGACGTTGGACCGTGCCCGCCGCCCGGCGAGCCCCCGCTCGGAGCTCCAGTGCCTCCGCCCGGATGGCCGCCTCCGCCTCCTCCAGCACCTCCTCCAGGATGGCCGCCTCCGCCTCCTCCAGCACCTCCTCCACCTCCACCTCCGTGCTGCGGCACGAAGAAGGCCATGCCGCCGGGAATATAGGATGCCGGCACAAAGCGAACATCGCGATCGGGTGCGTTCAATCTGGCTTGCGGCGTGGCCGCCACCAGACCGCGCACATCAATCGGATAAATGGCCACATTCGATTTATTGCACGCACTGATCACAGCGGTGGCTTCGGACATGATCTCTGGCGTCAGCGGGAACCCGCCGGTGATCAGGATCACAGTCTTGCGTCCGGGGATCGAGCTGAGGCTCTTGGCTAAATCCTTCAACGCATAAAGCACGTCGCGCGAGCCAAAGCTGGCCATTTGCGCGCTGATCTGCGGCGCACTCGCATCCGACCCATTGGGCGCGACAGCCGAAAACTTGATCCCATTCACCACATTCTTCAAGCGCTGCGGGTCTTCGGTGAAATTCTGCGCGATTTGCAGCGCCCCGCCGAAATTGGCGACCGCCATCAGCCGGTTGGGGCCGCCGTTGGTATCGATGAACTTCGTCGCGGCCTGCCGTGCGCGCGCCTGATCGCCGAATTCCATGGTCGAGTTGTCAAAAAACAGCACCAGGTAGTGCTTCAGGTCGGAGGGCGACGATTTACCGGCTTCGAAGGAGAAACTCTTGATCTGCTGCTCTTTGTTGTCCTCAAAAACGCGAAAGTCCTTGGCTTCCAGATCGTGAACGTAGTTGCCCTTCTTATCGGTGACCACCGAATCCACCAGGACCAGTTTGGTCTCAGTGCGGATAACAGCTCCAGAGTCCGCCGGCGCCTGCGCGCGAGCCGACGGATAAAAAGCCAGCGCGAGAAGCGCGGCGAAGGAAAACATGCGCTGAAAATTCACGATCGCACCTCCATCATCTTTTCTCAATCATGGAATCTCGACGACGCCGTTGCGCGCCGCCATGGTCTGTCCTTCCGAATCCCGCACCACCAGCCGGATCACATAGCTGCCCGGCGCCACATCGAAGTTGGTCTTTACGGTAATACCGGAATTTAGCACCTTCTCCAAAGTGGAATCCTGCAAGCGCATCTCAACCAACTTTTGCATACCGGTGATGTAGTTTCCGTTGCGGTCGAAAACACCCGAAAGGATCGTCAGGTTGTCGTTATTGCGCCCGTCCGCCTTGCGGAAGCGAAGGTTCTTCACGTTCACGCGCGCCACTACGGCGATCTTGGCCGCAATGTCGCTGGATTTGAAGAATTGCATATGCAATTCGACCGGAATATCCTGCAACTCATCGCGAGAAAACAGCGCTTCCTGGATTTCCCGCTTGGCGTCCTCCTCCGGGTTGGCCAGATGCCGAGGAGCGTAATATCCGCGCCGGGCCTGTAAATCCAGGCCGTGGGGCATTTTCAGCGTAACCTTGAGCACGTGATAAGCCCCATCCAGCTTCAAGTTTTGCGGCGAGAATCCCAGAACATAAACAAACTCGGGCGACGCCGCAATCTGACCGAAGCCCGCTTTCAGGTCGTTATTATTGTGAAAATACCGGCCACCGGTGGCGTCGGCGAGCTCCTCCATGACACCTTCTTCGGCGAGCGCCGACTCCTGTTGGTAGTGCGCCTTGGCATTGATAACTTCCGCACCGCCGGCCGAAGATGCCGTGCTGGCATCGCCTCCTGGAATGATGGTGTAAAGTCCGCGAGCATTCAGCGAGCTAATCCGCACATTGGCGCGGATAGCGCGGTCCATGATGTCCGTCTCTTCCTGACGGAGATCGTCGGTAAGGACAAATCCGGCGGAGACGAAGATTATGGTCCGGTCGCCAGGGGCCGCGGCAAGCCGACGGATGGCGCCCTCTAAGACTGTGAATGCCAGACGCGTGTCGCGCTCGCCGAAACTCAGGACACGCTGGGCAGTACTGCGCGAGACGTTCTCGGCGTTTTGTTCGGCTTGCTGCATCACTTGCTGATAATTGGGGGCACTGGGAGGGATGGGCGGGGGAGGATCACAGGTGGCCAGCACTTCGGTGGCCGCCGCGTGCAGAGCCGTCGAGTCGTTCTTGTTCTGGATCAGATCCGCCATATAGTAGGTGAGATCCGGGCATTCCGATCCTGGCTGCCCCATGGTTGGCCGCGACATTAGCTTGAGCAGCGCATCGTGCAATTTCACTCGATCGTCGGTGAAATCCACGTTGTTCTGCCCCGAGGTAGTGAAGATGGCCGCGCGCGCCGCGGGATCGAGGGATTCAGTTAAATGGCGATCGGCCGCGTTGCGAGCCTGCATCAAATCCGGCATGCTGGTGTGGACGTCGTCAAACAGGTAGAGGACAAATCGCTGGGCGATCGGCGCCGCGGACTTGTCAGACTGATCGCCTTTATCATTTTTGTTCGCGGCTTCATCCGTCACCACCTCCGCCGGAATCACCGACTCTCCGGCCTTTTCGACGGAGAACTTAGAAATCACCTGCGGCTTGCCTTTATCGAAAAGCTGAAAGTCTTCCTTTTGCAGTGTCCCGATCGCTTTGCCTTTTGCATCGCGCACCACCACCGGAACCATGACCAGGTTCACTTTGGTGCTGAACGTTGCGGGCGCGTCGCGAGAAGACATCTCCGCCGTATTCTGCGGAGGGGGCGGGGTCTGCGGGCTTTGAGCGCCGGTGATGACGCCAAACAGAAACAGAGCGGCTGCGCCTCGCACCTGCATGGGGAAAAGGAACTCCTCTACTGGTGGACAATTCTACTGCATTTTCCGCCCGGGCGTGCTAACGACGGCATAATAGAGGAATGTTTCGCGCATTGTGCCTGGTTGGTATTGTCTCAATCATGATTTGCGGCCGGCTGTCGGCTCAACCCTCCGCTCAACAAGTGGACCGCTTCTTCGACGACGTCTATTTCAAGTTCAGTCCCACGGCGGGAACAGCAAATGGCTTTCACCAATATGACTCGCTGCTCGAAGATTATTCCAAGACGGCCGTCACCGCCCAGGGCCATGCTTTGCATGCCGCCGAAAGGGAATTCTCCGCGCTGTCTTCCGGCCCTGACCGGGATCTCATCTTGAATTACATCCGTGCTACGCTCCTCGAGCTGGAACAGGTCCGCGGCTGGGAAAAGAATCCCGACAATTACTCCAGCGGAGTGACCACCAGCATTTTTGTGATAATGAGCCGCACCTTCGCGCCCCCGGCCGATCGTTTGCAATCGGTGATCGCGCGCGAGCGGCAGTTCCCCGCCGTGTTCGAAGCGGCGCGCGCCAATCTCAAGAATCCTCCGCGCATTTACACCAAGATCGCGATCGAGCAACTGCCAGGTATCATCAGCTTCTTCCAAAACGACGTTCCCCGAGCGTTCAAAGAAGTGACGGATGCGAAGCTTCTGGCTGAATTCCAAAAATCCAACGACCTGGCCATCGACGGTCTGAAACGCTACCAGGCCTTTCTGCAAAACGATCTGCTGGCCCGATCCAGCGGCGATTTCCGGCTGGGCGCCAATCTCTTTCACAAGAAACTGTTGTATGAAGAGATGGTTGACCTGCCTCTCGACAAGCTGCTCGAAATCGGAATGGCCGATCTGCGCCGGAACCAGCTGGCCTTTAAAGAGACCGCTCGGAAAATCGATCCCGCCAAGACCCCGCAGCAGATCCTGGACGAAGCCACGCACGACCATCCCGCGCCCGATCACTTGCTGCAATCCTTTCGCGACGTCCTGGGCGGATTAAAAGACTACATCACCGCCCACCAGATCATCACTATCCCTTCGCCGGTGCTGCCTCTACTGGAGGAAACGCCGCCCTTCATGCGCGCCCTGACCACGGCGTCCATGGACACGCCCGGGCCTTATGAAAAGGTCGCCAAGGAAGCTTTTTTCAACGTGACGCTGCCCGAAGCGTCCTGGACTCCGCAGCAAGTGGAAGAGCATATGGAGGGTTTTAACCGCGGCACCATCATCAGTACGGCGATCCACGAAGCGTACCCGGGCCATTATGTTCAATTCCTCTGGATGCAAACCATCTCGTCGAAAGTTCGCAAGCTTCTGGGGGCCAACTCAAATGCGGAAGGCTGGGCGCACTACTGCGAACAGATGATGCTCGATGAAGGCTACGGGAACGGCGACCTGAAGCTTCGCCTCGGCCAACTGCAGGACGCGCTGCTGCGCGACGCGCGCTACATCGTGGGCATTCAGATGCACACCGGCAAGATGACCTACAACCAGGGCATCGACTTTTTCGTCAACGAAGGCTACCAGAGCCGCACCAATGGCGAGCGTGAAACCAAGCGAGGAACGAGCAATCCGACGTATCTTTACTACACTCTGGGGAAGCTCGAAATCATGAAGCTCAGGGAAGACTATAAGAAGATGCGCGGCAGCGCCTTCACGCTGGAAGAGTTCCACGACCGCTTTATGGGGGAAGGCACGCCGCCGATCAAGATCGTGCGAAAGGCCTTGCTGGGCAATGATTCGCGGGTGTTATAGCAGCTTGCTCTAATCGAAGCGCGGAAGCAATTCTAAATCTTCCTTGGGCACCGCTTCCAAGGGATATCCAGCCCTGCGCCAGGCCCGCAATCCACCGGCGATCACGTAAGCGTCGAATCCTTTGCCCCGCAAGATGTGCGCCACACGGGCGCTGGTGGCTTCGCGTAGTCAAGTGCAGTAAAGATAGATGGGCGTGTCCTTGGGCAGCGTCTCGATGAATGACTCCAGGTTGTTCGGCTCGATGCGGATGGAACCCTGCACGCGCTGTTCGCCCTGATCGTAATAACCGTGGCTGCGCACGTCCGCGATGATGACGTCCGGCGCGCCTTCCAGCTTCAGACGCGCCTCCACGTCGCTCACCGGAACCCGGGGCACAAATCGATTGAGGCGATACCTGCCGTACAGCCAAGCGCGATAGCAGATGTATCCGATCACGCCCACCAGGATCACCCATCCCACCGCGCGGCTAAAAGCCTGCAATCCGCCGGCCAGCATGCGAAAAACATCGCGAAACAGGTAACCCAGCGCCCCATAGGCCAGCGCGTAGGCCAGCACGCCTCCCAGGTCGAATCTGAAGAATTGCGAGGCGCGCATGTGCATGCTTCCAGCCAGCGGGGGAGCCATGGTGTTGACGCCCGGAAGGAATTTCGCAAATAGGAGCGTAGTGCGCCCGCGCTTATAGAACCATCGGGCGGAGCGTAAAATGCAGACCTCCGGACTCAGCGAAAGCCCACATAGAAAACCCAGCAATTGCCAACCCGAGTAACGCCCGACGACGTACAGGGTGGTATCGCCGATCAGCATGGCGCCAATTGCCACACCGAACGCGAGCGCTGGATGCATCACCCCGGCGGCCGCAGCGGCTCCCGCAGCCAGCAAGGCCAAAGCTCCCGGGATCGGCAAGCCGATGGCTTCCATTAACAGCGCCGCGAAGAGGCTGGAATAGCCGTACTTCGCAATGATGCTGAGAATATCCGGCATGTTATTTCATTATGGCCCGGTGCCGCGATAACGGTTACGCACGCCGCGAATGCGGCCGCTGATTCGTCCAACGGCTGGAGTATTATTCATGCCCAACAAACTGAATGGAAAACGAATTGCTATTTTGGCCACCGATGGCGTTGAGCAAGTGGAACTGACGGAGCCGCGCAAGGCTTTGGATGCCGAAGGCGCGAAAACGGAACTGGTATCGCCCTCCAAGGGCCAATTGCAAGCTTGGAAGCACATGGACAAAGGCGACAAGTTCCCGGTGGACGTGGCGCTGGATGCCGCCAATCCCGACAATTACGACGCGCTGGTGTTGCCGGGCGGCGTCGCCAATCCCGATCAGCTTCGCACCATGCCGAAGGCGGTCGAATTTGTGAAAAGCTTTTTTGAGCAAGGCAAACCTGTCGCGGCAATTTGCCACGCTCCTTGGATGTTGGTGGAAGCCGATGCGGTGCGAGGAAAAACGGTGACCTCCTGGCCCTCTCTGCACACCGACCTACGGAACGCCGGCGCAAAGTGGGTAGATCGCGAGGTGGTGGAAGACCACGGCCTGGTGACCAGCCGGAAGCCCGACGATCTTCCCGCATTCAATAAGAAGATTGTGGAACTGTTCAGCCAGGCGCCGGAGCACGAACCTCAGCCCGTTGGTCCGGCGCGCAGCCATCATCGCGGCTAGTGGCATGCCGCATGGGAAGAAACACGGAGCGTTCACATGAGTGTGAACGCGGCACGCAGGAGTGCGTGCGCCACAATTGCGGCTAGGATCGCCGGATTTGACCCAGCAGCGCGGCGGCCTGTTTTTCAAGGTCGCCGTGCTGCGCAATAAGATCCTCCAGCTGCTGCTGTGCCCGCTGGACATCGTGTTCGGCGATGAGGCCCTTGGCTAAATAGAAACGCGCGCGTTCCAGGTAAGGACCATCACCGGCATCGGTAAGAGCGCGCAGTTCCTGAATGCCCGCTATGCGGTCGCCCGAAAGCAACAGCGAGATTCCCAAATAAAATTTCGCAGCAACGAAGTCCGGTTGGGCATCTGTGACTGTTCGCAAAACGGAAGCCGCACCCGCATAATCCTGCTTCCGGTAGCGGGCAATTGCGGCCTGAAACAATTGGGGAGCGGCCCGCTCGGGAACATACTCGGGTGCTCGAAACGCCGCCAGCAGTTCGTAGCTTTCATCGGAAATCGAGCTGGCCGCGGCATTGGCCGGGCGCGCTCCGGCGACGCGTCCAACGCCTGGTTCTTCCCGTGACGTCCATGCCAGCCATCCAAAGACGCTTATCGCCACCAGCATGGTGAGCGCAGTGCCTCCGTAGATACCGATCCAAAGGCGATTTTCTGGTTTGATTTTCAAAGGTTCTTACGCTATGGTTCCGCAAAGGTTGCTACAGCCGGGTCCACTTCCACCGGCTCCGTCGTTTTCTTCCGCCGGCCAAACAGCAAAATGCCGGCGACGATTATCAAGAGCGCCAGCTTCACTACTTCCAACACGCCATACAGGCCGTGCAGCCTCCAGAATTGGCTGTATGCCGCCGATGCCGAGCCGCCGCCGAAATCAACCAGCCGGCCCAGGGCGATCATCTCAGGCGTCACTCGAAAATGCTGGAATAGCGCGATGATCAGCACCGCGCCAGCTAGCCCGGCAAGCAGCCGGCTCTTGCTGGCAAGCAACAGAACCGCAGTCAGCAGCACGCCCAAAGCGATCTGCACCAGCTCCCAGCTGGTAAAAAACAGCCGGTTCTCTTCGCCCGCCAGATAGCGCAACAGCAGCCGCGCATTCTCCGGCCCGAGCGTTTCAAACATTTGCGTGGCTTGGTGGGGAGGCGCCGCCAGCACGCGATCCACGGTGGCAAAATTTTGAATGGCCACGAAGATCATGAACAGGCTGCCCAGGATCAAACAACCCGCCAGAAACGCCGCGATTCGGTGCCGATGCATGAACGTCCTACCTTGAGTTTATCGCAAGCGGAAGAATTCAGAAGTCAGAATTCAGAATTCAGAATTCAGAATGTGGAGCTCGGCGGCCTCGAATTCTGACTTCTGAATTCTGAATTCTGAATTCTTCCTGGTATACTCTGTCTCACTGAGAGACGGGAATGAAGTTACTTACCAAGTTGAATCTCATTTTGGTGGCCCTGTTTGGCGCCGTTTTGATTCTGGTCCTTTACGCCGCCTATCAATTTCTAATGCGCAATGCGCGCAGCCAGGTGGTCCAGCAGGCCGAACTCATGATTGAGAGCGCGCGCTCCACGCGCCAGTACACCGCAAATGAACTGGCGCCGCTGCTGGAAACTCTTCCCGAGCACAAGACGCACTTCCTTCCCGAAACCGTCCCTTTCTACGCCGCAACCGTCACCTTCGACTATCTACGCAAAAAGTACCCGGACTATTCTTACAAAGAGGCCGCCCTGAATCCGACCAACTTGCGCGATCGAGCGGTGGAGTGGGAAGCCGACCTGATCGGTTATTTCCGCGACCACAGCAATGCGAAAGAGCTGGTAGGGGAGCGCGAGTCTCTCACCGGACGCATGCTGTACATCGCACACCCGGTCACCGCCGACCAGGCTTGCCTGGAATGTCACAGTTTGCCCGCCGAGGCTCCTCCGGCTATCGTCCAGACCTACGGGAGCGTGAATGGCTTCGGCTGGAAAGCGAATGAAATCGTCGGGGCGCAAATCGTATCGGTTCCGATGGCGGTACCCATCCAAATTGCCAACGCGGCGTTCCGCACGCTGGTCATCTACCTCATCCTGGGCTTCGCGGTACTCCTGGCGGCCATGGACGCCGCCGTCCTATTTCTCGTAATCCAGCCGGTGCGCAAGCTCTCCGATATGGCCGACCGGATCAGCACCGGCGATATGAGCCTTCCCGAACTGCCGGTGCACGGCCACGATGAAATCGCCGGCCTGACCGCATCCTTCAACCGGATGTTCGTGAGCCTCCAGAAGGCGTTCCGGCTGCTGAACGGCTGAGCCAGGGCCGTGGCATGCCGGCGAGAAAATGCTCGCGATCGGCCGCTGAACTGATTTCCTGCGCGAGCGCGTGATAAAGGTCGTTCAAAGTACGATTCTCCGCCGCGGCGCGGCGCACCAGGATTTGAGCGATCGGCCCGATGTAGGCCGCCAGTTCTTTGCTCACACGCTCCAGCTCGGCATCGCTATGGATGGAAGCGTCAACGATCGCGGGCCCGGCAGCTCGCGGAGTGGAAGGGCGCGCCCGGCAACGCCACGGTTGCTGTTTCATTCAACCCGATCGCGTCCAACTGGATCAACTTCAGCGCCACCAGGAATTCTTCGGCGGTTTGAAACCGTGCGGCGGCATCTTTCGCCAGAGCCTTCAGAATGATCCGCGCGAGCTCCTGGGGGACGTGCGGATTTACTTCAGCGGGCGAGCGTGGCGCCTCATGCAAATGCGCGGCGATGAGGGCATAAGCGCCGCCCGGGCCCGCAGCCTCGAACGGGGGACGGCCCGCCACCATTTCGTACAGCATCGCGCCGGTCGAATACACGTCCGATCGCGCGTCGGCGCGCTCCCCACGCGCCTGCTCGGGCGAAATGTAATAGGGAGATCCGAGCAGCGTTCCCGGCTGCGTCAAGGTCAGCTCGGCGTCGTGGCCTGCCGGGGCCGAAGACATCGCCAACCCGAAATCCAGAAGCTTCACTACGCCGTGCGACGCGATCATCACGTTGGACGGCTTGATGTCGCGATGGACCACGCCGTGCTCGTGCGCATAGGCCAACGCCGACAGCACCTGGGACGCATATTCCAAAGCTTGAGCCAGCGTGATTCCGAGCGAACGAAGTTTTTCGCGCAGGCTGACGCCCTCCACGAACTCCATCACCATCACCAGCTCGTTGTTAATCCGAAACGCGTTGTGCAGCGACGCGATGTGGGGATGCTCCAGGCTGGCCTGCAGCCGGATCTCGCGCAGGAACCGATCCGCCATCTCGGGCGTGGCCGAAGCACCGGGCAGAATTACTTTGAGCGCCTCGATGCGCTGCGAGATGGCATGGCGGACTTTGTAGACCGATCCCATGCCGCCCGCACCCAGCGGACACAGCACTTCGTAGTCGCCAATCCGATCGCCCGGCCCGAAGATCATCTTGCCGCCCGGAGCCATACCTCCGATGATGGCAAGTTCGCGGGTCCAAGGCAACAAACGAGAACGTCTGACAGCGGTTCCGTACTATATGCAGTGCGCCAAGGAAAAACGAGCCGGACCGCCGAATTCGTCGCGTTCAATCGCGCGCTCGGGACGCTGGCGCCCCAGGTGCCCGGCTTCTCCGACCCTTTCGCCTTCCAATTCCTGCCCGACAGATTGCAAAAGAGGGTAGAGAAGGCGCGTGCCTCTCTGCTGAGCGGCTCGCCCGATCGCCTTATCCGTTCTGGCAGCACCCCATGGCGTTTGTTCAATCAGTTCCGCACAGTGATCCTGGACCGCGCCCTGAGCAGCGGGCCGCCGCCGGAACAGCTAGTCATCCTCGGCGCGGGACTGGATAGCCGCGCGTGGCGGCTGGATGGCCTCAAGGACACGGTAGTCTTCGAAGTCGATTTATCCCAGCACCCAGGCCTGGAACGAGTGCGCTCCGCGGCGGTCCCCTATAAAGCCAAAGATGTCCGTTTTGTCGCGATGGATTTTGGGCGCGATCCGCTTGGACCACTCATCAGAACGCCGGATTCGATCCAGCCAAGACGAACCTTCTGGCTTTGGGAAGGTGTCACGATGTACCTGCGGCCGACAGATTGGCGCCAATCTGGGCGCCTTCGCCGCCTTGTCGACGCCGGGCAGCCGCATCGCGCTTACCTACCTGCGGGGAAAAACGGCCGGGTTCCGCGCAGCCTGTTCCTTGCGATGATGGGCGAGCCTTTGCGCTCCGCTTTTGACCCCGCTCAGATGACGGAACTAGCCCAGTCGCACGGATGGAGACTCATGAGCGACACCACCGTAAAGGATTGGCTCAAGGAAACTTCGGATCTGAAGCTGAGGCGCCGCCGGATCGGCTTGCAGTGGCTGGAGTCGATTTGGGTCGGCGAGCGTAAAGCATTGTTTTGCATAGGTCGATAAGAGGAGGGTGAGCGCTTCCTCAGCCCAGGCTATGGCCCCCGGTGCCTCCTTCCCAGCTTGTCGTGGCCAAAACGGATCGGCGCGCTATCCGGCGCTCTGGCCATCCTGCTCGGGTCGACTGTGCTGATCGGATGGGCGGTCCACTCCGTGTTTCTGATGAGAATTTCGCCGAGTCTGCCCCCCATGCAGCGCAGCACGGCGGTCAGTTTTGCCATGGCCGGGATCGCGCTGCTTGGGATCGTGCTGAATAAGCCGCGATGGACGTTCATCGCCTCCGCCATCGGGGCGTCCTGTAGCGGTGGTCTCGCTTCTGGAGTATCTGTTTGACGCCAACTTCGGGATTGACGGGATTTAGGGTCCCTCACCTATGGCCGGCAGGATGTCGCCCGTGACAGCCCTTTGTTTTCTTGTGCTTGCGCTGGCTTCGGCGTTTGCTCAAACCACCCTCCGCCAGTGCCGATCGCCCCTGCTCGGCATAACGGGGCTGCTGGTTGCGGCGGTCGGCGCGGCCTGCGCCATCAGCATGGTCTGGGGAAATGGTCACGCTTTTGTTCTGGGCGACCTCACCCGCGTCGCATTCCATCACGGCCGCTGGCTTCCTGGTGCTCGGGATCGGCCTATCGCCTCTGGCCTTGGATATGATTCAAGCCGGGCTGAGTGAGCTATGGGCGCCCATCGGCGCCGCGTTTTTTCTTGGCAACGACAAGATTTGGATTGTTGCAGGCATTCTCAGCCAAGAACCAAACTCCGCTCTCCTCCGCACTTGACGTTCTTGGGAGCCATCTTGTCGGCGGTGGTCTTCGGGGTCTATCGTGCACCTGGCATTGAAAACCCGTTTGCAGCGCGATGCATTGCGAAAAGCAAATCGAAGGCTGGAAGCGGAGATGGTGGAACGCCGCAGCGCCGAGGAGGCGGCGCACGCGGCGAATCGGGCCAAGAGCGAATTCCTGGCGAACATGAGCCATGAAATTCGCACGCCGATGAACGGGATTCTCGGCATGGTGGAACTGGCGCTGGAGACGAAGCTCGACGCCGAACAGCGCGATTATCTGGACACCGCGAAAGAGTCCGCGCAGGGGTTGATGATCGTGATTAACGACATCCTGGACTTTTCGAAGATCGAAGCGGGAAAACTGGACCTTGAGACCGTGAACTTCAGTCTGCGGGAGAGCCTGGCGCAGACCTTGAAGCCGCTTTCGATTCGAGCGCAGCAAAAGGGTTTAGAGTCTGCATTGCGAAGTGGCCCCGCAAGTGGTGGATCTGGTGGCGGGCGATCCGGTTCGCTTGCGTCAGATTGTCGTAAACCTGGTGGGGAATGCCGTCAAATTCACCAGTTCCGGCGGAGTGACGGTGTCCGTCCAAAGAGAGTCTCAAGACGGCGAGCAGATGATGCTGGGCTTCACCGTCAGCAGATACCGGGATCGGCATTCCGAGCAGAGAGGCAAAAAGAGATCTTCACCTCCTTCACTCAAGCCGACAATTCAACCACCCGCAAGTATGGCGGCACGGGTCTCGGGTCTCACCATCTCGCACCGCCTTACCGAGATGCTCGGTGGCCGGATTTGGGTGGAAAGCGAACCGGGCAAAGGCAGCTCGTTTCATTTCACGGCGCGCTTCGGAATCGCCCGGGAATCGAAAACGGCTGGCGAGCAGACCGTGTTGCGGTCCGCTTCATCTTCGCGTAAACCGCGCTGTCGTAGGCCGCGCTGTCGAACCGTCGCTGTCGTACACTGGCTGACATGTCCCTCATGTAAAAGATCGCGGGTGGTTAAGTCCGCCACCGCGACGCGAAAGCCGCTTCGCGAATGTCAATGGCACGCGTCTGCACTACCTGGCTCGCCGGATCGGGTGATCCCGTCGTCCTGCTGCATGGCTATGCGGAAACGAGCCACATGTGGCGCCCGCTGATCGCCAAGCTGGCAGAGACTTGCGACCGTGATCGCACCGGATCTGCGCGGAGCCGGTGCATCGTCGAAGCCGACAGACGGCTACACAAAAGCGGAAATGGCGCGGGACATCCATGCTCTTGGCGGGCAAACTTGGATTCCGAGCGCATTCGCCTGGTGGGCCACGATATTGGCTTGATGGTGGCCTACGCTTACGCGGCGCAATATCCGAGCGAAGTGGATCGGATTGCGCTCATGGACGCCTTCCTGCCGGGTGTAGGAGACTGGCGCAACGTTTGGCTGATGCGGGATATGTGGCATTTCCATTTTTACGGGAAAGACGCCGCTCGCCCTGGTGCACGGTCGCGAACGCATCTATTTCGAGCATTTCTGGAACGATTTCGCCGCCGACCCCAAGCATTCCGTTCCAGAACAAGACCGCCGGATTTATGCCAAAGCCTATGCCCGGCCGGGCGGGATGCGCGCGGGCTTCGAATACTTTCGGGCCTTCGAAAAGGACGCGGAGGATTTCGCCCGCTTCGCCAAAAAGCCCTTGCAGATGCCGATGCTGGTTCTAACTGGGGAAAAAGCTTCCGGCGATTTCCTGATCCAACAGGGCCGGCTGGTGGCGAAGAATGTCGAGGGCGTGGTGATTCGCAAATCCGGGCACTGGCTGATGGAGGAAGCTCCCGATCAAGTTATCCCAAGACTGGTGAAATTTCTTGCCCCTTAACACGGATCACTGCGGGCAGACATCTTTTGTTTCCTTCCACGCGAGTCACTTAGGCAACCCGCTCGCTCGGTTCCGCCGGCAGCCGCCTTACTCTGGCGTTGAAAGGCATCCCGATGAAACCTGATTCGCTTCACAAGGTCGCCGAAACTCTGCGCTCGGTCCACCATCATTACCTGGGTGTTACCGCGCACCCGCCCAAGCCGCCGCACGCCCCCTCGGCCGCGCGACTGGAACGCCCCGATATTCAATCCTTCACCAGCGCTCTGGACCGCGCCGCGCATCAGTGGCCTAACGCGGATCTCTGCCTGGTCGGAGCGCACGGCGCCATCGGGCCCACCAACATCGACGACCCTACCGATACCCTTCCCCCCGGCTTCCTCCAGTTCCTGGATCCCGAAACGCTGTTGCGCATTCCCGTTGGCGACCCGGAAGACCAGGGCGATCAAATCGACTAGCGAACTTCCGCGCGCCGCTTTGCGTCCGTGAAACAATGAGCGCCATGCGCCGCTGCTCCATCTCCGCGCTGGTGGTCTCATCGCCCTGTTCGCTTGCGGCTGCCAATCCGACGCGCTCTCCATCGACGCCACCATCCAATCGCGCCACCTTCCGTTCGGCGGCATTCTCGATCCGATCTTTCTTTCGATCCAACCAGCCAAGACATCACCAGACTACACCCGCTGCGGCGACTCCGCGCTATGGACCGGCCACTATTTGGCCGCCGAGTCCTATCGCTACCAGGTCTCGGGCGATCCCGCGGCGCTGGCCAACGCCCAGGGCGCTCTGGCGTACCTAAAGACGCTGGCGGATGTCACCGGCACCGATCTTCTGGCCCGCTGCATCGTTCCCATCAACTCCAATTACGCCGCGAGCATCACGAGCCAGGAATCCGCCAATGGTATCCACGAGAGCGGCGACAATTATTGGATTGGCAACACCTCGCGCGATGAATATATGGGAGTCTTCTTCGGCCTTAGCGTGGCCTACGATCTGCTTGGCGCCGGGACGCAGCCCGCCATCCAGTCGCTCGCCACGCGTCTGCTGAATTTCCTTACCGCGCTAACGCGTGGAGCGTCGTGATGCCCGACGGCAGCGTCAGCACCACATTCGTTATCCGGCCCGATGAGCAGCTCGGGCTGCTGCAGATTGGACGCCAAGTAAACTCCGCGCAGTTCGCGTCGGCATACCAGAGCTTCGCCGCCAACTTCGCGGCGCTCGCCAGCATTCCCGTTTTAGTGGACGCGGCGGACGTTCGCGATTCTTACTTCAAGTTCAATCTCGACGCCATCAATTTATTCAGCCTGATCCGTCTGGAAACTGATTCCAAGCTGCTTCGGAGCTATCAATCGACATACCAGATCTTCCGCAGCGCCATCGAGAATCACATGAACGCACACTTCAATATGATCGACCGTGCGTCTCAACGGCGCAAACTCCACGCGCGATCTGGCGACTGCATCCTATCTCATTCAATGGCTGCTCCGGCCCCGCCGCGATTTCTACGTGGATCTGCGAGGCCAATTTCCCTCCTGCGTCAACTCCGACGAATCCTGCGATCCTTTGCCCATCGCGTTGCGCGTCACACACGGATTTCTTATGGCAGCGGAGTCCGTTCCAGCTGGACGGCGGCGGCTCTGGCCTGATTGAGAGCGCAGGAATCGACTATATTCTGCCCTACTGGATGGCGCGCTATTACAACGTCGTCAGCGATTAGCCGGGTTTTGGTGGCCTCCGTGGCGCACGCACTCGGTGCCGCGTTCACACTCGTGTGAACGCTTTTGTGTTGGTACGAGTGCCAACACGGCACGCACGAGTGCGTGCGCCACATTTTTCCCAGCCCTTACTGACGGATTACGGGTGTGGCGCGCAGCCGTGAACGTGTCACTATGGTTGTGTCTATGACGCCCTCACAGCCCGCGCCAAAATTTGAGTTGCACAACACCAACGAGTACCGCGAGAGCTACGCGAACAGCGTGCAGATCCGCGTCAATCTCTGGGACTTTCTTCCTGATGTTCGGTACCGTGAACCAGACCGCTCCCGACGCCGTCACCATCAACAATTTCCAGGGCGTCTACCTGAGCCCGCAACAGGCCAAGGCTTTGTTGAACGTTTTGACGCAAAACATCTCGCAATACGAAGCGACGTTTGGGGAAATCAAGCTGGAGCCGCACCCCGGCAAGCCGGGCGCCATCAACTGAGCGTCCGTAACTCAATGTGATGCGGGCCATCCGCTTCCCCACCTTCCTGCTTCTTGCCGCGTTCGCGCTGCTGGTTTTTGTCGCGCATCTTCCTTACTTCGGACTGCCTTATTTCTGGGACGAACTCGGCCAGTTCGTTCCAGCCGCGCTCGACATCCTGCACGATGGCGCTTGGATCCCGCATTCCACCGTCCCCAACGCGCATCCGCCCGGCGTCATGGCGTATCTTGCGCTGGTCTGGCGCGCGGCAGGCTATTCGATCGCGGCGACGCGATTATCGATGCTCGCTCTGGCCGCAGCGGCGGTCGTCTATACTTTATGCTGGGCGGAGAAGTTCGGCTGGCCGCGCTCCCGCCATACTCGCGGCGGTTTTCCTGCTGCTCGACCCGCTTTTTTATACGCAATCCATGATGGCGCAACTCGACATGCCCGCCATGCTTTTCACCGTCCTCAGCCTGCTACTGTTCCTGGCCGATCGTCATGCCGCCGCATCCGCTGCGTGTACCGCGCTAGTGCTTTCGAAGGAAACCGGCGCGCTGCTGCCGCTGATCTTCATCGTGGTGCTGTACCGCGATACGGCCCGGTCCAAATATGCGGCCTACTATCTGGCGCCTTTCGCTGCTCTCGCCATCTGGTTCTTCGCGCTTTGGCGCACCACCGGCCACCTCTTCGGCGATCCGGGTTTCACCCAGTACAACACCATCTACTCGCTGAACCCCGTGCGCGCCTCGGTTGCTCTTCTGCGCCGCTTCTACTATCTCTTCGATTGCCGACTTCCGCTGGGTGGGATCGCTCGCGATCCTCGTGGCTTGGAAGCGCAGCGGCAGCATCTTCTCGCACGCGCGGTTGGAAAATTGTCTGGAGTTTTATCGCCGCCCATATCCTGCTGGTCAGTCTGCTGGGCGGCGCTACGCTGGAACGCTATCTGCTGCCCGTCCTGCCGCTGGTCTATATCGCGATGGGCGAGGCTTTCCACGTTTTGCGTCCGCGCTGGCGCACCATCGGCGTCGTGGCCCTCGGCTCGGGACTGCTCGCGGGATTCTTCTGCAAATCCGCCCTTCCCGTTTCCTTACGAAAACAATCTCGCGCTGGTGGACTTCGTCGAGCTGCATCGCGACGCCGCCCGTTCGCCTCCAGTTCCTTGCAAAGTCCTATCCCGGCAAAACCGTTTACACTGCCTGGCCGCTGACGCAAGCTTTGCGCGATCCCGCGTTCGGCTATGTCGACCAGCCCATGCCCGCGGTCGAAACTTCCGACCTCCACTTTTCCACGCTCAACGCACTCAATCCACGATCGGTCGACGTGCTGGTTCTCTATTCGCGCACCTGGGAGCCGCGCTGGGGCGTTTTGCAATGGCCGGCGGTGCGCAACTTCCTCAGCCGCTTTTACGAATACGAGCGCGAAATGACCGGAGCCGAAGTCCAGCAGCACTTTGGCCTGGTCCCGGTCCAACGCTGGACCAACATGGCCAATGGATCGAGATTTTCTCGCGACCCTGAAAAACTAACGTCCCGACGCCGCGCAGGCGCTGGGGTGGGGCGAGGCGGGATATCGTCGATGATCTCGCGCTTGAAAAACTTCCAACGCCCGTCCTCGCGCTTCAGCACGTCCTCATAGTGGCCGGCGCCCGCGACCACGGATTTGCAATCCCTGGTAACGATGGTCTGCCAATAGGCCTGGTCGGTCGCCATGTCTCCATCGAGCTGCAAAGTCAGGTTGGTCACCACGTGCTCGCTGCGGTGGCCGCCCGGGGGAGCGGACATGGCGATGGCGCCGCCGAGGCGCCGGCGCTGGAGTTGGCCGCGCGCTGAAGAACTCCTGGATCGCGGCGGGACCCGTGCGCTTCGTGCTCTCCGCCACCCATGATGAGTGTGCCGTCTTTGGCGAAAAGCGCAGCGTAAGTCGCCCAATCGTTCGAATCCAGAGCCCGCGGATAATCGCCCATCAATAGCTGCTCGATGGCCTGCCGATCTTCAATCTTTTGCAGACGCGGCCGCCATGGAGTCAGCGCTCTTGTTCTGTCCGAAAGTGCTGCCGATCGATGCCGAGGCTAAGAACCGACCATCGCGGCAAGCCCAATCTTCGCCCGTTCGTCCATCTGCTCATTCGGTCTTCTCCGATCTACTTGCCCACCATGTGCTCCGGCTTGTTGTTCTCGCAGACGAACTCCATCACTTCCTCCTGCGGAGTCAGGTCGAACCTCACGTTCGTGTGGTACGGCTTAACAAACGTCCCGGGATCGTCGAATGTTACCGCCACTTCCATGTGGCCGAAATCGATGCGCCGATAGCGCTCAGTCATATGCAGCATTTCTGTGTGAGGCATATTGCCTCCACCGAGGCCCCCCAACCAGCTTCGATCGTTAAAGCCGATGGTGTCGATCAACGAGCACGTCTCCTTCCCACTTACCGATGGAATGTCCCATCCAGGTAGGATCCCAATTGGACGGGTGGCCTCCGTCCATCCAGAAATACCTGACGAAAGCCTGGGCAATCCTCGAAAAGATCAGCAGGAGCGACGGGAGTCTGGACAAACTTCGCGATAAAAGGCGAGCGCGGCTGCCAGGCACCGGCGGCGGACCCGGCAAGGCAATGGTTGTGAGGAGCGTCTTTTCCGTTGTTCTCCTCATCGCTCTTTGATCAACGCGGCGGCCCAGGGCAATACCTGCGGCTCTTCCGGATATGGGTCGTCGGTTGCCACCCAAACGCCCGACAAGTCCGGCTTTCCATTGGCGCTGCGCGGAACGCGGGCCGGGATGGCAACTCTCGCACGCTTCCGCATGATCTTCGCGAGCCTGCCCGGATCGTCTCCCAGGGTGGTCCCCGTTGGTTGTCTGGACGAGCTGAACATTCAGTTGCGATGTTTTACCTGCTTCCAGTGCGATCTCTCGTCGCAATTCGTTTGTAGGCGCAGCACGGCATAATGATCGAGAACTCATAAGTTCCAGGAGCCACTCCGGCGAACGTGTACCGGCCATCGGACTTGCTAGCTGGTCCGCGCGGTGGCACCAGTCGTTTATTCTTCAGCTGGATGGGCGCTTCGTCTAATGGGGAGCCGTTGGGTTCTGAAATCGTGCCGGTCAGCGAGCCTTTCTCGTCCTGGGCGCAAACCGACGCTACAAACGCCAGCGAGCAGGCTACCAGCAATCGACGCGACATTGTAATTGACCGAGGGTATCACGCCGGATGCGCACCTTACTCCTGGGTGTGCGACATTAAGGTGCGGGTTTTCGGAAAGGGCCGCCGAACTGGAGTACGCTGGGGCTGCGCGTTGGGTACACGCGGCTTCAAGCCGCGTTTTTCCTTGCGCTCGACCAGGGCCAGTCTTGCACGTTGCCGCACGGTCCGGCTGTACCGGGTGACACATCCCTCAACTTTTGCCCAGAATCGCGAACCGGTCCGATGCAGTCGCCGATTTGCTGCGTGTGCGCTACTGCCCATTCATAACTGGACTCCTCACCTCGCGCCGCTCCAGCCATCCCGGTCCGGTCGACACCGCGTCAGGAATCCAGCAGGCGATGGAAATCCATGGCCAATTATCTTCTCACGCCACGCCTTCCGCCCGATTTGCCAAAAACGCGGCTGAAGCCGCGTGTACCAGAGTATGGATCGCACAGACCTTACACCCGAGCAGTACTCTTTTCGAGCAAGAACTAAGGCTTTTTCAGACTGGTAGTGCGCTCAATTGCCCCGTAGCATGGTATCAAGGGGGGAGATCCCATGCGTTCGTTCGCGCTCGCTGCGCTGCTCGGAAGTCTGGTTGCATCCAACGGCCTGGTGGCCCAAAGTCTGACCGAACATGCTGCCGCTGCCGCAGGCGCAACCATCGGCACTGCCGCCGGAAAACCCTTGGGGACGGCTCTTGGCAAGGTTTTCGGCGATGTAGATAAGAGCACCTCAACAGCCGCTACGCCGAAGACGGCGAAACCGATTGTGGTTAAGCCGGCCGAGGCCAGGGCACACGCGCCAGTTGCGCCGACGGCCTACGCGGGAGGTGGTGGCAGCTCAGTGGGTTCAGTGGGCTCAGGCGGCGGGGGTGGTTCTTCGCATCGTTCTGTGCGCCGGAGAGAGCGGGAAGTGGATGCCGAAGTCCTGCCCCCGGCACCCGCCACGCCCATAATAGTGCCCGTGGCTGCCCAGATCGTTGTCAAGGAACCCACCGTGGAGGAAGTGGGCAGCATCAAAGTGGGAACCACGTCTAGCGAGCTGCGCGACACGCTCGGTGCACCCGAATCCCGCGTGAGCATTCCCGGCGACGATGGCCACTTACTCGAAATCTGCCAGTATTGGGCCAAAGGCGAGGCAGTTGGAACCGTTCGCCTGGACAACGGCCGGGTAATCAGCGTGCAAACCCAAAATTAGTGGATCCAAATCCTCACTGCCGTAAGACTAAGAGCTAGAAAGATCAGCACGATCAATACGAACGACCACCGAATCCTCTTCACCGCGGAGGTCCGCTTGTTCCTGGGATCGTATTGTGCCTCCTGCCGCGGATCATCATCGTGCATCTATTTCTCTCCTCGTAACATAGACGCCCACCGCCGAAATTCTCCACAACACTTTCTCGCCGGGCGCTTTGCCCGCTAAACTGATAATGTGTTGCGCTTCCTGCCGGCTCTGATTCTCGTTGCGAGCTTTCGTCCGGCGCTAGCCCTAACCGCGGCGGACTTGGGCGACGAAGTCCAGCACGTCGCACTGGATCCGTCGGAGTGCTATCGCGTTCTGGATCTTAATTTCAACAAAGAAGATGTGAAGATCTACCTGGCCTCCGGCTACCTGGTCTTCACCAAGCCCACGCGGGGCACGCATTTGGGCGCGGTCTTCGTTGCGAGTGCCCAAGGCGGCGACGCCGACGTCTTGCTGCTCCCGCCCACGCGCAGCGAGCGCTCCTCACTCGCCACCTTCACCAACTCGCCCAATCTTGACGAACACTTCAAATCCGCAGCCTTCATCTTTACCGACGGAAGCGGCGACGATCTGCTCGCTCAGCTCCAGAAGAATCCGGACTCGAAAAAAAGTCCAGAGATGGGCGGCCTCATCGCCGAAGGCTGGAACTCCGTTTTGAGCAACCTGATATCCAGTTTTGAAACACGCGTGGTCTACGACGTGCTGTCAAACCAGCGCAACACCGGCATCTTCTACCTGGCGGTCTCGGGCAAAGAATTGGATAACTTCGATGTGTTGTACGATCCGACCTCGGCAGACCAGATTCTGGTGGGGAAGCTCGGCTACCGCAACAATCGAACGTATTTCAATACCTGGACCGCCTTTCAGGCCCGCTCGTTCCGTCACGGAGCCACACAACGGGGCGCTCGTTTCACGCTCGACAACATCCGCATCGAAGCCGCCATCCAACCCGATCTGACGATGCAGGCGGTTACGCGCGCCACGCTCACTTTAGAACAACCGTCGCCGCGATCCGCGTTGCCCTTTAATCTGTCACCCAACATGCGCGTCACCGCCGCTAGTGTGGACGGAAAGCCGACGGAGGTTTTCGATCGCGCATCTTTGCGTGCCGACCTGATCCAAGCCAGTGAAGACCGCCAATTCCTGCTGGTCACCGATCCCGCGCTCGATCCCGCGGTCCCGCACGAGATCGAAATCCATCACGAGGGCGCCGTCATTCGCGATGCGGGCAACCAGGTTTACTACGTCGGCTCGCGGGGCACCTGGTATCCGCGAATCGGCGGGGGCCTGTCCAATTACGACCTGACCTTCCGCTATCCGAAGAGCCTCACCGTGGCCGCCACCGGAACGACAGTGGAAGACCACCTGGACGGAGAGTGGCATGTCACGCACCTGAAGACCGACACGCCGGTCCGGTTTGCCGGCTTCAACCTCGGCAACTTCCAGTCCGTGGTTCAAGAACACAATGGATACAGAATCGAGGTGTACGCGAATCACCAGTTTGAAAAAGCTCTGGCGCCCCGACCCGTTCTTCCGGCTGTGCCACCGGCGGACGATCCGTTTCCCCGGCGGCATTCCAAAGCGGAGCTTGGCGCGGAGGCGCAGCCCGGACCGCCCGATCCCGCGGGGCGCATGGATGAACTCGCTAGAAACCTGCTCGACACGCTCGATTTTATGACCGAGGAATTCGGTCCCAGCCCGATCCGTAATCTCGCTGTTACACCTATCCCGGGTGGCTTCGGCCAGGGCTTTCCCGGCTTGGTTTACCTTTCCACACTAGCCTATGTCAATCCCGGCCAGCTTCCTCCGCGCCTCCGCGAGCGGTCCGAACTAACCTTTTATTCCGAGCTGCTGGAGACCCATGAGGTGGCTCATCAGTGGTGGGGAAACCTGGTGGTGCCGGCCAGCTATCACGATGACTGGCTCATCGAGTCGCTGGCCAACTATTCCGCGTTGCTGTTGCTGGAACGCAGGAAAGGCGTGAAGGCCTTGGACGCCGTGCTGGACGACTATCGAACTCATCTGCTCGCGAAGACCGAGACGGGCCGCTCGCTTGAGTCGGCTGGCCCCATCGTGTGGGGCTATCGTCTGGAATCGTCCATCGCGCCCGACGCGTGGCGAACGGTCACTTACGAAAAAGGCACTTGGATCATCCACATGCTGCGCCGCCGGCTGGGAGACGACAAGTTTCTCGCGTTGCTGCGGGAAGTTGCCAGCCATCATCATTCCATCAGCACCGATCAGTTTCGCGACCTGGCGAGCCAATACGCGCCCCAATCGCCCGATCCCGGTCTGAAGATCTTCTTCGATAATTGGGTGTATGGAACCGGCGTCCCCATGGTGAAGCTCTCCTATGCGTGGCGCGGCGGGAAATTATCGGGAAGCATTACGCAGCGGGATGTCGATGACTCCTTCACCGCATATGTACCCGTGGAAGTGCAGACCGGAAGCAAGAGCGACATTTATTGGCTACCTACCGGCAGCGACCCCGCCGCTTTTTCAATTGCCCTGAAATCGCCGCCCACCAAAGTGGCGCTGCTCACCGCCAATTGCCTGATGACAACCTTGAAATGAGACCGACCACCGACCCATGCCAGTTGCCAGCAAACGCAGAGTAGAAGCGCGCAAGGCTGCGCCCATTGTCGCCGTGGAGCCGGAGCCGCAGCCTCAGGAGATCGATCTCCCGCCAGCCATCAAAGTGACGGCTCTGGTGTTTTCCTACGACAGCGCGCCGGCACTGCGCCGCTGCCTGGCCGCTCTCGAAGGATCCAACGATCGGGCTTCCATCGAAATCCTGGTGGTGGATTGCGGATCGCACGACGAAAGCGCGCAGCTGGATTCCGAGTTTTCCAATGTCACCATGCTGCGCCTGCCGCGCTACTTCGGCCGCACCAAAGCGCTCAACATCGGCACCCGCACCGCCACCGGCGATTTTCTGCTCTTCATGACGCCTGAAGTGGAAGTGTTGCCGACCACCATTCCAGCGCTGGTGGCACACCTGGAGGCTGACCCGGAAACAGTCGCCGTTTGCCCCCTCCTGCTCGATACCCAAACTCAGCCGGCCCAGCAGTTCTTCCGCCTTCCCACCCCCGCCACCGGCCTGGAGCTGACGCCCGTCACGGTGGACAAGACCGTCGAGGTTTTCCCGGTCGAGTACGCCACCTTTCAAGCCTTCCTGGTGCGGAAGTTCTTCGTCAAAGGCCTGAACTATCTGGATGAGCGCTACGGCGACTCCTGGTCGGACGCGGAACTGTGCTACCAGATCCGCCGCGTCTCCCGAAAGACTTCAGCGCTTCCGCAAGTCACGGCCCTTTTCACTCCAGGTTCGCCCTACGCCGAATCGGCCCGGACCATCCTGGCAGCCGACCGGGTCCACGGAGCGGCGGTATTTTTTGGCAAACACTACGGCTTCGCCTCCGGAATGCTCTTCCGTATCAAAGCCATCCTTAGAGCGCTGGTTACCTTTCGCATCCCGCTCTTCGCCGCCCTGATTTCGGGAACCAAGATCGACGGCTCGCAAAGCACGATTCTTTGATCGGCTTACCCCAGTACCTAAGGTTCCGACAGGCTACCGCCGATAGAAGGTCGGTATGCAGTTTGACGCCCTCCTGTGGATTCTCCTGCCAGTCTTCATCGCCGCCGGATCTGCACTGTTGTCCTTCTACATGATGCAGGCCCGCATGGAAGTGGCCATCTCTAAGGAACGCGAGGTCTTAGCCGAAGTGCGGGCCGAAATCCGCACCCAAAAGACCACCTGGAGGAGCGCGTGAAGGCCACTGAGCATGAAGCCCGGCGGCGCGCCCTGGATGAATTCATGCAGGATTTCCGGGTGGAAGAACGCCACTATTTCCGTGAAAATAAATCAGTTGCAGCCCGTCAGAAATCGATGATCCTGCAGGAGCGTCTGTACTTCCGCAATATCCCGCTGTCCAGTTGGGTAGAGCACGAGATGATCGTCGAGGAAGACGCGGGGGACCTCCAGCACATCGCCAAAGGTTGCTCGATTTTCAGCACCAAATCCCTGTCGGACGACAGCAAAGCTGCCGTGTCCGGCTACTGGAACAAGCAGCCGCTTCCGGAAACGCCGCCCAGCTTGCCGCAGCCCTTAAAACGTTCAATCCGGCCGACTTAGTTAGTCCGTGTCAACCAAATCGCCTGAGCTTCCGTCCAGACGATATGATGGGCGCGATGGCAGATAGCCTGGAAGCCAACCTCGCTGCGCTGGCGGATACCCGCGAATTCGAGGCCCAGTTTGGAGCATGGATGGCTTCCGAGCAAAGACGCATATTTCTGCTGTGCCGCCGGATGCTCCAGGACGGCGAGGATGCGGACGCCGCCACCCAGGACACGTTCCTCAAGGCTTGGCAGGCGCTGCAAGCGCCCTGAATCGAAGAACCTGGACGATGCCGGCAAGTGGCTCACCCGGATCGCCGTAAATACCTGTCTCGACCGGCTTCGCTCGCGCCGCTGGCAATTTTGGCGAAAGCGCCCCAAGGCCGAGGACGAATCGGCCATATTGAACCTGGCCGCGGCTACGGCCCCGAACGCCGAGGACCAGGTCTTCGCTCGCCAGATCGCTCAACGGCTCTCACGCGCGCTCACACGGCTCAGCCTCCGCCAGCGCGCCGCGTTCACACTGAGGCATTATGAAGATCGGAGCTTGACGGAAATAGCCGAGATCCTGAACCTGGATGTTGGAACAGTGAAAGTGCACCTGTTTCGTGCCACGGAAAAGCTTCGGGAGGAGCTGCACGATCTGTACTTTCACGATCGGGAAGAACATGAAAAACACAGACCATGATGATTTCGAAAAATGGTTGGGCGGGCGCGTCGAAAGCCTGCCGGAACCGGAGGTGTCTTCCGAGTTCCTGGCCGCGCAGCGCCGTAGTATCTATCGGCGGCTGGATTCGCCGCGCCCCAACCGGGCTGCCCGATGCGCTGGGCTCTTTCGCTCGCGATGCTCCTGCTGATGTTCGCCGGAGGCCTCACGCTGGAGCGCCGCCACAAAGCCGCGTCCGCCGTCTCCCCCACGCTGTCCGACGACCAGTTATTCTCCGATCTCTCCGCCATGGAGCAAACGCAGCGAGCCCAAAGCCATCCAGCCGATCCACGGACTGTTCCAGGAATAAGGCCAGGAAAAACAGATGCCACGCCTGCTCGCGTTGACGTTGCTGTGGGCGCCAGTTTTGTGCGCGCAAATGCCGCGCGGTATCTATGCCTGGTGGAGCCGGCCGCAGATCGCACGCGATCTCAACCTCTCGCCCGCGCAGCGCGAACAGATCCGCGCCACCGTGCAGCAATACCGGCCGCATCTATTGAATGTGCGGATGGCGGTGAATCAGGCCGAGCAGGATCTGGCGGACCAGTTCGATCGCAACCCGGTGGATCCCGGGAAAACCAACGAAGCCATCGAGCAAGTTGGTGGACGCGCGCAGCGATCTTACGCGCACGCTCACTCAGTTGAGTCTCAAACTTCGCCTGGTCCTTACCGAACAGCAATGGCAGGAGTTGCAGCGCCGACGCCCTGGCCAGGGAGCCGACTCGGCGCCGCCGCCGGAATCCGGCGATCAGAAATAAACCTGGTCGATCTTCGCGGCCAGCACAAAATCGCTCGCAGTGAGCCCGTGAATCTTGTGGGTGTAAATCTCGACGTCCACCTTGCCCCACGCCAGGCACAAATCCGGATGATGCCCCTCGGCTTCCGCCACGGCGCCGGCGCGATTCACAAAGTCGAGTCCCGCCTTAAAATCCGGAAACAGAAAACTCTTCGCCAGGTGATGCTCGTCGACGATCTTCCAGTCGGGTAACTGTTGGGCGAATGGAATCAGGTCCGCGCCCTGCAACGGCGGCACGCCTCCCCGGCACGGCACGCAGTGTTGTTCAGCCAGCTTGGTCATTGAAATTTCACCTGAGACCTCTCAGAGCGTCATTGTACACTGGCACTTGCACCCTCAGAGGCTTCCAGCGTTGGATATTTCCACTCCGCTTAAATTTGTCAAAGGCGTTGGACCCGCCCGCGCCGAGATGCTCGAAACCAAAGGTCTTGTTACCGTCGAGGATTTGCTGGCCTACGCGCCCTTCCGTTACGAGGACCGCAGCAACGTCAAGACCATCGCACAACTCGCTCCGGGCGAAATGGCAACCGTCATCGCCGAGGTTGAGTCGGCTCACCTGCGCGGATTTCGCCGCCGCAATCTTGGACTCTTCGAAGCCATCTTTAAAGACGCGTCCAAGGAGCGGCTGCTCGCCAAATGGTTTCATGGCGGCTATCTGGTGGATCGCTTCCTGCCCGGCGCACGCGTCTCGCTCTACGGCAAAGTGGAGCTCGACAGCTATACCGGCGACCTGCTGATCATGCACCCCGAGTTTGAAATCCTCACGGGCGACGATTCGGACGGCGACGCCGACTCCTCCCTGCATACGGGCCGCATAGTCGCGGTCTACGAAGGAGCGGGCAAAGTAACCACGCGCGCGTTCCGTTCGCTGATCCATCGCGTGCTCGAATCGGTAGAGCCGCTCGAAGATCATCTTCCGCCCACCATGCGCGCGCGCCTGAAACTCCCCGATCTGTGGACCGCCATTCGCGCACTGCACTTCCCCGCCCCAGAGAGCGACGTGCGCCTGCTCAATGCCTATCGAACTCCCGCGCACTGGCGGTTGATCTTCGAAGAATTCTTCTGGTTGGAATGCGGCCTGTCGCTGAAGCGCTCGAAAGCGCGATTGCAACCCGGCATTTCGTTCGAATTGAACGATCGGGTGCGCGAGAAGGTCAAGCAGATGCTACCCTTCAAGCCCACTGGCGCGCAAAAGCGCGTGCTCGGAGAAATCGCGCAAGATATGCAGGCGCCGCACCCCATGAGCCGCCTGCTGCAAGGCGACGTCGGCAGCGGCAAAACGCTGGTGGCCGCCGAGGCCGCGGTGATTGCCATTGAGAACGGCTATCAGGCCGCCGTGCTTGCGCCCACTGAAATCCTCGCCAGCCAGCACTATTTCTATTTCAAGAACCTGTTCCACAAAATGGGCTACGTGCCGGTACTCCTAACTGGCTCCTCGACCCAGCGCGAAAAATCGCAACTCAAGAAGCTGATGGCCGAAGGGCTGGCGCATATCGGGATCGGCACGCACGCGCTGATTGAAGAGGACGTCGAATGGAAGAACCTGGGCCTGGCGATCGTCGATGAACAGCACCGCTTCGGCGTCATGCAGCGTCTGCGGCTGGTCTCGAAGGCCAAGCATCCCGATGTTCTGGTGATGACCGCCACTCCCATCCCACGCACGCTGGCGCTCACCATTTATGGTGATCTCGATATTTCCGTGATCGACGAAATGCCGCCCGGCCGCCAGCCCATCCAGACCAGCCATGTCACCGACGATCGCGTAGAAAGCGTGTACAGCTTTATGAAGCAGCAAATTGTGAAAGGCCGGCAGGCGTACGTCGTATACCCGGTGATCGAGGAATCGGAGGCCATGAAGGCCGCGCAGCAGATGTACCAGCACCTCTCGCAAAAAGTCTTTCCGGACATTCGTGTGGGACTTCTGCACGGCAAACTCAAAGCGGAGGAGAAGGAAACGGTGATGGAGCAGTTTCGCCGGGGCGAAGTGAAAATCCTGGTTTCCACCACCGTGATCGAAGTGGGCGTGGATGTTCCCAACGCCACGGTGATGGTGATCGAGCAAGCCGAGCGCTTTGGCCTGGCGCAGTTGCATCAGCTCCGCGGGCGCGTAGGGCGCGGGGCGGAACAAAGCTACTGCATCCTGGTGACGGGCAAACTCGGCGACGCGGCGCGGGAGCGCATCCGGACCATGGTGGAATCGACGGACGGTTTTTACATCGCCGAAATGGATCTGAAGCTGCGCGGACCGGGCGAATTCTTCGGAACCAAACAATCGGGACTTCCCGCGCTGCGCATCGCCAACATCATTCGCGATAAAGATGTGCTGGAACTGGCGCGAAGTGAAGCGCAGGCCTTCATTGCCACGCCGCCTTCGAGGAAGAGACTGCGCCGCGCGGTGACCTACATTCGCGACGCACTGGCAGCGCCGCTACGGCCTGGTGCAGGTAGGCTGATGAGGGTCATCGCAGGCGAATTTCGCAGCCGGCGACTCAAGAGCTTGCCCGGTTGGGACACCCGTCCTACGCCGGACCGCCTGCGCGAATCGCTATTCAACGTGCTCGCGCCACGCCTTCCCGATTGCGTTTTCATGGACATCTACGCGGGCACCGGAGCGGTTGGGATTGAAGCGCTGAGCCGTGGCGCGCGCCGCTCGATCTTCATCGAGAAGAACCGCGCAGCGGTGGAAGTGATTCGCGAAAACCTGGCGGCGCTAGGCATCGCAGGCCGCGCCGAAATCTTCACCGGCAAAAGCCGCCGCCGTGCTGGAACGGGCACGCGCGGATATCGCGTTTCTCGATCCGCCTTATGAATTGTCCAAAGAATATGCCGCATCGATGCTGGCGCTCGATGGTTCCGAAACCGCGCTGGTGATCGTTCAACACTCAGCGCACTTCGCGCCACAGGAACAATACGGGGGGTTACGGCGCTATCGCCAGATCAAACAAGGCGACAATTGTTTGAGCTTTTATCAGCGCACACAGAAATAAGGGTAGACGCGGCTTCAGAGTCTGTGTGAGAACTGAAAAACATTTCCTCTTGAAAAAAGTCTGAAGAAGGGAGATAAGAGGATATGGGGAAGTTTCGAACCTACGATCCGGAACAAGCGTGGTTGTTGCCGCCCAGTGTGGGAGATGTGTTGGGATCGGACCACCTCAGTTTTTTTGTGCACGAGATAGTCGAGCGGCTGGATCTAAGGACGATCGAAGACAGTTACAGCGATGAGGGGCAGCCCGGCTATCATCCGCGATTGTTGCTGAAGCTGTGGCTATATGCCTATTGCCTGGGAATCACGTCGAGCCGGCGGCTGGAGCAGCGCACGCGTGAGGATCTGGGCTTTCGCTTTCTGGCGGGCGGATCGACACCGGATTACTGGACACTGAATGCCTTCCGGCGCCGGCATCCAAAAGCGCTGAACGATCTGTTCACCCAGGTTCTGGAGTGGGCCCGGGAGCAGGGCTGGGGACGGCTGGGTCACGTAGCGGTCGATTCGACGCGGATCGCGGCGAATGCTTCGCGCGATCGTATCGTCACCGAGGAGAAGCTGAGGAGCCAGCGAGCCGCCCTGCGACGGAAGATCCGGCAATGGCAGAAGCAATGCAATGAGGAATCGGCCCAGGAAGCTGGGGGCATGCAAACCGAAACCGACACGTGGCGTCAGAAGCTGGAACAGATTCCCCGGCAGCTGAAACGCTTACGCAAAGCCGGACTGAAAAAGCAGTCTGTCACCGATCCGGACAGCCGTTTTCTGCGCACCCGGACGGGCTTTGAACTCGGTTATACGGCCGACATCGCGGTCAGTGAAGATCACCTCATCGTGGGGCAGCGCATCACGCAGAATCCCACCGATACCAGGTCGCTGGAGGCGATGGTGGAACAGGTGGAAGGGCGCTGCGGAGAAACGCCGCGGCAGGTGAGCGCCGACAGCGGCTTCTACCGGAACGAGGAAATTGAGGCGGTGCAAGCTCGCGGCGTCGATGCGTATGTTCCGGATTCCAATCTGGCGCAGGAACTCAATGGGGGTCGTTCGGCAGATCAGACGGCCGGTTGCATCGTCCACTACGGTGCCCAGGTCAGTCAGATGCGGGCGAAACTGCGATCGGCGGAAGGACGAGCGACTTACAGAAAAAGAGCGGGACTGGTGGAACCGGTCTTCGGCACCTTAAAAGAACAGCGCCACGGGCGAAGGTTCCGGCTGCGGGGACTGGAGAAGGTAGCTGTGGAATTCTGCCTGATGGCACTGGCCTATAATCTCACCCGGATGCATCGTCTGCGTGTGTTCCCAGCCGTCTGAGATCGTAACAGGGAAGGTTCATTGAAGCCTTCCTCTTACTCCACACATCGCCAGTTTCGGTTGGACCGTTCGATTCCCGCTCACTGGCTTTTCCGCCGACCTTACCCCAACTGTTTTTCCATAAACTGGCTCTTGCGCTTTTTTTCAGACCGATTCACCGCTGGTTCTCACACAGACTCTTCAGCCGCGTTCCGCCGTTGCCAATACCAACGCGGCTAAAAAGCCGCGTGTACCGTGCCAATCCGCACTAGCGAGCGGTAACCGCGCGCAGCGCCAGATTCACGGCGATCATCAGCACGGACATCGCCGGGCAGCACCAGCAGCGCCTTCTTCAAGCGCGCGGAATCGCCCCCCGCGATGGATCCGATGATGCGCGAGCTGACCGCCAGCCCGATCCAACTCGACGTGATGGCGATTCCAATCGCTGTTCCCGTCATGCGTGGAAAGACATCGCCCAGCAGCGCGACGGTGGTGGGAAAAACGGGCGCCATGGCCATGCCGGCCAAGAAAGTAAGGATCCACGCGACGGTTGGATTTCGGGTTTGCAACATGGCGAAACGTCAGGATCGCCATCAAGACGGATGCGGCCAGCGTGACCGTGAGGCCGGAGACCGAAATCAGAATCTGAGAGGCCGCCAGCCGTCCGAAGAGGAGCCCCAGCGCGAATCCGAACGACAGAACGTTGAGCGCTCGAACCTGCGGCACGCCTTGCGCGATCAAGTGCTGCACCAGCCAATTCCACACGCCCACCT
Source organism: Bryobacterales bacterium (assembly GCA_963820405.1). Taxonomy (GTDB): domain Bacteria; phylum Acidobacteriota; class Terriglobia; order Bryobacterales; family Bryobacteraceae; genus Palsa-89. Next base: position 218,321 of record CAWFZZ010000002.1, on the reverse strand, counting down.
CACATGCGACGTACAGGAACAACAGCAGAGCGCATGAGCCAAAGAACAGGACGCGCGAGAATGCTTCCCAGGTCTAAGAACACGAAGGTTTGCTGCGCTGGTCACCGACGGAATGGGAGCAAACAAATTTACGAGCACGCTCACCACGGCCAACCCGGCGATCAGATGACAAAGCCGCGCGGAATTTCTGCCGAGCAGATTGGCGGACACGAACGGCGTGGCAAACCCGCCGAGCCCAAAAAAAATATTCAGAAGATTCAGTGCCGTCGCGCGATGAGCCGGGTCAACATCGCTGCCCAGAGCATTGGCCGCAGTAACAATTATTCCGCCGCCGGTGCCGAGCAAAAACATACGCGCAGCGATGCTGCGAAAACCGCTGGATCGCGGCAGAAGCGCCACCGCGAGCGCGCTGAGGGTCAAGCCCAGAACCAATCCGACTTTCTTGCCTTCGTAATCGATCAGCGGACCCACGCCGATGGAGGCCAGAATCAGGCCCAACGCCTGGCAAAACGCGATGGTGCCATCTTGTTTCGGAGTTAAACGAAAACGGGCGGAGAGGTCGGGCAGGATGGTGCCAAGCATCGCGGCAGTCATGCCGTACACAAAGATCGCCAGGCTGGCGGCAAGGATTAGCATCAGCACTTAGGTATAGCAGACAAAGCAGGGGCGCGACGGGCAGAGTGCGGTAGAATGAAGCGTTCGGGCCGTGGCGCAGCCTGGCTAGCGCGCCTGCTTGGGGTGCAGGAGGTCCCGGGTTCGAATCCCGGCGGCCCGACCATAGGATTGGCAGTTTACGAGGCGTATCAGCATTCCTAAAATGGCTGTAATGTTCGAGCATGCCTCTGCTCAAATGTCCGGCTAGGCTCATGACGGTTGCATCGCTGTCGCCGCTCTCGGCCAGCCTTGTGAGCGAGTGGTGGCGCAAATCGTGAAAGCGGAAACCGTCGTGCCGGAGCTGACGTGTAGCTTCCGCTGCTCGACCACGCGCTCAAGCAGTTTATCGAATGGCCACGCGGAGAATTCGTTGGGCAGCTTATTCTGCTTCCATTGTTCTTCCTTTTGGGAGCGGATTGCGCGCGCGAGTTGATAGTCGCTGGTGTGCGTGGAGTAAAACTCTCGCGGGCCATTGACGGCGAGCGAAAAATACAAGATGCAACGTCGCTTGTGGAGGCCATCACGGTCGGTGGCTTTTTTGGTCTTAGGAGTGGGCGCAGTGCCCACACCCTGGTTTGGTCTTGCGTTTCATTGGGATTTTCCCTTCTGAATTTTGACAACTAACTTTCCTCCGGGACTTTGATCGCGCGGCCGGGCTTCTCCGGCACCGGGGTGGGGATACCCCGACGAGGGCTTCCTCCTCGCCCAGGATTTCTGAATCTTCGTGGGCACGTTCGTGCGTGTACTTTTCGCCGACGTACAACTCGATGTCGTTGCGGGTAACGCCGCCAGATGGGCAACGTTGTTAGCCGTAGTCATGGTTTGGATTTTTGTCAGATAGGCCGACCGCGGCTTTTATCAAGGACTGGGCCTAGCCCGCTTGCTAATAGAAACCGCTCACTTACTCAACGAGCCGTGCACCTGGCGAGCCGTTCGCGAGATTGCGTCAGAGCTCGTTGTTACCGCGAGCTGCCCGGCGCCGGCGTCGAGCGGATCTGCCGAGCGCGCAAAGTTCCGCGTGATATCTAGACGTTAATGAAGTTTGCATTAAAGTCGGTTACGATGATTGTCACAATGAAAAAACACATGGATGAACGGACGCGCGTCCATCTATCCAACCAAAAGAGCGGCGACCGTGGGTTAGTTGTCACCAGATGGGACTGATCGTGGCCCAGCGGATGTGCGACAAGTGCCGAAAAGCGGAAGAGCGTGCACAGTCGGGAAGTCATCAGCGCCGCCTTCGGAGCTCTCGTGAGCAACGCGAGAATGGTATTCAGCTAGTCCATCAGCTCGTGCAGATTCTTAACAAGGCGAAAATTCCGCGGGAACAGCGCTTAACTGCTCGAAGCCATCGTGCCCTTTCTTGGATTTTCAGATGAAATGGTCCGAGGCCTGATTGCGGATTTGTTTGGGCCGCCGCCGATTTCAGAGTCGCTTCCGGGCGGCCGCCTCATGCCAGACGACAAGGATAACTCCGACCCAGATGCCGCGAAACCAACGTGGCGACGTTACGCTGCAACTGCTCAAGGACATGCCGCGAGAAGGCGCCGGATAGCACTATCGGACCTTGTGGTGACCCTGGCCAGAAGACAGTAGTATTGGCAAGTAGTCGAGTCTACCTAAAAACGCCTGTAACAGCCCTTTTGTAGTTCTAAGCAGGTGGTCGCTGGGTTCGAGTCCAGCGCCAGCAGTCGGTTCTCGCACAGCGGAAGTCGTGCACCCTGGGAACATCGGGTCGGAGACGCCCTGAGGGGTGGCCACGTTTAACACTAAGTACCTGAGTCCATCGCACGCAGAAATAGACTCAATGCTATCGCTCCTCAGGGTGCGCCATAGGGCCGAAACTGCTGCGCTCCGAAGCCCGGTACCGATGGTACAATTTGCCTCTAAGTAACTCAGATTTTCGGTACTGTTTCAAGAAAATACTGGTAAGCTCTAAAGTCAAGTGAGTCGTTGCGCGGGCTAATTGAGCCTAGCCCTGCTGGTCCAAAAAAGAATTTGGCCGGCAAGCGTGCCGCCCACAAACCGAGGAGAAACGTATGAAGAACCTGTTTAAGGTTGTTTTGGGCAGTCTTGCATTTGCTGGTTTCGCCAGCGCGGCCATCACTCCCGCTTTGGATGGATCGCCGACGGTGAGTGGGGCAGACTTCAAGTGGACTTATCAGATTAGTGTGGACTCCCTGGAGCAGTTGGTCAAAGCGTCCAGTACGCCCTGCTCCTCAGCCGTAGCATGCGGCTCATTCTTCACTATTTACGATTTCGTCGGCTACGTGCCTGGTTCCGTGAAGGCCCCTCCGGGCTGGAAAGCTCAGGTTGCGCTTGTTGGATTGACGCCTTCGACCCAAATCCCGCCCGACAGCGCCACGAAATATAACCTGACTTTCGTCTATACCGGTGCGACGAGTCCTGATAAAGGCCCTCTAGACCTGTCCGGATTCAGCGCTCTATCTACTTTCGGTAATACAAACACCGGCGGAACTTTCACCTACCAAGCGGAAAAAGACAATGGCACACTCGACGGGGGTATTGGCCCCATCGCAATTCCCTCAGCAAGCTGCGAATCAGACGTCTATCAGGCAACCTACTTCTACAACCTGGGAACCGGGGCCCAAGACGCCAGCCTCACCATTCTCGACCCAGGCGTAAATGCCCCCGCAAACATCTGCGCGAATATCTACGTGCTGAACCCGAGTGAAGAACTTGAAGCCTGCTGCTCCGTCCTTTTGACCCCGGATGAGATCGTGCAAGGTCAGCTCAGTGGGTTGGTCACTAACCTGCTGAACAACAACGGCCTGGTCAACGGGGTGGTCAAAATCATCTCGTCCTCCCCCGGCACAGGAGCGGTCGCTTGCCCGGCAGGATCGCCTGCGATTACCACAACCCCTGACCTCCGGGCGTGGATCACTCGGGCCGATTCCACGGGGCCCTTCGGGATAGGAACCACAGCTGTGTCAACGACGGACTTTGCACAAGCGCCACTCTGCTCTTCCGAAGAGACCACTCTCGTGAACACCTGCCACTTCATCCAGATGTATGGCAGCGGGTTTGGCCAGTGCCCGGTTCCGGTGGAGCCTATCTCAGGCGTCACCCCCTTATAAAGATATTGGTTCTTGAGATCGTACGCGTTATGTATCTGTTTTGCCGGGCGGGGATACCATCCTGCCCGGCAGTTTTTGTGTCCAGCAAGCAAATACTTCAGACCATGGAGCAACAGGCAAGCCACGCGACCAATCGGGACCGGAAAGAGAGAAGGCTCTGCGCGAGAATCTGTGGAAGGCCGCATTTTAAGCCGCTTTCCTGAAGACGACAAATTCGGTCTTCGTCGCCGCCATCCGTTGCGCCTTCAGCAGGAGGTAATGGAGATTAGCCCCGGCCGCGCCGTAGCAGGCTCTTGATGTTATCGTTCACCGATTCCACAACTCCCATCGGCACTTTGGTTCGGCAGTAGTTCAGAATCCCTTTCAGGTGATCCACCAACATCTGGGCCAGTTTTTCAAACGGTTTCAACCTTTGCCATCGCAGCTGATCCATCCAGTTGTGCAGATACCGCATCATGGCGCCTTCGTAGCGATAGGTCCACAGACGGTCCAAGCTTTCCTTGAGCAGATACGCCTTCAGGACCCGCCGGTTGAGTGCGAACACCGATTCAACTGCTGCTTTTTGCCGGTCTCCAGGTTGACCCATCGGCTCAGCAATAACCAACGCTTGCCTTCCACCACATTCCTCATCCGTCCACCCTTCCGAAAGAACTCCGACCTCCGTACTTCATCCACCGCTTGGTTGGCGTGCTGCATGATGTGGAACTTGTCATAGATGATCTGGCAGCGAGGAGCCCAGAACCGATAGGGCTTTCCACATATCCAAGCACGCCGCCTGAATCCCACGACGCTGCTGGGCGCTGAGCTCGGTCTGAAAGAATCCATCCAAGGTCTCCTGCTTCCGTTCTTGCCCGAACCACAAGGGTTCGCCAGTCTCCAGGTTGCACACCACGCTGAGAAACTTCTGTTTCTTTCCCCGCTCCAAGTACCTCAGGTCAATCGCCCTCACGGTGCTGGCGGGCAACCCGAGCTGGCGTGCCACCTGTCTGGCCGAAGCCATTTCACACGTCCTACGTCGTCCTCACCTTGCTCGGCAACAAGGGCACCTTCTCGCGCTTCACCCCGCAGTCCGGGCACTTCACCCGATATATTTCGATGAACACGGTCGCTGTAAACGGGCTCCAGGAAAGATCCCGCACTGCCCGCTCGCTGGGTGCTGGAGGTCCCGCGTTCAAATCCCGGCGGCCCGACCAAAATTCCCAAAAAGTTTCGATACGTCAGTCGTTCTCGAAATGCTTCTCTCTGAAATCCAAGTCTCCGTTTCGCTTAGTCATCAAAGTGTGAAGTGAAGCGTAAAATTCAATGTTGACCGCGATATCGTCATTGCGTCCATTTCAAAAACGTCGTCTGGTGAACACTGCTAATTTCTTTTAGAAAAATGTATACTCCGGTCGCGCTATTGAGTAAACTTGCATCTAAGGGATCACAGGGAGAGAGACGAAAAAAATGACGAAAGTTCTGTTGATCGTTTTGGTCGGTCTTGCATCAGCCGGACTGGCTAGCGCCGCTATCACTGCCGCTCTAGACGGATCGCCGACAGTGGATGGATCGAACTACCTGTGGACTTATCAGATTAGCGTGGATAGCCTGGAGCAGTTAGTTTCTGGACCCGAAGCCTCGTTTTTCACCATTTACGATTTCGCCGGCTACGTCCCCGGTTCCATTTCCGCGCCTGCGGATTGGACAACTCAGTTTGCCGCTTCCGGTCCCGGCATGACGAATTCGACTCAGAGCCCTCCTGAGCCAACTTTCGACGATCTGACCTTCATTTACACCGGACCGCCAACTACATTAGCGGGTCCTCTGGATCTGAGCGGGTTTACCGCTGTATCCACCATAAGCAACGTGAACGTTGGTGGAACTTTCACCTATCAGGCGAACAATGCCGTCGGCGTGGATGCAGGCATCGGGAGCATCGATGTCCCGACCCCGGAGCCTTCTATGGCCGTGATTGTTGGCCTTGGCTTGATCGGCATCGGGCTCAAGCGCTGGAAGATGGCGAAGTAGTTAAAAATCCTCACGAGCGGAGTGGGACTTGGTTTTATAAGAGCAGGTCCCTTTTTACGTCCGCCTTCTCGCAGCGAACAAGAGACCGATTCCCACCACGACCGCAATCCCGCCGTACACGGCCCATCGAACCTGACCGGTCATGAAGCTTCCGGGTAAGACGTTAACTCCTTGCAGAAACCAGATACACCCCAAGACAACGAGAAGAATTCCAACAATTTGTAAGCTGATCTTCATGTTTTAGTCTATCCCGGCGCGAACCCCGGAGACTTGCCCTGCCTGCACCGAACCTCGTACCGTGGAATTGAATGCCCGTGCAATCAGCGGAACATTCCGTTCCGCTTTGGCTCTGGCCCAACGTCCTGAGCCTGGATGCGCCTCTGGTAGCCGTGCTCTGGCAAGGCTTCCTCGCATACCGCTTTTCGCTTCCGCTGCGGCCGTCCGGAAGGCTCGTGCTGGGCCTCACCGTTTGGGCCATCTATTTGTTTGATCGCCTGCTGGACGCGCGAAAACCAGAGGCTCTCCACGAACCTGCCCGTCATCGCTACTATCGGCGGCATTTTAGGCTCATGGCGGCGCTGCTGGCTGTCGTGCTTGCGCTGGACTCATGGATCGCGGTCCTTTGGTTACGCCCCGCAGTTCTGCGCGACGGATTGATTCCACTCGCCGGGGTCCTGGTCTATTTGGCTACCTTCCACATTTCGGGCCACTCCCTTAGGATTCCGAAAGAAGTGACAGCCGCGATTCTATTCACGGCAGGAACTTTTCTAACGGCTTGGGCCGCGCTTCCCTGCCCTAGCGTCGCCTGGGCCGCCTTGGCATTTTTTATCCTGTGCCTGGCGAACATCATCGCGATTGAGGCGTGGGAGTGGCGCGAGCTCCGGGCGGCTGCCCCGCATCCCTGCACGCGCTGGCTGGCGCAAACCTATTTGTTTTGGGTACCTGCGGTGGTGATCGTCTGCACACTCGCGGGACGCAACAGCTGGTACGCCTCGATTGCATTGAGCGCCGGAGCCTGCACGTTGCTGTTCTGGTTCGGGGGCCGAATTTCGCTCGAGGCGCGGCGGGCGCTGGTGGATGGCGTATTGCTGAGCCCGATTCTGTTTCTGATGTTGAAATGAATGCCGACCCAATCGCACACAGTTACCGGTGGCTGGAATATGCAGCTTTCGGACTGGCTCTGGAGAACGCCCGCTTCGATTTCCTTTCGCACGCCAGGGAGGCTCGGAGCGTGCTGATTTTGGGCGAAGGCGATGGACGATTCCTGGCGCGATTGCTCCAATATAACCGGCAAGCCAGTATCACGGTCCTGGAAACGAGCGCCCGAATGATCGATCTGGCACGGCGAAGATTGCCAGACGCCGATCACCTCCGGGTCAAGTTCTATCAGGCCGACGCAGTGACCTGCGTTTTGCCCGATGGACAATTCGACCTTGTTGTGACTCATTTCTTCTTCGACGTTCTCGACAGCCGCGACGCCGAAGCAGTGATCGGCAAGGTCAGCGCCGCGCTCTCGCCAGGCGCCGTTTGGCTGGTAAGCGAATTTCAAGAGCCCACCGCGGCGATTCGACGACTGCATGCTCGTCTCTGGCTGTGGGCTATGTACCGCTTTTTTGCACTCGCAACTGGACTGCGTGTTCGGAACCTCCCACCTTATCGTGAGATGCTGGAACGCTACGGGCTGGCAGAAATCGAGCACCGGGAGCGCAGATTGGGCTTGATCCGATCACAAGTTTGGCGTAACCGTACGCCACTATTTCCACACAAATCTCGCTAATTCGCGATCCTTGCGCACGCGCTCTACCGGGAAAACTTGATTGTGCATCACCACGTACACGCCGGGCGGCAGCACGCGTGCCGCGAACAGGCTCTCGGTCAGGTTCTGCAATCCGTCGCTGCCCTCGAACCCCAGAGGCGTCATTGCACCCGTCAGCACAATGGGATAACGGAGCTCGGACAAATTTCTTTCGAGCAGCAGCCCGGTTTCAACCATCGTGTCCGTGCCGTGCGTGATGACCACCGGCGCGGCGTCCGCCTCCAGCTTTTGCGCACCGTCGCAAGCACTCTTTCGCGATCGGCGTCCGTCATCTCCAGGCTGTCCTTGTTCATCAAATGCGTCACCGCGATCTCGGCATCCGGCAGACGCAGCATGCGGAAATAGCGGTCGATCTTGCTGTCAAGATTCTGCACGTTGCCGGTCTGCTCGGAGTAAACCTTCTCGATGGTCCCGCCGGTGGTGATGACATATATAGGTTGCATTTTCTAAACAGCCTGGCGCATGAGTTGCTTGAGAGAAATCCGATGGTCCAGAATGAGCTTTCGAACTTCGTGCGGCGACAGCTTTCGGATGCGTTCCACATCGCGGCGCTTGGCCAGCATGCGCGGCAGCAGCGGCAGCGCCTGCCAACCGCCCTTGAACACAGCGAGCGCGGCGCGCAGCTTTCCCGCGAATTCCCTGATACTTGCCCACTTCGCCCTGGCCGCGATTGCAGCCCAAACGCCCGCCGCCCAGCCGCATCGCATAGTAGACGCCATTCATCCACAGCAAGCTCCACGGAAACAACTTCGCCGCCAGCAACACGCGATTGCGTTCGATCAGCTCCAGACGCCGCGAAGATCGCACGCCCAATGTCGCGCCGCGATGATGACGCACCACTGCTTCCGGGAATATACAGGCACTTCCATCCAGCGATCCTGGCCCGCAAGTCCCAACTCCGCGTCATCGGCATACGCGAAAAAATCCTCGTCGAACCCTCCGATTTCATCCAGCATCGCGCGCCGATACATGGCCGCACATCCGTCGGGCCACAGAATTTCTTCGACGCGATCGTATTGACCCTCATCCAACTCGCCGCTGCCGCGCCCGCGATTCTGGCCGTCGGGATAAATCAAATGGCCAGCCTTATCGATCCGCCGCGGATCCTCGTGCACCAAAATTTTCGAAGCGGCCATCCCGACGTCGGCCGTCCGGTCGAATGCGGTCGCCAACTTTTCGAGCCAATCCGGCTCCGCTTCAGCGTCGTTATTGAGCAGCGCGATGAACTCCGTATCGGACGCCGCGAAGCCTTGATTGTTGGCGGCGCAGAAGCCGCGGTTCTCGCGGATTTCGAATCAGTTGGACTCTGAACTTAGGGCGGAAATCGGGTACTTTTTCCGTATTCCTTCAGTACCATTTCGGGCGAGCCGTCGTCCGATCCGTTATCCACAACCACCACTTCAAACGGCTGGTTCAAATTCTGTCTTGTAAGTGATTGCAAGCACGATCTCAAAAGATCGCGGCGATTCCAGGTCACCACGACCACCGAAATAGCCCCTAAGCGGTATCTGTCCCACCAGACTGTAGTATTATAACCGTAAGCTAGCAGGCAACTTGTATGCTTTCTGTCGGTAAAACACTGAAACGTGCGCGCCTGGAACAGGGGCTCGACCTGTGTAAGGTTGCTGCGCAGACGAAAATCAGCGCCAAATATCTTGGAAGCGATCGAGTCCGATGATCGCAAGATACTGCCGAGTGGCTTCTTCTATAAAAGCTTTGTCGAACAGTACGCCAGTCTTTGTCGCTGGACACGCAAGAGATCGATGCCGAAATCGATCGCGTGTTAAGCGCAGACGCACCTCTGCCATTGCCAGGTTTCGAAAGCGTCGTCGCACGAAATGTTCCGCCGATGTACATCCGTGCACCGCTTTCACAGACGACGTTCCTACAAGTCGATAGCCAGCTTGGTGCTGGTGGTAGTCGGCTGCTCGGGAGTATATGGGTGGTGGCACGGGGGACGATCATCCATCAGCGTCAAAGGGATGATCGACTATGTGCGCGGTTTTGTAAAACCCGCCTGTGAAGCAGCCTAAGACTGTCGCGCAGGCCAAGGTCGATCAGCCCTCTCCGAAGATTGTTGACACGAAGAGTGTTGACACGAAGACTGTTGCCAGTAGCGCTGCGCCGCAGAAACCCGCGCAGCCCGCCAGCGTGCCCGTTTCCGTTGCGTCCGGCGTCAAGCCGGTCAATACGGATGCCGCAGTAGCATCCGACTACAAGGTAATGGTGGATCTGATGGCGCATGAAGCCACTTGGCTATCGGTGTCATCCGATGGCAAGCCGGTGTTTTCCGGTGTGCTTCAGGCCAATGAGACCAAGAGCGTGGGCGGCAAACAGTTCGCGAAACTGCGGGTGGGAAATGCCGCCGGTATTGATGTTCGATTAAACGGAAAACTGCTCGGGCCGCTAGGAGCGCGCGGTCAGGTATTGATCGTACTGTTCACGCCCGACAATTTCCAGATTGTCTCTCCGCCTAAAGAGAGCGACTGATCCAAGTTATTTCGCTTGGCCGATCTTCTCGGCCTGCTGCTGAGACCGCATCATCCGCTTGCGTTGACGCTCGATTCGCAAGAGCTGCTGGCGCCGGCGATGCTTGATGGAACTGTCCACCTTGCCCCAAAATTTGGCTGAAGTATTGAATCGCGGAGGCGAGGCCGAAAACCACCACGCCCCACATCCAGAGCATGGCGAAGCCGTTCAGCGCCTGCCAGCGAATGCTCAACAGCACCATGGAAATGGCAATCACCTGAGTGATCATCTTGGTCTTGCCCAGGTCGCTGGCTTGTATGGTGTAGCCTTCCGCGGCGGCGATACTGCGCAGCCCGGAGACGGCAAACTCACGGCCGATGATCAAGCACCACCATCCAGGCGGGCACTCGCCGGATCTGGACTAGTGAAACCAGCGCAGCCGAGATCAACAATTTGTCGGCGATCGGATCCAGCAGCGTTCCAACCGTGGTGATTTGCTTCCAGCGGCGCGCCAGATATCCGTCCAGAAGATCGGTTGCGGCGGCAATCAGGAAGATGGATAGCGCCAGGATCGCGTTGGTCACCAGGACCGCGCCGCGCCATTCGATGCGCAGATCCTGCTCCACCATCACCGCGACCAGAAAGGGCACAAAAAAGATGCGGAGAATAGTCAGCGCATTGGGCAGATTCATGTCGAGGCCGCGTCTTTTTGGATCTGGATTCCTGATGTCAGAATATCATTCGGCAAGGTAACCCGAAAGGCGGCCGTTTCACGGACTCAGGGAACCTCTGCCTCCACTTCCAGGACCTCGCCCTGATAACTGGCTGGAGAGGACCTTGGCGTGCTCATGGAGCAAGTGGATGAGCGATCCTTCGCCGGCCGGGATGCGGAACCGCTGGCGCGACAGCAGGGTCCAACGGCAAGGCGTTGTCGATGGCTTGGAGCAATTCGTTAAAACCGGCGCCGCTGCGCGCCGACACCGGAATCGCTTCGGTGCGAGCGCTGGCTTTCACTTCGCCCAGAATCCGCTGGGCCAGGCTCTCGGTATCGCTGCCGGTCACCGCCTTCTCCATCTGATCCATTTTATTGAGCACCAGAATCTGCCGCGTCTGATCGGCGCCGATGTCGGCCAGCACCTCGAAGACATGCGCGGTTTGCTGAGGCGCGCTGGGCGACGACGCATCCACCACGTGCAAGAGCAAAGCGGCTTCGGTGACCTCTTCGAGCGTGGCGCGGAACGCCTTCACCAGCGTCGTGGGGAGATTGCGGATGAATCCGACCGTATCGCTCGCCAGCACCTTGCGATGCGATGGCAACGTCAATTGACGAACCGTCGGATCGAGCGTGGCGAACATGCGCGCGTCCGCCATCACCCCAGCGCCCGTGAGCCGGTTAAATAGCGTGGATTTTCCGGCATTTGTGTATCCCACCAGCGCGATGGTGGCCAGCGGAACGGATTGCCGCTGGCGGCGCTGCGTGCCTCGGCCGCCGCGCACGCTTTCGAGCTGATCGTTGAGCTTCTTGATGCGGCGATAGATGCCCCGGCGATCCGTTTCCAACTGCGTTTCACCAGGACCGCGCGTGCCGATGCCGCCGCCCAACCGCGACATCTCCGTGCCCCTGCCCGGCCAGGCGCGGCAGCAAATAATTCAACTGCGCCAGTTCCACTTGCAGTTGCCCTTCGCGCGTCCGGGCGCGGCGAGCGAAAATGTCCAGGATCAACTGCGTGCGATCCAGAATCTTGCAATTGAGCGCGCGCTCCAGATTGCGAAGCTGCGTGGGCGTCAGTTCCGCATCGAACAACACCATGTCGGCTTCGTGGAAGTTCGACCAGGCGGCGCAGTTCATCCAGTTTGCCGGAGCCGATGAGCGTGGCGGAATCGGGCGCTTGCCGCGATTGCACGATGGTTTCTTCCACGTGCGCGCCGGCTGTATCGGCAAGCGCTTTCATCTCTTCGAGCGATTCTTCGAGCGCCGTGGGAGTCGGGATCGGCGCTGCGGTCTGCGTGCGGGATTTCAAATCCAGCCCGACCAGAATCGCGCGCTCTTCGCTGGTTACTGCCAAGCCGGCTATTAGTCCTCGACGGGTTCCGCGGGCGCGGGGTGAGGCCGTGGCGGTTGCCGCAGATGCTCCGGAGGCGCCGCGACGAATGTGCCGCCCGCCGATGCATGGAACGGCTTCGAGACCACCACCGTGGAGATGGCGTGCTTGAAAATAAGCTGCTCCTGATTGTTGGTCTCCAGCACCACCGAATACTTATCGAAACTCTTGATGCGGCCGGAAAGCTTGACGCCGCTCATCAAATAGATGGTCAGGAAGGTCTTATCCTTCCGCGCATTATTTAGAAAAGCTTCCTGGATGTTTTGCGCCAGCTTTTCCATAGGCGTCCTTTGGCCGGATTTTGACTCGTTTTCGTGAATGGTAATCCCTCCCACCGCGAAACGGGTGGCAACTAAGACTCATGATAGCGCAATGGCTTTAAGCGCGGCACGTCCCTAAACAGTGCGCTTAGAATACAGACCGGCGCGTTTCCAGAGCCTTGGCTGCCAAAGAAAATCGCGGCTCCACGGCCGCTTTTCCCTCGATCAGCGCGTGGACGTGCTCACCCACCGCCGGACCGTGCTTGAATCCGTGGCCCGAACCGCCCCCCACCAGCCATACGTTCTCGAAGCCCGGATGCCGGTCGATCAGGAAATCGCCGGTCGACGTGTTTTCGTATTGGCACACTCGCGATTCCACCAGGGGCGCGCCCGCCAGACCCGGAAAACGTTCCGCTAAAATGCCCGCGCGGCGTCGAGCGCCGAGAACCACCCTATCGCCAGTATCCGGATCGAACTCCGGCCCGTGCCGGTCGAACGCGAGTTTAAAACCGCGGTTCTCAATCTCCGGAATAGTGTAAGCGCTGTGCTCATCGGTGATGTCGGCCCACACCGGCATGCGCGGCGGAGCAAAGCTGCTATCGCCGGCCGGAGTTCCAAAGAAAAACACCTCCTGGCGCGTGACGCGAATGCGCCCACCTAAAATCTCCGGGAAAGATCTTCGGCAGCCATGGCCCACAGGCGTAGACGATGGCGCCAACGCCATGGTAGCCGGCCATCGTCTCCTCTTTATACTCCACTCCTTCACGAACCGCTTGGGCGACCACCGCCTGCACCGCTCGCCGCGCCAGCAACGCGCCGGATTCAGGCTCGAACAGGCCCGCGCGTTCTTCGCGAAAGCGAAATTGCGGGAATAATCTCGCCAGATCCGCGGGAGTTAGTCGATGAAACGCCACGCCGCACTTCTCAAACACCGCTTGTGTGATGCCGGCACGAGGATCGCCCGGCCGGGGCGTGAACAGCACGCCCGTCTTTTGGAAAAGTTCGGGCCGCCCGGTTTGCGCGAACAGCTCGATCCACATCCCGCAGCGACCGCATGGCCCAGCGCGTGTAGACCTCATCGGCGCCATAGTTCATGCGAATGATGCGCGACTCTCCGCCGGAACTGGATCGACTATTGCCCGGGCCAAACATATCCACGAGCAGGACGCGCCGGCCCGATCGGCGCAAATGTAACGCCGTCCAGGCGCCGAAAACACCCGCGCCAACTACGACCGCGTCGAAACTCATCAGGTTGCCGCCCGCAGGCCTTCCAGCACGGACTTGGGAATGTTCAGATTCCCGTTATGACCTGTTCCGAGCGATATCTGCGGCTTCACGTCGCCATGAAAGTCAGAGCCGCCCGACACTGCAAGATTGTACTTGTGAGCAATGCCGGCATAGCGTTCCATATCCGCTGGACGATGATCGGAATGAAACACCTCGATACCGCGCAGTCCCCCATCGCGCAACTCGCCAATGAATTTCTCTTCGGCTTCAGGATCCCGGAAGCCCAGGCGAATGGGATGCGCCAGAACCGGTAACCCTCCAGCATCGATGACGCGCTGGACGGCATCGACAACATAAGGTGCGAAGCGCTCCACATAACTGGGTGCCGTTTCACCGAGGTAACGCTTGAACGCTTCGTCGAAGCTGTTCACGTAGCCCTTTTGGATCAACACGCGCGCGAAATGTGGACGGCCGGTCAAGGTTCTTCCCAATTTTTCTACTTCACCTAACTCAATGTCGACGTCCCGATCGCGCAGGCTGGTAATCAAACGCCGGTTGCGGTCCCGGCGTCCCTCGATCAGCTCATCCAGCCACTCGCGAAACTCCGCGGGCGGGGGTTGGTGAAGAAAATATGCCAGCAGATGGACAGACCAGGCTTTCGTTCCGGGCACGCGCGTGCTCAACTCGATTCCGCAAACCAGATCCAGGCCGCGGGATCGCGCGAGCGGCAGGGCTTGATCGAAACCCGCGAAAGTATCGTGATCGGAAATGGCGAGCGCTTCCAGCCCGCGCTCGGTCGCTAGATCGACCAACTCCGAAGGAGTGAATGTTCCGTCTGATTCGTTGGTATGACTATGTAGATCGATCACAGCGCTAGCTTTCTCAGCCGTAGCGCGTTTGCGATCACCGAAACGGAGCTAAACGTCATCGCGACGCTGGCGATGATGGGACTAAGCAGCAGCCCGAAAAAAGGATACAGGACGCCGGCGGCCAAGGGAACGCCGATCACGTTGTAGACGAAAGCAAAAAACAAATTCTGCCTGATATTGCGCATGGTGGCTTTGCTAAGCACGCGGGCGCGAACGATCCCCCGCAAATCTCCTTTCACCAGTGTAATGGCAGCGCTCTCGATCGCAACGTCGGTTCCCGAACCCATCGCGATTCCCACATCGGCCCGCGCCAAAGCCGGTGCGTCATTGACGCCATCGCCAGCCATCGCGACGATGCGGCCTTGCACCTGGAGCTTCGCCACCGCGCCCGCTTTTTCATCGGGCAGCACACCCGCTTCGACTTCGTCGATGCCCAGCGTACGCGCCACCGCTTCGGCGGCCGAGCGATTATCGCCCGTCAGCATTACGATACGCAGACCGGCGCGCTGCAAACTTTCGATGGCTTCCCGCGCCGAAGGCTTTACGGGATCGGCCAGGCCGAGCGTCCCCGCGGGCTGGCCATCGATGGCCACGTGCACGATCGTCTGGCCGGCGTCATTTGGTTCGTCCACAGGCGTCGCCGGTTTGCCAACCGACACAGGATGGCCGTCGACAATCGCTGTGACGCCTTGCCCAGGGATGGATCCAAACTGCTCGGCCTTGGAAAGAACAAGCTGCTGTTCCCGCGCACCGGCGACAATCGCCGCGGCCAGCGGATGCTCGCTCAGCGCTTCCACGCTGGCCGCCAGACGCAAGACTTCAAGATCGCCCCAGCGCACCAGCTTCGGCTTTCCTTCCGTCAACGTTCCGGTCTTGTCCACCACCAGCGTGTCCACTTTCTCCAGGCCTTCCAGCGCCTCGGCATTGCGGATGAGCACGCCCGCTGTTGCGCCGCGCCCGGTTCCCACCATGATCGACATCGGCGTGGCCAGTCCCAACGCGCAAGGGCACGCGATGATCAGGACGGCCACCGCGTTCACCAGCGCGTACGCCACTCTGGGTTGTGGTCCGACCAGAGCCCAAATGACGAACGTCACTGCCGCGACGCCCATCACCACAGGCACGAAGACCGCCGAAACTCGATCGGCCAAGCGCTGAATGGGAGCCCGCGAGCGCTGCGCTTCGCTCACCATTTTGACGATGCGCGCGAGCAGCGTGTCCGCACCCACGCGCTCGGCTTTCAGAACGAATGCGCCGGTGCCGTTCACGGTGCCTCCGGTGACCCGTGCGCCCGGCGCCTTTTCCACCGGCACGGGTTCGCCAGTGATCATCGATTCATCGACGAAGCTCGATCCGTCCGTCACTACGCCATCCACGGGAACACGCTCGCCCGGCCGCACCCGCAACAGATCGCCGGGATGCACCTGGTCGAGCGGCAGTTCCTCTTCAGTTCCGTCCGCCGCGAGACGTCGTGCAAATTCGGGCGCTAGTTTGAGCAGGGCCCGGATGGCGCTGCTGGTCTGGCTTCGCGCGCGCAATTCGAGCACCTGGCCGAGCAATACCAGACAGACAATCACCGCCGCGGGTTCAAAGTACAACGCAAGTTCGCCGCCCGGTCGCAATGACTCCGGGAAAATCCCGGGTGCAACCGTCGCGATCAAGCTGTACAAATATGCCGCGCCAGCGCCCGCGCCGATCAGCGTGAACATGTTCAGGCTGCGATTCGCAATAGACGCCCAGGCGCGCTCGAAGATCGGCCATCCCGCCCACAGCACTACCGGGCTGGCTAGCGCCAATTCGAGCCACGGCCAGTGCGCGCCGACGAACATAATCGCAAGCAACACTGCCGACGCCGGAACGCTCAGCCAGAACCGGCGCAGCATGTCCGTGTATTCGGGATTCGCTTCTTCCACGGACGCCCGAGTGAAGCTGACCGGCTCCAGCGCCATGCCACATTTGGGGCACGCGCCAGGTCCGATTTGCCGGACTTCGGGATGCATGGGGCAGGTGTATTCCACACCCGCTGCCACTGGAGGTGTCGGCCTCCGGTCGAGATACTTTTCCGGACCCGACTGGAACTTAGCCGCGCAGCCGGCCGAACAGAAATAATAGGTCTGCCCTTGATGCACCACAGTGCCTGCCGCCCGTTGCGGATCTACCGTCATGCCGCAGACCGGATCGCGTACTCCAACTGCCTTCGCTTGAAGAATGGGAAGCATTACTTCTTTTAGAGTAAGGCAACTGTGGCGCACGCACTCTTGCGTGCCGTGTTGGCACTCGTGCCAACACCTTTTGCGGGTCTCCCGAAACCGTTCACACGAGTGTGAACGCGGCACGCAAGAGTGCGTGCGCCACAGTTGCAACCCCAATGCGCTACAATGAGAACTACTGGAAGTTGATCCGCAACCCCTTCTCCCTTTGTCGGTAGTCGGCTCGTCGATTCTCCTCCGCAAAAACTAAACATGAAAAGTTTCTCTGAATTACCCCTTTCTGCTCCCCTCCGGAGCAATCTCGCCAAGCATGGCTTTATCGACCCCACCCCCGTCCAAGCGCTGGCAATTGAGCCCGCATTGGCCGGGCGCGATTTGGTCGCCACGGCGCAAACCGGAACCGGCAAAACGCTCGCGTTTGTCCTGCCGATCCTCCAAACACTGACCGATCTGCCCAAGCAACCTGCGACATCCGGCGTCCGTGCTATCGTGTTGAGCCCCACGCGTGAGCTCGCCATGCAGATCAACGACACCTTCGTCAAAATGGCGGCCGGCACCGGCATTCGCGCTTCCATTGCGGTTGGCGGCCTCAGTGAGAATGCGCAATTGCGGAACATTCGCAACGGCTCCCAAGTGCTGATCGCGACACCCGGGCGGCTGTCGGACTTTATGGGGCGCAATCTGGTCGATCTGCGCAATGTCCGCATCCTGGTTCTGGATGAAGCCGACCGTATGCTGGACATGGGCTTTCTGCCCACGGTGAAGAAGATCATCGCAGCCACACCGTCCAATCGCCAGACGCTGCTCTTTTCCGCCACCATCCAAAGCTCGGTCAAACACCTGGTACAAACCCATGTCCGCGACGCGGTGCGCATCGACGTGGGTGACACGTCCAAGCCAATCGAAAAGATCGAATTGCATCTCTATGAAGTGGAGCAGGACCGCAAACTCGGCCTCCTGCAGCTCATGCTCGATCAGGAGCAAGGCTCCTTCCTGGTTTTCGCCCGCACCAAGCACGGCGCCGAGAAGCTGGCTAAGAAGCTGGCGCGCGAAGGTCTGAAGACCACCGCCATCCACGGCAATCGCAGCCAAAGCCAGCGCAACCAGGCGCTGCGCGGCTTCCAGGACGGAGACTATCGAGTGCTGGTCGCAACCGACGTGGCTTCACGCGGGATTCACGTGGAAGGCATCGCTCACGTGGTGAATTACGATCTTCCCCAGGTTCCCGAGGACTTCATTCATCGCGTCGGCCGCACCGGTCGCGCCGGCGCCACCGGCACGGCTTCCACTTTTGCCACGCGCTCCGAGCGCTCCCAAATCTCGCAGATCGAGCGGACGCTGGACGCCAAGCTGTTGCGCCGCCACGTCCCGGCGGATGTTCCAGTTGAAAAGAACGGCGACAAGCATAGCGCGCCGGTCATCGTGATTCCTTCCGCCGCGCCCCACGCCAAGCGGCACGTAAGATCGTTCGGCCCACGAGGTAAAGGCGGCCGGGGCGTCCGAAGAGCCGTATAACTACAGGCTGGGCTTGTGCGCCAGCTCTCGATTCATCCAAGCGAAATAACGTTCCGAGCCGTCCACCACCTGAAGAGCGATGATCTCCGGCACCTCGTAGGAGTGCAGCCGCTCGATCTCGTCCGTTAGTTCCGGAAGCAACGCCCGGCTGGTCTTGATCACCAGAAGCACTTCTTCTTCATCCTCGATGGCGTCCTTCCATCGGTACACGCTACGAATCCCGGGGATGACGTTCACGCAGGCCGCCAGCCTTTTCTCCACCAGACGCGCGCGCCACGCGCTCGCGCCTCTTCGGCGGAAGCGCAGGTGCTGAGCACAACAATCTTGTCGGTCATGTTTTTTTTTGCTATTCCTCTGGATCTTTTCGCAAAAGAGGATTATAAACAAATGTAAGGACTCATACCGGATCGTATGAATAATTCTGCACGCCGCGTGATCATTTTGATTGCCTTCGCGCTGATCGGCGCTTACGGGTTGGCGGAACTGCGCGGCCCGCAAGGTCTGCCGGCTCTCCGGGAGAAGTGGAACGAGATCCGCCAGTTCGAAGAAGAGAACGCTAATCTCCAGCGCGAGAACGATTATCGGCGGGATCGCATCAAGAAGTTGGAAAGCAACCCGTCCGAACAGGAGTTGGAGATTCGAAAGAAACTCAAGCTTTTGCGGCCGGGCGAAACTTCGTTCATCCTTCCAGAGCAGCCCAAACCTGCGGCCCCGGATGCGTCACTCAAATTAGATGCTCCTGGAGCCGACTCAAATTAGAGCGTGATGATTGAGCGGCCCTGAGCCGGATCCAAGTCCTGGATTGTTTCGAATGGCCTCAGTAACGTAACGCTTGGCTCGCCGAATTGCTTCCGGCAAGTCGTGGCCGGACGCCAGTGATGCCGTGATGGCCGCCGACAACGTGCAGCCAGTCCCGTGGGTGTTGCGGGTTTCGATCCTCGGCGCAGTGAATTCCGTCCATTCGCCTCGATGAAACAGGATGTCGGTGGGATCGCCTCCCAGATGGCCGCCTTTCACCAGCACGGCTTGCGGTCCCATGGCGGCCAATTTTTGGGCGGCTTGACGCATCCCGGCCAGATCGTGAACTTCGGCGCCAGTCAGCAGCGAAGCTTCTTCCAAGTTGGGTGTCAGCAAAAAAACATTTGGCAGCAAAAATGTTCTTAGCGCCTCGATCCCATCGGCCGCGAGTAGCGGCGCTCCGTGCTTGCTTACCATTACGGGATCGACCACCAGGGGGAACGAAAAATCGCGGGCCAGCGCCGCCACCGCTTGAATGATCGCCCGATTTCCCAGCGCTCCTGTTTTCACGGCGGCCGGCGGAATATCCGTTATCACGGCGCGAATCTGATCCGCCACCAGGTCCGGCGCCAGGCATTCCACGCGCGCCACCCCCCGGGTGTTCTGCACGGTGATCAGCGTGATCACCGCCTCGCCGTAAACACCAAATTGATGAAATGTTTTCAGGTCGGCTTGCACCCCCGCGCCACCGCTCGGATCGGACCCTGCGATGGTCAGCGCGACAGGCTTAGCTTTCGACATTGACGATCCCCGCCAGGCGCTGGACGGTCTCAAAGGTATCGGCTTCGGCCGCCGTTTTATCCGTGCGGTAACGCTTCACGCGGGCGAAACGCAGCGCCAGACCGCTTATGTAGCGCGGGCTGATCTGGATTTCATTGAAGGCGATCTCGACCACCAGTTTGGGCTCTACATGCACGGTGTAGCTATCGCGGCCGATTTCGAGGCGCAAGAGTTCCTGCGTTTGCCAGGCCAGCATCTCATCGGTGAGGCCTTTGAAGGTTTTCCCCAGCATGGCGAATCCGCCGTTCTGGGCGTCGCGCGCGCCGAGGTGCAGATTGCTGAGCCAGCCTTTGCGCCTCCCGTTCCCCCACTCAGCGGCGAGGATGACGAGGTCCAGGGTGCGGGCGCGTTTTACTTTGATCCAGCTTTGGCCGCGCGCTCCAGCGGCGTATTTCGCGTCGATCGCTTTGGCCATGATGCCTTCGTGACCGTGCTCTAACGCCTGTTCAAGAAATTCGTTCGCGGCTCGGGCGTCGCTGGTGACGGTGTGGGGGATCAGATGTTCGCGTGAAAGCTCGGAGAGCGCGGCGAAGCGCCGGGCCTGGGGTTCGTCGAGAAGAGCGCCGCCGTTGAGATAGAGCAGATCGAACCAGAAGGGCGTCATGGGCAGGTCCTGCCGCATGCGCTCGACATCCAGTTTGCGTCCGAAGCGGCGCATCGTGATCTGGAAGGGCCGTGGCCGGCCATCGGGCAGAAGGCTGATCACTTCGCCATCCAGAATCAGCTCCTTGGCTGGAAGCGCGCGCGTCACTTCAACCACTTCCGGCACCGCTAGTGTGACGTCCTTTAAGCCGCGCGAGTAGACCGTGACATCGTCGCCCGATTTGTGGACCTGCACGCGTGCACCGTCCATTTTGTACTCGAGCGCGGCTTCCCCGATACCTGCGAGCGCTTCGGGAACGTCATCGGCTGACTGCGCGAGCATGGGCTGGATCGGACGAAACAATTGCACATCATATTGGGCCAGCCCAGCTTCGCCCTGTTCGAGCGCCGCCCGGGCCACGCGCGCGATATCGCCGGCCATCATCGCGGCGCGGCGGACCCGTTCCGGGGCCAACCCAGCCGCCTTAGCGACGGCCTCCGCCATAATTCCTTCCAGCGCGCCCTGGCGCAGCTCGCCCATCAGCAGGCCGGTGAGGAATTGTTGCTCGGCCTCGGTCGAGCGCGAAAACATCGATTGCAGGAGTTCGAGACGCCGCCGTTGTGAGCCGCTTCCACTGGTCCTGGTAATGGATTCCAAAATCGCATCGACGTCCAGAATTTCCAGCGACGCAGTGGCGGCGGGCGAATGGCGCGCGTCACGCAGCGCGGCGTAGCCGATGCCGATGCGTCCCTGGCGAGTCTGACCGGAGAGAAACAGGACGACAATCTCGATTTCCTCCGGGCTGAGCTGGCGGATCAGGCGCGCTAGAAGGTCGATCTTCTCCAGTCGCTTGGCGGTGTCGGTGACGCGGCGCGAGGTCTCAACCACGCTGGCCAGCAGCATGCTTCCATTTATATCTGAGATTGGATCGGAGGCGCAGGCGGCGGTGCGACAGTGATTTGTTGCGTGGTGGTGGATCCGATGGAATTCGTAATCTGAATGGTTACGAATCCGATCTCGGCGCTGTTTCCTGTTACGGGAAACGTCGCGAGCAGCGCGAACGAGCCACCGGCTTGCGTGGTAGCGAAATATTGCTGGAAGGCGCTGCCGGCGTCTGCATTGATCACACCCTGCGGAAGGGCCTTGCCGGTCACGTCATAGAAAGTGAAGGCCAGTTGCGATGCCGAGTAGGTATTGTCGAACCCGGAGAAGGAGACGTTGAGCGAGCCGAGCAGCCCAACGGCGTTAGCGGTATCCAGGATGACCGGCGAGGGAGGGATCGTTAATGAGGTCTGCTGGGGTTCATTATTTTCCAGCGTCAGAGTGAAGGTGATGGTTCCGGCCGTGGTCCCGGTTTGGAAGGCCATGCTGGAATGGCCGCCGATGGTGGCTGAGGTAGCGCCGATGGCGACGTTCACGGTGGCAATACGAAAAGGCCCGGATAGAAACTGGATCGCCGCATCATCGGTGACCCCAGCGACGCTGGGCTGGAATGCCATGGTCAGCGTTCCGTTACCGGTTACTTGGGAAGGAGCGGCAAGTGCAATCGTGATGCTGTTCTGTTGCGCGCTGGCACCGACGCTCGAGGCGAAGACGATGGACGCGCCAGGCAGAGGCGGGTCAAGCCCTTGGCCCGTAAGAGTGAACGCCCGATTGTCCACGGTCAAGGCGCCTTGGTATAGCGTGCCCGATTGAGGCTTAAAGGAGACTTGAAATGTAACCGACTGGCCAGGACCGATTTGAGTGGGAAAGGCTCGGCCGGTGGGGCCGCCAAAGCCGGGTCCGGAGACGGTGACGGAGTTGACGGTAACATCGGCATTGTTTGGATTGGACAGGGCAAAGGTTTTGGTCTGGCTTGCGCCAACCGCGGCGGACCCAAAGTCGATGGTGGTGCCGTAGGTGAGCGGAGTGGTGTTGCCGGAGAGCGTTAACAAGGCGTCCGCTATGGCATTGCCGGTGAGCAGGATGACGATTCCATTTACTTCCAGGGAAGCGGAGTACGAGCCCACAGCCGCGGGAGTGAAATCGACGCAGAATGCCGATTCTTTGAGGGGCGGGACATAGGGCGAGGGAATGCACTGGATCATGAAGGCCCCGTCGCTCGATAACGAGACCGTCAGCGGCACGCTTTGGCTGCCCGTGTTCTGAACGCGAAATTGTATTTGGATGGTGTCGCCAGGCGCCGCTGGACCAACCGAAAGGAGCGATCCCACTGGGGTCAGCGTTGTTCCGTTCAGTACAAACACTTGCAGTTGAGCAAAGGCGGAAAGGGGGAGCAACAGCGAAAACAGAAACGTTCGCCAAATCATCGGGTTGACTCGGGAAGTTGATAGAAGCCTTCGCGGCCGGCTGCGGTGTGAATCGCGAAATGCGCGCTGCTATTCAGATCGGTAAGCTGCACCCAGTCTTGATTCATTTGTTGCAGCGAAAAACTCCGCGGTAACGATGCGGCAATGTGGACATCGGAGCCATCGGGACTTCGCACGACGATTCCGCCGGCATCGCGATAAACGAGCTCGCCCGAGGGAAGCGCGAGCACCGGAGCACGAACGCCGATCAACGCTTTTTGCGAACCAATTCCGACTGCACCCAGGGGAACGTTTAGCTCCCAAACAATGTCCTTTCTCTGCACAATCAACGATGCTTCAAAGGGGGTGGGAAATGCGATGGCAAGCAAGGCGGACGCCGCGACTTCTGGGTCATGGAACTCGAGCGGCGCGAATGCGCTCCCGCGCCATTCTAGCAACTCGTTGGTCGACGCAATCAATGCAAGAGCCGTTGTTCCAGCAGGAGAAAACGCGAAAAGCGCTGGCCCGGACGCCACGTCCACGGACGCAAGGAACTTCCCCTGAGAGTCAAATGCGGCCAGCGACGAATCGGTTTTGATCAGTCCAATCGATCCGGAAAATGCAACGCTCGTGATCTTTCTGGCAACGGACGGCCCGAGAATGAAGTTACCGGATACCCCATAGGCCGGCCGTAGAGCGCTTGCGCTGTCTTCCACAAATCCGAGAAGTGGAGGCGCAATCGCCTGTTGGGCCCACGCACTCGGCAGCATCAGCAGAATAGCAGCTATCCAAGCTCGAGCCATTACGGATGCCCTACTGTAATGCTCGGCGCGCCGATGCTAAGACCGGCCACCACCGGATTCGTAGGATTGGAAGATCCTCCCCGCGTGAGCGCATATCCGGCGTACCCACCCCCCGCAGCCAGGCCGGCAATCGCGGCGATCCAGATCCATTTGTGTCCGCCGTGCGATGCTTTGAAAACACCTTCGCCGCCGGCTGTGGGCGTGGCGTTATCGTTTAGGTACTGCGTGCTGACAATGCCCGCGCGCGCCTGTTCCTTTACGGCGGTAATGTGGATCTGGACCGTTCCCGAGGTCTTGTTCCATTGCATGCCCCAGACGGAAGCGCGCCCGTCGGGGCCCGTGGCGACCACTTCGGTGCGCAGACCGGAGCTGAACGTGCCGGTAGCGCCTTGGTCCGGAAGGCGAAAACTGACGGACGCCATTTCTAGCGGGCGGCCTGATTCGTCAGTGACCAGGACGGTGAGGCCACGGGTGGCGCGCGTGCCCGTTCGATAGGTGATGCCTTCGCCTTCGATGACCCTCAATTGCACGATCACCGAGGCGTCTGCGGAAACAGCGAATGCCAGAGCGCAGCAGAGGATGCTGCGCGCGGCGATTATTCCATGGGATTGCACGCACTAGAAGTGCGGCGCGAAGCCTGATATTCTCAGCCCGGCTCAGTTAGAGGCGTCGCCGAAATGATGCCACTGCCCATCCTGCTGGTAGGAATTGTTGGCCTGCGGAGGTGGCTGGGGCGGTGCATTATTGGGATACGAGTTTTGTTGGGGACCGTTCGGGCGGCGGATAGCCATTCTGCTGCTGAGGATAACCTTGCCGTTGATTGGAAGGCGGACCATATTGCGGGCCGTATTGCTGCTGTTGCTGCGGCGGTGGACCGTACTGATACTGTTGTTGCGGACCGGGATCGCCGTAGGGATCCGGACCATACGCATAGGGATCCGAGTAGTAGGAAGGATCCGAATAATAGTAACCGCCGTAGTATGGATATCCGTAAGCGTAAGGATAGCCGTAATAGCCGCCGTAGTAGGGATAACCGAATCCAAGTCCGAATCCGAAACCGCCCCATCCGCGGCCGTATCCATATCCGCCGCGATATCCGTAGCCGCCGTAACCGCCACGATACCCGCCGGCATAACCGCCTCCTCGGTAGCCTCCTACCGCCCCGCCGCGGAACCCGCCCCCAGCACGGCCACCGCCCCCGCCGAAAGCACGGCCACCACCGCCGCCGAAAGCACGGCCACCGCCCCCACCGAAAGCACGGCCACCACCACCGCCCATGGCATGACCACCGCCGCCTCCATGACCGCCTCCACCCCTTTGGGCGAAACAAGTAGCAGTGGCGAACACCAACGAAATGAGTGCGATTTGCAACCAACGCATAGGGAACTCCTCGGCTAACCTTCTCCGATTATAAGACGTGTTACGGTCCCGTTCGGATACCGAATTCTATCGCGGAATCATTAGCTTTTCCACATATTTGCCGATTACGTCGACCTCCACGTTGATCACCGTCCCACGGCCGTAGCCGCGCTTCATCACCGTGTTGTCGTAAGTATGCGGAATGATGGCCACTCCGACAATGTCCTCGTCAATTGAAGCTACGGTCAGGCTGACGCCATCCAGCGTGATGGATCCCTTATGGATTACGTAGCGTTCGAGATCGGCCGGTATGCGGACTTTGAGCCACCAATTGCCGTCCGGAAGCGGGTCCAGCGAGAGGAACTCGGCCGTGCCATCGACGTGTCCTTGCACGATGTGGCCGCTCAGCCGGTCACCCACGGCGGCCGGGCGCTCCAGATTCACGAGCGAGCCTTCGCGCAACGCGCCCAAGTTGGTACGCGCCAATGTTTCAGGCGACAGATCGCACCAGAATCCATCCGGCTGAATATTCACGGCCGTCAGACAGACGCCGTTCACAGCGATGCTGGCGCCTTCCTTGATATCTTCGAGAACCACGCGGCATTGGATACGCATGCGAGGGCCGGCGGCCATGAGGCTACCCACTTCG
This sequence comes from Bryobacterales bacterium, assembly GCA_963820405.1. Lineage (GTDB taxonomy): Bacteria > Acidobacteriota > Terriglobia > Bryobacterales > Bryobacteraceae > Palsa-89. The sequence continues at coordinate 192,834 of CAWFZZ010000002.1, read as the reverse complement.
ACGCTACCCACTTCCTCGATGATGCCGGTGAACAATTGCTGTCCCTTCCTATTTCACGACGTAAGCTTCAACGGCGAATTCGTCGGGAGGGATGGAATGGAGCCGTACGCGATCGAGTTGGATGGCGTCGGTGCGGCGCAAACGTCCGGTTCCACCGGCCACGGGAAGCGATTGCAGGCCGCCCAGGATTTTCGGAGCGTAATAGAAGAAGATCTTGTCGACGATCCCGGACTCGAGCGCCGCCCAATTCAGCTTGCTTCCCGATTCGATCATCAGAGAACGGTATTGCTGGCCCGCGAGCCAGGCGGGGAGCTTGGTCAGGTCGGTACGACCGCCTCGGCCCATCGAATACCAGCACGCGCACCCCCCGGTATTCGAGCGCGCGGCGGCGTTCCTCGGACGCGGCCGAGGTGGTGATCACCGCGACGTCGGCGTTGGCGCTTGCGACCATGCGCGAATCGAGTGGAATGCGAAGCGTGGAATCGGCCACGATTCGCAGCAGAGGGCGGCTGCGCTCGATCCCGGTACGGTCGGTGAGCAGGCAATCGTCGGAAAGAACGGTGCCGATGCCGGTGAGAATGGCGTCAGCGTTGTGGCGGATCTCCTGCACGTGCGCGCGGGCGCGTTCGCTGGTGATCCAGCCGGTATTGTCCTCCGGCGCGGCGATCTTGCCGTCCAGAGTGAGCGCCGCTTTCAACGTCACCAGCGGAAGTCCGGTCTGCATGGCGTGGATGAAGTGCTTCATTCAGCCGCGCGGCTTCGTCCGTGTATTCAGAGGCAATCTCCACCGCGATGCCGGCCTCGTGCAAGCGGCGGAATCCCTGACCGGCCACTTGGGGATTGGGATCTTCGCATGGCGGCGATCACCCGCGCGACGCCCGCCTGTACCAACGCATCGGCGCAGGGCGGGGTGCGGCCATGATGCGAGCAGGGCTCGAGCGTGATGTAGAGCGTGGCGCCGCGCGACTGCGCCCCGGCTTCTTCGAGCGCCATCACTTCGGCGTGTTTGGCCTGCGCATAGGTGTGAAAGCCGCGCCCGACGATCTGGCCATCCTTCACCAGCACTGCGCCCACGGCGGGATTGGGGCTGGTGCGCCCCAGGCCCTGCCGCGCCAGCTCCAGCGCTTCATCCATGAGTGGGCTTCTCATCATTTGATCAGGCCGCGAAGAGCGACGCAATGAATTTGTCGGGCTCGAACGGCAACAGGTCGGCCGCCTGTTCGCCGACGCCGACGTAGCGGATGGGAAGATTCAGCTCGCGAGCGATGGCCACCACGACGCCGCCCTTGGCGGTTCCATCCAGCTTGGTGAGGACCAAACCGGTGACCCCGCTCGATTCGGTGAACTTGCGGGCCTGCTCCAGCCCGTTCTGGCCGGTGGTTGCGTCCAGCACCAGCAGCACTTCGTGGGGCGCGGACGGAATCACTTTCGCCGCGGTGCGGCGCATTTTTTCGAGCTCCGACATCAGGTTGGTCTTGGTGTGCAGGCGGCCGGCGGTGTCCACAATCACGTAGTCCACTTTGCGGGCCTTGGCGGCTTGCAGCGCATCGAAGACCACGGCGCTGGGATCGGCGCCGGCCGATTGCCGGATCACGTCGGTGGAAGTGCGCGTGCCCCATATCTGCAATTGCTCGATGGCGGCGGCGCGGAACGTGTCGGCGGCGCACAGCAGCACGCTGCGGCCTTCCGCCCTGTATCGGCTGGCCAGCTTTCCGATGGTGGTGGTCTTGCCCGCACCGTTCACGCCCACCACAAACACCACGGCCGGCGGCTCGGCCACGTGCGGAACCGGCCGCTCGGCGGCCTCCAGCACTTCGAGAAGATGCTGCGCGATGAGCTGCTTGATTTCGCCCGCGTCGGCCAGTTGCTTGCGGTCGGCGCGCTGGCGGATGCTTTCGAGAACTTCGCCGACCGTATTCACGCCGATGTCGGCGGTGATGAGCGCATATTCCAGCTCATCGAGAAGCTCCGCGTCGATTTCCTTGCGGCCGGCGACGGCGTCTTCCAGCCGATCCATCAAGCCAGAGCGCGTCTTCTGGATGCCGGCCTTGAGGCGCTCGAGCAGGTTGGGTTCTTGTTCTACAGCGCCAAATAACGTTTGAATCATTTTTGAGCAACTTCATTGTAGCGAACAGGCTGGTGTAGTGTCCGCAAAATAACTAAATAGAAATAAGGGTAGACGCGGCTTTCAGCCGCGTTCCGCCGTTGACAATACCAACGCGTCTAAAGCCGCGTGTACCGTTATTTATTGGACACTACACTTAGGAGGGGAAGCTGGTCGAGACTTGTGATCACGATATCGGGGGCGAATCCCAAGTGTTCCATCGGACGCGCGGATCGGTTGCACCAACAAACGCTGTAACCGAAGGCCTTGGCCCCCGCGGCATCCCATGCATTGGACGATACGAAGAGAATCTCTTTGGCCGGTAGCTCGAATGTCTCCACTCCCAGTTGATAAACGCGGGGAGACGGCTTGTAGGTCTGCACCTGGTCCACGGAAATGACGCTGGAGAAATAAGATTCCATGCCATTGCTCCGAACCGCGGCCTGCAACATCGCTGGCGAGCCGTTGGAGAGAATCGCTCGCGGGAAATCGTGGAGGGCGTTCGAGAGCGGTTCTTGCATCCGGGAACACGGCGGGCGCGAGATATCCCTCGAGAAGCTGGCGCACCTGAGGTTCGCTGGCTTCTATTTGAAGTTGCGCGAGCGCGGTGCGGAGAGCGGCCTCCGTGATCTGCCAGAAATCCTCATACCGGTCCATGAGCGCGCGCAACCATGTATATTCGAGTCTGCTTTTGCCGCCAGAGCTGAGAAAGGCCTTCCAGATCGCCGGCAATTCCTGTGCCGGCCCGCGCCACCACCGAGTGAACATCGAACAATGTCCCATAGGCATCGAAAAGAAAAGCCCGATATTTCTGCATCATGGTGGCCACTCTAGTTTACCCGCCCGATGGAATTGGCCTACACTGGAGAGAGCGTTTCGTCCCGATGTCGCATGACCAAAAAATCGTGGTCGTGATGCCTGCCTACAACGCGGCCAAGACGTTGCGCATCACCTACGCGGACCTGCCACCGGCCCTGGTGGATCAAGTGATCTCTGGTGGACGACGGCAGCTCGGACGATACCGTCAAAATTGCTCGTGAATTAGGTTTGGAACTTTTCGTTCACAACCGCAACTATGGTTACGGAGCGAACCAGAAAACCTGCTATCGCGAGGCGCTGAAAGCGGGCGCCGAGATCATCGTGATGGTTCACCCGGATTATCAATACGATCCTAAGCTGCTGCCGCAGGTGATTGCGCCGATCGAGCGGGATGAGGCGGACGTGGTGTTAGGGTCGCGGCTGATGGAAGGCAACCCCATGCGCCAGGGCATGCCGTGGTGGAAGTATGTTTCCAATCGTTTCCTGACGTTTCTCGAGAATCGGTTGTTCGGGCTGCGATCTCAGCGAATATCACACCGGTTATCGGGCGTATCGGCGCGCGGCGCTGGAGGCGGTGAACCTGGAAACAAATTCCGATAATTTTTTGTTCGATCAGGAAATCGTCGCGCAGTTTGTCGATTCCGGAATGCGCATCCGCGAAGTGCCGGTGCCGGCGCGCTATTTTCCGGAGGCGTCTTCGGCATCGTTCCTGCAAAGCTCGGTGTACGGGCTGTCCATTCTGAGGCTGCTGGCGCGATACCTGCTGCATCGCGCGGGATTGCGCCAGCGCCAGTTCCAGAGTCTGCACCGGCGTTACGAGCGCATGCCGGTTCGCGAGAATCGTTCCTGAAGGAGTGGTTAGCGCCATGGGCGATATCCGGTTCTCCTTAGGCGTTTTCATGAGTCTCCGTGCGCGCGTTGGTGTCTCTGTTTGCTTCAAACTTTTTCCGGTTCGCAGGCACCCGCATCCGCGGTCGCATCACGCTCGATGTGGCTGGTGACCGATAAATCTGGAAAACCGGTGCCCGGCTTAAGGCAGCAGGACTTCACGCTGCTCGACAACAAACAGCCGCAAAACATTCTTTCGTTCGAGGCAGTGCAGGAGAGTGCCGTGCAGGGAGGCGCCGCGACGGCCGATCCGCCCGTGGAAGTCATTCTGCTGGTCGATGAAGTCAATACGAACTTCACCAGCGCATCGTTTGAACGAGCCCAAATCGAAAAGTTTCTAAAAGCGGACGGCGGTGAACTGCCGCGTCCGGTCTCGCTGGCCGTGCTTTCCGATTCAGGAATGAGCATCGGTAACCTTACTACTCGAGATGGAAACGCCCTGGCTACGGAATTGGATCAGAACAAAGCCGGTCTGCGCTCCATTACCAGGTCGCAGGGAGTTTACGGCGCCGAGGACCGGATTGGACTGTCTCTCAATGCGCTACAGCAACTCGCCGATTACGAAACGCCCAGGCCCGGACGAAAACTTGTGATTTGGATCAGCCCGGGTTGGCCCTTTCTGAGCGGTCCGCGCCAGGAACTGACCGACAAAGACCAGCAGCGTCTTTTTGGTAACGTTGTCGGTCTTTCGGACCGTCTGCGACAGGCTGGCATTACCCTTTACAGCATCGATCCGCTGGGGACGGAGGACGCGGGGAGCTCGCGCACTTTCTATTACGAAGAGTTCGTAAAAGGAGTCAAGAAACCACGACAGGTGCAGATCGAAAACCTGGCGCTGCAGGTTCTCGCTACCCAAAGCGGAGGACGGGTTCTCAGCTCGAATAACGATATAACGGGTGAAATAGCAGAGTGTTTGGCGGATGCGAATGCCTTTTACATCCTCACCTTTGACCGTCTCGCGGGCGACGGTCCCAACGAATACCACTCCCTCGATATTAAACTCGACAAACCCGGATTAAAGGCGCTCACGCGAACCGGATATTACTCTCAGCCAGCGCGATAAATTCGTGGCTAGAGCCGCGGCGTGACGATAGAATACTCTGTCGGAGGGTCACGTGTTCAAACTATCGTCCACCGCTGTCCAATTTCTTTTTGTCGGGCTGCTGTCCGCACCCCTGTGGGCACAAACTCAGATCGGGGGCGGCACTTGCAATTCGTCATCCTTGAATGGAACTTATGCGCTGTCCCTCAGTGGACGGCAGGTGAACGATTCGGGAACCTTCCTTAGCGTGCTCGAAGCGAGTGGAACGGCGACCTTCGACGGACTGAGCGTGGTGACGATTGCAATCACCGAGGGCACCAACCAGTCGTTGGGAACGTCGGTCACCTGGTCAGGAACGTATAGCGTCCAAGCCAACTGCGCCGCTGTAGTAAACATCACCTCCGGTGCCAGCGCGATGTTGAATGTCATGCTTTACAACCAGGGCAAGGACTTCTTGCTTACCGGGAGTGATGCCACCTATTCCTACTCTGGCAACGGAATTTCGCAGTACCCGCAGCCCATCGCTTGCTCGATTGCCACGCTGAACGGCGTGTACACGTTCAACGCAACGGGCTTCGAGCTATCGGCGAATTCTCTCAGCGGGGTCGACGATGCGGCCGGGCTGTTGCAGTTCGACGGGCAAGGCAATTTGACGGTAAATCTGTCGTCCACCACGGGAGCGGCAACCACGAGCGCCTCGACTCTTACCGGAACGGACACCATATCGTCCAACTGCACGGGCTCGGCGACGCTCACCGATTCGGATGCTCATTCCTTCGTAATGAGTTTCAGCATCTACAGCATCGCAACGACCAACACCAATTTTTTTGCATCCCTGGCGCGGGCCGGAAATTTCCTTATGACGGGCAGCGGACATACCGCGTACCCAGTGCCGACGGAGGGAACCTGCAGCAACTCGAGTTTGAATGGCGCCTACTCGCTTACTCTAAGCGGGCGCGGGATCTCAAGCGCCGGAGCGTTCACCGGATCGTTTCAGGGGGTTGGAACCGCGACATTTGACGGAAACGGCAACGTGACCCTGGCAGGAACGGACAATACTAATCTGGCTCAGGCTCAGGCGTTTTCCTATGCCGGGACCTACAGCCTGCCCAGCAACTGTTCCGGCACCCTGACCATCCAAACGGCGGGCCCGGCAACCTTCACGCTGGTGGTTTGGAGCAGCGGCGCCCAGTTTGCGATGGTCGGTTCGGACGCATCCTACGTCTATTCCGCCAGCGGTACCAGTAACCGTCCGCCCGCTTGTGCCACGGCCACTCTGTCTGGAGCCTACACATATACGGCGAGCGGGTTCACGCTGTCCGGAACTACGCAGAATGGCGCGCAGGACGAGGCCGGGGTGCTCGAGTTCGATGGGCAAGGGAACGTGACGGCCAAGTATACCGATACCCAAGGCGGTGAGGCGCCGGGCTCGGATACAGGTACGGGGACGTATACAGTGGCCTCCAACTGCCTGGCTTCGGCGACGCTGAAAGATCCTTCGGGAATATCGAACGCGTTGAATTTCGTGATTCTTAGCCCGCATGGCGAAACCCTGGATGTGCTTGCCGCCAACGCTCAATTCGTCCGGACGGGCAGCGCACATTCTCCGATCTCCAATCCCAGCCAGGCCATCGGGAATGTTGCGAGCTACGCATATAGTGCGACGCCGGCGGGAAGCGTCTTTGCGCTGTTCGGGCAAAATCTGGCAACCCGGCCGGCGGGCGCCGTCACGACGACTCTACCAAACACGTTGCTCACCACATCCGTGACGGTAAATGGCGAGCCGGCGCCGCTATTTTACGTGGATCCGCTCCAGATTGATGCGCAGATGCCGTGGGACATTCAGGGAAATACGGTGGCTTCCGTGATCGTGACGAACGGGACTTCCGTCAGCAACGCCGCCGCGGTGTATGTGCCGGCTACCGGAACGCCAGGAATTAGCACCTTTGGAAACGATCGCGCGGTGGTGGTAAACACCGATGGAATCGTGAACACCGGAGCGGCCCCCGCCGCCGTGGGCGATGAAGTTGTGGTGTATTTTACAGGCGGCGGACCGGTGCAGGCCTCCGGCACTCTGAAGTCCGGCACTCCAGCCCCCGGCGGATTGTCGCCGATTCAGGGCGATTACTCGATAACCGTGGGCGGGGCCCAGGCAACGGTAGATTATATTGGCCTGACACCAGGATCCATCGGACTGTACCAGGCGAATTTTGTGGTGCCGCTGATCGCCAAGGGGACTTATCCGGTGGTGATTACCATTGCGGGACAGGCCTCGAATAATCCGGTAATGACGGTCTCGAATTAAGTTCGATCATTTGGCAACCAGGGATTCGAGTTCGGCCCAACGCGCGTAGAGATCCTCCACCCGGCGCTGGGCATCCTGCATCTTCTGGTAGGCTTCGGCGACGCGGTTCGCGTCCGAGGCAAAGGCTTCGAGTTCCTGCTGGGAGCGGGTGAGTTCCTGTTCGGCTTGGAGGATTTTCGCTTCCATGCCATCCCACTCGCGCTGTTCGAGGTAAGAAAGCTTCTTCTTCGGTTCCTCATTGAATGCCACCGGGCGCGATTCCTTGACGGGAATTTTCTCGGGCCCAGCCTCATTGCGAAACGCTTCCCATTGCGAGTAGTCCGCGAAGACGCCACCCGGCCCGCCGTCGAGGCCGATCACCATGCTGGAGACGCGATCCAGCATGTACCGATCGTGGCTGACGAGCACCAGGGCGCCGGGAAAATCGAGCAGGCTGTCCTCCAGAACTTCGAGCGTCGGGATGTCGAGGTCGTTGGTGGGCTCGTCCAGCAAGAGCACATCGGCAGTAGTTAACATCAGGCGCGCGATCATGACGCGAGCGCGCTCGCCGCCCGAGAGCCGCGATACCGGCATGTCGAGCTGGTCATCGCGAAAAAGGAAGCGCTTGGCCCAGCCGGCGACATGGATGGTGCGGTCGCGATAGATCACCATGTCGCCTTCGGGGCAAAGGGTCCGGCGCAGGCTGGTATCGGAGTCCAGATGCGCGCCTCTATCCTGCGCGAAACTAACGATGCGAACCTGGTCGGCGCGTTGGATGGTCCCTTCGTCCGGCAGAAGGCTGCCTTCTAGAAGTTTGAGTAGCGTGGTCTTTCCGCTGCCGTTGGCGCCGACCAGCCCAATGCGAACCCCGGGAGAAAGAACGAGATTCAGATTTTCGAAAAGTCGGCGGCCGCCGAGCGTTTTACCGATGCCTTCGGCCTCGATCAAGCGCTTGGTCTTTCGGTCAGACGCGGTGAAATCAATCTTGGCCGTGCCGGTTCGGCTGCGCGCGTTGGCGGCGGAGAATTCTTCGATAAGTCGCCCAGCGGAATCGATCCGAGCGCGCGATTTGCCGGTGCGGGCTTTGGGTCCGCGCCGAAGCCATTCGATCTCCCGGCGCACTTTGGTGGCGAGTGCATCCTTTTGTTTGGCCTGGGCTTCGAGAAAATCCTCGCGCTTCTCCAGGAACTCGCTGTAGTTGCCGCTCACCTGGAACGATCCTTGCGGATAGACGCGGTTCACTTCCACCATCTGGGTGGCGACGCGCTCCAGAAAATAACGATCGTGCGTAACGACGAGCGAAGCGCGCGCAGCTTCAATCGCGGTCTCCAGCCAAAGAATGCCTTCCAGGTCGAGATGATTGGTAGGCTCGTCGAGGAGTAGAACGTCGGGCGACATGATGAGCGCGGCCGCAATCGCGAGCCGCTTCTTCCATCCACCGGAGAGCGCCGCGGCTGGTGTAGCGGCGTCCTTGAATTCGGCCCGACCCAGCATCGATTTCAGCCGCGCGGACTTTTCATCATCTTCCAAAGGCAGGCCGGCGAGGGCGGCGTTGAGGACGGAGGCGATGGTGTCGCCGGGTGCGAAAAGCGAATCCTGCGGCACATAAGCCAGGCGGGTCTGCTTTCGCAGGGCGCGAGTTCCAGTTTGGGGATCGTCATTTCCGGCGAGGATTTCAAGCAGCGTGGTTTTGCCGCTGCCATTGGGTCCGATTAGACCGGTACGATCGCCCTCCGAGAGACTGAGCGAAAGATTTTCAAACAAAACGCGCGCGCCGAAACGCTTGCCGAGCGCGGAGACACTGAGGAGAACACCCATGCACTTTCAGGATGGCATGAGGGAGACTGGGTGTTGGGGATTCATTCCGAATGAGCACATTTCGGGTCGCGCTCGCTAACATCCGGTTCCCGGCCTCTCCCGAGGAGTCGGTCACGTTAGCCGAACGCGCCATCGCTCAAGCGTCCATCGAAGGTGCTGGCATGATTTGCTTTCCCGAATGCTTCGTTCCCGGCTACCGCGTGGGCAAGGCGGTGCCGCCTCCCAACCCTCGATTCCTGGAACGCGCGTGGTCCGACGTTCGAGCGGCCGCGGCGAAAGCAGATGTCGCGGTCATTCTCGGCACCGAACGCGTCGTCGATAACGCCTTGTTCGCTACCGCACTCGTCATCAAAGGTGATGGAACTGTCGCCGGTTTCCAGGATAAAGTCCAACTCGACCCTTCCGAGGAAGGCACCTATTCGTTCGGCTCCGGGAGGCGGGTTTTCAAAACCGGTCCACTGACGTTTGGTATCGCGATCTGCCATGAGGGCTGGCGCTATCCTGAAACGGTCCGCTGGCCGGCGCGGCACGGCGCGCACATCGTATTCCACCCGCACTTCCACGAAGCCGAACCCGGCGGTTACGTTCCGTCCACTTTCGCGGATCCTGCGAACTCCTTCCATGAGAAGGCGGCCTTGTGCCGCGCCGCGGAGAACACTTGCTACTTCGCCACGGTAAACATCGCAAGCGCCGGATCGCCGACTACTTCGGCGGTGGTGCGTCCCGACGGGACTCTGCTTTGTTACCAGCCATACGGAAAGGAGGGCTTGCTCATCGCGGACATCGATATTGCAGCGGCCACAGGACTGCTCGCGGCGCGCTGCACATCTTGCTAAGCAGTGTGGCGCACGCACTCCTGCGTGCCGCGTTCACACTCGTGTGAACGCTTCCGGGATTCCCGCAAAGGTGTTGTGAAAGAATATGCTATGCGGCCTTAGGCAACTGCAGCAGGTATTTGCATATGGCGTCGAGATCCATGGGCGAGAATTTGTAAGGCGGCATGATGGAGCCTTTTGAAACGCTCGCGGGATCAGCGAAATGTTTTTCGAGCCAGGCGCGATCGTGGCGCAGGCCGACTCCATCCAGCGCCGGCCCAAGCGTAGCACCCACTCCTCGGATTTGGTGGCAGGAGTTGCAATGGTTGGATTGATAAATCATGGCGCCCTGGGTTGCGAAATTGGGCGCGGCCAGCAGCGCGGTTTCGTTTTGCGGCTTGAGCGTGAGCACGAAGAGCGAGAGTGCGTTTAGATCGGCGTTGCTCAATTCCACTGGCGGCATTACGCTGCCCGGAACTATCTTGGAAGGGTCCTTGAAGTGGGGAACAAGCCAAGTAATATTGCGGTGGTTGGTGGGCAGTTTGGTGAGATCGGGCCCGATGGAGTTCTTGCCACCCCCCACCAGATGGCAACCGGTGCATCCTTGTTTCTTGAAGAGTCCCAGACCAGCCAGTTCCTCGGCGGTCAAGCGCTGCCAAGCGGCAAGACTGGAGGCTGGAGTTTCCGGATTGGGGGTTGCCGAAGTTGGTACAGCCGCCGCTTCGGGAGTTTCAGTCGACGGCGTTTCGATGTCTTCGGCCGATTCCTGATTCTTCGGCGTTGTCACCACCGCGGCAGTGGTCAGGCCGGTCCAGGCAATCGCAGCGAGAAGCACAAAAGTGATCGCAAATGTTCGTTTGCCTACGCGGATCACTGGCCCGCGGTCTATGAAGGGAACCAGGAACAGCGCGAGCACCGCCAAGCCCGGCAACACTACGCTGCCGACCATTTCCAAAGGTCCTTTGAAGAACTTTAGCGTCTGGAAGAGAAACAAAAAGTACCATTCCGGACGCGGGATGTAGGCGGTGTCGGTGGGATCGGCCAAACGCTCGAGCGGGACCTTGGCAACCACCGCCATGACGAACAAAATGATGAAGGCGATTGCGACCCCTACGGTATCCTTGAAAACCTGTTCGGGGAAAAACTTGCGCTTGGGCGCCGTATCGCCTGGAGCGGCAGCCACGCCGTGTTTGCGCACCAGATAGATGTGGATGCCGATAATGATGATTGTCAAGGGCGGCAACAGGACGGTGTGGAGCGCGTAGAATCTCGAGAAGGTGACGTTCCCGACGGCGCCCTGGCTGCCGAGCAATCGCAATAGATACGGTCCGGCAAGGGGTGCCTGCGACATGATCTGCGTGGTGACCACGGTACCCCAATACGCCCGGTTGTCCCACGGCAGCAGATATCCGGTAAGCCCGAACGCGAGCGTGATCAGCAGCAAAGTAACACCGACCATCCAGGTGGCTTCGCGAGGCTTTTTGTAGGCCCCGTAGATAAAGACCTGGATCATGTGCAGCACCACGATGATGAGCATCATGCTGGCGCCCCAATGGTGCAGGCCGCGGATCAATGGCCCGGCGGTCAACTCCGTCATGATGTATTTCACGCTGTTGTACGCTTCCCCGGGAGTGGGGGCGTAATTGAACGACAACATGGCGCCCGTGAAAACCTGAATCAGGAAGAAAAATACGGCCATGCTTCCGATAATCTGGTGCCAGCCGGCGGAGGCGGGAATGTCTTCGTACAGAAAGTTCTTGACCGCACTTTCGATACCGGTGCGATGTTCGAGCCAGTCAATTACGGTGCGCATGGCGGTTAAGCGTGAGGTGCTACCGGCCCGATCTCAAGCTTGCCTGCCTCGATCTTGGTCATATAGCGATCGAGCGGGCGCGGCGCAGGCCCGCCCAGCACTTTGCCGTCGATGGAAAAGACAGAGGCGTGGCAGGGACAGATGAAGGTGTGGCTGGGATCGTCCCAGTGATACGCGCAGCCCAGGTGCGTGCATTGGGGCGTGAATGCAACTACTTCGTTATAGGGTCCCTTGACCACCCAGGCGGTTGCTTTCTCTGTGCTGGTCTTCCATCCATCCACACGCTTGCGCTCGAAGGAAATCTCGGTCGGGGTCCCGGCTGGGATATTGGACAGATCGGTGGTCTTCACCCATTCGGCCTCTTTGCGGAGCTTGGGGGGGAACAATAAATAAACGGCAGCCGGCGCCGCGAGTGCCAAGCCGATCAAGCCCATCGCACCATTGATGAATCCGATGTAAAAAGCGCGCCGGGTGGGAGAGACATCGACGGCCGTTTGTGGTGCTGAATTAGGCTGGTCCATTATTCCGTTTTTACTGTATGCCGGGCACGCTCAACGATCAAGACTAATGTTGTTACAAAAAAGAGTAGCAAACATTTTACAAGACGCTGGTGTTACTAAGGATGTTACCGGGCCCGAAGCGTCGCCAGGATGGCGTGCGCCACCGAGGCGCTAGAGGGCGCCGTCGCCGCGATCGTCGTTGCGGATGCGAATAGCTTCGGCGACGTCGTAGACGAAGACCTTGCCATCGCCGATTTTGCCCGTTCGGGCGCTCTGCACCACGGTCTGGATCACTTCGGACGAGCGCTCGTCGGCAACCACCATCTCGATTTTGACCTTGGGCAGCAAATCGACCTGATATTCCATACCGCGATAGACTTCCTTATGGCCTTTCTGGCGGCCATGCCCGCGCACTTCCGAGATCGTCATGCCGTCGATGCCGATGCCTTTGAGAGCTTCCTTGACGTCTTCCAGTTTGTGCGGCTGGATAATCGCTTCGATTTTTTTCATGCTTCGAGATTATATCCTTCCTCGCCGTGCAGGCTTACGTCCAGACCGTCCAATTCTTGTTCGGGCGAGACGCGCACTCCGACCAGGATGTCGCAAATCTTGAGAATGACGAGCGTCCCGACAATCGCAAGCCCCCAGGAGATGGCCACTCCGATCGCCTGGTTGAGTACCTGGCCCGGCTGCCCGTCGATCAGGCCTAAGGGAAGTGTTTTACCCGAGCTGTCCTTAAGACCGTCGTTCACCAGCATGGTGGCGAAAACGCCGGTGAGAATAGCGCCCACGGTTCCGCCAGCGCCGTGCACACCAAACGCGTCTAAGGTATCGTCATAATTGAACTTGCTCTTCACCGCGGTGACCATGAAGAAGCACACGATGCCCGCCACGAAACCAATCAGCATGGCCGGAAATGGCTTCACGAATCCGGACGCTGGCGTGATAGCCACCAGTCCGGCAACCGCGCCCGAGATACCGCCCAATACGCTGGGCTTCCCGTTGTGGATCCATTCGACCAGCAGCCACCCCAGAGTCGCCGCAGCGGTGGCGAAGTGCGTGGCAATAAATGCGCTGGTAGCCAGCGGAGATGCCGCCAGAGCGCTTCCAGCGTTGAATCCGAACCAACCCACCCACAGCAAACAAGCACCCACCACGCTGAGCACCAGGTTGTGAGGCTTCATCGGCTCCGTTCGATAGCCGATTCTCTTCCCCAAATAGAGAGCGCACACCAGAGCGGACACGCCGGAACTGATATGCACCACCGTGCCACCCGCGAAGTCGAAGCAGGGGATGCGGCCGCCGGAAAACGCGTTGAGCAGGCCGCCCTTGCCCCACACCATATGGGCCAGCGGGATGTAGACGATGAACAGCCACAGCACGCTGAACAGCAGCATCGCGCTGAATTTCATGCGCTCGGCAAACGCGCCGGAGATTAGGGCCGGCGTGATGATCGCGAACATGAGCTGATAGATCATGTAGGTCTGCTGCGGGATGGTTGCGGCATAGTCGGGGTTAGGCGCGGCGCCGACGTTGTTTAGGAACAGGTAGCGCAGATCGCCGATGAACGGCAAGCCTTCTCCGAACGCCAGGCTATAACCGGCGATCGCCCACATGACGCTGACCACCGCCATCAAGATAAAGCTGTGCATCATGGTGCTGAGCACGTTCTTGCGCCGCACCAATCCGCCGTAGAACAATGCCAGGCCAGGTCCGGTCATCATCAGGACCAATGCGGCGCTTACCAACATCCAGGCGTTGTCGCCGGCGCTCTGTGCGGATTTTACGGCAGCCTCCAGATTGTTGAGGCGAGTTTCGGTTGCCGAAGGAACGGATTGGGCGAGTGCTAACGCAGGCGCGAGCAATGCCGCCCACACAACTCTGTAGCGCATAAGGTCTATTGATAGCGCAAGTGAGAGCCCAACCGCAATTGCGTCTTAGCCGACAATGGCGGTCAGATGGAGAATCGGTTCGCTGAGATTTCGGTCTCCTGCCATCTCGACCTGCTCTTGAGCTACCTCTCGCTCGATGCCTTTTGTGAAGAGGCGCCACGCCAATTCCTGCGGGATGGTCACGCGTGCAGCCGGGTCTGGAGCGGCGCGCCTCGCAAAATCCCAATTCTCAGGTCCCTTGGACAGGAACCATTGGCCGCCGCAATCACCCGAAATCTGGAATAGAACGACCGTTCCAAGCGGCGCGTCTACGTCCCGATATAAATGCGGCAGCCCTCGCAGAAAGCAGTCCAAGACCGGGTGATAAAGCTCGGGGATCATAATACCGGGACGATTTGTAGCCAAGCGAATCTGCTGTTGATGATGCCAGCGTTCGGTCAGCTCGCGGGCCGTATCGAACCAATTCAGAGACTCCGTTTCTCCGGCCCAGCTAACAGCGAAAGCAGCCGGCGCAAAGGGGTCGAGAGATTCGTGGAAACTGGCGCTTTCTTTGCAAACCGCTTTCATCAGGCCGATCAAGACGGTAGGGCTAAGCCTCCGATAAACGGTCACGCCTTCTTGATTCAGGCGATTCACCAAAGCGACTAAATCTTGAGGCGAACGAATAGCGATGGCTTCCGCGTAACAAGCGTCCCGAACCATGGACAGTTTACGAAGGGCCGTGTCGAGCAGGTGGGCTGCCACGTCGCGCACCTTCCACAACGGCGCGATGGTTTGAAAATCCCATTCGACGGGCGCGAGCGAATCGAGCAGGTTTATCAGTTCGTCGTCCAGCCGGCCAAGTAGATGGGCGCAGAGGATGGGGGCGGAGCCGTTCGCTTGGTCACCCGTCATTGAAACCTGGAGCTAGATCTTCGGTTTCCACTGGAGACCAGCGCTGAATTCCAGGCCCAGGATGTATTTTATGCCTTTGCGAGTGCACGTACGCACCGAGGCCCGGCCGTGCACACCCAATGCCGCACACTGCACCGTTACATAGGTCTGTTTGTCGATTGACTCGGAAACCTCGACTCGCATGCCGGAGTTGGAAATGTCCAGGCTCTTACCAACGACGAATTTGTCCGTACCACTACGGTCTTGCCACACGAGCTGGACTGGCGAGGAATCGCCGGCTCGCGCGTGCCTTCGGAGTTTATCTGCGGGATTCATGAGCAGTCTGTATACCACTTTATGTGGACGATCAGTCAATGGCAAGCAGCACTGCCCGGTGGAGATTCTATCCTCGCCACCGCGCGGCGACGTGCGAGTGCACCATCTCCAACTCATCGATCAGGTTTCGTGAAGTCAGCAGCAAGAAATAGAAACGCAAAATCTCGTCGAGCGGATAATTCATGCTTGCGCCGGACTTCCGCGCTTGGGCCGCTTGCTCGTCCAGCGCAGCGATCATCGCGGGCAGATCCGGCCACGGAGCGGACGGCTTCCCGACGGCAATGCTCTTGGAAAGCGTTTCCAGCGCCGCGGTCACCCCATTTTCGAGTTGCTCGAGTCCCGTCTGGAAGTTACGAAAGTAAGCATCCGATGAACTGTCGCGAACCGCAAACTCCAGGGTCTCCGTGGCGCGAAATATGCGCTGCACTTGAGCGGCCAGCAAAGTCAGCGACTCCCGCTCTTTCAACGGCCCGAAGGATTCTTGAAGCGCGAACTGGAGCAAGTCGCCGTTCTTGCGAATTGCGGAGGACAACTCGGACTTTAACGCGTCAATGGAACCGGATGCCTCGATCGCTGGAGCCGGTTGGCCGAGGTAGCCGCGCATGATGGCTCGATAGAATGGCGCCAACTTCAGAAGTGTATCCGCCAATCCCCGCCGCACGCTGCGGCGTGCATGATTTGGCCACAAGGTCAACGACACCAGCAGCGCGATGAGAATACCCAGGGCGACTTCGGCGAAACGATGCAGCGCGATGATCCAGGCCGAACTCGTCCGGCCGATCAGCATAATGATCGCGACCGTGACGGTGGCCAGCCGCTGGCTCTCGGCCAGGTGCAGCGAGTCGCACACGAAGAAGGCAATCGCCACAGCCAGGGCGAAGGCCATTGTGTTCATCCCGAATAGGGCGGCAAAGAGTCCGCCGATTATTGCGCCGACAGCGGTGCCGGCCAGGCGCGTGCGCGAAGCGCTCAACGTGGCACCGACATTGGATTGCATGACAATGAGCGCGCTTATCGCGGCCCAGTAGCCCTCCGGTAAGTGGAACAGGTCGGTGAGGTAGAGCGAAATCACTCCAGCGATCGCGGTCTTAATCGCTTGTTTAGCGCTCTCGAATGCGGCTGCGCGCGAAGGCATGCTCCATGGTAAACAAGCATGATAAACTAAGAACGTATGGCAATTCCAAATGTGAAGCGCTTCCGCCCCTTTTGCCCGTCCTGCAACGAGAGTTTCACGGTAATGGCGGTCCTGCCTAAGGACGCCAACGTGGACGCTTATCTCAACGATGTCGTGGCGCGCCACGATCACAAGGCGTTCCAGGAAGCCAAATTGCAGCACTTCAAGGTCCGCGTCGGCCAACAGAAGCAGAAGAAAGCGAAGTAAATCGCAGTTCCCACGGCGTGTTTTTCGGCGTAGAATGAGCCAATGCCCACGCCGCAGCTTACAGTTTGGATCGGCACCCGCAAGGGCGCCTTCGCGTTCTCCACAAAGAATCGCAAGACCTGGAGTATTGACGGTCCGCATTTTCGCGGTCTGGAAGTAAACCACGTTTCCCAGGACCCTCGTCAACCCAAGCGCCTGTACGCCGCGGTGAACAGCGGCTGGTTCGGACCGCACATCCATGCCAGCACCAATGGCGGCAAGAGTTGGAAGCTGTCTGAAAAGGGCTTGGAGCTGAAGTGCGTTCCCGATCAGTCCATAAAGCGCATCTGGCACATCCGAGCCGGCCATGCCGACGAGCCGGGAGCGGTTTATGCCGGTGCCGATCCGGGAGCACTCTTCCGCAGCGGCGATTGGGGCCAAACGTGGGACGAGGTGCCGTCGCTCACCAATCATCCGACGCGCGCGCAGTGGAACCCGGGCGGGGGCGGCATGTGTCTGCACTCCATCCAATGCCTGGGACAAGGAAGAATGGTGGTTGCGATCTCGGCGGCGGGAACATTTCGCACCTCCGATGGCGGCGCTACATGGGGGCCGCACAATGGCGGCGTACGGGCCGATTTTATGCCCAACAAACTGCCGGAGGTCGGCCAGTGCGTGCACAAACTGTTGGCGCATCCCAACGATCCCGAGGCGCTTTACCAGCAGAACCACTGCGGAATTTATCGCGGCAGGTTAAACGGCGATCGATGGATCGACGTTTCACGCGGGCTGCCTTCGCGCTTTGGGTTCGGATTAGCCGTGCCGGCGGCCGAACCGCAAACCATGTTCACGGTTCCGATCGATTCAGCCGAATATCGCTGCAATCCTGAAGGCAAGTTTCGCGTGGCTCGGAGCCGCGATGCCGGAAAGACGTGGAAACTGCTCTCCCGCGGGCTGCCTCAGCGGAACGCTCATCTTTTGGTTTTGCGAGAGGCGATGACGTCCGACGAACTGGATCCGGCGGGCGTCTATGTCGGCACCAGTTCCGGTCATGTGTTCTACACACGCGACGCCGGGGAGACCTGGGAGACGCTGGCCGACAGCTTGCCCCCGGTTTATTCGATCTCGATAGCGGCGGCCTGACCACTCCTTATTTTGGAGCGGCGCAGACGAAGTTGTCGGCGTCATCAATGCTACCCGCTCCTTTGTATTTGGCGACCTGTGGATAGGGGCACAGCGGGCGGGTTCGACCGGCACGCGAAGCGATAATGCGGTCGGGCGCTTGACCATTCTCCCGCCATGCGGTAATCGCACTCATCATGTCGAATCTGTTAGGGCCATCGCCTCCGCCGCAGTGGCCCATGCCGGGAGCCATGAAGAGCCGGACGGAATCCGCGGTCTTGCGCTCGCCGCCCAACGTGTCGACAACGCGCTTGTAGTAGTTGATGGTCGATAGAGGCGCCACGTTTTGATCGGCCCATCCGTGATAGAGCAGCAATTTTCCTTTTCGTCCGAAGAACGGCTTCAGATTCGCGTCGGTGGCATTGATGGTTTCATTGTCGATCTTGTCCGCCAGCGCGACGTCGCTGTCGAAGTTGAGGGTCTTCCAATCCCAGTTCGGATCTTTGAAGACGACATACTTGAAATGATCCGTGGTGGCCGAAAATGGCTGCGGACCGGCCAGCGTGGCCCAGCCCAGCTCGGCGCCTGGCTCCAGGCCGGGATAAATCTCTTCCCCGGTGCGAGGATTGCGCGATGGCGAGAGAATCTTCTTTACTGTTTCGATCTGTGGCTGCGTCAAGCAGTCTGAAGCGTCGGCGCCTTTGCAGGCGATCACTTGCGGATCGAAGTGGCAGCGCGTAGGGTCCGTGATCAGCCCGTCTTTCAAACCATCCAGCGCATCGCAGGCGTTGATCACCGCTTGATGAACGGCCGGATATTTGGCGGGAGGAATGTAGCTGGCGGGGTCCTTGAGATTGGCGTGAGCAATCCACAGTGTCGCGAAAGCCAGATGCGTGCGAGGATTGGCGGGCGCGCCGGCGATGATCCCGTCATAGTCCTCAGGAAAACGCTGAGCCTCTTTTAAGCCCTGGCGCCCGCCGGTGGAACAGCCATTCCAGTAAGACATTCGGGCGGGATTGCCATAGAAGGCTTCGATGATGGCCTTCGACTTCACGGTCATTTCATGTTCGGAGCGATATCCGAAATCGACCACCTTTTCGGGATGCCCTAACGCGAAACTACCGCTGCCGCCGACGTGGCCGGTATCGGTGGAGGAGGTGGCGTACCCATCGTGCAGGGCTTCGGCCAACGCGCCGTAACTGATCACTCCGGCCCATCCGCCATTGCCGACCGCTTGGAATTTTCCGTTCCATCCCGCCGCAGGCAGCCAGACTTCGACCTTGATGTCGGAATCTTCGGTCGGCTTCAAGGTAGCGGCGATACGGCAGAAGGCCGGGAGATCTTTGAATGCCACCGCTGGCGCCGGCCCTCCTCCGAAGGTCCTGCCGGGCGGCGTAAATTCACCCGCCGCGACGCGCTGCGCCAGCGTGATGGTAGTGTTCGGCAACGCAAGCGACGCGAGACTCTCGCAAGTGGCGGCCCAGGATGGTGCGGC
This sequence comes from Bryobacterales bacterium, assembly GCA_963820405.1. Classification (GTDB taxonomy): domain Bacteria; phylum Acidobacteriota; class Terriglobia; order Bryobacterales; family Bryobacteraceae; genus Palsa-89. The sequence continues at coordinate 173,673 of CAWFZZ010000002.1, read as the reverse complement.
GAACAAAACCAAGACGGTGAATCCAAAGGATAGCTTCATAAGACGCTCCTTTACGCGAGTTTCAGAAGACGGCGGGCGTTCCCCGAGTAGATCTTCTCCTTGTCGGCCTTGCTGATATCCAAGCCCTCGATGCAGCGAATGGTCTCGCGAATGTAGAGGCCCGGCTCCGGCTCAAACGGCACATCGGAAGCGAAGACGGCGTGGTCGACGCCAAAGAAATCCAAGCCGCATTTAGTGGCGGCCTGTCCACCAAACAGAGCCGTGTCGGCGTAGAAATTTCGGAAATATTCGATGGGCCGCTTCGGCATGGACTCCAGCAGCGAGACATAATTCTCATCCGAGGTTCGTGAGCCAAGCTTATCCCAGCCGTAACCGACGCGGCCTTCAAAGTATGGAATCATGCCCCCCATGTGATGCGTGACGATCCGGAGATTCGGATGCCGGTCGAACATACCCGAGAACACAATCCGTGACATCGCCACGCTGGTTTCATAGGGCCAGCCGAAAGTCCACCAGATTTCGTACTTCGATTTCGTTTCGGTCTTATAGTCCGGGAAATCGGCGCCGCGCGCGGGGTGCATCCAGATGGTGAGGTCGCGCCGCGCTGCGTCTTCAAAGATGGGCGCGAACTCGGGTGAGTCCAGCGGCTTGCCGGCTACGTTGGTGTAAATCTGGAAGCCGCGGGCGTTTAGTTCCGACACTGAGCGGTCGATTTCCTTCAGGCAGGCATCCACATTGTTCATCGGCAGCGACGCGGCGAAACCGATGAAGCGGTCGGGATAGCGCGCTACCAGCTCGGCCAGGCCATCGTTCGCGATACGCGCAAACTCTGGCGATTTGTCGGGTGGGGCCATGGTCTCCATCGCCGGCGCCGGTAAAGTGAGGAACTGGCAATACTCGCCGAATTCGTCCATGACGCGGAATCGCGCGTCCAGATCCGCGATGGTGGGCACGTTTCGCACGCGCTTGCCCATGTCCTTGCCCGCGAGTCCGGCTTCGATCACGTCGTGCGCGTAGCGCGGCGGGAAAAAGTGGTTAAACAGATCGATCTTCATTGGCAGGGCCATTATATCGAAGGCGCGCGAAAGCCTGAAACGCTTTGGATTGCATGCAATCCATGTGATAAACTGGTGCGTTTGTGTTCAGGGCAGCGTCCGCTGCGCCAATAGAAAGGAATCATCAAGCTGTGAGCCAAAGCCTGGAAGACCTCTTAAAGACGAAGAATCCAGTAGACCTCTTGCGTAATTCGCAGATAGGCGCCTATGTCTATCCCGTGGTTCCCGCCGAATACACCAACTGGCGGGATGAACAACGCGCCTGGCGCGATACCTGCGTTCTTTTCGACCAGTCCCACCATATGGCCAACGTGTACATGGAAGGGCCGGATGCTGTGAAGCTGGCTTCGTATCTGGGCTTCAATAGTTTCGAGAAGTTTCCGGTGGACCGAGCCAAGCAGTTGGCTCCCTGCAGCTACGATGGCCATGTAATTGGCGACGGAATTCTGTTTCACCTGGAGCCCAACAAGCTGGTGTTTGTCGGACGTGCTCCGGCTGCCAGTTGGATCCAATTCCACGCCGAGACCGGCGGATTCAAAGTGACCACCCAGAAGGACGACCGCTCGCCATCCAATCCCGGGGGAAAAGCGGTGATTCGCACTTGTTACCGCTACCAGATCCAGGGACCCAACGCCTGGCAGGTGATTGAGAAGCTGAACGGCGGCCCGATGGAGGAGATCAAGTTCTTCAACATGGGCTACATGAACATCGGGGGACGCAAGGTCCGCGCCCTGCGCCATGGCATGGCTGGCGCTCCGGGACTCGAAATATGGGGGCCCTACGAGGAGCGCGAGGAAATCCGCTCAGCGATTGTGGAGGCAGGCAAGGATTTTGGCTTGTCCCAAGTTGGCGCCCGCGCTTATGCTACCAACACACTGGAATCGGGCTGGATTCCTTCGCCGCTCCCGGCCGTCTATACGGGCGACAAGATGAAGGCCTATCGGCAGTGGCTGCCCGCGGCGAGTTACGAAGGCACCGGCTCTTTGGGCGGGAGCTTCGTTTCTAAAAACATTGCGGACTATTACGTGACTCCCTACGAGATGGGTTATGGACCTTTCGTCAAGTTTGATCACGACTTCATCGGACGCGCGGCTTTGGAGAAAATCTCCAAGGAGCCGCAGCGTAAAAAGGTGACTTTCGCCTGGAACGCGGAGGATGTCGCCAAGGTGCAGAAGTCGATGTACCTGCCCATCGGAGAACGCTACAAGTACATCGACCTGCCGTTGTCGAACTATGCCTCTGCCTCTTACGACCAGATCTTGATCGGTGGGAAACTGGCCGGCCTTTCGATGTTCAGCGGCTACAGCTACAACGAAGGCTCGATGCTTTCGCTGGGGATCGTGGAGCACGACGTGCAAATCGGTACGGAGGTCACGCTGGTTTGGGGCGAAGAAGGCGGTGGGACGAAGAAAGCTACCGTGGAACGCCACAAGCAGACTGAAATCCGCGCCGTCGTCAGCCCCGTGCCGTATGCCAAGACCGCGCGGGAGAACTATGCCGCGGGTTGGCGGACTGCAGCGGTTAGATAGGGCATTCACACGAGTGTGAATGCGGCACGCACGAGTGCCTGCGCCACCTCAAACCGTGAGGAGTTCGACGGCTTGCTTCAGCGATGTCAGCGGATCGCGCGCGGGCACGAACTCATGCGCGATGTAGCCAGGAAAATTGAGATCGGCGATGGCCTTCGCCACCGTGCGCCACTCCACCTCCTGGGTATCGTCGATCTCGTGGCGGCCGGGAACGCCGGCGACATGAAAGTGCGCGATGTACTGGATGTTGTCGCGAATAGTGCGGATCAGGTCGCCTTCCATGATCTGCATGTGGTAGGCGTCGTAGAGCAGCTTCACGCGCGGTGAATCCACCGCTTTGATTACGGCGACGCCGAAGTTGGTGTGATCACCTTGATAGTCCTTGTGATCCACTTTGCTGTTGAGCAGTTCGATGCACAACGTGACGCCATGATCCTCGGCGATTTTTTTGACGCGGTTCAGGCCCGTAATGCAATTGTCGATACCCTCTTGATCGCTCATCCCGCGCCGCGCGCCGAATAACGTGATCACGTTCGGGACCTTGGCATCCGCGGCACGGACGATGCTGGTGCGCGTCTGTTCTTCCAGTTTCTCGTGATTCGCTTTGTTGTTCCAGCCGTCGTTGAAAGTACCGGCTCCCTGGACCATCGCGGGCGTGATGCCGTACTTGCGCAGCACCGGCCAATCCTCGGGCGCCACCAGGTCCATCCCCGTGATCCCCATGCCGGCGGCTGCGCGGCACAGGTCGTCAATCGGGATCTTGGCGTAGCACCAACGAGCCAGTGATTGTTTCAAACGTCCTGCTGAGGGGGTGGCCGTCAGAGGGGCTACCGCTGCGGCAACGACACCGGCCTTGAGGGCGTCCCGTCTAGTCATTCGGTAAAGACGATGCTGTCTTTCTTCGCCGTGAGTTTCGCCGTGTCGACGCCAGGGACTTTGGCCAGACCATCCCAGTCCTTGAAGTCGCCGTGGTCAGTCCGGTACTTGACGATCGCGTCGGCATCCTTGGCGCTTAGCTCGAGCTGGGTTTGCAGATCCATGGACGATGCTTTATTGACGTTGGTCTTAACCGGAAGCGCTGGAAAATTCTTCGCCAGGTACTCGACAATGGTCTGGATTTCTTCGGGAGTGCCGCTGGCTCCTCGCGAAACCATATAGTCGACGATGGACGCCCAGCCGTCCTTGTTCGCGTGCTGCGAAACGATAACGTCCAAGCCGTGGCAGCTTGCGCAAGTGTTCTCCACCAGATCCTTGCCTTTGCCGGCGGGAAGATCCTGCGCCTGGACGATGGTTGCGACAAACGCGAGAAAGGGAATCAGGAGAGCGGCTCGAATCATATTTTTCATCATACCGAATGGTGAGAACTCCATGCGAAGATTGAATTCCGTCAATGATTCCAGTTGGCGAAACGTGGCGCACGCACTCCTGCGTGCCGTGTTGGCACTCGTGCCAACACCTCTGCGGGAATCTCCGAAACGTTCACACGATTGTGAACGCAGCACGCAGGAGTGCGTGCGCCACACATGGTAACCACTACTTGACGGGATCAACTTGTATCTCCCGTACAAAACGACTGACTGCCTCGATCACCGCTTCCGGCTGGTCGCGATGCGGTGAATGCCCGCAGTCTTTGAGCTTGAGGACTTCCGCCCGCGAGACCGAACAGGCGATGCGGTCGATCTGTTCCATGGTCCCGTACTCATCATCCTCGCCCTGGATCGCCAAAACCGGGCAGGTAATTCGCGGCAGATACTGTTCGATATTCCAGTCGCGAAAGTCCGGGTCCAGCCAGATATCATTCCAGCCCCGGAACGCCGAGTCGGGGTCGGCATGATAACGAGCGAGTTTGTCGCGCAGGCCGGTGGTTTCATAAGCGCGCTTTGCAAGTTCGATACTGCGTATCGAAATGTCTTCGACCATGACGTGTGGCGCCAATAGAATTAGACCTCGGACCGGGCGGCCGCTTCCGGCGTACAGAAGAGCGATGGAGCCGCCGTCGCTATGCCCGAACAGGATCGGCTGCTCGATGCGTAGCTTCTCGAGAAGTTCGGGAAGCGTCTTCAGGGCCTCATCGTGCATGAAATCGACGCCCCGCGGTTCGGTCAGCGGGTCCGAATTGCCGTAACCGTAACGCGAATAAACCAGCGCTCCACACCCGGTGGCTTCCGCACACCGGCGGGGAAAGTCCTTCCACATCGTTAACGATCCGAGACCTTCGTGGAGGAAGACCAGTGTCGGCTCGCGGGTATTTGGATTGCCGCTGAACTCGTATTCAATGCGATGCCCCTGGACTCGGAGGAAGCTCATGCGGAGTGTATTATACTGCCCACCAGGCGTCGTCACATGAACGTATCCTCATTGTCGGAGACAGAATCGCAAGCCGGATTCGTTGATTTTCAGACTGACCCCTCGCGCTACCGCCACTGGCGGCTCTCGTACGACGGTTTCGTCGCCACGCTCAGCATGGACGTCCAGGAAGACGCGGCCATCAGCCCGGGATACAAGTTGAAATTGAACTCGTACGATCTCGGCGTGGACATTGAGCTGCACGACGCGCTCGAACGCATCCGCTTCGAGCATCCCGAGGTTCGCTGCGTCGTAATCGCCAGTTCCAAGCCGCGCGTGTTCTGCTCCGGCGCCAACATTTATATGCTGGGACTTTCCAGCCATGCTTGGAAAGTGAACTTCTGCAAGTTCACCAACGAAACGCGCAACGGCATCGAAGATGCAAGCCGACACTCCGGATTGAAGTTCATCGCCGCTTGTAACGGCTCAACCGCGGGGGGTGGTTACGAACTGGCGCTGGCCTGCGATGAAATCGTCTTGATCGACGATCGTTCGTCTTCGGTGAGCCTGCCCGAGCTTCCGCTGCTGGGCGTGCTTCCCGGCACCGGCGGCTTGACGCGCCTCATCGACAAGCGAAAAGTCCGGCGGGATCGCGCCGACGTTTTCTGTACGACATCGGAGGGCCTGCTGGGGCAGCGGGCCAAGGAGTGGGGTCTGGTGGATGAAGTGGTCAAGCCACAACAGTTCAGCGATTACGTTCGAAAGCGCGCTGAACATTTGGCTCAGTCCAGCGATCCTTTCGCCGGTGCGCACGGTGTAACCCTCACGCCATTGAAACGGACCATCGACGGCGACGGGTATCATTACGAATACGTCGACGTGCAGTTGGATCACAAGGCGATGACCGCCACTTTCACTGTCCGCGCGCCGCAGACCGTTTCCGAAAAGACCGTTTCCGAAAACACCCTGGACGAGATCGTCGGCGCCGGCGCCAATTGGTGGCCCTTGCAGATGAGCCGCGAGCTGGACGATGCCATCCTGAGCCTGCGCACCAATGAACTCGAACTTGGGTTGTGGCTTTTGAAGACCACCGGCAGCTGCCAGGCGGTGATGGCCATTGATCGCCAGATTGTAGAGCATCAAGGTCACTGGTTCGTGCGCGAAGTGCTGGGGATGATGCGCCGCACATTCGCCCGCCTGGATGTTTCGTCCCGCTCGATCTTCGCCGTGGTGGAACGGGCGTCGTGCTTCGCAGGCTCGCTATTAGAACTGGCTCTGGCGGCGGACCGCGCATACATGCTGGATATCGGCGAAGACCCTGGCGCACCGAGCGTGATGCTGTCGGAGATGAACTTCGGCGCGCTCCCGATGGTGAACCAGCTCTCGCGCCTGGCGGCGCGGTTTTATCAAGCGTCCAAAACTCTCGAAGCGTTGCAGGCCCGCGTTGGCGTTCCACTCGCAGCTCGCGAGGCGTTAGAGTTGGGACTGATCACTTTTGCGCCAGACGAGCTGGATTGGGCGGACGAACTGCGCCAGGCGATTGAAGTCCGAACCGCGCTATCCCCCGACGCCTTAACCGGTCTGGAGGCGAACCTGCGATTCGGGCTGCCCGAGACCATGGAAACGCGCATCTTTGGCCGCCTCTCGGCATGGCAGAACTGGATTTTCAATCGTCCGAACGCCGTTGGCGAGACCGGCGCGCTCAAGGTATACGGCACCGGCACTCGGCCCAGGTTTACTAAGGAGCGTGTCTGATCATGATTGACTATACCGAAAGAATTCCGAATAACGTCGATCTGGCGAGCGACAAAACGCTGCAGCGAGCGCTCGAGAAATGGCAGCCTGCGTTTCTCAATTGGTGGACCGATGCCGGACCGGCGGACAGTTCCGCGCTCGAAGTGTATCTTCGAACCGCGATCAGCGTGGAGAAGGATGGCTGGGCGAATTTCGGTTACGTACGGATGCCGGAGTACCGCTGGGGTATTTTTCTGGTGCCGCGGGACGAAAACCGCAGCGTGCCTTTCGGCGATCACCAAGGCGACCCGGCGTGGCAGGAGGTGCCGGGAGAATATCGCTCCATGCTGCGGCGGATCATCGTCACTCAGGGCGACACGGAACCCGCATCAGTGGAACAACAGCGTATACTCGGCGCGACTGCTCCTTCCATGTATGATCTCCGCAACATTTTTCAGGTAAATGTCGAGGAGGGCCGTCACCTTTGGGCCATGGTGTATCTGCTGCATCGTTATTTTGGCCGCGACGGGCGTGAGGAAGCCGAAGCGCTGCTCGAGCGCCGCTCCGGCGACGCCAACAATCCGCGCATCCTCACGGCCTTCAACGAGCAGACTCGCCACTGGCTGGCATTTTTCATGTTCGCGTTCTTCACCGACCGCGACGGCAAGTTCCAGTTGGCCTCGCTGGCCGAGTCGGCCTTCGATCCTCTTTCACGCACCTGCCGGTTCATGTTGACGGAGGAAGCTCATCATCTCTTCGTTGGTGAAGCGGGAGTGGCGCGTGTGGTCCAGCGCACTTGTGAAGTAATGCGCGACCACAAGGTCAGCGGCGCGGATCAAGTGCGCGCACTCGGCGCAATCGATCTCGAAACCATCCAGAAGTTCCTGAACTTCCATTACAGCGTGACGCTGGACTTGTATGGGTCCGAAATTTCGTCCAACGCCGCGAATTATTTCATCACAGGCTTGAAGGGCCGCTTCGAAGAGAGCAAACTGGCCGGCGATCACAGGCTCGCCGCCGACGAGTATCCCGTTCAGGAAGTTTCCGCGGGCCGCATCGTCACCAAAGCCGTGCCGGCGCTCACCGCACTCAACGCGCGCTTGCGCGACGACTATATAAAAGAAATTGAGGCCGGCCTGGCCCGCTGGAACCGCGTTCCGGAAAAACTCGGCATTCCCTTCCGCTTTTCTCTTCCTCATCTGGGATTTCAGCGGCGCATCGGCAACTTCGCCGGGGACCACATCAGCCCGGCCGGCGAGGTGATGACGGAATCCGCCTGGAACAGCCGGATGCACGAATGGATTCCGAGCCCCGACGATCATGCGTTTATTGAGTCGCTGATGGGCCGGGTGGTGGAGCCGGGCAAGTTCGCCAACTGGATCGCACCTCCGGTTCGAGGCATCAAAGGCATGCCGATTGACTTTGAATACGTCCGATTTAACTGAGTCGCTTCGGCCGCTCCCGGCCTCAGCCAGGAAACTCCTGTGCGTCATTGCTCGCCAGGCTTACCATGGCACGCTGCGGTCCAAGCGCCCGGAAATCGCCACCATGCCCGAGGTCCACGAAGCCTGCGGCCTGGATGTGGATGCGATGTACTCTGTCATCGAAATGCTCCGAGAGGCGCGGCTGATCAAACTGGAAGGCGAATATCCGTATGAGGAAATCCGCTTGACTGGCGACGCGGTCGTTATGGAATCGCTTTTGAAACAATGTGAGGCTGGCAATGTCGCGCTGGAAGATCTGTTGAAATAGCCTAGGCGATGGTCCCCAGAATCCAACTACCAGAGCAGTACAACCTGGTAGACCATTTTGTGGATCGCCACCTTCGAGAAGGGCGCGGGGAAAAGACCGCCATCCTCAGTGAGGGTGGAACCCTGACCTATGCGCAAGTCGCTGAGCAGGTCAATCGGGTAGGCCACGGACTCCGGCAGCTTGGGGTTCAGCAAGAGCAACGCGTGCTTCTCCTGCTGCCGGATTGCCCCGAATTCGCCGCTGCCTATTTCGGAACCATCAAGATCGGGGCCGTGGCCGTACCCACCAGTACCGCGCTGCGAGCTCCCGATTATGCGTACTTTCTGGATGAGAGCCGGGCTCGTGCCCTGATCGTCCATTCTTCTCTTTATACCCAGATCGAGTCGATACTCGCAGACCGAAAAACTTTGCGCCACGTGATTGTTTGCGGAGAGCGGCAGAATGACAGACTCTGGTGGGAGGAGTGGCTGGAGGGTCAATCGCCGGAGATCGAAGCAGCCGAGACCAGCAAGGACGACATTGCCTTTTGGCTTTGGACTTCAGGCAGCACCGGGACGCCCAAGGCGGCGGTCCACCTGCAGCATGACTGGATCCATTGTTGCGAGTGCTACGCACGCGGAGTCCTCGGGATCGGTCCGGACGACGTCACGTTCTCTTCTTCCAAGCTGTTCCACGCCTATGGGCTCGGAAACGGGCTGATGTTCCCATTTCACGTGGGCGCAGCCACGGTTCTTTATCCTGGCAGACCTCAGGCCGGTGCGATCCTTCAGAAAGTGCATTCAGAACGGCCAACTCTTTTCTTCTCGGTCCCCACCTTGTACGCCGCGATGCTGCAGGAAACCGATCGGCCGCATTCCTACGACTTGAGCAGTATACGTCTGGCGGCGTCGGCGGCTGAGCCTCTGCCCGCGGAGATTTTTCGGAGATGGAAGGAGCGATTCGGCATCGAGATTCTGGATGGCATCGGTTCCACCGAAGCGCTGCACATTTATCTTTCCGCGCGCCCTGGAGAAGTCCGAGCCGGGAGTACGGGTCGGCCGGTACCCGGCTATCGGCTTCGCATCGTCGACCATCAAGGACAGGACCTGCCGCGCGGCGCCATCGGCGATCTGCTGGTTAGCGGCGAGAGCACGGCGCTGTGCTATTGGAACCGCCAACAATTGAGTGCGGAAAGAATCCAGGGCCAGTGGTTTCATTCCGGCGACAAGTATTCTGTCGATGAAGACGGATACTACTGGTATGCCGGCCGTTCCGATGATATGTTCCGCGTCTCGGGTCAGTGGGTCTCTCCAATCGCAGTGGAGAGTTCCTTAATCGAGCACGCTGCGGTGCTCGAAGCGGCCGTTGTTCCCTACGAGGAAGCCAGCGGGCTGCATAGCACCAAGGCGTTTGTTGTTTTGAAACAGGGCATGGTGGAGAGTCCGGAATTGATACAGGAATTGCAAAACTTTGTGAAACAGCGCATCACTCCCTACAAATACCCGCGGCGGATCGAGTTCCTGCGCGAATTACCCAAGAGTGCGGCGGGAAAGGTTCTGCGCTACAAATTGCGCGAACTGAGCGCTGCACGGAGCGCTTCCGGCAGCGGCGTGGATTTGTGAGTCTGCGGGTCTATCGCGACAATGGTCAGCTTCCCGCGAGCGGCCAGACGGCCTTCGACGCTGACGGTGAACCCGAGTGTGAAGGAGCTGCGGCCGATACGCTCCACGGTCACCTGGATGTCGAGAAGATCGTCGTAGCCCAGCGCCGAGATGTAATCGCACTCTACGCGCACGCGGGGAAAGTCGACTATTGGGTCGCGGAAGTCCGCGTAAGTGAATCCGAGGTGACGCAGAAACTCCATTTCGGCGGCCTCGAAGTGGCGCAGCAGCGAGACGTAGAAGATGCGTCCCGAAGCGTCGGTATCGCCATAGCGCACGCGGCTCTCGAAGGTGAACGGTGAATCAGGTGTCGACATATGACGCTCGTGGGTGGATTCCAGCTCCGGACTTCATCTTACCCCTGAGAGCCGGGCTTACTGCGGCGCGGATAAGTTGCCTGAAGGCAGCTTCGTTTATCTTTCGGCCCTATGCCGGCAGCCCGGCGACAACTTGTTCCAGGCCACCAATCATTTTCTGCCAGCCGTAGGTGGCGCCCTTATAGTTGGCCTCTTGATCGGGCCGGAAGCCGGACTGCTCCATGCGCACGAGGGTTCCGCCGCTGGTCGCTACCAACGTCCAAACGACGACTAAAGAGTCCCAGCTATAGGAGAGCTTTTTGTTGGGTTCGACTACCAGAACTTCGCAATTAACTATGCCATTCCAATTCGGCATGGGTGTAGAGCGGAACTTAAACTTATGGCCCACGGCTGGCTGGAAGTCGTTTTCCATCATCCACTCCTTTATCAGCTGGCCTTCCGTGAGAGCCCGCCAATTTTTTCGGGCGGATGAGGCAGTTCTTTTTCGATCACAAGTGAACGCGTCGCGTCAGTAGTCATGGGTCCATCCTTTTGAGTAATTCTTCCAGGCGATCAAACCGGTCGTGCCAGAAGCGGCTGTAGTAACTCATCCAATCCACCAGCGGCGCCAGAGCGCGCGGCTGGGCGGTGTAATGGGTCTGGCGTCCCCGGTGTCGAGCACGCACCAGGCCCGCGTGCTTGAGGACTCCCAGATGTTTCGATACCGCCGGCTGCGAGACGCCCGACTTGTTGGTCAACATGCGAACGGTCTGTTCGCCGTCGCGGCTGAGCCGTTCAAAAATGGCTCGGCGGGTGGGATCGGAAAGAGACTTGAACAAGGCGTCAGGCGTGCTGTACATACGGAACCGATAGCTCGTCGGTTATGAATTAAACATAACCGCACGGTTATCATTTGTCAAGCCGGTCTGCACTCAACGCAGTGATGCCGGAGGATTCGCCTCTGCTTTGTTCTCGGTCACCACGAATAAAGCGCACCTCCCTCGATTAGGCGTGGCACGCGTCATTTGTTCCGCACACCCTTCGGAGGCACACGCGCAACTCCTGTGCGAAAGGAGCCGGCTGCTCGAAGGCGGCGAAGTGATCGCCCGTCTTTAGCTCGCTTTTTCCTCTGTGGCGCGCTTTCGGAACGCGGCGTCTGGGTCGGCCACTATGTCGACCCACTTCTGGGTAGGCGAGGCCTCAGCACCGTAGTTATCGTGCCAGTTCCACCATTTGTACGGCGGGGTCTGGGGGTAACCCTCTGGCGAGTCCTCCCAAGCCTCCTGACGGCCGAGCGGCGTGATATCGAGATAGCTCCAGGTGTTGCCCATCGCCTCGTCACCCCGGTTGTTGACGAAGTACGTGCGGAACACCCGGTCGCCATCGCGGAAGAACACGTTGTGGCCGTGCCACTCATTCACGCCGAAGTCGGTGTCGAAGCTGTCCGTTATTGTGTACCAGGGCATCTCCCAGCCCATCCGCGCCTTCACGCGCGCGATGTCCGCCTGCGGCGCGCGTGAGGCGTAAGCGAGGGTGGTGTCGCGAGAGTTCAGATGGGCCAGGTGGGCGACCTGATCGGCGCCCAGGGAGCAGCCGCGGCAGGCGTGCTCGGGCCAGCCGAACACCCCGGGTTCGAAGAAGGCGCGATAGACGATCAACTGACGGCGGCCCTCGAACAAATCGAGCAGGCTTACCTTGCCCTTGGGTCCATCGAACTCGTACTTCTTGTCCACAGCCAGCCAAGGCATCCGCCGGCGTTCGGCGGCCAGCGCGTCACGGGAGCGGGTGAAGGCCTTCTCCTTTACTAGGAGTCTGCTGGCGCGCAGCCTCCCACTCCTGCTCGGACACGATCGGGGGTGTGTTCATTGTTGCCATGTTATTTCTCCTTTGTCTTCTCGAAAACTTTTCTCAACTTGCCGATGCACACCGCCAGAATTCCTCCAGTTGATCCGGCTCCGGCGACCATTACTGCTGTGTTTGCGATACATGCTGGGCACATATGTCCCTCCTTTGAACTTATAATTCGCGCGCGTTTTCGTCAGCTTGCCACGTTCTGCTTGATGAACGCAATTGGGAACAGAGATGTACCTAGGGCACGTCGGCGCTGACATCCTTGTGTATCGTTTGGCCCAACGGCACATACCCCGGAGTGGCAGCGATGATCGTCCTTCCGAGCTTGGTCAAGCGAATACTCGAATGCCCTGGCCCTCGATCTGGTCGCGCGCCGGGTGATCAATCCCTTGGATTCCAGATTGCGCAGTGTTCTGGTAAGCATCCGCTGTGAAACGTTTCCCAGGCGGCGGCGTAACTCGGCGTGCCGGTGAGGTCGCGCCTTGAGCGAAAACAAGATCTTGGGCGTCCATCTGCCGATGAAGATCGGGGACCGGGTTGCGTCCCGGCTGGTGTGTTCCGTTCTCGATATAACCTGGTGCTTGGTGCTCACGAGATAAACTTAGCCCGGAATGTTGAAATGCTGGGAGTGACAAGTGTGGCGGGATTCAGAGCCAGCGGCCGGATCGACATGGACTCGCTAATCACGGCCGCGGCGCGCGCGCTGGCCGCCGGCGATCCTCTTGGGGCGTTGAAGCGAGTGGCCCTGCGCGACGACGCGCCCGCACTGGCGCTTCGCGGCATTGCGATGGCACAGCTGGGCGATCTGGTCCGGGCCAAGGCTCTGTTGCGAAGTGCCGCTCGCGCCTTCAGTCCGAGAGAGGCTGTAGCTCGCGCGAGGTGCCTGGTCGCCGAAGCCGAGATCGCGCTCGCCTCGCGCGATCTGAGCTGGCCAGTGAAGTCGCTCGATGCGGCTCGCGCGACACTCGAAGCGCATGGCGACCGGCTCAACGCCGCGCACGCGCGGTACCTCGAGGTGCGGCGCCTCCTGCTGATCAGTCGCCTCGAGGAGGCCGAGCACACGCTCGCGCAGCTCGACCCCACGAACCTCCCGCCCGTGTTGAAGGCCGTCCACGAGTTGGTAGCTGCCGGGATCGCGCTGCGGCGCCTCCAAACCAAGGCGGCGCGCGACGCGCTCGCCCGCGCCAGGCTCGCTGCGAGCCAGGCCGATATCCCCGCGCTCACGGCCGAGGTGGAAAGTGCGTCCCTGGTGCTGAACACGCCTGCCGCGCGCCTGATCGCCAACGGCGCAGAGCGGACCCTGCTACTGGAGGATGTCGAAGCGCTGCAGGCCTCCAAAGCGCTCGTCGTGGATGCGTGCCGTTACGTCGTGCGTGCCGCGGGCAAGGCGGTGTCGCTCGCAAGCCGTCCGGTATTGTTCGAACTCGCACGCGCGCTGGGCGAAGCGTGGCCCGGAGACGTTCCGCGGGATGTCCTGCTGGCGCGCGCATTCGGAGCGAAACTCGCGGACGAATCGCACCGCGCGCGGTTGCGTGTCGAAATCGGGCGGCTGCGCAGAATGCTTCGGACACTCGCCACGGTAAGTGCGACCAAGAGCGGGTTTCTACTGGCGCCGTGCCGTGCACGCGAGGTCGTCGTACTCGCGCGGCCCGTCGAAGATGAGCATGGGGCGGTGCTTGCCTTTCTCGCCGACGGTGAATCCTGGTCGAGCTCGGCCCTGGCGCTGGCACTGGGTACCAGCCAGCGCAGCGTGCAGCGGGCGCTCGACTCGCTCGCGGCCGCAGGCAGAGTGCAGGCGTTCGGCCGCGCCCGGGCTCGCCGTTGGATGACTCCGCCCGTGCCGGGATTCACGACGACATTGTTACTCCCCGCTCCGCTGCCGAGTGACTAGCATGGAAGCATGAAACGATCAGCGGCCAAAATCGTTCGCGAATACGGGCCCTTTCCGGGGCGCCGAGAGAGTACATGGCGTCACTTATGACGGCCGGCAAGTCTGGTTTGCCTCCGGAGACAAGCTGAACGCTTTCGATCCGTCGAGCGGCAAGACGCTCCGCTCGATCGATGTCCCCGCGCACGCTGGAACGGCTTTCGACGGCCAGCACCTGTTTCAGATCGCCGAGGATCGTATTCAGAAGATCGATCCGGAAACCGGCCGGGTGCTTGCTACGATCCCGTCGCCCGGCGGCGGCCGCGACTCCGGGCTCGCCTGGGCCGAAGGCACGCTGTGGGTGGGCCAGTATCGGGACCGCAAGATCCATCAGATCGATCCCGAGACCGGGGCGATTCTTCGCACCATCGAGTGCAGCCGCTTCGTCACCGGGGTCACCTGGGTCGATGGAGAGCTTTGGCACGGCACTTGGGAAGGTGACGAAAGCGATCTGAGGCGAATAGATCCTCGGACGGGCGAGGTCCTGGAGCAGCTCGATATGCCGGCCGGTGTCGGCGTGTCGGGCTTGGAATGCGATGGTCGCGATCAATTCTTTTGCGGCGGAGGAACTAGCGGGAAGGTGAGGGCCGTCCGACGGCCCAGGTGAGGCTCCGAGGTCCTCGTCGATTACATCAGCAAGTGATCGAGGCAGCCCATCACCAAAGCCACATTCGGCCTATAGTCGGCTTTGCTCATTTGTGCCATTCAACATTGGGTCTACAGAAAGGTGATGGAATTCTGGCGCGATAAGCCTCGGCAAGTCCGAGGGCCCCACGATGCTCGCCGAATGTTCGCCAATTTTGGAAAGACTGTCACCTGGCCGGTGTACGCCAATGGCTGGCGCGTCTCGGCCTCGAAATCGCTGTTGAGGCCCGCAAGCTTTGCCCGATTCGCCCGGCATAGGCTTGCGCCGAGGTCAACCGGAATTTGTATGCGTCATGTGTGCCTCGAAAGAGGGGCGACGACTTCCGTTGGCTGGACCAAACCTGACACGCCTGAGTCTTTTCACGCAGCGGCTACCAGCGCATCGGCCCTTGCCGCCCTCGGACGCCCGGCGCTAAACCTGTTTTTTCAAGTGATTACGACCCATCCCTTTGACGAGTTCAATGGTTGCATGATTGCCCTATTCAGGGCGGAGGTGGTTATGGCTGGTTTCAATTTGACGATCGCCGTAGTGATTTGGACAGTTCTAGCAATCGCGACCCTCGGCTTGGCGCTGTATCGGAAGGTAGTCTCAGCCGGCGAAGAAGACTTGGTCCACCTAGGCCCTGGAGAGGAGCGCCAGATCCCCGAGCAGGTCGCCCTCGCCACCAAACTAAATGGCATTGACCGCTGGGGCAAAATCCTGACGGTGATTACGATTGTGATCGGTCTTGCGATGGCTGCGTTGTATCTGTACCAGGCGTGGTTGGTTCACAGGTAGTTCGCTGGCGCCCGTCTTTCAAACCATCCAGCGGATCGCTGGCGGCACCGTGGGCGAAATCCGCACTGCCTGCTGGCGTATACCGCTCAGGCGCGCTTGATGGATATAGCGGCGGACTAATCGCTTGTCTTTCGTTGCTTACCATCCGTAGCCGAGGAATTGTAGTTGCTCAAACCCAGTTCGGATATGGGACACGAGCACATCCACGAGGCCATCCACCAACGGCTTGCGGCCGGACCCAAGTAGAGCTATCAGGGATCGGTGTATGGCGGCATCGATGGCACCGCAACGACATTCGCGATCGTGGCCGGAGTTGTTGGGGCTCACCTCTCACCGCGCGTCATCCTGATCCTTGCCGGCGCTAATTTGCTCGCGGATGGCTTCGCGATGGCGGCAGGCAACTATCTGGCGACTCGATCGGAACGCGAGGAATTCGATCACGCGGAGGCAGTTGAGCGCCGCCATATCAAAGTCTTTCCGGAGGGTGAACGCGAGCAAGTGCACCGGAAAAATATTTCGACTCGGATCTACGCCAATATCTGGAGCAAGACGCGAGAAAGACCATCGCCCAGTTCCAGGAAAGTGCGGGCCTCGCCGCACCGCTCTGTCTCGGGATGGGTGCAGTATCACGTGTGGTGCGAGACTCCGCGCTAGGTCACAGCGCCGACCTGATAGTGATTGGACGCGGACGGGCCACGCACACTTTGGGGCGCCTTCGCAGTAACGGCTATTCGATTATTCGCGACGCGCCTTGTCCCGTGATTAGCGTGTAAGTCCCCCCGTCGTCGCGGCTACGTCTCTGTCAGACAACGAGCATCTTGACTCAGATGGGACGCGCGGCTATTTGGCCTGGATATCCCGGAGATAGCGCGCCAGGTTGTCGATTCGCACGCGACCGAGATCCTGGTCCCGAGTCACTTGAGAAAAGACCGGCCCCCAAATGGGCATGACCCGTGTCCCATGGCCGCTCAGCACCGCTACTTCGCCGGAAATGATGCGATCCACCCGCGCCAGCGGAAACTCCCCACCGTTGCGGAGGGCAATACGCGTCAGGTCGGAAGGCGGGACTTTAAGCCAGACTGCCATCGGGCCATGGCCCTTCGCATCTTCACCATGGCAGGAAGCGCAATAGATCTGGTAGAGCTTGGATCCTTGCATGGACACGATCAGCGGCTTTTCGTACGCCTCCGATGCTCGCGCTCGCTTCCCGTCTTGGGTTTCCGCGGCAACACCAGCCAGCAACGCGCCCCCAATAACAACACAGCCAATGAAACTGCCTATCGTTCTTCCGGTCATAGCTGCCTTTTAATACTGCAAGCGAAGGACCCAATGCGATGCGCAATGGAATGGCCCCAGGTCGTGCGGCGACTTGGATCTACGAGTGGTCACCCGTGTGGCGAAGCGCCGTTTAGCCCAGGGCAATGCGGGATTTCACTCAGGTTGGAGCGGTTGGACCCCGGCCGGCGGCTCCAATTGCGCCTTGAGTTTAGCGACGCTCACCGGCTTGGTGAGATAGTCATCGAAACCGGCTTCAAGGGCCCGCTCCCGGTCACCTTGCATAGCAAAGGCGGTCAGTGCAACTACCCGCAGGCCGTGAAGCGACGGGTCCTGGCGGATCTCGCGCAAAACTGCATAGCCGTCCATCTCGGGCATCTGGATGTCGAGCAGCACCAGGTCCGGCCGCATCTCACGGATTTTCTCGAGCGCCTCCCGGCCGTCGGCCGCCTCAATGATCGAACTCGCATGCCCGCTGAGACCTTCTCGAACCAACTCGCGGCCCGCCGGATTATCGTCGGCCACCAGTACTCGTTTCCCGTCGGATAAATGGCGCAGGCGGCGGAGTTGCCGCAGAAGCTCCTGACGCCAGCCCGCGCCCTTCGCAATCACCCGTGCCCCCTGAGCGGCCAGCGTTTCGCGCTCGCGTTCACTCAGATCCTTCACCGTAATCACCAGCACGGGCATCCCGCTCAATTTGGGGTCCGCGCGAATATCGCTCAGCACTTCAAAACCATTGCGGTCGGGAAGCAGGAGGTCCAACACCACCGCATCCACGCGCGATGTGGCCAGCGTGTGCAGCGCCTCCGCCGCACAGCTAGCCGTCAGCAGTGAGTGTCCTTCGTTCATCAGGGTATCGGTGAGCAGTTCGCGCGTCTCCGGATCGTCATCGACAATCAGGACTCGTAACGTGCCTTCCGGTTGCAATACCCGGCGCACGGCCTGGATCAGCGCCTCGCCCATGAGCGGCTTGATTAACGATTCAACCGCTCCCAGGGCAGTGCCCATTTTGCCCTCGTCCTCCGCGGAGACGATGATCACTGGGACCGAGCGGGTATGGGGCGAAGTCTTCAGCTCATGAAGTGTTTCCCAGCCGCTCTTTCCAGGCAGCTCCATATCGAGCAATATGAGGTCCGGACGAAGATCCTTAGCCTTAAGAAACGCATTCGAACCGGAACGGGCCATCTCGATTCGGAGTCCTTCGCGTTGCAGTTGCTCCCGGATCTCTTCGCGCCACGACGCCACATGGCTAGCTACCAACAGCAGCGGCGACAGGCGATCCTCGGAGGCCCCGGGAGCTGGTTCTTTTTCCGGCTGGCTGAGCCGCAGCGTAAAAATGAAACGACTGCCTTTGCCAGGCGCGCTCTCCACCCAGATTCTTCCGCCATGATGCTCTACCAGGCGTTTGGTGATCGCAAGGCCCAGGCCAGTACCCTCGCGCACGCCCTTGGTGGTGGCGCTGACCTGGCGGAAGCTCTCAAAGATCTCTTGCTGATCCTCCGGCTCAATCCCGATTCCCGTGTCGCCGACTACAATGCAGACCGAACCCTCAACCACCGACGACTCAATCCAGACCCGGCCGCCAGAAGGCGTAAACTTGATCGCGTTGCTGAGCAGGTTGTAGAGTATTTCCTTGAAGCGCAGGCGATCGGCCAGCAGCACCAATTGAGTATCGAGATCGCTGTCCAGGCTGAGGCCTTTGGTGGCGGCTAAGGGTCGTATGCTGGTGAGCACCTCGGCCGCCGCAACCGCCATGGGGAACTCCTCCAAACGCAGTTCCAAGCGCCCGGCTTCGATCTTCGAAAGATCCAGCACGTCATTGATCAGCTCCAGAAGATGGCTGGCATCATGCTGTATGTGCCTCAGAAAGCGCTTTTGCTTCTCATTCAGGGCCCCGGCGCTTTCTTCCGAGAGCAACTCCGAGAATCCCAGGATGGTATTCAACGGCGTGCGCAGCTCGTGACTCATGCTGGCCAGAAATTCGCTCTTCAGCCGATTGGCCCGTTCTACTTCCTGGTTCCTCAAGGAAAGCTCTTGATTCGCCGCTGCGATCTCCGATGAGCGTCGCTCCAACCTCTGATTCAGCTCACGAATCCTGTCCCCGGCTTCCCGCCGCTGGCTGACGTCGCGGAGCACGCACATCACATGCCCTTCTTCGGGCCCCTCAGGCAAAGGACTCAGATTGATGTCAACCGCGAACTCCGTACCATCCTTGCGCACCGCATATAAATCCAAACCAGCGCCCATGGGACGGCGCACCGGATGCGCGGAGTAATGGGCGCGATGGGCGAGATGCCCGCCGCGAAATCGCTCCGGGACTAAAGCTTCCACCGGCAATCCAACTAACTCTTCGCGTGAGCGCTGAAACAACCGCTCCGCCTCGCTGTTCGCGACGACAATCTGGCCCTGGGGATCGACCTCGAGAATCGCATCGGGGGCGGCCTCGAGCAACAGAGAAAAACGCTGCCCCACGACCGCAAGCTCACGCGCAGCACGTTCGCTTTCCAGAAGATCGACGCACGAACGTTCGGCTTCACGTAGCTCGGTGAGGTCCGCGAGCACGGTCAGCTGCCCGCCCGTGCTGGTGATCGCCGCGGTCCAAATACTTACCGGTAACCGCACGCCATTCTTGTGGATGCGCACCGTCTCGAAGCCCGATGCCGATGCCGGGCGCTCGGCTTCCGGAGGCACGATCGGCAGCAATTGCCCCATCACCTCCTGCTCCAGCCAGCCGAACATTCGTTCCGCGCTTTTATTCCACAGAGTTATGCGGTCTTCGGCATCGACCGCGATAATCGCAAGTGGCGAGGCTTTGATGATTGCTTCCAGCACAGGGTTATCCTACAACCGTAAGCAGTTTTCTTACCATTGCCGGTTCTTCGGCTAAAATCATAATGTCCAAGCCCATTATGCTTCCTTCGATAAAGTTGGTCGCCATCGATGACACACCCGCAAGCCTTGAGCTGTTGAGCGAGGCCTTACAACAAGAAGGCCTTGCCATCTTTACGTCCACGGACCCGGAAGAAGGGCTGGACCTGATTTTTCAGGAACATCCGCAGATCGTGCTTCTGGACTTGGTGATGCCCAAGCTGAGTGGCCTGGAAGTGCTCGAACGCATCGTGGAATTCGATCCGGCCATTGACGTGATCCTGATGACCGCGCATTACTCCACAGAAACTGCCGTCGAAGCCATTCAAAAAGGCGCGAGCGATTACCTGAACAAGCCTATTTCGATCCCCGCGCTGCGGAAGCGTGTGGAAATGCTCCTCGCCGGTGCCCGCCAGAGGCAGCGCGCCCTGGCGCTGGACAACGAGCTGTTGGAGACCTCGCGCTTCGAAGGAATGATCGGACGCAGTCCGCTGATGTGGGATCTATTCGCGCGCATCCGCCGTGTGGCGCCCCATTATCGCTCCGCACTCATCACCGGACCTACGGGAACGGGTAAGGATTTGGTGGCGAAAGCGCTGCATAATTTGAGCCCGGCTAATTCAGGCCGTTTCGTAACCTGCAACTGTTCGGCGGTGGTGGAAACGCTGTTTGAAAGCGAGCTGTTCGGGCATACGAAAGGGGCCTTCACCGGTGCAACCGCCGACAAAATGGGTCTGATGGAATTCGCGCACGGTGGCACGTTGTTTCTGGACGAGATCGGAGACATGCCGCTGAATACGCAAGCCAAGCTCCTGCGGGCCTTGCAAAATCAGGAAGTGACGCGCGTTGGTTCGGTGACGCCGCGCAAAGTGGATGTGCGCGTAATTGCAGCAACCAATCGGGATGTTCAGGAGTTGATCGCACAAAAGCAATTTCGCGAGGACCTTTACTATCGCCTGGCGATGGTCGAGTTGAAAACTCCAGCGCTGGCGGAGCGGCGCGAGGATCTTCCGCTCCTGGAAAAGTTTCTTCTCGACCGGTTTTCGACTCAATTCCACAAAGACATTCGCGGACTGACACGCCGGGCGCAGATTGTGCTGGCGCGGCACTCCTGGCCGGGCAACATACGGGAGCTCGAAAACGCGCTCGGCCACGCCTGCATGATGGCGATCAGCGACATGATCGATGTCGAAGACCTGCCCGCGTCGGTGCGCAATGGGCGCACATCGGCGGCGGCGAACGCACCGGAGCCCGAGCCGAATCACACCGGGGTGTCCTTTGACGAACACGAAAAAGGATTGCTGGCCGATGCATTGGAACGCGCCAAGGGAAATCAATCCGAGGCCGCCCGCCTGCTGCGGATCAGTCGGGACCGCCTGAGGTACAAAATGGCGAAGTACGATTTGCACTAAGCAATCTCCAATACGTGGGCCGCCATCGGGAAGCACCTGCAAACCGAACCCGAGCTCACGGCAAACTCGCTGCGGGACTAATAGTTCGTTGCAAAACTGTTGACCGCACGGCCGTGGCATATTGATGGCCGGCTGTGCCTGAAAACCCATGATGCGCCCGACGCAACCGTTACGCTGTAGTAGTCCTGGTACCAGTCTTTCTCCGACTCTCCAGTGCCAGTGCTGTGCCTTATGGGCAATTTTGGGAGGACTGTTTTGCCGATTGCGTGTTGTCGCGCATCCCTCGCGTGGATTCGCGCAACACAATCGGTAGCTGGAAGAAAGGACTCCGCCCCACTTGCAAATAAGAGCGTTATTTTCAGGGGGGACCCATGGCACGCCAACTGCGGGACATTCCCGAGGAGCACGAACATAATGCCACAAGTGCAAGTTACAATTACCGCGCATGACGGTCCAGTCGCGAAAGGTGGGCGAGTGTTCCGATCAATATTGTTCTTCGTCGCGATTTGCTCCCTCGCGGCGATTCCTGCGCTTGCAGATCTAGCCAACGTCAGCGTCAACGGTACCGTGTCGGCATCCGGCAGCGTGTCGGCGGTTTGCAACCCTAACGACGACACTCCAGGATGTATGCCAGGAGGGAATGGAGTACCGCCGCTCGTAACCACCCCGTTCTCCTTCAGCGCCCCAGATACCCTGCTTGGTTCCTTCAGTAGTCCGCCCTGGAACGCGACGACTATCATTGGTGGTACGGTGCAACCGTTTTCGGACGAGAATACTTCGCTTTGCCTCGCGACGCATTCGGTGAGTTGCCCGCCAGCTTCGGGCGACGGCTTATATGTCGAACTTACCGGCGGTCACTCCGCGGCCGCAATCAGTTACAGCACGCAAGAAACAGAGATGATGACGATGAGCTTTGAGCTGACTGACCCAACAGATGTCACCCTCTACAGTTCCGTGTTCTCGGGAAGCACCACCAACCCAGGCGAGATATTGGACTCCACTGGCACCAACGTGCTTCTTAGCGTGCCTCTTAACGGGGATGCTTCAACGTTTCTGCCAGCAGGTTCCTACGAGCTTTATGTTTCCGATAGCGGACGGGCGTCCGGAGCTTCGTTTGAGCCCGGCAGCGTCACGGATTCCCAACTCTATCTAACGGCCCAATTCGCGCCTGTTCCAACTCCGGAACCGCGTGCAGCCTCGATAACCGCACTGCTGTCTGCCGGTGTCTGTGGCTTCCTGTTGCGCCGGCGGCGCCGGCATGTTGCGGTTGGATAGATCAATTTAGGAGTCGAAAATGCTATCAAGACTTTTGCTGCTGACCGGGCTCGGTTTGATAGGAAGCGGTTGTGCCCTGCCCGACCTCATCAATGTGAGCGCGGGTTCTTCCGTATCGGGTTCTGGATACCTGGCCTTCTTCTGCGGGGTAACCACGCCGGGATGCGTGATTCCTCCAGGTATTGCGACTTATACCTATAGTTTTAACAACGGAAGTGGTACCAGCAGTGTTTCATCGTCAAATCCACCTTGGGGGCCGGTCTCCGGCATCGCCGGCGTGAACACGCCATCGACGCCCGACAGTTTGGATATTGATCTCTTCGGCGAGCACGCGGCCCAAAGTGCGCCTTTTTACGGCGGCAATGAGAGTGCGAGCGTCTCGGTCACTTTCGATTTGACGGAAGCATCTCTAATGCAGCTCTCGATTCAAGGGTTCACTGACACGACCGTCACCTCCTATAGCGATGAGCTGCTCGACTCCCATGGGAATGTGATTCTAAGTCCGCCATTCGGTTTTACCAATTCCTCCACTCTTCTCGCTGCGGGGACTTACACTTGGGATGTTTCCCTTGCCGGCGGCGGCACGGGCTCATTTTGCGGATCATGCTCTCAAACCGATTTTGACTTCCGGATAGATGCGAATTTCGCTCCGGTGCCGACTCCCGAACCGCGCGGCGCAGTGGTAGGCGCGTTGGTCGCTTTGATGTTCGGCTGTCTTGTCGCGGCGCGCCGCCGTCGCATCGCGTAGTACTCAAACTTACTGATCCTGCCCAATTCAGATCGCGCGTGGGCATAACGATTTGCACTAGCCAGGAGCAATTTCATAAATCGCGTGGACTCCCCCGTTATCGGGAAGCAGCTCCATATGAAACCCGAGCTCATGGCAAACCCTCTGCATGTGAATATTCTCGGGAAGGATTTCGGCGATCACTCGCTCCATCTTCTCGGCGCGCGCGATTTCGACCAGCCGCCGCGACAGTTCCCTACCGAGACCGCGGCCCTGATATTCGTCCGTGATCAGCACTGCCAGCTCAGCATCGGCTGCGTCGATTCTTTTCAGGCGGCCGACCGCAAGAATCGTATCTCCATCGACGGCCACCAACGCAATATCGCGATCGTAATCATTGAAGCAAATGCGGATCAGACGATCGTGCGAGACGCGCCGGTCCAGATCGATCAGGTGAAAGTATCGGAGATAGACGCTGCGTTCCGACAGCCGCTCGTGAAACCGCGCGATGGCGGGCTCGTCTTCCGGACGTATCGGACGGATCAGCACCTCGGCGCCGTCCGCAAACTTCCAGGGCCGCACGTATTGCGATGGGTAAGGCCGAATCGCCGGCCGCGGCGGAAGGCTCAGGTCCGCGGGATGCAGCACCACGCGAGCGTCTAGAGCGAGCAATCCATCTGGTGAAGCGAGCAGCGGATTGATGTCAATCTCCTTGATCCAACTTTGCTCGGTGATCAAGTAGCTGAAGCGCACGATCAGCCGTTCCAACGCCGCCAAATCCACGGGTTTCCTTCCGCGAACGCCCTTTAACGCAGTCAGGATTTTAGTCCGCTCCATGAGCCGCCGCGCCAGCGTGGTGTTGAGTGGCGGCAGTCCCACGGCGCGATCCTTATATACTTCGACCAGTTGCCCCCCGCCCCCAAAGAGAATCACCGGCCCGAACTGAGAGTCGATGCTCGATCCAAGGATTAATTCGTAACCCTCGGCGCGCACCATGGGCTGCACCGTGACGCCGAGAAAGTCGGACTCGCGCCCCATCTTCCGCAGAGCCTCCGAGATGCCTTGATACGCTGCGCGCACGGCGGTCTCGTCGGGCAAATCCAGCCGGACTCCGCCCACGTCGGTTTTGTGCGTGATGGTTTCCGAATGCAACTTCAGGACGACGGGATAGCCAAGACGATCAGCGACGCTCACTGCTTGCTCGGCGCTTGTAGCGATTTCCGTGGCCACGGTCGGGATGCCATACGCCGCCAGAAGCGCCTTGGATTCGGTTTCCGTTAGCAAGGTGCGTTCTCTCGCTCGCGCATGCGCTATCAATGCCGCTGCATGGGCGCGAGCGGCATCGGAAACATCCATGTCGAATGCGGCAGGCGTTTCGTAAAGCGCCTGTAGATTCGCGCTGTAACGCCACATGAACTCGAATACGCGCGCGGCGGAATCGGGATAGGGGTACGCGGGAATCCCAGCCTGGTTAAGGATCGCTTCCCCTGCCGCAACGTCCACACCTCCCATCCAACTCGCGATTAGCGGCTTCGCATTGTGAGTGGAAAGGCCCGCCAATTGCCCCGCGACAGCCGCGGGATCGGTCAAGGCTTGCGGCGCTAGAATCACGAGCGTGCCATCAGTGGCGGGATCTTGGATGGCGAGATCCGCCGCTTTACCATACTGCTCGGCGCTTGCGTCTCCCAAAATATCGATTGGATTCTGATGGCTCCAGTGTGGGGATAGGAACCCATCGAGCTGAGCAACGGTTGCGGCCGACAGCTCCGCCAGTTCGCCTCCGGCGATCAACAAGGCGTCGGTAGCGAGCACGGCTGGTCCACCGGCATTTGTCACGATCGCCAAGCGCGGACCCTTGGGACGCGGTTGCTTGTCGAGAGCTTCTGCCAGATAGAAAAGTTCCGCAATGGTGTCCACCCGCAGAACACCACAACGGCGGAAGGCCGCGTCGAGAACATCATCCTGGCCCGTCAGCGCGCCGGTGTGCGATCGAGCGGCTTTGGCGGCAGCTTGTGTGCGCCCCGGCTTGATCACAATAATAGGCTTGGAGAGCGCGACCTCGCGTGCTGCCGACAAGAATCCGCGCGCTTCACCCACCGATTCCATATAGAGCACGATGCTGCGCGTCTTCGGGTCTTCGCCAAGATACTGAATCAGATCGCCCCACCCGACATCCAGCATCGAGCCCACCGATACGAAGGCGCTGAAGCCGACCATCTCGCGCCGGCTCCAGTCCAGGATGGCCGTGCAGAGCGCTCCGCTTTGGCTGATGAAGCCGAGATGTCCGGGCCGTGCCATGGTGCTCGCGAAGGTTGCGTTGAGCATGTGATGCGGGCTCATCAGGCCCAAACAATTCGGGCCAACGATTCGCATTCCGCCGCGGCGCCCATCCTCCAGGATCTCGGCCTCGAGCGCCGCGCCGCGTTCGCCGATTTCGCGAAACCCCGCGGAGATGATAATTGCCGCTGGCACGCCGGCTTCAACGCACTCCCGGATCACGCCGGGAACAGTATGGGCCGGAGTAGCGATCACCGCCAGATCCACAGGCTCCCGAACACTGTCGATGTCCGGATAACAGCGCAGGCCCAATAGCGCAGCGTGTCGCGGATTCACTGGATAGATGGCGCCCGGGAAAGGAGCATCCCGGAGATTCGCCAGCAAGGATCGTCCCACGCTGTGCGGCGCTTCGGTAGCGCCGATCACAGCCACATTCTTAGGATTGAAGAAAACGTCGAGCGTGCGGCGACGCGCGGCATTCCGGATCTTTTCTTTATCCATTCAATTCCGGCCCGGGATCGATCAATTCATATTGTGCGCCACTGGCCCGGGCGAGACTCGGGCTTGCCCCCAGCGAGGTCGTCATCCTCAATCCGCCGTAATTGGCGCAGCCGTGCGACTGGAGAATCTCAACGTACCGGAGCTATTGGTCCGAGCGACATTAAGCTATCGTACCCATTGACTAGCGCGGGAGGCTACCTTCCAGACGCATGCGGATTCATCCCGTTCAGGAGCTTAAGAATTCCACGATGTCGAAGCGTGGGACTTGGCGCTCCGGGAAGAAGCTGTTGATCGCGTCTTGATCGTGATCAAAGACCTTGAGGATTGTTTCCATCTTTGCAATCACCAACAGATCCATGTGCGCGGGATGTAGATTTGTGAGTGCCAATCCACCACCGGCTCTGCGGAGTTCTGCCATCGCGAATAAAAGGGTGCCTAAACCTGTCGTGTCGATTTTGGTCACTTTGCCGAGATTCAGTACTAACCGAATTCTTCCCGCGGCTATCGCCTTGCTGATCTCGTTTCGCAGCGCCAAATCCTCTTCTCCAAGGGTAAGGCGGCCTTCAAGATTGAGAATCTCGATGCCTTCTTGATCCCGATGTTCAAATTCGAGTGCCATTCGATTTCCAGACTGTTAGGTGCTGCCCTAGCGAGTTCTGGCCTCCACTGAGCCCGCTCCACCGCCGACAAGTTCCAGGGCCTTGTGGTTGAAATCGAGAACGACACGGCCGTGGATCTTTCCATGCCGTAGCCGATCGAATACGCTGTTGATCTCTTCCAAAGGCTCGGTCTCGGTATCCGCCGTAATGCCACGGGAGGCGGCCAAGTCCAGTGCCTCGTGCATGTCCGATCGTGTCCCTACCAAAGAGCCACGGACTGTAATCCGCTTCAGCACGACGTCGAACACCGGCAACGGAAATTCACCCGGAGGCAGACCGACCAGTACGCAGGTTCCGCGTCGGCGCGTCATTCCAATCCCTTGCTTAAAAGCCTGGAGCGAAGGAGCGGTGATCAGAACCCCGTGCGCGCCACCAATCTGCCGCTCCACTATTTTCATGGGATCTTCATGGAGTGAATTGATCGCTAAGGCCACACCCAGTTCCCGGGCAAGCGCAAGCTTGTCATCATCCACGTCCACTGCGATCACTTGGAAGCCCATTGCTTTCGCGTATTGGATAGCCAAGTGCCCCAATCCGCCTATACCGACAATCGCGACCCATTCGCCGGGCTCGGTTTCCGTCTCTTTCAGACCCTTGTAGGTGGTGACGCCAGCACACAAAATGGGTGCTGCGGCCACGGATGTCAAGCTCTCAGGGATGTGTGCGGCATATCGGGCATCCGCGACAACATATTCAGCGAAGGCCCCGTTTACGGTATAGCCTCCGTATTGTGCTTTCGGACACAAAGTTTCCCAACCGGTGATGCACCATTCGCATTCGCCGCACGCCCTATAGAGCCAAGCGACGCCCGCGCGGTCGCCTTTCTTAAAGGACTCCACTCCCTCACCGATCGCGACCACTTTTCCCACGCCTTCATGCCCTGGCACAAACGGGAGATTGGGCTTCACTGGCCAGTCGCCGTCCGCAGCGTGCAAGTCGGTATGACAGACGCCGCAAGCCTCAGTCTGAATCAATATCTGATGTCGTCCCGGCACTGGCACCGGTATTTCCTCAATGCGCAAAGGTTGGTGAAAAGCCCGAACCACCGCGGCTTGCATCGTTTCGTGTCCCATATTTCCTCCTCTGGAGACTGGGCACGGGAAGTACCAATTATTCGGGTGGAAAGTCATTGTCGCTGAGGCTTTATCGTCGGCCTCATAGTCGGATGTTGTTCCGGTATGAGAGATTGCACACTTTACCTGAGCCCTGCTACCCAGCTAGCCGGGCCCGCAGTGCTATTTCGTGTAACAATCATTTCATCCCAGGCCGGCAGCACGTCGACAAGCTCGGCAGTCGCCCCATTGGGATCAAGCCGAATAAAGAGCCGTTCTCCGATCTCTACGTCAGTCGGCTCAATTGGTTGGCGGTACTTTCTGCCTTTTGAGTCAGTTGAGATCCGAATGAAATTTGTCCATCTGGAAAATGGAACTGTTTCGAGTTTTCCATCATCCCGCCAGATTAGAAGTGTTTGATTAAAGAGGTCGACCGCCCGAAGTTCACCGCAGAATTCTACTCCGCCACTTGAAAATCGAGGATTCGGCCAATGGGGCGCGGCGAGCAGGCGCGCCGACACTAGTCCAACCACGATCAGGGTCCGTGCGATTCGCTTAAGAAGAATGCGCATCTCGGTCTCCGCCTGGGTACCTGGCCACGCTGTTGGAATTCATTCTGCCCTGAATTTCTCTTAGAGAACACCTTGCATTCTCCGTACCACTCTGCACTGGCTGCCTAACGCTCTTCCACGCCCGAACGGACGCTAGTGCACTTACGGCTCAGTGCTATCACGCAAGCGCCATTGAGCGTCTTCGCGCGATTGCGCGTTCAACTCGCGCTCGCACCAGGTCGGTCCGACTTCACACTCCGCAAGTCAACGAGATCGTTGCGCAGGGTTTCAACCTGCTAACTGTATTGCTGAGCATCGCCGTAGTCGAAGAAGTGTGAGTAGCGCGAATGAGCGCCGGACCCTGGGAATTCCATAGATCGGAAAGCACACGCCTTGAAAGAACGAAAGGAAAAGATCCAGCAGTAAGAACGGAATGAAGCCCAGATAGATCAGTGGGGCCGTCACTGGCACTAGGAAAAGCCAGCGCGGCCTTCAATCCCGCCAAACAGTCTCGTGATCCCGAGTCGACGGCACATGGAAAAATTCTAGGAATTTCCGGTGGTGGGCTGGCCGGGCATCTTGCCTCGATACCTCGGGTGCGAGCGATCGAGCCAACGTCATGATGCTTTGGCCGAGGCTGGAGCGGTGAGACACGGGAACACCCTCTAAAATGGCGTCCTGGACACCCGGATAATCATTAGAGAACCTATGCGCAATGGGAAGACCAACCAGTTGCGAGGCCTCAGTGTCCGACAGTCCCCTGTGCGCTGGATTCTTCCGGTTCAGCAGCAAACTGACCTTGTCGACCAATCCCAAATCCTTGAAATGCTTTAGCCGGTCGGCGGCCAAATACAACGGAACCAGTTCGGGCGTAGTCACCATAAAAATGCGCCGCGCTTCGCGCATGATTTGGACGGTGAATGGATCCAGGCTGCTGGCCAAGTCCGCACATATCGTGTCATAAAGCCCGCGAGCAAAGCCCAGCACGACTTCCAGGCTGGCAGAGGTCAGAGTCGCGGGCGGGGCCAACTCGCCGGCGTGCAATACCTCCAGCCCATCCCAGTGACCCACCATTTGGCACCACAAATCTTCGTCCAATGTATCGGCGTGCTCCAAGGCATTTACGATTGAAGAACTGGCGCCCAGCTTCAGCAGAAATTTCGTAACACCGGCCATCAGGTCGCAGTCGAGAAGAAGAGTGCGAACATGCAGTTCATCCGCTAATGCACAGCTAGTACTCACGGAAATGGTGGAAGAGCCGACGCCGGGTTTGGCGGGGAAGAACGCGTAGATGTCGCCCATACGCACGGCCGGCGAGGGATGCTTGGCAAGCTGCTGTGCGATGGCGGCAATAGCCTCACCGAGCTTCTGGTGAGTAATGGGCGCTTCCAGCAGCTCGCGTACGCCGAGGTGCATGAGCTTGGGGATCAATTCTTTGGGGTTGGGCTCGCCAGCCACGCTGATTACCGGCAGCCCCGGCATACGATCGTCGACAACGGCGGCCAAAGCTTGGAACTTCTGGAAATCCTCGGTGGAAAGGAACACGAAGTCGGGCTTGCGTGCACGGATGATTCGCAGGAAATCGTCGGGCTCGGGATAGATCTGGATCTGTCGGACGAGTTCGATTTCCGGGAACTCGCCAAGTGCCGTCGTGAGTTCATGATTGAGTGCTGGGTCAGGTACGGCAATTACTGTGCGCATTGGGTTACTCCGCCATTACACGGTGCAATTCAATGACCCAGCGTAAAGTGCGCTCGTGGCTACTGGACTAGAACCATTGATCCATACGGCGCCTGGGCCATATTACACAGACAGTGAGCACAGGCGCGCAGTGAGGCTGGATCGTCCACGTGACGATGGCCAGCCAGGCGGCATTCCACGGCTTGAGAGCTGGAAAATTTATCTATGACGCAGAGGATGAAGCGTGGCTGACTTGCGCCACTGCGAGGCCGCGAAGCATCGAGCGTTTTTTCAGATGGTGGGCTTGCATTCGGTGCAGGACGTGATCAAGGAAACGAACGGCATCCAGGATGTGCTCGCCTTTGTTCAGCATGACGCACTCGGCGCGCACACCCATGGCGGCATCCGTTACCTCGGCGCGCGAGGGGATACCCGTCTTGGCGAGCGTTTCGAGCACCTGTGTCGCCCAGGTGACCGGAATGTGCGCGGCCTCGCTGAGCCACAGGATCTCTTCCTGAACTTCGGCCAGACGTTCGAACCCGACTTCCACGGCCAGATCGCCGCGCGCCACCATAATTCCGACCGGATGACTCCTCAGAGCCGCCATCATGATGAGAGGGAGCTGATCAAACCCCTGGCGACTTTCGATCTTCAGATTGATTCCAAGCTCGCTTTTCCCGCGCGCGGCCAGCTCGTGCTGCAACTCGAGGACGTCTTCGGGCCGGCGCACGAACGAGAGGCCAACGATATCGGCATGTTCGGCCACAAAATCGAGGTCTCGGCGGTCTTTCTCTGTCATCGCGCTGATGCCGAGCACGGTTTCCGGAAGATTGATCCCTTTCGCCGATCCTAGCTTGCTCCCCTGCGCGGCAGCGTGCACTATCTCAACCAGCATGTGCTCGGGGTGAACCTCGCGAATGCGCCCTTCGATCTTTCCATCATCGAAGAAGATCGGCTGGCCGGCCTGTGCCGCGGAAAAAGCGTCGGGGAGGCTGCAGGAGATTTGTGGAACGTCCCGCGGGATTTCCGGGTGATCCGCCAGAAGCATATTCGGTTCACTCGTCAGCACCAGCAAGTCACCCTGGTGCAGGCGGATCGGTTCCTCGACGAACGGAAGGTCGCCGATCCGACCCGCAGCGATTTCTTCGCCATCGCGGCTGAGCGACCATTCGGCGCGACTGAGGACATAGGCGCTGTGCTGGCAGCTGCATATGCAGGCGCGGCCGGTTTTCTCCACTGCAGTCAATCGCCGCTTCTTCTTGCCGCTATCTCTGATCAGTACAATATCGCCGAGGCGAACCGAGCGCAGCAGACTCGCGGGCACAGGAAGCGGCGTGTCAGCGGCGGGCGCAGATTCCGAGCCAGCGTGTTTAGAGACGAGCCTGATGCGCGCGGGAGCGACAATGGTGCCGCGAGCGTCCTTGAAAACCTTCCATCGGACTACCCGATGGCCGAGTTGGAGGGGGCCTGTGCGTAGCTTTGGGCCGCCAAGATCCATGAGCACCTTACAGTGTTTGCCTGATTCCTGATTAGCGCGGCGCATGTGGGTGATCATGCATTCCCACTCCTGCTCGCCATCGTGGGCGCAGTTAACGCGCATAACGTCCATGCCAGCATCCACCAAACCTTTGACCAGATCGTAGGATTGGGCAGCTTCGGAGGGCATGGTCACCATAATGCGGACGGCGCGGCCTTTCGGGATGGGTCCCAGGAGATCATTGGCATGTTCGGCCAGTAAAGATGGACCAGTGGCAAAGTTGGCGCCGTTCCGATCCTGGGACGCTTCGAAGCAGCGCTCGCCGCCAAGCGACTCCAGAACGGCAATGACAGCCTCAAGTCCGGCCATCACGCCCGATTCGCTGCGTCCGAGCGAGGACAGCCCTAGAGAAGCCAGCCGGGATTGCAGATCGCGTAAATCACGCTTGCGCAGAGCGAGATAGTGTACGAGATTTTGCACGCTGCGACGGGACTGCGGGCAGGCCTTAGCAATGGAAGAGGCGAATTCCCGTTCCATCGCGAGGCACGATTCGCGAAGTTCCCTCAGGTCAGCGAGAAGACCGGCGATATTCGATGAGGGGAGTGGAGGCTGCATGCTTTCGATCGGGCAAGTGACCGGCCCTATTACAAAGTGGTTAAGTGCCGCGCGGCGAAACAAGTTTCTCGCCTTTGTGGGAGCCGATGCGTGAAATGGCGCACCTCACTAGCCTCTGGAAAGATGCGATGACCTAAGCTCATTCCGATTCACTAGCTTACGAGATTGAGCCTTTGGCTAGATGCATGCCTTTTGGGGAGTGAGCCTTCTGAGAGGACTATATGTCAAAGATTGCAAAGCTTGTATCGCTAGCACTCGCGTACCCACTGTTTATCTGGGCTCAAGCCGCAGCTCCCGTGGGCACGCCCGTACAAATGATGGTGACAATTGGCCACCACTATGGACATGAGGCGCCCCTGCTCACCCGAGATGACCTGACTATTACGCAGAACTACGAGCCGCTGCCTATCTCTAATCTGGTACCGCTACGCGGCGACCGTGCTGGACTCGAACTGTTTCTGCTGGTGGACAACTGTTCAAATTGCGAGCCCGGCTCCAACTTCGAGGAGTTGAGCCACTTCATCAGTTCGCAGCCGCCCGCAACCAAGGTCGGAGTCGCGTACATCCTGAATGGACGCCTGCAGGTGGCCGAGAATCCGACCACCGACCGCGCGCGCACCGTCAAGGCTCTCAGCACTCCCGAAGGGAACAATCCCGCTAGCCCGTTTGTCGCGCTGGCAGACTTGATCCGGGGCTGGCCACAAAGTACCTCGCGACGCGTGGTGCTCATGATCTCCAATGGCATCAATCCTTCGACTACGCAGAACTATCAAGACCCGTCCGCGGAAGCAGCACTTGAGGCAGCCCAACGCGCGGGCGTCACCCTCTTCGTCATCTATCACCCGAGTGCCAATTATCTGTCGACCGATTCTTCCAAGCTCTATTCCGGACAGGTTCAGCTCGCACACGTTGCCGATGAAACCGGCGGCGAGGCCTATTTCCTGGGCTTTGGACCGCTGCCTTCGCTAGCGCCGTTCTTGTCCGATCTAGCGGATCATCTTGGGAACCAGTACTTGTTGGAGTTCCTTGCAAAGCCAGCTGAAGGGTCTGGCGAGCTGCAACGAGTAACCGTCAAGAGCAAGATCACCGATCTCGACGTGATGGTGCCGAACAAAGTTTGGATACCGGGGGAGAAATCTGTATCGCTGGGCACCCAAGGTGAGGGGCGGCCGTGACGGTAGTCCTCAAACTCGCCTATAAGCTGCTTGTCAACGACAAAACGAATTTCACGGCGCTGTCGGCCGTCCAAAACGTCGCGAGGTTCACCGACTTCTGTGACATCGCGTGTGCTCGGCGACAACCTTTGGATCCCACGTGCTGGAGGTTGAAACGCGAGAATTGGTAGCGCTAACGGGAATCGAACCCGAATCACGTCGTCCGATCTAGTCCGAAACAGTCCTAAGTAGTTGATTCTGCGTTGATGCAGGTCGACCTTTTCCGCATGATGGTCCCCACGAATGCCTGCGGTGTGATCAACGTGTGATCAAAATTCTCGCGCCGACCACGTCAGATCATCGGTGACCATTGCCGGTCCGTTGGTACTCCAGAAGGGTGGCCTTTGGTCGAATTTAAGTGGAGCAGTGTTCCACGGATCCGGTGGATGCCGATCTGCGGCTTTCTTGCCGCTTGGTCAAAACGGAAGCAGCCCGATGCTCAACTCCGCCAGTCGCGGCGGCGGAAATTCCATGCCGTCATATCCCGGGAATCCGCCGAATCGGAACGCTAGCCGGAGGTAGTCGACGAAATTCAGGTAGTGGCACTCAAAGCGGAGTACCGCATCTGCCGACGCGTTCGGCACTTCAATTTGATACGGATCGCCGCCGCTTGTGTCTGCCTTCGTCAGATCATCAGGGGCGATAAGCACCGCGCCGGTGAAGTAATCGGCGCTCTCAATTGCGATTTCAATCGGCATGACAACCAATGGGTCGGCAGGTTGAGGGCGCGAGGAGGGCAACACGCCCGCTAGTTGTCCGTTCCAGTTGACCGCTCCGACGATCTCGTAAAACGCGCGGAGTGAGATGGGCACCGTGCCAGCGACTTCTTCGAGTTCACGAATCTGGGTAGGCGCGTTTTCGTTGGGCGGCGTATGCAGAGGTTCTTCGCCCGGAGTAAATCCCAGTTGCGTGAGGCGAGCGCTCACGGTACGAACATTCGCATCCACGCGTCTCATGGTTTCATAAGCTACAGCTAAGGCATCGGCCGCATGAGCTTCCTCGCGCACCGCGGCGCCCAAAGCAACGAGGTCGCTCCAAACTGCTCGGTGGTCGCCGGCCAGGTAACGGTCCAGCATTGGAGTGCTTCCGCCGGCGTGCTGGCGCAGTAGATCGATTCGATCCTGAACCGAGGCGGACATTTTCTGCGCGAAGACATTGATTCGCCGTTTAGATGACTTGGCCACGACTTTCGCCGTAGTGCTGGGAACAGCTGCCTTGCCGGCGGCCGCTCGACGTTCTTTCATGAAGGCCACGAATCTCGGATTTGCTTCCTTCTCTAGTTCCCGCCAACGCTCAGGTCGAATACTTTCCGGATGGAGCAGAAACTCCTCGTTGGTGATCCCTCCATGCCAAGCCCAAATTTTCGTTCCGTCACGGAACATGCCCGCCGGACCGTCCTCACAGTGCAGGAGCATGTCTTGGTCAAAGCGCAGCTCCGCGGGCCGCTCAAGCAGCACCACGGCTCCTTGAAATACCCAGCAGGCACCAGTGCTTCGCGCGAGATCCCAAGCCGCCTGAATCACAGTAGGAACCTGACGGCCGCTCCGCGCCAGCTCGTGCTGATCCTCCGCCATCATCGCGAACGTGTAAGGGCTTTGCATGTTGTATCGCAGCAAGAGCAGCACGCCGCAGTACTGATGGATGACCGCGAAAAAAGGTTCCTCCAGGCGGCGTATTTCGTCATTCTCGTCAGGGCCGGCAAAGATAGGACGGACTTTCTCAAGCCGATCGCTGCGTTTCCGGTCGAGGAAGAGATCCATGAGTCCGTGTGCCTCGACGCGTGCCAGGTTGAAAGGGCATTGCTGCGTCCGGTGCAAGCCGGTAATCTTGGTCAATTCTTCCCACGGGAGTCCCGCCTGCGTGCAGAGTTTATCGCGCAGGTCCTCCGTCAGCAGCCGTCCCTCGTGGGTACTGGATTTCTGATCTACGAAGCTCTGCCAGAGTTTCTCATGAGGCGACTCGAGAAGCTTCACTGCCCATCCAGCGCGTTCCGGAGAATCGAACCAAAAGAAATACTTGGGCGGGGGCAGCTTTAGGATGTTGGAATAGATGGCTGCGAACGCCGCTTCCGCGCGTGGGCGATCGGAGGGTTCGGTAGAGAACAGATGCTTGAGGCAGACGGATTGGATTTCGGTGAGCATAGAGACTTCCCGGCATTTATCGGCTTGCGATTGCTTAGAGTTTAGGAAAGTACAGATGGACCTTTGCGAGTAGGGGGGTGACGCTTGGGCGCCATGTTTGCGCTGGCTGGCCCTTCAGCCCGTCTTGCTTGCAAATAGCGTTCGAAGAAAGTCGAATACAAACCTAAGGTCGGCCTCAAGGGCGCAGGGGCAGCATCTAGTCTGCAACTTGTCGGTAGAACGCATCTACCTGCGCCTCATCGGTTTCCGGAGTTGAGATCATCCTATAACGGGTTGAAAGCCCGTGTTTAAAGGACCGCAAAGCCCTTGAAAAACCACCACAATGGTGTGAGCGAGCGTGATCGAGACGCTACTAAATCTATGACAATAATGGAGATATGGTAGCGCTAAAGGGAATCGAACCCTTATTTAAGCCTTGAGAGGGCTCCGTCCTAACCGTTAGACGATAGCGCCACTGCATGAACTGGATCCATTATACCCGGCAGGCAGCGTTCCCTTCCAGCCTGTTAAACTGAAGTTTCGCTCGCGACCCCGTCCGGGCGTCGTCCGAGCCAACGGAAGGTAAACGACTCAACATGATTTCCGCAACACAGCTACGTCCGGGCATGGTTATCAAGTTCAACAACGAACTGTACTCCATCTTCAAAATGGAGCACCGCACGCCAGGCAATCTTCGCGGCTTCGTCCAAGTCAAAATGCGCAGCCTGCGCAGCGGCACCATGACGGAACACCGCTTTTCCTCAGAAGATCGAGTGGACCGGGCCGCGCTGGAAGAAATCGAAATGGAATATTTGTATGACGACGGCGAATACTACTATTTCATGAACACCGAGAATTTCGAGCAGATGCACCTGACGCGCGACATCCTGGGCGACGCGGTGGAATACCTGGTCCCGCAGCTCAAGGTGAACGTCGAGTTCTATGAAGGCAAGCCCATGAGCGTGGAGTTGCCACCCACGGTGGATCTCACCGTGGTTGAAACCGAGCCTGGCCTCAAAGGCGCCTCCGTGTCGAACGTAACCAAAGCGGCCAAACTCGAAACCGGCTTGGTGGTGCAGGTGCCTCCGTTCATCAATGAGGGCGAGAAGGTCCGCATCAGCACGGCGGAAGGCACTTACCAGGAACGCGCGTAGATCACGTTTTTCCGATCTCCACCAGCGCGTAGCCTGTGCTGCGCCCTCCTTCTTCGCCACGCGCCAGGATTCCCCGGTCCACCAAACTGAGAATGTCTCTGAGCGCAGTGTCCTGCGAACAGTCGGTCAGCTTGGCGTACTTAGACGTCGTCAGCTTTCCTTCGAATCCGTCGAGCAGCCGATTTACCACCTTGCGCTGGCGATCGTTCCACGGTGTTGCTCCGAAAGTGTCCCAGAAGCGCGCTTTTGTGAGGACCGCTCGGAGCGTGGTCTGCGCGCCGTCGATCGCGCGCCCCAGACATCCGAGAAACCAGTCCATCCACGGTGTGACATCCATGCTTCCCCCTTGTGTCCGCTCCAGAATGTCGTAATACGCGTTGCGCTCCTGCCGGATCTGCGCCGACATGCTGTAGAAGCGCTGCGGACTGCCCTCCGATCGCGCCAGCGCCATATCGGCGATCGCGCGTGCGATCCGTCCGTTGCCATCGTCAAAGGGATGCAGAGTCACGAACCACAGGTGCGCCAGCGCAGCTTTCATCACTGCGTCGCCGTGCACGGGCGCGTTGAACCACTTGAGAAAGACCTTAATTTCATCGGGCAGCCGAGCCGCGGCCGGCGCTTCAAAATGAACCGTCTCGCGGTGCTCGGGACCGGAGACCACCTGCATGGGCCCGGTGCTATCGTCGCGCCAGCGGCCGGTTTTGATTTTGCGAAGGCTACTGAGACCGGTTGGAAATAACGACGCTTGCCATCGAAACAGCCGGGCCGCCGTCAACGGCTCCCCATACTGCCGGGTAGCGTCGAGCATCATCTCCACCACGCCGTCCACGTGCCGGTCCGTCGGCTTCGATGCGCCGATATCCACACCGAGCTTACGCGCAATCGACGAGCGGACTACCTCGGCGTCCAGCCGCTCTCCTTCGATCTCGCTCGTCTTGATCACGTCGGAGGCAAGAGTCTGGAGCACAGCCTCGGTTCGCAGCGGAAACCCCAGCGCTTCCATATGCCCGATCAGACGGCCTTGGCGTAGGCGCGCGGCGGCCAAAGGCTCTGCCAGGCGCTCCCGATCCCACTGGAACTGGGGCCAGTCCGGCAGGTCATGATTGTATATTCTCCGCATAATCTGCGGTTATTATAGCACCTAATCTCCGCATCGCGCCAACTTATTCACCGCATATTTTGCGTCTAATAGGCACCCTAATCTCCGCATCACCGCTCCGTGGTCTGCCTTTTCAATACCTTAGCGCAAGTACTAGTCCCGGTCTCTGGTGCCAATTTCAGAAACCTGTTATGCTTTGGTTTGTCCTCGTAGAGGCGCGGAGGCCATTAGTAACCAGGGCGCGGTTCCGGGAGTTTCGGAGCGCTGGCGAAAGGGGTCGGTACCATCATCCGCCGAAATCGGTCGTGGCAGCTCCCGCCCGGCACGGTTGGGGGGCCAGGTTAATACCTGCCCACTGTCATCCGGATCTCAAGGACTCGAGATCGGATGGAGCGCTACCGGGAAGCACGCAAGCCGTCCGCGTGTCCTTCCGCCTCCATCCCTCTCATGAGCTGATTGGAATGGAATGAACGTTTTCGAACTTACGCGCGCGCTGGTGGACATCGAGTCCATCACTGGGAACGAAGAGCGAATGGGCGACATGCTCTTGGCTCACGTGTCGGAAATGGCCGCGCAGTATGCTGGGCATGCCGAGCTGATGCCTGTCGAGGCGGGGCGTAACAACGTTCTTGCCTGGTGGGGTGAGCCAAGGGTCACGCTCTCCACCCATATCGATACCGTGCCGCCGTTCTTTCCCTCGCGCGAAGACGAGCAGCACATCTGGGGGCGCGGCGCTTGCGATACCAAAGGCATCATCGCGTCCATGATCTTCGCCGCACGCGATTTGCTCGAGGCCGGCCACACCAATCTCGCGCTGCTATTCGTGGTCGGTGAAGAGCGCAACAGTGCAGGCGCGCTGGCCGCCGCAAAATCGCCCCGCGGCTCGAAATTCCTGATCAATGGCGAACCCACTGAAAACAAGCTGGCGCTCGGCTCAAAAGGCGCGCTCCGGCTCGAACTGGTATCGAGCGGCCGCATGGCGCATTCCGCTTACCCCGAGCTCGGCGAGTCCGCGATTGAAAAGCTGCTCGACGCACTGGATGCTGCGCGCCGCGTGCCGCTCCCGGTTGACAAGATCCTGGGCGCCAGCACGCTCAACATCGGCACCGTCTCGGGTGGCCGCGCGCCCAACGTCATTGCCGACCATGCTCAAGCCGAGCTGTTCATCCGGCTGGTAGATAGCGGAGACGCTACGCTTCTGGCTATGAAACAGGCCGCCAACGGCAAAGCCGAAATTCGCGAAGTCCTCACCATCCCGGCGGTGCTGCTGGGATCTTTGCCGGGGTTTGAAACCACGGTGGTCTCTTTTACCACCGACATCCCCGCGCTTGGTGAATCCTGGGGCCAGCCTTATTTGATCGGGCCGGGCTCCATTCACGTAGCACACACGCTGGAAGAGCGAATCCCCAAACAGCAGATTTTGGAAGCAGTACAAATCTATAAACGAATGGTTCAGCAACTCTTATGAACGACAACCGAATCCCCGTAGGAATTCTGGGCGCCACCGGCATGGTGGGCCAGCAGTTCGTCAACTTTCTTCAGAATCATCCCTGGTTTGAGATCGCCTGGATGGGAGCGAGCGATCGTTCGGCTGGTAAGTCTTATCGTGAAGCTACCAGCTGGCGATTGGATGGCGCGATGCCCGCCGGCGTTTGGAACCTGGAAGTGCACGAATGCAAGCCGGCCAATGCGCCGCGTCTGATGTTCTCTTCGATGGATGCTTCCGTTGCCACTGAGATCGAGCGGGACTTCGCGATGGCCGGCCACGTGGTGGTCTCCAATTCGCGCAACCATCGCATGGAGCCGGATGTCCCGCTGCTGATCCCCGACGTGAATCCCGATCACTTGAAGATCATTCCGCACCAGCAGCGAGTACGCGGTTGGAAGGGGCAGATCGCCACCAATCCCAATTGCTCCACGATCGTGCTGGCCATGGCGCTCGCGCCGCTGAAGCAGTTCGGCATCACGCGCGTTGTCGCCACCACCATGCAAGCGATTTCCGGCGCCGGTTATCCGGGCGTCGCTTCCATGGACATCAACGCGAACGTGATTCCCTTCATCGGCGGCGAAGAAGAAAAGATGCAGCAGGAGACGCAGAAGATCCTGGGTGAGTTCGCGGGCGACAACCTCCGTCCCTTGAATGCAAAAGTGAGCGCTCATTGCAATCGCGTGCCGGTGGTGGACGGGCACACGGTGACCGTCAGCGTGGAATTCGAGAGGAAGCCGAGTAAAGACGAGATCATCCGCGCCCTGGTGAATCACCGCAGCGTTCCGCAAGAACGCAAGCTCCCGAGCGCGCCGCCGCAGCCCGTCATTTATATGGAAGAGAACGACCGGCCGCAGCCTCGCCGCGATGCGGAGCGTGAGCGCGGCATGGCCGTGTTTGTGGGCCGCATGCGCGAGTGCCCGGTATTGGATTATAAATTCGTCGCGCTCGGACATAACACCATTCGCGGGGCCGCCGGCGCAGCGGTTTTGAACGCCGAGCTGATGTACTCAGAAGGCTTGCTCGACTGATGTGCTTCCTGCACCTGATCTGCTTCATGCACTTGTGGCGCACGCACTCGTGCGTGCAGCGTTCACACTCGTGTGAACGCCTCGGAGGATTGACCCAATGATCGTCATGAAATTTGGCGGAACCTCCGTCGAGTCCGCCGAAGCCATTCAACGCGTCACCGCAATCGTCAAGTCGCGGCTTGACCGGCGGCCCATCGTGGTCGTTTCGGCGATGGGCAAGACCACCAATCGCCTGCTGAAGATCGCCGATCTCGCGGTCTCGGGCCAGCGTGACGAAGCTTTGCGCGAATTGATGTCGTTGCGCGATTTTCATCTCCGTGAATCGGGCATGGAACGCACGGTGGATGAGCATTTCCAGGAACTCTCGGAATTGGTGAAGGGCCTGGCCGTGCTCGGCGAATTGACGCCGCGCTCTATCGATGCCATCTCCAGTTTTGGCGAGCGCCTGTCCAGCTTGATCGTCACCAACTATTTTCAGCATCACGGTCTGAATGCCGTGCATGTCGATTCACGCAAGGTGATCGTTACCGATCGCCGCCACACCCAGGCTATTCCGCTGTTCGATCAAACCTACGCTAAGCTCGCCGCCGCCATTCCTTCGCTCGCCAAGCAGCACG
Source organism: Bryobacterales bacterium (assembly GCA_963820405.1). Classification (GTDB taxonomy): domain Bacteria; phylum Acidobacteriota; class Terriglobia; order Bryobacterales; family Bryobacteraceae; genus Palsa-89. The sequence continues at coordinate 133,090 of CAWFZZ010000002.1, read as the reverse complement.
TTGTCGTGATGGGCGGTTTCATAGCATCCACTGAAAATGGGGTGACCACCACGCTGGGACGCGGCGGGTCTGATTTCACGGCGTCCATCGTCGGCGCAGGCATCGGGGCCGAAGAAATCCAGATCTGGACCGACGTGGACGGCATGCTCACCGCCGACCCCACCGTGATTTCCGGCGCGCACCGCGTGAAAGTGATCTCGTTCACCGAAGCCGCCGAGCTCGCTTATTTCGGCGCCAAGGTCCTTCACCCGGCCACCGTGATGCCCGCCATCGACCGCAATATCCCTGTCATGATTTTGAACTCGCGCCGGCCGCAGGTGGAAGGCACGCGTATCCAGTCCGCGACGGTTCCTAGCAAGAATGTTGTGAAGTCCATTGCCTGCAAGGGCAAAGTCATGGTACTCAACATTCGCTCTACGCGCATGTTCATGGCGCACGGATTCATGCGGCGGATCTTCGAGGTCTTCGATCGCAATCAAACTTCGGTCGATATGGTCGCTACCTCGGAAGTCAGCGTCTCGCTGACCATCGACCAGCCCGAACGCGTGGATGCGATTGCTGCGGAATTGCGCGATTTCGCCGAAGTTTCGGTGGACGAGAATCAGGCTATCATCTGCATTGTGGGCGAAAACATCCGGCACACTCCCGGCGTTGCGGCGCGCGTGTTTAACGCTCTGGGCGGCATTAATGTCCGCATGCTGTCGCAAGGCGCATCCGCTTTGAATCTTGGATTCGTCGTCGCGGGCGCCGATCTCTCAGCGGCCGTCCAGGCGCTGCACACCGAGTTTTTCACCGATCTCGACCCGGCGGTCTTCGATGCCTAATCTGGCTATCGTCGGTTACGGCAAGATGGGACGGTTGATCGATCAGCTTGCTCCCGAGTACGGCTTCACCGTAACCGCGCGCCTGGATGTGGGTCGCGAGGAATCGCTGGATGGCGCCGACGCGGCGGTTGAGTTCTCGGTGCCATCCGCCGTGATCGGCAACATCCAAAAGGTTTCAGCGCTTCGCATCCCGATCGTAATCGGCACCACCGCGTGGCTCGACCACCTGGCCGCAGCCAAAACATTGATCGAAGCAAACAACAGCGCGCTGGTCTGGAGCCCCAATTTCTCCGTCGGGGTCAATGTGTTTACGCGCCTGGTTAGCGAAGCCGCGCGTTTGCTCGCGAATGAAAAAGAATACGGCGCCTGGGCTTGGGAGATCCACCACATCACCAAGAAAGACGCGCCATCCGGCACGCTGATCCAACTTGTGGATCGGATGAAGGCCGCCGGATACCCGCGCAACATCGACGTTAGTTCCAACCGCGCCGGCGCGCATCCGGGGACTCACGAGATCGGCTTCGATTCCGCGGCCGACACCATCACGCTACGCCATACCGCACGGAGCCGCGAAGGCTTCGCCCGTGGCGCGCTGAAAGCGGCACAATGGATTATAGGGCGCAAAGGATTTTACGAATTTAGCGACGTTCTCTTTGGAGCGCACAGCGGGGCCGCTCCCGCTAAGAGCTAACAACAAATCGCGGCCGGCTGCGTCGTGCGCGATGTTATTTTGGAGGTTGACATGTTATTTCAAGGTTGCGGCACAGCCATGGTCACCCCGTTCCGCAAGGACGGGTCTCTCGACGAGCACACGCTTCGATCGCTGGTAAAGCGCCAGATCGAAGAAGGCATCAACTTCTTAGTGCCCTGCGGAACGTCTGGCGAAAGCCCCACGCTTACGCATCGGGAGCATCTGCGCGTGGTAGAGATCACGCTCGAGGAAGCCAAGGGCCGCGTGCCGGTCCTGGCGGGCGCGGGTGGCTATAACACCGCCGAGGTAATTGAACTCGCGAAGGAAATCAAAGCGATGGGCGCCGACGGTATTCTGTCCGTTACGCCGTATTACAACAAGCCGACCCAGGAAGGCCTGTACCAGCACTACAAGGCGATCGCGGCGGCGGTGAAGCTGCCCATCATTGTATATAGCGTTCAAGGCCGCACTGGCGTGAATGTCGAGCCGGCCACGTTGAAGCGGCTTTCCGAAATCGACTACATCATCGGTGTAAAGGAAGCTTCGGGCAACATCAGCCAGATGGCGCAAGTGGTGCATCAGGTCCCGTCCAGCTTCGCGGTTTTGTGCGGAGACGATGCCATCGCGATTCCATTGATTGCGTTAGGCGGCCATGGCGTAGTTTCCGTGGTCTCCAACGAAATCCCTCGTGAATTCACCGCGCTCATCCAGCGCGCTCTTGCCAACGACTTCGCGGGCGCTCGCCAACTGCAGCGACAATACCTGCCGCTCATGGAAGTGAACTTTGTGGAATCCAATCCGATTCCGGTGAAGGCGGCGCTGGCACTGATGGGATTGCTGGAGCCGGTGTGGCGCCTGCCATTGTGCCCGCCGAATCCCGCCAATCTCGCCAAGATCGAAAAAGTCCTCGAAGCCTTGGGTCTGCTAGCCGGCCGGAGCGTGCATGCAGGCTGAGATCGAAAGTCTCTTCGAAAATAAACCTGAAGCATACACCGACCAGCATTTTGACCTCTTCCAGCGCTTCAAGCACGCGTTGAACGCGGGTGAGATCCGTGCGGCCGAGCCGGACAGTTCATCCAGAACCGGGTGGCGCGTGAATGCCTGGGTGAAGAAGGGAATCCTGCTTGGATTTCGCATGGGCGCCGTGGTGGACATGTCGATCAACGCCACCAGGCAGCCCTGGTTCGATAAAGCTACGTTTCCAGTGCAGCGGCTGACGCCGGATCGCGGCATTCGTATTGTTCCCGGCGGATCCAGCATTCGCGATGGCTGCTATATCGGGCGAGGCGTGACGTGCATGCCGCCGATGTACATCAACACAGGAAGCTGGGTGGGCGATGGTTCCATGATTGATTCGCATGCGCTGGTGGGAAGCTGCGCGCAAGTGGGAACAAATTGCCACATTTCGGCTGCCGCCCAGATCGGCGGAGTGCTGGAGCCGGTGGGCGCGCTTCCAGTGATCATCGAAGACGAAGTGCTGATGGGCGGCAACACCGGAGTCTACGAAGGGACCGTGGTAAAGCGGCGCGCGGTGCTCGGCTCGGGTGTCATCTTGAATCGATCCACTCCGGTGTACGATGTAGCGCGCGGCGAAATCCATCGGGCCACCGATGAAGACCCACTGGTGATTCCCGAAGACGCGGTTGTCGTGGCGGGATCGCGCGCCATTACTTCGGGGCGAGGACGTGAATGGGGCCTGTCGCTGTACACGCCCGTAATCGTTAAATACCGCGATTCGAAGACCGACACCAAGATTCAACTGGAACACTTATTGAGATAGTCGAGCGTCGCTCGGGCGGTTTTCTCCCAGGAAAAATGGGCGGCCCGGCGTTGCGCGGCGTCCGTCGAGAGTTTGCCGGAAGCAAGCAGCGACAAGGCATCCCGGATCTCGCGATCGCTCGTTGGATCGAAGAAGTGGACAGTGGACAGCGCGATCTCGCGCAAGGGCGGAATATCGGAGCACGCCACTGGCACTCCAGCGGCCATCGCTTCCAGCACCGGCATGCCGAAGCCTTCGAAGGTAGATGGATAAATAAAGCCCAGAGCGCCGCGGTAGAGCTCGTAGAGCTGTTCGCGCGGAACCCACCCGGCAATCTCGACCGAGTCGTCCGCCAGGCTCTCGATCTCTCGGGCGGCGAATCCGCGCACGCCGGTCAGGATTAACTTTGGCGCCTTCTGCATTTGTGCATGTGCACGCAACAAACGTTCCAGGTTTTTGTGCGGATGTGTAGTGGATACGCAGAGCAGATAATCCCTTGGTTCGCGGTGTTGGGAGATGTCGATGAACTCGCGCTCCACTCCGAGATGGATCACCTCGGATAACCTGCCGTAGTAGCGCAGCAGATCGTCATGAGTTGCTACGGAGATCGCGATGGCTCCGCGCGACCGCCGCGCCGAGGCCCATACCAAAACATTCCAGAACGGCAGATCGAACCAGCGAAAGTATTCCGGATGCCGTTTGTGTTGGAGATCATGAAACACCGTCACCGTCGGGCAGCTGCTTAGCAGGGGCGCGGTAAAACCGGGATTGAATAGAACATTCAGCCGATGTTTGCGGGCCGCGAACGGTAGCACCAGCTGCTCCCACAAAATACGCGCGGGGCGGAAACTTGCACTGACGGACTGCGGCGCATGATAGAAATTCGCGCGATCGGGCGCCAGGCCGGCCCCGGTTTCACGATTGGTGAAGACGATGTATTGGTTTTCTGAATCAATATCGGCCAGCGCTCGCAATAGATTTCGGAGATAAATCTCGGTGCCCCCGACGCCTCCCGGAATCAGATAGAGCGCGTTCACTCCGATGCGAATCATTAGTGGCCCATGTGAGCCAAAGCCTCCCGCGCGGGTGCATTGCCGGGGTCCAGCGCCAGCACGCGCTGATAGTCCTGCACCGCCTGCGCCTGATTGCCTTGGATGGCATGAATGTTCCCAAGGTAGTAAAAAGTCATGGCGAAGCCGGGGTCTAGCCGCTGCGCCGTAGCAAGAGCATCCAAAGCCTCCGGATACTTTCCTGTTTTTCCGTACTCCATGCCGATTTGCGAATATACGTGGGCGCTGGGGTGTTGCGCGGCCGCCTGCTGAAGTTTCGCGATGGCTTGCTGGGAATCGCCCGCGCAATCGTAGGCCAGCGCCCAATCGAGCAGCAGGTCGAATGTAGGCGGTTCTAGCGCAGCGGCCTTCTGAAACTCGTCAATGGAGTTGTTGCAACTGGCCGCCTGAAAATAAGCGAACGCCAATTGGAAGCGCGGCCGCAGTTTCTGCGGAGATTTCGACACCGTGTCTTTCCAGATGTCAATCGCGCTGCCCCACAACAGATTTCGCTGATAGGTGATCGCGCCTTCAACCACCAACACGAGTGCAAACGAGCCCGCAAGCACGTTCCGGGACGCCTTCCAGCGCCGCAGAAATCCCACAGTGATGAACAAAAGCCCGATGAATGGAAGGTATAGGCGGCGCTCCGCCATCGGATCCCGGAGGGGCACGAAGGACGATGTGGGCCCCAGGAGCAGGAGGAACACGAACCATCCGTAGGATGCGATCGGAAGGCGGCGCCGGTAGATCCAAGCCAATACGCTGACCGCCAGCAATCCCGCCAATCCGATCATCGCACCGTGAGAGACCACCGTTCGCGATATGTCGATATCGGGGTCCAGGTTCTGGCCGATTGGAACGACGAACAAACGAATATAGTCCCAGATGATGCGGCACTCGGTGAAGAAATATTGATACCACGTGAGGCCCTCCATCTGGAAGCCGGCGGTTTGGTTCCCGCGAAGAATGCCTAAGATGGACACCATTGCGAACAGGGCGCCGGCCGCGATAGGAACGTACAATTTCCAATTCCGCCAGATGACGGACGGGGAGAATTCAAAGTTCCAGTAGTAATCGGTCAGAACAAACAATGCAGGAAGAACGGCCGTGTGTTCCTTCGATAATGCCGCGCCAACGAAGAGCGCGAGGAGCGCGAGAATTCGAGGGATGGACAGAATTGCGCCCTTGCGATATAGAAAAACGACCAGGGCCGCCAGAACAAAGAACACGCTGAGTGTTTCCGAGCGGCTCGCGATGTAACTGACCGATTCGGTTTGCACCGGATGCAGCAGGAAGAGGCCCGCGGCGAAGAGCGACAGGATGCGGGCGCGCCATTCCTCCACTCCGGCCCAACTCAGCACCTTGCGAATGGCTAGGAACGTGAAGATCGCGTTGAAGAAGTGCAGCAGTATGTTGACTGCGTGATAGCCAAAAGTTTCCTGCGCACCCGCCTGCTGATAGTTCATCCAGAAAGTGAACATGAGCAGCGGACGCATCTGCCGTACCCAGCCCATCAAAGGTATGTCGGCTGCGTTGGGCAGCGTGTAGGTGAGGTGCGTGTCGTCCAGCAGAAATGGGCCGTGGATAGCGGGCCAATAAACTTCAAATGCGGCGAAGAGCGCTACCACCAGGCTTACCGCGTAGATCCAAAACCAAGCATCCCGGCGCGGTTCTGCTGCCACCACCACCTGCGCCAAGCGCTTCGATTGTTTCGTCTTACTAGTCTTCATTTCTGTTTTGCAATTGAAACTCCACAATCGCGAGCCGCTGGGCCATCGCGATGTTGGCATCCTTCAGGTCGGAAATAACCACTGAAAGACGATAAATCACGATCACGAACACGCAGAAAACCAGCAGCAGCAGGGCGAGGGGGGGGTCGGCAAGGCCCAATTGACGGGCGATCCAATTGAGCGCGGCTGAGGAACGGGAAAGCGCGAGCAGTATAACGGCGGCGGCCAGCCAGCTTACCGAATACTCGACGCGAATGTGCGAGCGGCGGACCGAGAACAGAACCATCGCCGCCAACAGAAGGCTGAGAACGGTGGTGACATTGAGTAAGCGCTCCATGCTTTTCCTATTGTGGCGGGGAATTCTTCCTTCGGCGGCCCTCGAATTTCAGAACGTTGATAAACACACCCAGCAGAACGTGGAAGATGTAATACAGCGATTTTACCGCGGTGATCGTGCTGCGGCCAGTTTTGCGGGGACGGGTCGCAACGGGGACTTCCTGGAATTGGAAACGCTTGCGCTGTAAAACTACCAATGCCTCGATTTCCGGGTACTCCAACGGAAAGCTGCCAGTGAAAACCTGCAAGGCCTGACGGTTCACGCCTACGAATCCGGAAGTAGGGTCGTGCACCGGCTTCCCCAGGATGGGCCGAAGCACCAGCCGAAAAAACCAAATGCCTGCGGCGCGAATGGAGCTGGTGTACTCCCCGTTGCCGTTCTGAAAGCGCGAGCCGATCACCATGTGACATCCGGTTTCGCGCAGCGTCTTTAGTAGCGCCGGTATATATTTGGGATCGTGCTGGCCATCGCCATCCACGCGAATCACGTATTCGTAACCGAGCTCATAGGCCAATTTATATCCGGCCTGGAGGCCTCCGCCAAGTCCCAGGTGGTAGGGCAAGCGGAGAACGTAAGCACCCGCGGATCGCGCGCTGAGTGCGGTGTCGTCGGTGGACGCGTCGTCGACAACCAGAATGGGGGCTTCGGGCACCACGCTTCGAACTTCCCGGATGACGCCGGCGATGGCGCCGACCTCATTAAAGGCCGGGATCAGAACCAAAAGTTGCTGAGGCCCCCCGGCCGGCTTCACAGCGCCGCCACCTGACGCGGACTGATGGAGTAACGCCGGATCAGGCGACGAAATTGTTTGGCGGTCAGGCGACGCTTCAACCCGCGTCGTTGTCGCCAAACCTCGGGAAATCGCGCAAGCAATTCGAAGTGGCCGCGCAGGACATACCAGGGAAGTCGAAGCACGCTGCCGCCCTCGCGCCGGAACTCGGCAGCCTTGCCGCGCCCGCCCAGAGCATAAATGAAATGCCACCAGTAGCGGGACATGGCATAGAACGGCACCAGCAGCAGATCGAGCAGAGGGAAGTTTTTGAAGATTACAAAGAGGCGATTGCGCTCCACGTAATACGCCTTGAGCGCGGACGCCTTCCCGGACGAATGCGAATAGCAATGTTCAATCCGAGCGTCGGGAACGTACAGGCACTCCCAGCCGGCCCAGCGCGCGCGCAGGCCCAGATCGGTGTCCTCGCAGTACAGGAAAAAGCTTTCATCGAAGAGGCCGATTTCTTCCAGCATTTCGCGTCGATATAAAGCCGCGGAGCCGCTCGGCAACAGCGCCTCCCCTTGGCGGGCGTAGGATGCGGCTGGTTCCAGATGCCCCCGCTGCTTGCTGCTCCCGTCCAGGCAAAGCAGCATGCCCGCCGAATCCAGGCGGCCGTCGCTCGCCAGGCGCACTTGCGAGGCGCACATTCCCACGTCGGGCCTCTGCGACATCGCAGCCAGCAGAGCTTCCAACCAACCGGGATCCGCAGTGGCATCGTCATTCAGGACAGCCAGGAAAGGAGCCGCCGAGTGACGGAAGGCTTGATTGACGGCCGCTCCAAAGCCGAGATTGTGCTCGTTCGCGATTACCTGGACTCGGTCGTTCGGTTTCGCCGCGCGTCGTCCACTGTTGTCCACCACGATCACTTCAAAATCGCAAAACGTCTGGCCGTCCAGAGACCCGAGGCACGCATCGAGCGTCTCGTCCGCCGCGAGCGTGGGAACAACCACGGTCACCGTTGGGCGGACTTGGCCGGACCGAGGTTCTCGTACCATTTCAGATTGCGCATAGCCTCTAAGCCAAAGGCCAGAACATAGGATACGATAGTGGCTTGCATAGACATTTACTATACATTCTCCTCGCGAGTACGGCGTTGGCGCAAACTCCCGCGCATCTCGGCGAAATCCGGCAGCTCACCAATGGCGGAGAGAACGCGGAGGCCTATTGGTCGCCCGATGGACAGCGGATCATTTTTCAGTCGACGCGTGACAAGCTGCAATGCGATCAGATCTTCATCATGAATCGCGACGGATCCAATCAGCACATGGTCTCCACCGGCAAGGGCCGCACCACTTGCGGATATTTCTTGCCGGATAACAAACATATTCTCTACGCCTCGACGCATGAATCTGGGGATGCGTGCCCGCCCGCCGCGGATCGCAGCAAGGGTTACGTGTGGGCCGTCTATCCGACCTACAAAGTGTACCTGGCCACCGATGACGGCAGGATTTTGAAGACGCTGGCCGGAGCGCCGGGCTACAACGCCGAAGGCACGGTGAATTTCAAGACTGGCCGCATCGTCTACACGTCCATGGAGTCGGGCGATCTGGATCTATGGACCATGAAGCCGGATGGATCGGACAAGAAGCAAGTCACCAAGACCGATGGATACGACGGCGGACCTGTATTTTCCCGCGATGGCAAGCAGCTGGTGTGGCGCGCGAATCATCCGCTGACGCCTGAAACCGAGAAGCGCTATCACGACTTGCTGAGCGAAAACCTGACATCACCCATGAAGATGGAGCTGTTCGTGGCGGACGGCGAGGGTAAGAATGCGAAGCAAATCACGAATTTCGGATGCGCCAGTTTTGCTCCCACATTTACGCCTGACGGAAAGAAGATTCTATTTGCCTCCAACAAGCACAATTGCGATGGGCGGAAATTTGAGCTGTATCTGATCAATACGGACGGGACCAACCTGGAGCAGGTGACAAATTTCGGCGGGTTCACGGCGTTTCCCGAATTCGCGCCGGATGGGAAGACCATCGTGTTCGCCTCCGACAAGGGCGCGAAGTCGCCATATGAGTTCAATATCTTTACGGCGGACTGGAAATAGTTATCGAAAGACCCTGTAAAGCGCCCAGAGAACGATTCCGACCTCCAACGCGCGCAGCAAAACGTAGAGAATGCTTCCGGCCACGGTTTGCTTGTACCATACAGATCCGGAGGCGTAACTGAACTTAAAAGGTACGGGCTTGAACGGCTTGATCCCCAGTTGTGCCGCCACCTCTTCTTTCCTCCGCTCTTCCTCCCGTTTCGTCTCGGGGAATTTGGGTCCGAGCGCCATCACCAGAGCGGGAAAATTGTTCCTAAGAAGTAGCACGGTACCTTCAAAATTCGGATCCGGTCGTTCGCCTAGGATCGGACGCAACAAAAGCGCCAGGTCAAACCAGTAGTCAGGATCGGTCTGCGAGGCAAGCATCGCGTAACCAATGCCACGGTCCTTATGAAAGCGTAGACGCAGGGTTTCGGACTCTAACGTGACGACGCAGTTGCCGAAGGCTCGGGGGTCGTAAGAATAATCGACAACTCTGAATCCACAGTCCGCGAATAACCAGGGCATCCGGTCGGTTATTTGCCGCACCAGCGGATTTGTCAGATCGTCTGCCATGCGTTGGTTGCAATTGTATCCAAGCAACGCTGCTGTCTAAGAACCTGCGCCATAATAAAGGAGTTTGCCACTGCCAGATTTAAGAAGGTCGATCGCAATGGCGCTCCTAGCTTGCGGGGGCGTGCTCCTGGTTTCTGGCGACGCGCCGGCCAAGCTGACTCGCGACGATGCGCAAAAGCTGAAGAGCCCGCTGGCCAACACGAAGAAATCGATCGCTCGCGGACTCGTCCTCTTCATGCAGAATTGCACCAGTTGTCATGGCGAAAATGGCAAGGCCGAAGGGTCGCTGGTCGCCGACGCCACCGATCTTACGTCCCCGCAACTCTACAAGAGCGGGACCACCGAGGGCGAGATCTTCCACAGCATTCGCGACGGCGCGGGCGATCAGATGCCCGCGTTCAAATCGCAGCTCGACAGCGAAACCGACATTTGGAATTTAGTGAATTTTATCCGCAGCCTGTGGCCGGAGTCCGCGCGGCCGGCGGTAGCCAATGACGACAAGTAGTCAGAGGAGATTGAACATGAGCGAGAGCAAGAATAGCGAAGTCCAGAAAACGGATGGAGAACCGGAATCCCGTCCCTCGCGCCGAGGCCTGTTCGCCTCCATCGGCGCCGGCGCCGCGGCGGCCGCGCTGGTGAATCCGGGCAAAATCTTCGCCGCCACCCCTCCCCCAATTCCGTCTATTCGCATTCCAAAGGAAGTCACCGACACGCTCGCCGAAACCACGCGCGTGGGCGACTTCGGCGAAAAGGGCGGCATGACGGGCGCGGAAGTTTTTGCGAAATCATGCAAGGACGAGGATCTGGCCGCGTTGTTCTGCTGTCCGGGCAATTACCAGATCATCAATGCGATTTCCGCGGCCGGCATCCCGGCGTTCGGCGGACGCTCGGAAGGATCGATGACGTCGGCCGCCGATGGCTTTTCACGCTGCACCGGCGAAGTGACGGCGTGTTCGGGCACCGAAGGACCGGGATTCACGAACATGATTATGAATATCGCGGTGGCGCATCGCGCCCGCACGCCGCTGCTGGTGCTCGCCAGCAACGTCACCATCGCCACCGACGATCGCGAGTACTTCATTCAGACGGGTTATCAGCAGCCGACCACCGAGGGGCTGAAGAAATATGGCAAGCGGCTCATCGCGCCCGATCGCATTCATGAGTACACCGCATATGCTTTCCGCAACTTGAAGACGGGCGTGCCGGGTCCGGTGCACCTGGATTTTCCCGGCGAGATTTATCGCGCCCGTTTCACCGAGGCGTCGCAGTTGAAGGAATACTACGGCAAGGACAAATATCGCACCGAGTCGCGGCCGCATCCGGCGCCGAAGGATTTGGCGCGAGCTGTGGATATGATCAATCGCGCCGAGCGTCCGGTGATCGTCGCCGGGCACGGCGTATTCTTCCGCAAAGCCTGGGAGCCACTCATGGTGGCGGCGGAGAAGAACGACATTGCCGTCGTAACTTCCGGCCCCATGCGCGGGCATTTTCCGGATGAACACCGCTTGTCCGCCAGCCTCTCGCCCGACGCGTTCATGAGCGCGGACCTGGTGGTCTTCGTCGGCCAATACAGCATGCCCACCAAGCAGGAGTGGCGATTTAATCCGGAAGCCAAGGCCATTCGCGTGAATCCTACGGCCGAAGACCTGGGCCGGAACTGGCCGCTCGATTTGGGAATCGTGGCCGACGAAGCCGCGTTTTTGGAAGGCCTGGCCAGCGATCTGCCGCAAAAGAAGCGCGACGCGTGGGTAGGAGAATTGGCGTCGGCGCGGCAAAAGTACGAGAAGCGGCTTCTTGACGAGTACGAGCAAGGCGTCAAGCATAGCCAGGCCACTAACACGCTGCATCAGGCAGTGCTCTGCAAAGAAGTGCATGACTTTTTGTACAAGGGCAGCATCGATCCCAAACAAACTGTCACCGGTTGGGGCGGCTGGACCATCGGCAATTGCGGGGCGCGCTGGCTGCGCGCCTATCGGCCAGGCCAGGAAGTGAACTGCCCCTACCAATACTCGGCTGTTGGACCGGATCTGGCGATGATGATCGGCGCGGGCGCGGCGGTGCAGTTGGGAGTGGGCCCGCAGGCGCCGTACAAAGGCGCGCCGGTGCTGGTGATCACCAGCGATGCCGGAATCACCTACAGCATGTTTGAGCTGGACACTGCGGCAAAGTACAAGATCCCGATAATTTGCGTGGTGTTCAACAACAACGCCTGGGGCATGTGGCCGAGCGCGGTGGGGACGCCGCGATCCATGCATATGTATTTGTTCCAGGAGAATCTGCGCTACGACAAAATGGCCGAGGGGCTGGGAGCTCGCGGCGAATATGTGCGAACGCAGGACGAATTCCGCAAAGCGCTGAAGACCAGCTACGAAGTGGCGGCCAAGGATCGGGTGTCCACGTTGATCAATGTACAAGCGCTGAAGGAATTTACTTCGGGTAAGGATTATCCCCCAGGCAACATCATCAATCCCGAGCCGAGTGTAGGAGCGCTTGCGCACTAATCACGCCGCGGCCGTTGCCGTAGTCACTGGAATTCTGGAAGGGTACGCCGCAAAGGCTGTTTTCCGAGGATTTAGTGCCCATCCTGGAGCCAAAGGCCAAGCCAGTTACCGTATGATCTGGCATCATGATCGCCCGTTCGAAATGCTGCTGGACGTCCCAAACAAGACTCTACAGTTTCCAGATGTGCTGCCAGGCGTTGGGGCTCGGTCGGCAATGTACCGCGAGCTGCGAGCTTTCTTGAAGGCGCGGCAGTCCCAGCAAATGCCCGAGCTTCGCCGCGTGAATCCCGCCAAGGCGCGGCTGGCACTGAGTAACAAGCGGGGAGTTGTTTCGGTGACGGTCACCGTAAAAGATGGTGACTTCGACTACGCCGCGCGCAAAATCATCCATATTGTGCACGAAATCTTCCTGATTTTCCTGGTGGATGGCCCCTATTTAGAGTATATGGTGGAACATCTCGGACTCGATGAGGACAGGTACTAAGACACCCGTAGGAATCGCCCCGCGCCGCCGGCATCTTATCGTGGCCGGGGCACTGTGTGCGTTGACGCTCGCGGCGTATTCTAATTCCTTCAGCGCGGGATTTGTGTTCGACAATAACGGGTTGTTGCTATTGGATCCGAGGATTCGCGAGGTCAGCGCGGAGAACCTCGGGCTGATTCTTCATCGCAATTACTGGTGGCCCTACAGCGAGAGTCCCGTGTACCGGCCCGTCGGCACACTGTCGTATCTGTTCAATTACGCGTTGCTTGGTAACGGGCAACATCCCTTAGGCTACCACTGGATCAATTTGCTCCTACACATGGGCAACGTGCTGTTAGTGTACGCGCTGGCGCGGCGGTTACTCGACGGCTTCTGGCCGCCGGTGTTTGTCGCGGCGCTTTGGGCCGTGCATCCGATTCTCACTGAGTCCGTCACCAATATAATCGGGCGAGTGGATCTTCTGGCCGCCATGGCCGTCCTAAGTGGATTGCTGTTCTATCTGAAAAGCACGGAAGCGCGCGGCCCACGCCGTTGGATGTGTCTCCTGGCATTGATGGCGGTGACGTTCGTCGGCGTCTTTTCCAAGGAAAACGCCGTGGTGATTCTGGGCGTAATCGCGCTTTACGAGTTGGTGTGGCTTAACGAGCGGAAGAATCTTAGAGACGCGCTCCTGGGATGCGCCGCAGTCTCACTACCGCTGTTGGCGATGTGGTACGCGCGTTCTGTTGTCTTGGCTGGCACGGGCGCAGCGCAGGGTCCCTTCGTAGACAATCCTCTGGTGGCGGCCGATTTTTGGACGGCGCGGGTCACCGCGTTGAAGGTGCTGGCGCGATACCTGGGGCTGCTGGTTTGGCCCGCGAACCTTTCCGCGGATTATTCCTACGCCCAGATCCCGCTGGCGCGTGGCGCCGTGTCCGACTGGATTGCCTGGATCGCACTGGCCTTCGTGGTGGCGGCGGTCGTTATATTCCGTCGCAATCGCGTGATCGTGTTCATGGCTGGATTTGCGGCGCTGACATTGCTACCGACGTCCAATTTGCTTTTTCCGATCGGCACTATCATGGCCGAGCGGTTTCTCTATTTGCCCGCGATCGCAGCTGCGGTGTGCGTTGTGATGGGACTCTACGCACTGCCCAAAGCCGATTCAAGAGTGGCGCCGGCGTTCCTATGTTCCATGGTGGCGCTATTTGCGATCCGCACTTGGGCACGCAACACGGATTGGCACGACGATTTGAGTTTGGCGCGCGCAACGGTGCGTGTATCGCCCCGAAGCTATAAAGGACACGCGCTGCTCGCGTCCGCTTTGTATGAATCGCACGCCGATATCGACAAGGTCATCGCGGATTCCGAGAAGGGTCTCGCGCCATTGAACCCTTTGCCGGACTTAAGGAATTATGCACCGCCCTACCAGCAGGCAGGGCTGTTCTATTTGACCAAGGGCGATGCTCTGTTGATACGCGGCGCAGATGGCAGGATGGTGACTCCGGCGGATGCGCGGCAGGCCTACCAGCGCTCCCGCGAGGTTTTGGAGCGGTGTAACTCCATCGTCAAAGCCAATAACGCTCTGGAGAATGAGGCGGCCCGCGCTCGTGGCGGCGATGAAATCAAGCCCCTGCGCTACGCCGATATGTACCGTTTACTGTCAGAAGCCGAATTGCGTTTGAGCGATGTCCCGCGCGCTCTGGATAACGCCCACTACGCGTTGGCTCTGTCGCCATTTTCCGCCCCGATGTATTTGCAATTGGCCGACGTGCTGCTACATTCAGGCCGGGCGGATGAGAGCTTAGTCGCGCTTATGGAAGGCGAGATGATTACTTCCGATCCGGGTCTGAATGAGCAGATGGTGCGGCTGTACCGCAGCGGCCTCGATCCCCAGGGCTGCGCGACGAAGGAGCAGAATGGTCAAGTGACGCTGAATCCGTCCTGCGAAGTAGTGCATCGCCATCTGTGCGAGGGATCTCTCGGCGCGGAAGAAATCTATATCCAGGCCGGGCGCGCCGATTTGGCGGCCAGCACGCGGGACTTTGCAGTCCAGAAGCTAGGGTGCGCGCCGTAACCTCATATTCCTTACTTGAATTTTCATCGGTTCATCACGCGGTCATTCAGAATTTGAAACGGGACGAAGTTTGTTATCAGCCCACGGTTACGGCGGCAACATTCTGGCGCAAAATGCGATAAAACCCTGGGCATTTGGGGACGTCCCCAAGTTAAAGACCGCTGTTTTGACCTACAGGGTTCCCCAAGCGCTATCGTCTTGCGCTGCGCCGGCGTTGAACTACACTGACCAGCCAGTATAGGAGCAAGGCGTTCAAAGCCCCGCATATTAATGGAAGGAGGACAAATGTTCCGAGCGAAGAGACGAGTGGGTCGTGATAAGGACGCGATGGATCAGGCGGGAGCGAAGGGTGCGCCATGATCATCAACATGCTCCAGGGCAGCGTCAGCGCTGCAACGGGAATAGCCCCCGAGCCTATCATGTCGAATCCGACACCTTGCAGGGCCAGGAACGCTGCGACTACTAGCAACCAGTAACCTCCGGCCACAAGTGCTGCCGTCCGATTAAGCTTTCTGGACGGAGGACGGTTTGCGAAACGCGCTTCCCAATCTTTTTCCAAGCAATCAGCATATCCAACTCGTAAACAAGCAAGAGAACACCGCTTTACTAAGGAGCCGGGTCGGTGGACACCGCGATAGTCCGTTTTGGGTGTCCCCCGAGGGAGATGCGCGCCCCGGAATAGTGCCAAGGACCGCGTTCCTACTTAGCCGCATTGGCGGTGTGCGCGGCATCCTTCTCGTCTTCAGCGCAAATGTGCTCGATTACATCGGTGTCCGGAAGCAGCAGTTCGGTGAAGTGAATCGTGAACGGACTGGTAAAGGTCTTCGGATCCTCAATCGTCACGGTCACATCCAGATGGCCGAAATCCCGTCGCTGAAACCGCTCCTCCACGCGCATGTCCTCGCTGTGCCCATGGCCGCGCGCATCCAGCCAGCTCTTATCGTTGAATCCCCGTGTATCCACCACCAGTGTGTCGCCATCCCACTTGCCTACCGAATATCCCAACCAGGACGGCGACGGATCCACCAGTTGCTTCCGTCCGTCGGTAAACACCTGGCGGAAAATAGTCTCCACTTCATACAGCATCACAATTTCGCCGGGCGTCTGAATGATCTTGAACGGCTCCGGCAGCAGATCTGCGTGGGGCACGCCATCGGGCAGACAGTTCAGGCTTGGATTGCCATACGGGCCGGCCTGACCGTGCCGGCGTAGTATTTCCGCGCCCGCCGCTGTAAGCGGTTCCTCTCCCGCCTTGAAATCGGACAGGATATTCCTGAAATATTTTGAATTAGGGGATTCGCCCAATCCGTACAGACCCGGCCCCCGCGGCTCTGCCTCCACCTGCCAGATGCCGGAAAGGTCCGGCTTGCCATTCACGCGCGGAGCCGGCCCCATCATATTTACCTTGCCATCGGGCGTGCGGGGAGCCCCGGGGGTCGGTTGGTTCACCCACTGGGCCTGCGCAAACAAGCCAGCTCCAAGAAACACCGGTCCAATCCAGAAATGGCTACGCATACTGCATGACTCGCATTCACCGTCGATGGAATGGGACCGGGTCAACCTGAAGCCCTTCCCGCACGATGTCGCTTGGGTTTGCAATCACCGAATCGCCTTGCTGCAGACCGGTAAGAACTTCTAGTCTATCGCCGTAGTCCCGGCCCACTTGGATATTTTGGAAGTGCACGCTGTGATCCGGACGAACCACCGCCACTTGCGTCCCCTCGGCGCGAACGATGAGGGAATCGCTCGGGAGCAGCAGCGGCGGATTGCTTCTAGGGCTGCTCAAATCCACTTGAGCGTACATGCCCGGTAGCAGCGCGCCATCCGAATTGGGCACCTGTACTTCCACCAGCATCGTGCGGCTAGTGGGGTCCAGCGCATCAGCGGTACGCGCCACGGTACCGGTGAAGCGGCGCCCCGGGCGATTGGTAACAGTCAACTGCGCGGTCTGCCCGATCTTAACTGAATCGGCGTTGGTTTGCGGAACGTTGATGAAGGTACGCAGCACGCGTGTTTGCGCGATGCGGTACAGCAACGTGCTGCCGGCGTTGACCAACGCGCCGACGTCCACGTTGCGTAGCGTGACCACCCCCTCGAATGGCGCCTTCACGATCCGATAGCTTTGAATTTCGTTCAGGCGCGACAAATTCGCGTCCGCGGCTAAAATATTGCTGCGCGCGGCCGCAACCGCCTGCTCCAATGCGTCTAGATTCGCCGCTTGCGCCTGGTATTGCGCCTGATACTGATCGTTCTCCTGGTGCGACACGGCTCCCTTGCCGGCTAGCTTACCCCAACGCTCGGCGGTGACGCGAGCCATGTCCGCGTTCGCTTTGCCCTGTACCCGGTTGGCGAGTGCCTGGGTCAACGCCGCTTGCGTCTGCTGCAAATTTGCCTGCGCCTGGCGAACCTGCTGATCCAATTCGGGCGCCTCAATCTCCGCCAAAATCTGCCCGGCTTGAACGCGGTCGCCTATATCCACAAGCCGGCGCTTGATATAGCCGTCGGCGCGGGCCAGGATGGGAGCTTCAGTAACAGCCTGGATGTTGCCCGGCAAGGTCAGTTCGCTGTTCGATGAGGAACGCTCCACCTGAATCACTTCCACGCGGGGAAGGCTCTGTTCCTGGTCACTAGCTTGCTTGAGAATAACAGCGTCCCGTTTCTTAAGGGGATGTAGCCGGCAAGGAACGCCACGATGATAGCGGCGGCGACCGCCAGCGCGATAGCCCAAAGAGTGAGGGCCGAGGGACGCCATAATCCTGTGGCGTGGGCTGACCCTGGAGCCCGGCGCTGGTGATCCAGCAACTGACGCCTGAGCTCCTCGTTCTCCTTACGCAGCCGCCCTTCGGTGGTTTCCACGGCGTCTTCAAACTCAGGCTGATCTGGTCCGATGTGGCGCATTGGATATTTTACAGGCGCCCCAAATTCAACTGGCCTTCACCAGTCGCCAGTCGCTTGGCTTCCTCCAGTGCACGCTCACGCTCACCGATCGACGGGCGGCTTGGTCCGAAGGTAAGTGTAGATGATGGGGACCACGAACAGCGTCGTCACAGTCGCGAACAACAGGCCGCCGATAACGGCGCGCCCAAGGGGAGCATTCTGCTCGCCGCCTTCACCCAACCCCAAAGACATGGGCAGCATCCCCAGCACCATCGCCGTAGCCGTCATCAGCACCGGCCGGATGCGGGCAAAGCCCGCCGATAGCATGGCCTCCTGGGCCGATCCCACCACCAGGCGCTCATCGTTGGCGAAGGTGACCATTAGGATGCTATTTGCGGTGGCCACACCAATACACATGATGGACCCCATCAACGACGGAACACTCAGGCTGGTTCCGGTGACAAAGAACATCCATAAGATACCTGCCATCGCGCCCGGCAGCGCGGTGAGGATGATGAACGGATCCAGCCAGGATTGAAAATTCACACACATGAGCAGATATACCAAAACCACGGCGAATGCCATGCCCAGGCCGAGCCGGAAGAAGGACGATTGCATGGTCGCGTACTGGCCGCGCAAATCCAGCGTCGTGCCGCGGGGCAAATGAGCGCTCTCCTGATTCATAATTTTTTCAACTTCCGCCCCCACGCCGCCCAGGTCCCGCCGGTCGACGTTCGCGTACACGTCGAAGACCGGCCAGACGTTATAGTGGTTGACAATTACGGGGGCGTAATCGCGCTGAACGGTCACCAGATTCGAAAGCAGTTGCGTGCTGCCCGGCATCGCTCCCGGATTCCCATAAGCTTGCGAAGCGCCGTTGGGCGAGGTGCTCACGAAAGCATTGGTGGAGTCCGCCGCACCGGACGAGGAGCCCGCTGCCGTCGTATTGACGCTGTTGCCGGCTACCGATACAGGAGTGCGGAGCAGCGCATCCAGCGAATCAATCTTGTATTGCGGCGTTTGCACGCCGACGTTGTAGTTCACGCCGTTCGACCAGTTCACCCAATAGTTGGGCGCCAGGGTGCCGATACCACTCAGCGAAATCAGCATATTGGTGCTGACATCCCGCTCCGTCAAACCCAGTTGCGAAGCCTTGGATCGATCCACGTTGAAGCGGATCTCCGGTTGGTCGATCACCTGGTGGACGTGCACATCGGCGGCGCCTGGAATTCGCGAAATCCTCCGCGCCAGGTCGTTGGCGATTTTATAGTTGACCCCGGCCTCTCGCCCCACTACCTGCAAATCCAGAGGTGCGGGCAGCCCGAAGTTCAAGATCTGGGTTGTGATATTGGCCGGCTGGAAGAAGAAGACCGTATCCGGGAATTTCTCCTGCAGGCGTTTTCGAAGCAGCACTTCGTAGTCGCGAGTGGAATGGTGCTCTTTGTTGAGCGAGATAAGTATTTCGCCGTCGGCGCTCGAGATAGTCGGGATATCGCCTTGCGCCAGACTGTACCAGCTGTTCGGAATTCCGATGTTGTCGATGATGGTGGCGAGTTCCTGGGTCGGGTAGGGCCTCCCGGATTTCCTGCTCAATCGCCGCGAATCTTACTTCCGTCTCTTCTATGCGCGTTCCGGCTGGAGCGCGAGCGTGCAGCTTCATCTGACCGGAGTCCACGTTGGGAAAGAAGTCCTTACCGATCAGCCCGGCGAGTCCGAGCGAAGCCGCGAAAAACACCATGAAGGCCGTCAGCACGGGTCCGCGATGATGCAGCGACCAATCCAGAAGCCCCACGTAGCGGAAACGAAGACCCTCGAATAAAGCGTTAAACAAATGGTGAACGCGCCAGAACGGCCCCTTGCCGCCAGCCGCGTCTCCATGCATCCCTTGCTGGTATAGGTGGGCTTCCGACTTCAGCAGAAACGCCACCATGGTCGGCACCAGCGTACGGGAAAGCAGATACGAAGCCAGCATGGCGAATACTACCGCCATGGCCAGCGGCGTGAACAGAAACCGCGCTGTTCCCGTCAACAGCAATACCGGGACGAACACGATGCAAATGGACAGCGTCGAGACAAAGGTGGGAACGGCAATCTGCGAGGCTCCATCCAGCACCGCGTGCAACAGTTGCTTGGACATTGCCAGGTTCCGATGAGTGTTCTCGATCTCCACCGTAGCGTCGTCCACCAGGATCCCGACCGCCAGCGCAAAGCCACCCAGCGTCATCACGTTGATGGTTTGGCCCAAAAGGCCGAGAATGCTCACGGACGCCAGGATGGACAGTGGAATCGAAATGCACACGATCAGCGTGCTGCGCCAGCTTCCGAGGAAAAGCAAGATCATCGCGCCGGTCAGGATCGCGGCAATCAGAGCTTCGCGCAGCACGCCCTGAATGGAGGAGCGAACGAAAATGGATTGGTCCGCCAGAGCCACCACATTCAGCTCCGGAGGAACATTGGCGAGAACCCTGGGAAGAGCCTTCTTTATGGCGTCGACAATGGCCAGCGTGGAGGCTTTGCCGGTCCTGGTTACGGTGAGCAGAACACCGCGATTTCCGTTGTTCCGCACGATGTTTGTTTGCACCGAATAACCGTCGTGCACTTGCGCCACGTCTTTGATGTATACGGTTGCGCCATTCACCGTCTTGATAGGCAGATTATTCAGTTCGTTCAGGATCAGCGGGCTGCTATTGACCTTGACCTGATATTCGGTCCCCGCCAGCTTGGCGGTCCCCGCCGGCAGAATCAGGTTTTGCAGCGTCAAGGCATTCGAGACGTCCATCGGCGAAAGCTGTTTGGCATACAGCTCGTCCAGATTCAAATCCACCATCACCGATCGATTCTTTCCGCCAAACGGATAGGAAACGGAGGCGCCTTGAACGGTGCCCTAATGGCGTTCGAATGAAGTTATTCGCTATATCGAATATTTCCTGCTCGCGGAGAGTCTTGCTGGAAAGACCCAGCTGCAGAACCGGAACGCTGGCCGCATCGTACTTCAGAACGTTTGCCGGGAACATGCCGGGCGGCATTCTACGGACCGCGCTCTCCATTTGCGCCGTCACCTGGGCCACTGCCATGTCCACTTGAACGTTCGGATGAAAGTAGATGCGGACCACGGCGATGCTGTTGTAGGATTGCGATTCGATATGCTCGATGTCGTTGACGTTCGACGTGAGGCCTCGCTCAAACTGCGTCACCACGCGCTTTTCCATCTCCTCGGGAGAAAGCCCGCTGTATTGCCACAGAACGCTGACAATGGGAATGTCGATGTACGGAAAGATGTCCACCGGCATGGTAATGATGGCCGTCACGCCCAGGATAGCGATAAGAATCGCCATCACGACGAAAGTGTAGGGGCGCCGGAGAGCCAGCCAGACAATCCACATAGATTTGTAGGCCAGTATATCAGCTAGGCTACAGAGAAGAATTCAGAAGTCCAGGAAAAGAATTCAGAAGTCAGAATTCAGAATGGGGGACGCGTTGGTTGGGCACTTCCGGTGAACCGGGAGCCTCCTCAATCCTGACGTCTGGATTCTGGATTCTGGATTCTGAATTCTGAATTCTACCTTTGAGTATCTCGTCGATAAGGAAAAGATCCGTCAGCAGGGCGCGCAGGTGAATGGACGCGTTCAGATTGTCGATCAGTTGAGAGCTAATGGCGGGCTGGGCCAGCACCAGCTCGATCGCTACCAGTGAATCCCGCGCGTCTCGAGCCAGCACCGCTTGAAACGCGGCGTACGGCTCGGGAGTGCTCAACACCAGCACTTGGACCGCGGAAGCGTAAGCATTCTCCAGACCGGCCAGAGCCCGCGCGGCCCGGCTTAGAAAATCGCGGATCAGCCCGTCGCGTCCGCTCGCTTCCGCCGGCAAGCCTTGTCCCGCAAAGGCCAGCATGAATTCGTAGCATTCTTCAATGACACTGCAGCTCTCGGAAAGTTGATTACTCACTTTGTCGCGGCCCAGCGCTCCGGATCGTGGTGTTCCAGATAGTGCTCGCGGGGAATGGAGCCGAAAACCATGGACTTGGTAATCACGAACTTCTCGGGGCGCAGCGCAAAGTAAATGTGAACCATGATCAGCGCAATCAGCCCCACGCCCGCCAGACCGTGCAGCACGTACATCAGTCCCCAGGTCATGTCGCTGAACACATAAGGATTCCGGGTGAAGAATGGCGTCCGCACGCGCTTCATCATAAACACGCCCGTCACGATCACTGCCAGTCCAGCCAGGACGATGATCAGATGGTACATCTTGTTTTCCATCGGATACTTTGCGAATTTTCGCGGCGCCGGCGCCGATTTCCCAGTGGCGCGCAGCCAGCGTCTTTTGCCGTCCTCGATATCGATCCTATCCGGCCAAATGGACCAGAAGTCCATCCAGAAGGAGGCGTGGATGATGTGGAACAAGATGGACGCGGTCAGCACCAGCCCCGCGATCCAGTGATACGTCACCCAGGAGAATTGGTATCCCACTTTGGGCAAAAATGCCGTGATCAACAGGGCGATCATCGCCGCCGCCATGATCCAGTGGAACAGGCGCGCGGCCAGGCTGTGCCGCGCCACTTGGTCCGGAACGTTCGCCGCTAACTCAGCGCGCCGATTCCAGCGTACGCTTCCTTCCGCGCGATGAATTGCACCCAGATGGCATGGCCAATCAGAAATGCCAAACCGGCGATGGCCGATACCCAGATCAGATAAAACGCGATATGGATGGGAACCGTCTGCCCCCACGGACTTGTCGCGAACTGGACTACGCCCACTTGGCCTCCTCCACACCGCTAATGGCGCGCTTCACCAGGTTCCGCATCAGAGGAATTTTGTAGCCGTTGTAGCGCAGCGGCTCCGCGCCGGCGACCGCGAGTTTCCCGCCCATTTCGCCGGTCGCAGCGTTGCGCGGCTTGCCTCGGACCGCGTCTTCCACCGCTGTCAGCCGGAGCGGATGAGCCGCGGCAGCATTCACCACGATGCGGATGCGTTCGATATTGCCGCCCGAAACCACCATCGCGGAAGCGACGTTCAGCAGCGGAAAATCCCACACCTGGCGGTCGCGCACTTTCTCAAAATAGAATTGCGCGCCGGCCCAGGTGGCGGGAATGCGAATCGCGGTCAGCAGGTCGCCCGGCTTCAACACCGTCATGCGCGTGATGTCGATGGCAGGTCCGATGAAATAATCCTCCGCATTCACCACCCGCTCGCCCTTCGTGTTGCGGATCACCATCTGGGCGTCCAGCGCGATCAACGCCGGCGCGCTGTCGGATGGATTGACCGCCACGCAGCGGTCGGCGCCCAAAATGGCGTGCTCGCGATTGATGGCGGTGGGCGTATCGGCGAAGCAGATGTTGCCGCCCGCGCGATAGCATTTCCAGCCGCCGCGGTAATACCAGCAGCGCGCGTCCTGGCGAGACGTTGCCGCCGATCGTGCCCTGGTTGCGGATCTGCGGCGACGCCGCGGCCTCCGCGCCCGTCGAGAGGATGCTGAACTTTTCTCGCACCACGGGATGGCGCACCACTTCGGTAAGCGTGGTCATGGCGCCGATCTCGAGGCCTCCGTTCACTTCGCGCACTCCGCGCAGCTCGCTCACCTGGCTCAGATCGATCACCACCTTGGGGCGCTTGATGCGGTCCTTCAACCAGTCGAAAGTGTCCAGACCGCCGGCCATCACCCAGGCGTCCTCGCCATGCTGGTTCGAGCAGACGCAGCGTGTCGTCAATGGTGGCCGGTTGAAAGAGCTCGAAAGCCGGCATGATGTCGCGTATGATCGCCATATTCGTCTCCTTGTGTGGCCCTTATATGTGGGCCGTGAGGCCCTCTTCCATCGGCCGGCCCGCTTCCAGCGAGGCCAGAATCGTATCCGCCAGCACCGGAGCGCGCCGGAACACGTCGTCACCCAAGGCGTCGGAAAGCGCATTCAGAATCGCCATGCACCCGGCGCCCACGGGAGGCTCGCCGATGCCGCGCGCCCCAACCGGCGTTTCCGGATCGGGAATGCCCACCGCCTCCCACGCCATGTTTTCGGGCGCATCCAGAATCGTCGGCGGCTTGGTGTGGTGGAACCGCTTAGCCACCGGAAGGCCGTAGTGCTGGTCGTAAACCCACTTCTGGCCGATCGCATGGCCGATGCCGAGCATGGACCGTCCCAGCACCTGCCCGCCCAACGCGCGCGGGTGAATCACGGTGCCCACGTCCGCCACCGCGAGGTAGTCCAGGATCCGGTATTTGCCGGTTTCCAGGTCCACTTCCACTTCGGCAAAGCCCGCCACATAGGAATGCGTCTGGCCGTCCCGAGGCATGGTATCGCGAGCCACGGCCAGCAACCCCTGACCGGAAAGCGCCTTTGCGGACGCCACGGTGAACTTATTGATGCCCTTCGGCAACTCGTGGCCATCGTAAATGCCGCCCAGTTCCATGGCCCGTTTGGCCGCCTGCGCCAGCGTCATGCTTGCGCCGCCGCCCTTGCGATAAACGCGTTCACCGCCCACCTCGTAATCTTCCGGCTTGCCGCCGTGATCCTTGGCCGCGATCTGCTGCAGCTTGTCCTTGGCATCCATCGCCGCAACATAGGCCGCGCGCGTCATGGCGTGAGTGGTCTGGCTGCCTCCCGACGGACAGGTCCAAGGCAGGTTGCGCCCGGTGTTGCCCCAGGTAATCTCGCATTTATCCCACGGCACTCCCAGGATCTCCGCAGTGACGCGATGGCAATCGCTCACCGACTCGGTCCCCAGATTGCCGATGCCGGACTGGATATAGACTTTTCCGTCCGGTTTGATGACGAACAGCCCGTCGAATCCCACCGAACCGCCGACGAAGCAGCTGGTGGCCACTCCGATACCGCGCGCCTTGGTGCCGCTGCGCTTGGGCTGCGCTTTCCGCTCATCCCAGCGGAACGCTTCGTGGCCCTTATCCAGCGCTTCCTTGATAAACGCGCTGGTGACGTACAGCCGCTTGCCGTTGGGCAGCGGCGGTCCGATCGAGCGCTTTGCCTTCCGGCATGTTAATCCGGTGAATCGCCACTTGATCGATGCCGAGTTTCCGCGACGCTTTGGAAATGATCGGTTCCATCAGCACGATCCCCTGGAATCCGCCCGGCTGGCTTTGCGAAACGCGCGGAGGAGTGTTGGTGAGTACGGAAAGCCCGCGCCAGCGCATGGCAGGAGGCTGGTACATCAGCGAGACCATGCGGCCGCTCTGATTGGCGTCGCCCTGCGGATCGTACGGACCGCTGTCGCAAATGACAAACATGTCGATCGCGGTGATCCGGCCGTCCTTGGCGAATCCCACTTTAAGACGCCCATGGATGCTGGGTCGCGCCCGCCCGATGTAGTGCTCTTCCTCGCGGCTGATGCGCATCATGACGGGTGCGCCGGTCTTCTTGGACAGCAGCGCTGGAATGATGGCCGATATCGCGCTGGTGATCTTGCTGCCGAAACCGCCGCCTGTATACTCGCTGATCACTACTACGTCGCTCGCGTCCAGATGCAGCCAACGGGCCAGCGCTGGAACGGTCTGCGAAGTGCTCTGCGTCGAGCAATGAATGTAGACCTTGCCGTTTTGCCAATACGCCATCGCGGTGCGCGTTTCGAGCGTCTGGTGGCTGGTGTTGGGCGTCACAAAAGTTTCGTCCAGAACCAGGTCCGCGTTCTTAAGCCCCGCTTCCCAATCGCCGAAGGACCAATGATCGGTCGCCTTGCCCATAGGGAGCTGGCCGTCTTTGGCAGCCGCAAAATCCTCGGCGGTCCACTTCAGCTCCTGTACCTGGGGTGCGGGCGGAGGCGGAGGTGGCGCCCCCTTAACTGCCTTCGGCGGGTCTGGCCGCACCCACACGTTACCCTCCACTCTCGCGTTCGCCGCTCCCGGCCGCAGGGTAACCAATGGATCGACCACGTGCGGCAAACGCTCATAATCGATCTTGATTTTTTCGATGGCTTCGGCGCAGGTGTATTCGTCCACCGCACAGACCGCTAGAATCGGCTCGCCCTGGTACACCGGATCGTTGGTGAGACCGCGCTCGCCCAACTTGTTGGCCGGGATCACTTGGCCCAGATCCGTCATCGCGTCGGCCGGCGCCGGAAGATCGTCCACCGTCAGGATGGCCTTCACGCCGGGCATGGCGAGCGCTTCCGAGGTATCGATGCTTCGAATGTGCGCGTGCGGCATCGAGCTGAGCAGCAGCTTGGCGAACAGCATGCCCTCGGCGCGGTAGTCTTCGGCGTACTTGGCACGGCCGGTGACCTTCGCCACCAGGTCCGGCGTGGTGTAGTTTTGGCCGATCAGTTTGTAGGCGGATTTGTTTCCGTTGGGCTTGCCAGGTTCAATTGTGTCGGGCATATTAGGTCACCTTTCTCAGGTTCTCCGCGCCGCGCATCATGGCGGTGAGGATCTTGTCGTAATCCTGGCAGCGGCACAGGTTGCCGGAAATGCCATGTGCCAGTTCAGGGCGCGTCGGATTTGGATTCACTTTCAGGAACCCGACCGTCGCCATGATGAAACCGGACATGCAGAAGGCGCACTGGAAGCCCTGTTCATCGATGACGCCCTGTTGCACCGGGTGCAGCTTGCCATCGGCGCTGGCCAAGTCCTTCGATGGTGGTGATCTGCCTGCCCCTCGCGGTGTGCGTCAAGATCGAGCAGGAATAATGCGGGACATCGTCGATCAAGACCGTGCACGCTCCGCATTCCGAGCGGTCGCACCCCAGCTTGGTACCCGTGAGCCCCAACTTATAGCGCAGCGTAGTGGCCAGGGTTTCCTGCTTCATCACGTCCACGCGTCGCTGCTGGCCGTTCACCGTCAGGGTAACCAGCCGCTCCACCGATCCCGCGGCCGGCTGATCGGCCCTCACCACCGAGCTGCGGAACAGGTAGGCGCCCGAGGAAACAGCGCCCGCCGCGATGACTCCCTTGATCAATTCCCGCCTGGATATCTCTGCCATTCAGTTCACCTCCGGTCGCAAAAATTATACACCTATGGCACGTCCCCCACCACCGCTTCCTCAACTTTGATGGACCAATCGACGCCGTCAGAGTCGATTACCAGATGATACAGCCGCGGATCCTCGGTCACATACACGATCCCACGGCCGTTTCCCTGTTGCTGTACAGCGTCCTGGATTGGACGCCCGCTTACCGCGCTATGCACCACCAGCGTGAAATGAGCCGTCCCGCCTCTGGTCTCCCATCGATTCCGCCACTGCGTGCTTTCGATGTTGAACGAGTCGGTTTGCGAGTCCCCCCGGCCCGACCAAGAACCAATGGGCCTCCATCCCACCTGGGTGTGATGGGTTTTCGGACGCGCACCGCAAGCTAAGAGCAAAACACAAACCATCAGCACCGGGGCAAATGCCATCTTTATCGCCATTGAAATTGCGACCGTGCGTCCACAATGCCACAATCACAGCATGCCTGACGAGTCGAAGTTCCGCGTGTTCAGCCCTCCACAACTGCCCAAGCCCGTCGGATACTCCCATGTGGCCGAAATCACGAGTGGGAGGATCATCTATATCTCCGGGCAGGTCGCCATGGATGCTTCCGGAAGTATCGTCGGCAAGGGCGACTATCCGGCCCAGCTTCAGCAGGTGTTCGCGAACCTGAATACGGCGCTCCAAGCGGCCGGCGCAAGCTTTAAAAATGTTGTCAAGCTCAACTACTACATCGTGAGCAGCGTCGATCGCTCGCAATTCTTCGCCTACCGCCAGGAGCGGGACAAATACGTCGATACCGCCAATCCGCCCGCGGCCACCGTCGTCATCGTTGCCGGATTGTTTCTTCCGGAATTTCTGGTCGAGATCGAGGCCGTCGCGGTCGTGTAAACTCTGAACCATGACGCGACGAGTCCTCGTTTTATTCCTCGCCATCGCAGCCACCGTTCTGGCGCAAGCCAATCCGGATTGGCACAAGGAATTTCCAGCCTTTAAGATCGCGGGTAACCTCTACTATGTCGGCACGGCCGATTTGGCTGTTTACCTGATCAACACCCCCCAAGGCAACATCCTGATCAACTCCGACTTTGAGCAGGACGTGCCACTCATCAAGCAGAGCATCCAGCGGCTCGGCTTCAAATACAGCGATACGAAGATCATTCTCATCAGCCACGCGCACGGCGATCATGACGCTGGCACGGGCCTGATTAAGAAAGAAACGGGCGCGAAATTGATGGTGATGGATGCCGACGTACCCGAAGAAGAGAGCACCGCGCCGGGCCGTCCGGGCGCTCACGTGGACCGTACGCTGCACGATCGCGACACCGTCCAGCTCGGCGGCTCCAAACTGGTGGCGCATCTTACGCCCGGCCACACCAGAGGCTGCACCACATGGACCATGCAGGTGCGCGATGGAGGTCGGACGTTAAACGCGGTAATTATCGGTAGTCCAAACGTAAACCCCGGCTACATACTGGTCGGCAACCAGAAATATCCTGGGATCGCGGAGGATTACGTCAAAACATTCGCGGTCCTGAAAAGTCTCCCCTGCGATCTCTTCCTCGGTGCGCACGGCGGCTACTTCGGTCTAAAGGAGAAGTACGAGAAGATGAAAACCGGCGGCCCAAACCCATTCATTGATCCGGGCGGGTACAAAGCTTACGTCGCGGAGCGTGACGACACCTTCCGCAAAGAGTGGGAGCGCCAGAAGCAAAACCCCGGGTCCGGCGCGCCCTAGTTCTGGGCTAGCAACAATACCGTTCACTTTATGAGACGCCGGTACATTATGAGCCGCTGGTACATTATGAGACGCCGGTACATTATGAGCCGCCGGTACATTATGAGCCGCTGGTACATTATGAGACGCTGGTACATTATGAGCCGCTGGTACATTATGAGCCGCTGGTACATTATGAGCCGCTGGTACATTATGAGCCGCTGGTACATTATGAGCCGCTGGTACATTATGAGCCGCTGGTACATTATGAGCCGCTGGTACATTATGAGCCGCTGGTACATTATGAGCCGCTGGTACATTATGAGCCGCTGGTACATTATGAGCCGCTGGTACATTATGAGCCGCTGGTACATTATGAGCCGCTGGTACATTATGAGCCGCTGGTACACGCAACTTTTAGTCGCGTCTGGGCGCCTTAACGCCTCGCCTCATATCGCTTGAAGACAATCCACCCCAAAACCGCGAAAAATACGCTCCCACCTACGACCTTGGCCTCGAAAATGGCCGTGGACCCGGTATCATCGGGCGGCAACGCGGCGAACGCAATGGCGATCAACGTCACCGCCAGTCCGGACATCGCCGCAATCCGGCTGGCGAATCGAAATCCTGCGCAAAAGATGTAGATAAACGGAACAAACGTTACGATCAGCATCATGTCCACCATGATCTGGTAGCCCGCCCGAACGCTCTCGCCTAGCTGAGCCATCAGCAGGAACAGCGTCGCCGCCACCGCCTGCACAAGCAACGAAACATATGGAGTGCCCCACCGCGGATGAATGCGGCCAAACGCTTCCGGCAGGTAGTGATCCAGCCCAATGGCATAGGGTAAGCGCGTATTTCCGGCGATCCACGTGTCCAGCTGGCCGACCATTGCCACGCCAATCAGCGCTGCCAGTAGCATGGATATTCCCGGCGCTCCTAATCTCTGCGCGCCGGCCGCGCCAGCCTGCGCCAAACCTGTCATGGGGCTGATCTCGCCCGGACTTAATAGCACCAGAAGCGCCGCGGTCATCGAGATATAGAAGGCTGCCGATATCACTCCGCTGATCAAGGCGGCTCGCGGAAGATCGCGGCCCGGGTTGCGGATTTCGGCGCTAACGATCGGAGCCAGCTCCAATCCGACAAATGCGAATGCAATCTGAGACCAGAAATTCACTGTGCTGAGATTTGCTTTCGGCAACAATTCGAATCTGGTCGCAACGCCAGTGTGTAAGCCTGCGGCAATCGCCAACAGGCCCAGCACCCCTCCGATGATAAACGTCGAACTTCCGCCCAGCGCTGAAATCCACTTGGCCACCTTCATACCGAAAAAATTAGCGGCGAATGCGGCCCACAGCACCGCCAGCGTGATTGGCAGCGCGAATTCGCGGTCCTCGGCCAAGCGCTGTCCCAGCCCGCCGAATGCGTAGGCCGTCATGCTGATGCCGGCCAGCAGCAGAGATGGAAGGTACAGAACCGTGGAAATGAAGTAAAACCATCCACACAAGAACGCGTGCCGGTCTCCAAAAGCGCGCTTGGTCCAAATGTACATCCCGCCCTCTTCCGGGAATTTCCTCGACAACCCCGCGACGGTGATGGCGGAAGGCAGAAAGAAAAACATCGCGGCGACCACCCATAAGAGAAAGGAGCCCGGACCGGCGTGTGCGGCCGCCGCCACCCACCTCAGGCTGATGATGGCGCAGATGTCGAAAAAGACCAGATCTCTCAGCCGCAGCTCGCGACGCAGAGTGGTCTGCATTAGGAGCGCCGGGGTGCGTCTCGCGCGATGACCACCTGATCAAAAGCGGCGAGCAGCTCCTCACGGCTGGAATAGGGACCGGGCGTATAAGCGCGCGATTGAACGCCGGCCTGCGAGAGTTCCACGATGCGCCAGTCTTCGCGATTCGTCAGGTCCCAGAACTCGATGGCATCGTCGGCGATGAAATCCGGTTTTGCCAGCTCGGCCGGATGGAAATACCATTCGCAAACAATTTCAGTGCGGTCCACCGCCCGCGGCCACAGGGTGTGAATCATCATGTAATCCGGATGCAGGCTCAGCAGCAGATTGGGATAAACGACGTAGTAGCAGACTTTGTGGCGTTCGCTCTCGTTCAGACCGGGCAAATAATCGCGCCGCCGTATCCCATCCATGCTCATCGTTTCAGCCGTCCCACGGAAACCCATCGAGCCGCCGATGTAAGTGGGCTGCGGCGCTTGGTTATCTGAACCGATGTAATCGGTCAGCCGGTTCAGGGCCGGGTGCAGCACCGGACAATGCAGGCACTCATTGTAGTTCGCCACGATCAGCTTCCAGTTTGCGTGGACCTCATAAGTGATCCGCTTGTGCCACCGCAGCTCCGCCATGCGCCAGGGAGCGAAACGCGCGGGTAAATCGGCCAGCTGGACCGCGAGCGGCTGGGGACGCTCGCTGGCATTGAAGAATACATGACCGTCCCAAACATCGGTGTAAAGCTTGTGGAGCGGATAATCCAGTCGCTCGAAGACGGAGGAATCCATATGTGGAGCGCCCAGCAGCCGGCCGTCCAGCCCGTAAGTCCAGCCGTGATACGGGCACTGAATCCTTCCGCCGAAACTGCCTTCCGCAGCCGAACACAGGCGCGTGCCGCGATGCCGGCAGACGTTATAAAAAGCCTCCACGGAGCCGGCCTCGCTGCGGACCACGATAATGCTTTCGCCGGCGATCTCGCGCAGGAAATAATCGCCCGTGCATGGAACCCGATCGGCGCGCCCCGCGCACACCCAACCGTCGAAAAAGAAATTCTCCATCTCCTGACGGAAGAGCTCCGGGTCGGTATAGTAACGCCCCGACAGTGTTTTTGAAACGATGCTCAAAGTATCTCCGACTTAAGTACTAAGCCCGCACTAAATGTTAACCCAGTACTCAAATATTGAGCCAGTGTTTAGGACTCGTGGCGCACGCACTCTTGCGTGCCGTGTTCGCACTCATGCGAACACCTCTTCTGACTTAAATCCCCGAGGCCTGTCTCTTGACGCTCAAGCGGCTCTCTTCGAACAACTGAGGATAGGTACGAACCATCCTGCACGCCGTCTCCAGGTCTCTCCGATAATCTTCTTTCTGTTGTTCGACCGCACGCTCCAATGTTTCAAACGTCATCTCACCGGTTGTCCGGAACTGTTCCGTCAGTTCATTCACCAACCCATAGAACCAGTGCTCCGGTTTGGGTTCCATCCGGCCAGCATGGGTAATCGCGTTGCGCCGCCCGCTTATCACCTTCTCGTAAATCGTAGCGCCGCTCCCACACTCCTGAATATTGCTTTTGGCCCGCGCCAATCTTTCCACCAAAGGCGCTTCCAGGTTTTTGTGGAACACCGCCGCAGTCAACTCCACCACGCGCGCCGCGTGGCCCACCACTTGCCGCGTCTCCAGGCCCGACAAATCGTCAAAGAACCAGCCGCAGCTTGTGTACATCAACATGGCATGCAGTTGCAGCTCCAGAAGCTGCCCGAGTGTCTTCTCTTCCACCGGACTGAGCACCCGCCAAGCATGCCTGCATTGAAAGCGCGCCCAACCTTCATCGGATCCATCATCCAGCAGAACCTGGATGTAGTCGTCACGCGCCGCCCAAGCGTCCTTCACCAGCTCCGTGGCTTTCGCCTCATAGCGCTCGGCTACTTCGTCGCGCAGCCAGTCCATCGCATTCCGTAAATGCGCGCGCCATTCCTGGCTCCAGTCGCCGCGAGCCAAATGGCACCCGCAGTGACGCCGCCAGCGATCCACCCCATGCGCGCAGCTCCACGAGGAGTTTTCAACAATCTGCACTTCCGAGCTCGGAGGATGTATCTCGAGAAATTCACCATAATTGGTGACGCGAGCCAGGCCTCGAGACTCGATCCGTTCCAGCGCGAAGGCCAGCGCCATTTCGCCATGCGCATGATGATGCCCGTAAACTTCCCCATCGGTGACAACGTGAACCAGCTCGCATCGCCCGCGATCGCTGGAGTAAGCCGACAACAACCGCTCGATGAACTTTTCGCCGTTATGAAGCAACCCCTCAAACGAGATTGCTTGCGACACCGGGCCGTCGTAGAAAAACAGGCTTATCGATTTGCCCGATGGAAGATTTAACGCATAGGCCTGGCTGGGATCGATACGACCGCCGCTGACATCCTGCCAGGAATGCGCGCCCTTCACTCGAACCGCCTTGGCTTGGCTCGGCGCTAGCAACGTAAATTTAATTCCATGCCTCGCCATGATCTCCAGCGATTCCAAATCCACGGCTGTTTCGGGCAGCCACATTCCTTCCGGCTGCTCTCCGAAACGATGCACGAAATCCTGAATTCCCCACCAGATTTGGGTGGCCTTGTCCCGGCTGTTGGCAAGCGGCAGGATAACGTGGTTGTAAGCGTGCGCCAGCGCCGAGCCGTGCCCGGAAAAACGCTGCCGGCTCTCTCCATCCGCTGCGCGAATCGCCTGGTACGTTTCGGGAGCCTTCTTTTCAAGCCAGGTCAGGAGAGTGGGGCCGAAATCGAAGCTGATCTGGCCGAAGTTATTTACTACTTTTGCGATGCGCTGATCGCCATCCAAGATCCTCGCCGCGGTATTGGGTGTGTAGCATTCGGCAGCGATTCGCTCGTTCCAGTCATGAAACGGCCACGCTGTGACCTCCGGCTCCACTTCGTTGGTCCACGGATCTTCTCGAGGCGGCTGATAACAATGGCTGTGGACGCAAACGTATCTCATCGCCGCAGTTACTAATTTTGTACGAGTATATTATTCTTGCCTCTCCCGATACAAGCTTCTAATTTTTTTAAATAATCCCATTGCAATTGGCGGTTCGTTGAGTTACACTCCTACCGCCTCCCCCGGTCAACTTCGATGAATGGAGACCATCTAATGTCAGAGGTTCATGTCAATAGAATCCAACCCGAAGGAGAAGCTGTACTGTTGCTAAAACAGCAGGTGGACGCTCTCTACACGGAAATAGGTCGGCGGGCCTTCGAGCGTTTTTTGGGGCGTGGCGGCCTGCACGGCTATGACAGGGAAGATTGGGTGGAGGCTGAACGCTCGCTGGTATTCGCGCCCCCCGCGGAGCTGGTGGAAGAAGACACCGAGTTCCGAATTCGTATTGCTGTCCCGGGGCTTGATTCCAGTCAAGTTCGGGTCAGCGTTCTGCCTCACGCCGTGATCGTGGACGGAGGTTCGGTGCAGGGTTCCGAGCGGCAGGACGCAAACGTCCGCTTCTCTGAGTTCAGCGATCAGAAACTCCTGCGGTGTTTGGAATTACCCGCGGAAGTCCGGACCTTTACGGCCAAAGCCTCGCTCCAGGATGGCATTCTGTCAATCCGAGTGAAGAAGGCCACCGTTCCTCAGTCGGCTGCCGCAAGCGCTTAACCGAAAATTGCTGCTGAGCAATGTGGCGCACGCACTCGTGCGTGCCGCGTTCACACTCGTGTGAACGCAACCTAGTATTCTATTAGCTGAGTGCTCCGCGGCCTGCTCTTGGTGCTTTCCCGACAGCCGTGGCTTCGTCACTGGATGGAAACCTCACCTGTTGTAGAGCGGCTGACCTCGCGCTTCGTCGCCGGATCCACCATCGAACGGGAAGTCGCGGTTTGCCGGAAATTGAACGCCGACGGATACCTGGCCACACTCGATCACCTCGGTGAAAGCGTCACTTCGCTCGAAGAGGCTCAGCAATCGCGCGAAGCTTATCTCGCGGCGCTGGACCAGATCGCACAGCTCAACCTGGATGCCACCGTGTCGGTCAAACTCACCCAGCTTGGCCTCGATTTCTCCGAATCCGCCTGCCTGGCCAATGTCGAATGCCTGGTGGCGCGCGCGAAATCCATAGGCCGCCTGGTCGAGATCGACATGGAGTCGAGTCCCTATGTAGACCGCACACTGGCCTTGGTATCGAATCTTCACGCCAGATACGGGAGCGTCCGCGCCGTGATCCAGGCCTATCTCTATCGCAGCGAGACGGACATTCGCGATTTGTGCCAGCGCTCCATTCCCATCCGGCTGTGCAAGGGCGCCTATCGCGAACCGGCCGATGTGGCGTTTCCCCGCAAGCAGGACGTGGATGCCAATTACGTTCGCTTAATGTTCGAATTGTTCGACCGCGGGACGTATCCAGCCATCGCATCGCACGATGAGAAGATCCTCGACCGCGCGCTAGGATATATTCGGGAACGAAATATCGCGGCGGATCGTTTTGAGTTTCAGATGCTGTATGGCGTCGGCCGCGACTTGCAGCGCCGCTTGGTGGCGGCTGGCTACCGCTTAAGGCT
Source organism: Bryobacterales bacterium (assembly GCA_963820405.1). Classification (GTDB taxonomy): domain Bacteria; phylum Acidobacteriota; class Terriglobia; order Bryobacterales; family Bryobacteraceae; genus Palsa-89. The sequence goes on along the minus strand of CAWFZZ010000002.1, from coordinate 98,497 downwards.
CTATGTTCCGTATGGCAATGCGTGGTATCCATATTTTATGAGGAGACTGGCGGAGCGTCCGGCGAACGTATTATTTTTGGCCCGCAATCTGCTGAAGAGTTAGCCGCGGGCCGATTAAATAATATGAGCGGGAACCGGGAGCACGCGAAAGGAATCCAATGATCATGAAGTATTGGGGGTTTTTGCTGCTGAAGCTGGCCGCCGGCGCCCTGGTGATGCGTTTCGTCTGGCGCGCCATCCTCCTGGGCTTCCGTGACCAGGCGCGCTTTGCGGGTCTCGCACCCTTTGGTCACGACCTCGGTTTTACTACCGCGATGCTCGTGTTCTTCCTGGCATGTTTCGGCGTCGTGTATTTGATCGTTTGGGATCAGCGCTATCGCTGCCGAAGTTGCTTACGCCGGCTGCGCATGCCCGTGAGTGCAGGGTCCTGGCCAAACATGCTGCTGTTCGGACAGCCGCGCACCGAGTACATCTGCCTGTACGGTCACGGCACTCTGAAAGTACCGGAATTCCGCGTCATGAAAAAGAGTCCCGATTGGGAAAGTCACGACGACGACATCTGGAAGGAACTGGAATCGCTCGAGGAAAGTAAACGGTGAGTGCCCTCGCCTCCAGTAACTAGAACCGCCCGTCTGATCGCGGGCGGCTTGGTGCTTCTGATCCTGATCATTGTCGGCGCGCTTCTGGTCCCACCCTACGCCGCGAATTGGCGGCTACAAAGTTACCTGAACGACTTGGTGGATGATCCCGGCACGGCCAAGAGTTCCGCCGAAACAGTACGGACCGAAGTTCTCAATGAGGCTGCCGGTCTGGGCTTGCCAGTTCATAGCGCAGACGTCCAGGTGGGCGTCACTCAGGGAACCGTAAGCGTCGACGTGCTTTATATCGTACACGTAGACGTTGCCGGTTACACCATTGACCTGCACTTCCGGCCTGCGGCGGGTAACTAATCTCGCGGCGGGTAACTGACCTCGCCTTATGCCCCGGTCCAAACTTCTTCCACCGGCTCGAACTCTTCCACGCCGGTTGAAAGCACTCGCACGCGCTGTCCTTCCCGCAGTTGCTGCAGCAGCGCCTGGCGACAATTCTTAAACCGGACTGCGTCGCGATAAGTATTCACCTCGGCCGTGGTCTCGATGAACCTCACCTCTTCCGTTTCGCCTACACCTAGCTCGCGCTGCAAACCCTTGGGAATGTCGCGCAGAATCAGTCGGGCGCCGGGCGGGATACAAACGGCCGGAACCCGTTTCTCCGCTTCCCATCTCGGATTGCACCCCATAAACCAAGCCTTCACTTGCGACCATAACGTACCGTTACATGTCTTACTCGCCGAAATCACCGCGGAGAGATCCGCCGGAGATGCCAATCCGAGCGATCCAGCTCCGAACCGGTGCACGACAAGCTCTTCTCCATCGTTAGCAAGTCGATTCGGATACGTATGCAGCGAATAGTCACACATCGTTCCACTCCTCGGGTTTGTGACGTTTCTGCGTTTGGTTTTGGAGCGCGGTGTAACCGTGACCTAAAAGAGGCCCTAAAAAACTTAACCCGCCTTATCCACGAATGAACAAGGCGGGCATCGGATAGCCCTCGGAGGAGTGAGCTAGTTCCACATGTAGTTTCGCTCTTCTCGTACCAAGTTGCAACCCAATTTTCATGTTTCCGATGCGAGAAAAGTAAGATAAAGTACTCAATGTTTACCGCCCGAGCAGACCTTCAATCGCCCCGATGAGGATGCAGATAACGGCAAATCCCACCGTCCCATATTGGATCCAAGTGCGCGTGGCACGCAGGATCGGGATGCCCGTCTCGTCCAGCCAGTAAGCCGTTGGCTGCAAATTAACTTGCTCATCAGCTTGAATTTGTTCGAGTAGTGCAGACCGCCGTTTCCCAGCTTTAGACAGCGCCGGTCGGTCGGCAAACGGGGCGGTATTGTCGGAACGTTGCTCCAAGCGCATCTATCTTGGAACACCGCCCGAAAACATCGAATAGGAAATTAGCGCTTTTGTACCGGTACAGCCCCGGCCGCGTACCAACCGCTGGCTTCATTTCGAAGAAGTGGCCGGCGCAGCGGTGGTCTTGTGGTAATTCGGGAATGGCGGATGCTGATATTCGGGCGTCGGATGTTTCCCCAGCTCCGTCATAACCACTTGGACCGCTTTCTCTAACTGCGGATCGTGCCCGCCGCGAACCAGCGCTGGATCATATTCCACTTCGATGTCCGGCGCGACACCATGATTTTCCACGTCCCATTCACCCTTCAGATTGTAAAAGGCCAGATTAGGAGCCGTGACCGTGCCGCCATCGATGAGCGCCGGAAACCCAACGATCCCCACCAACCCGCCCCAGGTGCGCTTGCCGACCAGCGGTCCAATGCCGCGTTGGCGGAACAGCCACGGCATCGCGTCCCCGCCCGAGCCGGCATATTCATTGATGATCATCGCCTTGGGCCCAAAGATCGCCTCCTGCGGAGTGGTGAAAGGCTGGCCCGCGCGCGTCATGAAGAAATTGGTAAGCGGCCGGCTCAGATTATCGATGATGTAATCGGCGATCTGTCCACCGCCATTGAAGCGCTCATCAATCACCGCGCCTTCCTTGCCGATCTGCGCGAAGTAGTAGCGATTGAAATTAGTGAACCCGCCCTCCCCGGTGTTGGGCAGGTAAACATACGCCAGCCGCCCGCCGCTCAACTGATCCACTTTGCGGCGATTGTCTTCGATCCAGGCCAGGTTGCGCAGCGCTGCTTCGTTCTCCACCGGGATCGCCGTCACTTCGCGCGATCCCGAGCCATCCGCATTCGGGCCCACGCGCAGCACCACCGCCTTACCCGCGGTCTCCTCGAAGAAACTGTAGAGATTGGCGGGCGGCAGCACGTCGCGGCCATTCACCGCCAGCAGATACTCGCCCGCGGTTACGTTGACGCCCGGCTGCGTGAGCGGCGCGTTCAACTGCGGGTTCCAGTTTTCACCGCTGAAGACTTTAGCGAAGCGGTATCGTCCATTTTCGATTTGGTAATCGGCGCCGAGCAGGCCGCCCTTCACCCGCTTCACCTCCGGAAACGCGCCGCCGCGTACGAACAGGTGCCCCACCGTAAGCTCGCCCAGCATCTCTTCGAACAGATAGTTCAGATCGCCGCGGCTGGCCACCGTTTCGAGATAGGGTTCATACTTCCGCTCGGCGGTTCGCCAATCCAAACCGTGCAACGAAGGATCGTAAAAGAAGTCGCGCTCAATGCGCCAAACTTCCTGGTACATCTGCTTCCATTCAGCGCGAGGATCGATGCGCGCTTCCATTCCGTCCAGCTTCAGGACGCCTTCACCAGGCTTGGGAGCAGCTCCGCTGGCCGAGATCACCCAGTTCGGCCCCTGCCGGTACAGCATCTTTTCACCATCGCGCGAGAGCTCGAAGCGCCGCAGGTTTTCAAGGATCTTCTCGGTCTTACGCGTCTTCAATTCGAATTTATAGAGCGTGGCCGTTTCCCGGTCCTCGGCCTGCGCCGAAGGATTTTCCACCTTCTCAGTCAGAAACAGGACTCCGGTCTTGCCCGTATCCAGCGAAATGTAATCGCGAGCCGGAATCGGCAGCGCAAGAATCCTCTGATCGATACCGGTCAGATCGATTCTGAATTCTGAATTCTGAATTCTGGATTCTTGGTTTTGAATTCTTTCCTCATCACTCTCGGGCGCGAGCGGCGACCCATCTTCTTTCCGGAGGACTGCCACATAGACATTGCGCGAGATGGGACGCTCATCGCCGGACATGTCCAGCCACGCTGTCGTAAGTCCGACATTGGTGCTGGCGGTGAAGTACAGAGCCTTCCCGTTCTTGTCGAACCTGGCGAATTCGGCGTCGCTCATTCCATCCGACGCTTGATGCGGCTGCCCGTCAGCGAGCGAATAAAGAAAAACCGCTCGCAGGTGGTTCTTCAGGATCTTGGTATAGGCGATCCATTTGCTGTCCGGCGCCCAATCGGGATTCAGCCCGCGCGCCGGCGTGAAGTAAGTATCGCGATCGATGAGGACCGGCTGCTTCTTCTCAAGGTCGATATACCAAAGCTGCCGCTGGCTGTCTTCATAGGCGATCTTCTTGCCGTCTGGCGACCAGCTTGGATCGTAGTAAAAAGCAGGCTGAGCCCCCAGACCGATCTTCTCGACAACGCCCAAGCCGTTTTGCGCCCGCACGTGCAACGCGTATTCGCCGGATTCGTCCGAAAAATAGGCGATCTGCTGGCCGTCGGGCGACCACGCGGGGCTGCGTTCGGCCACCCCCGGCGTGTTGGTCAAATTGCGGACGTCACCCTTCTCGGCGGGAACAGTGAAGATTTCGCCCCGTGCCTCAAAGACGGCGCGCGCCCCCGTGGGCGACAGGCTCGCATTCGAAATTCGCGAACCCAGTTTTTCAAAGGTCGGCCGCAGCGACGGAATATCGCCCGACACGGTAATCTCGATCTTCTTCGCCTTGCCGGATTTCAGATCGAAAAGATGAATGGAGCCGAACTGCTCATAAACGATGACGCCGGGTCCCGCGCTGGCCGACTTGAGGTCGTAGCCATCGTTGTGGACCAGGGTCGTGACCTTCTTTGTCGCGGTGTCGTAAGAAAACAGCGATACGGGTCCCGCGCGATCCGACAGGAAGTACACTTTATCGCCCAGCCAGATGGGATTAAAGTCGTTGGAATTCTCGCGAGGGATCTTCTCCACCTTAGCGTCCGCCAGACTAGCCAGCCAAATCGATGTCGTTCGACCGCCGCGGTAACGCTTCCACGCTTCGAACGCCGGCGAGATCGGCATGTAGGCCAGCTTGCTCGAATCCCCGGAAAACGATCCGTCATACGCCGCGGGGAGATCCACAGGTGTGGGAAACCCTCCGTCTACCGGAATGGTGAAGAGCTGCTCGAATCGCGAATAGGCTTTCCGATTAGAGCGAAAAAGAATCTGCTTGCCGTCTGGCGTCCAACCCACCGGCGCGTCGGCGCCCGGATGATAGGTCAGCCGCTTCGGAGTGCCGCCCGTGGCCGGAATCACGTACACATCCTGGTTGCCCTCATACTCGCCCTGGAACGCGATCAACGATCCGTCGGGTGAAAAGACCGGATCGGTCTCGATGCCCTCGCCCACCGTGAGTCGCGACGCTTCGCCACCCTCGCGCGGCACGCTCCAAAGATCGCCCGCATATGAAAAGACGATATGCGTTTTGTTAACGGTGGGTTTCTGAAGCAACAACGGCTGCTCGGCGGCAAGCGCAGCGTACGCAAACAAAACGGCCAACGGAAATCGAATCATGGGCCCTCCTGCAAGATTCTTTTATGTTAATTCGGCGGTGCGCTTCTTGCTGTACAAGAAGTAGATGAATAGTCCGACAATCAGCCACGCGAAAAATCGCAGCCAGGTTTCAAGCGGCAGGCTCAGCATTAACACCATGCAGCAAACGATTGAGATCCCCGGCAACAACGGCACCCACGGCACCCGAAAACCTCGCTTGCGATCGGGCTGCTTCTTGCGCAGCACAATCACACCCGCTGAAACCAGGATGAAAGCGAACAGCGTGCCGATGTTCGAAAGATCGGCGAACCAGCTTACATCGAAGATCCCGGCTGGAATCCCGACCACGAAACCGGCCACCCAGGTGCTGATGTAAGGGGTTTGGTAGCGCGGATGCACGCGCGAGAAGATACCTGGCAACAGCCGGTCGCGCGACATCGCGAACCAGATCCGCGCCTGTCCATATTGAAACACCAGGAGCGAAGACAGCATGCCCAGCAGCGCCCCGGCGGTGACGATCAATCGCAGCCGGTTCATCCCGATCATCTTGAGCGCGTTCGCCACCGGCGCGTCGTTGTCCAGTGTGCTCCAATTCGCAATGCCGGTGAGCACCAGCGCAACCGACCCATAGAGCAGCGCGCAAACCGCCAGCGTCGCGAAGATTCCCGTTGGCATGTCGCGCTGCGGACGGCCGCATTCCTCGGCCGCGGTGGAGACCGAATCGAACCCAATGTACGTAAAGAACACAATCGCCCCACCCGAAAGCACGCCCGAATAACCATTGGGCATGAACGGATGCCAGTTGCCGGTGTTCACCGCGTGCGCCGCGCCGAACACAAACAGCAGGATCGCGACAATCTTGATCAGCACCATCGTGTTATTGGCTTGCGCGCTTTCGCGGACTCCACGCACCAGGACCATGGTCAGCAGCATGCAGCACCACGAAAGCCGTCAAATTAAACCACGCGCCGGTGCGCTTCCCTTCTTCAAAGATGGGCTGCGAAAGCTGCTGCGGCAGATGGAAGTGAAAGAGATTATCGAGCAGGTCGTTCAGGTATGCCGAGAACCCGACCGCCACGCTCATATTGGAGAAAGCGTATTCCAGAATCAGGTCCCAGCCGATAATCCACGCGAAGATTTCGCCCAGCGTCGCATAGGAATACGTGTACGCGCTGCCGGCGATGGGAATCATGGAGGCCAGCTCGGCATAACAGATCGCCGCGAATCCGCAGGCGATCGCCACCAACACGAACGACACCGAGATGGCCGGGCCCGCGCCCAGCCGGCCGCTCAGCGTAGTGGCATTGCCGCCGTTCAGCAGCAGATCGAGCAACGGCGCCTTTAAAATCGATTTGGCTAAGAAATGTTCGCCAGCAGCGGCGGTTCCCGTAACGGTGAAGATACCGGATCCGATCACCGCTCCCACGCCCAGCGCGATCAAGCTCCAAACTCCGAGCGACTTCTTCAGCCGCCGCTCGGGCTCTTCGGAAGCCGCGATCAGAGCATCGATGCTTTTGGTGCGGAGGAGCTGGTTCATCCGAGGATGGCGCTAGTTCACTAACGCTTCCTCTGTCCCTTGGACATCTTCTGCACTTTCTTTTTGAGGGAGCCGCGAGCCACTCCGGATGCCCGCTTCGGCTTGGGAGCCGCTTTCTTGCGGGCCACGCGCTTTGCCTTCTTGCGCTCTGCTCTGTCTGTAATGTTCTTTGTATTCATTCCTGTTAGGTGCTCAATCCTCTTGGATTCCTGCGTACTTTTCCACCAGCTTCTTCAAACCGTAGCCGGGAAAGCTTACCGTGAGCTTAGCATCCTCGCCATCGCCTTCGCGACGCAGCACCGTTCCACGTCCATATTTGGGATGCCGGATCATGGCGCCGGCGCGGAAGCCGCGACGTCCAGCCGGGGCGGGCGGCCGGGATTGGGGTTTGGAGGGTGGCGGCGCCTGTGCGGGGCTTGTGGCTGGTGGTTGGTGACTGGTGGCTGGTGGAGCGGCCTTTCCTCGCTCCGCGAAGAATTGTTGAATGTTGTCGACCGAGTTGTACGTCTTGCCCGTGTAGAGATTGCGCTTAGCCGCCTCGCGCACTTCGTACTGCTCGGCGTAGAGGTCCACTTGCGGAGCGCGTTGCCTCAACTGACTCAGGTCTTCCACTAACGCCTTCGGGACTTCGCGCAGGAATCGCGAGGGGATCGTTCCCTCTTGCTGGCCGCCGCCAAAACGGCGCCGATAGCGCGCCGACGTCAGAAACAGCCGCTTCTCCGAGCGCGTCATGCCCACATAGCAAAGCCGCCGCTCTTCTTCCATCGCCGCTTTCGAATCGAGTGAACGAATATGCGGGAAAAGCCCCTCTTCCATCCCGGCCAGGAACACAATCGGAAACTCCAGGCCTTTGGCGTTGTGCAGAGTCAAGAGCGACACCGGCGCGCGCTCATCCAAACCATCCGAATCGGAGACCAGGGCGGCATGATCGAGAAATTCCGCGATCGTCTCGCCTCGTTCCACCGCTTCCGACGCCGCGTTCACCAATTCGTTCAGATTGCCCAGGCGCGATTCGGCTTCCGGATCGTTATCGGCTTGTAGCATCCTGGCGTAACCTGTCCGCTCCAGGATCTGCCGCAGCAGATCGTCCACTTTCCCTTCCCTAGCCGAGGCCCCTAGCTCTTCCATTAGCGCCGAGAAGATCCGCAGAGCCGATTCGGCCCGCGCCGGGAACAGATTTTCCTCCAGCATCCGGCCGATTGCGGACCACACGCTCAACTCGTGCTCCAGTCGCGTATTGCTCGATCTGCTCGATGGTGCTCTTGCCGATCCCGCGCGCCGGCGTGTTGATGATGCGCAGCAGGCTTACCGAATCCTGCGGGCTGATGACGGCTTTCAGGTAAGCCAGCGCGTCTTTCACTTCCGCGCGCTGATAGAAACTGAAGCCGCCCAGCACGATGTACTCGCGGTTGTAGCGCCTCAGCGCTTCTTCGATCTGTCGCGACTGGAAATTGGTGCGATAAAGCACGGCCACGCGATCGCCGGGGCTTGCCGTCAACAGCTTGTCGATGGTGTCGGCGATGAATAGCGCCTCTTGTTCGCCATCGAAGGCTTCGAACCGGCCGATCTTTTCCCCCGCCCCAGCTTCGGTCCACAGCCACTTGCCCTTACGCTCGGTGTTATTGGCAACCACGGCGCTCGCCGCTTCGAGAATGTTCTTGGTCGATCGGTAATTCTGCTCCAGCCGGATCACCGCGGCGTTCGGGAAGTCGTGCTCGAAGTCCAGGATGTTGCGGATATCGGCCCCGCGCCAGCCGTAGATGGATTGATCCTCGTCGCCCACCACGCAGATGTTCTTGTGCGCCTCAGTCAGCAGCCGCATCAGCTCGTATTGGCTGCGATTGGTGTCCTGGTATTCGTCGATCATGACGAATTCGAAGCGGCGATTGATTTGTGTGCGTAGATAAGCGTCGTGCGCCAGCAGCCGGACCGTTTCGAGCAGCAGGTCGTCGAAGTCCAGCGCATTGGCCTGCTGCAGCCGGCCTTCATATTTTTCGTAGATCGTAGCGAGCTGGGTGGTCTTCTGATCGGTGGATTTTCCGTATACCTCTTCGGGCGATTCCTTGCGGCTCTTGTTGTGGCTGATCCAGGAGGTAACCGCCCGGTACTGCATGAACTTTTCATCCAGTCCCATGGCCCGAAAGATGGATTTGATCACGGCCACCTGATCGTCGTCATCGTAGATGGTGAATTGGCGCGTAAATCCGTTGCGAATTTCAGCTAAACTCGCGCCGTCGCGCCGCAGTAGCCGGACACAAAAGGAGTGAAATGTGGAAACCAACGGGCCGTCCCGGCCTGTTCCCAGCAGATTGTTGACCCGCGTCCGCATCTCTTCAGAGGCCTTGTTGGTGAACGTCACGGCGAGGATGCACGGACCCGGAACGCGGTGTTGCTCCATCAGATGCGCCATGCGATGCGTGATCACCCGCGTCTTGCCGCTACCGGCGCCCGCCAGCAAGAGCAGCGGACCTTCGACGTGCGACACGGCGGCTTGTTGTTGCGGATTGAGACCTTTTAGAAAATCCATTACTACTCTGCGACGAAGCGCAGCGCGGTGGGGGAGACCACTTGCGATTTTAGCATGTCGTCACCGACAGTCTTCGTCAGTTGTTCGGCGGCTGCGTGGTAACGATAAGGTTGTCGCCACGTGGGTTCTTGGGTGCGGCGCCCGCGTAAACGATCCATCCGATGGGCTTGGGTTTGGGGAAGAGTGGCCAAACATGGGAGTGGTCGCGTCTGCACTAGAAGCAACCGTCACGCACTCGTGCGACAGATGCCTGAGGCGTCCCAGTTGACTTTTACAGCGGCAACCACACCTGCCGGTTTCCCTCTCAACTGCTTCCGAAGCCAGCCAAATGAGTAGAAGTTCCTCAATTGCGGTCCCAACGTCGAGGCTTTGGGATGCCAGGAATACGCCACAGCATTTTTACCAGCGTTCGTGAACCCGAAGAAGTGCGCGGGCATTGTGCCAACGTCGTGCGAAACCAGAATTCGTTGCTGTTCCGCCGCCAACGCCAGGACCTCGGAATCACTCTTGCGGCGTAAACCAGACGTATGCACGACGAAGGACACCGCTCACAATGGCCTCGTTCAGATCGGCGTCTGCGAGAAAGTGAACTTTCACGATGTGCGGGTATGCAGTTCGTCCCGAGCGCGCATCAGCCTCTCGCGAAGATCGGCTGCCAGCGGTTCGGCATTGCGCCTACCTTCCGCCCACTTTTCGTTCTGGCGAATCAGGTAGGCATCGATTTCAGCCTGGTCTGCGAGGTAAACGTTATGGCACCGTAGACCTCTTCAACCTGAAGGAGCTTAAAATTCTGCCAGATCGTCTCAGCAGACCCGCGGCGGAAGGCATGGATGATGGAATCCAGCGAGATTTTCCTTAGCCATGACTGCCTTGCGAAAAGCAAAGAGCCGCTGGTGTAGTGTCCGCAAAATAACTAGACAGAAATAAGGGTAGACGCGGCTTCAGCCGCGTTCCGCCGTTGACAATACCAACGCGGCTAAAAAGCCGCGTGTACCGTGCCAATCCGGTGAGTGTCTAGTCATTTACACTAGGCCGGAACCCTGTGAATGCAATGATCAGCCCCCGGTCCCAACTTCATGAACTCTCGGTCTGGACGACGATCCGTTTTCTTAAGCAGCCTTGCGCGGAACGGGCGGGAACGCGGGCGGCGCATCTCGGGTACTTTTTGTGCTCATGGATGCTATTTTTCTGATTTTGAAAAAACGAAACTCTCATGACCGGGTTCCGTTCACCCCCGCCAATGAAAATGTGTGAGATTGTGGGCGAAGGCGGAGGAAAGCGGCCGGAATGGCTAATGGAGCGGTGGAACCGAAAACGAAACTGGCCGGGCCGACATGTTGAATCCCCGAATGGAGCAGTCGAGCCGAGGAAGAAGATAGTTCTGAAGATGTTGGCTATTCTTTCGCCGGGAAGGAGAACAGAAGAAGATGATTTCTGCAGCCATAGAGCGATGCGCCGGAATCGACGTGGGGAAGAGGTTCCTGGCGGTCTGCATTTTGACGGGGCCTTTGGAGGGAGAACCGCGCGTCGAGAGACGGCGATTCGGGACCATCACGGCGGAGTTGGAGTCGCTGCGGGACTGGCTGAAAGCGGAGGGCGTCACGCACGCGGTGATGGAATCGACCGGTTCCTACTGGAAGCCAGTATTCAACGTACTGGAGGGAAGCCTGAAAGTCTGCCTCGCCAACCCGCAGGAAGTGAAGAACCGCAAGGGCCACAAAACCGACGACAAGGATGGCTGGTGGCTGGCGCACCTGCTGCGGCACGCCATGATTTATCCCAGTTTCATTCCGCCACGGGCGATTCGGGAACTGCGCGATCTGACGAGAAGACGCAAGCGGCTGCTGGGCGACGCCACCGCCGAGAAGAACCGCGTCCAGAAGGTACTGGAGGACGCCAACGTGAAACTGGGCAATGTGCTGACGGACGTCTTCGGGGTGTCCGGGCAACTGATGCTGGATGCGTTGCTGGATGGAAAAGCGCAGCCGGCAGAGATTGCGCAGTTCGCAAAACGGGGAGCCAGGAAAAAGATTCCCGAGATCGTCCAGGCTTTGGAAGGACACCGGATGAGTGACCATCACCGGCAGATGATCCGCTACAGCCTGAAGCACATGCTGTTTCTGGAAGAGCAGATCGCAGAAATGGACCGTGACATTACGGCCAAGATCGAGGCGGCGGGGCTGGGCGCAGCCTGGCAACTGATGCAGACGGTTCCCGGCATACAAGACCGCAGCGCGGCCAACATTCTGGCTGAAACAGGAGCGGATATGCGGCAGTTTCCTTCGGCCAAGCATTTGAGTTCGTGGGCCGGCGTTTGTCCTGGGAACAACCGCAGCGCCGGCAAGAACAAGAGCAGCCACACCACCGGAGGCAATCCGTGGCTGCGCGGCGCGCTGACGGAGTGCGCCTGGGCGGCAGCAGCCACCAAGAACTGCTCTCTTCAGGACAAGTTCTGGCGTGTTGCGAGTCGATCCGGCGGCCAGAAAGCACCCGCCCTCATAGCCGTGGCGCATCTCATGCTGACCTTGATTTATCGCGTCCTAGAGACTCAGCAGCCTTTCGAAGACAGGAAGGCTCCACCGCTCGGTGAACCGCAGAGGCAGCGCATGATCCGGCATCACAATTCGCCGATTGGGGAAACTCGGCATTGCCATTCCCCGCGTCGCTTATGTCCCAGCTGTGGCCCAACCCTCCCCCTCCATGGACTGAAGGATTGAAAACAGGGGGGCACTATCGAATTTTCGGAAGAAGCCAGAGAGTGGGGACGCGGCGGGCACTTGACTCCAGGGTACTCGCAGCGAGCCGAATTGCTCAACTAGCGGGCCGGAAGTGCCCGGCGAGGAAGGGAATGCCTCTGATCTCGTGGCGTCATCGGGTCTGGCAGCAAGGGCCGCCAAGCGATTGATCCTGCGTCAATTGCTTACCCATGCTCTCCCACCGACTTTGGGAGAAGCCAGTACCAGGAAAAGCTTTGCTTTCCTTCCCAAGCCCTTGTAACCTAACAATTTGCTGGTACGCCTCTAGAATCGAGCAGGCGACTAGCGATTTAGAGCCTGCATGCTGGTTGAATTTGAGCTGATTCAAAAAGCCCAAAAGGGCGATGATGCTGCGTTCAATCAGATGGTAATTGCATACAGGAAGAGAATTTTAGGCACGATCGCCCGGCTGATCGGGCGGCCGGAAGATGTGGAGGACGTGGCTCAGGAAGTTTTTCTGAGGCTGTACTATTCGCTCGATCAACTCAGGACGCCGGAAGTATTTGAGCCGTGGCTGTATCGGCTCACGGTAAACGCTTCGTATGATTATCTGCGAAAGCAGCGCCGGCGGAATGAATCTCGCATGTCGGACCTGAGCGAGCAGCAGGTAATGATGGCGGACGCCGCGGCCGGGGGCAAAGCTTCCGGCGAGGAACAGCGTCAAAAGCAAGTCAAAGAATTGGTCGATTCGTTGTTGCAGTCGGTTTCTGAGCAGGATCGAATCCTTCTAACGTTGAAGGAAGTGGAAGGCCTGTCGCTGAAAGAGCTTGAAAAGATTTATTCAGTGAACGAAAATGCCTTAAAGGTTCGGCTCTTCCGGGCGCGTCAAAGAGTATTGAACGCGTATCAGGCCACGCAAAAAGGTAAAAGTGGCAAAACCGGGGAGTAACAGGGTCAGAGGTTAGAATAGTCGAAAAGAATGAGGAGGCGCCGCGACGCGCATGGATCAAAATACAGAGCTGGATCAACTGTTCGAACGATACCGGACCTCCGTGCCGGATCCCGAAGCCAGTGTGAACTTCATGCCCGAGTTGTGGCGGAAGATCGAAGCCCGGCAATTCTTCCTTGCGCGGTTGAAGAAGCTGACCCAGGTCTTCGTCGTGGCCGCCGCTGCAATCTGCCTGTTGTTGGGAATCGCTCTTCAAATATCGGTCTCAGGCGGCCCACAGGAAGTGCGCGGCAATTATGTCGATGTGCTGGCGGACGCCAATCCCACTGAGAATCTCACCCCCTTAGGCATCCGCATCGACTACCTTGAAGCGGACGGAAAATGACGCGAACGGAAAATGACGCGTAAGAACCTACCGATTGCGTTTTACCTGCTGCTCGTGTTTGTGAGCGGATCCGTGGTGGGCGCACTCGCGTATCGGACCTACAATCCGCCAACAGCACGGGGCAGCGTCGCTCCTCCACCCAGCGAGTGGCGCCGCAGCTACATCGACGAGAGCCGTACTAGACTGAACCTGACCGACGATCAGGTGGCAAAACTCACCGCTATCCTGGACCAGACGGAAGCTCGCTTCCGCGACGCTCGCGAACATGAGAACCAGGCGATAGGGCAAATTCGGGATGAGCACGTCGAGCGCGTGCGCACTATCTTGACGCCGGAACAGCTCCCCAAGTACGAGAAGCTGCATCAAGAGCGTGAAGAACGAGCTAAACAACAAGACCAGAAAAAGCGATAAGCGCCTTATCGCGCAGCCACCGGCTGCTTCTTGTCTTTCAGTTCCTTCTTGTCTTTCAAATCTTTCGACTTCGCCATTTTTTTCTGGAACCGGTCAACGCGTCCCTCCGTGTCCACCAGCTTTTGACGGCCCGTGAAGAAGGGATGGCAGCTGGAGCAAATTTCCACGCGGATATCGCCCTTATGGGTGGATCGTGTCTTGAAGGTGCTCCCGCAGGCGCAGATCACATTGATTTCATCGTAGGCGGGGTGAATAGCGGCTTTCATTGCAACAGAATCCTTTCGAAACTTCAGTGTACCGCACCCGTCAAGTGCGGTTCCCAAAAAAGACAAACCCCCGCAACGCCTGATCCAGGAGCTGCGGGGGCACGTTACTATTTTTCGCGCAGGGAAGCGGCCGGTCCACAGGAGCAGCGGCTTCGTCCACTGAACGAAACCTGAACGTTCAACAGGTCGACTTTAACAGTCGGCCACCTCGCGCGAATTGATTCTACAGTCACTACATATACCCATGTTAGACTGGACCACCTCCTTTCTCAGTGATGAGACCATCATAAAACTGCGATCGAAATCTGTCAAACACTTTCTAGGAAGATACGATATACGGGGAAGGCTGCGTGAATGAACCGCTATTAGTAGAATTGCGCCCATAAAGATGCCCCGCACTTCTGCGGGGCATCGACGAAAACCAAGAGGCAACTCCCGTAGCCTTTGAAGTCAACCCTACTGCCAATCGAAAAAGCAATTCGTGCGCCAGCTTCAAGTAGTTCATAACTCAGCGCTCGAACACGATGAGATCCCATTTCTGGAAGACGCCGCGCAGTTGGCCCTACGGAAATCGGGATCGCCGGGGTTACAATACAGACCGGAGCTACAATACAGTTGGATGTCGAGCGTTGCTCAGTTGCAGCTTGACCCGGACGGCGAAAAATCGGCAGCACGCGACGCGTGGCGTTCCATGACTGCTTTCCTGGTCTCGGGAATGCTCATGTCGTTCCTGGGCGCGATCTTGCCCGCCTGGGGCTACCACCTCCGCCCCAGCTTCACCGAAGTCGGCGACTATTTCCTGGCCTTGGCCTTCGGGCTGCTTTTGTCGGTGGGAGCGGCTCACTTTCTGCTTCCCCGGCGCGGGCTGAAATTTGTTTTGGTTCTTGCCAACCTGCTGGCCTGCGGCGGATTTCTCTTCCTGGCGCTTTCCTCCCCGCCGGTCCCAGCGGTGTGGCGGCTGTGGGGCGTAATCTGCATCGGATTCAGCACCGGTTTGCTCAATGCGGCTGTATTTCATGCCATCTCTCCGATCTATCAAATCGATCGCGCCGCCACCGTGAATTTCGCGGGCCTTTTGTTTGGATCGGGCAGTTTACTGACGGCGCTGCTGGTGGCCGGCACCTACTACGTCTACACCGTCCCCAGCATCCTGATTTTGTTTGCCGCGCTTCCCGGGCTTTACGCGGTGGTATGCTACCGCGGACATTTCTCCCGCCATCCCAACTTTCAATCGCTCCCGCTCGGGCAGGTGTGGCGCGATTTTCAGAATCCCGGCGCGGTGCTGTTCAGCTTGCTGCTCTTCTTTCAATTTGGCAATGAATGGTCCATGGCGGGCTGGCTGCCTCTGTTTCTGATTCGCAGGCTCGGCATCAGTCCCGAGGATTCCCTGCTGCTGCTGGCGCTCTATTGGGCGTCCCTGCTGGTGGGCCGCATCATTTCGCAATTTATACTGAAGCGCGTCAACCGCGCCTTGCTCCTGATCGGATCCATCGTGTCGGCGCTGCTCGGCATGCTGGTGCTGGCGTCCACCAACAACTTGTTCGGCGCGCTGATGGGCATTCTATTTGTCGGCGCCGGCTTTGCGTCCATCTATCCCCTGGTAGTGGAGAAGATCGCGCATCGCTTTCCCTATTACCACCCCGGCTTCTACAATGGGCTGTTTTCACTCGCCATGACGGGCGGCTTCCTCGCCCCCTGGCTGCTCGGCTACTTCGCGCAAGCCTGGGGGATTCAGGCGGTCATGATTCTTCCTTTAGCCGGCACGTTCCTGGTGTTCCTGCTGGTCCTGCTGATCATGCTCGAAGCCAAGCTGAGCAGTCTATCGCAAATTTCGCAACCCGGCTCCTGAAATTCCAGTTCCTGTTCCTGATCTTGTTCCTGTGCCTGTGCCTGTTCCTGTTCCCGCGCTGTGGCGCACGCACTCATGCGTACTGCGTTCACACTCGTGTGAACGTTTCCGGAGGATTTAGTGTCGGAGTCCTGGGGTCTCAAGATCGCTCTAAAATGACAGTGAATGCGCGCACTGCTTGCCTTGGCGTTGGTCATCCCGCTCGCTGGCGCCGATCTCGCGACACGACTGGATCGCCTCATCGATTCCGCCACCGCACTGTCGCACGCTTTCGTTGGGATGCGCGTGGTCGAGTTGAGCAATGGACGCGTCCTCTACGCGCACAATTCCGAGCGGCTTTTTGTCCCCGCGTCGAACATGAAACTGTTCACCACGGCATTGGCGCTTTCCAAGCTCGGCGTTGAGTATCGCCTGTCGACACAAATCGGCGCCCAGGTTCCAATCGACGCCGAAGGCACGCTCGCGGGCGACCTGGAGCTTATCGGGGGCGGCGATCCAAGCTTGTCTGGCCGCGAGTATCCTTATCGCAGCCACGCCTCTCCGTTTGCGATCTACTCGTTCCGCGCCATCGATGACTTGGCCGATCAGCTTGTAGCCCGCGGATTGAAGCGCATCGAAGGCAACGTCGTCGGAGACGACAGCCGCTATGTTTGGGAGCCGCAGCCCGGACCCTGGTCTTCCGATAGCGCCACGCGGGAATATGGTGCGCCGGTGAGCGCTCTGATCCTCGACGACAATACCTTCGCTCTGACGCTGCGGCCGGGCGCGCAACCAGGGGATCTGGCGCGGATCGCTCTCACCCCGCGCTTTGAAAACTTCGCCATCGACAATCGTGTCCTCACTGTCGAACGAGGCGAGCGAAAGATCGAGTTTTATCGCAGCGCTTCGGGACGCGAGTTGCACATCTGGGGCGCGATTCCGAAGGGCGAGGCCGGATTCACGCAGGAACTGGCGATCGGCGATCCGGCTCTTTACGCGGCTGAAGTTCTCCGCGACGCGCTACTGAAGCGCGGTATATCGATTCAGGGCGGCGCGCTGGCCCGGCATCGCTTCCCGGACGAAAAGACGGAAGCGCCCACTCAACTCGGCATGTTGCTTGCCGAACACCACTCGCCGCCTCTGCTCGATCTGTTGCAAGTGGTGGACAAAGTCAGCCAGAACCTGCACGCGGAAATGTTTCTGCGAGAAGCAGCCCTCGCCTCGGGCCGCCCGGGCAGTCGTGAAGCCGGCCTCGCGGCCATGGACGAATTCCTGGCCGGCATCGGCATCGCCAAAGAAGAGTTTCAATTCACCGACGGCTCCGGCCTCTCGCGCGCCACGCTGCTCTCGCCCTCCGCCATCACCAAGCTTTTGGTGCACATGAACCAGTCCCCGCAGCGCGAGCAGTGGTTCAACCTTCTGCCGGTCGCGGGCGAAGACGGAACGCTAGGCTCGCGATTCGCGGGTCACGCGGAAGCGCGCGCCATTCGCGCCAAAACAGGAACGCTCGATCATGTGAAGGCGCTCTCCGGCTACGCCGACACTCCAACCTACGGCCGCGTCGCATTTTCCTTACTGGTGAATAATTTCGAGGAACCTGGCCCAGGCGTCACGAAGACGATCGACGAACTGGTGCTCGCTTTGCTCCAATAGGCCTCGCCCCCGCCAGTGCCGGCTCGAGCGGCCTGCCGCCGAACATGGAACGCGCTTCCCGGAACGTCCCCATAATGGAAATGTGATTCAACGGGAATTCCAGGTAAATGTGCATGAAGCTCAGGCAGAACAGGACCCGATACCCGAGCGTGTAATCGTAAAGATAGATCCCCACTGACGCCAGCCATAGTACGCCAATGGTCGCTAGCCGCGGCGCGCCCACCTTGTGCCATCGGATAATGGACGTCTTTGAAAACCAGTTGAGGTAATGATAGGTGTAGGCAAACGCAATGAAGCGCATGACGATCCCGCCTTTGTGGGACAGGAAGATCTGAACGCCCACGTTGATGGCCTCGGCGCTGTTGCGCGGTTCGGGAATCCCGAGCAGCGCCATATTGACCCCCGAAAAGTTGAGCAGATAGGGCAGGCCCACATACGCACTGGGCTCGAACTTTCGGGGATCGATCAGCAAACAAGCCACCGGACACAGCAGGAACACGCAGAACGCCAGATAGCCGCTCCGGCTGCGTTCCTTGAGAGCCCCATACAGAATAAAGAATCCGGTGAACAAGTAAACGTGAACCAGCGTCGGCACAAACGTGGACAGCAGCACTACCAGGAATCCAACCGAACTCAGCACCGACAATGCCAGCGCGGCCACCGCTGCCAGGCCGAGAATTCGAGGAACCAGTTTGTCGGTCAGCAAAAACACCAGCGCGGCTCCAAGAGCCAGAAACGTGAAAGTGGCCACGTTAATGTTCGGCGGCATTTGGCCGATGCCGCGGCCGGACCAGGCCGCCGACAAAAACAGCAGGACGGCCAGTCCGCCCAACAGCAGGAAGTCATGTTTGCCCTTGGTAAAATAACCGCGTTTGTGAAGCCATGCAATCTCGGTAAGGTAATGCGCCGGGCCCAGCACCGCGTATGCGAACAGAAACAGCTCGAAGGGTATGTACAGCGCCACAACGCAGGAAACCACCATCAGGCCGATATTTACATAATTAATGCGGTCTGTACCGGCTGCTGCATTCGCCTGGCCCATAGATGTCTTACCTTTATACCGTCATTGGCCCCTACGAGCATGCTCTGGGAAAAGTCGGTTGCTGGCACTCATCCAACCGGGTCCTAAAACGAAAGTGCCGGCTACTCGAAACCTTGCCGCAGCGGATAATCAACGATAATGGCGCGGCCATCGCTCAGTGCTTTTGCCGAGTGGCGCACACCACCCGGCACAATCGCAACCAAGCCCGCACGAGCCACTCCAGCCACACCGTCGATGGTCACTTCGATCTCACCCTCAATCACTTCCCAGACTTCTTCCTGTGGATGGAAATGTTCGTGAATAGAAGAGCCCTTCGCAAAAACGTAGTGCGCGAACGTCATGCTGGGCGAGTGGAAATAGCGGCCATGCCAACCGGGCAAGCGCTCAATGACACGGAGGCTGCTGGTGTCGACAAACGGCATCGGATCTGCTCCTTGGGGCATCCTACCACGGCGGCCGGTTTCACCCCCATCCCCAGTGCGCTAGAATTAATAAAACGCACTTGCGGGAGCCCAACGAAAATGCCTATTTACGAATATATCTGTGACGACTGTGGTACCAAATTCGAGAAGCTGGTCCGCCGCAACCAAGATGCCATTGCCTGCCCCAGCTGCGGCGAGTCGCACCTGAAGACCGCTCTCTCAACCTTCGCTGCTCATTCGTCCAATGGAAAAACCCAGCCGTCCAATGGAGCAGCCCAGTACCCCTCGTGCGCCGGAGGAATGTGTCAGACACCGGATCTCTGCGGACGGAATTAGCCGCCTCTAATGTGGATGGTCGGGAGCGTCCCTGCTCGACGTCTCGGTACTTGCTCGGTTGACTTCCGCCAACGGCTCCGCTATAGTGCTGAAGTGCTGATGTATCAACGGTTTGTCGGCTGATGGAGCTGTTTGGGAACGTCCGAAGTCGCTTGACCCTGTCGTTTTGAATTCTGACGTACTATCCATCTATTAGTTCGCGCCCGTCGTAGTTGCTGAATCGGGAGTTTGGCCATGGCCAGCAAAGCAGATGAGCAAAATCTGAATCCGCCCGTATCCGAAGAGTCGGATTACGAGCAGCTCATCGACGATTACACTCATTTTGCTCCGCCCCACGATGGCGAATTGCTGCAAGGCCGCGTAGTGAAACTCCACGATAAAGACGTTATCGTCGACTTTGGTTACAAGTCGGAAGGCTTGGTTCCCATTGAACAATTCGCGCTTCCTGACGGGACCATTCACGTTCAGGTGGGCGATCAAATCGATGTAATGGTGGACCGGCAAGGGATTCAGCCCGAAGGTTACATCCTGCTGTCACACCAGAAGGCCAGCCGCCTGCGCTCCTGGGAAAACCTGGAGAAAGCGCAGCGCGACGGCCTGGTGGTCTCCGGCCGCGTAACCGGCCGCACCAAAGGCGGACTGGCGGTGGATGTCGGGGTTCCCGCCTTCATGCCCGGCTCGCAGATTGATACCCGCCCCACCCACAATCTCGATTCCTTGCTCGGCCAGGACATACCCGTCAAAATTGTGAAGCTGAATCGCCGCCGTGGCAACGTGGTGGTGTCTCGCAAGATGGCGGTGGAAGAAGAGCAGCACTCCCGCAAGAGTGCGGCGCTGCAAGTGCTCGAAGAAGGCTCGGTCGTTACCGGGATCGTGAAGAACTTGACGGAGTACGGCGCGTTCATCGATCTGGGCGGCATTGATGGGCTGCTGCACGTCAGCGACATGTCTTACGGGCGTGTCAATCATCCTTCCGAAGTGGTCACCGCTGGCGACGAAATCACCGTCAAGGTGCTGAAGTTCGATAAAGAGAAGGAACGCATTTCGCTCGGACTCAGGCAGCTGGTTCCCGATCCTTGGGAAACGATTCAGGAAAGGTATCCGCAGGGCGCGCGCGTTATCGGCCGCGTTGTCAGCGTTACCGACTATGGCGCCTTTATCGAGCTGGAGCCTGGCGTCGAAGGATTGATCCACATCTCCGAGATGACCTGGAGCCGCCGGATGAAGCATCCGAGCAAAGTGGTCAAGGTCGGCGATCAAGTGGAATCGGTGGTGCTCGACGTTAAACCCAGGGACCGCCGGGTTTCACTCGGGATCAAACAACTCGAAGCGGATCCCTGGACCACCGTAGCCGATCGTTATTCGCCCGGCTCCGTCGTCGAAGGCCGCGTGCGCAAGCTCACCGATTTCGGCGCCTTCATCGAGATTGAAGAAGGCATCGACGGGCTGGTTCATATTTCCGACCTGTCCTGGACCAAGCGCGTGAAGCATCCTTCCGAAGTGGTGAAGAAGGGGCAATTGGTGCAGGCCGTGATCTTACAAATCGACGCTCCCAACCGGCGTCTTTCGCTGGGCGTGAAGCAATTGCAGCCGGATGCGTGGGAGTCCTTCTTCCGCGCCCATCAGGTGGGAGATGTCGTGCGTGGAAGGGTCTGCCGGGCCGCCAATTTCGGTGTGTTCGTGGAACTGGCGCCGGGCGTCGAAGGTTTATGCCACCGCTCGGAGATTCCCGGCACGTCCGAGCACCGGCACGACGAATCGCCGCTGCCGATCGGCGAGGAAATGGATTTCAAGGTTGTCAGGCTGAACGAAGCCGAGAAGAAGATCGGGCTCAGCGTTCGAGCTTTGTCGGATGATGAGGAGCGTACGCGGCTGGAGGATTATCAGCGTCACGCCACCGCCGCCACAATGACCATCGAAGAAGTAATGAATATCAGAGTCAAGGGTGAAGGCCGGTAGAATCCGGACTCAAAGGGAGAGAAAGCACACATGACGAAGGCTGAGTTGATCG
The DNA here is from genome assembly GCA_963820405.1 of Bryobacterales bacterium. Classification (GTDB taxonomy): domain Bacteria; phylum Acidobacteriota; class Terriglobia; order Bryobacterales; family Bryobacteraceae; genus Palsa-89. Next base: position 77,173 of record CAWFZZ010000002.1, on the reverse strand, counting down.
AGGAAGTCTCCCGGGTTGTGGAAATGACCCGTAAGGATTCCGAGGTAATCGTAGAAGCCATCTTCGACAGCATCGTAAAGTCTCTGCGCTCCGGGGATAAGATCGAAATCCGGGGGTTCGGCAGTTTTCGCACTCGGCAGCGGCAGCCGCGCGTGGGGCGCAATCCGAAAACCGGCACTCGCGTGGAAGTGCCCTCCAAGCGCATCCCTTACTTTAAGCCCAGCAAAGAATTGAAGGATCTGGTAAACAACTCCGCCTCGGGCGATGGCCAGGCGTCGGCCGCGCCCGGCGAGCCGGCCGCCGGCGGAGACAATTCGCACAGCGCGTAACCCCGCATTTCCCAATTTATGGACCACCTGTGGAGTCCGTGGCGCTACCAGTACGTTCAAAAAGAGAAAACTGGCGGCGGATGCGTGTTCTGCCGGGCCGCGATCTCCGAGCCAAATACGAAAAATGACGAAGAAAATCTGGTCGTCCACCGGGCTCATAAGAACTACATCATTCTGAATCTGTATCCCTACAGCACCGGCCATCTGATGGTGGTTCCCTATGAGCATGTGGATATGCTGCAATTTGCATCCCAAGAAACCTTGGAAGAAATGATGCTGCTCACGCAGCGCTCGCAGATCCATTTGCAGGAGATCTACCGGCCGCCCGGATTCAATCTCGGAATGAATTTGGGCGAGAGCGCGGGCGCCGGAATCGCCGAGCACATCCACATGCACGTGCTGCCCCGTTGGCCCGGCGACACCAATTTCATGACCACCGTCGCCGAAACGCGCGTATTGCCCGAAGATCTATCCAGCACCTGGCGCAAGCTCCGCGACGCATTCGAGAAGCACGACTAATTTTGAGCATGGCGCACGCACTCCTCTCCCGCGTGCCGCGTTCACACCGTCGAAGACGCAGGCGGACGCCGTGCGTTTTCATCACTGTGGATGGATCGCCAGATCCATTGGAACACTCGTGTGAACGCTCTTTTTTCTGCGGGTGAGCTATTCTTTCTAGGAGCTTCCTAGGGAGCCGTGCTCTTTTTCATCATCACCTGAATGACAGCATCAGAAACGCCAGCCTTGCGTAGTTCCACCATGTCCGAGACTTCGAGCCTGAAGACAGTGGACGTCGTGTTAATTTTGTCGATTATCAAATCGTCACCGAATCCGGCTGTGTGAAGATCTACAACATCCGCATTGCTCATAGTCTTCGGTGCGACTGATACTTGGTCCATCTTGAAGTTGAAGTCCTGCAGTCCGACAACGTAGTACGTAAAGCTGCGCTGACGGTTGAGGCTGGTCCAAACCAAAGGTGGCCCTGTGATCGTCACATCTACGGCATTGAAGCCGGGAAGCGTGATGTGAAGGTTTACGGGTTGGTCCAGACGTTTTGAAAAAAGACTACTTTTGTGGGCGTTGAAAGCATATTCGCCCACTTTGTATGCCAGCGGCGTGACGCCAATAACCTTCCGGTTCCATTCCACCGTAGCGCCGGGTGGCGTGGTAGCAATCGTTACGATGTCGTTGGCCTTTTCGCCGAATGAAGCCGCACATCCTGCAACCATCACTAAGAATACAGAGGTGAATGTCTTCATTCGGAGCGTCCTTCTGGCGTTCTTCAAAAAACTCATTTTGCCGGCCAACGCAGCGCCGTAGGGTGAGCAAAAAGAGTTCATACTAAATAGCCCTATGAATATTCCACTTTTGAACGTAAGTAGATTTATAACACGATTGTCGCCTTTCCAAGCTACGGAGGAGGTCGCAGAAACCCTCATTAAGTACCATTGGGGCTACGTCCTTCCGCCGATCCGCTTAGAACTGGAGGACCGCCCGGTTCACGTTCAGCAGTAAATCGTTTCCAGACGCACTGGAGCGCCACACACAGGTCAAATGGCTTCGACAGGCATCAAACAAATGGCCGGACTTACAAACCAGCGCAGTCACCGTGATCGAGAGAAGAGTCACGCCTCAAGAAAGAATCCGATCTCACCGCATCCATGGCTTTCTGAATCTGCGCCGCCAAAGCTGGCACCAGGGTTTCCGTGAACAGTGAGGCATGATCGCCCGCCAGGTAGTGTTCCTCGAGGCCGCCCTCGGCGAAGTCCACCCACCCGCGGCGAGGATCGGTCAGGACTTGCGTGCTTACCCGTAGGTCCCCGGCAAGGAAGTGAACAATCGGCACGGGGAACGGCCGCAGTACATACTCTTCGCAGACCGTCAAGCTTGGAAGAATGCTCTCTCCAGAATCCCCCGCCCCGCTGGACACTCTTGCGCGCAGCGCTTTCCCGCGACGCCGCCGGCTGGCCAGCTTCACCAGCATGCCGGCATGCTCCAGCACATCCGGGAGTGAAGTCCGCCCGGCGCCGCGGAGAATCTTAGCGGCGTGAGTCAGGTACGCTTTCGCGTGGGTTCTGATTTTCGGGTAGCCGGGCGCTGGTGCATCGAAAAGCATCAGAAGAGGAACCTCTTCCCCTTCCGCCATTAATTGAAGCGCGGTCTCGTAAGCCAGCGGAGCGGCGCCACAATAGGCGCCGAGGATGTAGGGGCCGAACGGGCGCACGGCCTTTATCGAATTGCGGGATTCCTCGGCCAGATTCTCTACCGTGAGCAGGCTATTGCCGCGCACCGGCTCGGGCGGACAGAACGCGGTGAACGGTTGATCCGGACCCAGAGAGCGCGCCAGGTGCCGCAAATGGTAGGCCTCCGAGAGCGAGTTGCAGAAAAGGAAGAATGGTGTCCGGCCGCCCCCGCTTCGAAACACGACCGTGGGGTTGGGAAGCGGCGAAACGAGCAAAGCCTCGGGACGGCTGGAAAGAATCTGAGCAAGAGAAGCCACTGTGGGCCGGTCGAGAAACTCCGCCTGCACAAATTGCTCCTGCCCCCGCCCCACGGAATCGAAAACACGGCTCAACATGACGGCCATCGAAAGCGAATCGCCGCCTAAATCGAAGAAGTCGTCATCGATCCGCGCCCGCTCGATTCCGAGCACGCCAGCCCAGATGGTCAGCAGCAGGGCCTCCATCTCAGACGGCTCGCGTGAAGTCCCCGGGCCGGCCTCGACGCGTCGCGTCCCCGCCAGTCCCTCACCGAATCGCCGGGTAAGTTCCAGTCGTTTGGGCTTTCCTGAACCTGTCTTTGGAATTCCGGGGACGAAAAAGATGCGGCGGGGAATTTTAAAGGGCGCCAATCGCTCGGAGCTGAACTCGCGCAGTTCGCGTTCCGAAACCCGCCCGCCCTTCCGCAAGACCGCGCAGGCCGCCACATCCTCGCCCAACGAGCGGTGGGGGACGGCGAACGTGGCAGCATCGGCAATGGCCGGATGCCGCATCAGCGCATCGTCCACTTCCTGGGGAAAGATCTTTTGGGCGCCGCGGTTGATGAGTTCCTTGCGGCGGCCCGCCAGAAACAGAAAGCCATCCTCGTCCAGCCGGCCGATGTCTCCGGTGCGAAACCACCCGTCATCAAAGGCCTCCCGGTTTGCCTCCGGGTTGTCCAGGTAGGCGGCCATCACCGTTGGCCCACGCAAGACCACCTCACCTTCGCTTCCGGCAGGCAGAAAGGTCCCGGATTCGTCGCGGATGGCGATTTCAGGACCGGTGCTGGTGCCAACCGAGCCCGGCTTCCGCCAAGATAAACGGTTGCGGGTGACGGTGGGGACCTCGGCGAGGCCGTAGCCTTCCAGCACCGGGACACCGAAGCGCTGCTCGAGCAGCTGGATCAATTCAGAGCCGGCGGGCGCGCCGCCGGTGCGCAGGAATCGCAGCGGAACGCGGGCCAGAATCTCCGGCTTCGCTCGCTCGACCGCTAGCAGAATCGCGCGATGAATGGTTGGAGTGGCCAGGAACCAGGTGGGCCGGAAATCATCCAACCAGTCCACAAAGTTGTCCTCCAGGAATCCCGGCGCGCAGAAGACGCTTCCGCCACTCACCAGTTGGGCGAAAATCGCGTCCGGACCGGCTGCGTGGGAGATCGAGATCAGATGGAGGTATCGGTCCGCAGGGCTCAACTCTAAGCCCCGCGCGTTGTCGCTCGCCAGGGTCGCGAGGGCCGCATGACTGCGCGGCACCAGCTTCGGCACGCCCGTGGTGGCCGAAGTTTCGAGAATCATGGCCTGATCCGTTTGACGGACGTCCAGGTGCTTGGCTGCGGCACTGACTCCCGCGATTTCAAAGACGCCGGCGGCGCCATTCCGAGGAACGCGGAGGCCAATCACCGCGATGCCCAACTGGCGAGCCGCTTGCGCGGCCACCGTGCTTGACGTCTCCTCCCACACCAGCGCGGCCGGACGAAGCCGGCTCAAGTAATCCAGGTATTCCTTCTCGGTCAGGTTCGAATCAACCGGTGCACAGGCACCCCCTGCCATGATCGCGAGCGACGCCGTCACGTCCACCGGGCCCTGCGTCAGTGCCAGCGCGGTGACAGTTCCCGCACAGGCGCCCGCATTCCGCAGAGCCGCTCCGGCTGATTCGATTTGATCCACCAGAGCGCGGAAAGTGAGAGCCCGGCAATGCGGCCCTCGAAGCGCTACGGCATCCGGCGTACGGGACGCCAGTTCGCCCAGCCCCAACGGCATCTGATCAGTATGCGCGGGCATCTATAGTGCAACTACGACGAGTCGCAACTTAAGACTAATGGTACTTGAATCAGAATGAGTCTTGATGCGAGTCGCATGTTGTCTGAAATATGCGTTCGTCGAATTGCTGTCGTAGTCTCGGGATATAATCTCCTCGGAGGTGGTCAATGCACCCTTGGCCCATCTCAGTGGCTCTGGTGATCATTGGTATTAGCGCGCAGTACCCTCTAACTTCGCAATCTGCCGGACCGTCTGCACTGTGGAACGGGATCAAAGAGACCCTCCTGCGGTCCGAAGGGAGGGATTACTTCGAAATGACCATGAAAGATGCAATCATGCCGCCATTGGTGGGAACGATCATTTCGAGCAAGCCCAAATCTCATCCGAACGAATTGCTGATTTCTATGGAGGACAGTAAAACCCCCGACGTGAAAGTCAGGCTCAATAGGCGATCACAACGACCCTTTCCTCCAGGCACGCTGGTTAGCTTTGAGGGGGTTGGAAGAGAGTTCACAACCGAACCCTTCATGGTCACTTTTGATGCGATCAGTGTTAATCGCGCTGCCGCGCGAGAGACGCCCGGGCAGCCCCTTGTCGGAATTCCATGGTAGCTAGGTGCCTGTTTTCTCGATCAACGCAGATTTCAGACACTACCGCCAGTCGAATTGCCAACTATCTTATTGGTATCGCAGCGCCGCCATCGGATCCACCTTCGTAGCGCGCCACGCCGGGACGAAGCACGCCGCGAGCGCCACAAAACACAACAAGACGGAGACCGTCGAGAACGTCACCATGTCCGTGGATGTCACCCCAAACAGCAGGCCTTTCAAGAACCGCGTAAGCAGGATGGAAACCACCAGCCCGATCGAGATACCGATCAGCGCCAGCCGCAGCCCTTGCCCCAAAACCAGCCGGAATACCTGCCGGGGATCCGCGCCCAGCGCCAGGCGAATCGCCAGTTCCTGGGTGCGCTGGCGGATGGAATACGAAATCACGCCGTACACCCCCACCGCGGCCAGCACCAGCGCCAGCAGGCCAAAGGAGCCGACGAAGGTCCCCGCAATCCGGGTGCCTACGGTGGCCAGTTGGATGGTAGTCTTGAGCGTGCTCACGTCATAGAGCGGCAGTTCGGAGTTCAACTCGTGAACGGTCCTCTCCATGGTTGCGGCGAACGCCATAGGATCGCCCGCCACCCTCACGTGAACCGTCATTTGCGGGCTATAGACCTGGTACAGCGGAAGATACAGAAAGGGGCCGGGATCGGCGTCGAGATTTGAGATGCTGGTGTTTCTGGTCACGCCCACCACGACGAAGCTCTTATCGGAAATGTCGGTGACGATGCGCTTGCCCAGCGGGTTCTGGTTCGGCCAATAGCGATTTGCGAAGCTCTGATTGACCACCGCCACCGGCTGCGACGTTTCGGTATCCTTCGCGTTCAGGTCGCGCCCCGCGGCCAAAGCAATCTGCAGAGTGTGCAGATACTCCGGGCCCACCATCGCTTCGTGAACCTCCATCGACTCGTGCGGCTGCCATTGGTAGCCTTCCGGCTTGACGCTGGTGGAGCCTCTGGGAAGGCCCAGTGGAACGCGGCTCGCGAGCGTCACCGCTTCCACGCCCGGCAGCGCGGACAGCCGCCCCAGCAGTTGGCGGTTAAACTGGACGCCGGTGGCGTCGTTATAGCCACCCGAAAAGAGATCGTACGAAGCCAGCAGAACGTGCTCGGAATTAAACCCCGGGTTCACTTGCTGCGCGCTCACGAAACTGCGAATGAACAGCCCGGCGCAAATCAGCAAAAGTAGAGAAAGAGAGATCTGCGCCACTACTAACGCGTTGGTCAGGCGCGCCTTGTTTTGTCCTCCCGCCGAGGCCTTCGAATCCTCCTTCAGTACGGTGGCCGGCTGAATGGCAGTAGCCCGGAGTGCCGGGAGCACTCCAAAGATCACGCCGGTGACGATCGAAATAACCAACGTGGCCAGCAGAACAGTGCTGTCCGTGTGCACTGGCAGAGCGATGGGAAGCTCCAGCGGCGGCATGAAGAGCATTATGCTCCCGGAGGTCCATAGCGTGACCAGCATGGCGATTAAGCCGCCCGCCACCGACAAGATCAAACTCTCGATCAGAAGCTGCCGCAGCAGCCGCCAGCGGCTGGCTCCCATCGACAAACGGATGGCGATCTCACGCCGCCGCGCCACCGAGCGCACCAGCAGCAGATTGGCTACGTTCGCGCAGGTCAGCAGCAGCACCACGCCGGAGGTGGCCAGCAGCATCGGCAGCAGCATGGAGAGGTAGGTGTTGGGGCCGCCGCCGCGCCACAGCGGGGTCAGCATCGCCGTTTCGTGGCCCTTGTGTTCTTCCGGATATTGCTGCGCCATCGGCTGCATCAGCACGGTAAGCTCTTGCTGCGCCTGGTCCATCGGAACCCCAGGCTTCAGGCGTCCCAGAGCAACCAGCCAGAAATAGTGGTAGTCGTGAATCAGGTCCCCGTTTGGCAGCAACTGCCGCACCATCATCACCGGGACCCACAGGTCGCTCCGCATGCCGGTCACACTGCCCTGAAAGAGCGGGGGAGTCACTCCGACTATGGTGAAAGGGTGGCGATTCACGCTGATGGTTTGGCCCAAAATAGCCTCGCTCGCGTGGAAGTGAGTCTGCCAGAAACGATAGCTGATCACTACCACCGGTGCGCCTTCTGGCGTTTGGTCTTCCGCGGGCAGGAAGCCGCGCCCTAGCATGGGCTTCACGCCCAGGACATCGAAATAGTTGGCCGTCGCCACCGTTCCCCAAACGCGCTCTGGCTTGCCGGCTCCGGTAAGGTTCACCGCGGTGGGGACGGAATAGCCCGCGAGTCCAGAAAAGCTGTGCGCCTTCTCGCGTAGGTGCGCGAAGTCCGGATAAGTCAGCGGGAAAGGATTTTGGACGTCTTTGCCGAGGGAAACGGCGGCCAATTCCCCCGTCTTCGACACACCTGGAATAGGATTCAGAAGAGTGGCGTTAATCCAGGAGAAGATCGTGGAGTTGGCGCCAATGCCTAGCGCGAGGCTGATGAGGGCGACGGCAGTGAACCCGGGCGATTTAGCCAGTTGTCTCAGGCTGTACCGGACATCCTGCCAGAAGGAGTTCATGGGAAGTACCTACGCATGTTTCGTGCCAATAGGAATTGACTACAACCGAAGGCTCCAGACTCCAGTCCAGTGTCCGATTTCGGGATACCCTGTCCGTGCCCGAGATACTATGAGAAATGGCTCTGAAGATTGCGTTGGCGTTGGTGGGAGTGCTTTTTATCGCTTTAGGATATCCTCTCGCGATCTTTATTCGACAAGACCCTGCAATGTCTATGATGTTCAGCCTCTATGTCACGCTCGGCGTTTTCTTGCTTCTGGCGATCCGCAACCCGTTGGCGAATCGCAGCCTGATCGCCTTCACGGCATGGTCTAGCTTCGCTCACGGCGCCCTCATGGGCACGCAGGCATTGCTCAATATGGTTTCACGCGGAGAACTTATCGGTTCGGCCGTTCTCGTGGTCATCGGCGCAGCCTTTATCGCGCTGGCGCCGCCGAAGCGCTTGATCACTTATCCGGCGGCGTAGCCTCGGCCACCACGCGCGTGAAGGTGATCTTGATCAGCTTGGTCGGTATTCTCGGGCGGTCATGGTTGTCGCGGATCACGTGGGAAATCTTGGTCACCACCGGTTGGCCATCCACCACCTGACCGAAGATGGTGTAGTGGCCGTTGCCTTCCGGATATTTGTCTTCTGTGATGAAGAACTGGCAGGCGGCAGTTCCGGGCCCCGCATTGGCCATCGCCAGGCGGCCCGGACGATCGAACTTGAGCGTCGCGACAAACTCATCGGGAAGCTTGAATCCGCAATCATGCGCCCCAGTCTCTGTAGGATCTCCGGTCTGAATCATGAAGTCCGGGATCACGCGATGGAAGATCAGATTCTCGTACAAAGGATGCGTAGCCGGCTTCCTGGTCTTGGGGTCCAGCCAAGGCTGCGTGCCGCGCGCCAGGCCGATGAAGGCGCGAACCGTTATCGGGGTCTCCTTTTCAAACAACTGCGCCGTGATTACGCCCGCCGAAGTGGTGATCGCCGCATATAGCCCTGGAGGATATTTCGGCGCGTCGCTCGCAGGGGTTTGAGCCATCGCCGCCCATGCGACCATCAGCAAGGCGCCCAGTATTTTGAGTTGCAATGCTGCCAGGCGTTCACACGATTGTGAACGCGGCACGCACGAGTGCGTGCGCCACGGTGCTTCAGCAGCCATTGTCAAGTAATAAATAGTACACCACGTCCGGGCTGAGCTTTCAAAAAAGCTATAGTGAAGGTGCTTTGCGGATACTCTCGATACTCGCCCTTCTCGGGGCCGTGTCCGCGTTCGGGCAAGCCCCGCCGCGCGTCGTCGCGGTGTCCATTGAAGGCGATATCCATCCCATCACGGTTGAAATCGTCGGCCACGCCATTGAGCAGGCGCAGTCCGAAAACGCCGCGCTGCTGCTGGTACGGATCAACACGCCGGGCGGGTTGCTGGACGCCACGCGGCAGATCATCCAGAAGCTGGATGCATGTTCGGTTCCGGTAGTGACGTATATTGCTCCCAGCGGAGCGCGAGGCGCATCGGCCGGGTTCTTCGTGCTCGAAGCGGGCGACGTTGCCGCCATGGCGCCGGGGACCAATACGGGCGCGTCTTCACCCGTCCTGATGGTCGGACAAATGGACCAGGTGATGCGCAACAAAGTGGAGAACGACGCAGCGGCGATGCTGCGCAGCATGATGTCGCGCCGCGGGCGCAACACCGAGGCTGGCGAGCAGACCATCCGGAGCGCGAAATCCTTCACCGAGAAAGAAGCGCTGGATCAAAAATTGATCGAATACATCGCGAACAGCGAACAGCAACTTTTCCAGGATCTGGACGGCCATGAAATCACGCGCTGGGACGGGCGCAAGCTGACCCTGCATCTGGGCGGTGCGAGCGTAACGGAAACCAAGCGCACCCTGCGCGAACGGGTGATGGGCGCCATCGCGGATCCCAACATCGGATTCATCCTGATGGTGCTCGGCGTTCTGGGAATTTATGTCGAGTTCTCTTCGCCGGGATTGATTTTCCCCGGAATCGCCGGCGCAATTCTGGCTCTGCTGGGCCTTTCATCGCTCTCCATTCTGCCGATTAATTGGGCCGGCGTGGGATTATTAGCGCTTTCGATCGCGTTCTTCATCTTAGAAGCGAAATTCGCTTCCCACGGCATGCTGGGCGTGGGCGGAACAATTGCCATGGTGCTGGGCGCGCTGCTTTTGGTGAATGGACCGCCGGACATGCGCATTCATCTGTCCACCGCGCTGGCAGTGGCGCTGCCCTTCGCGGCCATCACCATGTTTCTGGTCTCCATGGTCATCAAGGCGCGGCGCAACAAGGTGCTCACCGGCGCCGAGGGTATGATCGGGCAACTCGGCATCGCGCAGACGGCGCTGGAGCCGGAGGGGCAAATACTGGTGCGGGGCGAATACTGGGACGCAGTGGCGCCCTCCAACATTCCAGCCGGCGCCCACGTTCGAGTCAATGGTGTGGCGGGTTTGAAGTTGCAGGTTGAAAAGACCGCGGCAGCACCGTAAGGGGAAGAGTGACCCGAGCGTTGCCGGGAGCCAGATCGAAGGTGCCTCCGACGCTGGGAGGGCCGTCCTGTCCGCCGAGAAACGTCACCGATCGCGCCGAGACTGTGCCATTCAGCATCCCGCCGGGGCGCGACCAGCGCCAGGCGCCCGATTCGAGAGTGGTCGGCGAGCCAATCGCGAAGTGCAGATCGAGCGTCAAGATGGACGAGCTGTCGCTGATCAGAACCTGTGCGTTCAAATGGTCTCCATCGCGCACCCCGCGCACCGACTGAATGGTGAACCGCGAGAGATCCTCGCGGCCCGATAAATCCTGAAGCGGCCTGCGATCGGGATGCGCGCAGCCCGCCAGCAGAAGCGAAATCAAAGTGCATTTACTTGCCGCCAAGATGAGGCTGGTCCTTCTCGTTTTCATTGCAGAAGTACTCCGTGACGTCGCTGTCGGGAAGCAGAAGCTCAGTGAACTTAACCGAGAATGATTTGGTGTAGACCTTGGGATCGTCGATGGTGACCTCGACGTCCATGTGGCCGAAATCCCGCCGGTGGAAGCGTTCCACCACGTGCAGGGCTTCGCTGTGCGGGTGACCGACGAAATCCAGCCAGCCTTTGTCATTGAACCCCACGGTGTCCACCACCAGCGTGTCGGCTTCCCACCTGCCCACCGAATACCCCAGCCACAAGGGTTCTGGATCGGCGGGAGGCTTGCGGCCATCCATGTATATCTGACGAAGGGTGTTCTCGTATTCATTCCGTATCAAGATTAATCCCGGCGTCTGAATCACCTTAGAAGGACTCGGGAACATGTCGTCCGCCGGTATTCCAATAGGCAAGCAGCGCAACAAGGGAGAGTCCTCTTTCGCCCGTTGGCGCATCAGGTCCGCGAACTCGGGCCTAAGCGGCGCCTTCTCGGGCTGGAAGTCAACCAGGATGTCGATGAGGTACTTGGAGAAGGCGAGCAGGTCGTCTCCCGGCACGCTGAAGGCGCTCAAATCTCCGAAGAGGTGCTTCATTTCTTCAGTGGGCGTCGCCTCAGCCCGCCAAACACCGGACAGGTCCGGCTTACCATTGGCCGCCCGGCGAGCCGGAGCGGTGAGATTCGGTTTGCCATCGCGCGTGCGAGGAGTCTCCGGCGAAGGGTAGTTCAGCCACTGGGCGTGAGCGCTGAAACATGCCAGCCCGAATAGAAACGATATGCGGGTCATGTGAGATATTAGCTCAGTCCGCGCCGCGTTGACCAATCATTTAAACTCAGAAGTGTATCCAAGAGCGCTCCTGGCTGTCATGGCCCTGGCGGCCGCCAGTCATCCGGCATGGGCGCTGAATCCGAGCCGAGCGCTCACCCAGTACACCAGAACGGTCTGGACCCAGGAACACGGTCTGCCCCAGGACACGGTGCGAGCGATCGCGCAAACCAAGGACGGCTACCTGTGGATCGGGACTGACGAGGGACTGGCGCAATTCGACGGCTACGACTTCGTGGTTTTCAACAAAGAGAACGGCGCGCTGCCGAGCAATAGTGTGGCCACGCTGTGGGCGGCCAAAGACGGAAGCCTTTGGATCGGAACGCTGGGCGGCCTGACGCGCTATCGCAGCGGAAAATTCACCACCTTCACGAAGAAAGACGGCTTGGACGACACATCGGTCAACTCCATCACGGAAGACCCATCGGGAGCCATCTGGGTGGTGGCCGGGGTCTACTTGAATCGCTTCCAGGATGGAAAGTTCACCAATTACAGCCCACGCCAGGGGCTGCCCATCCAGGCTTTGCGGACGGTTTACTGTGGACCCGACGGAAGCATCTACGTAGCGGGTTTCGGCGGCGTGGTCCGTCACGAGGGAGATCGATTCGTCTCCGTGCTTGGGCCGGTGGGCGATATTGTCGTCTCCCTGCTTGAGGACCGTCACGGCAATCTGTGGGTAGGTGGAAGCTTCGGGCTTTTGACGCGGAGTCCGAAAGGCGATCTCCGACGTTACACAGTTCAGGACGGACTGCCGGATAACTACATTCGCTCGTTGTGGGAAGACCGTGACGGAAATCTGTGGGCCGGCACCGATGGCGGACTGGCGAGGCTGGAAGATGGCCGGTTTGTGAGCAGTCCATTGGCGAGTTCGGACGAGCGAGATTGGGTGCGCTGCATCTATGAGGACACCGAGGGCAATCTGTGGGTGGGAATGAACAGCGGCCTGAATCGGCTGCGCAACGATCTGTTCAGCATGTACGGTGAAGCGGAGGGCCTGCCGAGCGATGAGCCCACCACCGTTTATCAGGATCACCGAGGAAGAATTTGGGTGGGCTTTCACGACAGCGGCCTGGTGCAATTGGTGGACGGAAAGCCCGCGCGAGTGTATACGCAGAAAGACGGTCTGCCGAGCAACGAAATCTTTTCCATTCGCGAAAACCGGGACGGCGACCTGCTGATCGCGGCTCGCGGCGGACCCAGCCGCTTGCACGACGGTTATTTCGTGAACCCGGTGATGAGGGATCCGCTGAACCGCCGCGTAGCGTTTGACTACCTGCAGGACCGGAGCGGCAGGCAGTGGGTGGCTTCTCCGAACGGGGTGAGCGAACTGGAAGGCAACCGGCCGCACACCGTGATTCCGGGTGGATCGCAGCTCAACAACGATGCGGTTGTGTTGTGCGAAACGCGCGATGGCAGTCTGTGGGCCGGGACTCTTGGCGAGGGCCTGTGGCGGCTCGACGATAAGGGGCAGCTGCGCCTCTACACCGTCGCCGACGGCCTTTCGAGCAATCAGATTCGCTCGCTGGTAGAAGGCACGGACGGGACACTCTGGATCGGCACGTTCGGCGGCGGGCTGGACGCGCTGCGCAATGGCCAGTTCTTCCATGTCACCGCTCGGGATGGCCTGTTGAGCGACAACGTTTCGCACATCGAAGATGACGGCCAAGGGTCGTTGTGGTTGAGCACCACGCGCGGGATCTGCCGCATCCGCAAGCAAGATATTTGGGATCTGGCGAGCGGCAAGATCGGAGCAATCAGGCCGGTGAATTACGGGGTGGCGGACGGATTGCGCAGCGCGCAATGCGCACCCGGATATCCAACCAGTGGCGGTGGCACCAGAAGCAGCGATGGACGCTTGTGGTTTCCCACCAGCCGCGGCCTGGCGGTACTGGATCCGCGGGAACGGCCCGCCAGCGTGGTGGCGCCGCTGGTTCATTTGCTCGAGGTGGTCGTGGACGGCCGTCCCACTTCCATCGCGAACGGCGCCAGGTTCGCGCCGGGCAACGGCCGTATGCAGTTCCGCTACACGGGCATTTATCTCAGCGCGCCCGAGCGCGTGCGTTATTCGTATCGGCTGGAGGGGCTGGATGGCGAGTGGGTCAATTCGGTAGCGCGGCGGGTGACTAATTACAACAGTCTGCCGCATGGCCAATACCGGTTCACCGTTCGCGCCGCGGTTCCCAACGGACCGTCGGGCGAAACGTCCTTTGCCTTCCAGCTGCTGCCGCATTTTTACGAGACAGCCTGGTTCCGTTATCTGTGCGGCGTTCTGGCGGCGGCGGGCATCTGGGGTCTGTATAATCTGCGTCTGCGTCAAATTCGCCAGCGATTTTCGCTGGTGCTGGAAGAGCGCGGACGGCTGGCGCGAGAAATTCACGATACGCTGGCGCAGGGCTTCGTGGGAATTTCTTCGCAGCTGGATGCGGTGGCGCTCACTCTTAATGGACACGTGGACGTGGCGCGCAAGCACCTGGATCTGGCGCGCAAGATGGTGCGGCACAGCTTGACGGAAGCCCGGCGATCGGTGATGGATCTGCGCGCCTCGGCGCTGGAAGGTCACGATCTGCCCGCCGCGCTTTCTCAAGCAGCCCACCAGTGGACGGCGGGTTCCGCAGTCGAAGTCCGCGTGGATGTGGAAGGCGAGAACCGCCCTCTGCCTGAAGAGACCGAACAACACCTGCTGCGCATCGCACAGGAAGCGGTGACCAATGCCGTTAAGCACGCGCGCGCCAGCCAAGTGAGTATCCATCTCGAAATGGCCGGCCGGGAACTGAGTTTGCGGGTGGCCGACAATGGCCGAGGGTTCGAGCAGGATGAAGCATTCTCCGAAGTAGGCGGCCACTTCGGCCTGCTGGGCATGCGCGAACGCGCCGAGCGATTGGGCGGCGAACTTCGATTGCACAGCGAACCAGGCCACGGAACGGAAGTGGCGGTAACCGTGCCGATTTCATGACTGCAGACCATCGAATTCGCGTCCTCATCGCGGAGGATCATCTGATCGCGCGGGTGGGCGTGAAGACCATCATTAACGCTCAGCCCGATATGACCGTGGTGGCCGAGGCCGCCAACGGACTGCAGGCCGTGGAATTGTTCCGCAAACATCGCCCCGACGTAAGCCTGATGGACGTGCGGATGCCGGAAATGAGCGGCGTGGAGGCCACGCAGGCCATCCGGGCTGAGTTTCCCGAAGCGCACATTATCGCGCTCAGCACCTATGGCGGCGATGAAGACGTGCGACGCGCGCTGCAGGCTGGGGCTCGCGCTTATCTGACCAAAGACGTGCTGCATGACGAGTTGATCCGGGCCATCCATGCAGTACATTCGGGCGAAAACTATCTGCCGCCTGGCGTGGCGGCTGCGCTGGAATCGAGCGCCCTGCCCGCCGGTTTGAGCGCGCGGGAAGCGGAAGTACTGGCGCTGATCGTGAAGGGCTACGGCAATAAGCAAATCGCGTACGCGCTCGGAATCGCCGAGCACACCGTCAAGAACCACGTGAAGAGCATCCTGAGCAAGTTGAGCGTGGACGACCGGACGCAGGCGGCGACGGCGGCGATTCAGAGAGGGATTATTCATTTGTAAATGGTGTCGACACGATTGTCGACACGGCACGCAGGAGTGCGTGCATTGCTAACGATAAGAATCTTCGCGTGCTGCGTCGATTTTTCAAGCCGCAGTCCTCAACTGGTTGACTTGGTTGAGCGTTGTTCTCGCCGCCGTTTGGATGGCTACCAGAAGGGTACGCGCATCGGGACTGACTTGGTAGCGATGGGTATGCGGCACTTTCCGGATTAAGCCGTGCGCGCGCAGCATCCGGAGCCGTCGGCTGATGGCGGCCGAACGGCGAAGTTTTTCGGCGGCGGAATGAGCGGGGGTGTCGTAAAAGAGGGTCTGTAGGTCGCGGTTGCGGAATCCATTCAGCACGAAATCGCCGTCATTGATCGCCTCCAGCAATGGCCGGTCATCCCCCAAGGGGCGCAAGGCCCGTACGCGGCGCCCTTGCCAGTTCACCGGCTTTTGGATGTCGGCGATCAGTTCCTCCAATCTGCGGCTGTCGTCGACGCTGGCCAAAGCGTCGATGAGCCGGTTGTTGGTCTGCTGGGAGACCTCGGCTCTGCGGTGCAGATCGGCAATCCCTTTGCGCATTTTCCGCCATTGCAGATTCTCCTCCGGGCCGCCCTCGGCGGGTCGATAGGTGCGAAACACGTCGACGTTGTTGATGGTCGTTTCCGCCGCCCTCAACACCGCCGCGTCGGCCAGGATTACCTTGCTATAGGCCTTGGTCGAGTTGCCGTCCATCCAGAACTTGATGCGCTCGCCTTCTTCGTACTCCTTGCAACTGGTCTGGAGTTCGCCATGAAAGTTCCGGGGGATCTGGCCGGATTTCGTCAGTCGTTTCCCGAAGAATCGGAGAACATCGCGGCTGTGGAAGCTCAGCATTCCATGGGCAATGAAGGCCGGCATCAATCGTTTCAGCTCTGCCCCGCTAGGGAATACGATGTCGGTGGCCCATTCGCTTTGGTAACAGGTCCAGTAATACGGCGTTGGATACTTCGCGAAAATCTCTTCGTGGATGGGGTTCAGCCGCTTAGCGAAGCCGGTGAGCAGATCCACCCAATCGGTTCGCAGTTGCTGGTTCAGCATCTCCTGCGCGCGTGGAAAATCGGCGATCCGCGTAAAGCAGTTTTTCTCCTGTTGGAACGCTAGCCCCGCTTGCCGCATCTGCTGCGCCAGCCATTCCCGACCATTGATGCCGATCTGGATGTGGAATGGGAACCAGGTCTGAATCCGCGCGTACATCCACCCCAGCCTCTGGTCCCATCCATAGTGATAGAGCACATGGCAGGGCCGCTTCCGCCGTACGATCTTCGACTGCACATATTCGAACGTCGGACACGGCTCCAGCACGCTCAGCACACATACTGGCCCGCTACGGATTCCCCGCTCAGCAGCCACCCGCCGCGCATACTCGTCCTTGTCCACCCCGGCCTCTCGCACATAAATCACCGGGAGTCCAGCTTGGCGAACGGCCCTCGTAGAAGCCTCCTTCACCCGCTCACTGGTCTTCTTCAGGTAGTCGCCGTAATGTTTGAACAGAACTCCATTTTGCCAAAGGAATTCTTCCATCCCCTTGGACACCATCACGTGCCGGGTGGGGTCCCAGTAACTTATATCCAACCGGCGCGGTGAACCTCGTAGTACCAGTCGATCGAACCCGGACAGCACTCCCGCGATCCGATCGCCATATTTTTCGATAAACTGTTGCACGGCGTTCTCCTTGTAGTGTTTTCAGACTCGATAATCCGAAATACTACAACGGCAGAACGCCTTTCTGTTTTCACGAACATTGTTTGCCCCGCAGGGGCACTGTGCCACAACGGACAGCTAAACATTCCAATTCCTCTTGCACGTCCTTGCGGTTGATACCGGCGGGTGTGGTGACGCGCGCGGGCGGCGCATCTCGGGTATTTTTGGTGTTCACTGATGCTATTTTTCTGATTTTGAAAAAACGAAGCCAAAAGCTGGGGACGCGGCGGGCACTTGGCTCCAGAGTACTCCTAGCGAACCTTAATGCTGAGAACAGCGGGACGGAAGTGCCTGGTGAAGAAGGGAATGCGTTTGATCGCGTGGCGTCACCGGGTCCGGCTGCAACTAAAGTAGGATGGCTTTCCCTGGTGAGACCCGATACCATGTAATAGGTAGGTATTCTTTTCCACGGAGAAAAAGAGAATGAAGCCCCTTGTCGAGCTTTCCCACGTTGGGATTTTTGTAATTGCCATTACAGGTGTACTATTTGCGACGGATCTAAGCACTTCCGCGGTTGGCACGTGGAAGCTGAACGTCGCCGAATCGAAATATGGTTCCGGATCAGTGCCAAAAAGCGGAACCCGGACTTTTGAAGAGCGCCCCGATGGTGTGAGCGTCAGCTACGAATATGTCGAGCCGGACGGTAGCACCATTAAGTATGGTTTCACAGCCAGTTTCGATGGAAAGGACTATCCGATTACCGGATCGGGCACGTCCAGCTGGAGAGAAGACATGGTGGGTGGAGCAGAAACCATTGCTCTCAGACGCGCCGGTTCGAGCATTTACGCTGGGGCGTTAAAGAAATCCGGCAATGTGGTTATGACCACAAGGACCGTTGTCTCCAAGGATGGGAAGGTCACTACCCTAACAGCCAGCGGTGTGGATGCAAAAGGCCAGCCAACGAAAAACGTGATCGTCTGGGAAAAACAGTAGGCGCTGGCGTTCACAGGAGTGTGAACGCGGCACGCAAGAGTGCGTGCGCCACAATGGCTACTTGATCCGTGGGTCCGCATGTGACAAGATGTGGCTCGGAGGAATCCATGCGGAACCACTTTATGAAGATACTTG
Source organism: Bryobacterales bacterium (assembly GCA_963820405.1). Classification (GTDB taxonomy): domain Bacteria; phylum Acidobacteriota; class Terriglobia; order Bryobacterales; family Bryobacteraceae; genus Palsa-89. The sequence continues at coordinate 59,389 of CAWFZZ010000002.1, read as the reverse complement.
CCGGCTGCGCGGTTGCAGTCGCCAGTGGGCAGGCACCGCCGCCTGCGCCGCTCGTAGTCCCAAATGCGACCTACATCTCCATTCCACTTGAAATCACGGTGAACCGCCCCGCGGCCGAAGTGTGGAAACGGGTCGGTAAGTATTGCGATATCGGCGAGTGGCTGCGTATCCCGTGCACCATCACCTCGGGTAAAGATGGTGAATTCGGAGCGATCCGCTCGGTCGGCAGCGAGGTTCTGGTGGGCAAAACGGAACTGTCCTACACCTACACGCAGCCCGTGCGGGTGGGCCAGACGTACAACCTCTATCACGGCACGCTGGAGGCGAGGCCGGTGACGGCGACGACTTCGAAGCTGGTTTACACGTTGATCTTTGATAACTCGATGCTGGCGGACGACGCCGCGCGCGAGAAGGATAGGGCCGGGAGGACTGCGCGGTTCAAGCAGGCGCTGGAGAACATGAAGCTACTGGCCGAGGGCGGCACGCTTCCGCCAGTGGCGTCCAAGTAGAATCCTATTTCTTTTTGGCGGCGGCTGCGTCTTTGAGAGCCTTCAGGTGCGGCAGGTCGTGATCTTCCTCATGACAGGCCGCCTCGAGAAGTTCGAACTTTTCGCGCTGCATGGGAAAGGCCATGGTCCACGGCCTGTTGTACACCACCGGGTCGGTGACAGTGGCCTCGTAGTTGAGAGTGTCGGGGGCCACCGGGGTGAATCGTTCCACCACGTGCGCGGCGTAGCTGATCACCTCGCCGCCTTCACCGAGCCAAGTCTTGCCGTTGATGTTGGCCGTGTCGACTACCAGGGTGTCACCCTCCCAATGCCCTACGGAATCGCCCTGCCACAAGCGCATCTGGTCGGGAAGGTGCGGGCGTCCATCGAGCGGCACAATGCGCCATGACGTGCGTTCGAACAGAAAGACGATGTAATCGGGGGTTTGAATCAGTTCAATCCCTTGCGGGATGTACATGGATCGAGGGACGCCCTGGGGAAAACAGTGCGCCGTCGGATCGTCATAACCGCGTTCGGTCAGGTCCCGGCTGGCCTTTTCCTGGACGGCCCAGGGCTGCATGGGGAGTTTGCCGTTGGGCGGATCGATGATCAAGTCCTTGCCGCCCGGAGCGGGTCCTTCAATAGCCTGGTTCGCGCCCCTGGCTTTGGATTCATAGAAGCCCTGCAGATCGGGCTTGCCGTCCGGGGTGCGGCGAAGATTCGCCACGGCTGGAGCCGGCGCCGCCAGAACACGCGAAGAGGCGGCCAGCTTCACCGGAGGCGCGGCTGCGCTCCCGGGATACCAAGTGCGATCCTCACGCGTGAACGCGCCATTCACCTCTTCGACTTCAGATTGGCAGGAGTATTCGAAGAGCCGGTCCCGATCGGTGCGGCGATGCAAGGCAAGGTTGATGGTCCAAGGCTTGGTGAATACCTTCGAATCCTGGATAGTGGCTTCGTACTGAATGGTGTCGCGGCCGGTCATGTGATATCGCTCCACCACGTGGAGCGCGTCACTGTGAAAGTCGCCGGCCATGTCGAACCAGGTTTTGTCATTGTTGTTGCCGACGTCCACAACCAGGGTGTCGCCCTCCCAGTGACCCCGCGAATCGCCCATCCAGGTATCGGTGTCGGCGGGATGAGGGGAGCCGTCGGTGTAAATGAGACGGTACTCCAGTTCCCACTCGAAGGTCATCGCGATCATCTTCGGGGTCTGGAAAATCTGAAAGGGAAAGTCCAGATACATGACCCGAGGGACACCCGCGATGTAGCATTTCGAGAGCGGGTCGGCGGTTTGCCGATTGCGAAAGTTCTCGGCCCTCTTCTGGGCCGCCCATGGCTGATAGGGGATTTCGCCACCGGCGACAACCGATCGGCCGGCCAACATGTTGAGGCTGGCGACGTGATCCTGAAGATCGGCACCCGCGGTGCTGGACGCCTGCCAGATGCCTTCGAGGTCGGGCTTGCCGTCGGCGGTGCGGGGCATCGATTGTTGGGAAACAGGCGTGACCGGCGGAGCGGCCATAAGGGTTGTGGACAGGGCAATTGCTGCGATAGTGGCGAGACTGTGGGTGTGCATGCGAGAATCAGCTCCGGGTTGCGCTTCGCGAAAATGCAACTACGCTTCGCGAAAATTCCACTACCCGGTGGAGGCGCCTACAAGTAGCAGTATAGCAACCAGCCAGCGTTCACATGAGTGAACGCGGCACACAGGAGTGCGCAATGCCGCGTAGGCTTTTTGTGCGCGAACATTTTAAAGGACTTATGTTTCATTGCAACAGACAGCATCCTGCGCCAATGGTACGCCAATCTCGAAAGCCAGCGTCGGCACGATTGCCGACGCGGCACGCAGGAGTGCGTGCGCTACATGGGTTTCAGATGCCGGCGTACCAGGAGTATCCGACTTCGGGTGAAGACGATCCCAAACCCTGGCCGAAGTTTTTCAAGGTATCCGTTACCGTGATGCGCGACAGATATTTGACGCTCTTATAACCGAGCTGCCGGGGCACTTTCAGCCGTAGCGGAGCGCCATGATCCAGCTGCAGTTCCTGACCGTTCATGCTGTACACCAGCAGTGTCTGGGGATGCCAGACATCCTGCATGTCCAGGCTCTCCCACGAGTCGTCGAATGGGAAAAACGCCACATATTTGGCCTGCGGCAGAATTCCTACCAGGTTCATGAGATAGGAGAGAGGAACACCGGTGAACTCAGCGACGAATGACCAACCCTCTTCGCAGGTTTGTTCGGTGATCTGGGAGCGCGAAGGAAATTGCTTCAACTGCGAGAGCGAGAAAGAAGCGGGACGGGCAACCAGGCCGTCCACTCGGAGCCTCCAATCGGTGAAAGCCCCGGCCAAAAGGCCCAGGTAAGGGTCTCGGGTGGGATGCTTGCCGCTGACTTGCGCAACTTTCGAAATTTCAGCGCGGCTGAACTCGCGAGCCAGCGAGTGGCGCGCGGTCAAAATACGCTGACAAGCGTAGGTGAGAGTCTCACCCGGCCCATAGATGCCGTTCCAATCCGGCGGGATGAGCCCGTAGCGATCGGCCAAGCGAGCGGCAACGGCCAAGCCGGCGGCACCGCCCACGGTTGTCAATCCGGCGGTGATTAGCTTGCGACGCGAAAGTGAATTGCTCACATGCCCTCCCGAGCGGCCGCGTGCCCGGTGATCATGGCACCGGTTCGAATTCGGAAGCCCGCACGCCAGACCATTGCGATGTGTACCAGGACGAAGAGAACGAGAACGAGGGCGGTAAAGAAATGAATGGTGCGAGCGCATTGATGACCGCCCAGCACGGTGACCAGAGCGGGGAAAACCGACGTAATGGCGGGAGACATGGCGAGGCCAGTCCAGATCATTAGCGGAAAGAAAACGAAAATCACGGCCAGATAGGAGATGCGTTGAAGAATGTTGTAGCTGAGGGCTTCTTCCACGACGGGGCGCTCAAAGCGCAAATTGCTCAGCAGCGCGCGCCGCAGGGTTTGCCCTGTGAGCGTTCCGCCGGCCGGCACCAGATCCTGCCGGAAATGGCGGCTGGCGAAGCCTGAGACTACGTACAGCAACCCCGTTAAGACGCACAGCCAAGCCGACTGAAAATGCAGATAGCGGCCCCAGCCGGATGGCCCGCCTAACATGAAGGGCAGCGGCAAATCGAAGAGCGATGGGGTGCCCAGGCCACCGGTCTCGCCCCAATAAAAACGGGGGTGGGCCAGCAGAATTCCGATGCCGCTGATTACCAGACCGATGAAGCTGAGGGCGTTGATCCAGTGTGTAATGCGCACCAGCGCTGAGTGTCGCGGCGCAGGTGAAACCTGCGAGCGCGGAAGGGCAAGCGCCGGGATGTAGACAGAATCGGCCATTGGCAGCGTTTTGAGGAGAATAATAGCACAGCGTTCACACGAGAACGCGGCACGCAGGAGTGCGTGCGCCACGGTTAGCTCAAAAGGGCCAATAACCTTGGGGCGGGTTCGGTCATCTTTATTAACATATAGCTTGAGCTGTGTATGTGGATAGTTCGATTAGCGCTTCGCCGCCCTTATACCTTCGTTGTGATGTCGCTTGCCATTCTGCTGCTGGGAGTGGCGGCTATCGTCACCATGCCGGTGGACATTTTTCCCTTCATTGACATCCCGGTCATCAGCGTAGTTTGGAACTACTCTGGAATGTCGCCCGAGGAAATGGAAAGCCGTGTTCTTACGGTTTTCGAACGGGGCATGACCACCACCGTCAACGACATTGAGCACATCGAGTCCCAATCCTATTACGGCGTGTCGGTAGTCAGAGTCTATTTTCAGCCGAACGTGAAGATCGACATGGCGATGGCGCAAATCACGGCGCAATCCAACTCCGTCACGCGCGCCATGCCGCCGGGAATTTTTCCGCCGAGCATCCTCAAGTACGACGCATCCAGCGTGCCTATCCTCCAATTGGGCCTGGAAAGCAAAACATTGAGCGAGCAGGAAATTCAAGACTTGGCGCAGAACTTCATTCGCACTCCGCTGGCTACGGTGCAAGGCGCCGCAGTGCCCAGCCCCTACGGCGGCAAGCAGCACCAGGTGGTGGTGGATCTCGATCCGAATGCGCTGTATGCCAAACAGTTATCGGCCATCGACGTCTCGAACGCGTTCAGCCTGCAAAACCTGATCGTGCCCGCCGGCACCATCAAGGTTGGCGACACCGAATACGCTGTCCGCCTGAACAGCAGTCCCGAGCTCATGAGCGACCTGAACAATCTGCCGCTCAAGACGGTGAACGGCGCTACGGTTTACCTGAAGGACGTAGCCACCGTGCGCGATGGATTTTCGGTCCAGCAGAACATCGTGAGAACCAATGGAACCCGCGGCGCGCTGCTGACCATTCTGCGCAACGGCCAGGCTTCCACACTCGACATCGTCAACAAGGTGAAGGCCCAGCTGCCCCGCATTGAGGCCGCCATGCCGGCGGAATTGAAAATCCGGCAATTGTTCGATCAATCGTTGTTCGTGCGCGCATCCATCAACGGCGTGGTCCGGGAAGCCGCGATCGCCGCGCTGCTCACCGGCTTGATGATCCTGCTGTTTCTGGGGAGCTGGCGCAGCACGGTAATCGTTTGCATCTCCATTCCGCTGTCCATTCTCACCTCGCTAATCATTTTGAAACTGATGGGCCAAACCATCAACGTGATGACGCTGGGAGGCCTGGCGCTGGCGGTCGGCATCCTGGTAGACGACGCCACCGTCGAAATCGAGAATACGCACCGCAATCTGGCCATGAAGAAGCCGCTGGTGCGCGCGGTGCTGGATGGCGCGCAACAGATCGCGATTCCGGCGTTTGTTTCCACGCTTTCGATCTGCATTGTGTTCGCTCCGGTGCTGCTGTTGACGGGCGCGGCCAAGTTTCTGTTCACGCCTCTGGCGCTGGCCGTGGTGTTCGCGATGCTGGCGTCGTATATGCTGTCGCGAACGCTGATCCCAACGATGGTGCATTATCTGTTGAAGCCGGAAGTGGATATGTACCGTTCCGGTGAGCATGGAGAAGGGGGAACCGCCGAGGGCCATCCCCTGATTTGGCGCATCCATTTCGCGTTCAATCGCCAGTTCGAGCGTTTTCGCGCTGCCTATACCGGATTGCTCGACTGGGCGCTGGATCATCGGGGCGCCGTTCTCGCCGTGTTCCTGGCTTTTTCTCTGGGCTCCTTAGGATTGGTTTATCTGGTAGGAAGAGATTTCTTTCCCACCGTGGATTCCGGACAGATCCGTTTGCACGCCCGGGCGCCGGCCGGCACGCGCATCGAAAAGACGGAGCTGCTATTCGCCGAAATCGAGAAGGAGATTCGCAGCGTCATACCGGAGCGGGAGCTGGACACCATTCTCGACAATATTGGAGTACCCCCGGGCGGTTTCAATCTGGCCTTTGGAGACAGCGCGGTGATCGGAAGCAACGACGGCGACATTCTCATTTCGATGACTCAGGACCACACTCCAACCGAGATCACCACCGAACGCTTGCGCCAGCGGTTACACGAGAAGTTTCCCGATATGGTCTTCTTCTTCGAAGCGGCCAATATCACCAACCAGATTCTCAACTCCGGCTTGCCCGCTCCCATCGACGTGCAAGTCACCGGCCGCGACTCGGGGCCAAATTACAAGATTGCCGAGCATCTGGCCGAGCGCATCGCGCGGATTCCAGGCGCCGCCGACGTGCACGTTCATCAGGTAGTGGACGCACCGGAACTGCGCATCAATGTGGATCGCGTCAAGGCTGGGCAGCTCGGCCTTACGCAGCGAGATGTTTCCAGCGCTTTGCTGATTTCGCTCAGCGGCAGCAGCCAGGTAGCTCCCAGCTTCTGGCTCAATTGGAAGAACGGCGTAAGCTACAACGTGCTCATCCAGACTCCGCAATACAAACTGGATTCGCTCGACAAGCTGATGCGAACACCGGTTTCCGCCGGGGGCGCGGCAGTGGCAATCACTACACCGGGTTCGATGGCGGGCGCGTCCAACGCGGGAGACGCCTCGACGGGCGTGGCGCCAAATCAAAACTCGGTGGCCTATGGAAATCCTGGCGCGCTGCCTTATCAAACGCAATTGCTCTCCAACCTGGCCACCATCGAGCACGGCACGGGCCCCGAGATCGCTAATCATTACAATGTGCAGCCAGTGTTTGACGTATATGCGAACATCGACCGCCGGGACCTGGGCGGAGTGACCTCGCAAGTACAAAAGATAATTGCGGACACCAAGATTCCCAAGACGACGCAAATTTTTCTGCGCGGACAGGCGGCCACCATGCAGAGCTCCTTCTATCGCCTGGGCTTGGGGGTGCTGGCGGCGATTGTTCTGGTATACCTGTTAATGGCAGTCAATTTTCAGTCCTGGGTGGATCCATTCATCATCCTGACGGCACTGCCCGGCGCGCTGGCGGGCATCCTGTGGATGCTGTTCGTGACGCAAACCACCTTGAATGTTCCATCGTTGATGGGCGCCATCATGTGCATCGGAGTGGCCACGGCGAACAGTATTCTAATGGTGGTCTTCGCCAATGACGAACGAATGGAAGGGAAGGGCGCGCGAACAGCGGCGCTTTCGGCGGGATACACGCGGCTGCGTCCGGTGCTCATGACCGCGGCCGCCATGATTCTGGGGATGCTGCCGATGGCGCTAGGGATCGGCGAGGGGGCCGAACAGAACTCGCCCCTGGGCCGGGCGGTGATTGGCGGGCTGCTTTTCGCCACGGTGGCGACGCTATTGATTGTGCCGATCGTTTACAGCTACTTGCGCAAGGAACCGCCCGTCGACCACGACAAGCAGATCGAAGAAGAAGAGCGCGAGGGGCTGCCGGAGTCCGAATTCCAGATGTATTGAGATCGCATTATTCGAATTTACGTGATTTTAAATAGTGATGATATCATCGACTATCGACGAACCCGATAATCAGTCCGACAGTTCGGCGGACCGTCCGGCGGCGGCCACTGAGCTGGAGCTACGCGCCGAAATCGACCGACTGACCAGGCAGCTGGCGCAAAAGAATTCGCAGGGAGCGCATTCCGCGCTCGATCATCCCAAGCGCCCGTCCGGCGGCAAGATCGCGATCCTGCTCGTTCTGGTGGCTGCGATTTTCGTGGTGGCATTCTTCGTGGGCTATCTCCCGCAGCATCGGCGCGAGCTGCAGGTGATCGCCGAAGCCAATGTGCAAAACGATGCGCTGCCCGATGTCACGGTGGTGGAGGCCAAGAAAGCATCCAGCATGGGCGACCTGGTGCTGGCAGGCAATATTCAGGCGGTGACTGAAGCGCCCATCCTGGCGCGCGCGGAAGGCTATGTGCAGCGGCGCTACGTGGACATCGGAGACCGCGTCACCGCCGGTCAGCTTCTGGCGGAAGTGGAGGCGCCGGATCTGGATCAGCAGGTTCGACAGGCGCAGGCGTCGGTGGTGCAGGCGCAGGCGGACTTGGAGCGCGCCAATGCTGCCCTGGAGCAGGGCAAAGCCAATGAATCGATCGCTCAGGTAACTGCCACTCGCTGGGACAATCTGGTGAAGCGCGGTGCGGTATCCAAGCAAGAGAACGATCAGTATCAGGCTCAATATCAAGCGCAGGCGGCGAACGTGAAGGCGCTGGAACGCGCCGTGGATGCGGCCAAAGGAAACATCGTCGCGATGCAGGCGAACGTGGGACGGCTGAGTGAAATGCAGGGATACCTGAAGGTACGCGCGCCTTTCGCCGGCGTGGTGACGCTGCGCAACGTGGATGTCGGTACGCTGGTGAATACGGGCAGCACGATGCTGTTTCGCATTGCGCAGACCAACCTGCTTCGTACCTATTTGAATGTGCCGCAATCCAGCGCATCCGATGTGCATGCCGGACAGATGGCGTCGCTGGCCACGCCCGAACTTCCAGAACGCAAGTTTTCGGGCACCGTAACGCGCACAGCGAACGCTCTGGATCCGGCCAGCCGCACCTTGCTGGTAGAAGTCCAGGTGCCGAATCAGGAAGGCAAGCTGCTGCCGGGGATGTACGTGGAGGTGGATCTGCATCTGCCCCGCAAAGATCCGCCGCTGCTGCTTCCGAGCGACACCCTGTCAGTGCGTCCGGAGGGGACCCTGGTGGCGGCGCTCGATTCCAACAACACCGTCCATTTTCATCGCGTCGTGATCGGCCGCGATTACGGCAGCGATATTGAGATCCTTTCGGGGCTGAGCGCCGGAGAGCGGGTAATCGCGAATCCGAACGATTCAGTTCAGGAAGGCGTGAAGGTTCATCCGGTTTTGGTAGCGTCGGGCGACGGGGACGGATCGAAGCGCCCGCGCTAGTTTATGTCCTTCGAACAAAGTGACAATGCTGCCAAGCGTTCACAGGATTGTGAACGCGGCACGCATAAGTGCGTGCGCCACGGTGCTTCAGCAGCTATCGTCGAGTCATAGATGGGGCACCACACTAGCTCGTGCCCTTCGTTCTGAAAAACGCGCAAAACGGGATGCGGCGCGGTAAACTCTTGGTTTGTCTGGCGGTGCGCGCCGCACCCTTTGCATTCTGAAACCACCATATGAAAAAGATCCCTGGCAAAAAGATCAGCATCGTATTTCTCTGTTTGCTCCTGCTTGCACCGGCGGGTTTCCCAGCCGAACTGTTCGATTGGCTGAAGCAGCCCTACGTGGAACATGCCGTCGCGCCCGTGGATCTGTCCAATACGCCGCGCATCCGGCAGCTGTTCCGATCCGGCAACATTTATCTTTCGCTTTCGGACGCCATTGCGCTGGCCATCGAAAACAATCTCGATATTCAGCTGGAACGCTACGCGCTTCCGGCGGCGGACACGGAGGTGCTGCGAGCCAAGGGCGGAGGCCTGCTGCGAGGTCTGACCTATAACGTGTTTGAAGTGCCGGTGGGCGTGGGCGGGCCGTCCAGTCCGCTGGTGACTTCATCGGCGACGCCTAGCGTGGGGGCCGCGGGTTCGGTGCCGACCAACCCGAGCGAACTCGGCGCGCTCTCCCAACAGCTGGACAATCTTTCCCTACTCCAGACCGGTCCGCTGTCCACCGGCCCGGCGATTCCGCAGTTTGACCCGGCGCTTACGGGGCAAATCAATTGGACGCATCAGAGCACGCCCGAAACAAATCCTCTGGCTTATGGAACCAATGCTGTCGCGGGCAGCACCACCAATGCGAATGCCGGCTACACGCAGGGTTTCGGACCCGGCACGGAATTAAATGCCGGCTTTGACAATACGAGGTACACGACGGACTCTTTGCTAAGCGCCTTTAGTCCCTACACCACCTCCAGTCTCGGATTCACGGTGACGCAGCCGCTGTTGCGCGGGTTCGGCCTGGCGGTGAATCGCCGATTCATTCGCATTTCGAAGAACGAGAAGAAAATCGCGGGGCTGCTGGTGCAGCAGCAACTGATCGCTACGGTGTATGGCGTGGTGCGTCTCTACACGGACCTGGTGGCGCTGTATGAAGACGTGAAGGTGAAGGAAGAAACGCTGGCGTCGGCCCAGAAACTGTACACCGATACTAAGTCGGAAGTGGACGAGGGCACACAAGCGCCGGTGGAGCTGACACGCGCCAACGCACAGGTTTTTTCGATCCGGCAGGACCTTATCGACTCGCGCGGGCTGCTGGAGGAGCAGGAAGCTATCGTCAAGAACGTGATCACGCGGCGTACCGACAACGATCCCGAGGTGCTGAACGCGCGGATCATTCCCACCGATTCCATCGAGGTTCCGGCAACGGACGAGACTCGGTCTTTGCAGGACTTGATCGCGCTGGCGTTCGCCAACAGGCCCGATTTATCGCAGGCCGGCGTCCAAATAGAGAACACGAAGATCAGCTTAGAGGGATCGCGCAACAACCTGAGGCCGGAGGTGGATCTGGTGGGCACGGCTCAAAACAGCGCGCTGGCGGCGCAACTGAATCCTCTGACGCCGCCCATCGAATCGCCCTTGCTAGGCGGTTACGGCAGCGCGCTGGAGCAGCTTGCCACGCGCAAGTACCCCACTTACGGAATCGGCCTCAATATTACGCTTCCGCTGCGCAATCGGATCGCTCAGGCGGATGTGACGCGCGATGAGATCCTGCTGCGGCAGAGCCAGGTGCTCGAGGAACAGCTCCATAAGCAGGCGCAGCTGGAAGTGGAAGACGCGGTAATCGCCATGCGGCGCGCCAGGGCGTCTTATGAAGCGGCGCTGGAGACGCAGAATTTGCAGCAAGAATCTCTCGATGTGGAGCAGGCTAAGTTTGACGTGGGAGCGTCCACTAGCTTCTTCATCATTCAGTACCAGAGCTTCCTGGCGCAGGCCCGGTCCACGGTGGTGGTGGCTAAGAGCGCGTATCTAAAAGCTCGCGCGGCTTTGGAGCGCGCTACCGGCACGATTCTGGATGACAACCACGTTTCGCTGGGCGATGCGATGCGGGGACGGTAGGCGTTCAGTAAAAGAAATGCAAACAAATTGTAGAACGCTTGGTGTGATAAGACTCGCCTCGTATACTGCGATTAGGATTTGGCTGTGTCTACTATCAATCTTGGCCTTGAGGCTTCGCGCGCGGCGGGAACGTTCTCGCTACCAGAGACGCTGGAGCGCGCGGCCGGCTGCTTATTACTAGCAGCGGCGGCACCGGTGATCGCGACCTCAGCAATGGCCGTCTCGGTTTTGTCGGGACGTCCGCCCTTCATCGCGCATTTGCGTGTAGCGCGGGATGGCAAGCCGTTTTGGATGCTGAAGCTGCGCACCATGTGGCCGGTGGCCGGAGAAGCCAGCGACGACGGCGCGTGGATCGAACGCATCATCGCGGAAGCCGAGGATAGCGGCAAGGGTCCAGTGGATCCCCGCGTCAGCAGTTGGTTTGCAGCCTTCTGCCGCCGCCATTCCATCGACGAGCTGCCGCAGCTCTGGCACGTCGCACGCGGCGACATGTCGCTGGTGGGTCCACGCCCTTTAACGCGCGCCGAAATCAATCGGTACTACGCGGAAGACGCGCTTGAATTGTTGTCGGTTAAGCCCGGACTCACGGGCCTGTGGCAAATCCACGGACGCAGCGCGATCCGATTCCCACGCCGGGCTGCAATGGATCTGGAGCTGGTGCGACGCCTCACAGCGAGAATGTACCTCAAAATTCTGGTGCGTACGATTCCTGCGATTTTGTTTGGAAATGGGGCTTGGTAGGTCCCGAGGCGTTCACACGAGTGTGAACGCGGCACGCAGGAGTGCGTGCGCCACAGGGGAGGTGAAACACAGCTATGGGTGCGCTACTGGGTGATGGCCATGGTTACGCCGGCGTCGGTAGTAATTCCGCCTAATACAATCTGGAAAGGAACGTTATTTCCGGACGCGACGTTCGGTATTGTTACGTTCAGCTGATTCACGCCGACGAATTGCGGGCTCAGACCGGCGAAACCGACCGGGGCCGACACTCCTCCGATCAGGATCTGTGGCGTGACCAGATTGGTGCGTAGCTGATCCAACGAATTCTCGCCGTCGGCGGGAGGATGGGCAACCGCGCCCAAACCAGTGGCGTAAACGATGACCACGTCACCGATCTTGGCGGGATGCGTGGTGAGTCCGGGAACCGCGCCCACAGGCCACGCCAGCGTTCCATCCGAATTGACGGCAATGGCCAGGCCATTGGAAGCGAAGACCCCAGGGGAGAAGGGCGCAACCGCGACGTTCGCCGTGTTGGAGTTCACGCCATTGCTGGTCACGATGACATTCACGTTCGCTGAGGCACCCGCCGGAACAAGTTCCCAAGGAACCTGCGCGTTTAATTGCGAGCTATTGGCAAACAACATGGGGGCATTGATTGCGGTATTTCCATTGACAAACAGCACGGTGACGCCGCCCAGGGATTTCGAGAGGGGAATGGTGTCCGCCTCCGAGACCTTGGACGCTAAATTCGTCCCAAAGATCGAGATCAGCGAGCCGGGGGTGATGGCTTGGCCTTTCGCAAAACTCGCGCCGTTCAAGACGCCGCCATTGGAAATGGATGGAGCTTGGGCGAGTGCCAAGGCAGCGCAGACAAATAAAAGTGCAATGGCGCGAATCCGCATGGAAAGATGCTCCCTGCGCTAACTATAGGCGACGCACCGAGTGTAAGACAAGGGCTGAACTGTAAACAGTTTGTGAAATCAGCGGGTGGCTTCGGTTAGCTGTTTCCAGGTCTCGCTCACCTGGGGATCGTGGCCGCCGTCGCACTCGATGGCGATGCGAGCTTGTTCGATGGCTTCAGCGCCTCGGCCGGAAAGGGCCAGCAACCGCGCCAGCGCCCAATGCGGCTTGAACCAGCGCGGCGCCCAGCCGATGGCGTTGCGGAGCGCCTGTTCGGCTCCCGCGGCATCGTTCTCCTCAGCCAGAAACATCGCCAGATTGTACCAGGCGTTTTGCCGATCGTCGGCGTTGCGGACCGCGCGGATGCCTGCGTCGAGAGCCAGGTGGCGCGCCTCCAGACGGGTAGCGAAGATTGGCGTGCGAGCGGCGGCTTGCTGCATGGCGCGCGAATAGGCAAGGTCGGACGTAGCGTTCCAAGGGGCCCAGCGTAAAACCGTGCGGTACTCCTGGGACGCGCCTACGATGTCGCCCGACGCGATGCGCTGCCAGACCAGTTCAAGCGCGCGATCAGCCACTAGAAGGTGCGTGACGTAGGCGGCAAAGATCAGGATGGCGAGAACCGACGGGATCAACACAAAGGCCCGCGCGCGACCAATTGACGCCGGTTTCCACGGCGAACATGCGGCTACCACGAGCAGGGCGACGAGAAGGTGAAAATACAGCGCTGTAGTGAAGACGAAAGCGGTGAATTGCTGGGTGACTAAGAAGCCCACAAAAGCGGCGGCCAGGGGCGGGCCCAAAGGATCCCCGGTACGACAAGCATTGAGCGCGCTCCAAGCGCCCAAGACACAAAGCCCAAGTAACGCCAACAGCCCGAGAATTCCCTGCGCCGTCAGAGCATCCAGGAACATGTTGTGCGGCGATTCGTGATAGAAATCCGGATACATGCTCGCGAGTTGTATGGATTCGAAGCGCGGGAATTGGGTGGAGTAGGTCTCAGGACCAAAGCCGACCAGCGGCCGATGCGCGCTCATTGCGAGCGAATCGCGCCACAGTAGGAGGCGTGCGCCGCCGCGGGGATCTTCGATCGACCAATGCAGGCGGGCGCGTAGCTTCAGGCCCGCGGGCGAGAAGAAGAACAACGCCAGGATCGCGGTGGAAGCCAAACCGATGGCCACGCCCCGTATTGGGATTCGTGCGCGCCGCGCCAAGAGGAACGCGACGCCGCCCAGGCATGCGCCCAACATCGCCGCGCGCGTGCCGCTCAAGATAATCGCGATCGCCGTCAATCCAGCCGCTGTGAGCGCGCCAGCTCGATATTTCCGATGGTCTTCGATTCGATACAAAGCAAGTGCAAGGAAGAGGACCACCACCAGCCAGGCCGCGAAATAATTGGCATGGCCTAACGTTCCCGGGGGACGCACGATGGTGAAGACGCCTTCGCCTACTTGGTAAGCGCCAGCCGGCAGCCATGGATCCCAGCCGAAGTACTGCGCGATCCCGTAGCAGGCGGCTAGCGCTCCGCTCGCGGCCAACGTTCGCAGCAGGACGCGCATGCGGTATTCCTGCGATACCAGCCAACCCGCAGCGAGCAGCACAAATACGAGCAGTCCAGTCTCTGGAATCAATCCCAAGCGCCGCCACGAACCGCCATCCAGTGACAGGGGCGGGTTTAAGGACAGCAGGCTGGCCATAACGAAGGCAGTCCATTCGGCGGCCAGAAGGCCCAGCAGCCATCTCCCGGAACTGGCGAGGCACAGCGCGCGCATATTGCATGAATTTGCGCGCAATTGTAATAACATTAGCGCCGTTCCTAATAGGAGAATCGCTATTTTCGGCGTAATATCGAAATAAGCGAATACGCCTGGGGTTATTAGGAGCGGAACCAGGGCCGCAATCAGCGGCGCGAGCGAGAGCATATCGAACTGACGAGGTCGGACCTGTGGCGGTAACAGCATGTATGAATCGTTTGACGCCTTCGAATATTTAGACTATCTGCGCCGCCGCTGGCTGGTGATCGCAATTGCTTGTGCTGCGGCCGTGCTACTAGCGCTGGGCGTCAGTCTGGCGCTCCCCAAACAATATACAGCTACCGCCAGTATTGTCATCGAGCCGCCTGGGGGCAGCGATGCCCGGCTCACCACGGCGGTGAGCTCCATGTATCTGGAATCGCTCAAAACGTATGAACTGTTTGGCAACAGCGAAACCTTGTTTGAGCGGGCCGCGGAGAAGTTCCACTTGCGATCCAGCGAGTCGCAGTCTTTGGAATCGCTCCAGCATCGGGTACTGAAGGTCTCGAAGCTGAGGGACACCAAGGTCCTGGAAGTCAGCGCCACGCTGAGCGATGCGAAGCTGGCCCAAGCGCTGGCGCAATATATCGCCGAGCAAACCGTCAGCATGAACCACCTTGAGAGTCTGGCGTCGGATCACGACTTTGCCGATCTCGCGGAAAAGCAGGCCACGGACGCGCGGCAGCGGCTAACAGAGATTCAGGCGGCCTGGAACGCAATGGTGGTCAGTGAACCGGTGGAGAGCCTGCAGTCGGAAATCGACGCGGATGTGGACCTGCGCGGCAAAGTGGAAGAGCAGTTGGTGAGCGCGGAATCCGCAGCGGCCGAATACCAGCAGGAGGCGCAGGATGGACCTTTCGCGCGCGAGCAATGGAGCGCCTCGCAGGCTCGGGTGGCTATTCTAGCCAGACGATCGCAAGAGCTGCAGCTGGCGATCGAACAGAAGACTGCCACGTTGGCAATGCGGAATGCCAAGCGACAGTCGCTCGGGACCACGCTCAAAGTGGCGCAACAAGGGTACGAAACGGTGGCGGGGCGATTGCTCGAATCCCGTGCCACGGCGGGCACGCACGCCGAGCAACTGCGGATCATCGATCCGGGAACCGTGCCGCAGCGTCCCAGCTCGCCGAACATTTCGCTCAATGTGGCAGCAGCTCTTTTGGCAGCGCTGATTTTGTCCATCGCATATTTGAGCTTCGCGTTTGTGTACGGCCGGAGATCGATTCGTTATGAGAGGCCGCTGCCGCGCGAGATGCACGCGTGATCTCGGCTGAAGCATCTCAAGGCCGCCAACAATTGTTTGCCGGCCTCTCTGTAGGAGTCTACGCAGCCGCGATAGCACTTGCGCCGGGACTGCCAACGAAGGCTTTCTTGTGCGTTCCGCTTATTCTGATTCCGATCGTTTGGCGCCTGCTCCGCACACCCACTGCCTGGCTCGCCCTGTTTCTGGGATGCGCGCTGCTGACTCCCCCGCTGCCGGTTCACTTGGGCGATTCAGGTCCGCATGCCGCCATTGCGATCGCCGGCGCGGGGCTGTTTATCGGCATGCTACGCCTTGGCGAATGGCGATTCCAGCCGGACGCGCCGGCGTTGTCACTCATCGCGCTGTGGTCGATCTTTGCCTGCAGCATAGCGATGGCCGCATTTTATTCCGGCATCGCCATCGCCGCGGGCAGCCTGGCGCGCGTGCTGCTGTTCGGCATTTCCATTTACGTTTTCCTGTATGTTCGCGATGGCCCCGGGCGCCTGACCGTGCGCGCGTCATTGCGAGGCATCCGGTGGCTCTTCTGGGCTGGAGCGCTTTCCGCCCTGTACGCGTGCGTTGACTTCTACTTTCAGTTTTCGCCCCCAGCGGGATATGAGCAGCAGTTTGTATGGCTCGAAAGCGGCGTGTACCGGCGTGCCCAGGGATTCTTTTATGAAGCCAGCACGCTCGGTAATCTGTGCGCGTTCTTTCTCGAGATGGCCGCGGTGGCGCTGCTGCTGCGGAAGGAGGAGCGGAGCGTGGACCAGCCGGTGTCCCGCCTGGCGCTCTTCCTGGGAGCCGCGCCGCTGGCGGCTGCGCTGGTTCTGTCGTTTTCACGAGCGTCTTTGGTGAACCTGGCTGTAGCGCTGCTGGCTCTCGGTTGGCTGCGTCGCGATCGTATTCGCTGGCGTCGAATGGTGGCTGGGATAGCGGTCTTTGGAATGGGCGCCGGCATCACTTTATGGGGCGCGTTCCCGGTATTCGCGCGAGCGGCGTGGTTGCGAGTATCGGCTGCATTCGAGTATTTCTCTGAATCGCCGAATGCGGTGCTTTCCTGCCGCATTGACGCTTGGAGAACGCTCGGCGGCTATCTGATCGCGAATCCGTGGCGAGCGATGCTGGGAGTCGGGTATAAGACCCTGCCTTATTCCGATTTCATCGGCACGAAGGCGGTGGGGGACAACACCTATCTGACGCTGCTGGCTGAGACCGGAATCGCGGGATTGTTGGCGGTGGTTGCAGTCAACGTCGCGATTCTTACGTGCGCGTACCGGGCGGCACGGTCGTCTGATTCCATTCGCTCATTCACCGGCGCGTGGATGTTTTGCTTCTGGGCCGGACAAAGCGTGCAAATGCTGTCGGCGGATCTGCTGACCTATTGGCGAGTTTTACCGGTGTACTTTTTCGTGCTCGCGCTGGCCGCGCGGAACCGCGCATGAGGATCTTGTTTCTCGAGCAGTTCAGCGAATTGGGCGGCGCGCAGCATGCGCTTCTCGATACGGTGGACGCGGTGCAACTGGCCGGCTGGGAGCCGCGGGTACTGGTCCCCGGCCGAGGGCCGCTGGTGGAAGCGCTTGAGTCACGACGTGTTCCGGTGGGCGAAATCCCGTGCGGTCCTTATGCCTCAGGACACAAGAGCGCCACGGATTCGCTGCGATTCACCCTGGATTTGCCGCGGCAGGTGCGCCTGATCGCCGGATCGATTGCGGGTGCGAACATCGATCTGGTCTACGTAAATGGCCCACGATTATTGCCCGCAGCCGCACTAGCTACAAAACGAAGAATTCCCATCCTGTTTCACGCCCACAACCATTTGCGCGGATCGGCCTTGAAAGCCGCCCGCTGGTCTCTACGCCGCAGTGCAGCAACCGTCGCCGGCTGCGGCAAGTCCGTCTTAGAGGCGCTCGAACGCAAGCAGCATATAGTTCCGAACGGCGTTCGCGACGCTGGCTATCGGGAGCGTGTTTTCGATGTTCCCTGGAGGATTGGAACCGTCGGCCGCATCGCTCCCGAGAAGGGACAGATGGAGTTCGTGAAAGCTGCGGCCGTCTTAACTGATGAGTTCCCCCTGGCGCGTTTTGTGATTTGCGGCGCGCCCCTGTTTGACAGCTCCAGTGGCTACTTCGACGCTGTGCGCCAGCGGGCGCGTGGACTTCCGGTAGAGTTTGTCGAATGGCAGCGCGATGTTGGACACATACTAAATGAGTTGGATCTGTTGGTAGTGCCATCCCATCAGGAAGGCATGGCACGCATCGTGTTGGAAGCCTTTTCCGCAGGGGTTCCAGTGGTCGCATTTCCGGCCGGCGGCATTCCCGAAGCGGTGATGGATGGGGTGACCGGATTCCTAGCGCGTCAGTTCACGGCCGAGGCGCTAGCCGGGCGCATTCGCGATGTCATGGCAACCAATGTGGACAAAGTGCGGGAAATCGCTCGGAACGCACGCCAAGCTTGGGCGCAATTCTACACGCCAGGAGCCTATCAGAGACGCATCACGGAGTTACTTGAGACGTTCGCCGAAGAGCGCGAAGCAGAAACGCCGCTGCAATGCAGATAGAGGCGCCAGCGGCCAGTACCGGCGGATAGCCAAAGCGGGCCAGCATCCACCCGGCCGCGGATGCGGCGATGGCTTGGCCGGCGAAGGACACCAGAAAGTTGAGCGCCGAAGCTCCATTGCGTTCGCCCACCGTGACGCTATCCATCAACAGGGTGAACATTCCAGGCTCGCTCATGTACTGAAACGCCATGTAGCTGGTGTACGCCGCTGCCGCCAACAGGGGACCGCCGGCAGCTGCCAATGCAACTAATCCGAGCGCTGTGGCCATTTCCATTCCCCAGATTGCGCGGATAGTGCCGAATTTTCGGAAGATAAACGGAGCGCAGAGGATGGCGACAACCTGCGCCAACTGGGATGACGAGAACACGTAGCCGATATGCTCCACCGGCATCCGCATGCGTGCGAAAAAGACGCTGGTAAATGGATTGAATACGCCCGTTCCCAGGTTCCAAACAAATATCGCAATCAGAAAACGTAGAACGAAAGGGCTGGGGCGAACCAGCTTGCGCTCGACGAGAACAGGGGTGGCGCTTAGCCGCAAGCGGGCGAGAGGCCAGAGCGAGAGCAGCACGATGGCGCACCCAACCAGCAGGGAACTCCGATAAGACGCGATGTCGGAAGAGGCCCAGTGCAGCCGCAGGAGCCATCCAGGCAGTCGCGCGGCTGCCAGGCTGCCAGCGATTCCGATCGAGATTCCGGAGGCGCAGATGAAACTGAACGCACGAGGGCGGCTTCTCTCGGTTGTCACGGAAGCGATCGCCGGAGCCAGCGCCACCGGCCACACCGACACGGCAAGTCCCCCGAGGAAAGCCAACACCAGCAACGCCGGCCCGGAAGTGGTAACCGCCCGTAACGCCGACAGCCCGGCCACCAGCGTGAACGACACCATGAGCGTCCTTCGCATGCCGAACCGCTGGATCGCAAACACGGACAGGATGGAACCGGCGATATTGGCTGCGGTCATGAGACCGGACATCAGTCCCAGGAAGTTCTCGCGAAAGCCGAGCTTCAGCAGATAGAGGTTGTAGAGGAAGAAGAAGACGAACATTCCGAAGTCGAAGAAGGCTTCGGAAGCCAGGAAGCGCCAGTATTCAGGTCCGAGTTCGAGCCCGGCGCCGAACCATCGCCCCGCGGTCCATAACGTAGGCGGGAGCGCGCGTACGTGATGCGAAAGGCGTGCTACAAGATACTTGAGATAAGTAGCGCGATGGTGCGCGCGCATTCGCCACGTGATCTGACTTTCTGGAACGTTCGTCGCGCTGAAAGGGCCGGGCAATCTTTCGGGCAACAGCCTGCGGCGCAACATCGCCGCGCGGTCGCGCCCCGACTGGAGGAGAGACCAGTGCAGCCACAGCTCGTCCTTGTTGGGTCGAAACAGTCCAGCGATCGGCGACCAGGAGTAGGTGGCGAGCCAGCGCTTTACGTCCGCCGGTAGCCGCTCCGTCTCTTCGCGCACGAGCTCGGGCAGCCGGCACGCGAACCAGCTTTCGGCGAGAGAGAAACAAATCCCCTCCAGCATTCGAACGGAAGGATCGTGCAGTTCGAACCAGACATCCCAGAAATCGGTGTCATCCGCGTGGCCCTGCAGCACCCGAGCCAGTTCGTAGATGTGAAAGACCGGCACGTCGCCGCGCAGCAGATGCCGCAGCGAATGCAAGGCCGAGTATGCAATCTCATCGGCCGAATGAAGACTAGTGAATCGCAGTCCCTCCAGTTCCCTGCTCTGGCGGCGCTCCCAAAAACAATCCAGCCCCTTCGGCGCCAAGCGTTCCGTGCGCTGATTCCAGAGCCGGAAGTGCAACTCGAGTGACAGGGGCATCTGGGGATCGTACCGTACGCCTCGCCAAACCCAGCCCGTCTTTCGGTTCAGCGTAGGCAAGTGATCGGTAGGGTGCTCATCACTTTCTCTGATCGGTTCATAGCCCAATAGCGCGGCAGCATCCTGCGCGCGCCGTACTTGATCGCTCGGAAATAGAAGATCGAGATCGCCCTGCGCGCGGTGGCGTGGATCGCGAACGAACAGGGGGCAATGGCTGAAGCCTTTGAGCACCGCGTGATCGAGCCCTTCGGAATCGAAGGCCGAAGCCAGCTCGCGATACGTGGCTTGCGTGCGCTCCCATCGCTCGGCGTTGTTGGAAAGATGGCGATCAACGGCGCGTCGCACTATATCGGGCAGCCGATCGCGGCATTCCACGCCGAGCGCCAGCATCAATTGTGTTCGCCCACAAAAGTCCAGAGCCCGCTGCCACCCGTCTTCCTGGAGCCCGTCCAAGGCGTTTCGATCCGGCGAATCCAGTCGCAGCGCAGACAACACGGCGGCGGCATGAGAAGGGATTCGTGGGTACGCCGGCGTCAGAAATCAAATCTCAAGGCAAACTGCATGCGCCGGGGGTCGCCCACGGAAAATGCCTTGCCGAAGAATGGGCCGAAATCGGGGTACGGGCCGGGAATGCCGAGGTTGGGATGATTGAGCGCGTTAAATGCTTCCCAGCGGAACTCCACGGATTTACCCTCCGTCACGATGAAACGGCGATGCAGCGCGAAGTCCACAACCTCATTTCCGGGCCCGATGATGATGTCGCGGCCGGCGTCGCCGAAGGTGAACGGCGCCGGATCGGAGAACGCGGCGGTGTTAAACAGATGATTCGGCGTGCGCTGGCTGGCGGGCAAACTGATGGATTGCCCAGGCACAATGTTGGGCCGGTTGGGCGTGCCCGAATTCGCAAAATCGGTCGCATAATAGACGGGGTTTACCGGCGTCCCGCTTTGGAGTGTCAGGTTTCCACTCAACTGCCAGTTATTGAGGATAGGTTTCCAAACCGGCGCAGAAGGAAGTGAATAGACGTAGCCGGCGCTCAAGCGGTAGCGCACGTCGAAGAACGACAGGCCACGCTCCAGTCTCAAATTGCGCTCATCCTGCGCGCCAAAACCCTCGAAGCTTCCGGGAATGGGCGAGTCCGCATCGTCGATCGACTTGGCCCATACAAAGCTCGCAAGAAAAGAGAGCCGTTTGGTGGCGCGCTTCTCGGATTTGATCTGCAGAGAATTGTAGATCGAGTTACCGCTATGCTGGATCTGAAAAATGGTGCCCAGTTGCGGGAAAGTCCGGAACGATTGTAAGTCACCCGGCCTCGGGGGTAAGTCGGCTCCTATTTCAACCTGCGCGGGAGTGTTGAAGCGGCGAAAGAGGGAAAGGTCTGTTCCCTTAGTGCCCACGTAAGCAATCTCCAACAACACGCTGGCAGGCAACTCATGCTGGATACTGGCGGACCACTGTTGCGCGTAAGTGGTGGGGGCGTGCTGGTCGACGCCGTAGTAACTCGGGAAGCCAGTGGAACTGGTTTGCGGAAACCCGTTCTGGATTGTCAGCACGGGCAGCAGGCCTCCCGGCTCGTTATTCTGATTATTCACTCCATTGCGCACTAAGTCGTAAGCTTCAATCGCGAGCGATGGCGAGTAGTAAATTCCATAGCCGGCACGAAAGACGGTATCACGCGAGCGCGAGAACCAGTGCGGAAGCCGGACGGCGAGGCCCAGGCGCGGAGCGAAGTTCAGACGTTCGGGATCGGTGACGGTACTTACTTGTTGCAAAGCGGGCGGGCCTGGAAGCGTTGCGTAATTCAGATTCAGCAGATTTCCGCGATCCTCGCTGAGGGGCGCCATGTACTCGTAGCGTATTCCAGCCGAGATACTGATGCGCGGCGTGATTCGCCAGTCGTCTTGAACATATGCCGCGTGATTATTCTGCCGCAAGTACGCCTGCGCATTGCCGACGCTGCGTTGTGTCTGGGCCGGATAACCCAGCAGAAAGTCGGCGAAAGCGTCGCCTGTCGTGTTGGGATTGTTCGGATCGGAGGTGTAGGTTCCGTTGAAGATGAAGTTACCGCGCACGAAAAGGCTCTGCAGGTACGCCATGGTGAAATGCGTAAACTGAAGACCGGCCTTCCAGGCGTGCCGCCCCACAGTGCGCGAGATACTGCTGCCGAAATTCCAGGTATTGTCACGCTGGACTTGGGGAAGGTTGTCGGAGTCCTGCACGGTTTCATAGTCGGTGACGGTGAGGGCCGGCAAACCAAATGAAAACGGATCGCTCGCCAGCCCGGTGATGCCGAGGTTTGCAAGCACGTTGGAACCGAACGCATTGGTGGGCAGGTCGAAGACACGGAGCCGGGTGAACGAGAAGTGTGTTTCATTCACCCACGACGCTCCCGCGAACGTGTGTCCAAATGCCAGTTGCTGCGCCCGTAGATTTTCAGCCGTGGGAAGAGCTGGAAAAGATCCAGCGAGGAGCGAGCGTTCGTCGTTAATCGTATAGCGCGCGAACAGGCGGCTTCGTTCGCCCCACGCGCGATCGACGCGCACAGAGCCATTGTCGCTGTTGTCGCGATTGGGCGTCGAATCGACGTAGTCGAAGCCGTTCGACAGCGGAGCGTTGGGCAGAGGCTCATAGAGCGCGAGATACTTCGCAACTGTGGGATCGATAAGACTGGAAGGGATGACGTTGTTAGGAAACGGGGCGCGCACGCCATTCCCGTTCAGGGTCAGGGGATTGTAAATCAGGGCGCCGCCGCTGAAATCGCCGCCACGAACGGCCGCGTTGGGGACCAGATGCTGGGTTGAACTGGACGAGAGTGAGCGCAGCCCTTCGTAGGAGACAAAGAAGTAGGTCTCCTTCGCAATCGGTCCACTCAAAGTCGCGCCAAATTGGTTTTGGCGGAAGATCGCTTGGGGCAGGCCGGGCACCGCAAAGAAACCGGTGGCATCGGTGGCTTCGTTACGAAAGAACTCGAAGAGGTTGCCGTGAAACGTCTGGCTGCCAGGCTTGGTGACTACGTCGATCACTCCGCCGCCCGACTGCGCGAACTCGGCCGGAGCGAGCGAGCTCTGAATCCGGAACTCGGCCACCGACTCCATCAGCGGCATAACGGAGATGGAGAATGTGTTGCGGTCGGTATTATCGGCGCCATCCAGGATGTAGCTGTTCTCAGTGGATCGCGCGCCGTTCACCGGCGCGTTGAACGACACTGCTCCCCGATTTCCTTGCAGGTCGTTGATCTGATCATGCGTGAATCCGGCCAGCTGCCGCGGGATCGCGCCCGGCCCAAGCGTGACCAGGTCGACAATGTTGCGGCCCAACAAAGGCAGCTCCTCGAAGAAATTGGAACCGAGGGTATAGCCTTCCGAGGCTTCATCCGTCTGAAGCGGAGACGCGTGAGCGATCACGGTGGCCGTGTCATGCACCGAGCCAACCTTCAGCTCAACGTCCAGACGGACCTTCTGATTCACTTCCACAAAAACGGGCGACACGGTTACTGCCTGAAAACCGTCGTGTTGCGCGGTAACCGTGTACGCCCCGGGAAGAAGATCGTCGATGCGATAGCTGCCAAATGCGTTGGTGGAAGCGGATCGCGTAAAGCCGGTGTCGTTGTTTCGAGCCACGATGAGAACCGCTTCCACTGACGCGGCCTTCTCGTCGCGGGCATCGCCCAGTAAGCTGCCGGAGGAAACCTGGGAGAAAGAGGGAATTCCGCAAGCGAGGAATCCGAGGAAAATAAGGAATACCGGGAATTGGAAAAATCGAGGCATGGTAGATCAGGCCCCTGAATCGACCAGGCGCTCCAGCCGCGCGATCGCGTCGTCGAGGTCGGAGTACGGCATTTGCCAAAGTTGTGCGCCCAGCATACGTTCGTGACAGCGGCGCTGTGCTGCACGCGTTTCCTTCGTTCCAAAAGACCTGTAGGCTGCCCATCCCTCCAGAACCCGTTCCTTCGATAACCGGCGAAGACCGGCCGGAACCGCCTCACTGCGATTCAAGTACACGATGTGGTCGACATGACAGCCGGGCGCAGTGTTCAGCTCCAAATCGCGCGTAAGAAGCTCGATGGCGACTTTGCCATTCGGCCGAATTGTCACCAATCGATCGGCCAGTTCGGGAAACAGGGCAGGCGCGTCGGGCCGAAACCGGATACTGTGCGGATCTCCGATGGCATAACGGTCATCCCGGCCGCGCGGCAGCACTACGGCATCGTCACTCACGTATGTCCAGCCCGCCCGCGCGCAAGCATATGACAGCGTGCTCTTCCCCGCGAAAGAATCGCCCGCCAGCATCACGCCAGTCCCATTTCGTGCCACCAAAGCGCCATGCAGCGATGCGAAAGCCCGTTGCTCTACGAGTGTGCCGCCGCCCGAGACCAGGAAGCGATAGCGCAGTAGCGGATGATCCGCCACCGTGTTCTGAGTAACCCAACCAAAAGCAAACCCGCGCTGGAAGTCGCATACTACGAAGTTCTGAGAATCCGCGACGATCGACATCATGTGCTCGCGCGCTCGCACCACGGACTCAAGTGGGAGGGCCTCGGCGCCGCCTTCCAATACCCCCAGAGAAAACCGCACCGGCGGCTCCTCAAATGCTTGCTCGAAAGCTCCCCAGCCTTCGGCGGCCGCGGCGATCACGTCGGTTGAGTTGGTTTCCAGCTCAAGAGGAAATCCGTATGGATAGAACACACGGCACAAAGGCAGTTCGAACGCCGAAAAAACAGGATCGGGAATCACTTTTTCCATGGGTGACAGTTGGGGCATGCCGCTCGCTTCGTTGTCAGAGTAGCGATGAAGAAAGCGGATGCCAAGAGGTAAAACAGCGAAAATCCCAGATTTTACAAGAAAGGTACAAACCAGAAACAAGGGCTGTGTTTCTGCGCCGCATAATCAAGGTGCCGAGCTCTAAGAATGCGTACCGCAATTGTCCATTACTGGCTGCTGAATATGCGCGGCGGCGAAAAAGTGGTGGAGGCGCTGTGCCGCTTGCTGCCCGAAGCCGACATTTTCACCCTGTTCTACGATCCGGAGCGGGTATCGGAAACAATTCGCCGGCATCGAGTGCAAGCATCGTTTCTGCAGCCACTGCGCCGAAGCTATCGATCGCTATTGCCCCTGATGCCGATGGCGCTCGAGAGCTTTGATCTGCGGGATTACGATTTGATCGTCAGTAGCGAGTCGGGTCCGGCCAAAGGCGTGATCGCGGCGTCGGATGCCCGGCACGTCTGTTATTGTCACACCCCCATGCGATATCTGTGGGACTTGTATCCGACATATCGCAATGAGTGGACCCGCAGCCGCTCAAAGCGCGCTCTTATGACGCCGCTCGGGAACTATCTGCGGTTGTGGGATTTTGCTTCAGCGGCACGGGTGGACGAGTTTGTTGCTAACAGCGAAAACGTGCGGCGGCGCATTTGGAAGACCTACCGACGTGAATCGCAGGTGGTGCAGCCTCCAGTGAGCATCGAATCATTTTATTGGAGACCGGACGAGAACTATTATCTGATGGTTTCCGAACTGGTGCCTTACAAGCGCGTGGACGCCGCGGTGCGCGCCTTTAGCGTGAATGGGCGCAAGCTGCGCGTGGTTGGCGAGGGACCCGAGTACAAAGCGCTGAAGCGTGCGGCCGCGCCGAATATCGAATTCTGCGGGCGCGTCCCGGATGAGGAGTTGCGCGAACTGTATGCGCGCTGCCGCGCGTTTGTGATGCCGGGCGAGGAGGATTTTGGCATAACGATGGTGGAGGCGCTCGCTAGCGGGAAGCCCGTGATTGGTCTGGCGCGAGGCGGCGCGCTCGAAATCGTGCCCGAATTCGGGGGGCTGTTGTACGATGAGCCAAACGGCCTGCTCCAGGCGATCGAGCAATGGGATGAACGCGAACTCGATGTCGACCCGGACGCATTGCAAGCTTACGCGACCCAATTCGCTGAGGCAGAGTTCGCGAAACGGATGAAACCGATTCTGTTCTACGATCGCGCTTTGCGGCGCGCCAGCCACAGCATGACAGCTCCGAAGATCAGCATCGAAATCCCGCAATAGAGATTGACGTTCATGGATTGGAGCGGGGCTTGATAATTCGCCGCCAGACCGGCGACGCACAAGATGGCGCCCACCAGCGCGAAGAAACTTCCGATTGCTATTCGGAGGTCACCCATATGTCACCAGAAGAGCAGATTCAGCAACACTAGTGCCGCGATGACGATCACGGCCAAAGGGCCCGGGCGCTTGTACCACGGGACTTGCTCGTGCGGGATCTGGGTGAGCCCGTAGACCAGGTTGAGAAGCTCGGTCTGAGCCTTGGGCGGCGACATCAAACTCACCAGCAATGTAACCAGGAAACAAGTGGACCAGGCGAAGATGGCGATCCAAAAATTCTGCGCCATGGTGGAGGGGAAGGTGTGCAGGACGGTGCCCAGCCAACCACCTTTGCCTTCGGCCAAGGTCAAACCATGCGTGGCTGCCGCGGCTGCCGTACCCGCCAACAATCCAGCAAATGCGCCGTGACCGGTAGCCCGCTTCCAGAACATTCCCAAGAGAAACGTTGCAAACAGCGGCGCATTGACGAAGCCGAACACCAGTTGCAGGAAGTCCATGATGTTGTTGAAGTGACTCGCCAGGTAGGCAGTTCCTATGGACAGCGTGACTCCTACAACGGTAGTGACGCGGCCCACCCACAGGTAGTGCGAATCGGGAGCCTGCTTGCGGATGTGACCTTGATAAATATCGTAGGTCCAAACGGTGTTGAATGCCGTCACATTGCCGGCCATTCCAGACATAAAGGAAGCCATCAGCGCGGTCAGCCCCAGGCCTAGCATGCCCGACGGATAAAACTGGGCCATCAATGTTGTTAGCGTCTGATCGTAGTCCGGGCCGCCGTCCGGCTTGAGGGGAATCGAATAACCCAGGGCCATATGCGAAAGCGCCACGGCCGCGATACCGGGAACAATCACGATAAATGGCATCACCATTTTCGGAAATGCCGCGATTAATGGGGTGCGACGCGCGGCTGACATAGAGTCCGCCGCCATGGCCCGCTGCACCACCAGAAAATCCGTACACCAATAACCGAAGGACAGCACGAAACCCAACCCAGCCACCAGACCGAACACTTCCACTCCCATCGGATTTTGGGATGCGTTCGCCGCATAGCGCCAGGTATGCGTCATCACCTGGGGAAGCCGGGCAGCCATCCCGCTCCAGCCTCCCGTCTTGATCACTACGAAGATCGCCAGTGGAGCGAAGCCCAGCACGATCAGGAAGAATTGCAGGACTTCGTTGTAAATCGCGCTGGTAAGGCCGCCTAGAAAGGTATAAACCAACACGATGGCCGCCGACAGCAACACGGAAGCGGTGAAGCTCCAGTGCAGCACTAATTCAAACAACAGCCCCAGCGCGTACATCGAAATGCCGGACGAAAAAACCGTCATTACGGCGAAAGTCACGGCGTTTAGAGCCCGCGTCTTCTCATCGAAACGCAGCTTCAAATACTCGGGCACGCTGCGCGCGCGGCTTCCATAATAGAACGGCATCATGAAAACGCCGACGAACAGCATGGCAGGCACAGCGCCGATCCAATAGAAATGCGCGGTCATGATGCCGTACTTGGCGCCGGAAGCGCACATGCCAATGACTTCCTGCGCGCCAAGATTCGCGGCAATGAACGCCAGGCTGGTAATCCAAACCGGGACCGAGCGTCCGGAGGTTAGGAAATCAGCGCTGGTTGCTACTTTCCGTTTTACGATCCAGCCGATCGAGAGGACGAAGATGAAGTACAGCGACAGGATCAGGTAGTCGACGGGGGCAAGGCGCAAACGGCTAAAGTCTAGCATAGCGTTCACACGACTGTGAACGCGGCACGCAGGAGTGCATGCGCCACAAAGGCACATCTGTGCGATGATTGCTCCTTACCTTCCGATGCTGGCTTATGCTTGCACAATTTTCCTGAGCGCATTTTTGCTCTTCGCGGTGCAACCGATGATCGGCAAAATCATCCTGCCGTGGTTCGGCGGATCGGCCGCGGTGTGGAGCACCTGTCTGCTGTTTTTTCAAGCGGCCTTACTGGCAGGCTACCTGTACGCGCATCGTTCCACCCGGTCTCTTCAGCCGAGGTATCAGGCGATTTTGCACATGGCCCTCATGGCGTTTAGCCTGGCGCTGTTGCCTATCCTGCCATCCCCAAGCTGGAAGCCGTCGCAGGCCGGCGATCCATCGCTGCGTATTTTGCTGTTGCTCACGGCAGCCATCGGCCTTCCTTACTTACTGCTCTCCACCACCAGCCCGCTGTTGCAAGCCTGGTACGTGGCGGCCAAACCTGGCGCGGTTCCCTATCGCTTGTTCGCGCTATCGAACTTCGGTTCGCTACTGGCTCTGCTCAGCTATCCAGTTTTCGTCGAGCCGATATTCACCAATCACGGGCAGGCCTACGGATGGTCTGGCATCTACGTGGTGTTCGTGTTGATCTGCGCGGCCGTGGCGTGGAAGATGCTGCGCGCGGCTCCACAACAATCGCGCGAGGCCCCGGAGACTACTGCCGAAGCGCCTCCCAGTTGGACGGTCCGCATCCTATGGACCCTGCTGGCGGCCTGCGCTTCCACACTGCTACTCGCGATCAGCAACCATCTCAGCCAGAATGTTGCGCCGATTCCATTTCTCTGGGTGCTTCCGCTGGCTGTCTATCTGCTCAGCTTTATTCTGTGCTTCGAACGCGACAAGGTCTACAATCGCGGGGTTTTCCTACCTTTACTTGTCATCGCGCTGGATGGCGCGGCGTATGCGATTTACGCCAACGAAGGCAATCCCGACATCACGTGGGCCATTCCCACGTTCGTCGCCGCACTCTTCATCTGCTGCATGGTGTGTCACGGCGAACTGGCGCGCCTGAAGCCCGACCCCCGTCACCTCACCACCTTCTATATGATGATCTCGCTGGGCGGGACGCTAGGCGGCGTGTTTGTGGCTATCATCGCGCCGCGCGTTTTCCACACTTACTTCGAGCTACCGCTGGCGATGGTGGCCTGCAGCGCGCTGGCCTCGATGGTGCTGTGGATCTCGCGCGGAAAATGGACGGGCAGGATTCCGGTCACTGCGGTCGCGATCGCGATGATTGCGTTCACAGTTGCTCTGGCCGTCCATCTGGGTTACGAAAAACATCTCAGCGATAAAATTTTCCGCCTTTCGGTGCGCAACTTCTACGGCGTCCTGCGGGTTCGCGACATCCCCGGGGACGGAGAAAACACGGCGGTCCGCAGGTTGATCCATGGGACCATCAATCACGGTACCCAGTTACTGGATGCCGCCCACCGCGACGAACCAACCAGTTACTACGGCCCGTTCTCGGGGATGGGACGCGCCATGGGCTACTTACAGAAGCATGGTCCAGTTCGGGTGGCCGTTATCGGACTGGGCGCCGGCGTCACCGCCAGCTTCTGCCGCGCCGGTGACGTGTTCCGTTTTTACGAGATCAATCCGCTGGCGCTTTCCGTCGCGAACACCTGGTTCACTTTTCTCCGCGACTGCAAAGCCGAGCATGAAGTCCTGCTGGGCGACGCGCGCCTGACGCTGGAAGCGCAGCCCAGCCAGCAATTCGATTTGATGGCCATCGACGCCTTCAGCAGCGACGCCATTCCCGTTCACCTGCTCACGCGCGAGGCCTTCGCACTTTACTTCCGGCACCTGAAAACAACCGGGATTCTTGCGGTGCATGTTTCCAATCGCTATCTCGACCTGGTGCCCGTGGTATCGCGCAACGCGCGCGACTTGGGCAAGGCCGCCTTCGATGTCGACGATGAGGACGAAGAGGCAGACTATTTCTCCAACAGCGACTGGGTGCTGGTATCGAACGATGCCGCTATGTTCCGCGACCCGGCGTTCAAATCATCCAGCGTCCAACCCGCGCGCATCCGGGGGAACCTGCGCCCGTGGACCGACGACTATAGCAACCTGTTCCAGATCGTCAGGGTGCGAGAAGATCAGTGAATCGCCGCACGGCCAGTGTGATACCTTGCAGGGATGGTCCTTACAAAAGACGAGCTGATTGCATCTTTACAGAACGAGGTTCGCATCCTGGTTCACTTGGCTGGGAAGGTGGATAAGTCGAAACTCGATTACCGCCCGAGTCCGAAGCAGCGCAGCACGATTGAACTGCTCCAGTACATGGCGATCATGGGTCCTACGCAGGTTGCCGTAATCCAGACAGGAATCTTCGACAGAGCCACGATGGGCGCCATCTGGGCTCCTCGGGAAGCGGCGGCGAAGACCATGACGTTCGAGCAGGCTGTCTCGGCGATTCAAAAGCAGTCGGCCGAATACGCAACCCTGTTAGGCGCGTGGACGGATTCCGATTTTCGCGCCGAAGTGGATATGTTCGGCAATAAATCGAGCCGCGGCTATTTGATCGTCAACCTGGTGCTGGGCGGCCACGCGGCTTACCGGACGCAGTTGTTTTGCTATCTGAAGGCCT
Source organism: Bryobacterales bacterium (assembly GCA_963820405.1). Lineage (GTDB taxonomy): Bacteria > Acidobacteriota > Terriglobia > Bryobacterales > Bryobacteraceae > Palsa-89. The sequence goes on along the minus strand of CAWFZZ010000002.1, from coordinate 29,018 downwards.
GCGGACGGGATGAACTCAATACGATGAATCTGTGGGCCGGGACTGATGCGGCGATGTCGGCGAATTAAAGCACCCGCGTTACAATAGTTAGTTTCATGTCCCAATTGCTGGAGGGCAAGGTTGCCCTGATCCTGGGAGTGGCGAACCGGTGGAGCATCGCCCACGCAATCGCCCAAGCCTTTATTCGCGAAGGCGCCCACGTTATTCTGACTTACCAGGGCGATCGGCAAAAACAGACCGTTGAGGAACTGGCCGCCGATCTGGGGGCGCAGCAAGTTCTGGCTTGCGATGTAACCCAGGACGCCCAAGTGGACGCCTTAGCGAGTAAGCTAAAGGGCCAAGGTACCGTGCTCAACGCCGTGGTTCACAGTATTGCGTTCGCCAACCGCGAGGACCTAAGCCGCCCATTTGTGGAGACATCGCGGGCCGGATTCGCGCTCGCTCAGGACGTGAGTGCTTACTCGCTGGTAGCGGTAGCGCGCGCCACCGCACCCTTAATGGCGCAGCCCCAGCAGGGCGGCGGCTCTATTATGACGCTGACTTACCTGGGATCCACGCGTGTAGTCGCGAATTACAACGTTATGGGTGTCGCCAAAGCGTCGCTCGAAGCTTCCGTCCGGTATCTGGCGGCCGACTTAGGAGCGGTTAACATTCGCGTGAACGCAATCTCGGCGGGCGCCGTCAAAACTACGTCCGCGCGCGGTATTCGGGACTTTTCTAAAATGCTAGAGGGGGGCGCGAAGGTGGCGCCGCTCGGCCGCAATACGGACCCCGCGGAAGTGGCTGATACGGCTGTTTTTCTGGCCAGCGATCTGGGCCGCGGCGTAACCGGTAACATTATTTATGTCGACGCAGGCATGCAAATTATGGGTTTTGCCCTGACGGAATGATGGTGGCAACGTCTAACAAATCGAGAGAACCTGAAGCCGTTATCCAAATTGACATTCGCCCCCAGCGATTTTTATCATGTGATTGCAGCAGCCTGATCGGAGCAGGCCTCCTGGGAGGCGCTTCCGGCCAGTCATCGCAGTTCCTCCGAGTCTAACTATGATTACAGTTCAAGGCCTCACGAAGCGATACGCCCGCACGCTTGCGGTGGATCATATTTCGTTTGAAGTGAAGAAGGGGCAGATTGTGGGCTTTCTGGGACCGAATGGGGCCGGCAAGACCACAACCATGCGCATTTTGACATGTTTCCTTCCGCCCTCTGAAGGGACCGCGACGGTGGCCGGCTTCGATGTGCTGGAGCAGCCGATGGAAGTGAAAAAAAGGATCGGCTATCTACCGGAAACTCCGCCCGTGTATCAGGAAATGGAGGTGCAAGAGTACCTCACATTTGTCGGAAGGCTGAAAGGCATGTCCGGCGCGAGCCTGGCCAAGCGTGTCACCGAAGTGGCCGAACGCTGCGCGGTGGCCGATGTGCGGGCCAAACTCATCGGTAAACTATCCAAGGGTTATCGGCAGCGCGTGGGGCTGGCTCAGGCCATCATCCACAACCCCGAGGTTCTCATTCTGGACGAACCCACGGCGGGCCTCGACCCTAAGCAAATCATCGAAACACGCGATCTGATCCGCAGCCTGGCCGGCGATCACACTATTATCCTGAGCACGCACATACTGCCTGAAGTGGAGCAAACTTGCGAGCAGGTGCTCATCATCGATAAGGGCAAGCTGGTGGCGACGGATTCGGTGCATAACCTGCAGGCCCGGGCGCGCGGCGCTGAATCGGTAATGCTGGAGGTGGAAGGACGCAGCGGCGCCATCGACTCGCAGACCATCCAGCATCGCCTGGAAACCGTCAATGGCGTGAGCCGCGTTCTGCTTAAGGATTCCCGCGACAACCGATCGGTGTTTGAAGTGGAGAGTTTGAAGGATCGCTTCATTCGCGGAGATCTGGCACGGGCCATCGTAGAGTCCGGTTGGAACCTGAACGAACTTCGCCCCTCCGCGATGAGCCTGGAAGATGTCTTCCTGCAATTGACCGGCGGAGAGAAGATCGAAGAACCCGTCCGCGCCGAGACGGTGGCGCAAGGAGAGATCCAATGAGGAATATCTGGGTAATTTGCCGGAAAGAAATCAACAGTTATTTCGTTTCGCCGGTAGCTTATCTGCTGCTGACGATGTTCGCCATCATTTTCGGCTTTTTCTTTTGGAACGCCGTGCAATATTTCAACGCCGCCAGCCTGCAATCCCAGATGAGCGGCCAGCCCATGCCCATGAGCGTGAATGAATACGTGATTCGGCCGCTTTTGTCCAACATTAGCGTGGTCGGCCTGTTTTTCATTCCCATGATCACCATGCGGTTGTTTGCGGAAGAGAAGCGCATGGGCACTATCGAGCTGCTGGCTACTTCTCCGATTCGCGACATCGAAGTGATTATCGGGAAATGGCTGTCGGCGGTATTCCTGTATGGAGTGCTGCTGCTGTTCAGCGCCGTGAATTTCGCGTTCCTGTTTCGTTACGGCAACCCCGATTGGAAGCCGCTTGCCATCGGATACCTGGGGCTGTTGTTGCAAGCGGGCGGACTGTTGGCGGTGGGAACGTTCATTTCCACGCTGACCAAGAATCAAATCATCGCCGGCGCCGCAACATTCGGCGTTTGTCTGCTGCTGTGGGTCCTGGAATGGCCCTCCGGTTCCGACACCGCGAGCTGGGCGAAAGTTCTGGCGTATATGTCCGTCATTACGCACTTCGATTCGTTTTCGAAAGGGGTTCTGGATACCAAGGACGCGGTCTATTATATTTCTCTGATTTTCCTGGGGCTGTTCTTAACTTCTCGGTCCCTGGAATCGCTGCGGTGGAGGTCGTAAGTGAATAACGGCCCGGTGGAGGTGTTAAGTGAGCAGTAATGGATGGATGCAAGCCAGACAAACTAAGTACGCCGCGTACGCGACGATTTACATCCTCGTGATTGTGGCGGTTTTAGTGGTGGCGAATTTCCTCGCCAACCGCTACAACAAGTCATATGATGCAACCGCGAATAAGCGCTTCACCTTGTCTGATCAAACCAAGAAGGTGGTGGGCGACCTGAAGCAGGACGTAACCATCAGTTACTTCGACCGCGCTAATGGAATGCAAGCCGCCAAGGATCTTCTGGACCGTTACCAGAATCTTTCGCCGAAGGTACACATCCAGTATGTCGATTTATTGAAAAATCCGACGTTGGCCCGCGCGCAAAACGTAACTCGAGAAGGTGAAGCGGTGATTAGCGTCGGCCCGAGGCGCGAAGATGCCAAGACATTCGATGAAGAAGGCGTCACAGGCGCACTGATCCGCGCGCTGAAAGGCGGCGAGCGGGAAGTCTGCGTGATCTCCGGCCACGGCGAGCATCGGCTGGACGATTCTTCGCAAAGCGACGGTTTCTCGGGCTTTCAAAGCATCGTGCAACGAGACAACTATAAAGTTCAAAGCATCAATTTGCAGGAGAAGGCAGAGGTGCCCGCCGATTGCACGGCGATAGTGGTGGCCGGCCCAACCGGCGATTACATCCAGCCGGAAGTGGACGCCATTAAAAAGTATGTCGAAGGCGGCGGACGCGCGCTCTTCATGCTGGATCCTCCGCTGCGGCTGGGACGCAAGCAGATCAGCGATAACACTGCCCTGACGGATCTGCTGGCCAGTTGGGGCGTTACCGCCGATAAAGATTTGCTGCTGGACGAGAGCGCCGCATCGCAGTTACTGGGCGGCGGACCGGAAGCGCCGGTGATTCTGCAATATGACTCGCACCCCATTGTGAATGATCTCACCAACATTTCGACGGCTTTCCCGTTATCGCGCTCGCTCGAAACAAAGAACACCGATAAGACCACAATCACCAAACTTTTCTCGACGTCGGCGGAGAGCTACGCAACTTCCGATCTGGCGTCGTCGGAGATTCGCATCAATCCGGCCAAAGATAAACACGGGCCGTTCACGCTGGCCGTGGCGGGCACTTATATGGGCGCCAAGCCCGGTCAATCGGGGCGTTTCGTGGTGGTGGGCAATTCGGGTTGGGCCTCCAACCAGGCGCTCGGTTTCAGCGGCAATCGCAATCTATTGTTGAATATGATCAACTGGCTGTCTTCGGATGAGGATCTCATTTCCATCCGTCCCGTAGCGCCTGAAGATCGGCGCATCAATCTAACGCGCCAACAGTTCAGAATGGTTCAGTCCTTTAGCCAGTTCCTGTTGCCGCTGTTCGTAATCGTTCTGGGCGTGATGGTCTGGGTGAAAAGGCGGTAGAAATTAAGATGCGGTTCCGAGGTTTATTAGTCGCCGTAGTCCTGTTGGCAGCTCTAGGCGCCGGCCTGTATTTTTCGAATAAGCAGAAAGCAGCGGAGGCGGCCAAGCCTCCGTCGGACGCACCACCCAAAATTCTGGCGCTCACCGAAGGCGACATCACAAAGGTAGCGCTCAAGAAGAAGGGCGCCGATGAAACGGTGGTGGAGAAAGTCAACGGAAAATGGCAGATCACGGAGCCCAAGCCATACCCCGCCGATCAAGACACCGCCAGCCAGTTAGTAAGTTCGGCCTCCAATATCAGCGGCGATCGCGTGGTGGAAGATAAAGCTTCCAATCTGTCTGCCTATGGGCTGAATTCACCGAGCCTGGAAGTGGACGTCACCGGTAAGGGCGGCAAGATTAGCAAGTTCAAACTGGGCGACGATACGCCGACCAACAGCGGCGCCTACGCCATGCTGGATGGCGATCCGCGCGTGTATACGGTGGCCAGCTACGTAAAAACCGGTGTCGACAAATCGCTCAACGATCTGCGCGACAAGCGCCTGCTGACATTCGATCAGGATAAGCTTAGCCGCGTGGAGCTGATGGCTCAGAGGCCTGATACCAAGGTGAAACAGGACATCGAGTTCGGCCGCGACAAAGATCAGTGGCAAATCGTGAAGCCTAGGCCGCTGCGCGCCGATGGCCTGCAAGTGGACGAGATGCTGCGGAAGCTGAAGGACGCGAAAATGGACCTGACCGTTTCCGACGACGACGCAAAGAAAGCCGCCGCCGCTTTCGCATCAGGGATGTCGGTGGCAACCGTAAAGCTGACCGATCCTTCCGGCACACAGCAAATCGAGATTCGCAAGAACAAGGACGACTACTACGCCAAATCCAGCATAGTGGCTGGCGTTTTCAAGACGACTGCCGACTTAGGCATGGGCGTCGATAAATCGCTCGACGATTTCCGCAACAAGAAATTGTTCAACTTCGGCTTCAACGATCCGACCAAGATCGAACTGCACGCCAACGGCAAAACATACGCCTTCCAGAAAGGCGGGGACGACTGGTTTGCGAACGGCAAAAAGATGGACAGCACCAGCGTGCAGTCTTTCGTCGATAAGTTGCGCGACCTGGCTGCCAGTAAGTTCATCGACACGGGATCGCTTGGCACGCCCACCGTCGATATTACTGTCGTCTCCAACGGCGGTAAGTTGACCGAGAAGCTGTTACTCGCGAAACAAGGTTCGGACTATGTCGCGCAGCGGGAGAACGAACCGGCGCTTTACGGGCTGGAGCCGAAGACGATTGATGATCTGTTGCAAGCGGCCTCCGACGTGAAGCCCGCGCCACCGCCGGCGAAGAAATAGCGAAGCCCGAGGCCCTACGCGCTAATTGAATACAATAAGGCTTAGTGACAGGCCTCCTGACCGACCTCTACCAACTCACCATGGCGGCCGGTTACTTCGAGGCTGGCAAGACCGCCGAAATCGCCACTTTCGAGCTGTTTTTCCGCCGCCTGCCGCGATATCGTAACTACGTTGTGGCGGCCGGCCTAGCGCAAGCCGTTGACTATCTTCTTAATTTGAAGTTCACCGACGAGGAAGTCGATTACCTTCGTGGCCTGCCCCAATTCCGGCGCGTCTCCGGCGGTTTTTTCGACGCGTTGCGCGAACTCCGTTTCACCGGCGATGTTTTCGCCATGGCGGAAGGCACGCCCATCTTCGCCAATGAACCGTTCCTGACGGTTCGCGCGCCGCTGATGGAAGCGCAGATCGCTGAAACCTACCTGCTGGCCACCATCGGCTTTCAGTCGCTGATCGCGACCAAAGCGTCTCGAATCGTCGAAGTGGCCGGGGGCCGCGCCGTAGTCGATTTTGGCGCCCGACGCGCGCACTCGCCGGAAGCGGGCGTTCTGGCCGGACGTGCCTCGTATATCGGCGGCTGCATCGGGACCAGCAACACCGAAACCGGATTCCGTTACGGCATCCCAGTGTTTGGAACCGCCGCGCATTCCTGGGTGCAGTCTTTCGCAACCGAGACCGAGGCCTTTCAGCGGCTCCAGGATTTGCTCGGAGACGCTACCGCATATTTGATCGACACCTATGACACGCTGGAAGGCGCGCGCTCGGCTGCTTCGCTCGGCCAGCCGTTGTGGGGCGTGCGGCTGGACAGCGGCAATCTGGTGGAGCTCTCGCGCGAGGTTCGCAGCATTTTGGACGACGCTGGTTTGCAGTCCGCGAAGATTATGGCTACCAGCGATCTGAACGAATACAAGATACTGGAGTTCGCCGCCGCCGGCGCGCCCATCGATGCGTTCGGAGTGGGCACGGACCTCGCGACCTCCGCGGATTCGCCTCATCTGGGCGTGGTCTACAAGCTGGTGGAGCTGAACGGGCGCTTCACCGCGAAATTCAGCGAAGATAAGCATACTCTGCCCGGAGCGAAGCAAGTGTTTCGATTCGCGGCCCATGACGTCATCGCCTGCTCCTGGGAATGTCTGGGCTGCGGCTGCGGCGAGCCGGAGGCCAAGGCATTGCTTCGGCCCGTGATGTTGGGCGGCAAATTGATCGAGCCGCTGCCCACCGCCGGCGCAGCCCGCGAGTACGCCGCCGAGGCCGTCAAGCGATTGCCTACCGCGGTCCGCAGCCTCTTCGATATCGGCCAGGAATATCGCGTGGAGCAGAGCCATGAGCTGCTGACGCTGTACGAAAAGGTCCAGGATGAAAACGGTCTTCTTCGACATCGACACGCAGATTGATTTTGTTTATCCGGCCGGCGCGCTTTACGTACCGGACGCCGAGCGCATTGTGGCGCTGGTGGGCGAGTTGAATCGGAGCGCGCCGATGCTTATATCCACCATGGACGCGCACTCGGAGGACGATCCCGAATTCCAGATCTATCCGCACCATTGCGTGGTGGGAACCACGGGACAGCATAAGCCTGCCAGCACGATGATCGAAAGCGCCAGGCAGTTCATTCTCGAAAAGCAGAAGCTGGATTGTTTCAGCAGCCCGCACCTGGTTCCGCTGCTGGAACGGCTCAACGCGGAGCGTTACGTAGTTTATGGCGTGGTTACGGAAATCTGCGTGCGCTACGCCGCGTTCGGGCTGCTCAGGACGGGGAAACAAGTCGAAATCGTGACGGATGCGGTGAAATCGCTTGACGAACAAAAGGCCCACGAAATGTTCTCCGAGTTCAGCGCGGCGGGCGGACGCCTCACCACGTCCGCGACAGTTCTCGAAAGCGTATAACGGTTAAAGGCGGCCGTTAGAAAAAGTCGCCCTGGCACCTAACGTGCAATGGAGCGGTCTAACATGAACAACGCGCGAATTGTCATTTGCTTACTGTTTTCCGGCCTGTGCGCTTCCGCGCAAATCCTACCAACCGCCGCCAAACCAGCCAGTCCACCGGTGAACACAGATCCTTTGGACCGCGATTCCCCACAAAGCTCCGTGGTGGCATTTCTGGAGGCGGCTCACGCCAAGAATTATGGCAAGGCATGGCGCTACCTGGATCTCCGCAACATGCCGGAGGACCAACGGCTCAAAGACAGCACCCAACTGGCGATTGAGCTTGAAAACATCCTGGACCGCGACATCCAGTTCGACGTCGCAAATCTGAGCCGCGATCCGCAAGGCGACCTATCGGACAACCTGTCGCCGAATCGCGATCGCATCGGCACATTTCACGTGAATGGCAAGACTCTCGAACTGGACCTGGAACGAGTGACCCTGCGGTCCGGACTTTCCGTCTGGCTGGTTTCTTCCGACAGTGTCGCGAAAATCCCGATCATTGCGCAGACGACGAACAATTCGGTAATTGAAAGGCATCTGCCACTTCCGCTGGTCAACCGGCAATTGATCGGCACTCCGTTGTGGCGCTGGATAGGGCTGGCACTATTGGCGTTTCTGCTGGCGGCGTTCTCGAAATGGCTCTCGCGCTTCGCGCTCTGGTTGACCCAACAATTCGTCAGGCGGGTAGCGCCTCATTGGGACCTTAGCCTGTTCGCGACGTTCGTTGGGCCGCTGCGGCTGCTGCTTTCGGTAACGCTGTTTCGCGCCGGCATGGAATCGTTCGCGCCTTCAGCCCTCTTACGCCTGTACCTGGGCCGTGTTCTCGCGCTGCTCTTCTTTTGGGGAATATTCTGGCTCTGCGCCGTCATCATTGATGCCATCAACCGGCATCTTCGCACGCGTCTGGAAAGCAAGTACCGGGCATTCTCTTATTCCGTTCTGCCGTTGTCGGGGCGCATCGCAAAGATCCTGGTCTTCGTATTGATCTTCGCGGCCGTTCTCACCGAATGGGGGTACAACACTACCACGCTTCTCGCTGGACTCGGCATCGGCGGCGTGGCCCTGGCGCTGGCGTCTCAAAAAACCATCGAGAATCTTTTCGGCAGCGTAGCCATCATCAGCGACCGACCGGTCTCGGTCGGCGACTTCTGCAAGTTTGGCAGCAGCACGGGCACCGTGGAAGATATAGGGTTGCGGTCTACTCGTATTCGCACGCTGGATCGAACCGTGGTCACGGTTCCCAACGGTTCGTTCTCAACCATGACGCTCGAAAACTTCGCCCTCCGCGACAAGACGCTGTTCCACGTCACGCTGAATCTCAGGCGAAATACCACGCCCGACCAGATGCGGGTGCTGCTCGGGTCCATCACCAAACTGCTAAAAGAGAATCCCAAGATCGAAGCCGGAAGCGTGCCGGTTCGGTTTGTTGGAATCGGCGCATATTCGCTGGATATTGAGATCTTCATTTACGTCCTGACGCCGGACAACGACGAGTTCATGAAGATCCAGCAGGATCTTTTGCTTTCGATTATGGACGCGGTAGAATCCGCTGGCACTGCGCTCGCGGTACCCACCCAGGCCACCATCGATTTTTCGGCGCAGCCAGAGCCCGCGCCGACTTCTAATGGCAAATCCAGTCCGGTGACGCCGCGCGTGAGCTAAACCGTCATGATCTCAATGGCTTGTTTCAAAGTGTCGAGCGGATCGCGGCCCGGCGTAGGACGGAATTCGTGCGCGATGTAGCCGGTGTAGCCTAAATCGGCGATGGTCTTTGCAATAAAACGATAATTCAATTCCTGCGTATCGTCGATCACGAGCCGCTGCGGCACGCCGGCGGTATGGAAATGCGCGATCCACTGAAAATTCGTCTGGATGTTGCGGCAAATGTCGCCGTCCATGATTTGAAGGTGGTAGATGTCGCACAGAATCTTGACGCGGGGCGAATTCACGCGCCGGATAACATCCACACCCCACGCCATGTGATCGAAGATCTGATCCAGCCGGTCGAACCTACTGTTCATGATCTCCAGACAAATGGTGACGCCTTTGTCCTCGGCGCGCGCTTTGATGCGATTCAGAAACGCGACCGCGTTGTCGGCGCCCTCGGCGTATGACATCCCACGGCGCTGGCCGCCGACCATAATGAGGTTGGGGCAACCACCGGCAGCGCACTCATCGATGGCAGCCGCGACCGACACCAGAAACTTTTCGTGTGCCTCCTTATGAATGATGCCGTCTTCGAACGTGACGCCTCCGGGCGGGGCCATGGTCGGGATGAGGCCATATTTCTTGAGTGTCGGCCAATCCTTGGGACCGACTAAATCGAAGCCCACGCAGCCCAACCGCGCCGCTTCCCGGCAACGGTCTTCGAAAGGCATCTTGGGATCGAAGAGGAATCCCGTGACACACTGCTTGAGACGGCCCTTGCGGGGTGTTGCTTCGGTTTGAGCAGTGGCGGCGGTTGCGGCGCCGACCAGGGCAGCCGCGGTAACGAATTCTCTGCGTCGCATGGGGGGTATTGTACTAACTGACGGCACGGAGCGCATGGGCCGGATCCGCTGCTGCGGCGCGGCGCGCAGGTATCCAGGCTGAAAGCATGGTCAGCAGAAAGAGAAAAACGGCGGCGCTCCCGAGCGACCACGGATCGAGAGGAGATAGGCGGTAGACAAAGCTCTTCATCACGCTCGAGAACGCCAGCGCGAGGAGGATGCCGCCAGCGAGTCCTGGGGCCAGTAGAATTGCAGCTTCGCGAAGGATCATCCGAACCAAGTCCCGACGCGTTGCGCCCAGCGCGCCCCGCACACCGAACTCGCGGACGCGCGCGTTCACCGAATACGCCAGCAAGCCATATACGCCAGCGGCCGTGAGCAAGGCCGCCAGCGCGCCGAAGATTCCGAGCAGCGTGAGTGCGAAACGACGCCGAGCCAGCGAGTCGGTAAGGTTCTGAGCGAGCGGTTGGATCTTCGAGATCGGCATTTCCGGGTCGACGGCTTGAATGGCTTCGCGAACAGCGGGGGCGAACTGCATGGGATCGCCTTCGATCTGGATCAAAAGGGTCATCACCGGCCCAGTGGAAATGCTGTAAAACATGGGATCTGTTTCTTGATCCAGGCCTAACTCGCGCACGTCGCCAACCACGCCGGCTATTTCGCTGGAGCTTTGCTTGGGATCCATCACGCCCAGGATCAGGTGTTGTCCGACGGGATTTTTGTTTGCGAAGAAGCGCCGGGCCAGCGTTTCATTGATCAAGATCCGTTCCTGATCCGCCGCGGAGTCCGTTAGCCACCGCCCGCTCCGCAATGGAATTCCGAGCACGCGAAAATAATCCGGCGTGGCCCAGCGGATCTGTGCCACCGGAAAACCGCCCGCATCGAATGTTCTGCCCTGAATGCCGAATCGTGTGGCGAAGCGGCTATGCTCGGATGGTCCCAAGCTCATGGGAGCCGAGTTTACCGCGGCCACATTTTGAACGCCGGGCAATCGCCCTAAGGCCGCCCGAAGCCGGTCCCAATTGCTGCCCAACGGAAGATTGGGAATTTCGAGGATATGCGCGGATTCGAAGCCCGGCTTTTCAAGGAATAACGCGGCGAAGTTCCGAGCGAGAAGCGCGGCTCCAGCCAGAACCAGGAACGCCATCGCGACCTGGCCGGCCAGGAGGAGAAATCCAAGCCGCGACCGGCCGCTCACCACCGAGCGGGTAGACGCGGTGAGACGACGGCGTTCACGCAAGACGTGCCAACAGGCGGGCAATCCGAAGAGAACACCGGCCACAATTGTAATGGCGACCGCATAGAGCCAGACCGGGCCTTGGAATTCGCCCGATCCCAGAATTCGGCGCGCCCCAACCGCTAGCACGACACTGGCGGCTCCCCCGACGCCCGCGAGCAGCAGACTTTCGGTCAACACTTGCCGGATCAAGTGGCCCGACCCGGCGCCTAAGGCTTCACGAATCGCCATCTCTTCGCGCCGCTGCACCATGCGCGCTAGAAAAAGGTGCGCGAGATTGGCGCACGCCATCAGCAGCACGAGGCCGACCGCGGCCCATGCCAACAATAATGAGGGCCGAACATCGCGGGTCATGTCGCGCGCCAAAGGCAGGACGTAGGAACCCACGGTTGCGTTGGTATCGGGATAGGCTTGCGCCAAGCGCCGGGCGATAGATTGGATTTCGCTCTGCGCCTGCTCCACCGTCACGCCCGGTTTGAGGCGCGCTACCACTTCCAGCGGGTGAAATTTGCGGCGGTTTTGGAGATCGGGTTCGAGCAGAGACATTGGCATCCAAAAGTCCGCCCACTCGGGAAAAACTTGCCGTTGCGATAGAACGCCCACGACGGTGAATGATTGCTTGTCCAGGCGAATCTGCCGGCCCACAATCGCGGGGTCGGCCGCGAATTTCCGCCGCCAAAGATTTTCGCTGATGACGGCCACCTGTTGCCTCGCGCGTTCTTCTGCGTCGCTGAAGCTGCGTCCCAGGATCGGGTGAATGCCCATGGTGGGAAATAGATTGCTGGTCGCCATGGTTCCGTGCACCATCTCCGGTCGGCCTTCGCCGAGCAGCGTGGCTGTGTTCATGGCCGAAAGCGTGTGCGCAGCCAGCGCATCGAAGCTGTGGGTTTGCGACTGCCAGTCGCGAAAATCGGGCGCGGTTACCTGCAACTGCGGCAGTGCGGGATGAGTTTCCCAGATCCGTACGAGTTTGTCGGGATCGCGGAAGGGCAGCGGCTGAAGGAGAACGGTATAGATGACGGCGAAGAGCGCGGTGTTGGCTCCAACGCCAAGGGCAACGGTGAGAATGGCGGCCAGTGCGAAGGCCGGCTGCCGGCGGAGAGACCGTATGGCGGCGCGCATTTCTATAGTTTATGCGGCTGGTGGCTGGTGGCTGGTGGCTGGTGGCTGGTGGCTGGTGGCTGGTGGCTGGTGGCTGGTGGCTGGTGGCTGGTGGCTGGTGGCTGGTGGCTGGTGGCTGGTGGCTGGTGGCTGGTGGCTGGTGGCTGGTGGCTGGTGGCTGGTGGCTGGTGGCTGGTGGCTGGTGGCTGGTGGCTGGTGAAATAGCGTACACAGCCGAAGGTGCAAGCGGGTTTTTTTGTGCGTGTGAGGTCGGCGAGAATGGCGGCCAGCGCGAAGACCGGCCGCTTGACGTATTCCCATGTCGGAATATAATGTTCTTGTGCCTCGCGCTAGTACTACATCGGACGCCTTCAATGCGGTGGCTGAGCCTCGGCGGCGGGAGATCCTGAGTTATCTCGCGCTGCAGGAGCGGCCCGTCGGAGACATTGTCAAGTGGTTGAGGCTGGAGCAGCCTTCCGTGTCAAAGCATTTGCGCGTGCTCAAAGACGTGGGTTTGGTGCATGAGCGCCGGGATGGACGAAGAATTTACTACAGAACCAATGCCGAAGGGATTCGACCGATGCATGAGTGGACCGGCACATTTGAACGCTACTGGTCGCATCAATTGATTCGCATTAAAGAACGAGCTGAGAAAACAAACAAGGAGAAAGCATGAACGCAACACTACACTCGATTGAGGATCTGACGCTGAGCGTCACGCAAGAAATTCACGTCCGCGCGTCGCTGGACGCCACATTCGCAGCGCTACTGGAAGAGATTGGGCCACACAATCAAATGGCGGACGGCAAGCCTATGCCGATGAAGATTGAGCCGTGGCCGGGAGGCCGATGGTATCGCGACCTGGGCGATAATAACGGCCATTTCTGGGGACACGTGCAGGCCATTAAGCGGCCCACCTTGCTGGAGATCACTGGTCCGCTGTTCATGTCTTATCCGGCGGTCTCGAACGTGCAGTATCGGCTGAGTGAGGCGGATGGAGGAACACTGATCCAGTTCCGGCATTCGGCGCTGGGACTGATTGAGGATGGTCACAGGAAGAATGTGTCCAAAGGGTGGGGCACCCTGCAGGAGCGCATCCGCGCACGGGCCGAAGGAGAACGATCATGACAGAACATAAAGCAGTGTCAGGAGCGGAGTGGCTGGCCGCGCGCAAGGAACTACTGGCCAAGGAGAAGGAATTCACGCGGCAGCGGGACGCAATCAGCGCGGAGCGCCGCAAGATGCCGTGGGTGAAGGTGGAGAAGAATTACGTCTTCGATACCGCGGGCGGAAGGAAGACACTGGCCGATCTGTTTGGCGGCAAAAGCCAGTTGATCGTTTATCATTTCATGCTCGGGCCGGGATGGGAGGAGGGTTGTAAGAGTTGTTCCTACCTGGGCGATCATTTCGATGGCGCGCTGGTGCACCTGGCGCATCGCGACGTGACGCTGATGGCGATATCACGAGCACCCTGGCCCCAGATTGAGGCGTTCCAGAAGCGGATGGGCTGGCGCTTTCCGTGGGCGTCGTCCTATGGAAGCGACTTCAACTACGACTATCACGTGTCGTTTACCAAGGACAAAATGGCGCGCGGCAAGGTTTACTATAACTACGCCGAGACCGAGTTTCCGAGCGAGGAAGGGCCGGGCGCCAGCGTTTTCTACAAGGACCGGGACGGCAGTGTCTTTCATACTTATTCCGCCTACGCGCGCGGGCTGGATATTTTGGTGGGCACCTATAACTTCCTGGACCTGACACCCAAGGGTCGGGACGAAGCCGGCTTGAAGAATACGATGGCTTGGGTTCGGCATCACGATAAGTACATGAATGATGAGTTCGTGGACCTGGCGAAGACCGCCGCGGAAGGAGGCAGGAAATGATAAAGATGCTGGAACCAATGAACGGAGAAATCAGGCAGGAAGCGGCCACCACCAAACGTGTGTTGGAACGCGTGCCATTCGACAAACTAACTTGGAAGCCACATCCCAAGTCGATGTCGCTCGGCCAACTGGCGATGCACGTGGCGACCATTCCAGGGGGCATATCGAAGATTGCGCAGGTGGACGACTTCGAGGTGAACCCGGCGAACTTCAATCCGCCCGCTCCCAAGAGCAAGGAGGAAATCCTGGCGGCTCTGGATTCGAGCGTCCAAGCCGCACAAGAGTATTTGTGCGGCCTCGGTGAGTCGTCCGCCATGGGCCAATGGCGCGCAATGGCAAACGGGAGAGAAGTGATGGCAATGCCGCGCGCGGTGATGCTCCGATCGCTGTTGCTCAATCACTGGTATCATCATCGGGGGCAATTGTCGGTTTATCTGCGATTGCTGGAGGTCCCGGTTCCAAGCATCTATGGCCCTAGCGCCGATGAAAGTCCATTTGGGTGAAAGGCCGCCGGCGGCGATCGGCGCCCTGTGTGGTCTGGCCGTCCTGCTGCTGTTGATCCACACACTAACCAACGGGCGATACGGCTTCCATCGCGACGAACTGGCAACTCTAGACGACGCGCGGCACCTGGCATGGGGATATGTCGCCTATCCACCTCTGACACCTTTCGTGGCGCGCATCGCTCTGACTTTGTTTGGGCCGGCGCCGGCCGCGATCCGATTCTTCGCGGCGCTGGCGCAAGGTGCGGCGATTGTGCTGGCGGGATTGATGGCGCGCGAACTCGGCGGCGGACCAAGGGCTCAGATTGTCGCAGCAATGGCTGTCGCCGTTTCCCCGCTTTCGATGGCCGCCGGGCACCTGTTTCAATACGTCTCGTTCGACTTTTTGTGGGCCGTACTGACGGTCTATTTCGTCGTCCGGCTGCTCGGTTCGGGCGATGGACGCTGGTGGATCGCGGTGGGCGCGGCCATCGGCCTCGGCCTGAATACCCGATATACCATGGCGTGGCTGGTGGCCGGTTTGGCCGTGGGATTTCTTCTCACGCCGGCGCGCAGGCTGTTCCTGAACAAATGGTTGATCGCGGGCGCCTCGGTAGCGCTGGTGATGATTCTGCCGAACTTGATCTGGCAGGCGAGCCATGGGTTCATCGCCATCGATTTTCTCGAAACAATTCACGCGCGAGATGTTCGAATTGGGCGAACCGATGGATTCCTGTGGAGGCAGCTCCTGGTGCCCGCGAATTTGTTCACAGTTCCTTTGTGGATGGCCGGCTTGTTTTTCTATTTCCGCAAGCCCGCGGGCGAGCGTTACCGCGCCCTGGGATGGGCGTTCCTAGCCGCACTGGCGCTATTCGCCATCGCACGGGCTCGAGAATATTACACGGCGCCGCTCTATCCGATGCTGCTGGCCGCCGGCGCGGTTTCATCGGATCAATGGCCGCGCTGGGCCAGAGGTTTGAACTGGGCCGGCCTGGCCGTGGCGTTCGGCGTGGGCATCGCGTTTCTGCTGCCCATCGCACCCATCCATTCACGCTGGTTCGAAGCCTCTCTGCGCGTGAATGGCGACCTGCGCGAGGAGATCGGCTGGCCGGAGCTGGTAGATACGATCGCCAAGATCCGCGACTCGCTGCCCGCGAACGAGCGATCCACGGTTGGAATTTTTACCGGCAACTACGGCGAAGCAGGAGCGATCGATCTGTATGGGCCCGCGCTTGGTTTGCCGCACGCGTTGAGCCGGGCCAATTCCTTCTGGCTACGGGGCTATGGAGACTACCCGCCACAGCCGCTGATAGTGATTGGGGTCTCGCCCGAGTTCGTGAAACAAAACTTCACAACCTGCGAGCCGAGGGGCAAGATCTCCAATTCATTGGGAGTGGTGAACGAAGAGATGCACAACGATGTGTGGGTCTGTGGGGGAGTCGAGGGGCCTTGGCCGGAATTCTGGCGAAGGATCAAGTCCTGGCAATGATGGCCCGCTCCTAACGGACGAACACGATGGTCGGGTGCCCCTTGTACGTGGTACGTTCGCGCTCCCGGTAACCGCATTTTTCCGCTACACGAATCGACGCGAGATTTGCGGGGTGAATCAGGCAGGTTGTGGGGGACGATCCGAAGTGACGTTCACCCCAGGCGACCGCGGCCCGAACCGCCTCGGTGGCGTAGCCCTTGCCGTGGAATTGAGCGGCGAGCACCCAACCGGTTTCCGGAACGTTGAGCGCGAGCTCGATATTTCGTTTGTAATCGGCGAATCCGACCTCTCCGACGAAACGGCCCGTGGCCTTTTCTTCCACCACCCAATAGCCGAAGCCGAGCAAGGCCCAGAGGCCGAAGTAGCGCAGGAACTTGGTCCAGGACTCCTCTTCGGATAGGGGCTTGCCGCCGATGTGGCGAGTTACGGCGGAGTCGGCCCACATTGTTGCGAACGCGGGAAAGTCGTTAAGGTGATGGCCTCGCAGCGTGAGCCGCTCGGTTTCGAGGACCGGTACCATGGGGACATTTTACTTTCTTCAAAAGCGTTCACATGAGTGTGAACGCGGCACGCAGGAGTGCGTGCGCCACAACCCATGTGGTAATATCGCTGGCCATGACACTCAATAAATTGACTGTTTTCGGCCTCGCGGTAGCTTCCTTCGCCGCTGGGTCGCTGTTCACCGCTCATGTGAGGGCCGATAGTAATCGCGTGTTCGAGCTGCGCGTGTACCATACCGTGCCAGGCAAAGCCCAGGCGTTACAGGCCGAATTTCGCGATAAGGTCACGCATTGGTTCGCCAAGCACGATTTGCAGGCGGTAGGCTATTGGGCGCCGGTGGACGCGCCCGCTTCCGACAACACGTTCATCTATATTCTGGCGCATCCCAGCCGCGAAGAAGCGAAGAAACACTGGGCCGCTTTTCAGGCCGACCCGGCATTTCAGGAGATGATCAAGTCGCAGCAAGGCGACGCAAAATTGGTCGAAAAAGTGGACTCCACCTATATGACACCGACAGATTTCTCGCCGATGAAGTAACTCGATTCACTGCATGTAGAGCTTGGCTTCGAAATTATAAGCTTCGAACGTTCCCACGTTCAGATGGGCCAACCCGGAGGCGACGCCACTCGGGACGACGAAGTTGATTTGATACAGCCCGGCAAATCCGGGCGCGAGGCCGGCGAAGGTGACGTTCGCTACCGAGTCCACCTGGTTCTGATCCAGGATGTCGACCGAGACGAAATCGTTCACCTGGCTGAGGGGGTTGGACGGAGCCGCGGCGCCGTCCGCAACCGGCGGCGTAACAGCACCAAGGCCGGTGACGTAGAGCTGCAGGGTTTCCCCGGCCTTAGCCGGGTTGTCGGCGGTCACCAACGAGTAGTCGGCGTGCAGCACGGCCGCCGGGCCTATCCCTGGTGGAAATGTGCCATCGTCGCTGGTCAGCGTGAACACTCCTGGGGCGCTCAGGTTCGTGCGCAACGTCACAACGTTCGATAGCTTGCCGTTGGTGCTCACCTGGAAAGTCGCATACGATTCGGAGGTTGCAAACGGAATCTGGAGGTTTATTTGACCCGGACTCACATAGCTCAACGGGGCCGGCCGCCCGTTCACTGTCACCTTGACTCCTCCCAGCGTGGCCGGCAGAGGAACGCCGGCGCTCTGAGTAGAGGACGATAAATTCGTTCCGAACAGCGCGACGAGTTCGCCGGGCGCAACCGGGTTAGTAATCGGCGCATAATTCGCGGCGTTGAAAATGTTGAAGGGCAGAATCGCTGGGCCCTGGGTAAGCAGAGGAACGACAGGTGGCGCCATAGTGAGAGACAGCGAATACAAGGTTCCCGTCGCCACGTGCAAAAAAATCTGGCCGTTGATGGCGAGCACGTCGTGATCGACGCCGTCATCGAAAGTGCCGTCGGGCGCGAAATTGAACGAACGATCTCCAGTCGAGTCAAACGCAGGTCCTCCGAAATAGGCTAGCCTGTCGTGAGCCACGCCGGCGCCTTGAGCGCCAAGATACAGCCTGGAACCATAAAACGAATCGATGGCATTAAAGCCGCCGGCGGCATCGGTAGCGTCGTTTTCGATGCCCGCGATAAAGTACGTTCCATCGAACATGCTGTTTGAGAGCGCGCTGGAGTTCGACTTCACGCCCAAAAGGATGTCGAAACCATTCGGATCGCCAGCCAGGAGCAGATTTCCGTCGGAGGAAACATAGAGCGTCTTCTGGCCGCTCAGCAGCGCGGCAAGGGGCGTGGAAGCGGTGGGAAGGGTCAGAGTCCCGGAGCCGTTCGCGGTGATGGAATAAGTGACGCCGGCGAAAGTCTGTTGCACTCTGCTGTTGGTTTCGTTGGCCATTCCGCCAGTCACGGTGACATCGCCGAACCCGCCCGTGCCGGTGGAGACAAGCGTGGCGAATCCGGCCCGCACCTGGGATGCGTTGGCCTGTAGAAAATCGATAAAACCGATCTGATACGATCCGTTTACGCTGTTGTTGGAAGCAGCCGATGCGGCGGGGATGGCGACGAAAAGGTCGCGATAATTTCCTTCGGTGGCGCTGGCGATGATGCTCAGGGTCCCGAGCCCGGCGATGGCGCCATATTCGGTATCGGTAGCGTCAATCGGATTTTGCATTTGAAGCAAGCCATTGGATGCCACCGAGTACACGCCGCCGGTGGACGAAAAAGGCTTGGCCGTGGATCCAACCTGGCTGTCCAGGAGTTGGCCCGTGAAAGTGTAGCCGCCCGTGCCATTGAAGGTCATCACACCGGTGAGGCTGAGGCCGCGGCCGATCGCGCTGGTATTCGGATCGAGGTCCGCAGTGACCACCTGCCGGACGAAATAGTCGCCCTTTAAGCTGCTATTACCGCTAGTATCGAAGGTTTGTGCGTGAAGTTGGATGGTAAAGACGGCGAAAAGGACCGTCGCGAAAGCTGATATTTTCATCGGGCGATTGATGTCATGATACCGCGAACCCACCAGCGTAACGCTTCCGCGTATGCGATTATAAAGGCATGCGTACACCCCGGGCAAAACGTGTCCGCAAGAGTGCAGACACGGCACGCAGGAGTGCGTGCGCCACAATCTATCTGCTGTTGTTAATCTTCGGATTCCTGTGGGCGGGAGCTTTGTGGGCCCAGGACAAGGTCTTTATCTGCCCCATGGACCCGGACGTGCGCTCCAACCAGCCCGGGACTTGCAGACGCTGCGGCATGAAGCTGCGCGAGGGCATTCCGGAGCCGGTTGAATTCCACATGGATCTGACGCTGGCGCCGCGCGCGGTAAAGCCAAACCAGACCGAGCAGCTCAAGTTCAGCGTGCATGACCCGTGGAAGGACCGTCCAGTAAAGGATTTCCAGATCGTTCATGAGAAGCTGTTTCACATGTTCGTGGTAAGCCAGGATCTGCAATTCTTCGTGCACGACCATCCAGTGATCCAGCCGGATGGCGATTTTCTTTATAGTCTGGCGTTTCCCAAGCCGGGCATGTATCGTGTGCTGGGCGATTTCTATCCGGACGGTGCGACGCCGCAACTGATCGCGAAAACCGTTTTCGTGCAAGGAACGCCGCCGCCGCGGGTTGCGCTTCCTCGCGATTATTCAACCAAGCAAGCCGAGAACCTGCAGGTGGAGATGACCACCGATCCTCCGCAGCCCATCGCGGCGCAGAAGACCCAGATTTATTTTCGGCTGACTCCCGCCGATGGCATCGAAAAATATATCGGCGTATGGGCGCACATGCTGGCTGCGAGCGACGATTTGATCGATCTGATCCACACGCATCCGTTCATTGCCGACGGAGGCCCGCAAGTGCAGTTCAGCCTGGATTTCCCTCGGGCGCGGACTTATCGCGTATGGGTGCAGTTCCAGCGCAAGGGCGTGGTAAATACGGTCCACTTCGACGTTCCGGTCAAGGAGCTAGAGTAGCGTTCGTGGCTGCCGGAGAAGAAGGCAGCAGCAAGATCATGGACCCCTGCGGTAGGCCGTGAATCCTGGTCCCGACCGGCAATTCAATTGGGTTTCGGTACAAGAACGGATGAACGAACTTCGAGCTGTAATGTTCAAACCACAATAGCGGCTCGATGCTGCCGTCGGGCATTTCGGCGGTGATCTGAAACGCCGCGTCTTCCGGCACCGACTTGGGTAGCAGCCCGTCGAGCGAGAAATCCTTGCGCAGTTGAAACTCGCCGCTTACTTCAACACCGCCGTGCGACGCCACGTGAGGCGGCTGCTGGTCGAGCTTGGGATCGGGAGCCAGGTCCTTGGCTTCGCCTTCCGGCACGCCGCCGCCTACCCAACTGGTAATGAGCTCGAGTTGCTCGGGCGTGAGCGCCTGGTCGTTACGAAAATCGCCGAACCCCTTCACCGCGCCCCAGGGAGGCATGCGCCGCTCGAGCGTTTCTTCTTTAATCGCGACGGCCCAGGGACGCGCCGCGGCGTAGGTCATCAGCGAGAACGCCTGGCCGCCGTCATGGTGGCAGGAAGCGCAGCGCTCATAGACGATGCGGGAGATCTCGCGATCCCAAGTGATGGCGGTGGTGATGATGTCGTGAGCGGGCGCAGCAGCGGCAGTAATGAGAAGCAGGCCGGGGATGAGGATCCAACGGTGGCCCATGTCCGTATGATACAACGCCAGTATGTGGATTATGCGGCGGTACTGCTGGCTTGCGTTAGTGGCCACGAGCCTCTTGGCAGGCCAGGGCGAGCATCCGGTTACCGGCCGGCAAATCGCGGGCGTCATGGGCGTGCAGGGCGCGGGCTGGCTGAATCGGCCGGAGCGCGAGAAGGAAGAGAATCCGGAGGGCGCGCTGGACGCGCTGGGCCTGCGGCCAGGGATGGTTGTGGCGGACGTGGGCGCCGGCACGGGGTACATGTCGCTGCGCCTGGCGAAGCGCGTCGGGCCTGGGGGCTTGGTCTATGCGAACGATCTTCAACCGGAGATGCTGCGGCGGCTGCGCGCGAATGCGGCTAAGGCCGGGCTCACCAATATCGAGACCGCGCAGGGCGAGGAGGCCGACCCGAAGCTTCCGGTGGGCCGGATGGATTTGGTGCTGCTGGTGGACGTGTATCACGAGCTCTCGAAGCCGCGCGAGATGATAGACAAAATCCGCGAGTCCCTGAAGCCCGACGGCCGGCTGGTGCTGCTCGAATATCGGAAGGAAGATCCGAACGTGCCGATTCGGGAGGAGCACAAGATGACGGTGGCGGAAGTGAAGGCGGAGCTGGAGCCACAAGGGTTGGTGCTGAGCAAGGTGATCGAGACGCTTCCGAGGCAGCACATTTTGATCCTGACACGAGCCCGAGGGCGGTAGCGACACCAGTCCGAGCGTTCACACGAGTGCCGGCCACGGGCATTCCCTACGCCAATACTTGTCGGCGGACAAGCAGAGGCATGGAGAAAGCCTGTAGCTGGCGGCACGCACGAGTGCGTGCGCCACACATGGCAACTTTAGTGGGCGCTGCCGGCGTACTTCTTTTCACCGGCGGTAATCGCGAGCGCGAGCCGATTCTGGGGCGGGGGTAGTGGACACGTGGCGTAGGCGGTGAAGGCGCACGGTGGATTTTCGGCCTTGTTGAAATCTCCTTCCGCGAACAAATACGGCGGAGCGCTGCCCGGCAGTGCGCGGGTAAGCGACCCAATCACCGTTCCTACTTCTGAGGATTATTCTGAGGCTTATCCTGAGCCTTTAGCGCGAGGCCTCCTGTGATGCCATCTACCTGATACCCGGTTTGGATCTTCCGGATTTTGGCGATCTCAGCCGGTGTAGCTGTCTTGGGATCCACATTGGCGATGCTGCAGGTGAATCTCTCAAGGTGCATTCGGAGGTCTTCATTTCATCGCTCATCAGCTTCACCACGTCCGCATGCATGATCACCGCGTTGTTCGGCACGAACGTCCCCACACCGATGGCATAATCAATGGGCATGAGGGGCTCCACGCTGGAACCGAAGGCTCCATCGTTTTTCTTTCCAAGATCGTGCGCGTTGAGGTCCGCGCCTGTGTCAATCAAGTAGCGAACAATGTTGATGTCACCCAGGTTCGCAGCCGCCATCAGGGGCGTGATGCCGTAGCTGTCGGCGTGATTCACGTCTTCGCCGAGGTCCACTAGCAGTTTGACCACTTCCAGTCTTTAGGCAGGGGGCTTCTGTCGGTGATAGCCGTTGATAAATGCCAGGCCGCAAGCAGCCGCTAGGGTAGTCTCGCGGTCCTTGGACGGGATATTGTGGTCCGCTCCATGAGCGAGCAACAGTTTGACCAGCTCGATATCGCCGGCGAATGCGGCCCGCATTATGGCAGTGGCAAAGACGATGCGCGGCGAACCCTCGCGCATGCGAGCACGGGGCGTGTTGTTTACCAAAGCATTCGGGTCCGCTCCCGCATCCAAAAGTTTCTTGATGAGAGGAAGCGGATCGGTAGTTACCATCCAGGGGAAGTTCGGCGCCGTCTCCATATTGCGGCGATCCACGGCCCAAAGCAACGGCGTAAACCGTTGGGCGTCGGCATGGTTCACGTTCGCATGACTGTCGATGAGGAGCGAGGCCACATCGTAGCTTCCGTTGAAAAGAGCAAGTTCCAGACCGTCTTTGCCGTCGCCTCCGAGCGCATTGACATCCGCCCCCTTCTGGATGAGAATGCGCGCCGACTCGATGTCGTCTTCCCGCGCCGCGAACATGAGAGGCGTCATCCAGCCGCTGGCAAATTCTTCGGTCTTTTGATCGGGCTTGGGTGCGACCGGGCCGTTCCTTCGAATCCTCTGCCTGAGGCCGAAGGCACGAAGTTCGATTTAGCGTTTACGTCCGCGGCGTGTTCCACTAAGAACTGCACGACCTCGGGATGGCGCTCGGAAACCGCCCACATCAGGGCCGTTGTGCCGCCCCAACTCTCCTTCGCATTCACTTGTGCTCCATGATCGAGAAGCGCCTTAACCCCATCCACCTTGCCCGTCCGGGCGGCCATCATCAGGGCTGTGTCGCCTGTCTTTGATAGTGGGGAATTCGGGTCAGCGCCCGCCTGGATGAGCCGTTCGATGATGGCGGCATTTCCGTTCATCGCAGCGAGGAGCATCGGCGTTGCGCCGGATTGATTCGCCGCCGAAGGCTGAGCGCCGGCGCGAAGCAGCATGTCGGTCATTTCCAGGTCGTTCGCGCGAACTGCCCAGTGTAAGGCAGTCGTGCCGTCGGCTTGCGGCGCGTTCACGTCGGCTTTTTGTTGCAGCAGCGTCCGCAGGGCCGACTTGTCCCCCTGCATGACTGCATCCGCCAGTTGGCTCCGACCGGCGGCGCACAGCCCCCAGGCCATTGACAAGCTGATGGCCACAATTGCAATTCCGTGTCTCGTGGCTCTAGGCCTTCTTGACTTGTCACTTGTCCTCGTTGGTTCCCCAAACCCGGGTGAGCCACTCGACCAGTTGCTCTAGTTCCTGATCTGAGAGCCGGGCGCCCCGTTCCCTCATACTCAAAAGCGTGACTCGCCAGGCCTCCGCGGCCTTCCGCGCCGTTTGCACCTGCTCCAGCGCGTGACATTGGGTGCACGACCGATTGAGAAGCCGGATGGCTTCCGGATCGGAGAAGAACGTGGTGATTTCGCGGGGAACGTATGTTCGCGGAAATGGCTTCGTATCCGGGCCGAATTTGGTGCCTAACCAGTCGAGCAGCAGAGTGCGGTCTGCATCGGAGAGTTCGGCTTCGCCGGGGTCCGTGGGCGCGAGGTAATCAGCGGCGGTAGGGGATTTCCAAAATCCAACCGCAGTCCGCGCTATTCGCGTTGCAGCATTAGTATAGGCCTCCAAGAGAGTGGGCGAAATGGTCAATGAACCCGCGACGTTATCGAAGCCTCGCGCCGAATCGTCTGCCGGGAGAAGCGTATTGACGTCCATCTGGAGATCGAGCAGGTCGCGGATGGCATTTGCGTATTCAGTGCGATTGAGGCGATGCAGCACGACGGAGCCGGGATTGGGATGCGCTGCCGCCTTGCGATCAATCTCGGCCTCTAACCAGTCCCGAAGCTGCTCGTATTTCGCAAGCGCGGGACGCGGCATGCCGGGAGGTGGCATCATGCCGGCGCGCATTTTCCGGATGACCGGTTCCCAGGTCTCGGGATGGTCGCCAACCGAGTTTATATCCGCCGATTGCAGCGATAAGTTTGCGGTTTTCAGCTTGTCGTTGTGACATACCACGCAATACTGGTCGAGCAGCGCGCGCTCTGCCGCCGGATTCACCTCGGCTTTGGGGGCCGGAAGGAGTACGGGCACCACCAGCAGGCCAGCGACGCCGATCTTTCTAAGCATTCCCCTTCACCTCGTAATTCGCGTGCGCTTGAGAATCAGTGCCGCTGTCTTCGAAGTGCTCGTGCAGGTGTTGATGCTGATCGCGCAGCCGGTCGCTGCGGGCGGCTGCTACTTTGCGATGCGCCGCGCTGAGATTCGCTCGTTGCGTACTTTCAGAACTGACCGCGCACCTAGAAATAAGCTGCTCTAAATCCGAGCATTTGCAATGCGGGCACTCAGCAGGAACGGATGCTCGCAGTACCAGGTATTCAAAGCTGTGCCGGCACTGCTTGCATTGGTATTCGTAGATTGGAATAAAGGAAGTTTCCCGCCACCTTAGCAGCCCGGGCCCCGTCCGAACGAGGGACCAATGACGGGTCGATTGTATGCCCGCCATAATCTGCATGCAATGATCAGTTCGGATCACGCGTGCTTGACGCAGTTATTCGCTCGGATCGCTCTATTGAGTGGGCGCCGGTTGGTCCGGGTTGGAACCACCGAGAAAAAGCCGCTTGCCATCCGAAAATGTGACGGCGCCGCCATTGATCTTGTTTTCGCCGTCTTTCGCCATGTAACCCTGGACCACAATTTCGGTGCCCGCTTCTAAGGATTTCTTGGTGAAGCCGCGGCGCAAGAGAATGTTCGGACTGCCGGTCTCCACCATCCAGTTCACGACCTTCCCGTCGTCCCCTTTCACGTCCATGTGGATCCAAGCGTGCGGGTTGATCCACTCCATATCCGTTACGGTCCCCTTCAAAGTGATTGGTTTCTTGGCATCGAACTGAGCGGTAAATGAGTGGTGCGCCCATGCCGGCATCAACATGAAGACACCGCCAAGAAAAAATCCAGCCAGTTTTTTGATCATTGACTAATTCGCTCCCTTTTGCGCCGCTGCTTCGGCGGCCTTCTTTTCGGTGGCGCGTGCGCCAGCCAGCGCGTCGTGCATGAAGATGTTGCCTTCGTGGCATGCGTACTCGTAGATGTAGTCGTAATCGGCCTCCCGCCGCAGCGGCAATGCGATCTTCCACGGCTTCGTCCACGTTTGCGGGTCCTCGATGGTGACCTGGTAATTGATGGTGTTTTCGTCAACCCGCGTAAAGCGCTCCACCAGATGCAATTGGTCGGTCGCGACTGCGCCCGAATCGCCAAAGCCGCCGCCTTGCGGCCCGACGAAGGTCTGCCCGTTGAAATTGGTAGTGTCCACCACCAATGTGTTGCCTTCCCAATGCCCGCGGGAATCGCCCATCCAGGTCCGAATCGCAGGGCTGGCATGAGGCCGGCCATCTAGCGGAATCACGCGCGCCTCATGAATCATCTCATTACGAAACACCACGAATCCGGGACCCTGAACAATCTGCTGCCCATTGTTATAGGCGAACGGCATGACCGAACCGACAGGGCCCAGGGTGATGCAACGATCCCAAGTGGTGAGATCCAGCCAGGTATCCGGCGAGTCTTTCTTCTCGTTCCAGTGTTTCTTACGCGCAGCTTCGCGCGCCTGCGCCTCTGTGGTGAGTGGCGGAATCCGGCCGTCTGGCGGATCGACGACCAGAGACGCCTGGCGATTCGCCTTCCCATAATCGAACCAGCCGGCCGCCAGAGGCACGAACCCCTTCGGATTCCCTGTTTCGAGCTGGTGGAATTGCTTATCGCGCGCCGCTTTCGCGGCCACTTCCTGGTCATTGAGAACGGCCCGAGTGCCCAGCTTGGGATCGCGCTCCATGGGAGTCTGGATCATGCTGGTGCTGGGCCACACACCCTGCAGATCTGGATCGCCCCAAGGAGTCATGGGCTGTTTCCAGCCGCTGGATGCCGTTGCTGTTTTGGCGACGGGTTGCGCAGAAACCGCAATTACGGTCGCGGCAAACACTGTCAGTGCGATCAGCCGATATCGATATGTCATTGGCCGCTCCTCTCGTCCAGCATGTATTTTCCCTTACTGGCGTGTCAATGATCCGAAGTGATTACCGGGGGTTGCCGTCCAGAAAATGGTTATTTTCCGTTCTGCTTGCGGAACCCGCCGTAAAGCAGTTCCTCAGCGAACGGTATACATTTGAATTCCAGCAACTGGAAACCCTTTTCGACACGCCGATAGAGCGTCAAATGGATTTTCCAGGGTCGCGTGAAGATCTTGGGATCTTCCATGGTCGCCTCGTAAGCGATATGGTCCTGGTCCGTGAGCGTATAGCGCTCCACAACGTGAAGGCCGTCGCTCGAAAAATCCCCGGCCCGATCAAACCACGCTTTGCCATTTAAGCCTGTCACATCCACCACCAGCGTATCGCCGTCCCAATGCCCATTCGACATCCCCATCCAGCTATCGGCCCCCACCTCGCGTGGCTTTCCCATGTTCACCTGTCGACTTGCGGTCGCATATTGGTAGATGAACAGAATGTCCTTATTGGATTGGACGATCTGAAACGGGTAGGGCAGGTACGTAGCTCGGGGAATGCCCGGAAGATAGCACTTCGCTTCCGGATCGGCCGTCCTGCGATTCGCGAAATTCTGCTTCCGTTTCTCGGCTGCTGCAGGTAGGTAGGGGATCAAGCCGCCTTCCACGATGCCCTGTCCGGCAGGCACGGCGGCAATCGCACCCATTTCCCACATCGGTCCGGCATACGCCGAGTGATCCTGCAGATCCCAATTCGCCGTGCTCAACGATTCCCAAATGCCATTGAAATCCGGCTTCCCGCCGGCCATTCTTGGGATTTTCGGCGCGGCAGCTTGACCGCTAGTTGAGCTATTACCCAGCCAAAGGATCATGAGAAGGCTGCCGGCCAGCGTCCGGAGCAGATGTTGACTCATTGGTTTCGAGATTTGCGCATTTTTAGAGTGTACGGTGCTAGAACGTGAACCGCCCACCCACCTTCACGAACGCGGACTGCAGGATTGAAGTCGGTGTATAAAAGCCGGCCCCAATTGCATTGTTCCGGGTCAAGACCGGGCTGGTGTTAAAGGCGTTGTACAAGTCGACCATAAGCTCCAATCGAGCATGTTCTTTGATTTGAATAGCCTTGGTGACGCGCAGGTCCACCTGGTTAACGCGGTCAGTAAAATACCTGTACGGCGCAGCCATCGGAACATTCGAAAGCGAGCCCTCCGTGATTGGCCGGCCAAGCGTGCTTTGGATGGCGGGTGTTACGTTGAGAACGGGCTGAAAACTGGCGGGAGGGATGCTTTGATAAACGCCGCTCAACTGAAGCCTCCAGGGGAAGGTGTAGCCGCCGGAGACGCGGTACTGTCCCTGGAACGGCTGGTTGTCATGGCAGAACAATTGGCTCATCGGATTGTTTAGCACGGCGCAGGACTGGATAACGGTGGACTGAACAGGCAGCTGATAGGTACCCATGTCGATCCGCCCGATGCTGAGCCCGGCCAGGAGAAAAAATCTCCCGGTGGGGTGCGCGTTTACGTTGAGGTCGAAGCCATCGTACGTAGAAGTCGCATTTCCAGGGAAATGGTTTGCAAACGTGATCACCTGCTTGGTGGTGAGAGCGGCATACTGGGGCATGATATCCGCGAGGCCGCAAATCTGGCTACCGGCCAAGCCGCTAATTGCATTGACGCCCACTGTAGGGAGGCCCAGTCCCTGCGCGTTGGGTAGGGTGATACAGAACGGGTTGAAGTCGGACGGTGGGGTCTGAAGGTTGTCTGTGACAGTTTGGTTGTAGAACGCCCGGCGGAAATACCCAGCCTCGAGGGAGACGTTGGGCACCAATTGGTGCTGCACCGCCGCGGAGTACTCCCAGTTAAAGGGCCGTTTCCCCCAACCCTGGCTCAAATTCGGGTCGTAAGTGGTCGAAATGAACGACTGGCCGAAGTT
The DNA here is from genome assembly GCA_963820405.1 of Bryobacterales bacterium. GTDB lineage: Bacteria > Acidobacteriota > Terriglobia > Bryobacterales > Bryobacteraceae > Palsa-89. Next base: position 755 of record CAWFZZ010000002.1, on the reverse strand, counting down.
TGCGGGGCCGGGGCCCAAGTCGCCGTTGGCGGCCGGGTTCGTCGGATCGCCGTTCGGAGGAAGATTGATGTTAGTGAAGGGGTTCGTGATCGCGCGAGTCACTGAGCTGCCGCCGCCGGCCGAGATCGGATTGATGTTATTGGCAAAATTATAGATATTTGAGCTCACGTAGCGGCTGACACTCGCCCTTAACGCCGTCTTACCGTTCCCAAACAGGTCGTATGCCACTCCAATTCTCGGGTCGATGTCTTTCCAGTCCGGAACGTGGGGCACGGCCGCGAAGGTGCGCGCGGGAAGCCAAATATTCGCGGGCACTGACTGAGCGGGAATCGAGGAATTGAAGTAATCCCATCGGATCCCATAGTTAATCGTGGAGACGGCGCAGCGTCCACTTGTCCTGAGCGTAAATGCCCATGTCAGCGCTAACGTTCTGTGTCTCCACGTACGGAGCGGAGTAGAACGTGGCCGATAGCGGATGGCCGAAGGCCACCAAATACGAAACGTCACTGCTGGTCTCGTAAGTTGGGTTAGAACGGTGACCGTAGTGGTAATCCACCCCAACCTTGGCGGAATGACGTCCGGTTACATAGGAGAGCCCCACACGCACGTTGGCCTGGTTTTGATACTCGCCGCCCGTGAAAACACCGGGAGTCGGCGCGCGCAAAATATGGAAGCCAGTCTGATCTATCGAGCTTATGGAAATGGGCCCCGCCGCGCTAACAGTGGGGACGAGGGGCACAAATAGGTCGTCTTGG
>CAWFZZ010000001.1:0-155244 GCA_963820405.1 Bryobacterales bacterium | reverse complement strand
CTGAAGCGCCGGTCAAACTGCAGGGTGTGGCAGGAGGCGCAGTGCTTTTCGTAGTCCACCGGCTGCATGGTTGTTGTTTCTGACGGAGCCAGCTGATGGCAGTCGGCGCACTTTAACTGCGTCGGGCCGTTGGGTCCTCGCAGATCTTCTTTCAGGTGCACGTTGTGGTTGAACTTGATGGTCCCAGGGTCCGATGCGCCGGGCCGCAGCACCGCGAACTCAGGATGGCTGCTATTGAACCCGGTGATGTTTGAGACTAACTTCGAGGGCCCTTGGGTGGTTTTCAAATCGGCATGGCATTGGGTGCAGGCGCGATCGGAAGTGCTGGCGAGGCGCAGCGTGCCTTGATGGTCCACATGGCAGCTGGAGCAGGAGGGCGAGAACATCTGGTCGGCTTCGTGGATCGGACCATCGTGGCACCCCAGGCAAGCCTGATCGGTGGCGCTCTTTTGAAAGCTCGCCTGCCCCACGTGACAGGCCTTGCAGTTTTGCGTGAGAATGGCGTGCGACTGCGAGAGCGGACCGGCGTTATAGGGCGTCGGGCTCCCCGCCACCGCATGCCAGGCCAGCCATCCCAGGCCCACAATCACGAATATCCCGGCGAGAATCCGCCGCCAGCGCGGAATGCCGTGCAGCGTCTTGAAGTAATCCAGATTGATGCGCTGCGCGAGTTTTTTTTGGGTGCGTGTTCGTCCGGCCATTAGTATCTCAGCGCCATCACGGCGTGTACCGCGCCCAACACCAGCAGGGCGATTGAAAGTGGAACGTGCACCAGCAGCCAGCCGTGCAGCCAACGATAAATGCGAATCTGCCGGCTCAACTGTTGCTCTTCCGCACAGATGTTCTCCAGATCGTCCAGCACTCTGTGGATGGGAGGGCCGAGCAAACGGCGCAGCGCTTCAAACGTTTCTCCCGACCGCAAGGGATTGGCGAGCTCGGCGTTGGGCATCTCCGGATCCTCGAGATACGGCCGGACCTTGTGCAAATAGACTTCGCGGAACCGCTCGCGATCGTCGTACTCGATCTCCACCAGCACGGTCTGGGAATGCTCGCGGTTTCGGCTTCCGCCGCGGCCCTTTATCCAGGGCCGCAAATTGCGATGGCCAGCTGATCGGCTTCCTCGCGCAGCTGCGCCCGCACGTGCGGGATCTCTTCGTAGATGGTCTCGAGCGGCACGCGCGCGGTCATGAAACTCGGAATATAGTGCTGGATCGCGGCGCCCAGAATGCCGCTGCCGATCACGATGAAGAACAGGATCATCATCAGCAGCGTCAGCGGTCCGCGAAACGCGAATCCGCCGTGATAGAGGATCAGCAACAGGCTCAGCAATCCGAGCCAGATGTGCCCGCGTAGCCAGTTCTGCGCCCTTCCCAGGCGCCACGTCGGCACTCGCTTGCGCGCGCCGAGAAGCCCGGCGAACAGCATCATCGCGTAGCCCACGATTCCAAACGTGAGCCCCAGCGCGCTTCCGCCCCTCGGACCGCCGGGCGTTTCGACGGCATAGAGAATGTAGGCGATCGTGCTCACGATTGCGAGCGCTACGGTCGCAATCACCCAGGGGCGGTGTGTCCGGTCGATGCGCATGGGGCCTCGTCAGTTTCTTTGCACGGTTTCTTCAGTCCGGGCAGCGGCGTCCCCACCCAGCGGAAAAACTCGTTCGGCTCCACCCGGTGCGCCGCGTCGTGCGGGCAGGCGTACACGCAGCTGGGCTCGGCCAGATCGGTGCACAGGTCGCAGGAAGTGGCCTTCTGTTTGATCACCGCCTTCTGATGACCGGCGTTCATGGGATCGTTTTCCATCATCGTGAACGGATGCATGTTGATGTTGCCATATGGGCAGTTCTTGGCGCACATGCCGCATCCGATGCACCAGTTCTCGATAATCACTTCGAGCGAATTGCGCCGCCCGATAGCGCCCACCGGGCAGCCCGGCATGCACAACGGATCGCGGCAGTGGCGGCAGGAGGTGGCGACTAAATATTTATCGAAGCGCTGGCCTTCCCGTATCAGCCGCGTCACTCCGTCGTGCGCGTCGGCGCAGGCCCGCACGCAGGCATCGCAGCGGGTGCAGCGCTGCAAATCCATCACCAGCAAACTCTGCGCTTCCATGATCCCGCGCGTCAGGAATGCATCGAGCGGCGTGCTGGTGGCCGTCGCCAGCCGCTGCCGGTTCTGCTCCTGGCGCTCATAGACCAGCTTCTCCAGGCTCTCGCGAACGCTCGGGAACTGATTCACCATCTGATAAAACTCTTCCGCATGGATGCGCACCAGCTCCACGTGATCGAGCGCGGTGCAGGTGGCGGTGCGGGTTCCTCCGCCCAGCAGCCCGATCTCGCCGAAATATCCGCCGCGCCCCAGATACGCCAGCACCAGCTCGCCGCCCGGATGGGGTTCCGAGACTTTGACGAAGCCCAGCCGGACCAGATAAAAGCTGTCGGCCACGTCGCCCTGGCTGCAAATCACGTCGCCCTTGGTGTAGCGCACCAGCTCCACTTTATTGCGCAGCACATCGATAAACTCCTGGCTCAGGGAGGCGAACATCGGCACGCTGCGCAGATGATCGTCCAGCGCGCGCTTGCGATAACCGGCATCCAGCTGCGCCTTGAGCGTCTTGTTGCGCTGGATGATATCGAGCACGTTGCGCAGCATCTCGTACATCACGCAATCAGTCGACGCCCGGACGGTGGCCGAGCGCGGATACAGGCTGATGCAGGTCATCTCGCCGAACAGATCGCCCGGGTGCAGCGTCGCCACCGGATGATCGTAGGGCAAGTCCACCGGCCCATCGATCGGGATGGTGGTGCGGCGGCCTTCTTCAGTCCGGCGCTCCTCATGCCGACCAAACAACCGGCTGGTCATCTTGGTGAGGAAGCCCGAGCCGCTCGAGGCCGTGTTTACGTGCGCCATGGGCGTCGAAAGATAAACCTCGGCCTCGCCTTCGACGATATAAAACGCGGTCCGGCCATACTCGCCTTCCCGGCACACGATGTCGCCTTTGCGATAATGCCTGCGCACCACCGCGTTCTTGTTCAACTCCAGAAACGTTCCCGAGACTTTCTGGAAATAAGAAAGCTGCTGCAGTTCTTCGACGTTGACCGGCTCGCCCGGCAGCACGGTCTTGACTACGCTCTTGTTGGTGAGGGCGCCGGTGGGGCACGACACCATGCACTCCCCGCACGATACGCAGGACGAGTTGCCCATCGGCAGGTTGGTGTCGAACGCGATCCCGGCCATGAAGCCTTTGCCGCGGCGGCCCAAAACGTCGTTGTGGCGAATCTCATCGCAGCCCCGAATGCAGCGGTCGCACAAAATGCACGCCTCGTGATCGACCGCGATGGCGAGCGACGAGCTGTCCTGGCCGCGCGGCGAGATGCGGCGCGGAAAGCGCGGCGTGCCGATGCCTTCGTTGCGCGCCAGTGTTTCGAGCTCACAATCGTTGGACTGGCGCTGCCGCGCGCAGGGGCTGGGATGATCGGCCATCAGCATCTCGACCAGCGTGCGGCGCGTCTGTTGGACTCGTGCCGAGTTGGTGGTCACCACCATGTTGTTCTCGGCCGGACGCACGCAGGAAGCCTGCAATACGCGGGCTTTCTCGATGTCCACCACGCACACCCGGCAAACGCCCACCGGCGTTTCGTTCTGCTGATGGCAGAGCGTCGGAATCGGGATGCCGTTGGAACGGGCGGCATCGAACACCGTGGTTCCTTCCGGCACCGAAACCTTCATTCCGTCAATGGTCAGTTCTACATTACTCAAGCGTAAACCTCGCGCATAGGACAGACTCCTTCAGGACACCGGTGGTTGTGAACGTGCGCCTCAATCTCGTCGCGGAAGTGCAGCAGCACCGAGCTCAAGGGCGAGTGGGCGAACTGCCCCAGCCCGCAAATGGAGGTCAGCTTCAGGGCTTCGGTCAGGTCGTCAATCAGCACCATGTCGGCGGCCGTTCCCTTGCCGTGCGTCCAGCCGGTCAGAATATCCACCATTTTCTGCGAGCCCATGCGGCAGGGGACGCACTTGCCGCACGATTCATTGCGGAAAAACTTCACCGCGTTCAAGGCCATGTCGAGCATGCAGCGGCCTTCGGCGCACACTACAATGGCGCCCGAGCCGAGCATCGACCCAATGGCCGCGAGCGACTTAAAATCCAGCCGCACATCCACCGTTGAAGCGGGCAAATATCCCGACGAGGGACCCGACGGCGCAAAGGCCTTCAGCTTCTTTCCGTCCACGATTCCGCCCGCCAGGTTGAAAATCACTTCCGACATCGGCAGGCCCATCGGAATCTCGAACACGCCGGGCCGCACCACGTCGCCGCTGATGCCCACAAACTTCAAACCGGCCGCCCCGCCCAGGCCCTGTGACTTATACCACTCCACGCCATTCACTAAAATCTGCGGCACGTTGGCGAACGTTTCCACATTGTTCAACGCGGTGGGTTTGTGAAAAACGCCCTGCACCACCGGAAACGGCGGCTTGTTGCGCGGCTCGGCGCGGTGGCCCTCGATGGCTTCAATCAGCGCGCTCTCTTCTCCGCAAATGTATCCGCCGGGGCTGATGAATAACTCCAGATCAAAGCCCAGGCCCGATCCCAGAATGTTTTCCCCCAGCAGGCCTTCTTTATAGCAGTGCTTGATCTCGTGATCGAGAATATGTTCCTGATGTCCGTACTCGTGTCTGAGATACAGGATGCCCTTTTGTGCGCCGGTCACCAGACCGGCGATGATCATGCCCTCGACCAGCAGGTTCGGCAGATGCTGCATGATGAAGCGGTCTTTGATGGTGCCCGGCTCGCTCTCGTCGGCGTTGCACACCACGTACTTGATAGGCTCGCGCTCCTTGCGCACAATCTCCCACTTCATCCCGGTCGGGAATCCCGCGCCGCCCAGCCCTGACAGCCCGCTCGCTTTCAGTTTCGCGATCACTCCGTCCCAATCGCGCGAAACCACCAGCTTCCGCAGCGCGCCATAATGTTCGGCGTCCGGGTAGGGATCCGATCCCAGCCGTCCGGGCTTTTCATCGAATGGCGGCATCTCGGGCAGTTCGCTGCCGCCCAGCGCAGTGAGCACCAGGGCCTCGGCCTGCGCGGTGGTGACGCTGCGATAGATGTGATCGTTGATCGATATCGCGGGCGCGCCGTCGCACTGGCCCAGGCACGAAACGTCGCCCACCAGGACATCCTTGTCGCTCATGCCGCGGAAACGCTGCTGCAAGGCGCCCTTCAGATCGTCTGCGCCCAGCAGATGGCAGGACATGTCGGTGCACACGTTCATCCGCACTTTGGGCGGACGGCTGAGATGAAAGTGTGGAAAAAAATCGGCCACTCCATGGATGCGGAACAGCGGCGTCCCGGTGCGCTTGGAGAGCTCTTGCATCTGTTCGGCCGGTAAATAACCGTACTGAGATTGGATCTCTCTGAGGTCGTCAAAGATCAACGTTCGATCCTCCCGATTGCGATCACGAGGTTACATTATAGCCGTAAAAACGGCCGCCGCATCTGGTAACCTAGACTGAAGCAAAAGAGGAACATGAAAAACTGTTTTGTAATGGTCGCTACCATCACGTGCGGTGCAATCATGTTGGGTGCGGCGGACAACGGGGCGCCCTCCAAATACAACGGACCCGGTTCGTGCAGTTCGCCCAGCTGCCACGGCGGGGTGCAGGCGCGCGATCAGACCACGGTGCTGCAGAACGAATACAGCACCTGGGTGGTGCGCGACAAGCATGCCCACGCTTATGTGAACCTCACCAACCCGGTGGGAGTGCGCATTGCGAAAATCATGGGGCTGCCCAGCCCCGACACGGCGCCCAGGTGCCTGGCTTGCCATGCCCTGGACGTTCCGCCCGATGAGCGCGCCCGCACGTTTGACCTCACCGACGGGGTGGGCTGCGAGAACTGCCACGGCCCGGCGTCGGCGTGGCTGGGGCCGCACACCACGCGCGGATGGAACTACGCCAAGTCGCAGGAGCTGGGCATGTACGACACGCGCGACCTGGTCAAGCGCAGCGAGAAATGCCTGACCTGCCATCTGGGCACGCCCGAAAAATCGGTGGATCATGAGCTGATCGCCGCCGGGCACCCGGATCTGTACTTCGAGCTCGATTCGTTTATGTCGGTGATGCCGCCGCACTGGAAAGAAGTGGACACCGATCCCTGGTTTGCGGTGCGCGCCATGGCGGTGGGACAGGCGGTGCAAATGCGGGAGCAGCTCAAGCGCGTGGCGCGCGAATCGCAAAGCGGCATCTGGCCCGAATACGGCGAGCTGGACTGTTTTGCCTGCCATCACAACCTGGTGGCGGCCAAGGACAGCTGGCGGCAGGAGCGCGGGTATCCGGGCCGCCGTCCCGGCAATGCGCCTTTCAATCTTTCGCGCTTCGTGGTGCTGAAGCATGTGATCCAGGATGCCGATCCGGCCGCTACCGGCGAGCTGAAGGCTGGGGTCGACCAGGTCTATACGGGCGTCACGGCGCTCAACTCCAACCGGCTGCAGGTGGCGTCGGAAGCCGCCAGCGTGGCCGAGCTGGCCGGCCGTCTGGCTACCCGGTTGAACGCCATGAAGTTCGATCAGGCGCAGACGCTGCGCTTGATGAAGAGCATCTCGGGCGACGCCGACGGGATCTCGGAGCAAGGCGAGCGCGCGGCCGAACAAGCCACCATGGCGCTGGACTCGCTGTTCATCGCCTACAGCAAAAGCGCGAAGCTCGCCAACGACACCCAGATTCGCGCGGGCATCAACGGATTGTTCCGGCAGCTGGACAATCCCTCCGATTTTGATGGCTTCAAGTTTACCGCGGCGATGAAAAGTCTGAACGGACTGATCGAGTAGGAAATAAAATGCTGGTCTCGCGAACCATCTCGGTGTTTGTCCTGGCGGGCGTGATCTGCTTTGCCCAGCGTCCGCCTGTTCATCGCCATCCGTTTCCACTGCCCGATCCGGTGATCCTCACCTCGGCCGACGTCGCGCTGGTGGTCCAAAAGACGGCCGAGGCGGTGAACTCCGATGCCATGGTGATCGCGGTCACCGACCGGCAGGGGGACATCCTGGCGATTTATCAAAAGCCCTCGGCTCCGGCCACCTCGGCGGCTAATTTTGGGATGCAGGCCGACACCAAGGAAGTGGCGGTAGCGCTGGCCCGCACCACCAGTTTTTTCAGCAACGATAACGCTCCGCTGTCTTCGCGCACCGTGCGCTTCATCAGCGGCATCCACTTTCCGCCGGGCATCGACTACACCAGCAACGCGCCTCTCTACGGGATCGAGAACACCAACCGCGGCTGCCCCTTCAACGCCGATTATGTTCCCGGCCAGGATTTTCCGCCCGCGCGATCGATCGACGGTTTACAGCCCGGGCTCGGTATCCTCACCGGCAAGGCGAACCTGAACGACAGCGATCCCAACGCCGTCAATCCGGGCGGCGTGCCGTTGTTCAAACAGGGCATCCTGGTGGGCGGCGTGGGCGTCGCGGGCGTGCCGGGGGATGTCGCTGAGTTCGCCGCTTTCACCGGCTCCTATGGAGCAAACCTGGGCGCCCATCCGGCGGCGCCCGGCGTGGTCATCGTGGGAGGCCTTGCGCTGCCCTTCGTCAATCAAAAAACCATGCCCCCTGGCTTCGGGCCTGGAACGGCCGATGGCAAATACGCGCTCGGTCCGTTGGGCAGCCCGAAACCGGATCCGCAAGGCGATCTGGTGGCCCCGCGCGCGGGACCGGTGGGCGGACTGAGCGCAGCTGAAGTCCAGAATATCGTCAACGCAGTCGTCACCCAGGCCAATGCCACGCGCGCCGTGATTCGACTGCCCATCGGCACCCGCGCCCGGTTTGTGATCGCGGTGTCGGATCTCGATGGCACCCTAATCGCGCTGCATCGCATGGACGACGCGACCATCTTCAGCATCGACGTCGCAGTGGCCAAATCGCGCAATGTGATTTTCTTCAGCGGACCCAATCGCACCGCGAGCGACCTGCCGGGCGTTCCCATGGGCACTGCGGTCACCAACCGCACCATCGGCTTCGGCGGCCAGCCCATTTATCCTCCCGGCATCGACCGCACCGCCCCTGGCCCGTTTTTCCCGCTTTATGTTTTTGACACGCTCAATCCCTGCTCCCAAGGCTCCGACACAAGCAATAAGGCGAATCAAAACGGCATCGTCTTTTTCCCCGGAGCGGTCCCGCTCTACCGAAACGGCGTCCTGGTAGGCGGCCTCGGGGTCTCCGGCGACGGCGTCGACCAGGACGACTTCGCCACCTCCGCCGGCGCCGCCCTCTTTCCCGCCCCCACCAACATCCGCGCCGATCAGATCATCGACCAGGACGTCCGCCTACCCTATATCAAGTTCCCCCAGAATCCGACGTATTAACCACCGGCTCAGCCGATGCAACGCGTTTCTTAGCCAACGCGCGGAAGATCTCACCGAACGCGGGCACGCTGTGCCGCAGCTTATCGAAATCTCCTTTGGGAATGATCAGCACGTTCATCGCGCTGCGAGCCTGAATGGTCGCGTTGCGGCTCTTATCGGACAGCACCGCCATCTCGCCGAAATAGTCGCCGGGCGTAAGCGTCGCAAGCAACTTTTGCGATCCATCGTCTTCTTCCTGCAGGACCTCGCATTCGCCTTCCTCGATCACATAAACGCTGTCGCCCAGATCGCCCTGCTGGAACACCACGTCGCCGGCCTCGAAGTGCTGGTTCTGAATGCCCGATTCCGGCTGTAGTTTGGTCTGCGCGAGATCCGGCGGAAAGAGCAGATGGAGCGCCCAATCGGACGCGATGCGCGCTTTGCGATTCAGGCCCGGCATCTTCATCAGATAAATGCAGCGCCACAGAATCCAGGCCACCAAGCCCGACAGCTTCACACCCAGGATCTGAGCCACCGCGGCGCCATGACCCAGCGACCCCAGCGTGCCCAGGCCTTCGAAGGCGAATTCGGCGCGCTCGCCTCCACGAATGGCGGCTGCGATGTTGATGGCAGCCGTCGTGGCTTCCCGAATGGCATGCTGGGCGGTGGGTGGCGCTTCCTTGCCCAAAACCGTTTTCACCGCCGTGCAGTCGCCCAAGGCCCACACTTGCCCTTCGTAGTCCTTCAACTCGAGACCGGTGTTGGTGAGCAGCTTGCCTTTTTCCTTCGGGCATTTCAGCTTCTGGATGACAGGCGGCAGCGTGGAGGGCACAGTGCAAATGATGGTCTTGCAGGCGATCTCGACGCCCGATTTTAAGATGGCTTTCTCCGAAGTCGCGGCTACCAGCCGGTCTTCCAGAATCAGCTCCACGCCGCGTTTCCGCAGCGTTTTTTCGGCGAACAGCGCCAGCGGCTCGGCCATCTCCTGCAGAATGCGATTGCGCGAGTGAACCAGCACGCAGCGATGCGGCAGTTTGCGCAGCCGCAGGTAGTTGCCCTTCACCGCCCGCACGAATTCGTTCAACTCCGCAACCACCTCGACGCCCGAAAATCCGCCGCCGCCCACTACAAACGTCAGCAGCTTGCTCCGCAGCTCGGCGTCTTCTTCCACATCGGCTTCTTCCAGCGTCCGTATCACGTGATTGCGCAGCACCATCGCGTCGGCCAGGGTCTTGAACGGGATGCCATTTTCAAGCATCCCCGGCATGCCGTAGAAGTTCGTCACGTTGCCGAGCGCGATCACCAGATAGTCGTAATGCAGCTTCAACTGCCGCGGGCGAAAGCCCGGGCTCACGGTCACCACCTTGTTCGCCAGGTCAATCTCTTCGATCTCGCGCGTCACCAGATTCGTTCGCCGGCAAAGTTGGCGGATCGGCGAAACCACGTTGGCCAAGCCGATGGAACCCGAGATTACTTCCGACAGCATGGGCTGGTACACCCAATAATTTTCCCGATTCACCAGCGTGATGTTGGCCTCTTCCGGTTTCAGAAGCTTTTCCAGATAGCGGGCCGTGTACACGCCGGCGAATCCGCCGCCCAGGATCAGGATTTGTTTTCGGTCCACGCTCATTTTGGGATCGTTACCAAGTGTAATCGAACTATCGGCAGTTTCGCCGCGATACACTGTCAGCCAATATGAGAACTGCCATAAAGATCTTGGCCAGCATCCTTCCCGCAAGCCTGACCGTGACGGGACTTTTCGCACAGACCGATTGGCCCTCTTACAGCCATGACCCTTCTGGCCAGCGCTATTCGCCGCTGGCACAGATCCATGCCGGAAATGTTTCGAAACTCAAACTCGCCTGGCAGTACGGCCTCGATCCGGGCTCCATCAACCTGGATGCGGCAACGCGGTTCTTGACGTCGACGGAAGCAGTCCCGATTGTGGCCGGCGGCGTCCTTTACGCGCCCACGGTCCATCACAGCATCGTCGCCCTCGCGCCTGAGACGGGAAAAGAAATCTGGAAATATGATTTGGGCGGCAGCGTCGCCGCCCCGCTGCGAGGTGTCACTTACTGGCAAGGCGACAAGCAAGCCCCTCCCCAGATACTGGCGGGAACCAGCGACGGCCACCTGATCGCCATCAATGCCAAGACGGGGAAACTCGTTCCAGGATTCGGACAGGAAGGTATGGTGGACCTGCGGGCTGGAGTCACCGAGAAGTTTCCCAAGGCGCCTTACCACCTCGCGTCCCCGGGCGTTATCTTCCGCAATCTGATCATCACTGGGGCCCAGGGCAAAGAAGACGATCCGGATGGTCCCGCCATGGATGTGCGCGCCTGGGATCTCCACAGCGGCAAGCTGGCCTGGACCTTCCACACCATCCCGCATCTCGGTGAACCCGGTTACGAGACGTGGCCCAAGGACAACTGGCTCACCGCCGGGTCACCCGCCAACTGGGGCGCCGCAACCGTGGACGCACAGCGCGGCCTGATTTTTTTGCCGATAGGCCAACCCGCCGCGCAATACTACGGCGGCGCGCGCCACGGGCAGAATCTGTATTCCTCTTCCATCGTGGCGCTGGATGGCGCGACAGGCCGGGTCCGTTGGTATTTCCAGTTGACGCACCATGACTTGTGGGATTATGACGCCGAAGCCGCGCCCTCCCTGATGGAAGTGGTTCACGACGGAAAGAAAATCCCGGTAGTGGTGGCAGTATCGAAGCCGGGGCTGATGTTTTTCCTGGACCGCGAGACTGGACGGCCGATTTATCCCGTCGAAGAAAGGCCAGTGCCGCAAAGCGACGTCCCCGGCGAGCAGACCTGGCCCACGCAGCCATTCCCTCTGAAGCCGCCGCCGCTCGCACGGAATGAATTTAAGGCCGAAGAGATCTTCACCGGCGAGCCGGAACACGAAAAATTTTGCCGGGAGTTGGTCGACAAGATCGGCGGCATCCACAACTACGGCCCATACACTCCATACAGCAGCAAGGAATTCAGGATTATCTTCCCCGGCCAGCAAGGCGGCCCCAACTATGGCGGCATGGCGGTAGATCCCGGCCTCGCGTACGTGTTCCTCAATGTGCGCAATACGGCTGGGATGGGTCGCATGGAAAAGACCAAGGAAGGCGATCCGGTGGCCTACCGGCGCGTCAGTCCTCTGGGCGCCGGCTCGGTCAATGCGCGTTTCTGGAATCCGGCCAAGCAGATGCCGTGCCAGCAGCCGCCCTGGGCGGAGTTGATGGCCGTTAATGCTAACACAGGCGACCTGGCGTGGCGTGTTCCCCTCGGCATCAGCGATGAAATGGAGGCCAAGGGCCTGCACAATACGGGCGCATTCGGACAAGGCGGACCCATCGCCACGGCCGGCGGCCTGGTCTTCATCGCCGGCACCAACGACAAGCGCTTCCGAGCCTTCGATTCACACACGGGTAAGGTGCTGTGGGAAGTGAAGATGGATGCCGAAGGCCATACCAACCCGATGACCTATCGGGGGCGGAATGGGAAACAGTATGTCGTGATCGTCAGTTCAGGCGTGAACGCGTACGCGCTGGAGTAAAGCGTGCGAGCCAGGATAGAACGAAGGGTTCGAAAACAGCTTCGATGCTTGCGTCCGGCCGGCCCAGAGCTGGTCGCGATTTTGAACCGGCACGAACGGTCGGGGCTGGCGCTGGAGTCGGCTTTGCGGCGAGTTATACTCGACCCGGCGGCCGGTTGGTATTTGAGGGGATTTGCGGCTAGAGTCTTGGCACTGGCCGACGCGCGCGGCGCCGTCGGCAGCCTGCTCGATCTGTTCTTCGTACAGACGGACAAAATAGAGCTGTGGGAAACGGCGCTCACCATCGAGCATCTTGGGGATCGCGCGGCGGTTCGCCCGTTGGCTGAAGCTCTTTACGATGCAAATCCTGACCGCCGCCACGCCGCCGCACGCGCCCTGGGTTGTATCCCGAAGGCGGGTACCCGGGCGGCGAAAGCTCTCGTTCGGGCGCTTGGGGACAAAACCCAGCCGCAGCCTGTTCGCGAAGAGGCAGCGGAATCACTTGCCTATCTGGGATATGCGGGCGCGATCCCAGCTTTGATTCTAGTTCTCGACGAGCCGGATGTCAGGCTGCGCTTTTGGGCTGTTTTCGCTCTCGGCAAAACAGGGCAGAGCCAAATCTATGGGCTGCGTGGCCGTGCCGATCCCAGAATAGTAGAGGCCTTGGAGAAGATGCTTTCCGACGCCGAAGTTGCGCCAGGCAACTGGTGGTCAGTCGGAAAGGAGGCGCTTGCGATGTTGGGTCACGTTGATCCCAAGTACGGCGCCCAGTTCGATTCCGAAACGGCGCGCGTCCTGCGCGACCCAACCTCGTCGCTCGAAGATCGGCGCTGGGCGGAAGGCTACGCTCGAATATGCGATGATTTTAGTCTCCGTTATCTATCTGGTTGAAACAGTTCCACTTGACGGTTGTCTCAGGATTAGTGATAATGATCTAGGACCGAACTGGTCGCAGATGCTCAAGCTAACCAAGAAAGCCGACTACGGGCTCATCGCTTTGAAGCACTTGGCTGTTAATGCCCCAGCCAGCTCTAGCGCCAAAGAAATCGCCGAAACCTACGGGATTCCGGCGGCGCTGCTGTCGAAGATTCTGCAGAAACTGGTAAAGGACGGGTTCCTGCGATCCGAGCACGGCACCAACGGCGGCTACAAACTGGCCCGCGACCCCCGCGAGATCACCGCCTACGAAGTGATCCGCACCATCGATGGCCCGATTTTTTTGACGGCCTGCTTCACCGAGCACGGCTATTGCGTCCACACCGACAAATGTACGGTGCGCGATCCGTTGCAGAAGGTTCACGAAGGAATCCTGCGGCTTTTGGCGAGCATCAGCATCTCTGATATGTCCGCCGAGTCGCCCAAAGCTGAGACGCCCGACGAGTTGGCGAAGTCGGCGCAGCGTTTGTACGATGTGTCGATCCCGCCGACACAGACACCGATGCAATGAAGGACCAGAAAATGAAACTGCCAATCTACATGGATTATCACGCGACCACCCCGATGGATCCTCGCGTATTCGACGCCATGAAGCCGTATTTCCTTGAGACGTTCGGCAATGCCGCCAGCCGCAATCACAGCTTTGGTTGGGAAGCCGAGGAAGCGGTCGAGAAGTCGCGCAAGCAGATCGCGAGTTTGATCGGCGCCACTGGCAAAGAGATCGTGTTCACCAGCGGCGCCACCGAATCGAACAATCTGGCGCTGAAGGGCGTGGCCGAAATGTATGCCGAAAAGGGCAACCACATCATTACCGCGGCCACCGAGCACAAGGCCATCCTCGACACCTGCAAGCGGCTTGAAAAGCACGGCGTGCGCGTCACCTATCTCCCGGTGCAAACCAACGGTCTGGTGGATCTGGAGCAGTTGCAGGCGGCCATCACCGACAAGACGATTCTGATCAGCATCATGTACGCCAACAACGAAATCGGCGTCATCCAGCCGATTGCCGAGATCGGCAAGATCGCCAAGTCCAAGGGCGTCCTGCTGCACACCGACGCCACGCAGGCCGTAGGCAAAGTGCCGGTGGATGTGATCAAGGACAACATCGACCTGCTGTCGCTCAGTGGGCACAAAATGTATGGGCCCAAGGGCGTGGGCGCGCTGTATGTTCGCCGCAAGAGCCCGCGCGTTCAAATCACGGCGCAGATGGACGGCGGCGGGCACGAGCGCGGGATGCGCTCGGGCACGCTGAACGTTCCCGGAATCGTCGGGTTGGGCGAAGCCTGCGCGCTGTGCCAGGCCTGCCATGCCGGAAGAATCCAAGCGCATGGCTTTTCTGCGCGACAAGCTGCGCGACAAGCTGCAATCGGCGCTCGACGAGACGTACATCAACGGCACCATGGAGCACCGGCTGCCGAACAATCTCAACATCAGCTTCGCCTACGTCGAAGGCGAGTCGCTGCTGATGGGCATCAACGATATCGCGGTATCCAGCGGTTCGGCCTGCACCTCGGCCACGCTGGAACCGAGCTATGTTTTGAAGGCTCTCGGCGCCGGCGACGACCTTGCCCACTCCTCCATTCGTTTCGGGCTGGGGCGTTTCAATACCGAAGAGGAAGTGGACTATGTCGCCGCCAAAGTGATCGACGTAGTGAAGAAGCTCCGCGAACTATCGCCGCTTTATGAGATGGCGAAAGAGGGAATCGACTTATCCAAGGTCCAGTGGGCCGCGCATTAAATTCAGAGAAAAGGACACCAACATGGCTTATTCCGACAAAGTTATCGACCACTACAACAACCCCCGCAACGTCGGCTCGATGGACAAGAGCGATCCGAACGTGGGCACCGGCATGGTTGGCGCGCCGGAATGCGGCGACGTCATGAAGCTGCAGGTCAAGGTGAATCCGGAAACCGGCATCATCGAAGACGCCAAGTTCAAGACCTTCGGATGCGGCAGCGCCATCGCCAGCTCGTCGCTGGCCACCGAGTGGCTGCGCGGCAAGACGGTCGACGAAGCGCTGGCCATCAAGAACACCGATATCGTCAACGAGCTGAGCCTGCCGCCGGTGAAGATTCACTGCTCGGTGCTGGCCGAGGACGCCATCAAGGCCGCTATCGGGGATTACAAGCAAAAGGTTGCGGGTAAGACTGAAGCTGTAGGGTCGACCGTAGCATCTAAGTAATTGATGGTTACCGTAACTCCCAAGGCCGTTTCGAAGATCCGCGAGCAGTTCGCCAAGCATGGCGTCCAGGGCGGGTTGCGTCTGGGCGTGCTGGGCGGCGGGTGCTCCGGCCTTAGCTATCTTTTTAAGTTCGACGTGAAGCCGCGGCCTACCGACACGGTCTACGAATTCGACGACGTGAAGGTGTTCGTGGACCCCAAGAGCATGGTCTATCTGAACGGCATGACGCTGGATTGGAAGGACTCGCTCATTCACTCCGGCTTCGAGTTCGACAATCCGAACGCGAAGAAAAGCTGCGGCTGCGGCACGTCTTTCTCGGCGTGACCGACTATTACGAGCTGATCGGGATTCCGCGCAGTCTCAATCTTTCTCTCGAAGCGCTCCAGCAGCGCTATTACGAGTTGAGCCGTCAGCTGCATCCGGATCGATTCATGCAAAAGCCTGAAGCGGAGCGGCAGCGGGCGCTAGATATGTCGTCGGCCTTGAACGACGCCTACCGGACGCTGAAGGATCCCATCAAGCGCGCGCAATATCTGCTGACTCTGGAAGGCTTCGACATCGGCGAGCAGCGGTCTAAAGACGTGCCGCCGGAGCTGCTGGAAGAGGTCTTCGAGCTGAATATGGCGCTCGAAGAGATGCGGGAGGGCGACGAATCCGCGCGCCCGCAGCTGGAGCAAGCCGAGAAGAACTTCACCAAAATGCTTTCTGAGACTGACGAGCAACTGAAAGAGTTCTTTGAGCAATACGACTCCTCCCAGTCACGCGACGTGCTCTCCCAAATCAGGAATGCTTTAAACCGCCGCAAATACATCCAGAACCTCCTCTCCGAAGTTGAGAAGACTCTGATCCCCACTTAAAGCCATGGAAATCGATTTCACCGAATCCGGCCATATCGTCGGCATCGACCTCGGCACCACCAACAGCCTGGTGGCGTTCATGGACCTCACCGGGCCGCGCATTATTCCCGGCACCGACGGCGACAAACTGGTGCCGAGCGTGGTTTCGATCATGCCGGACGGCGAAACGGTGGTCGGCAATCCTGCGCGCGAGCTGTTAATCACTCAACCTGGGCGCACGGTCTATTCCGTGAAGCGCCTGATGGGACGGGGCCTCGAAGACGTCCGCGGCGAGTTGAAGCTTTTTCCATTCCGAGTGGCGCCGGGCAGCGAATCGGTGATCCAGCTCCAGCTTGGCGATCGCAGGTTTACGCCGCCCGAGATTTCAGCCCTGGTGCTGCGCCAGTTGAAGCAAAATGCCGAGGACTATTTCGGCGTCGCCGTCGATAAAGCGGTGATCACGGTCCCGGCTTATTTCAACGACGCCCAACGGCAGGCCACCAAGGACGCCGGGCGCATCGCGGGTCTGGAGGTATTGCGTCTAGTCAACGAGCCGACGGCGGCTGCGCTAGCCTACGGGCTCGACAAGCGCGAGAACGGCATCGTCGCAGTCTACGACCTGGGCGGCGGCACGTTCGACATCTCGATCCTGAAATTGCACGACGGAATTTTCGAAGTGCTGGCCACCAACGGCGACACGCACCTGGGCGGCGACGATATCGACAACCTGCTGCTGCGAATCGCGCTCGAAGACGTGGCGAGCGAATGGGGCCAGGATTTGTCGCAGGATAGCGAAGGCGTGCAGCGGCTCCGGCGCGCGGTCATCCAGGCCAAGGAAAAGCTGTCGTTCGTGCCGGCGGCGAACATCGAGCTCGAATACCACGGCAAGAAGTATCAGCGCGAGATCAATCTGGAACTGTTCGACAAGCTGATCACGCCGATTGTGGATCGCACCCTTGGCCCGTGCCGCGATTGCATCAAGGACGCCGGCGTCACGGTCGATCAGATCGATGAAGTAGTGATGGTGGGCGGATCCACCCGCATTCCGCTGGTGCGATCGGCCGTCGAAAAGCTGTTCCGTTCCAAGCCTCATACCGAGCTCAATCCCGACGAAGTGGTCGCGCTGGGCGCCGCGGTGCAAGCGGCCATCCTTTCGGGAGCCGTCGATAACAAACTGCTGCTCGACGTGACGCCGCTCTCGCTGGGGATTGAGACCATGGGCGGCGTGGTATCCAAGCTGATCCATCGCAACTCCACCATTCCGGCCAGCGCCACCGAAAACTTCACCACCGGCGTAGACGGGCAGACCAACGTTCTGATTCACGTGGTGCAAGGCGAGCGCGAACTGGTGAAAGATAATCGCAGCCTGGCGCGATTCGATTTGAAGGGAATCGATCCGGTGCAGGCCGGAATGGCCCGCATCGAGGTCCGCTTTCTGATCGACGCCAACGGCATCTTAAGCGTCACCGCCCGAGATCAGCGCACCGGCAAAGAACACAGCGTCGAAGTGAAACCTTCGTACGGGTTGACGGACGAGCAAGTCGAGAAGATGATCCAGGAGAGCTTCGAGCAGGCCGAGCAGGATTTCGCAGCCCGGCAAGTCCGCGAGCAAAGAGTGGAAGCCGACGCCATTCTGCTGGCTGTCGAGAAAGCGCGCAAGCACGACGCCTATTTCGAGCTGACCGAAGAAGAGCGCGCGGCCATCGACAAGAGCATCAACGAACTGCTCGTGGTGTACAACGCCGACAACCATCACCTGATCGCCGCCAAGATCGAAGAAGTGAATCAGGCCACCATGAAGCTGGCCGAAAACATGATGAACACGGCCGTTCGAGGCGCACTGAAGGGGACCAAGATCTAAACAGGAGTGACCTAAATGCCTGGACTAACCTGGGAACATACCGAAAACATCGCCCTAGCGCTGCACGAGAAATTCCCGGACAAAGACCCCACGCACATCCGCTACACCGACCTGCACCAATGGATCACCGAACTTGCCGATTTCAAGGACGACCCGAAGGCGTCAACTGAAGGCAAGCTCGAAGCCATCCAGATGGCCTGGCTCGAAGAATATCAGGACAGCCAGGAATAACGGGAAAACGCAAACTACAGTTCCCACTGGATTGTTATTCAAACACTCCGCCGCGAACATAGAAGCGGGAGGAATTTCATGTTTTCGAAGCACACTCTGATGATTGGCTGTTGTTCGGCGTTAATCGCTATCCCCGCCTTGGCCCAATCCACCAAGCTGAGCGCTAGGGACAAAGAGTTTCTCAAAATGGCTGCGGTGGCAAACATGACCGAGGCGCACCTTGGTCAAATGGCCGAAGGCAAAGCTGCTCAAGCGGGCATCAAGAACTTTGGCCAGACGTTAGTAAACGATCACACCAAGGCATACCAGGAGCTGGCGGTCTTGGACAACAAACTGGGCCAGGACATTCCGAAAGGCATCGATGTGCGCCGCGTCAGCGCTGTAGAAAGCCTCACGACTCTCAAGGGCAAGAAGTTCGACAGCCGGTTCTTGCGGGACGAGATCCAAGATCACGAACGAGTGCTGGCGGCCTTTAGGCGGGAAGCGCAGCATGGCCGGGACCAGGACATCAAAGCCTACGCCAACCAGGTGCTCCCCACGGTAGAGGAACACCTGCGAGAGGCTGAGAGGCTTCTAAAACATCCCTCGTGAAGCGGACTGTCAGTGGTTCACCTGGATAGTTCGGGCAATGTCGCCATTGCCCTCGGGAACAAAGTGAACCGAGACCGATTCGGTGGGAGCCAGTTGTGAAAGCTCTTCACGTTTGGCTCCCGCGTCGATCCGGGTGGATCGCGCTATTTTGAAATCAAACGGCACTCCCGAAGAGTCGCGAACTACCACCAGATCCATTTTCGGATCAACCATGCTGATGGTGCCTTTCAGATCTTGAGGAGCCCAGCGCATCACGGTCGCCTGGTGTTCCGAGCTCGCCGCTGCGGGCTTGGACGCCGTCTTTTCCGCCGCCCACGTGGCCGGAATAAATGAAACTACTGAAAGGCCAATTACCAACGACATGCGAAGCATACTTTGCGTTCCTTCCTGGCTCAATGCTAAATCCGAGTGGATCGAGGAACAATCCGGTCGAAACAGTAGTTAGTATCGTATGTAACATGCCCGCAACCAGCCGGACTTGCTCCAGCAGCCGCGATTGTCTAATCGAAGCTTATGGTAGACTTATTACAGTCGCAGTCTAACCCAGGAAAATTTCAATGCCGAAGCTGAAGACACATAAGGGTGCGTCCAAACGGTTCAAGAAGACCGGGACGGGCAAGGTGGTTCGCCATCATTCGTTTGCCCGGCACATCTTGACTTCCAAGACGCGTTCCCGCAAGCGCAAGCTGAAGCATAGCGTGGTGGCCGATCCGACCGACCAGGCTAAGCTGAAGCGAATGATACCCTATTAAGGCTGGGGAAACCCACAGCCCGCCGCGTGGATAGGTGCCCGCACGTACCTTGCCCGCCGGATAAATTCAAAGCAGGAGAAAAAACGTGCCTAGAGTAAAACGCGGAACCAACCGCAGAGACTATCGCAAGAAGACGCTCGCTCGGGCGTCGGGCTACTTCCTCACCAAAAGCAAGCTGAATCGGGCGGCTCAGGAAGCCGTCGAGAAGGCTCTACGCTATGGATTCGTCGGACGGCGCCGCAAGAAACGCGACTTCCGTTCGCTGTGGATCGTTCGCATTGGAGCTGCCTGCCGAACCGCGGACATCTCCTATAGCAAGTTCATCAATGGCCTGAAGAAGGCGGGCATCGAGCTGAATCGCAAGATTCTGGCCGACATGGCCGCCAACGATGGCGCGGCCTTCCGGGCGCTGGTGGAGAAAGCCAAAGCCGCTCACGCTGGGACATAATAATAGGCTATGAACGCCACGCAACAGGAACTGGATTCGCTCGGCCATCTGGAGGCGCGCATCACGCGCGCGGTGGAACTGGTCACTACTCTGCGCGCGGAGAAGTCGGCGCTGGAGTCGCAATTGGCCTCGGCTATCGCCGAACGGGATTCTGTCCGCCAGGAGCTGGACGATCTGCGGTCTGAGCGCAAACACGTGCGGACCCGCATCGAAAAGCTGCTGGGGCAGATGGATTTATTAAGCGGCACGTAACCCCCCTTCTGCCCCTTGTAGCCTTGTAGCCCTGAGCCTTTTTGTAGCCTTGTACCTCTTGTAACTTGTGGCGCACGCACTCCTGCGTGCTGCGTTCACACTCGTGTGAACGTTTTCTGGGATACCCACAGGTCTCCGCAAGGCGCACCACAACGCGGCGCCCTGCCCGTCTTACGCGGTCCCAAGCGCACAGGCGTTTTGTGCCGTCTTGTAGGGTGGGCGATTTGGTGCCCGTCTTGCGCGGTTTATCAAAAGATGACAAGCTATAGCAATGCCTAACACGGAACCGGTCCGTGTCACCATCTTTAATCAAACCTATTCCTTGGTAGCTTCCGAGGAGCCGGGCCGGATCGAACATCTCGCGCAAAGGGTGGATGACTTAATGTCGTCCATTGCCGTGCGCGCCGGCAACATCGACGCTACCCGCGCCGCGGTTCTGGCGTGCCTGCATCTGGCCGACGAGCTGGAGTCGCTGGAGCGCCGCCTCACCAGTCTCAAGGACAATGTCGACCACAAGGCGCGGAAATTCACCGTATTGCTGGATGAAGCGATGAGCGGCGAGCCAGTGGCGGATTAGTAAATCCGCTCCTGTTTGCGCAGATTACCAAATGCACCGACATTGGCGATCGAAAATGAGAGCCGATATTGCGTGTCGTCGCGCGTCCCAAAGTTGTAGCGCCGGTATTCAACGCTGATGCCGCAGCAATCGGTGTTGTAGCTGACCTCGGTGGTGGCAAAATCCAGGATGTCCCTGCGGACGTCGTAAAAAGCATTGACCGCGGCATTCCAACCCTTGCGGTTTTGATTGCCGACCGCAAACAGGACGTTGACCTGGTTGTTGGGCGCCGTGACCACCGGGTTGGGGTTCACTTCGGTGTGTCCCAGCGAAAAGAAATACTTCGAGAAACGAATATTCCCGTTGAAGCTGCTGTTGCTGATGCGGCCGAGCAGAGGATCGTAGTCCATTCGCCACTCGAAACCCACCACGTGTTGAAAGCGCAGAATGGAGACGATCGGAGAATAGTTTCGGGGGCCATCCAGAAAATCGAAACCATCCAATTCTTCCGTCGATTGAATTACGTTGCGCTGGCCCGGAATAACGGCGCCGCCAAAGGTAGGATCAAAATAGCGGCTCTGCGCCACTTCCCAGCTCGCCACTTCGGAGACGTTGCCGCTTTTGTCCTTCACGAACAGGCGATTGGTCAGCGACAGCGTCACTTGGTCAGTGTCGTTCATCAGGTCGTTCTCGTCGAAGCGGACAATCTTGTTGAAATTGTTGATGCCATCTACCAGCTTGTAATCGATGCGCGGCTCGATCACGTGCTTCACTTTTTCGCCGCCCAGCCACTTGGGCGCCTGAAAGATCCGTTCCAAGGCTGGCGGGATAAGCTGGACGTGAAGCTCCCTGGCGTTGCGCAGGATGCCCTGGTCTCTGACCACGCCGTTCACGATGCTGTCGCCGTAATCGGTTTCGCGGATCGCCCCGGTGGCGGTGAGATTGAAGCCGGCGAAATGAAACGCAGTGGTGACCTCCGGGTAGACATCTAGGCGGCTGACGAAGGTGGGCGTTACAAACTCGGGCTGCGAACGGTCCAGCAAACCGCCGCTGCTAGTGAACGAAAACCAGACCGGAAGCACGCCACCTAGAATTTGGCGATCGCGTCCCATAAACTCGGCCACCGGAAGCTTCTTGATGATGATGGTATCTTGTGGAAGAGCATTCTCAAATTCCTGGTCCCGGTCCAGCACCACATCGAAGGCATAATTCGACCAGTGCTTGATGACAAATCCTACCGAATGCGTTTCCGAAAAGATTGTGTCGTGGAACGATTGGCTGAAAGCTTCCCGGAAAAGGAAGGAACTCAAGTAATCCAGATGGACCCGCGCCATCCATCCGTCGCCTAGATCGGAGTGGCCGTCGAAAGTGAATTCCTCGCCGCCCTGCTTCTGGATAACCGGCGCCAGGCTGCTCGCGATATTGACGCCGCGATCTTCCACCGCATACAGGTTGAAATAGAATTCGGTGCCGGGCCGCACCTTGCCGCGAAATTCGAGGGTGTGCGCGGGACCACGCAGCGTGAAGTATTGTATGCGATACAGCGCATCGTAGCTGCGCGAGATAGCCCAATAGTACGCCAGACCGAACATCTCGCCATAGAGTGAGCTGTGTCCAATATTGGGCGTCAGGAAGCCGCTCTGGCGCGGCAGTACTTTCAGCGATTTGTAATAGGCTGGGAAATAAAAAATCGGAATCGTCTTGATCCGAAACACGGCGTGATGTGTGATGGCCCGATCGCCGGGAAGGATGTCAAACTTTGCTGCGGTGAGCCGCCACCACGGTTTTGGAACCTTGCAATCGGTGACGAATCCTTCGTGGATGATGTACTTTCCGTCCACCCGCTCGCCCCATTCCCCTTCGAAGTAAAAAGGATTGTTGGTGGTGAGCAGGCCGGGACGCGCGACAATTTTGGTCTCTGTGGTGCCGCGCACATCGTAGAAGATGCCAGTCTCGGTGTTCACGTTGTATTTGGCGTGATCGCAGTTCAGCTTGGTCCCGTCCAGGAAGTTTTCATAGCGGACGTTTCCCCAGGCCTCCACGTCGCCGGTGTCGTCGTTGTAATCCACTGCGTCGGCATCCAGCTTCTTGTCGAGGCTTTCCAGGTGGACGTGGCCGCGCAGGTGACGCAAGTCGCCATCCGTTTCCTGGGTCTCTGAGTCCAGCGTATATTCATTGGGGCCGGGAGCTCCGGGCCGCAGGTTCTTCAGCCTCTGGTCTGGAGCCGCTGCATTGGGCACGGGCGGCGGTGGGGGAGGGACGGATGCCGTGGGAGGCGGTGGCTGCTGGGCGAGCAGCACCGGGCATGCGAGCAAACTAACCGTTATCAAAGCTCCCAGGCCCCAACAAAGTTCGTGACATTTTCGCCCAAATATGTTACGAAGAAAGATAACCTTTCGGATGAGGTTGCGAAGGGGACGTTCGCCTGCGAATGCTACCGAACAAGGCTTCAAGCGAAAACCGTAGCATGGATGTTCGTGGGTTAGCAAGAGGAGCTTTTGGAATACGCTGTTGCTCCTGAATCACGGCCCGCAAAACGGCGCGCCAATGCATCGTTGCGGGTACCGGGAACCGGGAATTCTGAATGAGGTGCTTTTGATGGAATGCCGATACTGCCAAGCCGCGAACGGTGAAGACGAGCATCGCTGCCGGCGCTGCGGGCGGCGCCTGCGCATGAGTCCCGTGTATACGGGTTCGTCAGCGGCGGCGCCGGTTTTGCAATATGAGTCCGCGACGGTTTTGCAACGTGAAGCCGCTCCGGTTTTGCAATATGAAGCCACGCCGCACCGGGCTCCCGAACCAAGCGCGCCGCGCCGGCCAATCAC
This sequence comes from Bryobacterales bacterium, assembly GCA_963820405.1. Classification (GTDB taxonomy): domain Bacteria; phylum Acidobacteriota; class Terriglobia; order Bryobacterales; family Bryobacteraceae; genus Palsa-89. The sequence goes on along the minus strand of CAWFZZ010000001.1, from coordinate 131,905 downwards.
GTATCAACCTTCGCTGTTTACCTCGCGCGAACTGCCGATGGTGGTTCGGTTCGAAACCATCGCTCCGGGTTCTATGCCGCCCTCCCCGCGCAAGCCGCAACCGTCGGCGCCGCGCCAGCGCAGGCGCAAGGTGATACCAGGCCAGCAGGCTCTCGAGTTCACTCACCAGTTCGCCCATTCGGCCCGATCAGCGAAGCTGTCGGCCCGCTCGGCAAAGCCGGCGGACGGCGTCATTTATTGCGATGCTCCGGTCGCCATCCCGGCGCATCGCGCCATGGCGGCGGCCCTGGATGCCAGCATTATCGTCATGGCGCTGGCTGTTTTCGGAATCGTCTTCCACCTGGCGGGTGGGATCTTCTTGTTGAATGCCAGAACTGCGCCGATGTTCATGGGCGCCGCGGCCGGGGTCGTGATTTTTTACAGATTGTTGTGGTGCCTGGCCAATGGCGACACCGCCGGACAGAAATGGACCCGTCTGCGGCTGGTGAATTTCGACGGCCAGACGCCTACCCGCGCGCAGCGATTTTACCGCACTGCGTCGGGCTTCTTGAGCTTGCTGGCCGGAGGGATCGGATTGCTGTGGGGCCTGGTGGACGAAGAGACGCTCACCTGGCACGACCATATTTCGAAGACCTTCCCGACGCCGGTTAACTAAATCCGCTTCACCGGTTCCACGATCGCCGACATCGATCCCCTGCTGCTGGGCATCCGCCAATCCGCTCCGAAGGCGTGGATCTGATCCCGTCCGAACTCCGCGGCCGGCAGCTCGCAGGTGATCACGATGGTGCGGCCGGTGTTATCAACCTCAACGGCATGGTTCCAGGCGTCCGCGCTCGAGAGAGCGAACAGCTTTTCCAGCATTTCCACCACGTAGTCGTAGGTATGCTCTGCGTCGTCCAGCAGCACGACGTTGTAAAGCGGCGCCAGCCGGTCCTGATTTTCCTGCTTCGTCCCCGGGGAAGCAATGGTAGCCATGGCTCAACTCTTATGATAGCGGCCGTGAATCTCGGGCCGGAATGCTATCATTAAGGGTAGGAGGGGGCGCAACGGATTCGACGGGATTGAATCGTTGTGGGAAGGCGTGCCGGGTTCCGAGCTCCCGTTAAACGATCGGAAAACCAGAACTGCCAATCAACAGTTCGCATACGCTGCTTAATTAATTAAGTAGCCGCCTCGGGTATCGGGCCTTGACGGTATCTAGCAGGCGTCATTTTCAAGGATTGGGCCGAGAGCTTCTGCTCGGAGCAGTAGGCTGACGACAATCGGGCTAAGCCGCCGTTTTCTTGCCGGTTCTAATGCGGCGGCCGACAACTACCGAATCGGAAACGCACGTAGTTCTTTTCACGGCGGGCTTTCTCGGACGCGGGTTCGACTCCCGCCGCCTCCACCATATCCTGATCCTTCATAATCATGTGCTTAAAAAGCATTCCATACTTCACGTAAGTTATGCGTAAACTTGCTGCGATAGGACTTGGGCATATGTTCAACCTTGTCCGCCGCCACTTGCGCCGAAGCTGATCGCGCCAAAGAAAGATAGTGACCTCTCGCAAATGAAAACATCATTGAGTAGCTCGTGAGCGAGTACCGGCGGGCAATATTGAACTGTTCGGTCCTGCCCATTTCGACTATCCGTCCGAAAAGAAAAAATGAACTAAAGCGAAGGAGAAAGAACTGATGCGAACTAATGAGGTTGATTAGTTTTGGAAGTGTGACCAGATTCCCTATAAGCTGGCATTGTTGATGTCAAACTCGCGAGACAAATCAGAGCCTTTAGACGAGCCGATGTACGCACTAGAGGAGATCGCGAAATCGAAACGGCTGCACCCGGCGACTATCCGTAAGCTGTTCGTCGCAGAGCTAGGCGTAATACGACTCGGGCATGCGGCGACTGCCCGAAGAGGCCAATGCTACAGGCTTAGGATTCCCGCCAATGTTGCGGATTGCGTCTTCGGCAGGATGACCGAGGCGAAGGAGGTCGTTCGAGCTAAATGGCCAGGGTACGACCAGCACCGCGAGCCTGATCGCCAAGCTCGCCGGACCGCCAATACGCCAACTTATCAGAGAAGGCACGATACCGGCCTGCCGCGCCGCTTCACTGCTGTCATCCTGGCCGGCGGACGGTCCCTGCGCTTTCCGCGTCCGGCTGCGAGTCGCTCCAAGACGAGGATCGCTTCTGCGAGCTGGTCCCGATCCACACGCAGATCAATGAGCATTTTGTGGATGTCCATTCTTGGAGATAACCGTTCAGGCTCCGATTGGCTGTCATAAACGCGGCAGGGTGGGCAGATTTTTTGCTTAAGCATTTGCCGTTACGATCTTTACCGGCCATTTGGTCATTTACTGCTATCGCGGCTTGTGCACCTGCATTCGGACCCTCTTGCACTTCGGGCACCGCCATTTTCGCTTCTTGTGGTAGATGTGCCCCTTGAGTTCCTTCATGGCGACTTTGCAGGTCTGGCAAGTCACGGGTCTCTCTTCGTTTCGATGATCGAACTGCCGTAATGCTGGACGGGAGGATTCTTGCACAAACGGCCTCACCCCTCGGCGTTCCGCAAGGACGCCGCCTGAAGTTCATAGTTCACCTGCTCTTCCGCGAGTTCCTGGGTCGGGAAATTGCCGGTGCTTTCAATCGGGACCGGATCATCTTCGAACGTCAGTTTGAACGACCAGGTTCCGTCTTCGTGGTTGGTGTATTCCACCTCGCCTGAGACACTCCCCTTGCTAATCTTCATGGTGCTGATATTACCAGGATCAGCGGACTTCAACTCTCCTCAACCGCGCTGGCGGGAGTGACGGATCAGCCCCTTGGCAAGCTATCCAACTCCCGCACTTCGTCGCGTGCACTCCGTTCAGGTGTCAAGACAACGGGCGTCTGGGCGTGGAAGACCTTAGAGGCCGTCCCTCAAACTAGTCTGCCCTGACCGGCACTGAACAATCAAGCGAGAACGTGCGGAACACTCGGGCCTGCATTTGTCGTAATGATCTCAGAACAGTTTACAGCCGGGGTCGTGATTACTTCAAGGTCCCAGTTAACAGGCCATTCCCGAAGACATTCGGCGCATAGATAATGGCCGCTCACCGGGCGCATCATCTTGCTGTGGAATGTTCTGCACCACCATTTTGTCGTTAACTCTACCATCGGGACTTCCTCCCAGAAGACCCGTTGCATCTGCATAGCCAACTCGCAGTTTCAAACGAATACCGAACTTTTTGGGACAAAGTGGCATCCTATTGGCCAAGTTTGTCTCAAGTGGGAGTGGCATGATGGGTCGGCTGGGGGAGGCTTTCGATCTGGGAGCGCTGCTCAAAGCTGAGGAATCGGGGTCAGGAAGAGCGGCGTACCAAGTTCACGCGCCGACCACCAAGCCCAAAACCGTATACATCACCCGTACGGGCAAGGAGTATCATCGCGATGGATGCCGGTACCTATCGATGAGTAAGATTAGCTTGAAGGATGCGAAAGCGAATGGATACGCGCCTGAAAAGTGTGTCATCCCCCAGAGTGATCGTCGCTGCCGAATAGATGAGAAGCCTAAGCGAACCTGGAAAGTGTCATGAGCGAGGAATCACTGCTGCAAGGCGGCCTTCTCTCGGCCTCGACCCTTGAGTAATCTCTCCTCCCAGGAGACTGGCTTGGCAGGCGTGTAGTCGTCATCCATCGAAGCAGGCATCGAAATCCCCCTTACCGTTATTGCGACTTGGCTTGCCACCGCGTGCGCCCCAAACCGGGGGGCCACGGGGTCTTCGAGGCCGTGGCTACCTTGGAACCCGGAGAGCGCCCCGATCACGACACCGCTTCTTGAAACCAATACGCCAATGCTGCGTCAGCAACGCGGCAGCCTGCGCGAGTTCACGGTCGTTCGTCAGCAGGGTTTCGCTATATGTGCTTCCCATGCAGAAAGATTCTCCCGAAAAACCTAGGAAGCCCAGAACCGCAAGTGCCAAATGCGAGATGCAGTCTACTCTTAGACCTCGACACTGACGCACCGGAGGTACAGCTTCCTGAGGAGCACGAACGTCGAAGGTCCAAAAATGCAGATCGCGAATCGTAGCTCTGCTTCAAGCGCTGAAAGCAACCAGCAAAGATCTTGAACATGCGCAGCGAATCGGAGGTGAAATATGACCTGAGGATGGCAAACAAACGTGGATTTTAGATCACACTCAAGAATTTCTTCAAGCGGGAGCGAAATTGGTCTTCTCGCCCTGTAGCACCGGCTCTACGATCGCGCCGTAAGCCTCTCCGACAAAGCTCTAACAGCCACGGAAGCGCGGTCGTTGGCCAGGGATCGGCTGGTTCTAAACACTTGCAGGTGATTAACAGATAAGAATCACCGCGTGACAGTTGGTGGGTGGTACAGCGCAGCGATTGGGAGGCAGTCCCCTGGGCAACAGTGCCTTCAGCTTGTCCGCAGCTCGGGACAGCGATTTCTGGGGTCCATACCGGGGGCAGACCAAGGCCGCGCGCGCACAGTTGCTCGCGCAGAGCTGGGCGCAAAGGACGGTAATGTTGAGCCTGTCCGGCATGTGGCAGCTCCTCCCGCAGCTCTACGCTTACACTCAAAGTGGCGCAGGATCCGGTCCAGCTCGCCAAGACGCCGGAGCGAGGCGATTCAGCGCCGTTCTCAGGCGCACCCGTCGCTCACAATCCCTTCGCGGCGCCACCGCAGGACCTCCCGTCTGGCAATTCTGGAAGAACTGGCTGCTGGCGAATATTCCGCTCTTCGCTTCAGCTTGCGTTGAAATCGAGAACTACGCGCGACGCCACATCGCCGTGCTGGAGGCGGTCGAAGATTTGGTTGATTGCGGACAGAGGCTGCAGCTCGATATCGGCTTTGACCTTACCTCCGACGGCGAAGGCCAGCGCTTCGGCCATATCCTGGCGCGTTCCGACGAATGAACCACGGATGGTGATGCAATTGGCGACCACGTCGAAGAGCGGGACCGGAAATTCGCCCGGCGGCAAGCCGACCAGGACGCAAATGCCACGTTTCCGGGTCATCCCGACGCCCTGTTTGAATGCGCTGAGCGAGGGCGCCGTAATCAGAACGCCATGTGCTCCGCCGCCCGTCTCCTTCTTCACGGCGGCTGCCGGGTCGCCGGATTTCGCGTTGATTACCAGATCGGCGCCAACGCGCTTGGCGTGGGCCAGCTTGCCGTCATCGATGTCGATGCCGCAGACCAGGAGTCCCATGGCCTTCGCATATTGGATGGCCAGATGCCCGAGGCCGCCGACGCCGGAGATGGCGATCCATTCCCCAGGCCTCGCCTCCGTCTCTTTGATTCCTTTGTAGGTGGTGATGCCGGCGCAAATGAGCGGCGCGGCCTCGGCGGGTGCAAGTCCGGCGGGCACGTGGGCGACATAATTCGGGTCTGCCAGAAGGTACTCGGCGAAGCCGCCGTTCCTGGTATAGCCGCCAAACTGCGCCTGAGCGCACACCGTCTCCCAACCCGTCAGGCAATATTCGCAATGACCACACGCCGAATAAAGCCAGGGCACCCCCACCCGGTCACCCTCCTTCACGATGGTCACGCCCGATCCAGCGGCGACTACCAGCCCGATGGCTTCATGGCCAGGAATAAACGGTAGAGTGGGCTTCACTGGCCAGTCCCCATGCGCGGCATGGAGATCGGTGTGGCAAACGCCACAGGCCTCCGTCTTCACCAGGATCTGGCCCGGCCCAGGAGACGGAATGTCTAATTCCTGAAGCAGCAAGGGCTTTCCGAACTGCTCGACAACCGCGGCGTGCATCTTGCCGCCAGCGGGCTGGCCTCTCTTCTGAAGCAATGGTTCTTCTAATTGATCCAGAACTGTGGTCTGCATATTTAATGACATAAGGAACTCCTCGTATCAAGACTTGAAAAGCACTACGCCGGCGCGTTGATGGGAACCCGCAAACCAGCTCTTTGTTGACGAATTCCTGGAGGCCCAGGTTAGACAGATCGCGCCGATAGTTGGAATTCTTCATCCCGCCAAATGGCAGTCCGGTTAGATGATCCTGGTGTCCTGGCTGCTCGGCCGAGCGATGCGCGTGCGCGGCCGCGTCGCGTAAATTCCGCGGCTGGTTGGTGGTTCTCGCAGTGTGATCCGTTGTTCTAACGAGCGGACATGTTAGATACTCACGATCTGCCCCGACTTGCCGTGGGCTTCCATTGCCAGTTTGTAGGCTTGATCCGAGTACTCCAGTGCTCGTTCCGCATGCCAACTTCCAGCTTCGTGATCCCCTTTTTCATTATGTTCGGCGGCGGTACGGTGGGCGTGGGCCGCGAGTTCGTGCTGCTCGGCGGCTCTGCGATGTGCGTTGTTTGCTTCACGCATGGTGTTTTCTCCTGTGGAATATAAGCCGGCAATTCTCTTCTGGGATCGATTTCAATTGCCCTGGCTGCAATATGTTTTGTTCTCCTGTTACGGTGCACCCGCAGGCCGGATGCGCACATTTTTCTGCTCAATATTAGCCATTACAATGGTCCTTTCCCATGCGAATCTTCACGCGGCATTCAGAAGAGCCGCAGGGAGGGATTCCGTTTCATCCTCGCGATCCCGATCGGCAGCCTCCTGGGCAACTGGATTACAGCAAGCCCGCCCATGGCACGGCCGCAAGGTGCTTGAGGCTGATCGCTGATTCGCAATCCATGCCGGCTCCGAAGCTGCCTTCGTGAATCCGGTGCAGTGCGTCCTTCACCCCACACGTTGCGAATCACCAAATCTCGCGCCGTGGCGGACTGAATCTCATCCATTGGGTCCGCGCTCTTCTCGATTGCGATGCCGTCCCGCCGTCGCAATAAGCTAACCCGATCAGCCTCTTTTCGTTCGAGAATCTCTCGGAACCCGTTCATCTCTTTAAAGTGCTGTCTTCATCGCCATCCTTTTAGCCGTTCGGGCCGAGCATTATCAGTGCACGGTGTGGGCCATAAAAAAACCCAGAATAATGGTGGCGCCAGTCGGACACCCCTCCCGCCAGTGACCATGCCCGGCCAGTTGGTCTATTTGCGCTGGAAGACGAGGCTGATCGGCTTGTGCTCCGGCCTTAGAACACTGACCAGCATTGTGCCATCCGCGCCAAGGGTGTAGGTTTCCAGCGTAACCGCGCCGGATTGCCTGTTCGTGTTCGTAACTTTCAGGACGTCGTGATCCCACCTGGTCTTCGTCTTGAGCTCTTTGCCGGTGTGAATCGTGGCACTGTTCTCGCTGTCGGTGATGTCGCGGTAGAAGAAAGTGTCGCTAGCGCCTTCATACTTGAAACTGCGGGAGACCGTGATGTCACCGTCCCGCTCGTCGATTGTCACAGTGCCGGTTTGAATGACGGGCTGGCCGGCAAAATCACTCTGGGCGGGGACCAGAGTCCAGTTGCCGTTCAGGGCGGTGTGCTGGTGCGCGAATGCGGCGGCGGCGAACAGGAGGGTGGCCAAGACCGCTCCGATAATCGTAGGTGTTGAAGATATCCTCATGATTTCCTTCCGACGAATGGTGGAGCACGCACATCACCGAAGTGCTTTCCTGAGGAACTCGCGCAAAACCGAGTCCGGCGCGAACAAGTTCCAGATCCGCTTGGTAGTGCGCGCCGCACCTTTCACGCTCATGAGCATCTCCATTCTGCTGAATGTTCGTGAGTTTCGCCGAGCCCCCTTAGATAATCGTCTGCCTTTGACACTGCGTAAGTTTTGGCGGACTCGAGCGTACTGAGCGCTTGATGTTCATGCACCGCGGGGTGCGGTAGGCGAGGATCTTCGATGTAGACGATGAAGCCGTTCTCCACAGAAGTGGCCTGAATCCGCAATTCGAGAGGCCCATATTCGGATCGACAACCGTTTTGGAGGTCCATAAGCGTTCACCCACTCCCCGATTCAAGTTGAGCATAAGCTTCAAAAGAAAGCCAGACGAGAACAGATACGCCTTACTTGCGGAGTACCCTTGCAGAAGAGTTTCGTTAATGAAACCCAACAGGCACCGGTTCTCACAGTCGACTCGGTTAGCGCATATCCTGAGCTACGTGGCCACGTCCATCCCGCAATTCGTTTCCTATGAAGTGCGCACTGCTGACGCGTTTGGTCAGCTCGGCTTTCCAGCCGGCCCTGGAATTCACTAGCGGAATGAAACCACGGGCCAGCGCCACTGAGTAGGTCCCCGTTGAACTTTTCTGCATCGTAAGTAGCAGTTCGGGGCACCACGGCGTCTCGCCGCGGGTTCACAGTTGCGGTCTTTAACCTCATATGGTCAGGTGACCACGTGTGGTCGCTGCAAGGCCCTTCTTGAAGCCCAGGAAGCTTGGTCAGTCTGTCGGCATGCATGTAGATAGCGCGCTGGCGCAGCGCTTGCACTTGAGTTGAGCGAGGTACCATCAGCGATGCCGAAAATGTTTAAGAGCGCGATTGCCGCAGCGATCATGGCCGCCGGCTTGTGGTTTGCAAGCGTAACCCCGTCTTACGCCAAGCCGGAGTATGCGAAAACAGAGGGGAAGGCTTGCGGTTACTGCCACGTGACGGCAGGCAAGCCAGAGTTGAACGCAGCCGGCGACTACTACGCCGCCCACGCTCATTCGCTAGAGGGCTACGTGCCCGCCAAATAGCCTACTCAACTCGTCGCGGTCCGGGACTGTCTCGACCGTGCGAGATTCCCCGCTTGCTCGCCCAACAAGGAAGGCCGCTGAGCCTGACTCTCTCAGACTGCTCGCCTCGCTGTGGCCCGCCACGACGATTCCCAGCGGTAAACAGATCGTAAGAGTGGATGAGGGTTTTGGCCTTCTCCACGAGATCCCGCCTGGAGGTGGTATTCAGTCGTGCGGAAGACCTAGGTGCACGTCATTGGGGGTTGGCTTGGGATTCGTATCCAAGGTCTCCGAGCACTCGAGGCATATCGGAAGCTCGATGTTGCTCGTTTGTGTTGGAGCGCCGCATCGGTAGCAGTTAGCCATCAAAGTCTCCTAAGGCGCAAACCGCCATGGTGCGCCGCTTGGCTCGGGTCGGCTCTGAAATCATCCGGCCACAAGTCTGTTTCGAAGGCATTGTAAATCAAGTGCTCGAATTGGACCTCGAAGCCCTCAGGCAGCAGGGAGGACGGTCCTTCAAAGACTATTGAGCTCATCTGGGCGCGCTCCATATCTACGTTTTGAACTATTTACGCATGATACCTGCGTTCTGTCTGTTCAAAACTGCTCAGGGTACTGGTTTCGGTCGCATCCCCGAATGCAAGCGCCTAAGACCATTCCTGAAGGCGCGTGACACTTTCCAGTTGTCGGTTGTAGATAATTTTGGACTTACAGTCTCTAGGATCAACCGCCAACCCCGAGTCGTCTATCCCAAGCCGGAGTTGACGAAGGAATCCATCGTGAAGGGCAAAACCATCGGCACGAACGGCGTGGGCCCTCGCCGAGTTCTGCGCTGTGGACTCGCGGAAGCAGTCACCAGGCCTGGCCAGCGGATCGTTACTTGGCAACGATACTGGCAACGTGTATGGAGTCGCCAGTCAGCATCCCGGTCAGCGTGACGTTCTGGCCGGCGTATTTCTGAAGATCGTCCAGGTTCTGGTTATCGATCTGGAAGACCTTGCCCTTGCTTACCAGAACGTATTTGCTGCCACTTTTGATGCAAGCCAGCGTGCAGTCTTTGTCCGAGGCTAGGTCGGCATGGGCCGCCCGCATCTTTTTGTGGCTAATGCCGCACGCGCTATCCGAAATCTTCCCGGTCCACGTCGCCCCGAAGCAGGACGTTACCAGCATGGCTGTTGCGAAAGTAATTTTGTAAATCATATTGGAACACCCCCAAGAAGTTAGACCGGTGCAAAGGGAAAGTGTGTCCGCCAAACGGAAAGAACGCTGAGGGGTCTCTGAACGCCCGGATTCACCAGGCCGTCCGAGCGCCGCGTGGTTAGGAGGCAACGGTTTGTAACGGCAAGCCTCCGTCCGGGTTCCTGGGGGCAGCGCCAGACAGCGGACAAGCGGCGACCCAAATTGGCCTAGGCTCGGGCCACCTTTGCCATCGAAGCCCCCCTTTTCCAGACGGCGCACCGCCGCCGGTTTGAACTCCTTGGTGAATTTCTTCGAGAAACGCTCATGACTCATTCCCCATTCAATGAGTCTCGCTCAAGGGGCCACTCCAAGGAGGCTTGATTTACCAGCACAGGAGTTAAAGCGCCTGGGACTCCGTCATCTCCGTTCATGATCCTCGACCAGTGTGTGCAGCTTCAGGTAGGAAACTATCGGGCTGAATAACGGGATCAGTCGCCCTGCCGGAGACCGGGTATAAAATCGGTGTGTGCCGGGGCGGCCGGTGACACGCCTATGGCACAACCTCGGCAGCCTTCGCGCTCAGCGGCTGCTCTGTTTCAGTCAATCTTAAGGTTGGGTTGCTATCGTTCTCACTTGCCCTTTCGCTATAGATCCAACGAACTATCATGCGTAAACGACTCAACGGTTTATTACTATTGGCGCTGAGCGTCGCGTCGACCGCCTCGGCCCAGACTAGCAGCTTCTCCGTCCGCTCAGAACCCAATCAACAACCACCTTCTACTCTGACGCTCACAGACGCGCTCACCTTAGCGGCGAAAAACGATGCGGCCTTGCGCGCTGCCACCACCGATGCAGAGGTCGCCCGCCAGGATCTGGTCCAATCGCGCACGGCACTGTACCCGTCATTGTCAGGAAGATCGGAATACTTGGGGGCACAAGGCAACGGTAAAATCCCTACCAGCCGATTCGTTACCAATGACGGTGTGCATGTATATAGAGAATGGGCAATCGTCCACCAGGACCTCTCGCCCGGCACATTCACCCGCGTCGGTGTCGAACGCGCCGCCGCCTCAGAAGCTCTGGCGCGAGCGAAAGTGGAAATTGCGCGGCGCGGCCTGGCTGCCACGGTCACGAAATCCTATTACGGACTGTTGGCGGCGCAGCGCAAGTATGCCACCGCTCAACAGGCCCTTGATCAAGCCCAGCACGCGCTCACCATCAGCCAGGACTTGGAACGCGGCGGCGAAGTGGCACACAGTGACGTGGTCAAATCCGAGTTGCAGCAGAACGCGCAGCGACAGGCGGTGAACGAGGCGCAACTCAGCATGGAAGGCGCGCGTTTGGATCTTGCCGTTTTGCTGTTTAGCGATTTTAGCGAAAATTTTTCAATTGTCGACGATCTGGATCTGGCCCCTGCGCTGCCGCCGCTTCCCGAGATAGAAACCATGGCTGGACGTGAAAACCCGGCCCTCGGAGCCGCAATGCAAACGTTGCGTGCCGCCAGGCTGGATGTCACCATCGCGCGCCAGGCTTACTTGCCGACCATTGGCGTGGACGCTATCTACGGCATCGAAGCGAACTCCATCGCCTTGCACAGTACCGATGTTGCGTACAAGGAATTTGGTCCCGTGCCCACTCCTGGCTACTACATCGACGCCGTTTTGAACATCCCCCTGTGGGACTGGGGAGTGCGTCGCAGCAAGGTGCGCCAAGCGGAGTTCAAACAGGACCAGGCCCAGGCGGAGCTCAGCACGGCTCAGCGCACCCTGATCCGCAATCTGCGCGGCGCTTACGACGAAGCCCAAACCGCCCGCCAGGAGATGGACCTGCTGCGCCGCGCTGTGGACCTGGCGTCGGAAAGCTTGCGGCTCAACACGCTGCGCTACCAGGCGGGCGAAGCCACTATCCTAGACTTGGTGGACGCGCAAACGACCCTGATCCAGGCCCGCAACGCGTACGATGACGGTATGGTTCGCTATCGCGTGGCCATCGGCAATCTGCAAACCATGACTGGCAGTTTCTAAACTATGACGGGTAGTTTGATGGGCAAGATCCATGTGGTTTTAATGCCGCTGCTTCTTCTAGCGGCGTGCGGCAAGCCGCCTGAAAAAGAAACGGAAGCAGCTGCGGCGCCCGTTCAAGTGACAGCAGTTACGCAGGCCACGATTCGTCGCATTGTGCAAGGCGACGGCGTGCTCTTCCCGCGCGATCAGGCCAATGTCATGCCAAAGATTTCAGCGCCGGTTCAAAAATTTTACGTGAACCGCGGTGACCACGTAAAACAAGGGCAGTTGCTTGCGGTTCTTGAAAACCGCGACCTTACTTCAGCGGCCGCGGAGGGCCAAAGCGGGGTGGTACAGGCCGACGCGAACCTGCGTGCCACCGAAGGCGCAACCATCCCGGAATCGGTCGGGAAAGCCGAAATTGACCTTGAGGCGGCGCGTGAGGCCCGCGACAACGCCAAGAAGATTCTCGATAGCCGCCAGCAGTTATTCCAACAAGGCGCGCTTGCACACCGGCAAGTGGACGAGTCTCAGCTCGCCTACTCCCAGGCAGTCGCACAATACCGCGCCGCCGACGAGCATTTGAAGACGCTCCAGTCGGTGTCCAAAGAGGAGCAGATCAAAGGCGCCGCCGCGCAGGTACAAAGCGCCAAAGCACATTACGAGGGACTTGAAGCCCAGGTGGCCTATTCGCGCGTCACCAGCCCGATCGCCGGTGTCATTGCAGATCGCCCAATCAACGCCGGAGAAATCGCCAACCCCGGCTCGCCGCTCGTTACCATCGTCGACATTTCACGAGTAGTCGCGCGCGTCAACGTTCCCCAGAGCGACGCCGCCGCTGTCAAGGTGGGCCAAACCGCGAGCGTGACTCAGCCGGGCAATGCCGATCAATACCAGGGCAAGGTCACGGTGGTGAGTCCCGCGGCCGATCCCAATACCACCACCGTCCAAGTCTGGATTCAGATCGAAAACCCAGGCGAAGGCTTGAAACCGGGTAGCGCCGTTCACGCGGCCATCGCCACGGAGGTTTACAAAGCCGCATCCGTGGTGCCCGTCGCCGCAATATTGCCAGGTGAAGAAGGAGGGACGGCTGTTCTGACAGTTTCGTCGGATTCTATCGCCCATCGCCGCGCTGTCAAGCTCGGGGTGCGCGAGGGCAATCAAGTGCAAATCCTAAGCGGCGTCACACCGGGCGAAGAGGTGGTGGTGGTAGGCGGCATGGGCATCGACGACAAAGCCAAGGTGAAAATTGTGACCACCGCGGTGGAAGAATCCGACCAGGATGAGGACGAAAACGCGCCTGAATCGGCCTCTCCCGACAATGGCGCTAAAAAGGATCCAGCAAAGCCACAAGGAAAATGAGCGAGCTCTCTACAGCGCCCGACATCGCGGCGAGCGCCGAGAAGGCGCACTGGACCGCGCGTCACGGTAAGCCGATTATTTTCGTAATCCTGACGCTGATCGCGGTGGGTATCTACCTGGCGGTGTCCATCCCCGTGGCTGTTTTTCCTAGCACCAATTTTCCCCGCATTGTGGTTGGCGCCGACGTCGGCGTTTATCCCATCGACCAGATGCTGGTGACGGTCACTAAACCGCTCGAAGAAGCCGTCAACACTGTCCCTGGCCTCAACCTGGTCACTTCCATTACCAGCCGCGGCAGCGCCGAAATCGACCTGTTCTTTGACTGGAACGTCGATATGAACCTTACGCTGGAACTGGTGAATGCCGCGCTCGCGCGGATACAGCCCACTCTCCCGGCCAACGCCAAAATTACCGCTAACCGGCTGACGTTCGCAGCTTTTCCGATCCTGGGTTACAGCCTCACGTCAGACCGTATCCCACAAACCGATCTCTGGGAACTGGCGAATTACGATATGAAGCCGCGCCTGAATCGTGCCTCCGGTGTTTCCTCGGTGGTGGTACAGGGCGGCCAAGTCCCGGAGTTTCGAATCCAGCCTGATCCGGCCAAGCTGGTCGAGGCGGGCGTGACAATCCCGAACATTCTGGACGCTATTGGCCGCAGCAATATGATCGATTCGCCGGGTCTCATAGAGACCAACCATCAGCTGGTGCTTACGCTGATGAGCGGTCAGTTCAGGAGCCTGCGTGATATAAGCGGTATGGTGATCAAGACCACTCCGGCGGGCGCGCCTGTACACATCGAGGATGTCGCCACCGTAAGCAACTCTGTGATGCCGGCCTACACGGTTGTGACGGGCAACGGGAAACCGGCCGTGCTGATCAATATTTACCGGCAGCCGGACAGCAACACAGTGGACGTGGCGAATGCGGTGCATGCCGAAATCGCGAATCTTAAGAAGAGTCTTCCTCCGGGCATAGACATACGTCCGTTTTACGATCAGTCGGACCTCGTAAACGAGGCCATCAAGAGCGTGCGCGACGCCATCCTGCTCGGATTGGTGCTCGCCTCGCTCATTATGGTTCTGTTCTTGCGCGATTGGGGTACGTCGCTCGTCGCCGGCCTGGTGATTCCAGCCACCATCGCGGTCACGTTCATCACGCTCCGCCTCATGGGCCAGAGTTTTAACTTGATGACGCTGGGCGGACTGGCGGCAGCCGTTGGACTCGTCATCGATGACGCGATTGTGGTGGTGGAAAACATTGTCATGCATCGCGATTCAGGCCAGACGCGAGCCGAGGCGATTCGCAGCGCGATCCGCGAAATCCGCGTGCCCCTGATCGGGTCCACGATTACGCCTATCGTGGTTTTCCTGCCGCTGATTTCCATTACCGGCGTCACGGGCGTCTTCTTTCGAGCCCTGGCCGTCACGGTCGGCATGGCCTTGCTCACGTCCCTGGCCCTGGCTCTCACCTGGACTCCCACTCTGAGCCACTATTTCCTTCGCAACCCCCGTACCGGCGCAGACCCGCATAAACACGAAAGCGTTCCGCGTTGGTTAATGCGAGCCTACGAGCGCACCCTCCGATTCGCACTGGAGCGGCCCATCGCGCTGCTGTTTTTCACCATTCTGCTAATCGCCGGCGCCTATTTCTGCTATAAGAACACTGGTTCAGATTTGTTGCCCGCCATGGACGAGGGCGGCTTTATCGTCGACTACACCATGCCACCCGGTGCATCGCTCCGAGACACCAATCGGGTGTTGAGCCATGTGGAAAAGATATTGCGCGACACGCCGGAAGTTGAAACTATTGCACGCCGCACCGGCCTGCAGCTAGGCTTAGCTACGGTTACCGAAGCGAATACCGGCGACGTGAGCGTGAAGCTCAAGCCGATGGCGCCCTTCTGGTCGAGAATATTCGGCGCGAGCTCGGACCCTCACGAACGCAGCCGCAGCGCGGACGAAGTAATCGCGGACGTGCGCGCCAAGGTCACGCAGGCCGAGCCGGTGCTGAGTGTCGAGTTCCCGCAATTGTTGCAGGACATGATTGGCGACCTCACCAGCGCGCCGCAACCGGTGGTCATCAAGCTCTTTTCAGCCGACGGCGATTTGTTGCGTCACTGGGCGCCTGTGGTGGCGGGCGCCATCAAGAAAGCTCCCGGCGTGGTTGACGTGGAGGATGGCATCGAAAACACCACCAGCGGAACCGCCATGACGTTCGATGTCGATCCAGTGGTGGCGGCTCGCGCCGGTTTCACCCCGCAGGAAGTGGAATTGGATGCCAGCGCGATGTTGCAGGGAGAGCCCGCTTCCTCGCCCGTGATTCTGAACGATCGCTCCTACACCATTCGCGTACAGTTTCCACCCTCGGCGCGGCGGAGCCTGGATAGCATGCGGAATACCTTGCTCGTCAGCGGCGCCGGCAAGACGGCGACCATCGGTTCACTCGCTACCTTGACCGAAATCCCAGGGCAGACCGAGATCATACGTGAGAATCTGCAGCGCTCGGTCAACGTCACAGCGCGCCTGGAAGGGGTGAATCTCGGCGACGGTATCGCGAAGGTTCAGAAGGCAGTGGCAGATGCCAACATCCCTTCCAGTATCCGGGTGGAATACGGCGGCCAATACGCGGAGCAGCAAAAGTCCTTCCATGATCTGGTATTTGTGCTGGCGCTCGCCATCGTGCTGGTGTTCATGGTGTTGCTCTTCGAATTTGGCGGTTTCGCTGCTCCCATTGCGGTGCTATCCTCCGCCCTGCTCTCCACCTGCGGAGTTTTTCTCGCTCTTCTAATCACCGGCACTACCTTCAACCTATCTTCCTTCATGGGCCTGATTATGGTGGTCGGCATCGTAGCCAAGAACGGAATCCTGCTGCTAGATGCGGACCAACGTTACCGTGCCGAAGGTGTCCCGGCGGAAGAGAGCATGCTCCGGGCCGGTGAGCGGCGCCTGCGTCCGATCATGATGACCGCCCTGGCCACAGTCGCCGGCATGCTGCCGCTGGCCTTTGCGGTTGGAGCCGGTTCTCAAATGTTGCAACCTTTGGCGATCGCGGTGATTGGGGGAATCCTTGCTTCGCTCGTTCTCTCATTGGTTGTCACCCCGGCCGTTCGCTTCTATGTCGGAGGTCGAAGCTGATCTTGAAAGGAAACTTATGACTAAGAGACTGCTCTTAACAATTCTTGTCATCGGCGCGGCGTTTGCCGCCGAAGGCTATAAAGTAATCACCAAAATAAAAATCGGCGGCATGGGCGGCTGGGACTATGTGGCCGTTGATCCGGCCGCGGGCCGCGTCTACGCCTCGCATGGGACTGTAGTGGAAGTCGTCGACCCAGCCGCTGGCAAGGTGGTAGGACAAATCACGCAACTGCACGGCGTGCACGGCATAGCGGTCGCACCGGAATTCGGCAAGGGATTTATCACCAACGGCCAATCCAACAGCGTGACGATCTTCGATCTAAAGACGCTGGCCAAAGTTGGAGAGCCGCAAACCGGACAGAATCCAGATTCCGTCTGCTTCGAGCCTAAGACCAAACATATCTTCACCTTCAACGGCCGTTCCAAAGACTCTACTGCGATCGACCCGAAAACGAATGAAGTGATCACCACTTTTAGCGTGGACGGCAAGCCCGAGGAATGCGCTTCCGACGGCAGCGGCAAGTTGTACGTGAACTTAGAGGACTCAAGCGAGATTGTTGCCATTGATGCCGCCAAACCCGCAGTGCTGCAGCACGCCTCACTCGCGCCTTGCGAATCGCCGTCCGGGCTCGCGATAGACGTCAAGAACAAGAAGCTATTCGCTGTCTGCGACAACAAAATGATGGTCGTCATCGACATTGCGACGCTCAAGGTGATAGCAACGCCGCCGATTGGCGCCAATCCGGACGGTGCGGGTTTCGATTCCGGCCTCGGACTCGCGTTCGCGTCCAACGGTGGCGATGGGACACTCAGCATCGTGAAACCGGTGAATGGCAAATATGAAACGGTGGACACTGTTCAGACTGAACGTGGTGCTCGCACCATGACCGTGGATTCCAAGAACCATCGGGTCTATTTGCTGGCGGCCGAATTCGGGCCGGCGCCGCAGGCCGCACCGGGAGCCCGGACGCGTCCGCCGATCCTTCCCGACACATTTCATGTCTTGGTCGTTGGTAGGCAATAGACCGGGGGAGCTTCGCGTTATGAGACGGTCCCCTTGCGCAGTCTTGCCATAATGTTGTCCCGGATCGACGTGGCGGCTACCTCCGGCAGATCGAACGATCCACTTTCGGTCACGATTTTGATGGTTTTGAGCGTCGAATCGTAAACCACCTGGCAGGTCTGGCAGTGTGAGAGGTGGCGTTGAAGCTCTTGGCGCACTTCGACGGCAACATCTCCTTCCAGGTAGTTTCCCAACTCCGCCATAAACTCGTCACAGGTAATCATTGCCCCATCCTTTTTGTAGTGCTTGCGAAATGAGGTGCAAGGGCTTCGCGTAGCATCAGGCGTGCTCGTAACAACCGAGCCTTCATAGCCGGTACGCCTAGACCGAGCGCTTCGGCGACTTCCAATCCGGAAAGCTGCTCAATATCACGCAGCACCAAGACTATCCGGTATTTTGGCGGAAGCTGCAACATGGCGCTCTCCACAAGGTTGCGCCTCTCGGCCTGAGAGCACAATTCCTCCGGGTCCTCCACCCAAGCCCGCACTTGGCGGGGGCGGAAGTCCTGGCCCTCTTCGGACGGAACCTCGTCGAGGCTCTCAACATGCCTTCGCTCGCGCAGGTATTGCACACCTGTGTTGCTTGCGATGGTCAGCACCCACGTCGAGAACTTGGAACGCCCCTGGAAGTCCCCTATATGGCGAAATGCTTTCAGGAACGTATCCTGCATCGCGTCTTGGGCCTCGTCAGTATTTGCAAGGATACCCATCAACGTCCGGTAGACACGGCGGCTGTGGCGGGTGACCAGTTCATCAAAGGCATCCAGGTCGCCGCGCTGGACTCTGGCCACCAACTCGGCGTCCGGGTCAGCTTGCGGCTTGCTTGTTAGACGCTCCGCGGTGGAAGAAAGATGCGCGTCCTCCGGCCCAAACACGCGATTAGTTTCGAAGTCAGGCGTTGTGCCAAGGCCCATCTGCAGCGTATTGAAGAAATTGTTGAGAGCAGTCGCCGCCGCAGCTTCCATAATCTGTTCTTCGGAAAAACCGTGTCGTCGAAGCACTTCGACATCCTCCGAGTGGAACTCGGAAGGCCGCGAAGTTAGCTTGAGAGCGAAGTCCAGTAACCTCTTGTCGGCATCTGAAAGCTCAGCCTGGTGATGGTCAATCGCGATCTGATCGGACTCCTCCGTTGAAACTCCCATCCTTCGGAGCATCTCGCAATGGGCGGCAACGCAGTAAGTGTTGAGGTTCGCCGCGGACCCAACCAGAAAGATAGACTCCTTCTGCACGTGAGAGAGGACGTCTTCAGGCATTAGCACCTTGCGAACCGCATCCGCCTCGGCGTCGATTATATCCGGTCTAAGCGTTTGGGCCTGGAATATTCTCGGAACGAGGCCAAATCTTTCTACAAAAAAAGCGAAGGGCGGAAAGCTATCGGGACTCAGTTCTACCGTGCGCAAGTGCGGTCCAGTTGTACCGCCAATGTAGAAGCGTTTCTCAGGCGGCGTCACTTCGCGGGAGTCGGGAATTGGCCGAGGCTGCAGATCCGGCGATACGCCCAACGCTGTCGAGAGCGTGCAGAAGAAGTTGGTCAGGCTCGTAACCAGAATGGCTTCCAGGACAGACTCGTCCGCAAATCCGTGGTCCCGGAGCACAACGATGTCCTCCCGCGATAGCCAGGGCGCACTGACAGCCAGCTTAAGCACGAAATCGAGCAAAACTGCGTCCGGCGCCGAAAGGCCCGCCCGGTGGTGATTCCTCACCACCTGATCGAGCTGATATTCCGGCACACCCAGGGAGCGAAGTGTGTGATGGTGTTGGGTGAAACAATACGTATTTCCATACGCAGCTGCCACCGCTAAGGCTATGAACTCTTTCTGGATTCGGGACAACGCCCGCTCCTTCCAGAGCACGGTGGTGGCAAGTCCGGCCTCAGCCTCGATAAACGGGGGCCGCAAGGTTTGAGCGCGAAACACGTTTGGCAGGTATCCGAAGGATTCCCGCAACGCGTCAAAGGGCGGAAATGGCGAGCCCAGTTCTACCTCGCCAAAGTAGCTCATCTGTCCTACTCTAGCTGAATCCTCCAGCCGCGGGTGAGAGACTCTGCATCCTTTTCCCCGCCACCCCGTCACACCCACCACGCGGACGGAAAAGCAACAGAAGAAATTCAACCGACGCAAAGGAGAACAAATCATGATTCGAAACATCAAGACAGCAATTCCGCTGGCGACTTTGGCCTTCACGTTGGCTTTACAGCCTTCGGTGAACGCACAGGACAGCAGCGCTAAGACTATCGAAACCGGCACCTTTCATGGGAAGGTGCACAGTACTGCGGGCCGGGCAACCATCTACCGGGAACAGGACGGGAAGCTGGTTCTTCGGCTAACGAACTTCAAGACTTCAAACGGGCCAGATGTGCACGTGATTCTCATCGCCGCCAAGGATGCCGACGATGATGCCAACTTCCTGAAAGGCAACACCGAGCGCGTAGAACTCGGCAGCCTCAAAGGAAATGAAGGCGATCAGAACTACGAGATCCCCAGAGGAACCGACCTGAGTAAATTTCAAACCGTTTCCATCTACTGCGAGCGGTTTAACGCGAACTTCGGTGCCGCGCCGCTCGAGAAGTTCTGAGCGCGGCTTTCAAAAACCAGTTGGGCGGCGTACAACCGCCCGATTCAGCCCTTCATAAGGAAAACAAACATGACACTTCAACTAGGTATGTGGGTATCCCGCAAAAAATGGACATTGGTCGCGATCGGTCTCCCAGTTCTCTTCGCGGCCTGGTGGGCTTTCCGGCCCGAGAAGCTCTGGATCAATGAAAAGGTCAACGAGCCGGCGCCGTTTGCCTCCGCCGTCGATCCTCAGCCGCTTTACACCGGACGCCTGGAAGGTAAAGCGCACCAGACAAGCGGTCGGGCAACGATTTATAAGGGTCCCGATGGCAAGCAATATCTGCGTCTGACTGATTTCACGACGTCCAATGGCCCCGATGTGCATGTGCTGCTGGCGCGAAGCGACGACCAGGGCCTGCAGCAAGAGATCGTAAAAGGCAACCTCGACAGCGTTGAACTTGGATCGCTCAAAGGAAACCAGGGCGACCAGAACTACGATCTGCCCGCTACCACGGACTTGACGAAGTACCGTTCCGCGGTGATTTACTGCGAGCGCTTCCACGCCATATTCGGCTTGGCGAGGCTGGAGCCCTTCTAATGACACGATCAAGCATCGGCGCGTTTGAGCAGTTTGGCGGGCGAAATCCAATGAAGAAGAAAGTGTACATTCTAGGCGGTGGGTTCGGTGGTCTGTACAGCGCCCTGGAACTGGAACGGCGGCTGGCCAAGGAATCAAACGTCGACATCACTCTTGTGAACCGGGATAACTTTTTCCTCTTTACGCCCATGCTGCACGAAGTTGCCGCGAGCGATCTGGATTTGACAACCATCGTGAATCCGACGAGAAAGCTCCTGAGAAAAGTGCAACTGTTTTCCGGAGAAGTGGAGCACATTGACCTTCGCAATAGCCGGTTAACGTTGTCTCACGGCTTCAGGCGTCACTCCCACACGGTCCCCTATGATTACCTCATCGTGGCGTTGGGTTCCACCGCGAATTTCTATAACCTGCCCGGTTTAATGGAACGGGCGATTACAATGAAAAGCTTGGGGGACGCGGTTGCCTTGCGAAATCGGCTGATCGCTCATTTGGAAGAAGCGGACACCGATTGTGCCAAAGACCACCGCGATCCCCTGTTGACGTTCGTTGTGGCGGGTGGCGGGTTTGCCGGCGTTGAAACGATTGCCGCGGTCAACGATTTCTTGCGCCATGCCCTGCCGCTCTACCGCAACTTGCAGCAGAAAATGGTTCGTCTCGTTCTAGTCCACCCCGGGATGTACCTTCTTCCGGAGCTTGGAGAGGAACTCGGTAAGTACACGCAATCGAAATTGGAAAAGCGTGGAGTGGAAATCATCTTGAACACCAAGGTTTCGGCGGTCTCCGACGATTCGGTGACGCTTGCCAACGGAACAATGATTCGAAGTGCCACGATTATATGGACTGCAGGGAACACGCCCAATCCTCTACTGGAAGTCCTGCCGTGCGCGAAGGATCGTGGACGAGTGGTGGTGAACGACTGCCTGCAGATCCCGGATTTCCCCAACGTGTGGGCTGTCGGGGATTGTGCCGCGGTCATCGACCGGAACACGGGACGCCCTTGTCCTCCAACGGCGCAGCATGCTTTGAGACAGGGCCGGGTGGCGGCCCACAACATCGTGGCCGCAATTCAGGGGCGCTCCGCGAAGAAGTTTTCGTTTCGCACGCTAGGCCAAATGGCGGCCATTGGGCAACGCGCGGGGGTTGCCGACGTGCTGGGGGTCAAGTTTTCAGGCTTCCTCGCTTGGTGGCTTTGGCGAACCATTTACTTAACCAAGTTGCCCGGTTGGGACCGAAAGGTTCGCGTAGCATTACAATGGACGCTGGATGTGATTTTTTCTAAAGACGTGACTCAATATCTTACGGTCCGTGCACCAGCGATGTCGCGAGAAGATGAAGAGAATGCGCTGCCTGCGGGCAGACGTTCGGCGATGGTCGGAGGAGTTAAGTGACTGATAGGACATTCCACATAGCCGGCACAAGCGCTACGCGAACTTCTAGCTCCGGTCCCTGTGTTCCGGGCGTTCACTCGAAGCTGGCTTGGCGTTCGGTAGTGCTCTCTCAAGATATTAGCTGGCGTTCGCGGCGCCCGTTCCATGCTATAGTCGCCGTTGGTGGGATGTGACGACACGTTTGTTGACGCGGACAATTGTTTTGTTGGCCAGTTTCAGCTTGTCCGTGCTCGCGCAAAAAGGCGTGGCAAATTCCGCCAGGTGGTCCGGGATCATCGTCAATAGTGGCTGCAGTGCCGACGAAGCCTTCGCAGAGTCGGCGAAGTGTACGGAGAACCACGGCCCCGGCGTCGAGCTGGCACTGTACGACGATACGACGAGGCAGATTTACACCCTTGCGCCGCAGGATCAAGCCACTGGCCACTTGGGAGACAGTGTCACGGTTGACGGCGCCCTGCAGGGCAGCGTCATTCAGGTTGTATCCATCAAAATCTTCACTGGCATTGGCCTCTCGGTAGGTCAGATGGCTCCAGATTTTTCCGTCTCCGACCAATTTGGACGTCAGCAAAGCCTCGCGACGCTGAAGGGGAAAAACGGCACTGTGCTGCTGTTTTTCCGCTCAGCCGACTGGTGACCTTACTGCAAAGGCCAGCTGGTCGAGCTGGAAAATGCTAAAACGCGATTCGACAAGCAGGGGATCAATCTGGCGGCGATCAGCTACGACAGCGTAGGAATACTCAAGTATTTCGGGGACCGCCGCAAGATTGACTTTCCGCTGCTTGCCGACCCCGACTCCAAGACGATCGAGGCGTACCAAGTATTGAACACCGAAGCCACAGGACAGTTCAAAGGCATGGCGCGGCCGGGGTATTTCTTTATCGACACCAAGGGAATCATTCGAGAGAAGTTTTTCGACGCGAAATACCGGGAACGACTATCCGGAAATGGCGTGATCGCAAAGCTTTTCCCAGAGCTGGGAGAAGAAGTAACCAGCGAGATCGAAGCGCCACATCTGAAACTTGCCGTTAGACAATCTGATAGCGTTGGCGTTCCCGGGAGTCGCATTACGGTGACTACCGAAGTACAGCTTCCCCCCGATGTCCACGTGTACGCGCCGGGAACGAAGGGTTATAAGTCGGTCAGTCTCGCCATCGATTCCTCGCCCGAACTGGAGCTCAAACCGCCGGTCTATCCAAAGGCCGAGGTTCTTTACATGCCGGCGATCAAGGAACGGGTTCCCGTTTTCCAAGGAACCTTTCGCATCCGCCAGGACGTGAAAGTAAGCTCCACGGCGGAGTTCAGCAACTCGTTGGGGACGGACGGAAAAACCCTGACGATCACGGGGAAACTGAACTATCAGGCTTGCAATAGTAAGGTCTGCTTTTTGCCATCCTCGGTTCCGGTCCAGTGGAAGCTCCAAGTCTTGCCACTCGATCGGCAAAGAGCGCCCGAGGATATCCGTCACCGCTAGCTACGGACCTTGGCAAGCTGTCTTATCCGGCGCGGGGCAGCACCTCCAAAATCAATTCAGTGCTGATTTGAATTGCCGCCCTGAGGCTGCGGGTGCGCAATGCCTTGTTCCAGATTCACCCCAGCGGGATTGTCTTTCGTAACGAGCTGGCAAACGGGTTCTTCGTCGAGTGGCTAGTGAAGCTTCACGAGAACCTGTTAGCCGGCGGCGAGCGGTCGTCTCGTAAACGGCATTGGCGCTATCTTTGTGACGGCGCTGTGCTTAACGGGAGCCATGATCCGGTGGCCGGGAATAAAGAATTGGCGTCGTAGCCTGACCGGGAATTGGAGATCGAGCTCTGCGCGGCTCAACCGGGACCTGCACAGCGCGCTCGGATTCTGGTGTTTTTTCTTTATTCTGCATGGGGAGTCTCCGGGGCCTATTTTTCTTTCACACACCTTTTCGACGCCCTATTCATCCTCGATCCCGCAGACCATTTAACCGACCGAGGACTGTATTGGCTCTCTCAGTTGCATTTTGGCAGGTTCGGGTGGTTTACCGAGGCTCTGTGGGGTCTGTTGGGACTCGTAACCGCCATTCTCGCGTTCACCGGGGTTTTTGTATGCTGCCGCCGCATCTTCTACAACAAGCAATCTAATCCGAACGCGGCTTCTGAGTGACATGAAACCTTCGCCGGACTCGAAGGCACTGTGCCAAGCGATTGAAAAACCGCGGGTGGTGGCCGGCACAAGAGCTAACACGCCTGTGACAAGTCTCCAAACTTATCGGAATGCTCCTTGAAGTATTTCCATGGAACATCCGGCACACCCGCCATCTTGACGATGAGAAACGTTCAATGAACGGGATGAGGAGCCTCTAGATAAGCCCACCGCTCCGCGAGCTTGCCTTCGGAAATTCTCCAAATCACGATTCCTCCGAACTCGATCGTCCGCTGGGTCTCGCCGTCGGTGGCGCGCCACCTGTTACGAACCACAACCTTGTCTCCCTCGGCAAAGATGTCTTCGATCGTGACGTGAATATCCGGGAACCGGCGGAAAGCCGCTGCCAGATACTGTTTAGGGCCCTCGGGACCGGGGGGCAAACCAGGAGGCACATCGACACCATGCTCTTGATAGTCGGCGGAGAAATTGCGGTCCGCGGCGCTGAGATCCTGCAGGTTCACAAACTCCTCGAAATGGCGGCGAACAAACGTCTTGGCGTCTTCGGTGGTCATCATGGCCGAAGTGTAGCGGCCTATGGGTAAACTGTCTAATGCCGGAAGGTCTGGGAATGATTACTTTTGCTCATAACCCGCCTTCAACTTGCGGACCTTACCGGATCCTTCTTGACGGTCCGCCACATTCGCAGGAAACGTTCCACCGGTTGCGACACTTTGCCGGACCGCCGCAGAAATCCGCACGTCACCGTCGTGACGCTGCCATCGAGATCGCGATAGATCACCCCGGAGGCCGGCTGTCGCCGCACACATTCCGGAAACAGCGTCACTGCGCCGAGCGCGGGAATCAGGCTTAGGGAAACCGAAACTCCGTTCGATTCGTGCACGATACCGGGCTCGAAACCGGCGGCGCCGCAGATGCGCTGAATCGCGTCATAGCAGCTCGGCGCAAGCGCTCGGGGAAACAGCACAAACCTCTCTTGGCCTAATTCCGCAACTGGCACGCGCTTTCGTGAGGCGAGTGGGTGTGAGTAGGGCAGCGCCACGATGAACCGTTCCTCCATCACCTTCTCGAATGTGAACAATTCATGATCCGGTACCGGCGGGTGCACAAATCCAAGGTCGATCCGATGGCGTGTCAATGCTTCAGCCTGCTCCGGTCCCGACATTTGAAAGCTAGACAGACGCGTGCCGGGAAAACGCCGGATGAACTGTTCCACCACTGCGGGAAAATCGTGGAAGGGCGCGCAGGATTCAAACCCTAGCGCCAGTGATTCGGCGCCGCGAGCGGCCACGTTTCGGGCTGCCTCCAGCGAGCGTTCGTGCTGTTGCAGCGTCTGGCGGGCCTGTTCGGCGAAAGCAGCGCCCGCCGCGGTAAGAGAAACGGAGCGTTGAGTGCGCTCCAGAAGCTCGCAACCCACAAACTTTTCCAGATTCTGAATCTGGCGCGTGAGAGCCGGTTGCGAAATGCCCAGCCTGGATGCTGCTTTCCCAAAATGCAGCTCTTCGGCCAGCACTGCGAAATAGCGGAGTTGACGCAGGCTGGCCTCACTGGGCTGGGTCATCGAAACCACTCCTCACAATTAGCCTACTACTGGTATCGCTAGCATCGATACTCGTAAGCTATCAATTCAATATCCCGCACTATTGGACGGCCAGCGGGATTGGCATTTACGATCCGAACAGAAAGTGAGGTTCCGATGATTCTGATTACGGGAGCCAGCGGGAACGTTGGCCGTGAAGTGCTCAAGCAAATTGCGGAAACTGGAAGTCGAGTCCGGGCGGCTTTTCAATCCTCCAGGAGAGTCTCTGACGTGCCGTCAGGCGTCGAAGTCGCCATTATGGATTACAACCAGCCGCAAACCGTGCGGCACGTACTCCAGGACGTGGATCGCGTATTCCTGGTCGGGCCTGTGGCGGCGAGCCTAACCGAATTAGAGCGCAAGGCGACGGATGAGATCAGACGCTCCGGAGTCCATCACATTGTGAAGCTCTCGGCCATGGGTCCCCGCGATGTTACTTTCCCGCGCCAGCATGCCGAATCGGAAGACTACATCCGGTCTTCGGGCCTCGGCTTCACCTTCTTGCGGCCCAATGGCTTCATGCAGAACATGGCCATCTACAACGGTGCGACCATCCGGGCGCAAAGTGCATTCTACGCGTCGCAGGGCGAAGGCAGGGTCAGCCACATCGACATTCGCGATATCGCGGCGGTGGCGGTGAAAACTCTGACCGAGGACACTCACCTTGGCAAGGTCTACACGCTCACGGGCCCCGAAGCGCTGAGCAACACCCGCATGGCTGAAATCCTTTCAAGGACCTTGGGCCGCGAAATCAAATATGTGGATCTCGATCCGGAGCAGATGAGGCAAGCGTTGTTGGCGGTGGGGACGCCGGAGTGGTCCGCGAACGGGATCCTTGAACTGAACGGGCTCTATCGGAGAGGGGGCGCAAGCACGGTGAGCCCCGACGTGGAGCTAGTCCTGGCCCGCAAGCCCATTCCTTTTGAACAGTATGCTCGGGATGAAGCGCGAAAGTTTCAGGCTGAATCCGGTTCCATGGCGTGATGTGTCGATTTTTGATTGGTCGTGCGTCGTAGGGATGAGGAGAACACCATGCAATTTCTGTTACTGATTTACGACCAGGAAAAGCGCTGGACCGCGCTCGGGGAGGCCGACCAGGGCGCCGACTATCAGGAGTTCGCGGCCTTTGGAAAGGAATTCGCTGCCGCGATCAAAGGCGGGGAGGCATTGCAGCCTACGCCCGCCGCTAAAACAGTCCGCGTAAGGAATGGCAAACCTTTGGTGACGGATGGGCCTTTCGCGGAGACCAAGGAACAACTGGGCGGCTATTATCTCGTGGAAGCGAAGGATATCGACGCGGCCCTGGCGATCGCGGCCAAGATCCCCTGGGCGCGCTTCGGATCGATCGAAGTCCGGCCGGTCATGCAATTTTCCTAGGCGGCCGGTCGATTCCAGCGGAATCGAACGTCGTCAAAGTGAATGCACCTTCATAGGGCGTGCAAAAAACAAGGAGCAAAATATGCAATTCAGCAACTCAACGGCGGCGGCTGTCGCCACGCCACAGGCACTAACGTCATCTGAAATCGAGCAGGCCAATTCGCACCTGGAGCAAACGCGCAACCTCGTCATCGGCGCCATCGCGGGGCTCTCCGAGGCGCAGTGGAGGTTCAAGCCGGCGCCGGAGGTTTGGTCCATCGCCGAAAATATGGAGCACATCGTCTTCGTGCAAGAACGCCTGCTCGGCATGATCCGGGATCTAATCCCAACAGCGCCGCTAGCCCCCGCCGATCGCAACGTCCAGCTCGTGGACGCGATCATCATCAACCAGTTTCCGAACCGGCTCGCCAAGTTTCCATCTCCCGAAGCGCTCCATCCCAAGGGCGATTGGACGCTGTCCGAGGCGCGCCATCGTGTGGCGGCAAATGCCGGGAAACTTGTAGCTTGCCTCGATTCGGTGCCCGATCTGCGCTGGCACGTTTTGGAATCGCCGCCTTTAAGAGCGGTTTCCAAGGGCGAACACGTTCTAATGGACGGCTATCAATGGATTCTCGCGGCCTCCGCCCATACCGAGCGCCATGCCAAGCAGATTCTCGAGGTGCGGGCAGATCCTGGGTTCCCCGCCAGCTGATTCGTGCCATGATTCAGGAAGGAGACTCAGATGCGTTACATGATGCTGGTCTATTCCGCCGAACCGCCAGGCGGCCTGAAGCCGGAGGATGCCGAGCGCGTTCGGTCCGGACACTGGCGCGTAATGGACGAAGCGACCCGGAAAGGCGTCCTGATCGGCGCCGAGCCTCTGGCCCCCACCAGCACCGCCACAACGGTCCGGATGCAGAACGGGAAAGCGCTGGTCACGGACGGCCCTTTCGCAGAAACGAAAGAACAGCTCGCCGGTTACTACATCATCGAATGCGAGAACCTGGACGAAGCCATCGAATGGGCGGCCAAAATCCCTACCGAGTGCCAGGGAGGATCTGGTTGCATAGAAATCCGGCCTATGCGCACACTACCCCAGCGCTCGGAATCGGAGCCGATCGCCAGTCACGCCTTGGATGGCTGACATCCGCTCCGCGATCGAATCCGTCTTCCGGCAGGAATCCGGCCGCATTGTCGCCAGCCTGATTCGAATTTCCGGCTCCTTCGACCGCGCCGAGGAGGCGATGCAGGAGTCGTTTGCTTCGGCGCTCGCTTCCTGGCCGGCGAAAGGAATTCCGGACAATCCCGCGGCCTGGATCATGACGGCGGCGCATCGCAAGCTGATCGACGCCGCGCGCCGGGAACAGACGCGCCGTGAAAAGCAGGACTCGCTCCAATACCAGGCCATGATTGGGGGCGCGTCCGGCGAAGCCGAGGTCGATCCATCCGCCATGGACTTTCCCGATGATCGGTTGCGTTTGATCTTCACCTGTTGCCACCCCGCGCTCAATCCGGAGGGCCAGGTGGCGCTTACGTTACGGACGCTCGGCGGGCTATCGACGCCCGAAATTGCCAAGGCGTTTCTGGTACCCGAAGCCACGCTCGCTCAAAGGCTGGTGCGGGCCAAGCGGAAAATTCAAGAGGCCCGCATTCCCTATCAAGTGCCTTCTTCCGATCGCCTTCCCGATCGGCTCGCGGCGGTGCAGGCCGTGATTTACCTGATCTTCAATGAAGGCTACGCCGCCACTTCGGGAACCAAGCTGGTTCGCGAGGATCTGTGCGCGGAGGCGATTCGTCTAGGCCGGATGTTGTGCGAACTACTTCCCCAAGAGGCCGAGAATATCGGACTGCTCGCTTTAATGCTGCTGCACAATTCGCGACGAAACGCTCGCGTGATCCGGGAAGAGTTGGTCACCTTGGAGGATCAGGATCGTTCGCTCTGGGATTGCGCCGCGATTACGGAAGGGTTGATGCTCGTGGATCGCGGCCTGAAGCTGGGCCAGGCCGGGCCTTATCAGATCCAGGCGGCGATTGCGGCGCTACACGCCCAAGCCGCCCATTCGTCGGAAACCGATTGGCCGCAGATCGCGGCGCTTTACGAAGTGCTGATGAAGATGAATCCGTCTGCGGTGATCGCGTTGAATCATGCCGTCGCTGTCGCGATGAGCGGGCGGATCGAGGACGGCTTGAAACGAATTGACGACCTCTATTCCGGCTCTCTGGATCAGTATTACCTGTTTCACGCCGCGCGCGCAGATCTGCTGAGGCGGCTGAATCGGCGCTCTGAGGCTGCCGCCGCCTATCAACGGGCTCTCAGCCTGGCCACGAATCAGCTTGAAATCAACTTCCTGTCGCGGCGGGTTCATCAGATGGAAGCGCAACGACAGCATCCAACAAACTAGCCGATGCCGAGGTGGGTCATGGCAGCTTTAGGAATCGCTGAAGACTCTCCGCTGAGCCCCCAGCCGAGCGAGCCAGACTCAGCTTCGCCACGTTATGGGCGAACACGCTGTTAATGTAGTCCAGTTCCGCGGACGCGACGGAGGATTGGGCTTGCGAGACTTCGACTGAATCCGTGATGCCCGCATCGAAACGCTGTCGTGTCAACGTCAGGGTTTCGCGGGTGACGTCCAGGTTCTGGCGCGCCACCTCAACCTGGCTGGTGGCAGTCTGCAAGTCCAGAAACGCGTTGCGCACTTCGCTTTCCACGCGGCTTCTCACATCTTCCAGCTCAGCGCGGCGCTGGGCCAGCGCGGCATTGGCCTGTTCGATATCGCCCTCGGTGCGGCCGCCCTGCCAGATGGGGATGCTGAGAGTTCCGCCGGCGGTGAAGGTTCCGTGCGAGCTCGCGGGATTTTCTCCGATCACTCCGTAGTCGGCGTTCACCGATAGAGAGGGCAGTCGTTCAGCGCGGGCGGCAGCTACGGATCGCTCCGCGGCGCGGATCTGGGCCTGGGCCGCTTTAATATCGGGGCGCTGCAGCAGTGCCTGCGTCGACGGCATCCTCCTCGCTTGAGACGGGAGCTTCGGCGAAGGGCACATCGTCGGACAGTTCGTAGCGATCGTTCGGCGGCAAGCCGGTAAGCCGGGCCAGATTGATTTTCAGTTTCGCGAGATCGTTCTGGAGCGAAGCCAGGCGCTGTTTCTCGGTCAGCATCTGAACCTGGCTCTTGTTGACATCGATCTGAGCCAGCAGCCCGACGCTGCGCTGCTGAGCGGTCTGCTGGTAGAGCGCGTTGGCCGTCTCCAGTTGCGCTTTGGCCGATTCCACCCTGGCGCGGGCGGCGATCACCTGAAGATAAGCCCCGCCCACGGCTAGGACCACCAGATCCTTGGAATCCTGCGCGAAAAATTCGTCGGCGTGGAGAGTCTCTTTGGCGGACCGGTAATTGTTCAGCGCGGTCAGATCGGCCACCGTCTGGGTAAGGCGCGCGCGCAAGTCGAAAAAGTTGAACGGGCCGACAATCGATGGAATGCCGAAGCCCGGAATTGGGGAAGAGAAGCGGAGGCCATTCGCCTTGAGGTTGATCTGCTCCTCGGTCTCCGACAGGCTGCCGCTGACATTGGGCATCAGGGCGCTCCGGACCGACAGAGTTTGCCCGTGTGCCTGCCGCATGGCGAGAGTCAAGCCAACCGAGCCGAGGTTGTATTCGAGGCCGCGTGCGACCGCTTCCCGCAAGGAAAGCCTTCCGGAGAACGGCATCTTCGAGGTGCTTAGCTCGCTGCCGGTATAAGGTCCTGCGGTCTGGATGGAGGGATTGATGGTGTTGACGCTGTTCGTAGTGCCCGCGATGGGCGCCTGAGACGTAGTTACCGAACCCGACTGGCCCGTTCTTCCAGAGAGCGGCACCTGGTTGGCCTGCGCGGCTGTCGACTGGCCCCCCGCCGGGCCGAACTGCCCGAAAACCGTCGGTTCAAGCAGGGCCGCCAATAGGAAAGCGCCTGCCAGGGAAGATTGAATTCTGCTTGTCATTGGTTCTAACTGAGTTGTTTCCTGAAGCGCCAGACGCTCGCCGAAACCATAATGAGCGTGAATATGGAGAGCACCAGAAAGTTGGGCCAGAGCGTTTCCATGCCACTGCCCTTGATCATGCTGGAGCGCGCAATCACGCTGAAGTGCCGGATTGGGTTAATCCGGACCAGCGGCTGCAACCAGCCCGGAATTGCCTCGGCCGGAGTGATCGCGCCCGAAGCCGTGGTGAGCAGCGGATTGACGAAGAAGCTGGTCAATTGGGCCTGGAAGGCCGAATGCGTGAAGGTGGCGATCACGGTGCCGATACCGATGCCTGAAAGTACGCACAAGGCCGCGCCGCTCAACAGGATAAAAATACTCCCGTGGAACGGCACATCGAATACGACCTTGATCATAGCTGTCGCGAACAGCACCATCAGGAATAGCAGCAAAAACAACGGGGCGATTTTCGCAACGATGATTTCATAAGTACCCGCGGGCGACATGAGCAACTGTTCGATCGTGCCGGCTTCGCGCTCCTTTACCATCGAAGTAGCCGCCACGATGGATCCGTTCAGGATCAACAGCAGACCGAATATTCCGGTTACTACAAACCATGAGCCGACCAGGCCGGGATTGTAGAGATAAGCCCCGGAAAGGCGCGCCACGCCCCGGTGGCTGATATCGGATACCGAGACCTGGGTGAACTTCGCGTGGAGCCCTTGGTTCGCCAGACCGGCATTGTAGGTCTGGATCACGCCTTCCGCGTAGCCCTGCGCGATCGCCGCCGTGTTGGCGTTCATCGCGTTCAGCAGCAGCTGCACTGTGACCGGGCGCCCGCGTTGCAGGTCTTTGGCATAGCTGAACGGAATCAGGACGCCGGCGTCGACATCTCCACGGCTGATCGCGTCGCCCAGCTTGTCGACGGAATAGTAATATCCGGCCAGCCTGAAGCTTTTGCTTTCGGTCAACGTCGACGTCAGCCCCCGGCTCTCCGGTGTCCGGCTGTCGTCGATGATTCCCAGCTTGAGATTCGACACGGTCGCATTGAGAACCAGGCTGAACAGCAACAACTGCAGAGTGGGCGGAATAATCAGTGACATCGCGAGGCGCCGGTCGCGGCGGATTTGCGCGAATTCCTTGCGCAACAACGCGCGCAGGCGGTAACCGAGAAAGAATCGATTCACGTTCCTCATATCTGCCTACGCTTTCAATTGCATGCGGCGCATGTTGCGCCAGGCGATCGTATAGAAGACCGATCCGGTGAAGCCGATGATCAGGACCTTCCACCACTGCGCTGGCCAGCCGCCGCCTTCCAGTAGCGCGTCGCGCACGATGTCGATGTAATATCGGCCCCAGATGAAATTCGAGAGCCAACGGATCTGAACGGGAATGTTCTGGATGGGAAAAATCAGACCGGAGAGCATAAAGACGAGAAGAAAACCGCCCAGCGCCACCGCTTGCATGGCCGCCGCCTGGTTGGGGATTGCCGACCCGATGAGGGTCCCAAACGAAGACACGCAGAACGCGTAAAGAACGGTGGC
This sequence comes from Bryobacterales bacterium, assembly GCA_963820405.1. Taxonomy (GTDB): domain Bacteria; phylum Acidobacteriota; class Terriglobia; order Bryobacterales; family Bryobacteraceae; genus Palsa-89. Next base: position 99,517 of record CAWFZZ010000001.1, on the reverse strand, counting down.
AACGATGAATGGCGTCGGGTCCCCCGCAAAATTGAGGCCGAAATAAGTGAAGAGCAGGGTGAGCAGCAGGAGGCACTCGCAGAAAGCGACAATCATGAAGGTAAGGATCTTGCCCAGCAGAAACTCATGGGCCGAAATGCTGGACACGTAGACCTGCAGGATGGTCTTCTGCTCGCCTTCCTTCGCCGTGGCCAGCGTGGCAAGCAGGGGCGGAAAGAGCGAGAGCGCCAGGACGAAGATTCCGGGCCCGTAGAATTTCTTCGACGATCGCCCGGGGTTGTACCAGAACCGGATAGCAGCCTGCACCGGAGCGGTCTGGGCGCCGCCACCGTTGTTCGCATTCCATGCGCCGGTAACCTCGCCGGCGTAACCCGAGATGAGTCTGGCCGTGTTCGAGTCGGAAGCGTCGATCAGCATCTGCACGGGCGAACTCACGCCTCGGGCGATGTCGCGTCCAAACCGGGCCGGGATGATCAGCGCCGCGCGGGCCAGGTTCGAAGTGAACGCGGTTTCGGGCTGCCGGTCGACGGCGAACGGCACGATGTGGAAGGTGTTCGATTGCCGGAAGGCGTCGATCAGGGAGCGCGAAGCCGGCGAATCGTCGAGGTCCTGGACCGCGATCGGAAGATCGGCGACCGTGAGCGAAATCGCGGTCCCCATGAGGATGAGCTGCGTCAACGGCAGCACCAGCGCGAGACCGAGGGCCATTTTGTCGCGAATGATCTGGGTAAGTTCTTTGCGTGTCTGGGCCAGAATTCTTCTCATGGTTCATTCCTCAATCGCAACTTTGCCTTCTTGCCGCGCTCTTTCGACGACGCTGATGAAGACGTCCTCCAGCGAGAAGCGTCCTTCCCTGACGCTGATGACGTGTACGCCGTTCGCTTCCAGTTTTTGCCGGTTCATCTGTTCGGCGGTTGCTGCGTCTTCCTCGGTGATGATGTGCAGGCGCTCGCCGAACAAAGAAACGCGCCAGCGTTCGGCGTCGCTCTTCAAGAGGTCCATCGCGCGCTGCGGCCGATCGACGATGAACTCCAGCAGATGGCCGCTCTGCGCGCTCTTGATGCCGCTGGGGCTGCCTTCGGTAACCAGTTCGCCGGCGACCATGAAGCCCAGACGGTTGCACTGCTCGGCTTCTTCCAGATAGTGGGTAGTGACGAGAATGGCGGTGCCTGCGTCGGCCAGCCGGTTGATCATGGTCCAGAAAGAACGGCGCGCCAGGGGATCCACGCCGGAGGTCGGCTCGTCCAGGAAACAGGACGCTCGGTTCGTGCAGGATCGCCGCGCCGAATGCCACACGCTGTTTCCATCCCTGCGGCAGGCTGCCGACCAACTGAACTTCTCTGCCCTCCAGCCCCGAGAAAGCAATCACCCAACGCATCTTTTCGGCGCGCTCGCGCTCCGGCACACCGTACACGCCGGCGAAGAATTCGAGGTTCTCCGCGATCGACAAGTCGTCGTAGAGAGAAAATTTCTGCGACATGTAGCCGATCTTCTGCCGCACCTCTCCCGAACGGAGACTGCCGCGCTCGTCCCGCCAGCTGCATGTCGCCGCGCGTGGGCGGAAGCAGGCCGCAGAGCATTTTGATGGTGGTCGTCTTGCCCGCGCCATTCGCGCCCAGCAGCCCGTAGATCTCGCCGTACCGTACCTGCATGGTGACGTTCTTTACGGCCGTGAACGACCCGAATTGTTTCGTCAGATTCGTAGCGCCGATCGCAATTTTGCCGCGCAGGCCACGGTGATCGCGGCGCCCGGGAAACGCCTCGTCATGAACTCTTTGTCCCAGGTTCCGCAAGGTGGCGACGAATGTGTTCTCGAGCGTCGGTTCGTCGATCCGAACATCCTCGATGACCAGCCCCTCGGCGCTCAATGCCTGGTCGGCGGCGCGCCTGGCTTCCTCCGGCTTGTAAACCAGCATGTCCAGCCTGTCGCCGAATCGCTGGACGTCGATAATCTCTTGGTCCGGGCCCGCGATCGCGGAAAGCGTGCGCTCAGCCAAGCCCAGATTCGAAGTATGAATTTCCATGCGCCTGGCATGCAGGCTGGCCCGAAGCTCGGCCGGAGTTCCGGTTTGCCGGATCTCACCCTGATGCATGAACGCCACCCGGTTGCATCGCTCGGCTTCATCGAGATATGGGGTGGCGAGAACGATGGTCAGGCCTTCGGCCGCAAGGTGCGCGAGCGTATCCCAGAATTCGCGGCGCGAGACGGGATCCACGCCCGGTGGTGGGCTCATCGAGCAGCAGCACGCGCGGCTCCGGAACCAGCGCGCAGGCCAGCGCCAGTTTCTGCTTCATACCGCCGCTCAGCCGGCCGGCCAGCCGATGTTCGAACCGGTCCATATCGAACATGCGCAGGTAGCGGCGTCCGCGCTTGGTGATCTCATCCGGCGGCACGCGGCGAAGATCGCCGATATAGCGGATGTTTTCCGCGACGGTGAGATCCGGATACAGGCTGAACGCCTGCGTCAGATACCCGGTGTGCGAGCGGGCTTCCCTGGCAGGCACCCCGAACACTTCCGCAGTGCCGGAGGTGGCCTCCATAACTCCGGCCAGGATCTGGAACGTAGTGGTCTTCCCTGCGCCGTCCGGGCCGATCAATCCGAAGATTTCTCCATCCCCGATTTCGAGATTGATACCCCAAACGGCATCCAGGACACCGTATTGTTTCCAGAGATCGCGGACTCGGATTGCCGTGCGCCGGGGCGCGGTTCCGCGCACCCCATCCGTTTCCGCAATAGAATTCGCGACTATCATTTGTTGAATCGGCCCGCGGGCCACACATCACCCTGAACGAGGATCTCGCCATCGCACGGCATGCCGGGCTTCGCGAATCCAACTGCTCCTTTAACCAGCAACTTCACGCCGACCACCTGTTTCACGCGGTCGTCCCGGAAGTAGGTGTTCTCGGGTGTAAAGGTAGCCTGCGGATCGATTCGCTGGACAACAGCATCAATCGGCTTATTCGGCGCCGAATCGAGATACACGCGCGCGGGTTGGCCGATCTTCACTTTGCCGATCTGCCCTTCCGGCACGAATCCGCGCAGATAGACCTTGCTCATGTCGAGCAGTGTAACGATGGCGGTACCCGCCGTGACCACTTCGCCAGGCTCGGCGGCGCGTGTCATCACGGTGCCATCGAATGGCGCGGTGATGATAAGATCCTGCCGATTTTCCTCCGCCTCCGCAAGTTGGAACCGGGCCTGTTGAGCGGCTGCGATAGCGGAGGCAATCTCCGCCTGCTGCTGGTCGATTTGCTTGCGCACGGTCTGCGCCTGGAAGCTGCGAATGCCGGGATTGGAGAGATTGGCCTGGGCCGTTGTCAGCGCGCCACGCGCGGCTTCGAGACGACGGCGGGCGGCCGCTACGGCGGCGCTCTGCTGATCGGCTGTGGTGGCCGCCAGCTTACCCTGGCGTTCGGAGACCGCCCCGGTTTTCACCAGCTTTTGATAAGCGTCGTTATCGAACTGCGCCAGACTCAATGACGCTTGCTGCTGGGTGAGATCCGATTCGGCGGCGGCCAGGTCGGCTTCCGCTTGCCGCACGCGACCTGCCGCATCCACTTTGGACTGTTCGGTAAGCAATTCGTTCTGCTGCAATCCCTGTTGGTAAACCGCAATCTGGTCGTTGGCCGATTTCGCTCTTGCCTCGGCGCCGGTGAGGGCGGCGCGGGCCTGGTCTTCACGTGCCCGCACCTGCGCGTCGTCCAACGTGGCAATCGTTTCACCGGCCTTGACGGTATCGCCTTCGCGCACACGGATTTCGATAATGCGCCCGGCCGTCTTCGGGGAGACCGCCGAATCGTCGCCTTCGATACGGCCGCTGACAGTGACGATGCTTTCGGGAATCTTGGGGTTCGCAAAATAGCCTCTCCAGATGAAGAAGGCGGCTACACCCAACGCGACTACTATCAGAGGAAGAACCTTTCGGCCCGGGCGTTGAGAGGATGGCGGCGCGCTCCGGGGTGATGTTGGCGCGGCCGGCGTTTGTTCTTGGGAAGCGGCGGCGGTGGTCTGGGGCTTTGTTTCCTGCTCCGTCGTTTGGTTCGTCATTTCTTTCTCTTTAATTGGGCAGTCCTCGGTAACTGGGCTGGCGCTTTTCGAGCTGGGGTAGGCGCCATCTGGCGAAGACCAGCCAGGGAAAAATCCCCAATGTGGTTTGCGATTTGCGTGATCCGCTCGGGATTCAATTCCAATTCGGGCCACACACGCGAGACCACGTGCCGCGCATGCGCGTAGTGGACCACTTGAGCGATCACGCTGTGCGTCGCCAGCCGGACCTGGTCGTGGTCGGGAGGCAAATCGAGCATGCTGCCGATCAGTTCGCGGAAACGATCGTAAACCGGCCGCATGGTCTCGTTGATCACGCTCGCCATTGCGGGAGTGGGCTGGGCGAATTCGTGCATCATCAACCGGAAGTGCCAGCCCGGACGATCGGCTCGGCAGACTCTCAGGAGCATGGCGTAAATCAGTTCGCGAAAAGCCTCCTCGGGAGGACCCGTGCCGCGGATCGCCTGGTTGATGATTCCGTTTCCCGACGCGCCGACCGAATGCCGGAGGACTTCGGTGTACAGCTCCAACTTGTCGCCGAAATGGTAGTTCACCAGAGCGATGTTGACCCCGGCGCACGAGCAAATCTCCCGTACGGTCGCGGCCTGGAATCCGGATTCGGCGAAGACCTGCCCCGCGGCGTCGAGCAGCTTGGAACGCGTATCCTCCGGCATTACTGGAGGCTTTGATTTCATGTGCGGGCCGGCCATGTAAACAGCAGTTTAAAATGAATGTTTAACTCTGTCAAGGGCTGGAGCAATCTTCGGCGCGCGAAAACGTGACCCGACTGAGCAAGATTCTCACTTTCCGGTTGGCCGACGATGCCGGATCTGAGATTGGTCGGTCTACACTACCGCGTTGATCGTGTTGTGTTCGCAAACTGATCCCAATCCGCATGCTGCCGCCGGCACGCCAGTGCAAAGACCCACGCTGGACTTTTGTCCGACATTCTGAAGTGCCCCCATTGACCTCCCAGTATTCACGGGTTCATTGGCGCGAGCTTTGCCAAATCTCTGGCTGGGTGCCCCCCCTCCAACGACGGAATTAGTAGCTTCACAAGCCGCCGACAACTGCAACGCCACTCGCGGGCACATCCCGATTTCACCGCATGCCAACTCCTGTCAACATACCCTAAGTCCTCCCCGTCATTTGGATGGCGTACCGATCCAGGCTGGCTCGAAACTGTCGTCCACACGCCACCTCGGCGTCAACAGTGCATGCCCCTATCCTCGTCGACCCCACATAATGGGACTCGCGCCACCGCTTAAGGCGCTGTGCCGCATATACTGCCAGTCGGCAGGTAGGTATCAATCACCCCAAACCCGTTCAGCTATCAGTAGCGAAGAGCACTCCCATTGCGACGGTTCGATGGTCGAAGAATCCAGAGTCGCGAGGGGCTGTAGAACGCGATTCATTTCGGAAAGGTTATCCTTGAATCTTGATGAAGATTTTCAAATGGGCGCTGCTGGCGATTGTGTTGATCCAATTCATTCCGTTCGGCCACAGCCATACGAATCCGGCGGATACCAAGGAGCCCGCGTGGAATTCACCGCAGACGCGGGAATTGATCCACCGGGCCTGCTTCGACTGTCACAGCAACGAAACCGTATGGCCTTGGTATTCCTACGTGGCGCCGGGATCGTGGCTGTTGCAGAGAGACGTGAACGAAGGCCGTAGCCATCTGAATTTTACCGAGTGGGACCGCCCCCAAAAACACGCCAAGGATGTGGCCGAGCAGGTGAAAGAAGGCGAGATGCCCCTTTGGTTCTATCTGCCGATGCACCCCGCTGCCAGACTCACCGACGCCGAAAAGCAAGCTCTAATCGATGGCGCGGAGAAGTCATTGGGTCCCCAAGCGGGCCCCGAAAAGCATTGATTTTGGCGCTTATCGGAGGAAGACTGCCTCGTACCGTTCGACCTTTTCAATGGCTTGGTCACCTGTCCTCCGCCTGCTTTCACCGTCACGTCGCATTGGCGTTAGCGAATCTGCACGATGCCCCGCATAGGGGTGCCAACGCCATCGATAAGGTCACAGAGGACCTTTACAGAATAAACGAACATGGCAAGGCCGTTCTCAAACGGAACCCCTCGGCTTTGACCGTCAAAGACCACTAACTGGTGGTCTGGCATCGTCTAACACCGAGAGCAGCCGGTCAACTCATTCGCGAACCAACTCGCCGATCACCTACACCGGCTTCAGCCGCTTTCTGGAAATCGGTAACGGCGACCCAGATGTCAAAGTCCAAATGGTTTCAGTTACCATTCGGAGGTCGTGCCAGGGTTGCACAGGTGATTTCGCTGGGTCGCCGGCAATGATTCGAACCGAGGTTCACGAACAATATGATGGAAGTCGAGCTGCGAACGTGTTCCGAATCGTCACCGCGGAGCCAGGTACATCAATCCGCATGACATATTTAACAAATGCGTTCAGCAGGCTGCGGCCCGATCCGTTCTGGCGTGGACTTAAACTCATCACCTCACCCGCATAAACGAACCTAGCGTCACGGTGACGTTGATTGCATTTACCTTGACAATCAACTCCGCTCAGCCCATAGTGGTGGGTGCCTGAGCAATTCTGCTCACCCGCAGATCCTCTGAACTAAGTCAGTTCGTCTGCTCCCCCTCTTAGTCGCACTCAACCTTAGGAGGTTGCCATGTTTGCTCGTAGTGTCTCCATTCGTTTGAAACCCAACAGCGTTGCCGAGCTTAACAGGCTCATCGAAACCGAAGCTCTTCCGTTGCTTCGAAAACAGAAAGGTTTCCAGGACGAGATTACGCTCGTCGCTCCCAATGGAACGGACGCCGTTGCAATTAGCCTGTGGCATCAGAAAGAGAACGCGGACGCTTATAGCCGGGATGCCTATCCCGGATTGCTGAAGAATCTTGCGAAAGTCGTGGAGGGAACGCCTCAGGTTCACAACTATGAGGTTGCCAGCTCGACCGCTCACAAACTCGCGGCCCACGTTACTGCCTAAAGCTGACGGATCTTTCCGGGGGGCGGACAATATTCGCTCCCCCAGGCTTGATTTCCTGTGGCGGTTGCGACGATGGCAGGCGGGTGATCAGATCCGCCAGGCGAGAGCCGATCGTCATTTCCAGCCGACGTTGCTTTCCTCGCAATCGTCAGCCACGGTTCGTTGTTGCCGATCAGAACCGGTCCAGTCGCAACCTCGATGAGTGCTTCGACGCCCCTGGTCTTTTGAGTTGTGCAGCTGTGATCCGAGGAATCCGAACATGCCGCTGTAAATCCCAGGAAAACACCCCCGAATGCTGCGATGGCAATCCAGCAAAGCAAGACAAATCCCAGCATATAGGTGGGCGTTTTACGTCTCATGTGTCCCTCCCTGATCATCGCGCGCCGGACGCGACAGAGTCGCCGACTGCGCACCCTGGAGGTCAGAGGCCTCGATAGCGAGCAATTGCTCGCGCGTGGGTTCGCTGATGGATGAGAGCCGATCCGCATGCTCCTGCTGTACGTGCTCGACAAGGTTTCGCACCGCCCGGGCGTTCCTGACGTGTTCGTCACGCTTCTTGCGTAAGCCACACATCGCGGGTTCGATCATGGAGTGCGCTTTTTCGTTAGCTCGATACTGCGCTTTCTCAATCATGGGAACTCGCATTAAATTAGGTCTCATATCTGAATCTTTCCCCGATCTAGCAGCCCGTGTCTAAAGTCCAAAAACATGTGGTACTGAAAATGTTTTGATCTTACAATCGATATATGGCAATGGGAACGCGGAAGAAGCGACAAAGGCAAGAGGGACTCTGGTACGGCGGGGAACTTCCGACAGCGCCCGGTCATCCGTTCTACAAGCGGCTCAATGAGGTCCTGGACAAGGCCGGTTTTGATCTCTTCTGCGAGACCAGTTGCGCTGGCTTCTATCACGACAAATTAGGGCGTCCGTCCCTGCCTCCGGGCCAGTATTTCCGCATCATGATGATCGGCTTCTTCGAAGGGCTCGATAGCGAACGCGGCATTGCATGGCGTCTCGCCGATTCGCTCACGCTCCGGCAGTTCCTGTCCATCGGACTCGATGAGAATACGCCGGATCACGTCACCATCTCGCGCACCAGACGCCTGATCGACGGCGAAACCCATCAGCGTATCTTCACCTGGGTGCTGGAGCGGCTGGCGCAGGCCGGGCTCATTAAAGGGAAGACGATCGGCGTGGATTCGACCACTCTGGAAGCCAACGCGGCCATGAAATCGATTGTGCGCCGCGACACGGGCGAGAGCTACATGGCGTACTTGCAACGGCTGGCCGAAGCCGAAGGAATCGACGCCCCAGACGCGGCGGCATTGCTCCGCATGGATCGCAAGCGGAAGAAGAGGACTTCCAATGAAGACTGGAAAAGCCCCATCGACCAAGAGGCCGAGATCACGAAACTGAAAGACGGACGCACGGCCCTGGCGTATAAAGCGGAGAACGCGGTGGACATGGAAACCGGCGCCATCGTGGCGGTCACCACGCACGGCGGAGCCGCCGCCGACACTGCGACAGTGCAGGAAACCGTGATTGACGCAGCGCTCGCGGTGGCCGGTTTGATCGCCGAAAAGACATCCGAGGGCGAGTATCCTGTGCATCCTGACGGAGTCGAAGAAGTGGTGGCGGACAAGGGCTATCACAGCAACGATGTCGCGCTTGGTCTGGCTGAGCTAGAAGTGCGAACGTATATAGCCGAGCCCGATCGTGGCAAGCGCAACTGGGACGGCAAAGCGGCGGAGAAGGCAGCGGTCTACGGCAATCGGCGGCGCATTGAGGGCGATCGCGGCAAGCGCCTGCAGCGCCAACGGGGAGAGCGGATCGAGAGGAACTTCGCGCATCAGTTTGATACCGGCGGACTGGACCGGCTCTATGTGCGAGGCCTGGAAAACGTGCACAAGAAATTCCTGATTCAGGCCGCCGCATGCAATCTCGCCCTCTTGATGCGATCGAGATATGGCTGGGGCAAGCCCAGAGCTGCTCATGACGGAGCTATCGAGGCTATTTTTGCGATTTTGGCTGTCATAAGAGCCGTTGAAGGCCTCTTCACGTCATGGTCCGCGAATTCCCACGCCGTGGTTCGAGTTTCTCGCCAATCAAAGTCTGCTGTCAGATGTTTCCACCGACTGGAAAACGCCGGTTTAGATACGGGCTGCTAAGTGGGCGAACATCACTTGAGCGCACGGTGTCCTGCCTCGATATTTTTCGCCAGCCTATTCCAGTTCCTTAACCGGAATGTCGAAATGCGCCGTGTTGACGACGCCCTTGCGCTGGAACTGTACCCACACGCGATAGGTCCGGGCTCGCGGGAAATCCAAGCTGAATTCAACTTGGGGGCCGCCATCGGCGATGAAGGGATGCGTGTGGATCAGGTCGATCAGGTCGTCGCTCGCTGCCAGCATGTGCGCCCAAGCGCCGATATACTTCTCCAGGCCGTCCGCCGGTGTTAGTCGAAAATAGATCAGAATTTTTTGCGTGGCGACCGGCTGCGGCGGATCGGTCGTCATCTCCACTTGCATGTTCTCAGCTTGCTTGGTGGAATAGTCGCGCGGCAGCGCCTCCTGTGCCGGTGGTGTTCCCGGAACGATCACCGTCTTTGCGATCAATTGCGGCGTGGCGCCGTCCGGATAGAAGTCGCCGAGCACGCGATACATACCGGGTTTAGGAAACGCCAGGGTATAAAGAAAGTTGCCGTCCGGCTGAAACACCGGATGATCGTGCAAGAAGAATTGCAGGTCCTGGCTCACCACGAACATGTGGAACAGCTTTTCATGGACGATCTGGAATGTGGTTACCGTCCGATTCTTCCAAGGATCGTGTACCGAGAACTTAAGCTGCTCGGACTGATTGGGTTTCACAGCTCGCGGGGTAAGTGTTAAGTCCATGTGGAATTCCGCCGGCTCCGGGATGCCCTCGCGCAACTTCATCCCGCAGCGCCGGCAATTCCCGGGCTGGTTGGAGCGAACGTCGGGATCCATCGGGCAAATGAAAACGTTGTCTTGCGCCGACAAAGAGCTTGGCGCCCAGAAAACGCCGAGAAGCACCAACAGCAAACAGACACCGCCGGCCGTTCGCAGGTTTTGATAACAGCCCATCCGGTTGCTCCTTACCAGTCATGCAGCATCTGTTTCAACAATGACCGCCACTCGACGGCCGAAACGATACAGTCACCTCCACACCTCACGTTCATCGTGCCATCGAGTTAATGGTGTTCCCGCAGTCCACGGAATTATAGGCAGAAGCGCCGCTTCGTTCAATAATCCAAAGTGATCAGGCGCGCGGCTTCAGCGGCTAGCCTTCGCGGCCAGATTCTTAGAGAGGAAAGGCAGCACCTTCGACTCAACCCTCTCGGGAATCTTGTTGGTGTGGTCGCCTTCGTAAGTCTCGAAAGTGTGCATGATTCCGAAATCGGTCATCATTTGTTCCAGCTGTTTGTTCTGGCCGGTTAGCCCGTATTGATCCTGAAGTCCTACGTCGAGCATGATGGCGTGGTATTTCCTGAGATTCCTGACGTACTGATCGATCATGGCCAGCGGCGAAGCGGCATGCCATTTTGCAACCACAAGCGGCTGCAAATGACCGTCGCGTGTTGGCTCGTCGAAATAACGCGGCGGATTCTTCGGATCGGGCGAAAACGCCGCCGACCACGCGAAGTTCATTTGTGAGGCGCCCCCGCCGCCTGTCGTATCGTTCTGCTTGGAAGTCGCCGGCGGCGCCGGAAGAGGATTATTGATCAAGCAGCAGGCGCTCATGATGTACAGGCTCGAAAACACGTCCGGCCGCTTCATACCGATTCGAATCGTTCCGTAGCCGCCCATGGAGTGGCCTGCCAGCCCGCGGCTCAACCGGTCGGGAATTGTCCGGTAGTGAGTGTCCATGTACGCTACCAGATCCTCGGCGATATACGTCTCCCAATCGCCAGTGGTGACAGAGCTGGAATACATGCTGCCGGCGTATGTAGTAAAGGCGTTCGGCATAACGACGATCATCGGTTTCGCCTCGCCGCGCGCGATCAGATTGTCCATCGCGGCGGGCACGTTCGCGCCAGGCATGTCGGCGCCCGGAATGGAGACTCCCTTGCCAGTCCAATATTGGTCCGTGAAGAGGTAGCCGTGCAGCAGGTACACGACAGGATAGCGCTGATTGCGATTTGCATCGTAGCCTGGCGGCAGGTAGATGGAAACGTCCCGGTCCGGCGAATCTCCTTCAAGGTTTCCCTCAAGAGATTTGCCGTGGACCTTAATGCGTTGAACGGTTCCCTTCGGCTGCGGTTTCGTTCCTGCAAACAGTAGAGCTGTCGCGACAACGACAAACGCGATGAGTTTCATCATGCCTCTTTCCAATCGATCACTGCGGGGTCTTAATGCTTACCCTGATTTTCCGGGAGATCCGGATTCGATCCACCAACAAACAACCTTCGGCCATCCTTGAACGTAATACTGCTGGCGTTGGCTCTGAAGTCGCCGGACTTGGCCTGATAGCCCTGCGCGATTACTTCCGTTCCAACCTCGAGAGATTTCTTGGTGAACCCTCGACGAATCAAAATTCCCGGCGGACCGCATTCCACCATCCAGTTCGTCACTTGACCGTCTGGCCCTATCACATCGATATGGATCCAGGCGTGGGGATTGATCCACTCCATCTCCGTCACCTTACCCTGAAGACGTACGGGCTTGTTAGCGTCGAACTCGGCCGCAAAAGAATGATGCGCCCCGAGCGGTAAAGCCCCAATAAAAACCGCGGCGAAAACGGCCACGCTGAACGCGGTCAACAATGGGGAACTCGGCTGGGTACATCTCATTGCGCCGCTTTCCGGGCGTCCTCCGCGGCTTTCTCCTCCGCGGAGGCTCCGCGAAGAATATCTTGCAGAGCGTAGTTCCCTTCGTGACAGCCGTATTCGACCATCTGGTAGTTGGGGTTCAGATGCAACGGGAAGGCGATTTTCCAGGGTTTCGTGTAGGTTTTAGGGTCGTTGATGATCGCCTCGTAATTTAACGTATTTTCGGCAACGCGCGTGAAGCGTTCGGTAAGAACCAAATCGTCGCTGTAAGGAGTGCCCCCGCCGTGGCTAAGCAAGCCGAGTTTACCGCCCAGGAAATTCGTGGTTTCCACTACTAGCGTGTTGCCTTCCCAGTGGCCCCGCGGATCGCCCATATACGTGCGAACGCCGGAGCCTACGTGCGGCCGGCCATCGACTGGAATCACCCGAGTCTCGTGGATCATCTCATAGCGAATCACGACCAAACCCGGCGCCTGCATGATTTGGTTGCCGAGGTTGTACCCGCCCGGCTCGCCCGGCAAAATCGATCCAACCACGCCGCGTGAGATGCAGCGGTCATACAGGTTGCTTTCGTAAGGCTCAACGAGCGCCAACACATCGTCGATCCAGGAGTCGTTAGAGCCATGCACCTTTCTTTCGACGCCGTACGTGAGATGAAACTTAGCGTCTCGAGCCTCGGCTAGTTTGATCGCGTCCGAGGTGAGGGGAGGAATCCTACCATCGGCCGGTTCCACAATCAGCGATGCTTGCCGGGTTGCTTTGCCTCGCTCCAGCCACCATATCGGAGAGCCGATGTTGCCTGGTAAATCCTGCGCATCGTCCCCAATCAGTTTGGCCCGCGCCTCTTTTCGCGCATATTCGTCATCATTCAGGAGCGCGCGCGTGCCCAGCTTTGGGTCGCGCTGGAGAGGCGTCCCGAGCAGGTCCGTGCCAGGCCACATCCCCTGGAGATCTGGATCGCCCCAACTGGTTTTGGGCGGAATCCAGGCCTTGACTGCTGCGGTTGTTCCACTCGTTGGCGAGGCGGCCGGCGGCTTTTCAGCGGTAGAAGGAATGGTCAGCGCGCCGAAGGGGGCCAGGAGAAACAGGAGTTTCGGAAATCCGTGAAGAGAAGTGGGCGCAGACATACAAATCAAATGGACGTCTCTACTACTGCTGCGGCTGAGGTTCCGGCTGCGGCTTAGCCTTGGACTCGGGCTTCGCCTGCGCCTTCACCGCGAGGCCTCCGGTGATGCCATCTACCTGATACCCGGTTTGGATCTTTCGGATTTTGGCGATCTCGGCTGGCGTAGCTGTCTTGGGATCCACATTGGCAATGCTGCAGGTGAACCCTCTCAACGTGCATTCCGAGGTAGTGTGTTTAATCCCCCGCTTCTTCATTTCGTCGCTCATCAGCTTCACCACGTCGGCATGCATGATCACTGCATTGTTCGGCACGAACGTTCCCACCCCAATGGCATAATCAATGGGCATGAGGGGCTCCACGCTGGAACCGAACGCTCCATCGTTCTTCTTTCCAAGATCGTGCGCGTTGAGGTCCGCGCCTTTGTCGATCAGGTAGCGAACAATGTTGATGTCGCCCAGGTTTGCAGCGGCCATCAGGGGCGTGATGCCATAGCTGTCGGCGTGATTCACGTCTTCGCCCAAATCGACCAGAAGCTTCACCACTTCGAGCCTTTCGGCGGGTGGCTTTTGCCGGTGATAGCCGTTGATAAATGCCAGGCCACAGGCAGCCGCCAGGGTGGTCTCGCGGTCCCTGGACGGGATATTGTGGTCCGCGCCATGAGCGAGCAACAGCTTTACCAGCTCAAGATCGCCGGCGAATGCGGCCCGCATCATGGCAGTGGCAAAGACGATGCGCGGCGAACCCTCGCGCATGCGGGCGCGTGGCGTGTTGTTTACCAAAGCATTCGGGTCCGCTCCCGCATCCAAGAGTTTCTTGATGAGAGGAAGCGGATCAGTGGTTACCATCCAGGGGAAGTTCGGCGCAGTCTCCATATTGCGGCGATCCACGGCCCAAAACAACGGCGTAAACCGTTGGGCGTCGGCATGGTTCACGTTCGCATGACTGTCGATGAGGAGCGAGGCCACATCGTAGCTTCCGTTGAAAAGAGCAAGTTCCAGACCGTCTTTGCCGTCGCCTCCGAGCGCATTGACATCCGCCCCCTTCTGGATGAGAATGCGCGCCGACTCGATGTCGTCTTCCCGCGCCGCGAACATGAGAGGCGTCATCCAGCCGCTGGCAAATTCTTCGGTCTTTTGATCGGGCTTGGGTGCGACCGGGGCTGTTCCTTCAAATCCTCTGCCGGAGGCCGAGGGCACGAAGTTGGATTTAGCGTTCACGTCCGCGGCGTGTTCCACTAAAAGCTGGACCACCTCAGGATGGCGCTCGGACACCGCCCACATCAGGGCCGTTGTGCCGCCCCAACTCTCCTTCGCATTCACTTGTGCTCCGTGGTCCAGAAGCACCTTTGCCGCCTCCACTTTGCCGGTTCGGGCGGCCATCATCAGAGCCGTGTCGCCGGTCTTCGATAGTGGGGCATTAGGGTCAGCGCCCGCCTGAATGAGCCGCTCGATGATGGCGGCATTCCCGTTCATCGCGGCCAGGAGCATCGGCGTTGCGCCGGATTGATTCGCCGCCGACGGGTGAGCACCGGCGCGAAGCAGCATCTCCGTCATTTCCAAGTCGTTCGCGCGAACTGCCCAGTGTAAGGCAGTGGTGCCGTCGGCTTGCGGCGCATTCACGTCGGCCTTCTGTTGCAGCAGCATCCGCAGGGCAGACTTGTCCCCCTGCATAACGGCATCCGCCACTTCGCTCCGGCCGGCGGCGCTCAGCCCCCAGGCCAGCAAGAACGTGATGGCAACACTCTTAATTCCGCGATTCATGGCGCTAGACATTATTCACTTGTCCTGGTTAGTTCCCCAAACTCGGGTGAGCCACTCGACAAGCTGCTCCAGTTCCTGATCCGAGATCCGGGCGCCCCGTTCCCTCATGTCGACCAGCGTGACCCGCCAGGCCTCCTCGGCCTTCCGCGCTGTTTGCACTTGCTCCAGCCCATGACATTTCGCGCAAGCCCTATTGAGAAGCCGGATGGCTTCCGGGTCGGAGAAGAACGTGGTGATCTCGTGAGGGACGTAGGTCCGCGGAAACGGCTTCGTCTCTGGGCCGAACTTGGAGACTAACCAGTCGAGCAGTAAACCTCGGTCCGCCTCGGAGAGGTCAGCTTCGCCGGACTTATGTTTTTGCGCAATCAGTTTCTGCCAGGCAGCCCTATCTTGAGCGTAGAAAGCGAAGTCGTCAATTCCGTGGCAGCCGGTACAATTCTTGCGTATGACTTCCCATACCGGCCCGTCAGGCCTCTGGACTTTGGGCCTTGCTGCGCGGCCGCCGATCTGCGCGACGACCGGGCCTGTAAGTAATAGGAGCGCTGCAGCCGTCCCGATGACAGCCGGCGCAGTTCGGTTCATAACGATAAAGGGGTGGTGCTGGAGCCGAAGCTCTCCGTCTCGCCCACCTCCCGGCCGGCAACATCGTATTTGGGAAATTTTTCGATGCCGTACTTATGCAGGACCGCGAGCAACATATTCGACGTGCGTTCTGTATTGTCGGGGAAAACGATATGGCGGTTGCCCTTGAATTTTCCGTCCAACCCGCCGAGCAGGATCACGGGCACTTTGACATGCGCGTGGCGATGCGAATTGCCCATGTTGCTCCCCTTGTAGATCAAGATGTGATCGAGCAGCGTGCCATCGCCGTCGGGCGTCTTGCTGAGCTTCTCCGCGAAATAAGCGAGATTCTGGACGTGGTAATGATTTATCTTGGCGTAGTTAGCCACGTTATCCGGCTTATCCCCATGATGGGAAGAGCCATGCCAGCCGCCGTTGAAACCTGAGTCGGTGAAACTGGCTCCGGAAAGATCTTTGCCGAGCATAAAGGTAGCGGAGCGAGTGAGGTCTCCTTCGAAGGCTAACGCCAGCAGATCATACATCAGGCGGTAATGTGCAGTCTTGTTCTCCGGCATACCGAAGGGTATTTCCTCGGAAGGCTCTTTGATCGATCTCTCCATCGAGATTCGGATGCGGCGCTCGATTTCGCGGATGTTCTCCAGATAAGTATCCAGGCGCGCCCGGTCCACCGCCCCCAGCGGCTTTTTGAAATAAGAAATCTGCTGCGCCACCGAATCCAGGATGCTGGCATCCTGCTTCCGGCCGGTCTTCCGTTCCTCGGGGCTGGTTCCATCGCCAAACAGGCGCTCGAAAGCCACGCGCGGGTTTACCTCTGTCGGCAGGGGCTGCACCGGCGAAGTCCAGGAAATGGAATTTGTGTAGGCGCAACTATAACCCCAGTTGCAATTACCGTAATTGCCATCTTCTTCGACGGCAAGCTGAATGGATTCCAGGATGGTATCGCGGCCATATTTCTTGGCGATGAGCTGATCGACAGTGACGCCAAGATAGGGACTTACAGCATTTCGGCGCGGGCGCATGCTCGACAGCAGAACCGCCCCGCGGGCGTGGTCGCCCCCAGGCTCCTCGGTAGTTGCCATGGCCTCCGGCATATCCATGCCGCTGATGAGCGTCACATACTTGCGATACGGTTCCAGAGGCTTGGTGATGAAGGAAAACTCGAAATCCGGCCCTTCCTGTAGCGGGCTCCAATAGCCCGGCGCGGCGCCGTGCGGATGCCAAATGCCCATAAACCGCCGTACCGGCACCGCAGCCGTGTCCTTCAAGGGAGTCTGCGCGGGGATCATTGAGTCAAGAATGGGCAGGCCAAGAATGACACCAGCCCCCCGGATGAACGTGCGGCGCGGAATGAATTTCTTCTGGATAAAGTTCATTTGGCCTCCTTCACAACTGGCGTGGCTGCAGCCACTTCTTCGTCGATCTCTTTCGTGCGCATCTGGAACGGTGCGCTCTTCACAATCCCCATCAAAATCGATACAAAGCGGTCGTCATCGCGGTCCGCATCGCGAACAATGGAACGGATCACGGGCATATCCTGGTATTCGACGCCCCGTCCAAGCGCGAACGTCATCAGTTTCTCGGTGATCATTCTGACGAATTGCGGCGAATAATGCAGGAGGGCCTGCCGCAGTTCGATGGGGCCGTTCACTTTCGTTCCATCCCACAATACGGAGGATGTATCGATGGGGACTCCGCCGTCGCCACCCTCCTTAGTCCGCCATTTGGCATCGGCGTCGAAGTTTTCAAGCGCGAAACCAATCGGATCCATGAGCTTGTGGCAGCTCGCGCACGGCTCATTCTTGCGGTGCACCGTCATCTGCTCGCGCAAGGTCATGATCTTGTTGCCGCCCTTGGAATCCTCTAGCGGCGGCACATTAGGAGGCGGTTCGGGCGGCGGGGTACCCAGGATATTTTCGAGCACCCAGACGCCGCGCTTCACCGGCGAGGTTCGGAAGTTCTGCACCCAGGTAAGCGCGAGGACGCTCCCCTGACCTAGCAGGCCCCGGCGATAGTCGAGATCTGGTCCCAGCGCAACGCGCCGAAATTGCGAGCCGTAAATGTTGGGGATGCCGTAATGCTTGGCGAGTCTCTCATTCAGGAAAGTGTAGTCCGCCGTCAGCAGGTCGACAACGCTGCGGTTTTCATTGATGATGCTCTGGAAGAGCAGTTCAGTTTCCCGGCGGAAACTAGTCCGCAATTCGTCGTCCCAATCCGGATAGAAGACTCCATCCGGAGAAGTCGCCGGCAGATTGTGTAGATAGAGCAACTGGTCGCCGAAATTGCTCACCAATGCGTCGGCTTTGGGATCCGCAAGCATTCGATGCACCTGTCGCTCGAGCACCGGCGCCAGATGGAGTTTGTTCTGGCTGGCAACATCAATGAGTTCGTCGTCCGGGAGGCTGCTCCAGATCAGGAACGATAAGCGGGATGCCAGCTCCAGGTCTGTAATGCGATAGGGTTGGCCCGCCGCTATATTCGCCGGCTCCCGCTCCGCGCGGACCAGGAATGGGGGGCTGGCCAGGATGCGGCGTAGGCCCAGCTCGATTCCATCCCGAAAAGTGCCTTCCCGCCGGCCTTCCAGATAAAACGCCTGTACCCACTCCCAATCAGCGGCAGTCAGTGGCCGCCGGTAAGCACGCCGCATCAGACTGGTGAGGATTTCTTTGGCACAGGCGTTCTCCTGGGTCTCATTCGATGGATGGCACGTAAATACTTTGCGAATCGAGGGCGAGTCTTCCGGCCGGGTTGGCTTAAACGGCCCCTGGATTCTCAGAATTCCGACCGCCGGATAGTATTCCAACTGCGGAATCGGATTATCTTCGAGCGACTTGCGCCCGTATTGCCGGATGAAATCGAGGGTCGGACCGTAGTTAGCGGCCAGAAACGTGACTCCCACCAGATGGGAACCGGTTTTCACCGGCAACGAAACATCGATGGAGCCATCGCGGTCCGATGAGTTGTTCGCACTCAACCCCACGCCCTTGTAGTCGCGCATGGCGACTAGCTCGTTATCGATAAGGAATTCCAGTTTTTCGCCGGGAATGAATTTGCCAATACCGAGGTTTTGGACCGAGAATTTGTATTCGCCATCCGACGGGAAAGTATGGCGCACCGCCATCCCTCCGCGCGTGCCAAAGGGCAGGCCTTCGATGTGCTGGTTCTGCGAGGAGTCCGTGGGCGCGATGTAGGCGGCGGCAGTAGGGGATTTCCAAAATCCAACCGCAGTCCGCGCTATTCGCGTTGCAGCATTCGTATAGGCCTCCAAGAGAGTGGGCGAAATGGTCAATGAACCCGCGACGTTATCGAAGCCTCGCGCCGAATCGTCTGCTGGGAGAAGCGTGCTTACGTCCATCGGGAGATCGAGCAGGTCGCGGATGGCATTTGCGTATTCAGTGCGATTGAGGCGATGCAACACGACGGAGCCGGGATTGGGATGTGCTGCCGCCTTGCGATCAATCTCGGCCTCTAACCAGTCCCGAAGCTGCTCGTATTTCGCAAGCGCGGGACGCGGCATGCCGGGAGGTGGCATCATACCGGCGCGCATTTTCCGGATGACCGGTTCCCAGGTCTCGGGATGGTCGCCAACCGAGTTTATATCCGCCGATTGCAGCGATAAGTTTGCGGTTTTCAGCTTGTCGTTGTGACACACCACGCAATACTGGTCGAGTAACGCGCGCTCTGCCGCCGGATTCACCTCGGCTTTGGGGGCCGGAAGGAGTACGGGCACCACCAGCAGGCCAGCGACGCCGATCTTTCTAAGCATTCCCCTTCACCTCGTAATTCGCGTGCGCTTGAGAATCAGTGCCGCTGTCTTCGAAGTGCTCGTGCAGGTGTTGATGCTGGTCGTGCAGCCTGTCGCTGCGGGCGGCTGCTACTTTGCGATGCGCCGCGCTGAGATTCGCTCGCTGCGTACTCTCAGAACTGACCGCGCACCTAGAAATAAGCTGCTCTAAATCCGATGATTTGCACTGTGGGCACTCAGCAGGAACGGATGCTCGCAGTACCAGGTATTCAAAGCTTTGCCGGCACTGCTTGCATTGGTATTCGTAGATTGGCATAAAGGTAGTTTCCTGCCGCCTCAGCAGACCGGGCCCTGTCCGATCGAGGGACCAATGACAAGTTTAATTGTATGCCCGCCATGATCTGCATGCAATGATCAGTTCGGATCACGCGAACTTAACCCAGTTATTCGCGCGGATCGCCCTATTGAAACCGAGAAAAAGCCGCTTGCCATCCGAAAATGTGACGGCGCCGCCATTGATCTTGTTTTCGCCGTCTTTCGCCATGTAGCCCTGGACCACAATTTCGGTGCCCGCTTCTAAGGATTTCTTGATGGAGCCGCGGCGCAAGAGAATGTTCGGACTGCCGGTCTCCACCATTCAGCTCACGACCTTCCCGTCGTCCCCTTTCACGTAGATGTGGATCCAAGCGTGCAGATGCCGCCCTGGTTCGCCGATCCAAAGGTGGGTCATTTCTCCAAACGAACGTCATTTCAACTGAAGCGCAAATCGCACACTGGTTTCTTGGGCCAATAATGGCGCTCCGGAAGGCGACCCTAAGGATGTTCCAGCCCCTTTGAAATTTGTCGATGGCTGGAATATCAAGCCCGATCTGGAAATCGAGATGTCCGCCGAGTTCCATGTGCCCGCCACCGGCACGATCGATTATCAATACATGCTGGTGAAGACAAGCTTTCCTGAGGATATGTGGGTGAGTGCAGCGGAAATGCGCCCGGGCAACTCGAAAGTGGTGCACCACGGAGAGGCTTGGATTCGTCCTCCGGGCGCGAGGTGGATGGCCGATGCTACTCCCGGAGTTTCCTATCCGTCGCAAGAAATGAAAAGAGGGCCCGGGGACGGCCTCGAAATACTAGGGAAGTTCAATCCGGGTTTGGGTGACCAACTTTCGACCTTGGGGGCTCCGCGAAGTTCGTCCCCAAGGGCTCCGATATCGTGTTTGAGATTCACTACACCGCCGTCGGGACGCCGCAGACCAGCAAATCTGTCGTACGACTCGTGCTGGCGAAAAATCCTCCTAAGCTCCGCTATGTCACCAGCTATGGACCCATTGGTAGCAAATCTGGTGATAGAGCCCAATGATAACAACGGCGCGGTGGTGTCCGCGATGACTGCACAGTTCGATTCCAAGATGGTTTATATTCAATCGCATATGCACGTGCGCGGCAAGGATTACGAAGTGCGCCTCGTGTATCCTACTGGGGAAACGCAGACAGTTTTCCGCGGCCGCTTCGATTTCAACTGGCAGTTGGGCTACGATCTGGAAAAACAGTTGACGATTCCGAAAGGCACCAAGGTCCAGGGCATCGCGCATTATGACAATTTCGCCAACAACAAGTGGAATCCGGATCCCGCCAAAGAAGTTGTGTGGGGACTTCAGACTTGGGAGGAGATGCAGAATTGTTTCATGGGTTTTCTGATCGATTCTGGAATGGACCCCGATAAGCTATTCAAACCCTCAGGTCCCAGCGTGATGAAACGCATGATTGGCAGGGGAGGCCCCACGCAGGCGTCCCTCCAATAGCGCGACTCATCTCTGGTAGATTCATTCCATGCCCGATGAACACGAGTTGACGCGCCGCGACCTTCTGTTCGCTGCCGCGTTCGTTCCGCTGGCCGCCCTCACGGCCACCGCGCAGACCGGACCTCTGGCGCTCACCCCTGAACAAATGAAAACGCTCGAAGCGTTCATCGATCGGCTCATCCCTACCGATGAACTTGGACCAGGCGCCGTGGAAGCGGGTGCGCAGGTCTACATCGATCGTGTGCTGGCGGGTCCGAACGCAAACGAAAAGGCGCAGTTTTTGGAAGGGCTGGAAGCGGTGAATGCCTATGCTAAGCTCACCCACGGCGCTCCGCTGGCCGGCCTTCCAGCGGAGAAGCGCGATCTGGTTTTAAAAGCAATTGACGAAAACACCGCGCAAGGATTGCCGCAAGGCCGGCGGTTCTTCGACCGCGCGCGGCGTTTGACCCTGGAAGGCATGTTCGGCGACCCTTACTACGGCGGCAATGGCGCTTTCGCCGGATGGGATCTAATCCGCTATCCCGGTCCGCGCCCCGCCGTCGACGCAGAAATGCAGCGCATGGACGCGGCGCCTGCTCCTTACCACCACTCTGCCTGGGGAACGCAGTATAAATAATGGCAACCACACTCAAACCGGTCGATGTGGCGGTGATTGGACTCGGTGCCACGGGCGGAGTCGCCGTATTGCCATTGGCCCGCGCGGGCCTGAAAATCGCGGGGATCGAAGCCGGTACCTGGATGGATCCGCATCGTGATTTTCACGCCGACGAAGTCTTCAACAACATTCGCCGCCAGGTGACCACATCGCCAAAAGCCCAGCGCGAGATTCCCACCGTGCGCACCGGGCCGGGAGAAAAAGCTCGCCCACCGGCAGCGCATCCCATGATGAACGCCATCGGCGGGACATCCATCCACTACTGGGCCCAAAGCTGGAGGCTCAAGGCGTGGGATTTTAAGACACGTTCGGAAACACTACAGAGATACGGAGCATCTGCGATTCCGGCCGGCACAACCCTGGAAAACTGGCCGTTGACCTACGACGAACTGTCTCCGTTCTACGATCTTGTCGAAGATGAGGTCGGGGTTTCGGGCGCGGCCGGAAATATCGGCGGCAAACTCACGGGCCGTGGGAATCCATTTGAATCTCCGCGCGCGAAGGAATATCCCATGCCCCCTCTGCGTGGGTCCGGCTTCACCGATCACATGGCGGAGACGGCCAGAAAATTAGGCTGGAAACCCTTTGCGCCGCCTGCTGCAATTAACTCCCAACCGCGCAAGGGGCGAAGCAGTTGTGTGTACCACGGCTACTGCGGTTCGGGCGGTTGCCATGTGAGCGCGAAAGGCTCCACCGCAGTCACCACGATTCCCGCGGCGCAAAGAACGAAGAATCTCACGATTTTCGACAACGCCCACGTGACGCGCATCGAGACGGATGCAAATGGACGCGTGACGGGCGTCCGTTACCTCCGCAATCGCGAGGAGTTTTTCCAACCCGCGAAGGTCGTATTGCTGGCTGGATATACCTACGAAAACTCCCGTTTGTTGCTCCTTTCGAAATCGAAGCCGTATCCCAAAGGTTTGTCGAACAACCACGGACAAGTGGGCCGGCATTATTTCGGACATTGGAACAGCTTTGTGACGGCATTGTTTCCACACGACATCAACACATGGTACGGATTGCCCGCTCAGGGCACGACCTGCGATGAGTGGGCGGACGATAGCTTCGATCACAGCGGCATGGGCTTCATCGGCGGGAGCAGCCTGCATGTATATACCGAGCGTCATCCGATCGAAGGCGCGGCTATGAACACTTTTGGGCGCGTGCCTGGCTGGGGCTCGGCCTGGAAGAAATTCATCCATGACAACGCTGGCCGGCAGTCCAATACCTACATACAGACCAACACGTTTCCTTACGAAACGATGTATCTCGATCTGGACGACGAGATCACAGACCCGCTCGGCGATCCGGTCTGCCGCATCAACACCGGCGGGATGCGGGAGAATGAGCGGCGCGCGACCCAGTACGCGAACAGTAAGATGGAGCAGTGGTTCCAGGCCGCCGGTGCGATCCAAGTGCTCAAGCCTCCGCCGTTTGTTCCTGGTGTTTCCACCCATGCCTACGGCGGCACACGCATGGGCGATAACGCCGACACCAACGTCGTCAATCGCTGGGGATTTTCCCACGAGGCGCCGAATCTCGGCGTTTTAGGCGCATCGGTCATGGGTACCAGCGGGGCGCGCAATCCTACACTCACCGCACAAGCACTCGCGTGGCGCACCGCCGACTATCTCGTGAAGAATTGGAAGTCCGTTAGCAGCTAATATTCCAAAGAATTACAATACACCCACCATGTCCAGCTCTCTCACGCGTTCGGTGACCCGTCGCCAAGCTCTCGAAGCATTGGGAATCGGCATAGCATCCGCCGCAATTCCATCGCCCGGACTTGCACGGGATCCGAGATTCCCGAAGGGCGCGATTATCAGAGCAATCCTCAAGGACTACGCTCCCGACGATTTAGCAGGCGGCGCCACACTGTTTCATGAGCACATGCAATTGGCGTCCGATTTCATGGCAAAGTTCGCAGCCGCGGCAGCGGCCGCCCGTGCCGCGAATGGTTTGCCGCCATTTCCGGTACGTCCCGGCGGTGCTGGTGGACCTGGCCCCGCGCCCCCGGACATCATGCACGACGTCGATCTGATGTCGGACGAAGTCGTCAAGACTAAAAGCGCGGGCGTGGCCTGCATTGTCGACGCGGGACATGCGGACATGGGACGCGATATCAACTTCATCCGGCAGGTCTCGATGAAATCCGGAGTCCCGATCGTGGCAGGCGGTGGCTTCTACTCGCAACCGTTTTACCCGAAAGAAATTTCGGCTATGAGCGAAGAACAGATCGTCCAGGCCCTCATCAAACAGGCCGACGACGATACGCTGGGTGTCTTCGGCGAAATCGGCTCCTGGGACGAGATCACCGCTGATGAACGCAAAGTTTTCCGCGCCGTCGGCAAGGCCCACCTCGCTACGAACTTGCCGATCTTCACCCACACTGGAATTCCCGGGAAGTCAGCGCTCGAACAGCTGGATATTCTCGAGGACGCTGGCGTAAGACCAAATCGCATTGTCATCGGACACTTGGGAAATCTTGTGGACCCCAACGTGTACGTGCACAAAGCGATCTGCACACGGGGCGCTTTTATCGGATTCGATCGACAGGGCGGAAACAATGATACGCAGCAGATTCCGATGGTCATGGCGCTCATTGAGGCCGGATTCGCCGGCCATCTGATGTTCTCCGCCGACGCGTCAAGCGGCTACGCCAAGACATTGACGGTCTTTGTGCCGAAGCTGAAAGCGGCTGGCGCGAGCGAGCTGGTGCTGCATGGAATCATGGTGGACAATCCTCGCAGGTTTCTGGCGTTCGTTCCGAAACGGCCTCGAAAACGATAAACCACGCTGCGAGAGCCGAATTTCTGTTTCTGGTAGACGATTATTGCTGCTGGTCGACCGGGTTGCCAACAATCCACTCAGGGTTAGCGTACGCTGCCTCCGCGCTCCGGCGTTGCCAGTCCCGTGGACCGTCGGGATTATGCTACATCGAGAACTTCGCGAGTAAATTTCGAATTTAGGCGGGCCGTGGAGGCTTCAATGCCGACGAAGCGCAGGGGACGACCACGGCAGAATGCGTTGACTGCCGCCTGCTCGTTTGAAAAGTCTGCCGCACGGCTGGTGTGGCGGAGAAACAGAAGGTGCTCTCCAACGCGTATCTCGCAAAGGCGGCCCTAGGCAGTTCCCGTACTGCGCCCACCAGGTTTTGGAATCAATCCGTGCGATGACGAAGTATCCCCATGAGGTGTTTCCTGCTATGAGCCGCCACGATCACCCATAGCACCACCACGAGAACGGCAAGGCCAAGTTCGGCCCGGTCTAGTAGCGCGTGGAACAAGAAAATGCTCACGACGACGGGGCCGAGCAAAACCAGCGCAAGCGGAACGAACCGGTTAACGAGCAGCAAAATCCCACCCAGCATCTCAAGAGTGAAAACGAAAACCATGAAGTGTGATGCGGCGAGTACGTCGATGAACTGGCCCGCCAGCCCAGTTAGCGCCGGTAGCGGAAGAAAGTTAAGAAAACCATTGAGGCCGAAGACCAAGAACACCAGTCCCAGCAGAAGGCGTGCGATGAGCGCGGCGACTTTCATTGGTCAGGGTACCTCCACTGGTTTCGTGACGATCCGATATTAGCAAAGGTGATAGCCTTAACGGTGCCATCGTAAAAGCGCTCGTAGGGTTCTGTGCGGGGGGCGATCGGTAATGACGTCCCTACCGCAACAGCCAAGTAAGTTCTTCGCTCTCAACGCATCCGCCCGTCTTCCTACGAGACGGCTCGCACGAAATTCGCGAGGTATGGCGACCGTGTCGAGATGAACGCCGGCAGCGGCAATCTGCTGGCCGAACGATTCATGCCTTGCTGAGCGCACGCGCAGACGTGCTAAACTGGCGGTCCAAAAGCACCTGCAAGCTTTAATCCAGAAGGAGCTAATGAGGATGAAGTGGATTCCAATTTTGCTGATCGCCGGCGTTCTACCCGCGTCGCCTCAGTGGCTGAATTATCACGACACAAGGACTCCGCGAACCAAAGATGGCAAGCCGAATCTTACGGCTCCGCCACCGCGCATGAAAGGCAAACCCGATCTGTCCGGCGTCTGGCACGTTGAGCCCACGTCTCTGGCCGAAATGAAACAGCTCTTTGGCGCCAATGTCGACACGCTGGACGTCCCCGGCATGGAGGCCGATACCATTTCGAAGTACGCGGTCAATATTTTGCTTGACTTTAAGCCTGACGATGTTCCGATGCGTCCTCAGGCCTCTGCGATGCTCCGAACCAGCAAAGGTTATGTTGGCAGCTGCGCGCCCATCGGCATTCCACTTACATATCTGGTTTCCGAGCCGGATGAGATCGTTCAGGCTCCCCGTCAAATCGTGATGATGTTCGAATCCGACGGTGCCCACCGCCAAATCCACACCGACGGCCGCCCGCTTCCCAAAGATCCTGAGCCCACTTGGCTAGGCTATTCCGTTGGTAAGTGGGAGGGCGACACATTGGTCGTCGAGACCATCGGATTCAACGACCGTACTGTACTGGACCTGATGGGACATCCGCACAGTGACGCTTTGCGGGTGGTCGAGCGCTACCACCGGCGTGATTTCGGACACATGGACGTTGAGGTCACCATTGATGATCCCAAGATGTATACCAAACCCTTCAGCATCAAGTTAACTCAAAAACTTCTCGCGGACTCTGACGTTCTGGAAAATATCTGCGCCGAAGACGAGAAGGATGTTTCCCACATCCGCCAAAACTAAGTCATGCATTAACGGAGCGGCGTTGCCCGGTTAGAGTAGTTTTGTAATCGACGCGGCGACGTGGCACAGTGTGAGCGTCCCCTGAATCTATCGCGTTCACCCACGCGCATACCGACTCTCGGGACGCTGCCAAGCTGCCCTACTGCGCCATGTCTCGGAAATTCCAAGCGTTCGTTCCACATGCGCCGAGACGTGCTCTCCGTCTCGCGGGTTTTGCCGGCAACCCGGCCTTCGACGACCGGCGGGCTTACCTAGCACGGGCCGATCCCTGTCTGGTTGCGCTGTTCCAGTCCAACGGATGCTTACCTTCGTCAAGCCACTTCAGGCTCTCGAATTCAGCCGCCGCTCGGTGCGCGTGGCCCTGGTCTGCAACTGCTGAATTCAAGTTTCCAATTCTTCCGCGTAGAAGGTTAGGTTCAAAACGCTTCAATTGTTCCCGGCTTGACATGGCTTCGGTTAGCTGGCACGATCACGACATGCAGAGCGTACCCGTCCAACTGGCCGGCCTCTTTTTCTTCGCATCGGCCACGGCTACTCTCCTCACCGCTCAGACCAGCAGCCCGCGCCGGACGGTCTGGGACGGTGTGTACACCGAAGCTCAAGCCGCCCGTGGCATGCAGGCGTTCGGCCAAAGCTGCTCGGGTTGTCATGCCCTCACGCCGGAAGGCAAGGCGCCCCTGGTGGGCGACTCATTCTGGAAGAGTTTCGCGCAAAAAACCGTCGGCGATGTCCTGCAGTACGTCAGCGCAAACATGCCGAACGGTAGCCCGGGATCCCTCTCCGAGCCCACCTACCGGGATATCGTTGCGCTCATGCTGAAATCCAACGGCTTTCCTGCGGGATCCACCGAACTGGGCGGCAATGCCACTGCCAGCGTGCAGATTGTGCGGAAGGACGGACGTACCGAGCTCCCGGCCAACGCGCTGGTTCGCGTGGTCGGCTGTCTGGCTAAGAGCGGAGCGGACTGGGTGGTCACCAGCGCGACACGCCCCGAGCGGGCGGAGCGCTCAGCTCAGGGCGGGGAAGACGCTACCAGGCCACTGGGAAGCCGTACGATAGCGCTCAAGTACGTGGTCACCCATCTGGACGCGATGGCCGGTTCGCGCGTCGCGGTGAGCGGCCTTCTTATTGGCGACGACGGCGCAGACGGCATCAATGTGACGGCGGTGAACCGCGTCGCCCAGAGGTGTCCCTAAGCGTACCGATCAACGCAATTATCAGTGTTCATCGGTGTTTATCTGTGGCTAGATTGCTTTTTTCAGCCCTGTTAGAGATCGACTCGACCGTTACTCGCGCCCAGCTTATCGATCTCCGCGCCGCCTACATGCGCCATCGCCAGCAGCAGGTTCGCGGTTGGCGTGTCCTTCGCCACAATGTGCCGATTGCCCTTGAGACGGCCGCAGCCGCCGCCGACAATCACTGCCGGTGGATTGTTCCGATCGTGCGCGTTGCCGTTGCTCATGCCGCTGCCCCAATACAGAATCGAGTGATCCAACAGTGTCCCGTCTTCCTCTTTGGTGGCTTTCAGCTTATCGAGGAAGTCTGCGAACTTCTGGATTTGGTACGTGGCGATCTTGGCGTACTTCGCCAGCTTCTCCGGATCGTTGCCATGATGCGAGATGGTGTGATGCTGCTCGGGAATGCCGATGTGCCCATAGGCGCGGTCGCTTGCTTCATGACCGGTCATGAAAGTGAAGACGCGGCTGATGTCGCCCTGATACGCCAGGTGCATCAAATTATAGGTAATGGTCATGTGATCGTCGAACGCTTCCGGCAATCCCACCGGCGCTTCCGGATTGCCGGTGATGGTTCCCAGCCGGCTTTCCATGCGCTCGAGCTGCTGTTCCACGTCACGAATGTTGCCCATATATTCCTCGAGGATGGCGCGATCGGGACCTCCCAACGAGCGTTTCAGCTTCGAGGTTTCCTCGGTCACCGAGTCGAGCAGGCTCTGCTTTTCCTTCAGGCGGGCAAAGCGGCGCTCGGTGGAATCCGTTTCGCCGAACATTCGCTCGAAGGTCACGCGCGGATTGATGCCCACCGGCAGGGGGCTGGAATCGTCGCGCCACGAAAGCGTATTGAAGAACGTGCAGGCAAACCCGTCGCATGCTCCGACCGCGGTGCCCATGTCCTCGGTGCCCACTTCGATGGATCGCAGAGGCGTATCGCCCTCCACCTTATCTGCTATGAACTGATCGACGGTCTTTTTCGATTCAATCTTTCCGAAAGAGTCGCCCCTCCCGTCGCGGCGGACGGCAGGCCCCACGCCGTTCAGGAACGCCGAGCTGGCGCCCAGGTGAACCGACTCGCCCCACGGCGCTTTCATCTTGCTCACCGTCACCAGTTGATTGCGGAACGGCTCCAGCGGCTGCATCACCGGCTTGAATACGAAATTGCTCCCCTCGGCCTCAGGATGCCAGGTGTCGGGAAACACGCCGCACGGGAAGTAGACCGCGCCAAACCGGAACGGCGACTTCGGCGCCGCGGAGAGCGCAGGAATCATGGCATCCAGGAACGGCAGTGCGACCGTGGCGCCCAAGGTACCGCGCACGAACGTGCGGCGCGAAAGATGTTTCTTCGTAATAAACATGGCTACTCCTTGTTGTTTGATCGTGCAGCTCTAACGCTCTCGCCCGGCACACTCGCGGTTTCAGCCGGTTCCAACTTCGTGCGCATCTGAAACGGCGCACTCTCCACAATACCTATGATAATCGAAGAAAGCCGGTAATCGTTCTGCGCGGCCTTCTTCACGATCCGGCGAACCACCGGCATGTCGCTAGGCTCGAGGCCCCGGCCCAGCGCGTAAGTCAGCATTTTCTCGGTAATTACGGTCACGAAGGCATCAGGCCGGTTCACAATGGCCTCCCGGAGCGCCACTGGACCGTTGACCTCGGATCCGTCCGCGAGCGTGCCCGCCACGTCGAGCGGCGCGCCATCGGCGCCTTTGTCGCGCCACCGCCCCACTGCATCGAAGTTCTCGAGCGCGAACCCCGCGGGATCGATGATGCGATGGCAGCCTGCACAGGGCTGGTTCTTGCGGTGCAATTCCAACTGCGCGCGCACCGTCTTGGCAGCCGTCGACGCCCCCTTGCTGCTTTCCTCCAGCGAAGGGACATTCGGCGGCGGTGGAGGTGGCGGCGTATTGAGGAAGGTGCTGAGCACGTACTTCCCGCGGTAAACCGGCGAGGTTCTGGTGGCCACCGAAGTCAGCGACAGGATGCTTCCTTGTCCCAGCAGACCGCGACGGTTGGGATCCGTCAGCTTCACCTTGCGGAAGCGCGGGCCGTAAACGCCCGGGATGCCATAGTGCCGGGCCAGCCGCTCGTCCACGAAGGTGTAATCCGCGTTCATCAGGTCCAGAGCGCTGCGATCATCGCGCAAAATGTAGGCGAACAACATCTCGGTCTCCGTACGGAATCCTTTGCGGATGTTGTCGTCGAAGTCCGGGAACATTAGCAGATCCGGAACCACCTTAGACTCCAGGTTTCGGAGCTGCAGCCACTGCCCGGTAAAATTGTTCACCAGGGCGTCGGAGCGCTCGTCGGCGAGCAAGCGTTCGACCTGCCCGTTGAGCACTTCCGGCTCCCGCAGCCGCCCCGCTGACGCCAGACTCAGCAGCTTTTCATCGGGGATACTGCTCCATAAAAAGAACGACAAGCGCGAGGCCAGCTCGACGTCGCTGACTGGATGCGCTACGCCGGCGCGCGCGTTGGGGGGATCTCTTTCGATTCGATACAAGAAATTCGGGCTCGAAAGAACGCGCGCTACACCCACGCGAATCCCTTCGTCGAAACTGCCGCCGCTCTGCCGTGACCGCCTGTAAAACGACATCGGCGCCTCGACGTCCGCGGGCGTGACAGGACGCCGGTACGCGCGGCGTGCAAAGTTTGTAAGGATCTTGTCCGCGCAGCTGGTCTCGCCCGTATTCGCATTTGTTACGCTCACGTTTTTCGTCGGGACAGTGCTGAGATTGTTGCGGAGAGCAGACGCGGGATGGCACACAAAGAGCAGCTCCCGGCTGGGCCCTTCGCTAACGCCCTTCACGTTGTATGGGCCGTCGATCGACACGGTCCTCAGCTTCGGCAGGCCCCCCACCATGTGGACCTCCTGGCTGTCGCGCCTCGACGGCTCCCACACGTCCTGCAACTGGAACGGCCGCTCTTTCCACGTAAAGCCCACGTCGTGAGGGCCGGCAGTCACCCGCACGCGTCCCGTCATCCTTTTGTCGATAATCGGTTGCGCCGCGGCCAAATCGGCGGACTGGATCTCGTCGTCCTTGGGACCGCCAATCGGAGCCGAATACACTTCGGTTCCATCCACCGTGATGACAAAGGTATATGGCTGGTCATTTCCTTCTACGCCGGCGTAGCCTTCCTGGACGCCCCGCACCAGCCGTCCCGACAGTTTATACTCGGCGTCAGCCGGAAAAACGTGACGAACAACTGTGCCGCCGAATGTTCCGAGCGGCAGGCCGTCGATGTATCCGTTCTGGCTGAATTCGCGGCTGATGGAATGCTCGGTCGTCCCGGGCTTCACCTTCGGATCGCCCACGGCCATGGCGCTGACGCGCTGCGCCGCGTTCACGTATCCCTCCAGCAGCAGCGGCGACGTTTTCAGAGCCGTCGCGATGTTGTCGAACCCGAACTCCGCGCCGTCGGTGGGCAGCAGGTCCGAGACGTCAATGTCCACCGCCAGCAGGTCACGGACTGCGTTCGCATATTCTGCGCGATTCAGACGATGGACAACGTAGCGGCCCGGCGTACTATGGCCTTCCCAGGCAGTGTCGAGCGATCGAGAGAGCCAGCTCGTAAAGGCCGCGTACTCGGCCTCGCCCGGACGGGGCAGCCCCGGAGGCGGCATGGCCCTCACGCTCAGCTTTCGAAGCACTCTCTCCCAGGTTTCTGCATGGCCCAACAGATCGTCGAAGCCCGCCGCCTGGAGATTGATTGGAGCTTCCGCCGGGTTCACCGCGCGATTGCTGTGGCACGCCACGCAGTACTTGTCGAGAAACGCGCGGGATTTCACCGCCTCCGCGGTCGTCGCGGCCTTAGATGTCCCGCTCACGGTCTGCCCGATAAGCGACACACCGATCCCGAACAAGCCCAACGCAGCCGTGATTGCGATATTCCTCATGGAGCGCTCGTCACCGCGGCCACTTTGGGAACATCCTTCTTATCATCCTTATCATCGGTCACTTTATCGGTCACTTTTTTGTCGTCGGTAACTTTTTTGTCGGCCGGGGGCGGAAGCGGCGGTGGCTGTGGCGCCGGATCGTTGGGACCAAGATGCATCAGATCCCGCAGAGCTGCGATCACCTCCTCGCGCGAGTTGTGCTTGGGATGATACACGTCCAGGTCACCCATGTCGGCGGGGTTCGGAGTCTTAGGCTTTTCGGCCAGAAGCAACGGTGTCAGATTATCCTTGTTCACCGCGTCCAGCTTCGCGCCCGCGGCGGCGAGCGCGCGAATTATCGGCACTTGCTGTTCTTGCACGGCCTGGTGCAGCGGTGTCGAGCCATCGGCCGCCTTGGCATTCGGATCGGCCCCCGCCGCAAGCAGCATATTGAGTGCCTCCAGCGGATCGCGCCTGCCGGGCTCGCGGAACACCGGCGCAATCGTGCGGGTGAAACCGGGCCCCCCTGCGATCGGTGCGCCCTGGCCACCTTTCAGGGCGGCCATTAAGGGCGTCTTGCCGAGGTTCGGATTCGGGCGGCCACCGCCTTTGCCCTCCTTAGCTTTGACCTCGCTGGGGCTCCACTCGATCTTCGCGCCTTTGGCCAGCATCAGCTTCAGCACCTCAATGTCGGCCGCCGTTGCAGCGCGGTAAAACGGCGTGCTGTTGATCGAAGCGCCGCAGCACAGCGTGGTCGAATGCAGGGCCCCGACAAAAGGCTTATTCACGTCCGCGCCAAGGTCGAGCAGCACCTTAACCAGACTCAAGGCGGTTAGATTGTTCGGATGGCTGGGTTGCATCCGCGAGCCGTCGTGCGCGCGCATGTCGGTGGTGGCGTCGTGCATGTCAACGGCGAAGAACAATGCTCCGTCGTTCGGATCGGCTCCCAGGTCAAGCAGCTCCTTGGCCAGATCGAAGCGGTCATTCACAATGGCGACGACGGTCGCGGTCGCGCCATCGGCGTTGGTCAGCTTCGGATCGGCGCCGCCCTTGATCAGGGCCTCGGCAACAGCGGTGTGTCCGTTACGAACGGCGAACATCAGTGCCGTAAACCCGCCTGAAGGATGGTCCGCGTCTTTCCGCTCCGTGATCGTGGAGACGTGCGCCTTGAGATTGGGATCGGCACCGGCGGCCAGCAGGGTGTTTACCACCTCCAGGTGACCCTCGGCAGACGCCCACATTAACGCGGTCTCTTCCTGATACGGGTCCGAGGCGTTGACGAACGAGCCATGCGAAAGCAGTAATTTCACCGCGTCCACGCGACCGGTGCGCGCCGCAGCCATCAGCGGCGTTTCGCCCTCGGGATGCCAACGCGTCGGCTCCGCTCCCGCGTCCAGCAGCGCCCGCATCACCTCCACGTCGCCGTTGCGGCTGGCCTGCAGAAGGGGAGTTACGCCGTAATGGTTCGCTGCGTCCACCGTGGCTCCCGCGGCAAGCAGGGCCTTCACCATTTCCGCGTCCGATCGGAAGGCCGCCCACAGAAGCGCGGAGGAGCCGTCGTTGGCGGGCGTATTTACATCCACATGCTCCTTGATCAGCTTGCGGACGGCGGTCAAGTCATCGGCCTTGGCGGCATCCGCCACCGGGCTTATGTTGGAAGCAGCCCCAAGCATGAGCGGCAGGCACCACCAGATGTACAGCACGGGGCTGGCATACGATCTTCTCGCCGTTTGCATCGCTAGTCCTCCCAATTGACTCACAATAAAGATATACGGCGGAGAGGAGCAGTGCAAGGCCCCCCTATTCGCCTCCCAGCTTCCTCAACAATCGATCACCGAGATTGGCCAGCTTTCGTTCTAAACGATCAGTGCAATCGCAATTCCCGCAGGCCCACGGCTCCGATCCGTTCTGGTCCCGGCACCGTCCGCGGTCATGCGCATCTTGCACCTTGACCAATTCGAAGTATTGCTCCCAATACGGCCGCTCCTCTTCCAGGGGAGTCGGACAGTAGCAGACTTCAACCCAGCGGGCAGTACCGTCCGGGCAAAGCCGGGCTTCCTGCATGTTTCGCAGGTACTCGCCGCCGGCTACCGAGCCTCTGCCCAGAGTCCTGTGTTCAATCGCCTGGAGAAGAAACTGCTCAGCGCCTGGCCTGACACGCGCGCGCACTAGATACCGCATGATAGCCCGCATTCCATTCTATCTGCCACGAACAATAAAGCTAGCTAAATGATGTAATTACATAGCTGTTAGTACTGCCGGCACCAGTGAAATTGAAACAGTACTTAGGTGGCCATGGTCCTATTTGCAGATACTCGAAGGTTGTTATGGAACCTCGTTGCGACCTCGACAAATTTCGCTTACGGGAGATCGAACAGCGGCTGGCTGGCGAACTTCAGTCGGCCAGCGAACAACTCCGACGGGCATTAACAGAAGAGGATAAGCGGAAAGCCTCCGAAGCTCATCACCGTGCATTGCAACGCTTCACCAACTTTGTCGCCAAAAGCATAGTGCCGCAAGATCTTCTTCCGACCTGAATGAAGTAGGGCTAGGGGACCGCAAACATCGGGGAACAGAGTGCTCGCAGACGCGGACCCTGAGGTAATCCCGATCTTACCCCTAGCCTGCTCTATGGACTTGCCATTCAGCATGAACGCTACGTTTCAACGCAAATGTAATCTCTTTGGCCCGGCAAGCTGAGGTACCGCTAGCGCGACCAATTCGGGACGACATCTATATAAGTATATAAGCCGATGCGCCATAGCTGACTCGCGGTTGAGCGGCTCCCGGTCAATCGCTCCGATCGCCTGAAGGATCTGAATATCGACGCGACGATTATCGATGGCGTCGCGAGGTACGCGATCAACCCCCGTCAGCGAAGATTGAACAAGCTTCATCGACCGGTCGGAATCCTAATAGCTTTTCAAAACGTCCAATCAAATGTGAGCGCTATTGTTGATATAACCCGCGAGGACCTTCTGAAGGCCTTGGAAGAAGCTAAAGCGAGGTTCTCGCGCGCTGACGCCGCGCTGAAGTGTTTTCGGTTTTCGTATCCCGCCAGCACCCAGGAATTTGAAAAGTGGAAGGAGCTAAGGGAGTCTTGGGACCAGCGCGACGAAGAACTACAAGCGGCGCGGGAGGACCTGAAAGACTTCGACCGAGGGAACCTGACTGGGTCTGACAGCTAGGGTGCAGGTTCGATTCGCAGAAGCGCTCCGTCGTCTTCGTCAGTCAGCAGGTAGAGGTATCCATCTGGGCCCTGGCGCACGTCCCGAATCCTCTGCCTCAAGTCACCGAGCAACGATTCGCGCCGCATCTCCTCGGTCCGTTCATTGAACACAATGCGTTCCAGATGACCGGTGCCAGGGATCTCGCCCGTGCGCATCGAACCGACAAAGACGTTGTTCTTCCACTTAGGAAAACGATCACCGGTATAAACGGTCATACCTGCAACGGCGATGGAAGGTATCCACACTACTAAAGGATTCTCCATGCCTTCATGCGTCGGGCTCTCGGAAATGCGGGGGCCCGCGTAGTCCCGCCCGAAGCTGACCACGGGCCAACCATAATTGCGTCCGGGGAGAATGATGTTGATCTCATCGCCGCCGTTAGGCCCGTTTTCGTTATTCCATAAAACGCCCGTCGCGGGATGGACCATGAGACCTAGTGAATTGCGGTGCCCCAGCGTGTAAATCTCGGGCCTGTAACCCGCGCGGCCCACAAATGGATTGTCGGGCGGCACTGACCCGTCATCGCGCACGCGGAGAATTTTGCCTCTCAGGCTGCCTGGCTCCTGCGCTACCCATCCGACATTCCCGCCGGTAGCCATGTAAAGCATCCCATCACGGCCGAATGTAATACGCGCGCTGAGTCCGCTATTGCCTTCATAAGCGTCGCTGACCACAAGATCGCGCACATCGGAAAGGACGCCGCCTTCCAGCCTTCCGCGAGCCACCGTGGGCGCGCCCTTGTCGTTTTCGACCGGCTTATCGTAAGTGAAGTAGACCAGATGATTCTCGGCGAATCGGGGATGCAAGGCGATATCCATCAGACCGCCGTTTCCCTTTGTTCTGGGCTGCGGCACCCCACCTATCGGTTTCGGATCCAGCACTCCATCGCGAATCATGCGAACCCGGCCCGGCCGCTCGGTGACCAGCATGTTTCCATCCGGAAGGAATGCCAGGCTCCAGGGATGGACCAGTCCTTTTGTCACAACAGTGACTCGAATCTTATGCTGCTCCGCGGTGTCAAAAACGAAAGGGCCAGCACCGAGCGGAGCAACGGGGAAGCCGATGGGCTGCTCTTGGGCTTGGACTGAGAAGAGCGCAGTGCCCGCCATCGCCAGCATAAACCGGGAAGCTCTAAATATCATCGAAAATCAACTCTTGGATTAGTATACCCAGCGAACAGATCGCGATCAGGCCCTCCGTGGCGCACGCATTCCTGCGTGCCGCGTTCACACTCGTGTGAACGCCCAATTCGGCGCTACAATCGGAGCATCATTCCTATCGCTGCCAAATAGAGCTTTAGGATCTCCTCCCCCGGTCGTCCCCGGGAACATCAGACTTCAAGGAGCAGAAGAAGCAATATGGATCAACCATTCCGCGCGACCCAATTCGTACAACAGTTAGCTCAAGGCGCGTTCGACGGCAGACTGCATGTGGCATTCAGAAAGTTGACGCGTGACCAACTGGAACAAGTGGCGGTCCTGTTGGCGAATCGCGGGAACCCGTCGCAGTCCATATGGTCGCCGTCCCTCCAAGCATCAGACGCGGCGCGGCGTGAATGTTGATTTTGGATCGGCTACACTACGCTCATGGACATTTCCAAAATGATCGCTGAACTTCACGCGGAACGAGACCAATTAAGCGAGGCCATCGCGGTAATGGAACGGCTGAGTTTCGGACAGGGCAAGCGGCGAGGACGGCCACCCGCTTGGATGTCAGCGCTGAAGAATGGAGACGGATTGGTGAAGCGGCGCGGTCGCCCGCCGGGTAGCAAGAACAAGCCGAAGGAATGATTTCACGCTACCACCGATCACATTGTAAGTAGCGCGGCCATCAACTCAACGCCATCCCACAAATTTTGCAGGCGCAGATTCTCGTTGTAGCTGTGCTGGTTGTCGTCATGGTTTGCGATGGGGATCACAATCGTTCGCGTGTGTAGCGGACGCTCCACATCCAGAAGCGGCAACCCACCGCCCATGTTGGGGAGTTTCACAGCCGGACCGCGGGCGCTTTCCACCACGCGGATCACCTCCTGTGAAATAGGCAAATCCATTGGCGTGCGGATCGCAGCCCCGCTAGCGTTGGATGTGATGACGCGGGCCACCTTGGCATGCGCCGCCCGTTCTTCAACGCTGGGCGCCTGGGTCACGATGAAGAATCCCTGCTTGCGGATGTGATCGACCACACGCTGATTGGTTCCTTCAGGATCCATCCCTTTCACTAGCCGCACATCGATGGTTGCGGTGGCTGTGGAGGGAATCACGTTCGACGCCTGCGCGCCAACGCGCGAGCTGGCCATGCCGCGAATGTTCAGTGAGGGCTGTGTGATCAGCTCGGTTAGTTTCTTGCCGCCGCCTTCGGTCCACCCCAGCCCGAATTCGCGCATCAGATCCGCGTCGATGTCGGGAGCCTCGGCAATCGCGCGTTTCTCGGTAGCGCTCAAGGGCTCCACATAGTCATAAAAATGTTCTACTAGAACCCGCCCGTTATCGTCCTTCATGGAGGCCAGCAGCTTGGCGAGTTCCATGGCCGGGTTGGGCGCCCAGTTGCCGTAGTGACCACTGTGCAACTCGCCGCGCGCTCCGTATACGGTAATGTCAATCTGGCCCACGGTTCTTGCGCCGAAGGCAATCAACTGGCGCCTGGTCTGATGGACCGGACCGTCGCACATCAGCCAGACATCACCGGAAAACAGGTCTTTGTTGGCGGCCAAAGTCCTCTCCAGATTCGGTGAGCCGGTTTCCTCCTCTCCCTCAAAAGCGAACTTGAGGTTGGATCTTAATCGCAGGCCGGCAGCACGGATCGCATCGAGCGCGGCCAGCATGGCGATGATCGGAGCCTTATCGTCGCCGGCGCTGCGCGCATACAGTCGCCATTCCGGATCGAATCGTACGCCCGGCGCAGGCAGTGAAATCACTTGGCCGTCTTTCTCCAATTGCTTATCGCGCAGTGTCGGAGTGAACGGAGGCGTGGCCCATTCTTTGGGATCCAGGGGTTGCCCGTCATAGTGAGCGTAAAAAACGATGGTCCGCGTGGCGCCGGGTGTTTTGATCTCGCCGAATACCACCGGATTTCCATCCGGCACCGACACCAGCTTCGCTGCCACGCCGCGCTTCTCGAGCAGAGCGGCGATGGCTTCGGCGTTGCGCCGGATGTTGGCGCGGTCACTGGCAATGTTGGGAATCGCCAGCAGCGAGACGAATTCATCGACGATGGCGCGCTCATGCATCTGGCGCCACTGCCGCGCGGCCAGCGCTGCCGGGTTGGATTGACCAGCGCACAACGAGGCGAAAAAAGCGAACAGCGGAACGCGCCAATACATATCGCATAGTATCCCAGCCCCCGTGTGGCGCACGCACTCCTGCGTGCCGTGTTGGCACTCGTGCCAACACCTCTGAGGGCAGCACGCAAAGTGCGCAATGTCACTTAGTTTTTTGTGCGGCGAACATTTTAAAGGACTTATGTTTGTTTGCCACCAGCACCACATTGGCGCCGATGGTGCGCCAATAGCCAAGGCAGGCGTCGACACGATTGTCGACGCGGCAAGCACGAGTGCTTGCGCCACAATGATTTCAATAATTTATGCAACGTCGGGGAAAACTAAGTGACATTGCGCAAAGTGCGTGCGCCACGGCAACTCAGGGCAGCAGCACGATCTTGCCCCGGGTGTGGCCCTGCTCAAGCAGTTTAAACGCGGCGCGCACGTCAGCCAACGGGAAGGTCGCGGCGATCGGCACTTCCAGCTCACCGGCGGCAACCAGGGCGGCGAGTTCCGCAAGCACTGCACTATTTAGCGCGACCTGACTGCCCTCAGCTTTCACCCCGTACTGCTGCGCCGCGGCGAAATCGATAATCGTGTCGATCCGTTCCGGTCGAATGCCCAATTCGATCGCGAGCCTCACGTAACCGCTGCCGTGGGTGTCGATGAACGCGTCAATCCCAGCCTCACGCAGCCGGTCCGCCAGGCCGTCGCCATACCCCACCGGCTGGATTCCGCGTGCCGCCATCCATTCCTGGTTGGCCGGACCGGCGATGCCGATCACCTTCGCCCCAGCCCGCTTCGCCAGTTGCGCGGCGATCCATCCAACACCACCCGCGGCGCCTGAGACCGCAACCGTGTCGCCCGGCTTCAGCGACACCGCCCGTACCGCCGCATACGCCGTGCTTCCCGCAACAGGCAGCGATCCGGCAACCTCCCAGGATACTTTCACCGGCTTGCGCGTCAGGTTGTGCGCTTCCACCACGACATACTCGGCGTGGCTGGCGCGCCGGTCGGTGAAACCGATCACCTCGTCCCCAGCCTTGACCCTTTCCACTCCCAGGCCGATCTTCATCACGATCCCAGCCAAGTCACTACCCTCACCCGACGGGAATGTGGCCGGCCAACGCGTATGTAACACTCCTTCGCGTATTTTCGCCTCACCAGGGTTGATCGAAGCGGCCTTCACTTTAACCTGCACTTCCCCTTGAGCCGCCTCGGGAACCGGCACGTCAGCTACACGCAGCACATCAATGCCGCCGTAGTTATCGAATCGAACTGCCTTCATTGCGCTGTTCCTCCCTCCATCAGGTTAGCCGCAAAGGTGATTCCACCGCCTTGAGAGGCAGCTGCACCGTCTTGCTTCTGCCTTCAGAAGTCCCTTGTTCGGCTCCGGATTACCGCAGCCACACCTGAGTGACAGTTCCAGCGAGCGAATCTTCGTCTCTTATTAAGACTGCGAGCAGTACGGATGTCTATCGCGTGATATCAACTGGCTCGCATTGCGAACCAAGCCGCCATGCTGAACGCCGCTAGACACAAGCGAATACCAGGAAGTACCACGCGGTCAGGCGCAATCCGATTGAGTGCTTCTTCGCGCGATCTCTTCTGACCCGCGAGCTTCCGGTCGTCTTCAACGATGGGAATTCTCATGCCTGCCCAGACATTATCGTCCCGTATTCTGAGTGCTACCTGAGCAGGCGTCTGCCAGGCCGGACGCTCAGGGATTTTTCAGATTGGACGGGTACTATTCAATCAACATGCGTATCATCCTCCTCATGGCCTGCACGATTGCGCTTCGCGTTCCGGCAGGGCGCGAACGGTCAAATTCGAGGATTCTGCTCGTGGCAAAACTCCATCCGGCCGGACGCTTGCCATGACGCACGACGGCCGAGCCCCGGGATGGGAAGCGGTCCGCGACGAGTCTTCTCCCAGCCCGCCGTATGTTTTCGCACAACTATCCCAGAACAAGACGGCCGGCAGATTTCCGCTTGCAATTGGGGATGGAGCGAGTCTGCTCTATGGTGAAATCAGGGCTGCGTTCAAAGCGGTCGCCGGGACGGTGGATCAAGCCGCCGGTATCGTTTGGCGATATCAGGATTAGAACAACTACTATGATGTCCGGGCGTACGCTCTGGAGAACAACGTGGTCCTTTACAAGGTGGAGCAAGGCATCCGGCTATCGATGGCGCCAAAGGGCTTGCCGTCGCGGTCATACGGCATCAAGCATCCGATGCTGAGTGGTAATCAACGGCGAGCCGTTATTCGAGACCGGCGACCAAACGATCTCGCGGGCCGCCAGGACGGTCTTGTAGACCAAGTCTGACAGGCATCACATATTTTGACGACTTCGAGGTGATCCGAAAATGAGACGTGCGGCGGCCATATTTCTTTGCTTTGCGGGATCGGCGCTGGCGCAGGACGCGTCGGCGTTGATCTTCAAAACCCGAATCCCGCTGCCCAACGTGAATGGACGCATGGATCACTTCAGCGTGGATATCAAGCGTCAGCGTCTCTTCGTGTCCGCGTTGGGCAACAATACTGTCGAGGTGATCGACCTGCAGTCCGGCCAGCGAGCCCGGACACTAACGGGTTTGCGGGAACCCCAAGGATTGTTCTACGACTCTTCGACCAGTCGCCTCTATGCCGCCAATGGTGCAGACGGCGCTACGAAGATCTTCGACGGTACGACGTTTCAACTCCGGGACATGCACCAGTTCTCCGACGACGCCGACAATATTCGCTACGACGCGCGCAGCCGCGGCGTAGCCGTCGGATATGGCGGGGAGAAGTCGCTGAGGGGGCGGCCAAACGGGACCGGGGCGCTGGGAATTCTGGATTCCGGCGGAAAGCTGGTACGCGAGATCGTCGTGGACGCCCACCCCGAATCGTTCCAATTGGAGAAAACGGGAACTCGCGTTTTCGTGAATGTCCCCGACAAGCAAGAGGTTGAAGTCGCCGACTTTGTGAAGGGCACGATCCTCGCCCGTTGGCCCACCATCGCTGCGAAGACGTGCTTCCCCATGGCGCTCGACGAGGCTCATCATCGGCTGTTCATCGGATGCCGCATGCCGGCGCGCCTGCTTGCGATTGATACCGAGTCCGGCAAACTCGTGGACTCGGTGGAGATTGCGCCCGACACCGATGACCTCTTTTACGATGCCGCGCTTGGACGTATTTACGTGATTGGTGGAGGCGGGTTCGTCGACGTAATCCAGCAAAAAGATCCGGACCATTATCAACGGATCGAGCAGATTCAAACTGGTCCAGGCGCCCGGACAGGACTCTTCGTGCCGGAATGGAAACAGCTTTTTGTAGCAGTCCCGCATCGAGGTGCGCAATCTGCCGAGGTTCGCGTGTATGAAGCACGTGGGGCCAAATGAGGCGGTTCAAGCTGATCCTCCCGCTCCCTATGATGATGTTGATGTGTGCCTCCGGATTTCCGCAGACAGCCACCTTGCGCGGAGTAGTCACCGACGAATCGGCGGCCGTCATTCCGGGTGCTAAAGTGACGTTGACCGGACCAACTGGCCTGCTCAAGACCACGGCTTCAGCCAATGATGGTTCCTATTCCTTCCCGAATGTGCCTTTTGGAGCCTATACGCTGGACGCTGCGTCGCCCCAGCTTGGTCTTTCCCGCCCTGCGCAAATCGAAATAAGGTCCGCGCTCCTTACTGTTAATTTGCAGCTCAAGGTCGCGTCCACGTCTCAACAGGTGACGGTAAGCGAAAACGCCGGACCTGCAGTCAGTACGGACGCGGCCAGCAATGCAGGCGCGCTCATCCTTCGCGGCGATGACCTGCAGGCGCTGTCGGACGATCCGGAGGATCTGGTCGCGGATCTGCAAGCGCTCGCCGGACCCTCGGCCGGTCCGAACGGCGGGTCGATCTTTATTGATGGTTTTAGTGGAGGACAGATCCCCTCCAAGGACTCCATCCGGGAGATCCGAATCAATCAAAATCCATTTTCACCCGAGTACGACAAAATCGGCTTCGGCCGAGTCGAAATCCTCACGAAACCTGGAACCGACAAGTTGAAGGGAACGGCTTTCTACAACTTCGGCGACAGCGTCTGGAATTCGCGCGATCCCTACGCTCAGCAGAAGGCGCCATTTCTCCTCAAGGAGTACGGCGGCAACGTCAGTGGTTCGATCAGCTCCCGCGCATCCTTCTTCCTCGACGTACAGCGTCATGCCATCGACAACGGCGCCATCATCGACGCCATAACGCTCGATTCGCAGACGCTTCGGATCATCGATCCGTTCACGCAAGTGTTTCGGACTCCCCAGCGGCGGATCATCGTCAGCCCCCGCGTCGACTACCAGATCGACGCCAACAACACTCTGTCGGTCCGTTATCAGGGAACGCTGGCGGATATCCAGGACTCTGGTATCGGGGCTCTCAATCTTGTATCGCGTGGAGAGCACGCACATAGCCTCAGCCAAACCGTCCAGGCTACCGAAACGGCCGTCCTCGGTACGAACATCATCAACGAAACACGTTTTCAGTTCTTTCGATTCGATTCCTCCATATCTTCCAACGATCCCGGTGTGGCGATTCAGGTGTTAGGCGCGTTTAACGGCGGCGGAGCGCAGACCGGGAATTCATCCGATCAGCAAAACAACTACGAGCTTCAGAATTACACCACCGTCTCGGCGGGAAAACACGCCTGGAAGTTTGGTGTCCGCCTCCGTGAACAAACCGAAACCAACTTCTCGCCGCAGGACTTCGGTGGGATGTATACTTTCGCGGGCGGCCTGGCGCCGGAGTTGGATGCGAACAATCAGCCGGTCACCGGCCCCGGCGGGCAGCCGGTCATGGTCCAGATCACGTCCATCCAAAGCTATCAACGGACGTTGTTATTCGAACAAATGGGGCTGACGCCTAGGCAGATTCAGGCGTTGGGCGGCGGCCCGGCGCAGTTCGCACTAAATGCGGGCCTTCCCGGCATTTCTGCAGATCAGTTCGACGCCGGCCTCTTCGCAGGCGACAATTGGCGCCTGCGCCCCAATCTGACGCTCAGCCTCGGGCTACGCTACGAGATGCAGACGAATATTCACGATTGGCGCGATCTCGCGCCACGCCTCGGCCTGGCCTGGGCTCCGGGCGGCTCCGCGAGGAATTCGCCCAAGACCGTGATCCGCGCCGGGTTCGGCACGTTCTACGATCGCTTCGCCCTTACGAATGTTCTCACCGCGCTGCGGTACAACGGCGTCGTACAACAGCAATACGTCCTCACCGATCCCACTTTTTACCCGGCAATCCCTTCGTCTAATGCTCTCGCCGCCTCGCTATCGACGCAGACTATCTGGGAGACCAGTTCATCGCTTCGTGCTCCCTACCTGATGCAGTCCGCTCTCGGCGTGGAGCGGCAACTGCCAGGAAAGACAACCGTCGCAGTCAGCTATTCTAATTCGCATGGCTTGCATCAGCTTCGATCGGCTGATATCAACGGGCCCCTGCCAGGCACTTACGATCCTTTGGTACCCGGAAGCGGAGTTTTTCCGTTCCCCGGCCGCGGTCCCATCTTTCTTATGGAATCGTCCGGGCTCTACAACCAGAATCAGGTCATCGTCAATGTGAACTCGAACGTCAACTCGCATGTCTCCCTGTTCGGCTATTACGTCTATAATCGCGCCCTCAGCAATACCGACGGGCTTTCGACATTTGCCGCGAATCCTTACAGCGGCGCAGGAGAATACGGCCCCGCGTCGACCGACATCCGGAACCGCGTCTCTCTCGGCGGCACACTCACGGCCAAGTGGGGCATTCGCTTCAACCCTTTATTCACCGCAAACACAGGTCCTCCGTTCGATATCACCACCGGAAGCGACCTCTATGGTGACACGCTCTTCACGGCTCGTCCCGGAATCGCAGCCGATCCGAACAAACCTGGGTTGATCGCGACGAAGTATGGTTTGCTCGATCCTAATCCGACCGCTGGAGAGCAGTTCCTGCCGCGCAATTTCGGCCGGGGTCCCGGCTCAGTCATGTTCAATCTCCGGATCGGCAAGGTATTCACGTTCGGCCCTAAAGGCGAGGGTTCCATTGCGGCCGGCGGCGGCAACCGCGGCAGCGGCGGCGTGTTCACCAGCGGCCAGACGTCTTCGACGGTCTCGACCGGTCATCGCTACAACCTGTCGATTTCCCTCGCCATTCGCAATCTGCTGAACCATACGAATCCGGGGCCGATCATCGGCAACGTCACATCGCCGTTGTTCGGACTGGCGAACCAGAGTGCCGGAGCCACCTCTCTGGGCGGAACGAATTTTCTGGAATCGGCGAACAATCGCCGTCTTGAGCTGCAAACCCGCTTCACGTTTTGACCTCAACGAAGGCAATATG
This sequence comes from Bryobacterales bacterium, assembly GCA_963820405.1. Lineage (GTDB taxonomy): Bacteria > Acidobacteriota > Terriglobia > Bryobacterales > Bryobacteraceae > Palsa-89. Next base: position 55,392 of record CAWFZZ010000001.1, on the reverse strand, counting down.
ATCAAAGCTATCCTGGGACTCGCTTTCATTTCGGCGGGCCTGTGCCCATTCGTCGGCGCCCAGCCCCTCTCGCCCGGCTCGAACAGCTTCGCCGGCTCGACTACCTGCAAAACTTGCCATCCCGCCATCTACGAACGGTGGAGCAAAACGCGCATGGCGAATGTGGTTCGGGACCCGAAAACGCATCCTGACGCGATCCTCCCCGATTTCACCAAATCAGACCCGTTGGTGAAATTCACCAAAGACGACATCGCCTTCGTGTATGGCAGCAGATGGAAGCAGCGCTACTTCACCAAGCGCGGTGATGACTACTATCCGCTGCCAGCGCAGTGGGATGTGACCCACCAGATCTGGCGCGCCTATAACGCTGCGCCTGGAACGGATTGGTGGACCGCTTATTATCCGCCCGACAATATGCAGCGGCCCACAGGCCCGCTGTGCGACGGCTGCCATTCGGTGAATTACAACATCCGGACAAATACCGTGACCGAATGGAACGTGGGCTGCGAAAAATGCCACGGGCCGGGCGCAGAGCACGCCCGCCGGCCTTCCCGCACCAACATCGTCAATCCCGCGCGACTGGATTTCGTGAGCGCCAGCAACGTGTGCATCCAGTGCCACTCCCAGGGCCAGCCGCTGACCAATCCAATCAACGGCAAGTATTACGATTGGCCGGTCGGCTTCCAAGTCGGGAAGAAGCTGAGCGATTACTGGAAGCTGGAAGAGCGCAAGCCTGGCGAGACCAACTTCCTGTATTTCGCCGACGGCACGGCGCATAAGAACCGCATGCAGGGAAACGATTTCACCACCAGCGTCATGTACCTTCGCGGCGGCATCACCTGTTTCAGTTGCCACGACGTCCACGGGACGGAGAACAACGCGGACTTGCTGAAACCAGCCAACGTGCTATGCCTGCAGTGTCACGGCCCCGCGTCTCCCAATGGCCCGCGCGCGCCGACCATTGAGGCGCACACGCATCATAAGGCCGATAGCGCAGGTAATGAATGCATCGCGTGCCACATGCCCAAAATCGAACAGACCATCGCTGACGTGAATGTTCGCAGCCACACCTTCGAATTCATTACGCCGGCCACGACCGCAGCGCTCAAGGTTCCCAATGCCTGCGCGACCTGCCACGCCGATAAGCCGGCGAGCTGGGCCGGCGAGACCCTCAAGACCTGGACCAACTTCTCACCCTGGCGGGTGGCGAACTGACATGTTATGCAACTGAGTTTTACATTTTCGGCCTTTTAGGGACCCGCATTCCGCTTGTGGTCCTGGCTTCTGGTCCTAACCAGGTCGTGGCTGTCCCAAGCAATGTAATCTGATGTTGTGAGCACGGTAGAATCGGCTGAGATCCTTCGGGTTGAGGGTCGGGAAGTCCGGGTAACACATCCGGAGAAACCGTATTTCTCAAAGCAGGCGAAGCTCTCCAAACTGGACTTGGTGCGTTATTATCTTTCGGTCGCGCCCGGCGCCTTAGCCGGTATCCGTGATCGCCCGCTGGTTCTTAAACGGTTCGTGAACGGCGCTGAAGGTGAGGCGTTTTACCAAAAACGCGCGCCCTCTGACCATCCCGCCTGGATGCGAACCGTGACACTCGCGTTCCCCTCCGGCCGAACCGCGCAGGAGTTGGTTGTCGACGATGCCGCCGGCTTGGCCTGGATCGTCAACTTGGGCTGCATTGAGCTGCATCCACATCCGGTACGATCCGGCGATCTCCGCCACCCAGATGAGCTGCGCGTCGATCTCGATCCAGGCCCCGGCGTCGGCTGGTCCGATGTTCGTACGGTCGCGCTCGAGGTGCGGGCTTTTCTCGAAGAGATGGGTCTCACCGGTTGGCCGAAGACCAGTGGATCGCGTGGAATCCACGTCAATGTGCGAATTGAACCGCGCTGGAGCTTCACGGAGGTGCGTCGCGCGGCCCTCGCGTTGTCGCGCGCTATTGAGCGCCGCGCACCCGCGCTGGCGAGTTCAAAATGGTGGAAGGAGGAGCGCCACGGCGTTTTCCTCGACTATAACCAGAACGCCAAAGATCGGACCACTTGCTCGGCGTATTCCGTACGTCCGCTGCCTGATGCGCGCGTATCCACGCCCCTTCACTGGCACGAGGTTCCCCACTGCGATCCAGCCGACTTTACGGTTCTCACCATACCGGGCCGTTTCGCCGAACTTGGTGATCCCCACGCCCACATGGACTCGGCCCCAGGATCTTTGGAACAGTTGCTCGACCTGGCGGCCAAGGACGAAGCCGATGGCTTGGGCGATGCCCCCTGGCCGCCGCACTTTCGGAAGATGGAAGGCGAAGCGAAACGCGTCGCCCCATCGCGTGCAAGAACCAGGATGCCACTGATCGTGGTGGCGAACTCGCCCCATCGCGATGCTGCGCTGGCGGGATTCGAACGCTGGAAAAACAGACACGCCGAGATCGCTGGGCTGCTTGCGGAGGACGATGTTCTCATTGACTCTATGCGAGGACGCTCCTCCACATGGACCCGCGTGCGGGTCAACTTGCGCCATGTGCCCGAAGACCTTCGACCACCCCCGGAGACTCCCGATCCCGACGACGATCCCACGCGTGAGTGGCGGACTCTGCGCGCCTCCAAGAAGAAGGAGTAGCAGTCGCTACTGTACTCAGCGGCCCGCGGAGAAAATCTCCATGAGCTCTTGAGCTGGAACTATTTCAAGCTGCTCGTAAGTGCAGTCCATCGGTCGTTTATCGGGGCGCCATCTTCGAAACTGCGACATGTGACGAAACCGCGCGCCCTGCATGTGCTCATACGCCACCTCAACCACAAGTTCGGGCCGCAATGGTTCCCACGACAGGTCTTTCCCCTGGCTCCAGCGGCTCTGCCCTCCCGGTATGCGATGCCCGGGCGAATCCGGTTGTGCCGCCGCCCAGCTTCGCCAGGGGTGATCCACCAGCGCATTCTCGCGATACGGCGCAAGAAATTCGGCGAGCTCCAAACGCTTCTGGTCCGTGAAGCTGGCGCAGACACCGACGTGCTGCAATGCGCCCGCCTCATCGAACAGTCCCAGCAGTAAGGAGCCCACCTTCGCGCCCTCGCCTTTCTTGTGCCAGCGAAAGCCCGCCACCACGCAATCGCAATCGCGTTCATGTTTCACCTTGAGCATCACGCGCTTGTCGTGCTCGTAGAGGCCCTGGCTCGGTTTGGCCATTACTCCGTCCAGCCCCGCCCCCTCGAAACGCTTGAACCAATCCGCGGCGATCGCTAGCTCATCGGTCGCGGGCGTAATGTGGAGCGGCGCGGTCACGGATGAAAGTAGCGCTTCCAGCCTCTTCCTTCGGCTTTGGAATGGTTCGCCGCGCAAATCCAGGTCTCCTTCGCAAAGCAAGTCAAAAAACACAATGGACGCCGGAGTCTGCTGGGACAAAAGCTTTACGCGTGACGCTGCCGGATGGAGACGCAGCTGAAGTGCGTCGAAATCGAGACCGCCCTGGTTGGCGATCACGAGTTCTCCATCCAGAACGCAACGCGCCGGCAACTGCCTCCGCAACGTCTCCACCACCTCAGGAAAATATCGATTCAACGGCTTCTCGTCGCGACTCTGAATCAGGATCTCCTCTCCATCTCGAAAGATCAACACTCGAAACCCATCCCATTTTGGCTCGAAGATCCATTCACCGCCCTGGGGCAGTTCAGCAACTCGCTTGGCGAGCATCGGCAAGACTGGCGGATTAACGGGAAGCTGCACACCCTAATGCTAACCTCCGTTCCTGCGTGGCGCACGCACTCCTGCGTGCTGCGTTCACACTCGTGTGAACGTTCCGGGAGATTTGCCAGCCCTTACTGACAGAGTACGGGCTAGCGTCGCTGATAGCCTGCGGACGTCCCAATGGGAGACTGTTTTGTAGGGGCTAAAGGAGAACCTTACATGGCGGATGTGGATCGGTAGTTACCTGGTTTCTGGCGTGAGGATCGACTTCTAAGCTTCTTCCTGGCATTCCTCGTGCTTCTTACTATTTTCGTTCCGATGATCGACCTCTCCCGCACTGGACGCATCGCCATAGATCTGAGTTTCGCGCTGATGCTCCTATCCGGCGCGCCGGCGACCGTTAACAAACGGATTCTGATGTTCCTCATCATTGCTCTGACCCTTTTGACATTCACCGAGGACCTGATGGTGGAATTCAAGCCCGCGTCCGGCCCCGCTGCGCTGGACTCGGCGCTCAAGGTATTTTGCATGGCGACTTCCCGGCCCGGCACGAGCTCGACAAGGCATCGGAGGGGACCAAGCTGCCTCCATCCTGCTAGAGAGCGTGAGAGGAGGGCTATTCTGATCCTGAGACCCAGCGGACTCCTGCAATGACTGTTGGCTTATAGAACTCGCGCTGATTGGGATAAATTGGGCTGCCTGTGTAGAATCCGAAGACTTCGTTACTCAAGTTCAGCCCGGAAACGACAAACTGCAAGTTCCGGTAGACACGGTAGCTCCCCTGGATATCGTATTGAGTGTGGGCATATAAGTATTGGTCACCCAGCGGCCCCCTGGTCCCGAGAATCGGATCGCTATCTGAGTACGTTGAACTATGCACGTATCCATACGCGTAGATATTCGCATCGTTATGGCTCGCGCCGAATCGCATCGAAAAACGGCTCTTGTCGTAGGTAAACCCGAGGTTCCATGTGTTCGGTGCTTGTCTCTGTAAGCCCGGATGATCGATTCTGCCTCCTGAAAACCCAGTGGGGAATGTAACCTGCGAGGTGGTATAGCTGTAATTGGCGGCGACTCCAAAACCGCTGAGCATTCCAGGCAGGAACGACAACCGCTGTTGCCAAGCCATCTCGACGCCTTGGATATTCGCGCTAGGTCCGTTGATGGATTGATAGCGCAGGTAACCGGGGAAATTCGGATCGCTCGCCGGAAGGGTCGATACCGTCGGATAGATCGGATCAGTCAATGCCTTGTAGAAGTAACCGAATTGGATGATTCCCAGCGATTGGAAGTAGTGGTCGATCAGTATGTCGTAGTTATTGGCTTTGGTGGGATTCAGAGCGGGGTTCCCAACCACGACGCTTTTTGGGCTGGCATTGGGGTCCACCTGTACCGCCGGCACGATGTCGGAGAAGTTTGGCCGCGAGATGCCTCTGCCATACGACAGACGAAGGACGGTGTCCTTCGGAAGCCGGTATTGTGCCTGGACACTCGGCATGAAATTGATATACCCTGATGTTCCGCTCACGGGTGTGGTGTAAGCATAGGCGCCGTTGTTCAGCGTGACCATGTTGGCGCCATAGTTCGAACCGGTGCTCTCGATCCGCAGGCCGCCTTGCAAACGAAGTTTGCCAAAAGTAATCGTGTCCATGAAATACCCGGCCCAGATGCGTTCGCTGGTGTCCCAGGTAGCGGGGTCGGACAGGATGTGGTCTTTGCCTACGTTGAGCGTAAACCCGGATTGCAACGTACTGGCGAGTAAGCTCTGAATCTTCCCATAGTCCGTCAACGGCCCATAACCGCCGAAGTATCCGTTGTAATAATTGGGATTCGTGCTCGTCGACAGGACCTGGCTCATGGTGAACGGACTGGCGGAGTTCGCGTCCCATTCCTGGTCGTTTTCGTTTTGTCGCTTGTGCGCGTCACGCCCTTCCAAGCCCATCTCGAATGTGCTGTAATGCGATCCTACCGAGAAGGTGTGCGCCAGGGAGGCGGTTCCCTCAAAGTCGAGCTCGGTGGTGTTGTAGTTGGGCAGCAGAGTCTTCACCACTGAATATGTGCTGGGATCGTAAATATTTGTTCCATCAATCGGCGACAGGTATGGCTTGTAAGGATTAGCCTCACTCAAACCAAAAGCCACGCTGGACGGCCCGCTGAAATTCGTTGTGGCGAAATCCTGCCCCCCGCGGTTGTGCCCGCGCGAAATCGCGAACTGGTAATTGATGACGGTGGAATTGATGGCGTGGTTGGCGCCCATTACAATGCTATAAACGCCCTGGTCCGGACGGCGAATGTATTCGCGGTATGCCATGTTGCCGGTGCTGTCGAACGTGGTGGTTGAGCCGTCGTGGGAGACGATATTACCGGTGTTCGGGGTATAGACGAACGTGCTTCCGTAGTCGTGAAAATCTGCGTAGAGGCCCTTAAAGTATATGGTCGTCCCGGGTCTTAAGTTGTAGTCCGCCCCCCAATTGAAGCCATAGCGTCCGCGATCATAGTGGTACGTTCGGAAGTCCTCGCCGTTAATATAGGCGAAGTTATTGCCGTTGAATGTGCCGATCGCTTGGCTGGGTTCCAGGTCGTCGATGCCCCGGTTGTTATGATCGTAGGTCGCCCCTACCAGGATTCCGAGCTTCTTGTCGACTCCGAAACGCTCGCCGACAGTCCCACTAACTCCGTACAACGTCCGCCCATCCTGAATCGGCGTGTATCCTCCCTGGCTCGCGAAGTCGAAAGTAGGTTTTTCGAGCGCTGACTTAGTAACAAGGTTCACCGTACCCCCGATCGCATCCGCGTCCTGATTCGGAGACAGCGTCTTGAACACCTCAATACGATCCACGATATCGGATGGAACGGTGTCAAGCTTAATGTTGCGGACCGTCGCCTCCGGAGAAGGAACATGCACGCCGTTGATGGTCACGTTGCTCAACCGAGGCTCCGTGCCTCGAATTTGCACATACTTGCCCTCGCCCTCGTCGCGCTCCAGCGTGACACTGGGCGCGCGGCCCACTGCATCCGCGATATTCGTGTTTGGCAGACTGGTAATCAATTCGGCGGGCAACACTTGTACGATATCTTCTGAAGTGCGTTCAATATTGATTGCTTCCGCCTCGCCCTGAACGCGTCCAGCCGAAACCACCACGGAATCGACACGAGAGGCGACCTCCAGTTGGGCGTCAACTTTAGTATCGCCCTCCACTTTGATGGCTTTGCTGAATGGGGCAAGGCCCACATACGACACCGTCAGGGTGTAGTCACCCGCCGCGACGTCCGTCATACGGAATTGGCCGTCATCTTCCGTCTTGACCTGTTTGCCTGTTGGATCGAGCTGGACGCGTGCGCCTTGCAACGGCGACCCGCCCGAATCCTTGGCGATTCCAGAGACCGTACCCTTGGACGGTTGGGCCTTTGCAGACGGCAGCAGGCTGCACGCCAGGAACATGAGAGAAAGAAATCCAAACAACTTCCACATACTTGCACTCCGCGCGCGCTCCCGCGCTACTTTCGAATACATTTGTGTCCCTCCCCAAGGTTCTCGTCGAGACGAATCTTTAACTCACGACACACAACTATTGCGCGACGACTTCAGGCCGTTGTTTTTGGCTAGTAAGTGCGGCAAACGGTTATTGCCGGAGAACGGTTAGATTACCAGGGATGTTTTAATCTTTCGTAACAGATGAATGACGATGTGGTTAGTTGGTAGTGAAAAAAAACTGCTTTGGTTTTCAGACAAGCTTAAGGTTGCACTTATAAAATATTGGAGTTATTGCTTACTTTGGGCGGCCAGCCCGTAGGCCGATTTGTGTCCCTGGTTGCCGATCACGAGCTGCGTCTGCAACGTCTCCACCACTTCAGGAAAATATCGATTCAACGGCTTCTCGTCGCGACTCTGTATCAGGATCTCCTCTCCATCTCGAAAGATCAACACTCGAAACCCATCCCATTTTTGCTCGAAGAGCGAGCATCGGTAAGAGTGGCGGATTAACGGGAAGCTGCACACCCTAATGCTAACCTCCGTTCCTTCGTGGCGCACGCACTCCTGCGTGCTGCGTTCACACTCGTGTGAACGTTCCGGGGCTAGAGTGGCCGGCAGCCCGCGGACGTCCAAATGGGAGACTGTTTTGTAGCAGTCAAAGGAGAACCTTACATGGCGGATATAGATCGGCAGTTACCGGGATTCTGGCGTGAGGATCGGCTTCTCAGCTTCTTCCTAGCATTCCTCGTGCTTCTGACCATTTTCGTTCCGATGATCGGCCTCTCCCGCTCGGGGCGAATCGCCATAGATCTGACTTTCGCGCTGATGCTTCTCTCCGGCGCAATCGCGACCGTCAATAAACGGATTCTGATGTTTTTCATCATTGCTCTGACCCTTTTGGAATTCACCGCGGACCTGCTGGTGGAATTCAAGCCTGGGTTCAGCCCGATGGGCTGGGACTCGGCGCTCAAGGTATTTTGCATGGCGATACTGGTGGTCATGACGTTGAAGCAGACCTTTCTTCCCGGACAGGTTAACGTTCATCGGGTCATGGGCGGAGTCGCCGCTTATTTGCTGATTGGTGTAACCTGGGCATTCGGTTACAAGCTGCTCATCGAAGAGATTCCCGACGCGATCCACTTCCAAACGCCCCTCGCCGTTGGAGTTCCGGCCGGTGAGCCGTCCCGTCTCATCTACTTCAGTTTTGAGACTCTAACCACCGTTTCGTTTGGCGACGCGTATCCGGTGCATCGCGTTGCGCGATCCCTGACCACCGCGGAATCGCTCATCGGACAGCTATACCCCGCGATCCTGATCGCAAACATTGGTCGGCATGGCATTGCAATCGCGGTTTAGCGCGCTCCCGGAAACGGAAGTCAAGAAACCAACTAACCAATCGCGGACCGAAGAGTTCCATCTACGTTTTCCGTTCTGCTCCTGGCTACGGCGTCCAGCCGCCCAGTTGCTGCCAACCGCTGTTGGACCCTCCTACATCCACCGCGTGGAGGTAGACGCTTTTGGCCCCATCGAAGGCCGGTTTGAAGGTCAGCGGCACATTCAAGGTCAACGTGTTGCCGTTCAGTGTGACCGTCGTGGCCGCCACGTTCAGCGAACACTGGCCGTTCTGCAAGATCGCAGCCGTCCCCACGGTCGCCGGCAGCCAAGCTGTTGCGTTATCGTTCAGCAAGTTGATCTGGCTGGCCGGAGCATTGTAGTACAGCACGCAGGCGCCGCTCGCGGGATTGGCTAAAGTCGCATTGAAATACACCCACACTTGTTGCAGGTTTGCGGCCCCCTGGGTATCGGAATATTGCAGCGTGAAAGTCTGGGTCGCGCTCGATCCCGAATCGGGCGTTACCGAAACCGTCGACGGTGTCCCCGGAGTGAACGCCACGGTCCAGTTGCCCGACTGCTGCCACCCGCTATTGGATCCCGACGTATCCACGGCCCGCAGGTAGACGTTCTTAGCCCCATCGAAGGCCGGCTTGAACCTGACCACTACAGTCAGCGTCAAGGTGTTGCCGCTCGGAGAAACCGTCCCGGCTTCCACATTCAGAGCACACTGGCTGTTCTGCAACGTCGTTGCAGATCCGATCGTCGCCGGCATCCACTCCGTCGCATTATCGTTCAGTAAGTTAATCTGGTTGGTCGGAGCGTTGTAGTACAGCAGGCAAGCGTTGCTGGCCGGGTTCGCCAACGTCGCATTGAAATACACCCACGCTTGTTCCAGGCTGGCCGCTCCCGCGGTGTCCGAGTATTGCACAGTGAAGGTCTGGCTGTTTCCCGATCCAGAGTTCGGCATCATCGAAACCGTCGACGCTGTGCCCGAACTGGACGTCACAGTCCAAGTGCCCAGTTGCTGCCACCCGCCATTGGACCGCGACACATCCACGGCACGCAGATAGACGTTCCTGGCCCCTGCGAAGGCCGATTTGAACGTCACCGTCAGAGTTAGCGTCAAGGTATTGCCGCTTAGGGCCACCGTCACGCTCTCCACATTTACCGAGCACTGGCTGTTCTGGAGCGTCGTTGCAGACCCCAGGGTGGCCGGCAGCCACGCCGTTCCGCTATCGTTCAGCAAGTTGATCTGGTTGGTCGAAGCTTGGTAGTACAACATGCAGGCATTGCCGGCAGGGTTTGCTAATGTCGCGTTGAAATACGCCCACACTTGCTGCAGGCTGGCCGCTCCCGCACTGTCCGAATATTGGAGCGCAAAGCTCTGGCTTGTTCCGGAACCTGAACCGGGTGTCACCGACACAGCGGCCGGCGTGCCCGCTAAGGTCCCTACAATCCAGGTTCCCCCTTGCTCCCATCCGCTGCTGGACCCCAAGATATCCACGGCTTTCAGGTAGACATTCTTCACCCCGGTAAAGGATGGTTTGAAGGCCATCGCCACATTCAGCGTGAGCGTATTAGTGTTCAGCGCCACCGTGCTTGCCGCCACATTTAGCGAGCATTGGCTGTTCTGCAAGGTCGACGCGGCGCCTAGTGTCGCCTGTAGCCACGCCGTCCCGTAATCGTTCAGCAAATAAATCTGGTTGGTCGCATTGTTGTAATACAGCATGCAGGCACTGGTGGCGGGATTGGCTAACTTCGTATTGAAATACACCCACACCTGTTGAAGATTCGCCACTCCCGCCGCATCCGAAAATTGCAACGCGAAGGTCCGGCTTAATCCTGTTCCCGCGTTCGGCGTTACCGAGAGCGCCGCCGGTGAGCTTAAGCCGCCCTGCGTGACGTTGATCGTCTGGGCGCCGATGGTGAGACTCCCGGTTCGCGCCATGGATGAAGGATTCGCCGCCAGCGAAAAACCGACGGAGCCGCTGCCTGTGCCGCTGCTGCCGTTGGTTATAGTCAGCCATGCGGGATTGTTACTGCTGGCGGTCCAGGCACAACCGCTGGCGGCCGTTACTCCCACCACCCCATTCGACTGGCCCGTGACGAACGAACCGGAAACGGCAGTGACCGAATATGTGCAGAAGCCCGGTAGCGGGGTTAGTTTACGCACTGCGTCAAATTGCCCATTGTCGGTGTAATAGACATTCCCTGAAGGGTCAGTGGTCAAACCTTGGGGGGCCGCCCCGTAGGATGAAATCGTCGAGATGGTTCCATCCGGGGAAACCCTTCGGATTCGAAGATAGCCGGGCTCCAGGATGAAAACGTTCCCTAAGGCATCAGCCGCCACGTCCGTCGGCTCAGATAACGCCGCTTGCGTGGCGGGCCCACCGTCCCCGCCGCTTCCGCCCCCGGCAAAGGTCGTGATGATGCCATTGGAAACCTTTCGCACCAGGCTGCTTCCAGCGTCGGCGATGTAAAGGTTCCCGGCGCCGTCGAAGACCAGGCCATACGGAGCTTGCAAGGTGGCCAGTGTCGCAGCCCCGCCGTCTCCAAGCCCCCGGGTTCCGCCTCCGACCGCCGTTGTGATTATCCCCCCGCTAACTTCGCGAACCCGGTGGTTGAACATGTCCGAGATATAGATGTTCCCCGCTGGGTCGGCCGCAAAGCCCTCCGGCATGTCCAATAACGCGCTGGTCGCTGCGGCGTTATCGCCCGAGAACCCGGTGTAATCGCCTCCTGCGAACGTCGCGATATTGCCTGCGCTCATCCTGCGAACACGGCTGGTAAGGTCGCTGAAGTAAATTGCGGAGGACTGATCCACGCCAATGGCAAAGGTGTTGCCGAGATCCGCAGACGTTGCCGGAATATTCTCTCCGATTGAAGAGCCACCACCGGCAACGGTGTTGATGTTTCCATCGGGAGTGATCGCGCGGAGGAGCGTACCACTGTTGTAGGAATCGACCACATACAGAGTTCCCGTCGCGGAGTCCCATCTCAGTCCATGCAGATTGTTGAAGTGCGCACTTATCGCCGGTCCTCCATCGCCATTGGCCGGCAAGGAAGGCGAAATCTGCCCGGCGAACAGCGATACCGAGTAGCCACTAACAAAACCAGCCGGCCCCGCGGTTTGCGTAATAGTCAATATCTGATCCGCGATCAGGATGTATCCAGTCCGCGACATCGGGCTGGGATTTCCGGCAATGATGAACCCTACCTCGCCAGGTCCCTGTCCGCTGCTCGCGAGGGAGGTTACTTGTATCCAGGGGACTTCGCTGTAAGCGATCCACGCGCAACTACTCGAACTGGTCGTGATGCTCGCCACCCCCGTGCCGCCTGATCCCGAAAAACTCAGCGGCATCGCGCTGGCCGTAGCAGTGCACGTCGAGCCGCTTTGAGTAACCGTAATCGGCAGCCCGGCAATCGTTAGGGTGGCGCTGCGTTGCGAAAAACTGTTCTGCCCCGCAGTGATGGTGATAGATGCAGGCCCGGTTCCACTTGGGTTCGCGCTGACACTGAGCCATGGAGCACTGGAGACCGCCGACCACGTACATTGTGAGGAGAGGGTCAGGCTAAGACTGGTAGCTCCTCCGTTCGAATCGAACGTCACCGGCGTTGGGTTAACCACAGGTTGCTGGCAGGACCCCGCGCTTTGATTCACGGTGAATGTTGACGGGCCGATCCGCACTGTTCCGGAGACACTGCCCTGGATCGAATTGTTCTGTCCTACAACCCCGGTAATGGTGACAGGCGAAGAAGAAACGACACCAGTCGCTGGTGCATTGAGCGTGATGAACTGACTCGCGATAGCCTCCCACGGGCAGCCGGCAGCGAGCGTCAAATTGAACGAGATCGCGCCGCCCGTTCCGGGTAGATTTTGTGATTGGGGCGAGTCACTGGGAGTGCATAGTGTGAGCGAACTGAAATCGATCTTGGCGACAGCCCCACTCTGGCCCGTCTTTGGGGGCTTGGCTTGAAACGCGCCCGGCGTGGTTGGAAAGAAGTAATTGGGTTGTTCCGCCTGTTCGACGGCCCAACCGCCTACATACACACCGCCATTGCCGTCGAGCGCCACTCCAAGAGCACCCTCGCCGCTGTAAGTGTCTCCTAACAATGTCGAATAGGATAGCGTGCTGCCATCCGGTGATAACTCTGTCAGGAACATGTCGCTGTCGTAGTAGGACACCCCCAGCAAGCGGCGTCTCAACGCACCAGTCGTGGTCGGAAAATTACCGGAAAACTCTGTACCTACGACATAGACCGAACCCGAATCGATTGCCATGTCGTTAATGGAATCGACGCTATTTCCTCCCAGATATGTGGAATATAGGAGGGCGGTGCCAGAGAGATTTAGCTTAGTGATAAATCCCGACGTGTAGTTTGGCGCCGGGAAGACCGTTGCAAAAGCTCCCGTCGTGGTCGGAAAATCGCTGGACCCTGTATTACCGGCCACGTAGCACCCGGTCGTGTCAACGGCCAGTGCCGCGACGCCATCTTGCAAGGACCCACCCAGGTAGGTCGAAAAAACGAGGGCGCTTCCGGTCGGATTCAACATCGCAACAAATGCATCGCTCTCCCCCTTGAGAGCAGTTGCGTAAGCGCCTGCGGTGACAGGGAAGTCCAGGCTGTTCGTCGACCCTCCGATAAATGCATCACCCAGCGCATCCACCGCAATCGCGCCCGCGCCCTCATTGGCCGTCCCAGACAGAAATGTCGCGTAAGAAATCTGTCCTGAAGGCGCGATTTTGGCCGCGAAACCGGCATTGTTGCCACTTGGCTTGGTAGTTGGCAGTTTCGCTTGAAAGCTGCCCGTGGTCACGGGGAAGTCACGAGAGGTTGTGCTCCCTGCGATGTAAGCGGCGCCCGACGAATCCACCACGATGCGGCCGCCAGCTTCGCTGCCGCTGCCTGCCAATGCTGTCGCGTACACGATAGCGCCTGTGGTCCCGAGCTTTAAGACAAAAGCATCGTAGCCTGCGACGTAAGCGCCGTTCGTAAATGGAAAGTTCACCGAATTTGTGGAGCCGGTAATATAGGCATTTCCGGAGGGGTCCAGCGCGATGCCATAGGGTTGGTTTTCCGCTTGGTCGGGCAGCAGCTGGTTGCCGCTAATGTAGGTTGAATAGATCAAGCCTGTTCCATCAGCGGTTAGTTCTGTCACGAAAGCCGTCTGCAGGTCCTTCAGTGTCCCCGACGTCACTGGAAAATCGGGAGATTGTGTCCATCCCGTGACATAGGCATTCCCAGCGGAATTCGCAGCGATCGCAGTGACGGAATCCGGATTGGACCCGCCCAGGAATGTCGCATAACTCAATATCGGATCGATGACAAGATCCCGAGACCGATCGTAGTTTGTTAATTGAAGGCGTACCTCTTGAGGGCCTGACAGCACATACTTGCATTCGATTACTTGGTCCTGTTTGTCCCCTTGCCACACGCGCGGCGGGTGCTGGCGCAATTCTCCCTTGGCAGTTTTAAATACGAGATCACCGTCGTCGGCGATGCGTGGCGCCGGTCCACCTTCGAAACGAAATCGTAGCGCCTTTGGATTTGCGCCCGGGTGAATTACCAGGTCATATTCCAGGCTCTGCCCGTTACCGTGATAGAGGATGTCGATGCCTGGGCGGATATTACTAACGCGCACTCGTGAGTAATGCTTCAGGCCTACGAAGGAGCGCTTTCCCAGGTAATAGTTCGCGACTCCCCCCACCTCACCCTCGGCCGCCATGCGCGCGTTCGGATCGGCGTCGATGATCCGCATCGCTATCGCTTCGCCTGTCAGCGATAGCATAAGTCCTTCCGGAATTACAAATCCAATTTCGTTCGCGCTGCGAACAATATACCGCGCGGACGTATGACGCTGACCCCGGTTCTCTTCAAAATATACAGGGATACGCCCAAAAGTAATCTGGGCCTTCAGGCCCATTCCAATGGGTAAGGCGAGGCAGGCGAATCGCAATCCCCCACCTCTAAGAAACATATTCTTGTAAGATATCCGAAATCACTCCAAGGTACAACATTGTGGCAAAGCGATTTTAGAAAAATAGTACTACCTTGGTCGCCCGGATCAAAAGAAAAGTGAAAAAGGCGATCCCGCCGATTGCTCCCGGAGAATGGGGATCGCCATCGAGATAAGGCCTGGAGTTTCGCAGCGATCCAAGCACTTGTTGGCGATTACAAACTACCGTTGGGTTTGATCCGTTTTCAATCCGATACTGAGGACGTGATGGTGTGGGGAATTTCGGAGAAGGGCCTTACGATCGTTCTCTCGCCAGGTGTGCCCTATATGGTTCGCATGCAGCTGGCTGATGGGGCATGGGTCATCATAGCGTCGGTCCCAAGGTGCTGGAGGTGACCGAGGAATGTCTTCGCCGAAACGGGAAATCTGTCTCCAGCGTCTGTGCTGGTGGTGCTTGAAAAATTCATGCTGGAACCGCGTCCGGCTCCGGGCTCCTGGGGCGTGCTGGCGTCGATGGGTCCGGGAGTCTGCTCCGAACTGGTATTGTTGCGGTGGTAAAGACGGACGTCTTCATTGTCGGCGGGGGCCCCGCTGGCTTAGCTGCCGCAATCGCGCTCCGGAGGAAAGGTTGCAGTGTGACGGTGGCGGATGGCATCTTCCCTCCCGCTGATAAAGCTTGCGGCGAAGGCCTCATGCCGGACGCAATTGCAGCTCTCCTGAACCTCGGAGTATCAATTGGCGCCGCCGATTCATACCCATTCTGGGGCATTCGCTTCCTGGATCGCGGAACAGCCGTCGACGCGAGGTTTCCGGCGGGCTGCGCGCGAGGCGTTCGGCGTACCACCTTGCATCGAATGATGATCGATCAGGCCGAATCCATTGGTGTTCGCTTGTGCTGGGGCGCCAAGGTCGATTTGAATACGCTGCGCTGCGGCTGGATTATTGGCGCCGATGGTGAGAATTCGCTGGTGCGGAAATGGGCGGGCCTGGATGCGCGGCTTCGTGAACGTCGCCGGTTCGGATTTCGCCGCCACTATCGCATTGAGCCATGGACGGACCACATGGAGCTTTACTGGGGCCGCACGTGCCAGATCTATGTCACGCCCGTCTCACCCGGCTCGGTTTGTGTGGCGGCAATCTCGCGAGATTCGCAGTTCCGCTTGGATGACGCTCTCCGGCAGTTCCCCGATTTGGAGCGAAGACTCCAGCCCAGCGCGATCATCAGTATTGAGCGGGGTGCCGTCACCTCATCGCGCAAGCTCAAAGCTGTCTATCGCGGGCGCGTGGTGTTAGTCGGGGATGCCTCCGGATCGGTGGATGCGATCACGGGCGAAGGACTTTGCCTCGCATTCCGCCAGGCCGCGGCCCTGGCCGATGCAATTGAGTGCGGCGATTTGGCCATGTATCAGCGAACACACCGCCGGATCGCGCGGCGCCCCGAGTGGATGGCAAGGTTGCTAGTCGCGCTCGGCGATCATTCATACATTCGGCGCACGGCCATGTCCGTGATGACCGCGCATCCGATAATTTTCGCGAAAATGCTCGCCCTCCATGTTGGCGCTTTCTATGAAATCAACCATTCTGATCTTCCTGACCGCAACCACGGCGCTCCTTGGACAGGAGACGGTCCTCGAACTGAACCCGGCGCAGACTCGCATCGAGTTCACGCTGAGTGACGTTCTTCACACGGTACACGGCTCGTTCAAGTTGAAGCGAGGGAACGTTCACTACGATTTTGCAACCGGCCAATGCTCCGGGGACATTGTGATCGATGCTCAGAGCGGCGATACTGGCAGCGAGGCACGGGACAAGAGGATGCATCACAACATTCTCGAAAGTGATCGCTATCCGGATATCGTCTTCACTCCGGATCACGTGGACGGAGCTCTATCCAAAGCGAACATCCACGGCCTGTTCCGTATACACGGTAAGGACCACGAAATGACCATGTTGGTCGAGGCCATTCCATCCGGCGACGCACTCGATGTCACCACGCGCTTCGCAGTGCCATATGTTCAGTGGGGGATGAAGAACCCTAGCACGCTTTTCCTTCGCGTCGGCGATCAAGTGAGTATCGACATAAAAGCAAGAGGTAAGATTCAACCGGGGAGCTAAACGGCTCTTTCGAGAGGATTCATAGTGGCTCAACTCGCAATTCCGGCAACCCTAGCATCCGATTACGCGACGTTTGTAAATCCGCAATGGCAGCGATTGCTGTCGGTGTTGGGAATGGACGTTCACTATGATCGCTGCCTCGGCGCGGAGTTATTTACTTCCGACGGCCGGCGCATTGTCGATTTTCTTTCTGGTTATTGCGTTCACAACACCGGCCATAACCACCCCGAAATAATTGCGGCGATCAAATCGGAACTCGACCGCAGCGGCCCAGCCATGTTACAGAGCCATGTTCCCGAACTGGCCGGCGCTCTCGCTGCTCAGCTTTGTACCCGCGGGGGTGGCAGGTTGAACAAAGTGTTCTTTTGCAGTTCCGGCAGCGAAGGCGTCGAATCGGCGATCAAATTCGCCCGCGCGAATACCGGCCGCGCTGGTCTCCTTTATAACGATGGTGCATTTCATGGACTGACCTGTGGGGCGCTATCCATGATGGGTGATCCGTTCTGGCGCGGTAACTTTGGGCCCATGCTCTCCGATACTCAGGCCATCCCGTTTGCCGATATCCAAGCGCTCGAAAAGCAGCTCGCGACCCGGAAGTTTGCCGCGTTCTTCATGGAACCGATCCAGTCTGAGGGCGGCATCCGCGTGCCGACTCGCGAATACATGCAGGCCGCGCAAGCCTGCTGTCGGAAACATGGAACGTTGTTTGTGCTGGATGAGGTTCAGACCGGGATGTACCGGACGGGTCCTTTCCTCGCGGCGCATCATTTCGACCTGGAGCCGGACATGGTGGTGCTCGCCAAAGCGCTAAGCGGAGGACTGATTCCGGTCGGCGCCGTCTTGATGTCGGATGCTATATACAAGTCGGTTTTCGGTTCGCTCAGAAACGCCATTATTCACGCCTCCACATTCAGCGAAAACAGCATTTCCATGCGAGCCGGGCTTGCGGCGCTGCACGTCCTGGATCAGTACCGCTTAGGCGAGCGCTCGGCTCAGCTCGGTGAAAGGCTCAGGCAGCGGCTACGCTCGGCGCTTTCGGGTTACGAAATGGTAAAAGAGATTCGCGGAGTCGGCCTCCTTTCTGGGATCGTATTTGCACCGCCCCAGCGGCTGAAGCTGCGTATTGCGTTCGAAGCATTTCGGAAAATCCATGGCGCGATGTTCGGCCAAGTGCTCGTGATTCGGATGTTCCGCGATCACGGATTCTTAACCCAAGTCTGCGGGAACAATTTCATGGTGCTTAAAGTGGCCCCGCCATTGGTTGTAACCGACCAGCAGGTCGACGCGTTCATTACGGCGATCCACCAAGTCGTCGATCTGGCCCACTCATCGAACACCTTCTGGTCGGAAGCGCTCGGGGTGGCACGCAGGGCGATCAACATTTGAGCGCCTTGCTCCGAGGACCGGCATCTCCGCGCGTCGCAGAAGATGTTTTTTGGCACGATCAATCCCTACTGTAGTTTATAATTGACAACAGTGCTCGGATGCCATAAGGTCGGGCGCTTGGGAATCTTAAGGAGATATAACGATGAGATTGGCGATAGCGGCATTGCTTCTCACCCTGGCGTCGACGGCGGCCTGGGCCCAGGCGAATCCGGTCAATGCGGGCGAACAGAAGCCTGAACCCAGCCTGCCCTTCACCATGACGACGGTGGCCACCTTTGACCTGCCCTGGCGAATAGCCTTCCTGCCCGATGGCCGCATGCTGATCACTGAAAAGGTCGGGCCCCTTTGGCTAGTGTCCCAGGACGGAAAGAAAATCCAGGTCGCCGGTACGCCCCCAGTCTATTGGGAGGGCCAGAGCGGCATGCTGGGTGTCTTCCTCTCGCCCACTTACGCCACCGACCAGAATATCTATTTGACTTACGCCGAGCCGGGTGACTACGGCGGCGGTCTGGCGCTGGCGCGCGCCAAGCTGACCCTGAACCCGAACCCGACCGGGCCATTCGCCTCTCCCGCCAGGCTGGAGCATCTCCAAGTACTGTGGCGCCAATTGCCCAAGGGAAAAGGCGGTCAGGAAGGCGCGCAGATCGCCTTCGCTCCCGACGGCCAGTCTCTATTCCTCACGGTTGGCGACCGCCAGCGCTTCACCCCAGCGCAAGATCCGAATCAGCCCGAAGGCAAAATCCTGCACCTGACGCTCGACGGCAAACCCGCCCCCGATAATCCCAATTACGGAAAAACCGGCGCCGCCACCATTCCCCTGATCGATCCGCCCCGTGACACCGAAGCCGCCAAGACCGCGAAGGTGGTCAGCAACTATACCTTCACCAGCCCAAACATGACGCCGGCTGAAACCTGGGCCAGCGGCGTCCGCACCCCTTATGGCCTGGCGTTTTCGCCCGCCGGTGAATTGTGGGAGGTTGAGCATGGCCCGCGCGGCGGCGACGAGCTGAACCTGGTCCAGAAGGGAAAGAATTATGGCTGGCCGCTCGTCTCCTTTGGCAACAACTATAATGGCGTGCCCATTCCCAAGCCCGACGCGCGGCCCGACCTGGCGATGCCCGTGATCTATTGGGTGCCGGTGATCGCGCCGGGCAATCTGATGTTCTATCGCGGCACTCAGACCTTCCCGCAATGGAATGGCAACGGCTTCATCAGCGGCCTGGGGACCACTTCGCTCAACCGCCTCATCTTTGACGGCCATGGCGGCGCCAAAACCGCTGAGCGCTGGAATGTAGGCAAACGCATTCGCGATGTGGAAGAAGCCCCCGATGGCTCGCTGTGGATGCTGGAGGACGCCGCTGAAGGCGCCCTGATCCATGTGACACCCAAGTGATCACGGAGCCGCAGTCCGGCAACCCTTTTTTGTTTCCTCAAATCCGTCGAACAAGCGCCCTGCGTTAGCGCCGGCTAGCGTTTCCATACGGTGTGGCTGGCCTGCTTCGACAGTGTAGCGGGCCACCGTCCCCTTCGAGCGCAGCACTTCCGCTTCCTTCTTCATCTCTGCGTGCCACATATATTCGTCGTTCTCGCCCACATACATAAAGACGCACATCTTCGAAATGGCCTCCAGCTTGGCCATGCTTGGCTCCCACATGTATCCAGGAAAGGCGGTGACGGATAAAAAGTACTGAGGATTCGCGGCCGCCACATGCAATGCGGCGATTCCGCCATTGGACGGTCCGGCGATATGGAATTTATTGTCCTGTATTTTGTACTCCGCCAAGATCATCTTCAGAAACTCAGGGAAAATGCGATCCCCACCCTCGAAGAACAACTCATCGCCTGGCGCCGCGGGAGCCACCACGATGTAGCCCCGTTTTTCCGCCTCCGCGCGGAAGTTGCGGCTGAGAACGCTATCCACCGTCCGCATGTTTTGCGGACCTCCGCCGAAAGCCAGGATCGCTGGATAGGCCCTCGCGCGATCGTACCCGTTGGGAAGAACCACTTTATACTCGACTGTCGTACCGCCCACCTTCGCCGTCTTCTCCAGCAACTCCGCCTGCACGCACTGGGTTGCCAACATCACGATCATCAGTCGTTTCATAACTACCTCCGAGCAGTTACTGTAATCTCGATGCGCGCGCCCGCGGCAGCCAGCTTGGCGATCCCCACTGTGGTGCGGGTGGGTCGCGGATCCTTGAACACTCCCGTGTACACTGCATTCATACGTTGGAACAGGTCCATGTCCGTCATGTAGACCTGCACCGCGACGACATCGGAGTAATCCATCTTATCGGCGTGCAAAACCTCTCCGATGTTGGCGAGGCACTGTTTCACCTCGTCCTCGAAATTCTCCGGTGTCTTCTGTGTCTTCGGATCCGTACCCGTTTGGCCGGAGATGTAAAGCGTGTCTCCCACGTGAATTCCCGCGCTGAAGTTCGGACTGGGACGGGAGCCTGAAGGCGTCACCACATATCTCCTGGAATCCTGTGCCAAGCATGTGGCGACCAGGATAAACGCCAGGGCCGAAACAATTTTAGACATGGAAGCATGATAACTCACGTGGCGCACGCACTCCTGCGTGCCGCCGGCTACAGGCTTTCTCCATGCCTCTGCTTGTCCGCTGACAAGTATTGGCGTAGTGCATGCCCCTGGCCGACACTCGTGTGAACGCCTGGTCACTTGCGCGACAATTCTCCAAGACGCGTGGTACTGGAATGTGCAGCGTAGCGTTACTCGAACCCGGAGGCGACGCCATCTTTCGAGTCGCCCTGCACACTTCCGCCGCCGAACTGTGGATTTTGGCAAGCTGCTAAGACTGTACGTCACGTTTTTCTTCGTGATCGCCCAGTTCGTCTCGTGGCTTGGGTTCAAACAGCCGCCCTCCCTGCCGGTTTTGACGGGCTATTGATCGTCGCCAACGGAGTCGTAATAGCCGTTTCCACCCAATAAAACATGCGCCCGGCCACTGGCGTATCATCTTGGAAGAAACATGAAATTGCTCATCATCTCATTACTTCTTTCCATTCCCTCCATAGCCGGTCTCCCGCCGTTTCTAACCGCGAGACCGGCGCGCTCTACCGAAATCCGCGACAAGATTCCGCTGCGTTTTGAAAGATCCAGCCCCGGCGAGCAAGGCGATTACATAGCACGCGGCCGGGGTTTTGTACTCCGCATTTCATCTACCGGGAGCCGATTGCAGTGGATGAGCTCCTCGGAGCGAAAGACAGCGGATGTCCGCACTCGTCTCGCTGGGGCCAACTCGAACTGCCGTTTGGAGCCACTGAAGCCGCTCGCGGGCGTCACGAACTATTTTATCGGCGACCAGGCACATTGGCGGACCGACGTTCAAGCTTGGGAAGGTGTGCGCTGCCGCGCTGCGTACCCCGGAATTGACCTCGTTTTTCATGGCAGTCCTTCCATGCTCGAATACGATTTTGAAGTCCAGGCTCACGCCGATCCGCGCCGCATCCGGATGCAGCTGACGGGCCAGCAAAAATTGGCCATTGATGCGCAAGGCGATCTGGTCGTCTCCACCAGCGCCGGCGAAATTCGTTGGAAGCACCCTGACGTTTATCAAATGGTGGCTGGAGCCCGCCAGCGCGTCGCAGGCAGATTTGTCCTGGCGGGCCCCGCAACGGTGCGATTTGAAACCGGACGTTATGACCAAAGCCGCGATCTCATTATCGATCCGGCCTTGGCCTACTCGACGTATCTGGGAGGCAGCGGCAACGATACGGCCCGCGCGGTCGCGGTAGATGCCCAAGGGAATGTATATATGTGCGGCCAAACCAGCTCCACCAATCTTCCAGTGCTGTCCGCCTTCCAGGCCACGCATGCGCCGCAACAGGTTTCGGGAATGAGCGATGCGTTTGTCGCTAAGTTCAATCCGTACGGAACTCTGCTCTATCTCACCTATCTTGGCGGGTCGAATGACGATGTCGGAATGGCCATCGCGGTGGACGCCGTGGGGAATGCTTACGTCACTGGCTACACTACATCCGATGATTTTCCCATTGCCGGGAGGACCCCGTTTCAATCCCAGTTCGGCGGATCGGGAGGTCAGAACTGGTATCATCTCGGCGACGCGTTCATCACCAAGGTAAATCCCAGCGGTAACGCGCTGATTTACTCCACCTATTTCGGAGGATCGGGCGACGATGCGGCGGCTGCCATCGTGGTTGACAGCGCCGGCGATGCATACATTGCGGGCGGATCCGCTTCGACGAATTTTCCGGCCACTCCGGGAGCCTATCAGCCCCTGCAGAAGGGTGCGGGTGGCGAGCCGACCGAGCCCTGCTGTGGCGGCCCCTTTATAGATCCGGGCGACGCTTTTGTCGCCGAGCTCGATCCCACCGGTTCTAAGCTGCTCTTAGCAACTCTGGTGGGCGGATACAATGACGACGTCGCCACAACGCTTGCCTTGGACGCAGCAGGGAACATTTATATCGCCGGTTATACCATGTCCCCAAATTTCCCGACCACGCCCGGAGCCCTGCAGCGCTTCTTTGCCGGGTTCGATCAGCAGACACCCTACTTCGTTACCGGCGATGCGTTCATCACGAAATTAAATGCCAGTGCCACGGCTCTTCAATATTCGACTTACTTCGGCGGTACGGGCGACGAATGTATTACCTCCATCGCGGTGGACTCTACCGGAGCTGTTTACTTCACTGGCTGGAGCAGTACTTTGAACCTGCCGACCACTCCCGGCGCGATTCAAAGCGCTTATGCGGGGTATGTCGCGCTTCCTTTCAACGTCGAATACAGATTCGGTGACGCGGTCGTCGGCAAGCTGAACCCGGCCGGCTCCCAGCTTTCCTACCTGACCTACCTGGGGGGAAACGCAAATGATGCTGGTCTTGCGCTCGCGCTGGATAGCGCGGGCAATGCCTTCGTGGCCGGCTTCACGGACTCCACAAACTTCCCGGTGACCGGCAATGCGCTACAAGCCACTTTCGCCGGAGACGGCGGTCCCACGCCGCCCTACCTTACTTTCGGGGACGCTTTCCTCGCCATGGTGAATCCTTCCGGCACCAGCCTGCTGTATTCCACCTTTTTCGGCGGCGCTCGAGATGACGAGTTTTTTGGGCTGGCTCTCGATAGCGCCGGTAAGGCTTATGCCGTCGGAAACAGCTATTCAAGAAACTGGAATGTTACGGCGAATGCGTTCCAGTCGATATACGGCGGCCAGTCGAACGTGGTGGCATGGCCCTATGGTGACGCAGTCTATTCGGTTTTTTCCTTTTCTTCCGCGAGCCCGGCGGTTACCAGGGTGTTGAACGCGGAAGGAGGAGCGGCCACCATTGCGCCGAACACCTGGACCCAGATCAATGGATCCAATCTCGCTCCCGATACGCGGACCTGGCAAGGCTCGGATTTCGTGAACAACCAAATGCCCACTCAATTGGACGGGGCCAGTGTCACGCTGAACGGCGAGAAGGCATTTGTGTATTACATTAGCCCGGTGCAAATCGACATACTGACGCCGCCGGATCTGGCGGCCGGTCCCGTCCAGGTTGTGGTGTCCAATCAAGGCGCGCAAAGCTCAGCTTTCACCGCCACCGCGGAACAATATTCGACGTCCCTGTTTGTATTTAATGGAGGGCCTTACGTGGTGGCGACGCACGCCGATGGCGCCATCATTGGACCTACCAGTCTCTATCCCGGATTGACCACGCCGGCGGCCCCTGGCGAAACCATCATTCTTTACGCGAACGGCTTCGGACCGGTGACGCCGCCAGTAGTAAAAGGGTCCGACGTGCAGTCCGGCACTTTGCCATCGCTGCCGGAAGTTCGCATCGGCAATGACAGTGCGAAGGTAGAATTCGCGGGACTGATCTCTCCCGGGCTGTATCAGTTCAACGTGATCGTCCCAGCCGGCGCGGCGGCTGGCGATAACGCGATCACGGCGACCTTTAGTGGTTCTTCCACTCAAGCCGGAACACTGCTGACCGTTAAGTGAGGGGCGTGTGGCGCACGCACTCCTGCGTGCTGCGTTCACACTCGTGTGAACGTTTGGAGATTCTCGCGGCAAACAGCCCTAGTGATGTTCAACGATAATCCACGTATCGTCCCGTGGTAAAAAGACCAATGATTGCGCCGTCATCCAATCCAGGCGCGCGCACATGCTGGATCGTGCTGGGCAAGGTGCCTACGAACAAACGATTGTAAGGTACACTCCCGGCGCCCCTGGACATAGGAAGATTGGCAAGCATCTCCGGCGCGATCGTCAAATGCCCCGCGCTGGCAAATGCGGTACAGAGAACCGTTCCGGTAGCTGTTGACAGCGGATCGACGTTGGTCGCGAGAACGATGATTTGCCGGCCGGCCGCCGCGCCTCTCCATTCGATGCGCAGCTCGCGGCCGCGATCGATTGCGTCGAGCTGGTCGCGGTTGGTCCATTCCACCGGGGACGGCCCGCTGAACGGAGCGGTAAATGCCCCGACATCGTGCCCGCCTGCAACCGTCAGGCGATAGTCCCCTGGATCGAGAAACGGAGGCAGCGCGCGCGGCCCGAACTGCACGGCCTTTCCTCCCAGGCGTGCGCGAAAAAAGCCTGGAGCCGATGGATTTCCCGGAATGTCCCGGGTTGCGCCGTCTCGTGCGACGCTCAACGCCGGCCCAGCGTCGAGTCCCGTACCGCCCAATTCGGAAACCATGGCGGCGCTAGGAGAATCGGGCAGCAGAGTGGTGGTTTGAAAACTCCCCGAGTAAGCGGTGCAGGTGCCAGGCGGCGGCTGCAGCATGAGAGGAGACGGGCGGGCATCGGCGCCGACGCTGGCGAATGAAACCACCGCTTCGTCATAAATCGAGTCCACCATGACGGTTCGTGAGAACACCGCAATCATCGCGCGGGCTCCGGAGATGTACCCAGGTGAGCAGGGACCTTTCGAGCTGATCGCAATCGTCACCACGTTGCTGGCGCGCTTGGGACCCGCGAGTAAGTACATTGGAACGTAACAACCTGTCGGAGCATCGGCCGGAACAGTAAAAACCAGTTCTTCTTTGCCTGATCGGCTTGTAGTCACTGCCACCTGGCTCGGCCGTCCGCCGACAATAACGCGAGCCGCGGCGCCAGGCGCGAGCCCGGTCGCCGTGATCATCACTCGCTGCCCGGGCCGCGCCGGGTTCTGCTGTGAGGGGCCCCAGCCCTGTCCGTTCCGGCTGTAAATTCCGGGATTTGACGCGACGATCTCTACCGGAAACGGCGCACTGCTGTGCCGGTCCACTGTCACCACGAGAGTCGCCAACCCGAGCGGTGCGTCCGGTGGAATCAGCCCTTCAATGCGCGTCGAGCTCGCCGACAGCACACGCACCGGAACGGAACTGCTCCCGTGGTCGAGCGTCACCGCCGTCTTTCCATCCGCGGATGTCAGGCGCACACCGCGGATGTCAATCCGCGCGCCCTGGGCCAGCGCCCCGCCAGGGAGCGACGGAACGATTTGGCTGGCTTGATTGACGACGCCATTCTGAGCAATCGCGGGTGGTTGCGCCGCCAGCCGCCACGCCGCAAGCAGCAGACAAAAACAACGCATAGTTTCCACGTTAACAGCCTTCTCCGTGGCGCACGCACTCGTGCGTGCCGCGTTCACAATCGTGTTCCCATGGGCCGCTTGGCCCACCAATAGAGATGAAAATGCGGCAGGTGTGAGGTAGTGTGAAGACTGCGGAGGTGCGAACAAGGTCGAGTTCACACTGGAGCGGTCGAGGCCGTAATCGTGTTTGATCCGGAACGCGCGGAAGTAACCAATAAGTGTGCGCTTCCGTTCTCCCAACGGGGAATGAGGGCAGCACGTGACGGTGTGTGAGAAGTGGTGTGCGTTCCTCGCTCCCCGCCAGGAGAAGACGATGCACTTAGAGTACAAGATTGCAGGAATCGATGTTCATAAGGCCATGCTGGCAGTAGTAATAGCCGATAGCGGAGCCGAGCATTTGAGTTTTGAAAGAAGAAGATTCGGCGCCACAGCCAGCGAACTGCGGCATCTGCTGGCGTGGCTGGAACAGCAGGGAGTCCAGCAGGTGGTGATGGAGTCGACGGCGCAATACTGGAAACCGGTGTGGATGGCCTTGGAAACAAAGTTCGGTCTTTATCTGGCCCAGGCACGATCGAACCGGGGACCGCGCGGACGGAAGACGGATTTCCGGGATGCCGAGCGACTGGTGAGCCGGTTTTTGAGTGGAGATTTGATCCTGAGCTTTGTACCGGAGCCGGAGCAAAGGATCTGGCGAAGTGTAAGCCGTAACAAGCAACAGTTGACGCGCGATCGGGTACGGCTGCAGAGCCAGGTGGAGAGCCTGCTGGAAGAGATGCAGATTAAGTTGTCGAGCGTGATCAGCGATCTGCTGGGGGCTAGCGGGCGGCGCATCCTGCAGGCCGTGGCGCGGGGAGAAAGCGATCCAGCCCGGTTGGCGAAGTTGGGCGATGAACGGTTGCGCGCCAGTGAAGAGGAACTGCAGGATGCATTGCAAGGGCAGCCGCATGAACTCCAGCGCGGCATGTTGCAGATGTTTCTGGATCGTTTGGATCTGATCGAATCGCAACGAGCCAAACTGGAAAGGGACATCGCGGATTGTTTGCGGGCGCATCAGGAAGCGATCGTGCGCCTGGCTGAGTTGCCGGGCCTGGGAGTGGATTCGGCGCAGCAGATCATCGCCGAACTGGGTCCTCAAGCGGCAGCTTTTCCTTCGGCCGCCCAGTTGGCTTCCTGGATTGGGGTTTGTCCGGGACGGCAGGAAAGTGCTGGGCAATCCCGCAGCGACCGCTCACCCAAAGGCAACCGAACTCTGCGGCGTCTGCTTAACCAACTCGCTCAGGCCGCAGTCCGAAAGAACGGCTGCCTTTTGCAAACTGTTTTTCAGCGCTTACTGCCAAAACTGGGATATAAAACCGCAGTCTGGGCCATCGCTCACAAACTCTGCCGTTTGATCTGGAAAATCCTTCACCAGGGCGTGCGCTACATCGAATACGGCCCCTTGTGCGACCCCAAAGCGCGCCTGCGCTACCAGAAACGCCTTGTGGCCAAGCTCACTAAACTAGGATATGCGGTCACACTCACCGATCTTTGCCCCCAACCGGAGGGGTGATTTTCGACGGTGTGAACGCCTCGCAGCATTGTCATTTTTTCGAGGGACCCTGACACTAGCGTCGGCACGATTGCCGCCGCGGCACGCATGAGTGCGTACGCCACGATGCCTTCCACGTTAACAGCCTCATGTAGCATGGGGACATGAAACTCCCCGTGCGAATTGCCTGGCGGGATCTCAAGTCTTCGCCCGGGCAGTGGAGTTTCACCGTGATCACAATCGCGATCAGTTTCGCGTGCCTGAGTGGCATTCGCGGCGCAGCGGTCACCATCGTGAACGCAGTGTCCCGCGGATCGCGCGACTGGTTGGCGTCCGATGTGATTGTGAACCTGGATGGCGCGCCGAGTGCAAACCAGCTAAAGCAGCTGGACCAGCTCAGAAGTGGCGGCATTCGGTGGACTCTAGTCACCTCCGCGATGACCACTGCTGCGTCTGAGAGTTCGCCCGATTTCGGCTTTATCATCGTCAAGGCCGTCGACCCGGCTTCCTATCCCTTCTATGGAACGGTAGCGCTGGACACGCGGCAACCGCTCGGAAATTCACTGGCTCCCGATACCACGGTGGTCTCCGAAGAGGTTCTCTCGCGGCTGGCGGTGCGAACCGGAGACAGCATTCGCATTGGCGCCGGGTCTTATCGAATCGCTGGCGTGATCGTTTCCGAGCCGGATCGGTTCGTAGGAATCCCAGGTGCGGGAATGCGGTGCATCTTATCGCGGGAGGGCTATGCCCGTTCCGGCATCGCGCGCGGAGGCAGCTCGGAGTTCCATCGATTCCTTCTCCGCTTGCCACCTGACTCATCAGTGGACAGCGTAGTCACGAAGCTGGAAAGCTTTTTCCCTGGGGCTGCGATCGCCGACTACCGGGATGCCAACCCGCAGACCGCGTGGGCCATCGGAACTGCGCTCTCGCTTCTAAACCTCCCGGCCTTTATGGCGCTTGCCATCGGAGCTTGCGGCATCGCGATTGCCATTCGCGGTCACGTCGAACAGCGTCTGGAAATGGCCGCCACGCTGAAGGTTCTGGGGGCACGCAGCGTCCAGGTCTTCGCCATTTTTGGGGTGGAGATTCTGGTGATGGTGGCCATGGGCGTCTGTTTAGGGATTCCACTCGGATGGGTAGCTAAATCCTCGGTGCTCAGTTTTGGGAGCCGCTTCCTGCCGCTTCCGGCGGCGGGATTCACAGCTCGTGAGATCGCGCTAGGGGCGGCCGCAGCCACCATCGGGATTCTCCCCGCGGTAGCCCGTGCCGCGCTGCTCATTCGCCATCTTCGCCCGGCTTTAGTGTTGCGCAGAAACACGGATGAACGAACTCCAGAGCCGCCCATCGTACAGCGCAACTTAAAGATCGCCGTGCCGGTCGTGTTTGCTGCTTTCCTGCTGATGAGCGCAACCATCTTGCGATCCTGGGATTCCGCTGTAATCCTCTTAGGAGCGCTGGCTGCCACTACTGCGATGGTTTGGGTTTGCGCGGCGCTCATCCTACGGCTGATCCGAGGACTGGCCCAAAACCCGGAGCTTCCAACAGCGGTGCGCTATGGCCTTCGAAATCTCTATCGTCCCCCGAGTCGCACACGCGCTCTGATTGTGGCGGTGGGCGCCGGTCTGTCCACGATCGTGGGGACCTTCGAGACCCATCGCTTTGTAGCCAGTGCAATCGTCGACTCGCTGCCGTTCGATCATGCCAACCTGCTGGTGGCCGCTTTTGATGACGCGCAAAGCCGAGGACTTCCAGCTGCACTAAGGTCATTGCCGGGGGCAGACGGAGAGCCGGAAACACTGAATCTGGCGTGGCTGCGGCTGGGGAAAGTGGACGGGGCGCCTTTCAGCGATCTTGCAACGCGCAACCGGATTGTCCCCCATGATTGGTTGACCGGCTGTCAGGCTGGGCCGCCGCCCTCAGGCGCGATCATTTCCGCCACGACTGCCAAGCTGATCGGCGCCAAGGTCGGATCGTCGCTGGAGTTTTACGGCGGCTCTGAACCGATTGAAGTCACCGTTGCAGCGGTGCGAAGCTTCGATCCGATCCAGGAGATCTGGCATTCGGTAACGCTCAACTGCCAGGCCCTCAACGGGCAAAGGGTCTTTCACCACGCGGCGATTCGCATTCGTCCCGGCCAGGCCGGCGCCGCCGCTCTCCTCTTACGGCAGCGGTATCCGGGCCTCGCGGTCATCACGGCTGAAGACCTGGCATCCACGGTCTCCACGCTAACGCGCCAGACCGAAGGATTAGTGCGCTTGCTGGCCTGGTACACACTGGCTGCTGGAGTGTCCGTACTCATCGCGATCGTCATGGCATCGCGAGCCGCCCGGCGCGATGAGATCGCTACGTTGCGCGCCCTGGGCGCCGGACGAAAGTGGATCGTCGAAGCGTACCTGAGTGAATACGCTGCCATCGGTCTTCTCGCGGGACTGGTGAGTGGTTTGCTGTCGGGCGGATTCGAAAGCCTGCTGCTATGGACCATTTTCCGCCGTCCGGCGATGGTGTTCCAACCGGGTGTACTGGCCGTGTCGATGGTGGCCGCGGCCGTCGGCACGGCCGGTGCGGCGTGGCTGCCACTGCGTCCGCTGATGAAACAGACTCCGATGGAAATGTTGCGCCGGCTTAAAAACGCTTGATAGCTTGTAGTACGATTTGTGTGGGATCGGAAAAATCATGCGGTTCATCCAAGCTTTGTCCTTCTTCGTGGCTGTTTGCGTCCAGGGCCAGGAAGGCGCGAAGGTTTTTCAATCCGTTTGCGCCACGTGCCACCGGGATGGATCTACGGTGCAAGCTCCACTTCCGGAAGTGCTGCGCCGGATGCCTCGCGAGACTATTCTGGCTGCGCTCGAAACCGGCAAAATGCAGGGCATCGGCCAGTCGCTGAGTGCTGCTGAACGGATCGCCGTGGCAAATTACTTGGGAACCGAAGGTGCTCAGGCGATTCCTCGGTCCGCGTATTGCTCGTCTCCCGGACCGGCTCGACCCCATGCACCCAGTTGGAATGGTTGGGGCATAGATCCAACCAACACCCGGTTTCAGTCCACGAAAGCCGCTGGCCTCGCAGCCGAAGACGTCCCCAAGCTGAAACTAAAATGGGCTTTTGGATTCCCCGGCGTCACAACTTCTTTCGGGTCTCCAACCGTCTCAGGGGGAAGGGTCTTCACCGGAAGCGCGGATGGTACCGTCTATTCACTCGATGCCAAGACCGGATGTATCCATTGGACATACAAGGCCATGGGCGGGGTTCGTGCCGCTCTTATAATCAGCGACGACGGTCAGACTGCGTATTTCGGGGACCTCCAGGCGTATGTCCACGCCGTGAACGCCGCTACCGGCGAACTCTTGTGGAAAGCGCATCTGGATGACCATCCGCTCGCGGTAATCACCGGAACTCCGAAGTTATACCAAGGTCGTCTGTATGTTCCTATATCCGGGGGCGAGGAGGAAGTTACGGCGGGCGACCCGTCCTATAAGTGCTGCACTTTACGGGGCAGCATGGTGGCCTTGAATGCCCAGGACGGAAAACAACTTTGGAAAACTTATACCATTCCGGACCCGCCCAAGTTGCTCGGCAAGACTTCTATAGGAACGCAAGTGTGGGGACCTTCCGGCGCAGCGCTTTGGTCATCGCCCACCGTAGATGTTCAACGTAGACTTCTGTACATTGGCACTGGAGTGAACTTTGAACAACCTCCCACCTCAAATAGCGACTCAATCCTGGCGTTCGATATGAAATCGGGTGGTATTGTATGGTCGCATCAATACCTGGCGAACGACGTCTTCAATTTAGGTTGCCTTACCGAAAAGAAGGAGAATTGCCCTGCCAAACCTGGATTTAACATGGATATTGGCGTATCGCCGATCTTGAAACGGCTGAGCACCGGCCGCCGGATCCTGGTATTTGGTCAAAAGAACGGGATTGTGTATGGAATCGATCCGGATCGAAAAGGTGAAATAATTTGGCAGACCCGCGTTAGCAATGGAGGCCTGCAGGGAGGCTTGATTTGGGGCAGCGCCGCCGATGATACATCCGTATATTACGCGATTTCAGATTGGAATCCCGCCCAGGCGGAATCCGGCGGAGGCGTGGTGGCTCTGGCGATGGAAAGCGGCAAGATTTTGTGGTCTACACCGCCTCCCAAGCCGGCCTGCCTGGCGACCAAGGGCTGCAGCCAGGCCCAACCCGGCGCTGTTGCGCTCATTCCCGGCGCCGTATTCGCCACCTCGATGGATGGCCACCTTCGCGCGTACGACTCAAAAAACGGCAAGATCGTTTGGGACTTTGACACGGTTCGAGATTTCGAGACCGTCAACGGGGTTGCGGCCCATGGCGGGTCGATGAGCACCATCGGTCCTGTGGTTGCCGACGGCATAGTTTACTGTAACTCTGGATATTCTCGAATTCCGGTCATGTCGGGGAACGTATTCCTGGCATTTTCCGTGGAAGGGAAATAAAATTCAAGTGGTACCGGTTGTGGACGGGAGCGGCCGATTTACAATGGGCGTTTCGCACTGAGCGCGATGGCTGGTCGGACGAAAGAGCGCCAGAGCCGAACAGTGTGCGAATACGCATTGCAAGAGCTGATACTGCCCGTGCGGTCGGTGGCTCCGGACACCACTCACGAAAAACGAGATCAACGTTGGTCTTTTTCGCATCCGCGCCCTGCCGCCGGAGGCTACATTCGACCAGATCCGGTTGGGTCTTGCGGAACAAGAGTGCGGCTTCGCATGGCCATGACGATGACGGTCGATTCTACCTTCAGAATAGACGCCTCACGGAACCCACCAGATTGGCGCTTGAAACCCATCGGCGCCTTGTTACACCAACCGAATCTCATGCCCTTAGTCCACCGTTTCACTCAGTCACCCCCCGTCCCTCCACCCATTTCGCCCCGTTATCAATAACCTCCACAAAACCACGCAGCTTTCCGACGTGCCCTCGTGTTATCCCGATTGCGAGGTCCCATGTCAGCTCTACCAATAGTCACCGATCGCGCCGCCATCAACCGCGCCAATTCCCAACACTCCACCGGTCCTCGCACCGCAGCCGGCAAGCAGCGTTCGTCGCTCAACGCCTTGCGCCACGGCTTGACCGCCGCTTCCCCTGTCGTCCCCTCCGAAGACCCGGCCGTCTTTGAAGACCACCGCCGCCGCTTCTTCGACGAATACAGGCCCGCCACTCCCACCGAATCCCAACTCGTCCAGGAGCTCGTCGACACTTCCTGGCGCCTCAATCGCATCCCGCTGCTCGAAGCCGATGTGCTCGCCCGCGCCGCCGCCCCCGTCCCGCCCGACGAGGAAATCACCTTCGACATAGTCGATGCCCATCGGCTCATCGCCAACCTCACAATTCAGGGCGATCGCCTGTCCCGCCAGTTCCGAAAGAGCCTCGACACCCTCCGCGAGATCCAGGCCGAGCGCGCCGAGCGCGAGCGCCGCGACCTCAATGATGCCGCCGCCCTCCTCGAATACCACAAACACAAAGGGATACCGTGGGAGCCCGCCGATGATGGCTTCGTTTTTTCAAAAGAGTTTGTAGAACGCATCGCCCAACACAAAAAACACCTCAATGCGTCCCGGCACATCGAATATGTGCTCTTCCACATGCCTCCAGCGCCCGCCCTCACATCCTGAGCCCCGTTCAGGCGATCCGTTTTCCCCGACGAGTTTGCGACAATAAAGCCGAAAGGTCCAGTTGTGAAAACAATTCTGCTGCTTGCCGGCGTCGCGCTATTGCTGGGCGCGGACATCGCGACTAAGCTCAATTACCCGGTTGCTCCCAAGGGCAATCAGGTGGACGATTATCACGGCACCAAGATAGCCGACCCGTATCGGGGACTGGAGAACGCCGACGCGCCGTCCACCGAAAAGTTTGTCGAGCAGGAAAACGCGCTGACTTTCGGATATCTGGCCAAGCTGCCCGGGCGCGAAGCCATCAAGAAGCAGCTCACCGTTCTATGGAATTACGAGAAATTCGGCGGATTCCAAAAAGCCGGCAATCATTATTTCTATTTCCATAATTCGGGCCTGCAAAACCAGTCGGTGGTGTACGTGACGGATTCGCTCAACGGCACGCCCCGCGTACTGCTCGATCCAAACACGTATCGCAAGGATGGGACGGCGGCGCTGGATGGCGAGTCGGTCAGCTGGAACGGCAAGCTGTTTGCCTACGCAGTGGCGCAGGCCGGTTCCGATTGGGCGGAGTGGCGCGTGCGAGATGTGGCTACCGGCCAGGATTCGTCGGACCTGATCCAGTGGACCAAAGGCACCAGCCCTGCGTGGGCGGCCGACGATAGCGGGTTCTTCTATTCGCGCTTCGCGCAGCCGCCGCCGGAAAAACTGCTGACCGTGGCGGCGCTGGACGAGAAGGTTTATTTCCACAAGCTGGGCGATCCACAGTCGGCGGACAAGCTGATTTACGAGCGGCCGGATCATCCCAACTGGACCATCGCTCCCATAGTGTCGGAGGGCGGCCGGTATCTGCTCTTGTACATGGAGCCGGGCGTTCCGGGGAAGAATTTGCTCGCCTATCAGGACCTTCGGGCTGCCAATTCGCGCCCGGTGATGCTAATCCCGTCTCCCGATTATGCCTACATCCCGATTGCCGTAATCGGGTCCACGCTCTACTTGCAAACCACCGACGGAGCGCCGCGCGGCCGGGTGATCGCGCTGGACATCGAACATCCGGAGCGCACGAATTGGAAGGAAATTGTTTCCGAACGCGCCGAGACGCTGGATAACTCGCAGATCGCCGACGGTAAGCTGCTGCTGTCGTACATGCAGGACGCGCATTCGGCAGCCAGGCTCGTGAGTCTGGATGGCAAGTCGGCGCAGGATATTGCGATGCCCGGGATCGGGTCGGCCGGATGGTCGGGTGCGCGTCTCCAGGACAAGGAAATGTTCTACGGGTTCGAGAGCTTCACCATCGCGCCTGCCATTTACCGGCTGGATTTGGAGACCGGGAAGAGCACGGCGATCCGGCACAGCAAGGTTGCCGTCGATCTTTCGCAATACGAGACGAAGCAGGTGTTCTATTCCAGCAAAGACGGCACCCGCGTTCCGATGTTCTTGAGTTCCAGGAAGGGGCTGAAGCTGGACGGGCGGAATCCGACGTTGCTGTATGCCTATGGCGGGTTCGATATCGCGGAGACCCCGGTGTTCCGGCCTGCATTTGTGGAATGGATGCAAATGGGCGGCGTGTATGCGGTGGCGAATATTCGCGGCGGATCGGAATATGGCGAAGCATGGCACCAGGCCGGGATGCGCGCCAAGAAGCAGAATGTGTTTGACGATTTTATCGCCGCCGCCGAATGGCTGATCGCGAAAAAGTATACCTCGACACCCAAGCTGGCCATTTTTGGCGGAAGCAACGGCGGGCTGTTGATTGGAGCGGTGCTGAACCAACGCCCGGACCTGTTTGGAGCGGCCATGCCGGCGGTAGGTGTAATGGACATGCTCCGCTTCCAGAACTTCGGGTTTGGGACGCAGTGGGTGGGCGAGTACGGTTCATCGGCCAACCCGGACGATTTCAAAGTGCTGCGCGCGTATTCGCCGCTGCACAATATTCACAAGGCAGCCTATCCTCCCACTCTGATTACGACCTCCGACCACGACGATCGTGTGATGCCCGGTCATAGCTTGAAGTACGCCGCCACACTACAGCAGATGCAGGAAGGGCCGGCGCCGATTTTGATTCGCATTGAGACGCGCGCCGGGCATGGCGCTGGGAAGCCCACTACCAAGCAGATCGATGAGTGGGCGGATCGTTTCGCGTTTCTGAAGAGCGTGCTCAAAATCGGTTCGTAGAGGATGCTCGAAAAGCCTTTTCGCCCCGAGACACGCTTGGTGCGCCGCCATGGTGCGCCGGCGTTGAGGGAGCATTCAGCCGACATTTGCGTGGTTGGCGCGGGGATTTCGGGCGTCTCAGCGGCGATTGAAGCAGCGCGCTTGGGGCGCCGGGTGATCCTGATCGATGGCTTGCCGGCGCTGGGCGGCCAAGCGGTGAACTCCATCATCGGGATGATCGTGGGGCTGTTCGGAAATCCGCCGAAAAACAAACAACTCACTCACGGCATCGCCGACGACATCCTCCGCGACTTGAGCGCGACCGGGGATTTGCATGTGGTGATGGGCGGCGTATCGTTGAACGCGCTGTATAACGAAGTCGCGCTGGGTCGCTGGGTGGAGCGGCAGGTGCTCCAGCTGAACATCACGCCGCTGGTGGGAGCCATTTTGCGGGGCGTGCAGCGCGAGGGGCGCAGAATCACGGCGCTGGAACTGGCCACGCGCTACGGCGATGTAATCGTGCGGGCAGACGGATTCGTGGATGCCACCGGCGACGCGGCGATGGTGTGGGGAGCGGGCTTGGAATGCCGCGAGCCGGCCGAAGGCGTGATTTATGGATCGCAGATGATCGTGATCGAGAACTTCGATGAGGCCCGCAAACCCAGCCGCGCCGAAATGTCGGAGCGCATTCGTGAGCGCGGCGCTGAGTACGGAATGATCCGCAGGGATGGATTTGCGATGAGTTTTCCGGGGCGCGCCACCGCGGTGGTGAACATGACCCACATCGAGAATCCGATGGACCCCTTTGGTGCATCCAAGACCGGTCTCGAAGGCAAGGATCAGGCCGACCGGACCATGAGTTTCTTGCGCTCGGAATTCCCGGCGGCGTTTGGAGCGGCGCGTGTGCGTTCCTATGGCCTGCCTGGCATCCGGCAGACGCGTTGGATCGTGGGACGGCATCATCTTACGGTGGATGAAGTCCGGTCGGGCGTGAAGTTCCCCGACAGCGTCGCGCGGACGGCGTGGCCGCTGGAGCAGCATCACAACCTGGAAGGCTATGTCTGGGAACCGTTCGACGCCGATCATGTGCATTATGTCCCGCTGGGGAGTTTGACGCCGCCGGCCGTGGATAATCTGGTGGCGGCGGGGCGCTGCATCGATGGCGATGCAACGGCGTTGTCGAGTGTGCGGGTGATGGGTCCTTGTATCGCGATGGGCGCGGCGGCCGCGCATGCGCTCGATCTGGCAGGGAAGGGAAGTGTGCATGAGATCGATGTACAGGCGCTGCGGAAGCGCCTTGCAGCCAATGTGGACGAGTAAGCCGTATGAGAGAATAGTCCCAGGCGGGATGCACTTCTCTTGGTGACCAACGAACAGCTTTATATTCTGGTCGGCGTTCCGATGCTCTTTAACGCCACCTTGATTGGGTTTGTCATCGCCCTTTTCAAGACAAGATTCGACGGGATCGACAAGCGCTTCGATGGGATCGACAAGCGCTTTGACGACATGCGTGACCTGTGGCGCGCGGAACTGCGGCGCGTGGAAGAAGTGCTCGATGCGCGATTGAAGCACATCGAAGAGCGGGGCTGAACCCATTCGCTTCGTATTCGATCCCGGCACCGTGTGAGAGAATAGTCCCAGGCGGAGTGCACTTCTCTTGGTGACCAACGAACAGCTCTACATTCTGGTCGGCATTCCGATGCTGTTTAACGCCACGTTGATTGGGCTTGTCATCGCCCAGTTCAACGCTAAAATTGGCAAGGTTGATACCAAAATCGACGTACGCTTTGACGCCGTCAACACGCGTTTTGATGCCGTCAACACCCGTTTTGACGACATGCGTGACCTGTGGCGCGCGGAGCTTCGGCGAGTGGAAGAAGTGCTCGATGCGCGGTTGAAGCACATCGAAGAGCGCGGCTGAAGCATATCGGAGAGTCGCACCCCGTAGCACAATAGAAGTGATGATCCTGGCGGACGACGAGAGAGCCATGCTGAATGGCTCGGGCGGCCTCGCAAAACAAAAGGCGATGGAATTGTTGGTTCGCTACGCCACGGCGCTTGGGGCCGAGCGCTTTGTCGACACCAAAAACATCACGGGCGTGCCCGGATCGTCGACGCTGTTTCTGCAAAAATATTTCGAAGAGCATACCGGCGACGGAAGCTTCGAGGCGGTCTTTTCACTGTACGATCTGGATGCCGGCCAGGTGATGTCTGTGCCGGCGGCCACGGGGAATTGCTGTCATTTACAGGGCGGCATGGATCTGGGGCATTGGTCCGATCTGGGTATGAGCAGTGCAGCGGTACAACACCAGCGCGAGGACGAAGCGGAACTGGCGCGGCACGGCGTCCGCATTATGAAGACCTGCACGCCCTATTTGGCCGGCAATTTGCCGGTCAAGGGCGAGCACTGCGCGTGGATGGAATCGTCGGCGGTGG
Source organism: Bryobacterales bacterium (assembly GCA_963820405.1). Lineage (GTDB taxonomy): Bacteria > Acidobacteriota > Terriglobia > Bryobacterales > Bryobacteraceae > Palsa-89. Next base: position 18,157 of record CAWFZZ010000001.1, on the reverse strand, counting down.
TGTATTGCAATTCGGTAATCGGCGCCCGCACCAATACCGAGGGTCGCGAGAGCACCAGCGCCGCGATGCTCACCGGCAAGACTCCCGATTGGGGTCTTCATCGCGATGCATATCGCTACGCGACGCATCTCATCCAAGTGGAGGCACCGGCAGAGAGCGTGATGGATTGGGGCATGCTCGGCTATTTCATCGGCCAAGTGATGGGAGAAAGCATTCCTGTTTTGACGGGCGCGATCCAGCAGGCCGATCCGCTGCGCCACAAGCATTTCGGCGCCGCCGCGGCATCGTCGGGCGGAGTGGAGATGTATCACATGGTCGGCGTGACGCCCGAGGCTGCCACCTTAGAACTCGCGCTCGGCGGTCGTAAGCCCGTGGCTACCATCAAATACGGCGCCCAGGAACGCCGTCGCGTGTATGAAGCGCTGAACGCGAATGGCGGCGATTCAAATATCGATTATGTGATGCTGGGCTGCCCGCATGCATCCATCGAGCAATTTCGCGATGTCGCGCGTTTGCTGGACGGAAAGAAGATCAAGACGCATTTGTGGATGTTCACGTCGCGCGCGGTGAAGACCGTGGCGGATATGAGCGGATTTACCAGGCAGATCGAGGACGCAGGCGGGCTGGTGATGACCGACACCTGCTCAGCCATCGCACGCGCGGTGCCCAAGGGAACCAAAGTCGTGGCGCTCGATTCGGCCAAGCAGACTCACTATTTGCCGGCCATGGTAGGCGTCGAAGCGTGGTTCGGCAGCACCGAAGACTGCATCCGCGCGGCGCTAACGGGGCACTGGACCGGAGAACTGCGATGATCGTCCTCCACGGGCGCGGCATCGTCGGTGGTTGCGCGGAGGGTGAAGCGCTGGTCACGCGCGAGACGATTTCCGGATGGGGTGGCATCGATCTGATGACGGGAACCGTGATCGAGACCAGACACGAACTGTACGGGCAGAGCTTCAAGGACAAGGTGCTGGTGTTCCCCGGCGCGAAGGGATCGTCGGGCTGGTCGAACGCGTTTCACATGACGCGGCTGACGAAATCGGCGCCGCTGGCGATGATCTTCAATCGAATGACGACCAAGATTGCCCTGGGCGCCGTAGTGACGCGGGTGCCGGTGGTGACGGAGCTGGATCAGGATCCGCTGAACGTGATTGAGACCGGCGATTGGGTGAAAGTGGACGGAGACCGCGGCGTGGTGGAAGTCACCAAGCGCTGACGATCATTTGCCCGGTAGTTCAAACACCCAAAGCTCTGCGCCCCCGCCGGGCGGATTTTTGATTTCGGGCACCAGCGGCGGCCACGTGATGGCGTGCGCGCCGCCATTGCCCACCACCACCGCAACGTACTGCTTCCCGTTGACGCTATAGGTGATGGGGCAGGAGCTCGGCACGTCGTTCAGCCGCGTTTCCCAAAGCACCTTGCCGTTCGATTCGTCGTAAGCGCGAATATAGCGATCGAGCGAGCCGTCGAAGACAATGCCCCCGGCGGTAGCGAGCGCGCCGGTGGTTTGCGGCGCACGCTGGCGATCGGTCCAGACTACTTTGCGGGTCTCCAGATTGATGGCTTCAAAGCGGCCGAACTTGCCGTCGCTATCCAGTCGCGGCCGGATGGTGACGCGCACGCCCGAAGAAAGGAAGCCGCGCTCACCGGCAGCCACTGGAATCAGGTCCATGCAGGATTCGACCAAGGGCACATACAGGATTTTTGTTTCGGGATTGAGCGCCCCGGGAATCCAGCTCTTGGCGCCGCCCGCGTGCGGGCATACGGTTTTCGTCTCGCCATCTCCAATAACAACTGCGTGGTTGATTGTTTTAGCGCCGGTAACGGGATCGATGGCGGTTACTACGTTCTGTATGCCCAGATCCATCGAGAAATCATATTTGCCGGTGGCTGCATCCAGGACATCGTAGATGGCTTCCTTGCCGGCGGTGACCACCACTTGCTTAGTCTCGCCCTTGACGGGGAGATTGACCAACTGACGCTCGAAGGCCCAGTCGAGATCCCACTGATCGTTGGGCATGTGCTGAAAATGCCAGACCAGCTTGCCGGTATCAGGATCGAAGGCCAGCGTGGTGTCGGTATAAAGCGCGTCGTTGTTAATGCCGGGCTCCTTCGACGGATGCACCAGCGGGCCGGTGTCATAAGTTTGCGCGGCTCCGAAGAAGACCAGGTTCAGCGCGGGATCATAGCTGCCCGCGGTCCAAACGGACGCGCCGCTGCGCTTGTCGAGCGGCAGGTCGTTCCAGCTGTTGCCGCCGGGCTGACCCGGATGCGCGATGGTGTAGAAGCGCCAGGCTTCCTGGCCGGTGGCCGCGTCCAGAGCGACGATCATGTTGCCGCCCGGACCCTGTCCGACAGTGCCAACCATCACCTTACCCTTTGCCACGAGCGGACCGCCGGTCATCTGCTCGCGCGGATTTTTCTCGCGATCCAGGATTTCGTGGTCCCAGGCCACTTCGCCTGTCTTCATATCGAGCGCCACCACATGCAGGTCGGACGTATCGAAGAAGATATGATTGCCGTATATCGCCATGTTGCGCTTCACCAGATTGAGGAAACCGACTTTCGGCTTCGGCAGTTCGCGCGAATATTGCCAGAGCAGGTCGCCTGTGACGGCGTCCAGAGCTTGCACGTGGTCGCCGGAGCTGTGCACGAAAATTACGCCCTCGTGAACCAGCGGCGTGGCTTCATTGGCGCCCGGCGAGAGCGACCAGCTCCAGGCGGATCGCAACTGGCCGACGTTGGACTTGTTGATCTGTTTGAGCGGACTGAATCCCTGGTCGTCATAAGTGCGACGCCACATAAGCCAATCGCCGGCTGGAGGATTTTGCAATTCCGCGTCAGTGACCGGCGTGAGTTTGTCGAGCAGATTCGGCTTAGGCGGCGCGGGAATCACGCTGGCGAAGGGCGACAAGCCGCCGCCCGGTCCGGCATTGGCTGCCGCCCTGGGCCTGGCGCTGGCGTCGCCTGGAAAAGTCTTCGCGTCCAGGGGGACACTGTTCGATTGAAGAATGAAAGCCGTGATTTGAAGATAAGTCGCATCGCCCAGCCCGCCGGCGTTGCTCGGCGGCATTTTGGTCTTAACGTAAGTGAAAAGCTCGTCGACGCCCTTGCCGGCCCATTGCGCCGTGAAGCCGGTTCCCTTGATAGGCGGCGCGAACTCGCCGTCGTCCAGATTCGCGCCATGGCATCCGGCGCAGTTCTGCGCATAGGCAGATTGGCCTTCGGTGGCTTGAGCCGCTGTGAACGTCGGACTTTGAGCGTGGGCCGCCAGCGCGAATACTACAAGCACAGTGGGGATCAAAATGTAGGGCAGCTTCATGGCGAACCGCTAGTTTATAACACTTGCATGCAAGTAGGCTACGGGTTTTGAGGGCTGGCGGCATGTGATATAAAGCAGCTGATGAAGAAGAGCACCAATCGGATACTGACGAGTCACGTGGGCAGCCTGTCACGGCCGCTGGATCTCATCGAGATGTACCGCGAGCAGGCGCCACCCGAAAAACTGGAATCCAGGCTAACGAGTTCCGTCGCCGAAGTGGTGCGGAAGCAGACGGAAGCTGGAATAGATGTCGTCAACGACGGCGAATTTGGAAAGCCGGTGTCGGAGGAAGTTGACTATGGGGCGTGGGCAACTTACATTTACCAGCGCCTGAGCGGCTTCGAAGTGCGGGATCTGCCTCCGGAGTTTAATACCTTAACGACCATCCTGGGAGGCAGTAAAGACCGTGTGGATTTTGCTGAGTTCTACCAAAGCGGTGAAACCGGAATTCCCGCGTCAGCTCGTCTGCGCCGCTACCCGACGAACGTGGGGCCGATCCAATACACCGGACAGAAGCTGGTTCAACGCGATATTCAGAACCTGAAGGCGGCTCTGAGAGACAGCCCTGCGGAAGACGCTTTCCTGACCGCGGCGGTGACTGGCGTGTCGATGCTGCCCGGCGAATACTACAAGAATCCGGACGACCAAGCAGCCGCCGTGGCGGAGGCCATGCGGGAGGAGTACAAAGCGATCACCGATGCCGGGATCAACGTGCAACTGGACGATCCCATCATCGTCAACGTGTACGAATGGCGATACTCGATGAGTGGAGACATGGCTGCTTTCCGAAAATGGGCCGAGTCGCACGTGGAATTGGTGAATCATGCCCTGGCCGGAATACCGGAAGACAAGGTCCGATATCACATCTGCTGGGGCAGTTGGAAAGGTCCGCATAGCAGCGACCTGCCTTTGCGCGATGTGATCGATTTGATGCTGAAGGTGAAGGCCAGCCAGTACTCCGTTGAGGCGGCGAACCCGCAGCACGAACACGAATGGAAGGTGTGGAGAGACGCGAAGCTCCCGGCGGGCAAAGCGGTGATCCCGGGAGTGGTGACCCACAAGACGAATGTGCTGGAGCATCCTGAGGTGGTCGCCGACCGGATCATTCAGTATGCCCAGGCCGTTGGCCGGGAGAACGTGATCGCCGGCACCGATTGCGGTCTCGGCGGCCGCATTCATCCGCAGTTGGCCTGGGCAAAGCTACGCGCCTTGTCGGCCGGGGCCGCGCTGGCGAGCAAGCAGCTTTGGGGACGAACTACTGACCTGCCGGCTGCCCTGCAGCCTCTAATCGTCGATTGATTAGAAGTCCGCCGCCGATCAAACTCACGGTCACGGCAGCGAACAGCAGTAGCCAGCCCCAATATTGCACCGGATGGCGAAGCACGCGGATGAAGTGGCGTCCGTAGAGATCCGCAACGATCGCGATGGCTGAATATCGGGCAGCCCGGCACACGGTGACAATTGGGAGATACTTACCCATGCGGTAGTCGGAAGCGCCCGCTGCGGCGAACACCATGGCGGTCGGGAAGGGGAAAGGAATGGCCGTGGTGGCAACCAGAGTCCCGGTGCCCCATTTCTGAAACAGCTTCAGGAACCCCGGCACTTTGCCTTGTCCAAATTTGGTGCTCAGATAAGCGGAACCGGCTTTGCGCGCGATTCGGAAGGTGAGATAGGCGCCAATCACGGAGCCCGCTGTAGTCACCGCTGCATATTCGTACCACGGATTGCGGTGACTGCCGGCCAGAATTGCGATCAGAATGTCCGGACCGCCAAATGTCGGCAGTGGAGTGCTATCCAGAATCGCGAGAAAGAAAAGCCCCAGCGCTCCCAGGTGGCGGAACATGGAGGCGGAGGTCCGGGCGCGGGCCGGTTTCGCAGCTAGGATGAGAACATTCAAAGTGGAACGACCTAGACACTCAGCACCGGACATGGCGACCGTTGGATAATCCCGTGAACGTGGGTGCGCAAACGGCCCAGCGTCTCATGCATCGCGCCGCGCCCCACCACCATTAGATCCGCGCCTTCCAGCCGCGCTTCTTCGGTGAGGGTGGCCACAATCTCGCCGACGGCAATACGCAGTTCGGAGTCCAATCCGCCGGATTTCAAGTTCGTCTCGATGCGGTTCCGCGACTCTGCCAGTAGCTCCTCCCGCAGCGCTTGCTCGCTTTCTAGCGACAGCCAATCGCTGATGTTTCGCACTACATGCAGAAACTGCAGGCTGGCGCCCATCTGTTGGCTGAAGTCAGCGGCCCAATGCGCCAGCGGCAGGGCCTTTTCACTCCCGTCCAATGCGCACAGAATCTTGCGAGGAGCCTGGGTGGCCTGCTGGTTTTCTGCGTGCGCGGCGGTCCATACCGGGCCGTGAACGTCGTGCAATACCTTGGAACACACCGAACCCAGTAGCAGTTCGCGAAACAGGCCGTGTCCGTGCGTGGGCAGCATCACCAGGTCCACCGCGTTATCGCGCGTGAATTCGGCGATCTTCAGCGCTGGATCTCCCACGGCAGTTATGCGCGCGGGTGGCGATTCCAGGCCTTCCATCGGAAGCTGGTCCAAGTGCGATTGCACCGCGTTCTGGAGCGCCACCGGGTCCGCTGCCACAGTAGGCGGAATCAGCCCCGGCGGCGTAACCCAGGCGGGAGGCACTACGCTCAACACTGTCACCCGGGCGTGAAACTGGTTTGCGAGCGCGCCAACGTAGGGGATGGTGGCCATTCCAGCGGACGAGAAATCGAGCGGGAAGAGGATGTGTCGGATGGTGGGCATGGGGCCTCAACAATCTTACTGAATCTGCACTCTGTCCACGAGTTCCTATAAACAAGGCACATGGTTTGGGCTATGACCAAAAGCGGAAGCGCCCCGCTTTCGTCTTATCTGAAAGTAAATCGCAGGTATTATCATTAACTGTTTAGCCGGGCACGGGCCGGAGGGGGAAGACTGATGCGACTCCGCATTATCGGATTATTAGCCGGCATCGTAATGGCGGCCGGGACTGCTTTCGGACAGACCATCACCACGGTCGTGGGCGATGACACCAACGGTCCGTGTTCGCATGCCGACGGGGTTCCGGCCGTAATCGAATGCGTCATGCCGTCGGGGATCGCCTTCGACAAGCAGGGCAATCTTTATCTCGTCGACGGCGTGAAGGTCCGCAAGGTGGACAAGAGCGGCAACATCACCACGGTGGCGGGAACCACCTACGGTTACAGCGGCGATGGCGGTCCGGCCACCAGCGCGCAGTTGAGCCTTCAGGGTGGCTCTCCGGGACTTTCCGGGTTGGCCGTCGATTCGCAAGGAAACATCTACATCAGTGACACGCACAATTGCGCGATCCGCCTGGTGACGGCGGCCACCGGCATCATCACAACTATAGCTGGTGGGACCTGCGGTTATGCGGGCGACAAGGGCCCAGCCACTAAGGGGTCGCTGTTCTACCAATCCGGCATCGCGCTCGATGCCGAGGAAAACCTCTACATCGCGGATAACCTGAGCAACCGGGTGCGCAAAGTCGACAAATCCTCGGGGATAATCACCACCGTGGCCGGCAACGGAGATCCCCTGTGGGAAAGCGATGGCGTCGCGGCGACGAGCACGGGTTTGGACGGCCCGGTCGGCGTGAAGTTCGATAGCCCCGGCAACCTGTACATCGCAGAAGGCAATCGCGTCCGCAAGGTGAACACCAGCGGCACCATTAGCACCATTGCGGGCAGCACCGGGAACGGAACCAACTTCGGCTCCTCTGGCGATGGCGGCTTGGCGACTGCCGCTTTGCTTTTCGGCCCCCTCGATTTAGTCGTCGACCAGGCCGGCGACATCTACATCGCCGACAACCAGAACCTGAAGGTGCGCAAGATCGACACAGCCGGAATCATCAGCACCTACGCGGGTGTTTTCGGACCCGTGTCCACGCCCCTCGGCGACGGCGGACCGGCCACCAGCGCTTATCTCGGAAATCCGCTGGGCCTGTTGCTCGACGCCGCCGGCAATCTCTACATTTCGGAAACGCAGGGCCAGGTGCGCAAGGTGGCCGTGCCCGCACCGGCCGCGCCCGCAATTACATCCGGTGGCGTGGTGACGGCGAGCAGTTTCGGACAATTCACATCAGTTGCGCCCGGCTCGTGGATCGAAATCTATGGTTCCAATCTCGGCTCGGACACCCGGTCCTGGGGCAGCGCGGATTTCAACGGAATCAACGCGCCAACTTCGCTCGATGGGACGTCCGTTACGATTGGCGGCCAGGCTGCTTTTGTCGATTTCATCAGCCCGGAACAGGTGAACGCGCAGGTTCCATCGAGCGTCGCGACGGGCACTCAGCCGGTGGTGGTGACCACGGCCGGCGGCGCCAGCAAATCCGTGGATGTCACGGTAAATGCTTTGGAGCCGGGACTGCTGGCGCCCGCTAACTTCAAAATCGGGGGCGTCCAATATGCGGCGGCTTTGTTTCCCGATGGCAGTTTTGTGTTGCCCGAGGGGGCTATCTCCGGCGTTACGTCGCATCCAGCCAACCCGGGCGATACAATCGTTCTCTACGGCGTCGGTTTTGGGCCGGTGACGCCGGCGATTCCGGCGGGACAAACGGTGCAGCAACAAAACAAGCTAGCAGCCAGTTTTCAGATATCGATCGGCGGACTGCCAGCGACGGTGAATTACGACGGATTGACTCCGAACAACATTGGCCTTTACCAATTTAACGTGGTGGTGCCGGCGTCCGCGAGCGGCGCCGCTCCATTGACGTTCAGCTTGAACGGCACCAGCGGTACGCAGACGCTGTACATCGCTGTCGGCAATTGACTTTTCGATTTTTGAGGGATTGGTGGACCTGGTGAGATTCGAACTCACGACCTCTTCCATGCCATGGAAGCGCGCTCCCAACTGCGCCACAGGCCCGAACCGCGATACGTTTTCAATATATCATGCGGCTCCGTTAACATGGTCGTTATGGAGCTTGAATATAAGTGACTCGGGAAGAAGCCTGGGATCTGCTGTGCGAGTTCACCAAAACGGATGGTCTGCGGCGGCATGCGCTCGCGGTGGAGACCTGCGTGGCGGCCTACGCGCGGAAGTTCGGCGACGACGAGAGCAAGTGGTCGGTGACGGCGCTGCTGCATGATTTCGACTGGGAGATCCATCCCACGCTGCCCGATCATCCGATGAAAGGTGAGCCGATCCTGGCCGAGCGCGGCGTGGATGCCGAGATCCGCCGGGCGATTTTATCGCATGCCGATTTCAGCGGAGTGCCGCGCGAGACGCTGCTCGAGAAGACGCTGTTCGCCTGCGATGAACTGGCGGGGTTCCTTACGGCTTGCTCCTACGTCAAGCCGGGGCGGAGCATCCAGGAAGTGGACGTGAAGTCGGTGCGAAAAAAGCTGAAGGACAAAGCGTTCGCGCGGTCCGTGAGCCGGGACGATATCACCAACGGCGCGGCGGGTTTGAATGTGGATCTGGACGAGCACATCGCGTTCTGCATTGAAGCGATGCAGCAGCGTGCGGCCGAGTTGGGTCTGTCTACGGCGGAACACGCGTCGCCTCAAAACTGACACGGAATTATTGGGAAAATCGCCGCTTTTCGTCCTTTTCGGGCGCGGCCTCGAACCTGCCTAGGCGTGAGCAGAGGAGACGACGATGATCGTACTGAAGTATCTGCTCGAATTTATAGGCTTCGCCATGCTGGCCGCAGCGGCAGCCCTGGTGGTGATGGACCTCGTGAATGTTTTCCGGCGTCGGCAGCCGGACATCCAAATTGCGCTCGTCGCGTGGCGATTGCCGGCGCGATTGGCCGCGTTGAGCCTGGTCGCGCTGCCGGCGGGTTTTAGCATCGCGGTGATTCCCGCCGGGATGGCGGGAGTCCGGGTCAGTCAAATATCGGGAACGCTTCCGGAAACGCTTTATCCGGGCCTGCATCTGGTGATCCCGCTGGTCCAGTCGGTGGAAACCTACGACCTGCGCGATCAGATTTATGAGACTACGGTGCTGCCGGATTCAAAGAAAGGCGAGTGGCTGAAAGTCCAAACCAAAGAAGGCCTGGAGCTGGGGCTGGCTGTGACGGTGCGATTTCGCCTGGATCCGCATCGGTTGGCTTATGTTCACGCCAATTTGCCGCAGCCGGTGGAAAAGGAGTTGGTGCCGCCGGTGGTTGCCACTGCGTTTCGCGATCTGACGCCGCGCTACCTGGTCCGTGAATTGTTCGCCACCAAGCGCGAAGAAATCCGTCGCGAAGCCGCCAGCGCAATCGTTCAAAAGCTGGCCCCCGATGCGGTGATGGTGAAAGAAGTGATGCTGCGAGACATCCAGTTGCCGGCCGAATACGCCAAGGGGCTGGAAGGCGTGCTGCTCAAAGAGCAGGAAAACGAGAAGCTGGGCGTGGAATTGGATGTCAAACAGAAGGAAGTTCGGGAGGCCGAGTTGGAGGCGGAAGCGCAGGAGGCTCGTGACGTGAAGGCGGCGGAGGCACAGGCTCAAGTGACGGTGCTGCAGGCCAAGGCGCAATCCGATGCCATGCAGTACACGCTTCCGCTCAAGCAAAAGCAGATTGAGCAGACTCGCCTGGAATCGGCGGCGCGCAAGGAAGCAACCGTGCAGCAGGCTGAAGCGCAGGCGCAGGCGAAGGTGATCGATGGCAAGGCGGAGCTGGAGCGGCGCAAGCTGATGAACGAGGCCGATCTGGACCGCGTGCAACTGCTGTCGAAGGCCGACGCCGACAAAATGCACCTGGAAGGAGTGGCGCTGAAAGAGAATCCGCTGCTGATCCAGAAGATCATCGCCGAGAAGCTGTCGGACAAGGTGCAGATCATGATGGTGCCGAGCGACGGCAAATTCTTCTTTGCGAACGACGTGCTCAAGGGAGCGATGCCGTCGGCTGTGGCTGGGGAGCCTGAGGCACCGGTGCGAAGTCAAAGCGGGTCTCATTAGCGGGATGGATGTTAGAATCACGGCTGGAAGCTAGTCTTGGCCGGTGCTAGGCCTGGTCTTCAAAACCAGTTGTGCGGCACTTTGTGTCGCGGGTGGGTTCGACTCCCACTAGCTTCCGCCAGTTATTAGTCCAATGCTATCATAATATTACGTCAAGACCGGTAGGAGTCACAGGGTCTAACAGGGCAATCATGCGGTACAATGAAGTATGCCGCTCAATCTTTATCGTAGGCATCAGAAGGGCTGTGAAGCCGGCCTTCCCGTCGATCTCAGAACCTCGGAATTCGACGAGCGAAAGAAGGGGGCGAAACGTTGCGGATGTTTCATATTCGCCTCGGGATCTCTCGGCCGCTCCTTCAAGCGGCGCTACACCGCATGCACTGAATGGACCGCGGCCCGCACCGTTGCTGCTCAATGGGAAGCCAACGGGACGTGGGACAAGGTTGACCCTACGCCCCAAGCGGCCTCGACGAGCGAGACTAAACCGGACCATATCACTATCACTCATGCCACGGAAGCCTTCCTAGCGAAATGCGTCAACCGGGGCATTCGTCCCAACACCATAGCCAAATACAGAACGTTCGCCAACCAGCTCAAAGCCTGGGCTACCGATATAGGATACGTCCACGTCGATCAGCTCACAGTCACTGGTATGGACGAATTTTACGGCACCTGGAAAGACGGCATCCGCGCAAGAGCCAAAAAGCTCGAAAGGCTCAAGGCGTTCGTCCAGTTTTGTATCAAGCGCAAATGGCTAACCGAGAATATTGTCGAAGACCTTCAGGCACCCGAGGGATCATCAGTTCCAAATCCGAAGACCCCGTTCACCGATGATGACATCCAGCGTCTACTAGCAGCCTGCGATAGGATCAAGCGGACGCCGAGGCGCGATTGGGACGGCGAAGACTTGCGTGACTTCATTAATCTATCGCTGCATACGGGATTTCGCATCAGCGACGTCGTTTTATTCAATGCCGAGGAACGCCTTAGGGGCAATACGATTCTGCTCCGCGCGCAGAAAAATGGGAACAATGTCTATAATTCGGGTGCCCGACTGGCTTGCCGATCGACTGCGTAAGCGCCAGAAAATCCATGGCCCGTTGATCTTCCGAGCCGGAACAGCCCTCAACATGAAACAGATGACTCAAATCTGGAGAGATAAACGGCTCAGAGAGGTCTTTAAGCTGGCCGGACCATGGAAAAATCTAAAACCCACTCCGCATCTTTTTCGGCACAGTTTTGCGCGCATTCTTCTGGAACGAGGCGTAGGCGTCGAAGACGTTGCCCAACTTCTCGGCGACACTCCAACAGTCGTACTCAAGCATTACAGTTCGTGGCTCCCTTCGCGTCAGAATCGGTTGACCGCCATTCTCAAGGAAGCCTTCGACGACAAACCGAAGCTCGTCGCGATATCGCGCCAAGCCTAGCGATGTTGGACAAGAATTCCGCCATAGCTGCAGTAAACCAGCTCGATAAAGCCAACTTCGACAACATTTCGAACGGTCTTGGTGCCATGGCTCTTCTTCCAGATGATGTCGAAAAACTCTACGTCCAGCATCAGACCGTTATTGGCCGGCACCTGATCAGCGCGGAAGCTCGTGCCGCTGGTGCACTCTTTGTCTTATGTCGAAAACATCTGGCCTTGGGCACCACATCTCTTTTTCGCCTCTATTCAGCGCAGATGTACCGCGAGTCGCGTTCAGCCGTCGAGGGTGCTGGTATCGCCCGATTGATACAAATCGATGCCGACGCTTATAAGGTATTCATCGACGACGATGGAAGCGAAAATGCCCGCAAGAAGACTCGCAAGGCCTTCTCTCCAGCCGCATTGTTTCCGAAGGATGTTCCTTCGATGCAAGTCCTGTCTGATTTCTACGACACCGCCTCCCGCCTGTCACATACCAGCGGTCTGACATTCCTTAGGCACATAAGCAAAGAAACGCCAACGAGTGAGGTGGGATTTTCCTATCAGGATATTGCACGCGAAAACTTACCTCGCGAATTGCCGATACACCTGCTGACTCTCTGTCAGACGCACCTTGCGATACTAACGGCTGCCGACATTATCTTTTCTGACATCGAAGTAGACCTTGAGGCGTTTCGCAAGGAGCGTGCAGATATCTTCGGGCGCATCATGCGTTTTCACGCTACGCACAAAGCCCAATGGGGACACAAGAATAAGGTATAGGTGCCTTCAGCGCTTTCGCTCGGTCGATTTTGGATGTAGACTCCGGGTATGCGCGTCTGCGCGTCATTCGCGAGTATGCACCGTTCGACGGCGCAAGGAGAAGCAGAGGACATTCGGCCGAATCCATCCACCGCACTTGAGCAGTTTGCGACTCGCATCCGCAAAAGATACTCGAAGATCCTGATCGCCCTAGCTGCTACTCTTCCCGAAGCGCGATCATGGGATCGAGGCTGGCGGAGCGATGAGCGGGTAAGTACGTCGCGGCCAACGCCACTGACGCGAGGACGGCCATGGCCGCCGCCGAACTCGCCCAATCGTCGGGACGGACTTCAAACAACAAACTTTGCAGAAGTCTCAGTGTCACCCTGGACAGCAGAAATCCTACGACGAGCCCAATGCCCGCCGATGCCAATCCTTGGCGTAACACCAAAATCAATACATCACGGCGTTCCGCGCCCAACGCCATGCGAATACCGACCTCGCGCGTCCGTTGCGTTGCGACGTGCGAGATCACACCGTAGACCCCGACAGCGGCCAGCATCAGTGCCAGGGCGCTGAACAACCCGAGTAACGCGAGAGTGACCATACGCGGAGCAAGCGTGCCAGCCAGATAATCGTCCAGCGCCTTGACGTGATAAACCGGCATCAGACTGTCGACGGAGACCAACGCGGCCCGAATTTGTTGTTCTCTGCCAAGCGGCGCTCCCGCCGTGCGCGCCACTAGTCGGTAGTAGCCTATAATCACGTCTTGCGATTGCGCCATGTATACTTCCATATTTGGTGCGCGATCGAGTCCATATTGACGAATATCGCCCACCACGCCGACGATCGTGGCCCATGGATTAGTGGAGTCGCTTCCTGCTAATCGAATCCGTTTCCCGATCGGGTCTTCGCTTGGAAATTGTGTACGTGCACAGTTTTCACTTATCACCGCCACTCTAGGCGTATCAAAACGATCGTGGGTTGTAAACCACCGGCCACGCATCAAAGCAATCTTCATGACTTGGAAGTAATCCGCCGAGACGGAGTATGTCTCCGCGAGGGGCGCCTCGGCTTCGCTCGGCGCGTGATGGCCCTCGATGCGCAGACGCTGGAGATCGGCGGAATCGAGCGGCAGTCTGCTGGTCCAGGCTGCTCCTTCCACACCGGGAATAGCGTGGAGTCGATTGAGCGCTTGTTCGTAGTAGTTGAGCATCGCGGCATCCGAATCATAGCGGCGGCCCCAAATGCTGCTGCTGAGCGTCAGGATATGGCGCGGATCGAATCCCAGGCTGACTTCTGTGAGCCGCAAGTAACTCTTCGCCATCAACCCCGCTCCTGCAATCAAGACGAATGAGAGTGCCAGTTCCGCGGTGATCAGGAGGCTACGCAGGTTGAAGCGCGAGCGGTTGCCAGTTGCTTTGCCGGATGCCTTTAATGCTTCATTGAGGTCCACTCGCGTGGCGCGCCAATCAGGGGCCAGTCCGCACAGTAAGGCTGTCAGGAAGGTCGCGCCAAGATTAAACGCCATCACGACGCCGTCAATGGCAACGTCGTTCACGCGTGGAATACCAGCCGGCAGCAAGGAGGCCAACGCTCGCGATCCCGCTAGCGCCAGTAGCATTCCACTTAGACCGCCGGCGCCAGCCAAAATCATGCTCTCGATGAGCAGTTGGCGCATCAGGTCCCAACGTCCGGCACCGAGCGCGGTCCGCGTGGCAATCTCCCGGGCGCGTGATGTGGCTCGTGCCAAGAGCAAATTGGCTACGTTGAGGCAAGCGATGAGGAGCACGAAACCGGCAGATCCGAGTACCGCCCACAGCGCGAGACTGACCCTTCCCAGAAGGAAATCGCGCATGGGGGTGACACTGACACCTGTTTCACGACTATAATCGGCGGCGTGCTCGCGCACAATCTCACGCATGATCGTGTTCAACTCAGCTCTCGCCTGGCCAAGTGTCACGCCGGCTTTGATCCGGGCAATGACCCGAGGCCCTAGGCACTTACGACAGACGACCGAATAGTCGATCCCCGCCGGCATGTAAATCTCCGGCAACAGTTCCGTGGTTCCGTGCAGCAAGGGTGCAAAATTTCGCGGCAGCACGCCCACAACCCGGTAGTGCAGGTTGGTGAGGTCGAGCGTGCGGCCGATGATGTGCGGATCACCACCGAAACGGCGCATCCAGAGGCCGTGGCTCAAAATCACGACGGTAAACTTCCGATCCGGCTGGTCTTCTTCCGGCAGAAAATCGCGCCCGAGTTGCATGGTCACGCCGAGCGTTCCGAAGAAGCCGGATGTCACACGTAGGCCGCGAATGATTTCTCCTTGGCCATTCTCGACCAGCACTCCGGAAGCATCTCCGTACATTCCCATGCTGGCCAAGGAGCGGCTGCGCGTGCGCCAGTCTTCCGCGGTGAATGCGTCCGAGAGTTGGTTGTCCGGCATATCGGGGGCCGTTTCCGCGATCGCGACCACGCGCGACGGATCACGATAAGGCAGCGAGTTCAACAAAACAGCCTTCACGACGCTGAATATCGCCGTGTTCGCACCGCTTCCAAGGGCGAGAGTGACGATCGCTGTCGCGGCGAGCGTTGGATTCTTACGAAGCGAACGCAACGAAAAGCGCAGATCGCCCATAGTCGATTCTATTTAGGCGCGAGCATGCGCCCACTGGTGCAGGTGTAATTCTTCGAGCCTAGTGATAGGATGCTCCGCGATGCGCAAGTGTGGACATCGTGGAACCAGGCGAAGGGGTCTACATTTATCGGTTCGCAGAGGGCCACGAAGCTACGCAGCACCGCTGCCGTCGTGGGACCCTGAACAACTTCGATGGCTCGATTCAGCTTGTCTCTTTCTGCAATCAAAAGAGCAAGAATTTGCTCCGTCGTCACGAGAAAATCGTAGCATGCGCGAATCAGCAGCCTCGCCCCACGTGACCTCCAAAGGCGCCAGAATGGCTTGACAATCCCGGATCAAGATAGCAGAGACGCGTGCGTCGCAGTTGATCGAATCGCGCTCAACGGATATATCGGGGGCAGCCATCAAAACAGGTCCGCTCACTTGTTTGGTGGTAGGGCGCGACATCGCATCGCAGTGCGGTGCCGTTCCCGCCTTTTTTGGCATCATCCGGGCTCTCGCGCAACGGTAAAGTGCTAGGAAAACTGATACGTCCGCGTTAAGTGGCCAAAGTGCGGCCCGTCAGATTTCCACCGTCTTCATTGAGCTCTGCCGTCCAAACGCGTTTGGCGGTGATTAGCTCCGCGGGGAGCGGAGAACTCGCAACTGGGTTGTAGGCAAGCTCAAAATCCAATCCGAGGGGGCCCGTATAGGTCGGGTTTGCAAACGAGCAAAGAACTGCGCTTATGCCGTGCCAGCGTCGGTCCATGAATGCATAAACCGGCACGTTCTTTCCGCTTGCCTTCGTAATTTCAAATCGCATCTCGTTTTGACGCCCTACGATGTTTCCCGTAATCTTGTCGAGAAGTAGTTGATAGTGACCCAGCGGGTAGACGGCCTTCACAAAACGCGGTGCATCGTCGTCTACCTGAGTCCATTTGAACAGCAGGTTTGATGCATTGATGGCAATTACGTACGCGTCATTCGTTCCAACGCGACCGCGCCTTATGTACTCCAGGTATTTGCCGTACTTTTCCTGAATCGCGTTCGTGTACCGCAGAACGATTTTCTCTTCGGGGATAATCGTCGTTCCCTGAGGATTCGGCCGCAACGTGTCGGGAAGGCCAGGCGTACCGTTGGTTGCCGTGACCGCCTCTATCCAAACGCGCGAAGCTTGGAGCTCCAGAAGGATATCGGGTCCGGGCTTCGGGCATGAGACGCGATACCCTCGGCCCTGATGTTCCAGCAGCGTACACGTGAGGTACATCTCCCAGAAGCGCGCCTGAAAGTCTGTGCGTATTTCCGTGAGGAAGTTTGTATCGGCGAAGACGTAAAACCGCTCCCACAAGGCCTCGACGCGTGTCCTAGCGGCTACCAGCCATTCTGCTTCACCTGCTCGAAGATTCAGGTAGGCAGGATCGGCAGCTGGGCCGGGCGAGAAGAGGGGCGGGGGCATCAATAGCAGGGTAGCGATAAAACGGTGTCCCCATTTAGTTAATGGACCGCCACGAGTTTGTCGATGAACACTCCATGAGGGCTCTTCATTGGCGCTTTGCTGCCGCCATTCTCTGCATGGTCGCCGCGGCTCAGGCCGAAAACGGTGTCGAACTTGAGCAGTCCCTCTTCGTCCAGCCTCCGAAAGGGAAAATCACGCCCGGCGCAGTACAGCTGGTCTGGATACCGGAGCCTCTCGTAAAATACTGCCTCGGGAAAACGCATGACCAATGCGCCTCGATGGATTTCTGCATCCGCACTACGACGAAGAATGTCTCCACCTGTCAGAACTTGGCCGTGGATCTCGCGCACCTGCCCACTTATCCCCCGAACATGAGCCCCCGGCGCATGATGAGCATTGCCATGATTCCTCCGACGATCATGAAGGGCTGGGATGAGCTGCAAGCCTACATGGCTCGCGTTCCCAAGGAGCACCTCGAACGTTTCTCGGGAACGGCGCGAGTCAAGGCGAAGGTCGTCCTCACCCGGAAACCCGATGACGACGATTTTAGGGTGGTTGAGATTCTGTCCGTTCCTACACTCTGAGGCCATCGGGCCTCGAACTTCCCCGCGCTCCCGCAATTGGGGGCAAGCACGATGCACCTGCAAGAATAACATCTATACTGGGGGAAACTGCCAGTAAAGTCATCCTGAATGCTGCCCGCCAACTGGAGCCACATCTATGCATTACTGCGAAACGGCGATAGCTATAGAGAGATAGGCCGGAAACTCTCGACTCCAAAAGCACTTGTAAGGCAAGAAGTACAGCAGGCATTCCACGCGATTGCGTCTCTTCAAGAGAATAAGCGCGGACCAGAGCTCGAAGCCATCTATCAGTTCTTGCTGCCTCGTTTCCCACATCACATTGGTGAACTGTATAAACGGCTCAAGGCTCGCAAGTCTCTCGATGAAGCTCGTCCGATTGCCCCCATCACCGGGAAAATTAGGGTTAACGAACTTGCAAGACAGATGGAGGTTCCTTCTCACACCCTGATTGACCTTCTCCCGGAAATTGGTGTTACGGAAAAGAAGACACATAGCTCCTCGCTTGACCGAGAGGTGGCAGAGCGGTTGCGCAAGCGGATTCTCGGGGAAAATGACGATGGCGAGGAGTTGCTGACAGCGAATGATGAATATGTCGGACTGACTTTTTTGGAGGGCCGTTTCCGTCTGATCGCTCTGCGGCCGGATGGCAGCTATCGTTACCTGGATTCGGAAAGTCACCTTCATGATTTGGTATTCACGGTTTCTTCCGAGACCAAGGCCCTCGAACATGCGATCGATGAATTGCAGGAACTCCTCAATTCCAAAACGGCCAAAGAGCATGATTTTCAGACGTTCTTTGAGAACAATCCCTCCTTTATAACGTCAGATGAGCATGTGGAAGCGCGGGCCGACATCTATTTGACCCGTGAGGGCGCGCCGACTCTTAAGCCGGACTTTATGCTCAGACCGCTTGACCCGCATCGAACAAGCGACCTGTTGGAGCTCAAGCTCCCATCGGCACAGGTGTACGTTCAACAGCCGAGACGGGAGCGCCTATCTCAGGCGGTAATGGAGGCACGCTGCGCAGCTTTTGGAATACTCCCGCTACTTCGATGAAGCAAAGCAGCGCGAACACATCCAAAGCAAGTACGGTGTCTTCGCC